>CAVXOL010000001.1:0-687999 GCA_963763325.1 uncultured Chloroflexia bacterium
AGACGCTTGCCAAGATGGCACCAGCAGCGTAGTATGTGCCGCAACTACACAGACAATCGACACTATGAAGAGAGGCACGGAGTCATGCGCGTACCCAATCGGCTGCTCCTCGTCGTCCTCATCATCGCGCTCATCGTGACGACCAGCGTCGTGTTGGGCAAGGAGTCGGGTGACGATCAGGTCGTCGACTCTGCCGCCGAGGTCCACGGACATCTGCATCATCAACACGGCGGCACTGACGGCCACCTGCCCGCCTCCTCCGAGAATGTCCGGCTGGTCGGCAGGATGCACATCAACCAGGACACCCCGGGCCGCGTCGCTGACGTCGGGGTCTACGGCAACTACGCGTATCTGGCGGCGTTCTGGGAAGGCAACTGCCAGAAGGGCGGCGTCTACGTCTTCGATATCAGTAAGCCGCAGTCTCCGAAGCAGATCAACTTCATCCGGACCGGCAACAACAGCTATGTCGGTGAAGGTGTCCAGGTCATCCACGTCGACACGCCGGCATATAATGGCGACCTGCTGATCCACAACAACGAGATCTGCGGTCCATCGAAGACCGGCGCGATGGGCGGTATCTCGCTTGTTGATGTCACCAACCCCAAGACCCACAAGTACCTGGCACGCGGCGTTGGCGACTTCAGCCCGGCGGGGTTCAACGGTGCCTCGATCGCGCACACCGTCCATAGCGCGTTTGCCTGGACACCGGCAACACGGCCTACGCGGTGCTGGTCGACAACAAAGAGGGCGCCGATGTCGACATCATGGACATCAGCGACCCGCGTAACCCGGTCCTGATCCGGGAATACGACCTCGACGCAGAGTTCCCCCAGATCATCCAGCCGGAACTCGGCACCGCGAACTCGTGGTTCCACGACGTCATCGTCAAGCAGATCGACGGCCGCTACGTCATGCTGCTCTCGTACTGGGACGGTGGCTACGTGCAACTGGATGTCACCGATCCAGTCAACGCGACCTACATCGCCGATTCTGACTTCCTCAACCCGGACCCGGAGGCCGCCGAGAGCGGGCTGGATGTCCTGCCTGAGGGCAACGCACACGAGGCTGAATTCAGCCAGGACAACGAGTACATCGTCGCGGCTGACGAGGACTTCAATCCATATTCCGTCATCGCCAGCAATGACACCGATGGCACGACCTTCGTCGCTATTCAGGGCACCGATGTGCCGCAGATCGACGCGGACACGTCGATTGCCGGACAGACCCGCTTCGTTGGTCGCGCATGCCCTGGCGATCCGGCCGTGCCGGCAGCGAATCGGAGCGACAATCGCCGTCGTCGAACGAGGGGTGTGCGACTTCGTCGTGAAGCAGGCTGCGGTCGAGGCGGCCGGCGGCTACATCGGCATGATCGTCTTCAACCGCGAGGGCGCCGACGGCTGCTCGGGGCTGGTCACGATGACCACGAGTGGCACGATCCCGGCAATCTTCGTCGACCGCCTGACTGGGTTCGGCCTCTTCGGCGTCGAGGGCCAATACAACGAAGCGGCCTGCCTGGCGGGGGATGGCTCGGTGTCGTCACCGATTGCGGTCGGTGCGCTCGGCGACACGATCAATGTCACCGCGGTCTTCGACGGCTGGGGCTACGTGCACCTGTATGCCAATGGCGAAGGCAAGCTGCAGGAACTCGACACCTATGCCATTCCTGAGGCCCACGATCCTGCCTACGCGACTGGCTTCGGTGACATGTCGGTGCATGAGGTCGCGATGTCGCAGGTCGACAACAGCCTCGCCTACTTCGCCTACTACGCGGGCGGCTTCCGGGTGGTGCGCATCGTCGACGACGAGCTCGTCGAAGTTGGACACTTCATCGACGAGGGTGGCAACAACTTCTGGGGCGTCCAACTCTGGCAGCACAACGGCAAGGAGTATGTGCTCGCCAGCGACCGGGACTACGGCCTGTACATCTTCGAGTACACGGGTCCGTAGCCACGAAAACGGCACAAAGCGGAGGGGGCTGGTAACCGCCGGCTCCCGCTCAGCCTACTGCTGCCCTCGCTCCTGGTTGAGCGCCGGACCGGCGCAGGATCGTCTCGTCATAGGTCTCTTCGGAAGGTTCGGGCCAGCCGTAGGTGGTCAGGTTGGCACGGCAGCGAGCAGATGAGTCGAGTCATGGACATCTGGAGTTTGTGCTATCCCCACACGATGAATAACAGACCGGCAATGACAAGGCCGACTTCTACCAGGACCACGAACACGCGCTCGGAAATATGGTCCAGGAGTCGCTTGCCGGCCCAGGCACCGGTAACGGTCGCTCGGGGCCAGCGCAATGCCGATCCCGATCGTCTGCGAGGTGAGTAATGCGGCCCCGCCGTAGACGGTCAGCTTTCGTCGCGTGCATCACAACGGCTGCCAGGGCTTCGGTTCCGATGAATGCGCCTTTGACGAGGCCGTAGGCGAGGAAGAATGGTGCCGTGCGACGGCCCAACGCTCCCGAGCAGGGCCGAGCCAAACCCCGAGGACGCCCCAATCGCGGCAAACGAGCAGTCGCGGCTGGCGCGGCGTCGGGCGGAAGCGTCGCCATGCGACCAGCAGCAACAGGAACACGCCGAGCAATCGCGTCAGCCCACCAAGCGGCGCGGAGACGAACACGAGACTCCCGATCACGGCGAGTGGCACCGCACCGACAGCAAACCAGCCAACGATCGGCAGGACGATCTCATCGCGATTGAACCAGACACGGCTCCCATTGCTGGCTAACTGCGCGATCGTCGAGGATCGGCACGGCGTCGCGGATACCGAAGACGGCGACGAACACCGGTAGCGGCAATCTCGAGCCGCCAAAACCGGCGACCGAACTGAGAAGTGCGGTCAGGAAGGCAGCAACGACAACGATCACCAGTGCCAGGATATCCACGATACCTCATCCTGATTCCGGCGACGCCGCTGCCGGCGACCATCCGCCAGCCTGTGGCTACCAGCCGCGAAGGAGCAGCCAGACGCCGCTGGCGAAGAGCACCAGCCAGATCACGACGATGATGCCCGCCGCGATCCAGTTCTTCGGTTTCGCGCCGTCTGTCGTCGCCCGCGCGCGTGCACGATGCTCGGCCCACAATATCAGGCGGAACCAGGTGGACAACAAGAGCAACACCAAGCGGAATCAGGACCAGATTAGTGAGATATCCCAGGATGGGGATCGGGTCAGGGATCAGATCGATCGGGCTGAAGGCGTAACCCACAATGCATACCGCGAGCGCGCGGGCGTACCAGGGGACGCGGCGATCGCGGCAGGCGAGATAGAGGGCGTACACATCCGCCTTGAGCTCGCGCGCGCGACGCTTCCAGGTCCTCGATCACCAGTCAGTCATCCTTCCCGCTCCAGGTTCAGCGCCAGCAGCCGCCCCAGGATCGTCTCGTCGTCGGTCGCCGTCGGGCGCTCGGGCCAGCCGTAGGCCGCCCAGACCGCGCGGTCGAGGGCTGGCGTGGGCGTTGGCCAGCCAGGTCGGCCGCGCGTTGTAGAGGTTGGTCAGCGTGCGTTTCTTCAGCGTCCGCCTCGTTCGCGTCCGGCGGGTTGAGCCAGTTGCGCCGTAGCTCGTCCAGCCGGCGCGGCGGCGGCGATCGCCTCGCGGCTGTGCTCGTCGGGCCGGGGGAACGGGAACGTCTCGAAGCAGGTCGTCGGCGTGTAGCGCGGGTCGTTGCCGACCCCCAGCCACGTCCCCCTCCGCAGCGACCAGACTTCGTGGGCGCGCGAGTGCAGCACCCCGAAGAAGTAGTCGTCGTCGCGGGCAAAGACAACCACTTGATGATTGGGCAGGACGTTAGGCGCAAACCAGACGAACAGCCGATGCTTCGCGACAGTTGGGGTCGCCGCGTAGCGCGCCAACCCGCTGATCGCTTCGCGCATCGCTGGGCGCGGTCAAAGTGTGAGCCACCAGCGTCATCACGAATCCTGTGAACGCGATTGCTGCCCGCATGGGTTTCACCGTCCGCCTGACATGCTCGAACGGAGCCTCATAGAGTGCAGCATCCGTTTCTGTCGTGTTGACGCCAAAGTCAACAATCCACACGTCACGAGGCCGCCGAGTGATATCGATGCCATTGACAAGCGGCTTCACCACGTCGCGGTTCGGGCGATCGTTGGGATTGACGGGCATGGTCAGGAAAGCGCGAGCGATGTCACCCGGCACGTCGAACGGGCCACTTAGCTGTACACCCAAGAAGCAGATACCGCGATTCTCATGCAAGCGGTTTCGCAAGTACCAGATCGCGCCAGCAGTCAGTGATGAATTGATACTGGTAACCGGAAGTCCGTCGAGGGTTCGTGTTGTCTCAGAACCATCATCGAACCCAACAATGGAGATCCGAACTGCTGCGCCATCGAGTACCCAGGGTTCGTCGTCCCAGGCGGCAAAAGATGTCGCCAGTTTCCTTGATGCGGTCAGAACGTAACGCGGTTGGCTCCGCCGCGAATCGAGTTCGTGGCCAGCAGACCCGCGCGCCACGGTCCGTTTGCTGCAATCTCATGCGCGCGCCTTCTCAAAGAAGTAGCAGACAAGTCAGCGAATGGAGGAATACGGCCTGCAAAACCCGATGCAGGTCTTCGCGTGTAATCGTCTCCGAGTTCGGCCCGAAGCGCTTGTCGCCCAAGAAACGGCGGGTTCCCGATAATCACGTCCGCCGCCGGCCAGTCGGCTTCCTTCGGGTGGTCCGGGTCGGAGCGGTCGAGCAGGGCGTCCTGCAGGCGGATCGTGTCGAGGTCGATTCGAGGATCGCACCGGGTCGCGCTGGCCGAGCATCGCCGTTGTCGGCCAGCCATTGCAGGTAGCCGATCCAGATCACGACCTGGGCCAGCTCGGCGGCGTAGTCGTTGATCTCCAGCCCGAGCATCTGCCGCGGGTGGACCTGCGGAGATCAGCGCCGACAGCCCGTTGCTCGCCGCGTAGCGCGAGACCTCTTCAGCTCCAGCAGCAGCCGCCAGCGCGACGTACAGGAAGTTGCCGCTGCCGCAGGCCGGGTCGAGCACGCGGACCTGGCGTCAGCTCGTCCTGGAAGCGCCAGCAGCAGCGCGGCCAACTCGTTGCGCCGGTCGGTGGCGGTCCGCGAGCGCGGGGTCCGCCGCCTGCCAGGCGGCGCGCATCGTCTCGGCCTCGGCCCGCACCGCGTCCCAGCGGCGGCGCAGCGGGGCCATCAGCACCGGCTCGACGACCCGCTCGATGTCCTCGCGGCCGGTGTAGTGCGCGCCAAGCTGCGGCGCGCTTGTTCGGGTCGAGCGAGCGCTCGAACAGCGTCCCGAAGATGGCCGGCTCGACGCTGCCCCAGTCGAGCTCGGCGGCTTCCGCCAGCAGCGCGAGCTCCGCGCCGGTCAGCGGCGACGACGTCGATCTCCGCGAACAGCCCGCCGTTGAAGCGCGGGATGTCCTCGAGCGCCGAACAAGCCGCCGTCGCGCATCGCCGCCAGCAGCGCCGCGATCTGCGCCGGGAACGCGTTCGGGTGCGCGGCGCAGTAGCCGTCAGAGCTGCGCGAAAAGAGCCGCTGCGGCAGCAGCCCGACATCCTCGGCGAACAGGCAGAAGAGCAACTGCACCAGGAAGTGCGCCGCCGCGTGCGGCTCGGCCCCGCCCGCCGCGCAGCGCCGTCGCGATCTGCCCGAAGCGCTCGGCCGCCTCCTCGGTGACACCTTCGTCTTGCGCCGGCTGCGTCGAGCGCGTCGGGATCGCTGAACACCTGCCGCAGGACGCGCAGGTGCTCCGGCTGGTCGAGCGTCTCCAGCGTGAACTCGTGGACGTTCGAGCGGTCGCCGGTGAAGTTGGTGTGGATCTGGAACCGGTCGAGGTCGGAGACGACCAGCAGCGGCGGGTTCTCAAGCGCCTCGATGTAGTCGTTGCAGCTGCTGGTAGGCGGCGTCCAGGTCGGCCCCGGCCCCTTGTACTCCCAGGCGAAGTGGCCTTGCGGTCCAGACATCGGCGAAGCCCTGCCCGCCGCCCGGCTTGGTCACGCGCTTCTCGAACGCGTAGCGCTCGCCGGTCGGTCGGCGCTCGACGGCGTCGGCTGGCCGAGCATGCGGCACAGGTCGATGAAATGCTCCTCGCCGCCGCCCGCTCGTTCAGGGTCGCGACGCTCCACTTGCATGAAACTCATGGACGTGCACGGGCGCCAACCCTCCCGACGTTCAACAACTGGACAACCAAGTGTAGCCGGAAATCGGCTGGGGCGGGCAAGCCATGAATAGACGCTCATCGGCCTGGCCTCGTCGTCATGCACGATCCGGTGACACGATTGGGTTACCGTTCCGCGCCTGGTCGGGGCCGATCCAGGATCGGCCCCGACCAGGTTCGCAGCGCAACAAATCACCGCTCTTGTATACCTTGTATTGCTATGTATAATGCTGCTATGTAGAGCCGCTGAGGTGATGTGCGCCGCGCGACGGGTGACCGCATGGAGATCGACAACGACCTGATCGCCGCGTCCTCGACCCCGATCATCCTCGCGATCCTGGCCGAGGGCGACAGCTACGGCTACGCCATCCTCCAGCGCGTGCGGGAACTGTCCGGCGGGCAGATGGCGTGGACCGACGGGATGCTCTACCCGGTCCTGCACCGGCTCGAACGGCTCGGCCATGTCGAAGCGCGCTGGGAAATGGTCGAGAGTGGCCGGCGGCGCAAGTATTACCGAAGGAGGACGTGATGGCGGCAACGCTGCTCGACAGACCGGCGAACGCACCCGCATCGTCTACGGCAGCCGGCGATATCGTGCTGGCGGTTCGCGGTCTGACGAAACGGTTCGGATCGACCGTCGCCGTTGACAACCTGGACCTCACGATTCGGCGCGGCGAGGTGCTCGGCTTCCTCGGGCCGAACGGTTCCGGCAAATCGACCACCGTCAGCATGGTGCTCGGGCTGGTGACGCCGACCGATGGATCGATCCACATCATGGGCCAGTCGCTGGCGGACGACCCCTCACTGGTGTCCCGGCACGTCGGGGCGATCATCGAGAACCCCGCCTTCTATCCCTACCTGACCGGCCGGGACAACCTCCGCGCCCAGGCACAGATGGTTGGCGGCGTGCCGGAAAGCCGCATCGATGAGCTGCTGAAGCTCGTCAACATGGAAGAGCGCGCCGGCAGCAAGTACAAGACGTTCTCGCTCGGCATGAAGCAGCGGATCGGCATCGCCTCGACGCTGCTCACCAACCCGGCCCTCGTCATCCTCGACGAGCCGACCAACGGCCTCGACCCGGCCGGCCAGCGGGAGATCCGCTCGATCATCCCGCGCCTGGCAGAGCAGGGACACAGCGTCCTCCTCGCCAGCCACCTGCTCCACGAGGTCGAGCAGGTTTCCGACCAGGTCGTCATCATCCGCCGTGGCAGGAAGCTGACGGAAGGATCGGTCAGCGACCTGCTACGCCGCGAGGGACAGTACGAGATCCAGATCGAGACGCATGATCTCGAAGCGGCCGCCGTCGTCTTACGTCAAGTGGACGGTGTCGAGTCGGTCACCGTCCGTGAGGATCGCCTGACCGTCCAGGCTGGGGAAGATCTCGGCCCGGCGATCAGCCGCTCGCTGGCCGGCGCGGGCCTCTACGCCAGCCAGATCACCCGCACGCACAACACCCTCGAAGACGTGTTCTTCGAGCTGACCTCCGATCCCGCGGAGGAGGCCGAGCCGTAGATCGGTGAGCAGATACGTGATGCTGTCTCCCTGACTGGTCACCCACTCCCGAGTAGACGACACTCACGGAAAGGAGTCCCAACGCAATGATGAATGTCCTGCGGAGCGAGTTGTTCCGGCTTCGAAAGCGTCCCCAGACCTGGATCATGCCGGCGCTGGCGTCCGGGTTCATCCTGCTCTACTACGGCATCGGCTACGCCGTCTACCAGTCGGCGAACGCGGCCGATCGCCTGGAGATGCGGCAATCCGTGCAGCAGCTATCGAGCATCTTCGAGAACGGGATGCAGATCTGGAGAGTCGTCGCACTCGTCATGATCGTTGTCGTGGCCTCCGGCCTGATCGGCAGCGAGTACGGCTGGAACACCATCCGGCCGCTCGTGGCACGCTCGTCCTCGCGCTCCGCTCTGCTCGTTGCCAAGTGGATCACGGTCGGCCTCTACACGATCGCGATGGTGATCGCGGCGGTCCTCGTCTCGCTGCTTGCAGCGACAGTCGCCTCGCTGCTGATGGGTGGTACGGTCGACCTGCCAGTCATCGTCTGGGACGACATGCTGCTCGGCACGCTGCGCTGGATGATCGCGACGATGCCCTATGGCGTCATCGCCTTCACGGCGGCGCTCGTGACCCGCTCCAACGCGGCCGGGATCGCGATCGGGATCGGGCTCAACTTCGCGGAGCTGCTGGTGCTCGGCATCCTGCTGGAACTGATCGACGGTTTCGAGTCGGTCGTCGAATACGGCATCAACTGGAACGTCCAGCAACTGGTGAACATCACGACCGACGACGGCGGGACGGTCATGGACCCCGTCTCGACCGGACAGGTCCTGCAATCGACAGCCATTCTCACGCTCTACTGCGTGGCGTGTGTCGTCGGGAGCTATCTCGTGTTCACCCGTCGCGATATCACGTCCGGATGACAAACTCGCCCGAAGGACCACCCAGGCCACGACGCGACAGACACAGATGCTGCGAGCTGCCACCGTCCACGTTATCAGCAGGATGGCCCTGCGGGCAGACATCGAAACGCTCATGCATGATTTACATCGTACTGCTATGTATAATGCTGCTATGCAAGCACTGTGGCCGTCGTCACGACACGGCCCGTGCGACAACCACAGCGATGTAAGGAGAAACATTCAATGACGCTGGCACGACCAAGACAACGCTGGCGCGTCGCCATCAGCGGGCTCGCGGCGGCAATGACGCTGATGCTGATCTTCGGCACGCCGCAGGGGCGTGGCACGGCGGCGGAGTTCCTGGCGGAGTTCCGCGGCGAGCGGCTGGAAGGGGTGTCGCTCAGCACCGGCCAGATCGCCAACATCGAGCAGACGTTGTCCGAGCTCCAGCACCTCGGCCACATCAGCGGCGTCGAGACGGCCCCGGAGCCACACGCCGTGGCAAGCGTCGCCGAAGCCAGCACGTTCGTCGGGTTCCCGGTGCTGGAGCCGGACCCGGCAACGCTGCCGGCCGGGATCAGCGCAACCCCGGCGGAGGTGAGGGTAGTATGCGGCGCACCAGGTCCGGTTCACGTTCGACCTGGACCAGGCACGCGCCTACTACCAGTCAATCGGGCGGACCGACGTCAGCCTGCCGGACCGGTTCGACGGGGCATCGTTGGTGGTAAACACCCCACCAGCCGTCCTGCTGGAGTACCGCAGCGATGGCGCGCCAGGCGACACACCGTTCGGCTTCGGCCTGGTCGTTGGGCAGGCGGGAAACGTCACAGCCGGCGTCGAAGGCGACGTCACGCTGTCGGATCTGCGCGAGTTCCTGCTGGGGCTCCCGGGACTCTCGACGGAGACGATGCAGCAGCTACGGGCCATCGAAGACTGGGAGACGACGCTGCCGATTCCGATCCCGGTCGAGCAGATCAACTGGGAGCGGGCGACGATCGCCGGCAGCCCCGGCCTGCTGCTCAACGACAACACCGGGCTGGGCAGCGCAGCGATCTGGCAGCGCGACGGGCGCATCTTCGGTATCGCTGGCGCAATGAAGGCGCGGGAGCTACAGCGTGTCGCTGCATCTCTCCGCTGAGCCACGGGTGGCGGACATCGTAGCCCACGCCGCCATCCCGGCGATCGAGACGGTCGGACTGCGCAAGGAGTATCGCGGCTCGGTCGTGCTGCACGACCTGTCGCTGACGGTCGCGCCCGGCGAGGTGTTCGGCTTCCTCGGTCCCAATGGCGCCGGCAAGACGACGACGATCAAGATTCTGATGGGGCTGGTGCGACCAACCGCAGGTACGGCCAGCATCTTCGGGTTGCCGGCCGGCGACCGCGAGGCGCGCCGGCGGGTGGGATATCTGCCCGAGAATTTCCGCTTCCACGACTGGTTGACCGGAGCCGGCCTGCTCGACTTCCACGGGCGGCTGGCCGGACTATCAGCGGCGGAGCGCCGGTCGCGCATCCCGGACGCAATCGCGCAGCGTCGGGCTGGCCGGTCGCGGCGACGAGCGCATCCGCAACTACTCGAAAGGCATGACGCAGAGGATCGGGCTGGCCCAGGCGATCTTTCATGGCCCAGACCTCGTGCTGCTGGACGAGCCGACCTCGGCGCTGGACCCGGTTGGACGGCGCGAGGTGCGCGACCTGATCCACGCGCTGCGCGCCGACGGCATCACCGTCTTCCTCAACTCGCACCTGCTCAGCGAGGTGGAGCTGGTCTGCGACAGGGTCGCGATCATCGACCACGGGCGAGTGGTGCGCAGCGGGCGGCTCGCGGAACTGCTCGGCGCAACGTCATCGATCCGCGTCACGGTCGATCGGATCGACAGCGACCTGCTGGCGGCGCTGAATCGCTACGCCGACGTACTCGCGGTTGATGGCACGACGGTGACGCTGGGGGTAGCCGATGTCGAGGTCGCGCCACTGATCGCGGAGGCGGTCATGCGCGGCGGGTATCAGCTGTACGGCCTGGTGCCGGTCCACCGCTCGCTTGAGGACGTCTTCATCGATCTGGTCGAAGGTGGTGAGCCGTGAGCATCCTGACGATCGCGCGCTTCACGATCCAGGAGGCGGTCAGCCGTCGCCTGATCCTGGCCGGGGCGCTGCTCAGCCTCGCCTTTCTCGGACTCTTCGCGCTCGGCTTCGGGCTGATCTACCACAACGATAGCCAGCTCTCCGGCCCGATGAGCGACGCCCAGGAGCAGGCGGCGTTCGGCACGATCATGACCGTCCTCGGACTCTACGCAATCTACTTCCTTGCCGGGTTCCTGGCGCTCTTCCTCTCGGTCGGCGCAATCTCCGGCGAGATCGACTCCGGCGCACTCCACGCAGTCCTCGCCCGGCCACTCCGGAGGGCGGAGTTCGTCGTCGGGCGCTGGCTGGCCTATGCCGGGCTGACCAGCGTCTATGTGGGATTGATGGCTGGGCTGCTGCTGCTCTCGGCCCGGCTGATCTCCGGCTACACGACCCCCGACCCGGTCCGCGCGACGCTGCTGATGATGCTGGCGGCGGTCATCCTGCTGACGCTGAGCCTCTTCGGCAGCACGCTGCTCTCGACGCTGGCCAACGGCGTCGTCGTCTTCACGCTGTTCGGGCTGGCATGGCTGGCCGGCATCATTGAGTTCATCGGCGGCGCGCTCTCCAACGAGGCGATGCTCAACACCGGCACGGCCGTCAGCCTGCTGATCCCGAGCGATGCGATCTGGCGCGGCGCTTCCTACTACATTCAGTCGCCGCTCTTCCTGGCCGGGATGAACGCGCAGGAGGGGATCCCCTTCGCCGGCACGACCCCGCCGGCCGCTCCACTCGTGGCGTGGGGGCTGCTCTATCCGCTCGTCCTGCTCGGCGCAGCCGTCCTGACGTTCTCCCACCGCGACCTGTGATGAACCAGCTGTCGTGGCGACGCAGTGCGCCTGTGGACGCTGCGTCTCGTAGCGGAATGCATCAGCACTCCGCGCTTTGAGATCAAACCAGCGCGATCACGACCCCTTCGTCTGCTGCCAGATCGACGCGACCGGCGACGTGCGAGTCGGGACGGCTGGGGTTGGTTGAGAGAAGGATGCGGCCTACTGGCGGGGCGTCGGTCGGAGACCAGGTGGATGGATGGGAGCCGAGGTTGAGCACGACCAGCAGCCGGCGACCGTCGTGCTCGCGTTCGTAGGCGAGGATGTTTCCCGCAACGCCGCGCGGATGGTAACGGCCGATCTGGAGCACCGTCTCGTTGCGGCGCAAAGCGATCAGTTGGCGATAGAGCGAGAGGAGCGACCTGGAGTCGTCCTGTTGAGCAGCGACGTTGGTTTCGGTTGCGTCGTCAGGGATCGGCAGCCACGGGTCGCCCGCCGGCGGGCAGAAGCCGGCGTTGGGGGTGGCGTCCCACTGCATTGGCGTGCGCTCCGGGTCGCGACCAACGCTCGGGTTGCCGACACGAATACCCCACGGGTCCCGCACCCGCTCCGGAGGGATCAGCCCGTCACGCATCCCGATCTCGTCGCCATAGTACAGGGTCGGAGTGCCGCGTAAAGTCAGCAACAGCATCGCCGCAACCCTCGCCTGGGCGGAACCGATCCGCGAGGCGATCCGAGGGCGATCGTGGTTGCCGAGCACCCAGTTGGGCCAGCCGTCGTCGGGCAGCGCCCCCTCGTACTGGTCGATCAGCGCGGCGAGGTGAGCGGCGTCCCAGTCGGTGCGGATCAGGTGCATGTTGGTCGGCAGGTGCACGCCCGTGCCGCCGACGCCGTAGTAGCGCATCAACCGCTCGTATGGCAGGTACAACTCGCCGATCAGCAGGCGGTCGGGATATTCATCCACCACCGAGCGGATCATTTGCACGAATCCCTCATTGTCGGCGTGGTCGGCCGAGTAGACCGGCAGGAGTTGGTTATCGATGCCCATCTCGGGGTCCACATCCGGGTTGGGCGGGTTGTCTCGCCATTCCGGGTCCTTCATCACCTGACGCAGCGCGTCGATCCGGAAGCCGTCGACGCCGCGGTCGAGCCAGAAGCGCAACGTGTCGAGCATCGCTGTCTGGACCTCGGGGTTGCGCCAGTTGAGGTCAGGCTGCTGCGGAAGGTAGGCGTGGTAGTAGAACTGACCGGTGGCCTCGTCCCACGTCCATGCCGGTCCGCCGAACTCGCTCTGCCAGTTGTTCGGCAGGCTGCCGTCCGGCCCGGCGTCCTTCCAGTAGTACCAGTCACGCTTCGGGTTGTCGCGCGACGAGCGGGACTCGATGAACCACGGATGCTGGTCCGAGGAGTGGTTCGGCACCCAGTCCAGCAGCACCCGCAGGCCACGGGCATGCGCCCCGGCCACAAGACGGTCGAAGTCGTCCAGCGTGCCGAAGATTGGCTCGATACCGGTGTAGTCGCTGACGTCGTAGCCGAAGTCAGCCATCGGCGAGGGGTTGATCGGCGAGATCCAGACGGCATCGATCCCGAGCCAGGCGAGGTAGTCGAGCCGGCTGGTGATCCCTGGCAGGTCACCGATCCCGTCGCCGTTGCTGTCCTGAAATGAGCGCGGGTAGACCTGATAGATGATCCCGCTCTGCCACCACCGCTGCCTGCTCGTCATAGATCGCTCCCAGATGCCCAGGATCTGCCGTACCCTGTCAGCACAGTTCCCAGATTGCACAGCCATGACCGACCATGCCACGCGCCGTGCCACCTGGCAACAATCCTCGCGTTCGCGTCCTCTCGTATACCTGATGTTGCAATGTATAATGCTGCTATGTACAGCAGGGTAAGTTCAGTCACGCCGTGTGATGGGTGGCAGCATGGAGATCAATAAGGACCTGATCGCCGCGTCCTCGACCCCGATCGTTCTCGCGATCCTGGCCGAAGGTGACAGCTACGGTTACGCCATCCTCCAACGCGTCCGAGAGATATCCGGCGGGCAGATGGCCTGGACGGATGGGATGCTCTACCCGGTCCTGCATCGGCTTGAGCGGCACGGACACATCGAGGCGCGCTGGGAAGTGGCCGAGAGCGGCCGTCGTCGCAAGTATTACCGGATCACGACGCAGGGCGAGGCGCAACTCGCGGAGGAACGCCGGCAGTGGCTGGCGGTCGACGCGACCCTCCGCGGCATCTGGCAGTCGCTCACGCTGCCCGTTCCAGCCAGCCATCCGGCGGCAGCCACGCCACGACTGCAGGGAGCCTGATGGTGCTCGCCGCCGGTCACACAGTACCGCTCGAAGAGCAGATCGGCCAATGGCGGAGCTACCTCCGCCGCCGGCAGGCGATCCACTCCGTCGATGTCGCCGAGCTGGAAGACCATCTGCGCGAGCAGGTCGCGGTCCTGGTCGAGGCGGGACTCGCCACCGATGAAGCGTTCATGGTGGCCGTCAAGCGGATGGGCGACCTCGACGCCCTCTCACGGGAGTTCGCGCTCGAACACTCGGACCGCCTCTGGAAGCAGCTTGTCACCCCGTCGGACGCAGGGGAATCACGGGCGCGGGTCCGAACCGATGCCATCGTGGCATTCTGCCTCGCGATCGCGGCCGCCGTCCTCATCAAGCTGCCGGCGCTCTTCGGGATGCAACTGGAGCAGGACGCCGAGTTCTACGCCCGCAACCTGAGCCTCTTCGTGCTACCCCTCCTGACCGGCTATTTCATCTGGAAACGCCAGCCCAGCTCGTACGAAAACAGCACACTGCGCTGGCTCGCCCTGGCATTCGGCGCGGCGGCTGTCTTCGCCAACGTCTACCCCTTCGATTCGGAAGGCTCCACGCTGGTGCTGACGGTGTTGCACCTGCCGATCGCGCTCTGGCTGATCGTCGGGATCGCCTACGCCGGTGGCCGCTGGGGTCAGGTCGCCGGCCGGATGGACTTCATTCGCTTCTCGGGTGAGCTCTTCATCTACTACGTCCTGATCGCCCTCGGCGGCGGCGTCCTGATCGGGTTCATGGCGCTGACCTTCGAGTCGATCGGAACCGACATCGAACCCTTCTTCCAGTCGTGGCTGCTGCCGTGCGGGGCGGTCGGGGCCGTCCTCGTCGCCTCCTGGCTCGTGGAAGCCAAGCAGAGTGTGATCGAGAACATGGCGCCGGTCCTGACGCGCCTCTTCACTCCCCTCTTCGCCGCGATGCTGCTCACGTTTCTCGGGACGATGCTGTGGACCGGACGCGGTATCGACATCGAGCGGGACGTGCTGATCGCCTTCGACCTGCTGCTGGTGCTCGTCCTCGCGCTACTGCTCTACTCCGTCTCCGCCCGGGACCCACTCTCGCCTCCCGACATCTTCGATGTGCTGCAGGTCGTGCTGGTCGTCAGTGCGCTGCTGGCCAATGCGGTCGCGCTCTGGGCCATCGCTGCACGGATCACCGAGTTCGGCTTCAGCCCGAACCGTGTGGCCGGCCTCGGTGTCAACGTGCTGCTGCTGATCAACCTGGCCTGGTCGGCCGTCCTCTACATCCGCTTCCTGCGCGGACGCGGATCGTTCGCGAGCCTCGAACGCTGGCAGACCGACTACCTGCCAGCCTACGCCGCC
This sequence comes from uncultured Chloroflexia bacterium, assembly GCA_963763325.1. Classification (GTDB taxonomy): domain Bacteria; phylum Chloroflexota; class Chloroflexia; order Thermomicrobiales; family CFX8; genus JBBECJ01. The sequence goes on from CAVXOL010000001.1 coordinate 15,053, forward strand.
TGGGCCGCCATCGTCGTAATCGTCTTCCCGCCGCTCTTCGGCTTCAACTGACCGAGAGTCAACAAGCCGAGCGGCGCGGTCTTGGGGCGTCGCTGCACGGCGCGCACAGGTGGATAGTGCGCGCCATGCGCTCATTCAAGCGGGCTGGAACAGTTCGATCGGATTGCCGGACGGATCTTCCAGCAGGATCTGCGCGCCGCCGTTACCCTGAACGATCTCGTTACGGAAGCGCCCGCCGGCCGATTTGATGTGCTCAACCACCGCCGGCAGATCCTCGACTTCGATTCGGATGCGATTCCACCCACCCGGCGCCGGGACCTGCCCATCAGGCATCGCCTGCCCGGCTCCGCCTGCACCTGGTTGGTTGAGTAGCAGCCGCAACGCTCCGTGCGACACTTGCGCGAATCCAGGTGCAGGATGCATGTCGAGCTGGAACCCCATCACCTGGGTATAGAACGCGACCGCCTCGTCCACGTCGGCCACGATGTAGCGAACACTTGCTGAACTCATCTGCTGACGCACCTCCGACTATCGTTCGTGTACGGAAGTTTTTTCGCAGGATGCACCGACCGCCACCGAGAGGTAGAGCGTATCGCGCTTACGCGCTCCCCGGCTGGGCGAAGGTGGTCTTGTTGCCGTCGGGATCGATGTATGATGCCTTTCGCCCACCATCTGAAAGTGTCTCAGTTTCGTCGGGAGTGAGTCCGCGTTCCGCGAGGGCAGCGACGTGTTCGTCCAGGTTCTCGACGAGGAGCGTGAGCAGGGACTTGCCGGCGCGGCCAGAGTCACTAACGAGGTATATCCATCCCGTGTCGGTGAGAGACCAGGCCGCTTCTTCATCCTGTGGGAGCATGTCCGGCTGACGCCCAAACAGGCGCACGTACCAAGGGAGGGCTAACGCGTAGTTTGCAGTAGGAATCCCAGCGAAGACGTACGAGATGGCCATGACCGTTACACCTTCTTGATCTCGTTCTCATCCCTGACACTGGCTGGAGAAAAAGTCGATATCATCGAGTATCGCACTCCCTGATCGTGTTCCGGATTCCCACGCGGGTCTCGAAACCGCTCCGGTTGTCCTGCTTCCTGTAAAAAGGAAACTGGTGAAATGCCATGACGCGCCGGAGATTGCTCCGGCGCGTCATGCTTCGATCAATGGTCAGGCGATGGCTCTAGCAGCCGCCACTATCGTTGCCGTTACCAAAGTCGGTCGTCCAGTACGTGCCGTACGGGCTACCGGAGACGACTGCGTGGCCGATCCCAATCTGCGTGTAACTCGGGTTCAGCATGTTCGCGTTGTGGCCACTGGAGCCCTTCCAGGCGTTGAAGACTGCCTCCGCCGTCGGCTGCCCAGCGGCGATGTTTTCGGCGATCTTGGTCCAGCCTGTGTAACCCTGGTCCTTGATCCGATCCGAGAACTTCGGTCCTGACTGCCCGGCCGGCAGTGGCGACTTGGTGTCGTGCGCAAAGTACTTGCGCTGCCCCATGTCCAGGCTGTGGTTGTACGAGGCGATGTTCAGCTTGCGCGACACGGTCAGCGCCTTCAACCCGTTCTGCGCGCGGTACGCGTTGATCAGCGACAGGAACTCGGACTCGAACGAGTTGAGGCACGACGCCTGGCTGCCACCACCACCGCCGGACGAAGGAGTATTTGTCGGCGTATTGGTTGGTGTGTTGGTCGGCTGCGGTGTGTTCGTTGCGCGTGGCGTGTTAGTTGGCTCCGGAGTATTGGTTGGCGTGTTGGTCGGACGCGGAGTGTTGGTCGCCGCCGGTGTGTTTGTCGGCTGCGGCGTATTGGTTGGTGTACTCGTCGCGCTCGGCGTGTTTGTCGGGGTGTTCGTCGAGCGCGGGGTATTGGTCGGCTCCGCGCCGCCACCGCCACCGCTGCCGGGCGTGTTGGTCGCCGTTGCTGTCGCCGTGTTAGTCGCTGTCGATCCCGCAGGGGCGGTGTTCGTCGCGGTCGCAGTATTCGTCGGTGTTGGAGTGTTCGTCGGTGTCTCGCCCGGCGCAAGCGTCGCTGTCGCGGTTGGCTCCTGCTCGTTCAGGACATCCGTCCGCCACTGATAGTAGTGCAGCCCGACGTTACCGGCCTCGACCTGCCAGGCCGGGTCGTTCCCGGGCGCGTAGGTCAGGCAGCGCCGCTGAAAGCACTGCATCAACACATCGCGCGGCGTGCCATCGACCACAACGCTGGCCCAGTACGCCTCGGCGATCGGCAGGCCCGTCGCGTACGAGTCGCTCTCGAACAGCCGGTCCGTCACGAACTGTCCATCGACGTGGACGACACCAGTCGAGCGCATGAAGTGGAGAAAGACCGACGCGATCTGGTGGTCCAGCCCGGTCGCGATCTCCCGCTTGGCCGCCGTCACGCCGTACTGCGCCAGCGATGGATCGTTCGTGATCGTCCCGTCCCGGCTCAGCCGCTGGGTCACCAGCGCCCCGTCCGCCAGCGGCGGCAGCGAACGCAGCGGCCCGAACGTCGCGTAGGTCGGCCCGTTCGGATCATTCAGATCACCCGCGACATTGACATTGGCCGGCTCGTATTGCTCGAACAGGTCGTTCCCAAGCTGCATCCGGCCGCTGACCAGCTCATTGACCAGCAGGCCGTTGGTCACATACCAGAGTCCGTCGTCAAACGCCGCCGGATGAGTGATCTCCATCCGCGACTTATCGAAGTACTGAACCTCGCGCATCCCGTTCGGCGATTCCGCGTATGGCTCCTGCAGGACGCCAGTGTTGGCCTTTGGCCCCCACATCCAGGTGCGGATCGCAGCGCGGTCAGCGACCGGCTTATCGGTCCGCGCCCAGGTGCGCTCGAACTTCTCATTTCCCGGCGCAACCGCCAGCGCCGTCTCGCCCTGCCCAAACGACAGTCCCGAGACGCCCAACGAGAGAAACTGAAAGACGATCAGCACGCTCGCGAACGCTGCGAACATGCGACGGACTCCGAACGGAGACATCCGCACCCCTCCAAAAAGAACCGAGAACTCTATCTGTCGCACTACAGACCAGAACTGTTGCGAGACGAATCCTGTTCAGCCTATCGAGTGCGGATACACCTGCCATAGGTAGCCAGTACCAGCCTTTCCCGGCAGTCAACTGCGCCAATCGGCATTCAACGTCAACCCCCGGCCGGGAGTCCGGACCGGGGGTTGTGACACATCTTGCGAAGAGGAACTAGCAACCGGAGCTGTCGTTGCCGTCGGCGAAGTCGGTCGTCCAGTAGTTGGTATACGGGCTGCCTGGCACGACCGCGAGCCCGATCCCGATCTGGGTGAAGGCCGGATTCAGCATGTTCTTGTTGTGGCCGGAAGAGTTCCGCCAGCCGTCAAAGACGGCCTGTGCCGTCGCATGACCGGCGGCGATATTCTCAGCCCAGGTCGAGTAGCCCCTGTAGCCAGTGTCATCGATCCGGTCGTCCGGTCTCGGCCCCGACTGCCCGGCCGGCAGTGGCGACTTGCGTGTCGTGTGCGAAGTATCCACGTTGCCCCATATCGAGGCTGTGGTTGTACGAGGCGATGTTGAGCTTGCGCGAGGCAGTCAACGGCGACAGCCCATTCTGCGCCCGGTATGCGTTGATCAGCGACAGGAAGGCCGCCTCGGCCGCGTTCAGGCAGGCCGCCTCATTCCCACCGCCACCAGTCCCCGGCGTATTCGTCGCCGTGTTGGTCGGTGTGTTCGTCGGCTGCGGTGTGTTCGTCGGCCGCGGCGTATTGGTTGGTTGCGGGGTGTTCGTCGGCTGTGGCGTATTGGTCGGCGTGTTCGTTGGCGTTGCCGTGCTCGGCGGTGTCTCGCCCGGTTCGGTCGTGCTGGTTGCCGTCGCCGTCGGAGTCGCCTCACCGAGATGGCTCATCCGCCAGGTGTAATAGTGCCGGCCAACGTTCCCGGCTTCGACCTCCCAGCCTGGCTCGTTGCCGGGCGTGTAGGTCAGGCAGCGCCGCTCGAAGCACTGGATCAGCACGTCCTGGACGGCGCCCTTCAGCATCACACTGGCCCAGTACGCCTCGGCGATCGGGTAGCCGGTCGCGTAGAAGTCATCCTCGAACAGCCGATCGTTCACGACCTGCCCATCGACAGAGACGATCCCGGTCGAGCGCATGAAGTCGAGGAAGACCGACGCAACCTGATGGTCCAGCCCCGGCTGCATCGCCCGCCAGGCGGCCGTCACGCCAAACCGCGCCAGATCCGGATCATCGGTAATCGTCCCATCGCGGCTCAGCCGCTGGGTTACCGGCGCCCCGTCCGCCAGCGGCGGCAACGCCCGCAGCGGCCCGAAGGTCGCGTAGGTTGGCCCAGTCGTTCCTTCAGGATCGCCTGCCACATTCACGTCAGCGGGAGCCGCCGGGATGAAGGACTCATCCCCGACCTGGATCGTCCCACCAACCAGCTCGTTGACGAGCAGCCCGTTCGTGACATACCACGGACTCGCGAACGAGATATTCGGATCGGACGTAATCTCCATCCGCGTCTTGTCGAAATACTGGACCTGACGCATCCCGCCAGGGGCCTCGGCATATGGCTCTCTCAGGACCTCGGTGTTCGCCTCCGGCCCCCACATCCACGTCCGTGAGACCTGTAGATCGGCGACCGGACGATCGGTCCGCGCCCAGGTCCGCTCGAAGGCCGCGTTCCCCGGCGCAACGGCCAAGGCAGATCGTTGCTGGCCCCAGAGCGCCCCATACGCCATCAACGACACGAATTGCAGCGCGATCAGACAGGCGGCAACAGATCCCGACCAGACGTCGAGCGAGGCGAACCTGCACGATACTCGTTCCTTCCCGAACCACGATCCCCGGAGCCTACAAAGGGTGGAAACAGCAATAGGGGATGCCAGAGTCTACCGATGTCGTTCGCCTGAGGCAAACCGATTGGCGCAACAAAACGATCCTCAGCCCCACGGATTCCGCATCAGGACAACAAAAAGCGAGCCGCCCCCCACAAACGTGGGAACGGCTCGCTCGATTGACAATCCTGTAACCGGCAGGGACCCCTGTTGAAACGATCGCTAGCAGGTCGAGGCTGCGTCGGTATATCCACCGAAGTCGGTCGTCCAGTAGTTCGTGTACGGGCTGCCCGAAACAGTCGCCAGGCCGATCCCAATCACCGTGTACTTCGCGTTCAGCATGTTGGCATTGTGGCCGCTGGAGCCCTTCCAGGCGTTGAAGACTGCCTGGGCGGTCGACTGACCGGCGGCGATGTTCTCACCCTTGTAGGTGCTGAACGTGTAGCCGGCGTCCGACATCCGGTTGGTGAACGACGAACCAGACTGCCCGGCCGGCAACGGCGACTTGGTCGTGTGCGAGAAGTACTTGCGCGTCGCCATGTCCTTGCTGTGGGTGAAGGACGCGATGTTGAGCGACTTGCTCGCCTTGAGCGCCTTGAGCCCCTTCGAGGCGCGGTACTGGTTGATCAGCGTCAGGAACTGCTTCTCCTGCGTGTTGAGGCAGGTCGCCTCGGTCGTCTTGTTCGGGTAGCTCGTCTGCGCCGAGGCCGTCACGCTGAACGACATCACCAGCACCAACGCCAGCAGCACCGCCAGCATCGACGCGCCCAACCGGCCGCGAGTTTTCTCCAGGGTCATCACGATCACTCCGATATCTTCTGCCACATCGCCAATACAGGCGCAGGCTCATCATCCAACGAACGGGGCGCATTCCCCGCTGCCGCGTCTCGATCGACTCGAGCATCCACGCGTCTGTAAATCGTGACATATCAGAGGAAATGTGGAGAGAGAAACCTGTCACAAACCTGATACAACCGGACACCCGAACGGGCTAGCCCGTTCGGGTGTTCACATCATGGCCCGCATGTCATACATGCCTGGCGTGTCGGGGTCCGACTACTCAGCGATCTCCTTGACGATCTGGTAGTCGAGGTGCGGGTTGACGTTGCCGCCAGTCGTCATCCGCGAGTTCTTGACCCAGATGAAGTCCGGGTGGTCGTTAACGCTGTGGCCGGTCCAGTATCCGTCGGTGCCCGGTTCGAGGACGTAGGTGTAGATGATGTTCTCCGAGCGCGTACCCGTAACATTCACCTGCGGAGTCGCGACCGTCACCATCATCGTGACTGTCTCGACTCCGCCGCTCACCTGGGAGTCGCGCGCGTACTTGTAGGCCGGGTAGTTCCAGATCTGAGTGCCTGGGTCGAGATCCATGATGACGTTCTGGCCCTGCTTGCCCATCCGGTCGCGGATGACGGCGTCGAACTCAGCCGGTGTGACATCCGTGTACTGTCGGCTGGTCGTCGCGCAGTCGTTGCACTGCGTCCCCCAGACCGTCCAGCCCGGCGAGAAGTACGTCTCGGTCAGCAATCCCTCGACCTCATCCTGCGTAAATGAGATCCCTGCCTTCGTGACCGCCCTCGGCTCCGGCTCGGAGACCGACGCTGCCGCCCAGGCATGACAGTGGCCCCACCAGTGCGCGCCGCCGTAGTGAAATTCCAGCTCCCAGTCACGGGCGCCGGGATTGAACCCATAGACCTCCTGGACGTACTGGTCGTACTTGTCGAGCGCCCGCCCGGAGTCATAGAGGTTCGGCAGCGCTGACTCCGCGAACGGCCACCACGGGCCGCTCCACGGCGTCTTGTTGGCCCGGCCCAGTTCGCTCGTCGTGTAGTCCTCCGGAGTTGCGGTCGCTGTCGCCTTCGGCGTCTTTGTCGCCTTCGGCGTGTTGGTGGCCGTCGCCGTTCGGGTACTCGTTGCGGTGGCGGTCGGAGAGACAGCCGTCTCGGTCGCGCCGGCCGTCTCAGTCGCCGGGACGCTTGTCTCGGCTGGCTCAGTCACCGTCGAGGTCGGCGTCGGCTCGGAGCCGCTGCCGTCGTAGCGCCAGCTGTAGTAGTGCTGGCCGACATTACCGGCCTCGACCTGCCAGCCTTCCACGTTGCCCGGTGTGTAGGTCAGGCAACGCCGCTCGAAACACTGGATCAGCACATCCTGCGGCGTCCCGCCAACCGTGACGGTCGCCCAGAACGCCTCGGCAATCGGGTAGCCGGTCGCGTAGAACGCATTCTCGAACAGCAGGTCGGTGATGTTCCCGCCATCTTCGTAGACGAGCGCCTCCGAATTCATGAACGCCCAGAATGGCGACGCGATCTGATGGTCCAACCCATCGAGCTCCACCATCTGCGCTGCCGTCACGCCATGCTCGGCCAGCGCGGGATCGTCGGAGATCTCGCCATTGCGGTCGATCTTCAGCGTGATGACCTGGCCGTCCGCGTACGGTGGCGTGTACATCACATTCGCGATCGCCGCATAGGTCGGCCCGGACGTATCGTCCGGATCACCGGCAACGCCGATCTCGGCCGGTGTCCGATCCTGGAACTCGTTGTCGCCAACCTGCATCCGACCCGACACCAGCTCAACGACAAGCAGGCCGTTGGTGACATCCCACGGATCGACACCGCGATAGGCGTTGTCTTCCATCCGCGACTTGTCGTAGTACTGCACATCGCGGACGCCACCAGGCGCATCGGCGTACGTTTCTGAGAGCACCTCGGTGAAGGCCTTGTCGCCCCACATCCAGGTCCGGTTCGCCGCGCCGTCAGCGACTGGTTTGTCGGTCCGCTCCCAGGTCCGACGGAACGCATCGGTGCCTGGCTCCTCGGCTCCAACCAGCGCAAACTGCGTCGCGATCAGCAACAGCGCGCAAACACCCAGTGACAGCATTGCGATCGTCCGGCGCGGCGACTTCGCGCCCGGTTGAATATGTTCCATCTGTATCTTTCCTGGTGGATTCGGGAAGAGACCTGCGGCAATCAATGTCTCGCCACAAGCGCGGCTGATATTGATGGCCAGAACCATACTATGGTCGTGCAATCCCGAACAAGTGACCTGATCGTCGCCTGTTCCGGGCAAACACATCGCCCAGCATTTCCCCACGACGCTCCGCCCGGTGAACATTCGTCTCTATATGCATACGCTCCACACCCGACAGATGGATGACAGCATCGAAACATCGCGGTCCGCGATGGCAGGAACTCGCCATCTGCATTGCAATAATCGAACCATTCGAGCTGCCGAAAGCATTGCCTGTTCTCAGATTCTTCACTACGATGTCAGCATGTAGGACACGAGGATCTCCGGCGACCAGATGTGGGTACAGGCCCCAGACGCGCTGGAGTATGCGAGCACGAGAGCGTCGCATCTGCGATAGCCATACGCGTGGCCGTCTACCGTCCGGTCGCGCCTTACTCAGGAAGAAGGGAAACCGTGCGCGTTCAACGCAAGAGCTACAGGATCGCCGCAATCGTTGCGATCCTGGTGTCGTTGATGGTGTCGGCAATGCCGGCAGCCGCCGTCCAACCTGGTCATACAGCGTTCTCAACCACAAGCACATCGACAGAAGAGCGATCGTTAGGCCGAGGGCGGGCCCAGTATGATGGTATCGCCGAAGGGAATGTCTCCCACTCGTTGAAACCCGCGTCGGACGTCATCTCCGCCGAATCATTCAAGGCAGATCAGCAACGCATCGACCCGCAACCGAACCAGGTCATTGGCGACGACGAGCGGTACCAGCTCTCGCCAGCCAACCCGCGCGTTGCCTATCTTGAGATCAACGGTGGCTTGGCGTCGTGCAGCGGCACCTTCATCGGCCCGAACGTCCTGCTGACGGCCGCCCATTGCCTCTGGCATCCCGACCTCGGGGGTTGGATCGAGTCAGCGCGTGTCGTTCCCGGAAAGGATGCCTTCAGCGAACCACACGGGTTCGACTACGCCGTTACGGCGTGGGTAACCGAGGGATGGGTCAAAGCGGTGGGCGCCCAGGACGTTACCTGGGACTGGGGGCTGCTGATTCTTGAGTCGGACCGATCTCGGAAACAGCTGTCGGCCACTATACCGCTTGGCGTCTTGCAGACACCGACGCTCCAGTCAGCCTGCCTTCAATCCAGCGATCGTCGGCTATCCGGGAGACAAGAGCGACGCGACCCAGTGGATGGGACAGAAGAACTCCTTCCTCGAAATCGAGGACTTCCTGCTGTACCACGACATCGACACCTTCAGCGGCCAGAGTGGATCAGCCGTCTTCCGCGGCGCCGACAGCATGATCGTCGGCGTTCACACGAACGGCTCGCCAACCTACAACATCGCCCAGCGGGTCGATCCGGAGATGCTGGACTTCTTGAACAGCGGCTGCGCGGACAATGGCTGCACGATCTCGTCGTACACCGAGCCGACGGGGCCACCGCCGCCGAATCCGGACGATGCGTTCTGGCGCACATGGGCGCGGACGGACAAGCCCGTCAAGGACGGCCATGTCATCCGCACCTGGATGTGGGGTCCACAACCGTACACCGGACTCATGCAGGAGCCGTACGACGGTGGCATGCGCACGGTCCAGTACTATGACAAGTCGCGGATGGAGATCAACGACCCGTCTGGCGATCCGACCAGCCCGTGGTACGTCACCAACGGCCTGCTCTCGCTTGAGATGGTCGTCGGGAAGACCGAAACCGCGCCGGGCGTCTTCGACCAGTCGCCGAACCCGGCGCAGGTCGGCGTTGCCGGCGATTCCAACGACAGCCAGGGACCGACCTACGCAACCTTCACATCGCTGCTGAAGGCGCCGATGCTCCCGGGCGGCTCGGTCGTCACCCAGCGAGTGAACCGGGCCGGGTCAGTCACGAATGACGGCAACCTCGCCTCCTACGGGGTCACAGCCTTGAACGTCAGCCCCGAGGTCGGCTCCTGGGTCGACTTCTCCCAGCACGCGATCGCCAGTGTCTTCTGGGAGTTCATGAATTCCCAGGGCCTGGTGGAAGTCAACGGTCAGCTCGTGACCGACAAGCTGTTCTCTGATCCGTTCTACGGCACCGGCCTCGCCATCACCGAGCCGTACTGGTCGACGGTCCAGGTTGGCGGAACGCCGAAGGAAGTGCTCGTCCAGTGCTTCGAGCGCCGTTGCCTGACCTACACGCCGAGCAACGACCCCACCTGGCGCGTCGAAGCCGGCAACGTCGGCCAGCACTACCACACCTGGCGCTACGACCAGCCGTCGAACGGTGTCCCGACCGACCAGGACCCTCTCTACGCCTGGAACATCGCGAACTGGTCACCCTATCAGGATGACCACACGACCATCACGCCAACCGGCAACGCGCTCCACTTCCGCACCGACACCGATGTTCCCATCTTCGGCTGGTGGGATGTCCCGACCGGTGACTACAGTGTCAGTGCCGACGTGCGACTGATTGACGCCGGCACAGGACTGGAGTCAACCTTCGCCTGTATCACGGCTCGCCTCGCTGCTGACTACAGCTCCAACTACGTCCTGTGTATCTACGCGGATGGCTGGATCTCGGCGGGCTACGAATACTTCGACGAGAGCGGCTACCACTTCGACGCACTGGTCGAGAACGGGTTCCTTGACAGCGCTGGTCCTGTCAGCGACTGGAACACACTCAAGATCGTTGTGAAAGGTGACACGATCTGGTTCCTGGTAAACGGCACGCTCATCGGCTCAGCGACGCATGCTGGTCCGCTCAGCGGGGTGCCGTCGATGTACATCGTCAGCCTGGACGGGGCCTGGGTCGAATGGGCCTTCACCAACTTCAACGTTCAGTCGCTCAAGTAACGTCCGGGCTATACGGCCGTGCACCCGTGCTCTGATTCCGCTGATGGTCCATGAGGTGTGCCGACTCCTATGTCGGCTCGTCTGGACCACTATCCCACCGCCAGAGCGGAGTTTGCAATGGTCTGCTGGCGTTGGCAGCATCGGTCTCATCTCCAGTCGGTGCCACTATGACCTAAGCTTGGGATGCGGCTTCGATGACAAACAGTAACTGTAGAGAGGACCTAACAAGACCGGTTGGTGGCTTCGAGGCAGATGAGCAAATAACCGAGCGAGAGGAAGGCTCCGCGGATCTAAGATCGTCGCACGTAACGGAAAGTCAGTCGCCGGAATTCACTCAGCCACGCACGGGTACGTTCGATGACCCAACGATGATGAACCAGCCGCTTGCTGGACTCGATCTTGAGCTCGATCCGGACCTGGATACCCTGCCAATGCATAGATACCGACGGCAACGACTGGGTCGTACGCCTTGTCGAGATGCACCTAGTGCAGCATCAAGCGACATCGTTGGATAGGGCCAGATGCGGATAGCGCGGACAGCTGAACACCTGACAGACCCGCTCGTTCGCGTTCGTCAGGATCGAGCACGAGGTCGGGTTCGACTACCTGCCGCTTGCCATGGCGCCACTTCGGCTGTGTCGGGTGTGAGCGACGGACTGCGACTGGGCAACGCAGCGCGGCATGAGTCGGACGCCGCGGCCCGGATGCGCGCCAACGTTGTAATGCTGGCACAGCCAGTCACCAGCAGCGCCGATGACTGATAGTGCCAAACGGCATTGTCCCAGATCAGGACCAGCGTCGTCAGCGCTTCTGCGGCTGCCCGCTGCGGCGCAAGCCACGCCAGATCGTCGATCGTCAGCGCACTGGCTGGCCGACCATGCAGATGCATTGCAACCACGTCTAGCCCCGTACTGCGCAATCACAGGCCATAGCAGGCCAAAGATTTCCGAGCTGCGCATCGTCAGCGGCGACGGCGAGATTGACCAGCCGCAAGCGCGAGGCGCATCGGAGAGATCAACGGGAAACGGGGCCTGGTTGGCCTCAGGCTTGCAGTCCCTCGGACGGTGGCGGCACGATCTCGGCCATGAAGGGAACACGCATGACGACCGCGTCGTCAATCAGCGCCTCGAACCAGATTCGGGCCGGTTGGGACCCGCTTGAGCTCCTTAGCCGCGTGTCAGCCGGACCTCCTGGCGGCCGTCGACCAGCCGCACCTCGCGCGAGTGCAGCATGTGCGGCGCGGCATCGCCGACCAGCACCCGCAGGCCAAACTGAAAGCTGCCGCGCGCCAGCCCGGCTGAGAAGCGGGCCTCGACCATGAACTTCCCGACCGGCGAGAGCAGCCCGCCGCGCTGGTCGGGCCGGCCGCGGACCGAGATCAGGTTTGTGACACCGGTATAGGTTCCCGGCAACTCGGGGGCGCCCTCGCGTTCTCGATCTTCGTGCAGATAATCAGCGACAACGCGTGTGGCCCGGGTCCGTCCACGTTCTGGCATCAGCCGTCTTCCCTCCATCCGGCCGTACCTCCGACCCGTCCCTCCATTGTAATCCGGCAGCCTTTCCCTGCCTTGTCATGACCTCGCGGCACAAAGAAGGACCCCCGGTTGCCCCGGGGGTCCTTTGAGCGTCACGGATTGTGTGTCAGTTCGTGACGCTTTCGGACTCAACCTATGGCGCCTCAAAGTTGTATGTGACGCCATTGACATTGACCGCGTCAATGTTGGTCAGGCTGTCCTTGCCGTTGAATCCAGCAAAGATGTAGATACCACCGTCGCTGGTGCTGAAATCGTGGATCTCGGCATCAGGAAACAGTTCGAGATAGCGGTCAAGCGAGCATGGCTCACCAGCCGCCGGCTCATCGCAGTCAACGAGGGCATCAGGATCCGGTCCGTCTGCGCTGGTTCCGAGGTTGTCCAAGAAGCCGCCATTGGCGACATCCCAGCACTGCCACGTGCCAACCGCCGGCTCAGCCTGCGACGGCCCGTCGTTGAATTCACCTTGCTGATAGCTCGGATAGAACGTCAGCGTGTCATCCGAACGCCGTCACCGTTGTGGTCGACAGCGATCTGCATGACCGGAATGACGTTCTCCGGACCCGCCAACGGGCCAGTGCTCTGAATGTACGTGCAGTACGACAGGGCACTAAGGTCAGCCAGCGCTAGACCATCGAAGCCTGGGAAGTCGACGACAGCGTACACGAATCCGTTATCGTCATTCGTGTCGTCGATGTCGAATTCCAGACTGCCGGTGCCAAGTGGTGGCGTCCCAGGTCCGTCAACGAAGTCGCATTCAGCGGTGTCGAGTCCGTCGGGATCAACCCCATCTTCATCGGCAGCGTTGTCATCGATCTGCGTCGACGAGCCCGCGTCCGTGCCGGTTTCGTCGCAGTCGACACCGAACTGTCCGTTCGCCGTGATCGTTCGATCAGCGTCGATCAGCCCGGTAACGTCATTGACGAGTTCGGAATCCCCAACGGGGATCTCAATGATCTCCTCGCTGATCTCATCGCCGGCGAAGGACAACACGAGGCAGTAGGTCTGGTCGCCTTCAACAGCGAAGTCAACCACGCCGTCGGCGTTCGTCGAACCGATGCCGATCAGGGCACCAGTGTCGCAGAGGACAACGCCTTCGGAGTTGGTCGTCGTGCCGAAGAGGGCAACGGTCAGACCAGTGACCGCGGTCGCCGTCAACTTCGACTGTCTTGCTCGAAGAAGGCAGCCTCGCCGTCGAGCAGCGGGGTCAGGCCAAGCTCAACATCGCACTCCAGGAAGCCTTCGTCCGGATCACCTTCGCCGATCGTCTCAATGAACGTGGCGTCGGAGAGCGGAACGGTCAGGCCCGTGGTCGGGTCGAGGTAGAGTCCACCCTCAGCCGAGAAGATGTAGGTTCCGGCCTCGAGGTAGAAGTCGACATGGCCTTCTTCATCGGTGAAGCCAACGCCGACAACTTCCAGGGTGGCAGCGTCGAGGACAGTAACCTCAACACCTTCGACCGGGAAGCCGATGACGATGACGGCGCCGACGCAGACATCACCAACCGACAGAGCGGTCAGCTCGTTGGTCAGCTCAGTCGTCTCGTTGGCAACGATCGTGAAGTCTTCGCAGCCATCGAGGTAGACGGTCTCACCAGCGTCGTTGGCCGGATCGCCCGGAACGATGCCAGTCAGATCATCCCAGCAGAGCGTGTAGTCGCCCTCGGTCAGCTCAGTGCGGATGAAGCCATCACTGTTCGGGGAGCCGAGCTCGAACTCAACATCGCTGCCAGCTGGGCTGACGACGACGTCAAGGTTGGAGATCGGATCGCCGGTGAGGGCGTCCACAAAGGTCTTCTCGAGGATACCCGTCTCAGCGCCAACGACCCCTTCGAGGTCGATGATGTTGTTCAGGGTCTCGCCCGGCTCGAGGCACTCTTCAATCGAGATGAAGGTCTCGAAGCCCGGGGCCGAGACGACGAAGAAGTAGCAACCGGCGGCGAGGTCGACCGAAGCACGACCAGCGGCGTCAGTTGTGAACGGCGGAACAACGGTGCCGAGGCGCTCCTGGGCTTCCTCAGGGGTCTCGAGGCGGACAGTGCCCTCCTCGACCTGGGCGCAGAAGACTTCGACGCCGAACTCGTCGGTGATCACCAGGACGGAGTTGTTGAGGTCGCCAAGAGCGACGATCTCATCACCACCGATGGAGCCGTCGAGCGGGGTCTCGTTGTTGCCACGCGCGTCGCAGGTGGCGTTGGCGCCGGTCGAAACCTCAACACCGTCGTTGTTGATGGTGGTGAAGTTCCACAGCGAGGCGTCGTAGCCTGCCGGCAGATCCTCGACGACGATGTCATTGTCATCTTCGTCGAACAGGATCGAGTAGATGTCGTCGCCGTCGTCAGCGAAGTACGTGTCCGCACCACCCTGACCGCCGTCGCCATCACCCTTGACCGCGATCTCATCGAGAACGCACTCAACAGCCGGTGGGATCGGCTTGCCATCCTGGCCAGCGACGGAGTCGAACACGCAGATCAGCGCGTCGGCACCGGCCGGGCGGATGTCAAACGTCTTGGTCGCAAGCTCTTCTGGCTCCACAATGAACGGGCAGTCGCCGAGCTGGCGGTAGAGACCGCACGGGTTGTAGAGGTTCCAGATGGCCGTGCCATCACCCTGGACCTGGTAGTCGACGTTGGCCGTCGTGGCCGCGATCGGGAGGTCCGAGGAGACGATCGCCGAGCCGGAGAAGCCGTTCGGCAGGTTCTCCTGGAACATCGTGTAGACGAAGCCAGTCGAGAAGCCCGGGACCCACACGATCGAGTCACCGAAGTTGCTGGCGCCGAACCCGGATGGGTTGACCCAGTCAACGGTGATGAAGGTCGCGAAGGCGTTCGGGTTCAGGAACGTGATACCGGAGGTGGCGCCCATGCCAGTGGCCGGGGAGCCCTTCTGCACCAGCGGTGCAGCCTGCCAGTTGTGGACGTTGCCCGTGGCCGTGTATGAGAAGGCCTGGCCAACGTTGGCGTCGTTACCGAAGTACTTGACGCCGTCAACCGCGACCGCAACCGGCCACTCGGACAGAATGATCGCGCCACCGACGAAGTCGCAGGTTACAACCTGGTCTGCCGGCTGCTCGCACTCGTCCTCGCTTGGGTCGGACGGGTTGTAGAAGTAGGTCATGCCGTGCGCGGCCAGCCGCTGGCTCTGGGCCTGCGGGGCGTTGCCGTTGTTGCCGAAGTACTGGATGTTGACGTTGTTGTCGTCATCCACCGTGTTGGCAACCGAGATACCGGTGTTCCAGCCGTTGTAATCAAGGCGGACATCCGGTGCGAAGAGCACATACGGTGCGCCGGTGATGCCCAGCTGGGCCTGCAGATCGGACTCGGCCGTCTTGTTGGCAGCCGTGTTGGTGATCCACATGTCGGTGCCGGCCTTGTAGCGATCGGCGATCGCAACAACAGCGTCATCGGTGAAGATGTGCGCCGAGCCGACCCAGCCCTCTGGGACCCACTCGGAGAGGTCAATGGACCAGAGCTCGCCCTGGTTCAGCAGACCCTCGAGCTGGAAGCCGGTGTCGAGCGAGCCGCTTGCGTTCTCGGCCGGGAAGAACCGGACGGTCACAGCAGCGTTGTCGAACGGACCGACGTTGGAAACGCGCAGGATGGTGTTCCAGCAGCCGCCCGGACCGCAGTTGGTCTGGACGATCGGCAGGTACAGCTCATCGAAGAAGCCGGTCTCACGACCGGACGTCGCGTTGTAGCCCGAAACGGAGGTGTCAGCGGCGGTCGTGTACGGGAGCGAAGCGCCCGCGACAGCCTGCTTGGCGACACAACCGATGACGATGCCATCCTCTGGGGTGAACTCGCCGGCCTGTGAGCTGGCGAAGTCATAACCGAGGACCGCAACCGGAGCCGTCGTGCCTTCTTCGACGCCGAGGTCGGCGGCGGTGAAGGTCTTCGAGGCGCCTGGCTGGAGGCCGGCGAAGGTGGCTTCATCGTAGCCATCGCCCGTGCCAACCAGGATGTAGACCGTGCCCTCTTCGCCGCTCAGGTTCTGAACGGTGATCGAGGTCTGGGACGCACCAAGGCCAAAATCTTCGCCATTGCTTACGCTGGCGAAGTAGCACTCGTTGACATCCCCGGTGAAAAAGTCCGGGAAGGTGTCAGGATTAACGACCACCTGCGCGGACCCCGTCACGGAGAAGGCAGCAAACATCGTTAAGATGAGGCTGACTACCGCGACGGACCGGAGTATGTTACTCGGTCGAGTCAAATACGTGCTCCTTTCGCACTCCCACAACGTGAACCCCCGTCACCACAACGCACGCCGAAACCGGCGCTTGCCTGGTGACTCCCCGCATCTTGCCCGGGCACGGATGTGCCGGACACTCATCTAGCACCCCTTTATGCGCCTCCTCTCTCGTTGCGAACGCACAGCATTGGCTTCTGGAGCGCTCGCTTCCAGCCTGCAGTATAGGGATGCAGTTATGCCACTGTCAACGAGGATAACACCTTTTGGTGCGAACGTACAGGGTATTCCCATACATTCCCTCAAGACTGGCATTTCGGAAAGACTCCCCAACGGTGCCTTCCGAACCTGTTTCCCGTACACCCGGCTTCGAGCGACCGCGAACAGCAGTCGCTTCCGGGCCGGACCGGACAGCGGTGCTCGATTACTTCAACGAACGACATCCGAGCCGGTTGCGCCTCTGAGTCACCGATTCTGAAAATTCGTTCATGTCAGCCGCCACCGCCCCTCGACACAACCCAATTTCCCTTCCCGCAAGAATCATGCGCGGCAACGAATTGGGGACGAGGGATGCGGAGTCCCGCTTTCCCTGTCCCGCGTATCCGCAAACCCTCCCGCCGCATTCAATCGGTATACTCGACGGTCGCACCGGCGTCTGTCATGACGTGATGTTGTTGTATGAAAGAGGATTCTGTGCTCCGTTTTCCGAATCGTGGTCGAAACGGGGAAACCCCTCCCCCAACCCCCTCCCCTGAGAAGAGAGGGGGCTTTCGCGTGCTCGTATCTAAAGCCCCCTCTCCGTTCAGGGCCGGGTACCCGCTGGGTGGCGGTTGGGGGAGGGGTTTTTCGCACACCCTTACCTTCGCCGCCGTCGTCCTCCTGCTCGTCGCCGTCGTCGCGGCCTGCGGTGGCGACGACGATGACGAGGGCGTTGTGCCGGTCATGTCGACCTTCACACCGGTCCCGCCCGACTTCACACCGGAGGCAGCCCAGACCCGCTCGGCCCGTGAGACCGCCTTCAGCCAGACCCAGACGGCCCAGCCGAACGTGACGGCGACGCCGCCGTCTGGATCGCCGCAAGGTTCGCCGGTCCAGGGCACACCGCGCGCGACGTTGGCGCCGGGCGAGGTCCGGCCGCCGGATGCCATTCTGCGGACACCCAGCGGCGACACCTTCGGAGCGGTCGGCAGCTGGAACTTCTACTATGCCGATACCGACACCGGCGCAAAGGTGGATGCCCCCTATGTTCCGCTACCCGACGACGCGGTGAACTGGCCGAGCGGCACAACCGCCCAGATCGAGGTCCCGAATTCGCCCTACGCGGTTCGGTCAGCCGCGATCGACTTCTATACATATGACGAAAATGTCGCCCTGCCTCAGACGACGGCCGGCGTCCCAACCGGCGAGATCGCGTTCTTCCCGCAGACGCCACCATCGCAGCAGGCACAGATCCCCGGCCCAACGATCTCGGTCACCATCGATCTCCCGCCCGGTGATTACCTCGTCAGTTCCCGCATCAACTGGGACGCGCCGGCCACGACCGAGGGCGAACTGTTCACGCAGTACGTCTACGTGATTCGGGTGGACTGACATGACAACACCACCAGCACACAACATCGACCGTGGCGCACTGGCGCTGATCGAGCTGGCATTGGCCGAGGACATCGGCAGCGGCGACATCACGACGCTGGCGACTGTCCCGGCCGACCGGCAGGCGACCGGGCGCTTTCTCGTCAAGCAGCCAGGCGTCATCTCCGGCCTGGCCGTCGTCAGCGCCGTCTACGAGCGGGTTGACCCGCGCGTCGTCGTCGAGCCACTCGTGAGCGACGGAACCGCCGTCGAGCCGGGGACAATCGTCGCAACCGTCAGCGGCCCGGCCCAGGCGCTCCTCTCCGGCGAGCGGGTCGCCCTCAACTTCCTCCAGCGTCTCTCCGGCGTCGCGACCGTCACCGCCGAGTACACCCAGGCCGTCGCCGGGACGAAGGCGCGCATCATCGACACCCGCAAGACGACACCGGGCATGCGCACGCTCCAGAAGCAGGCCATCCGCGACGGGGGAGGACACAACCACCGCCTCGGCCTGGCCGACGGCATCCTGATCAAGGACAACCACCTGGCCGCGATCGGCACCCCCGACCGGATCGCCCTGGCTGTCGCCGCCGCCCGCGAACGCGCCCCACATACATTGAAGGTCGAAGTCGAAGTCACCAGCCTCGACGAACTCCAGCAGGCGCTTGACGCCAACGCCGACGTCATCCTGCTCGACAACATGGACAGCCCCACGATGGCCGAAGCCGTCCGCATCACAGCCGGCCGCGCCCTCCTCGAAGCCTCCGGCGGCATCACCCTCGCCACGATCCGCGAGATCGCCGCAACCGGCGTCGACCTCATCTCGGTCGGCGCGCTGACCCACTCCGCCCCAGCGCTGGACGTGTCGTTGGACTTTGACGTGCGTGACGCGTGAAGCGTGAAACGGGACGCACCACTCCTGGTAGGGGCCGGATCCTGTATCGGCCCGCGCCGTGAGGCGCCCGGTTGACGATAGCATGTTTCCCAAGGGCGCAACGTTGCGCCCGTGGGGAAACACGCTATCGTTCACCGGGCGCCTCACGGCGCGGGCCGATACAGGATCGGCCCCTACCAGGATCGGGTGGCATCCCTTCCCACGTCATGCATTACTCAATAAATGGAGACCCCACCCATGCAATCGATCCCAGGCAACATCATCTCCGTCGGCGCCTTCGTCGTTCGCGACGAGAGCGTCCTCGTCGTCCGGCTGACGTACGGACCGACGGCAGGGACCTACTCGCTGCCGGGCGGCTGGCTGGATGTCGGCGAGGACATCGATTCCGCCGCCGCGCGTGAGGTCGAGGAGGAGACGGGCATCAAAGCACGCTGCCTGGGCGTGATCGGCCTGCGCGTCCGGGCCAACGTCGAACGCAGCCAGACCGACCTGATCTGGCTGCTGGAGCACGTCTCCGGCGAGCCACGCCCCGACGAGACAGAAACCGACGACGCGCGCTACCTGACCTTCGACGAGATTGCGGGCCGCGACGACGTCGAAGAGATTGTCAGCAAGCTCGTCACGCGCTACCGTGCCGGCGACATCCAGACCCTCTGCCTTGAGGGCATGAACGTCGACGGCGCCGACACGCCAACCCCCGAACGCGAAGAATGGAAACTCTTCGTATGACATCCACCGATTCCCGAACAACGATTCCCGATTCCCGCCCCCCACGCAACGTCACCTCCGTCGGCGGGCTCGTCGTCCGCGACGAGACACTGCTGGTCGTCCGGATGAGCTATGGCCCGAGTGTGGGCCGCTGGATGATCCCCGGCGGGCTGGTCGATCCCGGCGAGACGCTCGACACGGCTGTCGCCCGCGAGGTACTGGAGGAGACCGGCATCACGGCCAGGCCGGTTGGCATCGTCGGCATCCGCTCGCGCGCCGACGGCCTCAACACCGACAACTACGTCCTCTGGCTGCTGGAACCCCTCTCCGGCGAGCCGACCGCCGATGAGCGCGAGATCGAAGAAGCGCGCTACATGCCCTTCACCGAGATCGCCGAACGCGAGGACGTCGTCTACCTCGTCAAATACCTCGCCGCCCGCCTCGCCGACAACACGATCAGCCTCCACACCCGCGCCACCGACTACACCTACCAGTTCCCCGGCAGCACGCCCGACACGTGGAAGCTGTTCGTGTAGCCGTCAGCCAGTCAGCGATCAGCCTGTCAGCCGGCAGCCTGTTCGTGTGTCATGGACGGGGTCGACTCTGCCGATGCCAAACGGCAAGCTGACGGCTGATGGCTGACCGCTGATGGCTGACTGGCTGACCGCTGGCTTACAATGCCCGACATCCGATCGACCACCAGCGACACGGCAAGGGAGCAGCGGCATGTCAACGACCGACCATCTCGTCGTCAACGAGCAGCTCATCGAGCGCTATGAGGGCATCGCGTGCCTGCGCAACGGGGCGGGACAGGACCACTGGAACGGCCTCAACTACAAGCTCGGCATCAACAAGACGACCGTTGGGTCACAGGTGTTGTCGATGAACGTCGCAACCGTTCCTCCAGGCGGGATCGCGGCCGCGCACATCCACGTCGGCTTCGAGGTTGGCCTGTTCATCGTCCAGGGGCGGGTGCTGCACAAGTTCGGCAAGGGATTGCGCGAGAGTCTGGAGAACGGCGCCGGCGACTTCATCTTCATCGAGCCGGGGCTGCCGCATGAGGTCTACAACCTCAGCGACACCGAGCCGATCGTTGCCGTCGTCGCCCGCACCAGCCCGAACCAGTGGGACGAGATCATTCCGTACGACCCGACAGGCGAGTAGCGATCAGCCGGTCAGGCAGTCAGCCAGTCAGCTTTCGGTTCAGTATCGACAGGGTCGACCCGTCCACGACCCACCAACAGGCTGACTGGCTGACTGGCTGACTGGCTGACCGGCTGATCACTGACCGCCTAATCCGCCGGAATCGCTTCGTAGCTCTCGATGCTGGCGCCGAAGAGCCAGTCGCTGATGGCGTCGGCGTCGAGCGGGGCCGAGAAGTAGTTGCCCTGGCCGTATTCGCAGTTGAGCTCACGCAGGTGTTCGAGCTGATCGACATGCTCGACCCCTTCGGCGATCACCTTCAGGCCGAGGCTATGCGCCAGACCGATGACGGCGCACGCGATGATAGCGGCGTCGCCGTCACGGCCGAGACCGCGGACGAGCGTGCCGTCCAGCTTGAGCGTGTCGATCGGGAAGCGTCGGAGCTGGGTCAGGCTCGAATAGCCGGTGCCGAAGTCGTCGATAACGACCTGGACGCCGAGCTTCAGGAGTGCGTTCAACGTATCGGCGGTCTGGGCCGTGTCGGCCATGACGGCGATCTCACTGATCTCCAGCTTCAGGTAGCTTGCCGGGAAACGCGTCTCGTACAGAATCCGCTCCAGGTTCTCGACCAGTTCCGGACACCGGAGCTGCCTGCCCGAGACGTTGACGCTGACCGTCAGATCGCGGCCATACAGCTGGTTCCAGAGCTGTCCCTGGCGGCAGGCTTCACGCAACACCCAGGAGTCGATCGCGTTGATCAGCCCGGACTCCTCGGCCACCGGCAGGAAATGCGCCGGTGAGACCGATCCGCGCTCGGGATGGAACCAGCGCACCAGCGCCTCGACCGCGACAACCTCGTCGCCGGTCAGATCGAGCTGCGGCTGGTAGTGCAACGTGAGCTCGCCACGGTCGAGCGCACGCCGCAGGTCCGCTTCGAGGTTAACGCGCTCGACCATCGCCGTGCCCATGCTGGCGTCGTAGACAGCGTAACGGGCGCGCCCGGCATCCTTCGCCTGGTAGAGGGCGACATCCGCGTCACGCAGCATGTCCTCCGGCGTCTGGTGCGCGTCAGTCCGCAGGACGATGCCGACGCTGGTCGAGACGTACATATCCTGTGCCGACAGCGAGAAGGGGGCGGTCAGCGCCTCTGTGATCCGCTCAGCGATCAATTCGGCCTCGCGGACACTGCTCAATTCCTCCAGCAGGATCGTGAACTCGTCGCCACCCAGCCTGGCAACCGTATCGCCGGGCCGCAGGCAGCCGCGCACGCGCTCCGCGACAGCAATCAGCACCTGGTCGCCCGCGTCGTGACCGAGCGTGTCGTTGATCAGCTTGAAGTGGTCAAGGTCGAGAAAGAGGACCGCCAACTGGTGCGCCTGCCGGCTCGACCGTGCCAGCGCGTGCTCGAGCCGATTGCTGAACAGGGCGCGGTTCGGCAGGCCGGTCAGCGGATCGTGGAACGCCTGATGAACCAGCCGCTCCTCCAGATGCTTGCGGTCGGTAATGTCGTGGAGGGTCGCCAGCACCCGTTCGGGCCGGCCGCGCTTGTCGAAGATGACCTCGACCTGGCTGTGGACGAACCGCTCGGAACCATCGGCGCGCACGATCCGGTGGTCGATGCTGGCCGGCGTCTCGCCACGCATCGCACGATTGAGTGTTCCTGCGACAAGCTCCCGGTCACTGTCATGAACGGCGCTGGTGAAGATATCCTGCTGGGTATCAGCCTCATGTCGCTCAGCGCCGAGGATACGGTAGATCTCGTCCGACCAGAGCCGCTCATCGGTCTCGATGTTCCATTCCCAGCTGCCGAGATGCGCCAGCCGTTGAGCCTCTCGCAGGTTAGCCTCGGTCCCAAGCAACGCCTCCTCGACCCGGCGTCGAACGATGACGTGATGGTGGAGCGAGGCGTACATCGCGGCAACCGGCAACAACAGCAGCGCCAGCGCCCAGATGTGGGCATCCGCGACGATCGCCGCCAGGAGCGCGATGCCGATCTGGCCAACGTGCAACAGCGTCTCGGTCTGGTCGAGAATCGCCGTCGAGCGCAACCAGACCTTCAGCGGTGAGGTCCCGTCCTCCAGCGCGATGATGAACGCGACCGTGAACGTATTGACCAGATACAGCGCGGCTCCGGCAACGAAGACCGCCAGCAACGTCTGGAACGAGTTGAAGCTCGGGTCAGTCGGACTCCAGTTGAAGCTCGCCAGGACAAGGCTGGCGATCCCGACTTGCAGCACCATCTGAGCGCTGTTGAAAAAGAACTGCGCCCACGACTCTCGACGTCCAATCTGCGCAACGATCGCGCCGGCCGCGACGATCAGCATCGCGATCCCCGGCTCGAAGATCAGCGCCGCCGCCAGGATGACGGTCGTGTCCAGATGCTGGCGCGTCTTCCAGGCGAACTGAAGCGGGAACATCACCGAGAGGGTAAAGGCAGCCACAAACATGATGGCGAGCAGCTGGTGCTGGGTATCGCCGCCGGTTGTCGTGGAGATGCCATCGGCGAGAATGGCCAGCGCGGCGACAACCAGAACCGTAATGTAGGCGCGAGTGATGAGCTTCAGCGGCGGCATCTCCATCGTCTCTCCTCCGGCTAATCGACAGCCGTCGGAACGGCGGGGCGGCGGGAAGGCGACGGTTCGGCGGCAGGAGCCGCGGCGGGCAGCGGCGCATACCCAGCAGGACGGTAGGTCGGCAGTTCTCCGTGGAGTTCGCGCAGGTAGCCAGTCATCGCCGCAACAACGCGCGGGTCCCACTGCTCCCCAGCACCGCGCTCAAGAACGTCGATGGCGGCTTCGACGCTCATCGCCTCTCGATAGGGTCGGCTGGTCGTCAGCGCGTCGAAGGTGTCGGCAACGGCAACGATCCGCGATCCAAGCGGGATCTGCTCGCCGGCAAGACCATCAGGATAGCCGGAGCCATCCCAGGCTTCATGATGGTAACGAACGATTTCAGCGCCGTGGCGGTAGGCAGCAAAGCGGGAGACGACATTGGCGCCAAGGTTCGGATGCTGGCGTATCTGCTCCCACTCTCCGGTGGTGAGCCTGTCATCTTTGGAGAGGACCGCTGAGTCAATCCCAGCCTTGCCGATGTCGTGGACCCGTCCTGCCTGCTCGATGATGTCGGCTTCTTCTTCCACCAGGCCGAGCCGGTTCGCTACCGTCCGTGAGTAGGCGGCGACCCGGCGCGAGTGACCGGCGGTGTATGGATCGCGCAGTTCAATGACCTCAACGAGGGAAGCCAGCGCCTCGTGTGTGTCCACCCGCAACTGGAGCGTCTGGCGCACCGAATGGTGAACGAGGATGGCCGGCAGCGCCAGGAACGGCAACACCATCGGCTGGTTCGCCGCCAGGAGGGCCGAAATCGTGCCGAGCGCCGTCAGCGTCACATGCGGCATCAGGTCAAGGGCGATCGTCGAGTACCAGACCCTGAATGGGTTGAGGCCGAGCTGCAACGCCCCGGCCAGCGCGACCATCCCGGTGTTGAGCAGGTGCATGACGATCGCGGTAATGACGATCGCCGCCAGGCTACCGAACTCCCCCACACCTGGCCCAAGGTCGGCTGACGAGAGTTGCTCGTAACAGAGCGCACCGAAGGTCACATACAGCACCGTCTGGCCGATATTGAACAGCGCTTCCATGACCTCAGCACGCCGCAATCTCTGGGCAATTGTCGAGGCCACCAGCATCAACAACCCTGGCATCCAGGAGGGCAGCAGCAGGATCATGACGACGACCGCAGCAGCGGTGATATTGATGTTGGTCTTGTGGGTCAGATGCAACGGGAAGCGCTCGGCGACAGTCGCCATCGCGAGCAGCATGATGGCGTAGATACCTTCTTGGACGGTCGGAGGGTCCCAACTGAGTGCGAGCACGACAAATGGCGTGAGCGGGCCAACGACGCTGATCACCAGCAGATAACGCAACAGCGCAGGAGGCAACCCGTCGTATCCGAACCTCGTCGATGCGCGCGCAAGCCAGTTCCTGAGCACTGCCGTCGTGCTGCCTTTCGGACCTCTGGTAGTAGGTAGAACGCTACCGTCCAGCACCGTGGAATTCCTTCGTCTCACGATACCACGCCAGCCTCATCGACCGGCGTGGCCTATCCGTACTGACACACTTTCGACGGCTCGATACAGATGGTTTCCCCGTTAATCGGTTCCGCTCACTCGCAACGCCGCGCTTGTCCCATGATTGCTGCCTTCGACGTCGAGCACCTGGCCGTCACCAGTCAGAATCTCGACCAGGATTGGCACCTCGTGAAGACCGTACTCGCGATGTAGTTGCCGGTTGTCGAGCGGCACACGTACCCTGATCTCGATCGGGAAGGTGCCGTCCTCCCCAACTCGCCCGCGATGCTTGAAAATGACCTCTTCACCATGGTCGTTGAAGCCTGGATCGAGGAACGTCGTCTCCTTCGAGACCTTGCTCGGCGAGAAGAACGTCACTCGAATCGGTCCGGTCACCAGATGCTCGTATTCCGCATCCATCGCCACCCAGACCTGAACCTCGGTTCCACCCAACTCAACGATCGGATCTGCCCGGCACCAGGTCACGCCTGCGGTGGCCGGCATTACCAGCAGCAGCACTGCCAGCAGCCCCAGACAGCTTGCGGTCATCACTCTTCGGATACGCATGGATGGCCTCCTCACGTTGTCCCGCCCGACTTGCTACCGTTGTTGATTCTGGTCGTGACCCACGATCCCGTGTACCAGCCGTGGAACACTTGCGTGCTCTCGCCGTCGATCACGGTGATCTGGGTCGGGATATCGCTTGCTTTGAGCGTCGACCCGGCCCGGCTCTCGTCGATCGGGACTGCAACCCGGATCTGGATCGTGAACGCGCCCTTGGGATTGAGCTTGCTGCGCGGATCGTCGGAGAATGAGACGACCTCGCCAAATCCATTGAAGCCGTCGTCGGTCATAACAACCGATCGGGACATCCCCGTCGGCGTCTTGAACTCAACTTCGACCGGGCCATCGACGAGGGAGACGTACTCCTCAGGAATCGCGACCCAGACCTGGACCGTATTGCCGTTGAGGTTGACGATTGGATCACGCGCGCACCAGCGTCGCCCTGCCGATGCCGGCGAGGCGACGAGCAACGAGGCGAGGATCACGAGAACGAAGCAGAAAATTGAGCGTCTCATCGGCCTACTCCATCTTCACCCACCAGGGAAGGCAGATGATCGATCTCAGGCGATGAGATGTCTTTCGGTAGCGCAGCCGTCGTGGCGTATCAGCCGTAGACCTGTCGCTTTGCGGCCCCACGTTTCCGCGGGTGTGCCCTTGTCGTAACGTCCCATCCGAACATCACAGTATGGAGTCAATCCTAGACACGTCTTGCCTGAACAGGTAGAGACAAAAGTCCGGATGATGTCCAGACATCTGGACCGATCCGCGCTGGCGCAGTTCGATCCCGTAGATGAGGCAACATCTACGACCTGATATCGAACACTTCAAACAGGACCGAGGTCACATGTGACGTCTCCAGACAGGCCCGTAGAATCGCTGAAACGGGGATTGTTTGTGACATGGACTGGTACATTCGATCGTGGCTTCTCCTATAGATATGAACATCTCGGGACATTCGCCAATCGACCGTGCCACGATGACCGACGAGCAGCTCGCCGACCTCATCGTCTCGCGTGCCTTCGCCGACGAACAACGCCGAACCCGCAAGCCTCTCCCACGCTGGCTCGGACCAACGATGCGAGCGCTGCCGAAGGTGCTGGCGATCGTGACAGTCGCCAACGGCCTGATCGGCTTGCTGGCCATCATCTCGCCATGGTTGCGGATGGCCTTTGGCGAAGCGGCAACCCGGCCGCTCTACAGCGCCTACTCCTATATCTGTCCCCAGCGCGACTCGCACACCTGGTTCATCGGCGACATCCCGATGGCGATGGAGCAACGGATGGTCGCGATGTACGTCGCCTTTGGTGTAGCTGGAGCCGCGTACCTGCTCTGGGATCGCTTCCGCCGTCCACTGCCGACCTGGGCCGCACTGCTGGCGATCGCGCCCGCCCTGATCGACGTTGCCCTCTCAACCGCCGAGATACGCCCCAGCACCGACCTCTCGCGCCTCTGGACCGGCACGCTCGGCTCGCTCGGCATCGTCTTCTGGACCTACCCACGATTCGACGCGCTCCTGAGCATCACGCAGGAACGTGTGGCGGCCCTGAAGCGACTGGTCGCCGAGTAGCGGCACTTCCTATCTCGTCATGAGTTGCTGGTAAAGGCGTTCCGTCTCAGCCGATGGCTCAATCCCGGCATAATCCGCGAGTGTCTGACGGCAGCGCTGCATGACCGCCGGAATCTGGGAAGCCTTCCCACCGTGAGAGAGGGCCCGCATCAGCAGGCAGTAACCTGCTTCAAGAAGCGGATCGAGCTTGATAAGCTCGCGACACTCAATTTCGGCCAGCGTCGAGTTGCCCCGACCGAGTTCGGACTCAATCGTCGCTTCGAGTGCACGCACCTGGATGTCGCGCAGCCCCTGCTGTACTCCGATGATCCACGGAGCCTCTTCGCCAGTCAGAAACCCTCGACTGGCAATCTCAAGCGCGACACGCGCCTCCGAGAGCGCAGCGTCATGATCGAGTTGCCGGAGCGATGTCTCAGTCGCGTGGATGGCGCTGCGGGCGCGCTCGTAGTCGATGAACGTCATCGCCGGCAACTGGAGGAGGTAGCGGCCAACCTCGCCACGGATGCCGACCTCGTCCGAGCATGATGTGGTGCGCAACAGCCGGCGCAGGCGGCTGACGATTCCGTTGATCGTCGTATCCCAGGTGTCTGGAACCTCGTCTCCCCAGAGCGCGTCAACCAACTCGTCGCGACTGATTGGACGCCGGCGGTTGAGCACGAGATACGCCCAGAGCCGCCTGCCCTGACGGGCGGGAAACTCCTCTTCGCGGATGACACCGTCAGCATGCTCGATGGCCAGCCGCCCACAGATATAGATGCGCAATGGCACAACGTCCGGCACGCGCACTCCATTCGTGTCCATCCGGTTGCGTGTTGCCCAGTATGATGCGACTGCAACCTTGCTGCAATGTCGTAGCAAGTACCATCCCGCACAATACCGACATAGGACCATCTGAAACCGTCCCCGGACCTTTCTCCGGGGACGAACGCAGGGAGGCAGACCCATGAGCGCGCAAGCCAATCCGGTCGTCAAGGTCGTTCGTTGCAACTGCGGAGTCGAGCTGCGCAGCGCCAACGAGCAGGAACTCATCAAGACCGTCCAGGACCACGCCAGCGCGAGCCACGACCTGAACCTCAACGACGAGCAGGTCCGCTCGATGATGGAGATCGATCAATAGCGCCGATGACAACCAATGCTGGAGAGGGCTGGCGAGTTCGCCAGCCCTCTCTCGTGTCCTGAAGCACGACGCTACGGGCCCGGTGAAAAAGTCGATTACCGAGGGTGTCCGGGTGTGACACGGCGTCGAAACGTGCGAAAGCTGGACTTATCGCCGTGGAATCCGGCCTTCGATCGAGGATCATCCGCCATAACGTAGGTCATCAATGCCAGCGATGTGGTTCTGCAACCGACCCACCATCCCAATACCATTGATCCCCGCTCTCGTCGGTCGCGAACGCGAGATCGCGGCTCTCGCTGGGATCGTCCGCATCAGGACACCCGCTGGGCACAACCGTCACGCGCCCGTGGCGCTTCACCGTGCCGACGGACAACCGGAGAGGTCGCGCGCCTCAACCGGCGGAGAAAGGTCATCGGAGAGGGAGATCCAGAGGATCGAGAAGCACATTGGGGTGGTGCGCGATGGTGTGGTGCAGCGGCAACTCGATAGCGCTCAACGCCGCCAACATCGCCAGAGTTGCGGCGTCCAGCGGCGCTGAGGAAGCCGATCGATGCTGGTCCCACTACACCCCCATCGTGCCTGCGCACGACGCGAGCGCGCATCCACCAGCCGGGTGTAGATCGGGGGTGAACGTTCGCGTGCGAGATCGCACAACACCCGCAACGGCCATGTCGGCCAGCTGGTAGTCCCAGTTCGTCACCAGGGAACAGCGTCACGATCGTCAGGACGCCGACGCTGAAGCCCAGCAGGCGCGTGAGGCGCTCACGCATGGCCAGATGATCAGATCCTGGCCCGATCGCTCAAGGATGGGGTGCGTTCTGTTCCCTCACCATTCCTCATGCCGCCACGCTGGATTGCCTCCGTGCGGCTCGTGACCTGCAATGTGTCATACAGGCTGGTGATGTCGCGCTTGACCGTCGCCAGCGACACGCCAAGGTCCTGGCTGATCGCTCGGTTCGTGCGTCCGGCGGCAATGCCGTGGAAGACCTCACGCTCGCGCAGCGAGAGTGGCTCAGTCAGTTGGGGATGGTGCACACGTCCGTCCATTTCATTCTGGTAGTGGCGGGAGGCCACCAGACGACAGCGGCCCATCGAAGGGAACGATGGCGAATGGCGTGGCGCATTCCTCGGTCAGTCGTGTTCCATCTGCGGCGGGCTGGACATGAGGATGAAGGTGTCGACCCCGATGCCACGGCTCGTCCAGCGGATGTGTCCCTCTCGCTGGAGTGACTCGAGCACGGCTGCTGACGTGGACAGCGACGCGTGCATGCCGGACCGATAGATCGATCGCTGGCTCAGACCGACATGCAACACGTTGAACTCCGTCGACCCAGCAGAAGCGACCTGCTGCGCGATAACACGCAGTTCGGAAAGGATCTCCTGAACGCCTTCGGTTGTGTGCAGGACCATGCCGTCCTCTCATCTTTCATAGGTCGGTACCCTCGAGCGACGCGCCCCGTGTGGCGCCCGCATGCCTTCGAGAACTCCTGGGCATACCAATCCTCTGGCAACCCTGATGAGGAGGCAGCGCAGACAGATGCTCACTCGCGCTCCGCCACGTCCGCCGTGCGCCCAGATTGACTCATATATTAACATGAACTAGACGTTGAGGTATTCCTGGGACCGGTTCGGCGCTGTTACGCTACTGATGCCCGCCAGGTTCCCGAGTCTGCACTTTGGGCACAACATGCGATCCAACGGCTGAGGGGACAGACGGGGAGCGCCTGTGGGTCTTTGAGCGGGTACGCAACGAACGCACGATGTAGCTGCGAACCTGGATTCAGCTTCCGCTCGAGGCAAGTGAACAGGGGGAGTGGACTGCACGTCGACGTGTCGACCTGTGGGCCCGCTGACCTGTCGACGCGCTGACCTGACACTGCGCGGCTGGTCAGGACATGGAAGGATGGTGGGAACAGATCGCTGTCTGCTCCCTCCGAGAAGGCCGGCTACGCAGCCAGCCGTATGCGAGACGCTCGTCGGTATGTGTGACGCAGTCCGCCCGTCGCTGCGTCAATCGGTTTTCCGCATGCTGATTCGGTTGTCAGCGGTCGCATGCGTCTCACACACTGGCGGGTTCACGCGTTCTGAGACGGTCGACAGACAGCGTCCATCTCAGGACGGCCGCCCACGTCGCAGTACCCGCTGCTGGTACGGCGCGGATCTCCTCGCCCGTGCACAGAGCGATAGACGCGTGATCATCTGACACGTCGTTCCCCCAGCACGCATCCAATCGTTGCCTGCGCCAGCCTGATGAGCACCCGACACGGTCACATGTCAGCATGCAGACGGGTCTGAGAACCTCGGTTGGGGTGCGTTCTCACGTCCGCTTCATCCATCAGGTGACGCCTCGCCAGCAGTTGCGGTGTCAAGTGCCACGCGAGGACAGCATGGCCCAGCAACCTGATCCCTTCGCTGCCTCGACGTCCGCGGCGCCGAGCCCATCCCGGCAGCTGGCAGCCTGTGAGTCCGATGATTGCCACGAAGGCGAGATCCAGCGAGTGTTCGACGTGCCGGCCGACGTGGTCCACAGGGACACGGTCGTCCAGCGTTACCGCCTGGACGGGCTCGCAGATGCGTGCCTTGGTGCCTGACATGTTGGTGTCTATCCCGAGCGGACGAAGAGTACGACTGTGAACTACGCCCGCGGGTGGTTCACGCCGGCACCGTCAACCACCGATGCTGCGAGGACACTGCGACGCGACCCGCGAGTTGACCGACGTTTTGAACAGCGAGCGGACCCCCAACCAGCCGCTCGCGGAGAGGAGACCGGAGATGGACCAGGTGCCGACGCAGATCATCATCGCGGCATACACCGACGAGCAGTCTGCAAGCCAGGCGCTCAACGACCTGAAGCGGGCCGCCAAGGACGGCCTGATCAAGATCGACGACGCGGCCGTCCTGTCGCGCGACAGCGATGGCAAGCTCCATATCAAGGAGACCGCCGACATGAGCGGGGGTAAGGGCGCCGCGATTGGCGGAGTACTGGGTGCCGCCGTCAGTCTGATCGCCGGTCCCGTTGGCTGGCTCGCAGCGGGCGGCGCGATCATCGGTGGGTTGGCTGCTCGCCATCGCGATGCCGGCTTCTCCGACGACCGTCTCAAGCAGGTCGGCGACGCGCTGGTCCCTGGCTCGTCGGCGATCGTGGCCGTCATCGAACACCGCTGGGTGGCCGATGTTGAGCGCCAACTCGCCAAGGAGAGCACCGACATCGTCACGCTCGAGTTGCGCGACGACATCGCGCGCGAGCTGGCCAAGGGCAACGAGGTGACGTACTCCAGCGTGGCCGCTGGAGATGCCGTCGCCGCCGCACGAGTCGTGAGTGAGCCAGACGCTGATGAGCCAGACGTTGATGAGCCAACGACGCTGCCCCCTGCAACCGACTCGTCAGCGAGCTAACGCCGATCCAGCGTGTGCTGAGCGGACATGCGCTCACCGGTCGGCACGGTGCAGACGTGGACGCACACGCATGAATACCGCAGACGGGAGGCGAGTCGATGGGTCGCGGGCCGGTATATGTCGAAGCAGGCCGCGAGGCGGCCTATGCGGAGCGACTCGCCAGCGCGGCGTCAGTTCCCCGTCGCAGCCTGGCCCTCGTGTTCACCCCGACGCGGGCGACCAGCGCCGACCTGCTGGTCGAGGGCGCACAGTTCTACCCGCCCATGTTGCGCGACATCAATGGCGCGACGACCTCGATCCACATCAACCAGTTCGGGTTCAAGCCCGGCCAGGTCGGTGACCAGTTCGCCGAGGCGCTGATGCGCAAGGCCCGTGACGGCGTCACCGTGCGGGTCCTGGTCGATGCCCGCGGCAGCGACCCGGACGGCACCTCACGTGAGTTGTACCAGCAGCTCGCCGCCGCAGGTGTCCAGATCTGCGTCACCTGGGCGCTCAAGCTCCGCGCACCGTGGGGACCATTGGGAAGCCACCAGGAGACGCGCTGGACCGCGGACACCCTCGGGCACATCGACCACCGCAAGATGATGCTGATCGACGGGCGCATCGGCTGGGTGGGCGGTGCCGGCTTCGAGGACCACTTCCTCGATGGCCGGTTCCACGATCTGTTCGTCCGCGTGGAAGGGCCAATCGTCCACCAGCTCCAATTGATCTACCTGGCCAGTCTGCGCTGGCTGGGCGGGTCATTCACGCCGGAAGAGGTGCCCAGGCTCTTTCCGAACCCCGAACCGGCCCCTGGCGACGCGGTCCCGGCTGTCGCGTTGCACAATGCTCCCGACGCCCGGCCGATTACCGCGGCCATCGTCGACCTGATCGAGTCCAGCCGCGAGACGCTCGATGTGGCCAACCCCTACCTCTCCGACCGTCCGATGATCCACCGGCTGCGCGCGGCGGCACGGCGTGGGGTGCGTGTCCGGCTCCTGGTGCCGGCAATGCCGAACAATTGGGCCAGCGGGTCGGCCCAGCGCTTCTATCACGACGGCATGCTGGCCGACGGCATCGAGATCTGGGGCTTCCCGACGATGCTGCACGCCAAGGCGCTGGTGCGCGATGGCGTGGACGTGCTCGTCGGGACCTGCAATCTGGAGGTCTGGAGCCTGCGCCGCTTCTTCGAGATCAACCTGCGCCTGCAGTCAGCCGATCTGGCGCATCTGTTCGCAACACGTCTCTTCACGCCCGACATCGCCGTGTCGGAGCGCGAGGGCGCGCCGCACGGCGTCAAGCAGCGCGCCGTCTGCGCGGCATGCGCTGCGGCGTGGCCCATCGTCTAGGGTGCCCGGCCCCAGATCCTCGCAGGAGAGGACCTCATCAGCTGCACCGTCTCGAGCGGGTACGCGCCTATGTCGCCACGCCGGCATTCAAGCGGGCCATGCGCAAACGCAGCATCTGGGTTGAAGGGCTCTTCGCCGAGGCCATGCAGTGGCATGGCCTACACCGGTTTCGCCTGCGTGGTCTCGTGAACGTCAACATCCAGGCGCTCATGGTGGCAACTGGTCAGAACCTCAAGTGCTGGCTCCAGGTCACTGGTTGGGCCCAGCGCGGCTTCCCCGGTGCTGCGTTCGCACCATGTGGACGCACGGCTCCTGTGTCGACGACGTGGTGGCGCTCGACATGGATGCACTTCCGAGTGAACAGCATCCTATGCTTGTCAGAGTAGCCAGGGTGACGGCACTTTTTTACCGAGCCGCTACCAGTTTGAGACACCCGTGTATCATGGCTACGATGTCGTGGATGACATGCGAACGTACGCGGTGATACACTCCCCTCGACAAGATGTCACAATCGCGTCACAGAAACCGGAACCGGGACGTTCGGGGGGATTCATCGCCCCGGTTGTCGGCTACAATCGGACACAACGACGCCGTAAACGAGAACACATCGCACATGTGTCGTTCCTGCTCGCTGTAGAGCGGTTCGTGGTCTATGATCGACCAACCTTCGGGAGTGACGCACGGTCACAGTGTGCTAGACTCGCACTCATTCGATGATCCACGATCGAGTTCTGGTGACCACTGACCATTCCGTCCGCAGCCCGGAGACCGTTTCTCGTCGTGCGCGGTCGCGTCGCCACCTGTCCCGATCGATCACGGGATCAGTGAGGATGGTTTCAACCCTATGAGTCGGTACGATTTGTACGCAGTTCGTTATCCGCTGCTTCCCCTAAAGAACGTCGTCATTTTCCCCCGCAATGTCGTCACCCTGCTGGTTGGCCGGACGCGCTCGATCCAGGCGGTCGAGGAGGCGATGGCGCGCGACCGGCGGATCGTCGTCACAGCCCACCGCGATCCGGAGATCGACGACCCACGTCCAGATGACCTCTACACGGTCGGGACGCTGGCCGAGATTGTCTCGGTCGAGCGGCAACAGGGCAGCAACATCCAGGTCGTTCTCGAAGGGCTCCACCGCGTCGACATCGTCCAGTTCGACAACACGCGCCCGTTCTACTGTGTCCGCGCCGAGCAGGCGCATGAAGATGCCATTTCGGACGAGGAAGCCCAGGCACTGGTCCAGGTCGTCCGTGAGCTGACGACGCGCTACAGCGAGACCAAGAGCAAGCTCAACGCCGATGTGCTGGAGATGATCCTCCAGACCGACGACGCCAGCCATCTGGCCGACCTGCTGACGACGCAGCTCATCGCCGAAGCGCCACGCCGGCAACTCTTCCTTGAGAACGTCAACCCCGCCAAGCGGCTGGAACAGATCGCCGTCCACCTGACAACCGAAGTCGAGATGGCCGACCTCGAATCGCGGATCAAGAACCGCGTCCGCGAGCAGATCGACAAAAATCAGCGCGAGTACTACCTGCGCGAGCAGCTCAAGGCGATCCACGACGAGCTCTCCGGCGAGAGTGGCAACGAGATCGAGGCGCTGCGCCAGAAGATCAACGATGCCGGCCTGCCGGAAGATGTCACCGAGCGGCTCCAGAAGGAAGTCGTCCGGCTGGAACGAATGCCGACCGTCTCGGCTGAGGCGACCGTCGTCCGCAACTACATCGACACCGTCCTCGCGCTGCCGTGGACGAAGCACTCGGAAGACATCCTCGACCTCGTCCACGCCGAGCAGGTGCTCGACGACGACCATTACGGGCTGGAGCAGGTCAAGGAGCGCATCATCGAGTTCCTGGCCGTCCGCAAGCTGACCGTCGAGCAGGGGCTGCCCTCGATGGGCTCGGCGATCCTCTGCCTGGCCGGGCCTCCAGGCGTCGGCAAGACCAGCCTCGGACGCTCGATCGCCCGCTCGATGGGCCGTGAGTTCGTGCGCGTCTCGCTCGGCGGCGTCCGCGACGAGGCGGAGATCCGTGGCCACCGGCGCACCTATATCGGCGCCTTGCCGGGCCGGATCGTCGGCGCGATGAAGACGGCCGGAACGATCAACCCGGTTGTCCTGCTCGACGAGATCGACAAGATGTCGTCCGACTATCGCGGCGATCCCGCCGTCGGCGATGCTCGAAGTCCTCGACCCGGAGCAGAACAAGGAATTCACCGACCACTTCCTCGACATGTCGTTCGACCTGTCGCAGACACTCTTCATCACGACCGCCAACTACCTCGGCAACATCCCCCGCCCGCTGCGCGACCGGATGGAGATCATCGAACTGACCGGCTACACCGAGCACGAGAAGATCGGGCATCGGCAAGCGCCACCTGCTGCCGAAGCAGCTGGCTGCCCACGGCCTCGACGCCAAGCTGATCGACCTCCCGGAGAAGGTCTGGTTCCGGCTCATCCGCGAGTACACCCGCGAGGCCGGCGTCCGTGGCCTCGAACGCCAGCTCGCCACGCTCTGCCGCAAAGTCGCCCGCGATGTCGTCAAGAATAAGGAAAAGGGCAAAGACGCCCAGACCCGGATCCGCATCACCGAGGCCAAGCTCGAAGAGTACCTCGGTCCAAAGCGCTTCGGATTCGATCAGGCCATCGGCGAAGCACAGGTCGGCGTCGCGATCGGCCTCGGCACAACCGAGGTCGGCGGCGAGCTGATCCCGGTCGAGGTCGCCGTCATGCCGGGCCGTGGAGGGCTGACGATCACCGGTCGGGCCGGCGATGTCATGCAGGAGTCGGCGCGGGCCGCCCTCTCCTACGCTCGCTCACGTGCCGAGCACCTGAACATCGCCAAGGACTTCCAGGAGAAGATCGACCTGCACATCCACCTGCCGGAAGGCGCGACGCCGAAAGACGGCCCGTCGCGCCGGCATCACGATGGCAACGGCCCTCATCTCCGCCGTCACCCGCCGTCCGGTCCGCAACGACATCGCGATGACCGGCGAGATCACGCTCCGCGGCCGGGTCCTCGCGATCGGCGGCCTCAAGGACAAGACCCTGGCCGCCCACCGAGCCGGCATCCGCCGCCTGATCGCGCCGCTCGACAACCAGCGCGACATCGTCAAGGTGCCGGAGAAGATCCGCGAGGAGATGGAGTTCAACTTCGTCGAGAGCATGGACCAGGTCATCGAGCTGGCGCTGATGTCCAACAGCGATGTCGTTGAGATCGTCCCGCCCGCGACCGAGACCGTCACTGAAGGCGAAGAAACCGTCCAGGTCCCGATCGAGGAGCCGACCACCTCGCTCGTCGTCGATATCCAGGCCGACGCGTAGCCAACCAGTACGGATCTACACGACAGCCGGGGCGAGTCGATGACTTGCCCCGGCTGTTCATTTGCGTGCTGAGTACAGCATTCAGCACGAATATTGATACTCGTATTGATCCCAGGTATGATGCGCGCATTAGATTACGTCGTGAGGAGATACGGCAAATGCGAACGATTCCGGCCCGAGAAGTCAAGCGCCGTGGGATTGGCGCCGTCGATGAGATGATCGATGAGGGGCCGGTGCACGTCATCCGCAACGACCGCCCGATGTACGTCATCATGACCGAAGCGCAGTACGAAGAATTGGTCGAGGCGAAACGCGAGGCCGAACTTGCCGGCATCCGCGAAGCACTCGACGACGTCAGCGAAGGCCGTGTCCGGCGGGTGTCGGCCCGGCAGTTGATCGAAGATTCCGGCCTCGACACCGAAATCTGATGTACCAACTGATCGCGACGCGCCACTTCGAGCGGCAACTGGCACGCTTCGAACGTGCCCATCCCGAGCTACGTCGCCGGATCGCACAGGCGCTGCTCGACCTGGAACACGACCCGTTCCAGCCACATCTCCGACTGCATGCCCTTTCGGGCCAACTCGCGGGCCTGCATGCGGTCAGCGTGACCTACGCCTATCGAATCGTGCTGACACTTCAGATCAGCCAGCGCGAAATCACACTGCTCAATATCGGCAGCCATGATGAGGTGTACCGCTAAACCGGTTCGTCGCTATCCCAACCTACCGTTCTTCCGCCCCCAACGACGCAACCCTCGATGGATACCTTGTGACCTCCGGCGCGGGCCACGATCTCCAGCTCGACCTGTTCGAGGCGCTGATAGCGGACATCCAGCCGTATCTGAACGCCCGCCAGACCAGCGCAACACCAGCCTGACCGGCGGCTACCGCTTCCGAACCTGGACGACTTCATACGGTGTCTCGGGCGTCATCGGCATCCCGAACTTGGCGTTCGGGGCGTAGAGTCGGTTGCCAAACTCGGCAATCGTCGTCGGCACAACGAAGTCGGGATCGGTGATCGTGTCAACGACCTCACCCGACGACAGATCCGACGCGAGCCGGATGACAGCGATCTGGTTCAGCCGGTTCTGAACGACATAGAGCGTTCTACCGTCGAGCAGAATGCCATCACCGTTCGTCATCACTGCGCCGCCGAGGTCGATCTGCGCGGCAACGCCGGTCTCCGGGTCAACCGTGAAGAGCGCTCCAAGCGCACTGCTGACGACAACCAGCGTCTTCCCGTTCGGAGTTGCATCGATCCCATTGAGATTGAACGCACCTGGCACAAACACGAATTCGCCGCCAAGTGGGATCGTCTCGAAGTCACCGGCCGGCTCGCCACCCGGCCCGAGCGCCACCCGGTAGAGGACCGGCTGCTGCGAGTCGGTGAAGTAGGCCGCGTCCTTCGTGGCGACGACATCGTTGACGAACGTCGCGGTTTCATCGGTGAACTGGTACTCGGCGAGCAGGTCGCCGGTTGCCGTGTCGTAGACGAACCCCTTGCCGGTCGGACCGCCCGCGACGAACAGCCGCCGGTTGCCCTGATCGAGCGACAGCCCGATCGCCGCTCGCCCCTCAGCCGGCTGGACCAGCACGTCGCCTTCACCCGTCCGCAGATCACCGCTGTAGATCGCGCCGGTCGGGATCGAGCCAACGTAGAAGGTCGTCCCCGGCCCGATCGCGATCCCTTCCGGCCGGAAGCCATCCGGCAGCGGAATCACCTCCGGGAACGGTTTCGCTGCCATCGCAGGCAGCATCATCGTCAACGCGAGTAGACAAGCCGAAGTAACGATCAGCAGTCGACGCATCGGGGAACCTCTCCTCCAACTCGCAAGCATCGGCAGCGCAGCAATGCTTTCAGCAAGAAAGAGGCCCTGCGAGCCGATGTCACGTGACAGGCGACTGATCTCCGATTGGCGGATCGACCACATCAAACGACCGCGTGCTCAGGACGGCCGAATTCACCAACGGGATGATCGCTCGCGCATGGGCATCGCGCGCAGGCGTGCCGACCGACGCATTGAAGACCGGCGCAACCATCCGCCAGAGGAAACCAAAACGAACATCATTCCAGAGCGTGTCGAATGCGTAGTCGTGAACACCCTTCGCCGTCAAGAGATCATGGTAGACGCGAACCAGACCCAGGATCCGGTCATGTTCGGAGGGATCCATGCTGTAGACGAGCAGCGTTGCCACATCGAAAGCAGGGTTGCCGCGTCGGAAGAGCGCCCAATCGAAGAGGACCGGATCGCAACGGGGATCACGCGGGATGAAGACATTCTTCGCCGAACAGTCGAGATGGATCAGCGTGGCATTCCCGGAAACGCCCTCCGCGACCCGCTCCATCCAGACCGGCATCAACGCATAGCAGCGAGCCATCGACGGAGTCATCAGATCAGCGAAGCGGTTCAGAAACCCGTCCACATCGAGCGCACCGTCGCGCAGATTCGCGATCGCATTGAGAATTACCGGCTCGAAGTCACGAATGTCGTCAATTCGGTGCAGATCCGGCGAGTTCCACCAGCCCGCATGCAGGGTCGCGAGACTCGCCAGCACCCGCTCCAGATCGTTGATCGCTAGCGAACCGCTCGCCGATCCAATCCTTCCATCGCTCAGAAACTCCTGAACGATGACCAGCCGCTTATCGCGCTCGTCATACTGCGCGACATACGTGCACGGCACCGGGACATCTACCCTCGACGCCAACTCGCGGTAGAACCACGCCTCCGCCGCGTAGGAGCCGGCGTCGCGCTGATCCGGATCGACATGATGGAGCTTCACCAGCAGATCCGCTGTTCCGATCGAGCCGTCTCGTGACGTGAAACCAGACTCTCGCGTGGTAGACCGCGCTCGCCAGCGAGTCCTGCCCAGCCGATCGGCAGAAACGCAACCGCCGTGATCGTTCGCCCGCTCCACTCAGTGGCATCCGCGAGCACGGCAGTGAGCCAGCCGGGAGTCACATCGTCGATCGACGCGGGAAGTCGTTGCCGGGGCATCAATCCCTCAACTCGTCCTGACGGCGCTCAGCGTCGTCCAATTCTCCGGGAAGCGCCGGAATGTTCCACGATCGGATCGGGACGCCACAATTCCCAGTCCGCGCCCAGCGGCCAGCCACGCGCGTTGATCGTCGCGACAACAGCCTCAGCCTCGGCGCGGATCGCCGCAGCCTGCTCGGGCGAGAAGCGGCCAACACGCTGCGCCGCCGCGAACTCGTCCTCATCCTTCCAGTACCAGAGACCATCAGGCGGCACGACAATGTCCAGCACGTAGTCTTCCGATGCGAACCCGTCCGACGTTCGCTGGAATGGCGTCTGCAGATCGACGTACCAGGCCAGGAACTCCAGTCGTCAGCAAACCAGAAGACCGAGAATGCGTGCGCCGCGCCCGGCCTCGCGATCAACAGCCGCGCCGTCGAGTGCCAGACACCCTCACCGAGCCGCCACTCAAGCGCGTGCCGCTCCTCATACGGGATCTCGCGCGGAATCTCACTTCCATCGAGATGGACTGGCCGCAGGATCGGCGTCCCGGCCGCCAGATAGAGCGCGATGCACTCGTCCGAATCCTCGACGACCGTCACCCCTCCGACCCACGCCGGCCGCCCAGGCCGCCCATAGCGCAACACGATCTGATCACCACACGACCACATACCCACTCCGACGGACACAACTCCTCAGTACGCCTGCACCAGCCACCCCGCCATTGGCACTATACAGGTCGATACCGAGGCGACTACGCTGTCAACAGCGTTCATGGGCGCTCGAGACGTCGCTTACCGGAGGAAACAACGATGCCGCGCCCATTCAGCCAGGTCGATGTCTTCACCACCGACGCCGTATCGCGGCAACCCGGTCGCCGTCGTCCTCGACGGCACCGGCCTCACCACCGACGAGATGCAACGCTTCGCCCACTGGACGAACCTCTCGGAGACGACCTTCGTCCTGCCACCGACCGAGCCGGACGCCGACTACCACGTCCGCATCTTCACCCCCGTCTCCGAGCTCCCCTTCGCCGGCCACCCAACTCTCGGCACCTGCCACGCCTGGCTCGAAGCCGGCGGCACGCCGAAGCAGGCTGACACCATCGTCCAACAGTGCACCGCCGGC
Source organism: uncultured Chloroflexia bacterium (assembly GCA_963763325.1). Taxonomy (GTDB): domain Bacteria; phylum Chloroflexota; class Chloroflexia; order Thermomicrobiales; family CFX8; genus JBBECJ01. The sequence continues at coordinate 55,114 of CAVXOL010000001.1, forward strand.
CTGATCCCAATCCGCCGCACGCCGGATGGCCTCGCCTTCGCCGCCCCACCGCTGATCCGCTCCGGCGCCGTCGAAGAATCGCTCGTCCAACAGCATCGCGGAGCTGCTCAACATCGACCGCGCCGCCATCCTCGACGCCGCCTGGGTCGACAACGGCCCCGGCTGGGTCGCCGTCATGCTGGAGAGCGCCGACGCCGTCCTCGCCCTGAAACCCCGCCCAATCGACCTCGACCTCGGCGTCGTCGGCCCCCACCCACCCGGCTCACCCCACGCCTTCGAGCTGCGCGCCTTCTTCCCCAAGGACGGCGCGACCGTCGAAGACCCCGTCACCGGCAGCCTCAACGCCTCCGTCGCCCAATGGCTCCTCGGCACCGGCCAGGCCACCGCCCCCTACATCGCCAGCCAGGGCACAGCCTTGGGCCGCGCCGGCCGCGTCCACATCACCCAGGACCCCGACGGCACCATCTGGGTCGGCGGTGGGACCGTGACGTGTATCAGTGGACATGTCGATCTGTAATCATGCGGGCCGCAACAGGCTCGACTCCTGATACGCGACAGCACGACACGTATCATGCTATTGCAAACTATCATTGCAAATCGGATGATACAATGATGCTCGTGGTAAGCGACAGGAGGATTCCGTGAGAGAGATCGTCACGACGATCACACAACGCGGCCAGGTCACGGTCCCATCCGAGGTTCGTCGCCTCCTGGGACTGAAACCGCGTGACAAGGTCGCTTTTACGATTGACAACGGTGTCGTGCGCCTGGTGCCAGTCGCCTTTACTGCCGCGTCTGCCTACGGCTCGGTCGAGCCACGGGGCGCGACTGACGACATCGACGAGCAAATCCGCGACGCTAAGCTTGATCGGGCTGACGCGACCGCACGATCGCTATCCAGTCAATGAGATTTGTCGATACCAATGTCTTCTTACGCTACCTCGTCCAGCCAGTGACAGCCATCGATCAGACTCGATCGGAGGCATGCCGGACGCTGTTCGAGCGCGTCGGCAGTGGACTAGAGGAGATCACGACCTCCGAAGTCGTGCTGGCTGAGATCGCGTACGTGTTAGCGTCGCCACGCCAGTACAACATGGCCCCGATCGATATCGCCGTTCGCCTCAAGCCGATCATCGCGCTCCCTGGCCTCAAGCTGACCCAGAAGCGGCTCTACCTGCGCGCACTCGATATCTACGCGTCCTACACCGACCTCGACTTCGAGGATGCTGTCTCAGTCGCCATCGTCGAACAGATGGATGCGGCTGAGCTGTACTCGTATGACACCGATTTCGATCAGGTGCCGAGCCTGACGCGCGTTGAGCCGCCGGCATCGCCCTGACCATCAACTTCGATACAAGGTTCGGGGATCTCCGATGTCCATCTTCCGCCAGTTCTGGATCGGGCTGATCGCGATCCCGCTATGTATCGCCGTCGCCATCGCCGTCACGGCCGCCTTCGGCCCGCTCTTCGGTGCCTGGGGCTGGCAGGCGACCAGCTTTGTCCTGCTGATCTGCACGACGCTCATCCTGCTCTCGCTCGACGGCTCTTCTCGCGGCAACGATAGCCCGGCTGCGCGCATCGCGCCGGGCATGACGGACGGTATGCTCTCCGGCGACTGGGACAGCGTGCTGTTCACCCAGACCTACAACGAAGGCGCGGACTCGCTATCGCGTAAGCCAAGGTTGCTCGCTGCAAGCGCTGGCTGGACCCGGCAGGCGCTGCTCACCGGCGCGGCAGCCTTCGCATTTCTCGTTTTACTGCTGGCGTAGCATGGTCAGAATGTCAGTTGGTTCTCGCGCATGAGATCGTCAAGCAGTGGCTGGAGAGCGGGATCGTCAAGGCGGACGATGGCCTCGTCGTGGCACACCAGGGCCGGCCGCGCACGTTCGTAGAGCACCACAGCCGGTTCATCATTGTGAGCGTTGCTGTAGATCAGGCCATCGACTACCCCATATGCCAATTCGGTCTCGTAGATGTATCGTGACCACGGCTGCGACTGCCGATGGTCGCACTTCGCGATCGCTGCGACTGTTCCGGCCCGCATCGCGCCACGACCCCGCAGGTCCAGCAACCGCAATGACCGAACGACGCTCGGCATCGCCACCTGGAAATCGCCCAACTCGACAATCCCCGTGTCTCCAAAGACCTCGACCAGACAACTTGAGAGTGCTTCCGACAGGTCGTCCGACCAGGCAGCGTAGTAGACAGCGCGTTCGGGATCGTTGGCTGGCGACGCGATCCGGGCCGTCACCACGATGGTGGTCAAAGCGAGCGCGTGGACCATTGAATCGAAACGTCAACGCCTCCGCGTTGTGACGCGTTGGATCGTAGATACGAACCAGGGTCGTACCGACCGGGAGATCGCGAAAGACAGGAGATACTCCACGCTTCGGCGGAGGCAGACTCAGCAGAACCACGTCAGTTGAAACCGACAGCTCGCGCCAATCCCACAACACGCTCAACGTCGCCGGACTTGAGACACGCGAGTGGCGTCGCCCCATCCAGCATGTAGTTCGGACGTGTGAGCCAACTCACCTTCGCCATCGGCGAGACTTCCAGTGCTCGGAGGACCGCCGGCAATCCCGCGACAACACCACCCTCACCGTCTGGGTCGAACTGCCAGATCGGAAACCGCAGTGCGCCGCGATCCATCACAGCCAACAGCGTGCCGCTCTCGACCCGATCATGCGGGGTCTGCCGCGACGTTCCCAGGAGTTGTGCGACCTGCGCCGTCGTCAGCGAGTCGGCCAACAACTCTCGCCGCTTTGCGAAGGATCGTGCAAGCACGTCAAACCTGGCCGCCATCCGCTCCGCAGCCGTGTAAGTTCGTCCCGCCATGAGCGCGGTTACCGCGGGAGGCACCGGTTCCGGAATCTCATCGAGTGCACGTGCAGCGCCCTCAAGCACAGCGACAACTTCATCAGGCGATAGCGAGTTCAGCCGATCCTGAAAATGCCGCAGGACAGCATCGATTGACGGTGCCATCGCCTCAAATTCCGGTGTTGCAGAAACCTCAACAGCAGCGACCAAGCAGTGCCTCCATCACTGCCACCAAGAATAGCAGCCGTGTAAGAGATGTCAAGCAGGTTGGGCAGCTGCGACATCGTACAAATTCGCGCGCCAGCATCTGATCCACTACACCAGACCACAATCCATCGTAGACTGTCCGACGCACGCAGGTGGCCCGCTGTAGGGTCGCCAGCAGGAGGGAAGGACAGACTCTTTGGACACAGCGAAACTGTTGCAGCAACTTGAGTTCCGGAGTATTGGGCCGACGCGCGGTGGGCGTGTCGTCGCCGTGGCGGGGCACGCCAGCCAGCCGGCGACCTACTACTTCGGCTCGACCGGTGGTGGCGTCTGGAAGACGACAGACGCCGGACAGATACTGGCAGAACATCTCCGACGGCTACTTCAAGCGCGCCTCGGTCGGTGGGATCGCCGTCGCCGAGTCGGACCCGAACGTCATCTACGTCGGGATGGGCGAGTCCACGATCCGTGGCAACGTCAGCCACGGCGACGGCGTCTACCGCAGCACCGACGCCGGCAAGACCTGGCAGCACCTCGGGCTGGAGAAGACGCGCAACATCGGCAAGGTGCGCGTTGACCCGCGCGATCCCGACCGCGTCTACGTCGCCGCCTTCGGGCACGCCCACGGCCCGAACGCCGAGCGCGGCCTCTACCGCTCGCTGGACGGCGGCAAGACCTGGGACAACGTCCTCTTCGTCTCCGAGCGGGCCGGTGTCAACGACCTCTCGATCGACCCGAACAACCCGCGCATCATCTTCGCCGGGTCGTGGGAGGCCGAGCGCGGGCCGCACTTCATGTCGTCCGGTGGCGAGGGCTCCGGCCTCTGGCGCTCGCGCGATGGCGGCGACAGCTGGGAGCGGCTCGACGACAAGCCCGGCCTGCCGAAGGGGATCAAGGGCAAGGTCAGCGTCGTCGTCTCGCCGGCCGTCAGTGGCCGCATCTACGCGATGATCGAGCACGCGGACGGTGGCGTCTACCGCTCCGACGACGGCGGCGAGTCGTGGGTGCGCGGCTCCGACAACCGCGACCTGCGCCAGCGCGCCTGGTACTACTCGCACATCTACGCCGACCCACAGGACCCCGATACCTGCTGGGTGCTCAACGTCGAGATGTGGAAGTCGATCGATGCCGGCAAGACCTTCTTCCAGGTCCCGGCCCCGCACGGCGACAACCACGACCTCTGGATCGACCCGAACAATCCGCAACCGAATGATCCTCGGCAACGACGGCGGCGGCACCGTCACCCACGACGGCGGCAAGGGCTGGTCGACGCTCTACAACCAGCCGACCGGCGAGTTCTACCATGTCACCGTCGACACCCGTGTTCCCTACCGCGTCTACGGCGCGCAGCAGGACAACACGACGATGTCGGTCCCGAGCCAGTCGAACTACGACGCGATCATCTTCCCCGAGTGGCTGGAGATCGGCGGCGGCGAATCGGGCTACATCGCCGTCCACCCCGATAACCCGGACATCGTCTACGCCGGCAGCATGCAGGGCTACCTGACCCGCTTCGACCACGCGCGCGGCCAGCTGCGCAACATCACCGTCTGGCCCGAGTCCTACATGGGCTGGGGCGCGCAGGACATGAAGTACCGCTTCAACTGGACCAGCCCAACGATCCTCTCGCCGCACGATGCCAACGTCCTCCTGACCGGCGCGAACGTCATCTTCAAGACGACCGACGAGGGCATGAGCTGGGAGGCCATCTCGCCCGACCTGACCCGTGGCGATCCCGAGACGCTCGGCCTCTCCGGCGGCCCGATCACGAAGGACAACACCGGCGCCGAGGCCTACGGGACCGTCTTCACGATCGCCGAGTCGCCGGTCACGCCGGGCGTCATCTGGTCCGGCTCGGACGACGGTCTGATCCACGTCACCCGCGATGGCGGCGCGAACTGGGAGGCGACGACGCCCGACACGCTGCCCGACTGGGCGCTGATCTCGCTGATCGACGCCAGCCCGCACGACGCCGGCACCGCCTACGTCGCCGCGACCCGCTACAAGCTGGACGACTTCGCGCCCTACATCTTCAAGACCAGCGACTACGGCAAGACCTGGACGAAGATCACCAACGGCATCCCCAACGACGACTTCACCCGCGTCGTCCGCGAGGACCCGAAGGTCAAGGGCCTGCTCTACGCCGGAACCGAGACGGGCATCTACGTCTCGTTCGACGACGGAGCCAACTGGCACAAGCTCGGCGGCAACTTCCCGGTCGTCCCGATCCACGACCTGATCGTCCACAACGACGACCTCGTCATCGGCACCCACGGCCGCAGCTTCTGGATCTACGACGACCTGACGACGATCCGGCAGATGGCCGAGGACATCGCTGCGAAATCCGCCCACCTCTTCAAGCCGCGTGACACGATCCGCTACGGGCACCTGCGCGGCTTCGGCCACAGCCCGGTCGCGGGCCGCAACTTCCACTTCGCGGGTGGCTTCATCCCGACCTACACGTTCGAGACCGACGAGGCCGGCAACCCGAAGATCAACTTCATCGACGCCGGCAACAACCCGCCCGACGGCGTCCTGATCCGCTACTACCTGGCCGACAAGCCGAAAGACATCAAGCTGGAGGTGCTCGACAGCAACGGCACCGTCCTGCGCGAGTTCATCCCGAAGAAGGAGAAGCCGGCTCCGGTTGAAGGGACAGAGCCGCAGGGCGAGAGTCCCGACTTCCCGGCCAGCCTGACCGGTGGCTCGGACGAGGAGGAGCAGCCCGGACCGTACCTGCCGGCCAAGGCAGGCATGAACGCCTTCAACTGGGCACTCCGCGCGGCCGACAGCGTCAAGATCAAGACAAAGGGTGGCGATCAGGCGCCGGTCACCGGCCCGGTCGTCCCGCCCGGCAGCTACCAGCTCCGGCTGACGGTCGACGGCGAGTCGCAGACGCAGGAGTTCCAGGTCGTCCCCGACCCCCGCGTCGAGGCGACCCAGGCCGACTACCAGGCGCAGTACGACCTGCTGGTCAAGATCGGCGACAAGCACACGGAACTCAACGAAGCCGTCAACCAGATCCGCGCCATGCGTGAGCAGGTCGACGGCTGGGTCAAGCGCACCAAGGACAGCGACGGCGGCGACAAGATCGCCGAGGCCGGCAAGGCGCTCAAGGCGAAGCTCGACGGCGTTGAAGGCGAACTCCTGCAAGTCAAAGCCCAGGGCATGCAGGACACCCTCAACTTCCCCGTCAAGCTCAACTCGAAGCTGATGTCACTGGCCGGCGCCATCGCGGGCGGCGACCACGCCCCGGCCAAGCAGATGCTCGACCTCTACGACGAGCTATCCGCCCGGATCGACGAGCAGCTCGCAACCCTCAAGGAGATCGTCGCCAAGGACGTCAAGGCGTTCAACAAGACGATCACCGACGCGAACCTGCCGGCCGTCGTCGGCTAAGCGCGCACCGCTGACGCAACACGTTGCCCCCGACGGAGTGGTTACTCTGTCGGGGGCACTTCCTACTGCTTTCCCTCACATGAATCATTCGCCACGACTCAGAATCTGGTATACCCAATCCACACATGCTACGATCCGAAACTAACCCGACACGCGTCTACACGATGTCGCCCTGCCGCACCCATGGGCCAGGCTTGTGCTTGAGGAATATTGGTGAATCTGGTTGATCGAGGTCCCACCGCGCTGGGGCGGGAGCATGAGTTCCAGATCCTTGCTCAAGCACTTCGTGACACTCACGAAGGACGCGGCCAGGTCGTTCTGGTTTCTGGCACAGCCGGTATCGGCAAGACGACACTCCTCGAAGTGTTCGCTGGCGAGTCAACCAGCCGGGGGTCGCTGGTGCTGGTCGGGCGCAGTCACGACCAGGTCCAGACGCCGCCGTACGGGCCGTGGAGAGATCTGTTCCCACAGGCTGAAGGCCCACCGCTGGCGTTCGCCAATGACGATCGAGGACCGGATACTGCCACCGTTGCCAACGAGATCTTCAGCCGCCTCGCCAGTCTCACCAGCCGCCAACCGGTCCTGCTGGTCTTCGAGGACGCCCACTGGAGCGATCCGGCCAGCCTCGATGTCGTCAGGATACTGGCGCGGAAAGCCGGTTCGCTGCCCCTGCTGTTCGTCATCACGTATCGTGACGATCTGCTTGCCGATTGCCACCACCTCAGGCAGCTCCTGCCGGCGATTGCCCGTGAGTCGCATCCCGTTCGGATCAGCCTGCGCCCCTTGTTGCCTGCAACGGTCGCGCAGATCGTCCTCGCACGCTATGACCTTACGTCCGACGACGCGCGCCGGCTGACCGCCTATCTCGACTCGCACGCATTGGGCAACCCACGCTTCATCCGCGAGTTGCTGCACGCGCTTGAGGACGCCGGCCGGGTGCGCCGGACCGGGGCCGGCACAGCGGTCGGCGATCTCTCGGAGGTCGCCATCTCACCCATCCTGCGGCAGATCGTCGCCGAGCAGATCAACCAGCTTCCTGCCGACGCCCAGCGACTGCTCCAGATCGCGGCAACCATCGGCGAGGCGGTCCCGCTCGATCTCTGGCTGCGGGTGGCGACGGTCGATGAAGGCTCACTGCTGGAGGTCGTCGAAGCAGCCGTGTCTGCGTCGCTGCTGGTGGAACTCGCAGACGGCTCCGGTGTCCGTTTCACGCACTCGCTGATCCGTGAGGTCCTGTATCGCGGGTCGCTCGCGCTGCGGCGGCGTAGCTGGCATCGGTCGGTCGCAGAAACGTTGCTTGCCGAACCCGACCCGGTCGCTGACCTCGTTGCCCACCATTTCCGCGAGGCGGGCGACGAGCGGGCCACCGAATGGCTCATCCGGGCCGGTGACCTCGCCGTCCAGTCCGACGATGTCCCGGTTGCGACCCGGCGATTTGAGGATGCGCTGGCGCTCCTGGCCGAGAGCGGCAGCCACCACGAACTCCGCTGTGAGTTGCTGCTGCGGCTCGGGCGGCTCCACCGCCGGAACGATCGTGGTGTCGCCTTCCTCGATCAGGCCACCCAGATCGCCGCGCAGTCCAGAGATGCGACCCTGCTGGCGGCGACACTCTTCCGGCTCGGCTTCGTCCAGTGCTACACCGGCCACCGGCGTCAGGGCCTCCTTTCCCAGGAGCGGGGAGTTGCCGCGCTCGATGCGCTGCCAGCCTCGGAAGCAGCCCGGCTCGAGCGTTTGGACTGGGCCAGCGCGACCGTCGCTGCCCGTCACGGCTCGCACGCGCTCCGGCTGGCCGAAGTGGGTCGCTTCGCCGAAGCTGCCAGCCACGCAGACCTGGCCCTCGCCGACGCCAGCGCCAACCCATGGACCTCCCACGACGCGCGCGTGGCACAGGCAGTCATCGCCCGCAGCATGGGCAGGCCCGATGACGCTCTGCGGCTGGACGCCGAGATGTACGCCATCGACCGCCGGATCGATGACCACGATGGCGCGGTCTGGCTGGCCGCCAACGACCTGTTCTGGTCGTGCTTCTCCTATTGGCCCGAAAACCGCGCCTGGCTGGAACATCTGGAACACGAGATCGTGCGCCGCGAGCCGGGGGCCGGCGAGGTATTCGCGACGCTACCCCTGCGCCTGATGCACCTGCCGATGCTCTACCTGCGCGGCGAATGGCAGACAGCACGCGAGGTCGTCCGGGCCGCCCGGCAAACCGAGTTCGCGACCCATGCCTTCACCCAGGTGATCCCACTCGTGCTCGGCCCACTGGCAGTCGCCCAGGGTGATCTCGACCTGGCCTGGCGGCTCGTGCGGGATGAGTTCCCGGATGGCCCATCGACCGAGCCCGGCGATAACCGCTTCCCGACCAGCATTGCGCTCCAGCGTGTCGCTGCGGCATCCGCGATCAATGACGGCGACCTCCGTCAGGCGCGGCTCTGGCTGGACGCCAACGAACGCTGGTTGGCATGGAGCGGCGCCGTCCTTGGCCTTGCCGAACACGATCTCCTCCGGGCGCGATACGAGCAGACGATTGGCGACCTCGACGCGGCCCGCGCGCGGGGCCGGAGTGCGCTGGAACGCGCGCAACAGCCACGACAGCCGCTGGTGCTGCTGGCAACCCATCGCCTGCTCGCCGAGCTCGACATCGCGACCGGCCAGTTCGACGCGGCGGCTGGTCAGATCGAGCATGCGTTGAGGCTCGCGGATTCGATCGCTATGCCATACGAGCGCGCGTTGACACTCCTGACGCTCGCCGAGCTACACCTCTCCAGCGGGGCGCCGGCCGATGCTGCCCCAGGCCTCGAGGAAGCGTCAGCGATCCTGACAACGCTCAACGCACAACCCGCCCTGACGCTGGCGCGGGAACTCACCTCACGTGGCGGCGACCAGCCACGGCACCCAACCGGCCTGACCCTGCGCGAGATCGAAGTGCTCCGCACTCGTCGCAGGCGGACGCAGTAACCGCGAGATCGGGCAGGCACTCGGCATCACGACCCGAACGGCCGAACGCCACGTCAGCAACGTCTACAACAAAATTAACGCCGGTGGCCGCGCCGAAGCAACCGCCTTCGCAATCCGCCACGGCCTCGTCTAGCCCGTCTGGCATCTCCCAGCGACATCTACGTAATTACCGACAGTCATTCCCGCCCTCCAGATCGGAGATCACTCCACCCCCTGCGTAGTTCACCGGATGATGGATGATCCCACTCCTCCTACAGTGAAACTCCACAGCGGTTCGCCGGACGCCTGAGCTCCCTCCGCCAGGGGAGCGTCGGTGCCCGGCGGGCTGCTGCATAGCCATCTGGAAGCGTTGAACCGGGGGCCAGCGGTTGATCGGTCGGTTCGGGGGAGGAATAGCGCGTGAGTATCGATTTTCATCCAAAGGCAGCGGCCAGGTTCGTCATGTTCATGTTGGTTCTGACGTTGCTGATTCCATTCAGCGCCATACCAGTTCAGGCGAGCCGATCGACCTCGGACGCCGATCCTTCGGCGGTCACCGCCGTTGCTACAACGGGAAGCCAACTCTCCGCTCAGGTCTCCAGCATTCCCTCGGCGTACACAGTTACCGACCTGGGCGACCCAGGTGTGGGTGGTGTAGTCGAGCCGTTTGACATCAATAACCTCGGGCAGGTAGTTGGACGGGCGCAATTCGGCTCACCTTCACAAACTTCCGAACACGCCTTTCTCTGGGAGGACGGGGTGATGACAGACCTCGGCCTGCTTGATGGGGGCAAAAGCGATGATCGCAGCCAGGCATGGGCGATTAACGACGCTGGCCAGATCGTCGGACAATCAGAGAATGCCACAGATAACACGCGTGCCTTTCTGTGGCAGGACGGCGAGATGATCGATCTTGGTGTTCTCGGCGGCGCGAACAGCCATGCGTACGGGATCAATGAATCTGGCCAGGTTGTTGGTACTTCGGAGACGGATGTCTACGCTCAAGGCCGTGCATTTATGTGGGACAACGGCCACCTGACCGACCTCGGCACGCTTGGTGGTATCTGGAGTGCCGGAGCCGCCATCAACAATAGTGGCCAAATCGTGGGCTATTCGAAGATTCCTGACTTCACGACACGTGCCTTCCTCTGGCAGGACGGCACGATGACCGACATTGATGGCAACTCGTGGTGGAGTCAGGCGTACGCCATCAACAATTCCGGTCGGGTTGTGGTCTGGTCGCCAGGACTTGGCTCCCATCTCTGGTCGTTGGACGGATCGAGACAATTCTTCGAAGGGTTCGCACCAACCGAACATCGCTCGGGTATTCTCAACGACGCCGGTCAAGTCGTCGGCGACGAGACGCAAAGCGGGAACGCAGCGATCTGGGACAACGGGACCGTTACTGTTCTCAACGATCTCATTCCGGCTGACTCCGGCTGGAATCTCTCTTCCGCAGTCGCGATCAACGATGTCGGGCAGATCGTCGGTCAGGGTGAGTACAACGGCGAGGCTCGTGCGTATCTCCTGACGACTTCATCTGAATGCCCGCTCCCGCCCGCCCCGATCGACATGACAGCAAGCAGAACACTCGCGGCTGCCACGGCCCAACAGGTCAGTGGCCAGGTCTTCTGGAATCCGTCAGTCGCCGGGGCATCGTCGGTCCCGGTGCCGGGTGTTCGCGTCCAGATCGGCTGCGGCGTCGACGAGACAACCAGCGCGACCGGTGACTACTCGCTCTCTGCCGAGCCGGGCGAGCAGACGATGACAGCCAGCCTCGAGCTGTTCAGCCACAGCCCCACCGGAGCCAGCGTCACGATCGTTGAAACGAAGCAGGTGACCGTTCCAGAAAACGGCGGCAATCTGCCGGCGATGACGACCTTCGGCAAGAACATGCGTCTGACGGTGCTCGGAAAGGACACGCCGCTGCTGAACGTCCACGGCAACCAGGACGCCTTCACCGCCGAAGCGAACATCCCTGTCAACATCGAAGGCACTGACGTTCCAATCCATGTCAATGTTTCGTGGACGAAGAACCCGGATACGCTCAAGATCAGCGCAGATACCGGCACCTTCACATGGCAGGGACAGACCCTGACGGTCACCGACTTCAAGTACGAGAGCCCGGCCAACACCTTCACCTTTAAGGCGACCGGCTCCTTCGTCGTCGGCGGGCTCCAGCTCAACAACGTCCAGATGACCGCCTCGCGCGACGAGAACGGCGTCTTCCACTTCGAGGGCAGCGGCCAGGTGCTCGTCCAGGGCGCAACGATCGCGTTCGAATCGATCAAGGCGAAGTCCGGCTCGACGACCGAACTGCACGTCCGCGCGAAGGTCACGCTCCCCAACCAGCCGGCCAACTCCTTCGCGACCTTTGAGACCGACATCACCCCCGGCGGCAACAGCCTGAACGTGTCGCTCCAGAACTTCGCGTTCAACGGCGGCGTCGCGACCGCCCAACTGCACTACACCTCGTCGCCACAGAAGCTGAGCATCACCGGCACGGCCAAGTCGCAAATCGGCGGCGCCCAGCTCGACGCGGTGATCGACACGACGATCGCGCCCGGCAACAGCTCCGTCGCGGCGAAGGTCACCCTCTCACTTGCGTCGAACGGCGGAGACCCAATCTCGATCCAGGCCAACATCCTCTGGAACGCGGCGACGAACCAGCTCACCGGCACGGCGACCGCGTCATTCCCGGTCACCCCCTGCCCCGGCAGCAGCCCCGGCGCGCCAGCGCCGTCGTACACAGTCCAGGTTGAGTTGACGATCTCAAAATCCTCGATCGCGATCAGCGGTTCGGCATCGATCCCCCTGCCGTGCTCGTTCGGCGCGAACAAGTCGATGACGATCACCGTCACGGCCGCCAATCAGGACCTCTCCGTCAACGCGACCATCCCGTTCACCGTCCAGGGGATGTCGGGCGACCTCGCGGCCGAGTTCAAGGTCAGCGACAACGACATGAGGGTGATGGTCGGCGTCAAGCTCAATATCAACCTCTCGTTCCTGAACCTGAACCTCCAGCAAGGTTTCATCGAGCACGCTGCCGGTGACATGCACCTGCAGGCCGCCTCCAGCACGTTGCGTATCGCCGTCGTCGACCCACTGGGCAAGCGGACCGGCTACGACCCGGCGACCGGGAATGGCGTCAACGAGATTCCCGGCGCGACCTGGAGCCTCGACGCCAACGGCCTCGACCAGATCAGCGTCCCCGGCTTCCTCGGCGGTTACCGGATCGAGCTCTACTCCACAATCGACCAGACCGTTAGCGTCACAATCCAGGGGGACAACGGCAGCACTGCCAGCATCACTGCCGCCCTCGTCGCGAACGAGCCGTACTACGGCCAATTCGGGCTGAGCGTCGGCACGAATGGTGGCGCTGAGGTGAACGCCGGTGCGCTCCAGGAGACTCCGGAACCCACCTCGGAGATCAGCGTCACCTACACCGGCGCGACGCACGTTCGCGCCACCAACCCTGGCGGTCTGCTGCTGGCAGCGACACTGGCGGAGCCGGCCAACGGCACGGTTGGAGACGTACGCGAGGCCACCGTCCGCTTTGTCAACCGCGCGACTGGCGCGACGCTTTGCGAGGCTGTCGTTGGGCTCGTTGAGCAGACCAATCCACGGCTCGGCACGGCTGCCTGCCTCGCAACCGGGCCACTTGGCAAGCCCGGTGACTCCCTGACAGTTGGCATCATTGTTGACGGCGCGTACTCCCACGATGACGCCGCCGACGACCGCTCCGTCGCGCTCGTTGGGACGCAAACGGGGATGGCGTTGATTACTGGCTCACTGACCGGAACGGCGCCAGCCGGACAACTCATCAACGACGGTTCAGCAACACTCTCGCTGACGGCCATCGCGACCCCTGGCGTCAGCGTTCTATCCATCACAGCGCAGCAGGGGTCGAGCCGCTACATTATCCACTCACTCACCGGCGCCAGTTTCGTCAGGATCGACAATCAGGTCATCCTGACCGGGAAGGCAATGATCATCGACACGACCACTCCACGGCGGCAGGTAGTAGTGGCGCGGAACGCACTGATCCAATTGACGATGACGTCAGCCCGGTCAGGCGGCAATACCGTCTCACTGACGATCTGGCATCCCAACGGAGGCATCAGCCTGGCGACGAACTGGGATGGTCTCCGAAGCGTTGAGGCACGACTGACCAGCGGAAGCCTCGCGATTCGGTAGTTGAGGACCGTGCCGGCCCTTGAACCGCCGCCCCTTTCGAAGCATCGAAAGGGGCGGCGGTTCATCGTTGTCGACGGCTGGGAGCAATAGCAGTCCGAATCAACCCGGTTTGGATGCTGGCCTTGTCTGACCGTTCGTCGCCGGCTTCGGCTTGGCCGCGAAGTGGTCGAACGCGCCCGGCTCGATGACCTTGCGGCGGGCTGCCGTGTCGCGCAGCAGGATCTCGGGGCCCTTCTTGCCGGTCGCCGTGATCATGCCGATCGGGATCGGCTGGCGCAGTCGGCAGCGGCGGAAGAGCGTCTCGACCCGCTCGTAGACCTCCGGTGGGGCGGTGAAGAGCAACTCGAAGTCCTCGCCACCGCGCGTGCCAAGCTCGAACCAGTCGGGGAACGCCCAGCGAATTGAGGACGGGATCGGGATCTTGTCCATCTCGACCCGCGCCGAGACCTCGCTGGCCTCGATGATCTTCGGCAGGTCGCCGAACAGCCCGTCCGAGAGGTCCATCGCGCAGCGGACACCAGCCCGTGCGAGCAGTACCCCATGCAGCACCCTCGGCTGCGGCAGCCGGTGGGCAGCCAGCATGACCGGCGCGCCGTCGATGCTCGTGTTGCCGTCGGTCAACAGCCGAACACCGGCCGCCGCCAACCCCAGCGGCCCAGTCACAGCGATGATGTCGCCGGAACGAGCCTGGTCTCTCGTCATGGCATGCTCGGGGGAACGCAACTCGCCAACTGCCGTCACGCCGATCGTCAGCGCCCTCGGCGAGTGGACGATGTCCCCGCCAGCGATCCGCAGGTGCATTCGTTGCGCCAGCGCGAGCACCCCACGATAGAAGTCGTACACCCAGCGGTCCTGTTCCTTGCCGCGTAACCCAAGCGAGATGACGGCCGTTCGTGGCCGCGAACCCATCGCGGCCAGGTCGCTCAGGTTGACGGCCAGCGCCCGGTGACCGATCTGCTTGGCATCGCTCCAGTCGGTCCGGAAGTGGACGTTCTCGACCAGCGTATCGGTCGTGATCGTGACGGCCCGGCCCGGACGCGGCTGCCAGATGGCGGTGTCGTCACCGACCCCGAGGATAACGCCCGACGAACGCACCCGCGACGATCCCAGCAGCTTGCTGATCCCATCGATCAGCTTGAACTCGCCAACCTGACTGACCGGCGTGCCGCCGCTTGCTACCTGGACCATGCCGACCTCCGGAGTGGATAGTTCAGTGCACGCGATACGCCAGCAAGTAGGGGCCGTGCCTTGTGCCGGCCCTGTTCGCCGTGAACGCGGCACGACCGGCTCGTGCCGCCTCAGTGGCGAACAGGGCCGGCACAAGGCACGGCCCCTGCTTGCTGGCGCACCCCACGTCCCGAACCCCGCGTTATCCATCACGCATCACGTCCCGATACACCGCCAACGTCTCCTCCGCCGTCCGCCGCCATGAATACGCCGCCGCCCGCCGCACGACCACGATCCGCAAGTTCGTCGCGCAGCGTCTCGCTCCCGGCCACACGGCGAATCTCCCGCGCCAGCGCGTCAACGTCGCGCGGATCAACGAGCAGTCCGGCGTCGCCGACGACCTCCGGCAGCGAGGACGTGTCGGCGGCAATCACCGGCGTCCCGCAGGCCATCGCTTCCAGCAGCGGCAATCCAAACCCCTCGTAGAGCGACGGGTAGACGAACATCCCGGCTGCGTTGTACCAGAGCGGCAACTCCTCACCCGCGACATAGCCAGCGAATCGTACTCGTTCCGCGAGGCCGAGCGCGCGGGCCGTCTCGAAGATCGGCGCGTACGACCAGCCGGTCGCGCCGACGACCACCAACTCCCAGCCGATCTCATCCGCCACCAGAGCATACGCTCGCAGCAACGTCTCCAGATTCTTGCGCGGTTGGAGCGTCCCGACAAACAGGATGAACCGCTCCGGCAAGCCCTGACTGGCACGGAACGCCGCGACCCGCTCGACCGGCAGCGGCTGGAAATCGCCTGACATCCCGTTCGGCACCGTCACGACTTTCTCTGGCAGCGCGCCGTAGAGCCGGATCACGTCCTGACGCGTCGCCTCGGAGACAGCGATCACCCGCGCCGCCCGCTGGACCGACAGCCGCGTCATCAGCCGCAGGTAACGCTGCTTCGCGCCGGGATACTGCTCTGGATACAGATGAAAGGCCAGATCGTGGATCGTGACGACCCGCGGGACGCCAGTCACCAGCGGCGTCACATTCACCGGCGCGTGAACGAGGTCCAGCCGGTAGCGCCGCGCGATCGTCGCGCCGGCCGTCTGCTCCCAGAGAATCCGCGCCTCGGGCCGCGCCGTCGGCATCCGTGTATGCACCCATTCGATTCCCGGGTCGAAGCCTCGCCCAACCGGCGGGCGAGTCGCTCCAGTGAATACGACATACTCTTCATCCGGCCCGACATCCGGCAACTCCCGCACCAGCGCCTCGGTGTAGCGGCTGACTCCCGCCTGCCGGTAGGTCGGCTCGAACGAGAGCAGATGTCCGATCAGACCGATGCGGCGGGAACCGGGCCGGGTACCCTCTGGGTGGCGGAACCAGGAATCAAATTGCGTTTCGTGTGAATCGCCAGCCGTCACGTTCCGACTCTCCCCGATTCCCGCCCCACCGCCCCCGCCATCCCCACCATCACCAGGCTCAGGACGACGACGACAACCAGCGAACCGCGCAGGCTGAAAAAATGGGCGATAAAGCCGATCAGCGGCGGGCCGGCCATGAAACCGAAGTAGCCGGTCGTCGTGACGGCTGAGATGGCGCGGCTTGGCGCGATGACCGACGACCGCCCGGCCGAACTGAAGACGACCGGAACGATGATCGATAGCCCTAAACCCGTCAACCCGAAGCCGAGCAGCGCGACGTACGGGTTCACCAGCAGCAGCGCCAGTCCGACCCCTACTGCCGAAAGAATTCCCCCCGACTTGACGATCCGGACCGGGCCGAGGTTGTCAGTCAGCCGGTCTCCCGCCAGCCGACCGACCGTCATCGCCAGCGAGAAGACGGCGTAGCCGGCCGCCGCAAGACCAGGACTCGTGTTGAGCGTGTTCCGCAGGTAGACCGCCGTCCAGTCGGCCATCGCGCCTTCAGCCAGCAGCGCGCAGAACCCGACGATCCCCAGCCCCAGCACCGCCCGCGGAATACGGACGAAGACCGGCTCACGCGAGGCCGATTGGGTGGCGTCCACCTCAGCCGGCAGCAGGTAGCGCATCACAACCGCTGTCACCACTGCCAGAACGATGCCGACCGTTACCAGGTGAACGCGGGTAGAAACACCCGCCTGCGCAACCAGCCCGCCCATGATCGCGCCTACCATCGCGCCGACGCTGAAGAACGCGTGGAACGACGACATGATCGTCCGCCCGTAGCGCTTCTCAACCGCGACACCGTGCGCGTTCATGCTCACATCCTGAACGCCGTTCGCCATGCCATACAGCACCAGCGCCAGCGCCAGCCCGAGCAGGTTCGGCGCAATTCCCGGCAGCATCACACCCGCGCAGATGCCGAACGTCCCCAACCGGACGACGTCCCGGCTCCCGAACCGCGCCGCCCAGATCCCGGCGAACGGCATGATCAGGATCGCACCAAGCGGCATCCCCAGCAGCGCCAGACCGAGCATCGCCTCGCTCAGATCCAGCCGCTCCTGGATGTGCCGGGATCCGGACGACCCAGTTCCCGCCAGCGATGCCGTTGATTCCGAAGGCAGCCGCGACCGCCACCCGCGCGGCACGCGGCGCGCGCACGATCGAGACACGATCTGTGTGCTGTTCAGCAATTGGCGTGACGATGCCGCTTCCCCTGCCCTCACCTCGCCGAGGGTCGGAGACCGCCTACCCTCGCATCGCTAAGTCAAGCAGGTTGAATGCCGCTTAGACAGGGTGGCCCTCTGCCATCCACAGGCCTTTGTCACCCCACGCGCCTGTGCCGTCCCGACGCAGGCGTGATCTCACGTTGACGCCGACTCCGCTCGATAATGGCGGTGGTGTTCAGCCGGAGATCTCTCTTTCGCCTGGATGACACCGGGCGCGTGGGGTGACACAGCCAGCTATTATGTCGTGCTAACCCGTTGTTGCCGAACCGCCAGGATCTCGCGGATGTGGCGCGCGTGCTCGCGCTCGTGCTCCAGCAGGCGACGCAGCGCCTTGCGAGCCGTCCAGGGTTCGTCGGGGTGGTCGGTGAACCAGGTCGGATAAGTGACGGTTTCGCGCTCAGCATCGGTCAACTCGCGCAGCAGTATCGTCACCGTCCGCCGCTCCATCGCCAGGAACTCGAAGATCGGAAGCTGCGCGTCATCCTGCCACTGGACTGGCAACCGGTCTGGATGCACGAGTCGTGACGCGAACCACTCCTCGGCATCGCCGGTGTGGCGCAGGATCTCGCGGATCGTCATCGCCTCGTGGGCATGCGGCCCGTCGTGGCCAGGCCGCCAGTCCAGCACGTCGTTGGGCAGGTGTCGCGTCAGCTCCAGCAGATCGGCACGGCTGTAACCGGCGTAGCGCAGGCACGTCTCCAGATCGCCGCGACTGAGCGGCTCGCGGTCCGGCCCGAAGATCGCCGCTTTATCCCCCCGCTGAAACGGCCCCACGCCACGGGTCACCTCCGCCAGCTCGATCGTGATCGCCGACGTCCCGTCGTTGCTGGGGTCACCGTGCCGGCCGAGCCAGTCGTAGTAATCGGCAATCGCCGTAACAACGTTCGCCATCGCCTCATCGAGGCTACCGCCACCAGCCGCACAGCCCGGCAGTTGCAGCACATGCGCCATACTGACGCCGCCATCGCCGACCTCAAGGTAGACATCGTACCGGGTCAATCGACCTCCTCTCGGCCTCTCGTCCACCAGCGTCCCTGCCGCAACAGGTCAACCAGAGTAGAACATATGTTTGAGGTTGTCAACGGATTGAGCACGCCGGTGCAGACGGTACGCCCGATAGCCGAGGCGCGACGACCGTGTCGTCATCAGACACGTTAAACTTGGCAGAATGATGGCGTCGAGGCTACTCGTCCTCGACGCAACAATCGAGCAGAATGGACTGGCGGATTGCGCGAATCTGGTGGCATACGGCGATTCTACCGGATCACGAAAGATAACCCGCCCAGAAGAACTGATTTCGAGTCCAACCAACAACAAAGGCGAAGGGCAAGGACGAACGATCCTGAGATTCTGCGCCTCATAGATGGTATATCGGTGTTTGAGGAACTGGAGCAGGCTCGGCAACAGATGCGTCGATTCCCCAATCTTGGCAGCTACATCGTCGAACTCACGATACCGTCCGATGCAGGGGGTCCGGTGGGAACGAACGACAGCGCGATCGGGACATTACACGCTCTGGGGCGAGCCAGAGAATATTCTCCGGTTCATAACGAACGTGCACATTGACAGCGACGAACCAGGAGTAGGCCCATGAAATCCGGATACGAACTTTGGGATCTCTCAACGGGCAACATCATCGGAACGTTCGATACCGCCGATGATGCTCCTGGAGATTGTCCGCAATGCCATCAAGGATTGGGGCCGGGACGATGCAGCGACGTTGGCGCTCGGCAGCCTCGACAATGCTTCCGACGAACCGGTCCTGACCGGGAACGAATTGCTGGAGCGAGCCCTGACATCGACCGCTCACATCTAAAGCAGATCTCTACCTCGCGAACCCTCGGGACCGACGATGGGCGCCGATTGCTGTACCGGTAACACCACTGACACCGACCACCGATCCACAAGATGCAGTTCGCACGTTTCCCATACGCGGATGGTCACTGCTCCAAAGCCTCACCGCCTGGATCGATAAAGCCAGCGCACCAACAATCTGACGTTCATCAAGATGGTACGCTCCACGAATGACCTCCGCGATCACAAGAACACCTTCGCCCGCCAGGTTTGGGGTAGAACCCGACGACACCTGACCGAGTCAATCCAGGCTGCTCGCAGCTAATATCGGACCATCCTGAACCGAGCACGATTGACCGGCGGCCTGATCGGTGCGAAACTCCCTCCGGCTGAGAGGGTGGTGTGGCTGACGGTCGCTTACGGCTGACAAACCTGCGATTCCGGCGGCGTGGCGGAGACCAGGCTGGCGAGGTTGCCATGCCCCGCTTCCGGCCAGCCATGTTCGCGTCCCTCCGTCACCGCAACTACCGCCTCTACTGGATCGGCTCACTGGTCGCCAACACCGGCGACTGGATGGACCAGATCGCGATCGGCTGGCTGATCTGGGATATGACCGGCTCCAGCGCCTACCTCGGCATCATGGCCTTCTGCCGCGCCTTCCCAATCCTGATCTTCACCCTCTTCGGCGGCGCGATCGCCGACCGCTTCGAGCGCCGCCGCGTCATGCAGGCAACCCAGACCTTCGCGATGCTGCTGGCTCTCCTGCTGGCGCTGCTCGTCTTCACCGATGTCGTCCAGGTCTGGATGGTGCTGGCCATCGCCGCCCTGCGCGGGATCATGCTCTCGGTCAACCTGCCGACTCGCCAGGCGCTGCTCTCCGACATCGTCGACCGCGAGCATCTCTCGAACGCGATCGCCCTCAACTCGGCGACCATGAACCTGACCCGCATCCTCGGCGGCTCGCTCGGCGGGCTGGGCATTACGCTGGTGGGCGTGGCCGGCGTCTTCCTCTTGAATGGCTTGTCGTTCATCATCCTGATCACCGCGCTGGCCGCGATGACGATTCCGCCCGTGACCGCGCCAAAAACTCGCAAGAACGTCCTCCGCTCAATCGGCGAGGGACTCTCCTACGTCCGCCACCACGAGACACTGCGCTCGCTGACGATGCTGGCGCTCGTACCGATGGTGTTCGGGATGCCCTACATGTCGCTGATGCCGATCTTCGCCGACGACGTGCTCGGCATCGGCAACGAGGGCTACGGCCTGCTCGTCTCGCTGACCGGCGTCGGCGCGCTGACCGGCGCGCTCTCGGTCGCCGCCCTGAACGACTACCGCAAGCGCGGACAGCTGATGCTCTTCATTATGGTCGGCTTCGGCGCGATGCTCTTCCTCTTCTCGCGCTCGTCGATCCCACTGCTCTCCGGCCTGCTGCTGCTCGGCGTCGGCGCCTGCCAGACCGGCTACATGGCCCTCAACACGACGTTGCTGCAGACCCACGCCGACGACGAGATGCGCGGTCGCGTCATGAGCGTCTTCTTCCTCAACCGCGGCCTCGTCCCGCTCGGCACGATCGCCGCCGGCTTCGCGGCCGAAGTCATCGGCGCCCAGTGGACGGTCACGATCATGTCGTCGGTCGTGATTCTCTTAGGGCTGCTGACGATCGTCAGAGTGCCGAGAATGCGCGAGGTCGAGTAACGCCACTCGTCACCACAACGCGTTGACCACCTGCTGCGCTTTGACCTGCAACTGTTCGTTGACGGCGGGCGAGAGCCGTCCGAGCCGCGCATACCACGCCACCTGGACCCGGTAGCGGAGTAACGACCCATACGCGCGTAACGCGTTTCCGGAATTCAACGAATGCTGCGCCTGGTCGAGTGTCCGCAGCAGCGCACTCTCCAGGTTGCGATCCACCACAAGCGAGACCGTCTCGCCCCGCAGCGTCGTTAGCAGGCCGGCTGCGCCGACGACCGTCACGGTGAAGCTCGCCGTCGCCGAATTGCCTGCTCCATCGGTCGCGGTGCACCAGACGGTCGTTGTGCCGATCTTGAAGTGGCTTCCCGACGCTGGAGCGCAATCCGGCAGGCTGGCAACTCCAGCGAGGGCCACATCAGACCCGATGTCGTACGTCACGATTGCACCCATCGGACTCTCGGCCGGAACCACGACCGCTTCCGGCACGATCAGTTCCGGAGGCTGGGTATCGATAACCGAGATCGTGAAGCTGGTAGTCGCGGAATTGCCGGAATGGTCGGTCGCCACACAACTCACGAGCGTATCGCCAAGCGGGAACGCCGCCCCGGACACCGCTGAGCACGACGACAGTATGTCACCAGCAATCGCGTCATTGGCAACCGGCGCCGCCCACGTCACCAGCGCGCCATCGTCACTCGTGGCCTCAACCACCTGATCATTCGGCACAAACGTGAATACCGGCGCGTCCTTGTCAACCATGACCACGATCACGTTGCTGGCAGCAGTCTGCCCCGCCAGATCGCTGATTTGCGCCGAAACAGACTGACCGGCAACGGTTGTGCTGGAACTGACTACAACAGGTGTCGGACACGGCCCTGCAAGCCCTGACCCATTGTCGGAACAGGTAAAGCTCACCGTCACCGTCTGGTTCGTCCAATTGCTTGATAGATACGGCTGGTTATCAGCAGTCACGGCTGAGGCGGTTATCACTGGCCCGACTGTATCCACGTTGATGTTGTCGAACGACAGCGTCGCAATATTACCGGCAGCGTCGGTCACCGTTCCTGTCACACTGCTGGTTGGCTCCATCACCGAACGTCTGCGGCCCGCTGCACGCCGCGACACCCGACAGACCATCGTCACACGAGAACACGACCGTGACGGCCTGCCGGGCCCAGGTACCAGGCACATACGATTGTCCATCAGCCGTCGTCAGACTCGCACCTATCGTCGGCACCGTCAGATCAACGTTGATCTGACCGATCGTCAGACTGGCGCTGTTCCCGGCGATGTCCAAGACTGTTCCACTTGCGCTCTGGTTGGCTCCCTCGCCAAACGTCTGCGCGACCGGACACGACGCGACACCTGACAGCACATCGCGACACACAAACGTCACCGTCACTGGCTGGTTCGTCCAGCTTCCCGGCACATATGGTTTCCATCCGCCGTCGTTGCCGTCGCACTGATCTCCGGCATGGTCAGATCGACGCTGATCTCGTCGATGGTCGTGCTGGCCGAGTTCCCCGCCAGGTCAGTCGCAACACCCGTCACGCTCTGGTTCGCGCCTTCTCCAACCGTCTCGGCAGACGGGCAGACATCGATGCCGGAGGTTGCGTCATCACACATGAACGTCACGACGACGCTGGTGTTGTTCCAGCCACTGTCGTTCGCTGGCGGCGTCCGGCTGGCACTGATATCCGGAGGCGTCTGGTCGATATTGACGATAGCCGTATCGTTGCACTGTTTCCGGCGGTATCAACCGCCGTTCCCAGTCACCATCTGGCTCGCGCCATCAGCGGCCAGCGTCTGCGGTTCAGCTGCAACTGGCGACTCCCGAAGGGCTGTCCGAGCACACGAAGGTGACGTGACGGGCGTCCTGTGCCAGCCAGCTTCGTTTGGCTCTGACGACAACGTGTGAGCTGATCGACGGCGCGATCGAATCGATCTTGACCTCAACTCCGTGGCGATTCCGTGTTCCCGCGATATCCACACTCCAGAGCTGACGTGTATACGCCACTCTCGGTGACAGCATGACCTCGTTTCCGGCCTGTTGTTGCCCCGATCACGACGAAGAACGTAGCATCACGCCCGACAAGTTGTCGCTGAGTCAGAAGTGATCGTCACCGGCCATCACTCCAGTCCGGCACTGGCGCGATCGTCGTCAGTGGGCGGTGTCCAGTCGATATCGATCCCCGTAACGCTGGCAGTCGTCTGGTTCCCCGCCTTGTCACTCACCGTCGCGCTGGCAGAGAGACCGGCACCTTCACCGTTGATCACGCTGTCAGAGGGACAATCGCCATAAATTCCAGACAACGCATCGCTACACGTCCAGTCAATCGTGACGCTGCTGTTGAACCACCCGTGCTCGTTCGGCGTCGTCGGAGTCCCGTCCAACTCCGGCGCAGTCGTATCGATCCTGACAACGAATGTCTGCTCAGACTCGGCATTCCCGGCGTTGTCGTGCGCAGCATAGGTGATCGTCGTCATCCCGTCCGTTGCGACTGACAGGCTCGCCGACGAACCCGGAACGGTCGTTGGCGGGATCTCGTGTGCCCCATCGGCGCGATAAACGATCTCCTTGACCGCTGAACCACCCGTATCAATCGCGTTCAAGCTGATGTTGACGGGAACATTCGTCCAATTTCCAGCGACGTACGCGCCACTGTCCACCGTGGTCTGTGGAGGCGTTGTATCGTCTGGTTCAGTGGACGTAGAGGGCACTTGCAGCACAACGGTCGTCGCAGCCCACGCTGCTGGGCGGCCCCAGGCGGCAGAGAACGCATCGACCGGTCCATCACTGCTCATCGCACTATCAAACGCAGCGGCCGTTCGTGAGCGATCGCCGGCCTGCACGGAATAGACTCTAATGCTGCTACTTGGCGTGATTTCCCGGGCGTTGTTGGTGCCGAAATATCGCACAACCCGGGAGCCGGCAGGGTGCTGCGTCGCGATCGCTGGTGCGATGCCACCGTTCTGGTTGGTGACACTCACCGAGGATTCAACCGCTCCCACCGGATCGTCCGTATCGACGCCGCTGTAGACGGTCATACCGCCTGCGATGCTGGTCGCCTCACCAGTCTGAACATCGCAGTTGCCCAATCTGCTCTGGAACGTATAGTTCGTAAAATTGTCCTGTGGTGCCTCGATGTGCCGCCACCAGATATGCTGCACGACATTACTGCTCTGTCCAACGCGCTCGACCTGCGTCCATCCCGTTTCAATTGGGCAGATCCAGATGTTGTTGACGCCAGCTTCGGCTGTTGCAACCAGTTGGGCAATGAGAATTGCGCCGGCAGCGACATCCGCCTCTGAGACAACAGGAGAGTCAATCGTGAGCTTGTCGGATGCGCTCATGAAGGTGCCAGCAGAGTGCGACCCTCGACCGATCCCATCAGATGCCGCCACCGGCAACGAGAACGTCGCAACCACCCCAAGCAACAACGCCAGAATGATCAACGCGCTGACCGCGTTCTGGGCAGGCTCCAACACACGCACAGTCACAACAACGCTCCTGTGGTCAATCACAACGAACCAGCATTGAGCGAAACATAGATAGATGCCCGGCAACGTTCAGAGCGCACGGTTCACGCCCGGATTCATCTCACCGGCATGTCATACACCATTGAGCATTATGAGGTCGCGTGACAACCGCACAAGCGGCGTCTTATAGGATGTGTCGAGTATACGCAACCTGCCCCATACACGCAATACCCGACACAAATCAACCTGATGATTCGATATACCCGGCGCATCATCGTGTTGAAGCCTCTCGAATCTGAGATACTGCAATTGATCGACGCATGAAGCGTGTTCCTGATGAAGGACCGTCGCCATGATCGCACTGGTACAGCAGAATCTAGACTCGATCGAGGCTCTCTGTCGCGAGTACGGCGTGCTCCGGCTCGAACTGTTCGGCTCGGCCGCAACCGGCGAGTTCGACCCGGAACGATCAGACATCGACTTCATCGTCGAGTATCCCCGGACGATTACGAGTTCGGGCTCATGGTTGAAGCCGATACTTCGAATTCAAGCACGCAACTCGAGAACTTGCTTGGCTACCCCGTCGATCTCGTTATGGCTGACGCGATGCGAAAGCCCGCACTTCATCGCGAGCGCGAATCGAAAGTCGGCAATCGCTCTATGCAGCGTGAGTCGACCGGAGTTGCTGGAAGACATCCTCACTGCGATAGCGTTCATCGTTGAAGAGACGACAGCGATGCCGTCACTCGACCGAGTTCTTGCAGGATCGACGATACTCGGCAACTGGTCGAGCGAAACTTCGAGATCATCGGTGAGGCACTTGAACGACTGGCCGCGATCATCATCTCAGAGTCGTTGAACAGATTAGCGACTACGAGCAGATCATCTCGTTTCGCAACGTCTCATCCATGGGTATGATGCAATCGTGAGTTATCACGACGTGTGGCAGAACATCCAGAACGTCACTTACCGGTTTTGCGAGCAGAGGTCGAGGCGCTGCTCGCAAAGGATCAATCGCGAGACGATGTCCGATGACGATCTCCCAGTCCGTGCGTAGCGTTAGTGCGTCCTGACGCCCCTCAAACACAGCGCGGATGAGCGAAATCTCGGCGCGGTGCTCGGCCTCGTGCTGGACGAGGTGGTTCAGCACCCACTCAGGATTCACATCGTATTGAGGCAGGCTGCGGACACGGTACAGGTCCTCGGGCGAGAGCGCGCCGACCCGTTCGACCAGCTTTGCCCGGACAGCCGCCAGCCCATCCAGGTAGCGTGACAGCGGCAAACCGGGCGTCGCCAGCAGATGCCCCTGCTCGTCGCGAACCTCCGGCGGCAGGTGCTCCAGCAGATCGGCCGGATAGTCCTCGCCCAGGATCTCGACATACAGCCAGTCCGTCTCGATCACCGCCACATGCGCCAGGATCGTCGCGATCGAGTTCCCACCCGGCCCCGGCTCGTCGATCCGCGACGCATCGACACCATCCAGCACTTCCAGCGTCCGCCGCCGCGTGTCCGCGAAGACCCACAGCCAGCGGGCAATCTCGGGCGGATAACCGGCTGGAAGATCGGCGATCAAGCTCCGACGCGCTTCAGGTTCCATGTGGTTTCCTTCGCTATAGTGGCACGTGCTCAGGACGTTCATAACGAGAATTCGTGACAAGGATACGAACGCGCGCATATAGACGGTAACTCAGATCATCAGCAGCGTATCTGACGTAATCGGACCATCTCAGGAGTGCTGCATGCGTCTGAATGAGCTACGACAGCAGTACCGCGACGAGATACTGTCAGCCGCGTCTCGCAACGGCGTTCGCTACGTCCGTGTCTTCGGCTCAGTCGCACGCGGAGATGCACGACCGGACAGCGACATTGACCTCCTCGTCGACCTCGAATCGGCTGACTACGACTATCGACCACGGCGGAGTTCCTATGGACGTTGAGAGATCTCCGCGATCGCAAGGTCGATGTCGTGACCGAGAATGGCCTCCGGAAGCGGATTCGAGCACAGGTTCTCGCGAGGCTGTTCCCTGTGAGGTCGAACGCTTCTCGCAGGAAGAAGCCGCGCAGGAGCCAATCTATCGCGGCATCGAAACTTCCAACTGGCTCACACATTGAGCTTGATCCACTTGAGCCACATGGATCGTCAAAGGCGGTCACTCACTGACAATGAACGCCTTTACTTACCCCTTTACCGTCTTTGGCCTCGTCCACCCCGCACACCTTGGCAGCCTTGGCCATCTTGGCCAACTTTCAACTCGCTCAACTGGCTCAATGCAACTCGCTCACACAATGAGCATGATCAACTTGAGCCAACTCGACTCACTCCCACCCATGAGCACCGACATCTGAGCATCTTGGTCATCGACGACTGCGCGCCGATTGGCACGGATTTCCGCCTTTGAACCGTTCGAGTAAGTGAACGGACCAGCCATCATGAATGGAGAGACCCATGCACGCCTGTTGCGACACCCAACATCGACCCCAGCCAGCCTCACTGGTATACTGCGCCCCAACAATCGCCCGTCCCGGCGCGGATGCCGCCTGGGACATCGTCAGCAGTGACGCCGCCGGCCCACCAGATTCGGACCCACGGCCGCGGCAGTCCAGTACAGTTGGACTATCAATGGATTTTGCAGCCGACCCCGCCGAGGTCACCGCGACCGAGGACGATACCGACCAGCCAACAGCCTACGGCCTCGACCCCGCCGAGCGTGACGAGATCCTCGGCCAGTTCGCCGCCCTCTACCCGTTCCCGCTCGACCAGTTCCAGATCGACGCTATCAACACCTTTCTGGACGGCGATTCCGTCCTCGTCGCCGCCCCGACCGGAACCGGCAAAACCGTCCTGGCCGAGTTCGGCGTCTACGAATCGTTCCGGCGGCAGGGACGCGTCATCTACACCACCCCGATCAAGGCCCTCTCGAACCAGAAGTTCCGCGACCTGCGCGCCCTCTACGGCGACCAGGTCGGCCTCCTGACCGGCGATGTCACCGAGAACCCGCGCGCCCCGATCACCGTCATGACGACCGAAGTCCTGCGCAACATGCTCCTCCAGACCCCGTGGGAGGTCGATCAGGTCGACTGCGTCATCTTCGACGAGGTCCACTACATCGCCGACCAGGAGCGCGGCACGACCTGGGAAGAGGCCATCATCCTCTGCCCGGAGCACATCCAGCTCATCTGCCTCTCGGCGACCGTCTCGAACGCCGAGGAGATCGCCGCCTGGATCAGCCGCACCCATCGCCCGATCAAGCTCATCACCCATTTCGAGCGCGCCATCCCGCTCGCGCTCTACTACTACCTCGACAAGAAGCTGCGCCCCGTCATCGACCACAACGGCAACCAGGTCGGCGACTACCCCAACGCCGGTGGCGAGGTGCGTCGCAAGATGGGACGCGGCGGCATCACCGCCGACCAGCGTCGCCAGGCCGAGATGGACGAGCCGCAACCGTGGGAGATCCTGCTGGCGATGTCGGCCGCCGACATGCTCCCCGCCATCTACTTCCTCTTCTCCCGCCGCGACTGCGAGGACTACGCCCAGCGCTTCGCGATGATGAAGCCCAACTTCATCCGCGACGATGCGACGACCGCCCGCATCAACGCCGTCATCGACGCCCACATCGGCTCGATGCGCGAGGAGGACCGCCAGCTCGAACAGGTCCGCGCCATCACATCGCTGGCCGCCCAGGGGATCGGCTTCCACCACGCCGGGTTGCTGCCGGTCCTCAAGCAACTCGTCGAAGTGCTCTTCACCCGTGGCCTGCTGCAGGTCGTCTTCGCGACCGACACGCTCGCGCTCGGCGTCAACATGCCGGCCCGCTCGGTCGTCATCGGCCGGATGACGAAGTGGGACGGCCGCTCGCGCCGCCAGCTGATCCCCAACGAGTTCCAGCAGATGGCCGGCCGGGCCGGACGACGTGGGATGGACCTCAAGGGCAACGTCGTCGTCCCCCACTCGCCCTGGATCAAGTTCACCGAGATGATGCAAATCGCGACCGGCGAGCTGGAGCCGGTCACCAGCGCCTTCTCGATCCGCTACAACACCGTCCTCAACCTCTGGGACCCGCCGCACGGCAACCGAGTCCGCAACATGCTCCAGCAGTCACTGGCCCAGTTCCAGTCGGCCCGCCGTGTCCGCGAGCTGGAGGACGACATCGTCGACCTCGGCGCGAGGATCCATGAGATCCCGCAGGGCTGCCTGATCGGCCTCGACGCCGGCGACGAACTGCTGGACGACTACCGCGGCCTCAACCACTCGGTCGATGCCCTCCGCAGCAAGGAGCGCAACGTCCAGTCCGAGGTTCGGCTACTATCGATCCGCGAGGATGCCCGCCCATGGCCGGAGCCGGGCCGTCAGGCGATCCGCCGCGTCTTCCGGACCGCCGAGCCGGGCCTCGTCGTCCACGTCCGCAACGAAGGCTGGGGCGTCTACATCGGCAAGGCGCGGGCCGGTGGAGTCGGCCTCTTCCTGTTCGACAAGGCCGTCAAGCTCGTCCCGGAGTACCGGCTGGTCGATTACCTGCCCGCCAACAACCTGTGCGTCCCGGTCCCCGAAGCCCTGACGATGATCGACGACCCGCTGCCCGACGCGACGAAGCTGATCGACCCGACGTTGATCGAGTCCGTCAACGAGGCCGTCCGTGCCCTGCCACTCCCGGACCTCGAAGCACAGATCGCCGCCTACCGCGCCGAACTGGAACGACGCAACGAATCAGCCCGCCAGCAACAACTCGACGACCTCGAAGCCGTCCGCGCCCAGACCGAGGAACTGATCGCCCTCCGCGCCAACCACCCCTGCCACACCTGTCCGCGCCGCAAGGAGCATCAGCAGAACCTCAAGCGTGTCGCAGCCCTCGAACGGGAGCGCGGCAGGGTCGAGCAGCAGCTGCGCGAGGAGACGCAGGCTGAAGAGGACCGCATCCGCGGCATCATCAGCGGCATCCGCAACGTCCTCCACCGCTTCAACTACCTCCATCGCGGCTACCCGACCGCCAAGGCCGACCTGCTGGCCGATGTCTTCGACACCAACGGCCTCGTCATCTGCGAGATGATCGACCGTGGGATGGTCGACAACCTGAACCCGTCCGACCTGGCCGAAGTCTTCTCCTGGTTCGCGTTCGACCGCGACTCGCGCTTCTCCAACACTTACAACCTGCCCAACCAGCTTGTCCTCCTTCGTCGAAGGCTGGAGGACATGGAGCATCAGGTGCTGGCGACCGAACGCGGCAACGGTCTCTACATCTCCAATGGTCACAACGCTGGCTTCTACGGCGCGATGCGTGCCTGGTGCAACGGCGCGACGATGTCGGCCATCACCGAGCAGATCGACCTCTCCGAAGGCGACCTCGTCCTGACCTTCAACAAGACGATCGACCTCATGCGCCAGGTCCGCGAGATGATCACCAACGTCGCCCCCGACCACCCACTCCGCGAAACGCTCTCGATCGCCGAACGCTTCGTCAAGCGCGACATCGTCGAACAATCGCTCGCCCTCGGCTTCCTCCCCATCGCCAGTGAGGAGTCCGCACCCGCCCCCGACGACACAGCCGACGCGCTGGATGACGAATAGGGGAGTCGTCACGTTCCGATGAGCGAACCCACGTTCACACGCCAACGTCCGGACCGGTTCCGGAGATGGCTCCTGAGTGCGCCGGTCCATATCTACCGGGGTTGGCTCGGCGAACTCTTCCGGCGGCGACACATCCTCAAGCTGACGACGACCGGTCGACGCACAGGACTCCCGCGCGCGACGCTCGTCAGCTACCTGCCGATCAATGGCCACTACATCGTTTTCTCCGGTTGGGGCACGCGGGGCCACTGGTATCGCAACCTGAGCGACGATCCAAGCGTCACGATTCAGGTCGGCAGACGCCGGCTGCCAGCCATCGCTCGCCAGATTCACGATCCGGCTCGACGCCGCGAACTGATGCTGGCCATGCGTGACTTCTCAGACCAATGTGGTCCGCCGCCGTCGCTTCGTCCACTACTACGGCATCTCTACGACTACGACGCGAGCATCCGCCTCGCTGTTGAACATGCAGAGAAACTACCGGTCGTTGAGATCGTGCCATCCGGCGATGATGGATGATGAAACCTCGACCTTGGGCACGCTCCCCTCGCCTCGTCATGTACCCTTTGTACTCACCTGATACGACGCGGTAGCGGCTGCCGCGCGGGACAATTGGGAGCACTACTTATTATGAATCGAATGCTGCAAGTCTTGGCGCTGATGGCGATCGTCGTCAGCGTCATCGCTATCCCCTTGGTCGGAGCGCAAACGACCAACCTCCAGGCCTTCGAGCGCACCTGGGCGCGGACCGACAAGCCGGTCAACGACCACGAGGTCGACCGAACCTGGATGTGGGGACCGCAGGAAAACGCCATCCAGAAGACCGAGCCATACGCTGGCGCGCCCGGTGGCCAGCGCACCGTCGTCTACTACGACAAGTCGCGAATGGAGGACAACGCCTATCGCGGCACCGAACCCGTGGGATGTCACCAACGGCCTGCTCGTCGTCGAGCTGATCTCCGGCGAGATGCAGACTGGCGACGACGACTTCGTCTCCCGCGACCCGGCTGAGGTCAACGTCGCCGGCGACCCCGGCCAGAGCAACCCGATCACCTACGCACTGCTGGCCGACCTGCTCGATGACAACCCCTACCCAACCGGCAGCGCCATCACCGCCCGCGCGACCGTCACCAGCGCCGGCATCGGCATCAGCAACGACCCGGCCATGGCAGGCAGCGGCGTCATCGCAGCCGAGTACGTGCCGGAAACCGACCACACCGTCGCCTCGCCGTTCTGGACGTTCATGAACTCGTCCGGCATTGTCTACGAAGATGGCGGCTTTACGACTGAGAACCTGTTCGAGAATCCCTTCTACGCGACCGGCTACCCGATCACCGAAGCCTTCTGGGCCACCGTGACCGTCAACGGCACCGACAAGGATGTCCTCTTGCAGTGCTTCCAGCGCCGCTGCCTGACTTACACGCCGGATAACAGCCCAGGCTGGCAGGTCGAAGCCGGCAACGTCGGCCTCCACTACTACGAGTGGCGTTATGACGACACCGAACCGACGCCATCACCGACGCCGACGCCCGACCCGAACGCAATCTACCAGTCCAACCTGACTGACTGGCCCGTCATCGCCGACAACACAGGCAACATCGCCTATCCAACCTACGAGGACTACCAGATCCGGACACTTCGTGGCGCGACCCTCTATGCGATCGGCGACGTGGCACTCGGCGACGGCAGCTACCGCGTCCAGGTCCGCAACACTTCCGGCGCCGACGCAACCGCCTGCCTCGCGTTCCGCTCCGAACGCCATCCAACAGCCCGTACCATCCCGAAAGCCTCGACCAACTTCTGCCTGATCTACGAGAATGGCCAGGCCCGGCAGGCGACCGCCTTCATCCAGACGATCAACGCCGACAACACGAACTCCACCAGCGAACTCGGCACCTGGACACTGCCAGCCCCGATCGCCAGCGGCGACTGGGCGCACCTCCGCGTGGACGCCTTCGCCAACGATCTCGTGTATTACGTCAATGGGGTCAAGGTCGCCGAAACCGGCGGCAGCAGTGCCACCGGCCTCGTCGCGCTCGCCAACTACAGCCACGACGCCAGCCAGCCGGTGACGGTCGCGTTTCAGGACTTGCTCGTGCGACGAACACCGTAGATCGGGACATGGGAATCGGGAACCGGGACTGGATGACCAGGCAGGTTGGCCCAGTCATCGGTTGTCAAACACCCCCGAATCCCGGTTCCCGACCTACGCGATTCCGCAGCTCTCGCCCGACGTCCGGCTCCAGTGGAGCAGTTCGTCATAGTCGTCATCATCGAGAGTGAATGTCTGGCCGCAATCAGGGCAGGTGACGACGAAGACGCAGTCGCCGCGCATCTCGCACAGCTCGGCGACATCACCAAACAGCCCCTTCGCACACAAATGATTCCGAACACGTTCAACGGTTGGGGAAGCGGAGAGTGCCATACTGGTGCAACCTTCCACGCATACCGAACATGCTACAGTCTATGTGTTGTCATTCTGACATGCAATGCATCGCAGCCATGAACGATGTTACAAGGCACTGACGCTGGACACTGCGCATCGCAGGATCCACTGACGCGATAGCGATCTCGGGTATGCTAAGGTCGTGCCGCACCACGACAAACGATCGGTTGTCAGGACGGAGAGCACCAGATGCTTGGCAGACTCCTTGACATCATCCGCAATTTCGGTGGGAGCAAACTACCGCCGTCCATCCGACGGATTATTCCCGGTGCCGCTGCCGGCACCAACACTCCAAAGGAGTAAGCCTCGTTGCCGCCGGGACCGTCGGCCAGCCTCGGGCAGTCTGCTCGGACGACTGCGCTCACGACTCGGACGACTGCAGGGCCGACAATTCGCTCGGCATCAGCACGCCGCGCTCGGTGATGAAGGCAGTCACGAACTCGGCGGGAGTAATGTCGAAGGCGGGGTTGTAGACACTGCTCGCTTCTGGGACGATCCGGCGCTCGTTGAAGAGGGTCAACTCCTCTGATGCCCGTTCCTCGATCGGGATGGCGGCGCCGGTTGCCGTGGCGAAGTCGATCGTTGAGAGCGGGACAGCGACGTAAAACGGGATGGCGTAGTTGCGGGCGATGATCGCAACGCCGAGCGTGCCGATCTTGTTGGCGACATCGCCGTTGGCGGCGACGCGGTCGGCCCCGACGATCACGGCCTGGACCTCACCGCTTGACATCACCGACGCCGCCATGCTGTCGGCGATCACCGTTACCGGCACACCGGCACGCGCCAACTCCCAGCTCGTCAGCCGAGCACCCTGCAGCAGCGGTCGCGTCTCGTCAGCGTAAACCTTCAGACGCAGCCCCTGTTCGTGGGCGACATAGATCGGAGCCAGCGCCGTTCCGTAGCCGGACGTTGCGAGGCCGCCGGCGTTGCAATGTGTCAGCACGGCGCCCTCACGCAGCAGCCGCGCGCCGTGCTCGCCGATGGCGCGTCCGGCCGCGAGGTCTTCCTCAAGCAGTTCCAGCACCTCGGTGCGTACCCGCTCTCGAAGGGGTGCGACATCCGCCGCCGGGTCGGATACGACGCGCCGGAAGACGCGATCCAACGCCCAGAAGAGGTTGACGGCCGTCGGTCGCGAGGTCGCCAGATACGCTCTGGCGCGATCGAGGTCAGCCAGGAAGCCATCACGCTCTATCGCATCCGACGCATGCGCCGCAATGTCCAGCCCAAAGGCGGCAGCAATGCCAATCGCCGGAGCGCCACGCACTCGTAACGATCGGATCGCCTCCCACATCGCGTCGACCGTCGCAATCTCGATCCGCCGCTCCTCGACCGGCAACAGCGTCTGGTCGATGATCGTGACGACATCGCCGTCGAGCGCGACTGGCTGGATTGGTGGGCGTGGTGTCGGCATTACTCCTCGCCGCGCAGGTAGCGCTTGACGCTCTCGTTCGAGTCCTGCGCCATCCCGAGGCCGTTGATGACGACCGAGATGCCGGCGAAGTACTGGAGGACACCGAGGGCTTCGAGCACCTGCTCATCAGTGAAGCCGAGCCGCTTGAGGCGGGCCGTGTGCGTCTCAATCCCGAACTGGTTGTTCAGCAGCGTCACCGTCGCCCAGGCCAGGAACTCTTTGAGGTTCGGATCGAGCGTGCCTTCGTCCATGACGCGGTGGCGATGCTCGACGGCTGCTTCAAGGATCGTCGGGTTGTTACCGAGCACCTTATAGGCGTTTGGCACCTGGCCGTTGCCGAAGCCGGCTTTGATGTCCTCGTAAGCCGCCTGGACCCGTTCGTCGGCGTCCTGTTCTTCGAGATACTTGAGCGTTGGCATCCGTAGTCCCTTCTCTGACAGAGAGATGGTACTACGGCCCTCATCTCCGGCCCCTCTCCCAGAATTGGGCCGGGTACCCTCCGGGTGGCGGGCCAGGGGGTGAGGGCCGATCAGTCCAGCCGCTTGATCATCACCTTATGGCCGATGCCGCTCATGAAGAATTCGCCGCCGACGACGTTGAAGCCGAGTTCCGAGTAGAAGTTGATCGCGTGGGTCTGGGCGTTGAGGACGATGTGGGTTGCCGATTCCATCCTGGCGCGCTCGATGATCGAGAGCATCAGCGCCTTGCCGATCCCGTGCTTGCGCCATTGCTGGCGGACCGCCACCCAGGCGACCTGCGCCTCCCGACCGTAGAGCGTCAACCGGCCAGTCCCGACCGGCTCCTCGCCGAGCAGCGCCAGATAGTGAAAGCTGCGGTGATCGTCGGGGTCGGTTCGCGCGTCGTCGGTCAGTGCCTGTTCGTCGACGAAGACCTCGTCACGGATGCGATAGACCGCTTCGAGCGGCTTATCGCCCCAGAATTCACGTACGGTGAGCGAATCGTGACGCGTGACGCGTGACGCGTGATGCGTGGTCGGATCGACACTATCGCTACCAGCAGATTTCATCGAGAACGCGTCACGCATTACGCATCACGCACTACGTCAGGATGCCGTCGGCTGCCACCGGGACGGGTTCAAGGGCTGGAACCAGCGGACGGCCCATCGTATCAACGGCGATGATGCTTGGGTCAAGCTCGGCTTCAGCGATGACGGCGTCGGTAGCAAGGACGCGCTTGAAGGCGGCAATCGCAACTTCGAGCATGCCGTCGTCAGGTGTCCGGGTCGTCACGCCCTGAAGCAGGAGGCCGGGTGCGAGGATCGCGCGCATGATCGGGTTATCGGCGTTCGCCGCGCCGATCCGGATCACTTCGTACGCGACGGCCGCGATCACCGGCACCAGGACAATCCGCGAGAGGTAGAGCCAGTACCAGGCCGGCCGGCCAATCATGATGAAGACGATCACCGAGAGCAGGACAACGATCAACAGGAAGCCGGTCCCACAGCGGATATGGGTCAGCGGCTGCCTGCGGACGTTCTCGACCGTCGTCGGCAGGTTCGATTCGTGTGCGTTGATCGTCATGTGCTCGGCACCGTGATAGCCGAAGACGCGCCGGATGTCCGGCATGAACGAGATCGCGTACATGTAGCCGACCAGCAGCCCTAGCCGGAGGATGCCTTCGATCACGTTGACCAGCAGGTCCGAGTCGATCCAGCGTTCGAGCAGATCGACCGCCGCAAGCGGCGCGACGAAGAAGAGCGCAATCGAGAAGAGCAATGAAAAGCCGACCGTCGCCCACAGCAGCGGACCGGTCAGCATGGCTGGTTCCTCCTGCTTGCCATCCTTGTCGGTCTTCGGCTCCTCGCCTTCGACCTCCTGGAGGCCAACGTTGGCCGAGAAGATCAGCGCCCGCATGCCGAGCAGCAGCGTGTCCCAGAGGACGAAGACGCCACGGATGAACGGCCAGTTACGGACCCTTGTGACGACCGGGCCAGGCTGGAGGGCCTCTTCATAGACGCAGATATTGCCGTCTGGCTGCCGGACGGCGACGGCCATTGAGGAACGGCCGCGCATCATGACGCCTTCCATGACCGCCTGTCCGCCGTAGTAGAACGGTTTCGCCATCGTTCGGTGACTCCCTGATTCACGACACATGCTGAGGAGGGTGCGCGCCGCGTGCGCGCATGCAGACACCTGCTGTCAACGCACGGATTCTATCATCCGGCCTGCGGCAGTTCTGGGCGGGTTATCGTGGGCTGTGATGGTTTTGTGTCGTCCGTTCATCGACTCCCGGATCACGTTACCGCCCACGCTTGCTGGACAGAGAACCCGATGACGGCAGGTTCAATTCGGGTCGGATCGGAACGCGATGATAGCCCAACGCCCAGTTGTGTACTCCTGCTGCACCGTCGCGACAGCAATGACGCGCTGTTCAGCGGACGGTCGGAGTGTATGCCTCTCCGCCAGCAGTCGAGTCGGTCGTAACTCCCTGTGGCTGGAGCCTTCCGCGCGCCGATTGCCACGTCCCGGTCGCCGGCACGAGCCGGCTGGCCTTGCCGAGCCCATGCGGCGGCATTCCACTGTAGACCGACTCATATTCTCCAGCGCGCACCCGATAGGTCTCATGCCAGATGCCCACATCGCCGCGACTCTTGTTCAGCCGCTTGTTGAACGCCACCCAGGCGGGCCAGTGCTTGTGATCGCGACTGCGCGCATAGGCTTCGAGGTGGTCGAACGACCGCCAATACTGCACGATCGGCATGCCCCCTTGATGGCCAAGAAAGCCGGACTCCGGATGCGCGTACAACTCGCGCAGCATGCCCGGCATCGCCAGGAAGACGGGTAGCCACTTGTGCACCTTCCAGGGCTTGTTGGGACGAAAGCTGATCAGGAACACGACGAAGTCACCGTCAATCTCGGCTGCCATGCGCTCGGCCAGAACCTTCGCCATCAGAGCACTCCGTTCATGCCAACGCTGTTCGTCGATTGGATGATCGCAGCCTACGGACTCAAACACGGGATGGCAAGCGTGCCATTTCGCACTGCTGCTGCACCACACGCATGATTCCCCGTCTGGAGAAGAGTCAATCATCCATGTTGCCCAGCAATCCAGGCACGTACCGCCAGCACCCGCCGGTGGTCGTCAGGCTCAGGGAGCAGGTCGAGCTTGGAGAAGATGCTGGCGATGTGAGTCTCGACCGTCTTCTCGGTCACACTCAGCTGGCGGGCAACCGCCCGGTTCGACCTCCCCTCGGCCATCAGCGAGAGGACGTCGCGCTCCCGTTCGGTCAGTTCGGCCAGACGGTTGCGGATCGCTTGCCTGCCGAGGAAGTGCGCGACGATGTCCGGGTCGAGCACTGTCCCACCGCCACCGACGCGCTCGATCGCATCAACGAGTGTCTCGACATCGACGACACGGTCCTTCAGCAGGTAGCCAAAGCCGGTTGGATGGGTGCGAGCCAGTTCCAGAGCGAAGCGGCTCTCGATCGACTGAGAGAGCAGCAGGATCCCCAGCCGTGGCCAGGCAGCACGCAGCCGGGTCGCCGTCTCTGCGCCCTCATGCGTGTAGCTCGGTGGCATCCGAATGTCGATGATCGCGACATCCGGCTGCTGGCCGGCGACGGCCGCCTCAAGGGCTGGACCATCCGCAACAGCGCTGGCGACATCGATACCTGCCTCGATCATCAACCGCACGAGGCCCTCACGCAGCAGGACTGAGTCGTCGGCAATCACAACACGCATGGCAGCTCGGCGATCACGATCGTGCCATGCCCGAGCCGCGGCTGAACCGTCAGTCTCCCACCGGCGACCTCAGCCCGGTCAGCGATGCCGCGCAGTCCGCTACCGGTTGGATCGGCCCCGCCAACGCCGTCGTCTTCGATCACCAGCCGCAACAGGCCGTCCGAGCGACAGGCACTGATCGCGACCGAGCGCGGCGCGGCGTGCTTGACGGCGTTGGCGACGGCTTCACAGGCAATGAACCAGGCCGCCTCCTCGATCGCCGGGGAGAAGCGATCGGCCGTCGTCTCGAGCCGGACCGGCACCGGCGAGCGGGCCGCAAGATCGTCCAGCGCGGCCGCCAAACCTCCATCAGTGAGCACTGCCGGACGGAGTCCATTGGCGAGCGCGCGCAGGTCACGGACGGCTGCCTGCAATTCATCGACAGCGGTCGCAATCGTCACCCGCATCCGTTCAGGATCGCCGCTCATCTCAACCGCCCGCAACTGCATCGCGAGACCCAGCAGTTGCTGCTGGGCGCCGTCGTGCAGGTCGCGCTCGATTCTATGACGCTCGGCCTGCTGCGCTTCGACGATGCGTGACCGCGACTCGCGCACCTCGACCAGCTGCAGCCGAATCGCTGCGCGCAGGCGAGCGTTCTCTAACTCAGCAAGCACCTCGGAGGTGGCTGCTTCGACCGTCGGTCGATCAACAGCCGAGCCGTCGAAGTTGACGACACCGACGACCTCCTCCCCGCGTTTCACCGTGACACCGTCTGACGCTGGCGAGATCGGCAAGCCGTCCTCACTCACCCAGACGTCACGCTCACCGATCCAGTAGGCGACGCTGAGCGAAGGGTCGCCGATCGCCGTCCGCAACGCCTGCTCGACCGTCATGCTGGGCGTCGGCTCACGCGTGAAGGCACGCAGCCTGGCGAGCGTCTCGAAGCGGCGACGGTTGAAGCGACGATCCAGCGCGTCCTGAATCCAGCGCCGCAATGGTCCGACGACGCTCACTGCCGCCAGCGTCGCAATCGCCACCGGAATCGCCGAATCGCTGGCGCGGCCAATCGATTGTCCGACGAAGATGACGACCACGACATAGGTGCCGATCACCGCCGCTGAAAGGACGACCCAGGTAACCGCCCGGCTGACGAGCCGGTCGATGTCGTAGAGGTGGTGCTGCTCG
The DNA here is from genome assembly GCA_963763325.1 of uncultured Chloroflexia bacterium. GTDB lineage: Bacteria > Chloroflexota > Chloroflexia > Thermomicrobiales > CFX8 > JBBECJ01. The sequence continues at coordinate 93,733 of CAVXOL010000001.1, forward strand.
ATGGCCAGCCAAACAGCCAGCGGAATGATCGCGACGAAGCAGAACGCCAACACCTGCAGGAGCAGCAGGCTGCCCTCCAGGATCGCCACGGCCGAGGCCGCAAACACGAACAGTACGAATGGAATCGTCGCCATCCCGAGCCAGCGTAGTTGTAGCCGCTCCTCCGCTCGCGCCGCTCGAAACCGCCCGATAATCGCGACGGCGCCAGCGAGAATCCCGAGGTGTACGGCGATGATCCCTCCCCACCTGATGACGTAGAACACGTCAGCCCCAAGAGACACCTCCATCGGATTACGGATGATGCCGAGCGATTCATAGTCACCGGTGTATGGACGCACCATGCCGGCAGCGATGCCCGCGACACCCCAGACCACCGTCGACCAGGCGATGAATCGTGTAATGCGATTCGTGAGCCGACCACTCGGAGTCAGCAGCAGGATCAGCGCGAGTAGCAGCTGCCAGACGAGGAACGTCGAGGCGCTGATCATCATCACGACGTGCGCGCCGGGCAGCGAGCCAGGCCGGGCGAGCGCCCCGTACCTGGCGTAGCTGTCGACCGGGATGAAGATAGAGATCGAGAGCAACAGAAACAGCCAGCCGACCGGATGCTGCGGCCGCCTGAGGACCAGCGCCGATCCAATGATCGTCGTGCTCACGATTGGGATGAGAAACAGGACGCTGGGGGCAAGCAACAGCTGAAGATCGCTTCGTCCGGCGGCTGCGAGCCGCAGGTCAAACACGATCGTCACGATGGCAGAGACGACCAGGACGCCCCATGTCGCGATGACGACAGTCATTGGAAGCTGGGCAAGACGTACGTTGGCGTTCATAGCCACGATTGTCGCACTACCCGTCGCTGTGCGCCTCAGGGCTATCCCTGACTGGAGAACCAGTACAGCCACCGATGCCAAAGAAAGCGGAGGCGTTCAGACTGCCAACAGCAGTGAACGTCACCGCACGGTATTCGGAAGGAGACCAACATGCCACAATCGAATCGTCGCGCCGACATCGTCGGGGCCGTAGCGGGAATCGGGTTCGTCGTCCTCGTGTTTCTGGGGGTCGCAAGCGTCGATCCCCTACGGGGGGCTTCCGATCAGGAGATGCTGACCTGGTGGGCTGATAGCGGGAATCGCGATAGCTTTATCGTCTCGATGTATCTGCTGCTGGCGGCGTCTCCGTTGTTCCTGCTGTTCATCGCCAGGCTGCGGACGCGCCTGCAGGCAGCCGACGCGGGTGGCTGGGCCGACATTGCCTTCGCCAGCGGGATCGTCGCGACGGGCGCACTGAGCCTCTGCGCCATTCTGCGAGGCATCATCCCCGCGTCAGTGCGGTTTGCCGACGAGCCGCTTCCAGGCGTCGACACACTACGCTTCGCGACCACCCTTGCCTACGCTTCCTGGATTCCCGTCATCCTCTTCGCAGGCGTATTCGTCGCCGTCGTCTCGGCCCTGGCGCTGACAACCCAAGCGCTTCCACGCTGGTTCGGATGGCTTGGTGTACCCGTCTCGCTTGGTTGCGCCATCATGCTAGCCGTCCAGGCTGGGCCGATCGCGATCCCGTTGCTCCACGTCTGGATATTGGCCGGCAGCGTCCACCTGCTGCGAGCTCCGGTCGGTGCGACAGAGCCGGCGCTCAGCAGTCAACCGGAGATGAAGCCTGCTCAGGCGTAGGCCGCAGCTTCGTACCAAACGTCGTCACCCAGGCCACTCGAAAGCGGTTCCTACCGTGCGGACGACATCACGTTGTCCGCACGGCCTCGCGTACGCATTGCTCAGCTTCGGCGGTCTACGCCCACTATCTACGCCCAAACGGATAGCGTTCCCTCAGCACCGTCTGTCTATCCTGTTCCCAGCACATCATCCAGTCAGCGTGTGCACGATCAACAGGATCAGCGGGGAGGCGAGCGTGTCTACAGCCGCGCAATGGCTTGTAGCCGTCTATCCGGCGCATGAGCGAGTCAGTACCATCCTCGGTACGCTCCGCGATATGCGCTGATGTGCCTCGTACGCCTGCATTGGAGTACCTGCATTGGAGTAAAGGAAGATGCGGTTTGCAGCCACCAATGACCTGGCGCACCTGCGTCGGTCAGTGTTCTTTGAGGGTCCGGACGTCGCGCAGAAGCTGAGCCGCTTCTGGATCCTGCTCGTCCTGGCGGCGATCATCGCGGCAGCCGGTGTCGTCGGGGATTCGACAGCCACCGTCATCGGCGCAATGATCGTCGCGCCACTGATGACGCCCATCCTCGGCACGATGCTGGCCATCGTCCTAGCCGATCGTGACAACCTGGTTCGCTCGCTCGTACTCGTCATAGGCGGGGCTTTGACCGCAATTGCGATAGGGTATCTGATCGGCATCACCGCCATCAACCCGATCGTCGCCGAGGTGAACTCACAGGTCGCAGGTCGCGTCACCCCGCGTTTGATTGACCTCCTGGCAGCACTGGCAACCGGTGTCGTCGGTTCGATCGCACTCGTCCGGTCGGACATCTCCGATACGTTGCCTGGTGTTGCCATCGCCATCTCGCTCGTCCCACCGCTGTCCGTTGTCGGCCTCACGATGGAGTCCGGCGCCTATGACCAGTCACTGGGCGCGCTGCTACTGTTTCTCACGAACGTGACCGCGATCCTCGCGAGCGGCACGATCGTTATGGCGCTCTTCGGCGTGTATCGCATGGCCGCGCCTCTGCCGGGCAGCGAAACTCGCACCATCAATCGGCGCCGGGCAATCATCCTCATCAGCATCATGGCCGCGATCATCATCGTCCCGCTCACGACGTCGACGATCACGATCGCCAACCAGACCCTGGAGGAACGGAAGGCACGTGAGGCAGCAGAAGCGTTTGGAGATACTGTCGGATGGGATGTCACCGATGTGTCGACGCTCCAGGACCTGACCGTCATCAAGATAGAAGGGCCACTTCCGATGCCAGATGCCGATGCGCTGCGCGCTGAGCTCGAATCTCGCGGCGTCGACCCGTCCCGCGTCCGTGTCGTCCTCGTTCCGATCTCCGTGATCGAGTACGAGTAGCGTTTACAGGCAATCCGAACCTGGAGGCAAGCCGATACGGTGTTGTGACCCACTCACAGCCGGTGTTATCCTCATCTGCGGCGCGCACCCTATAGGTATCGGGCGCGTCGGAGCACGCAATCCAGCCAGAATGGCCGTGGCCGGATGCCAACAGGGGATGGGAACGGGAACATGGCAGTCGAGCCGTTGATCTATGAGCTTTCCAAGCCGGGCCGGCACGGGACGACGGTGCCGGAAGTCGATGTTCCGCAGGTCGAGATTCCGGCCGCGCTCTGTCGCGATGAACTGGGCTTGCCCGAAGTCTCCGAGATCGATGTCATCCGCCACTACACGCGGATGTCGCAGAAGAACCACGCGATCGACATCAACTTCTACCCGCTCGGCTCCTGCACGATGAAGTACAACTCGAAGATCAACGAGCTGGTCGCTCGGATGCCGGGCTTCGCCCACATCCATCCGCTCCAGGACGAGAGCAGCGTCCAGGGCGCGCTCGAGCTGATGTACGAGCTACAGGGCTACCTGGCCGAGATTTCAGGCTTCGACGCCGTCACCCTCCAGCCGGCTGCCGGCGCGCACGGCGAGCTGACCGGCGTCCTGATCGCCCGTTCCTACCATATGGAGCGCGGCGACACGGCACGTGACACCGTCCTCGTTCCGGACTCAGCCCACGGCACCAACCCGGCGACAGCGGCGATGGCCGGCTTCAAGGTCGTCACCGTCCCGTCCGACGAGCGCGGCAACGTCGATGTTGAGAAGCTGCGCGAGCTGGCCGGGCCGACGACGGCCATGCTGATGATCACGAACCCGAACACGCTCGGCCTCTGGGACGAGCACATCAGGGAAGTAATCGAGATCGTCCACGGCGCCGGTGGCCTCGTCTACAACGACGGCGCCAACTTCAACGCGATCCTCGGCATCGCCCGCCCCGGCGACCTCGGCGTCGACATCATGCACTACAACCTGCACAAGACGTTCTCGACCCCACACGGCGGCGGCGGCCCCGGCGCCGGCCCGGTCGGTGTCCGTGCCGACCTGGCCAAGTTTCTGCCGGACCCGGTCATCGTCCGCCGCGACGGTGGAGGCAACGTGACCTACGGCATCGAGTCGCCATCAGAGTCGGTCGGCAAGGTGCACTCGTTCTTCGGCAACTTCGGCATGCACGTCCGCGCCTACTGTTACATCCGCATGCACGGCGCGGTCGGCTTGCGCCAGATCAGCGAGGACGCCGTCCTGGCCGCCAATTACCTGCAGGCCAACCTCAAGGGCCGCTACGACCTGCCCTACGACCGCACCTGCATGCACGAGTTCGTCCTCTCGGCCCGGCGCCAGAAGGCGAAGAACGGTGTCCGCACGCTCGACATCGCCAAGCGGCTGCTCGACTTCGGCGTCCACCCGCCGACGACCTACTTCCCGCTGATCGTCGAAGAGGCGCTGATGATCGAGCCGACCGAGACCGAGTCGATCGAGACGCTGGACGAGTTCATCGCGCTCGATGCTCCAGATCGCCGACGAGGCCGACACCCAGCCCGACTTCGTCAAGGCCGCCCCACACACGACTGAGTACAAGCGCCTCGACGACGTCGCCGCCAACCGCAACCTCAACCTGCGCTGGACCGCCGAGAACAGCGCCCCGGAGCGCCTCGCAGCAGACTAAGCAGCCACTGTTCGACGAAACGCGCCCGAGCCGTCGATAGGCTCGGGCGCGTTTCATTTGCCTTCACACTTGAACCCGACGGGAGGCAGAGCCAGAGACAGGCGAACTTCTCGCTACGTACCCGATGGCCCCGGCTCCGCATCGCGATCTTGTCACATCTCACGCACCGGTCGTGTCTATATAGCAGGAAGACGTCGACCCTGGAGCGGAGGACGGACATGCAGGAACACGCAGATGCCACACACAACGGAATCTGCGCCCGACCGGCTTCCGGCTCCGCCTTCCTGGCCGGCCACATCGTCACCATGACGATCCCGACGCTGGCGATGGGCAGCAGGTTGTTGGCGATTGGGGACGACTGGACGGAACTCCGCAACGCCAGCGAGGACGATCACGAGCGTCAGGATGGCGGATTATTGTCTGCTGAAGTTCATCCCGATGAACCGATCGGGGGGCGTCGACCGCGATCCACACCCCCGTCACGGCGGTGAAGACGAGGACGTGAGTTGCTCGGTGATGCCCGTAGCTACCCCGATCCCCAACCCTTCCCTGCCACGACTCTACCACACCGATATTGAGAATCAGTCATGCTGGAGACTGTCATCGCGGTCGTCAGTGCGGCATGATACGACTGATCCTGCGACGCGATGCACGTACGCTTCCATCGTGGGGAACTCGCTCACGGACCGCTGCCGCAAGTCGACAACCGCTTCCTGTTCCACCTGGGCGATCCGCGACATGGACAACTGGAGCCGCTCCGACACGTGCCGTCGCGACTCTTCCTCAACCACTTGATCGTCAACGGTCAATCCCAACCGGAGTGCCAGGACAGTGAAGTGCGTCTCATCCAACCGAGTCAGCAGGCGGCAGAGGTTGACGATTGCTTCCATCCGATGCACTGCCTTGAGCCGGACGGCTGGATCGTCGAGGATCCGTTGCGCCAGCCGGTCCCAACCAGTCTGCTTGCCGCCCATCGACAAACCGGTCAGGCGACAAAGATAATCCCACCGAGCCGCAGCACGCCGCTCCAGTGACTCAGTACTGATTGATGTCATACATAGCACCCTTATACAGACGACGTGTGGCTGGAATTCAGCATATGGGCAACTGCGTTGTCCGGATAGCCACCCTCTGGTCCTGATCGCAGCAGTTGTTCGACCGAGACAGGTACACGGGATCTAGACGGTGATGACGCTCCCTCCTTGACCGCGATCGATGACACTGACCAACACGTGACCGCGTTCAGCCCAGGGCGTAACGGGGCACGGTAGCCTTTGGGACGATGCCCAGTCGTCCCAAGGGCTACTCATTGTGTTGGTCAACACGATGACGACATGCCTTGCCATAACGGTACAACGAGCGATTGGCCATTCGGTTGTGGCCGATGGGCTCGTTTGACCGTGAAGTGGCGGTGTTGGTCCAGCTACTGCGACGCACCGACCTCAGTGCCTGAGACCGGATCTACCGATAGCATCCGTCCCTGCACGGCTATGTGCTTTCGTCGCCCATGACCTGGTCCTGGTCGTCATAACCCGACATCGTCCTACGCACATAGTACCTTCTTCTGACGAGTTCCCATGTCGCAGCATATCCCGACACAATCCTCCGGGCAGACTGTCAACATCGATCTGCGTCTACCACCATCGGTTTCGGCGCTGACATTCCGCGCCTCGTCAGGCATATATTGACGATACATTGCGTTTACGAAGAGGTAAGCCAGCCAGCAACCAGGTACCTTTGTACCGTACTTTCGTCTTGAGTACCTGGCAAATGGCAGTACCTCCTGCTCTTCCGGGAATAGGTATTCTCTATGTCTAATATGACCCATAAGTCACATATAGGTCCTATATTCGGTACTTCGGTTGGCGCTCAATCACCAGCGATACGGACGATGTGATGCAGAACACAATCCTGGCACGACTGAGAGACCGATTCAGAGAGACGGCAGCGAGCGACAACGGCCGCAGGGCTCATTCCGGTCAGGCGCTCATCGAGTTCGCGCTGGTCGGATTGCTCCTGATGACGTTATCGATGGGGGTGATCGAGTTTGGCCGCGCGTTTTCCGCTTCGATCGCGGTCACCCACGCATCGCGTGACGGCGCCCGGCTGGCGATGAACCCCGATGCAACCGATGCCGAGATCATCGCCGCCGCCCAGGCAGCTGCTGATCCGTATGTCCTGACCGACGTCGCGGTCAACCGCTCGTACGTCGTCGGAGAAACGTCAACGATCACGGTGACCTATGAGTTCGAGGCCATCGTCCCACTCGTCTCGAACCTGTGGGGTGGCGGGACGCTCACGATCAGTGAGTCAGCCGTATCGAGAGTTGGGTGGCAGTAATGCGAATGAGTTCGACGCGACGACACCGTTCCCGAGCGCAGAGCATGGTTGAGTTCGCGCTCGTCACGCCACTTTTCATGCTGCTGCTCGTCGGGGTCTTCGAGGGCGCTCGGCTGGCCTACGCCTACAACACGGTCAATCACGCCGCCCAGGAAGCGGGCAGGCTCGCGATCCTCAGTGACACCGCCAGCACCGATGACGTGAAGCTCAAGGCCGTCGATGCGGCCGATCCGCTGACGGTGAATGCCAACCTGGTGACGGTTGATGTCAACGGTGGCAGCACCGCTTTCGGTGACCGGGTCCTCGGAGATCGGCTCAAGGTCACGGTTGGATACACGTTTGTCCCGGTCGTCAGCATGGTGTTCGGAGACGCTGGCCTGCAATTGATGGGCGAAACCGAATTGATGGTCGAGTAGCCTGCCAGGTTTCTACCGAGAGGATTGCGACCAGTGAGAGAGCGTCTACGAGAACGCATCCGCGCATCCAGCCGGCAACCCGGACAGGTACTGATCATCGTCGCACTGATGATCCCGGTCATGATCGGTGCGATGGGCATTGGGATCGACGTCGCCTACGTGTTCAAGGAGCGCCGTCAGCTCCAGAACGTGGCCGACCTGGCTGCACTCGGCGGCGTCGGCGCCCTCCCGGACGACGCCGCTAATGCCGAGACAATCGCCCAGCAGCTCGCCGTCGTCAACGGCGTCCCGGTTGAGATGGTGGCGGCCAACGCAGGTTATAACGGCGACGACAACCAGCTGGAAGTCAGCGTCAGCCGGACGGTTGAGCTCTTCTTCATGCCGATCCTGGGCTACGATTCGGTCGAGATCTCAGCCCGAGCCGTTGCCGAGCACGCGACCGGGACCGGCACGGCCATCTTCGCCAAGAAGGATACCCACTGCTGGGACCAGTCGATCTATTGGGGAGGCAGCAATATCATCGTTGATGGCGATGCCCACTCGAACTCGGGGGTCACGATCCCATCCAGTGCGACAGGGAATACGCTGACCGGCGATCTGACGCACGGCATCTCCCCGAATGGCGATGTCTGCAACAGCTCGAAGGTTCGCCAGATCGGCGTCAACCCGAACATCCCGAAGGCACAACCGCTCGCACACCAGGCCTGGCCGGTTGTCTATTCCACATCCGATTTCCCTTGCTCGATCAAACTGCTGGATACGGAGTGGGATCTTAGCCAGAACGGTCGATGGTGGGTCGGCAACGATGCTTCCAACGGGAATCTGAAGCCGGGCGTAATCTGCTACGAAGGTAGCAACTGGTTGACCCTCAAAGCCGATAACGTTTCAGGGACCGTTACCTTCGTGGCCCGGAACATCGAACTGACGGGCAACAACTTCAACCTCAACCCGTATATGAATGATGTGGTCATCTACTCAACAGGGACGGCGTTCCACAACCCAACCACGCTGGCGCGCGCGGCGGTCACGCTCAATGTCTCTGGTGGAACGATAGCGGGGATGATCTACGAGAAGGCCAAAGACGTTGCTGAGGGCGGCAATCAGGGCGGGCAGGTCCGTATCAACGGGTCCAACGGCTTCCGGCTGAATGGCTCAATCGTCGCTTGGGCCGTCAGGCTCGAAGGCAACAACTGGTCAATCGTCAATAACCTCGAAGGACTCTCGGAGCCTGCTCACCTGGTCGAATAGCAACAACTGATTCCTCCCAGATCCCTCCCCCGTCTGACACTCAGGCCTCTGGCAGTGATCGCTTCCAGGTCCACGCGCGGCCGCAGGCGTTCATAGACCATCCGCAATCCGCGACAGGATAGCGAACGCGCTGTCGTGATATACTTGCCTTTAGTGGCCTCTTGGCGAATTGCCAGCTACGCCGGTGACAACCCAGGGCGTTGTCTCAGCCACAATGCGCTGACCCACCCAGATCGTATCCGGTTCAGTTTCTGATGCCCGCGCGACCATGTCTGGTGCGATCCAGGCGTCTCGCCGCGTGAGCGATGGTGCGTTGCCGGCCCCGGCAACAACCCCGTTGTGCGGAATTCGTTGGCTCTGGCCGTTCCCATGACATGACACGACACACGCGAAGGAGAACGCATGCCAACCATCCGACGACACTTCCGACGAGTCGAAGCGCCTGCCGGTTTTGGCACGATCCAGAGCGGCGACGGCTATCTGGCCACCGTCCGCTACGGATTGACCGTGCTCCAGGAGATTGTCAGCACCCAGCACTGGTCCAGCTCCAGCGCCGTCAAGGGCGTGCTCCAGATCACTGGCCGCCTCCACATCACGTCCGGCTCGATGCCATTCGAAGGTGATCAACTCACGTTGCGGCTTGATGATGGCCGTGACCTCGCGTTCCAGGTGATTGGATCGGGTCCCGAGTACACCGTCGATGCCACCGGCTCGTTGATGTGATTCCTGTCAGCGGGCGGTATGTCCCGAACGCGGCATTCCGCCTGCTGCCAGGAATCACATCAACCGGGACGGATCGGGCCTGCTGTCACGAACGACAGCCCGCTAATCCGCCGCTAAGCCCCGGATAAGCCAAGCATCCTATCGTGATCTCAACGAAGCGTTGTGAGTGTTCTCGGCGACACATCAGCCGGACACCCCACGCCGAGAGGAGTCCGGAGATGCAGGCGATCAAATACACAGTTCGACACATCAGTTCAGTTGCCAGACCAGCAGACGGCTCCGCGCTCCGGGCCGGGAATGTCGTCACGGTGACGGTGCCGCTGCTCACGATGGGCGATGGACTGCTGGCTATTGGCCAGCAGTGGTCAGAGCTGATTCTGGAACACGAAGAACCCACCGCGTCGCACGACGATTCGTGGCACGCTGGGTTCCTCGCGACACTGGCAGATCCAGCCTGACTACGCCAGCGCCACCTCGCGGCGGACGGTGCCACCCTTCTCGGAGCGGGCGATGATGGTGCAACTGCCGCTGCCACGGACGAGCCATTCGAGCAGCCGTTCGTTATCGACCTTCGCCATCCCGTAAGCGAACATCATCCCACGGGCAACCGAGCGGCCCTGGAGTTGGCCGATCTGCTGCTTCTGCTTGCCGACGATCGTCATCGCGCCTTCGATCTCGACCTCGATCGGCTCGGTCAGGCCATTGCGCTGGGCCTGGTCGCTGCCGTTGGTTGGCAGGTAGCCGTGGTTCTCGATCGTCGCGCGGACGACGAAGGCATCGTCGGCGATCTTCTCGACCTCAACGTCTCCAATCGCCAGCTTCGGCAGCATCGCCGCCTGCCGGAGCGAGAATGTCGCGTTGCGCTCGCACTCGTCGGCCAGGAACTCGGGCGGCGCGTTCTGGCGGACTTCCTTGCTCTTCCAGCCGCCGATCTCGACCGAGCCAAGCTGCGGGTGATCGAACGGCTGCCAGGCAACAAAGCCGCGCCCACCAAGCTGCTCGTCGTTGAAGGTCAGCAGCTTGAGGCCGTCCTCCTCAGTCTGCTCGCGGACGGTTCGCATCGGGTCCTTGGCCGGTCGCTCGATCCCGGCCCTGGACTGGATGTCCCACAGTTCCGTCGCGAACGAGAACATGCCGAGATGCTCGTAGGTCCACTCGATGAAGCCGCCGGAGGTCGAGCGGCGGCCCCGGTCGTCCACCTCAGGGAAGGCGTCGTAGACCGACGCGCACGGGTAGCCAGTGATCCCTTCCCCGATCTCGCCCATCTTCTTGTAGACCTCGGCGTCGCCCTTCGGCAGCGTGCTGTCACCAACTGCACACGGCGAACGGAGGATGACGCCACCAGTCGTGTGGTAGTTCTGGACGATGACGATGTTGCGGTGCGACTCGACGAAGGTCGCAACCGCCCGCGTCTCCGGCTCGGAGAGCGGGAACGGCCCGCCGCCACGCTGCAATGCCGTCCAGTTGGCCGGCCAGTTGCGGTTCTGGTCGATCCCGTACTTCGAGCGCGCGATCTTGACCGGACCACGGACGTGCTCGTTGAGCAGACCTTCGGTGTAGAGCCGGTAGAACTCGCCGGTCAGCTCATCCGGACGGCGCTTGACCATCAGCCGGGCATCCTGCTCCGAAACGCGCCACTCACCCTTCGGGTCCGCAACGCGCATCTGGAGAATCAGGCCATCCTCATTGATGTCGTGCGGCGTCAGCCCCTCGTCCTCGTCTTCGTACGGCCACGGACGGACCGACGATCGCAGCGTCAGGGGCGATGTCAGATACAGCTCGGCTCCGTCTGGCTGAACTCGTGGCGCGAGGTAGAAGGTGAAGCGGTCCAGCAAAGCCGTGATCTCGTCGTCGCTGCCGTAGCCACCCAGCAGCAGATCGGCGGTGTGAAGGACGACATTGCTGCCCGTCACTTCACCGGCGTGGATGTTGCCGTCGATGTACATGGCCGGTTTCTCGTCGGATGCACCCGTCTCCTGATTTGTGATCGTCAGCAGCCAGATATCGCGCCCCTCGAACGACTGCCCGATCGACTCCAGCGTCGCCAGCTTCGGGTACTGCTGCTCCAGGCCGCGCAGAATGTCAGTCAGTTCGTCGTACGTGTAGAAGCGTGTGATGTCGGTCGGCATTCGGTGTGTGGTTCCTTTCGTGTGTTCGTTGATCGGGAACCGGGAATCGGGTGCATCGAGCGGAGCGTGTCTCGTCAACGCCCCGAATCCCGATTCCCGGTTCCCGATTCCCGACCTAGCGAACCCGTCCCCGCGCGATGATCGGCCAGGTCTCGGCGACCTCGCCGTCGCGGATCAGGTACATCTCGTCCTGGAGGTTGACGGCCGGGCAGACGTGGTTGGGGATGACCTCGACCTTGTCGCCGACCTTCATTGTCTGGGCCGATTCGGGCAGCCGCAGCCAGCCGTGCTCTTCCGAGAGCGAGATGATCTCGGCCTCGGGGTACTCGACGATGTAGCCGAACCCCTTGCGGCCGATCGAGGCGTCGCTCGTGAGCGTCTTCGAGCCACAGTCGAGGATGGCGCGGTCGGGGGCCGGACGGCTGGTGACGGTCGCCAGGATGCGCAGCGCGCAGTCCTCCGGCTTGACGCCGAAGCGGAAGTCGCTGTTGTCGTAGAAGACGTAGGTGCCGGGGCGCATCTCGGTGATGCCCTCGATCGTTGTCGTGTGCCTGGCGGAAGGTGTCGAGCCGAACTGATACGACGCTGATGTCGAAGCCATGCTCGCGGAGTTGCTCGGCCGTCTCGACGATCGCCGTCCCGGCCGCGACTGCCGTCGACTTGATGCCATCCGGCTCGACGGTCGCACCGGCGTGGCCCTCGTGGGTCATCAGGCCGACGACGCGCAGGTGTGGCATCTCGTTGCGGATCATTTCCGCTAATCCGAGCGCCTCGTCCGGGCGGACTCCAGCCCGGTTCTGGCCGGTGTTCAGCTCGATGACGACATCCAGCGTCTTGCCGGCCTCGCCCATCGCGCCGTCCAGCCCGCGCGCGACATCGACGGTATCGACAGCGACGCGAACCTTCGCCCGCTCCATCAGCGCAATCAGCCGCCGGTAGCTTGATCGGCCCGACGATCTCGTTGGCGATGAAGAAGTCGTCGTAGACGCCGGCATCGACCAGCGCCTCGGCCTCGCCAATCTTGGCGACGGTGATCCCGCTCGCCCCCAGCGCCTTCTGCCGCTCGGCGACGGCAGCCGTCTTGTGCGTCTTGAAGTGCGGCCGCAATGTCACCCCGCACGACCGGGCGTACTCCGCCATATCGTTCAGGTTCCGCTCAGAATCTCCTCGTGGACGACCAGTGACGGTGTATCCAGTTCATCGCGGTAACTCATCTATCCCTCCCCGGTCGATGTCGTGATCTCGTGTCACGCAACGGTCGGGTGCAATGTACCGCAACTTGCCCTGGTCGGTCAGTTGTCTGCTGCAACTGGTGCGGCGCCGAGACCGCGCAGAATGAAGTCGAGTGTCTGCTCGGCCGCCTCGTCCGGCGAGATTCGTCCCTGACTGACGGCAACCCGAAACGCACCCATCGTCGTCCCAACCAGCTCGGCGGCCAGATCGGGATCGAGCGGTCGGAAGACGCCCTCATGGATGCCCTCGCGGACGATCCGATGGGTCATCCGGCGGACCGGGTCGAAGCGGCGCATGACCTCGGCGAAGGCTTCCGGGCCGACCGATGGGGCCAGGTCGTGGCCCGCCTGTCGATTCGCGGCGAAATACCGCAGCATCTCGGAGACGAGCACCCGCAGCCGCTCCTCGGCGCCGACCGTTGCGTCGATTGCCTCGGTCAGGCGCTCCATGAAGCGCGTTACCTCGCGTTCGAGGTAGGCCAGCAACAGGTGGTGCTTGTCGGGGAAGTAACCATAGACCGTGTTGCGCGCGACCCCTGCCCGTTCGGCGACGAGTGCCAGCGAGAGTCCTTCGAGCCCGCGCTCGCGCATCAGTTCGCCCCAGGCGTCGAGCAGGGCCGACTCGACGCGCTGCCGGTGCTCTCCGACCGTCGATTCCGATATGCGTGGCATCGGCTATCGTCCCTCCGCAGGCTCTTTCCTGCTGGCAACTCGACGAGGGTTACCGGGCCACCAGTTCCGGTCGCCAAGCAGCTCGACGATCGACGGGACGAGCAGGGAGCGGGTCACGAAGGTGTCGATCAGGACACCGACGGCAACCGCGAACCCCAACTGGAACAGATCGCGCAACGGCAGCGTCATCAGTGCCGCGAAGGTTCCCGCCAGAATAATGCCCGCCGAGGTGATGACGCCGCCAGTCCGGACGAGCGCACGCTCGGTCGCCTTGCGAGTGTCGAGGGTCTGGACTTCTTCCCGAACGCGAGACATCAGGTAGATACTGTAGTCGACGCCGAGCGCGTTGAGGAAGACGAACAGCAGGAACGGCACGCTCGATCCCACGCTGTCCTGACCGAATACGTAGCGGAAGACGAGGACCGAGAAGCCGAGTGTCGCGAAGTAGGTCAGTGCGATCGTCCCACCGAGATAGAGCGCGGCGACGACCGAGCGCAGCAGCAGGCCAAGAATGAGCATGATCGCGATCAGAATGATCGGCAGCACGACCAGTGAGTCGCGCGTGTTCGCCGCGCGGGTGTCGGCGCTCTCGGCCGTCTCGCCGCCGACGAGGATGCTGTCGCGGGGCAGGCCATTTGCCTCGGCGGCATCGCGGGCCGTGTCCCGGATATCGGGGATCAGGTCCATCGCCTCATTACTGTACGGATTCTCGTTGATGGTCACGTCGATCTGAGCGACCGAGTTGTCGGTAGAGGTGAACCGTACCGCTGAGACGTACAAACCGATTGCCTGGCCAATGTCCGACTCCGGGTCGATCTCGCTGCCGGGGGGCGGGCCGTCAGCGCCTTCGACTCGCGCCATATCGATCGAGTCGCGAACATCCGGCGGGATCGTGTTGACGGCGGCGGTGACCGCGTTCACGTCGGGTCCGGTGCCGCGTCCGAATGGGTCGCTCGGCCCGGCAACTGCGACGATGCCGTCGGTGCTTGCGAGCGCGTCGGCAATGGCGTTGACGGTCGCAAGATTGCCCTCGTCGAACGTGCTCGTGCTGTCTGGGAACTGGACATAGACACTGGTTGGCGCGAGGCTGCCTGCTGGGAAGCTTGCCCGCAGTGCTTCGAACCCTTCGACCGAATCAACGTTCGACGGCAGGCTCTCCAGCGAATCGTAGCTGATCTCGAAGAGGACCATCCCGGAGATCAGCAGTGTCAGTGCAAGGGTCGTAATCGTCAGAACTCGGGCCGGCCGTTCAAGGACGAGGTGCGCGACGCGGGTCCAGAGGCGGCTGTCGCCGGTCTCGGCGTTGTCCGGGTCGTAGGCTGGCCGGAAAGGCCAGAACCCACCCCGGCCGATGATCGCCAGGACGGCGGGAATCAGCGTGAGCGCGGCCGCCATCATGATCGCGATCGCGATCGCGATGATCGGGCCGAGCGCGCTGTACGACCCCAGATCGGCCAGTAACAGGAGCAGGGAGGCGACGATCAGCGTCCCACCCGCCGACAGGATCGCTTCACTGACGCCGCGCATTGCCGCCTGCATCGCCTCATGCTTGTTCTGGTGACGACGCAACTCCTCGCGGTAGCGCGAGGCAATGAACAGGTAGTAGTCGGTTCCGGCGCCGAACAGGATAACGGTCATGATGCCGGTCGACTGACCATTGATCGGGAAATCGATCGCGTCGAGGATCCCGGCCGCGATGCCACCCGCCATCTGGAAGACGACACCGACGATCAGCAGCGGCACGATCGCGATCACCGGCGAGCGGTAGATCAGCAGCAGCAGGACGAGGACGAGCGCAACGGTCACCAGCAGCAGGAAGACGTCGATCTCGGCGAAGACCGAGACGAAGTCGGAGATCAGCCCACCTGGCCCACTGACCTTTACCAGCAACTCGCTGCTGTCGACCGGCTCGGTCACGTCGCGGATCGTCTCGATCCGCTCAGCGTACGGTTCCTCGGCGACCGAGCCGGTGATCGTGACGATCATCGTCATCGCCGTGTTGTCCGGCGAAACCAGTTCTCCTCGCGCCTGCGGAATGTTGAAGATCGAGACGATGCCGCCGACGTTGCTGTTCGGTTCCTCCTGCATGGCGGCGATCTCGGTGTAGATGCCTTCGGCTGCCGCGAAATTGCTGTCGGTGAGGCCGTCCGGGTTGCGAAAGACGATGATGGCTGGTGTGCCGTCGCTCGGAAACTCTTCGCGCACCAGTTCGGCGGCGCGCTTCGACTCGGCGCTCTCCGGCAGGAACTGGAGCGCGTCGTTCTCGGTCACTTCGCTGAGTGTCGGCGTCAGCGGGATCACAAGGACTGCAACGACGAGCCAGATCGCGAGGACGATCCACTTCCCCCGCCGGGAACTCGACATGTCAGTCAGCCAGTGAAGCATCGCCCCTCCATACACAGTGACGTAGTGCAAACCAATCGACGCGACGACGTATCTTTGGGACGTAGTGTCGCAAAAATCAACATCAATGTCTAGTAGAGATTTATGGAGCCGTAGCGAAGCGGAGCGAACGATCGTTCGTCCATGGTCATGCCGCTGCCTCTGTTATCCCGACGCAGGACGGATAACAACGCTACGGGTTCGTCGCGACTGCGGCACACACCCGTGTGGAACACGTCGCAAACAAGCGAACCGACTGGCTGATGACCTGACCGGCTACTCCGCTACACCGGCCACTTATTGCCGCTGAGATCAATCCAGCGGGAGAGCTGCTGGGAGCGAGTGACGGCGTCGACGACTTCCTGGACCTTGGCACCGTCCTCGAAGGAGGGGGAGGCGTCGGTGCCGCTGCGCATGGCCCAGACCCATTCGCCGGCCAGGATCGAGAAGGCGCGGATATGACGGCCGGTGCCGCCTTTGCCGCGTTCGGCGATGTCGGTGCTGGTCGGCTTGTAGAGTGAGCTGATCCGTTCGCCGTGGCGCGAGCCATAGAGGCGGCCGTCATCATGGATCGCCAGCGTCCCCTCGCTGCCGGTCGCGATGATCTCTTCGCCAATCTCAGCCGAGGAGGTATACGAGATGTGGACGGTGCCGAGCGCGCCGGAGGCAAAGCGCAACACGAAGGCCGTGTTGTCGTCGGCGTCAACGCGGCGCATCTCATCGCGACCGGTTACGAGCCGCTCGTCAACGGCGGTTGAGACGGCGCCAGCCGCCCAATGGATCTCGCCAAACCACCAGCGCAGGGTGTCGATGTAGTGCGAGCCGACCGCCGCCAGGATGCCGCCGGCTCGCGATGAATCGATCAGCCAGTCGTTGGTACGGCGGGTCGGATCGGCCAGCGACGAGCGGTAGACCATGACGCTGACCGAGTGCAGCCGGCCGATGAAGTCCTCGTCGAGCAGCTTCTTCATCTGTGTCCGGGCTGGGTCGTGGCGCATCTGATGACCGATCGCATGGCAGACACCAGCCTCACGAGCCATCCGCAGCATGTCACGCGCCTCGGCAACGTTGCGCGCCATTGGCTTCTCGCAGAGCACGTGCAGACCGGCTTCGATCGCCCCCAGCGCCATCGGGTGATGCAGGTGCGGCGGCGTCGCGATCGTGACGGCATCGACCCTGCCCGACGCCAGCATCTCGCGGTAGTCGCCAAACGACGCTGGAATGTCGAGGTCAGCAGCAACCTCATGGAGCCGGCTCCGGTCAGTGCCGCAGATCGCCGCGACCTGGACACCTGGCACGCGGCGCAATGCCGGGACATGGACGTTCGCTCCGAACCCGGCCCCAATCACGCCAACGCGGATCGTCTCCCGCTCGACCGGTGGCCGAACGATGTGCTTCCCGTCTCTCGTCTGCGTCACCGTCACGACGTTGCCCTGCCTCCCGACCCAATCCAACCAGAACATATACATGCTAGCGAGCGTTGCGGCAACGTCGGGGCGGGAATCGGGATTCGGGATTCGTGGCGCGGACAGATCGGCTCTTGATCCGGAGCATGCTGTTCGCATTCCCCTGATTCCCGATTCCCGCCCCGGTGTATCATCGGTACCGGCACAGGAGGGACCAGCGGAAGGGATACAACATGGATCAGCAACGCCCGCAGGATATCCAGCCCGAGTGGCAGTCATTGGAGCAGGGGACGAATTCGCCTCCGCTGCCGCAGCCCGGACCGAAGCGGCTCTACCGCAGCAGCGACCAGAAAATGTTCCTCGGCGTCTGCGGCGGTCTTGGCGAGTACTTCGACATCGATCCGACCATCGTCCGACTGATCTTCGTCGTCGCAACACTGCTGGCCGGCACATCAATCGCCGTCTATGTCGTCCTGGCGCTGATCATGCCGTCCGAAGCGTCGCTTGAGGCCGACCCGCGCACGGCAGCCCAGAACACGATCAACGAAGCCTCCGATGAGATTCGCAAGGGTGTCGATCTGGTCGTGTCGCGCTTCAACGACATGACGGGACGCGGTGGTTCGACAGCGAGCGAGGCCACACCGCCTACCCCGCCGCCTACCTATCAGCCACCAACGACGCCGCCCAACCCGCCGGATTCACACGACGCACCAACGACCCATCTTCCGCCGTCATCTTGACCCGAAGGAGTATCGGGAATTGCGATTTGCGAGCAGCGTCCAGTAGCTACTCCTGACCCGATTCCCGATTCCCGACTCCCGAACCCCGCGGCACAAGCCGGCCGGCCGCAAACCGCCGGATCGCCTCGGGGTAGAGTTCACATTCGAGCGCGAAGACCCGTGCACCAAGCGTTTCGGGGGTATCGTCGTCGTGGATCGGCAGGCAACGTTGCAGGACGATCGGGCCGGCATCGTAGTCAGCGTTGACGAGATGGACGGTACAGCCTGTCACCTGCATCCCGGACGCCAGGACGGCCTCGTGGACGCGCGTGCCGTACAATCCGCGACCACCGAAGAGCGGCAGCAGCGACGGGTGGATGTTCAACATCCGGCCCTCCCACTCAGGCAGGATCTCCAGTTGCGACAGGAACCCGGCCAGCAGGATCAGCCCGATCTCGTGCGGCGCGAGCAACTGCTGAATCCGGGCCGACATTTCGGACGGTGTCGGATAGTCGCGGCGGCTGACAACGTGCGCCTTGATCCCGGCGCTGGCGGCGACCTCCAGCCCGCGCACGCCGGCACGCGACGAGATGACGACCGGGATGTCGATCTCCAGTTCGCCGGCCGCCCGCCGTTCCAGCAGGTTCTCCAGCGTCCTGCCCGTCCCGGACAGCAACACTGCTACCTGCAACCGTCCCGCCTGCGTCCCAGTCATCACCACTCCCAGTGTCAGCCCATCCCCCGAGCCAGCGCCGATGATACACGCGCAGACCGGCGGCCACCGACATGAAGACGCTCCGGCTCAAGCTGCCGCTGCCACCCGGCGTCAACAACCAGTACGTCACCGTCGGCAAACGGCGGGTGCTGTCGAAGCAGGCGAGAGCATTCCACCGCGAGGCCGGTGTCGTCGTCCAGGAACAGCGATCGCAGGGTGCAATCGACGACGAATGGCTGGCGAGCCTCCGCGACCAGCCTCTGGCCTGCGACCTGGTCTTCTACTTCGAGACACCCTACAAGCGCGACCTCGACGGCGGCCTCAAGATCACGCTCGACGCCGTCTGCACCCTGCTCGGCCTCGACGACCGCTACATCGTCTCCCTCACCCTCGAAAAGCGCCTCGACCCCCTCCACCCTCGCGTCGAGCTGGAGCTTGGCCCTGCTGAGGGTTGGCAGTTCGACCAGGAATACGTGGTGATCGAGGGATAGGTGATCGAGACGCGCGATGAGCACCGCGATCCGTCACGCTCAAGGTCACCCACGGATGCCGCTCCCGAATCCGCGTCGCCTTCTCAGGCTCGACCATCTGAACAAAGGCGAGGTAACCACGGGCATAGTCGCGGACATCCTTGCCGAGCGTCAGGCTGGCCGCCTCGAAACCGTCGCGCTCTGCTGAGTGGAGGATGGCGCGGAAACGGCGCAGGTCGGCGCGGGGGATCGCGACGCCGTCATTGACGACCAGGCCGGTCACGATCTGCCGCTGGTGCGCACGGGTGACGCGTGCCTTGGCCGGGTTCGGCTCGAACCCCTCCTCGCCGAGGATGAAGACGGCGCTGGAGATCAGTCGCCCGACCGGCGCGTCGGTGGCCGGGTGCGAGAAGGTCATGTCGTCGGCGTAGCGGGTGTAGGTGAAGCCGTGCTTGCGGGCCAACCCGTTCAATCGTGCGTCGAGCCGCTGGCAGATGATGTTCGAGATGGCCGGTGATGTACAAGCGCCCTGCGGCAGGCTCGCCTGTGGGCCGTCGGCTCCATTGCGCGGAGCGTCAGTTGTCAGTAAGGCCAGGATGGCGGCGACCCCCTCGCTGTAACCGAGCGACTGGAACATGCCCTTCACTCGCTTGCGCGTAATCGATGGAAAGAAGTCGGCAATGTCGAGCCGGATGACGACCGCCTGTCCGGCGTGCGGTCGCGCGTTGGCGACGATTGACGCGCCGGGTCGGTAGGCGGTGGCCGCGTCGTGGATCGGGATCTTCGCCAGGATATCGCGAGCGACGACCTGTTGCGCGGTGCGCATATCCGACTTCGGCGCGCTGATCTGCCGTTGTTCGCCAGTGCGTTTTGGGATCGTGAAGCGGTGGTAGTGGTCAACACCTGGATCGTCCGGCTGGTAGCAGAGCCAGACCAGCCGCCGTTCGTCGAGGCTCAGGAGCCTCGCGATATCCGCGAACGACTCCAGAGCAGGCACACCGAACACGGCCGCCCTGAGCGGATCACCTCCCGTGAAACGCAGCCACGATTGGACACTGCGCCCGAGGTAGAGAGGGCTGCTCTCCTGCCGCGTGTCCGGCGGAATCTGGCCTGAGGGGCTGGGTTGTCCGAGCCAGCCAAAGATGCGTCGCACGATGCCCACGCCGCTGGCCATCCTCTCCGACGATCGACAGACCACAAACGGCGGAGGCGGCCTACCTCGACGAATCACAGCCTGGCTTCGAAGATGCCTGGGTTCGGTTGAGTAGCGTCACCGCAGCCGTGGCGTAACACCACGGATAGATTGCTAGGCCGCCCGTCCCGCCGTCATGGTGGCGTGCAGTCTAGAGGCGCTCAGCAGGAGCGTCAAGAACCGCGTGTCCCAGCCCCGATACCTTCCTGGTGAGCCCGGACCGTCTCGATCAGGACAACATCGAGGAAGTGAGTCAGCTCACTCGTGATCCGGGCGGCGCGGCGGGTGGGGACGTTCTCGTCCTCGATGTAGTGGGTGACGGCCTGAACGACCGGGGTGCGGAAAAAGAGGAACGCTTCCAGCGCCTCGGCCGTCGAGAGGCCAACGCGGGCCGAGCAACAGCCGTACTCGTGACCAATCTCGCGGCTCTCAGCGATGATGTCGCCGCGTTCGCCTCGACTGCTGATGTAGCGAATGGTCAAGTCAACCATTCGACGTCCGAGCGGACGGAGCTCGTCCAGCGTGCGCTGGTCGTAGGCGCGGTACCACGGGCGAGACTGGGCCTGGCGGATGTAGTCGTGCTCGTACGCCGACATTGACATCGTCGTCAGCACCTGACGGCTGACACGCCTCCGGCGCGGCTCACCACGTACAAGCGCTCGCAGGTCCTCCTCGTTGTAGCGTCGGTGACCGCCCGGCGTCCGGAAGACGGGAATCTTGCCGCTATCGCTCCAGCGCCGCAGCGTCGACTGGTCAACGCCGAGCAGCTTGCATGCAGCGTCGATTGACAGCCAGTTGCCGCCAGACCGTTCAGCGTCTGCCGCCGGCTGGTCGCGGGACCGATCCGGCTTGGATCGTGGTACCTCGGATACGGGATCATCGCTCCCGATCGCTCCGTCGATCGAGCCGGCATATGAGAACATCGGAACTCCAGACTCCTGTGTGGCGGCAGGATCAGTGTCAGACGATGGATCAATGCCCCGGCATTCTCTGTGACATGCGACACCCTGTCAAATGCTCATACCAGTCGCCGGCTCAACCGTGAGCAGTGATCTGGGCGACTTCAGCCAGTCGTACCGCCGATTCTTATTGATCCAGACCATACAGGCGATGCATATTGCGACATCTCTCATACCTGATATGCGTAATCACAATTGACTGTAAGGAATACGTTGATTAGCGCAATCCTAAATGTTAGTATTGACGCATCTCATACGAGTGCCTCGGCCGCGAATGCCGGGCTGCATTTGCAATTCGCGGCGGGAAAGCTGACCAACTGTTCCACCATCATGGTGGTCGATTAGCCGTACGCCGAATCAGGTGACGGGTGATGAGGGGTGGGCGACATGCGTCGCAGGAGTGTTGTGCTGCTTTTAATCCTTGTGGTTGGTCTGGTGCTGGTGGGGCCGCTCCCACCCGGCAGCGTCGAAGCCGCCGACGCGACATTCGTGGTTTCCAGCACGCTCGACCTGTCTGACGACACGCCCGGTGACGGCGTCTGTCTGGCAGTCGGGGATGTCTGCACGCTCCGCGCAGCCGTTCAGGAGGCTAATGCACTGGCCGGGGCTGACACCATCCTTGTTCCGGCTGGCATGTATCTGCTGACGATCGATGGGGCAGGCGATGACGCTGCCGCATCCGGCGACCTGGATATTACCGACGACGTCATCATCAGTGGCGAAGATCCCGCAACGACCATCATCGACGGCAATGCGCTCGATCGGGTCTTCCACGTCCTGACAGCCGGCGTCGTCTCGATCGCTGGCACGACGATCCAGAACGGGTTCGCCCCGTATGGTGGAGGGATTGCAAACGAGTCCGCGCAACTGTCGCTCGATGCTGTCACGGTTCAGAACAACGCGAGCGAGGACGGAGGCGGCATCTGGAATGCCGGCTGGTTGTCCCTCATAGCGAGCCATGTCAGCGGCAACGAGACATCGTTCGGCGGTGGTGGCGGCATCAGCAACCAGTCCGGCATCGTCAACCTCACAAATGTGATGATCGACGACAACGATGCCGACGTTCAGGGCGGTGGCATCCTGTCTTTTGGCGGTGAGATCATCATCCTCGGCGGATCTGTCTCCCGCAACACGGCCAACAGCGCTGGCGGAGGTGGCATCCTCGGGTTCTCGGCGGCGGTCTCATTGACCAGTGTTGAAGTCATTGGCAACAGCGGCGATGGCACCGCACTCAGCGGACCTGGTGCGCAGGGCGGCGGTGTCGCGGTCAGCGATGGGACACTCACGATCTACGAGAGCCGGATCGAGAACAATTACATTTACGGATCTGGTGGCGGCATCTTCGTCGAGCGCTCGGCTTTCACGATCGACGGCGGAACAGTCAGTGGCAATACCGCACGCTTCGGGGGCGGGATCTACGGCAGCGGGTCGATCTCAAACATTGCTATCACCGCCAACTACGTAGAGTCCACGTTTGACGAGGGCGGTATCGGCGGTGGCATCTACGGTGGCGGAACGCTCGTCAACGTGACAATCAGTGGCAACGTCGTCGAGTCCGGCGATGGAACGGCGCGCGGGACAGCGATCTACGGCAGCGGCTCACTCGTGAACGTCACGATCGCGAACAATGTCACGAGCACGTTCTTCGATCCCGACGCTCCTGCGGCCAGCCCGATCTACGCAACCGATGCGATGGAGATGGTCAACACGATCGTCGCGGACGCCTCTGGCCTGGGCTGCGACGGCGTAGTGATCGCGTCACTGGGGCACAATCTCGACCAGGGTACAAGCTGCGGTCTAACCGCGACCGGTGACCAATCCGGCGTCGATCCGATGCTCGGCCCTCTGGGCGACAACGGCGGTCTCAGCCCGACCCATGCGCTCCTGACTGGACAGCCCGGCAATCGACGCCGGTGAGAACGGTTTCTGCCCAGCCGTCGATCAACGTGAACAACCACGACCAATCGACGGCAACGCTGACGGCGAAGTCATCTGCGACATCGGGGCGTTTGAACGACAGGAGATCACGGATCCGACGACGCAACGCCACCAGTCATCTCAGCAGAGATCCTCTGGCGACGCTGGGCTCAATGGCTGGTACACGAGCGATGTGACGGTGTCGTGGTCGGTGGTCGACGACGAGTCCGACGTATCAGCGACCGAGGGCTGCGACGAAACGACGATCACGACCGACACGGCCGGGACGACGCTGACCTGCGCCGCGACGAGTGCCGGTGGCACGGCAGAGCAGTCGGTGACGATCAAGCGCGACGCGACGGCGCCAACCATCGCGCCGGTCAGCGATCAGCGCGTGACAGCGACCGGTCGCGGTGGATCGTGGGTCGTCTACGCCGCGCCGGCGTTCGACGATGCGCTTTCCGGCAAGGGCAGAGCGACCTGCACGCCACCATCGGGACGACGCTTCGCACTCGGCGCGACCAACGTCACCTGCGTCGCGAGCGACGCGGCAGGCAACACGGCCAGCGCGAGTTTCCGGGTCTTCGTCACCTACTCATGGTCGGGTCTGCTATCGCCAATCAATCCTGATGGATCGACGGTCAGGAAGGCTGGAAGCACGTTGCCGGTCAAGTTCCGGCTGACGGGTGCCAGCGCCAGTATCACCAACGCCACCGCGAAGCTGACCATCGAGCGGGTGTCCGATGGTTACCGGCCGGTCAAAGCGGCGCGGTTCACCTACAACGGACAGTACATGTATCAGTGGAACACGAAGGGACTGGCGCCAGGAGCGTATCGCCTGACGATCGACCTTGGCGATGGCGACACAACGCGGACGGTCATCGTTACGCTTCGCTAACCCAGAACCGAGAGCACCGACGAGGCGGGTCCACGCTGCTTGCGGACCCACCTCGTCGGTGTCTGCGACGTGCAAATCGATGGCATGATGCTCGTACTGACACACGTCCGCATTATCAGGGAGCGACAATGACCGAGAAGCGTCCCGCGCCGTTGACGGCGCTACAGGCAGAGGTCGAGTCCTGGGCAGGGCGCTACTGGGGCGGTGAATACTGGCCACCACTGGCGAACCTGGCGCGTTTGGCGGAGGAAGTCGGCGAGATCGCGCGAGCCGTCAACCAGGCGCACGGCCCGAAGCGGATCAAGGCCGATGAAGCCGCCGCCCAACTCGCCGAAGAGCTGGGCGACGCCCTCTTCGTCCTCCTCTGCCTCGCCAACAGCACCAACACAGACCTCCAGGCCGCCTTCGATGCAACGCTGGAAAAGTACCGGGTGCGGGACGAGGCATGAGGGACGAGGGACGCGGATGACGGGTTTCAATCTCTGATGCCACGTCCCGCGTTCCGACCGCCCTCACCATCCCCGCGCATCAAGCACATCCGCGCCAAGCCTCCGGAGCAGGACGCGGTACGGATCGGGGTTGTCCGGGTGTAGCTCGAAGACGGCGCGTTCGAAGTACTGCGTCAGCAGGCCGGTTTCGGTGTCGACGTACGGCTGGCTGATCGGGTAGCCGAAGAGTGCCAGCGACTCGCGGAAGCTGATGCCAACGTCGCCGAGGTCAAGGCCCTGGCTACGCCAGTAGGCCATGAAGTCGGCGCAGGCCATCTGGCGCGTCTCACCGAACCAGACACAGTCACCACGAACGATGTCGTGCAGGATCGGCTGGAATGGTGTGGTCTCCAACAGCCCCCGCGCCAGCGCATCCTCGTAGCCGAGCCGGCCGAGCAGCACCTCGTACGGAGTCCCGGCGTTCTCGGGATGCCGCTCGAAGCGTTGGCGCTCGAAGAACTGAACCGTGTGCGTCTGGCCGGTATCGCGGCTGCGCTCCTCGTATTCCTCGGTCATCGGGTAGCCGAACACTGGCAACCCGCCGTTGGCTTCCCAGTAGGTACGGAACTGCCAGCCGAGGTAGTGGCCGGTTTCGGGGTAGTAGACCACCTCTGGGATCGTCACCTCTGCATCAGGCCGGCGGCCACTCGGCAGCAGGTCGGAGAGCGGCGCGGCGTGGATGTCGTGCGGATACTCGTCGTCCGGGAAAGGCAACCCGCCGTGTTCCCAGGTGAGCCAGCCGTTTGCCAGATGCGGAGACAGCGCAAAGCGATTGCCGGTTGCGACGGTAAAGCTCGCGCCAGTTGAGAGATCATGGGCCCGCAGATCAGCGCCGTCCGACGCGTCCGTTCCGCCACCTTTCGGAGCGGTCCAGACGATGTAGCGCCCATCGATGGCGACATCCCGTGTCATGGCAGCGACCGTCGTCGTCGATCCGGCCACCAGGTCAACCGCGACAATTCCAGTGCCATCGACGGCATAGACGAGGGTCGACCCGGCCAGGTCGAAATCGGACAGCAGGCCAAGCCCCTCGGCGACAACCTGTGGCGGTCCGTCCGTATCAAGGTTCTGGATCCAGAGCCGATAGCCCAACGATGCCTCAAGGTCATCGTCTTGCCAAACCGTCGCCCAGGCAACGAAGGGCCGGGAAACGACCGGGTACATCATCATTGTGGACTCAGCAGCAGCGTCCGCGGTGTAGATCGTGAACGGCTCGGACATCTCGCCGAGGTCGCGTGCCTGGATCTGCCAGCGTTCGCCGTCCGATGCATGCCAGACGACGAGCGTCCCGGAGATGACTGGATAGGTCTCGTCGTCGGCCGACGTCGCAACCTCATAGACGTGATCGGACGGCAAGACGCGAGCGTAGATGTTGCGGTCACACGGTTCTTGACAGCCCGGCTCAGTCGCCGACCAGACGACGGCGCTCCGTTCGAGATCGTAGCCACGCAGCGGTACTGGCCCGCCGGTGACCGAGACTGTCTCGTGCGAGAAGAGCCGCGTTGCGAGCAGTTCCGGGGACGGATCGTCGTATGGAGAACTCGCCCAGACGACCCACTCGCCATCAGTGACCGGCCCAACGCCATCCTCGGCCAGCAAGGTCGGCAGATGCGTCGCGCCAACCGACACGGACCACCCTGCTGAAGCCAGCATCAGCAATCCAACCGCCAAAGCCGAAACCCCGCCCGCCATCGCCATACCTTCCGCTGATCTCTCAGCTATCTGCGATCAAGAGACACCGTGATGACGCCCTCGGCTCCCGCACAACCGGGATTGAAACAGGGCCGACCTCAGACCGACCCTGCCATCGATTCCCGATTCCCGGTTCCGATCGCCGCGTCACGCTCCGATGATCTGCTCCAACCGGTCGACGTAGCCGGCCAGGATGTCGAAGGCGGCCTGGATCGGCTCCGGCGTGCGCATGTCGATACCAGCCTTGCGAAGGGCATCGACCGGGTACTCGGCGCTGCCGGTCTTGAGGAAGTCGATGTAGCGGGCCGCCGCCTCTGGCCCTTCCGCGCGAATCTGCTGGGCGAGCTGGGCGGCGGCTGAGATACCGGTCGCGTACTGGAAGACGTAGTACGGGGTGAACAGATGCGGGAAGCGCGCCCAGATGATTCCCATCCGCTCGCGGTCGACCTCGACGGCGTCGCCGTAGGCTTCCGCGTAGAGGTCGGCCATCGTCTCGATCATGCTGTCAGCGGTCAGCGCCTCACCGCGCTCGACCTTCTCGTGACAGTCCAGCTCGAAGCGCGCCAGCGTCGGCATCGTGAACAGGTAGCGCAGGTTGTTGCCCATCCGCTCCTCGATGACAGTGATGAGGAAGTTCGGGTCAGTCTCGGTTTCGAGCAGGTGCGCGCCCATCAGCGCCTGATTCAGGTTACTGGCAACCTCGGCGACGAACATGCTGTAGTCGGAGTAGATCGTCGGCTGGGTCTGCCAGGTGTAGAACGAGTGCAGCGAGTGGCCCAGCTCGTGGGTCAGCGTGCTGACCGAGTTGAGGTCGTCCTGCCAGCTCATCATGATGAACGGGTGCGTGCCCGGCACACCTGACGAGAACGCGCCGCCGACCTTGCCGGCGTTCGGCATCCGGTCCACCCAGCGCTGCTCGATCCCCTGCTGGACGTAACCGACGTACTCGTTGCCCAGCGGCGCCAGCGACGCGGCAATCAGTTCGACACCCTCGTCGAAGGTGATCGTGCGCTGCGGCGGGCGACCCACCGCCTGGAGTGGTCCCTCGGTGATGTCCCAACCATGCGCCTTCTCGATCCCCAGCAACTTCGCGCGCGCCTTGAAGTAGCGCTGCCAGGTCGGGAAGTTCTTGCGGACGGTCTCGATCAGGTTGTGGAACACCTCAAGCGGTATCGCATTCGGCGCGAGCGCTGCTTCGAGGGTTGAGTCGTAGTTGTGAGTGCTGGCGTAGAGCACATCGCGCTTCACGGCGCCGGCGTAGTTGGCGGCAAAGGTGTTCTTCAGCGACAGGTAGGCGTCTGAGGATGTCTCCCAGGCCGCCTGGCGGACAGAGCGGTCGGCGCTGTGCAGGTAGCGGTCGTAGTTACCCTGTCCAAGCTCGACCTCGTTTCCGTCCTCGTCCTCGATCGTCCCGAGCTTGAGGTCGGCGTCGGCGATGGCCGTGTGGATCGACTCGAACTGGTTGGTCGCGTCGGACGCCATCGCCAGCACCTGCTCGACCTCGGCCGAGCGGACGTGCGCTCGCCGTCGTTCGAGCGTATCCAGGTAGTGGGCATATTCAGCCAACCCAGCCTCTTCAGACTGAAGTCGCGCCAACGCCTGCGAGTCCAGCGCTAGGATTTCCGGCTCGTAGAACGAGGCGGCAGCCAAGGCATTCGCGAACAGCCCTGAAGCGCGGTCACTCATCGCCAGCGACTCGGCATTGGTGGCATCCTCGGCAACGCGCAGACCGGCGTACATCCCGATTCTATACACCTCCAGCAGGAGTTCGTCGCGCAGCTTCAAGCCGGCCAGCAACAGCGCGCCAGACTCCCCCAGCTTGCCGCGATACTGTTCAAGTTCGGTCAACCGGCTGCTGGCGGCTGCAAACGCCGAATCCCAGTCAGCAGTCGTCGAGAAGACGCTCTCGACATCCCAGGTGTCCTCTTGCGCCAGATCAGCGCGCTTCGGCAACGTCGTCGTTCCCTCGTCCATCATTCCCCCAGTTTCATCGCAAGCCACAACTGTCGATCACGAGGATTCACGATTCTTGCGAGAGGCGCAACCTGTACGACGGGACGAGGCATGAAGCCCGAGGGCCAAGCACGTTGCTCGCCCCTCAGGCCCCTTGTCTGATCACATTCGCCGCGACCTCGGTGCAACGTCGCCAGCGCCAGTCTTCGGAAAGATCGACATGCCAGAGGCGTTCGGGGTCGAGCTGGTCGGCATCGGCGAGTGCGTCAAGCGCTTCGGCGCAGTTGCCCTGGGCGGCCTGAATCAGAGCCAGCAGGGCGTGAGCGCGTGCTCTCTCTCGTTTGAGGCGAAAGAGCGTGGACGCGCGGGTTGCGTCGATCAGGGCAGCGTCGTAGTTGCCGATCGTCAATTCCAGCAGCGCCCGCTCGAAGGTTGGTCCGGCCCGATACGACGGCGCATCCATAGCGGCGATCGTCCGCGTCAACTGCTCGCGGTGGCTGGCGAACGCTTCCAGCTCGCCCTGGACGGTCGAAAGGCCGATCGTCGCCTGGTCGGTGATCTGCTGGCTCGGATTGAGCATCAAGGCACGATTGAAGTCGGCTTCGGCCGGCGTGTACTCAGCGTAGCGGAGCAGTGCGTTGGCACGGGCGATGAAGGCACGAGCGCGAGCATCGCGGTCATCTTCTGCGGCAGCAGCGGCATGCTCCCACGACTCCAACGCCTCGAAGACCGACCCTTCCGAGAGCAGCTGGTTGCCGAGATTCATCAGCGCCAGGAAGGCTGCCTCACCGCTAACGCCGAGTGATGCCGCCTCCCGCAACGCCTGACGGGCCGGGGACGACTGACCGGTAGCGAGGTAGATCGCGCCGAGGTCGGCCAGGATGCTGGTCCGCAGGTCGTCATCGCCGAGATGCCCTGCCAGCGAGGAGGCCGCTTCCAGATCGTCGATCGCGCCATCAAGGTCGCCCAGTTCCGAACGAAGCGAGCCGCGTTGGACGAGCAGATGCAAGCGTCCCTCATCGTCGTCTTCGTTCAGCAGCAGTGTCTCAGCACGGTCGAGCGCCTCGCGCCGGTTTCCGAGTGACGCCAGCAGCGCCGCGGCGGCCATCGTCGCCCGTGCATGCTCGTCGGGATCGTCTGTCAGATCCAGCGCCGCCTCAATATCGGCCAGGGCGGACGCATGTTGTCCCATTTCGCGGCGTGAGAGGCCGCGTAGCCGAAGCGCTCTGGCGCGATCGGCACGCTCGGAACAGAGTGTCAGCGCGGCCGACAGCTCGTCGATCGCCAGCCCGTAGAGTCCGGTCGCTGCCAGCGTCGTGCCGAGCTCCAGCCGGGCGCGGCCGTGACGCTCGCCAGCGGGGACGACCTCAGTGGCGGCGCGTAACGCATCGAGCGAACCCTGGAGATCATCCCGCTCGCGGGCGACGATACCAGCCAGGAGCAGCGCGTCGAAGGCGATCGATGGGTGCGCTACCGCCGTTGTCAGCCAGCGATCGCTCGAGCTCCGCTGAGGCTTCAGCCAACCTGCCGGTCTCGCGCAGGACCACGGCTCGGTTGTAGCGCGCAGCGGCACGTTCGAGCGGGTGCGTCAGGAGCGCCAGTGCCTGGTCATAGGCCATGAGCGCCTGCCCCTGGTCACCGGCGAAGCCGTAGGTGGTCCCAATCTGTACGAGCACTCTTGCACGAAGGGGTGACGGAACCTCTTGCGGCAGGCCCAGCAACAGGTCGAGCGCCTGCTGCACTTCACCTGTCTGGCGCAGCGCCATTGCCAGATCGAGCGTCACGTCGACGAGCTGTTCCTGGTCGCCGGGCGTGTCACCGAACCGAACGAGCACGACATGGGCATCGCGCAACAGTTCGATTGCCTCTGCAAGATCGCCGTGGTCGCGCTCGATCCGCCCAAGCAGATGCTCGGCGGCAGCGCGCCGATTGAGGTTCTCAAACAGATCGCGCGCTGTCAGAAGGTCGAGCCTCGCCGCATCGATATCACCGCTGAACTCTGCTGCCTCGGCTCGTGCCAGCAGCGCTTCGGCCTGCTGGTCCGGTTCGTCGGTGCCTGTCACCGCGAGCGTTAAGGACGCCAACGCCTGAACCGGGTCACCAAGCGCCAGCAGCAACCGGCCACGCAGGAGCAGGAAGCCAGATCGCTCGTACGGACCGGCAGCGTTGATAGCGGCATCAATCAGCGCCAGTGCGCCGTCAACATCTCCGGCATCGAGGGCGGCGACGATCCGCGGGCCAAGGGGATCGCTATCGCTCACTGGGACGGGATCGGGACGTGATAGGCACCACCATTGCCTGCGGCTGAAAAGACAACCGATCCGTCGCCACCGGCGGCGTAGTTCACGTCGTTGGAAATCGCCACGAAACCGGCCTCACTGGACGTCTCGATCATCAGCGAGCCGTTGGTACCGGCCGGAATCTCGTCGATGAATGGCAGGTAGACGAAACTACTGCCACCAGCCGGCAGCCTGATGGCAAGGGGGAGATCCAACAGTTCCATTCCTGCCCGGCTTCGCACGCGCAGGAAGACGTTCTGTTCGTTGATCGGATCGAGGTTTACGATGCTGACACCAGAGTTGTCATTCAGTCCGTTCGGTGGGTCTTCTTTGAAGACGATCGGTATCCCGGCTTCGTGCTGTGGAACCCCGCCGGCAAGGTACGACAGGGCTTCTGATGTCTCGTACTTCACCTCGTCGATGGCAGCAACGATCGGCACGTTGCTCAGGATCGTCGCACTCCCGACGAATCCTTCCTGATCAACAGTGCCAGGGGTGTAGATGTACTGCATGCTCCGCGCACCGATGACGATCGATTCCTCGCGGAGCATTGCGCCATCGGTCGGGAAGTACTGTAATGTCACGATGGCCGGCTGGTCGGTAGCGTTGGCCATCGTGATGCCGGTGTTCCAACCGTTGTAGGCAGTGAAGAGCAGTGGCGCGGCGACACGGTAGCTGCCCGCGACCACGCTGCCATCGGCGGCGACGGCGACGTTGGTAATCGCCATCATCGCGCCAGGCTTGACCCGCTGGGCGACAACACCGATGTCCTCGCTGACCGTAATTCGCGCGAAACCAACGAACTCGCTACCGAGCGATGCCAGCGCATCGATCGTCCACACCTCGGTGAATCCAAGTTGTCGCTCCAGCGTCAGGGTAGCGCCATCCGCGCCGGCGGTGTTCCCGCTGGGATAGATTTCGACCGTCACACTGGTTCCCACCTGCGCGAAGTTCGTGACGCGAATCAGGGTGTTCCAGTCTGAATTCGTCTGCACGATCGGCAGATACCAGGCCGACGACTCGGACGCTCGCGCCGCCGCCAGGTCGGTCTCGCTGAGCCCGGTGTAGCCTGTCACGACCTGGCTGCCGTCCGACCACGGCGTCCGACGCACGTTCGGCGTGTACTGCTTCAGGCTGACCGTGATCTCGCAGGTCGCCTCGATCCGAACGGGACTGCCGGGGGACGGGACTCTCATACTCGACGCGGAAATCGAGCGCGATTCACGTTCCGTCAACGACAGACCTGCCGTCAACTTCCAGCCAATCTCGCCCGTTACATCATCCGGACCGACGACGAACACCTCGAACGCGCAAAACTCATCGCTGCGGTTCTGGATCGAGACGAGTCCGTACCACGGCCCCTGGCCACCAATGATCTCGCCATTTGGCACCCACGGGATATATCCACTATGAATCTCGTCGGTTTGCGCTTGGGCAACTGGTGCGAGTACCGGCAGCAGCCCGGACAGCCCGATCAGGATCGCCAGGCTGAGTTGAAGTCTACCCGCCGTCCGGAAGCGACGACGAACGCCACTCATCGACTCACTACTACGCATCGAGCCGGCCCCAATCGGGCCATTTGCGTGCGTCATTGCCACATCTCCGACCTCACCTCGCTGGCGGCGTCTGGTTACGTCGTCTGTTGGCCGCGCGGTTGTCCGATGGGCAAGGATACCCGCGCTCGCGGCTACTCGCCACCACGCGCGGCGCGCGCTTCGGCCCGCTCGAGGGCATCCAGCAGGCTGCGGTTCTGCATTGCGACCGTCAGATCGCCGCGTGTCCGCTCGAGCACACCGCGCACCATGTCGGTCGTCCGCCGCAGCCCGCCGGTGATCGCGTCCGGATAATCGACCGTGACGAGCAGGCCATAGATGTCGTCCATCGCGACCAGCAGCGCCTCGGCGCGCTCCGGCTGCCAGCGCCGGAGGGCATCCAGCACGTAGCGGCGCAACTCGCCGGCCGCCTCGCCGAGACCGTTCAGATAGACGGCGTTCTCGACGCTCAGGTCTTCAGGCGACGGCACTCCTCGGCCGGAGATGATGCCGAGCACGATGTTTGCCTCAGCGTACTCCTTCTGGGCGTCCTGGACGTAGCCGGACCAGTAGATGTTGGGATGCTCGCGCAGCTCGGCGACCAGTGCGTCCTTCATCTCTCGCGCCTGTCCGACCAGCCGCGCCGCCTCATCGAAGTCGTCGCGGTGGACGGCACGGATCGCGTTGGCGCTCATCCGCACGATCTGGCGCGTTTCGGCCAATGCCCGCTCGCGCGCCCCATTGGTCGCCTCCAGACGCATCAGCACCCGCTCACCGATCTCATTGATCGTGTCACCAATCCGGTTGTCGCCCATCCAGTCGTCCCCTCTCAGTGTGCCTGTGTCTCTCCCATTGTGACACCTTCCGACCGCCTGTGGCGGGCCAGCCACCAGCGTTGCATGAGAAGAACCAACCAGCGAGCCAGGCCGGTGGACAGTTGACGCACTGAGTAGTTTCGGCAGGTCAGTGAGTAGTTTGTTCGTAAATTACCGAATGATCGCGTCGCGAATGGTCAATTGCGTCGATGGCAGTCCATCCAGTACGGAATAGAGTACGGGTAGATGGTCGCGACACTGGTGTCGCGGCCCGGGCAAATGCCAAAGGAGGCAACGCCGTATGGTACCGACACTCAACGCTGTCGAACTCCCCAACCAGATCAGGATCCCGTACATCGAGCAAGGCGATCGACGGGGTACACCCGTCATCCTGCTGCACGGCTACCCGGACTCCTCGTACTCGTTCACGCCGCTGCTGCCATTCCTGCCCCCGTCGATCCGCGCGATCGCGATCACCCAGCGTGGATGGGGCGATGCCAGCCGCCCGGAAAGCGGCTACACGATGGACGACTTCGCCGACGACGTTGTGGCATTCATGGACGCGCTCCGGATCGAATCCGCTGTCATCGTCGGTCACTCCATGGGCAGCCTGGTTGCTCAGCGCTTCGCAATTCGCAACCCGGAGCGGACGCTCGGCCTGCTGCTGATCGGGACGGTCTCGACCTTCAGCCAGCACCCTGACCTGCTCGAGTTCCAGCAGGCGATCGAGGCGATGGACGGCCCACTCGATCCGGACCTCGTCCACGAGTTTCAGGCGGGCATGTTCATGAACCCACCCGCGCCGGAACTGCTGGATGGCCTGATCGCGGAGAGCCTGAAGGCGCCGATACACGTCTGGCAGCAGGCAATGCGAAGCATCTTGACGACCGATACCTCAAACGACCTGCAACAGATCACGGCCCCGACCGTGATCGTCTGGGGAACCGAAGACCCGCTCTGCTCGCGCGCCGAGCAGGAGATCCTGCTGGCCGGTATCCCCAACTCGCGTCTGTCCGTCTATCGCGGCGGCGGCCATTGCGTCAACTGGGAACAGCCGGACTCCGTCGCCTCCGAACTCGTCGACCTGGTGAGCCGCGTCGGCGGCACCGTCGACGCCTGAAATCGTCTTCCGATGCCCAGACACTGCTGTCTGGCCAATCCCATTGAAGGGAACCCGCGATGCCATCACTTGTAGTTCAGGAACTGCTGCTCAAACAGGAACAGGCCAGGATCGAGCAACTCAGCCGAGACGCCTGGAAGCGATACCTGCCATCCGCCAAGCCAACTCGGCGCTGGCGGCAAACATTCGGCCTGCTGATCGTCATGCTGACGATGGTTGCCACGCTGATGACACCATTGGTGACGACGACATCCAGCGCCAGTCCGGTGGACAGCAACTCGTCGGCCCGCAACTGCGTCGCCCACCGATCCGCCAGCTGCAAGGAGACACCATTCCCGGTCAACCGACAGGTGTTTGGCATCTAGCCGAACACTGAGACACGCGATCGAGAAGCGAAGCCAGGCGGTCAACCGATGACAGCCTGGCTTCATCGTGTGCGGCGTGCGTGGAATGTGAGTTGCTGGCATCTGTTATGACATGTTGTGAGAAGGTAGCCGGGCCGGTCGTCGCCCGGAGTCAACAACACGGACAGGGGAGCAACAGATGGAACTTGGTGGCTTGCATCACGTCACGGCCGTCACCGGTAACGCAGCCGGAAACCTCGACTTTTACACGCGCGTGCTCGGCATGCGGCTGGTCAAGAAGACGGTCAACCAGGACGATGTCTCGGCTTACCACCTCTTCTACGCCGATGGCGAGGGCAACGCCGGAACCGAAGTCACGTTCTTCGATTGGCCCAACGCCGGCCCGAACGTCCACGGCACCGGCAGCGTCGCCGCGATCGGC
Organism: uncultured Chloroflexia bacterium; assembly: GCA_963763325.1. Taxonomy (GTDB): domain Bacteria; phylum Chloroflexota; class Chloroflexia; order Thermomicrobiales; family CFX8; genus JBBECJ01. Next base: position 128,497 of record CAVXOL010000001.1, read on the forward strand.
CTGCGCGTGCCGGGGCGTGAGAGTCTCGATTGGTGGCAGGCTCGCTTCGACGAGCTTGGCGTGACCCACGGCACGACCGAGGAGCGCGGTGGCAGATGGATGCTTTCATTCGAAGACCCGGAAGGACAACGGCTCGTCCTCGTCGCGGACACCGGTGGCGGCATGGAGCAGGGCGTACCGTGGGCCGACAGCCCGGTCCCGGCCGAACACCAGATCCGCGGTCTCAACCACGTCGTGCTGGCCGTCGGGCAGTCGACACCAACCGCGCTCGTGCTGACAGAGGTGCTTGGCTTCCGCCAGGCCGATACCTACCCGTCACCGGAGAACCCGTCCCGCAACGTGTCGTCTTCGAGACTGGCCCGGGCAGCTTCGGGACCGAGGTGCACGTCGAAGAGATGCCCGACCAGCGTTCAGGACGGGTCGGCATCGGCGGCGTCCACCACATCGCCTTCCGGACACCGACCGACGAGGAGCATCGCCAGTGGCGGGACCGGGTCGCGTCGTACCGGCTTGGCATCACCGACGTGATCGACCGCTACTACTTCCGCTCGCTCTACTTCCGCGAGCCGGGCCGCATCCTCTACGAGATCGCGACCGACGGGCCCGGCTTCGCCGTCGATGAGGACGCCGCGACACTGGGCGAAAGTCTCGTCCTGCCGCCGTTCCTGGAGCCACGCCGCGAGGAGATCGTGGCTGGGTTGAGACCGTTGGACACGTCGCGGGTGGCATAGAAACGCCTCAGGAATCGCTATCCTGAGAAGTGAGGCGCTGTTCGAAATGTGATGCCAGAGCCCGTCATGTCAGGGGAGGGCTGAGGAGGGGTTTCCGAGTTCATGCCGACTCAGGCCGATTGCGCGCGCCTGCGAAGTAGACGATAAGGAGCGTGCCGAATGGCGACCCGGACCCTGCGGCCACACCTGTCTCACTGGGGCGCGTTCGATGCCGAGGTCGAGGATGGCGAACTCGTCGCGATCCATCCGTTCGAGCACGATCCGGATCCGTCGCCGCTGCTGGGGAACATGCCGGCCAGCCTCCGCCATCCGACGCGCGTCACCCAGCCGATGGTGCGCGAGGGCTGGCTGGCGAACGGGCCGGGGCCGAGCGAAAGGCGCGGGGCCGAGCCGTTCGTGCCGGTCGATTGGGACACGGCGACCGAACTGCTGGCCGGTGAGCTGCAGCGGGTCTACGCCGAGCATGGCGCGGAGTCGGTCTACGGCGGCTCGTATGGCTGGGCCAGCGCCGGGCGCTTCCACCACGCCCAGAGCCAGCTGCACCGCTTCCTGAACTGCCTCGGCGGCTACACACGCTCGGTCGGCGCCTACAGTCACGCGGCCGGCAGCACGATCCTGCCGCGAGTCATCGCACCGGCCCCGACCTTCATGTTCTCCGGCACGCACTGGCGGACGCTGGCCGAGCAGACCGAGCTGTTCGTCGCCTTCGGCGGGATGCCGCTCAAGAACACGAACGTGACATCCGGCGGCGTCTTCCGGCACCGGACAAGGACTTCCTGACGCAGGCCGTCGAGCGCGGCGCAGAGTTTGTCGCTGTTCAGCCCACTGCGCGACGACATGTCGAGCTTTACCAAGCGCCGACTGGTATCCGCTCTCGCCGGGGACCGACGTCGCGATGATGCTGGCGCTGGCGCATACGCTGATCGTCGAGAACCTGCACGATCGCGACTTCCTCGACCGCTACTGCGTCGGCTTCGACCGGCTCGAACGCTACATCCTCGGCACGGATGACGGGCAGCCGAAGAGTCCGGAGTGGGCGGCAGCGTTGACCCAGATTCCGGCCGACGATATGCGCAGGCTGGCACGACGGATGGCTGGCAAGCGCGTCTTCATCACGACGACCTGGTCACTCCAGCGGGCCGAGTTCGGCGAGCAGCCGCCGTGGATGGCAGTCGCGCTGGCGGCGATGCTCGGCCAGATCGGGCTGCCGGGAGGTGGCTATGGCTTCGGCTACGGCTCGTCCCAGCGTGTCGGCGAAGGCGTTGCGATGCCGGGGCTGAAGCTGCCGACATTCGGGCAGGGCCGCAACCCGATCGACTCCTTCATCCCGGTCGCGCGGATCGCCGACATGCTGCACAACCCCGGCGCACCGTTCGACTTCGACGGCGGGAGCTACCACTACCCGGACATTCGCCTGATCTACTGGGCCGGTGGCAACCTGTTCCACCACCACCAGCAACTCAGCAGGCTGCGCCGTGGGTTGGCACGGGTGGACACGATCGTCGTTCACGAGCCGTTCTGGACGGCCTCGGCCCGCCACGCCGACATCGTCATCCCCAGCACGATCACGCTCGAACGCAACGACATCGGCTGCTCGCAGAACGACGCCTGGCTGGCGGCGATGCAGGCGGCGATCCCGGCCCACATGCAGGCCCGCAACGACTACGACAGCTTCTCCGACATGGCTGGCGCGCTCGGCATCGGGGACACCTTCACCGAGGGCCGCGACGAGATGGGCTGGCTGCGGCACATGTACGAGTCGTGGCGGTCGGAGGTGGCCGAGCACGGTCACCAGTTCCCTGACTTCGACGGCTTCTGGGCCGAGGGGTACGTCGAGCTACCGTTCGACGAGAGCAACGTCCTCTTCGCCGACTTCCGCGCCGATCCTGCCGGGGCGCCGCTGACGACACCATCAGGCAGGATCGAGCTGTTCTCGGAGACCATCGACGGCTTCGGTTACGACGACTGCGCCGGTCATCCGACCTGGTACACGCGGCAGGAGTGGCTCGGTGGCGCGCGCGCGGAGCAGTACCCGCTGCTGATGATCGCCAACAACCCGAAGACGCGGCTCCATAGCCAACTCGACATCGGCGAGTTCAGCCAGGCGTCAAAGGTTCAGGGCCGCGAGCCGATCCGGATGCATCCGGACGACGCCGCACGGCGCGGGCTGTCCGACGGCGACGTCGTTCGCGTCTACAACGACCGTGGCGCGTTCCTGGCCGGGCTGGTCATCAGCGACGAGTTGCGGCCGTCCGTCGTCCAGATCTCGACCGGTGCCTGGTACGACCCGCTCGACCCGGCCGACACGGACAGCCCCTGCGTTCACGGCAACCCAAACACGCTGACGCTCGACCGGGGGACGTCGTCACTCGCCCAGGGCTGCTCGGGGCAACACTCACTGGTCGAGATCGAACGCTGGAACAGTCCGCTGCCTCCAATCAGCGTCCTCGGCCCGCCAGCGATTGTGGCGCCTGAACTAGCGTAGGTTCCCGTCGTCATCCGAGCGCGTAGAGGTCTCCGCCGGTCGTGACGACGTAGAGGAGGCCATTGGCGATCGTCAAGCCTGCGTGGATCAGGCCGGTCGTCTCGAATCGCCAGATTTCGGCGCCGGTGGTCGCGTCGATAGCGTAGACCGGACGCGCGCCGCTCTCTTCCATGTGGGTGCCGGTTCCGACATAGAGGACATCCCCGGCCAGGATCGGGTCGGACAGCACCCAATCGCCCGTCTCGAAGCGCCAGAGTTCGGCGCCAGTCAGCGCATCGAGCGCGTAGACGAAATGATCGGAGTTGCCGACGAACAGCGACGCGTCGGTGGCGCTGACAGCTGACCAGAAGATGTCGCTACCCGCGAACCGCCAGCGCTCATCGCCCGTGGCGGCGTCGAGCGCGTGCAGCAGACCGTCGGAGCTGGTGGCGTAGACGAGGCCATTTGCGACCGAGACGCCCATCACGCCGCCGACCTCGACCGACCAGCGTTCCTCGTCGGTGGCGCGGTCAATCGCGTAGAACGTCCGGTCGATGCCGAAGTACAGGGTCCCCTCATCCGCCGCCGGCGTCGCGACGACGTTCGTGGCCCGAACACCATGCTCCCAGACGATCGCGCCACTGGCGACGTCCAGCGCATGCATCCCGGCCGGTGATGCGGCATAGACTCGATCTCCGACGACAAACGTATTGCCAATGATCATTCCGCCGAGGCTCGTGTTCCAACGGCTGGTCGCTGTCGTGACGTCAATGGCATGGACGCCATTCGACGCTGTCCCGCAGAAGACGACACCATCGGCGACTGACACCGGCGCGAACACACGTCCGATGTCAACCGACCAGACGTCCGCGCCGGTCAACCCATCGACGGCGACGAGCCCGCTGCCCTCAACGCCCAGGTACAGCACGCCATCGGCGACGATCGGCGCGTCAGCATCCTGGCCAAAGCTGCGTTGCCAGCGCACGGTTGGCGGTGATCCGATTGGAGGGTCGCTCGTCACCCCTCTACGCCCGAGGTCACCGCGATAGTTAGTAATGCTGACAGCTGACCGATCCTCGCCAAGCGCGTAGAGCATGCCGGGGACGGTGATGATGTAGACCGTGCCATCACCGGCAGCCGGTGAAACCAGCAGGCGACCGGAGGCAGTGAAGCTCCAGCGCTCGCTGCCACTGTCAAGCCCGATCGCGCGCAGCTTGCGCTTGCCTTCCTGATTGAGGTGGTTCCCCTCGCTGGCCAGCACCAGATCACCGGTGATGACGGGATCGGTGAAGCCGGTGTCGTCGAGCGCAAACGACCAACGCTGCTGGCCAGTCGATCGGTCGAAGGCGAGCATCGCGTTGTCGGTCGTCCCGGCGACGACCAGATCAGCGGCGATGGCCGGCGCCGACCAGTCCCCGGCGGTGATCTCCGTCATCCCAGATCATGTACGCCGGTGGCCGCGTCCAGCGCCTGCAATCCGCCGTCGTTGACTCCGACGTAAACCACACCGTCCGAGACGGCCAGCGCGCCGAACTGGGTAGACCGCTCCAGCCGCCAGCGTTCCGCGCCACTGGCCGGATCGAGCGCCAGCAGCAACGTACCGACCGGCACGAACAGCGAGTCATCCAGCGCGGGCTGCCAGATGGCATTCTCCGGGATCTCAATCTCCCAGATCGGTCTCCCTGGTCCCGGCATCGACGGCGTACTGCCTGCCATCGGCGCTTGCGAAGAAGACGACGCCGTCCGCGACAAGTGGCGCGGTGTAGACGATCCCACCTGTTGGAACCGCCAGACGACGCTCACCAGTCGTCGCGTCCAGCGCGATCAGCCCGTCCGACTCGGTGCCGGCATAGACGAGCCCGTTCGCGACCGCCGGAGAGGAGAACAGCCCACCGGACGAGCGATGCGACCACAGCACCTCGCCACTCGTCGCCAGCAGTCCGTCAAGATGGCCGTCGGTCGTTGGCACCAGCAGCAGTTCACCCGCCAGGACCGGCGAGCCATGCGCTGCGTGGCCGAGCTGCCGCTGCCAGCGGACAACCGGCCCCCGAGCGATCGGATCTGCGTCAATGACGCCGGTTCGACGCGCATCGCCCCGGTAGTGGACAAGTCGTGGGATGTCGAGTGCTGGGCCTGCTGTCGGCGTCATCGTTGGTGATGCTGTCCGCGTCGTCTGGCTGGTGCTGGTTGGAGAAGCGGTTCTCGTCACGGTTGAGGTTGGTACAACCGTCGCAGTCGAGTCGTCCGGTTCCGAGGTCTCAGTCGGGCTGGCAACCGTTGGAGTCGAGTCGTCGCTGTCGCCGCCTCCGCAGGCGGCCAGCAGCGCGGCAGCTGCCAGTGACCGTAGCACGGCCCGCCTGCTGAATGTTCGTCGCCCGTCAACCTGTCGTGTCATCCTGTTCCCCGCGCACTCTCAAGCACCACAGCTCCCGGCTTGGATGCCGCGATCGTCGCAGGTGAACCTTCAGAAATCCTTCATCTGGAGAGCGTCAAGCGATTCGTGTCCTACGGTTCGTGGACCAGCATCGCGATCTCGTCGAGCGACCAGGCTCCGCCGGGCAACGAACGATAGGCTCCGATCTGAACAACTGGAGGCGTGACGCTTGTGTCCGGCGATGGCAGGGCGTACGTGTTGCGGAGCGAGGTAGCAGCGGCGGACAATTCACTGGCGCGCTGATCCCGCCCCTCTCGCCGGCAGACCTCGGCCAGTCCGTCGAGACAATCTGGCAGCTGTCTGCGTTCCCCAGCAGCGCGAAACCGGTCGATGGCTTCCTGCCACAGCGTGGTTGCGCTCGCCAGTTGTCCATCGTGCAATGCCAGCCGCGCCGTAACGCTCGACGCGCGGGCGATGCCCCAGTTCCAGCGACCACGACGGTAACGCGCCAACGCATCCCCGGCCAGACTGCGTGCGAGATCACGATTCCCGCGTTCGTATTCGACAGCTGCCAGTTCCACCAGTGGCTGGGCAATGAACGTCGAGACACGCGTGCGGAGCGTCACCTCCAATGCGTTATGTAGTGTTGCGACTGCTTCCCCGTGATGCCCCATCCGCCCGAGCGCGATGCCGAGCGCGACGAGGTTGTGGCCCAGGTAGCGCTTGTCGCCAACCGAGCGTGCGTGCGCCGCGCCATCCCGCAGCCAGCCGAGCGCGGCGGGACAATCTCCACTGTCTCGCGCGATCGTGCCGCGTCCGAGGCAGTACTGCGCCCGGCAGATCGGGTCGTCTGGTGCGAGAGCCAGCAGGCGTTCGATCCAGCAACTCGCGCGCTCGAAGTCGGCGGCACGCCAGGCGAGGACGGCGGCATCGAACAGCGCGGCAGCCAGCACGTGGTCCGGAACCTGGTCGGCGTCCGGATCACCCAGCAGCCGATTCAGCCAGCCGCGTGCTTCATCGTTCAGCCCGAATTCGAGCCAACCTCGCTCCTCGCTGAAGCTGTAGATCGCATGCGCCAGCCGGACGCCATCGCCAATAGTCTGTCGACTGCCGGCCGCCGATTCCAGCGCGACGCGCAGGTTGCCCAGTTCGTCGCCGATCCAGTCGAGCCGGCCACCCTGCCAGAGGAACGGCTCGGCACGTTCTGTGACCTGCGCCACGTACCACGCACGCAGGCGATGCTGAACCGTGTCACGCTCACCAGTCTCGACCAGGAGGTGGAGTGCCCACTGCCGGATCGGTTCGAGCATACGGTAGCGCACTTCTGCCACTGATCCAGTCGGAACGATCAACGATTTCTCGGCCAGTGACGAGAGCACGTCGAACTTCGATCGTCCTTCTGACCGGTCTTCAACCGCATCCGCAGCGGCGACACTCCAGCTACCGGAGAAGATCGCTACGGCACGCAGCATCGCGCGCTCATCGTCATCCAGCAGCCGGTAGCTCCAGTCGAGCGCGGCCCGCAGCGAGCGTTGCCGTGGGTGGGCGGTACGCGGCCCGCTCGTCAGTAGTTCCAGCGCGTTGCCGAGTTGGGCCGCGATCTGGTCAACGCGCATCGTCCGCAGGCGAACCGCCGCAAGCTCGATTGCCAGCGGTAGACCTTCGAGCATCCTGCAGATCGTCACGACGGCCGGCGCAGTATCGGGTGTGAGGTGAAAACTCGGCAGTGCCGCCCGTGCCCGTTCGAGAAAGAGCGCGACTGATGGCACGAGCCGTAGATCGTCTTCGGCGATGCCGCCAGCACACTGCCGGTATCGCGAGCGGTGCGACCGGGCGGGTCACCTCACCGGCGACGCCCAGTGGCTCCCGGCTGGTCGCCAGCACCAGCAGCGCCGGGACAGGCACGCAGCAATCGGTCGACCGTGGCCGCGCAGTCGTCGATCACGTGTTCGCAGTTGTCGAGGATCAGCAGAATCGGCTCGGCGGCGATTGAGTTGGCGATGACATCGACATCGTCACGCGCTGGATCGTGCTGAAGCCGCATCGTGCTGGCGATCGCGCGTGGAACCCGCGTTCCATCCGCGACCGAGGCGAGATCGACGAACCAGCACCCACCTGTCGGATTCTCGTCACGTGCCACCTCACGCGCGAGCCGCGTCTTGCCGACCCCACCCGGACCAACCAGCGTGGTCAGGCGTGCCGATCCAAGCAGTTGGCGCAGATCGGCCAGATCAGCCTCGCGGCCGAGCAGGCTGGTGATGTCGTGGGCAAGGTTGCCGAGCGGCTGCGGGGTCTGCTGAGAAGACACCAGACCGGCGCGCTCACCGGCATGCAGCAGGTGAGTGTAGACATCTGTCGTCTCAGGGTCGGGAGAGGAACCCAGGTCGCGGAGCAACACGGCGCGAAAGCGCTCGTAGCAACGCTGCGCACGTCCCGGCTCTCCAGTCGCGACATACGCACGCATCAGGGACCGTTGGGCCGCCTCACGCAGCGGGTCGGACGCGACCAGTCGCTCCAACGTCGCGATCCCAACTGCCAGATCACCCGAATCGAGATGAACCTGAGCCAGCTCAGCCAGCAGTGTCAGCCACGTCTCGCGCAGCAGGTGCCGGCGGTTGGCAACCCAATCGGCGTACAGGTCGTCTGGCAACAGGTCCCCGGCATAGCTCGCGATGGCAGATTCGAGTGCCACGCGTGATGGAGATCGCCGAGCGCGGGCGGCGCCTGCTTCGAAGATGCCGACATCTGTCATCAACCCGTCGGGTGGGTAAAGCGCGACGGTGCCATTCGCGACCCGCAGCCAGGACGCTGCCTCTGCGCCACCCACCTCGGCCAACCCGCGCCGCGCCAGATGTACGACTTTGTGGAGATTGTTCGCAGCCGCTGCCGGTTCGAGCGCCGGCCAGAGCATGTCCATTACCCATTCGCGGTGCAACTGATGGTCCGGGGCGGGCGCGAGCGACAACAGCTTGAGCAGCGAGCGGACGCGTGACAACTTCCAGGCAGCGTCCGACACCACCCGACCATCAACGACGACCCGGAACCCACCGAGCATTTCAATGCGTAGCCGGCACACCGATGTCACAGCGTCCCGCCCTCCGCTACAGTCCGAGCCGAACGATCGGTCGCGATATCGTATCACCCATGCTCCGGGGCGCTCGGCTGTCTCAGCCGCCACCAGGGTCCCGGCCCACTTCCGCACCCGATCATCGCGCAGTGGTCTGCAGGTTGTGCCATCATTCGGAGATGGAGAATGCAGAACGCCCACCGCGAATCCTGATTGTCGGCGCAACCGGCTACATCGGCGGGCGCTTGTTGCGCAGATTCGAGGATCGTCGTCTGGCAGTCCGCTGTCTGGCCCGGCGACCGGAGTACCTGCGTGCACGCGTGACCGACACGACCGAGGTCGTCCGTGGCGACCTGCTGGATCCTGAGACGTTGCCGGCCGCGCTGGACGGCATTGCGGTCGCCTATTACCTCGCGCACTCGATGGGGTCTGGAAAGGACTTCGAACGCGAAGAACGGCAGTCCGCGGAACACTTCGCGCGAGCGGCCCTGACCGCCGGCGTTGAGCGGATCATCTACCTTGGTGGCCTGGCGCACGGCGACGCCCTGTCGCCACATCTGGCAAGCCGGCAGGCGGTCGGGCGCGTGCTGCGGGAATCGGGTGTGCCGACGATCGAATTCCGCGCATCGGTCATCATTGGCTCAGGGAGCCTGTCGTACGAGCTCTTCCGGTCACTGGCGGAGAAGCTGCCGGTGATGACGACACCACGCTGGGTACGGACCCGGACCCAGCCGATCGCTGTTGAAGATGTCCTGGCCTATCTGGAAGCGGCCGCCGAGATCGACCTCGATGACAGTGTCGTCTACGAGATAGGCGGTGCTGACCAGGTGTCATATGAAGACCTGATGATCGAGTACGCGCGTCAGCGCGGTCTACGCCGCTGGATCGTGCCGGTGCCGATGCTCTCCCCGCGCATCTCCAGCCTGTGGCTGGGTCTCGTCACACCGGTCTACGCGCGGGTCGGGCGCAAGCTGGTCGACAGCCTGCGCAACGAGAGTGTCGTCCAGGATACCCGCGCCCTGGATGATTTCCCGATCCGGCCACGCGGGATGGTGTCCACGATCCAGCGTGCGCTCGTGAACGAGGACCGCGAGTTCGCAACCACGCGCTGGAACGACGCGCTCTCGATGCAAGGTCAGCCGGCGAGCTACGGTGGTGTCACATTCGGACCGCGCATCGTTGACTCACGCGCCATCCGCGTACGCGCGACGGCAGCCCAGGCCTTTACGCCGATCCGGCGGATCGGCGGACGTAGTGGCTGGTACTACGGCAATCAGCTCTGGCGGCTACGGGGACTTCTGGACCTGGCCATGGGCGGCGCCGGTTTACGACGCGGACGCCTCAATCCAGAGGTCGTTTTTCCCGGCGATACGATCGACTTCTGGCGCGTTGAAGCGTACGAGCACGACCATCTGCTGCGCCTTGCGGCTGAAATGAAAGTGCCGGGTCGAGCCTGGTTGCAGTTCGAGGTTGAGCCTATCGAAGGTGGAACGCTGATCCGGCAGACTGCCATCTATGACCCGGTGGGATTACTCGGCCGGGCCTACTGGTACCTGCTCTATCCCATCCACCAGCTGGTGTTCCGTGGGATGCTGATAGGCGTCGCTCGCGCCATCCCACGTGCGTAGCGACCGGATTCACCAGTTCGTCGCTACGCACATCGACGCCGAGTCGTACTCGAAACGGTCGAAGGCATTATTGCCCGTCGGCACGCTCGACAAACTCGTTCGTGAACGCCTCGTTCACATCGACATCCTCTTCGAGCAGGCCAGTCTCGCGCAGCCAGTCGTGGTAGGTCTGCCAGCGCTCCTCAGTCTGGGTACCCCAGGCGACGGCGCCGTCGTCGGTCCAGAGCGGGACGATCAGGCCGATGCCTTCGCGCTCGACCTCCTCGGCCGTCTCCGGGTAGGCCGCCATCAGCGCGTCGACAGCCGCATCGGGATCGGCAGCGGCTGCCTCGTAGCCGCGCTGGAGTGCGCGGATGAATCCTTCGACCGCATCAGGGTTCTCGTCGACGAAGGCATCGCCAGTCACCAGCAACAGCTCGTAGTAATCCGGCACGCCGTGGTCCTGGACATTCATCGCGACAACCGGCTCTCCCTGCTGCTCGGCCAGGATCGACTCGTGCACGAAGTAGCCGCCGATGATGGCGTCGACGCTGCCACCCAGCAGCGACGGCATCAGGTCGAACCCGACATTGACGATCTCGACATCGTCGAGCGACAGCCCGGCATCCTCAAGGATCGCACCCAGCATCGCCTCGTCGCTCGGGACGCCGGTGACGCCGATTGTCGTGCCCTCCAAGTCGGCCGGCTCAGTGATCCCGGACGATTCAAGCGCCATGATCGTGTTCAACGGATGCTGGACGAGCGCGGCGACCGACTGAATCTCCAACCCCTGCGAGCGGGCATAGAGCACATCGGCCTGATACGAGATCGTGAAGTCGTCGTCGCCGGTCGCGACAAGCTGGAGCGCCGTCGTGGGATCAGCCGGAACGTTGACCTCGACGTCCAGCCCCTCTTCCTCGAAGTAGCCGTTCTCCAACGCCATGAAGATACCGGTATGGTTGCCCCACGGGTACCAATCCAGGGCCAGCGAAATCTCGGTCATGTCGCCGCTGGCGGCTGTCGTCGGGCTGGAGTCGGTCCCCGCTGTCGGGCTGGCAGCTACCGTCGCCGGGGAGTCAGTGCCGGTAGCCGCCGTCGCCGTCGGCTCGTCGTCATCGTCGTCGCCACAGGCCGCGACGAGCGACATCAGCAGGATGGCGGTGAGTAGCAGCGCGATGATCCGAAATGGTCCGTTGGTTCGTTTCATGTCTCTCATCTCCTCATTACTCCTTGAAGTGCGTGGGTGTCACCCACCCCGCCGATCCACCCGCCGCCACGGCAGCGCGACCCGTTCAGCCAGCGCAACGAGTGCGAACAACGCGATCCCGAGCGCCGCCGCGACGAAGACGGCCGCGAAGAGGCGCGGGGTCTGGAACTGCGAGGCCGAGCGGGTCATCAGGTAGCCCAGGCCACTCGACGCGCCGACCCACTCGCCTACCAGCGCGCCGATGACGCACCAGGCGGCCGCGATGCGTGTGCCGGAGAACAACGCCGGCAGCGCGGCTGGGACGCGGACAATACGCATCATCTGCCAGCGGCTGGCGCCCATGCTTCGCAACAACGCGAGCGCGTCAGCATCGGCGGCACGCAGAGCCATCGACCATGCTGACAACGATCGGGAAGAAGCAGGTCAGGACGACGACGATCACCTTCGGCGTCATCCCATACCCGAACCAGATCAGCAGGATCGGCGCGAGGGCAATGATCGGCACCGCCTGGCTGGCGACGAGGGCCGGGTAGACAGCCCGCTCGACCAGCCGCGACGACGCGATCAACACCGCCAGCAGGACGCCAAGGACGAACGCCAGCGCCAGCCCAAGCAACATCTCCTGCAACGTCGTCCAGGTGTGCCGCCAGATCAACGCCCGCGACTCGACCATCTCGCGCGCGATCTCGGTCGGCTTCGGGATGAACCAGGTCGGCGTGTCGCGCAGCCGAACAATCACTTCCCAGGCAAGCAGCCCGAGCGCCAGTACCAGTAGCGGCACGAGCCAACCGAGAACGACGCCCCACTCCGGCCGGCGGCGCGGTGTGGCTGGCCGCTCGCGTTGGCGGTCGGTGTCCGGCAGGGCGCGGCGGCGGGTCAGACCGGTCATGGCAGGCTCCCGACCAGCGCGACCTCGTCATGCAGCGTCTCCAGCAGCGCCGCCTTCTGGGCAACGAACTCCGGATCGCTGATCATCGCCGGCGTTCGTGGCCTCGGCAGGTGGACCGGCTCGACGAGCTTGATCCTCCCTGGCCGGGCCGTCATGACCGCCACCCGGTCGGCCAGCAGCAGCGCCTCCTCGACATCGTGCGTCACCAGCAGGATCGAGCGGCCAAGCTCGTCCCAGAGATCGAGCAGCCACTCCTGCATCGAGCGACGGGTCAGGGCATCCAGCGCCCCGAACGGCTCGTCAAGCAGCAACACCTCGCGCTCGGCAAGGACAGTCCGCAGGAACGCCGCCCGCTGGCGCATCCCGCCGGAGAGGGCAGCCGGGTAGTGATCACCGAAGCCGGCCAGCCCGAAGCGCGGAAGCAGCGCCCGCGCCCGCTCGCGCGCCTCGCGTTTGTCGATGCCGGCCACCTCAAGGCCGATGATGGCGTTGTCGAGGACTGACCGCCACGGCAGGAGCGCATCCCGCTGCGGCATCAGCGCCACCCGGCCGAGCCGGTTCGGGGCCGGCGCGCCATCCAGCCAGATCTCGCCCTCGTCTGGCTCCAGCAGTCCAGCGATGGCAGCCAGCAGCGTGCTCTTACCGCAGCCGGACGGACCGACCAGCGCGACCAATTCACCACGGCCAACCTCCAGGTTGACATCGCGGACGGCCTCGACCTCGTCGAACGTCATCGAGACGCCGCGAATCGCGACCTGCGCCGTTCGAATGTGCCGAAGAGAATGCGGTTGCCATCGTCCCAGATCTCATCTGGAGCGGCGCGGGTCGAGAGGTCGCTGGCGGCATCGCTACCGCTGTCTGCGCTCTCAGGGCCGGATTCTGGCTGGGAGGGTTGTCCGGCCAACAAAAAAGCGCCGGCTCGTCAACAGCTCCCAGCGCTCGTCCTGCCCGAAGTCGTCACGCGCGATGCGTGAGTGCAGACATTCCTACGCTGGCATTACCCAGGTCAGGTCCAACGGTCGGTGACGGATCGGTCACCCTCTCAGCCTGGCTCCCCAAGCCCCCGTCGCTCCCCCGGAGCGTTCGATTGTTGACATGAATTGAATCAGGGGCCGCATGGAAGGTCAAGACAGGCCGAATTGAACGCGGAGACAGCAAGGCCGGTACGAAGACCGGCCCCCACTTGTTTCCGCGAACTGATGATTACAACTCCGTCACGACCGGCAGGATCATCGGGCGCAGCTTAGCCTTCTGGAAGATGTAGCGCGCGACAGTGTCCTTGACGCGTGAGACGAGGTAGCCGTAGGACATGCCACCCTTGCGCAGCTGGCGTTCCAGGTAGTTCTTCAGCTCACGTTCGGCGGCGGTGATCAGGTCGCGGCTGTCCTCATCGTCAAAGCCCTTGCCGGTCAGTTCCGGGCCTGCGATCAGGATGCCGCGCTCCAGATCAACGACGACGGTCGCGATGATGACCTGCGTGTTGGCGAGCTGGTCGCGATGACGCAGGACGACGTTGCGGTACCGATCGGTGCCGAGGCCGTCGACGAGGACGGCGCCGTAGGCAACCGCCGGCTCCTTGCGCATGTCTCCCCGCGAGAAGGAGATCGGGATACCGGACTCCGGGATCATCGCGTTCTCGGGTGGGATGCCGCTATCGATCGCCAGTTGCCGGTACAGGTGCAGGTGGCGGTGCTCGCCGTGGATCGGGATGCTGAAGGTGGGACGGACGAGGTCGATCATCTGCCGGAGCTCGTCGCCGCCGCCGTGACCGGAGACGTGGATGCTCGGCTCAATCGCGGAGTAGCAAACGTTCGCGCCACGCTTGAAGAGGTTGTCGATCGTCTGGGCGACCGTCTCCTCGTTGCCCGGAACCGGTGTCGCCGAGAGGATGACGGTGTCGCCCTCCTGGATGCGCAGTAGCGGGTGGTCGCCGCTGGCCATCCGCGCCAGCGCCGCTGACGCCTCACCCTGCGAGCCGGTCGTCAGGATCAGGATCTGGTCCTTCGGCAGCTTGATGACCTCGTCGGTGGGCAGCATTGAGCCGACCGGCGGCTGGATGTAGCCGAGGTCGATCGCGACCTTGACCGACTGCTCCATGCTGCGGCCAACGACGCCGATCTTGCGGCCATGCCGGGCGCCGACCTGGATCGCCTGCTCCAGCCGCAGGATGTTCGACGCGAACGAGGTCAGGATGACCCGCCCCTTCGCGCCGCCGATGACCCGATCGAGCGTCGCCGAGACGGTCGACTCACTCGGCGTCGCCTCCTTGCGTTCGATCCGGACCGTGTCGGAGAAGAGGGCGAGAACGCCCTCGTCGCCGAGCTCGCGCAGGCGCTTCTCGTCGGTCGCGTGGGCCGAGTGGCGGGGTCGGGTCGAACTTGAAGTCGCCAGTGTGGATGATGCGCCCGACCGGCGTCTTGATCGTGATCGCCATCGAGCCGGGGATCGAGTGTGTTACCGGGATGAACTCGACCTCCATGTGCTGGCCGACGTTGTACTTGATCCCCGGCTCAATCGGCATGAAGTCGGCCAGGTGCGCGTTCCGGGCCTCGTCGAGGCGGGAGCGGGCGAAAGCCAGCGCCAGCGGCGATCCGTAGATCGGGATCGGCGCAATCCGTTCGAGTTGCGGCAGGACGTATGGAAGCGAGCCGATGTGGTCCTCGTGGCCATGCGTGATCAGGATGGCCCTGAAGCGCTGGATATTCTCGATCACATAGGTGATGTCGGGGATGATCAGATCGATCCCACGCATCTCTTCTTCTGGGAACTTGGTGCCGGAGTCGATCATGACCATATCGCCGCGGTATTCGACGATCATCATGTTCTTACCGACTTCGCCAATTCCACCCAGTGGAATAGCCCTCATTCGCGGTCGGGCCATAGTATTGAGTTCCTCCTTCACGGCACGTCACGGGCCGATGCTGTTAATAGTGCCTCGTCAGTTGTTGTGGCAAGGATACCGCGCCATGCATAGACGCCGTTCGCGCGTCATGCACGCAGGATGCCTCGCTAACGACAGTTATGTCGCGCTTTACGTGGCACGGCGCTTGCCTCTCTGATTGCTATGACAGGCTGCCCTCCGACAGCGTCCGAGTGGAGCTGGTCCGGTGCAGCCGATCAGCAGGAGGTGTATTTCGTGTCGCAGGTGAATGTCGATCCCAGTGGCGACGGCGGAGGAAGCGGCGTCAATGCCGTGGCCATCGTTGCGATTGTGATCCTGGTTATCCTCGCATTCCTCGCCGTTTACTTCTTGTTCCTCGGTGATGACGGTGACGCAGACATCGACGCCGATATCGACGTTGGATCACCAACCACATACATCAGTCGCAGCTATGATGGCTAAAAACCAGCATCCTCGTTGACGGACATCGCCACGGTCCGTAAGATGCGGTGGTCCACTGGCGTGGGCTACCGCATTGTGGTTTCCGGGATATGAACGCCGCGACGTTGGCGCTGGGGTGATGATGAGCGACGAGAAAGACCTTCAGCAGAACGCACCCGGCCAGACCGGCACGACCGGAGACGACCAGTTCGTTGCCGAGCGAGTTCACGCTAGCGAGCCATCCCAGACAACCACACCCGAAGCGTCCAGCCGTGGCTCGCTCAGTGGGACCATCCGGCAGACCATCTTCAAGCGCCCCGGCTCTCGGGAGCAGGTTCCGGCGACCGAAGCGACCGGCGCGAACCTGAGCGCCGTAACCGCGACGACAGTCCTGATGACCCAGTCCGGTTCGGAGGGCATCACCGCCGACCGGGTCACGATGGAACGCTCCGGATCGCGTTCGATCGACGCGAAGTCGGTCCAGATGGACCAATCCGGTGTCGTCGCACTCTCGGCAGACCAGGCGGTCCTGCTGAAGTCGAGCGCCGTCCAGGTTGTCGCCGAAGAGGCGCGGCTCTCACACAGCTCGGCGCTCTTTCTGTCGAGCGGCAAGGCCACAATCGAGAACTCCCGGATCGCGATCTTCTCCGGCTCGACCGATGGTGACGTTCAGCCACTGATCACCGGCCGGACAGCGGGAATCCTGATCGGCGCGCTTGCGACGTGTCTGGTGCTACTCTTCGCCCTGCTACGCAACAGCACGCGGGACTGACCCGCACTCACGACTGAGGAGGCGACGTGAATAACCCGACGAAAGTGTTTGTCGGCTCGCTGCTCGGCGCCGGTGTCGGCTATGTCATCTCCAAGGTCATGGAGCGTGAGGTCGTCGAGCCAGTCGGCTTCGCGGACACGCAGCAGCCAAAGGAAACCCTCAAGGAACGCTGGGAACGCGCCAAGCTTGCCGGCGAAGAAGCCCGCATCGCCAAAGAAGCCGAACTTCGCTCCTACTTCCGCCAGAAAGTCAACGACCCAATCGCCTTCACGAGGGAATAGGAGCTGGCCCACCGTTTCCCAACTCCTGTTCCCTAATCCCTGACTCCCTATTCCCTCGTCAATGGCACATCGCTTGCGTCGTTACTCCCGGCCGCATGACCGCGAGTACATGCGGGTCGAGAAGCCACCTGCCGGAGATGTCATCGAGTCCGGCCAGGATTGGCGGGAAAGGACACGAGGCATGGAGAACATTACTTCAGCGTCAATCGGCGACATGCTTACTCCAAGTATCGAAACGATTACCCCGGATGACACCGTCATGGTCGCGAAGCGGCGGATGGAGTCGCAGACGTCGCGCTCGTTGATTGTCGTCGACGGCAACCGGCCGGTTGGGGTCATCCAGTGGCGTGGGCTGGCCAGGCACGAAGGCAGCGAACTTGTCCGCGATGTCATGCAGACCGAGTTCCCAGTCCTGAGTGCCGGGATGTCGGTTGACGAGGTACGCTCGTACCTGAGCGGCGTCGATGTCGACCTCGACCACCTGCCCGTCGTTGACGAGAGCGGAATGCTGCTCGGTGAAGTGCCGCGCGGGATGATCACCAAGAGCGAGACAGCCACCAGTTCCGCGACCGACGCGATCGTCGCTGGACCGGATTCCGACCCAACTCGCGATAGTGGGCCGCAGGTCCACCTCGAGCAGGGCATGAAGGTCGTCGGCGCGGCCGGCAAGAACCTCGGCTCAGTCGATGAGATCGACTTGAACGCCGACGGGCATATCAGCCACTTCACCGTCAAGTACGGCCTGCTTGGCCGCAACTCGAAGCGGCTACCGGCTGACGTTATCAACCGCGTCGAGGGCAATGAAGTCCATCTCAGCCTCGACCAGCCCGAGTTCAAGATGCTGGCTGACGTTGGAGATGATGTCGCGTAACGACGCGACGGAGATTGGACAGGATCAGGTACTCGCCGGGCGGACTTCGCCCGGCGATTCGCTGTCACTGGCCCGGAGACGGTCCGCCCGCTCGGACATCTCTCCCGTCAGGGCGGGTTCGAGCAGATCCTCACGAGCGTGTGGCTTGGCGCCGGAACCGTAGAGCAGCAGGACGTACATGATGCCGAAGATCGGCAGGTGTCCAAGCAACTCGATCGGCGGCAGGAAGGCAACCGTCAGGTTGAACGGAACCAGGAGCGTCAGGATGACAACCCGCGTCATGATGCCGGATAGCAGCAGAATGCCCGCCGCCGCTTCAACGACGCCGGCCGCGATCGTGAAGCGATAGTCCGTCCACCAGTCCCAGCCCAGGAACTCCTGCATGATGTTGAAGTTCGGATACTCGGCCAGGAATGCGACCCCCGCTTCCGGCACCAGCAGCTTTTCGGTGAACGCAACTGACACGAACGAGATCCCGGCCAGAATCCGCAACGCTGAAATCGCCTGCTGCTCGTACTCACCGAGCGGCAGCAGACGGCGCGCGATCGCCGCCGGCGGGATCGTCCGGCCCAGGACGAGCAGCGTGATCCCGATCCCGACATAGAGGAACTGGTCAATCATCCGCCACGGCGCGAACGCAAGCAGCCCCAGCAGCCAGACCACAGCCAGCAATAGCGCCCCGGCCCGGTCGAACAGCCCGGTGATGAGCGTGAAGGCAACGACGATCTGGAGCGTCACCAGCAGCCAGCCCAGCATGTCCTTGTCGAGCTGCAGGCTATGGACGAAGAGATCGATCTGGGAAGCGAAGAAGACCAGGCTGATACCAGTGTGAACGGCCAGCAGCGTCGTCGCGCTCGGTTCCATATAGGCCAGGAATGGAGGATTCGGGAAATGCTGGCTGCCAACCAGCCGACGCAACAGTAACAGCGCACCGAGCAACGCCAGGCTGACAACGACGACCAGCACCGTGCTCAGCCCGAAGAATCGCTCCCAACGTGGCGGATAGTGCTCTTCGTCGATGAACCAGCGCACATGCGCCGAGGCAGTGGCTGGCGCAACCGCCAGGCCGAACGCGACACAGACGAACATCAGCCGGCAGACGACGTGCGAGACACGCCGGAGCCGGATGTCCGTCACTCAACGACCTCATAGCTGTCGTGGCCGAGGTAGACGACATCGAGCGGGACGCCAGGCAACAGGGCACTGACGGCGGCGCCAGCCAACGGGCCGAACTGGTCGGCGACGATGTCGTTCAACTCGTCGTCCAGCCGCACCTTGGAGTGAAAGACAGCCTCGATCTGGAGGCGCTGATCCTCGACATCCGGCGGGGCGCCGTTCCGGGTCAGCGCCAGCATTGAGCCGGTCTCGTCGCGGACGGTGTAGATCGCGTACTGGCTCAAGATCGGCAACTCGCGGACACTCTCAACGCTGCCAACCAGCGTTACCCGACGATTGTCCCAGCCGTCCGGGTCGGCGCGCAGATCGGCGATCGTGACCGCCTCGACGCCCGGCTCGCTGCTGGCGTTGGCAAAAACACCGATCGCGATGATGCCGACCAGCAGCAACCCGAGCACGATAACGACGGCTCCCGGACGCATCCAGAAGCGACGCCGCTCTTCCTCAGCCGGCTCAAGTGGACTGGCGTTGTACTGGTGGGCTGGTCCGTGCGCGTTCATGCTCCCTGTAGCGTACCAGACGGGGCTGCATGGGACAGAACGAGACGGGGCCGCTGATTGGACGGCCCCGGCATCGATGAGGGAGAAGGAGAAGGTGAGTGAGTGTGGGATTACTCGGTGCTGCCTGACGACGCAGACAGTTCCGGTGTGACGCTCATGCTCGACGCCTCGCGGATCTCGATTCGGCGCGGCTTGGCCTCCAGCGCCTTCGGGAACGTCAGCGTCAGAATACCGTCGGCGACGGTGGCGCTGGTGTTGTCCCAGTCGACCTTGTACGGCAGGTTGATGCTGCGCCCGAACCGCCCGCCGCGCAACTCGCGCGCGTACCAGGTGTAGCCACGCGCTTCTTCGACATCGTACAGATACGGGAACTCGCCGCTGATCGTGACGGTGTTCTCCTCGACCTGAATTTCGATGTGCTCGGCGCGCAGGCCTGGCACGAACGCCTGAACGATCAACTGCTCGCCCTTGTCGAACACATCGACCGGAAGCGTCGCAACGCTCGTCTGTGAGCGCATGCCGAACGCATCCTGCGCCAGCCTGTCGAGCTGGTGCTGGAGGTAGGCGAAATCGGCGAACGGGGACATCGACATCGTGCGGCTTGGCATTAGTAGTGCCTCCTTCCGAAAACTTCAAGAGCCGCGAACGACCGCTACACTTGATGCCTCCGGAGCCGTGGCCGGCTCTCAGGAGAATGTGAACACATCATAGAGTATGATTCGTTCTGTGTCAAGTACTCTGTTCTGAAGTTGGTCATCTTACCGCTGCGGATTCGAAGCAGGTTCATGCCGTATCGGATCATTCCCCGGCGATGGACGACTCCGGATCGCCCACGTTTCCTGGCGCCCAGCCGGGAAGATCGAGTTGTCACTGTCAGGACTGGAGTGCCACCAGGTACTCGCCGCAAGTGATCGTATGGCGCCAGTCCTCGTTCCCCTCGATCGACCAGCAGGCAGAGAGCACGGCCTGCGCGATGCCCCAGGCGCGGACACGGGCGCGTTCCATCCCGAGTCCTTCGGCGAGTTGATCGACCCGACGGGCGATGACACGGCCAGGGTTCGGCAGTGCCAGCAGCCCCGGCATCGGGTTGTAGAGGAACGCGCCGAGATCGTAGCCCGGATCGCCGACGATGCCCTTCGGGTCGATGATGAGCCACGGTTCGCGGGTTGCCGAGAGGATGTTGTCGTGGTGCAGATCGCCGTGGAGCAACTGCGGGTTCGACGTTGTCGCCAACAGCCATCTGAATGCGACCTCGGCCTCCTCGAAGAGCCGCGCCGGGAGCGGGCCAGGCGTGCCGTCGAACTGCTCGCGGTGCCGGGCCAGCCCGCGCGCCCAGTCAGCGACGGACGGGAACGCGTGGTTGTCCGGCGCGGGCCGCCAGAGCCGCTGCATCAGGTCGATCGCCACTTCGGTGGCGCGCTCATCATCTTCGGCGACGAGCGTCGTCAGCGGTGCACCAGGGATCACGCGTTCCATCAACGTCGCGTACCGCTCGCTGTCGTGCTCGAACACGGCGCAGACACCCTCTCCGGCAAACGCCAGAAGCGCGTCGATCTCGCTGGCAGTTTCCTCGTGCGGGCAGCGGATCTTCAGGACGGCGGGCTCACCATCAGCGCGTGTCACGGGCGCGACGTAGTTGTAGGAGAGCGCAAACGGCGGCTCGACGGTCAGGTTCCACTGCTTGGCGCACTCCGCGACGATTTCCGGCAATCGCCCCAGCCAGGCCACGCCATCGTCACCAAAGACGCCAGCGATCCGCTGGCGAAACTCGTCCGTGATCTGGAATGGGATATTCGGCATAGATTTCTCCTGGCTGTCCACCGATCACCTTTATCAGGGCACCTTGAGCGCCGATCCCGGTAGGGGCCGCATCCTGTATCGGCCCGCGCCGTGAGGCGCCCGCTGGACACATGCATGGTTCCCACACGGGTGCAGGCGTTTTGGTCCCGGTTAGCCCCCGTATATCGAGAAGGCGCCTCACGGCGCGGGCCGATACAGGATGCGGCCCCTACCGGGATCGGCTGGGTCAGCACGTCGCTGACCAGCTGACCTGCTACTCCAGCGGCGTGACGCGGCCGACGAGTTGGGCGCGGTTGCCGGCGGGGTCGTTGAAGTAGGCCAGGTGGTCGCCGGTGTCGGTGACGAAGATCGGGTCGAAGGCGACGCCCTGCTCGGCCAGCCGGGCGCGGGTTTCCTCGAATTCCGGGAACGGCACCATGAAGGCCAGGTGGGCCGGATTGGCCATCGGCGCGCCTTCGGTGTCGAGCACCTCGATCCGGCCACCCTTGCCGTCCGAGAGGAAGGCGATGTGCTGGTTGGCGTTGACCTCGCGGATAACCTTCATCCCGAACATCTGCTCGTAGAAACGGACGGTCTGGTCGAAGGCGGCTCCCGGAGCCGGGATACCGACGTGCTCAAGCTCGATCGAAGCCATCTGATCCTCCATATCACGGACGAACGTATCGTGTCGGGCGCATGATACTCGCGATGGAAGATCGTGTTACGATGGCGGGCGAGGGGCAGGCACGAGGGATGTGGCATGCGGCATGAGACTGGAACGGCACGCTGGTCTCGAGCAGCATCTCTCATGCCTCATGCCAAAACGGGGTGAGACACAGATCCGGGGCTGATGGACAGCGAGAATAGTCGCAAAACACAGGCGGCCAGGCGGGCGTTGCTGCTGTCCGTCTATGTGCCGACCGCGCTCCTGTCGCTGGCAGAGGGCATCCTGCTGCCGACGCTGCCGCTCTTCGCGCTCGAGTTCGATGTCTCCTTCGCGATGGCCAGCTTCGTCATCGCGGCGGCCGGGATCGGGACGCTGATCGCCGATGTCCCGGCCGGGATGCTGCTGGGGCGGCTCGGGCTGAAGCCGACGATGCTGCTCGGCGCGGCGATGGTCGTCGTCGGCACGTTCATGATCGCCTTTGCGCCGAACATCGAGACGCTGATCGCCTTCCGGTTCATCTCTGGCATTGGCACAGCCCTCTGGGGACTCTCGCGACACGCCTTCATTACGGAATCGATCGACCCGCGCCAGCGTGGACGCGCCATCTCTGTCTTCGGCGGCATCAACCGGATCGGCATGTTCGGCGGGCCGGCCGTCGGCGGCATCATCGGTAGCACGATTGGGCTGGAAGCGTCGTTTATTGTCGCGTCCGGGCTGGGTGTGCTCGGGTTGATCGCCTCGTACATCTACGTCAAGGACACGCGCGTCGTCGTCCATACTTCACGGGGTGTGCGCTGGGGGCTGGTCCGCAGCCTGATCCGCACCAACTGGCGCGACCTCGGAGCGGCCAGCGTTGCCGTCATCTTCGCGCAGTTGATCCGCTCCGGCCGGCAGACGATCATCCCGTTCTACGGTGCGTCGGTACTGGGGCTTGGCGCGGCCGAGGTCGGACTGATCCAGACGGCGTCGTCGTCGATCGACATGATGCTGTTCATCCCGGCCGGCTACCTGATGGACAACTTCGGCCGGAAGGTCGCGGCCGTCCCGTCGTTCGCAATCATGGGGGTGGGGATGGTGCTGATCCCGTTCACGACCAGCTACCTGACGCTGATGGGGGCGGCGATGCTGATCGGGCTTGGCAACGGCCTCGGCAGCGGGACGATGATGACGCTCGGCGCCGACCTCGCCCCACCCGGCGCGACCGGCGAGTTCCTCGGTCTCTGGCGGCTGATCGGCGACACCGGCCGGGCGACCGGACCATTAGCAGTCGGCAGCCTGACCGACGCTCTCGGCTTCGAGTACACCGCCTACATCCTGGCCGGCGTCGGCCTCGGCGCGGCGTTGATCCTGGCCGTGCTGGTCAAGGAGACGCGGGTGGTTGAGGCGCACAGTACCTGACGAGGCGAACCAGCGATCTGCTACGTCGCTGGTTCATCTGTGTCATTGGTTAGTTCGAGAAACTGGCCATGTTCGCTCCACCACTCATAGAGTTCTTCAATGACGTCTCGCAAGGTCGGCCAGGCAGCGTAGCCGATCCATTGAGGTGGCTTGATCTCGGTCCATGTCTCGAAATCAAAGCAATGTTTGTGATGCGCGTCGGGGTGACCGGGATGAGGATGAGCGTTGTCGTACCGAAAGATCGTGCGATCGGGTTCGCCTGCGATCCCTGCGTGATATGAGTACTGAACCGTCCGCACTTGTCTCCCTGGGTTCATCTGCAGCGTCTTACGCACGTCAAGAAACAGGCCGCCTCTACACTCGAGACGGCCTACTATCTGCAGTGCTTCCGGCCCGGATGATGATATCTCAAGCCCATCCACAACTACGAAGTGGTCCTGGAAATCGCGCATGTTACTGTGGTGTGCGTCGAGATAGCCATTGAGGCTGTTCCAGCCGTGCCTATCCCCTGTCGGCATTCAACCGAGATCGCTCAAGCAAGTCATAATCAAGGATCCAGTTGCAAACATCCAGCGTTTCTTCGAGCGTGCCGGCGTCGATAGCTGCATGAATCTGATCTGACGAGAGGTTGTAGCGACGCTCAGCCGCCGCGACCCGAGCTTCGAGTCTCGCGATGTGGGCTGAATACTGTCGTAACACGTCGGACTGCCGCAGGAGTTCCTGTGCGAGATGTTCTGTCTCCATCGGTCCGTGGTCTCGCAGGATCATCCCGCTCTCCTTCTCGGTCGTCGATCGTCAGCCATTGTTGAAGGATGCCTTAATCTGCGTGCACTGAACGCATTAGTATCAATTGTAAACGGTAAGTCCGATGCTCGGCAGATGTACGAACGTACCAAAGGGACAGATAGTGCGCAGCTCGCGTCAGTCTCTGACTGATGTACTTGATGCCTACTCGTCGATCGCCCAGGCGCGGGTGCCGCCGTCCGACGAGATGTAGACGCGGTTGGCGGTGGTGGAGACGACGAGGGAGTCGATGGCGGAGTTGTCGCCGAGCTGGGTCCAGGTCTGGCCGCCGTCGTCGCTGTAGAAGGCGCCGAGCTGGCCGCCGACCCAGATCTGGTCGGGATTCTCGGGGTGGATGGCGGCGACGGTGAAGCCGAGCGAGAGGTCGACCTCGTCCGGCGGGACCGGCTCTTCAAGCGGGTTGACCGAGTAGGTCACGTCTTCGAGACCGTCCCGGCTCCAGGTCCAGGTTTCGCCGGCGTCATCGGAGATGCCGATGCCGGTTGGCGCTGCCAGGACGATCCGGCCACCTGACCAGGCGACGGCGCCGATGCCGAAGAACTCGGTCATCTCGCCATCGAACTCGGGGGTGTCGCCACTGAGGTCGTAGCGGAAGAGGCGGCCAGTTCCGCCCTCCCCGACGCCGAGGACGACCATCTGATCGTCGAGCGCGGCGGGGTTGGAGCTGGCGGCGGCGTAGATGTCGGCGTTGCCGGCGTCGGTGTAGGCGTCGAAGTTCTGGCCGCCGTTAGTTGAGATCTGCAGCGCGCAATTGGAGCCGACGACAGTTGACTGCTGGCCGGCCTCGACCAGCAGCGGCCGGATTCCGGTCCCGTTGACGAACTCCGCCCAGGTGAAGCCGCCATCGACCGAACGCGTCATCATGACGCCGGGCGAGCCAGCCGCGCAGACGCCGTAGTCGCCGGCATAGAGCACCTCGGGATTGTTGAGGGCGGCGATCATCACCCCTGCCTGGTTGTCGCCGGACGCTGTCCAGGTCTTCCCACCATCGCGAGAGCGGGAGATACCAACGGCAGTCGTCGCGTAGAGGATGGTTCCCTCGCTGTCGCCGGCGACGACCTGCTGGATCGCCTTGCCAAGGATGCGCAAGTCCGCGCCGCCGTCCGGCAACGGAACCTCGGTCGCCGCGACGGTTGGGGAGGCGGTTGGCTCGGTCGTTGGCGTCGCGGTCGGTTCGAGGGTGGCGGTCGCGGTCGCCGTCATCGTTGCCGTCGCGGTCGGCTCGGGGGTTGCTGTGGCGGTCGGCTCGGGCGTCGCCGTTTCGGTGGGCGCCGGCTCGGCGGTCGCCGTCGCAGTCGGGGGCGGGGCGGTCGCGGTCGGGTCGTTGTTGTCGGCGCCGGAGCAGGCAGTCAGCAACAGCGCGCCAATCAATGCCAGCACGGACAGCGTTCGTCCTCGATTGACCCAGACTGGAAGGTTCATGATCTTCCTTCGCACGCATTCACGATGACGATACCCCTTCCCTCTGGCGGACGATGTCGGGTGGGGAGCAGGGCGAGGCTGCGGCCGTCGCCCCTACCGGAGAGAACGGGCATTCCGGCACGGATTGAAACACGAAGCGATGGTGTGGGTTACGCCGCCGATGCAACGTGTTGCTGCATCCCACGGGCCAGCTCGATCAGTTCCTGGCTGGTCAGGTGGTCAGCGGCGTCGCGGGCGTGGTGCAGGTGCCGCAGGCGACCGGAGCTGTCGACGATCGCCGTACCGGGGAGCTGGCGCGGGGCGCTGGTCGTCCGGCGCAGGAAGGTGCCGTTCATGGTTGCCTTCACGCCTTCGGTGAAGATCCTCCGGTTGACGAGCTGGCCAAACGAGCCATCCATCAGTCCGTAGGCACGGTAGGCGTTGCGGTCCGGATCGGTCAGCGTCGGGAATGGGACGCGGTACTCCTCGACAAACTTCCTGGCCCGCGATGGCCGGTCGGGTGTCAGGACGACGACCGAGAGGCCGGCCGCCTCCAGCGCGGCGGCGTTGTCGCGCAGGTCCTGCACCTGCTCGCGGCAGAAGATACAGCCGACATGGCGCATGAAGACGAGCGCCGTCAGCCCACCCTGCCAGTAGTGCGAGAGCCGGACCGGCTTGCCGTCGGCATCGAAGACTTCGACATCCGGCGCTGCGGACGGGATGTGTTCGGGATGTGGGCTGCTGCTCACGTCAGGTATCCTCCAGATTCTGTCCTGCCCCTATCCTACGCCGCCGGGACAGGACATGCGCGGTGTCAATACTATGGAGAAGCATGCAACGGCGACTTTTGGTACTGATGGCGCTGGTCGCGCTGCTGGCGACCGGCTGCGATGTCGAGACGACACCGGCAACGACACCTGCCGGTAGCGATGGCTCCGACGATGAGAGCGTCCGCGTCGTGCGGGTCGTCGACGGTGACACGATCATCGTCGAGATCGATGGCCGCGAGGAACGGTTGCGTTATATCGGCGTTGACACGCCCGAGTCGGTCCAGCCCAACACGCCGGTCGAGTGCTTCGGCCGCGAGGCCAGCGCCGAGAACGCGCGGCTGGTCGAGGGCAAGCGCGTCATCCTGGAGCGCGACACCAGCAACCGCGACCGCTTCGAGCGGCTGCTGCGCTACGTCTACGTCGTCGAGGACGGCGAGCGAATCTTCGTCAACGAGGCGCTGGTTGCGGGTGGTTTCGCGCACTCATCGACGTTCCCGCCGGATGTGAAGTACCAGGACCAGTTGCGCGCTGCGCAGCGTGAGGCGCGTGATGAGGGACGCGGGCTGTGGGGCGAGTGCGTGCCCTGAGATCGCCGTCGAACGACAGGTCTTCAATCATTCGAACGGTTTGAGA
Organism: uncultured Chloroflexia bacterium; assembly: GCA_963763325.1. Taxonomy (GTDB): domain Bacteria; phylum Chloroflexota; class Chloroflexia; order Thermomicrobiales; family CFX8; genus JBBECJ01. The sequence continues at coordinate 155,210 of CAVXOL010000001.1, forward strand.
GCGGAAAATCGTGCCAGTCAGAGCCAGGTTTAAAGGGGTAAAGGCGGTAAAGGCGTTCATCGTTGGTGTGTGAGCGCCTTCGAGCGTTGAGGTAGGCCGGTTCCGCGTTGTGGATGGCACGAGACTCTCAGCGTAGGAGCGATCGTCAGGCCGCAGGGGTGTCGAGCAGGGCGACGTCTGCGGCGATCGCCCCTACCCGTGAGTTGTTGGCGTGGCGTGTGGCGATCGTCGTGAAATGCCAAGTGTCAGGCGAGATTGGCCAAGGCGGCTCAAGGTAGCCAACCGGCGGGGGTTGGCCAAAGGCGTTCAAGGTGCTCAAGGTGTTCATGCTCATTGGTGGGGTGAGTCGAGTGAACTCAAGTTGATCATGCTCATGTGTGCATGAGCGAGTTGACGAGCGCGGACGGATCGATGGTCAGGGCGATGGGTATTGGGGCCAAGCGTACGTTGCGGCCGTGACAGCGGCGTCGTGCGCGTCGACAGTCGATTCGTGTGACGCGCACAGTTCCCATTCTCCCCACCACGCGCTATGCTGCCATCGGTGAGGAGAGACCGGACCTGTGAGTGATCAATCTGGACGACGGAGGCGGCGGGGGCCAATCGCCCGCTTCAATGGGTTCTACGCCAACAACGGTCCGCTGGTCTGGGTCTGCGTCCTGATCGCGGTCAACCAGCTTGGCTTCGGCAGCATCGTGCCGATCCTGCCGCTGTACGCCGAGTCGTTCGGTGTCTCGAAGACGGCCATCGGTCTGACGATCGCGATTTATGGGTTGGCGCGCTTCCTGATGAATGTGCCGACCGGTTACGTGGCCGATCGGTTCGGGCGGCGCGAGGCGCTGGCGATTGGCGGCTCGATCACCGTCGTCGGCAACCTGATCTGCGCGCTGGCCGGAAGCTACTGGCTGTTTCTGAGCGGGCGGTTCGTGGCCGGGGCCGGCGCAGCAATGGTTATCACTGGCACCCAGATCATCGTGGCGGACATCTCGAAGCCGGCCAACCGGGGCCGGATGATGTCGATCTACATGGGCACCTTCATGTTCGCGGTCGGCTTCGGGCCGCTGCCCGGCGGACTGCTCGGCCAGCACATCTCGCTGGCGGCCCCGTTCTGGGTCTATAGTGTCCTCGGCGCGGTCGTCGGCGTCCTGGCCTGGACGAAGATGCCGGAGACGCGCGGCTGGCGCGCCGACGGCACGTTCGATGTGCCGGCCCCGCGGCTGCCGTTCGTCCAGCAACTCCGGCTGCTGACAGCCCAACTCGGCTTCTCATTGATCGCAATTGTCTCGTTCTGCACCTTCTTCGCCCGGACCGGCGGGCTCTTCAACCTGATCCCAACGCTGGCCGACAACAAGATCGGTCTGACATCCGGCCAGATCGGGATGGGGCTGGCGATGATCAGCCTGATGGGGCTGCTGCTGGCCTATCCAAGTGGTGTGATGGTTGACCGCTATGGCCGCAAGTGGGTGATCGTCCTCAGCACGGTCATCAGCGGCGTCTCGCTGATCTTCTTCGCCCAGGCGCCGAACTTCCCCTGGTTCATCGCGGCCTGCGCATTGTGGGCCATCTCGTCCGGCGTCGCAGCCGCCGCGCCATCGGCCTACGCGGCCGACATGGCCCCACCGGGGATGAACGCGCCCGCGATGAGCATGTACAGGATGCTGGCCGACTTCGGCTACGTGGCTGGCCCGCTGCTGCTCGGCTTCGCGGCTGATGTCTTCGCGACCGAGACGGCGCTATATGCGACGGCCGCGATGGTCATCATCGCTGGCGCCGCTTTCGCCTGGCTGGCGCCGGAGAGCTATCGGCGGGAACCGGTGGCGAAGCCGGTGACGGCGGGTGGCGGGGGATAGATTCCGAGTGTCTCGTTAGCTTCCTGAGTGTCGCAAACCCCTCCCCAACCCCTCCCGCGTAAAAGGGAGGGGCTTTTGCGACTCGGAATCTGAAAGCCCCTCTCCTCGCAGGCCGGGTACCCCTGGGTGGCGGTTGGGGAGGGGTTTGCGACACCCAGGAACGATCGAACGGAACCCTACCCGTTACCCACCGACCCATGCAGGTACGTCGTCCCGCCAACGCGATCCAGTTGCAGCGCGGCCTCGCGTCCAGACGCGGCAACCTGCGGCGTCAACGTCTCCGTTGACACCTCGCCCGGCTCACCCTCTGGCGACGCCAGCCCTTCCCAGAGGACGCGGCCATCCAGATGCGATGGGAGCGGCAGGCCGAGCAGGGTCAGGACGGTTGGAGTCAGGTCGATCGCGCCGGTTGGCAGGTTGGAGACGAGGCCGGCGCGGAAGCTGGGGCCGTTGGCGATGGCGAGCGGGTGCATGTCGTAGGGCGAGGTCGAGCCGTGCGACGACTTGAGCGCCGCCTGGGTGGTCAGCGAGGCGACCGTGCCGGGGACGCCGTGCTCGTTGACATCTCGCGTCCAGCGTGGGGAGACGGCCAGCAGTGGCCGGCGCGGGGTCAGTGCGCCATTCCAGACCGCCCGTAGCGAGCAGGACGCCTGGCAACGACTCCAGATCCTCGCGGCCTGCCATGACGATGTCGCACCACTCCTGTGCCTGGAGCCACTCGACCAGTGGGGCGAGGTCGGTTGCGGTTGGCTCGGTCGTGCCGGGGGTGGCGTAGATGTAGTCGCTGGCCGTCGTCAATGGCGGCAGATCGCGGCCCAGGTCGCGGGCGGCGATGGCCAGGTACTCGCGGAGCGTGTTGTGGGCCTGGACGGTCGAGTGGCCGTGGTCGGAGATGAAGAAGATGTCGAAGGCATCGCGAATGCCACGCCGCTCCATCGCTGCGACGATCGTGCCGACGGCAGCGTCAACGCCGCGCATCGCCTCGGTCACCTCCGGCGCCCCGAGGCCGAAGCGATGCAGGCTGGCGTCCGGCTCGTTGTTCCAGAGGACGATGACGCGGTTGTCCGGGTCGTCGAGGAAGATGTCAGTCACGGCCCGTGCGGCATATCGGGTACGCGCTGTGTCCGGCAGGCTCGCCTCAGGGATCTCGCCGAGCTTCTCGCGCAGGTCGTAGAGGTCGGCAATCCCGAAGGCGGTGTTGGTGTTGACGATCCGGCCCCGGTTCTTGTGGGTCCAGAGCAGGTTGGAGCCGCCGCTGCCCGTTCCAGCGACGGCCACCCGGCCGCCATCCGGCAGGAATTCGCCGAGCGTCGGAACGTGTAGCGCCTCGCCTTTCGAGAACGCGGCGAGCGCGTCGATGTGCTGGTAGTTGGAGGTGTCGATGATGTGGTCATCGGTCGCGCCCGCCACGATCATCGTGTTGGCGACGATCCCGTGCCGCCCCGGCGTCGTCCCCGACGCCAGCGCGCTCATGTTCACCCGCGTGTGCGATGGGTAAACGGCATGATGGTCGCTGAAGCGCACGCCACCATCCGCCAGCGCCGCGACGTGCGGCATCACGGCAAGGTCAACCAGGTCCGGCCGCAGACCATCAGCCCCGATGATCAGCACCCGCCGCCGCGAGTCAGCAGGAGTGTGCATGTACCCTCCATATCGTCCGGACCGCTCCTGAATCCAACGGCTCACACCCCGGATTCACGGTCTCGCCATCTCCGGATTACGTCGAGACACGTCATGTTCTATACTATGATGAACGGCTTGCGGAGACAGGTTGCGCTTCCTGTCTCGAATGGGGTGGGCCGTAGACATGCAAAGGCTGGGTCGAACCGGCGTCGCATGTAGCGACGGATAGCTGTTGGGGCCATCCGAACCAGAATCAGCGGATGGATGCGCCGATGAGTCGTGATGAACGGCCTTCGCGCTTTGAGTCCGCGTCCGGTATGGAATCCGCCCAGACGGGCACCGGCTTCGAATCCACTCCAGAGTGTGAAGAGATCCGGTTTGGTTGCTCGATGTTGTCGCAGGTTCGCCTGCGATTGCACAATCCCAGAATCCTTGCGCCGATGCGCTGCTCGTTGGGCTACGCATTGCACTCCGAAGACGACGTCGCGAAGTGTCGTGCTGTTGAGGGGCCGGGGGATTGCTGGAAGGCCGCACCAAGTTGGCGCGTCGCGGCGCCGGGACCTGAGCCGCGCGCACGGGAGCGGGAACGGACACGCCACCAGAACGGTGTCATCTCCGATCCCATCCAGGTGACGGTCGAATCAACGGAGGTCGTGGTCGAGATCGTCGAGACACGAATCCCGACGACAACCGCCGACGATTAGCCGCCTGATACCACGATCACGGACCAGAACGGACGCGGAACGAACGCGTGAAGCGTGACACGGCCGGTGGGGGATAACCCCGCCGGCCGTTGTGCTGAGTGCTGAGTGCTGAGTGGTCAGTAAGGGTGCCGTACAATGCCCATCACGCACGATCGATTGTGGCCAGGTTGCGATGAGCCTGGGATGACGGCATCTCAGCACACCGCACCCAGCACTCAGCACTTGGGGGGAAGATGGCAAACAGGGCAAGCGGTGCGCCGCCAGCGGTCCAGATCGGATATTCGGACGATAGTGTGACGACGGCTTCGGCCGACGCCCTGGTGCTGGCAGTGCCGCCCGGAGTCGATGGCGACACCGCATGGCAGGGACCACTGGCTGAGGTTGATGCTGCGCTGGATGGCGCCCTGCGTGAGGCGCTTCGCGATGCAGGGTTCAAGGGCACCGTCGGCAAGACGCAGGTCGTCGCGACGCTTGGGCGGCTGCCGGCCAAACGCATCGTCGTAACGGGTCTGCCAGAGGACAGCCAGACTGCCGACGATGTTCGTCGTGCGTACGGCGTTGCCGCGCGGGCCGCGAGGGACGCTGGCGCGAGCAGCGTCGTCAGCCCACCGCCCGGCGGCGCACTGAGTGAGACCGCACGCTACCGGGCAGCCGCCGAAGGGCTGCTACTCGCGCTCTACGATTTCAAGCTCTACAAATCAGACCAGGACGAGAACGCGAAGGGAATCGAGCGTTGGTCGTTCCTGACCTCCGAGACCGATGCCTCCCGGCGCGGGCTCGACACGGGTTACGCGGTCGCGGCCGGCGTCTACCTCGCGCGTGACCTCGTCAACGAGCCGGGCCAGACGATCTACCCGGAGTCGCTGGCGGCAGTCGCCCGCGAGATGTCGAAGGAGAACGAACTCGAGTATGTCGAGTTCGACGAGCAGCAACTGCTGGAGATGGGCGCGACGGCCATCTACGATGTCGGCAAGGGCAGCGTTCACCCGCCACGGATGTTCCACATGACCTACCGGCCCAGCGGCGAGTCGAAGGGTACGATCGCCTTCGTCGGCAAGGGCATCACCTTCGACACCGGCGGCATGAACCTCAAGCCGACCGGCGGGATCGAGACGATGAAGACCGACATGGCCGGTTCGGCGGCTGTCATCGGCGCGATGCGGGCCATCGCGGCCCTCGACCTGCCCTACACCGTCTACGGCATCGTCGCCAGCGCCGAGAACATGCCGAGCGGGGCAGCGTTTCGCCCCGGAGACGTCGTCCGCGCCATGAACGGCAAGACGATGGAGATCATCTCGACCGACGCCGAGGGACGCCTCGTCCTCTCCGACGCGCTCGTCTACGCCGCCCGCGAGGGGGCCGACGAGATGATCGACCTGGCGACGCTGACCGGCGCGAAGATGATCGCGCTCGGAGCAGAGTCGGTGGCTGTCTTCTCCAACGATGACGACTTCGCCAAGCGGGTCGTCGCCGCTGGGACCGAAGCGGGCGAACTCTACTGGCACATGCCGCTCTGGGACGCGCTCAAGAAGCAGATCAAGAGCGACATTGCCGACATGAAGAACTCCGGTGGCCGTGGCGGCGGCGCGATCACCGCCGCCCTCCTGATTGCCGAGTTCGCGGAGGGCAAGCCCTGGGTCCACCTCGACATCGCCGGAGCGGCCTGGGCCGACTCCGCCCGCGACTACACGCCGAAAGGCCCGACCGGCATCGGCGTGATGGCGCTGGTGAATTACCTTGAGGCGAAAGCAGCCGAATAGGGTTCGCCTGCAAGCTGCGGCGCTCTGTCACGTTGGAGCGCCGTACGTTTGCCCGATTGCATTCGGGACGTACACTGGTATTCGAACTGGTTCCGGTACGTAGATGACCTGAAGCGAGGGTGCGACGATGGCGACGACCGTGGCCCGCACGATGTCGGTCGAGGAGTTCCTCGAACTGCCCGATGACGGCTGCCAATACGAACTTGTGCAAGGAGAATTGATCGAGATGCCGGGTTCGGGGTTCGAGCATAGCGCAATCAACGCCCTGCTGATCCTGGAGCTTGGACTCTACAACCGCGAACATAAACTCGGCGTCATCACCAGTTCCGATGGGGCCTTTGTCCTCAATCGGGAGACTCGTACTGTTCTCGTTCCTGACGTTGCCTTCACTCGCACCGACCGACTTCCGCCACCCGGTGAGAACGAAGTGGTGTTCTCGAACTTGTTCCTGATCTCGTCATCGAGGTTGCATCACCAAACGACAGCGCGAACAGGATCTCGGCGAAGGTACGTGAGTATCTGGACGCCGGGGTCATGCTGGTCTGGGTTGTCTTTCCGAAGCGACGGATGATGCAGGTCTTCACGCCTGACCAGAACAGCCGCCTGCTCTATGAGGATGACACCCTCGATGGTGGCGATGTTCTGCCGGGATTCGAGATGCGCGTTGGTGCGATCTTCGAGTAGCGGCTACCCGCCGACCAGCGCCATCTTGCGTGCTGCCAGCTCGCTGTAGACCTCCAGCAGCCAGGGGATCATGTGCTCGGGGACGTTGGTCTGGGTGATGAAGTCGTCCAGCAGGAGTGCCTGTTCGGCAGCGCTGAAGTGGGTCGCAGCCCAGACGAACTCGGCCAGTGCCGAGGCAGTCTCGAACTCCTCCTGGCTGCGCGCGTTCATCAGCAGTGGCGCGGCGAACTCGAAGAAGAGCTGGCTGGCCGGGTCAACATCGACGCCAGTTGGGTCAGTCGATGCGACCTGCTGGACAGCATCACGCGCCATCGCGACCGAGTCGCGTGCGTTGCGGAGCTTGCGATCAGTACGTTGGGGTCGCTTCGAGGTCAACCTTGCGCAGCCCTTCTGCCGGTGGCTCCAGCCCGCGTTCCGTCAGGTAATCAACGACGGCCTGAATGACGTCGTCGGGGGTCGATGCGCCGGCTGTGATGCCGACCTTGTCGACGCCCTCAAGCCATGTGTCGTCGATCTCTTCGGCACTCTGGATATGGTAGCTCTGGACACCCATCTGGTTGCCGACCTCGGCCAGCCGGGCCGTGTTGCTCGATTTCTTGCCACCGATCGCCAGGATCAGCTCGACCTGGCTGGCGAGTGCCTTGAGCGCGTTCTGCCGCTCGTAGGTCGGCTCGCAGATCGTGTTGCAGATCCGGATCTCGCCGCCCTCGCGCGAGACGAGCGCCGTCAGGTCGTTGACGAACTTCATGAACTCGTCGGTGTTCTTGGTCGTCTGCGAGACAACGGCCACCTTGCGTGGCGGCGCCTTCGCGCCCGGCTCCTTGCTGCCACGCGGTGCGTCCCACGGCAGGTCGGCCAGCTTCTTGGCCGGGAAGATACGCGTCGTCCCCGACCAGGCCATGATGCCCTTGACCTCGGGGTGATACGAGTCGCCGTAGACGACGACGGTGTAGCCCTGTTTGGCGAGCTTGTTGGCCATTCGCTGGACCTTGGTGACCAGCGGGCAGGTGGTGTCCAGGAGCTGGACGCCGTGCTGGGTGGCCTCGGCGGCCATGTGCGGTCCGGCCCCGTGGGCCGTGATCGCGACGCGCTTAAAGCCACGCTCGGCCGCGTCGGCGATGCTGACTGAGGTATCGACACCGTGGCTACGCAACCGCTCGACGACCTGCGGGTTGTGGATCACATCGCCGATCGTCGCGACCGGATCAGCCGGGTCGCCGGCTTCCTGGATAATGTCGAGTGCCCGCCGGACCCCCCAGCAGTACCCCATCTCTTCAGCCACAATGATCTGTCGGACGCCCATGAAATCTCCAGATTAGCTATCAGCGATCAGCCGTCAGCACTCAGCCAGTTAGTCGTGTGTCGAACCCATGACCTGATCGAACCACTCGGCACTCAATATCGCACGAGCTCCCGGTTGCCGATCTTCGACATATCGAGCGTCCCAACCAGCCAGGGGTGCAGATCTTCAGGAACAGTGACCGTGTCCGGGTCGCCATCGCTGACATAAAGTATACCCGGCTGCTCGCTGAAGACCGTGAACCACTTGTCCAGTTCCTCGTCGAATGCCTGGATACGCGCCGTCGCGTACGGGTCGTACTCGGTCGAGAGCGGCGAGACAGTCGGGTTGGCGCCGACCATCAGCGCGGCATCCCACTCATAGTAGCCACCCTTATAGTCAAAGCCACGAAGGAGCGTATCGTCACCCCCGGCTGGATACATACCGTAGGGTAGCGTGATGACCTTGATCGGAACGTCCGGCACGATCTCGTGGATTGCGTTGTTGGCCTCGGCCAGCTGGTACTTGATCTCATCGTTGGTCAGTTCGACGAGGTTGGCGTGGTCCATCGTGTGGTTGCCAATCTCGTACCCATTGCTGACCAGCCAGTTGAACTTGTCCTGGATGTACGGCGTCTGGTCCGGATGGCCCTTCGCCGGGTCCCAGTCGAAGAAGTAGCCCGGCAGGACGGAAAAATGTCCACCACGGCCGAAATCCGGGTGCTGGGCGAAGAAACGCTCCATGATACCGATCGCGCAGTTGGGATCGATCGCAAGCCGGCCATCGTTGAGCTCGATCAGCGAGAACTGACTGGCTGGGCTGTCATCGAAGGTCAGCGCAACCGGCCGTTTGCCGGCCGGAACATTGATGTTGTCGGCCAGGATATCGTGCAGGTTCACAACGTAAAAGTCGTGGTCATAGAGCCATTGCAGGTCGGCGCGGAACTGGTCGGGCGTCCGCACGAACTGTTCCGGCTCGGGGCCGAGGTGGTGATATTCGAGGACCGGGATCTGCCCGAGTTCATTCGGAGGATAGGCCGGTGGCCCGCCGGGTGTTGGTTCCTGCTGGACGGGAACGTCGCCACTCGCGGGTGTCTGGGTATCGTCGGTCACGATATCCTGGCCAGATGCCTGCTCGCCGGAGGATTCGATCGTCATGGTCGTGACGCCGCCCTCACCAGCCATCGTCGTCGGGTTGTCTTCGGTGCTGTTCGCATCACCACTATCACGGGTCGCAAGCAGCAGCGCGCCGAGCAGGAAGATCAGAGCCAGTGCCCAGATCCCCAGCATCCCTTTACTCATTCCAGCGGTGGAATCCGAGCGTGAATTTCGATCGTTCAACTCGACTCCATCATCGGCGGGTGGTCAAGGCCGAGTAGCGGCAACAACTGATACAGGTCGCGGATCTCCGCATCCGGCACCCCTCCGCCGGGCCAGTCGATGCCAAGCCGGTTGACCCAGACCGCTCGCAATCCGGCTGCGTGGGCGCCGGGGATGTCGTGCTCGGCTGAATCGCCGACGTAGATCGCGTCGGTTGCCGCGACACCACTGCGTTCGAGCGCGATCTCGAAGATGCCGGGGTCAGGCTTCCAGACGCCGGCTTCCTCTGAAACGACGATGACCGGGAAGAGCGACTCAATCTCCAGCAGATCGATCTTCGGGCGCTGGATCGCCGTCGGGCCGTTGGTGACCAACCCAACAGCGGCGACCTCGGCAACGGCAGCGACGACATCGAGCGTCTCGTCAAACAGGCGCAGGCCACGATACAGGTCTTCCGCGAAGCGTTCCCGTGCTTGCTCGATCAGCGCCGGATCGTTGATCCCATGGGCCGCCAGCACCCGCTCGAAATGGTCCGCACCTTCGCCGACGTGCGCCAGTGCGTCTGCGACGGCCAGATCCAGTCGGCTGCGGTCGTTGAAATGCGGCCGGAATGCGTACTCCGTCCGTGCCAGCCGGGCGCCATCGTAATCGGCGATCGTCCGGTCCAGGTCGAACAGCACCAACTTCGGCCTTGGGTCGAGGGCGCTTGTTGTGGCAGGCGTCGTCATCTGCCGGAACTTCTCTCCGTCATCACGGACACGCATTCAGGGACGTTGTATTGTCCACCTGCGCCGGGTATTGATCTGGATGATACATGCCCGTGTTGCAGACTCGCAAAACAGGCAGCAGCCCCGCCGCGCGCGCCGAGGGTACGAGTTCTGCGTTGACATACGCTGACGAACCGGCGAATGCCCGGTCGCAAGACGAGCCGACAGAGGAGAGAACGACAGTGAACATTGAACTGGGGTCAGACATTTACGGTAGCGATGGCGAGAAGCTGGGCGTCGTCGATAGTCTGGTGATTGATCCGGACAACGGCGCGATCAGCTCGGTGATCGTCCGCAAGGGTCTCTTCTTCCCTACCGACAAGATCCTGCCTGCCAGTTCCGTCACCAGCGTTGACGACCAGGGGGTCCATGTCAACCTCAGCAAGGATGACGTCGAGCAACTGACCGAATACATGGACACCGAGTATGTCTGGCCCCCGGCAGGTTACTACGGCACCGGCGGCTACATGTGGCCCGCGACGTCGGTCTACACGAGCGATCTGATGGTCGATGACGAAGTTGAAGAACGACACCCGGGCTCGATCATCCTCTCAGAAGGGACGCTGGTCGTCGACAACGACAACGAGGATGTCGGCCGCATCAAAGAGATGGCGACTGACGAGCGCGGCCGGGTCGTCGGCTTCCGGGTCGAGCAAGGCTTCTTCCGCCACCATGAGCACTATATCCCCGCCCACTTCGTCGATACCGCCGACGACACCGTCGTCCGCCTCAAGGTGCCCAAGGAGCGCCTCGAAAGCGTGACCGGGCCAGAGGACGCGCGACGGTACGAGTAACGAGGGATGTAGGGATTAGGTGATGATCGATCGAAATGCAGTATCAACTCCCCCGGCTTCTGATCCCTACATCCCTACATCCCTAATCCCTAATCCCTCGTCAGCACGGCCACTTCGTATGCCAGTCCGTCCGCTCCTGGTAGGCGCGGGCGGCGGCGAGGATCGTGTTCTCATCCCAGGCGCGGCCGGTGAACTGGAGCGAGGTCGGCAGGCCGCGCTCGCCGTAGCCGTTCGGGATGGCGATGCCCGGCAGGCCGGCGACGTTGGCCGCCGCGCCGAGCGGAGAGCGATTGGCGCGCGAGAAGTAGGACTCGAACGACTGGTCGACCGGGCTGGCGACGGTCGGGAGCGTCGGCGAGATGAGCGCGTCGAAGCGTGAAGCCAACTCGTCCATCGCGACGCAGATGTGGCGACGAATGCGAAGCGCGCGGATGTAGACGTTGGCCGGCAGCGCCAGCGACGCCAGGCCGTTGACGCGATCCTCGGGCGCGGTGAGTTGCGTGACATCGCCGCTCGTCATCAACTCCTCGAACGCTGACGACAGCTCGGCCTGGATGATGATGCCGGCCACCTCGTTGTACGGCAGGTCGGGCAGCGTGACCGTCTCAACCGTGCCGATCTCCTCCAGCACGCGCAGCGAATCGAGGAAGTTGTCGCGGACGGCGTCCTGGACGTTGGCGGTCGCGTCGGAGAGCAGGCCGAAGCGGAAGCCGGACGTGCGTTCGCCCGCCGGCGGGTACGTGTAGCGGCGGTCACTGCTGGATGGGTCGCCGGGGTCGTGACCAGCAATCGCGTTGAGGACGAGGCCGCAGTCGTTGGCCGAGCGGGTCATCGGGCCGAGCTTGTCCATCGTCCACGACAGCGCCATCGCGCCACGCCGCGAGACACGGCCATACGTCGGCCGCAGGCCGGAGACGCCGCAGAACCCGGCAGGTGTCGTGATCGATCCCCACGTCTCCGAGCCGATCGCGAAGCCAACCACACCAGCCGCAACCGCCGAACCGGAGCCGCTGGACGAGCCGCCCGACCAGCTGGGTGCTCGTCGGCGTTCCAGGGCGTGATGCCGGGGCCGGTCAGCGAGGCGTTCGGCTGGTTGTAGCCCATCCCACCGGCCAGCTCGACCATCCCGAGCTTGGCGACCAGTACCGCACCGGCGTCGCGCAGCTTCGCGGTAACGTGCGATTCTTCGTCGAACGACTGATCCTTGTACGGCACCGCCCCCCAGGTCGTCGGGTAGCCCGGCGACATTGAGCAGGTCCTTCGCGCCGTAGGGGATGCCGTGCAGCGGGCCACGATCGTAGCCAGCCGCCAGTTCGGCTTCGGCGCGTTCCGCGTCGCGCATCGCGCGCTCCTCGGTGATCGTGACGACCGCGTTGTAGCGTCGCCCGACGGAATCGAGCCGGTCCAGATAGAGCCGTGTCAACTCAGTCGGCGTTGTCTCGCGCGCACGCAGTCGGCGGCCAAGCTCCTCGATCGTCTGGTTATGGATCTCGCCGGCCATCGCTATCCCTCCGCCCGGTAGGGCCGGAAGGTGAAATCCGGCTCGTCTGCATTCCGCAGCGGGTAGGCACGCAGCTTGGCGGACATCTTCAGATGCCGCTCGGCGGTCTTGCGGACCTCGTCCCAAGCTGCCTCGTCCCGCTCGTCGTGGACCAGCCCGCGCACCTGCGCCACAATCGCCTCGACCAGTTCCGGGTCCGGCGCGTCGTCTGACGCCCGCTGTTGCTCGCTCATCCATCCCCCTCCAGTTGATGCTTGTCGACCTGCATTGTGCGGGCAGTCTAACAGCGATCCGCAATACGTGATGCGGCCCTCACGGGAATTCGACGTATCCTTTTGGTGCGTCGCCTTTCACGCATTACCCTGGAAGGGTCCGGTTTCATGAAGATCGTCTCGCTCCTGCCCAGCACGACCGAGATCTGTTACGCGCTCGGTCTCGGCGACGCTGTCGTTGGCGTCACGCATGAGTGCGACTACCCGGACGATGCACGCGAGAAGCCGCACCTGACCGCCAACGTCCTGCCTGATGGTGAGCACACCAGCGCCGACATCGACCGGATGATCGCCGAGCGGGTGATGAACGGGCAGTCGATCTATCATCTCGACACCGACCTGCTGGCAGAGTTGGAACCCGACCTGATCCTGACACAGGAATTGTGTGAAGTCTGCGCCGTCTCGTATACCGACGTGCTGGCAGCCGCCCGTTTACTACCGAAGATGCCGGTCGTGGCCGCCTTCGAGCCGCACACCATCGACGAGATCCTCGCGTCGATCGCGGAAGTCGCCCGGCTGGCGGGTGTGCCGGAGCGAGGCGAGCGGGTTGTCCAGGAGCTGCGGGCGCGGCTGGTGGCGGTCGCCGAGCGTGTGAGGCGAGCCGAGCCGCAGCGGGTGCTCTGCCTGGAGTGGCTGTCGCCGCCGATGGCCGGCGGCCACTGGGTGCCGGAGATGGTGCGGCTGGCCGGGGGCATCGATGTCCTCGGGCCGGAAGGGCAGCCATCCACCTACATCACCTGGGAGCAGATCGCCGCTGCCGATCCCGATGTCGTGATCGTGATGCCCTGTGGCTACGACCTCGACGCCACCCGTGTTGCGATGCAGGAACTCGACGACATCCCCGAGTGGCACGCGCTCCGCGCCGTCCGCGAGGGATGCGTCTACCCCGTCGATGGCTCCGGGTACTTCAACCGCCCCGGCCCACGCATCGTTGACGGCGTCGAGTTGCTGGCTGGCCTGATTCATCAGGCAACCGCGTAGGGGCGACCGTCGCAACGTCGCCCTGCCCTTATCGCGCGCGCGTCATACAGGGCGACGTTGCGACAGTCGCCCCTACGCGGTTAGTTCGATGCGTTGCGCAGCAATTCGATCATCTCGGCGTTGCCGGATGCTTCGGCGCGCTGGAGCGGGGTCTTCTGTTCGTAGTCGAGGCCGTTCGGGTCTGCGCCGAGAGAGAGCACCCAGGCGGCCATCTCGACATGTCCGGCGTGGACGGCAGCGTGCAGGAGCGAGCCGGTCTGTTCCGGACTGGTGTCGGCGCCCTGTTCGACGAGATACTTCGCCAGATCGAAGTTGCCGCCGATGACGGCGTGGAAGAGGATCGGGATGCCGTGCGCGCCGGCAGCGTTGGCGAGTGCTGGATCGGCGGAGACGGCTGCCCGAACCTCGTCGTCGTTGCCGAGCATCGCGGAGGCCGTCAGTTCCGGCGCGGCCCCTTCCCCGAGCAGGTACTCGGCCATTGCCCGGTTGCCGACGTGGGCGGCAGCGCCGAGCGGAGTCTCATCCAGCGTCGAGCGCGAGTTGATCAGGGACGGATCGGAAGCCAGCATCTCCTTCACACCAGCCATGTTGCCGTGGCAGAAGATGACGAACCGGTCGATCGTTTCCTGGCTCGCATTGGGCGTTGGTGTCGCCATCGTGGTTAGCCCTCTCGTCTGTCGCTACTCCTCCCGGTCCCGCACGAAGACGTAGCGTTGACCGGTGACGATGCTGCCTTCGTACTCAGGCGAGACGGCCGTGAGTTGCCAGCCCTCCTCGGCCAGCCGGACTACCTCGCCGTGCGAGAGCATCGCGAGCTGCTGTGTGTACTCGCGGTAGACGCCGACGCCCGGCTCGTTGAGGTCCTCCGGCGTCCGGTAGAGTCCCAACGGCGGGTCCTGGAACCCGGCAATCGTCCGCTCGACCTCCCAGGCGGATGGGACAACAACGTTGACGACCATTCGTTTCCGGCCGGTCCCGCGCTGGATCTCCTCGCTGAGTCGCGACATCGCGACACGGTGCCGGGCCGTGTTGGCGACATGCTCCCAGAGGATCGTCCCGCCGTTGTCGGCGCTGTCGATCAGGAAGACCGAGACGTAGGAGATGTCCCGCTCGCGCGGCTCGTTGACATGATAGGTGCCGTAGGTCTTCGCGACCTCGGCACCCGGGATCGGAGAGCAGCATGAACGGCAGGTCAAGCCGCTCGCGCAGCTCCTTGTTGGTCTCCGGCGTGTCGTTGGCCGCACCGACCAGTTCGACACCGAGACCGCGAGCTTCCCAGTAGAACTGTCGCAACTGCGACAGGTACACTCGTCAGCTTGGTCACCACGCTCCCCGGTAGACATAGAACAGGAGCGGACGCTGGCGAATCAGCCGCCGGAGCGTCACGTAGTTGCCCTCTTCGTCCTTCATCTGGAACTCGGGCGCCGGCGTTCCGAGTAATGGCTGCCGGCCGGGGATATCGTCCGGTCCGGGAAGGTGCGGTGCGATTCTGCCCACGTGATATCTCCTGTGCTGGTTACGATTCGGCGACTCTATCGGTGATCGTGCCGCATGAGCCATCTTCACGCAAGGGGCATCTGGCGGTTGTCTAGAACGGGCTGACCATGTCGTGCAGCCTGGCACGGCGACGCGGGGATGAGAACATTCCGTAACCGGAATCAGCCGCCTGTGCCGCGATCGCCTCCTGCGCTGAGCGATACGATTCAAGACTGGCAGGACTGCTATCGACCAGCCAGTCGGCGCGGTCGTCCGGTCCCCAGGCGGCGTTGAACCAGAGGATCGCGCGCAGTTGTGGGTAGCGTTCCGGCAGGTCGAGGTACAGATCCTCGATCCATTCTGCCTTGCTGCCTCCCTGCTCGACCGTTGATGCCTCGGCGATCATGATCGGCTTGATGGAGTTGATGGCCGCGTAGCTCTCGAACGAGTCCGCGAAGACCTCGAGCGGCGTCACCCAGCCGCCCCACCACTCGGGATAGACGTTGCCGCCGTTGTAGCCGTCGACGCCGAGCCAATCGACGTAGTCGTCGCCGGGGTAGATCTCGTGGAATGCGACGAGCTGGTTCTCGGTCGATGGCGCCCAGACCCACTCGACGTTGGTTGCGCCGGTCTCATCAAAGCGGTCGTGGACGTAGCGCCAGGCGGCGATCAGATCGCCGGCACTGTTGCCGTTGTTGCCGTATGCCCAGGGGTAGCTCTGGTTGTTGAGCTCGTGGAACAGACGCAGGTAGACCGGCTGGCCGAAGTCACGCAACCCTGTCGCCCAGGAGTCGATGTATGTGTCGTAGACGCCGGTCGGGATCGTCTCGACGCGGGATGGGTTCGAGCCGTTGACCGTGCCCCAGGCTTCCCAGGTGATCAGTGGCGTTGCACCCCGCGCGCTGACCGACCTGAGCGCCCGAACATCGAGAGCCGGCTGGTAGGAGGAACCGTTCGAGTAGTCAGCACCCCACGGTTGATACCACTGGACGATGCCGGTCGGCTGTCCGACCTTTGCCTCGAATTCGTCGAGGAGTTCGGTGTTCTGGGCAGCACCGGGAATGTAGACGCCAGTCGCGATCGCATCCATCGCGGCTGATGCGTCGCCCTGGGACAACCAGACGCTGTCCGGCGGCACCCCAATCACCACTACCAGCAGGAGGAGTACGATCGTCGTTCTGATGCGGTGTCCTGCACGTATCCGGGCTTCTGGCATGGAGTTCCGATCGTGCCCGCTGTCGTCCTGGCAGCCGCAGGGAGCATCGCGATTCTCGCCAACGCCAGGCTGGCTGACATGATCGCTTTCTCCGCCCGTCCATCGTCCGGCAATTCTCGCATGTCAGCAACTGTGATCGCATCGTCAATGGTGCTGCCGAAGGATCTCCAGCGCGGCGGTCTTTCCCTCGCGTTCGGCTGTCTGGACGGGCGTCTGGCCGTTATTGGCCGGGATCGATGGGTCGGCACTATTGGCAAGCAGGAGGCTAACTGTCTCGGGAACACCCTCGTGGGCAGCCAGGTTAAGCGGCGTCCAGCCATCGGCGTCCTGGGCATTGATGTCAGCACCGGCCTCGACAAGCAGCTCAACGATCTCATGGCGCTTGCCAGCGACGGCAGCGTGCAGCGGTGTGTTGCCGGTCGGGTTCTTCGAGCGGACAGAGAGGTCGGCACCAGCCGCCAGCAGGAGTTTGGCCGACTCACGTGCACCGAAGTGGGCAGCCAGCGCCAGCGGCGTCCAACCGTCGTGACTGTGACGATTGATGACGTCGGGATCGCGGAGCAGCAGTGCGAGCCGGTCGGCTTTGTTGAGAGCTGCAGCCGCGAAGACATCGACGTCGGCGCCGTGGTCAATCAACGTCTGAGCGACGGCCAGTTGCCCATAGTAGGCGGCCAGCATGACGGCCGACAGGTCGCCCTGCTTTCGCATTGGCCAGCGTCTCGTCCTCTGCCAGCAACGCCCGAACCCGGTCGTCGTCTCCGGCCTTGATTGCGTCCATCAGTTGGTCGGTCACGCCATGTCCTTTCGAGGTACCAGGTGTCAGGTTACAGGTAACAGGAGTGTGTTTCTGAGATCGATGATGACCGTTTCTCGGTCGGAGATCAAACTCCTGACACCTGTGACTTGCAGATCTGATACCTGACTTGACGAATGTCAATCCACACGCTACGCTGTCCAACGTCGGGGCGCGGCAGGAGCCGCGTGCCGGATGGATTGGAGCGTGCTGCATGCAAGTGAACGTGTTTGTCCACAACACAGCATCAGTGCGCCTCGATGAGGATCTTTCAGGGTAGCCAGCCACGGACAATGCTGCGTTTCCTGAGCCGCTCCTTCGGGGGCGGCTCATTTTATTGTGTCGTGGTGTGTCCGGCTGGAATCGAGAGGAGGCCCGGAATGGGTGCGACGACTGTGAACATGCTGCAAACGACATCATCTGTTTCTGACACCTTCTGGAGGATCACTTGCCCAACGATACCCTTGAGATGCCCGAGCTGGAGCTATTCATCGACGAGCGCTGGATCAGCGATGTTCTCTACGAACTGAAGAGCGGCAAGGAGGCGACCGCCTACTGCTGCTCCGGCGGGCCGACGAGCGGCCTCGACCTGATCGCCGCCAAGCTCTACAGGCCGATCGAAACACGCGGCTTCCGCAACGACAACGTCTACCATGCCGGCCGCTGGGATGCCGCCGATCGGCGAACGAAGGCAGCCGTCGCCAGCAAATCGAAGGTTGGCCTCGAGATGCGCTTTTCCTCGTGGGTCGAGCACGAGTACCGGACGCTGGAACTGCTCTACGACGCCGGAACCGCCGTGCCACGGCCGGTGACGAAGTCGACTGATGTGATCCTGATGGAGTTCATCGGCGACGAGGACGGCCCTGCGCCAGCCCTGAAGGACATCCGGCTCGACTACGCTGAGGCACAGCGGCACTTCGACTCGCTGCTGGCCGACATCACGACCTGGCTGGCCTGCGACCGAGTCCACGGCGACCTCTCGCCCTACAACATCCTGTACTGGCAGGGCCGGCTGGTGACGATCGACTTCCCGCAGGCGGCCGACCCCACCAGCAACCCGAACGCCTACGACCTGCTGGAGCGCGACCTCGTCAACGTCTGCCGCTACTTCCAGAAGCAGGGCGTCCGGGCCGACCCGTCCCGGATCGCCGGCGACCTGTGGATGCGGTATCGGTTTGGCGAGTTGCGGAGCGTCGGGAATCGGGAATCGGGATTCGGGGGTTTCTAACGCCGTTCACAGGTGGTCAGGCTCGATGCCCCCGAATCCCGATTCCCGATTCCCGACCGTCTCCCACATACCTTGCCCTCGGCCGGATCAGCGTGTCGCGGCCGTACTCCTCGATCGCGTGGGCGATCCAGCCGAGGGTGCGGCCGAGCGCCATCAGCGTCAGCGCTGAGCCGGGTGGGAGGTCGAGCGCGTCGGTCAGCGTGACGAGGCCCATCTCGAGGTTGGCGTGCCTGCCGGTGACCTCGCGGGCGGCCGCGACCGTTGCCTGGCCGAGATGAACGGCAGGTGAGTTCGGCAGCGTTTCGGCCAGCAGGTCGAGCAACAGACGCGCGCGAGGGTCCCCGCCGGGGTAGAGACGGTGGCCGAAGCCGGGAATCTCCTCGCCACGCCGCATCCGCTGGGCGATCACAGCGCGCGGGTCGCCACTACGGCGGATCTCGGCCAGCAGGCTCTCGACCTGGAGGCTGGCCGCACCATGTCGCGCGCCACTGAGGGCTGCCAGCCCGCCGGAGATGGCAGCGTAGAGGGGAGCACGCGCTGAGGCGATGCAGCGGACCGTGAACGACGACACGTTCAGCTCGTGGTCGGCGCAGACGATCAGGGCGGCGTTGAGCGGGCGCGTCGCCGCTTCCACCTGCGGAACGAGGCCGCGTTGGAGCGCAGTCGCCAGCGACCCTTCCAGCCAGGCTTGTCCAGCAACAATGCCGGTGAACGTGCGCACGATGACGCTCGCGGCGCGGATGACCGCCTCCGGCCGCAGGTCGTAGGCGGCCAGGTCGGAGCTCGCCAGCAGCGGCAGCAGCATCTGGAACTGTCCGAGCGGTTCCAGCGTCACGACGGGCATCGCAGGCAGTTCGCTGATCCTGCCGTCCTCAAGGACGGGCGCAGCGAGGTCCGCGGTCCAGAGCAGCGCGGCAACCCGCTCGACCGGCTCGGTATGAGCCAGCGTGATGGCGTCGTGGCCGCGATAGTAGAGCCGCTCGTCTTCAATCGACGTGATCGCCGATTCGAGGACCGGCAGCCCCCAGTGCAGCGCCGTCTCGACGGCTTTGGCAGGTTGGCGGCGCAGGCCCTGGCGATCCTGCATCCGCTCGATCTCCTCACGCCGGTAGCGACGAGCGCGCGGATCGCCGGGCATCGGTTCGGAGCGCAGCATGCCGCGGCTGACGTAGGCGTAGAGCGTCGCCGGACTGACGCCGAGCGCCTGGGCCGCTTCGTCGGAGGTCAGAAAGCGTGGATCGTCGGACACGGGTCTACCCACCAATACATTGATTCTGGAATCAAGATTGACGACATTGATTATGGCCGATATCGTCGGGGCATGGCAAGCGTGTCACGCGCGGCGTGGCTGGGAGGAGATTCACAATGACAAGCAATAGCAGCGTCGTCCAGGCGGGACTTGAAGGGGTCGTTGCGGCCGCGACCCGGCTGAGCGCCGTCGATGGGCTGGCCGGGGAACTGATCATCGGCGGATTCGCGCTCGAAGATCTTGCGCCGAATGCGACGTTCGAGGAGTCGGTCTACCTGCTCTGGCACGACCGGCTGCCTTCGGCCGACGAACTGGCCGATTTCCAGCAGACGTTAGCCGGCAACCGGGCGTTGCCGGATGCCGTGCTGCCGGTTCTCAGGGACGCTGCCGCCCGCAATGTCCCGCCGATGGATGCGCTGCGGATGGCGACCGGGATGCTGGAGATCAGCGAAAGCGACGACCAGATCGCGCAGGCAACGACGATCCTCGCCCAGCTACCGACAATCGTTGCCGCCTACCACCGGCTCGGCGCTGGAGAGCAGCCGATCGCCCCGGACGCCAGCCTCGGTCATACCGCCAACTACCTCTGGATGTTGACCGGCACGCGGCCTGACGACGAGCAGGTACGGGCGCTGGAGACCTACCTCAACACCGTCATCGACCACGGCCTGAATGCCTCGACCTTCGCGGCACGGGTCATCATCGCGACCCGCTCCGACCTCGTCTCGGCCGTCACCGGCGCGATCGGCGCGCTGAAGGGTCCGCTGCATGGCGGCGCGCCCGGACCGGCGCTCGACATGGTCTTTGAGATCGGCAGCATCGAGCGTGCTGAGGACGTGCTGCGCGCGAAGCTGGCGTCCGGCGAGCGGTTGATGGGCTTCGGCCACCGCGTTTACCGCGTCCGTGATCCGCGCGCCGACGTCCTGGCCGCCGCCGCAACCCGGCTCTACGCGTCCGGCAGCGCCGACCCGGCCCTCTACGATCTGGCCCGCGAGGTCGAGCAGGTCGCGCTTCGGCTACTGGAGGAGCATCGCCCAGGCCGCAACCTGCAGACCAACGTCGAGTACTACACGGCGCTGCTGCTGCACGGCCTCGACCTGCCGAGCGACCTCTTCACGCCGACCTTCGCGATCAGCCGCGCGGCAGGCTGGCTGGCGCACTGCTTCGAACAGCTCGCCACCGGCCGGATTATTCGTCCGGAGTCGGTTTATGTTGGGGAGACGGGGCGGATGGATGCGGTGATGCGTTGGTGGGACCGCGCCTTGGCCTGCCCTGTGCCGCACGCGCTGACTTGCGCGGACGCGCGATGGCGAGGCACCGTGTGTCCGTTGACCTGCGCCATGTCGCGGCCAGGCGACCTGCTACGACCAGGTCACGGCCAAGGGCGCGTCCTCACGAACGCTTCATGCCCACACTTGACATCTTCCAACCACCGTATTATATAACCAGTTGGTTTTGGAATGAGGTGGTTATGATGCAGGTCGACCAACTCAGTGCCGTTTTTGGGGCGCTTGCGGATCCCACTCGCCGCGCGATTCTGGCGCGGTTGACCGAGGGGGACGCGACCGTTGCCGAGTTGGCGGCGCCGTTCAGTATGTCGCAGCCGGCGATCTCAAAGCACCTGAAGGTGCTGGAGCGGGCCGGGCTGGTGTCGCGCTCGCGCAGGGCGACGGCTCGCCTCAGTCATCTGGAGGCGGAGCCGCTACGGGATGCGACCGCGTGGCTGGCGCGTTACCAGGAGTACTGGGACGAGAGCTACGACCGGCTGGATGCGGTGCTGGCGGCATTGCAGGGTAAGGACGAGACTGACTGACCATCTCATCGATTCGATGCTGAAGGGAATCTTCAATGGGGAAGACGCAGATCACCGCTGAGCCTGGAACACCATTCCTCCAGATCACGAGGGAGTTCGACGCGCCGAAGGAGCTGTTGTTCCGCGCGCACACCGAGCCGGACCTGCTCGTGCAGTGGCTTGGCCCGCACGGGGTGACGATGGCGGTTGACCGCTACGAGATCCGCGACGGCGGGACCTGGCGCTACACGCACACGGACGCCGACGGCAACGAGTACGGCTTCCACGGCGTCTTCCACGGCCAGCCGTCGGTCGACGGGATCGTCCAGACGTTCGAGTTCGAGGGCGCGCCCGGCCACGTCATGCTGGAGTGGCTGACCTTCGAGGAGCGCGACGGCAAGACGATCTGCGCGGCAACTCGGTCGCCCAGTCGGTTGCGGACCGCGACGCGATGGTCGAGTCCGGGATGGAGACCGGTGTCGTCGAGGGCTACGAGCGGCTGGACGATCTGCTCGGCAGGTTGAAGAGCTAGAGGCGTCGGGAATCGGGATTCGGGGGCATCGAAGGCAGCGATTCCTCGATGCTCTCGATTCCCGATTCCCGGTTCCCGACGAAAGGCCAACCAACGATGGAATGGAAGCTCGAAGTGGTCGTCATGCCGGTCGCCGATCTGGACCGGGCGAAGCACTTCTACGCCGAGCAGGTCGGCTTCGTCGTCGATCACGACACGCGCGTCAACGACGATGTCCGGGTCATCCAATTGACGCCGCCCGGGTCAGGTTGCTCGATCGTGATCGGCACGGGCATTGCTGACGTCGACGCCGGGCTCGGTCCAGGGCATTCAACTCGTCGTCTCCGACCTCGACGCTGCCCGGAACCAACTGGTCGAGCGGGGCGTCGAGGTCAGCCCGATCCGGCACGTTGGCCCGGACGGCGCCTGGGCCGACGGACGAGGCGGGCGCTGGAACTCGTTCGTGTTCTTCAGCGACCCGGACGGCAACGGCTGGGCGGTCCAGGAGGCGACCCGCTGACGGCTGACACCGATACTTCAGTGACTGAAAGACATCGGAGGCACACCAATGACCGACCGATCGCCGATCGAGACCACCAACCTCGACGACCGCTACGGATCTCCACCACTGCCGTGGAGCAGACCACACGATCTCCTGACGGTCCTGCCGGATCCCAGACAACCCAATCGGTGACCTGACCTGGTTTCTCGGGACGGTCCGGCCGGATGGACGCCCGCACTCAGCGCCTTTCGGTGCCCTCTGGCATGATGGCGACATCTACATCGCCAGCTGGCCGGGAACGCAGAAGTCACGCAACCTGGCGGAGAACCCGGCCTGCACGGTCTCGGTCAAGCTGCCCGGCATCGACCTCGTCCTCGAAGGGGAAGCGACGCGGGTGACCGATCCCGCGACACTGGAGACGCTGGCCGCGCCGCTATCGCGACGGCGGCTGGCCGGCCGAGGTTGAGGGTGACGCCCTGACGGCCCCGTTCAGTGCCCCAAGCGCCGGGCCACCGCCGTACAACCTCTACCGCTTCACCTTCAGCACTGCTTACGGTGTCGCGACCGCCGAACCGTTCGGCGCGACACGCTGGCGCTTTGCAGACTGAGAGGAGGGTGCATGCCTGCCTTCGTGATCGGGGTCGTGCATGAGTTGGCGCCTTACCCGATGGTGGAGTACCGCGAGAAGATCGAAGGGGTCCTGCCACAATATGGCGGCCGCTATCGGAGCCTGATCCGGCATCGCGTGGAAACGCTCGAAGGCGATTGGCTACCGCCCCACGGAGTCGTCATCCTGGAGTTCCCAAGTTTCGAACAGGCGAAGGCGTGGAACCACTCGCGGGAGTACGCTCCGCTCCGCGAGATACGCATGGCGGGGGATCGCTGGGACTTGATCGTCGTCGATGGCTTGGACGACGCCGAGACGCTGCAATCTGTCGGCGTGCTCACGGCTGAGGAACAAGCAGGCCAGGGAATCAGCGCAGGCGGTCGCACGACGCGTCCCAACGAAGAGTGATCGCATCACCTGTCTCTGACTCTCGCGGACCAGGGACCGTATCAACGTTCGAGATGAGGGCTGAGGCATGAGGAACCTGCACTCATGCCTCGCGCTCGGACCTCGATCTACTTCACGACGAAGCTGATCAGCCGGCCAGGGACGTAGATCTCCTTCACGACCTGCTTACCGGCCAGGTACTCCTGGGCTTTGGTGCTGGCGCGGCCGGCGGCCAGGGCGTCGGCGTCGGTCGCGTCGGCCGGCAGGGTGATGCGGTCGCGGACCTTGCCGTTGACCTGGACGGCGACCTCGATCGTGTCGGGGGCGGCCAGCGATTCGTCCCAGGTCGGCCAGGACTGCTGGTGGACCGTGAACGGCTTGCCCAGCCGCTGCCACAGCTCTTCGGCCAGGTGCGGCGTGAAGGGGGCCAGCATCAGGGTCAGCGACTCGGTCGCCTCGCGCCAGGCGGCTGTGTCGGCGACCGGCGTGTCCTTGGCCTGCATCAGCTCGTTGACGAACTCCATCAGCTTGGCGATCGGCGGTGTTGAAGCCGAACTCTTCGATGTCGGCGGTCACGCCGCCGATCGTCGGTGGGTGATGCGGCGCAGGTTGCGGGTGGCGTCGTCGTCGACGCGCCTCGGTGGCGTTGCCGGCTGTGTCGGTCACGACCGTGAAGGCGCGGTCCAGGAAGCGCTGGGGGCCGGCGATGCCGCGTGAGTTCCACGGGCCGCCCTGGTCCCACGGCCCAGGAACATCAGGAACAGCCGGACCGTGTCGGTCGCCCAGCTCGTGGACCAGATCGTCCGGGTCGACGACGTTGCCGCGCGACTTGGACATCTTCTCGTTGTCCTCGCCCAGGATGATGCCCTGGTTGAACAGCCGCAGGAACGGCTCGTCGAAGTCGATCAGGCCCATGTCGCGCATCGCCTTGGTGAAGAAGCGCGCGTAGAGCAGGTGCATCGTGGCGTGCTCGACCCCGCCGGTGTACTGGTCGACCGGCACCAGTGCTTCATGGCCGGGTCGAACGGGCCGTCGTCGTAGTCGCGGGTTCAGGTAGCGATACCAGTACCACGACGAGTCCATGAAGGTGTCCATCGTGTCGGTCTCGCGGCGTCCCGGCCCGCCGCAGGTCGGGCAGGGCACGTTCAGGAACTTCTCGTCATCCTGCAGCGGCGACTTCGCCGGTCGGCGTGAACTGGGAATCCTGCGGCAGGACGACCGGCAGGTCTTCCTCTGGCACCGGGACCATCGCCGCAGGCGTCGCAGTAGATGATCGGGATCGGCGTGCCCCAGTAGCGCTGGCGCGAGATCAGCCAGTCGCGCAGCCGGTAGTTGACCTCGCCCTTGCCGATGCCGCGCGCCTCCAGCCACTCGATCGTCTTCTGCGACGGCGACATCGCCCGGCGTGCCGGTCAGCTCGCCGGAGTTGATCATCGTCCCGTACTCGTGGTGGAAGACGTACGTCGTCGCTGGCGGCTGCCTCCGGGTCGGGATTCTCGATGACCGGGACGATTGGCAGGCCGAACTTCTGGGCGAACTCGAAGTCGCGCTCGTCGTGGGCCGGGACGGCCATGATCGCGCCGGTGCCGTAGGTCATCAGCACGTAGTCGGCGATCCAGACCGGGATCTTCTCGCCGTTGACCGGGTTGATCGCGTAGCCGCCGGTGAAGACGCCGGTCTTCTCCTTGTCGGTCGACTGGCGCTCGATCTCCGTCTCGCGGCGGGCCTGGTCGACATAGGCCTCGACCGCAGCGCGCTGCTCGTCGGTCGTCAGCTTTTCGACCAGCGGGTGCTCCGGCGCCAGCACCATGAAGGTCGCGCCCCAGAGCGTGTCCGGCCGGGTCGTGAAGACCTCGATCGGGTCGCCGGCCTCGGTCTTGAAGGTGACGCGGGCGCCCTCGGAGCGGCCGATCCAGTTGCGCTGCATCGTCCTGACCCGCTCGGGCCACTCGACGCCGTCGTAGTCCAGCAGCTCGTCGGCGTAGTTGGTGATGCGGAAGAACCACTGCTCCATCTGCTGCTGGTAGACCTCGGTGCCGCAGCGCTCGCACTTGCCGTCGACGACCTGCTCGTTGGCCAGCACGGTCTGGTCGTTGGGGCACCACCAGACAGCCTGTTCCTTCCGGTAGGCCAGGCCGTGCTCGAAGAACTGCAGGAAGAACCACTGGTTCCACTTGTAGTAGTCGGGGTCGCAGACGATGACCGCGCGCTCCCAGTCGAACATCGTTCCCATCGTGCGCATCTGGCCGCGCATGTTCTCGATGTTCGCCATCGTCCAGATGTAGGGATGGATGTTGCGCTTGATGGCCGCGTTCTCGGCCGGCAGGCCGAAGGCGTCGAAGCCCATCGGGAAGAAGACGTTGTAGCCGCGCATGCGCTTGTAGCGCGCGGCCGTGTCGGAGGGCGTCATCGCGTACCAGTGGCCGATGTGCAGGTCGCCGCTGGGGTATGGGTACATCGTGACCGCGTACCACTTCGGGCCGGGACCATTGGGGTCCATCCTGAACAGCTTGGCCTCGTCCCAGGCGTCGCGCCACTTCTGCTCGATCTCTTGCGGCATGTATCGCTCGCGCCTGGTTGGTGTCGTTGTGGTTGCCATCTCGTTAGCCTTTCAGCATTTCAGTCTGTCAGCTTGTCAGCCGAAGAGACTGTTGGTGGTTTGATCGTCAGGAAGTCTTTGAGCCGCCTCAGGCATCGTGCCGGGGCGGCGAGGTAAGCGAGGCATGGCAAGGCTGACGCGAGGGGCGCGTCGCTCGGAAAGTGGTTGATCGTGACGGCACCACGTTGGCCTCGATCCTCGTAGGGACCGATCAAGATCGGTCCGCGGCCCGCAGGCCGACGGTTCGAACAGGAGCGCTTGGCCGAGAACCCAAACGCTTGCTGCCCTCTTGACATCCCCATTGGTCCACGCGTCGGCCTGCGGGACGCGGACGATCTAGATCTGTCCCTACGAAGACCACAAAAGCAAAAAGCCCTTCATCCCTACCAGGGACGAAAGGCTCAGCTTCCGCGGTACCACCCTGCTTGACCGGTGGTTACGTGCGCGTGTTTGGGTGGAGCTGCGGGGACTCGAACCCCGTACCTCAACACTGCCAGTGTTGCGCTCTCCCGGATGAGCTACAGCCCCATGACTGCACGCTCGACACAACCGGTCCGCTTGGTGGCCTGCTATCGGAGGCAACCCGGCGATCGCTACATCTCTCTCACGACCGCGGCTCCCGGACGAGTTCGACCGCTCCTACCGCCTCGCACCACCCGGCGGCTCGCTGGCGTTCGGTCTACTACTTCCGATCGTCGCCATATTCAGCGCAGGATCACTCCTGCGCACCGATGAAGTGTATCAGTCGACGTGACCGACCGTCAAAGCGCTATAAGCTGGAGAAGCTTCGCTGTTGATCGTATCGCTTTGGACGTCATAGTTCACGGTTATCAGCACGGTGATCTACAATTTGGTAGCGTGATTGGTAGATGATTGGAGCGGCACGCTATGGCTCGAGCAACCACGGAAAACCCGAATCTGGCAACCACAGTCCCGCGTGCGTGAACATGTTCACGCGACCCTTCAGTCACTCTCCAGTGAGATGGGCGAGTCGATTCAGGACGTCATCGAAGAGGCTGTTGAGGCGTTCGGCGGCAGCGAATGCTCGACCAGCACAATGAAGCGTATGCCGCAATGAAGGCAGACCCGAAGCAATGGGAAGAGGAACTGGCTGAACGCCGAGGCTGGGATCGGGCCAACGCTGACCGGCTGGAGGATGCGTCGTTGCTAGAGCTA
This sequence comes from uncultured Chloroflexia bacterium, assembly GCA_963763325.1. Lineage (GTDB taxonomy): Bacteria > Chloroflexota > Chloroflexia > Thermomicrobiales > CFX8 > JBBECJ01. The sequence goes on from CAVXOL010000001.1 coordinate 182,277, forward strand.
CTCGCCGCGGAGAGGTCTGGCATGCGTCGTGCGATCCAGTCAGGGACACGAGCAGGGGTTTGACCGCCCAAGCCTGATCGTGTCAACTGACGGACTGAACCATGGCCCAGGCGATACTGGTCATCGTCCTGCCGATCACGACGACGCAGCGGTACACACCATGTTCGTGTTGTCATCGATCCACCCGATGGTGGACTGACACAGCGAGCTTCATCATGTGCGAGCAGGTTCGCGTTCTGGACATAGCCCGGCTGACGAACGGATACATCGTCAAGCGGTATGGCCAGGTCCGCATCAGTCATGCATCAGGTTGAAGACAGGCTACGTACCGTTCTGGAGCTTTTCCTGACACAGACAATCCGACCGATTCGTCACTTCGGCAGGATGATGCCGATGAGGTCGGCAGCGAGGGCGATCGCGTCACCGGTGTCATCGTCCTCGTCGTCGCCGCCGTAGAGGGAGCGGATCTGGTTCTCGGAGAGCGGGGTTGTGATGCCTGGCATCTCGATCTCGTTGCCGCCGCGCGCGTCCCAGCCGCAGGCCGGGCAGGTGTCGTCCTCCGGCTCGATAGTGGCGCCGCACCATTGGCAGATACCGGCATGCGGAGCAGGGGTAGGCGGCTCGGCGGGCGGGATGCGCGCCTCGCAGGCGGGGCAGGTACGGGCATCTGGCGCGACCTCCGCCGCGCACCAGGGGCAGGCTACCGTAGGTCCGATCATCTGGCGTCGTTGCGGCGCTGGGCTCTCGTCTTCACCGAATAGATCCAGCGGGAGCGTGTCGATCACCGGTGTTCCCGATCCGAGCAGGGGCTTACTTGGCCGACCAGAGCACCCAGCCGCCGGTCGCCCCGACGAACATGCCGACCACCAGTCCGCCCATCGTGCCCATGCCGCGCAGGTCGCTGGGGTTTTCAACGGTGGTTCCGGTCAGCCCTTCGAACGGGCCGATCAGCAGCGATGGACCGATCAGCCAGCCAAGCAGGGCGAAGACGAAGACCGCGCCACCCATAAAGAGGACCGCATGCATCCGGCGTCGTTCGATCTCCTCGAAATCGACTGTCTTCATCGGCGCGGCGATCGCTGCTCCGTCTGGAGTCTCGTCCTTCCACCACTCGACCAACTCGGTCTCATTCGGGGAAGCGGTACCCGCACTGAGCGCCTCGCGAATCGGGTCTGGCTTGCTGGGTTCCAACTCCGCAACACCGGGGACCGTCATTCGTGGGTCAGGGATTCCCGACGAACCACAGGTCGGGCAGATCGTGGCACCGGCCGCCAGCGGCACCGAGCACCACTGACAGCGGAGCGATTGTGACTCGGTGACAGGTGGGCCGGTCGTTTCGGGCGCGATTCGACTGGCGTGGACTGGTGACGTGTTGAAAGGGTCAGACATACCTGGTGAATCTCTCCCGGCTGCGACGTCGGAGACATCCCGATTCATTGTCTACTGTTCTTACGCTCTCGCTGCCTGGCTGGCAAGGAACCGTTGGTACCAAGTTCGAGGGATGCAGGGATGCAGGGATCAGACGGCGACCGTCAACATTTCAACGGCCTCCTCCTTGCGGGCCTGATCCCTTATCCCTCAACGATCGATATCAGGCGCTTCCTGGTCAAGCAACGCCAGGTCGTCGGGGGTGATGATGGCGTTGTCGCCGTAGATGGTCATCTTCAGGGCGGCCAGCGTCGCGGCACTCTGGAGGGCACCGGGAATGTTGGTGTCGTCGCCGAGCCATCGATGGAGGAAACCGGCAGCGAAGGCATCGCCCGCGCCGACGGCGTCGATCGTCTCGACCGGGATGGCTGGCTGGTCGTGGCGCGCGCCAGCACGAGTGAGCGCCAGCGAACCGCGCTCGCCAACTGTAACGACGACGACCTGCGCAGATGACCGATCGAGCAGCGCCTGCGCGACGACGGCCGGATCGCCGGTCAGGCCCCAGATCGTCGAGGCGTCGCCTGCTCCACAGAAGAGGATCGTCGCCCGATCGAGCAGTGGCTGGATGCCGTCGGCAGCCTGCTCAGGTGACCAGAGACGGGCGCGATAGTTCACGTCTACGCTGATCGGGACACCGTCCGCGCTGGCAGCCTCCGCGAGTCGCAGACAGGCTGCCCGAGCCGAGGCCGAGAGGGCCGGCGTGATGCCGGTCAGGTGGAGGACGCCAGCGCCGATGAGTGGACGTGAGATCGAGCGCATCCGGATCGATCCTGGCCATCGCAGAATCGGCCCGGTCATAGAGGACGCGGGTTGGCCGAGGCGCAGCTCCCGGCTCCAGGAAATAGACACCGACCCGACCGGTCGTCCAGAGGACATGTCCGGTATCGACGCCGTGGCGGCGTAATTCGCCGTCGATCCGATGGCCAAGCGCGTTCTCCGGCAACGCTGAGAGCCAGGCCACCCGCCGCCCGAGGCGGGCCAGCGCAACGGCGACGTTCGACTCGGTCCCGCCGATCGTGACGCGCAGGCTACCGGCCTCTTCGAGCCGGGTTCCTGGCTCGGCCGTCAGCCGGATCATCGTCTCGCCGAACGTCACCAGATCGTAGCGGCGAGGAGCGCTCATACCGCGCTGGCGACTGCCGCACGACGGCGGGGCCGACGATCCAGTTTCGCCGGGACCGCGTTTTCCTCGTCATCATCGCCATCATCAAGGTCCGGCGCGATGGCCGAGGTCAGGTCAGTCGACCACTGGTTACTTTTTTTTACAACGCGCATGCAGACCGACGTCTGAACGCGCTTGACACCGTCGATATGCGCCAGCTCGTCGGCGACGAAGGCGAACATCTCCTCCTGGTGCCTGAACGATGCCGTCAGGACAATGTCGCTGGCGCCAGTCGTGATCCCCAGCCACATGACCTGTTCCATCGCGGCGATCTTGTCCGACGCCTCAACGAACATGCGTGGCTCGACCTCGATCGCGATGACGGCCGTCAGTGCGTAGCCGAGGTGCTCAGGGTCAACCGAGGCGGCGATCTTCAGAACACCACTATCGGTCAGCCGGCGCACCCGGTAGCGAACTGTCGCCTCGGGAACACCCAGCCGGCGAGCAACCTCGCGGTTGGAGCGCCGCCCATCGACGCGGAGCAGGGAAATGATCTGCAGGTCGAGCTCATCTGGCTGAACCGGCGATCGTTGTCGCTGGCCATTCGGCACGTCGCCAGCCTCGCTGTCCTGCTTCCTTCGCCTCTTCGCGCGCGGCTGATCCGCATCACCTGCGCCTTCACGCCCCCCAGCGTAGCCGTTCTGCCCTCTACTCATTCCCCACGATTCCGTTCCATGATGGATCAATGCACACGTCTGCGTCGCGACACGCAGCCTGTGTATTATCCCCGTATTCGTAAAAGATATCTACGCCTGTCAGGATAATAGTATCGTTTTGCCATATTGCTTGCCTCAGGCAGTCGTCGTACATACAACGCCTTGTGCATAGAATCCTACTTGTCGATGGTTAGTCTGTCACTATCTGCTTGGCTTACCAATACTTTATCGACCCGATTTCCGTCCATATCGACCACTTCAAATCGCAGACCTCCCCACTCGACGAAATCGGCCGGGCGTGGGACTCTTTCGAGTGCAGCCATCACGTAGCCGCCGAGTGTCTCGAACTGTCCGTCCATTTCACCAGGGAACGCGTCGACTGCGAGGATCGTGCGCAGTTCTGCGACTGGCATCAGCCCATCGATCAGCCACGAACCGTCGTCACGCTGGTCAACCCGCGGTTCACCGGGTTGCTCACCTGCGTGGATGTCACCGACAATCGCCTCAAGCACATCGTTAAGCGCGATGATCCCCTGGACTGCCCCGTACTCATCGATCACGAGCGCCTTGTGGTTGCCTGTCTCGCGGAAGCGCTCCATGACCTCAAGGACCGTCATCTGCTCCGGGACGAAGAGCGGCTCGACGATCACTGCCCGCGGGTCGAGCTGCCGGCCAGTGGCAATCTGGTTCCAGAGATCCTTGATCGAAACGATCCCGAGGACGCGGTCAAGGCTCCCCTCGTAGACAGGGAAATGCGTATGGCGACTGGTGCCGACGATGCACCGGATGTCGTCTGAAGTAGCGTTGCCGTCGATACCGACGATCCATTGCCGTGGCGTCATCAGCGAGCCGACCCGGCGATCGTTGAGCTCGAAGATGGATCCGACCAGCGCCTGCTCGCGCGGCTCGAACACCCCTGCCATGGCGCCTTCGTTCATGAGGTATGCGATTTCGGCCTCAGTGACAGGCGGCTCATCGCTCGGACGGATACCGAAGAGACGCAGGACGGCCTCGACCGAGATCGTCAGCAGGGCGACGACCGGACCGGCGACGGTCGAGATAGTCCGCATCGGCCGCGCAACAACGGACGCGATCCCCTCCGCGTTCCGCAACGCCAGTCGCTTCGGCACCAGTTCACCGATGACCAGCGAGAGGTAGGTGATCACCAGGACAACCAGGAGAATTCCGAGCGCGTCACTGTAGGCGTCGAGAACCGGCACATTGCTGAGCCAATCGGAAACGGCGGTCGCGACGGTCGCGCCGCCAAACGCACCGGCGAGAATGCCGACCAGCGTGATGCCGATCTGGACGGTCGAGAGGAAGCGTGTCGGCTCCTCGGCCAGATCAATCGCGACTCGTGCTCCGGTGCTTCCCTGACTGGCTCGCTGCTCCAATCTTGCGCGGCGTGCCGATACAACGGCCAACTCCGACATGGAAAGCACACCGTTGATCAGGATCAGGATGATGACCAGCAGGATTTCGATGCCGACGCCAAACACTCGACCAGCCTTCTCTCTCGGGGTGGTACGTCACAACTCGTGCCATCCTGCCACCATTCAATGAAGCATGGATGACGAATCGTCAGGCGATCACAGCAACCACGCCAACAAGCGCCCATGCCAGGTAGACGGAGGCGATGAGGATGATCAGGGCGACGGCGAAGGCTGCCGTCACGATCAGAATCTGGAGCATCGCCGAGTTGTTCGCCTTACGCTGGGCGCGGACAGTGCGTGCGGAGGGCGGGCGTGGGCTGGCGCGGGCTGGGGTCGTGCGGCCGGGGGCGTTGCCTGTATAGCGTTGCATCAGCGTGTCGGAGACGATCGTCGTCCGCATCTGGGCGTCATACTCGCGGCGGATGTCGGGCTTCGAGAGGACGGTGTAGGCCGCGTTGATGAGCTTGGTGCGTTCCTCGGCTTTTGCCCGCTGATCTGGGTCGACGAAGTTGTCGGGATGGGTCAGCCGCATCAGGCCGCGATAGGCACGAGTGATCTCCTCGGGTGACGCGCCGAGCGGGACATCCAGCACCTGGTAGTAGTTGATCGAGGTATCAAAGCGGGGCCGTGGACGAGACGTGGACAACGCGACGAGCCCTCATCGAATCGCGCCGGATCGCGCCAGGGGTAACCGGCCCAGGTCAGCGATCGGGCCGCCGGGAAGTGTAGCCTATCGTCGCGTCGTGGGAGGTTGGGAATCGGGAGTTGGGGAGGGTATGCGGCGTTACCCCTCCCCCGCGTCCCGACCGACCAGCACTGGCAACGCCTCGATCGGCTGCTCCGCTACACCCGACCTGTTGCGGGCGATCAGGCGCAGGTCGTGGGGGTAGCTGGCAGCGATCCAGAGGACAGGTAGCGAGCAGGCGAGAGCGAGCGCGACGACATCGCCGGTGCCGCCACTTCCTCGGGCTTCCGCGCCGTCCCAGATCGCGATCATCACGTCAGCGTGCTCGACGACGTGCTCGCCAGCGGCCATGTAGGCAGCGTCGGTAACCTCAGGGGTCTCGCGTGAGCCTTGCAGCTCAATGATCTGGCCGGCGTTGCCAAGCAGCGCGTAGAACTCGGAGCGGTTGGCAGCGCCAGCGAAGTCGGACGCGTAGTCGTCACGCGGGAAAGGCAGGATGCAGTCGAGCAGGTAACCGGCGTTGACCGCCTCGCGAGCGATCAGCCGGTCTGCTCCCTCGGCCAGCGGCGAGATGACGACGAGTGGAACCGACGGCGCCGTGGACGCGATCTCTGCAAGCGCTTCCCGGATGCGCTGGCGCAGGAGGGCGAGGTCGGCCCCGGCGAGCCCAGCCGGCCGGTGGCCGGTTACCCCTGCCCGGATTGGGTTGGGATGCGTTATCGTATTGGTACCGTCAGCAGGCTGTGGCCCCGTCAATGCAGCTTCACTCTCATGTTCGACGCGCAGTGCCGGACGGCCCACGAATCGCTGCGACATTGTTGCACTATTCTAGTGATTCCAAGGGGTAGATGTGAACGAGCAAGCGACCTGGAATGATGTCATGGATTCTGCGCGACGTTCCACCCTGGCCAGCATTCTCGTCGCTGGCGATGCGACAGTTGACTGGATGCTGGCAGTCCCGACCGTCATCGCGCCGATCGCCCTGCACACCAGCTATCAGTGGGAGACGCGTGCGCCGGTCCAGATCGTCGCCCAACCAGGCGGCTCGGCGCTCGTCCACGCCGTGCTTGCCGCCTGCGCGGTGCTGGCGCCGGACAGCAACCTCTCAGTCGATGGAGTTGCCGTTCCGGACGTCGCACTGGCCGACCCGGATCGTGACATCGTCCCGCGCACCTTCACTGTCTGGCAGCCGTACGCGATCGCACCACAGCGGCGCGATCTAACCTGGCGAATGCATCAGTTCCTCGGTGTTCGGCCAGCCGCGAGCGGTGTCGGCACGCTCTCAGCAGTCGATGGTACTGCTGAATGTCTCGTCATCGACGACGCCAATCTCGGCTTCCGCGACGATCCGGTCGTCTGGCCTCGTTGTCTGAACGATACCGAGCCTGTTCCGGCAAACGTCGTCCTCAAGATGACGAGCCCGCTCGGGCAGGGTCGGCTCTGGGACAGATTGCTGGAGCGGTGCGCCGACGGACTGACGGTCTACGTGTCGGCTGGGGACCTGCGGAAGGAGTTCGCGCCGGTCGGCCAGCCGCTCTCATGGGAACGGACCGCGACCGATGTCACGCGGGCTGTCCGCGAGCGGCGCGATCTCGCTTCGGCCCGGCGCGTCGTCGTCTCGCTCGGGCTGAGCGGCGCACTGCTGATCGAGCGAGACGGTCCAAGCCGGTTGATCTTCGACCCCCTCCATCAGGAGGGTGACTGGGAGGGCGCGCGGCCCGGTACGGCCTCCGGCCTCGGCACCTGCATCGCCGCCGCGCTGGCGTTGGAAGCGTCACGTTCCGAGACACCCGATTGGCCGCGCGCGGTCCGCTGTGGGCTGGAGGCAGGGAGGGCGCTGCACGAAGGTCGTTTCGTTCGGCCTGAGAACCCCAGTGACGACGGACTCGCCTTCCCGGCCGCGATGGTGGCGCAGATTCTCTGGAATGGAGGCGACGCATGCTTCCGGACGGTTGACGTGCCGGAAGGCGAGGAGTGGCACATCTTCGCATCGGCCTTCGCGGAGAGCCACCGAACGCTGGCCGCCAGCATTGTCGTCGAAGGCGATGTCGTTGCCTGCCAGGATGTCCCAGTCGAGCGAATCGGTGCCTGGTCGTCGATCGACCGGACCGAGATCGAGAGTATGCGCTCGGTCCGCAACATCATTCGCGAGTTCCTGCACGAGCGGCGAAGCCGCCCGCTCTCGCTGGCCGTCTTCGGACCGCCAGGGTCGGGCAAATCGTTCGCGATCAAGCAGATGGCGCGCGAGTGGATGGGCAGCGGGACGCGAATCACCGTCCTCGAGTTCAACCTGTCGCAGTTCGCGTCCCCAGCCGACTTACCGGCCGCCCTCCAGCGTGTCCGCGACTGTGCCGTCGAGGGGACGCTGCCCCTCGTCTTCTGGGACGAGTTCGACACCAGCCTGGGCGGCCGCGAGCTTGGCTGGCTGGCGCAGTTCCTGGCACCGATGCAGGACGGTGCATTCATCGAAGGCGGCATCATTCGTCCAATTGGGCCAGCGATCTTTATCTTCGCCGGTGGCACCCACGCGACGATGTCCAGCTTCAAGGCGCGCGCCGTCGAGATTCCCGGCGCGAAGGCCACCGACTTCCTCAGCCGGCTGCGCGGTTATGTCGATATCCTCGGCCCGAATCCACGCGACGCCAGCGACCGCACCTTCGTCCTGCGCCGCGCACTCCTGCTGCGGGCACTCCTGCAACTGCGCGCTCCCGGTCTGCTCAGCGGCAACCGGATCGACATCGACCCTGGCGTCCTGCGCGCCTTCCTCGATGTGACGACCTACGTCCACGGCGCCCGCTCGATGGAGTCGATCGTTGACATGAGCGCGCTCTCAGGCCGCCTGCGCTACGAGCGCTCTGCCTTGCCGCCGCGTCATCAACTCGGCCTGCACGTCGACCCGGATGAGTTCCTGGCCCTCGTCCACGCCCAGGACTGGCAACCCGGCGGAGCCTCGTAACGTCTCCTCAGGGAGTGGCGAGCGCGGTCGTCAGACGGTCAGGTTCCTGACGAATGTCGTCAGCGGGTCATTGCCCTGGACCTCGATTCGCGGGAGCGAGAGTGGCGCATCATTCACGTGCATCAGGTATGAGCGAGTCGTGAAGCCGAGCGTGATACCGCAAGCGCCGACGATCCGTTCGACCGTCTCGTCACGGTCACCGTAGGGATACGCGAACGTCTGGACCATCTCGCCGAGCTGTTGCTGGATAACCCTGCGAGATTCGGCTGCTTCGCAGGCGGCTTCGCGCGGCGAGAGACCGGTCATCGGCGGATGGCTGACCGAATGCGCGCCAATCGTGACGCCATCGTCCTGCAACGCTCGCAGCGCATCCCAACCAAGTAACGGCAGCTCTTCGCCGTAGCGGCGATCCCACTCATTGGTCTTGCCGGTCAGGCCGCTGACGACGAACAGGATCGCGCCGAACCCATAGTGCTTCAACAGCGGCCAGGCGTACTCGGCGAAGTCGACGTAAGCGTCGTCGAATGTCAGCAGCACGCGCTTACCAGGCAGCGGGCGGCGCGACTCGATTGATTGCGTCAACTCATCGACACTGACACCCTGGTAACCAGCCTCACGCAGGTAGGAGAGCTGCTCTTCGAACGCCTCGGGAGTGACCCGGTATCGTGCGGTGTTCTGCGCGCCGGTCGGCGACACCCGGTGGTACATCAGGACCGGCAGATGCCCATTGTGGACGACGGTCTGATCCAGTTGGACGGCCGGTTGATGAATCTGTGGGACCGATCTGGGCGCGACCCGAGGAGGGGCGAGGCCGGCCTTCCGCGCGACACGGCGCATCGCCTTGACCGCGACGGACGGGCGCTGTGGGCGCTGTCCCGATTCCAGCTGGCTTGTTGTGACGGCCAGCCCGGCTGCAACAACCCGAGACGGATCGTCCGCTCGACCGGCAAGTGGGATGATCTCCGGCACATACCACCCGTCCGCGTCAGGGAAACCGCCAATGACGGTTTCCAGCAGGCCGCTCGTAACCCGCTGAAGGTCGTCAGCGGTTCCGGCTGGAACCAGCGTGAGCCTGCTGATCGAGGTCAACGATGGCGCTGGATCTCGGCGTGCGTAGACTGGTGGCGCCCCTGCCAGATCGTCGATCCGAACATGCCCAGCAACGAGCGGCAGTTGGATATCGTCGTTGATCTGGCGGACGGGTTGCCGCCGATCGGCAAGCATGCGGAGTCGCTCTCGCAGTGGTGGACCGTCAAGCGGGCGGCCGATCAACGCCTCACGAACGCAGGCTCGGCTCAGTTCCAGCCCACCAGCGAGTGAGATCGAAGCACGAACCTGCTGTGAACCCATCTCTCGGCCAGCAAGAGGAACGTCGATCACACCTTGCGCGATCCCCGCAACTGTCGGAATCACCTGAACCGCTCGATCGGTGACGATCCTCGGCAGGTCACGACTGACCTCGACGGCGACCCACTTCTGGCCGGCCAGGTCGATCGTCTCAGATGGGTCCGTATCCGCCAAATCCGGGTCGTAGAAGCGATCTGTCAGCCAGGCAGGGCGATCCCAGAGTTCCTGAAGGAAGACCGTCCAGCCCAGCCGCTCGTGGAGCGTTGCGAGCAGGTCGGTCGCTTCATCAGCCGGCACCTCAAGCAGGACGGCGTCGCCACGCCGCACCTGCGTGACACAGCCGGTCTGCTGGATCGTAAGATGCGGGTAGACGGTCTTCCTGAAGAACCCTTCGAGGATCTGCCATGAGAACCGGTCGGCGATGGCGTCCGCCAGCAGATGGCGGCTCACGTCGTGGGTGAAGACCGGCAGCTCAATGTCACCGATCCGTTCGCCTTCGAGTGTGACTGTCAATAGCAGTCGTTCCACGCCGCACGGCAGGGTGATGTCCTCGATCGGCGATGTCACCTCGATCGTCGTGGCGTGCGTGTTGCCAATTGTAATGGGCGTTGGGCTGGCGACGGCCTCGAGAATATGGCTCTCCAGGATGCGCATCGTGCGGGTCACAAGCTTCGGCACGCCGACGCGCGCCTCCAGATCCTCCAGGAACGCTCGGGTCAGTGGCTCGACTTCCGGCCAGATGTTCGGCCAGTCGGTCGGGACGAGACAGCGCGTCAGGACGACTGCCGCGAAAATGCTGTCGGCGAGATACGACGGATCGATCGCTTCGACGGTTCCATACGGGATATGGTGGAGGACGTCTCGAGCGTCGAGGCCCAGCCCGAGCATCTCTCCAGCGACCCAGACGATCACGTAGATCTGCGCCTCGCGCAGGTTGCCGTCCTGTAAGCCCTTCTCGTGAATCCGGGCCGGGTTTCTGACGCGCAGGTCCTCTGAGAACCCAAGCTCGACGACCCGCAGGCCGTCACTCAGCATCTTCTCGACGTTGCGCGACAACGAGAGCGGCCGCATCCGGTAAATGGCCGTCTCACCCTCACAGCGCACCCACGTCGCGCCGAGCCTGGCGACGCGCTGCCAAAGATCCCAGTCCTCACAGGTCCGCAGCGACGGGTCGAAGGCCCCCGCCTGCATGACGAGATCGCGCCGGACGAGGCATGCGTGAATCGCGAAGAGGGCCGTGTGCGCGAAGCCACTGAAGAGATCGCCCGTTTCCGGCAGCGGGCTGCTCTTCATCCGGCGATTGTCGGGTGTCATATAGGCCCAGCCGGAGAAGCTGGCGCCCGCATCCGGGTGCTGCTCGACGGTCGCGACGAGGTTGGCGAGATGCTCCGGCAGGATGATGTCGTCCGAATCGAGGAAGAGCAGCCAGACGCCGCGTGCCTGCGCGAGGCCGGTGTTCCGCGCGACCGATGCGCCACCGTTCGGTTGTTGGAGGACCCGTATACGTGGATCGTGGGCCGCGATGCCCACAGCGAGCTCGACAGTGGCGTCGCTCGACCCATCGTCGACGACGATCGCCTCCCAGCTGCGGTACCTCTGTTGCCGCACCGACTCCAGCGTCTCAGCTAACGTGTGCTCGGCGTTAAAGGCCGGGATGATGATCGAAACAAGCGGCATGGATTCCAGCAGGTTGCCGGTCTGGATGAGACATTCGGTTCGCATGCTGATCGGTAACTCCATGTCCCGGAGCGGCCAACGGTTGTGCGCTAACGGGCCGCCCGCTCGATTCGGGTGCTGGCCATCATCATATGCAATATGCAAGGCGGGCACGGATCGCTCTGGAACGATCATTACCCTGACGCGCCGAGTCGCCGCCAGCACAGCATCGCCAGGGCACGACACAATAAATGCTACGCATGGTGGGCGATGAATCGAAGGGGGCTTTGGTCACATATTTTGCGAGGAACGAAACTACGGAACCGCGACCGGTAGATTCCGCAACGCCAGCCTGCAGAAGTGCTCGTGGAGTCGGGTGTCGGCGGTCAACTCGGGATGGAAGGCAGTCGCGAGGATGGCTCCGTTGCTGACGGCAATGACGTTGCCATCACTATCAGTTGCCTCGACGGTTACAGCAGGGCCGACGCGCGAGACGACAGGCGCGCGGATGAAGACGGCGCGCAGGTTGGGGATGTCGAGATTCGACAAAGCTACGTCTTCCTCGAACGAGAAGAGTTGCGAGCCGTATGCATTGCGCTCGACATCGATGTCCAGCAGGCCGAGCAGCGGCTGATCGCGGCCGACCTCACGCGCCAGCAGGATCATCCCGGCACAGGTACCCCAGATCGCGCCGCCGTCGTTGGCGAAGCGGCGGATGGCATCGTCCAGTCCGTACTTGACCATCAGCTTGCCGATGACGGTGCTCTCGCCGCCAGGGATGATCAGTCCGTCCAGCCCGTCGAGGTGCTCCGGCAGGCGGACCTGACGTGTCTGGACGCCCAACCGTGCCAGCGCTTGCTCGTGCTCGATGAACGCTCCCTGGAGGGCAAGAACGCCGATCGTTGGGGTGGCGTGATTCCATCGTGGATCTCCTACGTATGCCCCCGCGCAGGAGCGAGGCTGCGGCCGTCGCACCTACGCGGGGCGTTGCATGGGGTTACCAGCCGCGGACGGCCAGCAGCTCGTCTTCGCGCAGCGTGTCGAGGTTGATGCCGACCATCGGCTCGCCGAGGTTCTCGCTGACCTTCGCGATCCGGATCGGATCGTTGAAATGGGTGACGGCCTCGACAATGGCGGCCGCGCGGCGGGCCGGATCGCCCGACTTGAAGATGCCGGAACCAACGAAGACACCGTCGCAGCCAAGCTGCATCATCAGCGCGGCATCGGCAGGCGTCGCGATCCCACCGGCGGCGAAGTTGACGACCGGCAACCGGCCGAGGTCGGCCACCTCGCGCAACAGCTCCAGCGGAGCGCCGATCTCCTTCGCGAAGGCGGGGATCTCGTCGCGGGTCATCGAGGTTGCCCGGCGAAGCTGGGCTGAGATCGTCCGCATGTGGCGGACGGCCTCAACCACATTGCCGGTGCCGGCCTCGCCCTTGGTGCGGATCATCGCCGCACCCTCGCCAAGCCGCCGCAGTGCCTCGCCGAGGTCGCGCGCGCCGCAGACGAACGGAATCCTGAAGGCGTGCTTGTCGATGTGAAACATCTCGTCGGCCGGAGTCAGGACTTCGCTCTCGTCGATGTAGTCAATGTCGCAGGCTTCGATAACCTGTGCCTCGACGAAGTGGCCGATCCGCGCCTTGGCCATGACCGGGATCGAGACCGTCTCCTTGATTGCCCGGATCAGGTGCGGGTCGCTCATCCGCGCCACGCCGCCATCGCGACGGATGTCGGCAGGCACCCGTTCGAGCGCCATCACGGCACAGGCGCCGGCGTCCTCGGCGATCTTCGCCTGCTCGGGCGTGACGACATCCATGATGACGCCGCCCTTGAGCATCTGGGCCAGCCCGACCTTCGTCCGCCAAGTGGACTGCTGCATTTGGATGGTCTCCATTCCTCAATCTTCGCTATGTTATCCGCTGAAAGCAGCATGCCACCATCTTGGGTGGCCACAAACAGCCAATTGGCATCGTCCAAATTCGAACGAGGTGACGCTGAAGTAGCGCTACAATGGCGCGGCACAAAACAGGAAGGAACGTGTGCTTGCTGGAGAACACCTCTGATGATGTGAACATCTACGATGACCCGCTCCTCTACGACCTCGAAAATGCAATCGTCGACGAGTTGCCGATCCTGCTGCCGCTGGTGCAGAAGACTGGCGGGCCGATCCTCGACCTGGCCTGCGGGACAGGCAGGACGACGCTGCCGATGGCCGCAGCCGGGTTCGAGATGATCGGTGTCGATGCCAGCGAGCCGATGGTCGCACGGGCGCGGGAGAAGGCATTGGAGCAGGGGCTGGCTGTCGCGTTTCACGTTCAGGATTGCACCCGGCTCGACTTGCCGCTAACGGCCCGGATGGCAACAATGACCGGCCACGCCTTCCAGGAGTTCCTCACGAATGCGGCCCAGGATGCGCTTCTGCGCTCGGTCAGCCGCCATCTGGCGCCGGGCGGCATCTTCGTGTTCGACACCCGCTTCCCGTCACGCGACAACCTGCAGAAGCCGGAGGGCGAGCAGCCCTGGCAGACGGTGACTGACGAGCGCGGCTGGACGGTGGCCGCGTCGGTCATCTGGAGTTACGACGCGGTGACACAGATCCAGGACTACATCTTTATCGACCGGCTCAGCGACGGTTCCGGCGCAACCGAAGAGACGCGCTCGCTCGGACGACTGCGTTACACCTGGCCTCGTGAGGTCGAGCGGCTGCTGGACATGCACGGCTTCGACCTCGACACGATCTACGGCGAATGGGACGGGGCGACACTGGCTGAAGACTCGTACGACATGGTCGTGGTTGCGCGCAAGAGGGGATGAGGAATGACGAATGAAATGGTTGGTGCGCGGGCGGGAGATCCAGCAGGGCTGGTGCAACGGTTGGTACCGCTTACGACCGGGGTGTCGCTGAACGTGGTTGAGCGGCCAGGAGAGGGGACGCCGGTCGTCTGCCTGCATGGTGTCTGGGACTGGTGGCGCTACTGGCGGCCACTTGTCCCGGGCGGGCGGGGGTCGTTCGATGGTCGGCCACTGGTGATGCTCGACCTGCGCGGGCATGGTGACTCCAGCAAGCCGGAATCGGGCTACACCCGCGCCGATTATGCGGCGGATGTCGTCGCCTTCGTCACCAGCCAGGGCTACGAGAGGGTGACGCTCATTGGCCATTCGCTCGGCTCGATGACGGCGCTGCTGACGGCGGCGCAGATGCCAGAGAAGATCGAATCGCTCGTGCTGGAGGACCCGCCGCTGCCGGTAGCAGTCGGGCCGAACGAGGGCTTTCGTGGTGTTTACGAGATGCGGCAGCAGACGTTCGAGCAGATCGTCGACGACTTCACCGTCTGGCGTCCGTGGGTAACGCGCGAGCAGGCCGAGGAGAGCGCCACTTGCCTGCTCAACACTGCCGACGGCGTCTTTCAGGCGATGTTCACGGGGGCATCGGATGGCATCCCGGTTCCGACGCCCAGCATTGTCATCGACGCTCCGGCGCTCGTCATCCAGGCCGGTAACGCTGAACAGCGCGCGTTCGGGTCAGGTGGCGAGGCGTTGTTGCGTCCCGTCCTGCCCCAGATGCAGATCGAGACGATCCCGGATACCAGCCACACCGTCCTGCGCGACGCGCCGGATGCCTATCGGAAGCTGCTGGCAGAGGCATTGAGTGGCTGATCCGGAAATCCCAGGCTGGGCGCTCGACCTGTTGCGGACGGCCCGAACCGGCCACCTTGCGACGGCCAGCGCGACCGGCGAGCCGCACGTCATCCCGGTCTGCTACACACTGGTCAGCGACGCACTCTACATCGCGATCGACGAGAAGCCAAAGTCGGGCCGCCGCCTGCTGCGCCTGCGCAACATCGAGGCGAACGGTCAGGCAGCGCTCGTCGTTGACCGCTACGCCGAGGACTGGACCCAACTCGCCTGGGTTCTCGCCCGGGGCGTGGCGGGGATCATCACATCCGCCGATCCTCGCCACGCCCCGGCCGTGACAGCCCTGCGCCACAAGTACCCACAATACCGGACGATGGCCCTCGAAGACGCCGAGATGATCGAGTTACGGCCTGATCGGTGGCGGGTTTGGAAGGCGTGATATTCGGGGCGCTGTAGAGAGGACCCGAAGGTCCAGGCAGGGACCGGTCGTGTAGCAGTTTGGGAGAAACGGGGTGTCACGTCGCTTTGAACAGGCTCAGGGACGTCGTTGTCACTCCGGGTTCCGGACGGCGGTTGCGCTTGACCGCGTACATGTCGCTATCCGCGTGGTGCAGCAGATCGCTGAAGCGGTCGTCCGCCGAGGTCATCAGGCTCATCCCGATACTGGCCGTGACCGTCACCGACTCGCCCGCAACCAGATGGGGCTGCTCCAACGCACGGAGGAGCCGGTCGCGAACCTCACGAACATCGTCGCGGCCCTGGACGCTCTGGAGCAGGATGACGAACTCGTCGCCGCCGAAGCGCGCGACCGTGTCGACTTCCCGGACAGACGCCGAGAGCCTGCGGCCAACCTCGATCAGTACGCCATCGCCGGCCGGGTGACCGAAACGATCGTTGACCGGCTTGAAGTTGTCCAGATCGATCAGCAGGACGCCGACGGAGCACCCGGCACGCTGCGCCGTTGCCAATGCCTGTTCGGCACGATCTTCGAACAGTCTCCGGTTCGGCAACCCGGTCAGCGCATCGTGGAGCGCGAGCTGGGCGAGCCGCTGCTCCAGCAGCTTGCGCTCCGTCACATCGTGGACCGTCAGCAGGAGGCCCTCGGGACGTGCGTCATTGCTCCGCAGCGGCACGATATCGACGACCCCGTAGATGGTTGCGCCGTCGTTGCGAGTGAACCAGACCTCCAACCCCTGGGAGGCTTCGCCAGTTGTCAGCGCCCGATCGATCGCCGGGATGATTGTCTCGCAGGTCGCGCTGCCGTCGTGCCGGATCAGTTGTGGGATGTCACGGACTGAGTGCCCGATCAGCATCGACGCCGGTAACCCGGAAATCCGCTCGGTTGCCGGGTTGACCGTCGTCACCGTTCCATGCTGATCGGCAATGATCATCCCATCCGACGCTGAGGCAAGCACCCGCGACATGCGCTGCTCACTCAGCCGTAGTGATTCCTCGGCCCGCTTGCGTTCGGTGATGTCCTGCATCTGGCCGACGAAATACTGCGGTTCCCCAGTCATGTCACGGATGAGCGAGACCGTCACGAGACACCAGACAATATGGCCGTCGCGGTGGATGTAGCGCCGCTCAGTCTCGTAGAAGTCGATCTTGCCCGCGAACAGGTCACGGCGCAGATCGTCGTTGGGCGCGATATCGTCGGGGTGGATGCGGGTCCGGAAGTCAGTCGTCAACAGTTCGTGGGCCGTGTAACCGAGCATCCGACAGTGGGCGACGTTGACCCGCAGCAAGCCCCAGTTGAGGTTGGCTATCGACATCCCGATAGCAGCGTCATCGAACGCGCTACGGAGCTGCGCGTCCTCTTCCCACGGCAATCGGTCCGCGGAAGGCTGCACGAATGGCCAGTCAGCAGGGTCGTCGTCAGGTGTACTGGATCGTCTCAATGCAGACGACATCAAGAGAACTCCTGCCTCGTGGCCGGTTGAACTCCCCGACAGGATGCCATGCCCCAGCGCAGCCCGGTAGGAGTCTTGAGCTCATTTGGTACGAAAGTCACCAGCCGTGCCGGCTCAATACCCCGCGCACGAGAGCAGGGTGCGCTGGTCCAGCGTTGCGCGCACCACTCCCGGTGCATAACAATGCCTGACGGTACAACGTTGTGATCTAACGGGCGACAATGTGAGGGTTCCAGATGATGAATGCAACCGATTCACGCACCTCCACCGAACGCTATACCTTCGAACAGTTCACGGCTGTCCGGCGCTACCAGCCGACACTCTCGTTCTCGCCGGACGGCTCGGAGGTGGCCTACTCGGTGAACATCTCCGGCCAGTACAACCTCTGGCGGCAGTCGAGCGCCGGTGGCTACCCACACCAGTTGACGCTCTACAGCGAGCAGGCGGTCCGTGATGTCCAGTGGTCGCCGGATGGGGAGTGGATCGTCTACACCGCCGACTACCACGGCGACGAGTTCCATCAGGTCTACCGGATACCGGCCCGTGGCGGGCAACCGGAACAGCTTACCGACGCCGAGCAGGTCCAGCACTACCTCGGCCAGGATGCCTGGTCGCCGGACGGCAGCTCGATCGCCTACAGCGCCAACGACAGGACACCGACCGAGCAGGATGTCCTCATCCGCGACATGCGGACCGGCGAGGTCCGCCGCGTCTTCCAGGGGGACGCGATGTACTTCGCGGCCGGCTGGTCGCCGGACGGCAAGCGGCTCTCGATCATCGACGCCAAGTCGAACACCAACCAGGACATCTACGTCATCGACACCCACACCGGCGAGGCCGAGCATCTGACGCCACGGGATGGCGAGGTCAAGAACTATCCCGGCCCGTGGGCGGGAGACGGCTCCGGCTTCTATGTCCTCTCCGACGAGGACCGCGAGTTCCTCGGGATGGCCTTCCAGGACTTGAAGACCGGTCAGAAGCGCTGGATTGAGACGCCCGACTGGGATATCGAGCACGTCGCCGTCTCGCCGGACGGGCGCTACCTGATCTGGGCCGTCAACGAGGGCGGCTACTCGCGGCTGTACGCGCGGGACCTGACCGCGAACGCATCCGTCGATCTGCCGGAGGTTCCTGGCGGCGTCATCCGCCACCTGACGACCTCGCGCGATGGCCGCAAGATCGGCGTCCTGCTCGACCGGGCCGACCACCCGACCGAGATCTACGTCGTCGACATCGACCAGCAGACGACGACTCAACTCACGTATTCGTTCCTCGGCGGCATCGACACCGCCGACCTGATCCAGCCAGAGACGATCAGCTACACCACCCACGATGGCCGCGAGATCCCGGCCTTTCTCTATAAGCCGCAGGGCGATGGGCCGTTCGCGGTCGTCCTCTCGATCCACGGCGGGCCGGAAGCGCAGGAGCGGCCACTCTACATGTACTCCGGCCTCTACCAGTACTGGCTCTCTCGCGGGATCGGCGTCCTCGCGCCGAACGTGCGCGGTTCGACCGGCTACGGCTCGACCTACCAGAAGCTGATCCACCGCGACTGGGGTGGCGCCGAGTTGAAGGACTTCGAAGCAGCCGTTCACTACCTGCACGGCCTCGACTGGGTCGACAACGAGCGGATCGGGGTCTTCGGCGGCTCGTTCGGCGGCTTCGCGACCCTCTCCTGCGTCTCGCGGCTGCCGCAGTACTTCGCGGCCGCCGTCGACATCGTCGGGCCGTCCAACCTGGTCACCTTCGCGCGGGCCGTCCCGCCGACCTGGCGACGGCTGATGACGCAGTGGGTCGGCGACCCGGAGACCGAAGCCGACTTCCTGATGGAGCGCTCGCCGATCACCTACGTCGACCAGATCCGCGCGCCACTCTTCGTCATCCAGGGCGCCCAGGACCCGCGCGTCGTCAAGCCGGAGAGCGACCAGATCGTCGAACGCCTGCGCGCTCGCGGCGTCGAGGTCCGCTACGACGTCTACGAGGACGAGGGCCACGGCTTCACCAAGCGCGAGAACGAGCTGAAGGCGATGCACGACACGGCGGACTTTATGGAGACGTATCTCACGAGGGAATAGGGATTAGGGAACAGGGAACAGGAGTTTTGGCCCCTCGTCTCCAACTCCTGATCCCTGTTCCCTCATCACGTACACTGAGAGCGACAAAGGAGATGTCGCGATGGGCACCAGCTTGAATCTGCAACTCACAGAGGCTCAGATGGAGTGGCTGAAGCGCGAAGCTCAGCGGCTTGGCAAGTCGCCTGGCGGAAGTCGTTGCCTGCCGAATCGAAGAGGCGCAGCGGGAGAGTACGTTCCGAAATCTCGAATTTCGTGACACGGTCATGGGACGCGAGGTCTACATTCGAGGAACACGCCTCAAGGTGTGGCACCTGATGATGTACTCGGATGGCGACGACGCTGATATCCCGAAGCTCGCAGCGACATTTAAGGTGTTGCCCGAAGCGGTCGCAGATGTATTCGCCTACGCCCGGACATACGCTGACGAGATCGAAGCCGCCCTGGCTGAGAATCGACACATCGCTGACAACATAGAGCAGTATTTCCCGGGCGTAAGGATCGTCGAGGTCGATGCGACTGATTCTTGATGAACACGTCTCGCTGGCGGTGAAGCGTAGCCTTGAGCGAGCCGGAATCGATGTCGTAGCGGTAGCGGATTGGCGAGAAGGCACGATTCGCTCTTCGAAAGACCATGAAGTTCCGATAGCAGCCGCGTCAGAACAGCGAGTCCTGGTCACGTTCGACCTGAAGACGTTGAGGACGCTGGCAGGAAACTGGATTGAGGGTGGACAACATCACGCACGGATCATCTTCATCGATGACTCGACATTTCGCCAGGACGATATCGGTGGCATCCGTCGAGCCATTCAAAGAGTTGTGGCCGAGAGTGGCGATGACGACTGGCAGGATCGCGTCGAGTTCCTGCGGCGAACCCACTAGCGCAGCGATAGACGAGGCAACAGCCAGGAAGGATCGCCTCCCTGGCCGATTGCTTTGTCTCGATTCGAGCGCCGTCGGGTGCCACCGCCCTCGTCTGACTGTACGCGTGTCGGTGGCCAACGCCGACCAGCGAACAGCCGCTAGGAAGCGTTGCCGCAGAGCGCGAACGCCGTCACACTCCACTCACCATGGACAGCAAATGGTGGCATCTCAGCGAACACCCGCCATCCGGTCGCGACGCCCGCATCGTTCAGGATCGGCATCGACTGATTGATTTCCGTGTCAAGGCTCTTGGAGAACGCTCCGGAGAGTGCAACCTTTCCGGCAGGGCAGTTCGCGTCGAGGAACGTGAAATACTCGAGCGGCCCGTAGGTCCGGACTGCCTTCACCCATTCAAGTCCAGCCATGCCGCTCGGTCCCTGCGGGCCAGTTGCGCCAGTCGCGCCAGGCTGCCCAGGCATACCCTGCGGGCCTGGAATCCCTTGCGGCCCCTGTGGTCCGGCCTGCCCCGGCTCGCCCTGCGGCCCCATCGGACCAGCCGCGCCGTCTGCACCGACTGGACCTGGGATACCCTGCTCGCCCTGCGGACCTTGCTCACCTTGTAGCCCGGCTGGTCCTTGCAAGCCCTGCGGCCCATCTTCGTTCCAGCTAACCGGCGTGTCACCGTTCTTGCAGGCGAGATCGGCGCTGGTGTTGACATTGTAGAGCGTGCCACCGTTAGCCTTGATGCATCCGTAGTAGGTCTTGCCGGGAGTATTGCCGTAGGCGACAAACACCGAACCAGCGCTGAACGCCAGTACAGCAACGATCGCGATCGTCGCGAGCCGGCGGCTGACACCCGAAATCATCTGCGTTCCTGATCGCATGCGCGAAGCCCCGTTTCTACAGCGTTACTGGTCCTGCGTCTCACAGGCGTCGTCCTGGCACGATCGTTTGGCGGAGACAGCCCGGCGGACGCGGACATCCGGGTCGGCTTTCAGCCAGGCGACTGCCGCATCCAGCGACCGGACAACCGTCCGGCTACCGGACTGGACATGTTCGATCTCGATCCGCTCACGACGCGTTCCGAGTTCCCAGCAGCGCACGAGGTACGAGTGGTGATTTTGCGTCATCATGGCTATCTGCCGTCTCCTTCCATCTACGCTGGCGAACGCGTCGATGACGACACAGTAGCTGGAGGGATGTAGGTGGCAGTTTGCTGAGAGCGTTACGTATACGTAGGTATCAGGGCTGGTCTGCGCCGGGGCCGTACGTAGCGAGCCAGTCGGCGACCTGCGAGCGCGAGGCGAGTCCAAGCTTGCGGAGAATGGCGCTGACATGGGTATCGGCCGTCCGCGGCGCGATCCCCAGCGTCGCGGCGATCTGCTGGTTGGTCTGGCCGCCGGCAATGAGCCGCGCGATCTCCAGTTGGCGGTCGGTCAGGGCTGGCTCCTGAACATCGGTGGATACGACGGCGCTGACGGCGCCAGCCTGCTCGACCAGCACCTGCGCATGTTGGAGCGCATCGTCGACGGACCAGCTGCGCCCCTCGCCCCAAGCGACCGCAAACGCGCCCTCATCAAGCAGTTCGGCGGTTCGCGCGACCATCCGGTCGTTGACTTCGCGTTCTGGGGGCGGGATTGGTAGATCCAGTGCTTCACGGAAGACTTCGGCTGCCCCCCAGAGGCGGGCGGCTCCGGCCGGATTGCCAAGCATGCCAATCGCGCCAGCGACACCCTCCAGCCCTTCAGCGATCACCCCCTGGTCGCCAACATGCCTGGCTCCCGACAGGCTCTCGCTGAAGAGATCCAGTGCCTGGGCGTACTGGCCGCGATCCCAGGCGATCCGCGCCTGGTGGGCCGTCAGGATCGCCATCGACCAGTCATCTCCGTGCTGCTGAGCGAAGGCGCGCGTCTCGTCCAGCAACGACTCGGCGAGGTCGAGGTCGCCCTGGCTCCAGGCCAGCATCGCGAGGTTGCCGAGCGCGATATCGATCATCATCGGGTCGCCGATCTCGCGCCGGATGGCAAGGCTCTCTTCGAAGAGAACACGGGCGCGGTCCAGATCACCACGCTGGCGTTGGACGACGCCGAGGCTGTTCAGGACGGCTGCGATCCTGGCGAGGTCGTCGGTGTCGCGCAAGAGCGCGAGCGCCTCTTCCAACGAGGCCGCCGACCGGTCCTCATCACCAGCTTCAGACAACAGGATGCCCGCGTGATACAGCCCTCTGGCCCGCAGGCTATCGGCAGCATCCGGCGCGGCTGCCAATGCCCCCTGAAGCGACACGATCCCCTCGCGGACGTCACCACGCACGTACCAGAAGCGTCCGAGGGCGACGACCAGTTGCAGCGCCAGAAGCGGGTCGGCAACCTGCGCCCAACTCATGGCAGCGCGCAGGTTGTCGTGCTCGGCTTCGACCTGGGAAATCTGCTCTGCCTGCTCCGCGCCACGCAGGCGCGGCTCGGCTGCTTCGGCGAACGCCAGGAACAGCTCGGCATGCCGGCGCCGGGCGGCCTCACGCTCACCGGACGCCTCCAGCCGCTCGCTCGCATACTGCTGGATTGGGACAAGCATCCGGTAACGCAGCCGGCCGCCCTGCTCGTAGGCCAGCACGAGCGACTTCTCGACCAGTTGAGCCAGCAGGCTCAGCGTGTCGACGGCCGTCACGCCATCGACAAGCGCCTCGGCGGCATCTAGCGTCCAACCGTTGACGAACACCGACAACCAGCGAAAGAGTTGCTGCTCATCGACCGATAGCAGGCCGTGGCTCCAGTCGAGCGTCGCGCGCAGGGTCTGCTGGCGAAGTGGGGCAACACGGTCGCCGCTGGAGAGCACTTGTAGTGCATTTTCCAGCCGGGACGCCAGTTGGGTCACACCCAACGCCGGAAGCCGCGCGGCCGCCAGCTCGATCGCGAGCGGCAGACCGTCGAGACGGCGGCAAATGTTGGCAACGTACGCCGCGGTGTCGGGCGTCAGGCTGAAGTCCGGCTGAAAGCTACGCGCCCGTTCAACCAGCAGCCGTACCGATTCGACCACTGTGAGTTCCCCGACCGTCGCGTCACTGGCCGAGGGGACAGCCAGCGGTGCGACGCGCCAGATGACCTCGCCCGGCACACGAACTGCCTCTCGGCTCGTCGCCAGCACCGTCAGCCGAGGGCAGGCGGCCAGCATCTCAACCAGCAGACCCGCAACGTCATCGAGCAGGTGCTCGCAGTTATCGAGGACCAGCAGCAGGTGGCTGGTGGCCAGCCCATCGACGAGCGTCGTGAGCAGCGGGTGATCGGGCTGTTCGGCGATGTTGCAGGCAGCGGCAACCGACTGAGTGACCAGCGACCCGTCGGTCAGCCCGGCCAACTCCACGAGCCGGACACCATCGCCATACTCGCCCGCGAGCCGCCTGGCCGCTTCGAGCGCGAGCCGCGTCTTGCCGGCCCCGCCGGGTCCAACCAACGTCAGGAGCCGAGCCGAACCAAGCGCGTCCCGCACATCATGCAACTCGCGCTCACGGCCGACGAAGCTGGTCAGCGGGCGTGGAAGATGTCGCGCTGTCTGCTGTCCGCCTTCCGCCGCGTGCGAACTCGCCTCAGTCGCTACTCTGCCAGCGAGGATCTCAGCGTAGAGCGCCTGGGTAGACGGCTCCGGATCAACATCCAGACTCCTCACGAAGCGCGGCCCGCAACACTTCGTACTGTCGCAGTGCCTGCTGCCGACGCCCAGCACGGAGGTGGATCCGCATTAATCCGGCGTGCGCCTGCTCATTCGCGGCATCAATGACGAGGATACGCTGCAGCGTCGCTTCCGCCTGGACGTCCTCCTGACCGGCCTCCTGCAACCTGGCCAGGCCAGCCAACATCGACAGGTAGGTGTCGTGAACCCGCTCACGCCGGCTCGTCGTCCAGTCGTCGTAAAGATTCTCTGGAAGCAACTCACCGGTGTAGAGATCGATGGCAGCCTCGTAATCGCCATGAGAACCGGTCAGTGCAGCCCGCTCGGCGGCCCGTTCGAACGCCTCGACATCAACCCAGATGTCACCGTCCGGAGCCAGTATCAGCCGCTCTCCGCGCAACCGGAGAATGTCCTCCTTCGTGCTGGCTGACGCCAGAATCCGACGCGTGACATGGACTGTATAGCGCAGGTTGGCGATACCAGAATCGAGATCCGCATCGGGCCAGAGCTGGTCAATGATCTGCTCGCGATGCAGGCTGTGGCCCGGAGCCAGCGCCAGCAGCTTCAGCAAGCTCTCGGCTCGGCGACGCGTCCAGACAGCGTCCGCGAGGACATGATCGTTGATAACCACGCGAAAGTCGCCAAGCAGATGAATCCGGAGCACTGGTTGCTGATTGGGCGAGCTCGTCGCAGCCGACCAACCGTCGCCTGCCGAGCCGCTGTCGTGATCCACGGAATCAGGTTCCTCATCGCGCGTCACACAACCGGCGCAACGCTTGCATTCAGCATTGGTGTTCACGAAAGTTCGTCGTCTCAAGTATAGATGGCGCGTGGGAGGCGGTTGTCAGTTCCCCGGCATCCCGTACACTGACGACACCACGGTGGCGGGGAAGGCGACGCGGACCGGCAGGACATCGCCAATGATCCTGACCGGCCATCAGTCACAGGAGTGAGTGTGTCAGGAGGAACAGTGTCCGTCCTCAGAGAACTATTTGGACGTGAGAAGCCGGTCATCGCGATGATGCACCTTGCGCCATTACCCGGCAGGCCCCTTTATGACCGGGCCGGTGGCGTCGCGGCGATTGTCGAGAGCCTCAAACGTGATCTGGAGGTCCTTCAGGAGGGCGGCGTCGATGGCCTGCTCTTCTGCAACGAGGGAGATCGACCTTACCCGCTGCAGACCGATCGCGCGCCGATCGCGGCGATGGCAGCCGCTATCGGTGAGCTGCGGCCGGAGATCAGCCTGCCATACGGCGTCGATCTGCTCTGGGACGGGATCGCGGCCATCGCGGTCGCCCAGGCTGTCCAGGCGTCGTTCGTCCGCGAGGTGTTCACCGGCGTCTACGACAGCGACATGGGCCTCTGGCAGCCGGACGCCGCCGCCGCGCTCGACTACCGCGAGCGGATTGGGGCCGGTAACATCCGTCTCTTCTTCAACATCGAGCCGGAATTCGCTCGCCCTGTCTCGCCACGTCCGATCGGCGCGCTGGCAAAGAGCGTCGTCACCTCGTCGCTGGCTGACGCGCTGCTGATCTCTGGGCCGATGGCTGGCGCTGAGGCTGACCTCGCTCACATCGAGGAGGCGAAATCCGCCGTCCCGACAACGCCGGTCCTCGCCAACACCGGCGTCCGGATCGAGACGGTCGCCCAGACGCTGGCCGTCGCCGACGGCGTCATCGTCGGCACCGGCCTCAAGCAGGACGGCTACACCTGGAACCCGGTCGACCCCGACCGGGTCCGGCGCTTCATGGCCAACGCCCGCGAAGCACGCGGAGGCTAGCGCCGGGCACAGGCTACAATTGCCTGTGTAGCATCGGAGCAGCGCAGGATGAAGGAACATGACGTGAGCCACTCGATCGCGCCGCCAACGACGATCCCGATTGAGATTCAGCCATCTGCCGACGAGTTGATGACCGACTGGCTGGCGGATCGCGTGAACAGGGCGATTGATCTCACGGTCAATGAAGCGCCGGCGTCGAATGTTCTAGTTCGCAGCATCAGCGTGTTTGGATTTAAGAGTTACGAGGAAACGACACGGGTTATCTTCGTCAACCCTGAGATCGAAGGCAACGACGATGATGCCTACGCGTACTGGGGAGTACTCGCTGAATCGTTTGCCGAATTGAACCGGCAACCCCTTCCACCTGGAGCAACCAACGCGGATGTAACGATTGAGATCATGGTCGGATGGTGACGCAGAACAGCGAGTTCGATCCGCTCGAATTCCTGCATCTGGCCGACAATCTCGTCACAAGCGACGCAGATGAAGCCGTCATTCGCACGGCGATTGGGCGTGTCTACTACGCCGTGTTTCTAATGGCGAGAGCGAAGACGGGGATTCAGGGTCGCCATCAGGTTCATGAACGGGTTCGGCGGGCGATCAGTCCAGCTCATAGTCAAGCAGCGAGCATGCTGGGTGGAATGTCCTACTATCGGCTCGTCGCGGACTATGAGCTCACTCCTGAGAATTCACAGTTCCCAGGCTGGCAGACCATCTGGATTCGGGTGCGTCGAGATGCGGCACGAGTGCTCGCCGCCTTGAGCAGTCTACCCGACCTCACAGCGGAGGCCGAAGGACAATCATGAAGCATCGAAGATGATCGCACGCAACCTCCTCGGCATCGACATCGGGACGACGGCGCTGAAAGCAGTAGTGCTCGATCCCAATCGTGGTGTTGTCGCGCAGGCGGGGCGGCCGCACACGTTGCGCTCGCCACATCCCGGCTGGGCCGAGATGGACCCGACTGAGTGGTGGGAGACGACGGTCGCCGCCTGCCGGGAGTTGACCGCCGGCATTCCGGCAGCCGATATCGAGGCCGTCGCCATGACCGGGATGGTGCCGGCGATGGTGTTGCTGGATGCTGAAGGCAACGTCCTCCGGCCGAGCATCCAGCAGAACGACGCCCGCTCGGTTGAGCAAGTCGATGAACTCCGGGCAGCCGTCGATCTCGACGAGTTCTTCGCCATCACCGGCGGGACACCGAACCAGCAGAACATCGCCCCGCGCTGGCGCTGGCTGGCGGCCCACGAACCGAACGCAGTTGCGCGGTGCGCGACCCTGTTCGGCTCCTACGACTACATCACCCACCGGCTTACCGGCTCCCGGTCGTTGGAGATCAACTGGGCCGCCGAGAGCGGACTATTCGACATTGGCCGTGGAACCTGGCACGCGCCGTACCTGGAGCAGGCCGACATCCCGCCGGGAGTCCTGCCACCGGTTCGCCAGCCGAGCGACATCGTCGGCAGCGTCACAGAGGCAGCCGCAGCGGCGACCGGACTTCGGGCGGGGACGCCAGTTGTCGCTGGGAGTGCCGACCATGTCGCGGCGGCGCTGGCGTCGGGGTTAACGCAGCCGGGCGACCTGCTGCTCAAGTTCGGCGGAGCCGGCGATATCCTCTACGTCGCCGACCGGGCCGACCCCGACCGGCACTTCTACTTCGACTACCACGATATCCCCGGCCTGACGCTCATCAACGGCTGCATGGCGGCCAGCGGCTCGTTCGTCAAGTGGTTCGCAGCTGAGATGGCGAGCGGCGCAACACTCGAGGAATTGGACCGCGAAGCCGCACTGATCCCACCCGGAGCGGGTGGCATTGTCGCGCTGCCATACCTACTGGGTGAGAAGACACCGATCTTCGACCCGCTGGCGCGGGGCGTCTTCGCCGGCGTCATGCTGCACCATACGCGGGCGCACCTCTTCCGGGCCGTCCTCGAGTCGGTCTGCTACGGCTTCCGACACCATCTGGAGCTACTGCTGGCGTCCGGCCGCCCGGTGACGCGCGTCCTGGCCGCCGACGGTGGTAGCCGCAGCGCCATCTGGATGCAGATGGCGGCTGATGTGACCAACCAGCCGGTCCAGGTCATCGCCGGTGAAGCCGCCTCCGCGCTGGGAGCGGCCTTTGTTGCCGGAATCGGTGCCGGCGTGATCGACGGCTGGGACACGATCGAACGCTTCATCGAGCGCGGCCAGCGCTTCGAGCCGCAGCCCGATGCTGTCGCGGCTTACAACACCGGCTACGCGATCTACCGCGACCTCTACGCCCGTCTCCAGCCAGTCTTCCCCACCCTGGCCCGTCTCGATCGCGGCTGATCCGTGCGATGATCAACTCGATGGGTACATTTCAGAGGGGAGACGCAGATGGATCTCGGACTCAACGGCAAGGTCGCGATGGTTGGTGGGGCGAGCAAGGGGATTGGGTTCAATGTCGCCCGGCTACTTGCGAAGGAAGGCGTCGCTGTTGCGATCTCCTCGCGCGACGAGGCGGCGATCCAGGCCGCCAAGCAGCAGATCGAGGCCG
This sequence comes from uncultured Chloroflexia bacterium, assembly GCA_963763325.1. Classification (GTDB taxonomy): domain Bacteria; phylum Chloroflexota; class Chloroflexia; order Thermomicrobiales; family CFX8; genus JBBECJ01. The sequence goes on from CAVXOL010000001.1 coordinate 210,043, forward strand.
AGACGAACGGTGCGCGGGTGCTGGCAGTGGCGGCGGACCTGAGTCAGGCCGACGCGATTGACGGCTGGCTGGCAGCCACGGTCGAGCAGTTCGGCGGCATTGACCTGCTCTTCACCAACACCGGTGGCCCGCCGGGAGGCGTCTTCAACGACTTCAACGACGCCGACTGGCAACGCGCCTTCGACCTGCTGGTGATGAGCGTCATTCGGATGACACGCGGCGTCTACCAGTCGATGCAGGCACGTGGGGGCGGCGCGATCGTGATGTCGACCTCGTCATCGGTTAAGGAGCCGATCCCGAACCTGACACTCTCGACCGTCATGCGTGCCAGTGTCTCGGCGCTCGCCAAATCGCTGGCTAACGAGTGGGCGGGCGACAATATCCGCGTCAACCAGATCGTCCCGGGCCGGATCCTGACCGACCGGATTCGCACAATGGACCAGGCACGGGCCGAGAAATCGGGGCAATCGCTCGAAGAGATCCGCCGCCAGTCGGAAGCGACGATTCCGCTCAAGCGCATCGGCGACCCGGAGGAGTACGCCAGCGGCGCCGTCTTCCTCTTCTCCGAAGCCGCCTCCTACATCACCGGCGCAACGCTCCAGGTCGACGGCGGCCTGATCCGCAGCGTCACATAGGTGACAGGTGTCAGGGATTGGTTCGTGAAGATGAGAAGCGATCTCCACTCCTTCAGCACAACCCCTGATACCTGTCACCTGACAACTACGATCCTCCGCCAACGCCGACACCGATCTGGCCGCGGATCTCACCCTCCGGGTAGAAGGCAGTTTGGGCGTTGAGGTAGGTATCTCCGGTTAACATCAGGTAGACCAGCCGCTCGATCGTGAGATCATCGGCCAACGACTCTTCCGTGATGATCCCGTTGACAACGTCGTTGAAGAACGAAATCGGCGGGGATGCGACGAACAGCGTCACCAGGGTAGGCCCGTTCTCGTTCGCGGCTCCCTGGCGAATGTTGATCGCTGTCAGACTCTGAACGTCAGACAACGCGACCTGGAAGGCGATCGCATCCAGACTGGCGTCGTAGTTGAAGAGCGCCGCGCCGCTCGCATCCGTGATGACCGGTGGTAGCACGCTATCGCCACTGAGCGCGGCCCGCAGGTTGATTGCTTGCAGAGGTTGCGTCTGCCCTCGTATCGCACCGGTCGGGTTGGCGAGCGTGTGAACATCAACGTATGCCGCGCCACTCACCATCATGTCTACCAATTCAGCAACGGTCATGTCCTCCGGTAGGGATGCGGCATCGATCGTCCCCTCAACCAGCACGCCATCTGGAGTGACCGACGTGCCATCACTTGCCTCGAACAGCGTCACGATGATTGGCCCACTCTCCCCAACACCACCGGTGTGGATATGAGCGCCGGTGACATTGACGACATCAGAGACGACCAGTTGGAAGTCGATGCTGCCATCCTCGGTGACATGGAAGTAGGCTGTCCCCGTTCCTTCAATAGCGGAGTTCGCTCCAAACAATCGGGCAAGCAGCAGCTGCTCCTCCAGCGTTGGTTCCGGAGTTGTCGTCGGCGTTTCGGTCACGGTGCTGGTGGCGGTTGCTGTCGCGGTGCTGGTCGGCGTGCTCGTCGCGGTGCTGGTTGGTGTTGGCGTCGAGATATCCGGGTAACGCCAGCGATAGTAGTGCTGGCCGACGTTGCCGGCCTCGACCTGCCAGCCTTCGATGTTGCCCGGTGTATACGTCAGGCAGCGCCGCTCGAAGCACTGGATCAGCACATCCTGAACAACGCCCTTGAGCTTGATAGAGGCCCAGTAGGCTTCGGCAATCGGGTAGCCGGTGGCATAGAACGGGTTCTGGAAGAGGAAGTCCTCGACAAACGCCTCGTCCTCATAAACGGTGCCCTGCGAGGTCATGAACTCCCAGAATGGTGATGCGATCTGGTGATTGATGTCGGTAGCCTGAGCGTGATAGGCGGCGGTGACTCCCTGGGCCGTCAATGACGGATCGTTGGTGATCGTGCCGTCACGGGCCAGCCGTTGGGTGATGGCAGCGCCGTCAGCCAGCGGCGGCTCGTCGAGGACGAGGCCAATCGTCGCGTAGGTTGGCCCGCTGGGGTCGTCGGGATCCCCGGCGACGTTGATGTCGTCAGCCGGCTCACGGACCTGATAGAGCGCGTCACCGATCTGGACACGGCCCGAGATCAGTTCGTTGACCAGCAGGCCATTGGTGACGTACCAGACGCCATCATCGACGGCGTCCGGATGGGTGATTTCCATCCGGCTCTTGTCGAAATACTGGACGGTGCGCATCCCGTTGGGCGATTCCAGATACGGCTCGTCGATCGCGCCGGTATTGCCTTCCGGTCCCCACATCCAGGTACGGTCGGCCTCGCCATCGGTGACCGGCTTATCGGTGCGCGCCCATGTGCGCTCGAATTCGGGTGTTGCGGGCGCGACCGCGAGTGTATGCATGATCCCCAGTCCGAGCATACCCATCGCGATCACGACAGTCAGCACCTTAACGGTGCGCGCGGTGTGCAGACTGGCCAAAGCCATCGTCGGCCCCCTTCGCCCCTTGTAATGTTCCTCGGAGTCAGCGTCTGTACCCATCCCGCGTCGCCTGGACAGACGGCAGCCATCCCCATGACCGCCAGATCGGTAGTGCGACGCTAATCATCATAGCGCGAATCCTGAGGGGCCGCGAGTGGCGGTGCCTGCGAGTCACACGAGTGGGATGGTTTCTACCGACGAGACAACGAACGGGGAGGGTCTTGCGACCCTCCCCGTTGAGCCTTGCGGCTTGTCTGGCCGCTAGCCTATTCCCGAATCTCGTAGGTGACCGGGATCAGGATGGCGGCCGGACCTTCCGGTGGGCCGAGCGCGATCAGGCCTTCGTAGACGCCTGGCGCAACACCCTCCGGGCTGAACTCGATCGTAAACGTCTGCGGGAAGCCAGCGGTGATCGCCCCTTCCGGCAGGCCTGAGACGGTGATGTCATCGCCCTGGACGATGTTGATCGTCAGGTCGAACGTCGACTCTTCAGTCGGGATCGACCAGCCCTGAGCCAGCAGCAGGTACTCGCCGGGCAATGGCAGGGTGATCCGGATATGCTCCTCGGCCGTCGGCGTCGTCGAGGCGCCCACCAGTTCGTCGCCGGTGAACTCGCCGTCGTCGTTGAAGTCGTAGAGCAGGTAGAGGTCGATGTCGTCGCCTTCCTGCCCGATCGGTCGCGATGTCCAGCAAGCCGGCGTTTCCGACCGTGAACTGCTCGGTGTAGCTGGCCGAGAACGGATCATTCGGGTCGTCCTGCTGGATCGGCAGGCCGGTCTTGACCTCCGGCAGGCTCAGGCCGAAGCCCTGGACGACCAGCCCGGAGAGATCCATCGTCGAGACGACCTGCTCCTGGAGCAGGTAGCCCGGATCGCTGGATGGCCGCGAGACCTCGATCGGCGAGACCGAAACGGAGAGCGCGCCGGCCCGCATGCCGAACGATTCCGCCTGCTCTGCCGAAGCGAAGTTGACGTTGTCGAGCATGACCTCGTTGAGGCCCGGCACATACGGGGCTGCGACGAAGTCACGGCTCTCGCCGCTGGTCGTCGAGGTCAGGAAGACCCCCTGGCCGAGATAGAATTCGTCGCTGCCGCCGAGGTGCTTCAAGCGTGTACGGCCCGTACGTCGCCGTGTCGTCCGGCTCGAACGACAGGCCACAGTCGACGCCCGTGAAGCAGTCGGGCGTTGGGCCGAAGATCAGGGAATTGATGTCGGTGGGCATGTGCTCCCACCAAGTGTCGACCATGAAGTAGCGCTGCCCCTGGTCCGGCTGGCCGAGGCCGCCGGGGGTTTCAGACAGGTCGGCGAAGTAGAAGCGCCAGTCGCCCGATTCCTGCCGCCAGTCCCAGGCCTGCGCGCCGTAGACCTCGTCGTTGCGGTAGTACGGCTCGACATCCGAGCGTGTCGTCGTCGGCCATACCAACTTCGAGGTTCGAGTCGCCGGCAACGTTGATCGTCACCGGGACGATCGAGTTCCAGGTGCCGTCGTTGAACCAGAGCGCGCCTTCGTAGAGGCCATGCGGCGCGTCGCCCGGAACGGTGGCGGTCACCCGGACGCGGTTGCTGCCGCCGGCCGCGACCGGCAGCTCGGTCGAGTACGGCTGGACCCAGTCCCACTCGGTCTGCTCGTAGAACTCCATCAGCATGTTGATGTTGGTCTGCGGGACTTCCACGCGCGCCTGCTCGTGGATCAGGCCGAGGAAGATGCCGTCTGAGGCCCGCTGGCGTGGGCTCTGGACGGTGATCGTGTTGTTCTGGCTCGCGTTGTAGCCGTAGTTGAACCGGATGTACTCGCCGTCGTCCAGCTCATCGGCCTGGACGACACCGTCGCCGTTGTCGTCGTCCAGAGGTCGCCGTCGCCGTTGACATCGGTCCAGTCGTAGGCGTAGACGCGCCAGATGTTGATCTGCGTCGGGTCGTAGGAACCGGCAGGGTCGAACTGGTCGTACGGGACGTTGATCCGCGCGACCAGCATGTCGGTCGATTCCGGAACGAGCATCAGTGACGTTCCAGAGGTAGTGAGGCGCCTGGAGGACGTTCGTCGTGCCGACGGGGTTGTCCTCTTCCCACTCGATCGGTTCTGAGCTGGTTGGCTGCGAGGTGAACTGGTTGGTCCACTCACCCTGCTTCAGCAGCCAGCGCGAGCCGACTGAGAAATTGACATCGGCATCACTCGGGTTGTGGATCTCGAACCACTGATCGTCGGTCTCGCCTGGCTTCATGATGTTGGTGAAGGCCGGGTGCTCTTCGCCACGCCAGCGAACCGGCGATCCAGTCGCTCGGCGTCACGTAGGAGCCGTCGGCGCCGGAGGCGATATCGACGGCACGGTTTGCGTTGACTGAACCCGCGCCTTGCAGGAGCGAGTTGTAGTTCAGGTCCTTCGCGCCGCTCATCAGGATCGCCTTGGCCGTCTCGAAGTCGGGCCAGCTACCGTGGGTTTCCATGTACGCCTCGTACATCAGCGCCGCGTTGCCGGCGACGACTGGTGTCGAGCGGCTGGTGCCACCCCAGGTGTACCAGGCACTGCGCGCCGGAGAAGAGCTCGTTCAGCGGAGCCGCGCCCGAGCCGACCGAGCCGTTGCCCAGCAGCTCGATGCCGGCGTCGCCACGCGCGCCCGGGCCACGGCCGGACCACGACACGACATCGCCGTGGGTGATCTGGTCGGCGCTGGCGATCGAGTCGAACTCGCCGGTCGAGCCGTACTGGGTCGAGGCGCCGACCGACATGCCGGCAGCCGGGCCCGGGTGGCCGGTCGTGCCGAAGCCCGGTGCGCCGTTGCCGGAGGAGTTGAGGACCAGCAGCGACGGGTTGAGGAAGCGGTTGATCGAGTCGATCTCGCGCGACATCAAATCCCATCCATCGTTGTGGATGAAGCTGAAGCCCCACGAGTTCGACATGATCTGGGTGTCGTCCTCGGTGCCGGGCATGCCGTCGTAGCCGAGCGCTGCGAAGTAGAAGGCATCGGTACCGAGCCATCGAGTAGAAGTCGCCGGCGTTGATCAGCTCGACACCCTTGCCGGCCGCGACGACCATGCCGGTCGTGCCTTCCGGCTTGTACGGTCGGGTAGTTCCCGGCCAGTGCCGATGGCGGCATTGGTGATGCCCTGGCCGGCGACGCCCGAGGCGCAGAGCTGGCCGTGGTCGCCGCCGGGGCTGGCGATGAAGTCCTGGATCGAGAAGGGGACCAGGTTGCCCGAACCGGGCTCGCCCTCGTCGGCAACGCCGTTGCCGGATGCACCGATGCCCCACACCAGTCGGCGGCCGGGACCGAGTTCACGCCGTCGGCGATGAAGTAGACCAGCCCGCCGGACTGGTCGTAGAAGCCGTCCGGCTCGGGGTCGAAGTCGCCGGTCTCCGGGTCGAAGGCGCCCCACCAGTCGGCCCCGGCGATCTCGTCGCCCTTGCGTGTGCCTTCTCGTCGGTGAAGTCGTAGTCGAAGTCGAGGTCGACATAGACGGTGTCATAGACACCGGCTGCGCCTTCGTCGACAACCAGGATCGCCGGCCGCTCGTCATGGGCCTCGGGGTCGGCGAGGTCGATGCCGTTGACCAGGCGGTACCACTGGCGCAATCCGTTATCCGGGTGGGTGCCAATGTGGTACTCGCCGCTCTGGCTGGTGCCGGTCAGCGTGTAGGTCGTATGGGGCCTCGGCATCGAGCGGTTGGTAGGACGCATTGCCCTCGGTGACGACCGTGCTGGTGTCGGCGTAGGCGCCGAAGCCCTCGGCGACGTTCGCTTCGCCGAGGTAGAAGTCACGCGCCATCAGGTACATCGAGAACTGGTCGTACTGCATCGGCCAGCCGTAGTACGGCGAGCTGGGTCGTCACACGGGCCCAGGTGCCGATCAGGTCAGGATGGGCGAAGTCGATGCCGGAGTCGTTGACCATGACGTTGACGCCCTCGCCGGTGTAGCCCTTGTCCCAGGCTGCCTGGGATTCATGGCCACCGAGAACGTCGTACCAGCCGTCGGCAACCGGCGCGGTTACATTCTGGACATTGCTGCGCTGGCCGGTTGCCAGCCGCTCCGTTAACTGGGCCTGGACAGCGGCGCTCGGCGTCGCTGCCGCTCCCGCGCCGTCGTCGTACTTCCGATCCGGCAGGGCCGCGCCAGTGATTGGGAAGACCGATGCGACGCCATCGACACCGGCCAGCTTGGTCACTTCGCGCGCCAGCAGTGTGCCGGTGATCGTCGTATAGCCGGTCGGCCCAACGAAGGTTGGCGCCAGCGCGTCCCACATATATGCGGACAGGTCAGTTCCAGCCCGCGAATAAGCGCGGACCCGTACCCAGGTGTCGGGCGAGTCCTTGGCCGCTTCGAGCAGCAGCGGGTGGACCTTGCGTTCCGCGGCATCGGAACTGGTCGCCACACGCATTTGCGTCGCCATCGCGCCGCCGATACTTGTGCCGCCAATCCCGACCATCATCATTGAGAGGATCATCACAGCCGAGACGACAACCGACGCGTGACGCACGCGCCGGGCAGGTATTCGATTCACGAACCTGCTCCCTCCATACACCACGACCAGCGGCGAGGATGCCGCCAGTCACCGGTCACGCTGAGCGCACAGCGTGCCGGAACCCCTGCTCACGCCTGAAAGCCCCCTTTCAGACTTGCCTGGCCGGGAGGCAGTTTCCCGGTAGCCGAAACGATCGCCAGAACGTGAACCTCCTCACATCCGTCAACTTGCTGCATGGAGAGGTTTCCGTGACGCGGAATATAGCGCCACGCTTCCACTTTGGGAAGTGGTTGGGAAAATGGTTCGGCGCAGCGTCAAGCACGACCCTGCCGAATCCGGCAGCGATCGACACCCCGCGGTAGGGACATGCGCACGCGTCGTAGCGCTCACATTCCTGCCTTCGTGTCGTCGTCGGAAAGTCGGCGAGCGTTCGCTCGTTTGACCATCGTCCGAACGGTTTCTGACGTTGCCGTCGCAAGTTGCAGTTTTCGTGCCGCGAGATCGTTGATGACAAACCGGCGTGAAACCTGCGACAGGATCGGCCATACTCCCGCCAGACCGGGAGGAGCCAACGGCAGAGCAGCCCGTGAAGGGGAACGACGATGACGAGTGAGCCGGGAACCGGGATAGCCTGGATCAAGCAGCAACAAGAGGACCACAACGACCGGCGTCCGCCGGCTCGCTACAGTGGCATTCTTGCCCATCCGACGTCGCTGCCCGGTCCGCACGGGATCGGCGACCTCGGCCAGGGAACATTCGACTTCCTCGACTGGCTGGCGCGCGCGAAGCAGACCCGCTGGCAGATCCTGCCACTCACGCCGCCAGGGTTCGGCGATTCTCCATACCAGTCATATTCCGCCTTTGCCGGCAACCCGCTCCTGATCTTCTCTGGAACGCCTCCACGACGATGGCCTGCTCAACGACGCTGACCTGGAACATCCCACCTTCCCTGCCGAACGCGTCGATTTCGACGCCGTACGAGCTTTCAAGACCGAACGCCTCCGTCGTGCCGCCGAGCGATTTCGAGCCGGTCAGGGACAGGCGTTGCGTCGTGACTACGAGCGTTTCGTCAGCGGCCAGGCTGGCTGGCTGGACGACTACGCGCTCTTCATGGCGCTCAAGGCCGAACGCGACGACGCGAACTGGGCCGAATGGCCAGAACCGGAACGGCTGCGCGAGCCGGCCGCCCTCGACGCCGCTCGGTCACGGCTCGCGTCCGAGATCGATATTCTGTCGTTCATCCAGTTCGCCTTCTACCGCCAGTGGGAGGCTGTCCACGAGCACGCGCGGACAACTCGGCATCAGCATCATCGGCGACATCCCGATCTTCGTCTCTGAGGACAGCGCCGATGTCTGGGCCAACACCGAGCGGCTTCCAGCTCGACGAACGGGCGCGTCCGCTGGCCGTGGCCGGCGTCCCGCCCGACTACTTCAGCGCGACCGGCCAACTCTGGGGCAACCCGCTCTACGACTGGCAGCAGATGGCCGCCGATGGCTACCGCTGGTGGATCGAGCGCTTCCGCGCCGTCTACACACTGGTCGATATCGCCCGGATCGACCACTTCCGCGGCTTCGCCAACTACTGGTCGGTCCCGGCCGGTGAGGAGACGGCTATCAACGGAGCTTGGCAGCCCGGGCCTGGCAAGGCCGTCTTCGACGCCGTCCGCGCCGAGCTCGGCGACCTCCCGGTCATCGCCGAAGACCTCGGTCTGATCACGCAAAGATGTCGATGAGCTGCGGCACGCGCTCGGCTACCCCGGCATGGCCGTCCTGCAGTTCGCGTTCGGCTCCGGCAGCGACAACCTCTACCTGCCGCACAACCTCACCCGTGACACCGTCATCTACCCCGGCACCCACGACAACGACACGACGGCCGGCTGGTACGCCGCGGCTGACGAGCAGGCGAGCGATCACGTTCGACGCTACCTGGGTGTCTCCGGCGAAGACATCAGCTGGGACCTGATCCGCGCCGCCTGGCTCTCGGTCGCCGAAACTGCGGTCACCCAGCTCCAGGATGTCCTCTCGCTACCGACCGACGCCCGGATGAACCTCCCCGGCCGTGCCGAGGGCAACTGGGGCTGGCGAGTCCGCGTGGACATGCTGACGGACGAGGTCGCAGACCGGCTGGCGGATCTGACCGAACTGGCTGGACGGCAAGGTTCCTGACTCACCCGGCAGGGCGAGGGCTGCGGCCACGTCCCTGCATTCCCCCCTATCGGTCGGTTACCTGAGGAGGCTGGGACAACAAACCCGATTCGCTGCCATCGCCAAGCGCTTCGGCAATCGCCTGGTCAACCGTCAGTGCACGGCCGGCAGCCCGGGCCGTGTCGAACTCGTCAGGGGTCATGCTGTCGCGGATCGCGGCGAGCGTCCGTTCATAGTCAGGGCGATCGATCGGTGAGACGATCTGAAGCATCGACTCACGCATTGCCTCGCTGGCGCCGAGGAGACGCGCTGCCCGTTGGGAATCGCCAGCGGATCGGGCGACATCGGCGAGACCGTGCAGGCAGTCCGCAAGCCCGTCGTTGATGCGCAACTGCCACCGCTCGTTGATCGACGCCTGGTACAGGTCCCGTGCCCGCCGCCAGTCTCCCTGGGAACGGGCGATGTCCGCCAGCGAGCTGAGTGAGGAGGCGATGCCAAATCTGGCGCCGATCATCTGGCGAAGTTGGAGTGATTCCTCGATCAGACGAGTCGCTTCCGCGTAGTCACCTCGGTAACGCGCAACCTTTCCAAGATTGTTGAGTGTCAGGGCAGTTCCGCGTGTATCGCCTACCTGCTGGCGAAGGGTCAGGCTCGCTTCGTGCCAGCGCTGGGCGCGATCGAGGTCGCCCTGCCTGCGCGAGATCTCGCCCATCACGTCGACAACCCGGGCACGCAGGGACATCTCTCCAATCTCTTCCCAGATTGCGAGAGCTTCTTCAAGCAACTCAAAAGCCCGTACATACTCGCCTCGATACCCGAGTGTCATGCCCGTGTTGTGGAGGGCAATTGCGATCTCCCACTCGGTCGCGTGCTCTCGAAAGAGCGCCAGCGCCTCGGCGTACAGGGTAGAGGCCCGCTCGTACTCACCCTGACCCAGATAGACGTTCGCGAGGTCGTTCAGGGAGAGACCGATGCCACGCATGTCACCGATCTCGCGGCGCAGCGTGAGACTGGTTTCGATCAGTGTGCTGGCTCGTGGGTAGTCGCCCTGGTCGAACGCCAGGTTGCCGGCCACGTTGAACGCCTCGCCACGCAGGATCGTTGGCGCATCAGGAGCGGCAGTGATCGCATGCTCCATCCAGCGCCGTCCCTCGGTGAGGTAGCCGCGCGTTTCCCAGAATCGCCACAACGCGGTCGCGAGCCGCAGTCCCGACGTCGATCTCGATCGATCCTGCTCACACCACGCCAGTGCCGCTCGCATGTCGTCGTGCTCGCGTTCGAGTCGATCCAGCCATTGCTGCTGTGCCGGACCGATCATCTCCTTCGCAGCCTGTTGCGCGAGCGACAGGCACCAGCCGAGGTGCTGGTCCGCGAGGGTTTCCCACTCGCCCGCCTCCTCAGCACGACGGGCAGCAAACTGGCGGATCGGCTCCAGCATCCGGTAGCGGGTCGCGTTGTCCGAGGTCGTATCAACCACCACCAGCGATTGCTCGACGAGTGCGGAGATCAGGTCGACAACATCCTCGACCGCGATCTCTCGCCAGGCGGTCACCTCCTCGGCAGCAGCAAGGGTCCAGCCACTGGCGAAGATGGACAGCCGTCGGAAGATAGCCTGCTCGGCCGGCCCGAGCAGTTCGTGACTCCAGTTGATCGTCTCCCGCATCGTCTGATGCCGCGATGGCAGATCGCGGGAGCCACCGACCAGTAGCGGCAGGATGTGGTCGAGACGGGCCAGCACCTCGGTCGGACTCAGCGAGCGCATCCGGGCGGCGGCCAACTCCAGCGCCAGCGGCAAACCGTCCAGCCGCCGGCAGATCGCCGCGACCGCCGCGCAGTTCGCCTGCGTCAGCTCGAAGGCCGGGACCGCCGCCTGGGCACGCTCCATGAAGAGCTGGACGGAACTGACGCCGGACACCTCATTCAGCGTCGGAATCTGGCTCAGGTCCGGCAAAGCCAGTGGCCGGACCGGGTACTCCTGCTCGATGCGGACCCTGATCGGCGCCCGGCTCGTGATGAGGATCGTCAGGCCGGGGCAGGCGGCGAGGAGATCGGCCACCTCCTGCGCGACATCAAGGACATGCTCGAAGTTGTCAAGCACCAGCAGCCAGTCGTGGTTCGCCAGATAGGCAACCAGCATCTCGCGGGTTGTTGCCACACCTGCTTCTGCCAACCCGAGAACCTGCGCCACCGTCGACAGCACCAGGCGAGGGTCGCCCAGCGGCGCCAGCGGAACGAACGCGACGCCTGCAAACGTGTCCCGCAGGCGCGCTGCAATGGCGAGCGCCAGCCGCGTCTTCCCGACGCCGCCGGGGCCCGTCATCGTGACCAGCCGCACATCGTCGCTCGTCAGGAGGCGTGTGACATCAGCGACCTCGCGATCGCGGCCGATCAGCGGCGTCGGTGGCGCCGGCAATGATGGCCGGGACGGCCTGGCTGCGCCGGCTGGCCGCCCTCGACTCGGGACCACACCGGCAAGCTCGGCCCGCTCATCCTCCGAGAGTCTCAGCGCATCGGCAAGCGCCCGGAGCGTATGCGGGTACGGTCGCTGGCGCCGTCCCTGCTCCAGCGCGCCAATCGCTTTGACGCTGATCCCCGCCCGCTCGGCCAGTGCTTCCTGCGTCAGCCCGGCTGCCTCGCGCAGCTGCCGCAACCGCTGGCCAAACGACAACGACTCGTCTCCGACCACGGCGGCATCCTCCGCCTTCTCCACATATCCGGCACGCGCGAATCGTAGCACCCCAACACCCCGCAGATACAGGCAGCCACAACCCCCACACTTCGGAAGACGACGACAGTGTAGGAGTCGCGTTGGTGGTCTGAGTGCCGCCGCTGCCTCACGATACGAACCAGGACGATAACGCCGATCGGTGTTCGGTCTGCCGAGTCGGATACGGGCCAGCCGAAAGGAGGTGAATCATGATCGATATTCCTGGTGCGGTTCGATGGACGGTGCTGGTCGCGGGCGACCTTACTGATGGACGGTTCGCGGTCATCGAAACCCGCGAAAAGCGCGGCGCTGAGACACCACGGCATATCCACAGCCGTGAGGACGAGTTCATCTACGTCCTGGAAGGGCGGGTGACATTCGAGCGCGACGGAGAACGGTTCGAGGCTCAGGCCGGGACATGGCTGTTCCTGCCACGTGGCAGCCAGCACCGCTTGTCGGTGGAGTCTGCCGAAGCGCGACTGCTCGTCATGCTGGCGCCGGCCGGGATCGAGGGCTGGCTGCGCGATCTGCGTCTACCGGACGCCAAGGCAACCGATGCGAACACGATCGAACGGCTCGTCTCAACAGCCGCCCGCTACGGCGTCGCGATTACCGGACCATGACAACGCCGGCTGGCCGGCGACACGATTCGTGGATACCAGACCTCATGAATGAATGGAGCATTCCGATGTCAACGACGACATCTCTTCGCCCCAGCACGACGCAGCGCGGCGTCACCCTCCGGCCAGGAACGCTGGCTGACGCGTCAGCGCTTGGACGGATCTGCGAACAGGCGTTCGCGACGATCTCGGCCAGGCACGGATTCCCGCCCGACTTCCCGACGACGGAATCCGCGATCGGCTTCGCCTCGATGGTCCTCTCACACCCGGGCTTCTACTCGGTCGTCGCTGAGATCGACGGCACGGTCGTCGGCAGTAACTTCCTCGACGAACGCTCGGTCATCGCCGGTGTCGGCCCGATCACCGTTGATCCCGCCGTCCAGAACGGCGGCATCGGCCGACTACTGATGCAGAACGTCCTCGACCGCGCCGAGGAGCGCGGTTTCGCCGGGGTCCGGCTGCTCCAGGCCGCCTACCACGGCCGTTCCCTCAGCCTGTACGCCAGCCTCGGCTTCCAGGTGCGCGAGTCTGATCGCCTGCATGCAGGGTCCGGCCATCGGCATCGCGATCCCCGGCTACGACGTCCGTCCAGCCGTCGAGGACGACATCGACGCCTGCAACCGGCTCTGCCGCAGCGTCCACGGCCACGACCGTGACCGCGAACTTCGCGACGCACTGGCGATGGGCAGCGCCCTCGTTGTCGAACGTGGCGGCAGGATCACCGGCTACACGACCGCGACCGCCTACTTCGGCCACGCCGTCGGCGAGACGACCGACGATCTCACGGCACTGATCGGCGCGGCCCAGTCGTTCGATGGCCCCGGCATCCTCGTCCCGGTCCGCAACAGCGACCTCTTCCAGTGGTGTCTTGCGCACGGGTTGCGTGTCTCGTTCACGATGTCGCTGATGAGCGTCGGCCTCTACAACGAGCCGGCTGGAGCGTTCATGCCGTCCGTTCTCTATTAGAACGACGCGCGGAAGCGCTTCTGCAAACCGCTCTAACGCCAACCGTATTCGACCCGCTAGCCAGGTGCCGGTGATGACGCCGGTAATCGTTCACGATGAAGTGGAACAACAATGATCACGACCGAACCGACCCTGCAACCGATCGCTGCCCCGGCCGATTTCCCGTCGCCTGGGAACAGCCGGAAGACGAGCGGCTGTTCTGGCAGATCGAGCGGATGCACTGGCCCGACCCGATGACGCCGATGGATTTCGCGTTCATGCGCTCCGCCCACGAGGGGTTCAGCTGGGCCTTCGCTCAGTACGGCGTCCCGCTCGCGTTCAGCGCCCGCCACATCAACTACCGCTGGTACTTCTCGGTCAACCCGACCGTCACTGACATGACGCTGATGCCGTCGATGATGCAAGCCGGGCTGGACAACCTGACGGCGACGATCGCGCAGCTCGGCACGCTCTGGCACGACGAGTGGCTTCCGGAAGTCCTGGAGCATCTCGATGCGTGGGAGCAGTTCGACCTCGCCGGAGCGTCGATGCCGGAGTTGCTGGCCCACTTCGACGAGACGATGGAGCGGCACGAACGCGTCTGGCAGATTCACTTCCTCCAGACCTTTCCGGTCTACATGGCGATGAGCACGTTCGACGACCTCTACCAGGACCTGTTCGGCACCGAGGACGGCCTCGTCGCCTACAAGCTCTTGCAGGGACTCGACAACAAGACGGTCAAGCTTGGTCGGGAGTTCTGGAAGCTGAGCCGCCAGGGTGCTGGCGTCGCCGGACCTGCGGGCCGCATTCGAGAACATCGACACCGTTGCTGCTCTCGGCGAGACCAGCGAGGGCCGCACGTTCCTGACCACGTTCGAGCGATTCCTCGATTGCTGGGGACGACGGGGTGAACAACTCGGCGTCAGCTTCGTCACCTGGCGCGAAGACCCGAGCCAGGCGATCCGCCAACTCCGCGATTACGTCAAACAGCCGGACCTGGATGTCGAGACCGAGATGGCGCTGCTGGTCGCCGGTCGCGAGCATGCGCTGGCCGCCGCGCGAGCGAAGCTTGCGGGCTATCCCCGGCCCGTCATCGAGCAGTTCGAGGCGATGCTGGCCGCCGCACAGCAGGCAACGATCATCAGCGAGGACCACAACTACTACATCGACTTCGGCGCGATCTACCAGGTCCGGCAGGTGATCCTCGAGTTCGGCCGCCGCTTCTCCCGCGCCGGGATCATCCTCGACCCGCAGGACATCTTCATGCTGACACCCGACGAGCTACGCGAGACCATCAACCGCCTGCCGGAGATCGACCGAACCGTGCTCGTTGCACGGCGTAAAGCGGAGATGAAGCGCTTCCATACCATCGCTCCGCCATCCGCGCTCGGTACGCCGCCAACCGCGCCGCCGCCCGACGACCCGCTGAGCCGGACGATCGGCAAGTTCTTCGGCACACCGATGCCGGAACCGGAGACAGCCAACGGCGTGCTGGTCATCCACGGCAGCTCCGGCTCGCCCGGCAAGACGCAGGGCATCGCGCGGGTGATCCTCTCGCTAGCCGACGCCGGTCGGTTGGCACACGGCGAGATACTGGTCGCGCCGACGACCGCACCGGCCTGGACCCCGCTCTTCGCGACGGCTGCCGCTGTTGTGACCGACACGGGCGGCGTCCTCAGCCACTCAGCCGTCGTCGCCCGCGAATACCGCATCCCGGCCGTCGTCGGCGCTGCAATCGCGTCGACCGTCATCCAGGACGGCGACGTGATCGAGGTCGATGGTGACAGCGGTGTCGTTAGAATCGTGCAGGACCGCTGAACCGAGGGCGATGCCAATACCCAATCAATGATAGGACTCGGGCGGATGATGACTTTCATAGTCCGCTCGGGTCCATTCACTTTATGCATCCAGAGCTGAGATGCTTCTGCTAGACTGACAGCGCCAAACAGACGTGATCCTGATCAAAGGGCAATGCATTTCATTGACGTACTTCCTATACTGATGGGAAACGCTTCCGTGTCCTACGTTGTCATGACTGTTGTCGCTGTCTGGCAAGACGAGTGAGCGGCAACACATCGGTAATGCTCGCCGTCATCCAGGAGTGCATCAGAACTGGTCGGTTCATCTTCACGAAACATGCGTTGACCAAGCACCCGCCCAAAGAGGGGTTTCGAGCCGAGCACGCGCTGGACGCGATCCTGAATGGCACGATAATTGAGGACTACCCGGAACAGGATCGTTGTCTCATCAGCGGAACCGCGTCGGAGTTGACGGTATCAAATGACTTCGTAGCGACCTACGTTCACTGTGTCTGCTGCTACGACGACATTGAGAAGGTTGTCGTTATCACCATGTATCGTCCCAGCAGCGACGAGTGGCTGAATGGGGAGCGGCGACGCCGCAAGTTCTAGGAAGGGCGCAGAGCATGGCTTCCATCGTTCAACTTCAGCACTGTGTGCTCTGCAAAGGCGAGACGCACGAGGGAACAACCAGCCTTGAGTTTGAGTTCGAGGGCGTAAAGATCATCATCGAGGGTGTGCCGGCAATGATCTGCGACGCATGCGATGAGGCATACATCAACGGGCCGCTTGGGGCAGCGATCAGCAGGATCGCAGATGAGTTGGCGGAAGCCATCGCGGCGTCGATTCGCGAGCACGATAGCTTGAGCGAAACCGTCGTGCGGACGCACATCAATCGACACAGCCTTGCCCCAAGCCTCGCACTCTAACGCGAGACGCCAACTACACAAGAGCCTGCCGCCTGGTGCCGGCAGGCTCAATCATTCCCTGGTGGAGCGCGTACTGGTGACGGCATGAGGCCAAGGTCCGTGCATCCGCAAAACCCAACGCATCATGTTCGCCCGAGCAGATTCCTGGCGATTTCCTTTGCCTCATCCAACTCCGTTCGCAGTCGAGCAACGTCATCGGGTGTCAGTCGCTCGACGTTGCTGTAGTCACGCTTCCAGGATTGGTCGTCGCTCCAGCGTAGCGGCGAGCGGACCGTCGTGCGGGGAGCTGTTGCCGTTTCAAGAAGCCCGAGTGCCAGTTCGAGCGTCGTCGCCTGCGACGCTGTGTCGAAGGGTTTGCCGGCCGAATTTCCAAGCGGGAAGTCGCTGAAGACGAAGCGCGGCACACCGCAATACTCCACGATATCCAGCGCGCAGCCCATGATGACGGTCGGGATTCCTGCTGCCTCAATCTGGCGTGCCGCCAGACTCACGGTCTGGTGACAGACGGGTCAGGTTGGGACGAGCAACACGACATCAGCGCCATCCTCCCGGCAGCGAGCGAGCAGTTCAGGAGCATCGCGCTCGACCGTCATCCGCTGACTCCGGTTGCTCGGCGCGCCGTGGAAGCGTTCGTGTGAGCCCGCCGATCCGTCCGGCCGCGACGGCGTCTTTGAGCCGCGCGAGTGGGAACCAGGTGTTCGGATCACGCGGCACTCGTGTGATCGCGATCGTAGGTGACATGCGCGATCCGCAGATCCGGAGTCTCGTCGGTCGAGCCGGAGTACACCGTGTAGAACTTCGCGGCTGCGTTGAACGTTGCGCCAGGACCTTGATCGCCTGCGTCGGGACGGTACGGAGCAGCCGTCGTGATCAACGCCAGCCGCGCCTGCGCCAACGGCTTCGTCAGCGGTGTGAACGGCACATCTGCGAAGTGCGCCCACCGGTACGGATTGTCGTAGCCGAGCGCGAGGTAGTAGTCGCGGGTGCGCTGCATATACGGGATCGGCAGGTCGTCGTCCATCGGCAGACTCCACATCCTGGACCTGAAGTCGCCACAAGGGATGGCGACTGACTCATGCTACACTGCTCCGATCCCTGATTCGGGGAACGTACATCTGTGTTTCCATTGTCGAACGATCGACTCAGCGCGCAGACGGTGCGTCTGCGGACAGATCGACGTTCGTCGCGACCTTTCAGAGGAGCCAATGAACGCATCGTCAGCAAGCAAACCGGCCTACTTCATCGCCCAGGCGATCCCGTACGTGAACGGGCGGCCGCATGTTGGGCATGCGCTGGAGGCGGTGCTGGCGGATGCGTATGCGCGCTACCACCGGCAGGCGGGCGACGATGTCTTCTTCCTGTCCGGGTCGGACGAGAACTCGCTGAAGAACGTCCAGGCGGCTGAGGCGCTGGGGATGCCGACCCAGGAGCTGGTCGATCGCAACACGCAGGTCGTTTCAGGAGCTGTACGCCGCGCTCGACCTCTCGAACGACGACTTCATCCGCACCAGCGTCGATCCGCGCCACATCGAGGGGGCGAAGAAGATCTGGGAGGCGATGGTCGCGGCCGACGATGTCTACACGAAGTCGTACAGCGGCCTCTACTGCGTCGGTTGCGAGCAGTTCTACACGCCGGACGAGCTGGTCGATGGGCGCTGCCCGGAGCACGGCACCGTCCCGGAGGTGGTCGAGGAGGAGAACGCCTTCTTCCGCCTCTCGACGCTATCAGCAGCAGCTCCACGACCTGATCAGCAGCGACGAGATCACGGATCTACCCGAAGGAGCGCAAGAACGAGGTGCTGCGCTTCATCGAGGCCGGGCTGGAGGACTTCTCGATCTCCCGCTCGCGCGAGCGCGCCCACGGCTGGGGATCCCGGTGCCGGACGATCCCGAGCCAGGTGATGTACGTCTGGGTCGACGCGCTGGCGAATTACATCACGGCCCTCGACTACGCCAGCGACGGCGACGACTTCCAGCGCTACTGGCTCGACGCGCGCGACCGCGTCCAGGTGATCGGCAAGGGCATCCTGCGCTTCCACGCGGTCTACTGGCCGGCGATGCTGCTCTCGGCGGGGCTGCCGGTGCCGACCCATGTCGTCGTCCATGGCTATCTGACGATCGACGGCCAGAAGATGAGCAAGTCGCTCGGCAACGTCGTCGATCCGATCGAGGTGGCCGAGCAGTACGGCGCCGACCCGCTGCGCTACTACCTGCTGCGCGACATCTCGCCCTTCAACGACGGCGACTTCTCGGTCGAGAAGCTGCTGAACCGCTACCGGGCCGACCTGGCCAACGACCTGGGCAACCTGCTCAACCGGAGCCGTCAGCATGATCCAGCGCTACCGCGACGGCGTCATCCCCGGCGTCAACCGGGAGGCGACCGGCGCGATCGAGGACGAGCTGGTCCAGACGATCGGTGTCGCCTCGGCCAGGGTCGAGCTGGCGATGAGCGAGTACCACCCGCAGGAGGCGCTGGCCGCCATCTGGGAGATCGTCACCCGCGCCAACGCCTACGTCGAGGTGACGGCTCCATGGCAGATTGCGAAGTCGGAACGCGAGGAGACCGAACCGCCAGGGCGGCTGGATACGGTGCTGTCGGCGCTGGCGATCACGCTCTCGCGGATCGCGTACCTGCTGGAGCCGTTCCTGCCGGAGACGAGCCGCAAGATCACCGACCAGCTTGGCGGCGACACCGTTGGGGCAACGCCAATCGCCGGTCAAAGGGTTGAGCAGCCGCAGCCGATCTTCCCGCGGTTCGAGGAGGGGTAACGGGAATCAACAAGGTAGAGGTTGCTATACTCCAACTGCACATATGTGCGAGATCACACGACTGAAGGATGCATCATGGTTACGCGAACATCGGTTGATATCGAGGCGATCGCACGGCGGTTCGACACGGTGCAGCATGGCGTGGCTGGAATCCGTGAGTTGTGGGCGCTTCAATCTGACGAGGCGTTGGAACTCTGGTTGATCACTGATGACATCGACGTCGATGATGAACGGCGACTGTATCAGGTGGGTGTCGATCTGATGAGCGATGATCCGAGCATTGATTTCCACATCCTCCATGCCGGGTATTTCGTGCCGGGCACGAACATGGCAGCGATGGTTCCGGCCAACGCCATACGACTCCCACTTCAGTAGCCAGTGGACCCATTCACCCGGCAGATCTTCTCGACTGGGGATGAGAATAGAGCCATCGCGCAGTTGTTGGCTGCGCAGGAAGCGAGCATCGCTGATGTTGCCCGGCGTTGGGCTGCGATCAGCGCTTTCTACGCCGGTGTCCACTACATCAACGCATGGCTGTGGGAGCACCTTCAGGTTGAACCGCGCGATCACGCCGAGCGCCGCGTGTTTGTCCTGACGGTGTCGACACTCAAGCCGGCCGCCAACGCATACGTGCGCCTCCAGGACCACGGCTATGACGCTCGCTATCGAATCGGAGCCCATATCTCGCCCGAAAAGCTGAATGAACTGCTCGAAGGTGACCTTCGAACGGTGCGGTCAGTCGTCATTCAATCCCTCAACGCCCGACAGTAACGTCGCCCGGTTGCTTACCTGCGTGCCTCAAACAGCTCGATCGGGTTGCCGGATGGGTCTTCGGCGAGGATTTGGCGACCGCCAGGGCCGCTGATGATGTCGTTGCGGAAACGGGTTCCGGCGGCACGGAGCGTCGCGACAACCGTGTCGATATCGTCGACTTCGATCACGATCCGGTTCCAGCCGCCGGGTTCGGGTGCGCGGCCATCGGGCATCGGGCGGCGAGCGGAGGTGCCAGGGCCGGCCAGCCAGAGGTGCAAGTCGTCGCGGACGACGATCACGATTGGGCCAAAGCGTTGCTCGACGTTGAAGCCGAGCAGGTCGCAGTAGAACGTCGCGCTCGCCTCGGCATCATCGACCATGTAGCGGACGGTTGCCATCGGTGTTCTCCCATTCGTGTCTGTCGCGATTGACCGCGCCGGATTGCTGCCAGTAGTATCGCGCGGTTGTGGCAGGTCATGAACCGATCGAGAGGGAGCGGGAGATGTCGAACGCCTCCGAGTTGTTGAACGACGTTGCCCTGGCGGCAGGCGGGGCCGTTTCGTGGTGGGCGGAGTGTCGCCGCCGCCGGCGACCCGCAGCGGCCGCTCACGTACTACTTCGGCGCCTGTGCCGGTGGGGTCTGGAAGACCGACGATGGTGCGACGACCTGGCGGAACATGTCCGATGGGTATCTTCAAGACGCGCGTCGGTCGGCGCGATCGCCGTCGCCGAATCGGACCCGAACGTCGTCTACGCCGGGATGGGCGAGTCGACTATCCGTGGCAACGTCTCGCACGGCGACGGCGTCTACCGCTCCGACGATGGCGGGGCGACCTGGCGGCAATGCGGGCTGGCAGCAGACGCGGCACATCGCGCAGGTCCGGGTCCATCCGACGGACCCGAACCTGGTCTACGTCGCGGCGCTCGGCCACGCGTTCGGGCCGACACGCGGAGCGCGGCGTCTTCCGCTCGCCGCGATGGCGGGGCGACCTGGGAGCAGGTGCTCTACCGCGACGAGAATACCGGCGCGGTGCGACCTGGTCATGGACGCCCAGAACCCGCGCGTGCTCTACGCCGCCCTCTGGGAGGCGCGCCGCGCGCCGTGGCAACTGGTCAGCGGCGGCGAGGGGAGCGGCATCTTCAAGATCGACCGACGGCGGCGACACCTGGACGGAGCTGACCCGACAACCCCGGCATGCCGAAGGGGGTGAAGGGGCAGGATCGGCGTCGCGGTCTCGCCCGCGCAACCCGCAGCGCGTCTGGGCCTGGTAGAGGCGACCGAGGGCGGGCTGTCTTCCGCTCCGACGACGGCGGCGAGACCTGGACACGGCTCAGCGACAACCCGGAACTGCGCCAGCGCGCCTGGTACTACATGCACATCTTCGCCGACCCGGGCAACGCCGAGACGGTCTGGGTGCTGAACCTGTCGATGCTGGAAGTCGACCGATGGCGGGAACACCTTCATCGAGATCGCGACCCCGCACGGCGACAACCACGACCTCTGGATCGACCCGAAGAATCCCAGCGGATGATCGAAGGGAACGACGGCGGCGCGCTGCGTCTCGCTCGACGGCGGCGTCACCTGGTCGAGCATCTACAACCAGCCGACGGCCGAGCTCTACCACGTCATCGACCGACAACCAGTTCCCCTACCGCCTCTACGGCGCGCAGCAGGACAACACGACGATCATCGATCCCGAGCACTCCGAACAAGGGCGCGATCACCGAGCGACGACACCTGGCCGGTCGGCGGCGGCGAGAGCGGCTACATCGCGTCCGGCCCGGACGACCCGAACATCATCTTCGCCGGCAGCTAGCCTCGCGGCATGACCCGCTACGACCACCGCACGCAGGCAGTCGCGCAACATCGCGGTCTGGCCGGAGGACCCGATCGGCTATGGGGCCGAGGCGATGAAGTACCGATTCCAGTGGACCTTCCCGATCGTGATCTCGCCGCACGACCCGGACACGCTTTACATCACCGGCAACCACGTCTTCCGCTCGACGACCGAGGGGCCAGTCCTTCGAGGTGATCAGCCCCGACCTGACGCGCGGCGACCCCGAGACGCTGGGGCCGTCGGGCGGGCCGATCACGAAGGACAACTGTCAACGCGAGTACTACGGGACGATCTTCGCCTTCGCCGAGTCGCCGGTCCAGCAGGGCGTCCTCTGGGCGGGGTCGGACGACGGCCTGATCAACGTCTCGCGCGATGGCGGCGCAGAGCTGGACCGACGTGACGCCGCCGATCCTGCCCGACTGGACGCTGATCAGCATCATCGAGCCGTCGCCGCACGATGCCGGCGACCGCCTTCGTCGCGGCGACGCGCTACAAGCTGGACGACTTCGCGCCCTACTTCTACAAGACCGCCGACTACGGCGCGACCTGGCAGATGATCACGAACGGCATCCGACGCGACGACTTCAGCCGGACGATCCGCGAGGACCCGCGCCAGCCGGGCTGCTCTACGCCGGGACCGAGACGGGCGTCTACGTCTCGCTGGGACGAGGGCGCGCACTGGCAGCGGGTCAAGGGCACGCTTGCCGGTCGTCCCGATCCACGACCTCGTCGTCCACGACGACGCGCTGGTCGTCGGGCACGCACGGGCGCTCGTTCTGGATCCTCGACGACCTCAACCCGATCCGGGCCTGGGCGGACGAGGCGCAGGCGGGGCTCGGCTACCTCTTCCCCGTCGCTACGACCGTCCGGATTTTGCCGCCGCAGCAGTTCCCGCCGCCGACGACCGTCGGCTACAAGGTCTCGATCTGGACCGGCGGCAGCGATGTCACCGGCGTCATCCGCAAGGACGACGCCGACACGACCCATGTCGAGCTGCTCAACGCGGGCGAACAACGCGCCGATCGGCGTCGCG
Source organism: uncultured Chloroflexia bacterium (assembly GCA_963763325.1). Classification (GTDB taxonomy): domain Bacteria; phylum Chloroflexota; class Chloroflexia; order Thermomicrobiales; family CFX8; genus JBBECJ01. The sequence continues at coordinate 232,560 of CAVXOL010000001.1, forward strand.
TTGACCTACCGAGTCGCAGCACCAGCGCCAAAGGAGGTCGCGCTGACCTTCCTGACAGCCGACGGCGAGGTGATCCGGCGCTACTCCAGCGACGACGAGCCGAAGGAGCAGCCACGGCTGATGCGGCTGAAGACTGCAGCCGGGCGTCCACCGCGTCATCTGGGATATGCGCTACCCGGAGGCGACCAAGCTGGAGAACACGGCCCTCTCGCTCTATTGGGGCGGCAGCACGATCGGCCCGGTCGCCGCGCCGGGCCGCTATCAGGCGCGGCTTGAGATCGACGGTCAGGAGTGGACTCAGGAGTTCGAGATCGTCCGCGACCCACGCATCACCGCGACTGACGACGACCTCCGCGCCCAGTTCGAGCTGCTGATCGAGATCCGCGACAAGCTCGGCGCGGTCCACGACATCGTCAAGCACAGCCGTGGCCTGCGGGAGCAGATCACTGCCTGGGAGACGCGCCTGAAGGACACAGACAATGCAGAACTGGCGGCGGAAGCCGAGCGCGTCCGCGAGCAGTTGCTGGAAGCCGAAAACGCGATCGTCGAATCGCGCAGCCGTGGCGCGGCCGACTCGTTCAACTACCCACCGAAGGTCAACAGCAAGCTGGCCTCGCTCCAGTCAACCGTCTCCTACGGCGACTCGCGCCCACCGAAGCAGACCCGCGAGGTCTTCGCGCTGCTCAGCCAGCAAGCCGACGAAGGCATCGCGGCGTTGCAGCAGGTGATCGACACGGAGGTTGCGGAACTCAATCGGAAGCTGGCGGAGTCGGGCGTGGCGGCGATTGGGTAGAAACCCCTCCCCAACCCCTCCCCTGCGAGGAGAGGGGCTTCGCCTCATGCAATCTAAAGTCGCTCCCTGGGGGAGGGGTTGGGGAGGGGGTTCGACAGCCACGAAGTTGAGGAAAGGTCCACACCACAATGACCGACCACCAACCCGATCACAGTGCAACCAGTGACCGGCTAATCCGCCTGCTGGCGATCGCGCGCGGGCTGGAGGACGAGGGGCAGTACAACGTCGCCAAGCTCTTCCGGGCAACGGCCTATGGCGAGGGCGTCCGGGCGACGATGGACCGGCCCCGCCCGAACAGTGGTCTCTACGAGGCGATGGAGGCGATGATCGCCGAGCTTGCGGACTCGGAGATCGGCGCGCCGGTCGAGGCGATGACGCAGGCGCTGGCGACGCTTCGGGCAGGCGGCTTCCCGACGCAAGAGGACATCCCGGCGACGTTCGCCTGCCGCCACTGTGGCCACATCATGCTCGGCGAGCCGCCGGAGGTCTGCCCGACCTGCCGCTCGCGACGGATGACGTTCCAGCCCTTCCCGCCGGTCTGGTACAGCGCCCCGATCTCGCGCGAGGACGTGCTGGCGGCGATGCAGACGAACCTGGACGACATCCGACGCATCAGCGATGGCGTCACCGAGGCGCAGGCCGACACGGGAGAGTGGCCGTTCCGGGCGATCCTCGCCCACCTGCTCGGCTCGGAAGCGTTACTGGTTGGTCGGGCCGTCCGAATGCTTGAAGAGGACGAGCCGCTGTTCGTCTCGGTCGATCCGAACGATATCGGCGCCGACGAGGAGGCGACGCCGCCGACTATCGCCAGGATGCTGGAGGATTCACCCAGGCGCGAGTGGCAACCATCGCCCGCTTCAGCGCCCTCGAACCCGATGCCTGGCAGCGGGCCGGCACCCACCCAGAATTCGGCCGGATGACCGTCACCCAGCAACTCGCCTACCTCGTGAGGCATGAGCAGTGGCATCTGGCGGAGATGGAGGCGAGGGGTCGGGAATCGGGAATCGGGAACCGGGAATCGGGGAGATTCTGGTAACGACGCCAACGATTCGTTACATCCAATCAAGTCAAGATTCCCGGTTCCCGATTCCCGAATCCCGACCTCAATCACGCCGTCCACGACCCGCACCGGATAGGTCGCGATCGGCTTTTCGGCGGGTGGGATCTCAACCTCTCCGCTACGGATGTCGAATACAGTGGCGTGGGCCGGGCATTCGATCTCGTAGCCGTCGAGCCGGCCACCGGAGAGGTAGTAGTCGTCGTGCGTGCAGATGTCGCAGATTGCGAAGAACTCGCCGTTGACATGACAGATGGCGATGGGATCATCGCCGACAAATACCTGTCGCACCGCGCCGGGTGCGATCTCATCAGTTCGAGCGACCGGGACAAAACGTGCCATGCATCCAGATCCTTGCTTCGTTCGTTGTCAGTGGTATGGGCATCGGCCAGTGCCTGACAGGCACTGGCCCGCCTCATACGTGCGATAAGGATACGGCACAGGCCTTGCTGACAGGCCGCTGGTCGTTTCGGAGCCTGACCGGTCGTCAACAATTGGCGGTCGCCGGGTTTGGCCAGACGATCCGACGCGGGTACAATGTCGATTCCCCCTACGGGCCAGGGTGGATCATCAATTGTGTTGTGACATATCAATACTGAAATACATCGTGGTAACCGTGTGGCTGCTGGGGTAGCATTGGCCACGCGGAGGGAAGGAAATCTTTTGAATCTTCTGCGACACGGTACGTCGCACGGCGTGCTGCTCATGGTTGGTTTGCTCGTGCTACTGGCGGCGCCACTCAGCCTGCCGGTAAGCGCTCAGACCGACCCAGCCACCGAAGAACCCACCGAAACCGTTCCGATCGTCGCAATGCCGGAGCCAGATCCGAGAGTCACCGCCCTCTGGGACCAGACGGATGGCGCGCTGCTGCGTGGTGAGGTCGCCGGCACGCTCGTCTGGGGCGAGCAGCCAGTCGCGATTGCCACCGAGCACTACCGCGAGAGCACGACCGGTGTGCGCGAGATGGTCTACTATGACAAGGGTCGGCTCGATATCCTGCATATGCCGGACGCCCAGGAAGACTCCGAGTGGTACGTCATCAGCGCCGCGCTCGTGCGCGAGATGCTGGCCGGCGAGGTCCAATTCGGTAGCGAGGAGAGCGTCGAGCGCGGCAAGGTGACGATCCCGATTGTCGGCGATCTGAACCAGCCTGAAGCGCTGACGTATGCGACACTCGCCCGCCTGGCCGCGATCGAGGATCCGGAACCCGTCGCGCTCCTGCCGGACGCGATGTACGAGCTGGAGTACGGCAACGAGCCGAGCAACACGGTCGGGACGCCGATCACGGCCCTCGTCAGCGCGCGGGGAACCGTTGAACCGGACGGCGTGACCTACGCTGACCCTGCGACGGCCGTTACAGTCGGCGCCTATGACGACGTGACGAAGCGCAACATCGCTGCGCCGTTCGTCAGTTGGGCTGAGAGCCTGCCGTATGCACCGCTCTACCTGCTCGGCCATCCACTCAGCGAGCCGTACTGGATCGACACTATCGTCGATGGTGTGCCGCAACAGGTGCTGTTCCAGGCGTTCGAGCGCCGAATCCTCACCTACACTCCGTCGAACGCCGAGGGAATGCGGGTCGAATCGACCGATGTCGGACGCCACTACCGGCTCTGGCGCAACCTGGCCCAGCCGTCGAATGTGTCGCTCGTCCCGCTCGCCAGCAGCATCCCGTTCGGCGAGGAGATCGTCAACGCGGCGACGGCCAACCTGGTTGACCCGCATCTGCTGGCGGCCATCTCGCTGGCGGCTTCCGAGGGCGATCCGCTGGCAACGTTGCCGAATGGCGGGAAGGGCATCCTCGGTCTGCGGCCGGATGCCGCGATCGCGCTCGGTGTGACGCCCGACCCGCAGGTAGATATCGCCACCGATGGCTCAACGGGTAGTGAGGAGACAACCCCCGCTCCCGCGACCGAGGTGCAGGTCACGACCGATGACGTCCCATCTGATACGGCGATCATGCCGGGTGGGATCGTGATGGCGCCGCGCTGGGTCAGCGATGTGATGGCCGATCCAGCCCACAACGCCGCCTACGCCGCGCGTGAGGTCGCCCGCTGGGCGCCGGAATCGCTCGACTTTGCCACGATCGCGGCCGACTACTACAGCGGCGGCCAGTCCGTTGCGGATGTGGCGGCACAGCAGGCATTCGTCGATCGTGTCGTTGAGATCCATGCCCAATTGACCGAGCAGTTCCCACCCAACATCCTGCCGCAAATGGGTGAGGTCGATGGCCAGCTGCTCGGCACCGGCCACGCCGCCTACTACTCGCCCAGCTACGACGTTCCCTGGTGGGAGCGGACGCTGTTGCTCTACGAGACCTGGAATGTGATCAAGCCAGGCTGGGTGAACGACCCGAACGGCTACTACTGCGTCCGCCCCGGCTATGTCCCCGGCCACCGGCTGCAGTTGGTCGCCAACGGTGTCACTGTCACCTGCACGATCGGAGACATGGTCGCCGACCCGCACCTGTCGTCCTGGCTGGCACACTGGGTGATCGAGATGAATTACCCGCTCTTCGAGGCGCTGGGGCTGGACCGCAACAACACGGTCGAGGTCTATCACATCGAAGCCGAGCCGGTTCCGCCAGTTCCGGAGCCACCGGTCGAGCCAACGCCGGAACCAACACCGGAACCGACGCCATCACCGGAGCCGGGTGAAACGCCGACGCCAGAGCCGAGTCCGTCGCCGACACCGGAACCAACCGGAACGCCGGAGCCGACGCCGACTCCGTCGCCAACACCTGCGCCAACAGGCACGCCGGTACCATCGCCAACGCCTGTGCCGACCGAGACACCGGCGCCAACCAACACGCCGGTACCGACACCGACGCCAACGCCGGACGCATCGACCGCAACGCCGACGGGAACCCCGTCGGGTAGCACGAACCCCGGAGTCTTTGTACCGACAGCAACACCGACCGAGGATAGTTAAGCCCAACGGTTCGTCACAACGCCGCGGCTGTCCGAACAGCCGCGGCGTTGCGTATCGACACCACCTCCCAGCGTCAGCGTGCGCTGACTCGTGAGCGGCTGATGTGATTAACTCGTCAGCCGGCCCGTTTCGAAACGTCCACATTATGGCGGAGACATCGTGTTCGATCTGCTCCGACAGCGTGACTTTGGCCTGCTCTGGCTGGCAGGGCTGATCTCGTTCGCGGGCAATGCCGCGTTGAGCATCGCCCTGCCGCTGCACGTCTACCGGCTGACGGACTCGACATTGGCGACGGCAGCCGTCAGTGCCGCCAACCTGCTGCCGAGGGTCCTGATGGGGTCAGTCGCCGGGGTGTTCGTCGACCGCTGGGACCGCAAGCGGACGATGGTTGTCGTCGATCTGGCCCGCGCGGGCGCGCTGCTGCTGATCCTGCTCGCTCCTGACCAACTCCCGGTCCTCTTTGCCGTCGGAGCGATCCTCGGCACCCTCAGCCAGTTCTTCATCCCGGCCGAAGGTGCGCTGCTGCCGCGACTGGTCGGGCAGGACCGCCTCGTGACGGCCAACGCGCTCAATGCGCTCAACAACAATGTCGGAATGCTCGTCGGCCCGGCCATGGGAGCGCTGCTCTACGCGACGATCGGCATCGGAGGGACAGTCGTCGTCGATGCCGTTACCTTCGTTGTCTCAGCCTCCCTCATCAGCCTCATCGCCAGCGACGCGAGGCCAGAAGTCTCTGGCACGACATCGCCGGGACGCAGAGCATGGGGCAGGATGGCGAATGACTGGCGCGCCGGGGTGGCCGTCGTTCGCGCAAACTTGTCCCTGCGAGTCCTCTTCGCATCGTCGGTGCTGTCCCATGTGGCGGATGGGATCTTCATCGTGCTCGGCCTGTCGCCGCTGGTCCTCGACGTGCTTGGCGGCACGCCGGCGCAGGTCGGCTGGGTTGCGTCCGCCCAGGCCATCGGTGGGTTGACGGCCGGACTGGTCGTTGTCCGGATCGGACATCGGATGACACGACGCTGGCTGTACGGCGGCGGCGCGGTCGGGATCGGGATCGCCGATCTTGGCTGCGCGAACGCGACGCTGATTGCTTCACCCGGCACGGCTGCAGTCGGTGTCGCGATGGGCTGGATGGTGCTGGCGGGCGCTCCGGTCACGACCTACATGGCGGGGCAGTACTCCATCGTCCAGTCGCAGGCAGCTGACGCCTTCCGGGGGCGAGTCTTCGGTGCCCTTGGCTCGGTCAACGGGATCGCCGTCCTTGCCGGCGTTGCCCTCGGTGGCGTCCTCGGCGACCGCATCGGCATCGTCGCGGTACTGAGCGCTGGAGCACTACTGCGGATGCTTGGCGGGGCCGTCGCGCTCATCCTGCTGCCACGTGACGAGCGCGAATTGACTACCGCTCCTGATGCTGAACGTGCTCCCCTCGCCAGTACGTGATCAGTCCCGAGGATCAATCGGCGCCTGTTGCCCGAGGTGCGTCTCGACGATCTCGCCGGCGTCGAGGCAGATGTCCTCACGGAAGCGCCGTGAGACAATCTGGACGCCCATCGGCAGGCCATTGACCGGGTTCGTCGGAACGGCAAGGCCAGGCAGGCCGAGCACCGGCAGCACCAGTTGGAAGCGCAAAGCGTCCAGCGTCCGTGCTGCGCCAGCCGTGTCCTGGACATCAATCCCAACCGGGAGCGCGATCTCGGCGCAGGACGGCATGATGATGACCGGGTAGGTCTCCATGAAGACGTTCCACTCGCGCAGCAGCGTGTCCCGCTCGGCAAGGGCCGCGAGGTAGGTTGGCAGGTCGGCGCTGCCTTTGATCTCGAACCAGGCTTCGATGAACCGCTCGATGCCAGGATCGCCGGCGTCCTTGAGCAGCGGGCGCAGCGAGTAGTTGATATCCGTCAGCCCGATCGGGTGCCAGATCTCGGCGACCCGCGCCAAATGCGGCGGCGTGATCTCCTCCACCTGATAGCCTGCCGCTGTCAGACAGGCACCGGCCTCGCGAACTGCCGCGATGGTTGCCGGGTCGATAGCGATCCCCTCAACCTCCGTCACCAGCGCAACACGGATCGGCCGGGGCAGCGGCTCCCCGACAAGCGGCGCGGGAGTCCACCATGTGTCGCGAACATCGCGCACCGCCATCGCCGAGAGCGCCAGCCGCGCATCGCGGACGCTGCGCGTCAGCGGCCCTTGGACGGCCATCAACTGGCTCGACATCCGGCGTGGAGTAGACGCAGCCGACGGATTGAGGGCCGCGACGCGCCCGAGGCTGGGACGCAGCCCGACGATGCCGTTGCAGTAGGCCGGCCAGCGGACCGAGCCGCCGATGTCGTTGCCCTGCGCGATAACGCCAATCCCGGCCGCGATCGACGATCCTGCGCCGCCACTGGAACCGCCACAGGTGACGCCGGGGTCCCACGGATTCAGCGTCAGGCCGTGGAGGGCGTTGTCGGTCATCCCGCGCATCGAGAAGCCGGGCGCGTTGGTCCGTCCGATGACGATCGCCCCGGCACGGCGCAGGCTGCCGACCTGAACGCTGTCCTCCTCCGCGAGCAGATCCTTGAGCTTCGGAATGCCGTTGTCGGTCGGGAGTCCAGCCTGATCGGAGTTGATCTTGGTCGTCACCGGCAGGCCGTGCAGCGGCCCGAGCGGCTTCCCGGCCAGCCTCGCCCGATCGGCGGCATCCGCCTCGGCCAGCGCCTGCTCGTGCAGGAAGGGCTGGACAACCGCGTTGAGGCGCGGGTTGACGGCATCGAGCCGCGCCAGATGCGCTTCAACCGCCTCTCGCGCCGAAACCTTCCCTGCTCTGATCATCTCTGCCAGCGCGACGGCGTCCAGCCGCCACAAATCGTCAGCCATTTGCCCTCCTTGCGTCTACACACCCAAGGTCACGTCACGCTTCGGTCGCGCGACGAAAGAAGCGCAGGAAGTTGCCGCCGAGAATGCCGCGCACCTCGTCTTCGCTGTATCCCCGCGAGACCAGTCCCGCGGTGATCTTGCTCCACTCGGTGTAGGCCGTCATCGTCCCGAACGGGACGCCGAACTGGAGGCCGTGCTCCTCGCGGAAGCCGCGCCGCATGAACTCGGCCCGGACGCCATCGCGCAGGACACCGCGGCACATCGGCGCTCCAGGCGCCCCAGTCGGTGCCGATCCCAACCCGCTGGATGCCGACGATCCCGGCCGCGTGCTCGATGTGGTCGAGCATCGTCTCGATGCCGGAGCTGCCGTCGCGGCTGAAGAAGAACGGGACGCCGTAGATGCCGACGTAGCCGTCGCGCTCGGCCAGCGCACGCAACTGGTCGTCGGTCTTGGCGCGTGGATGCTCGTAGAGCGCGCGACAGCCGGTGTGGGAGAAGGCGACCGGCCGCTCGGAGACGGCCAGTGCGTCCATCGTCGTCCCGTCGCCGCAGTGCGAGACATCGACGACGATGCCGAGCTCGTTCATCCGCCTGACGGCCTGGACACCGAGCTGGGTCAGACCGCCCTGGACCCGCTCGGTGCAGCCGTCGCCCCAGAGATTCCGGCTGTTGTAGGTGAGCTGGATCATCCGGACCCCGAAGTCATACAGCGTGTCGAGATAGGTCAGATCGCTGCCGATCAGGTCGGTTTCCTGGAGGGCGAAGAGGACACCGAGCTTGCCCTCTGCATGCGCGCGCTCGAAGTCATCGGCGCTCAGCACCTGCATGAGATAGTTCGCGACCTGGAAGCGCCGCAGCCGCCGGCCAATGTCGCGGACGACCGCCTCGCGCTGTGACAGTCGCGGATCGAGTCCACCGAGCGTCAGCGCGACGACGCTGACACCTGCTTCGCGCCAGTAGCTGGCAATTCGCTCGTGCTCCTCCGGGTCGCGGGCCATCTCGCGCGTCCGCCGGGCATGGATGCGATCGATGACCGTGCCGGACGGCTCTCCCGCTGCCAGCCACTCGGCCGTCAGCCGCTCCTCCTCCGGCGTCATGACGATCGGCTCGCTCCTCGGGAAATAGTCGAATACAAACGACTCGCGATGCAGCCGCTCCGCCCGCTCACGCTGCTCTGTTGATAGCTCAATCATGGTGCGCCCCTCCGCCTCATCCGATGCGCACCATCGTAACCGGATGCTTGGCGAGTTGCCATCCACACACGCCGACCACAGATGGCTTTGGCGTCCTTCCAAACAAATCGTGCCTGTGCGATGATGCGGGCTGTGCATCCTGAAACGGTTCGGGTGAGGTCGAGCAGCGATTGGGTTTCGAATGGGGGAAAAGGACTTCTTCATGTATTTCGATGAGGAGAACCGGCTGCGCGAAAGGATCAAGACTGATCGGGGTAAGATCATGGACTTCGTCGTGCAGTACGAACTCGTCATAGACGATGCCTTCGTACCGGTTGTACGCTATGATGCGAGTCACGGCCATGGACACCGGGATCTGCTCGACTCACGCGGACAGGTCGTTGAAAAGTACTGGCTACCGAGCTATTTCGATCATAATCAGTCCTTCACTTACGCCGAAGCCGAAGTACGTGCTAACTGGCCACGATACCGCGAGCGTTTTTTGGAGAGGTACACATGAGTAGCACGTCATCGACCAGCATGATAGACCGAAACATTCATGCAGCGTTCGAGCTTGCAAAGCAGATCGTTGACGATCCGAGCATTCTCGACAATATCCCCGATGGAGCGTCTATCGTATTCATTCCCAGGGACGATCCGGAAGCTGCTGCGTCGAATCTTCAGCTTGGCATCAAGATCCTTCAATCCGGAGAAGATGTGTACTTCCGGCACGTCGAGACGATGGATATCCCCGACTGAACCTTCCCTGACACTCGTGGCACACTGAGCAAGGTATGGCTCCGTTGTGGAGCGCCGATCTGCCGTGACCTGCCGTGGGTGTGATCGCGATGAGCTTGCGCCGGTTGAAGTGGTTGACGATCCTCTCCCCGCTCGTCTTCTTCGGGCTGCTTGGGGCAGGGCGGGAGTTTCTGTTCCCGTCGCTGTTCGGGAGCTGGCCGGGATACCTGCTGCTGGCCGGGATCGTCCTGATCGCGGCGCTGTTCTTCTCCGAAGTCGTCTTCAACGTCATCGACCGCACCCAGGATGAGCTTGAGCAGACCAACCGCGAGCTACTGGCGCTGCACGAGGCCGGGCTTGACATCATCGGTGATCTGGAGTTGGGAACCGTCCTCCAGCGGGTCGTTGATGAGGCGCGGCTGCTGGTCGGGGCGCGCTATGGGGCGCTGTCGTTTCTCCACGAGGACGGCAAGGGGATCGAGGCGTTTCTGACATCAGGGATCACGCCTGAGGAGCGGGCAGCGATCGGCCCGATCCCGGAGGGACACGGACTGCTGGCGGTCGTGTTGCAACAGGGAGAGGGCCTGCGGCTTGATGACCTGAACCAACACCCGGACGCGGTCGGCTTCCCGCCTCGCCACCCAGCGATGTACTCGCTGCTGGCTGTCCCGATCATCGCTTCTGGCCGAATACTTGGAAATCTCTACGTGACCGAGAAGATTGATTTCCCGACGTTCGACCAGAGCGACGAGGAGACACTGGATCGGTTCGCGACTCAGGCGGCACTCGCGATCGAGAACGCCCGGCTCCACCGCCAGGTCGGGGCGCTTGCGATGGTGGAGGAGCGCGAGCGGATCGCGCGCGAGATTCATGACAGCGTCGCTCAGGTGCTTGGCTACGTCAACACGAAAGCCCAAGCCGCCGAAGAGCTACTGCGAGCCAACCAGCCCGAGAAGGCGGCCACCCAGATTGGCCAGCTTGGCGCGGCTGCCCGCGACGCCTACGCCGATGTCCGCGAGCATATCCTCGGCTTGCGGACAGCCGCAACCGTCGAGCGCGATTTTCTGGCAACCTTGCAGGAGTACATGACGCGCTGGAGGGAACAGAGCGGCGTCGCCGCAACACTCGTGACCGAGCCGTCCGACAGGTTCACGCCACAGCTCTCGACCGCCGCCGAGCTGCAACTCCTGCGCATCATCCAGGAGGGGCTGTCGAACGTCCGCAAGCACGCCGGGGCGACAGTCGTGACGGTCCACCTGATCGCGGACGACGGCTGGATTGAGGCGCGGATCGAAGATAATGGGTCGGGGTTCGACCCTGCTGCGACCAGAGGCGCCGACTATCCACGCTTCGGGCTGTCAACGATGCGCGAACGCGCCGAATCGGTCGGTGGGACACTGGAGATCGAGTCAGGAACCGGACACGGGACACGGGTCGTAGCCCGGATGCCGAAGGAGCCGAGCATCTTCACCAGCCGGATCACTGCCTGAGCCGTGACTGTCGCGTCTACCGGAGGAATTGATGAGAGTCCTGATCGCTGACGACCACGCCCTCTTCCGCGACGGCCTGAAGAGCCTGCTCGACGCCCGCGGCATCGATGTCGTCGCCGAGGCACGCAACGGGCGTGAGGCGGTCAGTCTGGCCCGGCAGCACAACCCCGAGATCGTCCTGATGGATCTGACGATGCCGGAGATGACGGGACTCGAAGCAACACGGTTGATCAGCGCCGATTTGCCGGACGTCAAGGTCGTCGTGCTGACGGCCTCCGAAGACGACGCTGACCTGTTCGAGGCGATCAAGTCTGGGGCGCAGGGGTTCCTGCCGAAGGACATTGAGTCGGCGCGGCTCTTCTCGATGCTGGAAGGCGTCATGCGAGGTGAGCCTGCCCTGACACCCGGCCTGGCCCGTAAGCTGCTGACAGAGTTTGCTCAACCAGTGCCGGCTCCAAAGGAGCAGCCGCCAACGTTGCTGACCGATCGCGAGCGCGAGGTACTGGAGTTGCTGGTCGAGGGCGTCACCTCCAACCGTGAACTGGCCGACCGGCTCTTCGTTAGCGAAAACACGATCAAGTACCACCTGCGGAACATTCTCACCAAGCTCCACCTGCAGAATCGCGCCCAGGTCATCTCCTACGCCGTCCGCAACAAGCTCATCGAGCCGACGCCGTCGTAGCGACGGACGTCGGGAATCGGGAACCGGGAATCGGGGGTATTCGACCTCCGGGGTTCTTGGGTAACGTGCTCGATCATCCAACTCCGAATCCCGATTCCCGGTTCCCGCTCTCCCCTACCCCGCCGGGTAGGCCACAACCCATCCCCCGTCGCGTTCGCAAACAACCCGCTTGGATGTGTTGTGAATTTCTTCACTGATGGATAGTAGTGACGTGAACGGAAGGACCGACGGGGGACACTCGGGAAACGACTCCTGTCGCGAACGCCGTCAACGGCCCGCATGTGTGGGCCGGGATGGGTATCCCAAGCGATAGGAGATCGAGATGACGCGCACGATGACACGGACGACGACCTACCTCCTGACCGCCGTCTCGGCGGTGCTGTTCCTGTTCCTCTCGTGGGCCTTCGCCGACGGGTTGTTCAACCTCGACAACCTCTTCTCCGGCCACTACTACTCCGAGTACACCATCATCACCTACCTGATGCTGGCCTCGATCCTCGTCGCCGGCTACCTGCAGGCACGCCGCCTGCCCGACGACGGTGTCCACATCCGTCCGACCAGCGACACGACCACCGCCGGCCAGACCGACGACCCGACGCTGTGGAAGATGCTGCTCGGCAACACCTATCTGGCCATCTTCTGGATGCCGCTGCGCTACTTCATCGGCCTCGAGTGGCTCCAGGCCGGTGAGCACAAGCTGCGTGACAGTGCCTGGATGGACGGTGGCTCGGCACTCCAGGGCTACTGGGAACGGGCGGTCGCCATCCCCGAGCCACCGGGCCGTGCCGCCATCACCTATGCGTGGTACCGCGATGTGCTGCAGTACATGCTCGATCACGAGTGGTACACCTGGTTCGCGAAGCTGATCGCGGTCGGCGAGTTCCTGGTCGGGATCGGGCTGATCGTGGGTGCCTTGGTCGGGATCGCCGCCTTCTTCGGGACGCTGATGAACTTCAGCTTCATGCTGGCGGGGTCGTCCTCGACCAACCCGGTTCTGTTCGGGCTGACGGTCTTCCTGGTGCTGGCCTGGAAGGTGGCCGGGTACTGGGGACTCGACCGCTGGCTGATCCCGGCACTGGGAGCACCGTGGCAGGTCGGGGCACTGTTCCAGGCGGATGGCGAGACCGTCCCACAGGATGGACATGCCCACGCCTGACCCACGCCTGACGCACCGACGCACCACGACCGAGGCCCGTCCACACGGACGGGCCTCTCTCATGTATTCGAGTGGACTCCGAGGGATGCGCGAGATCACCAACGGCATCGCCGAGTAGTTGTGCGCCGCCAGGCTGGCTGCCAACCTGCCCGATGCCGATAGAGAGACAAGTATCGAAAGCCTCGGAAGTGAGATCTTCGCGGTAGAGTCAGTACCAGCAACGCTTGCATAGGTGGTTACAGCAACCTGCCCCGATGGATGATTCTTCCTACCCCACCGGTTCCTCCAGGGCAGGTGGAAACTACCCGATCCGGTTCACCGTCAACCACCCTGCCGGTCGTGTTCGTTTTTCGTGCTGGGCCGCATGCTTGCACCAACGACGAAGCGCAAAACACGGTACACCGAGCACGGCAATGCCGGCAGGAGGAACGCAATGGTCGCACAGCAGGTTTCACAACTCACAACATCAATGATGAATCGGCGCTCACTGCTGAAGCGGGCCGGCCTGATGGGCCTGACCTTCCCGGCCGCCGGCATGCTGCTCAGCGCCTGCGGTTCCGACAAGCCTGTTACCCAGAGCGGCATGACGCAGAACGTCGCAGCGCCAACGACAACGGCTGGTGGGGCTGAGACGATCGCTAATACCGAGGTCGCCGAGCTGACAGTCACGGCAGTTGACCTGGCCTTCCAGCCCACCGAACTAACCGTTGCGCACGGGCAGAAGGTGCTGCTGACCTTCATCAACAACGGCGCGATCGAGCACGACATCCAGGTGGTTGGCGCGAAGGCGCATGACCTGAAGGTGATCGAGCAGCCGACCGGCTTCAACGCTCGGATGCAGGAGGTCATGGCGCAGGGTGCGCCATACGCTGGAGCCGGCGCCGGTGAGCAGATGGTGGTTGAGTTCAGCGCGCCAGATGCCGGAACCTACGAGTTCATCTGCGCCGTGCCGGGCCACGCGATGGCAGGAATGAAGGGTACCTTCACCGTCACTGGCGATGACGGTACGACGGCCGCAGCACCAGCCGCGACCGAGCACAGCGGCGATGGCCACTCGATGTCGACCGGCACAAAGGTCGGCGAGCCATACCCGGCCGATCGGCTGCCGCTGCCAGTTGTCGCGCCGCCGGTTGGCACGCGCGGGCCACAGCTCGTCAAGCAGGAGATCGAGATTCGCGAGATCGTCGGCTACATGGACGAGGGCATCGCCTACGAGTTCTGGACCTTCGGCGGCACGATCCCAGGCCCGATGTTGCGGGTGCGGGTTGGTGACACGGTTGAGTTGACGCTGAAGAACCCGGCCGAGAGCAAGATGCCGCACAACATCGACCTGCACGCTGTGACCGGCCCGGGCGGCGGCGGCCACGACACGCTGGTGACACCCGGCCAGTCGGCGACGATCCGCTTCAAGGCGATGAAGGCCGGTGTCTACGTCTACCACTGCGCGACGCCGCCGATCCCGCACCACATCTCGAGCGGCATGTACGGCCTGATCGTCGTCGAGCCGGAAGGCGGGCTGCCGGAAGTCGATCGCGAGTTCTACGTCATGCAAGGCGACTTCTATCTGGAAGGCGCGCGTGGCGAGCAGGGTCTGCGGAACTTCTCGATGGACAAGATGCTCGACGAGCGACCTGACTACGTCGTCTTCAACGGTGGCGTCGGCGCGATTACTGAGGACCGCGCCTTCAAGGCTCAGGTTGGCGAGACGGTCCGCATCTTCTTCGGAGTCGGCGGTCCGAACATCGTCTCGAGCTTCCACGTCATCGGCGAGATCTTCGACCGGGTGATGCAGGAAGGCGCAGCCGAGTGGACGTCCAACATCCAGACGACACTCGTCCCGGCCGGTGGCGCAACAATCGTTGACTTCAAGGTCGAGGTGCCAAGCACGCTACTGATGGTCGATCACAGCCTGGGTCGCCTCGCCAAGGGCGCGGTTGGGATGATCGTGGTCGAGGGCGAAGGCAACTCGGATGTCTATGAGGTCGTCGAAGCGGCTCACTAATCAGCCGGCAACAGGTCCATCCGGAGAGGGTATGGGGATCCAGACCGGGTGGGCCAGACGGTAAGCACGGAAGCGGAGACGGACGGGAATCCGGCTCCGCTTCTCTTCATCGTGAGAAAGGGAGAAACCGTGAGCTACGTCGTCAACGTCGAGGAGCAGGTCGCTGCCATGATCGAGTCTGTGCCGATCCGGCAGGTCGTCGATCTGCATCCGGAAGTAATGCCGATCCTGGCCGGACATGGCGTGGACCTGTGTTGCGGTGGCGGGCATACCATCGCCGAAGCGATCCGGATGCATGGTCTGGATGGTGAGCTGGTCACGGCGGAGATCGCTGCCGCCCTCGTCGTGCAGGCGAGGGGGTGAGATGGGCCGCCGCTTTATTCCAATCGTCATCATCGTGGCGGTCGCGGCATTTGCCGTGGCCGCCGCCGCGCTCGCGTTCGTCGCCGACGAGCCGCAGCTGTGGAGCGCGTCTGTCGGGTTGATTGTCCTGGGCGGGATCACGCCGATGATCTACGCCGTCAACGTTCGGATCGTGCCGGTCTTCAGCCGCCGGCAGTGGGTCCATCCGCAGGTGGTCTACGCCGCGATCTCAGCCGGAGTCGCCGGAGGCTGGATCGTCTTTCTCGGGCGTGGGCTGCCAAACGCAGACAGTGGAGGAGGCTGGCCACGGCCTGGCGCTGATCGGCGGCATCCTCTTCGTTGCCAGCCTGATCCGCCTGTTTCGCTCCGAACCAACGACCAAGGCCGCCCCGCCGCTGCCCTTCACGGAGCAGGCCGCCATCGACAAGGTCGGCATCACCTTCACGCGGATGGCGGGAATCTACCTGCTGCTGGGGCTGACGGTCGGGTACGTGACGCAGATCTGGACACCCGACCGGGGCCGCTGGGATCTGGTCTGGGCGCACACGTTGCTGCTGGGCTGGTTCCTGCAAATGGTTTCCGGCGTCTGCTACCACGTCCTGTCGCGCTGGACGGGGGAACGCTGGCGTTCACCGGGGCGGATCCGCGCGCACCTGCTGGCCGTCACCTTCGGGCTGCCGGCGATGGTCGGCGCACTCGCCTTCGACCTCGACTGGCTCTTCGCGATTGCCGGGCCGTTGCAGGCGATCGCCCTTACGCTGTTCGTCTGGAACATCTGGCCGCTGGTCGCGAAGATGCCGGCCATATCGCGGCTGGGGATGTTCCTCGCCGCCTCGTACCTGGTGCTGGGTGTGTCGATCGGCGCATCGGCCGCGATCGACCCGGCCAACCACGTCCGGATGCGCTTCAGCCACGCGACGATCAACCTGCTCGGCTTTGCCGGCCTGCTGATCTGCGCCGTTGGCTACTACCTCTTCCCACGGCTGGCCGGGCATCGTCCTGCGCTGGCCGCGACTCGCGAAGATCCAGATCGTCGCTCATGCGGTTGGCGTCGCTGTAGTCGCGACGGCATGGTGGTGGTATCTGGCCAGTAGATGAAGGCGCTCGGGTGCTGATCTCACTTGGCGCGTTGCTGGTGGCCGCGAGCTTCGTCACCTTCGCCGGGATCATCGGCGGGACGTTCCTGAGCAGCAGCCAGTCAGTCGTCTCCAGCATCAACCTCCAGCCACGCCGCTCGTCCCAGCCGCGCTAGAATCACGAGATGGACCCTGTCAGTGTTCGGTTGGTGCGCGCGTCATTACTCTGGCTGGTCGCAGGTTTCACGCTCGGCGCGCTGATGCTTTCGGATGCGCTCGTCCCCGGTGACTGGCGGCTCTGGTTTGCGCCGACCCACGGCCACATCCTCTTCGTCGGCTGGTTCCTGCAATTCGCGGTCGGCGTCGCCTACTGGCTGCTGCCGCGCAAGCGGACGCCCGAGCGCCCGTTCGGTTACCACGAGCCGAGCGCGTTCGCCGCCTTCACACTGTTGAATACCGGATTGCTGCTGCGCGTCGTTACCGAGCCACCCGACCGCGCCGGCAACGGCGGCAACATCGTCGATGTCGTGCTGGCGGCTTCGGCGGTCCTGCAACTCGCGGCCATCATCATCATCGCCAGCCAGATCTGGCCCCGGATCGTCCCGCGCCGTCAGGCCAGGACACCCGGCAGTTCCGAGCCGCCAGTAGCTGAGTGAGGCTAGCGGTCGTCATTGTCCCAACGTTCAACGTGTCGAAAGCGATGTTGCCGATGACTCGGTATGATCTAACCGGCCAGGAGACGAGTGCGGGACATGGGAGGATGGGGAGCGATGGCAGGGATCGAGACGGATGTGATTGTCGTCGGCGCGGGGAACGCGGCGTTGTGCGCGGCGCTTGTCGGCACGCGAGCAGGGCGCGCGCGTCACCGTCCTCGAGTGGGCGCCGAAGGAGCTGCGTGGCGGCAACAGCCGCTTCACCGGCGGGATGGTCCGCTTCGTCTACGAGAACCTCGATGACCTCGTCCGTGTCGTCCCTGATCTTGATGAGGACGAGAAGGTCAACACCGACTTCGGCGCCTACACCCGCGAGCAGTTCTTCGAGGACATGGAGCGGCTGACCCAGTACCGCGCCGACCCCGACCTGGTCGGCGCTGATGATCGACAGCAGCCTCGACACCATGGTCTGGATGCAGCGAAGGGCATCCGCTTCTACCCCGCCTACGGTCATCAGGCGTTCAAGGTCGATGGCCGCTTCAAGTTCTGGGGCGGGCTGACGGTCCAGGTCTCCGGCGGCGGGCCGGGGCTCGTCGACCAGCTCTGCGCGATTGCCGAACGCGAGGGGATCGAGATCATCTACGGCGCGCGCGGATCGGAGTTGATCGAGGAGGACGGCGTCGTCAAGGGCGTCGTCGTCCGGCAGGGACGGCAAGACCTGGCGAGGCACGGGCGAACTCGGTCGTCCTGGCCTGCGGCGGGTTCGAGTCGAACTCCGAGTGGCGCACGCGCTACCTCGGCCCCGGCTGGGATGTCGCGAAGGTCCGTGGCACGCGCTTCAACATGGGCGACGGCATCAAGATGGCGCTCGACATCGGCGCGATGCCGCACGGCAACTGGTCGGGCGCGCACGCCGTCGGCTGGGACCGCAACGCGCCGGACTTCGGCGACCTGAAGGTCGGCGACGGCTTCCAGAAGCACTCCTACCCGTTCGGGATCATGGTCAACGCCACCGGCGAGCGTTTCGTCGACGAGGGGGCCGACTTCCGCAACTACACCTACGCCAAGTACGGCCACGCAGTCCTCGCCCAGCCGGAACAGTTCGCCTGGCAGGTGTTCGACGGCAAGGTGCTCAACCTGCTGCGCGACGAGTACCGCATCCGCGAGGTCACCAAGGTCCAGGCCAACACGCTCGAAGAGCTGGCCGGCACGGCTGGACGGCGTCGACGCCGAGCAGTTCCTGACGACCGTCCGCGAGTACAACGCCGCCGTCCAGACCGATGTCCCGTTCAACCCGACCGTCAAGGATGGCCGCGGGACGACCGGCCTGGCGATTCCGAAGTCGAACTGGGCCAACACGCTCGACACGCCGCCGTTCGAGGCGTACCAGACGACCTGCGGGATCACCTTCACCTTCGGCGGCCTCAACATCAACACCAGACACCGAGGTGCTGGACGCCGGCGGCGCGCCGATCCCCGGCCTCTACGCAGCCGGTGAGCTGGTCGGCGGGCTGTTCTACTTCAACTACCCCGGCGGGACCGGCCTGACCTCCGGCGCCGTCTTTGGCCGGCTGGCCGGCGCGCAGGCCGCGAAGCGTGCGGCTGTCGCTGGCGCGGCGGGCTAACCCCTTGCCTGGGGATCAGGAACAGAATCGTGGTTGACCTGTTGTAGTACAGCATACCGAGTGTGTTCGTGTGGCTATCCTCGCGCACGCAAATCACTGGTTGAAGCTGCGTCATTCCGCAACGGTTAGCGATGGAGTAGAGGGAAGCCACAGTGCCATTGATCGATCATCCGACAGGAAACTATCAGTTCATGCCGATGGCGACTGATCCGCGAATCGTGGGTGGCGCACCATTCTCCGCTGGCGTGCGAGCGCTGCCAGGCTACGAGATCGTTCACACGACATTCCAGGTTCCGCTACCGTACCGCGATGGCTTCGCCGCCGCGGCACGGCACCTTGAAGCCATCGGACGATCCCGAACCGCGCTCTGTGCCGTTGAAGTGCGCGTGCCGAGACCACTGACGATTGATGAGTTTGCGGCCTTCAACGTCGACTACCGCGCGATCCTCGGCGAGTGGGGCGTCGTCGTGGAAGGTCAGATCCCGATCGCCCGCAGCAATGTCGCCCTGCTCGACAATCCGTTCTCCGATATCCTGCTCTATGGCGTGTCGTACACCGTCCCTGCGCGGGAGCCGTCGCGGAGCTTCTTCATCTCAGCCGCGCCCGAACCAGCGACAGTGCGACCCGGCGAGACAACGCCGGATGCGCTACGAGAGAAGACAGCCAGTGCCATGGTGGACATTCAGACCCGCCTGACCGCGCTTGAGCGGGACTGGTCGGACGTGACGGCACTCGGCATCTACACCGCCCACGATGTGCATACGTTCCTCGAAACGGAGATCATCGCTGTCATGGGGCCGGCTGCCGTCCACGGTGTCCACTGGTACTATCGGTGCTCCACCCATCGTCGGCATCGAGATCGAGATCGACATCCGCGCCATTCAACAGGAACACCGACTCTAGAACGCAGCGTCGCGAACCCAGTGACCCCGTCCAGGGCCAGGTGGACGCGACGCGCGCTAATCGTTGGTCCGTCCTTCAAGCTACGACCTCTGACCCTTCGTGGCAGACCGGAACACACCTCCTGCCAGCGTTCGAGATCGAAACGATGATTCAGTTCTTCATCACGTGAGATGCGCAATGAGATCGTCGAGGACGGGTCGCTTCAACGTCGAAGGTGTTGAACCAGGCTGTCTGGTCGGCGTCGAATTCACTCTGACTCGATCGATAGCCACGCGACATTGACTGGATTCCCTTGGACGATCAGTTTGGTGGTGGCACGTCTGTCTCGTGGAGCCGGTGCCCACGATCAGACCAGCCACAAGAAGATGAGCACGGCGTGGATCACCGTCGCGAGAATGAGGACAACCAGAAAGCTGGTATGGCGCGTTTTGTGGCGGAAGGCGAAGCGACCGGCCCAGCCGCCCGGAAACCCGCCGGCCAGTGACATTCCATGCAGGACGTTCTCCGGAATACGGCCAGAGTCGCTGATAGCCCGGCGCTTGTCGAACCCGTACATCGCAAAGGTGCAGATGCTCAGCCCGATGATCCAGGCCGGGTATAGTGGGAGATTAAGGACAACCACGCAGATCGCGGTCAGCCCAAGCCCAATGGCCACACCTGCCAGGCCGTAGAATCGATACGGTGACACGCTTCGTGATGACCCGGAACGGCGTGCGTTCATCATCCCTCCTCCACGACGAGTCTAGCGGCGGACCTTGCCCTTCGTCGTGACTGGTACGTAGCTCCAGCCGGAACTGGTGATCGTCTCGACGATCGGGTCTTTCATCTCGGAGACATCGAAGCGGTATTTGTAGGACTCCCCAAAAACCCCTCAAATATACTGGCCGGTCACTGCCCCTTTACTGGTCAGGCGACGATCTACGGCTGGCCGTCTAATGGCTGCTTGACACGGGCGCGATGCCCTACTTACGCACCTTGCTCTTGGTGGTAACGGGAACGTACGTCCAGCCGGAACTGGTAACCGTCTCGACGATGGGGTCTTTCATCTCCGTCACATCAAATCGGTACTTGTAGACTTGGCCGAAGTTAAGCGGGTTGACGCCGGTGAAGGCGTAGCCAGTACCGAACGACTTCGAGCCGAGCGTCCTGCCCTGTTGCTTCTTCATCGAGAGGCTGAAGGTTGGCACACCGGCCCGCCACTCGACCTCCCACGACTCTTCGAGCGCCTTGACCTCGTGCTTGCCCTCGTCGAGCTTCAGGTAGATGCGGTGCGACTTCTCCAGCCCGGCTTTGGCGAAGATCTCGTACCAGTCGGCATCGACGATCTTCCACTGCGCCTCGATATCGCTCTCCTCGCCCGGCGCAACCGTGAACGGAACCTGCTCGTTGTTGATCGCCAGCAGCCGCTGCTCCAACTCGCCGCGCGGAACGGCCGCGACGCCGTCCTCCGGCCGCTTGACCCCACGCAGGAAATCGAGAAAGCCCATGGACATACCTCCCTGCTCGTTAGATCAATCACCCATGACGGAATCCACTATCCGAATTTCGCCCCGAGCACGGTAAACAACTCGATTCGGACGCTCAAGGCTGTCTTTATCTTCGGCGTGCAGGAAGGACTCACCGCCGACGACCCGACTCGACGCGTGCCGATTCCGAAGATTCCCCGGATGGTCTATCGCGTCTTCGATCCCGAACAGATCGACCGGCTCCTTGGGGTCTGCAACACCGAGACGTTCACTGGCGTCCGAGACTTTGCCATCGTCATCATACTGTTTGACTCGGGCATTCGAGCGGCTGAGTTGCTCGGGTTGGGTGATGGAGACATCGACTGGGAGCGTGGTCTACTACGCGTCTACGGCAAGGGCGCCCTGACCGAGACTGCCGGTCCCGCCGGTCACGAGGATGACGCGGTCCTGAAGATCGACCAGCATCGATACTCCGTTCAACTCGCATCGAGCCTGGCACAATGCATCGTCAACGCATGCCAGACGTTAAACCAGCACGGCGTTGGCGTCGAACGATACTTCCTGGGCCGGCAGGCTCGCGAGTTGAGACGTGTCACTCGCACCTTTGTGCATCGCCCTCATCAATGTCCAGCGCAACGCTGATACCCTGTTCGGGCGTGAGCATCGCTCCGGCACGCCATGCAGCACGCATCTGATCGTCGCCCATCGCGGCGCGAACACTCTCGACCATTGCAGCAAAGACAACGAGAGTGTCCGCGGCGCGTGGCACACCGATCCGGGATCGGATCGACTCGACGACGCCAAGCAGGCGCGCCGCACGGTCGACGGCACCACGACGAACCGCAACCTCCGCAATCAGATCAATCGTGTCGGCGACAAGAAGCGGAATGCCCCGGTCGAGGGCAATTCTGAGCGCCTCGTGCAGCAACTGCACTGACTCCGCATATTCACCGATACGTTGCGCAAGATCTCCCTGGTTCATCAGCGTCCATGCGGCGATGTCGTCGTACCGGTGTTCACGGGCCAGATCCAGACTCTCGGCAAGCATTTGAGCAGCTTCATGATGCTGTCCGGAGTTGACGTGCATCGAGCCGAGGCTCATCAACGCTCGTGCGAGCGTTGACGTGTCGTTCGCTAGCCGGGCAGACGCGATCGACCGCGCGTACGATGTGTAGGCGCCTCCTTCGTCGCCGAGCCGCTTCCTGGCAATTGCGTAAATGAGCGCAGCCAAGGCGTCGACCTCATGCAAGCCGTTCGATTCAGCGAGCAAAAGCGCTTCGGCAGCAAGTACCTGTGCACCATCTGAATCGCCGCTAAACAGGACAAGCCACCCTCCCCTGATCAGCACCCAGGCCCGGATACCTGCTGGGACTGACGGATCAGCACGCTCAAGAAAATGCGCGATCCAACTCCAGCCCTCTCCCGGCGCCCCACGTTCGAGCCAGTAGTGACCGAGTGCGGCGCACATGCGCAATCCGTGTTCCGTTGCGTTTGACTCGCGGAACCAGTCGAGTGCTGTGCGCAGATTTTCCTGATCCTGCTTGAGAGCGCGAAAGACGCCGACTGCATCGGAGAACTCCGCACTTGCCCATAGCGTCTCCGCGAGTGCCAGGAAACATCCGGCGTGCCGCTTGCGTAATTGCTCTGTTACACCGGCAGCCTGCTGTTGCTCCAGCGCATACTCTCGAATGGTCTCCAGCATGGTGAAGCGCGCCGAGCCATCCGAACTATCGGTACTGACGATCAAACTCGCGTCAAGTAGCGCACCTATGCCATCGACCACACGATCACTGGATTCACAGACCGCATCCGCCGCGTCGAGCGTCCAGCCACCGACGAAGACGGACAGGCGTCGGAACAGCCGCTGCTCAGCTTCGGACAACAGGTCGTAACTCCAGCGAATCGTGTCGCGGATGGTGCGTTGCCGATCCGGCAAATCGCGAGCACCACCCGTCAGCACACGCAGTGGATGCTTCAGTCGTTCGACGAGCGCCTCTGGCGACATCAGCCGTATCCGAGCCGCCGCCAGTTCAATCGCGAGCGGGAGGCCGTCTAACCGCTGGCAGATCGCGACGACGGACCCGGCATTCTCCGCCGAGAGATCGAAGCCCGGTTTCCCGGCTCGTGCCCGCTCAACGAACAATGCCACGGTTGGACTGGCGCGGAGCCGTTCGATGGCGATGGCGTGGTCTGACGGCGGCAACGGAAGGGGTGTAACTGGATACTCGGCTTCCCCACGGATGTGGAGGGGCGCTCGGCTCGTGGCCAGCACCGACAGCGATGGACAGGCGCTGATCAGGCCGCTAATCTCGCGGGCGGCCTCGATCACCTGCTCGACGTTGTCGAGAATCAGCAGGTACTGGTGCGAGCGCAACGCAGTCACGAGCACATCGGAGTGCGCTCTCTCGCCGGACTCCCTGATCCCAAGTGTGGCCGCAATGGTTGGTAGGACGAGCGTAGGATCTCGCAGCGGAGCCAGATCGACGAAGACGACACCATCCTCGAACGCATCGACCATCGCATGCCCCACCGCGATGGACAGCCGTGTCTTCCCTACGCCGCCCGGGCCAGTCAGTGTCACCAATCGTCGGGCCGCGAGCAACTGGGTCACCTCAGCGATCTCGCGCTCACGCCCGATGAGATCAGTCAGTGGCGTCGGTACGGTACTGCCAGTGCCGGACTCAACTGAGACAGCGGTGATGACGCGGTGGGGTACCAATGACGGTATGGTTTCCGGGAACTCACCAGATCGAATCGCGTCGGCCAGCGCAATGGTCGATGCCTGCGGTTCGACATCGAGAACGCTTGCGAGTTGTCGCACCAGCGTGTCGTACTGGTCGAGCGCGGCCTGCCGCTGCCCCGACATCGCGTACAACCGCATCAAGGCGCCATGCGCATCCTCATGCGTCGGTTCGAAGGTTGCAAGTCTGGTGAAGGCCGCGAGGGCAGCATCGATCTGCCCTCGTTCGGCGTATTGGCTGCCAAGGCGTGTGAAGATGGCCGCGACAGAGGCCCTGAGCGTCGTTCGTCGCGCGTCGAGCTGGCTGTCATAGGGCAGTTCAGGCACGAGATCGCCGACGTAGAGATCGCAGGCCGCTTGCGTGATGGCCGGATCAACGTCCTGCCATGCCCGAGCGATGGCCTCGTCGAACGCAACGACATCAACGCTGAGAGCGTCGGCTGGCCCAAGCACGACCATCTCGCCCTCGCGGATCAGGAACACTCCGGACGGGACGCCTGCCGACACGAGCCGTTTCCGGGTCGCATGAATGGTGACATTGAGGTTGTTGGTTTGGGCATCGAGATCGAGATCAGACCAGAGGGCGTCCATCAGCCATTCGCGGTGCAGGCGGTAGGCGGGAGCCAGCGCAAGATACGCCAGCAGACTCGTCTGCCGGGGCGGGAACGAGTGGATTGCTCGCTCGCCAGCGATGACGCGGAAGCCGCCGAGCAGATGGACGGAGAGTTGGGTAGCAGATGGCATAACGCGCTCGATGTCCCTGTTGCGCGAGGCAAGCCGGAATTCGGTACGACGAGCGTCCTGCTGTGCTGCCAGTATGGCGGTTGCGACAACCATGTCAAGGTCACGCGATGAGAAGGTCTTGGCGCCAATGTCGCCAATGCCGTCCCCGGGAGCCATGTCGTCATGCGCGATCCAGAGAGCTATGAGTTCTGCGTAGTAGAACCGGATACCTTGGTATAGTACCGGCACAATCGACAAAGCCTCCGGTCACCGTCTGCATGGAAGTTCCGCCGGGCACAGGTTCTCTACCGACGATGGGCGCTCTCGGCCAATCACAGCACTCACTTGCGGGCGATAAACGTCACCGTCCGGTCATCCACTGTGGCTGGCGCGTGTGTGTACGCGGCGTAGATCGCAATATCGCCGAAGCCAGCGTCGGTGAGCAATGCGCGAAGCTCGTGGAGAAAGTACAGGTTCTCGATCAGCGTTCCCTCCTCGGTTGCGACCAGCTCTCCGTCTCGCCACAATGTCACGCGAGTCTCGCGGGTCAACCGTTGCAGGAGAGGATCAAGTCCGGCGATGCGCGTCATCGTCTCGTACTCGTCCCCGTTCGACGCTCGGCGGCGTGGGCCAGTCCCCGTTTCGAACCATGGTTCTGGCAGCTGTTGTCGGTGCTCTGGCAGCCAGTATTGCCATTCGCTCGCATGGAAATAGGGAAGGTAGTGGTTGACGACGAGCCGACCACCCGGCGCCAAGTGTTGGTGACAGCGTCGCAGCGCCTCGGCATCCTGCTCACGATGGCCGCCGATCCCGAACGAGTCACAGATGTAGATCGTCCGATAGCGACGCGGGAGGTCGAGCGCGTGCATCGCCTGTGCATACAACGCGGGCGACAACCCGTTCTCGGCAGCGCGCTGACGACACCCTTTGAGCATGTCCGCCGATAGATCGCAGCCGTCCACATCCAGCCCGGCGTCGAGCAGGGGCAGGAGCACCCGACCAGTGCCACAGGCGAGATCGAGGGCCGGTTGCCCGTCGTCTTCGATCAGCGGTCGGAGGTAGGTGACTTCCGTTGCGGCGTCCTGATTGAATTCTGCCCACCATTGAGCCATGAGTCCGTGGTGCCACGTTTGCGGCTGGTCGGTCATGGGAGCCTCCGCATCGTCGGTCGCGCGCAAAAACCACCAGCGACGGGTGAGACGCCTCAGCGGCAGTACGCGAGGATCGTCCCGGATCGTTCCGGCTGGTGCGGTGACTATGTGCTGCAACTGTATCGTACCGAACGCTCGAATACGCCCGGTCTGCATCTGGCGCTCGCCACTTGCGCAACTGCTGGCGATCACCTAGGCTGCGGCTGCGGATCACCATCGAACGACGAAAGGACAGCGCCATGTCTCGCGTCCGACTGACCCGTCTGCTCATCGTCACGACCGTGCTGCTCGCGAGTCAGCTCGCGACACCCCTCGCTGCCCAGCCACCCGCAACCGATGCCTTCCTACGGGTCTGGATACGGACTGACCAACCCGTCGCTGACCACCTCGTCAATCGCACGTGGATGTGGGGGCCGCACGCCGCCAGCATGCTGCTCACCGAACCCTATGCCGAGTCTCCGGGCGGAGAGCGGCTCGTCCAGTACTTCGACAAGTCCCGGATGGAGGTGACCCAGCCGGGCGCCGACCCATCCAGTGACTGGTACGTCACCAATGGCCTGCTGGTCGTTGAACTCGTCTCCGGTCGCCAGCAGGTCGGTGACGACACCTTCATCGAGGTTGCCCCAGCGACGATCCCGGTCGCCGGAGACGCGGTCGCGCCAGATTCGCCGACCTACGCTACGATGGCGCTCGTCCTCGACGCTCCGCCGCTGGCTGATGGTGAGGTGGTGACGACGATGCTCCACCGTGACGGGACGACGACCACTAGCCCCGAGTACAGTGACGACACCGTCTATGCCGCCTATCCCGTTCGAGTACCGGGCATCGACCAGCAGGTCGCCTCGGTGTTCTGGACGTTCATGACGTCGTCGGGCGTGGTCTCGGAGGGTGACACCCCCACCAATGCGCCACTATTCCCCAACCCGTTCTATGCTACCGGCTACCCAATCACGCAGCCGTATTGGGCCGAGGTCAAGGTCGGCGGTGAAGTGCGGGTCGTCCTCATCCAGTGCTTCGAGCGCCGCTGTCTCACCTATGACCGCAGCCAGCCTGAGGGATGGCAGGTTGAGGCAGGCAATGTCGGGCGGCACTCCTACCAGTGGCGCTATGGGACGCCACTCCCGACAGCACCTGACCCGCCGCCGTCTGGTCGCATCCTGTTCCGCAATGACGTCGCGGGAGAACCGGACGTCTTCGCCGTCGATCCGGATGGGACGGACGTCGTCAACCTGACCGATACACCCGGCTGGGATATCGATGCGGTCTGGTCGCCGGACGGAACGCAGATCGCCTTCGCCAGTGAGCGTGATGGCGACCCTGACGTCTATGTCATGCAGGCCGATGGCAGTGGTGTCCGCAACCTGACCAACAACACCGCGATCTGGGATAGTTCCCCAATCTGGTCGCCGGACGGCACGCAACTGCTCTTCCAGACGGATCGAGACGGCAACAACATCGGTGATGAGTTGTTTCTGATGAACGCTGACGGCAGCAACCAACGGCTGGTCGATCCGCGTGCGAGTACAGCCCAGTGGTCGCCCGATGGGACTCTGATCGCGTTCATGACGACCGGCGTCGAGGCAACGGACATCGTCGTCATGCATCCGGATGGCACGGGCCGGACGACGTTGACCCGGGTTTCGCAGTACGCGAGTTGGCTGCGCTGGTCACCAGATGGAACGTTGCTTGCCTTCCAGCAGCAGGTCGATGGCAACACGGACATCTACACCATTCGGGTCGTTGATGGTGCTCTCACGCGGCTCACGGATGACCCGGCACTTGACCTTCAGCCAGACTGGTCGCCAGACGGTCAGTCCATTGCCTTCGAGTCCGAACGGGACAACGCCCCTGACGTCTGGGTGATGCGGGCTGATGGGAGTCATGAAGCCAACCTGACTCACGACCGCGCTGGAGACTGGTGTCGTCCGTGCAGTTGGTCGCCGGGCAGCCGTTACATTGCGTTTCAGTCCAATCGGGGATTGGCAAGCATCGGTGGCGACGACATCTATCTCGTCAGTGTCCACACCCGAGAGATGTGGCAGGTCACAATGATGACGATGGCCTCGACGCCCGAGTGGTCGCCGTAAGCCGTCATGACATTTGGCTGATCCATCGCAATGACATGGTTCTCAAGCAGGTCGCTCCTTGCACGTCGCACGGTGTTTCCGATCTGCTAGCACAGGATGAGGTGTCAGTGAAAGACATTCTGTGACGACGTTGGGAGACGAGAAAACGCATGCCCGTCCTTACCGCACTCCCCCGTGACTTTCTGCAACGACGACGTAGAGGATCGACATACCATCCGGTGACCAGTCAGGGTTGAGTTCGGACGATGGCGTATCGGTCAGTTGGTGCACGACTCCGGTGTCGACATCGAGCACGACGATGTCGCTGTTGCGCTCAGGATTTCCATACACGAATGCGATCTGGTGTCCGTCAGGAGACCACCGCATACTGAAGACGTGGCTCGGGCTCTCATAGAGCACGTGCTCGTTCGTGCCGTCAGCGTTCATCGTCACCACGTCGATGCCAGCATCGCTCTGACGGACAAAGGCCAGCTGCTGACGCACCGGGGACCACGCCATCTCGACCTCGATCGCTGGACTCGCGGTGAGATTGCGTACCTCGGTCCCGTCACGGCGAACGGTCCAGATATCGGCGTTGGCAGCGTCCGTCCAGAATGCGATCTGCGTCCCATCAGCGATCCAGACCGGCCCGCCCTTGAAGCCGGGGAAATCTGTGAGCCGCTGTGGATTGGTTCCATCGGTGTCGATGACGTAGATCTCGCTCGGGCCGTCGATCTGGGACGACACGAAGGCAATCTGCTGGCCGTCTGGTGACCACGCGGGCCACGAATTGCCAATGGATAGCGTCGCTGTCGGAATGTTCTCATGGCTCGTCAGCCGCTGCTGGCCCGACCCATCAGCGGCGATCACGTAGATTTGCGGGTATTCGTTCGGCACGACACCTGCAACCGCGATCCGTTGGCTATCCGGAGACCAACTGAGACCATAGCCGGCAATGTCCGACAGCCACCGGACATTGGTGCCGTCGGCATCCATGGCGAACAGCCCACCGCTACCGTTGTGCCAGCGGAAGAAAGCGATGGTGCTGCCATCCGGAGACCAGACGGGTCCACCATCCTGCCCTGACGACTCGGTGAGTGGACGCTGTCCCGATCCATCGACGTTCATGATGAAGATCTCAGATGTCGGGATTCGGCTGTAGCGCCATTGGTGGTAGTGTCGGCCCACATTGCCCATCTCGACCTGCCACGCAGGGCTGTTGTCTGGGGTATAGGTGAGACAACGCCGTTCGAAGCACTGCACGAGGACGTTGCGCTCGTGTCCATCGACACGGACCGTCGTCCAGTACGCTTCGGTGATTGGGCGACCGGTAGCGTACAGGCCGCTGATGACGCCAGTCGTGATGGTGTCGTTGACGTAGATTGGCCCCTGCGCTTCGATAAAGTCCTGAAAGTGTGAGGCGATAGCGTGATGGGTGTACGGGTCTTCAGCGGCGACCGTCACCTGATAGCTCGCTGTATCCACGTCTGACCCGACCGTGCCGTCCCGGGCAATTGTCTGCGTGATGACGGAACCCAGCGGCAAGGCTGGATCGTCGGTGTGGTCACGAAACGTTCGATAGGTCGGGCCATCGGGATCATCGAGGTCACCAGCCACGTTGATCTCTGCGATAGGCATCGGCTCGAACGCGGTATCGCCGACTTGGAGCTGGCCGGAAATCATCTCAACAACCAGCAGGCCGTTGGAGACATACCATTCCGAGGTCGGGTCATCGGCGGGGCGGGTGATCTCCATCCGGCTCTTGTCGAAGTACTGCACCTGCCGGGTACCGTCAGGAGCCTCGACATAGTCCTCGTCAAACACGTCGGTAAAGGCGTCAGGTCCCCACATCCATGACCGGATGACAGTACCATCCTGAACCGGCTTATCGGTTCGTGCCCACGTTCGCCAGAAGGCATCCGTGCCGGGAGCGACCGCAGCAGCTGGAACAGCACTAAGTACCGGAAGCGACAGGACCACGACCAGCAGAATCAGACGCCAGACCCGCGACATGGCGATGGCTCCTTGATTTGAACAAACCAGTTGTTGCGTCCCGACAGCATAGCTGGGCAACCTGCGCAGCGCAACCTCTTCCTTGCGGCGTCCGCTGGGTATCAATACATCTCCAACGATGACGGGGACACCATCGGGCACGCCTCGACCTAAACATTAAAACGGAGAATCGTCTGCTCCGGGATTATGAGGCAGGTTCAGCATTTTAATGCTGTCGGGACGATCCGACTTCTGACGCACGCCCGGATCATCGAGACGCAAGAACGGGCACGAACGCCCAGAATCGCCTGTACGGAAATCAAGGTGTCATTCCTCATGCGCGAAGCTCTCGCCTCGCAGCGGGGCGCGTGGGATGTCTGAGAGGCATGCTGATACTAACGCCGTGAACTTTTTAGAGTCCTTTGCGACGGCATGCCTGCATCCTGTGGAAGCTTTCGAGAGCTTATCAACGTTGTGGTTACCAAGCGCCCTGTGTTGGGATTTTAATCCGTTGAGCTGTGGTGGCGATACGGTGCGCCGCCAAGGGCTACAAAAACAAGAATAGCCCAATAGAAATGCAAATGACTAAAAAGAATGGGGGAGCCTGTGGCCGCGAGCATCGCCGTGATCGTCATCGACTGCAACGACTCCGGGCCGGTTGCCGCCTTCTGGAAAGCCGCGCTTGGCTACGAAGAAGCGGCTCGGGACGGCGACTGGGTTAAGTTACGTGATCCGGCGGGCGTCGGGCCAGCGCTCGCCATTGATCCGGTGCCGGAGGGCAAGGTCGTCAAGAACCGTGTCCATCTCGACCTCAGGCCGTCGGGAAGCGTCGAGGACGAGGTCGCCCGCTTGGAGGGACTCGGTGCGCGGGTCGTCCAGTGTCGTTCCCGGCAGCCATGTCGTCATGCGTGATCCGGAAGGGAACGAGTTCTGCGTGGTCGAGCCGACGACACTCGCGTAAGTTGGCCAGCCCGGCAGCGCCAACGGGCAAAAACGACAAGAGCAGGTCTTACGAGAGTGCCCGCCGAAACACCTGTCGTGAACGGCCATCTGGCCGGGGCAGCGCTGGTTCTGCTACCTGAATGCCCAGTCGCTCGTAGAAGCGTCGTGCAGGCATCCCCATCGGTACGCCGTCGCCAAACGTCACGACGGCCAGCGTGGAGGGTGATTCGAGCAACCCAGCGACATGCTCGACCAATCGGCTGCCAACACCTCGACGGTGAGAACCGCGCTCTAATCGCAGTATTGTGATGCGTCGCACCTGCCAGTCTCGATATTCCAGTTTGGGAGCATTGTGTTGATACCGTGTTCGGTCTCACAGCCATATCGGTTGAGACGAGCTATTGCCCTAGCATGTACGTGCATCTTGCATGTCATAACGATTCCCGTTATGGTGATTGACACAGACCCAAGTCCATTTGCATCGCACCAAGGAGCACAGCGCATGCGCGTCAAACTGATCGTGCCTAGTATCGTGCTGGTTCTGGTCTTCGCGTTCGGCGGGCTGGTGAGTGCTGCCGGCACCTATCCATCTCAGTTGCCTGACTTCGCGCATCCCGACACGCCCCATGTTGATGCCCATCCGGCCGTTCCGCCCTTCTCACCCGCCAGCGGCCAGACGGATTTCCATCCGACCGGGCAGCGGGCACTGCTGGTTGTCTATGTGCGCTTCAGTGACTACACCAACCAGGTTCCAGAGTCGCAGATCCACGACCGCTTCTTCCCGATCGGAACCTTCGGGACGGTCGCCAACTATTACCAGAATGCCTCCTTCTACAACTTCAGCCTCCGGCCCGCCCAGGAGTCGGGCGGCGTGCCCAATGATGGTGTCGTCACCGTCGACCTGGGATCATCGGCCGACTTCAATGCTAAGTCGGAGCCGGATCAGAACGGGACGGTGCTGAACGCGGTCGATCCGTTCGTCGACTTCGCCTACTTTGACGGCGTTGCCGGCGGCGGAAACGGTGACGGCAAAGTCACCTGGGACGAGCTGGCCTTCTTCTGGATGGCGACATCCCAGTCCGCTGCCGAAAACTGTGGCAAGAACCGTGGTATCCCCAATAACAAGGTGCTGGACGGCAAGACGCTCGTCTTTACGGCATCAGACGCCCGGACGCTGACCAACACGATGACGCTCGTGCACGAACTCGGTCACCAGGCGCTCAACGTCGACGACCTGTACATCATCGGGATGGGTCCGTATGCGATCGGGGCCGGAACGTGTGGCACGAACCAGAACGCGTACTTCTACCCGAATGCGTATGAACGGGTGCACTGGGGTTGGGACGAACCACTCGTCGTGACGAAGGACGGGTTCTACTCGGTCTTCAACAGCGCCGACAATGGCCCGGCGATCTACTCCTACATCCTGTACGACCCCGACAAGGGACCCGGGGACTACTTCATCGTCGAGAACCGCCAGCAGCGCAACAATACCTATGACTGGTCAATCGCGGACAGTGGGCTGATCATCTGGCGCGTGCGCGATTCAGCCTGGCCGGCAAGCCAACTCACGGCGCGCGTCGTCAACCTGATGCGAC
Organism: uncultured Chloroflexia bacterium; assembly: GCA_963763325.1. GTDB lineage: Bacteria > Chloroflexota > Chloroflexia > Thermomicrobiales > CFX8 > JBBECJ01. The sequence goes on from CAVXOL010000001.1 coordinate 264,735, forward strand.
CTGACGGCACAATCGTGCCCAACGCGTATGGCGGTAGCAACGTCGACGCCTGGGATCCAAGCGACACGAACACGCCGCAGCGCACGATGTCGCGTCCGTGGGATGACGGCACACCGTCGAATGTCGCGGTCCGAGCAATTCGACAAGACCAGGATTTCACCAGCGTCAACACGATCACGGCCTACTTCGATGTGCGCGGTCCGGGTGTCCTGGTTGATCCCACCACTCCACAAGGGGCATTGATCCGTCCATCAATTGCCATCGGCGGCACGATCAACGTGTCCTTCCCGGTGATGAACACCGGTGAAGCGACGGATACCTTCGACTTCACGATTCTCGTGCCAACCGGCTGGTCAGCGACGACGCAGCAGATGACCCTCGCGGCCGGCCAGCAGGCCACAGCGACGATCGCAGTCACGGCGTCAAGTGCCGCGACCGAGGGGTTCCGAACCGTGGCGGCACGAGGCCGCAGCACAACGGATAGCACCATCTCGACAACAGTCGATTTCTTCATCGACGTCACCAAGCGGGATGTCACGCTGCAGTACACCGGTGACACGACAGTCGACTACTCTGACTCGGCCACGCTTTCAGCAGTGGTCCGCGATGCGATCACGAATGAACCGCTGGCCGGCAAGCAGGTCGTGTTCATTCTGTTCGACGAGTCATACTCGGTGACGACTGGTTCCGATGGCGTGGCAAGCACGAGTGTCGTAGTGACGGAAGCACCGACCATCGACACGATATCGGTTGCGGTCGTTGAAGATGCGACTCACCGTGCCAAAGCGATCGGCGCGCAACTCACCGTGGAGCCGGAAACCGTGAGCATCCAGATCGCGAGCCCGCTTGTCCAATCCGCAACGGGATCGCCCAGCCTGACGCTGATGGCGACGGAGGAAGACGACGGTTCTCCTGGCGACCTGGCGCTGGCTGGAGCACAGATCGTTCTCCAGCCAACGCTCAGCGCGACGCCACAGACGCTTGCACTCAACTTCGATGCGAGTGGCAACGGCAGCGTGTCACTGGCGACCGTGCCGGCCGACCTCTGGGCGATGACGATTAGCGTGAGCTGGAAGCTACTACGTCGGATCGAGTCTCAACACCGAACTGATCCTCTTCGACCCGGCCTGGCGTGTCTTCGGATCGGCGAGTGGGCCGGATTCGACCGGCAAACAAGTGAAGCTCGTCGCCGATGCGAAATATTCCGGGACCAGTCCTGTTGGCGTGGTCCAGATGCAACTCAGGCCATTCAAGTTTGAGAGTGCGCAGATCCGGTGGATCGTCGCCGTTGGACAACGTGCAGTAGTTGAAGTGGTCGGAGACTGGAATGGGACGACAGCGGTGCTCCGGGCCGAGATCGTCGATGGCGGTCTTTCAGGCGGTGGCGGGGACCGCTTCAGTCTACGTATCACCAGTACGACCGGCACAGTGCTGTACCAGAGTGGAGAGGTCATCCGGCAGAATGGGAATCTGCTCGTGACCAGATCGTAGGCGGGGCGTCGTCGCTCGACGTAGACGGTGACGTGCTGCCATCAACACGGGCGTTGATGGCGGCAGGTCGCCTCATTGTGCCAGCGGTTCAGCGTGCGACGCCGTATCGACATTGGTCGTTATCTCTGAAGGCACTGCTGGGATCGCCTCGGCTGCGCTTACTGGTGTCGAATCACGTCGATACGATGGACACCGGTCATTTCATCAACGACAACAGTCCGCTTTAGACTCCTCAACGGGTTCCGTGGCAACCGACAACGAAGCGGTGGAGTTGACCCGATTTTGGTGGACAGGTTGACATGAGGCGACCAGCCTAAGCGTGGTCAAGCCCTCCTCGAAGGCGACCGGACGCTGATAGCCCAGAGCCGAGTGCAGCCGCTGCCGATTGTCGAAGCCTTCGATCCTCGCGACGATCGCCTGCCGGGCGGCCCGACGGGTCGGCCAGGACTGGCGGTCGATCAGTTCGGTCTTGAGCGTGGCGAAGAAGCTCTCGGCCAACGCGTTGTCGTCACAGTCGCTGGTCCGGCTCATCGAGGCGCTGATGCCGTGTGCGTGCAACAACACCCGATAGGCGCTCGCCGCGTACTGACTCCCACGATCCGTGTGATGGATCAGGTTGGTGGCAGGCCGGCGTCGCTCCAGCGCCATCGTCAGTGCCGCCTGCTGGCGCGCCGAGACGCCCCGCCGCAGCCAGCATCGTAGCCGGAGCGACCTGCAGGTCGAGGATGCTGGCGTGGCTCTCGCTCACTGGGTGGCGTTTGACAGGGTGGCGGTGCACACGGCGTTCTCCGTCTCGGCGGCTGATGACAGCCCGTCGAGGCGATAATACTGTTGGCGGTTACGACGACAGCAATTGCACCGTCAGCGTGAGGCAGGACGTCAGGCAGAGCGTGGGATCGTGACACCGGGTTTGGGTAACATGTCTGACACGTGGCAAGAACCGTCGCGATGTTCGACTCCCAGTAGTCGTAACTGCTGCTAAGGAAACCAGCGCGTGTTGGCACGCCGATGCCGCGACCACGTGGGTGGCGGTCTCCATGGCGACCTGCTGCATGGCTGAGGAGTGAATCGTTACGGTGCACGCAGTTTCGCAAACTCGCGACAGAGCACGGATTCGGTATAGGTACAGGAGCGGGACTCACCCGGTGGATGCGCCTGGACGTAGAGGCAGGTGCCATACATGTCAGCGTAGAACACCGTCGTCGGGGCGGCGTCAACCGGCGAACTGGTCTCTCCACTCCCGACCACAACGAGGGCGAAAGACACACTCGATGCTGGAGGTGCCGTGCTCCCGAGTGCTCGCTCAGCCGCGACAGCCAGGGCGAGCAGATTCGCCTGCGTCTCGGCTAGCGCCCTCTGCAGGAATGCCAGTTCCATCCCCTCGTGCTGTACCGACTCCGGCGGTAGATCAGGTATCACGGGTGTGCCTCCTTCTCGTGACCATCGAACCGATCATCGCGGCAACGTCGGCCAGTGGATGGTGACCAATGTTGCGAGGCAGGCGATTGTACACTCACGCAGTTGTCGATCACGTCACGACGATGCAGGGGTACGGCTCCGCAGGATGCCAGCGTCAAGTCGGTGTCGAACCTGATGCTGCACTCATCACGGTACTGGTGGAACGGTGCGTCGACGGATGCAGGCGACGGTGTGACGGTCATGCCGACCTATCCCCCGCTTCACCATTACGGCTACTGACCCTAACGCTGGGTTGCCAGCGACTCGATACTGGGACACCGGAGATGCGGCGTGGGACAGGTTGACGTCGGGAACCTGCCGCGTGGTCGGGTGTGTGGTCGTGGGCCGGATGGCTGATTCCAACAGCGAAAACCGCTCTCGTTAGCGCGTCGATCCTGCCATCGACGGGAGGTGGCGGTCTGGATCGTGTCCCAAATCTGGGACGACGACGGGCTGCTCCAGGGACTGTCGGCTGCTGTTTCCGCGTCCCTATAGGGCTTCTTGAGAGTCAAATACCCCGTGCTTCCAGCGCCGACGCGGCTTCCACGCAGCAACATCGAGAATCCCCGACCACGGCTCGGTTGTCCGTCTGGAAGCCAATCACGCCAGGGACACCTGGGACGATCCGGTGGGCGGCGCGACGAGGTGGGCCGAGAAGGAGGCACATCATGGGGCGAGGACGCGCAGATTGGCTGATTCTACGCGGTACCTGGCTGCCCAGCAGCGACAGCATCTGGGGATTGTCAGACTGGGACGGTGATGTCCCACCGATTCGGCGACGACTTCGGCCTGGGGATGCGTGGAGCGGAGGGCGAGAGCCGGTGCCTGAGCAGCAGCCAGGCGTCACTACATCCAGCCTCGAAGCCACGGGTGCATGACGAGGAGCGCAGGCACAATGGCCACGATGCGGCAACGGTGACCAGCAAGGCCCCGACTGAGGCGAAGTCTAAGTCGTTCTGCACGAGCAGGAGCACGGATGGCTCGGCTGGTGAGACGGTGGGGATCGAGAGGAACGCATGTGCCGGGAGCCATTGCTGATCTGCTGGAGGTATTCGAGTGGTTGGTCGCGGTAGCCATGGTCGTGATAGCCCTTGGATGCCGATCCGACTCCAAGACGCAAGCACTCCCCCATACGTCACCGATACTACTTCAGTCACCCTTCCGTGGAGGTTCCGTACCGATACCAAACATCACGGATTCACCGTAACTGTCCCAGTCAGGCACCTTCACCTCATACGGGTAGACAGTCAGGCGACAGCCCTCCGTCGTGACCACCGTCAGTTCCGCGTCATCAACGGTCTCCACCACCGCCATGTGGCCGCAGTCCGGAGCAGTGGCTTCCGGAGCCAGCGCCACCACCGTCCCAACCGTGACGACATCCGACGGGATGTTCGACGGTGGGATCGAGATCTCATCGAGATCCACCGTCAGGCGCTGATGGCTCAGCGATAGCAGCATCACCTGCTGGTACTGGGGCAGCAACTGCACCACGACGGCACGCTTCTCGCCAATGGGATCGCCGACTTCGGGGGCGAGATCGACCACATCCCCCAGGCGCACCGCTCCTCCCGAGGGAAGACGCATCGTCGTGGAGATATACGTGTCTACCATGTGTGGCCCCTCTCTTTGGTCGGAAGATGGAGACACCATACACCCAGATCGGCGGCCTGTATACCCCCCAAATGTGCTCCTACCGAAGAGTGCCAATTCGGCGTACTTCTCCCACATGTCACCGATTGCCCTCATCCCTGCCGCGCCTGTGGGTGACGGGTGGTCGGATCAGACCTTCCCGTCAATACCGGCCAGATTCGACCAGCACGGGTATGGGTTGCTCGGCTGGTGCGCAAGCGGGACGAGAGGTGCGGATGTGGCAGTGGCCCCGCTGATTTCAGCGTTGATGTCATGAGCGTTGAATGATGTTCGTGTAGAGAGGCGTGATGCTGGCGGATTTCACCTAGATGCGCCTGGCGTCCATCTCAGGCTCGGGGATGTCCCAGGGTGGCACGACGATCTCGTCCAGATCCACCGTCAGCCATCGTCCACCCAATGACCGCAGCGCCACCTGGTTGGACTCGGGCAGGAGCCTGACCACGATGGCGCGTGTCTCACAGATCGGGTCGCCCACCTCCGGGGCGAGAGCGACCACATCTCCCCGGTGAATGGCTCCTCCCGAGGGAAGGTGCATCTCTAACGACGGGGACGTGTCCTGGTTGTCTCTCATGGATGTCCCTTTCGTTGGTGCAGAGATGGACTCACGCTACGTCCATGTCTGCCGTCTGTACATCCCCCAAATGACCCATGACATCAATAACCACCTTTCCCTGTCAGCCATCCTTGAGAGGGCGGAAGTTGCGCGCCGCCTGGTTCTGGGTCTCCGTGCCCATCCTTCCTTCTCACCAAACCGTGCCACCTCTTCTCATATGGCCCACCTGGTCGTGCCGAGGCGTAGAGAACGCGGTCAAGGACAAACTCATCGACGAGAACCGGACCTGTCACGAGACGATTGAGCGCTGGATCGCAGTCAAGCCCAAATTGGTTGCGCGCATGCGGAGATCCTCGACTCACGATTGGCGACACGTCGAGGCGTCACGCAGGGATAGGTAGTGTCCCTTCGACTTGACGACGGCTGCGGCTCACGTAGGTCGACAGAGAAGCGCGGGTTCCAGGGCGCATGCTCCGGCTCCAGCGACTGCGATCACTGTCCCTACGAGACGGGCCGTTTGAAGACCAGCCGCATGGAGTTTTCGGTCTTCATGCCCGACGGGGACGAGGACACGCTGTGACCACACGAGTTCCCAGCCCTCGCGTCCAAGGTCGTTGGCGTAGTCGTGGATCGCGGGGCCGTGCTTCCAGTCACTCAGTTCCCTTCCGTTGCTGGTCTTTGGTCGCCAGTCATCCTTCTCATGTTCACCGTCGATGAAGAGATACTCCCACCTCGTCATGTCCATCAGTGTCCTCCTTATTACTAGAACCGCAGCATCGCATCGTCAACCTACAGCAATCGTCGTGACGAAGTCGTGAACGGCAGACGATGGCCGTGTCGATTGTGTGGCGATTCCTGAGAGCGGAGTCCAGTTCCCGTGGACTACAACTTGCGGTGCCAATCGTGCCCACCCGGGGCTGCGCGTGCTTCCCGAGATGCGATACCGCCGTCGCGCCGTAACCGGATGCTGGGGGGACCAATTGGCCTGTGATGTACTGGTGGTCGACGACGACGTGGCGATCCGCGATGTGATCGCGCAGACGCTGACTGACGAGGGATACGTTGTGTGTGAAGCCAACGACGGTCAGATGGCCCTCGATGCCGTCAAGCGTCATCGGCCTCGCGTTATCGTCATGGATTTGATGATGCCCGTGCTCGACGGGGCAGCAGCCATCCGGCGGCTGAAGGCAAATCCCGCGACAAAGGCGATCCGTATCGTGCTCATGTCAGCCGCGCTGAGCCACCGCCAGCCTCGGCCTGATGTCCCCGCTGATGCCGTGTTACCGAAGCCCTTTGACTTGGCGGCGCTGTGTCGTCACGTCAGGACGCAGTTCGCGTTGGCGTGATGCTCTAGAGGCGATGCGGCTCGTTATCGCGTGGGGCTTGCTCCGACCCCTAGGTGTCGAATGTCCGGACCCGAGATGCGTAACGGCTCCCGGCTCGTACTCAACAGCGCCAGCGTCGGACACTGGGCGATGAGCCAGCCGAGGTCAGGCGCCGCGTCGATGACCTGTTCGAGGTTGTCGAGCAGCAGCAGGAGCTGCTGGGTCATGAAGCGCGCGCGTCAGTTGCTCGCGGATCGGCTGTCCGGCCGTCTCACGGACGTTGAGCCGGGCGGCGATCGTCGAGAGAACGAGCGACGCATCATTGACTGGCGCAAGGTCAACGAAGACCACGCCATCACGGTAGGCCTCGACCATCCGGTGTCCGACCGCGATCCCAATCCGGGTCTTGCCGATCCCGCCCGGGCCGGTGAGGGTGACGATGCCGCTCGGCCTGCAAGCAGCGCAGCGACCTCCATCACCTCCCGGTCGCGTCCGACGAACGACGAGGCCGGGTTGGGCAGCTGGGTCAGGCTGACGGGTCGTGGAAGCGCGTCCGATGTCCGTGGCGTGAGTGCTTCCTCTGGATCGTGCAGATGGCTGAGTGCCTGCCTGAGCTTTCGGCAGCCAGACGGAGGGATCGTCGATGATATCAATCCATTGGGCTGCTTCGAGCCAGTACGTCAGTTCTCGCGGCACCGGGGTCGCATCGAGCAAGAGCGGCAGGTAGGGTTTCTTGATACTTCCATGCCACGGCCACTTCTTGGCGGACGTTGCGCGAGGTAAGCGAGGCGGCAGACGACATGAGCACGAAGGCCGCGCAGCCCGCAATCGCTTCGGTAATCCGCAGTCCCCAGTTCGCTCCGCCCTCAATACCGTGCTGGTCGAGCCAGCAGGTGATGCCTGCCTGACGCAACGCATCAACCATTGCCAGCACCCGCTCACGGTCGGCGCTGGCGTAGGAGATGAAGACGTATGGCTGGCCGTCGTGAGATGAAGACGTATGGCTGGCCGTCGTGAGCGGTGTCAGGCATGGCTCGTATCCGGTTGACCATCGGTGGCGATGCGCTATTGTAGCCGACACGACCGTGGGTGATGCAGGCGATCCTTGACAGCGGTCGCGCCATGAGCGTCCGCATCCCGTGTGATCGCCCCAATGCGCGGCTACCGATGCGACGACCCGCAGCATGATGATCGAGGAGCCGTCATGACCGAATGGTTCGACAACCATGATGACGCTGGGTACCTGACGTCACCGGGACAGCGTGGCCCGGCTGCCGCCTCGATCCGTCGCTTGTTCGAGCGTGCTGCCCATGCGCGGTCAGTGGGCCAGCACGACCGTGCCGACGAGTTGCTCTGCGAAGCACACGCACTTGATGGCGCGACCCGACAGTACCAATGGGCTATCGCAGACGCTCGTCGTCGCGTCGATGATTTGCATCGGACGGTCATTCGGTTCTGGAACGATCTAGCCGATGACCGAACACTCCACGATCTGGCCGACGACGCAGGCGTGTTACTCGCGCTCTACGAGGACTTGGATCGCGCCGAGTCACGGCTGCTCACGCTGGAATGCGCCCGCCCATAGTTGAACGGCCACATCCATGTCCGTCGAATCGCTCGTCGCCATCCCGCTTGCAGAGGGTCGTCGGGCCGTTTTGTCGAGCCAGCAGGTCGTCATCCTCGACGCCGCGGGTACCGTTTGCACGACTATCCAACGGGCTGATGTCTCGAACGTCCGTCGAGGTGGACGGGACATCAACATCATCCGGCGCGAGGCTGATCCCGTTGTCGTGGTCGCTGCCACCCTCGCGGATGCCCAGCGGTGTGTTCACCTGCTGCAGGAGCACCAGTCTCCGCCGCACGCATCGCCGCGGTGGTGGCGACGGTAGCATCGCGAGTAACGGCTCCGGTGCGCCGACGAGGCGGTATCCATCGCAACACACCAGCTGGCGAGCATGCTCAGTCGCGCCAGTGCGGAACCGGCTCTGTTGATGCGCGTGGTCATCGCCTCGTCAGCCGGTGCGTCGTGAATGTGAGAGGCATGCGGCCCGCAGCGGTCATCGGCCAGCGGTCATCGGCGACACCAACGCCGCAGCGCGCCATCAGCGACGCTTGCCGCGGCAGTGCTCGGGCAGGTTGACAGCACAGCCCGCCTACTCTAGGCTCTCTGTACCTGAGCGAGACCGAATTATGGCGCATCCCTGCGTCGACGATCCCGCAGCACTGTCGTCCAGCGCCAGTTCCGCGTCGGCGGAGAGGCGCTGCCTCTCCCTCGCTCACCGGCGGCGTCACGCATAGAACGGAGAGACCGATGCGAACCACGTTTCCGACGCTCCGTCGCCTCGTCATGGCCACTACGCTGGCACTCCTGTTGACGGTCGCCCTGCTCCTGCCCGCAACGGCGGATCAGACGTATTCAACGGAGCGGTTACCGCTCATCCCCGTTGCAGGAGAGCCGTTGCGATCCGGGTCGGTTGTGAATATCCATGCCAATGGGCCGCAGGTGTATGCGCATGAGGTCTACACGCTCAATGGCGCCATGTCCGCGACGACCTACACGGTGGTGCTGAACGTCTATCTCGGCAATCTGGCCTGCGCGGGAGATCCGGATCTGGTGATCGCGACAGCCACCCTGACGACCAATCCGGCGGGCAATGGTGCTGCGGACGTCTTCTTTCGCCCGGAGGACACGGCTGGACTCGGTGGTCTGACGGTGAGCGCCCGCTGGCAGGTCACGCGCGATGGCGTGGTCGCGTATGAGACGCCGTGCACCCAGATCAGCCTCGACTGAGCATGATGGCTGGCCGGAGCGCTCGCTGGATCTCCCACCGGCGATCAGCCGACACCGGTGGCCGGCGATCGTCGCCCGCGGTCGTCAACGGATGGTCGACGGTGTCGGGCAGTCACTGAACGCTGTGACGGTCGCCATCCCATCGGCTATAGCGTCGAGGCATGTGAGCGCCTGCGCTGTTGGCTGGGTGACGCCGTGTGATCGACACGGCACTGGGCCAGCGCTGGCGATTGATCCGGTACCCGAGGGCAAGGTCGTCAAGAACCGCGTCCATCTCGATCTCAGACCATGGGGAAGTGTCGAGGACGAGGTCGCCCGGTCTGAGAGCCTTGGAGCCAGCGTCTTTCGCGTCTTTCAGTGCAGCCTGTTGCCGATACCGTGTGAATCACAGGTACACCTGCTCTCGGTCGGCGGCAGCAGAGGAGATGAACACGTATGATGACGAGTCTCTATGCCGTTCATAATGCATGGAGCACGTCGAGTGCGAGCACCTTCGCCTCAGCTGGTGACATCTGCTGCCCGTGCTCCCACGCAGCGGCGAACGCCTCATCACCTAGCAAACGACGAAGCTCATCGAACTGTGCTTCGAAGTCACGCCGGTCGAGCGCAATGCCAAATTGCGTACGATCCCGGGCTGCATGCGTCGCCCCAAACAGCGCGGTGGCCGGCTCCGGCGCGTCGTTGGAAATCAGACCGGCGATGCACTCAATACTGCCGATAACCATGCGCTGGTCAGCATACTGCACCGGCTGCATGAGTACCTCAAGCAACAGCGGCAGAGCACGGGATCGTTCACCTCGATGAAGCAGGCTCACCGCCAATACCCACAGGTAGAAAGCTGGAACGATAGGCTCGGGGCCTTGCCGTGACAAGGTCACAGCTTCGTCGCCATACGCTACGGCGTGGTCGAAATCGCCACGCAGATAGGCGTCCATCGCCAGTCCACCAAGGACGTTGATCACCGACAACCGATCACCGTGTTTGCGACTGAGCGGCAGCGCAGCCTCATACAACGCGCGTGCACGACCCGTCGGTTCATGGTAGGTATGCACATGTCCAGACAGCATGAGGAACCGTCCAAGGAGACGCTCATCTCCTAGAGGGTGTTATGAACTCTGCGCCATTCTCGATACGCTTCTGGCATGGATACGACAGCAACGGGGAACCGCTACCCGAGTGACATCAGCGACGAGGAATGGGACTTTGTCGCCCCGTACCTGAGTCGGAACGTGTAAGGGACGATCGAGAGCGGACACCGGTCAGGCTATGACGGGCACAAGATGCGCAAGGGTTCGAAGTTGCATCTGGCCGTCGATACGCTCGGCGAGTTCCTGGCGCTCGTCGTGACACCGGCTGACAACCAGGATCGCGCGCAGGTCGCCGAGATGGCCGGAGCGGTCCAGAAGGCGACCGGCGACACGGTCGAGGCGTCGTACGTCGATCAGGGCTACCCGGGCGCGGATGCCGAAGCCGAGGCCGAGGCAGCGGGCTGGGGCATCCAGCTGACTAGTTGAATGCTGAGCGCGATCCAAGGCTCTTCTGCGCGTCGACCTGTCGGTCAACGCCGGGCCTCAGGATGAGGCACGAGGGTGCAATCGGCCGATGGCCGACCCCCAAGGTGCCGATGCGCCTAGGGGGTCGGTTTCATCAGGGCGCGATGGCTGTCTAGTGGCGTCGCGGCTTGCATGATCCGAGCGGGCCGATCAGGTCGATCACGTTTGCGTGATCAAGCTGACCCGCTTGATACAGCGCGCGAGCGAGGTTCGTGATGTACTTGTCACGACACACCACTATCTCATGTGTGCGCGCCCGCTCCGCATCACTGAGACCAGCGATCGGTGCGAGCCCCTCGGGCGCGTACTTCCCCAGGGCCATCCTGCCGGCATATTCAGCCATCTGGATAGCCGCCTCAAATGAGACGAGTCGCTCTTCAATCCCCCAACTGCATCCGTTGGCTCGGAAAAAGGTGGGAGGGAAGCGGTTATTGACGGGCTTGGAGGATCCCAGCATCCCGTCATCGCCGGGACACGTCAGCGACAGCGCCCGGACATTATAGCCAAGGTAGACGAGCACAATTGCACGGGTCGCATGGTAGCGACTGATGGCACGCAGCCGGGCAACTGAAACCGTCGAAAACGAGTTGGTTGCAATCATTAGTAAAAAATCCTGTTCTAATTTCAATGAATCGTGAGTCAACCTGACCGTCCAATGACGGTCAGGACGAAAGAAAACAAGTCGCCGCCAACAGCGAGGAGCCCGACGTCCGGTATGACACGGGCGATAATGCTGAGGACGGCGGCAATGCGTGTGATTCTGCGTGTGGTTCGGTGAGAGGTTCGAGTGACGCTACCGACCGACGCCGATTCGGCGCAGGACTGAGGCGACGGACGAGACCGGCTGCCGCACAGCGTCGTCGGGATTGTCCCGATCGCGGCCACCAGCTAACTGGTTGACGGCGATGGCAATGACCGATTGCTGACGACCTTCGATCAGCCGGCGGATGGCGTAGGTTTGTCGCGCCTCGTCTTTGGCGGCCAACAGCCCATGCTCAGCCAAGCGCTTGACGAGCGTCCCCTTCGTCAAGGTCAAGGCATCGCCGACCTGCCGCCCGACCACTTGGGCCGCGCCGTAGGCCAGATCCGCCTTGAGATAGAGCACCTCGCCGTCGAGCCAGCCAACGCGGTCGCCCTGCGGCTGCCAGGTCGTGACGGTCTTCTTGCCGACGACCGTCGTGTGCTCGCGCCAGCCCCAGGCACTCGGCTGGTGTCCGTCGGTCGGTGGCTGGCCGTCGCGGTCCGCGACATGGACCTGCCCACTCGCAATCGCTTGATCAAGCAGCTCGACGAAGCGCAGTGCTTGGTCAGACCCTGCCTGCTCTTCGCGCTGGCGGTCGACCAGACTGTCGAGTGCGACGTGAACCCGGTCACGGTACTGGTCGTAGTCCTCGCTCGTGATCGCCCCAATCTCGAGCGCAAACTCAAGGAAGAACTCCATCCCGATCGCGAGCTGGGCGAGGTTGGCTGGCGTCCGCTGATGAACGCCAGCGCTGGTACGGGTGCCGCGACTTGCCAACCGATGCTTCTCCAGACGAGCCTGGATCACGTCGTATCGGCCGGCGATCCACTGGATGTAGCCGGTCATCGCCTGTGCGTAGCGGCCGGTAGCCGCATCCTGCTGGCAGATGGTCAATCGGTTCCAGTCGATATCACCGCTGGCAACCGCAACCAGGACGGCCCGCGCCCTGAGGCTATGTCCGCGCGGGATGTCCTCGCCGGTGGCCAGGAGTAACCCGCGCGGCGGCTTCTCGGGCACGACCGTCAGATCGTGTGCCATCCGCTGGCGACCCTTGCGGTTGCCTTGCGCGCGGAACAGCCGGTCGGCGGCCCCGTGCATGCCCTGTACCTCGGCCGATGACCCGACTGGGTTGAAATCGTCGATCGTCATCAGCGCGTCTTTCCCGTCGAACAGGAGCTGTTCATTGGCGTTGACGGTCCCGAGCCAACTGCCAGGGCAGGTGCTCGGCGTCCATCCTGCGCCCCGAAGTGCTGCTGAGCCAGGGCGGCCAGTTGGCTTTTGCCCGTCCCGGTTCGGCCACTGGATGAAGAGTCCAAAGTCCACGCCACCCAGCACCGACCGGACGGTTGCGCCCAGCAGCGGGACCGTCACCCGATCTGGCGCCACGTCGAATATGGCGAGACTGGCCCTGATCGCAGCAACCAGGTCGTGCGGTTCGGGTGGCTCGGCCAGTGTGAAGTTGACCACCGTCTCCGGCGGCTGGACCGCGATGGCGGTGTCGAGGCCAGTCGCGGTGATCGCACCGGCAGGGGTCAGATAGACCATCGCCCCATCGATCTCGCGCCAGCCGATGTGTCCGTAGACCCGGACGGTCGGGACTGGCTGACTCAGCACCTGGATGGCGGTGCGCAGGTGGTCACGACCGCCTGGAAAGACGATCGCGTCGGGACCCAGGGCGTCCAGGACCCATCCCATCGATGCAAAGGCGCGAGCGGGAATGGTGACCTCGACCTCCTGTCCGCCAACGGCAGCGAGCAGGACGAAGTCACGGTGCTCCGCAACGCCGTCGCTCACGATGACTTGCTTCGTGATCCGGACGGTGAAGGTCGAGAGCTGCTGGCGATCGAAGCCAGTTGGGGTCGTACGCAGATGCACGACCCCAGTTGGTGTCAGTTCGTACAAAGAAGAAGGGCCCTCCCCGGGGGGAAGGTCCATGACCGTAGACATGCTGATATTCCTATTTTCATCACAACAATGCGTCGGGGTGATTGGTATCGCGGTGACCGGGGGGCCACGCGGGTGGGTGATGATGGTGCTCCTTTCCAAGACGGTGGTCGTCGACTCGAGGAATCGCTGCGGTGCTGCCCGAAGCCGGCTGGGTGTCAGCCATCCGACGGCAATCGCGTCGAGCGGTGTGGGCAGCGAATGCATTGATCCCGATATTTGTAAGTATCGACAAATTGATCGAAATGTCGCATGCTGGGGTTGAATTGGCTCGCGCCGCCATGCAAGCACGGCTGTTGATGGGGAGAACCGGTGTCGGTAGCCCAGATCAAGTGCGTCCCATGGGAGTGCGAGGACGACCCCACGGCGGCCTCGGCCGTAGGTGCCACTTCCTGTCGGCTGCGTTTTGGAAACCAGCACGATGGACAACCGTGTGTCAGGCCTGACGGCGATGCCGAAGCGGTCAACAGTCACAGCAAGCCGCGGATGGTTACGCTTGGCCATGGTGACGACGACACCGTCGACGATACGCAGGCGAATAGCGAGTTGGTATGACGAGCGCACACCAGAACGACGACCGCAATGCCGGCCTGTCGGTAGCACGATATGCAATGACCAGGTGCAAGTTACGGCGCGTGATGCAGCCAGGCGAGGCGAAACACAGGCGACTTGCATCATGAGCAATCGAGCGATTTTGACGATGGCACCGGCACAACGAGGGTCGGATCATGATGATGTCAGGGTGCAACTCCACGGCCCAAGTCGATGTCGAGGCGTGCATTGTACCCGCATGCTGAGTAGCACGGTCCCATTTCGACCATGCGCACCGCTCGTATCACGGACGAAGAACATACAATTGCTCAGAATCCGACAACGAATCCGACAACACGGTCGGGTTCTTACCCTTGATTCGACACCGTGATTTGGCTTCTACACAAGGAATACCACGGCGAATGTCGGGTTTGTCGGGTTTTATCTGAGGAGAGACAGAACCAGGTTGAGATCTCAGCATCGGGCATCCTCAACGAGAGTGGCTCATTGAGAATCGAATCGGTGGAGACCGTGTGATTGGTACTCGTCTCTCCCTCCGTAGAACCCGACAAACCCGACATGCGGTCACCGTTTCCCGAGTCAGCCAGCACAACAGAATGGCAGATCGACGAACTGAGCCCGACAGCACAGGTTAACGATCCGACATCTAAAGGGGCGATACCCGACATCGGCACGGTCATCGCACGCCACCGACGTTGAAACGATGCCCAGACGTTGCAGTATCGAGGTCAACTGATTCGTAAAGCAACCAGAAAGTCACCTGAGTACTGCATGAGTTGCAGCCTGGACGAATCAGCGCGCAAGACGATCTATCCGCACACGACGTTGGCCACGTGGACCGGACGTGGCCCACAGGTCGGATCCGGCTCCATGCCATCCTGCTGGGGATCGGGTTACTCTTGCGGCAGGCTGTCCAACTGGCGCTGGAGGTCCGGATCGCTATAGTCCCAGTGTTCCACGATCTTCCCGTCCGTCAGGATACCTTGACCGCTCACGCGACGAGCCCCTCCCACGCACTCAGCGCGGTTGCCTCATCGGGTTCTGCGCTGGGCGCTCGTCTCCAGTGAAATCGCAGCTCCTCCGTCAGCAGTCCTTCGAGCGCCGTCTGGCGCGTCGTCCGTCGCCAGTCTCGAACGGCTAAGGCCAGTGCCTTGCGTTGCCCCACCAGCACCACCAACTGCCGTGCCCGGGTCACCGCCGTGTAGAGTAGCGTCCGGCTCAACAACGGCGCATGGGTGGTGAGGAGTGGGATGACCACCGCCGGGAACTCAGCCCCTTGCGCTTTGTGGACCGACACGGCGTAGGCATGCGTCAGGGCGTGGAGACTCCCGTACGGGTAGCGTCACCTCCCGCCCATCATCCAGCCGGCAGCGTCAGCTCCTGCTCGATGGGGTCGAGTGCCTCGATCATGCCCAGGTCGCCGTTGAAGACCTCCAACTCGTAGTCGTTGCGCAGTTGCAGCACCCGGTCACCAACCCGGTAGACTCGCCCTCCCGCTCGCGCCTCGGGGATGCCCTCCCGTCCTGGATTGAGCCGCTCTTGGAGCCGCTGGTTGAGCGTGCCGACGCCGGCCTCCCCACGATGCATCGGCGACCAGCACCTGGACATCCCCTGGTCGGAAGCCGTAGCGCGCCGGGAGTCGCTCGGCGACCAAGTCGACGACCAGATCAGCGGCCTCAAGTGGTGTCTCTGCTGGCAGGAAGAAGCAGTCCCCGCTGGCTCCTCCGAAGCGTGGGTACTCTCCGGCATTGATGCGTCCGGCCGCCAGGGCGATCCCTGACCCGGCACCCTGGCGGAAGATGTGCGTGAGCCGCGTCACCGGGAAGCGCTCGGACGCCAGGAGATCAGCCAGGACGTTGCCGGCACCAACGCTGGGGAGTTGATCGGGATCACCGACGAGGACGAGATGCGTGCCGGGTGTGATCGCCTTGACCAACTGGTTGGCGAGCAGCACATCCAGCATGCTCACCTCGTCGACGACGACCAGGTCCGCATCGAGCGGGTTGTCGGGTCCTACCGTCGCGGCGCCACCCGGTCGGAGTCCCAGCAACCGATGGAGGGTCTTCGACTCCCAGCCGGTGGCCTCCTGCATCCGCTTGGCGGCGCGTCCGGTTGGTGCGGCCAGGACACACTGCAGTCGTTTGGCACGGGCAAGGGTGAGGACCGCCCGGAGGGTGTGGGTCTTCCCCGTTCCCGGTCCACCGGTCAGGATCGAGACTGGCTGCGTGAGGACCATCTGGACGGCCGCTTCTTGCGCGGGAGCCAGCGTGAGGTGGTGACGTTCACGCAGCCAGCTGAAGGCAACGTCCCAATCGACCGAACCGAAGTGACCGAGGATCTGACTGCGCGGACCTGCGCCAGCCAACCCACGCAAGCGACCGGCAAGACCCGACTCCGCCCGAGCGAAGGGTGTCAACGCCAATCGCCGGTCGGTATCTGGCACCGTGTCCGCGTCGGGTTGGGTGGTTCCCCCATCCTCGAGGTCAGTGCTGTCGCTGGGCACGACGCGGGACGCCTGCATGAGGTCACCCGATTCGAGGAGCGTCTCCAGGACCCGAGTAACGGCGTCTGGTTCGACCTCGAGCAGCTGTGCGGCCTGCGCGACGAGTTGCGCCTCCGGAAGGAGGGTATGACCGTCCTCGGCGGCCGTCCCGAGCGCGTGCAGCACGCCGGCCTCGAGGCGGGCCGGGGCATCGGGTGCCATGCCGATCGCGCGGGCGATCGTGTCGGCCGTCTTGAAGCCGATGCCCCAGACCTCACGCGCCAAGCGATAGGGCTCGGTGGCCAGCACCTGGACCGACTGGTTACCGAAGCGCTTGTAGATCCGGACGGCGAGCGAGGTCGAGACGGCGTAGCTCTGCAGGACGGTCATCACCTCGCGGATCTGGCGTTGCTCCTCCCAGGTGGCGGCGATGCGCTGGGCACGCACTGGTCCGATGCCGGCCACCTCGGTCAAGCGATCAGCCGTCGTGTCGATGACGTCGAAGGTCTCCTCGCCGAAGGTGTCGACGATGCGGCGAGCGAAGACCGGGCCAATGCCCTTGACGAGTCCGCTGCCCAGGTACGTCTGCATGCCCTGCACGGTGGCGGGCAAGGTACTCTGGTAATCGACGACGGTGAACTGCCAGCCATGCTTGGCGTCGTTCCGCCACCAGCCGCGAGCAACGATGGCTTCACCAGGAGTGAGGTCGGGCAGGGTGCCCGACGATCGGGACGAGCCGATCATCTGCGGAGAGGAGCGGTGCGTCGGAGCGTTCAGGGGCGATCCGGGCGACGGTATACCCGTTGTCGGGGTTCTGATAGGTAATGCGTTCAACGACCCCGCGCAGTTCGCGCAGCGGGGGGCGTTCAGGGCGCTGCGACATCGGAACGACTCGGTTCAGGTCTGGCGCGAATACATCGATTGGCTGCTACGCAACTCGCAGCGACATCCATCCTACTGAATACGCCACCGCGAGTGGTCGTTTAAACATCAATTTCCGCTTCCGCAATTCCGAATGTGGGAAACGCCAGACACATATCGTTATGGGCAGCGGGAGCGAGGGCCACGTGGGGAATGCACTGGCGATGGTTGCCGTTGGAATCACCAGGCGATGTGTGACATTGGAATCACCAGTGGAGAGGACGACGTCCATGCCAGTCACGTTCACGGCGGAGCAGCGCGAGTTGCTGGATCTGCCGCAGACCTTCGCGCGCCTGGCGACGTTGATGCCTGACGGCTCGCCGCAGAACACCACCATCTGGTATCGCCGCGAGGGGGACACGCTGATCATGGCCACCCCCGTCAAGGCGCAGAAGATGCGCAATGTCCGGCGCGATCCCCGGGTGGCGATCGTGGTCGGGCATCCGGAGAACCCGTACCACTACCTGCAGATCCGTGGCAATGCCGAGGTTGTCGGCGATAACGCGCAGGCAATCGAGGAGTATCACCACATCGCGCGGCGCTACATCGGCGACAAGGCGCCAGCCTGGGTCACGGAATACTCGGCGTCGCCCGACTTCGATGAAGCGCTGATCGTCGTGCATCCGGAGCGCGTCTCCGTCTTCATCGAGACGGAGCCGGGCACGTAATCGGCAGACGGGTGATCGCCTTCGTTTGGCGGAGCATCGTGATATCCCCGTTGTCATCGGGCATGGTCGAGACCGCATCGTCCGCATGGAGCGGGACAAGAGGAAGATGGCCGACGATGCCCCTGATCAATCATCCGACGGGCAACTACCAGTTCGTCCCCACGGCGACGGCTCCCCGCATCGTGGGTGCCGCGCCCTTTTCCAGCGCCGTCCGTGCCATGACCGGTTATGAGATCGTCCACGTGACATTCCATGTCCCGTTGCCATACCACGCTGGCTTCGCTGCCGCTGCCAAGCATCTGGAAGCCGTTGGACGCCCGCGCACCGCGCTCTGTGCTGTTGAAGTGCGTGTGCCACGACCGCTGACGATGGAGGAGTTTAGCGCCTTCAACGTCGGCTATCGGGCCGTCCTGGACGACTGGGGTGTCATCGTAGACGGGCAGATTCCCATCGCCCGTAGCAACGTCGCACTCGGCTTCACCTCGTCGTCCGACAGCCCATTGTCCGACATCCTGCTCTATGCCTTCTCCTACACCGTTCCAACCCAGCGCCGCTGCCAACCTTCGTCGTCTCCGCCGCGCCGGAGAAGGCTGATGTGCGTCCCGGTGAAACAACGCCGGATGCGTTACGGGAAAAGGCCGCCAGCGCCATGCAGACGATGCAGGCTGGCCTGATCGCGGTGGAGATGGACTGGTCAGCCGTCACGGCGCTGGGTGTCTATACCCACCACGACATCCACACGTTCCTCGACACGGAGATCATCGCCGCCATGGGTGCGACCGCTATCCACGGCATCCACTGGTACTCCGGCCCGCCGCCGATTGTCGGCATCGAAATCGAGATCGACATCCGCGCCATTCAGCAGGAACACCGGCTATAGACACGGCAGCACCGGGTGCAGCGATGAACAGCAGCATGACCGCTACTTCCCAAAATAGTTTGCGTAGGAACTCCCTTATCCGCAAAGTGTAGACACACGGGTCTTGTACGAGGCAGCGTGACACGCGGACTGCACCTGAAGCGTTGACAGTCCATACCACAACATCTAGCATCGGGGCGATACTCACACCAGATCCTGTGGTTGCCGGACCAATGGAGCGGTGGCACGGATGGCAGGGTCGTCACGTCGAGAATCTGCTCCTCATGCCGGCGGCATTGGCAGCAGATCACGCACAGTGGCAGCAGCGCGCCAACGCCTTGGCGGCTGATGCCGTCCTGATCGTGCTGCCGGTTGAACCGGGACCACAGCGTGACGCCCTGGAGCGCATCGCCCGCATCCTGGAGACGCGCGGCCGGCAGGTCACGATCGTCCACGCGCCATCCCATCTGGACAGCCTGATGCCAGACAATGACCGTGCTCTACATTGGGTCGATATCTCATAAGGTACCAGCACGACAATTGGACAAGGAACCTCCAGCGCGCGGCATCTGCATGCTTTATGGAGGCATGTCGGGTCATTCTCTGGTGACAGTGAGCGCGTCAATCGCATCCTCGAGCGCCAACGAACGAGAGCGTATCGGGTCATTGAAGCGGACGTAATGTTCGAGCACTGCGTGACGCGCGACTGTCGGGTCACCAGACCGAAGCGCGGCAACGAATCGCCTGTGGAATGAGACTACATAGTCGATTCCGGTCTGATATTCCTCAATTGCTCGAATATACAGCGCGCCGATCTGTCCATCGAGACTCGACCAGAGTTCAAGCAACCGCGGCATCTGTGCACACTCAACCAGCTTGCGGTGAAAGGCGAGGTCGATCCGCAACAGGTGGGGAAGCTCAGTAGGTAGATGGCATTCGCCCATTTCTCGGACGAGTTCGTCCATCTCGCCTAATATGGTTTCGGTGATGCAATCAAATCCAACCGTCACGGCATATGACTCCAGCAGCGCACGGCTATAGCCCAGATCAAGCGCATCGGATCGCGAGATTCGAGTCACGAAGGTCCCGCCGCGGGGCCGCGACACGACCAGCCCGCGACGTTCCAGCATCAGCAACGCTTCACGCACGGTGGTCCGGCTGACGCTCAATTGATTGGCGATTGTTCCTTCCACGAGCCGTGACCCAGGCGCGGCTTCACCTGAGAGGATCGCATCCTCAAGACTGTGTAAGACATCGTCAACTACTCGCAGACGGCTCGGCTTGCGCAAATGCGGATGATCCTCGTTCATACAGTGGCCCACCTTTGTATCTCTCATTGTCAGTCACGTAGCGGCTGTTCATAGTCGATTCGACGGTACGAAAGAATGATCCATGACTGACGACATCTTCCAGAGACGCAGTCCTAGGTGGATGGAGTTAGTACATTCACTGCAATGGCGCTAACTCAGGTAGCAATATCAGCTACCGCCGGCAATCCTGGCACGAATTGCTGTCGATTGTCGACTATCGACCAAAGTACTGCTATAGTGTCGCAGGATCAACCTTCCGTGACCACATCGTCGCAGACCTGTACATCGCAGCAGAATCTGAGTGGGTCAACCGACGTGGCTGGCCACGAGACGTGCTCAGTTGAGCAGCCCCTTGACCTTGGACAGGTGTTGTCATCACGTTGTCACCGTGTGGAAGGGGTCGACTTGCCCCGACCGAGGTTGAGGAGCTACGGAAGGATGGGACTGCACGCCATGGTCGATTTCACAGGGAAGGTCGTGATCGTCTCGGGAGGTGCTTCGGGGATCAGTCGAGTTATTCTGACGCGATTCGCGGAAGCGGGAGCCGGAACGGTCATCGCTGATCTCGACGACGACTGGGGTGCGACGACAGCGCACGACCTCACCGCCCGTGGGCTGGAATCAATCTTCTGCCACACCGACGTGCGAGATAGTAGCCAGGTCAACCGGACTGTCGAGGCTGCTGTAGCTCAATTCGGACGCGTCGATATTCTCGTCCATGGCGCAGGCGTCGGCGTCCACAAGGAAGTCATCGACCTTTCAGACGAAGAATGGGACCTGCAGGTCGATGTGCAGCTGCGTGGAGCATTTCTCCTCAGCCGCGCTGTCGCCAATCAGATGATCATGCAAGGCCAGGGCGGGCGCATCATCCTGATTGGATCAACCTCAGCAAACAACGCCCGGCCGAGGTCTGGTCCACATGCCGCTTCAAAGGCTGCCGAGATTCAGCTATCAAAGGTGATGGCTCTCGAGCTCGGCCGGTTCGGCATCACGTCGAACGTTGTCTCACCTGGTCTCACCAACATCGAAGGGATTTCGCGCTCGTCGCAATCGCCTGAATACCAGAAGGTCTTCGTGACCCAGGTTCCCCTCGGCCGATTGGGAACGCCTGACGAAATTGCCGATGCAGTACTCTTCATCGCATCCGACAGAGCTCGGTTCATCACTGGTCAGACGCTCTACGTCGACGGAGGCTACTCCGCCGGCAAGTTGGTGGTCGATGGGCCGCACCGGCCGGCAGACCATGGCCAACTCCACCAAGTTTCATAAGTAGATCGACAGGGTTGGCTTCAAGCGTGAGAGCCAATCGTGAAGAACCAGAATGCAGAACACCAATGTCAGATAGGAGGTAGTTCGCGACGCACACACACACCGTTACACCATAGAGGTGACGGCACACACTAAGTTCAGCCCGATGAGGAGGAGCACAGATGAACAGATTCGATGAATTGATTACCGGAGACCGACTGTCAATCCACGTCAGCCGACGAACGCTACTCCGCACCAGCTTCGCTCTGGGCGCGTCGTTCTCCGCAATGAGCTTACTGGCGGCCTGCGGGGGCGACGACGATAACGACGATGAGCCCGAGGCAACGACGCCGGCAGGAAATGCAACGACGCCGGCAGGAAACGCAACTGCAACCTCCGGAGGTGGCGCGCAAACGACTCCGTCTGTCTCGGCTAACGCTAGCGCAACGGCGAGTTCCGATGAGCCAACGCCAACGACGGCCGCCGCAAGCGACATCGAACAGGGCGGGGAACTGATCTACGCCTTGTCAACCGCATCGACACACTGGACCCGACGATCACGACCTTCTCCGATCCGTGACGCATGGCCGGCCACATGTTCGATCCGCTGGTCTGGCAGCCAGAACCGGGCGAATTCATCCCCGGCCTGGCGACAAGCTGGGAGGTCGAACGAGACGGCCGACGAGTACACCTTCACCCTGCGCGACGACGTGACGTTCCACGACGGCTCAGCACTGACCGCCGACGCGCTCAAGTTCACCTACGACCGCATCGTCGACCCGGAGACCAAGTCGCAGGTGGCCTTCTCGGCGCTCGGCCCGTACGCCGGCACCGAGGTGGTCGATCCGCAGACGGCGGTCATCAGGTTCAAGAAGCCCTACGCGCCGTTCCTGAACTCCGTCTCCAGCGTGCTGCTGGCCCCTCTGCCGCCGGCCGTCGTCGAAGAGCTCGGCTTCGACTTCGGCATCCAGCCGGTCGGCACCGGGCCGTTCATCTTCGACTCGTACCAGACGGACACCCAGGTGCGGATGGTCAAGAACCCGGACTACACTTGGGGCCCGAGCATGTTCGCCCATCAGGGGCCGGCCTACCTCGACGCGATCACCTGGCGGAT
Source organism: uncultured Chloroflexia bacterium (assembly GCA_963763325.1). Lineage (GTDB taxonomy): Bacteria > Chloroflexota > Chloroflexia > Thermomicrobiales > CFX8 > JBBECJ01. Next base: position 287,396 of record CAVXOL010000001.1, read on the forward strand.
CATCCCGGAAGGCGCGACCCGCCTGGCGGCGCTGCAATCCGGCGAGATCCACATCATGCAGAACGTGCCGACCCAGGACTACGCCACCGTCGAGGACAACGACGATCTGGCAATCATCGACGCCGTCCTGCCCGGTTCCGGCTGGTCGATGATGAACAACGTCACCCGCGCCCCGAACGACGACCTCAACGTGCGCAAGGCGCTGCAGTACGGCGTCGACAAGGAGGGGCTGATCCAGGCCGTCTGGCAGGGACTCTATGAGGTGTCCCACAGCCCGCTGACCTCGGTCACCTTCGCCTACGACCCGGCGACCGAGCCGAGGTCTACAGCTACGACCCGGAGATGGCCGGGCAGCTGCTGGACGAGGCCGGCTGGGTGATGGGCGACGGGGATTTCCGGGAGAAGGACGGCGAGACGCTGACGATCGGGGCTGTACTATCCGCTCGGACAACCCGGACTTCGTCTCGCTGGCGACCTACATCCAGGCGCAGTACGCCGAGATCGGCATCGAGGTCGAGCTCAACGGCCTGGCCCAGGCCGGCTACTTCGACGCCGTGCGGGCGGGCGAGCACCACATGCAGTTCTGGTGGGGGCCGGCGACCGACCCGGACGGGGTCTTCCGCGTCTTCTTCCACTCCTCCAACGCCGACGGCGGCACGAACCGCAACCGCTACATGGACCCGGAGATGGACGCGCTGATCGACGAGGCGGCCGGCACGACCGGCACCGCCGAGCGCGAGGCGCTCTACGTCGAACTGCAGCACAAGGCGCTCGACGAGGCGATCATGGTCTTCTTCTCCGAACCGAGCGAGGTCTACGCCTACCAGAAGGACGTGGTCATGGACCCAATGGTGACCTGGGCGGCGACCGTCCCGCTGTTCCACAACACCTGGCTGAAGAGTCCTGACAGGAGCACGGGCTGTTGCCGACTGCCCGTGCAACCGCCTCAGGCACGTCGGAACTGTCAGGGAGATTGATGTCGCAGACAGGCAGGAGGGAACAGGATCGCATCGGTCATGTACCAGGTTCCTGCAACAGCGGCTGGCGCTGGCAGTGCCGACGATCCTGCTGACGTCGGTCGTCGTCTTCCTGATGCTGCACCTGATCCCCGGCGACCCGGCCTCGATCTACGTCGGGGAGAACCAGGCCACGCCGGAGCGCCTGGAGGAGATCCGGCATCAGATGGGGCTGGACCGCCCGCTCTACGTCCAGTACGCCGACTACATCTGGAGCGCGATGCAGGGCGACCTCGGCCGCTCGCTGCAGACCAACCGGCCGGTCACGACGATGATCCGCGAGCGGCTGCCGAACACGTTCAAGCTGGCCGCTCGCCGCGATGGTCATTGCCGTCGTCGCTCGGGGTCATCGCTGGGGTGGTGGCGGCGCTGAAGCACAACACCTGGCTGGACACCCTCTCGATGTCGGTGGCGCTGCTCGGCGTCTCGATGCCGATCTTCTGGCTGGCGTTGCTGCTGATCATGTTCTTCTCGGTGCGGCTGGGCTGGCTGCCGGCCACCAGCCAGCCGGGGTTCAAGGGGCTGATCCTGCCGGCTGTCTCGCTGGCGCTGCTCTCGGCGGCGACGCTGGCCCGGCTGGTGCGCTCCAGCGTGCTCGAGGTGCTCAGCCAGGACTACCTGACGACCGCGCGGGCCAAGGGGCTGCCGCCGCGTGCCGTCATCCTGCGCCACGCGCTGCGCAACGCGCTGATCCCGGTCATCACCGTGATCGGCCTGCAGTTCGGCAGCCCTGCTGAGCGGCGCGGTCATCACCGAGACGATCTTTGCCCGGCCCGGCCTGGGCAAGCTGGTGGTCGATTCGATCCAGAACAAGGACTTCCCGATGGTCCAGGGGGCCATCCTGGTGCTGGCCACGATCTACATCGTGATCAACCTGCTGGTCGATCTCTCCTACGCCCTCATCGACCCGCGCATTCGGCTGGACGGATCATGAGCGGGCCCGGATGCGCACAGGCCGGCAATCCCGCCGCAGGGGCGGACTCAAGGGTGTCCGCTCCGTCGGTCTCGGTCACACGGCGTTGGTTCTATGCGGGCGGGCGCACACCCGTCCGCCCCTGCGGCGGGGCCCAGCTCGCGTGAGGGGCTCCCCATGGTTGACACCCTCTCCCGCGACCGCGCGAACACCGCTGCGCTGGAGCAGTTCCAGGGCAAGGCCGCGCGCAGTCTGTGGGGGGACGCGTTTGCGCGGCTTGCGGCGCAACCGGGGGGCGGTGGCTGGGGCGATCATCTTCCTGCTGATCGTGCTGATGGCGCTGACCGCGCCGGTGCTGGCCCAGCACGACCCGAACAAGCTCAACGCGCGGGAGTCGCTGCGTGAGCCGGGGCGCGAGTACTGGATCGGCACCGACCAGTTCGGCCGCGACATCGTGACCCGCATCATCTACGGCGCGCGGGTCTCGCTGGTGATGGGCTTCGTCGCGGTGACGATCTCGGTGACGGGCGGGTCGCTGATCGGGCTGCTGGCCGGCTATTACCGGGGCTGGGTGGACATGGTCGCCGGCCGGATGGTGGATGTGATGCTCGCCTTCCCCGGCATCCTGCTGGCGCTGGTCATCATCGCCATTCTCGGGCCGAACCTGAGCAGCGCGATGATCGCGATCGGCATCTCGGCCATGCCGATCTTCATCCGGGTCGTGCGCGGCTCGGTGCTGAGCCTGCGCGGCAGCGAGTACATCGAGGCGGCGCGGGTGATCGGCGGCAGCGATACCCGCATCCTGCTCCGCCACATCCTGCCGAACGTGCTGGCCCCGATCATCGTGCTGGCCTCGCTCGGCATCCCGGCGGCGATCATCTCCGGCGCGGCACTCGAGCTTTCTCGGCCTCGGCGTCCAGCCACCGACGGCCGACTGGGGCGAGATGCTCAGCAACGGCCGGGCCTACCTCAACAGCGGCCTGGTGGCTCTCGACCTTTCCCGGCCTGGCGATCATGATCCTGGTCATCAGGATCAACCTGCTCGGCGACGGTTTGCGCGACGCGCTCGACCCGAGGATGCGCTATGAGCAAGGATGGTCTCCTGAGATGATCCGCGCTGAATTGGCCAGCGAAACGGCGTGGACCGAGCAACGGTGCACTGCGCATGGATGCAACGGCCGGATGGTCACTCCAAGGCCGTCCCTCGCGCTATCTCGGCGGTGACCTGACGGAGTGCGTGGCACTGGGACCGGCCAGCTAGAGCGCCGTGGGAAACGTGCAGCGGAGCAGTCACGAGCGGTGAGGGAAAGATGGATCACCGATGAACGTCCACTCATCCTCCGGCGCGATCGGCGGGATGGCCGGGGCATATGGCGAAGAACGGCGAGGACGTGACCTTCGTCGACGCCTGGCGGCCGCACGTCGACGCGATGCAGGCGCGACGGCCTGCACATCGACGGTATCCTCGGGCCGCACGCACCTGGTGCGCGCGCTGCACCCGGAGGAGCTGGACGAGCCGGTCGAACTGGCCTTCGTCGCCACCAAGTCGCACCACACCGAAGCGCCGTCGAACTGATCCGCCCGCACCTGACGCCGGACGCGACGGTCGTCTCCCTCCAGAACGGCTTCAACGCCGAGCGGATCGCCGAGCTGATCGGGCCGGAGCGCGTCATCGGCACGGTGCCGGATTACACCGCCGCGCTGGTCGAGCCCGGCCTGCTGGAGTACACCGTCGTCGGCCCGGTCTACATCGGCGAACTGGACGGCGCGTCGACGCCGCGCCTGGAGGAGGTCCAGCGTCTGCTGTCGCTACCTGACGACGATCAAGGTCACGACCAACATCGTCGGCCGGATCTGGACCAAGCAGTGCTACATGTCGTGGATCGTGATGTCGGCGATGGTCGACGCGCCGATCGTCGATATCCTCCGGCCGGTCGAAACCGCATGCTGGGGGTGGCGGTCGTGCGCGAGACGCTGCCGATCGCTGAGACGTCCGGCGTGAGCTGGAGAGCGACGACTACTTCCAGCCCGAGCTGCTCGTCCGCCGCGACGCGGAAGCACGGCGGCAGCAGTCGGCGGTGATCCAGGGGCTGATCGACCACTTCGACCACCGCTCGAACGAGCCAGCAGGCCCGCGAAGGTACCAGTCGTCAAGCAGGGCAGCGGCATGTGGTGGGACATCGTCTACCGCAAGCGGCCGAGCGAGACGCGCTGGATCACCGGCGCGCTGGTCGATCGCGCGCAGGAGCACGGGCTGGCGGCCCCGCTCAACACGAAGATGGCCGAGATGGTCTACGAGATCGAACGGGGCGAACGGCCGCTGGGCTGGCAGAACCTCGACGAACTGGCGGCGCTGGCGGCGGAACTCGACGAGCCGCTGGGGCTGGACGGGAACGGGGACGACGCATGACGGACACGTAGCAACAACTGACACTCTTGCGCGGCGCGACGCTGATCGACGGGACCGGTGCCGAGCCGCTGGCCGACAGCGCCGTGCTGATCGAGGGCGAGCGCATCACGTGGTCGGTCCTGCGGCGGCAGCCGTCGTGCCGCCGGGAACGGTCGAGATCGATCTGCGCGGCAAGACGATCATGCCGGGCCTGATCGACTGCCACGACCACCTGGTGCACACCGGCTTCGACCTGATGCAGCGCGCCCGGCGCCCCGCTGAGCCTGACGATGATGCAAGATCGCCGACAACCTGCGGGTCACGCTCGAGGCCGGGCATCACGACGGTCCGCGATGCCGGCGGGCTGGATGTCGGCTTCAAGATGGCGGTCGAGGAAGGGATGATCCCCGGTCCGCGGCTGGTGCTCGGACTCTGACGATCCTCTCGCGCACCGGCGGCATCGACGACCCACGCCTGCGCTCCGGCAACGGTTTGGGGTTCATGGAACTGCCGGGGCTGCCCTCGCCGGTCTGCGACGGCGTCGAGGAGTGCCGCCGGGGCGTCCGCGAGGTCATCCATGCCGGCGCGGACTGGGTCAAGTGCGCCAGCACCGGCGGCGTCAGCTCGCCAGACGCTCGGGCCGGTCGACGCGGCGCTGACCTATGACGAACTGAAGGTGATCGCCGACGAGGCGCACATGCGCGACAAGCGCGTCTTCGTGCATGCCTACGGCGGGCAGGGTCTGGTCGACGCGGTCGCCGCCGGGATCGACTGGATCGAGCATGGCGCCTACCTCTGTCGCCACCCGGAGACGCTGGCGCGGATGGCCGAGCGAGGGCATCTGGCTCGTGCCGACCTTCATGGTGATCAAGCTCCACCGCGAACGCGGCACGCCCTGGGCGCAGCGCAAGGCGACCGAGATGCGCGACGACCACCGCCGGACGCTGGAGCAGGCGATGCCGGCCGGGATCCCGATCGCGATGGGGACCGACGCCGGTGGCTACGGCCACGGCCACAACGCTGTCGAGCTGGCGCTGCTGGTCGAGAACGGCATGACGCCGATGCAGGCGATCGTCGCCAGCACCAGCGACGCCGCGCGATTGCTGGAGATGGACGCCGAGCATCGGGACGGTCGAGGCCGGCAAGTACGCCGATCTGCTCGTCATCGACGGCGACCCGCTCGCGGACATCACCATCCTCGACCGCCGGAGCGCATCCAACTGGTGATGAAGGGCGGCGAGACCTACCGCAACGACCTGTCAACGACCCCGGCGCCTGTGCCGGCCAGCGTATAGATGAAGAGGGTAACCGTCGATGAGTTCATCAGCAGCAGTCCCAGGCGTCGCGATCGTGACTGGCGCGGCGACCGGCATCGGCCGCGCGATCGCCGAGGAATTCCTGCGCCGTGGCGATGCGGTCGCGATCGCTGATATCAACGTCGGTTCCGCGGAACAGACCGCAAACGAACTCAGCGCTCTGGGCCGCTGTGTCGCGATCGAGACCGATGTGTCACATGAGGACATCGGTCGTTGAGATGGTCCGTCGCACCCGCGATGCGTTCGGCGGCATTGAACTACCTGGTCAACAGCGCCGGCATCCATCTGCACAAGCTCGTCGTTGATACCGAACTGGCTGAGTGGGAACGGCAGATGGACGTCCAGCTGACCGGGCCGTTCCTGACCTGTCGCGAGGTCGCCCGTGACATGCTGGCGCACACGACGCGACGGGCGCGATCGTCAACATCGTCTCGGTTGCGGCCCGGATGGGTCGCGTCAAGGGGTCGGCGCACAGCGCCTCGAAGGCTGGCCTGATGATGTTGACCCAGACGCTGGCGATGGAGCTTGGTCGGCCACGGCATCCGCGGTCAACGCGATCGCGCCGGGGCTGATCGACACCGAATCGCAGACGGGCCGAAGAGGTGATCTCGTCCGATCTACAAGAGGCCTACATCAAGGAGATCCCGCTCGGCCGCCTGGGTGAACCAAGCGAGATCGCCGACGCGGCCATGTTCCTCTGCTCCGACAAGGCCCGCTGGATCACCGGCCACACCCTGTTCGTCGACGGCGGCTTCATGTCCGGCAACCTCTCGCTGCAGGGCAATCAGTCGATTTCTTCGCCGAAATTCCTGATCACCAGAAGCAATCGTCCTAACAGTGCGTGGTCGTTATCCGACTACTGACATGTAGTGGGAGTCTGGTCCGAAGTGCCGCTTGAGTCGATCCAGGAAATAGCCGAGGCGTGCGTCACGGACAGCCGTGGCGCATCGGTCTGAGGAAGGCGAACTCGACTGGATTTCGCCTGAGCGCCAGTGTATTGCGGCCAAGGGGGCTTCTACGCAACGCCTCGTGGAACACGACACAGCTCCTCTGTACGAGACGCCTGCCTTGCGACGATGGTCCGCTGTCGCTATGCTGCCCGCATCGCGTTGCACCATTGGTGTGCAGAACGCCGAGCGCGCATTCAACGCACTCGAGCAACGGACGGGTGCATTCGATCATGGCACAGCAGCCGCAGATCTTCATCTCCTACCAGCGCGCGGACGGTGATGTCGCCCAGACCGTGCGCGAGCACCTGGTCGCGCACGGTCTGCGAACGTGGATGGACCGCTACGACATCCCGGTTGGCGCGTACTGGCCCGACGAGATCGACAAGGGACTCGCCAGCACGGACATCGTAGTTGGAATCCTCTCTCCTAACGCGGTCGAGAGCCGCAACGTCAAGAACGAGTGGGACTGGGCCATCGCCAATGAGCGTCCGCTGATCCTCATCCAGATCGCGCCGTGTGTCATCCCGCATCGCTACGTGTCGATCAACTACATCGATGCCACGCGCGACCCGGACAGCGCGTTGCAGCAGCTCACGGCGGTTCTTGGTGGGCGAGGATCGATCGTCACGCTGCCGTTGGCTGGGACGAGTGTCCCGGTCCACACCCGGTCGCATATCCTCTCGCCCCGCGTCGTGGAACCTGTGGAACCGTGGAACCGGTGGAGCCTATGGAGCCGGTCGCCGGGTCGCCGCAACCAGACCCGTTCGTCGGTCGTGAGCACGAGCTGGCCGGGATAACCACCATGCTCGACAGCGCGCTCGAGGGCCAAGGCCAACTCCTGCTCCTGGCTGGGGAGCCTGGCATCGGCAAGACCCGGCTGGCCGAAGAACTGGCCACATTGGCCGCCGCGCGTGGGGCGCGCGTGTTCTGGGGCCACTGCGTTGAGTGGGAGGGCGCGCCGGCGTTCTGGCCGTGGGTCGAACTGCTGCGTGCCTACGTCGAGGCGACCGACCCGGCCGAGGTCCGCTCACAGCTGGGTGGGGGCGCAGCGTTCGTCGCTCAGATCGTTCCGGAGATCGCGAGCGTGCTCGGCAACGTGCCGACGCTGCCGGCAATGAATGCCGAGCAGGCGCGCTTCCGATTGTTCGACGCTGTCGCGCGCTTCCTGCAGGCCGCCGCTGCACGCCACCCGCTCATGCTGGTCCTCGACGACCTGCACTGGGCCGACGAGGCATCACTGCTGCTGCTCGAACTGGTCGCGCGCGAACTCAGACGCGTGCCACTGCTGCTGGTCGCCACCTACCGCGACATCGAGGTGCGCCGCGACCATCCGCTCGCACACACCCTTGGCTCGATGGCACGCTCGGTTGAGCCGCGCCGCGTCAAGCTGGAGGGGATCTCGCGACCGAGCGTTGGCGAGTACATCACGGTCACGACCGGGATCGAGCCGTCCGCGCAACTGGTCGAGATCATCCATGACGGCACGGAAGGCAACCCGTTCTTCGTGGTCGAGGTGGTCCGGCTGCTGGCGTCCGAGGGTCAGCTGGACCGGGACGCTGGCGAGGAGACGATCCGGCTGCGTGTCCCGGAGAGCGTGCGTGAGGTCGTCGAGCGACGCCTGAGCCTGCTCGGAGAGTTGAGCAACGAGCTGCTCTCGATCGCCGCCGTCATCGGGCGCGACTTCAGCCTGCGCGTGCTGCAGCAGGTGAGTGGTCGCGACACCGACGACGTGCTCGACGCGCTGGAGGACTGCATCGAGGCGCGGCTGGTCGACGAGCGGGCGGGCATCGGTCAGTACCGCTTCAGCCATGCGCTCGTTCGCGAAACGCTCTATGCGCAACTGCGCACGTCCAGACGCGTCCGACTGCACGGCCACGTCGGCGAGTCGTTGGAGCGCGCCTACGCCGCCGATCTGGCGACACATGCCAGCGAGTTGGCCTACCACTTCGCGGCGGCCACCACCGCTGGCTACACCACCCAGGCCATGACCTACGCGACCCTGGCGGCCGAGCGCGCCCTGGCGCAGTGCGCCTGGGAGGCGGCGATCCAGCAGTATCAGCTCGCGTTGCAGCTGCTGGAGCAGCTGGAGCAGCCGGAACCCAGACAACAGATCGAGCTGCTGCTGCAGCTCGGCGAGGCGCAGAACCGGATCGCAGCCGGGCGACAACGGACCGGCATGATGGCGCTCGGCGCCGGCGGCTCACCGTCGGGCTTGACGACGTTTCAACGCGCGGCGGTGCTTGCGCGTGCAGCCGGTACCCCGGAGCAGCTGGCGCGCGCCGCGCTCGGCGTGGCTGGTTTCAACCCGTTCCCACAGCAAGGTGGCATGGACGGGCTGCAGCTGCTCGAGGAGGCGCTCGATCGACTCCCACCGGACGACAGCCCGCTGCGCGTTCGGCTGCTGGCGCGGCTTGGGGTCGATACCTACATGCAGGCTGTCAACCAGCACGAACCTGACGCTGACCGACGACCTGGCAGCACGGATCCGGTCAGACAGCTCCAGCGCGATCACGATCGCGCGGCAACTCGCTGACCCGGCGTCCCTCGCCTATGCTCTGGCGATGCGTGCGCTGCAGGACCGGCTGCAATCGCCCGAGGACCGACTCGCGGATGCCGAGGAAGCGGTCGAGGCGGGATCGGTTGGTAGAGATCTGATCAGCGTCGCCTGGGCGCTGCGGAGCAAGCATCAGGCGCTGTCGGCACTGGGAGACATCGTGGCGCTTCGAGCGACGCTGGAGCAGCTCGCGCGAGTGGCCGACGAGATCCACCTGCCGTACTTCCAGTGGAAGGTCGCCTGTGCGCGTGCCGACGACGCATTGCTTGCCGGCCGTCTCGCCGACGCCGAGCAGTTCCTGGATCAGGCTGACGCGATCCAGCCCGTGTCCGAATCAGGCAACTCGCAGCGCGCCGCGCTGTACCGAGAGTTGGACCGCGCGCTGGACGCGCGGGTATTGATCGAGCAGATTGACACCAAGCGCGAGATCATGACGCACCTCTACTGGCTGCGCACCCGGCTTGACACGGGCACGCACGACATCGCGCTCGACAGCCTCGAACTCCTGCGTTCCATGCACGACCAGGTGGAAGGACGGGACTATGGGGTGCGCGCACTGGCGCTGCTGGCCGAGCTGTACCACGCCGTCGGCTCGAGCACGCACGCGCAGGCACTCTACGACGTGCTGGCGCCGTTCGCTGGCGAGAACGTCCCGCAAGACAGCAGCGATTCGGGTGGCTGCGCGTCGTACTACCTCGGGCTGCTCGCGACGACACTGGAGCGCTGGGACGACGCTGAACAGCACTTCGCGACGGCGCTGGAGCGCAACGAGCGCTGGGGGTTCCGCCTGTACGTGGTTCACACGTTGGCTGGCTGGGCCGACATGTTGGCGCGGCGCGCGCGGCCTGGCGACCGCTACCACGCGCTGGAACTGCTCGACCGCGCGCGGTTACTGGCGACCGAGATCGGCGCCGTCCGGCTGGAGCGGCTGGCCACGACACAGCGCACCACCCTCCTGCAGCACCAGCCGGGGCATTGAGCGCTACGTGCATTCCAGATGTCGTGCGCTTCTGGAATCGGCCATAAGACGGCTTATCCGCACCGCAACATACCCTCACATCACTGGGCTGGCCAGAGGCACGAGGAACGGGGACCGGCTGTCCGGTCCCCCGTTCTGTATGTTCCTTCGGAACAGAGTCCCTACTTCAGTTTGAAGAAGGCGGTCAGCGCCGATCCATCGCTGGTGGTGGCCGTCACGGCGTAGCAGGTGCCCGCCGTCTTGGGCGTCTGCCAGTTGTAGATAAACTGCCCACCCGTCGGGTCGTAGCGCAGGCTCGTCCCACCAGTGGCGACGACTTCGATGTCATCGCTCGGTGACCCACTGGCGCAGGTGATCTGCTTGGCCGACACGACGACAGTCGCCGTGTCAGTCACCTCCGTCGTGCCAGCGACGACCTCGAACTTGAGCGGCACGGTCGAGCCATTCTTGACCGTGTTATAGACGCCGTTCATATCGACCGGCTGGTAGAAGCCGGTGAGCGTCCAGGCCGTCACGGTGTAGGACAGGGTCGTCATCGACTGGTTGCCGACGTGATCCGTCGCCGTGGCGGTCAGGGTATGTGTGCCCACGCTGGCCTGGCGGCCGGTGACGACACACCCTGCGAGACCCGAGCCACCATCCTGCGCCGTACAGGTCGGGGCAGGCGGGACCGCACCGAAGACGTAGCTGCCACCCTCATGGATGACGCTCGTGCCAGCGAACGCGAGGTTGGTTGGCGCCTTGCGGTCCACCATATTACCGCCAATCGGGCCGGCAGTGCTGCTGTTGCCTACACCATCGACCACCGACCGGCTGCCGGTTGCCACGTTCGCCGCTTCGCTGCCGACCGGCACGTCCGTTGTCAGGGTGAAGCTGGCATCTGCCGGGGCGAGACCTGAACCGCCGTCACTGGCCGTGCAGGCGATGGTGACGTTGCTGGCATGCCACTGGCCGTCGGCCGCAGCGCAGTCCACGCTCGGTGCCTTCAGGTCGATCTGGTAGGTGTACGGTCCAGCCACAGCCTCGTGGCCGACGTTGTCCGCAACGGTGCGGCTATCCGTCGCAACATGGTTCGACTCGGTCCCCGCTGCGACGTTCGTTGCCAGACTGAAGCTCGCATCGCCAGCGTCGGCCAGGCCGGAGCCACCATCAGTTGCCGTGCAGGGAACCGTCTGATTTGCCCCATACCAGCCGTTGGTGCTTGGCGCGGTGCAGCTGATGCTCGGCGCTCGCTTGTCCACGTGATTCCCGCTCACTGGCCCGCCGGTGGAGGAATTCCCAACCGCATCCAGCACGGCGCGCGAGCCAGTTGCGGCATTGGTCGTCTCGGTGCCAGCGGTCACACTCGTTGATAGGCTGAAGCTGGCGTCGGCAGCATCAGCCAGGCCGGACCCGCCGTCGGTCGCCGTGCAACTGATGATAGCGTCGTCAGCGTGCCAGTTGCCGTCGGCCGCGTCACAGCGGACGACCGGGGACTGCTTGTCGACCTGGTTGCCGGTGATGGGACCTGCAGTGACACAGTTGTTCGCGTTGTCGCAGACCTGGCGGCTGTCGGTGCCGGCGTTGTCCGTCTCGGCGCCAACCGCGACGTTGGTCGTCAGGGAGAAGCTGGCATCGGCGCTGTTGGCCAGACCCGACCCCGTGTCCGACGCGGTGCAGCTGATGCTCACGTCAGTCGCGTGCCACGTGCCGTCCGCGGCGCCACACTGCACATTGGGAGCAGTCGTATCGACGATCGTATACGAGGCCGTTGCCTGAGCCGTCAGACCACCGCCATCGGAGTAGGCGCAGGTGACTGTCTGTGAGCCGAGGCCGTTCGTCAGCGTGCCAGTGATGACTGGCGTGGCCGCCTCGTTCGTGTCTTCGGCATCCACCACGCTGCAGCCGGCGGCTGGGACCGACCCGATCTCGTAGGTTGCGCCATCGGTAACCTCGGTCACGGAGACCTGCGGCGGCATGTTGGTCGCCAGGAAGTGGAACTGCAGAGCCGTGATGGGCCGAAGCTGGCCATCGGACCATGGACCGTAGTTGGCCACACGCACCTGATAGGTCGTGCCTGCCGTCAGCGTCCTGACGATCTGGGAGTCTGGGTTCGTTTCGAAGATGATGTCATCGTGGCAGGTGATCTGGGTGAGTCCGTTGACAGCATTGCCGGTGTACAGGCCGATGACGGTGTCACCATTGCTGCCGATCGTGTCGATCTGATACTGCCCGGTCACCGACGGGGTGTAGCGATACCAGACCGAGGCCACGTTCTGCAGCGCGCAGTGGGATGGCTCACCGGCTTCGATTGTCGCCGTCGAGATGTCCTGGGCATCGGTGTACGGCAGCGACGCGATCACTGTGGCATTGGCGAACAGGTCGTTGACGGGACGGACGTTGACCGTGAAGGCGGCCGACGCAAAGGTGTACGCGCTCGCGCTGGTGCCACCAGCCTTGGTGGTGACCACACTGCTAAACGAGAGCGTCACACTCGTCGTGCCCACAGCGTGGGGGGTCACCAGCACGGACGCGGTGCTCCCAGCTTGTGGGCTGCAGTCAGTGAAGGTGATGGTCGCGGCACTCACGCTTGCGACGGCGGTGTTATTGGACACCACGTTCGCCACGAGCTGCTTGCCGGCGCCAGCGAGATTACATCCGTTCACTCCGTCCGTCGTGGAGGTGGAGAGCGTGAACGTCACAGACTGACCACTTCCAGCAGCCGTCAGGTGCATGACCTCGAGGGTCGCGTCAATCGAGGCATCCACGTTATTGGACACGGTGTCGGCGGCGACGGCCCATGGCAGTGCCATGGCCAGCAGCAGCGCCACCACGACGGCGAGGCCAAGCTTGCGGGTTACCCAGTAACGCATCGGTATGAGTCCTTTCTCCCGGTAGTCCCGTGTGCTGCCGGTACGCACAAAAAACCGGCGCGATGGTGTCATCGGCCGGTTACGCCAGTAGCTCAACGCGGGCGAGGCGTCCAGATTACAGCCCGCGTGTCATCGCGTCCGTTGTGAAAGCGGATCCTTCAGACCACGCTGGGTGCCGTGCTCACGCCATACCGGCGACACGCATGCGTATGACGACGAGATCGTTACACGACGGTCACCACTCGATGGTCGCACCACACAGCACCCGCCAGCAGGCATTGGTCTGGTAACGACGATAGGGTGCTGAACCCTCACGCGCCTAGAGCGGAAGGTCCTAAGGCGATGTGGGAGCGTTGTACTTAGGTCGCTTAGGAGAAACAGTGTGGGGATAACGATAGACGCATGACATGGCCGCTCACCTTCCTCTGTTGTCGATGAGTTGCCAAGGCGATTCCGTTGCTGCGCAGGCACGCTTGAGGTGTGGCAGGAGATGGACCTCGGGCGCTTCCGCGACCCACAACGGAACGAGAGCGTTGTCAGAAAACGCTCCAGGGCTGGTGCCATCACCCTCCCGTCGGCGATGCCGTGTCCGACCAGATCATTTTTCCAGCGTCGCGCACTCGGATCCATCGATGTGTCTTCCATTTCACTGTCTCGGCGATTCGTGCTCGATGGTGACTGCCAGCCAAGGCGCAGATGATATCCATGTTCCCAGACAAGGTGGTTGGTTGATTTGCGATTACCCATTGACGACTCGGCACAATCGGTGGTATACGTACAGTACTCCGACACTGCGTACGCCGCTATTGCGGACAGCGCTGTTGCGGACACCCAATGATAGGTTTGCGGTACTTCGTTCAGCGCGGCGGTGGTAGATGACTCCTTCGCAAGTGTGGTTGAAGATCAGTGATGCAGCGGTCGAGGCAGGCGTGAGCCGCAGGACAATCGAACGCTGGATCGCGACCGGCAAACTGACCACGACACCGTATCCTCGCGATCGCCGACTCAAGCTCGTTCGACTTGAAGATGTCATTTCCGTCGCTAAGAGTTCCCCAGTACGCCGCAGAAAGCGCACTGCCAAGTCTGAACCGACCACGCTTGACGTCTATTCTGAGGTGATCGACGAGACCCTCAGGATCGTGTACGCGCATCATCGCCGACTCATCACAAAGCTCTTTCCCGACGCTGAACGCCCACTGAATATGGACGTGTTGCGATCAGGTCCACTCGGTCGCGACCTGAGCACGTTGGCCGCACTTGCGCGGGGCGAGATCCGTGAACCGAAGGAACTCGTCCTCGAACGGATTGAGACGGTGCTGAAAGTGTTCTTCTGGCCCCCGATGGCCGACGACTACACCATCCCGCGCTCGTTCTGGGAGACGCCAATCGGCCGAATACTGTCGATGGCGAAATACCGCGCGTACGAGCCATCCGAACTCATCACTATCCGCGAAGCAGTGAATCGACTCGATGTGAACGTCGCGACGATTTACCGGTGGATGGACGAGCGGCACCTCGGGTACGTTCGCGATGAGATGTCAGGCCGCACCTTCGTCGTCAAGCACGACGTCGACACCTTGCTCGACGCGAGCGCGGCGATTGGTCCAGTCGCTCACCCCTCACGGCAATCGGTAGCGAACTCCGACCCGCTAACGACTGTGAGACCGCGATGAATATGGCCGCGTTCGTGTGCTGGATTCCACCACCAGGGCCAAGGGTACATGTGCTGAGCGGCCAACCTCTGATACAGGCTGACCGCTCCACGACACTTCTGTGATGACACCGGATCCCGTAACCGGCTCCACCGTGTCGGGGGAAGTATACCCCTTCTCGGTGGAGCCACACTTCCTCACGTCCCCGAACCGGGGACTCAGAAAGGGAAACACGTGGCAACTGCCAGTACCCTCAATCTCCGTTCGCTCGTTCTCACGCCGACAAAGTTGACGACCTATCAGCGATGTCCGCAGCAGTACCACCAGCGGTACGTTCTTCGCTCCGAATCCGCAGAGCCGCTGCCGCTTGCTCTCATTCGTGGAAACGCTGCTCACGATGTCCTCGCACACGCGTTCACGCAGTTCCGTCATGAGCGCACCTTCCCAGCCAACCTCCATGAGCGGGTTCGTGCTCGACTTCCGCGTCAGGCATATGCAGAGACCCGCCACTGGGAGGAGGAAGTCGAGGTGGTCGTCGGATGGGTTCGGATCGGCGCTGAACTGGTATGACGGATCGGCCGACATCATCTGCGTCGAGCGGCAGTTCGATCGGCGGGTGAGTGCGTCAGAGGAGAGTCCCTCGTTCGTGCTGCGTGCGAAGATCGACCTGCTCCTCGACCGTCCCGACGGCAGCCTTGAAATCGTCGACTGGAAGACAAGTGCGAACGGGCGCGTCGATCTGATGCAGAACGTTGCGACGCGCATCCTCGTCGGCAAGCATGACGCCTACCGGGGGCGGAAGGTTCACAACACCGTTGTGTTCCTGCCGACTGGAACCGTCCACTCGGAGTTGATCAGTCGGGAGGTCATCGTCGAGATCGGAGCGGAGATCAAGCGGCTGGCGAAGGAAATCGCAGACGATGCAGTCTGGGAGCCGATTGCGAATCCATTGTGCGACTACTGCCCATTCATCAACTCCTGCTCGCTCTACGCTGAGCATAGCGAGGTCGATGACTGGCTGGATGATGTCGCCTAGATGGCTCGAGTAGCCCGGTACTGCGATACGTCACAAGGCATCGATCCCTCCTGTCGTATCGCAGTACGTTACTTGGACGATACGATAATTCGACCAAGACGATTTATCCGCAAAGCCACTGTGCCCGCAGCCGAACATTCAGAGCGTTGCTCGATCATCGAATCCGGGTAGAGTATGCGAGAACGACGGGGTGATGGCAGGCCATCACCCCGTCGTTCTCCTGACGTCAAGTGGTCAGGTGATCACGCCTTCGGCGCGATGTTCTGATTCACCCGGAAGAGGTTGTCGGGATCGTACTGCGCCTTGATCCGCGCCAGCCGGTCGTAGTTGTCCCGGTAGGTGGCCTGGATCCGGTCGGTCCCTTCCTCCATCATGAAGTTGACGTATCCGCCAGCAGCCGAGTGCGGCCGCAGCACATCCCACGTCTCGCGCGCCCAGGCGGTGATCGCCTCGTCCTCGGCCGGATCGTCCGTCACGCCGGCGATCACCTCCGCCCACTTGGCGTCGCGATAGGCCCACGCCGTCGCGTCGTTGCTGACCCGGCTGGCTGCGCCGTCGATCGGATGGAAGCCATGCATCGAGCCACCGATCGGCTTGCGCAGCGCCTGCTGCACACGGAGCTTGATCGATTCGTCGGTCAGTTCGTTGACGAAGTTGGCCTTCCAGTACATGCGGATGCCTGAGGGGAAGGCCGTATCGAACATCGCATTCACCGCCGGGAACGGCATCGGGCCGACCCAGTCGAGCGCCGGCGTACCGAAGCGCGTCCGAATCGGCAGGAACAGATCCTCAGCCTCTTCGAGCGGCCCCGAATAGCACCAGACGATCGCGACCATCCTCTTGTTCCAGAGCTCTTCTGGGAATGGCTCGACCGGCAGGACCGACAACAGGATCAGCGTCCCGGTCAGCGCATCCGGCGCCTTGGGCGTGTAGTCGTTGTACCAGCGCAAGACTTCTTCGGCCTGGTCCATGTGCCAGAGCATCGGCCCGCCGTAGACGGTGCCAACCGGATGGAGCCGGAACAGGAATGAGGTGACGACGCCGAAGTTGCCGCCGCCGCCACGGATCGCCCAGAACAGGTCCGAGTGCTGCTGCTCACTGGCCGTCACGAAGCTGCCATTGGCCAGCACGATATCGGCCTCCAGCAGGTTGTCGATCGACAACCCATACTGCCTGGACAGATGCCCCATCCCGCCGCCAAGCGTCAGCCCGCCGACGCCGGTCGTCGAGACGACCCCGAACGAGGTCGCCAGCCCGAATGCGTGCGTCGCGTGGTCGACGGCGCCGAGGGTGCAGCCGCCCTCGACCCTGGCGGTGCGGGCGGACGGATCGACCCTGATCCCATCCATTGGCGACAGGTCGAGCACCAACCCATCATCGCAGGTGCCGAGGCCGGGGCCGTTGTGACCGCCGCTGCGGATCGCCAGCAGCAGCCCGTTCTCGCGCGCGAAGTTCACCCCGGCGATGACATCGGCGACATTCGCGCAGCGCGCGATCAGCGCCGGGTGCTTGTCGATCATCCCGTTGTGGACGTGCCGCGCCGTTTCGTAGTCGGCATCACCCGGACGAACGAGTGTCCCGCGCAACGACGCGGCAAAGGCGTCGATTGCTGCCTGGATCGATACCGGATGGGGAGACGGTCCGTGGTTGGTTGATTACCATGGTAGTCCCGTCCTGTCTGCTACGTCGCGTGTCCCTGCACCACTGGATTGGCTTCGAGTTCGATCGGCTGGATCAATCAGTCGACCAACGGTTGGCCGACCACGTCGCATGCGGCGTCATCGGTAACGACGGCACACTCCTTTCTCGATAGGCCGGCGAGCGGCCATCGCTCGTGAACGACCAGACGGCTGGCCACGTCCCTGGCAGTTTCATACCCACCCGATCGGCGCGCGAGCCTCCGCCGGTTCGAGAGCTCCTGCCGGACATCAGCCAGCAGCCGCTGGTGGCCGCGCCTACTCGATCCGTGGGTCCAGCCCCAGCGCCACCTTGCCGATGTACTGGAACGCCTCGTTCGGTGAGAACGGCTGCATAAACGGCCCGGCCCGCACATCCCGGTACAGCCGCGAGAGCACACTGCGGCTCAGATACCCGCTTCCGCCCGACAGCTGCAGCGCCCGGTCCACCACCTCGATCGCCTTGCGGTTCACGAACCACTTCGTGCACTGGAAGTCCCGGTTGAAGTCGTGCATCTCCGCCATCGGCGCCTCGCCTGGCGCATAGGTCGCCAGGAACGCGTCCGCGGCCTGCGCCGTGCGGGCCAGCATCGCCCGGCATCCCGCGAGGTCGATCTCGATCTCGGCCATCGTGTGCTGGATCGCGGCGGATTCCGCGAGCAAGCGGCCGCGGCTCGTCCGCCGTGAACTCACCAATCGGACCGCCTCGTCGCAGGCCGCTTCGGCGATCCCGAGGAAGCAGGCGATCAGGCCGAGGTTGCTGAGCGCCGCGCTGACCAGGATGAATTCGGAGTATTCCCCGTAGGCCCCGAGGAGCACGACCTCGTCCGCGGCCACGAAGACGTCGGTCAGCACGACGTCGTGGCTGCCGGATCCGCGCATGCCCAGCGCGTCCCAGTTGTGCTGGATCGCGATGCCGGTCCGATTGAGCGGCAACAAGGCCATCCCCATGTGCGCGACGCCCTCGTCGTCCACGATCTTGAAGGACGCCGCGCTGGTCGTCGCCGCCTCGGAGAGGGTCACGAAGCTCTTGCGCCCATTCAACAGCCAGCCGCCCTCGGTTCGGGTCACCTCCGCGCGCGGATGGAAGGCGTCGGTCCCCGGCTCGGTGAAGAAGGCGCAGTAGATCGCCTCTTTGCGACCGACCGCCGCCAGCAGCGTGCCCAGGCCATCGGCGAGCGCGGTGTTGCCGGCGGCGCGGGCGGCCGCCCAATCGCGGGCGAAGATGAAGACGAAGATCGCGTGCATATTGGTGGCGATCGCGGTCGAGCCGTCGCCTCGGCCGAGCCGGCCGAGGGCGACCATCTGGTCATGGATGGAGGTATTGCCGAGTCCCCCGAATTCCTGTGGCACGCAGGCGGCGAGCAGCCCGCTGGCCTGCAGCGCGGCGATGTTGTCGGCGACGAACGTCCCGTCCTTGTCGTGGGCGGCGGCCCTGCCGGCCAGTTCCTCGACGTGGCCCTCTGCGAGGGCCACGTACCCTGTGCCGGGTTCGGTAAGCGGCTGGAGATCGAAGCGCATGGCGTCCCCCTGACCGTGCCGTCCTGCCGCATCCCGCACTGGCTGGGCGCGCGGAATCCGGCCGGGCTAATCGTCCGACCTCAGGCTGGGTGCGCCGCGCCCTCCGCCAGCACGCTGGCGACAAGGAGCATGGACCCGCGCCGGAAGGATGCTGCCTGAGGTGGATCCACTGACTGGGCGAGCGCGCCGATCCGACGGGTCGACGTGTAGGACATGACAGTCAGCTCCCTATCAGGGAGTCGCCGAACGCGGCGACGCGCAACTGCGGTCCGTCCGAAGGTCTTACGCGAACGGTTTCTACCCTCGTCGACGGGCGAGTACGCTGTGGTCGTCGTACGTCTGCCACTGTTTTCCCTCATTCACTCACTAACCCTAGGGCTCCGGTTTGTGGCTGGCAATCGAGACATCCAGTTTGGTGCGCAAGAGCTAACGGATGCCTTGTAGGATCGTGCGATGACCCTCAGCGTCGATGATGGGCTGCCGAGGGACTCGCCGGGTGCTGTCGAGCAAGCTCGTCAGCGTCCTGCAACTCCCTCGACGTGCTCCACTGTAGACGGCGCGTTGGCTGTTCGCATCCGTGACGGTATGTAATCGAGGTATGTAATTCCTGAGGGTGGCTACGTAGCAGCCGGTGACGCCGACCGTCAGGTGAGGCCGTAACGGTGGGCATAGGCAAGTGCTTCGACCTTGGAGTGGACATCGAGCTTGAGGTAGAGATTGGCAATATGCCGCTCGACGGTGCGGGGACTGAGGAACAACGCTTCGGCGATCTGCCGATTACTGTAGCCGGCTGCGATCAGGCGCAGGACCTCGCCCTCGCGGGCCGTGAGGCCATCTGGACGCGCGGCGGACGCCGGCTCGTCGGCAGCATCGGCTGCCGCGAGTGCATCGACGTGCTTCAGCGTTGGGTTGGCTCCTAGTGGAGCACAGATGGTGCGGGCCTCGTCGAGGATTAGCGGTGCGGTGCTGGCATCGCCCCGTGCGATCTGTACCTCCGCCACCTCGACCAGCGTTAACGCGCGCTCAAACGGCGCCCGACACGCAGTCGCGAGGTCGAGCGACACCTCCAGATATCGTGCCGCGCGATCGAATTCACCTGTCATCCGCGCGAGCCGCCCGAGCGCACGTTCGGCCGCAGCGAGCGTCAACGGCTGACGCGGTTCCGACGCGAGCGTGCGTGCCGCGTCGACGGAGGACATCGCCTGGACCAGGTCGCCGGTCAACGCGTGGTAGCGGGCGCGCAGCAGCTGGGTGGTTGGCCGCCATAAGCAAGCCTCGCTCCAGTCGAGCCAGCGCTCGTGCGTCTCGATCCAGCGCTGGGCGGTGCCGAAGTCCCGCGCGTCCAATGCCAGGTCTGCCGCCAGCGCGACGGCCGTGAGCGCACTGGGAAAGTAGCGCTCACCTGGCTCGGTGAGCGGCCCGTCTGGAAGGAGTTGCAGTACCCGCTCCCAGGCGGCCAAAGGATCCCCTTGGTGCCGGTCCAGGATGCCCAGGGTGATAATCGCCTCGTGCACTACCACACACCAGGGCACCGTTAGCTGTTGGGTCGCCAGCTGTCGGGCCCGCTCCCACTGCCCTGTCACGACCTGGAGGAGCAGTTCACTCGGTGCACCAGCTCCAGCGGAGGCGATCGTCAATCCGTGCGACCGTTCCCAGGCCTCGGCTGCGAGCGCCACCCGCTGCTCCCGTTCGGCAATCTGATCGGCGGCGTACGGCAGGATGGTCATCATGACCTCGGCCCAGAGCGCGCGTTGGGCGATGGCGTAATCACCCAGGCCGATCCCGGCCGCGTAGGCCTGCGCCAGCAGCTCGCGCGCCTCTGCGACTCGGCCGACGCCGGCGTAGGCATGGCCAAGACCGAGCTGGCACATCAAGCCCGCCGCCCGCCGCAGCTGCGGATCGGCGAGCGCGGCGACTTCCTCGTGCAGGTAACGCTCGCCCATCGCGATTGCCTCGGCGTAGCGACCAGCGAGTGCGAGCCAGTTGATCAGGACTCCACGCTGGTGATTCACGCGCGGAACGTCACGCCCATCGGGTGGATGCGCGGTCGAAGGCCCAGCCGCCTCCACGGTTTCGTCAGGAACCAGTCGCCCAATCACCGCGAGCGCCTGCGTCTCGGTGTTCAAGACTGGACAGGTGGCCAGCAGGCGATCGATGGCCTCGATGCCACCGCGCACCTCCGGCAGGCCGCGCCGCAGATCGCCGAGCATGCAGCGCTGCGAGCCTCGCAGATAGTGTGCGTAGGCTTCGAGGACTGGATCGCCATTCACGCGTGCCGCGACCTCGGCCGCCTCGAAGAGCGCCACAGCGTGCTCGCGCCCCGCAAAGCGCAGCAGAAAGCCGGCCTCGAAGGCGAGCCAACGACGCTCGTACGGGGCCGCATTGCGCGCCGCCAGCAGTTGCGCCGCCGTTTCGAAATGGTGCGCGGCACCGATCCAGTCCGTCGGACGGGCCTGGAGTCCGGCACGTACATGCCACTCGATGGCACGCTCGTCGCCGGCCCGCTGGAAGTGGGCCGCAATCGTGCTCGCACTCGTCCCTGCCACAGTGACCAGTGTTTCGGCCAGCCGTCGATGCCACACGCGCCGCCGTGGCAAGACCACCCGGTCATAGAGCACCTCTCGGATCAAGGCGTGCGTGAAGCGCAGGCCGGTCCGGTCGGGCGTCTCCTCGAGCACGTGCCACACAATTGCCTCGGCGACCACATCGGCAAAGGCGTCCTCGTCCAATCCACTGAGGTCGCTCCAGACGTTCACCGCGATGTCCTGCCCGATGATCGCGGCCCGTTCGAGTGCGGCCTGGGTCGCAGGACGCAGCCGCACGAGGCGCTGGTCAATCACCTGGCGAATCAGGCCTGGGATCGACAGGTGATGCAGCTCGGCCAGCTGCCAGCCGCCCGGTCCGAACCAAAGCACGCGCTCAGCGTCCAATGACCGCAGGAGTTCGCTCGCATAGAGCGGGTTCCCCTGGCTGTGGTGCAGGAGGTAGTCCACCAGGCGGGCTTCGTCTTCGTCGGACAACGTGTGCCGAGTTCGAATCAACGCTCGGATGGCCTGTGCATCAAAGGGTGGCAGACTGATGCGCTCGGTGTGGGCGTCGCGAACGAGGGCCGGCAGCAACCGCTGCAGTCCATGGTGGCGAGGCACATCGGCGTCGCGGTAGGTGGCTACGACGAGCAGCGGCAGCTGGGTCCGACCGCGACGGATGGACCGACCGACGAAGTACAGCAGCTCGAGACTGGCCTCATCCGCCCAGTGCAGATCTTCGAGCACGAGCAGCACCGACTGAGCGGCTGCCAGACTGCTGACTTCTGACCAGATGTGTGCAAACAGCTCCGCCTGCGTGCGACTCGTCCCGTGACTGGATTCGAGGGACACCAACAGCGGACTGGAGGGGGCGACCGGGGGCGACGCGCGCAACGAGACCCAGGGGCCGTATGGCTTGGCGCTGTCCAGGTCGTCACATTGCCCAGTAAGGACCAGCACGCCAAGCCCGGCAGCCTCAGCCGCAAGAGCCTCGACGAGCGTCGTCTTGCCGATGCCGGCCTCGCCGTCAAGCATGACCAGCGCCGCGCCACCGGCCCGGGCAGTGGTGAGGAGCGACTGCAGTCGGGCGCGCTCGTGCTCGCGCCCGACGAGTGTTGGACCGTCGTGGGTTGGCCATCCTGGAACAGGTTGCGACATGGTAGGCCTCCCCGGCGGTGGGGACGGCTGGACAAGGTGAATCCAGTGTAACAGCCTTCCGCGATGGTGCGGTCACGATTCACACCAAGAAGGACGAAGCGGGGTTCGATCTGCACAACGTGCCGCTCAAGCTCTCGACCAGCTACGTCGTTGCGGTCGGGATCGATGTCAACCCGAGGAGTAGCGTACTCATCCCACGCTGGCGACTGGTGGAAACCGTTTGATCGCCGAAGCTAATCACTCGCTGGACCAGCCTGCGTCGGGCTGCAACCGTGATTCCATCAGTGAGGAAAGTGAAGTACTTGCATCCGACGACGAATCGCTGACGTGCGGACACGACGATGTATCCGCACATCGTGTAGGAGGAGCGGGCCGGACGTCGATCAGAGGGGCTGATCCGACTCACCGCGCTCCTCCTCTGGATCCATTACTCCTGCGGCAGGCTGTCCATCTGGCGCTGGAGGTCCGGGTCGCTATACGCCCAGTGCTCCACGATCTTGCCGTCCGCGAGGCGAAAGAAGCTGGCGCCCGTGCCGGTCACCAGCGTGCCCGTCAACTTGTGTGTGCCCTGCACTCGCCAGCGTTCGGCGACCTCGTCCCCGTCCGCGATCACGGTCTCCAACGTCCAGGTGAGCTCGCGAAAGGTTGCGCGCATCACGGTAATACTCTGCTTGTAGACGCTGAGATGCTCGGCGATAAAGGCGTCGAGTGGCGGGGTACCGGCACGGTGCCAGACCTCGGCGTAGAAGCGCTGGATGAAGGCTTTGCTCTCGTCGGCAGTCATCGATCCTCCTCCGTCGTCGGCCGAACTGGCACGCCATGACGCGCATCGCTCGACGACCGTACCATGCCGTGGCTCCCATCCGAACGACGAACGACTGGGCAATGAGCTCACGACCAGGCGGCCACGCGCGTTAGTCGACGGCCAGCCGCTCCACCGCCCGCTCCAGATCGCGCGCGGACGGATGGGTGTAGATCGCCGTTGTCTCGACCGAGTCATGCCCCATCAGGGCAGCGACCGTGACGAGGTCGACGCCGGCGTCCAGCGCGCTCTTGCCGAACGTGTGCCGCAGGGTATGTGGTGAGACACTCTCGAGACCGGCTCGTCGCGCGTACTTCTTGACCACGTTCTCGATCGCCTGCGCCTTGATCCCCTCGCCCCGCTGCGAGATGAACACGTGCTCGTCCGCGACCGTTGGCCGAACCGCCAGGTACGCGTCAATCGCCCGGCGCGCATCCAGGTTGAGCGGCACGACCCGATACTTGCTCCCCTTCCCGCTGCGAACCGTCACACTCCCCTTGCGTTCCGAGATCGTTATGTCGCGCAACGTCAACGCCGCCAACTCCCCCACCCGCAGGCCGGTGAGTCGCAAGATCTGCAGTATGGCGAGGTCACGCTTGTTGCCCTCGCGCTCCGCTTCCCGGATCAACCGATCCGCCTCGCGTCGGTCCAGGCTCTTCGGTGATCGCGGGCTCCCCTCCACTCCACGGACGGCGTCGGTCGGCCGGTCGACGATCAGCCTAACGCCCTTTGCCCAGCCGAAGAACTTGCGCAGCGCCGCCAGCCGGCGGTTGACGGTCGCTGGCTTCTTGCCTTCGACGGTGATGAGGTGGGATCGGTAGTCACGCAGATCGGTCGGGGTGACGGCGGCGGCGGCGAACGGCTCACCGCGACTCCCCTCGAACCAGCGCGCGACCTGGAGCAGGTCGGAGCGGTAGTTGACCAGCGTCTTGTGCGCCACGTCCTGACGACGCAACTCGTCGACAAACCGAGTGATGTCGTCTGGGGTTGCTCTGCTTTCTTCCATATAGAAGGAGTATAGCATGGTATCTAACAGTGTATGGAGAGATTAGACGTAGTCCCATCTAAGGGATAATAGATGTCTTTGGAACCCCTTAACGGTACCTAAAACACCACTGACTACGTCGAAGGGAAGTTATCACTAGGGCGTGTCTGACGAATCGGGATGAGCATTGTTGTCTGCATTTTCCGACGATTAACGGGCTGGCAAGGCGACGAACGTACGACGGCATACTGGCGCTGCACATCATCCGGATCGAGTCAAGAATGATTCGTCAGACACGCCCTAGTCATTATGCGTGTCGGGCCAGAGCGGTGGACGCCGTCTGAGACGAGGTCAGGTGATCGAATCCCTGCGAGGTGCCACGCGTCAATGGTGACGCGACCTCCCCGCACCTTAACGAGACCGCGACCACAACTCCATCCCGAGCATCTTGCGCCATGCGCGTCTGCCTCGTAGAGTACGAGTATCTCACGTACGTTATGGTGCGTTGTGCCCGCGAGGGTGCGCTTACGCAGACCACCGACGGATCCTGTCACGACGAGCGCACGCATCGCCTCCGCGCCGTTCAGCATGCCAGCGTGCAGCTGTGCTGCAAAGATCTTGTAAAGGTCCCGCACCTATGATGAGCCTAGCGTGAGCGCGCGCGACCCCTGCCTAGTGGCAGATCTGGGATCACGCGGCGATCGTGAAACCGCGTCAGCCGCGATTCGAGATCCAGTCGATTCGGAGGGAGGATGCCCAGTCTGCTCAACGGTCCCCTACGATCGTCGGAAGCGTCATAGCCGGGAGGTGACAATGCTGCGCCGTGGAATGCACCAACGTCTGCTCGCACTCGTGGTGATCGTCTCAGTCTTGGCGATCTATCCACTCCCGACACCACCACCAGTGGCCGCGAACCACACCGTGCCGCTCACCGTCACGATCTCACGCATCGCGGATCTGGGCGGTGACCTCGACGATGGAGCAGCGGATCTGTATGTGGCAGTCAACATCAACGGTGAGGTCCATCACTCGTTCAACAACATCGCAGTCGACGTTGACACGCGGACCTTCACACCACACCTCAGCTTCACGACCAATGTCCCGCTCGTACGCACCGATGAGCTGAAAGCGCTGATCCCGGTCTCGTTCTCGGTCTGGGACCACGATACATGTAGCGACCCATTTTGCGACGATCAATTCAACCCGCTTGATGATGATGACAAAGGGGATACCAGAAATGGACCCGGCGACGAGGCCACCATCTTCGTCGACCCGATCGCCGGGACGTGGTCCGGGGACGTGACATCGCCGACAGCCTGTACACAGGGTGAGCTCGGGAACGATGTGCAATCGCTGGTCTGCTTCGGGATCTCGACCGGCGCACCCGACAGCGACGGGGACGGGCTGCTCGACGACTGGGAGATCAACGGGCTCGACCTGGATCACGCCTTCCCGCCCGAGGTCAACCTGCCGCTGATGGGCGCCGACCCGAACGTCCCCGATATCTTCCTGGAACTTGACTACACGCCCAATCAGACACCGGCCCGCGATGATATCCGCGCGATGGTACGCGCCTTTGCTGCCGCCGGAATCGCCTTGCATGTCGACATGGGCGACCTCATCGATCCCAACGCCATCGAGGGGCAGCCTGAAGGCACCTGTAATGACGGGATCGACAACGGCGGCGATGGGCAAATCGATGGGGCGGACACCAACTGCGACAACGTCAACGCCGGGAGTTCCGGCGAGTTCTTGGAGACCAGCGTCGAGGACCCCCGCCGCTGGTCGGTGGACTGCCACCCTGTGCCGACGGCGTCGACAACGACGGTGCCAACGGTGCGGATAGTGCCGATCCCTCCTGTCGTGTCAGCGACTTCCGCGACCTCGTGCCGGATGGTGGTGGTCTCATTCTCGACAATACCGGAGCGGTCTCAACCGGGCTCTTCAACTGTGGGGTCGATGCGACGTTCTATGCCGCCAAGAATGGTGGTACGGGCTTCCAGGCCAACTTCAATCTCAACCGCCGCTGGATCTTCCACTATGCCATCAGCACCGTCAACGCCGACACCGACACTGACGGAGCAGGACCGGATACAGACACCTGTACGGTCGGTGGACAGGGCGAGATCGGTGGCAACGACTTCATCGAGTACAACCACGACGGTGGCACGATCATGCACGAATTGGGGCACAACCTCAATCTCGGCCATGGTGGCGAGGAGAGCGACGGCAGTAACTGCGACCCGAACCACGTCAGTGGCATGAACTACGATCTGCAGTTCGGCATCCCGCGGGTGGGTGGCGGCGTGATCCTCGACTACTCGCCGCCGCGTCTGAATCTTGCCGGCCCGACTACGCGTGGCAATGCGCCGCTTGACCCGCTCGTTGAGCTGGCCGGCCTCGACGAGACGGACATTCTCGATCCGAGTGACAGCGTCAATCGCTTCATCTTCGTCGATGCGACTGGCCAGAAGGTCACAAACACGCTGAACACACAACCGAACTGGAACGGAGACACCGTCTCCGACGGGAATCCGGCAACGCTCGATCCACCGGATCTGACGGATACTGGCGTGACCGCCAACATCAATGATGCTGGTCCGGCAGATGCGGCGGGGAACCGCAGTCCTCGCGCCTGTATCAACGCCATGTCAACTGAGACCCTCGATGGCCATCATGACTGGAACGCGATCGAATTGCGCTTCCTTCGCTTCGGAGACTCAACCACCCAGGCCCTGTTTGCGGAGCAAGATCAGGTGCCAACCACCCAGGAACGTGATGTCTTGCTGGCCGCCATCAACCGTACTGATGTCAGTGTCACACTCGCCGATAGTCCTGAGCCGGTTGGTGCCGGTGAGCAACTGACCTACACCGTGACCACCGCCAATCACGGGCCAAACCCAGCTACCTCGGTCCAGGTCACGACAACGCTGCCGGCCGGCGTCGACTTCGTCGACACCAGTGTCCCCTGCCTGCAGGCTGGCAGTCTGGTGACGTGCAACCTCGGAGAACTGCTGGTTGGCGCCAGCCGCACGGTCACCATCCGCGTCGACGTCCCGGCTGGCTTCCTCTATCCGGGCGGGTCGAAGACGATCACGGCCACAGCGAATGTTGACAACCTAGCTGGACCGGATCCGAACGCAGCCAACGACAACGCGAGTGAAGCGACGCTCGTCATCACCAAGGCCGACGTGACGATCAACAGCGTGACGACGACGTCGCCGCTGGAGATCCTGGTCGGTCAGCAAGCCGGCGCGACGATTGATGTCCAGGTCGCGAATGGCGGGCCATCCAGTCCGGTCGACACGGTGCTGACCGGGACGGTGACGGCCAGCGCCGGCCTGACGGTCGCACCGGCCAGCACGACCGCCAATCAGACGGCACTCGCCGTCGGCACGCCCCAGACGATCAGCCAGTCGTTCACCCTGACCTGCACGGAGCCAGGTGAACAGACAGCGTCGTTCGGCTACTCGATCGCACTCGCCGACCCGCTTGGTGTGGATCCGGATCTGACCAACAACGCGAGGTCGGCATCGTTCACGATCGACTGCGTCATCCCGGTGGCGGTCAATGTTCGCCCGAAGGGCTTCCCGAACTCGATCAACCTCAACACCGACGCGACGCTGGCGATCCTGACGACGCGGGCGGGCGAGTATGGGCTGCCACTGGACGTTGACGCAACCGGGATCCAACCACTGACGGTTCGCTGGGGAGTACGCGCCAACCTGTTCAATGTCGCAACGGTGACGGGCGCGAGCGAGATCCACCATCAGGGGCATCTCGAGCGCTCGTACGAGTTGGACGAGAAGACGCGCGACGCGGACCTGGACATGCTGATGCACTTCAAGCCGGCAGACAGCGGGCTGACGAAGACGTCAACCGAGGCGTGTGTCAAGGGCAAGCTGACGGCCGCGAATGGCAGCGTCTACACGTTCTTCGGCTGTGATGCGGTCCGCGTCACCAACTAGGCGTGCTGATCGCGAACGGTCGTGATCGCTGCTGCACGAGATCCGGATCCGTCCGGATCTCGTTCCTCGTCGTCGTGATGTCGCGCATCACGGATGTCCGTTGCGGTGCACTGAGCAGCTGCGCGTGTCTCAGAAGTCGTCGCTGCCGGCTCGTCCTGAGACGTTGAATCTGAGATGCGTACTGAGACGCCAGAATCTCGGCAATTATGTGCGATACGCCGATCCGCCACCACGATCTCAAAACGGACGTTTGTGAGACGCATTCGGTGGGCGGTCGCGCTCTCACGCGAGGCGACCGAGTCACGTCGTTGCCGGGACCCAGCGCCAGTGCGCCCCATCCGCAACCACCGCACCGAGACCTGGGAAGGCCAGATGATACGCGAGGACGCGCACCTGCTCGCGCGCCGCGCGGTCGAGTAGCGCCCGCCGCGTCGCCACCGTCAAGGCCGGGTCAGCGTCGAAGTCGAAGTACCAATCGGGATGGAGCAGTTGAATCGGATGATGGACCACATCGGCGAGATGGAGGAGTCGCTCGCCAGCCGATTCGACCAGTCAGCGCGATCTGCCCCGGCGCAGTGCCCCGGCGCCGGCACCGCCCAGATGCCGGGCACAATCCGCGCATCTAGTGCGATGCGCTCGACACGGTCCGAGATGGTCAGGAGTTGCGCGCGCGTCACGTCATCTGCGTTCCGCGTCGCGTGCGTCCACTCGATCTCACTGATGACGTAGCGCGCGTTGGGAAACATGGGTTGGCCACGGTTGTCAACGTTCGCGCCAATATGATCAAAGTGTGCGTGGGTCAGGATGACCATGTCGATGTCGTTCCTGCCACCCCAACCGTCGCCAGCCGCTCCACGAGATGCCCCGGCGCGGTCTCGGTCGAGCCGTTGCCGGTGTCGACGAGTATCCGCTGCTGGCCGGTGTCGACCAGCAAAATGTTGTTGCTCATGTCGGTCGGGATTGACGTTGCTGCCAGCACACCGAGGGCTGTGCTCATCTCACGTGCCGTAGCGTTGGCGAAGTTGAGTGGCGCCGGATCGTCGACGAACGCGAGCGCGGCTGGCTGCGCGGGATCACGTGGATAGACGACATCGCCGATGATCAGACAAGCGAACGCACCGATGTGCATCGAGTGGATGCCTGTTGCGAACGCCATACTCGGCTCCTTCATGTACACCAGCGAATGGTCGACGGTGATGCACTGCTACTGGGTGAGTAGCAAGCCCGATCGTGACATGTCAACGCCCGCTACTCGCATCCATCGAACGCACACACCGTCGTCGCGTTCATCCCACGCTTGCACGACGCTCGGCCGTTGGTGAGGCACCAGACATCGCGATCGGACGGAACGGTGGCAACGGATGAGCGCGCCAGGCGTCCTGCCATCCGTTGCCATGTTCCTTCGGCTAGACCGTGGGGACGATATTCTGGTTGAGACGGAACAGATTGGTCGGGTCATAACGGTTCTTGAGTCTCACGAGCCGTTCATAGTGCGGACCGAAGCCGGAGCGCATCATCGCCTCCCCCTCCTCCTGGAATCCAGCGAAGTTCAGATAGCGACTACCGTCGGAATGCGGTTCCAGGGCGGCGATGAACTCCCGCGCCCAGGTGACGTTGTGCGTGTCATCCGCCGCGTCCACCCAGTTCGCCTCGAGTCCGAGCAGCACGGCCGAAGATCGACCGTGAAAGGCGCTCGCCTCAACTCCGACGTCCTGGCTGCCGCCAGCCACGAACCAGAGATCGGTCGTACTCTTCGGCGACGGCTGCCATCGGGCGTGCGCGGCAATCGTCGCGATGACGTCGTCGTCGAGAGAGGCAAGGTTGAGCGACTTCCAGTAGTAGCGCATCCCATCCGGGTAGTCCGCGTCCCACAGCTTTTGAACATCGACGTAGGGCATGACGCCACTGAAATCCACGAGTGGCTCGGCAACGTCGAGCAACGGCTGTAGAATGCGTTGGCCCTCCTCGACGGGTCCAGCATATAGGGCACCAAGGATCACGTATCGTCGACCATGCGTTTGGACTGGGAACAGTTCAGGGTCGTCGGGGACGATGCCACAGACCGCGAGCGGGTTGACGGCTGCGGGCGCCGTGGCGCAGAAGTCGCGGAAGAACTGGAGCGTTCGCTCGGTCCCTTCTCCTTCTCCATCATGGACGACGAAGGCGAAATACACCTCCGGACCCACCGGGTGGAGTCGAAAAATGAAGCGCGTGACGATCCCGAAGTTGCCGCCTCCACCGCGCAACCCCCACAGCAACTCAGCATCCTCGCCATCGCCATCGCCTGCCATCACGACGCGTCCGTCGGCGGTGACGACCTCAGCCCCAATCAGGTTGTCACAGGCGAGTCCGTAGGTGGAACGTAGCCAGCCATAGCCGCCACCAAGTGTCAGACCCGCGACTCCCGTCTTGGAGAAGACGCCGCCCGGCGTCGCCAACCCAAATGCTTGCGAGGCTGCATCAAGTTCTCCCCAGACCACGCCACCACCAACGTTGGCCGTGCGCGCCTCCACGTCGATGTCGATCGACTTCAGTGGCGAGAGGTCGATGACGATGCCGCCATCACAGGTTGAGAGTCCAGCAACGCTATGCCCGCCACCGCGCACGGCGACGAGCAGCCCGTGTTCACGTGCGAACCCCAGTGCAACGACCACATCGCCGGCCGACGCGCAGGAGACCACCAGTGCCGGATGACGGTCAATCATCCCGTTCCAGACCACACGTGCCTCGTCATAGGCAGGGTCACTTGGCGTCGTGATGGTGCCGGAGATCTGCGCGTCGAGGGCGGCAATGTCGCTGGGCCTGAAGGTGCTGGCAGCGGTTGTCTCAGACTGAAGCATGGAAACCTCCTCCTTGCTGTGAACGGTGCTCGCCTCAATGGTTGAGCGTCTGAGCTGACACTACCGTCGCCACGCCGTTCGCACATCGTGAGAACTCCCCATTCACACGCGGACGCAGGGCATGGGGAATCTTCCCCACGCCGTTTATTGCCGTTCGCGGTCAGCCGTTGGTGGAGCGATCGATCAGGCCGTGCTCGTAGGCCACGCTGGCTGCCGCCGTCCGTGACCCAACGCCGAGTTTGTTGTAGATCGACTCGAGGTGGCGACCGACGGTGCGACGGGAAATCGACAGCTGCTCGCCCACGTCTGCGTCGGTCAGTCCCACGGCGACGAGGCGAAGCACGTCGATCTCGCGCGGACTGAGCCCAATTGCGTCTGGTGTCGCCTTGGGGAGGATGCTGGTACGGGGAAGGCGTGCGTCCACGCCACGGCGGAAGCTGCGGCGTAGGTCGTCGGTTGGGAGCGTCAGGGCAAGGTCGTCAACCATCGTCAGCGCCCGATCGAACGTTGAGCGCGCCTCGTCGATCCGCCCTGTGTCGTGCAACAGGTGGCCGAGTGCGACGTCGACCCGCCAGAGGAGGTGTCGGTCGTCGCGATCGAGCGCACCGCGCCGCGCCGCACGGTGCTCCTCCTCCGCCTCGTTGAGGCGACCGAGGACGTGCAACGCCTGCCCACGAACAAGGGCAAGCCACGGGAGTGAGCGCGGTCCGGCGGCGTGTGGTGCGGTGACGACCAGGTGACTGGTTGTCTCCAACGCCTGCTCTGCCTCACCACGTGCGAGCATGAGCCATGCCCAGGCAAGGCGACAACGCCGCTGCCCGGTGGACTGAACGTGCTGGTATCCAGAGAGTCCTGCCTCGGCAATGGCGGCGGCACGATCGAGGTCTCCGTCCTCGATCAGGAGCATGGCCAGTTCCGCGGCCGCCAGCGCGGTCCAGTAAGGCGACGCGATCGTTTGCGCCTGGACGTAGGCCGCCTCCAGGTGATCGCGCGCTTGCTCCAGATCAAACACGTCGGAGTACATGCGACCGAGCGCCACATGCCCACAGACGATCCACTGCTGGTGACCGATCCGCTCCGCGATCGCCATGCCCGCACCTGCGAGGCGGAGCGCGTCGCCCATCTGGCCGCGCGCGGCGCGAATCGCCCCGGCTTGAATCTGCGCGTACGACTGGCCGGCAGCCCACCCGATCTCACGCGCGATGGTGTTTGCACGGGCGTTGAGGCCGAACCAGTGATCCATTGCCCCGTCAGCCGTGACGACGGCATCAGTCTCGAAGTTGCCACCGGTCGTTGACCAGTTGGTCAGGGCTGAGACCAGGAGTTGCCGCTCGCCAAGCTCGTCGAGGAGTGCGACGACCCGCGCATAGTCCTGGGCGGCGCCACGGACATCGCCGGCGACGTAGCGTGCGAGGGCCAGTAGATCGCCGGTCGCGGCGATCCTGTGGCGATCGCTGAGCCGGGTAAAGAGCGCGAGTGCGTCCTCGTGACACGTAATCGCTCGGTGCGGTTCTTCGTTGTTGACGTGCCAGTTGCCTACCGCGTTGAGGCTGTCGGCCACTGCCGTTTCGTCGAGATCCTCGCGCGCCAGGGCCAGCGCACGGTGGAATGCCTCGCCAGCGCGGCGGTAGTCGCGCTCGGCCCAGAGTGACCCGAGGTCGAGGAGGGCTTGCCACTCAGCGCGGCGGTCACCCATGGCCCTGGACGCACGGAGGACCTCCTCGTAATCCGCGCGCGCACGGACGACGTCGCCGACCATCTCCCATGCCTGGCCACGCGTGCGGAGCGCCGACATCGGGAGCGCGCCGCCGCATCGCGTGGCGACGTCCGTTGCCTGCGTCAAAAAGGCAACCGCGTCGTGTGGGGCGTAGTGGGCCAGGCTCGCCTCCCCAGCCCGCACGAGCCACTCGATGGCGCGAGGATCGTGGGCGGCACGCAGATGATGCGCGACCGCCACCGGTGCAGGCGTCGCCGCTGCGAGCAGCGTCTCGGCGATCCGTCGGTGCCGAGCGCGGCGGCGGAGTGCATTCTGCCGCTGATACAACGTCTCGCGCATGAGCGCATGGCGGAAGTGGAGTTGGTCATCATCGGATGCTGTCTCGGTCACGATCTGGCTGGCAAGCGCGTCATCCATCATCCCGACCAGATCATCGTCCGTGGCATCGCTTGCGGCCTGGAGCAGGGAGAGCGGCACGTCCTGCCCGATGATGGCGGCATACTCGAGCAGTACCTGGGTGGTCGCGGGCAGCAGCGCGAGTCGCTGCTCGATGACGTGCCGCACGAGGGGTGGGAC
Source organism: uncultured Chloroflexia bacterium (assembly GCA_963763325.1). Taxonomy (GTDB): domain Bacteria; phylum Chloroflexota; class Chloroflexia; order Thermomicrobiales; family CFX8; genus JBBECJ01. The sequence continues at coordinate 320,821 of CAVXOL010000001.1, forward strand.
GGCGATACTGGTCGGCGGAGAGAAGCTCCAATGGTCACCGTCGGGCTTGAGCGCTCCAGCCTGTTCCAGGGCCAGCAGGACTTCGCCGGTGAAGAAGGGATTGCCCTCGGCTGAGCGCTGGATCCAGCCGGCGAGCGCATCGAGATCGTCATCTGCGAGTCGATAGCGCTCGGCAATGAGATCGCGCACTCCAGCCGTCCCGAGCCGTTGCAACTCCAGCCGCAGTGGCTGCGTTTCGCGGATTATCGCCGGAAGGATCCGCGTGAACGGCGCCGGACTCCATCCCTCGCCGTCGCGCCAGGTGATCACCAGCAGCACCGGGAGGCGCGTGAGATGGCGACCGATGAAGCGCACAAGATCAAGACTGGCGGCATCTGCCCACTGGACGTCTTCGAGGATCACCACGACTGGCTGCCGGGCCGCAATCGTCGCTAACCAGGCGCCGACCTGTTCGAAGACCTCCAGGCGTGAGGTGGTGAGCATCGTTGAGCCGTCGTCTGAGCCGTCGGTGACAACGGCGGATGGAGGCGGTGCCACGTCGTCCGAGCGGTTGCTGCGCACGGCTTCCGACCATGGACCATAGGATGGTGTGAGCGCCAGATCGTAGCAGCCACCCACGAGCACGACGGCGCCCTGCCGACGAGCGGCCGATGCCAAGGCCGTGGCCAACGTGGTCTTGCCGACACCGGCCTCTCCGGACAGCGTGATAACCCCGCCCCGCCCGCGGAGTGCGTCGACGAGACGATCCGTCAGCCGATCCCACTCCCGCTCGCGGCCAGGCGGTGGCATGCTGGGATCACGCGGCGGGGTGGCGTTCGCGGGTGGGTCTGGCAGCTGCATGCGGGATGCTCCATGAGACGGCGTGCAGCGGGTGTGTTGCTGTCAGTGTAGCACTGACCGCTCACTGGACTTGAGCGCTCCTTGGGTAGACTGAGGTCGATGACGTCGGTCCGTTGCCATAACCTGACTCCACCCGATCACACCTGATCCAACCTGGGCAGCCTTCGCGCACGTCGGACCGGTCGTGTCCCAGGCACCATGTGCGTCGCCCCGGATGTCAACGGCGGCAATGCGGGTAAGGCATCTTGTGGAAGCCTCAGCTGTGTGCGTGCTTGTAACAACTGATCGGCGGTTCTCGCAAGCCGATTGATCTCGGTCATCACCCGAAGGATGTGCACGCGTGGCGCAAATACGCTTGGCACCGCGCGTTGACTCCATCGCATCGCGATTGGGCCGCTCTGCGACTGCTGCCGTCGCTTGCACGCCGCTATTACCCACGTCGCCCCATTCGACTGCTGAGCAAATACAGACTATGCGCGGCACGGCATCTCTTGAGCAGACGCGTCTCATAACTTAGTGATGTGGACAGCATATGAGACGCTCGAATTGAGGAATTCCCCATTGCCACACAGACATCGATCCACCACTATCGGTCGCCTACTCGAGTCGCTAATACGGACGGGCCTGGTGAAAAACCCCATCGCTAGCGTCGACGACCTACGTTTCGGCAGATGATCCTGGCTCAAAGGCCTGATTCCACGTCAATCAGGCCCGTTTTCGAAGGTTTCGACGCCCTGTCACACCCGGCAACCGGCTTTTTCACCGCGCCCCGACGTTTCTGAGACAGTACGATCGTGTCTCATCAGCGCGCTGCGGTCATGCGTCATCCATTGCGCCATTCCGCAGCGGCCGTGCTGGTGGTGCCAACTGGCGGACCATCGTCACTGGTCGCTCGGGCCAGCAGCATGTGTCGCGGTGGATCAGTAAGCATCCGTGCTAGGAGTCGGTTCAACGACGAAGCATCGCCGCTGCTGCGCTTCTGCGCTGCTGAGCTTCTGATGAATCCTGTTTGCGCCGGCGTCGTGAGACGGGCGTCAGCCTGGATCTATGACGAGTCCAAGCCGGATGGCCGTCGTCGCGGCGGCGGTGCGCGAGTTGACGCCGAGCTTGTTGAAGATGCTGCCGACATGGCCCTGGGCCGTGCGGTGGCTGATGAAGAGCGCCTCGGCAATCTCACGATCCGAGTGGCCGGCGACCAGCAGCTGCACCACCTCCTGCTCGCGTGGCGAGAGGACACCTGATCCCGCGGTCGCCGGGCGGGCAACCGGCGGGTGCCACTGCTGGACCTCGGCGAGTGCCTCGTCGAGGGCGAGCGTCATCCCAGCCTCGTGTGCCGCCGCGAACGCCACCGTGTCGAGGCTCGCCCGGGTCGCGGCGAGCGTCCGCGTCCACAACCCATGATGTGGCACGGCGGCCATGCCGACGCGCGAACAGGCGGCGTCGACCACCCCGAGCCAGCGGGCGGCGACGTCCGACTGGCTCACCGCCTGCGCAACCGCGGCCATGCCGGCAACCACATCGATGATGCCGATCTGGAAGTCGATCGTGGCAAACTCGGCCAGGGCGTCCAAGAGGTGGCTGTGTGCGTCGGTGATGGCACCGCGACTGAGAGCAATCTGCGCGAGGTTGATGCGCACCATCGCCAGGTCAAACCGATCGTCGTTGGCCGCTGGGTGCGCAAGCGCCATGCGGCAGTAGTGCTCGGAGCGCTCGAGGTCGCCCAGCCGCCAGGCGGTATCCCCCAGGTTGACGAGTTGGTTGATGGTCCCGACCGTGTCGCCGATGGCGACGTAGCGTTCACGCGCTGCCTCGAAGCGGGCCAGAGCCTGCTCATCACGGCCAGCCCGTTCTTCAGCGAGGCCGATGTTCGCCAGGCAGCGCGCGGCGAAGGCGTCATCACCGGTGGTGATGGACAGCGACAGGCTCTCCTCGAAGATGGCAATCGCCTGGTCCTGGTCGTCCTCACCCGTCTCACTGTTGATCTTCGCCAGGGCGAACAACCCACGGGCTCGCAGGTCTGGCGCGGCGGTGTCGCCAGCGGCGAGGGTGCGCTCCAGCCAGTCACGCGCCTCGCGCAGCGCTCCCTGCATGTACCAGACGGGATACAGCCAGACGGCGAGTTGCAGCGCGGCCGGGGGATGGTGACCATGCAGCCAGGTGAGGGCGACGCGGAAGTTATCTCGCTCGGCTGTGACGTGGCGAACCGCGTCAGGCACCGCGCGACGCAGATCGGCGGTCGTCGTCTGCTGGGCGACGGCGTAACACCACTCGGCGTGGCGACGGTGCGTCTCGAGCTGCTCGCCACTGAGCGTCAGTTGTTCCTGCCCATACTCGCGGATGATCTCCAGCAGCGCGAAACGACGGCCCGCCGGACCAGACATGGGTTGGACGAGGCTCTTGCCGACCAGCGAGTCGAGCAGATCAAGCGTGTCGTCGCCTGGAACGACCGCCTCGGCGGCGGCGAGGGAGAAGCCACCGGCGAAGACGGACAGGCGCCGGAACAGCGCCTGCTCACGTGCGTCGAGCAGGTCGTAACTCCAGTCGATCGCGCCACGCATCGTCTGCAGGCGCGCCGGCTGATCGCGAGCACCGCCAATGAGTACGCGCAGGCGACGACTCAACCGCGCGGCCAGGTCCTGGGGTGAGAGCACCTTCGTCCGAGCGGCGGCCAGTTCAATTGCCAATGGCAAGCCATCCAGCCGTTGGCAGATCTCGATGATCGCCGACGCGTTCGCGTCAGTCAGTTCGAAGGTTGGATCGATGGCGCGGGCCCGCAGGAGGAAGAGCGCCACCGCCTCGCTGGCCGCGATCTCCGCCAGGGAGCGCGAGCGAGACGCACCCGGCACGGTCATCGGCGCGACGACGAATTCCTGTTCACCACTGACACCAAGGACGATGCGGCTGGTCACGATGATCGTTACGGACGGGCAGGCCGACAGCAGGTCCGTGACGAGTGGTCCGGCGGCAACGATCTGTTCAAAGGTATCCAGCACCAGGAGTCGTGGCGGGCCAGCCAGCACTGAGACGAGGTGCGTAACCAACGGGACGGTGCCGGCCTCGGGGAAGCCGATCACGGCGGCGATCGCCAGCAGCAGGTGGTCCGGATCAGTGACCGCTGCCAGTGGGACGAAGGCGATGCCGCCGGGGTACTCGCCGCTGACCTCGTCGGCCAGTCGCAACGCCAGCCGGGTCTTGCCGACTCCACCCGGTCCGGTCAGCGTCAGCAGCCGGATGGTCTCGGTCCGCAGCAGACCGGCTGCCTGCGCCACCTGCTGCGGACGCTCAACAAGTGGCGTCAACGGGACCGGCAACGACCAGGCGGGCGCACGGATCCGCCCCGGCGCGATCGGCGTCGGCGCTGGCAGCGGGCGCGGAGCTGCGGTTGAGACGAACGATGTCATACTGCGACCGTCTCTCGTCAGGGCTGGGATAGTGACACGATACGTGCACGATACACCCCGGACATGACACGCACAAGACACGCACAACCGGTGTCAAGTGTCGCTGATCCAGTGAAGTCAGACGGAGCACGTCTGGTGGTGCACCGTCGTATGCCAGACGACCATGGTCGTATCCTGTGCGTCAGACGGAGATGACCGGAAAGGTAGGTGTCGCCATGCTTCGATCACTAACCATGCGGCGGGTCCAGTACGTTCAGATGTTGACGCGACTGCGCGGAATGGGGGTGGACGTCGCCGACCTCCAGCGGCTCGCCGCGCCATTCGAACGCGGTGAGCAGAGTGCCTTCGAGATTGAGGCGGAGACCGAGGACGGTCTGCGCGCGTTTGATCTCCAGGTGCTGACCGATCACAAGGAACGACGGGTGACCGGCTTGCTCAGCGAGATCAATCGCGACCTGACCGCGCCCTTGGCGCCGGACTTGTGGCATCCGCGGCGGCAGGTTGCCGCCCAGACGGAGCAGGAGGTCCTGACCTGGGCACTGACGCTGGTTATGCGCGTGCTCGACGGGAGGCCAGGGGATAACGTGCCCGACGACGTTTGAGCGCCACCGTGGCTGCCAGTGCGCATAAGGACTGATGGCGACCACCACCCGACAGCGATCGGAGCGTGAGGTGGTTGGGCGCACACCGAGAGCAGATTCTGCTGCAGCCGCACGAAGACGACACGATCGGTGTCGCTTAGCGCTGCTAGTTGAGCGGGATCGTGGCGCACACGCAGGTGCCAGCGCCAGGCGTGCTGGTCACCGTTACCTGGCCGCCGAGGCGTTCGGCGCGTTCCGGCATGGATGTGAGCCCGAGATGTCCCGGGAACGACCCCGTCGTGTCGAAGCCCGCGCCATCGTCGGCTACCTTGAGGGTGATCACGTCGCCCTGGTAGTCGAGACGCAGCTGGATCGTGCGCGGGCTAGCATGCTTGACCGCGTTGTGCATCGCTTCCTGGGCAATCCGGTAGAGCGCGTCCTTGACCAGGATCGGGACGTCCGGCTCAGCCTCATACGTCGCTTCAATGGCGACGCGATAACGGGCACTGAGCGCCGCCGCCTGCCGTTCGATGGCGCGGATGAGGCCCTCGTGCTCCAATGACTCTGGCCGCAGCTCGAAGATCAACGCCCGCATCTCGGCCAGTCCCGTATTCGCCAACTCGAGGATGTAATTGAGCGGGTCAGCCACCTGCTCCGGTTCGCGCTCGAGCAGCGTGAGGGCGGTCTGCGCCCCCAGGCCGATGCCGAACAGGGCTTGGGAGACCGAGTCATGGAGTTCGCGGGACAGACGCTGGCGTTCTTCGAGCACCGCCAGTTCGCGGGCGTGTTCGTAGAGGCGTGCGTTCTCGATCGCCACGGCGGCGTGATTGGCCAAGGCCATCGCCAGGCGGGCCTCATGCGGCTCGATAGGCGTCGCGCTCGGGTGACGAGACGGCCAGCATGCCGAGCAACTGGTCCTTGACGGCCAGTGGGACGCCCAGCCAGGAGGTAACGTGGGCGAACAGTGGATCGAGCCGGTCGCCGACCGAGGCGCGATAGCCGGCGGCGTCGTCTCCTGGGCCACGGACGTCGCCAATGATGATTGGCTCGCCACGTTGCATGGCGACCCACTCGCGCGAGTTTGGGTCAAACGGAAAGCGCTGCCTCTGGACGTTCGGCATCGGTGGCCGATGCGGTGGTCGGCGGTTGGCGATCACGCGCAGCTCCGTGTCCTCGACGAGCAGGATCGAGCCGCTGTCGTACGGAACAACCCGTTGGAGTTGGTCGAAGATCAACTCAAGTAACGGCGCGAGGTCGAGCGTGGCGACGACCAGACGGGAGACGTCGAGCAGTGTGGTCAGTTCGCGGGTGCGTTCGTCGAGCTGCTGTTCAAGCGAGAAGCGCTCACCAGTGTCGTCATCCACGGTGCCGACCTTTGCAGCGGAGCAACGGTGAGACCACCATCATGCGAGCAGGAACGGCCGCCGTCAACCACCGCGCGCCAGCACGGTGGCGGTCGGAATGTCCCACGATGCATCGGGTGTCGATGGCTCACGACCCAGTGAGCCATGCACCAATTGAGACACGTCGTGACGCCCCCGGACGAACTGGGGGCGTCACTGCATCAATGTGGGGTGGCGCGGACGGCGAGCGCTGCCGTGCGACGCGTCCTCCGTGGGCTCCTGACTCAGGTCGTCGGTGCGATGTTGTTATTGACGCGGAAGAGATTCGTCGGGTCATACTGCGTCTTGACCTCCACCAGCCGCGCGTAGTTGTCTCCCGACGCAGCCTGTACCCGACCGATGCGCTCGTCCTGGTCCACGACGGTGAAGTTCAGGTTGCGACCCGTCAGGGCATAGGGCGCCAGTGCGTCATGGGTCTCGCGTGCCCAGGCGATGCACGTCTCCTGTTCCGCCGGATCCTCCCAGGCGCCACCGATCACGACCTGGTAGCGCGCATCGCGGTGCCAGAAGGCGGTCTCCGCCTTGTCGTGGCGGCCATAGTCACCACCAAACTGCTCGAAGACCATATAGCTGATGGGATTCGGCTTGCCCGCGCCACATGCTGCGGCAGCATCGAGCATCGCGTCGGTCAACTCGCTGAACAGCAACGCCTTCCAATAGTAGTTGCGTCCGTGTGGCACGAGCGGGTTGAACGCCTGCTGCCAGGCGGTGTAGGGCATCGGCGCGATGATGTCGAGGTCAGCCTCACCGAACACCCGCACGGTCGCCATCTCGCGCTCAGCTTCCTCGAGGTCACCGGAATGACAGAAGGCCAGGGCGGATGCGTTGGTGCTGGTCGCGGGGTTGATCCAGAGCGCTGCGTAGACGATCACATCATCCGACGTGGCGCTGGTGACGCTGCGGTACATCTCAAGGACATTGCGTGCCTGTTCCATCGGATAGAAGCGCGCGCCGGCCAGCACCTGATGGTCAAAGGGATGCAATTGAAAGACGAAGCCGGTGACGACACCGAAGTTGCCCCCACCCCCCTTGAGCGCCCAGAACAGGTCCGGATGCTCGGTCGCACTGGCCCGCACGTAGGTGCTGTCAGCCAGCACGATGTCATACGCGAGCACGTTGTCGCAGGACGCGCCATACTTGGCATTCAACCAGCCGATGCCACCGCCAAGGGTCAGTCCCGCCACGCCAGTCGTCGACACAATGCCGCCGGTGCTGGTGAGCTTGAAGGCTGCCGTCTCGTGGTCGAAGTCACCCCACTGGGCGCCACCCTCGACATAGGCGGTCTGGGCCTCAGGATCAACACGGACCGCGCGCATGCTCGACATGTCCAACAGCAAGCCGTCATCGCACAGCGCATTGCCGGCCACGTTATGGCCACCGCTCTTGATCGCCAGCAGCAGGTCGTGCTCGCGGGCGAAGGTGACGGCACTGATCACGTCGGCGACGCCGGCTGGTTGGACGACGAGCCCTGGCCGCTTGTCGATCATGCCGTTCCAGATCGTCCGGGCGGCATCGTAGCCCTCCTCACCAGGCGAGATGAGCGTCCCGCGCAGACTCGAGCGGAAGGCATCGACCGCGTCTGCGGCGATGGAATCGGCACGTTGTTTCTGTTGCTGCATGGCCATGGTGGTAGCGCTCCTCAATGCTGGTCAACGACGTCGCGTGGTAGCGGTGGGGCAGGGTGTTCCGTCGATTGGTTGGCCTCCCTTCTGCGCAGCCGACAGTCGGTGGCGCAACGCGCTGGTGAGGGCGGTCGCTGGCGACGCCACTGATGGGATCGATGCGCTCGCGCCTCTTCCGAGGCAACAGGTGACGGGTCAGCCCGGCGCGCCTCGAGTGAGTGTGATGTCTGGGTCCATTCCACCGTACGCTGATCGAAGCAGAAGTGCAAGATGTCCGGACACCACGCGCTTCCCTATGGGGACGCGTCATCGGACGATTCCACGCTGGTGCGAAACCGACATCGACACGACACCCCCATGTCTGAGACCGTCTGACAACGCGCGGGACTCGTCGGGAGTCGAGCAGGCGGCCCACGTCAGCGCAGCAGCGACGATGGCGTCGCCGATCGCCCATTGCCTGTACAACTCGGTGATCGGGCCGCTCAGGTCCAACCACGAGGTCGAAACCGGCGCATAGCACCGTGAATCACGGCGGTGCTGCGTTGATGTGGTGGCGTCGGCAGGTCAGAAGCCCGCGCAGTGGCGGTTATCACCAGTTCCAACGATTCTGAGACACTCGCTCAGGCCTGCCGTGCTGTCGCCCTGCTATCCTAGTTCCTGTTCACACCAGTGCAGGTTCGAGAGCAGGGTCGAGTGACGAGTCGCCAGCCACAGGTCTTCATCTCCTACCAGCGCATCGACGGTGATTTTGCGCGGCAGGTGCGCGAGCAGCTGATGTCACACGGTGTGCGCACCTGGATGGACCAGTACGACATTCCAGCCGGCGCCTATTGGCCGGACGAGATCGATGCGGGATTGGCCGCGAGTGACACTGTGGTTGGCATTGTGTCGCCCGATGCTGTCTCCAGCCGCAACGTCAAGAACGAGTGGGACTGGGCGCTAGAGCATAACAAACCCCTCGTCCTGCTGATGAGGCGCCCGACTGATGTCCCGCACCGCTATGTCTCGATCAACTTCCTTGACGCCACCGATCCTGATCCCGCGGCGGTGCTGCGTGGACTCTTGCAGATGCTCGGCGTGCCGGCTGTCACTCAGGAGCCAGCGGCAGCGACGCAGGTAACCGTCGCGACGCCCCGACACAGCCCACTGACGCGTGGCGCTCGGCGGCGTGTGAAGCCACTTGTCCTCGGTCGCGAACGGGAGCAGGTGCTGCTCACTCGCCAGCTAGAGGAGGCTGTCGGCGGACACGGTGACCTGCTTGTGATCAGCGGCGAGGCCGGGATCGGCAAGACCACCCTGACCCGCTGGCTCCTCGCGGAGGCGGCGGAACGTGGCGCAGTTGTCCTCAGCGGTGGTTGCTACGATTTGACAACGACTCCGCCCTACGGTCCGTGGATCGAGCTGTTGCGCGATTGGTCAGCGGATGACCGCCTGCCGCAGCTGTCGGAGACACTCCGACCGGGCAGCTCGCTGACCGGCGTTGGTAGCCAGCACGCACTCTTCGAGAGCGTCGCGGACATGCTCGCCGCCGGCAGCGCGGCACACGCGCTGGTACTGCTGCTGGAAGATCTGCACTGGACCGATCAAGCGTCGCTCGATCTGCTGCGCCACGTCGCACGACTCGTTGGCGATTGGCGCATCCTGTTGGTCGTCACCTACCGCGACGACGATCTCACTCGCCGTCATCCGCTGCTGCAGGCACTGCCAGTACTCGTTCGTGAGTCCGATGCAATACGTATGACCCTAGCGCGGCTCGATCAGGCTGCCATTAGCGCGTTGATCGACGTGCGCTATCCACTGATGCATCGAGATCGCGAACGACTGGTGGCGCACGTCGCTCGGCATCTCAAATGGTAATCCCTTCTTCGTGGGAGAAGTGCTGCGTGCGTTAGAAGAGACTGGCACGCTGGTACAAACCGGGAATACATGGAACGTGGCTGAGTTGGAGCGTGCCCAGGTACCGGACCTGGTGCGCCAGGTGATTGAAGGGCGGCTCGACCGTATCGGCAGCGAGGCTCGGCGACTGCTGGAGGTGGCGGCCGTCATCGGCCATGAGGTCGAGCTGGAGCTGTGGGTTGCGGTCAGCGGCGCTGACGAGGAGGCATTGGCCGGCGTGCTGGAGCAGGCGCTTGAAGCGCGTGTGGTTGAAGAGGTGCCTGGTCAGTCACGAATGCGCTTCACGCACGCACTGGTGCGCGAGACGCTGTATGAGGGTCTGGTGTCGCTGCGCCGCCGTGCCTGGCACCGCACGACCGGCGAGATCCTTGCTGCGGACGCGCGCTCGGACCCGGATCGCATTGCCTACCATTATCAGCAGGCCGGTGACCCGCGTGCGTTCGACTGGCTGCTGCATGCCGGCGAGCGCGCGCAACGCACCTTCGCCCTGACCACCGCGATCGAGCGCTTCGAGTCGGCACTCATCCTGACCGAGCACGATGCATCGCGGTTGCGTGATCGCGCGTGGCTGCTCTATCGGGTGGGCCGGCTGCTGCGCGCGATCGACCCACGACGCGGACTGCGCTACCTGGACGAAGCGCAGCTGCATGCCGACGATGCGGAGATGCCGTACTGCAGGCATTTCTTCCATTCGACACGCTACAGAACCAGGCCAATATCGGGGAGTACCAGGCGGTTGCAACGATGCCGGCCGCACTCGAGGTACTCGCCGCCCTGCCCATCGCTGAGCTGCTACGTGACCCAGCTGTACTGCCGTGGCTCGCAGATGCCCTGCCGGGTCGCGTGTCCGATCTCGCGGTTGGGCTGGAGCACCTGGCCTCTGCTGCTGACCTGCGTCTCGGCAACTATCTGGTCCATGCGGCATTTGCAGGATATTTCGATCAGGTGCTGGAGCATGGCATCCCGTTTGTCCAGCGCCTGCAGACTGATACCCGCTCCCTCTTGGTGAAGGCGTCGCTGTCCGACGCCTGTGGAGCGCTCGGGGTCGCCCTGGCACAGCGTTGCAACCACGAAGAAGCGGCCATCCAGTACCGGCACGATGGCCACTACAGTGCCGAGGTCGGCAATTTCTATCAGCTCGCGTATGCCGTCGCATGGGAACTCAACACGGTGGTGTTGCCCTTCGACACGCTCAACCTCACGCGCCGTGACACCATCGCCACCGAGATCGACAGCATCCTGCGTCAGACGTGGGCAGACAACTATCGACCACTGATGCTCTCAGGCATATTCGTGCTTGAGCTCCGGCTGCCAGAGTTGACGGGAGTCGTCGAACAACTGCGATCCAGCTTGGGGCTCGCAAGATACGCGTGCGACATCGTGACGATGCTCTCAACAATCGGAGAGACAGCACTTCTGGAGCGACTGATGGATCTGTACCTTCCTGCTGGAACTGAGTCGCCACCAGGGAGGACGTTCTACCTGATGGCGATTGCCCTGCAGATTGCCCAGATGCAGGCGGCACTCGACCGCGACGACCTGCCCACGATGTCCGTCTGGCTGGATGCGCACGATCGCTGGCTCGACTGGGCAGGTGATCTGGCGAGCCGCTCCGGCGCCGCACGCATGCGCGCCGAGTACCAGCGTGCCGTCGGTGATGTGGAGCAGGCACACCACCTCGCTCAGGCAGCCCTCCAACTCGCTGCTGACCCGCGCCAGCCAGTAGAGGAGTTGGCAACGACACGGCTCCTCGGCGAACTCGATACTACTGCCGGCGACTATGCCAGTGCGGCAGACCGGCTAGAGCACGCGATGATGCTGGCAGTTGCCTGCCGCGCGCCGTTCGAAACCGCTCTCACCCAGCTTGCTCAGGCCGAGCTGGCGTTCGCTACCGGACAACAGGATGATGCGCGATCGTTGCTTGCCGCTGCGCGTACGATGTGTGAGCCAGTCGGTGCGAAATCGGCACTCGAACGTATTGCGCGCCTGGACCTGCAGCTCGCGTAATCAATAGCTTCCGCGTTGAGGATCTGGCGTAAGCTCGGGATGAGCGTCTCAAGCTCCCACCATCACTTCGAGGCCGTCAGCGCGCTTAGCCCACTGCAGCTCCCGAAGCAACTCCAGATGCAGGAGGAGCGCCGGCTCATGCTCGGAGAACAACTCGACGCGGCAAGCGCCGTCTACCGTGTCAGCTATGATGATCCCTCCTACGGATTCTTTGGTGCCCCGCCAATGCGCGATATCGCGCGGCTGCGGGAAACGGCGCGCATCAGTGCCGGCCTCTGAACGGACCAGTCGATGTGCCAACTGGTTAACGAACGCCGGTGCGTGTCTCAAGAACGAATGTTGACGACTCACGCCTAATAAGAGCGGTTAGCCGCAACGACCGGTTGGTGGTCGTGGGTGCGACGTGCCTGCATCATCCATGCTAACGGCGACGAGCCCGCCCGTCTCAAAACTCAATCGTCCGGTCATGTATTGAAACACCGCGAGCAAAGTTTTTCGCATCTGCTTGCGGAACTCTGACTCGATCATCGAATCGTAGGCCGGTGTCGCAAATTCCGACGTTTATGCGACAGCTGAACTGCCGTTCCCTTTACAGTCGGAGCGTTCGGTGTGCTCCGTCGATGTGATCCTGGCGATCGGCCTGCCTTCTGCGTGAGCGTCAGTGTCGCTTGAGAAAATCGCTGACGACCTGCACGAAGCTGGCTGGGTCGAACATGGGACGCATGTGGGTTGCGCCAGGCAGAACTGCCAGCTCGGCATTCGGCAACCAGCGAAACAGGTCAATTGCAGCATCCAGCGCAATCAGTTCGTCGCGGTCAGCATGCACAACCAGCACGGGCGTCTCGATCGATTGCACCTGCTCAGCGGTCAGGCCGGAATAGGTCAGCAGCATCGTGGCTTCCATCTGCACGATAGCCCGCATCTGCTCGACACCATGCGGATGCATATGCTGCATCATCGGAAGCACGGTCTGCGCGTGCTCGCGGGCGAACGCATCCGCGTCGACGTGGCCGCCAGCATCCACCCGGAACCAGGCGCGGACGTTGGCCCGCTGGCTCTCGAAGTCCGCGAAGGCTGCGCCGACGATGAGTGCCCGCGCACAACCTGGATTCCGTAGGCCGAATTCCAACGCCACGTGACCACCATCGCTCCAGCCACCAACGACTGGCCGCACGAGTCCCAGCGCGTCGATGAGTGCGGCGGTGTCCTCCGTCATCAGTTCGTAGCTGAGCTCGCCACTCGGATTGGTCGAGCGTCCGTGCCCACGCGAATCAAACGTCACGACGAGGAACTGCTGAGCTAAGCCCGCGACCACGCCTCGATAGGTGGCGCTGGACGTAAGTCCTGGATGCACCAGCACGAGTGGCTCACCCTGTCCGTGTTCCTCAACGTAGAAGCTGGCGCCGTTCGCGTCGACGTGTCGTCCGGTTGCGCTGGTGATTGCTGTCATGGTGGGTGACTCCTTGTAGGGGTCGCTGCAAGCAACGATTGCCAGTGTGCTGTGTGCGGGCACCGAGATCTCCCGGACGCGGGAGGAAGCTCAATCTACCGCTAGGTCACTCGCCGCCAGCGGCAGCGGTCGCAGGGTCATGAGGTCGCTGGAGCGGTCGGCGTACCGCCGATGATGCGGCCGAGGTTGTCGGGTGCGAAGAACTCCGGGATCGGCACGGTTCCGGCAATGGCACCGAAGAGACGATTGGTCTGCTCCTGGTTGTGACGCAGTGCACCGAAGAGCACTTGCTGCTCCTCGGACGGCGGCGCGAGCGCGGCGAATTGGCCCGTTAGCTCGTAGGTTGGCATCGTTGCCGTGTTGCGCTGCTGCTCATAGTCGGTCATAGCAGCTTCAAGCGGTCGTCGGCCAGTGAAGCCGTCGTCGATCGCCGCAGCCAGCAACTCCGCGTCGCGGAAGGCGTCGCTCATCCCTTGGGCGGTAATGGGGTCCTTGTGGTATCCGGCATCTCCTACCAATGCCCAACCCGGACCGGCCGGTGTGCGATAGAAGCTCGCCAGATCGCCGGTGCCCCGGAAGCGTTCGGTGCGGGTGCCTGCCCGTACCCGTGCGTGTAAATCCGGGGCGAGTTCCAGCGCCTGCATGAAGTGGCTCTCGATATCAGTGCGGACCTGATGGAACATTGCTGCTGGCCAGTAGATGATGATCATCGTCTGCGCGTCATTGGTCGGACCGGCGATAATCATCTGGCCGGGCCGCGGGTGCAATTCGGCGCCAGCGAGCGGCACGTCACGCCAGTAGGCGTAGTAGGCACAGGTGGCCGACGGCCGGTCGTGGTACGTTACGGCACCGACCTGCCGGGCGACGGTGGAGTGCATGCCGTCCGCTCCGATGACGATGCGTGCCCGCTCCTCCACCGGCGTGCCACCGCGGGCACGCCCGCGAATGCCAATGACCCCTTCGTTGTCGCGCAGCAGCTCGGTGACGGTGACATGCTCGCGCAACTCCGCGCCGGCGGCAACAGCCGCGTCCACCAGGATCTTGTCGAGGATGGTGCGCCGGGGGGCGTAGGCATCAGCCACACCATCGATGGCGGGTGGCATGCCGGTGAGGGCGAACGGGCCGAGGTCAAGCGTCTGCTCGCGCGCCGGCGGGCAGCCGGAGGCGATGACCTGCTCGAGCAGTCCCCAGCGCTTGAGGCACGCCACACCCGGCTGATGCAGGTAGTGCACCGAGAGCGTATCGCTAGGAAAGCTGGTCTTGTCCAACAGCAGCACGCGGTAGCCCTGTCGGGCAAGCAGCATGGCTGTCGGTGAGCCGGCGCAGCGTGCGCCGACCACGATGGCGTCGTACATTACAGGGTCCTCTCAGTTACGTCCTGGTCCGCTCGTCTGGCGGCCAGCTCCTCGGCCTCGGCGATCTGCGACTCTATGAAGTCGCTGACATCCGACCACGCTCGAAAACTGCGCGTCGCCCCGCTCGTGACGTCGCGCACGTTGGCGCGATATTCCACCGCGTCCGACGCATCCGATCGCTCGGCCTTCCAGACGCGAACAAGGAAGGCATGGGAACGCGGGCTGCGGGGCTCGTCACGAGCTGGTCGATTGGTGTTCACGTGACCTCACAGACGCTCGATCGATTACCTGCCTCAGCATGACGCGGCGGCGTTCCGCGAGCGTTCCGCTTGTGAGTGGTTGGATTGCCCGGGCGGGAACGACGCTGGAACGCCTGCGAAACGGCGTGATCAGTACGATGCCTCTAGCGGTGGATTGGCAACGCGAGCACATTAGCAGGAGGAGGTCGTGCATGGCGGCGTACATTTTGGGGATCGTTGACGAGGTTCATGATCCCGCGCTGTTGAACGAGTACATCGGCCAGGTCGGCCCGGCGATCACCGCGCATGGCGGGCGCTACATCTTCGTCAGCAACGACATCAAGGCCATCGAAGGTGACCGCGCTCCGGCAGTGCTTGGCGCCGTTGCGTTCGCTGACATGGAGCAGCTCCAGACCTTCTGGGAGTCTCCGGCCAACACCGCTGCGAAAGCGCTGCGTCAGCGCGCGACGCGCGGGGGTGTCCTCTTCGTCAATGCGCCAGACATGCCCTAATGCCCGAGCCCGGTTTTATTCACGAACGCCCCGGCGCGGTGCGTCCCGCGATGCCCGAGTGGGGCCGCTGCGTTCGTTACGGACAAGGAAGGCATGGGAACGAACCTACTGCGCTCGTCACTAGCTGGTCGATTAGTACTCACCAGACCTCACGGACGCTCGCTCAACAACTGCCCTCAACATGACGATCCAGCGTTCCGCTGGTGCATGGTGCGGTTATCAGGGCAGGAACGGCTGATGTCGCCAGGCGTGGTGACCTCAGCCGTGGGCGAGGAGGGTCATCGCCTCGCGCAGGTCATGGCTGTCGGATCCATCCGCGATGGCTTTCATTACCATAGCGAGGCGATCGCGCGCAGCATGCACGGCCGTACGATCGGCCTGGGCCAAACGGTAGCGCAGCCGGCTTAACTCGATGCGGAGCTCGAGGGCACTCGACTGTTGCTGGTGAGCAATGTGGAGCGCCAGGGCAAGCTCCGCTTCGATCTCGTTGCGGCTCGCGCCGAGCGACGCCATGGAGTCCGCGCGGTGCCGATGCGCCTCTGCGTCCCAAATGCGGCACCCGTCGTTGACTGAGAGCAGTGTGTCCGCCGCTGCCAGACCTTCGTGCGCATCACCAGCAATCGCACGAGCAGCGAGCAGCACGCGCGCGACCGACGACTGCTGTCCCGGTAGCTGGATGTCTGGCCGCAGATCGTCGAACACCCGCTCAATGCGCGCGATGCCGGCAGCAGCGTGTCCATCGAGTACATCCACGTAGCCGCTGAGTGCCTCGCCGTTGTGATGCACAAATTCGTCGTGTTCCGTGCGATGGCTGGCGAGGATCGCTACGCACTCCCGCAGGTGCTCCTGATCACCAAGCTCCAGTGATAGCAAGCCAGCGAAATGGAGCACGCTGAGCCGCGTGAACCAGTCTGCATGCGCGATCGCTTGTGCGACCGCCTCGTCACGGTTATGGCGCGCGTCTGCTGTATGGCCCAGAAACCAGAGGGTGAACGCGCGCCGCATCTGACAGATCACCGCGGGGTCTTGCCCATAGTGCAGCAGATGCGCTCGCCGGTCCCGAGGATTGAAGCGTTCGATGACGGCCTCGAAGTGTGCCTTGGCGGTGACGAATTCGGCGTTCCAGTAGGCGGCGATCCCGAGCACGTACTCGCTCTGGACGAGGAGCACATCGTCGTTGGCACGTGTGGCGATGGCCAGCATCTGCTCGCCATACGATCGGGCCGTGACCAGATCGCCACGCGCGGCGTGTGCCACCGCGAGTGACCAGAGCAACGGTGGGTCCGGTTCGACGTTGAGCACTGCCGCCAGGCGTACCGCCCGTTCCTGTACCTGCGTCACATACACCGATTGATATCCCTCGAGCGCCACGAGTGGACCGGGCAAGGCGCTCAGGATGGCCAGCTCCTGCGACTGTCGCGCCGAGGTATCGGGCAATGTCTGCAGTAGCTCGATCCCGCGTTGCAGCAAGCGGACCGCCTCACTATGGGCGTACATCTGCTGCGCAGCTTCAGCAGCGCGCATGTACCAGGTAGCCGCTCGGTCCGCCGCTCCAGCCCGCTCATAGTGAGCCGCAAGCTGTCCGCTGATGGGCGCAGTTGCACCCACGTGCAGCTGCTCCAGCGCCTGTGCGGTCCGCAGATGGAGGTGACGGCGCCGGGCTGGGCTGATCATGCCGTAGGCGACCTCGCGCAGCTTGTCATGGGTGAAGTCGTAGCCGTCGACGCCCTGCTCGCGGATGATGCGACGTCGCCAGAGCTCGTCCAGACAGCTGATCAACGTCTCGTCGTCGCAATCACCTGCGTGGGTCACGATAGCAACTGTGAACTCACGGCCGATGACTGCCGCGATGCTGAGCAGTTCGCTCGCCGGCGCAGAGAGTTGTGCGAAGCGGGCCTGAATGACGGCTTGGACCCGCGGGCTGATCCAGTCATGCGACAGCTGCCCGCCGGCCCATCCGGCGCGTACCGCTTCGACGATAAAGAGCGGATTCCCCTCCGTTTCGCGATACAACGCATGTGTCTCAGCAATGGAGAGGGGTCGGCCCGCGACCTGTT
This sequence comes from uncultured Chloroflexia bacterium, assembly GCA_963763325.1. GTDB lineage: Bacteria > Chloroflexota > Chloroflexia > Thermomicrobiales > CFX8 > JBBECJ01. The sequence continues at coordinate 338,184 of CAVXOL010000001.1, forward strand.
GTGCGAGGGTCGTGGCCTCGGCGTCGTCGAGACGCGCGATCTCGATCTCCGTGAATGTGTGCATCGCACGCAGCCCTAGCGTGAGGTCATGCACAGGGTGACGTGCGTCGAGATCTTCGAGTCTGGCTGTTGCCAGCACGAACAATCGTGTATCTGGTCGGGAGCGCAGTAGGTAATGCAGGAACTGGATGGTCTCACGGTCGCACCACTGGACATCCTCAGCAACCAGAAGTAGTGGCCCGTCAACGACCAGGAGCGCGGCAACGAGCGCGTCAAACAGCTGCTGACGGTGCTCGAGCTCCGGTAGCTGCTGGGGGGCGACGTATGTGGGAGTCCCAGCGCGCAATTCAGGGAGCAGCCGGGCCAACTCACCGAGCACGGCAGGGCTCAGCACGTGTCGATGTTGGGAGAGCACCTCCGATCGTAACCACTCCACGATCGGTGCGTAGGCGAGTGCGCCTTCAGCGGCGTAGGATTGGGCGACGACGACGGCCGCTCCACGATGGGTGCACCATGCACGCAGATCCTCGGCGAGCCGCGTCTTACCAACACCTGACTCGCCGGTCAGCAGGACACATTGCGCATGTCCTTGCTCGGCTGCTCGCCAACGCCCTGCGAGTCGATCACGCTCGACGATGCGGCCGACCAGAGGTGTTTGCGTGGTCCTGCCAATCGGCCCTGGGTCAGCCGACTCGAAGGTTGCCGGCAGCAGTGCCTCATACGCCGCCCGCGTGGTTGAAGATGGCGCAACATCGAGCTCGCGTTGCAGCGTTGTGACGCACACCTGGTAGGTGCGGATCGCCCGTGCTCGGTCCCCGTTCTCCGCGAAGAGACGCATCAGCAGCCGGTACGAGTCCTCATTGAGGGAATCATGTCGGAGAAGTCGCTCAGCGTACCCAATCGCCTCGGTTGCCTCGCCGCGCTCCTCAAGGCAATCGATAATTAGCGCAACCAGGTGCAGATACCGCTGATTGAGCCGCTCTCGTTCGCTGAGAACCCAGTCGTCATACCATCCTTCCAGGAGCTCGCCGGTGTAGACGGCGATCGCATCCCGCAGTACGGTGAGGTCGTGATCGTCCGCCGTAGTCGTCGCGGTGGCGGCCGCCAGTGCATCGAATACAGCAATATCGAGCCAGCTCGAGGTGTCGGATCGCCATTGGAGGCTCTGCGACGTGATCGCGAGGTAGCGATCGGGATCGGGCAGGGCCTGGCGCAGGTGATGCAGCACGTGACGCAGGTTGGTCCGCGCTTGCGACTCGCTCGAATCGGGCCACAGCAAGAATGCGAGATGCTCGCGAGCGACCGGCGTCTGGCGGTGCAGGAGGAGATAGGCGAGCAGCCTCGCCGATCGGCCAGACAGAGATGACGTGAGGGAAACTTCATGATGGTGAAGCTGCAGCCCCCCGAAGAGCTGGACATGCAGATCAAGTGATCTCATGACGACGCTTCTTGGCGGCAATCGTTGCAACCGTTCATGTGGACCCACCCGCTCACGATCACGTCATACGAGTCTGCTCAGAACGCCGCTCAAAGCTCTCGTACAGGATGGCGCGGTCCGGCACCACCGTGCGACCGATCGGACCGTGGGGGCAGGCTCTCGTCCTGCGGTCATCTCGTGCCGGGGTTACCCGCCGGCGCTATGCCATTCGCGGAACAGCTCGAGCAACCTGGCCTGCTCGTCCACCGTCATGTCGGCGGCGGCGAGTTGTCCAACCACCTGGATTGTCCGTCGCACTTGATCGACCTAGGCGGCGCAACCAGCGCAGTCACCGAGCCAGCTACTGCGGTGTTGGCGGGATGTTCTGGTTCATCCGGAACAGATTGCTCGGGTCGTACGTCGTCTTGACTGCGACCAGGCGCTCGTAGTTGGCACCGTAGGCGGACCGCACCAGCTGCTCCTTCTCCTCGCCGAAGCCGGGGAAGTTCAGGTAGATGCCCCGCCGTCGAAGCGCTGCATCGAGGCGTACGCATCGCGTGCCCAGGCGATATTAGCTGCGTCGTCGGTGCCATCGAACCAGGACGACTCGAAGGCGACCATGAACGGCCAACGGCGCCCGAAGGCGGTCTCGGCCTCGCCCACTCGCGCCGCGGCGCCCCGCATCGGCCAGATGTCCATCGTCGTGCGTGCTGACGGTCGTTTTGCGGCAAGGTCGCACAGGTGATCGATCAGCTCGTCGGTGAGCGCCTCGACGTAGGTCGACTTCCAGTAATAGAGCATCCCTTCAGGGAAGAAGCCATCGAAGCCGGACTGGACGTGCGTGAACAGGTCGGGACCACTCAGGTCGAGCAGCGGCGTGCCGAACATGCGAATCGGCGCGGCGATCCGCTCGCCCTCCTCGACCGGTCCCGCGTACACGCCGGCCAGGATGACGATCGGCGTGCCGACCAGCTCCTCGGGGAAGCCAGGCGGGACCGACCAGAAGATCGCGATCGGCGTGAACTCGTCCGGCAGCGCGCTCGAGGTAGTCACGCCACTTGCGCAGCACGATCGGGGCGTCCTCGGCGCGGTAGACCGGCGCGCACATGAAGACGGTCGGGCCGACCGGATGCAGCTGGAACTCAAACGAGGTGACGACGCCGAAGTTGCTGCCGGCGCCACGCACCGCCCAGAACAGGTCCGCGTTCTCGGTCGCGCTCGCCGTACGCAGCTGCCCGTCGGCGGTGACGATCTGGACCGAGCGCAAGCTGTCGATGCTCAGCCCGTGCTTGCTGCGTAGATGACCCATGCCGCCGTGCAGCGTCAGTCCGCCGATCCCGGTGGTCGAGACGACGCCACCAGGCGCGGCAAGTCCGAACACCTGCGTCTCACGGTCGAGGTCGGCCCAGGTCGCGCCGCCCTGGACGTGCGCGATCCGGGCGTGCCGGGTCAACGTGGACGCCGCGCATGCGCGAGAGGTCGATCACGATCCCGCCGTCGTTGACCGCGTTGCCGGCGACATTGTGTCCGCCGCCCCGGACCGAGAGCAGCAGCTCGTGCTCGCGGGCGAAGTTAACGGCGGCGATGACGTCAGCAGCACCCGTCGGTTGGACGATCAGTCCGGGGGTGCGGTCGATCATTCCGTTGCGCACCTGGCGCGCCGCATCGAACCCTGGCTCACCCGGCTGCAGTGCTGGGCCACGCAGGCTGCTGATGAACGCCTGGAGCGTGGCGTCGTCGACCAGGCCACCCGTGGTCGAGGTAGATGAGGTAACGGCCATGGCACACGTCCTCTCGCTCGTCACGACCTTCACGTCGGTATGATGCATCGTCTCGGGACAAGTGCCGATCGTTACACTCCCTTCTCGATTCAACCCAGGTCAACTCGAACGAGCGTTGTAGATGCGACGCCCGCAATGTGCACCGTCAACGTCGCTGGGAGTGCAAAGAGGGCGACGCCTGCCATCCGGCTCACACCAGCACGCTTGTCTATCTCGCGGTGCGGTATCGCTAGCGCATTCCACGCGCCGCTCCAGACACGTGACACACCGACGGGTCGGCTGTAACGCGCCGCCATGCTCAGGAGACAACGGAGTAGCGGCGTCGCGAGCCACATGGAAATGGCCATACCCGGCGGTGCAACTGAAGAGGACGCGCATACGGGTGCCTTTCCGGTGGATGCGACTGCTGCGATGGTGGCCAGGTGTGCGCGGCCAGACACGCACCGCGGCGGGAGGATGCACGAGGTCCTCAGTGTCGCGGCGCCGCCTCGATGACAGCGCCAGATGATGCTATCGACAGCGGCTCCTCTTGATCAGGTAGCCGGCGAACCCATCAGCGCGCTTCCAAGCGCGCCTGCAGGAGCATGTGTCGGCATAGCCCACAGCCCATGGAACCTACCGAGCGGACTCGCTGGCCCCGAGACTGGTCCCCGTCACCTGGGCAGTTCGCGACCCATGGGATGACGTCACCATGCTCAGATGGACGCGTTCGATCGATCGTCCCAGAACTCGTGAACATGCAGCGTCAGCGAGACAGAATCGACGACAGAACCCGCATCACCATGCGGAAAACCGCTCGCCGTTGCCACAAGCGGGTTGAGTTGCGAAAACCGACGTTTGTGAGACTCTCCATCGACCTCTCGCCTCAGACCTTTGGTGTGACATCATGTGTGTGGGATGCGATGAGCCGCGCACCTGCGAGCAACACAACTGCCGAGTGCGGGAATCCTTGACGCAGAAGAAGCGACGACTCGTGACACGCTGGGCGAGCGCGCACCTGCAAACGATCACGACACAACCGAATCTGCCAGGGCGATTGCAAAGTCATGTAGGTCTGACGCCGATCAAGGTGAGCGCACGTTCAACGCGTGCGGCATGGTAACGCAGCGCGTCGGGAATGCGCGTCCAGCCAGCAGCGCGGATGAGATTGAGCAACGCGTTCCGCAAGCTGGCCAGTGCATGGGCCGTGTTGCCGACGGCGGCGCGGGTAGCGTCTTAACGGAACGAGACATCACGTACATAATGGACCCGATTCTCGATCGTCCAGTGTCCACGCCACACGCGCTCTAGCACGGCTGGCGACGCCTGTGCCGGGGTGAGACTGGTGATGGCATAGCTGGTCTCTGGAGTTACCCCGGTTTCGTGGACGGTTCAACGCTTGCATTAAGGATACCTCCCTTCCAGACCGCCGCATCATGACGCTCGATCTCATGCGGCGGTCTCCAAAGCTGGCTCGCGCTCGTAGCGGCTGGCGACCGATAGCCGAGCGCCGAGTGGCGTCGTTGCCGGTTGTAAAACCCTTCGATGTCGTCGAACAGTGCCGTCCGGGCCTCGGCATGGGTGCGGAAGGTGTGCTGTCGCAGCAGTTCACATTCCAGCGTGGCGAAGAACGACTCGGTGATGGCATTGTCGTAACAGTCACTGCGTGAGCCCATCGAGGGCACCACTCCGGCCACCTGACAGCGCTGGCCAAAGGCGATCGACGTGTATTGCGTCCCTTGGTCGGAGTGATGGATCACGCCAACTGCTGGCCGACGATTCCACAATGCCATCTCCAAGCGCGAGACAACCAACTCGGTGCGCAGATGATCGGTCATGGCCCAGCCGACGATGCGCCGGCTGTAGACGTCGAGGACGACGGCCAGGGAGAGAAACCCCGCCCACGTCGGCACAGTAGGTGATGTCGGCCGTCCAGAGCTGATTCGGCGCGCTGCGCCGTGAACTGGCGCGCAACCTGGTCCGGCGCCGGCATGGCCTGTGGTTCCCGCTGGGTCGTGCGTGTGATGCGGCGGCGATGGCAACCCACGATCCCGGCCGTCCGCATCGACGCCCAGAGGGCACCCGGCGACCCGCTTGCGGCCACAGTACACGCCCGTTGCGGCCAATTCCGCATGGATGCGGGGGACACCATAGGTCAGCCGGCTGTCCTGATGCATCTGGACGATCTGCTCCGTCAACACGCCATCCTCCTGCGCGAACCGAGGGCGCGCGTGAACGCCAGGCATCGTAGCCGCTGGTGGAGACGCCCAGCACACGGCATAACATCGCGATGGGGTGATGCGCCTTCTCTCGCTCCACGAATGCGAACAGCCGCTAGCGGCGTGCATCGGCGGGTGCTCTTTGGGCGTTGGCGAAGAAGGCGGCGGCTTTGAGGAGGATCTCCCGTTCTTCCCGCAGCGTCTTGATCTCGCGCCGGAGGCGGCGCACCTCCTCGGTCTCCTCAGTCGTCAGCCCGTCATGGCGCATCGCCCAGAGGGCACCCGGCATCAATGTCGGCCTGCTTGATCCATTGCCGCACCGTCTCGGTACTGATCCCCAGCTCCCGCGCAATCTGGTTGCGCGACTTCCCGCTGGTGTGGACCAACTCGATCGCTTCGCGGCGGAACTCCGGCGGATAGGGTGGCTGTGACCTCGACATCTGGACCTCCTTCATCTGGGGCGCTTGCCCCAATCGTCAGGGGTCCACCAAACCGGGTCAACTCCAGTCCGGTCAGGGCAATATACCGATCACCGGATTAAACTTCGATTGATAGACCCTGAAACTCGATCTGGCAGTCATCGGTAGGCTTCACCCCCACGCTAGCACTTTAGATTCCGCTCCGCTTGGCGAAATATCAGTGTAGCTATCGACCGTCTGGGCAAATGCCTGTGCCCGGGGGTCGATGTGGCCGGTATCTGGATCGCGGCAATGATCGAGGTCAAAGACGGTCAGCCCCATCCCGTCAGCGAGCACGATGCCAACGCCATCGACACTTGGGTCAGCATGATAGCGCTGGACGCAGGCATGAAACGATGCCTGCCCCTGTTTCGTCAGGTAATGACGAATATCTGTCTCAGGGTGACGGGGCGGCTTGCGCCATGCGCGTTTGAGATAAGCCCATGACCAGATCACCCAGCGGTGACGGCAGGTGAGTTCTCGGGGCAGGCTGTGAAACCAGACACCGAGCGCATCCGGTTTGTTGGTCGGGTCAGTGAAGTGTCCCATGGTCGGTATCGCTACTCCATTTTATTCGTTTGCCGCACATGTCTCGTTTAACATGTCTATGTTTAATCTCTCATTGCATTCATTCGCCTGCTGTTTTAGCCGCCGGGCAGCGGCAGACATCAGGCGCTCAACGAACGCCTGACCGGATGGGGTCGTCAAAAGCGCCCGAGTGATGGGCGTTTGACACTGATCTCTTGAGTCATCGCTTGTCTTTGTTGACACGCCGCGACCTCGGTTAATCCCGCCATTGGAAGGCTGATTCAACTGAGGTCGGGCAAGGAGTTCGGTTCGGCCCGACACTTCTCTAATAGTACATTGGTTGCGGTAATGGTGTCAACCCGACATCTTTTTGATAGAATTGACATCGAACGTCGAAACACGAGACAGTACCATGCCAGAACGTCAAACCCCGGTCGTCAGTGGTCTGGGTCGTCTCATCAAGGAGCGCAGAGAAGCGCTGGGGATGAGCCAGAACGACCTTGCCGCCCGCCTCCAAACGAGAACCGGCAAGCGAGTCGCGGTGAGCCAGATATCGCGATGGGAGCGTTTGACGCCCGTTGGCTGGATTCCGAAGCCGTACATTTTCAACGAGCTTGCCCGCGTCTTAGAGGTTGACCCAGCAGAACTGATCCGGGCTGCCCGGCCAGAGGCGGCGCTCGAAGAGGGCGATAGTCTGGAAGTCTTAGGCCGATGGCAGGTTGCGCTAGCGTCAATGACTGATCTTCAGCCAGAGATCGCTGCGTTTTTAGAGAACGCAATCAGCCAAGCCCGGCGGCTCGAAGCATCGCTAAGACGCCGTGAGGGCGCTCAGGATTAAATGCGTCTACCATTGAAATACTGCCAATTCCTTCAGGCAGGAGGCTCTAAAATGACGCCAGCAGCGGGTTATATCAGGGTATCGAGCGCGAATCAGGCCGATGCCTACGGCCCTGAAATCCAACGGCAAGGCATCCTTGAGTACGCCGACGAGCACGGCCTAGAAATCATAGAGTGGTTTACAGATACCCACACAGGGTCGGCACTCTGGGAACGGCCAGAAATGTCCAAATTGCGCGCCGCATTTGGCTCAGGGGGATTTAAAGTCGTCCTCGTCTGGCGCATGGACAGACTTAGCAGAGAGCCGGGCCATGCTCTGATCGTTACCTCTGAGGCGCAGTATCACGGCATTGAACTCGTCTCAGTCTGCGACCCGATTGAACGCTCAGAGTCAGGCGAGTTGGTTGGCTACGTCAAGGCGTTCGCAGCCCGTCAGGAACTCAATGCCCTCAAAGCCAGAACACAATCTGGCCGTCGCGCCAGAGCGAAGAGCGGCAAGCCTATTGCCAACGGCAAGCCCCCGTACGGCCTCTCGTGGGCCGATGAGACTAAAAGCCGCTGGAATAAAAATGAGATGGAGTCCCCGGTCGTTGAGGCTATTTTTCGTGCCAAGGCCAGCGGTCAGTCACTTAGAAGCATCGCAGTCAACCTCAATGCTTCAGGCACGCCAACACCAGCAGGCGGTCGCGTCTGGGACGTGTCTACAATCAGGCACATCCTGACCAACGAGACATATACAGGCCGGGCTAAGGCTTGGCGCGGCCAGTTCGAACTACCAAAGGGCGTCGCCCCGCGTATCGTCAGTGACGAGCTTTTTGATGCCGCCCAGCAGGCCCTAACCAACGGTAAGCGTCAGCCTAACCGGGAACCAAAAGACCCCAACCACTGGCTCTTGCGGGGCCATATCCATTGTGCCTATTGCGGTCGTGCCTTGAGTTTGCGCCGCTCGTATAGCACGCATAAAGGCAAGCGATACGACCAGCGTCAATTTAAATGCGATGGCCGACGCGGGCTGGGGGACACTTGCAACAGCCGCCCTAGCATTAATGCTGACAACCTTGACCGTGACATCTGGCAAGCCATCACGCGGCCCCTACGCGATCCACAGGCCCTTGTACGGCTCGTAGAAGATAGTCGGGGCCAAGACCCAGCAGCGGGTAGTCTCAAGACAATTACCCGGCTCAACAGCGAGCTACAAAAGAAGATCGTTAATATCACGGCTAGCCTAAGCCAGACTGACAACGAGGATGCGAGGGCGGTTCTAATCTCCCAACTAGAGGGGTTCGTCAACCAGCGCAAAATGCTGGATATCCAGCGTGATGAACTCGAGGAACAACAGCGGGCATGGCAGACAACGCAGGCTGACCAAGATAACTTGACCCGCTTCGTGGCGGTGATGGCTGAGAGCCTTGATGATCTGGATGTCCCGACGCGCCGATTGCTTTTAAAGGCGTTGGACGTGCGGGTCAGGGTCTTTAAGGCCGATATTAAGCCACGCTGGGAGATCACGGCGTCCATACCATTGGACGAGTCGGGGAGTATTTTAGAGGGGGTATTTAGCAGCCCAACTTGTAGGCCTGGCCAAAGTCGAGCGGGTTGACGCCGGTGAAGGCGTAGGCGGTGCCGAACGACTTCGAGCCGAGTGTCCTGCCCTGTTGCTTTTGCATCGAGAGGCTGAACGACGGCACACCGGCCCGCCACTCGACCTCCCAGGACTCTTCGAGCGCCTTGACCTCGTGCTTGCCTTCGTCGAGCTTCAGGTAGATGCAGTGCGACTTCTCCAGCCCGGCTTTGGCGAAGATCTCGTACCAGTCGGCATCGACGATCTTCCAGTGCGCCTCGATGTCGCTCTCCTCGCCCGGCGCAACAGTGAACGGCACCTGCTCATTGTTGATCGCCAGCAGCCGCTGGTGGAGGTCAGCGCGCGACAGCGCCGCCACACCATCCTCAGGTCGCTTGATCCCGCGCAGAAAGTCGAAAAAGCCCATCACTGAACTCCTCTCACACGATCAACGCCTCGTGCCTCATGCCTCGTCGCGCACTACATCCCCGATCCGGATATCCCCGTCCGTCAGGATATGAGCGCGGATGCCGCCGGTTCGGGCCAGACCACGCAGCGGGCCGGGACGGGTCAGTTCCTCCAGGTGGTTGCAGGGCGGGCAGGCGCGGATGCCCTCGCAGAGGACAGCGCCGACCCGGAAGCGTCTCCCGATCAGCGGCGCGAGCGCGATGCCACGTGTGACGATGTTGCGGCGGCACTCGTGTTGGGCAAGCGGGACGCCGTGCACGCGCTCAAGCCGTTCCAGATCCTCGGCCTCGATCAGCGTCAGTTGCCGGCCATCCTGCCCGTCGGAGTAGAAACCGGTGCTGAGCGCGTAGCGGTCGCCATCCAGGCCGGCCCCGGCGATCGCGCGGGCGCTTTTCAGCGGCTGCATCGGCTGGAAGGCGGCGGTCGTGATGAAGATGCCTTCGACCTGGCCGGTCGTCGTGTTGTCTGTCTCTGCAACCGTCCTTGCGGTGGTTGTCATGTCGTGTCCCCTCATACTCCAACTCGCCAGCGTTCTGGCTGCGGCATCCTACCGCCAATCGCACGAATCGTGAACGGGTACGTGTCCACGATCGCATCGCGCGTACTCCGTAGGGACATGTCTCAGACCTGTCCGCGCCGTGAGGCGCCCGCTTGAACAGTGGCATGGTATCTCCACGGATCCACACGCTGGGGATCCCGTGAAGCATGCACCATCAAGCGGGCGCCTCACGGCGCGGACAGGTCTGAGACATGTCCCTACGGAGTACGCGCGACGTGGTGAGCTTCACGAACGTCTGTATGTCTAAGCCAGTCACGCTATGATGCACGAGAACGAAGCCAGTGAGCGTAGCAGGGGGCGAGATGAATACCCAGACAGCAACAACGACGAGACCGCGATCGGCAACGGGCGGTGACTGGGACATCGCGATCGTCGGCGGCGGGATCGTCGGGCTGGCGACGGCGCGGGAAATGCTGCATCGGCGGCCGGACGCGCCTGGTGATGCTGGAGAAGGAGGACGCAGATCGGCCGGCACCAGACCGGGCACAACAGCGGGCGTCATCCACTCCGGGATCTACTACGTGCCAGGGTCGCTGAAGGCGAAGCTCTGCGTCGCGGGCAAGAGCGGATGATCCGACTACTGCGAGGAGAAGGGCATCGTCTACGCATGGCGGCAAGGTGATCGTCGCGACCGAAGAGGAGGAGCTGCCGCGCCTGCAAAACCTCTACGAGCGCGGGATGGCCAACGGAGTGCCGGGCTGGAGATGATCGGGCCGGAGCGCCTGCGCGAGATCGAGCCGCACTGCGTCGGGATCAAGGCGCTCTGGTCGCCCGCCACCGGCATCGTCGATTACAGCGCCGGTCGCGCGGAAGTACGCCGAATTGATCAAGGCGAAGGGCGGCGAGATTCGCACCTACCACGAGGTGATCGGCATCTGCACCGGCGCGGTCGGACGCGATGCTGACGACGCCGGTCGGCATCGTCGAGACGCGCTTCGTGATCAGCTGCGCCGGGCTCTACGCCGACCGCGTGGCGAGGCTGACCGGCAACGCGCCGAGCCGCGGATCGTGCCGTTCCGGGGCGACTACTACATGCTGAAGCCCGGAGCGGCGCGACTGGGTCAAGGGCAATATCTACCCGGTGCCGGACCCGCGCTTCCCGTTCCTCGGCGTCCACTTCACCCGGCGGATGAACGGCGACATCTGGCTCGGCCCGAACGCCGTCCTGGCATTCGCGCGCGAGGGCTACCGCTTACCGATGTCAATGTCGGCGAGCTGGGCGAGGCGCTGCGCTACAGCGGCTTCCAGAAGCTGGCGACCAAGTTCTGGAGGACCGGCATGGAGGAGATGTCGCGCGACGTCAGCAAGAAGGCGTTCCTGGCCTCGCTCCAGCGGTATATGCCGGAACTGACGATGGACGACATGGTGCCGGCCCGGCCGGGGTACGCGCCCAGGCACTCGCGGCGGATGGCTAACTGGTCGACGACTTCATCGTCGACGAGAGGGCGACACTGCATGTCCGCAACGCGCCCTCCCCGGCCGCGACCTCCTCGCTCGCGATCGGCGAAATGATCGCCGACGCGGTCGAGGAGATGTAGGAACGGAAGGTAACTGCAATGGACCACAACACCACCGACCACCCGGATGTCATCACCTTCCCACCGCTGATCTACGTGGCAGGGCTGGGATTGTCACTAGCCGCGAAGCTGCTGTGGCGATTGCCGATCACCCCGAAGTGGTTGAGCAAGCCGCGCCGGAAGGCGGGGTTCGCGTTGATCGCGGCTGGGGCCGGAATGGCGATCTGGGGTGCGCGAACCTTCCGGGAGGCAGACACGAGCATCAGCCCACACGACCCGGCGACGACGCTGGTCGAGGACGGTCCCTACCAGTACACGCGCAACCCGATCTACATCGGCATGACCGCCGTCTACAGCGGGATCACGCTGCTGCTCAACAACCTCTGGGGCTTCCTGCTGCTGCCGGGTGTGCTGGCCGTCATGGAGCGTGGTGTCATCGAGCGCGAGGAAGCCTACCTGCGCGCCAAGTTCGGCGACGCCTACGACGAGTACACCAAGCGGATTCCGCGCTGGCTGTAGTTGCCGAGCCGCCACCGCAATTCGCGATCAAGCGTTCTATACTTCAGGTAGCACAGCACGCATTGCAACGAAGCATTCAAACAGACGACGGGAACTGGCGGCATGGCAGTCACACGACAGGTCGATGCACAGACGATCGGACGCCATTACGCGGAGATCGTCCGCGATCTTGGCTTCGTGCGAAGCGTTCATGTGCACGAAACGCGGGATTGGCTCGAAGTCTGGGTCGTAACGGAACCAATCGACATGCTGGAGGAAGAACCGCTGTATGAAGCGGGTGGGGATCTATGGGACAGGTTCCCGGAGGCAGGAATTCTGGTCCGAGTGCTGAACCCTGCGGATTTCCCCGCACACTATGATGTGACCCGTGACGTCCTGCCCTCGAAGGCTAGACTCGTGTCAATCTCAGCCTGATGGAAGAGCGTACGAGGAAGCACCTGAACACGGCACATGCGAACCGCGCGTACTCGCTCTCAATTCTCAACAACGGTGAAGACGCTTCTGAAGCGGAATTGAACTGGGCAGCAGTTGCAGCATTCTACGCGGCAATGCATGCGATCAACGCATATCTTTGGGAGATCGCCCGACTCGAACCCTCAAGTCATCGCGATCGTCGAGCAATCATCGGACAATGGCCTACGCTCAGTATGCTGGAACGCTCGTACGCCGCCCTCTTCAACCGCAGCCTTCTCGCGCGGTACGAACCAGAGTACAGAGTGAAGAGGTCACACCTGACGATCCACATTAGCCGCCACCTCACCCGTATCATCACGACGATCGAGCGAGAACTACAAGGCGACCAATAGCAGCGAATGCGGGACACAGAAACGCGCCGGCAAAACCGGCGCGTGAGTGCTTCGATGGTGTTTGCCCTAGCGGATGCCGAGGGTCATCGCGATCGCGACCTCGATGGCGATGAAGGCGGCGGCGAGCGTAACGCCGGCCGCGACGAAGGCGACACCAACCAGGGTGAGAGCGGCCAACACGGCGATGGCGAACCAGGTCCAGAACTGGCCGTGGTCGCGAATCCGGGGCTTCTGCTCGATCATCATAGCCATCGTCGTGCTCCTCTCTTGCGTCATTGCAGTCTCGGTTCCGCGTCATTGCGGCGTCGCGGTCAACCTCGACCGCATGTGACTATTGTAGTCACCAGCCTTTCTCAGCCCATCGGCTGCATGGCCGATTTTGGACCTGTCCCACGGTACAGTGCAAAGTGCTGAGTGCTAAGTTGAAAGGAGTTGGGGATCGGGTGAGCCGACGCTCGAACGCCTCGGACCAGACTCCTTTCAACTTAGCACTCAGCACTTCCTCCTCGTCACGGATGCGCCAGCTGCACATCCAGCACCGCTGACTGACCTGCGCGGGTGCGCTCCAACGCTCGCTGGAGGGCGGGCAGCACCTCGGCGGGGGATTCGACGCGTTCGCCGTATGCGCCGACAACGTCGGCCAGCTTGTCGTAGCGAGGGGCGGGGGTCAGGTCGACGCCGATGAAGTCGTCCTCGCGGACCGAGTAGCCGCCCGGGTAGGCGGCGACGAGCGGGCGCTTGGTGGCGTTGTAGCAGGTGTTGTTGAGGATGACGGTCAGGACCGGCGCCGCCTGCGCCTGCTGCGCCCAGAGCGCGGCTGTCGGCGTACCGAACATGAACGAGCCGTCGCCGACAAGGGCGAGGACGGGCCGGTCGGGGTTCGCGAGCTTGACGCCGAGCGACGCGCCCAGACCCCAGCCGAGGCCGGAGCCACCGCTGCCATACCAGGTGCCGGGTGCGCGGACCGGGAACTGCTTCCAGACCGTCTCGTTGCTGGTCACCATCTCATCGACGACGATCAGGCCGGGGTTGTCGTCCTGAAGTTGGCGCAGGCAGTGGCCGAGCCACGGGATCGTGATTGGGGTCGTCGCCTCGCCGACCAGTGCCTCGTCACGCCACTTGTCGCGCAACTGCTCGTGCTGGACAGTCAGCATGTTGCGGCGCTCCTCGACCCGCTCGCGGCTGGCGCCGGTCAGTAGCCGTTCGGCCTCGTCGGCGATCAGGTCGAGCGCGCGGGCGCTGTCGGCGCGGATCGGGAGATCGACCGGGAAGGTCCAGAGCGGCACCTGCTCTTTGACAGGGTCGAGGTCGAGTTGGGCGATAAAGGCATTGGCCGCCGGCTGCGCGTTGGTCGGGATGTAGGGGTAGTCGTGATCGATCGCCAGCACGACATCGGCGTCGTCCAGCAACGGGCGAACATCGTAGCCGAGGTGAAGCGGGTGGTCGGAGGGGAAGTTGGCCCGGTTGCGCCACTCGACGACCGGTAGCGCCAGCAGGTCCGCCAGCCGGACGAGGCCGTTGTAACCTGCTTCGGTCCGGCCGCTGTTGCCGGTCAGGACGAGCGGTCGCTCGCTGGCGACCAGCCGCCTCGCGACCTCACGCAGCGCGTCGGGGTCACCAGCACCGAGCCGGGAGGGCGGGAAGCGCTCGGGACGATGGATGGCGACCTCACCGACGGTCGCCATCAGCAGTTCGCGCGGCAGCGTCATGTAGACCGGGCCGGGCGGGTCGCTGGCGGCGATCTGGAAGGCGCGCGCGACAACCTCGCCGGCCTGGTCGGCGCGGCGCAGCTCGTAGTCCCACTTGGTGTAGTTGCGGACGATGCCGTGCTGGTCCATCTGCTCCTGGAGCCAGTGGATGTACGATGAGCGGCTGCCACGCTCCTCCGGATCGGTCGTGTAGGGCGCGCGGCCGGCGACGATGACGACAGCCGCCCGTCCGCGCTGGGCGTTGTGGAGCATGCTGCCGAGGTTCTGGGTGCCGACATCGACATGGACCAGCACCGCCTGCGGCCGGCCAGTCGCCGCGTAGTAGCCGTGCGCCGCCGCCAACGCGACGATCTCGAACAGACAGAGGACGGTCTTCGGCGTCTTGCGCCCGAGGACATCGAGCTTGCGCAACGCCTCCTGGACCGGGAAGGTGTCGGTACCGGGGTTGAGGAACAGGTACTCGACCCCCTGCGAGACGAGCGCCTCGACGAATCCCTCGGCCGTCTCGCCGATCTCCTGTCGGATGATGCTGCCGGTCTGCGTCTGCTCTGTTGTCGCCACCTGGACCCCTCCCTGAATGCCGCAATTGGGAACGTGGCGGCATTATAGGAGAGGCCGGCGAATCTCACCCCCAGCGCGCGTACTCGAGCGCGAGCGGTGGGAAGGCAGCAGCCTCGGCACGTGAGCAGGCACCGAGCTTTTCGAGGATACGGGTCACATGGGTCTTGGTTGTCGAGAGTTGGATACCGAGCACGTCCGCGATCTGCCGGTTCGACTTGCCGGTCCGCAGGAGTCGATACACGTCAACCTCGCGTGGTGTCAGTTCCCCTGGCATCTCCGGATCGCTCGCGGGACGCGGCGCGGGCGTCGCTGCGGCAGCAGAGACGAGCCATTGGCTGAGCTCCTGACGCATGATCTGCTGCAGCGCGAGCTGGAAGACGCGCCGCTCCTCGCTGGAGAGTGACGCCAACAGGAGATCGTTGCAGCGCGCAGTGATGGCTCCGGCACGATCAAGCACGTCGCGGCCCTTCGGCGTCAGGCTGATGCTCTCTCGCTGGTCTGGCTTGCCTGTATCATCGATCTGGACGAAGCCCGAGCGACGCAGTTCGCGGATCGTCCCCAATGTCGGAAGAGGGTCCGTCTGGAGCCGGACGTGGATGGCTTCGAGCGGTATCGAGGTGGCGTTTGACAGCAGGTTGAGGACGGCATACAGGTCGGCCCGGAGTCCGATCGCGTTGAGCTCGCATTCGAGGCGATGATTGACCAGTGCGGTGACGACATGCAGATCGTAGCCCCCATCCGTGAGGTACTGTCCAATCCCCGGCAGGTGCGCGAACGGTATCGATGATGTCGCTGCATGGCTGTTGATGTCGGTGTCGTATGCTGCCATCTGTCCCCTCCGGTAGTTGCATCCGACGGTCCTCCTCGCGAGAACCCTTGCTGACCAGTCTGGGCCGCGCTGGCTCTGGCCACCACCGACTGTTCTCGTACAGTTCTCGTACAACGCCCATACGATCGAGGGAACGCGTGCTATCATCCGCGCCACCGTTCGTGGCCCGTTGCAACCCGCGCGCATGATCATCGTCGTCAGAAACTCGAACATGGCACACGATCAGGGACAGGCACCATCGTTCGCCAATCGACTTCGACATTTCCGGGAGGCCGCCGGCCTGAGCCAGGAAGAGCTGGCCGAACGTGCCGGACTGTCCAGCCATGCCATCAGTGCGCTGGAACGTGGAGAACGCTCGCGCCCGCACCCACACACGATCCGGGCGCTCACGACTGCGCTCAACCTGAGTGATGCGGAACGGTCTGGCCTGATCGCGTCAGTACCACGACGTGGCCGGGCGGTGGCGACAGCGCCAGCGACGCTCGCGCCAAACGGCCTGCCCGGCTCGCTCACACCGTTGATTGGCCGCGAGCGCCAGTCGGCCGTCATCCTTGACCTCTTGCAGCAGCCGATCATCCGGCTGCTGACACTGACCGGCCCCGGTGGAGTTGGGAAGACGAGCCTCGCTATCGAGATCGCGACCCAGGCAGGGCGATACTTTCCAGACGGTGTCGTCTTCGTTGAACTGGCGCCAATCGCCGATGCCAGTCTGGTCCTTGCGACAGTCGCCCAGGCAGTCGGTACTCGGAACCTGGACAACGCGGCACTGCTTCAGGCGGTCGTTGAAACCCTGCGCGACAGGAAGATGCTGCTGCTGCTCGACAACTTCGAGCACCTCACCGATGCCGCTCCACTCGTGACGGGGCTACTCCTGGACTGCCCGAACCTGAAGGTCCTGGCAACCAGCCGAACCGCGCTGCGGCTCCGTGGAGAGCAGGAGTTTCCTGTCCCGCCGCTGACGCTTCCCAGTCGACAGGTGTCAGGCGACGAGGCATCCGTCGGTGAACTGCTGCAGTCCTCAGCCATCCAGATGTTCGTGGCACGCGCCCAGGCAGTCCAGCCGTCGTTCAATCTGACTGAGCCGCACGCCGCCAGCGTGGCTGCGATCTGCCGTCGCCTCGACGGCCTGCCGCTGGCGATCGAGCTGGCGGCATCACGCATGAAAGGCTTCTCACCGTCCGCACTACTGGCGCAGTTGGAACGTGGTCTTGCGATCCTCTCGGATGGCCCGCGCGATCTACCGGCACGGCAGCAGACGATGCGAAGCACGATCGCCTGGAGCTACGACCTGCTCGGTCCAGACGAGCAGCGAACGTTTCGCCAGATGACCGTCTTTGCGGGTGGCTGGACACTCGATGCCGCACTGGCCGTCGCTACCTCGGCAGAGGGTACGACCGATGTGGTCATCCAGGCGCTGTGGCGGCTCCTGGATGAATCACTCGTCATCTTCGACGACGACCATGATGGCGAGGATCGATACCGTCTGCTGGAGCCAATTCGCCAGTATGGGCTGGAACGGCTGACCGAGCATGGAGAGATGCCCGACACCAGACGCCGCCACGCCGAGTTCTTTGTGAAGCTGGCGGACGAGACCGCGCCCAGCCTGCTGGGACGCCAGCAGCAGGAATGGCTGGACCGGCTGAACGGCGAGCACGATAACCTGCGCGTGGCGCTCGACTGGCTATTGCAGAGCGACGATGTCGAGTCAGCCGGACGGCTCGCGCTGTCGCTCTCGATGTTCTGGCGGCGACGGGACCTCTATCCCGAGGCCCGGCACTGGATCGGAAAGTTGCTCGACGTCGAGACACGCCTTTCGCACCGCACCCGTGGGAACGTGTTGCGCTACGCGGCATCACTGGATGTTGCCCAGCGACAGTACGAGCGCGCGGGAGAGCGCTCGCTGGCCGCGATCAACCTGTTACGGCTGGAAGGTGATGTCGCGGGGATCGCGCTGGCAGCCACGACACTCTCGATCGCGTACGAGAGCCAGCGAGACTACGCGCGGGCCAGATCTGCGCTCGACGACGCGCTGAGTCTCGCCCGCCAGTCCGGGAGCGATTGGGACATTGCTTTGGTCGTCAGCCATCTCGGCCGCCTCGGCCTCGTCATGAGCGACGACGCGCTGGCAGATCGATACCTGCGCGACGGCCACGCCCGCCTGCGGGCGCTAGGCGACGGCACGGCAACTGCCCGGCAGGCGTATCACGTTGCACTGATCTGCCTGCGCACCGGACGGATTGATGAGGCGATCGAGTTCCTTACCGAATCGCTGCGCCTCGCCGCCGATCTGCAGCACATCTCGACGGTGGCGTTCTGCCTCGACGCATTCGCTGCCATCGCCCTTGAGCGCCATCACCCGGCACGGGCAACGCAACTCTGGGCCGCCGCCGACGCGATCCGCGCTTCGAGGGGCGGCATCAGCGAGCTGATGTCCGAAGGGTTGGCACTCTACGAACCTCCACTGGCAGATGTCCGTGCCCAGATCGGCGACGCCGGCTTCGACGCTGCCTGGGCAGCGGGCAGCGCGATGTCGCTCGATGACGCCATCGCGCTCGCATTCGAGGCGTGACGCACCCTGGGTCTGGTGGCCACGTCGCGATCCCAGAAGGTGCGTGGCCGGGGACCGAGCAGGGTGGCGACGAGCGCCGTCCAGCCGGTCTGATGGCTGGCGCCGAGACCCGCGCCGGTGTCACCGTTGAAGTACTCGTAGAACTGGATACGTTCCCGCCCGCCCGGGCCGGCGTGCAACGCAGAACGACGGCCGAAGACGGGACGTTCGCCCTCCGCATCGAGCGTGAAGATGCTGACCAGCCGTCGGGAGAGATCGTCCGCGATCTCGGCCAGCGTGTGCTGGACACCGGAGCCGGTCGGGTACTCGATTCGGTAGGCATCGCCGTAGAAGGCGTGATAGCGGCGCAGCGATTCGATCAGCATGTAGTTTATCGGGAACCAGATCGGCCCGCGCCAGTTCGAGTTGCCGCCGAACATGCCGGTCGTCGATTCCGCCGGGTCGTAGGCAACCGAGAAGGTCGAGCCGTCGGCCACGAATTCGTAGGGCTGGTCCCTGTGTTGGCGGCTCAGTGAGCGAATACCGTAGTCGCTCAGGAACTCGTCAGGGTCGAACATCCGCCGCAGGACATGCCGCAACCGCTCTCCGCGCACGAGCGAGAGCATTCCGCGCGGACGATCCAGTTCGTTGTGGTCGAGCAGGGTCACGACCCGGGCGTCGATCCGGTAGCGATGGAAAACATCCAGCATCTCGCGGAACTGCGGCCAATGGTTGAGGAGAGAGATGTCGGTCGTCTCGACTGCCAGCAACGGAATCAGCCCGACCAGCGAGCGCACTCGTAGTGGCATCTGCGAGCCGTCCGGCAGGTTGAGGATGTCGTAGAAGAAGCAATCGTCAGCGTCCCAGAGCGAGGTTCCGTCGCCACCGATGTTGTTGAGGGCGAGAGCGATGTGCCAGAAGTGTTCGAGGAACTTGAACGCGATGCCCTGGTAGTTCGGGTTATTCCGGGCCAGGATCAGCGCAATCTTGAGCATGTCGAGACAGTACATCCCCATCCAGGCAGTGCCGTCCGACTGTTCGAGGTAGCCGCCGGTCGGCAGGGCTGCTGAGCGATTGAAGATGCCAATGTTGTCGAGGCCGAGGAAGCCACCCTGGAAGACGTTCCGGCCGGCGGAGTCCTTGCGGTTGACCCACCAGCCGAAGTTGAGCAGCAGCTTGTGGAAGACCAGTTCCAGAAACTCGTCGTCCTCCCGCCCCTCGACCTCGGCACCCAACTCGTAGACGCGTAGTGCCGCCCAGGCGTGGACGGGCGGGTTGACATCGGAGAAGTTCCACTCGCAGGCCGGGATCTGGCCGTTCGGGTGCATGTACCACTCACCCAGCATCAACAGGAGCTGTTGCCTGGCGTACGGAGGGTCGACCATTGCCAGCGGGACGCAGTGAAAGGCGAGGTCCCAGGCAGCAAACCAGGGATACTCCCAGCTATCCGGCATTGAGATGACATGCCTGCTGTTCAGTTCCCGCCAGTCGCGGTTGCGGCCGGCCAGCCGTGCCACCGGTGGAGACGGCTGCGCGGGATCGCCGCGAAGCCATTGATCGACATCGTAGCGATAGAACTGCTTTGACCAGAGCAACCCGGCGAATGCCTGCCGCTGGACGAGCCGCTCGTCGTCACTGAGGCCCTCACGAGCCAGCCGTTCGTGGAAGCGGTCGGCGGCCGCGATCCGCCGTGCAAAGCAGGCGGCGGCATCGGCGAACGGTGCCTCGTGTCGCCGGGTCGAGAGCCGCAGCAGGATCGTCTCGGTCGCACCCGGCGCAATGGTCAGCGTGTAGTGGGCGGCGACCTTCGTGCCAACCTGAGCCGGGTTGACGGCCTCGCGGCGACTGCCGACGACGGCGTCATTGATGCCGTCCTTCACGTACGGCGCGTGGTTCGGCACGCTCCAGAGCCGCTCGGAGTTGGTCTCGTTCTCGGTGAAGAGGAGGTCGGGGTTGCCATCACAGGCCAGCCAGTAGTCGCCCAAGGCGTCGTGGCTCGCGTGGACGAGCGCCATCCCTTCGGCCGGGACAGCCCGAAGCACTGGCCGTGCATCGTCAATCCCCCAACTCCAGGTGTTCCGGAACCAGAGTGTCGGCAGCAGGTGTAACGGCGCTGGATCGGGGCCGACATTGGTCGCACTGATGCGGATGAGCAGATCCTCCGGAGCCGCCTTGGCGTACTCGACCAGTACATCGAAGTAGCGGTTGTCCGCGAAGACTCCCGTGTCGGCCAGCTCGTACTCTGGCTCGTGCTTGCCGCGCCGGGCGTTCTCGGCGATCAGGTCGTCGTAGGGAAAGGCACGCTGGGGATAGAGATAGAGCGCCTTCATGTAGGTGTGCGTCGGAGTTGCATCGAGGAAGTAGTAGACCTCCTTGACATCCTCGCCGTGGTTGCCCTCGTGGCCGGTCAGGCCGAAGAGACGCTCCTTCAGGATCGGATCAGTCTCGTTCCAGAGGGCCAGACTGAAGCAGAGCAGCCCGCGATCGTCACAGATGCCGAGCAGTCCGTCTTCACCCCAGCGATAGGCGCGCGAGCGTGCGTGGTCATGCGGGAAGGCGTTCCAAGCATCGCCATCGGCAGAGTAATCCTCACGGACAGTTCCCCACTGCCGTTCGGCGAGATACGGCCCCCAACGGCGCCAGGGTGAATCACCCTCCAGATCAACGAAGTCGAGCGGCGTCAGGGAGTCGGTCGCGAGCAGGCCCAGCGCTTCCAGCGGGTGCTCGTGAGTGTTACGGGCGAGATCACGTTTCATCGTCGATATCCTCTCTGATCTGATCGTGATCGGCAGGGCCGGAAGCGATACCGGCCCTGCCTGATCTCGTTGCGGTGGATCGAACGCTTCGGGTTAGTCGTCTCCGGAAGCGACCGGAACAGGGGCCAGTGCCGGTGTCTGAACGGGCTGGCCCTCGATGCTGATCTGCGGTAGCCAGCCGAGGGAGCGTGGCAAGTACCAGTTGCGGTTGCCGAGCAGCTTCATCGTCGCCGGGACGAGGACCGAGCGGACGATCGTGGCGTCGAGCAGAACGGCAACGGCGAGACCGAAGCCGACCTGTTGCATCGTCACCAGCTCGCCCATCGCGAAGCCGGTGAAGACGGTGACCATGATCAGCGCCGCGCCGGTGATGATCTTGGCCGTCGACTGGAGGCCAGACGCCACCGATTCATCGTTGTCGCCGGTCAGGTCGAAGTGCTCGCGGATACGGGAGAGCAGGAAGACGTGATAGTCCATGCTCAACCCGAACAGGATGCAGAAGAGGAAGATCGGCACCCAGGCGTCAATCGTCGGCGTCTCGGCCAGGCCGATCATCTCTCCCCAGCCGTGCTGGAAGGCGAGCACCAGCAGCCCGTAGGCCGCGCCAACCGAGAGGAGATTCATGATGATGGCCGTGATCGGGACGACGATCGAGCGGAAGGCCAGCATCAACAGGACGAAGCTCAGACCGAGGACGAAGGCGAACACGATCGGCGTGTAGTCTTCGATCGTGCTGCTGAAGTCGGTGTTGAAGGCTGTGTCACCGGCCACGAACACCTCGGCATCAGCGCCCTGGAAGGCAGCCGGAACGGCCTCGTCACGCAGCCAGTTGATCGAGTCATACGACTCGGACGAGTTGGCGTCAGTCACCATCGGGACCGAGACGAGCGTCAGGTCACCAGCCTCGTTGGTCTGGATGGTCGCCGGGCCGAACTCGTCGTTCTGCTCGATCTGGGAGACGAGGCTATCGATGCCCCGCGCGACCTTTGCGTCAACGACGTTGCCATCGACGACGATCTCGACCGGCGCGATCATCCCGGCGTAGAAGTCCTCCTGGAGAATCGTGAAGGCCGTCTTCGTGTCGCTGGCCGGCATCGTCTCGATGCCAGACTGACCGGTCTCGATGCCGAAGTACGGAACCGTCGCGCCGATCAACAGCGTCAGCGAGATCGCGACGGCGATCAGCGGGTGGGCCATCACAACGGTCGTGATCCGCCCCCAGAAGCCCTTACCGGACGCAGACGCGTCATGCTGCGCCGGGGCGACAGTCGTCGCGGACTCCGCGCGGCGGGCGAAGAGGCTCTTGCGCCGTCGTGGCCACTCGATCTTGTCGCCCAGCAGGGCGAGGGTGGCCGGGATCAGTGTCAGCGTCGCGAACATCGCGACCAGGACGACGATGACGGCGCCGGCGCCGAGTGAGCGGAAGATCGAGAGCGGCAGCAGGAACATCCCCATCAGCGCCAGGACGACCGTCATACCCGAGAAGACGACCGCCTTCGACGCGGTATCCCCGGCGATGCCGATCGCGTCAAGCTTGGCGACACCACGGCGGCGTTCCTCGCGATAGCGCTCGATAATGAACAGCGCGTAGTCGATACCGACGGCCAGGCCGATCATCGTGATCATGTTGGTGACGAAGAAGGAGAGCTCGAACGCGCGGCCAATCAGCGCCGTCAGGCCGAGCGAGACGATGATCGACGCGAAGGCCAGCGCGATCGGCACACCAGCGGCGACCAGCGCGCCAAAGACGACAACCAGGATCAGCAGCGCGACCGGAAGGCCCATCCCTTCGGCCTTCTTGAGGTCCTTCTCTGCCTGGTGGTTGCTGGCCTCGTCGATCGAGAGGTCGCCAGCGGTGTACGCCTCGAAGCCATCGGCATTGTGTTCCTTGATGGCATCCAGATACGCGTCCGCATGGTCCTGGGCATCGTCGAGCGTGCCGGAGAGCATCACCGACAGCAGCGTCGTCTGGCGATCCTCGGAGACGAATGCCGCGTTGTCGGTCTCGTAGTAGTTCGTCGCCGAGGCCACGACACCGTCCATCGCGCGGAGGTCATTCGTGACCTGCTCGACGGTCGACTGGAATATCGCGTCATCAACCGTCGCATCGGCGGAGCGGATGACGACCGTCTCCATGACCGGTTTCTCGCCGCGCAGGCGATCTTCGAGCAGCTCCTCGCCCTTGACCGACTCCGGCTCGCTCAGGAACTTGTTCTCCGTCGTCAGGACGTCGGACAGGCCGGCTGCCGAGACAACGGCGAAGACGATCAGGATGATCCAGATCGACATGATCCGCCACGGATGACGCGCACTGGCGCGAGCAAGCCCGCCAGTCGAAAAGAGTGAACGCATTGCAGAGTTCCTTTCATCGTTGAAGGGTCCGGCCCGGTCATCGTCGACCAGTTCCGGAGGACGAACGAGCGGCGGGCAGGTGTCCGCCGCTCATCGCTACGATCTCGGGTGTGATCGTTGATCAGGTGGTCTGTCTGGCTGTCTGAGTCGATCGAGAGGGTGCTATATCGTGATGGTTATCACCGTCGCCGCTCCTTTCACCTGTCAGCCTCTGGTTCGGCTACCGGCGCGCCTGTTTGCGCCCCGACACCACTCAGACTAGGTCAGGAACGGATGCTCGTCGTCACACTGGAGATTGACACGCCCTGTCCCTCAGGACAGTTCGAGAGGCTGAGAGGAGAGGAGTGCAGGGGAGCACGACGCGCCAGCATCGCGGGCTGGTGGCCCACGATGCTGGCGCGGTGTCGAGGTCTGGTGAAGGTTGGGGTTACTTCCCGGCAGCAGCCTCCAGGTCGCCCATCGTGGAGCGCGGGGCGATGTTCTGGTTGAGGCTGAAGAGGTTGCCTGGGTCGTACTGGTTCTTGAGGGCGACGAGCCGCTCGTAGCGGTCGCCGAAGGCGGCGGACATCATCGCGTCGCCTTCCTCCTGGAAGCCGGCGAAGTTGAGGTAGCGGCCACCGTCGGAGTACTGCTCCATGTCGGCGATCAGTGTCCGCACCCAGGAGACATTCGCCTCATCGTCGGCGGCGTCTTCCCAGTTGCCCTCTGGAGAGACCAGGAAGGAGACATGCCGGCCATTGAAGGCGCTGCCGCCCTTCGGCTCGCGGCTGGCGGCGCCGCCGATGTGCCAGATGTCAACGGTTGAGAACGGCGACGGCTGCTTGCGCGCATGCTCGATGATCCGCTCGATCACATCGTCGTCGAGCCGTTTCAGGTTGAGCGACTTCCAGTAGTAGCGCATGCCGTCGGGATAGTCCTCGTCGAACATCTTCTGCGCTTCGAGGAACGGCATCGCGCCGGAGAAGTCGATCAGTGGCACGTCGATGTCGCTGAGTGGCTGGAGTTCGTGCCGTCCCGCCTCGGGGGAACCGGAGTGGAGCGCGCCGATGATCACCATCGGCTTGCCCTGGATCTCAGCTGGGAAATGGTGGGCAGGCGGGACGATGCCGAAGCGCCAGCAGCGAGCTGACCTCGTCGGGCGCGGTCGCGCAGTAGTCGCGCCAGGCGCGGATGACACGCGCCATCTTGTCGCCCTCGCCGTTGTGGAGCACGAAGGTCATGTAGACCTCCGGCCCGACCGGATGGAGCCGGAACTCGAACGCATGTGACGATCCCGAAGTTGCCGCCGCCGCCACGTAGACCCCAGAGAAGCTCGGGGTTCTCGGTCTCGCTGGCGCGGACGACCGAGCCGTCGGCCAGCACGACCTCGGCGCCGATCAGGTTGTCGCAGGCGAGGCCGAAGGGATGGCTGAGCCAGCCGAAGCCGCCGCCGAGCGTCAGGCCGCCGACACCAGTCCGGGTGAAGACGCCGCTTGGCGTCGCAAGGCCGTGTTCCTGCGTCGCGGCGTCCAGCTCGCCGAGCGTGACGCCGCCCCCGGCCCGGACGACGCGCGCCTCGGGATCAACCGTTATCTCCTTCAGCCCGGCAAGGTCGATGACGATGCCGCCGTCGTTGGTCGCGTGACCGGCGACGTTGTGACCGCCGCCG
Organism: uncultured Chloroflexia bacterium; assembly: GCA_963763325.1. Classification (GTDB taxonomy): domain Bacteria; phylum Chloroflexota; class Chloroflexia; order Thermomicrobiales; family CFX8; genus JBBECJ01. The sequence continues at coordinate 363,236 of CAVXOL010000001.1, forward strand.
CGGACAGAGACGAGCAGCCCCTGCTCACGGGCGAAGTTGACGCTGGCGACCACATCGGCAACGCTCGCACAGCGCACAATCATCGCCGGGTACTTGTCGATCATCCCGTTCCAGACACGGCGGGCGGTGTCGTACTCCAAATCGCCGGGGAGAATGACGGTTCCGTGCAAGCGCGACTCGAAGTCGACTGCGATTGTGCGCTCGATCGTCGATGGTTCCTTGACCTGCATCCATACCTCCATTGGCTGGACCAACGTCACACCCCAATGTGTGACGGTCTCAGTCTGAGGTATGCATGGGTATCTGCCATCGTCGAAAGTTCTCATTTCGAATGTGGCGGAGGAGAAGGGGTGTGGTCAGTATTGACCAGTTGGCGACACGGCATCAACCAACGGTCCAGCCGATCACGACCACGCCCAACACAATAGGGACGACGATGCAGAGAATGAGCCATGAGTTGAGGTTTCGCTCACTCTCCTCCGAGAACTCATCCATCGGTATTCTGAAGACGATTAGTGGCAGGAGTGAGCTGACCAGAAATCCAATGATGGGAACGACCCACTGCAAGACATTCGCATAGGGCCGGCCCGGAGGACACGGCCCGCTTGAGAAGCTGAGCCATCCGCCGTGATCTGCGGAATCGGACTCCGCATAGCAACCACCGATCAGGAATCCCCGCTCTTCAAGCTGAACGTACCATGCAATGAAGATCATCCAGACAAGATGGAGGACCACCAGCATCGCAATGGCTCCAAGCCAGCGCGATGTCCGGTCGTCGAGTGGGCTCCACTCGTATCTTTCCGGAGGCTTCGTCACAACTTGACCTACTCGGTGTCCGGTACGAATGCGTTGACCAGCCCCAGGGCAACTGCGGGCATCGCGAGAAAGCAGATCGGGACGATGCCGAGGATGCCGCGGTGGTCGCTGCTGACGGAGGCCATGACATGCCCGTCAATACCAACTGACGCACCAAGCGTTGTCGTCAGAAAGTCGCCATCCTCTTGCACGCCCTGTCCTGCAATGTCCGAGCCTGATGGTGCTCCAAATCTGCCTGCCGCCGCTGATCCGGTGCATGTCCCATTCGTCCTGAATCACAGCCCGAGGAAGTAGTGTTGATCCTTGATAGCGATGATCAGTCCATCTCAGGGTGATGGAGACGTTCGAGGATCGGCAAGGGGGAGCGACCTATCAGGACTCGTGGCCGGGAGCATTACCCCCGGCCACGAGTCCTGATTCCCGAGCTACTGGCGTTTCGCGAGCCGGCTGCCGAAGCGGAGCCAGGCGATCTGGCCGGAGGCGTCGCGCAGGATGTCGGCGCGGGTGTCGGTGAAGGGTGGGTCGAGGACGATGAGTTGGTCCTCGCCACAGAAGGCGACGCGGACCGGCGGCGGCGTCGGGCCAGCGGGAGAATCGGCCTTCGGGAAGCCGCCCATTGGGATCATCTGCGCCTTGAGGGTGCCGTCCTCGACTGACAGTTCCATCTTCGACAGCGCGGCCTGGTACGTGCCGGCATACTCATGGAGTTGATCCGGCGTCCGCGCCTGATGCTCCGGCTGCGGGTCTTCGGCGCCGAGGTAGTGCTTGAGCGCCCACTTCATGACCTGCATCGTGAGCTGGCCGCCGGAGCCGTTGTTGGTCAGGATCACCATCCCGAAGCCACGCTCCGGAACGGTCAGGAAGAGCGAGATCTGGCCGTTCGTGCCGCCGGAGTGGGTGATGATGCGGACATCGCCGATGTTGCGCAGCATCCAGGTGACGCCGACGTGGTTGCCGAAGGTGTCGATCGGCATGCTCGGCGTCCGCATCGTCTGGACCGACTCGGCCGAGAGGATCTGCGGCTCCTCGCCGAGCTGGAAGCGCGCGTACTTGAGCATGTCGTTGACGGTCGAGGAGAGGCCACCGGCCGGGTTGGCGCAGCGCGCCAGCGCCCACGGCCGCAGCACCTTGATGTCGTCGCCCTTGCCGCCGTGGCCGACCGCGAAACGGTGCGTCATGACGTCGTCGGGGAAGAAGAAGGTCATCTCCATCCCGAGCGGATCGAGGACGAGTTCCTGCATGGCCGCCTCGAAGGTCTGGCCGGTCACGATCTCGATCACGCGGCCTGCGACGTAGAAGCCGGCGTTGTTGTAGGAGAACAACTCGCCGAGTGGCGTCAACTGCGGGATCGTCGCCATCTGGCGCACCATCTTGTCGATGGCGTCGTCGCCGGTGCCGGTGTCGTCGAAGTAGTCACCGGTCCAGCCGGCGCTGTGATTCAGCAAGTGCCTCATCGTGACGCGGCTGGCGGCATCCATGTCCTGCATCGTGAAGTCGGGGATGTACTCGGAGACGGACGTGTCGAGCGCCAGCCTGCCCTGCTCAACCAACCGCATGACCAGCGTCCCGAGGAACGTCTTCGAGATCGAGCCAATCTGGAAGAGCGTATCGGTCGTCACCTCAAGCGGATGGTTGACGTTCGTGACCCCGAATCCGGCTATCTCCTCCTTGCCATCGTGGATGACCCCAACCGCGACGCCGGGAACACCCAGTTCCTCCATCGCATCCTCGACGACTTGCCGCAACTCGCTCATGCCCACACTTCACTCCTCATCTGTACCCCTCGGCCATCGACGCGACAGGGTACTACGGCGAGGGAGAACAGGAAACAGGAGTGCCGAAGCGGCTACGCCGTCAGTGAGGTGCGTGAACGCCACCAGGCGGCGGTCCGAGAATCTCGACACCATACTGCCCGGCGGCAGCCATCACCCGTGGCATATCTGGAGGGCTCATCGGCGGCAGCTCACGGGCCTCGGCAGGATCGCCAACGGCGCGAAAGAACGCCTCGTGGTTCTGCGTCGTCAGGTTCAGAAAGCGAGCGGTCTCGGAGGTCACGACAAAAGCGTGTGCCTCGCCGGCTGGAACGAAGATGGTGTCACCAGCGCGGGCGATGCGTGGCTCCTGGTCCGACAGGTAGAAGGTCAGTTCACCGTCGAGCATGTAAAACGTCTCCGGGTCATCGATCTGCCGGTGAAAGGGCGTCGCGATTCCACGCGGGGCGAGCTGCTCGGTCAACGAGAACTGGCCGCCCGACGATTCGCCAGAGACTCTCGTCAGCACCAGCATGCCGAAGAACCAGAGCGCCTCACCTTCATCCTGTCGCACGATAACCGGAGCCACCGTCATATCACCTGTCCTTTCACCGCTGATGCCTCGTCCTGGAACGTGGCGGCAGTATCAGGGGTGGCTGCGTATCAGTCAAGGTTGACAGAGAGACAGGTCTTACCCAAAGCGAGAACCAAGCTCCGCTGCCGCGTTGATCGTCGCCGGGGCGATGACGGCGATCTGTTCGTCGGTCAGCCGCGAGGTCGGAGCGGAGACAGTCAGGGCGGCGCGGACGCGGCCGGTACTGTCACGGACCGGGGCAGCAACGCCGGAAACGCCAGCTTCACTCTCGTCAGCATTGGTCGCGTAGCCACGCTCGCGGACGACGGCCAGCGCCCGCTCCAGATCGTCGCGGCGGGTGATCGTGTTCGGGCGGTAGGAGGGTAGATCGGCGTCGGGATAGAGAATCTGAAGCTGCTCGACCGGAAGGCTGGCCAGCAGCGCCTTCCCGACGGCGGAGGCGTGGGCCGGGAGCGTCATCCCGGTCCGATCGGCAACCCGCAATGCACGCGCGCTCTCGACGCTCTCCAGAAAGAGGACCTCGGTTCCGCGCAGGACGCCGAGATGAACGGTCTCACCGACTTCAGCGACCAGCCGCTCCATGACCGGCCGAGCCTGAGCGCGGATGTCCATTCCGCGGACAGCCGCCAGCCCCAGTTCGGTCAGGACCGGCCCAAGCGTGTAGGCCTTCGCTGGCCGGATCCTGCGCGACGAAGCCCCGGTAGTGCAGCATCGCCAGCAGCCGGTGTGCGGTCGACGCCGCCACTCCCAGCTCACGACTGGCTTCAGACACGGTCAAGACCCGGCGCTCGCGCAGCAAGAGGAGCAGAGCCAGCGCTCTGTCGACCGATTCGATTGGGTAGGCCGGCTTCTGGCCGGGAATCTCATTCTGCATGGTGGAATGATACGCTGTCAGCTATCAGCCATCAGCGGTCAGCCTGTCAGCCTGTCAGCCTGTTCGAATGTGTCGAACGGGTCATTCCTGTCGACGCACGTCCTCAGGTCGGCGAAGGAAAACCGTCGGGAACTGAGTGACAGGCGGACATGCTCATGTGAAGATGCCACGAACAGGCTGACGTCTGATGGCCGATGGCTGATAGCTACAAGGAGACTTGATGGAATTTCAGGATGTCATTCGCAAGCGACGGATGTACCGGCAGTTCGATCCGGAGCGGGCAGTCCCGCGCGAGGTGCTGGAGAGGATCGTCAAGAATGGGACGCGGGCGCCGTCGGCGGGACACAGTCAGGGGTGGGGCTTCCTCGTCCTCGAGACGCCGGAAGACCGGGCGACCTTCTGGGAGGTAACGAACCGGCCCGGACAGGAGGAGGCAACCGGCTCGCCGTCGATGCACACCGCGCCGGCGATCATCATTCCGTTCGCCAACAAGCAAGCGTACCTGGATCGCTACGCTCAGCCGGACAAGGGGTTCCCGCCGAACTACGAGGCGAGGTGGCGAATTCCGCACTGGTACGTTGATACGGCGTATGCCTCGCTGACGATGCTGCTCTCGGTCGTCGATGCCGAGCTGGGTGCGATCTTCTTCAGCATCCGCGATCCACAACCGCTGCGTGAGGCGTTCGGCGTGCCTGACGGCTTCGACCCGATCGGCGCAATCGCCCTCGGCTATCCGGCCACCGACGGCCAACCGGCCCGCCGAGGTCAACGACGCCCGGCCGACGAAGTCATCCACTGGGGCCGCTGGTAGATGACGGAAGCGGCTGAGCGAGAGACGTTCGGCATCTTCTACGGCTGGTGGAGGGGTGATCCGCTCCCGGCGATTGAGACGCCAGATGGTCTCAAGACCGAACGGCTGGACGACGAGTTGCCGACACCGGCGGTCGAGACGCTCGATCCCGCCGAGGCTGCGGACCTACGTGAGCAGGGGCATTGCCTCTATCTCGCTCGGATGAGAGCTGAGATCGTCGCCTACGGCTGGGCGGCGACGGCGACGGCCTCAATCGGTGAGCTGGGCGTCGAAATGCGAGATCGCGCCGAACGAACGCTACCTGTGGGGCTTCGTAACGCTGCCGGACTGGCGTGGGCAGGGCATCTATCCAACCATCATCCAGGCGATGCTACGGCAGGAAGCCGACGCCGAACGCTTCTGGATCGGACACAATTTCGGCAACGACGCTTCGGCCAGCGGCATCCTTAAGGCAGGCTTCGTACCAGTTGGCGAGGCGTATCGGAGCCGGGACGGCAGCCTGCGCTACGCTCGGTCCGGGAACGATGAGCGAGCGCGGGCGGCCCAGGCGCTGCTCGCGATGACTGAGTAACTCACAGTCATGCGATACTCGATGAGAGACGAAATGTGCCGCTCAAGGAGGATCCAGCCATGTTGCGTGTCGAGTGCCTGAGATCGATCTACCCGAAGATCGACCGCGAGGGAGTTGCCGTCGTCACGATCATGGGGGCTGTTGCAGCCGAGCTGCAGGAGATCGGCCACCGGCCCAACTTCTTCTATCTCCAGCACGCGATGGGGCTGGCCTCGTCGATGGGGCTGGGGATCGCCTTGGGGCGACCGGAGCTGCAGGTGGTCGTCTTCGACGGCGACGGCTCGATTCTGATGAACCTCGGCGGGTTGACGACACTGGCCCGCTACCGGCCAAAGAACCTCGTCCATGTCGTCTTCGACAACGAGAGCCTGCTCTCGGTCGGCGGATTCCCGACCGCGACCTCGACTGGCTCCGACATTGAGGGGATCGCGCGGGCTGCCGGCGTCCCCCGGACGATCACGGTTCGCGAGTGCGACGACTTCATCGCCGCCTTCGACGAGGCGCTGGAAGCCGACGAGTCTGACGACGATCGTCGCCAAGGTCGAGGCGACCGGCCCGAAGGGGTTCGTGACCGACCTGCCGCTGCTGGAGAACCGCTTCCAGTTCGCCCGCCACCTGCGCGACCTGCGCACGAAGACGGCATGAGACAGCGGCTCAGCGCGTCGCGGGCGGTCCATCGAAGATGTACGTCACGGATATTTCGAAGCCGGGCAGGACATCGCCACCGTTGAGCATGTCGCCATCGCGGTAGATCCGTACGACCGGCTCCTGGGTGTGGACGGCCACCTGCCGGCGCAATGGCTCAACGACCCAGACCATCAATGTCCCGGCCCCAAGATACTCCTGAACCTTGCGCGACATCTCGTTGACGGTGTTGGACGGGAAACAACTTCGACGGCCAGGTCAGGAGCCAGTGGTAGATATCCTTCGTCATCGACTTCTACCAGTCGCTCCTTGCGGACGAATGCCGCGTCCGGAGAGCGAACCGTGTCAGGATTTCGTCTGAGGATGAAGCCACCGTCCGCACCGTGGACCTCGCCAAGATCATGATCTTCAACAAAGCCGTTGAGCCGGGTCGCGATTCGTAGACCATCGCGGGAATGATGCCGGCTCGACGGAGACATCTCGATCAGTACTCCTTCAACAAGCTCATACTGCTTGTCGTCATCCGGCAACGCCAGCAGGTCCTCGGCGGTCATCACGGTTGTCGTTTGTCGTACGGCTGCCATGGCCTCCTCGATTCGCATGTGTTCCACGGTTCGGTGATGCCAGCTAACCGGAGAGATCCGGATCCCGGAAGACATCCATGACCGGCAAGCTGAAGCCGGGAAGAATGTCGCCTCCATCCAGCACGTCATTCTCACTGAGAATGCGGATTGGGTGATCCGGCGTGTAGACCGTGACCTGACGGCGGCGTGGGCGAACGACCCAGACGAGCGATGTCCCGGCGTCGAGATATGCTGCGACCTTGTCATCCATCTCGTTGATCGTGTTGGACGGGGAGACAACTTCGACTGCCAGATCAGGAGCGAGTTCCATGATGCCCAACCGGTCATCCTGAGGTGCACGTTCTTTGCGGACGAATGACGTGTCAGGGCAAAGGACCGTGTCTGGCGAGCGCTTCAGGCGAAACCCAGCATCAGAGCCGTAGACCTTCCCAAGACGATGGCGATAGACGAAGTGCATCAGCCAGAAGGCGATATAGAGCTCGACCCGACTATGCTCGCCAGAGGTCGGTGGCATCTGTCGCAGCTCCCCCTCGAATAGTTCGTATGTAGAGCCATCATCAGGCAACGCCAGCAGATCCTCGGCGGTCATCAATGTTGTGGGCTGTCGTGCTGCCATCGTTCCCTCGATTCAACGTCGCGTGCTAGCACTCCTATTGTAGCGTTCAGTGATCAGGCAGTTGCGAGACAGCGCATCTGTCTCGCCAGAGATTCGCAGGGCAACGTTCATTGACAGGCGGGGAATGTGAACGGTAACATTGGCGAGCGGCGAAGTCGATATATCGGATACGAACTGTTACCGCGACGTCGTCAAACCAACCTGCTTACTCCTAACCTCACACCATGAGGCCCCCGGGCGAACCCCTCGGGGGTCTCACTGGTTCCAGCCCGAAGCACACCTGTCAACGTACTCCCGGCATTTGTCCTGTTCGTTGAGCCTATCCCCGGTCACCGCGCAGATAGTCGACCAGCAGCCAGGCGCGTTCGATGTGGTGGCGCATGCTGGCGGCTGCGGCATCGGGGTCGTGGGAACGGATCGAGGTGACGATGTCTTCGTGGTCATCGGCCGAGAGGCGGGCCAGTTGCGGGAATCCCGCGAAGTAGACATTCTCGTAGCGCCGGTTATGGGCGCGCATGGCCGAGAGCGGCACCGTCAGAAAGCGGTTGTCGGCGGCATCCAGAATCGACTCGTGGAAGCGATCGTTGGCCGCCTGGACCTGTATCAGTTCGGCCCGGTCGGAACCGGCCTGTGCTCGATCGGCGACGGCCGAGAAGTCGGCATTGGCCGCTTCAATCCTTGCCAGACCCAGTCCACTGGCGACACGCTCGGTCGCCTGCCGGGCCGCCAGTACCTCCAGTTCCATCCAGACCGGAACCATCTTCTCGAGGTCATCGGCCGAGAGAGTCGTGACACTGACGTGGCCATTCGATGCCCGGTTGACCAGCCCCTCGCGCTGCAGCTCAACCAGCGCGACCCGTACCGGCGAGCGGCTGACACCCAGCGCTTCGGCCAGTTCACCATCGCGGATGTCCTCGCCTGGCGCAAGCGTTCCGGTGACGATCCAGTGACGAATCGTGTCCAGCACCTTCTCGCGCGTCAGCATCTTCGGGATCGGGCCGGTTCCCTCAGGAATGGGCATGGAGCCTCCTCACCAGGGAGTAGGGATGTAGGGACATAGAGGCGTGGCCTGCGCGCCACTCACCGTTCGTCCCAGGTCACTCAATGCGTGATATGAGGATAGCAGATCGTCCCTGAAATCCTCATCCCTACATCCCTCGCTCCCATACCCACGTATCGCCGGTCCAGCCGTTCAGGTCGTATTCCGCCATGCACTGGTCGACCATGGCGAGGCTGTTGGCGAGGTGGCCCCGGCCGCGGGCGAAGTTGAGGACGTCGAGCCGGATCTGCTCGTTGTTGCCGGAGTAGTTGCGCTCGTAGAGCGCGTGCCGCCCGCCGAACTCGCTGCCGATCGCGTCCCAGATCAGCTTGAAGAGCTTGATCCGGTCGTGGGCCGAGCTGTCGGAGCCGCGGTAGTACTGGTCGATCAGCGGGCGCAAGTTCGGCGTTCAGCAGATCCTTGTAGCTCGACGGGATGACGAGCGGCGCGCCGCCGAGGATCGTCTCGAAGGTCGTCCGGATGCTGCCCCAGCACTCGGTGCGCGAAGACGCGGCAGGGCGGCGGCGTTCTCCAGCTTCGGGATGACGCTGTCGCCGGGGCCGGGCTGCGGGTCGAGCGCCATCGCCGTCGTCAGCGCCCAGATCAGGTTGCGCCAGGCCAGGATGTCGCCGAGCGCGACCTGCACGCCGCGGAACTCGTCGGTGCCGTTGGCGGCGATCCCCTTGGCGAAGAGGCCGGCCATGAAGTCGAGCTTGACGCCGAGGCGGGTCGCCGGCCTGCAGGTTGTAGCGCTGAGAAGAAGCCGGAGTCGCGGTAGAACGAGTTGGCCCGCTCGGTGTCGCGGTAGACCAGCACGTTCTCCCAGGGGATCAACGCGTTGTCGAAGACCAGGACGGCGTCGTTCTCGTCGAAGCGGCCGAGAGCGGGTTGTCGAACGGGCTGCGCGCGGCCTGGCCTCGTACGAGGTGCGGCAGATCAGCTTCGTCCCGGGCGTATCGACATCGGCGCGATGAAGACGAGCGCGAAGTCCTCGGCCTTGCCCTTCTCCAGGTTGCGCCGACGAGTTCTGCGCCACGAAGGTCGCGTGCGTCAGCGCCGAGCCGGTCGCCAGCATCTTCGCGCCGCTGACGATCGGATGCCGGCGTCGCGTCTCCTTGACGACGTGGATGAAGACATCGGCGACCTCGTGGACCGGCTTCTTGCGATCGACCGGCGGGTTGACCAGCACGTGGTTGAGGAAGAGGCCCCGCGAGGCGAAGCGCTTGTACCAGGCCAGCGCGTTCTCGCCGTACGGCGCGTAGAACTCCGGGTAGGCGGCCGAGGCTGGCCATGAAGGCGGCCTTGTAGTCGGGCGTGCGCCCCATGAAGCCGTAGCTCATCCGCGCCCAGGCCGCGATCGCCTCGCGCGCCTCGACCAGCTCCTGCGCCGTCTTGCTCGGCTTGAAGAACTTGTGGGTGCGGATGCCGAAGTCGTCGACCGTCGTCAGCAGATCGCGCATGCTCCGGGTCGTGCAACGAGTCGTAGAGCCGCGCGACCGAGCGCGCCGAGTTGCGGAAGGCCGGGTGGGTCGTGACATCCTTGACCTTCTCGCCATGCAGCCAGACCTCGCGCCCGTCGCGCAGGCTCTCGAGATACTCGCTGGCCGGTCATCAACTCATCGACGGTCGCCGTCGTGTCGCTCATCGTTGCCCTCTCGATTTCCCGAAATCGCATTCTGGTATGCGGAATGTCGTTCTTGAAACGGTAGCAGGACGGCGGTAGAGCGGTCAATGGAATCACGGTCGGCGACATCTGGTTCAGGCTAGACCGGGGCGAGATCGAGCATGTCGACCGTCTCGATCCACTTGCGAAAGGCGATCGAGGCGGCGTCCGGGGCCTTGATGTGCAGCTCGTCGCGCAGCGAGACGGGGATCTCCTCCGGCCGGATCTTCTCCAGGATGTCCCGATCCTGGTCGAGGACGCGCATGATGCCCATCACTTCGTCCTCGCGATCGGCGGTTGGCTGGAAGTTGCGGTAGACGACACGGAACGCGGTCGTCTCCTTCGGGCCGGTCGGCGAGTAGAACACGCCGAGCACCGAGGTGCGCTGCTCGTCTTCGTTGTGATTGGTGAGAAACATCGAGAACGGAAAGGCGTGGCGATACTCGGTGAAGCCGCTCGGGTCGCTCCTGCCCGTCCGGCACGATACCCTTCGCGGGGTGTGCGGTACCAGACGCCCTCGTCGTAGTCATGGACCTCGTACTGCGGCACTTGAGGATGCTCGGGATCGCCGAGGATGTGCGGGTGGACATAGGGAAAGTGCGAGATATCGACGGAGTTCTCGACCGCCCGGCCGGCCGAGGTCTGCCAGACCAGCCTGGCGATGAAAAAGCGCTGAAAGTCCGGATCGGTGTCCTCGTGGTTCGGGTACGACGGGATCGGCGCAACCGGCTCCTCCAGGCGACCCAGACGATGCCGTATTGCTCGGCAACGTGGAAGGCTGGGATGCGCGCGGCACGCGGGATCGGCGCGCCATCCGTAAGGGCCGGGATGCGGGTACAGACGCCGTCGCGGTCGTACTGCCAGCCGTGGAACGGGCAGGTGATGTTGCCGTTCTCGATCCAGCCCTGCGACAGCGGCGCCCCGCGGTGGATGCAGAGGTCGTTCAGCACGAGATGCCCTCCGCATCACGGAAGGCGACCAGCGGGCGTCCCAGCAGCACGAAGCGCTGCGGCGCGTCGGTGATCTCCTCGACCGTCGCGATCGGGTGCCAGTACTGCGTGATGCGCGTCGTGTGCTGCTTGCGCTCACTGCTCACAGACTCGTCGGGAATCGTGACGACCACTTCCCACCTCTTCCCGTCCACCCTCGCGGAGACTGCTCGATCCGTTGCGTTTGGCCGGCGCAGTATCGAGTACCCGCGCCCTGACTGTCAACGGGGCTTGATGAGATCCAGCATCTCGGGAGATGACCGCGTTCTGGAAATACTGTCAGCCCTACGATCGCGCCAGTGTTGCTCGCACCAGTTCCGCCATCGCCGCATCCTCTGGCTGGTCACGCTCTCGCAGACCGGCGATGACGCCCTCACGATCGACAGGCAGGCGATTCTGGCTGGTCTTCCACTTGCCAACCAGGCGGCTGACAGGAATCTCAATGCCGACGATCTGGTCGAATTCGCTGGCGATGTACGCAGGCGGAGCGTCGGCCATCTTCCACGGGATTGGCTGGTCCGCCTCGAAGTGCTTGGTCAGCCGACCGACGACACCCCGCAGCCATTTCGGGTCCTCGTGGACCACCAGCGGGCCGTAGGCGTGGACGACGGCGTAGTTCCAGGTCGGCACCACCTGGTGCGTGTCGTGCTTGCTGGCGTACCAGTTGGGCGAGATGTACCCATCGACCGACTGGAAGACGATCAGCGCCTCGGGGCTGACGTCGCGCACCCGCCAGACGATCGTTGTTACGGGCGACGTGGCCGATCAGCGTGCCGTGCGCACCTGACCGGGGATCCAGGAGGAATGGGATGTGGTTGGCAGCCAGTCCATCTGGCCGACGGTGATCAACGTGCCGAGCGGATGATCGGCGATGAGTTGGTGCATGACCTCGACGCGAGTTTCATCGAAGGAAGCTGGAATGTACATCGGGCGTCGTTCTCCTCGACGGGATCCATCACTGACGTGCCAACCACCACCCTACCACGCCTGACAGGTGCCGAAGAGAGCCACTTGGCATAGGGAAGCACAAGCCATCCTCTAAGTCCGTCAATGCTGCCAGCATCGATGCTCGCACCAATGCGCGGCACACTAACGGCGTACGTCAGGGACCATAGACTCTACGGAATACTCCCTGGCATCAGCCGGAACGCGCCATGGCGACGTGATTACGGCCACCCCACGCGACCAACCGAGCCACCGGCACATGCGATACGTTTCCCGTCGCCTTGGAGCCATGACCTCCCACGTCCCGGCGACCGGTACCTGTTCCGAAGGTTGGCGATCTCCCGACATTAACGAGGCGCGAGAAGTCGCTCAGACGGTAAGTAAATGTTTCCTTGATACTATGGCTGTTACTACCACTCCTACCGGTCAGGATATCTTATATAGCATATTCCCCAACTGATGGTTGCGCATTGATCAACTTACATCATCGCCTGAGACCGAACCGGCACCGCCCCTCGCCAGTAGTACAGACAGAGAGGCAACTGCAACAGGAATCAGTGGAAGCGGTAGGTGGATGCGATGGCGCTGGACGAGCGCACAGCCATCAGCCAGATGCAGCGTGGTGACATCCGCGGACTGGATACGCTCATGCGTGCCTACCAGGTACGCGCGCTGCGCGCGGCCCACCTGATCACCCATGACCTGCCGTTGGCCGAGGACATCGTGCAGTCCGCCTTCATCCGCGCGTACGAGCGGATCGAACAATTCGACGACACGCGCCCGTTCGGCCCGTGGTTCCTGCGCAGCGTCGTCAACAGCGCCACGACGGCCGCAGCCGTCGCGGACGGTTCGAGTGCGCAACGGCGATGCCCCGCGACACCGCTGACGAAGCTGTCAGCGGCGCGGAGCGCGGCCACCCTTCCCGACCCGGCCAGGTCCGGAAGAACGCATCCTGGGCGCTGAGACGCGCGACGAGGTCTGGCAGGCGCTCGAGAGCCTGCCCCCTGCCCAGCGCGCCGCAGTTGTCCTGCGCTACTTTCTGGAACTGCCCGAGGCCGAGACCGCCCAGCGGCTCGGCGTATCCCCGGGGACAGTCAAGTCCCGGGTCAACGGTGCCTGGCTCGGCTACGGCGGTTCTCGGCAGCCCAGATCCAACGGAAGGCCAATCGTCGAGCCGTCCTGAACTGGCAACGCCGCCGGTCGCAGACGCCGTCACATGGAGCAGGAGGCGCCACGATGAACAACGTGCAGTTCATCCCAACCAATCCCGCCGGCCGCAACCTCCACAACCTTGCCCGTCGTCAGATTCGCCGACGACCACGATCTGCGCGCCGCCGTCTACCGGGCGCTGGCCGAGCGTCGCGGCTCGACCTGGGAACGCAGGGCGGGACGACTGGACACGACCATCGCTCGACACGCGACGTCGCGTAGCCCCGCCGACGCTGGCGGACCACGATAGTGATACACCCATTCGATTACCTGAAGGAGCATCGGTTGATGCTCCCATACCCATCCAGGAGCGTCGTTGGTTCCGCGAAGTCCTCAAGCTCACGGCCGCGATCATCGTGTTTGGTCTCATCGGAGCATTGCTCGTGCTCGCGCTGCGCGACGACACGAGTGACGTGCCCGGCGAGGCACCACCCGAGGCGACGCCAACAACGCTCGTCACTCCGACCGTGGAGGTCCAGACATCACCGACTATCCCGACCGTCGATACTACCGCGACACGACAGGCGTCGCGGCAGGTGGCCCAGCAGGCGCTGACGGCAACCGCTGAGGGCGCGGCCGCCAGCGCCACCGCCAACGCCAGCCTGCCATCGCCCGGCGAGGTCGTCGCCGCCATCAAGGTCGGTAATGGATTAGGAGGGGTTGGTGGTCTTCCAGTTGGGTTGGCGACGACCGACGGCGCGCTCTGGGTGGGGAACTCCGCGGACGGTGCAGTCTCCCGTATCGACCCAACCACTAACGAAGTCGTCGCGACGATCGAGATCACCGAACCGTTCATCCACGGCGGGAATCCCTTCTTCATCGCGTCGTACGAGGACCAGGTCTGGGCGAGCAGCATCGTCGCTGAGAAGCCATTCGTTCGGATCGATCCGGCAACCAATCAAGTCGTCCAGACCATTCCGCTGATCGCCACCGATGGTTCCGAAGGATTTTCGGTGAGCGGGTTGTTCGTGGATTCGACCGGCATCTGGATATCAGACTACTACAGCGGGCGACTCCTGCATCTCGACTCCGACACTGGTTCGGTCGTGGCGACCATCAATGTGGCTGGGGCGCGCGGCATCACGGCAGGGTTCGGGTCACTCTGGGTCGCTTCGGACGAGGGCAGCAACGCCAGCATCATGCGCGTCGACGTGACGAGCCACAGCATCGTCGAAACCATCGCTGTACCCGGACGCGTGGAATTCATCGCAACCGGCGCCGAGGCCGTCTGGGGCAACCGACCGCAGTTCCGGAGCGGTCTGGCGCATCGACCCGTCAACCAATTCCGTGTCGGCGGAGATCGACACTGGTCTGAGAGAAACCCGGTTCATCCTGGTAGCAGCTGGCAAGGTCTGGGTCAACGGCTGGCTGGGCGAGGGCAATACCAATGGGCTGCTGACGATCGACCCAGCCACGAACGCGCTCAGTCGATTCATCGATACCGTGCCCGGGATCAGTTGGTGGATTGCCGAACTGAACGGATCAATCTGGCGACACACTCCGATCTCAACGAAGTGGTGCGTATCGAACCGGCGCAGTAGAGATGCGTACCCGTCAGCCCGGTTAACCCCGACCGCATCGATTTCGACACATGACTCGATCGTCGATGCCGCCAGGCCGGCAATGGGTGCCGGCTCGCGTCGAAAGCAAGCGGCAACGACATCAGCCGCAAGAAGGAGTACGGCAATGCAAGCCTCCCATACACCGTGGACGAAGCAGTTCACTCTGACACAGATCGTGAGCGTGGCCCTGGCATGGACTCTCGCGGTCAGTGCCCTGACGGCAGTCACGACACTGGGCATCACTGGCGATCTTCCAGGTCAGCGCGATGGCGCGTCGAGCGCTCCATCGGTGCAGGCGGATCTGGGCACTGAGACGGCTCAGGTCGCTACCCGCAAGGAAGCACGGCAGGAGGCGCTCGAACTGCAGGCATCGACACTGGCGACACAAGTCGCGCTGCAGCAGATTCAGCGCTTTTACGCGCACAAGGAAGTCCGGCAAGCAACGGACGAACAGCTGCGAGCGGAACTGAGTTCCGCGCCGACCAGCTGGAAGAATACGATGCGCCGCTACTACGAGCGTAAGGAAGCACAGATGGACTCCCTGCCGTAGGGCGCGCATCACCTGAGGTATCACCACCGACCAGAACGACCCCGCTCGATCACTCCGAGCGGGGTCGCATCTTTGATCAGCCAGAACGTGCCAGCGCGACGTCGTTGCGGGCGGCCCACATGTTGACATCCTGACTCGCGATGGCGGCGATCAGGTCGGGAAAGGTTCCCGAGTTGGCGACCGAATCGGAAGCGTGAGTAGGGTATACCTATTTTGCCAACCACGTCAGATCAGCGGTCTCCAGGTCGCTCGCAAACGGCACTAGACTGAGGCGCTTTGCTCTTTCGGCGGCGGCCCCGCGGGAGGGGACTCCGAGCTTGGCAAGGATGGATGACACGTGGTTGGAAGCCGTGCGACGCGAGATTGCGAGTCGCACGCCGATTTCGAGGTCGGTCAGTCCGGCGGAGACGAGGCGCAGCACCTCGACCTCACGCCGTGTCAGACTGTGGGCCGGTGTCGGAGGTTGTCCGTTGGCATGATTGCCAGCGTCTCTCTGTCGCGGCGGAAGTACAGCGCCATGCCGAATGCCGTTGTTTCCGCTGATGTTGTTGTCGTTTCCCTCGAAGAGGGACGGGTCGAGTGCATAGGCGATCGCCTGCTCAGCCGACATTTGGCGACCTGCGTCCCAGACTCGCTCCCACTGCTCGTCGCCCAGAAGCAGGCGTGCTTCGGCCAACGATTGCGCGTAATGCGCGCGAAAGGACGCCATCATGGGGAGGCCGATCGCCTCGCGGGTCGTTTCCGCGGCACCGAGGAGCCTGACAGCGCGTGCGCCTGCTCGTTCGGCGAGTGCGAGCGTGGCGAACTCCTCAAGCGCCTCGACGATGAAGCGTGATCGGCGCTGGCCGGGGTACCCTGCGAACAGTGCGAGCCCTTGTCGCTGCAACTCGCTCGCCACCGCGATGTCGCCTCGTGCGTGCAGGGCCATGAATGCTAGATTCCGTAGAGCACGGGCAACTCCCCACGCACTGCCTGCGTCCCGCGCCATCTGCAGCGCCTCTGTCGTCAATTCTGTTGCCCGGTCGGTCTCTCCGAGATCGAACCAACTGCAGCCGAGGTTGAGCAGGATCACATACAGAATCGATGGATCCCCGGCAGCCCGCGCGGTTGTGAGTGCTTCGTCATAGAAATACACGGCGGTGCGCTCATCACCGTCCCAGCTTGCGGCGCGCGCCAACCCCCACAAGGCCAGAGCCTCCTCGGCATGGTCGTCTTCAACCTGTGCGAGCGCAAACGCCTGCTGATGTAGCGCGCGAGCGCCGTCCAGGTCGTCGAGTTCAGTCGCCAGCAGACCAAAGGTGTTCAGTCCGGACGCACGGGCCCCGGGTGGCACCGCGTCAATTGCGAGGAGTGATTGAAGGCGTTGCTGCCCCTCGCGGATCCGTCCGTTATCGCGCCAGAACCTCCCGACATTCCGCTGACTGCGCAGCATCCGCGCGCTCAGGGAGACGGACGCATCACCGCGCCGCTCGAGCCAGTCCCAGGCTGCGCGAACATTGTCGAACTCCCTATCGAGCCGGTCGAGCCAGGCAAGCCCATCCGGCCCCCACCAGTCGCGAGCCGCCCGTTCGAAGAGTTTGGTGACGAATGTCGCGTGGCGCTCAGCAAGGTCGTCTTGCTGGCCGCTGACTGCGAGTCGTTCCAGCCCGTATTCGCGTACGGTCTCGAGCAGCATAAAGCGTGTCGTGCCGTCGGGACCGTTTTGCACGCGAATCAGGCTGTGATCGATCAGTGTGGCCATGCCATCGGAGACATCCAGATCCTGGTCGCAGATCGCCTGTGCCGCTTCCAGGGTCCAGCCACCGGCGAGGATCGCGAGTTGATGGAAGAGACGCTGTTCTTCCGGCTGGAGCAGATCATAGCTCCAGGCGATCGCGTCGCGCATCGTCTGCTGGCGGGCCGGGGCATCGGTGGGTCCCCCGGTCAGGATCGGCAGCCGATGTTCAAGCTGGGTCAGCAACTCTCCTGGCGCGAGCATGCGAACCCGTGCTGCCGCCAGCTCGATTGCCAACGGGAGACCATCGAGCACGGTACAGATGGTCGCGACCGTGTTGGCGTTGGTGGGTGTCAATGCGAAATCGGCGCGCGCGGCTCTGGCACGTTCGACGAAGAGGCAGACTGCCTCGACATCTGCAAGCTGCTCGACGGGCGTGAGACGCTGAGGATCGGGCAGCCCCAAGGGTGGTACCTGATAGACATGCTCGCCGGACACGTGGAGCACTGCACTGCTGGTGATCAGAACCGTGAGAAGCGGACAACTGGCCAGCAGGCAACCGATGAATGAGGCGGCCGGCAGGAGTTGCTCGAAGTTGTCGAGGACGAGCAGTGTTTCCCGCTCCTGGAGGAATGTCACCAGTTCGTCATGAGGCGACTGAACGCTCGACTCGGGAACCCCAAGCGTCGTCGCGATCGCGGTGGGAACGAGCGTCGGGTTAGTCATGGCCTGGAGTCCGACGAAGATGACACCGTCGCGGAAGCTGGGTGTCACACCGGTAGCAACGGCGAGGGCCAGCCGCGTCTTACCGACGCCGCCCGGCCCGGTCAAGGTGACGAGGCGGACCTCCGACCGGCAGAGCAGATCCCGAATCGCGTCAATCTCACGCTCGCGACCGATCAGCGGCGTCAACTCAGATGGAAGCCTGGTAGGTGGCTGCGCGGCCGTCGCCTCAGTCAGGCCACGGGATCGGCACAGGAATGCTTGTCGATTCTCGGTAGATAGGTTAAGCGTGTCTGCAAGCTGTCGAACTGTGTGAAGACGAGGACGTCTGATACCTCGCTCCAGATCGCTGATACCGCGCACGCTGAGCGACGCCCGCTCGGCCAGTTCCTCCTGAGTCAGACCGACCACCAGGCGGAAGCGCCGTAGCAAATCCCCGAACGACGGCTGTTGTTCAGTCATCAGAGCAGATCTCCGCCGGCGAAGGTCAGCGATGACGTTGAGCACCTCAGGTTGTTGACATGCCCCCATGATAGCACCGCGATGATCGAGATTGCGTGGGTGAAATGTGGGCGCTGCGTGTGGTCAGACGTGGTACGAGGTCGCACGTTGGATGCGTACTCAGTTGCGAGAACTTTACGAAGAGAGCAAGGAGGGGCAGTCATGCTTGCGCTCTCAATCCACACAGGGTCACACACGCTCCAGGCATTGGAGTTCACCGGCAGTTCCGGCCCGACCTTGAGGCGCGCCACGCCGCTGCGTCTGTTGATTCTGCTCGCATTGCTGGCGGCAGCGTTCGGCGTCGGCTCGGCGCGCCCGGCTGGTGCCGCAGAGCAGGTTCCGTTCACCGGGACGTTCACCACCGTCGGGACTGGAAGCCTCTGTGGGCCATTGACTCTTTGCGTCTCATCCCAGGGATCAGGGAAAGCGACGCACCTTGGACGAACCCAGATCACCAGGAGCCTGGTCATCAGCATCACGTTTGTGCCCTGTCCTGATGTGCCAGACGGCACGATCCGTTCGTTTACGGACGCGCTGACGTTGACCGCTGCCAACGGCGACACGATCACGATGAGTGGAATCGGGGCAACCTGTGGCAACGGGATGGATGTCGTTGGGACGGGAACCTACACGGTGACGGGTGGGACCGGCCGGTTCAGCGGCGCGAGCGGGACGATGACCATGGACGCTGTGCGCGTTAGCCCTGATCCTGAGGCAGTGACGTTGACCGGAACGATGTCCTCGGTGGGATCCCTGAAGTAGCGACGGACCGCGCTCTGGACGCGCGGGACCCCTGATCGAACAGTTCGCGTCCGACCCGGTGCACGCCGGGCGGACGCCGGATTGCGCACCGGCTCATGGGTAGGAGGCACGAGATGCGCGGGATCGTGATCGCCATCGTTGTGACGTTGCTCGTTGGTTGCGGCGGGAGCGCTGACGACGATGACGCTGGCAACGCAATGACAACTCCGTCCGGCTCTGCCACTGAATCGACAGCCGTGACCGTGCCAGTCGCGACGCCAACCAGCGCGTCGATTGCGCAAGCAACCAGTCCGACCGCAACGCAGGCGGCCACACCGACGGAAGCGCCGCTACCGAGCCCGACCGCGACGGAAATCGTCCCGACGCCGATCGTGATGGGCACGCCTGCGGCCGATCTCCCAATTGCCGGCCAGCTCAGCGCGACCGTTTCGGTTGGCGTTAGCCCCCTGGCCATCGCCGTTGGTCACGGTGCGGTCTGGGTCTACAACGATCTGGACGGCACGCTCGCGCGCATCGACCCAGCCACCGATGCCGTCGTGGCGACGATCCCGATCGCCACACCGCTTGCATCGGCCCCGCCCGATCTCCTGCTCGAACGGCAGGCAAGTCCCGATCTGGCGATCGACGCGACCTCCGTCTGGGTAAACAAGCCCCAGGAGCAAGCGGTGGTCCAGATCGATCCCCAGACCAACACGATCATCGCCACCATTCCGCTCGACGCGAAGGCGACCTCGATCGCGGTTGATGGCTCGTCGCTGTGGGTGTCGCTCTTCTCGATGTCAAGCGTCGTGCGCATCGACACGACGACCGGCGCGGTCGTGGCGACTATTCCGAACGTGCCCGCAGCAGCCGGCATCGCGGTCGATCATGACGGCGTCTGGGTGGCCAACTACGTCGGTGACACGGTCACCCGCATCGATCCCGCGACGAACGAGGTGGTGGCCCGGATCTCGGTCAGCTGGTCAGGCGCACCGATCACCGGGATGGACAGTGGTCTGGCCGCGTCCGAGGTTCTGGCGAACGAGCACGGGGTCTGGGTCACATTGCGGTTTGCGAACCACATTGCGCGGATCGATCCTGCGACCAACCTGCTGGCGGCCGCCATTCCGGTTGGCATCCTGCCGAGGTCGCTGGCGAGTGATGTGCGTGGCGTGTGGGTTGGGCATCAGAGTTCGACCGGTGTGCTCCTGCTTGATCCCGCGACGAATCAGGTGGTCGCCGCCGTGCCGGCGACGGACGATCCAAATCAACTGGCGTGGATTACCCTCTGGGAGAACACGCTCTGGGCGACACGGTCCCCCACCAACGACGTCGCCCGCATCGAGTTGTCACCGGAGTAAGCGCGCCGCGCGCATCGGGGCTGGTCGACATCTCTTTCGATGGCTATCAGCCCGAACGGGCCAGCGCGATGTCGTTGCGGGCGGCCCACAGGTTGACGTCCTGGCGGGCGATGGCGGCGGCCATCAGGTCGGGGAAGAGGTCGGGGGTGCAGGCGAAGGTTGGGACGCCGAGTTTGGCGAGGGTTGCGGCGTTGCCGTCGTGGAAGATGGGCGCGCCGCTGTCGGAGAGGGCGAGCAGGCAGATGACCTGGGTGCCGCCGGCCAGGATCTCGGTGACGCGCTTGATCATCTCGGTCGCGATGCCGCCTTCGTAGAGGTCGGTGATCAGGACCAGGATTGTCTGGTCCGGGCGGGTGATAAGCCCCTGGCAGTAGGTCAGCGCGCGGTTGATGTCGGTGCCGCCGCCGAGGCGGGTGCCGAAGAGGAGGTCGACCGGGTCGTGGAGGTCTTCGGTCAGGTCGACGACGGCGGTGTCGAAGACGACCATCCGAGTGCTGACGGCCGGGAGCGAGGCCAGGACGGCGGCGAAGACGCCGGAGTAGACGACGGAGGTCGCCATCGAGCCGGACTGGTCGACGCAGAGGACGATGTCGCGCAGCGACTGGCGCTTGCGGCCGTGGCCGATGACGCGTTCGGGGATGATGACGCCGTGGTCGGGCTGGTAGTGCTTCAGGTTCGCGCGGATCGTGCGGTCCCAGTCGATCTCGTTCGGGCGGGGGCGGTTGGTGCGGGTGGCGCGGTTGAGGCTGCCACGGACGGCCTGGATGGTTTTGGCGGCGCAGGCGTCGTTCGAGGTCGTCGACGACCTTGCGGACGACCATCCGGGCCGTCTCCTTGGTCTGCTCGGGGATGACCTTCGAGAGCGAGAGGAGGGTGCCGACGAGGTGGACATCGGCCTCGACCGTCGCCAGCAGCTCCGGCTCCAGCAGCATCTGCTTGAGGCCGAGCCGGTCGAAGGCGTCCTGCTGCATGACCTGGACGACTGGGGTTGGGAAGTAGGTGCGGATGTCGCCGAGCCAGCGGGTGACGTTCGGGGCCGATGCGCCGAGAGGCCGCCGTGTCGGCATCGGCAGTGCCTGCGCCGTAGAGCGCCTCCAGCGCGCCATCCATCCCAACGTCGGTGCCGGCGAGGTTGACGGAGAGCCCGACGGCGGCGTCTTCACCGAGGATCAGTCGCCAGCGGCGTAGTCGTTCCTGCTCGTCAATTACCATGACCGACCTCGATCTTCACACCAAGAATCTGCGCCAGGACCGGCAGGACGAGGTTCGCCCGTTCGATATCGAGTTGCTCATCAGTGTCTCCGTCTGACGAGGAACGCGATGGCGAGCTAAGCGTCCGCGCCTTCTCACCCATCGCGCGCCGCTCGGGTCCGGAGAAGCCGGAGAAGGCGCGCCGCAGGAGCGGGAGCGTCGCTGTGAAGACCTCGGCATCGAGTTCGCGCAGCCAGCCGTCGATCGCGAGCCAGAGACCGTCCTGATGAAGCAGCGCCAGGCCGCTCCCACGTGTCACGCCCTCGACCCAGGCGGCGGCTTCGTGCGTCGGGGTTGCGGGCGAGAGCGAGAGACGAGCCAGCCGCGACAGCTCTGCACTGTCGAGGACGCCCTCTTCGAGCAGCAGCCGGCAGCACCAGCCGCGGACGAGGCCGTGGACGCCGTCCCGATCGCTGATCCCTCGCAGCGCCGCCTGCCACTCGGCGCGCTGCTCGGCGCGGTCGAGCAGGATCACGCTCTCGTGGCCCCGGCCGATACTGTCGGCCATCGATGTCGCGGCCTGGTCATCGAGGGAGGCGCAGGCGACCGGTAGGCCGACGATGGCCCGCTCAAAGACGGCGTCGATGACCGGCAGCACCTGGGCGCGGTCAGTCTCGCGGACGTCGCCGTAGCGGGCGACCTGGGCCAGCGGCGGCAGGGCATCGAGCAACTGGCGAACGTCGGTCACGACGGCCGAGGCGTCGCGGATGCGGTGCAGGATGTGGTTGCTGGCCTCCGGTAACGTCGCGTAGATCGCGACGTTGAGCAACCTCGTCAGCACTGGAAGTCTGTCGGCCGCGTTCGCGTCCGAGCGCAGCCGCCCGACAGCGGCAGACTCGACCGTGTTGCCCCAGCGGGCGGCGTCGATGACGGCGACCGAGAGTTCCGGCTTCCACTGTATCGTCCACGCCTCGCGGAAAGTACCCTTGCCGCTGGCACGCTGGCATCGCCCCCCACGGGATATCGAGCGCCACCAGTCGATGCAGCAGGCGGCTGCGCTCGCGGTCGTTCTCGTTGCGCAGGTCGAGGTCGAGCAGCCGCTGCTCGGAGGATGGCTTCAGGCGCAGGCGCTTCTGGTGGGCGGCGAGGTCGGCCTGGAGCGGGACGGCTGGCGCGGTCGTCCGGCACCTCGCCGAGTTCCTCGCCGATCTCCAGCTTGTCGCGGATCAGTTGCATCGGCGTCAGGTTGCCGTTGCAGAGGGCGGTCACGATCGCCTCGTTGAGCTCGTCGAGGCCAGGCGTCGCCAGATCGCGCATGGCGGCCAGCGCCTCCGCCAGCCGGACGGCCTCGATCACGTTGCTCGACGGCGCGTCCAGACCTTCGTCGCGCAGGCAGCGGGCGGCGCGGGCGATCCAGCCGGGCGCGTAGTCGTCGCTGGTGGCCGCCCAGAGGTGCGCGTGCCAGCCGGGCGAGCGGACGCCGGCGCCGTAGCCGGAGCGGTAGGAGAGGCGCGAGTTCGTCCACGGAATCCAGGTCGCCTCGACCTTGACCTTCTTGAGCCCCTTCAGCAGATCGGCGTCGGGCTTGACCGGCCCGATCTCGGCAAGGGCCGGGACGTGCCAGGCGCCGCAGACGACGGCGATCCGCTCAAATCCCTCGCGTTTTGCTGTCCGGATCATCTGGCGCATGTGCGCCTCGCGCATCTTCTCGCTGAGGTCCGGCTCCGGCGCTTCTTCGCGCAATGCGTTCATCGCCTCGGCGATGGCCGCGAAGACGTCGGTCGCGTCGCGCCGTTGCTCGATGACGCGCTCCCACCAGAGGTCGGGGTCGGAGTAGCCGGCGGCGCGCGCCAGGACAACGAACGGCGACTCGCGGATCTCGTCGGTCGCGAGTTGGGCCGGTGGCTCCTCACTCTCAGCGCCCTCGGCGGCTTCCTCGGCGTCCAGCGCGAAGCGGAGCGCGACCGGCAGGTCGATGAAACGCGCCGGAACGTCGTGGGTCAGTGCGTAGCCGATCGCCTGCCACTCGGGCGAGTAATGCGTGAACGGGTAGAAGACCGACTGGCGCGGCTCGTCGGGCCGGTAGACGAGCAGCGCGACGGGAGGGCGCATCGCCTCATGGCCGGCCAGCGGCAGAACCTCGGCGGCGTCGGGCGGACCCTCTATCAGAACGATGTCGGGCGCGTACTCACGCAGCGCCGCAACGAGGCCGCGCGCCGACCCCGGCCCGTGGTGCCGGATGCCGAAGACGGAGTGAGTCGGGTCGCCGGTCACAGGACGTCCTGGCTGGCACGGTAGAAGTCCTTCCAGTCATCACGGTCCTTGACGACGGTCTGGAGGTACTCGAGCCAGACGACGCGGTCCTGGACCGGGTCCTTGATGATCGCGCCGACGAGGCCGGCCGCGAGGTCGTTGGCCCGCAGGACGCCGTCTCCGAAGTAGGCGGCCGAGGCCAGCCCTCCCGTCACGACCGAGATCGCTTCGGCTGGTGAGAGCGTGCCGCTCGGGCTCTTGAGCTTGGTCTGGCCGTCGAGCGTCAGGCCGTCGCGTAACTCGCGGAAGATCGTCACGACCCGGCGAATCTCTTCGAGAGCAGGCTGCTCGGCCGGCAACTCAAGGGCAGCGTCCGAGCTCTGCCGCGCGGCGGGTGACGATCTCGACCTCCTCCTCGATCGTGGCCGGCGTCGGCAGGACGACCGTGTTGAAGCGGCGCATCAGCGCGCTCGACAGTTCGTTGACGCCCCGGTCGCGGTTGTTGGCCGTCCCGATCAGGTTGAACCCCTTGCGGGCCTGGACCTCGGTTCCCAGCTCCGGCACCGGCAGCGTCTTCTCGGAGAGGATCGTGATGAGCGTGTCCTGCGTCTCGGAGGGGATGCGGGTCAGCTCCTCGACCCGCGCGATCTTGCCGTCCTCCATCGCTCGCATGACCGGGCTGGTGACGAGCGCCGCGCGCGACGGCCCCTCGGCGATCAGCCGGGCGTAGTTCCAGCCGTAGCGGATCGTGTTCTCGTCGGTCCCGGCCGTGCCCTGGACGAGCATCGTCGAGTCGCCGGAGATGGCGGCTGCCAGATGCTCGGAGACCCACGACTTGGCCGTACCCGGCAGGCCGTAGAGCAGCAGCGCCCGGTCAGTCGCCAGCGTCGCGACGGCAATCTCGACCAGCCGCGGGTTGCCGATGTACTTCGGGCTGACGACATAGCCGCTCGGCAGCTTGCCGCCCAGCAGGTAGGACTTGACGGCCCACGGCGAGAGGCGCCAGTTCGGGGGGCGCTGGCGGTTGTCGACGCGGGCCAGTTCCGACAGTTCCTCGGCAAACTGCTGCTCGGCGTGAGCGCGCAGGACGGCGCCGTTCGGGTTCGTCATCCGGGTATCTCCTCAATGATCCGTTGCCGCATCTGCAACGTCTTGATGTTCATCGTTACGGCCTGCTTCAAGTAGAACGCGCGATAGTCGGTGCCAGGGTTCGCGTTCGCCTCCGCCAGCCCGTTCAGCAGCACGAGCGCACGCTGGACGCTGCCGGGAGCAATGGCAAGCGAGGCTGCCTGAAACGATGCCGTCCAGGCGTTGATCGCCTCCCAGTCTGCATTTGGCTGTTTGAGCGCCACCTCGGCGAAGTTGAGCAGTGAGCGCAGGTAGCGATCGCTGAGGGCTGTGCTCCAGGGGCGCGACAGGTGTGGCAGGACTGCAGCCATCCGGCCAGGATCAATCGAGCCGGCCGGCACGTTCGCAACGGCCTGCTGGGCGTCTTCCGACGACAAGACCTGCAGCAACGCGATCAGGTGCTGGTTGACAGTCTTGTCGTAGGTCCCGGCGTAAGCCTTTGCCAACATACCGAGTGGTGGTGGCGCTGTCAGCCAGACGTGCAACAGTGACGTCGCCCACTCCGCGTCAACGAACGCGATGGCCGCCTGCGTCCAGCCATCGAGGACAGCGAAGCCCCAGTCGCGGTCGCGCGCGATCGTCTTGACGAGGTCGTCGGGCTTCTTGCCAAGCTGGACCACCCAGGACGACGGCGGCACGCGGCCGATCGCCTGGATCATCGCCATCGCACGTTCGCTGTCCGATGAGCCATCCGGCGGGCGAATCACGATCTGGAAGCCGAGCCGCTTGCCGATCAACGGAGCGGCCTGTGACACGGCCTCACGAGCCTGCGGCGAGCCGGGGATGCGGAACAGCAATGCTCCGGCTCGCTCCCGCACGGGTGCGGCTTTGTCGTCAAGCGCCGCTTCGAGGAATGGCTGGTCGCCCGGCGAGAGGTTGACGCTGAGGATGTCGACCGCTTCGGCGCGGAACGTCGCCCGCTCGCGTTTCCAGGTGCTTTCGAGCATGGCCAAGGCGCACGCCGGATCGCTCGATCGAACGTGGCGCAGGACGGCCAGCCGCTCGGCCTGCTTGCCCTCCTTCCAGATCGTGTCCGCGTTCGCCGCGAGATCGTCGTCGCCTGGTGCGGTCGCCCACGACCAGTCCTTGTTATGACGAGCCAGCCAGCGCCCGCGCTGGCCGATGACTGCCCGAAACGCCGGACGAATCGCCTTGGAGTGCTTCCCGGCATCGAGAGCGGCCGGCAGCATCGCGGGAGGAACCAGCAGCCGCGCACGTTGGAGCCGTTCGAACGCTTCCGGCAGCACGTCGGTGGCGCGCCCGGCCAGCAACTCGCCGAGCAGCAGCGCGACCCGTGGCGGCGCGATGTCCCACTCCTCATCGTCCGCAGCATCGGGCGCGCCAACGTGCTCCAACGGCAGGACACCGGCACGCCGCCGGATCGGCGTGCGCACCGGCTGTCAGCAGCAACCGGCGTTCAGCGCCGTGCTCGTCGAGTTGGGCGACGGCTCGGTCAATCGGCGACGAGAGCGAGACAAACCCGCCGCCAGTTCGCGCCGTTCCGGCCACGGCAACCTTCAGCAGATCGTCCATCAGCCAGCCTCCGGCAGCGTCTGCCACGTGCCCGCGACGATGACGCCGAGCGGCGCGAGCGCCTGACCATCCCACTCAGCCGTCAGGCAGATGGGCCGCCCGCCGGAGTGCGCGAGCAGCGTCCAGTGCGGCGCGCCAGCGAGCGGCAACGCCTGCCCGAAGCCGTCGCGGACGAGCCAGCTTCCGTCTTCGGCAATGACCGGGACGACATCGCGGAGGATGACCGGAACCCGCCCGATCCACGGCTGCACCGCGAGCGTCCGCGCCCAGCACGCCAGCGCGTCGTCGATCGAACCGCCGGCAGCCAGCAGGTCATGTTCCTGAACCGACGATGGGCTCCCGCGACGTTCGCGGACGATGGCACGTTGCGGGTAGGCACTTGGGAAGAACGAGAGGTCGGCGGCAAAGCGCATGCCAGGCGCGTACGGCTCGGAGAACGGTGCCGCGCCGTGGGCGAATTGCAGGATCAGCGCGGCACGGCCACTGGTTGCCCCGCGCAGCCAGGTGCGCTGGGCGCGTAGCTTGTCCTCGGTCACGACCCGCTGGCCGATGGTCGAGCCACTCGTCGGTCACGATCTCGCCGCGTTCGAGGACCTCATCCCGCTCGATCGTCCAGCCGATCGCCGCCCGCACATCGTCCCGCAGCGCTGGGTGGTAGCTCGTCGATCCGGCCGAACGCGTGGGTCAGCAGCGAGAGCTTGCCGAGTTCCTCCAGCAGCCGCGCCGGCCAGTCCGGAGAGGCGTTCGGGATCGCCGCCAGCGACCGCACGCGGGACGCAAGGCCGGGCGCCTGAGCGTCGACTAACCGGGCCGCCTGCTGCTCCCAGAACCTGGCCGGCTGCATCCCGGCGTGTGCCAGGCCATTGCGGATCAGGTCGTCAAGCCAGAGATCGAAGGCTTCAACGCCCGCCTGCACTCGCACGAGGCGACGATCGGCGCTCTGGCGCGGCTTCGGCTTCACCCCGGCGACAGGCGCTACGTCGCTATCGGCGACACCATCCTGACTGGCCGCTCGCTGGGAGCGACGGCTAAGCCAGCTCTCGACCCACTCGGGCGCCGTCCCGCCTGGCACCACGTCCGGGGTGGATACGGCCAGCACCAGCAGCCCAAGCGCGTGCTTGCAGGGGAACTTACGCGAGGGGCAGGAACAGTTGGTCGCATAATCGCGCAGATCGACGCGCGTCTGATACAGCGCGCTCCCCTGACACTCGCCCCAGAGAGCGGAATCGCTGCGTCCCAGATTGCGCCAATCGGCGGGTTTGGCCAACTTCCGGCCGGCTGTCGCGGAACTCGCGTCGGGCGCGAGAGCCAGCGCCTGTTCGACTGTCAGTTCCACGACGGCTCCCCACCCATCGCCCGGATTACGCTCGCGAAGTCCATTCAATCAGTGGGTCGGGGGGCAGGCAATCAACCAGGAGTCCTGTTGCGCGTCGCCTTCGTCTACCGATTGCAGGAGGCCGAAATGACACCGCCCGCGTCAACAGTGAGCGCGGACGGTGCTGGGTACGGTCGGGACTCTCTGATGCTAGCGAGTCGTGCCTGCAAGATGGCCGTAGAGCAGGACGCCGTTGGAGTCGTAGGCAGCCGCGTTGGTCGGCTTGTAACGACCGTCCAACATCGGGTCGGTGACGACGTTGCCACCATCGACGAAACCGCTGCCGTCCTTGGTGACACCCTTCTTCGAGCCGAAGGCGAGGTTGTCGCGAACGACATTGTTCTTGCCGGTCAGCTCGTAGGCGTGAATCGTGTAGAAGTTCTCGCCGGGATTGACAAGGACGTTGTTGTGGATCAGGTTGTCGTGCCCATCGAACGAGACCCCGATGTTGCCTGCGTTGGTGTTGACGATCGTGTTGTAGCGGACGATCACGTTGGCCGGCAGGTTCTCGCCGGACTTCGGATTGCCCAGCTTGACACCACGGCCATTTGGAGCGTTCACGAGCAGGTTGCGCTCGACGACGCCGTTGCTGCCATCGCTGACGTAGATGAGCTGGTCCTGGCTGTCGGCGTTGGTGCGGTGGGTGTCGTGAATGTAGTTGTTGGCGATCAGCCAGCCGGTGGAGTTGCCGTTGACGAGGAACCCGGCATACGACCGCGCGCCGTAGATCTCACTGTTCTGATAGATCCAGCCGTGTCCCTGGTAGATGCGAACCATGTGCTCCTGGCTGTTGTTGGCGGCAGCGTCCCAGGTCACGTCGATGTTGTCGAAGGTCCAGTAGTCGGCGTTCGAGACCCAGAAGATTCCGACGACCAGCGGCTCCTCGCCCGGGTAGGCCTTGACGGTGATGCGGGCGTCGGCGCGGCCACGCGGGACTGACTCGCCACGGACCTCGACGCGCTCCTTGTAGGTGCCGCCACGGACCAGCAGTGTGTCACCGGCCTGCAGCTTCTTCATCGATGCGGTCAGCGTGCGCCACGGGTTGTTCAGGGAACCGTCGGCGCTGTCGTTGCCGGTCGGTGAGACGTAGTAGGTCGGGGCGTTCGTGGACGGCGCTGGGTCCGGCTCCGGCTGCGGGGCCGGGGCGGGGGCCGGGGTAGTTGTCGTCGCCTCGGTGACGGCGACGTTGTTGATGTTGAAGCTGGAGCCGTCCAGGACCATCCGCAGCGTGTGCTTGCCGGCCGTCAGATCGACCGGGTTGCTGGTGACGGTCGTCCAGGCCTGGTAGCCGCCGGTGTTCGGGACGGCGATCTGGCCAGTTGCGTCCTTGCCGTCGATCTCGAAACGGATGCTGCGGCCATCGTTCGGCGACGCGACGCGGGCTGAGAAGGTGAACGAACCGTTCTTTGTCATCTCGACGTCATAGCTCAGCCACTCGTCCGGCTTGACCCAGGCGATGTTGTAGCACGCACCGTTGGCGGTCGGGTCGGTGCAGGCCTCGATATCGACATCGTCGCTGCGGAACTGCTTGCCGAGGTTACCGGGTGTCGTGTCGGAGTAGCTCTTGTAGTGCTCAGCCTCGATCGTCCCTGGCAGATTGATGATCGCCGGGATCTCCGGTCCGGACGGGGCCGGATCGGTCGTCGGCGTTGCTGGAACCTGGGTCGGTTCTGGAGTCGGGGTTGCCGGGATCTGCGTCGGCTCGGGAGTTGGAGTCGCGGGACCTGGGTCGGCTCGGCGGTCGGGGTCGCTGGAACCTGAGTTGGCTGCGTCGTCGGCGTCGGTTGCGCGGGCTGCGGGGCAGCATCGGCCGTCAACTGGTTGACGGTGACGGAATTGAGGTTGAAGTTGGAGCCGTCCGCCACCAGGCGCAGGCTATGGTTGCCGGCCAGCAGTTGGACCGGGTTGCTGTTCACGTCTGCCCAGCGCAGCATGCTGCGCGTGTTCGGGGCTTCGATCGGGCCGGTGACATTCACGCCGTCGACCTCGAAGTGGAAGGTCTGGCCGCTGAAAAACGATGCGACACGGGTCGAGAAGGTGAAGGTGCCGCTGTTGGCAACCGTCACATTAAACCCAACCCACTCGCCGGGGGTGACCCAGCCGACGCTGTAACAAGCGTCGCGCGACGCGTAGTCGTAGCAGCGCTGAATGTCGACATCGTCGTTGCGGTAGGCGCGGCCACTGTTGCCCTTGGTCGTATCGTAAAAGATCGTGTAGTCCTCAAGCTCAAACGTTCCGGGCAGCGCGACCAGACCGGGCGCGGCAGATGCGTCGGAACTGACCAGGCCGGAGATGAAGTTAAACGAGAGTGCAACAACCACCATAATGAGTGCAGAGTGCGCCAACCGCCGAAGTTGTGTTTGCCGTTCCATGACCCGCTGACACGTCCTCACTACCGACAGTCGCGACCAAACAAATGGGACATTCCCCACGTCGGGCATTCGCCGCAGGTCGAGCGATCAGACAGGCTCAACTGGCCGTTGACTGCCTGGCACCGCAAAAGGCGATGGCTTTCCTGCGTCTGTTCTGAGGGTAGGTAGCGGGCGGCGGCAGGCGTATGCGTTGAACGTCCGGAACGCGCGTCGCTCTTCGGGCTATCCGCGGGGGACAAACGTCCTATACCTGCCGGTAAGACGTGCGAACGTACGCGGCCAGATGGCGTGTGATGCGTCATGGTGACTGTGCGGCGAGTATGCCCAGTCCGCAACCGGTACAGATCTCACTGAGCGGGCTGGTGAACCGCATGAAGGAGGGGGCGTGAGCCGTGGACAGGCGTCCATAGTCTCAGCCATGACAGGGTCAATCGCGGCCGGTGACACAGCCGTCGACGACACCATCGGTCCTGGATCTGGACCGGCAGGCAGGCATTCGTCCCATGGATTGACAAACATGGAACCGTGACTGCGCGACAGAAAACGGGTTCGCGTGACTCGCTGGCCATCGCCCCGTACCTATTCCTGCCGGCGCTGGATTGCGGAATCCATAGGGGGAAGGAGCAGCCATGTCGGCAGCGGTGGTGCGTGCCTGGGATTGGGGTTCGATCGTTGTTGGCCGGCGCCTGCCGGCGCGGTATCCATTGTCGATGGCAGCGTTGACGTTGGCGGTTGTCGTTGCGGCCTGTGCGGGGAGTCGGCCAGACCAACTGCCGGTGACGTTGGAGACAGTCCCATATCTGGCGCTGCCGGATTCGCTAACCGGCGTCAAGCTGCCGATCGCTTCGGATGGCGTCATTGCGATCGCGGGGCGGTTGCCGGAATGGGTCGCCGGGCAGGAACGGCTCTCATACGGAGGCTGGCAGGCAGGCGACCAGTTCATCGCCGCCTGGGGAACGCCAAACGGACAGGTTGGGACACCGCCGGTCTAGATTGCCATTCGACACGTCAACTCGCTTGGTGAGCGAGCTGCAGCGTCAGGCGGCGCAGCCGTCATCGCTGACGCCAACCGGTCGAACAACATCTCCGGGCGGCTCGACATCGGGCGTGACGGCCGGACCGTCTGGTTACGCCGCGCCGACGCCGGCTACACTGTCGCCTGGGGGAGCCTCGACAACCCATGGCTCTACGTCGTTACCGCCAGCACTGAGCGAGAGCTTGAAGCCGCGTTGCTCGCATTCGCGGAAGCCGCCGGGACCCACGGCGGCGGGCTTTCAACCCTGCGTTGACGGGAGCTATCCTCGATTCAGCACTGGACATACCAGAACAGATGATCTATTCTGTCCCGGCGACGGCGTGAACGTACATGCCGGAGGGACGAGACGGACGAAGGGAGTCCAGCGTGCAGAGTGGGTTGTCACACATCCAGTTCATGATCCGAACCGAGCATCTACCTTTCTACAAGGATCTCTTCACGTTCCTGGGCTGGGGCATCGAACATGAGGGCGATGATGTTATCGGTGTATCAGGGACAGACGGGACAAGCCTCTGGTTTATCGGTGGGGCGAAGGATGTCGGGAACGACTACGATGGGCCAGGAATGAACCATCTCGCGATCGGTGCTGAGTCGCAGGCAGACGTTGACGCGGCCAGCGAGCACCTGACTGCGAAGGGCGTCGAGATGCTCTTCGAGACACCCCGCCACCGACCGGAATTCTCAGGCGAAGGCACGACCTACTACCAGATCATGTTCGAGACACCTGACCGGCTGCTGTTCGAGTTCGTCTACACTGGTCCGAAGCAGGACTGAACGGCGGGAATTGGGACTCGGGACTCGGGAGTAGACATCTCCAGCATCGCCTCGCGTCGGCTACGAGGGCGGCAGGAGGCGAACACGGTTGTCTATCCCCGATTCTCGATTCCCGATTCCCCAATCCCGCGCATATAGGCCAGCATCTGCGGGTTGAAACGCTCGATCAGCGCCAGCGACTCGGTTTCGAGGACGCCACCGAGCCAGGTCGTGATGTGTCGCCGGACGTAGGCGCTTGTCTCGACCGTCTGCTCACTTCCGACGAGCGCGTCGTGGGCGGCGAAGATGATGTGCGGTACATCGGCCATGACGGCAGCACCGAGGCACATCGGGCAGGGCTGGAGCGTACTGATGAGCAGCGCCCGTTCGTAGTTGGACCAGAGCCGCTCGCCGCCAGACTCCAACGCTTCCAACTCGGCATGCGCCAGCTGGCTGCGCCGCGACTGATGCCGTGCCTGCCCGCGCGAAATGACCTCTCCATCGATCACGAGCAAAGCGCCAATCGGCATCTCACCCGCCTGACCGGCCTCCTCGGCCAGTGCCAGCGCCTCACGCATGAACGCTTCGAGGTCGGCGCGGGAGTACTCCAGCGGAAGTGCATCAGTGGCCGGCATTGGTCATCCTTTCGACATGTGTCACTCGTCAACTGAGACGATCGTCTGTATGTGAGCCTCGTGTCGCCGTCAAGGTACGATGATTGACCGGCTCACGAATCCACCCAATCGTCACGCTGCGTATGGACAAACGTACGCTGATGGTCTGCTGGCCAGCGTGGAATACTTCAGCCGTTCGCGGCGAAAACGGGGGTGCCGCGCGGCTGGTGGTGCATAACCGCCGGCCTGACGCAGTGGGGATACGGGGATTCATGCGGGTGCGCGTAGTACGACTCGTGGCGTTGCTGGCGGTGCTGACGGCGCTCGTCCCGGCAACGGCAGGCGCCAATGGGCGTGGCTTCACGGCCGACGCGCCGATCACAACCGACGTGCGCACAACCCAGGCGACCACGACCCAGGACGGCAACCCGATGATCTACGGGATTGCCTCGCATGCCTGGTGGCTCGATCCGGAGGTCTACGGCGACCAGCTCCTTCCGGCGCTCGACGATCTTGGCGTGACGACGGTCCGGCTCTCGATCGACTGGCGACGGTTCGAGCCGCAGCCGGGCCAGTTCGAGTGGGATATGTATGACCGCGTCCTCGGCGAGCTGGCGGCACGCAACATCGTCATCGTCGCGACCTTCAACACGATCCCCGGCTGGGCCTCCGTCGATCAGCCCGGCTGCGATAACTTCAAGACCGAGATCTACCTCTGCCAGCTCCGCGAGGACCGCTACCCCGACTTCGAGCGGGCAATTGAAGCGGCCGTTTCGCGCTACGCCTGGATCGAGCACTGGGAGTTCTGGAACGAGCCGGAGATGTGGCGCTACCTCGGCGAGGCCGGCACGACCTACATCCGCCACCTGCGGACGTTCTATGACATCGCCCACGAGGTCAACCCCGACATCGTCGTCGCCGCCCAGACGCTGGTTGGCGCGGATTATATGGACTACATCTACAACCTGAGCGACGCCTTCTACGGCAAGGACAACGAGCCGTGGGACGCGGTCTCGCTGCATCCCTACGTCTGGAACTTCACGATGGAGGAGTACGGACGGCACCTGGAGTTGAACTACGACCGGATCGAGTGGCTACGGCAACTGATGGTCGAGCGAGGCGACGGTCACAAGCCGATGTGGATCACCGAATACGGCTGGAACAACGCTGTCGAGCATCAGGCGAAGAACCTGCCCAACGCGTTCAACTGGCTCAAGCGTCAGCCGTACATCGAGTTCGCGCACCTGCACATGCTGCACGACTGGAACGAGGAAGCACTGGACGCCTTCGGCCTGATGGCGATCACGCCCGACTACTATGGTGTCCCGCGGCTGCTGCCGGAGTCGGTCTTCTACCCGAAGCAGCCGTTCTATGACGCCTTCAAGAACTACCCGAAGGACGAGGTACCGGACGAGCCGTGGGAGTCGGGCGTCCGCTACTTCCCCGAGACGGGCCAGACTGTCACCGGCCGCTTCCTGAAAGCGTGGAACGAGCGCGGCGGGCTGCGCATCCTGGGACTGCCGCTGACACGCCCCTACCCTCGCGAGCAGGAGGACGGCACCTGGCTGCTGGTGCAGGACTTCGAGCGCGCCCGACTGGAGTTCCACCCCCAGAACGTCGGGAACTGGAGCGAGGTGCTCGGCACGCTGGCCGGCAACGACATGACCGCTGGACGGAGTAATGAAAAGCCGTTCCGGCCGCTGGAGAACTGCGTCTCGAGCGCCAACCGCGACTGCTTCGTCGAGACGAACCACTCGCTGGCCAACGGCTTCCGCGAGTTCTGGGTGCAACACGGCGGTGTCGCGACCTTCGGCTACCCGATCTCCGAGGAGTTCGACGAGGTCAATCCCGATACTGGCAAGGTCCACACGGTCCAGTACTTCGAGCGCGCACGCTTCGAGTACCACCCGGAACACGCCGGGACCGAATACGCGGTCCTGCTCGGCCTGCTGATCCGCGACGACCTCCTGAAAGCCGGCTGGCTCTGGCCGGAACCGGACTCGCTGCTGCCGACCGCGCGGCAATTTGGGGATCGGTAGCTTTCAGCCAGTCAGCCAGTCAGCGATCAGTCGGTCAGCCTTGCCTCTGGTGAGCAGCCGTGTGGATGCGCCGAAAAACCAGGGAGAGTGCGAGCAGGAGCGCGATGCCGGCAAGTGCGACACCGATCAGGTCGGTTAGCGTGATCGCGTCGGCGTTGCCGAGGCGGATCAGGTGCGGCCCCTCGAAGGACCGGTCTGGAAAGAGATGCTCCTGACCCGCGACGCAGAAGCAGGCGATCGCAACCAGAGCCGGAACAAGCAGCCACCCCATCAGCGTCCAGCCGCGCAGGCGCATACCTGCCAGGAACCAGACGATGCTGAGGACGACCAGCACGCTCACGACACCACGGACTGACAACGATGCTTTGAGGAGATCGACGATCTGCCGCAGGAGGTCAGTCATGCTGGACGATCACCACGCCGGTGGTCAAAGTGCCGCCGGCTGCCAGCCACCGAGCAGCTTCTCGACCTCGGTCCCAACCGCTATCGCGACATCCTCGCGCCAGGGCCGGGCGACGATCTGGACATTGATCGGTAGCCCTTCCGGTGATGTCCCGGCCCGGACGACGACGCAGGGCCATCCGGTCAGGCTCCAGGCCAGTGTGTAGGCGAACTGCATCGGGTCGTCGG
Source organism: uncultured Chloroflexia bacterium (assembly GCA_963763325.1). Classification (GTDB taxonomy): domain Bacteria; phylum Chloroflexota; class Chloroflexia; order Thermomicrobiales; family CFX8; genus JBBECJ01. Next base: position 398,420 of record CAVXOL010000001.1, read on the forward strand.
TGCCATGCGGGACAGCCGGCTGGTGATCGACCGGGCAGAGGATCGCGTCGTAGTCGTCCATGAACGTCAGCATCGTCGTCCGGAAGCGGTCCCAGCGCAGGATGTTGTCCTCGACCTCCGCTCCCGACAACCGGCGCATACCCCAGTAGCCGCGAGTCACTGGTCCGACCTCCTCCATCGCGGACGGTCGGACGTTCGAGACCGCCAGTCCGACAGCACCGAGCGAAGCGGCCGTCTTGCGGACCGTTTCTGCCGTCGATGGCGTGGGAGTGACGATGCCGTCATCGTCGAACCATGCCAGCCGCAAGCCGTCCAGCGAAACGGATGCCGGATCACCGAGCGGCACCGGTACAACACCTGAATCGCGCCAGTCGGGACCGGCAATCGCCACGAACGCGGGCCAGAGATCGGCCACGAAACGCGACATCGGGCCGATCTGCGTGCGGGCATCGGTGAGACCACCGGGCAACTCGAAGGCGCCCGTGTTCGGCACCCGGCCAGTCGTCGGCTTCAGGCCGGCGACACCGCAGTAATGGGCCGGCAGCCGGATGCTCCCGCCCGAATCGCTCCCAAGCCCGAGCGGCGAGAGTCCAGCCGCCTGGGCCGCCGCCTCGCCACCGCTGCTGCCTCCAGCACTATATTCGAGGTTGTACGGGTTGTTGGTTCGGCCATAGACCGGATTGTCGGTCACGCCGCCACCCCCATACGGCGGGCAGTTCGTCTTGCCAAGCAGGATGGCGCCTGCCGCCTGCAACCGTGCGACCACCACCGCGTCGGTCTCCGGCACGAACGATGCTCGCTCGGTGAGCCCGGCTGTCGTGACGACACCAGCTGTCGCGAAGATGTCCTTGGCCGTAAACGGCACGCCATGCAGCGGTCCAACGGGATCGCCCGCAGCCAGCGCGTCGTCAGCCAGATGCGCACGAGCCAACGCAGCATTGGCGGGAACCTGGACAACCGCGTTCACCTGCGGATTCAGCGCCTCGATCCGCTCCAGGAACGCTGAAACGACCTCAACCGACGATACATCGCGCGCCCGAATCGCCTCAGCCAGCTTCACCGCCGGCACGTCCAGCAACCTGTCCATCGTTCATCCCGTGCTTTCCAGTTCCGCACGCTGGGCGCGCGTCAGTGACTTCACGACAAGATCATACGAGTCGTCGACCAGGTCGGTCAGCAGTTCGGGCGGCAGGCTGCCGTCGACGGTCGCCGTGATCCAGTGGCGCTTGTTGAGATGGTAGCCGGGGATGATCGAGGGGTGCTGCTCGCGCAATAGCTCGCCTTCGTCGGGATCGACCTTGAGCGAGATCGTCGCCGGGTCCTCATCCTCGGAGAGAAGCGCGAACATCTTGCCGCTGACCTTGACGACGAAGGCGCCTGGGCCGAACGGATGGCCCCCGTCCGCTCCCCGCTTGGCCAGAACATAGGCTCGCAATTGTTCGTGATCCATTGAGGTTCCCTTTGCAATCCAGTTGTTTGCCGTACGATACAACGACAGTGACTGAAAGCATGACGCGTCACGCGCTGCAATCTACGACATTTGCCCGATTCGCGGCGATTGAGACATCGCTATAAACCAGTATGACAGTTGCGCGAGGTTGCGCGTGTCCGCGTTCAACATGGGAGGTTGAGATTGGCAGACCACTTCATCTGCACCACCTGCGGGACCCAGTACGCCAAGACCGATCAGCCGCCGGCCAGCTGCCCGATCTGCGAGGACGACCGGCAGTACATCAACCCGCACGGACAAGCCTGGACGACGCTGGAGGATCTACGGGATGGCCGGCGACGCAACGTCTTCACTGAGATCGGATCTGGCCTGACGACGATCCAGACCGAGCCGCAGTTCGGAATTGGCCAGCGTGCCCACCTGATCCAGACACCGGCCGGGAACATCCTCTGGGACTGTGTCGCGATGCTGGATGATGCGACGATCGAACAGATCAACGCGCGCGGCGGGTTGGCGGCGATCGCCATCTCCCACCCGCACTTCCACACGACGATCGTCGAGTGGAGCCGCGCCTTCGATGCGCCGGTCCACATTCACCGCGAGAACCAGCCGTGGATCATGCGCCCTGACGACGCGGCCATCCAGTACTGGCAGGGTGAGACGTTCGAGCCGCTGGCGGGAACGACGTTGATCCACTGTGGCGGCCATTTCCCCGGCAGCGCGGCGCTCCACTGGTCGGACGCCGACGGTGGCCAGGGCGCGCTCTTCACCGGCGACACGATCTTCGTCGTCGCCGACAACCGCTGGGTGACGTTCATGTACTCGTACCCAAACTCGATCCCGCTCGACGCGGCCTCTGTCCGTCGGATCGCGAACGCCGTCGCACCTTATCGCTTCGAGCGGCTCTACTCCGCTTTCGGACGGCCCGTGGAATCCGACGCCAACGGCGCTGTCCAGCGCTCGGCCGACCGCTATATCGCGCACATCACGGGCAACGCGGGTTAGGCACGTTGTGACAGGAGTCCTGGCCATGTCCGGCAACGGCTCCTGTCAATGAATTCGTGACGGTTGCGCAACATCCTTCTATACTGCCGCCATCCAGATTGTGAACGGCTCGGCTGTCGGGTCGGTATTGCACACAGGAGGGCGTTATGCAGGGCATCCTTCGTCGCGGTTCAACACGTGTCCTGACGATCGCGGTCGTCGTCACACTGGCCTTTGCCGCCGGATCGGCGTTCGTTGTCTATGGAAGTGACTCCGGCGATACCTACTACGGCTGCCTGACGCGTGGCGGCACCCTGAACAAAATCGCCGTCAATCCAACCGACCCACCCGACTGCCCCGGCAACCAGACACTCATCTCATGGAACCAACAGGGCCAGCCTGGCCCAGAGGGGCCGATCGGACCGCAAGGGGAACCGGGACCACAGGGCGAACAAGGAGAGTGGGGCCACCGGGAGAGCCGGGAGAACCGGGAGAACAAGGTCCGCCAGGACCAGCCGGTGAGTTCTCGGGCGTCTTCACCAGCCCGAACGGACTCTACTCGATCAGCGTAACGGACGATGGCATCGCGCTGACGGGCCCCACCACCAACATTCAGCTCTCGGTGAGTTCGGTGACGATCAATGGCGGCGCATTCACGCGCATCAACGGCGGCTTTGTCGATGCTGAATTGTGGCGCGGGTGGTGGTCTGCCAGTCGCACGCGTGAATGACTCCGTGCTGGTATCCGACAACGGGATCACCGGCGTGATCACGACCGGATCGAATACCATCCAGGCCTGTTAACCCGGCTGCCAGACCACGTTGTCAGAGAGTGGGGATTCAGCCACTGCGTAGCCCATACCGCGCCGTGAGCAGATCCCTGACGACCGGCCAGTCCGGCTCGACGACCGGGACGGATGCTGCCGGTCGTCTGGATGTCCTTGAAGCCGCTGGAGGTGCTGATGCAGACGACTGGCCCGCTGAAGCGTTCACCAGCCGCCAGCCGCTGCCGCAGACCGGCCAGGCTGATGGCTGAGGACAGCTCGACCCAGAGTCCGCGCCGGGAAAGCACTGACTGCGCCGCTGTCATCTCCTCGTCGGAGACGGCAACCGCCATCCCTTCGCTGGAGCGGACGGCCCGGACGCCGCGATAGCCATTGACCTGGACGGCAACGCTGTAGGCGGCGGTCGGCTCTGGCGCGACTGCGATTGCCGGAAGTCCTTCGGCCAGCGCGCGGGTTAGCGGAGCGCGGGCAGCCGGCTCGCATGCGTACAGCCTCGGTACTTCGGCAACCAGGCCGAACCGGCGCAACTCGTCGAACCCTTTCCAGACGCCGTAGAGCAGTTCGGCGTAACCAGTCGGGACGAAGACCGCCTCCGGCAACCGCCGTCCGAGTTGGAGGAAGATCTCGTAGGAGATCGTCTTGTACCCCTCTGGCCCGAACGGATGGCCGGTATGGAATGGCGTCAGGTTGCTGACCGGCATATAGCCGAATTCCTCGACGACCTGTCGCATCAGCGGCCAGCGTGCGTCGGAAGGGACACCGACAACTGCCGCGCCGTAGCTCAGCATGAACCGCTGGACCGCTTCCGGCGCAGTCGGTGAGGTCAGCACGACGCACGGCAGGCCGGCAGCCGCCGCGTAGGCTGCCGCCGATGCGCCGTGATTGCCGGACGACGCGACGACGACACCCGGCGCGCCACTGACGGCTGCCGCGCTGACCGCACACAGGTTGAGCCGGTCCTTGTGGCTCCAGGTCGGGTTCCGGCTCTCATCCTTGATCAGCAGCTCACCATCGAAACCGGCCCACTCAGACAACCGGGGATGCGCCAGCAGCGGTGTCCCGCCCTCGCCCAGCGCGAGACCAGCGGCCAGCGGTGGCAGCAACGGCGCCCAGCGGTCGAGGCCAGGCAGTGGCGGTTGATCGAACAGCCGCGTGTCGATTTCATCGTAGGCGTAGTCCACCTCAAGCGGATACTGCATCTCCGCCGAGCTGGTCCGTGGGCAACCATCGGTCAGGACCGGCCAGAGGGGATAGTCAATGGCCGGGTCGCCCAGCGATCGCTGCCGGGTGGCCCGCGAGACAGATTCACCCATCAATGCGCAACTCCTACCGTCGGGTCAGTTCGGCTGCCAGGTCAGTTCGCGATCCTCACTGCGGCCGTGGACCCAGGTGACCGCGACCGGCGCGCCGGCGACGATCTCCGGCGCGCCGGGCAGGGTGCGTATCTGGACACCATCCGGGCCGGTCGTGACGATGCGGAACTCGGCCGGGTACTCAGCCAGCGATCCGGTCGTGCAGTGCAGCCAGCGGTCGCCGGTCGCGATGTGGTGGAAGTGCTGGTGGCCTGTGAAGACGAGCGTCGTTCCGGCTCCGGCAGCCAACCGCGCCAGCGCCTGCTCACCCTCCCAGAGGGTCCCGGCGTTCTTGCCGTCCTCGGCGCGGGAGCGGATGTACTCCGACTGGCGCACGAACGGAAAGTGGCAGGCGATCAGCAGGAGGTCCGGCCGCCGATCCGCAAGCGTGGCAACCGCTGCGTCAACCTGAGCATCGGGGATGAACACACGCCACTGGTCGCCCTCGGTCCGCCAGTCTGCGTCGAGGCTCAGCAGCGATACACCGGTCGGCAGCGGCAAGAGGCCGTCCCCAACCAGTCCGATCCGCGTCCGGTCGCCAAACAGGCGCTGGAACGCGTCGCTATCTCCCGAGGCCGCCTGGTCGTGGTTCCCGCGCGAGACGATCCATGGCGCCGCCAGCCGGTCCAGCGTCTCACGCGCCAGCCGTAGCTCCTGCTCGCTGGCAGTGTCCGAAAGATCGCCGGTCACCAGCACGAACTCCGGCTGCTGGTCGTTGATGGCGGCGACCGTCGCTGCCAGCGTCGCCTCCGGCTCGTCGGTCAGGAAGCGGTTATGCCAGCGATTGGCGGACGTCGCACCGATGTGAAGATCGCTGACAACGGCGAAGCGGGTGGTTGGAAGGTCGGGCATGGGAGCCTCCGAGCGAGAGATCAGGTGACAGGTTTCAGATTTCAGGGGCTGGTTCGTCGGTCTCCTGATACCTGTCACCTGAAACCTAACGAAGCGTCGTCACAAGCCGGGTCCAGAGGCTCTGGCGCTGGTCGGTGGTGCGTCCGGCGCGCGCGCGTTGGGCTTCGTCACGGAGGCCCTGCTGATGCGCTTCAGCCATCGCGCCGATCGAATCTGGCGCAATCATGAAGCCGCTGACATCCTCATCCTCAGTTGGGACGAGCGTGCTGATGTGCCGCTCGATCGCCTGCCAGGCAGCCTGTTCGCCGGGGGTAAGTGTCTCGGCGAAGGTGCTGATCTTCTCGACCAGCGATGCTGCGTCCTGCTCGGTGAACTGAATCTGCGACATCGTTCGTCTCCTCATCTGCAATTGACGGTTGGAGTGCCGCGTGCATGCTAGCGAGATGTGGAGCGATGGTCAACCGCGTCCTACCGCGCCACCCGCTCAGCGACCGGCTCTTCAACCGTCCCGGCGACCATCTCGCTGGCCCTGTCGCGGACGAGGCTGGTGAAGCCGAGCGCGCCGGTCGCGAGGCCAACGGCGGCCATCGTGATGAACGTGTTGCGGACGCCAATCCGTGGGATGAGGATGATGACCGGCAGGAAGGTGCCGAGCAGCGAGCCGACCGTCCCGAGCGCGTAAATGGTGCCGGCCGAGGACCCAGCCGCGCCAACACGCGGGACAACCAGCCGGATCGAAGCCGGGGTGATGATCCCGATCACGAACGGCGGCACGGTGATCAGTAGCAGGACCGAGAGGAAGATGCCGAGCCGCAACCCGCCGAAGTCAAAGGTTAGCTCCTGGATGGCATCAACGATCGTCCGCCCCAGCAGCGCGATCAGTAACGACCAGGCGCCAGCCACCAGCAAACAAATGCTGACAACGTGATGGGTCGGTCGCCGGTCAATCAGCCGGCCGCCGATCGCGTAGCCGGCCGAGAGGGCCGTGAAGGTCAGGCCGATGATGATCGACCAGAGGTCGAGCGTCGTCCCGAAGGCCGGCGCCAGCAGCCGCTCGGCCGCCAGCTCAACCCCCAGCCCAACGACGCCACCCATGAAGACGGCGAGCTTTGCATAGCCCTGGATACTCATGTGGCTTCGCCGGGTGACAGGTGACAGGTGACAGGTGACAGGAACACGCTGGTCCCTGGAAATTGAACGCTACGCACTACTTCTTCCATCTAGTTCGGCAACTCCTGATACCTGACACCTAAAACCTATCACCTAATACCTTCGCGATCCGCTCCAACGCCAGCTCCAGGTTCGGCAGTGAGTTGGCGTAAGAGAGGCGCAGGTAACCTTCACCGGCTGCGCCGAAAGCTGTCCCGCCGAGGAGGGCAACGCCGCCCTCATCCATCAGCAGGCTGGCGATCTCGGATGATGGCGCACCGAAGCTGCTGACATTTGGGAAGACGTAGAAAGCGCCGGCCGGCGAGAGGCAGGTCACGCCTGGGATCTCGTTCAGCCCGTCGACAACGGCATCGCGACGGCGGCGGAACTCGGCGATCATCGTCTCGGCCGGTTCCTGCGGGCCAGTCAGCGCCGCGACACCGGCCAGTTGCGTGAAGGCCGGCACGCACGAGTTGCAATTCACCGCCAGCCGCGTGACCTGCTCGGCCATCTCGAGCGGCATCACGCCGTAGCCGAGCCGCCAGCCGGTCATCGCGTAGGTCTTCGAGAAGCCGTCGAGAATGATCGTTCGCTCGACCATACCGGGCCGGGTGATGATGCTCTCGTGGACGCCGTCGTAGAGCATTCGCGAGTAGATCTCGTCGGAGAGCACCATGAAGTCATACTCGTTCGCCAGCCGCGCCAGTTCGTCGAGCGCCTCGGACGAGATCGTCCCACCGGTCGGGTTGTGCGGTGAGTTGATGATGACCAGCTTCGTCCGCTCGGACACCAGCCCGGCCAGATCCTCCGGCGCGAACGAGAAGCCACGCTCCTCGCTGAGCCGCAACGGCACAGCCGTCGCGCCCGAGAAGTTGATGACCGATTCGTAGATCGGGAAGCCCGGATCGGGGTAGACAACCTCGTCGCCCGGCCCGGCCAGCGCCTGGATGACGAAGAACATGATCGGCTTCGCGCCGGGCGTCACGACGACCCGCTCAGGCCCGAGATCGACGCCGCGAGTCCGCGACGTGTACTCAGCGATCGCCTCGCGCAGTTGCGGGATACCGGCGGCCGGCGTGTAGTGCGTCTCACCAGCCCGCAGCGCCGCGACGCCGGCCTCGACGATGTGGGCCGGCGTATCGAAATCCGGCTCGCCGATCTCCAGGTGGACGATGTGCCGCCCCTGCGCTTCGAGCGCCCTGGCGCGCACGAGCACATCGAAGGCACTCTCCGTCCCCAACCGGCTCATCCGCTCCGCGAACTGCATGCCAGCACCCTTCCACTGTCGCTGCGCTCAAACCGCGTAACGATACCGTGTTCGAGGGGACAGGGAACAGGAGTCTGCCGACCTGGGACCAGAACTCCTATTCCCTGTCCGCTATCCCCTGTTCCCTCATCAGAAGCTGCCGCCGGATGCGCCGCTGCCGCTGGAGGCGGATGTCGACGATGTGCCGGTGCTGGTTGGGGTGACGCTGCTGTTGAAGGCGATCCAGTACGGGTAGAAGCCGGATGCCCAGGCGCCGTCCGCCTGCGAGCCGCCGAGCCAGGCCGGGAGGTAGCCTTCGGCGCTGGCGGACTTCAGACGTTTGTCGAGGTCGCCGCTGGCTCCGAGCGCGACGGCGTAGGGAACGGCGGTGTCAAGATCGAGGTTGACCTGTGGGTTCCTGCGCGACGACTTGAGATAGCGCTGGTATCCACGCCACGGAGCCGCCACCTCGTCACCCACAGGCGTCGTATTCGGGACTGAGATCGACGCCCACAATGCGATGATGGCCGCGACGGCCAGCGCGACGATGGCGACGATCGCCCAGAGGCTCTCGGCGATGGCGGCGAAGATGAACGCAACCATTGCCAGCGCGAACAGTCCGATCGCCGCGATGATGAAGGGCGTTCTCTGCTTGCCGGACGCTGGATCAAACCAGCCGCGCGAGAGCATCTCGCGCTGGATGGTCTCGCGGATCTTGCCCCATTCCTTACGACTCGTACCGATCTGCTTGTCAGCGACGATGCCTTCAGCGTCTGCCTGTTGTGCAAACGCCTGCCAGACACCCTGCTCGTAGCCGGATCGCACCAGCGACTCATCCAGCAGATGGATCTGAACCTTCTTCTTACCATCCGGCTCGATAGCCAGCGCGCCACGCGCGGCGAGGTCAAGGATCGTCGCGGCGATGTTCGCGTCGGTCACGCTGCCAGTCACCAGAGCGCCGGCCAGTGCTGGGGGAAGCTTGTCGGGCGGCGCGGTTGCGGCCACGACCGGTGCGTTGGCGGAGCGCCGCTTCGGGAAGGCCCGCACGATCAGCCAGGCGGCTACGCCTGTGATAGCAATCGCAATGACGTTCAGGATACTGAGCGTTCCACCGGCGATATCGTCCGAGAACCGTTCAATACTGCTCGGCGGCGGTGGTGGTGGTGGGCCCTCACGCAGGTCGCGCTCGATGATGTCGAGTGCGAGGCCGATCGCACCGGCGATGTCGCCATCCTCCAGCAGCGGCTGCATCTGGTCCGTGATCCGTTCGAGCTCGCGCTGTGGGAGGTTACCGTCGAGCAGCGAGGCACCGGCGACAACGGCGTAGTCGCCATGCTGGAGATCGTCCGGCTGCAGATTGAAGAAGATCACAACGCCATCGCGTGCATCCGGCGCGCTCTGGATATCCCACGCGTCCATCAGGTCGCGAGCGTCCTCAACGGTCTCGTCGTAATCGGTGTCACGCGGTTGGAGGTAGACGAAGGCAGGGGCGCCAGCCGCTTCGACGGCGGCAGCCTTCTGCTCGAGGGCGGCGACCTGCTCAGCCGTCAGCACACCAGCCCGGTCGTAGACACGCTGGCCAGGGACGGGCAGACCGAAGTCCGACTGGGCGGCGACGCCAACGACGAGCAACAGGGATAGCAGCGCAGCGATCGGCGCGGCGATCCAGCGCAGGTTCGGCTTGTGCTCGGTTGGGCTGGTCATCGTTGCTCCTGCGTCGGTCGATGCGAGAACACCACACCATTGTGGCGCGTTCGGGAACGTCCTCGCCGCAGGATAGCCGCCAGCAGACCCACAGACCAGCACCCGCCAACGACAACGCCGCCCCTGCCTGTCGGCAGGTGCGGCGCGGTGACATTCCGGTTAGCGGGCGAAGGCGCGGCTGGGCTGGAGGGCCATCTCCTGCAGCTTGGCGATGCGCTCTTCGGTCGGCGGGTGGGTGCTGAAGAGCTTCGAGACATTGTTGCGGCCGCCAAACGGGTTGACGATGTAGAGATGCTCCATGGCCGGGTTGCCGTGCGCCAGCGGACGGCGCATATTGCCCAACTGGAGCTTCTCAAGTGCGCTGGCCAGCGGCAGCGGATCGCCGAGGATCTGCGCGCCACCGGCGTCGGCCGAGAACTCACGCGAGCGGGAGATGGCAAGCTGGATGATCGTCGCCGCGATTGGCGCGAGAATCGCCATCGCCAGCATCCCGAACATGTTGCCGCCCTCTTCGTTGTCGTTGCCGCCCATCCCGCCGAAGATCGCCGAAAACTGCAGCATCGTCCCGATCCAGGTGATCGCGCCGGCGATCGAGCCGACGACGGTGCTGATCAGTGTGTCGCGGTTGCGGATGTGCGCCAGTTCGTGAGCGATGACGCCGGCCAGCTCGTCCTTCGATAGCAGCCGCTGAATGCCGGTCGTGACGGCAACAGCCGAGTGCTTCGGGCTACGGCCGGTGGCGAAAGCGTTCGGCGTGTCGGTCTCGATCAGGTAGACACGCGGCTTCGGCAGCCGGGCCAACGTCGCGAGGTGGCCGACCATGCTGTGCAGATCGGGTGCGTCAGCCTCGCTGACCTCGCGGGCACCGGCCATCTTGAGCGCAAGCTTGTCGGAGAACCAGAACATGACGCCGTTCATCACCAGTGCCATCACGAGGAAGACGGACGCACCGCCTACCCCGCCGACAAAGCCGCCGATGATCACGAACAGACCAGTCAGCGCCGCCAGCAACCCGGCTGTCTTCAACGTATTCGCAGTCGTCATTGGTGTATTGCTTTCCCAAAACAGGACAGGTCCGTTTCCCAGCCAATCAGACCGGGTGCACACATCGTGACGGTCAAGAATGAAATCTGCATGAAGGGGCGGTGACTTCAGGGTGACGGTTGGGGCGGGAATCGGGAATCGGGAGCCGGGGAGGAGACAATGACGTTCGAATCCCCCGAATCCCGATTCCCGCCGCCGACACGGTATAACTCGACGATGCTCGCGACGGAGACTCGACGACACGCCACTGCAACGCGAACCCGGCTGACCCTGTTCTCGGTCGGGATGCCGGTGGTTGTGCTGCTGGCAGCGGGGCTGCGGCTCTGGTCGATCGACTTCGGGCTGCCGCTGGTGACGCACCCCGACGAGCCGCTGATCTTCGACGCCGCCGACCGGATGATCTCCGGTCGGACGCTCAATCCCGGCTGGTTCCGCTATCCAGCCTTCATCATCGACATCCAGGCAGCGATCCTGACGGTCGTCTATGCACTCGACAAAGCGATTGGCCTCAGCCCCGACACGATCCGTTCGCTCGGCTACGGCGCCGGCAGGGTTGTGATGGCCGGCTTCGGAATCGCGACGGTCGCGCTGACCGGACTCCTCGGACGGCGACTCACGCGGACTGCGCTTTCGACGACTGAACCGCGACGGGCGGAGGCGCTGGCATCCGTCGCAGGTCTGGTCGCAGCCGCGATGCTGGCCGTCTCGTTCATCCATGTCAAGGACTCGCACTACCTCAAGCCGGATATCCCGACCGGGTTCTTCACGGCGCTGACGTTGTGGTTCACGTTGGTGGGGTGGGAGAACGCCCGGAAACCCCACCCCAACCCCTCCCCGACGCGGGGAGGGGCTTCTCGCCGCACGGTATCCAAAGCCCCTCCCCGCGTCGGGGAGGGGTTGGGGTGGGGTTTGTGGACCCCCTGGCTCCTCGCCGGAGCCGCCGTCGGGCTGGCAGCGGCGGCCAAGTACACCGGCGCGGTGGTTGCGGTCGTGCCGGTCACGGCGCTACTCCTGCTCCTGCGTGACCAGCGGCCTGAGCATCGCCTGACGCTGCGGCAGGCGTCACGGATCGGGGTCCAGACGGCAATCGTGTCGATCGCGGTCTTCCTGCTGTTCAATCCCTATGTCCTGCTGGCTCCGGGTGAGTTCCTCTCGCCAGTCGATGGCATCCGTGCCGAGCTGAAGCATTACCGGACCGGACACGATGGTGCTGAGGGGAATGACTCGTGGCGTTGGTATCTGGCCGAAGTCTGGAGGAATGGGTTCGGCCCGACGCTGACACCACTTGTCCTGCTCGGCGGTGTGATGGCGATTCGGCAACTCGTCATCGGTCGTCGTCAGGATCGAGTCGAAGGTGATGGAGCACAGGCGCTTTGGCTGGTGCTTGTCTTCATACCGGTCTACTACGCGATGATCGCGCGCTACCCGGTCCGCTTCGATCGGCAACTCATCCCGATCCTGCCGTATCTGGCGCTGCTGGGTGGCTTTGGTGTCGCCGCAACGCTGGCACTGCTCTGTCGAGCGGCTGATTCCCGGCATTCACCGAGACATGTGCTGCCGGTCATCATGGCAACGCTACTTGTGGTTGCTGCGCTGGCAGTGCCGCTAACGATCCGTGCCGCCGACTGGAACATCGAAACCGGCAAGCCCGACACCCGCTATATCGCCCTCGACTGGATCGAGGCGCACATCCCGCCCGGTACGACGATTGCCCGTGAATGGCACACGCCGCCCGTCGCCCAGGCCGGCTATCAGGACGTCTTCATTCGCGCCGCCTACGAACAGCCGCTCGGCTGGTATCAGGCAATCGGCGCCGACTACCTGGTCCTCTCTTCCTATATGTATGCCCGCTACCTCGACGCCCCGGAGACGTACCCGGCCGAAGCCGCCTTCTACAGACGGCTCTTTGCCCTGCCACCAGCCGCCACCTTCGACGGTGAGAACGGGCCAGTGCTGTACATCTACCGGCTTGATGAAGCCGCGCCGGCGTTTGAGTAGCTGAAAGCTACCCCGCCACCGGCAGCGCGACCGTGAACGTCGAGCCTTCGCCGACGATCGAGCGGACACGGACCTGGCCGCCGTGGGCTTCGGCAATCTGGCGGACGATTGAGAGGCCGAGGCCGGTTCCACCGAGGGCGCGTGAACGGCTCGTATCGACGCGGTAGAAGCGCTCGAAGATGTGCGGCAGGTGCTCGGGCGGGATGCCGATGCCGGTGTCGGTCACGGTCAGTTCGGCGACCGGCCCGTGGCGGCGCAGCGCGAGCGTGATTGTCCCGCCAGCCGGTGTGTAGCGGACTGCATTCTCGACCAGATTCCAGATCAGCTGCCGTAGCCGCGCGGGGTCGCCGTGGACGACAATCGGATCGTTGGCTTCCAGAATCACCTCGCGGGTGCCGTCGCCACGGGTCGCGATCAGGACGGCGTCTTCGGCAATCGCCGCCACGAGGGCTTCGAGCGCGACAGCTTCGTGCTGGATAGCGCTTTCCGCGTCGACATCGGCCAGAAAGAGCAGGTCCTGGACGAGGAGCGTCATCCGGTCGACCTCTTCGATCGACTCGGTCGTCGCCTCGATCCGGTCGGATGCCGGCAGATCATGGCCGAGCAACTCCAGATTGCCGCGCAAGACCATCAGTGGGTTACGCAGTTCGTGCGACGTATCAGCCACCAGCGCCCGCTGGCGGTCGAGCAGCAGTTGCAGCCGATCGAGCAGGTCGTTGAAGGTCGTCGCCAGCCGGCCGATCTCGTCCTGGACGGCTGGTTCCGGCACGCGCCGGTCGAATTCGCCCGTTTCGGCGATGCGGGCGACTGTGTCAGTCAGCCGCTGGACAGGCCGCAGCGACTGGCGCGTCAACCACCAGCCTCCGGCCAGCCCGCTGACGAGCGCAATGACGCCGCCGATTATCAGAAGCGAGCGCATCTCAGCCAGGGTCAGCTCAGTCGTGTGCATCGACTCGCCGAGCTGGATGACACCCTGTACGCGCCCACCAAGCCGCAACGGTCGGTACAGCAAGCGAACCCGAGTCCCGTCAACGGATGTCGTGCTGGATACCGACCGGCCGCGGACGGCACGATCAAACGCATCGGGATCGTTTGGAAAGCGGTCGGCTGAACTGGACGACGCGGCGATTGTCTGGCCATCCAGCGACAGGACGCGCAAATGAATGCCCGGAGCCGTGAACTCCTGACTCGTCGTCGTTGGTGAGAGAACGAAGATGTCGGTGTTGAGACGCTCGGACGAGAGGGTCGTCATTGTTACTGATGATCAGCGCCCGTTCGACCTGGATGGCCCGGTCACGCAACGCCTTGTCGATCTCATCGACGAGCGTGCCCCGCAGGACGACATACAGCGCCACTTCCAGCAGCGCCAACGCGATCAGGAAGAGGATCGCATATCCCAGCGCCAGCCGCAGACGGAGTGACACTCAGAGGCTCGAATCGCGCTCGGTCCGCCCACCGCCGGTCGCCTGGCGCAGGCTATAGCCGACGCCGCGGATCGTCTGGATCAGGCGTGGTTCGCCGTCCTCTTCCAGCTTCTCGCGCAGGCGTTTGACATGGACATCAATCACGTTCGATTCCGGAAAGAAGGTATCGCCCCAGACCGCGTCATGGATACGGTCACGCGAGAGGACCTGGCGCGGGTGACGCATGAAGTATTCGAGGAGCTGATACTCGGTCAAGGTCAAGTCGATGATTCGCTCGCCGCGCATCGTCTCGTGAGTGATGGGATTGAGCGAAAGATCGGCGAAGATCAGCGTCTCTGGCTGCTCCGTTCCGCCGGATCGACGGAGCAACGCCCGGATCCGCGCCAGCAACTCATCGAAGGCAAACGGCTTGAGGAGGTAGTCGTCAGCCCCGGCGTCCAGCCCGGCGACACGGTCAGGAACACGGTCGCGGGCGGTCAGCAGCAGAATCGGCAGCCGTGGCTCGGCGGCACGCATGCGACGGCACACCTCAAGGCCATCCATGCCTGGCAAGCCAACATCGAGGATGACGACATCCGGTAGCGCGTCGAGCGTCTTCTCGAGCGCCAACTCACCAGTCTCGGCTGTCTCGACCTCGTAGCCAGCGAAGATCAGCCCGCGACGCATCATGCTGAGGATACGCGGGTCGTCATCAACCACCAGAACCTGTTCGGCCATATCACCCAATCGTCATATGCGAGTATCGGTCGTTCATGAGAATGTCATCTTGCTGTCATCGAACAGTCAGGGCGGGCCTCTATAGTTCTGACTATCCGCCTGCAAGCCGCTGATAACCCGGGTGGTTATCGGTTTAATGAAGTATAGCGGCATAGATCGTGCGAGCAGCGGGTGAAGGAATTCGAAAGGACGATAGGCTGGAGCCTCTGGATCCCCCACAATCGATCGACCTCGATCGTATCGCGGACGAATGACCGGAGAATTCCTGAGCCGGTTGAAGACTCCGCGAATGGCCTGGCGGGCGCCGTCCCCTCCGTGGCCGCGAATGCTTACCGGAGACGGCATCTACAGATTCCTCAAACTCCTCGCCTATCACGTCCGAAACATGCGAGCGGGGTGCTGGGAAACCAGCACCCCGCGACCATGTTACGATCCCTTGTCTCACCAGCGTCGTGCCAGAATGACATAGGGAATGGAATGGATCGTGTCACGCTCAGGATCGCCGGCATCTACCGACGCGCTCGTGTTCAATCAAACCAGCGAACGCGAGCGCTCGCAGATGGCACGCAAACACGTTTTCTGTATCAACGGTTCCTCAGCATTTCTCGATGTCGTGCGCGAACTGCTTGAAGACGAGTCCTACAATGTCACGACGACCAACTTTGTACCCCTCACCTACGACCAGATCGCGTTGCTCAAACCGGACCTGCTGATCGTTGATGTGGTCGTCGGCATCCAGGCTGGCTGGGATTTGCTCGAGCATTTGCCCAATGAGGCGGCTACTCAGGGGATCCCACTGATTGTGACCTCGACGAGCCAGTTGCTGCTCGATCGTGCCAGAGTTCTGGCCCAGTCGAACGGGCCGAAGCTCTACCTCGTCATGCCATTCGATATCGCAACGTTGCTGAAGATGGTCAACACCCTGATCGGTCCGGCCTGATTCGCAACACCGTGAGCCTCACACGCTTGAAGGAGTCTCGACAACCTCATGTTCGAAATCGGCCTGAATCTCATCCTCGTGCTGGTGCTTGTCGCGGCAAATGGGTTCTTTGTCGCGGCCGAGTTTGCCCTCGTCAGTGTTCGCAAGACACGAATAGATGAGCTCGTCGCCGAAGGCAACCGCCGAGCGCGGGTCGTCAAGCGCTCACTACGCGACCTCGATTCCTACATCGCCGCTACCCAGCTTGGGATCACGATGGCGAGCCTGGGGCTTGGCTGGGTCGGTGAGCCGGCCCTGGCCCATATGCTCGATCCGATCCTCGAAAAGATCGTTCCACCGGACCTCGCCTACGTCAGCGCTCACGGCATCGCGTTCGTGATTGCCTTCTCGCTGATTACGGTCCTGCACATTGTCTTCGGCGAGCTGGCACCGAAGACAATCGCGTTGCAACGCTCCGAGGTGACCGCGCTCTGGGTCGCGGCGCCGCTCGAAATCTTTCTCAAGGTGTTCCGGCCGATCATCTATGCAATGAATGGCCTCGGCCGGATGGTCGTCAACGCAATCGGTCTTCAGGACACCTCCGGCCACGCGCTGATCCACTCCGAGGCGGAGTTGCGGATGCTGGTCACCGCCAGCGCCCAGGGCGGGTACCTCGAAGAGACCGAGCAGGAGATCATCGACCGCGCCTTTGTCTTCCATGACGACACCGCGATTGATGTGATGTTGCCGCGAACCGAGATTATTGGCCTGCCGCTCAACGCCGACACCGCCCAGGTCCAGCACACGTTCCAGGAGCACCGGCTTGAACGCTACCCGGTCTGGGAAGGGGACTCCGACCACATCACCGGCGTCCTCCATGCGCGTGACGCGCTGGCGGTCCTGGCGACCGGCGGCCAGATCGACCTGCCACAGCTGATCCGTCCCGTCCTTCAGGTGCCGACATCGCTGCCGCTGGACCGGCTGATCGAAGCGATGCGCGAGGCGCGGACCCATATCGCGCTGGCAGTTGATGAGTTCGGTGGAACAGCCGGTGTGATCGAGCTGGAACGTGTCATCGAGCGGCTGGTCGGCCCGCTACCGGACGAATTCACCCGTACACCTATGGCGATCGACAGCGAGACCCACGAGCCAGGCATGGACGAGCAGCTCGATGGGCTGATGCTGGTCCAGGACGTCAACGAGACATTTGATCTGTCGTTGGACGAGTCAAGCGCCCACACGATCGGCGGTCTCGTCTTCTACGAACTGGGTCGCACACCTCACATCGGCGACACCGTCGAGCTCGACGGCGCCCG
Organism: uncultured Chloroflexia bacterium; assembly: GCA_963763325.1. GTDB lineage: Bacteria > Chloroflexota > Chloroflexia > Thermomicrobiales > CFX8 > JBBECJ01. The sequence goes on from CAVXOL010000001.1 coordinate 415,359, forward strand.
GCTGACGGTGACCGAACTCGACGGCCTGCGCATCAGCGGCGTCCGCCTGGAACGTACCTTCACTGGCCGGGCCGAGGACCGCGTCGAGCGCGACGATCGGAGTTAACGCGGGACTCGGGAACCAGGAATGGCCCGCAGCCACTCGCGAATCCCGAGTCCCTGGTCCCGACAATCGTTAGTTGCTTCCCTGGACCGTCACCGAAACATTGGTGCCGTCGCTGCTGCCTTCGACGACGGTCGTGTCGCCGTCGATGACAACCGGCAGGTCACCATTCCAGGTCAGTTCGCCATTGGTGATGACCGTGACCTGGACCGGAACGGCGCCGTTCGGCAGACCGAGTGCGCGGAGTGTTCGCTGATCGACCCGCACCCGAGCGCGGATGCCGACATCGAATGAGCCATCGGCAGCAACTGCGCCGTTAGTCGTCTGGAATCTGACTGTCTCTCCGTGGCCATTGAACCCGGCGTCCAGGAAGACGATTTCGGACTCGACACCAGACGGAACCGCGATACGGACATCGATCGCGCCGTTCACGGCCGGGACGTACTCCTTCGGGACGGCGACCAGGATCTGGACGACCGTGCCGTTGAGCGAGACAACCGGGTCCTTCGCGCACCATTCCCTGCCGGCTGAGGCTGGGGCGACGAGCAGGGCGAGCGCAACGAGCGCAAGGGTAACTGAGCCAGTGAGCCGTTTCATGATCCAGCGTTCCCTTCAGGACTGACCATTCCAACGCTGGACACCAGGAGAAAGCCATTCGGTAACGCAGCCATCATGGCGCGATCGTCGTGCGCGGTAGACCTGTCGTTTTGCGTCCCCATCTTTCGGTGGGTGTGCCAATTCGTGACCATCGGCTCAGACTCATGTGGTGTCCCGGAGTCACGGTAATTCGTTCGCGAACTGTATGCTACGTACTCGGGGTACCGAATGAATATAGTACTTTCTGCTGCTCGAGTACCCGGACTTCTGGGACGGCGTTGGATCCCCGGTTTGGTGTAGTCATACCGGGGATCCAACGCCGTCCCAGAAGTTCAGGTACCAATGCGAGCATCAGGACGTATCGCCCTGAACAAATACTGGTTGAGACTGAAGAAGTATCCACCTCCAGCATGCTGCCGCTCGATATCGGCTAGCCAGCGATCGACGTCATGATCGTTGATATCAGCGCGACCTCGCGCGAAGTTGGCCATCAATCCAATCAGGCCGAAGCCATACGTGTTGGCCTGATGCTCTGTGCTCAGAACCGGAACGAGTCTGGCAACAGTACCCTTAAAGCCAGCTTCGCTGAGCAGGCTGGGCAATCGGCGTGGCAGGGTACGATGAGACAGGTGTTCGTCCCAGGCACGGCTGATCCGGGCAGACAGCTCAAGATCGTCGGCATGAATGACGAGAGTTTCCCAGTCGGTGTCGATGACTATGAGCCGGCCACCTGGTCGCAGCACGCGCCACGCTTCTGCCAGTGCCTGCTCGATGTCGGCCACGTATTCGTAGACCTGCGACGCCACAACGAAGTCGAAGACACCCTCTTGAAATGGCAACCTCGTCGCGTCGGCCTGGTGGTATTCCATCCGATCCGATAGCTCCTGATCGATTGCGCGTCGCTGTGTCATCACAAGCATCGTTGAATTGTTATCGACTGTCGCTACCCGACCCGTTGGGCCAACCTGCTGCGCTAGTTCGCAGGCCAGAAAACCGGGACCGGGACCGATGTCCAGCCCGAGCTCGCCCGGCTTCGGCTGAACCGCTTCAAGGGCCGCGCGGCGCCGCGTCACCGCATCCGCCGTCGCATAGATTGCTTCAAGCTTGCGCCCGACTTCCGCGTCAAACGTCAAGGTTCCATGCTGTGCAACCATCGTTCGGGCTCCTTTCTGCCGCGCTGACTGCGTCCATCCACTGTCAACAATGTAGGGAGATACCGCCGCATTGCCATCGTGGTACACACGGAACAACTCGGGCAGATGCACGCAAAAACACGCAACCGCGTACGGAGAGATAGCGAGATTACACTGAGGCTCCGTTTGCCTTCAGGAGGTTCTGCCGGTGTTAGGAGCAGTGGATTTTTCAGAATGCACCCATGCGATCACCTGGGCACGCGTCGTGTATCCGAGCTTCGAGAGGATGTTCCCAACGTGGGATTCGATCGTTCGCTTGCTTACAAACAGCTCACCGGCAATCTCTCCGTTTGTCTTCCCTTGGGCGATCAACACGGCCACATCCCATTCACGGGCGCTCAACGCGCTGGTTGGTGGCTCAGAGGAGCGATGCAATGATTGGGAATACGGGGGCGGCAACAGGCTTGCTGCCCGCTGCAGAAAAGCGTCACGGACCGACGTGACATCAATGCTCGCTGCCAGCGACTCGATGACGGACGCTGCGGCGAGCAATTCACTGTCGGCGTCGGCATGGCGGGCGAGGCCGAGATACAGGCGGCCAAGTGCAAGATGGGCTCTCCACAGCACCGGCCGTGCACCCTGGCTGCTGGAGCAGTTTTTGGCAGCGCAGAAGGCAGCTTCCGCCTCGCCCGAACGCCTCAGCACGGCCAGAGCGTTCCCCCGCAGGAGCGCGAGGCGAGGCACGACGGGCAGTCCGTCGTTGACTGAATTCCTTGTGTTTGCCAGCAGACGGTCAACGATTATGAGTGCACGGTCCGGCTCATCACGCGCCAGCGCAAGCTCGGCTCTGGCATACCAGCATGGCCGCTGCCCGAGCGTTTCAGACGGTGCATCCGGATCAAGAACTGCATCAAGTACCTGTTCAGCCCGCATCAGTTGATTGTCGGCAATCCATGCTGATGCCAGCAAACCTGTTACGGATCGGAGCCGGTAGAGCGAGCCAAGTTCACGGGCAACCTCGCAAGCGTCCTCAAGCTGTTCGACGGCATCCGACAAGATAAGCAGATCGAGATAGAGGCCTCCCAGCACATGCTGGGCTTGAGCGACCCAGGCACGATGGTCAATCTGGGAAGCAACCAATCGGGCGGACTGGACGAGCGTCAATGCTCGTCCATACTCCCCGAGCATACCGAAGTGTGCGCCAAGGATCGTCTGGATGAAGGACTCGCCTGCCCTCCAGTCGATCTCCGCCGCGATTACCAATCCTCGCTCAGCCTCTCGCACTGCCTCACTTGATGGGATGGCCGGGATGACGGTATTGCCATGCAGGATTCCGCCACCAACGGCGAATGCACCCAGGCTAGAGACGAGTTCGCGCCGTTGATCGAGTGCTTCCCAGCGCATGATCGCCCGCCGGTAGCAATCGACTGCCAGCGCCAGATCGCCGGATACAATCGCCGTAATGCCCAAGAGGTCAAGGGATGCAGCGACTCCGCGCTCGTCACCAAGCTGTTGGAAGATTGACAGCGCCTCGTTATGGAAGCGTTGACCTACTTGCGGTTGGTCGGCGTTTGCGTACCAGTTCCCCAACCGGTTCAGACTGTGGCCCAGCATGGCCGGTTGATCGATTGCTCGTGCTAGATCGAGCGCTTGCTGGTAATAGTCACGGCTGCGCTCATATGCCCGTCCTGTCCACAACATCTCCCAGGTCGTTCAAATCAGAGCACCGTCGCCGACCAGACGGACTATCCTCCCATCTTGCTGACGCCATGGTGTCAATGGTGCAACCATTGGATGGGATCGGCCAGTCAATCGGAGGAAGACGGCTATGGACAGCGCAGCAACAGGTTCGGTGATCGGGAGGCGCCTCGCAGCTCGCGCCGTTGCGGTCGCCGGAGGTTCCAGCGAGCCGCCAGACGGGGTCGGGGGAATCGATCTGACCCAACCGGCCGCGTCAGCGCCTCCCAGAGCCGTCCAGGCAGCCGCCCATGCCGCACTCGATCGGGGCGAGACGCACTACACCGCCCGCCCCGGCATCCCACAACTGTGCGCGGCACTGGCTGCCCGCTCGACCGCCGAGGGCTTCCCGGCTGATCCCGGATCGGTCGTCGTCACCAATGGCGGCTCCGAGGCGCTCTACATCGCGCTCCAGTCAATCGTCCAGCCGGGGACACGTGTGCTGATTGCTGGTCCCGTCGCGCCGAATGTTCCAACGATGGTGACCTTCGTCAAAGGCAAGACGGTTCAATTGGAGACGACGGCAGCGAATCGCTTCGCCCCGACTGCCGCATCGATCGCGGGGTACGACGCCGATGTTCTGCTGATGGCGTCACCATCGCCGGTCACGGGAGTTGCAATTCCGCCATCGGAACTGGTGAGTATCGCTCGGGCCGCTGCCGAACGAGGAATGACCGTCATCCTCGACCGTTCACTGGCCTGGTGCTGCTTCGATCCGGCTCTGGCAGCCTTCGCTGAGCCGGAGCTGGGTGCCAGGCTGCTGACGACCGGCTCCTTCTCGCTGGCCTATGACATGGCTGGCTGGCGGGCCGGGTACTTCACGGCACCGGCGGAGCACGCCGGGACGATGCTGGAGCTGAAGCAGGCGATGTCGATCTGCACCAGCGCCGTCTCGCAGTTCGCCGCACTGGCCGCGCTTGACGAAGCCAGCGACTGGCTCGACGTGAAGCGAACGGCCATGCTGACCGTCCGCGATGCCGTCATCCAGCGGCTCCAGGAAGCAGGGCTGTTCGTCATCCTCCCCGATGCCTGGCCCTGGCTGCTGCTTGACACCCGCCTCATCCATCCCGACGACCGGCAGGCCGCGACGATGTTGCGCGAGCAGGCCGGCGTCCGCGTCGAACCGGCCTCACCCTACAGCCCATCCCTCGCTGGCTACACGCGCATCACCCTCGCCGCCAGCGAGGACAGTATCAACAAAGGTCTTGACCGTCTGATCAGCTTCCACAAAACCTGTCTTTGAATCACACCCCCTCTCCGGTTCGGAGAGGGGGTTGGGGGGTGAGGTCCGTGTCCGTCAATATCTTCGATCTGATGGAACTGGCAAAGCGCAAGCCGAACGCGATCTCGCTCGGTCTTGGTGATCCGGACCTGCCGACGCCGGCCCATATCGTCACCGCCGCCCGCCAGGCGATCGACGAGGGGCGCAGCGGGCCGGCACCGGCGACCGGCCTGCCGGAGCTGCGGCAGGCGATCGCGCGGAAGCTGGCGCGTGACAACGGGATCGAGGTCGACCCCGACTGCAGAGGTGCTGGTGACAACCGGCGGCCAGGAGGCGCTCTTCCTGCTGATCCAGTCGCTGATCGAACCGGGCGACGAGGTGCTGCTGCCCGACCCGCGCTACACGTCGTATGACAACGCAATTGAGCTGGCCGGTGGCAAGATGGTGCTCGTCCCGACCGACGAGGCGCACGCCTTCGAACTCGACCCCGACGAGGTCGAGCGCCGGATCACCGACAGGACCAAGCTGCTGCTGCTGATCTCACCGAACAACCCGACAGCCGGGATCAACACACCCGAGGTCGTCCGGCGGCTGGCGGAGATCGCGATCGAGCACGACCTGATCGTGATCGCCGACGAGCTGTATGAGAAGTTCGTCTACGACGGCTACCAGCATCTAGCATCGGCTCGCTGCCCGGGATGCGCGAGCGGACGATCACCCTCAACGGCCTCTCGAAGACCTACGCGATGACCGGCTGGCGGATCGGCTACCTGGCCGCGCCCGCCCGATCTGATCCGGACGGCAACAGCCCTCAAGCAGATGGTCAACGTCCAGGCGCCGACCGTCTCGCAGTGGGCCGCCGTCGCCGCCCTCGATGGTCCGCAGACGTGCGTCGATGAGATGCGTGCGACCTACGATGAGCGCCGCCGGTTGCTGATGCCGGCCTTGCGCGAGATGGGTTTCAGCTTCGGCGAGCCACGCGGTGGCCTCTACATCTGGTTCAACATCTCGTCGACCGGTGTCGAGTCAACAGCTCTCTCCTATCGATTCCTCCAGGAAGCAGATGTCCTGATCCTGCCCGGCACCGGCTTCGGCGACCGTTGGCACGACTACATGCGGATGACGATCCTCCAGCCGAAGGACGTGCTGGCCGAGGTAGTGGAGCGAATGGAGACCGTGATCGCGCGGCAGGCGATTTCCTAACTGGTACGATAGCGTCATGAGCACAACGACGTTGGTGCAACAACTTGAAACGCGTATTCGGCAGGAATTGCCGAGCCTGAACGAAGCGGAGGCAGGCGAGATAGTTGGCATGCTTGATCGGCTCATTCGGGCATTTCAGCCCGAAGTCGTCTATGTCTTCGGTTCTCAAGCACGCGGCGATGCGACGAGTGACAGTGACGTAGACGTGATGCTGGTTGTCAAAGAGTCGGACGAGCCAAGCTATCGACGAGCCCAAGCGGCGTACGGTGTCGTCGGTCTTCATCGAACGCCGATGGAGATTCTCGTCTGGACACGCGAAGAATTCGATCGTCGGCGGACGAACCCTGCAACGCTACCTGCCACAATTCTCCGTGAGGGGAAGGTGCTCTATGCGGCCTGAGCACTTGGAGGATGCTGAAGAATGGCTGCTCAGAGCCGAACTGGATATGCAGATGGCCCGGCTCGCGTTGGAAGCCAACCCGATACTCGGCAGTGGCGTTGCGTTTCATGCCCAACAAGCTGCTGAGAAGACACTCAAGGGATATTTGACGGCCTACGGTCGATCGGTCGCGAAAACGCACCTTCTACTGCCTCTCATTGCCGAGTGCTCCACAATCGAACCGACTTTTCAGCGGTTCACGTTAGCCGGAAGAACGCTGACACCATACGCGACTGAGTTCCGGTACCCCGGCTCACGCATTGAGCCACCAGAAGCCGAGGCTCGAGCAGCCTACCAGCACGCGACCGACATCCTCCAATTCGTTCGCGACGCGCTCGCCAACGCCACATCGCCGCAGGCAAACTAACAGCCCTTCGCCCCAATTAACCGACACATGACCGTGGCACACCGTTTGCATTTACAGCATCAACGAACCGGCTGCTAATTGCCGGAAACGCGGAACGTGTGACGAGTGTCACACGCATGTGTAAGCGGTGTATTCGTGCAGGCTGTCTGCACAAGAAGGGATGCTGATTCGTGAGCATTATTGCCTGGATCGTCATCGGAGCACTCGCCGGTTGGCTGGCCAGTATCATCATGAAGCGCAATGACTCGATGAACTGGTTCGAGAACATCGTCGTTGGTATTCTCGGTGCCCTGGCCGGAGGCTTCCTGTATGGGTTGCTGACGGACTCGGACTTCACCGGCGGCTTCAACATCGGGACGCTGCTGATCGCGACGATCGGCTCGGTCATCCTGCTGGCCATCTACGGTGCCGTCCGCCGCGAGGCCTGACGCCCGTAACGACAGGCAGGTAACGCGAACACCCCGGCAGTATGTTGCCGGGGTGTTCGCATGTGTCGACACTGATGATGCAGCTTAGCCGCCAGGGTAGAAGACGCGCCGGTAAATCAGCTCGGTTTTACCCATGCGGATACGGGCACCGTCGATCAGGCGAGTCGGCTTGTCCACTCGTTGCAGGTTGACGAAGGTAGGGTTGCTTCCGCCCGCGTGGGTGATCATGTGCGAGCGGACATCGGTGTCCCAGTGGATCTCTGAGTGGACACGATGCACGAAAGAGTCGTGGACCTGAATGTCGGCCGTGCCGCCGCGCCCGACAACAATCTGCCCCAGCGATGCGTCGCACTTCAGCCGGCCAATGACGGTGCCGTCGAGAAGTGCAACCGTCGCGTACTGGATCGCGACTGCCGGCGTCCCGCGATCTGGTGCAACCGGTCGGTCGATTGCCTGCGCTCCAGACAGGAGTCGGCGCTGCAATGGGCCCGATCCGGAGAGCGGCTCCGGTTGTCCGTCCGCAGGCTCGATCCGCCCGGTCTGCTGGTTCGAAAATGACTGATTCATTCAGGAATCGTACACCTAACGTAACAACAACAACCTTTTGTGACATCAGATTGATGACGCTCTGGCAAATCAATTGCGACAACCGTGCCATCTTGAAGCATGGGATGTCCGATACCGTCGAATACATCGACTGCACGTGACGATCAATTGTCTGCGTTCTTATCTGAACTATAGTGGATCGACAACCAGTCAGGAAGTAGGACAACAGGTGGAATTCCGTACCGCGCGTGTCCCGATGTTCCGGCCGACCGCGCTGCTGACGGCTGTGCTGCTGGCTGTGATGTTGATCCTGCCTGCCTGTAGCGGCTCTGATGATCCTGACGATTCCGAAGACCCTCCAACCGCGACGGCGACGATCCCCGGAGCCGCACCGACGGAGGCCGCACCGACAGAGTCCGCTCCGACGCCACCGGAGACGACTGAGACGTCCACCGCCACCGAGACGACCCAGCCGCCCCAGGCAACATCCACAACACCAGTCGAGCCGAGCGCGACGGCAACAACCCCGGCCGAGACCAGCCCGACCGCGACGGGCGGCGACGAGGTGACGGTCCTCTCCGTCTTCTTTATTCGCGACGAGCAGATCGCTACCGTCCATCGGACAGTGCCGAAGACCCAGCAGGTTGCCGCCGCCGCGATGGCGGAACTGCTGGCTGGGCCGACAGCCGAGGATGAGGCGGTTGGGATGAGCACCTCAATCCCGGACGGGACCGAATATCTCGGCACGACAATCGATGAGGGCGTCGCGACGATTGATCTCTCTGGCGAGTTCGAGTCGGGCGGCGGCAGCTTCTCGATGGCGGCGCGGCTGGCACAGGTCGTCTACACGCTGACGCAGTTTCCGACCGTCGACTTCGTTGAGTTCAGGCTGGACGGTGAGCCGGTCGAGGTCTTTGGCGGCGAGGGAGTCGTGCTGGACCGTCCGGTCGGGCGCAAGGACTTCGAGGATCTGACGCCGATCATCTTCGTCGCCTCGCCAGCCATCAATGACACCATCAGCAGCCCGTTGCGTGTCAACGGCACCGCCAATACCTTCGAAGCCGTCTTCATGCTGGAGTTGCTCGATGAGGATGGAACCGTGCTTGTCGAGCAGGTGATGATGGCGACTTCCGGAAGTGGCACCCGCGGAAGCTTCGACGAGACGATCGAGTTCAATGCCCAACCCGGCAGTCAGATCACCCTGCGCGTCTTCGAGCATTCCGCCAGGGACGGCTCGGAGGTGAATGTGGTCGAGATCCCGCTGGTTGTCGGGCCGTAGGGACCGAGGGATAAGGGACATAGGGACGCAGGGCGCGACGATTCCGCACGTCTCCGCGCCCTCCGGCAGGAAGAGTAAGGGGTCGCTCGAGTCGACTCGGAGAGCATCGGCGTCAGCGAGATGACGGCTCCCCGATCACCAGCCAGAGGACGAGAACGATCCACTTCCCACTGATGACCTGAAGAGTCGGTGATCTGGTTGAGCAGCATCCAGCCTCCAGTGACACAGACCGCACGCTGAAGCCCGTCCTACGCCGATAACCCAGGCAGAACGGTGGGATCGCGCAAGAGTCTCACGCACTCCAACAGGAGCGCATGAGTCAGGCCACCCGCATCCGCTGCAACAGATGATATGCAGCCCGGATGATCCGCTACGAATCAGAGATGGCCTGACGACTGACGCAGCGTCGGTCAGACGGATACGGTTGTCCGCGTTGATTGGAGCTTTGGCGCCCGGCGCTCGAGCGCGACCAGCAGGCCGTGGATCAGTGCGTTGGGTCGTGGCGGGCAGCCGGGGATGAAGACATCGACCGGCAGAACGTTTGGACACCGCCGGCCGTGCAGTAGCTGCCCTGCAGGACGCCGCCGCCGCACGCGCAGGCGCCAACCGCGACGACCATCCGTGGCTCCGGCATCGCCTCGTAGGTCGCCAGCGCCGCCTGCTCCAGGTGGCGCGTCACGCTGCCCGTCACCAGCAGCAGGTCGGCATGACGCGGCGAGGCGACAATGTCGATCCCAAGACGCTGGATATCGTAGACCGGCCCGAGCAGCGTCTGGATCTCCCAGTCGCAGCCGTTACAGGACCCGGCGTCCAGGTGGCGGATGTGCAGCGAACGCCTCAGCAGCGCCTGGATGCGTGCCCCGAGCCGCTCGGCCAGCGCCGTCTCGGCGACCGGCGCGGAGGCGGTTCAGCATTGGAACGACCGTTCCGCTCATTGGTCCGAGCCTCGCTCCCACGTACGAACGTTACCGTTGTGACAAGATCGTCTTTCGTGCGCGTCGCCAGCTCGAACTCGTTCGAGATCGATGATGGCTTGCTCCGGGCAGGCCTCCTGGCACAGCCCGCAGAAGACACAGCGCGCGTCATCGAGGGTCCAGACCCAGCCATCGTCGCTCTCCGTGACGATGATTGCGTTGCTCGGGCAGACCCGCGCGCAGGCGCCGTCGCCAGTGCAGTGGCTGCTGTCCAGCAGGACCTGGCCGCGAAATGCCTCTGGAGCGGGTTCCGCCACCTGGGGATAGTTCGTCGTCACAATTCCCCGCTTCAGCATGTGCCGCAGAATACTCAGCACGGCCGGACCCGCCTGACATCGCCGCAACATAGGAGTTCGGGCGCGCGCGTGTCCGCGCTGCTGTATCGTCTCCTCATCGACTGCATCGGCTCACCTGTCCAGACACGCATAGCACAACTCAAAGCTCTTATTGATCAGCGGGAAGTCCGGCACCATGTTGCCGGGAACGGATGCCGCGACAGCCGGCCAGTTGGGGTACGACGCGGAGCGAACACGATAGCGCTCGATCGTGCCGTCGGTAGCGGTTCGGACCCAGTGGATGTTCTCGCCGCGCGGCGACTCGGCCAGCGCGAATGCGACCCTGCCCCCGGGAATCTCGTCGACCTGGGTGAAGGCCGGCCCTCCCGGGAGGTTGTCGAGGATGCCACGCACGATCGCAAGACTGGCCAGCGTCTCCTCGACCCGCACCAGCGCCCTGGCCAGGACATCTCCCTCGCGCCGGACGACGACCGGCACGTGCTCCTGCGGGAGCCGATCGTAGTAGGCGTAGGGGTGGTCACGGCGGCTGTCAACGTCGATACCGCTGGCGCGGGCCGCGACGCCGACCGCGCCGAGCGCGCGCGCCGTCGCGGCCGGCAGGACGCCAGTCCCAGTCAACCGCTCGACCAGTGTGTCGCTGGCAAGCAGCAGATCAACAAACTGCTGGAAGTCGATGGAGACCCGCGCCAGCGTCGTCTGAAGGTCGTCTGCTCCGGCGGCTGTCAGGTCCCGTCGGACGCCACCGATCCGGTTCACGCCATGCAGAAAGCGGTTACCGGTCAAGCGCTCATTGAGGCGCTGCATCTCCTCCTTGAGCCGCGCGCCGAACGACGTTCCGACCGCGAAGCCGACACCGGCGCAGATATTGCCGAGGTCGCCGATGTGGTTGTAGAGCCGCTCCAGTTCCAGGTAGATCGTCCGCAGCGCAGCCGCCCGCTCCGGCAGTTCGACAGCGGCGATCGTCTCGATCGCCTGCGTGTAGGCCACGCCGTGCGACATGGAGCAGGCGCCACAGATGCGTTCGGCGATCTGCACCACCTGCTGCGGCGTCTTACCCTCGGCCAGCTTCTCGATGCCCCGGTGGGTGTAGAACAGGCGCGTCTCCAGGTGGAAGATCGCCTCGCCGACAGCTGCGAAGCGGAAGTGCCCCGGCTCAATCACCCCGGCATGGATCGGCCCGACCGGAATCTCGACGAACCCCTCGCCATGCAGCCGGTGGAACTGCGTGACGGTGGAGCGTCTCGCGTGGGACCGGGACGCTCGGATCGAAGTCCTTCCGCAGCGGGTGGACATCCTCCGGCCAGTCGTCGTGCAGCACCAGCCGGCGTGGGTCCGGGTGGCCGGTTGGCTCCAGCCCGAACATGTCGCGCACCTCGCGCTCGTACCAGTGGGCGGCCGGAACGAGCGGCGTCACCGATGGGAACGACGGGTCGATCGGGTAGACGGCCGTCTCGAGCGTGACCCAGCCTCCGGCTCGTGGCGCGAAGACATACGACAGCCGGTACGCTCCCGATGCTGCCCGGTCATCCTCGCCGACCATCAGGGCCAGCCGCGCGTCCAGTTCATCGACGACCGCCGCAGCCACCTCCGGGAGATGTTCCCGCGCGACGCTGAAACGCTGCTCACCCGCCACACGTCCTGGCAACTCGCCGGTCCCACTCTCAATCGCCATCTGCGTCTTTGTCTCGCTCATGGGCGGCTCGCCGTTTCGGACGGTGGCGCAATCAGCGACCCCACGTCACTCAGCAGGTCGGACACCGGTCCGGGCACATAGATTCCGAACAAGACGACGACCGCCGCAAGCGGCACGAGTGCTGCCAGCCTCGGCCCGTCCGACCACCAGCGATGTCCCATTCCCGCATCATTCGCTACGGCAGCCGGCACCGGTCCGTACGCGAGCCTCAGGGTCTGTGCCAGGATGCCGGCGAAGATAGCGCCCAGTAGCAGGACGACGACGACAACGGCCGCAATCCGCCAGCGATCCCCGCCGAAGCCGGCTCCGGCAATCGAGACTTCTGAGATGAAGATCCCCGACGGAGGCCCGCCGGTGATGGCGAAGACGCCGAGCAGCAGCAGCCAGCCAGTGAACGGTGCCGCTCGCAGCGCCCCATGGATCGCGCTGATCCGCCGAGTTCCGAACCGCTGGACGATGTCGCCGGCCGTGAAGAACAGCAGTGACTTCGTCGCGGCGTGGTTGACGAGATGCAGGACTCCGGCATAGACGCCGAGCGCACCGCCGATCCCGAAGGCAACCGCCATCAACCCGATGTGCTCGACACTCGAATATGCCAGCAACCGCTTCAGGTCGCGCTGGACCAGCACGAACGGCGTCGCGACCACGACCGACAGGACGCCGAACGCCAGCAGCAGGTTGCCGGAGAAATCGCTCGCGGTCGCCGCCATGGTCAGGGTGTGGAAGCGCAGGATGGCGTAGAGCGCGCAAGCCAGCAGCACGCCCGACAGCACACCGGAGACCGGCGAGGGAGCCTGCGAGTGGGCATCAGCCAGCCAGGTGTGCAGCGGCGCAAAGCCGGCCTTCGTCCCGAAGCCGATCAGGATGAAGACGAATGCCAGCCGCATCATGTCGCCGTCAAGCTGTCCGGCACGAAGACTCAACTCGCTCCAGTCCAGCCCGCGCCCGCCACCGGACTGAACCGAGGCGTAGTACGTCAACAGGACACCGAACAGCGCGAAGGTAATCCCGACCGTACAGAGGATGACGTACTTCCAGGCCGCCTCGATGGCTGCCCTCGTCCGGTAGAAGCCGACCAGCAGGGCCGAGGCCAGGGTCGTCGCCTCGACACCAACCCAGAGCAGCCCCAGGTTGTCGACCAGCACCGTCGCCAGCATCGTGAAGATGAACGACGTGCAGTCCGAGATAGTACCAGCCCAGCCCGCGCCGTCCGTCCGGGACATGCCGCTTGGCCAGGTCACGCCGCATGTAGTTGATCGACACCAGCGCCGCCGCCGCCCCGATGACGACGATCGAGCCAACCATCACCGCCGAGAGCGCATCGACGTAGAGGATTCCACGCGTCGCATCGCAACGCCCCGTCGCGCGCGACCTCGATGACGACGGCCGCGCCCAACGCCAGATCAGCAGCGCGCCGGCGATGTTCAGGCCCTCGATCAGCCCCTGCCGCTTCCAGAGCAGGCGGCAGGCGATGCCGGTCACGAGCGGCACGGCCAGTAGCGCGATCACGGGCATGGCGCGTCCCGATCGTATGGCGCGACGCGCGCTCCGTACCGCTGTCCATCCATCGATCTCACCCTCGCAACGACCGCAAGCGGTCAGTGTTGATCGTGCTGAACAGCCGGTTGATCTCGTGGGTCACCAGCGCCATCAGCGCCACCCCGGTCAGAACATCCAAGGCGATGCCGAACTCGACGGCCAGCGGTAGCCCGCGTGTCGCGGCGACCGCCGCCAGGTAGATGCCGTTCTCCATCGTCACCAGGCCGATCACCTGGGTAATCGCCTTCTTGCGCGATGCCATCGTGAACAGGCCAAGCAGCAGCAGGCCCAGCGCGGCCGGCACGGCGTTGCTCGCCTCGAAGCTCTGCTCTCCGTTGAGGGCCGGACCGGTGAACGGCTCCGGCGAACCAGTAGGCTAGCAGCGCCAGACCGAGCGCGATCGGGAAGGCGAGTTTGAGCGGGACGACCGTCTCAACCTCATGCCGGATCGCAACCCGATTCGAGCATGAACCAGAGGATGACCGGAATAGCGACCGCCTTGACCGCCAGCGCGACACCGAAGGCGGCCCAGGGCCTCCACTCCATCTCGGCCAGCGCCGCCGCTCCCGGCGGCGACGCCCGAGCAGCACGCCCTGGCCGGCCAGCAGGATGATCGCCGACCTCCAGCCGCTTGACCAGACGCCGAGCAATCGCCAGCGCCGAGCAGCCCGAGCGCCGCCGCATCGATGACCTGACCTGCGTGTTCGACCGAGATGAGCGCGTCCACGTCTCTGCTACTCCACGACAACGGTCGCGATGACCGCCAGCACACCGAGGACGCTGGCGACGCCGATCAGGTCAGGGGCGCGGAAGATACGCAGCTTGGCGTAGGCTGTCTCGATCGTCGCCAGCAGCAGACCGAGCAGCAGCACCTTCAGCGGCCAGCTCGCCAGCCCAAGCGAGCAGGCGATGCGACAGCGTAGCTGCCGCCCTCGGCCATCCCCCACGGGAAGAAGAGCGCTGCCAGCAGCGACAGGAACGCGAGCTGCTTGACCTGTGTCGCCCAGTGCAGCACGCCAAGCGGCCGGCCGGAGTACTCCAGCAGCATGCCCTCGTGGATCATCGTCAGTTCCAGGTGGGTGTCAGGGTTGTCGATCGGGATCCGGCCGGTTTCGGCGACGACGACAACCAGCAGTGCGCCAAGCGCCAGCAGATCCCCGACGCCCGGCCATGCCGTCACCGACGAGCGCCGTCAACGAGGTCGAGCCGACCGGCAGGGCAACCGCAAACAGCACCAGCAGCAGGGCAGGCTCAACGAGCGCCGCGAAGGCGACCTCACGGCTCGCGCCCATGCCGCCAAAGTTGCTGGCCGTGTCGATGGCGGCAATCGCCAGCCAGAAGCGCGCCAGCGCGAAGAGCCCGACGAAGACGATCGCATCCGCGACACCCGGCAGCGGTGAGCGCTCTGCAACCGTTGGCACGAGCAGCGCCGCCAACAGGATCGCCGCCGCGTACACGATCGGCGCCAGCCGGAATACCCACGATGCCTGCTCGGAGACGACGCTCTCGCGTCCGAGCCACTTCAGCACGTCGCGGTACGGCTGGAGGATTCCCGGACCACGCCGACCCTGCATCCTCGCCTTCGCCGTCTTGATGACACCCTGGACGAGCGGCGCCAGAAACAGCATCGCAACGACGTTGATGAGCAGCAGCAACTCATCCATCTGCCACCAGCCCCATCCGCCGTTCCGCGTCGGTGTATGTCACGCGCATCATCCCCACCTATCGCGCCACGAGCAGAACGACCAGCATCGTCACGAGCAGGTAGGCGAGATAGGCGCGGATCGAGCCGCTCTGCAACGCCCGAACGCGATGCGACGCCGCGACCAGCAGCCGACGCCACGCTCGTAGAGCTGCCGCTCGTAGACCGGAAGGACGCTCTCCTCGTAGCGCACCGAGGCGACGAAGTGCTCGGATACCGGCCGCTCCAGCACGACCGTCCGGACAGGGCGAATCAGCGCCTGGAAGATCAGTCGGATCGGCTTGGCGAAGCCAGTTGCCGAGTACTGCATCCGCGGTTCGAGGCTGGACACCACAGACCCAGGTCGGCGCGACCCGCTCGCGCCCGCGGCCACCGAGTCAGCCGCGCGATCAGCCACGGCACGATCCCGATGAGCCACCAACCCGGCAACGACCAGCCACGGCGCGTACGCCCCGCCAAGCTGGGCGGCATCCAGCACGTCCCCGTTCCCAGAGCGACGGCGACGCAGTCACGCCGACCAGATCGGTCGTGACCGGTCGTAGCAGCCGGACAATGGCGATTGGAAACAGTCCCAATCCGACAACGCAGGCGGCCAGCAGCGCCATCCCACCCAGCATCGAGCGGCTGACCTCGTGCGCATCGCGCGCCGCGTCGCTCCGTGGCTGGGCCAGGAAGCCAATCCCGAACGCGCGCACGAAGCAGGCGACCGACAGCCCGCCCGTTAACGCGACTGTCCCGACCGCCAGCGCGACGATTGTCGCGACACTGGCGGTCCCGACGGACGAGCCGAGGCCGATCAGCGACTGGTACAGAAGCCACTCACCAGCAAAGCCGTTCAGTGGCGGGAGCGCCGCGATCGCCAGCGCGCCGGTCAGGAAGAGCGCGGCCGTCCACGGCATCCGTCGAACCAGCCCGCCCAGTCGCTCGAGGTCGCGCGTCCCGGCACCAACCTGGATGGCGCCGGCGCCGAGAAAGAGCAGCCCCTTGAAGATGCTGTGGTTGAGGAGGTGCAGCAGCGCCGCTGTGATCGCGAGGGCCGCGACCGCCGGATACCCCTTAGCCGTTGCCAGCGCGGCGACACCCAGCCCAACCGTCATGACACCGACCTGCTCGACCGTCGAGTACGCCAGCACCCGCTTGATGTCGCGCTCCATCAGCGCGTAGAGGATGCCGAGCACAGCCGATCCCGCGCCGACCGCGATCAGCAGCCAGCCCCACCAGGCCGGCCCCGAACCGGCGAACTCCCAGATGACGCGAGCCAGCCCGTAGATGGCCGTCTTGACCATGACGCCCGACATGAGCGCCGAGACGTGGCTTGGCGCAGCTGGGTGCGCCCGCGGCAGCCAGACGTGCAGCGGAATCAGACCGGCCTTCGTCCCGAAGCCAAGCAACGCCAGCAGGAAGACGATGTCCCGCTCCCAGCCGTCCAGCGAGGCAGCCGTAGCACGGAACGTCGAAAAGTCAAAGGATCCGCTGTGGCGCGACAACACCAGAAATGCGAGCAGCAGAAATCCGGTGCCGACGTGGGTCATCACGACGTAGATGTATCCGGCCCGTCGGGAATCGAAACGATGACCGTCGCCAATCACGAGGAAAAAGGAGACGATCGACATCAACTCCCAGGCCAGCAGGAAGGTAACAACGTTGTCGGCGAGCACCACCAGCGACATTGAAGCGAGAAACGCGCCGAGCAGGGCATCGGTCGCGGCACGCGGCTGTGGCCCGATGCTGGCCGTGCGCCGCTTCGAGGTACCCGAAGCCGTACCACGCAGCCGCGATCGCCGGCAATGAAATGACCAGCAGGAAGAACGCGGCCAGCGCATCAAGACGAAAGATCAGTTCGAACTGCGGCGTCACTGACCAGCCATCGATGGTCGTCGTGCGCGGCGCCAGGAGCGCATCGAGTGCGACGAGGACACCAGCGCCGCCACCAAGCACGAGCAGCAGTGACGGAATCATGCGAGCGATGCGGGACGCACGTCCGGACGCCACGAGCGCCACGATCGATGCGACTGCGTAGAGCGCAACTGGCAGCAGGGCCAATATGGCCGGCGGATCGAGCTGACTCATGGCCGTTTGGATGTCCCAGCATCAGGGAGCGCGGCGTCGGGGGCGTCGAAACGCGCCGAGTCATCTTCCCTGGCCATCGCGTGTAGTTCGCGCAGCTGGCGGTCAAACATCATGCGGGCGATGTCGAGCAACTCGAAGACCTGCTCGTCGATAACGCGATAGTAGACACTGGTTCCCTGCTTACGACCGACGATCAGTTGTCGATTGCGGAGGACCGCGAGTTGCTGGCTCACAGATGAAGGATCGATCTCAAGTCGCGCCTGCAACTCGGAGACCGCCTGCTCACCGGTCCGGAGCAGTTCGAGAATGCGTATGCGGACAGGATGGCCCAACGCCTTGAACAGATCCGCCTTGAAGGTTTGAAGCATCCCGCTCGACGTTCTCTATCTCATCGCTCGCTGCCAGTCATCAAGATACCTGACTATATTCTAAATTGATCATGTTTACAAGTAATCCGAATCCGACGATACTACGCCGGAACCGCTCTACGAGGCCGTCCAGAACGGACACGTGGTAACCAATCCACGGGTCAGTGTCGATCGGCGCCGGCTGTGTCGAGAATTCGGAGAGTCGTTCGAGCGGCTCGGCTGTACAAAAGGACTCGCACACAATGTCGTGTAAGCAGGTCAGGGCACTGTTACCGTTGAAGATCGTTACCGGCGTGCTGGTCGCGCTACTGGCCCTGGAGATCGGCGCGTCGGGGCCGGCCGAAGCTGCGGAAACGACACCACCGGGCATCGTCTACTTCCCGGTTACGGGACACCACGTCGCCGAGCCGTTCCTGTCGGCCTGGCGGGCGAACGGCGGACTGACGATCTTCGGCTACCCGTTGACCGAGGTGGTTGAGGTCGACGGGATGCAGGTGCAGTACTTCGAGCGGGCGCGCTTCGAGTTGCACCCGGAGAACGCAGGGACCGAGTACGAGGTCCTGCTGACCTTGCTCGGCTCGTGGCTGGCCGGCGAGCGGCAGCACCCGGCCTACACGCCGTTCCCGGCCGACACCCCGCCACCAACCGAGCCTGGACGCGAGTTCTTCCCCGAGACCGGCCACTACATCTCCTATGGCTTTCGCGACTACTGGCAGGCGCACGGCGGTCTGCCTGCCTTCGGGTATCCGATCTCGGAGGAGTTTCTGGAACTGAACCCGGATACCGGCGTCGAGTACACCGTCCAGTACTTCGAGCGGGCGCGCTTCGAGTACCACCCCGAGAACGCCGGGACGTTCTACGAGGTCCTGATGGGCCGGATCGGCGCCGAGCGCGCGACGGCTGACGCGATCGAGACGGCGGCTGTGACCCGAGTCGAGGGCGTCCCCGACTACGACGAGGCGCTCTGGGAACCGGCGCCAGTTGAGCCGCGCGGGTTGGCGATACCGGTCCTGATGTACCACCGCTTCGGCGGGTATGCCGAGCACTATCAGGTGACGTACTGGGACTTCGAGCGGCAGCTCGATTGGCTGCAGGCGAATGGGTACGAGACGGTCTCGCTGGCGGAGGTCTACGACTACATGGCCGGCACCGGCTCGCTGCCGGCCCAGCCGGTCGTCATCACGCTCGATGATGGCTTCACCTCACAGTGGGAGGCAGGGCAGGCGCTCTCCCGGCGTGGGATGACGGGGACCTTCTTCATCACGACCGGCCAGCCGCACCTGGCCGACTGGCAGATTCGCGCGCTGGCCGACGCCGGACATGAGATCGGCGCCCACACATCGTCCCACCCCGACCTGACGACGCTCTCCGACAGCCAGCTGGCGTGGGAGCTATCGAGCGTCCGCGCCGAGCTCCAGGCTGCCAGCGGCCAGCCGGTTGATTTCTTCGCCTACCCATACGGCGCGTACGACAACCGCGTCATTGCCGCCACTCAGGCAGCCGGGTACCGGGGTGCTGTCGCTGCCTGGGGCGGGAGCTGGTGGTCACCCGACACCCCCTTCACCGAGCCACGGATCGAGATATCCGGCTACCTGACGCTGGACGGATTCATCGCGCTCATCCGGTGACGATCGCCCGCTGCGACTGCTAAGTACGTGCAAAGAGGGCAAACGTAGGATGCAGGTGGGATCCAGAGGCGGTATGAATGACCTGGATGAGCTCGCTCGCCGGTCATTCATGCTGACTCCAGCATCCCGAGCAATGTCGACGCCTCCCACGACGGTGTCTCCTCACTCCAGCGATGCAGCTTGACACCGTGGGAGGCTCGACGCAGCAACGCGGGCGGCTCGTCATCGAGCCGCCCGCGTGCGTTGTGTGAAGGAATCGTGTCTTCGCGAAGGCGATCTCTTACGAGACCGGATCGGCGCAGGGCTCTTCGTCAGGGAAGAGCGGGCGGAGGAAGAGGATGTAGGCATCCTCGGTGCCGGCTTCCGGCGTGCCTTCGGCGCCCGAGACCCAGTGGGTGAGCTGGTTGGCCTCCTGGAGCTTCGGCATCAACGTCTCCAGGTCCTCGCCCTCAACGACATCGCAGTTGAACTCACCAGTCAGATACGGGGTGCCGAACGACGCCAGGTCAGACTCCAGCGGCCACTCAAGCACCTGCGGCTCCATGCCTTCGTCGATCTGCGGGGCACTCGGCGAGTCAGCCGGAATGACGGCGATCTGCATGCGCTCGATCTCGTACTCGTGGGCTTCCTCGACGATCATCTCCGGATCGATCCAGCTCTCGATGCCGGCCATGTCCTGCATGAAGGTCAGCAGCTTCTCGCGCGCTTCCTGCTGCTCTTCGGTCATGTTCGAATCGCCCATGCCCAGTTCCATTTCCAGCGCATAGGCGCGGACGACCGAGGTCTGGCCGCCAGCGTTGACCGTGAAGACGGTCGTCGTGGCGTCAGCGATCATGTCGTTGTCGTACTGAGCGTCACCATCCAGCAGGTCGGCCTCCTCGGCGCGGGCCAGGATCTCCTGGACACCCTCTTCACTGAGGCAGGTCTCCTGCAGGTTCGGCAGGGCCGGGGCCGGGTAGATCTCGATCTGTGGCCCCTGGACGACGTAGCAACCGTTGCCGAACAGGACGAAGACCGGCAGGCGGGTCATCAACGTCTGCGGCATCACGAAGCCGCCGGCGTATTCGATCTTGACGATCACGTCGTCCTCACCGGTCGGATGCTCGATGATGTCGGGGTTCGTCGTCGGGCTGGCCGGCTCGTCGGTTGGTGATGCACTCGGCTGGACGGTCGGAGTGCTACCGCCGTTGCTGCCGGTGTTGCCGTTGTCGTCGCCGAGGTCCTCCTCGTCGCCACAGGCGAGCAGCATCATCCCAAGCAGCGCCAGGACAGCCATCACCGAGAACCCGCGAAGGAGTCGTTGCAGAAAGGACTTCTGCGCCATAGTGGATACTCCGTCTTCCTCATTGACCATTCGGGCTGGATATCGAACCGCCCGAGAGACGTCGTTGTCTCTGCATCTGTGACGCCACGTCGCGGCGGTTAGTTCCCGTCGCTGACGCGAAGCCGCACAAACTGTCCCAGCGGACAGGCGAGCCCTGTCCGCTGGTTTGCAAACAGGTAACTGTCGATTGGGTCTTCCGCTGAACTGCTGCTTCCAGTCGCGCGTACCGTCAGCACCCAGGTATCAGGAAGGCGCTGTACCTTCTGTGTCCGTACAGGTGGCTGCCGGGGATGACGTCGCGGCTCCTGATGCTCCGAACGTGCCACGGACATTCACAAAGACCATGACACCCGGAGCGTCTCCGGTGACCCGCCATGTATGCATCGTCCCGCGCTGAATGACGGAATCCCCTGAGCGTCGAAGCCGGTGACGATGCGCTGGCGGTTCATCGTGCGCCCTCTGATCTAGAAGCTGGATACCGGACAACGGCCGGAGAATCTTGATGGGAGCCTGACGTGACCGCAGTATCGCATAGCCGACGAATGCCCGGATTAGCCATAAGAGCATGCATCATTTACTCTGCAAACTACGGCATTCGGACCAATCGACTACCAGCCCCGCACGTCCAGCATCTCGTAGCGCCACTCGTAGTAGTGGCGGCCGACGTTGCCGGCCTCGACCTGCCAGCCCTCGGCGTTGCCGGGCGTGTAGGTCAGGCAGCGGCGCTGGAAGCACTGCATCAGGACGTCGTGCTCGATCGCCGCCGACGGCGACCGTCGCCCAGTAGGCTTCGGTGATCGGGTAGCCGGTGCCATAGACCGGGTCCTCGAAGATCGGGCCGGTGACGAGCTCGCCGTCTTCCATGACGGGGCCGGTTGAGTTCATGAACTCCCAGAACGGCTCGGCGATCCAGTGGTCGGTCATCGGCTCGTACTGGGTCGCGCCGATGCTCGTAGGCGGCGAAGTTCGGGTCGTCGGCGACGCTGCCGTCGCGGTCGACGGTGCGGGTGATCGTCGTCGGTCGGCGCCTCGATCGAGACGCCCATCAGGTCGGTGAAGGTCGCGTAGGTCGGGCTATCGGGATCGTCGGGATCGCCGGCCACGTTGACCTCGGCCGGGTCGCGGGACTCGAAGCGGTTGTCGCCCAGCTGCATCTGGCCGGTGATCATCTCCGTTACCAGCAGGCCGTTGGTGACGTACCAGAGATCGTCGGGGTCGCCGTCCGGGTGCGGTGATCTCCATGCGCGATCTTGTCGAAGTAGACAACGGTACGAACGCCTTCCGGCGCCTGATCGTAGGCTTCGATACTGATTTCACGCGTTTCCCACGGACCCCAGATCCAACTACGCGCGACTGAACCGCTCGCAACCAGTTGGTCACTACGGGCCCACGTGCGCTCGAACGCCGGCGCATCGACTGGCTCGTGCTGCCCGGCGACGATGCGCCGCACGGCACCCTCCTCGAACGTCGTGATGTAAACCTCGCCAGTGGCATCCTGCGCGAACGACGTGATCCCAAAGTCGGTGTCGGCAAGCAACTCCCTGTGCCATGTGCCCTCGTCATCTCGCTCCAACCCCCAGAGGCTGCCGGAGCAGAGGTCAGCGAACAGATATTTGCCGTACAACGCTGGCGAGGCTGTGCCGCGATAGACGTAGCCGCCAATCACCGCACAGCCTTCCTCGTGGCTATACTCGGTAACTGGCGGAACCAGGCCAGTGGAATCACATCCCTCAGCCGGTCGGAAGCAATCGTTCCCCTCCATGATGCTCCAGCCATAGTTCTCACCGCCCGAACTGTCCGCGGGCTGGAAATTGATCTCCTCCCATGAGACCTGCCCGACATCGGCGATGTAGAGATCACGGGTCTCCCGGTCGAAGCTGAAACGCCACGGATTGCGCAGCCCGTACGCCCAGATTTCCGGCCGAGCGTCGTCGCGCGCAACAAACGGGTTGTCCGGCGGAATGGCATACGCCGGCTCGCCTGCTGCGACCGGTCCAGTTCGTGGGTCGATTCGCAGCAGCTTTCCTTGCAGCGACAACAAGTTCTGAGAGTTCGCCTCACGTGTATCGTCGCCAAGCGTCGCATAGAGGTAGCCGTCGGGTCCGAACAGCAACCCGCCGCCGTTGTGATACGCCACTGTCTGGTTGCGAACAGCCAGGACCGTGATCCCACTGTTTGGGTCGGCTCGATTCGGATCATCGGCCGACACCTGGAAACGCCAGACGGCATTGGTGTCGTCCACGTGTGTGAAGGCAACGAAGAACTGGCCGTTCTCGGCATAGTCTGGATGGAATGCGATCGAGAAGAGGCCCGACTCGGAATACTCGGCGTTGACGATGGCAGTGATGTCGAGGAAGGGCGTCTCCAGCGCCTGACCGTCGATCACGGTGTGAATGCGCCCAGCCTGGTTTACGACAACCAGCCGCCCGCTTCCGTCCGGCACTTCGACCATCTGTACTGGACCAGAGATGCCAGTCACGACCGATGCAAACGTGACGTCCAGTTTGTCAACCAGTTGTTGACCCGAGAGGCTCTCACTAAGAGACATCGATCGGACGCCGCCAACAATCGTCATCGCTGCCGTGATAGCGATGACGAGAGACCAGGCCACGAGCCTGCTTCGACGTGAGTTGGGATGCATCGTTCGTCTCTCCGTACGCGATGTGTTTCGGTTGAGGGCGGTGGTGGGACGGCCACAACGGGAGTCGATCCAACCACCAGTATCAGGACTACGGCAAGGCCCACAAGGACCACGATGATGGCGATGCCGGATCGAGCTCACATCTCCACGATCCTTCCGAGCCACCACCCGTTCGTGAGTACCCGTTGATATCTATTCCCGAACGGCAAAGGTCGCGCTGGCCGAGAGGTCGGAGAGGATGGCGCCATTGCGGCGGGCGAGCTCGGTGGTGGCGCCGATGTGGAAGTCGCCGCCGGTGGGAGCGTTGCCCGCACAACCAGCGAAGCGGCTCAGATCGAGCGGAGCCTCGAAGGTGCCATCGGCGGCGACGATGATGGCGTCGGCGACCGGAGCGAAGCTGCTGTCGATGGCTGGTGCGCCGTAGAGGTTGACGGTCGCGCCCGGCTCGAACCCGGTCCCGTCTGCGGTGATGCGCGTGGCGCAATCACCCTGGACCGGATCGAGGGTCAGGCTCGGGCGAGCATCGCGGTCTGATGTGGAAGAGGCTGTCTCCTGCGGCCACCAGAGCGGGCGCCAGGTCGGGCGGCCCAGGTTGGCAGCCTGATCGTGGATCAGGCGCTGGTTGCCACCACCGGCGCTGATGACGTAGAGCCGGCCATTGTCGAACGTTCCGTCGGAAAGGTCGGTGCCTTCCGGCGCGGCAACGACAGCCAGCTGACGCGAATCGGGTGACCAGGCTGGAGGGCTCATCGCGTAGCCGGTTATATCGCCCAACCGTCGCGCTCCGGCGCCGTTGGCCCCCATCGACCAGAGATGTGTCTCGTAATCCGGCTCATCCTTATCCGGTGCACGCAGGTAGGCGATCGACCAGCCGTCCGGCGACCAGACCGGCTGGTACTCGTTGTCGAGCGTCTCGGTCATTCGAGTCAGATCACTCCCGTCGGTGTTCATGACGTAGATCTCGCTGTTACCGTCGCGATTGGAGAAGAAGGCGATCCGGCTGCCGTCCGGCGACCAGTCCGGCGCGGAGTCATCAGCAGGATGATCGGTCAACTGGCGCAGGCCGGTCCCATCGCGGTTGACGATGTAGATGTCGCCTTCCGTTTCGAAGACGAGCGCGCTGCTGTCCGGCGACCAGGCAATGTTCGCTCCCCAGTCGAACGCGACACCAATTGTGATACTCACCTCGCGCCCACCGGCAGCCGGCATGACGTAGATGTCGGTCCGCATGTCGCGGGTCGAGATGAAGGCGATCCAGGCTCCATCCGGCGACCAGAGCGGGTCGCGGTTATCGAGGAAGATCGAACGCTGGACGACTCCGGCGCCATCAGCATTCCCGACGTAGACCTGGGCGGCACCGCGCGAATCGCTCGACCAGCTGAGCTGCGTGCCGTCTGGCGACCAGCTCGGCCCCCAGTGGGTCGAAGCATCGGTCGTCAGTGTCGTCAGATCGCTGCCATCAGCGTTGACGACAGCGATCTGCGGTACACCGTCCTGATTACTGACAAAGGCGAGCTGGCCGCCACCCGGCAGTTCAGCACCGGGATAGGTCCAGCCACGTGGATGCGGTGTCTCGGGATCGCCGACATCCGGGCGAGCTGGATCCTGGCGGATGGCGATCCCCTGGAAGAGGGCAACCAGGAGGACGGCAACAACGGTGATGGCTGTCATTCCGGCCACCAGCTGGAGTCCGGAATGCGCCCGGCCTCCCGAGCCGGCATCGATCGGGACACGCCGTAGCCGGCTCAGCGAACGACCGTCCAACGGTATCTCGGCAGCATCCCGGCGTCTCGCAGCAGTTCGCTTACGGTGGCCACGGATGCGGCCAAGCTGGCGCTGCTGCTGTTCCGCCGACAGCGACTCGTCACTGAAGGTGCGCCGCACCTCCTCACCCAGCTCGTCGAGTTCGTTGTCGATATCGGGCCGGTCAGTCACGGGCGGTGCCCTTCGGGACGCGAGAATGGGACGCCACCGCGTCCTGGCAGGGGCCGTGTCCTGTACCGGCCCGCGCCGTGAGGCGCCTTCTCGATACATGGGCGTTCAACGAAGATCCCCACCGCCTGCGCCCGTGTGGCAACCATGCCTCCCTCCGCGCGGGCGCCTCACGGCGCGGGCCGGTACAGGACACGGCCCCTACCAGATCGTTGCGCACTTCACGTCCCGCGTCCCGCATCACTCGTCACCACCCAACTCGACCGCCAGTCGCTTGAGCGCCCGTTGGAGGCGCATCTTGACGGCCCCTTCGGAGATATCGAGGATCTCGCTCATGGTGGCGATGGGTAGCTCGGCCACGTAGCGCAGCAGGACGACCTGTTGGTGCTGGTCGGAGAGGCGGCTGATGGCGCGGCGGACATCGTCGCGGCGCTCGAGGCGGATGGTCGTCGTCAGCGCGTCCTCGTCGTGCTCCTCATGGTGGCCGCGCCGGACCAGGAAGCGCCAGAGCTGGCGGCTCTTGCGGTCGCGGTCGGAGATGCGGCGGCTGGCGATCGTGAAGATCCAGCTCGCGAAGCTGCCACGGTCGGGATTGAAGCCGTTGATCCCCTCCATCGCCGACATCATCGTGTCGGAGACGATGTCGTCTGCAATCGTTGCCGAGCGGGTACGGCCGAGCGCGTAGCGGTAGATGCGGTTGCTGTAGCGCAGGTAGAGCTGGGCGAAGCAGTCGGCGTCGGTCCGGGCAGCGACGGCCAACGCCTCGTCGCTGTCCAGCGGCACTGCCGCCGGGACGATCGCCTGCTCCCCGACCTGCCCGAAGACGGTCCCCTTACTGATCAACAGCGCCCCTCCGATCGCCTCTTCTTCGCGCGACGCCCCGACAGGGTAACGCTGCAACGAACAATCGGTTCACGTTCTGGCCAGGACTACAGCAATGGCCAACATGCCCGGATACGGCGACGGCATCGCGTTCATCCTCGTGACGTGCGCCAAGCTTACCGCGTCCCACTGGTTCTACAACACGTCGCAGGCGGTGACGATGTTTGGCCTGGGCTACCGGCTCGACGTTGCTGTCGATCACCGTCACACTGACTCTCAGCTGCTCACGCTCACCCTCTGCGCTGCAGGGCGGCGTACCAGCACGGTCATGATGGCGATGATCGCCACCAGCATGACACCCCAGGCCAGGTTCAGTTCCGGCCGGGTGACGTTCGGCAGGAACTCGAATGACGTCCAGCCGCGCTTCTTGATCTGCTCGCCCCAGAAGTCCTCGAACGCGTTGGCAACACCGTAGACGAGGAACAGCGCGACGACAGCGGCGAGTATTCCGCGCAGCCAGCCTGCCGCCAGCTGCCCGAACGGACGCAGCAGCACCAACCCGGTCAGCGCGAAGACGGCTCCGTCAAGCCCGTGGTGATGCCCCAGGTGGACGGCGCGCAACTCGTGGCCGGCCGGGACCTCCTTCGACATGAAGAGTCGCCCGAGCAGCGGCACGTCGCCGATGTAGAGGCCGAATTCGGCGAGGATCAAGGGAAGCGAGATCACGACCAGGACACCGGCAAAGCCGAGCGCAACCCAGTTCGCCGCTGGTGTCCAGGCCGCTGACACGCCCAACCCGGCGGATCGAACCGTGATGATGGTCACGATCACCGCCAGCAGGACACCGAGCGCCGGTATGACGTTGATCGGTATCGCGTCGAGGTCACTTGCTCGACGACACCCGGCACGGCTGTGATGAGACAGAGGCCGATCGCGAAGATCGTCAGCCCACCAACCAGCCTGCGCCCAACTGGCGAGAGCGCATTGGGGACGGACACGAGTCTCGCCCAGGAAAAGCCCGCCAGCGCAATCGCGATGAACGCGACCGGATAGTTGAGGTGGACGAGCGTCCGGCTCAGTCCGCCGACGAGCCCATCCCTGCTGACGTGGTAGAGATCGGATCGGAGACACCCAGGAGTAGGTGACAAGAACCCCCAGCGTCAGGACGGCGACCACCAGCCAGACCGCGACGACCTCGACCAGGCCAACACCGGCACGGCTGGCGACACCAACCCGCGATGGGGCCACGACTGTCCCAGCACGCCGGGGTTGGTGCCGCGGGATCACATCCGAGAGCAGCGGTGAACCAGTCATGGGATACCTCCCTGCGAGGGCGGAGCGATCCGGTCAATCGCTCCGCCAGTTGTGCCGGCGCCATCACCAGGATGCGTCACCGGCGACGCGCGGACGCTACAGAACTGGCCCCGGAGGGCCGTTGCCGAAGCCACCGAGTGGCGGCACGGATCGCTCCCCGACGGCTCCTCCACGCCGGCCAGTCACAGCATACGTCTGACCCCGTGTCATTCCTGCAGATCGGCAGCGATGATTGTTACAAGCGCATATCACGTCAGGAGCAGTGCTGGTCAAGCAAGCCACGAGCAGGGGCGAGTGCCTGAGCACGCGCCCCATTAGCTAACCTGATACCTGTCACTCTGTTAGTTACTCGTACCGCAGCGCCTCCGCCGGTGCGATACGGGCTGCCTGGCGGGAGGGGATCCAGGTCATCAGCAGCGCGGCGACGAACGTCGAGCCGAGGATGATCAGGAGAACCGGCCAGGGGATCACGAACTTGTCGTAGGCCTCGCCGAACTCGCCGCTGGCGACGAGCTTGTTCGAGAGTTGCAGGCCGAGCGCGGTGCCGGTCAGCATGCCGAGACCGACGATGAAGGCAGACTCGGCGATGAAGGAGAAGGAGATCAACTCCCGCCGCCAGCCCATCGCTCGCAGCATGCCGATCTGCTGCCGCCGCTCGACGACCGAGCGGAAGGCGATCACACCGACGGCCGCGACGCCGACGAGGAGGCCCAGGGCCATGAAGCCCTCGATGATGTAGGTGAAGCCAGCCTCCTGCTTCTGCATCTCCTTGAGTTCGTCCGCGATCGAGACACCCTGGACGCCGCTGGTCAGGAGCGCCGCTTCGACATCCTTCGCGAAGGCATCGGCAGCGTCCTTGTCGGTCAGCGAGAGCAGGTACGAGGTTGTTGAGGTCTCGCCGTAGATGGCATCGACCGTGTCCTGGTGCAGGTAGAGACCGTGCAGGCTGCCGATCGAGCTGTCGATGACGCCGATGACGGTGACCGTCTGCGGCTGGCCGGTGCGCGGGTCCATCAGCTCGACCGAACGCGGCTCGAACGTCTTGTCGTCGTCCGAGAGATCGGTCAGGATGAAGGCATCCGGATCGCCGGCGATGTCGTCGCTCTCGACGCCCCAGGTGTCGACGACGGCCAGGTTCGGGTTGTTGGCCAGCGCCTGGATGATCGCCTCGTCCGTCTCGTAGCCGTTGGCGCGGCCCTGGAAGGTCAGCGCGCTGTGCTCGATGAAGGCAGTGTCCATCCCGAAGACGGTGTACTGCTTCCACTCGCCGGCGTCGTCATCGTCCGGGCGGTCGCCGACGCGCAGGTCGGAGTTGAACTCGGACGGGTTGGTCAGCGTGCCGGCGGCGTTGACGCCGCTGGTGTCGACACCATTCGCCCGCAGGGTCTCTTCGATATTGCCGATGGCAGCGGCGTAGCTGCTGCGCGTATCGGCGCGGACTTCCCAGCCGGCGTTGGCCGTGTCGCCGAGCGCCGACGCCTGTGAGTTCGCGTTCATCGTCGCCATCATGACCAGCGAGAAGATGATCAGGCTGAACATGGCGATCGTCAGGCCGGTCCGGCCGATCGCGGCACCGGGGTAGGCAACGGCCGTCCGGACGGCCGGCAGCTTGCCACGCAGGAGGTTACCGGCCAGGCTGACACCCTTGAGCAGGATGTCGTTGTTCTGGACGATCAGAATCGTTGCACCGAGCACCAGGAAGATGCCGCCGGTGAAGAACGACTCGATCCCGAGGTCGTAGGTGCCGAACAGCTTCTCGAAGGTGCTCTCCGGCATCAGCCAGAAGGCCAGGATCCAGAGGCCAACGGCGCTGAAGACCGGACGGCTCGGGACGCCGAAGAAGCGCAGGAAGAGGGCGATGCCGAACGGCAGGATGCTCATGCCAGTCGTGAAGAGCATCACCTCGCTGCCGGATGATCCGACCAGCGTCATGAAGCCACCGACCAGCGTCAGCAGCGTGGCCCAGACGAAGGTCGACTTCTTGCGCCGTGGTGAGGAGTAGTCCGGCATGTCACGGATCGCCGCGACGATGTTGATCCGGCTGATCTTCCAGCTCGAGATCACGACCGTTGCGAAGGTGATGACGACGCCGAGGCAGTAGGCGACGATCATGCTCTGCGGCTCGACGTGCGCCTCGACCGGGACGTAGTCACCGAAGAAGGCCTTCAGACCGGCGGCGATGCCGAAGGTGGCCGCGACGCCGAGCGCCGCGCCGATGACACCGGCCAGCAGCGCATAGCCGGAACCTTCCGCGACGAACTGCTGGATGAGCTGGCGGCGATGCGCGCCGACGGCCCGCTCCATGCCCATCTCGCTGCGCCGCTCGGACGCCAGCATCGTGAAGATCAGGACGATCAGCAGGACACCCGACGAGACCGAGAAGAGGCCCAGGACGATGAAGATCGTCGTCAGCTTCGTCGCCGGTCTTCTCGCCGGCATCGACGCGGTCGTTCTTGAGTTCGCTGACGCCGAAGCCGTCTGCAGAGAGGACGTCGCGCAGCGCCACGCTGACGGTCTCGTTATGGTCGAGGCTGTCGCGGACGGTGCCGTCGTTCGAGATGGCGATCGAATTGATCGCGCCCGGCTGGCCGACCAGCGTCTGCATCGCGTCGAGCGGCATCGCCAGGCCGGAGAACTCCAGCCCGCCACCACCGGCGCGGCGCACACCTGACAGCCAGGAATCCTGGGCGACGGCGGCGACCGTCACGTCGTGCGCGACATCATCGATGTAGATGGTGACGGTGTCACCAACGACGGCGTCGATCTCGTCCGAGAGGCGCTCGGAGACGACGACGGTGTTCTCGCCGAGTCCCGCGAAGTCGATCGTCGTGCCGTCGGTCGCCTTGAGGCCACCGAAGGCGTCGAGGCGGCTGCCGTCGATGCCGGACAGGACGACGTCCGGCTCGGCAAGCTGCGCGCCGTGGTTGATGACCGGCACGCGCGTGTCGAGCAGCGGCATGACGCCGTCGATCTCAGGGATCGCGGCGGCAGCGCTGTCGACGCGCTCCAGCGATCCGGCTGCCAGGACGTCCTCGGATGTCAGGACGGTCGTGACCTCCGGCTCGTGGCTGGCGACGACCAGCTCATCGACCTGGCCGAGGTTGTCGTAGATGTCGCTCGTCATCGAGTAGTTGACAGTGTCTCCGGTGCCGAGCGCGGCCGAGATGATCAGCGTCGAGAGCATCAGCCCGACGACGATCAGCGATCGTCTGCGCCTTGCGGCGCGGGATGTTGCGGGTACCGAGCTTGAAGATGACCGGCCGCCGCCAGGCTACCCACGCCACCGACAGGAGGCAGAGCGAGAGCAGGATCAGCAGCGCGATCATCAGTCCGGTGACTGGGATGCCGAGTATGTTGTCCACGGTTGTAGCTCCTTATAGGTGGTCGGCTCGTCAGCTGGTCAGCCGGTCAGCTCGATTGCGTCGCAATTGCTGACGGCCGACCACTGCGAGCCGACGCTGAAAGCTGAAGGCTGATAAGCTGACAGGCTGACAAGCTGACTGGCTCTCAGTCCGTCGCCACCGCGTCCACTTCCGACAGTGCGTCGTGGTTGACGATGCCGGCGATCTGGCCGTCGCGCATCCGGACGATCCGGTCGCAGCGGTCGCCGATGCCGGGGTCGTGGGTGACGAGCACGAAGGTCAGACCGTCGCGCCGGTTGAGTTCGCGCATGAGGGTCATGATCTCGACAGCCGTCTTCGAGTCGAGCGCGCCGGTCGGCTCGTCGGCCCAGACGATGGCCGGGTTGGTGACGAGCGCGCGGGCGATCGTGACGCGCTGGCGCTGGCCGCCGGAGAGTCGCGCCGGGCGATGATGCGCCCACTTGCCGAGGCCGACCCGATCGAGCGCGGCGTGCGCCTGCTGGCGGGCCTGCTTCGGGCGAACGCCGGCCACCAGCAGCGGCAGCTCGACGTTCTCGACGGCCGAGAGGACCGGCAGGAGGTTGTAGACCTGGAAGATGAAGCCCATCTTGCGGGCGCGGTAGTCGGTGCGCTGGCGGTCGGACATCGACGCCAGGTCCGCGCCATCGAGGGCGATCGTGCCGGAGTCGACGCTGTCGAGACCGGAGAGGCAGTTGAGCAAGGTCGTCTTGCCACAACCGGACGGCCCCATCACGGCCACCATCTCGCCGGGAGCGACGCTGAAGTCGACCCCCTTGAGGACGGTAACGCGCTCGGTACCGGTGTCGTAGGTCTTGGTGACCTGGCGGGCGTCGATGATCGGCGGTACGCCAAGCAGCGCCTCGCCATACGATTCGAGCCCGTTCGAGGCGTGCCGCTTCCGGCTCATGCTGAGCTGGACCATGGTCTGGACCTGTCCCTTCCTTGAGGACGATCGCCCCGGCCCCATTGCCGGAACGTGTCTGTATGGTGATGGAAGGGGCAATACGCACACCGGGCAGATTACGGGTTGGGTGGTAGGTAGATTACGTGTTCCTCGTTGAACTTCTCGTGTGTCGCAAACCGCCTCCAACAACCACCCAGATGGTACTCGGCCTGCGAGGAGAGGGGCTTCATTTCCAGGCGGCAGAAGCCCCTCCCTTTTCAGGGGAGGGGCTGGGGAGGGGTTTGTAGCGAGGACCACTTATTCCGCAAGCAGCTCCGCGTCGAAGAACTCGATCACGCGCCGCTCGTACTCGTCGGGAACCGCGATCAGACCCTTGATGTGGTTGCTCTCCGGGATCTCCCAGAGCGTTTTCGGCTCTGAAGCAGCGTCGTAGTAGATCTGCATCAGTTCCGGCTCGACGCCGGTGCCGGCTGCGATCAGCATCAGCGGGCGCGGTGTGATCCGGGCGACGAGGTGGTCGAGCCGTTCGGGCGTGTCGTCGCCGGAGAGGACGGCGATTGCCTGGTTGTTGGCCCAGATAAATGGCACACCGAAACTGAACGGGGAGTCGATCGAGAGCATCTCCTCCTTGATCGATCGAGCGCCGGGACCGTCGGCGACGACCGCGCGGATGCGCTCGTCGTGGGCGGCGGCTTCGAGGAGAATCTCGCCGCCGAGCGAGAGGCCGATCGCGCCGATCCGGTCCGGGTCAACGTCGGGCCGCGATTCCAGGTAGTCGAGCGCGCCCGCGACATCCGGCTGGGCGTCCCAGCCGAACAGGTGTGGATCACCTTCGCTCTCGCCGGTGCCACGCTTGTCGTACAGCAGGACGCCGTAGCCGCGTTCGGCCAGCATTGCCGCGTGCTTGATCGCGCCGACACGCGTGTTGACGCCGGAGACGGCGACGATCGCGCGCCGTTACGGGACGGGATGTACCACGCGGCCAACTCAAGGCCGTCGGTGCTCTGGAAGGTCACGTTCTCATACGTCAGACCGTAGTCGGCTGGCGTTTCGCAGCAGAGTTCCTGGCGCGGGAAGTCCGTCACGACGGTCGCGAAGACGATTGGCGCGACGAAAAACAGGGTGACGACGACAGCGCCGGCGCCAATCAGCATCCGCCTGCCGGCCCAGCGCCAGTTGCGCCGGACCGGCTTTGCGATCGCGCGATGAGTGAGCCAGACGCCGAGACCCAGCAGGATGATGCCGGCGGCGATGGCGAGCAACCCGCTCCAGTCGCTGCCGGATGGGCCCTGACTGTATGCGTGATAGCCGCTGGTCGCGATACCGGTCGTCAGTGCCAGCAAGCCAATCAGCAGCGAGACGAGCGGCACGAATACTGGTCGCCATGATCGGCCAGGCCAGCAACGTGACAAGCAGCAGAGCAACTGGCACCAGGCCGCTACCGAGGTGGTCGCCGGGTGAGGTTCCGGGATTCATCTGAAGGAACGCGTCATCGAGCCGGTAGGCAACGATCGCGAGCGCCGAGAGACCGAAGACCTGTGTCTCGCGCTCGCGCAGAGCGGGGAAGGTGCGGTCGCGGCCGATGGACACGCCGCGATAGCGCTGGACAGCCTCGAACATGACAGCCTCCTTTGGCTGATCGGTTCCGACGACATCCTCGTCACCGGCCGCTACTGATTGACGGTTGGGATTACCGGACATGGAAACGGGAATCGGGTGGGATCCGAATGATGTCCCACTCCGATTCCCGGAATCGTGCGCGACCGTTGGTCAGGCCGCGGCTACCTCGGGGGAGGCAAATGGGGATTCGAAGCGCACGAGCCAGATTGAGGCGCGTCCGGCGGCGTGGCTACGCCAGCCAGAGCGAGCGATCCAGCCGCTCGAGCGCAGTTGGGAAGCCAGTTCTGAGCCTTCCGCGGCGACGATGACGCGGGGGTCGGCTGTGCGATTGGCGACGAGCGGTCGATTCGCCGGGGCGTAGGCCGGTTGGAACAGTGTCTGAATCGTCATCTCAGCTCGTCCCTTCGCACTCGATCGTGGGTCTGGATGATCCACCCGGCGCCGGCGCGAGCCGCGATGTTCGCGGATCAGGCTGCCGGGTGGAGGCTGTCTGCCGGGTCGTTCCGGTGCTCGTGCAGCCACTTGAGGAAGACCATTCGCCGAACCTGCTCGATGTCCTCGACCATCTCGATCATCGGGTAGACGGCGCGCAATGCTTCAAGCCGCTGAATCTGCTCCGGGGTAAATCCCTGTGCCACCAGGTCGGTCGTCTCGGTCGTCGCCTGCGTCGTTGCCTGCGTTGCTGCCTGCGTCGTTGCCTGCATCGGAGTGTCCCTTCACTGGAATCCTCTATCCCAGCGTCGTTGCTGGAATATACGTATTGTGAGGCATGCGGGATCAACGCGCATCGGGTGAATTACGCATTTCCGACTACGTATTTCGTCGGAGTGCTGGGTAACGGTGAGCAGGTATTCCGCGTGGGTATCACCCCGGACGGGTCACCGCCGTCACTGACGAGCCCCAGCCGGATGGCCGTCGTCGCGGCCGCCGTCCGGGAGTTGACGCCGAGTTTGTTGAAGATGCTGCCGACGTGCCCCTGGGCGGTCCGGTGACTGATGAAGAGCGTCTTCTGCGATCTGCCGATCAGAGTGGCCGGCGACCAGTAATCGGAGGACGTCCATCTCACGGCTGGACAACCCAGCCGTTGCAGTCGTGTCATGCTGGGCGACTCGGGCAGGTGGTTCCGGTGATGTCATCGCCAGTGCCAGGAGTTCGTCCAGCGACAGGGAGCGCCCCGCCTGCCAGGCTTCGGCGAACGCGGTGTCGCTCAGATGCCGGTGCAGGTTGGCGAGCGATCGCTCCCATGCGGGTGTCAGCAGCGTCATGAACGCCACATTGAGCTGTTCGCGCATCGCCTCGGATCCCGCCAGCAACCTGGTTGCGTACTCGAACTGGCCCGTGCGTTCGATGACGATCCCAAACTCGGTGATCGTCCGCGACAAGCGCCACCAGTCCCCAAGGTCATGCCAGAGCGGAATCGTCTCTCGATCGAACGCGATCGCACGTTCCAGATCGCCTCGAATGCTGTAGATTCGCGCCAGATGACTCGTTGAGTGCGCGACCATCCAGGTAAACTCGCAGGTCCGGGCCAGGGCAAGCGATTCTTCAACCGCTGCGACCGCCTGGTCATACGCTCCACTTTCCCGGTGGGCAGCGCCTATCGAGTTCAGGGTCGCAGACAACCAGGTGATCGTCCCGAGCGCACGAAAGACCTCCGCAGCTTCGCTAAAGAGCACAAGCGCACGTTGAACATCCCAGTGCTCATCAATGACATCAGCCAGCGCATAGAGGGCAATGCCGATGGAGAACGGGTCGCCAAGCTGGCGAGCCAGGGCCAGGCCATCGGTCTGCATCGCCCGAGCGAGATCTAGCTCGCCCATTGCCTCGATGAACCAGCCGGCGGCGATACTCAAGCGCAGGCGAAGTGGGGTCAACTCAGGACCCAGCCGCTCGAGCGCACGAGTCGACCAGAAGCGCCCGATCGCGAGGTGACCGTGGGTGAACCAGAACCACCAGGCCTCAACGATCATCTCGGCCGCCTGCTCGATCTCGCCGCTATCAAGCAGCCATCCGAGCGCGGCGCGAATGCTGTCGTGTTCCAGTTCGAGCCGATCGAGGGCAGCCTGGCTCGGCGCGTCACCCACGCCAAGCACTGCGCCAGCGAACAACGTCCTGCACCAACCGGCATGTCGCCGGCGCGTTTCCAGCTTCCTCGCCGCTCTCGATCAATTGCTCCAGTGCGAAGGCGCGAATCGTCTCAAGCATCGTAAAGCGCGGATCGGCCTGCGTTCCAACACGTTGCAGCAGACTGCTGTCGACCAGCGAGGCGACACGGTCGAGCACGAGCGAAGAACCGGCGACGTGCTCGGCTGCATCGAGACTGAATCCGGTCGGGAAGACCGCCAGCTGTCGGAAGAGTTGCCGATCATCGGCCTCGAGCAGGTCGTAACTCCAGCCGATCGCCGCCCGCATCGTCTGCAACCTGGCCGGCTGGTCGCGGGGGCCGCCGATCAAGACGGTGAGACGGTCTCCCAACCGACCTGCCAGGGCCGATGGAGACAGCACCTTCGTCCGGGCAGCAGCGAGCTCGATCGCCAGCGGGAGGCCATCCAGACGGTTGCAGATCTCGGCAATCGAGGGGGCATTCTCCTGGGTCAGCCGAAAGTCCGGATTGACTGAATTGGCCCTCATCGTGAAGAGCGCCACCGCTTCAGTTCGCGCGATATCGTCGAGCGATCGAGATCGAGAGGCTCCAGGGAGAGCTAATGGCAGGACGACCAGTTCTTGCTCGCCACTGACGTGCAAGACGGCCCGGCTCGTCACCAGAATCTTCAATGCCGGACAGGCAGACATCAGCTCAGTAACCACCGGACCCGCTTCGATGATCTGCTCGAAGTTGTCCAGGACAAGCAATCGCGGCCTGCCGCCGAGGACGGAGGCAAGCTGCTCGATACGCGGGATCGAGCCTGATTCTCGAAGACCGAGCGTTTGAGCGATCGTCAGCAACAGCAAACGCGGGTTGTCAACCGGAGCAAGCGGAACGAAAACGACCCCGCCAGGAAATTCGCCAGCAGCCTGCTCCGCCAATCGGATGGCCAGCCGCGTCTTACCGACTCCGCCGGGCCCGGTTAATGTCAACAACCGCACATCCGACGTCCGGAGCAGATCAAGCGCCTGTGCCACGACCTGCTCCCGACCGACAAGCGGGGTCAGCGGGGCAGGCACTGATGCGAGCGCCGTCGCGAACCTCCCTGACATGATGGGCGTTGGTGCCGCGAGCGGTCCGGCCGCGTCAACTGGAGCTGAGGATGACATGCTGGGATGGCTCCTGACTGCTGGCCGATCAACGATCGATGCCACTGATGAGACCAAGCCGAATCGCAGTCGTCGCCGCGGCGGTGCGGCTGTTGACGCCGAGCTTGTTGAAGATGCTGCCGACATGGCCTTGGGCGGTCCGGTGACTGATGAAGAGTATCCTCAGCGATCTGCCGGTCGGAGTAGACCGGCAACCAGCAGCCGTAGCACGTCCATCTCACGCGCTGAGAGCCCGCCGTTTGTGGCAGGGTCATGCGGCGGGGCCTCGGCTGGCATCGCAGGCGGCGTCGTCGCCAGCGCGACCAGATCATCCAGCGCCAACGATCGGCCCGCACTCCAGGCTGCGTTGAACGCATCGTCGTTGAGCCTTCCGCGCAGGGCGGCGAGCGAGCGATGATATTCGGGCGCCAGCGATGGCATGAACATGCCTCCGATCTGCTCACACAAAGCCTCTGAGGCACTGAACAGCATGGCTGCCCGATCGAGATGTCCGGACATCTCCAGGCCGATGCCGACCTCATTCACCGCCCGCGACAGACGCCACCAGTCGCCCAGTTCGCGCCACAGCAGGACGGCTTCGCGGCTCAGGCTCAGCGCTCGCTCCACGTCTCCACGGATGCGACAGACGCGCCCGAGGTAGCCAAGACAGAGGGCAACGATCCAGGTGTCTCCACTCTCGCGTCCGAGTGCCAACCCCTCCTCGATCAGCAGTGTCGCCTGCTCGTGCTCTCCACGCTCACGGTAGAACCTGGCGAACTCGCTCAGCGCAACCGACAGCCAGGGGGTCGCTCCCAGCGCGCGGAAGATCGTGATCGCTTCCTCGAGATACCGCTCTGACGACTGCGCGTCTCCCCGGTCGCCCATCACATCCGCGAGTCCGAAGAGCGCAATGCCGATAATCGCCGGGTCGGCTGTCTCGCGCGCCAGTCCGAGCGCTTCCTCGTGCAGCCTGGTCGCCAGCTCGAAGTCGCCGGTCGCCTCAACGAGCCAGCCTGTTGTTGTCAGGAGCCGGGAGCGAAGTGAGACCGGTCCATCAGCAAGCTTTTCAATCGCACGGGCCGACCAGAAGTGGCCGACGGAGAAGTGGTTGTGGCTGAACCAGAACCACCAGGCATCGACAGCCATCTGCGCCGCCTGCTCGATGCTGCCGGTATCCAGCAGCCAGCCGAGGGCGGCTCGGACACTGTCGTGCTCCTCGGTCATTCGATCGAGTGCCTCGGGGGCCGATGGCTCCCAGAGCGTGATTGCCGCGTCAGCCGCCAGCGCACTGCACCAGTCCGCGTGCAATCGTCGTGCTTCGCCTGCCTCTCCGCTGGCGACCAGTTGCTCCAGCGCAAAGTCACGAACCGTCTCCAGCATCGTGAAGCGCGGCTCGCCTGCCTGGCCAATCACCTGTTGCGAGCAGGCTCTTATCCACCAGCGATGCGATGCCGTCCAGGACGAGCGGGGATCCACCGACCTGTTCGGCGGCATCCAGCGGAAAGGAAGAAGGAAAGACGGCCAGCCGGCGAAAGAGCGCCTGTTCGTCTGCGTCCAGCAGGTCGTAACTCCAGGAGATCGCATTCCGCATCGTCTGGAGCCGTTGCGGTTGATCGCGTGGGCCACCGATCAGGACCTTCAAGCTGTCGCTCAGGCGCTCGGCCAGCGCCTGCGGCGACAGCACTTTCGTCCGTGCCGCCGCCAGCTCGATTGCCAGCGGCAGGCCATCCAGCCGCGTGCAGATCTCAACGATGGCCGGCGCGTTCTCCTCGGTCAACCTGAAGCTCGCGTTGACGGCTCCGGCGCGCGACAGAAAGAGCGCAACGGCTTCGGTTGTGGCGATCTCCGCAATGGAATGACCGCGTGCTGCTCCAGGTACTGCCATCGGGGCAACAGCGAATTCCTGCTCGCCACTGACACGGAGGACGACTCGGCTCGTCACGACGACCTTCAGGGCAGGGCAGGCCGCCAGGAGTTCCGTGACCAGCGGTCCGGCGGCAACGATCTGCTCGAAGTTGTCCAGCAGCAGCAGCCGTGGCTGACCACCAAGCACCGCGTTGATCTGTTCAACCAGCGCAAGCTCGCCAGCATCTGGAATGCCGATCTACAGCAGCGATCGTCATCAGCAGGAGATGTGGATCATCGACCGGCGCCAGCGGCACGAAGGCGATACCGCCAGCGTAATCGGCAGCGACCTCTTCGGCCAACCGCAATGCCAGCCGTGTCTTGCCGACTCCGCCCGGTCCGGTCAGCGTCAGGAGCCGGACACTCTCGGTCCGCAGCAGGCAGGCTGCCTGGGCCACCTGCTCCTCGCGCCCGACGAGCGGCGTCAATGGGACTGGCAACGACCACGTGAGTAAACGGTTGCGGCCCAGCGCGATCGGCGTTGGGACGGGGATCTGTCTCGGCGGATCGGCCGGTATCGAGGATGTCATTGTGGAATGGCCTTTCACCGCTGATTGTCTCACACCCGCGTAATAGCGTTTGTGGCTAGTGGTCCCCGTCGCCGTGAACCAGCCCGAGCCGGATGGCCGTCGTCGCTGCCGCCGTCCGGGAGTTGACACCCAGCTTGTTGAAGATGCTGCCGACATGACCCTGAGCGGTCCGGTGGCTGATGAACAATTTCTCGGCGATCTGCCGGTCGGACCAGCCAGCAACCAGTAGCTCCAGGACCTCCGTCTCACGGGCACTGAGGAGCGTCCGTTCAACGGCCGGCGCTGGCGCTGGGGAGGCGGCCCTAAGCTCGAACGCCAGAACCTCGGCGACGGCCTCCTCGATCGACAACGCGCGTCCGGCGTTCCAGGCGTCGGCGATGGCGTCCGGGCTGAGTTGCGGCTCGATCCTGCTGGTCGCCACGTCAATGGCCTGAACCGAGCCGGCCGTCCGCGCGATGCCGAAGGTGTCGAGGTGGGCGTCGGCAGCCCCGAGGAGCCGCGTCGCCAGGATCGGCTGCCGGTCGGCGGCGGCGATGGCGGCCATCCGCTCCAGCAGCCGCACGATCCGAACCTGGTCGCCCGTCGTCAACCAGACCTTGAGGCTCTGCCGCACATACTCGCGCGCCGTGGCAAGCTCGCCCCGTTCCAGCGCGATCCGTCCCAGGTTGGCCTGACACGTCCCGATACCCCAGTCGAAGCTGGCGGTCGTTGACAGTTCCAGCGCCTCTTCGAGGAGCGGCGTCGCGTCATCATAGCGACGCAGGCTGACGGCGGTTGCGCCTGCATTGGCCAGGGCCAGGGCGAGATACATCGATTCCTCCAATGCCCGAAAGACCCCGGCTGATTCCAGATAGGTGTCGAAGGCGACATTCTGGTCGCCGACCTCCTCTGAGACATCGGCAGAACAGAAGAGGGTGATACCAATGCTCAATGGGTCGCCCGTCAGACGCGCGGCCCGGACGCCTTCGTCCGCCAGCCGCAACGCTCGTTCCGGATCGCCGGCGACGGTCGAGACCAGGGCGGCGCCGCCGAGCGACTGCGCCAGAGCTGGAGAGACAGTCTCGCTGCCCAACTCGATCGCCCGCAGGAGCCAGTTTCGGCCTTCACTGAAGTACCCGCGAAGCTCCCAGAAGACCCAGAGTCCGGCAGTCAGGCGCGGCAGGAGCGTGACATCGTGCTCGGAGGCCCAGGCGAGCGCCGCGCGCAGGTTGTCGTGCTCCGCTTCGAGGCGGTCGAGCCACGCGTAGTGCGCGCTGCTGAAGATGCCCGCACGCCCCTGCTCAGCCAACTCGGCGTACCAGACAGCATGGGCCTGCTGGACATCGGAGGCTTCGTGACTCTCCAGCAGCTGCTCGAGCGCGAACTCACGGATCGTCTCCAGCATCATGAAGCGCATTGTCCCGGCCGTATCCGCGCGGCGCAGCAGGCTCTTGTCTATCAGCGAGGTGACGCCGTCGAGCGCGTCGATCTCCCCTGCGACGGCGGTGGCCCCCTCCAGCGTGAAGCCGCCGACGAATACTGCCAGGCGGCGGAAGATGGTTTGTTCGTCCGGCGTCAACAGGTCGTAGCTCCAGCTGATGGTGTCGCGCAGAGTCCGTTGGCGCGCCGGCAGATCGCGGGCGCCACCGATCAGCACGCGCAGCCGGTTCGAGAGTCGTGCCAGCAACGCCTCGGCCGACAGGACCTTCATTCGAGCTGCGGCCAGCTCGATCGCCAGCGGAAGGCCGTCCAGCCGGAGGCAGATCTCGGCGACTGTCCGCGCGTTGCGCTCGTCCAGCGCGAACGAGAGGTCGACGGCCCGTGCTCGCGCGACGAACAGCGCGATCGCGGCACATTGCGCCAGTTCATCGACCGGCTTCGCCCGATGCGCGCCGGGCAACTCCAGCGGCGGCACCGGATACTCCTGCTCGCCCTGGACGTGGAGCGGCACGCGACTGGTCACGACGATGGCGAGCTGCGGACATTGGCGGAGGAGCAGGCTGACGGTCGGCGCGGCTTCGACCAGTTGCTCGAAGTTGTCCAGCACAAGCAACAGTTCATGCGCGCTCAGCGAGGCTGCTACGGAGTCCGTGAGAGACCGGTTCGCCTCTTCGCGGACGCTCATCTCGGTCGCAATCGCCCGCAGCAGGTGTTCGGACTCCGTCAGCGAGGCGAGAGCGATGAAACGTGTACCGGAGCGGAAATCGTCCTGCAGATCAATTGCCAGCTGTTGTGCGAGTCGTGTCTTGCCGCTGCCGCCGGGGCCGGTCAACGTCAGCAGCCGCGTCCCGGCGTCGAGCAGGAACGCGCGCAGTTCGTCAACCGCCTGATCGCGCCCGATCAACGGATTGATCGGCGCTTGCGGGAGTGGGCCTGTGGCAGCTATTGCCGGCGTGAACGGAGTCGGGAAGGCAGACGCCATGGCAGTACTCATTCGGGTGCAGGTGCTAGCGGCGATGTAGCTGCATCTTGACCAGCACGAGGACGAAAGTCAACCGGTCATCCGCCCGATGACGATGTTGGCTGGTCATCAGCTACCAGCCCCATCCGGATCGCGGTCGTGGCAGCGGCTGTTCGGCTGTTGACGCCAAGCTTGTTGAAGATGCTGCCGACGTGACCCTGGGCGGTTCGGTGGCTGATGAAGAGTGTCTCAGCGATCTGACGGTCAGAGTAGCCGGCGACCAGCAGTTGCAGGACATCCATCTCGCGGGCTGAGAGCCCGGCTGCAGGAACTGCGGTGGACTTCGGTTCAACTGGCGTGGATGGCGTGTTCGTCGCCAGGTCGAGCAGCTCCTCCAGGCTGAGTGCTCGACCCGCGTCCCAGGCGGCTGTGAACCCCTCGTCGCCGAGCTGTCGCTGGATATCGACCATCGCCCGTTCATAGGCGGTCGTCAGCATAGGCATGAAGGCGGCGCCGTGCTGCTCGCGGAGCGCTTCCGACCCTCCAAGTAGCCGGGCCGAATAGTCATGGTGGCCAGTAAGCTGGGCAGCGACACCCAGTTCGTTGATGGCTCGCGACATCCGCCACCAGTCACCCACGTCATGCCAGAGACGGACGCTCTCGCGGTCCAGTTCGATCGCTCGGGTCAGGTCGTCCTTCATCCGGTAGACTCGCCCAAGGTGACCGAGCGATAGCGCGATGGCCCACGTGAACTCCTGCTGGCGTGCCAGTGCCAACCCCTCCTCGATCAACGAGATCGCTTGGT
Source organism: uncultured Chloroflexia bacterium (assembly GCA_963763325.1). GTDB lineage: Bacteria > Chloroflexota > Chloroflexia > Thermomicrobiales > CFX8 > JBBECJ01. Next base: position 457,477 of record CAVXOL010000001.1, read on the forward strand.
CGAGCTCGCCGATCTCGCGATAGATGGCTCCAATCGAGTTCAGCGTCACGACCAGCCATGGCACGGCTTCCAGCGACCGAAAGAGTGCTTCCGCTTCACGGAAGAGTGCGAGCGGTCGAGACGGCTCCCAGTGTCCATCGACGACATCCGCCAGGGCATAGAACGCGATCGCGAGCGTGCCAGGATCGCCCAGCTCGCGGGCAAGCTCCAGTCCAGCCTGGTGCATCGCCATCGCTGACTCGAACTCGCCGACGGCTTCCGCAAACCAGGCCGTGACAGCGTTCAGCCGGATCCACAACAGGGTTGGCGCACGATCGAGGCGGGCGAAGGCTCGTGCCGACCACTCACGGCCGATCGTCAGATGACTGTGGGTGAACCAGAACCACCAGGCCTCGACGATCATCTGCGCTGCCTGCTCGGTGGCGCCGGTCTCAAGCAGCCAATCCAGCGCCGCCCGCAGGCTGTCATGCTCCTGTTCGAGCCGGTCGATCGCGGACTGACTGGGAGCCGCGTAGAGGGTGACAGCCGCGGCTGTCACAAGCGCCCGACACCATCCAACATGGCGCTGGCGCGTTTCGGCTTCGTCGCCGCTAGCACCGAGTTGTTCTAGCGCAAAGGCGCGAATCGTGTCGAGCATCGTGAAGCGCGGTTCGCCGCCCTGCCCGTTCGTGCGTTGAAGGAGGCTCTTGTCAACCAGCGATGCAACGCCGTCCAGGACGAGGTCCGATCCAGCGACCTGCTCGGCAGCGTCGAGGTCGAACCCGGTTGGGAAGACCGACAGACGACGGAAGAGCGCCTGCTCGTCAGGCTCCAGCAGGTCGTAGCTCCAGGCAATCGCGCCACGCATCGTCTGCAATCGCGCAGGCTGATCACGCGGGCCACCAATCAGGACCTGGAGGCGGTCACCCAGCCGCTCGGCCAGCGCCTGCGGCGAGAGGATCTTCGTCCGGGCGGCTGCCAGCTCGATCGCCAGTGGCAGGCCGTCCAGGCGCCGGCAGACCTCGACGATCGCCGGGGCATTCTCCTCGGTCAAGGTGAACGCCGGACTGACCGAACCCGCCCGCAGCAGGAAGAGTGCAACGGCGTCGCTGGCGGCGATCTCGGCCAACGAGCGGGAACGGGAGGCTCCCGGCACTGAGAGGGGCGGGACGACCAGCTCCTGCTCGCCGGTGACCTTCAGGACGACGCGGCTGGTGACGATCATCTTCAGGGCCGGGCAGGCGGCCAGCAGTGCCGTCAGCGCTGGGGCAGCCTCGACGACCTGCTCAAAGTTGTCCAGTAGCAGCAGTCGGGGACGACCGGCCAGGACCGACGCCAGCTGCTCGGTGAGATCCGTGCCGCCGGCGTCTGGAATGCCTAGCGCGCCGGCGATCGTGAGCAACACCAGCCGGGTGTCGCCAACCGGCGCCAGCGGGACGAACGTCGTGCCACCAGGGAAATCAGCAGCTAAGTTCCTCGGCCAGCCGCAGCAGCAGCCGCGTCTTGCCGACGCCCCCGGCCCGGTCAACGTCAGCAACCGGACGGTCGGGGATGCCAGCAGGTCGGCTGCCAGCGCGATCTCGCGTTCGCGGCCGACGAGCGGGGTCAACGGGACCGGCAGCGTTGAGACCGGCGCGAGCATACGCCCCGGCGCGATCGGCGTCGGCGAGTTGATCTCTCTGAACGGCTCGGCCGGCAGTGACGATGGCATGCTGAACCGCGACCTTGCAGGTGATCGACGATGCAACGACACTCGCACGATACACCCGTGCCAGGCCGATCACAACTGGTCAGGGCTGGAACCACCGGAGCGGCCACCAGTGACAGACAGGCAACCCGTCATCACTGTCGCGACCGGTTATCCCCCGATGTGGATAACTCACCATTCCAGTGTGGACAACTGTGGGGAAATGGGGACGGGGATGTGTACGTACACCCAACCGTCGTCGATAACTGCCCTACACAGTCGTGGACAACCTGGGGCACGCCACTGATAACCAACCGGTGCCGAATGTGTCACAGGTGGTTTGTGGGGAGATGGGGATAAGTCATCAGTCAGTCGGTCAGTCGCGTTTCGGGCTTCGGGACGGGCCAAACGGCAGTTATCCCCACAATCCACACCCTCTACTCTTACCTACTAAAAACACATACAAAATGAAGATAGAACGAACACGAGAGCCAGACCGTGCTGAGAGGAAAGCTCTGAACTGGTCCTCATGTATCGCGGACAACACTCAACCTGCATTGCTGTTTGCTGCCCGGACGGTGAGTACTCGTCATGCTGTGCCAATCAACCGGATACAGCGTCGTTTTGACAGACAGGATCGGAGCGAGACGGATGAAGCGCTGGCAAGGTCAGGCGATGTCGGATTTTATGCGAGTGATGCTGTTCGTCGGAGTGCCGGCAGCAATCGGGATTGGTGTCGGCCGGCTGGCGGTGACCCGGAGCGACAGTCTGGCGTGAGCCGATTCCCGCGCCGGCAGCCACGATGGCACCGTCTGTGTGCTCGGTTCGCAAAGGGTTGGTTGCGATGACGGTTAGCTCCTGCTGACTTCAAGCGTGCTCGCAAATCGTGTCGCTGAAGTGACAGGCAGTTTCCAGCGCGTGACCGGCTCGAAGATGGTGCTGTTCTGCTTACAGCAGCCGATGTGGATGGCCTGTGGACAACTCCGCAGGCAATCGCTGGCTGACCGGTCGTTCTCGATTGGCTGGCTGACGCCATCATGCCCGGGCGCATCCATACGTGTCTACTAACCAAGTGAGGGCGGCCTGTAGCGCATAGTCATCTTCCGGCGGGTTCCGGACCCAGGTCCGATCGACCAGCTGGTCCGGCTCGATCGCGTCGTCGTAGGTCTGGCCGGTGCGGTCGGCCATCAGGGCGACCGTCACTGCGAGGGCTGCGCCGTCAGGCATGATCTCAGCGACGTTGGCGGTTGGAACGCCTCTCGTTGGTTCGCCAAAGCTGCGCGTATTCTTCCGGCCTCGGAAGGCGACGACGACGGCTTCGCCTGAGCTAGCCGTCATCCGGCTCGTGATAATCGCGACCGGTGGGTCGGGTTGCTGAAGGCCGTAGTCGGCCGCGATCGTTACGGTGTCGTCACCACGGATCGCCTGCCCTTCGCGGAGTATCCAGGTCTGGCGGAAGTCGTCAGCTTCGTCGACGAATGCGCCGACCTCGCTTTCGCCGAGCAGTGGCTCGACCGCTGCCAGCATCGGCCACATGTTGCCGCCGGTGTTGTCGCGCAGGTCGATAACCCAGCCAGAGGCCGGTTGTGTGTCAATCTCGCGAATGATCTCAAGTGCGGTGTCGGCATATCGCTGGGGGTAGTTCTCGCCGAAGTTGGCGGATGGCAGCAGGAGGTAGCCGACATCGCCGATCCGCCGCCCCTCCGGCAGCGGCGCTTCCTGGTTGTCCTGGGTCATCCCCGAAATAAGGTTCGGTTCGACCAGCCGGCTGTGGATGCCGCCGGCCTCCCGCAGGACGTACGAGATCGCGGGGTACGTGTCGGCGGGCGTCTTTGCGCCCTCGGCCCGGCGGAATGCTTCCTCCCGCATTGCCGGCCAGTCGATGTCGTGCGAGAAGAGGGCGTTCTCCTCGATGAAGTCGAGGGCGGTGGTGAGATACGTGACTGGGTCAATCTCGGCCGTCGGTGAGGCGTCCGGAGTCTCGGCATCCTTGGAACTCCCACAACCGGGTAGGAGCACCATCAGCAACATGCAGGAATCGGCGCATGACACATCTCCCTTCGCGAATCGCGAACGATGCTTTCCATGCTTCGCTCCTCTGTCCCCAATGTCACCTATTCAGCACCATCCGCACCAGGAAGTCGTCGCTGCGGCGGGCGTCGTCGATGATGGTTGAGACGTGCTTCCAGCCATGGCCCTCGTCGGGGTAGACGGTGTACTCGACGTGCTTGCCGGCTTTCTCTAGCGCGGCCGCCATCGTGTCCATCTCGGAGCGGTGGCAGACGATGTCGTCCTCACCTTGCAGGATCAGCAGCGGGCCGTGGACGTTATCCACATAGGTCAGTGGCGATCGTTCGCGGTAGAGGCCGGTACGCGATCCTCCTGTGCCGCCCATCAGCTTGGCGAGGTAGTGGCGCTCGAAGATCCAGGTTCGGTCGGTGAAGGTCGCCAGGTCGGCGATGCCGTAGCGGGCGATGCCGGCCTTGAAGACCTCCGGCGCACGCGTCATGCAGATCAGCGTGCTGTAGCCGCCGGCCGATCCTCCCGTCGCGACGACGCGGGTTGGGTCGACCGCGCCACGGGCGATGACGGCTTCGACACCGGTCACGTTGTCGTCCAGATCGCCGCCGCCCCAGTCGCCGTAGAGCGCCTCCATGAACGAGCGCCCGTAGCCCTTCGAGCCGCGATAGTTCGGGACAAGGACGACGTAGCCGCGCTGGACGAGGTACTGGATCCACGGAATCCAGGTCTTGTTGGCCTGGCCGACCGGTCCGCCGTGGATGTGGACGATCAGCGGGTGTCTTGCCGGGCTGGATGTCTCGTGGCTGGTAGAGCATGCCGTGGATCGTCAGACCGTCGCGCGACTGCCACGAGATGACCTCCGGCAGGACGAGGTCGCCACCAACGACGCCACCGGTGGCTGAGAAGGTCAGCTGGCGGCGTTCGCCGTCGATCGTGATCTCCCAGAGGTCGGGCGGGGCGATGCGGCGACTGGTAGACGCAGACGAGGCGGCGCTCGTCGATCCAGGCCAGCTCGGTGTGGACGCCGCGCTCGTCGGTGAGCTGGCGCGTCTCGCCCCTGAAGAACACGCAGACCTGGTTCTCGTTGTCCTCGTTGCGGGTGAAGGCGATTGTGCTGCCGTCCGGCGAGACCGCCGGCCAGAGGTGGTCGTGCATGCCTGTGACGAGTGGCTCGGGTTCTGAGCCGTCCGGATGGACCGCCCAGAGGCCTGGGTGCTCGCTGCCGTTGTCGGACATGTAGAAGATCGACTCGCCGTTCGGCGACCACTGCGGCCAGTTGTTGATGACCCGCTCACCGCCGGCGACGATCCGCCGCTCGCCCGTTTCGACGTCGGCGACGACAACGGCCGCCTCGTCCCAGGGCATGTCGTAGTGCGGCCACTGCATGTAGAGCAGCGAATGGCCATCCGGCGACCACTTCGGCTCGGCGACGTACTCATCGTCGTCGTTGCTGCTGATCTGTCGCATCCAGGTCCCGTCGATGGCGGCGACGAAGATATCGACCGACTCGCCCCGCTCGGCAACATAGGCGACCCGAGTGCCATCTGGCGAGACCGCCGGCGAGTGGTGGTTGCCGGCTGCGTCGTCGATCCGGCGCGATGGCCCACCGCTGGCCGGAACTGCCCAGAGCTTGCCCTCCTGGTTCGAGGCGAAGACGATCGTCTGGCTATCCGGCGTCCAGGCGATTGACGAAGCCTGCCGCTGGCCGAGGTCCGGCCCCTGCGGCCGGGCGACGTCGGTCAGCTGCATCGGCTGGCCGGTCTGCAGGTCCAACACCCAGATATCGAGCCGCCCATCGTAGCCGCGCGAGTAGGCGACCTTGCGGCCATCTGGCGAGGGACGCGGCGTCGCGATCGTTGGGATCGTCGCCCACGCCTCTGGCTGAAGCGTGGCTTCCCAGCGTCCCGGTTCTCGGCTCCAATGGTCGTCGCGTGTCGGCATCGTTCGCTCCCGTCATCCTGCGCTCGTCATGTTGGGGCAGGATCGCAGAGGGTGGGTTGGGGTGCAACTGTCGGGACGTCGGACGCGAGGAGTGAAGACGCTGCGTCCCACGTCCCGTTCATCCATGCACCGCGCGGCTATCGACCGGCGCTTCGTCCCGCTCGTCCATGCCGTAGTCGCGGATGACGCCGGCGATGCGGAGGCGGTAGTCGGCGAAGATGTTGGTTCGGCCGAGGGTCTGGGCGGCGCGGTGCGTTTCCCGTTGCCGCCATTCGGCGAGGGCGGCCTCGTCGCGCCAGAAGGAGAGCGAGAGGATCTTGCCGGGAGTGGAGAGACTCTCGAAGCGCTCGATTGAGACGAAGCCGTCGATCTCATCGAGCATTGGACGGAGGGCAGCGGCGATGTCGAGATACTCCTGTGTTCGTCCGGCATTTGGCTGGACCTCGAAGATGACGGCGATCATCGTTTCTCACTCTCGTTCAGTTTCCAGCGGACTTGCTATCGTTGACTGGCTGTCTGGCAGCCCACCCGCATCCGGCGCCTGCGCGACCCCGGCCCGCTGCGCCCGGCAATTGTCAGCCAATTGGAGACGCTGAAGTGACGAACGACGTGCGGATTATCACACTCCCTCCCGAGCGCTGGGAGGAGTACCGCACGTTGCGCCTCTACGCGCTTCAGGAGTCGCCGCAGGCGTTCGGCTCGTCGTACGCGGAATCGGTCGCGCAGCCTGACGAGTTCTGGATCAATCGCCTGCGCAGCGCCGAAGCAGGCCGGAACGTGCTGCTCTTCGCCGAGGATGATGGCCAACTGGTCGGCCTGATCGGCAGCTATGGCGAAGCCGGCGAACCCGATGTTGCCAACATCATCACTGTCTTCGTCGCGCCGGACTATCGCGGGAGCGGCCTCGGCAGCCGGCTGGTCGACGCGATCCTGGCCGAGGTCCGGAAGCGTCCTGAGATCCGCGTCGCCCGGCTGACCGTCAACGTCGCGCAGACTGCTGCCATCAGCGCTTACCACCGGGCAGGCTTCAAGACGGTCGCGACCGAGCACAACCTCATGGGCGACGGCATCGAGCACGACGAGCTGATCATGGAGCTGGCGCTCTACCCGTAGCCCCCCGTCATCCTGGGGCCGCAGCCGAAGGATGACAGGGGGGCTCTGTACCACTTCTTCAGCCGTGCGCGAACATAGGGATGACAAGGAGGCCGGTTGGGGTGAACGAGCTCTCCCTGGAAGCGCAGGTCAGCGGGTCAGGCCAGCGAGCGTCGGACGACGCGGCGCTGGAAGGAATCTCCCGCTTCGATCCAAGTTGATCCTGTTACGCTGCAGCGCCGGGTTGAACAGCTCCGAGATCGCCTGAATATCTCGCGTGGATGGAGCATGTCGCCTATACTGCGCGGCATCGTATCTACGACATACGTCAGGAGTGGTTGGACGCGTGCCCGACCACGATGACGGCGTGATGTGAGGAGCATGCTCCATGTCTGCGAACGAGGATCTCATTCGCTCACTCTACGATGCGTTTGCTCGTGGCGATGTCCCGACCGTCCTCGGTGCATTCGATCCCGATATCACCTGGACGGACGCCGAAGGCTTTCCGACCGCTGGCACCTATCATGGACCTGATGCGGTGCTCAATCGGGTCTTCATGCCGCTCGTGCAGGATTGGGACGGCTTTACGGTCGCACCACACGACTTCATCGATGGCGGTAATCGGATCGTCTCGCTTGGTCGCTACTCCGGCACGAACAAGGCAACTGGGAAAGCCTTCGACGCCGACTTCGCCCATGTCTGGACGGTTGGTGATGGCAAGGTCACCCAGTTCTATCAGTACGTGGACTCCGCGATCGTGCAGGACGCACTGAAGCCGTAGAGCAGCTTGAATCCTCACTGACCCGCTGGCGTTGGCCGGCGGATCGTTCTTGATGCCGATCGAACCGGTGGACATCCAACTTGATCCGGCGATGTCCGGGCAGCCGACGAGATCGCGCGTCTCAGCCGGTGGTGGAGGTTCATCTGTGAGGTGGTCCAGAGGCATCGAGAAGAGACAGAGGACCTGCGCGAGGGTGTGTTGAGCATTCAGCACGATCCACGCCACTGGCGCTGCTCGTTCACGAGCCCTCCACTGCCGAACCAGTTCCGCGGCGCTGCTGACGGTTCTCCTGCTCCAGGGCGCTGATGCTGGCTTCGAGACGGTGGGCAATCAGCGTCATGCGCGCGATGTCGAGCGTGGGCTTGTTCCCCTCACGGATCAGGAGGTGCGTCCAGCCCTTGATGACGGCCAGGTGTTCGCGCACCGCATGGGGTAGTCGTCGATCGTGCTTCGCTGGATCCACGCTCACGATCTCCTCACCTTGTCCACCACTTCCACATCATCCCTGACAGCCAGGATGCACTCTCCATGCCAACCGCCGATCCTGGTGTGGTTGGCATGTGATTGATCGCCGGCCAGTTGATGCCACCGTGGCCAGACACGACGTCCACATCGGCGTGACGCGTTCTTGACGGAAGCACGCTACGGTTGGGCAATAGAGGGCATGGGGGACGGGGCAGTTCCAGGCATCACCGAGCAGCTCACGCCCTCATGTCTTCATCATTGCCTGACCGGATCATCGCCTTGGGAGGGCATGCGACCTTGCTGACGCGAACGACACCGCTACGATCGGCGGTGATGCGCCGGCAGTAGCGGTGGGGAGTTCCTGACTGGGACGCCACGCCTCTGCCCGTTGCTCGTGGTTGCCCAACAGTGCTCTTGGTCACCAGAGCCGAGAGGAGCGTACCGGGATCGTCGTCGATCTGGACGACCTCCCACCCGTCACGGATGTGCAGCTGCAGACGGGCATTGAACCGGGCATGGCGATCGTCCATGGCGTACCGACCATCCTTCTCGACATCGACGCCATCTCCATCCCCAGATCGTGCCCTGCCATGGGGTGGCAAGACACGACCATGCGGGAGGGAGGGGGGAGTGGGAGCTGATAGGGACCAGGGCGCCGGGGGCGGAACACAACACAAAACCGGCTCGATGGTCATCGGCCGGTTACGCCACTCGCTCGACACGGGCGAGGCGTCCAGGTTACAGCCCGTGGGTCATCGCGTCCTTCAGTTGTCTGAGACGGAGCCTACCGTGGGCGATGAAACGCCGGACAGGGCCAAAGGTCCATGTTGCGGGCAGGACAACCGGCCTTCGTTTGGACCAGCCGAACCATATCGTTGGAGCGACACAACCCAGCCCAGACCACGTGATGCTGGACACCAGCCATGGTTTCCATCATGATGGCACCACGCAGCACACCCGTTGGTACCGCCTTGCCGGGAAGGATGCAGCCGTGACTTCTATGGCTCAATGGCCGATCGTTGCGACCCGTATGGTGTTGGCCGTCTCCGTGCTCCTCGCATCCTTACTCTGGGTGCTGGCGAGTCATCCCGCCGCGGCTCAGGATCTGACGTTCAACGTCAACAGCTTCCTGGATGTGAGTGATGCCACCCCCGGTGACGGCATCTGTGCAACGGTGGAAAATTTCTGCACCATCCGCGCTGCCCTTGAGGAAGCCAATCACCCGAATTCGACCGGGACCGAGTACATCATGATCAGTCATTCCGGCACCTATCTCCTCAGTGATCAACTGGTGATCACGGGCCAGAACATCTTCATCTACGGGACCGGTGACCCGAGCGACGTCGTCATCGATGGTGGGGCCGTCAACCGGGTCATCGACATTGGTGCTGCAACGGTCGGCATCTTCTGGGTGACGCTGCGGGGCGGTCGCAACGAGCAATCGGTCGTGGTACCCGCGCACTATCATGGCGGCGCAATTCACAACCACGGCACGCTCACGCTCGGCGATGTCATCATCGAGGATAGTGTCTCGGCCGACGTGCCGGGAGGGACCGCCGACTGTATCACCGTCTGCGGTGGCGGGCTCTATAACGCCAATACCGCCATGCTCGCCGATGTCACCTTCGCCAGCAATCGGGCAACACTCCACGGCGGAGCGATCCACAACGGCGGGACCTTGACCGCGCAGAATGCGACCTTCAGCGACAACACCGCCGGACTGGGAACTGGGGCAGCCGTCTCAAACAATGGGACGGCGACGATGTTGCATACAACCGTGGCCTGGAACATTACGGGCGTCGGGGCTGCGATCGGTGTCACTGGCGGCGCGCTCACGCTGACTGCCAGTATCGTCGCGAACAATGTGTCGGCAGCCGGGAATTGTGCTGGGACGGTCACCGACGGAGGCTACAACATCAGTTGGGGCCACGACATTAGTGACCTCGACCTGACCTGTCCTGGCATCAACCAGGATCCGCTGACTTGATCCGGCGAGACTCCAGGACAACGGTGGGACAACGCCAACCTTCGATCTCCTGGCCGGCAGTTCCGCAATTGATCTCATTCCAATCGTTAGTTGCCTCGTGCCCGTGGACCAACGGGGTGTCGCGCGACCCCAGTTGCAAGGCTGTGATGCCGGGGCGGTGGAGTGGGTCTACACCGTTGAGGCGCAGTTCACCGACCTGCTGGCGGCAATCACGGCCCTCCCCTTCCGGACTGATGCCAGCACGGCAGCCAGCATCCGACGCAACCTGATGGCGATGGCGAGCGTTGCTCAGTGGCTGGAGTCGACTGGCCAGACGTCGCTCAGTTGCGTGATGCTTGTCAGGTTGGATCTTGAGATTCGGTCTCAAGTCGCCAAGCGGAGGATCGCGCCGGCCGATGCGCAGAACATCTACGATCGAACGAGTCAGCTTCGGATGTCGATGGGTTGTTGACCTGCCAGCAGCGATCGTGACCATTGCGGCAGGGCCGGTACAAATGCACCGGCCCTGCTGGTCCCTCTGGTATTCCTCTGTCGCTGCCCGGAGATACGACAACCCAGTCAGTGTGTCGCCGATCGCTGGGCAGCCGGAGAGATCGCGCGTCTCAGCCGGCGGTGGAGGATCATCTGTGAGGTGGCCCAGAGGAGTCGAGAAGAGACAGAGGCTATGCGCGAGGGCGTGTCGCACTATCAGCATGATCCGCGCCATGACACCTTGCTCGTCATTCGACTCGCGTCGGTGGGACCTCCTGGTTAGCGCTGGCGGGTCGTCTGTGTGCTTTATGTGTAAAGGTAGACGAGGTTATCGATAGCACCGCCAGCTGCCTGGAGTCTCTTGACATCGGTGATCTCTCTCACTCGATGATCACTCGCGAATGCAATGCGATCACCGGGCTGGAAGAGGGGCTCCACAGCACTGCGATTCTGGTCGAGCGGATCTTTAGCGAACGAACTCGATCCTTCTACCATGCGCACCTTGGAGACCAGAATGTGATCGCCTCGGTCATTCACCCGGTAGACTGCGTCACCACGCCACCGGGGGATGTTCGTCATCTCATGCTCCTTATGGGAATCGATGCAGTACACTGATTGGAATTGGGGAGTAGTGCCGCTGCGAACGATCACTACTCCCCTGGCTCAGAGGACTAGCTCACGCTAGTCCTCTTTTCGCACGCCCTTGAATGGGGCTTTGTCAGCCTTGCCATTCACGAACGTCCCGGTTTTGGTGTCCCGCTTGGTCCAAGTCTGCGTCTTCGGGTTGAAGCTCTGCGACCGATCCCGCACGGCACCACGGCGGAAGTTCTGGTTGGTGTTGGTTGCCATCTGCTATCACCTCCTCTCTAGATCAATCTGGTGTATTCAAGTGAATGAACTCGCTGTCTGGTCCTCTGAACGTCGTTCAGTCAGCCTACGGCTTGATAACTCGGAATGATGTCCGGCTCCCGGCTTGGCCATCTATCATCGTAATAACCGTATACCCACCCGGCTGGCTGAAAGCGATCTGGAGATTGACTGCAAGCTGGGCACGTTGCGATTGCCCTCTTGGGAACCCGGGAGGACGCCCTACCTCTAGATGACCCTCGATCTTGGCCTGCTCCTGGCCATCTTCGTCTTGGATCGAAATCACCAACGCATGCGCCTCGTTAGTCTGATTCCAAGGGACCTGAACAGCGACCGCAAGCCCGATCGTGCGAGTATGTGGGAATCCAGTTGGAACACTGATCGTGTCCCACCCTCCACCTGAGAGATATAGCTTTCCGCCTACGATGTCAGCATAGTCTGCTAGGATCATCCATTCGACAGTGCAGTCGTTCGGGATTTCAGCGTCTTGCACTTGCGTTTCCTTCTGCGTTGCACTACAATGACACTACAGTTAACTACAGACACGATACCGAGAACGGTGGCCGATGTCAAGCGTCGAAATCATCGGGTTTGTTCACGATGACGAAAACGAGGAAAAGTACTGGGCACACGGCATCGCCTTGGAACAGGTTGACGATGTGCTGGCTGATCGACACATCGTCCGGCGTAACCGTCGGAACCGTCGAGCTCCATTCTTGGTGATCGGAGTGGATCGAAGTGGCAGGTGCATTGCGATTCCGATCGAGCCGACCTATGATCCGCTAATCTGGCGGCCAGTCACCGCCTGGTACTGTAAAGACAGTGAAGCAGCGTCGTTAGCACGGTAGAGTGTGAAGCCGATACGGCTTCACAAGGAGGGTGATGTCAGTATGACGCGGTGGACCGACGATGAGCTCAGGCAACTTGAGGATTCGGGCACATGGGATGAGGACGCTGAAGTTCGTCCGCCAGTGAAGAATCAACGTTCGGTCGTATCAGTGGCTTTTGCACGCGAGGATCTCGATCGCGTTTCTCAGGCCGCAAGGCAACACGGAATGAAGACGTCGGAGTTCATCAGAAATGCCGCGTTGCGGCAAGCGTCTGGGAATGTGAGTATGACTGGCACCGCAACTATCTCGGACGGCCAGGGAGGCTTTCGGAGAGTTGCCATAACCGTGCCGTCACGAGTTTTTGCAGTCACCAATCCTCCTGAGAATTCCTACACTCAGTAACATCGCCATGTTTATTGACAGGGTAGAACATGTGTTCTACCCTGTACATGGTTGAGCGCAACAGCGCCGGGAACAGGGACAGCCGCCGATGAGCTACGAAACGTAGCCGCCGGCGGCATTGTGTTGGGAGCGAGTGATGGCCGCTCGAGTGACGACGACACAGCAGCACGGTCGCGGGAGATCTCGCCACCACATCGAGACCGACGACGGCCGGCGCTACTGTGTCTGGACCGTGCCGTGGTTGAGCACCAACGACTAGGTCATCGGCTACGAGGCGTGGATCACGGAACGCGACCAGCGGCCGGCTGATCAGCAGCTGGCGATCGATGCGGCGCTCAAGACCGTCGAGAAGATCGATCGGTCGCGGGAGGTGCTGGGCAAGAGCAAGCCGAGTTAACGACTTGCTAACATGATTCAGCCCGCTAACACGCGGTTGTATCCTCGCTCGTAGGCTCCTATGCGGTCTGAATCGCACGATTCCCCATGAACTCAGCCATTCCAGATACAGTAGCGACGCCGAAAAGTACGTATGCCCTGCCGCGGACAAATGAGTAGTTCTGTGGATGCTGGTCAGGGATTGGTGCCGCAGAATAGCAGTATCCCGGAATGGAGACCGGGATCGGTGAGCGCGTGCAGAGGGATGGACGGCATGCGGGTGAAGACGATTACGCGAGAGACACTGGCGATGATGAACGAACAGCAACTCACGGCCCGAACCACCCCGACCGACGCGATCATCGCCCCGGAAGGGTCGGAACTGGCGAGTCGCCTGCGCTCGCGTGGCTGGGTGGCGCGTTCCGGCTGGCGCCGCCGTCAGACCGGAGGGACCGCCGTCTGGCTTGTCCGCTTCGAGGAGCCAGACGCCGCGCGCGGAGATAGTGTCCCTCGCAGCTGATTCGTGCCGTTCCTACGGTGCCTTCTGGATCCGCCCTCGCGCTGTTCGGGCGGCCTGGCGCACGAGCCGGCGATCGTCGCTGGCGAGTTGGTCGAGGATTGTCTGAGCGCGATCCGGGTAGCGGCGGGCAACGCCGCTGCCGCAGGCCATCGCGACGTTCCAGCGCGTGATCTCGTCGTCACGACCGGCCCAGCCGGCGAGCGCGTTGAAGGTGGCGTCCGGATAGGCGCGCATCAGGCCATCGCCAATCGCGAACGGACCAAGATTCTTTCGGACGTAGTCATCCCGGTCGGTCAGGAGCGGTTCGAGCAGCGCGATCAGCGGCTCGGCCCTGTCTGGCTTGCTGGGCTCGGCGGCGCGCATGGCTGCCAGCGCAATGGCCCGGCGGACGCCAGGTTCCGGATGCGTCACGAGCGCCTGCATTGTCGGATACTCACTGCTGAAATCGCGGTCGAGCGCCGTGCCGAAGATTCCGGCGGCCCACTCACGCACCTCCCAGTCGGGGTCAACGGCGAGACGGACAGCACGGTCGAGAACCGCCTGCCGGTCGTTCGGCCAGAGATCAGCCAGCAGGATACAGGCGATCGAACGTGCGATCGGCTCAGGCTCAACAGCGAGGCGCAGAGCAGTATTCAGTAGCGTCACAGTGCGCGCTCCGTCACGCGCCTGAATGCAGCCCGCTGTCCAGCGCTTGATCGCGGCATTGACACCGGGTTTGCCGTGGTGGGTTCCGGTACGGAGCGCGGCAACCAGCGCACTGTCGTCATCGGCTGGCGACGGCGGCGTCGATCAGGGCACGGACGGCGTGATCGTCGCTCACAGCGTCGTCTCGGCGGCTAGTCGCTGGATTCGGGGTTGGCGCGGCGCAGAGTCGAGCGGATGTTGGCGATCAGGGCGTCGAGGTCGAACGGCTTCGAGATGATGCTGTCGGCCAACAGATCGTCGATCGACTCACGCAGGATGAAGCCAGCTGACATCGCGATGATCGGAACGCTGGCCGTCTCCGGTTCGGATTTCAGGGTCCGTGCTGCTTCGACCCCGTTCATGACCGGCATCATTAGATCCATCAGCACCAGCGCGGGCGGATCGTCGCGGACTATCGTGACGGCCTCCTGACCGTTGGCGGCTGTGACGGGCGTGAAACCCTCATCCTCGAGCAGTGCTTCGAGGACCGATCGAATCGTAGGGTCGTCGTCAACGATCAAGATTCGCACTGTATTCGCTTGATAATCCCGTACCGCGGATGCGCTTTCGCGCTGACCGCGCTCGTCGTCCCACGGATACTCTCGCGCTGCCTCGGGAGCCGACACAGTCGTGACTTCCGGCATTGATTCAGCCATAACCATTCTCTGACCAGATTCGCCATTGCATACAGGTGCGCGATGATCTTGAGCACTTCCGCAAGAAGCACGCCAAAGCGTTTTACTACGTTGGACTTCCTGAGCGTGTACGATCATTAACCGGGGCCGCTGGCAGTATCTGGGCCGAACCTGCACCAGGTGTCCCGGCGCGTATGCTGGTGGCTATGTTGCCTGGAGTCGATGAGCGATGCACTTCCTGACCGTACCACCGATGCAATCGGGTGTGCCAGATTGGCTGGCGCTGGCTGTTGTCATCGCCAGCATTGCGCTTGCCGTCCTGACACTCTCGCTGATGCTGCTCCGGCTCCGACCGGCGACCGATGACGAGTCCGGTAGCGTGCCGGGGATCGTCCGCGACCCTGTCCTGTTGCTGTCGGCAGCCGGCGTCATCGGGCTGGCCGTTGCTGCCTGGTTGTTGCGTTAGGCTTGCGCCCGCACTGGCTGAGAGCGGCGCAATCATCGCGTCAATCGCGCGACCACAACACATATCGCCGTCATTTGTAACACATTTCGTGTGTGATGAAATGTCGATCCGGACATATCAGCCGATCTGGCTGGATTGGCTGACACGAAAGTGTGGTGATCTGGTGGCACGCTCCATGCGTACTCATCTGCGACTCACGATGGTCCCCACCCATCGCGGCTCCGGACCAGCGAACTGGTTCGCACACCACAACCCTATCTCTTCACCCCATCCTTCCCTCCCGAGGCGACCCTTACCCCAGGGCCGCCTCTCCTCTTGCCTGGAGTTACGAGTTCGACTGATCCTTCAGAATCCGTTCGAGTTCCGCGACAAGTGGTGGCAGGTTGTCTCGGGCGATCTCGTAGATCACACGCAGGTCAACCGTGTCGTATGCATGAATGACACGGTTGCGTGTGTCTATTGCTTGCCGCCACGGTACTTTGAGGGTATTTTGCTCGCGTTTCAGGTGACATGCGGTTTGCGGCCTCACCAATCACCTCGACGAGCCGGACGAGCGCAAGTCCGAGGAGTTCGTCTTCAAGGACTTCATCGACGGACTTTCCGGTCGTATGCTTGATAGCCCGTTGAGCATTGTCCAGCATTTGTCGCATGGTGATCGAGTCGTCACGCAGCGTCATAGCGTACCTCTGCATCGCGCATGACATCGTCGCGGAAGTATGGGCTCAGGAAGCCGGGTGTATTGAGGTCCACCTTGCGACCGAACAGTGCCGAGAGCTCACGTTCCATATCGAAGAACGCAAAACCCGGCGTATGTCCCGGCTCGAACTCGACCAGCACATCAACGTCGCTTTCATCGGTGAAGTCGTCGCGGAGGACCGAGCCGAAGAGGGCCAGCCTGCGGATGTGGTGCTTGCGGCAGAAAGCGTCGATCTTGGCTTGTGGGATATCAATCCGTGCCTTTGTCACGATAGTCCCCTCCAGGCTCCAGGATGCGCTCAAGTTCGATGATTAGCTGGGGTAGATTCTCAGTAACGATTTGCCAGACGATGCGGAGATTGATCGTGTCGTACTCATGGGTCAAGCGGTTTCGTAGACCGATCATTTGCCGCCAGGGTATTGCCCCATGTGTGGCGCGTGTCTCCGGAGACACGCGTGTCGCCGCTTCGCCGGTAATCTCCAGGAGTTGGACGGTTGCAAGCGCAAGCATTCGATCTGACAGCAGGTCTGCGAGCGATTTCCCTTCCATAAAATGAATCGCTTCTCTGGCATGGTCGAGCATCTGCCGCATGCTTACCGTATCGTCACGCCGCGTCATAGTATGGTTCCGCTTCATCCAGGACTTCATCGCGATAGTACTTGCTCAGGTCGTCAGGTGTGTTCAGATCTACCTGGCGTCCAAGCAGTTCCGACAACTCGTCCTGCATCGTGAAGAATTCCCGACCCCGGAACCTGGTCTGGCTCGAACTCGACCAGCACATCGATATCGCTCTCGTCGGTAAAGTCGTCGCGGAGGACGGAGCCGAACAAGGCGAGACGCGTGATGTGGTGCTTGCGGCAGAAAGCGTTGATCTCGGCTTGTGGGATGTGAATCCGTGCGCGTGTCATCGTTGGCTCCCGCGTGGCTGGATGCTGTCGTCCATCAGCGTCATTGTAGCGCGGGGGTTGCCTCGACCTCCGGCTCGGGGGCGTCGATCGTGTAGTCGCGGATGCGGGGCGAGACGAGCGCGACGACGCCGGCCAGGCCGATGCAGAGCAGGCCGCCGAGGACAACGGCCGGCTGTAGGCCGATGAACCTGGCCGTGATGCCGATCTGGAAGTTGCCCAGTTCCGGGCCGCCGCCGGAGAAGACCGAGTGGACCGCCGCAACCCGGCCACGCAGGGCGTCGGGCGTCGCCAGCTGGCGGATCGTGTGGCGGAAGGTCATGCTGACGGTGTCGGCGGCGCCGGAGGCGGCCAGCGCCGCCAGCGCGATCGGGAAGCTCGGCGCCAGGCCGAAGGCGATGATCGACGCGCCGTAGATGGCGACGGCGCCGATCACCATCCGGCCTGGCCGGTGCGGGACCGGCAGCGCCGAGAGGATCAGCCCACCGGCAACCGCCCCGGCCGCTGATGCTGAATAGAGCAGTCCCAGTCCTGATTCGCCGACGCCGAGGATCTCATCGGCGAAGATCGGCATCAGCAGCAGCGCCGAGGCGAAGAGGGTCGCCAGGAAGTCGAGCGCCATCAGCGACAGGATGACCGGATTGTGGCGCACGAAGCGGAGTCCCTCGATCACCGTCTGGATGCCGCTGCCGACGACGACCGGTGTCTTCGGCCGCAGCCGCATCGCCAGCAGCGCGCCGATGACGGCCGCGAAGGATGCGGCGTCGAGCCAGTAGGTCGCGCTCAGGCCGATCGTGGCGATCGCGACGCCACCGACGGCCGGGCCAACGACTGCCGCGATGTTGCGTGCCAGGATGTTGAGCGTCAGCGCCTGCGCCAGATGGTGGCGTGGGACGAGGTTGGGGATCAGCGCGGCTCTTGCCGGGTCGTCGAAGCAGCTCGCGGTCGCTGTCAATAGGGTGATGATGTAGATCAGCGCGACCGAAGCGTTGCCAGTCGCCGTTGCGAGCGCGAGGACGCCTGAGAAGCTGCCCATCAACGCCTGGGTGACGATCAGTACCCGGCGGCGGTCCCGCGAGTCGGCGAAGGCGCCGCCGACGAGGGCGAACGCGATCGTTGGGATCGCGCGGAAGAGGCCGAGCGCGCCGAGCTGGAGGGCCGAGCCGGTCAGCAGGTACAGTTGCCAGCCGATGGCAACCGTCTGCATGTAGGTGCCCATCGTCGAGACGAACTCGCCCGCCCATAGCAGCCGGTAGTCGTGGTGCCGCAGCGCAACGGTCGCGCGATCGCGCCGTTGTCGTCGCCCGTCGTGCTGTGTTTCGTCCATGCGCGAGTGCCCGCACTCCTTTCAGCAGCGGTGTGGGGCCCTCGCTCACGGTCGGAGACAGGTGACAGGGAACAGGGGACAGGAGTTGGATCGAACTGGCGGAACGCCATGCTCGTCCCTGACGTATCAGCTCCTGTCCCCTGTTCCCTGTCACCTGTCTCCTCTACAGGCAGTCGCGGTGAACAGCTGGGTCCACGATTGATCTGCCAGATTCTTACCACACAGACGCCAAGGGAGAAGATGAGGCGTTCGCATGCCTCATCTCGCGGTCGCGAGCGTGATGCCAGCATCGAGATACAGATTGAAGCCGGACGATGCAGGGTTATGCTCGGCGCGCCAGCGCACTTCCATCGTGTGCGGTACTGCCTGGCCCAGCCAATTCCTCGCATAGTCAGCCAGTCCGTTGACCGCGAAGACCACCTGCCGGTCGTTCCGTGCGCTGGCGCTGTAGAAGTCGACAGTGCCCATCAACTTGCCGTCGACATAGATGTCGGCCATGCCGCCATCCGGGCGGAACGCGCCGACCAGCGCCGCGCTGCCACCAACGAAACTGTATACCGCCTTGTCGCCTTCGGCGGCGTTCGGGAGGATCGTCATCAGGCCACCAAGCGCGGTCGCGGCTTTGAAGGGCTCCCATGTGCCGGTGTATGCCCACGCTGGAGACGCGTCGTCAGCAACGTTGACACTGAGACGACGGCTCAGGCTGTACGGACTGGGATTGCCAAGTCCATCGGTGGCGCGCACGCGAAACTGGATCGTCGCGCCGAGCTTGACTGGGACAGTCTGCTCCGTCGCGCCCGGAGCCGGCTGGGGCACGAGACTGACGAACTGCCAGCCGGTGGCGTTCAACTGCTGAAGCTGCTGGCTGCTGATGCCGTCTGGATCACTGCTCGACCAGCGTGCCTGCACGTTGATGGAGTAGCCCGGGTTTCCGAACGGGAAGGTATTGCCGATCGTCTGGCCCGCGACGAGCAGCACCTCCGGCCCGCTGATGGTTGGTGGCGAGTTGAGGCTGGTGATGCGCAGGTTGTAGCTTCTGTACCCGGAATAGGTCGCATCGGGCTGGCGCACTCTGAGGTAGTACACCCCCGATGCGGGAATCGTGTAGTCGATCAGGGATGCAGCACTCTCGCTGCCGCTGTTGTCGTCGCTGGCGATCAGTGTCTGCGCTGTGTCGTACAAATCGAGGGTGGTGTCCGTCGTGCGCTGGCCGTGATTCTTGTACGTCTCGAAGCGCATCGGGTTGCCGGCAATCAGGTTGAGCTTGACCCAGTCCTCGTCACCCGGCTCGCAAAGGCCGTGGCGCTCGTCGATTGGGTGCGCGACGGTCCGTGCCTGGCCGGCGTTGTCGTCGTCCTCGTACCCATCGTAGGTGCAGAGTACCGTCACGCGCAGCAGGTAGCGGCTGCCGGTGATACCTGCTGCCCCGTTGTTGTGTACCCGCAGGTGATAGAAGACACAACCAACGTCGCAGGTTGGGCTGTAGGTAATGCTCGATGACAGGTCGGAGCCGGTGCGGTTATCGTTGCGCGCCACCTGGTTGCCGTCCTTGTGTGTCAGGGTCAGCACCGTGTCGACGGCGGGGTCGAGTTGGACTGTCTCGATCTGGTAGCTGTACCCGGTGAATAAGGTCAGCTCGAACCAGTCTTCATCGGCCGGGCTACAGAAGGCGTGCCACTCCTCGGTATCGACTGGCAGATCGCGTGCCTGGCCGGCGCTGTCATCCGGTTCGGTGGCTTCGTCGGGGCAGCCGTTGCTACCCTGGGAGAGGAACCGGCTGTTTGCGATGTTCCAGTGGGTTGCCAGGTAGCTTCCGGGAGCCGGGTTGGTGCTGAAGTAGTCATCGTGGTTGCAGTCCATCACCTCCGCATTCGCGCAGAGGAACTGCATCGGCGGGGCGTCAAGGTCGCCATCGCCATCGCTATCGAAGTCCGAGTAGCACATGACATCGTACTCGTCGAAGCAGTGTCCGCCGGGGTTGCCGAGGGGAACGTCGTGAGTCGAATTCGGCGCGTCGTGCTGGACGGCGCCGAGCATGTGGCCCAGCTCGTGCGCGACCGTATGAGTGGCGACCAACCGTTGGATATAGATGCACCGCATAGCCGGGGCCGATGTTGTTGGCATTGTTCTGGCCCGGCTGCGAGTCGGGCACGTACGTGCCTTGACCGGCGGCGTACGGTACGCTCGTCTCGCTGAAGACGAGGTACTTGCGGTCGGTCCGGTTGAAGCCTTGCTGCTTGAGACTCACGATGATCTCGTCGATCGCGTCGTCCTGTTCTGCAGGGATGACGACATGGCTGACGGCGAGTTGGCACTGTGAATCCTGGACAAAGCGGATGTGGCGGATGCCGCCCGTCTCCTGCGCGCTACGGAAGAAGAGCTCGTCGGCTTCGAGCGCCACCTGTCGAAAGGTGGCGAGGTATGTGCCGAAGCGGCTTGTGACATCCGCGCCACGGACGTACAGGATCTGGATACGGTAGCCGCTGACGCCATCACCGTCGCAGGGAAGAGACGCGGCCGTCAAGGAGTCCGGTAACGGCTCAGCTTCGGTCTTGTCGTCGCCCGTGGCGGCATCCGGGCCATGGGTGCAGACGTCTGCCTCAGGGAGGTAGATCAGGCCAGCGGCGACACAGTCTTCGCCCGCATGATCGCTTTCGGCTGACGCCTGACGTGGGATTGCGCCAAGCGAGCCGAGCA
The DNA here is from genome assembly GCA_963763325.1 of uncultured Chloroflexia bacterium. GTDB lineage: Bacteria > Chloroflexota > Chloroflexia > Thermomicrobiales > CFX8 > JBBECJ01. The sequence continues at coordinate 478,307 of CAVXOL010000001.1, forward strand.
GCAACGCGGCCACCAGGATGACGGTCAGTGTTCGGGAGCGGTGGAGAAAAGCTGACAGCATACATCCTCCATTGAAGGTGACGGCAACGCTGTGGACGACGAGCGAAGGAAGAGTGGGTCGCCGCGGCTTCACAGTCTCGGTTTTGAGCCGGCCAATCGCAATGAATGTCTCCCGGAAGTGCATCAGGTGTCAGGGAGATGGTTCGTGAGCGGAGCATGCATCTCGACCGCCACGGACCTGCACCTGACACCTGGCACCTCATTCCTGGGGCTTACGTAGGCCGGATGTTCTGGTTGAGGTGGAAGAAGTTCTCCGGGTCGTACTCTCGCTTGACCCGTGCTAGCTTGTCGTAGTTGTCGCGGTAGGTGGCGCGGACACGGTCCTGGCTCTCATCGGCCATCATGAAGTTGACGTAGGCCCCGCCCGACGTGAACGGGTGGAGGTCTTCCCAGTAGGCCTGCATCCAGGCCATGTTGCGTGGCATGTTGGCCGGGTCGGCGTCGATCGCGACGATATTGTGGACGTACTCGACATCGCGATAGCTGTAGGCCGTGTCGTTCTTGCCGACGCGCTGGATCGCGCCGGTCTGCGGGTAGAGGTGCATCGTCGATTGCAGCGACGGTACGATCGGCCCATGCTTGGCGTGGATCGGGATCATCCCGTCGGTCAGCCGTGGGATGTAGTCGGCCTTCCAGTAGTGGTGCAGCCCCGGCGCGTAGATCGGGTCGAACATCGTGTTGACGGCCGGCATCGGCATCGGTCCGGCCAGGTCAACCAGCGGCGGCGCGGCCTCGCGCAGCGGCCTCAGCATCTGCTCGCCCTGCTCGACCGGGCCGTTGTAGCAGACCATGATCGTCGTCATCGGCACGAAGTGCAGGTGCTCGGGGATGAACGGCGCCGGTGGCCCCTGGTGGAAGCTGAAGAAGGCGCTCATCTCGTCCGGCACGTCGCGCATGAAGTCGCGGAAGGTGCGCAGCAGGTGCTCGGTGTGCCGGACATCGTAGAAGATCGGACCGGCGTAGACGGTGCTGACCGGATGGAGCTGGAACTCGAACGAGGTCACGACCCCGAAGTTGCCGCCGCCGCCGCGTAGCGCCCAGAACAGGTCAGGATGCTCGGTTTCGCTGGCGGTGACCAGCTCGCCGGAGGCAGTGACGACATCGGCCGAGATCAGGTTGTCGCACGACAGCCCGAGGCTGCGTGAGAGGTGGCCGAAACCGCCACCGAGCGTCAGCCCGCCGACGCCGGTTGTGCCGATGATGCCGGTTGGCGTCGCCAGCCCAAAGGCGTGGGTGGCGTGGTCGACATCGCGCCAGAGCGCGCCACCGCCGACCCTTGCCGTCCGGCGCGCCGGGTCAACGCGGACATGATTCATCCGTGACAGGTCGATCGTCAGGCCGCCGTCGGCCATCGCGTTGCCCGAGACGTTGTGTCCTCCACCACGGATGGCGACCTCAAGGCCGCTGGCGTTGGCGAACCTGACGGCAGCGATCACATCGGCAGCATCGACGCAGCGGGCGACGAGTGCCGGGCGCTTGTCGATCATCACGTTGTAGAGGGTGCGCGCTTCGTCATAGTTCGCGTCACCCGGCTGGATGACGTCTCCGTGGATCTGACCGCGCAGGCCGTCGATCTGGTCATTGGTTAGTCGTGTTGTGGTTACCATCGTCTGTCTCCCTGTTGGTTATATCTCTGATTGCTCCGTCATCGAGAGGTGGGGTGGGTCGAATCCTCCTTCCCGAGTCGTGGTGGATTGCTCTGTCTGAAGGTCGAGAAAGCTGAACGCTGCGCTGAGGCTCGCGAAGCTGTGCCATTGGCCGGTGCGGATGTCTTCCAACGAGGCGCGCCAGACGACGGACGCGCCGGTACCTGACTGCCACAGCCGCAGCAGATATGACTGGTACTCGCGCGGTCGATCTGACATCGTCGGTGCCTTTCGGTGCAGGAGTCGGGACTCGGGATTCGGGATCCGGGGTTGTTGGAGGGAACGGATGCGTTCGCTGCCCCCGAACCCCGAGTCCCGACCTCCCACACACCCTACTGCCCGCCTATCAAGAGACCATCAACGTTGGCTCAAGCGGGGTTGGCAGGACCGTTGAGGGGCGTATGATGGGGTTGGCTCCGTCCACGTCGCGATCAGAGCACGGAGGATTGAGGACGAGATGGCACGTCTGGACGTGTCGCTACTGGGGCCGTTTCAGGTGACACGCGACGCGATGCCATTGTCGGGCTTTGCGTACGACAAGGTGCGCGCATTACTGGCCTACCTGGTCGTCGAGGCCGACCGGCCGTGGCGGCGCGAGTCGCTGACCGGTCTCCTCTGGCCCGACCAGGACGATCGCTCCGCCCGCCACAGCCTGAGCCAGGCGCTGTTCAGCCTGCGCAAGGCGCTGGCGGTGCGCGATGCAGACTCGCCGCTGCTCCTCGTCACGAGCGATACCGTCCAACTCAACTCAGACGCAGGTCTCAGCAGCGATCTGTATGCCTTCACAGCGCTGCTCGATGTCTGCGACCGGCACCCACACCGCGATGCCATTCGCTGTCGTGCCTGCGCGCGCCGGATCGAGCAGGCAGTCGATATGTATCGAGGTGATCTACTGGAAGGGTTCACCTTGCCGGACAGTGTCCTGTTCGATGAGTGGCTGCTGGTGCGGCGTGAGCAGGCGCGCGAGCGTGTGCTGGTGGCGCTTGGTCGCCTGACGCAGTTCTTCGAGGAACGGGGAGCCTCGGATCAAGCGGCACGTTGCGCCCGGAGGCTGATCGCGCTCGACCCGTGGCGTGAGAGTGCCGTCCGGCAACTGATGCGCCAGTTGGCCTGGTCAGGCCAGCGCGCCAGTGCCGTTGAGCAGTTCGACCGATTTCGGCAGCGGTTGGAAGATGAGCTCGGCGTCGAGCCAGAGCAGGAGACGCTCGACCTGCTGGCCCGGATTAGACAGGGGCGGGAGACGCGACCGGCGCGACCCGATCAGTTCGCGCGGCGGCATCTGGTTCCGGAACAGGTGACGGCCTTTGTTGGCCGCGAGCAGGAGCTGGCCGACCTGAGCCATCTGCTGATGGATGGCACCTGCCGGCTCGTCACGCTGACCGGGCCGGGTGGGATCGGAAAGACACGGCTGGCGATTGAAGCTGCGCGGATTGCGGGAGGGTCGTTCGCCGACGGCGTCGTCGTCGTGCCGCTGGCGGGGCTCGCGTCCGCGTCGCTGCTCGCGTCGGCAATCGGTAGCGTCCTCGACGCGCCGTTGCACGGGAGTCACGACGAACGGGAAGCACTGCTGCGCTGGTTGCGCGATCGGGAGCTGCTACTGGTCCTCGACAACTTCGAGCATCTGCTGGACGGTGTCGACCTGATCGGCGAACTGCTTGACTGGGCGCCGGACGTTCAGATCCTCGTCACCTCGCGTGAGCGGCTCGACCTGCATGGCGAGTGGGTTATCGAGGTGGATGGATTGTCGCTCCCCGGCAGTACGCCCGGACTGGAGATGTCGAGCGCCGAGCAACTCTTCCTGCAACGTGCCAGTCAGGTACGGGCTGGTTTCGTGCCGAGTGCCGCGGAGCAGGCGGCAATCGCGCGGTTGTGCCAGATCGTCGAGGGAATGCCGCTGGCGCTGGAGATTGCCGCCGGCTGGCTGCCGGCCCTGTCGTGTGCCGAGATCGTGGCCGAGGTCGAGCGCAGCCTCGGCTTTCTCGCGACCACGCGGCGCGATGTCGAGCCGAGGCACCGCAGCATCACGGCCGTCTTTGACCGCTCGTGGGAGTTGCTTGGTGACCTGGAGCAGCGTGCATTCCGGCGGCTGGCGGTCTTCCGAGGTGGGTTTCGGCGTGACGCGGCCGAACGGGTGACCGGTGCGTCGTTACCGCTGCTGTCGGCGCTGGTCAGCAAATCGCTCCTGCGCCGGACGAGCGAGGGACGCTACGAGATGCACGAGCTGCTGCGCCAGTACGCCGCCGCGAAGCTGGCGGAGCAGCCAGATGAAGCCGCCCTCATTCGCGAGCGACACAGTGATTTCTACACGGGCCTGATCGCCAGTCGGACGCATGACCTGCGCGGTGTCAATCAGACCGAGGCGTTGCAGGAGATGGAGGCTGAGATCGAGAACCTGCGCGCCGCCTGGGCGATGGCGGTTGAGGGAGGCCGCGCCGATGCTGTCGCCGGAGCCGCCTACGGGCTCTGGCTCTTCACCGAGATTACCGGCCGGAACCGCGAGCTACAGACGCTAATGCAGCGGAGTGTCGATCTGCTGGCCGCCGTCTCGGACGGCGACGATGTTGCGTCCCGGCAGCGCTCGCTCGCGCTCGGCAGGATGCTGGTCCTGCTCGGCTCGCTCTATGTGCGGACCGGTGAGGCAGACCACGGAGACGCGCTCGTCGAGCGTGGGCTGGTGCTCGTCCGAGCGCTCGGGGAGCCTGAGGACGTTGCGCTCGGCCTGAACTTTCGAGCGACCTTCGCCCACGCGCGTCTCGACCTCGCACAGGAGGAAGCCCTGTTGCGCGAGAGCCTGGAGTTCTCGGCCAGATCGGAGAATCCCTGGACGATGCCGTATTCCCTGAACGACCTCAGCATGGTCGTCCTCGCGAAGGGCGACGCGGCGGAAGCGGCCAGGCTGCAACATGAGAGTCTCGCGATCGTCCGAGAGCGCGGCGACAAGCGTGGGATGGCCTTCGCGTTGCACAACCTCGGCGTTGTGGCATCGCAGTCTGGAGACTTTGCCGAAGCTGAGGATCGGCTGCTGGATGCGCTGGCGATTCGGCGCGACCTGCGCCACACGTGGGGTATCGCCGTCACGCTGCTCGAACTGGGTGTCGTGGCGCGTGAGACCGGCGCGCGTGATCTGGCCATCGAGCGCTTTCGCGATGCGTTGCGCCTCGCGAGCGACAGCCACTCGCTGCCGGTCGTCCTGCGGGTGCTCAGCGAGTTCGCGGCTCTGCTCGCCTTGAGCGGCGACCGCGACCGAGCAGCACGGCTGCTGACGGGCATCCTGATCCATCCCCATGCCGACGTGCCGGTCCGCACGCGTGCGACGGAACTGCTCGACCGTCTGGGCTGCGCGACGACGGAAGACCCCGCGGGGCTGCATCGCGACTCGACGGAAGCGATCGACCATCAGGTGCGCGCCATCCTCCAGCATGGCTGGTTGTCCCACCCGACCCCGAAATGATGACGCGGCATCCGAAAGGGCGAGACCGATGCGTGCCATTGAACCGACCGCAAGCGGACAGCTTCACCTGGATGGGTACGCCGTTGGCTATGAGACGTTCGGTGACCCTGCCCTGCCGGCCGTCCTCCTGTTACCTCCATGGCAGATCGTCCACAGTCGAATCTGGAAGATGCAGGTTCCGTTTCTTGCGTCTCGCTACCAGGTCATCACGTTCGACATGCCCGGCAACGGCTGTGGTGAGCGAACGACTGAGGATCCGGCCTTTGAGTACGAGCGGGTCTCCCACCAGGCGGTCGGCGTCCTTGACCACCTCGACATCGAACGGGCGACGATGATCGGCTACTCGCGCAGTTGCGCCTACAGCCTCTGGCTGGCAGTCGCTGTGCCTGCTCGGGTCGAGCGAATTGTTCTGCTGGCGAATGGCGTGACCCCCGAAAGCTGGGGTTCACCGCCGGGCGAAGCCTTCTACGAGCGGCATGAAACGTATGACGGCTGGGGCAAGGAGAACACGCACTACTGGCGCGCGCACTATAGTGACTGGCTGGACTTCTTCTTCTCGCAGGTGTTCACCGAACCGCACTCGACGAAGGGCATCGACGACGCCACCGGCTGGGGGCTTGAGACGAACGCCGAGATCCTGACGACATCCATCTCACGACCGGGGCTCTGGCCGTCGATGCCGGCCAGCGAGGCCGTCGCGGCGATCCGCTGCCCGGTCCTGCTGGTCCACGGCGACGACGACCGCTGCCACCCGGTCGAGGCCAGCCGCTCGCTGGCGGCTGCTCGACCCGACTGGGAACTGGTTGTCCTCGAAGGGTGCAGCCACGGCCTGCTCGTCCGTGATCCGGTCAAGGTGAACGCGCTCATTGATGAGTTCCTGACGAGGACGGCAGCCGGTCAGTCGAAGGAGGGGTTGCATGCGCGCGCTTGAACCGATCCGGAGCGGGCTGGCGGCTAACCAGCTCGACGGTGCCCGGGTGCGATACGAGGTCTTCGGCCGCGACGATGCCGAACACGTGATCGTATTCTCACCGGCCGGCTCGTACATCCACGGGAGGGTCTGGAAGGGGCAGGTACCGTGGTTCGCCCAGCGCGGCTACCGGGTTGTGACCTGGGACGGGCGCGGCAGCGGCGGGTCTGAGTGCCCGACGAGCGGCTACTCGGCTGACCACTTCGCGGCCGATCTGCTGGCCGTGATGGACGCGGCTGAGGTCGAGCGGGCCGCGCTGGTCGGCATCACCTGGGCCATTCGCTGGATGAGCCGTGTCGCCGTCCGACATCCTGAGCGGGTAAGCCACCTTGTCAGCGTCAGTTCCTTCCCAACCAACGTCGACACCACCAGGCATGCGGAGATCATCGAGTGGTTCCTGGCTGACCCCGATCCCGACGAGCAACGCGATTGGAGGGCGCACTCCATGCGGCATGAGTATCCCGCACTGAACGAGCAGATCGCCCACGACGACTTTCCCGAACCACGCTCAACGAAACAGATCGAGGACTTCATCGCCTGGACAACGGAATCCTCGCCTGAGTCGCTGATCGCATCTTGCGTGGGGCTGTTCGAAGCCAAACCCATGGAGTACTACCGGCACATCACCTGCCCGACGCTGCTCATCCACGGTAGCGATGACGTGTCCGTCGATCCGGCGTTCAGCCGGACGTTGCAGGCCGAGATCCCCGGCGCGGAACTGCTCGTGTTCGAAGGCAGCGGGCACGTCCCGATCGCGCGTGATCCGGTGCGGGCCAACCTGGCTATCAGCGAGTTCATCGAGCGTGGCGCTCCGCAGCGAACGGAGCCACAGGTCCGGCATTGGCAGCGGGCGATGACGCGCGCGCGCCGTGCCCTGTTCATCTCCAGCCCGATCGGCCTCGGCCATGTCCAGCGCGACCTGGCGGTTGTCCGTGAGCTGCGCCGGATCGTGCCGGACCTCCAGATCGACTGGCTGGCCCAACCGCCGGTTACCGGCGTCCTGCAACAGGCCGGCGAGACGATTCATCCGCTGAGCAGCCGGCTCTCCAGCGAGTCGGCCCACTGGGAGGAAGCATCCAGCGACCACCGGCTGCACTGCTTCCACGCCTTCCGCGAGATGGACGAGATCCTGCTGGCCAACTTCATGGTCTTCCTCGACGCCGTCCGCGAGACGCCCTACGACCTTTGGATCGGCGACGAGGCCTGGGAGGTGGATCACTTCCTGCACGAGAATCCGGAGTTGAAGACGGCGCCTTACGTCTTCATGACCGACTTCCTCGGCTGGCTGCCGATCGACGACACGCCCGGCTCACGCGAGGCGTTCCTGACCGCCGACTACAACGCCGAGATGCTGGAGCATATCGAGCGTTTCCCATATATCCGCGACCGCGCCATCTACTTCGGCGAGTACGGCGACCTCGTTCCGGCCAGGTTCGGCCCCGACCTGGCCGTCATCCGCGACTGGACGCGCGAGCACTTCACGGCCGTCGGTTACGTCGTTCCGTTCGACCCAGCCGATTATGCGGACACCCGCGCCGTCCGCCAGCGGCTGGGTTACGGCCCGGATCAGCCGCTGGTGATCGCTGCCGTTGGCGGGACGGCGGTCGGCCGAGCGCTGCTGGAGAAAGTCGCCGCAGCCTGGCCGCTGATTCATCACGAGCGTCCCGACCTGTGCTGCGTCGTCGTCGCCGGGCCTCGGATCGATCCCAGTTTGGTGGCCGAGCAACCCGGCTTGGAGATCCGCCGCTACGTCCACGACCTCTACGAGCATCTGGCCGTCGCCGACCTCGGCATCGTCCAGGGTGGGCTGGGCACGACGATGGAATTGACCGTCAACCGCCGCCCGTTCCTCTACTTCCCGCTCCGCGACCACTGCGAGCAGGTCTTCCACGTCGCCCATCGCCTCGACTGCTACGGCGCGGGCGTCCGGATGGACTACGATGAGACGACGCCCGAATCGCTTGCGGAAACCGCCCTCGCGACGCTCGGCAGCGACACAAGCGGCTACCGGCAGCACGATCCCAGCGGGGCGCGGAGGGCAGCGGCGCTGATCGCGGAACTGCTCCAGGGGTGACAAGAGTTGGATCCATGGCATCGGGTCTGCGTAAACGTTGGTATATGAACCGGAGCGACCACGCCGCCTCGATGAGGAGCGAGTCAGACGATGTCCGAGGTGATCACCGTTGACGGCCTCCAGAAGCGCTACGGGGACAACGTCGCCGTTGATGGTGTCTCGTTCAGTGTCCATGATGGCGAGATCTTCGGCATTCTCGGACCGAACGGCGCCGGCAAGACGACGACCGTCGAATGCCTGCAGGGGTTGCGCATTCCTGAGCATGGGACGATGCGCGTCCTCGGCCTCGATCCGCTGACTGAGACCAGTCAACTGCGGCCGCAGATTGGCGCGCAACTCCAGGCGTCGGCGCTGCCGGGCCGGATGCGCGTGGCTGAGGCACTCAAGCTCTTCGCCGCCTTCGCGCCGCACCCGGTCGATATCGAAGCACTTCTCGACCGCTGGCAGTTGACTGACCTGCGTAAGCGTGCCTTCGCCGATTTGTCCGGTGGGCAGCGCCAACGGCTCTTCATCGCGCTGGCGTTTGTGAACAATCCCAAGGTCGTCTTCCTCGATGAACTCACGCAGGGCCTCGATCCTCAAGCACGAAGGGCGACCTGGGACCTGGTCCGGGAGATTCGCGCGGGCGGGACAACCGTTGTCCTGGTGACGCATTTCATGGATGAGGCCGAGTTCCTCTGCGACCGGCTCGCGATCATCGACCGTGGCAAGCTGATCGCGCTCGACACTCCCCAGGGGCTCGTCGATCGGCTGGGTCTGCCGGTTCGCGTCCGGTTCTCGACGGACGTTGATGATCTGGGCTGGCTCGAGACGGTCGAGCGGGTCGAGCGTGTCACGCGTCATGGCGCTGAGGTCGAGGTCGAAGGGACCGGGCCGGTACTGGCGCTCGTCGCCGCGGCCCTCGTCGCGCGCGGGATCGTCCCAGACGACCTGCGCGTCGAACGCCCGACGGTCGAGGACGCCTTCCTGGCGCTGACCGGTCGGACGATCCGGGAATGAGCGCGATGCGTGGCTATCTGGCCCTGACGGCGTCCGAGTTGCGGCTGTTCCTCCGCGAACCGTTCGCGGTCATCTTCGTCCTGGTCTTTCCGCTGATGATGATGCTGTTGCTGGCGGCCGTCTTCGGCAACGATGAGGCCGAAGCGCAGGCCACCGAGAACGGCATTCTGGTCTGGCGGGGTGTCGTGCCGACCGACTACTACACGGCAGCCTCGGTCGCCGTCGTCATCGCCGCCGTCGGTATCCTGACGATCCCGGGCCAGCTGGCCGGCTACCGCGAGCAGGGCATCCTGCGCCGGATGGAAGCCTCGTCGGTCCCGGCCTGGGCGATCCTGGCATCGCAACTGACGGTCGCGCTGGTGATGGTCGTCGCCGGTGCGATCGTCATGACCCTCAGTTCCTGGCTGATCTATGACACGACGCTGCCGCAGGACCCGTTCGGCGTCGTCGTCGCGATCCTGCTTGGGACGCTCTGCTTACAGCGCGCTCGGTGCCCTGCTGGCGACGTTCATCCGCACCAGCCGCGCTGCACAGGGGATCGGGCTGCTGCTCTTTCTCGGCATGTGGCTGATCGCCGGGACAGCCCCGCCGCGCGCCGTCCTCCCATCCGGCCTGCGCGACTTCAGCGAGATCCTCCCACTGACCCACGTCGTCATCGCGATCCAGGACCCCTGGTTCGGCTTCGGCTGGGCCACGACCGACCTGGCCATCATCGCCGCCATCACGGTCGCCGCCGCCATCCCGGCGATCTGGTTCTTCCGCTGGGACTGATGCGTTTCTGAAACGTCCTAGCGTCTTGCAAAAGTCGATGCACGATGTCGCCTGCACGTGTCCAGGGAAGCGGGTCAACTCCACGCCGATCCGGATCGCGACCAGCTGACACCGCGAGAGACCGAGATGTTGCCGCTGATCGCTACTGGTCTGAGCAATCTCGCGATTGCCGACCGCCTCTTCCTCAGCCCGCGGACCGTGGAGCGCCACATCGCCAACTTCTACCTCAAGCTTGATGTCAACAGTAAGGCTGAAGCGGCGGCCTACGTCTGGCACGTCGACCACTCCTGACGGGCGACGCGCCACCGGCCTCATGAGAATTACATATGACAACTACATATTTGCACGGATGCGGTGCTACCCGGATGGTCGCATGATGAGACCCCTTGAGGGATTCGCAGGACGTCGACGAGTGCACGCGCCGACACCCGGCGGATTCCTCGGTGTCGTCGTTCGCTGACAGGAGGGACACGCATGCGATGAACACCCAGATCCGTGCCTCGCGCAACTGGCGTGCAGACCCAGTGGAATAGTACGCACCACGGGAACCAGGGCAGGAAGCGCAAGCGGCAAGTCGGAGCACTCCACCCTCTCGATTTATACAGGGCTACAGGTATGACGAAGGGAGAGAACGATGTCACGTCGACCATCGGTTGCGGTCGTCATGCTGGTGATCGTTGCGCTCGTAGGCGCGCTCGGCGTCTTCAACGCATCGGCCGCACCACCAGTCGGGACCGACGCCAGTGAGGTATCGCACTGGAACCACGTCGCGTTGACGACACTCGTCGCGATCCCGGGACCGAACGGCGGTGCTCCACCTGCCTTCCAGATCAACATGGGCATGGTACAGGGGGCCGTGTACGACGCGGTCAACGCGATCGGGCCGAAACAGCATCAGCCATATCTGCTCAACAAGCGTACGGGTGCGAAGGCGTCGATCGACGCTGCCGTCGCCACGGCGGCGTATGATGTGCTCTTCGCGCTCGTCTCGACCGCACCCGAGATCGCTCCGTTCCCGGGTCGTGCGGGACTCCTGAATACACTCGCCACGGAGTATGCAGCATCGCTCAACGCGATCGACAATAACGCCTTCAAACGGCAAGGTATCGCGATCGGGCACGCAGCGGCAGAGGCTATGCTCGACGCGCGAGCGGGCGACGGACGGTTCGGGCCGTCTGCGTGGGTGTCGAACCCCGCGCCCGGACACTGGCAGCCGCTCCTCAATGCGGCCGGACAGCCGCTGCTCGACCCGACCCCGTGGGCGGGCAACGTGCGACCGTTTCTCATCGAAGGCTCGTCGCAGTTCCGCAGCGCGCCACCGCCCGCGCTCGACAGCGCGCAGTGGGCGGCTGAGTTCAACGAGGTCAAGGCCCTCGGCAGGGCTACGGGTTCGACCCGGACTGACGAGCAGACGTACATTGCCAGGTGGTGGCAGAGCGCACCGATTCTGAGTTGGAACGAAGTCGCCCGACAGCTCATCGCACGGACCGACCTCGACGCCGCCGACGCCGCGAGACTCCTCGCGCTCCAGAACCTGAGTGGGGCGGACGCGGCCATCAACTGCTGGAACGACAAGTACCACTTCGACTTCTGGCGGCCGTGGAACGCGATTCCACGCGCGTCGGAGGATGGGAACCCCGCCACGGATCCTGACGCAGCCTGGACGTCGCTTCTCACCGCGCCGTATCCCGAGTGGACCTCGGGACACAACTGCCTCGACGCGGCACACGTCACCGTGCTGCGCATGTTCTTCGGTGACGACCCAGTCGGGGGGCCATTCCAGATCACGAGCACGTTTGTGAATCCTGGAGGGCCGGCTGTGCGCACGTTCGACACCTTCTCGCAGCCACTCGCCGAGCTCATCGAGGCACGCATCTGGGCTGGCCTCCACTACCGCAGCGGGGACGTCGAAGGCCAGCGGCTCGGGCGGAACGTGGCCAACTACGCGGCCGCGAACTACTTCCAGCCAGTCGGCAACTGACCGCTCGCACGGCGGCCCAGGCGTCATGCGCAGGCCCGCTCCAGGCGGGCCTGCTGGACGCCTCGGCGGCTCTCACGGGGCGATTCAGGCCATTGGTTTCACGAGTGCGTTACGTCTTGACAAGATTGGCGCAAGATCTTTTAGGAGCCTTCACATCTCAAACCGACGAATCTTGATGGAAGTTGACCGTTCGACCTCTTGGGCACGTCGCCCGGCGAGACCGGCTTTTGCAAGACGCTGGTCCCAGCCTGCTGAAAGAAATGCTCATCCTGAGATAGTGCTCACGCTCAGTGACGGAAGTCCATGCGCAGGAGTTCGGACTTGTCCGAGGTGCCTGGTGGAGTCTTGGGTGTAGGGTCCAGCAGTGACCAGATGTCCCGCTTCTGCACCAGCCGAGGGGACACCAACTCGAACTTCTTGTCGCTAATCGAGAGACGTGCCTCGCCATTGGCCAACACGTTCTTGACCCAGTCAGTGCGTGGCCCGTACATCGGGATGAACACGTATCCATCAGGGAAAGGATGCGCGTCCAGGGGTGTCCGGTAGGTCCTGCCTGACACGCGGCCATCGTGGATCAATACCGGCTGGACTCCCCGGCGCATCGTCAATGGATTGAAGACTCGTTTGTTCACGTGGGCCAGCCAGCGTGGCAGTGGCATCAGGGGTTCCTCCCTCCGCGGCGCAGTCGTGCGTTCGTTCGGCAGATGCCATAGATTCCATCACACACGCTAGCGTGCAGACCGGACCGACGACCAGGCCGGCCGCGTCACCCGGTGAAGAGATGGTCAGCGACCCTTTCTGCTGGCAGGCTCGCGCGGCGATGGGTCATTCGCCAGAGTGGCCGTGCGGCGACCGGCATCGCCCGTCGCGAGATGCTGTCTCGATCCTCGTGCCGGCAGCATAACAGGGGACGCGGCGTACGCAAGACCGTGCTGTCCGTGTGGCGACACCCACTCCGATTGTCGCCTACTCATCGTGGCCGAGCCGATGACCAGACTCGTCGAGCACCGGGCGTTCTGGGGTCGGATGCAGACGACCACTGCTCGCGGGTCATCGGAACCTCTGGAGACCGGGCCGAATGCGTGCCATACTGTCCATCCGCGTCGCCCCGTGCACGTCGAGTTGTCTACGTCGCCCGGGGTGTGACGCTGAGCAGTCAATTGGAGGTAGACCGATGAGTACGGTACCTTCTCTCCCCTCGGACACCGACGAGCTTCGTGCGACAGCCGAGTCGATCTTCCCTGGTCGGAGTAGCGGTTCGTACGCCGTCCCACCGTGGATGCAGGATGTCGTCGTCGCCTCCGGCCAGGGCAGCCGCTTCTACACGACGACCGGCGATGGCTATCTGGATTACATCCTCGGCTCAGGGCCGTTGATCCTCGGCCATGCGCACCCACAGGTGGTCGCGGCCGTCCAGGAGCAGGCCGGTCGGGGATCGACTTTCTACGCACTCAACGAGCCGATCATCCGCCTTGGGCAGATGATCGTTGAAGCGGTTCCGTGCGCCGAGCAGGTGATGTTCGCCAGCTCGGGCGCCGAGGCGACCTACCTGGCGCTGCGCCTCGCGCGTGCCGCAACCGGCCGGGATCTGATTCTGCGGTTCGCCGGCAGCTATCACGGCCACCACGACTACGTCAGCACTCAGTCAGCCGGTGTACCGGAGGCGGTCAGGGAGTCGGTGCTGACCGCGACCTTCAACGACCTGGCCTCGGTCGAGGAGCAGTTGGCGGCCCACCCCGGTCAGGTTGCGGCCGTCATCGTTGAGCCGCTGCACCGGGTTGTCCGGCCGGAGCCCGGCTTTCTCGACGACCTCGCCCGCGTGACCCGAGCGGCTGGAGCACTGCTGATCTTCGATGAGGTGGTCACCGGCTTCCGGTTGGGCTGGGGTGGTGGTCAGGAACGGTACGGCGTGACGCCTGACCTCGCGACCTACGGCAAGATCATCGGCGGGGGCTATCCGCTGTCGGCCATCTGCGGCCGGCGCGAGATCATGGAACAGGCCAGCCCACGGCGCGGTGGCCAGCCCGGCTACGTCTTCATCAGCGGGACGCTCAGCGGCAACCCGATCGGCGCGACAGCCGGACTCGCGACGTTGACCGAACTGCGCCAGCCAGGCGTCTATCGAGCGGCTGGAACAGGTTGGCGAGCGGTTGCGGCGCGGCTTCAACGACGTGGCCGAAGAGTTCGATCTGCCACTGGAGATGCGCGGTGAGGGCGCGGTCAGCGGCGTCGTTGCAACCGACGAGGGGCAGGGGAACGCGTCAGCGCTCCTCCCAACGCTCGGGAGCGCGTTGTTCGAGGCAGGGGATCGCCAGTAACCTGGGCAAGGTCTACGTCTCGCTCGCGCATAGCGATGCCGACATCGACGAGACGATCCGTGCCTACAGCGTGGCGTTGTCGCAGGTGCGACGGGACATGCCGCGATAAGCAGATCTGACGAAGGACGCTTGGGGAGGTCAACGATGGTGGAGACAGATCCGGCACGGCTTTCGATGCCGCTCGGTGAGGCGATCTACACGCAGCGGTCGATCCGCCGGCTACGGCCGGACCCGATCCCGATCGAGGACATCCACACGATTATGGAAGCGGCGATCAAGGCGCCGAGCGGTGGCAACGCCCAGCCCGCCCGCTACCTCGTCCTCACTGACCGGGACGTGATTCGCCAGTTCGGCGCGCTCTACCGGGAGGCATGGTGGGCCAAGCGGCGCGACGAGGGCCGGCCGTGGACGCGGCGGGAGGATATCCCGGCCGAGGAGCGCGTCCCGCGCGGGGCCGCCAAGTTGGCGGACGAGATGGCCGACGCGCCATGCATCGTACTGGCGCTGACGGTGGGAAAGGGCCAGGCCAGTTCCGTGCTGCCGGGCGTCCAGAACCTGATGCTGGCCGCCCGAGCGCTGGGCATCGGCTCGGTCCCGACGACGCTCCATCCCCAGGTGATGGACCGGGTCTACGATCTGTTGGGCATCCCGGCATCGGCCGAATTCCACCTGTGTATTCCGCTCGGCTACCCGCGCGGGCGCTTCGGCCCGACGCAGCGCCGCCCGACCGCCGAAACGACGTACCTCAATCACTGGGGTGGAACGGTTCCCTGGGCCGGTGATCCCTCCCCGATCTGACCACGTTCATCGTCAAACCGTTTCAGAACGGTGAATGTCAGTCGCCCGCACGCCTCAACTGCTCAGCTTACGCAGTTGCGCGTTGAGACGCGCGGCCTGTCGCGTGAGGTGGTCGCGTTCGGGGAGGCTGGTGGCCGATCGGGCCGCTTCGGCGTAGAGCCGTGCTGCGGTCACTGGGTCGACGTCACGCTCGTGCAGGTAGGCCGCGACGGCGGTGTAGCGGGGCAGGGACGGGGTCGAGTTCCGCCAGGGCGGCCAGCCCGGCCTGCGCTCCGTCGGCCTCGCCGACTGCGACGGCCCGGTTGAGGCGGGCCACCGGGCTGTCGGTGAGGCGCACCAGTTCGTCGTACCACTCGACGATCTGCACCCAGTCGGTCTCTGCGGCCGATGGAGCGTCGGCGTGGAGCGCAGCGATCGCGGCCTGGGCCTGGAACTCGCCCAGGCGGTCACTGGCCAGGGCTGCCTGGAGCACGTCGACGCCTTCAACAATCAGGCGAGTGTCCCAGAGGTTGCGGTCCTGCTCGGCAAGCGGTACGAGCCTGCCGTCGGGGCCGGTCCGTGCCGGTCGCCGTGCGTGGTGAAGCAGCATCAGCGCGAGCAGGCCCGCGACCTCCTCATGGTCGATCTGGGCTGCCAGTTGGCGAGTGAGGCGGATCGCCTCGGCGGCGAGGTCGACGTCGCCTGAGTACCCCTCGTTGAAGACCAGGTAGAGCACGCGCAGGACCGTCGCGACGTCACCGGGCTGGTTGAAGCGAACGCCAGAGACGGTCCGCTTGGCCCGGCTGATCCGCTGAGCCATCGTCGCCTCCGGCACGAGGTAGGCCTGCGCGATCTGCCGCGTGGTCAGGCCGCCGACTGCGCGCAGCGTGAGGGCGACGGCTGAGGCCGGTGTCAGGGACGGGTGCGCGCACAGGAAGTACAGCTGGAGTGTATCGTCCGCCATTTCGCCCAGATCGGGCAGCGGCTCGCTCTCAACGAGTACCTCGCGGTTCCGTCGGGAGGTATCGGCGCGGGCGGCGTCGAGGAACTTCCGCCAGGCCACCGTCACCAGCCAGCCCTTCGGGTCACGAGGCGGGTCGTCCGGCCAGACACGCATAGCCTCGACCAGGGCGTCCTGGACGGCATCCTCGGCCGCCGCGAAGTTCGCTCCGCGACGGACGAGGATGCTGATCACGCTTGGGGTGAGGGATCGAAGCAGGTCCTCATCCACCGTGCGTCACTCCGTGATGGTCGGGGACACCCCGTAGAATGGGCGTAGCTCAAGCCACTCGTGGATCGGCTTCCCGCCGGCGCCTGGAGCCGCCGACAACTCGCCGGCCAGCTCGAGCGCCCGCTCGTAGGTCTCGACGTCGATCACCATCCAGCCGGCGATCAGGTCCTTGGTCTCCGCGAACGGCCCGTCGGTGACCGGCGGCCGCCCCTCGCCGTCGTAGCGAACCCACGTGCCCTCCGGGGAGAGCGCGTGACCTTCGACGTACTCACCAGTGCCTTCGAGCCGGGAGGCAAAGTCGTTCATGTACTGGATATGGGCCGAAACCTCGTCCGGCGCCCACTGGTCCATCGGCACATCGTTGACCGGTGCCGGCGCGCCCCGGTAGTGCTTGAGCAGCAGGTACTTCGCCATTGTGTTCTCCTTCTATACATCTCTGTCCGTTGCGACCCACTCGGGCCGCGTTCATAACAGAGACGGAGCCGCCTGCGGATTCTCGACATTCCCCCATGACGTTGCCTGGCGGATGTCAACAACTCTTTGTCAATTGAGCTCCTCGGCCAGCCCGATGATGAACCCCTCGGGGTTGCGGACGAAACAGAGCCGGTAGCTGTCCCCGTATTGCGCCACCTCGTCGAGGAGTTCGGCGCCGTGAGTGCGCAGGCGGGCAATGACGTCGTCGAGGCCTTCGACAGCGAACATGATGCGACGGATGCCCAGCGTGTTCGACGGTGCGTGTTGCGGCTCACTACTGATCGCCGACGGCGTGTGGAACTTCGACAGCTCGACCCGCCCGTGACCGTCCGGGGTCCGCATCATGACGATGTCGGCACGGACGCCTTCGAGCCCGATGACACGGCCAGCCCAATCCCCCTCAACAGTCGTCTTGCCCTCCAGCTCCATCCCAAGTTCGGCAAAGAACGCGGTAGCCGCCTCAAGATCCTCGACAACGATAAGGACGTTGTCCATCCGCCGAAGCGTCATGCTGATTCTCCTTCTCTCACGTGCGGCCCGTCGTGGCCGCTGACGTCCCTGGGACGGAGCCAACGCCGGATTCTCGACATCCCGCCGCGACATCTTCTGGCGGGCTTCAACGACTCGCCGTCATCTTCCAGGTCCGCCCAGCGTACACAATTGCAGGGAATAGCATTCATGCGTCGGGTGTTGTCCGACGATGACGCCGTATCGGAAAACGGTATGAACAGGAGTACCAGAACGTGACAGCGCCATCTCGGGGCAGCAGTGTACGTAACCGCATCGGCCTGGTTATCGCGGGAGCAGATAGTCGAGCAGTCGTCGACCGCATCGTTGCCGCCGAAGCTGCCGGTGTCCCGCGAATCTGGATGACACAAGGGGCTGCCACGCCAGACACGATGTCGATCTTCGCCGCGGCTGCGGTTCGCACGGAGTCGATCGGACTCGGTACCGCGATCGTTCCGACCTACCCACGACACCCGATCACCCTGGCGCAGCAGGCGCTGGCGATCGCCGATCTCGCACCGGGGCGACTCCGCCTGGGGGTGGGGCCAAGCCACCGCCCGATCATCGAGGGGGTCTACGGGCTGTCACTCGATGCACCGATGGCCCATCTGCGTGAGTATGTGGCGATCCTGCGGGATCTGTTACATGACGGCGCGTCGGAACGCCAGGGCGAGTTCTACCGGGTGCGCGCTACCTTACCCCGCCCCTCAGGCGTCCCCATTCTGATCTCGGCCCTCCGCGCTGGCGCCTTCCGGCTTGCTGGGGAGGTCAGCGACGGCGCGCTGTCATGGCTCTGCCCGCCCACCTACCTGCTTGGCACTGCGCTGCCGGCGTTGCGAGCCGGTGCCGAAGCCGCCGGTAGGGTTGCTCCGCCGTTGGTCGCACACATCCCGGTCGCGCTGAGTTCCGATCGCGCGGCGGTGGCTGCTGCGGCGCGGACGATGCTCGGCGGCTACGCACGGCTGCCGTTCTACGCCGGGATGTTCGCTGACGCCGGGTTCCCGCCCGGTTCTGGCGGCACGGTGTCGGATGCCCTGATCGATGGGTTGGTCGTGTCCGGCGATGAGGCGGCGATCACGGACCGACTGCGTGAATTGCTGGCCCAGGGCCTGGACGAACTCCTGATCATGCCGGTGCCGATCGTGGACGAAGCCGATGAGCGGGAGCGAGCCGCGCGGCTGGTCGGGCGACTCGCTGGGTGACGTGTCACGTTCGGGTTAAGGAGGGAATGCAACAATGTCTGTATCCGCAACGACGCCCGACGGAACACCGTATCTGCATGCTGCCGAGGAAGCCGCCCGCTGGATTCGCTCGAATGCACGGCAGACGGAGCACGGCACACTCTGGCTACCCGACCCGCGCCAACCTGACCGCATCGCCACCATCACCCCGCCCGCCACGATCTACAGCGGTGTTGCCGGGGACGTGCTGTTCTTCCTGGAACTGGCTGCTCGCCACCGGTGACGACAGCTACCTCGACGACGCACGTGCCGGCGCCGACTACATCGCCGCGACCTGGCGGGAGGTGCTCGACGCACCGGCGATGATGCCCGGCGAGAACCTGAACCTGGCATTCAACATGGGGCTGACCGGCACCGCCTTCACGCTCGCGCACGTCTGGCAGGCGACGGGTGATGGGCGCTACCGCGATGCGGCAATGGACATCAACCGCTACGTCGTGGAGCGCGCCGAGCCTGCCGGTGCAGGCGTCGAGTGGACCGGTGCGGCCGCGGCCGGGTTAGGTGATGGATCAATCCTGCTCTACCTGCTGTGGGCGGCTGAGACATTTGCGGACCCATCGCTGACGGACCTCGCCATCGCCGCCGGCCACCGCATTCTGGAAGTCGCCGAGCGCCTGCCGGACGGCACGTTGAAGTGGGTCGGCTTTCCAATGGAGCGCATGGCTGCCTTCGGCATCCCGGCTGATGCCTACATGCCGAACTTCGAGTTCGGTACTGCTGGCGTTGCCTATGTCATGGCGCGGCTTGCCGACGTCTCGGGCGACGAAGCCTTCCTGCAGGCGGCGCGGGATGGCGCGCGCCATGTGCAGTCGATCGCCACCGTCACCGGAGACGCGGCGCTGCTGTACTACCGTGCACCCGATCTGACCGATCTCTACTACCTGGGTTACTGCCACGGACCCGGTCGGCACGGCCCGAACGTTCTACGAACTCCACCGCCTGACGCAGGAACCGGAGTATCGCGACTGGAGGGGCGCTTCGCACGCGGCGTCATCGAGAGTGGTGTCCCGGAGCGGCAGACACCCGGGCTCTGGAACGTCGTCTGCCAATGCTGTGGCACAGCCGGGATCTTCGACTTCTTCACAAGCCTCTGGGTCGCGACTGGTGATGAGGAGTATCACGCCTTCGCCCGTCGGGTCGCCGACAGCACCCTCAGCAAGGCATCGAACGTCGATGGGAACGGTTTCCAGTGGTTCCAGGCGTGGACGCGGACCGAGCCTTGGAACGTCACGGCTGAAACCGGCTACATGATCGGCGCCGCTGGGGTCGGGAGCGCCTTGCTGCACCTGGACCTCGCCGAGCAGGGGAAATATCAGGCAATCCTCTTCCCGGACAACCCGTTTCCCCGGCAACTGACGGTGTGAATGAGAACGACACCTTCCGCGACCTGGCTGACTGCCTCAGTGACGTCGGCTATTTCGACACCGACGTGCGGATTCGGAACTGTGGTCTGGTTTTCACCATTGACGTTCAGCAGCGTGCGGTCGTTCCCGCTCGACCGACGCCCGGACGGGGTCGACGTCGCCCTTCTAGAAACGGAGAGTTGAAGCCGCTCCCGACAGGTGTCAGATCACCTCGGTTGGCTGGTGTGGCCGGCACAGTGATTCGCGTGGTCGAGGAGTTTTCGCACGGCTGCGGTACGTCTGTTTATGGCTTCGCCAGGCGACGGAACAGCGCACCACGCTCATCGCGACCGGTTGGCGGCGGCAGCACGACATCCTTGGGAACCTCGCGCGCGCGACGGAGCAGAAAGATGCTGAGCACGGTCAGCCAGGTCGGGAAGACCAGGATGAGCAACGGGTTGAGCGATGCCGAGAGCAGCAGCGTGATCCCAACCACGATTCCGACCGCACCGAACCAGCGCGGCAGGATGCCGGTGCTGCGACCGATGCCCGAGGTCGTGAAGACCACCATCGCCGCCATCCGCATCGCCAACGTGAGAAAGAGGACCGAACCGAGCCGCGGAAACACGCGCGCGATCTCTGGCGACATGCGGTTCGTCCGCCAGTTCATAGGTCGCCGCCAAGAGGGCGTACGAGGCGCCGGCGGAGAGGATCAGCGTCACGTAGATGATGCCGGCCGCCAACTGCACGTTGGCGAGCAGCATGTTGATGCGTTTCGCACTACCCGACGTCCACATGCGCAGCGCCACGATGAACCAGATGAAGGCGATCCCGGAAAACGGGAGCAGGTAGAGGCCGGCCGCGATGATCCGGCGCCGATTGTCGGCATCCTCGTAATAGACCACGATGTCGGCGTCAGTGGCGTTGATCCCTGCCGCGGTTCGAGCGCACGAGCCAGAACGCCAGCACCAACAGCACCGCGTGGGCAATCCCGACAGACGCGGTGATCATCGCGGCGCGGCGCACTTCGACCGACGCGCCGGCGTCTACCGGCGTGAGCGTCGCCGGCTCCGATTCCAGGTGGTCCGGCTGGTCCAGGTGATCCGCCATGCTGCTCATCGTCACCGTCTTTCGTAGTGACAGGTCACCACCCGCGCCTGATGGCCATGTGCAGGGAGTGATCGGTCGAATCGACGATTGAAATGTCGTCGGTCGCAGGATCTGCCAGTGTCTCGGATGTCACGACTCCGCAATTGCCGGCCTCACTCGTCGCGGAGCGATTGCCCTGCTCCACGGCCAACGTCCCTCCATCTCGACCACCAGTGACCAGGTCAGGAAGGTCCGGATCAGGACCAGGATGCCCAGCACCGCGACACTCTCCAACGTTGGATCCAGAATGACGGTTCTGACGATATCCGCCGCCACCAGGATCTCCAGACCGAGCAACAGCGCCTGGGCGATCCGTCTGCGGTAGAGTCCATAGGTTCCGGCGTCAGCACGGTGGCCCAGGCGCGTTGCCACGTATGCGTAGGTCGCATAGGTGATCGCGATGGCGATGATCGCGACCGCGAGCACCTCAATGCCAAGCGAGACATACTCGACCCATTCCAGGACGCGCTCGATGAACGCGTTGTCGGTACTGTGCCCTCCATCAGTTCGCTCGCATTTCAACCGGCTGCGCGGTGGCTACAGTGAATGGACCGAGTTGGATGGCCGTCACGTTGGATGGAGTGGCCAGTTCCACGCGCGAGTCGTCATCGAGAATCAGTCTGATGATCGAGACGTGGTCGCCGAGCCGCTTCGGAGTCGGGACAGTGTCCGAATCACCAATGCGCGCTCAACCGACGCTACTGGAAGCGCGTCATTGCGAACCAGCGCCAGACCGGCATGGACGATAAGGACATCGTGGACCCAGCGAGCATAGGCAGGCAATCGGGGCCAGGAAGTCTCTTGCTCGGGAGATGCTGCCGAAATCCTGCGAAGGCTACACTTGAACACGCCTGGCCCTTGCTGAAAGCGCTTGCGACTCCACAGTGACGTACCCAGCGCACCGACCACGAGCCAGCGTGGGACGCCGAGCGCGGCAAGGATGATCCAGATCATCGGGTCACCCCGGGTCCGAGAGTCGACGGGGAGGACTGGTCATTGTCGCCATCGTTCGGTCCTCTCGCACTGCAACATTCGTAGAGCGGCGCTTGCTAGCGGGTCAGTAGCTGGGCATCCGGTTGCGGTTGCCATACCCGCCGCCGGCATAGCTGGCGACGTCGGCAAGGACCGAGATGATGATCAGGAACGTGTCGAATCCATTGAATCCACCCGGCTGGCCGGAGACGAATGCCAGCGTCGTCCACGGCGCGAAGACGAGGCCAAGCACCGGCCAGATGGCGGTGCTGAACGCGCGGTCCCAGCGGTCGGGATTGCTGATCCACCAGATGATGCCCAGGAACCGCGGACCGAGGAGTATCATGACCGTCGCCAAACAGCACATTGCGAACTCCTGTTTCTGACGGACGCGGCTGCGCGCCTGCATCACTATGGGACCGCACGTTGCTCACTCGATCGGAGCCCGCGCGGTCGGCGAGTCGAGCCCGAACTGGTTATGGACTGATCGTGGGTATCGGGCGCACCGTCGGGTGTCTCGCGTGAGATGCCCGACGGTGACGCCCGTGTGGCTATTGCCGCGCCATCGCGACGCGCAGGCGCTCTTCGGGTGTGATCAGGTGGTCGGCGTCCTCGGCATCGTCGCCGAGGTCGATCTGGACCCAATGGATGCGGCCCGTGAAGATGCTGTCCTTCGACCCGTAGTCATCGCTGACCGGGGTGCGCGGTGTCGCTGCCCAGGTCGGTCGTCTCGTCAGCCGAGAAGATCATGGCCTGGGTCATCTGCGACACGGCCCTCGCCGATCTTGTCGCCGTCGAGATAGAGCGACACGGTGCCACCCTTGCCGAGCCCGCCGCCGTCGTAGGCGAACTCCATCCGCACCTGATGCTCGCCGGCAGGGATCGCGGCCTCGCCGTAGACCTTGAAGCGCTGGATGCCGAGCAGGTTGTAGCAGTAGGCCGGCCGGCCGTCGTTGGCGTACAGGCTCCAGCCGCCGAACGAGCCGCCCTGGGCGATGATGACGCCGTTCGCCCCGCCTCCGGCACGGTGATCTGCGCCGTGACCGCGTGCGACTTGTTCTTGATGATGACGACCGAGTTCTCGGTCAGCCGCCCCATGCCGCCGAAGAGCAGCTGGGAGTTCCCGCGAGATCAGTACTGGGCGGCCGGCCATGTCGGGGTTGAATCGCTCGGCGCGCCCGGTCATCGAGCGGCAGCACGTTGTACTTGATCGCTTCGATCAGGAAGAGCCGCTGGAGTTCGTGCAGCCTCTCGGGCATCTGCCGCGGACACGATCGTGCGCCTGTGACCAGTCATCGGGGGCGTACAGCTCCCAGACATCATCGTCGAAGGCCGGCAGCTGTCCGCCGACGAGGATCCAGGGGGTCTTGTGCTTGGTCACCGCCGTCCAGCCCTTGTGGTAGATGCCGCGGTTGCCGAACATCTCGAAGTACTGCGTCTCGTGCCGCTCCGCCGCGGCGGCGTCGTCGAACGAATAGACCATGCTGACGCCGTGCAGCGGCATCTGCTGGACGCCGTGCACGCTGCGTCGGTTCCGGCAGTCCGGCCGCTTCCAGGACCGTCGGCGCGACGTCGATCAGGTGGCTGAACTGCGACGCGCAACTGGCCTCTGTGCGGCGATCCCGTTCGGCCAGTGCACGATCGTGCCGTTGCGCGTGCCGCCCCAGTGCGAGGCGACCTGCTTGGTCCATTGATAGGGTGTATTCATCGCGTGCGCCCAGCCCACCGCGTAGTGGTTGTAGGAACTCGGCGTGCCCCACTCGTCGATCCGCTCGAGCAAGAACTGCGGCGTCTCGATCGCCGCCGCGCCGTTGAAGTTGATCATCTCGTTGAAGGTGCCGTTGAGCGTTCCCTCAGCCGACGCGCCGTTGTCGCCGATGATCAGATAGATCAGCGTGTCGTCCAGGATCTCGAGGTCCGTCGAGCGCGTCGACCAGCCGGCCGATGTGGTGGTCGGTGTGCTCGAGGAAGCCGGCGTAGACTTCCATCTGGCGCGCGCAGCACCGGCTTGAGTTCGTCGGGCATCTCGTCCCAGGCCGGGATCTCCGCGTGGCGTGCGGTCAGCTCCGCGTCCGGAGCGATCACGCCTAGCTCCTTCTGGCGGGCGATCGTCTCCTCGCGGAGTACGTCCCAGCCCTGATCGAAGCGGCCCTTGTACTTGTCGGACCACTCCGGCGCGACCTGGTGCGGCGCGTGCGCCGCGCCCGGCGCGAAGTAGATGAAGAACGGCTTGTCGGGCATGAGTGCCTTCTGCTGGCTGATCCAGCCGATGGCCTTGTCGGTCATGTCTTCAGTGAAGTGGTAGCCCTCTTCGGCCGTCCGCTCCGGCTCGATCGGCACGGTGTCCTGGTAGAGGGCCGGCGCCTACTGGTTGGTTTCGCCGCCGACGAAGCCGTAGAAGTGCTCGAAGCCGCCGCCACCGGTCGGCCAGGCGTCGAACGGCCCCAGCGGGCTGGTCTCCCAGACCGGTATCTCGTGGCACTTGCCGAACTGTGCCGTCGAGTAGCCATTCAGCTTCAGGGTCTCGGCCAGCGGGGCAGCCGTGTTCGGACGCATGGAGTTGTAGCCCGGCGCGGAGGTCGCGAGCTCGGTGATGCCGCCCATGCCGACCGCGTGATGGTTGCGGCCGGTGAGCAGCGCCTGCCGCGATGGCGAGCACAACGCCGTCGTGTGAAAGCGGGTGTACTTGCAGGCCGCCGGCTGCCAGGCGCTCGGCGGTGGGCGTGTTGATCGGCCCACCGAAGGCGGAGGATGCGGCGAATCCCACATCGTCGAGCAGGACGACCAGCACGTTCGGCGCGCCGGCTGGCGGGCGCAGTGGCGTGATCGGCGGAAATGACGTGTCCGGGTCTTTGGCGTCGTAGGTGACCAGACCCGGTGTACGGTCGATCGGGGATCGGCAGCGCGTCTCGTCGGAGATCGTCGGGCATAACCTGGCCTCCCTTGGTATGGAACGGGCGCGATCTGCAGCCGGCGAACGCCGACATGCTCGTGCGCGAGTACCAGGTCACGGACGCGAGAATTCCCAACGGGATGCGCGGCCGCAGCTTGAGGACGGTGCGAGATCAGCGTGTGAACGTCAGCGTGGCCTGGTCCCCCTCGCGATGCGCCTCGTAGCGCAGTCCGAGGGAGCTCATGATGGGTTGGTAGAGCTGCAGAAATGGGTCGATGTCGTCGCGTGTCAGCTTGAAGTAGGCAAGATCCTCGGCGTCAGGCCAACTACAGCGCAGTTCGGCGCGGCCATCGTCGCCGGAGAGTCCGTGGACATCACCACCGGCCGCGATGACGTTGATCGCGACCAGTCGGGCGATCTCCTTGGCGCCTTTGCCCTGGTTCTCTTCCCACGTCGGCGCCACCTGTGATCCGAGATGCGTCGACGAGTCGCTCACGGAGAGTTGGCGGTCCTTGAGGAACGTGATCGTGCCGAGGATCACGCCAGTGAGGCTCTCCTCGGCATGATCTAGCAGTTCTTCGGTTTCCTCATGATCGACGATGTCAGTGGTGGTTTGACTCATGTTTGTCTCCTGACTTGGACGCTGGGTGAAGACTGGGACTGCTATCGGACACCGCGCCGGCTGGTGCGCCGGCTGGTGCGCCGTGCCGTCGCCGTTTTTTTATAGTCGGGCGATCTCCTGGCGCTTTTTCCGGTCTCTGTCCACGTCGGCGCCACCTGTGATCCGAGATGCGCCGCCCAGTCGCTCACAGAGAGTTGACGTTCCTTGAGGAACGTGATCGTGCCGAGGATGACGCCGGTGAGGTTTTCCTCGGCATGATCCAGCAGTTCTTCGGTTTCCTCATGATCGACGATGTCAGTGGTGGTTTGACTCATGTGTGTCTCCTGACTTGGACGCTGGGTGAAGACTGGGACTGCTATCGGACACCGCGCCGGCTGGTGCGCCGGCTGGTGCGCCGCGCCGTTCGCCGTACCATTCGTCGCATCATCATGGTTCGGTTCCTTCCGTGATTGTCGTATCATGCACCTCTTCAGCAAGAGGTACATCACTGCGGTTCCCCGTTGATGCCATTGAACGCATCACGATTAGCTCGATCAGCGCCTTCGATGCGTCGGCAGGTACGGTGCGTTGTAGGAAACCTGTCGTCTACCGTAGCGACATGGTCCCGCGAGCGCGTCGGCTGTCCGGGTGCAGTTGGGGGGCGTAGTCCTGGTCGGCGATGGTCCTCATCACCAGGTGCGACGTGCTCATAATGCCAACGTCGGCACTCCCGTGGCACGTGCTCTCCCCTGTGACGGTGCAGTTCGCGGTCGTCCTTCGCGACGGGATCGCGAGATGGCCGTGTGGCGATCGCACTCAAACGGCCAGACGGTCACGGAGGAGCGCTTTGATTTCGGCGAGTTCGACATGCAGTCCGGCCAGTTCGGCCTGGAGCACAACCAGATCGGGGGACTGACTCAGGTGTTCGTTGTTCGTGGGAGCAGGCTCGGCATCTGGTTGACTCGTCTTCGGCGGCGCGAGCAATACGCTGGACATGAAGCTTGTGAGCACGCCGAAGATGCCGATGCCGACCGTCATCAGCGCCATACCGATGATCCGACCGCCATTCGTGACAGGATATCGGTCTCCGTAGCCGACGGTCGTGATGGTCACATAGGCCCACCAGAATGCATCGCGGCCGCTGGTGATGTTTGCATTCTGGCCGTCGGGCTCAAAGACGAGCGCCAGACTGCTGCCGATGATGAGCATCAGCAGCGCAAGCAGACTGGTCAGGTAGAGTGCCCCCTCGGCGCGGCGATCGATGAACTCGCGCGCCAGCGAGCGGGTGCCGCGTGCTTTGAGCATGCGTGCCACCCGAAACACCCGCGCCAGGCGTGCCAGTCGCAAGGCAGGAATCGACGGAATACTGCCGAGCAGATCCAGGATGCCGTGCCAGAAGAGGTAATCGCGCTTGTTGTCTGCTCGCAGAAGGTTCTTCCCAAAGTCAAACAGAAAGATCACGCATAACAGCGTGTCGGCGCCAAGCAGGACACTGATGATGAGCGAGTCGGGACGGAACACTCGGAGCAGGTAGAGCAACGCCATGATGACAAGCGAGATGATCGTGAGCAGCCCGAGGAACAACTCGTACATGCTTGAGCCGCGCACGTTCAGCGCATCGTGATCAACGGTTGCCATCGTCCGATCGCTCATGTGTTGCCACCGACCTCACATTGACGCCGTTCGCGAATCACACGGATCTCGAAGTTGCGTAGACCGCGACGGTCGACATCGCGTTCCTGTCCGCTCAGGGCTCATTGAACACGTTCCGATGCCAGCCCTGCTCTGGCTGCAAGTTTGAGGGATTGAGCCGAACAATTTGATCGCATCAGCGGTCGTAGTTTCCAGTCGCAATCGTGGTTGCGACCCGATCTCGCGACCATCGGGACATGGGCGATCAGGACGTGCGCACTGCATGTGTGTATGTGTCGTTTTGAGCGACTGACGATCCATACCGAAGTTGGCACAGATACGACTGACAGAACCAGAACGCACACGCGGTTCGATCGAACTGCGTGCTGCCGAGCCGATGATCAACTGCGGTCAGCTTTGGCTCGACAATAGCCAACCGACCGTCATGCTAGACTGGGGCACGTCACCAATTCGTCGCGCGCCACGCGCACCTTCTAGACCGCTTGCTTGCCGCGAGGTACGCCATGACGCACGCATCGATGCCGCTCCGGCAGCCACCCCTTCTCGTAGGGCGCGATCGCGAACTAGCACTGCTCCGCATGCGTCTGACCGAGATGCTGAAGGGAAGCGGCCGTCTCATCCTGGTCGGCGGAGAGGCGGGGATTGGCAAGACGACGTTGGTCCGATCGCTTACCGACGAGGCGCTGCGTCAGGGTGCGCTCGCGCTCAGCGTCGGTCTATGACCTGACCGCGACGCCGCCATACGGCCCATGGCTTGACGCGTTCAGTTGCTACCAGGCGATCGCCGAGACGTCACTGCCCTCCCTGCTGATCGCAACCTACCAGACTGAACCTCAGATGTGGTTCGAGTTGGTTCGGTTATGCCTCGCCGGCCTCGCCGTCGATCAGCCACTCGTTGTCGTCCTCGAAGACCTGCACTGGTCAGCACCCGGCTAGCCTCGACTTGCTGGCGCAATGTCGCGCGGCGGGTTGATGGGTTGCCCATCCTGCTCGTTGGAACCTATCGCGACGACGAGATCACGAGCTCGATCGACGTCTTCCAGTTGCGCCCGCGACGGTAGGCGAAGCTTACGCTGAGCGCTCGATCTGCGTCGTCTCAATCGTGATGCTATCCAGCAAGCGGTCGCCGGGCGCTATCGCCTGGCAGCCTCCGACGAGCGGCGGCTGGTTGACTACCTGACACGCAACCGGACGGCAACCCGCTCTTTTTCTCCGAATTGCTGCGGACGTTTGACGCCGACCAGTTGCTGCGACCCAACGGCGGGATGTGGACGCTGACGGAGCTACGCAACCCCCTCCTCCGACCGCTGCTGCGCCAAATCATCGACCGACGGCTGGCGCGGCTTCATCGCACAACGCGCGACGCGTTGGCGATCGCGGCCATCATCAGCGAGCAACCGGATCTGAAGCTCTGGTCGGCCGTCAGCGGTCAGACCGACGAGCAGCTCGCAAATGTCGGCGCTGAAGCGACCGAAGCGCACGTGCTGGTAGAACGGTCGTCTGACTCAGTGGTGCGCTTCATCACGCCCTCGTCCGTGAGGTGATCCATGCCAGGATGGCCCTGCCGCTGCGCCGGATCCGGCACTGCCAGGTCGCCGAAGCACTCCTGACCGGGCCGAGCCCTGACCCAGATGAGATGGCCTATCACTTCCAACAGGCCGGCGACCGACGCGCGATCGAGTGGTTCGTGCGGGCGGGTATCCACGCGCGTCGAGCCAATGCATGGATCACGGCCGCCGATCGCTTCCTGACAGCAGCAACACTGCTGGACGGCGACGATGGCCACGCCCGCGAGCGTGGCTGGCTGCTATTCCTGGCGGGATGGCTGCTGCGTTTCACTGACGGTACCTGCGCGATCGACCATCTGAACGAGGCCGAGCGATTGGCCAGCTCTGCTGACGATCCAGCATTGGCTGCCTATGCCAGCTATGCCAGAGGGGCAATTCGCTGCATGCACACCGATGTCCGCCGTGGCCTGCGTGATCTGGAAACGGGCGTTGAGGGAATCGACCGGCTGATCCCGAATCAGCCGCTGCTGGAAACCGAGGCGCAGGCGATGTCGGTCATTGAGCGGCTTCTTCCGGCTTCGGAGCGTGAGAAACCGGACCGAGCCGAGCCCGCGGCGCCGGACACTGAATCGGCCGCCCAGCCATCAGCCGACCCGCGTCCCGGCGCTCTCGTCAACCTGCAACGCGGCGTCCTGATCAATCACTACAATCACTCCGGGCGATATCAGCAGGTCATCGCGCTCGGTGTGCCATTTCAGGAAGAGGCGCGGGCGGCATTAGGGCCGAACTACTTCGAGACGCAGGAGTGCTGGGCCAGTCTGCATGGGCTCGGTCACGCCTACGCCGCCCTGGGAAAAGTTGACGACGCGCGGCATGCGTTCGCGCTCTCGCGTCGTGGCGCGAACGCGGCCAATGACCAGGCGATCGTCGAGATGAACTTCTGGTCGGAGCAACTGATGGTGTTACTTCCGTATCTGACCGATCAACTGGATGAGCGTGCTCGGCTCATCGCCGACGCGAACCCGGCCTGGGAACGCTGTATTGAGACGACGATTACCGTCGCTGGCGATCGTGCCCCCAGCGAACTCCAGTCCGATCTGCTCGAGGGGCGATGGGAGCAGGCACGGCAACTCGCGACCGATCATCTCGGCGCGCCGTGGATCACGTTGGCACAGGAAGCGATCGTCGCGCTCGGCGTTCTCGACCACCGCCAGGGCTGTCCCGACGCCGCATGGGAGCGCGTCGACCAACTGCTGCCCGATGGGCCGGCAACCAAGCCTGGCAACGTCTGCTTCGTCCACGCAATGACCACGATCGAACTGGCTGCCGAGTTGGCGCTCGATGCCGGAGACCTTCCCGTAGCGCGGCGCTGGATCGAGGCGCACGGTCACTGGCTCGACTGGAACGGAGCGACTCTCTGGCAAGCTGACACACAGCTTCTGTTGGCGCGCTACTGCATGCTGGCTGGCGATGGGCCGTGCGCCGTCAGCATGCGGAGAACGCGCACCGACTTGCCGGCGACCGACGCCAGCCCCTACGGATCATCGCTGCGCAACGATTGTTGGGACAGTTGGACATACAGGAGCGCCGCCACGTGCAAGCGGCGACTCGCCTGGACGACGCCCACGCGCTGGCTGGCGCGTGCGACGCGACGTGGGAGCTGGCACTGACTGAACTGGCGCAAGCCGAACTCCATATTGCAGCCAGTGACTTCACCCGAGCGCGACATCTCCTGGAACGGATCAGGATAGTCTGCGCCTCGCTCAAAGCGCGTCCAATGCTGGACCGCGTCGCCGAACTCGACGCGAAGGTCGATGTGATCCATACCCAGCCCGACGGACTGACTGAGCGGGAAGTCGAGGTATTGCGACTGATCGCGGCCGGCGCCAGCAACCGCGCCATCGCCGACACACTCTTCATCAGCCATCGCACCGTCGAGCGCCACATCGCCAACATCTATCTGAAGATCGACGCCCACAGCAAAGCCGAAGCGACCGTCTACGCGCTGCGCCATCAACCTGGTCTGAACGGGCATCTCCGCCAGTGCCTCGCCGCGACTACGTAGTTGTCGCGC
This sequence comes from uncultured Chloroflexia bacterium, assembly GCA_963763325.1. GTDB lineage: Bacteria > Chloroflexota > Chloroflexia > Thermomicrobiales > CFX8 > JBBECJ01. Next base: position 509,000 of record CAVXOL010000001.1, read on the forward strand.
GGAATCTGCATACCCCCGAATACATGCTTTAACGGATGCGATTCCTCCCCTGCCGGTCTAGGCTGGTCGTGCCGAGGGATTCGCAGGACGCAGGCAGGCCAACTCGCCGGTGACCGGCGGACCCTCGGCGCTGGATCAGCAACCTCAGCGTGCGCATCGCGCCCAGCGTCTGAAGGGAGAGTGCCTATGTAGTTCACCTCAGCCCGTGGTCAGAGCCACTGAACTGGCTCAATCAGCAACGAATGCAGAGGAACGAGAGGTGTATGCCATGTCGCGCACACGTTGGCTCTTGCTCACGATCGCTCTTCTCGTCGGCATCACTCCGTTGATAGCTTCCCCTGGCGCAGTTGGCGCCGCGCCAGGACCGAACTCAAACAAACCGACAGTGGTTTCCATCGACGACACATTCCTGGCGCCAAACCTCACATTTCAATGCGGCTTCGACGTTTGGGCCCATTTTGTCGGTACGATCAGGACGTCAGTGCGGCGTGACGGCGCTCTGATTGAACGGGGTAAACCTCCGGCGCATCTTCACTGGTCCCGGCGGCAGTCTGACGGTCGTTGACGTTGGCGTTAACAAGATCTCAGAGACGATCTCACCAGACGGAACAACGGTCGTCATCACCATCGCGACCAGCGGCTCGTTGCCCTACCACTAGCGTCGTACCCGGCCACGGCTCGGTCGTCAACAACGCCGGCCACGAAATCCTTCAGATCACCTTGGAGTGGGACGAGGCAGCGGGGTGAGTACGTCGAGGTCGATTTCCAGGTCCTGTTCGATGCGGGGCCGAACGAGGAACCCGATGACGCCGATTACGCGGCGATCTGCGCGACGCTTGCCTGACACCGGCGAACGAACGAGATCGCGGACGGTGCTTCGAGCCGTCCGCGATCTGCCTGCGAGGCGCGAGACCTGGAATGGTGAACTCGTGCTGGCCATTCCCGCTCCCGGCGCCGGCTCTCAAAAGCTGGCGTCGTTAGTAGCGGCCTTGACCACGCATGGGCGACGTTGCCGCGCGGCGCCACAGGATCCCACAGCTTGCCCGCGTCGAGATGCAGACCTCCGGCGATTCCCCTGACGATGACTGAACGTGTCCCCGGCCGCGACAAACGTCTTCAGTCGAGCGGGCCAGATCACAGCCATCACACCTGCGACGCTCCGTGTTGAACGTCGCGTTATCCCAGCGCCTGCTCCAGGTCCGCGATCAGGTCGCGTGTGCTCTCGATGCCGACCGAGAGGCGGATCAGGCCGGGGTTCTGCGCCCAGGGGGAGCCGGGGATCTGGGCCATCAACTCCGGGTCGGTTTCGAGCCAGGCGGTTGGCGGGTAGATCAGCGACTCGACGCTGCCGAGGCTGGTCGCGAGCTGGAAGACGCGGGTGCGCTCGGAGACGCGCCGGGCAGCCGCCGAGCCGCCCTCGACCTCGAACGAGACCATCCCGCTGTAGCCGCCCGTCATCTGGCGTTTCGCGACCTCGTGGCCGGGGTGGTCCGGCAGGCCGGGGTAGAGGACGCGCGTCACCTTCGGGTGGTCGCGCAGCGCTTCGGCGATCGCCTGGGCGTTCTGCATGTGCGCCCGCATCCGGACACCGAGCGTGCGAATGCCGCGCATCAGCAGCCAGCAGTCGAAGACACTTGGGACGGCGCCGAGGTAGTACTGCCGGTCCTTGAGCTTCGCCGCCAGCTCCGGCGTCCGCGCGATGGCCGCGCCGCCGACGAGGTCGCTGTGGCCGCCGAGGTACTTGGTCGTGCTGTGGACGACGATGTCGATGCCGTGGTCGATCGGTGTCTGGCAGTAGGGCGAGGCGAAGGTGTTGTCGACGACGGTGATCGCCCCGGCCGACTGCGCGATCTCGGCGATGGCCGCCAGGTCGACGACATCCAGCAGCGGGTTGGTCGGTGTCTCGATCCAGATCATGCGTGTCGATGGCCGCAGCGCCGCCTGGACGGCTTCGAGGTCGGTCAGGTCGACGAAGTCAGCCTCGACGCCGTAGCGGGGCAGATCGTTGGCGAACAGATTGTAGGTGCTCAGGTAGCAGTCGTAGCCGACGACGGCGTGGTCTCCGCCGGAGAGCAGTTGCATCGCGGCCGTGACCGCCGCCATCCCGGAGCTGAAGGCCGAGGCAGCCGCGCCATGCTCCAGGCCGGCCAGGATCGCCTCCAGCCGCGCCCGAGTCGGGTTGTCGCCGCGAGCGTAGCGCCAGCGGGCGTCGTCGTCGATCCGCTCGCGGACGAAGGTCGAGGCGGGGTGGATCGGCGGGACGACGCCGCCGGTCTCCTCGTCCGGCCCGCCGCCGTGGATCAGGAGCGTGTCGAGGTCCCAGTCGTCGCCGGTGTCGTGTCCTGTCCATTGTCAGTCATTTCGTCGCACTCCTCCTTCTTACGCTCCGTTATCCGCGCTGCTCGGCGACCATCCGGGCGAGCGTCCGGAGGTCCGGCACCTCCAGGTCGGGCCTGGCGCTGGCGAATCGGTGTCGCGCCGAAGCCGGGCCGGTCGTGGCGGCGGTTGACCCAGACGGTCGTCAGGCCGATCGCGTTGGCTGGCTCGATGTCGTGGAAGAGGCTCTGGGCGACGTGCAGCACCTGCTCCTTCGGGACGCCGACTCGCTCCAGCGCGACCTCGAAGTTGCGCGGGTTCGGCTTGTAGCTGCCGACCTGCTGGGCGGTGATGACGTCGGCGAACCCGGTCTTGCAGGTGCTTCGCCGATCCGGCAAAGAGGGCGTCATCGACGTTCGAGAGGATCACGAGCTGGAAGTGGCGCGCCAGCGTCTGCAAGCCCTCGACGGTGTCAGGGAACGGCGGCCAGTTGCCGACCGAGTCCGCCAGGGCCAGCCGCTCGTCGTCGGCCAGCGTGAAGCCGAGCCGCTCGGCGAACTGGGCCAGGACGACCGTCAGCACCTCATGGTACGACAGGTACGGTCCACTCTCGGCCGCCGACTCCAACTCGCCGAACAGTTCCAGCGCCTCGTCGTCGGTCATCGTGATACTGTGCCGGTCCAGCACCGGCCGCAGGGCGTTCAGGATGCCGCGCTCCCAGTCGATCAGCGTGCCGTAGCAGTCGAAGGTCAGAACCCGGTACTGGTTGAAATCGAGCATTGATGTGTCTCCAATGGTCGTTCATCAGTGTCATGTCACCTGAATGCTACCCGAGGACGGTGGATCCGTCCCTCACCACCCCGTTCTCGTAGGGACATGTCTCAGACGTGTCCGCGCCGTGAGGCGCCTTCTCGATGCAGGTATGGTTACCCAAGGGCCGACGACGTTGGGGATCCTCGTGTCGCGCGCACGGGTCATGCGGGCGCCTCACGGCGCGGACACGTCTGAGACATGTCCCTACGAGAACGGGGGCGCCTCATCCCACGTCCCGAATCACACAACCGCGATCGCCCAGCCGCAGCCGAGGATGACGGCGCTGGCGGTCATCAGCTCGAAGAGGTGTGGCTGGACGCGGGTTGGAGCGCGGCGGTAGAGGGCGAGCGCGGTGAGCAGGAGCGCGGCTGTCACGGTGGCAGCGATCAAGCCGGCGGCGGGTTGCTGGCCGAAGAGAGCGGCGGCAAGACCGACAAGGGCGGTTGTTCCGAGCGCGGCGGACCAGAGGGCGACCTGTGTCCAGCGCTCGCCTAGGACGACGGCCAGACCACGCTCGCCCTGGCCTCGATCGCCGGCGATATCGGGCAGAACCTGCGAGAGATGAATCGCGACGATGAAGAGTCCCCCGATCGGGTAGAGCCAGAGCAGACGCGACTGAAAACCGTCCATCACCAGCCAGGCCCAGATCGGCACCAGCGGCAGCGCGACGAGATACGGCAGCCACGAGAAAGGCGTCCGCTTGACGCCGAGGTCGTAGACCAGCCCGCAGCCGCTGCCGATGACCAGCACCAGCAGCTCGACCGGCCCCAGCAGCCCGCCAGCGACGAGCATCAGCGCGATCCCGCCAAGCGCGATCGCCAGCGCGTGGGAGGCCGGCACCAGCCCGGCCGGGATCGGCTTCCAGGGCTTGGCGACGGCGTCGGCCTCACGGTCGCACCACTCGTTGAGCGCGCCGACTGCCAGCTGGCCGCCGAGCATCCCGAGCAGCAGCAGCGCGAAGCGGCCAATTCCGGCTCGCCGTCGCTGGCGAGCAACCCGAACGCGCCGGTCGCGCCGACGACGATCAGCACGGCCCAGAGATGCGGCAGAACGAGGTAGGCGCGAGCGGTACGCAGCATGCGGATCATTCTAAGCGACCAGCGGAGCTACCCTGGCAGAATCGAGCAATGAGTGCCGTCTAACCTTGACTCGATACGACTAAAGTTCTATCATTTGACGTGTAGATACGGGACGCGATGTCACCAGCACCGGCCAACGTCCCAGCGATACGGAAGCACTGCATTCAGGAGGGATCATTTCATGAGTATTCAGCGATGGGACCCACTCCGCGATATCGTCACCTTGCGTGAGGCGATGAACAGCCTGCTCGAAGAGTCGTTCGTCCGGCCACGGGCGGGGATGATCGCGATGACCGGCGGGATGGCGATTGACCTGCGCGAGAGTGACCAGGCCTACATCGTCGAGACGGTCGTTGCCGGCGCGAAGCCGGAGGATGTTGAAATCTCGGTCCTCGGCGACACGCTGCGGATCGCCGTCGAGGTACGCGACGAGGGCGACCACCACGGCGAGAAGTGGCTGCTGCGCGAGCGGCGCTTCGGCCGCTTCGAGCGCTCGCTGACGCTGCCGGCTCAGGTCAGGGCCGACGAGGCGACGGCCGACTTCCAGGACGGTATCCTGACGATCAGCCTGCCGAAGGCCGAAGCCGCCCGCCCTCGCTCGATCCCGGTCCGTGGCATCACGACCGACCAGAACCAGACCGTCACCCCGCCACAGCCGCAGGAGATCGAGGTCCAGCCGGAGCCGGGTGAGTAGCGGGTAGCTGTCAGCCGTCAGCAATCAGAAATCAGCCAGGATTCGGGGGCGTCACGTGTGGCGTCCCCGTCGCGTTGTTGGCAATCGCAGGAGATGTTTGCGTGTTACAGTGTGTAACGGCAGGTCCACGTCCTCGAAAGGAATCGTCATGGCAAGCGAGCACCGGTCCGTGCAGGTAAATGAGTCGATTCTTGAGCGCCTGGATGCTGAGAGCAGCCGGCTAGGGATGACACGTTCGGAACTCGCGATGACGCTCCTGGAAGAGGGCCTTCGAATGCAGGCTCATCCCGGCATCGTCTTTCGATCTGGGCCTGCTGGGCGTCGGCCGGGGCTCGTCTGCGGCATGGACATCTGGGAAATCGCCAGTGTTATACGTGCGTATGCTGACACGAGCGATACCTGGGTCGATCAAGTGACGGCTTTGACATCAACTCCTCCCAGTCACGTCCTCGTTGCGTACCGGTACTACATCGAGTATCGGGACGAGATCGATGCCTGGATACGTCGTAATAACGAACATGCCGAACAGAGAGAAGACGCATGGCGGCGTGAGCAGGCGCTCATCAAATCGTGAAACTCCTTCTCGATGAGATGTGGCCGTCAACGATCGCGGAACAACTGCGGCGACGCGGATTTGATGTGGTCGCTGCTGCTGAGCGACGCGATCTTCGAACTGAGTCCGATGCGTCCATCCTGACAGTTGCAATCCACGAGCGCCGTGCAGTTGTGACTGAGAATGTCGGGGACTTCAGAGTCGTGGCTCAAGCTGCTCTTGAGCGTGGTGAATCTCACGCTGGTTTGATCCTCACCACTAACCGATCGTTCTCACGGCATGATCCGCGCATCGTTGGCAGGATGGTCTTTGCCCTTAGCAGGCTCATGGAAGATGACCCAGACCTGACGAACCAAGAGTACTGGCTAGGCTGACGGAGAGTGACGTGGTAGCTGACTCTGTCGTCCGTGCCGAGTTCTTCAGGCTGATCCAGCACTTCGGTGAGCGTGGCTGGATCGCTGTCGAGCGGTTCAGCGATCCCTTGAGCGCCCGGCTGGTGTTTCGTGCGGAACACTACAGGCGTCGCGCGGCTCCACTCGCGAATGAGGGCGACGAGATGTTCCTGACGGTGACTGAGGCCGGTGGTTTGCGGATCGAGTCCGGCGGAGGCACGTAGGCGACCGCGCCGGGAATTGCAGCGCAAGAATCAGGTAGAACAGATGTCCGGGTGCTGCTATTCTGGGTGAATGAAGACTGTGACGCGACGGACATTGACCCAGGACGAGATGATCGAGCGGATGCTGGCGAGCGACCCGGCTGACAACGGGGCGTTCATCGTCGGCGTCCGGACGACAGGCATCTACTGCCTGCCCTCCTGCAAGCCTCCACGTAGTCCGAAGCCGGAGAACGTCGAGTTCTTCCCGACGCCGGAAGAGGCCCGCGCCGCTGGACTCCGCGCCTGCAAGCTCTGCCGGCCGGACGACTTCTACCTCGGGCAGCATGCTGGGGAGGCGCTGGTCGAGGGACTGGTGGCCGGGATGGCGCTCGACCCCGGTGCCTATCGCAACCTGAGCGCGCTGACGGCAGCGGCTGATGTCGGCAGCAGCAAGCTGCACGAGCTCTTCCGGACGCATTACCACACGACACCAGCCGAGATGCTGGCCCGCCTGCGGGTCGCGGCGGCGCGGCGGATGCTGCTGCACGGCCAGCGGCCGGTCGCTGAGATCGCCTTCGAGGTCGGCTTCGAGAGTCTGTCCGCCTTCAATGAGAACTTCCGCAAGTACACGGCGATGACCCCGGCGAAGTATCGTCGCCTGCCGGACGAGGCTGCCTTCGATCTGACGCTGCCGGATGACTACCCGCTCGCGCGGATCCTCGCCTACCTCGGCCGCGACCGGAACAGCCTGACCGAGCGAGTCGAGGGGCGGACCTGCCTCATCGCCTACCGTGCCGGTGAGCAGCCGGCGCTGGTTCGGATCGCGTTTGAGGATGGTGTCGCGCGTTGCGCGGTCGTCCTGCCCGAGCGAGCCGGGGCCGGAACTGATGGAGGCGCTGCACCGGCGTGTGCTGGCGACGCTGGGTCTGATGGTCGATCCGGCCCGCTTCGAGGCGCACGTGATCGGCTCACCCGATCTGGCGCCGCTGATCGATGGACAGCGCGGGTTGCGGGTGCCGTTGCTCGCCGATCCGTTCGATGGCCTGGTCTGGGCGATCGTCGGCCAGCAGATCAACCTGGCGTTCGCGTATACGCTGCGGCGGCGGCTGATCGAACTGGTCAGCCAGCCGCTTGGCGAAGGGCTGTACGCGCCGCCGTCGGTGGCTGCCGTTGCCGCGCTGGAGCCGGAAGAACTGATGCCGCTGAGCTTCTCACGTGCCAAGGCGAGCTATCTGGTGGGCGCGGCCCGTTCGGTGATCGATGGCCGATTGCCGCTCGACGCGCTGGCAGGTAGCTCGGCGACACGGATCGAGCGGACGTTGCTTGCTGTTCGGGGGATCGGCCCATGGTCGGCTCACTACCTGATGATGCGCCACTACGGCTTCCTCGATTGTGTGCCGATTGGTGACACCGGTCTGACGAGCGGCCTCAAGCAATTCTTCGCCCTCGAAGAGCGTCCCGGCCGGGTTGAGACGCTGGCGCTGATGGACCGATTCAGCCCGTACCGCAGCCTGGCGACCTTCCACCTCTGGCAACGGCACGGGGCCGTCGCCTGATCTGAAATGAGATTGGATAGCCAATGAACGCCTATCTTGAAACCGTCGATTCCCCCGCTGGACCGCTGACCGTCGCCGTCAACGAGGATGGAGCGCTGCTCTTCCTCTCGTTCCTGGAGGGGAACTACCCCACCACGATCGAGGAAGATCTGGCGGCTGAGGGGTACACCTGCCTCGAAGATCGCGAGCGAACGGCCCATGCTCGCCAGCAACTGGTCGAGTACGCCCGTGGCCAGCGGCAGACGTTCGATCTGCCGGTCGTCCTGGTTGGCACCGAGTGGCAGAAGGCGGTCTGGACGGCGCTGATGCAGGTGCCGTTCGGCGAAACCCGCTCCTACGGTGAGATTGCCCGCTCGCTCGGCCGGCCGCAGGCATCGCGCGCCGTCGGACGCGCCAACGGCACGAACCGCATCCCGCTCGTCATCCCCTGCCACCGGATCGTCGGCGCTGACGGCTCACTGACCGGTTTCGGCGGTGGACTGCACCTCAAGACCGCCCTCCTGGCACACGAGGGCGTCGCCATCGGCCAGCCGGCCAGACAGCTCGCGCTGGCGACGTAGCGACGACGGCCTCGCGGGGACCGATCGGTCTCCGCGAAGCCCTGATCCCACCTGAACCAATCGACAAGGACAGCACACGATGGACGCGCGAATTGCGGCGCGGGCCGGGGGTAGCCCTGTGCCGCGTCAGGCGAATCGAATGGGTCGTGTCGAGTGGCTGCTGCTGGTGACGCTCTCGGTGCTCTGGGGTGGCTCGTTCTTCTTCAGCAAGGTCGCGTTGGACGAGCTGCCGCCGTTGACGGTGGTCCTCGGTCGGGTGGTGCTGGCAGCCGTCGCGCTGAACCTGATCGTCGTCGCCAGCGGGCAGCGGATGCCGGGCGAGCCGCGTCGCTGGGGAGCCTTTCTGGCGATGGGCGCGCTCAACAATCTGATCCCGTTCAGTCTGATCTTCTGGGGGCAGACGCAGATCGCCAGCGGCCTCGCCTCAATTCTGAACGCGACGACGCCGCTCTTCACCGTCCTGCTTGCCCACCTGCTGACCCGCGACGAACGGCTGACGCCCGGCAAGGCCTCGGCGTGAGTTTCGGCATGCTCGGCGTGACGGTCATGATCGGGCTGGAAGCGCTCGATGGGTCGAGCCTGCACGTCATCGGTGAGCTGGCGGTTGTCGGCGCGGCGCTCTCGTATGGCTTCGCCAGCCTGTATGGCCGGCGCTTTCGTGGCCAGTCGCCGCTCGTGACGGCGTCGGGGCAGGTGACGGCGACGGCGCTGATGATGCTGCCGGTCGCAGCCGTCGCGGATCAGCCCTGGAGCTTGGCAACGCCGGGACCCGTTACCTGGGGTGCACTCGCCGGCCTTGCGCTGCTCAGTACGGCCGTTGCCTACATCATCTACTTCCGCATTCTGGCGGTGGCTGGAGCGACAAACCTCGTTCTGGTGACCTTCCTGATTCCGGTCAGCGCGCTGCTACTCGGGACGACGATTCTCGATGAATCGCTCGCTCCGCGTCATCTGATAGGGATGGCGTTGATCGCGTTGGGGCTGGCCAGCATGGATGTCCGGCTGTTTCGTTGGGGCCAGCGGCGCGGTAGGCTTTCAGTCGCGCCCGTCGAGCGGGCCAACGTTCAGGACGTGGGGCCGTAACCCGGCTATTGACCAGAGTATGTTTCCAGCGGAGGAGAGACCGATTTGAGCGGAACCGATTCTCAGCCGATCCAGGGCGATATGAACGAGCTGAACCGGCGCATCAGTGTCGCCTGGGTAGCGTTGCAGGACGCGATCGACGGTCTCGACGAGCGCCAGCTCAGCGATGTACGTGACGCGAATGGCTGGGCGATCAAGGACCACCTGATGAACCTCGTCCCCTGGCAGCGCTCGATCGTGGCTGCCCTTCAGCGTCGCCCACGCTATGAAGGGCTGGGCATCAGCGAGCAGCAATGGCGCGACCTCGACGCCGACGGCATGAACGAGATTCTCTTCGAGCGATATCGCGATCTTCCGGCCGCCGAAGTCCTGGCGGCGCTGCGGAACGAGCATCAGCAGACGCTTGATGTCCTGGCCAGCCTCACCTGGGAGGATGTCCTGCTCCCCTACAACCACTACCTCCAGGACGAAACCGACGAGCGCTTCAACGACCCGATCCTCTTCTGGATCATGGGCAACACCGCCGGCCACTACGACGAGCACCGTGAGTGGATCGAGGCGCTTGCGGGACGGGAGCACGGCCCAGCGCAACTCCGCGGCTGACGCATGAGATGCCTTCGCTCGCCGTGTCATCATCGTCGCTCGTTCATCGTGAACCTACGAGGAGGCCAGCATGGATCGATCCGGGCACGACGCGCGAACACCACGGTTCGAGGACATCCCCGTCGTCTCGCTGTCTGACGAGGCGATCCGGGTCCGGTTGACGGGGTTCGCCCCCAGCGCACACGTTACCGTTCGGGCGCGGATGGATGATGATGCCGGACGAGCGCTGGGAGTCAGCTGCGACCTACATCGCCGATACTGGCGGGACAATCGACCTCAGCCGAGACGCTCCTGAGGAAGGCTCGTACGACGGCGTCGAGCCGATGGGCTTCCTCTGGTCGATGACGCCGGCCGATGCCTGACGCTGCCTCGCCGCTGGCGATCAAGACGACCGTTCTTCCGACGATCATCGACCTGACGGCCGAAGCCGGCGGGCAGGTTGTCGCGCGGACGAGTCTGACGCGGCTGGTGGCAGGGCCGGGTGTCAGGCGGACTGAGGTTCGCGACGACGGGCTGCACGGCGTCTTCTTCACGCCCGCCGGCGATGGGCCGTTCCCGGCCATCATGCTGCTGAGCGGCTCGGGCGGCGGCCTCTCGGAGCCGCAGGCGGCACTGTACGCCTCGCGTGGCTACTGCGCGCTGGCACTGGCCTACTTCCGCGCTGGTGACCTGCCGGTCGATCTGATCCGCATTCCATTGGAGTACTTCGAGACGGCGCTGGCCTGGCTCCAGGCACGGCCCGAGGTCGATGCCGGGAAGCTGGCCGTCGGAGGTGGCTCGCGCGGCGGCGAACTGTCGTTGCTGCTCGCGTCGCGCTACCCGCAGTTCAAGGCCGTCATCGCCAGCGTGCCGAGCGCGATCGTCTATGGCGGCGTTGGTGGTGGCGAGATCGGCCACACGCAGCCGGCCTGGACCTATCGCGGCGAGGCGGTTCCGTTCCTCTACTCTCGCCCCAGCCGGTTACCGGAGTACGAGGCTCAGGAAGGCACACCGTTCTCGCTGACGCCGATTTTCCTGCGCGGGCTGGAGGATGCCGACCGGGTGCGGCAGGCGGCGATCCCGGTCGAGCGGATCAACGGGCCGGTTCTGGCCATCTCCGGCAAGGACGACGCGATGTGGCCGTCGTCGCTCTATAGCGAGATGGTCATGGAGCGGCTGGCTGAGCACCAGCACCCCTACCCTGACGAGCACCTGGCCTACGAGGGCACCGGTCACGTCATCGGCCAACCCTGGCAGCCGACGACGGTTACGGCCAGCACGCACCCGGTCACAAAGACGCTCTTTGCCTACGGCGGGGAACCGAAAGCGTCGGCCCATGCTCGCGCCGATGCCTGGCCGAAGATCCTGGACTTTCTGGAGACACACCTGAAGGGACGGCACTGAGAGCGATCTGGCAGTACCATGGTGGTCATCGTCCGGTCATGTCACGAGCGCGTGGACACGAGAGAGGACGGACCAGCATGACAGCGTCTGAGCACACGCCCTACCAGGCGACAGTCCCATACGACGCCGCGACGCGCGCGCAGTGGCGGACGATGACCGTGCCCCAGTCCGAGTACGACGATCGGCTCAGCCGCGTTCGCGTCGAGATGCAGGCGGCCGGTCTGGATGCCCTGCTGGTCGGCAACACCGGCGATCCGTCGGGAGTCGCCTATCTCGCCAACTATCATTACCGCTCCGGCACGACCAATCTGCTCGTCCCGCTCAGTCACGATCCGATTGCCGTCGCGGACGGATTGCTGCACGCCGAGCCGATGCACTCGATGCTCTCGGAGATCACCTTCGACGATCTTCGGCCGGCATCCCCGTATGGCGATCCGCCAGGCAGCGTCGCCGATGTCATCGCGGAGGCGGTGCGGGAGTACGGGCTCGACCGCGCGACGATCGGCCTGGCCTCGCCGAGGACGATCGCGGCCGGCCAGATGGACCGGCTGCGCGGTGCGCTTCCGGGGGTTCGTTGGGTCGACGGCACGCTGGCATTGCTGAAGCCGCGCGCGATCAAGTCCGAGCGGGAGATCGCGCTCATGCGCCGTGCCGCCGAGATCACCGGCGCGGGCTGCTGGCGGCGCAGGCAGCGGTTCGCCCCGGCGTGACCGAGCGAGAGGTCGCCAACGCCGCCCACGCGGCGATGTTCAGCGCGGGCGCTGAAGGACTCGGCTTCGATACGGCCGTGTCCAGCGGTCCGCGCGCCGGGCTGAAGCATTGCTCACCGACCGATCGTGTCATGGAGGATGGGGACCTCGTCTTCCTCGACATGGGCGCGACCTTTGGCGGGTATCACGCAGATGTCTCACGCTGCGCAATCGCCGGTAGCCCCAGCCACGAGACGCGAGACTATCTCGACGCGGCACGGCGGATGTTCGAGGCGGCGCTGGCACAGGTCAGGCCCGGCAACACGTTTGGCGCCGTCTACCACGCGGCGCGACAGGTGGCTGAGGAGTTCGGCTATCTGGACGACTATCAGGCGAAGGGCCTCGGGCATGGGCTTGGTCTCTCGCTCTTCGAGCTACCGATCGTGACACCAGACGCTCCTCAGTTCTTCTCGAACGAGAACATCCTCGAACCAGGCATGATCTTCGCCCTGGAGCCGATGTTCGTTCGCTACGGCTACGGAACGGCCGTCGTCGAAGAGACGGTGCTTGTCACCGAGAGCGGCGCCGAGACGCTGTCGGGTATCCCATGGTAAAGGAGTGCGGCACAGTGGGCATCTACGAATCACTGGGCGTGCGGCGGGTGATCAACGCGGACGCGCGCTTGACGCGGCTGGGTGGGTCGTTGATGCCGGAGCCGGTCCTGCGGGCGATGGAGGACGCGGCTACCAGTTACGTCGATATGTTCGAGCTGCAACGGGCAGTCGGCCGGAGGCTGGCAGAGTTGACTCACAACGAGGCTGCCTGCGTCGTGACCGGCGCGGCGGCAGGATTGTTCGTGACGACGCTGGCCTGTATGACCGGGCCGGATGCTGCCGCGGTCGAGCGGTTGCCGAGCCTGGCGGGATTGAAGAACGAGGTCGTTTTTCAGCGTGTCCAGCGCTTCGCTTACCTGCCGGCCGTCCCGCTGACCGGCGCGACGCTGGTTGAGATCGGCTCCGAACCGGAGATGCACCCGGCTGAACTCGAAGCGGCCATCAACGAGCGGACAGCGGCCATTCTCTACGTTGCGGGGGAGCACATGGCAGCCGGGGCACTCCCGCTGCCGGAGGTGATCGAGATCGCGCATGCGCGCGGTGTGCCGGTGATCGTTGACGCGGCAGCCCAGCTTCCGCCGGCCGAGAACCTGTGGTACTTCACGCGCGAGCTTGGCGCCGACCTGGTCGTCTTCAGCGGCGGCAAGGATCTGCGCGGCCCGCAGGCGAGTGGGCTGATCGTCGGCCGGCCCGACTTGATCGAGGCCTGCCTGCTCAACGGCGCGCCCGAATCCGCGGCTCGGGAGGCCGATGAAGGTCGGCAAGGAGGAGATGCTTGGCCTGCTGGCAGCCGTCGAGCTCTATCTGGCCGAAGACGAACCGGCGCGCATCGAGCGTTTTGAGCGGATCGTCGCTGACTGGATCGCGACGTTGGATGGTTGCCCCGGTGTCCATGCCCGGCGTGAGTTCCCGAATGAGGCCGGCCAGCCGATGCCACGTTGTATCGTCGAGGTGGATGAGGCGGTCACAGGACTGACGGGCGCCAGCCTCGTCGGCATCCTCTGGGAGAGCGATCCTCGGATCGCCGTCAAGCAATATGGTGAGTCAGGTATCTCGATGACGCCCGACACACTGGCGGACGGCGACGAACGTTTGATCACCGAGCGGTTGCTGGAGATCGTCGGGGTCGACGCCGGGATCGGCTGATCGACGAAGCAGGAACTCGGCTTCCAGTCCTCAATTCGTTGACGGTATCAGGAAAAACGGGCTACGATAGCGCCACGATAACCGTTCGTGGTGAGTGGTCGCTCAATGCATGGCAGGCTCTGGAACAGGGCGCGCCGGTAGCGGTCGCGACCGTGCCAGCCACCGCGATCGTGACTCCTGTTGGTCGGGCGCGATCTGGCGTTCGGCCAGGTTGCCGTGAATGGCCAGCGGATAACAAAGCTGCCCGTCGACATCGACACTGAGGTTCAACGGCTGCGGCGTGAGAACGAAGCGCTGCGGCGGTCGCTTGTGGCACGCGAGGCCGCAGCCGATCCGCTCGACATCCCTCCGACGCAGGCGATGGCGCTGCGTGCCGAGGGTTCGCGCATCTTCGCCGAAACGCTTGACCGCGAGCAGACGCTGGTGGCCGTTGCGCGACATCTGGCGATGACACTCGGTGACAGCTGCCTGATCTGGTTGCTCTCCGACGATGGTGAGTGGCGCCGGCTGGTGGCTATTGACCACCGCGATCCGCGGCAATTGGAGTTGATGCGTTCGTATATACCGGAAGACCCGCGCCACCCCGCTCGCGGCTGGTCGTTACTCAACGGGCAGACTGATTTCTACCCGGTTGTGCCGGTCGAGGATATCCCAAACCGTGTCTGGGAGCCGCTGCTGCCGTACGCCCTCAATCATCCACCACACAGCATGATTGCGGCGCCGCTGCGTGTTCGAGGCCGGGTGATTGGCGCGATTCGTCTCTCGCGCGATCTCACCCCAATCCCTTTCACCCGCGATGAGCTCCTCCTCGTCGAGGAACTGGCCGACCATGCCGCGCTGGCGATCGACAATGCGCGGCTGTATGAACAAGCACGTGACGCCCAGGCGATGTACCGTGGCCTGTTCGAGGGTGTGCCGGACGCGATCGTCGTCATCGACGACGAGGGCCGGTATCGAGATGTCAACGCCGCCGCGGAGTCGCTCTTCGGATACCCGAGGGAGACGCTGCTCACGTTCCGTGCCGGTCGAATGGCGACCGAGGCCGGTGTGACCGACGCAACCGCCCAGGACTTCTTCTCCACCCTCCGCCGCGAGGGCTACTGGCGCGGCGAGTCGGAGATCCGTCGCGGCGATGGCAGCCTCATTCCAGTCGAAGGTCATGCGACGGCGGTCGACCTGCCGGAAGGGCGGATGTACATCGCCGTCTCGCGGGATGTCTCAGAGCGGCGCGCACTCGAACGAATGCAGCAGGAGTTCATCTCGATGGTCACCCACGAGTTGAAGATCCCGCTGACGACGATGCGCGGCTTCGTCCAGCTCATGCTGCGTCGCAGGCAGCTCAGCGAGCCAGGGCTGCAGACGATGCTCTCCCAGGCAAACCGGCTGGAGCGCCTGATCAACGACTTGCTCGACAGCGCCCGGCTTGAATCAGGCCGGCTCGAGATCGTTCCTGAACGAGTTGACCTGGCAGCGTCTGGCACGGCGAATCTGTCGCTGCTGTTCATCAACTGAGCCCCACCCATGTCATCAACATCATCTCACCCGACGCGCCGATCATCGGGCGCTGGGATGCTGGCCGCCTCGCGCAGGTGATCGAGAACCTGCTGACCAACGCCATCAAGTACTCCCCGGATGGCTCCGAAGTCGTCGTCCGTCTGGAATCCAACGGCCCTGAGGCGATCGTGACGATCACCGACCAGGGCGTTGGCATCCCGCCCGACCAGTTTCCCTACCTGTTCAGCCGCTTCACTCGCCTCCATGCCGCAACTGCCAGCGGTGCACCCGGCCTCGGTCTCGGTCTCTACATCGCCCGCTCCCTGATCGAATCCCACGGCGGCCGAATCTGGGTTGAGAGCGAGGTCGGGGTGGGGAGTACGTTTGGGTTTGCGATTCCGTTGACGAGGGATGTAGGGATGTAGGGATGAGGGATGTAGGGATATAGGGATTCAGGATTGCACGTTGTTGGGTAGGGATCGGAGTTTCCATCGAATCGAGTTGATCATTTTGAGTATTTCGGCGGTCAGCGCGAGAGCGGGATCGGCATCATCCTGAGTGATGTAGCCGAGCATGATACCGAGTTCGATGCACGTCGCTGTTTCCATGAGGGATCCACGGGCGATCGAGAGAAATTGAGCATAGTCTTTGCGTGTACCTCGCCCGTGACCTTCAACGATATTCATTGGTACCGAAGTGACTGCACGCTGTAACTGACTCGTAAGCCCATATGTCTCGGACGGCGGGAATCTCTTGCCAAGGTTGTATGTCAGGACTGCCAACGTCATCGCCTTCTGCCAGACGATCAGATCACGATGGATGCGGATCTTGCCTGCACTCGCGTCTCGCTGATCTTTGTCGCTCATCGTCTCCACCCTCTTCCTGACTTGCCTACATCCCTAGTCCCATACTCTACATCCCTTCGTCCCTCTTGCCTCGTGCCCAAATCACCACCGCCAACGGCATGATCATCGCGGCAGCCAGCATCAACGGCAGCTCTGGTTGGATCTCGTAGAGCGGTCCGGCGATGACCGGGGCGACGACAAAGCCGGTGCCGGCCAAGATCTCGCCCATCGCGAAGACGTGCGGGCGGAGGCGGTCCGGAGTTGCTTCGCCGAGTGCGGCTGAGTAGAGGGGCCAGGCGGCGAAGAAGCCGCCGCGCAGGGTCATCGCGATCAGGACGAATAGCAACAGGTCGGCACGCAGGAAGAGCAGGAAGGAGCAGGCCGTGATGCCGATCGTGATCGCGACCGCTCGGAGTGGCGCGCCGCTCAGCCGGGAGCTGCGGGCGACGGCCGTCGAGAAGACGATCGAGCCGACCGCCGTCAGGGCTGTCATCGGTGGGATAGCGGCTTCGCTGTAGCCTTTGGCCTCATGGAGGAAGATCGACAGCAGAGAGGTGCCCATCCCGATCGCGAAGAAGGTCAGGAACTGGAGCGCCAGCAGCAGTGGCAGCCCCGGCACTTGCAGCAGGCCGCGATAGCCGCCCACATGCCCATCTCCATCGTCGTCAGGTGATGGGATGGTTCGCAGGCGAGCCATCAGTACGATCGAGATCAGCGAGAAAGCGGCGGCCGTCACGAACGGTGCCCGTAGCCCGAAGGCCGCGACCAGCACGCCTGACAGCAACGGTGTCACGAGCAGCGATACCGACGGCCCGATCGTGAAGATGATCGCGAAGGCACGCACCCGCCTCTCACCGGAATTACGGGCGACGAAGGTCGATGCGAGCGGGAAGGCCAGATCGCCGACGGCCATCCCCAGCAGGGCCGGCAGCAGCCAAGGCCAGCTTGGCGCCAGTGCGGCGCTGAAGATGCCGATCGTCGCGATCGCGCGGGCGGTGATCATGACGCGCTTGAGCCCGAACCGGCGCGAGAGCCAGGCCGACGGCAGCAGCGCGAAGAGTCGCAGGATGCCGCCGAGGCCCAGCAAGGCGCCGACCAGCGTGACGGGCGCGTCGAGCTCCTCGATCCAGATTGGCCAGAGCGCCCAGTATGAGCCAAAGGCTGCTTCCAGAAAGATCAGTGCCCAGAAGATCAGCCCGTTTTCGCGTCCCAGCCCAAATTGCCAGCGTGCACTCGCCGCCGGCGTCGCAACCACCATCCAACGTCCCTCCGTGTCCGACGCATTATGGCATCGCCTGCGGCATTCAGTCCGTGCATCGACTTCGGCTATCCTGTGCCAATGTTGGGGAGAGGGATGAGGAGGGTACGCAGATGTCAGTGACCAGTAGACCGGAGCCACTTTACAACGCAACCGAGCTACTGCGCGTGTACGACGAACTTGGACTGGATGCCATCATCGCCCGCTCGGGGCGGAATGTCGCCTACCTGGCCGGCATGCGCTTTCCGGGGACGCTCGGCCGGTTGCAGGACTTCGCCCACGCGCCCCGAGCCGTGCTGGCGGTCATGCCGCGCGATGCTGACGGCGCGCTGGTGGCTTCCAACATCGCAGCCGGGCTGGCACGGCGGACGACCTGGCTGGAGGATATCCGTACCTACACCGAGTACAGCCAGTCGCCATTCGCGGTCGCGGCCCAGGCTCTGGCTGACCGTGGGCTGGCTTCCGGACGGATCGGCGTCGAGCGGCGCGAGATCGGTGTCCAGCAGTGGGATGATCTCGTCGCGGCTTTGCCCGGGGCGGAACTCGTCGACTGCACCGACGCGCTCGAAGCCGTCCGCAACATCAAGACACCGGCTGAACTGGATCTACTGCGCAGCGCGGCGTTGATTCAGGATCAGGCGCATCTGGAAGTATTCGGCAGCGCCCGTCCTGGCGACACCGAGCGGACGTTGCACGCACGGATGGTCGGCGCGATGCTGCGGCTCGGCGCCGAGAGCGCGCATGGGATGCTGCAATCAAGCAGGACACCGATGACCTATGGCGGCGAGGGCGATGTGCCGGTTGAGACCGGCGACGCCGTTCGGACCGACTATGTCTGTTACGTCGAGGGTTACGCCGCCAATCTCTCGCGAATGGCCGTCATGGGTGCGCCTTCCGCCGAACACGAGCGCATGTACGGGCTCGTCCGCGATGTCCACCGTGCGACGATTGCAACGATGTTGCGGCCGGGTGTCGCGGCGCATGATGTCTATGCGTTCGTCCGCGATCGTTTCGTCGAGGCGGGCTTTCCGAAGGTATCTGGGCTGGTAGGTCACTCGATCGGCGTCTGGTGGCACCAGGAAGAGCCGATGCTGGTGCCAGGCGAATCACGCGTGCTGCGACCCAATATGGTCGTCTGTCTGGAACCCATCCTCGACGGCTTCTGGCACCTGCAGGACGAGATCCTCATCACCGACGGCGATCCGGAGTTGCTCTCGCATCTGTTCGAGACGGATCGTGTCTTCACGATGGGCGCGTAGCTCGTGTCGTCCTCAGCCGCAGCGAAGGACCTCCCCGCCTAGATATTCGGGCCGCTAACGAGGAGAGGTCCTTCGCTGCGGCTCAGGACGACACGAGCACCACCTACTGTTGATGCCGAGTTTGCGCGAATCGCAGTCTTTCGGCACACTTCATCAAACGAGCACGAACCGCCTGGTGTGTAACGATCCTGTCAGTGCAGGATTGGAACCAGGGACGGCTCTTGCCACGACGGTCGTGGGGAAACATCCGGCAGAGTGTTCAGTACAGGCGTCCAATGATGTACGCTCCAGCATTGGACGCGACAGTCGCGGGGACGGGACCACCGCATCGTCGATAGTTCAGACAAATCCCGGGTCAGTACTAGAGAAGGCCGCGAGGCGATATCGCCGCGTGATTTCCGCGTCCAGCCGCGCCGATCGTGGTTGACGGGTCATCGCTGGCGGTGTATTGTCTGTATGACATGAACGAAACTTCTCGCGATTCAGCAAGAGTTGTCATGTATGTCACAGCGGGAGTCGGCTGGCGTACGAGCAGTTTGACCGCTACATTGTGTCCGATTTCATTCTCGGACGCCGATTCTCGTTCGTGCAGGGATGGGACGGTCCGAAGATGACACGACGTGATAGGCGCTCGAGCAGTGCCAACAGGCAGGGGATACTCGGGCGGCTGCGCAGGGCGCAATCCACGCGGCTGTTCATTCGCTGCTCACGCTGCGGAGCTCTGCTGCTGAGCGCCTGTGGTGACGGGCAGGCCGAGCGGGCCAGCAACGGGCCGACCTCGGATGCTGCTGCCGCGCCGGAGGTAACGGCATCACCACGACAGCAGGCGCAGGCCGCCACCGCGACGACGACGCGCGCTGCGACCGCCACGCGAACGGCGACCCAGACGGCTGCGACGCCGGCTGTCACCCGCACACCAGCCCAAACCCCGACGCCGATCCCGCCGCCGGAGCCAGCCATTGGTGACACAATCGAGACCGATGGCTGGAAGCTGACGATCATTGGCTTCGACCTCTACCAGACAGTCGGTGACAGCACGGCGAGCGGCGTGTTCCTCTACCTGCGGATGTCGATCGGGACACTGCCAGCCAGCCGCGCGCCTTCCCATTCGATGGCCTGGTCGTCCTCGACGTGAACGACACGAGCTACTTCCTCTCGGAGCCGCCAACGCGTGAGACATTGACCTATGACTTCGGTTTCGATATGGATCAGGAACTTGCCGCGGGGGCAAGTCAGTCGTTGCTCCGTGTTCGACATCGCGCCGGATGCAACCGGCCTGGTTCTAACGACGCCGTCGCGCGTGTTCCAGATTCGGATCGAGTGACAAGCCGAAGTAGTGGCCCAAAGCGCACTGCGCGTGGGTGGAAGCTGAAAGGGGAAAGTGAGGGGAGGGCGCGGCTATCGCGTTCTCGGGATTTGAGGGTGCGGTGTCTTCCCCGCCTCACGGTTCCGCTTTCACGTTCCCCTTCCAGCTTCCACTCGCGCCGGCCGAGGTAACAGGTTTCAGGTGACAGGGAATCGGAGTTGGCCTCGTTGTGGGCCAGCTCCGATCGCCGATTCCGATGCTTCTCCGCCCTTCATCGCATCCTCACCCTGTCCACCTGGCCAGTGTCGGTGTGGCCGGTGGTGCTGCCGTGCAGACCGAACGTTCAACGGTGGTTGAGTGGGTAGTCGCAGCCTATGCTTGTGACACACACAATGACGTGTGGCGTACCGACGCAATACCCACGGCGACGATGGTGTCAGCACGGGACCAGTGACGGAGATGAGCAGACCGATGAGCGACCTGACGATTACTACCCGCACAACCGCGGTCCGGGACGACAACGGCGTCTCCCTTGCCGCGTCGCTGTCTGACGAGAGCGACATTGCCAACATTCTGATTGTGGAACACGACGCCGATTGCGCCGATGCGCTGGAGACGCTCCTGGCCGACCTGCCCGGCATCGCGACCGTCCAGACAGCCGTTACCGCTGGTGACGCCTTCGAGCTGCTCGACGATGGCTCGTACGACGTCGTCGGCTTCGGCATGCTGCCGGATGTTGTGCCCGCTTTAACTCCGGATGTCATCTTCATCGGCGCTCACCAGCCGGATAGCTGCGATGTCGCGCTGGAACTGATCGAGACGCTGACGTCGTTCCGTGAGCGCGTCCCGGATGCGTCAATCGTGCTGCTCTGTGTCTACCCTGGCCAGTATCGTGAGGCGCTCGGCGGGCTGGTTGACGGCTGCATCCGTAAGGACACCAGCGCACGCGAGTTGCGTGCGCTGATCGACGGCCTTCGCGCCACGCGCTCGACTGCCTGATCCCCCTTGTCGGGATAACAAACGTAGGCGGCACGCATCCCGCGACATATCCTCGATCGATCCAGCGGCAACGCTGCCGGCTGGATCTCGCTGATTGACGAGGGATGCAGCATGCGGATCACGATTATCGCGAATGGCTCACGCGGGGACGTCCAGCCGTTCGTCGCGCTCGGCGTCGGGCTGCGTGCGGCTGGCTATGACGTTCATGTCGCGGCCCCGACACCGTTCCAGGCGTTCATTGAAGGGCGTGGACTGATCTTCGAAGATCTGGACTTTGACCCACGCCAGCTGCTCGAGGGGGAGCTGGGGCAGGTCTGGCTCGAAACGGGCCACAACCCGTTCGGCTTCGTCGGCCGGCTGAAGCCACTCGTTGAGCCATTGCTGGACCGATTCTGGCGGCGACGCTGCGTGCCTGCGACGGGTCCGACGTCGTGGTCTACTCTCCGCTTGGTATCTTCGCCTGGCATTACGCTCAGGCAGCCGGTATTCCAGCCATCCTGGCATCACCGGTTCCTGCAGTCCGGACCGCTCGCATCCCAAACCCGATCGTGCCACCGCTCCCGCTACCCGAGGTCACGAACCCGCTCGGCTACCGGCTCGGCAATCAGCTTGGCTGGCAGTTGTTCCGTGGGGTGACGAATCGCTGGCGGGTCGAGACGCTTGGCCTGCCGCCGCTGCCATTCGGCGGGCCGTACCGGGCTATTGAGCGGCAACGCGAGATTGTCCTGCATGGCTACAGCCCCTCGGTTGTCCCGAAGCCGCCCGACTGGGGCGAGCACGTGCACGTCACTGGCTACTGGTTCCTGGACCGGCCAGATGGCTGGCAACCGCCACCGACCCTCGACGCATTCCTGGCCGATGGCCCGCCTCCGGTCTACATTGGCCTCGGCAGCATGACCGGCCGCGATCCGGAGGCGTTGACGAGCTGGCGCTCGGCGCGCTGCGCCGGACAGGCCAGCGCGGTGTCCTGCTGGCTGGTTGGGCCGGCCTCGGCGGGATCGACCTGCCGGATGATGTTTGCCTCATCGACGATATCCCGCACGACTGGCTCTTTCCCCGGATGGCTGCTGTTGCTCATCACGGTGGGGCTGGGACGACGGGCGCCGGCTTACGTGCTGGCCGCCCCAGCATCCTGCTGCCCTATTTCGCCGATCAGCCCTTCTGGGGTCGCGTCGTCCACAACCTCGGCGCCGGCCCGCCTCCCCATCCCCCAGAAAGAGCTCGCTGAGTCACGCCTCGCCGCTGCCATCAACCGCGCCGTCACCTCGCCGGGCATCCATCGCCGTGCCGGGACGCTTGGAGAGCGAATTCGGAGTGAGGATGGTGTGGGTAACGCGGTCGACATCCTGTCACGGCGGTTGTCCTGACTCCGTTCCGATCTCCAGTAACCGAGGCTGCCTGCGGCCTCGTCGACCGTCGGGTGCTGAAGCCGGTTGCGTGCGAATCAGGCTGTCAGGCTGGATGCGGTGGTTGCCACGGGCGGAGCCGGTGGAGTGGCAAAGATAAAGAAGATCGATCCGAGCGCTGCCAGGGCGCCAGGACGGTGAAGCCGTACTGGTAGTTGCCGAAGTGGTCGGCCATGACCCCGGCGATCAGCGGGCCGGAGATCATTCCCACCATGATGACCATCGACGAAAAGCCCATGATCGTGCCGAAGTTCCGCCGGCCGAAGTAGTCGGCGCGCATGGCCTGCATCAGTGGGCCACGCATGCCCCAGGCCGTGCCGTGGGCGAAGATGAAGACGATCACCCAGGGCAGCGGCGCACCCCAGGCCAGCGCCAGCAGACCGAGCCGAGTGTCCGAACATCGCCAGTGCTGCGATGTTGCGCTTGTCGAAGCGATCGCCCAGGAATCCGCCGGCCACCTGGCCGACCGCTGTCACCAGCGTCATCGCCGTCACGACCATCGCCGCCTGGGAGAGTGAGAAGTCCACGCCCTCCTCCAGATGCACGATCAGATGCACCATCACCGCCGAGACAACCAGCAGCGCCATGCGCATGGCCGACGGCGATGAACCAGAATGCCCGTGTGCGCAATGCCTGACGCGGTGTGAAGTCGACCCGTTCGTCTGACGCGGAGCCGCGCTGATGCCGTTTGGCGCATGATGGTGCACATCGTCCGGTGATGCGCCATCGGGCAGCAGCCCGTACGCTTCCGGATCGGAGCGGACGATCTGTGTCAGCGGCAGGGCCACGACGAGCACGATCACGCCGGAGGCGAAGGCTGTCTCACGCCAGCCGAACGTCACCAGCGACCAGGCGACGACCGGCACCAGCATGCCGCCAACGCTCATCCCGGTCTGCGAGATGCTCATCGCCGTCGCTCGCCGCCGCTCGAACCAGTGCACGATCGTCGTCATGATCGTCATGAAGCCGGCCAGGCTGGCGCCGAGCGCCATGAGCACGAAGACAAGTAGAACGTGGCCAGCGAATCGACCTGGCTGAAGAGGATGAACCCGCCGCCGAAGAGCAGCGTCCCCACGCGCATGACCCACTTCGGCCCCCAGCGGTCGATCATCCAGCCCTGGACCGGCCCCAGCAGGCCGTTCTGCATCGGCTGCAGTGAGTAGCCAAAGGCCAGCTGCGTCGTGCTCCAGCCAAAGTCAGCGCGCAGCACCGACACGTACGCCCCGTACGCCTGCATCATCAACCCGGCCTGCAACAACTGGATTCCCGCCGACGCCGCGACGATCCACCAGCCAAAAAAGACGCCACGCGCGCGGGTCTTCATCCGCCCCGCGTTGATGACCGATCGTGCATTCACGACGTTCGTCTCACTCCCCACTCCTGCCGTGATCGTAGCACGCAGGTGCCACCGAGGACGCCAGCGATGCCGGCATCAGCAGGCAACGGCAAGCGTAGAGGAGATCGTGCCGGCTGGAGAAGACGCTGGCTGGAGTGAAGCAGACCGTCAGCGTGATTCCGGTCCGATGCCGCGTACCAGCGTGTCAACGCGGTAGACACTCGTTTTCGCCGTCAGGTAGAGCGTCATGAAGTCGGGGCCACCGAAGCAGAGGTTGGCTGGCCCTTCGTCGATCTGCAGGACACCGAGCCGTCTGCCATCCGGGGCAATGACCCAGACGCCGCCAGCGCCGGTCGTCCAGAGCCGGCCGTCCTGATCGACTTTCGCGCCGTCCGGGACACCGGGGCGCGGGTCGTCGCGCATGTCGACGAACAGGTCGCCGTTGGTGAGTGTGCCGTCCGGCTGGACAGAGTAGCGGCGGATGATTCGGTCGCGGGAGTCGTTGATATAGAGCAGCGACTCGTCGGGGGAGAGGGTAAGGCCGTTCGGCTGGGAGAACTCGTTTGTTACGCACGAGATCGTTCCGTCCGACGTAACGCGGTAGACCCCCTGGAATGGAATCTCCTGTGGCGCGCCGTAGTCGCCCATCCGCGGTGCCGTCAGGCCGTAATTGGGATCGGTGAACCAGATCGTGCCGTCGCGATCGACGACGAGGTCGTTCGGTGAGTTGAAGCGCTTGCTCTCGAAGCGGTCAATCGTGCTGCTGACCTCGCCGTTGTACGGCGAACGCGAGACGCGACGATTGAAATGCTCGCAGGCCAGCAGGTTGCCGTCATGGTCGAGCGTCAGACCGTTCGCGAACCCGCTGTCGGCGCGGTAGACCTCGGCCTCAGTCCAGCCGGGCCGCCAGCGGTGGATTCGGCTCTGCGGGATGTCGGTGAAGAGCAGGCACTCGTCCCACGGAATCCAGACCGGCCCCTCGGTGAAGTCGAAGCCGGTGCAGATGCGCTCGGCTTCGTTCGACTGGATCAGTTCCGATAACCCGTTGTCGTCAACGATCTGCAGCATTGCGCACCTCCGTGTTGCAACTATGACGCGTGTCGCGCGATTGTCGCACGCCAGATGCGAATTCCAGCTATTCCCCAGGTTGTCGGGACTGGTTCTGGCTGAAGCGATACCAGGTTGCCGTGCAACCACGGCGATCGTAACGCGTTGATACACTCGCGGAGCCGAATGGTATGGAGGAGGATGTGTGCGGTTCACCCGGATGGCAGTCGTTCGCTGGAGGCTGGTCCAGCTTGTCGACCGCTTCGACGATCGCGTGCTCGGGCATCGGTTCTACCGCATCTGTCGATGGTGCGGCGAATCAACGTGGTGGGAAGCCGGCTACTACCGTCCGGGGGCAACGTGTCCGGTCGACTGGGATTGGTACCAAGGCAATGACTAGCCGCAAGTTGGAATGTTGAAGCCGCGGCTAATTGTAAGCATCGGAGCAATCTGACACGTGCCTGACTCAGCAGCGTTTCAAGGACACGACCTTGATCATGCGTTAGCTTTCCGGCGTTGATGACGACAGTTGAGTACATCAAGCAACGCAGCAACGGCCGGCCATTCCGATTCCCACGTATAGCCGCTCGGATACTGACGCTACCTCAAGGATTGCGCAGAGGTCCGCATGTCAGCGATATCTGCTGCCGAACACTCGTAGCTGATGATCGATGTTGATGTTCACGTTGGTGCGGTGAACCCATCGTCTCAATGCGCTCGGTAACTGCTGACGGTACGCTACTGGGTTGATCGGTGTTCGAAATCCGGTTGTCCAATGTCCATAGTGTACATCAGAATTCGAGAATCCGGCCACTGTCCGCTAGAATTGGTCCCGGATTCGTCCGAGAGCAAGAATGAAAGCCGTGGAACGCCCAGCTTGATATCGAGCAGAACAGGGCCATGCTCGTGCTAAAATTGCGTTTGTCAGGCTGGATATATACTTCAGTATCGTCGTGCTGTTTGGCAACTCTCGTCCAATCGATGACATGCCGGAGGTAGTGCGCTTCCTCAACGGCTGAGAGAGTCGCCACCTCTGAGAACACTCTCTCCATGCCGATTTCGGTCTTACGCCTTAAATACCTTGAGGCGGGATGGAAGACGGTACGAGTCGGAACACGACAGCGAAGGCGCGCGTCTGGATAGACAACTGGCCACGTCACTCCACGATTCCTGCAGTTGTGATCCTGCAACCAGTATACGATTCGGCCGCGTCACGTGGTCGCTGGCGTCAGCCCATGCACGTAGCGGCGGGCAATGAGGATGCCGACCAGCAGCGGAGCGATCGCGATCAGTGCGGCGTAGAGCGGCAGGGCTGGGTCGATCTCGTAGAGGGCTCCGGCGATGAAGGGGGCGATCCCGAAGCCGAAGCCGCCGAGGACCTCGGCCAGCGCGAACGAGCGCGAGCGCAGCCGCTCCGGCGAGACCTCACCGAGGATGGCGTAGGTGAGGCCCCAGGAGACGAAGTAGCCGCCACGGAAGAGGAACGCCAGCGCGAAGACCCAGGTGCTGGTGCCGAACAGCAGCAGCAGGAAGGCTAGTGGCGCAAAGGCGGTCGTCAGGATCAGCGCGTTCATCGGCGGCGCGAAGCGCTTGACCTTCGCGATCACGATACCCAGCAGGATGCTGCCGAGGGCGAAGATCGAGCCGAACTGGCCGATCGTCCCGATCCCGACTCCGTGCTCGTCTTCGAGGTAGTTCGGGACCAGCGTGTAGCCAGTCGTCAGTACCAGTAGCATCGCCAGAAAGAGGGCACAGATGACGACGACTGGCTTGTAGCGCAAGACGGTCCGGTAGCCGACGCTCACGACCTGCTCCTCGCCGGTTTGTTCGACTGGCCGCAGCCGCGCGAAGAGCAGTACCGATGCCAGTTGCGCGATAGCTGCCACGATGAAGATTGAGCGCAGGCTGATCTGGTCGGCCATCACGCCACCGATACTGGGCGAGAGCAGGAGCGCGATACTTGGCCCGACCGTGTAGATGAGCGTGAAGGCACGCGTCCGGCCACGATTGTCGGTCGAATCGGCAATCACCTTCGAGACCGCCGGCCAGACGATGTTGCCAGCCGACATGACCAGAATGGCTGGAAAGAGTGCCCACCAGGTCGGCGCCAGACCGTAGAGCAGGATGCCGATCACACTCAACGAGCGGCCGGTCACGATCAGCTTGCGGATCGGGATCCGGTCGGCTGCCCAGCCACCGGGTGCGAGAAAGATCAGCCGCGTCAGACCACTGATGCCGATCACCAGTCCAACGATGCCGGGGCTTGCGCCGAGCGACTTGATATACAGCGGTATCAACGTCTGGTAGAAGCCGAACGACGCCTCGTTGAGCAGCATCGCCCAGAAGATGACGAGGTTGTTGTGCCCCAGCCCGAGGTCGCTGCCGATGCCGGGGATCTTCCCAAGCAGCCCACCCCGCCAGCCAGACTTGACACCATCCAGCGACGACGGGTCAACACCCTCGACCGCCTCAACCCCCTGCGACTGCACGCGTGACTCCTACTCCCCAAAGCCACGATCGCTCTTCCCCTGCGTCGCGGGCAACGTAGTATAAGTGGCGGAGCACGGGAATCGGGAGTCGGGAATCGGGAATCGAGGAAAGGCTCCGATGCCAGCCCGATTTCGATTCCCGAACAACGCACTATGGGGAGGAACAACGATGCCAGACCGATTGATCGACCTGTCGAGCGACACGGCGACGAAGCCGTCGCGGGAGATGCGGGCCTTCATGGCCGAGGCGGAGGTCGGCGACGAGCAGCGTCGCGAGGACCCGACCGTCAATCTGTTGCAGGAGATGGTCGCCGACCTGTTCGGCAAGGAGGAGGCGCTCTTCCTGCCGTCCGGGACGATGTGCAACGCGATCGCGATCAAGGTCCACACGCGAATGGGCGACGAGATGATCCTGCATCGCGACGCCCACCCGTATACCAGCGAGGGTGGTGGCCCGGCCGCGCTGGCCGGTGTCTCGTCGCGGCTGCTGGAGGGCGCGCGCGGGCTGTTCACCGCCGAGCAGGTGCGCGGCGCGATCAGCCCCGACAACCCGCACTCGGCCCGCTCGCGGCTGGTCTCGATCGAGAACACGACCAACGGCGGGACCGGCAAGGTCTGGCCGCTGGAGACGATCCGCGAGATCGCTGCCGTCGCCCACGAGCACGGGCTGAAGACACACATGGACGGCGCGCGGCTGATGAACGCCGTCGTCGCCAGCGGCATTCCGGCCAGCGACTTCGTGGCCGAGATGGACACGGCCTGGGTCGATCTCTCGAAGGGGCTCGGCTGCCCGATCGGCGGCGTCCTGGCCGGGACACGCGAGGACATGGAACTGGCCCGGCGGCTACAAGCACCTCTACGGCGGTGCGATGCGTCAGGCCGGCATCATCGCGGCGGCCGGCGTCTACGCCCTGCGCCACAACGTCGAGCGGATGGCCGACGACCACGCCAACGCCAAGCTGCTGGCGCAGGGGCTGGCCGAGATCCCCGGCATCCAGATCAACGTCGACGACATCGAGACCAACATC
Organism: uncultured Chloroflexia bacterium; assembly: GCA_963763325.1. Classification (GTDB taxonomy): domain Bacteria; phylum Chloroflexota; class Chloroflexia; order Thermomicrobiales; family CFX8; genus JBBECJ01. Next base: position 537,151 of record CAVXOL010000001.1, read on the forward strand.
GTCCACTTCGATGTCTCTGAAACCGGCCGGACCGGCGGCGAGGTCAACGCGGCTATCACGAGCCGCGGCGCACGAATGGGCGGCGGCAACGGCCCTCGCATGCGCGCCGTCACGCATCTGGACGTGTCACGCGCCGACATCGAGCGGACGGTCGAGATCATGCGTGATGCGGTGGTAAACGCGTAGAGCCCTCACCCGCCCCGCCACCTCCCCCACCTGCGCAAGCACCTCTTCCGGCGTTCCGGCCAGGTTGAGGGTGACGACCTCAAGGTGCTTGCCGACGTTGACGACTTCATGAAGGGCAGGATCGCCTTCGCCAGCGGCATAGATCAGCAGTCCTCCCGGTAAGTCGGCGGCGATCGTGTAGGCGAGTAGTTGGTAGAGGTCGGGGTGGAGGATTCCGGCGACGTTGACGCGCTTGTACTTTATGTCACCCACGAAGCGGCAGCGTGCGCCTTCCCACCATGAGATGTCCGGTTTGAGGCGGACCATTGCGGCCTGATCGAGCCGCAGCCAGTGGCCGTGATTGCCCTGCGGGAAGGCGCGTTCGGAGAGCCGCAACTCCTCGCGGAGGGCGGTGACGACGAAGTCCTCGAAGACCTGGTTAATGTCGATCAGGAACGCGCTCGACCGGACGCCGCCATGGGCCAGGTCGAACGAGGTTGAGCGCAGGATCAGCCGCGCCAGCTCGACGGCCGGGCGGTAGCGGCTGTTGAGCCGCGTCCAGGTGATCTCCGGCAGCCGTCGCGGGTCGTACTCGACCAGCCGGACGGCGGCGAGAGTCTCGTCGAACGCGCGCAGTGAGCGGCGTGACGTGACGGAGCGCAGCCGGAGTCGGCCAAGCCGCGCGATGGCGGCTTTCAGCAGCCGGTTCTCCTCAATGTCCTCGGTGAAGTCGTCGTAGCGCACCTCGGCCGGCGGGAAGCGGCCGTGGCGTTTGCGGATCTGGTCGTCGAAGCGCACTCGCCCGCGAATCGTCGGCAGCGCCTCTTCCTCGACCCGGTAGCCCTGAAGGACGCCGCGTGCCAGCGCCCGGCGGACCTGCGCGACGAAGCCCGGCACGATCGCTTCCAGCAGCGAGCGGCGCTCGGCGTAGTCGAACGGTACATCACGCCACCTCCCCCGTTCCATCGCGTAGGAGAGCAGGAAGAGCAGCCGGTCGATCGGCAGCTTTGGCCGAATCTCGATGCTGAGTGTCCCGAGGTTGAGTGCGCCGACCTCCGAGCCGGGCCGCAGGTCGTAGCAGCCCTCGGCCCCGATCGTCGGCGTGATGTCGATCGACGGCGCCAGCCGCCGCAGGTCGTCCCGCTCGGTCGCGCTCAGCAGGATCGCCGGCGACGGCTGGTACTCACGAAGCGTCAGCAGGCGCATCGTCGTCGTCCAATGGGATGGTGCGGCGCGCCAGCCGGTCGAGCCGGAACTCGTCCAGCCGCTCTTCTTCGCCGAACAGGTGCTCGGCGACATACGGCAGGATCGAGAACTCCCAGATGCGCTCGACCCACTCGTCGTCCAGGTTGGATCGCATGAAGTGGCTCGGCCCGATCGCGGCGTGCCGGTCGCCGAGCAGCTCGTTGGCGGCATCGACCCTGTCGGCCACCCACCCCATCCCCGGCTTGTGCCGCGCCAGCCAGCGCCGTAGCAGCCCTGCCACCGGCGGTTGGTCAGGGAAGAACGGCACGAAGTGGAAGCGCCGCCGCAAGGCCGCGTCGATCAGCGCGATCGAGCGGTCTGCCGTGTTCATCGTACCGATGATCCAGAGATTTCCCGGCAACCGGAACGGCGTCTCCGAGTACTGCAAGTCGATTGCTTCGTCGCGGTACTCCAGCAGGAAATACAGTTCGCCAAACACCTTCGCGACGTTGCCGCGATTGATCTCGTCGATGACGAGGACGTGGATGCTCTCCGGCTCGCCCGCCGCCGCCTCCGCGATCCGCTTCAGCGGCCCCGAGCGCAGCGCGAATGTTCCTTCGGATGTCGGCCGGTACCCCTCAACGAAGTCCTCATACGCATACGACGGATGGAATTGCACCAGCCGATGTGACCCCGCCTCGTCATCCCGCTCCGGATCACCCGCGAAGAACTTCGCCAGTTCCCGCGCCACGTACGTCTTGCCCGTCCCAGGGGGACCATAGAAGATCACCTGCCGCTTGTCCTCAAGCAGCCGTTGGACATCGCGCAGGTAGCCGGGATCGAGCAGCAGCCGATCCGCAAGGTCGTTGAGGTCGCGGGCCACGGGTGCGTGCGAGACCTTCGGCTCGTGAATGGCGCTCGCCTCTGAGGCAGCTGGCTGCGGTAACGGAGCTATGCCCCGGAACGCAAGGAAAGCCGCCTTATCTTCTTCGTTGAAGAACCACCCATCACCGTTCATGAACCAGACGATTCCCTGCGCTTCCAGCCGGTCACGCAGTTCCAGTCCTCGTTTATGGGCTTCGTCGACTATCCGATCAAGGAAGTCGAGCGAGTGATGGTAGATGTCGGCGTCGGAAGCATTCGGTGCAGGGTATGGGTACTTCATGAGATTGTAGGCGTTGTTGAATGGTCGGGTCCGAAACCATGTGTATTCAGTTGGATCGATCCCTCCGAGCAACTGCGAGGTGATCGATAGCCTCGCGCTTGGACCGGATAACACTGATGACGGCAAATGAGAGAGAAACGCTTCGACTCGGTCTTCGGACTCATCTCCCCAGATGGCCGTCAGGGCATTCCTAGCGGCATCGGGGTCCGACTTCTGCCACGACCAGAAAGGATCGGCTACCCGCCAGTTCACGACGTTGCTCTGCGAGCTGAATGCACGTTTGAGGTGTGCTTGCCACTCGTCGGAACCGGACAAGAACGCCTGACGTGCGCGCGCAACGTGAGCAGCAATGTCCAGCTTGTAATCGCGCTCGGTCGCATCCCACTCGGGGTGTGCCAGCATCTTGCCCGCGAAATGAATGAACTGGTCCCATCGTTCGCTCGATTCCAACGTCATAGATCTCAAACTCCCAAACGTGTCAGGTCTTCCTCTATGCGATCCACAGCCTCATGGTTCATTATCCACGGCAAGGCATCACTTCCCAGAGCCACCAGTCCGGTCTTCTCGGATTGGGCGGCTCTGGATGTTGGCATGCATGGACGCGTCAGCCCTTCGCGAGTGCTGCGACGGTCTGGGCATGGGGTGTGAGGATGGGGGTATGCGGTTGGAGTTCGGTGGGTGCGCTCAGGCTGGCTGGTGTGAGAACGGCAGGTCGTGGTAGAGCGTCCGTTCCGGCTCGATGACGAGGACGCGGCGGCCGGGGCCGTTCCAAGGGTAGGGCTGGCCGGTGTACTTGTGCGCGATGGAGTTCATCACGGTGCCGTCCTCGTCGTTGCGTTGCTCGACGACACGGCCCAGGATCATCGCCGTCCTGTAGGGGTTCTCACGGTCGGTGATCGAGATCGCGACGCGTGGATCGCGGCGGGTCGTGCGGGCTTTCATCGAGTCGTGGCCAGCGCCGATCAGGATGTGGTCGCCCTCCAGGCCGACCCAGACTGCGACGCTGCGCGGTGAGCCGTCGCGCGCCACCGTTGCGAGGTGCGCGTAGTTGGGCGCTTCCAGTAGCGCGCGGACTTCGGGGCTCAACGTCGCTGGCATCGCCTGTTCCCTCGTGTTGTCGATGTTCACCCTAGCGGAAGCCGAGGATGCGACGATAGCGTCGGGTTGCGCGCGGGGTCGAGAGCGCGCTCAGGACGGGTGGCTTGAAACAGGTGCGGCCATCCAGTTCGGCCTGGCGACTGAGGGCATCGGCATAACGCCACATGATCTCGGGATGGTTCAGCATCGTCTGCTCCTTCTGGTGGAGATTTCCGGACGGCGGACCAGTTGCGCGTTAGCGGCGGATCGGGCGGCGTGCGCGGCGATTGGTCTCTCCGCGCCATTCACGCTGCGTGCGGACGATCAGGTCAACGGCGGTGTCGGGATGTAGCGTCAGCATCTGGTGGTCCTTTCCGGTCGTCACTCGTGGCTGGCGGGGCGACGACTTGACGGAACAGCGGTAACTTCCTATAGTTACCTTGCTGGTTACAGTATACGCCGGATACTGTAACCTGTCAAGACATAGTAACCAGTTACCAGCCAGCAGGAAGTGGGGTATCTGATGGTGTCCACCTCAACCCACGTCGACACGCACACGCACGAGTTCGATCTCGATGCCGGGATCGTCGCGCTCGATTTCGCCAATACGCTGGATGGTCGCTACGATCCGCAGCCGAAGGATCATCTGCGCGACTATCTCGATCTGCTCGTCTTCAGCGTCCTGGCCGGCACGCTCGATCAGCCGACGGCTGACCGGCTGGCGGCAGCGGCAGCTCAGTTGCCCGAACCTGCCGAACGGCAACTGCACCGCGCGCGGAAGCTGCGAGAAGCGATCTTTGGCGTCTTTTCCTCTGTCGCTGCCGGGGATGAGCCACAGGTCGCTGACCTGGATGCGCTGAACGCGTTCCACCAGCGGGCGATGTCGCGCGGGAAGATCATCCAGACCTCCGAGGGGCTCGATTGGGGCTGGGAAGATGACGACGCGCTTGACCGACCGCTCTGGCCGCTCGTCAGATCGGCTGTCGATCTATTACTGACCGGCGACCAGCGCCGCCTGCGCGAATGCGCGGCCGACGATTGCGGCTGGCTCTTCTACGACACCTCGCGCAACCAGTCACGCCGCTGGTGCTCGATGCAGTCCTGCGGCAACCGTGCCAAGGTCCAGCAGTTCCGGGAGCGGAAGCGTGGGGATGGACGTAGGGATATTTTTAATCCCTGAATCCCTCGTCACGCCAGCCGCCCCAACCATGTCCCAATCCTCCAGCGGCTGTGTGGTGGGGATGGTGGGCGGATGGTGAGGATTGTCTGGCGGATCAGGTCCATCGTGTCGTCGTCGGTGCGGTGGCTGGCGCCGGGGGTGACTGGCGCTCCGATCGCGATTGTGACGCGGCGGCCGAAGTAGAGGTCGTCGGTGCCGGCGATAGCCATTGGCAGGATCTGGACGCCGCCGCGCCGGGCGATGACGGCTGCGCCCGGCTCGAACGGCAGCAGCACCTGGCCGGTCTCGGTAGCGACGTTGATGCGCCCTTCGGGGAAGAGCGCGATGCTTGCGCCGCCCCACAGCGTCGATTCAGCCGCACGCAGAACATCGCGCTGGCGAAGTGAGGTCCGCTCGACCTTGATGACGACACCCAGCCGGCCCAGCAGCCAATCCAGCAGCCGCCGCTTCTCGACATGCTCACGGGCTGCCAGGAAGACGACCGGCCGTCGCGGCCCGAGCGCGGCGATGATCGCAAACGGGTCGATCCATCCGATGTGGTTGCAGGCGACAACGACCGGGCGAGTGCCGGCCGGCGGGAGATGCTCTCGCCCGGTCACCTGCAACCGCACCAGCCGGATTACGATCTGGCAAAGCGCCCAGGTCAGCATTCAGCGGTCAGCCATCAGCTATGAGCCGTCAGCCTGTCAATCATCAGCCGGTCATAGTGCAAAGTAGACTGGCGTCTCTCCTGAGCCGCAGGGAGATCGATGATACTTGGCACTCGCCACTCAGCGTAGCACGGCGGCCGTTGCGGCAAGGTCCGGCGACCAGCGGATGACGCGGTTGCGGCCTTCGAGCTTGGCGGCGTACATGGCGCGGTCGGCTGCGTGCAACAGTTCGTCGGCGTTTGCGAAGCGGATGCTGTCCTGCTCCATGCCCGCCACACCGACGCTGATCGAGAGCAGGACCGTGTGACCGAGCGAGGTATCGAAGGTGCGCTCGGCCATCGCCGCCCGCAGGCCCTCGGCGATCGTGCAGGCGTCGTCGGTAGACGTGCCGGGCAATGTGACGACGAATGCATCGCCGGCGTAGCGGGCGATCTGTGCCTGGGATGGTAACGATTCCGGCAGGAACTCACCCAGCCAACCCATCAGCTCGTCGCCAAAGCGGTGGCCGTAGGCGTCGTTGGCCAGCTTGAAGTGGTCGAGGTCGATGAACAGCAGCGCCAGCGGCTTGCCGCCTGCATGGAATTGGCTGACCTCTGCTTCAAGCGTCGCCATCATCGCTGCCTGGGTTGCCAACGACGTTGTCTGGTCAATCATCTCCGGTTCAGTAGTCAGCAGGTAACCACTGGCTGGTGCATAGCGGCCCAGTCTGCCGAGCGCGGCCCCTGTCTGTTGGACCAACAACTCGATCAGCGCCAGATCCCAGCTACTCAGGTTGCGATCGCGGCCGGATTCGACGTTCAGCCCGCCGATCACTTCATCATCGACGACGATCGGTACGGCGATCTCCGAGACGATGCCCGGAACTGCGCCGAGGAATGTCGCGTCCTGCGTTACATCTTCGATCAGGATCGCGCTGCCGGTTCGGACACTGCGCGCCAGGACGCCCTGGTCGAGCGGGATGCGGTCGATGACGCAGTTGTAGCCGGCCTGGGTATGGAGGGCGAGCGTGTCGCTGTCTCTCAGGTAGACGCTGACCATTCGGTATTTGAGTTGCTCAGTCAGCGACGAGACGAGCGCGTCGAGTATTGCTTCGCGTGTTGGCGCCATGCTGACCTGGCCGATCGCGACATTCAGCCTGGCTAAGTCCCTGACCCGCTGCTGCTCATGGTCGCGTTGCTGGAATCCGTGCAGCACGCGCGCTGCCGCCTGGGCGATCCGCGCCAGCCGTTGTTCTTCACTCTGGTCGAATGCGCCGGTCAGCCGCGTGACGAAGATAACCCCAATCGTCGTGCCGTCGGACGTCAGCGGGACGACCAGCGCCGACTCGCCGGGGACTGGCGGGCGGAGCAGAACGGCTCCGCGGTCATCATTGGCCAGGTTCGGAACGACGACCGATCGGCCGTCTTCAATCGATGACCAGATGATTCCGACGCCACGCGGCATCCGGTAGGTTTTGTATGCGCGTCGCTCCGGCAGGCTGTAGTAGCCCTCGACCGCGGCCGCCCCTAACTCTCCCTGCTCGAGGAGGAAGACAATGCAGCCATCATAGGGAACCGACTCACGCACTCGCTGCGCGAACACCCGTGCCGCGTCCACAGTGCCAGGGAGGGTCTCAAGCTCTGCGATGAAATCATGCGTAATCGACACCTGCATTGGCTGTTCGCCCAAGCGTCCAACATCGGTGCTATTGCGCAATGCGATGCCAATATGAAGCGCGATATCCTGGATGAGTCCGACGTGGCGCTTGTCATATGCATTGGGGTGGAGCGCCTGGACGGTCAGCAGGCCCAGAAACTCGTCGTCGATGACAATCGGCGCGGTGATTGCCGAACGCGGAACCGGGATCTGCGCATCGTCGAGCGACGGTATGTCAATCTGACGTTCGCGGGCGAACTCGTGATAGTCGTCGATCCAGAGCGGACGCTTCACGCTCGCGACCGAGGCGACAATCCCCTCTTCGGCAGGGTTGCCGATCACCGGGAAGAACGGCGTCCGCCGCAGATCCGGCTGCTGACGAACGCCGGCGGGACGGTCACCGGTCAATAGAACCAGCATCGCGTCCACGTCGATCAGATCGCTCAGCTTGCGATACACCAGATCGTACATCCGGCTCAGGTCACGAGTAGAGGCGATCGTGCGGATGATGTCGTTGAGCGCGACCAGCTCGCTGGCGCGATGCATCTGCCAGCGATGGGCCGGCAGGTAACTGGTACCGGGCGATGCCACACCGGTTGGCGCTTGGATCGCCGGAAGTTGCGGACTCAGCCAGACGCCGCTCCTGATCAGCGAGTCAGTGTCGTCCATCAACCGGAAGACCGATTCCTGGACCTCGACGAAGGTGTTGACAATCTCCGGGTCGAATTGCGTGCCACTACTGGCGACGATTTCGGCCAGTGCCTCTGCGTGCGACGCTCCCGATCGGTACGGTCGATCCTCTACCAGCGCCGCATAGGTATCGACGACAGCGATGATTCTCGCTCCAAGTGGAATGTCCAGTCCAGCGATCTGGTTGGGATAGCCTCTGCCGTCCCAGCGTTCCTGATGGGCGCCGATCATCTGTGCGACATCTTGCAGTTCCGGAACACGGCCGACGATCTCTTCGCCCGTCGCCGGGTGAAGCTGGACGATCGTACGCTCCTCGTCAGTCAGTGGCCCTGGCTTGCGCAGGATTGCGTCAGGGACGGCGATCTTGCCGATGTCGTGAAGAGCGGCGCCGAGGCCGATCCGCTCGACTTCCTCTTCGGAGAAGCCGCGCGCGCGGGCGATCAGCATCGCCAGTTGGGCCAGCCGCTTGCAGTGCTGGCCGGTATAGCCGTCGCGGGCCTCGTTCGCGCTGGCCAGTGCCTCGACAGCCCCCATCAGCGCCCGCCGGCGGACCTCCTGCGTATGGACATTGTTGAGCGCGATAGCAGCCTGATGCGAGAAAGCGCTCAGGAGGCCGGTGTCATCGTCTGAGAAGGTGCGAGGCGTAGCAGAGTAGATCTCGATCGCACCGAGCATCGTGCCACCGTGAATGATTGGCGCGCAGATGGCCGCCATCGTCCGCCGCCCACCGCTCAGCCTCGGCAGGGCAAGCGTCGTCGTCTGCGAGGCGTCGTTGACCTGGAGCGGGCCGGACATCCCTGCGACCCGGCCAATCAGGTAGGTTGCCGAGAGGTTAGCCGTGTAGCCGATCGCGCCGTCGTCGAGCCCGGTCGATGCACCGGGCGTGAACGACTCCTGCTCGGGGTGGTAGATCAGAACGGCTCCAGCGTCGCTGGCCAGCAGCCGGCTCGCCAGCGAGGAGATCCGCTCCAGCAGGGTGCTGAAATCCTCCGAACGAGCCAGCATTCGGGCTGTGCTGTAGAGCGCCTCGGCCCGTGTCGCGCGGTGCAGGACATCGTCACGCAGGCGGACTGCTTCGAGGGCGACGCTGGCCTGGACACCCAACGCTTCGACCGCATCGCGCCGGCTCTGGTCGACATCGGACGGGGCGGTGTCGATCAGCAGCACAACGACCCAGCGCGCGTCGCCGATTCGCAGCAGCGGATAGAGGAGTGCCGCCCTCAGGTTCAGCGATCCGGCCAGTTTGCCCCATTCAGCACCCATGACCGGTTCCAGCAGCGTCTGGATATCAGTCGTCTCATACTGGCCGCCAAGATCGCCAAGTGCCTGTTGCAACGTCTCCGGCAGGCTGAGAAGGTCTGCCTCGATCCCATTGCCATGCGAGGATGTTGCCGCCGTGATGCGCTGTCGTCCGGGGAAGTCACTCAGCGCCAGCAACCGGACGCATGCGGTGGCATCATCGAGCCGGAGGACGGCGGTCGCCTTGCAGCAGGCTCCGGCCAGCGCGGTTACCTCGTTCGCGAGCGCTTCGGCTGCCTGGCGCTCGTCCGGTAGCGTAACCATCGCCCGTAGCAGCTTCGGCACATCGATCTGCATCGGCAGCGACATCGTCAGCTTGCCGGTGATGACTGCCCGCGCCCGCTGGTTGTCGAGGAATGCGTCGAGATCGTGAACGGGGAAGAGCATCTTGCCTGCGTCAGGGACCGACTGCAGTTCGCCGCGATGGAGTGCACCCTCAAGCGCGGCCTGGCTTAAGCCGATGTAGTCGGCGGCCTCGGCCAGCGTCAGCAGGGAATCGTCCGCGGATATGGCCTCTGGTGGCCGCTGCAATGCCAATAGACCCCCTGGGTCGAGTCACTCGGTGTTGCAATGCAACCCAGTCTCGTGGCTGTACAACCTATGTCTCGCATTATGCGCCAGTCGTGGCCGGAAGTCCTATGCCCGAAAGTACGGAATCTGGTTAGCAGATCGTCTCGGTATCGGAGTCAATCGGGACGATTGGTCCACGATGCCTACCGCTATGGCATGCGGCTCGGTAGGATATGAAGCCACGCAATGGCGTCAACGTCAGGCAACCGGGGGGAGTGAGACGCGGATGGCATCATGGATGGAATCGGTCGGCTACATCGCCAGCGAACCGGCCAGAGTTGCAGTCATGGTCGCGCTGGCCCAGTCCGAGCGGCCACTGGAGGAGATGTCGATCGCCCAGGTCGCTGGGCTGTTACACCAGCGCATCACCGGCACGCCGCTCGAGACGGCAATCCTGATGCGCCATATCCGCGAACTGGCCGAGCGTGACCTGCTCGAGCGCGACGAATCCGGCTTTCGCTGGCAGATGACGCCGCTTGGCATCCTCGTCAGCCGGCAGTGGGCCTCAGGCACGCTTGAGCCGGAAGGGACGGCTCCGCTCTCGGACGCCGACGTTCGTGCCTGGCGCGACCGGCTGATCGCGCAGATGGAAGATGACGCCGGTCTGGCCGACGACGCCGAGATCGAGCGCGAGGAGCTGTTGGCCGGTCAGGGGCCACGGCTGGCTGAGTTGCGCGTCCTCAACCGCATTCTCGGTGAAGACACCCTCCCTACCTGGCTGCGCGAGATGGCCAGCGGGGAGGATGAGGTCTGAGTCCGGCGAGTGCCGAGTACCGAGTACGAGCGTGGCACATGCAGTCGGTAAGCGGTCACCACCGAACAATTCCCGGACTGCCTGCCTGCCTGCCTGAGTGCTGAGTGCTGATAGCTGATAGCTGAGGACGACCTTGCTGAACGAGACCGAGCAGGAACTGATCCGGCGAATGCCGAAGGCAGAGTTGCATGTGCATCTGGAGGGAAGCGTCCGTCCGGAGACGCTGCTCGACCTCGGGCGCGTGCACAACGTTGCCTACCCATTTTCCGATGCGGACAGCGCGCGTGAGTGGTTCCGGTTTCGTGACTTCCCACACTTCATCGAGGTCTATGTCGCGATCTGCAACTGCCTGCTGGCTGTAGACGACTACGACCGTGTGACCTACGAGCTGGCCGAGGAGGCGCGGCGGCAGAACATCCGCTACCTCGAAGTGACGATCGCGCCGGCCTCGCTGATCGATCCGCGCAATAGCGCCACACCGGATGTCGTCATCGCCGGCTGCCGTGCAGGTGCGCGGCGAGCACTGGCCGATCTTGGCGTCCGAATGCAGTTCATCCTCGATGCCGTCCGCAGTCGCCCGGTCGAGCACGTCATGGCGCTCGCGCGATGGACGGCGGAGAACCAGGGCGACGGCCTGGTTGGGCTTGGTCTGGGAGGCCAGGAAGTTGGCTTTCCGGCGAAGCCGCACGAGGCCGCGATCCGGTACGCTCGCGAGAGCGGTGTTCGTATCAGCCTGCATGCCGGTGAGACAGTTGGCCCCGAGAGCGTCTGGGACGCGCTCGAAGCCGGTTCTGAACGAATCGGACACGGCGTCAACAGCATCCACGATCCGGCGCTGGTGCGTCATCTGGTCGAGCGTAGCATCGTTCTGGAGGTGTCACCGACCAGCAACATCTGCCTCGGTGTCGCGCCGTCCTATTCCGAGCATCCCTTCCGCGCCCTCTACGATGCCGGAGTGACGCTAACGGTCAACACCGACGATCCGCCGATGTTCGGCGCGACGTTGACGGGTGAGTATCTGGCGCTGGCCGAGCACTGCCAGTTCACGCTCGACGATCTGATCGATCTGAACCTCAACGCCGTCAGGGCCGCATTCCTGCACGAAGCTGAGCGAGCGAATCTCCTCGCTGAGTTCGAGTCTGAGATCGAAAGCCTGCAGCGAGAACTGCTGTAATTGTCCGGAGCGTGTTCTCGCACCTTGCACAGGGACCCCGTTCACGATCGAGGGGTTACGGAGGGTCGAGCTAACCGGCAATGTCTGTCGCCAACGGGCAAATCATTGAAAGCGATAGGACGCGGATGGTAGCATTTTGCATCTTCTCTTCGGCCCGGCACATCTGACCCCAACTGGCCAGGCGTGCGAATCGCCCTGCCTGGCAGCCTGCATGACCGGAACGGTCCGGCGCCACGGCACCGATTGTGATGAATACTCAGTAACGACGTCGCGAGCAACGTCGTACCAATATGTAACAGGTAGAGACCGATGGCGCACAATGGACGAGTTCCCCACGACGCATCGATAGGTATCGACGCTGGCGAGCACGATATTCCTGATATCGTCATCCGTCGCTTGCCGATCTACGTCCGCACCCTGAAGGCGATCGAGGCGACCGGCATCGCGACCGTGTCGTCCGACGACCTGGCAGATCAGATCGGTGTGACCGCCGCCCAGATTCGGCGCGACCTCTCCTACTTCGGCAAGTTCGGCAAGCAGGGCAAGGGCTATGATGTCGCAACACTGGTTGCCGAGATCGAGCGCATCCTGAACCTCGACCGCCAGTGGGATGTGGCGCTCATCGGATACGGACATCTTGGGCAGGCAATTGCTGCCTACAAGGGCTTCGATAAATCGTCATTCCGTATCAGCGCCATCTTCGATCGCAACCCCAAGCACATCGGCGCGATCAGCGAAGAGGGTGCCTGCGTCCTTTCCGACACGGAGATCTCGCGCATTGTCCGCGAGCAGGGCATCCGGCTCGGGATCGTCGCCGTCCCGGCATCCGCTGCCCAGGAGGTCACCGACGCGCTGGTTGCTGGAGGCGTCACGGCCATCCTCAACTACGCGCCGGTTATCCTGCGTGTCCCGGACGGTGTCTGGGTGCGTGAGGTTGACCCAACCAGTGCCATGCAGTCGATGACGTACTACCTCACCAACCACTCTGGCAGTGATGATGACGACTCAGTGCACGTTATGTCACCTTCTGATGATTCCGATACATCTGTTCCCAGTTCGGTAGAAGCGGCCGACGGCGACTAGCGGCGGGAATCGAGCGACCAGTCTGGTCGCTCGATTCCCGCGACTTCGATTAGTCGCTGCCGGCTGACGCGGGCTCGCCCAGCGTGCGGACGTAATTGATCACGTTCCAGATCTCGTCCTGTGTCAGTTCCTCACCGAAGGCGGGCATCGCTGGCTGGATGCCGTTGGTGATCCACCAGTGGAGGTCGCCGTCGGTGTGGACTGCGACGTGTGGTTCTGTCAGGTTAGCTGGTTGCGGTTCGAGGTTGGCTGCCGCCGGCCCGTCGCCTTCGCCCTCCTGACCGTGACAGGTGGCGCAGTTCGCCACGTACACATCCCGGCCGGCGACGATCGAGTCCTCGGTCAGTGGAATCGGGTTGGCGGCCAGCGCCGTTGGGGTCGGGTCATCCAGGTTCACGAGCAGGATCAGTCCTCCTGCCAGCAGCAAGGCTGAGCCGATGCCGGTCCCGATGATCCGGTCCTGCCAGACGCCGGGAGCCCGTAGCGATCCGACGATCGCGACGATCGCCAGCCCACCGAAGAGGACAGCCGCTGCCGATGTCGTCCCGACGAAGCGCGGCGGTTGGCCGGGTACTCGGTCGGCGGGTGGCGATTGCGGGACGTTGATCTCCTCCTGGAAGCGGGCATCGGCCTCTCCATCGCGGCGGACGATGAACTCCAGGTTCCAGTCGCCGGCGACGCTCAGGTCCTGGCCGTGACGCCTCGAACCGGTTGCCGAAGCGGTATTCGAGCGGAACCTCGCGGATCCCTTCGACATCTCCTGCTTTCTCAAAACGCAACAGCAGTTGGGCATCGGACGGACTCTCCAACCCGTCGATCGTGATGTCTGCTGTGTAGCGATTGAAGCCGGCTGAGCCGGGTGTGATGTAGAGGATGGCGTAGATGTCGTTCTCGATGAAGCGAAAGATCGTGTTCTCGGCATCCTCGGTAATCGTGTCGCGCGCCGTTGGCAGGCTGGTCAACAGCCCGACGATCAGGAGGATTGCGACGCCAAGGACAGCCTCGGCAGCGACAGTCCGGCTGAAGTGAATACCAGATCGTGCAGCTGAGATCAGCCGTGGGCCGATGACGCGCATGTTCAGCGCGCCAAGGATCAGCAGCGGCACCAGCAGCAGCAGCTTGACGATCAGCGTCTGGCCGTAGCTGGTCTCGCGCAGGGCAATCAGGTTGCCGACCTGGAGCCACGCCGAGTAGAAGCCGGTCAGTGAGAGGATGATGACGCTGACGAGTGCCAGGGTCGTGAAGCGTGAGACTGCCGTCGCGAAGACCTGGCGGCGCTGCTCCTGGGGTGCGCCGCGCGTCCCGAGGATGAGCGTTACCAGCATCGCCAGCAGACCACCGATCCAGACACTGGATGCGGCCAGATGGAGCCAGTCGGCGGCGACGGCGGCGTCGGCGCCGATTGGCTGGGCCGCGGCGTGGCTGTTGAGCGCGTAGGGAAGCATCGCACCAGCCGCCAGCCCCAGCGCGAGGACTACGGTCGACATTGACGGCGGCTCGTCCCAGAGCGCGTCGGATGCAGCAACGGCGGCCAGTCCAAGCAGCAGGACGACACGGGCTGCCCAGAGGTGGCCATAGCGCGTGTCGATCAGGACATCGAGGATCGTTCCAACCGAGAGGCCGTCACCGGTGTCCTGCGCCTGGACTGCGAGTGCGATCAGGCTACCGAGGATGCCAACACCGACCGATGCGAGGATCAGTGTCGAGACACGTGCCTGGACGCGGTCATAGCCGTCGTCATCGAGTGGGTCACGGGCGACACGGATGACCCAGAGCCAGCAGACGACCGCGCCGGCCGCGCCGGTCAGCCCGAGGAGCGAGAGCCAGCGTCCGGTCGCGGACAGCCAGGTTGGAGGCTCAGAGAAGTTGGTGGCCTGCGGCGGGCTGGGCGTCACGACATCGGCCTGACTTCCGATCGTGAATGGGACGAATCCTTGTTGCGGGTGACCATCCACTGACGAAACGTTGCGCCACTGAACGGTATAAGTGCCGTTCGGAAGGTCCGTCGGAAGCGTCAGCATCAACTGATTCGCCTCACCGATCCGGCTTGGTTCAGTTGGGATCACGGCTCCGGTAGCATCGTAGAGTTCGGCACTGGAGAAGTCTGGCTCGAGCGGCTCGGTGAAGATCAGACTGACCTCGGCCGGTGCTTCCGGCAGGACGCGATTCTCCGACGGGTCGCTGCGTTCGAGAAACGCGTGTGCGTCGACCCGCTCTGGCAGCATCGCCATCACTCCGAGCACGATGACGAGCAGCGGGATCAGGAGGGCGGCGCGTCTGCGCCACCCTCCAGTAATTGGACGAGTGTTGAGTAGTTCCATCAGCAACCCGCTAGTCGCCTGCTTCGGGAGTTGCCGTGGTCGGTGGTGGTGCGCGCCGAGCGGGCATTCTTTGCCATCATTGCTCCGGTCACGCCGGCAGCCAGCCCAACGAGTCCAGCGACGATACCGATGATCGCCAGCGTTTGGGCACTATCAGCAGTGTCCTGCGCTTCGCTTACAGCACTGCTACCGTCGCCTTCTTCACCGGTTTCTACGGGCGGGAACGCAATGGCGCTGATGGATTCAACTTCCGAGAAAGTTTCCGGGCCGCTCGTGAACGATTCGTCAATGTCCTCGCCCTCGATTGTGCCGAAGATGCGGAAGGTGTAGGCGCCTTCGGCGGTTGGGAACACATCGGCAGTGTAGGAGCCCGGCTCGCCAAAGCTGGCACGTAGCTCAAGGTCCTGTGTCTCGCCAGCGAAGGTGATTTCAGCGTCCAACGTTTCCTGTAGTCCCTCAACCGGCGTACCATCGTCGCCATGACCTAGCTGGACATCCAGCGAGAGCCCGTTTGGCTCGTTGACGAGTGCTGGCTCTACGCTGAATCCAACAGTGAATTCATACTCGCCAACTTCGCGGTGTTCGTGGGCGCTGGCAGTCGCTGCCAGGCCAAGCAGCAGCATCACTGACAGTGCGACTGCCAGCAAGGATCGGGTGATGGTTGCGTTCATCGTGATATTCGCCCTTCATGTCACATGCACGGTCCACGCTGATCCTTCGCCAGGTGGACGTTAGTGGTTTGGTAATGTGCATGGTGTCAGGCGCGAGGCGGCGGTACGTCGGGAGTCGATCCCATGCCAGCGGGCATGATCAGCGCGGTTGTTGGGACTGATGCGATCGGGAGGGACTGGATGTCCTCGGCTGCCGCGTTGATGACTCCGATCGTTGGGGAACTTGCTCCTGCCGGACTCTGGATGACGACGCCATCCGTCCCGGCTCGGTTGTACTCCAAGTCCGGACTTCCGGTTGTCGTGCGTTGGTCGCCGTGATAATGGCCGGGCATCTCGAAGATTGAGTGCTCGTGCGGGCGGTCGGTACCGCATGTGCAGGTGGTTGGGAACGACAATAGACTACCAGCCAGAATCGCCGGCACGATCGCTGTGCTGGCGATCAGCCGCGTGAGGAAGCTCAGGATGTGCAACTTGCGGCGGTGCATGGTGTCGGTCGTCGTTTCGCTGAAGGTTGCGGTTAGTAGCGTCCTGTCGAGTCTACCCAAACTGGTCCGTTAGTACGAGTGCGTGCGGCGTTTTCAGGTACGTGGGTGTTTGCTCAGCAGATCGTTAGGTGCGTTGGGGGCGATGTTTCACGTGAAACGTCAGGTGCCGGGGATGTTCACTCCACCGCGATGTTCCACGTGAAACATCGCGCCATTGACACACCTCCGGAGTGCGTCGCACTGCCGATCATCCTACGGCTTGGTATAGAGGTGCCACATCAACGCGGATGACTTCGTCGGGTGAGACGCCCGTTGGACAAGGCCGGCAGCAGCGAACAGCTCCCGATCGTGCTGCTGATGATCGTTGATGCGGAAGGAGGTCTGCGGGAACTGCCACTCGTCGCGCAACCACTCGCGTAGCCCATCGAGCAGTTGTCGGTCGAGATCTGTTGCCAGTGCACTGTCACGAACCCAGAACGAGACGACGGCCGTGTCATCATCAAACGCGACGCCGGTCCCGCGTGGATCGTACCCACGCCGGAGCATCGCGGTTGCGAATGGATTGATGTAGACGCAGCCTTCGCAGCGCGTTCCGTCGGTGTTCAGCACTGTATACGCGAACGCCTCGCGTGCTTCCCACTCGCGCTCGTGCTCGATCAGGTCCTGCCGGTTCTCATCGAGCGTGAAGTCGTCAGCAGGCCAGGTCGAGTCACTCCAGAGCCGAAGGCGTTCTCGGCTCTCCATCAGCGCTGCGTAGTCGAGTTCGGTGACATCCGGCCGCAGGACGCGCAACCAGAGGTCAGCGGTTCTCCATTCCGTCGGAACTGGAAGATCATAAGGATAGAACGCCACCATGCACCTCCAATGAAAACGTCACGAGGCGGGCATCATACCCGCCTCGTGGCTGACTGCTGAAAGCTGATAGCTGACCGCTACACGCTACTCGTAGCGCAACGCTTCAGCGATCGGAACCGACGCTGCCTTGCGGGCAGGAATCCACGTCATGAAGGCCGCCGCAACGATCGATGCACCGATGAAGAACAGGACCGTTCCCCACGGGATCACGAAGCCGCTGAACTCAGCGCCTTCCTGGAAGTCCTCGGAGTTGATCAGGTTGTACGACAGGATCAACGCCAGGATCGTCCCACTGACGACGCCGAGAATGGCGATGACCAGTGATTCCAGCATGAACGAGAGCGCGACCATATTGCGCTGATACCCGATCGCCCGCAACATGCCGATCTGCTGCCGCCGCTCGACGACTGAGCGGAACGAGATGACCCCCAGTGCGGCAATACCGGTCAGCAGACCAAGGCCCATGAAGCCTTGCAGGAGCTGGAAGAAGCCTGTCTGGAACTCGACGGTCTCTTCGATCTCCGTCTGGATGGACTCGGCCTGGACGCCCTGCGTCAGCAGCGCCGACTCGATCTGCTTGGCGACCTCCTCGGCGTTCGGCGCCGGGTGGTTATTGAGCCTGACGAACAGGTTGCTGAAGTCCGGCGTGCCAAACACCTCGGTAAAGATCGGTTCCGGCATGTAGATGCCAAACAGCGTGCTGACGTTGGCATCGACAATGCCGATGATCGTCACCGTCTGGGTGTTGCCGCTGCGATCGCTCTGGACTTCGATTGGGATAGCCGGGATAACCCCATCAATGATGTCGGCTTCCTTCGGGGCGGCGTAGCCATCCGGGTCTCCGCCGAATTCGTCGTTGGTGAAGATGAAGCTATCGGCGACCGCGACCGGCTCACCGGAACGAAGCGCCTCCCAGACCGCCTCATCGCTCTCGTAACCCGGAGCACGGGCCTCGAGCGGGATCTCGGCACTCTCAAGGTAGCCGAGGTCCATTCCACCAATGTTGTAGAACCCCCACTCATCTTCGCCAGGGTTGCGCACGCGAGTATTGGAGTACGAGATCCCGTCGATCCGCCCTACAGCCTCGAACTCGTCGACATTGACCTCACTTCCTTCGAGCGATGCCTGGAGGTCGTCAATCGGGTTGGACTGGTTGGTCTCAACCCGGATATCCCAGCCTGCGTCGGCCTCTTCAGTCGAAAAGAGTTCGATGAAGTTCTTGTTGATCGTGGTCAGCGTGACCAGCGAGAAGATCACCATCGCGAACATTGCAATCGTCAGACCGGTCCGGCCCTTGGATGCCAGCGGGTAGGCGACCGCTGTCTTGAGTGCCGGGATCCAGCGCGTTGCCAGCCGCCCAATCAGGCTGACGGCGCCGACGATGACTTCCGCGTTCCACATGATGATCAGTGTTGAGAACGTCACCATCGAGAGGCCGGAGACGAAGAACATCTCAAAGCCACCCGTGCCGAGTTCCGGCAGGATGGCGTTCAGCGCATCGGTCGGCAGCAGCCAGAAGAGCAGCATGAATGCCGAGAAGAAGGTGTAGACCGGTCGCTTCGGCAGGTAGCGCGAGAGGAAGAGCGACAGACCGAGCGACAGCAAGGTCAGGCCGGTCGAGAACCAGAAGATACTCTCGGAGCCAAGCCCCTGGAGCAGCAGCAACACGCCGAACAGCGAGATCGGGACGCCCCAGCCAACATAGTGGGCCAGTGTCCGCAGCAGCCAGACGACCAGCTTGACCGGGATCAGCAGTACGTTCCAGATGAACTCGATCGGCAGCCAGAAGATCGCGCTGACGATGCCGGCGAAGCGCGGCAGCTTGGTCCACCAGCTCCAGCGTGGCCGTCTGTGCGTTTCCGGCGAGGAGTTGTCCGGCAGGTCACGGATGGCGGCGACGATGTTGAGCCGGCTGGAACGGACCGAGGCAAAGATGATCGTCAGGAACGTCACCGTCACGCCGAGCGAGTAAGCCACGACCAGCGATCGGAAGGTTGCGTGCGGCGTAATACTGACGAACTCACCGATCAGCTCGCCCATGACAATCGCGATCACGAATGCGGTCAGGACACCGGCGGCCGCGCCGATCAGCGCTGCGCCGAGATCATACGCGGTGCCTTCGGCAATGAACTGCTGGACGAGGTGGCTGCGCTTCATGCCAACCGCGCGGGCCATCCCCATCTCGGAGCGCCGCTCGGCCGCCAGCATCATGAAGATCAGGAAGATAAGCAGGATCCCGGCAGCAGCCGAGAATAGGCCGAGGACGATGAACAGGCTCATGAAGATCGCGCTGAAGAGTTCGGCGCCCTCGACGGCGTCCTGCTTGACCGGGTTCACGCCGAGCTGGTCGCCGCCCTCGATGCGGTCAAGCGCCTCACGCAGCGCCGGGACGACGTCATCGGTCAGATTCACGCCGCTCTCAATGCCGCCTGTGTTCGAGATCGCGATAAAGCGCGCCTGACCTTCCAGCCCGGTCAGTTCCTGGACGAACGAGATCGGCGCCGCGATGCCAAGCAACTCGCTGGTTTCACCCGACACATCGGCTCCGGACAGGATCGAGCCCGTCGCGATGCCACCGACGGTGACCTGGTATGGCTCATTGTTGAAGTAGAACGTCAGGTTGTCACCCACCTGCGAGTTCGTGTTGCCGGCGAGATCCTCCGAGATGATGACGGTGCCTTCCGGCATCGACGCCAGATCGAGAGACTGACCGTCTGGAGTGGAAAAGCCACCGAAGCTGTCCATCCGGGCTGGATCGACACCCGACAGAATCGCGGATGGCTCGGACAGCTGTGCGTCCGTGTTGACAACCGGGACTGCGACCGACAGAACCGGCATCACCCCTTCGATGTCGGGATTATCGGCCAGCGCCGCTTCGAGATCGTCAGCGATCGAGGCAGGAATCGGAATGTTGTTAACGGAGATCTGCCCCTCGGCTCCGGTATTGCCGACAAAGGCGATTGACTCATCGACCTCGCCCAGCCCCTCATAGGACGCGCGTTTGATCGAGTAGTCGATCGTGTCGCCGGTCGTCAGCGAGGCGGCGATGATCAGCGTCGAGAGCATCAGCCCGACCATGATCAGCACCGTCTGCGCCTTGCGGCGCGGGATGTTGCGGATCGCCATCTTGAAGATGACCCGGTTGCGCAGCGCGATGAACACCGTCGTCAACAGGCACAACGTCATGATGCTCAGCGTCACGATCAGGATTGTCGTCATTGACAATCCAAAGATATTGTCCATCGGTCCTCCTGGTTAGTGTGTCAGTCTGTCAGATGGTCAGTTTGTCAGTCGATCGGTCGGTCGCGAACAGGCTGAACCAGTCACTGCCGAACGCTTGGCTGACATGCTGACTGGCTGATGCCCTGACGTGCTGACAGCTAGTGTCCCCCACCGTTGGTCGCTTCGGATGACTCGATCAGGCCGTCCTTCATGCGGATGATGCGGTTGGTCATCGCCCCGATCCGCGGATCGTGGGTCACGATCACGAACGTCTGCTGATGGGTCTGGTTCAACTCGCGCATCAAGCCCATGATGTCGTCGGCCGTCTCCGAGTCCAGATCCCCCGTCGGCTCGTCCGCCCAGACAATCGCCGGCTCATTCACCAGCGCCCGCGCGATCGTCACCCGCTGCCGCTGCCCACCCGAGAGCTCGGCCGGCTTGTGATGCGCCCACTCCCGCAACCCGACCCGCTCCAGGATCGCCATCGAGCGTTCCCGCGCGGTCTTCGGCTTGACGCCCGAGACCAGGAGTGGCAACTCGACGTTCTCGACGGCCGAGAGGACCGGGAGCAGGTTGTAGAACTGGAAGACGAAGCCCATGTTCTGGGCGCGGTACTCGGTCCGGGCGTTGTCGGGCAGGACGGCCAGGTCGGTGCCGTCGATCAGGATCTGGCCGTCGTTGATGGTGTCGAGGCCGGAGAGGCAGTTGAGGAGGGTGGTCTTGCCGCAGCCGGAGGGACCCATGATGGCGACCATGTCACCCGCGTTCGACCGAGAAGTTGACGCCGCGCAACGCGTTGACGGTGATCTTGCCGGTGTTGTAGGTCTTGACGACGTTGGTGGCTGCGATGATCTGGTCACTCGGCGGCGTCGCGCCGCCCGCGACGGTCTTCGAAGAAGGCTGCTGGGTCGTGGCTGACATGCAGTCTATCCATCCTTTTCTATCCGTTCCCGCGATCCCCATTGATCGCGGTCCCCAACTGGCGCTCCAGGAGGGTTGTCCAGCGCATTTCCCCGAACGCGCGTGGACACCTGGTCACAACCAGCGCCTACAATCGTATCGATTCACGTTTGCGCATTACAGCGACTTGCGGCTGAAACGAAGTGGCCCAAAGGACGGATTGGGGCTGTACCTTTGGACAGGTGCAGGGGGATGCGATATCAGGTCTGAGGTGTTCGAAGAACCAAAGCCTGTGCTGCTCACAGCAACGTGGTGTCGCAGTGGACAGATGCTGTCAGCAGCATCGAAGGCTGAGGTCGTATGAGACAGTGCCATGATCGACACTATCGAATGCGTCGCGCGCGACTTCGTATTCCTGCCGGTATGTCAGGGCCGTCAGGTATCCTCCGAGTGACCGATTGTGTATCGAGAGGATGGAGTTCGAACTGGCGGGCAGGAACGCTCGCTAGCGACGCACCATTGCCCAGACATGCAACTCGCTCTTAGGTACCTGCCCATCGGCGACGACCTCGAAGCCATGTCGCCGATAGAACGGCAGGTTGTCCAGATTGACGGTTCCAGGTAACACGGCAAGCCGTCAGCGTCCGCACGCTGCAGACCGGCGGAGAGTAATCGACCGCCAATGCCTGCGCGCTGGCGGTCAGGCTCGACGCCGATGGTCAGGAGATACCAGTGATCGCCGGAGATTGCCTGCTTGTGCAGCTTGTCGCCATAGGAATCGAGGGCATTGAAGCGGGCCATGCCGGACAAGCCGAGCTTTCGCGGCGCGAGCACCGTGCCTGTGCGCAACATGCGGCCCATCGTGACGTCGTAAAGCCAGGCTTGATCCACAACGTGACTGCGTCCCTGGTCGACGTCATCTCCGCGATGCCGTAGCGACGACAGTAGCGGATGGTGGCAGCGAAAAACGGCTGCAATCGCCGGCCACGCGAGGATTCGTCGGGAGCGAGGTAGATGATCATCGGGTCGGTGTGAAACGCCCGCGCGAGCAATTCCGCCGCCATCTCGTCGTCCGAAGCGGTGAGCCGAATCGTGCCGGCGTCGGCCGTGGCTACGCGCACTGCGTCCTCTGCGAGATCTGCACTGGTTCGATTCTGAGTGATGCCAGTCGTCATCGGTGATCTCTCCTTTGCGGTGGAGTGACCTCGCGGCAACCAGGAAGTGCCGGTCTGCTTACGCAGTCGCTGGCTCTGCGGGAATGCCGCCGAGCTGCTGCAGCAGGCCGGCCATGTCGAACATCGTCCAGCGCTCTGCGATCTTGCCGTCGACGATGCGGGCAATGTGGATCTCCTGCATCTCCCATCGTATGCCGCTGGGCGGGATTCCCATGAAGTCGCCCGAGTGCGTACCGCGCACGGTGATCCGGTCGACGACGCGATCCCCTTCGGCAATCAGGTCATCGATATCGACCTCGACATCGGAGAAGGCGGAGCGGAACACGGGAACCATCTGCTTGAAGCCCTCCAGGTCGGGCGGAATCCCCGGACCATGATGGACGAAGTCCGGCGCGCAGATCTCATCCAACCCGCTCAGGTCCCCGGTCTGGAAGAACTGCTGGACCCCCGCATTAAACCGACGGACCACGGCCTTGTTCTCTTCGACAGACATGACACATTCCCTTCGGAATAGAGGTCAGGCGGGCGGCCAGTACCGCCCGTCCCGTTCCCCAACGTCGCCCATGCGTGTGAAGTGACTCAGTTGGCCTGCGCGAGCGCCTGCTGGAATGCCGCCGCCGCGTCCGGCAGGAGATCCACGTGGTGATGAACCAGCTTCCAGACGCCATCCTCGCGGCGGTAGACGTTGGTGCAGCGCGCTGAGAAGGTCACTGGCGTTCCACCAATGGTCGCCGAAGCGTTCTCCGTCCCGATCGTGTAGGCGGCATCATCCGCCAGCATGGTGATCTGAAGATCGCTCACTTCCACCGACCCGCCGCTGATGGCGCTGACTGCCATCTCCCAGCTCGCGCGCACCTCGGGCCAACCGCTCTGCCGCCCGCCCAGTGGGTGCATGGTCGTGACATCATCGGCGTGGGAGCAGATGTCGAACATCTCGCTCGCGTCCCCCGTCAATCCTCGATTGAGCGCTGCATAGAATCGATCGGATGCCTGGCGTACGTTTTCAACAGACATGGTTACCTCCTTGTGTTCGGCTCATAGATCTCGTAGAAGTTGGTCGTGATCTGCCCCTTGAGATGCTCGCCGAATGCCTCGACGAATCCGGGGCTCAGGACCTTGTCAGCCGCCTCGGCGTCCTCGCGCGAATCCCAAACGCCGACCGCGCCGTACAGATCTTTCGACTCGTCGATGAGGTAGATGTTTTGTTGGAAGCCCGGCTGCTGCTGCACGAAGGCGATCCCCTGGTCGGCAATCCCTTCGGCGAATGGCCGTTGGCCCGGGGCCAGCGTCAACGTCGAGATCGTCAGATAGCGCGGCATCGATGTCCTTCCAATCTCTCACCAGACAGCGATTCATACCAATCCTCCGAAGGGGCGGATACCTGGACGAATCTTCTCCACAGTCCCAACGTTCGCGGTTACCTCCTTCGTGGTGCGCCGGCATACGGCCAGGCTGCTAGGCGTAAATCTCGATCCGGGGTTCTCCCTCCACCCCGGCGCGCTCCATCGCGGCCTGGACCTCAAGGCTGGTCAGGAAGCCCTGCGCCTGAGCGATCGTGGCGAAATGACGCAGCACCAGCACCCTGTTCGGGACTTCCGCAAGCTGATGCACCGAGGCTGTCGTGACGCCCCAGTCGCACTCGACTTCGCCCAGGGTGTCGTAGACGGCTTGCCAGGCTGCGTAATCGCGGACCGTGTGCTGGACGGCGAGGAGTGCCATCGATCAAACTCCTTCCGCCTGCACGGCATCCACACCCGCCTGGGCGGCGATAGAGTTCAGGTTCATCAGGCTGTCAACTCGACGGTCGGCAGCTATGTGATCTGAGCTGTCTGCGATTGGACGCTCTCGGTCAGGAACTGGAGGGCCTCATCACCATCGACCAGGACTTCTACCAGCATGTCGCTATACAGCGTGAGCGGCCACGATGCCACCAGCTTGTGAAGTTCCATCTCGTTGTCGACGGTGACGATCCCACAACCCCCGGTGCCGCCCGCAAAGAATGAGAAGTGATCCATCTGATGGCGATACTGATCTCGCCATTGATTGAATCCGTCAATGAGGACCGGCATCATCTCCATCGGACGGCGGGGTCTTCTGCCGTGCTACGACCAGTGCGCGCATCTGCCGCTCCTTACTGTGTGATGCGTTGCGAATCATCCGTACACCAACGGACTGGATGCAGATCGTCCCCGCACGCGCCGGATCGGCTCACGTGAGTTCGATGTGGGACACTGTTCCGCCCTGATGCGTCACTCAGACAGTAGTGTGGATTGGATCGCAGCGCATCGGAGGAAACGCTAATTCGCGCGACGAGTTCCAGGTGGCAGGACGTAGGTAGAACTACCGAGGTCGGGAGAGCCCGGCTAGTCGAGGTCGTGATCGAGGGCGAAGCGGATCGCCGCCCCCCGCGTGGTGACGCCGAGCTTGCCGTAGATGGTCGTGAGGTGCGCGTCTACGGTGCGCGGGCTGATGCTGAGGTGCCGAGCGATCTCCGCATTCGCCAGGCCCGTTGCCAGGAGCCGCAGGACCTCGGCCTCCCGCACGGTCAGACCGGCGGGCAGGGCCGTCGGGCGGTCAGCCGATGGGGCAAGCAGGAGCGCGTCGAGCGCGTCCGCCTGGGACAGGGTCCGCGCGGCCCCCATCGGGGAGCAGAGGGCGCGCACGCTGTCGAGGTGCGCCCGCGCCGCCGGCGAGATCGCCGCGCACGCGGAGCAGGTCTGCCAGCGCGAGGAGGGTCAGCGCCCGCTCGTGGCGTGCGCCGCAGGCGTCGGCCAGCGCCAGCGCCGCTGCCAACTGGGTCTCGGCGTCGGCCAGTCGCCCCGCCGCGAGATCGAGTTCACCGAGCAGGCGGTGTGCGGCCAGCAGCGTCAGCGGTTGGCGGGGCGTGCCGGCCACTGGCGAGCGCGTTGACCGCCCGCGCCCGCGCCTGCGCGTGTTCGCCCAGCGCCCGATGGTAGGCCGCCCAGCAGAGATGCGCGTCGGCCTGTCCGAGGACGCTGCCACTCCAGTCCAGCCAGCGGTCGAGAGCAGCGAGCCAGCGCCGGGCCGCGTCGTGGTCAGCCGCGTCAAGCGCCAGCATGACGCCAAGCGTGCGCAGCGGCAGTATCTTTCCCGCGGAATCTTCGGGAGCAGTTTCCGGGCCGGCAGGTAAGCCCCTCACGTATCAGCGACCAGGCCAGCGCGGCGTTGCCTTGATGGCGCGCGAGCGGGGCCAACAGGGACGCTGTCGCGAGCCGCATGAAGCGTATGCTGCTCTGATCGAACATGGCGAAGGCCTCGGCCCATGCCCCGTCCAGCGCGCGTGACAACACCCTGGCGCTGCGAGCTGAGCGCTCGTCGAAGACATCGTCCAGGGCGGCGAACGACGCCGAGAGCTCTGCCTCCACCCGCTGCCGCTCATGCGGCTGATCGATCCAGTAGGGGAGGATCACGACCATCAATTCGTCGAAGAGCGATGCCGTCACCATGCTGCGGTAGTCATTGGCGCGGAAGATCTCACGGGCGTGGGTGAAGGCCCTCCGCGCCGCTTCCGGTTGCCCGAGGGCGGCATAGACGTATCCCAGGCCGTAATAGGCATCGCCGCGCGAGCCGCGGGTCTGCTCGGGGGCAGGCTGATGATGTGCTCACCGAGCGTGCGCGCCTGCGCCAGGCGCCAGTTTTCCGCCATCGCGAGGGTCAGTTCGCCGCGTCCGTTCTGCGCGTCCAATGGGTCGCTGGTCGTATCAAGGGCTGCCAGGCGGGCGCGATCCGCTGGGGACAGCGCGTCGAGCATGGCGATGCCCGCTTCCTCGGCGGCGATCCCCCGCCGGAAATCCGCGCCCTGGCAGTGGAGCATTCCCTGATGGAAGCGCGCGTAGGCCACCAGCGCCCGATCGCCCGTCGCCTGCCCCAGGCGCTCCGCCTCCTCCAGGGAGGCAATCTCGGCGCCGGGATTCGCGAAACGGCGCAACAGCGCGAGGCGAAAGCGCAGCCAGCCGCGCTCGTTCAAGGCGCTGTCGTCGCCTTCCAGGAGGGCGAGCGCTGCCTCGAAGCGCAGCGTCGCTGTCCGCCAGGCGAACGCCCGCTGGGCCCGCTCTCCCGCGCGCGTCAGCCAGACGACCGCGCGTGGGTCACTCGCCTGGCTCAAGTGGTAGGCGACCGCGTCCGGGTCCGGAGCCGTACCCTGAGCGAGCAGCGCCTCAGCGATCTGACGGTGCCAGACGCGCCGCCGGGGCGGCAGGACGCCCTCGTACAGCGCCTCGCGGATCAGCGCGTGGGCAAAGCGCACGGTCAGGCCATCCGGCGCGGCGACGATGACGCGGGCCTCAACGGCTCGCTCGACGAGTGGGAGTAACGATTCCTCCGTCGTCTCGCCCACCGCGGCCCACAACGCGAGCGGCACGACCTGGCCGATGACGGCGGCGACGGTGAGGAGGGCATCCGCATCCGCGCCGAGCCGCGCCAGGCGTGCGTCGATCACTTGCCGCAGCAGCAGGGGGACCTCGGCATGGGCGCGGGCGCCGAGCGTCCAGCCCCCTGCCGCCTCGGCAGCAGGTCCGTCCCTTCCAGCGACCGCAGCAATTCGCCGAGGAAGAACGGATTGCCCTCGGCGCGTGCCTGGAGATAGGCCGACAAGGCGGCTCGTGTCGTCGGCCGGCAACTGATAGGCGTGATCGATCAGGGTGCGGACGTCGTCGTCGCCTCAGCGGCGATAGATCGATGCGTACCGCCAGGGCTTCCCGAACGAGCAGCGGCACGAGCCGATAGAGCGGATGCTCGCGGGTCACCTCGTCGCTGCGGTAGGTGATCAGCAGCAGGATCGGCGCTGACGCGAGCTGGCGCGCGACGAAGCGCAGGAGATCGAGGCTCGCGGTATCCGCCCAGTGCACGTCATCCAGGAGGATCACCAGCGGCCGCGCGCCGCGCAGACCGCGAGAAATGCGCGCACCTCGCCGAAGAGCGCGGCCTGACTGGGGCTGCGGGTAATGTTCGGTTCCGCGATGGCGCGCAGGCTCGGGAGCGATCGGGCAAGCCCGCGGAACTGACTCGAGGATCTCGACCCACGGCCCATAGGGCGGGGTTTCGGTGCGGTCGTAGCAATGGCCGGCCAGCACGAGTGCGCCGGCAGCGCTCGCTTCCTGGCAGGCATCCTCGGCGAGCGTGGTCTTCCCGATGCCGGCCTCGCCGCTGAGGATGACGAGGCCACCCTGCCCGGCGAGCGCCGCGCTGAGTTGCGCGCGGAGGAGGCTTCGTTCGCGCGAGCGCCCGACCAGGAGTGGCGGTCCGCTGCTGGGAAGCGGTGGAGCGCGTCACATGACATCTCCGTACGGGATGCGCAGGACCAGCGCAGTCAGGAGTCTACTGTTGACAGCGATATGGCTCCGTTGGGTGCAGTCGAATCTGCTGAGAGTATAGCCGGAATGATCGGTTTCCCGAATCCTGATCCGAGGGCCGCAGCAGTCCAACAATTGCGCAAGGATCGGTCGGTCATCGCCGTCTTCAGCGTATCCTGGTTCGATCTCGCCTTGCTCGCCATTCCAGGCGTCGGTGACACGTTGCCACGTAATCCCGCACGTTTGACCGTATGACCATCTGCTGATACCCTTCGAAGGTTATAGAACCGTCAGTTCACCAGATCGCGCTGGCGCGAACGTACGTCCGGTGCGCGGAGACATAGACAATCGTGGCTGGGCAGCAACCCGCAATGGCCGGTGCCGATAACACCGGCGTTTCTATCTCTGACGGCGCCGTCGATCAGGGTGAGATCCGACGCGATGTCCTGCGGATGGCCTGGCCGGCCATTCTCGAGAACCTGCTCCAGAGCGTCCTCGGTGTCATCACGATCTTCATGGTGAGCCAGCTCGGCTCGTCTGAGGTCGCGGCTGTCGGCGCCTCGCAGCAACTCCAGATGCTGTTCATCTCGTCCTTCTTCGCGCTCTCGATGGGGGCGACCGTCATCGTCGCGCACGCATATGGCGCCCGCCAGCACGATTCGATTGGCGTCGCAGCCAAGCAGGCGACGGTCGCGACGGTCTTCCTCTCCAGCATCATCGCGATCATCGTCTTTGTGTTCGCGGAACCGATGCTGCGCTGGATGGGCGCCGACAGCGATGTCATCGCTCAGGGAACACGCTTCCAGCAGATTTCGGCTATCGGCTACGTCTTCATGGCGCTCATGTTCGTTCTTGGCGGTGTGATGCGTGGCGTTGGAGATACCCGGACGCCAATGCTCGTCACGCTCGGCATCAATGTCATCAACGTTGCCGTCGCCTGGCCGCTGATCTTTGGCACGCTCGGTATGCCAGAACTGGGCCTGGATGGCGCGGCGATTGCCCAGAACATCTCGCGTTTCGTCGGCTTCGCGGTCCTGGCCTTGATCCTCGTTCGTGGCAAGAACGGTGTCAGCATCGCCGGTCGCGATGGCTGGCGACCAGACATCGGCTTTCTGAAGCGGCTGGCCGATATCAGTATCCCGGCCATGGGCGAATCGCTGCTGCGTGGTGGCGGTCAGATCCTGTTCGTCGTCGTTGTCTTCATGCTTGGGACGGCCGTTGCGGCTGGCCACAACATTGCCCAGCAGGCTGTCTTCCTGTCGATGTTCCCCGGTTTCGGCTTTTCAATGGCGGCAACGACGCTCGTAGGCCAGTCACTTGGAGCCAACAACCCAGCCCGTGCCAGGGCTGCGACGCTGACGGCGACCCGCGCCTGCGTCGTCTGGATGTCGCTGATGGGCGTGGCGTTCTTCGTCTTCGCTGGTCCGATCATGGAGTTCTCGGCGCCCGATGATGCCAATCGTCAGGAGATCATTGACGCGGGCGTCGCGGCGTTGCGGGTGATCGCCTTCGCCCAACCGTTCCAGGCGATCGGCTTCGTCCTGGCCGGCGCGCTACGCGGCGGCGGAGACACGCGCTTCCCGATGTTCTCGACCGGTATCTCGATGTGGGTCTTCCGAATCCCGCTGGCGTATGTCTTCGCGATCACGCTCGATCTCGGCCTGGCCGGCGTCTACCTGGCGATGGCGACCGACAACGCGATCCTGATGGTGCTCAACATCTGGCGCTACCGGCAGGGCAAGTGGACGACCAGCCGGCTCGCGATCCGCCGCGATGCCGAGGAATCGACCACCCCACCGCCTTCCGTTGAGGCAGGAGCCCCGCCCGGCACGCTCACCCCCAAGCAAGAGGCCGATGCCCTGACGGCCAATGGTTAACGTGCGACGGGTGTCCGGATGAGGCTCCCGATCATGGGTGGTCAGCCGATCGAACCGCGGAGGGGACCGGCTTCGCGACACTTCATTCGTCAAGTCCGCCAGAACTCGTACGTGCGTGAGCGGAACACGGTCATCGAGCCATGGGTCGATATCGACACTGATGTGGAGGCGATCCTGAGTCGTCGCGCCGCGCGGTCGGGAGATACCTTCGAAGTCGGCGGGCGTCGTTGGGGCGTTGAGCCGAATGGGACGCTGTATCCCATCTCTGGTCCTGGCTTCATCCGGCTCGATCGAGAGTCGTATCGTGCGCTCGGAGTCTATAATACGTTTGGTGATACCGCGCAGGCTGCAGCCATCCTCGACCGCATGCACAACCAGACACCAGTATCGAGACGCAATGGATTGCACGCCTGGCGAGCAGGAAGATACGGCGAATGATCTGGCGCGACATCCTCATTGACAGAAGGCCGAGCGACGACGAACTACAGCACGCTCTTGCACGGGTGTTCAGTATCTCGACGGATGCGATCGTGTTGTTCGGCGACTATAGCGAACTCCTCACGCCTGAGCCGCCAGGTACGCGGCTTCTGTGTGAACGCCTGCCCGTTGAGGGTGAATTCCGCATGAAACTGGGCATCATGCCGGTCCATCCTGACCAGGAGTCGTTCGCTCAAGGTCACGACGATACAGATCTGCTGTCGGATCTGTGTCGAACGCTGTCGGTTCGTGGGCTGATTGATGACGGCACGGACAATCCGTATGCGTTTCTGATGATTGGCGCGGACGGAACAATCGTGCGAACTGATCTCGATGCCGAGCGGCTCGATAACGATCAGCAATACGTCCTCACGCCGCAGGTAGCGGAAGTTGGGGACTAGCATGCTTCGTTGTTGTGTCACGTGTCTGTGCTGAGGAGCGTACACACGGTTCCCAGCCGTCGTAATCAGGCCGCGTCGCCATCGTTCGCTGCGCGATTGTTGATGCTCTTCGGCGGGTTGTTCATCTTCTCGCTGGCGATGGTGCTCTCGCTGCAATGTAACCTCGGCGCGGCCTCGTGGACGGTGTTCCACGATGGTATCAGCCGTCAGACGCCGCTCTCGATCGGGATGGCAACCCAACTGGTCGGGTTCATCATGCTCGGTATCTCGTGGCTGGCAGGTATCCGGCCCGGCTTCGGAACCGTCGCCAACATGGTCATGGTTGGCCTGTTTCTCGACCTGATCCTCTGGACTGAACTCATTCCGGAGGCGGAATCCTACGCCCTGCAGGGTCGTGATGCTGCTAGCTGGAATCATCGTCCTTGGGCTGGCGTCGGCGCTGTATATCAAGGCCGGATTTGGGGCAGGGCCACGCGACTCGTTCATGCTGGCGCTGCATCGCAGGACCAACCTGCGGGTCGGGAAGGTACGTTGGATGATGGAGGCTTTCGCCGTGATCGCCGGGGTACTCCTCGGCGGGGCGTTCGGCGTCGGGACGATCATCTTCGCCTGCCTGGTCGGCTTCGCGGTCGATTACTTCTTTAACCTGCTCGGGGTTCGAACGACAGCGAGGCCACAGCCTGCCACCACGGCTCCGCTGGCGGCCGACTGAAAGTGGCGTAGCAGGGTCGTCGCTTGCCATACTACCGACCGTGGCTGTAGACAGCGGTGCGGCGGTGGCCAGGGCGGTTATGGGCGAGGGGTGAAGACGATGAGCGTGAGCGGGCAGGGACAGAACACCGATCCGAGTGCTGGAGCCGGCACCGGGACCGTCAACATGGAGACTGGGGCCGGGGCGGCAGTCGAGCCCGAACAGGCTGTCGTTGCAACGGCCAGTCCAGAGATGTTCGTCGCGCGGCTGGACGAGATTCGTGCGCGCGTCATGCCGATCCTGCAATCGATCAAGACGGAGTATACCGGTCGGACCCGCAGCGGCTACCCCTCGATTGTCGACAACGTGTTGCGCGGAGGGGTGTTCGGCTTGAGCCTCGATCCGGGCTGGGCCGTTTACTTCATGACCGACGGAAGCAGGCTCTACGTCGAACTGCACCAGACCTCGCTCCGGACCGATACGCTCTCGATGGCGAATGTCGAAAAGTTTGCCGCCAGCCCGCAGATCGACCAGCGCGAGGTCGATGAGACGTGGCAGGACAGCGATTTCCGCAATCTCGTCTCAGAGCTGCTGCATGGCTGGAATTACCAGCAGCTTCGCATCTACCGGGTCGACTCGTAACCCGCTGCGCGTCACTGGAAACCGTACGATCCGCTATGGGGCGTGCCTCCGTGCCGGCCCATAGCGGGAAGTGTGGCGACCATCGCGACGATCCTCAGGATCAGGCAGGATAATGGCCCACCCACCAAGCCATGAACTGACCGTGCGTCGCCCGTTCTGGGCGGCGCTGCTGCTTGTGACGACCCTGTTGGCTGGCTGCATGGGGAATGGCGACGATAGCGCAACCGTGACGGCGCCCCCACCGGCCACGATGACCGTCCCCGCAACGACTGAGGCGAGTACGACACCCACGTGGCCAGCAGATAGACCGACTGCCGCCCCATCAGCGACGCCGACGCTCACTGCGACAGCCACCGAAGCGGTTCCGCCAGGTCAGGAAGAGGATCTGCCAGATGTCGATCTGGCCTATGCAATCGAGGCGACCCTGCGCGATGTTGATAGCGGAGTTGTCGATGCGCTGAGTGTCACGACGGTTACGAATCGGGAAGTCAGACCGTTGGAGCGACTCTTCTTTCGTGTCGCGCCGGCATATTTCAACGAGTTCACCCTCAACAATCTGACGCGCGACGGCAATATCATCGCCCCAATCGGATCCGACAACGGCACGACACTTGAAGTCATGCTCGATCCGCCGCTGGCATCGGGGATGACGACTGAACTGACCTTCGACTTCGTTGTGCCGTTGCGGGATACCGGCGATGGATTCGCGTCGATCGGGCGCGATGGCGCCGTCCTGCGGCTTGGTGTTTGGTTCCCGATGCTCTCGAACGACGCCGGCTACCCGCCGCTGCTTGACCCGCCGTATACGCTGACAGCCGACTACGTGGTCGGTTTCACGGCTCCGTTGGATGTCGTCGTTGCAGCCTCCGGCGAGTTGACCGGCCCGCCTGCCGCTACCCCAGATGGCGTTCGCCATAGCTACGCGCTAGCAAACGGGCGTGACTTTGCGCTGATGCTCTCGACCGAATTCGAGGTTGATGAACGCACGACGTCGTCCGGCATCGTCGTCCGGCAGTACACACTGGCATCGGAATATGGCGATTCGGACGCGACGCGGGCGCAGATTCGCGACCGGGCGTTCGCGGTTGCCGAGAAGTCGCTGGCCGACTACGCGGCCAACATCGGCCCATATCCGTGGCCGTCACTGGCGCTGGTCGAGGCCGGCCCCGGTCTTGGCGGCGGGATTGAGTACACGGCGCTGACGATCATCTCGTATGACTCCGGCTCGCTGGATAACCTTGTTGCCCACGAGGTCGCCCATATGTGGTTCTATGCCGCGATCGGAACCCGCACTCAGGATGACCCCTGGATCGACGAAGGCGCGGCGACGTTCCTCGGGAACGGCATTTCAAGTGGTGACTACGCGTTATCGAGTGACGGTGGTGCGAACGCGTACACCGCGCCGCTGGATACCAGCATTCCGGACCACGCCGCCGCTGGCGGACCATGGGTCGCTGCCGTCTATACCCAGGGCGGTTCGTTCTACGCTGACACCTACATCACGATGGGCAGCGAGGACTTCTGGACCGCGATGCGTGACATCTATGACACCCAGGTATTCGGGATCGCGACCCCATGGGAGGTCCTGACGACCTTCCAGGACCATAGCGACACCGACCTGATGCCGGTCTACGAGCGGTACTTTACGTATGACTGGCTGGATGAGGTGGACCCATCGTGACGCGGGACGCGGGACGCGGGTGACGGATTGCAACCACGCGTCCCGCGTCCCACGTCACAACTGTCTACTCTTCGAGAATCCACGAATCCGTGTCGCGTGACCAGCTGGATAGCTCGTCGGGGCTGAAGAAGAGGTTGATCTCGCGGACGGCGCTCTCGTCGCTGTCGGAGGCGTGGATCAGGTTTCGGCCGATTGAGATGCCAAACTCGAAGCGGACCGTGCCGGGAGCGGCCTTGAGCGGATCGGTCGCGCCAATCGTGTCGCGGACCGTCTGGAATGCGCTGGGGCCTTCAACAACGCCGACCACGACCGGCGCCGACGTGATGTAGTCAACCAGCTTGGGGTAGAAGGGCTTGTCCTTCAGGCCGGCATAATGCTCCTCGGCCAGCTCACGGCTCATCGTGATGAGCTTCATGCCGACGAACTTCAGCCCGCGCCGCTCCAGCCGGCTGATGATCTCTCCGATCAACCCACGCTGGACACCGTCCGGCTTGACAATAATCAACGTCCTGTCGTTACTCGCCATCGTTGGTCCTCCCTGTTTTAGCCATCAGCCGTTAGCTGTCAGCTTTGAGTGTACAGGTCGTGACGGCGCGTCCGCTGGCTCCTCCCAATCCACGCAGACAACAAGAAGGGCGAGGCATGCCTCGCCCTTACCATTTGGCTGATAGCTATCAGCTATCAAACCGCCAGCGACTCTTCGAGGTCGCCGAGATGCTGGCTCATCAGGCCAGTCACGGCTGCCCGGGGAGCGTCACTGTCGGTGAGGACGATCAGGCGCACGTCGTCGCCACGCAGGACGTGCAGCGTGCCGCCGCCGGTCTTGTCGGAAGAATACTGGTTGTCGTCAGGCTGCGAGCTCGAAGCCGCGGCAAGCATCTCGGCGTCCTCGGGGCTGAGTCCGGCGTGAGTGATGACGAGGCCGTCCATCGTCGTCACGAGCGCGCCGAGGACGACGCGGTATTCAAGCATCTGCATCAGTTGGTCGCGCATTCCGCCGCCGAAGCTCTCGTCTGCCATCGCCATCGTTTCCTTTTCAGTTGCCGTCGCCATTGCTCGTTCGTCTCTGCCGCGTCTGATCAGGCGACCCGGCCGCTTCGGCGGCGCACCTGCAACGCGAGTGCTGCATGGCTACTGGCACGCGTGACATCGCCGCGCCGGCGGTAGATATCGCCCAGCAGGCGATGGGCTGTTTCGGGCATCTGATCGCGATCGACGGATTCGGTCAGCGCCTCGAGAATCTGATCGTGCCGGTGCGGAGCGTGGCGAATCAGCCAGCGATATTCGGTGTAGGCATCGTCCAGGTCTCCACGGTCACGCAACGCTTCGGCCAGCCACCAGCGCAGCTCGTCGTCGTCGGGCGTGACTTCGAGGGCAGCCCGCAGCGTTCGGGTGTCGCGTGTCGCTCCCGTCGCGGACAGCATGTCATCATCGTCATCGTCGTCAAACTCGTCGAACGCATCAGCGTTGATCGCCGGCAGGTCGCGCGTCTTGAGTCGGTCTTCCATGGCGATCAGCTCGTCGGTAGTGATCCCTTCGCCCAACTCACGGGTGCCACCGATGCGGCCCTCCGACATCAGCCCAAGCTTGACGGCGCGCGCGCGGGTAAAGACTTCGGTATTCGGGCGTAGCGCGGATGTCAGGCTTTGCTGGTTCGGTGTGACCTCAGCATGGGCTTCCTGTGCCTGAGCCACTTCAGGCTGAATCGCCTCCGGCTGCATGGTTTCAAGCTGTTCAGACTGGAACATTGGATGGGCAGCCTCGCCAGGGAGCTGGCGTGTGACGGCAACTGAGCTCTCGAAGAACTCATTCAGGTCCGCCTCCGACAGGCTTGGCGGCAGCGCGAATGCATCAGAATCGTCGACCGGAGCGGCTGACTCCTGCGACATCTCAAACGTGCCGGCTGCGAGGTCGGCGTCCGGCTCAACCCCGGTTGTCGATTCGGTGGCCGGTGCGACATTGCCTGCCGCAGCCTGGATTGCTTCGAGCTCCGGGATCGACAGCGGCTCTTCATCTTCTTCGAAGGCGAGCAGTGCGTCCAGGTCGGCATCGCTTGGGACGACGGATGTGCTCCCTTCCCAGCCGCTCTGCCCGAAGAATGATCGTGACTGCGCGTCGCCGGTTGGCGGCTGGCCGCTGTCGAACTCCTCGAACGCGAACGGTTCCAACCCACCAAGCAGCTCGTCGGTCGGTGCATCGCCTGCCGAAAGGCCGGCACTGGCGGCAGGTTGGACATCGGCGATGGCCTGCTCCGATGCGGCGAACGGCGTCACTGGTGGATCGATCGGGTCGCTGGCGAACGGGTTGAATGGCGTGACACCGTCGATCGCGTTGTCGTTGTCGTCGTCATCGACCTCGAACGGTGTCAGGCCGATCTCATCGAGCGAGCGCAGCTCTTCGGTGTAGCCACGGCCCGGAGCTACCGGCATAGCGGCCTGGATCTCGTCGTCGATCGTATCCCAGTCGCGGGTGATCTTGCCGAACTCGTCAACCTGGGCTGCCATATCTCCAGCATCGGCCAGATTGGCTTCTGCCATCGGCTCGATCGCCTCGAAGGTCGGGAGATCGTCGGACAACATCGAGGGCATGCCCTCGATTGGTGCACGAGAGCGTGGATCGAATGGCGCCAACCCCTGGTCTTCAAGACCCTGTAAGACGGTTGTGTAGCCGCGCGGTGTCACATTCGATGGGCGGCTGGTTTCAACGTCAGCGACTGGCTCGCCGGCACGGTTCAGGGCGTCGGCAACGTCGCCTTCGAGTGCCGCCGCCAGTGAGGCAAGATCGTCGATCGTGTCGCTTGCCGGCTCGGCTGGTGCTGACGCCGCCGGTGCTGTGAACAGCAGCAGGTCGTCAGCCGGCAGTGGTTCTGCCTGCGCCTCAGTGCCGGTCACCGGGGATTCGAACTGGAGGACTTCTTCAAGCGTAAATGGCGCCGGCGCTTCGGCCGCTGGTGGAGTGTCCAGCGATGCCATCCCGAAATCGAAGCTATCGTCTCCAGATGCTGAATGCGCCGTCTCGCCGGCGTACCCGCCAAGCTCTTCTATAGAGATCGGCTCCAGCCCTTCTGGAAGGTCGCCGAGGTCATCAAGGCTGAAGGCGGCAGCAGCGATGCCCAGGGCAGCCAGCTGGCCGGCAGGGGCGCCGAACTCTTCGAGCGACATCGGCGCCAGCTCGTTCATGTCCGGTGTCGGGATCTCGCTGCGCGTCGGGCGGTAGTCAAAGTCGGGGGCAGGTGCGATCTTCGGGCGCTCCGGCGCGACGACGATGTCCTCGTCCAGGAGCGGCATCGCGGTTGCCGGCAGCGCCAGAAACTGCTGGTCGGCGCGGGTGTTGAGCGGCAGAATATCGGCGACGATCGCTCCGTCCGGATCGACCGCACGCAGCCGCTTGAGCAACTCTTCGGCACGGCGGGTGTTGCCGCCACGCTGTTCGAGGTCGGTCAGGATAACGAGCGCAGGGGCGCACTCCGGATGCTGTTCGACGATTCCGCGCGCGAGGTGGAGCGCCTCGCCATCACTCCCGAGCCTCCAGAGTGCTTCAAGGAGCCCCAACTGGAGATCAATCCGTGCTGGCAGCTGCGCCAATGCCAGACGATACTCGGCGACGGCACGGCGTAGGCGCGAGGCACTGGCATGCATCTGGGCAAGTGCGGCGTGGGTCAATTGTAGTTCGCCATCCGAGCCATAGCGACGCAGGGAGACGCGCGTGAGCGGCTCGCGCAGGGCGGATTGGTTTGGCGCCAACTCCCAGGCGACCTGGCAGAAGGCAAGTGCCGCCTCGTTCGCTCCCTGGTCTTCGGCAATCAACCCAAGTCCCAGACAGGTCGCCGGATGCCGCGGATTACGAGTCAACGATGCGGCGAATGCGCGTTCGGCAGCGTCGGGTTGTCCCTGCTCGCGGTACGCGTCGCCAAGCAACCGATGGGCTGATGCGTAGCCAGGGAACTGGCTGACGAGTTGCGCGCAGGTAGCGGTCGCCGATCCGTAGTCACCGCCGTCGATCGCCTGCTGTGCCTGCTGTAGTGCTTCAGCGATTGTAAGACTCATCTTCGCTCATCCTCGGGCCAGCCCCACACATGTCACGGTCTCCGGCATGCTGGCGTAGACTGGCCGCTAACCCAACGGCGCGATTGTCCTCGTGTGCGGGTGGATGCTGGAAAATGAACAATCCACCATCCGTCGTCAACAATACGTGGCCATTGCATTATAGAAGGAGACTGTGATGGCTCAATCTCGAACGGTAGCCCAATACTCCCAAAACCACCGCCATCCGCCAGAATCGACCATGAATTGTCCGAATCGTGACCGATGGTCAGCAGCGCGCGATGATTTTGCAACGGCGATACAGCATGCGGGTGGCTCGGCGGACATGGCACGCGCGAGTGGCCCCGCGCCGCGTGCTGGGGATTACTCCGACTTCTGCTCCGACTCCTCGGACGCATCCGATCGCGACGGACGCGCCGGAGTCGCGCCGCCAGGCCGTTCAGCACGAGCCCGCTCGCCGCGCTGAATTGTCCAAAGCGTGATCCAGACCGTGCCGACGATTGCGATCGTAAACATGCCGATCACAACCAGATACATCCATAGGTCCATCGTCATCTCCTAACTCCACAGCTGCCTTCCAGCCGTACCCCGCCAGCGGACTCCCATACACCTTCATCAGGCCTGCCCTCATGTTGATTGTTGTCGCCACGGGTTGCGATGGCAACATACTGCTGCGATAGCCACTGCGCTCCCTCCACACATGTGCATCTCTGTCACAACTCGGTGTGAAAATCTATTCAATTCTCGCACTCATAGTACTTTACGGTGACTAGTTGTCGCTTCACCCCGGACGAAAGTACTAGATCGGCATCTCAACCGGTACTTTTCGATCCCTTCCGGCGGCTCCTGCCAGTACTAGATTCCCAGTACTTCCGGACCAACATTCCGGTACAGACGTATTGCGTTCTCTAGTACTATCTGCTATCGTATCTCTGTACCGCGGAAACACTGACAAGATCTGAATCGATGGCCACATGGCCTGGCACGGGAAGAGGGGAACACATGAAGCGCATCAAGGGCAACATCGTCTACAGCGCAGTCTGGCTGACCGGAATCATCTCATTGGTGGTGGCTTCCGGCGCGCCGCACAAGTGGACCGGTGGCGGCTGAGTCGCGATTGTCGCGACCAATGACGGCTCGCCTGGCACGTTATCTGAGACTTGCCAGCTATCTTGTAAGGGGAACATTATGAAGCGCATTAAGAGCAACATCGTGTACGGCGCGATCTGGCTAATTGGTATGATGTCCTTTGTGCTCGCGTCTGGCGCGCCGCACAAGTGGGACGGTGGGGGCTGAGTCTCGACCACTGCTTTTGAGCCTGAACCCCGGACAGTGACTTCTGTCACGAAAGTATCTGGTACCTTCGTTCACTATCCAGGGTTTTCCTTGCGCGAGAGAATGCGTACGATTCCCACAGGCATCGACGAATGGTAGCGACGATACGGCTTGCTACGATGGTTGGGATCGAGAACGCACTGCAGCACAAGGCGCGGGATGCGGAACCGGGGGTCATGGTTGCAACGGGGGCTCGGGTCGCCGCAAGACTCTATATCTCATGCGTCGCCGCCCTGGCACTGGTCTGCTGACGGCGTCACTCCTGACGATTGACATCGCCTGGGGCCGTGAGATCCTTCATCACGGCTGCTAGTGCTCGCCGTGCTCAGCCTCGCTCTGGAGTTCGTCGAGTTTCCCCTCCTGATCGGCGGACAAACAAGCTTCTCAACCGTCACCTTCGTCGTCATCATCTTCCTCCTGCCATTTCCGTTGCCGGCCATCGTCGGGGCGTTGGTGGTGCTGGCGGCCGACCTGCGTGCCAGACGGCCATTCCTGATCCTGATTTTCAATGCGGCGAACTTCGCATTGACGTTTGGAATCAGCAGCCTGATCTGGCATCTGACATACGGATCCGAAGCCGATCAGTGAATTACCGGCACGTCCCGAAGCACTTCTGGTGATCGTGTTGATCATCGGTCGTCTTCTACGCGATCAATGTCTTCCTGACGAACGTGATCATCGCGATCGTCGGTCGTCGCTCGATCAAGTACATCTGGCTGACGAACGACCTTGACATGTTGCTTCCGTATGTCTGCCTGGAAGTCGTCGGTATACTGGCAGTGCTCGTCTGGCAGACGACCCCGCTCATGACGCCGCTGCTGGTCGTCCCGGCCATCACCACCTACATTGCCTTCGAGATGATCCACCGCCTTCAGCGCCAGACCCAGGAAGCGATGATCGCCATGGCCGATGCGATCGACCAGCGCGACCCGTACACCGCCGACCACTCCCGCCGGGTGGCCGAACTGGCCGTCCGGATCGCCGAGAAGAGGGCATCAACGAGCGCGACATCGAGCGGCTGCGCCTCGCGGCGCGCATGCATGACATCGGCAAGATCGGCATCGGCAACGACGTGCTGCACAAGCCAGGCAAGCTGACCGACGCCGAGTGGGAGCTGATGCGGTCGCACCCGGTCATCGGCGAGCAGCTGCTCAAGCCGTACCGCCAGTTCCGCCACGAGACGGGGCTGGTCCGCCACCACCACGAGCGCTGGGATGGCAACGGCTATCCCGGACAATTCGCGGCAAGTCGATCCCGCTTGGCGCGCGGGTGATCGCGTCGCCGACACCTTCGACGCCATGACGACTTCGCGCCCCTACCGCCCGGCGCTGTCCCGCCAGTACGCGATCGACGAGATCCGCAACGGCGCGTTGACCCAGTTCGACCCGCAAGTGGTCGCGAGTTTCCTGCAGGTCATGGAAGAATCGAGCAAAATACGCTCGATTACCGGCGAGGACTTCCCGCCGGCCCTTGACGAACTGGAGCATGCGCCAGCGTGGTACTCCTCATTGCCGTAGTCGTCGCTCTTTTGGTCGGCTTTCTCAGCGGAGGCTCACTCAGACACGCATCGGTGATCCGCATCCGCTACCTGCCATTCCTGGTCGCCGCCCTGCTGGTCCAGATCGCGATCTTCACGCCAATCCTCGGCACGCGTCAGTTCATCTACGACTTCGGTCCATACATCTATATTGGGACGTTGCTGGTGACGCTGGCGGTCATGCTGAAGAACGTCCAGATTCCGGGCATGCCAGTGATCGCGCTTGGAGCGTTGCTCAACGCGCTCGTCATCATCGCGAATGGAGGTCGGATGCCGTCTCCAGAGTCGGCTCTGCGTGAGGCTGGTCTGCTCGACCGCGTCCGGGACGGTGAACAGGCGAATGCGAATGGTGAGTCGGTGTTTACCAACTCGACCGTCACTGATGACGACACGCGCCTGAGCTTCCTCGGCGACATCATCGCGATCCCGAATATCAACGTCATCTCGATCGGTGACATTCTGATCGCAATTGGAGCCGCAATCGCGATCGTCATCATCATGCGCCGCAAGCCCGTCCGAACCGCAGCCGGTCGACTCTGTCTCGGCGTCCCATAAGGCCCATCTGCCCGCCAATCACCCCGCTGAACGTTCACTCCTGCGACGCTGGGAGTGGTTGTGACAATCTTGTGACATTCGGGCGATAGACAGGTGAACGAGGCTATGTAGGATGAACGCGGTGTGTCAGGTGTGTCTGGTCCTGGGAGGGTGACATCGTGCTGGTTCTGGTCCTCGCGATCGTTGTGAGTCTCTGCGTTGGTATTGTGAGCGGCGGGACGATCTCCAACCTGTCTCGAACACGGTTGCGGTTCCTACCGTTCGTCTTTCTGGCGGTCTTCGTTCAGGTACTCATCTTCTCGCCGATCCTTGGCTACGAGCCGATCATCCATCGGATCGGTCCCTATATCCACATTGCGACGCTGGTTGTTTCAGCAGGTGTGATGCTGATGAATCGTCATATTCCCGGTATGAAGCTTATTTTTGCCGGTGCTGCACTGAACCTGCTCGTGATTACCGTCAATGGTGGTTTCATGCCTATCTCCGAGTCGGCGTTGCGTATCGCCGGTATGGAGGAGGAGATGCTGCATCACCAGCCAAAGCACGACACCGAGGATTACATCCTCGCCAACAGCCGTCTCAGCGATGGCGAAGCGCATCTGCTCTTCCTCGGCGACTCGATTCCAGTGCCGAAGGAACTGCCACTGTCGACCATCATCTCGATTGGTGATGTGATCCTGGCTCTCGGTGCCAGCGTCGCCATCATTACCTGTATGCGTGCTCGCGAAGAATACGAACACGACGAGGACGAAGCGGCGCTGGTCCTCCACAAGAACACCCGTTAGCATCCGAATTCGTCAACCCCCGAACTGTGGAGCGGGAACCTGGCCAGTGCCGCGTTCCTGCTTGGCATGTCCGATCAGTAACAGCTGGGCCTCCTCGTGCGAATGCAAAGTGAGGGGGTCGCATGAGCGAGCACGTCCCAACCCAGGCATTCTCACCCGGCTGCCCGACTGCAGAGCCGGCTGATGAGATGCTTGTCCGGGCGACCCTCGACGACCGGCAGGCGTTCGGCCCGCTCTACGAGCGCTATGCCGCCCGTGTCTATCGTTATGCGCGAATGCGGACCGGCTCCGACACGATCGCCGAGGACATCCTGAGCGAGACGATGCTCGGCGCGCTCGAAGCGCTCGACCGCTACAACCCGCGCCGTGGCAGCTTCGCCAGCTGGCTCTTCACGATCGCGACCCGCCGCATCATCGACCGCCAGCGCCGCGACAGCCGCTTCCGCGACCTGCTCGCCCGCGCCTGGGAACCGGACGCTATCGAAGACGACACCTGACGACGCCTCCCGTCTGCGCGCCATGCTGGCCGAACTACCTGACGACGACCACGAACCGGTCCTGCTGCGCTACAGCGCGAACTGTCCAGCGCCGAGATTGGCACCGTCGTTGGTCTGACTCTCTACCTCCCGATGCGGTGGAAACGTGGCGTGATGGGCGGATCGTTCGAAAAGCCGGAGAACGAGATCCAAAATACGACGCCCTGGAAGGGGTCGCCGACGATCTGAGCAGATTTGCGTCGGCTCTCCGTGTTGCGGTGGTTGGGAGGGGAACCGGGCGGGTTGCGTGGTCGCCCTGATTTGGCGGTTCCCGCTCCCAATCAACTCGACTAGTGCCTAGTTCTGACCCGCCCCGCTCCCGTTCCGCCGAACTTGGTCGGGGATGATATTGCTCACATTCCAACCGATATGAGACCCGCTACGCCGGCTCCCGCCCAAATTGCTCGACGAACGAGGAATGCAACCTCTCACGAACCTCTGGCCGCAAAAGGACATCGGCAGCGGTCCAGGCCAGGGCAGTTGCTCCGGTGGCGGTCAACTCGTCGGCGCGGGGGCTGGCGGCGGCGGTGGCGAACTCGGGGGTATGAGCGCCGACGCCCTTGTCAGAGATCGCCAGGTACGGGTGGATCGTCGGGACGAGTTGGGAGACGTTGCCGATGTCGCTCGAACCGACGCCAGC
This sequence comes from uncultured Chloroflexia bacterium, assembly GCA_963763325.1. GTDB lineage: Bacteria > Chloroflexota > Chloroflexia > Thermomicrobiales > CFX8 > JBBECJ01. The sequence goes on from CAVXOL010000001.1 coordinate 579,919, forward strand.
GTCGGCGGCCGGGACCTCGTGGGCGACGCCGAGCGCGTCGAGGTTCTGGCCGAAGGTCTCGACCAGCGCCGTGTTGCAGACGCGCTGCTGGTAGCGGACGCCCTCGTTGATCTCGACCCGCGTGCCGGTCGCCATCGCCGCCGCGTTGACGATCTCGCGGAAGCGGGCGCGCATCTCGTCGTGGTACTCCTGACTGTTGGCCCGGACGAGGATCTTCGCCGCCGTGTAGTCGGGGATGACGTTCGGCGCTTCGCCGCCGTGGGTGATGACGCCGTGGATGCGCGAGCCCGGCTTCAGTTGCTGCCGCCACTGGCTGATGCTGAAGAAGACCTGCAACAGCGCGTCGAGCGCGTTGACGCCCTGTTCCGGTGCGGACGAGGCGTGGGCGGACTTGCCGAAGAACTCGACCGTGAAGCGGGCCGCCGCCAGCGAGCCGCGATCGAGGTAGGTCGTGTCGCGCGGGTGCATCATCATCGCCGCCGCCAGGCCGTTGAAGACGCCGTCGTCGGCCATGAAGACCTTGCCGCCGCCGCCTTCCTCGCCCGGTGTGCCGATCACCTTGATCGTGCCCTGGATGTCCGGCAAGGCGCGCTTGAGGGCGATCCCGGCCCCGACGCCCCAGACGGCGATCAGGTTGTGGCCGCAGGCGTGGCCGATCTTCGGCAACGCGTCGTACTCGGCCAGGATGCCGACGACCGGCTCGCCGCTGCCATAGGTCGCGACGAAGGAGGTCTCCAGCCCGGCCACGCCGCGCTCGACCTCGAAGCCGTGCTCCTCCAACTCTTCAGTCAGCAACGCGGCGGCCTTGTGCTCCTCGAAGAGCAATTCCGGGTTCTCGTGCAGCGTGTGCGACATCTGGATCAGCCGCGGATGCAACGCCTTCGCCTCGGCCGCGATCCGCTCCTTGATCTGCTGGATGGTGGCGTCGTCCATGTTCGCTCCTCCCGTTATTCCGTCATGCTCCTGCGGCAAGGTCGTACACCTCGCATACAATGTCAACCCACATGAACATTGCCACTGGCGACGATTGGACATAATACGTGAACGACATCTGGGATGAGAACCGACTGACAGCAGACGACGTGCTGGACCTGCAGCAGGTTGGCGACGCCCAGTTGCACCCTGACGGGCAGCGCATCGCCTACACCGTCGCGGCGGTCGTGACGGAGGCGAAGGAGTCGAAGGCGGACTCCCGCATCTGGCTGACGACGGTCGATGGTTCCGAGCCACGGCCATTGACGGCGGAGGGAACGCGGGCAGGATCGCCGCGCTGGTCGCCGGACGGTGCGACGCTGGCCTTCCTCGGTAGCCGCGAGGGGGAGGGGAAGGACCAACTCTTCCTCCTCAATGAGTGGGGCGAGGCACGACAAGCGACCGATTGTCCCGGCGGTGTGGCGGGCCTGAACTGGCTACCGGACGGCAGTGGGTTGTTGTTGCTCGTTACCGACGCGCCACCCGATGACGAGGCGGACGAGCACGAGGCCGGTCGTGACTGGATCGTCTACGAGCACGACCACCGCTTCACCCGCATCTGGCGCTATGACCTCGCCAGCAAGGCTCTGACGCAATTCAGCCACGCCGACGCGCAGGTCTACGAGCTGGCCATTTCGCCCGATGGAGACGAGATCGTCGCGCTGGTCGCCGACGAGCCATACAACTGGTCGTGGTATCGGGCGCGTTTGTCGCGCCTGCTGCCGGACGGGGCGTTCGAGACGATCCACCGTTCGAAGAAGCAGTACACTGCCCCGGCGTTCTCGCCAGATGGGCAGCAGCTTGCTGTTATCACCTGCACCTTCAGCGACCAGGGGATGACCGGCGGCGACGTCCTGCTGCTCGACCGCGACGGCGGCAATCCCTGTTTGCTAACGGAGGGGCATCCGCGCTCCTATCTCAACGCGGTTTGGGATACGGATGGCGGGCGGCTGCTGTGCGCCGCGATCGAGGACGGCGAGACGCAGTTGGGCTGGTTGGGGCTGGACGGCGCGTTCGATCCCTTCCATCAGGAGCAGAGCACGATCCACTACAGCAGCACGATCTTCTCGCGCAGCGGCGACGGGAAGCGGCTGGTGATTTCGCGTGGCACACCGGCTGCGCCGGCCGATGTCTATTCGGTTGGCATCGACGGCGGATCACTGACGCGACACTCCGACCACAACCCGTGGGTTCGCGAGCGCCGGATCGCGCCGGTCGAGACGCTGCACTGGCGTGCGCCGGACGGCACGACGATCCAGGGGTTGCTTGTTCGGCCAGTCGACGCCGGGAGCGGGCCGCTGCCGCTGGTGACGCTCATCCATGGCGGGCCGACCAGTCTCTGGTCGTACAACTTCCCGGCCGTCCGCTCGACCGGCTGGGTCCAGTTGCTGGTGGCCGAGGGCTACGCCGTCTTCCTGCCGAACCCGCGAGGCAGCATGGGCTGGGGAACTACGTTCGCCGAGGCGAACATCGGCGACATGGGCGGCGCCGATTGGGTCGACATCGTGGCCGGTGTCGACCACTGCGTCGCCGAAGGGATCGCCGATCCCGACCGGCTGGGTGTCGGCGGCTGGAGCTACGGCGGCTACCTGACGGCCTGGGGTGTGACGCAGACGACGCGCTTCAAGGCGGCGGTGGCCGGCGCGTCGATCACGAACTGGATCTCGTTCCACGGCGTCAGCACGATCCCCGACTTCGATGCCGCCTTCTACGCCGTCGATCCGTTCAACTGGGACGGCCACTACGGCCAGTTCTCGCCGATGGCGCACGTCCGCAACGTGACGACGCCGACCCTCTTTCTGCACGGCGAGCGTGACCCGATCTGCCCACTCGGTCAGGCGCACGAGATGTGGCGCGCCCTCAAGGAGATTGGCGTCGACACCCAACTGACTGTCTACCCCCGCGAGGGCCACGGCATCCGCGAGCGCGAACATGCCCGTGATGTCCTTGAACGGGCCGTTGAGTGGTGGAAGACGTACGTGTAGTCGTCGGCCCTCGTAGGGACAGGTCTCAGACCTGTCCGCGGCCCGCAGGCCGACGGTTCGACTCAGGCACGGTATCCATACGGGCGCAATGGTCGGTTCCCTGATCGTCGTCCCGGTAATCTGTGCGTCGGCCTGCGGGCCGCGGACCGATCTGAGATCGGTCCCTACGAGGGAGGTTGCGTGTAATGTGCCAGCAGCACCGCCGCCTGCTGACGGATGCGATCGCGCAGTTCGGGCGGGTTGCGGATGACGACCTCGGCTCCACCGGCGCATGCCCAGCCGAGTGCGTGGTATTCGGCGTTGAACGTCAGGTCCAGTTCGCAGAAGCCGTCATCGTCCGGCTCGGATTGGCGTTCGATTGTCGCAAACCAGCCTCCGAAGGCAATCAGTTCCAATGCCCTGCCTCGCGCCAGTGCCTGTACCGCATAGCGCGGCAGTCGTTGGACGAACTCACGCTGTTGCGCGTCCCACCATTCGCGGAGCCGGAAGCCGGCTGGCCGCTGGACCGGCTCAGGCAGTTGCGTCGCTTCCAGGATTCTTGAGATGCGGTAGGTGCGTAGCTGGCCGTCATGAGCCGCGACGAGGTACCAGGTGCTGCCCTTGACCACCAGCCCGAGCGGATCAACCGTCCGACCGACCGGCTCCCCTCCGCTCTCGTACAGTATCTGGACCCGCTGGCCGCGAAAGACGGCCCGCTGGATGATCGGCAAGGCAGACACGTCGTCGCGCCGCTCACGCCAGGATGGGCTATCGACCAGAAGCCGATCGTCGATGGCCCGGTTGTCGCGGTCCAGCGCCGTTTCCAGCCGTGCCCAGGCCAGTTCTGCCGCGCCACGCAGTCCGAGGTCGTCCAGCAGATCGCGCCGGCCCCCGAGCTGTAAGGCTCGAAGTTGTGCTTCATCGAGTGACGGCAGTTCCAGATCGCCGCCATCGAGCATCCGCCAGCCACCGCCACCACCACGTTCGGCATAGACAGGCGCTCCCGCCGCCGCCAGCGCCTCCAGGTCACGATAAACGGTGCGGCGTGAGATCTCCAGCCGCTCGGCCAATTCGCCAGCCGTCACCTGCCCGCGTGATTGCAGCAGCAACAGGATCGTCAGCATCCGATACGCTCGCACGGCCCCTCCAGTGTCACCGGCTCGAATATGACAGAGGATGACACAACAGGCTGTCAGAATGGAACGGTTGCTGGATGGACGACGATTGCCGCCAGCAGATTCGGTCTGGAATATCGCAGAGGAGAACCAGCCATGGAAGACACCGCAACCTGGGAGATCACCGCCGGGCAGGCGATTGTCCCGGATGGTTATATGCGCGCCGATCGCGAGCATCGATTGCTGGACTGGTCGCACATCGACACACGGATGAGCGAGGCAAAGAATTACTGGATCGCAACGACACGTCCGAACGGACACCCACACGTCGCGCCGACTTGGGCCGTCTGGCATGACAACTGTGTCTACTTCGACGGCAGCCCCGAAACTCGCCGGATGCGTAACATCGCCGCCAACCCGCATGTGGCTATCCACCTGGAGGACGGCGATCACGCCGTCATCGTCGAGGGCGTCGTGCGAGCGCTCGACGACCGTCGCCGGAACTCGGCAGGCAGCTCGCGGCTCTCTACGCTGCCAAGTACGAGGCTCTCGGCTACGAGCCGGAACCGGATAGCCTGGGACGAAGGCGGGCTCTACGTCGTCGAGCCGACGCTAGCGCTGGCCTGGACCGAATTCGGCGTCGACATGACACGCTGGAAGATCCGACGCGCCGGGTAGATAGATCGCCGTCGCCTCATTCGTCAGGTTGCATGATCGCTGGCGCCGGATACTCGGGTGCCCAGCCTGCCTCGCGGGTCGCGTCGGCGACCTCGGAGCAGGTGGCGAACCAGACATCGTCGTGGGCGCGGATGTGGCGGACCAACGTCTCCAGGGCCGTGATCCGCGCCGGCCGGCCGATGTAGCGCGGGTGGCAGACGAGCATGAAGTAACCGGTTGTTGCATAGGCGGCGTCGAACTCGTCGATCCAGAGCTGGGCGATGTCGGCCGGCCTGCGGATGCTGCCGGGATAGGCGAAGTAGGCCGCGTCGTCCAGCGACCACTGCCACGGCAGCTCGATCAGCGACTCGCTCCGATCGGCGGTCACTCCGAGCCGGTACGGCACGTCCTCATCGCCAAACGAGCTGTCCCAGTCGTAGCCGGCAGCATGGATCAGTGCCAGCGTCTCACGCGTTGTCAGACCGGACGGAGCACGCCAGCCGCGTGGCGCGGTCCCGGTTGCCTCGCCGATCGCGGCCGTCGCCTGCGCGATCAGGTCGCGCTCGTGGTCTGGTTCGAGCGTGTTCCACTGCTCGTGCATCCAGCCGTGGGCGGCGACCTCATGTCCCTGTGCCACGACCTCACGGAGTAGATCGCGGTATTTGCGCGCGTTCCAGCCTTCAACGAAGAAGGTGGCCGGCAGTTGCTGCCGTTCGAGGAGGTCGAGCACACGCGGGACACCGCGTCGGGGCGCGTAGACACCGTCGGCCAGTGCGCCACCGGCATGGCCGTAGCGCAGCAGGTCGAACGATTCGCCGAAGTTGTCGAAGCTCAGCATCACGGCGCAGCGCGCGCCGTTAGGCCAAATTGGACGTTCGAACTGCACCGTCTGCATCCTTTCCGGACCGCGATCGTTCCCTGTGAGCGATCTTCTCCGGCCCGGCAGTCACCCGTCAACCGGCGCAACCGACGCAACCGGCAGCAGGATCGACGGTACCGTTGGGTCCGCGAGGCGGAGGTAGAAGCGGCCGATCCCGGCCAACCCGAGCATCAGCCCCGGTGTGTTGCCGTCGTACGTCCCACATGGCCATCGAAACGGATCTGGGGCGTAGCGATCAATTCCGGCGGCAGCAACCGCCAGCGCAGTGTCGCGTAGCCTGTCGTCGCCGAGTGCCGCGTAACCGTCGAGCAGGATTTCGGCGTTGCCGGCAAGGCCGTGACAGAGGCAGAAGCTCTCGTCACCGTTGCCCAGCGCATCGTCGATCCATTGCCGGGTGGTCGCGAGCGCGATGCGTGCTTCGTCGCGTAGCGTCTGATCGCCAAGCAGCCTGGCTGCACGCAGTCGCGCCAGCGCGATACCCGGCGCGCCGTGACACCAGCTCATGCCGGCTGGGAGCGGGGACGATCGAGGCGCCCGACCCGTGACCTGGCGCAGATCGGGCCAGTTGCCCTCGTCGGAATTGAAGAACTGCCGCTCCCACGCGACGGCAGCACGCGCGCCAGCGAAGAATCGATCCTCGCCAGTGACAATTGCCAGCTCCAGCAGCGCGACGCCGATTCCCGACGCGCCGTGCGACAGACCGGTCAGTGCGCGTCGTCCAGAGCGCCAGGAGTACCCCGCCGCACTTCGATGGGCGCTTTCCAGCAATTGATCTCCGAGGAGGATCGCTTGCGACAGCCGCCGCTCGTCGGGAGCGATGCGGTTCAGCAGCAGGACGCCCTGCACTGCCCCGGCCGTGCCGGAAAGCAGGTCCCGCTCCCGGCTCGGAACCGCGTCGATGCCGTCCAGCAGTCGCCCGGCGTCTGCCAGGAGGTCTGGACGATCGAGGATTCCCGCCAGTCGCGCAGCGGCAAACGCGATGCCGGGCAGGCCGGTGTAGAAGCCTGCGATCGACCCGGTTGGGACATCACCCGCATGTGTCAGCGCGTACCGGATTCCGCCGAGCGCCGCGCTGGCGAATGTCTCGTCGCCTGTCGCGCGGAAGACGTCACCGAGGAAGAGCGCGATCCCGGCTGCCCCGTTGTAGAGGTCTGGTCCCAGCGTCCCGTAGACCGGTTGCCCTCTCTCAAACGTGCCGGTCGATCCCAGCCATGTGCAGCCGTCGCTATCCCAGAACGCATCGCCAGCGATGTGTGTAGCGATATCGATTGCGACACGCCGGCATTCCACTTCGGTTGGTCGTGCCGTACTCGGCTCGACGGGGCTGGATTCTGGCAAGATGGTGACGTCGAGACCGGTTCGGGAAGCTTTGACTGAGCAGGCGTATGGTTGCTCCAGCGAGACACCGTTCGCGGCCAGATGTTCGGCGACAAACGCGACCCGATCGGGCAGGCGTGTCAGCCCGGCCTCGGCAGCGGCGACGATCGCGCTGGCGAGTAGCCGGCAGCGCTGGCTCCCGAAGCTCTCGTTCCCGCCCGGATCGTCCGCTGTCGCCAGTCCCGGCGCCAGCCGCTTCGTCAGTGCCGGGACGGCAGGCTTAAGCTCGTGACGAACCTGCGCATAGACCGCCTGGACGATAGGCAGCGCCGCCTTGACCGCCTGTTCCGGCAGATAGAGGACGCCCGCATCGCAGCGGGTGTAGCGTGATGGATCCGCCAGCACCTTAAGCCGGAACGGGATGCCAGCATCGTTGAGCCGCTTCGTTGCCTCGCTGACCAGCATCGCAGCGCCGTCGGGCCGCATGTTCCAGTAGAAACGGACCTGTGGCTCGGTTCGATCGCCGAACGGCGCGTTGCCGAGCGCCAGCCAGAACCCCGGCGACCAGTCTGGCAACTGTGCCGGAAGGCGCAGCGAGACGCCGCCATCCCGATGATGGCAAACGTCAGCCGGCGTCACCCAGAGGGCGAGATCGAGCCGCTCGTCATGGACGACGACTGTATCACCATGACGGTGCAACTCGGTCCAGCCAGAGGACCATGTCCCGCTGCCGGTGTTTGCGGACTCCAGCCCGGCAACGAATGTCCTGGCGTCAGTCACCGGCAACGCTGTCCGCTCACGACGCCGGGCGACAGCTCCTCCGGAAAGGTAGAAGTCGCGGTAGAGTCGCTGTTGCAGGGTGCCTTGCAGGTGCTGTCGCGCCACGGTTGCGGGTTCGCCATCGCGAGGGGTCACTCCGGACGGTTGGCCGAACCAGGTGAAGGTCCAGTTCGGAGTCACTCTGGTGGCGCCGACCGCTCGATCAATCTGGTCGTGATACGTGCACTTCATGTGTTGCTGACGCCGGTATCAAGGCCGAGCAGGACGCCCGAGCCATCGAGCGGGTGGAGGAGCATGTTGCGGCTGACGCTCAGGATCATCGCCGTTCGAGCCGGCGACGCGTGCGCTGCTTGCAGGAACTCATCTTCGCGTTGCAACAGCATCGCCGCCGCCGAGCAGGTTGCCTTGATCAGCAGGTCGCGCCGGAGTCGACCATCGAGCGCAGCTTCCAGCATGTATCCCTGCCAGAACGCGATGAGCGACGGCTGGATACGCTGGAGCGGGATGGTTGCCTGATCGATCATCTCAGCGATCTCGTGGCCGGAACGTATCGGGATCGAGCGGAGCCAGCGCAGCAGGTAGCCGGCGAAGACCGTGCCGATGTCCCAGGCGGAGTCGCCTCGCTTGGCCGCCTCCCAGTCGATGATCGTGATGCGTGAGGGGTGGCTGACGAGGACATGTTCGAGCTTGAGGTCGGCGTGGATGATCGTGGTCGCCGTCCACGTCTCCCGGAGCACGTCGAGCGAACGCGCAAGCTCGCGGTCGTGCTGGATGCTGGCCCGCATCCGCAGGCTGGCCTCGCTCGACCGGCTGTACCAGCCGAGGTCCGGGCGATGGATGCACAGCGCCGCTGGTGGCTCGGCGTCCAGGTAGCCTTCCGTCTCTTTGAGCGGGAACTGATGAACGCGTGCCAATGTTCGGCCGAGCGTTGCAGCCGCTGCCCTGCCGTCACGGATTCGGCGGTCAACGATGTCGGCCAGCGATTCGCCATCGACATAATCCATGACCAGCAGCCCCTGCCGGTCGTGGTAGGTCACGTGACGTGGCAGGAAGGGACGGTCGACCTTGACGCCACGCAACCGCCTGCAGACGGCCGCTTCGAGCGCCAGCCGTTGGCTACCGGCAGCGTCGCTCGCCTGCTTGGCGACGAGGGCCGTCCCGTCGCTGGTCTCGCACGATCCAGACACGGGCGGGCCGGGAGGTGTCGATCACACGCAGGCCAGCGGCTACCTGGCCTGGTGCGATCGACCCGACCTCGATCAGGTTTCGAATCAGGCGCTCCCGTGAGCGCGGCGGCAGGGCAACACGACGATCCACTCAGCAGAGGCTGCTGACAGAAGTTGGATCACCGATGTTGCCGTTGGGATCGATGTTCGTATCGTTGATGTAGGATCCGGGCTGATACTTCGCCCCAATGGAAAAGAAGTCAGCGACGGTCCTCGTTGGGCCCTGTACGGTTCCGCGATACTCGGTAACGTCCTCGTTCACGCGGAGCTCAAACGTCGATCGCTCCAGATCGCTCTCTGCTGCGGGGCCAACTGGCCCTCCAGCAACGGCGGCGTCGTCGAATTCCAGGAACCAGAGGGAGTTTCCCGGATGGGTGAGATCGAGGTTTTCAGGGTTGAGGCGCACCTTCCAGGGGGTGCCGCCCGAGACGTTCGCGTTGTTGATGATTTTCGCCTTGAGAGTTCTGGTTGCCGACATGCCACACCTTCCATTCACTCTGGCCGCCGATGGATGACGGCCGCTGCTACGGTCATAGGACACCGATCGCGACCTGTCACACTATCAGCGTGCGTTGTCGCGCGAACCCCCAATGTTCTGTGTCCGTCAACGCTCCGTGCGTCAATACGGACAGGCTACGACTTGACTCTTAGCGGTTCCTTAGCGCCGTGCCGTTGGCGTCCTTTTTGGCGATCTGTTCCAGCAGCCGCGTCATGCCGACCATGCGTGCCTCCTGTTCGCAGGTAGCGAGCAGGACCGCCGCCTCGTCGAGGTCTTGTGGGGTCGAACGCGTTGTCAGGACGCTGGCCAGCGCGTAACGGGCGTGGGCCGTCGATGGCAGCATTCCATGGCGTTGACTGAGCTCGATCGCCGCTCGCAGGTGGCGCTCGGCTGCCTCGATATCACCGAGTGTTGCGGCGAGGAGCCCGAGAAAGTACGAGATAGGACCGATGCTGATGGCGACAGTTCCGGAACTGGCGATCCGTCCCTCGAACGGAACCAGCACCTGATAGAGCTCCCGGCAGCGCTCGATATCCCCGAGTTGACTACAGATATCGGCCAGTAATGAGATCACTCCCAGCCAGAAGATGTTGGCCGGGATCGTTGAGAGACCATCTCCGACGATCGCGGTGACCTCCGTCCGTGCGTCGTGGTGACGCCCTGCATCGCAACAGAGGATGGCGATCAGGCAGCGCTCGAACCGTTCTGGCAGAGGGAGGTTGTCCGCGTAGCGCCGCAGGTCGGATTCCAGTTTCTCCAGCCCGCCGCGCTCGCGCAGCAGTACGAACTGCTGGTAGAGGTAAATGGGATGTGCGGAGACAGGTGCGGCGCGCTGGCCGATTTCGTACGCTTCTCGCATCAGCCGTTCGGCCTCCTCGTAGCGGCCCGACATCATCTCCCGCATCGCCCGCTTCCAGGTCACCGACCATATGTTGTACGGAAGCCGGAGCTCCTTCGTCAGATCCGCATAGGCGTTGAGCGCAGCGTCAGCGGACGCGACATCGCCGAGTTCGAGGAGGTGCGCGAACCGTCGCGTGTGAGCAAGGAGTGCCAGCCCACCGTTTCCTGTCGCGCTGGCGAGTTCCAGAACCTCGTCGGTTAGTCTGAGAATCGCGCGGAGATCGATCGGCTCCCAGTCAGCGTCCAGCTTGGCGTTGAGCGCCATCGCCAGCGTTGCCGGATCTTCGGCCTGGCGGGCAAGATCGACTGCTTGCTGGCTGAGTTGCCTGCGGCGCGGGAGTGACGCCGGATCGTGATACTGGAGCACCAGCGAGAGGCTGGCGAGTGCTGATGCTCGCAAGGCGCGTGCGTCGTCCGGCAGGGCCGCAAGCGCCTGGTCCAGTCGCTGCAGTGTCACGACATCGTCGACTGCGGCCTCCGCCTCCGTCAGGGCGATCCCGATTGCCGACCGCGCGAGCAGTTCCGGATGACCGTTGCTGGATGCAACGTCAGCAGCGCGGGCGTAGGTCACTCGTGCATCCTGGGTTTCGCCCTGGAAGCGCAGCGCATCGGCAAGGAGGATCAGCAGCTCGGCCCGGCGCGCGTCGTCACTGGTCTGGCTCGCGTCGATCAGCCGCAGCGCCTGCCGGAAGAAGTCGGACGCCTCGCCATAGGCGATCCGCCGCAGTGATTGTCGCCCGGCTTCGATCGTGTAGTGAATACCCTGTTCGGGATCGCCGTCCGCGGCGCAGGCGGTGAAGTGCCCTGCAAGATCCGCCAGCCAGGGTTCGAGGTCGTCGGCGTAGTGTTCTTCGATCGCCTCACCGACGCGCCGGTGCAGACGAATTCTGCGCGCCCGGCTCGTTTCTTCGTAGAGCGTCTGACGGATCAGCGCGTGCGCGAACCGGAGGCGATCCGGCTGCTCGTCATCCTCCTCGATGATCGCCGTTCTCAGCCCTTCGTCGACCAGGTCAAGCGCGTCGGCGATGGACATGTCAGCCGCTTTCGTGACGACCGGCAGGTCGAAGTCGCGGCCTGCTACTGCCGCCACCGTCATCAAACGTAGCGCCTCGCCTGAGAGGCGACCGAGCCGCAGGCCGATCGTCTCGCTGACGCCCTGTGGAACACTGACGCGCCAGGATCCGATCATCGCTAGTTGATCGTAGCGGCCTTCGTCAACGAGCAGGCGGACGACCTCTCGCACGAAGAACGGGTTCCCCTCTGTTTGTTCGTGGATGGCGTTCGCCAGCGCAGGTGACGGTGCCTGTCCGCTGGTGACTTTCGCCATCTCGGCCACGTCTTCCGCACCGAATCCAGACATCAGCAGCCGCCGGTCATCGCCGAAGCGGCTGATTGCGGCCAGGATGCGAGTCAGCGGGTGACCTCGGTCAACCTCGCTGTGGCGATAGGTTCCGACACCGATGATCGCGCTGTCCCTCAATTCGTTGAGGACGAACTCAAGCAACATCAGCGATGAGTGGTCCGCCCAGTGCAGGTCGTCAAGCATGAGCGCAAGTGGCTGATATCGAGCGGCATTGCGTAAGAATTCAGTCATGCTGATGTAGAGCCGGTACCGTTCGTCATCAGCACCGACTGCAAGCGGTTCGGATAGGTCTGGCAACTGCTGCCGGAGTTCCGGTACGATCCGGGCGATGTCGGAGGCTCCCGCCCCCATCGCGCTGGCAATGGTGCTTGAATCTCGCTCACGGATCCAGTTGCGGACGATCTGAGTCCACGGCCAGAAGGCCGGTGAACCCTCTTCTGCAAGACAGCGTCCCCAGAGCGCGACCGCACCACGCTGGCGGGCACGCGCCGCGAACTCTTCGACGAGGCGCGTCTTGCCGATGCCCGGCTCTCCGCCGATGGCGACGACCTGACAGTTGCCGGCCAGCGCCCGGTCGAGGAACCCGACCAGTCGTCGCATCTCGCCAATGCGATCGACGAACCCCGATCGGTCATCTGGTGGCGGCGCAGCTGGCCGTTCCCGCGAGATCTGGACCGGTTCGGCGACGCCTTCTGCGGGGAAGCGATTGTCGAGGATGTCGACGTACAGCCGCTCAGTCGCGACTTCTGGTTCTGTGTCGAGTTCGGCAGCAAGCGCATCACGCAGGCGCTCGAATTGGCGCAGCGCCTGCTGGCGGCGGCCGGTCTGTGCGTAGAGTCGCATCAACCCGACGTGCGCGCCTTCCGCGACCGGATCAACCGCGACGATTCGGCGGTAGACATCGATCGCGCCCGTCGCCTCGTCGCGTGCTTCATGAAGATGGGCGACCTGGCGCAGGAGGTCGAGGTGCTGCTGCTGTAACGCCTCGCGCTGGATGGCCGCCCACTCTTCAAAGCGGTCCTCGGGCAGGAGTTCGCCGCCGTAGAGATCGATGGCCGTATAGTAGCGTGCCGGATCGTCGGACCCGATCGCGGCCCGGGACACCTCGGTGAATGCGTCGATATCGATCCAGATCGGGATGTCAGGGTGGAATGAGACGATCCCCTGACGGAGTCGAATCGCCGGCGACGGCATCGTCTCATCAAGGATCATCCCGAACGCTCGTCGCGCAGCATGCAGCGCCTGGTGGAAGTTGTTGTCGGCGGATGCCGGGTTCAGATCCGGCCAGAGTAGATCGATCAGGTACTCGCGGTGGATCTGATGGGATGGCGCCAGCGCCAGCAGCTTGATGATGTTGCGGGCCTTACTCAGCCTCCAGTCAGCGTCCGCCAGTTCCTGATCGTCGCGGGCGATTCGGAAGCCGCCAAGCAGGTGGATACGTAGCGTCCCGGCTGGGACACGGAGAAGGGATGTTGTAGCAGTTCCGGCTGATACCGGCTGCATGCTCTCACCCTGCCTGCCGCTGACACGAGAGCGCCAACCGACCGGTCCGTCGTCGTGCCCACGCACTACAATAGGTTTCGTAATAGCTACATGCTGGCTGATTCGCGCGAATATGTCAATGACTTCAGATGCGATGATAGAGATTGTTAACCTACACTTGACAGAACAGGGATATGCGCGACAATGGACGAACCTGCTACTACCTGTCGTTGTTGATGCGCTGAAAGGCGGGTATTCCTATGTCTGCGTCCCCTGCTCGCTCCGCTTATCGAGAATCTCCGGGCTGCCCCTCCGCCGACATCCGCCGTTGTGAAGCTCAACCCTCCGACTCAGGAGATCAACGACAACTTCCACAAAGAACTGATTGCCAATCCGGGCGAGACAATCGAGTCGTGGATCCGAAGGTCGAGTGAATCGTTTGCCGGCTCGCTGGACTGGGCGCAACTCGACCCGAACCTTCGGATCAGCGCCGTGTTCAAGCCACGCGACGAAGCGAGGATCAATGCGTTGCGGACGAGGTATGGTCGGGACCCGAAAGCTTTTGCAGACCCCGAGCCTCCTGAATTCCGGACCTATATCCGCTTCGACATCGACCCGTACGACGTGGCAGAGGCCAGCAATCCTGGAGGCTTGAAAGCGACGCTCCTCGCGAACCAACGAACTCGGGTCGATTCAATCTCCATAGGAGGCGTGATCGTCGACGGTGGTGCGATCCTCGACGGTGACAACATCAACGGCGTGCCAATCAATTCGGGAATGAAGCATGAATTCTTCGATTTTCCCGCCGCTGACGGGATCGGCATCGGAATCGAGCACGTCCAATCAAATTGCGACCAAGCGGTTGGCAAGCGGAACCTGGTTCGTCGATGTCGAGCAGGGCTGGTCGCTGCCGCATTCTGAACTCGCCGGCAAATACCATACAGTCCCGAACACGGGTTGCCAGACCATGATCTCGGGCGTAAACCGGGACTGGATCTGGTCGCGGGCGGCGCGGGAACGGATGGCAATTTCGCTCCGTTCGGCTGGCATGGACTGACGACCCTCGGTCTCATCCTTGCGAGAAACAATGGCGTCGGACTGACAGGGATTGCGCCGGAGTCGTTCGCGTTCCTGGCGGCCGAGTGGGAGAAGCTTGCGCACACTCCATATAGGGAGAACACCGCCCAGGCAATCAAGGCGGCTGCCGACCTGCTCGATCCCGGCGATGTCATCCTGATCGAAGGTCAACAGTACTTCACACAGTATGGATGCAACCTGCCGGTCGAAGCCGACCCGGCGATCTTCGCCGCGATCAAATACGCTACCGACCAGGACATTACCGTCATCGAGCCGGCCGGAAACAACTTTCCGGAAGGCGTCGACCTTGATATGTTCATGCATCCAAATGCACCACAACTCTTCAAGCGCGATTCCGGCGCGATCATCGTTGCCGCTGGCAACATCAACGTTGCGAAGAATCAAGGGCAGGACCGAGTCGAACTACGGATCGAGAGTCCACTGCTTCGCCGACGGCGACATGATCTGGTCGCTCGACCCAGAGGGCCGGTCAGGCCAGCACCCCGAACAGCTACTATCTGGTGCCGCAAGGCGGCACCTCGACGGCCGCCGCGATCATCGCCGGCGTCGCACTTGTTCTGCAAGGCATCCAGCGCGCCCAGAACCCATCGAAGGTGATCTCCGCCGCGAAGATGCGCAGACTGCTCAGCGATCCCGACAACGGGACGCGGATTGCGAAGTACGGTGTGATGCCCGACCTGATCAAGTTGAATCAGAATCCGAACGACGGCCCGTTGGACAACCTCGGCGATCTGCAGATCTCGTCAGTTTCCAGGAGGCCGATCACGCTAAGTTCGTGCTAAGAGGTGCCTAAGACCGGCTCCATATGCTGGCCCCATCGCCAAGTCGTGAATGGTCACGACGGCATACCAGGCGGAACAACCGCCAGGAAAGGGGTCCAGCAGTGGCTACCATTGCATCCCGACACCGACGTCCGGGAATTGGTACGTCAGTGTCAGTCGGTCTCATCGTCGCTCTCATCGTCGCGATCGCTGTCGTGCTGTCTCTCGCCGTCGATAACGACGACAAGCAAACCGCTCAGACCTCGGCGCCTGCCGCGCCGCTGTCGTACACCGTCGAAGGCGCAGGGGATGGTCTCGTTGGTGGTGAGGGCCAGGCAGTCGTCCCGGAACTGCGATCCTACACCAGCGAGTTCCAGGGCGAAGGCCTCGTCGGTGGTGAGGGGCAGGCTGTCGTTCCGGAGCTGCGCTCGTACACCAGCGAGTTCCAGGGCGAAGGCCTCGTGAATACGGCCGGTGACCTCTCGATGATCGAGCCGACCGACGGCTACCATCCGAACGCAGGCAAGTTCGGATTCACCGAGGGTGAGACCACCCTCTCGTATGAAGAGCAGGCCCGACTCGCCCACGATGAGATGCTCATCACCGAGGGTGAGACCACCCTCACGTATTATGAAGAGCAGGCCCGGCTCGCGAACGACGAGATGCTCTTCAAGGAGTGGAATGATCCGCTCGGCTGGCAGGCAACCAGCCAGCCGGAGCCGCGGGCCGCGTTGTCCTCTGAGGAGATGCTCTTCCTGGAGCAGAACGGCGTCTACGACTTCGAAGCGTTCGGACGCGGTCTCGCAGCCGTGCCGACACAGCCAACAGTCGATCTCTACGCCCGGATGAAGTTCATCGAGATGAACACGTACCTTCCAGGGTGGACAGATGACACGGCGCAGCGCAGCGACCGTCAGTTGTTCACCGAGAACTAATAACGCTTCCACCTTCTCCTCCTCCCCACCCCAGTGGAACGCTCCCGGCAACGGGAGCGTTCTGCTGTGGCAGGAGTTCGGACGCGTGATGCGTGAAGGTTGCGATCAATCAGAACTGGTGGTGTCGTATCCATTCTGGAATTACTTGTGATATTCATCACGATTACGGGTGGGATTTGACGATAGAACATCGAAAACTGGTATTGACGATTCCGAGAATATGCTATACTTGGAACTCACGGCCACGAATTTCGTGTGGATGTCCCAGGTGACAACGAGGGCTTGTCTCCGACTCATCTCGCCGAAAGACCCGAGCCTTATACCCATTCCGGCGTGACGCTCATTTTGGGCCGCGCCAACAGATCGAGGAGAGCTCAAAGAGATGAGCATCGCAGACAAGACCCTGACGTGCCGCGATTGCGGCCAGCCCTTCGTGTTCACTGCTGGTGAGCAGGAATTCTATGTCGAGAAGGGCTTCACCAACGAGCCGACTCGCTGTCCCGATTGCCGTCGTGCCGCCAAGGCACGGCGCGATGGTGGCAGTGGCGGCTACTCGTCCAGCCGTGGTGGCAATGGCGGCGGTGGCTACGGCGCACCGCGCGGCGAGCGCACGATGCACCCGGCAACCTGCAGCAACTGCGGCCGCGAGACGATGGTTCCCTTCGTCCCGACCAGCGGCAAGCCGGTCTACTGCCAGGATTGCTTCCAGCAGCAGCGCCAGACCCGCAGTTACGACCGCTGGTAGTCTCCGGACCACCAGCCCCAACCAAGACCTGAAACATCCCCTTCCGGAAAGCCCTCTTCCGGAAGGGGATTGTTCTTGCCCCTCGATGGATGCGATCAGACCATCCTCAGGTCAGAGCCACTCCCCGTCCTCGTAGGGACATGTCTCAGACGTGTCCGCGCCCGCAGGCGTCCTCGTCGACACATGGGCGCTTGACGAGGATCCCCAACGTCTGCGCCCGTGAGAGAACGATCCCATAGTTACACCGGCGCCTGCGGGCGCGGACACGTCTGAGACATGTCCCTACGAGGACGAAGAACGTCGCCGAACCGGTCTGCGGTATAAGGTATCCAGATCACGCGGATGACCGCCGAAACCGAGAGGGGCAGCATGCCAACCCAGCAGGAAATTATCAGCGCCATACAGGAAGGCATCGAGCGCGTAGATGCGACGTTTGGTCGCCTGAGCGACGAGCAGTTGGCGATGACGATCCACGAGGGCGACGGCGGCTGGACGGCGGGGCAGGTGCTGGCGCATCTGGCGGGTCGCGCGCAGGGGCATCAGATGATGCTGAGTATGGCGACTGGAGCGGCACCAACCGGGTTCGCTGGGCTGGATGTCAACCATTGGAACCAGCAGATCGTTGACGAGCGCGCCGGTCGCAGCCGCGACGAACTATTGCAGGAGTTCCGTCAATCGCATCAGGCGTTGATCGAGAACGTCCGTGAGTTGCCGGATGGCGCGTTCGAGAGGATGATCCCGTCGCCGCGCGGTGGCGAGGTCGCGCTCGGCGAGATGCTGGCCGGTAGTGGAGGGCGGCACAGCGTAAACCACACGGTCGAAGTCGAGCAGGCACTTGGGCTGACGAAGGAGGCATGACGATGAGCGTGGATTCCAGCGACGCCGCCCTGGCGAGGTCCCTCTTCGAGGCCGAGAAGACGCTGCGGAAGGCCGAACCGCTGCGTGCGAGTCGTCCGAACCTGACGAAGGCCGAGTCGTACGCGATCCAGCGCGAGGTCGACAAGCTCCGCGAGGGAGCGGGCGCGAAGCCGATCGGCTGGAAGATTGGGCTGGCGTCGCGAGCCTTCATGGCGCGGGTTGGTGCCGACGAGCCGTTCTGGGCGCGGACATACTCCGGCAGGGTCTACGATAGCCCGGCGACGCTCGACCTGTCCGGCTGGTTTCGCGCCCAGTTCGAGCCGGAATTGGGACTCGTCCTCGGAACCGATCTGGCTGGTCCCGGCGTCACGATCGAGCAGGCGCGTGCCGCGATCCGCGCCGTCCGCCCGGCCTTCGAGATCGTCGATACGCGTCCCGCGATTGATGGAATCGTGGTTCTGGAGATGATCGCCGACAGCGGCTCATATGCCGGCGCGGTCCTTGGGCCGGAGGTTCCCGCTGACGGAGTGGACCTCGACGCGATCACCGTCGCGGTTCGCGAGGGCAACGGTACGGAGACATCTGGTGCGGCGACGATCCTGATGGATGGGCCAGCCGGCTGCCTTGCCTGGCTCGCAAATCGCGTTGCGGATTCCGGACTGACGCTGAACGCTGGCGACATCGTTCTCTCCGGAACGATGACCGGCGCACATCCGATTACCGGTCAGCCGTCGACCGTCGCCTACAGCGGCCTCGGCACGGAGCCGATCACGATCAGCGTCGTCGGGCGCTAGCCTTGCCGTCTGCTGATCGGCTTTGACTTCCTCCTCGGCTGGGCGCGTTCTCTTCCGGGGCGAGTTGGTTTGCGGCGGCGGCTTCGGCTGCCGCTTCGGCGAGGTCACCACCGAAGAGCGAGAACTCGGCTGCCGGCTTCTCATCGGCCCTGTCGGCGGCTAGTTCATCCTTGTTCAGTCCATCCGAGCTTGGCTGGCGAATATTGCGATCACTGCTGGACATCGTTGTTGCCTCCAATCGCTCCGGTTGCGCGTCAGTTGACCGCGCGCCGCCGTGGGCGCAATGGACGTGCCAGTGCGCGAGACGTATGGACCTCAATCCGCGCGCCGCATCCCACGTCCCGCGTCCCGACGCCCCTGCACCAATTGGAGTGCAATCGTCGACGAGACAATCACGACGCCGCCGAGGATTTGTTGGGTCGTGAGGCGTTCGGAGAGGAGCAGGGCCGCCAGGACGACACTGACGACCGGCTCGATCGTTGAGAGAATTGACGCGCGGAAGGGATCGAGCCGCGCCATCCCGGCCAGGAAGGTTGAGACGGAGATGACGGTCGAGAAGATCGCCAGTCCGGCGATGGCTGCCCAGCCGCGTGTCGATATGTCGGTTGTCAGCCGGTCGCCGAAGGCTCCGGTGATGCCGAGCAGCACCATTAGCGGAGCCGCGAAGGTCATGATCCAGGCCGAAGCGGAGAGCGGAGCGATACCCACCGTCGCACGGCTGCCGAGCAGCACATAGCACGAGTAAAAGCAGGGCGTTACCAGCGCCAGCGCCAGCCCGAGCGCGTCGATGTCACCCGATTGCAGGTCAACCGTCAGCGCGCAGCCGGTGACGGCCGCGATCAGGACACCGATCTGCGGCAATGAGAAACGTGTCCCGAAAACGAGCGCCGATCCGGCCGTCACGATTGCCGGATAAATATAGAAGACCAGTGCCGACAGCGAGGCAGGAATCCGCTCGACCGACATGAACGAGGCGGTCGAGCCAGCCGCGAAGAGCAGCCCCATCAGCGCAAAGGCCCCGATCCGTTGCCTCGGAAGCTGCCCCAACTGCCGGCGTGCCAGGAGCAGCAGCCAGAAGATCGCTGCGCCCAGTCCGAAACGCAGCGCCAGCGAGGTTGGCGCATTCGAGCCGCCCTCGAACGCGATCCGCGCCAGGACCGTCACTGA
Source organism: uncultured Chloroflexia bacterium (assembly GCA_963763325.1). Classification (GTDB taxonomy): domain Bacteria; phylum Chloroflexota; class Chloroflexia; order Thermomicrobiales; family CFX8; genus JBBECJ01. Next base: position 599,432 of record CAVXOL010000001.1, read on the forward strand.
GCCAAATCCGACGCCGGAGGCCAGCACGAACAACGCGCCGATCAGCGCGTCGTTCGACTGCGTCGCTCCTTTGTCGTCTGCATGCATCGTTACACGGTTGCCAGCCTGCCGCTAGAGGCCGCCGGCCTTGATAATCCGTTCGTGGTGAGGCTCATCGCGCAGGTCGCCGAGCCATTCGATTGGCTGCATGATGATCCCGAACGCGCTGCGTGGAGAGATGAGCGCTTCCTTGCGGATGCCCTCAATCGTCCGTTTGGCCGAAACCCGCGCGCCGCTGGCTTCGAGCTGCTCGATGAACGCATCGAGATCATCGACCTCGACACCCATGTGCTGGATGCCCTCGCCGCGAGTCTCGACGTGCTTCGTGACGAAACTGTCGGGCGTCGTCCCTTCCAGCATCGTGATCAGCGACTCACCCATCAGGAAGTAGGCGACGATGTACTCCTGGGCCGTGTTCTCCTTCTGCCCGAGGTAGCGGGCGCCGTACAACTCCTCAAACGGAACCCGTGACTCGGCGATGCTGCGAACGGCGATCGCGACGTGGTCGATCCTCTGTACCCCGGCCATTGCGTCTCCAGATTTCTTGTCAGTCGTTTCGGCCATCAATGCCGGTGGGATAGTAGAGCATCCGTGCCGTGGATGGCAGAATCAGTACGACAACTGACGAGATAGCCGCTGGACAGGAGCCCAGACCTGTGGCGACCCGCGCCGCCAAGCCGCCCGCCAAGACCGCAACACTGACTCGTCGCGACTTCTTCAGTGATGTCGTCGAGGCTGTTCGGCGCAGCCTGCCGCCCGAACGGCAGGAGTTCGAATCGCGGCAGACGATGAACCTGCTCAAGATCTCGTATGGCGCGAACTACCGGATCCACTTTGAGGCGATGATCAACGCCGAGCGCGGCTACGTCGAGCTCGGGCTGCATTTCGAGGACGGCCCGGCCAGCACCGAAAGGCTGCTGCGTCACTTCGAGGCGAGCATCCTGGAGCTCAAGGATCTGCTCGGCGTCGGGGTCGAACTGGAACGCTGGACGCAGTCGTGGGGGCACATCTTCGAGATGCACCCGGTTGAGCCGCTAACGCCGGGCTTCGCTGACCGATTGGCAGCCCGGCTCGCGCTCCAGATCGTCGTCCTCCAGCCGATTCTCGACGAAGCCTATGAGCTCGGTCTTGCCCCACGCACGCCGCGACCCAGCACCTTCCACGAACGGTTCCGGAATCGCCGGGGATGATGGATGGGGCACGGGGGATGACCAATCAATCTCAACCCGCATGCCTCGTCCCTCATTCCCTTGTCACCAGGAGGTCCAATGGAGCGCCCTTTCAATGTCTATCAGTTGCCCGACGACTTGCCGGTACCGGAGGATGATGGCGCTTGTGACCACCTGCCGGGGATGAGATTGCCGTCGGTGCCACTACAGGCGACCGACGGGCGAATGGTTGACCTGGCGACACTGCCGGGGCGGACGGTCGTCTATGCCTATCCACGGACGGGGCGGCCTGACCATCCGCTACCTGACGGCTGGGACGCGATCCCCGGTGCGCGAGGCTGTACGCCCCAGTCGTGCGCCTTCCGCGACCACTACGCCGATCTGCAGGCGCTTGGTGCGGACGTCGTCGGGCTGAGCACCCAGGACACTGCGTATCAGCGTGAAGCCGCCGAACGGTTGCACCTGCCGTTCCCGCTGCTGAGCGACGCCGATCTCGCGCTGACCCATGCGCTGCGGTTGCCGACCTTCGAGGTCGACGGCATGACGCTGACCAGGCGGCTGACGATGATCGTGCGCGACGGTACGATCGAGCACGTGTTCTACCCGGTCTTCCCGCCCGATCGGAACGCCGGCGAGGTGATTGGCTGGCTGCAGGACCACTGATTGCTATTCAGTGTCAAAGCGCGCGATCCACGCGAGACACTGGCGTGTTGCTACGGTTCGCTTTCGGAATCGTCATCGGCGGGAACACCGAGCATCGCCATCGCCAGATCGGTTATTGACTGAACCTTCACTGGACGCCAGTTCTCGAACAGCAGCGTCGTTGCGACGCTCTCCGATCGATCTGGCTGATATGACAGCACAACCACCTCGGCATTGAATGCCTCACGGTCGAGCAGCCGAACCCCTGTTGACGTGTGCCCCTCATGAACGAGCCGCTGCCCGCTACCAACAACGACGGGATGCGTCCAGAGCCGATAATTCACCTTCATTCGAACCTCTGTCATCTGATACCGCACCCTGCTCGCCTCCGGTGGGTTCGCGTCGTTTCGGATTCTCGCCCTTACACCAGATAGTCGAACGATGGCATCGGAAATCGACAACGCAACAACCTGCATCGAAGATTGCTCGGAGGCGTCTGCCGCGGCGAACGGCAGGTGGTGCGCTACACTGATGGCTGACGACCGATTGCCAATAATCGAGGTGACCTGATGGTCGCTGTCCCTGAGCGTGTTGCGGCTGTTGATGCGTCCGAGGCCAGTCATTGGCAGGAGCAGCTTGAGTCGCTGTATGCCATCTCGGTCGAGATTGCCGGGCTGCACCAGCTCGACACCGTCATGGACCGCGCGCTGGACGCCTGCCTGGAACTGACCGATTCGCAGTTCGGCTTCGTCGGGCTGGTCGATGACCCGCGCTTTCTGGACGTTGCGGCCATCAAGGGCTTCCAGCCCGATCGGCCTGAGTTCTGGGAGCACTTTCGGAGAATTCCGATCCGGAGGACGATCTTCGGCGTCGTGATCCTCGATGGTCGGCCGAACATCTCAAACGATGTCAGCAACGATCCGCACCACGTTGGTGCGCCGCGCGGACATCCGCCGCTGCACACCTTCCTGGGCGTGCCGCTCCAGTTGCGACAGCGGACGATCGGAATGATCGGCGTCGCGAATCGCGATGGCGGCTACGTCGCCGACCACGAGCGGTTGCTGGCGACCTTCGCCAACCAGGTCGCGGTCGCGATCGACAATGCCCGGCTCTATGAAGAGCAGCGCTCGATGATCGCCGCCCTCCAGTCACTCCACGCGCGGTTGGACGCCGTCGCGATGGAGGGCATGATCCAGAAGGATCGCAACAGAATCGCCGAGGAGCTGCACGACCGTGTCGCGCAGATCATGTTCAGCGTCGGGATTGGCGTCACATGGTGTCTGGAGCGCGCAGAGGATGCCGAGCTGCGGCAGGCACTGGAGCGGATGCACGATCTCTCGGCACGTGGGGCCGAGGAAATCCGGAGGGCAGTCTACGATCTGGCGACTGGCGACATGCGCTCAATCGGGCTGGCCGAAGAGTTGCGCGAGACGGTGGCGGCGTTCGACACGACCAGCGATCTGCGTGTCGATCTGGTTGTCGGCGGCCGGCTGCGGACGCTGCCGGTTGGGATCGAAGAGGCGTTGCACCGGGTCGTGATCGAGGCGCTGACGAATGTCCAGCGTCATTCCGGGGCCGAGGTCGCCATCGTCAGCCTGCAATACGAGCCAGAGTTGGTGACGCTCGTCGTCCAGGACGATGGCTGCGGCGTACGCGGAGCCGGTCCTGAGCGGCTACCGGAGTGATCCCGGCCACTTCGGGCTGAAAGGCATCGAACGCCGGGTTGGCGCGGTCGGCGGCGCGCTGCAACTCCACAACAGCGACGACGGCGGGTTGGTCGTCCGCGTCACTGTGCCGGTGACGGGGTAGGGCAGGATGGCACGCGGGGCGCCGTTGCGGGTTGTGATGATCGACGACCACGAGATCGTCCGCAACGGGCTGAAGCACATCCTGGATGGCGACCCGGAGTTCATCGTCGTCGGCGAGGCCGACGACAGCCCGCAGGGCGTCGCGATTGTCGAGGACACCCGGCCGGATGTCGTCGTTCTCGATGTCCGGCTTCCGAGCCTGAACGGTCCCGAAGTTTGCCGGCTGCTGGCCGAACGGGTGCCGGACACGAAGATCCTCGTCCTGAGCGCCTTCGCCGACGAAGAGCTGGTCTACCAGTGCCTGCTGAACGGGGCGCGCGGCTATGTCCTGAAAGACATCGTCCACTTCGACCTGAAGAAGACCCTCAAGCAGATCGCGCGCGGCGAGTCGGTCATCGATCCGCGCGTTGCCGGGGGCGTCCTCAGTCGGCTGCGCCAACCGCCGGAGCGGGTCCAGCACCCGCTGCCGCCGCACCAGGTCTCAGTCCTCCAACTCATGAGCCAGGGCTTCTCCAACCGCGAGATTGCCGAGCGGCTGTATCTCTCGGAAAACACCGTCAAGGGGTATGTTCAGGAGGTCCTGCGCCGTCTCGGCGCCCGCAACCGCCTCGAAGCCGTCATGATCGCCAGCCGGCGGGGGTGGTTGTGACGAGCGTCCCGCGTCCTGAACGCGGTCAATCCCCGCTGCGCCACCACCAGATGCCGAGGACAATCAGGGCAAGCAGCACGAGCGGAGAGAGCATTGATATCCACGGGTGGCGCGTTGGTGGAGCGTAGTCATCTTCCATTATCGACGACATCGGTTAGCCTCCTCATGCGATCAGACGGTCAGTTCCCGAACTGCCGCAAGAAACACGCCGGGATGCCGGTCTGTAGGACACGATTCCTCGGTCTTACTCACTATTGCATCGCACCACGATCATCCCGGTCGCAAACAGGCGTGGGCCGCGTGCGACGGTCAGGAAGTCAAGGACGACAGCGTGGTCGGGTGTGATGATGGCGTGGGCTTCAAAGTCGTCATAGCAGATCTGTTCGAGCCAGATTGAGGTGACTTCGGCAGCGATGGCTTCGTTTGAGGTGGCGGGATCGCGCGGTTGGCACTCGACCTCGATCTGGTGGACGGGCGTGCCGGTCTTGCGGATGGCGACCGAGGTGAAGAGCGGTGATGCTTCGACGGACCGGAGGCAGTCGGCGATCATCACTTCGAGATCGCCGACCGTGCATTCCTGGTACTGGCCTGCGACTCGTTCCTTGAGTTGTTCGAGTTCAGGCAGATCAAGTTGCATCGCGTCTCCCGATCATCCGAGACTTCACCGAGTGATTTCCTGTCCGGGCATCGTAGCCCACGCCACGGCAGGAAACCAAGCGGATATCCGACGGTCGGGCGATAGTCGGGACTGATGGTTGGCCGCTTACTGGCCGGTGGCTTCGGTGCCTTCGGCGATGCGCTTGAGGGCAGACAGCGTGCTGTCCCAGCCGGCGGCAATCGCTTCGATCCGCTGGGCGGCCTCCACGAGTCGCGCAGGCTGGACGCTGTAGCGCATCTCGCGGCCCTGTCGCCGAGCCCGTACCAACCGGGCGCGGTCGAGTTGTGCAAGATGCTTGACGACGGCCTGGCGGCTGATCGGCAGTTCCTCGGCGAGCGTCGTGGCGGTGCCTTCGCCGGCCAGTGCCAGTCGCTCCAGCACGATCCGGCGGTTGGGGTCGGCCAGGGCCGCGAAGACATCGCCGAATTCGTCGAGCGTCCCCGGTGTCACACGGGGACTCGTTCGGCGATGTCGCGGAGCCGGTCGAGCTGCAGGTTCCAGCCGCTGACATTGTCAGTCCAGCGCGCGACACGGAAGTCGTTGGTGCCGTTCAGATTCGCGAACCCGCTCTCGCGAAGGCGGACGAGAACGCCGCCGTTGTGCTCGACGAGCGTGAACTCGACGAGGGTCGAGTTGGTGTCAGTCAGGTCGGCGCCGGGGAAGCCGCTCGCCCAGCGATAGGCGGCATAGCGTGGCGGTTCGAGGCGGCTGACGTTGACCGGAAATCGCCCGTACTGCTCGGTCTCGATCACGACCGTTTCACCCTCGGCGGCCTCCGCGTCGAAGTGGAGTGCGTCGCCAACCCAGAAGCCGGCCTTCGAGACCAGCGACCAGACGTGGTCGATGTCGGTTCCGATGAAGATCTCGCGCTCGATGGCGTCCTGCGTCATGGTTGTCTCCTCGATACCCCTCTGTCGGTTTACTGGTGCGCGGGTGGGGTGTGGTCCTGGACGAGGTTGAGTTGGATACCGTGCTCCAGCCAGGCTTTGAGGCCGGCCAGCGTGAAGGTGAAGCCGCCGGTCGAATCGAGTGCCTGGCTGACGACCTCGTCGCCCGTTCCGGTGAAGCCGGCGTTCGTGATCGTGACCCAGGTCAGGTCGTCACCGTATGGCGTGAACAGCCACTCGACGGTCGTCGGCGCGCTGGCCCCCGGCCACTCGATCAGGATGCGGCGGTCCTGCTCGATCTCCCTGACCTCGACTGGGACCGAGATGTTGTACATCTCCCACTCCCAGTGGACGGTCGCGCCCTCTTCCAGCCGGCCGCTGCCTTTGGTGAACCAGAACTTCGAGGTGACATCGGGGTCGACGAACGCCTCGAAGACCTCGCGGACGGGCTTCCGAATCAGCAGCTCTGCCTTCACGCTTGGGATCTGGGTTAGTTGAAGAGTGGTTACGGGTTCCGCCATGTCGCATCCTCCAGAAAACGGTAAGTCAACGTGCAACCGCAGGGTAGCACGTTAGTCGACGGTGTGCCAATGCTCAGTGGGCAAAGAAGGAAAGCAATCCAACTGAACGGCTTGGATAAGGGCCGTACCTTTTGCCCTGTCATCCTGAGTAGTGCACCACAGTGAATGTGCCGTCGTGTGACGGATCGGTTATGCTGGCGATCCTCAGGAAGGGAGTCTGCCATGACGATCGCCCATCGTGTCCGCCTGACCGACGACGAACGCGCGTCGTTGATCGGGATCACGCGCCGGGGTGAGTCCAACGCGCGGCGCCTGACCCGCGCCCGGGTATTGCTGTTGGCCGATCGCGGATCGACCGACCGCGCCATCGCCGACGCGCTGAACGTCCACCCACGCACCTGCCAACGGCTGCGCCAGCGCGCCTGCCAGCAGGGCGTTCTCGCCGCCCTCGATGACCGGCCACGCCCCGGCGCAGCGCGACTGCTGAACGAGACCCAGGAAGCGCACCTGATCGCGCTGGCCTGCTCGGATGCCCCCGATGGGCGGGACGGCTGGACGATGCAACTCCTCGCCGACCGGCTGGTCGACCTCCAGATCGTCGAGACCATCTCGGATGAGACGGTCCGGCGGGCCTTGAAGCAAACGCGTTGAAACCGTGGCAGGTCGCGTCGTGGTGCATGCCGAAGCCGAGTGGCGCCTTCGTGGCCGGGATGGAGGATGTCATCGCGGTCTATCACCTGCCCTACGATCCCACGATCCCCACGCTGTGTTTCGACGAGTATGGGCTCGCCCTGACCGCCGACACGCACGAGCCACTCCCGCCCCGACCGGGCGATCTCGCCAAACAGGATTACGAGTATCGCCGCGCCGGCAGTTGTGTGCTGTTCGGTGCCTTCGAGCCACAGACCGGCCGGCGCATCATCCAGGTCGACGCACGGCGCACCCGTCGCGAGTTTGCCCACGTCATCAAGGCGCTGCTCACCGAGCACTACCCTGATGCGACCCGCGTGCGGCTGGTGTTGGACAACCTCAACATCCACACCCCCGGCGCCCTGTATGAGACCTTTCCGGCGGAGGACGCCCGGGCGTTGGCTGAACGGATCGAGTGGCACTTCACGCCCAAGCATGGCAGTTGGCTCGACATGCAGGAGATCGAATGGGCCGTCCTCAAGCGCCAACTCTTCACCCACCAGCGACTGGCGACCCAGGCGGCGGTCGAGCAGGTTGTCACCGCCTGGGCGGACGGACGCACCCAGCGGCGCGTGCGGGTCGATTGGCGCTTCACGCTGGCCGATGCACGACTCACAATGCACGCCTGTTATCCAATCCACAGCCCGTGTACGGACACGGCATAATCACAGTGGCGGACTCACTGAGCCGCAGCGAAGGATCGCCTGGCCTTGACGACTCGGACGGTTCGGGTGGCCACAGCGTGTTCTATCGATCGACACGCACCGGTCTCGGACGCGAAGCGATCCTTCGCTGCGGCTCAGGATGACAGGCCACGGGGTACGGTCCCTTTCGAGACTCGATTCGGAGATGAGCAAGCCGCGTCGCGTTTCGGTCGCTCGCGAAATATGCATTTCGTGCATATGCACGGTAGCTGATAGACGACGCGAGATTGCGTAGCTAAATTTGTGAACAGCAAAGGCCGAGTGGTTTACGATTTCTGTGTATCGATGGCCCCGTACACGGAGATCACGCCACCCGGCTCTTTGTGTTTCCGGCGTGGATTTTAGGCACGGCTCATGCGATAGTACATGCAGGCATCCCTGCCGCGCTGCGACGACTGTGCTTGCCGGGCAGGATGCGGGGATATAACCATCTGCATTCGAGGAGGGGCCTCCAATGCCGATACGATCTGCACTGGGAGCAGTTATAAAAGCACGCCGGATTGAGTTGGGCTGGACGCAGGAAGATCTGGCTGAACGGATCAGCGCCGACGGCGAGTACGTGCGCCAGTCGGAGATCTCGCGGATCGAGAACGGCAGGATCGCGCTGCCACGTCGTGAACGGCTGGAGCGCATTGCGCGGGCGCTCGACCTGTCGCTGGGAGAGTTGCTGGCGCGCTCGGGCTGGGCGGGTGCTGAGCCGCACTTCGTGTCGTCCAACGGCGAGACCAACCTGACGAACGGATCACGACCTACAGGCGAAGATATCGCTATTGGTTCAGACGATTCCCGGGCAGCGACGGACCAGCTACCACACGTCCTCGATCCAGAACGACCGGCACGTGTTGTCTCCTCAGGATCGAAAACGGCCAGGTACGACCCAGACGCGTTAACTGCCTTGCGCCGGGCGCTGGCAACGATGCAGGCGGAGTCAGATCGCCTGCAACACAATCGGACGGTAGCTTCGGCGATGCAACAGCACTTTCGGTCATCAATTGATGATGTATCGGAACGCGCAGAAGAAGATAGCTACTTGGATACCGCCGGTTGGTGAACGCTCTCCCTGCGCGCAGGCAGTGACGATTCCAGTCGGGTGCCACGCAGCAGGACTGCACGGATCGTATTGGCGTGGGCGTCGGCCGTCAGCATCTGCTCACTAAACCGCTTGGCAGCCGCATGATGTGCCTGGGCGGACGCACGATCCGCGAGCCGTCGAGTCAGTGACGCTTTCTCTTCGAGGGCGCGCAAGGCTGACCAGAGTGCTGCTTCCATACCCTCGGTCTGACTCTCCAGGAGGCTTTCGGCACTGTAGGCATGACCGACGCGGCAACGGAAGCGGACGATCTTGTCGTTTTCGACTTCCCAGAGGACGCCGCCACACTCTGGGCAACCGAACTGCGATGGTGTGCCGGGTCGGTTCGCGTCCTCGATCGCTGCCATGTCTGCCTTGGCAATCCGGTTCTCGAACTCGAGGTCTTCGTTGCGGGCTGGCATATCCGTTTCCTCTCCGCCGGTCGATTCAGTGGCGATCTGCACGAGTCGGGGACCAATCTCTGTTAGCGGGAGGCAGTCGTCGACGGCGGTCACGGCCAGCGCGTTCTCCGGCATTCCGGAGAAGAGGGCATCGTTCGGATCCTGAACGATGGCGGTGCCACCGTTGCGCTTGATCGCCAGCAGGCCGGCGGAGCCGTCGTCGAGCGTGCCGGACAGAACGACGCCGACGGCTCGCTCGCGGTAGTAACGTGCCGCGCTGCGAAAGAGTGGATCAGCCGCCGGCCGGTGGCGGTTCTCGCGCGGTCCGCGTGCCAGGCGAATCCGTCCGTCTTCAAGGAGCATGTGCAGATCAGGCGGGGCAACGTAAATGTGGCCCGTGCGGATGACCTCACCGTCCTCGGCGTGTGTCGCGGGCAACGGCCCGACCCGACTCAGGAGGGCAGGGAGGACGCTCTTTCCGGTCGGTGGCTGGTGGAGCACGATGAAGATGCTGGCAGGGAAATCCGGCGGTAACGCGGATGCGATCTCCAGCAATGCCTCAACACCGCCTGCCGATGCTCCGATGACGATCGTGTCGCGCGTTGCCATTGCGAGGGCTCCTCAATCACAGTGATTTCTTGCCGCGCTGGACAGAGCTGGGTTGCGCCGGCACGACCGACAAGGTCAGTCTGTCACGTTGTGTGCCATCGGTTGAGCATTCAATCCTCCATGGCTCCCGGACTTGAAGGTCCCATGCTATGGTAGGCCAACATCCGATGGACAGCTTCATGCGTTGCCAAGTGTCAGGGCGTTATCCTGGAAGGGGCCATAACGGATGGCAGGCGAACGGATGGCAGACGAGCAGACCAATTCGATTGTCGTTGTCGGCTCGTCGGCGGGTGGTATCGAAGCACTCTCGACGCTGGTCCAGACGCTTCCAGCCGATTTACCGGCGTCGATCGTGATTGCCCAACACCTCGACCCGCGCCGGGACAGCCATCTACTCGACATTCTGTCACGCCGGAGCACGCTGCCTGTTCGTAGCGTCGCGGATCGCGAGGAACTGCGCCCCGGCACGGTCTACATCGTCCCTCCGAACAACTTCGTCGAGATCAGCAATGGTGAGGTATCCGTTCGCGCGGATCACGTTCAACCCCCGTTGCCATCGGTGGACCTGCTCTTCACGACGGCCGCGGCTGCGTTTGGTGAGAACACGATCGCCGTCATCCTGACCGGCACCGGCGAGGACGGCTCGGCCGGCGCCCGGGATGTCAAGGCGGCCGGTGGAACAATCATCGTTCAGAATCCGGAGACCGCTGACTTTCCCAGTATGCCGCGCGCGCTACCGTCAACCATCGTTGATGTCGTCGCGAATCTGGAGACGATCGGCCCGTTGCTCGGCGAGTTGCTCGCCGGCACATATCCGTTACGGACACCTGAAGAAGAAAGCGAACTGAGCGGTCTACTGGAACTCCTGCGCGATCGCAGCGGGATCGACTTCGGTTCCTACAAGTCGCCGACGATCATGCGCCGGCTCCAGCGGAGGATCGTTGCTACCGGTTCAGATTCGTTGCAGGAATACATTCGCCACCTGCGACAGAGTCCGGACGAGTACTCGCGGCTGGTCAACAGCTTTCTCATCAAGGTCACCGAGTTTTTCCGCGATCCAGAGATGTTCGAGTACCTGCGTGAGAAGGTCTTACCGCAGGTCATTGAGGACGCGCGCACGCACGGCGAGTTGCGGATCTGGTCGGCTGGTTGCGCTACCGGCGAGGAGGCGTACTCGCTCGCGATTCTGGTTGCTGAAACGCTTGGTGACAGGCTGGATGGCCTGATTGTGCGGATCTTCGCGACCGATCTGGATGCCGATGCGATCGCCTTTGCCAGGCGTGCGATCTACCCGGCGAGCGCCCTGGCCGCGATTCCGCCAGAGATGGTCGAACGCTACTTCTCGCGCTCCGATGGAGCGTATGAGGTGCGCAAGATCATTCGCTCGATGGTGGTTCTGGGGCAGCATGACCTCGCGCAACGCGCGCCGTTTCCGCGGATCGATGTCATCTTCTGCCGCAACGTGTTGATCTATTTCACGTCCGAGTTGCAGAAGCGGGCGCTGCAGCTGTTCGCGTTTTCGCTGCGCGACAACGGCTATCTGGTGCTTGGCAAGGCCGAGACGGTCAGCCCGCTGCCTGAATACTTCGCGCTCGAACAGGCGCGGCTGAAAGTGTACCGGCGCGTCGGTGAACGGGTGCTGATGCCGAGCTCGCGTATCCGTGACACGATGGCCGGCATGCCGTACCACGTGACCCCGGCTCGAAGCCTGCCGGCGGACAGGTTATCGGCGCGTGCTCGCCGCGACCAGCAGGCGGCGCCGGTTCCGGATCGCGCCGGATCGATCCTGAGGTCTACACCGGTCGGCATCATCGTCGTCAATCAGCAGTACGACATCCAGATGATCAACCCAGCTGCGCGCAGGTTGTGCGGCATTCACGCCGAAGCTGTCGGTGAGGACCTTCTGCACCTCGTTCAGCACATTCCCCTGATGCCGCTGCGCAACGCGGTGGATGCCGCGTTCCGGGGTGAATCAGTCACGTTAAGCTTTTACGTCGACCCGGCGGAAACAGCAACCGGCGATAGCCTCGACTTGCAGGTGCATTGTCGTCCTGAGAACACGAATGACAACGGCGGATCGATCGATGTGGTGACCCTGACAATCCTGGATGTCTCACAGGTCATGAGCGATCACCGTGAGGTCGATCGGGAGGCAAACCGGCTGCGCGATGAGCTCGCCCGGTCGACTAGCCAGGTCCAGCGGCTCGCCGAGGCAAACCGGACGCTCGTCCACGCTAATGAAGAGCTGACCAGCAGCAACGCGGAGTTACGCAGCGTCAACGACGAACTGCTGGTCGCCAACGAGGAAGTCCAGTCGGCCACCGAAGAGGTTGAGACGCTCAACGAGGAATTACAGGCGACCAACGAAGAGCTTGAGACGCTGAACGAGGAGCTACAAGCGACGGTCGAGGAGCTCAACACGACCAACGATGATCTCCAGGCACGCAGCATCGAGCTGCAGGACCTGACCATCTCACTCGAGAATCAGCAGCGCCAGAGCGAACAGGAGCGCGACCGCATTCAGGCGATCCTCAACAATCTTGGCAGCGCTGTCCTGGTTGTTGACGGCCAGGGCGAACCAGTGATGTCGAACGATGCGTTCCGGTCGATGTTTGGCACGACTGGTGAGTCCTTCATACCGGAGGACTCATCCGGCCGGCAACTGACCCAGGATCTGCGTCTCCAACAACGTGTCGCATCGGGGGAAGCGTTCACGACCGAGTTCATGCTGACCGAAGCTGATGCAACCCGGCGGTGGTATGAGGCTGTCGCGCAACCGATCGAGGATGTGACCGGCGAGCAACTCGGCGTCATTGTCGTTCGCGATGTCACCGACCGGAGTTTGCGCGCATTGCAGGACGAGTTTCTGGCACTGGCAAGCCACGAGCTACGCACGCCGTTAACGTCGCTGGCCGGCAGCCTGCAACTCCTGCAGCGCAAGATTAGTGGGAGCATTGATGAACAGGCACGTCGTCAACTGCAGGTTGCGCGATCGCAGACGCTTCAACTGACGGCATTGATCCACGACCTGGTCGATATCGTTCGCTTGCAGACTGGCCGGTTGGATCTTCATCGCGAACCGGTCGATCTGAAGGAGATCATCCGCGACGCAGCTGATGCCGCCCAGACGATCGCACAGGGTCAGGCGATCGTCATCGATGTTCCAGACTCGCCAGTGATCTCCAACGTCGACCGGACGCGGTTGAATCAGGTGCTGATGAACCTGCTAAACAATGCCGTGATGTACGCTCCGGGAACCGATAAGATCGAGATCACGCTACGGCAATCGGGAAACATTGGTGAGATCCGGGTCCGCGACTATGGACCAGGGATCCCGGAAGAGAAGCGCGATCAGATCTTCGCTCGCTTCAGCCAGCTCGATGCGAACAGCTCGCCGCGACATCACAGCGAGGGCCTCGGTCTCGGCCTCTATATCGCTCGCGAGATCGTCACTGCCCATGGCGGTACGCTGACGATCGAGGATGGCGATGCCCCGGGAGCCACCTTCGCCATTCGCTTGCCGCTGGCGACTACGGACGTATCGTAGATCTGCGGAAATCGAGGGGATACGCTGGTCTGGTTCGAGGTCGTGGCGATGCCGCGGACGCCATATGTCGTTCGTCTGCACGGAACTGTCATCGTAGCGAGTCAAGAAACTGGCGGAGGTTGTACGCGACGACGTCTTCTTCACCCGCGCGTTCCTCGGCAGTGAGGAGCGTCAGGGTCTGGTGCCATGTGCGCCCTCTGGCAACGTTCGCGATCTGTTGCGAGATGGTGAAGGCGCGCAGCAGGTCGGCACGTGGCAGGAATCGGTCCCATGGCTCCAGGTAGGCATCGCGCATCGCGACGATCTCCGGTGCAGTCTCCGGCATTCCGGCGAAGTGGGCGGTGCCCCGCAATGTGACGCGCATCGTGATGAATGGGTGGGCGACGCAGGACTCGGCCCAGTCGGCGAAGATCAGCCGTCCACCGCCGATGAAGATGTTGCCGTCGTGGAAGTCGTCGTGCTGGAGCGTCTCAGGAATCCCGAAGGCGGCCAGTTCGTCGCACAGATCGGCGAAGCATGGACGTAGAGTCGTGGAGTCGCTCGATCTCGTCGTCGCCCAGTCCCTCTTCCCCCGCCCGTAGCGCCTCCTCGTCGGCCAGCATCAGCGCGAGATGATCTGGCATCGTCGCCAGCCGATGGTCGATCGCGCCGAGCGCCAGTAGTTCACCAGCGCGCGGGATCATCTCGATCTGGAGCTCGGCGTAGCGCGGCAGAATCTCCAGCCAGGGGTCGAGGTTCGGCGGATCAGTCCGGGTGATGGTCCGCAGCATCGGGCCGGCATCGCGGGTCAGCATCCAGCCGCGCTCGTCCTCGATCGCCAGCACATCGGGCATAATGTCCGGTCGCCAACCGGCCAGCGCCGCTGTCAAGCGCGGCTCGTGGTCGAAGCCGGCCATCGTCGCTTTGGCGTAGACCAGCCCCTGACTGGTCGGCACCCGCAACACCGTCGACCACGGATACAGGTGCGGCTGCTCGATCGCGCCGGTGACGCGGATACCGCTGCTCTGCCAGCCGCTCCTCGATCCAGCCATCGATCTCGGCGCGCCATCCGGCGTCGTCCACATGTTGCAGGTTCGTCACTGATATTTTCTGGTTCCGTCAGACGATGAAGTGTTTGACGCATCGAGATGATGATGTCGAGTGTCCGTCACGCGCCGTAGTCGTACGTCGTTCGTCAGAAACGCTGTTGCGTCATGTTCAATGCAGGCGGCAATCTGCATCGCATCCGGTGGTCGGAGCCGGTACCGCGCGCGTAACTCCGCGGCCCGCCTCATCGTCTGCTTTGTGAACTCCTGAACGGCGAAATGGGGGTAGGCCAGAAGGCGAGCCTCATACTCATCGGCGATATCTGCGCCTCGGCCTGAAGCGGCTGTACGGTTAGTTCCATCATGGTCAGAATTGATGTCACGCCTTCGAATGATCCATCCGCGAGGGCATCGAACACTGGCTCAACGAGACCGGCATATGGGTCAACGTCCTCAAGGTAGTAGATGAAGATCAACGTGTCGAGGCCGAATCTGTCGTGTCGTGCAGTGCAGCGCCTCGATCATTCGTCCCAGGAAGCCCGTTCGCTGCTCGATGTACTCATCTCGGATCAATCCCCTGCCAGATCTCGCGGTGGAGGCCGCGCAGTTCCCGGCTATGGTTACGTGGTTCGGGGATCAGCAGGATACTTCCCTCACGGATATCGACCAGCAGGTAGTCTCCAGGCTCGATCCCCAGTTGCTTGCGTGCCGATGACGGCACCGCTATCTGATGTCTGCTGCTGACTTTTACCCGCTCCATGGTGCAGACCTCCTGTTGCTATCCAAATGCTTAGCACTATCATACATCTGCTAAGCGACTTCCGCTCATTCTCTCCATTCTCTGTGATCGTCCAGCGAGTTGGTTGCGGTGATAATAGTCCCAATAGACGTCGGACAGGATTCAGGGGGACTGATGGGAAACGGCTCACGCGAGAAGCAGGCGGCGATCGACTGGATCGATGCCAACAGCCAGCGGCTGTCGGACTTCGATATCGAGATCTGGAACTACCACGAGCCGGCCTGGCGCGAGTACAAGTCGGCTCGGGCGTATGTCGATCTGCTGAAGGCTGATGGCTGGGATGTCGAGGAAGGCTCCGGCGAGATGCCGACCGCCTTCGTCGCGCGCTGGGGCGATGGCGGGCCGGTGCTTGGCGCGTATGCCGAGTACGACGCGGTGCCGGGCAACTCGCAGCAGGCAGTGCCGTATCGCGCGCCGCGTGAAGGTGTCCATCCGTGGGCGGCGGGGCATACCGATCCGCACTCGATGCTGGGTGTGGCGGGGCTGGCCGGCGTGCTGGGCGCGAAGGCGGCGATGGAGAAGTACGGGATCAAAGGGCAACTCGTCTTCTTCGGCGAGCCGGCCGAGAAGCTGTGCGGCTCGAAGCCGATCCACGCTGCCAAGGGGTACTACGACGGCTTCGACGCCTTCATCGCCTACCACCCGTGGCCGCAGAACACGGTCGAGTGGCAGACGCACTTCGGCGCCTACTGGGCCTGCGTCTTCACCTTCGAGTGCCACGAGCCGGAACGCTGGGGCGACCTCGCGCTCTTGCCGGAGGGGGCCGGGCCACGATCAGCAGGCCGCGTTCCCGGCGCGATCGATGCGCTGATGCTGATGTACACCAACACCAAGTTCACCCGCGACGCGATGTTCGCTCACACCGGCAACTGGACCCTCAACGAGGTGATCCTGACGGCCGGCGACGCGACGGCCGACAACCTGCCGCCGCGCCTCTCGCAGATCCAGTACGCCTGGCGGACACCCGACCTGGGGATGCAGGAGCGGATCTGGCAGGTGCTGGCCCAGAACGCGAAGCACGCCGCCGAACTGACTGGCTGCGAAGTGTCGGTGAGGTGGGTGTCGAAGACGCGGGTGGCGTTGCCGAACCACGCGATGGCCGACCTGACCTGGCGCAACCTGGCCCAGATCGGCCCGCCTGAGTACGACGAGACGGCAAGGCGTTCGGCCGCGAGATCCAGAAGAGCCTCGGGATGGACCCGATGGACAACCCGTTCCCCGACGCGCTGACGCAACTGACACCGCCCGAGGTCTACGAGGAGCAGGTGCGCTCGACGCTGCCGCCGTGGCAGAAGTTCATCGGCGCCGACGACTACGTCGAGTACATGTGGCACGCGCCGACCGTCCGGCTACTGACTGCCCGCCCCCGGCTGCGGCCACCATCCGCGACGTTCCAGTACCCCAGCTGGACGTATCTGGCGATGGGCGGCCGTCCGGAGATCATGGACCCCGGCATGTTCGTGGCGGGGAAGACGATCGCGACGACGCTGCTCGACCTCGCCACCCAGCCGGACGAGCTGGCGAAAGCCAAAGCCGAGTTCACCGAACGGACCGGCGGCGGCATCGGCGGTTCGCAATTGGGTCGGACCGCTCCTGCCGCGCGACATCGTCCCGCCCGTGGATCTGCGCTGGCCCGAGTACGTCACGACCCCACGTGGCGAGGAGTGGACGGTGCCGACGCCGATCGCGGAGGGCGAGCGGTTGTAGCGGAGACTCCCCGCGTAGGGGCGATCGCCGCAGCGTCGCCCTGCTCTGGCGGCACGGGTATCAAGCAGGGCGACGCTGCGGCGATCGCCCCTACGCGGGGGCTACGGTGTACACGACGTTCAGTTCTCCGAGCGTCGCGCCCATCATCAGTCATCAACGTCAGCCCGTTCATCCCGATCTCCCAGGTCGTGACGGCCTGGAGCGTATCGATGTAGGTCATCTCCTGCTCCATGACGCCAGGTGGGTCGGAGCAGGCCATCTCGGTCCAGAAGAGCTCACCGATCGTGATCGATGCACCGTCGAGCGTGTAGTTGCCGCCGTAGGTGTTGCAGCCGGATGAGCCTTCGAGTGTGCCGTCCTCGTTGAAGGTGAGCGTTATCTCGGTGCCTTCGATGAGGGCGTCCCACCTGACCTCGCCGTTGGACTCGATCGTCATCAATCCCGGCAGTGACCAGGTGTTGCCGATCAGCAGCACGTCCGCCTGCGGACCGAAGACGAGCGTGTTGCCGGGATTGTCGCCGATCGTCAATCGGTCGCCCTCGATCTGGTAGGTGGCTGCGTCAGCGAGGATGCTGGTCACGAGTTCAGCCTGCGACAGCAGGTCGTCGGTGCGGCAGCCTGCGTCTGTTTGCGAGAGGCTCTCAGTTACGACTTCGAGCGCACCGTCGTTCGCGTAGAGCAACTCACCGCCGTAGGAATTGCAGCCATCGCTGCCGCTGATGCTGCCCTCGGCCAGTTCGAGCGTGACGAGCGAGCCGGGGATGGCCGGCTGGCCGTTGACCTCGATCAGCCCCCAGCGGTGGGCGGCGAGGTTGGCGTCGAATGCTCCTTGCTCCTTACGGGCGAAGACCAGTGTCGTCGCGCCGTCGTGGTTCATCAGTTCGAGATGGTCGCCCTCGACGCGGTAGGCGACGGAACTGAAGAGGGCCTCGCTGTAACGGTCGGCCTGCTCCATGACGCCTTCAGGTGTCAGACAGGCCATCTCGGTCTTGAAGCCACCGGCGAAGGTCAGACGGCCCTCGTTCGCGAACAACAGCCCGCTCCCGTACTCGTTGCAGCCGTCGGTGCCGCTGGCGCCCTCCGGTCCGAACGCGATCGAGATTGACGTTTCAGGCAGCAGGCTGTCACCGTTGAGGCTAGTCAGCACCCAGACGGTATCGGTCAGGGTCGGGTCGATCGTTACGGCGCCTCGTGGGATGAAGGCGAGGCGTGCCTCGCCATCACCGTCATAGAGGACGAGCCGCTCGTTGGACGCGTGGTAGCTGGCCGTCTCGGAGAGCGCGGCAAAGAACGCCGCGTCCTGCTCGGGGCCATTCTCGGGATGCTGGCAGATGCGCTCCTGTTCGTCGAGGCCAGCGAATGGGCCGCTGTCGCTGAGTTGGAAGTTGGTGTCGTCCCACTCGATGCCGGCCATGTAGCCGTGGCAGTCGGTGTAACCGTTCACGAGGCTGCGGTTATCCGGGATGAACGTCATCGTCACGATCGAGCCGTCGATGAGAGGTGTGTCGTCGATCTCCACCAGTTGCCAGTCGAGCGTCGTCAGATTCCCGATGCTGATCGATGGGGCTGAAGACCCGGTTGGCAGTGGTGTCGCCGATGGCTCGCTGGTCGGGCCGGTGGCCGTCGCTGGCGTGCCATCATCAGCATTCGAACCTGATCCGTCGATATCCTCCGAGCCGCAGGCGACGAGGATGAGGCAGAGTGCTGCCAGCAGCGGTATCGTCCAGCGATCGTGCATCGAAGGTCCCTCCGTCGTCAGGCGGCTATCTACCTGATAGACGTTGTGATGAGGCTCGCGGTTCCTTGACTGCTTAAGTGGCGTTGCGGGAAGAATTGCAGCGCGAACGTGTTGGGATCAGGGATGCATCAACAGACAAGATGGAGAGAACATGACAACGACGAATGTACGAGACGCGATTCGAACGTTGCGGTCAGTGAGGCAATTCAAGCCGGACCCACTGCCGGATAACGTGCTGCGGGCGATTCTCAACGCCGGACGCCAGGCGCAGAGCAGCAAGAACAGCCAGCCGTGGCAGTTCGTCGTCGTTCGCGAGCGCGAGACGTTGCAGGCGCTCGCGGAGTGCGGGCAGTTCGCCGGCCATCTGGCTGGCGCTGCGGCCGGTGTTGCGCTGGTCGCACCACGCGACAACTTCTGGGATACCTTCGATCTCGGGCAGGCGGCAGCTTACATGGCGCTGGCGGCCTGGGAACTGGGCGTCGGTTGCTGCATCGCCGCGATGTGGGAGCCAGACAAGGCCCGGGCGATCCTCGGTATCCCCGACGATCAGCACTTCCAGGTCGCGCTCTCGTTTGGCTACCCGGCTGAGGACTGGCAGCCAGCGAAGATGGGTGGCCGCAAGCCGCTCGACGACATCATCCGCTGGGAACGCTGGTAAGGGTCGGTCAGTCGCCAGCAGTCGCTGGAGCGCCGTGTGGACCGAACTCCGGCAGCGCGCCTTCGCGATAGACGGTTCGTAACCCTGGCCGCGCGGCGCTGACCGCCAGCAGGATGACGATGTAGGCGATCGCTGGCAGGACGAGGACCGGCCAGACACCGACGCGGTCGGCGATTGTGCCGTTGGCGAGGTTGCCGAACGACATGACGCCGCCGGCGCTCATCAGGAAGATGCTGGTCACCCGGCCGCGAACGGCGTCCGGGACGGCCTCCTGGACGAGCGTGTTGGACAGCGTCATGAACATCGCCTGCGAGAGGCCGACGCCAACCATCGCCAGCGCCGCCAGCGGCCAGACGCTGGCGACGGCCAGCAGGATGGCTGTCACGCCGCTGCCCAACCCGCTGGCCAGCAGCAGCGAACCGCGCCGCGTCCGCACCCGCAGGCCGGCCAGCATCAGTGAGCCGACGATCGCGCCGATCCCACCGGCTGCGACCAGTGAGGAATAGACTGCGCCCTTGCCGCCGAGGTTCTCTTCGGCGACCAGCGGCAGGACGGCATCGAACGACATCGTCAGCCAGCAATGCAGGACGACCAGCGCCAGCAACAGTGCGACCATTCCGCGCTCGCGGATGTAGGTGATTGCCTCGCCGGCCTGCGCTCCGAAGCTCGCTCCGGTGAGTGCCCCACGCGGCATCGGGGGTGTCATCCGGGTCCAGAACAGGGCTGGAACGTAGAGAGCGGTGATCATTATGAAAGCGGCGCCAGCACCACCGACCGCCAGGACCGGTGCCAGCAGGGCCGGTCCCGCGAAGCGAGAACCGAGTGTCGCTAGCGAGTTGAGCGACAGGTTGTTGAGCAGCACGCGTGGCGGGACGAGATTCGGCAGGACAGCACCGACCGTTGGCAACTCGACCGTCCGCGCTGCGCTGGAGACGAACACGAGCGCGATCAGCAGCGGCAGCGGCAGCAGTCCGGCCAACTCCAGCCCGCCCAGCAGCAACGCCAGCACCCCCTGGAAGATCTGCGTCGCCAGGACAATCGAGCGACGGTCGTAGCGGTCGGCAAGCAGACCGCCGATTGGCGTCGAGAGGAGGAACGGGAACATGGTGGCGAAGGCGACCAGCCCGGTCGCGCTCCCGCCACCCTGCTCGTACGCCAGCCAGCCGGCCGAGACCAGGAACGACGCCTGCGCGACACTCGAGATCGTCGTCCCGATCCAGAAGACGCGGTTGTCGCGGTAGGCCAGTGCCGCGAAGAGCGTGCTGGCGAGTTTGCTGTTTCGTCGTCGATCAGCCATCGTGACGGCCGGAGTTACACATCGTGGTCTTCATCCTCTATCGGTACAGTGGCCAATTGAAGTTCGGTGACGCCCGCGTAGTCTCCCAGGTTATTCGTGAGGAGCGGGACATCCAGGTAGATCGCTGTTGCCGCGATCCAGGCGTCCGAAGGGAGTATAGGCCGACCACTCTTTCGTGCCTGGGCGACGACGCGCGCCCAGGCACGACACAGCTCAGCATCAGCGAAGACGACAACGAACTGGGCGAGATGCTCTTCCATTTCGCGGCGGCGCGCACTTCCCCAGCCACGAGAAATGGCCCAGTATTCGATTTCTGCCAGCGTCATGAACGAGACGGTCCCGACTGATTCACTCAGGAGTGCGCGATATCGCTCGGCTCGGCTGTCACTGCGAAACAGGTACGAAACGATGTCGGTATCGACAACATAACGGTCAGGCATATCCATCCCGGCGACGTAACGCCCGAATCTCTTCGATGAACTCGTCCACGGACTCGTCCTCGGGCCAGAAGTCGCCCAGCAGGTCATCGAAGTTGCTGATTGGCAGAACTCCTTGCTCTCGCGCCAGTTCCATCACGTCCGGTCGGGGCTTCTCCGCGAAGAATTCTTTTCCCGAAACAATCGACGGTCCCATGCGCTCGTCGAGCGACTTGCGTCGTGGCTGTGATTCCGTACTTTCCGCGTCGAGAATCGCCCGAAGGTACGACAGCGCAACCTCGGCCTCATCGTCATCGAGCTGGTCGACGAGTGTGTGAAGGTTGTCCTTGATGCTCATGGCGCGCTGCCCTCCGTTCCGAATCACAATGTCATCGGCATTCGCGACATGAAAGGGATTGTACGACAGCGTGTTGGCCTATCCCTCCCAGACGACGTCGCCGCCGATGATGGTTGCTTCGGCGCGCAGGTCGAACAGTGCGTCGGGTTCGACGGTGCGTGGGTCGGCGGAGATGACGGTGAAGTCGCCGAGCTTGCCGGGAGTGATCGTGCCTTTGTCGTGTTCCTCGAAGGTGCCGAGGGCCGGCCAGATCGTGAAGAGGCGCAGGGCGTCCCCGACAGCAAGCCCTTCCTCGGGGATGTAGCGGTTGCCGGAGAGGGTCCGACGGGTAACGGCGCAGGCGATGTTGTAGAGCGGTGGGATGCCGTCGGGGATTGAGCCGGTCGAGTCGCTTGAGCCGATGACCTCGAAGCCGCGTTCGACCAGCGAGCGCAGCTTGAACTGGCGAGGCCAGCGTTGTGAGTTCGGCAGCGAGAGGACGTCGCCCTGGGCGTAGATGAAGGCCGGGGTTGTGATGATCCGCAGGCCGAGCCGCTGGACGCGCTCGATGTCGGCGTCCTCGATCAGGTAGTCTGCGGCGTGCTCAATCCGGTGGCGGTGCGGGGTCGGGTGGCGGCGCAGCGCTTCCTCGATGCCGTCGCAGATCATCCGGATCGCCGGTTGCGAGCAGACGTGCATCCAGAGCTGCTGGCCGCCGGCGTGGGCGCGGCAGATGAACTCGGTCAACTCGTCCGGTTCCCACTTCACGTCGAAGACGCGGTTGCCGTAGCCGTCGTGACCGACGCCGTCGACGAAGATCTTGACGCCGCCAAAGCGAAGCCGGTCGTCGCCGAAGCCGGGCTTGAGGCCCATCTTGAGCAGGCTGTCGAGGTCGATCTGGTGCGGGACGTGGTAGTACATCCGGAAGCGGATCGGTAGTTCGCCCGCCGCCTGGAGCTCCTGGACGGCGAGGATGTCTTCGGTACCGTAGGGCAAGTTGTGGATCGTCGTGATCCCTTTGGCGAGGAAGAGGTCGCGGCCTTTGGCGCGGATGGCAGCCTTGACCTGCTCGACGGTAAAGCCGGGGACCATGTCCCAGACCTCGGTGACGACGCCGGTTGGCGTGCCGTCCTCGGCGCGATGGAGGACGACGCCCATCGGCGGCTCACCGGTCAGCAGGTTGAGTTCTTCCAGCGCGCGGGTGTTGAGCATGCTGACGTGCAGCGAGGACATGACCATGATTGGGTGCCGGTCGGAGATTGCGTCCAGCTCCTGGCGGGTGAAGAGGCGTTGTTCGTCAACGCGCACATACAGGTTGAACGAGCAGCGGACGAGGACCCATTCGCCCTCCGGTATCGCGCTGATCCCTTCGTGGATCGCGTCGGCGATGCTGGCGAGGCTGTTGTGGGGCGGCGTCGTGATCGAGAGGCAGTGGGTCAGCGCGCAGCAGGTCATCTCAAAGTGGGCGTGGCCGTCGATGAACCCTGGCACGATCGTCCGCCCGCCAGCGTCGTAGACCGGCGCGTCACCTGTTGCTGCCAGCACATCCGCCGTCGTGCCGACCCGCGCGATCCGGCCATGCCGCACCAGCGCCGCCTCGGCCGCGGGCCGGTCCGCGTCGAGCGTGATCAGATTGCCGTTGACAATCGCGAGATCAGCCATCAATTTCCCCACCTTCTCGGTCGTCGCGTACCGGCCGTTTCGCTACCGCAGGGCTGCTCGGATCGCTTCGGCAACCTGGTACGCGACCGTTTCTTCTGTCACTGCTCCGCTGCGCATCAGATTCTTGGTCAGGCCGAACGCGAGCCGGCGTTCGGGGTCAGCGAAGCCGTAGGAGCCGCCGTTACCTCCGTGCCGAACTCGCCGCCGTTTGTGCCGGAGATCGTGCTGCCACCCTCTTCTTCCGTGCCACCGATGAAGTAGCCCAGTCCCATGCGTTCGCGTTCCTGGAAGAGTTCGTCGTGAGCGTCGCTCTGCAAGGCGCGGATGATGTCGATCCTCTCAGGCGAGAGGATGCGAACACCGTCCAACTCGCCGTAGCCGGCCAGCATCGCGTAGTGGCGGGCGATGGCACGGGCATTCATGACGCCGCCGCCACCGGGGATCGACGCGCGACGCACGTCCGGCCGGTTGACGACGGCTGCGGTCGTGACATGGAGCGGCATCGCCCGGGCAGCCAGCCCGCTCAGCGACGCGAAGTCGCGCTGATGATCGTCGGCCTGCCGCAGCGTGGCGCAGCGTGACTCGCACTCGTCGGGGATGCCGAGGTAGAAGCCCTCGATGTCGAGCGGGTCGCAGAGTTCCTCGCGCGCGAACTGCGCGATCGGACGGCCATCGACGCGGCGGACGATCTCGCCGTTGATCCAGCCGAAGGTCCAGGCGTGGTAGCCGGTCTTCGTTCCCGGCTCCCAGAGCGGCGGCAGGGCGGCGATCGCGGTACACATCGCGTCCCAGTCGGTCATCATCTCCGGTGTGACGTCGTCGGGCATCTGCGGGACGCCGATGGAATGCGTCAGCGCGTGGCG
Organism: uncultured Chloroflexia bacterium; assembly: GCA_963763325.1. Lineage (GTDB taxonomy): Bacteria > Chloroflexota > Chloroflexia > Thermomicrobiales > CFX8 > JBBECJ01. Next base: position 623,327 of record CAVXOL010000001.1, read on the forward strand.
GACCGTCGCGGTGTCCTTGCCGTTGGCGGCGAACTCGGGCCACCAGGTTGCGATCGGCTCGTCATAATCCAGCTTGCCACGGTCGGCCAGGATGTGGACGCAGGTCGCGACGAAGCCTTTCGTCGTTGACCACGAGGTGAACAGTGTTTCGCCGTCAACTGGTTCTGCCAGTCGCCTCGTCGGCTACACCAGCCCAGGCGTCGACTGCCAGTGTGCCGTCGACATAGGCCGCGACCTGGAGTCCCACCTCCTCACCTTCCGCAACGAACTGGTCGATGATCTGCTGGATGTCGCCTGCAGGTTGGTCTGCATGAGATCTCTCGCTTCCATCCATCGCGCAGCGGTGATTCGATCGATTGTCGCGACACTGTAGGGCACGCAGGGGGTTGAGGCAATCGGATCGCTACGACACGTCAGCCAGTTCGCTGCAGGTTGTCCCACCCCATCGACTCGCTCCCCGCGCTCGATCTCCGCGATCATCTCGACCAGCCGCGTGTTGATCGGTGACGGAACGCCTTGCGCTTCAGCGCGGCGAACCAACTCGCCGGTCAACCAGGGAACCTCGGTCGGGCGTTTGCGGACGGCCAGGTCGCGCCAGATGCCGGTGTGCTGCTTCGGGCGACCACGGAAGCGGTCGGAGACCTCCTCGTAGAAGGTGTCGATGGCGGCGGTGTCGAGCGGCGCGCGAAAGAGGGCTGGGTCGAACGGATCGAACGGCTCCAGCGTCGCACCGCAGGCGTCGGCAATTGTGACGGCGTCGGCGACGGCGGCAGTCAGCGCTGTGCGCGCGTCGGGATGGGCCAACACCTCGTGGACCGGCGCATCGACCAGTGCCGTGCCGACCAGCAGCGAGCCGTAGCACTCCTTCGACCAGAGATAGCCCATCACGTTCGTCGTCAGCGTCGTGTCCATGATGCGCGAGAAGCGGGTGACGAGGCCGACCAGCGTCTCGTCGGTCGATCCGTCGAGCCGGCCGAGGTAGTACTCACCGGCCCCGCCGTAGCGGACCAGCCCTGGCTCGATGTAGTCGGCTGCGAAGTTAACGAACCCGCCGACGACTCGCTCGGCCCCGATCCGGGCGGCGATGATGTCCGGGTTCAGCCCATTCTGGAGCGAGACAACGGTCGAGTCGTCGGTCAGGTGCGGCTCGATCAGGTCGAGGGCAGTCTGGGTGTGCTGCGACTTGACGGCCAGCAGCACGACATCGAGCGGCCCGGTCAACTGCTCCGGCAGAATGGCCGGCGCGCCCGCCCAGACATGCCGGACGCCATCGACCCGCAACCCGTGCGCGTTGATCTCAGCGACGTGCTCGGCAACAACATCAACGAAGGTGACATCCTCACGATCCTTATTCAGGAACGCACCTGTCACCCCACCAATCGCCCCAGCCCCGACGATGTGAAAGCGCATGGAGTCCTCCATCGAGCTATCAGCCAGTCAGCTATCAGCCGGTCAGCCTGTTGGTCTGTGACGGACGGGTCGACACTGTTGATACCGGATCCAACCTGGCTGACTGGCTGACTGGCTGACTGACAGGCTGACAGCTAATCACTCGCTGGTTCCTGAATCACGATCAGGTAGTTGTCCGGGTCGCGCAGCAGGAAGGAGCGGCCGCCCCAGGGGGATTCGGCGAGCGGGGCGAGGATTTCGATACCGGCTCGTTCGATGTCGTGGTAGCGGTCTTCGATGCGCGAGTCGGAGAGAGTGATGATCGGGCCGGATTTCGGCAGGTTGAGCGGGTTGGCGCTGCCGGGTTGCTCCAGTAGCAACAAGTGCAGAAGGCCGAGCTGGAGGAGGCCGGTCTGGTGGCCCATCCACTCCGATCGGGTGACGGTCTGGAAGTCGAGAATCTGGGCGTAGAACTGGATCGCCCGGTCAAGATCGGAGACATCCAGTACGAGGCGGTCAAAGATCAGCACGTCGAGTCGTCCTTCGTTTGCAATTGCAATCAGCAGGTGGCGATGTCGCCCATGCGCGACATACGACGGATGTGTCGCCTGTCCGTTGGTACAGGTGAGGAGCCGTCCGGGTGGTGGCGGCGAACTGTCCCGTCGATGGATTACGGAATCGCCGTGCCATCACTAGTATAGAAGCATCCCGGTGGTATCCGGGGCGATGGTCAGGAACCAACCGGACACATGGTTAGCGGTCGAGCAACGAAGCTCCCGGACGTGTCCCAAGGAAGATCGGCCAGCGCGCGAGAGCGTAACCCCACTCTCGTACACCCCTGACTCCCTCACGGCGGACTGCGCCTGACCAGCGCCGGTCCCACACCTCAACAACAGGCCTGGCTCCTTCCCCTGCACACGGGAGCCAGGCCGAAGCCTCTTTCTGCGGGAATCGGTTGTTCGGGAATCGGGAATCGGTGAGTTACGACGATTGGGCAATGAGGCGTTCGCGAAGCGAGCGAAGCATCTTGCTCAGGTCGGTGATGTGAGTTTGTATCGAATCAGCCTCGGTGTTCTGTATGTAGCCTATCCGGGCAGCGATCGTCACGTACGTTTCGACTTCCATCAGAGATCCTCTGGCGATCGAGATGAACTGTGCATATTCCCTCGCACTGCCTCTTGCATTGCCTTCCGCGACATTCGCTGGAACTGAAACGGACGCCCGCGTCATTTGGCTGGCCAACCCATATCGCTCATGTGACGGGAACCGCTTGACTGTGTCGTATATCAGGACCGATAGTTCTACACCCATCTGCCAGACGCGGAGATCTCTGTGCGACTGCGTCGCACGGCTTGTTGACATGTGGGCGCCACTCCTTTGATTCATCTGGTCGGTCCATGGGCTGACTAGCAGTCTAACCCGATTCCCCATTCCCGATTCCCGGTTCCCTCGCAACATACGCCAGCACATCTCCCTGTCGTGCCGACAATGCGCTCAGGTAGTACAGAACCACGCCGTCCGTTGGCGTCGTGATCGTAGCGATCTCGTTGCCGAGCATGTCGAGGAGCGTGCCGAGTGGGGTGTTGGCGGAGACTGACTGACGTAGCTCCACCGTGGGGCGCCAGAGGCCGTCGACGGCAGCGGTGATGTTCGTGCCGGGTTGGAGCCAGCGGGTAGCGGTTGGGGTGCGGAGTCCTTCGAGGATGCCGAGGGCGCGCAGGGTGTTGATGAGTCCCTGGTAGACGGTCAGTGTCTGGTCGTCGGGGGCGAGGGCGTTGCCGCCGACTTCGACGAAGATAGTGGGGACGCCGAGCAGCGTCGCGTTGCCGGTCAGGCTAACAGTGCTGGTTGAGTATGGGTAGGCGATTGCGTCCGGAAGGCCGAACGCCTCGGTCATCGCCCGGGCGAGCCTGTCCTGGTGGTCGTTGCCGCTGTCGTGATAGCCGGCATAGGGCGAGAGTGTTTCGAAGACATCGCCGCTGTGCAGGTCGATGAGTGCATCGGATGGGGCGACGATCTCGTGCAACAGCCGGTAGGCGAGCACCTCGGAGAACGTGCCGGTCGGGTTGCCGGGGAAACTACGGTTGAGGTTCCTGCCGTCGTGCGGGGTGACGAACGCGGTTCGTTCGCGGAAGGCCGGCAGGTTGACGATCGGCAGGATCAGCAGCGACCCGTGGACACGGTCGGGGTTCAGCAACCGCCCCAGCCGGAGCGCGCCGAGGATGCCGGGATACTCGCCGCCGTGGATGGCGGCGACGATCGCGACGGCCCGTCCAGGCTGCCGGCCACGGATGGCGATGTACGGCCAGCGGAGTTCGCGCAGGACCGTATCATGCCAACTGAAGTAGCCGCTGCGCTTTTCGCCGGGTGCCGGCTCAGGGACGATCGACCACGAGAATCGAGCTGTGGCCGGCTGACTGTCGGATCCATTTTCCGGTAGCGAATCGGTATCTGGCACGGTGGCGTTCCTTCCTCAGCAGGTAGCGGCACACGGTGTCCTGCCGGATCGTCTCCCTGTCTACTAACCTCTGTTCCCTCGTCGGTGATACTGTATGCGACGATGATACGAATCAGCGGTTCGGCGATACGATCGACTCGATTGTGTCCGGAGCGGGACTGACATGAAGCATGGCAGGGCATCCGGGGTCCTCAGTCGCCTCGATCCGTCCAGCGTGGAGCCCGGCAGCAGCCGCGCGTATCTGATCGCGGTCGCACTGACGCTGGCTGCATTTGCCGTGACTGCGATCGTGAGCACCTGGGTCGTCGAGCCCCGGCTGGCGGCGTTCTATGTGGCTGTTGCGCTTGCCGCCTGGTACGGCGGGTGGCGTGCGGGCCTGCTGGCGGCCGTCCTTTCAGCTCTCGTTAGCAGTTGGGCATTTCTCGACCCGACGTACTCGGTCGATTTCGATCTTCTGCCAGCACTCGTTTCGTTGCTGGCATTGATCGTCGTTGGCGTCGTGATCACCGCCCTCTCGGAAGCGGCGCGTCAGGCGATCCGCCGCGCGAGGGAGGCCGAGCAACGCATTACCGTCCTGGCTGATGCGAGCGCGCTACTGGTGTCGTCGCTCGACTACGAGCGCACGCTGGCCCACGTCGCGGAACTGACCATCGCCCACTTCGCCGACTGGTGCACGGTGAACATCCTCGAGGAAGACGGCAACATTACGCGGGTGGGGCTGGCTCACCGCGATCCAGCCGGCGCCGAGGCTATGACTGAAATTCAGCGTCGATACCCGATTCGGTCTGACAGCGACCATCCGCTGGCAGTCGCGATCAGGAGCAGCGAGCCGGGGCTGTATCCGGTCATCACCGATCAGGACCAGTTGGCCTGGACCGAGGACGACGAGCACCGCCGGTTGGTCGCCAGACTTGGGACGACATCGGTGATCGTTATGCCGATGGAAGCACGTGGACGGGTGCTGGGCGCGATCATCTACGCGCGGACGCGCCAGGCACCCTATACCAGGCAGGACCTGGAACCCGCCGCGGTACTGACTCGGCGGGCGGCGCTGGCGATTGACAACGCGAGGCTCTTCCACACCGCTCAGGCATCGGAGGCTCGCTACCGGAGCCTCTTCGAAGGCTCCGAGGATGCGATCGTCCTGCTCGGACCCGACGGGCATTACCTGGACATCAGCCCTGCGACCGAAAAGCTGCTGGGCTACTCTCGCGAGGAGATGCTCCAGAAGCGGGCAGGCGACCTGCTCCACCAGCGCGAACTCTGGCTCGAGAACGCCCAGCCGATCTTCGAGCGCGAGGGCACCTGGCGCGGTGAAGTGGAACTGCGGCACAAGGACGGCCATCTGGTGCCGATCGAATCGCGAATGTCGCGAATCGAGTTGCCGGATGGCGTCGTGACCTTCGCGGCCTGGCGCGACATCACCGAACGGCGGGCCGTTGAACGGTTGCAGCAGGAGTTCATCGTGATGGTCACCCACGACCTGAAGACGCCACTAACCTCGATCAAGGGACTGGCGCAGCTGATGCTCAGGCGTCAGGAGTACAGCCAGCCGTCGCTCGAGACAATCGTCAGCCAGTCGAACCACCTTGTACGGCTGATCAACGACCTGCTGGATGTCGCGCGGTTGGAGGCCGGCCGGCTCGACCTTCAGTTCGAGGCGGTCGATCTGGGCCAGCTCGCCAGGAACGCCGTTCGTCAGGCCCAGGCGATGACCAGCCGGCATATGATCCTCTTTGAGATTGCCGAGCAGCCAATCGTCCACGAATGGGATGGTGACCGCATTCGTCAGGTTCTGCTCAACTTGCTGACGAACGCGATCAAATACTCACCAGGTGGCGGCGAAATCGTCGTCAGGGTCGATGACAACCCCGCCGAGCGGCACGTTTGTATCAGTGTCCGTGACAACGGGATGGGAATTGCCCCGGAAGAGCTACCGAGACTGTTCAGCCGATTCTACCGAGCCGAGCAGTCGCTGACTGCCAGCGAGGGCCTTGGACTGGGCCTCTACATCGCCCGATCGTTGGTCACAGCACATGGTGGACGCATATCAGTCGAATCCCTGCCCGGCCAGGGCAGTACATTCAGTGTCACGCTGCCGTATGATGTTCCTCAATAGCGACGTGATCTGGAATCGATCGACCAGAGAGTCGCTGACGTCTCGGAATGGAAAGTGCGCGGAACGCGCGACCGGGCCGGGGATTCATCTCATCGTGGGATGCCTCGACCTGGCGTGGACGGACTGGAGCGAAGGAGACACCGGGAAATGCAACGGTTACTGGCCATCCTGCTCGTCATGCTGCTCGCGTTCACCGTCGCCTGCGGGGATGACAGCGATGACGATGATGACGGCGATGACGCCGATGTGCCGACTCCAACCATGACGACTGGCGCCGGTACTGGTGGCGATCCAACGGCAACGACCGGCGGTGGTGGTGGCGGTGTTGAAGGAGATGCCGCGGCCGGGGAGGAACTGGCGACAGCAAACGGCTGTCTCGCGTGTCACTCAATCGATGGATCAACGCTCGTTGGCCCGACCTGGAAAGGACTTTACGGCAGTGAGGTCGAGTTGGAAGGCGGCGAGACGGTCATCGCGGATGACGCGTACATCACCCGGTCAATCCGCGAGCCGGCAGCGCAGATTCACGCCGGGTTCGGCAATCTGATGCCGCCGTTTGATCTTGATGACGAGCAGATCGCCAACATCATCGCCTACATCCAGACACTGGAGTAGCGATACGGCTTCGTACCGCGAACCGTCGTCGGGCATGTCGCTCGGCGGCGGTTCGTTGTTTGTGACCCAGTTTGCGCCACTGCCATATCGGTCAGTGGCTCCTGCCAGAGCCGACGGCTGCATCCAGCATGTTGAGCACAACGCGATCGATCAAGTCTTCGGAGCGCAGACGCTCCTCGAGATTCTCCCGACCAGCCCAGGCGGCCAGCGCTCTGAGAATTGAAGGGCGGTTCGGGGTGGCGTCGGAGAGCGCTCCGATCTGCTGCAATTGCCTGGCAATCGTCGCTAGCCGTTCGTCATCGAGCGGGAGTAGGTCGGCGTCGTCGATGTCGAAGTAGACGCGATGGAGCGTGATGAGGCGCCGGAGCTCGGTAATTGGTGCAGCGTGGTCATCGACGCGCAGGTCGATCCAACGGTCGTTCGCACCACCATAGCCACCACCGGCACGGACGATCGCGATCGCGGCTGATTGCTGGCCGCGGCTGTCTCCGCCGGCCGCCTGTCCGGCATCGAGAGCCGCCAGCAGTCGATCGGCGAATGGCCCGTTGCTGGCCGTGTAGCCCCCGGCCATCGCGTCGACGACTTCCGGGCCGGTCAGGATGTTGCCCTGGCAGCAGAACCCATCGCCGGTGTGGCTACCTGCCCAATCGGAGCAGCTGGGGCCGGTCCAGCTTGCCGCGTTGCCGTTGCTATCGACGATCCCGGCCTGCCGGAGATCGCGCTCACCGTCGGCTGCAACCAACCGGTCGAGTGCTTCCTGGGCCGTCAGCCCCGATTCGATCATCGCCAACCCATCAGGCCCGTAGGCGACGTTGGCGTGTGCCTGGGTCGCGATCGCTCCGACACTGGCCCGCAGCCACGGCACGACCGCGCCGACGGCGAGAAACTTTGACGCGACAGCGACTCCGAGATCACCGGTAGCTGGATCGCGCGCGACGATCGAGAAGGTACTGACGGTGCGTGGCATGGTGGTGTCCTTTCGAGCGTTGTGTGTTGACGCGCTATCCGCGTTGGGTGCGCCGTTCGAGCCACTCGCCCATCAGCGCGAGATAGCCGGACGCGAATTCGAGTGGGTTGCCGGTGCGGATGCGATGGTCGGCGTCGGGGAAAATGTGGATCGTGACGTCGGTGTTGCGGGCAACGGCGAACGCCCGCTCGAAAATCTCGACGCTTCGGGCGACCGGCACGAGCGGATCGCGCTCACCGAAGATCGCCAGGACTGGGCAGGTGATTCTTTCGAGAGACGGAACCGGATCGTATGGACGCTGTGCGTTGCGCAGGAAGAACTCCCAGTCCCGCTCGGTGAGTTCCCCGAAGTAGGTCGCGCCGCGGGTGCCGCGCGCCGGTTCGAGGATGGTTGCCATTGCCTCGGCGTAGGGTAGCTGGCGGATCGATGCGTCGTGGAGGGTTTCCATGAACGCCAGCGCCTGCTCGATCTCCTCCTCGGTGGCGCCGTCGCGGCGGAGCGAATGCTCGATGCCGAACAGGTCCTGCTCGTGCGGGCCGACGCCTGGCCCGGAGTTGATGATCAGGAAGGCGACATCGGTAGATTGCGACGCGGCCAGCGGTCCAATCCAGCCGCCCTGACTGTGGCCCCAGATGCCGACACGGTCTGGATCTATCTCCGGCTGGGTGCGCAGCCAGGCGATGGCGTCGAGCGCCTCGTCGGCTCGGTCATGGAGCGTTCGTAACCGCCAGTCGCCGCTCGACTCGCCTACTCCCGGCTTGTCCCACGAGAGGACGGCCAGTCCGCGCTTGAGGAACTCGTCGCGAATCGGAAGGAAATAGCCCTCAGCGTCGCGATTGGTGGTCCCCGATCCTTGCAGCATGACGACTGCCGGGTAGTGCCCGCTGCCATCCGGCAGGTGCAACGTCCCGGCGAGCAGCGCATCGTCGCTCTGAACCCGCATCTCGATCTGTCTCGTCATCTGGACCTTTCTGGAGCAGGCGGATGGATGGGCGGTCCACATGCCGCCTCGGCTCTACTGGCAACTGTATTCATCACGCAGCCCGTTCAACTCAGCACTCCCGATGTATGCTCTCGGCATGATACGAGAACCGGCAGCATCAACCGAAAGCGGTGGGCGGCTCAAGGGGCGCGCGGCGATTGTCCCGCGCTACGGCACCACGCGCTCATTCATGTTGCGGACGCTCTACTCGTGGCTGACGATGTCGATGCTGTACCTGTTCGCCTGGCCACTGGCGGTGATCTACCTCGACGCGCCCGGTGTGCCGGCGCACGAGACGCCAACCGACTGGTACCAGTTGCGGCTGCTGGCCCCGGTTTTGATCGCGGCCCTGGCGGCCTGGCTCTGGCAACTCTCACCGGCACCGGCCGAGACGATGTCGCGCACGAGGGCGCTGGCGCTCTTTCGGCGGGGGCGGATCTGGCCGCAGGCGATGCTCTTTCTGCTCGGAACGCCGCTGGTGTTGACGGGCTTCCTGATTGTCGAAGACCCGGGTGGTGGGATCAAGCTGGCGCTCCTGACGCTGGCCGAGGCGTTGGCGCTCCAGGTGCTGACCTCCGGCTACCTGCACGCAGCCTTCGATATCGTGCTGGAGGATGGCCGCGCGAATCTCGCGGCGATCGGTCTCTACTCGGCCGCCTTCGCAATCCGGGCCTCGATGGTCGTCGCCGCCGAGCAGGCCGAGGGGGGCGGTGACTACACACTGGCGATCGCAGCCGGGATCGTCGTTGGCGTCATCGTCGGTGGCATCGCGACCTGGCTGCGCGCCCGCTCCGGTAGCCTGCTACCCGGCATCCTCGCCCTCTGGCTGACATTCCTGATGCTCGGTGTCGGCGACTTCTATGAATAGGCATCTGCGGACAAGAGCGTGAAACGGCATCGTGAACTCGTGCTGTCGAATGGTGTTGTGTGCGGAAATGCCAGGGTCACGCGCTGGCGTAGACCTTTGGTTGCGGAAGTGGATCGCCGTCTTCCAACGTCGCTTCGATCAGGAGTCCGAGTACCTCGTTCCCGTTGCGAACGGCTTCCTCGTACGTGTCACCATGCGTCGATGGTGTGTTGACCCGACCAGCCCACTCCGGCAGTGTTACCAGAAAGGCTTGATCCTCTTCTGACCACTCGATGATCATTGAGTAGTGCGATGTGATGCTCATGACTTCAGCCTTCTTTCGGCATCGCGGACATTTCGCAACGCGGTTTGCACGTCCTTTTCCTGATACGATTTTGCGTCACTTCCGTCGTTGCCTGAAATGCTCAGGTGTCCATGCAACAGCGGGTGTTCCCAGACAGTGTGGCTTCCAGTGGTCTTCTTGATGACAAACCCTGCCCGACGCAGATCCGCTCGTAATTGTCTGATCTTGCGTGGCACCCGGCATCTCCTCATTCTGTCAGATTATTGTCGATGCTATCCTGCCTGGCCAGAATCGCCGGGATGTTAACAACCTCTGTAGTACGAGTTGATCCCGTACCCGGAATCCATCGAATCGTAGTCGAGGGACCAGATGCGATGCGACCGATCTTCGTCCTGATTCATAGCCCGCTGGTTGGGTCGGCGACCTGGGAGCCGGTCCGGGTCGAGTTGCGCCGGCGTGGTGTTCAGGCAGCCGTGCCGGCCCTCCGTGACGAGCCAGGGAGCGACCTGCCGTACTGGCGGCAGCAGGTCGAGTCGGTTGTGACGACGTTGCGGGGAGCGCCTGTCGGGCAACCGCTGGTGCTGGTTGGCCATAGCGGGGCCGGGGCGCTGCTGCCGGCACTCGGCGCAGGGCTTGGACGACCGGTGGCTGCCTATGTCTTCGTCGATGCTGGTATTCACACCGACGGCCTGAGCAGGCTGGAGATGATGGTCGCCGAGGATGCGCCATTCGCGGGACAGTTGCGTGCACACCTGGAGGCGGGTGGGCACTATCCCGAATGGACCGACACGCAGCTCCAGGATGCGATTCCCGACGACGAGCGGAGGGCGGCGGTGCTAGCCGAGATGCGGCCGCGTGGGCTGGACTTCTTCAGCGAGCCGATCCCCGTCCTGGCTGGCTGGCCCGATGCGCCATGCTCGTACCTGCAATTCTCGCCGGCCTACGATGTCCCGGCAGCGAAGGCGCGGGAACTGGGCTGGCCGGTGCGTTCGATCGAGGGTGGCCACTTCCTGATGCTGATCGATCCTGAGACAGTTGCCGAGGCGATTCTGGCGCTGGCGGAGCCAACCTCGGGATCGTAAGCCCCGGCATCGGTGTCGCTTGCCCAATTGCGGTACGTCCCGCATAGTAGCCGGTATCGGCGTTCCAGGCAGTCGTGCATCCTTCGAGACCGGTACAGGTAACGTGGACTGGGTAGACGTCGGCAACCAGCAACCGCTCCGGATGGCGGAACTGATCGCCACACTGTCGTTGGCGACCGATCTTGGCATGGGGCAGCCGATGGAGCAGGCGTTGCGCACCTGCCTGCTCTCGATGTCGCTTGGCCGGCAGATCGGTCTTCCGGACGACACACTCGCGGACACGTACTATCTCGCGCTGTTGCGCTTCGTCGGCTGCACGGCTGACGCGCACGAGCAGTCGATCAGCGCCGGCGGCGACGAAATCACCTACTATGCCGGGCTGGCGCCGGTCCTGATGGGCGAGCAGTCTGAGATCCTGGGCTACCACCTGCGCCACTTCGCTGCCGGCAATCCTCCGCTCACACGAGTGCGACTGCTCGGCGGCGCTTTGGCGGCCGGCAGTCGCGATGCCAGGCGCACGATCGCGATCCATTGCGAGATTGCCCGGATGCTGGCCGAGCGACTCGGCCTGCGCCCGGCCATCGCTGAGGGAGTCGGACACGTCTTCGAGCGATGGGATGGCAAGGGCCTCCCCGGTACGCTGGCTGGCGATGCGATTCCGATCGCCGTCCGTATCGTCGTCATCGCTCGTGACGTCGACCTGTTCAACCGAGCCGGTGGCTGGGCACTGGTGGATGAACGCTTGCGCCGGCGGCGTGGGCGAGCATACGATCCGGCGCTGGTCGATGCCGTCCGCGAGGACGGTGCGGAATGGGTTGCCGCCGTTGAGGACGAGGCGACCTGGGAGTCAGTCCTCGCGTCGGAACCCGGCAATCCGATGACGGTGTCGGGGGCGCGCATCGATGATGTGCTTGAACGTTTTCGCCGACTTCGCCGATATCAAGTCGCCGTTCACGATCGGCCATTCGCGGGGTGTTGCGGTGCTCGCCGAGCGGGCGGCGCGGATTCGTGGGCTGGGCGAGGCGGAAGCAATCGACCTTCGGCGCGCGGCGCTCGTGCATGACCTCGGGAGGGTTGCTGTCCCGAACGGTGTCTGGGAGCGGCCCGGACCGCTCACGACGGCCGATTGGGAACGGGTTCGCCTGCACGCCTACTACTCCGAACGGATGCTGTCGCGGATGGCCCCGCTTCAGCGGCTGGCTGCGCTGGCTGGCGCGCACCACGAGCGGCTGGACGGCTCCGGCTACCACCGAGGCAGCCCGGCGGCACACCTCTCACCGGGCCAGCGTATCCTGGCGGCTGCCGACTGCTTTCAGGCGATGACCCAGGCGCGGCCCCATCGCCCCGCCCTGACCCCTGGCGATGCCGCAACCGAGCTTCGTAGCGAGGTTGCGTTCGGCCGGCACGATCAGGAAGCGGTAGACGCGGTTCTCGAAGCCGCCGGATTCGCTCGATCTTCCAGCCGCCGAACCCGGCCGGCCGGGCTGACCGACCGGGAGGTCGATGTGCTGAGGCTCATCTGCCGAGGCGACTCGAACCGGCTGATTGCCGCCGAGTTGAGCATCTCGCCGAAGACGGTCGGGCGCCACGTCGAGAACCTCTACAACAAGATCGGCGTCTCAAGCCGGGCTTCAGCGGCACTGTTCGCGATCCAGAACGGCCTCCTCGACATCTGATCGCCCCATCATGAAATGGGGCGATCACCCGATGCGCCAATCTCTCGATCCTTCCTAGACTGATACTGGATTGAACGGACGCGAGACCGGATCCGTCGGATCGGATTGGAGGATCGTCGTATGGAGACCACACCGTTGCTGCACGACGTTACTGGCGCGGGTGAGCCGATCGTCCTGGCCCCTGGCGGCTTGAGCGGCTGGCTGTCGTGGGTGCCGTTTGTCGAGCCGCTGGCGAAGGAGCGGCGGGTTATCCGGGTCCAGCTACGCAGCATTGAGCTTGCCGAGGCCGGCCAAGCGTTTCCACCTGACTACGGCACGTTGACGGAGCGGGAGGCATTGCGCATCACGGTCGACCGGCTCGGTCTGACGAGCTTCGACCTCGTCGGTTGGTCGTACGGTGGGCACATCGCGCTGGCCTTTGCCCTGGAGTATCCGCAGCGTGTCCGCACGCTGACGGTCATCGAGCCGCCCGCCTTCTGGATCACACGTGCGACGGGTCGCGCGACCGTGTCATTCAGGCAGCATGAGGCGAATGACCGTGCAGTGGCTGGCCGCGAAATCTCGACGGTGGATCTCAAGGACTTCCTCGTCAGGGCTGGCCTTGGTCAGCCTGGGGATGCATTCGAGTCGATGCCGAGCTGGCCGGTCTGGGAGCGCAATCGGCAGAGCATTGCAACCAACGGGACGATCTGGGACTACGTGGACTCGCTCGACCGTCTGCGCATGCTCGACCTGCCGGTGCTGGGCGTGAGAGGGACCCAGACCACCGACGTGCTGGCTGCCATCGCCGAGGACCTGGCTGAGCAGGCGCCTCGTGGCCGGTTGCTCGAACTGCCCGGTGGTCACGCGTGCCATATCCAGAACATGGACCGCTTTCTGGCGGAGCTGACCGAGCACACATCTGTCGTCACTGTTTAGCGTCGTGAACGAGATGAGGAGGACACCATGCCTCAGATCCAGCTGCCGTCGATTCGGCTGTACTACGAAGAGCGAGGAACAGGTGCGCCAATTCTGCTGAGCCACGGGACGAGTAGCGACGCCAGCACCTGGGGATCGGCGCTCGATGATCTGGCCCAACGTGGCAAGGTGATCGCCTACGACCGCCGTGGCTGCACCCGCAGCGAGCGGCCGGTTCCGTACGAACGGACGACGCCCGCCGAGCATGCCGACGACGCGGCTGCCCTGCTCGAAGCGCTTGATGCCACACCCGCGATAGTCATCGGCCGCAGCTACGGCGGCGACACGATGCTCAACCTGGCGCTGCGCTATCCCCAGCATGTCCGAGGACTGGTGCTCCTGGAAGGTGGCGATGTCTACCTGAGCAGGACGATTCCGGAATTGAGCGCATTCCTTGACGATCTCACCGTCAGCATCCGTGCGGCTGTCGCAACGAGCGGACCCGCTGCCGCTGCCGAGGCGCTGCTACGTGGCGTGCTTGGTGATGACGGCTACGACACCTTGCCGGCGGACAGGCGGACACGCATGGAAGCCAATGGCCCGGCGATCGTCGCAGAGATCGAAGGTTACCGTGACGGACTCTTCGACCCGGCGCGGCTGCGGGAGGTCGACTGCCCGACACTCGTCGTTGCGGCGATGGCGTCGCCCGAGCCGTTCCGTCGAGCGATGGATGCGCTGGCCACGATGCTTCCCAATGCGCGACTGGCACTGGTCGAGGGCGGGCACATGATTACTCCAGCAGAGCCTCAGGTGCTGGAGTTCATCCAGGAGGTGCTGAATCGCGTTCCAGTCGCTTCGTAGGAGCGGACTGCCCTGCCTGGTTGCCATAGAATCGTTCCGGTGCACGTCGGAGCGTCGGTGGGCAGGAGCGGTGATGTCAACGGATAGCCTCGACCCGCGCGCGGTCCTGACGACGCTTGGCTATCCGGGTGCGGACGTGATCGCTCCGGTCAGTGGTGGGCGGGATACGTCGATCTTTCGCGTCGAGCACGGCGCGGCAACCTATGCCTTGCGCGTCTTCAGGCCAGGGCAACAGATGGTCAGCCAGGACGAAGTGTTGGCGATGCGGTTCGCCTCGGAGGGCGGCGTGCCGGTGCCACGCGTCCATACGCATGGTGTCCACGACAGGCGTGCGGCGCTGCTGCTCGACTGGTGTGAGGGCATGACGGTCGTAGAGGCGCTCGGACGTTGGCCGGAACGGTCCGGTGCGCTTGGCACGGCGTGCGGTGAGGAACTGGCGCGCATTCATGCTGTGACGGTCCCATCCAGGTACCACGACCACGCCTGGCTGCGCTGGGGCGGCCTCGCGCCCGCCGACCCGCTCTCCCGGCAGTTGGTCGCCTTCGCAAGGGCCGACCGGCTGTGCACCTGGACTTCCACCCGCTGAACGTCATGACCGACGGCGAGCGGATCACCGCCGTCCTCGACTGGGCCAACGCCCGTGCCGGTGACCCACGCGCCGACCTGGCCCGTGCCATCTCGATCATTCGCCTCGACGCCGGAGGCGCGCCACCAGAAGCCCGTCCGATCCTGCGCGCCTTTGAGCGCGGCCTGCGTGCCGGCTATGAGCTCGCCGCAGGCCCACTCGTTGATATGCAGCTCTTCCACGTCTGGGCTGGCCGCGCGATGCTCCACGACCTCGCCCCGCGGCTGGCCACCAACCCGGCCCAGGCGGCGCGGATTCGGCGCTGGATTCGATTATGGGAGAGACGAATGGGCGATGCGACTGCCGAAGTATCAGCTTCGTGATGCCGCCATGTAGTGTTGTGGCGTTGGCAGAGATTCGCCGTGTTCGAGCGCGGATTCGATCAACAGGTCAAGCACCTCGCGACCGTTCCGGACGGCTTCCTCGTACGACTCACCATGGGTCACTGGTCCGAATACTCGGCCCTGCCATTCCGGCAGGGATACGAGAAATGCCTGATCAGCATCTGACCATTGGATTAGCATCGTATAGCGAGTTTGGTCAGTCACCGTTGGTCCTGTTCTGGTAAATCGCGCGCCTTGCGGATGGCGAGGCGTACTTCCTCTTCCTGGTATCGCTTTGCGTCATCGCCATCGTTCCCTGCGAGATTCGCGCTGACTCCAGGAATCGATGGATGCTTCCAGATGGAATGGCCTCCGCGAACCCGATCCTCGAAAAATCCCGCTCGGCGTAAATCGGCCTTCAATTGTCGAATCTTACGCGGCAATGGACATGCCCTGACTCCGTGCTGTCGGCTTTGGTTGCGAAACGATATACCCAGGGAAGCGATCCGGCAACGTGAAGGATCGGGCACGGCTCCTCCTTGGCTAGAACCGTGCCCGAGATCCTGCTACTCGAACGTGATCGCCCAGGTTCCGACTGCTGTGACCTCGACAATGACGGTATCTCCAGCGACGATGACCCGGCCATCGTACGGGTCGGTGCGTATTAACCAGCAGGTTGGACCGATCACCATAGCCGATGACCCCGAAGTAACGCCCGTCGGAGTTGCCGCTGATCTGAGCGACATCCGGTTCGCCATCGACGATGAAGACATCGTCGCCTGTCCCATCAATCGCGCCTGGGATGCTCACACGGCGCGCCGTGGTGAGCGGGCGGAGCTCGATGTACCACTCGCCTTCGGCGGTGATCTGTAGCCGTGTCGACTGATCGCCGTCGCGAACATCCATCAGGACGACGCCTTCGTACGGATCGGTCGTGTTAACCAGCAGGTCGACCTGTTCTCCAGCACCGTCGTAACTCTCTACGCCGAAGTAGCGCGATCCGGCATTGCCGCGAATGTAGGCCAGACGCAGCATCACCGGGCTTCTGGATGTCGATCACATTTGTTCCGCTGCCGCTGTAGACGACCGGCTGCGGTGCAGGAGTAGCGGTCGGCTCCGGAGTTGGCGTGCTGGTTGGTTCCGGAGTTGCGGTTGGCGCTGGGGTGTTAGTCGGTTCCGGCGTCGGTGTCAGCGTTGCCGTCGCGGTCGGCTCTGGCGTGCTGGTCGGTTCGCTGGTCGCTGTCGGCGCTTCGGGTTCGTCGGTTAGCGTCGCGGTCGCTTCCGGTGCGGCCGTCGTTGCAGTTACATCGGCGGCGGTATCGGCCCCGGTTGTCGAGGTTGCGTTGTCGTCGTTCGCGCCCTCACAGGCTCCCAGCAGGACGGCCAGCAGGATCGTCAGAAGCAGTCTCATTCGCATCGGTGTTCCCCTATCATTCGCGGTCACGGACTTAACTGGTTCCCACGATAGGTGGGGTGTGGGAAGGCGTGACTTCCCGTCAACGTCGTGTCTGTCGTTTGCAGGACGACGTATCAGGGGTTTTCTTCTCCAGGTTCCCGTCAATAGACGCAAGAGAACCCGGACGCCGGGGCGAACGCGCACAAAGCCGCGCACGAGTGCTAGAATCGATCCTCGGATGGTGGCGCGCATCGCCCCTCCCGATGTGGTTGGTACGAGCGTGTCGAAGGTGGTGATCGGCGATGATGAAGACGATGTTGGAGATGCGCGATCGGATGAAAGATCGGGTCGGGATCTATGGCACTGGCTGGCAGTCCTCTTCGGTCATGGGCCTGCTGCTGCCGTTCATTGTCGTTGCCCTGATGGCGTTGATTGGCTGGATGTTTATCCAGACGTTGCAAAGCCTCTAGCTGTCAGCGATCAGCCGTCAGAAATCAGCCAGTGGGCGAGGTAGTGCAGGTTCGTTCCTGCTCCTCGTCACACTTTCTCCTAAGCACACAGCACTCGTAGGGGACGTAATGAGCAGGCTGACACACTTCGATGAGGCCGGCCGCGCGCAAATGGTCGATGTTGGCGACAAGGCCGAGACGCACCGAGTCGCCGTCGCTGGCGGGCGGGTGCGGATGCAGCCGGAGACGCTGCGAGTCATCGTCGAAGGGCGCGCCAGCAAAGGCGATGTTCTCGGCGTTGCTCAGGTGGCGGCTATCATGGGCGCCAAGCGCACCCACGATCTGGTGCCGATGTGTCACCCGCTTGCCCTGACCGCCATCAATGTCGCGCTAACGCCCGACGAGGCGACCTCGTCGATCCTGATCGAAGCCCAGGTCGAAACGCGTGGCAAGACCGGCGTCGAGATGGAGGCGCTGACGGCCGTCTCGGTCGCCGCCCTGACCGTCTACGACATGGTCAAAGCCATCGACCGTGGCATGCAGATCGAGGACGTCCGTCTGCTGCACAAGAGCGGCGGGAAGAGTGGAGACTGGGAAGCTGGGGATGAGGCAGAGGGATGAGGCGGACGATCGTTCCATTTCTCATCCCCAGCTTGTGACACCTTTGTAACACCTTCTTTGAGCAGAACTACGTATGCTGGCATTAGCACTCGCCCGGATTGATTCAGCAATTGTTGCGATGCGCGTCAGGCGAGTTGCGAGGACACTGTTGCCGTGGGCCGTCAATGGAGACGACCAGATCGCGGAGAGGCGAGAGAACCCCATGTACGAGATGGCTACCCTTGATCTCCTGGCGCGTCGCTTGACGGCGACGAACGCTGATGATGTCGCGCGGATCGCGCGGTCGTTGCGCTTCCGGCGGATGCTGGCGGAACAGGCGGGGCGCGACGCGCTGGCCGCCTGGCATGACGCGCTGCTGGTCAGTGTCAGTGCCTGCGGGTTGATGTTCCGCGAGACCCGGCGGGTGGCGCTGGCAGCACTGCCGTCGCGCGACCTTGCGGCGTTGATCGTCGACTATGGCCGTGAGTTGGCGCAGACCGAGGTCCACGGCGGCCCGCTGACGGATGTCACCTCGGCCATCCTTGGCGAACTACGCGAGGAGATGCGTCGTCGGCAGGTTGGCGCAATGATTGGGTCAGGCTTCCGGTTGTCCTGAACCGGTTGTCCTGCCGATCGGTGGCGCTGATCCTGATAGAGTGCCGGCAGGCTTCCGGTCCACTCCGCATGGACGCGAGTTTGGTTGGTGCCAGGCTCCGGTAGCGAAGGAAGGACAGGGATGGCAGAGCCGGTACGAGACTCCTCAGCGACATCGACGAACCCCGGCAAGGCTTCGCTCCTGTTGCGCGGACTGACATTGCGCTGCCCGCGCTGTGGCCAGGGCGGGCTGTTCCGTCGTTGGACGGAGATGGCGGACGCTTGCCCGAAGTGTGGCCTGCACTTCGAGCAGGAAGAGGGCTACTGGACCGGCGCGCTGGTCATCAACACGATGGTTGCACTGACCCTGTTCGCGGTTGTGATCGGAGTCGTCGTCGCGGCGACGTGGCCCGACATCCCGGTCTACACGACGATGGCAGTCGGGGTGGTTGCCGGGATCGTCTTCCCGTACTTCTTCTACCCGATCTCGAAGACCGCATGGGTCGCGCTCGACCTTGCCTACTTCCACCCGGAGCGGATAGAGGCCGGGACTGGGCTGCGGCCAGGGCGATAGGCGCTCGACGCTGTCGGTTACGGTCCCGATATCGACGATCACGCGCCGGTTCAGGCTGACGGCAGCGACTGACGCCGTCGTAGGAGGACGAGCGGCAGGAATGTGATCGCCATTCCGAGGATAGCGACAATCAGGAGTCCGGCCAACCCCTGGAAATACTCGAACACCAGCCGCCCGGCCGGGATGACCGCCGGAAGTGCTCCAACAATGATCCAGGCCGTCCGGTTACGTATGACACCGACGGCGAAGATGATCGCCGCCGCGCAGATTCCCAGGACGGCGTAGATAGCCCGGTCTTCGAAGGCGATGAAAGCGATCGCCTGTGCGGCAAGGAGTAGCCCGCCTATCTGTAGCCACCAGGCTGTTCCCCATCCATGCTCGTCTGGTCGCCAGATGAAGACGGCATACGCCGCCAGCAGCGTCCCGAGAACAGTCTGGGTCAGCGTTAGCGGGATGTTCGTGAAGACGTTGGTGAACAGCAGCGTCGTACCGTACCAGACGGCCAGCGGCAGCGCTCCCCAGGCCTGGCGAAGACCAAGGCGCATGATGCCGATACCCGGCAGGATGGACAGGAGCAGGACGGTTCCAATCACGCGCTGCTGGCCACGGAAGGTCTCTTCGTTGGGTCGAGTCGCGGATTCTTCTGGCCACCAGCCTGCCACATTCGCGGCGAATCCGAGTGACAGCGGGATCAACACCATTCCAGAGATTGCGCAGATGCCGGCCGGTGCTCCCCATCCATTGCGAACGAGAACCCAGGCAGCGGAGATCATGATGATTGCGCCGATGCCTGCCGCCACCATTGCCTGAGCGGGGGACCAGCTCTCAATGAAGATGGAGATGATGCCGACCGTCGCCGCGATCGCGACTGCCGCTCCGACGGTGCTGATTGCTTCCGCGAGGCGTCCGTGGCCGGCTTCAACTGATGGAACCGCGAGGCTGGATTCATAGGCCAGAATCGCGTCTCGTTGATCGGACGATATCAGGTCATGCTCGACCCAGCGATTCAGGGTTTCGCGGGAAACCATTGTGGCCCAGCCTTTCAGCGACTGCAGAGCGGCCCATGATGTTGCGACGTACCGCGCCCGCGTCCTGCCACTCCAGCCTCCACCGGCCGATTCGAGTGTACATGCTGACCGGGGACAGGTACGTGAAAAGCACGGGCCACTCGCTACAGGTTCGTGTCAGTCCTGGCCGTGTGGAAGCGAACGGCGGGCATCGATCGTGATGCCCGCCATTGGATGTCGATGAGTCGTGCGCTATGGCGCGGGGAAGATCGGGCCGCCGTTGAGGAGGATGACGGCGTCGTCGACACCATCGAACGCCTTGACCGTCTCTTCGATCTGGCCGATGATCCGTGGATCGTCACAGACGCCGCCAGAAGAGATCGAGCCACTCAACTCGACGGTCGCGACACCGGCCTCGATCGTCACGCTCTCGACGGTCGCGTCGTTGTTGTAGAGCGCGTTGATGTAGCCGGACTCGCCGTAGTTGTAGTCGTCGAAGGAGAGCAGCACCGTCAACGTCGCCGCGATCTCTTCCTCAAGGCTGTCCGTCTCCCAGATCGGGATCGTGACATCGACGAGGCTGTCCTCGCAGCCAACCGGGATGCCCGTCGCGCCATCGTCGCCGAGCAGGACCATGAATGCGGTGGCGGTGTCAGCACCGGGCATCTCGTGGCCGTAGCGCCAGGTGTAGTAGTGGCGGCCGACGTTGCCGGCCTCGACCTGCCAGCCCTCGTCGTTGCCGGGCGTGTAGGTCAGGCAGCGGCGCTGGAAGCACTGCATCAGGACGTCGTGCTCGATTCCCGCCGACCGCGACCGTCGCCCAGTAGGCTTCGGTAATCGGGTAGCCGGTGCCATAGACCGGGTCTTCGAAGATCGGGCCGGTGACGAGCTCTCCGTCTTCCATGACGGGGCCGGTCGAGTTCATGAACTCCCAGAATGGATCGGCGATCCAGTGGTCGGTCATCGGCTCGTACTGGGTCGCGCCGATCTCATAGGTGGCGAAGCTCGGGTCATCGGCGACATTGCCGTCACGGTCGACGGTGCGGGTGATCGTCTCGGTCGGCGCCTCGATCGAGACGCCCATCAGGTCGGTGAAGGTCGCGTAGGTCGGGCTGTCGGGATCGTCGGGGTCACCGGCGACGTTGACCTCGGCCGGGTCGTGGTGACTCGAAGCGATTGTCGCCCAGCTGCATCTGGCCGGTGATCATCTCCGTTACCAGCAGGCCGTTTGTGACGTACCAGAGATCGTCGGGGTCGCCGTCCGGGTGGGTGATCTCCATTCGCGATTTGTCGAAGTAGAGGACATCTCGCTCGCCGGCGATCCCTTCGACGTAGTCCTCTGTCTCGCCCCATGCGGTCGTCAACGGTCCCCAGATCCAGGTTCGGTCGACTGTCTGTTCAGCCACCGGCAGGTCAGTCCGGGTCCAGGTTTCGACGAAGGCCGGGTTGTCCGATTGGGCCAGTGATGTTGAGAACGATGTCAGCAGGAGCACCAGTGCGGTCAACAGTGCCGCCGGACCTGCGAGGAGAGTTCGCACGGGAACACACCCTTTCCATCGAGAGCACCAATCGTCGAACAAGAGTAGTCGAACCGGCCGGGTTCTCTCAGTGAAACGCGGAATGCCGAAAAGGGATACGGTGATGCTCACACGTAGGTGACGTTAACGCTCAGGCCCATGAATGCCCCGTACCGGCCGATCGCGTTGTCGAGCGCGGATTGCTCTGCAGCGGTCAGCGATGCGAAGATCTGCGCTTCAAATGCGATCGACTTGCGAGCGATCGTCCTGCGCCAGATGCCTGCTCGCCTTCCACCGATCAGGATCGGCCGAAAGAAGGTGTCATCCCAGGTACGCGCGTCGCGTGACCAGTCCATGTCCGGGAAGCCCAGGCTCCTGAACCAGATCGCTCGTCGTACTCCGGCAGCAGGTAGGCGAACAGTGATTGGGGCGTGGGATGTTGTGCGTTGGCGCTGAACCAGTAGGTCTGGCCGTCCAGTTCCTCGCGCAGCAGGTTTGTGCCGACCATCTCAAGACCGCGCCTGATCGTCGTCAGCGCCAGCGATGACCACCAGGCGAAGTCCTGGGCGGTGGCTGGACCATGACCTGTGAAGTAGCGTAACGTCAGTGCCGCGAGCGCCTCGTCGTCGTCCAGTCGAGTCGCCTCCGGCGCCCGCTCGGCCAGCAGGGCGTAGGTGTGCTGCTTACCACGGACGGCACCTGAGCAGATCAGCCCCTCCAGTTCGGCGTGCATGATGATGGAGGCCAGCCGCACTTTCTCGGCAACGATTCCGCCCCCGGCCAGGACGGCCGCCAACTCGGTTCGCGTCAGGTGCTTGCCGCCCTCCAGGGCGTCGATGAATAGCTGGTGGGCGCGGGCGAAGAGCGGCCCGTCCAGTTCCGTCTGGCGGTACATGTATGCGTTGAGCGCGTGGACACGTGGCGCGGTGACCTGGAGGACCCAGCGAATGTTCTCCGGCGTCACGTAGTGCCAGGTCGGACGCAGGACATGGGTGCGCAGGATCTTGCCGGCGTCGAAGGCGGCTGCAACATCGGCGTCGGTGCAATTGGCCGCCCGTTGCCCAACTGACCAGCGTGCGCCGATCGCGTCCTGCGACTGGACACAGCCGAGCCACTCGATGACGTCTTCGGGCTTGTCGAACGGCGTCCCGGCGACCCGCTGGCCGAAGAGCCGTCGTGTCAAGATATCGGTCGCGTTCATGCGGCGCAGCCTATCATCCCAACCTGCATTGATCGTCAGACACGGCTTGGTTACGTTGCATGCCGTTGACAAGCGCGCGATGCGCACGTATGCTAATCCCGACTTTTTTAGTCGGGATTTTGGTGTCCTGACGTGCTCCCTGCGGTCGGGGAGTATATCGCATGGCTCAGGCGGGAGCGTAGCGTCATCCTGGGTAGACGCTCGGAGGGGGACAAATGGATCTTGAACGGTACATGAGCCGGCGCAGGCTGTTGCGCGCGATGGCCGGCGGTGCGGTTGCGATGGGTGTCTCTGCCGCTGCTGGCTGCCTGTGGCGGCGACGATGACGATGATGACAGCGACAGTGTCACGACTCCGGCGACCGGTAGCACGGCTACAAGTGGGACCGGCGCAGAGGCGACGGCGACAACCGGCGAAAGTGACGCGACGCCAACGACCGCTGCCAGCCCGGACGCCAGCCCGGCTGGTGAAGCGTCCCCGGCTGCTGGAACGGGCGGCTTTGAGGGCGAGACGCTGGTCGTCTACTCAGGCCGTAGCGAGGAATTGGTCCAGCCGATCATCGACCAGTTTGGCGAGACGTTTGGCGTGACGGTCGAGGTGCGCTATGGCGACTCGGCCGAGATGGCGGCGCTGATCCTTGAGGAGGGTGATGCCAGCCCGGCTGATCTCTTCTTCTCGCAGGATGCCGGTGCGCTCGGCGCGCTCTCACAGGAGGGGCTGTTCGCGGAGTTGCCGGAGGACATCCTCGGCCGCGTCGATAGTCGCTTCAGCGACCCGAACGGCATGTGGGTCGGCATCAGTGGCCGCGCCCGTGCCGTCGTCTACAACACCGATGCCGTTTCGGAAGCGGACATTCCGGAATCGATCCTCGACTTCACCGACGAGGCGTGGAGCGGACGGCTCGGCTGGGCGCCGACCAATGCCTCGTTCCAGTCGTTCGTGACGGCGTTGCGGGTCGATCGAGGTGACGATGTCGCCCGCGAGTGGCTGGAGGGGATCGTCGCCAACGACGTCACCGTCTTCGAGGGCAACTCGCCGATCGTTCAGGCTGTCATCGATGGTGAGATTGATGCCGGCTTCGTCAACCATTACTACCTGCTGCGGATGAAGGCCGAGGCTGGCGAGGATCTGCCGGCTGAGAACTTCATCTACAGCAATGGCGACCCGGGCGCGCTGGTCAACGTCGCCGGTGCCGGTGTCCTCGCCAGCGGCAGCCAGGAGTTGGCCAACGCGTTCGTCGGCTACATGCTCGACACAGAGGCGCAGCAGTACTTCGCCGACGAGACGTTCGAGTACCCATTGATCGAAGGCGTCGACGGCGACCCCGGCCTCGTTCCACTCGAAGAGATCGAGACGCCGGACATCGACCTCTCCGACCTGGCCGACCTCGAAGGTACGCTCGAGATGCTGACGGACCTCGGGATTCTGTAGCGGCGCAGCGGCAGCCGTCACCCTCCAGCCCCCTCTCCCAATTCTGGGAGAGGGGGTGTCTGTTTTCGGCGGATGTGGCTGAATCACTGGTATGGGAGCGTTGAGCCGCGAAACCAGTACGACAAAGAGTTCCACGAAGTACGGGAGGGCCTTGTTGTTGACCCCGGTAGGGGCCGCGTCCTGTACCGGCCCGCGCCGTGAGGCGCCTGCGTCGGTCGTGCGTGTGCAACAGGATCCCCAACGCTTGTGCCTGCGGGGAGGCATGCCTGCATCCAGAAGGCGCTTCACGGCGCGGGCCGGTACAGGACGCGGCCCCTACCGGGAGATCGATCCGTGTGATGCCCCCACAACCTCCTGCACAGACATCGTCGCTTCCATCGCCGCCAGTAACGGTCGTCCGCCGCAAGCGGCTGATGGCCGGCGCGCCGGTCGCGCTCTGGTTGCCGGCGGTCCTCGTCGCGCTGCTGATGATCTCGCCGCTGGTCTACCTCGTTATTCGGGCGTCGGAGAGCGGCTGGGAGCTGATCGACCTCCTCTGGCGCGACCGGACGGCGCGGGTGCTGCGCAACACGATCCTGCTGGTCCTCTGCGTGACGCTCGGGACGGTCGCCATCTCGCTACCTCTGGCCTGGCTGACGACGCGGACCGACCTGCCAGCGCGGCGGCTGTGGACGATTTTGACGGCGCTGCCGCTGGTGATTCCGTCGTACGTCGGCGCGTTTGCCGTGATCGCGGCGCTCGGGCCGCGTGGGATCGTCCAGGGCTGGTTGGAGCGCGCCTTCGGGATCGAGCGGCTGCCGGAGATCTACGGGTTATTCGGCGCGTCGTTGACGCTGATCCTGTTCTCGTTCCCCTACGTCCTGCTGCCGCTGCGCTCGGCGATGTCCGGACTGGATGCCTCGCTTGAGGAAGCCTCGCGCTCGATGGGGTTCGGCGCCTGGACGACCTTCCGACGCGTAACCGTCCCGCAGCTGCGGCCAGCCATCGCGGCCGGTGTACTGCTGGTGGCGTTCTACACGCTCAGCGACTTCGGGGCCGTCTCGCTCTTGCAATTCGACTCGTTCACCCGCGCGATCTACAACCAGTACCGGGGAGCGTTTGACCGGACGCTGGCAGCCGGGCTGGCGCTCGTCCTCGTCGTGATGACCGGCACGATCCTGGCGCTGGAGGCGTGGACGCGGGGCGGAGCGCGCTACCATCGTAGCTCCGGTGGGGCCAGCCGACCGGCGCGGGTCGTCCGGCTTGGACGCTGGAAGTGGGCCGGGCTGGCCTACTGCGCGACGGTCGTTGGTTTCGCACTCGTGATGCCGGTCGGGATCGTCACCTACTGGCTGGTGCGCGGGTTGCGCGCCGGCGAGCCGTTGCGGCTGATCTGGGACGCGGCACTCAACTCGGCGATGGTCTCGCTGCTGGCTGCCGTCGTGACCGTCCTGGCTGCCGCACCGGTCGTCGTCCTCTCGGTCCGCTATCCGGGGCGGCTGACGGGGCTGATCGAGCGGGTGACCTATGCTGGTTATGCGCTGCCGGGGATCGTCGTCGCCCTCTCGCTGGTCTTCTTCGGCATTCGCTACGCCCGCCCGCTCTACCAGACATTGACGATGCTGGTCATCGCCTACGTGATCCGCTTCCTGCCGCAGGCGGTCGGCGCGTTGCGGGCCAGCTTCCTGCAGGTCAACCCGCACATCGAGGAAGCCGCACGCAGCCTCGGCCACACGACGCCGCGCGTCTGGTGGAGGGTGACCGGTCCGCTCGTTCGTCCCGGCCTGCTCTCGGGAGGAACGCTCGTCTTCCTGACCGTCATGAAGGAGCTGCCGGCGACGATTCTCCTCCGCCCAACCGGCTTCGACACCCTCGCAACCCGCATCTGGGGCGCGACATCCGAGGGCTTCTGGGCCAGAGCCGCCGCCCCCTCGCTGATCCTGATCGTCATCGCGGCTGTGCCGGTCGTGATTGTGGCGTGGCGGGAAGATAAGGCATGAGGGATGAGAAGGGACTGAACGCATGCCCATGCCCCATCCCTCATGCCCAACCAATCCCGACGCGTTCACTCGGATTGCACTACAATACAATCAGGGAGTCGAGGGACCGTACCGAATGGCTGTGAATCCTTGAGCACGAAGAGCATTGTCCTGGCTGGCGCGACGAAGCAGTTTGCTGGTGGGGCGCGGCCTGCCGTCTGGAATGTGTCGTTCGACGTTGAGCCGGGCGAGATCGTCGCGTTGCTGGGGCCGAGCGGCTGCGGCAAGACGACGACACTGCGGCTGATCGCGGGCTTCGAGCGGCTGGATGCCGGTAGCGTCACCATCAATGGTCGCGTGATGGACGACGGCCGTGGCTACGTGCCGCCTGAGAAACGCAGCGTTGGAATGGTCTTCCAGGATTTCGCGCTCTTCCCTCACCTGACGGTCGCCGGCAACATCGGCTTCGGCCTCGTTCGCTCCTCAAAGCGCGAGCGTGAGGCGCGGGTGCGTGAGTTGGCAGAACTGGCCGGATTGAGCGAGTTTCTCGACCGTTACCCGCATCAGCTCTCCGGCGGGCAGCAGCAACGAGTCGCGCTGGCACGCGCGCTGGCGCCGAAGCCGGATGTGTTGCTGCTGGACGAGCCATTCTCCAACCTCGACACCGAGCTACGCGTCCAGATGCGGACCGAGGTGCGCGAGATTCTCAAGGCGGTTGGGACGACGGCTGTTCTCGTCACCCACGACCAGCAGGAGGCGATGACGGTCGCCGACCGGATGGCGGTCATGCTGGGCGGCCAGGTCGAGCAGATCGATACACCGGATGTCGTCTACCACTACCCGGCGACGCGGGCAGTTGCCAGCTTCGTCGGGCTCGGCACCTTCGTCCCGGCGCGGATCGCCGGGGCGGTCGCCAACTCGGACGTCGGCCAGTTTACGATCGATGGCCCGCCGGGGCCGGACAACGTCGATCTGCTCCTGCGCCCGCGTGACGTGACGCTGACGGTCGATCCTGAGGGGATCGCGGTCGTCCAGTCGCGCGCGTTCCACGGGTCGGAGTTCACCTACCGCGTCCAACTCCCGTGCGGCGTGACGCTGCAGTCCAACCAGCCGTCGCACGTTGACATCTCGCCGGGAACACGCGTCAGTGTCCGCTGCGCTCGTGTCCGCCTGGCTGCCTACGACGCCGACGCGCGGATCGCGATGACGACGGCGGCAGGCTTCCCGACCGCGTTCGGCGGCGAACTGACATCGAGCGTCGTTGGCGTGACGGCGACGTCCTAGCGCTCAGCCTAGTCCAGAATTCCGACCACCGTCATGATCAGGAAGAGGACGAAGGCCGCTCCAACCAGGACGGCGAGCGCGATCATCGCCGTCGCCCAGCCGGTTCGGTGTTTGGTTTCCATCAGTCGCTCCTATCGTCGTGCTCGTGTTGTTCTCGGATTGCCACTGTGTTCCACACGCGGCTACCCAGCAGATGCACTTGATGTGCCTCGGCTGTTCTAACGAGACCTATCGAATCCTGATACGTGCCTGTTTTCCCATCCAGACAAAAAACCGGCATTGTGTTTCCTGCCGGTTCCTGTTCGGTGCTGCCGTGTTTGTGACCATTATGTGACCACACAGGCTGGCAGAAACTACTCCGTGTCGTCGGGTTTCTTGTTGGGTCGCGTGTGGCCATCAGGGCTTGCTACCGGAAAGTCAGTCACTTCCATGCCAAGCCACCGCGTCCGCATCCGAACGTTAACTGCGGTCAGGTAGTTGAACACCGCGTTTCGATAGCGATCATAGTCAGCATTGGTTACTTTTAGCCGGCTGCCGACCGTCAGGTTGGTCCATGGGCAGGCGGCGACAAAACGATCATCCACGGTTGACATGCGGTGCAGGATCACGTTCCGGACGTTAGCAAGTTCGATGAGGTCACGTTGAACATCCTCATCAACTGGACCACTGAGGCCGCAAACCTCAAGAAGCGCCTCAAACCGGGCTGCGCCGGGCCTGAACTTCGCTCCCGTGACTTGCTGCAGTTCTGCAACAAGCAGCCGCATGCGATACTTATGTGCCAGCGTCGATGAGCAGCACGGTGTGCCTATGTCAATCGCGTTCATCGACAGTGCCAACCAATTCTGAACCTGGCTACGTCCGCGCTCGTCTGCTCCCTCCAAACGATGACCCCCGCGTCGATGGTCGAATGCCCGTGCTACGGCAGAAACGTGTTGCGGAGTGAATTGGCGATGTATCTCGTTGCCAGTTCATTTCTCGGTGCACGATCGTGTCAAGATTGCGCTTAGAGCCACATAGGATTCCAGCGGGAACGATGTTCTCCCGCTCGTCGCAGAGGATGATCTCGCGAGACGATAGCACTACGTCATGTGGTTTGGAGTGGGGAGGGTGAGATGCCGAAGTTGCGCCGTCGGGTGTCTGATGGCTGGTACTACATTCGGACCTACGCTCATGACGGGGACGACGGCCACAACGGCACCGGCAAATCCACGCCGCCGGGATGGATGTCCGGCC
The DNA here is from genome assembly GCA_963763325.1 of uncultured Chloroflexia bacterium. Lineage (GTDB taxonomy): Bacteria > Chloroflexota > Chloroflexia > Thermomicrobiales > CFX8 > JBBECJ01. The sequence continues at coordinate 651,716 of CAVXOL010000001.1, forward strand.
AGGAACGGATGATCGACGATGATGCCGATGTTCCAGCCAGACTTTTCCGTTACCTGCGCGGCGCGCGTGGCTGATTTATACTGAAACCCGCGAACTTCGGTTGCGGCCACGCCGCCCACCGGTGCCTCCGTCGACCTCGTCGCCCGTTCGCCGCCGTCAGCCACATCCACCCACTCCATCGTTCCATTTCCCGCCAATACTTCGCTTCGTCTTCAACGACGATCTCTCGTGGCATATCACGGCCAGCCTCGATCACCTCTGCCAGCCGTACTGGACCGAGCAGGTTGAATCGCTACGGCACCTGATGGGCGAGGCGGTCAACGGGCGCATCTGTGTTGGCGACGAGACACTGTGGGTCAACGCTTTGAGTCTTGACAACAACCCATTCGACGGCTGCACGACTCCCGTTGGCCTCTCCACCGACCAGTACGTCGCACGGTTGCGAGGAAAACGGTAGAATGGCTCCAGCCTTTGGCAGAACGACTCATACTGTGCGAAGGGGTAATTTTCACCTTCACGGACGACGGCTCGGTCTGAACGAGCCAGCTTCATGGGGCGAGAGCTACTACGTCGTGCTACAGACGCTCTACACGGATCCGAACCCGCTCCTCGACGCGTGCCAGCCACTTCGTCTGATTCGCCGCATCCCGTGGAGTGCCTACCGCATCCACCCTGCCGGAAACGCCCGATCCGAGCGTTCACGAGTATCTCGCCGGCATCGGCCACGCACCGCACGGTGAGGATATCGAGGAGCCTGAAGCGTGATCGAGGGCATGAGCGAGCCGCGCTTCGCGGTTGGCGACATGGTGAGCTTGCGTGCCGACCAGTCGCGGCAGGGGATGGTGATGGCGGTTCTTTCGCCCGCCGGGGGTCGACCGCGCTATCGCGTTTTCCATTCGGCGAGCGAGCAGCGCGACTACTACGAGGCGCAACTCGTCCCAGCCAGCAGCGAGACCGAGGTTGTCGCGACCGCGGCCGAGATCCTGGCGGGTGTCGCCGGCGACATGATCGACAGCGCGACCTTCCGCGCCAGACTGACGGCGGCTCGACTCAACAATCCGCAGGTGGACAACCTGTACGCCCTGCAGGCGGCCCGCATCCGGTACGTGCCGTTCCAATTCAAGCCGCTGCTGCGCTTTCTGCGGGCGGACCACCGCGGCTGCTCATCGCCGACGAGGTCGGCGTGGGCAAGACCATCGAGGCGGGTCTGATCCTTCGCGAGCTGCAGGCCCGCCAGGAGCTAGGAAACGTCCTGATTGTCTGTCCCAAGGCGCTGGTCTCCAAGTGGCGCATGGAGATGCGTCGGTTCGACGAGGATTTCAGAGCCGCTGAACGGCCGACAACCCTGCGCTACTGCCTGCGAGAGGCGCACCTCGACGGGGTGTGGCCTGCAGCAGCTACTCCCGCGCCATAGTCCACCTGGAGCTGCTGCGGATGCGAGGACCACCTCCTGGCGCGTCGGGCAAGCAGGCCGTCCCGGTCTGCTGACCCTCGATCCGCCGCCCGCACTTCGACCTCGTGGTCGTGGACGAGGCCCACCACCTGCGCAACCCCGGCACGAACTCGCACGAGCTGGCGCGCTTTCTGTGCGATGCGTGCGGAAGCGGTGCTCTTCCTCTCGGCCACCCCGGTCCATCTCGGCTCGCGCAACCTGTTCACGCTGCTCGAACCTGCTCCGCCCGGACCTCTTCCAGGACCGAGAGCGTCTTCGAGGAGATGGTCGAACCGAACCAGTCACCTCACCAGCGCCCTGCGGCACGTCCGCCATCCGGCACCTCGCCGGCAACGCCGACTGGCAGAGACGAGGCGGCCTGCCGACCTCGAGGCCGCCGGTCGTACCACCGTGGGGGCGCACAGGTGCTGGGCCGGCGATCCGCGCTTTCACGAGTGGCTTGCGAGGCTGCGCGGCGATGGACGCTCTCCGATGTCGACAGAGAGCGGTAAGCTGCCTGCAGGGATCTCGAGGAGGTCGCACTCCCTGGCCCACGTCATGAACCGCACCCGCCGCCGGGACATCGGACGCTTCACGATCCGCGAGCCCCGCACACGTCGCCGGTCGCAGTTCACCCCGGAGCAGCGAGATCTTCTACGACGACACTGGTCGAGTTCCGCAGGGAGAGCCTGCTCCTGGAGCACGACCCGCGCGTCGTACGGCTGATCAGCGACACCCTGGAACGCCAGGCGGCCAGCTGCCTGCCCGGCTCTGGTGCCCGCCGCTGGACGGTTTCTTGCGGACGGGCCGTTTCTCCGCCGCCGCGATGACCGACGACCCGGAGCGCCGAGGAGGTGCTCGCGCAGGCTGCCCGCACTACCTCATCAACCGCGCCCAGGAGCTGCGCGCACTGGCCGCTGAGCCTTCCGCCGGAGGACCCCAAGCTGGACGGCTGCTCGAGGTCGTGCGCGACTACCCTGGCGGCGCGAGCGGGCCCGGCAAGGTGCTGGTCTTCTCCTTCTTCCTGCACACCCTGGGCTACCTGGAGCGAGCACCTGCGAGCGGCCGGCTTTCGGGTTGCGGTCATAACCGGGGGCGTCCCGGACGACGAGCGCGAACGCATTGCGCGACCGCTTCCGCCTGCCACGCTCGGACGAGGACGCGATCGACGTCCTGCTCTCCTCGGAGGTCGGCTGCGAAGGACTCGACTACGAGTTCTGCGACCGGCTGGTCAACTACGACATCCCCTGGAACCCGATGCGCGTCGAGCAGCGCATCGGGCGCATCGACCGCTACGGCCAGGCCAGCGACAAGGTGCTGATCTTCAACTTCGTCACCCCCGGCACCGTCGAGGAGCGGGTGTTCTTCCGCTGCTTCGAGCGCCTGGGCGTCTTCCGCGACACGGTTGGCGACCTCGAGGAGGTCCTGGGCGAGGTCGTCGAGGACCTCACGCGCGTCGCCCTGGACCCTCACCTCACCCCCGAGCAGGCCGAGGAGAAGGCCATACCCAGCAGAAGACGGACAACGCCATCCGTGCTGGCGGAGGAGCAGCGCCGCCTGGAAGGAGGAGGGCTGGCTCCATGCTGGGGCTGGACGAGGCGCTTTCAGTCGAGGAGGTCGATGACCTGATCCTCGAGGACGGGCGCTTCGTGGCACGCCGGAAGATCTGACGCAGATGATGCGATCTCTACCTGGGCCAGCCAGATCTCAACGGACGCCTGACGCCTGAGTCCGCAGGAGCCGCGGCTCGTACCGTCTGCGGCTGAATCGCAATGCCCGCATCGCTGGTTGCCGACGACCTGCGCAACCAGGGGATCGAGCCGCGTGACCGCACCAGTCTCGCGCTTCCAGCGCTGGCTGGACGACGACGAGCCAGGTACCTCGCGCTGACGTTCGACCAGAGCGCTGGCACTCGAACAGCGCGACCTGACATTCATCAAGCCGGTGCATCCGCTGGCGCGGGTCGCGACGCGCACTGGACGAATGAACGCGAGCCGACTCCTCGCGCGTCTCACCGGTAGATGCAGCGACGAGTGTGCAGGCGGGACACTACCTCTTCGCCTGCGACCTGTGGGAGACGATCGCTATGCAGCCGGAAGACGCAGATCGTCTCGCACGTCTGGGACATCGACAGCGGGTGCCAGATGCGACAGTGGCGTCGAGCCTCGCCTGCTCCGTCGCTTCAACGACGGACGAACCCGGCGAATACGCGGAAGTCGAGGTGCCTGAACTCGAAAAGCCATTCGGTGAGCTGGATGAGCGAGGCGCACACGCAGCTTCAGCGAGGAACTCGATGACGCTGCGCGAGCGCAACGAGCACGCTCGTGACGCAGAAGGTTAGCCAGCCTGAACAGCTACTACACGAGCCGACTGCAACACATGGAACGCGAGCATCGCCAACGCCAGCGACCCACGCATCAGCGCATGCGCCAATCCGAACACGAGCGCGCTGAACGCGAATACACGAGGCGCGAACGCGAACTGAAGACCCGCCGCGACGCTGACATCGTCAGCCAGCCGCGTCGCGACAGGACTACTGCACCGTGCGTCCACTAGCGAGAGGAGCATTTGATGCCGTCTAACTATGCTGCAATCGCGAGACAAAATCGGGACGAGCTATGGCAGCCGCGTCACGGAATATGGAAAAGTGCTGCTGCAACTGCTGTACAGCGACCGCACCCACTTCATGTACGAACTGCTACAGAAGCGGAGGACGCAGGCGCATAAAAGATCAACTTCCGACTATATTCGCGACAACTTGGAAGATCGATCACACGGGCCGTCCGTTCAACGAAGCGGATGTGCGTGCAATCTGCGGGATCGTAGCCAGGACGAAGGCCGACGACTCGATGAGGATAGGCCGCTTTGGGATCGGCTTTAAGTCAGTCTATGCGTACACGGCGACACCGGAGATCACTGAGAAGATGAACACTTCAGCGTGCGCGACTATGTCTACGCAGAGGCGGTTCCTGCAGTCGCGATTCCACAGAACGAAACGCGCCTCATCTTTCCATTCAACCATCACGAAGTCGCCCCCGAGCAGGCGTTTCGAGAGATCGGACGCCGCCTTCAGGACCTCGGCGCGCGGCCACTCCTGTTCCTGCGCCATGTTCGCGAGATCGCCTGGTCAATAGAAGGCGGAGCATGTGGGACGTATTTGCGCGATGAGACGAGCGACGGCGCAGCAACGCCGGATTGAGTTGATTGGTGATTCCACCAACGATACCGAAGGGGTCGATGAGCGATGGCTCATCTTCAGCCGAGGCGTCAAGGGAAATCCGGCGCTGAAGGTCGAAGCCGCGTTCAAGCTGGAGCAGGACGAGAAGACCGGCCTGGACGCTATCGTTCCCGAGACGACAAGCTAGTTGATCGTCTTCTTCCCGACCGAGAAGGAAACGCACCTCGGATTCCTGATCCACGGCCCATATCGAACGATTCCCGCCCGCGACAAAGTGCAGTCAGACGCTGATTGGAACGGCGACTTGATCGATGTAACCGCGAAGCTGATCGTCGATACGGTGCCACAACCAAGCAGCGCGAAGTCCTCACGAATCCACGCCAACGAAACGTTCCCCATAAGCAGCCCTGTTGCAAGGACTCGATTGATCGTATCGATATTCGACGAAGTCTGACGCGATCAGTCTCAGCTGCGCTTCCTTCCAGCCGGGCAGTTCGTCGCGGCTGACGAGGCCGTCCTGACCAATAGTGCGACGATCCGTGATCTGTTGAACGAGGATCAGGTGCAATCACTGATGGGGGCAGACCAGCCCCTCAGCGGTTATCCGGTGATATCACGCGTGCGCGGACACCAAATCTCTGGGACTATCTCACGCATCAACTTGACGTGCCGGACATCGACAGCGAACGGATTGCAAGGCATCTGATCGAATCGTTCATGCACTCTCAGAGCGATGAGTGGATCACGCAGCTGTACGCGTTCCTCCTCACCCAGTCTCGATCTGGAATAAGTAGCGATAGCAAAACAGCGCGGTGCGCTCGGGGATAAGCAGATCATACGCTTGGAATCTGGTAGCCACGTTAGCATTTACGAAACAAGGAGCACCAATGCCCTCAGCAATGGCATAAGCGACCTGCTTCTCGCGCTGCTCAATCACGTCTGGTGCGCTTGCCTTCAACTTGACGATCAGCCTGCAAGAGTACGCCAAGAATCTGCACTGGTTTCGAAGTACACACCAGGCCGCTCGAAGCACATCACCGACGAAGAACACAAACGTGACATCGAACTGATCTTTCGCACACTACAGCGAGTACCGCACGGCCGCGGTGTCCAACTCAGAACCCAGTTGAGAACGACGCCATTCCTCTACGGAGTGAACGGCGACCTGACCAACCGTGAATGCTTGATCCCTGATCAAGTGTGATTGCGCGTACACAAGGTCTGGAACTGTACTTTTTCGGTAACCGGAGTGTGCACTTCGCCGACGACCGATATGCCCCATTTCGGGACGAACTGCACGATCTTGGCGTCACGGGAAGCGTCCGCGTTTGGCGCAGTGCTCAACGCGATCATCAGGGAATCGTCTTGTATCGCGGTGATACCAGACCGTATGCGAGGGGGATATCGTTCTTTGACCCTGAAATAGAGATAGATGGCCTGCGACACGAGTCGTAGACCCTTTACTGGAAGTCGAGCGCCGGTTATAGCTTGAACGAGATTCTTCCCACGGCCCATCGCCAGATGAGTGGCGAGATCGAGGAATGTACGCGCCGGAACTTTACGAATCGCGACCGCAAGTCGATGGTCTGAAAGATCGGCCGTCTCCTCCGCACCGCGGCTTGGCTGCCCGACGCTCATGGTGAACTGCATACGCCCGACGATCTCACACAGGATGACTTGCCACCCGATTTCAGCAGGAACGATCAGGTAGCCACCGCGCTGAAGATGCAGCTTGGCGTCCATGCATAGCACGCCAGGGAGCTTGGCGTCAGCCTCGAAGACATCGACCTGATCAAGCGTAAGCTTGATCGAGTGTGAGTTGCGGAAGAGCACGGTTGTGCCAGCAGACACGACAGAAGACGCTTCCACCATGCTGACGAAGAAGCAGTGGAAGTCGACAGTGCTGCGGGTTCTTGAGAAGCTTCCGGAGATCAGGTAGCCCATCTCCAGCGAAGATGACGACGTCTCGTTCAAGGTAGGTGACGTTTAGAATAAGGAGTTTAGACGAGAACGCGTCGCAGCAGAAATAGCTGCTGAGCAGAAACTGGAACAGCGACGTAGTGAACGCTTCAAGCGCGTTACAAAGACGCAATGGGAGAAGAAAGACAATAGCGCTGGGATTTTCTTAGCTAGGAGTATGAGGGTAGTTGCTAGATCTGAGACGAGAAGTTTCTCAAGCGCAACGGATCACAGTATTTCGAAGGAATGTATCTCAACTCGCGGATAAGTGCGCACTGGCTGGATCGCGAGGGTAACGTTCTCTGTCTATGCGCGAACTGCTGTTCGAAACTGATGTATGGACCTGTCGAATCCGGCGACATCGTCGAGCAGATCAGCGCGATGAAGTTGCGGGGCGAAGGCGGTCGTCGCGAGTTGGCTGTTGATATCACCCTCTGCGGTGAACCGGCACGGATTCCTTCTCGTCACCAGTCATCTGCTGGACTCAGTCGCTAGATTGATGCATCCGTCGACGACGACAACGACGCGTGATCTCGGACAGGTGGGATCATTATAGCGTATGCCAGCTATCAGATTGTGTACGTTGGGGAGTTTGATATGGCTGACGTAAAGGCTGACGACTGACGGCTGATCGTCTGACCGGCTGCACCACCGGCCGCCAGCGGATCCAGATCGCGAGCAGGAGCAGGGTGAACGAGGCAGCGGCCAGCAGCGGCTGGAGCGGCTCGAAGATGGTCAGCGCGCCGCTGGTGCCGAGCAGCATGACGACGATCTTGTTGCAGGTCGGGCAGCCGATCGCGAGGAACGAGAGGAAGCCACCGACGGTCGCTCGGCCCTGCTGGATCGAGCAGGCGCGCGTCTGCGGCAGCGCGTACGACGCGGCCAGGATGCCGGTCAGCAGCGCCGTCACGAACAGGAAGACGTAGTCCTGCGCCCGGACCGGAGTCATTCGTCCGAAGATCGGGTTGGGGATCACGTCAGTCGGAATGCCGATCGCCAGCGTTGTAAAGGCCACACCGAGAGCGCCGTAAAGCAATGCAGTTGGAATGTATGGCCTGATTTCACTGGCTGGAGCCATCGGCTTCTCCTCGATAGTGGCTTCGTGCGATCAACCACTTCACATCTACATCACATCTACATCCCCGAATTGCGACCCTATAGCCGTACTGCCGGTGCGCTCGCACACCTACACTGACTCAATCTGAAAAGACATACCCGCGATCCGATTTACGCGGACCAGCGTGACCGTCGCTGGATGAGTCGTTGTTGATCTGGCGGAAGGGCATCGCGCTGCCCCACACCAGCCGCTCACCGATCCGTCGTTTCGGGGTGCTATCGACGCAGCGATCAAGAAGTTGAAGGGCGACGTTCCCGATCCTCTGCGCGGAACAGGGCGCGCTGCGTGTGCTGCTCATCATAAGTGACGACATCAGATTCGACCACACGGGTTCGATCCGGCCGCTCGCTCGCTTGTCGCAGAAATCGACGGTCCGGACGGTCGTGCCGAAGCCACGCTCGCTACGTTCGCGAGGGCTTTGCGTTCGTTGTGCTGGAGTTAAGGCGCGTGCCTGCAAGAAGGAGTGATCTGTGACGTTCGACGACATTCCGACCTGGTTACTGTTTGTCATCACGACGCTGCTGGTCGCGGGAGCCATCGAGTTGGGCTATCTGGTTGGCAATCGCGCCCGTCGCAGGTCAGAGGATGAGAAGGAATCCCCCGTCTCCGCGATTGCCGGAACGGTCCTGGCGTTGCTGGCCTTCATCCTGGCGTTCTCGTTCAGCATCGTTACCGATCGGTATGATGCCCGCAAGGCACTGGTCCGGGAGCAGGCGCTGACGATTCGCACTGCCTATAAGAGTTCTGATTTTCTGCCCCAGCCGCTGCGCGACGAATCCCAGGCGTTGTACCGTGAGTACATCGTCCTGGTTGTCCAGGCTGGAACGTACCAGCGAAATCGGCGAAGAGCTCGCCGAGACGTTGTCCGAGATTCGCGCCATCCAGGAGCAACTCTGGGATCTGGCCGTTGAGAATGTGCGTCTCGGCGACACGACGGACATTTCAAGTCTCTATGTTCAGTCGGTCGACGAGATGCGTAACGTCACGGCCTTGCGTGTCGCGGTTGCGTTGCAATCGCGCATGCCGCCCAGGTTATTGGTCGTGCTGTATGTCCTGGTCGGGTTAGGGATGTTCGCGGTCGGCTACCAGACCGCGATTGCTGCCTCGCGTCGAAGCTGGTTGATGCTGGTCCTGGCGCTGTCGTTCTCGATCGTGATGATGATGATCGCGGTGCTGGATAATCCCGAGCGGGGCGTTATCGGGGTATCCCAGCAACCGCTGATCGATCTCCGGACCGAGATGAGTCAATGACGCCGGCGGAGACATGCTGTGTTCATGTGATGCTGAGAGGTGGGATTGAGGAGCCGGGATTCGGAAGCAGCAGACGTTGTCTACAACCCCGAATCCCGGTCTCCGGTTTCCGGGACTACTCCTCGACGATCAGCGCCGTCACCATGCCGAACATGCCGTGGTCGGATCTCGGCGTGGGTGAGGATGTGGCAGTGGAAGGCCCAGACGCCCGGCTCGGTCGCCTCGACGATCACGTCCCAGCGCTCGCCGGGGGCGATGTTGAGCGTGTCGCACATGTACGGCTGCGGCAGGAGGTAGCCGTCCTTGGCGATCACCAGCTGCGGCATGCCGTGCAGGTGCATCGGGTGGATCATCAGCCCCTCGTTCATGTAGCGGATGAGCAGCTTCTCGCCCTGCTTCGGCGATCAGCGGCTGGGTGGCCGGGAAGCCCTTGCCGTTGAGCGTGAAGCCGCCGAGCGGGCCGTCGTTGAGGATCATCGTGTATTCGCGGTCGAAGGCTGGCCGCGGTCGTCGGGATCCTTCGGCTCGACGATGAACGCGCCGAGCAGCCCCATCGTCGACCTGCTCGGCCGCGTTGTGGTGCGAGTGGTACATGTGCGAGCCGGCGTTGCCCTCGCGGACGAACTCGTAGGTGAAGGTCTCGCCCGGCTTGATCGGCGGCTGGGTGATGAACGGCACGCCGTCCATGTTGTTCGGCACGATCAGGCCGTGCAAGTGGACGCCGGTGCTCTCCGGCAGCTTGTTGGTGACGATGACGCGGACCGTGTCGCCCTCGGTGACGCGGATCTCCGGACCGGGCACGACGCCGTTGTAGGCCCAGGCCTCGACGAACTTGCCCGGCGTCGACCTCCCACTGCGACCACGCTGGCAGGTCAGGTCGAAGACCTTGACGTCGCCGTCCATGCCGGGACTCGAGCGGCTGGCCGCCGAGCCCGGCGGTCGCGGCCGGGAAGGCCTTGACGCCCGCCTCGTGCATGCGGTCCATCTCGTCGTTGTCGAACGGTTCTTCCGCGGCTGGCGTCGCGACGGCGTCACCGGCTGCTGTGATCGTGAAGGTGCCGACCATGCCGGCCTGTGCGTGTCCGGGGACGGCACAGATGAATCTCGAACTCGCCGGCTTCGGTGGGCGTGAACTCGATGACCATCTGCTCGCCTGAACTGCGCCGGCATAGGGGTTGCCGCCGCCGATCGCCGTCTCCCAGATGCCTTCCATCCGCGCGTTGAACCCGGCCGGTTGCTCGGTCGCGATCAGACCATCGACCGGCATGCCCTCGGCGTACCAGTCGTGCTCGATCGCGCCCTCGTTGACGAACGTCAGTCGGACCGGCTGGCCGGCAGACGCGACTGAGCGCTGTCGGCATGAACTTCAGGTCATGGGCGGTGATCGTCAGTTCCGGTCGTCCCGGCGCTGACCCGCGTGTCCATGCTCGGTCGTCTGGGGAGCGGCTGGCGGGGTAACGACCAGGCCGCCGGTGTTGACAGTCTGGGTTGCATCGGAGTCATTGTCGCTGCCGCAGGCGTTGATCAGCATCGCCGCAGCCGGCAGGCCGAGGCCAAAGATGCCAGCCTGCTTCATCAGTGTCCGTCGGTTCAGTCGTGCCGTTTCAATCGTGCTTGTCATGCGAGTTCCTGCTCTCCTTCTGCTGCAATCGAGGTTCTTGCCTAATCGACTCAACGCTGAAATCAGATGGTCAGCTGGCAACATGTGCCGGATGCTGCTGACCGGTTGTCGTCCCCTCTCCTCTGAGCGGCCCCCCTGCTCCATGGCTTACCGACGATCGGCAGGACCCAGCGGTCGAGACCGATCCAGCCGGCGGTCTTCCAGGCCAGCATCAGGACGATGGCGAGGACAAAGAGGAACGGGTTGGTCGAGGCGGTACCAGCAATCATGAAATTGATGTTCAGGACGCTGCCGAGGAACGCGGCGATGCCGGTCGTGAAGCCGAGGATCAGCGCGATCCCGAGCAGTGTCTCGCTAACAGCGACCATCGGGCCAACCCACCGGTACCACTCGTGGTCGAGCATGAACTGGAGGATGTCGCGATACCAGTCATAGGCCAGCGGCGGACGGCTCTGCTCCGGTGCCTGAATCGAGCGTTCCCAGAACCCTTTGACGGCCAGGCCGCCGTCCATCCAGCGATCCTCCTGCAGCTTGGCCCGGCCGGAATCGAGCCAAAGCCAGCCGAGGTAGACCCGCATGACCAGCCAGAGCCAGGCGAAGCGAGTGTCGCTGAATACCAGCCGTCCAATGGGTGGATCCTGTACGACGCCGGCTACCCGTCTCCGTCTTTCATCCCTGTAGCCGTTCATCGTGTCCCGCTCTTCGCTGCATCATCGAATTGCTGGCTCTATCGTGCGTCGGCACCGTGAAATCCGACACGACCGGCAGGGTGGTTACGACGCGGCGCGGTGGGGTAGTTCGTTTCCTACCCAAACGGGTGGGGGACCGCCCGCATGGGACTCGGCAAACACAAACAGGAGAACCGGTGACCGAGATGGTCACCGGTTGGGCGTCAGGCGTAGAGGATGTTCAGTCGGCGAGTGCCGGTTCGAGGACGAGACCATCGGTGTCGGGGTCGAATGGTTCAGGTGCGACCTGCGTCGGGGCGCCTTCGATGTGGATCTCCGGCAGCCAGTTGAGCCAGGCCGGCAGGTACCAGTTGCGGTTGCCGAGCAGGGCCATCGAGGCCGGCACGAGGATCATCCGGACGATGGTTGCGTCGAGGAAGACGGCGGCCGCCAGGCCGAAGCCGAACTGCTGCAGGTTGGCCGAGGTCAGCCGCAGCGAACCCGCCGAAGACGCCGACCATGATGAGCGCCGCGCTCGGTGATCAGCCGGCCGGTGCTCTGCAGCCCCATCGCGACGGCCTGCTCGTTGTCGCCGGTGCAGGTCGAAGTGCTCCTTGATGCGGCTCAGCAGGAAGACGTGGTAGTCCATCGAGAGGCCGAACAGGATCGCAGAAGAGGAACAGCAGGACGAAGGCTTCGATCTGGTCGACCTGCTGGAACCCGAGCAGGCTGGCGCCGAACCCCTTCTGGAAGACCAGGACCAGCAGGCCGTAGGAGGCGAAGACCGAGAGCAGGTTCATGACGATCGCCTTGAGCGGCACGACGATCGAGCGGAACGCGACCAGCAGCAGCAGGAAGCTGATGACCAGGACGAAGCCGATGACGATCGGCAGGTAGGTCGCGTGCCAGGCCGATGACATCGATCATCGAGGCTGTCTCACCGGTCACCCGCGCCTCGGCGTCGATGCGGTCGAAGTGCGGTCGGGATGTACTCGTCGCGGAGGCGGTTGACGGCATCGATCGACTGTCGCTGTCGCCGTTGCCGATCAGTGCGACATCGATGCGGACGAGGTCGTTGTTCTCGGAGGTCACGACCGTCGCCGCGCCGAAGGATGGATCGGCTTCGAGCGTGCCGAGCAGGCCGGTGATGGCGTGTCTGAACGTCAGGGGCCGTGACATCGTCGGCGTCGACGACGATCGTGGCTGGCTGGTAGTCCGCGCCGGGGAACTCACCCTGGAAAATGTTGACGGCCTGGATGCTGTCGGAGTCCTCCGGCAGGTTGCTCAGGTTGGCGTAGCCGAGGTTCATCGAGAAGGTGAAGCTGCCCAGGACGAGCAGGAGGCCGGCTGAGGCGACCAGGCTGACGACTGGCCGGCGCATCACGACGCGGGACGACCAGGTCCAGAAGCCGGAGCGGGCACTGCTGGTCGACGCTTGCCGTCGCCCGCTGGTAGCCGATGAACGGGAGCTTGCCGCGGTTGATCCGGTCGCCGAGCAGGCGGAGGACGGCTGGCAGCAGGGTCAGCGTCATCAGGACCGAGACGAGGACGACGGTGATGGCGCCCAGAACGCTGGTCATCAGGTTCCAGGGCACGACCAGCATCCCCAGCAGCGAGACGATGACCGTCAGTCCGGAGAAGAGGACGGCCTTGCTGGCTGTGTCACCGGCGCGGGTGATAGCGTCAACGATGGTCAGGCCCCGCTCGCGCTCTTCACGATAGCGGGAGACGATGAAGAGGGTGTAGTCGATCCCGACCGCCAGGCCGATCATGCCGATCATCTGGACGACGGCCGCGTTGAGGCCGAAGACGTGGGAGGTCGCCATCGCGATGCCCATTGTCACGAGCAGCGTGACGATCGTCAGGACGATCGGCAGGCCGGCGGCGACGAGCGTTCCAAAGACGACCAGCATGACGATCAGCGCGACGACGATACCGATCGATTCGCCCTTGGCCATGCCTTCTTCGGCGGTCGTGGTTGATGGTCTCCGCCACGCTGGCGGTACCGAGGGTCAGGACCGAGAAGCCTGGCGCGGGAGTCTGCAGCTCGTGGATCGTCTCGAATGACAGGCTGCGCGTCCTGGACGGCGTCGACCGGGTCGCCGGCCAGCGTCGTGACGATGACCGTCCGGTGACGGTCGAACGAGACCAGCGCGTCCTGTTCGGTGTCGTAGTACGTCTCGACGCGAGCGACTTCCTCGTGCGCGCCGATCGCTGAGGCGACGTTGGCGACGACGGCCTCGAAGGCGGGGTCGTCGACAGTCAAGTCCGTCGAGGAGACGATGACGCGCTCCTGGGCCGGGTCTTCCGCGCCGCCGTTGAGCCGCTGGGTGATCAGATCGTCGGCCACCCGCGATTCGAGATCGATCCGGAACTCCTCGTTCATCGTGAAGCGGTTGCCGATCGTTGCCATCGTCGCCAGCCCGACGACGAGGACGATGATCCAGGCGGCGACCGTCTTCCACGGGTGTCGGGCCGAAGCGCGGGCGAGCTTGCCAGTGATGCCTGTCGTGCGAACTGGAGTCGTCATCTCGGTGTCCTTTCGTCATCGTGTAGCGATCTATCGAGGATCGTTGGCCGGGACATCCGGCTAATCGGGTTCGATCTGCGTGACCGAGACCAGCGGCAGGCCCAGGTCTCGCACTCTGCGAAGGAGGCCGTGCAGTGCCGCCTGGTCGACAACCGGGCCGTGGATGACGGTTGTGCCGTCACACTTCGGGGTGAGGCTCAGTCCGTCGAACCAGGCGGCCCAGAGGGCATCGACGTGACCCTTGACGCGGATCTCGTACTGTCCGGGCGGGCGCCGGTTGTCAGTCGTTGCGTCGCTGCCGTTCATCTGCTGCCTCCGCTCGTCGCTCATCGATTGGTATGAGTTGACGATAGGAGAGGATGTGGTGAGGGGTCATCACCAGATGTGGTGAGTGATGTGGTGATTTTTTTTCGGAGAGTGACGCGTCACGCGTCACGAACATGGCAGCAGGCCAGGGTCAGGGGCGGCGCGTTCGCGGCGACAGGCCGAGTTCTTCGGCCCGGCTGATGGCCGCCCGGCGGCTGCTGACGCCGAGCTTGCTGTAGATGTTTTTGGTGTGGGTCCGCATCGTGTTGAGCGTCACGTTGAGCTCGCGGGCGATCTCCGGGCCGTCCAGGTCGGTTGCGAGAGCCGGAGGACATCCAACTCGCGGTCGCTGAGTGGCTCGATCAGGTCCTGTTGGGCCGGGGGGGCGGTCACGGGCGTGCCGAAGGCGGTAAGGAGTTGCCGGGCATAAATTTGGGCGATGCCGTGCTTCGCAACTGCCTCCAGCAAGGTCGCCAGCGGCGGACCTTCGTCAACGAAGACGCGCACGTAGCCATCCGGCTCGGCCAGCTTTAGGGAGCGTTCGAGCGGAGCGAGCGCGGCAGGGATGTCGCCGGCCGACTGGTGAGCGAGCGCCTGCAGCAGCAGGATTTCGACAGCGCTCTTCGTTCGACCACCCGTGTCAGCTTCGTCCAGGAGGCGGTCGAGGAGTGCCAACATGCCGTGCAGGGAGCCGCGGGCAGCGGTTCGCAGTTGTTCTGCAAGGAGGAGCCTGGCAAGCGTAATGTGTTCGAACTCGCGCAGGTAGTTGAGGTCGTCTGAGGCGGACAGTCCCCGTTCGCGCGCCCAGTCTCGCGCTTCGTCCAGCCTGTCCTGTTTGAGCCATATCCGCGTTCGAACCGCCGCGACGGGACGGACTCTGGGGAAGAAGTCGGGACCGCGCTGGCGGTCTGCCTCGTCAAGGAGGGCCAGCGCGCCGTCCATGTCGCCGCGTGCCTCCTTGATCCGGGCCATCGCCACGCACCAACGTGCCCGGTTGTGGGATGCCCCCGTGCCCAACGCCAGTTCCTGAGCGCGCTGAAGGTGATCGGTGGCGGTGTCGAGGTCGTTTCGCTCACGCAGGATCTCGCTCAGCCCGACCAGGAAGTCGGCCGTCCCATGCAGGTTCGGTTGGCCCAGTTCGGTGGCGCGCTGGATGGCCTGCTCCAAGGTGCGCTCGGCATCGCGAAGCCTGCCCTGCGCCATCTTGAGCGCAGCGACGGTGTTGGCGCCGTTGATGACATCCGAGTGGAACCCGGCTTGTCCCAGGCTTGCCAGCCCGGTGGCGTAGTGTTGGTGAGCGGCGTCGAGATCTCCCTCGGCCCAGAAAGCCAGCCCCAACAGCGCCGCTGCTGCTCCGCGCGTGACATGGTCGTCGGCCGGCACGAGGTCGAGCGCCTGTTGGGCGTGGGTCGTCGTGGCGGGGATGTCGCCCCGCAGGTAGGCGTGCCCGGCGCGGTAGGCGGCGATCAGGCCCGGCAGACGGAGAAACTCCTCGTCGACGACGACGACCATCCCGGCCGGTGGAAACGTCGCCGTGTTCGTCGTGGCGCCGAGCCAGCGTTCAGCGTCACGCAGCCAGCCCTCAACATCATCCAGCTCGCCGTTGGACATCAGGGCCGTCGCGTAGGTGACGCACAGAACGGGCCGGCGGCGGATCACCGCGTCGGGGAGCGCCTTGAGCCAACCGAGGAGCGTGGCGGACAGTCGATGGCGGCGGTATGCGGGCACGGCCTGCTCGACCAGGTTCGCCGCTCGCTCGACATCGCCGGCAGCCATCGCGTGGCGGATCGCATCGCCGAGCGAGCCATGGTGCTCGTACCACTGGCTCGCGCACTGATGCAGCGTCGCGACCTGTTCGGGCTGCTCCGCCTGGAGGTGCGCGTGCAGGACATCGGCAAAGAGGTGGTGATAGCGATACCAGCGGCGCTGGTCGTCCAGCGGCACGACGAGGAAGTTACCACGTTCGAGGGACTCCAAGCGCAGTTGGCCACCCTCCTGACCGGTGACAGTGTCGCAGAGCGGCCCGGTCAGGCGGTCGAGGATGGAGGTCTGCAACAGGAAGCTGCGGACGTGTTCCGGCTGGCGCTGGAGCACTTCTTCGACCAGATAATCCAGCACGAAGCGGTGGCTGCCAGTGAAGGAGGCGATGAAGCCGGCCGCGTCGTCGTGTCCGCGCATCGAGATGGCGGCCAGCTGGAGGCCCGGCGATCCAGCCCTCGGTCCGGGATTCCAGGGCGGCGATGTCTCCTTCGGAGAGGTCCAGGCCCATCATCTGATTGAGGAACGTCGCGGCCTCGGAGGGCGTAAAGCGCAGGTCGGTGGCGCGCAACTCCGTCAATTGCCCCCGGACACGCAAGCGCGCCAGCGGCAGGCGTGGGTCCTCGCGGGTGGTGATGATGACGTGCATGCTCGGTGGCAAATGCTCGATCAGAAACGTGAGAGCATCGTCGACTGGTGTGGAGTCGATCACGTGATAGTCGTCGAGGACGAGCATGAATCTGCCCGGAACCGTGATGATCTCATTGAGAAGCGTCGTCAGTGTGGACTCGATTGGCGGTGGCTGAGTGAGATTGGAGCGCGCTCTGTATGCTCTGACCAACGTGCGCCGCAACCGTCTGCAATGCCGTGACGAGATACGCCAGAAAGCGCGTTGGGTCGCTATCCCGCTCGTCGAGCGAGAGCCATGCGACCGGCAGATCGCAACCCGCCACCCACTCACTGACAACCGTCGTCTTGCCAAAGCCGGCCGGGGCAGAGATGAGGGTCAGCTTGCGGTGCAGCCCCTCGTTCAGGCGCTCGATCAGGCGCGGGCGGACGACCGCACCAGGCTGTGGCTGGGGAACATAGAGCTTGGTAGCCAGGATCGTCTCAGGCACGGTATTTCTCCGACGAGATCGCCATCTGACAGCCCACGCACTGTCAGGCTGCGGTCAGTGCTGGCGACGTCGAATAGCGTCACAAGACTCCACCGAGGGCGCATCCGTGACGCAGGTAGTGAAACGTAACGTGTCGCAGATGAACGCAGTATAGCCTGCCACGCGACGCGCAGATCGCAACCAGGTCGAAGGCCCTGATGAACGACCAGAAAAACCGGTGACCTCGAGGTCACCGGTTTGATGTCTGACGTGGTGGCGGCTGTTCAGTCAGCCAGCGCCGGTTCGAGGATGCGTCCGTCGGTGTCGCGACCGTCCGGTTCAGGCATGACCCGAGTCGGCGTTCCGTCGATCTGGATCTCTGGCAGCCAGTTGAGCCAGGCCGGCAGGTACCAGTTGCGGTTGCCGAGCAGGGCCATCGAGGCCGGGACGAGGATCATCCGGACGATGGTTGCGTCGAGGAAGACGGCGGCCGCCAGGCCGAAGCCGAACTGCTGCAGGTTGGCGAGATCGGCGGCAGCGAACCCGCCGAAGACGCCGACCATGATGAGCGCCGCGCTCGTGATCAGCCGACCGGTGCTTTGCAGCCCCATCGCGACGGCCTGCTCGTTGTCGCCGGTCAGGTTGAACTGCTCCTTGATGCGGCTCAGCAGGAAGACGTGGTAGTCCATCGAGAGGCCAAACAGGATGCAAAAGAGGAACAGCAGGACGAACGCATCGATCTGGCCGACCTGCTGGAATCCGAGCAGGTTGGCGCCGACGCCGTGCTGGAAGATCAGCACCAGCAGGCCGTAGGAGGCGAAGACCGACAGCAGGTTCATCACAATCGCCTTGATCGGGACGACGATCGAGCGGAACGCTACGAGTAGCAGCAGGAAGCTGACGGCCAGGACGAGCACGACGACGATCGGCAGGTAGTCGCGTGCCAGGCCGATGACGTCGATCATCGAGGCAGTGGCACCCGTGACCCGTGCGTCGGCATCGACGGCGTCGAAGTGGGTCGGGATGTACTCGTTGCGCAGGCGGTTGACGGCATCGACTGCCGGGTCGCTCTCACCGTCGCCGAGCAGCGCGACATCTATGCGTACCAGATCGTTCTGGACGGAGGTGACCATCGTGGCGTCGCCGAAGGCCGGATCGGTTTCCAGCGTGCCGAGCAGGTTGTTGACGGCGTTCTGGATCTCCGGAGCAGTGACATCGTCGGCATCGACGACGATTGTGACCGGTTGGTAGTCGGCGCCGGGGAATTCTTCCTGGAAGATGTTGAGCGCGTGGACGGTGTCTGTGCTCTCCGGCAGATTGCTGAGGCTCGCATAGCCGAGGTTCATCGTCAGTGCGAAGCTTCCGAGGAAGAGCAGGAGACCAGCAGACGCGGCCAGGCTGACAACCGGTCGGCGCATCACGACACGAGAGATCCAGGTCCAGAATCCCGATCGGGCGCTGCTGGAGAAGCCGGCTGTCACCCCTCGGTAGCCGATGAACGGGAGCTTGCCACGATTGATCCGGTCGCCGAGCAGGCGCAGGACGGCCGGCAGTAGCGTGAGCGTCATCAGGACCGAGACGATGACGACTGCGATGGCGCCGGCGACGGCGGTCATCAGGTTCCAGGGCACGACCAGCATCCCCAGTAGCGAGACGACGACGGTCAGACCGGAGAAGAGCACGGCCTTGCTTGCTGTCTCGCCGGAGCGGGTGATGGCGTCAACGATATCCAGCCCCCGTTCGCGCTCTTCGCGGAAGCGGGAGACGATGAAGAGCGTATAGTCGATGCCGACTGCCAGGCCGATCATCGCGATCATCTGGACGACAGCCGAGTTGAGCTCGAAGACATGCGAAGCGGCCATCGCGACAGCCGTTGTGATGAGCAACGCAACGATCGTCAGTAGGATCGGCAGGCCGGCCGCGACCAGCGTTCCGAAGACGACCAGCATGACGATCAGGGCAACGATGATGCCGATCGACTCGCCCCTGGCGATGCCGGCTTCGGCAGTGGTGTTGAAGGTGTCGGTCACGCTGGCGGCGCCGAGGGTCAGCACCTCGAAGCCGGGCGCCGGTGTCTGCAATTCGTGGATCGTCTCCAGGACTGGTTGCGCATTCTGGACGGCATCACCCGGATCGCCGGCCAGCGTTGTGACGATGATCGTGCGGTGTCGATCGAACGACACCAGCGCGTCCGTTCCGGTGTCGTAGTAGGTCTCAACCCGGGACACTTCATCGTGTGCTCCGAGTGTGGCGGCGACATCGGCAACGACGGCTTCGAAGGCCGGGTCATCAACGGATAGCTCGGTCGATGTGACGATGACGCGCTCCTGGGCCGGATCTTCCGCGCCGCCGTTGAGCCGCTCGGTGATCAGATCGTCGGCCACCCGCGATTCGAGATCGACGCGGAACTCCTCGTTCATCGTGAAGCGGTTGCCGGCGGTTGCGATCGTCGCCAGCGCGACAACGAGCACGACGATCCAGACTGCGAGTGTCTTCCAGGGGTTGAGTGCCGAAAAGTGGGCGAGCTTGCCGGTAATGCCTGTGCGATGCATCTGCTTCGATTCCTTTCTGCCCGGCAACGTTGCCGGGCATATCCAGATCACAACGACGTATCGAGGTGAACGACTTACGTTTGGGGAATGTCTGCGTGAGCAGGGCTGGCTCGTGTCACTGAGATCAGCGGCAGGCCAACGTCACGCACCCGCCTGAGCAACCCATAGAGTTCGGCCTGATCGACGACCGGTCCGTTCAGGAGCGTGTCGCCATTCGCTTCGAGTGTGATGGTGAGACCGTCGAACCACTCCGCCCACTGTGGACTCAGATGGCCCTTGATCCTGATGTGATAGATCATTGGTCACCGTGTTTCTCCTTCGTACCTCTATCGAGGTTGGCGGCATCGCAGTCCGTGCCGCTCGTCCATGTGTCACAGACTAGGCGGAGGGAGGTATTGCTTGGCAGACACCAAGGTGTTGTTGGAGGTGTTGTTTCTGGAACTGCGGGAATTACCGCCGGAGGTGATGCGCTTCAAACCGTCGATTGGTATGCAGCGTCAGTCCTGGCTAAATCAGGTCGAGTTCTCGGGCGCGGGCAACGGCCTCGGTGCGTCGTTCGACCTGCAACTTGTCGAAGATGACGCGATTGTGACCCTTGACGGTGTTCAGGGAGAGGAAGAGCCGGTCGCTGATCTCGCGGTTGGAGAGTCCCTGGGCGATCAGCCCCAGCACTTCAAGCTCGCGCCGGCTCAACGGCTCGATCAATGACTGGGTGGCGTGGGGAGGGGCCATCGACGTGGTGGGGCCCATCGTGGGTAACTTGGCGTTCGCGGCTGCCAGCAGCTTGCCTGCGTAGTCCGGCGTGATTCCACGGCCAATCGCTTCGGACAGCAACTGCTCCATTGCGGGACCCTCGTCCAGGAAGAGGCGGATGAAGCCTCCTAACTCGGCCAGCGCCAATGCCTCGCTCAGCGTCTGTACCGCCGCTTCCATGTCTCCGTTCGCGTGGTGCGCAACGGACTGCAGGACGATGGCTTTGAGCCGTTCGTCCTCCCAGCCTTTCTCCTCCACCTGCCGACGCCAGGGTTCCAGTGCTGCCAGTGCGGCCGGCGCGTCCCCGTAGGCCAGATGAACGCGAGCCTGGCCGATCGGAAGGTTATGCGTTTCGGCCAGATGCGCGGCGTCGCTCAGCCTGCCCTGCTGCAGCAACGCGCGTACCTGGATGGCAGCGATCTCAGGCATTCGGAACTCGAGGTTTCGCTTCCGCACGGCGAGTTCGGTCTCGGCCAGCGACGCGAGCGCGCCGGTCATGTCGCCGCGAGCGATCTGCAGGCGGGCGAGGAATAGCTCACTGGCGATGAAGCTGGTATTTTCGACCTGGCGTGCCAGCGTGACGCTCTGTAGACCGTGCTGGTGGGCAGTCTCGAGGTCGTTCCATTCATAGGCGAGGCGGCCCAGACCAACATAGGCTTCGCAGGCAATCGGCCCCGGCGGGTCACCGACCAGGTGCAGCACGCGCCGGAAGGTCTCAGCTGCCTGATGAAGCTGGTTGTCATTTTCCTGTAGCCTGCCCAGACAGGTGGTTGCCAGGATGTTGATGTGGATATTTCCAGATCGCTCGCTGGCAGCAATGGCTTCAATGAAGGCATCGCGGGCTGGAGCACGGCTTCCCTGGTTCTGGTAGGCAAGCCCCATCCTCCAGATCGCGCCAGCGCGTTCACGGAGGTTGTCGGGATCGAGATGCTCCAGGGTCTGACGTGCTTGGGCAACGATCCTCTCCATCTGGCTCGGATCGCCCGACATCAATGCCAACAACGACCGGATGCTCACGATACGTTCACGAAGGTTCTGGGCTTCGTCAACTGGCGCAACGTTGTGCAACGCAGCTTCGGCGGCGACGAGCTTCGGTTCGACGCGCGTGAGCTTACCAACGATCGCGAGTGCTGAGGCAAACATCACCCACAACGATGGTCTGGCATCCAGCACCGGCGTCGGCAGCGATTCCAGCCAGGTCAGGACGGGCCCGACCCCGCCGCGAAGGTAGAGCGGCATCCCCCGATCCGTCGATCAGGCGCTGGGCGCGCTCGATATCGTTGGCGGCGGTCGCGTGCTGGAACGCTTCCAGTTCCAGACCTTGCTCTTCGAACCATGCTGAGGCACGCAGGTGGAGCTGGTCGATCTCATTTGCCCCGTCCCCGGCCGAAACGTCAGTGCTCTGGTGCAGGCGCTGGCGCAGCAGCTCGGCGAAGAGGTGGTGGTAGCGATACCAGCGTCGCTCGTTGTCGAGCGGAACGAGGAACAGGTTGGCATGCTCAAGATACTCCAGCGTCGCCTGTCCCGCCCGCGTGGCATCGTGCAGGACGGCGTCGCAGAGCGGGCCGCAGAGCCGATCGAGGACCGATGTCCGCAGCAGGAAGTTGTGGATTGGCTCGGGCTGCTGTTGCAGCACCTCCTCGACCAGATAGTCGATCACGAAGCGATGGCTGCCGGTGAAGGAGGTGATGAAGCCGGTCGCGTCCTCGTGCCCTCGCATCGAGATGGCGGCCAGTTGCAGGCCGGCGATCCAGCCCTCGGTCCGCGTTTCGAGGGCGGCGACGTCATCCTCCGAGAGGTTCAAGCCCATCATCTGGTTGAGAAACGTCGCGGCCTCGGACGGGGTAAAGCGCAGGTCGGCGGCACGTAGTTCGGTCAACTGGCCCCGGACCCGGAGCCGCGAGAGTGGCAGGCGTGGATCCTCACGAGTCGTGATGACGATGTGCATGTTCGGTGGCAGGTGCTCGATCAGGAACGTGAGGGCATCGTCAACGGGCTTGGCGTCGACGGCATGGTAGTCGTCGAGGACGAGCATGAATTCGTCCGGGATGGTAACGATCTCATTAAGCAGCGCCGTCAGCAGCGATTCGATCGGCGGCGGTTGCGGAGATTGGAGCGCGCCACCAATCCCCTGACCGATGTTCGCCTCGATCGTCTGCAACGCGGCGACGAGATAGGCGAGGAAGCGCGTCGGGTCGCTATCCATTTCATCCAGCGACAGCCAGGCAGCCGGGCGATCGCAACCAGCGATCCACTCGCTGACGACCGTTGTCTTCCCAAAGCCGGCCGGGGCCGAGACGAGCGTCAACTTGCGGCGCAGCCCCTCGTTCAGCCGCTCGATCAACCGGGGGCGAAGGACGGCCGACGGCTGCGGTGGGGGAACATAGAGCTTCGTGGCCAGAATTGGATCAGGCAATTTCTTCTCCGACATGTTGAATTGTCCAGATCATCGCAGTATAGCCTGCCGTCTGGCTCCACGCGGGGCACACGGCGCAGTGATGAGTATTCGTCAACCGTCAATCCGTTGAGGGACCGACCGGGACTCAAGCACTGTGGCGATCGTGGCGCATCAGCTGCTGCAACGCCGACGTGTATTCCTGACGAACGCCTGCGAAGAAGCGTGATGGCGTGACCGGGAAGCCGCCGGTCAGCGTCGAGCCGGGGATCGCGGCGCGAAGAGTGTTTGCGACAGCGCGCAGGTGATACGGGTCTTCGGGTTCGGCGGGCATGATGTGGACTGGATTGCCACTGCTTCCGAGCCGAGCCGCGTCCTCGCGGGTCAGGCCACGGATCGGGTCGCCGGAGAGCAGCGCGGCTGCCGTCTCGCGGAAGATTCGAGCAGCGTCGTCGCCGGATTGGGCGACGAACGAGCTGGATGTCCGGCGGTCGTGGAGGAGCGCGAAGCCATACGGGAAGCCGGCCCGCTCCTCGCCGGGACGAGGGACGCCGTCCCGGCGGAGAGCATCGAGGTAGGCAGCGGTACCGTCGCGTGCGACTGCTGTGGCTGATTGCTCGAACGAGGCCAGGCTTGCGGCCGTCGTCGGTGTGGCCGGCCAGCAGAGGATGAGCGTCGCGATCCGCTGTCGGGTGTCGCAAGGCCAGCCGGGCAGCCGCCGAGCAGCCGTTCGATCCGGCCACGACGTGCGCCCGTCCGACGTCCGTCGCATCGAGAACCGAAGCAAGGTCGTCGGCTTCAACATCCCAGCTATGGGAAGCGAAGTCGGCAGTCGTCCGTCCTGGCGAGAAGCGCCGGTCGATGGTCAGGACGCGGTAGCCCGCATTCGCCAGGTCATCGACAACGCCGGGCAGTGTCCAGAATCGTTCCCCGGTCATCGGGTCGAAGAGGCCACCGTGGACGAGCAGGACTGCCTCTCCATCGCCGCGCTCGTCCCAGACGATGGTTGAGCCCGATTGATCGACGGTTGGCATTCTGCATCCTTCCCGTTCCTGGACGGGGCAAGTTGAGGCATTCAGGCGTTTTTGGTCGTCTCAACGACGGTCCGTGATGGTACGAAAACGAGAAACCGCGGAATCGTGCGGAAAATCGGCCAACTCACGGGCCAACCATAGTACAATTCCGGGAATATCTGCGCGGTGGCGGTTTGAGGGAGGCGCCCTCCGCGCGCATGAGCCGTAGGCGCAGGCATGGAAGGGCGCGCCAACGTCGAACGGTTCGCCCACGATCCTGCTATTCCGATGATGACGCGCACGCCCTGCGCGGGCCTCCTGGAAGGCTATTCCAAGCGTGCCAAATGCTGACAGCAACGACACTCCACGCGCATCCTCGAGGTCGAGGAGCCGTTCGAAGGCGACCGCAAAAGCTGAACCGAATTCCACGACGGCGAAAGCCAGTACCCAGACAGGGACAACTCGTAAGAAGGGACAGGGACGCGCAATGGCGAAGGCAGAGCCTGCCGTAGCGGCGTTGCAGTCGATGGAGCGCGACGAGCTGCTCGACATGTACCGCCAGATGTACCTCATCCGCCGCTTCGAGGAGCGTTCGGCCGAGCAGTATGCCTACGGCAAGATCGGCGGCTTCCTGCACCTCTACATCGGCGAGGAAGCGGTGGCCGTCGGCGCGATCAAGGCGCTCGGCCCGAAGGACCACCTCGTGACCCACTACCGCGACCATGGGTACGCACTGGCAATTGGCGCTGACCCCGGCGCGGTGATGGCCGAGCTGTTCGGTAAGGCGACCGGCACGACCAGCGGGCGCGGCGGCTCGATGCATCTGACGCATGTCGAGCGCCACTTCTGGGGCGGCTACGCGATCGTCGCCGGCCATATCCCGATGGCGACCGGTCTCGGGCTGGCGCTCCAGTACCAGGAGATCGACGGCGTCGCGATGTGCATCTTCGGCGATGGTTCGACCAACGCTGGCGCGTTCCACGAGGCGCTCAACATGGCGGCTGTCTGGAAGGTGCCGGTCATCTTCCTCTGTGAGAACAACCTCTACGCGATGGGTACAGCCTGGGAGTACGTCTCGGCCGTCCAGCAGATGTCGACCAAGGCCAAGGCGTACGACATCCCGTCGGAGATCGTCGATGGTCAGGACGTGCTGGCGATGTACGAGGCGACCCAGCGTGCCGTCGAGCATTGCAAGGCCGGCAAGGGGCCGTATTTCATTGAGGCGATGACCTACCGCTTCCGGGGCCACTCGATGGCCGACCCGGAGACCTACCGCGAAAAGGAAGAGGTTGAGAAGCGCCGTAGCGACGACCCGCTCGTCCTGTTTCAGCCAGCAACTCATTGAAGCGGAAATCGCCCAGCAGGCAGACCTCGATGCAATCCACGACGAAGTCGAGCAGGTTGTCGAGCAATCGATCGAGTTCGCCGACAACAGCCCCGTCCCAGATCCGAACACGATCTACGATCATATCTATGCGAACGGGAACCGGGAACCGGGAACCGGGAATCGAGGAGATTAGCGAATCCTGGTTCCGATTCCCGAACCCTGAATCCCGATTCCCGAGCGAACGGAGTGAGCACGTTGGCAAGCACGCTTGAAGAACTACAGGACATGCAGCGGCAGGCCGAAGAGGCTGCCAAGCGCGGGAAGGTCGAGGGCGACCGTGAGGTGACCTACCGCGACGCGCTGCGTGAGGCCATCGTCGAGGAGATGGAGCGCGACCCCAATGTCTTCCTGATCGGGGAGGACATTGGCGCGTATGGCGGCTCTTACGTCGTCACGCGCGGCTTCCAGGAGACGTACGGCCGCAAGCGCGTCATCGACGCGCCGATCGCCGAGCTCGGCATCGTCGGCGCGGCAGTTGGCGCGGCGATGGGCGGCCTTCGGCCGATCGTCGAACTGATGACGATCAACTTCTCCCTGCTGGCGATCGACCAGATCGTCAACCACGCCGCCAAGATCCACCATATGTTCGGTGGTCAGTTCACGGCCCCGGTCGTCATCCGGACCGCCTCCGGCTGGGGGCAGCTCGGCGCGACCCACTCGCAGACGTTCGAGGGCTGGTATGCGCACGTGCCCGGCCTGCGCGTCGTGATGCCGAGCACGCCGAGGGACGCCAAGGGCTTTCTGAAGCAGGCGCTGCGCGGCAATGACCCGGTCATGTTCATCGAGCACTCGCTGATCTACCGCAACCGCGGCATCATCCCCGATGGCGACTTCACGCTGCCGCTGGAAGGCGCCGAAGTGCGCCGCGAGGGGACCGATATCACGATCGTCTCGTGGTCACGCGGGATGTTCCTGGCGCTCGGCGCCGCCGATGAGCTGGCCGAGCAGGGCATCAACGCCGAAGTGATCGATATGCGCGTCCTGCGTCCGCTCGATATCGAGACGGTCGTCAAGTCGGTCGAGAAGACCAACCGGCTCGTGATCGTCGAGGAATCCTGGCGGACGATGGGCCTCGGCGCCGAGATCGCAGCTGCCGTCCAGGAGCACGCTTTCGACTACCTCGACGCGCCAATTGGCCGCGTCGGCAGTCTCGAAGTCCCGATGCCCTACGCCAAGAACCTCGAACGACTCATCATCCCCGGTAAGGACGAGGTCGTGACGGCGGTGAAGGAAGCGTTGGCGTAATGCGTGACGCGTGACGCGTGATGCGTGACGCGTGACCCTGACTAGATCCGCACGCGTCACGCATCACGC
The DNA here is from genome assembly GCA_963763325.1 of uncultured Chloroflexia bacterium. Taxonomy (GTDB): domain Bacteria; phylum Chloroflexota; class Chloroflexia; order Thermomicrobiales; family CFX8; genus JBBECJ01. The sequence continues at coordinate 678,047 of CAVXOL010000001.1, forward strand.
GTCACGCGTCACGGAAGGACGACGGATGGCCAAAACAGTCGTCATGCCCCAGATGGGCTACGACATGGACGCGGGGACGTTGCTGCGCTGGCTGAAGAACGTCGGCGACCCTGTCGAGCGGGGCGAGGCGATCGCCGAGATCGAGACCGATAAAGTCAACATCGAGATCGAGGCGTTCGAGGGTGGTGTCCTGCGCAAGACGCTGATCACCGAGGGACAGTCGGTCCCGGTCGGTGACCCGATCGCGATCATCGGCACGGCCGACGAGCCGATCGAGGGTGACGATGCTGCCGCCGGTGCTGCCCCGGCAGAAGCCGCTCCAAAGCAAGAGGCGACGCCGGTCGCGGCTGTCCAGGCGAGCGACGCGGGCGCTGCTGCTATCAATGCCGAATCGCCGGTCGCCGCCGCCCAGCAGGGCGCGAGCCAGCAGGGTGCAGTAGATCCCCCATTGCAGCAACAGGAGCAGATGGAGACGCAGACCTCCGCACCGGTTCCGGCCCAGGCTCAGACTGGCACGAACGGAGCCCAGCCGCAGGTGGTTGACCGCGAGCCGGGTGAGAGGATCCGTGCCTCACCGCTGGTGCGCCGGATCGCCGCCGAGCACGAGATCGACCTCGCGCTCGTCAATGGCACCGGTCCGCACGGCCGGATCGTCAAGCGCGACATCGAGCCGTTCATGACCGGTGCCCAGCCGAAGCCGCAGGCCGCGCCACAGCCGGCCGCCCAGCCGGCCGCCCAACCGGAAGCCGCGCCCGCCGCTGCTCCCGCGCCGGAGGCTGCCCCGGAGCTGGCCCCGCTCGGCGCGCCAACTGCTGGTGGCGAGCTGCGCGAACTGCCGCGCATCCGCCAGACGATCGGCAAGCGCCTTGGCCAGGAGTGGCGAGACGCGCCGCACTTCTTCGTCACGATGCAGATCGACATGACGGCCGCATGTGGCCTTGCGGACCCAGATCAACACCGAACTTGGCAACGACAAGGCCAGCGAGATCACCGTCAACGACCTCGTCATCAAGGCTTGTGCGCTGACGCTGCGCGACTTCCCGGTCATCAACTCGGCCTGGGAAGACGGCAAGATGCGTGTCCATGACACGATCGACATCAACAGCGCCGTCGCGATCGAGGGCGGTCTGATCAGCCCGTTCGTCCCGCAGGCGGACAAGAAGAGCATCGGCGAGATCAGCCGGATGATGAAGGATCTCTCGAAGCGCGCCCGCGAGGGCGGCCTCAAGCCGGAGGAGTTCCAGGGCGGGACCTTCACGATCTCCAACCTGGGCATGTTCGGCGTCGACGAGTTCACCGGCGTCATCAACCCGCCGCAGGCGACGATCCTCGCCGTCGGCGCCGCCACGACCACCCCGGTCTGGAACGCCGAGTCCGAGACCTTCGAGCCGAAGCAGATCATGAAGGTCACGATGTCCGCCGACCACCGCCTGACGGACGGCGCCGAGGTGGCCCGCTTCCTGAAGGCGCTCAAGCAGACGCTGGAGAGCCCGATGGCGTTGCTGGTCGGGTAGACGGTTTCTGAAACTGAGACAGTGAATGCGGGCCGCGTCAAAATGGTGCGGCCCGCATTTACTGCTCGTTGCGGTCCAACACCAGCACTTCGATCGGGAAGCCGTTGTAGTCGCCGATGCCGAGGTTGCGCATGCCGATCTTTTCGAGGACGCGGCGGGAGGCGGTGTTCTCGGGGATGACGACGCCATAGATCTCGGTGAGGTTGAGGGTGTCAAAGCCGACGCGCAGCATCGCCTGGGCGATCTCGGTCGCGTAGCCTTTGCCCCAGGCGGCGCGGGCGAGCGCGTAGCCGACCTCGACGCGGTCCTCGCCGTTGATCTGGGCGTACTGGAGGAGGGCGTGGCCGATGACTCGGCCCGTGACGCGTTCTTCGACGGCCCAGAGGCCGAGCGGAGCCTTCTCGGACTGCGTCGCCACCGTCTTCGCGAGCCATTCCCTGGTCTGCTCGATCGTCGTGTCGCGCGCATCGCCGGCCAGGTAGCGGGTCACGTCGGGATCGCCGTAAATGGTGAACGCGTCGTCCGCGTTGTCGGGAGTCCAGTAGCGGATGATGAGGCGTTCGGATTCGGCGATGGTTGTCATTCGTTGCTCCTCTGAATCGCCTGTCATCAGCGGATGAGGTGGATCGTCAGGTCTGATATTGGCACCAGCTTCAGGAATCCTGCATCCATTGTCGCCAGCATGGATGCACCGATTGCTAGCGCGGTTGCGGCGTGAATCGCGTCATATGAGTTGATCTGGTAGTCGCTCATAAGGTCGCGAGCGGATTCGATGATGCCTCGATTGATAGCAAGTTCCTCGACAGCACTGAACTGATCGAGGAGTTCATCGTAACCATCGAAACAGTATCGATACCAATCGGAGCGCACATCGCGCAGATCACCCCATCGATGCAGCCTCCGTCGTCGCCGTTCCCGCTGAGACAGTGTGGTCGGGTCGTTGGCTGCCCGTTTGGCTGCTTGTGCAAGCTCGATCTGGACAAGATCGGAGACGACGACTGTGGATTCGGTAGTGAATAGTGATTCACAGAACGATCGCGCCGCCTGATATCTACCGTCGCCCTCGACGATGGCGGCTACGACGACACTTGTGTCAAGGTAGACGATGTTGAGCGGTGGCGTAGGAGCGCTTATTGCTGCTCCTCCTTCGTCGCCGGAACAACTGGACTTGCGTCAGCATACCGGCCACGATCCAGCAGTTCGACAACGTCGATCTCTCGGGCCAGTTCGATCCGTGGCTTGAACGTCCATCGCTTGTCACCCGGCGGGCGGCGACGCGATCGCGAAATGACGAACGGCGTGTTGCGCGCTCGCTCTATAGTCGCCAATTGCTCTTGTGTCAGGGTATCTTGCTGCTGCGCTGTTTCTGCGCTCATCCCGCGGCTCCTTCGCCAGTCATCAACGCGATACGATCATACTCGTGGTGACGTTGTTTCACCAAGCTGGACAACGGGCGTGCTCATCGCAGGACACCGTAGGCTGGCAACATAGCGACGAACGGGAGAATCGGCGCTAATGGACATCAACGAGCCGCACGGATGGGACGTCACGCCGAAGGAGGCGGCTGCAATCCAGCGGGAGATGCGCGAGCAGGTCAGCCTGGTAGATTCCGTCGTTGTTGAGGACATTCAGGTCGTCGCGGGGGTGGACAACACCTACCGCAAGCAGGAGAAGCGGACGACCGCCTACGCCGTCGTCGTTGCGCTCGACTTCGCGACGATGGAGGTGGTCGAGACCTCGTTCGCCGAGCGGGAGGTGGGCTTCCCGTACGTGCCGGGCTTGCTCTCGTTCCGCGAAGCGCCGGCCATCCTCGACGCGTTCCGGGGGCTGAAGGTCGAGCCGGACGTAATCCTCTTCGATGGGCAGGGGATCGCTCACCCGCGCCGGATCGGGCTGGCGTCGCACCTCGGTGTCGTGCTCGATCGACCAAGTATCGGCTGCGCGAAGTCGAAGCTGGTCGGGGAGTTCGAGGAGCCGGAGCGCGTGTTTGGCGCACAAGCGCCGCTTGTCCACCGTGACGAGCAGGTCGGCGTCGCGCTCCGGACACGGCCACGGCACGCACCGCTGTTCGTCTCGCCTGGCCACAAGCTTTCGATCCCGACCGCCGTCGAAATCGTGCTACGCTGCTGCCGCGACGAACGCTTCATGCCGGAGCCGACGCGGCTGGCGCATGAGTTGGTGACGAGTTTTGCACGGGAGGATCGGGACGCGGGATCTGGGACGCGGGACGCAGAATAGTCCTCACACGCGCCCCGCGTCCCAACAAGGAGGCAACATGCGTATCGGACTCTTCGCGCTGCCGGGGCCGGGGGCCGGGTTGGGGCAGTTGGTGCGGCAGATCGAGCAGGCGGAGGCGAACGGGCTGGCAAGCGCCTGGCTGGCGAACATCGCCGGGGCAGATGCGCTGACAGTCCTGGCGCTGGCGGGGCAGGCGACCGAGCGGGTCGAGCTGGGGACGTTCGTGATTCCGACCTACCCGCGCCATCCGGCGGCGCTGGCGCAGCAGGCGCTGACAGTCCAGTCGGCGGTCGGCAACCGGCTCGCGTTGGGGATCGGCCTCAGCCACCGGGTGACGATGGAGGAGCGGCTCGGCTTCGACTGGGATCACCCGATTCGGCACATGCGTGAGTATCTCTCGACCCTGACGCCCCTGTTGCGACAGGAGGCGGTCGAGTTCGCTGGCGAGGAGTTCCGCATCAACGGCTATCAGTTGACGCTGCCCGGCACGACCCCACCGCCGGTGTTGGTGGCTGCCCTCGGCCCGCAGATGCTGAAGCTGACCGGCCGGATGGCTGATGGCACCGCGATCTGGATGGGTGGCGCTCGCTACATCGCTGAGCACGCCGTTCCGACGATCAGTGCCGCTGCCGAGGCCGCCGGTCGCCCCGCGCCCCGGATCGTCGCCGGCCTGCCGGTCTGCGTCACCGACAAGGCTGACGAGGTGCGCGAGACCGCTGCCCGCGCCTACGAGCGCTACGGCCAGCTCCCCTCCTACCGCGCGATCCTCGACCGCGAGGGGGCAGATTCACCCGCCGATGTCTCGCTGATCGGCAGCGCCAGCGAGGTTCGCGCCGGTCTCCAGTCGATGGCCGACGCCGGCATCACCGATTTCGCCGCCGCGATCTTTACCCCACGAGGTGTCGACCCGGAGCCGACGATGGAGGTGTTGCGGGAGTTTTCGGGACGCGAGTCGCGGGACGTGGGACGCGGATAGATCGAGACCTCGCGTCCCGACGTCACTCCACCGCCTGCCACGTCTTCGACATCCGTGAGATTGCCTCGTAAGCGCCGGTCGGCTGGCGATCGGAGGAGAAGAGGGAGAAGCCGGCCCAGTGGTGGTTGGGACCACCGGCTTCGGCGAAGTTGAGGTGCCAGACGAAGGCCTGCTCGACCCAGTGCCACTCGGTGCGCATGATCTCGAACGCGCGTGAGGTGTAGTTGGCCTGCATGGCGGGTGTGATCCACTCGCCGTAGGCCCAGACCTCCTGGTAGTTGCCGACCGGCCAGCCCATCTCGGTGATCCAGATCGGCCGGTCGGCCAGGCCGGCGGCGATCATGACCTTGCGGAGCTGCTCGGCATGGCGGAAGTAGAATTCGGGCGCTTCGGTCCAGCCGGGGTTGTCAGCCAGATTGCCGGGCCAGTAGGTATCTGGATCGTTCCCGGCCCCGTAGGCGTGGACGGCGAGGATGTCGAAATAGCTCGGCGGCCTCGCCGTTGTTGATCCCCAGCAGCGTTTCGAGGTACCAGCCGTCTGACATCGCCAGGTGAGGCAGCATCATCGTGTTCGGCGCGAGGCCGGGGAAGACGACCAGCGCGTTCGGATCGGCGGCTTTGACGGCCGTGTAGCCAGCGCGCAGGATCGGCAGGAAGCCGGCCGGGTCGATGATGCCGTTCGATTCGGCGATCAGGTTCGGCTCGTTCCAGATCTGCCAGGCATCGACCTTGCCGGCCAGCAGTGTGACCAGCTCGGTCGTGAAGGACTCAAAGGCGTCGGGTCGGGCAGGGAAGCGCTTGTCGCCCGGTAGGGCCCACGCCGGTGGGTGCGCGATGTTGACCAGCACCTTCAGGCCACGCTCGTTGGCCATCTCGACGACGCGCTCGTAGGGCCAGTACGACCACGAGACCGGCTGCCCCTCGCGCGGCTGGAGATCGCGCCAGGTGAACTGGAGCCGGATCCACTCACAGCCCGATTCGGCCGCAGCGTCGATGTAGAACTCATTGAAGTCGTCAGTGGTGTCATGGCTGTAGAAGGTGAGGTTGAATCCGCAGCCTACCGGCGTCGGCCGCCCGGCTGGCAGCGGCCCGAGCGGCGGGGCATCGCGCTCCTCGGTCCGTCTCGGCCTGGGGCGCGACCGCCAGCTTCGGAATCTCGCGTTTGGCCAGTGCCTCCCGACCAAGATGGCCGAGTAGCACCTCGAACTCGCTCCCGGCGTACTCCTCGTGCCACTCGAAACGCGCCCGCTCGAAGTACTGGACCGGGCGGAGGACGCCGTCCTCAATGCTCGGCTCCAGGAACTCGTCCGAGAGCGGGTAGCCGAAGCGTCTGGATGCCGCCGTGCCGTTCCCAGTAGGCGCGGAAGGTCGCGCTGAGGGTGTGGCCGGTCTCGGGGAAGTAGATGCCGCCCTCGTCCAGCGCGGGGTCTTCCGCGCGGAAGACGAATGGCGTGTCGGTCGGATCCTGGCGGCGTTCGGTCGTGGTCAGCGCGCCGAGACGGACCAACATCACGCGCCAGTCGCCGGTTTCGTTCTCGTGATGCTCGAAGATGGCTCGCTCGAAGTACTGGCGATGGAGGCCATCCTGGTAGAAGGCACGCGTGATCGGGTAGCCGAAGGTCATCAGCCCGCCGTTGCGCTCCCAATAGTCGCGGAACAGCGGATCGACCCAGTAACCGGTCTCCCAGAAGTAGACCGAGCCATCATCGGCTCGCGCGCTGGCTGGTGTGAACAGGAATGGCCCGGCCAGCAGCATCACAGCCATGACCCAGACCATCACGTTGAGACGCCGTGATTGATCGTTCATGCTCATCATTCGCTCGGAGTGCCACCGGGTCATCCTCGCCAACCCGGCGACATCCAACCGTTATTCATGCTGAGCCTGTGCTCGACATGTTCGATACGACAAGAATACTGTCCCTGTGCCTGTCTGTCATGAGAACGTACACTGCAATTAATCAATCAAGTTGTGTTGCCGAGTGGAAGGCTGGATGTGCTGGTCAGCGATGTGATCGCCGCCATCAACCGGCAACACGGGCTAAGCCTCAGGCCCGGTGAGCGATACCTGAGCGGAGAGCAGGGCGCATTCGCGGTCGTTGATGCGACCGGCGCTCGCTACATTCCATGCACTCTCCGGCCTTCAGTCGCTGGCCGACACCGGCGGCACCGACTTCGCCGCCGCGACTTTCACTTCGTGCGGCATCGACTCGGGGCCGACGATGGACCTATTGAAGGAGATGGCTGGGTCATGACCCAATCGTCGCCACAACCATAAGTACAATTATTGTTCAATAGCATGATGTGCATCGGCAGCCGGTTGATCATACCCACTTTCCAAGCTAAACCATGCTGCCTGTTTGTACCATGCCTTTACTCAAGGTGGTCTTTGGAACAGCGTACAGAGTCCGCCACTGATTGTCATGAGCGCGTAGGACATGTTTATTGTTCTGGCGGGTTGGCCGCAGTACTGGAGTCATCCGTTTAGAAGCGTATAATGAGCGGAATACTTCAGTGAGCGAGGTCAAAAATGGAACGTGGCCACACAACGAGCAACCTCGACATGGTCGAATTGTGAGAGGCTAGAAGCCTCTAATGATGGTAGGAGCGATGTCGTGGTCCGCATCAAGACGCCTTTGTTTCCACTGTACTCACAAGTTCAATCTCTCCTGAGGACACTTGATGGTGTACCTGTTTCGCTGTTTACTGATATGGTGAAGTCCATCTGGGCTCAACGTGGCACTCCTCAACAGAATGTCGACTGGACCGTTCCCGAAGCATGGATTCCCCAACGCCTTTTCGGGTCTGAGGCAGAACTGGCACTCCACATTTGGATCGCTAGCGATCAGTTGGTGAATCCACGACATTTACGTGGATCACAGTACTTCATGAGGAACCATGGCCTCCTTACGGAACTTAGTGAATCACTTCGACCGACAGATCGCGGTACCGCGTTTGTCGCTGGTAACGACGGAATTATTCGCGAGATCGATGAAATCGAGGGTGTATCAACAGCACTTCGAATGCTTTCAGAGCGCACGACTGCAACTCGCGCCGAACTATTCCCTGAATGGCAGCAGTTCTGTCACGCATTCTCGAACTATCGCACGGACTCAACGGTGTCAGATACCCTGTGGCGATGGCTCGTCAACCTCACTGATCGTGGTCTGGTGGTTCACGAGTCTCCTCGGTATCGCATTACCGAGGCTGGGAAGACATATGCGGCGACGTTCTCCAATGAGTTACCACTGGAGGCCCAAGTTCATCCCAGCCACAGGCGAAGGTTACGTTCAACGACGCAGTTGAAAACGTCCTCGATCAGTTTGCCGATCAGAATCCGATGCACTACAAGGTGATTGCCGAACGGATCAGGCAACTGGGGCTGGTAGAAACGGCAGGGAAGACACCGGAGGCGACTCTGTACTCGCAAATAATGTCCGAGATCAATCGAGCGAACAAGCGTGGTGATACACCACGCTTCGTGAGATATGGCGATGGATACTTTGGTATTTCACGCTGGATGAAGCACGGACTCGCGTTCCAAATCGAGCAGCACAATCGCCAAGTCCGAACTAAGCTCAAGGCACGACTTCACGAGATGCTTCCATCGGAATTTGGGACATTGGTCGGACACCTGCCGGCGAGCTCGGGTTTGACGAGGTGGAAGTTTCTGGACGCAGCGGAGTGGCGGCATCGATGTTCGCGGCAGTTAGTCGTTGGCGATGTCATCCGGACCGCATGGAGGTTCAGGTCAAGCCCTGGATCTTGCACAACATTCAAACTCCGATAGTCCAGCAGGTGCGTGGTAGTCTTGGAACCCACGACCAAGGGCTGATTATTACAACAAGTGATTTCAGTCCGGGTGCCAGGGTAGAAGCTGAGAAGCCGGATCGCACACCAGTTGCCATAATGAATCGCGAAGAGTTCGTTGCACTTTTGGTCAAGCACAGCATCGGCGTGATACGCGAGCAACACGACCTACTCACCTTAATGAGTTCGGCGTAGAAGTATTTTCCGGCGAGTACCGAGTCAGCTATGTATCTGGAGTAACGCCAACGGACAACAACCGGCGCCTTCTTGCCATTTGCACGAGAATTCACTAGGCCGGCTATAGCTTGCCCTTCATGATGTCGGCGACTTTGGCGGGGCTGTCGGCCACCTCCACCCCCGCGGCGTTCAACGCAGCGATCTTTTCGGCCGCGGTGCCGGTGCCGCCGGAGATGATGGCGCCGGCGTGGCCCATCCGCTTGCCGGGAGGGGCGGTGCGGCCGGCGATGAAGCCGACGACCGGCTTGGTCACGTGTTCCTTGATGTAGGCGGCCGCCTGGTCCTCGTCGGTGCCGCCGATCTCGCCGATCAGGACGATCCCCTCGGTCTCCGGGTCGGCCTGGAAGAGTTCGAGGACATCGATGAAGGATGTGCCGATGATCGGGTCGCCGCCGATGCCGACGGCAGGAGGTCTGGCCGAGGCCGAGCCTGGGTCAGCTGCCCAGACGGCTTCGTAGGTGAGGGTGCCGGAGCGGGAGACGAGGCCGACCCTGCCGCGCTCGTGGATGTAGCCGGGCATGATGCCGACTTTGCCTCGCCGGGTGTGATCACGCCGGGGCAGTTCGGGCCGATCAGGCGGCGCGCCGTTGTCCTTGACGTGGTCATAGACGCGCACCATGTCGAGGGCCGGAACGTTCTCCGAGATGCAGATCACCAGCTCGATGCCGTCGTCGACCGCCTCCAGGATCGCGTCGGCGCGCGAAGGGGGCTGGGACGAAGATGATCGAGGTGTTCGCGCCCGTTGGGCGACGGCCTCGGCGACCGTGTTGAAGACCGGCGCGCCGTGGACCGACTTGCCACCCCGGCCAGGCGTGACACCGGCGACGACATTCGTCCCATACTCGACCATCTGGCCGGTGTGGAACGTCGCTTCACGTCCTGTGATGCCCTGGACGAGCAGCCGTGTGTCCTTACCAACGAGAATACTCATCTGCCCCCTGCTCCTTGATCGTCGTTACTGTCGTGGCGCTGGTTGTCGATCGATGGTGTGGTGGACGCTACGAAGCGTTGGTCAAGCACACGATACGTGAATGTCGAGACGACAACCACAAATACGAACATCACGGAAGGCGCGACGATGGTTTGCTCCAGCGTCGAGAAGGCGAGGTAGGTGGCCGGCGTCCCGGCTGCGGCCGTCGCCAGCACCGACAGTGTTGCCGCCGGTTCCTCTGAAGGCGACC
>CAVXOL010000002.1:0-274224 GCA_963763325.1 uncultured Chloroflexia bacterium
GCTCGACATCCTCGACGGGCTCTGGGAGCCGTCGCAGGCCAGCGGGCACGAATCCGACCTCGACGAGGTACGCGACAAGCTCGATCCGGGCCGAGTCGCGATCATCGAGCGTGGGCTGACGATGCGCGCAACCGACGTGATTCGGGCACTGCAGCGGCGCGACGAATACCACAACGCGATGCAGGATTTTATGTCGAACTACGATCTGCTGGTGACTCCGCAACTGCCAGTGACGGCCTTCCCGGTCGAGCTGGACTACCCGCCGGAGATCGCCGGACGCGCGATGACCTATCTTGGCTGGACCGCGTTCACCTACCCATTCAACCTGACTGGGCAGCCGGCAGCGACGATTCCGTGCGGCTTCAGCGCGGATGGTTTGCCGATCGCGCTCCAGTTCGCCGGCCAGTGGCGCGGTGACGCGACCGTTCTACGTGCGGCCGCCGCCTACGAGGAGGCGTTCCCGTGGGCGCAGCATCGGCCTGCAATCAAGTAAGCGAGTGCTCGATCTTGAAGATTCCGAACCCATCCCGGTAGGGGCCGCATCCTGTATCGGCCCGCGCCATGAGGCGCCTGGTACGACGATCGCACGGCTACCACACGGGCGCAGGCGTCAGGGTTCCTCGGCGAACGTTCCCTTGTCGATGCGGGCGCCTCACGGCGCGGGCCGATACAGGATGCGGCCCCTACCGGGACTTGATGGTTGCCGGCCCTGCATCGCACCTGCCAGAATGTGTACGTACACGTTCGGCATCGGTGGAGGACGATCATGGCGACGAAGGTAGCCGGCCCACAGGGAATCGGCGATGAAACGATCATTGCGAAGACCGGCAAGTCAACCAGCGAGTGGAACGCGATCCTCGACGCCTGGGACGCGCCGTCGAAGGGACACACCGCGATCGCCCGCTATCTGTCGCGGGAGCACGGCGTCCCCGACTGGTGGACACAGGCGGTCACCGTCCGCTATGAATACGCGCGCGGCTTGCGGAAAGACGCCGTCGTGCCGGACGACCTGCGGGCGCTACTGGACGACAACCCGCACGCAAGCGCACGGTTTGAGGCGCTGAATGCCGGTCATCGCCGTGAGTACGTCGAGTGGATCATCAAGGCCAAACGCCCCGAAACGCGCGCTCGTCGTCTGGCCAGCACGATCGAGCGACTGGTGAACGAGCCGCTCGATGCCCCGAGCCGATCGCCACGCTGACCGGCTGTTCCTCATCGCGGGACCGGCCTGTATCCATCTGACATCGATCGGCACCAGCCGCGACGCGGGTCTCGATCATGCACGCCCGCGTCACATCCTGTTACAGACTGAAGATGGCAAGGCTCCTCCGGCATGATCCACACCCTGTGCACGTGTGGCCACACTGGCGCGGACCAGTGCATGTGCCGAATACCGTAGGCCGGAGAGAAAGATACCGTAGGGTTGCGCATCCTCAAGGCAGCGCCAGCCCTAGAGTAGAACAACGGTGCCGCAACGTGGCGGCTAGCCGATTGTGAGTCGAAGGAGCATGCAATATGACTGTCGCGACAATGCCCGACCTGACCGCCGTCAAGGGACGGCAACAGAAGATGTGGTCGTCGGGCGACTTCGCCCAGATCGGCGCGACGCTGACGATCGTTGGCGAGACGATCTGCGAGGCGGCGAACGTGCGGGCCGGCCAGCAGGTACTGGATGTCGCGGCCGGCGCCGGTAACGCGGCTTTGGCCGCTGCCCGCCGATTCGCCGACGTGACGGCCGCCGACTACGTCCCTGCGCTGCTGGAACGCGGCCGCGAACGCGCCGCCGGCGAACGATTGCCAGTCAGGTTCGTCGAAGGCGACGCCGAAGCGCTGCCGTTCGCCGACGCCTCGTTCGACACGGTCCTCTCGACCTTCGGCGTGATGTTTGCCCCGAATCAGGAGCAGGCAGCCAGCGAACTGCTGCGCGTCTGCCGCCCAGGCGGCACGATCGGGCTGGCGAACTGGACAGCCGAGGGCTGGCTCGGCGATGTCTTCCGTACGAACGGCAAGCACGTCCCGCCGCCACCAGGCGTGTCGTCACCATTGCTCTGGGGCAATGAAGCGCGGCTGCGTGACACTGTTCGGTGATGGCGTCACCGAGATGAGGACGATTCGGCGCAACTTCAAGTTCCGCTACCGCTCGCCGGAGCACTGGCTGGCTTTCTGGCGTGAGTACTACGGGCCGACCGTCACCGCCTTCGCGGCGCTCGACGGCGCCGGACAGGCGGCACTGGTCGAAGATCTGCTCGACGTGGCCCACCGCGCCAATACCGATGACGGCACGATGGTCGTGCCGGCCGAGTACCTGGAAGTCGTGGCGATCCGCGCCTGACCCACCGGTCTGACGAGCGTCAGGCCGGATCTAACCAATCAGCATCGAGCTTTCTGCAATGACGCAGAAGCCGAGTACCAACGAAGGACGTTGACAATGCAGTCAATCGAGTACAAGCGATTCCCGTCACAGCGAATCTGGATCGTCGTTGCGTTGGCAGCGACACTGATGATCGTCCTTACCGCCGCCGGCATCGTGTTCGCCGATAGTGACGATGGCGACGGCAGCGCGCGGACGATTGTCCGCAGCCCACAACAGACCTCGCCGATCTACACCGACTCGTTTCTTGAGATGAACACCAACCTGCCGGAGATCAGCGATGGACGGGCCTTCAAGGCGGCCAACGGCGAGCCGCTTGAGCTGAACATGACCCCGCCAGGTACCCTGCGGCCACGTGTCATTGAGTCCAGCGACATGCGCTTCCTGGAGATGAACACGATGATGCCGGGGATGATGACGCCGAAAGTCATGTCGTCCGATGAGGTTCGCTTTCTGGAGATGAACCAGCTACCCGAAAGCAACGCGACGTATCTGCCGAGCCTCGATGCGTCTCAGCACGGCGGATTGCAGGATTACTAGTCTCCCTTCCCCCACCCAGCCAGGGCCGCTCCCCCGAGGAGCGGCCCGCTCGGCGTTTCCCGCGAGGGAGATCACGTCCCGAACGACCGTGTACACTCACCGCGCCGATCACGCACGAAGGCTCTATCGTTGCTGTTTCAGACCGGTGATCGCGGGCAGGTTTGGGTGTACGACGATGGCACTGCATGGCGCGTCGAGCGCGAGTCGTGTGGAACGCCCTGAAGAGCGACTCCGCTCGCTCAGCGCGGGGGCGCGGCTCGTGGCGCGGCCCGGCCTGCCGGTTCGTCAGACCAGCTTCGTCGGCCGATCGATCGAGATGGAGGAGCTGTCCCAGCGCCTCGCGTCGCCCGATTGTCGCCTGCTGACGATTCTTGGACCGGGCGGCATCGGCAAGACCCGGCTGGCGCTCGAAGTCGCTGAGGCTGACTCGGGAGACGTTCCCGGATGGCGTCGCGTTCGTCCCGCTGCAGTCGGTCAGCGCGGCTGATTCGATCCCGACCACGCTCGCGGTCGCGGTTGGCTGTACGCTGACCGGACCGAGAGACGCGCGCGAACAGGTCGCCCGCTTCCTACGCCCTGCGCGGATGCTGCTCGTGATCGACAACTTCGAGCACCTGATCGATGCAGCCCCCTGGGTTAGCGAGCTCCTGACTGAGGCGCCGGGCCTGCGGATCATCGTCACCTCGCGCGAGGTGCTGAACCTGCGCGAAGAGTGGCGCTATCCGCTGGCGGGATTGGCCGTGCCGGACGAAGGGGCTGCCGATCCCGTTCAGTCCGAGGCAGTCCGGCTGTTCGTCGAGCGCGCGCGGCAGGTACGGCCCGATTTCTCCTTCGAAGCCGAGCTGTCAGATGTCGTTCGGCTCTGCCGGATCACTGATGGCCTGCCACTGGCGCTGGAGTTGGCAGCAGCCTGGACGAGGACACTCTCCTGTGCCGCCATCGCCGACGAGATCGAGCGCAACATCGCCTTCCTGGCGACCGGTCTTCGCAACATCCCGGAACGCCACCGCAGTATCCAGGCAGCGTTCGACTACTCCTGGACGCTGCTGTCGGAGGAGGAGCGTCGCACCTTCAGGAAACTGGCGGTCTTCCGAGGTGGGTTCCGCCGTGACGCCGCCGAGCAGGTTGCCGGCGCGACATTACCGATCCTGACCTCGCTGGTCGACAAGTCACTGGTTCGCGTTGGTGCCAGCGGACGCTTCTACCTGCACGAGCTCCTCCGCCAGTATGCGGAAGAGCACCTGCGTGCTGAAACTGGCGAAGCGGCCCAAACCTATGCGGCACACCGTGATGTGTATGTCACGTTCGTGGCCGAGCGTTTCGGCCCGATGACCGGCGGAGGCCAGGCCGAAGCAATGGTGGAGATCGACGCCGAGCTGAGCAACATCCGGGCAGCCTGGCGTGGCCTGGTCGCGGAACGCGACATTGCAGCGATTGGCCGAATCACCCATTCGCTCTCGTTGTTCTATGACTTCCGCGCACGCTACCGCGAGGGGATGGACGTGCTGGAGGAAGGGCTGGCCGCGTTGCGAGCCGCCGAGCCATCTCCACTGGTTGACCGGATCCTCGCGGCCATGCTGGTCGATGCGGTGCGCCTGAACCACAAGCTCGGCCAGATGCCCGCTATGCGAGCGGCACTGGCGGAAGCCGAAACGCGCTACGCCGACATTCCCGGCCCACTACCGCAAGGTCTGGCGACCGATCCAAAGCTCTGGCGCGGGATCGTGACGCTGATCGACGGGCACTATGCCGAGGCCGGCCAGATCAGTGCCGAGGTGATCGAGCGCAACACGGCTGAATACCGGCCCGGCAACCTTCCGCTCGCCTGGTGGGTACGAGCGGCTGCCGCGCTCTGGCAGGAGGACCGCCGAGCAGGTGAGTACGCCCAGCGCTGCACCGCAGCCTCGCTTTCCATCGGAGATCAGTGGCTACTCGCCTACAGCTACAACCTGCAGGGCCACGTTGCCATCACCGATGAAGCCTATGCCGATGCCTGGCGACACTACGAGGCCAGTTACGCGATCAGGGAAGCATTCGATGATCCCGAAGGGATGGGGACCAGCCTCGCTCACCTCGCGAAGGTCGCGGTCCTGCAGCGCAACTGGGACGAGGCTCAGCAGCTCTACCAGCGCAGTCTCGGCATCGCGCGCGAGATTGGCGACCTCGTCACAACCGCCAACGCTCTCAACGGCCTCGGACTGGCGGCATGCGCGACCGGCGACTATGCCACCGCCGGAGATCATTTTGCCGAGGGATTGCGGCTGACGGCCGAGTCGCGCTTCATGCGTCTGCTTCTGACGTTCATTGCCAGCGCCGGCGACTGGTTACTCCAGACGGCGCGGCCGGCAGAAGCAGCCGGTCCACTGGCACTCGCCCACGCCCACGCCGCCAGTGACCACGAGACTCGATCCCGCGCCGGACAACTCCTCACCGTCGCGGAGGAATCGCTCCCATCTGATATCTACGACGCGGCGGTTCAGAGCACCATCGATGTCGATCCGGCCGACCTGGCAGCCAGTCTGATTGCTGTGATGATGGCGCCATTTCCGGCGCCAGCGCGGGAGGCTGCGCCCGACGCTCCGCCAGCCGAGCGGCGGCAGACGGCGACGCCATCCGCCCTCATCGAGCCGCTAACGGCACGTGAGGTCGAGGTGCTGCAACTGATCGCCGCAGGGCGCTCCAACCGCGAGATCGCCGACGAGTTGTTTCTGGCCGTGAACACGGTCCGATCCTACAGCCAGCAGATCTACAGCAAGCTCGGGGTCAGCAGCCGCACCCAGGCGGTCGCTCGCGCCCGCGAGCTCGGGTTGCTCGCCTGACAGGCAGTTCTGCGTTCTCTGGTAGAGGCCGATCCTGTATCAGCCCGCGCGGGGTGCCCTCTGGGCCTCGGCGCCTGGTGCGATCGCGGACGTATGCCCCCAACGGGCGCAGGCGTTGGGGGGCCTCGGCGAACGCACGATGCCCTCGCAGATGCCTCACGGCATGGGCCGATACAGGATCGGCCCCTACCAGAGCACACGCTTCCAGTGCTGCTGCCTGCAATTACCTGCAAATGCAGGTAGCGCGATACCTGCATTCAGCCGTACCGTGGTCGTCCGCGGCGTTCCAGACTAGCGGGAGAGGACAACGGTGTCCTCGATTGACTCAGACAACCGGCAATGTGCGACGACTGACGATCGCCCTCGTACCTGATGGCGCACCCAACGAAGCGAAAGGGCATCATGGCACTTATAGCTGAGCGCATCATGCAGATCGGTCGGGATCGGGAACGCGACGAACTGGCGAAAGCGGCCGCTGCGGCCATCGATGGCACTGGCACGTTCATCCTGGTGAGCGGCGAAGCTGGTATCGGCAAGACGAGCTTCGTCCGAAATGTCGTCGCGGACACGGGTCTGCGGCTGCTGACTGGACAGTCGTACCAGGGGGTCTCGTTGCCCTACGGTCCGCTGGCAACAGCATTACGCGCCTACCTGGCGACCGAGGCTGACGCGCAGATCACGATTGGACCGTGGGCCAGCGAACTGGCACTGGTCCTGCCGGAACTGGGCACACCACCACCGATCAGCGACCGTGCCGCACTCTTCGAGGCGCTGCGTTCAGCGTTCGCAGCGATTGCCGGGCGCCGACCGCTGGCGCTCTTCTTCGACGACATCCACTGGGCAGACCAGGCGACACTCGATCTCCTGCCGGCCCTGGCCGGTGCGCTCGAGCACGAACCGCTGCTGATCGTCGCCGCCTACCGGACCGACGAGGTCCAGCGCGGCCACCCGGTACGCCGGCTGCGCGCCGAAACCCAGCGGACCCACCAGTTGCGCGAGATGCCGATCGGTCCGCTCGACCGGGCTGAGACAGCCCGGCTGACTGCCCATGTCCTTGGCTCCGAGCCGAGTCCAGCGCTGGTGTGCGCAATCCATGATCGGACCGAGG
Organism: uncultured Chloroflexia bacterium; assembly: GCA_963763325.1. Lineage (GTDB taxonomy): Bacteria > Chloroflexota > Chloroflexia > Thermomicrobiales > CFX8 > JBBECJ01. The sequence continues at coordinate 6,839 of CAVXOL010000002.1, forward strand.
GCGTCCCGTACTTCATTGAGGAGCTGGTGGCTGCGCTCGCGGAGAGCGGCCGGCTGCGGACATCTGAAGACGGCCTCACCTTCGATGAAACCAAGACACTGCCACTGCCCGAGAGTATTCGCGATGTGATCGGTCTCCAGGTCGAGGCGTTCCCCGCCGATGCGCGCCACGTGCTGGACATCGCGGCCGTCGCGGGCCAGGAGTTCGATATCGATCTCATCATGACGCTGGCCAGCGACGATGAGTCGGGGTTAGCGCTGCTGCTTGACAGCGGATTCCTGATCGAGAGCAGCGACGGCCGTGGCGCATTCCGCCACGGACTCAAGCGGGAAGCCTGCTACCTGGATGTCCCGTGGGTGCGCCGTCGCGCACTGCACCAACAGATCGCTGCCTATCTGGAAGCCAGCGGCGCGCCCGCCGCAATCGTCGCCGAGCACTGGCTCGCCAGCCGAAACCAGGAGCGCGCGCGTCGGGCACTCGTTGTCGCGGGCGAAGCGTCCTGCCACATCCACGCCTACCGCGACGCAGTTGCCTTCTTCCGGCGCGCGCTGGAGCTCTGGAGCGACGGAAGCGACGAACTGGATCGGATCGACACACTTGAGCGGCTCGGGGCCTGCGCCGAGCGCTCCGGGGACCTTGCCGAAGCGACGCGTGCGTGGCACGAGGTCGCTGACGCCTACCGCCAGTCCAACGTTACGAGCCGACTCGCGACCGCCGAGAATCGGCTGGCTGGCGTCTACGAGTTGCGCGGCGACTGGATCCGCGCGCTGGCCGCGCGGGAAGCCGCAGCCAATGCGTTCGCGGCCACAGACCAGCCTGCCGAGGCGGCAACTGAGCGGATCCTGGCCGCGTCTCACCTCCGGACGGCCAGCAACTTTCACGGCGGGCTCGAGCTGCTGGATATCGCACGCCCGGAAGTCGAACGCTCGGGCCGCATCGACCTCAGGGCACGGTTACTGGCCCTCGAAGGCAACCTGCGCGTTCGGCTCGGTGAGAGTGCGGCCGGACTCGACCTGGTACGTGCCGGGTTGGCGCTGGCGATGGAACACAACATCGCTTCAACCGTGGCCGTTGTCTACCAGTTACTTGCTGACGCCCTGGAACACACCGGCGACTACGCCAACGCCAAGGAGACGTACCTGCGCGCCTACGACTACTGCCAGCGCAACGCAGCCGATACGACCTCATTCGGCTGCCTCGGCTGCCTCTCAGTTGTCCTGCGGCAGACCGGGGAGTGGGACCGCGCGATTGAGGTCTGCAGCGATGTCGTTGCGACGCAGGGTGCGCCGCCCCATGCCCGTGCCGCGGCCGGTGGGACACTTGGTCTCGTGCACGCGATGCGTGGAGAGGCACGCCTGGCCCGTCCATTACTGATCGACGCCGCGCTCCTGGCGCAGCGGATCGAGCTGGTCCCGATGGAAATCCTGGTTCTCTGGGGGCTGGCACTGCTCGACGACCAGCAGGGGGCCACCGACGCCGCGCTCGCCCGCAGCCGCGAGATGCTGAGCCGTTGGGAACAGACCGAGGATCGGCACTACATCATCCCGGTCCTGAGCTGGGCCGCGACCTACTTTGCCGAGCACGGCGCGGCCTCCGACGCTCGTGCCTGCGCCGCCGCGCTTGCAACGATCGCCGCTGGAACTGGCCAGACCGAAGCGCTGGCGGCACTCTCCCACGCACTCGGTGAGACTGCGCTGCTGGATGGCGATACCGAGCAGGCAATCGACAGGTTCGAGCAAGCGCTCGACCTCCTGCGTACCATTCAGCTTCCGTTCGACCGCGCACAGACCGAGCGCCGCGCCGGAAACGCGCTCGCGCGGGCCGGGAGACACGAAGCCGCCATCACACATCTGACCAGCGCTCACCGAACCGCCCGCAAGCTCGGCGCGCGGCCACTTGCAACACTGATCGCGCGTGACCTGCAGGCGCTCGGCGAGCCGGTCGAACGACACATCGGCCGCCGCGCCGCCGGCCAGCTTGCCAACGCCGGCCTCTCGCGCCGGGAGCTGGAAGTTTTGCGGCTCGTCGCCGCCGGCCGGACGAGCCGAGAGATCGGCCACCAGCTCTTCATCAGCCCGAGAACGGTCGAGATGCACGTCCAGTCGGTCCTCACCAAGCTCGACTGCCGATCGCGCGCCGAAGCCACCCGCAAGGCCGCGGAACTCGGGCTGCTGGAATCAGTCGTGGAGCGGGAGAGGGTCGCAGGTCGTTGAGTCAACGCAAGCAAGAGGACGACCACATCACCCCGCAAGCCGCCGTTCGAGCGCCGCGATCCGCTCCAGCGCCGGTCGCGCCTCCAGCCGCTCGCAGATAGAACGCGCTTGCGTCAGCTTCTCGGTGGCCTGCTCAACCTCATCGACCGCAATGTCTAGCTCCGCCAGAGAGACGAGCGTCAGGGCCAGCTCGAACGGGGCGGCGCAGGCATCGGCGAGAGAAAGTGATTCGGACAGGTGACTTCTGGCGTTATCTTGATTACCTCGTTCGGTCTCCAGTTCGCCGAGCAGACGGTGGCTGGCGAGCAGGCCGAGCGGTTGGCGCGGGTTGCTGGCCTTGTCGAAGGCGATGTGTGCCTGGGCTTCGGCGGTGTCCAGATCGCCGGCTTGTCGGTGGTAGCGTGACCAGCCGAGATGCCCGTCAACCTGGCCGAGAACGGATCCACTCCAGTCGAGCCAGCGATCGTGTGCAGCCAGCCAGGCATGAGCTGCCGTCAGATCGCCAATGTCGAGTGCGAGCGACGCGGCCACGGCGTGGAAATTGAGTGCCGATTCAAACGGCTGATTGCCAGGCTGCGTGTCCGACCCATCCGGCAACGTGCTGCGGATCAGGTCCAGCGCTTCCTCACGCCGTCCCTGTCCAACACAGATGGCGGCAAGGTCTGAGACGGGGTAATCCTCAGTGACAGCCAGGTGAGACGCGCCGCCATCTGGAAACACGCGCGCGTGCAGGATGGAGTACGCGTCAACCCACCTGCCTTCAACGATCCAGAGCGATGTGCGATGCAGGTCAGGCGACGCATCTGATTGGACAGCGCCGAGAGCCTTGAATGCCGCATCAACCGCGTTGCTGGCAGTCGCACGTCGTAGCTCAATCTCCTCCGTCTGGTATGCGATGAGCGTTTGTAGCATGCGCGTGTAACACCATGCCATGACAAAATAGTGTGGTATCAGGACGTATGCGCTCAGCGCGATCTGCGCTGACTGAAGCGATTGCTGTGATCGGCCCATCCGGCGTTCGATGTCCGCGAGCCCGAAATAGAGATCGGCAAACATGGATCGCCAATCCCCCCCGAAGGTGATGTGCTGCGTCTCTTCAACGTCCGACGGCCAGACCGCCGCAAGTTGTTCCGCCAACGCCTGCGCTTCGCGGATTCTGCCCGTGTTGACCAAATGGATAACGGCGAGACTGCGATCCAGAATGACTGCCTGATCCGGTCGCTCGGTCGCCATCCGCAGCATATAGTCATAGGCGGGCCTCACGTCGGTGGCGAGATCGTTCGGCGGTTCACAGGACGCGAGCCGGCCATCGCGGGCTGCCGACTCCATCTCGCGGCCCACCGCTTGCATGCGATCGACTCCTTCGCGCATGTTGCCCAACCGCACATGGTAGTAGCCAGCATCCACGAGCGGGGAGAGCGCAAGCCAGGCATCCCCGATTGATGCGCCAACGATCGCTGCCTGTTCAATGTAGCCGATTGCCCTGGGAGTGTCCGAGTAGCGCAGCATGGATGCGACGTTAATGAGGAGCCAGCCAGATTCCCGCGCACGCTCCCGATCGTCAGCGATGACGGCAGCCGCCTGCTCGTAGCGCTCGGCGGCGATCATCCAGGCATAGGATTGATTCGCTCGATCGCCTGCCCGGACAAGCCAGTCAAAGGCTCGGTCGTCGCCGGCCTGGCTGAAATGGTGTGCGATCGTGTCGGGGTCAGGTCGAGCCGCCTCTATCAGCACCTCACCAGCGCGCCGGTGCAATGCGCGACGGCGCAGCAGACCCAGCCCCGCATACAGCGTCTCGCGGATCAGCGCGTGCGTAAAGCGGAAACTGTTCCCGCCTGGTAATTCCTCGACAATCCGCGCTTCGGTTGCCCGGTCGAGCGTCTCGGACAGGACACCTTCATCCTCTCCGCTGACAGCGATCCAGAGATCAACGGGTATCTCATGGCCGATGACGGCCGCCGATTGCAACGTCCGGTAGACAACGTCGCCGAGTCGTGCAAGACGGCCCTCGATCACCTGGCGGACGAGTTCCGGCACCTGGACATCGTCGAGGTTTCGCAACCGCCAGCCGGCGTCGTCGTGCTCGATTGCCCTGGATTCCTCCAGCGTACGCAGGACCTCGCTGGCGAAGAACGGATTTCCCTCGGTGACGCGCTGGACATAGCCAGCGACACGCTCACATTCATCGTCCGTAATGGCGTATCGGCTGGCAATCAGATCCCGGACGGCATCCGGTCCGAGTCGTTGCAGGCTGATTCGCACCGTCCCCGCCTCACGAGCCAGCGCCGGAATGAGCGCGAACAGCGGATGCTGCCGGGTGATCTCGTCGCTTCGATAGGTGGCGACCAGCAGCATCCTGAATCCGGCCACCAACCGTCCGACGTAGCGCAGCAGATCAATTGATGGCTGATCGGCCCAGTGCAGGTCTTCGAGGAACAGAACAATCGGCCGGATCGAGCCCGCCGTCGCCAGCAGATCGGTCGCGAGTTCGAACAACGCAGCCTGACTTTGAAGCCGCTCCATCGCCTCGCCACCACGCAACGCCTCCGGGACAGGTGGCAATCCGTCGATCCTGCGGCCAGCCACGAACGACCTCACCCCAGGGACCGTAGGGTGGCGTCGTCGTCAGGTCGTAGCAGCCACCGGCCAGGACGACCGCTCCGCGCGCTTCTGACTCAGCGGCCAACCAGTTCGTCAGCGTCGTCTTGCCGATACCCGCCTCCCCGCCGATCAGAACGAGGGAGCCACGCCCAGCCGACAGGTTCTCGATCTGGCTTCGCAGGATGTCCTGCTCCCGTTCCCGCCCAGCGACGAATGGTGCGGTGCGGGCGGCAGGGCGGGGGCTACGTGGCGCGTGCCGGATCGGGACTGGCCTGGAGACATCAGGTGTGGCTAACGACACGTCATCCAACGCGACTGCCCCCTCGGCGCCAAGCGCCCGCGACAGCAACGCGAATGCGGCCGATGGATCAGCGCCGGTGGCGTCGATGTAGTTGATGGAGATATAGCGATGCGGGATCAGGCATGGCGCAACCTGCAACAGCAGCAGCCGCTTCTCGTTCTGAATAGCCCAGTCCCACTCGTTCTTGACGTTGCGGCTCTCAACCGCGTCCGGACTGAGGATGCCGACAACGATGTCAGTGTCGGCAAGTCCGCTGTCGATCTCATCCGGCCAGTACGCGCCGACCGGGATGTCGTACTGGTCCATCCAGGTCTGAACCCCCTGCGCAGCCAGATGTTCGCGCACCTGCCGCGCGAAGGGCTCGTCCGCCCGCTGGTACGAGATGAAGACCTGTGGCTGCCGGATCGTCACCAAATGCCTCCCAGATCGTGTAATTCATAGCCAGAGCTCTTGATGATTGCGGGAGACAGCATGACAACGTTCGGCGATATTGACGCTGTTTCGATGGATTGATGCTTCTCGTCACCAGCATAGCCATCGAACTCTCCGCAATCAAGCATCTCCCGACGACTTGCGCCGCCGGCAAAATGCGCGATGATATGCCCAGCACGACAACAGCCGAACCAAAGCTCCTGTTCCCTGTTCCCGCTTGAACGAAAGGATCGAGCGATGGCGACGATCGCACCGGCAGCGCCAACTCTTGGTATCAACCTCTATGACGAGTCACTCTCTTACGTCCACGGCGCCAGCGATGTGCCGCTGATCGGCGCGACGATCGGCGACATGTTCGACCGCGTCGTCGAGCAGTTGCCCGAGCACGAGGCGCTGGTATCGCGCCATCAGGGAATCCGCTGGACCTACCGCGAGTTGCGCGCCGAGTGCGACCGCTTCGCGCGCGGACTGGTCGCGCTGGGAGTGAAGAAGGGCGACCGGGTCGGGATCTGGTCGCCGAACCACGTCGAGTGGATCGTGGCCCAGTTCGCGACACCGAAGATCGGCGCGATCCTCGTCAACATCAACCCCGCCTATCGCACGCACGAGCTGGAGTACGCGCTGCGACAGTCCGGCTGCTCGACGGTGATCATCGCGCCGCCGTTCAAGACCAGCCGCTACGCCGATCTGATGCGTGAAGTCTGCCCGGAGATGGAGACGTGCGAGCCAGGCAAGATCAAGGCGGCCAAGCTACCCGACCTGCGCTGCGTGATCGCCTTTGGCGAGCAGGAGGTGGCGGGCGCCTTCCATTGGAACACGGTCCTGGCGCGTGGCGAGGCAATCGAGCCGGACGAGCTGACAGCGATTCAGAGCGAGCAGCAGTTCGACGACCCGATCAACATCCAGTACACCTCCGGGACGACCGGCTTCCCGAAGGGCGCGACCCTCTCGCACCACTCGATCCTCAACAACGCCTATTTCATCGCAGAGTGGATGCGCTTTACCCACAAGGACCGGCTCTGCGTGCCGGTCCCGTTCTATCACTGCTTCGGGATGGTGCTGGGCAACCTGGCCGCCGTCACGCATGGCGCGACGATCGTGATTCCCGCGCCGGTCTTCGACCCGCTGGAGACGCTGGCGGCCGTCGAGGCCGAACGGTGCACCGCGCTGCACGGCGTCCCGACGATGTTCATCGCCGAGCTGGGTCTGCCTGAGTTCGACCGCTTCGACCTCTCGACGCTGCGGACCGGCATCATGGCCGGCTCGCCCTGCCCGATCGAGGTGATGCAGCAGGTCAACTCCCGGATGCACATGCAGGAAGTGACGATCTGCTACGGGATGACCGAGACCTCGCCGGTCTCATTCCAGTCGACGACCGACGACCCGCTGGAGAAGCGCGTCAGCACGGTCGGGCGGATCCACCCGCACGTCGAGTGCAAGATCATCGATCCGGAGACCGGCGCGGTCGTCCCGCGCGGGACGACCGGCGAACTGCTCTCGCGCGGCTACATCGTGATGCTCGGCTACTGGAACAACGAGGACGCGACCCGCGAGGCGATCGACGACGGGCGCTGGATGCACACCGGCGACCTGGCCGTCATGGACGACGAGGGCTACGTCAACATCGTCGGGCGAGCCAAGGACATGATCATCCGCGGCGGCGAGAACATCTACCCGCGCGAGATCGAGGAATTCCTCTACGGCCACCCGAAGATCCGCGATGTCCAGGTGATCGGCGTCCCCGACGAGCAGTACGGCGAGGAGGTGATGGCCTGGGTGATCCTGCGTCCCGGCCAGGGCGTGACGGTCGAAGAGCTGCAAAGAGTACTGCGATGGCCAGATCGCCTACTTCAAGGTGCCGAAGTACTGGCGCTTCTCCGACTCCTTCCCGATGACGGTGACCGGCAAGGTCCAGAAATACAAGATGCGCGAGATGGCGATCGAGGAGCTCCGGCTGGAACGGGCTGCCAACATCCGGACGGCGTAGCAGACCGTGATACAATGCAAGGGTTATATCGACGCGATGGCATGGGAGATTGAGTATACCGACGAGTTTGGTGCGTGGTGGGACGAGCTGGATCGAGTCACACGCCGAAGAATCATTTCGGCGGTAGAAGCACTAGAAGAACGTGGGCCGGGTCTCGGCAGACCGCTCGTCGATACCATCCACGGCTCGCGGCATTCCAACATGAAGGAACTCCGACCTATCGGAGGTGGTATCCGTATCCTGTTCGCATTCGATCCGCGTCGAATGGCGATTCTCCTCATAGGCGGTGACAAGACCGGACGTTGGAACCAGTGGTATGTCGAGATGGTTCCGATTGCGGATCAACTCTACGACGAACACCTCGAAATCCTGCGGAAGGAGGGCCTGATCTAATGGCCCACAAGTTCAAGAAGCTCAGTGAGCCGTTTCTGGCCGATCCATGCGAGCGAGCGAAGATCGAGCAACTCAAGCGCGCGTCGCTTGATGCCGTCGAACTCACTCGACTGCGTGAGGCGCGCGGGATGACACAGCGCGAGGTCGCCGAGACGCTGGATGTCTCACAGGCAAACATCTCGCGGATCGAGCACGAGGACGATCTCTATCTCTCGACGCTCAGCCGCTACGTTGCGGCGCTCGGTGGGCGACTAGAGTTGCGAGCAGTCTTTCCTGATGAGATTATCGAGATCGTGCCAGCCGCTCATACCCCAGATATGGATCGGACCGCCACTGCCCGGACGGCGTGACGAGGATCGCGGTCGTTGATCCCAGGTCAGGCTCCGAAGAACGTGATGAACGCTTCCAGCGTCTCCTCGGGCGATTCTTCGGGCAGGAAGTGTCCGCATGGGAGGGCGTGTCCCTGAACGTCATCGGCCCAATCACGCCAGATGGCGAGCACGTCGTACCACTCGTTCAGGAAGTTGTCGCGCCCCCAGAGGGCCAGCAGCGGGCATTCGATGCGTCGCTTGCCGCGTTCCGATTCGTCGAGTGCGTAGTCGAAGGTCGCGGCGGCACGGTAGTCCTCGCACATGGCGTGAACCGTGGCGGGATTGTTCCAGCAGCGACGATACTCCGCGAGCGCTTCGGGGGCGAAGACGGTGTGGGAGCCTGGCCCACGACGATTTAAGTAGAAGGTATCGGGGTCGGCGCCGATGACCAGCTCAGGGAAGGGATGGCGCTGGGCCAGGAAGAACCAGTGCCAGTAACCGAGCGCGAACGACGCGTCCGCACGGCGAAAGTGCTCACCAGTCGGGACAATATCAAGGACGGCCAGCTTCAGGATCCGCTCCGGGTGATCGAGGGCCATCCGATAGGCGACGCGACCACCCCGGTCGTGACCGGCGACAGAGAACGACTCGAAACCCAGCGACTGCATGATTGCGACCTGATCGCGAGCCATTGCGCGCTTGGAGTACGGCTCATGTGTGTCGCTCGTTGGTGGTTTTGAGCTATCTCCGTAGCCGCGCAAGTCGGGAGCGACGACGGTGAACTGTTCGGCCAGCGCCGGAGCGATTCGGTGCCACATCACATGCGTCTGCGGGTGGCCATGCAGCAGCAACAACGGCGGACCACTGCCACCATGACGGACGTGGATCGTTGCTTCGCCGGTGTCGATCTCGGATACCCGGTACCCCTCGAACATCCGCGCTCCTTCGGAACTGATCATGGAAGTGAGTTGAAGCTTCCAAATGCGCTTCAGGATCGTCGGCTTTGGATTGGCTAAAGTGGAACGTGCTCGATGATTGGAAATTCTTCGATACCGAAGGTCCAAACTGATCCGGCGAACCGTTAATGATCCCCATGAACGACTCCGATGGACGAGATCTGAGCTCCTAACCATTATCACACGATCGTGCCGCGCAGGACGGTGACGGCCTGGCCGGTCAGGATGACGCGGTCGCCGTGGATCTGGACGCTGACGACACCACCGCGCTTTGATGCCTGGTAGGCGGTGAACGCGTCCTTGCCGAGGTGGCTGCGCCAGTAATCGGCGAGGCTGCAGTGGGCGGCTCCGGTCACCGGGTCCTCCGGGATGCCACGATGCGGCAGGAAGTTGCGTGAGATAAAGTCGAAGCCGGGTGTCTCAGAAGGGCAGGTGACGACGACGGCGCGGTTGAGGGTGCTCAGCAGCGTAAGGTTCGGCTGAAGTGTCCGCACCGCCTCCTCATCGGCCAGTTCGACGACATAGCGCGACTCGTTGGTCGTAACGGCGACGGGTTGTACGCCAAGACCCAGGCGGAGGGCGTCCGGGACATCGGCGTCCGCGACCCGCTCGACCGGCTGGAGCGGGAAGTCCATCGCGATGCCGTCCGGCGTCTTCCGCGCGGTCAGGCGTCCGCTGAGTGTGTCGAACTCAGCGGGTTCGTCAGGTAAGAGGATGCCTTCCTCGTAGAGCAGGTGGGCGCTGGCCAGCGTCGCGTGGCCACAGAGCGGCACCTCGACAACCGGCGTGAACCAGCGCAGATCGAACGTCTGCCCGTTGGCGGCACGGCGCAGGAAGGCCGTCTCGGAGAGGTTCATCTCGGCCGCAACCGACTGCATCCAGACAGCGTCGGGCAACTCCGGAGCATCATCGAGGAGACAGACGGCAGCCGGATTGCCGGAAAATCGCCGGCCGGTAAACGCGTCAATCGTGAAGATCCTGATTGCCATCTGGCGTAACTCCACTGAGTAACAACGCCCCACGCTGATTCGTAGTTCGCTTCCAAGTTCGGACCATTGTAGACAAGCACCACGACCGCGCTCCAATCTGGCAAGCGACGGTGGTCGTACGCATCGTTCGCCGACGTGTGCTTCGAGTCCGCGCTGCCGTTCGACTGCGAGGCTGGTATGCTGCTCTCATACAGTCAGCACACATCGTCAGGGCAGTCGAGCAGGCGGCTCGGCCTCATGCAGACCGACGCTGCCAGGGGTCGCATAGCTCAGGGTGGATGGACGTTGGCAACGGAGGCGTCGCGCACCTTCAACGACGAGCCGGGAAACGGCGACCCGGTTGGGCGACTGTGCGTGCGGATGCTGGGCCGTTTCGAAGTCGCAGTCGATGGACGAACGGTACCGGACGCGGCCTGGCGACAGCGTCGGGCTGCCGGCACCATCAAGCTGCTGGCACTCGCTCCAGATCATCGCCTCCATCGCGAACAGTTGATGGACCTACTTTGGCCCGACCTCGACTACGCATCCCAGCTCAACAACTTGCGCCAGGCGCTGCATCATGCGCGGCGCGCCCTCGAATCAGCCGGGATGCCAGCTGGGCTCGCGCTCAAACGCGACGGCGACATCGTCGTCCTCGCGCCAGCACGAAACTGTCCGAGTCGATGCGCTTGCCTTCGAGGAGGCTGTCGCGCATGCGTGGCAGTCCGTTAACACCAGCCAGCGCATGGACGCGCTCGACCTCTACGGCGGTGACCTGCTGCCGGAAGATCGCTATGAGGAATGGGCCGAGCAATACAGAACAACACTGCGGACCAGCTACCTGGCGCTGCTCGCCCGGCTGGCCGCCCTCTACGAGGAACGCGGCGAGCCGAATGAAGCGATCGGCGTCTGGCAACGGCTGGTGGCTGCCGATCCGACCAACGAGGCTGCTCACGCAGCGCTAATGCGGCTCTATGCCAGTTCAGGCCAGCCACAACATGCGCTGGCACAGTTCGACCAGCTTGTGACCATCCTGGAGCGGGACCTGGACGCCTCACCGGAACCAGCGCTATGGGAACTGGCCGACGCAATCCGGGAGGGGCAATTCCCGCGGACGGCAGGCGAGTGACCGGCGTCACCCGGCCGGGAACGATCCAGAGCAACATTCCGACGCCGATCAGCCAGTTGGTGGGCCGCCAGCAGGAACTGGCCGAACTGGGTCATTTGCTGGCGACGGAGCGACTGCTGACACTGACCGGCCCTGGCGGCATCGGCAAGACGCGGCTGGCAATTGAGGCTGCACACCTCCTCGCCGAGCGGTTCCCGGATGGCGTCGCCTTCGTCGACCTCGCGCCCGTCCACGATCCGGAGCGTGTCATCCCGGCCATCGCCGAGGCATTCGGCGTTCGCGAGGACGGTGATCGCCCGCTGACGGCATCGCTGGCCACGACACTGCGGGACCGGCGCGTGCTCGTCGTCCTCGACAACATCGAGCAGGTCGTGGCGGCCGGACCAGAGATCGCGCTGCTGCTGGAGCAGGTATCGTCACTGAGAGCGCTGGTCACGAGCCGGATCACCCTCCGGCTGCGTGGTGAGCGGGAGTATCCGGTCCAGCCGCTCGGGGTTGCCGAGGTTGAATCACCGGCAGTCCGACTCTTCGTGAGCCGTGCCCGTGACGTTCAGCCCGACTTCGCGTTGACCGCTGACAATGCCGCGACCCTGACTGACATTTGCCGGAGACTCGACGGCCTGCCGCTGGCGATTGAGCTGGCAGCCGCCCGTAGCCGGATCCTCTCGCCACAGGCGATCCTCGACCGGCTCAACGATCCGCTCGGGCTCCTGACGACTGGTGCGTCCGATCTGCCGGATCGGCAGCGGACGATCCGGGCGACGATCCAATGGAGCTACGATCTGCTCAGCGCGGACGAGCAGCAGATGTTCGATCGCCTCAGCGTCTTCGTCGGTGGCTGGACACTCGACGCCGCCGAAGCGCTGCTCGGCGATCTGGCCCAGCCCGTCGAAGTACTCGATGGGCTGGACTCGCTGGCCGCCAAGAACCTTATCAACGGAATCGAGCAATCCAGCGGCGAGATGCGCTTCCGGATGCTCGAAACAATTCGCGAGTTCGGTCTGGAGCGGCTGGCAGCAAGCGGCGACGGACCTACCGTCCGCGACCGTCATGCCAGCTGGGTTGTCCAGCTCGTGGAGCAAGCCGCACCGCACATCGAAGGCGCCGAGCAGGCGCGCTGGCTGGCCCGGCTGGAACGCGACAGCGACAACATCCGCGCCGGGCTGAACTGGCTCCTTGAACGCCGTCACGCAGAACTGGCGTTGCGCCTCGTCGGTCCGCTGCGGCTGCACTGGTTTGGTCGTGGGCGGATCCGCGAGGGGTTGGAGCAGATCATCGCGGCCACAGACCTGCCTGAGAGCGCGAGCTACCCGGCATTACGCGCGGACGCGTTGACGGCCGCGAGCTTCCTTGCACGTGAACTGGGTGAGTATCAACTCGCGCACGACATGTCGCGCGCCAGTCTGGCGATCAGCCACCAGATTCACGACCGTCAGCGCGCCGCCGACGCACTCGTGAACCTCGGCTTCATCGCGCTTCAGCGCGGACAAATCGACGATGCCCGATCGCTGGCACAGCGCAGCCTGACGACCTATCAGGATCTGAAGATCGACCAGGGCATCGCCGACTCGCTCGGCTTCCTGGCGCTGATGGATGTCCAGCAGGGCGATCTCGAAGCCGCCGGGAGGCGACTCGAACGCTGCATAACGATCTGGGGCCGGCTTGACGATCTCCAAGGCGTCGCGTGGGCAAACGCACAACTTGGACTCGTCCGGCTCGATCAATCTGACGATGACCGCGCCTGGCAGGCGCTGATGACCAGCCTGAACCTGTCCGCCTCACTCGATTTTCGTGGGGACGTCTATTTGGTCTTCGACGGGCTGGCGCGGCTGGCCTTGAACCATGACCAACCGGAACTGGCCTGCAGCCTCGCTGCTGCCTCGGCATCCATTCGCGAGCAGTCCGGCATCACCCTCGCGCCGAACGAGCAGGAACGGGCAGATCGACTCCTCAACGATCTGCGTGACAGACTCGGAGCAGACACCGTTCGAGATGCGTGGACCCACAGGCAAACGTGGACGCTCGATTCGATCATCCAATCAGTGACACGCGAACTTGGTCCTCTCCTGCCAAAGTCCAGCATCCACGCCCGTTACTCAGACTGGCGCCCCCAAGTAACGGCCAGCTAACGGCGATCGCCTATCGTGCTGCTACTCGATCGACCACACATCAGAAAGGGAGCACCAGCATGGCTACCCAGCAGGCACCTGCCGTGGTGCACGAAGCCGTCGTCGCGGACTTTCGAAACACGCTGCGCGGCGATCTGCTCGCCCCAGGCGACGAGGGCTACGACGACCGCCCGGACGATCTGGAACGCGATGATCGATCATCGTCCGGCGCTGATCGCCCGCTGCCGGGGCGCGGCCGACGTGATCGCCGCCGTCAACTTCGCCCGCGACCACGGCCTGCCGCTCTCGATCAAGGGCGGCGGCCACAATGTCGCCGGCAAGGCCGTCTGCAACGACGGACTGATGATCGACCTCTCGCTGATGAAAGGGATCCATGTCGATCCCGCTACACGAACGGCGCGCGCACAGGCAGGCGTGCTCTGGGGCGAATTCGACCGGGAGACCGGCGCGTTCGGGCTGGCAACTCCAGGCGGTCAGATCTCGACGACCGGCATCGCTGGTCTGACGCTCGGCGGTGGTCAAAGCTGGCTGACTGGCAAGTACGGGTTCACGATTGACAACCTGCTCTCGGTCGACATCGTCACCGCCGACGGTGAACTACGCCACGCCAGCGCTAACGAGAACCCCGACCTCTTCTGGGCCGTGCGCGGCGCCGGGCACAACTTCGGCGTCGTCACGTCGTTCGAGTACCAGCTTCACCCAGTCTCGACGGTACTCGGCGGCATGGTCATCCATCCGTTCGAGCGTGCCGCCGACGTGCTGCGCTTCCACCAGGAATTCACATCGACCGTGCCCGACGACGTGACCTGCGCGGCGGGAATCCTGACAGCGCCGGACGGCATGCTGGTCTCCGCAATGGTCGCCTGCTACTCGGGACCATCTGACGACGGCGAGCGCGTATTGGCGCCGCTGCGAGAATTTCGGCCCGCCCTTTAGCCGACACCATCGCACCGATCCCATACGTCGTCATGCAGACACTGCTGGACGCGGCATTCCCATACGGCAGACAGAACTACTGGAAGTCCGGCCTGACGAACGAGGTCACCGACGGCATGATCGACACGTTGGTTCGTTACGCTGCCGAGAAACCGTCGCCGTACTCGGCGGTCCTCATCGGACACTTCGGTGGCGCAGGCAGTCGCGTCGACAAGCGAGCGACCGCCTATCATCATCGCGACCTGGTCTACGATGTCCTGATGGTATCCGGTTGGGACGACCGGGCGGAATCGGACAGCAACATCGACTGGACGCGTGAGTGTTTTCAAGCGGTCGAGCCAATGCTTGCACGAGGTATCTACGTCAACGACATGAGCGGCGACGAGAGCGATGAGCGGACTCGCCAGGCATACGGCGAGAACTACGAGCGACTGGTCGCGCTCAAGACGAAGTACGACCCGACCAACCTGTTCCGCCTGAACCAGAACATCACTCCAAGTAGATAACCGCCACTCCTCCTCCCCTCGCTGGCTGCCGGTGCCCTGACCGGCAGCCAGTCCCAATCGAAGTCGACACTGGCTGACACCGAACGAAAGGATCGACGATCATGCCAGCACAGGAACCACAGGTGATTCACCAGCAGTTCGAAGATGCGTTCAATGCGGGCGACATCGAGGCGCTGATGGCGCTCTACGAGCCGGATTGCGCGCTCGTCGGCGCGCCAGGCTCGGTCGCGATGGGGCCGGACCAGGTACGCGCCGGGCTGGAAGGGCTGCTCGCCCTCAAGGGCAAGGCAAAGCTCACGACCCGCGATGTCGTCCAGGTCGGTGACATCGCGCTGCTCTCCTGCGCGTGGACGCTCGACGGCACCGGCCCCGACGGCCAGCCGATCTCGATCGGCGGCAGGACCGCCGAAGTCGCCCGCCGCCAGCCTGATGGCCGCTGGCTCTACGTCATCGACAACGCCGTCGCCGATCAGACGATGCGTACATCCCGACCGAACGAGCGGAAGCCAATGCGTAATTGGAGCGATCGCCGTCGATGAACGCGGTTCCGATCGCGACTGCAGATCGACGGTGAGTCGACGACATCCACTCGACGAGGTCGAGCGGCACCGACTCTGTCAGCCATCACTGGGATCGCCAGCCGCGCTGGAGGCAAGAATGATCAGTCGTTGTCGCCAAGTGCCGATATCGCCATCGAAAGGAACGATGCGACAGTCCTTCGAATCCGGACCGTACGACAACCGCTGACCCGCGGACGACGATCTGACTGTCGGCGTACTCAAGGTTACGGTCGTCCACGAGCGCGGCGTGATCAATGCCAAGGGGCTCGGCGCTCCGACAGTCGACGACGGCCTACCGGCTGGTGCTACTCAAGCGCAGCTCACTGATGCGATGGGCCGTTCACTTCAGGAACTGGTCGACAACTCCGGTGTGATGTGCCGAGACCAGTTCACCGAGCGCCGTCTCCGGACTGAGTGCCAGATCAGATCGCAGTGCCGAGAGTTCGAACCGGATGCGAAGAGATCCGCGCCACGGTGGTAGCGCCCGGAAACCTTCAGCCTGGACCGCCTCGGATCGGTTGCCGTGTAGCGCCGTCCGATGGATCCGCCAGGCGATGCCCTGCCATGAAATCGACAGGACACCTGCTGACGGCGACTCCGAGCGTCCCAGCCGCCTGGAACCACTGTTAGACGAAGACTCCGGAATCGAGCGCTTCGAGCGCTGCCTCGACGCGATCGACACGTCCAACCTGGACGGCATCGGCCGGGGTGAGGCCACCGAGGTAGCGATTCTCAGCGTGCAGCCAGGCGCGGATCGCTTCGGGCGAATCGAACGTCTCGCGCAGTCGCCGGTCCAGCGCGAGGAGGTCAGCCAGCCGGCGTCGCGCATCGCGTTGTGGGAGCGTCTCGCCAGTCCGCCAGCGCTCAACGGTCCGCGTCGATGTCCCGGTCGCCTGAGCCAGCGTCGCTGTCGTGAATCCCAGGTCGCGGCTCAACCGCAGTACCGCCTGATCGGGTGTCAGTTGCAGTGTCGACATGTTGGCAACTCCTCGCGCCTGTGCATTATGGCGCCAAACTCTTACGCCATTCTAGCATGTGAGCTGGCTTCCGATCATCGCGAGTCTCAGACCGCGGATGCGAGTCGTGCGATGATAGGCGCGAGGCAGGAAGGAGTTGCTAATGTCCGTCAACCGCGATACCAGTGCCGCCCGCGAGTTCCATAACCTCACGAAGTACACCGTCATTAATGCGTGGCAGCCCGACGAGGACATCCTGGTCGGGATACCGCCGAATCTGGAAAAGGCGATCTGGCAGGAGGACTGGTCGATCGAGCCACGGCTATTCAAGGCGTACACGACGGCTGAGTCGATCGACCTGCCGCGCGAGTTCCCGCCGTTCACACTGCCGATCCTCGACGCGATTGCGGCTCCTGGACCGCGCCCATCGTCGGCGATGCCGGATCGCGACACGCTGGCGAGGATCTGCCTGCTCTCGAACGGCATCCTCAAGACCGGAGGGCACGGCACGAACCGCGTCATCGAGTACCGTGCGGCTGGTGGGACCGGCGCGCGGTATCACGTCGAGCTCTACCTGGTTACCGGCGACCTGCCGGGACTGGACGCCGGTGTCTACCATTACGACGCCAAGGAGCACACCCTCCGGGTGCTGCGCCGTGGCGACTACCGCGCCGCAGTGGCCGAGGCCAGCGGCGGAGAGCCGTCGGTGGCCAACGCGCCGGCCGTCCTCATCTCGACCAGCACCTTCTGGCGCAATGCCTGGCGCTACAAGGCTCGCGCCTATCGGCACGTCCTCTGGGACACCGGCACAACCGTCGCGAACATCCTGGCGGTTGCCGCGGCGTCGGAGTTGTCATCGAAGGTCGTGATGGGCTTCGTCGAGGACGAGGTCAACGGCTTGCTCGGCGTCGATGGAGAGCGCGAGTCGACGATCTGTCTGATCCCGCTCGGCCAGGACGGCCAACCGAGCCAGCCAGGCGGCGTCATCGAGCCACTTGATCTGGAGACGGTGCCGATCTCGGCCCGCGAGGTCGAGTTCCCGCCGCTGCCGGAGATGAACCGCGCCACCCGGCTGGAGAGCCGAGACGAGGTTGCAGCATGGCGCACGACCCCGTTACGCCGGACACTGCCTGAGCCGACCGGCGAGATCATCCCGCTTCGGCCACTCGCGTCTGATGCCGCTCCCGGCATGGCCGTTGATGATGCGATCCGCCGTCGCCGGTCGACGCGCCACTACGACATCGAGACACCGATCCCGTTCGACGCCCTCTCGACGCTGCTGGAGCGCAGTAACCGTGGTGCGGCCTTTGACTGCCTGGACATTACGGCTCCGGCGCTGGCCGACCCGTACCTGATCGTCAACAACGTCGAGGGGCTGACGCCGGGATCGTACGCCTACCACCCGCAGCGGGGTGCGCTGGAGCTGCTCGAAGCCGGGAACATGCGCGAGCGGGCGGCCCGGCTGGCCTGTACGCAACAGTACGCCGGTGACGCGCATGTCAACCTCTACTATATGGCCGACCTCGAACCAATCCTTGAGACCTACGGGAACCGGGGCTACCGCATCGCCCAGCTTCAGGCGGCGCTCTATGCAAGCCGCCTCCACCTCGGCACGCATGCCTTCCGGCTCGGCGCCGTCGGATCGACCTCTGAGGACGATCAGGTGACAGACTTCTTCTCGCCACACGCAGCCGGCAAGAGCTTCATGTTCATCGTGACGTTCGGGAAGCGACGCCCACGAAACGCGGGCTGACCCGGATATCGTCCAGCGGGGGCGAGGCGAGGTTCGCCCTGCGTCCCCGCTGGGCGAACCCATTCCGGTACTGACTGGCGAGGACCGTCGTTTGCGCCGATCCGTACAATTCCTGAGCGACCGCCCGGCGTGGTCGTACGCGTCTCAAACTGGAAACACTGACAAACAATGAGACCAGACCCCGGCCCAACGATTCCTCCCACTGGTGCGGTCATGGACCCCAACGAACAGCCGCTGGCGCCGCTGATCGGGCGCGAGCAGGAACTCTTCGCGGTCAACCGGCTGCTCGACCAGTCCGACACCCAGCTGCTAACGCTGATCGGCCCGGACGGCGTCGGCAAGACGCGCCTGGCGGTCGCCACGGCACAGTCACGGGGCAAGCCGTACTTCCTGGTGCCACTCGCCTTCGCGACCAGCGAGGCACTGGTGGTCTCGGCAATCGCCCAGGCAATTGGCGCCAACGAGCAGCACGATACGTCATTGCTGGACGACCTGCTCGTCACCCTCCGGGAACAGCCGACGCGGCTGATCCTCGATGGCGCCGAACACCAGACGGCCGTTGCTCCGATCGTGCGCATGCTGCTTGCAGACTCTCCCAGACCTGTACATGCTCGTGACGGCAACCAGCCCGTTGGGTATTGAGGGGGAGCGCGTCTACCAGGTGCCGTCTCTGGCGCTGCCGGTCGCGCGCAACTGGCCACTGCTGAGCGAGGCTGAACGTGGCGCGGCTGTCGCGCTGTTCATCGAGCGGGCGAGGGTTGCCCAGCCGGACTTCGCGCTGACAATGGGGAATGCCTTCACGATCGCCGAGATCTGCCGCCGCCTGGATGGGCTGCCGCTCGCGATCGAGATCGTCGCCGCCCGCGCACGGCTCCTGCCGCCTCAGCAGATACTGATCCGCCTGAATGGGCGGCTGCCGAAGCCGGCTGACGGCCCGGCGACGTCCGAGCAGCAGGAGGAGATTCTGCGCGGCGTCATCCTCTGGAGCTATGACCTGCTCCAGCCTGCCGAGCAGGAAGTCCTGCGTGGGTTATCGGTGTTCGCCGGTGGCGCACCCGCTGGTGCGTTGCCAACGCTCTTTCCCGGGCACCACCTCGACCAGCTGCTGGAGGCGTTGAGTGCCGCCGGGCTGGTTCAGTGGGATGAGCCGAACACCTCCGAACTCCGCATTCGGCTGCTGGAGCCGGTTCGCGCGATCGCGCTTGAGTTCCTCGCCGCCAGCGGTGAGGCAGGCAGTATCCGCCAGCGCCATGCCGACTGGGCGCTCGACCTCGCTCTCGACGCAGCCGAGGGGATACGCGGCCCCGACCAGCACCGTTGGCTGGCGCGGCTGGAACAGGAAGTCGATAATCTCCGTGCGGCGCTGCGATGGTTCTTCACCAGTGGCCAGCCTGACGCAGGTGTCACTCTCGCAGCCTCGATCACGCGCTTCTGGGCAACGCGCGCCCAGGTCAGCGAAGGCTGGCTCTGGATCGAGCGCGGACTGACCGACCCAGCCGGCTTGCCGCCCGCGACGCGCGCCCGCGCCCTCAGTGAGGCCAGCTGGCTATCACTCCTGCAAGGCAGGATCGACGACGCGCAACGGCTGGCCGCCGAGGGACTCGACATCTACCGCGAGACCGGCGATCCGGACGGCATCGCCACCAGCCTCGACAATCTCGGCGAACTGGCGCTGACGGCCGGTGATTTCCAGGCGGCGATCGCGCGCTTCGACGAAAGCCTGGCGATCTGGCACGAGCACAACCGGCACTGGAACGCGGCGATGTCGCTGATCAGCCTCGCCTGCGCGACCCTCAACCTCGACGACCTCGACCGCTCTCAAGCCGCCTGCGACGAGGCGCGCGCTGTCATGGAGACGGCCGGGGACCTGCGCGGCGCGGCACTGGCCGTCATCAGCCTCGGCTGGCTCGAACTGCGGCGCGGCGACATCGACGCGGCCGAGAACCTGTTCCAGGACGCGCTCGCGACGCTCCAGCAGATCGGCGCGAGCCTCGAATCGGCTGAGGCGATCGAGGGACTGGCCGCCGTCGCCGACGCGACTGGTGACCTGGAACTGGCCATCGATCATTACGAAGCTGCCATCGATTTACGCGAGGCGACCGGAATTCACCACGACTTCATGTCGCGAATCGGTCCTCTGGCAGACCGCCGCGCCCTGCGAGCGCGCCTGTCAGCCGCCAGCACCACCTGACGTTGCCATCGCGACCGAGGAAGGCGACAATCGCCGGAGCCGGGTTGGGAGCAGTGGAAGGTGAAGACGGTGTATACGATGACCACGATCGACGACGAACGACTCGACCACGGGCTGGCGCTGAACGCCAAGCTGCTCTGTTCCGGCGTCTTCGTCGTCGGCCGCGAGCCGGAGGAGTTCATCGCCAACGACCTCCAGGAGACCGACTGGTTCGACTGGGACGCCGTTGACCTGACGATCGACCGCCAGAACCCGAGCGTGACGCTCGCCGCACGCGGCATCGCCCGAACCGCCGTCTACAACGGTCGCCAGGGCTGCACGATCATCCCGCGCGGCGAGACGGGCCTGCATTTCACGCCGGTCGACTTCGAGCCGAACCTGCCCGACCCGGCGACGACGCCCTGGCCGATGGGCGACCTGGAGCCAGACGAAGCCCCGCCGAGCATCGACCGCGACAAGCTCGAAGCTGCCTTCGACCGTGCCCTCGACGACAGCGCCCTGCCGGTGCCGCAGATGACGCGCTCGCTGGTCGTCGTCCACGGTGGCCGCGTCGTCGGCGAGCGTTACGCCGAGGGGATGGGTCCACGCACCCGCCACGTCAGCTGGTCGAGTGGCAAGAGCATTACGGCCGCGCTGGTCGGCATTCTGGCCGGTGAGGGCGTCTTCAGCGTCGATGAGCCGGCGCCGGTCGCCGAGTGGCAGGAGCCGGGCGACCCGCGCGGCGAGATCACGATCGCCGACCTGCTGCGGATGAGCAGCGGCCTCAAGTTCGTGCGCCACCTCAACGGCAGTCCGCGCTATCTCTCAGCCTCCAACGACCACAACATGGTCTACCACGGCGCGATCGACGTCTTCCGTCACTCGATTGAGCGGCCACTGGAGTACCCGCCCAACACCGTCTGGCGCTACCACAACTGCGACACGCTGACGCTCGGCGCGCTCGTTCGCCGGACGGTCGAGGCGCGCGGCGAGGAGTACCTGACGTACCCGCAGCGGGCACTGTTCGACAAGATCGGCATCCGCGACCACATCCTCGAAGTCGACCCGTGGGGCAACTTCGTGATGACCGGCTTCGACTACGGGACAGGCCGCGACTGGGCGCGCTTTGGCCTGCTGCATCTCTGGGACGGCGTCTGGAAGCCGACCGGCGAGCGGATCCTGCCCGAGGGCTGGGTCGACTTCGTCCGCACCCCCGCCCCGGCCGACGACACGAGCGGCTACGGCGGCCAGTTCTGGCTCAACGCCGGTGGCCGCCACCCGAACATCCCCGAGGACGCCTTCTGGGCCGCCGGCGCCTGGGGCCAACTGACGATGGTCATCCCCTCCCGCGACACCGTCATCGTCCGCCTCGGCCACACCCGCGACAGCGAGAGCCTCGACGCGTACATCGACGAGACGTTCAGTAGCATCCTTGCGGCGCTGTAAGTCGATCGGTGTCAGGTGACAGGTGTCAGGAGTAGGAATCGCGTGAGTCAAGCGACTGATACCGTGCAGCCGACGCCCGATTCCGCTGCGTCCGCAAGCGTTATGCGGAACCGACCACTTATTACTCTGGCACTCGGACACTTCACGATTGACCTCTATGCCGGGTTGTTGCCGGTGCTCTTCCCGCTGCTGGCGCGCGAGTACGATCTCGAGCCTCGCGACGGTTGGGTTGATCGCGCTGGCGTACAGCGGGATGGGGTCGATCTCGCAGCCGTTGTTTGGCTGGCTGGCCGATCGGCATGGGACGCGGCTGATCGGCGCGGCACTGATCTGGACGGCGGTGACGTTCGCCGGGATCGGCTTCGCGCCGTCGTTTCCGCTGATCCTGGTCCTGGCCGGGCTGGCCGGGATCGGCTCCGGCGCGTTCCACCCGTTCGGCGCGCTCAACGCCAACGCCGTCATCACGCCCGGCAAGCGCAACGCGGCCATGTCGGTCTACGCCTCGGGCGGCACGCTCGGCTTCGCGATCGGGCCGCTGATCGGCGTCGCGCTGCTGGCGCTGCTTGGCCAGCGTGGCCTTGCGTCTGATGCTGATTCCAGGCACAGCGATCGCCCTATGGCTGCTGTATGAGATGCGGACAATTGCCGTCAAGGGACGCGGGCGCGACGGGACGATCGACGCGAGCGATCCCACCGATCCCGAAGCTGGCGATGGCGGCCGTCATCCTCGTCATGATGTCGCGCTCGTGGACGATGTCGAGCATCTCGGCCTTCGTCCCGACCTGGTACGACGATCTCGGCTACTCAGCCGCCTTCTACGGCGCGCTGGCGACGACGATCACGATCGCCAGCGCGCTCGGCACGATTGGCTCCGGCTCGCTGGCCGACCGCCACGGCCGCCGCTCGTTGATCGTCTGGTCGCTCGTCCTGACGATGCCGACCGTGCTGCTCTTCGCCCAGTTCACCGGCCCAATTGCCTTCGTCACCGGCGCGCTGGTCGGCCTGCTGGCCGCATCGACTGCTCCGCTGCTGCTGGTGATGGCCCAGCAACTGATGCGCGGCCGGGCCGGCGTCGCCAGCGGCCTGATCCTCGGCCTCGGCTTCGTGACGGGCGCGATCGGCGTCCCGATCACCGGCGCTGTCGCCGACGCGATCGGCATCCAGGACGCGATGCGCCTCCAGACCGTCATCGTCCTGCTCGCGATCCCGGTCGCGCTCTGGCTCCCGACCGAAGCGAAGGTTGAGGAGATGCACGCGCGGCAACGTAGGACCATTGTTTTGGGCGACTATGACGCGAGGAGTTGAAGTTGCTTCAGGATCGGCATGATGACGGCTTCTCGTCGCTGCTCGATATCAATAGCGTTGCGCGCCTTCTCGATCTCCTCGGAGGGGATGCCGGCAAGCTCGGCGAGTGGTAGCCAGTCAGGGTGCTCACGAACGGCACGGGTCGAGGAATCCCTCGATCTGGAGACCGACTACTCGGTGACCCATTCGATCGACCGAGAGATAAAGACATTCATCCACATCGATGCTGGTTGTTGGTTACCGCGGTTGAAGAAGTGAACATAGAGCGTATCAGCCGCGTCGTTGTACGTAATACAGGCGCGACGGGATCAATATCTCCGGCATGGGAAGGATCGGCACAAACCCAGAATCGTCAGCGATGGACGCTACCGTCGTTGCCATTTGAATCGCTCACCATGTTTCTGGTAATGAGGCGCTGCATATGCGGAAACGATCGTTCCAATTTCTTCGCTCCAACCATTTCGTACCGCACAACGAACTTCAGATAGTCCAGATCATTCGGGTGATCCAGATAATCGCGCCCGTAGAAATTCTCACCAGTCGGAATAGGTCGCGTCGAAATTTACTCGCTCCGGATCGGCGAGTACGGCCATGATCACATCGAATCTATCCACCATATCAGCCGTGGTCGCCGACGATCTTGTCGTACCAGGTGTCTTCGTAGAGAACGACTTCGCGGCCCCATCGGTCCGCGCACCGCAGCACTTCAGCCACGCTCCGCTGGCCTCCATTGTACGCCTCTGTTTCTCGAATCGATGCAGGCAGTATAGCGAACGCTGAACCGTGCTATTGTCAGCGGATCGTCGCGGCTACGACATCGTTCAGTGGGAAGAGGTGCGCTGATGAAGGTCTACATGTCGGTTGATATCGAGGGGGTCGCGGGCGTCATTGACCGCTCGCAGGGGGCGCTCGATGGGGGGCGAGACTACGAACTGGGGCGGCTGCTGATGACGGAGGAGACGAACGCCGCCATCCTCGGGGCGCTCGATGCCGGGGCGGACGAGATCGTCATCAACGACAGCCACGGGCCGATGCGTGCGCTGCTCCCACTCCAACTCCACCCGAAGGCGACGCTGATCCAGGGGCGGATCAAGCACCGTTTCATGGTCGAAGGGCTGGACGACTCGTTCGACGCCGTCTTCATGGTCGGCTATCACGCAGCCGCCGGGGTGCGCGATGGCGTCCTCAACCACGCGTTTCACCCGTACGAGTTGCGCTACAACGGGCAGGTCTGGAGCGAGATCGGGCTGACGGCCTCGATCGCGGGACACTACGGGGTGCCGGTCGCACTGGTGACGGGTGACGACGCCGCGATCCGCGACGCGGAGGCGTTGCTCCCGCCGCATGTCGGCGTCTCGGTCAAGCGGGGCATCTCGCGACTGGGCGGTGAGAGCGTCCACCCGGAGGTCGCCCGCGAGCGCATTCGCGACGGCGCGCGGCAGGCGATCGAGCGACTGGCCGAGTTCGAGCCGCTCAAGGTGAAGACGCCGGTCGAGATTGAGATGGACCTTTACCACTCGCCGCAAGCGGATATCACCGCGCTGATCCCGACTGTCGAGCGCGTTGGCGACCGGACGGTGCGGTTCGAGTCGCCGGATGCGCTGCGCGCGTATCAGACATTCCTGGCGACGTACTACATTATTCGCGACCTCGTCTAACACCTTGCGTATTCCTCGTAGGGACAGTGTCTCAGACCTGTCCGCGGCCCGCAGGCCGAAGGCTCGTTGCACACGCGGTTTCGACATGGGTGGCATACGTCTGCGCTCATGTATCAAGTCCTCGGGTGTTGGAGCATCGGCCTGCGGGCCGCGGACAGGTCTGAGACACTGTCCCTACGAGGATCGATGGGAAATCCTCTGTCACGGGGCAGTTGGTATAGGTACGATGCGAACATCATGACCAGAGATAGGGAACGGGAGGCGGAAAGATGGCGGTACTGGCCGGAAAAGTAGCGGTCGTCACTGGTGGCGCGTCGGGGATCGGGCGGGCGATCGCGCTGCGCTATGGGCGCGAGGGCGCGATCGTCACGGTCGCGGACTGGAACGCAGACGGCGGTGAGGAAACGGCCGCGATGATCCGCGAGGCGACCGGCCGAGCGACGTTCGCGCAGTGCGATGTCTCCGATCCGGAGCAGGTGCGGGCGACGATCGACCGGGCGGCCGAGGACGCTGGGCGACTCGACATCCTCGTCAACAATGCCGGTGTCGGCGGCGGCGGCCAGGCGGTCGCCGACATCCCGGTCGATGCCTTCCAGACGGTGATCGGCATCAACCTGCTCGGTCCGTTCTACGGCGCGAAGTTCGCGATCCCGCATCTGCGGAAGGCCGGCGGCGGCTCGATCATCAACATCGCATCGACCTACGGGCTGATCGGCGCGCCGAACACGCCGGCCTACGCGGCGGCCAAAGGTGGCCTGATCATGCTGACGAAGCAGATGGCGGTCGACTACTCGCACGAGAACATCCGTGTCAACGCCATCTGCCCCGGCTTCGTCGACACCGACCTCGGCGGACGCCGGGCGCGGATGTCGCCGGAGGACGCGGCCAGGGCGCTGGCGCTGCGCGAGTCGCGGGCCGCGATCCAGCCGATCGGGCGTCAGGCCCAGCCGGACGAGATGGCCGGCGCGGCCGTCTTCCTCGCCAGCGACGACGCCTCGTTCGTCGTCGGAGCGATCCTGACCGTCGATGGCGGCCAGTCGATCCTGCACAACTGGGGACAGTACTACGAGTAGCCGGAAGGTGATGTCATGACTGACGTGCGCGATGGGAAACGGGATGAGGCAGGCATGCTGATTCGGTCCAGCGGCCTGACACTGACCAGCGACGAACTCGACCGGGTCAGCAAACTCTATGCGCACTATACCGCTGACCGCGCAGCGCTGGCGTCGCACGCGGTTGGCGAGTTGGAGCCTGCAACCGATCTTTCACGCACTGCGACAGGATGAACACCCATGAGCAGCACGGACGATCTGGCATTCGCGAGTATCGCCGAACTGAGCGCCCGGCTCGATCGTGGCGAGCTGTCGTCGCGCGAGGTCACCGAGGCGCAGATCGCGCGGATCGACGCCCATGACGCGTCATTGAACGCCTACATCACGGTCATGCGGGATCAGGCGCTGGCGGCGGCTGACGCTGCCGACGCTCGACGGCGGGCGGGAGAGCGCGGAGACCTGCTCGGCGTGCCGCTGGCGGTCAAGGATCTGTTCGCAACGGCTGGAGTCCGGACGACAGCCGGTGCGCGCATTCTGGCTGATTCGGTGCCGGACGAGACGGCGACGGCTGTGCGACTACTCGAAGAGGCAGGCGCCGTCATCCTCGGCAAGACCAACATGATGGAGTTTGCCTACGGCTATCCACATCCTGACTTCGGCGAGTCACGTAATCCGTGGGACACGGCACATACCGCCGGCGGATCGAGCGGTGGGTCAGCCGCCGCCGTCGCGGCGGGAATGGCGTACGGGGCGCTCGGCAGCGACACCGGCGGCAGTATCCGCTCACCCGCTGCCTATTGCGGCATCACGGGACTGAAGCCGACCTATGGCCGGGTCAGCCGTCACGGCGTCGTTCCACTCGCCTGGTCGCTCGACCACTGCGGGCCGTTGACCCGCACCGCCCACGACACGGCACTCATCTTCGACGCGATCGCCGGTTACGACCCGCGCGATCCGGCATCGGCGACCGAGCCATTCGTGGCGACCGCGGCCGAGATCGGGCGATCGGTCGCGGGGCTGCGGCTCGGCGTCGTCGGCCAGTTCTTCGAGCGCCACGTTGAACCGGACCTACGCCAGGTCGCTGACGACGCCATGAAGTCGTGGACCGCCATCGGTGTGGAACTCATCCCGATCGAGCTGGAGTGTGTGCCGCTGGTCGGGCCGACGATCATGCCGCTCGTCCAGGCGGAGGCGACCGCCTACCACTGGCAGTCCCTCCTTGACCGGCCAGACGACTTTGGCCCCGACGTTCGCGACAACCTGCGGCTTGGCGCCACGATCCTCGCCAAGGACTACCTGCAGGCGCAACGGGCGCGACGCCAGATGCAGGCGGAGATCGACGCTGTGCTGCGGACGGTCGATGCGATCGTCTTTCCGACCCAGCCGATCGTCGCGCCTCGGCTCGACAGCTATCGCGTCACCGAACCTGACGAAACGGACGTTCTCGAAGGCGAGATCGGTCACACCGGCCTGGCCAACCTGACCGGCCACCCGGCAGTCTCGATCCCATGCGGGTTCACTCCGGCGGGACTGCCAGTCGCCCTCCAACTCACCGGGCGCGCGTTCGGCGAGGCGACGATCCTGGCAATCGCACACGCCTACCAGCAAGCAACCGACTGGCACACGCGCCGGCCATCGCTGGCGAGTTAAAGCACGTTTGCCCTGTCGTCCTTCGCTGCCGGGTGCCCTTTGGGCGGAGGACGACAGGGAGTTGGGCGTGACGTGAATCGCCAAATCGGCTTGTCAATGGCAGCGGTCAACACAACGTCCTGATGAGGAGCCAGCCATGCATCACAAGTTCAATGAGATCACGCCGTGGGCATGGGCCTCGGTCGGGGCGGCCATCGCGTCGGCAGCCATTCTCGGAACCGCCGCCGAAGTCGTCCGCCGCAAGGCCGGTCAGATCGCGATCCTCGATCTGGGGCTACCATTCGACCCATACTACGGTCTGGCCGAGTACGCACTCAGCGTCGAGCCGGCATAACGACCGACGAATACGTTCCCGTCAACTCGCCAGCGCTATCTCAAGCGCCGCCATCGTCACGTACCACTGCGGCTCGTAGACGAAGTCCACGTTGGCCATCGCGACCGCAGCCAGACCAGCGTCCGGGACGATGATGACCTGGCTGAGAAAGCCCGTGTCCTCGCCATCATGCTTGATCGTCTTCCGGCCGCGATAGGCATCGATGAACCACGACAGGCCAACCCGCGTGTGCGAATCGGGATCGACAGACAGGCCCGGCGTCCACATCGCCTCCAACGACTCACGCGACAGGATGCGGGAGCCGTCGAGTTCGCCGCCGTTGAGGTTCGCCAGCGCCCAGCGGCACATATCGTTGACATTCGAGTAGAGCGTCGAGCTTGGCGCGTGGGCGCGGTGGTACGGGAAGACGCTGCTGACTCTCGCCTCGCCGTGCTCATCGACGATATGGCCACGGCTCAACAAGGCGGGATCGGTCTCGCGCACGAGCAGCGTGCTCTGGTTCATCCCGAGCGGGCGCAGGATCCGCTCGGCGATAGCCTCCTCGAACGTCACGCCCCGCGCCTTCGCGATCAGATCGCCTAGCACCTCGTAGGCGATGTTCGAGTAGGCGAAGCTCTCGCCAGGCGTCGCCAGCCAGTTCCCGATCGGCCAACGACCGGACGTAGCGTTCCAGCGCGCCCTCGTCGTACTCCGGGCGGTCCCAGCCGTAGTCCTCTTCGTCGGGCATCCCGCCAGTATGTGAGAGCATCTGCCGGATCGTGATCTGGCCGGTGCGCTCGTCGGCCATTGCGAAGTACGGCAGGTGCTGGACGACCGGGTCATCGAGCGCGACGAGTCCATCCTCGACCAGTTGCATGACCGCCGTCGCGACGAACGGCTTGGTGACCGACGCCATGTGGAAGAGCGTTTCGGGGGTCACCGGACGCCGGTCATCCAGGCTGGCGACGCCGAAGCCGCGCGCGTAGACCATTGCGCCATCGGCGACGACGCCAACTGCCATCCCTGGGATCCGGGTCAGGGCCATCATCTGCTCGACGAATGGCGTGAGCCGCCGGTCGAGCGCATCAGTCAACTGGGTAGTCATCTCGCCCCTGTCCATATCCTGCAGGGACGATCCCCGCCATCGCGCCAGTATCTCCTGATCGCTAGTCGTCTTTCAATTCTGGCGGATAGAGGTAGTAATTGGCGGCACTCGCCGCCTGGCCGCCTTCGTGGACGGCCGTGCTGATCTGGTGGGAGTGGAGGCGGGTCACATCGCCTGCGGCATAGACGCCTGGGACATTCGTCTTCTGCTCGGTATCAACCGTGATGTACCCATGCGGGCTGAGCTCGACTCCGAGTCCGTCGATCAATTCCGTCTGCGGCGTCTGCCCCTGGACGGCGAAGAGCTGGTCCAGCTCGATCGTGCGGCCACCGTCGGTCCGGATCTCACGGAAGAAACCTCCCTCTCCATGGACAGTGCCGATCTTATCGTGGATCAGTGGGATACCGGACGCTTCGAGCCGCTGCTGGAACCGCTCGTCGATGTCGCATTCGGCTGGAGTTGGTCAGCACGGTCAGCTTGTCCGTAAAACGCTGGAGCTGCAGCGCCTCCGACGCGGTTGTGTTCTGGTTGCCGACGACAACGACCCGCTCGTCCTTGCACGCGTATCCATCGCAGGTGATGCACCAGAACATGCTGCGCCCGACGTACTCGTCCCAACCCTCGAAGTGCGGGTAGTGGTCGACGACGCCGGTCGCGATGATGACCGCTCGCCCACGCCACTCCCCTGCCTGGCCCGCCGCGACGAACCAGTCTCCATCTCGGCGCACCTCGGTGATCTTGCGGTCGAGACAGGTCACCTGCGGGTATTCACCGAGCTGCTGGCGACCCAGTTCACGCAGATCGCGAGCAGCCACACCACCCGGAAAGCCGAGGTAGTTGTGGTTCGTCTGATGCCAGGTCGAACGCCCCTGCCCAGCATCGAAGATGATCACGCTCCGGTCAAAGCGCGCCAGGTAGAGCGCCGCCGACAATCCCGCCGGCCCTCCCCCAACGACCAGCACCTCGGCCTCACGCTGCTCTGTTATGTCACTGTGCTTGATCACACCGGCTCCTCGTGGCTTCCTGCTATGGCCCGCTATCTGTCTGGGCCTGCAAGGGTTGAGCCATAACCTCGATCGATCTTCCGGCGCAGGCTGTCACCCGCCCGCAGCTCGAACTCGTCGAACCAGACCTTCAGGCCGTGCGACCGAAGCGCATGTGCCAGGGGACCGGCGAACTCCACCTTGTCTTCCCAGGTGTGCGCCACAAAGACGTCGTAGGTTTCGCCGGTCTCGCGGTCAGGAACCGGTTCGTGAACCAGCGATGGGATTGATGAGAGCGGTGTCCGACGAACGGTTCGGGACGTGATCGCCGGCACCGATGGCGCAGCGATCGCTGGGACGGAGCTCGATGGCCTCGTGATGTATTGGGGTGTGATGGTGACTCGGCGCTGCCACCGCACAGTGCTCTTGACGGTGACAGTGCGCTGGATCCGGATCGTTCTTTTGCCTGGCATGGACGTGATCCTTTCGAGACGTATTAATGGTTGGCGGCACCCTGTCCCCCACCAGGGCACCGGACTAACGGCTAGTAGGTTCCGAGGAACCCATACGCTGGCACGCGCTGATACTTGATGATCTGACCAGGGCCGCAGTGCCCGCAGGGTGGCAGCCGGTCAGTCGTGTTGTCCAGCGTGACGCGCCAGTGGTGATTGCACCGAAAACAGATCGCTTCGTAGACGCCAATACCTGGCATCTCTCCAATATCGAACTGCATTATGGTAACCTCCAATCCACACCATCCGCCTCCTGGCCAGCCAGTCACCGACCACGTGTACGGACACCTGTCGAGATGTTATCACCACTACATCTGGTATGGCAAGCCATTTCCCTCCACAAGATGTTGACAACAAGTCACACCGCTCGCCTACTCTACTGAGTGTTCGTACACTTAGGGGTCTCAGGCTCGAAACAACCGCAACTCATCTGTCAGAGACAGACTTTCACGGTTTCGTAACAGAGTTTTCAAGGGTGCACTTCAATCCGCCAGCATACTCATCTCGCGGAAGCCAACCCGATCGACGAGCGAACCGCCAAGCGCGCCTGCCAGCGCGTAGGAGATCAGCGTGACGATCCCCACTAGCCCGACCCGCAACGCGCTATCGGTCGTCTGGAGCACGAACCACTGGATCGCGATAGCGCTGATGACGTTCCCGATCTCTGAGATCGTGTTCGCGCCCAGCAGCCCGACGCGCGAAAATCGGGAATCGGGAGCCGGGAACCGAGATCGGAAGCGCGCGTCCGACGTCTCGATCTCCGACTCCCGAATCCCGCCGTCACTCACATCGCCTGGTAGGCCGCAACCGCTTCGCCGAGCCGCGCGACGGCTTCGGCGGTATCGGGGGTGCTGACGAGGATGATGTGACCGACGCCTAGCTGCCTCGTACTCCTTGAAGACAGCCGCCATCTCCTCGGCGGTGCCGGCCAGGGCCCGGTCGGGGTCAATCTCTTCCGGCATCTTGTCGGGCGCGAGGTCAGGGAAGACGGTCGTGACGCCGACTGTCACCTCCAGCGTCGATGGATCGCGGCCAACCTGCTCGCAGGCAGTTTCGAGCGCGGCCCGCCGTTCGGCCAGCATCGTCGGCCGGCCGAGCCAGGCGGTGTTCCACTGGTCGGCGTACTGGGCCGTCAGCCGCAGCATCCGCTCGCCCTTCGACGCGATCAGGATCGGCGGACCGCCGGGGCGTGGCCCACGCGGGCGCATCTCGCAGTTCGGGGCGCTGTAGTACTTGCCAGTGAAGTCGACCTTGCCCTCCTTGAGGAGCGGGTTGATGATCTGCATCGACTCCTCGAAGCGGCTGGCCAGGTGGTTGAACTCATAGCCGAACGCCTCGAACTCCGGCTGGTGCCAACCGGCGCCGACGCCGAGGATGATCCGCCCGCCGGAGACTTCGTCGGCCGTGATCGCCATCTTGGCCTGCAGGGCCGGGTTGCGCCAGGCCGTGCACATCACGATCGTGCCGAGCTCGACTCGGCTGGTCGCTTCGGCCAGCGCCGACAACAGCGTCCAGCCCTCCCAGATGCCGCGCGTCGGCTGGTCCGGAAAGCGATACAGCAGGTGGTCGTAAACCCAGACGGAATCGAAGCCGGCCTCCTCGGCCTGCAACGCCATCGCGCGCAACTCGGTGTATGGTGTCGGCGCCTCGGTCTCCTCGTGCTCCCCCAACATCAGGGCGTACCCGATTTTCATCCAGCCTTCTTTCCTACCTGTTCAACGGTCACAAGCCGGCGCCGATTGTAATGCCTATCGTCTCCGGTTGTTCTCACTCAGTGTTCGGCGACGGAACATCTGCGTCGCAATTGCCATTTTGCCCGTACCTTCGTCAGGGCTGGCTCCGGCGGAATCTCTGGTTGACTGCCGCGACAGGGGACAGATGTTCCGTCCGGTGCGAAGACCGTGTTGCGAGCCGCTCGACCAGACCTCAGCCTGGCAGCGTCTCGAATGGAAAGAGCGTCATCCGTCGATACGGCTCGGCCATGACGGCGCCACTATGACCGTAGAGTCCGTGATAGAGCGCTGCTGCCCGGTCGATCTGGCGGTGGAGCGCCCAGCCGAGGTCGTCGTCCGAGAGCTGGTCAGCAGCGGGATCGTCAAGCACGAGGCGCAACCGCTCGGGCGCGTGCTCGCGGCGGAACGACTGACCTGAGAAGGACAATTGAAAGCCGAGCTCGCGCATGGCTGCTTCCTTCTGGCCATAGACATCGACGACCTCGACAACGCAGTTGGGGTGGTCGGGCGTCATGAAGTAGACCGCGGCAACATTGTGTGGCTCGCCGCACTCGGGAATATCGACATCGCGGCCAGCGAGGGCCAGCGCCTCGACATAGAGCAGCATGAACTCGCGCCGGTCGGGGTCGAGGTCGTGCGCGGCGTGCTCAGGGTCCTGGCAGATGACGATGTCGGGCCTGGTGTCACGCACCAACGCCATGATGACGCGCTTCGACTCACGATCGACGTGCAGGTCTCCGTATTGCCAGCCGAGGAAGCGCACGTCCTCGATGCCCAGATGGCCGGCTGCTGCCCGGATCTGCTCCTTGGCTTCCTCGCGCGGCAACGCCACCGCGACGGTCACCTTCGCACCGGCTCTGGCGTGTTTCGCCAGTGTGCCGCCGCACTCGACCATCTCCATGCCGAAGGTAGCGAGCATCAAGATGCTTGGAGCACTGCCTGAATTCATCTGAACTCCTTTCTCGATTGGTCGCGATCATACGCGGGAGCGACAGCCGGGAGCGAAACACCGCGACATGGACGGTCCCTGCTGCCGCAACAACCAGTGTCGTCCGGGAACATACCAGTTGAGGCGTCGTCGCAACGTCAGACGCAACTGGTGGGCGGGAGTAGAGAACCGCCGCTGGATGCATCGTACCGCAGGATCCTGGTCGCACATTTGAAACGATGCCGCTGAACTGGCTGGTATTGCTCACCATCCTGTTTCTCGGGGTGTACTACACTGAACGCATCGAACCACTCCCGAACCGGACCGCGCCGTCCGAGAGGAGCGTTGCGGCAATGCGTCGTCCCATCCTTGTCGAGAACACGGTCACTGTCCCGTACTCGCCGGAACAGCTCTGGCGCTACGTTGCCGATACGCAGCGAATGGACCGCGCCGTCGGGCTGCCGAAGGCGAGCTTCACGCGGGTCGAGCGTCCGGAGGGTGGCGAGATCGTCACCGGCGAATACCGGATTGGCAAACGGCTCGTCTACGCGCGCTGGCGCGAGCATCCGTTCGCCTGGGAGCGACCACGGCACTACAGCATCCTGCGAGAGTACCAGCGTGGCCCTGTCACCCGCTTCCACGGCGGCGCCGATCTGGAGGCGGTCGAAACAACCTGAATGGTGAACAGCGCACCCGGATTCGGGTCTTCGGTGAGTTCACACCACGCCATCCGATCTTCGCGCCGTTCATCCGGCATCTCGTCGCCCGCCGGGCGATGCGTCGCTCGCAACAGCAGTACGAGACGATCGCCGCCTACCTCGCCGGGCAGGCGGCGCGACCCTTCGTCAATCCGCTGACGTTCGGGATGCCGGCCGGCCGCGTGACTGCGGAGCGAATCATCGACCGGCTCACCCGCGAGAGCATCCCACCCGCGCTGGCCGGCAGGCTGGCCAACTGGCTGCTGGAGATGAGCGATGAGGACGTAGCCGGGATGCGGCCGATCGAGCTTGCACGACGCTGGGGTAACCAACGAGCGCGAGACGATCGAAGCCTTCCTGCGAGCAACGACGGCGGGCATCCTCGAGATGCGCTGGGAGCTGATCTGCCCGTCGTGCCGGGGCGTGAAGGCGGAGGCGATCCACCTCAGGAACCTGGCCGGCGAAGGGTATTGCCCCGCCTGCAGGCTGCCGTTCTCGGCCAACGTCGATGAGGCAATCGAGGCGCGGTTCTATCCAGCGCCGTCGATCCGTCGCGCGGAGGTCGGCTCCTATTGCGTCGGCAGCCCAATGGATACGCCACACCGGCTGGCACAGGCAACCGTCCAGCCAGGAGCGCAGGCAAACTGGCGGCTACACCTCCGGCCTGGCCCGTATACGATCCGATCGCCACAGAGTCGGGGCGTCGCGCGGATTGAGATCGCGGATGTCCATACCGCCACTGATGCGGAACTGGCGTTCGAACCGGCCGTGATTCTGCCTGAACAGGTGGGACTATCAGCCGGCAACGTCGCAATCCAGATCGTGAACCAGACGCCACATGTCCTGACAGCCGTCCTCGATGATGGACACTGGGCGCAGCTCGCGCTGACTCCTGGAACGCTGATGACGCTGCCAGCCTTTCGCGCGCTCTTCTCGGTCGAGGCGCTGGCGGCCGGCGTGGAGCTGTCGATCACACGGGTCGGTCTGCTGTTCACCGACCTGGCCGGCTCGACCGCCCTCTACGAGCGAGCCGGCGAGGGACGCGCGTTCCGGCTGGTTGGCGAACACTTTGAAATTCTGCGCATAGCCATCGAGGGAGCCGGCGGAGCCGTCATCAAGACGATCGGCGATGCGGTGATGGGAGCCTTTCCGGACGGAGAGTCGGCCCTGGAAGGCGCGATTGCGATCCAGCAGGCGATCCACGCGCTTGATACCGGCGACTTTGCCGATCCTGCCAACCTGCTGAAGATCGGCGTCCATGCCGGTCCGTGCTACGCTGTTACGCTCAACGACCGGCTTGATTACTTCGGGGCCGCCGTCAATCTGGCCGCCCGCGCCCAGCACGAAGCCCTCGGCGGCCAGATCGTCGCGACGGCAGCCGTATTTGAGAGCGCTCCAGAACTTGTCGAAGACGTGGGACTGCACGCCGAGCCGTTCGAGGTCACACTACGTGGCATCAGCGCCCCGGTCCGCCTCTACCGTATCGATTGCGGAATGAGACGAATGGCCGTACCCACGATTGCGGCCGGGCGATCCGTAGATGATTCGGACGAGGCAGCGCCTTCACTCAACGGCGTAGAACAGTAGCGCCAGATAACGCGAATGACCGGAACCAGAAGGGTACGACGATGGCTGCTGTACGTCACGAGACGACACGAATCAGACCAGTGATTCCAGCCATGCGCTGGCTGCTGCTGGTGGCGGGGCTACTCGTTCTAGGGGCGGGAAACTCGTTGTTCCTTTTCTCATCACAGACCGACGAGTATTTCGCCTGGACAATCGGCAACCCGTTGACTGCGGCCTTCCTCGGCGCAGCCTTCTGGGCAAGTTGCGCGCTGGAGATTCTGTCGGCCAGAGAGCGGGTGTGGTCTCGGGCGCGGCTGGCGGTGCCGGCCGTCCTGATCTTCACGATCCTGACGGCGATCGCGACGATGATCCACCGCGACATCTTCCACGACAACTGGATCGCCTGGGCATGGATCGGCATCTATCTGATCGTGCCGCCGGTCTTCATGATCGTCCTCGGGATGCAGTTGCAGGAGCCGGGCGTTGATGAGCCGCGCCAGTTCCCACTGCCGGACTGGCTGCGCGTGATGTCGGTTATCCAGGGCATCGTTCTGCTCGGCGCCGGGAGCGCGCTGATGATCGCGCCGCTTGACGCGATGCGAATCTGGCCGTGGCCGCTGACAGAACTCACCTCACGGGCAATTGGAGCCTGGCTGATCGGTCTCGGCGTCATCGCGCTTCAGGCCGCCTGGGAGAACGACTTCCTGCGCATCCGCTCCGGAGCAATTGCGGCTCTCCTGCTGGCCGTCTTGCAGAGTCTCGCGCTGATTCGATACCCCGACACCTTCGACTTCAACAGCATCGAAGGAATCGTCTACCTGATCGCGCTCGCCAACGTTGCCGCCGTCGCGGTCGTCAGCCTTGCCGGTTACCTGCGGGCGACCCGCGGCGTGCCCGAGACAGCGCCGGTAGCCGCAGGCTGAGCAGCCTCCGATGGACCGGAACATGCGCAGGCGCTCCGAGGACGCACAGGAACGGACGTGGCCTGCTTTCACCGATCGACGGAGGAACAGGTCAGTAAACTGTTCAGGGGTAATTCATGAGATATCGCGCGCTGTTGCTACTGGTCATGCTAGGGGCGATGCTCGCCGCCTGCATGAACGGCGACAACGACGACGAGCCGACTGCCGCGTCGTCGAGCAGCCCAACGATTGCGGCATCTGCTTCACCAACATCGCCCGCTGCATCGCCGACCAACACCGGCGCGACATCATCGCCGGGCACGGAGTCGACAGGATCTCCCGCGGCATCTCCCGAGGGGTCGCCGGTCGCTGAGACCATCATCCCTGACACGCCTGTCGGCGAACGCTTTGCCTGGGTCCTGGATGTCGTCAACAGCGGTGCAACCGAGCTGACACCTGAAATGGTCGAGGAAGCGTTCACCCCGGACGTCCTCGCACAGCTTCCGGCCGACCAGTTGATCGCGGCGATCCAGCAGGTGGCCGCCAGCGGGCCATTTACGTTCGAGGGGTTCTGGGAGCCACCGACAGCCTACGAAGCTGTCGGCTTGCTGACAGCGCCAGCCGGCGAAGAGCTTCTGATGGTTGTCGCGGTCGAGGAGACCGAGCCATACCGGATGACGGCCCTGAACTTTCAGCCGGCGCCGACGCCGATCGAACTTGCGGCGTGGGAAGAATTCGACGCGCAGTTCGCGGCGCTGGCATCGGAGGCGAACTTCCTTGCGGCCGAGATCGTGGATGGCGAATGCGTTCCGGTCCATGCGCTGAATCCCGAGACACGGTTGGCGATCGGTTCCGGCTTCAAGCTCTATGTTCTCGGCGAGCTAGCCCGCAAGATCGAGGCAGGCGAGGTCACCTGGGACGACGAGCTGGAGATCAACGACGACTGGAAGAGCCTGCCAAGCGGCATCATGCAGGACGAGCCGGCCGGGACGCCGTTCACGCTCCAGCACTACGCCGAGCTGATGATCTCGATCAGCGACAACACGGCGACCGACCACCTGCTACGCGCGTTGGGCCGCCAGAACGTCGAGGCCATCCAGGCCGAGATGGGCCACGCAGAGCCGGGTGTGAACGTCCCAATGCTGACGACGCGCGAGCTGTTCGCGCTCAAGCTGGTCATGCCACAGGAGGTCGTCGACGCCTATATTGCCGGCACAGACGACGAGCAGCGCGCAATCCTCGAGAACGAGGTCGCTGCCGCCGAGCTATCGGTCGAGGACATGGCCGACTGGACCAGCCCGCGTTCCATCGACACGATCGAGTGGTTCGCCTCGGCCGAGGACCTCTGCCAGGCGCTGATGTGGTTGCACGACTGCCGGAGCGCGTACCGGACTCGAGCCGGTTCGCGACATCCTCTCGATCAACCCAGGCGTGCCGGTGGACGGCGAAACCTGGCCGTGGGTCGGCTTCAAGGGTGGTTCCGAACCGGGAGTCCTGAACGGCAACTGGCTGCTGGAACGCGCCGACGGCCGGACATTCGTCATCAGCGCCAATCTGAATGACACCTCACAAGACGTCGATCAGGCGACGGCGCTCCGCCTGCTGATGGGCGCGATGAACCTGCTCGCGGAGGAGTGAGAAGCGCCTCCCCAACCGCCACTCAGAGGGTGGCGGTTGGGGAGGGGTTCGCGGCATGCGCCTTGCCGAGACATCAGCGAACGGGCGTGCACTCGCACGACAGAGCCCCGCGACGGAGCGAGGTGGATGGAGGAACACGACGTGGCTACTGATCCGGTAAGACAAATCCACGAGGACGAGACCGAATCCCCTTACGATCTGAACCTGCGGAAGGCACTGGTCCGGCTGGCGGCAGCGCCGCCGTCGACTGACGCGCCCTACCTGACCGTCAGCCTTGACTGGCGGCCGGAGGGCAGCCAGCCACACACGCGCTACGCCCGTCAGGTCTTCGCCGAGCAGATGGAACAAATCATCGCCGATTACGAGCCACATACGCTGGCGCACGACAGCCTGACGGCAGACATCGAGCGGATCGCGGGCTGGCTCGACGGTCAGGTCGATCCAGCCGCGCATGGCGTCTTTATCGTCGCCTGCCTCAATACCAACGTCTTCCACGCGCTCTCGCTCAACATTCCGCTTGAGACGCGCGTCGTCGTTGGCCCGACACCGGCGCTGACGATGCTTGGGCGCATTGCCGAGGACTACGCCGGCTTCGCCGTCATTCATGCTGACCAGCACAATGGCTCCATTCAGTTCTTCAGCCAGGGAACGCGCGAGCATGGAGTCTCTCTCAAGGGTAACGTCTACCCACGCCACCACCAGCAGGGCGGCTTCTCGCAGCAACGCTTCCAGAATCGTGCCGAGGAGAAGGTAGAGGCCTTCGCACGGGCGATCGCCGAGGAGGCCCGCAAGGCAATCGACGACAACCCGGTCGAGATGATCGTCCTGGCCGGTAACGAGAGCATGACCAGCGCCCTGAACGACGCCCTGCATCAGACGCTCCGGGAGCGGATCGTCGGCATCGCCCCGGTCGATATTCGCGCCAGCACTGACGAGCTACTGGAGGCGGTCCTGCCATTGGTGGCCGAGGCGGAACGACAACAGGAGCTCGAGGCCGTCCAGCGTGTCAACGATGGTCAGGGGCCGGGCGGCCACGCAACAGCCGGAGCCGAGGATGTCCTCGTCGCGCTTCAGTCCGGCCAGGTGATGACGCTGGTGATGAACGACGATTTCCACGGCCCCGGATGGGCTGACTACACAATGCCGGTTTACGGCGCCGGCAATCCACCGAAAAAGCACCCGGCCGGCGGCAAGACTGACCAGATCGTCGAGGTCGCGCTGGAGGACGAGATCGTCCGGCTGGCCGTCCAGACCGGCGCCGACATTGAGATCGTCCACTCGTCGGTCCCGGTCGAAACCGACGGCGACGCTACAATCCGCAAGGCCAGTGACGACATCCCGCGCTCGGAAGCCGCTCAGTCCCTCGACCAACTCGGTGGCGTCGCCGCAATCCTGCGCTTCGTCCTCAGCGACGAGCAATCGGTTGCGGACGCGTAGAGAAGAGACGTGTGACGCGGCTCCCGACGTCCCGCGTCACACGTCCCGCGTCACACGCCCCTACCTCCCATACCTCCACTCGTAGTAGTGCCGTCCAACGTTTCCGGCCTCGACCTGCCAGCCGGTTGGGTTGGCTGGTGTGTACGTCATGACACGCCGCTCGAACGCCTGAACGAGGACGAGTCGTGGCTGACCGGAGACGGCGACAGTTATCCAGTACGCCTCGGTCAGCGGCAGGCCGGTCGCGTAGAACGGGTCGAGGAAGAGCCGGTCGGTGATCAACGTCTCGCCGTCGGCGACGATCCCTTCGGCGAGCATGAACTCCCAGAAGACCGAGGCGACGGTGTGGCCGGTCTCAGGAACGAGCGTCGCAGCCGTCACGCCGTAGGTGGCGAGGGATGGATCGCTTGCGATCGCGCTTCCGCGGGCGACGGTCTGCATCACGGTTGCGCCGGTTGCAACGGCTGGCTCGTCCATCAATGAGCCGAACGTCGCGTAGGTCGGGGCGTTGGCGTCGTTCGGATCACCGGCGACGCCGATCTCAGCCGGGTTGAGGACGGTGAACTGTTCATCGCCGCCCTGACGCAGACCGGTCATCAGTTCGCGTGCCAGCAATCCATTCGTGACGTACCAGACGCCGTCGTCGAACGCTTCGGGGCTCGTGATCTCCATCCGGGACTTGTCGAAATACTGGACGAGCCGCTGTCCGCCGTCGCTTTGGGCGTACTCCTCCATGAAGGCCGCGATGAACGGTTCCGGCCCCCACATCCACGTCCGCTCGACTGCCCCGCTGGCGACCGGCGCGTCGGTCCGCTGCCAGGTCCGAGTGAAAGTCGGGTCGCCAATGACCGGTGTTGCGATCTCGAACGACTCGGCTGCCGACGACCCGCCCGGATCGGGATTAACGACACGGACATCCCGTGTGCCCGCCAGCCGTAGATCCGCCGCGCTGATCTCAACTGTGAGTTGCGTGCTGTCGAGGAACGTCGTCTCCCGCGCCGATCCGTCCCACTCGACGACTGATTCTGGGAAGAAACCGCGCCCATTTACGTGCAGGATGAACCCCTCATCGCCAGCCAGGGCCGATGTCCGGGACAAGCCCTCGATGACCGGCTCCGGAACCTGTTCCAGCGCGACGATCCGGAAGACGCTGCCGGTTCGCATGTCGGCGACGTAGACCTCGCCGGCCTCGTCCTCGCCGAACGAAGAGATCAGCAGGTTGGTCGAGAGCAGCGACGAGTGGGCCCATTCGCCGTCGTCACCACGGGCGAGCGTGTAAATGTGGCCACTACAGAAGTCGGCGAAAAGATAGTCGCCGAATAGCAACGGCGATTCCACACCACGGTAGACGTAGCCGCCGGTGATCGAGCAGCCGGCCGAGTGGTCATATGCGTGGACCGGCATCGTCAGCCCCTCGGTGTCGCATACCTCACCAGTCGGATAGCAGTGCGGTCCTTCCAGGATGCTCCAGCCGTAGTTCTCGCCGCCGGGGCTGTCGGCCGGCTGGAAGTTGACTTCCTCGTATCCGCTCTGGCCGACATCGGTGAGGAACAGATCGCCCGTCAGGCGATCGAACGAGAAGCGCCACGGGCTACGCAGGCCGATCGCCCAGATCTCCTCTCGGGCACCTTCAACGCCGACGAACGGGTTATCGGGCGGAATCGCATATGGCTCGGCGCTGTCGACATCAATTCGCAAGACGGCCCCGAACAGCGTCGAGAGATTCTGGGCGTGGCCGTATGGATCACCGACCTCGCTCGTGCCCTCGTCGCCGATGCTCATGTAGAGGTAGCCATCCGGCCCAAAGGCCAGCATCCCGAGGTTGTGGTCGGCCAGCCGGTCGGTGATCGCCAGGATCGTCGTCGCGCTCTGCGGATCGGCTGTGTCCGGGTTGTCGGTCGATCGCTGGTAGCGGTTGACGATGTTTGTGCCATCGCTATCAGTGAATGCCACGAAGACGTAGCCGTTCTCAGCATAGTCGGGATGGAACGCCATCCCCAGCAGCCCCTGCTTGTCGCCATCGGTGTAGGAGACGCCATGCAGGTCGAGAAACGGCTCCGGCAGCCGATCGCCGTTGCGCGCGACACGGATCGCGCCACCCCGCTCGACGACGAACAGTCGCCCGCTGCCATCTCCGGCGTGGGTGACAAAGACCGGCCCGAACAGCCCGCGCATGACTGGCTCAAGAACGATGACTGGCGGGTCGTCAGGGTCGTGCGCCAGCGGCTGCCGCTCAGCGACGGCCCCGCCAACCGAGACCAGCGACACCATAAGCAGGACGACGAGCATCAAACCCCGACCAACCCGCATCGTTAACTACCGATTCCTTCCGCATGCGCACAACGCAACGACCGGCTCGCCTGGACGAGCCGTCATATCTGGATTCCGATACCGGGCGCTGATTCATTTCTCGATCGCACGGTCGGGCGCGCCACCCCAGCGCGCCACAGCGATGGCATCTTCGCCGAGACGGTGGGTGCGGTCAAGCAGGTGCAATAAGACATGACCCGGAGAGGATGCCCACACTGGCACGTCGCGTGCGCCTGACTGACCAGGCAGATGACGAACGACGGAGGACACATTGACACTGATTGGCTACCACGCGTCGCACGAGCAGTTCCCACCGAGTGAGCTGCTGGAATACGTTCAGTTCGCCGAGCAGGCCGGTTTTACGGCGGCGATGTGCTCGGACCACTTCCTGCCCTGGAGCGAGTCACAGGGCGAGTCCGGCTTCGCCTGGTCGTGGCTCGGCGCGGCGCTGGCGAGGACGAGCCTGCCCTTCGGCGTCGTCAACGCGCCGGGCTACCGCTACCACCCGGCCATCATCGCCCAGGCTGTCGCGACGCTGGTCGAGATGTTCCCCGGCCGCTTCTGGATTGCTGTCGGCAGCGGCGAGGCGATGAACGAGCACATCACCGGCGAGCACTGGCCGATCAAGTCCGAGCGCAACGCGCGGCTGCGCGAATGCGTCGATATCATGCGCGCGCTCTGGGCCGGCGAGCTGGTCACCCACGATGGCCGTGTGAGGGTTGACGAAGCGCAACTCTACACGCTCCCACCCGAACCTCCACTGGTCGTTGGTGCCGCGCTGTCGGTCGAGACTGCCAGCTGGATGGGTGGCTGGGCCGACGCACTCATCACGATCAACCAACCGGACGGCAAGGACCGTGACGTGATCGATGCCTTCCGCGACAACGGTGGCCGGAACAAGCCGGTCTACCTCCAGATCCACCTCTCGTGGCACCCGGACGAGGGTCGGGCCCGTCAGAACGCCTGGGACCAGTGGAGAACGACTGCTCAGGACAGCAAGGTCCTAGCCGACCTGCGACTGCCACACCAGTTCGAGGCGGCTGCCAAGTTCGTCCGTCCCGAGGACATGGACGGTGGTGTCCGCATCTCCACCGACCTGCGACAACACGTCGAATGGCTCCAGCGGGACCTCGAGCACGACCTCGCCGGTCTGATGCTCCACAACGTCGGCCGCAACCAGCGTGAGTTCATCGAGGCGTTCGGAAACGATGTGCTGCCGAAACTGAAACTGGAAAGATAGACACGCCCGGCTCGACACCCGCGCTGCTATCATGAGCCCGCGAGGCGGAACCGAGCTTTAAGTAAATGGCATCGCCGTCGCGCGGTGAGCAGGCGGTACACCCGATGAGCATCTGGGCGGTGGGCGCCGCGTACGAACCATACGTCGGCCGTTGGAGCCGGGCCGTTGCCCGTGAGTTTCTGACATGGCTTGCGATCCCGGCGTGGAGCCGCTGGCTGGATGTCGGCTGCGGCACTGGCGCACTCAGCGCGGCGATCCTTGCCACCGCCCAGCCAGGGACCGTCACCGGCATCGATGCCTCGGAAGCCTTCGCGACCTACGCTCGCGAGCAGATTCCAGACGACCGCGCCGAGTTCATGCAGGCAGACGCGCTGGCGTTACCGTTTCCCGACGACCACTTCGACGCCAGCGTCTCCGGGCTGGTACTGAACTTCCTGC
Organism: uncultured Chloroflexia bacterium; assembly: GCA_963763325.1. Taxonomy (GTDB): domain Bacteria; phylum Chloroflexota; class Chloroflexia; order Thermomicrobiales; family CFX8; genus JBBECJ01. The sequence goes on from CAVXOL010000002.1 coordinate 50,054, forward strand.
CCGACCCAGGTCGCGGGCTGGCGGAGATGGCACGCGTGACTCGCCCCGGCGGTGTCGTCGCCGTCTACGTCTGGGACTACGCTGGTGAAATGCAGTTGATGCGGTATTTCTGGGACGCCGCAGTTGCCCTCGATCCCGCCGCTAGCGACCTGGACGAGGGCCGACGCTTCCCGATCTGCCATCCGGAACCGCTGGAACGACTCTTTACCGACGTAGGACTGTCCGATGTGCAGGTCCGGGCGATTGATATCCCAACCGTGTTCCGCGACTTCGACGACTACTGGTCACCGTTCCTCGGCGGTCAGGGACCGGCGCCCAGCTACGCGATGTCGCTCAGCGATGAGCACCGAGCCGCGCTCCGCGAACGGCTGCGCGCCAGCCTGCCGATCGCAGCCGACGGCTCCATCAGCCTGATCGCGCGCGCCTGGGCGGTATCCGGACTGACTCCGCGGCAGCTGATTCGCCAACGTGGCACCGCGCTTGCACGTCACCGGCAGGGGCCAGTTACGGACCTACGCCACCAGCGGCACACTCGCTACCCGCGCCGCAGCCTGTACCAGCGCGGATCGTCCTTCTGTGTCGATTCCGGCAGTCCGGATGGATCGAACGGCAGTTCTTCGACGACTTTCCAGCCTGGGTAGATCGCTTCGAGTTCGGCGCGATCGGCGCCGCTCGGCAACATGCCTCGCTTGCGTGGAGCTAGCGCATACATCAGCAGTGTGGCGTCCGGAGCGGCAACGGCGTTCACAAACGCTCCAACTGCCGCTCGGTGCGCTGGGTCCAGCCCGTGGACGGTTCCAAAGTCCAGCAGCAGCCGGAACCCCGAGCCAACATCGGCGGGCTGCATCGTCGTGATGTCGCCCCGGATGAACCGAACGTCGACCCCGGCATCGGCTGCTCGCTTGCCGGCTGCCTGGATCGCCTTTGCGACAATATCGATACCGGTTACCTGCCAACCCCGTTTCGCCAACCGGACCGACCAGACGCCGGTTCCGCAGCCGATGTCCAGCGCCGTACCGTAGGGCGGCTGGCGGCCCTCCTGCTCGCGGTCGATCATGGCCGTGATCTGCCGCGCGGCCGGGAGCGTTTCGAGCCGCTCCCAGGGCGTGAAGCCGAGGCGGTAGACGACCTTGTAGAAGAGCACGCTCATCGCAGCCTCCGCATACGTCGCATCCCAGCCACTCGGCACTCGGCACTAATGAACGTTCGGCATGACCTCTTCAGCCACCAGCCGGATCGTCTCGTGGTCTTTTCCGTCGAGCAGCTGGTAGACGAAGTACTGCATCCCGGCGTCGGCTCGTGCCTGGTAGTACTCGGTGATCTGCTCTGGCGTTCCGAGGACGACGCCACGCGCGGTCGGCGGCATCTCATCACCGAAGGAGCGGCGGAATTTGTCGCGAACCTCGGCCTCAGTCGGCGCGACCATCAGCCACGGAACGAAGTGGGTCCGCAGAACCTCGTCATACGGTCGACCGGCTGCCTCGCAATGGCGTTTGAGCACCTCAAGCCGTGCGCGAATCTGTGACTTGCCCTCCATCAGGTCGCGGGTGAAGGGGCTCTCCGGCTGGAAGAGGTCGCCAAAGTTGCAGGCGTCGGCGTAGCGCGCGACCTGCCGCAACGTCACCTGCTCGCCGCCACCGGCGATCATCAGCGGCGGGACTGGCTGCTGGATTGGCCGTGGGTCGATCCGGACATCCTCAATCGCGTAATGCTTGCCACCATACGAAAACGGCTCACCACTCCAGAGACCCTGGACGACCTCAACCGCTTCGGCCAGCTTCGCCTGGCGGACCTTGACGCTCTCGAACGGTTTGCCGAGCGCCGCGAACTCCGGGACGGCCCAGCCGATCCCGAGGCCGAGCATGAACCGCCCCTTGCTGAGATTGTCGATGTCAGTTGACATCCGCGCGACGAGCGTCGGGTGCCGATACGGCTCGCAGACGACGACCGAGCCGAGCATCACCCGTTCGGTCGAGACCGCCAGCGCGGCCAGCCCGGTGAACGGGTCCGGGCTGAACGACGGGTGATCGTGGAGGAACAATCCGTCATAACCCAGTGAATCTATCAGCCTGCCCGCCTCGATCAGGACCGCCAGCGGATCGTCGTGCAGCGTGACGTCGAGCTGCGTCGTCCGCCGCCGCATCGCCGCGACCTGAACGCCGAAGCGAATGCCCTCATCAGCCTTCGCGACCCACGGATGTCGTGCCATGCTCCCTGCCCCTCACTGCCATGCTGATGCCGAACGTGAAACTCGCACTGTAATTCAGACGAAGCCGCATCGCGCTTCGGCTACTCGGGCCGGTCCGGCAGGTAGCGCATCAGTACGACGCCCGATGGAAACGGTCGTGACTCGACCAGCCGCAGATTGACCCGCTCCCCGTCGGGAAAGACCTTCTTGCCACTGCCGAGGACGACCGGGTAGACCAGCAGGCTGTATTCATCGACCAGATCGTGCTTCGCCAGGGTATGAACCAGCACACTGCTGCCGTCGACGTAGATGTTCTTGCCTGGCTGCTCCTTCAGCGCGCGAACTTCTTCGACGACGTTGTCCTTGATCAGGGTCGAGTTGCGCCAGGCGGACGCGTCGGTCAGCGTGGTCGAGACAACGTACTTCGGCATGGCGTTCAGTCTGTCGACGAACTCTTCACCCTCCATCGTCTCGAACGCGCCGCCGTGGATCTCCCAGGTCTTGCGCCCCAGGAGAAACGCATCAGCCTGGGAAATCGATTCGTCAAAGTATGCGCCGATGTCGTCGTGCCAGTATGGGTGCGTCCAGCCGCCGTGGGCGAAGCCGCCATCGGTATCTTCATCCGCGCCGCCCGGCGCCTGCATCACACCATCCAGCGACACGAACTCGGAAACGACCAGCTTGCGCACGATTGTCCTCCCCTGCCACGACACTCGACGGCCATTGACGCCGCCACGATCAATAGTCGTTCGTCACTCCCTGGAGTCGACACCGACACTGCAAGATGCGTTTAACCTGACCCGACAAACGCGGTGCGATTGTGTCGCGGAGCATGTTGCCACAGATATCGAGATCGATAGCATCCGCCATGGTCTCGATCCCAACAGCACCGCCGATCCCCAGAACGAACCGATCGTGCGGGTTCATTCGCTGTCATTTCCGAACCGCTCGATCAGGCCGCTGGCGTCGAACTCTTCGATTGTCATGCCGTAGGCGACGTAGTCGTAGTGACGCCCACCGGTGTAGACGAGGCGACGCAGGCGCCCTTCCTGCTGGAAGCCGAGGCGTTCGAAGAGGCGCAGCGATGGATCGTTGACATCGACGATGTAGGCATTCACCTTCTGGTAGCGCAGCTCGTGAAAGTAGTAGCGCAAGAGCAGCGCAATCGCCTCCCGCGCATAGCCCTTCCGCTGATGCTCGGACCGGATCGCGATGCCGACCTCGAACGTGCCGGTCCTCCGGTCGCAGTCATGGGCGTTGACCGAACCGACCAGTTCGCCGGACAACGTCTCGACCTCGAAGTGGAACGTGTCGTTCTCCGGTTCGCGGATCGCCTGCTGCTCGGCCCAGCGGCGAGTGCCTTCCCGCGAGCGCGGGATGTGGACACGGTCGAGCCAGCGCTGCATCTCGTTGTCCTGGTCCCACTCGTGGTGGATCTCCCAGTCGCCCGGCTCGACGGCACGGAGCCGGACGATCGACCCCTCCCAGTAGCTCTGCATCGCGGCCCTCCGTGTCACGCCGTCGTCGTCAGGCGTCCCGTCGCGTCAGTGTGACATAGGCGGCGCCAATCGTGATGACCAGCCAGCCGATGACGACCGCCACGGCCGGGATCGGGTCGAGGTACATCCGCGAGTCCACCAGGTGGGCGATCGCGAGGCTGTCGGTCGCCGAACCCGGCAGCAGGCTGAGGATGTTCTCCTGCCACCAGCGCGGGAAGAGCGGCCCGAACATCGACGGCGCGAACAACAGCAGCAGGACGAACGTGATCGGCGCTGCGGTGCTGCGGAAGATGAACGCGAACGTCGCGCCGATGAGTGGAAAGAGCGGCGATGTCAGCGAGGACGCGCCGATTGCACGAATGGCATCCCAGTCCGTCACTGACGCCGTCGGCATGTCGAACGCGCTGAAGACCACCTGGCCGACCAGGACCGAGCCAGTCGTCGCGATCAGGGTGACGACGATCGAGACGAGGCTGATGATCAGTGCCTTGGCTGCCAGCAACCGTCCACGTCGTGGCGTGACCGTCAGCGTCTGACGAATCATGCCGCTGGAGTACTCTGACGAAACGACGAGCACACCGAGGATCGTTATCAGGATGCCGCCGACGATCAGCCCGGAGAACGAGAAGGTGATTGGCTCGAACGATTCCCTGTCGGACGCTGACCAGCCACTCCAGGTTGAGCCAATCGCCACTGACGCGAGTGCAGTCAGCCCGATCGAGAGTACGATGGCGAGTCCGACCAGCAGATAGGTCGAGCGCGTCGAGACCAGCTTGGTCCACTCCGAGGCAAGGGTCGCGCCAAATCCCACGGTCGGACGCTTGCGGGTCGTGGAGCGGTCGAGCGTTGCTGCGGATGCTGCCATCTCAGCGAGCCTCCTGTTCAGTCGTGGCATGTGTCGGGTCAGCGAAGATCGCGGCGACCGATTCGTCCGCACCGGCGTGATACTCGACACTGTCGCGCGTCCGCTCCATGAATGCGGCTTCGAGACGGGCGCGTTGCGGCGAGAGCTCGTGGAGCCGCAACCCGTGCGAGGCGGCGATGTCGCCAATCTGGGCCGCTTCGATACCGGTCACGATCAATGCACCGTCATCAGCGACGGTAATGCTCGCGCCGGCGGCATCGAGGCGCGGCGCAAGCTCTGACGCCTGCGGCGAGACGACCCGGACGTGGTTGAGCGTGCTGAGCTGAATGAACTCCGAGATGCTCGTATCGGCAATTAGCCGCCCGCGCCCGATCACGATCAGGTGATCGGCTGTCTCTTCCATCTCGTTCATCAGGTGGCTGGAGACGAAGATCGTCCGGCCTTCGGAGGCCAGCCGCCGCATCAGCGTCCTGATCCAGACGATGCCCTCCGGGTCGAGGCCGTTGACCGGCTCGTCGAAGAGCAGGATCTCCGGGTCGCCGAGCAACGCGCCGGCAATCCCCAGCCGTTGGTACATACCGAGCGAGAACCCGTCTATGCTCTTCTCGGCGACGCTGCTGAGGCCGACGATGTCGAGCACCTCGTCGATTCGGCTCCTGGGGATACCGCCAGCCTGCGCCAGCCATTGCAGGTGCTTGAAGGCCGAGCGGCGGCCGAAGACGGCCTTGGCGTCCAGCAGCGCGCCGACCTCGTACATTGGCGCCGGCAGGTCGCGGTAGGATCTGCCGTTGACCGTCACCGACCCCGATGTCGGGTTGTCGAGGCCGAGGATCATCCGCATCGTCGTCGACTTCCCAGCGCCGTTCGGGCCGAGGAAGCCGGTCACGATACCGGGCTTGATGTCGAACGTCAGCCCGTCAACCGCCTTCACATCACCAAAGTGCTTTGAGAGGTCACGCACCTCAATCACAAAACAGTTCCTTTCTCCCGCAGGCGTTTGAGATTCGTCATCGAGGGAGTCCGTCACACTCAAGACAGGATTCCCGCAAGAGCGCAACCATCCGGTTACGCCGCCTTGATACGGATCGGGATATCCCGAAAAACTCGCAGCGCGAGCGCTGCCCGGGCGACGACCGAGTCGATCAACACCGGTTGACCGTTGACGACGAGAGCCGGCGCCTCCCCGTCGCCCACCGCCCGGACGAGTTGGTGAGTCGTCCGGGCAATGGCGTGTGGTGGCGTTGAGGTGTGGCGTCGTTACCGCGAGGTCAGGTACGCCGCCGTCGCGGCCAGTTGGGTCGAGTAGCCCATCTCGTTGTCGTACCAGCTGGCGACCGTGATCAGCGTGCCGTCCAGCACCTGGATCAGCGGCAGATCGACCAGTGCCGCGTGCGGGTCGCCAATGATGCGGGTCGAGGACCATTCCTCCTCAAGGACATCCATGACACCCTTCATCGGCCCACGAGCGGCCTCCCGGAAGGCATCGCGAAGCTCGTCGGCGGTTGTCGCGCGTCCGACGTTCGCGTTCAGCTCGGCGATGCTACCGGTGCGGGTTGGCACCCGGTAAGCCTTGCCGGTGATGTTGAGATTCGGCCAGATGAACTGCAGCGCCTTGGCCGCGCCGGACGAGGACGGGATGATGTTCTCGGCCGCCGCCCAGGAGTCGCGCCGATCTTTCATCGGCTGATCGGTCAACGCCTGCGTGTTGGTGTAGGCGTGGACGGTCGTGAAGAAACCACGTTCCAACTGGAATTGTTCCTGCAGGATCTTGACGACGGTTGCCAGCGAGTTCGTCGTGCAGCTCGCCATGCTGATGATCTGGTGCGCGTCCGGGTCGAACTGGTCGAGGTTGACACCCGGCAGCAGGACGGCATCGCAATCATCCAGCGACTTGCTCGGCGCGCTGACCAGCACCCGCTTCGCGCCGCGGTCGAGGTGCGCCTGCGCGCCCTCTCCGCGTCGTGGCCCGGCCAGTGCAGTCGATCACCAGATCGACGCCCAGCGCCGACCAGTCGGGCAGCGCATCCATCGAGTTCACGTACTGAATCTCGCGGCCACCGATCACGAACCCGGTGTCGTGCGCGCTGACCTCCTCCGGCCAGAGGCCATAGTTCGTATCAGCCTTGAAGAGGGCTGCGAAGGTCGATGTATCGCGAATGTCGGACACCGAGACCGGCACGAAACGCTCGTCTCGCAACGCCGCCTTCAGCGTCGAGCGCCCAATCCGTCCAAAACCATGAATCGCGATCCCTGCCATCCGTCGTCCCCTCTCCTGCATGCCGTGACACCATCGTTCACGGTAGTGTGATGCATCAAGGGCCGCACTTCCAGTGCCATCTCGGATGCTACCGAACGTGTACCGCTGGCACTCAGTGTGTCGCGTGGCCACCCGAACCAACCAGCCAGATCGGCGTTTCGGTCACGGTCCGGTATCCGGTCTGCTCGTACAGCCGGATTCCCTCATCGGTGGCCATCAGGTAGAACGTCGTCGCTCCGCGGTCGAGATGCCACGCCATCGCTTGTTCGAGCGCCGCGCGCCCAGCGCCCTGCCGCTGCTTCGCGATTGGTGTCGCCATGCTCCAGATGCCGATCGTCTCACCTGATCCGGTCGTCGTCACCGCGCTGAACCGCTCGTCGTCGCGATAGGCAAGAAACAGGTTCGCCAGCGACGGGTTGTACACGTGCGCGCCAAAGACGTTGTTCCAGACATCGAGCGTGTAGTCGTATGGCGCAAATGCATCGACCATCAGCGCGTAGGCTGCACTCAGTTGCGCATCGGTCGTTACGCGTTCGACCCGAAATCCACGCTCGGCCATCGATCCCCGTTCAGGCCGGCAGACCATCCACGGCGCCGTTCCAGCATCGACGAGACCGAGTTCAGTCGCAACAGGCGCGACGACGCCAACTGCGGCAGCCGCCACGACCAGGATGCCTGGAAGGTCACGCACCGTGATTTCAGAGACCAGATCACGCGCACGACAGTCCGCCTGCGGCCCATCGTCAACCAGCAGCCAGTTCGCGAAGGCAGCCGGCATCCCGCCAATCAGCGCAGCAGCATCAGGAAAGTACCGCAGGTCGTAGCGATCGCCAGCAGTCATCGCACCGCCGAGTTGCCACGCGACCGTGCCAAACAAGGTCGTGACGATCGGGTCCATGACTACCCCCTTCACGACGTCTTCACTTGGTTCGATGCCACAATAATAGGAAGCAGGGCGCTAACGGTCAAGCCGGCGCAGGTCTCACGCCAGTTGGATTCGCAAAGGGATTGAGCGGCAGGACTATCCGGCGTCCGGAACCTGCACAAGAGCCAGGCAGAGGTCATCCGTGCCAATGAACGAAGTTCGATGTCCGGCGCCACCTGTGTCTTCGAGGAGGACAACACTCCCAGGCGCGAATGTTCGCTCACTACCGTCGCTCACGGACGCATGAATCGTGCCTGCCAGGATGAGGACGTATTGCCGGGTCGGGGTTGGATGCGCATCTCCAAACCACCCTGGCGGCTCCTGCACGAAACCGATCCGCGTGGCTGGAACGAAGTCGGACACGTGCAGCGGTGGAGCCGGCGGCGCGAAGTCGATCGCGCTGAACGTCAGTTCCTCGTCCGAGAAATGCGTTTCGCCGCTGGAGTCACTATAGATGCGCGTGATCCTCATGAATACCTCCGCGCTCATCGACCAGGCGAGATCAGCACGGTCGCTGAGCGACATCGATTGCGAAACGGGTGCCAGCACGTATACGCGGGCATCGGCCAATGGTGTCTTACAATGCGACACCATTGGCCGATTTGACCCAACATCCTAAACGGCATCAGGTGAAGTTGATGAATACCTCGCCTTGACTCACGGTGGGAGCACTCATCGTAGCGCCCGGAAGGTTCTCCTTGACCCAGGCTGCGGCGATTCGATTCGATTCATCGGTCCCGGCTCGATCGTTGCAGACCGTTATCGACATGAGCTGGTCACCGTCGCGAGCAGCATAGTAAGCAACGAAGCCAGGCACGCCGCCAATCAGGTCACGCACCTCGTCGCTGCGCGTTGCCAGCAGATCTCCCAGTTCCCCAGCGGCGGCGTACTGACGGACAACGGTATACATGGGTCGCTCCTGTCATCGATGCCGGGCGACACACGCCGTCCGGCTGTGCTACAGCCAGCCCCAGCCGGGTTCGCGATTCACTCCCCCTGTCGCATTGGCGACCAGTCCGGATCAATGAGCGCGCCAGGGATCAGCGTGTCTGAGGTCAGACCACAGTACGCCTTCCGAGAGCGATTAGCAATACGAGCGTACATCATCTGATGATTACCGGTATTAATGTGGTCTCAGTAAGCGCATCGAGCAACAAACGGTAACAATCATTTGTTTCTACGGAACACGCAACTTCGACCAGTGCGACAGGAGGTCGGTCAAACCCGCCGGATCGGGAAACGCAGGTGCTCGCGAACGGCCAGCTTCGCGCCGCCGGTGACGAGGACACCAACGACAGCCAGCAATGTGACGGTCCCGCCGACGATGATCGAGACGGGTGTACCGAAGCGGTTGGCGATTGAGCTGGCGATCAGCGCTCCGAAGGGGGCCGTCCCGGTGAAGACCGTTGTGTAGACACTCATGATCCGGCCACGCAATTCGTCCGGCGCGGCCGACTGGACGGTCGTGTTGGCCATCGCCATCGTTGTCGTGCTACACAGACCGATCGCGGCCAGGGCAAGCATCGCGACCGGAATGGCTAATGGGATCGCGCCGATCAGTGCCAGAACGAGGTTACCAACACCCAGCGCTGCCGCCGTGCTGAACAACATCCAACGCTTGACCGACGAGACCATGAAGGCCAGCGCCAACGCGCCGATCAACGAGCCGACGCCCATCGACGACATCAGCAGCCCAAAGCCACTCGCGCCGCCGTCGAGGTCGTTCTTGGCCAGCAGCGGCACCCAGATGTTGAAGTTCATTCCAAACGTCGCCACGAACCCGACCAGCACGACAGGACGCAGGATCTCAGGCGTCCGTCGCACATACCGAAGCCCTTCGCGGATCTGGTCCAATCGCCGCTGGGTCACCTGCGCCCGGGCCAGTGGCGCGACCTGCATCATTAACAGTCCGCTGATGACGGCGACGTAGGAGACGGAATTGATAGCGAAGCAGACGGCTGGGCCGAAGGCAGCCAGCAACCCACCGGCGACAGCAGGGCCGACGATCCGAGCCGCGTTGAACAGCGACGAGTTGAGCGCAATCGCATTCGGGAGGTCGTCCTTACCAACCATCTCAACCACGAATGCCTGTCGCGTCGGCATGTCGAAGGCGTTGTTCACGCCCAGCAGAAATCCGAGGAGGTAAACCTGCCAGAGCTGGATCGTGTCAGTGAAGGTCAGGACCGCCAGCGTTCCGGCCAGGACGGCTGCGATCGCCTGGGTGATGACCAGCAAGCGTCGCTTCGGCATCCGATCGGCGACAACACCGGCGAACAGCCCCAGCACCAGCATCGGCGCGAACTGAAAGACCGAGACCAGCCCGAGGAAGAAGGCCGACGAGGTCAGCGACAAGACGAGCCACGACTGCGCCAGCGTCTGCATCCAGGTCCCGGTGACCGAGATGAGTTGCCCGACGTAGAACAGTCGATAATTGCGGTGCTTGAAGGCCGCCAGGCCCCTCGGCAACCGGGACCGCTTGCGTCGTGGTGGTTCTGGTGCTGATGGCTCGGTCATGCCTCTCCTCTGGTCATGATTCTACCGGGACATCGAGTGTCGGACGCGGGACGCGAGATGTGCTACCTCCGCGTCCCGTCGTTCTCAATCCGCTCCCGGCACCGTCGCCTGCTCCAGCGCCTCGCGGTGCCGCTCTGCTGTCGGAGCCTTGATGTCACGGATCGCGAGGGCCGAAACTGCGCCAACCAGGCAGGCTGCGGCGCCAACCAGGAACGTGATGTGGAGGCTATCGACGTATGCGTTCTGGATCGCGCTGAAGACGGCAGGCACAAGATCGGCCTGCGCCTGAGGGATCACACCAGCGATCTCCTCAAAGCGGCTGCCCTTGGCCAATTCCACAATCTGGTCGCGGACACTCGCGTCGAGCGGCACGCTTTCCAGTTCCTCGCGAGCGTGGGAGGCGACCTGCGCCTGCAACAATGAGCCGAGGACGGCGATGCCGAGCACCTGGCCGACGTTGCGGGTCGTGTTGAGGATGCCCGATGCGCTGCCGGCGATCCGTGGCGGCACCTCGCGCATGGCGGCCGCCGTCATCGGAGCGAAGGTCATCCCCATCCCCAGCCCGGTCACGATCAGGGCCGGAGCCAGCGACTGCCAGTCGGTCTCGAGGTCGATGCGCGCGATGATGAACAGGATGCCGATCGTCATCAGCGACAGGCCGCCGGCCAGGATCCAGCGCGCGCCGACCTTGTCGGTCAGCCGGCCGGAGAGCGGCGCGGCGACCATGATCATCAGTGACATCGGCAACATCGTCAGGCCAGCCCGGATCGGCGTCATGCCGAGCACGCCCTGGAGGAAGAGCGTCATCGGGAAGAAGATGCCGAGCATCCCGAAGGCGACGACGAAGGCGATGATGTTGCCGACCCAGAAGTTCCGCAGCCGGAAGAGTTCGATCTTCATGATCGGGTCCGGCACGCGGCTCTCCCACCAGGCGAAGACGGCCAGCAGCACCAGCCCTCCCAGGAAGAGGCCGACGATGGCGGGATCGGTCCAGCCCCAGTTGTTGCCCTCGATCAGCGCGAAGACGATCCCGAAGATGCCGAAGCCGGAGAGGAAGACGCCGACCCAATCGATGTTGCGGCTGGCCAGCGGATCGACCGATTCCGGCACGATCGCCAGCGTCGCGAGGACGGCAATGATGCCGACCGGGATGTTGATCAGGAAGACCCACTCCCAGTCATAGTTCGTCACGATCAGCCCGCCGACGATCGGCCCGACGACGGCGCCGAGCGCGACGATGCCGCCCCAGACGCCCATCGCCGCGCCACGCTTCTCGGCCGGGAAGACAACCGTGATCAGCGAGAGCGTCTGCGGCATCATGAACGCACCGCCCAGCCCTTGCAGCACCCGCGCGATGATCAGCGCGTTGATGCCGGAGATCCCGACGAAGTCGCCCAGCCATCCGGCCACGCCACACAATGCCGACGCGACGGTAAACAGCGACATCCCGATGACGAAGAGTCGCTTGCGGCCGAAGATGTCGCCCATCCGGCCAAGGGCCAGCAGCAGGACGGCGTAGGTCAGAATGTATGAGTCGAGCACCCACTGGATCTCGGACAGATCGGCGCCGAGGCCGATCTGAATCTGGCGTTGGGCGACGTTGACGATCGTCGTGTCCAGCAGCAGCATGAAGATCGCCGCGCAGAGGACGATCAGCACCAGCCACGGGTTCTGGCTGCCGCCCTGTCGCATCAAAGCGTCGTCACCTGGACGGATCCCCTGAACAGCACTGTTCACATTCCTCGCCATGCGAATACCTTCCCGAGCCGTGGCTGCGTCGCGCACGGCCAAATACCCTCGACTTCCGTTCTTCGTGGCGGCGGACGTGATTCCTAACGAGGTGACTTACACTCGGCACGACCCTCGACGATGAGTGGCAAATCCTCCGGCAATGCCGGCAACTCGTCGGGACTAAGGCGGAGTGCCGCGACGAGTGCTTCGAGAGATCGAAGGAACGCCGGCCGGTCGTCCGGATCGAGCCGGTCGAGCGCGGCGCGGAGTTGGCGCACGCGCAGTTCATGAATCTCGCGCGCAAACGTTCGAGCCTTCGGCGTCAGGTCCACCAGCACCTGGCGGCGGTCTGCGGGATTCACCTCACGGACGAGAAACCCTTCTTCAACCAGCCGATCAATCTGCTCCGACGCGGTCGGCATCGTCACACCGAGGCCGGCTGCCACCTCACCAACCGTGCTGCGGCCGGTCCGGTAGAGCATCCCCATCAGCTTGATCTGCGCGATCGGACGCCCCTCGACGATCGGATGCCCCGTAAAGGTGGCGTGCATCCGCCGGGCAATCTCCGGCACCAACTCCATCGATCGGTGGATGATCTCGTCGTCGCGCACTCGATTCCCTTCGGCAAACAAATACTTCGGTGATCCGAACAGTATGATGACCGAAGGATATTGCAGGTGTCAACCTGCCCGAACGGTTAGGAGAGGGCTTATGCGCGAGTGGCCGTCACGCCTCCGAAATGGGTGAAATCGCTTCCAGCGGCCGTGCGAAACCGTCATTGAACATGCTGTCGGCCTCGAAGTGCGTGCTGCCAGCGTGTCAGACACGCCAGTCACGCGGGTGAGCATGCCGCTTTGGACTGGATTCTTCACTCGCGCATAAGCCCTGACGGTTAGGAGGCCAATAAACGTGTCACCGGAAACGCGAGGACCGAGTCGCCAGGGCACGGAAGCCTCAGCGACTCGGTCCTGCTTACGCTGCCTGGCCTATTGCGAAGCGGGCTTGATGTTCTGGTTCATCCGGAACAGGTTAGTCGGGTCGTATTCGTCTTGAGCGCGACCAGCCGCTCGTAGCGGTCGCCATAGGAGGTCTCGACCCGATCTTGCTCACCCTCACTCAGGTAGTTGACGTAGGCGGTCTGGCGCACGAACGGCTGCATCGCCTGCCAGAGTCCCCGGTTCCAGCCGATCTGACGCTCGTCCTCGGCCGGATCGGTCCAGGCGTTGGTAACAACGAAGTTCCAGGCTGCGCCGCGCTCGCTGAAGGAGGTCGCGTCCGGGCTGACCCGACGAGGCGGCACCGCCGAACTGCTCGATCTCGATCGCCGCGAAAGGGGATGGCACCTTCTCGAACCAGTCGACCATCGTGTCGATGGCATCGTCGCTGATCTCGTCCATGAAGTTCGACTTCCAGTAATTGCGCCGCCCTGCCGGGTAAGCCGGGTCGAACAACTGCTGGAGGCTGGTGTACGGCATCGGTCCGAACAGGTCGGCGACCGGCGAACCAAAGCCGCGCAGCGGCGCGAACACACGCTCTCCCTCATCGAGATCGCCGGAATAGCAGCCGATAAGGACAATGATCCGGTTCCCATCCGGACCGGTGATCATGCCCGGGATGACCGTCGCCTCGTCCGGCGCGGTAGAGCAGAAGTCGCGGTAGAACTGCAGCACCTCGCGGGCGCGCTCGATCGGGTGGATCACCATCCCGCCGAGGACGGTCGGGCCAACCGGGTGCAGCCGGTAAGTAAACGACGTGACGACGCCGAAGTTGCCACCACCTCCGCGCACACCCCAGAAGAGGTCCGCGTTCTCGTGCTCGCTCGCCGTCCGCAGCCGGCCATCGGCGGTGACGATCTCGACCGAGAGCAGATTGTCGCAGGCGAGACCGAAGCGACGAATCAAGAATCCCCAGCCGCCACCGAGGGTCAGCCCAGCGATACCGGTCGTCGAGACCGCGCCGCCGGTCGTCGCAAGTCCATACACCTGGGTCGCGGCGTCGAACTCACTCCAGAGGACGCCGGCCTCGGCGCGCACCGTTCTCGCCTCAGGATCGACATCGATCCCCTTCATCAACGACAGATCGAGCATCAACCCGCCGTCTGCGACAGCGTTGCCGGCGATATTGTGGCCGCCACCGTGAATCGACAGCAACACGCCCGATTTACGGGCAGCGTTGACGAGCGCGATAACTTCGCCGGCATCCACGCACCGCGCGATCAGGGCCGGCTTCCGGTCGATCATGCGTTCCAGATCGTCCGAGCGCGTCGTACCATCGTCGCCGGGGGGTGGGGAGGGGGTGGTGGTGTGAGTTGAGTGATGGAGGTGTTTGCGGCTTGATGTTGTGATTGATGCGGAAGAGGTTGGTCGGGTCGTATTGCGCTTAGAACGCGACGAGCCGGTCGTAATTGGTCGCCGTAGGCGGCGCGGACGCGGGCTGCCTCGTCGCACGTCGCGAGAAGTTGACGTAGACGGCTGTGCGAAGGGTTGCATCGCCGCCAGAACTCGCGCGTCAGCGAGATGTTGCTCGTCGTGAGCCGGGATCGTCCCAGGCAGTGGTGATGAACAGGTTGTAGAGCGCCCGCGCTGAGCGGAACGCGGTCTCGTCCGGCGCAACGCGACTGGCGGCCCCCCGAGGTGCTCGTAGGCAATCACGTCAGCGGAGACGGGGCAGCGCGAAGTGCTCGACCAGCGATGTCGATCGCCGCGTCGTCGAGGTCGTCGAGAAGCTAGACTTCCAGTAGTTGCGCCGTCCGCTCGGGGAAGCTGGGATCGAACAATCATTTGCAGAGCCGGATACGGCATCGGGCCGACCAGGTCTGCAACGGCGCGCCGAACGCCGCAGCGGCGCGCAGGGCCGCCTCACTCTCGGCGAGTCGGGCCCGAGTAGACGGGAACGAGCGCGGCCAGCGGTCGCCTTCGGGCGACGGTCAACAGGCCAGGCATGACGGTCAGGGCATCGGGCGCGTGGGAGCGAACGTCGCGGTAGAAGCGGGAGCACCTCGCGCGCCGCGCTCGAGCGGATGGATGACGAGCCCGCCGAGGACGTTGGGCCGACCGGATGCAGCCGGAACTCGAAGGAGGTGACGACGCCGAAGTTGCCGCCGCCGCCGCGGAGCGCCCAGAAGAGGTCTGGGTGCTCGTCGGCGCTGGCGGTGACGAAGCCGGCCGTCGGCGGTGACGACGTGCGACCGAGAGAGATTGTCGCAGGCGAGGCCGAAGCGAGCGCGCGAGCCAGCCGAAGCCGCCGCCAAGCGTCAGCCGGCGATGCCGGTCGTCGAGACGTGCCACCGGTGGTCGCCAGCCCGAACGCCTGCGTCTCAGCGTCGAACTCGCCCCAGGTCACGCCGCCCTCGGCGCGCGCGTGCGGGCGGCGGGATCGACGTCGGATCCCCTTCATCCGCGAGAGATCGACGCATCGAGCCCGCCGTCGCAGACGGCGTAGCCGGCGACGTTGTGGCCGCCGCCACGGATCGGCAACGCAGGTCTGCTCGCGGGCAAGGTCGACGGCGGCGATCACGTCGTGGTGCCGGGCAGCGGGCGATCAGGCCGGCGCCGGTCGATCATCGCGTTCCAGATTGTCCGAGCATCGTCGAACCCATCGTCACCGGCGCGCAGCAGCCTTCCGGACAACTGGTCACGCAGTGGCTGGAACGTGCGCTCATCAAGCGCGGTTGCGGGCTGATCGGTCTTGACACCAGTCATGAAGCGTCCCTTTCGTTCCCACATCGATGACCGGTCATCTACCGGCCTGGTTGCGATGCGAACAGGATGCGCCTGATCGGCGAGACAGACATCCGTGTGTGTACGTAATCGCCGGCGTGACCTGAAACCAGCCTGAAGCTTGCTCACTACGTAATCAACGCGAATCGCTGTCTGCGATCAGTCCAACTCGTGCCGAACCGCGAAGGCGGCAGCCTCGGCGCGGGTGCTGAGGCCGAGCTTGTTGAAGATGTTGCTGACGTGAGTGGTGACCGTCCGCTTGCTGATAAATAGCTCCTCGGCGATCTCGCGGTCCGTCCGACCGGCCACGATCAGACGCAGCACATCCATCTCGCGCGCCGACAGGCCATGCGGCGTGCCGAATCGAACGGGCGGTGCAGGTACCGTCGCCGTCGCGAGCAACCCCCGCGCCTGATCCGCCAGGCGGGTCAAGCCCAGTTCATCCGCCTGCACGATGATCTGCTCCAGCATCGCCGTGGCGCGCCCATGGGCATCTGGCGTCGCACGCTTGAGTAGCATGCGGGAGAAACCCAACTGGGTCCGGGAGAGCGCCGGTCGGGCTCGCATCCGCGCATTCATCTCCATCGCCGCCTCGAAGTGCCGTTCGGCCTCATCCAGTCGATTGAGCAATGTCGCCAGCAACCCGAGGTAGAAGGAAACTGGGCCGAATGAGATGGGAGAACTGGCTGGGGCGACATTGCGGCTTCCGTACGGAGTGAGCAGATCGTAGATCCGTGCTGCGATGTGCCGATCATCGAGCGCGCTGCTGACCTCGCCCAGCAGGGCGACTGTCGTGAGCCAATACCCATCCTTTGGCAAGCGATCGAGCGTCCGGCTGACGAACATCTGATATTCAGCGTGCGCCTCATGCTGTCTATCGGAATCGATCAGCAGCAGCATCCGTACAACCCGGCAGATGTGCGCGCGGTGCTGATCGAAGGCACCCGTCGTGCTCTCTGCCAGAGCAATGACGCTCAGGAGCGACGCGTCAAGATCGTCCCACCGGCCCTGCTCCCGGCGCAGCAGGAATAGCAGCAGCGTACGGAAATAGACCGCGACCAATGCCGGAGAATCACCGCCCAGCATCGGAACGTTCACATCCGCGTCGGCGAGATGACCTTCTCGGATGTTTCGAGCCACCATCCACAGATCCGCGACCCACTGGAAGTAGGGCATGCCAGATCGTCGTGCCGAATCTGCGTACGCAGCGGTTGCGCGGTCCACTCCGTCACAGTCTCCGGCCTCATAGAGGCTGGTGCAGAAGAACAACTGGCTCCACATGGCGTTGAGCAGGTCGCCTGCTGCTTCTGCCGCGCGCCAGCCTTCCTCAGCGACGGACAAGCGCTCGTCCAGATTGTCCGGTCCCCAGATTGCCGAGTGGCGTGTGACGAGAGTGAACGCGAGGACCGAGTGATCGCCGAGTCTCCTCGCCATCGCGATCGCTTCGTCGCTGAGGGGCGCAATGCGATCGGACATCGTGGGAGCAACGCGATAATCGACGGCCAGCCGGGCAAGCATGCGGGCTTTGAGCGCGCTGTCTCCCGGTGGCGCCAGCGCGAGAGCCTCCTCAACCAACTGAAGCTGCTGAAGCCCGCCGGCGGTTCTGGCGATGTTGATGCCGGCAAAACCGAGCGCGGCCTGTGCCAACCGCTCGAACGATCCGAAGATTCGACGCGATCTCGGCCGCCTGCAAGAATGAGTGCCGCCCTTCCGGAGACTCACTGACATCGAGAACGGTACGGAACTGGGCCGTCCCGAGAGCGAGCAGGAGATCGCATCGTTCGGCAGCATCGTGGTCCGGTTGCCAGTCGATGGCATGCAGCGCGCCCTCGTAATGCTGGATTGCCGACTCCCAGGCGAGTTGGTCCATCGCACGATCGCCTGCCCTACGCGCGTACTCGATGGCCTGTCTCGCATGCCCGGACGGCGCGGCAAGGCTGAAGTGACGAGCCATCTCTCCAAAGTAGGGAGAGAGATCGGCTGCGTGAACGTTCTCCAACGCCTGCCCAACGGCGGCATGCAGCCGCAGCCGCCGTCCGCGACCGATCTCTTCGTATAAGCGTGTCCTGCACGAGAGCATGCGTGAAGCGATAGCGTTCGTCGCGCACCTCCTCATGCACCAGCCGGGCTCGAACCGCCTCCTCCAGTGCGTCGTAGATCGTCTCGACCGGCAGGCCGCTGGCCCGCTCCAGGACCGGCAGGGTGAACTCGCGTCCGATGACGGAAGCAATTGCGAGGACATCGTTGCACTCCGCCGAGAGCCGTTCGAGCCGCCGGCCAACGACATCGCGCACGCTCTCGGGGATGCTCACGCTCCACGTCTGCGCGCTGGATGCACGATCCAGCCGTCCCTCCGCCACCAGCAACCGGACGATCTCGCTGGCGAAGAACGGGTTGCCCTCCGTCTCGCGCTGCACTGCGTCGACGAGGCCCGGCTCCGGCTCGATCCCGGTCGAGAGCGCGATCAGCCGGCCGATGTCGGCTGGCTCCAGACCTCGGATGGCGATGCGCTCGGTCACGTGTCCGCGTGCGAGTTCCGCGAGTGTCGTCGTCATCGGATGACGCCGGCCAATCTCGACATCGCGGTAGGTGCCGATGATGAGCAGCCGGGACTGTTCCAGTTCCCGGGCAACGAACTGCAGCAACAGCAGCGACGGTGTATCGGCCCAGTGCAGGTCGTCCAGAACCAGCAGCAGCCATTCGTGGGTTGTCGCTGACCGCAGGAATCGGGCGATGCTCTCGAAGAGCCGATACCGCGCCTGCTCGCCATCCAGCCGTGGCAGATCAGGCAGGCCTGGCAGTCGCTCGCGCAACTCCGGAACGACCTGCGCAATGTCACCGGCTCCGGTGCCCATTTCCAGACGCAGCCGCTCCGGATCGACCTGCTCGACGTATCCGCGAATGATCTGGACCCACGGCCAGTATGCTGGCGCGCCCTCCCACTCGTAGCAGCGCCCCCAGAACACCTGCGCCCCGCGAACCCGTGCGTATGTCGCGGTCTCCTCGGCCAACGTTGTCTTGCCGATGCCTGGTTCACCGGCCAGCAGCGCGATTCCGGCACGTCCGCCGAGCGCGGCATCAGCGGCCCGGCGCAAGTGCCCGAGCTCCTGCTCCCGACCGACGAAGATGCCGCCGGCGACGCGATCGAGCGGGTTCGCTGCAACCCGATCATCACGCGGCTCGGCGCGGTACGGCGATCCGCCCAGCACGCTGACACCCGCCAGCAACTGGCGGACGGCATCAGCACTGGCAGGGCGCTCAGCAGGGTCCTTTGCAAGCAGCCGCATGATCAGGTCTTCCAGGGATCGCGGGACATACGGGTTATGCCAGGAAGGGGCGACCGGCGCGATGTTCATGTGCTGCGAGATGACGGCCAGCGGGTCGTCAGCCTGGAACGGTGGCCGACCGGTCACCAATCGGTAGAGCAGCGCGCCAACGCTGTAGAGATCGCTGCAGACATCAGGAGCATGGCCGAGCGCCTGCTCGGGTGAGAGATAGTCGACACTCCGGGCGCTCATCTTCGCCGAGGCGCTCCCCCGCGAGCCAATCGCCCGTGCCAGCCCGAAGTCCCCGAGCCTGACGGTCCGATCGCCGATCAGCCAGATACTCTCTGGTGCGAGACCACCGTGGATGACACCCTGCCGGTGGGCAATCGCCAGCGCCTGCAACACCTGGTCGACAATCCGCAGCGCGTGTTCCATCGGCAACCGGTGATCGGATGCACGGTCGAGCAACGCCTCGAGATCCCCATCTTCATACAGATTGCTGACCAGAAACGGCTGACCGCCCTCCTCGCCATGATCGAGGATGCCCACGATGGCTGGGTGGTCGCCCAGCCGCGCCATCGACTGGACCGCGGACCTGGTCCGCTCGACCTCGGCGGCATCCAGATCCTCGATCGCCGGGAGCGTGACGGCGACGTCGCAGTCGAGCACACTATCCTGGCAGGCATAGACGCGCTTTGTCTCGCTCTCGCCGAGCGAACGGATAACCCGGTAGCGCCCATTGCCGAACGAGACGGGCGGACCGACTGCCGGAGGATGCCCGACGTCCGCCTGTCGACCACAGTTGCTACAGAACCGCGCGCCGTCCTCAAGCTTTGCTCCGCACGTGAGGCAGCGAGGATCAGCAGTCCCGGCTGCCGCGACCGATCGGCTTCCGGCAGATGGTGTTTCATCGGCACCGAGTGAGTGGAGCAGGTCAGTCAGCGCCTGGTGCAGGTTGGGGCCGGTCGCGTCGATGAAGTTGATCGCGACGTACCGATGCGACAGGACACACGGCGCAACCTGGACGAGCACCAGCCGCCGGTCGTTGGCGATCGCCCAGTCCCACTCGTTCTTGACATTGCGGCTTGCGACAGCATCCGGCGAGAGAATGCCGACAACGGCGTCGGACTCGGCCAGTGCCTGATCGATCTCATCCGGCCAGTATGCACCGACGGCTATGTCGTACTGGTCCATCCAGGTGCCCAGTCCGTGGGCGTGCAGGTGGTCCCGCACACGGCGGGCGATGTCGCTGTCGGTACGCTGGTACGAGATGAACACCCTGGCTCGCTGCGACGCCATACTGCGCAACTCTCTCGATCAGTTGTGTTGATTCACGAAGAATAGCACTGATAGTGATGCTCGCATAGCGTCAACTTCCACGTTCGGGGCTTGCACGATGGGCTATGATGGGCGTGAACTCACGGACGACAACTCGCTGGCACACCACTCGTTTTATGTCGCTTCACCGCGTCGACCACGCCGCTAGGGGTCCCCGACATTCGGGATGCATCATCGAAGGAGGGATCGGATGTCGAGCGAGGAGAACAAGGCGCTCGTCCTGCGCTGGTTTGCGGAAACGGACCGCGGCAATCTCGACGATCATCGACGAGTTGTTGCCAGATGACTACGTCGATCACAACCCGCCGCTCCCCGGACTGCCGGCGGGCCGTGAGGGTGTCCGACAGTCAGTCTTGATGCTGCGTGCCGCATTCCCGGACGCCGTCCACGTCATCGATGCGCAGACCGCCGAAGGCGACAAGGTGATGACACGCCTGCATGTGCGCGCGACGTTCCAGGGAGAGATTCTGGGCTTTCAGCCGACTGGCGCGGTTGTCGAGGTCAGTGGAGTTGCCGTCCATCGCGTCGTAGATGGGCAATTGGTCGAGCACTGGGCGCAGATGGATATGGCCGGCTTCGTGCGGCAGTTGGAGCCGGTCGCCGGCGTCGCCCAACGCGGCTAGCCGTGCTCGACCAGCCAGCGTAGTGCTGCATCGATGTTGTCCTGTTCGGCAGCGGCGCGTGTCCGCTCGCGCGGACCGGCGAACAGCAGCGCGCCGGTCGACTCGACGATCGCCAGGTAGTACGCGGCGTGCCGCCTGCATGAGTTCGGCGAACTCGTCAGCCGCCTCAAGCTGCTCCAGGGCAAACTCCCGGATCGTCTCCAGCATCGTGTAGCGCGGTTCGCCATCCAGGCCGTCGACCAGGAAGACGAGGCTGTTGTTCACCAGCGAGGCCAGTCTGTCCAGCATCCGTGCTTCCAGCGGCACGTGATCCGGAACCGGGCCGGTCCTGCAGACGGCGGCAGCGGCGTCGAATGTGCAACCGCCGGGGAAAACCGCCAGACAACGCAATAGCAACTGCTCATCGGCGTCGAGCAGGTTGTAGCTCCAGGCGATCGTGTCGTGCATCGTCCGCTGCCGTTCGGGCAGATCGCGAGCGCCGCCACCGAGCAGCCACAGCCTCGCTCCGGTCGGTCCTTGTCCAAGACGATCCAGCAGGGTCGCCGGAGTCAGGATCTTCAGTCGCGCAGCCGCCAGCTCGATCGCCAACGGCAGACCATCCAGACGAGCGCAGAGCGTTGCGATGACCGCGGCGTTGTCGTCGGTCAGCGCGAAGTCCGGCCTGACGCGTGTGGCACGATCGACAAATAGCGCGACAGCAGGATTCAAGATCAACTCAGCGGCCGGCGGCACATGCGTAATGTCCGGCAACGCCAGCGGGGCGACCGGAAATTCCTGCTCACCGGAGAGACGCAGCGCGGCGCGACTCGTCACCAGCAGCGTGAGATTGCGACAACCGCGCAGCAGTTCCAGCAGTGCCGGCGCGGCCTCCACGACGTGCTCGAAGTTGTCAAGCAGCAGCAACAGACGCCGATCGCCGATCCGCTCGACCGTGTATTCGACCGGGTCGCGAGTGCCCAGATCGGATTTGGATTCCTGAAACGCGCGTGCGATGGCCAGCGAGACGTCGTTGGACCCGCTGACAGGAGCCAGCGGAACAAACACGATCCCATCGTCGAACTCGTCGGCCAGCTCAGTTGCGGTCTGGATGCTCAGCCTGGTCTTGCCGGACCCACCTGGCCCTGTCAGCGTCACCAGCCGAACGTCACGCCGCCGCAGGAGACCACGCAACGCCCGCACCTCGCGCTCTCGTCCGACGAAGGTGGCGAGCTGGACCGGCAGGTTGCTCGGGAGATGATCGCTGTCCGCCGTCCGCGTGAGGGGCAAGTGGGAGGCAGCTTCGAACGCGACTCGCTGCTCGGGCGTGAGTTGCAACGCCTCGGCCAGCAGGGTGACGGTCTCCGGATGGGGACGACGGCTGACACCGCGCTCGAGATCGCTGATGGCGCGCACACTGACCGTCGAGCGCTCGGCAAGCCGCTCGTGGGTCAGGCCGGCGAACAACCGGTGGCGCTTGAGGAGCGATCCGAATGGTTGGCGAGCCTCCATCAGCATACCCTCGCCGGTGAAATACGACGCCTGCCGGACAGCCAGCGTCAGCCACAGCAGGACAACACCGATTTCGATTCGAGAGCGCGTAGCGTAGCACGCGACACCGCTTCCTGCTGCCTCACAAACTGCATGCCATTCTGTGTGCGTTCCGCATGGTGTTTCAGATCGGACGGGTGCAGACTGTTCGCACGCCAGTCCTCACCAACGCAATACCCCGAAAGGAGCCGATCGTGCAGGAGACGACCGATCAGAGCCTCTACCAGCGTCTCGGCGGCTACGACGCGATCGCCGCCGCGACCGACGACTTGCTCGCGCGGCTACAGGCCGATCCACAACTCGGCGACTACTGGAAGGGCGCCAGCAACGACAACCGTCGCAAGGCACGCCAGTTGATCGTCGACTTCATGGCCGAAGCGGCCGGCGGTCCCGCGTTCTACAACGGACGCAGCATGCAGCTATCCCACGACGGGATGCACATCAGCGAGAGCGATTGGCAGGTGTTCATGCACCACTCCGCCGCCACCCTGGCCCACTTCGAAGTCCCGGATCGGGAAACCAATGACGTCCTCGCCTTCTTCGAGAGCCTCAAGCCAGAGATCGTTGAAGCATAGGTTGGGTGTCACCCCTGGCAGGCTATGTCGTCTTCTCACGGGCAGGGGCGAGGCTGCGGCCGTCGCCTCTTCCCGCGAGAAGACGCCCGATCAGATATCAGGGGCTGATCCGTGGGAGGAGAACGACCGTTGTCCGCCATACCGATCCAGCCCCTGACACCTCGCCCAGCCCTTGACGAAGCGACACATTTTCGGTTCCCTTGTGCGGGTGATCTTATGCACCCAACTTTGCATAGATTTCTATGCACTCCGCGCGATTTCGAGGGGAACCGGCATCGGGTGCACCTGTTCATGCTCGGCGCGAGCCACGAACGCGCGCCGCTTGCGATCCGCGAGCGACTGGCCTTCAACGGCGACGATCTGACCTCCGGCCTCCAGGCACTCTCAACCTTCGCCCACGAGGGCGTCATCCTCTCCACCTGTAACCGGACCGAGATCTACGCCCTCTTCGACGACCCCGCCGGCCAGCAACAGCTGCGCGACATGATCTGCGCGACGCGCGACTTGCCGCCTGACCTGCTGGACGGAGCCAGCGAGGCACGTGAGGGACGCGACGCCATCAGGCACCTGCTGCGCGTCACCAGCGGGCTGGATTCAATTGTGCTCGGCGAGCCGCAGATTCTGTCGCAGGTTCAGTTCGCGCTCCGCGCTGCCCGCGACGCGAAGATCGCCGGCCCGGTCCTGACCCGGCTCTGCAACGAGGCACTGAGGACCGGCAAGCTGGCCCGGACCCGAACCGGTATCGCCCGCAACCGCCTCTCGATCGCCCACGCTGGAATCGACCTGGCCGCCCGCTGGCTGGACGGCCTAAAGAGCCGCAAGGTCGTCGTCGTTGGCGCAGGCGAGATCGGTGGTCTAACCGCCAGGATTCTGCGCAACGCCAGCGTCGCCGACCTCGTCATCGCCAACCGGACCCTCGCTCGTGCAGGGGCGCTGGCCGCCGACACCGGCGGGAGGGCCGTCCCACTCGACGCCCTGCGGAGTGAGGTCGCCACCGCCGACGCCGTCTTCGTCGCGACAATGGCGGCCGGCTATCTGCTCGACCTGCCGCTGATCGGCGAACGGGCAAAGCCGCTGATCGCCGTCGACCTCTCCGTCCCGCGCGCGATCGATCCCGCAACCGCCGACCACCCGCTGGTGCGCCTCTTCACCGTCGACGATCTCGACGAAGTCACCGCCGCACAGCGCGAGAAGTACGAGCAGGAAGTCAGTCAGGCCGAAGCACTCGTGGATGACGCGACCGACGCATTCTGCGACTGGTGGCGCACGCGCGAGGTCGTCCCAACGATCGCCGCCCTCCGCGACCACGCCGAAGCCATCCGCGAAAGCGAACTGGAACGCACCCTGCGCCGCCTCCAGCATCTCTCTGACCGCGACCGCAACCAGGTCGAAGCCCTCTCGGTCGCGATCGTCAATAAGCTGCTCCACGACCCGATCACCGGCCTGAAAGCCGACTCGCTCCACGGCACCCACGAGGACGCTGAGGCGGTGATTCGGCGGCTGTTTGGGACGGGTTTGCGCCCACCGACTCATTAGAAAGAGGACCAGATGTCGACGACGACAACCCTCACCCGCTCCCAGGCCGCAATCGAGGCGGCGCGGGAAGTTATACCCGGCGGGGTGAACTCGCCGGCCCGCGCCTTTCGGGGGGTCGGCGGCCAGCCGGTCTTCTTCGAGAGCGGCAGCGGCAGCCGTGTCCGTGACATCGACGGCAACGAGTACCTTGATTATGTCCTGTCCTGGGGTCCGCTCGTCCTCGGCCATGCCCATCCGGAGGTCGTTGCCGCCATCACTGAGCAGGCGCAGCGCGGCAGCACCTTCGGCGCGCCGACGCTGGCCGAGACCGAACTGGCGACGCTGCTGACCGAGATCGTGCCCGGCGCGGAGATGGCGCGGCTTGTCTCCTCCGGCACCGAAGCGACGATGACGGCGCTGCGGGTTGCGCGGGCCGCGACCGGGAGAAACAAGATCATCAAGTTCTCCGGCTGCTACCACGGCCACGCCGACATGCTGCTCGTCCAGGCCGGCAGCGGCGTCGCAACGCTCGGCCTGCCTGACTCCCCCGGCGTCCCGCCCGGCGCGACCGCCGACACGCTGGTCGCCAATTCAACGACCTGCCGTCGGTCGAAGCGCTCTTCAGCCAGTTCCCCGACGAGATCGCCGCCATCATCGTCGAGCCGGTGGCCGGCAACATGGGGCTCGTCCTACCCGAGCCAGGATTCCTGGAGGGATTGCGCGACGTCACCACCCGCCACGGCGCGCTGCTGATCTTCGACGAGGTGCTGTCAGGCTTTCGCGTCCACCCATCCGGCGCGGCGGCGAAGTACGGCATCACGCCCGACCTCGTCACGCTCGGTAAGGTCGTCGGCGGCGGCCTACCCCTGGCCGCCTACGCCGGACGCCGGGATGTCATGTCAGTCGTCGCCCCAGCCGGCCCGATGTACCAGGCAGGGACACTCTCCGGTAACCCGCTGGCCGTCGCAGCTGGGTTGACAACCCTTCGCATCCTGCGCCAGCCCGGTGTCTTCGAGGGCATCGAAGCGAAGACCGCCCGCCTGATCGCCGGCATCGCCGACGCCGCCAGATCGGCCGGCATCCCGGTCCAGACGACCCACGCCGGCACGCTCTGCTGCGTCTTCTTCAACGACCAGCCGGTCAAAGACTGGGACAGCGCCGCCACCAGCAACACCGAGCGCTTCGCGAGTTGGTTCCACGCCTTGCTCTCACGCGGCATCTACGTCGCTCCATCGCAGTACGAAGCCATCTTCGTCTCCGCTGCCCACACCGACGCCGACATCGACGCGACGATCGCGGCGGCTGGAGAGGCGATGCGCACGCTTTCGTAGAGAGAACAGCCGAACGGAGACTGACGACGGGGTGGCATGCGCCACCCCGTTCATCATGGCTGCTCGATGATGCTGAGGAACTGGCGAGGATTCACGATCTGAATTGACCCGAGTCGGGAATCGCCAGCATGCACCAGCGAGTCGTTGTCTCCGGATACGAGAAATCCAGCGCGAGCGGTGTGTGCCGCATCAAGGAACTTCTGGTCCAGGTCATCACGGACGACGATCGGCGACGAAGTGACCTCGGCGAGCATCAATGCGTGATCGCGGACGAATTCGAGAAAGCCAGCCACCTCAAATGGACTAACGCCGTACTTCGTAGCGAAGACGGGTCGATTGAGTACATCGCCGTATTCGTTGAGGATCGAATTCGTGACAACAACGACGAACTGCCCATCGAACATCGCCTGGATCACCGATCGAGGCGCACCCGTCCGCGACAGAAAGCTACTAACAACCAGGTTCGTGTCGACGACAACCCTATGCTGACTCTGCTGCCGCTCACGATACTGCTGCCGTACCTCTTCTACTGCCTGGTTGACATCGCGCATGATCTCGTCGGGATCTTTATCAGCATTCCGTTCCTGCACACGCTGGATTATCTCCCAGTTGCGCTCATTTCGATCACCGCGCAGCCGCTCGTATTCCTTGGGGCTAATGACAATCCCAAGCGTCTCGCCATCCACTGCGAGCGCAACCGTATCCTCGGAGTCACGCAATCGCGCCAGCAACGACTCCAGTTCGGAATCCCTGACCTGATATGTCCGCACCATCTGTGTACTCCTCTGATCCAGCGGACGCCATGCTCAAGTGTAACGCGAGCCTACCCGAACGCCGTGAAGCCGTCCGTCTGCAGTTCCGCCAGCATCCGTAGGACGCGCTCGGCCGTCTTCGGCAGCGCGTAGTCCAGCGTCCGGAGCGGGGCCAGCGGGTCGGCCTCGCCACCGGCGACCGGCACCGGCACGATCGGCTGCGGATCGTCGGGCACCAGACACCAGGCCAGCACGTTCCGCAACGGCCGCTCCAGCTTGCCGCGCGAGCCGTGGAACTTCGGCAGCACCTTCATCAGGACAGCCGCGTCGAAGGCAGCGTTCTCGCCCAGCCCGTCGAACATCCCGTTCTCCTCGGCGACGGCCAGGAAGGTGACGATCTCGTCAAACACCCGATAACCGAAGTGCAGGTTGTCGTGCCGCAGCCGCGAGTTGAGCGCCTGGAGCCGCTCGCGCACCTCCGGATGCTCCGCGACGTACTCCGCGATCTCCGCCTTGTCGATCCGTGGGAAGCGACCCTGGCGAGTGAACGCCTTCAGCAACGCCTGCCGCTCGGCGTCAGACAGCTCCTGCGCGTCTCCGGTCGCCGCCGGTGGGTAGTCGCTGAAGTCGACATCGACCAGCTCAATCGAGAACGCCCGGTCGAGCACCTTCGGCGAGAACGCATGCGTCGTCTCATCGATGTTGACCGTCCCGACCACGTACAGGTTCGGCGGCAACCGCATCTCGCGCGGCGGCAGATCCCCCTCGGCTGTCTCCGGGTAGACCAGCAGCAGCGCCTCGTTCGTCAAGCCGTCCGGCCCGCGCCCCGACTCCATCACGCTCAGCAGGTCGGCGAAGTAGTACTCCACATGCGCCAGGTTCATCTCATCCAGCACGACGAACCACGCCAGCCCGTCCTGCTGATCGAAGCTCCGCCGCGCCCGCTCCAGAAAGCGCAGGAACGGCGTCCACTCATACGCCTCCGTCAACGGGTTGTAGTAGCCCAGCAACGCCTTGCTGTCCCGCCAGTCCGGCCGGACGGAGAGGAACAGGTGATTCGACTGACGACGCTCGCGTCGGCACCAATCTCGGCGTCGGACGGCCATTCGGACTCAGGAGCGATCCGAAACCCTGTCAGGTGCTGATCTTCGCTCAAGGACTGGGATCAAGAACGAAGCGATCGCCCAACGTAAACTGCGAGACGAACTGCTGCCGAACCTGTCCGCGCAGCACCGCAATGCGTCACGACGACATTCGCCACGATGATGCTGATACATCCGGCAAGCGCATGCTTGATCCCGCCGATCTCGAACTCAGGTTCCGCCAGTTCGGTCGCGTCCGGCAGCGCATGTCGATCGAAAGAGCCGCGCTAGGCACAACGAATCGTACCGTACTTGAGCATGTATGGCTTGACCGTAACACGATCTCATCCGCGCTGAGCGATCAGGCACCCTGAGTGGTTCCGGCGTCGGCAGCATCGCCGCGAAGTGCTGCACCAACTTGGTCTTGCCGGTGCCGCTGATGCCGCTGAGGATGACGAAGCCTTTGGTCTGGAGGGCGGTCATGAACGTCGCGAGTTGCCAATCAGTGTAAGAGAATCCGCGCTCAGACTGACAACGTATCGTGCCAGAAACCAACTCACGCAGCCATCGGAGGATTCATCAAGTTTCAGCAACTCGATCGTGATTCGCGGACAAGCTCGTTCGAATAATCGTCTCGTGCGACCTCGAACGCAGTTCAGGAGTTCGTCGATGTCCTGCAGGATCTCAGCGTCCTCAGGGATCGTCTTCCGCTGGATAGAACTTCCAAACCATGGTGGAGCGAGCATAATGCTGATCAGCCCGTGTGACTAACGCGATCACGAAGCGTCAATCTCAGACATTCAAGTGTCAGAAGCCTGAGCGACATGCAAGTACGCGACTGCTTGTCCTCGATCGTCGTCAAGTTTGCAGCGCTGATTCAGACGTGCTCTCAGCGATGACGCGAGCCGAGCGCGCACGTCCATCGAACTGAGCGTCTCAGATACGATGCCTGACCGGATCAGACCTCACTAGGAAACGAACAGAATCACGCACTGTCGTCGATCCGTCCGCCATCGAGCGCTGACGATGGCTCCACCACGGAACATCTGACCCACCATTGGATATTCGTGACGATGCATGGCTAATCGACATGCGACGGTTGGATACACAGAGCCATGAGCGCTGATAGCAATCACGATCGAACTTTGTCAAGCTCGTCAACGTGAGATTCAGCACAGCTGTGATTTGCCTCACGAATGTGAGAGATCCACGTCGAGTAATGCGATTCACGCAGCTCGGCGCATCTCGTTAGTCAGTGAGACCCAAATCGGTGCTTCCCAATCATCTGAGCGTCTCTACTTCATGGCGTGAACGCACCGATGTCCAGCGATCGCGCTTCCCTTCAATATGTTCAAGCAGTTGCGGGCTCATACCAATATACCGTGGCAGTCCAATTTGCGTCCACGAAAACATCTCTGAGACATCCCCCGGATACACCACCACCGCCGCCCGCAACCCCAACGCATCCCGATACGTATGCATCTTGTATAGGTCGTCGTTCTTGACGGTCGCGGTTGATGTCTCGTCGGTCCAGTCGGCGCGGTCGAGGCGGAATTTGGCGTCGAGGGCGACTTCGGGTTTGCCGTTGCGGTACCAGAGGTAGTCGGGGCGGAGGCCGACCGAGTAGCCGCGTACAGAACGGTTGTAGACGAGCGTGCCTGCCGGGCCGAAGCGCGCTTCCGAGCGCCAGTTGAGGCCATGCTCGTCGGAGACGTGCAGCGACAGCAACGGCGCGATGTCCAGCGCGGCGGCTGAATCTCCTCCACCAGCGCGAAGAAGCACCAGACTTCGTAGAGCGTCGCGATGTCGCGGAGGTCGATGGCGCGCTGGAGGTGGCCGAAGAATGGGCGGCGGGCCAGGTTGAAGAGGCGCCAGGCGTCGAGCAGCTCGCGGTAGCCTTCGCGGCGGAGGAGGACGCGGGAGGACGACGGGATCCGGCGCAGGTCGCCGACCTCGGTGAACATCGGCTGGGCCAGCGTCAGGCGCAGCATCGACTCCGTCTCGTGGATGACGCGCTGGCGGTCGGCGGAGACCTGCCGCCACCACGGCTGGCGCGGCAGCGACTCGGCGGCGAAGAGCAGGTCGCGCAGGAACGCCTTGACGAAGCGGTTCTCGGGCGTGTCGAGCGTCTCCTCCGGACGGCGCTGCCAGACCTCGGACGGCGCGTGGCCGCGCAGCTTCGTCGCCAGCGGGAAGCCGCTGGCGCGCACCCAGCGCTCCGGGCTGGTCAGGACATCCAGCAGGACGTCGGGATCGGCCTCGCTGACGGCCGCCAGCGGGACGAACTCCGGTCGGTCCGCCAGCCGCCGGTGTGGCCGGGCGACGACGACACCGGCCGCCTCGCGCAACGCCCGCGCGTGTTGCAGCAGGAAGTGGAGCGTGAAGAGCGGCGTCGGCGGCGCCGGAACATCGACGACGCCACGGGCGGTATCGGCGCTGACCGCGAACGGCAGCCGGGCGGCCCGCGCGAAGAGGTCATCCAGAAGTGCCGAGAGAAACTCGACATGCTGCTCGACGCTCGGGAACTTCGGCGAGATCACCTCCAGCACCAGCGGCAGCGCAGCA
The DNA here is from genome assembly GCA_963763325.1 of uncultured Chloroflexia bacterium. Lineage (GTDB taxonomy): Bacteria > Chloroflexota > Chloroflexia > Thermomicrobiales > CFX8 > JBBECJ01. The sequence goes on from CAVXOL010000002.1 coordinate 80,326, forward strand.
CGGCCCGTGCTCGTCGAGCGGCTGGACGCTGGTCAGCCCAAGCTGGTTCTCGAATCGAACTCCGAAGAGGCCGTCATCGATCGGCGGCACGAGTCGGTCGCCGACACGAAGAGATGTCGCACCATCATAGCGAACGAGGTAGTCCGACCACTCGTAGACGGCATGGGTGGCCGGTGCCAGCAGCGGATTGTCGTCCAGCGCGATGATCGGGCGCGACGATGGTCCAGGGCGGAGGTGACCTCGACCGTCGGCGAACTGGATTGGAAGGGTCCTGGTCGATGGCCCGTGGCCTTTCAGATCAAGGATAGCCTTCGGCATGCACGGATGATAGTAGCGACTCGCCTTGCACGCGCAATCATCGGTCTACGGGCATGTCAGAAGATATTCGAGCCGCCCGACCATCTCCTCGGCACTATAGACGCCGTGGACAAGCAGCAGCGATGCGACGATCTCGCCAACACTGCGGCGCCGCTTGGGAAAGAACACAATGCCGGCATGCTCAACCTGGATTGTGGTGCATACCGAGCGAAGTGCCGGTCATACGTCACCATGACTCGACCAGTTTCGCGAGACTGCTGGAAATAGGCAGTGTCGGCCGCGCCATGCCGCAGGCTTGCTTCATCGGCCGTCAGCACATCAATTCCACGCTGTCGAAGTTGGATCGCGATGGCGGACCGGCAATGTGTTCATCAAGCTGAAAGCGAATGTCAGACACGGCGTTGCTGGATCAAATCATGGAGCCGGCTGGGATGCTGCTGCTTGATCTCGTCCGTATACGCGTCCTCGGCGGCTTCCTCGGCAGCGATGATCTCAGGATTGTCATAGTAGAAGGCAAGGGCTGCATGCACATCTGCCAACGTAGATCGTTGGAAGTTGCTCAACGATCTCCTGGGGAGACATACCCTGGTCCTCGTGATACATCGCGATGTGCGACACATTGATCCGATGGCCGATGATCCGCGCATTGTGGCCCGCCGTACCCGTCCACGATCTCGATGTGCTTGCGAATCACGTCGTCCATAGTGACACATCCTTTGGAGCTATCAACGGTCTGAATGCATTGTAGTTGAGGCGGGATGGTGCCGTCCTAGCGGGATTCGGCTTCCCGGCTCCCGGTTCCCGCGTCCCGGTTCCCGCGTGCTCGCAAGCGGCTCCAGACGAACCAGCCGGCGAAGGCGACGGCACCGAGGATGACGGCGTATTGCAGGTAGCCGACGTAGCTTTCGACCTTCTCCCACTGGTCGCCCAGGATGTAGCCGGAACCGATCAGGGCGCTGTTCCAGAGGGCGCTGCCGATCGCGGTGTAGACAATGAAGGTCGGCAGCGACATATGCGTCAGTCCGGCCGGGATCGAGATCAGGCTGCGGACGACGGGGATCATCCGGCCGATCAGCACCGCCTTCGTGCTGTAGCGCTCGAAGACGCTGAAGGTCTTGTCCAGATCGGTCTGCTTCAGCAACATGTAGCGGCCATAGCGCTCGACCAGCCAGGCGAGCCGCTCCCGCCCGATCAGGTACCCAACGCCGTACAGGACCAGCGCGCCAGCGACCGAACCGAGCGTCGCCGCCAGAATCACGCCCCACAGCGACAGATCACCCCGCGAGGCCGTGAACCCGCCCAGCGGCAGGATGATCTCCGATGGCAACGGTGGAAAGATCGTCTCCATCGCGATCAGCAGCGCAATGCCCGTGTAACCGAAGCGCTCGATAATATCGATAACTCGCTCTTCCAAGCCAGAAAACATGGTTTAGCCCGTTAGCCTGTCAAGTGGTCAGCCATCAGCCGTCAGCCGTCAGCCAGTTGACAATCGATCGACAGTCGTTCTCCGGTTCTGATTCCGGGGAACATGGAAGCATAGCCTGCCGGTCAGCCAGTCAGCCAGTCAGCGTGTCAGCCGGTCAGCCAGTCAGCCATCAGCCGTCGGTGTGCCGGACGGTTATGATGTCACTAACGATTGGGCCAGACTCCGAAAGCCGGGCTGATAGCTGACTGGCTGACCGGCTGACACACTGAAAGGCTGACAGGCTGATAACTGATAGCTCCCTCCGCTCCGTCCCTGTTGGAACCGAGTTGCACGGCGTGATCGTGCGTGGCTACGGGTTGTATTACGATGTCGCGGTCGATGAGATCGAAGGCGAGATCCTGCGTTGCACCTTGCGCGGGATGCTCAAGCGCCAGCGCCGGAGGACCGATCCCGCCGCAGTCGGCGACCGCGTCCGGGCGACAATGACGACCCCCGAAACGCCGGAGAGCGACCCGCCCGAAGGCGTCATCGAGGAGATCATGCCGCGCGTCCGCGCCCTCTCGCGGCTGGCGCGCGGGACGCAGGATGTCGAGCAGGTCATCGTCGCCAATCCCGACCAGCTCGTCGCTGTCTTCGCGATCCATGAGCCGGAACCCCACCCGCGCTTGATCGACCGCTTCCTGCTGATCGCCGAAGCGCGCGGCCTGGCCTCGATCATCTGCTTCAACAAGGCCGACCTGGCGATGCCTGGCGATGTCGAGAAGCTGTCCGAGCCGTACCTGCCTGCCGGGTATCCGATCGTGACGGCCAGCGTCCGGACCGGCGAGGGTATCGACGAACTGAAGGCGATGCTGGCCGGTAAGATCAGCGCCTTCGCCGGGCCATCGGGTGTCGGAAAATCAAGTCTGCTCAACGAGATCGCCCCTGAACGTGCCGCCGAGCGGACCGGCGAGGTCAGCCAGGCAACCGGCAAGGGCCGCCACACGACGACCTGGACAACCCTCTTCCGAGTCGCACCCGACACCTGGGTGGCGGACACCCCCGGCATCCGCGCCTTGCGACTCTGGGGCGTCCATTCCGACGACCTCGATCGACTCTATCCCGAATTCCGTGCCCACCTGGATCAGTGCTACTATGCCGACTGCAACCACCTCAATGAGCCGGGCTGTGCCATCCTCGCCGCCGTCGAATCCGGCGAGATCCACCCGGCGAGGTATGAGAGCTATCGGTCGTTTGTGGAAAGTGATGAGTAGCGGGACGTGGGACGCGACGATTCGAGACCCCGCGTCCCGCGTCCCGACCAAACGGAGGAACCATGGACGCACTCAATGCCGCTGCGAAGCAGGTTCTGGGAGTACAGAAGCAGGCGATGCGCGATGTCGTCAGCGGGCTGGACGGCGCGGCGCTGAACTGGAAGCCGCTGGATGGGCAGGAGACGAACTCGATCGCCGTCCTGCTCTCGCACGCGCTGGATGCCGAACGCTATCTGGTCGCGTCGTCGGTCGATGTCACGCTCGACCGCGACCGCGAGGCGCAGTTCCGGGTCGAGGTCGAGTCGGCCGGCGACCTGCTGGCGCTGATCGATCGGACCGAGGCTGAGGTCAATGGCTGGATCGACAGCCTGACCGCCGAACGTCTTGCCGCCGATGTCGCCCGCCCGAACCGCACCCACAGCGGCGCCTGGTGGCTTCTGCACGCCATCGAGCACTCCAACGAGCACGTCGGCCAGGCATTGCTAACGCGGCAGTTGTACGAGGCGAGGTAGTGGATCAGCCAGTCAGGAGGTCAGACGAGGACCGGGTCCTCATCTGACCTCCTGACCGGCTGCCTGGCTGATCTACTGACCGGATGACTGACTATTACGCATTCCCCTGATTACATGGCATCATCCTTGCTCATTGTGCGGCGTGCCAAGCGTCTGTCTGGCGATATCGCCGGACATCGTTCGCGGCTGCCGGCTAATCGGGAGGATGCGCATGCGAGCGTTGCGACGATCCGGAACAGTCGGTGCCATCCTGCTGCTGGCACTCGTCCTGAATGTCCAATTCGTCGAGGCTGGACGGCTGTGGTGCAAGGCCGATCCGATCGTCACCCTCAACAACCGGATTGTGTCGATCTCGCTGGCGATTCCGCTTGAGTATCTGCTGCTGGTCGATGGGCCGACGATCATCGAGATCACGACCCCGCCGGAGGTAGACCGCCGGTTGATCGTCAACGATGTCGGCTTCCTCCACGGCTCAATCGTCAGATTCAAAGATGGCCGCGGAACCGTCGAGGATCAGCGGATACCGGTCAGGATCACGGCGTCCGTCTCGATCGATGAGTCGCGGCTGGCGCCCGGTGAGATCGTCCCGATGGAGATCACGGTCCTGACGGACGATCTGCTGTACGAGACCGCGCTGGGAACAACTGAGAAGACAACGATGAAGCTGGTCGTCTACGGCCGCTGACGACTGTGTCCGAAACAGGTGATCTGACGCCTGTCTGAGCGGCCTCACCGACAGGAGCGTGTCGGTCCAGTGAGCGAGATTCGAGCCTCAACGAGGTATTATCTCGCGGCGCTTGCGACGATGACCGCCGCCGTCACCGTCGCTGCCCTGCTACGCTCATCAACACCCGATCTGCGCGAGTGCCTGCTGGCGGTTGCCTTCTGTGGCCTGCAGGTGCTGGCGGTCTCATTCCCGATCGAGCTTGGCGCGCAACAGAAGCTCTCGCTGCATTCCGCCGTCATCTTCGCGGCTGTCCTGCTCTTCGATCCCGGCATCGCTGTCCTGATTGCCGGTGTTGGCTCGCTGATCGGCCAGGTGCTTCGTCGCCAGCCCGGATCACAGGTGCTGTTCAACACCAGCCAGACCACCCTCCAGGCGGGACTGGCGGGACTGCTACTGTCGCTGTTCGTGGAGCCGTCCGAACGGATCGCGTTCGACCAGGCCGATGCCTTCGCCGGGGTGCTGGCAGCGGCTGTCGTCATGTTCGTCGTTGATGTCGTCGCGGTCGGCATCGTCGTCCGGCTTGAGACCGGCCAGCCGTTGATGTCGATCTTCCAGGAGATGCCGGCCGGCAGCCTGCTCGACGATCTCTCACAGTTCGCGCTCGGCCTGCTGACGGCGATCACCGTCAATGCCTACTGGTGGACGCTTCCGCTCGTTGTCCTGCTGGCCGTTCAGATGCATCGCGCCGGCCAGCGCAGCCTGGCCGCCCAGCAGCATGAGCGACGGCTACGCGCTGAGTCCGAACGAACCGCCCACGCCCGTCAGGAATTCCTGCTGACGGCCTCCCACGAGCTCAAGACACCGATTACCTCGGTCAGGATGGCCGCCCAGCTGCTCGACCGCGGTCTGATTGAGCGCCACCCGGCCTTCCGGGTCGATCACGAGAGCATCCTGCGCTGGCGCGACCAGCTCATGCTCGGCATCGACCGACTGGAGACCCTTGTCGCCCAGCTACTGGATGCCGCCCGCATCCAGCAAGGTCGGATCGAGCTGCATCCAGAGCCGCTTGATCTGGCTGAGATGACACGCGCGATTGTCGAACGCTTCGAGATTGCGACCGAGCGCAACCGTAATCACGATCTGGTCCTCGACGCACCCGAACCGGTCGAAGGCGTCTGGGACCCATCCGGGATCGACCAGGTCGTCACCAACCTCGTCTCCAACGCGCTGAAATACTCACCGAACGGTGGCCTCGTCAGCGTCCGCGTCGAGCAGGACGGGGACGACGCCGTGCTGACCGTCACCGACACCGGCATCGGCATCGCGCCGGAGCAACAGGGAGAGATCTTCAAACCGTTCGCACGCGGATTGACCCTCCAACACGGCATCAGCGGCACCGGCCTCGGCCTCTACATCACCAGGAGTGTCGTCGAGCAGCACAGTGGCACCGTCACACTCGACAGCATCCCCGGCATCGGGACGACGATCACCGTCATTCTTCCTCTCCACCCTGCCAGCTCGCCGATCGCCGATCCCGCCGACGCCGAGGCGGCAGCAGCCGGTCATCATTGAAACGGCTCGTTATAGCGGCCACCACTGGAGTCACTCGGCTGTCTGGCACGCCACGAGCGGCTGGAATCGATGCCAGCCGCTCGTGTTGCGATCGTGTTTGTTGAGCGGGGCTATACGCTATCCGAAGAGGCGCTTGGCCATCTCCTCGAACATCTCCGGATCGATGCCGCCCGGCGATGTCAGTTGTGGCTCAGCCGCGAGATCCGGTGGGGCGAACCCTTCAGGGGCGCCATCCACGACAACCAGATCCTGGCCGTCCTCCGGATGCGGCCCCTTCCAGACGTTGACCAGCTCGCGATAGTCATCTGGCGAGAAGCGGAACATCTTGAGGTGCAGTCCACGCTCCTCGAGCAGGGCTGCTTCGGGGAACTTCTTGTTGCTGATATCCGGAATCGGGAAGAGCTTGCTCAGGTCAGCGCCTGTCAGCACTTCGAGCGCACGGGCATAGGCGACCACATGCGTTCCGCCGCGCACCAGCAGGTAGCCAAGCATCGCCCGGGCGGCCGGGTCATCGACCATCTCATAGACGCGGATCTTGTTCGCCCGCGCGCCGCACTCCAGGAAGAAGTTGTGCAGCAGGTCGAGCTTGAGATTGCCACTTGAGAAGACGTAAGAACCATTCCAGGGATTCCCCATCGAATCGACCGGCAGCGCCTGCTGTCCGCTGGCGATGAAGTGGTACGCGTTGCGCGCGTCGGTCGCGTTCTTGAGCGGCGTCTCGGTCGGGTCGGTGCCGCGCTTGGTCGCGCCCGTCAGCAGCAGGTTGATCGTGTAGCCAACCAGTTCGACGTGGCTCAACTCTTCAGCCGCGATATTTGCGATCAGGTCGTAGAACGGCCGGTACTCCTGCCGGCCACGAAAGTTGATCGACTGCATCGTGTAGTTCATCAGCGTCGACATCTCGCCGAACTTCCCGCCCAGCAACTCCTGGACTGCGGCTGCCGAATTCGGCGATGGCCCCTTTGATTCAGGAAACTCGATCGGTAGCTGATCCAACCGTAAGTACATATCTCCCCTGCCTTCGTGTTGACGAACTCGACCTACCTGGCCGGTTCGCCAAACGCAAGGCAGGTGCCATTTGATGCCGCCACCGTCGTTCCAGACAGACGGTCCTGAATCACCGACGCTCAACGCCCTATGTCCCTGATCGCCCTTCGTTCGTCCCGGACCATGTCCCTGCGGCCATACGGATTCACACCCGACTCTCCCGCAGTTAGAAGACGACGTGGTGTGGAGGCCAACCACGCTCCTCAAGCATGAACTCGCGCCAATCCAGTGCCATACATGAAACGAGAGCGCCTGGGTTGGCCCAGCCGCTCTCGACCTCTATATCCACCAGGTGGCACTCCGCAGTCGGGGAGCGCCTCCCGGAATGAGTGAAACTTGCAGAGTTGATATGCAACCAGCGTGCCACCCCGGCGGCGGGTTACAAAGACGTCAGTCGATCAGTGTGTTGGCGAAGATCTGCCACGCCAAGGCGGTTTTCGCCGTCAGGCTCAACACGATGTACGCCTTTTCACCATAGCGATACTCCTGCCACCGCCCGACCCGCTTGTACTGGAGCACCATGTTGATGGCGAAGCTGTTGAAGAGCAGGAACAGCGAAGCGATGATGCCGTAGACGAAGGTCGGAACGCCGCCATCCTCTGCACGGGATTCCGCGCCGATCACCTGGATCGCGATCACGATCCACGGCACGGCTCCGGCGATGCAGCCGAAGATGAATGGCGACCAGTCGACCGGCTCGTCCGGGCGGTTAACGTTCTCCATCACAAGTCCGAAAAGAATCATCGCTGCATTCGCGCCGGCGATCGCGACGACCGCGCCAACATCGCTAACGCCCGTGACGAGCGCAATCAGCACGATCATGATCGAGGCGCTGATCGAATACTCCCACCAGCGAGCTTTGTTGATCTGCCGGGCGATGTTGTCGCGGTACCATGGCCAGATGCCGGGCGCAGCCATCAGCAGGTGATCGATCGCCGCCAGCAGCAGGAAGATCGCGACGGCTGGGCCGATTGGCACATTCCAGAGCACCTCCTGCGGTGTGAAGTCACTCCCTGGCGGTCCTGCAATGAACCGCGCTGTAATCGGCAGCGTGAAATCGTTGCTGAGAATCAGCAGCGCGATCGCCTGCGCCAGATGCACGAGGCCAACGATCAGGTTAAAGGGTCGCAAGCGGTCAAGCGCATCTGTCTGTGCCACGGAGAAACCAGCCTCTTCAGGAAATGGTTGGGATACAGAATGTCCGGTCGAGAGAGCGTAGCTGCGGTTGAAGTCGTCTGATTGGGTGTCCACCTTCGACGGCCATTGAAATGTTCGTTTCACCAGTAGCGCCTGTCAACGCCTACACCTGTAGTCGACGGCTGGCAGGCTGCCTGTGCCGCGACAGACTCGATCGCTGAAACGCAGGTCGCGGCGCCCCTCAACAAGAGGAGCACCGCGAGACTGAGGACGTTCGGTCGGCGGCGCGATTCGCTGCGGCGACCAGCCATCATCTGGCTTACCGAGACACGGAACGGCGGGCCAGCACGAGGCCACCAGTCGCCATCGTCACGGCCATAACCGCGGCGAAGGCAATCAACCAGCTGGTCGTTGCGGAACCGTCAGTGGCCGTGCCACCAGCGCCGGACGCCGGCATCGACGGAGCAGGCGTCGTCGTGGACGCCGGGTTGGTCGCGTCAACGAGTGGCAGCACGCCGAGGCTGCCATCAGCCAGCAGGCCGGTCGCGAAGACGGTGTAGATCGTCCCGGCTTCGGCCATGAAGCCATTGATGTCGATCGCGACGGTCTCGGTGCCGGTCGGGCGAACGTCGAGGTCGTAGCTGCCAGCGTCAACCGGCAGGTAGTCCGAAGCCGTCGGGAACGCAAGATTCTCGATCAGAACCGGCCCGCCCGCGACGGCAACGTCGACGTTCGGAGCGTCCGGCGAGGCGTGGACGACGCGGATGTGCGCCTTGCCGGCGGCTGGCGCGGCGTTGTTATCCTCAAGGACCAGCGGGGCGATCTCAGCGACCTGGCCAACCGCCGCGACGGTGTAGTCCATGCCGGATGCCAGCGTCACGGTTGCTTCGATGACGGCATCGGCAGCTGTGCCGCCGGTCGGTGTGACGGCGATGTCGTAGTCGCCAGCCGCCAGCGCGATGTAGTCGGTCGCAGTGTTGAAGGCCAGGTTCGAGACAGCGACTGAGCCGTTAACCCAGATGTCAACATTTGGAGCGTCCGGCGAGGCATGGACGACGCGGATACGCGCCTGCTCTCCCTGCGCTGAAACGCCTGCGAGCGGAACGAGTGCTGCGAGCATCACGAAGATCGCGATCGGAAGCAGCCGTTGAACGGTAGACCAGCGATGCATCATCTGTAGGTGTCCTTCATCGATAATACGAGCGGTCGAACGGAACGATTCGTGTTACGCCATCTCGTTGCTGGCGCCGCGCGCCAGAAGTGAGAATAGCCAGAGGCCGGCAGCGCCAACCAGGACATAGACGATCCGGGAGACGATGTTCGTCGCGCCGAATTCCGAGCCGGTGATCGCGGCGACCAGGTCGAGATCGAACAGTCCGACCACCGCCCAGTTCAGCGCACCAACAATCACGAGCAGGAGTGCAACGAGATCCAATGGCTTCAGCAATCCTCGAGTCCTTTCTATGGCGAGAACGCCGCCACCTGCAATGCGTCTATCCTTCTGACTGCCCGCTGGCGTGACCGGTGTTGCCAGCGGCTGTGCCACAGCATATACTAAACCTGTAGTTGAGGTCAAGGTATTCGGCACTGTCAGTCTGGATGGTGCTCGTTCGGCCCGCGAAAGCGTGAAGACGCAGTCACAGATAGAGGCAGTCATGCGGCCAGACAAGACGGAGCGAGAACTGGTGCCAATTGGAGCGGTCGTGGAATTGCTCCAGCCGGACTACCCCGACGTCAGCCATTCCAGCCTGCGGTTCCTCGAACGCGAGGGGCTGATAACGCCGACCCGGACTCCAGGAGGACACCGGCTCTTCACCACCGCTGATCTCGATCGGCTGCGGCAGATCAAGGCATGGCAGGCGCAACGGATGTCGCTGGAACAGATTCGCCAGCGGCTGGCGGAGCGAGATGCCACCGGCACACCAGCCGAGCTGGCAGCCCAGTTCCTTGAGCGTGCGCTGGCAGGCGATCTCGAACAGGCCCAGCGGGCGGTGCTGTCGGCCAGCGATCTAGGGTTGTCCCTCGATCAGCTCTACTATCGGTCCTCGGTCCCGCGCTCTGGGAACTGGGGGCGCGCTGGGAGCGTGGCGACGTGTCGGTTGCACAGGAGAAGGAGGTTTCGCACGTTGCCCGCGACCTGATCGCCGAGCTTGGAGTGCGGCATCCACTGTCGTTGATGGCACGAACGGTGGCATCGTCGCCGCCTGCGTCGCTGGCGAACGCCATGAACTGGGGTTGCTGATGGTCAGTGGTCTGCTACGCAGGCGCGGCGTCAGCGTCCATTTCCTTGGCGCGGATGTCGCGACCGGCTTCCTCGTCGATGCCGTCCAACATCGCCTGCCGCGCGCCGTCCTGCTCTCCGCAACTGGAGACGAGCATTTGCCGGCGTCCGTGAAGCCGCCGAAGCGTTGCGCGGGACCGGGGCCGTGCCGCACCTGCTGGCGGGAGGACAGGCAGTCGAGCGCCAGCCGCAGACCGTCGCCAGTTGGGGGGTAACGCCGATCGTGCTCGACGATCTGGATCAGATCGACCGCCTGGCCGACAGTCTGCTCGATGACGAGCCGGCCTGAGCCTTACGCTCTACCGTCAGGACGCAGCACGACCGCGGAGTGCGACGCTGCCTCCACGGCGCGACGACGCCAGCAACTGGCTCGCGTCCGTCAGATCGTGGTTCTATAGATCCCGGCCGGCGAGCAGATGAACGCGACACTAACCGACCGCAGCGAATGGTGGAACGTCTCGATAGCACCGGAACGCTGTACGTCAGTCGATGCGATTGCCGGTCACAACCAGCCGTTGGTTATACTCGCGGGCCTGGGCGTCAAATGCTCCTTCACAGGTTATCAGTGTGATTGTTGGTCGCCCAGTTGATCCGATCACCTCGCGCGCGTCATCAGTCGCGGCAAATGGCCGGACCGATGTGACGTGATAGCGCACGATCGTGCCGTCTTGCTGATAGACCTCGATTACATCACCAGCCTGTAGTTCGCCTAGCCGCCAGAACACGGCAGGACCGTAACCTGCGTAGTCCAGATGGCCCGCAAACACGGCGTTCCCCCCTCCGGCTGGCGGCGACGAGAAGTCGTACCAGCTGACGACACCTGGCGCGCCCGGCGTTTGCATGACCCCATCCGAACCGACGCTCTTCATCTCGACCGGTGCGTCCACCCCAATACTTGGGATCACGAGCCGGGTGGTCGCTGCGAACGTCTCAGGAACCTCCGTTGGCACGATTGGCTCGCTCGTTGGAGACCCGCTCGTCCGAGGCACGCTCGTTGGAGGCACAACCGTCTCAGGGGCAACGGTCGAGGGTACGTCCGTTGGTCGAAGCGCTGGCGGCGATACTGGCGTTGAGGCAGCTGTCGTTGGAGTGCTGGCGCTGGGGGTCGCTTGGCTCGCTCGACTCGAAGGTGCGGCTGTACTGTTTCCCGAAAGCGTGACGTCGTCCATCATCAGACGGCCTGACGTGGCCATGGGTTCCGCCCCGAGGATGGCCGCCACATCCGGCTGGGTCACCGGATTCGTGACCAGGAGCACTGCAAGCATCGATCCGGCGGCCAGGGCGAGTGCGAGTGTTCGCACGAGTGGTGTCGTGCGACGGTTGTTCGGGAAGCGAGGTCGAAACATTGATACTCGTTATCCAGGAACATGTCCAGATGATCGCGGAAACGCACAGGGCTTGACCGGCGTGAGTAACAGCGGGTGGATGCTGGAGAAGGGCTGTCCCAATCGCTGGAACAACCCTTCTCCATTTCGGATGCTGCCACGGTCAATCCGGCAGCGCTCCGTGATCGAGTGCACGGTCAGTCTTAGCGGCGGCGTCTCTCAACGACGACTGCGAGACCGCCGGTCAGCAACATGACGAACGCGATGCTGATTGCCAGATTCGTGAGCCTCATCGATTGGGCGGTCTGTGTGTCGGTCACTCCTCCGGAGCCCGTGTGTGGAAATCCTACGGTTGCGACGGGAGTAGTAGTACGGGTTGGTGTCTGGGTTGGGGCGCCCGGTAACGCCGGTGTTGCCGTTATCGGAGTTCTTGTGACGGTGCCGACAGGGGTAACTGGCGTCGTCGTTACCGATGCCCCTGGCGTTACCGATGCGCCCGGCGTCGAGGTCGGTGTGCCGGGTCCAGGTGTCGCAGGGATCGGCTGGGTCGGTGTCGGCGCGCCTGGCGCTGGCGTCTCCGTGCCCGGTACGCCTGGAACTGGAGTTGACGGGCTCGGCTCACCGGGGGCCGGCACGACCGGTGTCGGGGTCGTCGGAAGCGGGTTAACAGGCGTCGGTTCCCCAGGCGCTGGCGTGACCGGCGTCGGCTGGCCAGGAGCCGGAGTGACCGGTGTCGGTGCAACTGGCGCGGGTGTGACTGGTGTCGGAGCGCCCGGCGCTGGTGTTTCTGGTGTTGCCGTCGGGGGTACTGGCGGAGCTGTTGGCGTCACTGGGGTTGCGGTTGGTTCCCCCGGCTCCTGGGCTGGTGTGCAACTGGCGGCGGACACGTTGTTGGTGTCCATCGTCACGGCACCGTTCTGCGCCAGTGCCCGGCCGTTCAGACTGGCCCCGGTGTTCAGCGAGATGCTGGTCAGCGCGAGGATGTTCCCCACGAACCGTGTCGTCGTGCCGATCGTTGCCGAGCTTCCGACCTGCCAGAACACGTTGCACGGCGAGCCGCCGATCATCAGCACCGATGAATTGCTGGCGGTCGTCAGCGTGCTGCCGATCTTGAAGATGAAGACCTTGCGGCCGAATTCCCCTGCGCGTCGAGGGTGAGTGCCCCGGTCAGTTGTGCCGAGGACGAGAAGCAGTAGACACCTGGGATGAGCGTTTTTCCACCCAGATCCTGACCGGTCAGTTGAAAGTTGCATGCCTCCCCAGCCAGCACGTTGTAGGCGTTAGTAACGTCGGACTGCGCCTGTCTTGCGACCGCGTCTGCGGCGTGGATCGAGCCGCCTGTGACGATGCCCGGCGGGAAGCCGGTGACCGCCGTGCCGGGGCTAACGCCGAGGTCCCGGTTGACGGTAGTCGCTCCCGTGTTTGTCACGGTCGATCCGCCCAGGACCGCGAATCGCTGCGCGGTACCGAGCAGGCTGGATTGTGCCTGCGCCGCGCTCGGCAGGTAGGCGGTACCAAGGAGCATCGTGCAGATGATGAGTCCGCTGGCGATGACCATCCAGGTCGAGTTACGTAACTTGAACGTATTTGGCACGTGATCCCCAATCAATGTTGCAATGAGTCGCCGGCTTGGCCGCTTCAGGCGGTGTCCAGGCCAACCGAGAAGGACGACAGACATTTGTTGCTCATACCTGTGTCGATCACTTTCTAGTCAACGACCCGGCCACGCAGCAAAAGCCTCGTGGAGCGAACACCACAAGGCTTTATCCCTGGTGCTGGCGGCTGGGCTATCTCGCGACTGCGAGACCCCTGGCTTTGCGTCCCCACCTCACAGTGGGTATGCCTGGTTCAGCATGACATGTACGGAGAACTTCACTTGGAGGGCAACATGATCACAGGCGAAGCTTTATGCTAGCGCACATCTGTTATATAGTGTACATTGCACGTAAGCGAATGCTATGGGCCATAGGTACGGGGGACTACGTGACAGGCCATCGCCTGAGACGACACGCTCCATGCCGCGCGGCTGAATGCTTCGCATCGAAGAGTACGCGCCGGGTATGACGTTGTTTTCGAGCAGAGCCGACGCGAATCCGTTTCCGCCGAGAGTTCTCGGCGCTCATTCAGCGCTGGGGCAACACTGGCCCAATCATGCTGAACGAGCATCGTGGGACACGTTCGTGCGATGGTGTGATCCACGCACCGACTACTGTATGAAGCAAGTGAAAGCAGGACGCAATCATGCGACGCTCCTCAAAGGGTTTCGGCGACCGCCGAGCAACTCGACGTCAATCGACGGACACTGGAACGATCAAGAGCATCGAGCGGCAGCAAGGGACGGGGTCGATTGCCCCTGGACGCGATGCACAGGTGCAGGCTGACACAGGCTTTACGAGGTTAAAGGTGGCGGATGGTGGCTTCGATACGATCCAGGTCGGCGACACCGTGCAGTTCGACGCTGATCTTGCGCCCGATCGACCGGGCTATGCCGATGCCGTATCGGTTCAAGCAGATCCGGGAAACAACGTACGTCAGGCTAACGAAGCTGCGGCGTCTCCGCAGCCAGAGGAATCACGGGGCCGACCACCTGGGGCCGCCGTTTCAGCGTCTGCGCAGGTAGCCGGGAACTCGGCAGGAACCGACGTATCTGGCGAGGAAATCCCTGGCTGATCGGTATTGCGGTAGATGTCGCCACGTTCCATTGATCCTTTGCCAGAAGAGATTCGGATGATCGGGTCAGTGGGCCGTGCGGACAATATCGCCGTTTGCCTGGGTCCGAATGTCCACTCCCGACCATGACCTGCGACTCTACGTTGTCCGTCTGGTTGAGGCTATCGTTTTTCATGGTGAGCTTGACAACGACCATGTGGTCGGTCACGAAAAAGGCACACCAGCCGAAAGGCTGGGCCGCAATGCGACAGGTCTACGGCGAGAGATTCGTCACGATGGCTGCGCTGCCAATAGCTTGACTACGACCACGAGGTTGGTCACGAGAAACGCACACCGGTCGAAAGGCCGGGCCGCAAAGCGACAGGTCTACGGCGAGAGATCGTCACGATGGCTGCGCTCCCGAATACCCTCGTTCTTCTCATTGGACCGGTGCGGTCCATGAAAGGAACGACGCATGCTGCGGACATTCTCCGCCTCGCTTTCACTGGGGCTGCTGGCCCTGATCGTCTTCGTCACGCCGGCTGTCGCAGGTTGGACCTCATCGGGTGCAACTCCAGTCACCGCCAGCGCTGCACGCACCGGCACCACCAATCACACCCACGGTGAATCTGACGCCGACCATGTCCACACCGGGATGGAGCAACTGCCTGCGAGTCAGCACCAGCGTTCCATCGGCACCGGCAAAGCTGACACGTGTGGGTTGGCACGACTGACCAACCTGACCGACGATCTGTGCACACACGGGCACGATCCGTGGCCCCAGGGATATGCCGACGGGCAACAGGTCTCCCCGGTACAGCAGCCACAGTTGGCTTCGCCGACGACCGTCGAAACTCCAACATTGCTTTCGGCAACGGCAGGAGTCTGCGACGGCGACGGATCGACGGGGCCGCGAGTTCAACTGCTGTACGTCCACGCCGCTGACGTGCCGAGTCGCTATGCCGAGTTTCTGTTCTCGTTCCAGACATGGGCGGCAGAGATGGATGACATCTTCGCGCAAAGTGCCGCCAAGACCGGCGGCACGCGCCACGTGCGTTTTGTCCACGACGCTGTCTGCCAGCCGGTAATCTCCGAGGTGACGGTGTCACCTGCAGGCGACGACACCATTGGTAACACAGCTGCCGAACTGTCGGCCCTCGGGTATACCGCGACCGATCGCAAGTATGTGGTCTTCATCGATACGGATGGGTTCTGCGGCGTCGGCGGGATTCTGGCAGACGATCAGCCGGGGCCGTACAACGCCAACAACCTGGTCTCGGGGTTCGCACAGGTCAGCAACTCGTGCTGGGGCGGCTGGGCCGCCGCCCACGAACTCATGCACACGCTCGGAGGCGTTCAGTTCTCCGCACCGCATTCATCGGGTGGCTACCACTGTACCGATACCTACGACGTGATGTGCTACTCGGACTATCCGCACTACCCCGAAATGCAGCTTCTCTGTCCAGATGACATCAATCTCTTCGACTGTAACAACGACGATTACTACTCAACAAACCCAGCACCAGGAAGCTATCTCGACACACACTGGAATGCAGCAGACAGTGCCTTTCTGATTGGTGGAGTGACCCTGCCGTCTGCGGATACCAGTCCGCCGGCCATCACCTGGACCCAGCCGATCGGGAACCAGCAAGTCCATTCTGTCTCCAACGGCGTGATGTCTCTGGAAATCGCAGCGTCTGATAACGTCGCAGTGACTCAGGTGAACTTCTCACGTTGGGACGCGGTTGGTGAAGTCTGGGTGGATCTGGGAGTCGTCGTGACAGATCCCTGACCAATCGTCGATTGACGTCGCCACGCTATATCCGGAGTGGAACTACATCTGGGCCATTGCTTCGGATCTCGCTGGAAACGCGACTGGGGAGTTCATCTGGATCTACCGGAACCCCCTGGCACTCTCAGTCAGCGGCATGCTGCTGACGACCGCTACGAGCACGAACGGTTACATACTGACCAGCGAGATCAACGTCATGGCCAGTGGCGCCACGATCCCTGGCGCGACAGTCGTAGCACAGTGGACAGACCCCAATGGGGGAATCACCGAGCAGACGGCTCCGACCAACGCGGCTGGCGTGGCGGCCTTCACCCGCGCCGTCGGATCGAGCGGCACGTACACGCTCGCCGTCGCCAATATAGTCCTCGCTGACTTCACGTACGATGATGGTGGAAACACGATCTCGTCCACGAGCATTACGCTGAGGCCGCGTTGGAGCTATGGGCAAGGTCGGGGCTGGTGGGACGGTGTCGGTCGGCAACGATAGGCCAGGCGGTTACCAAATCCGAAGGTGTGATCGTGTCCGAGGTATCTGTGACGATCGCGTGGATCAGTGCGTCGGTCGAGAGCCGGCGCACGTCGGTCACCGTTGACTAGGCCGAGCAATCCGTCCCGCCTGGCATGGTCATGGAGACTCCTGCTGATCGTTCCCATGAGGTAGCAGGACGACGGCAGAGTGGGCTGCCAGCCGCCAGGACGAGTTCGGCGTGAAGGGTGGCGTTCCGCTGCCGCCGTAGCGCGGCTCCTCGCTCGACCAGAACTGCCGCCACGCTCCACACCGCGACGGCGCCAGTAACGGCTCCGGCATCGGCAGCAGCACGACATCCCGACCCAGGTTGATCAGCAACAGCCGGTCGTCGCCGTCGGCACCAAAGAAGCGCAGGACGAGCGCCTCGTCACCGATGACGGCCCCATCGATCCCCAGCGCTGCCTGCAACCGGAAGACAGGATCGTCGCGACGGAGCCGCAGGAGATCGCGGTGAAGCGCATAGCTGGATTGATTGCGCTCTCGCTCGCTGTGGTCGAGCTTTGACTCGATGAACGTGGACATCACGGTCGGGACGGCCATCTCCGACGTCTCCTGGAAGTCCATCACGCTCGGAAACTGCCGGAACGAGTCGGCCCGGCCAGCGCCAACGAGTCCGGCCAGCTCGCCCGCATGGTCGGCAAAGTAGTGAAATGGGCTGGAGCTTGCGAACTCCTGACCCTGAAAGACCATCGGCGTCCCCGGACCCAACAGCAGCAATGCCGTCAGCGCCCGTAGCTGGCTCGCATCCGTCAGATCGTGGATGCGTGAGCCGCGCGCCGAGTTGGCGACCTGATCGTGGTTCTGGAGGTAATTGATCGCCATCTCCGGCGGCAGCCCAAGCGCCGGCGTGCCGCGCGCCTGCAACTGCCAGGCGTAGTACTGCCCCTGATACAGAAACCCGTGCTTGGCCGCCGAGACCAGCTCCTGCGGTGTGCCGCGATGCTGGCTGTAGTAGGCCTCGCTGCGGCCGGTCAGCGCGACGATCGCGCTGTGGTGGAAGTCGTCGTTCCAGAGGCCATCAAGACCGTAGCCACCGTCGGCCAGCGACGCCACGAGCTGGACGTTCTGCCGCTCATTTTCGGCAATCACGATCGTCTGCCGCTGTCCGGCGGTCTCACGGATGGCAGCCGTTACCTCGGCGATGATATGCCGGTCCGAATCGTCGAAGATCTGCTGCGTTGCGTCGAGCCGGCAACCATCGAAGTGGAACTCGTCGATCCAGTAGCGCGCGTTGGAGACGATCAGCTCACGGACCGGATCGCTACCGTCACGGTCGAAGTTGAACGCGTCGCCCCACTCGGTATGCTCGCCCTTTGAGCGATAGTCGTCACTGTACGCCGCCAGGTAATTGCCATCCGGGCCGAGGTGGTTGTAGACCAGGTCGAGGATGACGCCGATGCCGAGCCGGTGAGCGTCGTCGATGAACCCGCGCGCGTCATCGGGCGTGCCGTACAGCCGGGACGGCGCGAAGAGGTTGACACCATCGTAGCCCCAGCCGAACTGACCGGGGAAATCCGCAATCGGCATCACTTCGATGACAGTGATCCCGAGGTCATGCAATCCCGGCAACTCACGCCGGGCAGCGTCCCAGGTTCCGGCCGCCGTGAACGTTCCGACGTGCATCTCGTAGATGACTGCGCCGCGCAACACGACGCCGGGCCATTCCCCATCGCTCCAGACGAACGCGGTCGGATCGACGATCTCGGACGGGCCATGCGGCCCCTCCGGCTGGAAGCGCGACGCCGGGTCGGGGTAGGCAGCACCACGATCGAGTCGCAGGCGATAACGGCTTCCAGCGCCGGCCTCTGCCACGAATCCGGCGAAATAGCCATCCGGTTCAGGATCCAGGAGCGTCTCGGTCGACGTTCCGTCAAACGCTTCAAGGACAAACGCGACCGTCCCGCAGCGCGGAGCCCAGACGCGAACATCGGCGCCACCATCCGGACGGAGCTCAACCCCGACTGGGAGACGCCGCCCGACGGCTGTGGTTGGTAGCCACTCAGATCGTTCCGTTTCGATGTCCAGGATCGGGGCATTGACTAGCATGGAACGACGGTTTCCTGGACCTCGCCCTTGCTGTCAACCCAGAGCCGCCGGCAGCCGGACTCAGTGGTCGCGACCTGGACCGCCAGCTCCTGACTCTCGCTGCCAGGCAGCGCAACCCGTGCTCGAACGGTGGCACGAAGTCCCGTCTGATCGATCGTGCGAACTTCCCAGCCACGCGACTCGTACTGTTCGACCATCGCCCGGAACGCACTCGCTGAATCAGTTGTACTCACGTGATGGCTCTTCTCTCCGCGTGACCGCGGCATTCAGGTAACAGGTTGCAAGGTCTTTGTTTGTGTCGGTTCGGCATCTATTGCGCTCGTCAACGATTCGACTGCCGCGACCAGTTCGCGCAGATCGCGGTCAAACGGAGCAAGCGTCACTGCACACCGTTCGGCGTCATCAAGCCCGGCGACGATCTCCTCCAACCGTCGACGATCGCGCCCGGTCAGGACGATTGGCAGCCTGGTTGTCATGGCGTGACCGTGCAGACATTTCACGAGACTGACCGTCGAAGGCGCGTCAGCGCCCACATCAAGGACGATCAGTTCCGGCTGGAGGCAGGCGATCTGATCGGCCGTCACCGGCAGACCGATGACGCTCGTTACACCGTAGCTGCCAGCAGAGATCAACCGGCGCGACACGGTCAGGAACGACGCGACAGCACTGACACAGAGCACATGGGTGGGTGGCGGCCCGTCGTTCCGAACGATTGATTCATCACCCAGCGGATCACGCCCACGCTCGGCCAGGGCAAGCGCGAATTCAGTCACCTCGTGCGGATCGACCTGAAGAACGCGGGAGATCTTCTCAATCGTCGCGAACGTCGGCGTTTGGCGACCGTTCTCGATCTGAACGATCGTCTTGTTCGATGAACCGGAGAGCGCGGCCAGCCGCCGGGAACTCAGCAGCTGCTCGGCTCGCCAGGCCCGCAATGTCTTCGTCATCACGTCTCCTTTCGCGAACCGGAACGCCAATGGACATCATAACGACACCAGTATAACACCGGTGTCGTTATGCTATACTGATGGTGTAATTTCCACCGGGCAGTTGGACCGGACCTCGGCCTCAACGCCTGATCCCTCGGCGCGCAAGCGCATAGATCGGCGCCTCCACATGCAACCTGAGACATTCGTCGACGCCGTCACCGCCGTCACGCCGATCCCGACCAGTGCACGCCCTGCCGACGCCAGGATGCAAATGACCGGCACCCTGCGACAGCGCGGCACAATCTACCTGATCGAACAGCAGCTCGACTTGAATACCGGACCCGGCCCACACTGGACGACGCCACGCGTCCACCGGGTCATGGCAACCGACCAAACCCGCGAACTGCTGTGCGCGTCGATCGACCAGGTCGTCACGATCAGTGGGACAGCCGGATGCGGAGACGAGCGGAACCGGACCTCGATCGTCATCGACAGTATCCTGCCGTTCGATGGCACATCCAGCCAGAGCTGAGTGTTCAAGCCTGTCATCATTCGCTGATTGTTGTGGAGGTACGCGTGACTGGCCAGCCTGCTCCGAAGCACCCAGAGGGCACCCTCCCACGCCAGCGCGTGGCAGCTCGCCACTTGACCGCAGACGCACTGTCCGAAGCACTCGAGCTTCTGCCGACCAGGGCCGAAAGTAAGTTCGGCATCAGCCTCAAGATTCGGGAGTCCGGGACACAGTTTCGTTTCGCGCCGGCCCGCGACCCAAACCAGCCGCGCCTCTGGTGCGTGTCGGTCCGCCGCTGCTCTCCGGGTGGGATGCTGGATACAGCCGGGCCTGTCTGGATCGATCGGCCAGGCCAGACGCGGACGGATATCGCGGAGATGATCGAGACGATTCGAGCCGATATCGGCAATTGGCTCGCCACCCCGGTCCGGCGCGACCTCTGCCGTTGGCTCCTGACCGCCACACCGGCCCCGACGGCCGCGATCGCCGCCGGTCTGTCGAAGACGCCCAACCTCCAGCGTCCACGCTGAACCCTCGAACAGCAGGTCGTTGCACGATCGCCGGACGTTAGTTGCCGGCGAGCGACAACCCGACAACGATCCAGATCAGCAACGTCAGGCCGATGAAACCCACAAGCACCGGGCTCAGACCGAAGCGGCTCGGCCTGGCCAGCCACCGCCCAAGCATACCCGCGACGTAGCCGGGCGCAGGCAGTATCGGATAGACCGGCATCACCCCGTCACCCGTACCACCACGCCGAGACCGCCGCTGTTTCACTCGCCGCCGTGCAGCGCGACGTGGCATCGATCGAACCCCCTTATTGAACTCATGCAGTCCCGCCATCGCCAACGGCCAGGCCGGCAGTATAGATCGCCTCCAGCCGCACGGCGTTCGACTCGATCCGATTCCGCATTGAGCGGTACGTAGCCCACCTCCTCCAAATCCGCGCACACGCGCAATACAACGGCCCTTGACATCACGACACAATCGGTTACTGTACGTATAGGACACGTGTTCTACTCTGTGGCAGGTGTCAGGCGGCGACAACCGGGTCGACATCACAACCGAGGACAATCTCAGTGCAACCAGCGACGCCACACGTCCAACTGGAACCCTGGACGGACAACGATCTCGATCTCCTGCGACGCCTCAATTCGCCGGAGATGACCGCACATCTAGGCGGGCCGGAAACCGACGATCAGGTCGTTAATCGTCACAATCGCTACCTTGCGGGCAGCGACCCGGTCCGCAGTCAGATGTTCAGCGTCGTGCTGTTGCCGGAGCGAGTCGCGGTTGGCTCGATCGGGTACTGGGAGCGCGACTGGCGCGATGAGTCTGTCTACGAAACCGGCTGGATGACGCTTTCAGAGTACCAGGGACGGGGAATCGCAACGGCGGCAACCGCCGCTGCGATCGAGAGCGCACGAGCGCGGCACGCGCATCGCTACATGCACGCGTTCCCGTCCGTCGACAACCCGCCGTCGAACGCAATCTGCCGGAAGCTCGGTTTCAATTGCCTCGGCGAGTACGACTTCGAGTACCCTCCTGGGAACATCCTGCGCTGCAACGACTGGCGTCTGGATCTGAGCGAAACACGATAACGCGCCACACCGAGGAGGCTCAATGCAGATGAGTGTGACGACGATCGAGCAGATTCAGGCAGTCGTGGACGACGTCTATCGGGTCGAGTCGCGTCGCGTGTTCGCGACCCTGATCCGTCTGCTGGGCGACTTTGACCGCGCTGAGGACGCGATGCACGACGCCTTCACCGCCGCTGTCGATCAGTGGGCGCGCGACGGCGTCCCGGCCAACCCGCGCGCCTGGCTCGTCTCGACCGGCCGCTTCAAGGCGATCGACGCCATCCGACGCCGCGCCCGCTTCGACAAGTCGCTGGCGGCACTGGCCGAAGACCTCGACCAGTCGCTTGGCGATCCAGCCGCCTACGACGACGACAACGTCGAGGACGACCGGCTGCGGCTGATCTTCACCTGCTGCCATCCGGCCCTCGCGCCCGACGCCCGGATCGCGCTGACGTTGCGCGAGGTCTGCGGGCTGACGACCGAAGAGATTGCCCGCGCCTTCCTGACGGCGCCGCCGACGTTGGCACAGCGGATCGTGCGCGCCAAAGCCAAGATCCGCGACGCGAAGATCCCGTACGAAGTGCCGTCGCGCGCCGATCTGCCCGAGCGGCTGGATACCGTCCTGCATGTCATCTACCTCGTCTTCAACGAGGGCTACTCGGCCTCATCGGGCGAGTCGCTGACACGCTCCGACCTCTCAGGCGAGGCGATCCGGCTGGCGCGGCTGCTGGTTGATCTGCTGCCGGAGCCGGAAGCGGTCGGCCTGCTGGCGCTGATGCTGCTACACGAATCGCGGTCGGCGGCACGGACGACGCCGGACGGTGACATCATTCTCCTTGAAGATCAGGACCGCTCGCTCTGGGACCAGCAACTGATCGCACAGGGCATCGCGCTGGTCGAGCAGGTGCTGCGCTCGCGCCGCTTCGGCCCCTACACGATCCAGGCCGCTATCTCAGCCGTTCATGCCGAGGCACGCCACGCCGACGAGACCGACTGGGCGCAGATCGTCGCGCTCTACGACGTTCTTTCGCAGTCCGACCCATCGCCGGTCGTCGAGCTCAACCGAGCCGTGGCACTGGCGATGCGCGACGGTCCGGCCGCCGGGTTGGCTGCGATCGACACCATCCTCGAACGGGGCGACCTGACCAACTACTACCTGGCCCACTCCGCCCGCGCCGAATTCTCCCGCCGCCTGGGCCACACCGAAGACGCCCGCGACGCCTATCAGCGAGCCCTTGACCTCACCCAGCAAAGTCCCGAACGCCGCTTCCTCGAACAACGGCTGGCGGAGCTTCGCGACGCGTGACGCGTGATGCGTGACGCGTTGGAGATGAGCTGCACACACCCCGCGTCACGGTTCCAAAACGATGAATCTCGAAATTGCTCTGTCGATGCTGTCGATTTCGGCGATCGTCGGTCGACTACTTCATGTAACGGGCAGATGGCCCGTTACCAGTAAGGGCAAGAAAGGGATGGTCCACAATGTCGTCGATCGCTTCCTATACGTCAGCGCAGTCGTTTTCGCGCTCCACCGGCCGGGGACAGTTCGCTAAGGTCGGCCTGGCGACCGTTGTCGCGGCCGTTCTCGCCAACGTCCTCTTCTATTACATTGGTAGCGTGTTCGTGACCTACCAGGAGGACTTCGTCGTCCTCTCCAACGTCAGCGGCGCAGTCATTTTCACGGCGTTTTTCGCCATCGCGGCTGTCGCCGTCTACGCGGCTCTGGTGCGATTTACGGACAACGCAGTCCGCAACTTCAACATCATCGCCGCCATCTTCCTCGTACTGTCGATCGTTCCGGATTACACGATGATCCTCAACGAGCCGGGTTCGAGTTTCGGTCAGGCAACGATCCTCGCCCTGATGCACATCGTCGCCGCCGCCGTCATCGTCCCGATGCTGACGACGCTGGCACGCCCCGACTCGCGATAGCCGTACGCTTCTGGTCGACGAGGATGCTCCTGACAGTATCCTCGTCGACTGATTACGATGGGTTCGATGGGTCGGACCACCCCGCTGGGCGACGGCGCCGAGCGAACCGGCTCAGGGATAGAGAAAGGACGCAACAATGCGTTTCATGATTCTGGTGAAGGCAACCGAGGATTCGGAATCGGGCGCGATGCTCGAACCGGAGACGATGACCAAGATGTTTGCCGAGATGGGCAAGTACAACGAGGAGCTGGTCAACGCCGGTGTCATGGTCGCCGGCGAGGGACTCCTTCCAAGCTCGAAGGGCGCCCGGGTCCATTTCTCCGGCGAGAAACGGACGGTCACTGACGGACCGTTCCCCGAGACGAAGGAACTGATCGCCGGCTACTGGATCTGGGAGCTCAACTCGATCGACGAAGCGATCGAGTGGGTCAAGCGCTGCCCGAACCCGATGCTCGGCGAATCAGACATCGAGATCCGCCAGATTGCCACCATGGAGGACTTCGGCGACGCGATGACGCCGGAACTGCAGGAGCAGGAACAACGCCTGCGCGCAAAGACCGAAAACGCATAGCGACATCCCTCGTTCGAGACGATGCGGCAGGTCGCCTGTGCAACCTGCCGCGTCATCGTCAACACTGCGCATCCTGCAGCCGCCCCGGCTGGAATGTCGATAGCCGTCGTGCACGAACGACGACTCTATGTCACGACGTTGTGACGAAAGTTGGAAACCCGGAAGGAACAATCATGCGGAAGATCGTAGCGGGACTCTTCATCTCACTCGACGGCGTAACCGAAGCGCCGGATCAGTGGCATTTCCCGTACTGGAGCGACGAGATGGGCGAGGCCGTCGGTGGGCAGATGGCCAACGCTGACACGATGCTGCTCGGTCGCGTCACCTACGACGGATTCGCCGACTACTGGCCGAAGCAGGACCCAGCCGAAGAGCCGATTGCCGCCTACATGAATGAGACACCGAAGCTGGTGGTATCCAACACGCTCGAATCAGCCGACTGGCAGAACTCGACGCTGATCTCCGGCGATATTTACGGCAAGCTGCGCGAGATCAAGGAGCAGCCGGGCAAGGACATCGGGATTACCGGCAGCGTCAAGCTCACCCAATCACTCCTCAAGGAAGGGCTGCTCGACGAGTTGAACCTGCTGGTCCACCCGATCGTTCTCGGCAGCGGCGACAGCCTCTGGGACGGTGACACCGGCAATGTGCCGCTCGAACTGGTCGAATCGAAGACACTACCCAACGGCGTCGTCCAGCTCGTCTACCGGAGGGCAACCAGTTAGGACGGCGCGACCTCCTGAAAAACACCCCCGTGACGGGACGATGACCGCAGGGCGAGAAGCGCGGTCACCGTTCCGGCTCGGGGCATCGCCATCCATACGAATCGACGACGCGTCTCAAATTGGGAGTTGCCATACAGACACAGTGTACGTACACTAGTTCTACTCGGCGGAGCCGACAACCAATTCAGGCACTGCCGGTCGATTTGGCGGATGCTCATCTGCGAGCATCGCTGACACGCAGGACGGAGCAAGAGTAACGATGAGCGGAGTACGGGTTCTGGTTGGCACACGCAAGGGCGCGTTCATCCTGACATCTGACGAGAAGCGCGAAGCATGGGACGTCTCCGGCCCCCACTTCGCCGGCTGGGAGATCTACCACCTCAAAGGCTCGCCAGTGAATCCGGACCGGATCTACGCCTCACAGTCCAGCGGCTGGTTCGGGCAGACGATCCAGCGCTCCGACGACGGCGGCAAGACCTGGGAGCCGGTCAACAACGAGTTCACCTACGACGGCGTTCCCGGCACCCACCAGTGGTACGACGGCACCCAGCACCCCTGGGAGTTCACCCGCGTCTGGCACATGGAGCCGTCGCTGCACGATGCCGATACCGTCTACGCCGGTGTCGAGGACGCGGCCCTCTTCAAGTCGACCGACGGCGGCCAGTCCTGGCACGAGCTGTCCGCGTTGCGCGAGGTCAAGAGCGAACTCTGGCAGCCGGGCGCCGGCGGCATGTGCCTCCACACGATCATCCTCGATCCCAACAACGCCGACCGCATCTACATCGCCATCTCGGCCGCCGGCGCCTTCCGGACCGACGACGGCGGCAAGAGCTGGCTGCCGATCAACCAGGGACTGCGCTCTGATTATGAACTGCCCGATCCGGCCGCCGATGTCGGCCACTGCGTCCACAGCCTCGCGATGCACCCCTCACGGCCCGACACCCTCTTCATGCAGAAGCACTGGGACGTCATGCGATCCGACAACGCCGGCGACATGTGGCACGAGGTCAGCGGCAACCTGCCGAGCGACTTCGGCTTCCCGATCAGCGTCCACGCTCACGAGCCGGAGACGATCTACGTCGTCCCGATCAAGAGCGACTCCGAGCACTTCCCGCCGGACGGCAAGCTGCGCGTCTACCGCAGCCGGACCGGCGGCAACGAGTGGGAAGCGCTCACCAACGGCTTGCCGCAGCAGGATTGTTACGTCAACATCCTGCGCGACTCGATGGCTGTCGACTCGCACGAATCGTGCGGTATCTACTTCGGCACGACCGGCGGACAGGTCTACGGATCGAATGATTCCGGCGACACCTGGAAGGCAATTGTCCGCGACCTTCCGGCCGTGACGTCGGTAGAAGTGCAGACATTGCGATGACCCCGACAATCCGCGTCGAGTTACCGTTCCATCTACGAAATCTGGCCAATACCGGGAAGGAGGTGGAGGTCCAGGTCGATGGTCCGGTCACCCAGCGCGCCGTCCTCGATGCGCTGGAAGCGACCTACCCGGTGTTGCGCGGCACGATCCGCGACCATACGACCAAGCAGCGGCGGCCGTTCCTGCGCTTCTTCGCCTGCGCCCAGGACCTCTCTCACGAGTCGCCAGATGACCCACTGCCCGAAGCAGTCGCGGCCGGCGAGGAGCCATTCGCGGTCGTCGGAGCGATGGCCGGCGGCTAACATTAGGGACGACGCTCACGGTCCGTGCGCAGGAGAGACGAAGGAGACTCGATGAAGTACATGTTGCTGGTTTACGGAACCGAGCGGGAGTGGGACGAGCCATACCGGGAAGCGTGCTACGCGGAGTCCCGCGAACTCGTGAACGACATCAAGGCCAAGGGGCAGTTCCTTGGAACCTCACCGCTCCACCCGACGCCGACCGCCGCCAGCGTTCGCGTCCGCGACGGCAAGCGGCTCGTCACCGACGGCCCGTTCGCCGAAACGCGAGAGCAGCTCGGCGGCTACTACATCGTTGATGTCGACAACCAGGACGAAGCCATCGACATCGCCGCCCGCATCCCCGGCGCCCGCAACGGCACCATCGAAGTCCGCCAGGTCATCGAACTCGCCGGGATTCCGAAGGACTAACGACTACCCACGCACCATCGAGGGCCGGTCTCGTACCGGCCCTTTTCTGTTTCCGCGGTTGTTGTCGATTTCCGACGTCCCAGACCGACTACTCAATGTCACGGTTCTTCACCGTGGCCGCTGATCGTCGGCGGTAAGACACAGAGAGGTGTTCAGCATGCAGTCACGGATGCAGTCGTTTCCTATTGCGTCGGGCAAGCCGTTGGCCGGGCAGATCGTCAGCGGTCTGGCAGTCCTGTTCCTGGCCGTCGACGGCCTGATGAAGCTCGCGAGGCCCGAGCCGGTCGTCGATGCGATGGCTGAGCTTGGCTATCCGGACCGCCTGTCGGTTGGGATTGGCATCGTGCTGCTGGCTGGTCTGGCTGTCTATCTCTACCCGCGCACGTCGATCATCGGCGCCGTCCTGCTGACCGGCTTTCTCGGCGGCGCGATCGCCAGCCAGGTCCGGATCGAGGCTGGCATCTTCCCAATCGTCTTTCCAGTCATCCTCGGCGCGATGCTCTGGGGCGGGCTCTCCCTGCGCGACGAGCGGCTGCGGATGTTGGTCGCCCCGCGAGAATAGCGTGGCGTGTCGATTTCAGGAGATCCCGGACGACTACCTGATATAGAACGGCGCGACGGTGCGCCAGTGCAGCGATGAGTGCAGTGTTCAGCGACGACGGCGTCGCACGATTCGAAGCGGAGGAACGCCGATGACAACGACACCACAGACCGGCTACGCGCCAGTCAACGAACTCCAGATGTACTACGAGATCCACGGCAGCGGCGAGCCTCTCCTGCTGCTGCACGGTGCCTACATGATGACCGGGCTGATGGAGCCGTTCATCTCACGGCTGGCTGAGACGCGACAGGTGATCGCCGTCGATTCACAGGCGCATGGCCGCACGGCCGACATCGACCGGCCACTGACCTACCCCAGCCTGGGCGACGACGCGGCAGATGTCCTGCGACACCTCGGCATCGAGCAGGCCGATGTCGTCGGCTACAGCATGGGCGCAGCCGCCGCGCTCCAGATCGCGATTCGGCACCCGGAGCTTGTCCGCAAGCTGGTGCCAATCTCGGTCACCTACAACATGGACGGCGCCCACCCGGAGATGCTGCCGATGATCGAAACGATCACGCCGGAGATGTTTGCCGGCTCGCCGTGGGAAGCGGCCTACAAGGAGGTCGCGCCGAACCCGGACGACTTCCCGAACCTGGTTGAAAAGCTCAAGGCGCTCGACCTCGCCCCCTACGACGTGCCGGCCGCTGACGTCCGCGCGATTGCCGCGCCAACGCTGCTCGTCGTTGGTGACTCCGACGCGACCCGCCTCGAGCACGCCGTCGAGATGTTTAAGCTGCTTGGTGGTGGCGTCTTTGGCGATCTGGCCGGGATGCCTGTATCGCAGCTCGCGATCGTCCCAGGCACCTCGCACCTCGGCATCCTCGAACATGCCGACTGGATCAGCGCGATGATCGCCGCATTCCTCAACGCGCCAATGCCGGAAGGTTCGTAATCGGTGCAGCCGTTGTGAACGACGCTGTTGGAGGGTAAGTTGAAGTACCTGTGCCTGGTCTACCACGATGAGAAACAGCTGGACGCGCTGACCCCGAGCGAGTATGACGCGCTGATCGACGAAACCCTCGCCTACGGCGAGGAGATCCGGCAGAGCGGGCACTACGTTACCTCCAACGCCCTCGAATTCGTCGAGACAGCGACCTCGATCCGCGTCCGCGGGGAAAAGATCGCCATCACCGACGGCCCGTTCGTCGAGACGAAGGAACAGCTCGGCGGCTACATCCTGATCGAGGCACGAGACCTCAACGAGGCGATCCGCGTCGCCGCCCGGATGCCGCCAGCGCGGATGGGCGGCATCGAGGTGCGGCCTGTCGCGGATATGACCGGCCGGCAGGGTTGCCGGGCTCATTCGTAACGAAGCCGCAGACAGTCAGGAGCATTGATGGGTAACGTGATCTATTCGATGATGGCCTCGCTCGACGGCTTCATTGCACGGCCGAACGGCGATCTCGATTGGGTCATCATCGATGACGAGCTACACGCGTTCGCGAACGAGCAGGAGCGCAATGTCGGCGCCCACCTGTATGGCCGGCGGATGTACGAAACGATGGCCGCTCACTGGCCGACAGCCGACCAGAATCCCGATGCACACGCCGTCGAGGTCGAGTTTGCCCTCCTCTGGCAACAAATGCCGAAGGTTGTCTTCTCGACGACGCTCGAACGGGTCGATTGGAACGCCCGGCTGGTCCGTGATGACATCTTCGGCGAGGTCAACGCGTTGAAGGTAGCGTCCAACAAAGACATGTCCGTCGGCGGCGCCAACATCGCCGCGACGTTCCTGCAACTCGGCCTGATCGACGCCTTCCAGATCTATCTCCAGCCTGTCATCCTCGGCGAAGGCATCCCGTTGTTTCCATCACCGGCCGCGACGCGCGACCTGAACCTGCGCCTCGTCAAATCGCGCACATTCGATTCGGGCGTCGTCTTCCTCCACTACCAACGCACTGACGAGACAGGATAACGATATTGGCAACCTCGCGAAGATCGCCACGGAGGCACAGGAAATGACCGCCACCGGGTTCTCACGGACGCGGCTCGCCCGTATGCATGCAACGATGGCCGGCTACGTCGACCGGGGCGAGGTGCCAGGCCTCGTCACGCTCGTCAGCCGCCGCGGCGAGACGCATGTCGATGTCATCGGCACGATGTCGGTCGGCGGCAGCGACCCAATCCAGCGAGACACGATCTTCCGCATCTCGTCGATGACGAAGCCGATCACAGCTGTCGCGGCGATGATCCTGGTCGAGGAGTGCCGGCTGCGGCTCGACGATCCAGTCGACGAGCTGCTTCCGGAATTGGCCAACCGGCGCGTCCTGGCCAGACTCGACGGGCCGATTGATGACACTGTTCCCGCCAATCGTCCGATCACGCTCCGCGATCTGCTCACCTTCCGGCTGGGCTACGGCATGCTCCTGGAGTCGCCGGACGAGTATCCCATCCTGCGGGCGGTCAACGAGTTGGGAATCGGCGGCTTCGGGCCACCGGATCCCGACTCGCCACATGGCTATGACGAGTGGATGCGGCGGCTGGCGACGCTGCCGCTCCTGCACCAGCCGGGCGAACGCTGGCTGTACAACACCGGCTCCTACGTGCTGGGCGTCCTGATCACGCGCGTCACCGGCCAGCCGTTGGAGTCCTTCTTCCGCGAACGGATCTTCGAGCCGCTCGGGATGCACGACACTGGATTCAGCGTCCCAGCCGGCAAGCTCGACCGGCTGCCGGACTGCTATTGGGGCGCGAGCGACGACGGAACGCTCAATCTGTTCGACCCGGCCAGTGGCAGCGCCTTCAGCCGGCCGCCAGCCTTCGCGGACGCCGGAGCTGGGCTGGTCTCAACGTCGATGACTACTTCGCATTCGGTCAGATGCTGCTGAACAACGGCAAGCACGGCAACGAGCGCATCCTGTCGCGCCCGTCGATCCAGGCGATGACGACCAACCAGCTGACGCCCGACCAGATCGCGACCGGTGGCCCGCTGCTTGGCGAGAATCATGGCTGGGGCTTTGGCGTCTCGATCACGCTCCGGCGCGACGGCGTTGCCTCGTCTCCGGGCCGCTACGGCTGGGACGGCGGCCTCGGCACAACCTGGTTCTCCGATCCCGCCGAGCAGCTGATCGGCATCATGATGTGCCAGCGCGTCGGCTATTTCCAGCTCTTCGACGACTTCGCGACCTCCGCCTACCAGGCGATTGACGATTGATCCGAACGACGAATATGGGAGACGAACGATGACGAATCCGCGACCATCCGACACCGATCTGCCGGCAGGACTCTCGAATCCGGCGCGCCAGGCGCTCGCGACGATCGAGGTCACGCAACTCGACCAACTCGCCGACTATCAGGCGAAAGACATCCTGAACCTGCATGGCATGGGGCCGAAGGGCATCCGCATTCTCCGCGAGGCCCTCGCCGAACGAGGGATGGCGTTCGCCGGCGAAGCTGAGACTGATTAGCACTACAAGGTCCATCTGGCATACTCGGCGGCCCTGCCTGACGATCGGTTCGCGAAACACGCATGCTGGAGGACCATGTTCGCCATCCTGCGAATCCGTGACTTCGGCCTGCTCTGGCTGGCCGGGCTGATCTCGTTCGCCGGTGATGCCGCGCTGCTGATCGCGCTGCCGCTGCATGTCTACCAGATGACCGATTCGACGCTGGCGACCGCCGTCGCGCTGGCCGCTCGCTTCGTGCCGCGGGTGCTCTTCGCCTCGGTTGCCGGCGTCTTCGTCGATCGCTGGGACCGCAAGCGGACGATGGTCATCACCGATCTGGCGCGGGCCGCGATTCTGCTGCCGATCCTCGTCGCGCCCGACAGGCTGGCGGTTGTCTACAGCGTGATGGTGCTGCACGGCGCGATCGGGCTCTTCTTCGCGCCGGCCGAAGGAGCTCTGCTGCCGAAGCTGGTCGGCAGGGAGCATCTCGTCGCCGCCAACGCCCTCAACTCGCTCAACAACAACCTCGGGATGCTGATCGGCCCGGCTGCCGGCGCCCTGCTCTATTCGCAGGTCGGGATCGGCGGCGTCGCGCTCGTCGATTCGGCCAGCTACGTCGTCTCCGCCATCCTGATCGGCCTGATTGCCGCTGATGCCCGTCCCGAGCGCGAGCCGCGGAGATCTCTGGCGGCGCTGCCTGGGCACGGGTGGCGGCCGACTGGCGAGCAGGTCTCGGAGTCGTCGGTCAGAACCTGTCGCTACGTGTCCTGTTTGCCTGTTATGTGCTCGCCGGTCTCGCGGAAGGCGTCTTCCTGACGCTAGGGCTCTCGCCGCTCGTCCTCGACGTGCTGGGCGGGACACCGGCGCAGGTCGGCTGGGTCGCGTCGGCCCAGGCGATCGGCGGGCTGATCGCCGGCGTCATCGTCGTCCAGATCGGCCACCGGATGTCGAAGCGCTGGCTGCTGGGCGGTGGCGCGATCGGGGTCGGCCTGGCCGACCTCGGCACCGCCAACGCCCACCGGATTGCCGGGACCGGCACGGCAGCGATCGGGATCGCGATGGGCTGGATGGTCCTGGCCGGCCCGCCGTCGGTCGCCGGTGGCGCCGCGACGCAGTCGATCATCCAGGAGGAGACATCCGACGCGTACCGGGGCCGTGTCTTTGGCGCGTTCGGCTGGATCACGAGCATCGCGATGCTGATTGGCTTCGCGGCCGGCGGGGTCTTCGGTGACATCGTCGGAATCGTTCCGATCCTCAGTATCGCGGCCCTCATACGGATCGCCGGTGGCCTGCTCGTCTTCGCCTTCCTGCCTCACCATGAACACATCCGCCAGCCGGCCATGGTGGCTGAAGAACCTGCGAACCAAGTCGAATCTCAGTGAGGCGCGGCGACCAGCCATGTCCGGGACCAGCCTGTCTTTTTGCCATTCAGAAGCATATTTGGCACCCGTGATAGGGTGGAAAGGGTGGCTCGTCGATTGGCGCAGCCACAACGACGCACTGTGCGACACGCGTACCGCAAGGAAGGACACGCCCCATGGTACAAGTCACCGATAAGGCTCTGGATCGACTCGAGATGGTCCGCAACGAGAACTCGTTGCCGGAAGGTCAGGGGATCGCGCTGGTGCCACGCTCAGCCGGCGAGCTTGGCTTCGTGGCCGCCGCGCCGGAGCCGGATGACCAGGTGATCGAGCGCGATGGTAAGCCGCTCCTCGTCGTTCCGGCGGGCTTCGCGGAAGCGTTCGACAAGCTGGTTGTCGACTACACTGACACACCGGAGATGGAGGGGTTCACGATCTCCCAGGTCGAGTAATTCTCCATCTCCCGTTGAATAGATCGCAGCCGAACCGTCCCGACAGC
Source organism: uncultured Chloroflexia bacterium (assembly GCA_963763325.1). GTDB lineage: Bacteria > Chloroflexota > Chloroflexia > Thermomicrobiales > CFX8 > JBBECJ01. The sequence continues at coordinate 113,063 of CAVXOL010000002.1, forward strand.
CGATCTGTACGGGGCGGTTCTCCATCTGAAAGCAACAGGTGCGACCATGCAACGACCCGGCTGGTTTCCGGATGAACTCATGTCTGCCGGCGAGGAGCACCTCGACCCCGACTACGTCGCAACCTACAACCGCAAATCGGCCCACGACCACTCCGACGACCTGGTAATCCTGCGGTCGATGGGGCTGAATACGGACAGTGTCGTCGTCGATCTTGGCGCAGGGACCGGTTCGTTCGCGCTGGCAGTCGCGCCCCATTGCCGCCGAGTGATCGCCGTCGATGTCTCGCCGGCCATGCTCGGTTACATGCAGGCCCAGGCTGGGCAGCACGGCATCAGCAACCTGGAGGTTGTTCAGGGCTGGTTTTCTGAGCTACGAGCACCAGGGCGATCCAGCCGACATCGTTTACTCGCGCAATGCGCTCCATCACCTGCCGGACTTCTGGAAGGCGGTCGCTCTGAAGCGGATCGCCGAGACGCTCAAGCCGGGCGGTGTCCTGCTGCTGCACGACCTCGTCTACAACGTCGAGCCGGACGAGATCGCGCCAACCATCGAAGCCTGGCTGGCTGGAGCACGCGAACGTCCAGAGGACGGCTGGACGCGCGCCGAGCTGGAAACGCATGTCCGCGAAGAGTACAGCACCTTCAGCTGGCTCCACGAAGCGCTGCTCGAACGGTCAGGCTTCGAAATCCGCCAGGCAACCTATCGCCCATCGAGAACCTACGCCGCCTACACCTGCGTGCGGCGGTAACGGTTCAACGCGGACAGGTTATGACGCGAGTGCTGACGATGTGTTGAACTGGGCCGGATTGAAGCCAAGCAGCCATTGGAGGTCATCGACGGTGAGGAGAATCCCGGACCGCTCAAGTGAGTTGGTCAGCTGTTCCAGCGCGTCCAGCAGCGGCAGGTTCAACGCGATCGCCTCGTTGACGGTCGTGACGATCAGCTGTTCCACCCACGGCGCAATCGGCGACGTCGGGTCGGGCAGCAGCCGAGGATCAAACCCGGGCGGACGTTCGAGCAATCGACCGCTGAGTGGGTCGAGTCCCCGCCTGGCCTGATGCAGGATCGTTTCGAGTCCGGTGAGTCGCTTCACCCGTTCCCACCTGTATCCAGCTAACCGATACGTGCATACCCTCCTACGACACTATTGTCGCTGGTTCAGACTCTGCGTTGAGAGGCCCATTTGTCCCCCCATCACCTGAGTATTTGTTCCCCCCGTTGTCGGGCCAATTCTCCCAGTCCGAAAGGACAGGTCGCAGGCGTTGGGGACGAGGGATCAGGGACGGGTGAGATAGGACACTGACAGCACGGCTTACCCTGTCAGTGGACTGAGCCCTTGCTCCTCCATCCTCTCCCATCTTGGCAATTCCGGCGACCTCCGCTATGCTGTCACCAGAACGAATGTTCGGCATACGTACAGGCCTGGTTGCCGTTGGTTGGCTGCTACGTGTGTCAGAAGGTTCGCGACAGTGACTGAACGAGAAGGAGTGCTGATGGACCTGCTCGATCGGATGTTGGGACACGATCACTGGGCGACGTCTCAATTCCTGACGCTGTGCAGCCCACTGACCGACGCGCAGCTCGACCAGGAGTTCGATGTCGGCCACAGCAGCCTGCGCGAAACGCTCGACCACATGATCTATGTCATCGACCTCTGGACGGGTTGGATGACCGGGCGGCCAGTCGAGCACGACCGGACCACCCAGCAGTACGACCGCTCGATCGCAGCACTTCATGAGCGACACGAGCGGTTCCACGCGACCTTCGCCGCGTTCGCGCGCCAGGTGAGTGATGAGCAGCGTCTGGATGACACCTTTGAAGACCACTACGCCGTTCGCCAGTCGATCGGAGCCACGATCATTCAGGTCCTCCATCACAACGCGCAGCACCGGAGTGAACTGCGGCATATGCTCGAACGCCTGGGCGTCGAGGGGTTGTGGGACTACGATCCTCAGGAATGGGAGCACGTGACGGGACGTGTCCAGGGCGTTCCGCCTCGCACTGGTCCGTAACCTGCGACAGACGTGTCCGGAGGTGGCGATGGCCGGTACGAGCAGGGGTGACAAACGCCCATTCGACATCGATGACGCTCTGCGGGAGATTGAAGCCGCCGTCCGCCCCTGGCCGAAGGCGGCCCTGTTCGAGCTGGCCGAACTGGGATTCGACAGCCCATTCGAGCAACTCATCGCCTGCATGATCTCGATTCGCACCCGCGATGAGACGACGCTGCCAGTCGCCCAGCGTCTCTACGAACGCGCCAGGACACCGGCGCAGATGCTGGCGCTGACGCCCGCCGAAATCGACGCCCTCATCTACTCCTCCTCGTTCCATGAGGCCAAGGCGCGTCAGATCCACGAGATCGCTCGCCGCGTCGAGGCCGAGCATGACGGACAGCTCCCTTGTGACGACGACCTGCTCCAATCGCTGCCAGGCGTCGGACCCAAGTGCGCGCACCTCGTCCTCGGCATCGCTTGCGGGCAGGGACACATCTCGGTCGATGTCCATGTCCACCGCGTCACCAATCGCTGGGGATATGTCCAGACGACGACGCCCGAGCAGACGATGCTTGCCCTCGAAACGATCCTGCCTGCTCCCCACTGGATCGATATCAACCGCCTGCTCGTCCCCTTCGGCAAACACATCTGCACCGGCAAGCTCCCACGTTGCTCGACATGCCCGGTACTGGACATGTGCCAGCAGGTCGGTGTGACCAGCCACCGGTAGCCGTAACGTGTCCCCTCCCCGAGGGTGGCAGCGGCGTACCAATGGATGGAGTTTCGCGCACCAACCCCCGGTCTTCTGGCGCCGTCACAACCAGAGCGGGACTGGGACACCTGCAGCTCGGCGGCGAGGGTATTCCAGATGGCGCTCGAACGCGTCCTTGCGGCCGATCCCGCTGCGACGATATCCCCCGGCCTCCTGCTCATCAGCGACCAGATGACTGGTAGCCGAGTCCACACGATGGCATTCGTCGTGCTATGAAAGGTTGTCTCGACCGAACGACGATCATTGCATGGCCATGCCGTGCGGCGGCTGAGCACTGACAACTGATAGACTGCGAATCATGACTGATGGATTTTCCGCTCCCGCTGCCAGTGCGGGAGCAGCACCGGCAGGCGCAAGAACACCAACATCAACCGATGTTTCACAGGCCGCATTACTGCGCCCTGCCGCTACATCGATCCTCGACGCGCAACACACCGACTGGTCGCTGATGCCTGATAGCGCCCATTTTGTCCAGTTTTACGAAGCGGACGCCTATCTGCTCGACCACGTAGGGGAGTACATTGCAGCCGCGTTACGTGCTGGTGACGCCGGCATCATCATCGCGACGAAGGTACACTGCACCGGCGTCGAGCAGCGGCTTCAGCAGGCTGGCCTGGATATCGAGGCCGCCCGTGCCAGCGGCCAGTTCGCCGCGTACGATGCGTTTGATACCCTCACGCGCTTCATGGTCGATGGCATGCCCGACGCGGACCGCTTCAACGAGGTGGTCGGCGAGATCATCGAGACGGCTGCCGCTCGCTACACCAGGGTGCGCGCCTTCGGAGCAATGGTCGCCCTGCTGGTCGCCGATGGGAACTACAGCGCCACACTCGAGCTGGAGCGGCTCTGGAACGAGCTCCAGCGTCAATTGCCGTTCTCACTCTTCTGTGCTTACCCGATGGACCACAACGGCGGTGAAGCACTGGCGGACCTGTTTACGCTCATCAACGCCGCCCACACACATGTCATCCCGGCCGAGAGCTACAACGCGCTGCCGACTGCCGGTGACCGGCTGCGGGCGGTTGCTGACCTGCAACAGAAGGCGCGCTGGCTTGAAGCCGAGATCGCGCAACGAGAGCAGGTCGAAGAGCGGCTTCGGGTCGCGCTGGCCGCCGAGCGGGCCGCGCGGCAAGAGGCCGAGGTTGCCGTCCGCCAGCGCGACGAATTCCTCTCAATTGCCGCCCACGAGCTGAAGACACCACTCACCAGCCTCTCCGGTCAGGCCCAGCTCGCCCTGCGCCAGCTCCGGCGCGCCGGCCCGGTCGATCCGGACCGGATCATGCGCTCGATCGAGGTCATCGCCGGTCAATCGAACCGGCTCGCAATGCTCCTCAACCAGTTGCTGGATGTCTCGCGCCTCGAAGCCGGCAAACTCTCGCTCGCGAAAGCGCCGACCGACCTGACAGCACTCGTCTCGGGCATCATTTCTGTCATCCAGCCGTCGACCGACCGCCACCTGATCCAGCTGACGGCCCCGGCTGAGGTTCAGGCGACACTGGACCCACTCCGGTTTGAACAGGTCATTACCAATCTGCTCGACAACGCGATCAAGTACAGCCCGGATGGCGGCGAGATTGAGGTCACCATCGATCAATCCGGTCCCGACAGAGTGGAACTAACAATCCGCGATCACGGCCGCGGCATCCCACCTGAGAAGCAAACGCGCATCTTCGAGCGTTTCTACCAGGCTCACGGCGACGATCACACCAGCGGCCTCGGCCTCGGCCTCTTCGTCACCCGCCAGATCGTCGAGCTCCACGGTGGCCAGATCACACTCGAACATCCCGCCGATGGCGGCACACGCTTCATTGTCTGCGTACCAGCGACGGAGGAATCAGGTGATCGGGGCTGGTCCGTCGGGGCGTGAACAAGCGTCCTTCCCGACGGACCAGCCCCGATCACCTGATTCCTCCGTCACCTACTCCCGCACGACCAGCATCTCGTCGCCATTCGGGCCGGCTTCGATCTCGACCAGGCCTTCCAGTTCAGCCGCTTTGAAGTACGAGCGGGCGCTGTCGAAGCCTAAGCTGGTCAGCGGTCGTTCGATACGCCGTTCGATTACCTCCTGAACACGGTCCAGCGACGCCGCGCCATTCTCGCCGCGTGCCTCCTCGACGGCCGGCAGCAGCGGCGCGAACGGGTTGTCGTCCGCTGGCGCGAAGACCGCTTTGGCATCCGGATGCTGGGCGTCGTACGCGAACGTGTTGTAGGTGTAGGACATACCGGAGTCGGGCTGGACACCGGTCGCTGACTGGCGATTCAGGATACCGAGATCCGCCAGATGATTGATCAAGACGCTGACCTGCTCGCGCGAGAGGCGCGGCAGGACACCGTGAAAGACCAGATTATCGACCATGTACTTGAAGGTCATGTAGAGTGATCGATCCTGCAGGTCTTGCAGAAAGCTCAGCAGCGTTCGTTGCTCACCGAGCGAGAGATCTTCGAGATGGATGTTGAAGGTATCCTGCAAATCCCGCCGGCGCTGATCGGCCTCAGCCGCATCCGCCAGAGAATCCAGCTCCGGCTGGGGTGAATCAGCCAGCCCCGCGTAGTCGAATCCGCCGATCGTGCTCAGCCGGACATGGCCGGCGTCGGCTGCACGCAGCATCAGCACCCGGAACGGCAACCCGTACCAGTCTCGCGCCGAGAATCCATAGCGCTCGCGCAGCGCCGCGACCAGCTTCGTGAACGGCAGCATTTCGCGTCCGGATTGCTCCCGCAGGATCGTCTTGATGTACTCGTAGGTCGCTTCGAGCGGCGGAGCGCCGACCGCCGAGACGGGCGCAAGATCATCGACGCCGGTTTCATCGACCGGCTGGATATCACGTTCGTAGACCATGACCGCGTCAGCCGACGCTGAGAGGAACGAGCTCGTCGAATAGCCGACACCAACGATAACAACCCGCCGCCCCTGCAACCGCAGATGGTTCAGCGCGTGGATCAGATCCTGATCGCCCGTTACCAACACAAACGTCGAAATGTTTGTAAATCGCCCACAAAGATCGACGGCGTCGACCGCCATCCGCACATCCGCACTATTGCGTACACCACCAGGCACATAGACGGGCTCGATCCCGGCTCCGTAAAGGTTTGGCGCGTCCAGCCGCAGCCGGCCATCGGTCCAGTCGGCATAGGCACGCGCGACGACGATCCGACCCTGCTCCCCGACCGCTTCCATCAACGACCCGAGGCTCGGCGCGACGTGATAGCGATTCTGCAACGACCACTTCAGGTTCTCAAAATCGATCAGGAGCGCGACGTCGTCCCGTTCCGGCGCTACCCCGCCAGACGTGACGTTCGCCAGTCGCTCCGGTCCCGCATCCGCTTGCATCTACCCCGGCCTTTCGCCTGCCGCCAGCCATACACGGATGACCGACGCTGGTTAGATGCAGATGATACTCAGGTAACGTTCGTAATGCGTAACGGGCCGCTCGCGGCTGGGTGTCGGCCTCGTCAGTCTGATCGCGACGCTGCGCGGCGAGTGGCGCTTGCCGCTGGGAGCGATCCAGGCGTATCTGGCCAGCGTCCACGGCCTGCGGCTGAGTCTCGGCGGGATCGTCAGGGCACGCAGGCAGGTGGCGCGGGTCGGGCAGCAGACGGTGACCGCCACCCTGGCGGCCATCCGTGCCAGTCCGGTTGTCCATGCCGACGAGACCGGCTGGCGCGAGGGCGGCGTCAACCGCTGTCTCTGGAGCTTCTCGACCCCGACCGAGCGCTATTACACCTTCGGCCGGCGGGAGAAGGGCATCGTCGATCAGGTGCTCGGTCCCGACTTCAGCGGGGTGTTGGTCAGCGACTTCTACGCGGCCTATGACCACTACGACGGGTTGCAGCAGAAGTGCTGGGTCCATCTGTTGCGTGACATCCATGCTCTGACCGGCAGCATCCTGACGATGCCGGGGTGTGCGCGTGGGCGCAGGCCATACCATTGTGCGGGTTGCATACTCGTCGCAGGTCGCCAACAATATGATGTGAGCAATCGTCTCGCGGAAAGGAAGCATCTGCATGATCGCAAGCCCAATTCGCCATGAACCCCATGCCGATGAACTCATCGCCGAGTACATCCTGACATCACCAGATTCCGAGAGCATAGAGGACGCGCGACTTGCAGGCTACGGCGTCCCGGTCTGGGCACTCGTGGGCTACCTGCCTGCGGCGCAAGGGGACCTCGGAGCAATCGCTGACGCCTATGAATTACCGCTCGATGCCGTGCTGGCCGCGTTTGCCTTTTATGCCCGTCACCGATCCGCAATTGACGCCCGGATATCCGCTAATGTGACGCCGAGCGTCTAGCGAATGGCGCGGTTCTTCGTTGACAACGACTTCCCGCTCGGTGCAGGAAACGCGCTCCAACACCTGGGACACGACATCGAATCGGCACGATCAACCAACCGCGAGCACTGCCACGACGACGATCAGTTGCTTTACGCTACTACCGAGAATCGTATTCTTATTACCCACAATCGGCGCGATTTTCGCTTACTGCATGATGCCTGGCAGAGATGGTCACAGGCGTGGGGCGTACAGCGACTCCACGGCGGCATTCTCGTGCTGGGGCAAGGACTGACATATCGGGAGTACGCTGCCATCATTGATGCGTACTTGACTCAGTCCGGGCCGGTTACCAACGAATTCCATCTTCACGATAGCACTGGACAATGGACGCGACCGTCAGGGCCATAGTACGTTCATTTCCCAGTTCTCGCCCCTCAATACGACTGACAGCGGCAACCTGACAACGTGCGCCACATCCGGCTCGATCCACGCCAGGCCCTCGCCACCAGCAACCTCCGCGACATCGACCTATTGACGCGAATGTAACCGACGACGGGCTGGCTGCATCAAATTCAACAGTGGATCGACTCATGCGAGCCAGCAACCATGACTGGCTATATCCGTCCACTCTACGGGGAGCGCACAATGACACAAGTAGCAACGACCTACGGATTCGGCACGACTCTCAACATGCCATACGCCGAGGCAATCGAACGCACCAAAGAGGCCCTCAAGGCCGAAGGTTTCGGTGTCCTGACCGAGATCGACATTCGGAAGACACTTCGGGAGAAGATCGACGTCGAGTTCGGTGATTATGTCATCATCGGCGCCTGCAATCCACAACTGGCCTATCGCGCGCTGCAGGCCGAACCGGAAATCGGCCTCCTGTTGCCGTGCAACGTCATCGTCTACGCTGAGGGTGAGCGGAGTGCGCGTGTGACGGTGATGGACCCTGCTGCTGCACTTGGTATTGTCGATAATCCAGCCATCCAGCCAATCGCTGCTGAAGCCCGCGAACGCCTGGAGCGGGCGGTCGCCAGTCTGGATCGTCGCTGATGTCAATGGATGCTACCTCGCGCTGTCTGGCAACATCCAACTGTTCGATGTCCGTCGCGCGGGCCTGATCCTGGAAGGAATGATTGTGGAGTTGTTTCTGATCGCGGCTGCGGTCGCGGGGTACATCCTGTTGCAGGCCGTCATCCTGCCCCGGCGAGGTGTGCCAACCTGAATGGTTCCGATCCCGCCGCCCCGGTCCGGGGCAACGCCGGCACCCACCAACGACCCGTCCAACAGCGAAAACACGGAGGCTCAAGACCAACCCCATGCGTAACCTGTTTCAGCGCTCAGCGCCAGATGTTCCCGAAATGACCCCGTCCGCGCTCGCCGATGAGATCTCGGCCGGTCGCGACATCCAGATCATCGATGTGCGCGAGCCGGACGAATGGCGCACCGGCCATATCCGCGAGGCGCGACACATTCCGCTCGGTCAGCTCGGCCAGCGGGCATCCGAGATCGACCCAGACCGACCGGTTGTCTTCGTCTGCCGCAGCGGCAACCGGAGCGAGCACGCGACGCGTGCAATCCGACAGGCCGGCTACGAGCATGCCTCCAACCTGGCAGGCGGGATGCTCGCCTGGCAGCGATCCGGCCTGCCGATCGCGCGATAGCGAGGAACACGCCGAGCACTGGGCGGGGCTGACACGCAGAGTCGATTACGGGAGCCAGCGCTGGTCATCCCTCCGATCCTTCATCCCCGGCCCTCGCACCTGTCAGGATGACCAGCAGCGGGAATCCGATAAAGCGCGTCGCGGCCGGCTCGCGTCCGCGCCAGATCTTCATCGCCAACGAACTCCTCGACATCGATCTCGCCGAACCCGGCCTGCTCGAAGGCAGCAACGTAGTCGGCCAGCGTGTGTCGGATCGCACCAAGTCGGTACTCGGTGCCGTCGCGCTGGAAGTTCGCCTCCTTGCCGGCTTCGGCCATCGCCGGATGGTAGACAGAGAAGACGGCCCTCCCGCCTGGCGCCAACACCCGCCGGATCTCGCGCGTGACAATATCCAATCGGTCCAGATGCTCGCCGACCAGCGCGCAGAGCACGACGTCGAATGCGCCATCGCGAAACGGCCAGGTCGCCTGCATATCGGCCTGCACGAACGGCACGATGGGATGCCGATTCAGCCGCGCCACCCGCAGCATCCCCGCCGAGAAGTCGATCCCGGTCACCACGGCTCCGGCAGCCAGCAGCCCCGGCAGGTTTCGCCCGGTCCCGCAACCAGCGTCCAGCACCTGCTCCCCGGCTCGCGCCGCAACCGCCGAAACCGTCACCCGCGCGTCCATCGCGACAACCGGGTTCGGCGTCACGTCATACGTCGCCGCCCACAGGTCATACCCCGATCGCACGCCGACCCGCTCGACTCGCACCTGCCCTCCACTCTGGTCACAATCACGCATCACGGTATGCTGTCCCCCATTCCCGCCTCTCACGTTATCACTGACAGAAGGACGAGACAGGGACACAGGAAAGGGTGCGTCAGGTGAGGGCCGAGCTGCCGGCGGAGATGGCTGTTTCGGGAACGTGAGCGACGAGGCGCTGCTCGTCCGCGCCGCGCAAGCCGACACCGCCTCCTTCGCGCCGCTCTACTATCACTATCATCCGCGCATCTACCGATACCTGCGGGCGCGTGTCACCAGCAACGAGGATGCCGCCGACCTGACCCAGGCCGTCTTCCTCCGCGCGCTGGCTGCCATGCCGACTTACCGCGAGCGCGGCCTGCCCTTCGCCGCCTGGCTCTTCCGGATCGCCAGCAACCTCGCCACCGACGCCCAGCGCAAGCGCCGTCCGACCGTCGATCTCGACGCCATACCGGAGGAACTCTACGCGACCGACGCCAACCCGCCCGAGCAGGCCGCCCTTGAGGGCGAACGGCTCGACCGCCTGCGGGCCGTCGTCGCGACGCTCGACCCCGACAAACGCGAACTACTGGCGCTGCGCTTCGCCGGAGGGCTGACCTCGGCTGAGATCGCCGCCGTCGTCGGCAAGCGCGAGGGAGCCGTCAAACGCCAACTGTCACGCATCATCCAGGGATTACGGGAGCAGTACGGTGAAGCCTGAGCGACAGATTGCTGACATCTACCATGACATCCTTGCGCCGAACGACGGTTCCGACGCAGCCACCGTGCGCGTCATCCGCGATCTCGATCATCTCTACGCAAGCGCGCCAATACCTGCCACACCCTCGTTCAACACGCTCCTCGCCACCCGCGCCCGTGCCGCGTCACTTCGTACCGGTGGCGACGGAGCCGAGACCGAAGTCAGCGGCAGTATCGGTGGCAGGATCCCGCCCCGCTCTCGGAGCGACTGGCTACGGCAGGGCTTCGCCTTCGCCGGCGCAGCAATCGCATTCGCGCTGGTTGCCGCCGTCCTCGTCCTCCTCTTCCGCGAGAGCGACGAGGCCAGCACGCCTGGCGCTCAGCCGGATGCATCGCCAACCGCAACGACGGAAGCGGCTATTCCAGTCGCTACCAACTCAGACCAGATCGCCTTCACGTCGGTCCAGGACGGCAACCCAGAGATCTATCTCATCAATGCCGATGGAAGCGGCCTGACGCGGCTGACCAACGATCCGGCGGTCGACAGCGAGCCGGCCTGGTCGCCAGATGGCTCACAGATCACCTTCACGTCCGATCGCGACGGTGAGCAGCGCCTGTACGTCATGAACGCCGATGGCTCAGACGCGCGGCTCGTCACCGACAAGGCGAACGGCGTCGCCGTCCCGGTCTGGTCGCCGGATGGAGAGTGGATTGCCTTCGTTGCATTCACAGAAGCAGGGTTTCTCGACATCTTCATCGTCCACCCCGACGGCTCCGACCTGCGCCAGTTGAGCAACGGGCCAGGGCTCGACACGTTGCCAGCCTGGTCACCCACAAGCGAGCAGATCGTCTACCAGAGTGACACCGCCAACGGCGGGATGCCAGACATCGTCGTCGTCAACATCGACGGGACCGGCCAGGCCAACCTGACCAACAATGTCATCCCGCAGAGCGCCCCGCGCTGGTCGGCGAGCGACTCAACGCCTGCGATCGCGTTCGCGCACTCGTCAAAGCGAGTCGACATGGGCGACGGCGCGACGGCATTCCTCGACACCATCGCCTTCTACTACACGACCCTCCAGGGCGGAAACCCGTTCCGGCCGACCGAGATCATTGGTTCGACCCCACGCTGGTCACCAGACGGGCTCTACCTCGCTGTTCAAGCGTCCTGCAACCAACACACTTGCGACGAGTGCCGAGACGTTGCATATCCTCCAGGCAAACGGACTGGAAACCGGTCGCATCGCCGGTATCGAGGGCGCAATGCTCGCCTACGACTGGTCCCCCGACGGACAGACGCTCTCGGTTGTTATGTCGAGCGTCCACCCTGACGGCAGCGCCAGCGACGATCGCACACTCTGGGTCGCCGTGCTCGACGGCTCCGCGCCAGTTCAGATCGCCGGCCAGCTCGATCACGGCGCTGAAGCCGCCTGGAGACCCGATGCCTCTCGCGCACCAGAACCGTCGAAGACTCCGCCCGATCTCGCTCCGGTCATCGAAACACCAACTCCGGCCGAGACACCAGCGCGGTCACACCGAACGCACTCGACAACCTCGCCCCGCTCCAGCCCGGTCAGGAACGGCACTTCGTCTTCGACATCAGCGCCGACTACCGGCTCGACGAGAGCGGCTTCCTGACGTGGAACGTCAAGGGCAGCGAGCGGATGCTGCCGGACGGCACGCTCCAGCAGTACATGATCGCCCGCGACGCCACCAACACGATCATGGTCGAATACGTCAACGACGGCGAACGCTGGTGGTGGAACCAGCGCGGCTGGATCGAGTCCGGATCGACCGCGTCCGGCGTCGTCTCGATTGCCCGAGGAACTGCGGACCGCGTATCGCGCCCTGAGCGACCGACGAGTACGAGCAGATCGACGATCCCGCCAAAGGTGACACCCATATCACCCGATATCAGATCGAAGACATGGAGCTGGATCGGGCAACAACTCGGCATCTCTGTCGAGAGCGCCTACTACGAGGTCTACACGGCCGGAGATCCCGTCCAGGTCACCCGCACGCGGCTCGTCCTCGTCACACCCGACGACGAAGAACGCCCGGAATACGCCCTCGCCGACATCAGCTTCACCGACGTGGTCGTGATCCCGGCCGAAGACGGCCCCGGCAACTACGTCGTCCCAGATGCGCCAGCCGAAGGAACCCTCCAGTACACACCACCTGCCACGCTACCGGCTGGTCTAACCATCGACAGCCACTATCACGACTTCATGGGTGGTTTGGAATGGCTCACCATCACCAGCAGCGATGGCATCAGCATCACCGGCCTCGTCTATCCCTCACGCGGATCGTTCGACACGCGCCCGATGGAGCGGCGAGCGCACCGCAACGGCGGCATGACCGTCGCGACCGAGTTAATCGCCGGTGGCAACATCGCCTGGACTGCCGACGAAGCCAACGGCTGGCCGTCCCACGCCATCTGGGACAACGGCCGCTACCGGATCGAGCTCGACATCGGCGAACGTCACGAGCCGCGAGCAGTGGAACGAGGACGACCTCATCGCGCTCATCACCGCGCTGGCCGGCGAGGCACCGGAATGACGCTAGCCCCTTGCGTCCGACGCATCACGCACTCCGCAACGCCTCGATCACCGGCGCGAACGCTTCCAGCCCGGCGACGTTGTTTGGCTCGATCCAGACGATCGCGTGGGTGATGCCGGCCTCTTCGAAGGATCGGAAGGTCGCGGCGATCTCGTCGGTCGTGCCGGTGATCGGCGCGATCTCGGACCAGGCAGCCGTCCGTCCGGCGCCGATCGGTAGCTCGACGAAGACGTCCGCCATCCGCGCCAGGCTGGCCGGGTCGCGGCCGGCGTCGCGGCAGTCGGCATCCACCCGCGCCTGGGCGGCGACGATGCCGTCGAGCGTGTTGAGGGTCTCCAGCCCCGACGCCGTCCAGATATCGGCGTAGCGCACCGTCAGCCGCCGCATCCGTGGTCCACCGAGGTTCCCGATCAGGATCGGCATCCCGTTCGGACGCGGCCCGCGCGGGCGCAGTTCGCAATCCTGCAGCTGGTAGTACTCGCCGTCGAAGTCGATCCGGCCCTCGCGCAGCAGCGTCGTCACGATCTCGACCGCTTCGGCGAAGCGCGAGACCGGCTTGTCGCGCGGGAAGCCGAAGACGTGGTGCTCGGTGTCGGAATCCCCCGCCCCCAGCCCGAGGATCAACCGCCCACCGCTGATCTCATCGACCGTCTCGGCGATCTTCGCCAGCAGGGCCGGGTTGCGGTAGCTGGTACACGATGACGTACGACAGCAGCTCGATCCGCTCGGTCGCCGCCGCCAGCCCCGCCAGAACCGACCAGCCCTCCCAGTAGTTCTCGCGCAGGTGGTCGAGGACGCCGGCGAAGTCGAAGCCGACCTCCTCGGCAGTCCGCGCCATCGCCAGGACATCATCCCAGCGCGGGTTGGCGCCGCCCATCATCTGCTCGCCGCCAGTCGGCAGGTAGGTTCCCAGCTTCATCCTGCCCCGCTCGTCCCCCATCGTTACCCTCCCCGTGTCGTCACGATCTCAATGACACAGGATACGGCGGTTGGGCCGCGCGCGGTTCGATGCCCTCACTGCACCGAGCGCGGTGACTCGCGCAGGACGCGGTCATTCGGCTCATCCGGCTGGTATTCCTCGGCAGCACGCTGGCCGAGTGTCGTCAGGAACGACTCGGTGACGGCCGTCTCACTGTCGCGACCGAGATGGCGCTGGCCGTCGCCACCCGGCGCCGGCAGCAGCCGGTTAACGAGTGCCATGATTTCGCTCGTAAGGCCGGGGAAGAGGCCATGGAACCCAGCCAGCAGTTGAGCCGGTAGACCGAGTGTTACCTCGGCATCGCCGCGCTTGACGGCGGCGACAATCTGGCGCGCGGCGTCTCCCGCCTCAATCGTCAGTAGCGGCATGCTCGCGCCAAGCCCGAACCAGGTGTACTCCTCTTCGTGTCGTCCCTTGAAGATCGCGTTGACGTGCGAACCGGTCCGCATCAGCCCCGGCACGACCGTCGTCACCTCAATGCCGTCCCTGGCCACCTCGGCTCGCAGCCCCTCCGAGAAGCCGACAGCCGCGAACTTGGCCGCCGAATACGACAGCAGATGCGGGACGCTGACCTTGCCGCCAATCGAGGTGATGTTGACGATTCGTCCGCCACCCTGCCGCCGCATGTGTGGCAGCACTGCCAGCGCCGGGTAGACGGTGCCCCAGAACATCGTCGCCATCGTGTCCTCGAAGTCGGCCAGCGTCTGCGACTCCAACGGCCCAACCATGATCGTCCCGGCGTTGTTGACAACGATGTCGATCCGTCCGAAGTGGCGCAGCGTCGTCTCGATCAGCCGCTCGACCTGTTCACGGTCACGCACGTCGGCCGGAACCGCCAACACGTCGGCCGCTCCCTGCGCCAGCAACCGCTGCCGTGCGCCCTCAAGATCTTCCGCATTCCGGGCGCAGATGGCCGGCAGTGCGCCCTCAGCGACGAACTCCTCGGCCAACGCCAGCCCCAGCCCGCGAGATCCGCCAGTGATCAGCACGACCTGGCCAGCCAGATCGACCGGAGATCGCCGCCGAAGCAGTTCCCGCGCCAGCAAGGCAACCCCAACCCCTGCCGCCAACCCGCTCAGCATCCGTTCCCAGTCGTTACCTTGTCGCTGCATGTTGGCCCGCCTGTCTTATGTCATCTACAGCACTCGTTTCTTGCCACATCCCGCGCAAGATCGGTTCCGAGCGATGGCCCCGTCGTCCCATCACTCCGGCTACACTCTTCATAAACGTCGCACTTAACCCGCAGACTGGTCCTGTCATTCCCTGACCTCACTTCGTTCCGCTCGGGATGACAGGGAGACAGGTGCCTTCTGCTCGGGATGAACGGGGTCACGTCCAGCGTCAACACTCACATGACGAAGGAGCACCAATGCCGGAACTGAACATTGACCTGTTGAAACGCCTTTGCGAGACGCCGGGCATCGCCGGACGGGAGGACGCCGTCCGCGCGCTCGTCCGCGAGGAGATGGCCGGGCTGGTCGACGAGATCAAGGCCGACGCGCTCGGCAACCTGATCGGCGTCCGGAGCGGCAACGGCGGCCCGAGGGTGATGCTGGCCGCTCACATGGACGAGATCGGCTTCATCGTGAAGCACATCGACGAGCACGGCTTCATCCGCATCCACCCGGTAGGAGGCTTCGACCCCAGCCGCCTCCCGGCCCAGCGCGTGACCGTCCACGCCCATGACGGCACAACTTACGTTGGCTCCATTGGCGTCGCCGGGAAGCCGATCCATCTCCAGGCCGCCAACGAGGTCAAACCCCCGACTATCGACGATCTCTTCGTGGACATCGGACTCGACGGCGAGACCGCCCGCGCCGCGCTCGACATCGGTGACATGATCACCCTCGAACGGTCGTTGGTTCAGGTCGGACCGAACATCGTCAGCAAGGCGCTCGACGACCGTGTCGGCCTCTTCATCATGCTCGAAGCCCTGCGCGCCGTTGGCACGACCCAGGCCGAGATCATCGCCGTCGCAACCGTTCAGGAAGAGGTCGGCGTCCGTGGCGCGACGACGTCCACCTGGGCGCTCCAGCCCGAGATCGGCATCGCGCTCGACATCACGCCGGCCGGCGACTTCCCCGGCGCGCCGCAGGAGCATGTCGGCGTCTCGCTCGGCAAGGGCGTCGCGATCAAGGTGATGGACCCCGGCGCGATCTCCGACTACGCCCTCAACCAGCGCCTGCGCCAGATCGCCGACGAGCACGACATCTCGTATCAGCTCGAAATCCTCGGCCGGGGCGGGACCGACGCCAGCGCCATCCAGCGTTCTCGCTCGGGCGTCCGCGCCACCGCCCTCTCGATCCCGGTCCGCTACGCCCACACCGTCAACGAGACCTGCGCGGTTGCGGACGTAGAGGCGGCGATCGCGTTACTGAAGCAGTACATCACAGCGGGCTGACACATGCCCCGTTATCGTCCGACGACACCCGGACAATGCCGCGTGAACTCGGTGACGAGGTGGACGGTGTGGTGGAAGTCGTCAAGTCGCATCAACGCATACGGCGAGTGGAAGTAGCGCACCGGCAACGAGACAACCCCGGTCACGACGCCGCCACGACTGCGCTGGATCGCGCCGGCGTTCGTGCCGCCGCCGAAGGGAATTCGGTACTGCCAGGGGATCAGGTGCTCGTCGGCCAGTTCGGTGATGGCCCGGACGGTCGCGCCGCTGCGTGATCATCGTGTTGTCCATGACGATCGACGGCCGGACCGCTTCCGAACCTGGTCGGCTGGCGGGCAACCGGAATGCCCGGCACATCGGCCGCAACCGTTGCTTCAAGCACCAGCGCGATGTCCGGCTCGATCTGGTAGGCGGCAGTCCCAGCGCCGCGCAACCCCACTTCCTCCTGGACCGAGAAGCAGGCGACAACGGTCGATTCAAGTTGTTGACCGGCCAGCGCCTCAAGGGTCTTGACGATCACCGCGCATCCGGCGCGATCGTCGATCGCCCGCGCCATGACCATCTGCTCGTTGAGCTGCTCGAACGGATAGGCGATGACGGCCGGCGAACCAACGCGAATGCCCAGCGCGGCGACATCCTCAGCACTGTTGCGCCGATATCGATGAACAGGTCCTCGAGCTTGTACGGTTTCTCGCGGTCTTCGGGCCGGAGAATATGCGGCGGCGGCATGCCGATGTAGCCCTTGATCTTCGTCCCGTGGTCGCTGCGGATCGTGACGGCATGGGCGGGAACGATCCGTGGGTCCCAGCCGCTCGTCTGGCGAAGCGCAGAAACCCGCCGTCTTCGACGTAGGTGACGATGAAGCCAATCTCGTCCATGTGCGCATCGAGCATCAGCGTCGTGTCGCCCGTCCCGCGCCGGGTCGCGATCAGATTCCCGAGCGTATCGACGCGCATCTCGTCGACGTACGGCTCGATGAGGCGTTGCAGAACCTCGCAAACCTCTTCCTCGAACCCCGACGGCCCAAACGCGTCCGACAGGGTCTTGAGCAGTTCGACCGTCTCCACCGTGCCTCTTTCTGGTCTCGCGGAGTCCTGTACGCTCCACGATCTCCTTCCCGTTACCGGCTCACGACCCAGCCATCCTGCACGAGTGTGTCAATCGTCGTCAGCGCC
Source organism: uncultured Chloroflexia bacterium (assembly GCA_963763325.1). Classification (GTDB taxonomy): domain Bacteria; phylum Chloroflexota; class Chloroflexia; order Thermomicrobiales; family CFX8; genus JBBECJ01. The sequence goes on from CAVXOL010000002.1 coordinate 130,310, forward strand.
CCGATGTCGCGGTCACATCGCTCATCCCCCATCCCGCGCCAGCCACTCGTCCAGCGACCCGACCGTTGGATCAACCTGGCGGATCGCATAGTACGGGATCGCTGGACGGTAGGCTTCGAAAACGCGGCGCAGCTCGCCGACCGGCTCGTCATGGATGTCGACACGGAGGTCGACCCGCGAGAACGTCTTCTGGTCATACACCAGCAGCGCCGCCGAGCGCTGGCCGCCATGTTGGCCGCCGGCGTCACGCCCGGCCTCGATCGCGAGCAGGAAGCGATCTTCCAGTGGATCGTCCGGATGTGCCAGATACGTCTCCTCCATCGCGTCGAGGATGTGCTCGCCGGTCAGCGCGTTGCCGAGGACGATGTAGCCCTCACGACAGCGATGGCCGCAGTAGTCGCGGTTCAGGCTTCCGGTCCGCGCTGCCGTGAAGCCGTCATCGTCAACGACGCCCAGTTGCCGGTGCTCACAGTATGGATCGGCCAGCGCCAGTTGCTCGATCACTCCCGGCGCCTTGTAGCCCATTTCCAGCAGATTCAGCCCGGTTTGCCCCAGCCGCTGGTCGGCGATCGCCATGATCGCCACCGCCCCAGCCGTGGCCGGATGAACGGCACCCGGACGCCGACCGCTGGCGAGCGCGTCGCCGTCCCGATCCCCAGCATCCCGGTCCGCGAACAGCGCGCGATGATCGTGAAGGTCATCTGTTGCTCCTTTCAACCTCCGGAACGCGGGAACAGGGACGTGGGAACCGGAGCAGGATGGCTGTCCGGTTCCCACGTCCCTGTCTGCATGATAATCGCTCGTCGTTCAATCGGGGCGGATTACGGCGACACCGTCACCTTCAGGTTCCATCCGTTGAGCTTGCCGGTGTCACGACCGGCGAGGTCGGTAACCCTGAGCACCCAGACACCCTGGATGGGTTGGCCGATCAGTGCGGTCAGACCGGGTGTCGTCGACGAATCAAACGTCGTGATCAGGTTGTCACGGTTACCACCACTTCGGTTGTGGAGGATCGCCTGTGGACCGGACGGCGGGACCACCTCGACCCGCAGATCGCCAATGTACGGGTGGGTGATGTCCACCCCAATCTCGACGCTCTGGATCGTCCCCGCGCCAGTCAGCGAGATTGTGCTGGCAACGCCGGTGGGGTTGTTATCGGGAATGGTGATACCGGGAGTCGCTTCTCCACGCACGACCTGCGCCGATGCTTCGAGTGCGAACTCAAGACTCCAGCGGCGCAAGACACCGATGTCGACGCCGGCCACATCGGCGACCTTGAGCGTCCAATTGCCTTGCGCCTCCTGTCCGGCGAATTGAGTCAGCACGGGTAACTCCGCGCTGGTGTAGCTTCGGACCAGATCATGTGTGCCAGAACCAGTCCGGTCGTGCAGGGCGACCACCTGGCCGGCTGGAGACTGCAATGTCACGCGCAGATCGCCAATAAACGTATGCTGAATGTCGACTGTGACCATCACGTCGCTGATCCGGCCCTGCTCCAACACCTGCAGATCACTGGTCACACCAGCGGGCTGGTTGTCGGGAATCGCAAATTCGGTGTCGCTTCGACGCGAATGCCGGGCTCCTCGTTCGGAAGGTTGAAGTCCGCCTGGATACCGACCACGCTGGCGCCGTTGGATTGCGCGTTTGGCCCCATGCCAAACTTTGCGAAGGTCGTCCAGATACCTGTTCTGATCATCGCGTGACGGTTCGTATCGATGATCCCGGCCGACCGCTGGTCATCGAGCGCCCGCAGGATGGCGTCGCGCATGTCGAGGAAGCTGGGATTGGCTGGCGCGAGCTTGAGCGCATCCACCACCAGCTGCGCGCCCGCTTGCGCTCCGACGTTTCGGTTCATCTCCATCAGCGTCGCCGCCCAGATCTCGCCGATGTCATGCTCCCGATCGGCCGCGTAGCGGCCAGTTCCGAGATCGCCAAAATTGTCGGGGAACGCACTGGTGTACGGGAAGCGGCGCAGCCCGTTTGGCTGGTTGACGACCCAGGCGCCGACGACGTTCGTGTTGTTGATCGTACAGGCGAAATAGTCACCCCACCCCTCGCCCATACCCCGGCTCTGCGGCGCTTCGAGCGCGTGATCATTCAGTCGCCCGCCAACTAGCCGGTTGGTGACTCCATGCGTGAATTCGTGATACACGACGCTCGAGTCGAAGGCGGTGTGGCGTCCGGTTCGTTCGACCAGACCCATGTTCATGATCGGACTGAAGCCATCGATCGGGGTGCTCATGTTGGCAGTACCGAACACCGGTCCGCTGTGGGCGCGCGCATCGACGCGATCGGCGGCCATGCCGCCGAGCCCCAGATTGTTGTGCTGGAAGTTGCCGTCGGCCTCCCGGAAACCAAGCAGATAGAAGAAGTTGTGCATGACGCAGTTGAAGTAGAAGATGTTGAGCACCTTCTGATCGTCGCCGAGGGGATCGCTCGGGTTGAAGTTGACGATCCCGTTCTGCACCACCCCCTGGGCGGTCGTACTGGTCGTCCCCAATCGCGCCCTGACGCTGTTGCCAACGGATCGGTCCGTCTCAACCCAGTCTCCCGGGAACCCGTTCGGCAGGTTGGTCGGAACCGGGAGACCGTACTCAGTGAGCGCTCGCGGGAAGTCGGTCAGTTGCCTGGCGCCTGCGCCATCGACCCGATAGACATTGCCACGAGCGATCGCGGCATGCATCATCTGCGTGCAATACAGGATATCGCCGTCGGCAGCATCAACCAGCGTCCGGTACTTCCCGTGGTGGTTCGGCATCGTCAGGATGACTTCCCATGCCAGCCGAAGCTCTCCATCGAGCGGGAACCAGATCAAGCTGGTCGCAATGTTCTCCTCGAACGGCCCCGCCTCGATGACGCTGGGGTGATCGGCCCTGTCATGGAACGCCGCGAGCACGGTCGGCGTGAAGGTATCGAGATCGATGGCCGGACTCACAAGCGGCTCACCAAACTGATCGGTCTCATGCTGCTCATCCGGATGTGGTGCCGCGACATACCGAGCCGCGGACATGACTGCTTCCTGGACGGAGAGCAACGGACGAACATCCAGTTCCCGGTCAACGGTGACACTGCTGCCAACCGCCTCAAGCAGCGATCCGTCCGGCGCGAAATGGACCGTCTCTGACGCCTGAAAGATCGGGATTCCCTTGTACAGTTGCTGGAGATGGACCGTCACCGCGCCGCTGCTCGTCTCCTGCGTATGGGGATCAGCCGCGAACTCGGGTGGCTGCTCGTCCGCGAAGCCGAGCGCGTCATGGGCGCCCTGGAGATGGTCCATTGCCCGGCGGATGTAGTTACCCTTCTCGGCCGGCATCGATTCCCAGGTGACAACGGAGGGGTTGCCGGTCGTCGGGTCAAAGCGTGAGATTCTGAGTCGTTGCGATCCGGGGAGGGAGCGCGAGACCTCGACGGCGCGCGATTCGAGTTCGCTCTGGCGAGCAGGTGTGACACGATTGACAGAAGCGTCGCGGCGATCGATTTCCCGGGCCATCGTCGTTCCTCCTTGCCTCAGCGGCTTTTACCGCAGCGACGGTACAGGTGGACCGTTGACTGATCGGCACTGATTGCCGGACTGAAAGGTTGACGAACTCCGCGATTCATGTGATGATGACTTTATAGCATCTCTTGGATCATCTTTCACGCTTTGCGGGAGCGTGATGCACGATATTCCCGTTAAGCGAACTCAGTGCTGATGCTCTTCGCGCAAGATTGGCGTGTCTCCGGAAATGCTGAGCGCGGCTCGAATGAACCCGATCCGTGCCTTTCCGCGCGTGAAATGACAGCCTCATCGACACGACCGTCCGGTGCCACGACCATTTGCTTCGGTCACCCCACGACTCACGTAGGAAGCCGATTGCCATGGCGACAGTGAGGATCCACCTGTTCGGGAAGTTCGGTGCGTGGCGCGACGATCAGGCGGTCGAGAAACTCGATGCCCGCAGGGTGCAGGAACTGTTCTGCTATCTCATTCTCCATCGCGACCGCTCCCATTCACGAGAGACGCTCGCGAGCCTGTTCTGGGGTGACAACCCGACCAGCCTCTCCAGGAAATTCCTTCGACAGGCACTCTGGCAGATTCAGACAGCGCTGCACCCGGATCGCGGACCGTCTGATGCCCGTATCGTTCTGGTTGACACTGATTGGGTCCAGTTCAACGCAGCGTCGGACGTCTGGGTCGACATCGCGGAGTTTGAGGAGTCGTTTACCGTCTGTCGTCAGGTGTCTGGCGAACTGCTCGATGACGAACAGTTCACCATCCTCCAGGACGCTGTCAGCCTCTGTCATGCGGATCTGCTGGAAGGTTGGTATCAGGACTGGTGCCTCTACCAGCGTGAACGGCTCCAGGACATGTACCTGATCATGCTTGACAAGCTGATGGGGTACTGCGAGGCGCGTTGCCAGTATGAAGCCGGCATCGACTACGGCGCGAGAGTACTGCAACTCGACCGCGCTCGTGAACGCGCCCACCAGCGGTTGATGCGCCTCTATTACATGGCCGGAGACAGGTCCGCCGCGCTGCGGCAATACGAGCGCTGTGTCGTTGCGTTGCGGGAAGAACTCGGCGTCAAGCCAGGCAGGGGAACAACGGTACTGTACGAGCAGATCCGCCAGGATCAGTTTCCCATCGTTCCTGCCACGTCCATTCAACCAGCCAGCACCACTCCGCAGAACCCCCTCGACGAGGTTCTCAGACGCCTCAAGCAGCTTCAATCCGGCCTGGGAGACCTCCAGCAGCAGGTTCAGGAGGAGATCCAGATCGTCGAAGGATCGATGCAGGGCTAACGTTCTGAAGACGCTCAGCAGACGATGAGAAGACGTTTCCAGAGATGCCAGTCTGCTATCCCCATCCTCGATGGTCATTTAGATTCCATGCGCGTCCACTTCGTCCCGCGACGTCCGAGCCGCGCGATGGAACCTGACGAGACTGATCGCAGATCCGTCAGGTCTCCTCGTCCCATTGGCATCAGTCAGGTGCGACCGCTGACCTGTCGCCCAATGTCCCGTCCACATCCCGGATCATTCGAGGAGGTGCAATGTCCACGCTCATCGTTCCAGGCGTACGGGTCGAGGCACGCTTCGATGTCCTCCCGCCACTGCCGGCCCCTTCGGGAATCCTTGGTGCTGTCGGAATCGTGGATCGGCAGTCACCGGATGGTGAATTGGTTGGCGTCACGAGCATCCCCGAACTGCGCGAATCCTTCGGGCCAGGGACTGAGGCTAGCATGCCCGAGGTGGTGCACGCTCTGGCAAATGGCGCGAGCGAGGTGCTGATCGCCCCGGTCGCTGGAGGTCGGGCAGCATCCCTTGCACTGCTCAACGCCAATAGCCAGCCTGCGGTGACACTTCGTGCTCGTTCGAACGGCGCCTGGGCCAACAACCTGCGCGCCGAAGTTCGCGGTATCGCCAACGCCGACGGCACGATCGTGCGCGTCTCGATCCGGCTACTGGAAAATGGCGCGGTTCGCGAGCAGTTCGACGATCTTCAGGTCCTGCCGGGTGCGCCCGATGACCTGTTCGACACGATCAACCAGCGTTCACGTCTGGTTGTCGCCGTCCAGCCAGGCTTCGCAACCAACCGCCCGGAACCGGGTGCCTATGCATTCAACGACGATGGAGATCCAGTCGCCGTCCCCGAGCTGGATGGCGACGATGATCTGTTCGAGCTGCTCGTTGCCGAAGGCGCGAATCCCGATGGCCTGAGCATTGAGATCGCCGCGATGGCCGACGACGCCAACCGGTTCAGTCTTCGCGTGCTGCAAGGTGGGCTGCAGGAGCAGTTTCAGAACCTCGAGATGAATCCGGACAGCGCGGAGTATCTGCCGTACGTGCTGCTCACGCAGAGCCGGCTGATCCGGGTCCGTCCACTCAGCGCGCTTCCTGCAAACCAGCGGCTGCCACGCGCGACCAGTGGTCTCGAACCGTTCACCAACGGCGCATCTCCGACTGTCGATGCCTATCGCGATGCGATCGATCGTCTCGCGGACGACACGCGCATCGACCTGGTGCTGGCGTCGATCGATCTCGACCCTGCCGATGATGACGACGAGATCAACGCCAGGGTGCGCCAGATCCATCAGGCGCTGGTGGCGCACGCGGTTGCCATGACCGATCGCGGAGCACCGAGAATCGCGTTCGGCTCGGTCACCGCCAACGAGGCAGGTGAACTCGGACGGATTCGAGATCACGCAGCGACCGTTCGCAACCGTCGCTTCGTGCTTGTCTCTCCGGCCGGGGCCGAGGGCGCGGTGGCGGGCATGATCGGGCGCATGAATCCGCAGGACTCGCCAACTTTCAAGCCGGTTCCGCTGTTTAATCTGGCTCCAGCCAGATATCGCGAGAGTGAGCTCAACCGCCTGCTCGGCCCAACCACTAATCTGCTCGTTGTCCAGGATCGCGCCGGTCGCGGGGTCGTCGTGCTGAAAGGGATCGACACGACCGGCGACCAGATCTCGGTGACGCGCGTTGCCGACCAGGCGATCCGCGAAACCAAGGCAATCTCCGAGAACTTCATCGGTCGCCTCAACAACGAGGATGCCAGGATCGCATTGCGACAGCAAATTTTTGCGACATTCACGCGGATGGAGCGGGCGGGTGCGTTGGTGCCATCCACCGATGGCTCCGACCCGGCCTTCCATGTGAATGTCTATTCGACCCAGCTGGACTTCGCGCAGGGGATTGTGCGCATCGATATCGCCGTTCGCCCGGTCCGAGCGATCGACTACATCTACGCCACCATTCGCGTCAAGAACTAACGCTGAAGCCGGGGACTGATGGGAGTCACCCGCAGGTGCAGGTGACTCCCCGAACTGTCGGCACACGAGAGCCAGGAGGGAATCGTGGCGACCATCTTCGCGGCGAGCGAGAGCAGTGTCCAGGTCGATGGCGAGGCCGTCGAAGGCGTGCGCTCGATCGAGTATCGCCATCATCAGGTTCGTACCAATGTCTACGCGCTCGGCAGTGTCGAACGAGTTGGGCTGACGTCTGGACCGCAGGCAGTCGAAGGCCTCATGCGCGTTGCGTCTACCAGTACAAAGCTCAACGCACTCACCGGAGACACGATGTTCCAGATCACGGCCCAGTTGCGACATGGCGCAACACTGATGACCGTCACCTTCGATGAGTGCGTCCTGGTGGAGAAGAGCTTCGACATGTCAGTCGGCGGGCACGGCGAGGCGCTCTACAGCTTCTCCGCCACCCGCGTGCGTGAAGAAGTACCACAGCCGTGATCGATGGCACGAGCGTCATCATCGATCTCCTGGGCGGCACCGCTGTCCTCGGAGAGGTCGTTGTGCCGGTCGCTCCAGCCGGCCCGAATGGCGAAATCCAGTTGGGCGGGATCGACGGACCAGTGCTACGCCCGCTCACGTTCGGCGAGCGGGCGGTCGCTGTCTCGCTCGCAGCGGCGTCAACCAGCCCCAGAGTGAATCTCTGCGCGGAACTGTTGCGGCTCGCCACAACACACGGCGGCGTGGCTGAGCAGACCACGCAGGAAATCCTCGCCCTCGTGCTGGCCGGCGCCGAGCTTGATGCACCGCCGTTCGTCGAAACGACGTTGCTGGTCGCCCAGGCAACCGGCTGGGATGCGGCACAGATAGCACGCACGCAGGCGGTCGACATCGATCGGCTCGCTGCGTTCGTCAGGACGCCGCCGCCCGGTTCGGCATGGAACACCTTGCTGTTGGCTCCGCGCCAGGACGAGTTGCTGGACGCGATTCGTGCGCGGCTCGCGGACAGGCTGCTGCGGCGAGGCAACAGTTCGTCGCCCGATCGACAATCAGTCCAGTCGGCTGACCGCGTGAACCCCGCAGGGGGCGGAGTCGGATCTCGAGACCGCTCGATTGAATGGGACGGCCAAGCCAGCACAGCGGGGCCACTACCCGCCGCTGCTGCCTTGCGCCCTGGAACACCTTCGACATACGAGAGTCTCACCAGCCAGGACGCGCCGACCATGTCCTCTGCCAACTCAGACGGTGACCGACTCCTGCCCCTTGAAGACACACGCGCGAACGCGGGCAGAGGCGGGACTCCTGTCGCTCGTGACTCGGTCCACGCGTCGGGTGCTACTCATCACGATCCAGTCGTTGATCCGCCTCCGACAGCGACGAGTACCTCGGGAACAGGACGTGCCGGTTACCAGCAGTTCCACCGGACGCCACCCTGGACCAGGTTGGTGTCACCGCGTCCAGGTGAATCGGATCGATCGCACCTCGCCTGGCCCATAGCGGTTCGGAGCGATGCATTGCCGATGGCGTGGCCCAGCGATTGGTCACCACTCGACGCCTCGCCAGCGTCGCCAGTGTGGCAGGAGATAGACCAGCCGCATCGTCCCGGACCACATAGAGAACGGATTCAACAGTCTGACGATCAGGCCAGCGATCCACTGCTGCGATTGGCTGACAACCTGGCGGCGTTGCTGAACACCGAGGCAGATTTGCGAGGGATCGATCCGTGAGCGTCACCGGTACCAGACCAATCCCACTGCTCGGAGACATCTCACTTGAGTATGTGCAGGAGATCGAGAATCGGGTCGATGGCGGCTTCGTGGAAACACGAATCGCGGGACTGCCGGGCACTCTCCAGCAGCGCGCTGGGCGACCGTCGCACCGTATCACCATCCGTGGCCTGCTGGCTGGAGCATCGGCAGCCGACCAACTCGCGACACTCCAGCGGGCATCCGCGAGCGGTGAAGAGTTGACCTTTGCGGCGGATATCACGACGGCGCTCGACCTGCAGCGCGTCGTCATTACCAGCTTCAGCGGCGTCGAGGCGGCTGGACGGCCGGATATCTACCATTACAGCATCGCGCTCGCCGAAAGCCCCCCGTTGCCGCCACCAGCGCAAGTCAGCGCGTTCGGCGGCCTGGATGATTTCGGCGTCGGCGATCTCGGATTCGACACTGACATCCTGGGTGATATCGAGGATCTGGCCGGAGAGGTTGCCGGCGCAGTCACCGATGCACTGGATGTCATCGACCAGCTCGGTGCACTGGCCGGCCTCGGTGACCTCCAGCTCGGTGGATTCCTGAGCCCGATGGGTGACGTCGCGGAATCCGTCAGAGGCATCGGCGGACGGTTCGGGGATGCGGCGCGCAACGTCGCGGGGGTCTTCGACACATGAGCCTGATACCATCTTCGGCCCTGACACTTGGCAACCTGAAGTACGACACGCACCTGTCGAATCTCGTCGCGACGATGGCGCTGCTCCCGGCTGTCAACTCTGTCGTCGCGCACCTGCCCACCAGCGTCGAGATCAGCGCCGCGCCCGGCGATCCTGCCCTGCTGGAGCTGGATGGTGGAGACGGAGCCAGCACCGTCCTGACCGGTAGCGTGCGCGGGTTCCACCGGAGCATCCGCGAAACGCGGGCTGTCGCCGCCGATGCGGGGGCCGACCTCAGCGCCTACCGGCCGGCAGTCACCTTTGAGAAACAGGACGCAGGCGACGTTATCCGCGCGCTCGCATCCGAAGCAGGCGTCAGCATCAGCGTTGTGGAGATGGAACTGCCGCTGGCTGCCTACGTCGCGCACCAGCGGCGCACGGCAGCCGAGCACATTGCCTACCTTGCGAGCCTGGCAGGAGCGATCGCCAGCGTCACTGCGGATGGCGAACTCAGCGTCGTTGCCAGACCTGGAGAACAGCCTGAGATGGCGCTGCTCTACGGCCGGGAGATCATCGAGTACGACGTGCGAGAACGTCCCGGCCCACCCGTTCAACGCGTTGTCGTCGGCAGTGGTCCGGCTGGCGCAGCCAACGCACCGGATGCCCTCCGGCCCAGTGCCGGCCACCTGCCTGGAAACGCTCCCGATCCTGGCGTAGGCACCGTCTGGCAGAGTGCCTCGGTATTGCGGACACCGGGCGCCGCCGTGACCGCATCGCAGGCAGCAACGACCGACGCGGCAGCCAGCGCAAGCGCGGTCCAGATGCGCTGTTTCCTGCTCCCCAGCCTGCGGCCGGGCATGGTGATCGAGGTCCAGGAACTGCCTGAAGGGCTGTCAGGAGGCCCATGGCTCATCACGCGTGTGACACACCAGCTTGCGCCAGGACTGGGAGGCGTGACGACGCTCGAAGGGCAGTCAGCCGGAGCAGACGGTGGTCTGGGTGGATTGCTTGGCGCGGCTCTCGCGGCGGTGGGGAGTGTCCTGTGAGCACGGCGCTGTACCAGAGTATGGCTCGCATCGCGCGGCACGAGGTCCATGCACGACCGGTTGCCGGTGTTGGACGTGTCGTCGAACTGTTCCCAGCAGACGGCCCACAACCGGACCATGCCGTCACCGTCCAGATGCGAGACTCCGGCCTCGTGCTGCCACGCGTCCCGATTGCTGTCGGAGCGATGGGATTTGCCGCAATCCCCGCTGTCGACGACCTTGTCGTGGTCGTCTTCCTCGAAGGGGATTTCAACGCTCCGGTCGTGGTAGGTCGCCTCTATCATCCAGACCAGAACCCGCCCGAACACGCTGACGGACAGCTTGTTCTCAAACTGCCGTCGGCTTCCGCCGAGCCAAAGTTCGATCTGGCAGTTGCCGGTGACGAGCCATCGCTACGCCTGAAGCTGTCCGGTGATGTCCTGCTGGAGATCGTCGAAGCATCGGTGCTCATCCAGGTGGGAGACATGCAGGTCAGCCTGACCGGCGCGGGCGGCGGTCGAGCGGAAATCGCAGCTGGTGGCGCGAAGCTGACCATCAAGAAGGACGGCGACATCGTCCTCTCAACCAGCGGCAAGCTAACTCTGGAAGGCAGCGAGATCGAGATTGCGGGCTCAGCGAAGGTCAAGATCTCTGGTGCGCAGGTGGAGATCAACTGATGGGTATGCCAGCAGCAACCGCCAACAGCAGCGTGACCGGCATCGACATCCATTTTGTGCTGGTGCCGACACCTGGTGGGCCAGTTCCAACACCACTGCCGCATGCCTTCAATGGAACGATCGACGGCGGGCTGGTCAACAACGTCAAGATCAACGGCCAGCCGGCGGCGGTGGTCGGCTCGACCGCGACGAACGAACCTGCACACTTCCGACGCCACCGGGGACCGGATTTCAGAAGCCGCCAGCGAATCAGCGGAAGCGTGTTTATTGGCAGCGCCACCGTACGGATCGGTGGCAAGGCGGCCGCCCGCAATGGCGATCCGGTGACGACCTGTAACGACCCGGCCGATCTACCGGCAGGCACGATCATCGCAGTTGGCACCGTCCTGATCGGCTAGGTAAGGAACGACATGGTGGACGATCTCCACGGAACAGACCTCGCGGTCACTCCGTTCCTGATAGCGCACGATGCCGCCGAACGCGATCTCGTCCCACGCCGGATCTTCGGGCGGTCGAGTGCGGCCAGCGCGCAGGAGATCATCGATCTTGAGACGATGAGCGGCCGCCGCAACCTCGCCCAGGCACTGCTGCTGCGGCTGCTCACCCCGCGTGGCTCGCTGAGCGAGTTGGGGCATTCCGGGTACGGCTCCCGGCTGCACGAGCTGATTGGCCAGCACAAGACCGAGGCGACCCGCAACCTCTGCCGCGCCCACATCCTCGAAGTCGTCGCCCAGGAGCCACGCGTCGAGAACACCGCGACCGAGATCACCTTCGATCTGGCCGCCGAAGACCCATCGTCCTTCAACGTCATCCTTGCCGTGCAGCCGCGCTCGGGCGGCGAGCCGGTAGGGCTGTCGCTGGAGGTCGGTCTATGACGTACACCCCGCGCACATACGACCAACTCGTCCGCGACCTGCTGACGACGCTGACCGGCGGGACGGTCAGAGAGTCGCTGGTCGCGCCACCGGAAGGGATCCTGCTCATTCCGGAGAAGCTGAAGGACCGGCCAGTTCGACGTGTCTCCTTCCTTGAGGGGTTAACCGCCGTCGGGGTTGGTCCGGGAGCACGGGAGATTCCATATCGGTTTACCGCAGCCGACTTTGAGCTGGTCTCGACGAATGGTGATCCCAACGCTCTCGACGCCATCCGCTTCCGCGAATCCGGCCGGCGCCCTGTGCCAGGCAGCCAACTGACCGTCAACTACTATCCGGTTCAAACCCAACCGGTCCCCTTGACCGATCTCAACGTCGGGTCTGTCGTCCGCACACTACTGGAAACCGTCGCCCGCGAGCTGGCCGTCGGCTACCAGCATCTGGAACTGATCTACAAGTCCGCGTTCGTCGAGACGGCCGAAGGTAGCTCGCTTGACAAGGTCGTCGCTCTGGTCGGGGTGGCTCGTTTGCCAGTCGGCCATCCGATTGTCAGCGTCCGTTTTTCGCGCCGCGCGGGGACACCGGGCAGGATCACCGTCCCGGCCGGAACGCCGATCGTCGACACATCCGGCAATCGCTACCAGACGCTCGAACCGCTGACGCTCGAACCATATGAGACGACGCGCGAGGTACTGGCCGGCGGCGAAAGCGCGGCAACCCAGGAGGTCGAAGCCGGCCAGCTTACCCTGCTGGAGATCACGATTGCCGGAATCTCCGAGGTGACCAACCCACAGCCCGCCCGGAGGCTCAGCGCCCCTGAAACCGATGCCGACCTGCGCCGCCGGGCACGCGCGGGATTGCAGGGAGTCGTGCGCGGCACGGTAGACGCGCTGCGCTTCGGCCTGCTCTCGCTCCCGGAAGTCAAGGATGTCGCCATCGTTGAAGCGCCGAACGGCGTCCACGGCGAAATTCGAATCGATGTTGCTTACAACGACAACAGTGACGCCGCCCATGAAGCTGTCCGTCGTCGCATCGACGAGCTGCGTCCGGCTGGTATCCGCGTCGTGGCCGGTGACGCCGCGCGGCTGCGAGTTGGGGCGCGCGTTCATCTCACGCTGGCAGGCATCGGACTTTCCGGCGCCGAACTTGCCGATGTCACCGGCGGAGTGGCCCAGCGCATCGCTGGCTATCTGAGTAGCACACCGCCTGGCGGAACCGTTCGACGTGCGCGTCTGTCCGCGCTTGCCCTCGAAGATACTCGGGTTGCCGACGCGCGCGTCGTGCTCCTTCCCGAGGGCATGGGTGAGACTGAAGAGCTCACGCTCGCGACCGGCGTTGTCCTTGAGGTCATGCAACCGTTCAGCTTCCCAACACCGTCGACCGAGGTTGCAGCCGGAACGCAAGCCGCGGTCACCACACTGGTGAGTGCCATCCTCCCGGTCCATCTGGCGCCGGGCGTGACGCTGGCCGATGCATCGGCCGCGATCGGACTTGCACTCAACGGTTTCCTGAGCTCGCGCGCTCCTGACGCTCCACTCACGCTAGACCATCTGGCGGCGGCAATTCGCGATGACACGCGCTTCGGCCTGATCCGCTCGGAGTCGCTGATAACGGTCGAGACAGCCGATGGCCGCTTCCTGCAACTCACCGATGGAATAGGGGACTATCGCCCATCACCAAACGAGTCGTTGCAGAAGGGCGAAATCACGATCGATGTTCGCGAGGGTGGGGTGTAGCGTGGCGAGCGTTGACGCAATGCTGAAGCGACTGCCACAGCTTTACCGGGACGGCGAGCTGGTGCGCGATGTCCTGGAGATCCCTGGCGTGCAGATCGAGATACTGGGGGAGGAAGCGGTCGAGGTCCAGCGTGCCCATTGGTTCGATCAGACGTTCGACCTGGCGGAAGCCGCCAGGTTGGGGGCATTGCTCGATATTCCACCGGAGCCGTGGCAGGAGCTTGACGAGTATCGCGTCTGGCTGCATTCACTCGTGGAAGCGCGGCTCCGCTTTGGTTCGGTAACCATACCCGCCATGCAGGAGTTCGTCGCTGATTACACGGCTGGATTCCAGCGGGCTGCGCGTGTTCCGCAACTGCTGGAGATGCCGTCAATCCCGCCTCCGCCATGGGACACACCGGCCCCGCCGTCGGCTCCAGACTTCATTGAAAATCCGCCGGCACGGCGCTATCAGCGAGCGCCATCCGCCGGTGGTATCGAGCCGCTCCACCAGTTCACGATTGTGAACAAGGGGCTGGACGAGACGCAGGTGGGGTTCCTGATGGTTGGCCTGCCGGCCGCGCCGGAGAGCGTGCCGGTGATCGCCAACCTGACGACCGGCCAGGCGCTCATCTATATGGGAAACGTCCCGACCGGCGCGCGACTCTGGATTCAACCGGCTGCCTCTGGGAACGTCGAAGCCGTGCTGGAGGGTGAAGATGTCACGACGCGGATGCGGTCGATTTCCGGGCTGACGCCCGGCACGCCGTGGCCGGAAACCAGCGTCGAGCGACCGGCACGTTCCATCACGCTGCGTCGTGGCGAGAACGCGTTCTGGTTCCTGCCGGTCGCTCATTTCGACGCGCTGGGTCTCGATCGCTTCCTCCTCGCGCTGGCCGATCTCCTGCTCCAGCAGGGGCGCTTCGACGAGACGCAGTTCGACCGGGCACTGTTCTATCAGGACCCCGCCGTCATCCTGCGTGCCACCTGGATTGAGACGCCGCCGGCGATCTTCGAGATCAACCTGCCGGCCGGTGCACTGCTGAGCCGTCCGGGTGAGCTTGAGGATGCCCTTCAGGAACGCGAACAACTCGGATCATCGCTCAACCAGGCCATCTACAAGCTGAAGGCCGCCGGTGTCGGGGCCAGTGTTACGCTGCAGCCGTTTCGCGACATCCAGGGCCAGATGGACCGGCTAACCCAGGTGCTGCCGCTCGTCTTCCGCGAAGTCGGGCCGACCGGTGCGGATCAGCTACCGGACGCGGGCGGCATTTTTGAGATTACCTCGTTCAACGATTCGACTTTCCGGTAGGCGCCGGACAGAGCGGAGGCAGTATGCGCGCGGAACTGCGAATCGAGCTGAAATCGGCAACAGGTGAGACGCTTGAGATCCGCCATGCGCACAACGCCGTCATGCGCTCCGGCGCTGAGCTCATCGCCAGCCTGTTCACCGGCCAGGGTGCGCCGATCACCCATATGGGCGTCGGCACCAGTGCCTCCCCCGAGACGGACGCTTTCGCGACCGAACAACTCACCAACGACGCGAGCGATGGAGGTACGCCGCTCGGCGGTGATACCGAGGCGCCCCTGCCCGTCGACTCATTCCTACCGCCGGAGATCGATGAAGTCCGGCGAGTCGTGCGGGTGCGTCTGCGCGGCACGCTGCCGCCCAGTGCCGCAATCGGAGTTGTTCGCGAGGCCGGTCTGATTTCGCGAACCGACGATCGCGCGGTGCTGTACAACCGCGTGACATTCGCGCCAATCTCGAAAGGCGACGACCACGAGTTGACGTTGTTCTGGGAGGTGACCTTCCCCTACGGCGACTTGCAGTGGGTCATGTAGATGACCTCTTCGATGTTATGTCCATACGCTGATGTCGCGGACGCGCTGAATCGTTTGGTGCGATGCCGCAACCGGGTCCGTCACATGAGGAGACCGACATGAAAGCAGCGGCAAATATTCAACTTCAAGGATTCTCCGCCGCCAACCGGGACGCTGTCGTGACACTGGTCCAGGAAGCGACGGGATCGGTCGTCGAACGCAAGCCGTTTCTGGACGGATCGCTCCTGGTGCGCGATCTGGACCCTGGCTTCTACGAACTGGTCGTTCGCCATCCAAATCTCATCCAGCCAATCGAACAGCGGCGCATTCGTATTTTCCCGCAGCCGGCCCCAACCTCAATCTTCGTCCCGGTACCGGCCGACCTCTTCCGTGACACGCCAATCCGCGACATACCGGATGCCGATCTGCGACCCGTTCAGCAGATCGCCGCGACGACGCGCAGTGTGCTCGGGCCGATCGGCAGCAAGGGCTCCGGCGAGGCAATTCGCGCTGCCGACTGGAACGCGCTCGTCGGCGCGGTGTCCGACCTCGCCAGCGCCGTGCTGGAGTTGACCAACCTCGTTTCGCCAAAGGGGCATGACCACCCGGAGATCGCCGAGAAGATTGGCGAGGTACAGGAGAATGTGCGACGGTTCGGCGAAGCCTTCGGGCGCAGCCTGCTCGAACTCCGGCGGGAGATCGAGGCGGGCAATCTCCGGCGGACAGTCACGGACGTTCTCGATGTTGGTGGCGCATCCGACGAACTGCGCAACCGGGTATTCGAACGCGTCCAGGACCTCGAGCTGACCTTCCAGAGCGACACTCCGACCTTCACCCAGAAGTTGACGACAACCGGAAACGTCATCCTCAACGTCGTGAACGAGCTGGCGGTCGCCCAGGGGGCCGGCGCTGACGAGTTCCTCGCCCGCACCGAGGTACAGAACCTTCAGGGGATCGCCATGCACTACAGCCAATCCGGAACACAGACCCGGCCCGAATCCGAGCTCATCACTTACCAGCGCACGACGACCGCGGCCGGTGGGAGAAAGCTCGGGTGGCTGATAGGAGGATAACGGTATGCCGACGGTTGCCGAGCTTGAGCGTCTGGAAGCGCTCGTCGGACTCCTCGCGCCACTCACACAGGTCCAGCGCGGTGAACTCATCCGCGCGGATAACTGGAACACGGTCGTCGGCGCGCTGATCGAGGTGGCGCGCGCGGTTCTGGCAGAGACGCGTGAAGACGCGCTCCCGGTTCACGAGCACGCGGAGCAGGTCAGTATTGGCTGGCTCGATCCACGGCTACGTACCCTGCTCGAACGCGGCCCGATCTCCGATCCCGCGATCGTCTCGCGTATCGAGGAGATCGACCGGGCGATGTGGCGCGTTTCTCACCGGGTCGATCACGTCGATGAGGATCTTACCGAGATACGCAACCGCGTCGCCGAGGTCTCGACGCGCGACCTGACGCGACAATCGGATGTGACCGCAGTGCGCCGTTCGGTCGAGGGATTGTCGAACGCCAAGGAGGATGTCCTGGCATTGCGCGAGACGCTGCGGTCACTTCAGACGGATGTTCGTGTTGCCGTCGAGGTTGGCTCGCGGCTGATCCTGAACGGCCAGCCGGTCGATATCGCCGTGATCGACCAGCGTATCCGGGATGTCGAGTCCCTCCGGGAGCGCCTGCGCACTCCAACCGGCGAACTGCTGGATGCGACCGTCGTCGAGCGGCGGCTGGCGGAACTGACAACGACGCTGGTAACCGAGGATGAACTGGACGAAGCACTGAATCAGCGTCCCGGCCGCGTACCGGAGGATGTTCTCGACCAGTTGAGAGAAACGCTACGCGGCGATCTCACGCTCGATTTCCAGGCGTCCTTCGAGACGCTGCGAACCGACGTCACGACCAGTGTCAACGACCGTCTGGCGGGCGTGGATGTCACAATCGCGCAACGGATCAGTGACGCGCTGCCCGGCCTGCAAGCGTCAGTTGCCGCGACGATCCGGCCCGAACTGGCGGCCGCCGTCGAACGCGGGTCCGAAGAGTTGCGCGCGGTCATCGATGCCCGTCTGGCCGAGCAGTCCGGGGCGCTGCGCGGCGAATTCGGGGCGCGGTTCGATGATCTCGAACCGACGATCTCAGGAATCCAGCGGACGACCGATGTCCTCGCCGAACGGATGAACGCGAACGAGCAGCGGCTCGACCGGCACGATGTCATCCTCCAGCAGTTCCCCGACCGCCTCACAACACTCGCGATAGATGAGGCAGCATCCCGGGAGGCCTTGCGCGCCGCGCTCGTTGCGGATCTGGACCAGCGCCAGCAGGCCCAGACGACGCTCCTCGATGAACGGCTTGGCGCACTGGATGGCGCGTTCAGGCAACAGATCGAGACGGTGCTGGCCGGCGTCGAGATTCGCCTGGTCGATGTCGCGCGCCAAACCGCCACGGAAGCGATCGCTGACGAAGTCCGGGCCGCCACGAACCAGTTGCGCGGCGACATGCGGCAGCTTGTCCAGGACGAGCTGACCGGCTTCCAGGACCGGCTTCCGGAACTGGTTGACGCACGAACGAACATCGTCATTGAGCAGCTGAATGACCGGGTGCGCGAACTGACGCGCAGGGAGTTCGCCAGTATGGAAGACCAGTTCATCCGGATCATAGATCGTCAGATCGATGAGAGGATCAGATAGCGGTGCTCACCGAGTTCGAGCAACGGCTGGCGGATGTCCTTGGAGCGCGGCTACAACCGCCATTCCAGGGACGCGTGTCGGTGCCGCCTCGGCCGGACGACGGCGATGCGCTGGCGATCCTGGTTGGCGTCCGTCAGGCAACCCGTGTCGAGCCGGACCTCGGCAGCCACCGCCCGGAGGTCGTGCCGGACGTGACCGCCGCGCGACGCATCGTCCGCCTGTCGTGTGTCGTGGGTGTCGAGATTCTGCCGGGCGCGGACGACGGCCGTGACGAGCAACTTGAGGCGCTGGACGCGCTGCTCTATGAACTGGACGCCCCCGACCTCCGCAATGGCCGCGCCCTTGCCGGGGATGGCGATCCCGGATTCGTGATCCATGAGCTGTCGACCATCGCTGTCACTGCGCCACTCGACCCGACAGCAACGGGTGCTGAGCCGGTCGGGTTGTCGGTTCGGGCCGATGGCTGGTTCTGGCCGGTTGGCGTCGTTGGGGAAGCTGGTATCCAGATTGGAGAGATTCGCCTGCGTGGCGCGCTACTCCCCATCCACCTCATCCCAGCCAATCCGGTGCTGGTCGCGGCTGGTCCAGCCGTCGATCTGACGATCCAGATTCGTGATTTCGGCCTGATGAGCCTCGACGGAACGGGAGCAGTAGCCAGCTTCCCGTTCGGGAACGTCGCGCTACGGCTGTCCGGACCCGGTGGACGACCCGGCGCGGGATCGTTGACAGGCGGGACCGAAGGCAACGCAGGAGTACGGCTCGTGCCACTGACAGACGGTTCAGCAACCGTCACCTATACGCCGCCGGCCACGGCAGCAACAGATGTGCTGATCGTCGCTCTGGACGATGGCGAAGGCGGGGCCAGTGTCGAGGCCGGTCGATTGACGCTCACTGTTCGCGAGGAATGATGTCCGCCTCCACATTCGCCGGCAACTCATTGGTCATGGACGCCAGCGCATCCCAGGTGGCGCTACGGTCCGACGTTGCCACGACATACAGACATCAGTTCCAGGTCGTGGATATCGCGCCGCCGGGACATGCCATCCGGGTGACCTGGCAGCCAGTTCCCGGTGCGACCGGCGTCGAGGTTACCACCGCCGAGTTGCGTATCAGCCCAGAGGTGGTGACGCAGTCGCTCGGTGATCTGCTGGTGCGTTCCACCGATTCCAATACACAGCACGAAGTCACAATCCCGGCCGGAAAGCTGATTCGGGCGCTGTTGCTGAAGGGGCTGAAGACGCCGATTCAGATTGGGGACACCCAGGAAGACGTCCCGCTGCGCTCATCGGCAGATCTCCGATCGGTCAACCGTCGCTTGATCGTCACGATACCCGACCCAGCGACGACCTGGACTCCGCCACTCTATTCGGTTCCCGCCGTCAGCGGGCGAGGCATGCTGCCGCCCGCGCTCGTCGGCGCCTCGTTCGAAGCGCCAGCAGGAGACGGGCTGTTGACGCTGCCAGACCTGAGGGCCTCCAAAATCAGGCTGACGATTGTTGAGGGTGAGTTCCCGGAGAACTTCCAGCCCCGCAGCGCGACGATATCGTCGGTTACCGGTACGGCTGCACTTCCAGCCCGCGATCTCGTTCTCATCAGCGCGACTGGTGAAGCAGCCTGGGCGTTTCCCGGCGAATTCCCGGCTCAGGCTCCGCCCGCGTTCGTCGATCTGCGCTTCGCGCTGGAGGCGGCCCTGAACGCGGCGTTAGCGGCTGGTCAGCCGCTCGACGTCACATGGTTTCTTCGGGGAGAGGCGCCCGGAAATGCTGGTATCGCGTTCGACGGCGCTCGTGGATTCGTGGTGCGTGAGTTCCCTGGCGTGCTGCGAACCAGCGTCGACGGAGTCGAACGCCGCCTGGACATCCAGGGCTCGCTCGCTGACGAGCAGCCAGCTTCGGCGCGGGCCGATCTGACCGTCCGTTACGATGGCATTCGCATCCTCGAATCGGTCTCGGACGTGGTCCCAGCTTCGAACGGCGGCGTCAACGGGATCGTCGTGCGCGATCAGACAGTCACACACACGCTTGCTCCTCAGGCACTCTCAAACATGGCCGTCGCGCGAATCGGGCTCATCGGCCGGGCGCCGGTCGAGACGGAGTTGTCGGTTCAGCTGGTTGATCTGTCGACCGGAGGTGCGGGTGTGCCGCTGGGTCCGCCGGGGGTGCTCCGCGTGCAGGCCGATGCGGCAATTGGAACGGTCTGGGTCGAGATTCCTGAGCTGTCTCTTCCGGCAGTTCCCCTCGGAATTGCGGTGCGCGCGAATCTGGGTCGGTTCTTCTGGGCAGCGAACCCCGCGCCACTGGTCCGGATCGCCATCTACGATCCTGATCCCGGTGGTCGCCCATTGAGGTTGGCCGATACGACGGTATTGCACGTCACCCGGCACGAACTCCAGGCAGCGTCGAACACGCTCCACCTGCCGGCATTCGAGCTTCCGGCTGCTGCATTCCGCTCAAGCGCTCCGAGTTGGGAGAGCGATCTATTCCTGACCGTTGACCTCTCCGATCTCGTGCTGAGGTACCAGCGATGAGCCTGCTGCAAGAGTTGCAAAGCCTCGACCTCTCGGCCGTTGTTGAGGCACGAGGCTCGATCAAGGTTGCAGTTGAAAGCCCGGATCTGCAAGCCATGCTGAGCGGCGGCGCTGCCCAGACCGCACTGGCCGGGCTGGGTGGATCGATGCAGTCCCTGCGCGACTCGCTGGACGAGCCGGCCGCGCTGATCAGCCCCCTGGTCGATGCCATCGCCGCGCTCGGCGACACACTGAACCTCGACGAGCTGCCACTCGGCCAGTACCTCAAGGCCGTGTCGGACGGAGCCACGACCGTCGCGCGACTGTTCGAGGGGTTGGGGGCCGATCCCAACCTGGCGGGTCAGTTCTTCGGATTCTCGTTCGCGGAGACCTTGAACCGCACACCAGAAATCATCGGGAACTACACCTCGGTCGGGCTCGACGACCTGGCGCGCTTCCGCAGGCTGGTGGAAAAGGTCGAGCGAGGCATTCCGACCGATCCGAGTGCCATCGCCAGCCTGGCGATTCAGGTGCTGCTGCCATTCCCGGTCGAAAACCTGGTGCGGATGCGCGGTGGGCTCCAGCCGCTGCTTGGCGGCGTCGCTGGCATATCCCTCCCCAGCGAACGGATGTCTGGACTCGTGGCGTCATTGGATGTCGTGGCAACCGTCGCGGCGACGGGGGACGCCGGCGAACTGGAGCGCGCGCTGCAGCAACTCGAGCGCGTGCGGCTGAACACGATCGGGGCGATTCGCGACGATGTCCTCCGGATCGTCGCGGAAATCGATCACCTGCGCATCGGAGAGGTGCTCGGTGTCGTCGCGAGCGCTGGCGCGACGCTGCGAGCGGCGGAAGAGGGAGTCCTCGAGTTCCTCGACGATTGGCGGGAACAGATCGCGGCGGCTCGCGCCGAAGTCGAGAACATGGACGCGTCGCCGATCACCGAACATCTTCCGCGCCTCGTCGCGCACATCGAGAGCACCGCGCGCATTCAGATCGTGGAACCAATCGACGCGCAGGTACGCCAGCTCGAGCAATGGGTCCGCAGCCTGCTCCGCGAACTGGGATTGCGGGATCTACGTGCGCGGCTGAGTGCCTTCATCCACGCTATCGCACAGGCAATTCAGGATGCCGACCTCAGCCGCTACGCTCGGACGGTACTCGAACAGCTCGATGCGCTTCAGGCGAGACTCGATCCAGCGGCGCTCACGGCTGACATTCGGGAAGCGCTGGAAGCTGCCCAGCAGGTCATCACCGACACACTCGACGCGATCACCGGGGCGATCTCTGGCATCACGACTGCCGTCGAGGCGGTTGCCGACTCGGCGGCCGGGATGCTCAACCAGGCGGCTGATGCACTCACCAGCTTCAAGGCTACCGTCGACGAGATCGCAGTCGCCGTCGATGGCCTGGGGATCGAGCAGGCGGCCGCGCAAGTTGTCGAGACGCTCACGCAACTCCGTGAAACAGCCGAAGCACTCCTGACGGCCGCGCCATTACCGGAATCGCTCCGCCCACTCGTTCAACAGCTGATCGACGAGCTCCAGGCGTTCGACCCTGAAGTCGTGCTCGGCCCAATCCGCGAGGTGGTCAACGAGTTTCAGGTGCCCGACACCCTGATTGAAGGGCTCCAGGCAACTCAGGCCGCCGTCCAGAACCTCATCCCGGCCGAGCTCATTCGATCGATCAACGCTGAGATCGACGCCGCGCTGGCGGTCGTGCGTGACTTCGACCCGGCCTCGCTGCTCGGCGGCGTCGGCGGCTTCCTCGACGAGGCAGCCGATTTCGTCGAAGGGCTCGACCCTCGCCCGCTCGTCGAGCAGATTCGCGCGCCATATCAGGCTGTCCTCGATGCCGTCGACGCCGCGCATCCGAATCTGCTGCTGGCTCCAGCGATCCAGGCATTTGACTCCGTCGTTGGCAGCATTCCCGTCCCCACACCAGAGGATGCGGCGCGGAAGGTCAGCGCCGCGATTGGGGCGGCGGGGGAACAGGTCGGGCGCGCTGCGGCTGAGCCGCTGGCCGGTCTCGGTCCTCCCGGCTCGACCGAGCTTGTGTCACCTGACGGACCGCAACCGCCCGTGCTTCCCCCGGTGACCGACAGTGTCCGGCCCGGTGATGTCATTCGGTTGTTCGGATACCTGCCAAACAAACTGCGCGAAACGCTGGCCGGGCTGGATGCAGGCCCGGCCGGAGACGCGTTGCGCGCCATCGATGAACTGACCGCCGGGCTGGCGCGGGACCTACGCAGCGTGCAGGCCGCACTCTGGGATATCGAGTCGCGGATCGATGCCGGGCTCGATGAGCTGCTGGTTCCACTGAGCGCCGGTCAGTTGCGCGCTCAACTCTCGATCCAGGCAGGGTTCTCCAGCAACCGAGAACGCAGGGACTCCGCCGTCCAGATCGTGGCGCAGGTTGGACCCGGCTCGATGCGCGCCGCGCTGGGCGATAGCGTTGGACTGGCCCGAGTGCGCGCGCGCCAGGCAGTCATCGAGGCCGGTGGTCAGACCGGGGCCGCGCTTGAGAGCGCCGCCGTCGCGTTGGAGCGCACGCGCCTGGCCGGGATGGTTGGCGATCTGGACGGGCTACTCGCCGCACTCGATCCCGAACCGCTCGCCGCCGAGCTCGATGCGCTGCTATCGGCTGTTCTGACAAAAGCCCCTGAGTTGCTGGTCCAGATCAAGCCGGACCTTGAAGCGGCTGTCGATTCGCTCCAGGCGCTGATTCGCGAGATGAACCCCGGCACACAAGCGCAGAAGTTCCTGGTCGTGCTGGATGTCGTGCGCGATGAGCTGGAAGCCCTGAACCCGCGCCGCCTGGCCGTCGAGCTTGGTGAGGTGCACGCGGCCATCCGCGCAACACTCGCCGCCTACGACCCGGCCCTGTTTGCTGAAGAGATCGCCGAAACATTGACGGCGGTTGCAACGGCGCTGCGTGCGCTCGACCCTGAAGCGTTGCTCGGCGACACCGCGATCCTGGACGATGTAATCGAACGCGTCGAAGCCGCGCTGCCTGGCGACGAGCTGGCGAACGTCGCCGAATCACTGACTGCTGTCGGAGAACGGCTGGCGGCAATCGATGTTCGCGGCCTGGAAGCGTCAGTTGAAGGCCTCGGTCCCCGGCTGCTCGATGCGCTGGACCTGGCGATCACGTCAATCCAGCAAGAGATCATCGCCTTGTTGAAGTCACTCCAGTATGCCTCGGCCCACGCCAGCGCCGAGGTGACGGTTGGGGGCGGATGATGGGCGCACCACTCACCCAGGCGTGGACGATACCCGGCTCGACTGAGACGTTGCTGTTCGAACGCGCCGAGTCGGGCAAGCTGGTTCGCCTGAGCGGCAATGGCCGCACCTACATTGAGGAGCGCGACGACGGTCGCCACCTCGGCGACGATCTGGCAACGATTGCTGAGGTGGCGATTCCAAACGGGCTACTGCGCTTCGTGCGTGCTGCCGGACAGGCGTGGACCGAGGAGTATCGCTGGGATGACAGTGGCCGGCCGGTCTTCATCGACGGTGTCGAGGTCCAGCGTGATGAGCGGCAGCGCGTCACGGCCTGCCTGAGTCCAGCCGGCAGCTGGTTCTACGCGTACGCCGGCGATCACCTCGTCGCGATCGACACACCATGCGGCGTTCGGCATCTTTCACACGACTCGCACGGCCGGCCGATACGGATGCGACAGGGCGACAAGTTGACCCGGATCGCGTGGGACAGTGATGGTGCCCGCCGCGATGCACCACCGGTTCCAGGACGCTGGCACCGCGACGAGCTGGGTCGCCTCTGGACGATTACCGGTCCTGGAGGCACGATCGAGGCGACCTTCCTCTGGGACGGCTTCGCCTGTCTCGGACGGATCGATGGGCCGCTCGGTGAACCGCTGGCAGCGACCTGGTCGCTCGATCCGTCGTGTACCCCGGTGCGGATCATCACGCCAACCGCTGTGCATTGCATACCCCGCGATGCGTTCGGCGAAGGGTTGCTGGAGCATCCGGGCACGCCGGGACTCTATGGCGGGGCAATCCTCGACGGCTTCGTCCACCTGCGCGCCCGTTCGCTCGATCCCCGAACCGGCGCCTTCGATGCGCCGGATCCCTGGCACGGCCTACCGGACGATCCGCGTCGCCTGAATGGCTACCGGGGTCCACTTCTGGTTGAGAACGCAAGCGCCGGCTCGTACGTCGTCTGCCAGCACGATCCGATCGGCAGGGCTCGATCCAACCGGCGAGGTGTCGGTCCTGCTGATCCTCAGCGACCTGACATGGTCGCTCCAGAACAACCTGCTCGGATGGTTCGGGCTGGATGCAACCATCAACTTCTGGGGGAGCCTGATCGGAAGTCTGTTCCAGCTCTTCTCCGGCAGTTCGGACAAGAGTCTGATCTCGCGCTTCTTCGATTTCGAAGGTCTGAGTAGTAGTAGTCGCCTCGGCGCCTTCGGAGTTCGTCGCGACGGTCTGGTCACCTACAAGAATCCACCACGAGCCTGGACGTATCAGCACCAGGTCTGGGCCATCCCCGAGGAGATCGACGACCTCAAGGCGGTCCGTGTGTTCGACCCCAGGGGAGCATTTCGACCGACCCTGTACGGCAGCATGTTGAGAGCCGTTCCCAACAGCGGAGTGCCGTTCCTGCTGCGCAGCACGAACCTCGTCGCAAGCGCCGGGCAAAGTCCTGGCCTGACTGGTTGGAGCCGCTCCGGTGGAGCGGCGGAGGCCGTCATTCCCGGCTCACCGATCCCCCATTTTCCCAGTGGTGGCCTTCACTTCGATACGACGCGGAATGAGCTGCACGGACCAGTTGGCTGTGTCGTCACCGAGATCGAGCCGTCCGGAACAATCGGTGTTGGGACAATCGAGGAGCGCATCGCCATCGTCGTCCCAGCGACTGGACTCGGCCTGAACACCGACGCACGCGTGCTGCTCACCGACGCGGGCACAGGCGTCGTCATCTCGCGCGTGCTGGCCGCGACCGAGGAAAGCGGGACAACGCGCGTCCTGCTTGAGACGGCCGCAGCGACGGCCGGCGTTGGCCCAAATCAGATCCGTTTGCGCGGGCTTAGCGCGGCCACTTCGAACGAGCCGCTCAGCGCCGTCGCCCCCAATCCCGGTCCTGGCCCTGACATCCGGCATCTCGCCGTCACCGGCACGTCGGCGACCTATGGTGCCGGCGACGTGCTGCGGTTGAGCCAGGCTGGCGCGCAGGTAGGGGCAGCCATTGTCGCGCGGCTCGAAGCGCGCGTGCAGCTGGATGCTGCGCTGCCGGCTACGCTCCCCGCTCCGCTGACGGTATTAGTCGCGCAAGTGAGTGGCGCGCCAAGCCAGGCGGAACTGACTACCGACGCTCAGATCATCGAAATCCCGGCCGGCCAGCCGGTGCCGAACGATGACGATACGATCGTCGTCACCCGAGGCGCAAATACGATTGCGGTCGTCGTGACGGACAGCCCTACCGCACAGCAGCGTCAGGTGGACCGCAGCCTCGCCTCGCTTGGCGCTGCTGGAGACGCTGTGACCATTCAACCGCTCATTCGCGGGGCGGAGCTGGGTGTGCGCGCTGATGCTCCGGAAACAGACCCGGTCATCACCTACCAACCGGGCACCGTTCGAACTGCGCCGTCAGCCGGGTTCGTGCGGATAGAGGCGCAGGATGCATCGGTCGCCGTCAGGAGCGTCGGCGGACTGGCCCACGACGCGCTCGTCCTGACAGCCGGACTACCGGGGAACACGGGCGCACCCTACGATGTCGAGCGCGTGCCAATCGCTCCGCCAGACAACTCGGGACTGTCGTTCACGCGTCTGCTGAACCTCGCGCTGAACCCATCGGTCAACCTCGACGGTGTCGGCCTGCGGCTGCATCGACTCGCCAGCCCGGCGATCGCGGCTGGCCCGATTCCAGGGCCGCTTCCGACGGCGACGGTGGCCGGGGCGGTCGCCTCGGTGACGCTGGCGGTTGGCGCAGTCGCGGCGACGCCAATTCCGTCGCAGTTCGTCGTGCTGAGCCGGGCAGGGACGGTCGAGCCAGCCGTCGTTAGCCAGGTCCGGGCGACCGCGACGTTCGACCGAGACCTGACACTGAGCGCCACCGGGCTCCAGGTCGTGCCGCTGACCGAAGGCAGCCCGACCTATCTGGCGGAGCGCCGTGACGTGTTGCTGGTCACCGTCCTGCCTCGCGCGCGGGTGACGACCGTCACGCCGCCGGCCGTCGATGTGCAGATGCCACGCTTCGAGGTCGGTGAACTGGTCGAGGCGAACTGGACCTCCGCCCCGCGAGCACATCAGTACCGCGTCAGCGCCGTCGAAGGGTCAACGTTGACGTTGACCGGCGATGCCGATATTCCGGCCGGTATTGCTGACCTGACGATCACGCGCCTGGTTCCTGACGACCCGGACACGGGCGGCTCTCGGCTGGGCATCGACGGGACACCGATCATTGCTGCGCCGAGCACGACGACCCGCCGTGGTGCAGTTCAGCATCTGGCGGCCCGACGCCCTGAACACCGCGAGACGAGTCGCGATCGTCGATGGAACGACTGTCCTGCCGGCCCGGATTGACGCCAGTGCGCCACAGCCGGTCGAGATCGTCTTCGCCGCCGCGCCGGGATTGACCGGCGCAGGCGTCGAGATCACGATCCCGGCTGTCGCGCAGATCGGCCATGCCGCGTCGTTTACCCAGCAGGGCGCATCGATCACGATCAACGACGATCCGGCGCCAATTCCACCGGCCGCGACGCCGGTTGTCGCCGTTCCATTCCGGGCGACGACGCGCGCAGCGACCGGTGAACTGGGCGCCGGGACCGTCCTCGTGCCGGAAGACCCTGAGCACGCCGAGCTGGACCGGCGGCAGAGTCTGGTCGATCACGAGCTGCGACACACGCTCCAGAGCGCGATGTGGGGACCGTTGCTGCTCGGCTGGTTCCCGCTGGCAGCGCTGGAAGGGGTCCTGGAGCTGACGACCGATATCGAGCTTCCAGCATTCTCCGCCTATGTGCGCGGCGAGATGGAATCCGATGGTTCGACGCGCTTCCTCAAGATCCCCGAGCCGGCCGGTATCAACTTCCAGGCGGGTGATCGGGTGCAGGTGACGACTGGCGGAGCGCCAGTCACGCTCAAACTCGGGGCAGCCACGGAGGCGAATCGGTTTCGCGTCGAGGCCGGGCTGGATGTTGCCACCGGCGCGGTCCACGTCCGTCGCGAAACCCCATCGAACAACTGGCGTGATGTGCCATTCAATGCCCTCCAGATGCTGACGCATGGCGGGATGTTGAACCTGCTCGCCGGGTCAGTCTATGGCGGGCTCATCTTCGGCGTCGGCAAGCTGTTCTACGCGCTCGGGCGCGGCACGATCTTTGGATCGGGGAAGAATTATCCGGCAACGATGGAGGAAGAAGGCAGGCGACTGCGCCTGGGTGACGACGCCGGAAGCCAGGCGCTGATCGGCGCGTCTCGGGTCATCATCCAGGACACGGACGGCAACAACACGATCGTCCGCTCGGTCGCGGGAACCGTTTCCGACGGTATCGTCCAGTTGGCAACCGCCGTCACTGAAGCAGGACTCCAGAACGCAGTCCGTGTCGCCCCGTACTCCGTCCATACGCCCGATTCGAACTGGGACTGGCACGACTACTACCCGGCGAGGGTGCCAGACGCTGCCCGGCCAGCCGCCATCCGTGTCGAGGAGGTCAACGGGAAGACACTGACACTCAGCACGTTCGACCGGGTGACGGTCACCGCCGGGAATGCATCCAAACGGACGAACGTCACCGCCGTCGCGGCCGACGGCACGGTCGAGCTCGAAGAAGCACCGGTGACATCAGGAGAAAGTCGCGACTTCCGGATCGCAAAGATCGACGAGCGCGACCCAATGGGGAACGCCGACAGTGCGGCAATGACCGAACTGGGCATGGGCTGGATGCGCTGGGCGTTCGATCCATACAGCCAGCTTCACTATCGCCTGCAACCCAGCCCCGGAACCTTCCTGGACCGGACGGCTCGCATCGCGCGCTACCTGTTCGGCACCCAATCCTGGAGCGCGGCGATTCCAGGCTGGTTCTTCTGGGACAACGCGTTCAAGCAGGCCGGCAGCAGCCCCAAGGGACACCTCTCGCAAATGGAGCAGGACGCCTCGGAGCAGAGCGGCGACCTGTACAGTCCGCTCGGCAGATTGCGCGGCAGCGTCAGCGTCGTCGGCGACATCGCGCGCTACTGGTACTTCGTGAATTCGCGCGATGACACCGTCATTACGATGGGACAGCACGACGCGCCCGGTGTCCACATCACTCGCGACCCGTGTCTGTTTCCGTTCGTCACGGCCGAGGCCGCTGGCAGCACGCTGAACCCAAATCGAGGCGCTGAAGCCGCGCCCGTCGCACAAGCGCCTGGTATCGGCGTGCCGGATGTCTTCGTCCTGAAGAATCGTACCGATCCCCGCGACGTCGATCTGATCGAGCCCGCGCAGGCTGAGCGCCGATGTCCGGGGATGGGTGCCAACCAGCCCCGTCCTTGAGCGCACCTCAGGCATCTACGCCGCCTTCACACTGCCCGGCAGCCACCGCATCACGGTCAGGAACAACATCGTTGGCGCAGCCGACGCGCGTGAGGCACAGGATACTGAGAAGGTTCTCTCCAGTGAGAAGAAGCAACGGCTGTTCTTCAACGTGACGGTTGGCGATGTCGAGGTCACGATCGCCGGCCAGCCAATCGCGCAGGGAGCGACCGTCACACTGGTCCAGACGCAGCGGGCGATTGTGTCAGTCACACCCAACGCCGACCGCCGGTACACCGTTGCCCTGACACAGCCAGCGACAAGCCCCGTCCTGCGGGCGGACGGTGACCTCGCACTCGTCGCGCAGGCGCAGAACAGCACCGCGCCCGAACCGGTCGAGATCAGCCGTGTCCATCGGTTCAATGCAACCAACGGCTCGTTCGAATCGAGCGCGCTCGGACAACACGGCCTGCACCTACCGACTGATGTACACATCCCGGTCAGACGCATCAACGTCGAGGTCGTCAACACCGTCCCGCTGCGCAACGCGCTCTCGGCCGACCCGGCCACGATCGTTACGAGCCGCCTGCCCGGCGAGGAGGCGTTCGTTCTCGTTCCAGCCGCAATCCTGGTCCCGCTACGCCTCACCAGTCCGAGCGGAGCAAGAGATCCTCACCCGCTGATCGGCGCCGAAACGGTGACCGACGAGCTCAAGCCGTTCATCGGCGACGGCGGTATCTTCAAGATCACGTTCCCGAAAGACGATCCGCCAGCGGAACCCACCGACCTGATCTTCCAGATTGATGTCGGCGGTCCGGCGCAGAGTGTGACGCTGGAGGCGCGCGCGCAACTCCTGCCGCACTTCCGGCTGGAGCCAACCGGTGGGGGCACCAATTTCCAGGTGGCCCGTGGCGGCACGCTCTCGCTGACCTGTACCGATGGCGTCAACGCCGGATCGGTCGTCGTCGTTCCGTCAGCGCGCGTGACGACGGCGGTATGCCGGGCAAACCGTCACCCTGACGATCGCCAGCAACGCTGGTGTCGGTCCCGCGCCGGGTGCTCGTCGAAAACGCCGCCAACGCCGACCAGGTCGCGATGAGGGTGTTCGAGATCACCTGAGCCGTCGCTCGGCCACGGATGACCGGGTCAGGCGAAGATTGGGCCGATGGCCGGGTAGCGTTCGATCAGGCCGGCGCGCAGGTCGGACAGGCGCGGCGGTGGATCGTCAGCCTGGTTGACGGCGAATCGCGTGTCGAGCAGCATCGGCTTGCCCCATGCCAGCACCGGTTCGAGCGCCTCGGCCTCGACCGCGCCGGCAATATCGCGCATCCAATCCGGACGACCGTAACTGAGATCGCCACCGATTGTGACCAGATCGATCCACGAGGGGTCCGCGGCCAGCACGTTCTCCCACGGATCTTCGACACGTCGCTCCATGACGAGAATATCCGCCACCCGTCCCGGTGCGAGGACGCCGAGCCGGTCACCAAGACCGGCAATCCCGGCAGCTCCGGCAGTCACCATCCCAACCAGGAACCTGGCGTCGACGTCGGAGCCCTGCTGAGCGAGGACACGCTGGGCCACCTTCAATTCCGCCAGCAGATTCGGGCTGCCACTTGGGAGCCAGTCCGCGCCAAGGCCGACCGGAACCCCAAGCTCGATCGCGTCGGCCGCGAGAGTCGTCTGCCCATAGAGCCGCAGGTTGCTCTGCGGCGACCAGACCAGCTTCGCTCCGGCGTCACGCACATCGGAGAGTTGGTCCCGCGTAAGCGCTGTGCCGTGGATGATGATCGTCGCGGGCGTCAGCAGCCCACGGTCCACCAGCTTGTCGAACTCGGCCCGCGACGTGTCATCCGTCCCCTCAGCCAGATGAATGTAGACCGCGTTGACGTCACCATCATCGATCTGTCGGATCAACCGCTCGGCATCGTCCGGGCCGAGGCGTCCGAGGTCGATCACCGAGCGCGCGCGGTGTTGACCGAAGATCCGACGATCGACGTTCCGGACCAACGCCTCGCTGGAGGTCTGGAACAGCCCGCTCGAACCCTGAATCGCCGTCGTCCCGCCGACCAGAGCCCGCACCTCGGCGTAGCGCATCAGCGAGCGAAGCAGCGAGTCCTCCCCCGTCAGGATGTTCCACGGGTCGCGAACGATCGCCTGATACTCGTCGCTGCGCCGCCACTGATAGCGGTTGTTGTAGCGCTTCGGCGGCTCCCAGGCAGCGAAGATGTTGTATTCCGGATGGCCGTGCAGGTCGATCAGTCCCGGCAGGATCACGCCGCCCGTCTCTACAATCAGCACCCCGGCGTCCGGCGGCTGCTCGCCGACTGAGACGATGACAGGACCATGCACGACGACGAATCCGTCGTCGAACCGTTCTTCGGGGGTGATGACGCACCCGCGCAAGGCAAACGGCTGTCCGCCGAGCGGAGAGGAGCGCGGTGTGAGACCGGGATCCGGCAGCGGGTCCGGATCGAGCATCGAGGCGGTATACGCTCGCTCGAACGGGTCATCGTAGAAGGCATCATCCGGCAGTCGCTCGTCCATCATCTGGCCGCCTCTCAGTGCTCAGTCCTCGATCGGAGTCCACGGACGGTGACGTTTCGGGACGGTGACGACGACGGTCGCGCGTTTCGATTCCGTCGTCTCGCCTCTGCGAACTGCCCACGACTCGACCGAACGCATCCAGGCCGGGACCCCGGCAGGCAAATCCCGTTCAGGTATCGGCGCTCGATCCTCCGGCGTCAGGTCATCCCCATACAGAACGAGGTCGCGTTCTTCGTCCGGATGCTCGATTGCCGGCGCGAGCTGCTGCAAGCCCTCGTTCCACTGCGTCAGCATGGCCAGCATCGCTTCCGCGTACTTCTGACGGTTCCCTCCGGATGAGCCTTCGGGATAGGTTGGATGCCTGAGCGCCTGGTACGCTACGCCGCTGGCGATCCCTGCCGGCGTTTCCTTCCACTGCTGCCAGGCCAGGTCGGCGAGTCGACCGAAGGCGATGACTGCCTCCACCTGCGACTCGACGAGGACGGCATCCAGCCAGCGGTGACGGTAGGCGGCAATCGCGGCATCATCGATGTTCCGGTTGCCACCCGACTGACCGTAAACGGGGTACAGAAAGGCGTTGAGCATCACGTAGCTGGTCGTGATGCCAAGCCGCGCCAGGTACCCCTGTACGCGTTGCCCGGCCTCGCCGACCAGAATCCGGCGGGCGATGCACTCGTGGGCGCCAGGGTCCTGCCCAAGCACCAGCACGCGCGCCGACCCATCGAGCCGTCCTCGATGAAAGATCGGCCCCCACTCGATTCGGAAGTCATCTGGCGAATAGACATCTGCGCCAGGATAGTCGCTGCAGAGCGCGTCGAAGGGTGGCTGCCCATAGCCGGGGTCAAATTCATGCGGCATGTTCGGCTCCGTCCGATCGATGGCGGCAAGTCACGCGACACTCGTGTCATTGGCAGGGAACATCAGCCACAGACTGCGGACAATGTGACGGCGCCTGATCGATCCGTGGGATGAGTGCGAACACGTCAAATTCGGAACAGGCGGGTTCCACAGAAGGATCTGAACTTGGTTCTCCTTGAAACCCGCCTCTGATCGGGAAACTCGCCCATTGCCGTCACGCCATGACGCGTCCGATTTGAATCGATCCGCTACGCGCTTCCACCACGGGCAAGGCGCTCAATGTCGATCTCCCCCGCTGTCTTGCGGGCGTACGGTGTCACACCGCCGATCGTAAAGGGACGCTCCGCCTCGAACACCGGATCAGCTGTGCCCGTCGTGAAGTAATTGGGCTGCTGGTCAGCCGACATCCCGGTCAGGATCGCCTTGTGGAAGCTGCGATAGTCACCCTGGAACGCTCCGCTGTTCCAGACCTCCAGCAGTTGCCCGGTGAAGGCGCCATTGAACGCGCCATCCATCGAGTACTGATCGTCCTGGCAGCCAGAGATCAGTAGCACGCTGGCGGTGACAGGGGCGTTCTCGCCTTGCGGGTGAATCGTCTGGATCGCATCGTAGACCGCGCGATGCGCGACGTATGTTCCGGCAATAACACCAAGCGGGAGTCCCCGGATCCGAGGGACCTCCCCCGACTCCATCGCCTTCTCGAACATCTCCTGCTCGCGCTTCTGGACCTTGACGACGCTGCCACTGTGACAGCTATCCGACAGCACCATAATGCGCACTCCTGGCTGGAACGTGCCCCAGACTGCGCGCAGTTCGTCATCAATGAGTTCGCGGTCGTACAAGCACCATGTTTCGTCGAGATTGTCTTCCTCTTCTTCGTGCAGGTCCCTGACCTGGCCCCCATGTCCGGAATAGGTCACGAACAGCGTGTCGCCGGAGCCGAGGGTCTTGCTTGCAATGCCGAGAGCGTTGAGGACGGCGTCGGACGTGGCGGCGCGTGTCAGCAGGATGGTTGGGCTGAAGCCCTGCGCCACCGCAATTGCCTGCATGTCGCGCGCGTCATTCTCACAGGCAATCAAGTCACCAGACCAGGGTTGGCCGAACTGATCGCGATAGTGATTGGGGTCAACCTGATTCAGTCCGATGTGCAGCGAAATGCCAGTTGCCATGTCGATCACCCTTCTGATAGCAGCAATTGGTTACGAACGCGTCCGGCAGACGCCCGCCCGTCGGGAAGGCGTCTCCGTCTCATCGCCTCAGTCGGCGGCGGTACGAAGATCGCGCCGATGCTTCGACGCCGCGTCGCCATAGAGAATCGCGCCGAATCCCGCGAGGTCTCCAAACGCTCCAAGATCGTGCACGGCGCGTTGCCGCGCGGCGAGGAACGCCAGTCCGACGTTCTGCTGAAGAAACAGTTGCTCGTAGAACGTCCGGGTAAAGAGCGCCGCGCCGGTATCTGTCACCGGCCAGAAGAAGCCAGCATAGGCATACACCCCGGCGGTCAGGAATGCTCCGGCCAGGCCGTTCGCCTGCTGGGCGTCAGAGAACAGCCGCTGGCCGGCGACCGCCCGGCCAGATTCACAGGCGCTGCTGAAGACGAACCCGGGCGGTTGCTGCCAGGGCAATCGCACGATATCGTCGGCAGTCAGCAGCCCATCCGCAAGCTGAATCGCGCTGGCGCCTGGCTGGTCAGCCACCAGCGCTGCATGACCCGAGAAGTGCAGGACATCGAAGTCGCCAGGCAGGAGCAGATCGTAGACCGCCGCTCGGGTCGCCTGGCTGCCGGAGAGGATCGTTACCTCGACCGTGACATCGAAGCGACTTCCCTCAAGCGCCTGGAGCGACGCGATTTCTGCCTCCGCCTCAGCCAGGTCCAGCGTTGGATTGGCGACGACCAGAAACCGAACGAGTCGATCCTCCTTGAGCGGGTCGCGCCCGCGTCTGGGGTTGGTGCGCGTCGTCACGACCCGGCCGAGCGGGATGTCCTGCGAGTACACGCGACCGGCAGGGCCAAGCAACTCCCATGGCAGGTTCAGAATCGTTTCGTCGACATCGAGGAGGATCGCCGTCGGTGCCACCGTCTCGAGCACCGTCGTTCCAGCTGGCCCGATGAACGTGTCGTACAGACGCTCTCCGAGCTGTCGGGATACCAGGAGCGCTTCGTCGAGTGCCGTGGCCCAGTTCAGCGAGCACTCGTGCAGAACGGCGGTCGCGTCAAGCAGGGACTGCTCAGTGGCTGGATCTACCGTCACGTTCTGCTGCCAGCTGATCCCTGTTCCCTCTTCGTGGATGGTGGCGAGAAACTCCAGCGGCTCTCCGGGCAGGGGCAGATCCGGCCGATAGCGAGCGATTGACAGGTGCAGCACACGTGGCAGAAACGCCCCGCCCTCGCCATAGCCGCCGAACATCGCTGTCATCCGCCTTTCCTGAAGTACGGCGTCCTGGCGCGACGTATGCCACTGGTAGTTTCGGCCATCGACCAACTGCACGCATGCGTAATGTCCGCGACCATCTCATCTGAATGATTGTCCTCAGAATACGACTTGACTGCCAGAAGCGCAACCACTAGTATGAAGCCGTCTGAATAACCGATCGCGATACGGCTCCTGCGAGTAGCCGAGTCTGACGTTGGTCCACGTCTCCGGTCGTCAGGTATCTGCAGCAGCGCGTCTGAACAGCGTACCCTCGAACAACTGCAAACCAGGTCAACGAGAAGGACGAGCCGTTGGAAAAGATACGTGTCGCCTTCGTGCTCAGTGGCGGCAGTTCGGCCGGCGCATACATCGCCGGAGCGCTTGACGAGCTTCTGCGAGCGTTTCGTGACAGCGAGCAGTACGAGATCGACATCATCACCGGCGCATCCGCCGGTGCGACGACCGCGGCGGTCATCGCCCACGGCCTCTGCTACCGCAATGGCGAGACCGACCTGCGCCGAGTCTGGGTCGATGGGGTCGACATCGTCGATCTTCTCAAGCCTGAGATCGTTGGGGATGAACCGCTCTCGATCCTGAGCGCGCGACAACTGCGCCGGATCGCACTCGACACCATCGACTGGCGTACCAACGATTCAGGAACACGCGCCTCATACTGCTCACCCAACCTGACGGTCGCGATGACACTTTCAAACTCGACCCCGCTCTCGTATGCGTCGCGCGTTCCCCAGCCGAGCGCATCCGGCCCCGAAGTGTTCATGCAGAAGCGGAATGCGGAGTTGGAGTCGTACAGCCTCGACGGCAGCGTCGGTCCGCGCGATCCAATCTGGGAGCGGATCGGCTCCGTTGCGCAGGCATCGGCCGCGATTCCGTTCATCTTCCCAATGGTGCAGTTGTCTCGCAGTGCGGATAACCATCGACAGTACATTCATCAGCCAGCGTTCAGCGGCGAACGCCGATTCTGGTATTACGACGGTGGCACCTACAACAATCTGCCGATCGATCTGGCGTGGCATTACATCACAGAGGAAGCCAAACGCAGGCGAGAACCGGACGCGCTGAAGAACCGCCGCGTCGTCGTCATCGACCCGTGGCGAAGCAACCCCGAGCCGGTGACCGCCGACCCAACCTATCCGAACCTGCTGACATACGCATTCAACATGCTGCGTGACGTCCGTACTGAAAGCTCGATGATCCAGTTCGATAAGGAGGTGACCGGCCCACTATCGGCCCTGGGAGGTCCAAAGGCACTCCCCGGCGTCAATCGCCCTCCCGCTGATCTCCTGAAGACGTTCGCGCTCGTCATCCCGCGCGAGGGTGATCCATCACTGCGCTGTGTCTACCTGAACCACCTCTCGGCCTTCCTCGATCGCAAGTTCCGAGAGTACGACTTCCGGCGTGGCGCGGCAGACGCCCGCCTGGTTGCCAGGGATTTGTTCCAGATCAGCTATCAGCAACACCCTGAGACGTTCTACACACCCGACGCCGATCCGCAGGATGTTGGAGACATCAGCCGCTATACCGCGCTGAATACGATCCCGAGCACGCGGGATCCCCAGCGAAGCGTCCGCTCGGTGTTCGAGGACGCACTCGAGCAACGAATCAAGTCGCTGGTCAAGCAGGTCAACCTGCCAGGGCCGGACAACCCACTGACAGACATGCTGGTCTCACGGATCGCCAACCGCTTTGTCCGCAATAAGCTGCCCTCGTTATGGAACGGATAGACAGGCTGATGGACCGGCGCAATTGTCTCTCCTGACTTTACTTTCCGGTCCGCTTGCCGTATGGTGGCGACACAATTTCTTAACGGCGAGCATTCCTGCCAAAGGCGCGCCACCGCGCCAGCACCGGAGACCCGCTATGACCTACACGCTGCCGGCGATCGCCATCAGGCGTATCTCTACCGTCTGATTCTTCCAGCAGAACATGTCAACGCTGCGTCTGCCCCGGCACCCGATCGGCGCAAGTCGCAGCCAGGCAGACCTCCCTCGTACTCGCCAGCTACATGATCCGGAACAGCGAGGTAAAGCCGCATGAGCGTCGTCGCACCATCTGGTGAGCCAAAGGTCGTCCTTGGCGGAGAGCCGCCAACGCTTCCAGACGGAACGCCTATCAAGCCAAAGCTACCACCCGGGAAAGTGCCGGATGGGTTCGAACGCCTGCCGGATGATGTGAAGGACGCCTGGACCAGGTACATGGTGAACGGCTTTCAGCAGAACGAAGAAATGTTCAACCGGACACTCTCCGCATTCATGAAGCCCTATCGGCTCACGCTCTGGCTATACGGCGCGCTCTTTACCGTCGGGCTGGTCCTCGTCATCACCGCCGCCATAGCGGGGCTGATGAACGAAGGAACGGCTGTCCCGCTCGTCTTCGTTGGGCTCGGCACCGCCGCGTTCCTCGCCTTCTTCATCCGGCAGCCGACACAGGCGCTGGAGGAGAACCTGGAGTTCATCACCTGGCTCGGCGTCGCCTTCAACACCTACTGGACCCGGCTCATGTACATCCAGAACGAGGCAACGGTGCAGGACGAGCTAAAGCAGGCCAACGACGACTTCATCACGAGTGTCGAACGGCTGATCGACAAGCACGCGACGCTTCGCGGCAAGCGGCCCGGCAACGATCTGAAGGACGACCCCACAGGCTAGCCACCGAACCGCAACCAGGAGCGTTCGTGATGTCTGATCCCGCTAAATGGACCATCCTGACGTACATCGCCGCCCACAACGACCTTCAACTGATGGGTGAGCGAAGTCTTGGGCAGATCATCGATGCCGGCAGCACGCCCGACGTGATGCATGGTGTCCTGTTCGACGGCATCGACGGCGCGAAGCGCTACGTCGTCGGTGACGGTGGACGAGCCATACAGGAGGAACCGCTCGGCGAGTTCAACGCCGCCGACCCGGCGCGACTGGTCGAAACCGCACAGTGGTTGTTCAGCCACTATCCGGCCGAACACTACGGGCTGATCCTCTGGAGCCACGGCACCGGCTGGGAGCCGCTCGAAATCGATCGCGCATATCGCGAGATACACGCCGACGAGCCGCCGGCCGACGAAGGCACCGTGCGCGCGGTGATGCCGGGTAGCCGGGCACTGTTTCGGACCTCGCTGACCGAGTTGGTCAGGCCCGAGCGGCCAATCGACCGGGCGATTCTGTTCGACGACGGCAGCAGCCAGGCGCTCGACACGATCCAGCTGGGGCAGGTCGCCAACGAGATCAGCAATGGCATCGGCCAGCAACTGGACCTGCTCGGGATGGACGCCTGCCTGATGGCAACTATCGAAGTGGCCCACCAGCTACGCGAGACCGTCTCGCACCTGGTGGCCTCCGAGGATCTGGTGCCCGGACTGAGCTGGCCGTATGACCGAATTCTGACGCGGCTGCACGCGAATCCCGATATGTCAACGCGCGACCTGGCCGACTGTGTCGTTGCCGAATACGCCGGCTACTATCGAGAGCGCCCGCCGGGTCCAAAGGATGGCGAAGTCACGAAGATCGCCCTCGATCTGAGCCGGCTGGACCGCGTGACACCGGCAATGAAGCACCTCGCTGACGCGCTCATCGCCGATATGCCAGCCGCCATTTCCTGTCTCGAACGAGCGCAAACCTCAACCTACCTGCGCGAAACCAATGATGTCCAGCGTGAGATCACCCGATTCGAATACCACCTCTGGGACATCGTGTCGATGGCTCGGGAACTAGCGGAAGACTGCGATTCCCCAACCGTCAGTGCCGCAGCCAGGCAGCTCCTGAGCGCGATCCGCGCGAGTGAGCTGGTGGTGCGATCCGAGCACGTCGGCGCCTGGTTGGAGGGCATCGGCGGGATGAGCGTCTACTGGATCGCACCGAGAGAGGATGAACCTCGCCACATCTCGCCGTTCTACCGCGACGTCACGTTCGCCCAGGACGCCGGCTGGCAGACGATGCTGGAAGCCTACCGGTATCCATCTTCCTGGTGACCAAACCGGGCACGCAGACCAATCAGGAGGGCCGCGTGAAGCACACCGATATCATCATTATGACGACTGACGTGCGCGAGGTTATCGAGGATGGGCACGAGATAACCCGCTTTCAGGTGCAGATTCCGGGCCGTGCGACCGAGGGTCAGGCAAGCTCGCTCGACGTTCGCGGCATCCGCAAGACGCTCGCTGCCTGGGAAGCCTCGCCACCGTCGCTGACGGCGGTCGTCGCATTGGGGAAGCTGCTGGGCGACGCGCTGTTCCCAACCGGCCAGATTCGCGACATCGTTCTCGCAAGCGTCGCGGCCCACCGGAACCTCCCCGACTCACGCCTGCGCCTGCTCCTGAACCTCTCCGACTCACTCCATTCCATCCCCTGGGAATTCGTGCTGCTCCATACCGAACCAGGTGAGGCGACTCAGAATCAGATGTTGGGACTGATGTCGCAGGTCTCGATCGTACGTCAGCTCGATCGGGTCGTGCCGAACCTGGTCGGGACGAAAGCGGCAACGCTTCCGGCGCAACTCGTCATGGCCCTGGCCGATCCAACCGGCAAGCTGAAGCTGAAGAAAGAGCGCAAGGTTGTCAAGAAGAGCCTCGACCAGTCGGATCGCATCAACATCACGTACGTCCAACCCGTCACCGCGAACGACCTGTTCGGTGGACGAGACCACGTCGATATCTTCCACTTCGCCGGCCATGGCCAGTTCGTGACCCGCCCGACTCCCGGCAAACCCTTCGGAAAGGGCGCGCTGATGCTGGATGACGGCAACGGTGGAGCGGATCTGCTGGATGCGACCGTTCTCGCCCCGCAGCTCGTCAAGGCTGGTGTGCGAGTCGCCTTCCTGGGAGCCTGCCTGACCGCGAAGCGCGATGATGAGCAACTCTGGAGCAGCACCGCAGCGAATCTGTTGAACGGCGGCCTCGGCGCGGTCGTCGCGATGCAGTTCGCCGTCCTCGACACAAGCGCCATCGCGTTTTCCGGAGCGTTCTATTCCGCCGTAGCGCTCGGCTATCCGGTCGATCAGGCAGTCACCGAGGGCCGGATCGCCATCTTCGCAACCAGAGACTTCCGTGGGTTCGGCACGCCAGTGCTCTACATGGGTTCGAGCGACGGCGTACTGTTCCCAACGTTGACGAACGATCCCGCGCTCCAGACCGAGCGACAGCAGCAACGCGCCGTCGTGACGGTTGACGTCAAGACCATCGGAGGCGAGGTGACCGGCCTCGAAGTCGGCACGATGGCCGCCGGTGATGCCGAAGTGCGCCTCAAATCAACGACTATCGAAGACGGCGCCATCGCTATCGGAGCCATCATCGACACATTCACGGGAGGCAACCTGTCAGCGTCTGCCAACGTCGAGAAAGTAGAAAAGGGCGGCAAGCTCGTCGTCACGAAAATCGACAGGTTGGGATAGCGTGCATCCCACCTACGTCCAGGAGAGGATCAGGCGCCGGAGGA
Source organism: uncultured Chloroflexia bacterium (assembly GCA_963763325.1). GTDB lineage: Bacteria > Chloroflexota > Chloroflexia > Thermomicrobiales > CFX8 > JBBECJ01. The sequence goes on from CAVXOL010000002.1 coordinate 170,448, forward strand.
CACACACCGTCACATCACAGGCGTGTCAACCTGGACGACCTTCTCCGGCCAAACGCAAGGACTCAACCACACCATTCACCGACCTCCTCAACGCATTCCTGCCTCACGCCCCAGGAAACGGAGAACCGTCTGATGGCTTCGACACCGACTGACCAGATACCTTCCGGCGATGTCCGCGCAGGCCCCAGTGACGGTGCGCAGACATCAGCGTCGACACACATCGAGATCAAGGCGAAGGCCGGGACCAACCATGGCGAGGTTGTCGGTCTCCAGGTCGGCACCATTACCGGCGATGTCTATACGACCCAGCGCGAAACACATGTGCAGATCATTGCGCTGGCAGAAACCAGCCGTGGGCTGATATCCGCCGACCGGCTGGAACGTGAAAAATGCCCATATCCGGGCAGCAAGTCGTTCACCTTCGGGTGGCGCAGCCTGTTTTTTGGACGAGCCGGGAAGAGTGCCGAAGTCCTGCGTCTCACAACAAACTACCCACTGGTTGTCCTGTGTGGAAGACCCCGCACCGGAAAAACGTCACTGCTGAGCGCTGCCGTCATGCCACAGGTGGCCGACTTCGGCGCGATCGTTGCGCGGGTCGATCGATATGACGAACTGGTACCTGCGCTGCGCGACGCGATCGCCCACGTTCCCGGCAAGCTGCCCAGGGCCACCCGCTCGTCTGAAACGCTACATGAGTTCACCAGGTCCGTGACTCGCGCTGGGAAGGGTACATTCGTGCTCGTGCTCGACCAGTTCGAGCGCCTGTTTGACTTGCCGGAGGACGATCAACTCCAGATCGTCAACGAACTGCGGATCGCGCTGGAAGATAACCCGGAGCAGTTGCTGCGGATCATCCTGTCGATCCGCATCGACGACTTCAGCGAACATCGTCTGGCAGCCTTACAGGAAGCGATCCCTGGCCTGCTGAACTACCGAGTCGAGATTGACGAGCTCAGCAGGGACGAGGCACGCGACGCTCTCGAAAAGCCTCTCCTGACAATCGACGGTCCGGTACAGTTCGTGTCACCAGAGGTTCGCGAGCGTGTCCTCGACGATCTGATCCGGCTCTCCGGCTCCCGCGGAACCGTTGACCCGTCAGCGCTACAGATGGTCGGCGAGTGTCTGTTCGCTCGCGCCCGCAACCGACTCCATCAGGACAAGATCGCCCCGGTGATCTCTCCAGAGGTGTACGGCAACGGCTCGGCGGCGATTATCGACGAATGCCTCCGCGATACCTACGTCACATCTGTCTCGGATGTGCGGGAACAGGCAGACGCGGTTCTGCGTGAATTGATCGCTCGCCAGGACGACACATGGATCGCGCGCACCAATCTCGATCCCAACGTCGCGGATGACGAACAGCTCGATCGCATTCTGAGGCGATTCGTTGACAAGGGATTGCTGATTCGACGCCGCGTCCAGTCCGACGAATACCGCTTCCTGAACTCGACGATCGCTGCGACGATGGGTCGGCTGGCTGGCCCCGATGCCCTGAACGCGCGCCGCGCCCGGCAAGTACTGACCGGAGCATGGGCGGAGTGGGATGTCCTGCGCGTTCCGGCCGGGAAGACACAACTCCGCTTTCTCAGCGTCGTGAATGGTGACCTGCAACTGGAATGGCAACAATCCCTGCTGCTGCTTCGCTCCGCAGTACATCATCGCGAAGACCCGCGCCGCTGGCTAACGGCGCTCCTCCCGGACGCCGAGCAGCTGACGATTCTCTCCAAGCCAGCCCTGGCAGCGCAGCCATCATCGGCCGAACTGCAACTGGTCGATCGTGACAGCTCAACACATTCCGAACCCGAACAGGAGCCTGTTGCCTGGATCGCGGCCCGCGACGACGATCGCGTCGACCGCGAGACCGCCGCGCTCACGCTCGCCGCCGTCGAATCACTGGATCCGGTCAACATCGAGGCGCGCTTGCGACCGGCGTTCCTCTCCCTGCCAGACACCGCCCGAAAACGGTGGCGACGGGCCGGACTCTGGGCGTCCTCACCGATGCAGGCGTTCCGCTCCACCCGATCCGTGACTCGTTCGGCCCGCTGGATCACCTCCTCATCTGGGCCGACAGAGCCGGTCGCCGCATCATCCGCAACCAGCGAGCGATCTGGACGAACGCCGCCGGCGCTGCTCTCGGGATGGGTCTCGGCCTGGGCACTTTGCGCGCGCTGATCGCGACAACCACCACGTTTACCTGGCAACTCGAACTCTCCGCCCAGTTCATGTGGGCAGCGCTGGCCGGACTGCTGATGGGTCTCGCGATGCAGGTCACGGCGACTGTGATCGAGCGCAGCGCGGACTGGCGGGTGGTCGCGGCCGGCATGCTCGGGTTCGGAGCCGGTCATCTCTGGGTGATGTCGGGCAACGGACTGCCGCCGACCGAACGGCTGCTGATTGCCGGCCTTGGGTTTGCCTGGGGGGCAGTCCTCGCTGCCGCGCTCGCGTATCACGGACGCGCGGGTCGCGTCTTCTGGCTCGGCTGGATCGCTGCCGCTGCGGTCTGGTTCGGGTTGCTGCAGGCATTGCTCAATCAGGTCGACGGCAAGCTTTCCGCCATGCCGCTCGTCCAGAATGGAACGTTCTACGGCTCCGAGTGGCAACAGGAAACGCCGCGTCTGCTCCGCCTGTTGGGCGACTGGACAGATCGACTGGCCACTGTGGACGCAGCGCTCGTCGGTTGCGTCCTGATGCTTGGACTATTGGTTGGAACATGGTTCGCGAACCGCTGGCTCACCGCCTGGACAGAACTCGAAGCGAAGTCCGGAATCTGATGGATGAAGACGACTGGAGGAACGATGCAGCGCCGAAAGCACGCCATCGTCCTGACCTGCACAGGCATTCTGATCCTCACGATCCTGCTGCCGGCCTGTGGCGGCGACGATGACGTTGACGATGACACCCCAACCTCCACCAGCACGAGCGAGCCGACAGCGACGCAGGGAAGCGGCGCGCAGGAAACAGCAAGCGCGCCCAGCGAGAGCACGGCCACGGCCACGGCAACAGAACTCCCTGCGGGCGAGACTCCTCCACCAACGGCGGCGCCAGGCGACACACCGACGCCAACCCAAATCGTGGAAACCGGCATCGATGTCGAGGCAGGTTGCGCGATCACCCGCGCACTTGGTGGCAGCGATCCAGCAGTGCTCAGCGAGCTCCTTGCGTGCGAGAGTCCAGTCGAGGACTGGACACTGATCCGCGCCGGAGGCTCGGTCACGACTGATCCTAGCGGACAGGCCTGGCTCGACTTTGCCGACAGAGCGATCGGCGAGAAGTGCGGGCGCGTCTACGTCTTCCACGATGGAGAGCTCCAGCGCTCGCCCGATCTGCCTGGCGGGCTCCAGATCAAGTCCGGCACCGCCCTCTGGCGCAACGAGTGCTCCGGCCTGATTACCGTCGAGACGCCAAGCGCCAATGTCACGTTGCAGGGGACCAGCATCATCGTCTCATATCTGCCAACCGAGGACCGGGAAGATCCACGAGACATGACCTTCGTCGCGATCCTCGATGGCTGGGTCGAAGCAACCCCGCTGATTGAGATGAATTCAGACGTTTCCGGTTCGATGGCGGTCGTCGAGCAACAGCAGTTCTGGTTCAGCACGCCAGGTGAAGAGCCGGACGACGTCGCCGGTCTTGACGCGCGCGAGCCGCACAGCTTCAGCGAGTTGCCCGGTTTCATCGACGCGATGGGTATCGAATCCTGGATGGCAACCGCGATCGACGCCGCAGTGAGCGAAGGCATCCCGACTGGGGAGATGCCCCGGCCTGAGGTCGCGCAGCTGCGTGGAGCCGGTGGAGCCCTCAATGAGCGTGCCATCCAGAATGGGCTGATCGAAGCTATCAACGAAGATGAATGGCAGACACAGGTTGACGTGCTGTTCCCCGATCGCCAGGGAACGATGGTCACGCTGATTGGCGACCAGGCGCCGATCAATGTTCAGCGGCTCCCCTTTGACGACGATCCGATCCTCCCAGCGCTCGACAACCTCTCGATCACGCTGCTGATATCAGCGACCGACGGGACCAGCATCGAGTGGGCCCGCCACTTCAGAGAGGCCCTGGCAAGGACCGGCGTCCTCCTGGACGTGGAAGAGGTTCCTCCGGGCGACGCGCTCAATCGCTTCAACGAGTTAGCAGCCAGCCGTCCAACCCTCTGGCTGGAGAGAATCCCGGAACCACCGCCAACGGAGCCGGAACCAGATACCAGCCCGGCCGCGATCCTGACGCTCGGCCACACGCCTGATGAACCGACCACCAGGGACAGCGTCACGATCGAGGTCCTGGCCAACGACCCCGAATCTGGCGTCGCGTCAATCCAGATCCGGATGTTCGAGGAGCTGATTCAAGCCTGCGAGACAGACACCTGCGAGGTCACGCTCGGTCAGCTTCCCGTCGGCACCTACACCTACCAGGTCATCGTCACCAACGGTTATGGGCTGGCCGAGCCGCCGTTCGAAAGGACCTTCGATGTCGTGGCTGACCCTGGCTGCGACGACTTCGATTCGGGAGTCCAGGTCGAGGTGATGACGCCAGGCGGCGAAGGTGTCAACATCCGCGAGGATCCGTCGACAACCGCGGAGATCATCACCGTCGCACTTGACGGCACACGATTCACAATTGTGGATGGCCCGTGGTCCGGTGACGGATTCAGCTGGTGGCGTGTCACCGGAGACGACGGCGTCGGCTTCATCATCCAGGATTACCTCACGACCTGTATCAACGATGTCGAATGACCGTCCGACCACGCGCGCAAGTGACTCGAGTCGGACTAGCCCCACAATTCGTATTGTGAACTGGAAGAGGATGCAGCATGCCAGACACGTCCACAGCCTCCCCTTCACGCGCAGGGACACCACGCCGCCCTGATGGCATCGAGTTCGGTCGCGGCATCGAGCGCGTCACCAGGGATTTCACTGGCCGGGAATGGGTGTTCAGGAAGATCGATGACTGGCTCGCGAACGACACGCCACGCGTCTTCCTGCTGACAGGCGGACCGGGCACCGGCAAATCGGCCATCTCCGCGCAGATCGTGCGAATCAGCCAGGGGGAGGTCTCCGCGAACGAGTACACAGCACTCAAGCCAGGGGCGGTCGGCGCTATCCACTTCTGCCAGGCACGGCGTGACGAGACGCTCGATCCGTTGGGGTTTGTTCGTGCTCTGGCGCTGAGCCTCTCCCGCCACGAGGCGTTTGCCGAGGCGCTGCTCCAGATAGGAGACCAGGACATCGTCGTTACATCAAAGACGAAGGTGGGCCACGTTGAATCTGGAGCGCAGGTCCACGGCATCCACATCGAGTCGTTGCACATCGGAGCGATCTCGGCGCGAGTTGCGTTTACCCGCATCATCCTCCAGCCGCTGCGGGCGCTGTGTAAGACGCTGCCCGAAGAAACGAACGTGCTGGTGCTCGTCGATGGACTGGATGAGGCGGTAACCTACGCGGAGGGCGAGTCGATCGTCTCGCTGCTCGGCGATATCACGGCCAGCGAATACGGGTTACCACGTCAGGTCCGCTTTCTGCTCACCAGCCGGCCGGAGCCGCGTGTCCTCGCCGAGCTACCGCCACCATCTCTCGATCTTGAGCGCGATCTCCCGAACGACAATACCGACCTGCACTCGTTCATCGAATCCAGCTTCATGGACCTGGACGAAGCGCTCCGCACGTCATTGGCAGACCAGATTGTCGCTGCCGGGGAAGGCAACTTCCTGTATGCGCGCTACGTCGTCGACGATCTGCGAGCCAACCCGGTCCGGCTCGCCAACCCAGTGATCAGCGATCTGCCCGAAGGGCTCGACGATGTCTACCGGCGATTCCTCAGGCGGGAGATCGCCCGCAACGCCACAGCCTGGGATGAGCAGTATCGACCGCTCCTCGGAGCCCTGGCCGTCGCCCACGGCGAGGGTTTCACACGTGATCAGCTTGCGGCGATCACCGAGCGAGAGCCGTCGCAAACGGCAAAGGTGCTGCGCGCCTGCATGCAATATCTGGATGGTCCAGAGGATGGTCCATACCGCATCTATCACCAGTCGTTTCGTGACTTCCTGTTGCAGAATGACGACTACGAGGTATTCCCCGAAGAGGTAAATCGCCAGATCGCCGTCTGCATCCGTTCGAACTATGGCAGGCGTTGGGAGTCTCCCGACTCGCTCGGTCTCCGTGACTATGGCCTGCGGCACCTTGTGACGCACATCGCCGAAGGAGTGCGCGGTGCGCTACCGAAAACCCGGCACACGCTGGCGACACACGCCGTCGATCTGACACTCGATCCAGCGTTCCAGACCGCCCACCATGCGCGCATCGATGACCCAGCCGCGTTACGGCGTGACCTGGCGACCGCGTTGGGGATCGCGGCCAGTGACGACGACCCCGAAGCAATCGTGCTCGTCGTCCGGTCGGCGTTTGGCCTGCTCAGATTCGTCCGTGAACAGTCACAGCCTCAGGTCATGTTCGATCTGGCCCGGCGCGGGGATGTCGACGGAGCCGAACGGAGGCTGGCGCTCTTCTCTGTTGAGGAAGAGTGGCACCTGGCCGCACTCCTCTCGATTGCCTGGCTGGCGGCTGGTGAGAATGCGGACGCCGCGACCAGGCTACGCAACCGAATCGCGCCACGGATGCCGTCCGATGGCCCGCTGGCACTGCTGCTGCGGCGGCTGGACGCGACGTTGAACGGCACGACAATCGCGTCCGATTCCCTTCCGCCACTGCCGCCCACGCCACCAGAGGAACTGATCAACGTACTGCGACGGCGAGTCGGTGGCATCGGAGTGGATACCGAGATGCTGTACAAGTACGAGATGATGCAGACTCGCGAAGAGCACGATCCGCAGACCGGAATGCACCTGCAGTTCATGTCGGAGTGGGACGGGCCGCAGCTCGTTGCGTACGCGGTTGAAAACGAGGCCACGGGTTTTGCACACCTGATCGAGTACGTGGATATTCATACAGAGTACGGCTACACACACTATCGCAACCGCTCGCTCAGTTACCTGCTCGATGCCGTCACACGGCATCCAAGCCAGGCGTGGGTTTGCGAAGCAGTTCCCCGCCTGGTGAGCTCAGCATTGGCCATCAGTGCGGTTGACTTCCAGGAAGCCCTGCCGCTGACCGTACTGGCACTTCGTGCGCGAGACGGGACCACAGACGCGCTCGAACAGCTTGAGACCCGCGATCGACAGATCCGCGATGAGGCAGATCCGCTCCATCTGGAACCGCGCGACGGCGATCCGTGGGGGTTGCTGAAACGATGGCTGAGCGCATTGGCTGAAGCGTATGCGCTCGTGCTGGATCGCCCGGACGAAGCGACTGAGATGCATCGCCGGGCGTTGGAGCTTCCGTACAGTTTCGCTGGCTTCCAGGCGCTCTCTAACGTCACACTGGCGGACTCGATCCACGTCTGCCGGCCCGACGACACACCCTCCGTTCAGCAGGCGCTCGACGCGGCGCTCTCAGGAGCGCATCACATTCAGGATGCAGTGCACTGTGCGCGAACGACAGCACGAGTGATGGCGATGCGGATGCGCTGGAACGTCGCGGCCATCCAGTCACTCGATCTCGATGCCGCGATCGAGCGACTGACACGGGACGCAGCGACACCCGAGTTTGCGCCAATCCATATCATCGGCGAGTCCTTCAACCTGCGATCGGCTCCATCCTCCTCGCAGCCGCTGCCCCCAGAGGTCACCGGCGCCCGGTCGCTTGCCGAACTGAGGAACATCTACCAGCGCCCACTCAGCGAATTCAACCGGCTGAACAAGGATCGCGGTTGGGGCAACCGCGATGAGATAGCAATCGAGAAACAGGTGGCGGTTCCCGATACCGGTTTCGCTCCGCTACTCGCGGCGCGGCTTTCGGCGGAAGTTCTCACACGGCCGGAGTTGGCCTCTCGGAAGGGAATGTTGATTCAGTCACTCGTGCCGGTCGCCGCTGCCGATCCGACATCGCTGGATGTCGTCCTCGCTCGGCTGCTCATCGCCAGCCCTTCGATCGATCCTGGCCATCTCATAGAGATCGGAACCATGGCGGATGCGATCCGGTCGCGGGCTACTGGCGGCGCAGCGTACTCGGCCATCATCCCATCGTAACGATCGATCGAGAACTGCATCGCCAGGTAGCAGGCGCAGCTGTAGGCGCTCGTCATCGACCTTTATGATGATCGCATTCAGACCGGAGGTGTCATGTACGGACAACGCCGTTTCACGTAGCCCATTTGGGCTATTGCCTTCCCGCATTGAAGCACCTAGGTTGCGAATATTGCTCAGCCGGCAGGATAGCTTGAACCATTGCGGGAACACGCCGTGTTCCACCAGCGATATTACGCAAACCGTAGTATCTCACGGCTCACCTTCGACGACGGTGGATGTCATCGTAATCTACCGATTCCGCCTGACACGTCGAGCAGCCCGGACGAACTGATCGAATGGAGTTGGCCCAATGAGCATCCCTGTTCGCCTCAACAGCCCATTTCAGAGTTCACCACGGATCAGTGACTCGCTGTTCACGAAGACGCTCACCGAGGCAGGTTCTCCGTGGGCGGATCGCGGAGCGGCGCTCTACCAGAAGATCGTCGCGACAGGGCACGATCCCGCTGTCTGGTTGGCGATCGCGGCGCGTGAGCACCGGTACGGATCGAATCGCGATTCAGTCTTGTGGCGAAACGACACGCGCTCGTGGACGAACGCGAGGACGGTTCGCGATCCGTCATTGACCGGGTGGGCCATCATTCGAGACCCGATCCGTGAGAGCAACTACGTGAAGTACGGCAGCGTCGAAGACAGTCTCCAGGACGGCATGTTCCGCGTGACCGACCCGTCGTTTCGCTACGTGCAGGAGAATCGAACGACGATCGGCGATGTACTCGCGATCTGGTCGGAAGACGGAGGACCGTATGCCGACTTCGTCGTTGATCTGATCAACCGTTGGATAGGAGCGGAAACCATGGCTTCTCCGTATGACCACGTTATTCCGAACTTGATTGACGTGCGCGACCAGCTCGCGACAGCACAGCAGGGCGATGGTGTGGTCGAGCGCGGTCCGTACGATCGCGTTCCCCTCAACCAGCGACGCGGCATCGTCATCCACTATCGGGCAGTCGTGACGAACGTTGACGCTGGACTCTCGTCATACAAGGCCGACGCTGAGTACCACGTCGGCAAGAACTGGGCGAAGGACGGAGAGCCACCAATTCTCGGCTCGGGCATCATGTACCACATCGGCATCGACGGACGCGGCAAGAGCTACCTGCTACGTGATCTCGACCGGGTACTGTGGCATTGCGGCGCCTGGCCGCAGAACTCGAACACGCTAGCGATCCAGTTGCCGCTCGGTGGAGACCAGCGCGCGACTGCTGAACAGTTGGCGGAACTTCAACGAATCTGCGATGCATGGCTCAGTCACACCGGCGTGCCACGCTCGGAGGTCTGGGGCCATCAGGAACTTTCGCCAACGCCATGCCCTGGAACACTGATGGGGGACTTTGTGCGCCCGTACCGCGCGGGAGCCCTACCGGGGCCTGTCGATGACTCAACTGTTCCAGATGAGTGGCAATCGCCGTTCGGCTCATTCTGGATTTCGAAGCGGTTCGTCAACGACATCAAGTCCCGCCCCTGGATCGATACCGGATACTGCCTGGGCGGCGCGTTAGAAGAGAAGATTGGTGAGAACACGTTAACGGTTCAGTACTTCGAGCGCGCCCGGCTGGAGCGACAGTCAAATGGAAGCGTCACGAGAGGGCTGATTGGCACGGAGCTACTGGCCGCCCGGAAGGAAATCGAGGAGCTCAAGCAACAGGTCGAAGCACTGAAACTGCACCGTGACATGGAAACGCTACGGAAGGAAGTAGCGGTGCTGAAACGTGCGGCACCTTCGATGGATGGCGATGCAGACGCATTTCTTAGAATTGCGATGCTACCGGCACAAGGCAACGGCGAAAGCAAGAGTGGTTACTGACGTGACCCGGCACATCGCCTGAGCGAACCCGGTGTCGTGGATCAGCCGACATTGAGCGACCAGCCTGGCGTCGCCCGGGCCAGCTTCCCAGCGACATGGGGATGAGAGACGAGGTCACGCGTCATTGTCCATCTCATCCCCTGTCTCTATCGCCTCTTCCCGCGCCAGGATGACCTTCGTCGAGGCAATCGAGCTGGCCGGCAAGGTGCTCGTTGTGGTGGATGTGACCGCGATCGTCGTCGGCGCGCTGATCGCGGGCGTGCGCGTCATTGTTGCGCGTTCTGTTCCCGCGGAACCCAACCAGCGTTGCCGCGACGATCGCCGTCGCCCGGAACACGCATTGCTGCTCGGGCTGGAGCGACGAGTCGCTGCCGGTAGCCGAACCCCTCGATCCAGTCGAGCAGTGCCTCCCGCCCGTTCGACATGATCGTATCCATCCGTTAGAGATCGGTCACTACTGGGATCCTTCCCGCCCTGGCCGCGGCAACCAGCACGTCGTAGTCGCGCTCGGTCTGATCGGCGTAGGCGGCTGCAAAGGATGCGATTGCCTCATCGAAGCAGCTATTTTTCCCCAGGTAGTCACCAATGTGGGCCGCGTCTCCCGAGCATGCGTGCGCGCGCGCGAGCGTCCAGGCGCAGAGCGATCCGTAATCGGTGAGTTCATCCGCGTCGAGGTCGTCGAGATCGACGGTGGACTTCATGTCGCGCAGTTGGCGGACATAGTATTGACGGCGGCCGATGCTCGCCCAGCCCAGAAACAGATCGCTGGCCGCCTGCATGATGCGCTGGCCGGAGACGACGCGCTCGCCATGATGTGCGTGCCTACCGTTTCCGAGCGCTTGCGCGATGACCGAGCGCCGAGCCTCCTTAATTTGCAGAAAGAGCGGATCTTCGTTGTGCGAGCCCAGGAATAACCCCACGTAGCAGCGTGTGCCAACACTACCGATGCCGACAACCTTGCGCGCCAGATCGACCAGGCGGTAGCGTTCGAAGACAATTCGGCGATCCTTGGGCAGCGACTCCTTGTAATTGGCGAGGAACTCAGGAAAGCGCCTCGTGAGCGCCCCCACCTCATGAGTCAGCAGGGGCGGGTCATCGATGATGAGCCAGCCGCCATAGACTTGCTCGGCCAGCTTTGGCAGCAACTCAACATTCGTCTTGCGCCTTCCCTTTTGGAGTGCCTTTTCAAGCGGCTCCAACCCTGACTCGCCGTGGTCAACTGCCTGGCCGGCATCGATGCTCTCGTACCAGATGTCCAGGTAACGCATCTCGGCATAGACCCTCATGCGTTCCCGATAGCAGCGCACGGCAATCAGGACCGCGTCTCGGCAGGTGTCGTCGGACAGGCCGATGACCCGCCCGCAGACGAAAATGCTGGCAGCCAGTCGTTTGACGTCCCACTCCCACGGCCCTCGCTGTGTCTCGTCGAAGTCGTTGAGGTCGAAGATGAGATTGCGCTCGGGTGTCGCAAACCCACCAAAATTGCCGAGGTGAGCGTCGCCGCAGATTTGTGGCCAGATACCTGTCTGCGGGGAGCTTGCCAGGTCGGCAGCCATGATGGCCGCCGAGCCGCGCAGAAAGGCGAATGGCGATGCCAGCATCCGCCCATAGCGAATCGGGATGAGCGACTGGAGCCGACCACGATTCGTGGACTCGAGCGTTTCGACGACATCTGGCCGCGCGCGCGGTGCAGACCAGGCCGCGTGGGCACCGCGCGGCACAGACTGCCGTAGCGACCGTCGCTTGGCGACACGTTTTCGAGATGTAGGATCGATCTGCAAGCGCGACGGGATAGGGATCGTGGACGGCATCCTCCGGGGAATCCTTCGCGGTAATGACGCGTCGATCAGACGCGTGCTGGACGTGGCCCCTGACGACGCTCACCACTCATTCCGCGACGACGGTCGTCGAGCTGGTAAGCAAGCCTCATGCCAATTGCGCGCCCCCGCCGATGCGCAGGCATGTTTTCTCATCTTTGACCATAACCCAGAGCGCGCCGTACCCGTACGCATGTTGACGTCCCTGCCACAACCGTTGGTATCGACGCGCAACTCGACCGGCGGCGTCATTTATCGTTCGACGTGTCATCGGTGCGCAATCGGGGCTTGCGATTTTCTACCCACTCGACTCGGGTTTCCCCCCAGCGCACGACGAGCAGGACGAAGAGTTCCAGCACCGTCAGCCCGATTGCCGTGATGTAAAAGCCTGCGCCAACCAGCAGGCCGACAGCAGCGGCAACCCACAGGCCCGCCGCAGTCGTCAACCCCTGGATCGACGACTCACTCTTGAAGATGATGCCGCCGGCCAGAAACCCAATACCCGTCACGATCGTGGACGCGACACGGGTGATATCACCTCGTCCCACCTCGCCCTCGGGATTGGCCAGCCCAACCATCAGGACGGATCCCACCATGAAACCAGCCGAACCCATCGTCACCAGCATGTGGGTCCGAATTCCAGCGTCCTTATTGAGCGTCTCCCGCTCGAAGCCAATGACCCCACCCAGCGCGACGGCCGCCGCCAAGCGCATGATTGCTTCCCACTCGCTCATCATCAGCTCCTTGTCACGCCCCCCGGTGTCAGCAGACTGCTCTCAAGGTTCTACACCGTTGCCGCAATGGAAGCCACTGCCGATGCAAACGCGGCTCGATATGCCCGAATGGGGATCATCCCTTGTTGAGATCGGACCGCCGGACCAGTTAGCCAATCGCGGTTCCGAAGCGGCACGCGTACGTCCATCGACGACAGGGACGAGAACAGGCGGTTCGTCATGCCGGTATCCTTCGCGCCGACTGGAGGCGGACGCGGGTCGTGCGGCTGTCTGGAACAGGCTCTTCGGGAAGGAGGTCGGCACGATGTTGCGCTCAACAAAGGCGATTCTCACTGCGCCATCATCGCCCCACTGGTCACAGAATCGGATCGCACGTGCGCGAACCAGCAACCCGAGTCCCGATCGATCTGGCAGTCTGGGATCTGGATCAGGGAATCCGGATGCAGAAATCGCCGGCAATGTGGGGAGAGCAGTCGTGCTACGACAGGTGACCGGGAATGCAGCAGCGATGCCTTACCAGGACGAGCAAGGCACTCGTCCCCTCGACCGATCGATGCACGCGATGTCACATCGACTGAAAATCTCGGGGAGAGCGCCTTCCCTTGAATGATTGTCTTGGCAACCCTTCAGCGCGGTCTATCGCAAAACATGTCTCGTGGTGTCACATATGTGACAGCCAAGGTGCTCCGCTGAGGTTATGCTCGACGAGCGCGCAGAGTCGCGTTGGTCACCTAACAGGTCGGGAACCGAGTTTAGCGTGCATCGACACGACGAACTCACGGGGGTGGGGAAACCCGATGGCGCTTCCACGCCATCGGGTCACCTCCCGACATGGAATGGTGGTGCAGCACGACGATTCTCATCTTCGAGAGCAATCCCTGACCTTCACACGCGATAGCTCGGCAGGCGTCGAACCCCTTGCAGCGTCACCTCACCGTGTCACTGTGTAGCGGGTGGCGCGAGAATACCTCCTCAAACAGCCGTGCCGCGTCGAGCACCAGCACGCCACTGTGGGTCGTCTCGACCAGCCCCTCACTGCGAAGCTGAGCGACGATGCGGGCCACGGCTGGCCGGACCGAACCGACCGCGTCGGCGAGCGCCTGTTGCGTGACTGGCGCGAAGCGCCGGCTGTCATGTTCCTGGTAGCCGGCGAGGGCGAGCAAGTGGTGGGAGACGCGTTGTCGGAGCGACCCGAAGGTTTGGTTGGCCAGCACCTCCAACGTGTCGTACAGCCGGTGTGTCACCTCCTTGGCCACAAGCCACCCGATGGCCGGTTCGTTCCTGGCCATCGCGATCAGCGTCGAGGCGTTGAACAAGAGCAAGATCACATCGGTCACCATCTGGACACTGACGGGTGCCGGACCGCCGACGGCCGCTGCGATGCCGAGCAAATCGCCTTGACGCCCGTACCGGACCGTCACCTCCCTGCCCATCGGCGCGGTCATGTACGTCCGGACGAGGCCGGAGACGACCAGCGCGCAGCGCGGAGGATCATCCTCACGGTAGATCGTCCCACCCGCAGGGATAACGACGTGGAGTGCGCCTTCCAGGAGCCGATCCCGCAGCGCCTGCGGCAGATCAGCAAGCGGGCTCAGCGAGATGGCATCGGAGAGAGAGCGTTCGAGAAGCTTCAATGTTGACTCCGGTGGATGACGAATGCTGGTTCACGATCGGCGGGCGCCGCAGTCCAGCAATTGCAGAATGTAGTGAGGGCACATGGTATCGCCAGGTGAAGACATCTGTACATAGAAGGCGCGGGATTCCTCGCAAACCGCAAACGATGTGGCGGTGTTCAACGCGTACCGATGGCCTGCACCTCGACTAAGGCCAACGTGACAACCCGCATTGACGTGAATGGTTATCGTCTCGTCGCCTCGGCGGGCCAGAGGGTCGTAGTCCCGTGGTCGATGCCGATTCAGAACAGTAGCGCTATCCTCGGTTGCAGGATCGCGTGACCACGAACCGGGCAGAAGCACGGGATCGATTTGATACTTCGAAAAGCTCCCTGAGAGGAACGGGCTGTGATCGACCGAATCGTCATCCCACTCGATCGATCGGCGTTGTCTGAGTCTGCGATCCCATTTGGGCTGCTGCTCGCGCGAACGCTCAACAGTAGCGTCGACTACGTGCACGTCATCGACAAGGACACCGTCTCGAAGATCGGCCGATGCCCAGGTGTATTTGGCTTCGATCGTCAAGCGGTTTCCGCCCCCTGGTGGACATCGACCCCTGATTCGCACTGGCGATCCGGCGGAGGCAATCCTCGACGTGGCAGGGGATGCTGGCGCAATGGTCGTCATGGCGACGCATGGCTACACCGGTCTGCGGCGCATGATCCTCGGGAGTGTCGCCGACTCCGTCGTCAGACACGCGCGTGTGCCGATCGCGCTCATTCGCGGCGATCAGGAGTTTCGGCTACCTGAGGAGACGTTCCGCCGCCTGCTCGTGCCACTCGACGGCTCAGAGCGATCGTCGCATGCATTACCGCTCGCCTTCGCAATCGCCCAGCCGTCAGGAGCGCGGATCGATCTGCTCCATGTCATCGTGCCGATCTCGATCGGAGAATACGGTGCCGGCATCGATCCGGGGTATGTTCCACCTGAAGTGTATGCGTCGATGATGGACGATCTCGAGATGGTGGCTCGCGAGGACCTGGAAACAGCGGCAAGGTCATGCGTCGAGGCCGGCATCGACGCGGTTGTCCATAGCCCCGTCGGAACGCCCGCCGATAGCATCTTCCATCTGGCTGAGGACTCGCACGCTGATCTGATCGTGATGTCGACCCATGGGCGTGGGGGCGCGTCGCGGGTGTTGATGGGCAGCGTCGCGACCGCGATCATCCACCGTAGCCACGTTCCCGTCATCGTCCTTCCTGCGTCGTACGCGGAGGCCGAAACCGATGGGGCAACGCAGGATGCCGTGCGCCAGGATGCCAGCGTAGAGATTTGAGTCATCGACCACAGTCGATGTGTCGCTCCGTGTATCTCGTACCACTGTCCCCCGGAGCGGGCAGATTCACTTTCGCGGATCACTGAGCCTCAGCATCGTCCGACGCGCTGCTGAGAGCGTGA
This sequence comes from uncultured Chloroflexia bacterium, assembly GCA_963763325.1. Taxonomy (GTDB): domain Bacteria; phylum Chloroflexota; class Chloroflexia; order Thermomicrobiales; family CFX8; genus JBBECJ01. Next base: position 186,011 of record CAVXOL010000002.1, read on the forward strand.
CCGCCGATCTGTTGCCTGTGGCATCTGACCCATCTGCCGAGTATGCATCTTGCCAGCCGGGCGATACGACGGTGTATTACGCCGTCCGGGCTGTTCTGATCCCCACCCTGATCACCCACCATGTCGAAGAGCACGCATGCAATCTGGTTCAGCATGCGTGCTTCCAACTGAGGCCCGTTCGCCGGTGAAGGCTGTCGCTTCAGCGAAAGAGAATGCTCAATGGTCACCAGGGACAGCGAGCGACTTCCAGGAGATGCGGACGCTCTTCCTCAGAACGGCGCCTCCCAGCCTGGCGATGCAAAACGCAACCGCAAGCTTGCCATCCGGCTGTCATTAGCGATGTTTGTCCTCGTTGTCGATACGTCGTTGATGAACGTCTCGATCTCAGCCGTCGTTGAAGATCTCAACATGACTGTCAGTGCTGTCCAGTCGGCGATCGCGCTGGAAGCACTCGTGTCAGCCGCCTTCATTCTGATCAGCAGCAAGATCGGCGATCTCTTCGGACGTAAGCGAGCGTATGTGCTGGGCTTACTTGGTTACGCCGCTGGAGCCGCCGCGATGACGCTTGCCCAGAGCCAAACCGCGATCATCGTATTCTGGGCCATCCTTGGCGGGCTCGGAGCATCGCTCCTGCTACCAGCGATGCAGTCGCTCATCCACGGCAACTTCGAGGGAGACGAGCGCAGGAAGGCGTACGCCCAGGTCGGGGCGTCCGCAGCCATCGCCGTCGCCGTCGGGCCGGTGCTCGGCGGGTTCATCACGACCTATCTCTCCTGGCGCGTGGGATTCCTGCTCGAACTCGTCCTGATCGCGTTCGTGCTGTCCGGCATTGGAATGATCAAGGATGTTCCGTACACGGGACCACGGACAATCGATCCGATTGGTGCGGTTCTGTCCGTCCTGGGGATGGGCGGGATCGTTCTGGGTATTCTCGTCTGGCAGGAGGGCGGGGAATCCGTCGGCGCGCTTTTGGTCGTAGGAGCAGTGGCGATGGGGTCGCTTGCATGGTGGCTCGTGCGGCGCAAGCGCCAGAACAAGCCAACCCTGATCGACCCGGGGTTGTTCGAGTCAAAGTACTTTCGCCTGGGCATCACCCAGCAGATGTTCCAGCAGATCGCGCTCGGCGGCATGATGATCGCGCTGCCGATCTACCTGCAGATGGTGCTGGAGTACAACGCGTTGGGGGCCGGGCTGTCGCTCGCGCCTCTCTCGCTCAGCATGTTCGCGGTGGCGCTGCTGGCTGGAAAGCGTGCTGGAACACGCCGCCCAGCCGATATCGTCCTCGTCGGCTTTACCTTGCTCACCGTCGCTGTGATCTTGCTACTACCAATCGTCCCGAGGGCCGATTCGGGCTGGTATCTGGTCGTGCCGTTGATCATTGGCGGGTCCGGTCTGGGTCTGCTGGTATCCCAGCTCAACGACTACACGTTGTCGCCGGTCACAGAGGAGCGTGCCAGCGAGGCCGCTGGCGTCAACTCGGCGGGTGGCTCGTTCGGGCTGTCGTTCGGACTCGCAATGTCCGGCGCGATTATGCTCGCGACGCTCGCCTACAGCTTCACCGACTTGGCGGAATCGAGCGATGTGCTTCCTCCCGCTGCCCAGGAGCAAGTCGCGAGTGCGCTCGAGGACGATGCCGAGATCATGACCAATACGCACCTTGAAGAGCAACTGGCCGGTCAACCCGAAGAGATCCAGGATGAGATCATCCGAATCAATAACGAAGCGAGGGATCGGGCTCTCCAGGTGGCGCTGCTCGTTCCACTGGTCGTCGGCCTTCTCGGGATCGTCAACGCGCTGCGGATGCGTCGCTTGCCGGACCCCGAACCATCAGAAGCCGCTGAGTCGATGCTGATCGGGTGAAATCGAGCGGAGGCAAGGCCGAAATGGCGCGCCAAAGCCAACAGGTCTTCGTTTCATATCAGCGATCCGATCATGCGTTCGCGCGCATCGTTCGCGAACATCTCGCTGCGGCGGGCGTCACGACCTGGATGGACCAGTTCGACATCGCGGTCGGCGCCTACTGGACCGACGAGATCGACAAGGGACTCGCCGCGTCGGACATTGTTGTCGGCATCCTCTCGCCGGATGCGGTCGAGAGCCGCAACGTGAAGAACGAGTGGGACTGGGCTATCCAGAACGACAAACCGCTCCTGCTGCTCCAGTACCGCCCATGCGTCGTCCCGCACCGCTACGTCTCAATCAACTTCATCGACGCGACCAGTGCTGACCCATCCCGCGCGCTGGACGCACTGCTTGGAGCACTCGGGATGGCTCCGGCAGGAGGGGACATCCGGGAGACAGTCGATCCGGTAACGCCTCCTCCTGTCTATCATGGTGGCCGAACGACACTCCGTCGCCGGCGTCCCGAGCCGTTCCTCGTCGGTCGTGAACGGGAGCAGGAGGACCTCCGGCATGTCCTCGAAGAGGTGCTTGAATGGCACGGGTCGCTGGTGCTGGTTGGGGGCGAAGCCGGCGCCGGCAAGACCATGCTGACGAATTGGCTGGCGTGGTTGGCCGAAGAGAACAGTGCGCTGGCAGTCGCCGGGGGTTGCTACGACCTCTCGACACCACGACCGTACCAGCCATGGGCCGAGATCATCTGGAACTGGCCAGACGATCCGCTGCTCCCCGCTCCGCCGGACGATCTGCGGAGCGACGAAGGCTTCACGACGGTCAGGTCGCAGGCGGCGCTGATCGATGTCATTGCAACGTTCCTGGCGGATTCCAGCGTTCAACGGCCGATCATGCTGTTGCTGGAGGATCTGCAGTGGGCCGATCAGGCCAGCATGGATCTGCTGCGTGGGCTGGCCCGGTTGATCGACAGTCAACGTGTCCTGCTCGTCGCGACCTATCGAGATGATGAGATCACCCGCCGTCATCCTCTCTACAGTCTCCTGCCCGGCCTGGCTCGTGAGCCGAACACGCACCGCATTGATCTTGGACGGCTGCCGCTCGATGAGACGCGCAGGCTTGTCGCCGAGCGCTATGCGCTGCCGGAAGCCGACCTCAGCCGGTTGGCGAACTACGTCCACTCGCTGGCAGAAGGCAATCCATTCTTCAGCAGCGAGGTACTTCGGGCGCTGGAGACGTCGGGCGCAGTCATCCGGGACGTCGATGGCTGGCAGTTGGCAGAGCTGGAACAGGTGCAGGTTCCGCCGCTCGTACGCCAGGTGATCGACGCGCGCCTGGCACATCTCGGTGAAGAGGCTCGCGGGCTACTGCAAGTGGCGGCGGTCATTGGTCACGAGGTGCCGGTCGAGCTATGGTCAGCGATCAGTGCCGCAGATGATGACGCCCTCGCAAGCGCCCTTGAGCAGGCGATCGAGGGGAACATCGTCGAGGAGCTGCGCAATGGTACGCACATGCGCTTCACCCACGCGCTGATCCGTGAGACGCTCTACGAGGGGCTCGTCTCGATCCGCCGCCGGACCTGGCATCGCAAGGTAGCCGAATCGCTAACTGCCGAGCCCCGGCCTGACCCGGACGCCGTCGCCCATCACTTCCGACAGGCTGGCGACGAGCGCGCATACGCGTGGCTCGTCCGCGCTGGAGAGCGGTCCGAGCGGTCCTTCGCCTGGTCGATGGCGGCCGAGCGATTTGAGGCAGCTGTGGAACTGCTCGGCGATCGGCCGGAAACGCTTGCCGAGCGGGGCAGGTTGCTCTATCGCATTGGATATCTGTTGCGCTATACCGCAGACCCACGAGTCATAGACTTCAATGCTGAAGCGCTCACGATTGCTCGACAGACCGGCGACCGGGCACTGGAGGCACTGGCGCTGTTCCAGAGCGGCACGCCGCGGTTGACTCCGGGCGACTTGCAGGCAGCGGACACCCGGATGCGCGCTGCCGTTCAGCTGTTTGACGAATTGACCTCCGACGAGCGAGCGTCGCTTGCCGGTCTGCTCGGAATACCACCGGGCAAGCCGGTGATCAACGATGACTACGGCATGCTCGTCCACGTCGCCGCCGGCTACCGTCCCGCCCCCGAGGTGGTGGCGATGAGCCTGGACTACATTGACGCGCTGCCGGCCGATCCGGGCGCGGTCCTCAGTCCGGCAAGGACGCGCTGGGCTGATGTGTTCGTCGGAGCAGCGACTGCCGCCGGTGCGACTGGTCAGGTTGAGCTGGCGCGCTCGTGCTTTGAGCGAGGGGTCACGGCATTCCGAGACCTCGGCGACAACTTCATGGTGCTGGCCATGGGCGCCACAGCAGTGGCGTTTCTTGATCGTCCCACTGCTACTCGACGATATCCCGCTGCGCCGTGCGATCGTCACGGAAATGACGTCGGCGTACGCCAAAGCGGTGCAGACCGGTCAGATTGGCGAGAGTGCCTTCCTGGCCCCGTTGCCGCCTGTACATGGTCGAAGGTCGCTGGGACGAACTCGTGTCGGCTGCCGAGACGATGATCAACGCGCATATCGTCTCGATTCGGGGCTTGGCGAGCGTCCCGCTGGCCGATGCGCTCCGCGCTCGGGGCAAGCTCGATGACGCATTCAGCACGCTTGGAGCCATACTTGCCAGACGAAGATGTGCGGCCGGAAGCAACTCGTATTCCAGGATCTCTGGGTTCCGGTCATGGCCCAACTCCTTGCCGCACAGATCGAACTCGACCGCGGCGACCACGCGGCAGCCCGCCGTTGGCTGGCAGCGCACGACCGCTGGCGTGACTGGTGGCAGGCAATCTGCGGCCAGGTCGCAGGCCGGTTGTGCTGGGCACAACTGGCGCTGCTGGACGGCGATCCTGCACTCGCTGAGGAGCACGCTCGGACAGCGCTCGATCATGCCGAGGCGCCACGCCAACCGCTCGGGTTGATCGCGGCACATCGCATGCTCGGCGAGCTGCTGACCGATTCTGGTCGCTTCGACGAAGCACTCATACATCTGGACGAGTCACGCCGGCTGGCGCATGCCTGCGAAGCCCCCTTTGAACTGGCGCAGACGCTGGTTAGCCTCGCCTCGGTTCATCTTGCCTCCGGCGCCTACGACGCAGCTGCTGAGTGCCTCGCCGACGCTCGCGCGATCTGCGAACCACTCGGGGCAACCCCAACGTTACAACGCATCGCGGCGCTGGAAGCACGCTTCGGTGAGCGCGGAGCAGTGGGCTGACGGCGCAGAGCAACGTTGACGTGCCGGACCAATCCGGCGCGACACCACGCGTGACACGATCATGCGGCATCCGGCGATTGCACCCAGCGACTACGACCCCGTGCAGGACGCCGTTCCAACCGCTTCCTCCTAGGATGAAGAGCAGAGATGGGCTGGCTCTCCGCCATCATCGCCATCCTGTCCTCTCATGCATGTGTCACCGAGTGAAGGAGATCTGTCATCCATGACGACTGGGGCCACTACAACGTCACGTCCAGGCATCTCCGTTGGGTCGGCGAGTGAGTTCACGCTGTTCTTCCACGTCAAACCAGGGCATGGTGAGGCGACCCGGGAGGCCATTCGCGCGCTTCAGAACACTCCCGGCTATCGACCAGGTGATTACAATGTGCCGATCGCCAGTATCCATGAAGCGCGGTTCGTCCTCTTCGATGACGACACGCGGCTCCTCTTCGCCACCAGCTTCGACGGCCCGTGGGATGCGTACATGGACGATTTTGCCGCCTCGCCGCTCGGGGGCTTCCACGCCATCTTCCTGCACACTGAGGAGTACTCCGGGTTGCCCGACGTCGCGGCGGTCAAGGCATTCATCCTCGGGGCGCAGCAAATCGGCAGATGGCTACGCCCGCAACTATTCCGGCAGTGTCAAGGAACTTCGCAAGGCACTCCGCGTGAACGCGGCCTTCCAACAGGTACTCGACGATCCCGCCGCCGCTGAGGCGCTGACCCATCCAGCATTGCAGCCCCTGCTCGCCGAGGCGGCCGAGTAGACGTCTTAATCCACTGCGACACATCTGGAAGGCGACGGAATGTCGGACCATATCTCTGGCCCGCGCGCATTGGCCGAGCCAATCGCCGACATCACTGATTTTTACGCATTTCCGAGTCCCGAGCACGAGGGGCATCTGGTTCTGGTCCAGAACACGTTGCCATTCGCTTCCCCATCGGCGCGCTTCTCGGATGGGCTCATCTATCGATTTCGACTTCGTAACGCTGTTCTCAATCTGGCCGGCTCCCAGGTGCCGTTCGCCGTCGGCACCGACGAGTTTGTCATCGACTGTGTCTTCTCAGATCCCACAGGCTCAGACGGCCAATCCGGGACTTGCACGCTGTCGAGCGGCGAGTCTGTCACCTTCCAGGTCGACGAAGAGCGCCACGATGTCAGACATGGCGTCCGGGTCTTCGCCGGGCCTCGCTGGGATCCGTTCTTCCTGGACGCTCCCGCTGCCTTGAAGACGATCGCGACACGGCAACTCGCGTTCACTGATCCCGGCGCGATCTATCTCGATGGCAAGAACGTCCTGAGCCTCGTGCTCGAGATCGACGTTCGACAGGTGCTTGGCGACGCCACGCTGTTTGCCGTGATCACGGAGACGCTGACGCGAGGGCACGTTCCCGGTGCGTTTCGAGCGCACCGGCCGGCCGGAGATGAAGAACCTGATCCTGGGGCCGAAGCAGTTTGACCCCGTGAATCGTGACCTCGAAATTCGCGACCTCTACAACATGGAGGACGCCTTCCATCTCGCCGAGGCGTACCAGGGGGCGTATCGTGCGCGGCTGAACGCCAATCTTGCATTCTGGGATAGCCTGGACACCAACCCAGACTGGTCAATCGACGCAGATGGCAGCCATCCGCTGACGGAGTTGCTGCTGGCCGATTACCTGGTCGTCGACGTCTCCAAGCCGTATCGCGAGACCGGGGCATTTCTCGAGATCGAGCGGGCGGCTCGCGAGGGGCGCCCCCATCAGACAGGTGGGGGTCGCGCGCTCAATGATGATGCGATGGACACGCTGTTCACCTGGCTCGTGAACGGTGGTCATGGCCCGCGGATTCGTGATGGAGTCGACGGCGCGACGCAACCGGCAGTCGCAACGTTCCCGTATCTGAGGCGGCCGAATCCACATCCGCCGCAGCCCCCTGAACATCATTAAGCTCAGAGAGTAGTGTGTCACGATGACGACTGAGACCAGCGTCAGGCTTGAACTGGATGACATCCAGAGTGGTGCGCTGCACGAACGGCCATCACCGTACGTCGGAGCCTACCTCCTCATCCGCATCGACGACCCTCAGGCGGGGCGAGAGATGCTGCGGCGTCTCCAGCCGGTGGTCGACTCCGGCTCAGCGTTCGGCTGATCCAGCGCGTGACGCATGGGTCACGGTTGGGTTGACCTACCAAGGTCTGAAGGCACTCGGTGTCCCGCAGGACTCCCTGGACAGTTTTGCGCCGGAGTTTCAGCAGGGGATGGCCGCGCGTGCGGCAGTTCCTCGGTGATGTCGGTGAGAACGGCCCGGCCAACTGGGAACACCCGCTGGGGTCGTCGGAGGTCCACGTCGGCTTGGCCGCATTGTCTCCGAATGCCGAACGGCTCCAGATGGTCACGGAACGCGCGCGCCAGGCCTATGCCGAACTGCCCGGCATCAGTGTGATCTGGCGTCAGGACTGTTACCAACTTCCGACCGGCCGGAATCCGTTCGGTTTCAAGGACGGCATCGGCCAGCCTGCGATTGAGGGCAGCGGCGTCCCGGGCACCAATTCCAAGGAGCCGCCGATCAAGGCCGGCGAATTCATCCTGGGCTATCCCGACGAAACGGGCGGGCTGCCACCCATGCCGACGCCCGATGTGCTCGGCCGCAATGGGACCTATATCGTCCTCGCGAAGTTCCACACACGTGTGGCGGCCTATCGCCAGTACCTGCGCGCGAACGCCGCGAGTCGAGACGGAAGAGGACCTGCTGGGCGCGAAGATGGTTGGCCGCTGGCAGAGCGGCGCGCCGCTCACACTCAGCCCTGACCGAGACGATCCTGAACTCGGTGCCGACCCACGCCGGAACAACGACTTTCTGTACCACGACGATGATCTGCGAGGGTTCAGGTGCCCTGCCGGTTCACACGCGCGCCGCATGCATCCGCGGGACGCCTTCAAGGACGAGCAAGGAATCGATGTCCGTCTGCACCGCATGATCCGCCGCGGCACCACCTACGGACCGCTGCTGCCGGACGACGTGCTTGAAGACGATGGCGTCGACCGCGGCATCGTGTTCGTCTTCGTTGGCGCCCATCTGAAGCGTCAGTTCGAGTTTGTGAAGACGCAGTGGCTGAACGACGGAGTCTTCATCGGCGCGTCGACATGAGCGCGACCCACTCGTCGGCCCGAACACCGGTGACGGCGTCTTCACGATTCCCCAGCAGCCGATCCGGCGGCGTCTACGTGGCCTACCGTCATTCGTCGTCAACCGCGGTGGCGAGTACTTCTTCGTCCCAAGCCTGAGCGCGTTGCGCTGGCTAGCCGATCTCGAATCCTGACCCGACCGACTGCTGTGCGCAAAGGAGTGAAGATGGGAACCACAACCAGCCGATGGGATGTCCTTGACTTCGGCCCGCCGTCCGTTGGGGCCGAACCCGAGTCCTCGGTATTGGTCGAATACTTCCATGACGATCACGTCGCGGTGATCACGTTGAATCGTCCGCACGCTGACAACGCGATCACCACTGAGATGGGCGCGCGCCTGACCGAGATCCTTGAGACGATAGCGGTGCGCTCCAGCGTCCGTGTCGCGATCATCACTGGCGCTGGACAGCGGGCCTTCTCGGTCGGAAGCGACCTTCGGCAGCGCAAGAACATGTCGAAGGAGGACTGGCTCCGCCAGCGTCAGGATTTCGACCGCACGCTCTATACGCTGCGCCAACTCCGCAAGCCAATCTTTGCCGTGGTCAACGGCATCGCGTATGGGGGCGGCTGTGAGATTGCTCAGAGCACCGACTTCATCATCGCATCCGAGAACGCCACCTTCGGCCAGCCGGAGGCGATGATTGGCCTGGCTGCCGGCGGTGGTTCGCCGGCGCTGCTGCCTCGCCTGCTTCCACCCGGCAAGGCACTCCAGATGCTGATGACTGGCGAGCCGATCTCCGCCCATGAGGCCCACCGACTCGGGATGGTCAACGAACTCTGTGACCAGGAGGAGTTGCTCGACCGCGCGATGAGCATCGCGGAACGGATCGCCAGCAATTCCCCAACCGCGGTGCAGGCCGTCAAGCGCGCGGTGCGCATGAGCGAGGGCGAGCCGATCGAGCAAGCCATCGCGATCATGATGGAGGCCCACTGGCGCTCGGCCGTCCATCCGGATCGCATTGAAGGCATCGGCGCCTTCAACGACGGTCGAGATCCAGTATTCGTGGACCCAGACTATTGATCGCCGAGAGAGTCGATTGGTCGTCAGAAACGATCAACTCGGTCAGTCATGTGCAACCCAACAAGACGAAAGACAGAAGGAGAGGCCGTAATGATGAACAGTGATCTGGCACGTGAGCGTGCAGCCCTCGTGATGGTGCAAGACGAGCCGTTCAATGCCGAGGCGCCACCGGAAGCCTTGCTGCAACCCATCACGCCGACAGGGATGCACTTTGTCCGCAGCAACTTTGCATTGCCGGAGCACGACGGCATGCTTACCATCGGCGGTGCCGTTGCACAGGCGGTGACGCTGACCCTCGATGATCTGCGCGCCATGCCGCCAGTCGAACGAGCCGTCACCCTGGAGTGTGCCGGGAATGCCCGGCTCGACATGAAGCCGATGCCAGTCGGTGAGCCCTGGGGAGGCTACGCGGTCTCGACAGCACAGTGGAAAGGCGCGCTGCTGCACCAGGTGTCTGGCCATGGCGCAACCAGACGCGACCGGGATCGAACTGGTCTGCGAAGGCGCCGATCATGGACCGTACTACGACTTTCCCGACATGCGCTTCGTCCGGTCGCTGGCGATGAGCCACGCGACGGACCCCGCTGCCGAGATCCTCGTCGCCTATGAGATGAACGGAGCACCGCTGAACAGCTGACCATGGCGCACCATTCCGCCTGATCGTCCCACACTGGTTCGGCGTCGGATCCGTGAAATGGCTCTCCTCGCTGACTGTCGCGACAGAGCCGTTCACTGGCGAGTTTCAAGCGAGTCACTATATGTATGAGTGGGAGGATCGCGCACACGAGCCGGTCAACCTGATGCAGGTCCGGGCTCGCATCACGGATCCTGATCCTGGCAGCTGTCATTCCAGCCGGGGTCTACACCGTGCGGGGGAAGGCATGGTCAGGAACGGGACCGGTGACGCAGGTGGATGTTAGTCTCACTGGTGCCGGGGAGTGGCTTACGGCGCGGCTTGACCCGCCATCGAGCCCGTACGCCTGGCAGGATTGGTCGTTTACGTGGGAGGCGCATAAGGTTGGGCGTCACTCGTTGCGGGCTCGTGCAACCGACGCCGCCGGAAATGTGCAGCCCGATGTTCCACGATGGAATCGCCTCGGATACGGGAACAACGCGATTGAGATCATCTACGTCGACGTCCGGTAGGCTGACGACGAGGGATGATCTCCGGACCGCCACGCGTTCCGGCCTTTCGTGAGCGGCCACGCCGCCCGTTGGCAAGCTGAACGGTCCTACGCTGGTCGACTGAGCATGCATGTCCGGTAACCGGCCGAACACGTTGCTGACGTGACGATCGAACTCATGGGGGCGTCACACGGGCCAGGCGGGGCTTGCTCGATCTGCGAACTGCTCGGGGCCGTTCCCTTACTCCAGCGCATCGCGGCACTGAAGGCGAGGCTGAGATAAGCACGGGTCGGTCCATCGTCCGCGTCTCAGGGCAATCCGTGGACATACCTCGACGGCGTCTACTTGACGCTTGGCCCTCGACAGAGTTCTGAAGTACGACCGAGAATTGCGCCGTCGTGGCGGTACCGGGTCGATCGGGAATGGGCAGCACATTCCGTTGGAGAGTGTCGGCTCTTCGGTTCCTCCTGAATCCGTCAGCAAGTACGCTGGCAGGCACCAGGCTGTGCGGCGTTCAAGTGCATGTCGAGCCTGTTCCTCACGCCGCAGTCGGCCCGCGCCTAGTTCCCGTCGTGCGCCATGGCGTCGACCGCTACCGTGACGGCCAGAATGAGGATGTCATTCTGGTCGGGCGCGATCTCCACGCCGTAGGTATCGGCCAGCCGGAACCACTTCTTCGAGATCTCGGCAACCTTCTGGCCGCCACTCTCAATGCGGTACTCGTGATCGAGGATGTTGCCCTGCACTTCCATATCAGGACCGCCCCCGATGTTAACTTCCCAGCGTTCGCGCAGGGGCGAGATCAGCGCCTTCTTGACCATCGCCAGCCGCTCGCCGCCCGGGCTCTCGATCTCCATGCTGTCCTTGACGCGCAGCTTACGCTCCTGGATCTTGCAGACTTCATTGCCCTGAGCGTCCTCGAAGATCAGTGTCTGGCGGACGCGCAGTGCCTTGCCATCCACGCGCGCGACCCGCTGGCCGTGCTCGTCCTCGATCCAGTAGTCGTCGCCGATGGAGATCAGGTTCTGGCGCATCCGGTAATGGGTGATCTCACGTCGATCTTCGCGCCGTTCCTCACGTCGTTCCTGTCGTCGTCGCATGATGATGGCCTCCTGATGCTTGGATCGATTGCACCGTTGTTCTGGCATCATCGTTGGTTGGTGGTGCCGGCGCGAACCAACTTACGGGCGTAGTTGACCGTCGTAAGCGCTGGCAATGTCGCTACCGGGACCGCCATCCCGCTTCGTGACAGGACGAGGCTGCCCGCGCAGCCTCGGGCGCGGGGGCTGGCGCATTACGCCCCTGACTTACACCCAATCGACCGATCACGTTCCCCAGCCCAATCGTTACCCTGCTAGCACGACATCCTGCCACCATGTCTCGCAACATCACGTTGCGCGATGACTTCTGACTGGGCGTGAGCCGCTGTCGATGGTGTGGTAGCCGATCAGCGCGCAAGCAAAGGGGCATGAAAACGTGTCAGCGTTCGATATGCACGTCAACACTGGAATCCTTCGGAAGGTCCGTGTGCACTGGTCGGGCCGCCAACCAAACCGGCGACGTTTCGTCGCTGCCCTGATCGTCATCAGTGTCCTCGGGATGGTAGTGCCCGCCTCCGTCCTCGCTCAGGATGGCGACCCGCTTCGCCCTCAGCAGTGGGGGCATGTGCAATTGCAACTCGATAACGCCTATGACACGTCGACCGGCGAGGGAGTCGTCATCGCGATTCTGGACAGCGGCATCGACCTGGATCATCCCGACCTCGTCAACAAGCTCGTTCCAGGATGGGATTTCATCGAGAACGACGATCAGCCACAGGATGAAAATGGCCACGGTACCCACGTTGCCGGGATCGCTGCCGCGACGACAAACAACGGGATCGGTATTGCCGGAGCCGCTCCAGACGCGAAGATCATGCCGGTTCGTGTCATGAACGCATTGGGTGTCGGCGATCACGAAGTGATCGCTCAGGCCATCACCTGGGCGGCCGACAATGGGGCCGACATCATCAATCTCTCGCTCGGCGGAAACACCGATCTCCTGAGTCGAATCTACAAGAGTGGTCCGATGAATCTCTCGATCATCGACGCTCACGAAAAAGGAGTCCTCGTCGTCGCCGCGGCCGGCAACGATGACACCTTCATTCAGGCATACCACGATGGCGTTCCAGTCCTCGTTGTCAATGCAAGCAACGAGGGCGGCATCCCAGCGCAGTTCTCCAATTGGGGCGATCCTCGAGCGGTCACAGCACCAGGCACCCGGATTCTTTCGACTGCCCCAACCGAACCAACCTGGATCTGGAAGTCCGGCACTGATGGCTACGAGGAACTCGACGGTACCTCGATGGCCGCACCGTACGTTGCCGGAGTCGCCGCGCTGCTCGTCGACACCCATCGAGGAGATGACCCCGACACGATCTTTGAGCTGTTGATCGAGACCAGTGAAAATCCGAACGGCGATCCACGACTCGGAGCCGGGATCGTCAACGCCGAAGCTGCCGTCGTCCGTAGCGATCGTAACCTCTGGCTAATCGCGCTTACTGGCGTCCTGATCGTGGTCGCGTTAGCGGCGATCGTATGGAGCCTTGTGCGGCGGCGACATGCGCCACGTGCTCAGCCGGCGACGGTGGAAACTGAAGCCTGAGGAGAAATCGATCCGCCGGCGCAGGCCGCCGTTACCGAGAGGACACGATGAACTACCGACTCGCCGCGCTACCGCCGGACTGGATGGAATCGAATCTCTTGCTCATCGAAGATCAGGTTGGCCAGCTCTATATGTTCGATCCAGAAGACGAATCACTTGAGCGGGTCGAACGTGCCGAGGCAAGCGCGTTGATGTTGTGGTACGACCTATCTGAGGCACGATCCTGGTACTCGCGGGCAGAATTGACGCTGCGGCTGACATCCAGGGACAGGGATACGCGAACCACCCCGCTCCAGAACGGCCCAACACACCACCACAGGCTCTACCCAATCGCTCGTATTCGCCGATCGTCGGTGACGCGGACTACAACCGGGAATTGCGCCACGGCGGCTGATGTACGAGTGCGCCGGTAGACATATGCTTTGAAGACGGTCGAAGACAGCGACATCGGAAGTTGCACGGAATATTCGCCCACGACATGTCAGCGTGCACCCACCGGCACTTGCGCGACGATTGGCCTGCTCCACGATGCACCAGTCGCATCGGTCAGATGCATATTTCTATCCATTCCCCCTTTTCCCTGTTGGAGCGCTCGATTTCCCGATTGAGCGCTCCCATTCACGGAGATCTCGATGTGCTTGAGACTCGGAACTGAAAAACAGCTCACGCTGTCAGTTGATCGTGACATCACGGCTTCCGGATATACGTACCGACCGAGCAGCGTCGGCTGTACTACGCGCTCACGCCAGCAAGGCAATGGATGACGTATGCTGCGCACGCTTAAGTGGACATTGGGTGTCTCGATCCTGGACGGCATCCTGCTGCTGATCCTCTCATGGATCGTGCCGGGGTTCGATCTATCGGGCATCGGAGCTGCCATTCTAATGGCGGCGATCGGAGTCGCAGCCGGCGCGTTCCTCTGGCCGTTCGTCTACTGGTTGTCTTCTCGCTTTCATCCAATCATGTTCCCGATCCTCTCGTTTGTGCTGACGGGATTCAGCATCCTGTTGATCGTCGCGCTCATGGATTGGATCGATTCGGATCTGGTCAACGTCGATAGTACGTGGACTGCGATCCTTGTCGCGATGGGGCTGACTGCCGCAAATTCCGTCATGGCAGCGGTGTTCAGTCTCGATGATCAGCGCACATACGATCGTCTTGTGACGTCGAACATCCGACGAATGGCCGGAAATGTCCCACACTCGGATGTTCCGGGTGTCATATTCATCGAGATCGACGGCCTCTCCGAACCGGTCCTGCGTCGTGCGATCTCCGACGGATACATGCCGACGGCCAAGCGCTGGCTTGAATCCGGGGCTTACGGCATCACCGCATGGGAGCCGGATCTGTCGTCACAAACCTCTGCGAGCCAGGCAGGCATCCTGTTGGGCAGTAACGAGGGGATCCCGGCCTTCCGCTGGTGGGACAAGCCGTCCGGCACGCTGATGGTGTCAAGCAAGATGGCGACAGCACGCGCGCTCGAACAGCAGCTATCCACCGGCGATGGGTTGCTCGCAGGTGGTGGGGCCAGTCGGTGGAACATCTTCTCGGGAGACGCGACCGACTGCCTCGGAACCTACAGCCAGATCGGTCGCGGATCGACCGGTGGACAGCGAGCATACTTTGCTTACCTGTCGAGTCCCTACAGCCTGGCGCGCACCTTCTCCCTGTTCGTCACCGACGTCATCAGAGAATTGGTCGAGGCGGCTCGTCAGCGGGCGGCGGATGTCCAGCCGCGCGTCCACCGAGGCTTCAAGTACTCACTCATACGCGCCGGAACGACCGTCCTGCTCCAGGAAGCCAGCGTTTTCATGCTCACTGCCGACATGTATCGTGGCGTTCCTTCCGTTTACAGCACCTTCTTTGCCTACGACGAGGTTGCTCATCACTCAGGTATTGAACGGGTTGACGCGTTGAAGGTGCTACGAACGCTCGACCGTGTCATCGCGCACTTCGAGCGCGTCGCTCGCGACACGCCACGTCCGTACCATCTCGTTGTCCTCTCGGATCACGGACAGAGCCAGGGTGCTACCTTCAAGCAGCGGTATGGCGTGACGCTGGCCCAACTCGTCGATGGGTTAACGAACACACCACACGGTGTGCGCGAACTAGCCAACGGGAGCGAGGGGTTGAGCAGCATCAACTCCGCGCTGACCGAGGCGATCCGCCACGACAGCCGCACAATGCGTCTGCTGCGGCGAGCGACCCAGGACAACATTCAGGAAGGACAGGTCACGCTCGGCCCCGACGCCGACGCCACAGGCGACATCGAAAATCGCGTGATGCAATCATCCGACGCCGTCGTCGTTGCGTCCGGCAATCTCGGGCTCATCTCGTTCCCACGCTTCACGGAGCGAATGACGTACGAACAGATCCTCGAAACGTTTCCCGGCCTGCTGTTGAGCCTGGCCGAGCACGAAGGAATCAGTTTCGTGATGGTACATTCCGAGGCCGAGGGCGGGCTGGTGATCGGATCGGCCGGCGTCCACTACCTCGCGGATGGACACGTGGTTGGAGAAGACCCGCTCGCGACGTTCGGGCCAAATGCACCACGCCACCTGGCACGGACCGACGGCTTTCCGAATGCTCCCGATATCCTGGTGATGAGCATGTTCGACGCCGCGACGGGCGACGTAGCGGCATTCGAGGAGCTGGTCGGCTGCCACGGCGGGATGGGCGGCCCACAGACGAAACCATTCGTGATGTTCCCCTCCGAACTTGCCCTTGACACTGAGCAACCGATTGTTGGAGCCGCAGCGCTGCACCGCGTCCTCAAGTCCTGGACGCCTGCTGCGACGGAACCCGCAGCGACATCCGTCACGGCCTGACAACGAGCGGCAAACAGTTACACGGGTACGACTACCAATTGCGCCGGTGCGGCTGATGGCTCGCGCAGGCGGGCATCTGACAATGGCACCCATCGAAATGGACGACATGCGAACAACGACGTTCGGAGCAGGATCGCTGGAAGAACCGGGTTTGCGCCTCGCGATGCACTCAAGGCACGCCACACCGTTTGGCGTGCGTCGCGGAGTTGAGGAGAACGATCCGGGCGAATAAGGATGGCACTGGGATGGACACGCGCCTGGTAGCGATGATATTCGACGACGAGACTGAGGCGAGCGCTGTCCTCGACGATCTGCGCAAGGTCGCCTGGAGAGGTCAGCTACATCTGACCGACACGGCGATTCTTCACAAGGACGCGGATGGCAAGGCACACCTCAAGAATGAGATGAGTACCGGCACCGAGGTGGGAGCGGTGACGGGGGCGCTCGCCGGCGGCCTGCTGTTCCTGATGGTTCCGGTCGTCGGACAGATCGCTGGTGTTGCCGTTGGCGCATGGGTCGGTTCGAAACTCAACACCGGGGTTGAATCCGCACTCGTCAAGGAAGTAACTGAGACGCTGCAGCCAGGGCAATCGGCGCTTTTCCTGATCGTCTCCTCCGGCGATCCGGATGCGGTGCTGGAAGCACTGCAAGGACGCCACGGCCACGTCTACCAGACGACGCTCAAGCCGGAAGTCGAAGCCGCGCTGCGAGAGACGCTGGAAGGTCAAGCACAAACATAATCGAGCTTGCCTCGCGGGAGAACGCCCCGGAAGCGGTCGAGCACCGCGCAGTCGCGCCGATGCCCAGGGTGAACTGAGCATCGGCAGGCGTCAGGTTGTCCCGTTCACCATGCTGGGATGATCGCCGTCATACGTCCTGTCGGACCTACTGGAATACAAACGGGCACCCTGACGGCAGCGAGCTGAGGGTGTAGACGCCTTCGGACACTTCCGTGAGCTCGGTGTTCCAGAGGACGACCTTCGTCTCGGTGTTCCCGCCGCTCGTGACGTCAACCGTGCCTTCAATCCTCATCGTCGGCGGGTCGACAATGACGGTGACGAAGATGTTATCGGCCGAGAAGTCATCCGGCTTGCAGGCCGCGATCTCGTCGATCCGTTCCTGAGGCACGATGCCGGTCAGCAACGAGGTCAACGCGGCGCTGTCGCCGGTCGCGATCGCCGTGACCAGATCCTGGCCCCACACTTCAAGCTCCTCGGCGGTGAAGGTTCCTTCCGTTGTCACACCAGACGCACTGGTCGCCCCGGCCGCAGCGGTCGTTGCTGTTGGCGCGTTGCTGTCAGTATCGTCGTCATCATCGCTGCCACAACCGGCGATGGCCACGACGGCAAGCACCATGAGTACGATGGGCAGCCAGCGTCGGTGCATCTGGTCCTCCTCACAATACACGAGCGGCGTCATCAGCGGGAGGCACGCGCTGTCTCCTACTGATGACCGTCCGGTCTCAGTCGCAGCGGCCTGCCTGGAAGGCAGCCATCGACAGCTCGCCAAGAACCCAGCCAAACCGATCGTCAACATCGAAGATGTGATACGTCCCATAGGTCGTTGACTGATCGGCGAGCACGCCCTTGAGCGTCACGGCGTAGGATTCAGTCTCCGGCACCTCCGGAGCCCCGAAGGTCTCCATCACAACGCCGTACTCGGACACCTGGGTGGCCTGGACGCTGTCCGTCGCCCGGCACTCAAGGAACAGATCGCGCGGGACTACCGCCTGCTGGTACGGATGGAGGCCATCATAGGCGGTTGCCCAGTCACCGGCAATCTCGGCGTTGGCGATCGTCAACGCGAAGTTGGACGCGAGCTTTGGATCGATGTCGCAGCGTCCGGCGCGGAGGGCATCCATGTTCTCCTGATCCATATACCAGGACATTTGACCGTCTTCATCGTAGATGTGTACGCGGGATGAGATTGTCTCATGGCCTTCGAGTTGCAGGTCGTACAGGACGGCCCACGAACTGCGGTCGTAAATCTCTGGTGCCGTCATCGTATCGTGTCCGACCTGCGTCACGGTGATCGCGTACGGTGGCGCCGTTACCTGAGAGCGACATTCCACGAACTTATCCCGATTGACGACAGCCTGCTGGGCAGGGTGCAGATCGTCGTAGACGGCGCCCCAATCCCCGCTGATCGCGGCGGTCAGACCTCTCGTTGCAACCTCTGCGGCCTGATCCACCATTTCGGCAGTCGCGTCCGACGAATTTGCGCCTTCGTCTTCACCGCACGCGACGGTCAGCGCGATGGCGGCAATCAACAGCCAGCGCATCAAGTCCTCCTCGTGATCGTGGCTATCTCGGATAGTGTCGGCTACTCCTGTGATAGCGCCGCGACATCGGCCGACAGTTCAGGGCCAAGTTCCTGAGTCAGCAGTTCACCCTCATAGCCCTTGAGTGACTGCTCGATGGCCAGCACCGATGCGGACTCGGACAGGGCCATGACGGCAGCCTGATCCCCATCGAGCTTGGCCGCGATGTCGCGCATCTGGCCCTTCTTGATACCGGTGTCGCGCAGCTTGCCGGCCAGAGCGCCGATGCCGCCGCCCGCGATCACGGTCGCGATCAGGCTCGGTGGGTAGATCAGACCGACGATACCGAGAATAACGGCGCCGCGTCTGGCACCGTCTCGCCCAGTGAGCTCGGCCGTCTCTTCGACTTCGAGCTTGCCCTTCTCATTCTTGGTCAGCATCGCCGCATCGACGAGCGTAATCGTTCCCTCGCGATGCATCGACTCAAGCATGTCGAGGATGACTTTGGCGCGCTCGCGATCCGCGTAGACGCCTGCCATGAGATGGACGCTCTTGTCCATGGTGCCGACCTTTCGAGCAAGTCTCGCTTGCACATTCGCCCACCGAGGACATCGCTCTTACAGGGACTGTCCTCGACAGGTATTGCGTGTCACCGCCACATTCTGAGGTATCGGTGCGCGGTCGCTGTCAACCGCCCAGTTCCAATTGACGGTCGCAATGCGCGCCGCACGAGCGCCGATCACGTGCGCCGGCGTTTGCGTCCCGACGCTCGCGCTGGCTGTTTTGACGAGGGCGCAGGTTGCCGAGCGGGTTCACTCGCGCGTGACAGCACAACGACCGTGTCGGCAGCCCAATCGCCAATTCGCTGGCGATGCGGCGAGTACATGATGAACACGCCGCCAGCCAGGTACAGCGGTGGTACACCCGGAGCAAAGAAGAATGGGAACCCATCGATGACTCGCAACGAGTTGCGGATCAGCGACTCCCGCATAGTGCATTGACCGCCGTGCAGCCGCTGCACGCGAAGCGACAACATCCGCTTACCGACGGTAGCGCCACTCTGTCCTTCGAGGAGCGTGAAGTACGCGAGGTAGAGCAGCATCGACAGACTACTCGCGGACATCCAGCCGACGCCGTCGTTGGTGAGATCTTCCAGCACCCGCTGGATCACGTAACCGATCGGGACGACCACAACCGCGACGATCAGCGTGTCGATCGCAAGCGCCGCCATTCGCCGGCCAATACCCGCGCGATTCCCCCGTGAGTAGAAGACGCTGTCAGTCAATGGGTGCCTCCATCAGTGGGGTGATCGCCTGGCCGGCGTTCCGGCCTGAATGGCTCGTCGAGCTTGCTGGCGGTTGCTTCTACGATCACCCGCGTAGATGCGGTTCCCGTGGGGGTCGGGCTGGTCCGCCGACAGGACTCCCCCCACATGAACCCGCGCACCACGAACCAGACCCAAGTTCGGGCGACGGTCGTCGTCCCGATTGCTGGCTCCGTGGAGTCAGCCCTGGTGGGCTTTCTAGCTGGCGCAATCGCGGCGCGCGCAATCCCCGTCAATCGATCGTTGGAAATCACGATAGCGTGCAGGTTGAGTCGCCCGGCACCATCCCCTGGATGTATTTGGTAGGTGTAGGAGCTGAGCTGCGACCCGGCCAAGTCGTTCGGCTCCACCCCCATGCAAGGACTACGACCGCAATTACAACCAAACGGCGCATGCCTCGCACCGGCGGCGTATCTACATTGTTGACGCCGCTTCCTGTTTGGATGCCTGGCAATGACGATCGCTGAGCGTTCAGGACACTTTGCCTGTGCGAAGCCCCCGGTACCCGATGATGTGGAGGCTGACGCATGCTGCGACTAATTTCAGTAACCTGCCTCATAATCGCCACAATCCTGCTTGCGGCCTGTGGCGGGGATGACGACGATACGACGACGGAAGATGCCCGGGGCCAGCTCTGTGCTGAACTGGCCGTGCTGGAAAATGAGATCGCTGTTCTCAACAGCCTGACTGGAGCCGATTACGCAGGTGAGCTGCGTGACAGCATCGCCGACATCCGCGAGGCGCTGGACGCAGTCAACCAGGCCTCCGAAGACTATGACGAAGCTGTTGACGATGACATTCAGGACGCCGCGGACGATCTCGAGGAAGCAACCGACGGAGTGCCCTCCGACGCTACCAGCGAGGAAGCAGCCGAGGAAGTCGCCGATGAACTGGCTGCGCTGGACGCGGCGCAGGCGCAGGCAGTTGCCGAACTGGATTGCGAGCCGACTGCCTCGGCCAGCTCAACCAGTGCAGATGCCGCTCAGACTGCCACCGCGCCGGCCGAGCAACAAACAGCCACCCTGGCACCGACCAGCGAACCGACACCAACGCCAGAGCCACCGACCCCTACGCCAGAACCAACGGCAACGCCTGAGCCGACAGCAACGCCGGAACCAACACAAACACCGACCGAACCTCCGACCGCAACGCCGCCACCGACAGTCCCCCCAACGGCGGCCGGCGTGCAATGGACGGAGGCGTACGTCGCCGACTGGTCCGCTGGCGCTGGCGAATGGGTACTGCCGCAGGGCTGGCTCATCGAGAATGCAGCGCTCATTCTGGAGGCTGGTGCTCCCGGTAATGCACTGGCGCCATATCAGCCAGCAACTCCAGCATTCGCGGTCGAGATCGAATTGACGGCTGCCCTCGGTCAGGACCCGGCAACCTGCGATAACGGCGGAGGCATCTTCCTCAGCCCATCAACTGACGTCACCATAACCGGGACGTTTCCGACAGGCGTACTGTTCAGCCGATGTGCGCAGGGATGGGAACTTTCCGTTGTCGACGAAGCCGGCCAACGCCAGGTGATCATGGCCGGCCAGATGCAGGAGGACAGCGATCAACACCTCTACCGCGTCGAATTCAATTCGAACACGGTCCGCGTCATCATCGACGGGACTCCGATCGCTCAGATAACCGACGAGCGGGTTGGTCAGGGACGAATTCCTGGGCTCTACACGACTGCCAACTTCCGCTTGACGGTCTCCGCATTCCGCGTCTTCGAGTCGCCGAGCTAGCGATCCGGAGGGAATGCATGCGAAAAACGCACAGACGTGCGCGATACGTGATAGCTGAGGCACAGCAGCAGCCGATTTAGTCGCTCACTGACGGTGGCTTCAAGCGAACTACACCTGTCCTTTGCGACTCCCGGTTGATGCCGTGGCCATCCTGAAGCACAAGAATCGAAACTGACGGAGGCTCGCCACCAGGCTTCGGGCATGCGGCGCGAGCAACGCGGCCCCGCCGGAATATGGCTTGTGGAGGAACACACTATGCAGGTCAGACTTGGTGCAACCGTGCTGGACAGGCACGTCGTCAACGTCGGTAGTATCGAGCAACTGGTTATTGATCCCGGTAAGCGGCAGATCATCCAGTTGGTTGCGAAGCACGGACGTATCGATCCGAAGCATCACATCATCGACCGCACTCTGGTCGACCATGTCGATGCGGAAGGGAACGTCCACCTCACCGTGACCGAACAGGAAGTGGCTGGCCTGCGCGAGTTCTATGCTGTCGACTACACCCCGCAATCAGCGAGAGGTGAGTTCAGTTGGACCCAGGCCCTCGGTGCTCCGATTGGTGGCCCAGACCGGACGATATCCAGCTCATCGACGCAATACACAACGCTGCCCGACAACGTTGTTATCGTCTCCAAAGGGATGGATGTCCAGGACAAGGACTTCGAGAAGATCGGTGAACTCGAGGACATCGAGTTTGATCAGGACGCCATCATTACCGGCTTCACCGTACGGGGCGGCCATCGATTCCGTCAAACACACCACTACTTCCAGATTGAGCAGGTCGCAGGCGTCGGAACCAACTACGTGCGCGTCAACCTCACTGGCGACGAGGCACGCGCGACGCCGGCGCGGTCGTCCGGCGAGTAACCAGCGGTCCATACGTTGATCGTTGTTGCCGGCTCGCGGAGATCGCGGCAACTGGCGACGCTTGCTCGCCCATCGAGTATGCGCGCCAGCCGGGCGTCATAAAGGACCATGCCGATGGCGCAAGACCCAGCGCTCGATCCAGTAGCGGTCGCGGCAACTGACGCGGCTGTCGAGCCCGGGGAGACGTCGACCGTCGGCTATCGAACGGTCCTCAGGCATCCCGAGGTACGCGTCCTGGCCGCGTCCCGGGCGGCGAACAAGATGGCCATGTCGACGGTCTCGTACGGTGCGATGGTTCATCTCGGCCAGATCGGAGCGACCCAGTTCCAGATCTCGCTGGTCAGTGCATCGTCGTACCTGGCAGCGCTCCTGTTCGGCGTTCAGGGCGGGACCGTCGCGGACTCGCTCTCCAAGCGCGTCGCACTGGCCGTCGGCCAGGGGGTCCTTGCCGCACTGTGCTTTGCTATTCCGTCCCTGCTCGGCACGAGCGCCGGCGATCTGATGCTGCTGCTGTTCCTCTCAAGCCTGATCATGCAGGTTGTCTCCCCAGGCCTGAAGGCGACCGTTGCGATCGTGGCGACGACGCGGGAACTGGCAGTGACGAGCGCGCTCGTTTCGGTGATCGGTTCAATCGCGTCGGGATTCGGCTCAGCGTTTCTGGCGCCATTCCTGATCAAACTCTCCGGGATCGAGACCGTCCTCTACGTGAGCGGCGGTCTGTACGCATTTGGATCGATTCGATCGCTGGCGATAGCACGTGAGAAAACGTCAACGCCAGTGTCCAAGGCTCTAAGCGCAATCGATTGGCGGCCGACGGCGCTCTCGCTTCGGACGACGGCGCGGTGGATCATCGACCATCGAGCAATCGCGACGATGATTCTGAGCGGGGCGATCGTCGTCGCACTCTTTGAATCCTTCAATACGCTCATCCCGCTGTACGTCAAGGAAGTGCTCGACTCCGATCCCGCAAACAGCATCTACATCTTCGCTCCTGCCGGAATCGGCTTTCTGATCGGCACGTTTCTCGCCCCACCACTCATCAACCGCTGGGGTGAGCGCCGGCTGGCCATCGTCTCACTCATCTGCATGTCGATCAGTATGGCGATGTTCGGATTTATCGACCTGGTGGCACCATTCCTGGCGCCGATCAGCCCGTTGCGGCTCCTTGAGCTGTTCGGGGTCACGATCGACGACAAGGTGCTGGCTGCCTCGGTGATTGCAATCCCGATGAACTTCGGCTCGACCGCATCCGGTGCGGCCATTGCCAACTTCATCAACCGTCGAGTTCCACTGGTCCGCCAGGGCGCCGTCTTTGGTCTGGAGGAGACGCAGGAGAACGCCCTGATCCTGGTGACGGTGCTCGCGGTCGGCGCCATCGCCAGCATTACCGGCCCGCAGGTGGTCATGATCGTCGCACCAATTGTTGCCGTCTCGGTCGTCATCGCACTGCTGCTTTACAGCTACCGGTCGCTCGACCAGGGACAACTTGCCGTCCGCGATGCACTTGATGTCCTTGCCGCGGATGATGACGACCAGGTACCGACCGATGACGACACCGGAGTCAGCCAGGACACCAATCCGGGTCGCTAGCGAGCGCGATGACTGCATGGATACGATTAAACAAGGCAGACGCACATTTCAGCGCTACCGCCACTTCTGGATGGTAGTTCTCGTGCGCAATTATCTGGACGACGATGCTGATGGCCTGGCGTCGATCATCGCGTTTGCCGCAATGTTTTCGCTGATGCCGATTCTCGTCATCACGTTCCTGGTCTCGACGCTCTTCCTGCAAATCAACGTCGTCAAGGACGCGCTACCTGGCGTGCTTGCCGACGACATTCCTCCCGCGATTGCCGAACCCGTCGAACAGATCGTCGGGTCGGGGGCCGATAATCTAACCAGTCTAGGTATCGTTGCCATCATCACCTTCTTGTTCGGCGGAACCAAGCTCTACACAGCCATCGACCGAGCCTGCGCGCGGATCTTCCGCGTCGAGCGGCAGCCATATGCAAAACGCCGCCTTTTTGCGCTCCTGATGATGCCGATGATACCGGCACTGTTGCTGATCGCGACGCTCCTGTCGGCCGTTGCGACCGCGGCGCTGGTACTCCCGATTGAGGAGGTCACTGAGATCAACCCAACGACGCTGGAATCGTTCATCGGCTACCTGCTGTCGTTCATGGTCTCGTTCGGGCTGATGCTTGTCGCGTACTGGTGGATCCCGGAGCACGGACCAGGGCTTCGCTACTCGGCCGAGGGGGCTGTGGTAGGAGCGGTGCTCATGGTGTTGCTGGCACAGGGCTTCCCGCTGTATGTGGAATTGACCGGCGGTTACAACCTGTACGGGAGCATGCTCGCCTTCGTCCTGCTGCTGCTCCTCTGGCTCTACCTCGTCGGACAGGTCTTCGTCATTGGTGCGGAAGTGGCTGCGTTTCGCGCGGGCTATCGGGAAGACCTCCCGAATCTGCACGATGAAGGGCCGGAAGACGCATGACGGTCGCCGGTTGCGCGTATACAACCGATAAGTGCAACCGCGGGATGGTTCTTCCCCGCCGTCGTCGATCCGTACGCTTCAACACGATCGCACCACGATCACTTGGGCGGACGCTGTTCAAGTTGACCGAGCATGCCACCGTCGGAAGCCGCAGCGCGGCACGACCGCTGTTCAGGGACTGAGCATGACAAGCAGCAACGTGACCGAGCAGGAACTGAGAGAAGGCGCAACGCCGCCGGAACAGGATATCCGCCACACGCCGGTGTCGAAGGCCATCTACGGCGTGATCACGGTCCTGGCGGTGTTGCAAGTCCTTGAAGCCCACCCGCCGTCAGCCTGGAGCGGCGCCGTCTTTCTGTTCGGAACGACCGTCGCTGTCGCGCTGGTAGATGCGTACTCAGAATCGATCGCCATCATGCTCGCACAGGAGCGAGGCCTCACGCTGGGAGACCTGCGCGAAATTCGGCATGAGGTTGCTCCGGTTCTCGTCGGTGCACAGGCCCCAACACTCTTGCTGATAGCATCAGCGTTTGGCCTGATGTCTGTCGAACGGGCGATATCGCTGGCGCAGGTTGTCGCGTTCATGCTGCTGTTCAGCTACGGCTGGCGTGTGGGAACCATGCTTCACGAGCATTGGCTCCGCCGGATCGTCAGCGGCCTGATTCTGGTCGCCATCGGCGCGATCGCGGTCGGCATCAAGGCGGCATTTCACTAGCGCGAGAGACGGAGCGGATCGCCGTCTCGCCAGCCGTTGGCAAACTGCCAACGATCGAGGAACGTAGATCCTGATTCTGAGCATTAGACACTGCAATCCGAGGAGACGGCAATATGGCAGTTGATGGCGTGCCAATAACGCACCTTCCTCCTTCCAGCGCGGCAGAAGTGCGACTGTCCACCCGCTGGGAAGTGTTCATGCTCGGGCTCACAATCCTCTCGCTCAGCAACCTCGCCATCATCGCGATCGCTCAATTAGAGGAAGTCGGTGAGATAGCGCTGACGGTCGAAGTCGCGATCACTGCTATATTCGCCGGCGACTTCCTGCGACGCCTGTCGAACGCAACCAACCGCCGATCCTATGTACTTCATGGCTATGGCTGGATCGACCTGATCGGCTGTATTCCCGGATTGCGAGTCGTGCGAATTGTCCGTGTGGGACGAGCACTCCACCGACTAAGAGATTACGGTGGTGTGCGGCCAGTCGCGAGACAGATCTTTGCAAACCGCGCTCAAGGTTCGCTGTTGCTCGTCACGCTGATCGCAATCTACGTCATCGAATTCGGCAGCATGGCGATGCTTGTAAGTGAGTCGCGCTCCGCCGACGCCAACATCCGGACCTCGTCAGACGCGCTCTGGTACATCATGGTGACGATCTCAACCGTTGGCTATGGCGACCTCTATCCGACGACGGCACTCGGGCGGATCGTCGGTGTCTTCATCCTCATTGTTGGTGTTGGTTTGTTCACAACGCTGACCGGCTTCCTGGCAAACATCTTCGTGATCCCGACACCTCGTGTCAGTAACCAGCCACTCGTGCCGCCTGACAGTTCCCGCCAATCAGGTGCGGCTGGGACCGGTTCCGGCACGACAACCGTCGTTGCTGCCAACACGAGCCAGCAGACCTCACCGATCGTGGCACCGACGGATCCGCAAACCTAGCGACCGTTGGCAGGCAGCGAGAGTGCTGGTAAAGGACGCTGCACGTCGGGAGATGGTCGGTCCTTCGCTCGGGTCTACGGACAGGTACGACCCGCGAATACACCGTCGGGTTCGTCTCCTCGGAGCGCAAAGATCGCTAATCTGTTCCTGTCGGCTTTCCGCGAACGCCATCGTTCAACTGCGAGGACACAAAATCATGCAGGAAACACGCTGGGCTACGGGCTTTGTCGTATTCGCGGCCATCATGCTGATCATGATCGGCACGTTCCAGGCGATCAATGGGCTCGTGGCGCTTTTCGAGGATCAGTTCTACATTGTGACACCCAACTACCTGTTCGAATTCGATGTCACTGCCTGGGGCTGGGCCCATCTCATCATCGGAATCGTCGTCGCGACCGCTGGCGTGTTTCTCTTGCAGGGCAGCACATGGGCCATTATCGTCGGTATCACGGTCGCCGCGCTCAGCGCCATCGAGAACTTCATGTACATCCCCTACTACCCGGTCTGGTCACTGTTGATCATCGCGCTCGACGTGATTGTCATCTGGGCACTCGCTGTCCACGGTCGAGAGCTCGCTCAGTAACGCGCCAGACCGCGTGGACCAGCCCGGGGAACGTGTCTCACCCTGCCAGCCGCGATTACCTTCCTACCGTCGATTGCGGAGCTGTGCCGGCGCGTGAACGTGTCGGCACGGCGCGAAATCCAGTGAGGAAGGTCTGCCTCGACAGTGGGTGAAGCGGTACTCTGGGGATTCATCATCGCGGTTACCTCGGCATGCTCTGCCGGTCTGGGTTACCTGGTCTTCTCACGGATGGAGGAGCGTAACGGTGCGCTGGTTCTCGCGTTTGCCGGCGGAGCCGTTCTCACGATGTTGGCCAGCACGATGATGCCCGAAGCCTTTGAGGAAGGGGGTAAGCTGGTCGGGATCGTCACCGTTCTGGGCTTCATGCTGGCGATCCTTCTGACTACACTCGAATAGGCTGAACACTCGACCAAATGAGCACTGACACGGCGAGTGGTGTCGCACGAAGCACGGTTACGACCGACTGCTACGACCGTCGGTGGATGCGACGCGGTCCGTTCTCAGCCATCATCACTGCATGCAGCGCCCCCGTCGATGAGTGACCGCTCCTCGTCCTGCTGGCGACCATCGACGTCGCGATTACGAGGCTCGCGCTGCCGTTCCGCATTCTCACCCATTCGGCTGGAGGGGGTCAGCAGTCATGAGAGACGGTCAAGGCAACTTGCCGCCCCAACCTCCAGACACGCGGATCGTCGCTGCACAACATCACGCGGCACAGCAATGGCATCGGCTCGGTGACCGCCTGAAGACGCTGACGCCCAGCGCACTGGCGCGCATCCTGCTCGCGAGCGCCGCCATCGCGGCCCCGATCTGGCTCACATGGGCCACCTGGCCCGCCGTTGCACCCTTCCTCATCGGTGCCGCGATTGCCTACGCGGTCCTGCCGCTTGTCAATACACTCAACCGAGTCATGCCTCGCCTCCCGGCGGCGCTACTGGCGACCGGCATGGTCATTGTGCTCCTGATCGCGATACCGGCCCTCATCCTGCGCGTACTGGCGATCGAGCTCTACGGCACCTATCGCTCGCTGCCGACCGGCGAAGAGATTCGCGTTCGCATCCAGGAACTCGACCAGTCGATGGACAGTTGGCCGGAGCCGATCCGCATCTTCGTTCGAACCAGAGCGTTGGACACCTTCCTGTCAATCCGCGAGCGGTTCGTCAACTACGTCTCCGGTGTCGATGGCCTGGCCATCGACATTGTGATGGGAGCGGTCAATACGATCGGTGTCTTCCTCGGCTTACTCGTCCTGCCTGTCTGGATCCTGTTGGCACTCCGCGACCAGGGGCGCGCTCGAGACGCCATCAACCAACGTCTGCCTGACTGGCTGGAAGCTGATTTCTGGGCAGTCGCACGCATCCTCGACCGAACGCTCGGCGCGTACATCCGTGGGCTAAGCATGATCGCCATCACGATCGGTGTCGGCACGTTCGCGGGACTCTGGACGCTCGACGCTGCCGGAGCCGAAGGTATTCGCTACCCGGTCGCATTGGCCCTGCTCGTGGGGATTCTCGAACTGGTCCCGACGATCGGACCGATCTTGAGTACACTGTCGGTCTTTCTGATAACGCTGCGCGGCTCGCCCGAATCCGCGATTGCTGCTGTGGTCGTCGTCGTCGTCGTGCGCCTGCTCGTACGCCAGTTCGTTGCCTCACGCATCGAGCGTCGCGTGATCGACGTACACCCCGCGATCCTTATCGTCGTTCTGGTCGCGCTGAGTCAATTCGGTCTGATCTGGGCTATCTTCGCCGCGCCGCTTGTCGCAATCGTGCGCGATCTGTTCCGCTACACCTACGGACGCCTCAGTGATCCGCCTCGTCCAGCCGGCGTGCTCCCAGGTGAACTATCGACAGCGACGGCGCACGCGATCCCACCCACACGCGCGTTACCGCTCGTGTACCAACGAGTTGGCGCTGCTCATGCCCCCTCACCTCTTGAGCCGGTTGAGCGGGCCGCAGGAGATTGATCGACATGGCAACGGATACGAATGTGATCTCTGCATCGCCCGAAGCATTTCAACTCGGACAGGTCAGGGTCTCGTTGGACGACGCTGGCGACGCATTCTCTGCTCGCGATGCCAGCGGGCGAATCCCGATCGTGATCGTGCCAACCCGGCCAAACCGAATCCGCAACGATTTGGTCGCGTATGGTGTAGGACTGTTGATTGCCTCGATCGTCGCGAGCTTGTGGTTTCTTCCGGGTTGGACATCCATTCCCGGTGCCGGCTTGGCGATCCTGCTGATCGTGCTTGGAGTCTTCCGCTCGTTCATCGTCCGCATTCCCGAGGGGACAAACGGGTTGCTTTCTCGCGGCGGTCGCTACGCCCGAACTGTTGGCGGTGGCAGCCACGTCATTCCTCCGTGGATCACCGTTTCCCACGTTGTCACCGGCCGGGAAATCCCTTTCGACATTCCGGTCATCGAGGCGCCAACCCGGGACACGGTTCGTGTCAACGTCGACGCGCTGCTGACATTCTCAATCGACGACCCCTACCGCTTCGTGTACGCGATCTCAACCGACGACTTCGACCACGTCCTGCAGGCCGCCTGCCAGGAGGCCATGCGCTCGATGATCCGCCGTATCACTGTGTCCGATGTGTTCAACATTGCACAGCAGGATACCGACGAGCTGCGCGCCGCGATCGACCCGGATATCTCACCGTACGGCGTCAAGATCCAGAAGATCAAGATCACCTACGCCCGGCCTCCAACCGAATTCATGCGCTCCGAGGAGAGTCGTCAGCTCGCGATCCTGCAGCTGTCTGAACAAGTCGAGCGACATGCACTTGCAGAACGATTTCAACGGGACTCGGACACGCTTACCCGGCAGCAGCTTCTCGCGCGCGTGCAGCGTCTGCAGGACGAGCACGAGAGTGAGTTACAGGATATTGAGCATCGTCAGCGGGTGGTCGAGCTCGAAGCACAAGCCGAAGCGATTCGCCTTGCAAGGCTTGACGAACGGCTGCGTGCGTATCCTGAAGCAGTTCGGTTTGACGTGAGCCTGGCCCGCCTGGATGTGGCCCGGGCGCTGGCCGGCAACTCGCGCGCCGTCCTCCAGATCGGCAGCGCCGACGATATCAGCCAGGTTCTTCTGGTCCGCGACCTGTGGGACGAAACCCGCGCTGCTGCCAACGGACAACTACCGGTTGACCAGCCCGTTGATGGAGCACATGACGTACCGTTACCGATCCAGGAAGCGGCGGTTGAGGCGCCAGTTGACCACGAGTAGCGGTGACCTCAGCGCGCCGCGACTACGACCGCGAAATACACCTGCAAGCCGATTCTATGCCCCAATCGACGGACTACGCTGTCAACATCGGAAGCGCACGGCTATCGGCCTTCGCCATGCCGAACATGTGGAGATGGCAGCGCCGGACACAGCCTCAGTGTGTGGAGGACCAGGGGAGGTCAGAAGCGGTGGCGAAGACGCACGTCTCAGTGCAGGTGGACCGCTAACGACCTGGCGCATCGCCAGGAGCTGTTGTTGACCAGCGGCGGTGACGTCGCCCTCTTGGAATGAGCGTTTGCACGGCGTTGCCCGTTGATTGAAAGGGAAGCTACGATGGCCAACTCATCTGCCACAATGAGCCGTGGAACCTATGATGACATCCCGGTCGAGACATCTGGAAACTTCCTGGGACGCCTGTTCGACTTGTCGTTCACAACGTTTATCACGCCGTTGCTCGTCCGGGCCGTCTTTATCCTTGGCCTGGTGATAGCGCTGATCATTGCAGTCGGCGCCGTCGTCGTCGCCTTCTTCGAGAGCGGCATCTGGGCGGGAATCTGGGCGTTGATCTGGGCCCCCGTCTGGCTCATGGTCGTCGCGGTCATCATGCGGATCTGGCTCGAAATCGCGATCGTGCTATTTCGAGTCGCGCAGGCCTCGATTGAGATCGCTCGCAACACCCAGCCGCCGCGGGCCTAACACGTCAGCGGTCCCTCGGGCCTAAGGAGCGTGCGGGATGGAGCATCCAGCGACGACAGGCTCGGACGAGCCACCGGCGGACGAACCGTCCAGGACACTGACCTTGCGCGGCGCGACCGTGCTGGGAATCGGCTCGATGATCGGCGCCGGCATCTTCGCCCTCCTCGGCGAGGCCGGCGCCGTCGCAGGCGCGGGCGTCTGGATCTCGTTCCTGATCGGCGGCGTGGTCGCAGGGCTCCTCGGCTACGTCTGCGCGAAGTTGGGAATGACGTATCCCTCCTCTGGTGGGCTGATCACCTATCTCATCAAAGGCTTCGGGGTAGGACGGCTGGTCGGCGTCGCTTCGTGGCTCGGCTACATCGCCGCGATCGTGATCGTCACCGCGATGGTTGCCGTCTCGTTCGGCGGCTACGCGACCTCGCTCTTCGTTGGGCAGGATGCGAGCAGCGCCTGGAACAACCTCTTCATCACGGCGCTGCTTCTCGTCATGCTCGCTGTCAACCTGATCGGCGCCAAGGTCGTCGCCGCCGCGCAGTCCGCGATCGTCTTCGTCGTCCTCGCCGTCTTCGCCGTCTTCATCAGCGTGACCCTCCCGAACATCGACACGGATCTGCTCGCATTCAGCGGCTACCCGTCCTTCTCGAAGATCATCGCCAGCGTCGCGCTCACGTTCTTCGCCTACCTCGGTTTCAATGTGATCACCTTCACTGGCGGTGACCTGCGCAACCCGCGCCGCGACATTCCCCGGGCGACCTACCTCGCACTCGGGATCACGGGAGTGGTCTACGTGCTGATCGCGATCGGCGTGTTCGGGACGCTGACCGTCGCCGAGGTGATCGAGTACGGGGAGACCGCGATCGCCGAGGCGGCGCGGCCGACACTCGGGGACGCGGGCTTCGTGATCATGGCGATCGTGGCGCTGCTCTCGACCGCCGGGCGCGACCAACGCGACCCTGTACGCGTCGTCGAACCTGACCAACATGCTCGCCGGCGAGGGACTCTTCCCCGAGTTCTTCGGCGCCAAATCGCGATTCGGCCCGAAGTCCGGGCTGATCATCACGACGCTGCTCGTTCTGGTCGTCGCGAACCTCGTCGATCTCTCGTCCATCGCCTCGGTCGGCAGCGCCGTCTCGATGATCGTCTTCGTGCTGGTCGGCGCGGCCGGCTACCAACGCCGCGCCGAGACCGGGAGCAACACCGTGATCGTCCTGCTCGCCATCGGGGTGACGGCGATCGTGCTCGGATTCTTCGCCGTCGACATCGTTCAGAACGATCTTGGAAGCTTCATCGCGATCATCGGCATCACAGTCGTCTCAGTCATCCTCGACGCCATCTTCAGGCACGAAGAGGGTGTCCACGAGGCGGTGCCGGCTACGACCCAGCCCTAGAGGCAGGCTCAGCTACTCCATGCTTGACGCATGAATAGTCCGCGAATTCGATTCAGCCTGTGCCGGGTCGCTGGCAAATAAACAATCACGTGAGCGTGCAACTGAGCGGGAGGTTGGTGCACGATTGACCTGCTCAGGCGCGTCACGTGCCTCGCGCTGACCCGGAACCATCACCTGAGGAGTCCGGCTGGGCACGGCCACCCGAGATCAGGCGAAATGAGCGAGACAACCACCGTGCAAGCGAGGGATAGATCGACTGTCCGACGGTCACACCAAGGGCGATAGCGATCAGGGTGTAGATGGTCTTGCCGATATCGTTGATCGTTGCCCGGCCAGGCTCGCTGACCAGTTCGGTCAGCTTCATCAGCCCCAGCGCCCCTGGCACAAGCAACCAGTACGCGGGCAGGATACTGACCATCGCCGGGGGCGCGCTCGGCCAGCGTTGGATCGCGTAGGCAACCGGCGTCATGGCTAACGCGCCGAAGAAGCCGCCGAGGTAGCCACCGGCGACTTCGCTTCCGGCAGTCTGTCCAGCCAGGGCGACCACGAGCACCAGTATTAACCAGGGCAACGACCCGGTCGGCGCCGTGCGGTGGAGATAAATGCCGATGCCGTAGACGAACGTGCCGACCCACGGTCCCCAGCTCCAGAAGGTGGTCGAACCGACGGTGGAAAAAGCTTCTGCTGTGGGCAGCCCCACAATCGCTGCCGCGATGAGCAATCCGAACAGTAGCAGGACCAATTGCACCATGCCCGCCACGAGGCGACTCGATCCGGAGACAATGTCGCCGGAGGTAAGCTCGATCATGCCGGTCGTCAGCATCGCGCCTGGAAGAAAGAAGACCAATGGCGGGATCAGGAGGAGCAATGGTCCATCCACGACGCCGTAGTCCACGGCCAGGAAGACGATCAGACCGACACCCAGCGATGTCATCACTGGTAGCAATGTGCGAATCGTGTCATGGCCCTCCGTCAGCAACAGGATTTCACCCACGAACAGTCCCAGCAGGATGCAGGAGATCAAGACTCCGGCTGACGCGTGTAGCGACAGACCGAAACCGACTGCCATGAGCGTGTAGCCCAGCAGCCTGATCGATTCTGAATAGCGAGGGGGGCTGTCCCAGATGTCGGTGAGACGCTCAAGGCCTTGCGGCGGGGGGACCGTGCCAGACATTGCGCCTTCGACGAGGCGCCAGGTGGCCGCTACCTGGTCGAGGCGCAGGGAGCGCTGCATCGCACTGGACATGTGCAGCGACATCGAGTTCTGGCCCTGAACCTGAACAAGGATCAGCGTCGGCCCCACCGTGATGTGCGACTTCAGCCCGTAGGCGTCGGCCGCCCGTGTCAGCGAGTTCTGGACCTCGGTCACCGATGCCCCGGCGGCGGTCATCGCAACGCCCAGCCGCGTCAGGAATTGCACGACCTGGTAGGTGTCGTCATCCAGTGGGACGGCAGTCAGCGGAACAGTGCTGGGAGACGCGGCGGCATGCATCGCGGATACGTCCTTCTGGCAGGAAAGGCCTTGCCGGATGCTGGACGCGATCCGCAACGCACAGCGGTGTCCGCACGCGATGGGCGCTCGCCTTTGTGATGCATGTGAGCAACCGTTGCTGACAACCACCCCGGGATTACGCATCTGCTCCAGCGTCGGCGGTCGCCGCCTGCATCTCCGCCTGGGCCGCCAGCGCCACTTGCTCAGCCTCCGCCAGCGCAGCGGTCTCAATCAGGCCAGCGGCAACCAGAACCTCAGCGGCCTCCTGCGCTGCGGCATCTTCGATCATTTCAGCGACGATCAGTGCGCGAACGGCCTCGGCCGCAGCTTGAGCGCGGATTGCATTCGTTATGTCGACAACCTCGCTCGTGACACGCAGTGCTTCGTCGGCGGCCTCGGCTGCCTCTTCCATCGTGATCAGCGCGTCCAGAATAGCCGCGCCCTTCACCGCCTCGGCGATCTCGATCGTCGTTTCGGCATCCATGATCGCGCGAAGTTCAGCACCGACCATCATCACAGCTTCGGGCGTCAGGAAGCCCTGGACGATCGGAACGCCGCCGGCATTCCGCACGGCATGCTTGAGTCCAGATGCCCAGGTGTGCTCGATCAGCAGGAACAACGCCCCAGTGCCGGGTTCGAGCTCATCGGCCGCACGGCGAACATCGACTGCCGTTAACCCAAGTCCGCGGTCGGTGGCCTGATCCGCAGCTGCGCCGTCTCCGAGTTGATCCATCCCGAGCAGTCCACGTATCGCCGTACCGAGACTGGCAAACTCATCGACGGTGAAGTCGCTGTCCTCGATGGCGACGATCTCGCCGGATGATGTTCTGGCCACCCCCAGACCATCAATCAATCGGATAACTCCGCGGCTGCGGACGGTATCGAGTTCGCGAGCAATCTCACCCTTGAAGCGATCAAGTGAGTCAAATCCGATGACAATTAGCTGAATCGGCCCGAATTCTTCCATCATGACACCCTTTCAACGTACTGCCTCGCCGCTCTGAGCGCGTTAGCCGACCTGGGACATCGCATCGATACAGACGGTGACGGCCAGGATGAGCAGGTCGTCCTGGCCTGGTGCGATGTCGACGCCGTAGGTATCGCGAATGCGGAACCAGCGCTTGGAGATCGTAGCCACCGGCATGTTATTGCGCTCGATGTGATACTCGTGCTGCAGGATGTTGCCCTTCGTTGACATGTCAGGTGATCCAGGGATCTGGACGGTGTAGCGATCTCGTAAGGGAGTGATCAGCGCCTTGTGCACCTTCGCGGCGACATCATTCCCGCGATAGATCGTCATCGAGTCGCGGATTCGCATCATCTTTTCCTGGATGCGGTAGATCTCGTTGCCCTGCATATCCTTGAAATGCAGCGTGTCACGCACGCGCAGGGCCTTGCCGTCCACCCAGAAGGCGCGCCGGCCGGCAGCCGTCTCGATGAAGAAGTCGTCCCCAAATGCCATCAGTCGTTCACGCATGCGATAGGCAGAGCCCGTCTGCGCCGCCGGGCCGGCCCCTGGTCCCGCGCCTGGAGCAACCGCCGCTGCACGACCCGGTGCCGCTGCTGCGCGTCTCATTCCCAATCGTGGCACGTCGATACCCTCCCTGTTGGTCGCCCCGATCATCGGGACAGTACGTATGCGAAGTCCAACTAGCCTGCCAACGTTGACACTGTCGGAGGATCATCGCCCTGAGGTCGTCCTCGTTCACCAAGCGCAGCCCTGACGGTGTCGGCGATAGCCAGGACGCATCCATCGTTATTGGTAGCCACCTGCCGGCTTAACCCGGGTGTCAGCCTCGCTGGCGGGTGACCGCCACAGACGCACCGGGCCGGTAGACCCCGAATACGTTCAGCCAGCCTGACGTGACCCAGCTGAGACGCTACGCTGCCGATGATTTCAGCAGCTTCGAGTAGTAATCGAGTGCGGTCTTCGTCTTGGTCTGCTGAGCGCCTCCCGTATCGATTCCATGGGTGTGCAGGAACGCACGCACCTCGGCAACGACCTGGAACGTTTCGTTTGGCGCACACTTCGTGGAGAGTTCGAGCAGGCGCTGGCCACTCGGATAGTTCCACAGTTCGGCGACCATCTTCCGGGAGAACCCCTTCGGATTGAACTTCAGCTTGAAGATCGTGATTGGGCCGAGGAGTGACAGGCTGTCGAGCGAGAGACCCGCAGGAGCATGCTCCGCGTAAAACGCCCGTTGCTCCTTCGAAAAGAGCTTCCGGACTCGGAAGTTGCCCGGCGATGACATCCTTGATGTTGGAATCCGTCGTCACGCCCTTGTAAGACGCCGAACAGATGAAACCTCCCGGCATCGCATCGACCTCGACACCGACGTTCGGCAAGTTACGAATGCCTTTCGGGAGGTTGTCAGGCACAACCGGCCGGAGCTTGATAACGGTATCACCGCCCTTGACCTGAACCCGACGGGCGCGCACGACCACGCCTGCCTGGTTGAGCGCGAGATCAGGCGTATCGAAGAAAAGAATCTGGCGGATCTCTGCTTCGAGCGGATCGACCTCCAGCGACTGCAGCGTCTTGTAGCGCGCGTCGTCTGGAACCGTGAGCTTGAGTTCAACCGTCTTCGAGCTCTTGATCAAATCCATCAACGATACAAGGTCGGCGTCGCTCAATCGCTGGCGCTGCGTTTCGCCTGCGGGAGCTTTGCTGCGGAAGCTTTTGCTGCGGGGGCTTTTACTGCGGGAGCGTCTGCTGCGGGGGCTTTTGCTGCTGCGGTCATTGACTCGCCTCCATTCGGGTGCTCAAGATACGAGTGCCATCGCTCTGCATGACAACCCTGATCACGAGGGCATGCCTAGCGGCGATGCATCACGACTGAACCGTCTTTCTGCATCTACACTATGGATTCGCGGACAGACCAGGTCAGCGTCCTGGCGGTGTAATTGACGGTCGTATTTCCATCGACAAGCCCACAGCCGGGACGCCATCGCCGCCCATGGCCCGAATGGTCAGACGTGATGGCAAATCGCCGCTCGGCACGGCGCGATCACATTCGAGCTGCTGCTCGCAGACCCTAGGAGCCGATTGAGCTTGCGAACGCATTGAGGGCGTCATTGCCGGCAACCGGCCAGATCTCCAGGTTGCGCCGCAACTCGAGCCGGAGCACGTAGTCACCCATCGTTGTGCCCGCCTTACAGCCCCTCCTCCTCGAGTTCGAGCAGGTCGAGCGCGAGTCCCAGTGACCGCATGATGTTTCCGATTGCCGAGGCCGTTCGCGCCGTGCCGACGATTGGCGCGACCGCTGCGAGCACATCGCGTGCACGCTGCGCGTCGAGGCCCACTTCGCTGCCAATACTGAGATTCAGCAGGTAGGACGATGGCGGAGCATCGACCGCGATGAGCGCAGCGAAACGCACAAGCATCAACGACTCTGGATCGAGCCCTGAAGCTTCGAGCGACGCTTGCGTCATTGAACTAAGCAGGTCGAGAACTGGCGTGTCGGACTGTTGGGCAGACATGATCGCTCCTTCTAGTACGGTGACTGACCGTCGTTTCGACTGATTCCCACGACCACGCGTACTGTCGTTCGTGACTCGGCGGCCGGGACGAGGCTGGTTGCAGCGTCACACTGGGTATCGGCGGCCGCCAATGCCGACCGCCGTGCGACCTCGTTCAGTGTTTCATCGGTTTCATCTCTTCCCTGGTCAAGCCGATCTCGCGACCGATCCAGATCAGGAACGCCAATGGAAAACCTGCCATGATCACCAGACCGATGAAGACCCAGATGCCGCCCGGTGGATCGTAGTCTCCGGCTGCCGCGGCAACGTAACTGGCGATGACGCCGAGGATCACCAGCACAAACGGTGTCACAAACGGATTCGCTGGCCGCAGGGAGTATCCCGTCATGAACGCAAGCGCCCAGCAGATGACGGCCGCGATAAACCCTGAAACGGACTCGTCGAAGAGCAGCACGACGAGCGTGATGACGACAATCATGGCGACCGTCGGCAATACATACGGTCGCATCCAGCCTTGTTTGTCAGTCGTCTGCATGCTACAACCTCCTCCCATCCCCGGTCGTCGGGACGCATGACGTGTGGCTAGACTGGCGACACGAATCGGAACGCCAGCAGCCGGTCGGCCCAATCACAACGCGTGAATCCATCGCATTTCGAGCACTCCGTCAACGGCATATCCGTTGACGTTGGATACAACCGTCAGTGCTCGAAACACCGTGAACCAATGCTCAGATTGTGATGCGATCGTACGACGCAGGGCGGCTACAGCGAATCAGCCTCAGGGGCGTAGTGCAGGGTGCAAGTTGTTGAGCAGTCTGATGTGTGAGAGGAACGTTCGGCCGCATCGTTCAACGAGGGCGAGGGATGGGTGGAGACTGCTTCACCAGGTCACGATCTCGCGGTCACGTGGCGCGCTTCGCCATCCAGTTGCAGCTGTAGAGCTGCGACGGCATCGTTCGCAGAAGAGCCAGTACCAACGATGACCCAGGCAGGATGGTAGCGAGCAGCCGATATACTCCGCACCGATCCAATCGCGAACCACTCGCCTGTTTCCGCCTGCCCAATCGAGTATTCCGCCATCAATCCGAGGCTGCGGACAACCGGCGCATCAGCTGTCTCGTGTGCGACTTCGGTTGGTTGCAGTAGTTGGCCCATCATTCACCTCCGACAGCCGATAGACGCGCTCGCTCACCACCGGCTCGATTCTCGACTTCCGCACCACCCGACGCTGGTATCGCGCCTCCAGATGCGCGCTGCCCAGCAGGCCCAGACAGGGCTTCGGGCGACGCGGCCATTCAGGAGCAGACGCAAAGCGTTCGCTGGTGGCTTGTCTGTCGTTTACAAGGCAGATTAGCCAACTGGGTTACTCGCGATAACAACCTGTTGGGTGCAGATTTGGGGTGTATCCATTAACCGGCTAGTCGGGCGTCACCTGGGTTCTCGTGGGCCTGTTGATGATACCGGCTGACAGGATCCCCAACCCGCGGGCGATGTCTATCGCTTCAGCGCGACTTGACACACCAAGCTTTTCGTACAGATTGGAAATGAGGTGCTTCACCGTATCCACGGAACTGGACAACTCATGGCCGAGTTCGTTGAGCGTCAGCCCTACCGACAGCAGCCGTAGGACGTGAACCTCGTGATCGGTGAATCGCTGGACAGGCTCAGGGCACGTGACACGGTCGACATCCGCCGGATCCTGACCGGTAGCCGACAGGAGTCGCTCGATCAAGGCGACCTGAACGCCCCGACGCTGAGCGACGGTCAACAGCCGGTGCATTGGCCAGCCTTCGTCCAGAAAGACCCGAACATACCCTTCCGGTTCGGCCAGTTCGAGCGCACGCTGCAACACTGACGTTGCCTGATCGAGTTCGACAAGGTCCAGGTGAGCCAGGCTCCGCAACACATTGATGTGGATGAGGTCGTTCCCGCGTTCATCTCGCTCGGCATCGGATCCCATCCGTGTGAGCAATGACAAAGCGTTGGCAGCTTCACCATGGGCGATGAGCGACCGCGCGTAGACAAGCAGTTCGAGTGTGGTCGCGCGCTCTGGTGTGTTCGCCACGTCGCTGCCACGGGCCGCCATCCATCGACGAGCTGCCTCAAGGTCACCGGACGCCAATGCAATCCGGACGCGCAACGCAGCCGCTTCGTGAGCCTGGCGCGCGTTCTGAATGGTGATAGCGGCGTCTGTGAGCGCGTCAATTGACGCCAGCGCCGTCGCAGTCTCTCCCATCGACCACATCGTCCTGGCAAGCGCTCCGTGGAGCAGCGGCAGAAACACTGGTGTTTCGAATCGCTCCGCCAGATCGATTCCCTCGCGCAACAGCTCCTCAGCCTCGGCGAGACGATTCGACTCGCGCAGTATCTCGCCGAGCAGCGCGCAGGCGTACATGCGCTCTGAAGCCAGCCCGCGTGTGCCTTGGCGCAGGAACGAGCGGCACAGCTCCTCCGCCTGCCGCAATTGCCCCTGTGCGAGCCAGATAGCGGCTGCCTCGGGCGTGTAGAAGGTGTCCGTGAAGGCAACATCGTTCGCGACAAACGCCTCCTCGATGCCACGGTACAACCTGGCAGCCTCGATCCATGCGACCTTGCAGGCGCAGGCCCATCGCCACATGAGCGTAGCTGAGCGCCAGAGCGGCGCGACCGACCCAGGTGTCATCCAGATTCAGCAAACGCGGAGTGATCGCGGACAGCCGCCCATCGGCGTCGAGCACCTGTTCGCCTGTGGCCCGCGCGATAGCTTCGGCCCCGTTGGATATCAGGCCGCGCGTCATCCTCGCGGAAGCGGGCCATCGTTCCGCGGACAAACGAAACGACGGCGAGCCCATTGGCATGCCCAGTTGCCTGCCAACGCTGTTCGGCCACAGATGAGCAACGATGGCGCTTCAGACGGAGAACCCCGACGAACCAAGAGTAAATGCACAGAGCGAACTGAGGTTGGGGTCGGCGTGGAGTACAGCCGGTGGAAACGATTCCAGCCATGCCAGCAGGTCGCCTTCCCGCTGCTGCAGCACCAATTCCGTCGCGACGCCGGAAATCATGGTTGACGCCCGCGTCCAGTCGCCACCCCGCGTCGCGTACGTAATCGCTTCGCCGATCAATCCCTGTTGCTCGAACCACGTGCTGGCTGCCTGGTTGAGCGCCGCAACCCTTCCCGGCTCAGCCTCCACCTCCAGCCGTCGCCGAAGAAAGTCTCCAAACAGGTGCTGATACTGGTACCACTCGCCTTCCTGGTCGATTAGCACCACGAAGAGGTTGCGGCGGACGGCAAGCTCAAGCAGCTGTCCCGCGCGCCGGAGACGGGTCACCGCGCGACACGTGGACACGGTAAAGCGGTCAAGGATCGATGACCGCAGCAAAAACTCCCGCATCTCGGAGTGCTGCTGATTCA
The DNA here is from genome assembly GCA_963763325.1 of uncultured Chloroflexia bacterium. Lineage (GTDB taxonomy): Bacteria > Chloroflexota > Chloroflexia > Thermomicrobiales > CFX8 > JBBECJ01. Next base: position 226,506 of record CAVXOL010000002.1, read on the forward strand.
GCACCTCCTGGAGCAGATAATCACCGAGCATGTGAACGTCACCACTGAAGTCCCGCAGCGACTCGATCACCGATTCGAGCGAGTATTCGGTGGCGTTGATCGCAGCCAGATGGAGTGCAGCCATCCAGCCACCCGTGTGCTCGTTCAGTGCCAGGCATTCACTCGGTGACGCCTCGATGCCGTAACTGCCCAGGAGTTCGGGCAACTCGGCCGTGGTGACACGCAGGTCGCTGGCATCCAGCCGCGTTAACTCCTGGCGGACATACAGGCGAGCCAGGCGCAGGGACGGTTCGGTGCGGCTCGCGATGACGATCCGGCAGTCGGGCGGAGTGAGCTCGATCAGCTGTCCAACCCACTGATCGATGTCTTCATTGGAGATGAGGTGATAGTCGTCGAGGACCAGCGTCCACGGGGCTGTATACCTCGACAGTTCACTGAGCAGAGCGGAGAACACCGACTTCGCATCCGCCGATTCGGTCGCCGCGCTTCGACGGTGCGTCGCCTCGACAATCTCCGGATCGACCGTTCCGATCGCCGCAAGCAGATAGTCCAGGAAGGAGGGAAGGATGTTCTCTTCGGAACTGAGGCTGAGCCACGCGACTGGCTCTTCGCGCATGCGTACCCACTGGCTGAGGAGCGTTGTCTTGCCGTACCCGGCCGGTGCCACCAGCAGGGTCAGTTTGGTCTGGGCCGTGTCGATTCGCCTGAGTAATTGAGCGCGAGAGATTCGCCTGACACGAAGCGGCGGCGGGTGGACCTTGGTCGACACCAGCAGATCATGGGACGCGGATGTTGTCAGCATCGAGAGTACCCACTCCCTTGCGCTTCACGTGGAATTCACGTGTGGCATTTGGCCCCGGAGAATCAGTTTACTCCCAGCGATCCGCTTTGGCGACACCTGCGTGGATCGTCGACCAATCTACGCCTATCGGTTCCTGGGTGATCCGGAAAGTTCGCAACTGAAGCGCATTGTATGTGCCACCATTGCACCCCAGAGAAACTGTCCAATCACTGCGAGTGTGAGCCAGTTGGTATCGACAATGACGAGGTCCACATCGCCTCCAGGTCTCCTGACCGGAACGCGCAGCGGGGCCGTCGTCACAACGCGGCCCCGCATCCTCGTTCATATTGCAAGCATAGCCTTGCGCGAGCACATCCGCTGATTGGTGGGATGATCGTCCCACGTTGCTGCGGACCGACAGAGTTACCTGCGTCCAGAACCGCCGATTATCGATCCAGCTCTTGCGTTGGATCGATAATCGGCGGACAAGCTGCCTATTCTTCCGCGAACGATTCGCGCAGCTGGGCTTCCTGCTCAGGTGAGAGGTTGGTCGAAATGAGCTCGAACTCCTGGCCCTTGACCATCTCGGCGATGCGGTCTTGCACGCCGCCGCTGGTCATCAGGAAGAGCGCCGACGTACCCGGCGTTACCTGATTCTTGACGTCCTTGATGAAGTCATCGCTGATGCCAACGTCGGCAAAGTGGCCTCCGAGCGCACCGAAAGCTGCCCCAACCGCCAAACCGAAGAACGGTACGAAGAACAGCAGCCCGAACAGCATGCCCCAGAACGCACCGCCCAGGGCACCTGCGCCCGTGAGATTTTGCAGCTGCTGTGTCTTGGGCTTCTTCGCCCCTTCCGGCCAGCGCACGATCGCAGCGTCCTCAATCCGGATCAACTCCTGCTTCTGAGCCGCCTGGAGTGTTGCCAGCATCGTGTCAGCTCCAGTCGGGCTGGGGAACTTGACGACCGATAGTGTTGCCACGATTGTCTCCCTTCACAGGTTCACACATTCACACCGAATGCACAGGTATCGCAATTTGTTATAGACCGTGGCCTGCGGTCCAACATCATCCTGTGGATGGAGTGAGGGGTCGCAGTTTTTGATCGTGAGGACGATCACTTTCGGTCGCTCTACAGGCTCATGGGGTGTCTGTCGCGGCGGCTGACAATGCATCGGACAGCGGTCCGCTCGCCGGCACCTCGAGGTCGCGTGGAATCGTCCGCGCACGACCGACCAGGATCATGCTCAGCACGAACACCCAGGCCGGGAAGACGATCGCAAACCAGACGGTGAATGTTGCGCTGAGCAACATGAACAGTCCAACAATGAATCCGATGATGACGAACCAGCGCGGAAGAATACCGGCATGTCGCCCGATGTTCGTCGTCGTAAAGACAAACATCGCCGCCATCCGCATCCCAAAGACGAAGAACAGCGATGATCCAAACTGCGGGAACTGCCGGGCAAGCGCTGGATCTATCTGGGAGTTTGAGAATTCGACACTTGCTGCGATCACCGAGATGGACGCGGCGGTACCAAAGAAGAGGGTCGTGAAAATGATGCCGCTGACGAGTTGCACATTCGATAGCAACTCATTGACGCGCCGGGTGCTGCTACTGATCCACATGCGGAGAGCAATGATGAACCAGATGAAGGCAATGCCCGAGAACGGCATGATGTACAGGCCGACGAGGATCGAACGTCGACTGTCTTCGCTGCTGTAGTACCGGACGATATCGGCGTCACTCGCGTCGGGAGATGGCCTTCCGGAGAGTAACCAGAACGAGAGCAGAAAAAGCAGCGCGTGAGCGATGCCAGCGGCGGCTGTGAGATACGCTGCGTTGCGCAGCGACCGCGCCGGCACGGCCGCAGGCGACTCTTGCTCCGCGAGTCCGGTCGCGGTGATGCCCATCGTCGTCGCCTTCCCTTGCCGCACATCTTCAACGTTTCGGCGACACGCTGCTACTCCAAGGCTCACGTAGCCTGACGCACCGATGTCATGCCAGAATCAGACGGAGGTTGTATCCATCGGTCGTATTCATCACTCGGTCTACATCAGCGTCCGATTGTGGCGGCTGTGAGCCGGTCGATCAAAACGCGAAAGGCAGCACGGTTGTGCTGCCTTTCGCAAGAGTCCTGGCTGGTCGATCTAACTCAGGCGCATTGCGCGGAGTCACGGACCTGCTGCCAGGCGTCGCGCACTCCCTGAACTTCGTCAGAAAGCCCTTCGGAGACCTCAGACAACGTCGAGTCATCTTCAATCTCGCCGATTGCATCATTCAGCGCGTCGTACGCGTCGTTGATTTGATCGATGTTTGTGTCCGCCACATCGTCTGCCGAGTCATCGACTTCCTGCAACTGTTCGTTGATATCGTCGCGCGCGCTCTCGAGGTCCTCCAAGAGTCGCATTGGGATCGTTGCGGGTCTGTTCGAAGCTGTCGATCGACGCCTCAAGCGCGCTCAGGTCTTCACAGTATGCCGCCTTGGCTTCCTCGGCCGACGGATCATCGTCACCGCCGCAGGCGGCCAACACGAGCACCAGAACCATCATGGTTGCCAACCAACGGAATTTCGCTGTGTTCATCGAAGACGCTCCTCTTCACGTGGGACCCAACGTTCAGTTGCCGACAGGCATTCATGGCAGCGATGCAGGAATGGCCGCTGCCATCTCCAATCGTCGCTAGAGTGGACTGGTAGCCGCATCAGCCCTGAGGTGTAACGTCCGGTAGTAGTCGCTGAGGGCTGGAGTAAAGCGAGTCGTCGTATCAGTGGTCACTACGATCCAGTCGTAGGATGCTCATTAACGGAAGCGGTCACGAGTGTGAGAATTTCATTGGGCAGTGGATACGTCGCCAGGCTTTTTGAAGAATGGAGATGGCCTGCCAAATGGGCGGACCATCGTCCATGAGCAATCACGAAAATCGCCGACTGGCCGGGCTGCAGCGGGACGCCCAGTGCCCTCAACTCACGGTCGTCAAAGCCGTGGTCAGTCAAGTAACTGATGAGCGCACTCGCTGCAGGTTCCTTCGGTGCGCCGGCGATCAGGGATGGCGGGAAGATCAGTCCCACCAGTACGTCGATGAGTGCGCCGCGCTTCGCACCAACACCTGGCGACACATCCTCGTGTTCGGTGATATGGACCGCGCCAGCGGCGTCACGCCGCAGTAACGCGGCATCAACGACATGCCCTACCTCGTCGTCCTGTGTACGCATCAGGGTATCGAAAGTAGATCGGGCCTCACGTTCACTTTCGTAGACGGCGGTCACGATCTGGAGTTGGACCGGCTGCGATCGCCCGCGGCGCGATTGCTGCAGGATGCGCCTTTTTTCAATGTTGAACTGCTCATCGCTGATCTCTCCTTGCTCGTGTTGCTGCACAAGCCGTTCAAGCTCTGCGTACCACGAGTCGTCGGAGGCATGGAGCGACGTTGACCATGGAGGCTGAGCCATGAGCGATGTCTCCAGGTAAACGGATGCCGGACAGCAGCAGTCTTGATGACGCTGTGTCCTAATCGCGTATCGATCGAACCGGTTTACAGGCGAATGGGCCGCGGTTCGGATACGAGAAAGCCTACGCGTTCGACCCGGATATGGTATCGACCAGACGGATGCATACGAGGGGCGTAGTTAGCCGTAGGTCACGGAGGGCGTCAACAACCCCAGCCGGCGCGACTCCTGGAGAGCCTTCGTGCGCGTTGCGACACCCAGCTTGCCGTACAGATTGGTCACGTGCCGCTTAACGGTCGACACCGAGATGAACAGTTCGTTGGCAATCTCACGATTTGTGAGGCCAACGGCGATCAACCGCAGTACCTCCATCTCACGAGCCGTGATGGGTTCAATCAGTTCCGGATGATACAGCTTCGTCAGTGGCTGTTTCTCTTCGCCCATTGCTGTCAGGACGTACTGACAATAGCCAGATACCGCACCTCGACGCTGCGCGACCTTCAACAGTCGGGCCATCGGTTGCCCTTCTGCCGTGAAGACACGCAGGTACCGTCCGGGTTCTGCCATCGACAGAGCGCGGTTGATCGCGGCAACCGCCTTGTCCAGTTCGACCATATCCTGGTACGCGGTAGCAAGTTGAACCAGAATATGGATGGCATCACCGTTGCGGCCATCGGCGACAGCCGCGCTAAGCAGCCGATCGAGCAAGCTGACATCATCTTCTGTTTCGCCCTGAGCAACCAACGAACGCGCATAGGCAAGCTGCTCTCGCATGCGCGCGTAGTCCGGCTCATCGTCGGGCGCGAGGCGACTCTCATGCGCCCACTTGAGCGCTGCACCGAGATCACCATGGGCGAGCCGGATCGAAACAATGAACGCCTGCGCTTCCCGGTTCAGCCGGTCGCCGGTGTATCCGGCCGTGGCGGCAATTGCCTCCTCAGCCCTGGCGATAGCGCCGTCCTCGTCGCCACGGTCCCAGGCGACACGCGCCAGGCCGAGGTACGTCTGTGGCAACCAGGTCCGCACGCCCATTCGCTCGGCCATTGCCAGGCTTTCGTCCAGAAGCTGCTGCGCTTCCTCGGTCTGGCCACGCTCGCGGTAAATCTCGGCGAGGGAGATCATCGCCAGCCGGCGGTCGCCGGGGTAGATCGCATCGAGCTTCAGCAACGACTGGAACCACTGGCTCGCCTCAGAAAGACGGCCCTGCTGAGTGAGCGCGATGCCGAGCTCAAGGCTCGCCATTGCTGCACGGATTGGTCTGTCCTCCAGCAGCGCGGCTGTCCGTGCCTCTTCTGCCGCCTGCTCAGCTGCCAGAGAGCGACCCATCAGCCGTAATATCGTCGCTCGAAGGACCATGAGGTCGACGCGCAACTGATTGAGCAACTGCGCCGAGGCGATCGGCTCCTCAACAGACAGGTCATCGCTGAGTGCCTGCGACTGTTCAGCACTCACCTGGTCAAGCAACTGTTGGAGACGCTCGACGTGGCGTGTGGCTGCCGCGCCCTCTTCGTGCATCCGCGCGCGGATAGCACGCACCGCGGCCAGCGACGCGAGTTCCAGGGAGTTCTGCATGGACTGGGCTGATTCCTCAGCCATCGAGATGATCTGCTCCGTATCGCCATCCTCGCCGGTGCGTACTGCAGCTTCGGCGTATACATAGGCGATATACGGGTCCGCCCGGATCACCTCCGTCGGCATAGCCCGCAACCAACCGACGAGTGAGGAGAATGAGTCAGAAGTAAGCGCCGCTTCCGCGATCGGACGGATCAGGTCAGCCGTACGCTGCCAATCCCGGCTCGAAATAGCCAGCGAGATCGCATCGGAAATCAACCCTCGCATCTCGAACCAGCCGGCCGCGCGGCGGTAGGCTTCGTTGCGGACGGTAGGAGGAAGGGTCTCGTGTGCCGTCCGGCGCAAGAACTCCTGGAACAGATGATCGTAGCGGTACCATTCGCCCTCCGCGTCGAGCGACACGATGAACAGGTTGGCACGGACGATCGCGTGGAATGCCTGCGCGGCCGCCAGATCGTCCACGATGGATGCATATAGATCGAGACTGAAGCGATCGAACAACGAGGTCGTCAACAACGCCGTGCGCACGTCGGGCGGTTGCTGCTGGAGCACCTCCTCGAGCAGGAAGTCCTGCAGCAGTTGCGTCGTGGCGCCGAACCGTTTGAGGAAATCGCCTGATTCCGGCCCGGACATGCTGAGACTGAGTGCAGCCATTTTGATTCCCGCGGCCCAGCCGGCGGTCCGCTCAGTCAAGCTGGCCAACTCCTCGGAGCTCAGCGAGAGGCCATTCAGCTCACAGTACGCAAGCGTTTCAGCAACCGTGAAGCGCAGATCGTCGATGGTAATCGTTGTCAACTGCTCGAGCACCCGGCGGCGGGCAAGCGGGAATGGAGGCTCGGCCCGCGAACTCAGCACCAGATGAAATGGCTCAGGGGCATAGTCGATCAGCGCCTGAACGACTGCGTGAACGTCAGGAGACTCGATCAGGTGGTAGTCGTCCAGCACCAGCCAGAACGGCGAGCCGGCTGCGGCGAGATCGTTCAGCAGGTTGGTCACCAGCTGGTCGAGTTCACCTCGCTCAACGTGAAGTGCGCTGTCACCAACACGGGTCAGCGAAGGATCGATCGAGCGCAAGGCCGACAGCAGGTACGAAAAGAACACGACGACATCGTTCTCGCTGGACGCCAGCGAGATCCAGGCAACCGGATCGTCCCGAGTTGCTGCCCATTGCGAGAGCAGTGTCGACTTTCCGTATCCCGCTGGCGCAATAACCAGCATCACCGGGTCGTCGCATGCAGATTCGAGGCGGTGAATGAGCCGCGGTCGTATGATGCGCGCACCCCGTGTCCGCGGCGGGCGGAGCTTGGAAGCAAGCAGCTCGGTCGGGAACTGATCGACCAGTGGACTGGGCAAACGCCGAGGTACCGCCATGTAGTCCCCCCCCCCACTCACGAGGCTGTGGGGTGCGTGAAGATGCGCGAACACCATGTGGCCAACAATGGATGGCAGGATTCTAGCCGCTTGTAGGCGGATTGTCCATAATACTACCTTCCGCGGCTGAAGTCAGTTTTAACTGATGGACAACAATGACCACGACGAGCATCATCTGGAGTTCATTTTCGAGCCATCGTTGTCAGGCAACGAGTCTCGTTTCGATATAGCGAACTCCAGATATCGACCTGCTGGCGATATCTGAATCGTTACAAATGCGTAGTCGCTTCTGCTCAGACTACCATATCGCTCCAAATTCTGTTCATTCCGATCCGGCGTGCCGCGACACTGCGGCTGCCAGCCCTGACCGGTACCGTCGTCGCGGAGCAGCCACCTCGAGCCGCCCAGACCGGGATCTGTTCCGGGAGCCGGTGCATCGGCAGGCTCGCAGGTTCCCACCCACCACTACGCCCAACCGGTCGATGCCGAGACCAGCCGTCAACCTGCATCGTTGGGCTCATCGATACAGCGTCAACGCCTCGCCACGCTTGGGTCGGCGTAGGCATTAGACGCGATGTGGCTGAAAGCGAAGTGGAGTGATGTCATGACAGGTCTTGAGTGGATACTCTCATGGACACTGTTCGTGCTCTACATCACGTGCTTGTTCACCGTCTGTCGCCTGACCTTCCAGAAGGGCTACACGATTCTTGGAATCGTTGGCATATTCCTGCCAATCCTCTGGCTGATCGGCGCGATTCTGCCGCCCAAACACGGCTCATCCTATTGGGTCTCGCAAGGCATTGCGCACCAGGCACAGATGGAACAGTACACACGCTAGTCGCTCGACCTGCCAACCCATCACGACATCACCCGCCGTTGACACGGATAACGGTGAGTCGATGCCGGCGTTCGGGCTGACGCTGATGGCAGGCAGAGTGTCGCGTGCTCGCGCTGAGTCCGCGCGTCGCGGGTTTTCGTCGAGCGTATGTCGCAGTACCAGATGAGGAGGTGTGCGATGGAAGATTTCGTGTTCGGATTCTTTACCCTCGCGATGGGGGTCGTCTTCTGCTTCTTAGGCCTCCGAATTTTCGGAATCACCCTGCCGATTTTCGGCTTCATGGCTGGATTCATCGTGGGCGCAACTGGTATTGATGCGCTCTTCGACGATGGATTTCTCTCCACGATCGCCGGCTGGGCGACCGGGATCCTGCTCGGGTTGCTGTTCGCCGCGCTGTCTTACGTGCTCTGGTACGCGGGTGTACTCATCGCTGCCGGATCGACCGGCGCACTGCTCGGCTCAGGGTTGATGGCATTGTTCGGGCTCGAAGACGGATTCCTGGTGTTCATTGTGGCGGCCACGATGGCGCTGGTGTTCGTGATCCTCGCCTTCATTCTGGCGCTGCCAATCTGGGCGGTCATCTTCTACATGGCCATGTCCGGCGCGGTCGCGATCGTCGGCGGCTTTCTGCTGATGATCAATACATTCGACATGGAGGATCTCGAGAAGGGAACTGCCTGGGCGGCCGTCAACGCGTCCTGGCTCTGGATCTTCGTCTGGGCCGCACTCGCCGCCGTCGGGATGTTGGTCCAGGTGCGGTGGATCACCGACCTTAACGTCCCAGAAGAGCGCTGGGGACGGATGCAGTACGCAACCTGACAATGTCTGCCGCTCTACCGCGCGTCATCGTCGTGAAGTATGGAGGTGTTGAATGTCCCTCGGACCCGTCGATTTCTTCGCCGTCAAGTTCCCCGGCAACCAGTTCCGGGGCGAGATCGCCCCGGCCCTGCAGGAGTTGGTCGACTCTGGAACGATTCAGATCGTCGACCTGACGTTCGCCCACAAGGATGCGGACGGAAACGTCGAAATCGTCGAGATGCACGATCTCGATGAAGAATCCTACAAACTCTATGAGTCGCTCGTTGTCGATGTCAACGGCATGCTCTCCGAGGAGGATGTCGAAATGATCGCCAACGCACTCGAGCCAAACAGCTCGGCCGCGCTGATGCTGTTTGAGAACAGCTGGGCGCGCCGCTTCGTCGAATCACTCCAGAATGCGCAGGCGGAGGTTGTGATCTCCGAGCGCGTTCCACGGGTCGTCATCGATCAGATGATGGCAGCCCAGGCAGAAATCTGAACGCATCCCAGCGATGCAGGGATGGACATGCGAAAGGACAACACACATGCGACGAGGACGAGTGGGCCGCCGTGGACCTGGACTTGCCCGCACGATGGCGCGCACAGCAGTCGTTGCCGGGACGGCAACCGCAACCGTTGGCGCGGTCAACCGGCACCAGCAGAACAAGCAGCAAGCGCAGTACGACGAACAGATGGAGCAACAGGCTGTCGTCGACTCACAGCAGCAGATCGCGGAGTTGCAGGCCCAGATGGAGCAGATGCAGGCCCAGGAAGCTCAGGCCGCACTTGTCCCTCAGGCCCCCGTTGCAGCGCCCCAGGCGGCCGGCGGCGACTTGATCGGCCAGCTTCAGCAGCTCGCTCAACTGAAGGAAGCCGGCGTGCTGTCGGATGCTGAGTTCGAGGCTGCCAAGGCGCAAGTGCTTGCTGGTTAGCCAGTTCCGACCGTCCCGGCTGTTGCCGACCCCGGCACGCAAGTGCTCTCTTCGTTAAGAGTGCGCGGATCACTCTCGCCATTCGTGTAACGGTCTCATGTAGGAGTTGCCGATGTGCTGTCTGATGACTACGCTATTGCTCCTGGGTCCACGCTTCTTTGGCGTCACGTGGTGGCTCATCAACCCAGATCGCTGGGACCGAGCCTACGATACCTTCATTTGGCCGGTGATTGGACTGGTGTTCGCACCATGGACAACGCTGATGTACGTCGCCGTTTTCCCAGGCGGTGTCAACGACATCGACTGGTTCTGGATCGCGTTTGCGGCGGTGGCCGACGTTGCCTCGTATGCCGGCGGCGGGTACGGGAACCGCGAACGAATGCCCACCTACGTCACGCGGACGTAACGACGAGTTCCGGTCGTTTCTGTTCGACGGCACGGACGGCGCGGAAACCAGCGGGATAGCCACCGCAGTCCGCGCCTCCGAAGCCGTCTTCGCGTCCGGCAGGCTCGGACTGGCGGCGTCCCAGCCCCGCTAGCGATTGGGTCCCAGCGCACGCACTCTCCTGTCGTGGATCGAAGGACAAGCGAGATGCAGGACCGCCTCGGACATGAGTCTTCAATCGCACACGACCTCGTCACTCTCGCGGCGGCCGTCATCGTTATCATCGGCATGCGAGAGCTCGCGTCCGTTCTCGTTCCCGCGTTGACCTCGATCTTCTTTCTGCTCGCGTTTCTGCCGCTCGTCGCCTGGCTCCGACGCAAAGGCGTGTCGCCGGGCTGGTCCAAGGTGATCGCGATTGGACTGGCCGTCTCGATGCTGATCGGGATTGTCGTGCTGGTCGCCATCTCTGTGACCCAGCTCGCAGATGGTCTGCCGGAGTACGAGGAGCAACTTCGAGATCGACTTTCCGGACTGTCTGGCTGGCTATCCGATCAGGGGATCGACATCTCCAGCGACGATGCCGCCGATGAGCTCGACTTCAACACGATCGTGGACCTCGGGATCCGCTTCATTCCCGGCGTGGTCAGTGCTGCCGTCGCAACGCTCCTCTCACTGGTCATCTTTGTCTATGCCCTCATCGACGTCGAACGAACACACCAGCGGCTGAGCCTCGGCCTGGGCGAGTCCAACCCACAGCTCACGCAGTTCTCGCGGATGGTGTCGATCGTCAGCCGTTACATCGCGATTCGCGCGGTTCTCGGGGCGATGGCGGCGATTCTCGACACGATCCTGCTGCTCGCTCTGGGCGTCGAGTACGCGCTGTTCTGGGGCTTCGTGTCATTCATCATGAGCTTTGTGCCGTACGTCGGCTACTGGGTGGCGGTCATCCCGCCCATGCTGCTGGCCCTTGCCACCGACGGCTGGAGCACCGCCGTGCTGGTGTTCATCGGCTATCTGCTCATCAACGGAGCGATCGATAGCCTGGTTGGCCCTAACCTGATGGGTCGAGGGCTGGACATCACACCGGCAGTCACGGTCCTGTCGATCGTCTTCTGGGGAGCAATTCTCGGACCGATGGGCGCGATCCTGGCGATGCCACTCACCGTTGGGTTCAAGATCCTGTTGCTCGAACGAAGTCCAAATGGCCGCTGGCTGGCGCTGCTCGTCAGTACTGGTGACGGCACTGCCGCGCTGGAAGCACAGCCGACACAACCTCTCGCCCCGTCTGAATCGATCTCATCCGAGTAGACAATCAGAGGGCCGGGATGTGACGACCGTGCCAGGCCGAGCGTGTACCGACTGATGTGCGCCGGCGCGGTCGAACTACGCCCTCCAGATACAACGTCGTGGTGCTTCCGTGCTGCCCGTTTGCACCTTAGGATCGAGGCGGCAATGTCAGCCTGAGCTCCGCCATACGAGCCTTGCTCGGGGCAGACATCGCCATCCGCTCGCGGGGCTGATGACGCATGAGCGGCGCGTTTGAATGTCCGTGATGCCGTGGCAGGAGTGATGCAGATGAGCACGCTCACCGTGATGACCTTTGAGAACACGACGGACGCCGGCAAAGCACTGGAGAGCCTGCGGGGCATCCAGCGGGCCGACCAGATATCAGTCAACGACAGCGCGGTAATCATCAAGAATGAGAACGGCGAGGTCGAAGTCCAGGATGGCCATAGCAGGGCTGTCAAAGTCGGCGCAGTCGCCGGCGGCGCATTGGGAGGATTCATGTTCCTGTTCGCTCCGGTTGCGGGTGTGGCGATCGGAGCCGCAGCCGGCGGCATGATCGGCAAGCTCCTCGACACCGGGGTTGAGCCTACGTTCGTGAAGCAGGTCAGCGAAGAGCTGCAGCCAGGGACGTCGGCACTCTTCGTCATCACCGAGCGTGGCAACCTCGAAGCGGCTCTCGCCGTGTTACGGCCATTCAAGGGATCGGTCTATCACACCAGCCTGCCGTCTGATGTCCAGCAGGCGCTGGAGGATGCGCTCAAGTAGTGATGTCTAACGCCAGTTCGATGATGCAGGAATGCCCTGCGGTCACATCATCAGGCGGAAGATGCTCTCCGGTCGTCGTTCTCGTCCAGACCCGTTGCTGAGGTGTCGCGCTCATAGGTAGCGGCGTCGCTGGCTGTCAGCAGACCGAGCGCGCGTGCCTTGTACAGCGCCTCAGCGTGCGTCCAGACACCAAGCTTGCCATGCACACTCTCGATGTGACGCTTCACGGTGAAGCCGGAGAGCCGCAAGGCGTCAGCAATTTCATTATTGGAATACCCATCGGCGATCATCCGCAACACATCGAGTTCGCGTGCGCTGATCGGGTCGTCTGTCGCTCCCCGATCAACCATCGTTAGATGCTCTTCCGGTTCGCCCAGCACGTCCAGAATTCGCTGACAGTACGCAGGCGAAACCGAATCTCCCTGCACAAGCTGCAGCAGTTGCGTCATCGGTAAACCGTTGTCGGCGAAAACGTGCAGATAACCGCCTCGTTCGCCGTAACGAAGCGCGCGACGGAGCGCGTCAGTGGCTTGACCGAGATTGGCGGTTTCCAGGTGGGCGAGCGCCAGCAGGACATAGATCTCGATGGCGTCGCCAATCCGGCCATCGCCCTCTGCAGCTACCAGGCAACGCGTCAACAGGCCGATGGTCTCCTCAGGGGATCCCTGCGCGATCAGCATACGTGCGTACACCAGGTGTTCATGCAACTTTTCAAATTTTGGAAGGTCATCTGGCGCGAGCCTGCGAGTCGTGGGCCCATTCCAGCGCGGTGCCGATGTCCCCGTGCGACAGTCGAATGCGGACGGACAATGCCTGGGCGATGCCGGCATGCCACGCCAGTCCGGCGCCGCGCGCTCGGGCCACGGCGAGTTCGGCATACTCCAACGCCTGACTTGTCTCGCGGCGCGACCACGCCAGCCGAGCCTGAGCCATGCGCAGATCCCAGAGACCGAAACCGAGTGGGCTATTGTCGACGTTCGCCTGGCACTCATCGAGTAATTGCTGGGCGTGTTCGAATTGGTGCCGCTCGCGCTTGATTTGTGCCAGACAGGTTAACGCGAGACGCCGGCTGACGATATATGAATCCGGACTGGCGGGAATTGCCTCGTAGCAGGCAGTCGCGTCATCGAGTCGTCCCTGAAGCATCCGAACGTGCCCAAGCTGAAGTATCACCATCGCCTCGTAGATCGGCGCGCTGTGCGCAACTGCGTACGCGTGGGCAGCCAACAGCTCCTGGGCCGCGTCATCTGCCCTTCCCTGACGATACATCCCGCTACCGGCCTGAATGCGAGTCAGCGCGTCAATACGTCGCCGCAGCTGCAGCGGATTGATCGTGGGGAGACGAGCCAACGAGGACGGAGTGAACGCTTGTCGTTCGTGCCGAGCCAGGAAATCCTGCGCCTGCCTGGCGTACTGGAGCGTTGGCATACCGTCGGCGTAGTACCGGTTCAACTCAGCAAATGCACAACAGACATTCGCCAATCCAAGCGTATCGTTGGTTGCCTCATATATCTGCTGTGCCGGGGCCAGCAGGCCCGCTACGTCGGACAGGGCACCGGATCTGAAGATGCGCCCAGGCCGCCATGACGGCCAGTTCCGCGTCTGACGCGATCAGCTGTTCCGGCAATGCTCTCAGCCAACCAAGTGTGGTCGTGATCTCTTCTTGACCAAACATGGAGGTCACAGCCGGGACAATCATCATGGCCGCATGGGCCCAATCCTCACCGGCGAGCGCATAGTCGATTGCTTCCCGCGTCATTCCTTCCCGTTCGCACCAATAGCCCGCTCGACGGTACAGAACGATGCGCTCTCGCTTCGTGAGGATGACGTTCGCCCGCTGGCGCAGGAAGTCCCGGAAGAGCGGCTGGTATTCGAACCACCTGCCGGTTGCGTCGAGTGCCACCAGGAACAGGTTCGACTGCCGTACCCGCTCCAAAAAACCAGTCAGCGACGGGCTGACGTCCAGAACTTCTCGACACAGATCGCTGGAAATGCGGTTGAAGAGCGCGGTTCTGAGCAGGAATGCCTGCAGCTCGGGCGATTGTTTCTCCAGCACCTCCTGAAGAAGGAAGTCCTTCACCAGTTGATTCGTCGAATCAAAATGATTCAGAAGATCTTCCCCGGATGTTTCGCTATCGGCGAGCGTGATGGCGAACATCTGCAGGCCGGCAACCCAGCCGTCCACCCGATCGTGAAGGGTGTGAACATCATCGTCCGACAACTCGATGCCCATGACGTCGCAGAATCCCTGGGTTTCTGCCAGCGTGAAGCGCAGATCGCTCGCGTCGATGTGCTGCGGCTGCACATCGTGCGTCAACCACCTGAGCGACCGTGGAGTCGAGGAACGGCCGCTAATGATGATGCGTACCACCGATGGCTGGTGATCGGTGAGCGCCAGGATCACGTCATGCGCCGCGTCCGATTCGATCAGGTGATAGTCGTCGAGGATGAGGACAAACGGCGTCGCCATGCTGCCAAGATCGGCAAGCAATTCCGTCACCGATTGTGCGCGATCGACCGTGCGCCCCTCGCCTCCTGGGTCGTGCAACCTGGTCGGTGGCTGACCGGACCCACGAATCGCTGCCGACAGGTAGGCAACCAGGAGACGAGGATCGTTCTCAGTTTGCCGTCAGTGCCACCCAGTTCACCGGCAAATCGCTCACTGCGGCCCATTGGGCTAACAATGTTGACTTACCAAACCCGGCCGGAGCAGTCACCAAGGTCAGCGGATGGATGACCGCCTTATGCAACTGGTCGATGAGCCGCGGTCGATCAACGCGCCTGTCACGCACCTGGCGCGGTCGGAATCGCGATGACAGTAATTCTTCTGCATGCGTCGGGCCTTCCCGCGAGGGAGGGTCGTGAGCAGAATGCAGCATAAGGATTGGCCCCATCTCGAATCCACGGTGCTCGATCAGGCTGTGTATATGTGAGTTGCGTGACAACGACTTTCAGAACTTTAGGATAACACGCCTTCCATCACACACATTCCCGCACTGGCTGGATCGCCTCGACCGTCGATCCAGGTTTCGGATTATGCGCTCTGCTGGCGGTTGTTGAACATCGTGACCTGCGGAAGTCATCGGACGCGCCGGAACAATTCATCCGTCGTCCGTACGACCGGCAACTACGCCGGATCGGTTGATATGAGCAGCAGGAATCAAGAGTATGTTGTATGCGAGCGATCATTGCGAAGGCAATGAAAATCGATCCGACGAATCTCCCGATCCCTGCTGTCACTGGAATTGGGGCTATCGTCGGATCGATCCGTTGCATATCCCTCCCGGAAGTCGCTCACACACAACTCCTTCCCCCCCTTCCCACGGCAGTCCGGCGCGCCCCCCACGCCGCCGGACACCAACCCCGGCTCCCACCAATATCAGGAGCCGGGGTTGCGCTGCCGTGCGCGTGTTCGGATCAGTCTCACGAGGGTGTTTTCGGTTTGACGTAGCCTTGCCGGACGGACCTGGCGCTGGCACGGCTGACCATGGATGCCCAGCGCGATGAGGCTAGGACTGATCGACAGGTTGAACCTGAGCGGGCTTTGCGGTTTGTGCTACCAGGCGCGCAAACAGACCATATCCGTAAGCCATCATCAGGCAGCCGATCAGGAGCAGTAGGCCTGTCTGGAGGGCGAGACGGACCGTGAACGCAGTGACGAACTCCCGGATGATCGTCTCTTGCGACGCGTTCTCCACTTTGCTCACCATCCAGACCCGGACGACTGGCACGGCGACAAAGAGCAGGAGCGCCGAGACGACGACGGTCGTTCCACAACGGCGAACAGCGACCTGTCGGTCATCGCTCAGAACGATGACCAGCGCCATCAACCCGATCGCGATGACGCTCGCGATGAAGCCGGTCCAGCGCAGCACCTCAATGTACGGCTCTATCGTGGGAATATCCCGCTCCGCGAAGAGCTCGATCTCGAGTGTGCCATCCTCAAATTCCAGATCGACTGCCTGCTCCGGCTCGATGACTCGCGCGACCGCGACGACGAGTACCTGGAGGAGGCGGGACTCGATCGTGATCGTCGGCCGATCGCCGGTCACCATCATTTCGTGGAGTTGTGTCGCGATCGATGCCAGGATCTCCTGGAAGCGCTCACCACCGAGGATTCCCGCGACCACCCGTTCGATCGCATCACCGGCAACCGCGTTGGCGATCGGACGCTCCTCCAGCAGCCGCTCAACGATTCGGTCGGCAAGCGCCAGCCGCACATCTTCCTGATCGAGGACATCGGTCGTCGTTGAAACGAACTGGGAGCTGTTGACGAAGTTGAGTTCGAGCCACGTTGCAACGTTGCCGAGGCAGAGTCCCACGGCAGCAACGATCAGGAGCGGCAACCACACACGACGCCTCATTGGCGTACCCATTCGTTCATGACCGCTGGTCGATTCGTGACGAGCTAGCTCGTCTCTGGTCGACTCGTCTCAGCAGCCTGCGACTCGCCGGCGGTCTGCGTGGCTGGCTGCGTTGCATCCGCACCGACCGCATCATCTGATGGAGTGGAGGTGATGTCGGCAGCATATCCGACGACATCGGTGTCAGTCATCGCCACACCGGTCACTTCAGCGTGACCCATCGGAGGTGCTGATCCGCTCAACCGCGACCATGTCACCGGTGTCGATAGCTGTCAGGACAACCTCGTGCCCCACCTCCAGGTCGTGAGCAATGTCCGTACGAATCGATTCGGTCGCAACCCGAGCGCGGTCGAACTGGTCGAGAGCACGCTTCGCCGAGTTCTCGTCCTGGAAGGCAGCAATCACGAACTGGACGGGTATCAGACTCACCTGACTCGTCCTTCCGAATCGACGCAACCAGAATCGCGATCAGCCCGACGCAGCCTGAACCGTCACCACGATACCGTCGCCGCCACGGCACGTGATCAAACATGCGGACGTAGTCGAGGGGTGTAGTCACCGGTCCTCGCTGTGCCGGCCGCAACGTCGACCAACGACTACACCCACCTGGCGCATGGCACGCACACCTTCCAGATGTAGATTGGGTAAGAAATGAAGGAGATCAGCAATGACGGAGTTCCGCAGTCGGTCCATACGCCACGTCGACGACACGCAGCACGCCACGGCATCCCAACACCATGCTCTGTATGCCGGCATCGCGTTGAGTATCTACGCCATGCTGGTCGCTTCTGGCAGCCCTTCCTATGTCACCTGGATAGGTGCGCTGGCCGGCGTTACCACCGTGAAGTCGTGGTATGACGCTCACCGCATGATGACCCACGATGGACGTGTGCCGGTGATTGCACGGCACCGGCCGACGCCACCTGCCAGCATCGACCGTGAGTAGGTCGGTTGAACCTGCTGACGACACACGTAGGTCGCCACGGAGTGCGACTCGTCGTGCAGCTAAACCGCATCGGCTTGTACATCGTGAACGGCTGACATCTCTAGACGGACCGATGACGCTGCTTCCGCGCAATCGACGTAGAACCAGCGATCGCGCCGCAGCTCGAAGTTCAGCGATCGGAGAGATTACAGACGGCGCTGGCGTTCTACACGCTCGTCATGGCAGCGGGCATGATCAATGGCAGCAAGCTGTCGGACATCATCGGGCGTCGCTGAGCGTTCTACGCTCGGCTTCATGGCGATACGCCATGATCTCGATTGCAGTGGCGGGGCTCATCGCGGTGTGGCCGCCCTGTTCCTGCCCGGACGAGTACGGCATACCGCAGCCGAACGGAGCAGCGGGCAACTGGAGCCATCGGCCGAAATTGAGTCGCTCTCGCCAGAGTCCGCGCCCCAACCACCTGTTAAGAACATCTGAAGTGGTCGGGCTTGCTCCTGTTAAAAGTATGTGAAGTGGTCCACATTACGACGGCTTACATACGCCCCCAATTTACGCCCGGACGGCTGTACCGCCCGAACGGGCCACTTACTATCATCGGCTCATCAAGGCGCAGAACGACGCACTACATGTCTGCGTCACAAGCTTGACGCTCCGCAGTCAGTCGGTCTGGCGTAGGGGCATTCCGCCTTCCGAGACGACGGCCACGTGGCGACCAGATCACATGAGATAAGAGGAGTGTGACGACGTGTCTGCATTCGGTGTTCACTCCGAAGTCGGAAAGCTACGCAAGGTGATGGTCCATCGCCCGGATCTCAGCCTCAAGCGGTTGACTCCCACCAACCATGATGACCTGCTCTTCGATGATGTCCTCTGGGTCGATCGCGCGCAGCAGGAGCACGACGAGTTCGTCGCATTGATGCGCAGTCGCGGCGTTGAGGTGTTCTATTTCCAGGAACTCCTCGCTGAGACGCTCGCGGCAAGCGACGAAGCGCGCGGCCTGCTCGTCGAAGCCGTCGCGTCACCCTACACCGTCGGCTGGTCCGCTGCCGACGAGATTCGCGCGTTCCTGATGAGTCTCGAACCCAGCAAGCTGGCAACGCACCTGATCGGCGGGCTCACGGCCGCCGAGGCCGACCTCGACTGGGACGCGCTGCGCGACACGTCGCTGATCGCGGCTGCGATCGACGACGACGGTATCTTCGTCCTGCCGCCGCTTCCCAATACGTTGTTCACGCGTGACTCATCCTGCTGGATCTATGACGGCGTCTCGGTGAACCCGATGTACTGGCCGGCCCGCCGGCGCGAGGCGCTGAATGTGTTCGCGATCTACCGCTACCACCCGATGTTCCAGGATGCCGGATTCAACTGGTGGTACCCGGAGCTTGGCGACAGCGGCCGGTTCGATATCACCGATTTCGGCCGGGCAACACTCGAAGGCGGCGATGTCCAGCCAATCGGCAATGGGGTCGTGCTGATCGGGATGAGCGAGCGGACTCAGGCGCGCATGATCGAACAGATCGCCAGGTCCCTGTTCGCGCAGGGAGGGGCCGAGCGGGTCATCGCCTGTGTGATGGGCAAGGACCGAGCGCACATGCACCTCGACACGGTCTTCACGATGCTGGATCGCGACAAAGTCACGGCCTATCCAAAGGTCGTCAATGAGATTCGCCCCATCAGCCTTCGACCCGGCCGCAAGGAAGGCGACTTCCACGTGACGGTCGAAAAGGACTTCATCTCGTGCCTGCAGGACGCGCTCGGCGTCAAGAAGCTGACGGTCGTCGAGACCGGTGGCGACAAGTACCAGCAGGAACGCGAGCAATGGGACGACGGAAACAACACCGTCGCGATCGAGCCGGGCGTCATCGTCACCTACGAGCGCAACACCTACACGATCGCGAGCATGCGCCAGGCTGGTGTCGAGGTGCTTCCGATTCATGGGTTCGAGTTGGGCAAGGGTCGCGGTGGCGGACACTGCATGACCTGCCCACTGCTGAGAGACCCTCTCTAGCAAGGAGACTGGGCGATGAAGCCATGGGCGATCGTGATTGCCATCGTCGCCGGGCTGGGCATCGTTGCTCTCCTGATCTTCGACAGTGACGAGCGCGGCTTCACAGACCGCGCAAATGCGGAATCGAGCACGCGGCCAGGACTGCAACTGGCCGCACTGGCCGGCATCGCACCTCCAGAAGATGCCATCGTCGTCATCGTCGATTCGGAACTGCTGGCGGATCAAATCGAAGCTCAGCTCGAGGAAGTCCGCGAGCACCTCACGGCCGCCAGAGAGCAGGCCGGTGAGCAGGCTCAGGACCAGGCGAGAGAGCGACTCGAACAGGCCAATCAGACGCTTGACGACGCTCTGGAGCGCGTCGAAGACGAGGCCGAAGACACCGACAACCTCGCCCGGAAGTCGAGGCTGGAGCAGGTGCATGCCGCGCTGACATCGATCCAGGACCAGATTGAAGTCTGGCTGGAGCAACTGTAGTGCTCATGTCACGGGCCAAGTGCGCGTGCATGGGGAGGTCATGATGTCGACGTCAGATATCAATCGAACAGATGCGGATGAGGCGGTTGAGTCCGACCCATTGGTCGTGCCCAATGGCCAGGAAGAGATCACTGCCTCAGCCGAGATTACAGGCGATGAGCCAGGTGAGAAGAAGCGGCACTTCACGATACCAAGTGCCTACACGATCCTGTTCTTCCTGATCATTCTCACCGCGGCTGCCACCTGGTTCATCCCGTCCGGTTCGTACGAGTACAACGAAGCAGGCGAGCCACTTCCAGGCACCTACTACCCTGTTGACCACGATCCGCAGCAGATCGTGCTCGACTCACTCAAGGCACCGATCAACGGTCTGTATGGCGTTCAGGACGAAACGGGGAACATCAGCTTCTGGAACTACGGCGAGCTGTTTGGCGCCATCGACGTCGCGCTGTTCATCATCGTCATCGGCGGGTTCCTCGGCGTCACGATGCAGACCGGCGCGATCAATGCCGGAATCGCGAACGTCGTCAAGACCATGCAAGGGCGCGAGAAGTGGATGATCCCCGTCCTGATGATCATTTTCGCCCTGGGCGGCACCTCCTACGGCATGGCCGAAGAGACGCTCGCATTCTATCCGCTGATCATCGCGGTCATGATCGCCGCCGGTTACGACGCGATGACGGGCGTGGCCGTCATCATGCTCGGTGCGGGCATCGGCGTGCTTGGCTCGACCGTCAACCCATTCGCGACCGGGATCGCCTCGGGATTCGCGGATGTCTCGATCAGCGACGGGCTCTGGATGCGCGTCGCTGTGCTGATCATCGGGCTTGCCATCGGCATCTTCTTCGTGATGCGCTACGCGGCCCGCGTGAAGGCAGACCCGTCGAAGTCGCTGATTTTCGCGATGAGGGCCGAGAACGAACAGCGCTGGCTCGCCGGCCAGGGAGATTCCGAGGATTTCGGAACCCTCACGGGCCGGCGTAAGGTCGTCCTCGTCTTCTTCTTCCTGGCATTCGCCGTCATGATCTACGGCGTCATTCCCTGGGAAGATCTCGGCATCGGGATTCCAACGCTCTGGTGGTGGTTCCCCGAGATGACGGCTTCCTTCCTCCTGTTCGCGATCCTGATCGGCATGATCGGACGGCTGTCGGAGAAGGATCTGACTGATTCGTTCGTCAACGGGTCGCGCGACCTCCTCGGTGTGGCGCTCATCATCGGCATCGCTCGGGGCATCACGGTCATCATGAACAACGGCATGATCACCGACACGGTCCTGAACTGGACCGAGGAGGCAGTCGCCGATCTTGGCGGCGCACGCTTTGTCCTGTTGCTCTTCATTCTGTTCATTCCGCTCTCTTTCCTGATCCCATCCAGTTCAGGACTGGCGACGGTCGCGATGCCGATCATGGCGCCGCTCGCGCTGTTCGCTGAGATCGAGGGCGAGCTGGTCGTGAGCGCCTACCAGTTCGGGAGTGGGCTCGTCGCGCTCGTTACACCCACCTCAGCCGTCGTCATGGGAGGACTCGCCATCGCGCGAGTGGGCTATGGCACCTGGCTGAAGTTCGTCTGGCCGCTACTCATCGCGCTGACGGCACTCTGTGCGGTGGCGCTCGCCATTGGTGCGGCCTAGGCAATCGTGCCGAAGTCGCAAGGGACAGTAGGGTTCGAAGGGAGAATCATTCGATGACTGCCACAGCGTCCATTGGTCTGAAGGGCAAGAGCCTCCTCGATGTCGGCGAAATGACGAAGGAGCAATTCGTCGCGCTGCTGGATCTCTCCAGCGATCTGAAAGCCGCCAAACGCAACGGGACCGAGCAGCCGCAGCTGAGGCAGAAAGAGATCGTCCTGATCTTCGAGAAGACATCGACCCGCACGCGCTGCGCATTCGAGGTGGCCGCCTACGACCAGGGCGCGCATGTGACCTACCTCGGCCCTGAGGGGTCGCAAATCGGTCACAAGGAGTCGATGAAGGACACCGCGCGGGTGCTCGGGCGGATGTACGACGCGATTGAGTATCGCGGCTTCTCCCAGGAACTCGTCGAAATCCTGTCGCGCTACTCCGGTGTTCCGGTCTACAACGGGCTGACCGACGAGTTCCACCCGACGCAGATGCTGGCCGACGTCCTGACGATGCGCGAACACGCCGGCAAGCCGCTCGAGCAGATCGCCTTCGCCTACATGGGTGATGCACACAGCAATATGGGCCGCTCGCTCCTGGAGACGGGCGCGATGCTCGGCATGGATGTCCGGATCGTCGCCCCACGCAAACTCTGGCCGGGGGAAGAGTTCATCAACCTCCACCGCCAGCGCGGCGCTCAGACCGGCGCGCGAATCACGGTGACCGACGATATCGCCACTGGCGTCAACGGCGTCGACTTCATTCACACCGACGTCTGGGTATCGATGGGTGAGGCCCACGAGGTCTGGGTCGAGCGCATTGAGTTGCTGCTGCCGTACCAGGTCAACATGGAGGTCATTCGTCAGACGGGCAACCCGAACGTCAAGTTCATGCACTGCCTGCCGGCGTTTCACAACCGCGAGACCAAGGTAGGCCAGGAGATCTACGAGAAGTTTGGACTTGAGAGCATGGAAGTGACCGAGGACGTCTTCGAGTCTCCCGGCTCGATCGTCTTCGATCAGGCGGAAAACCGCATGCACACGATCAAGGCCATTCTCGTCGCGACCCTTGCTGGATGATCGCGTCATCGCGCGCCGTCGGAACAGGCTGACGGCGCGCGAACAGGCCACACGGAGGACCACTCGTGTCAAGCGATGACGTCACCACCGATACCAGACGGGAGCCACGTCCGCCGAGCTTGCTCGACGCGATCATCCCGGTTGTGGCGCTGATCGCCCTGATCTCCCTGTCCGTCTACCTGTACGGGATCGACTCGACGAACGGTCCCCTCCAGGTGTCGATCTTCACCGCAGCAGTCGTCGCTGGACTGGTGGCCCACAAGAACGGTTACGCCTATGCCGATATAGGAAACGCGGTCATTGGTGGCATCTCGACGGCGATGGGCGCCATCTTCATTCTGCTGGCCGTCGGGGCGCTGATCGGCACCTGGAACATGGCAGGCACGATCCCAACCATCGTCGACTATGGTATTCGCCTGCTCGAACCGGCCTGGTTCTACCTCGCGGTGGCGATCATCTGCGCAATCACCGGCGCCGTCACCGGCAGCTCATGGACAACCGCCGGCACGTTGGGTGTCGCGTTCGTCGGGATGGCCCACATTATCGGTGTCGATCCGACGATCACTGCCGGTGCAGTGATCTCCGGTGGCTACTTCGGCGACAAGATGTCGCCGCTCTCCGAAACAACGATTCTGACACCCAGCCTGGTCGGAGGGCTCACCACCGGTCAGCACATTCGCGCGATGATGTGGTCGACCGGTCCCTCGTTTGTGATCGCGTGCGTGCTCTTCCTTATTATCAGCCTCAACACCGACGTGTCCTCTACAACCGCCGAGGTCGACGCCGCACGGGCTGTGCTGAACGACTCGTTCAACATCTCGATCGTCAACCTTCTGCCGGTGGCCCTCCTCATTGCTTTCAGTGTCAGGAAGTTTCCGGCCTTTATGTCGATCTTCCTGACGGCGATTTTCTCTGGAGTGCTGGCCGGCTTTACCCAGCGCGACCAGGTCGTTCAGTTCGCCAACGATCCCGATCTCAGCACGCCGATGGCCGTCATCAAGGGCATCTACGGCTCGATGGCAACCGGATTTGTTTCCACGACAGGCAACCCAGGTGTGGATACCCTCTTCTCACGCGGCGGTATGAGCAGCATGCTGACGACGGTCTGGATCATCCTCGGCGCGCTGGCCTTTGGGGCCATCATGGAGCACGCCGGGTTCCTCAATCGGCTCGTCGAAACCGTGCTCACAAAGGCGAAGTCGGGCGGAGCACTGGTGGCAACCGTGATTGGAACTGCCATCGGCCTGAACATTATCGCGGCCGATCAATACATCGCCATCGTCGTGCCGGCACGATCGTTCCGCCTCGAGTTCCAGCGACGAGGCTACCAACCACAGGTGCTCTCTCGCACCGTCGAAGACTCCGGAACGGTCACATCGGTGCTGATCCCCTGGAACAGTTGCGGCGCGTACCACGCCGGCGTCCTGGGCATCTCGACCTTTGAGTATGTCCCCTACTGCTTCCTGAACATCATCAATCCCATCATCTCGCTTATTTACGGAATCACCGGCTTTCGGATGGAGAAGTACCCACCTGGAGAGCAACCAGTGGACGACCAGGTGCCAGTACTCGCAACGGCAGGAGGGCAACCCCAATGAGCCAGGCAGCAGATACCAAACCGACTGCATGGTACCGGCTATCAGCCGAGGAAACGTGCAAGACGCTCGGAGTCGACCAGGCAACGCGGGCTCGATGACGCCGAGGTCGCGAAGCGGGTCGCTCAGTATGGTCCAAATCGGCTTGCCGAGCAGAAACCCGAACCCGGCTGGCACGCGTTCATGCGGCAATACCAGGACATGATGCAGATCGTCCTGCTTGGTGTGGCCGCCATCAGCATTATCGTGCTGCAGGACTTTGCAACCGGCATCTTCATCCTCGGCTTGACCATCTTCAACGCGATCCTGGGCCTGAACCAGGAGGGGAAGGCAGCCGAAAGCGTCGCCGCGCTACGCAAGATGCTGATTATGAAGGCCAAGGTGCGTCGCAACGGTGAGATCGTCGAGTTGCCCGCCGAGGAACTTGTGCCGGGTGACATCGTCACGTTCGAGGCCGGTGACAAAGTGCCGGCCGACGGGCGGTTGCTCATTGCTGCCACGCTCGAGGTCGAGGAGGCCGGCCTCACTGGAGAGAGCACCCCGGTCCTCAAGAGCACCGATTCGGTCGAGGGCGACGATGTCCCGCTCGGTGACCGCCTCGACATGGCCTATATGAACACGACCGTGACCCGCGGTCGTGGTGTGATGGTCACGACCACGACCGGCATGGAGACGGAGATGGGTCGCATCTCGGACATGCTCACAACTGTCGAAGAGGAAAAGACACCGCTCACCCGCCAACTCGATCAATTGACGGTGATGATCACTGGCGCAGCCGGCGTCGCGTTGATCCTCGTCGTCTTGATCGGTCTCGCGCGTGACCAGTCGTTCGACGAGATGTTCCTGCTCGGCATCAGCCTCGCAATCGCCGCGATCCCGACCGGCATGCCGGCCGTCGTCACGACGCTGCTCTCGATGGGAACGCAGAAGCTGGCCGAGCAGGGAGCGATCGTCAAGCGACTGCGCTCGGTTGAGACGCTCGGCGCGACGTCGGCGATCTGCTCGGACAAGACCGGCACGCTGACGCTGAACCAGATGACCGCCCGCGAACTGATCGTCCCGGGCCGCAAGTACAAGATCGAAGGCGAGGGCTACTCGACCGAGGGCAAGATCCTGCGCGTCGCCGGCGAGGGCGACCCAGCCTTCGAACCGATCATGCTCCCGATGGCGCTCTGCAGCGACGCGACCGTCACCGACGGCAACATCGTCGGCGACCCGACCGAAGCAGCGCTGGTCGTCCTGGCCGCCAAGAGTGGGATCGACGTAACGGAAACCCGCAAGACCTATCCACGAATCGCCGAAGTACCATTCGACTCCGACTACAAGTTCATGGCGACATTCCACCGCATCCAGGCCGAAGACGGCTCGCCGGTCGTGCGCTGCTTCGTCAAGGGTGCGCCCGACGTGTTGCTCTCGCGCTCGACGTATGCACTGAACGCGCAGGGCGTCCATGAGGACATCGACCCGTATCGAGCGCGCGTCATGGAAGAGAACGATCGGCTGGCGAGCGAAGGGCTGCGTGTCCTGGCGGTCGCATACCGAGACTTCGACCCGAACACGTTTGACCCGAACAGCGACCTCCTGGCTACCGTCAAGGATCTGACGCTCGTGGCATTCGTGGGAATCGTCGACCCACCGCGCAAAGAAGCCAAGGATGCCATCGCCCATTGCAAGACGGCAGGCATTCGCGTGCGGATGATCACCGGGGACCACGTGACCACGGCAGCAGCGATCGCCAGCCAGCTCGGTATCGAGGGTCGCGCCATCATGGGCACTGAGTTCGCAGCAATGAGTGATGAAGAACTCAATGCGCAGATTGACGACATCGGCGTCGTCGCCCGCGTCGCACCTGAAGACAAGGTGCGGCTGGTCGACATGCTCAAGCAGCGCGGCAACGTCGTCGCGATGACTGGTGACGGCGTCAACGACGCTCCGGCGCTCAAGCGCTCGGACATCGGCGTCGCGATGGGCATCACCGGCACCGAAGTGACCAAAGAAGCAGCCGAGATGATCCTCAACGACGACAACTTCGCGACGATCGTGAAGGCGGTCGATTCGGGACGCGGACTCTACGACAACCTCATGAAGTATGTCCGCTTCCAGATCGTGGCCCTGACCGGGTTCATCCTGCTCTTCGTTCTGGCCGGCATCTTCAACGTCGCCGAGGGAATTCCGCTGACACCGCTGCAGATTCTCTGGGTGAACTTTGCGATCGATGTCATGCTGGCGGTTGGCCTCGGCTTCGACGCCGCGACTCCTGGAATCATGGCGCGCAAGCCACGACCGGCAGATGCCCCGATCCTGACGCGAGCACTCGGTACACGTCTGATCACCGGCGGTCTGATCATGGCCGTCGCGACGCTCGTCGTCGTCGCGATCGGCGAGGATCAGTACACGCTCCCCGTCGCCCTGACGATGGGATTGGTCACGCTCTCACTGCTCCACATCGTCGCTGCCGTCAGTACGCGCGCCCCTGAGCGGCACATCCTCAGCCTGTACACGGTCTCGAACTCGCGGTTCCTCATATTGATTCTCACGTCAGTCGTCTTGACGCTCCTCGTGACTGAGATCAGCTTGCTGCAGCGGATGTTCGACACCGTTGCACTCACGAGCGAGCAATGGGGCATCTGCCTCCTGGCGACCGGCATCGTGATGATCCTCCTGGAACTGAGCAAGGTGCTGCTCAACCGCACCGGATGGGCATCAGTCTCTGCCGCGACAGTCGACCTTGAACAGTCGCCAACGGCAATGGTTCCCGAGGCGCAGCCGGCCAGCTAGCGAACATGACGCACAGCGCGGTGGGGCATCGTCCCACCGCGCTGTGCGTCACGGCAAAGGAGAGAAGATCATGCGAGTTGTCGTCGCCCTTGGCGGAAACGCGCTCCTGCGGCGCGGCCAGCCAATGACTGCTGACGTCCAGCGCGAGAATATACGGACCGCCGCCCGAGCGCTGGCCCCGGTCGCGGAGCGCCATGAACTCGTCATTTCGCACGGAAACGGGCCGCAAGTCGGGCTCCTGGCGCTCCAGTCACACGCCTACGTCGAGGTTGAACCCTATCCGCTCGACGTGCTCGGCGCAGAAACCGAAGGCATGATCGGGTACATGCTCGAACAGGAACTCGGCAACCTCGTCCCATTTGAAGTGCCGCTCGCAACCCTGCTGACCATGATCGAGGTCGATCCCGAGGACCCGGCGTTCAGTGACCCGACGAAGTTCGTCGGTCCGGTCTACGACAAGCCAGACGCCGATCGGCTGGCGGCCGAGAAGGGATGGGCCATCCGGCAGGACGGCGAAAAGTGGCGCCGGGTCGTTCCGTCACCCCTTCCCAAACGGATCTTCGAGATCCGGCCGATCAAGTGGCTGCTGGAACACGACACGATTGTGATCTGCGCTGGCGGCGGCGGCATTCCGACTGCCTATTCAACCGACGGATCGCGCACGCTGAGGGGTATTGAAGCAGTCATCGACAAAGACCTGGCAAGTGAGCTCCTCGCACGAGAACTCGATGCTGACGTATTCGTCATGGCGACTGACGTCGATGGGGTCTATCTCGATTTCGGTACACCGAAGCAACGCATGTTAGGGCGGGTCACAACGTCTGAACTGAGGCGTCATGATTTCGCAGCCGGCTCGATGGGGCCGAAAGTCGAGGCCGCGATGAAGTTCGCGGATCTGACTGGCCGGCGCTCCGCAATCGGAACGCTGCGTGACATCGAAGGGATTGTCGAGGGCGACCGGGGGACGAACATCGTTTCAGGCTGATAGCAACCGGCGGCTCGTCGCGCCCTGATGGATCTCGCGGTGAGCAGATCAGGGCGCGACGAGCGCATACACGCGGAAGCCAGAGACGGTTACCCGAACGTCTCCGTCGAGAAACAGGCCCGTCAGGCCGGGATCTGCCCAACGGTTGTCCGTTGCTTCGCCGGCAAAGACGCCATCGATGAAGAATCGGACCCGATCGCCATCCACTTCCAGTCGGTACGTATGCTGGTCGACGCCTGGCTCGGCATCTCCCGAAGCCAGTTCGTCGTGGACGTCACTGAGATCGCGAACTGCCAGAATCAGCCATTCATCGGCACAGACGGCGCCGATATACCCAGCAGTCAATTGGGAAGCATCTTCCTCATCAACGGCAGCGTGGCCTATCACCCCTGCGAGCGCATCACAATTGTCGGCACCATCGAGAGTGAGATCAGCCTCGACGGCATAGCGCGGCTGATCCGGCTGGTATGGCGCGAGAATCGAGCCAGCGGTCGATCCATCGCCGAGGATCATGCCCGGCTGAGCGGTCCACCCTTCGGGAAGTACCCAGTCGCCCGGCCCGGCGGACCAGTCAGCCTCATAGACGACGTCGCCCTGCTGGGGCAGCGGCACAGCCGTCGGAGGGACGGACGTTGCCTCCGGCTCGCTCGTCGCGGTTGGTTCAGGCGTCACCGTCGGTGGTTCCGGTGTCGGCGGCGGCGGCTCGGGTGTTGGCGTCGGTTCGGGAGGCGTCGTGGGCACGAGTGTGGCTGTTGGTTCGGGTGCGGCCCCGCCGGCCACCGTCGTCGGAGTCACAGCCACCGACGCCGTCTGGGATGCCGCGAGCCCGGTTGCATCGTCGCCATCATCCTCATCATCTGAAGCGAACAGAAAGATCAGGCCGGCGATGATGACAAGCGCCAGGATACCGCCCACGATGTACAGAAGCCGGCGTTTGTCATCCGACTCCTCAGCTTCCGGTGCGGGCGATCTCTGGGCAATGAGCGACTGATCGTCCTGGGCAACGAGTAACAAGGCCCGCCCCGACGGTTCGAGCGGCGGCGGTTCCGATGCCAGCGACGGTGGGGCTGCGATCTGCGCGATGCTCGGGTCAGCGAGCAGCGGGCAATACTCCATGAGCCGTGACAGCGACGTGCCGCCGCCCTCCTCATAGGTGACACCTAGCTTGTCGTAGATGTTGCCGAGCAGGTAACGAGCCGACTGCTCCGTCGTGCTGAGTGCGCTTGCGGTTTCCTGGCTGGTCATACCGCTACAGCGGCGACGCAGCACCTCGAGTTCAGCCGGAGTCAGCCGGTGTAGATGCGCGAGCCGATCGTCGGATGCGTCAGGTGCAGACACGATTGTTCTCAATTTCTGATCAAGCGGCAGCGTCGTCGAACGGCTATGTAACCGGCGCGCGAACCACCGCACCAGCGTTGATGTCGTAGACACCCTCAAACTACGTTGACGCCTGTCTCACGACATCGCCGGTTGGACGTAGTCGGAGGTCGTAATCGACCGCGAGACGGGCAACACCGCCGCCAAACGTCACGACATGCACGAGCGAACGAGGCCACAGCAAGGGTTACCTGCGATCACCAGACCAGCATAAGACAGACGGCTCCAGGCCAAAACGTTTGGACCCCAGAAATACAGCCCGCCGGACCATGCCACTATGCGCCGGATCACCGATGATCGAGTCACACCGAACGACGCAGTACCGCTGGTCAGGTGGTTGCGCGGCGGCTGACAACGGACCACCAGCCACGACCGGCCCGAAATCCAGGGAGGGATACGTGGAGACGAACCCGGTTCGCGAACGCCTGCCGGCTCGCCAGCTGGTCCGCGCGATTGCGACCGGCGTGGTGGCATGCAGACCGTGCGCCACAGCCAGCTTTCATCAAAACCTAACACTTCACGGGGCACGAGGTCGTACTCTCGGCGGTACCGCCCACCGTGTTGGCGCACTGACGCCGCCATACGCGATCGCACCCTCTGGTGCAGCGATGTGCGGCATTCGGGCACTAGCTCCGTGTCCACTGCCACCTCGCCGCCGCACGCGCTGTCCGGCCCCGGCCCTCTCACGCGGAGTTGATTGAAGGAGGACGTCATGGAAACGAATCCGGTCCGCGAACGCCTGCAAAGCGTGCGTGACAATGGTGTGCCCTGGAAGCGCTGGGGACCATACCTCTCCGAGCGCCAATGGGGCACCGTCCGTGAGGACTACTCGGAGAACGGAGACGCCTGGAGCTACTTCCCGCATGACCATGCCCGTTCGCGTGCGTACCGCTGGGGCGAGGATGGCCTGCTCGGCATCTCCGACGACAAACAGCGAATCTGCTTCGCACTTGCGCTTTGGAACGGGGCCGATCCAATTCTCAAGGAGCGACTGTTCGGGGTGACTGGTCCCGAGGGAAATCACGGCGAGGATGTCAAGGAGTATTACTACTACCTTGATGCGACCCCGACGAACGATTATCTGAAGGGCCTCTACAAATACCCTCAGGCAGAATATCCATATCTCGATCTGCTCGAAACCAATCAAGGTCGCTCACGCGACGAGATGGAGTACGAGCTGATCGATACCGGCATCTTCAATACGAATCGCTACTTCGATGTCGTTGTCGAGTACGCCAAGACATCTCCCGAGGACATCGCCATCCGCATCACGGCCCACAATCGCGGGCCGGACACGGCGACGCTGCACCTGATGCCAACGCTCTGGTTCCGGAACACCTGGTCGTGGAGTGACAATGCCGAGCGGCCACAGCTCCAGGCAGGCAACGCCGTTGGCGACATCTCGATGGTCGCCGTGACGCACCCCGAGCTGGGAAAGCGCTGGCTCTACTGTGACGGCTCGCCGGAACTCCTCTTCACCGAGAATGAGTCCAACGCTGAGCGGCTCTGGGGAGTGCCCAACCCCACGCCATACGTGAAGGATGGAATCAACAACGCGGTCGTTCACGGCCAACTCGACGCTGTCAACCCCGCGAAGACCGGCACGAAGGTCACGGCCAGGTACACGGTCGCCATCCCAGGTGGGGACCATGCTCAGATACATTTGCGCCTGAGCGACATCGGACCGGCCCTGGCTGGCGACCCGTTCGATGGTGTTGATGCCTTATTCACGCGCCGTCTGGACGAGGCCGATGCGTTCTATGCAGAGCCTGACCCCGCCGGGGGCAAGCGCCGACGAGGCGAATGTGATGCGTCAGGCGTTGTCCGGCATGCTCTGGACGAAGCAGTACTACGGCTTCGACCTGGCCACCTGGCTGGAGGAGCACGACGCCTCGCCGCTCAGCCCCGCCCCCCGCCAGACTCGCAACCGCGAGTGGTTCCACATGTTCAATGACGACATCATCTCGATGCCGGACAAGTGGGAATACCCCTGGTACGCCGCCTGGGACCTGGCATTCCACACGGTCCCGCTCGTGATGGTCGACCCGGACTTCGCCAAGGAGCAACTCGATCTGTTGCTTCGCGAACTCTACCTGCACCCGAACGGTCAGGTGCCCGCCTACGAGTGGAACTTCAGCGATGTCAATCCGCCGGTCCATGCCTGGGCGACGATGTTCATCTACCTGATGGAACAGCGCTCGCGCGGTCAGGGCGACTTCGACTTCCTGCGAAGCTCATTCCATAAGCTGCTGATGAACTTCACCTGGTGGGTCAACCGCAAAGACCCGGCTGGTCGCAACGTCTTCGAAGGCGGGTTTCTCGGACTCGACAACATCGGCGTCTTCGACCGCAGCGCCCCGCTACCAACTGGCGGGCATCTCGAGCAGGCCGACGGCACCGCCTGGATGGCGTTCTACAGCCAGTGCATGCTCGACATCGCGCTCGAGCTCGCCACGCACGACCCACTCTATGAAGACTATGCGCTCAAGTTCATCGAGCACTTCTTCTGGATCGCCGCCGCGATGGACCGCATCGGCGATCAGCAAGACGAGATGTGGGACGAAACCGACGGCTTCTTTTATGACGTCTTGCGGCTGCCAGACGGCCGTGCCACACGCATCAAGGTTCGCTCGATGGTGGGCCTCCTGCCGCTCTGTGCCGCAACGCTGATTCCTGGCTCGACAATCGACCGGTTTCCGGCACTGATGGAACGCGTCAGAGCACTTCCTGGATCGGCATCCGGAACTCCGCAAGGTCGTTTCGGCGCCACTCCAACCCGGTGCTGATGGACGACGGATCATGACGGCGCTGGACGAGGGCAAGTTGCGCCGCGTCCTGACCTGCATGCTGGACGAGGACGAATTCTTCAGCCCGTACGGGATTCGCGCGATCTCGCGCTCATCATCTGGACCATCCATTCATCGTCAACATCCACGGCCAGGAATACCGGGTCGACTACTGGCCGGCGGAGTCACATAACGCCATGTTCGGCGGGAATTCGAACTGGCGTGGGCCAATCTGGTTCCCGGTCAACGCGTTGATCTACCGTGCGCTGCTCCAGTATTACGGCTTCTACGGTGACGCGTTCCGCATCGAATGCCCAACGGGCTCCGGCAACGAGATGACGTTGTTTGAAGTCGCCAACGAGTTAGCGCGACGCCTGTCTTCCATCTTCCTGCGCAATGAGGATGGGCAGCGGCCGGTCTTTGGCGGGGCAGAGATGTTCCAGAACGACCCGCACTGGCGTGATCATCTTCTGTTCTATGAGTACTTCCACGGAGACAACGGGGCCGGCCTCGGCGCCAGCCACCAGACCGGATGGACGGGTCTCGTGGCTCCGCTGATCCTGCTTCAACATGCGGCCCGATCGGAAGATATCGCGGCGACTGGCCGGCTAGGCCGCGCCGTTCAACCTGAACCAGCTGGCGGTCCTCGATAGGACGGTGCGTAGGCGTTCCGGCGACGGGACGCCACGCAAATACTGCCATCAACACCCGAAGGGAGTGGACGATGTCATCCGCAGCGTGCGGCCACCATGACGTGGCCGCCTAATCCCCTCATCTATGAGATCAACACCTTCGTCTGGCTTCGATCGCTCAGTGACGAGCTGGGGAAACCGGTGACACTCGACTCGGTGCCAGACCACGTCTGGGACGAGCTCGCCGACATCGGGATGGACGCGGTCTGGCTGATGGGGGTCTGGGAGCGTAGCCCGGCTGGACGTGTGATCGCGCTCCAGAACGCAAACTTCCAGCAGGCGTTCACAGAGGCGCTGCCCGGCTATGTCGCTGAAGACGTCGCCGGATCGCCATACTGTGTGCGCCGCTATCAGGTCGACCCGGCGCTCGGCGGCCCCAAAGGCTTGAAGAAGGCGCGCAAGGCACTCGCGAAACGTGGCTTGCGTCTGATCCTCGACTATGTCCCGAACCACGTCGCGCCTGATCATCCCTGGACCGAATCCAACCCTGAATTCTTCATCCGCGGCAGTGACGCCGACCTCGCGCAAGACCCCGCGAGCTACGTGCGTGTGGGCAACGCGGTCCTCGCGTGCGGCCGCGACCCGTACTTTCCGGCCTGGCCGGACGTCGTCCAACTCAATGCCTTCGAGGCGCAATTGCGACAGGCGACGATATCGACCCTGCGCGAGATCGCGTCCCAATGCGACGGCGTACGCTGTGACATGGCGATGCTAATGCTGAATTCGGTGTTTGCCGACACCTGGGGGGCACGCGCCGGCAACAGGCCGGAGCACGACTTCTGGCGCGAGGTTATCCCCGCTGTCAAGGATGGCGGGGCCGAGTTCCGCTTCATCGCGGAGGCCTACTGGGATCTTGAGTGGGAGCTACAACAGCAGGGATTCGACTACTGTTACGACAAGCTTCTGTATGACCGGCTCGTTCACGATGGCGCTGCGGCCATCCGTGGGCACCTGAACGCGGACATGGCATATCAGCACAAGCTGCTGCGCTTCATCGAGAATCACGATGAACCGCGCGCGGCGGCGACCTTTGCTCCCGGTCAGCTTGAGGCGGCGACCGTCGTCGCCACGACCTTGCCGGGAGCCAGTCTCATCTACGACGGCCAACGTGACGCGCGTCGCGTCCGCCTGCCGGTCCTGCTCGGTCGCCAACCGGAAGAGACGGCCGATGCCGCGTTCCGCGAATTTGCGGATCAGTTGCTCCATGCAATACAGGCCGGAGGGATACGGACCGGAGACTGGCGCCTCTGTGCGACGAGTGGATGGCCGGACAATCAGCGTCACAACCAACTCCTGACGTGGTGCTGGCAGGACCAGTCGCGACGCTCGCTGATCGTCGTGAACTATGCGGCTGATCCGGCTCAGGGCCATGTGCACCTGCCCTGGGATGATGTGTCCGGTCACCGCTGGACGTTCACCGACCTCATGAGTGGCGCAGTCTATGAGCGAGACGGCCAGGAACTCGCCAGTGAGGGACTCTATGTGGAGTTAGGGGGCTGGAGCAACCACGTCCTGCAAGTATCGACAGAGTAAACGACGTCGCGAGCTGCTCACGGTCATGTGACGCAAGGCGCAACCTGGCGCAGCCGGTCGGGAATCAGGAGAACGACGGATGAAGATCGCCAAGTTCGCGCGGCGGAATGCCGTCGATGAGACAGACCTGCAAGAGGCCGGCTTCACTGTGGAAGAGATCGTCGTGTTGGCACGGTTGCGCCAAAACTATCCAGTACTGGGAGAACTCGTGTCGCGACGCGAACTCCAACGGCTTGAGTTCATCAAGTGGTGTTATGTGACTGGCCGGATTCATGACTGATGCAGCCAACCACAGATGGTTGACTCAGTGATCGATCGCGATGCTCTCGCCCGGCTGGATGATTCGGACCTCGACGGATGGCGCGCTCGTCTGGGCCAGTCGCGCGAATTCGAGCGGTGGGTTCACGAGAAAGCCTTTGTCACGTATCGCCGTTCCATACGGGTGCAGCGTCCCCCAGTGAATCGGAATCGCCACACGGGGGCGCAACAGCCCTAATGCCTCGGCCGCTCGCGCGGGATTGAGGTGGCCAGTCCCAAGCGATCGGCCCCAACCCCAGACCGGAATGAGCACGATGTCAAGGTCAACGTTGAGAGAGCCCATCTCATCAAAGAGATCGGTGTCGCCGGCGAAGTAGATCGTCTGTGAGCCGCGAAGGAGAAAGCCAATCGCTTCCGCCGTCGGCCCAAACGGAAATCGGCGCCCGGAATGGCGGGCTGGGATCGCTGTCACGCCAACCTGCTCGACGTAGACCTCGGCGCCAACCGGCAACTCCTGGACGTTTGTGAAACCACGCCGCGACAGCCACGCGCCGGCTCCGACGGGGACAAACAAAGGGATGTGCTTGCCAAGACGCCGGAGCGTCGGCAGGTCGAAGTGATCGAGATGCAAGTGTGAGATGAGGATAGCGTCGAGGGACGCCGGCCAGTCCTCATCGAGCACCGGCGACCGGCGTCGCAGGTGGGCGGTCCTGCCACGTAGCATTGGGTCTGTCAGGATCGACGTTTCCCCCATCGTAATCAGAACGGTCGAATGACCGAACCAGGTGATCCGCGTTGCCGCCGACTGGTCGCTCACGCGGTGGCCAGCTTCCTAGCCGAAGCCTTCGGCGGGATGTTGAGCGTCTGATTCGTGGCGCTGTAACAAGGAGCGCCCATCAAACGTTAATCGACAGCGACATGCAACGTATCAACCACAACGGTGCAAATTCCGGTCGTATGCGATCGGTGATGTCGTCCATCGTGTGTCACACCGCCCTGATGACCCGATTGACAGTCGCTCGCACACGACTTTCGTCAATCTACGACCCCGTCTAACACCCTTGGGGTTCTTCTCACCTGTGAATTCAAGGTCGTACGATGGGCCGAAGCCCCGAGAACCGAGGCCGCAGAGCCACCACCTGCGCTTACCAGGTGGCCGCAGTGACGGAAACGGTTGCCAATTCGCCGGGCAGATGCCTTTCGAAAGGTGGAATGTCGATGTCGGACGGGCTGATCTTCGTGATCGTCGTTCTCGCGCGGTTCCTGATCCCACTCGGCATCCCGCGCTTCCCGCTGCCCAGCATCATCGTGGCCATGATCCTCGATGCCGCCGACCAGACGATCTTTCAGCAATCTACCGACTTGAACCTGGATGGCTATCAGTCCTACGACAAGGCGCTGGATATCTACTACCTGGCAATCGCCTACATCTCGACGCTGCGCAACTGGACCAATGTCTCCGGCTATGCCGCTGCCCGGTTCCTGTGGTACTACCGCCTCGTCGGTGTCACGGCGTTCGAGTTGACACAATGGAGACCGCTGCTGCTGATCTTCCCGAACACCTTCGAGTATTTCTTCGACTGGTTCGAAGCGGTTCGAACGAAATGGAATCCGATTCGGCTGACCAGCCGGCACATATCGGTGCGGCGGCCTTCATCTGGATCTTCATCAAACTGCCACAGGAGTACTGGATCCATATCGCGCAATTGGATACAACCGACTTGATCAAGGAAGACATCCTCGGCGTACCGTCTGACACGCCGTGGGGCGAGGCACTCAGCGAGAACCTGTGGGTCTTCCCGGTCCTGCTGATCGTCGGAGTGGTACTGACGCTGATCGTGCGCCGAATCTGGAAACGCCTGCCCGATCCAGACTGGAAGACATCATTCGACGTCGACACCAATCTCGAGCCGATCCCACCCGAACTGTTGAAAGCGCGATCACGAGCGCGCCGTCAGGCACGGGCTCATCGAGAAGGTGATCTGGTCGGGCTCGTGACCATCATCTTCGCGCAAATGCTGCCAGATATCGACGTCAGCATCATCGCGATCATCGCCGGCGTGGCGTTTGTGTCGCCAGTCAACGCCTTCGTCAGTCACTGGTTCGCAACGCGTGGAACACAATGGCGTTCGCTCGCGACCGAGTTCGCGGCGATGGCCTTCTGTCAATCTGGTTGCGGCGCTCATCTATCTCTGGCTGCTGCCGAGTGACTCGGATAACACCGATATCGCCGCGCCGATCTTCTTCACGCTGCTGCTGACCCTGATCGTGACCCTCTACGACCGCTACCGCCCGATGCACGATGCCAGGATGATGATGGCGGCAGACCCAGCCACAAAGCCGCTCCCAGCCGACGGAGAGCTGCAGCCGGAGGGATCGACCGCGTCATGAATCGCTCGTCCTGCCCTCCTCCCGTCGCCAGCAGCAGAAATCCATCCCACACGGCGAGCGATCGATCTTTCCGTCAGTGAAGTTCGTTACATTCCTTCCACCGACACCGTCAGACAGCTGGCCGGGGTTGATCGTGCCAGAGACCCCCGTAAGCCCTGATCAATCAGATGGGCGACCTCCGTGTGCCGCTCAACCGCCAGCTTGACTGCTATCTCATAGTTGATCAACGCGTGATCGTCCATCTCATCCCCGATCCTTCACTCCTCTTCCCGCGCAAGCCACCCGCCCGGCGACTCGACGATCGAATCAACATGGTGGATCGCGTAGTACGGAATGGCCGGACGGTACGTGTCGAAGACGCGGTGATGTTCCCTTAGACACGTTCGATTCCCGACGCCCGAACACCGAGCGTGGCCATCACACCGGAGAACGCCTCGACGCTCTGGATCGTGTTCGGCACGAGGTAGGCCTGGATGTGGCTGATTCCTTCGTCCGCGAATGCCTGCAATGATGCCGCGATCGCTTCCGGGGAGCCGGTAATCGGCTCGGCAGCGTCCGGTTTCATGCTCGGGCCAATCTCGCGCTTGCCGGTCATGTCGATCATGACCGAGACGCTGCGTTCGAGCGTGGCCGGATCGCGCCCGACCTCAGCGCAGGCGGCATCGACCTGGTCGCGCATCGGTGGGACCTGGTCGGCATTGCTGCGGCTGCCAGAGAGCCACGCGTTCCAGATATCGACGTGCGGCAGGGTGATCCGCAGCATCCGCTCGCCCCGCGACCCGATCATCAGCGGCGGGCCGCTGGGGCGCGGTCCACGCGGGCGCAGCTCACACTCGCGCGCCGAGTAGTACGTGCCGTCGAAATCAACCGCGCCATCACGCAGCAGGCTCCGGATGATCGTGAAGGCTTCCTCGAAGCGGCTGGCACGGTGGTCGTGCGGAAAGCC
This sequence comes from uncultured Chloroflexia bacterium, assembly GCA_963763325.1. GTDB lineage: Bacteria > Chloroflexota > Chloroflexia > Thermomicrobiales > CFX8 > JBBECJ01. The sequence continues at coordinate 264,514 of CAVXOL010000002.1, forward strand.
GAACGCCCGGTACTCAGCCTCATGGTAGCCGGCTCCGAGGCCGAGGATGACCCGCCCACCTGAGATCTCATCGACCGTATCGACGATCTTGGCCAGCAGCGCCGGGTTGCGAAACGAGGTCGGCGTCACCAGCGAGCCAAGCTCGACCCGCCGCGTCACGGCCGCCAGCCCAGCCAGGATCGACCAGCACTCCCAGACCCCCTGCTGCTCCAGCGTCGTCATCTCGTCGCGGTAGATGAGGTGATCGACGAACCAGACCGAGTCGAAGCCCACCTCTTCGGCCAGCCGCGCCATCGCCGAGAGGTCGCTCCAGCGCGGCGTCTCCCCCGCCATGTCGTACTCGGCCTCCGGCAGAATGATCCCCAGCTTGAACGACCTTTCCCCCGCCAATTTGCCCTCCTTATGTCACGCATGACGGCCATTGATGGCACATCATCGCAGACTACTCCCAGCTGAAACATCCCCATGACGATGTGGCCATTGCGCCTGATTGTCACAGGGCGTATACGTACATAGGAGAAACGCGTGCAATGAGGAGCGAACCGATGCCGGGCCACGATCAGCGCGAGACAGACGCCGACGAGGGCGCCACCCAACTCGACCAGATGCGCGCCGCCGTCGCCGACGAGGTCGCCGACCTGCTGGCGCGCCTGCCCGATAACGCTGGTCTCCTTGAGCTGACGATGGCCGAAGGGATCGACCCTGCCGGCCTCGAACAGATCCTCGCCAGCCTGCCCGACACCGACGACCTCGCAACGCTGGCTGCCTCCCTCAACGACCCCGAAGCCCTCGCCCGCCTCCTCGCGGCGCGCGACGCCCAGCCACCGGACGAGACTGAGTAAGCGTCGACTGCTGGTCAGTTCTACCCACCACTGAATACGTAGATCCCCCACCAGAAATACGCAGTTCACGGGATGCCGCGCGGACACCGCCAGCCTAGGCTAAGCGTGCTGGAGACAACGCTGTCTCCGCAGCGCGATCGATGTTCGATCGGCGTCTATCCGTGAAGGAGTCCGACACATGACGTTGACATCCAGAGTACTTCCCTATGCCCGCCGATCGGTTGCCATCGCCGAGTCGATGAGCGACCTGGCCCAGTTCCAGACCGACTCGACCTGGGCGCGCCGCCGCGAGGAGCCGGGGATCTCCGACTTCACCTTCGGCAACCCGCACGAGATGCCACTGGCCGGTCTCGTCAGCGCCCTGCAAGCCTGGAGTACGCCACTCAACAAAGACTGGTACGCCTACAAGGCCAGTGAGCAGGATTCGCGCGAGATCGCTGCCGCCGGTCTGCGGAACCGCACCGGTGTTCCGTTCCAGCCAGACGACCTGGCGATGACCAACGCCGGTATCTCGGCGCTGATGATCGCCATCCGCACCGTCGTCGATCCTGGTGACGAGGTGCTCTATTCGCAGCCGGCCTGGTTCCTCTACGACGGGATGATCGTCGATGCCGGCGCAACGCCGGTCCGCGTCGATGTCGATCCGGCCACGTTTGACCTCGACCTCGACGCAATCGCCGCCGCGATCACACCGCGCACCCGCGTCCTGATCGTCAACTCGCCACACAACCCAACCGGCAAGGTCGTTCCGTCCACGACACTCGCGAAGCTGGCGACGATCCTTGAAGACGCCTCGGCCCGCAATGGCCGGACGATCTACCTGCTCTCCGACGAGCCGTACGCTAAGCTCGTCTTCGGCGGCGAGCGCGCGCCAAGCCCGTCCGAGCACTACGCCGAGACACTGGTCGCCTATTCGTATGGCAAACAGCTCCTCGCCCCCGGCCAGCGGATCGGCTTCCTCGCCATCTCGCCACGCTCGGCGGCCCGTAAGGAGCTTCAGCGCGCCGCCTTCGTCACCCAGATCGCGACCGGCTGGTCGTTCCCCAACGCGCTCATGCAGCACGCGCTGGCCGACCTCGAGCACCTCTCGATCGACCTCGACCACCTGCGCCGCAAGCGCGACCGGATGACGAACGCCCTCCGCGCGATCGGCTACAACGTCCACCTGCCGGACGGCACGTTCTATCTCTTCCCACAGGCGCCTATCGCCGACGACCGCGCCTTCACCGAGATCCTCGCGAAGCACGATGTCTTCGTCATGCCCGGCGGCTTTTTTGGCACACCCGGCTACTTCCGCATCTCCCTCACCGCCAGCGAGGAGATGATCGAACGCAGCCTCCCGATCTTCGCCGCCGCCTTCCACGAGGCGACGGCGCGAGAGATGAGCGATGTGGCGGCTGGGTAGAAACCTCACCCCCCCAACCCCCTCTCCGCGTCGGCCGGGTACCCTCTGGGTGGCGGGTTGGGGGTGAGGTTCGTCTCCGCCCAAAGATCTCAGAAAGGACCCACCACCAATGCCCTATGCCACCAACGACCTCGACGATGTCCGTGTCTACTACGAGTTCGCCGGCGTTGACGGTCCACCGCTCGTCCTCTTCCATGACAGCCTGACCTCATCGGCGATCTGGAAGCATCTGGGATATGTGGAGTGGCTGGCCGAGGAGTACCGCGTCATCATGATCGACGCCCGTGGCCATGGCCGCAGCGACAAGCCGCATGAGGAAGCTGCCTACACGATGCCGCTGATCGCCGCCGATGTCGTCTCCGTCCTCGACCGGGCCGGCGTCGCGCGCGCCAACTTCTTCGGCTACTCGATGGGTGGACGTGTCGCCTACGGCCTCGGACTGCATGCGCCGGAGCGCTTCGAGTCGTTCATCATCGGCGGCGGCACCTTCGCGCCAACGCCCGATGGATTCAACCGCGCGACCTTCCCCGGCGCACTGGAGCTGATCGCCACCGAGGGCATCGAGCCCTTCCTCGACCGCTGGCGCGAGCGGCTCGGCCGGCCTCTCCCGCCGGGTGTCCGCGAGATGTACCTCGCTAACGACGCCCGCGCGATCGTCGCTTACCTGCGCCGAACACAGCGCGAACCGTCCCACGAGGCGGCGCTGGCCCGGATGACGATGCCGATCCTCCTCTTCGCCGGTGAGCACGACATCGATCGCCTGCACAACTCCCGCATCGCCGCAGACCGGCTGCCGGACGCGACGTTGGCCGTGATTGCCGGAGAAAACCACCTCTCGACGATCGCCCGCGTCGACAACGTCCTGCCACATGTCCTCGCCTTCCTCGCGCGTGTGTACGGCGAGCAGGCGCGAGCTGCCTGAGGTGCAACCCCTCCCCAACCGCTACCCAGAGGGTGCCCCTCCTAGGGGAGGGGGGGGAGGGGTTGCGCCGCGTACAATCTCCCATCAGGAATACCGTACCGAACTGGGAGGATGGGAGAAGACGATGCTCAAACATCGCGAGGTGGCCGACTGGCTCGACGAGCGCCAGGAACGCTTCATCACGATCTCGGATACGATCTGGGAGTACGCCGAGGTCGCGTTGGCCGAGACGAAGTCGTGTCAACTCCAAGCCGACGATCTGGAGGCCGACGGCTTTCGGATCACCCGCAACGTCGGCGGGCTGCCGACCGCCTTCGTCGCCGAGTGGGGCGATAGCGGGCCGGTGATCGGCTTCCTCGGCGAGTACGACGCGCTGCCGGAACTCTCGCAGAAGTCGCAGGCCGCCCAGGAGCCGCTCGTGCCCGGTGGCGCCGGGCACGGCTGCGGCCACAACCTGCTCGGCACCGCCAGCCTGGCAGCGGCATCCGCCCTGAAGTCGTGGCTCCAGGCGACCGGCCGCCCCGGCACCGTCCGCTACTACGGCTGCCCGGCCGAAGAGACCGGCGCCGGCAAGGTCTTCATGGCCCGCGACGGCGCGTTCGAGGGGCTGGACGCTGCCCTGACCTGGCACCCCGGCAGCCACACGTCGGTCATGCTCGGCAGCTCGCTGGCGATCGACCACATCACGTTCCGCTTCTTCGGCAAGACCGCCCACGCCGCCGGCGCGCCGGAGATGGGCCGCTCGGCCCTCGACGCCGTCGAGCTGACCAACATCGGCGTCAACTACCTGCGCGAGCACGTCATCGACTCGGCCCGCATCCACTACGTCATCACCAACGGCGGCGGCCAGCCGAACGTCGTCCCGGCCGAGGCCGAGGTCTGGTACTACGTCCGCGCCCCACGCCGCGACCTGCTCGACCCGATCACCCAGCGCGTCATCAAGATCGCCGAGGCCGCGCACGATGATGACCGAGACCCGGCTGGAGATCCACGACTTCTACGGCGTCCACAACTACCTGCCGAACGTGACGCTCGGCAAGGTCGCGATGGAGGTCCTCGAAGGACTCGGCCCAATCGAGTTCACGGCCGAGGAAGAAGCCTTCGCAATGGAGATCTCCGAAGCGTTCGGCGAGACGGCCCGCATCCGCGCGCTCGAACGGCGCCGGGATGCCGAAGGAGCTGGCCAACCGGGCGCTGATCGGCGAGCCACACCCGCCAGCCGACGAGGGCAAGACGATGTCCGGCTCGACCGACGTCTCCGAAGCGAGCTGGAACGCGCCGACCCTCCAGCTCTGGTCGACCTGCTTCGCGCTCGGCGCGCCAGGCCACTCGTGGGCCATCACCGCGACCGGCCAGATGTCGATCGGCCACAAGGGGATGATGCACGCCGCCAAGGCGATGGCCGTCACCGCAGCACAGCTGATCGACGACCCCGCCCTGCTCGCCCAGGCCAAGGTCGAGTTCGAGCAGGCCACCGGCGACTTCACCTACAAGGCCGCCATCCCCGAAGGCGCCGAACCACCGAAGCCGCACATCTAGTCATCACACTCCAGAACCTCAAAGTGTGACCGCCGTGCAGTGGACTGGTCGCACCGCGAGGTTCTGGAATGAGAATAGATGCTCCCAGGAGATGAGGAACGGCGAAAATCTGTCTCAGAGACGACGATATACGCGACTCGACGACGCGGCACGATCAGGGTGTGGCGCCTCGGACATACCCGACGAGGGTCTGTCGCCGTCGGGTAGCGACCGAACTACGCCCAGCCAAGCTGTTTCAGCGTATGTCCATCATTCCAGATCTTCGTCATGTGCCGGATCTTGTCACCGTCGAAGCGCATCACATAGACGTAGTCGGCGGTCACGGCGTTGCCAGTCGGCGGAACTGGTCCACCCGGACCCGTCTGCGTACCGTGGACCACTCCGTACACCGAGACGGCGTTCCGAGCCTCATCGGTCGCGAAGGCGGCAATGTCGTAGGTCAGATCTGGAATCGGAGTCAGGAGCCCCTTCATCCATTCGGTGTAGTCCTTGAGCGTGGAGATCTCGGCAAGCGTCGCCGCCTGGCACGAAAAGCTGGCGCCCTCATGGCACCAATCCTGGCAGACGTCCCACCCTTTGCCGGTTTCGCATGCATCGAAAAACGCCATCGCCGTTTCCGACATCGACATCGGTCAACCCCCTCACTGTGAAGCGTACCCGCGCCGCGGGTGACACGATAGCATCTCATCGGACGACGCCACCGCAGCGTGCGATGACATCTCACCCATGCACTCCCTCTGCCGGAGCGGCGACCGGCAGCAAGACCAACCGTCAAGGTGCTGCACAGAGCCGTATTGCTCGGGCGGCGCGACATGGACGTACTCGCTCCGGGCGCGGGCCTGCCGCCGATCGAGCGGTTCGGTGGCGTGCTCAGGCTCGGCGGCGCGCTGCGCGCTCCGCTGCTGACGCTCGACGAGGACGCGCTGGACGAGTACCGCGCCCACGAGGCGTGGGGCGATCCGTATCCGCATCCGTTCCAGACCGCCCTGGCGACGCTCGTCAACCTCGCCGACGACTACGGCAGCAGGCGGCGGACGCCGCCCATGCGAGCGCCGCGGAGGTCGCCACGAGGCCGGCGCGGAGACTCGAGACCGCACTGGAGGAGGCGGACGAGGACCCGCTGCATCGTTCCGCCCTCTACGGGCGCTGGCACGCGGCACCCACCGGCTCGTCCCGCCGACGCGCCGGGGATCCCGCCCGAGGACGAGCCGTGGGTGCACGAGCTCAACCTGGATCCGCGGCACCGGGTCGCCGCGGGGATCGGCACGCAGGTGGTGCAGCCGGACCAGGAGGACTTCATGGAGGCGGCCTGGCAGCAGGTCGGCGAGGTCCTCGAGGGCAACCGGAAGATCCGCCGCGCGCAGGTGGCCAAGCCGGTGAGCACGTGTGGCACGGCGCGAGCTGGCCGAGCTGGCGGCACACGGCGCCCGAGCACTTCCTGGCCGTGGCCGCTCCGGTCCAGCGCCGGGTCCTGGAGAGCGGCCTGACCGTCCACCACCGCGTCCGGCGGAGCCGGATCCCGGCCGCCGTCATCGCCACGGCGTGCGCAAGGCGATCCGGCCGGGTGGCCGGATCGCACGCCGTGTCGGCTTCGACGCGGCGCGCGGCGCCCGCAACCTGCTGTCGCGGCTGAACGAGGCGAGGTCTTCGCCGCGCCGCCGAAGATCATCGCGCCCACCCTGCCGACCGGTGAGCAGCTAGCGGGCCGGCTCGCACCGACCGGGCTCGCGGGGCGGCTCGCCGCGCTGATCCGGCGCCACCCGTGGCTGCGCTTCGCACCGTTCATCGTGCCGCTCGTCGTCGCGCTCGCGCTGCTGGTCGTGTCGTTCGCGATCGCCCTGGCCGCCGGCGTCGTGCTGCTCGGCGCCGCCGCGCTGGTTTATCGATGGCTCGCCGCGCTACTGCGCCGCGCGCTCGCCGCCGACGCGTTGCGGCCCGAGACGCGGTCCGTCGAGTCCGTCGACGAGCTGCCGGCGAGCCCGGACTTCGCGCATCGGCGGGCTGGACCAGGCGACCGCTCCGAGCCTCGACGGCGATCGACAGCGCCGACGCGCAACGGTTCAAGGATCGCTTCGCAACCTGTACGCGCTCGATGCCGCGGAGCGAACGATCGAGCAGCCGGTCCGCGCGCCGCTCGACCTGCGGCGATCATGCGGGACCGCGATCGAGGCCATCCGCCCGAGCGTGACGATCGCGCCCGGCGTCCTCGGCACGATCACGATCCCGCGCCGGATCGCCGACGGCTGCCGGGACTGGCCACCGACCCGTTCGGCGAGGTGATGGTCTATCCCGAGATCGACGTGCCGATGTACGAGCCGCTGAAGGAGCTCTCGAGCGAGCTCTTCCTGCCGAACATCCAGCTGATCGAGAACAACAGCATCACGCTGCTCGAGACCAACCAGAAGTTCATCGAGGCGTACATGGTCGGGCTCAACCACGAGTTCTCCCGCGAACTGCTGTGGCGCGAGTACCCCACCGACCAGCGCGGCAGCTACTTCCGCCAGTTCTGGGACGTCCGCGGGTTCCTCGCCGCGACGCGCCGATCCCGACGCGCTGCGCGAGCGGCTGCGCGACATCCCGGAGCTCCACGCTGGCCCGCGGACACGGCCCTCGGCGCGCACGACCATCGCGAGGCCCAGGGCGACAAGGAAGACGAGCTGGTGCTGGTCGATCCGCGGCGAGCTCCTGAAGAAGTATCCGACGGCCGTCGATCTACGCCCACCGGGCCGACTGGGAGCGGACGCGGCGGGGCGATCGACAAGACGAAGCCGCGCCAGCTCGTCGAGCTGACCCGGCGCAGGGGCCGACCCGCCGCGCGACCTGGTGAAGACGCCGCTGTACGAGGCGAAGGTCGACCCGGACATCTACTTCTTCGGCTTCGACCTCACCGCCAAGGCCGCCAGGGGCGGCGCCGGACGGTCGCGGGCGAGGACGACCCGGGCTGGTTCTTCGTGATCAAGGAGCGGCCCGGCGAGCCGCGCTTCGGCCTCGACCTGCCGCGAGGACGGCCGCCCAGCCGCCGATCCACACCTGGAACGACCTGGCCTGGAGCGACGTGGTCGACGCCTACGCCGCCGGCGGCGTTCCTGCGGCCGGGCGCCCGCGACGGTGACGCTCGACCGACCCGGGGCGCGACCCAGCGAGGCGCACCGCAGTACGACGAGGACCGCCGGTTCCGTGGCGGGCCGACACCCACGCCGCCGAACTGGCCTACATCCTCTACCAGGTGCCCGGTGCTGATGGCGGTCCACGGCGCCGAGATGCTCGAAGCGACGGTGAGCCGATGCCTGAATTCGACGAGCTCCGCACGAACTCGCCGACGCCGGCGCGAGTCGCGAGCAGCGGCGCGAGGCGCTCCTGGCCCGCGAGGCGGTCGCCAGGCGAGCGCGAGCTCGAGGCGCGCCGTCGCGCGGACCGAGAACACGGACGACCGCGGCGCTCGAGCGCGGCTGGCGAGCGCACGCGGGCGGTCAGGCACGCTCGGCGCTCGCGCTCGCCTGACCGCGACCGTCGCCGCGGAGCCGACTGGCGGTCGGCGTTCACGCCGTTCACCGACCCGAGCGAGGCGGCTGCGCCGGCTCGCCGACGGCTTCCCGATCCTGCTTTCCCGCTGCGCCTGGAGACGCGTTTCAAGCCGGGAGGACGGGGCAGCCGCAGCTCTGGGTGCGCGTCTACCCGGACAGCCTGCCTGGTCGACTCGTTCGAGCCGTCGCTACCGAGCAGGAGGTCGAGAACGCGCCGCGTTCTGGGCCGCGATCTGGCGCGCCGGCGGCGACGAAGCGCTCGAGCGCGCCGCCTGGCGCGAGCTGGTCGCGGCGCACGGGTCGGGCCGGGCCGGCTGGATCGTCGCGCCAGTACCTCCCGCTCAACCCGTCGGACAAGCCGCCGCGGGCCACGCCGACGACGTCCTGCTGATCGTCGCGGCACCGGCCCGCTGCCCGCCGCGGTCGGCGACCTACTGGGAGGCGGTGTGGCGGCGGCGGCGACCCGGCCGCCGGCAGGCGCATACGCGGCGCTCGAAGGCGAGTCGGGCGCGGCCCAGGCCCGGCAGATCGTGGACGACTACCGGCCCGTTCAACTTCGCCGACCCCCCGAGCCGGCGCCTGCACGCGCGGCCGACGCCGCGGTCAAGGTCGCCGTCCTGCAGGTCACGCCGCCGACGACCTGGAGACCCGCCGGACGTCGTGGTCGAGCGCGGCCCGGGTCGAGCTGCTGCCCGAGCGTTTCGTGCTCGTCGGCTACGCCGCGCGGCGGGGGACCCGTCATCGAGATCGGCGCCCGATCCCCGCCCCGCTCGCGGCCGGCCCCGACCCGAACGCGCCCGGCGAGCGAGCAGCTCAAGCCGGACGGCGACGACCTCGCACATCCCGCGATCGAGCTCGCCTGGATGTTCGACTTCGAGCGGGCCGTCGCAGACGGGCATGGCCTTCCGGGTCGACCTGACCGCCGGAGCAGGCCGCGACGGCTTCGAGCGGCTCGTCGTCCTCGGCGTGCGCCTCGGCGACACGCCCGAGCGAGGGCCGCGAGGGGCTCGAGCGGCTGCTCGAGCACCATCTCCACAGCCGGCCGGCCTCGAGCTGGTGCCGCAGGGCACGCCCACGAACAACACCGAGAAGGGCGGCTCCGGCTATTCGTTCCGCGACGACCCCGACGCGACGTTCGAGATCTTCTTCCGCGAGCGGCCGGCAGTACGACGTCGCCGAGACGATCCGCTGCTGCGCCGCGACGGCAGTGGCTTGCCGACCTGCTCGGGCTGCGTCACGAGCTGGTCCAGCGGATCCCGAACGCCGGCGCGCGCGACCAGACCGAGGCGCGGGCAATGCAGATCGCCCTGTGGCCGGGAACCCTCGGCTACATGATGCGGACGATGCTGGCCCCGGTGTTCGACGAGAGCCGATCGCCGCGACCCGGGACTTCTTCACCCGGTACGTGAGCGGCGCGGGCCGCTGCCCGCGCTGCGGATCGGGCGGCAGCCGTACGGGATCCTGCTCACGACCGCATTC
>CAVXOL010000003.1:0-20509 GCA_963763325.1 uncultured Chloroflexia bacterium
CGGCCGCATCGGCTCGACTCCGTTGATGTTCGCGATTCCCCAGGCGTCAATCCGAACGTCACCGTCCTTTAGGACACCGACGATCACGCCAGTTATCTGCCAGTACTCCATCTGTTGCTGGACCAGCTCGTCCAACGTTGTGGTTATTGTTTCGGTCATCCACCCTCCCGTCGCTCGGACCATTCCGGCTGCCCCGCATTGTCGGACAGGTTGCTCGATTCGTCACGCCTTCCCCTGTCATGCTGAGGGGTACGCTCTCCTCAGGACGACAGGGTGAGCCACTCACGTTACGATGTGCGCGAGAGGGGAATGGAGTGAGGAGGATGGATGCCACATGACAATGCACTGACGCTGCTGCTGACCGGCGACAGCATGATCACCCGCCGGGTGACGCAGGCCGGCGACGCGCGGGCAGTCGCGTTGCGGGAACGGATTCAGGCGGCGGATGTCGCGTTCACCAATCTGGAGATCCTGCCCAATGACTTCGTCGGCTACCCGGTTCAGGACAGTGGCGGCGATCACATGGCGGCTAACGCGTGGGTGATCGATGAACTGGTCACGATGGGCTTCGATCTCTTCGCGACGGCCCACAACCACTCGCTCGATTACGGCGTCGAGGGCGTCCTGGTGACGATCGAGCGGCTGGACGCGCGCGGTGTCTCGCACGCCGGGCTGGGTCGCAACCTCGGCGAGGCGCGGATGCCTGCCTTCCACGACACACCGATCGGGAACGTCGCGCTGCTCTCGTGCAGCTCGACCTTCGGGCGCGGCCAGCAGGCCGGCGAGCAGCGGCCCGACATGCAGGGGCGACCGGGCCTCAACCCGCTACGGACGACGACGACCTACGTCGTCTCGCCCGACGAGTTGGACCAGCTCCGAGCGATTGCGACCCGGCTCGGACTGGAGCAGCGGCGTCTGGAGCGACTGGAGTTCGGCTTTGGCGCGCCGCCCAAAGACGACATCTGGACACTGGGCGAGATGCGCTTCCGGGCCGGTGACGAGCCAGCCATCGAGCAGACGATCGACGAGCGCGATCTGGAGATGATGGCCGCCTGGGTGCGTGACGCGCGGTTGCGGGCGGCCTGGGTCGTCGTCAGCCTCCACGCCCACGAGCAGGGCGCGACGAAGGATAACCCGGCTGACTTTATCGGCCACTTCGCCCGCCGGATGATCGACGAGGGCGCTGACGTCGTCGTCGGCCACGGCCCGCACCTGCTGCGCGGGATGGAGATCTACCGGGGCAAGCCGATCTTCTACAGCCTCGGCAATTTCATCGACCAGCACGATCTGATCGAGAAGCACCCGGCCGACGCCTTCCAGCGCTTCGGCGTCGATCCGACCCTCACCCACGGCCTGCTCGCATGGACCCGCGACGACGGCGGCACAAAAGGGGTTCGCCGCCGACCGGCGCTACTGGCAGACGGTCGTCCCGATTTGCCATTTCGACGGGAACGAGTTGATCCGGATCGAGATTCTGCCGGTCGCGCTCGGCTTCGGCCAGCCGATGCACGCGCGCGGCATCCCGCGTCTAGCCGAAGGCGACGAGGCGTCGGTGATCCTGCACGACTTCGCGCGGCTCTCGGAGCCGTTCGGCGTTCGGATGAGATCGACGACGAGCGGGGACTTGTCAACCTCTAATCACTGAAAGGAACACATCACCATGTCCCAGAACCAGCCACCGAAGCCGCTGCCGTTCGGCATCCACGCCCACAATCGCGGTGTCGTCACCCGCAGTACGCCGTCATGCCGCCGGAGGGCATCCTCGCCAGCCGCTTGCCGGGGTTCGAGCGGACGACCGTCCGCTTCCAGACCTCGCCGGAGATGGGCGCGCACTTCGCCCAGGCGGGGCTGGAGATCGAGCCGGGCGGGGGGACGACCGCAACCCGCGATGACGGCTTGGAACACTTCTTCTACCTCGTTGCCGGCACCGTAACGATCAGCATTGGCGGTGAAGCGCACGACCTCAATCCTCACGGCTACGCCTACGTTCCGACGGGCCATACCTACGACATCCGCGCCAGCGGTGACGGGCAGAGCCGCCTGATCTGGATCAAGCGCCCGTATACGAAGATTGACCTGCCGGTTCCCGCCCCGGTCGTCGGCCACCGCGACAACGTCGAGCGCACACGCCAGCACACCCAGGGCCGCTACTGGCAGTATCTGCTGCCGCTCGGTGACCTGGCGTTCGATATGGAAGTCAACATCCTCGGCTTCGAGCCGGGCACCTACTTCCCCTACATCGAGACGCACATCATGGAGCACGGCCTCTACATGCTGGAGGGCCAGATGCTCTACCAACTGGCCGGCGACTGGCACGAGGTGAAGACCGACGACTTCATCTGGATGAGCCACTACTGCCCGCAGTTCTGCTTCTGCACCGGCTGGGAGGAAGCCGCCTACCTGCTCTATAAGGATGTCAATCGTGACGTGACCTTCCCGGTCTAGGCCGACCCGATCCGGTTTTCACGGTGAATAACCCTGCGGGACAAACGACGTCCCGCAGGGTCATGATGCATAGTCATGTTGGCGACATGCCTGCTGAGGGCAGGAAGCCGCTGCGACGAGAGATGACGCCTCGGCCTTTTAGACAGGAACGCACGGAACAGCTCAATGCCGCAGCAGACACATGAGCCTTTCGAACTGGCGGAGACCGATCCGGCTAATCACGTCTCTGCCAGTTCGCGCCGCCGTGGGCCGTTTCGCCCCTCAGCGCGTGTGCTGCAGTCGCCGATCTACCGACGCGTTTGGGTTTCGGGAATCATCTACTACAGTGCCCGGTGGGTTGAGATCATCACAACCGGCTGGATCGTTCTTGAGCTCACCGGCTCGCCATTCCTCGTCGGGTTGAGCGGCTTCTTCCGGGTGCTCCCGATGCTGATCCTGGGTTCGCTCTTCGGTGCCCTTGCGGACCGGTTCAAGCGGATTGACATGCTGATCGGGATCCACGCGGCAGGTCTGCTGGCCGCATTGCTCCTGATGAGCGCATTCATGATCGGGATCGAGTCGATCTGGATCATGTTTCCCATCATCGCCTGCATCGGTTGTGGCTCGGCAGCCGATTTTTCGGCGCGAAGCACCCTGATCTCTGAGATTCAGGAGCAATCGCTGCTCGCGAATTCGATGTCACTTGAGTCACTCTCGATGAATGGCGCCAAGATCATCGCAGCGGTCGGCGCGGGAGTGCTCTTATCCATCGGAGGCGCGACACTCGGTTATGGATGCCTTGCACTCCTGTATGGATGCGGATTAGCCTGGTTGCTGGCGCTGAAGCACCACCTTCCAATGCCCGCGCCTCGGCCGCATGCGGAGTCACTGCGCGTGATCTCATCGCTGCACACCGGCTGGGCGTCGGCGCTGCGCATCCCGGTGGTGCGCGGCGTGTTCATCGTCACAATCATCATGAATGTGATGATTTTCCCCTATCAGCAACTGATCGCGATCGTCGCTGGCGACATCCTGTCAGTCGGTCCGTTCTGGATGGGCGTGCTGGCTGGAGCCGATGGTATCGGCGCCGCGATGACGTCGGCCCGGCTGGCGTTCGGCCCGGGGGCCAAACGGCCGGGCTTGCTCTTCGCTGGCGGTTCAGCCGCGGCGGCCGGTCTGCTTGTCGCACTGGCGCTCTCGCCGATCTTCGTCCTGTCGCTGCTGATCCAACTGGTGCTTGGCGTCTGTTCCGGGCTCTTTGGGGCGCATCAGTCGGCGCTGGTTCTCAACGCAACACCCGTGGAATCCCGTGCTCGGGCGCTGGGGCTGATCGCGACGGCAATCGGCATGACCCCAATCGGCATGCTCGCCATCGGTGGGCTGAGCTCGACGATCGGCGCCCAGGCTGCGATCGCAATGATGGGTTCCCTTGGTCTGGTTGGGCTGCTGCTCGTCGTCATCGTCAACTCGCATCTTCGCGCGGCTCGGATCACATGACCGCTAGGAGCCGGCGACGTCAACCGCGCTGCCCGTCCAGCCAGGAGTCGTTCTGATCGGGTTCGCCTCTCATTCGAATGATGGCCCGTGAACCTGTCCGAATGGACACTCGAAGTTCATCCCCTCGGTCGATGTGGAAAACGGGGCCAGAACCTATCCTATGAATGTCGGAAGTCGACAACGGGGTCGACAAACCGCAAGGACGCGGACGGCACTGAAAAACGATGATGTTGGACTGACGAGGAGGTCACGGGATGGAACTTCAGACGATGTACGCAGAGTACGAATATCGCCGACGGGTTACCGCCAACGCGAACGCCAAGTCGCAGGCGCGGACCTCGATCTGGCGACGGATTATGGGCTAACGCTCACTCCGCTCAAGATACAGACATTACTCCTCCACCCACCCCATTCCCCCACCCCGAGACCGCCTGGCCCCCGCCAGGCGGTCTTGCTGTTCAGGAGTCGATGAGGCAAGGGACAATTGTTGCGAGCACTGTTTCTTCGCGCCTCATCCGAAGATGTTTCTTACGTCCGGTCCATTCCGATCACGTAGCCGGAGGGCGGCTCGGCGCCGAGCAGGTGCTGGACGAAGTAGTCCCAGCGCTTACGAAGGAAGAAGTGGTTGTTGGGCGAGTTGCCGCGAGTGTCATTCGGCGCGTGGACGAGGTCAATGAAGCCGTGGTTGGCGTTCGGGAGGACGAGCATATCGATGTCCTTGCCGGCCTTGATGAAGGCGTCGATCAGCTGGATCGTCAGGCCCGGGTGAACGTTGTCGTCCATCTCGCCCCAGGCCAGCAACAGCTTTCCGCGCAGGTTGGCCACCAGCGGGAGATTCGACTGTGCTTCCCAGGCGGCCTGGTTGATGTCCGGCATCCCGAGGTACATCTCGCCCCACTCGGCCATGTAGCCGCGCTGGTCGTGGTTGCCTGCGGAGGAGACAGCCACCTTGAAGAAGTCCGGGTGTTGCAGCAACGCCTTGACTGACGCGTAGCCACCGCCCGAGTGACCGTAGATGCCGACACGGGACAGATCGAGAGACGGGTCGCTGGCAGCCAGTTGGCGCAGGGCGGCGATGTGGTCGGGCAGGCCGCCGCCGTCCTCGAAGTTGGCGTAAGCGTAATCGTGGAACGCCTTCGAGCGAAACGGCATCCCCTGACCTTCGATCATGACAACGACGAAGCCCAGCTCCGCAAGCGACTGGGCCGCCCAGAATCCGGCGATGGCCGATGTATCGGGGCCGGGGAAGCCGACCGGCGCCTGCACCCGCTGTGGGCCGGGATAGATCGAGTCGAGGACAGGATAGCGGCGGGTCGGGTCGTAGTTCGTCGGGCGGATGACGAGTGCGTGAATGTCGGTGACGCCGTCGCGTGCCTTCAACGTGTACCGCTCTGGTGACTGCCAGCCGGACGCCTGCAATCTGGCGATGTCGGCCTCTTCGAGCGCGACGACGACTGCGCCGCTGCGGTCGCGGACGACCGATACTGGCGATTGATCTGGCCGGGAATAGGTGTCGATGAAGTAGCGACCGGACTTCGAGGCCGTCACCTGATGGTCGGCGTCCTCTGGGGAGAGGACTGTTACCTCTCCACCATCGAGGCTGACGCGACAGAGTCTGTCGCTGGTACGGGTTCTGGCCGGCCTCCCGTCCGCCTGCCGTGAAAAACGCAACCCGCGCATCCTCATCGACGTGCAGCAACTCACGAACAACCCATGGGCCGCCGGTCAGTTGCCGGACAACCTCGCCGTTGGCGTTGTACAGGTAGAGGTGACCCCAGCCGTCGCGCTGCGAGTGCCAGATTGCCTCGCTGCCATCCCGCGAGACCCAGGCCATCGGCTTGTCCGTCGTTGGCGAGAGGTGCGGGACGGTCAGCGTCTTTCCACGCTCTTCGACGATCTGCGTCGTCGCGCCAGTCGTCGCGTCGATCGTGTGCAGACTGGCGGCGAGGAAGCCGCGTTCGCGACGGATGAACCAGGCCCGGTCACTCCCCGCGCACCAGCCGACGTAGCCGCGCTCCGGTGGCGCGAAGGCCACGCAGGCGATTGGGTCAGCCTGAACGTCGGTCCGCGCACCGGTCGTGGCGTCGAAGACGACCAGCCCGGCTTGCGCGAGTTCTGGATCGCCCGGCAGCGGCATCCGGTAGCTGTGAGGGATGGCCCGCGCTCCATCGCCACCGGGATGCCCTTGCAGCAGCCACATTTCGCGCACCGCGCGCTGGTCGAGCCGGTGGGTCAGCAGCTTGGTGGAGTCCGGCGACCAGACGGCTGAAGGTGGGATCTTCTTGCCGCTCAGCCGGTCGGAGACCGCTGACGTGCGCCCCTCCGGGAGCGAGGCGTAGTCGTTGTACGCTTCGCCGTCGCTGGTTAACTGCCGTTCCTCGCCGCTCTCGGCATCGCGTACCCAGAGGTTGTGGTTGCGGACGAACGCTTCCCGCCTGCCGTCCGGCGATTTTAGTGACCCTCCGCCGCGCTCGACCGGCTTTTCGATCTCACGACACGTGTAGGTACCGAGGTCGCACTCCCAGCGATGCTCGTAGGCGTCGAAGCGGACGCGGTCGGCATCGTTCATCTCGATCTGCTCGAACGGGAGCTGGCCGTGCGTCGTCGGACGACCGGTTGTGCGCGTCAGTGCAGCAGCCAGCCGGATGTGATTGAAGGCGGGTTCGCGTGTCCCAGCTTCCGGATCGACGACGATGAACTCCGTGCCGTCGCTGGTCCGATTGCGATACCAGAAGCGCTCGGAATCACCGATCCATTTCGGATCGACACCCATGCGAAAGACGAGTTTCTCGACGTTCCACGGCAGGAACGATTCGGCGCGGGCGTAGTCGTCGCGGGAAACGGTTGGGCGGGCGGTCGTCATCGTTGCTCCTTGGTTCACGTCTGACGCTGTTGATCCTCAGGCGTATAATCGCACGGTATGAACTACAACCCTGCCAACCCGTTGATCATCCAGAGTGACAACACCATCCTCCTCGAAGCGGCGAATCCGCTCTACGAGGAAGCACGGGACGCGCTGGCCCGGTTCGCCGAGCTGAGAAGAGTCCGGAGCATATTCACACCTACCGGATCACACCGCTCTCGCTCTGGAATGCCGCTTCTTCGGGTTACGACGCGCACTACATCGTCACGGCGCTGGAGAAGCTGGCCAAGTACGATCTGCCGGGCAACGTCCGGACTGATGTCATCGACTACGTCTCGCGCTACGGGCGGGTCAAGCTGGTTCGTGACGGCGAACATCTGCTGCTCGTCTCCGAGGACCCGACGCTGCTGGTCGAGATCGAGCATCACCGGCACATCAAGCCGTACCTGCTGGGGCGAGATGGCGCCGGGCGGATCATCGTTGATGGCGCGCGGCGTGGGCATGTCAAGCAGGCGCTGGTCCAGTTCGGCTACCCGGCCGAGGATCTGGCCGGCTACGTCGATGGCGCGCCGATGGAGATCGCGCTGCGTGATGCTGAGGCCGGTGACGGCGCGCCATTTACGCTACGCGACTACCAGCGCAACGCAGTCGACATCTTTCACGCCGGTGGGTCGGCTCAGGGCGGCAGCGGCGTGATCGTTATGCCCTGCGGGGCCGGGAAGACTGTCGTCGGGCTGGGTGTGCTGGCCGAACTGCAGTCGCAGACGCTGATCCTCTGTTCGTCGATCGTCGCCGCCCGGCAGTGGATCCACGAGATACTGGACAAGACCGATCTACCATCCGACGCCGTTGGCGAATACAGCGGCGAGGTCAAGCAGATTCGACCGATCACCGTCACCACCTACCAGGTGCTGACCTGGCGGGCGAACCGGACGGCAGATTTCCCGCACTTCAAGATCTTTGCCGAGCGCGACTGGGGGCTGATCGTCTACGACGAAGTCCACCTGCTACCGGCGCCAGTCTTCAGGATCACAGCCGAGATTCAGGCCAGGAGGCGGCTGGGGTTAACGGCAACGCTCATCCGGGAGGACCGGCGTGAGACGGATGTCTTCTCGCTGATCGGGCCGAAGCGTTACGACGTGCCATGGAAGGACCTCGAAGCGCAGGGCTGGATCGCGACGGCCGAGTGCCACGAGGTCCGGATCCGGATGCCGGACGAGCTGCGCTTCGAATATGCACTGGCCGAGGAGCGCGAGAAGTACCGTATCTCGGCCGAGAATCCGGCCAAGTTGCCGGTGCTGGATGCGCTGGTGCGCCAGTATGATGGTGAGCAGGTGCTGATCATCGGCCAGTACATCAGCCAGCTTGAAGAGGTCGCCGCCCGTTACGACGCGCCGCTGATCACCGGCAAGACGCCGACCCGCGAGCGCGAGAAGCTCTATTACGCGTTCCGGCATGGTGAGCAGAAGCTGCTGGTCGTCTCGAAGGTGGCCAACTTCTCAATTGACCTGCCGGACGCCAGCGTCGCGGTCCAGATTTCCGGCACGTTCGGCTCGCGACAGGAGGAAGCGCAGCGGTTGGGACGCATCCTGCGGCCAAAGGACGACGAGAATCTGGCCCACTTCTACACGCTCGTTACCCGTGACACGCGTGACCAGGAGTTTGCTGCCAACCGCCAGAAGTTTCTGACCGAGCAGGGCTACCGCTACGAGATCCTCTACGAAGATGAGGTTGTACCAATGCCGCCATCTGCCGTTGGTGAGGTCGCCGGGGCAGCAGACGCGTGAGCCGGAACGTCACCAGCGCCATGTTCCACCCGTTCTACGACGAGGACGATGTCCGTCGCCTTTGCGGTCTGACCGTGTTCGCCCTGGCCGACGTGATGCAACGTGCCGGCCATGTGTCCAGTGCGGAGCGAACGTCGGACACGTTATCTGGCGATGTGCGCGGCACATGGAGGCGAGTCGATCGCGTCACGATCCAGACGAAAGGCAACCGACTCCAGTCCGAATGCGCCCGCCACGGGGCTGGTTTCTGCCAGCACACCGGCGCGCTGTTGCTCCACTGGCTGCGCGAGCCTGGCATGGTAGAGATTGTCCACCTGGGTGACAGCGTGCCTCGCGGCATCGATAGCGGCGCTCTGGACGACTACTGGGACAGTGATCCGACCGTTCTGGCAGCGTCGGACATGGTCGATCAGACACCTGAGACAGAAATCGCCCGCCTCCTGGAAGGTGAGACGATCGCCGTCGTTCGCGAGATTGCGCGACGACGTGGCGTGAAGGTCAGCGGCAGCCGTAAAGCCGATGTCGTGCGCGAGGCGGCGACCGGTCTGGCTGACCCGGCCAACATTGACGCCGCGATTGCCGGCCTCTCCTCAGGCGAGAAACTCTTGCTGGATGCATTGCAACTCTCATCGCTAGCCGGTGAGACAACCGAACCGCGCGCGTTCGACGCCTACCGGATGCTGGGCGGGCACGGACAACCTCCGCTGGACAGACTGCGTGATCTTGGCCTGGCGATCAGTCCCGAGTCGGCGCACTACCATGCGCGATCGATTCGGATACCGCTGGCCGTCGTCGCGCAGCTGCCGCCGCGGGACGGGCTGGCGGGGCCGGTGGAGCGCCGGAAGTCGCCGGCTGTGTCCGAGCGCCAGAGCGGACTGGCGCTCGTCTCGCTGCTGACGATCGTCGCCCAGGACGCGATTGCGGGCGGGATGTCGTCGAACAACGAGGACGCTACCCCGCAATTCAGCTTCATCCCAGCCGGTTTCGTCGTCCATCCGTCTGATAGGGATCGCCTGACGGAGTTGCTGAGAACCTACAACCCGGACGAGCGGATCAGGCTGGTTGCATCGTCGCCGATGGCGACCGCGGACGTTGCGCGGCTCGCGCTGCAATCCGGGCAGCCGGATGTGGTGGTTGAGTTCACCGCGAGGCTGATGGTCTCACTCGGGATTGCGACCGAGCAGCCCAGACTGACGATCGAGCCCGACATGCTGCGGCAGTTACTGGAGATGGACGCGTTCAACCAGTTCACTCTGCTACTGCAAGGCTGGCTAGGTGCCTCAGGTTGGGCAGAATCGAGCCTGATCTTTGGCGATGGCGGGCCGATTCGATTTGCGTGGAACCCACGCCACGCGGCACCACATGTGTCGAGAGCGATCTCCGAAGGTGTCTGTCTCGTTTCTCGCCTGGTTGGTCGGATGGCGGCTGATACATGGTATGACGCCGCGACCCTTGTCGAGACGGTCGAGAAACTGGTGCCATCCGGCGCCCCGTCACTGGCGACGTTCCGGCAGTCATCGCAGCACCTTGATATGACCTGGCATGGTCAGCCTCGTCCCGGTCAGCGGCTCACGTTGCGTACACCCGAGGGGTGGTCGCTCTTTATCCGGGCGGTCGTCGACGCTGTCCTGGGCGGGCCGCTGAGTTGGCTCGGCCTGGTCGACGTGCAGCAGGAACGCCACCGCATCACGAGCTTTCACGTTCGTCCGGTGGCCGCGATCCTCTCCGGCAAGCAGTTTGACCCGGAAGATCTGATGGTGCAGGGTACGGTCAGCGTCGATGATGACCTCATGATCGTCGTTCCGGCCGGTTCGTCCAGCATGGCCGCGATCGCGCCGATTCTGCAAGCCTCTAATCTGACAAGCGTTGCGGGCGATGGCCTGCACTACCAGTTGACCCCGAACGGGCTACAGGCACTCTTCGAGCATGGTCTGGATGCCGATGACATTGCCCGGATGCTCGCCGAGCAGACTGGGGAGCCGATCCCGGCCACAGCTCGCGCGACCATTGACCGTTGGTGGTCCAGCTACGGTCACGTACGCCTGTACGATGAGTTGACGCTGATCGAGCTTGGAGACGATCTGTTGCTGCGTGAGCTTCAGGTGGCCACCTCGCTGGCGTCGGTCGTGCTGCACCAGTTCACGCCACGGCTGATTGCCATCGAGGATAGAGCGGTCGATCAGCTTGTCACGGAGTTGAGCGCGCGCGGGTATGCGCCACGAATTGTTGAGGGCGGCTGATGGATATTTCAGCCGAACAGCTCATGCAGGGCTACGACCTCGCCTCGTTGCAGCAGATGGCGAAGGCTCAGGATGTCACGGTAGGCGGTGGCGGGAAGATCGCCTTTGTTCCCGCGCTCGCGAGCAGGTTGTACGACGTCGCTCGTATCAAGCGAGCGCTCAATGACCTGAGCAAGCCGGAGCGGACATTGCTGGATCGGGTCATCCTGGCCGGTGGCGAGGTCCCGACAACGCTGGTCCGCAATCAACTGGAGGGCGACGGAATTACCGACAAGCCGGTCAAGACGGCCAGCTACGGCTACTCCTACTACCAGGAGCAACGCGGCTCGTATCGCAACCTCAACTCGCGCAAGTTCGAGGACCTGGTTGCTCGGCTCGGCGCACTTGGACTCCTCTTCACGCTCGATCCGACGCATTCGACCGGCTACATCGTCTCGATTACCGTACCTGGCAAGCGGCTCGTGATTCCCGACGCGATCCTGGAACTTCTCCCGCCCGTTTCGATGGACGCAGAGACAGTCTCGGAGCCGGACAGCATTCAGATCGGTGATGCGACTCCAATGTTGCGTGACCTCTATCTGCTCTTCAGCCTCGTCGACCGCGAGACGATCGCGCTGACCAACCGTGGCCTGATCATGAAGCGCTCGTTGACGAAGATCGGGCAGGTGCTGGGGCGTGAGGCGGAAGTGGCTGCCATCAAGACCGAAGATCAGTTGGCCGGCTTCAGCCTGCTACGTGGACTGGCCGAAGCGTTGGGGCTGCTGGCGGGGAGCGTCGGTGAGTTGCTGCTGGACCCGCGTGGCGAGCAGTTTCTGGCCCTGCCGTCAGCAGAGCGTCGCAAGCAGCTGGTCGACGCCTATCGGACCACATCGCGCTGGTCGGAACTACATCGGATTCCAGACCTCGACGTGCGTGGCAAGGGTCTGAACGTCTACTCGGCGCCGGAGAACGTCCCGCCCGCGCGGCAGCGGGTGCTGGCCGAACTTGCGGAGCTACCGGTTGGTGAGTGGATCGCGCTCGATCATCTGATCTCGCGGCTACGGATTCGCGCCTACGAGTTCCTCTTCTCGCGCACGCCGTCGCCGAACTCGTACTACGGCGTCAACTACCGCTACTACGGTTTTGGCCACTTCAATCCGTACAACCACAGCATCAACGGCCTCGGAGTGACACTCGATATCGAGAGCGAGCGATCGGGCTGGAACGTCGCCGAGGCCGGGTTCATCCGTGTCATCGTGACCGAGGCGCTGCACGCACTTGGCATCGTCGATCTTGGCGGCGATGGCAACACGACGACCGCATTCCGCATTACCGAGGACGGCGCGCGGCTGTTGCGCGGAGAGCCGTTGACCCTCGATGAAACGGCCTCCCAGGTGATCGTTCAGCCGAATTTTCAGATCTTCGCGTTCCATCCGACTGGTGAAGATGTCCTCTTCATGCTCGACCGAATCGCTGATCGCGTCCGGACCGGCCAGGCGATGGAGTATGAGTTGACGCAGGCGTCGATGTATCGCGCTCAACAGACCGGCCTCGACACTGCTGCCGTTATCGACTTCCTGAAACAGGTCAGCACCCACGAGCTGCCGCGGAACGTGAGCAGGACGCTCGAAGAATGGGGAGCCCAGCACGAGCGGGTCACGATCCGTAAGCGCGCGTCGATACTCCAGACGGCTGACGAGGCCGAGCTCGACGCCATCTGTGCCGACGAGCGGATCGCACCATTGCTCGGCCGCCGGCTGACACCGACGGTCGCGTTCGTCTCGACCGACCAGCCAGCGGTCATCTACCATCGAATGATCGAATGCGGCCTGTTGGCGACATTGAGCGAAGGCCCCGGTTTTCAGCCGGGTCCGCAGCTGCGTATCGAGCCCGATGGAGCCGTAGCATTCCGCCAGCCGCAGCCGAGTATCTACGCGCTTCATGAGTTGCGTCCGTTCGTCGATGACGAGGGAGGCAACCTCCGGCTCACCCCTGAAAGCCTCCGTCGTGGCGCACGGACTGGCATCAATGCCGACGGCATCATCGCGATCCTCGAACGTATCTCCTGTGGCACGTTGCCTGACGAGCCAGCCGCGCTCATCCGCCGCTGGGCAAAGGATTGGGGAAGCGGCGCGATCTACGACGCAACCATCCTGCAACTCGACCAGCCAGAGCAACTGGCTGACCTGCTGGCAGATCCCGACGTCCGCCCGCATCTCCAACCAATCCCTGGCGCGCCGACAATCGCAATCGTCCCGCCTGCATCACGCAAACGCCTGCGGACGTTGTTGGAAGCGCGCGGGATGACGTTGCGTGACACGTGACGCGTCACGGAACCCGCTTCGCCCATTCGCTGTCAGGGAATCGGTCCAGCAGTGTCTGCCAGACGGCGTACATCTCGGGGTTG
This sequence comes from uncultured Chloroflexia bacterium, assembly GCA_963763325.1. GTDB lineage: Bacteria > Chloroflexota > Chloroflexia > Thermomicrobiales > CFX8 > JBBECJ01. The sequence goes on from CAVXOL010000003.1 coordinate 13,198, forward strand.
GAGTGGGTCAGCAGGTAGGTGGCGATGCCGCGCCGGTAGATCGCTTCGGCGGCGAGAGGGCCGGTCGGGTCACGCTGCTCGGCCTGTGCGAGGAGTGCGATCGCCTGCTCAGCCTTGCTCCAGCGGATCCAGTGCTCGGCCTCGCCGATATCGAGCATCGTCAGGAACTCGTACGGTGGCAGGAAGTTCAACGAGCGGTAGTGGACTGTCATCCGCCGGTCGGCGACCAGCAGCGTCGGCGTCCAGATCACGTTCAGTGGTCTGACGACCTCACGCGGCGACTCGAACAGGTGTAGCTTGAGCGGCACGAAGCGCTCGGTCACCGCAGCTGCGACCTCCGGATCCGGGTACGTATCGGCATCCAGCCGATCGCATCCCCGTCAGGGGACCTTGAAGACATCGATCAGGATCGGCCGTCGCTGGCGCAACGCCTGCTCCTGTGCCTCGACCGCGTCGGTGAGCCAGTTAATAGCCACGATGTTCCCGCCAGTCTGTTATTAGCGTCCGCCGCCCATCCGCCAGAGCGCGCGCCATGCTCTCGGCGGGTCGAAGTCCCAGAGGCGCTGGGCGATGCCTGGACGGTCAGCGTACCGGCCGGAGCGCTCGACCTGCTCGTCGGCCCGGTAGCGTCCTTGCCGCACGATCGAGTAGCCCAGCCAGCGCAGTGGTTCCGGCTCCCAGTCGAGGGGCTGGTGGTGGGTCATCGGCAGGTGTGTGAGATCGGTGTCGGCTTCAGTGATCAGGTCGGCCAGGACGCGTCCGGAGAGGTTGGTGGTTGCGACACCCTCGCCCGTGTAGCCATACGCCATCGCCACGCCGGTCGTACGGTCATAGTTCATGATCGGCATATGGTCGCGCGGGACACCGAGGACGCCGCCCCACGAGTGGGTGAAACGCACGCCGGCCTCCTTGAGCATCGGGAACCATTCGTAGGCCGAGCGACGGCCATGTTCGAAGACTTCCTCTGGCCGGTCGAGCGCGTCGGTGATGGTTGACTTGAACGGGTACGTCCCACGATACGGGCCGAACGCGATTCGACCATCAGCCGTATGGTTGAGGTAGCCGCCGGTCGTCCCGAAGCCACCGACGACCTCCCGTCGTTCCCAGCCGATCTGCCGCCAGAGGTCGTCCGACAGCGGCTCGGTGATGACGATATGCGATGTCGCCGGGATCACCCGACGGCGTAGCTTCGGCAAACGCGCCATGTATCCCTCGCCGGCCAGGACGATCGCCTTCGCTGAGATGTTGCCCCGCTCGGTGTCGAGTCTCGGAAGTGGACCGGGAACGTAGTCAGTGACGCGCGTCTGCTCGTAGATCGTTCCGCCGTGGCGTTCGACGGCTCGGGCGAGTCCGCGAGCCAGCCGCGCCGGCTGGATCGCCGCGCCGTCCTTGACCCAGAACGATCCGACCGCCCCGGCCACCTGGATGCGCTCGGCAGTTTCGGCGGCGTCGAGCAGCGCGTAGCGATCTTCGAGCCCGATCGCCTGGTACTCGTCGTACATCTCTTCAACCTTGGGCAGGTCGTACTCGGCACGAGCGATCTCCAGCGCGCCACCTCTCGCGAAGTGGGCGTCGATGTTCTCTTCGGCGCAGACGCGCTCGATGTCGTCGATCGTGTCGTACATCGCGAGCGAGACAGCGCGGGCCGCTTCCAGCCCGTAGTGCTTCACGATCTTCAGTGGTGGATATGGGAAGACCGAGTAGCACCAGCCGCCATTGCGACCCGACGCGCCGAACCCGGCGACCTCGGCGTCAACGACGACCACCGTCAGCGAAGGATCGCGCTTGAGCAGGTGATAGGCGGTCCAGAGGCCCGTGAAGCCAGCTCCGAGGATGGCGACATCGACCGAGATCGAGCCGTCCAGCGGCGGTCGTGGCGTCAGGTCGTCGCCGGAATGCTCCAGCCAGAAGCTGTACTGCCCGTAGTTCTTCACGGTGTCATCGCCCCCTCCCCGATTAGCACGCTCGGTCGTGACGTACAGGATAACGCGCTAACTGCCGGAACCACAGGATGCAGGTTGGCGGCACGCCGTACACTGGTAGTCGAATCCTGCGAGAGGGGAAGACATGAGCGGACGCGTCCAGTGCCCTGAATGCCTGACGATGATGGCGGTCGACGCGCGCTTCTGCCCCGGCTGCGGCACTCCACGGACATGGGTGCGTGACGAACTCGAACGCGAAGCCGCGCGAAGTGGCACACCATATGCGACGCTGCTGGAGCGTGCCCGGCAGGGAACGCTACGACTTTCTGAGCCAGAAGCTATGACGCCCGCCGCAACATCGTCGAATCGGCCGCTGATCGCAACCCTGCTGGCGATCGTGACGATCCCATTTGCGATCGGGCTTGCGGCCGTGGGCGCCAACTGGATCGTCATCGCCGGGTTGATTGTCGCGATTGCCATCCTATACAGCACGATGCAGGGACGGATCGACCAGCTCGAATCTCGTCTGAGCCAGCTTGAGTCCCGCTCGATAGAGTCAGTGCTTCGCGGTGTTGGCGAACGTGTGACGGCTGACGTGCAGCCGATGCCGTTGCGACCGGAACCGGCTGTCCAAGACGAGCCACAGGTCGTTGTCTCGGAAGCTCCGCCATTGGTTGCGGCGTCCGTCCGACAAGAGCAGACAGCAGCAGGTTGGGCAACCGCGCCCGCATTGCCCACGCCAGAGCCGGCCATCAGCACACCTCGCTCGATCGGCGACATCGAGGACCTGCTCTCCGGGCGAATCCTGGCCTGGGTCGGAGGGCTGGCCATCTTCCTCGGCGCCGTCTTCTTCCTCTCGCTGGCCTTCAGCCGCGGCTGGATCGGACCGGAGGGACGGGTAGCGATCGGCATCGGCGCCAGCGTCCTGATGCTCCTGGCCGGTGGCTGGTTCTTCGAGCGGCGCGAGCGAATCGTCGGCCACGTCCTCGTCGCCGTTGGCCTCGGGGTGATGAGCCTCTCGCTGCTGGCGGCGACCAGCTTCTACGACCTGATTGGCGTCGAGGTCGCGCTGCTTGGCACGCTCGTCACTGCGCTCGTGGCTGCGGCGATCGCTATCCGCGCCAACTCGCAGGTCGTCGCGCTCTTCGGGCTCGTCGCCGCGCTGGCCGCGCCGCCGATCCTTGGCGCCGATGCCGACGGGACGACGATTGCCTTCCTCTCACTGACGCTGGTTGGGACGACGGCTATAGCCCTCTTCCGCTCGTGGTCGTGGTTGCCACCGGTGGCCTTCATCCTGACCGCTCCACAGATTGGAATCTGGATCGCCGACGACGCACCGGTCACGGCTGGACTCGTTGTGCTGACCGGCTTCTGGCTGCTGAACGCCGTCGCCGCTGCCGGCGAGGAGATTCGCCACCGCAGTCGCGACCCGATCCTGCGGACCGTCTCGGCGACTGTCCTGCTCGGCAACGCGGCCTTCGTCGTCTGGGGCGGCTTCCAACTGCTGGACGGCGAGCATGAGAGCTGGCGCGGTATGTTCCTGGTCGTCGTCGCGATCGCGCACGGCTTGCTCGGCGGTTGGTTCCTCAGCGAGCGTGACGAGCGGCACCCGTTCGGGCTGCTGGCGGCCGGAACCGGCATCGCGGCCTTCAGCATGGCCATCCCGGTCCAGCTCGGCGGTCCGGTCGTGCCGATCGCCTGGGCGGCGGAAGCGGCCGCACTGGCCTGGGTCTACGCGCGACGTCGTAACGGCTACTGCGCCGGTGTTGCGCTCGCGCTGCTGGCCGGGGCGCTGGCCCACGTTGTCATCATCGAGTACCCGTTCTGGGAATTCGGCGAGACGGTTGCTGGCACGCCGTTCCTGAACGCCTCAGGTGGGACGCTGGCCTTCATCCTCGGCGCACTGGTCGTGGGTGGCTGGCTCGTCCGGCAGATCGAGGTCCGCATCGGCCTGGCTGTCCTCGGTGTGGGACTGCTACTCTATGCGTTGCCGTTCGAGCTGTCGGGAATGTGGCTGCTGGCCGCACTCGCGACACTCGCCGTCGCCGTCTTCGCATTCGATCAGTGGCTCGATCGCGTGCCTGGCTTCGCGGCTGTCCCCGGATCGCCCGCGCGGCGCGCTCTCCTGCTTCCGGCTGCTGCCAGCGCCGTTTTCGCCGCTGCACATGCGCTTGCAATTGAACTGCCCCTCGACGAAGTCGCAACCTGGAAACAGCCGGACACACCCTTTACGAGCGACCAGACGTTGGCGGCCGTAATCCTGATCGTTGCGGCCCTGGCGGCTGCCGCCGTCACCCGCTGGCAGGAGGCGCGTGTTGCAGGCATCCTGGTAGCGACAGGTGTCGCCGCCTACCTGATGCCGTTCGAGCTAGGTCCGGCTGCGATGGTCGTTGCCTGGGCAATGCTGGCAGGCGTGCTGCTGCTCGTTTCGACCCGTCTGCGCGATGACTTCCACGCGTTGCCGGCCGGAGCTGCAACGCTGGCCGTCCTCGGACTTGCCGTCACCTTCACACAAGTTGCGCCACCGGAACGACTGTTCGTCGATGCCGAATCACAGATCAACCATACGGCGTTCCTGAGCGGCGCGACGGCGGCGCTGGCAGCACTGGCGCTGCTGCTGATCGGGCTGGCCTGGCGCTATCGCGCCCGGCACGAGTCACGCTGGCTGGTCGTCGGCGCCGGCGCGCTTGGCGTCTACCTGCTCTCAGTCGGCACGGTCGACATCTTCCAGGCCCGTGTCGGCGGCGAGACCAGCCTCGACTCGCTCGAAAAGCAGGCACAGGTCGCACTCTCGATCCTCTGGGCCGTCCTCGGCGTGACCGCCTTCGTCGCCGGCATCCTGCGTGGCCGAACCCTCTCCGGCGCGCCGCTACGTGGCGCGGGCCTCGCCCTGCTCGCGCTGGCGACCGTCAAGGTCTTCATCTACGACATGGCCTCGCTCGATGCCTCCTACCGCGTCCTCTCCTTCATCGGCCTCGGCATCCTCCTGCTGGCCAGCTCGTACGTCTACGAGCGCCTCGCGCCGAATCGCAGGCCGCCGATGGACGCGGCGTCTGGGTGAGGCGGATTGTCACGCTGGATGGCTGGATGCGATTTCATCGCCGCGACTAATTGCAGCCTCTAGCGAGGGGAACGCGCCGTCTGCCAGTGCCCAGGTTTCAGCACCGAGGAATTCACCGGTGTCATAGCGAAAGAGCCGCATTAGATATACACCTTCGTCGCGGAGAAAGACGATATGTTGCGAGAACGCTCGATCGTTGTAGTGGATCCTCGAATGCCAATGCGCTCCAATTGCCGGGTCGCGTGCAAGATCCATCGATGTTGGTGGGTCAATCATCCACGGGCGAGGACGCCAAAGTCGATCGTGCCACGGACGTTTGCGCTTCATCGGCTTGATGTACCAGTCACAGATTGCTGACCACCACCCGTCATACCGGGCTTCAATCACAAGCGAATCCATATCTCGGTCTGGCTGAGGATTTGGCTCAACGCGCCGAGTCTCAAAGGTCACGCGGTATCCGGTCGGAAGAGTCTTCCAATAGGTGGCCTGCCACGGTTCAAGAATCTCCCAACTGACAGTCTCCGGAATTGGTTGATGGCTTCTCCAGATGTAGGGCGATGCAGCGAGCAGACGTTCAACGAGTTGGCGGTCGCTGGCAATGATTTCTCCCTGGTCCGGATCGATTCCCCAACTATGGATTTGGTGTCGGTCCAGATTCGGGCCGCGCCGCCGATTCCCAACGAGCCCGCGCCTTGTGCTGTGAGACCGTCAGGTCAGCGGTGGTCCGCTCCGGCGAGAGCCGCATTGATCTCGTCTTTCATTGGAACAAGGAGGCTCCGACCCTGTGATCTCGCCCAAGATCCACGCCTCTCAGCTAGCCAGCAGCACGATGATGTCTCCCTGTTGGAACAAGTGTTACGTTGAAGTATAGATCAGACGTCACCCCAAAGCTGGGGCGGTGCGATGTTGAAATCGAGTGCGGCGTTGAGATTCTCTGCCAACGCCGGCAGGTAGTCTTCCCAGTCGTCACGTACGACCCGTCGGCACCCAGGGTGTTTCGTCCTCGTCATTGCTTCCGTCATGTTCGTCATTCAACCGCCGTCAGCCGTTCAAATCAGAAGGTCATTGCAGGTAACTGGACAGAGAGGACCTTTCACAGAAGATGGCCAAGCAAACTGACAGTTCCAAAGACTGCCGCACCCAGTCCTCCGAGTCGAGCTAACCAGCGGTGAAATTGCCTCGTGACGTAGTCAACTCGGGTCTCGATATCTTCGTCGGGGAGGTAGGTATACATCGAGTCCCAGAATAAGAATATGACAGTTCCAATGATCATCGTTACGACCGATGCCAGGATGCTCACACATCACCGACTCTCAAGAAACGCTCAGTTCAATCCATGGCGGGGCTAGGAGATCATTAGATACATTGGTGTCGACGGAGATAGGCATGGATCGGCGGCGAGATCACAGTTTCGAAAATGAGCAAGATCGTTGTCCAGTAAGCCACGTCGTCGATCGCGTCCCTCCACCGCCAGACTCCGCTTTGCCACCTCGTCAGGAGCAACATGCCGGCTGCGATACATAGGGCTGCGGTCAGAATCGAGAGCGTCAGCCAGCGCCGATCTCTGACAGGGTTTTCGGATTGAACTCTCTTGCTATCAGGTGCTGACTGCATCTTTCATCACACGCGTTTCCCCGCATCCGTGATTACGGCAACGCAAGAGAATCCTATGAAATTGTCAAGGTCGACCCGATAGCCAAAATGGGTGAGATTGGGTTCGCCTCGGTCTCAATATGGAGATCTCGCGCTACCCCACCGCTCGCCGCGCCCGTGCGACCGCCGTCAGCCGCTCCAGTAGCCGCATGATCTGGTCGGCGAGCAACGCCAACGCCGTGACGGCCAGTGTTCCGGCCCAGATCATCGACTGGTTGTTGCGGGTGATGCCGTTGAAGAGCAGTTCGCCAAGGCCGCCGGCGTTGATCCCGGCGGCGATCGTTGCCAGGCTGATTGTCGTCACGAGCGCGATCCGGATGCCGGCGATGATGACCGGAAGCGCCAGCGGGAACTGGACGCGGAGCGCGATTTGCCAGGAGGTCATCCCCATCCCGCGTGCCGCCTCCAGTACCGCCGGATCGACGCCGCGCAGGCCGGTGGCGATGTTGCGGACGAGGAAGAGCTGAGCGTAGGCCGCCAGCACAATCAACGCTGGCTGGCGGCCGATCCCGACGACCGGGATCAGGAAGGCGAAGGCCGCCAGGCTCGGAATCGTGTAGATAACGCCAAGCGTGCCGAGGACCAGCAGGTTCAGCGACCGGAAGCGCACGATCAGCAGCGCCAGGAGGATCGCGACCGGCAGCGCGACCAGTGGTGGGCCGGTTCGCCTGAGCCG
>CAVXOL010000004.1:0-19211 GCA_963763325.1 uncultured Chloroflexia bacterium
TCGACACCGTTCAGGTTGGCGATCCCCCAGGCGTCTATCTGAATGTCGCCATCCTTCAGGACTCCGATCACAACGCCCGGAATCTGCCAGAACTCCATCTGCTGCTGGACCAGCCAGTCCAGCGTCGTCTCTTCCATAAGCGCTATTCACCCTCCCATCGTTCTCCCGTCCATCGCCATGCGCATTGTCGAACAGCAGCGGCCATGTCGCAATCGGTTCACGTATCGTTTCAACTGGCGGGTGTGATCGACAAGGGAGTCCCCTACTGCATGCTGTCGTCGCCTGACACCGATCCCGGCCTGACCGACGACGGCATTCGGCTCATCCGCGACTGCAACCGGCTCGGAATCCTGATCGACGTCTCGCACCTGAATGATCGCGCTCATGACGACGATTCCTTACGTCAGATCGCTGGTGAAAACTGGCTGAGCGTCCTGGAACGAACCTGGCGGGCAGCCTCACCCTGAGGTACCGCTGTCGTCCGATCGACTGAACATTCAGAACCATTTCCGGCTTCTGAAAAGACGATTGTGGTTCTCATCCGAACCGATGAGACAGAACCTGTCCGAATGGACACTCGAAGTTCATCCCCTCGGTCGATGTGGAAAATGCGGCCAGAACCTATCCTATGAATGTCGGAAGTCGACAACGAGGTCGACAAACTGCAAGGACGCGGACGGCACTGAAAAACGATGATGTTGGACTGACGAGGAGGTCACGGGATGGAACTGCAGACGATGTACGCAGAGTACGAATATCGCCGACGGGTTACCGCCAACGCGAACGCCAAGTCGCCGGAGCGTACCTCGATCTGGCGACGGATTATGGGCTAACGCTCGCTCCGCTCAAGATACAGACACTACTCCTCCACCCACCCCATTCCCCCACCCCGAGACCGCCTGGCCCCGCCAGGCGGTCTTGCTGTTCAGGAACCGCTTAAAGTGAGAATCGATTGATCCAGCGAGCCAGAGGGAATCTTCCGGCAACAGCTGCCTGAAGCTTTCGATCCGCGTGGAGGAGCGGGCATCTCACCGCGTCTGCGAGGGCGAGATACAGCGCGTCATAGAAGACACAATCGTACCGAATTGCCATTCGGTATCCGGATGCAACCAACTCTCGTCCGCTGACGCGGGGAATATCCAACGCCAACAAGTAGGCGATCGATCTTTCGCCGTCCTGTGTCGTCAAGCGATCCGAAAGAACAGCAGACCGAATCGCGTTCGCCACTTCAAGGATGAGGTGCTCGGGAGCTAGTAACCGGATCAAGCCACTGTTATAGGCATCATAGACGGCCAGATGCCTCAACGTCGTCTTCATCCTTGAGGAACCACTTGATTGCCACGGATGCGTCGATCACGTACGTTGGTGGCGGTAGACTCACCCCTCCGCCTCTGCACGTGACTGATGCTTGAGTTCATCCGCTCGAATACCGATCGGGCCGATCTTCTCTCGTAGCCGGTGAATCTTGGCGGCAAGCACCTGCCGCCGCTTCAGTTGCTCCTCAGTCGGCGGAACATATTCGGGGATGTGAATCCGGGGGAGTGTCAAGATGTCATCATCGTCTGATTCGGGTTGCATGGCTCATCCTTTCGCCGCTCGATAGCAGTATAGCCAACCAGCTGGACGACTACGGATATGGCAAAGGTTTGTCTTACGCTTGGTCCATTCCGATCACGTAGCCGGAGGGCGGCTCGGCGCCGAGCAGGTGCTGGACGAAGTAGTCCCAGCGCTTGCGGAGGAAGAAGTGGTTGTTGGGCGAGTTGCCGCGAGTGTCCTTCGGCGCGTGGACGAGATCAATGAAGCCGTGGTTGGCGTTCGGGAGGACGAGCATGTCGACGTCCTTGCCGGCCTTGATGAAGGCGTCGATGAGCTGGATCGTCAGGCCCGGGTGAACGTTGTCGTCCATCTCGCCCCAGGCCAGCAGCAGCTTGCCGCGCAGGTTGGCCACCAGTGGGAGGTTCGATTGCGCTTCCCAGGCGGCCTGGTTGATGTCCGGCATCCCGAGGTACATCTCGCCCCACTCGGCCATGTAGCCGCGCTGGTCGTGGTTGCCTGCGGAGGAGACAGCCACCTTGAAGAAGTCGGGGTAGTGCAGCAACGCCTGCACCGACGCGTAGCCGCCGCCCGAGTGGCCGTAGATGCCGACACGGGACAGATCGAGGGACGAGTCGCTGGCAGCCAGTTGGCGCAGGGCGGCGATGTGGTCGGGCAGGCCGCCGCCGTCCTCGAAGTTGGCGTAGGCGTAGTCGTGGAACGCCTTCGAGCGAAACGGCATGCCCTGACCTTCGATCATGACGACGACGAAGCCCAGCTCCGCAAGCGACTGGGCCGCCCAGAATCCGGCGATGGCCGATGTATCGGGGCCGGGGAAGCCGACCGGCGCCTGCACCCGCTGTGGGCCGGGATAGATCGAGTCGAGAACAGGATAGCGGCGGGTCGGGTCGTAGTTCGTCGGGCGGATGACGAGCGCGTGGATGTCGGTCACACCGTCGCGCGCCTTCAACGTGTACCGCTCTGGTGACTGCCAGCCGGACGCCTGCAATCTGGCGATGTCGGCCTCTTCGAGCGCGACGACGACTGCGCCGCTGCGGTCGCGGACGACCGATACTGGCGATTGATCTGGCCGGGAATAGGTGTCGATGAAGTAGCGACCGGACTTCGAGGCCGTCACCTGATGGTCTGCGTCCTCTGGGGAGAGGACCGTTACCTCTCCACCATCGAGGCTGACGCGACAGAGTTGTCGCTGGTACGGGTTCTGGCCAGCCTCCCGTCCGCCTGCCGTGAAAAACGCAACCCGCGCGTCTTCATCGACGTGCAGCAGCTCACGGACAACCCATGGGCCGCCGGTCAGTTGCCGGACAACCTCGCCGTTGGCGTTGTACAGGTAGAGGTGGCCCCAGCCGTCGCGCTGCGAGTGCCAGATCGCCTCGCTGCCGTCCCGGGAGACCCAGGCCATCGGCTTGTCCGTCGTTGGCGAGAGATGCGGGACGGTCAGCGTCTTTCCACGCTCTTCGACGATCTGCGTCGTCGCGCCAGTCGTCGCGTCGATCGTGTGCAGACTGGCGGCGAGGAAGCCGCGTTCGCGTCGGATGAACCAGGCCCGGTCACTCCCCGCGCACCAGCCGACGTAGCCGCGCTCCGGTGGCGCGAAGGCCACGCAGTCGATTGGGTCAGCCTGAACGTCGGTCCGCGCACCGGTCGTGGCGTCGAAGACGACCAGCCCGGCTTGCGCGAGTTCTGGATCGCCCGGCAGCGGCATCCGGTAGCTGTGAGGGATGGCCCGCGCTCCATCGCCACCGGGATGCCCTTGCAGCAGCCACATTTCGCGCACCGCGCGCTGGTCGAGCCGGTGGGTCAACAGCTTGGTCGAGTCTGGCGACCAGACGGCCGAGGGTGGGATCTTCTTGCCGCTCAGCCGGTCGGAGACCGCTGACGTGCGCCCCTCCGGGAGCGAGGCGTAGTCGTTGTACGCGCCGCCGTCGCTGGTCAACTGCCGTTCCTCGCCGCTCTCGGCATCGCGTACCCAGAGGTTGTGGTTGCGGACGAACGCTTCCCGCTTGCCATCCGGCGATTTCAGTGACCCTCCGCCGCGGTCGACCGGCTTTTCGATTTCGCGACACGCGCATGTGCCGAGGTCACACTCCCATCGACCATCGTAGGCGTCGAAGCGGACGCTCTCGGCGTCGCGCAGATCGATCTCCTCGAACGGGAGCTGGCCGTGCGTCGTCGGACGACCGGTTGCGCGCGTCAGCGCAGCAGCCAGCCGGATGTGGTTGAAGGCGGGTTCGCGTGTCCCAGCTTCCGGATCGACGACGATGAACTCCGTGCCGTCGCTGGTCCGATTGCGATACCAGAAGCGCTCGGAATCACCGATCCATTTCGGATCGACACCCATGCGAAAGACGAGTTTCTCGACGTTCCACGGCAGGAACGATTCGGCGCGGGCGTAGTCGTCGCGGGTAACGGTTGGGCGGGCGGTCGTCATCATTGCTCCTTGGTTCACGTCTGACGCTGTTGATCCTCAGGCGTATAATCGCACGGTATGAACTACAACCCTGCTAACCCGTTGATCATCCAAAGTGACAACACCATCCTCCTGGAAGCGGCGAATCCGCTCTACGAGGAAGCACGGGATGCGCTGGCCCGGTTCGCCGAGCTGGAGAAGAGTCCGGAGCATATTCACACCTACCGGATCACACCGCTCTCGCTCTGGAATGCCGCTTCTTCGGGTTACGACGCGAACTACATCGTCACGGCGCTGGAGAAACTGGCCAAGTACGATCTGCCGGGCAACGTCCGGACTGATGTCATCGACTACGTCTCGCGCTACGGGCGAGTCAAGCTGGTTCGTGATGGCGAACATCTGCTGCTCGTCTCCGAGGACCCGGCGCTGCTGGTCGAGATCGAGCATCACCGGCACATCAAGCCGTACCTGCTGGGGCGGGATGGCGCCGGGCGGATCATCGTCGATGGCGCGCGGCGTGGGCATGTCAAGCAGGCGCTGGTCCAGTTCGGCTACCCGGCCGAGGATCTGGCCGGCTACGTCGATGGCGCGCCGATGGAGATCGCGCTGCGTGATGCTGCGGCCAGTGACGGCGCGCCATTTACGCTGCGCGACTATCAGCGCAATGCAGTCGACATCTTTCACGCCGGTGGGTCGGCTCAGGGCGGCAGCGGCGTGATCGTTATGCCCTGCGGGGCCGGGAAGACTGTCGTCGGGCTGGGTGTGCTGGCCGAACTGCAGTCGCAGACGCTGATCCTCTGTTCGTCGATCGTCGCCGCCCGGCAGTGGATCCACGAGATACTGGACAAGACCGATCTACCATCCGACGCCGTTGGCGAATACAGCGGCGAGGTCAAGCAGATTCGACCGATCACCGTCACCACCTATCAGGTGCTGACCTGGCGGGCGAACCGGACGGCAGATTTCCCGCACTTCAAGATCTTTGCCGAGCGCGACTGGGGGCTGATCGTCTATGACGAGGTTCACCTGCTGCCGGCGCCGGTCTTCAGGATCACAGCCGAGATTCAGGCCAGGAGGCGGCTGGGGTTAACGGCAACGCTCATCCGGGAGGACCGGCGTGAGACGGATGTCTTCTCGCTGATCGGGCCGAAGCGTTACGACGTGCCATGGAAGGACCTCGAAGCGCAGGGCTGGATCGCGACGGCCGAGTGCCACGAGGTCCGGATCCGGATGCCGGACGAGCTGCGCTTCGAATATGCACTGGCCGAGGAGCGCGAGAAGTACCGTATCTCGGCCGAGAATCCGGCCAAGTTGCCGGTGCTGGATGCGCTGGTGCGCCAGTATGATGGTGAGCAGGTGCTGATCATCGGCCAGTACATCAGCCAGCTAGAAGAGGTCGCCGCCCGTTACGACGCGCCGCTGATCACCGGCAAGACGCCGACCCGCGAGCGCGAGAAGCTCTACGACGCGTTCCGGCACGGTGAGCAGAAGTTGCTGGTCGTCTCGAAGGTGGCCAACTTCTCGATCGACCTGCCGGACGCCAGCGTCGCGGTCCAGATTTCCGGCACCTTCGGATCGCGGCAGGAGGAAGCGCAGCGGTTGGGACGCATCCTGCGGCCAAAGGACGACGAGAATCTGGCCCACTTCTACACGCTCGTTACCCGTGACACGCGTGACCAGGAGTTTGCTGCCAACCGCCAGAAGTTTCTGACCGAGCAGGGCTACCGCTACGAGATCCTCTACGAAGATGAGGTTGTACCAATGCCGCCATCTGCCGTTGGTGAGGTCGCCGGGGCAGCAGACGCGTGAGCCGGAACGTCACCAGCGCCACGTTCCACCCGTTCTACGATGAGGACGATGTCCGTCGCCTTTGCGGTCTGACCGTGTTTGCCCTGGCCGACATGATGCAACGCGCTGGCCATGTGTCCAGTGCGGAGCGAACGTCGGACACGTTATCTGGCGATGTGCGCGGCACATGGCGCCGCGTCGATCGCGTCACGATCCAGACAAAAGGCAACCGACTCCAGCCCGAATGCGCCCGTCACGGGGCTGGTTTCTGCCAGCACACCGGCGCGCTGCTGCTCCACTGGCTGCGCGAGCCTGGCATGGTAGAGATTGTCCACCTGGGTGACAGCGTGCCTCGCGGCATCGATAGCGGCACTCTGGACGATTACTGGGACAGTGATCCGACCGTTCTGGCAGCGTCGGACATTGTCGATCAGTCCCCTGAGACGGAAATCGCCCGCCTCCTGGAAGGTGAGACGATCGCCGTCGTTCGCGAGATTGCGCGACGACGTGGCGTGAAGGTCAGCGGCAGCCGTAAAGCCGATGTCGTGCGCGAGGCGGCGACCGGTCTGGCTGACCCAGCCAACATTGACGCCGCGTTTGCCGGCCTCTCCTCAGGCGAGAAACTCTTGCTGGATGCATTGCAGCTCTCATCGCCAGCCGGTGAGACAACCGAACCGCGCGCGTTCGACGCCTACCGGATGCTTGGCGGGCAGGGACAACCTCCACTGGACAGGCTGCGTGATCTTGGCCTGGCGATCAGTCCGGAGTCGGCGCACTACCATGCGCGATCGATTCGGATACCGCTGGCCGTCGTCGCGCAGCTGCCGCCGCGGGACGGGCTGGCGGGGCCGGTGGAGCGTCGGAAGTCGCCGGCTGTGTCCGAGCGCCAGACCGGACTGGCGCTCGTCTCGCTGCTGACGATCGTCGCCCAGGACGCGATTGCGGGCGGGATGTCGTCGAACAACGAGGGCGCTACCCCGCAATTCAGCTTCATCCCAGCCGGCTTCGTCGTCCATCCGTCCGATAGGGATCGCTTGACGGAGTTGCTGAGAACCTACAACCCGAACGAGCGGATCAGGCTGGTTGCATCGTCGCCGATGGCGACCGCGGACGTTGCGCGGCTCGCGCTGCAATCCGGGCAGCCGGATGAGGTGGTTGAGTTCACCGCGAGGTTGATGGTCTCACTCGGGATTGCGACTGAGCAGCCCAGACTGACGATCGAGCCCGACATGCTGCGGCAGTTACTGGAGCTGGACGCGTTCAACCAGCTCACTCTGCTACTGCAAGGCTGGCTGGGTGCCTCAGGTTTGGCAGAATCGAGCCTGATCTTTGGCGACGGCGGGCCGATTCGATTTGCGTGGAACCCACGCCACGCGGCGCCACATGTTTCGAGGGCGATCTCCGAAGGTGTCTGTCTCGTTTCTCGCCTGGTTGGTCGGATGGCGGCTGATACATGGTATGACGCCGCGACCCTTGTCGAGACGGTCGAGAAACTGGTGCCATCCGGCGCCCCGTCACTGGCGACGTTCCGGCAGTCATCGCAGCACCTTGACATGACCTGGCATGGTCAGCCTCGTCCCGGTCAGCGGCTCACGTTGCGTACACCCGAGGGGTGGTCGCTCTTTATCCGGGCGGTCGTCGACGCTGTCCTGGGCGGGCCGCTGAGTTGGCTCGGTCTGGTCGACGTGCAGCAGGAACGCCACCGCGTCACGAGCTTTCACGTTCGTCCGGTGGCCGCGATCCTCTCCGGCAAGCAGTTTGACCCGGAAGATCTGATGGTGCAGGGTACGGTCAGCGTCGATGATGACCTCATGATCGTCGTTCCGGCCGGTTCGTCCAGCATGGCCGCGATCGCGCCGATTCTGCAAGCCTCTAATCTGACAAGCGTTGCGGGCGATGGCCTGCACTACCAGTTGACCCCGAACGGGCTACAGGCACTCTTCGAGCATGGTCTGGATGCCGATGACATTGCCCGGATGCTCGCCGAGCAGACTGGGGAGCCGATCCCGGCCACAGCTCGCGCGACCATTGACCGTTGGTGGTCCAGCTACGGTCACGTACGCCTGTACGATGAGTTGACGCTGATCGAGCTTGGAGACGATCTGTTGCTGCGTGAGCTTCAGGTGGCCACCTCGCTGGCGTCGGTCGTGCTGCACCAGTTCACGCCACGGCTGATTGCCATCGAGGATAGAGCGGTCGATCAGCTTGTCACGGAGTTGAGCGCGCGCGGGTATGCGCCACGAATTGTTGAGGGCGGCTGATGGATATTTCAGCCGAAGAGCTGATGCAGGGCTACGACCTCGCCTCGTTGCAGCAGATGGCGAAGGCACAGGAGGTCAAGGTTGACGGTGGCGGGAAGGTCTCATTCGTTCCCGCGCTCGCGAGCAGGTTGTACGACGTCGCTCGTATCAAGCGAGCGCTCAATGACCTGAGCAAGCCGGAGCGGACATTGCTGGATCGGGTCATCCTGGCCGGTGGCGAGGTCCCGACAACGCTGGTCCGCAATCAACTGGAGGGCGACGGAATTACCGACAAGCCGGTCAAGACGGCCAGCTACGGCTACTCCTACTACCAGGAGCAACGCGGCTCGTATCGCAACCTCAACTCGCGCAAGTTCGAGGACCTGGTCGCTCGGCTCGGCGCACTTGGACTCCTCTTCACGCTCGATCCGACGCATTCGACCGGCTACATCGTCTCGATTACCGTACCTGGCAAGCGGCTCGTGATTCCCGACGCGATCCTGGAACTTCTCCCGCCCGTTTCGATGGACGCAGAGACAGTCTCGGAGCCGGACAGCATTCAGATCGGTGATGCGACTCCAATGTTGCGTGACCTCTATCTGCTCTTCAGCCTCGTCGACCGCGAGACGATCGCGCTGACCAACCGTGGCCTGATCATGAAGCGCTCGTTGACGAAGATCGGGCAGGTGCTGGGGCGTGAGGCGGAAGTGGCTGCCATCAAGACCGAAGATCAGTTGGCCGGCTTCAGCCTGCTACGTGGACTGGCCGAATCGTTGGGGCTGCTGGCGGGGAGCGTCGGTGAGTTGCTGCTGGACCCGAGTGGCGAGCAGTTTCTGGCCCTGCCGTCAGCAGAGCGTCGCAAGCAGCTGGTCGACGCCTATCGGACCACATCGCGCTGGTCGGAACTCCATCGGATTCCAGACCTCGACGTGCGTGGCAAGGGTCTGAACGTCTACTCGGCGCCGGAGAACATCCCGCCCGCGCGGCAGCGGGTGCTGGCCGAACTTGCGGAGTTGCCGGTTGGTGAGTGGATCGCGCTCGATCATCTGATCTCGCGGCTACGGATTCGCGCCTACGAATTCCTCTTCTCGCGCACGCCGTCGCCGAACTCGTACTACGGCGTCAACTACCGCTACTACGGTTTTGGCCACTTCAACCCCTACAACCACAGCATCAACGGCCTCGGAGTGACACTCGATATCGAGAGCGAGCGTTCAGGCTGGAACGTCGCCGAGGCCGGGTTCATCCGAGTCATCGTGACCGAGGCGCTGCACGGACTTGGCATCGTCGATCTTGGCGGCGATGGCAACACGACGACCGCATTCCGCATTACCGAGGACGGCGCGCGGCTGTTGCGCGGAGAGCCGTTGACCGTCGATGAAACGGCCTCCCAGGTGATCGTTCAGCCGAATTTTCAGATCTTCGCGTTCCATCCGACTGGTGAAGATGTCCTCTTCATGCTCGACCGAATCGCTGATCGCGTCCGGACCGGCCAGGCGATGGAGTATGAGTTGACGCAGGCGTCGATGTATCGCGCTCAACAGACCGGCCTCGACACTGCTGCCGTTATCGACTTCCTGAAACAGGTCAGCACCCACGAGCTGCCGCAGAACGTGAGCAGGACGCTCGAAGAATGGGGGGCCCAGCACGAGCGGGTCACGATCCGTAAGCGCGCTTCGATACTCCAGACGGCTGGCGAGGCCGAACTCGACGCCATCTGTGCCGACGAGCGGATCGCACCATTGCTCGGCCGCCGGCTGACACCGACGGTCGCGCTCGTCTCGACCGACCAGCCAGCGGTCATCTACCATCGAATGATCGAATGCGGCCTGTTGGCGACATTGAGCGAAGGCCCCGGTTTTCAGCCGGGTCCGCAGCTGCGTATCGAGCCCGATGGAGCCGTTGCATTCCGCCAGCCGCAGCCGAGTATCTTTGCGCTTCATGAGTTGCGACCGTTCGTCGATGACGAGGGAGGCAACCTCCGGCTCACCCCTGAGAGCCTCCGTCGTGGCGCCCGGACTGGCATCAATGCCGACGGCATCATCGCGATCCTCGAACGTATCTCCTGTGGCACGTTGCCTGACGAGCCAGCCGCGCTCATCCGCCGCTGGGCAAAGGATTGGGGAAGCGGCGCGATCTACGACGCAACCATCCTGCAACTCGACCAGCCAGAGCAACTGGCTGACCTGCTGGCAGATCCCGACGTCCGCCCGCATCTCCAACCAATCCCTGGCGCGCCGACAATCGCTATCGTCCCGCCCGCATCACGCAAACGCCTGCGGACGTTGTTGGAAGCGCGCGGGATGACGTTGCGTGACACGTGACGCGTCACGGAACCCGCTTCGCCCATTCGCTGTCAGGGAATCGGTCCAGCAGTGTCTGCCAGACGGCGTACATCTCGGGGTTGGAGTGGGTCAGCAGGTAGGTGGCGATGCCGCGCCGGTAGATCGCTTCGGCGGCGAGAGGGCCGGTCGGGTCACGCTGCTCGGCCTGTGCGAGGAGTGCGATCGCCTGCTCAGCCTTGCTCCAGCGGATCCAGTGCTCGGCCTCGCCGATATCGAGCATCGTCAGGAACTCGTGCGGTGGCAGGAAGTTCAGCGAGCGGTAGTGGACTGTCATCCGCCGGTCGGCGACCAGCAGCGTCGGCGTCCAGATTACGTTCAGTGGTCTGACGACCTCACGCGGCGACTCGAACAGGTGTAGCTTGAGCGGCACGAAGCGCTCGGTCACCGCAGCTGCGACCTCCGGATCCGGGTACGTATCGGCATCCAGCCGATCGCATCCCCGTCAGGGGACCTTGAAGACATCGATCAGGATCGGCCGTCGCTGGCGCAACGCCTGCTCCTGTGCCTCGACCGCGTCGGTGAGCCAGTTAATAGCCACGATGTTCCCGCCCGTCTGTTATTAGCGTCCGCCGCCCATCCGCCAGAGCGCGCGCCATGCTCTCGGCGGGTCGAAGTCCCAGAGGCGCTGGGCGATGCCTGGACGGTCAGCGTACCGGCCGGAGCGCTCGACCTGCTCGTCGGCCCGGTAGCGTCCTTGCCGCACGATCGAGTAGCCCAGCCAGCGCAGTGGTTCCGGCTCCCAGTCGAGGGGCTGGTGGTGGGTCATCGGCAGGTGTGTGAGATCGGTGTCGGCTTCGGTGATCAGGTCGGCCAGGACGCGTCCGGAGAGGTTGGTGGTTGCGACACCCTCGCCAGTGTAGCCATAGGCCATCGCCACGCCGGTCGTACGGTCATAGTTCATGATCGGCATATGGTCGCGCGGGACACCGAGGACGCCGCCCCACGAGTGGGTAAAGCGCACGCCGGCCTCCTTGAGCATCGGGAACCACTCGTAGGCCGAGCGACGGCCATGTTCGAAGACATCCTCCGGCCGGTCGAGCGCGTCGGTGATGGTTGACTTGAACGGGTACGTCCCACGATACGGGCCGAACGCGATTCGACCATCAGCCGTATGGTTGAGGTAGCCGCCGGTCGTCCCGAAGCCACCGACGACCTCCCGTCGTTCCCAGCCGATCTGCCGCCAGAGGTCGTCCGACAGCGGCTCGGTGATGACGATATGCGATGTCGCCGGGATCACCCGACGGCGTAGCTTCGGCAAACGCGCCATGTATCCCTCGCCGGCCAGGACGATCGCCTTCGCTGAGATGTTGCCCCGCTCGGTGTCGAGTCTCGGAAGTGGGCCGGGAACGTAGTCAGTGACGCGCGTCTGCTCGTAGATCGTTCCGCCGTGGCGTTCGACGGCTCGGGCGAGTCCGCGAGCCAGCCGCGCCGGCTGGATCGCCGCGCCGTCCTTGACCCAGAACGATCCGACCGCCCCGGCCACCCGGATGCGCTCGGCAGTTTGGGCGGCGTCGAGCAGCGCGTAGCGATCTTCGAGCCCGATCGCCTGGTACTCGTCGTACATCTCTTCAACCTTGGGCAGGTCGTACTCGGCACGAGCGATCTCCAGCGCGCCACCTCTCGCGAAGTGGGCGTCGATGTTCTCTTCGGCGCAGACGCGCTCGATGTCGTCGATCGTGTCGTACATCGCGAGCGAGACAGCGCGGGCCGCTTCCAGCCCGTAGTGCTTCACGATCTTCAGTGGTGGATATGGGAAGACCGAGTAGCACCAGCCGCCATTGCGACCCGACGCGCCGAACCCGGCGACCTCGGCCTCAACGACGACCACCGTCAGCGAAGGATCGCGCTTGAGCAGGTGATAGGCGGTCCAGAGGCCCGTGAAGCCAGCTCCGAGGATGGCGACATCGACCGAGATCGAGCCGTCCAGCGGCGGTCGCGGCGTCAGGTCGTCGCCGGAATGCTCCAGCCAGAAGCTGTACTGCCCGTAGTTCTTCACGGTGTCATCGCCCCCTCCCCGATTAGCACGCTCGGTCGTGACGTACAGGATAACGCGCTAACTGCCGGAACCACAGGATGCAGGTTGGCGGCACGCCGTACACTGGTAGTCGAATCCTGCGAGAGGGGAAGACATGAGCGGACGCGTCCAGTGCCCTGAATGCCTGACGATGATGGCGGTCGACGCGCGCTTCTGCCCCGGCTGCGGCACTCCACGGACATGGGTGCGTGACGAACTCGAACGCGAAGCCGCGCGAAGTGGCACACCATATGCGACGCTGCTGGAGCGTGCCCGGCAGGGAACGCTACGACTTTCTGAGCCAGAAGCTATGACGCCCGCCGCTACATCGTCGAATCGGCCGCTGATCGCAACCCTGCTGGCGATCGTGACGATCCCATTTGCGATCGGGCTTGCGGCCGTGGGCGCCAACTGGATCGTCATCGCCGGGTTGATTGTCGCGATTGCCATCCTATACAGCACGATGCAGGGACGGATCGACCAGCTCGAATCTCGTCTGAGCCAGCTTGAGTCCCGCTCGATAGAGTCAGTGCTTCGCGGTGTTGGCGAACGTGTGACGGCTGACGTGCAGCCGATGCCGTTGCGACCGGAACCGGCTGTCCAAGACGAGCCACAGGTCGTCGTCCCGGAAGCTCCGCCATTGGTTGCGGCGTCCGTCCGACAAGAGCAGACAGCAGCAGGTTGGGCAACCGCGCCCGCATTGCCCACGCCAGAGCCGGCCATCAGCACACCTCGCTCGATCGGCGACATCGAGGACCTGCTCTCCGGGCGAATCCTGGCCTGGGTCGGTGGGCTGGCCATCTTCCTCGGCGCCGTCTTCTTCCTCTCGCTGGCCTTCAGCCGCGGCTGGATCGGACCGGAGGGACGGGTAGCGATCGGCATCGGCGCCAGCGTCCTGATGCTCCTGGCCGGTGGCTGGTTCTTCGAGCGGCGCGAGCGAATCGTCGGCCACGTCCTCGTCGCCGTTGGCCTCGGGGTGATGAGCCTCTCGCTGCTGGCGGCGACCAGCTTCTACGACCTGATTGGCGTCGAGGTCGCGCTACTTGGCACGCTCGTCACTGCGCTCGTGGCTGCGGCGATCGCTATCCGCGCCAACTCGCAGGTCGTCGCGCTCTTCGGGCTCGTCGCCGCGCTGGCCGCGCCGCCGATCCTTGGCGCCGATGCCGACGGGACGACGATTGCCTTCCTCTCACTGACGCTGGTTGGGACGACGGCTATAGCCCTCTTTCGCTCGTGGTCGTGGTTGCCACCGGTGGCCTTCATCCTGACCGCTCCACAGATTGGAATCTGGATCGCCGACGACGCACCGGTCGACGGCTGGATCGTTGATGCTGACCGGCTTCTGGCTGCTGAACGCCGTCGCCGCTGCCGGCGAGGAGATTCGCCACCGCAGTCGCGACCCGATCCTGCGGACCGTCTCGGCGACCGTCCTGCTCGGCAACGCGGCCTTCGTCGTCTGGGGCGGCTTCCAACTGCTGGACGGCGAGCATGAGAGCTGGCGCGGTATGTTCCTGGTCGTCGTCGCGATCGCGCACGGCTCGCTCGGCGGTTGGTTCCTCAGTTCGAGCGTGACGAGCGGCACCCGTTCGGGCTGCTGGCGGCCGGAACCGGATCGCGGCATTCAGCATGGCGATCCCGGTCCAGCTCGGCGGTCCGGTCGTGCCGATCGCCTGGGCGGCGGAAGCGGCTGCACTGGCCTGGGTCTACGCGCGACGTCGTAACGGCTACTGCGCCGGTGTTGCGCTCGCGCTGCTGGCCGGGGCGCTGGCCCACGTCGTCATCATCGAGTACCCGTTCTGGGAATTCGGCGAGTCGGTCGCCGGCACGCCGTTCCTGAACGCCTCAGGTGGGACGCTGGCCTTCATCCTCGGCGCACTGGTCGTCGGTGGCTGGCTCGTCCGGCAGATCGAGGTCCGGATCGGCCTGGCCGTCCTCGGTGTGGGACTGCTACTCTATGCGTTGCCGTTCGAGCTGTCGGGAATGTGGCTGCTGGCCGCACTCGCGACACTCGCCGTCGCCGTCTTCGCATTCGATCAGTGGCTCGATCGCGTGCCTGGCTTCGCGGCCGTCCCCGGATCGCCCGCGCGGCGCGCTCTCCTGCTTCCGGCTGCTGCCAGCGCCGTTTTCGCCGCTGCACATGCGCTTGCAATTGAACTGCCCCTCGACGAAGTCGCAACCTGGAACCAGCCGGACACACCCTTTACGAGCGACCAGACGTTGGCGGCCGTAATCCTGATCGTTGCGGCCCTGGCGGCTGCCGCCGTCACCCGCTGGCAGGAGGCGCGTGTTGCAGGCATCCTGGTAGCGACAGGTGTCGCCGCCTACCTGATGCCGTTCGAGCTAGGTCCGGCTGCGATGGTCGTTGCCTGGGCAATGCTGGCAGGCGGGCTGCTGCTCGTTTCGACCCGTCTGCGCGATGACTTCCACGCGTTGCCGGCCGGAGCTGCAACGCTGGCCGTCCTCGGACTTGCCGTCACCTTCACACAAGTTGCGCCACCGGAACGACTGTTCGTCGATGCCGAATCACAGATCAACCATACGGCGTTCCTGAGCGGCGCGACGGCGGCGCTGGCAGCACTGGCGCTGCTGCTGATCGGGCTGGCCTGGCGCTATCGCGCCCGGCACGAGTCACGCTGGCTGGTCGTCGGCGCCGGCGCGCTTGGCGTCTACCTGCTCTCAGTCGGCACGGTCGACATCTTCCAGGCCCGGGTCGGCGGCGAGACCAGCCTCGACTCGCTCGAAAAGCAGGCACAGGTCGCACTCTCGATCCTCTGGGCCGTCCTCGGCGTGACCGCCTTCGTCGCCGGCATCCTGCGTGGCCGACCTTCTCCGGCGCGCCGCTACGTGGCGCGGGCCTCGCCCTGCTCGCGCTGGCGACCGTCAAGGTCTTCATCTACGACATGGCCTCGCTCGATGCCTCCTACCGCGTCCTCTCCTTCATCGGCCTCGGCATCCTCCTGCTGGCCAGCTCGTACGTCTGGCTGAAAGTCACTCTGCCTGATTTGATGCCTGGTTGTCCTGTCGGATGTTTACGTAAGCCATGACTTTACGCTGGAGATCAGTCCGCCGAAACCTCCGATGAGGAACATCAACGAGAGCAGCAAGCTTACGAAGATCCAGATGCGTATTCGCCATGGGCATAGGCGTGTGCCGCGATGGTCATCCATCGATGTAGGCGTCTAGCGTTAATGACGCTCAGTCGCACAAACTGATCTACGTGATCCGAAACCGTCAGTCCCGTCATCGCATTCCGTAGAGGTTCGTCGGCGGATTCGGGATGTTGCTGCCACCAATAAATAGCACCAACAATTTCCGAGCGGTAGCGAAACAACTGGACTGTTTGACCGAGACCGTAGATTCCAGCTACGGCGAAAAAGAGGCTAGCGACCACGTCAATCACACCAAACACATCGACCTCGCTCAAGGATCTCCGGACTCGCGACAGTTGCTCCAATTCGTGTTGGCGCCAACCTATCCTAAAAGGCCTCAACGAAGCCCTTCTATGGCCCGATAGGTCGAGATCTGAGTCATCATGGTTCCGAGGCTGAGTCTATCCAACCGCCCGCCGCGCCCAGAACAGCCGTCAGCCGTTCCAGCAGCCGCATGAACTGGTCAGCAAGCAACGCGAGCACGGTGACGGCCAGCGTCCCGGCCCAGATCATCGACTGGTTGTTACGGGTGATGCCGTTGAAGAGGAGTTCGCCTAGGCCGCCGGCGTTGATCCAGGCGGCGATGTCGCAAGGCTGATCGTCGTTACGAGCGCGATCCGGATCCCGGCGATGATGACCGGCAGGCCAGCGGGAACTGGACCCGCAGCCGATCTGCCAGGCGGCCATCCCCATCCCGCGCGCCGCTTCCAGCACCGCGGATCGACCCGCGCAGCCCGGTCGCGATGTTGCGGACGAGGAACAGCTGCGCGTAGGCGGCCAGGACGATCAGCGCCGGTTGGCGGCCGATCCCGACGACCGGGATCAGGAAGGCGAAGGCGCGCCAGGCTCGGGATCGTGTAGATGAGGCCGAGCGTGCCGAGGACCGGCAGGTTCAGCGACCGGAAGCGCACGATCAGCAGCGCCAGGAGAATCGCGACCGGCAGCGCGAAGCCGACTGCAAGCAGCGTCAGTTGCATGTGCTCGACCGTCAACTCCCAGACGCGATCGCGGTGCTCGATCAGGTAGTCGAACATCACCATCGGGCCGCGTCCTGTTCCTGCCCCTCAGGAATTCGCGCGACTCCTGCTGCTTCGATTGCCGCCATACCGAGCGTGCCGCTCGGCTGTCCGTCGGTGTCAAGCACCGTCAGCCGCTCGGCGCGCTCCTCCAGCAGGAGCGTCAGCGCAGTTCGCAGGTCGGCTGACGCGACGATCGACGGTCCGTCCGGCAGGCGACCATCCGCGGCTGGGCCGCCGCCGAAACCGGAACGAGGCTCAGTCGCCGCAGGACATCCCCCGCGCCAACCAGATCGCTGACGAAAGCGTCGGCGGGGTGCATCACGATTCGCAACGGTTCGTCGTACTGGACGACCTTCCCGGCCCGCATGACGACGATTCTGTCGGCCAGCCGGACAGCCTCCTCGATATCGTGGGTGACGAAGAGGATCGTCTGACCGAGCCGGTCGTGGATCTGGCGCAACTCCTGCTGCAGGCGTGAGCGGGTGATCGCGTCGAGCGCGCTGAACGGCTCGTCCATCAGCAGTGTCGTCGGGTTCCCTGCCAGCGCCCGTGCCAGCCCGACCCGCTGCTGCTGCCCGCCCGAGAGTTGGGCCGGGTAACGTCGCCGGTACTCTGTGCCGGTAGCTCGACCAGATCGAGCAATTCATCGACTCGCTGACTGATCGCGTCGCGTTTCCAGCCCAGCAGCTTCGGGACGACGGCGATGTTGTCGGCCACCCGCATGTGCGGGAAAAGGCCGGTCTGTTGGATGACGTAGCCGATCTCGCGCCGCAAGGCCGTCGTCGACATCTCCCACCGGCCGGCCATCGATCAGGATTCGCCCGCCAGACGGCTCATAGAGCCGGTTGACCATCTTCAGCAGCGTCGTCTTCCCACAGCCCGACGGCCCGAGCAGCACGACCAGTTCCCCCGGCTCGACCTCAAGCGACACATCATCCACCGCCGCGGCCTGGCTACCCCGGAAGTGCTTCGAGACGTGCTCGAACCGGATGGCGCTGGCGGATCGTTCTGCGGGAATCGGATTCGAGGTTGGGGATGCGGCGACTGCTCGTTCGGAGCCGGCGGCAAATCCCCGATTCACGACTCGCGATCCCGTTACTTGTTCATCAGCCCATGCTCCTTCAGGAACTCCCGGCGACATCTGCCGGTTCCTCGCTCGTCGCCGTCAACTCGTTGTTCAGGCGGCCATCACCTCGTTGGTCAGCATCGGGGCAAGCTCGTTGAGGATGTCGGCGATCTGCGGGTACTTGTCGAGCGTCTCCTGACGGACGACCGGGGCGACGTGGTATAGCGGGAAGAGGCCTTGTCGTCTTCAAGGACAACCAGATCGTAGCGGGCGAGCTGACCGTCGGTGCCGAACGCGACAACGACATCGGCCTGGCCGTTGATGAGGGCCTGATACCGCAGACCGGGATCGAGCATGATGTACTCCTTCAACTTGAAGTCGCCGTACACCCCTGAAGACCGATCAGTCCGTCAGGCCGCTCGGGGCAGTCGGACGGGGCCAATGTCAGCTGGCTGGCCTTCCGGCCATTTCGGAGAGGGTCGTCAGGTCGTTCTCCTCGGAGAACTCACGCTTGAACGCCAGAGCGTTGAGTTGTTCATCGGCGCCTGGTCGAGCCAGACGAAGTTGTACTTCGGCTTGTATGCTTCATGACCACGGTGAAGACCTCGTCGGGATCGCTCATCGCCGGGAGCTCAAGGACCGTTAGCAGGCCGGTGCCGGTGTACTCCGGGTAGAGGCTGATCTCGCCTGCCACCAGCGCCTCGTGGGCGACGGCCGCCCCGCCGAGGTTGAGCGAGCGCTCGACCTCGATACCGGCCGCTTCGAGCAACTGGGTGTACATCTCTCCCAGGATGAGTTGCTCGGTAAAGTTCTTGGAACCGATCACGACCGGGCTGCCGTCGCCGGTTCCTCCCATCGCGCCGGTCGGTGAGGCGTCGCCCGCCATCGTTGGTGATGCCATTTCGGATGGGGACGTTGCCTCCATAGCGGATGTCGACGTTATGTCGGCGTCGCCGCCATTGTCGTCGTCCTCATCGTCGCCGCAGGCGGCCAGCAGTGGGATCGCCAGCGCCAGCAGCATCAGCATGATCATCGAACGAAACTTCACGGAGATGTCCTTTCAAACAAGCGTGGTATCGAGACCGACAATTCGCCCGTCAATATCCTCCTTCATGACGGTGCGCGTCAGCGAGATGCGGCCGGCGGGGTCAGCCGTCGCTCAGCAACGCTGAGCAGCCCTTCAGCCGTCAGCGCCAGCAGCGCGACCGGAATCGCTCCAACCAGCAGTAGCCGCTCGTCAACCAGGGTGATTCCAGAAGAATGAAGAGCCCCAACCCGCCAGCGCCGATGAAAGCCGCCAGCGTCGCACTGGCGATGACTTCGACGGCTGCAGTTCGAATGCCGGCGATCACGACCGGCAACGCCAGGGGGAACACAGCGCCCGAAGACCTGGAATGCATTCATCCCCAGCCCGCGTGCACTCTCGATCACAGCAGCATCGATCCCGCGTAACCCGGCATCGGTATTGACGACGATCGGCGGGCCGGCCAGCACCGTCAGCGCGATCAGCGCGGGCGTGAATCCGGTTCCGAACCGCGGCAGCAGCAGGAACAACACCGCCAGACTCGGGACAACCCGTGCTGCTCCGATCAGCGCGACAAGCGGTGGGCCGGTTCGCCTGAGTCG
>CAVXOL010000005.1:0-134637 GCA_963763325.1 uncultured Chloroflexia bacterium
GCCTGAGAGCGCCCAGCAGGATGCAACGTATTTGCGAGTGTCTGCACTGTAGAGGAAACAACCCGCCGACACAAGATGTACGGACGATACGAGTGAAGAGGTCTCAGAACCCTCCGAGCTTGCGAAGAGGCACGGCGTCTCTGATCGCCGTGCCTCCTCGCATGAGCAAGTTATACCCGGACAGCTTCCCAGGACGTGCGATTCTGCGCGTCGTGGACTGACAGCTCCAGTGCTGGCCCAAGACCTTCGATCGTCATGCTGACGCGGTCGCCGCCCTGGATCGGGCCGAGGCCCTCGTGGTGGACGCCGGTCGCCACGACGTCGCCCGGCTCCAACGCCATCACGTTCGTGATCTCCGCCAGCAACTCTGGGATGTGCCGGGCCATCAGGCTGGTGGAATACGACTGGCGCAGTTCGCCGTTGACGGAGAAGTCAACGCGCAGGTTGTTCGGTTCCGGAATCTCATCGGCAGTAACCAGCGCCGGTCCGAGTGGGGCGAAGGTGTGCCAGCTCTTGCCAAGGAAGAAGCCCCCCGGCAGTCCGCGTGCGGAGCCGTCGATGAACATCGTGTAGCCGAAGATGTAGTCCATCGCATCTTCCGCCTTGATATGCGAGGCGGCCTTGCCGATCACGAGCGCAATCTCCGGCTCGAAGTGGAAGACGGTGACCGGCGCGTCCGGCAGTTCCACCGTATCGCCGTGGCCGATGATCGAGGTCGTGGCCTTGAGGAACGCGTTGAACGGTCCAGCCTCCGGGCGACCTTCTTCGATGTAGTTGACCGCCGCGCAGACCAGCTGCGAGGGCTTCGGCACCGATGGACGCACCCGCACGCTGCTCAGTGGGACCCCACTGCCGCCCGCCGCCTCGCTGATCTGCGGGGCCAGCTCCTCCCAGTTCTCGATCAGCGCCGCGACCCGCGACTGCGGCCCGACCCCAATCTGCCCGACGAGATCGGAGATATCGACCACGTTCTCGCCCGAGAGAACCCCGAGCCGGTAGTCATCGAAATGAACGAACTGCATACTGTCCTCCTCCACGATCGGCAACAATCGCGCGATCGTAGACGCCACAGGTAGCGCCGTCAAGCCGCTCTGCCCCGGCACCGTTCAGACAGGCGACGGAATTCACGAACCAATAGCTCTGCCAGACCGGATCGTCAGCCGCTGGCTGTTGAACGATCTTGACAAAGTCATCAGGAAGGCGATCCAGCACCTCGGCTGGATTGATCGCAACCAGAGCGACGCATGATCATCTCGTCGTGCTGGCGCTTGCCCGTGTCGCGGAAGCCGAACGCCTCGTAGAGCCGGATCGCGGCGACGTTGTCCGGGTTGACAGAGAGCAGGAGGCTCGCCCCGCCCGACTCGGCCTCCATCCGCGCGAGCAGCAGCTCCAGCGCGGCCCGGCCGATGCCCTGTCGCTGACGGCGCGCGTCGACGATCAAGCCGATGATCCAGCACCGGCCGTCGGCCGGGATATACCCGTACATCACGAAACCAACCGGGGCGTCGCCCGCATAGATTGCGAGCGGGTGGCACTCCGGCGCGACGTAGGCCCAGGCGATCGACTCGACGGCGGGGGGCACGAAGTCGCGCTGATCGTCCGCGACCTGAAGCGCGATGACGGCGTCGAAGTTGTCGGCGGTGATCTCGCGCAACTCGATCGTTCCCGACGTTGGAAGCCATATCGGTCCCTCATTCGTGCGACGATCCACGCTGGTGAGTCGCGGTTGGTTACGGCTGGTTGTGATCGTCCGTGCAGGTCGGCTGGTCGCCCTCGATGCTGTAGACGATGCGTTCCTCGGGCGTGAAGTCGCGGAGCACGCGACCGCAGACGGACTGGATCAGCTCATCGAGGTCCAGGGTTGCGAGTTGCACTGCGCCGTCCGAGTCGGCAATCGCGACATGCCGGCCGTCGGGTGAGACGGCGATGGCGGAGATGGTATTGCCATAGCCGGCGAAGGTACGGACCTGCCTGCCGGTCGCTGTCTCCCAGAGTCGTGCGGTCTTGTCCTCACCGCTGGTCAGTACATAGCGCCCATCCGCCGAGAACGCCACCTCCAGGACGAGATTGGTGTGGCCGGTAAAGGTCCGTAGCCGCTCCCCCGACTGGATGTCCCAAAGGATCGCGGTGTTCTCGTTGGTACCTGTCAGCAGTTGCGTGCCATCCGGCGAGAATGCCGGGAAGTAGTAGATTGGCTCACTCCCAATCCGAGTCAGCTCGCGGCCGGTATCCACCTCCCACACCACGACATGGTCCGGACCGCTGGTCGCGACGGAGCGTCCGTCTGGAGACACGGAGAAGAAGCCCCCCAACGGGAACTCGAGCACCTGTTCCCAGCTGGCGACATCCCACACCGATGTTCCCTCCTCCCCGCCGGAGACGAGCAGATAGCGGCCATCCGGGGTGAAGGCGACCAACGCCTGAACGTAACCGGGCAGCTCGCGCAGCAGCGCGCCCGTCTCGGCATCCCACAGCCGGACGGCATCGTCGAACGCGGCAGTCACGATCATTCGCCCGTCCGGGCTGAAATCGGCGTCGGTCACGCCAGATGGTTGCTCGATGGTCAGCAGCAGCGCGCCGCTGGCGACATCCCAGAGCCGCGCGGTCCCATCGGCGCTGCCACTGACCAGCCGGGACCCGTCGGGAGAGAACGCCACGCCATAGATCCAGTCGCTGTGCCCGCTGAGCGTGTCACGTGCGGCGGGTACTGCGATGTCCCAGAGTCGCGCTGTCTGGTCCAGGCTGCCGGTGGCGATGTGCCGGCCGTCCGGCGCGAACGTGACACTAAAGACCGCAGCAGTGTGTCCGGTGATACGCAGGATCTCGTCTCCGGACGCGACATCCCAGACGCGGGCGGTCGTGTCGTCCGCGCCGGACAGGATCCGGGTGCCGTCGGCGGAGAACGCGATGTCGGACACGATTTCGGTGTGTCCGAGGAACTGGCGGACCTCCTGGCCGGTCTGCACATCCCAGAGCCGGATCGTGCTGTCCCAACTGCTGGTGAGCACCTGCCGTCCGTCGGGGGCGAACTCCATATCCGTGACCGCCAGATCGTGTCCTCCGAACGTCTGCAGCAGTTCGCCGGACGCTGCGTCCAGCAGATGCGTCGTGCCGTCAAACGAACCAACCAGCAATGACCGGCCATCAGGGGAAAAGTTTGCTCGGTAGATGTCCTCCGCGTCGATGCCAAGCACGACGGCGCTGCGTTCTTCACCGGTCTGGACATCCCAGGTGTGGACAGCCACCCCTTTGCAGCACAGGAGGAGCGTCTCGCCGTCCGGGGCGAACACGGCGGCGAACAGGGAGGGAAATTCGTTGGCTTCTTCGTCGGTGTCAGTGACGGTGAACTGGTGCAGTTCCTGCCCGGTCATCATGTCCCACAGCTTGACGATGCCGCTGTTCACGCTGCCCGTAACGACGTAGCGTCCGTCCGAGGAGAAGGTAGCGATTGGCACACCGCCTCCGTGACCGGCGAGGCGATAGATCTGCTCTCCAGTCGTCGTGTTCCAGATTACAGCCTCGTCGCTCCGTCCGACGCCGGTAACGAGGTACATCCCGTCTGGCGAGAAGGTCACGCGCGGAACCGGGCCCGGCAGCGGGAAGATGCGCTCTCCATAGTCGAGACGCGCCGCGCGCTGCAGCGCGGCGTCGGCCGCGCCAGTGTAGGCGGCATCAAGTCCGCGCAGCGCCAGCAGCGCGGCCAGTTCGCCGCTCTTACCCTGCTGTAGTACTCCGCTCGCTTCCGCCGCCAGACGCTGGCTCTCCGACTGGTTGAAGCTGTCCAGGGCATCCCCCCGGCTGTCCAGAGCATCGCCGCGGCTGCGGAGCGACAGCGCCGCCAGCGCTGCGACGACAACGAGAAAGACTGCCATCGCACCGGCCAGGAATCGCAGGCGCTTCGCCGCGCTGCGCTGGGCACGTGCGGCCCGCTGGGCCAGCGCGAGCTCCTGGTCCTGACGATCGCGCTCCAGTTCCTCTTCGCGCTCTCGATCGGCGAGGCTGGCCGCGAGGTAATCCCGCTCCTCCTCGGTCAGAGCGATGTCGCTGTCGGCCAGCGCTTCCAGCAGCGACAGCCGCGTACCGGTCGCCAGGAAGCTGGGGTCGCGGCCAGACTGCTCCCACTCAGCCGTCGCGTCGGCGAGCTGACGGTGGAGCCTCAGGTTAGCTCGGTCGTGTTCCAGCCACCCTCGCAGACGCTCCCAGGTGCGCAGCAGCGCCTCATGGGCCACTTCGACGGTGCCCTCGCCGGTGGCGGCGTCGCGGTCGAAGGTGAGCAGCCGGGCTGTGCCAAACAGCTCGAGCACTCCCTCCAGCATCTCGCTCGGCACGTCCAGCGACCGCAGTTCCGACAACCTGACTCGCCGTCGGGTGTCCTCCTGACCCTCGCCGAGGACGATCAGCCGCAGGAAGACCTGCCGGACGACCTCCTGCTCGGCGAGAGTGAGGCTGGCGTACAGATCCTCCGCTCGCCGGGACACCGCGCCGAGCAGGCCGCCTGCCTGCTGGTAGACCGCCAGGGTCAGCAGGTTGCTCTCGCGACGCTCGAACAACTCGGTCAGGGCGTATTGGAGGAGCGGCAGCGTGCCGGGTTGCTCGCCGACGTCGCGGATGATGGCGGCAAGCAACTCCGGCTCGACCTCGACCCCGACCCGCTGGGCCGGCCCGACGATCGCCCGGTGCAACTCCTCGGTCGTCAGCGGCAGGACGACCTCAGTACGCTGGCGCACCATCTCGCCAGGATCGGGATACAGTAGCGGACGGTCGTAGAAGTCAGCCCGCAGCGTGCAAACGACCCGCACCCGGCTGCGCGGGTCACGCACCGCGACGGAGAGACTCTCCAGGAAGTGAACGCGGGCCGGCTCGTCCGGAATAAGCGTGAATACCTCCTCGAACTGATCGATCACCACCAGCAGCTCGACCGCCTCGTCCTCCGGCAGAGCACGCTTGGCCGTGCGCAGCAGCCCCCGCTCATCGGCCAGGAGCTGATCCAGTAACGAGGGCGGCGGGTTGACACAGATACGCAGCAGCGCCGCCTCCAGTTCCTCGACAGGATGTGCGCCCGGGATGATATGAACGACAACCCAGCGCTCCGACCCAGGCAGCGCGCCCCGTTTGAGCAATGGCAACAACCCGGCGCGCACCACGCTCGACTTCCCGCTGCCGGAAGGGCCAACGACGACCATGAACCGGCGAAGCGGTACCTGCTCGGCGAGGCGGTCCAGCAGCCGTTGCGTCAGTACCTCACGTCCGAAGAAATCATCCGAGTCGGATTCCTGAAACGCCCTGAGTCCCTTGTAGGGGTTGCGCGCTGCCGGTCGGGTCGCTCCGGCGAGTAGCTCGATGTCGGTGGAGTCGAGGTCACGCAGCGGCGGGAAATCGGCCGGCAGATCGGGCGCGACGACCTGGAAGAGATGCTCGCGGCGCAGCAGTCCCCTGAGCCCGCCGTCGCCGAGGTCGCGCAGGTGGACGCCCGAGGGGAGATGGTCGCGCACAAGCTGCTGGGTCGCGAGCGAGAGGAGCATCTGACCGCCGTGACCCGCGGCGAGGATGCGGGTCACGAGGTTGAGCGGCAATCCGACGTAGGCATTCTCACGCAGATCGGCCTGGCCGGAGTGCAGAGCCATCCGTACCCGGATCGGCCCGACCTCGCCCCAATCTTCGGCAACGATGGCGCGCTGCGCTATCAGGGCCGCCTCCAGCGCGGCCGGCGCGGTCGGAAACGCGGCGCAGATGGCATCGCCGATCGTCTTGAAGACTGTCCCGCCGCAGGAACCAATCGCGGATTGCAGGATCACAGCATAGCGCTCGAGGATCTCCGGCATCTGGCTGGGAAAACGCTGCGACCAGTCGGTACTCGCGTCGATGTCGGTGAAGAGAAAGGTCAGCGTGCCACTGAGCGCGGCTGAAGGCGTCGGAACGGTGTCCCGGGCCTCGCCTGACCGCACCGATTGCTCGCGTCGCAGCCGCTCCCAGCGCCGGCGTTCGGCGGCATCCAGCCCAAGCGCGTCAGCCAGCATGTCGAGCGTATCGCGACGTGGGGCGCGGTTGACCCCGCGTTCCAGCGCGCTGATCGCACGGGCGCTCAGGCCGGCGCGTTCGGCCAGCTCCTCCTGGGAGAGGCCGACATCGCGACGTGCCCGGCGTAGCAACTGCGCGAAGTCTGCTGTCTGATCGTCAGTCATGAGACAGCCACTTTCATGTCACCGATATCGCCATCATAGCATCCCGATCGAGCGATCGGGCACTCACATCTTTGTGAATATGTGACTCGTTGTGTCAGTTGTTTGTGGTGGGATCTGCCACCTGGGCCGACGCTATGGACAGATCAGGCGAGCGCCGAGCGGCGCCGCAATGGAACATAGTAGCAGCCCAGGGCTGGCAGAGAGGACACCACGATGCAGGCCATGGAGATCTCGTCCATCAAGCGGATTCGGATCGCCCTCGCGATCGCCGTTCTCCTCGGCATGTTGCCGCTCATGGCTTCCCCTGGCAGCCGTCGGAGCCGCACCAAATCCGAACAAGCCGATCGTGTTTCCCGTCGACGACACGTTCCAGGCGCCCATGGCCACAAGCCGCTGCGGCGTCGACATCTGGGTTCACGTGTTCGGCACGTTCACGGTCAAAGTGCTGCCCAACGGAGTCGAGCACGGGCGAATTCGCTACAAGCATGTCTTCAGCGGTCCCGGCGGCAGCGTGTCGGTCAATCACATTGAAAACGTCAAGTACACCGCGACCACCTCGCCGGACGGAACGCTCGTCGAAACGATCAAGGCCACTGGACAGCTGCTGTACCACACTGTTGTGCCTGGCCACGGCACGATCAACAACAACTCCGGCCACGAAATCATTCAGATCACCTGGCAGTACGATGAGGAGCTGGGTGAGTATGTTGAGGTTGATTTCCAGGTCCTGTTCGAGGCGGGGCCGGACAACAACTTCGACGACGCCTTCTGGGCGGTGATTCTGCGCGCAGCTCGTCTGACACCGACAGCCGGAACGAGCGAGATCGCGGACGGTGCTTCAGCCGTCCGCGATCTATATGTGAGGTGCGGGACCGTGGAGTCGAGTTCGAGTAAGCCACCGGCGACGTCACCTACCATGCCGCCATCCCCGACGGCGCCGAACCGCCGAAGCCGCATATCTAATCGTTGATTCCATGGCAGCGCCGTCGAGCAACGAGCAAATCACAGGTGTGAGTTGCATGACGGCTTCTCGCTGAGCAGCACAGATGAGCGGATTTCAGGTGTCGTTCGCCATGGATAGGCCAGGAGTTGTCCCTGGCAAACGGTGTCGAATCATCATCGAGTCAGCATTCAACTCCCAGTAGTGTGGCGATGGTCAGACGGTTGGCGGCACTCACGGTATGAGACGAGGACTGTATCGGTCAGTTGGGACAGCGTTGGTCGGTACACGGTCAGCCCTCGCGTTGATCGCTCATCGCATTCGCCAACTCCGCACGCAGTGAATCCAATCGTATGATCTGATGCGGCCGCAATGCCGTCCGGTATCAGTAGCGCGGCCATGATGGCGGCGCTGCCGGCGAGCCGGATCATCGATCGGCGGATAGATGTTGCCTTCATGTCTGAGTCTTTCCCCGATCGTTTCGGTTCCCGGTGACGACCAGATGAACTGCTGTGCTCGACCTGCGTCGACCATCGACCACGGTTGGGTCCATGGCCGGTGCCGCAGTTGGGATCGAGCGATGGGATGCTCATGGACTCGATTCACCATGGTGCGCCTCCATTGTGCGCGTGCATCAGGTTCCGGCACTGCTGTGCACGGTGGCATCACTGCATGTCAGTTCCGTCGGTTGATGGGTTGATGAATCCAGGGTGGTTCGGTGTAGATGTGTAACTCGATCCGTTGCGATCAAGGTTCAGTGTGGTGGTGTCCGGCGCGTCGTGTAGTAGGCGTGGAAGCGTATCAGCCCCAACGAGATCAGGATTCACATCTGTTGTGTTTGGTGTCGTGCCACCATCGTTGGGAACAATGCACTATCCCGATCCAGTGCCAACGTCGTCATGTCACCCGCGACCGGAGCCGGGATCGACGTGCGCTCGGATGAACCCGATCGGCTCACGGCAAGAGCCGTGATGATTGCCCCGTAGCACGAGAGCAAGCACGGCTCCGATGACCCAAAGGTGACGTGTATGGTTGCGCGTCCAAGTCGTCGTTGTCTGCATGGTCGTAACCTTCCTGCCAGACGCGGCGATCGCTATCCGAGTCGCGATGGCTCGACAATGCGCCTTTCACCGGAAAGCACCACGAAACATCCACATGACGACCCACGTGATAGCGAAAGCTGTGAGTCGTGTGGGCGTTGAAGCGGGTGCTATGCTGAGATCGAACCTGCGCGCTGAGAATGGACTGCGACGCATGACAGGTGACGACGGCGGCACGTTCAGTGATCTCGTTCGTCAGGCACGTCGAGCAGCCAATCTCTCGGAGAGGAACTGGCAGCCCGTGCCGGACTAAGCGCGCGTGGTATCAGCGATCTCGAACGCGGCGTGATCCGTACGCCACACAAGGACACCTTCGAACAGTTGGCGGACGCACTGAACCTGTCTGCTGGCGACCGCAGGCGGTGGGAACATGCACGAAGAGCCACAGCACGGCAGGAACCACGATCTCACCATGAGAGAATCAACGCAGCCAACCGGGCAGTAGCCAGGCTGCCGGTCCAGTTGACATCCTTCGTTGGCCTGAACGGAACTGAACGACCTGCAGGCCTTACTCAGCCAGCCGGCCGTCCGGCTGGTGACGGTGATTGGGCCCGGTGGCATTGGTAAGACCAGCCTTGCGGTGCAGGCTGCAACCGGCCTGGAGGCGACGTATCAGGACGGCACGCAGTTCATCTCCGTCGCCGCCGTTAGCGATCCGCACTGGTGGCGACGACGATGATCAGTGCGCTCGGGTTGCAGGCGCGCGGCACCGAAGTGCCAACTGAAACGCTGATCGGCTACCTGTCGGAACGACAGACGCTGCTCATCCTGGATAACTTCGAGCAGGTGGTTGACGCCGCACCCCTCATCGCCGGCTTGCTGCTGGCATGTCCAGGACTGACCGTCCTGGCCACGAGCCGCGCACCGCTGCGAATCTCGGGCGAGCGGGAGTTTCCGCTCGCGCCGCTCACTCTGCCCTCACCCAACGATCCGACCGACCTCCGGCAGATTGCCACAGCTGCTGTCGCCTTGTTCGTCGAACGTGCCCAGGCGATCAGACCGGACTTCAGGCTGACCGACGGAAACGTCGCGACCGTCGTGGAGATCTGTCATCGGGTGGACGGGCTGCCGCTCGCGATCGAGCTGGCGGCGGCTCGCATCAGATTGCTGACGCCTGCACGCAATCGTCGCTGCTCTCGATCAACGCCTGCACCTCTTGACGGCGGCCCGCGTGACGCTGTCGATCGGCAGCGAACGATGCGCGACACAATCGCCTGGAGCTATGACCTGCTGGGTCGCCCCGAGCAGGTCCTGTTTTCGGCAACTGGCTGTCTTCGTCGGTGGTTGGACGCTGGAGTCGGCTGTCGGCGTCGTTCGTGGCGACCTTGACGTGCTGGATGGGCTGCAGCAGCCCTGGAAGATCAGTGCCTGATCAAAGCTCGTCGAGCAACCGGACGGCTCAGTTCGATTCTCGATGCTCGAGACGATTCGCGAGTTCGGGTTGGAGCAATTAGCAAGAGCCGGTGACGCGACACAATGCTACGAACGGTTCGTCGCGTACTTCCGAGCAGTCGTTGAACGCGCGACTGGCGCACTGCACAGGCCAGATCAGGAACGCTGGCTCCACAATCGACATACCGAGCACACCAACCTGCGGCTGGTACTCGACTGGACCCTCGACCACGGGCAGGTGGAGACCATGTCTTCGGTCGCAGAGCTCGCCCTTGGAAGCTACGGCAATCCCGCGGGCACCTCCACGAAGCTCGGCGGTGGTTGTCCGAGGCACTGGCCGCTACAGACACAGTCCCGGCGATGATCCGGGCAGCGGGATCACCCAGTTGGGGATGATCGCGCGCGAGTTAGGTGAGCTCGACGAGAGCCAGCAACTACTGTCGACGCGCTCGCGCTCTTCGCGAGATCGGAGACGAGGTTGGCTCCCTGCGCGCCCTTGGCAATCTCGCCGGATCGCCATGTATCGCGGCTAGTATCAGAAGAACCATAGCCTCCAGGAAGAAGCGCTGCGGATCGCCTATGCGTCGGGTAACGCGCATCTCCTCGCTGAAACGCTTACGGACGTCGCCATCGGGCTCGCCAGCATCGGTGAGTATCGCTGGCGATTCACTGGCAAAGAGGGTGTCAGAATCGCCGCAAGTTGAGAGACCGTCGCGTCGAAGCGCGCGCGGTGCTCTACCTGGGATGCCTGGCACTCTGGCAGGGCATATCGACCGTGCCGCCGACCTCGCTGAACTGTCACGGCGATCCGATTGACTTGATGACAGCCGGATGGCCTTTGCGCTTGAGCTGCTCGGTTTCATCGCGCTTGAACGTGGCACGCGAACGAGCCACTGAGCTGTTCAGCGAAAGCCTGAGGCGAAACCAGCACGCACGCTCGCTGATGCGATTCGCCGTCTCGTTCGAGGGGTGGCGGTCTCCCTCGCTGCGTCTGGGAACGCTGCGCGAGGCGCCGGTTCATGGGCGTTGCCACCGCGTTGCGTGATGCTGTCGGTGCAAAGGTGTTCCCTGGCCGACGCGAGAGATACGAACGAACGATCCGGCACTTCGGACATCTTTTCGATATGCCTTCAACCGGAGATCGTGGCAGGTAGGGACATGTCGCTGGAGGATGCACTGAGCTTCGCCCTTGAACCCGATGCCCAGTAATTGCCGGTCAGCGTTGGCAGGTCGCCCCCGCTCCGCTCGCGAACCGGGTGTCGTTCGGCTCGTTATTGATAGCCAGACTGACCGTGGAATGACCGTCATCGACCACAACCAATGGTGTGTGCGGTTGTCGCGTCGTGCTGGGGGCGGTCGGTTCGGGCGCCGGGGTCTTCACCTACCTGCCGCCATCCCCGACGGCGCCGAACCGCCGAAGCCGCATGTTTGATCGTCGGATCCATCCCATCACCCTGCTCCCGGCATGCTCTGTAGTCGCGCGCCGGGAGCAGGGTCTTATGTCGTCTCAGGAGGAATCCTGGTGAGTGCGGCGCATTTACTTTGCCGGGTCAGGAAGCACCCCGACCTGCTGCAAGAGGCTCATCAGGTCAATGTGCGAGTGCAGTTCGCGAATCCGCCCGTCCTCAATCGTGTACCAGAGCGAGCCTCGCATCGAGACGCGAATGTTGGTCGGTGCAATCTCGCCACCTGGTCCGGCAAGCGGGCCGCGGTGCGTCCCCTCCCAGGTTACCTCATGGCCGGCGAAGGACCCGTTTGCAACGGCAATGTGAATGGTCCCGCGAGCGTCGGGGAACGCGGTCTTCCATCCGCGACAAAGCTCGAGATAGGCGTCGATACCCTCCAGGCGCCACTGTGTTCCCGTCTCCTCATAGACAAACTCCGGCGCCACCAGCGTTGCGAGACGCTCCCAGTCGGCATGATTGAAGGCGTCGACAAAGTCCTCTGCGATGGATGTCAGTTCCGTTGTCTGTGTTGGCATGCGATCGCTCCTTGTCACTGCGTGAGTGATAGACCGTGGGCCTTCCACGGTGCGCCACTCACGTGATTGGTGTGTCCTCATAATGACTGGTAGCAACGACGTGCACATCCGAGGCATTACGGAAATGCGGTGTCCCACACCGTGATGTCCATATCCGTAATGTGAGCAATGCGGGCCGTAGTGGAATGCTAGACAAGCTGGTCGCGGACGGCGATCGCTGCCGCAGCGGTCCGAGACGACACGTCCAACTTTCCAAGAATGCTGGTGACATGCGACGTCACCGTGCGGTGACTGATGAACAACGACTCCGCGATCGCCCGATCGGACCGCCCGGCGACGATACCCTGAAGCACCTCGCGTTCGCGCGGCGTCAGGCCGTATCGGTTTGATGACGCACGCTGCGCGCCCCTACCTCCGTCGTGATCAATGAGCCGCTGTCGGCTAACGGCCAAATGAGTTGACAGCCGCAACAACCCATGGTCATGGGCCGTGGCTGCGGCCTGATTCATGAGGGTTGCCGCTCGTTCGACGATCGCCTTGAGCAGCTCGGTAAGCAACAGATCGGCATATGCCAACTGCGTATAGGCAGTGAAGGGGCGGGCGCCAAGCGCCTGATTCTGGAGCAAGGCTGCTTCGAAATGCTGCGCAGCGTCGTCCCATCGCTCAAGCACAACGGCTAAACGCCCCAGGTAGTATGAGGCCGCGCCGAAGCAAACCTGCCAGGCCTTCATCACGACGTGATCTGCATATGGCAGTAAGCGATCATAGAGCACTTCAGCGTGATACTGATCGCCGAGCACGCTACAGGCATCCGCCAGCAGTGCCAGCTCCGCCAGCGAACCTGTAACGCGTGCCGCAGCGAAGCCATCCGCTGCCAGGTCGGCAACGTGCGATCGAGCGTCATCGAACTGACCGAGGTCGAGCGCCACCAGGACAAACTGTGCACGCCAGTAGGTTCCAAACGTGACATCGCCAGCCATGATGCTACGGAGGTCGTCAACAACTTCGGCCAGCCGCTGCTGTTCACGACGCACGCCGAGTAGATACTGCATGACACGAACGTGCGCACCTGGCAGCGCGTCGGCGTGGGCGCGGGCAACCTCAGCGGCCTGTTCCGCATCGTCAAGACGCCCTTCCATCAACGCCCGCATGGCGTTCACCATGGCGACGACCCAGTGTCCAACAGGGAGTTGGTACGTGGCGAGGATCGTTGCGGCGGCGTTCAAGTCTCGCTCAGCGTCAGCCATGTTCGTCCGCTCGATCCAACAGAGCGCGCGCCACCAATACCCTTCGCAAGCCCAGAACGGCTCATCCAGCGTCGTCGCCAACCGGACGATCTCGTCCGCACAGGCGAAACGATCGCCCAGAGAATCAAACTGACCGAGCGACCACCAACGCGCCGCGAGTGCGCTGAGGAGCGTGCGTGGCTCGCCGAGGCGACGTGCCATTTCCAGTGACTCCAGTGCCAGCGCCCGCGTCGCAGCCACCTGTTTCAGATCTTGAGGCCTGGCTCCAGTTACCAGTTGTGCCATGACTCGTACTCGCAACACGCTATCCGGTTCTGGAAGTCGCCGGAGGGCTTCCCGCAGCAGCCGATTCTGCTCAGCGCCGCCAAGCGAGGCACCAGGCATGTCCGCTCCAGCGTATCCGAGCGCGGCACGGGCGAGGTAATCAGCAGAACCGATCGCACGTGCCACGGACGCAGCCTGCTGGTACGCCGCTTCACCAGCCGGCACATTGCCACTCAGCCAGCATGCGGCGCCTAGTGCGAGCAAGCAGTTCGCAGTGCACCGATGCGTCGGGAGACGACTGCAGGTCGAAGACTTCGAGCGCCCGCCGGTAGTACTCAACCGCCGACTCCCAGGCTAACTGGGTAATAGCGTGGTCACCGGCTTGCCGGCTATAGGTGACCGCTCTGGCCGCTTCGCCAAGCGGGGCAGCCTGGACAAAGTGATGAGCCAATTCGGCGAGGCGCGACGTGTGGTCGGTAGCAACGAGGTCTTCGATGACCGCACCTGCTCGCTGATGCAGCCGGCAACGTCTGGCGACACTCAGTTCGCTCACGACTGTCTCCTGGACCAGTGCATGGCTGAAGCGGTACACGCCAACCCGTTCGTGTTCGACGATCAGCCCGGTTGAGAGGGCTTCGTCGAGAAGGGGCAGAAGCCGATCAGCCGGGCACTGACTTACCTGCTCGAGGACTGTCACACTGAACTCGCGGCCCAGAACGGATGCGACTGCCAGCATTTCGCCACAATCGTCTGACAGCCGACTCAAGCGTTGGCCAACGACCTCACGCACACTCTCTGGGATACGCCAGCGCATCCCATTGTAGATGTGGGGGTTGTCAAGCTGCCCCTCGGCAACCAGCAGGCGCGTGAGTTCCGTGACGAAGAACGCATTACCTCCTGTTTCTCGCGTGACCGCGCTAACGATCTCAGGCGCCAGCGAGCGATCCGCCAGGTGCGCCATACAGCGCGCGACCTCAGCCTGGGTGAAGCCACGCATGACCAGCCGTTGCGTGGTTGTGTCGCGGGCGAGTGTCGCCAGGGTTCGTGCCAGCGGATGCTGCCGGCCGACCTCAACATTGCGGTAGGTCGCAATGATCACTGCACCGATAGTCTGGATCTGTTGCACCATGAACTGCAACAGCAGCAGCGACGCCTCGTCTGCCCAGTGGACATCATCAAGGATGAGCAGTACTGGCTGCGATGCCGCAAAGACGCGCAGATAGCTGGCGACGGCGTCGAACAACTGAAAGCGAGCCTCGTCAGGCGGCAGTTGCACCAGACTCGGAAGATCCCGAACGCGCTCTCGAAGCTCAGGCACGAGTTGGACCAGATGTGGACCAGCGGCGTGTGCATGAACATGAAGCGTCTCAGGAGTGAGGTTCGCCAGGCTGAAGCGAAGCACCTGAATCCACGGCCAGTACGGCGGAGCGCCGTCCCACTCGGGACAGCGCCCCCACAGGACATGAGCGTTGCACGCGGTTGCATAGGCTGCGAACTCGTCGCACAGCGACGTCTTGCCAACGCCTGGCTCCCCGGCCACCAACACGATTTGGCCCCGGCCGGTCCGAGCATCCGACATTGCTGACCGGAGGACTGCAAGCTCTCGCTCACGGCCAATGAACGGACCACGCGCAGGTGGATCCGGCTGATAATCGGAAGGCGAAAGGCTTGGCGACACGTGCCACCTGTCGTCATTCAGATCACATCGACCGGAACGAGTATCCAACGAACGATCGTCATTTGTCGAACAATCCAGGCGAGGCAACCAAATGGAGACTTCCGCAATAATCGCCAACCGCTGGAAAACTGATCGACGAACCCGCAACGAAAGCTTGACCGGCGGCCACATTCGATGGCACGTATCGCAAAGTGCCACTTCGACATGGTATCGCCGAAGTCATCGCTTCACCACTGACCGTGACCGACCAAGCTCCCAAACCGTGACGATGGCGACCGGGGCTACAGCACCCGGTCGCGGGCGCGGTAGTCCTCGATCGGCCAGGCTTTCATGCCGCCGGTGAAGACGCTGATGATCTTGCCGTCCGCGTCGCGCTCGTAGCGGAAGTGTTCACCGACCGATCCGTACGGCGAACCGCTCATGATGCGCAGCGTGTTCTCGTCAATGACCGCCAGTTCATACGGGCTGGACGAGCGGTGACGGTAGCAACCGGACTGCTCGCGAAGAGCTTGCCGCCCAGGATGAAGACATCCGTCACGCCCCAGAGTGCGGCAAAGCGGCCGGTGAAGCTGCTCGAGATCGATCTCCTTGTCGGGCGCTGCGGGTGGTGGGATCGCCGCACTGTTGACGAGACCGGAGCTGAGCGGCAGTTTCGGCGACACTGCGCGCGCCTTGTCGAGAATCTTCAGGATGCCGGCCGCCAGCTCCTCCGCCGGTCCATCGACCGCGTTGGTCAGCACCGAGATCGCCAGACCTTCGTGCGGGTCCCACATCGTGCGGGTGATGTGCCCCGGATACCCGCCTGAGTGTCCGACCATGCGGTGCCCGTCGTAGTAGTGAACGGTCGTGCCGTACCCGTAGCCATCCTGCGGTGCGTCGGGGGCCAGGCCCGTCCAGACCGGTCGCTGCATCTCGTTCTTCGATCGATCGCTGATCAGCCGGTCATCGCCGAAGAAGTGCGCGGAGGCGAACTGCACCATGTCCTCGGCGGTGGAATAGAACCCGGTCGCCGCCGCCATCGCATGCGTATCGACGTGCGGGATGACCTGGCGCTCGGTCCAACTGCTGAGACCGCTGTGCCCGCCCGCGTACTCGGACAGGCGCGCTTCGTCCAGTTCCGGTCCGGTGTTCCGGAGGCCGAGCTTCTCGATAATCGCGGTCTTCGTGTACGTCGTTGTAGGTGCTGCCCGCCGCCTTGCCGATGATCAGGCCGAGCAACGAGAACCCGATGTTCGTGTACTTGAACGTCGCTTCCGGCTGGCGGACGACGCCCTCGCGAATGGAGAGGTCCAGCAACTCTTCTTCGTTCGGGAACGGTCGGCTATGCGCCCAGTAGGTGGAATCGACGCCGTCGCGAATGACGCCCGCGGAGTGCGAGACGAGCTCGCGCACGGTCGCTGTCCGCGAGCGGCGAACCGGCCTCCTTCAGTTCCGGAATCC
Source organism: uncultured Chloroflexia bacterium (assembly GCA_963763325.1). Classification (GTDB taxonomy): domain Bacteria; phylum Chloroflexota; class Chloroflexia; order Thermomicrobiales; family CFX8; genus JBBECJ01. Next base: position 16,225 of record CAVXOL010000005.1, read on the forward strand.
ACGATCCGGCGGTGTCATCCAGCCGCAGTTTGCCCGCCTCGACGAGCTGCATGATGGCCGTCGCGGTGAAGGTCTTGGAGTGCGAGGCGATGCGGAAGAGATGCGCGGTCGTCAGCGGTTCGCCGGTGTCGAGATTCGAGACGCCGTAGGCCTTGCTGAACTGCATCTTGCCATCGAACCAGACCGCCACCTGCGCACCGGGTGTGCGGAGCTTCCAGACGCGGTAGTCGAGCCAGGAATCGACATAGGCAAGCGCCTCCCGCAAGACATCGACTGCTGAACTGGGGGAACTGGTCACAGGCTCACTCCATCACATGCTGCTTGAGGACGAACTCGATCGCGTTCGCCGGCACCGGCGAACGTCAGAGGCGCAGACTATCGGAGTCGAAGCAACTGCGCAATGGGGCAGGCCACATGCATCCTGAGCGATGATGTCGATCCGGATTGACGCGGAGATTGCTGCTGCTAGACTGGTCCGACGCAAATCACCATCGGCACCATCGAACAATGCATCGTTGAGGAGGCCCGCATGTCCGTTGTCGCGACGACCCCGAAGATCACCGTCGCCGAGGCATTGGCATTAGAGCTTGAGGAGGGAACCCCGTTCGAGACGGTGGACGGTGAACCGCTCGGTCAACCTGGGCGGACCCTCTGGACGAGTGTCGACGGGACGGTCGAGGTCGGTGTCTGGGAGTGTGACCCGAAACCGTTCAATGCCAACTTCCCATACGGAGAACTCGTTCGAGTCGTCCGAGGATCGCTACTCTGCCGGGGTGATGACGGCAGCGAGTTCACCCTCGAAACGGGCGACTCGATGGTCTTCCCGCGTGGTTGGACCGGTCTCTGGGATGTCCAGCCGGGGTTCCGCAAGATCTACGCACTCTGGAACCACGATTAAGATAGGGCGAATGTCGGCGCGCCAAGGCTGGATGACGAAACAGCCGCGAGTGCCACGCTACACGTGAATACGTCTGCGGACCGGGAGGACGCGCCGAACTGCGCGGACGGTTCGCGTGGGCCGCGCCGGTTCCCAGACATCCCGGTTCTCGAACGGCCACGCGTAGACCGGGCTGCCATCACGCACCATGCCGAGCACTCCGGGTTCGCCGAGCTCCTCGGCGGACCACTCGTAGAGGCGCTGCAATCGTGGCTGGATGATCCCGTAGTCCAGCATCCGGCCGAACGTGTGCTCCTCGGCAATGTACTCATCAACGTCACGCTGCAGCGGATAGCGATCCGGCAGAATGCGCCTGAGGGACAGGAAGACGCCGGTCACGGCCAGCCGGGGGTCGCCCAGCAGCGGGCCGATTCGGCCAGCGGCCCGAGGGCCAGGCGGGGTGCCGAAACCAGCGCATGCGCGTACAGCACCCGCAGCAGCACCACGTTCAGAAAGAAGCGCTCCGCCGCATTCTCCTGCTCGGCGAGGTCACGGTGCTCCAGGTAGGCAGACACAATGCTGGCGTTGTGCGCCCGGTACCAGGTCTGCTGGCGGGGATCGGCGATGAATGCCATCCAGCGCTCGATCGTCGGGGACGACGGTGCGCCGCCAAGGCCGCCGCTGCGGGCGACGGCCTCACAGCCATCTCGCAGCAAGCGCTCATTGGCCGCCCGCCACCAGGGGCTGCCCGTCGTGTGGTGGCGCGAGCACGCCTCTCGCCAACTGCCAGCGCATGAATGCCATGGCCGCCCGGCGGAACGGCAGGTGCTGCGGAGCCCGTCCCGTCGGGCCGTGATAGGTCCGTTCGAGCAGTGCGAGACGCGCGCAGGGTTGTCCCGCACGGCTTCCACCTGCTTGAGCGCCCAGTCGGCGGCAGAGAGATCGCCCACCACACCGCACCATGTTCCGGCGACGAGCCGTACCGCGTTCCAGCGCACGAGGCTCGTGCGTGGCAACCGCTCGCCGTGCTGGCGGCCCCCCGACGTGGGAGGTCACACATTATGGACCAGTCCGATTTGCGGGGGCGGACGACCGGGAGCCACGCCGACAAAGCCGCCTCTCGACAGCGTTACCCAACCAGCGTTACAGTGTCGTCCAGGACCCGACCAGAACGCGTGCCGCCGTTTCACAAGGAGGATGCGATGGGCGACCAGTTCGCGCCCGACGAGGATCCAGGCAACCTCGACGCGGTCGTCGTTGGGGCCGGATTCGCCGGACTCTACATGCTCTACCGCCTGCGCGAGCTGGGACTGCGGACGCGCGTCTTCGAGATGGGCGGCGACGTCGGTGGGACATGGTACTGGAACCGCTACCCCGGCGCGCGCTGCGACAGTGGACAGCATGGACTACTCGTACTCCTTCTCCGACGAGTTGCTCCAGGAGTGGGAGTGGACGCTCGCGCTACCCTGACCAGGCCGAGATCATGCGCTACCTGCGCCACGTCGCCGAGCGCTTCGACCTGCGCCGCGACATCCAGTTCGACACCCGCGTGACCACCGCCCATTTCGACGAGGCCAGCCAGCGCTGGACGGTCGCGACCGACCGGGGTGACCGTCTCACGGCGCAAGTACGTCGTGATGGCCACCGGTTGCCTCTCTGCCCAGCAGGTGCCGCAGATCGCGGGCTTGGAAACCTTCCAGGGCGACTGGTATCACACCGGCTCCTGGCCGCACGAAGGTGTCGATTTCAGCGGCAAGCCGGTTGGCGTCGTCGGGACCGGTTCGTCCGGCATCCAGGCGATCCCGGTCATCGCCGGACAGGCGCGCCACCTCTACGTCTTCCAGCGCACGCCCAACTTCAGCCTCCCGGCGCGAAACGGGCCGCTGAGACCCGGAGGCAGCGTGAGATTGAAGGCGCGCTATGTCGAATACCGCCAGGAGATCCGCTACTCGCGTGGGGGATCGGGCGTCTCCGGCGCCGACGCAATCGGCGCTGGAGGTCACGCCCGAGGAACGAGAGACGCGCCTACGAAGCATCCTGGGCGCGCGGCGGCATCGCCTTCGGCTCGACCTTCACCGAGATGACGATCAACAAGGCCGCCAACGACATCGCCGCCGAGTTCGTGCGCTCCAAGATCCGCGAGACCGTCCACGACCCGGCTGTCGCCGAGGCGCTCTGCCCGTACAGCTACCCGATCGGCACCAAGCGCGTCTGTCTCGACACGAACTACTACGAGACCTACAACCGACCGAATGTGACATTGGTTGACCTCCGCAAGACGCCGCTGGAAGAAGTCGTTCCCGGTGGGCTGCGTACCAGCGACGCCACCTACGATCTGGACATCATCGTCTTCGCGACCGGCTACAACGCGATGACCGGGGCGCTGCTTGCTATCGACATCCGTGGCCGGGATGGTCAGGCGCTGCGCGAGAAGTGGGCAGGCTGGGCCACGTGCATACCTCGGCATCAGCATGGCCGGCTTCCCGAACCTGTTCACGATCACCGGCCCCGGCAGCCCGTCGGTGCTGACCAACATGCCGGTCGCCATCGAGCAGCACGTCGAGTGGGTGGCCGACTGCGTCGCCCACCTCGAGGACACGCGGCCTCGCGACGATCGAGCCGACGACCAGCCGCCGAAGACGCCTGGGTCGAGCATGTCAGCGAACTCGGCAACGCGACGCTCTTCCCGCTGGCCAACTCCTGGTACATGGGCGCCAACGTCCCCGGCAAGCCACGCGTGTTCATGCCCTACGTCGGCGGCCTGGGCGTCTACAGCAGGCACTGCGAGCAGATCGCGGCCAACGGCTACGAGGGATTTGCCCTGACGGCCAGATGAAGTGGAGCAGACGATGAATAATCTTCCGACCAGGGTCGCACTCGTCACCGGCGCAGCAAGCGGGATTGGCCGCGCGACAGCGTTGGCGTTCGCGGCGACCGGCGCGGCCGTCATGCTGGCCGACATCGACACTGACGGCGGCGAGGAGACACGGCAACTGATCCACGATCAGGGCGGCGAGGCTGAGTTCATGCGCGTCAATGTCGCGGTCGATGCTGAAGTCGCGGCGATGGTCGCGGCCACCGTCGAGCGTTTTGGGCGGCTGGACTACGCCTTCAACAACGCCGGGATCGAAGGCGTCGTCGCTTCGGTCGTCGACTATCCCGAAGAGGTCTTCGACCGCGTCAGTCGCCGATCAACATCAAGGGCGTCTGGCTCTGCATGCGGCACGAGATCCCGGTCATGTTGCGAGCAGGGCGGCGGCGCGATCGTCAACACGGCCTCGATCGCCGGGCTGGGCGGCAACCCGCACGTCATCGCCTATACCGCCAGCAAGCACGCCGTCATCGGCATGACGAAGTCGGCCGCGCTGGGCTACGCGGCAGACAACATCCGGGTCAACGCCGTCTGCCCCGGCATCATCCAGACCCCGATGATCGAGCGCCTGACTGTCGGGTCCTTCACGCGCGAAGGATTCGACTCTGTCCAGCCAATCGGCCGCCGGGGGACGCCGGAGGAGGTCGCCGCGACCGTCGTCTGGCTCTGCTCGGACGCGTCCTCGCTGGTCACCGGGATCGCGATGCCCGTCGACGGCAGGCGCGACTGCCGGATCTCGTTCATCCTCCCGATAGGCTGTCCGCAGATGAGCCTGTCCGGCAGCGATGTGAGCATCACTGGACGCACGGCTGCCGGGAGATGTGACCGAGACGCAGATGAGGCTGAACATCCGAGCTTGGGCGTGATTCAGTCTCCTGCGACAGGTGATGGCTCCGCCATCAGTGGAGCTGCCGACCCCGCCTGACGAAGGACACCGAGTTCCATTCCCTTCATCAGCCACGATGCGCCGAACGCGATGCAGATAACCGACTCACCGATCAGCAATGCGTACCCCCCGAACACATCGAGGATCTGTGTGATGACGATGAAGGCCACCGCGGCGACGATCGCCACATTTGCCAACCGGTGGAACCAGCACCAGAAGCGCGGCGAGAAGCGGGCGTCGTAGCCATGGCGATGTTGCTCTCGGTCCGCTTCCCGATCGGCGAAGCCCTGGCTGATGATCATGAGACAGACGATGAAGGTAGCGGCGAAGACGTAGTGGAAGATCTCAACCCGTCCTTCGCCAAGCCTGTCCTGCAGCGGCGTGAGTGACGCGGTGCTTCCCGATGGCCGTCCAGTCGGGAAGACGGCAACCCCGAGTGCGAAGATACCCGCGACGATGCTCAGGGTATTGTCGCGGTTCCGCTCGAAGAGCTTGTAGGTAATCAGCAGCGGTGCGATCGCGAACAGAATGCCGACGAAGATGTCCCGCATCCCGGAATAGTAGTACGCGCTCAGCGAGCCGCGCGCGGACATGTTCCCCGTCACGAAGAGCCAGTCGCCGGCAAGGAGCAGCAACGGCAGGGCTGTCCCCAGGATGCCGACGCCTGACCGCAACGTCAGATAGGAGTGCAGGATCGAATCGTGGCGAACTTGCCCCAGCGAACGTGCCGAGGTCTGCTTGTCCGGTTGAAGAAGGGCGGGGAGTTCCATAACGTCCTCCTCTGACTGGCAGTAACCACACGAGCATGGGTCGAATGCGAATCGACCATCTGTAGCGTAGTCAGCAACGCTTAGCGATTCCTTAGCGGCGAACAGGGTCGGAGAACGAGTGCCGACGGACGCGATGTCAATTGCGGATACCGCGCACCCATCAGAGTCTTGAGATCTGATCGATCCGGCATTGTGGGGTTGCGATGACGTTGAAGACCGTCCTGTGCGTCAAAATCTTCTGCACGCTGTGCTTCTGGAGCGTGCCACTGCTACTGATTCCCGAACGCTGGCTCACCAGCCTCGATGTCCCAGCAGAATCGAGGGTATTCGTCCGCCTGCTGGGTGGCGCCTACGCCGCGCTCCTGGTCGGCTACATCATCGGACTCCGTGACCTGCGCCGGCACGGAACGATCACCGAGACCGTGCGCAACGCGGTCCGGGTCGGCATCGTCAGCAACGGGTTGGCGTGCCTGATTCTGGTTCTCACCGGCGCCACGGGAGGCTGGAGCGAATTGAACCCGTGGATTCACATTGGATTGTGGTTCTCGGCCTTCCTGACCGGAGGCATCACGCTCGGGTTGATCTGGAAGGGTCTCTACGAGCATCCCTGACCGAGCTGAGACAGCCCCGCCAGAACCATGTGCTACTGGAACGTCGGAAGGCGGAGTCCGATGTTGCATGGCGGGAGGGAACGAGTGGGCAAGCGCAGTCAGTGGACGATCGACAAGACCGAGGCGGTCTCGCCGGACGGGATGGTCGCGGCGATGCAGCCGGAGGCGGCCGAGGCCGGTGCCGAAATGCTGCGCCGGGGCGGCAACGCGATCGATGCCGCCGTCGCGACCGCGCTGGCGGTCGGCGTCGTCGAGCCGTTCATGAGCGGCCTCGGCGGAATCGCCTTCCTGACCTACCGTGATGCCGCCACCGGCCAGACGATCGGCCTCGACGGCAGCACCGTCCTGCCGCGCGCGATCCGGCCGGAGATGTTCGAGATCCTGCCTGGTGGCGGGACATCCGGCATGTACGGCTGGAAGGCGACGAAGGACGACGCCGCCAACTCCGGCTGGCTGACGCCGGGCGTGCCGGGAATGCCGGCCCTGGTCGGTGAGGCGCACAAGCGCTACGGCCGGTTGCCGTGGAAGGATGTCGTCCAGCCGGCGATCCGGCTCGCCGAAGAGGGCTACGTGGTCAACCACTACATCGCGATGATGACGGCAGCCAGCTACGCGAAGCTCAGCAAGGTTCCCGAGAGCCGCAAGACGTTCATCAAGCCGGACGGCTCGCCATATTCGCCACCGACGGGCGGCCCCGGCGACCGGCTCGTCCAGCCCGACCTTGCGCGGACGCTCAGGCTGATCGCCGAAGAGGGGCCGGACGTCATCTATCAGGGTGAGATTGCCCAGATGATCGCCGACGACATGGCGCGCAACGGCGGTCTGATCACGATGGAAGACCTCGCGGCCCATCAGACGCTCGACTTCGAGCCGCACATGATGGACTACCGTGGCTACCAGATCTATGGACAGCTCCAGAACAACGGCTACCCGACCGTCCTCGAAGCCCTCCAGATCCTCGAAGGGTTCGATGTCGCAAGCATGGGCTTCCAGTCAGCCGAGGCGCTGCACGTCATCATCGAATCGCTGCGGCGGGCCTTCCTCGACCGGCTGCGCTACCTGGGCGACGCGGCGCTGATGCCGATCCCGATGCAGGGAATCACCTCCCGCGACTACGCCGCCGAGCGCCGCGCGTCGATCGACCTCAACGCGGCCACACCCGGCGCCGAGCCAGGCAACCCGTGGAACTACGAGCCAGCTGACTACGAGTGGCGGGCTGAGCGGGACAGCGGCGCGGGCGAAGGCCACACGACCCATATCTCCGTCATCGACCGCGACCACAACATGGTCTCGCTGACCTCGACACTCGGCGGGATGTTCGGCTCCGGCGTCGTCATCGCGGGAACCGGCATCACCCTCAACAACGCGACGATGTGGTTTGACCCGGAGCCAGGCTCCGTTACGTCAATCGGCCCCGGCAAGCGAACGATGTCAGCCGCCTCGCAGATCGTGATGCTCAAGGACGGCAAGCCCTTCGCGGCCGTCGGCTCGCCGGGAGGGCGGCGCGTCATCTCGGCCGTCTACCAGATCGTCGTCAACCTGATCGATTACGGCCTCAGCATCCAGCCGGCCATCTCAGCCCCACGCATCCACAGCGAGGGCCGGGCCAGCGAGGTCTCAACCCGCATCCCGGACGATGTCCGCAACGCACTTCGGGAACTCGGTCACGAAGTCGTTGATCGAGAAGACAGTCTCTCGTCGAGCTTCTTCGCCCGTCCGAACGGCGTCATGATCCATCCCGACACCGGCGAGCTACACGGCGGCGTCTTCCCGTTCACCCCGGCCACCGCCGTTGGCGTCTAAACGAGTCAGGCGTCCGGGGCATTGATCGAAGAGGGAGCCGGGCGGGTCAATTCGTCTGTCCCCTGGAATCAGATCGACCCCTGCAAGGTTGCGCCTAATCACCCAACTGCGGCTCAACCTGCTCGGCGGGCTGGAGTTGGAGCCAGCCTGGCGGAACCAGCAACACGCTGACCAATAATCCGGCAATCCCGGCCAGGACGATCGCGCCGGTCCAGAGGTGGACCGACCACCAGATGCCGCCGCCGGCGACGATGAGCGTCAGATAGTAGAAAAGGCTGAAGAGAACCGGCGTCATGACCGCGAAGGCGCGCACGCGAGTGACTTCCGGCGCGCTGCGCAGCAGGTGGAACGTCAGTTCGCTCCCAGCACCGGCCGCGAAGGCAGCCAGGATCAGCCAGATCGGATCGGGCGCGAGCGTGTCGTAGCAGACAAAGACCATCATCGCCGCATTCAGCCCAACGATCAGGGTGATGCTGCCGGTCGGCCAGCGCCAGCGCCGGGTCACCAACAACAGTGTCCCGACCAGCAGTGCGGTATGGAGCAGCATCCCGCCGATATCGAGACTCGGCGTCACCCGGCCGTGCTCCGCACGATAATCAGCAGCCGCGCCGGTCAGGCCAAGCGGGTTGATGAACTGTGTCATGTACGTCAGCGCCGTTAGCATCAGCGTCGCACACAACAGCGGCGGTAACGCCCGCGACCAGCGATCGAGTGGCCAGTTGCGCCGAAGAGCGGCAGCCCGCAACGGACCGGACTGGATCAGCACGACGCCGACGGCAAGACCGAGATGGGTCGGGCTGAGCAACGCCTCGACGTTCGACTCGATCCCGAACAGCTCGTGCCAGATCAGGTCGCTGACCCCGGCTGCAAGAAAGATCCCGATCCCGGCCAGCGCGGGCAGATACCCGACCGGCAGCGCCTGTCGCCAGCCCGCGCCCCGGCTGACGTTCCAACTGAAGACGCTGAGCGTAAACGAAGCTGACCGCGAGAATCCCCGCGTACATGACCAGATGCCACGGCGTGAAGAACGTATCCAGGCCAGCCTGCGTATTGTGAGCCCAGCCATCGAGCAGCGTCCCAACGCTGAGCCAGGCGACCAGGCCGGTCATCAGCCAGTCGAATCGCAGGAATTCCCGCTCGCTGGCATGCCGTCTGGAGCTGGACGCGTACGCATCGCCCGACGCTTTCGGTATCGCAACTGAATCCATACGGCGCACCCTTCTGGCTACGGCGATGGACGAATCGTTCGGCGTGAGGGGGAGATTGTACCTGTCACACCCCACCATCACCATCCGCAACCACAGACGTCATCGAGAGCAGGATTCGTCAGCCACAGCACGTGCATACTCCCATGACCATCGACACAACCCGGAACTACCGTATACTGCGCCAACCACGGACATAGAGTGCCATGGTACGGAATGTTCCACGCGTTTCCGGACGACGAGGGGTGCGTCCGGATTGATCGAGTGAGAGGGAAGAGATCGTGGGACGTAGACCAGGACGGCTACGGCTGTTAGCACTGCTGATGGTGCTGATGCTCCTGCTGCCAATCCTCGCCGCCTGCGGCGGTGACGATGACGACGATGCCGATCCGACCGCGACATCGGCCGCCGGTGCGCCGACGGAGACGACCTCCGGCACGACCGGCGATGCCACTCCGACGGAGGAAGAAGAGACCGACGACGCGACACCAACCGAAGAGGAAGAGGACGAAGCATCCCCGACGACCGGCGGGACCGATGCATCGGCAACGACCGGCACCGGCAGCGCCGATGGCATGACGACCGTCGGGCCGTTCACCGAAGAGGATCTGCTCTTCGGCTTCGAGATCTCGGAGCCCGAGAACGAAGGCGGAGTCCTGATCGAGGGCAATGCGCTCGATGTCTCGACTCTGCTCCCGATCATCACCCAGGACGTGCCATCCAACGACGTCCAGGGCATGATCTTCGAGTCACTCGTCACCCCCGACCCCAACACGCTGCAGCCAGTCGGTCTGCTTGCAGAGTCGTGGGATGTCAACGCGGATGCCTCGGTCTACACGTTCCATCTGCGTGACGGCGTCACCTGGTCGGACGGCGAGCCGTTCACGGCCGACGATGTCGTGTTCTCGTACGGGGCGTACATGAACCCCGACACCAACTCTCCGCGTGTCAGTGACATGGAAATCCAGATCGAGAGCATCGAAGTCCTCGATCCAATGACCGTTCAGTTCAACCTGAAGGGCGGGTTCCCGGACTTCCCGATTGACCTCGGCGTCTACAACCTTATCGCCGAGCACGTCTGGGCCGATGTCGAGCCGGCCGCAATGGCGCAGGACCCGGGCGCGACTGGCACCGACCCGGCGCGCGTTGTCGGGACCGGCCCGTTCCTGTTCGAGGAGTGGGTCACTGGCGACCATGTCACACTCGTCCCGAACGAGGACCACTGGAACGGCGCTCCGATCCTGGACGAATACATCTTCAAGATCCTGCCGGACGACGCGGCGGCTGTGAACCAGCTCAAGACCGGCGAGATCGACTGGGCAACCCTGACGCCGTCTGCGGTTGAAGAGTTCGAGGGCAGTGAGGACGTTACCGTCATCGACTACCCGACGCTGGGGTTCACGTTCTATGGCCTCAATCTGGACGAGAGCAGGACGACGCTCTTCCAGGACGTTGAAGTTCGCCAGGCGATGTTCTACGCGCTCGACCGCGAGGCGATGGTCGAGTCGATCTACTTCGGATTCGCCGAAGTCGCGGTTGGAACGATCCCGACGATGTCGTGGGCGTACAACCCGGACGCCATCGAGATGACGTACCCATACGATCCAGAGCAGGCCGAGGCGCTGCTTGATGAGGCCGGCTGGGTCGACTCCAACGGCGACGGTGTCCGCGACAAGGATGGTCAGGAACTGTCCTTCCCGATGTACGGAATTGCGGGCAACGCCGTTCACGAAGCCATCCTGGTTGCCATGCAGGAATACTGGAACCAGATCGGCATTGAGATGACGCCGTCGCCCGAGCCGTTCCCGGCGCTCGTCGAGCGGATCGCGCAGACGTTCGACTACGAGGCCTTCCTGGTCGGCTTCAGTTGGGGTGCCGCCGTCGATCAGTCGACGATGTTCACCTGCGACGCCGCCGGCGGCAACGGCTTCAACATCACCAGCTACTGCAACCCGGAAGTCGACGCGATCCTGGCCGAGGCGCTAAGCGAGCCTGATCAGGAGCGACGCATCGAACTCTACAATGAATTCCAGAACATCGTCGCCGAAGAGCTGCCGGAGACAGTCCTCTTCTTCGCGCAAGGCATCAACGGCCTCAGCACCCGGGTCCACAACATGTACCCGAACACCGTTAACGAACGGTTCAACGCTCAGTACTGGTGGGTCGAGGAGTAAGCTCCGATTCACCACAACTGCGCCGGTGTCGAATTCGATTCGACACCGGCGCAGACCTTTTTCTCACGCTCGCAGCCGACAACACCTCGCCAACGAGCTCTGACTCTGTCGATTGAATGGGAGGTGTCGAGTGGCATCTCAGCCATGCTGGCAGCAGGTCGGCGGGAATGCCGCCGAGATCTATGACAATCAGCTTGTCCCGGCCATGTTCGCCCCGTGGGCGCCAGTGCTGATCGACACCGCCGGCGTTCGGCCCGGAGACCGCGTTGTCGACATCGCCTGCGGGACCGGAGTTGTCACCCAACTGGCCGCGACACGAGCCGGTGGAGATGGCCGGGTCGTTGGCCTGGACATCAACGCTGCGATGCTGACCGTCGCTCGCTCGAAGACCACCGACGGCGCTCCGGTCGAGTGGCTCGAAGCCAATGCTCAGGAGATCCCACTCCCCGACGCATCCTTCGATGTCGTGCTCTGCCAGCACGGACTCCAGCAGTTCCCTGATCCGCTGGCGGCCTTGCGCGAGATGCGCCGTCTGCTCGTGAGCACCGGGCGGCTCGCCCTCTGTGTCTGGAGCCGGATCGAGGGCAGCCCCGGCATGGCCGCGCTGGTGACGGCGCTCGAACGACACGTCAGTGTCGAGGCCGCCAACAACCGGCGCGCCCCGTTCGCCCTCAGCGATGCCGGTCAGGTCCGTGCCCTGATCGAGAACGCGGGATTCACCCAGATCGAGATTCGCACACTCGTCGAACGAACCAGATTCGCCTCGCCCGAAGCACTCGTCGCGGCCCAACTCGCCGCGACGCCCCTCTCAACACTCGGCGCGATCAGCGACGAAGTCATCAGGGCGATCGAGGACGATGTCCGCGCCGCACTACGGACCCACCTGCACAACGACACCTTCACCGTTCCGATGGAAGCACACGTCGTCTCCGCCCGCAGATAGCCTCTCCTCCCGAGTACTGATCACATCTGGCAGATCGCTGACAATCGCTTCTGCCTGTCGCGCAGTGCTACAGTTCCACATCTACGCCTACCGCAACATGCTTGACGGCCCTCCTGCGCCTATAGAGATAGATCGTGGTGCAGGATCGTCGTCGAGGAGGGCACGTCAGTGCCGTGGCCGAGTTCCGGTTCCAGAACCAATGAGCCAGAACGAACGTCGCAGAGCGGCTATGCGCTCGTCCCCGATCCTGGGACGGACGATGCCGCGCTCGTTGCGGCCGCGCGAGCGAACCGGCAGGCTTTACGCTTCCTCTACGACCGCCACGTCCAGCCGATCTACGCCTACTGCTACGTCCAGACTACGGCAGCCGCGAGGCTAGCCGAAGACGCCACCAGCGAGATCTTCTTCAAGGCGCTGGCGCGACCTGAACAGCTTTCGAGGCGGCCTCTTCGCTGCCTGGCTGTTCCGGATCGCCCAGCACACCGTCACCGACGTGCAACGGCGCAACCGCCGGGGACGGATCCAACCTTCCGCTCGACCTCGCCGGCGAGGTCGAAACACCCGAACAACCGATCGAGGAGCGCATCGCGGACGACAGTGAGCTGGACGGGCTGCGCGCGGCCCTCCGCGAACTACCAGCCCGACCAGCGCGCCGTCCTCGAGCTTCAGATCGCCGGCCTGGCGCCGCAGGAGATCGCGACGACGCTGGGCCGCAGCCTCAACGCCGTCCGCCACCTGCGCTTTCGCGCCTTCCGCCAACTACGTCAGACGCTCGCCGTCCCAACGGCGAACGCCGACCGAGGAGTGCACCGATGATGCTGCGGCCTCGCTGGAGACACCAGTCAACCCTGCTCGAGCGCTACCTCAGCGCACTGGGCTCGTCGCGACGAGTCCAGCCGCCCGTCGAGCTCGACCCTGGCCTGGCCGAGCTCGCCGACTACCTGCATGCAACGCGGCAGCGGCTCCAGCCGCCCGCCGCCTTCGTCGACACCCTGCGCCGAAACCTCGAAGCGAGCGCCGACGATGTCGCGCCGCTCGACCAAGGCTGGCGCCGACCCGACTATCGACCGACGCCGTCATGCGCCGTCATCCGCTCCGGACAACGGCGAACCGGGAACGGAGGCCGCGATCATGTCCCACACGTTACAGACACCCACTGGCGACGCTCGACTCCGGTTGCCAAGCCACCTCGCGAACGAATGGATGAAGATCGCAGCCGCCAGTCGTGGCCTTCCTGGTCGTCGGCACACTGCTCGTCCTCGTCCTGCGTGATAACCCGAGTGACGACAACGTGGCTGCCCCGGTCGCGACACCGACTGAAGCCGTCACACCATCGCCGGCCCCCACCCAGGCGGGCATCCAGCCAACGCCGACGGTCACGACGCCCGAACCCACCGCGACCGTTCCGGAGCCGACAGCGACCGTCTCACCAATTCCTGCCGTCACGCTGCCGATCGTCGAGCCAGCCATCACGACGATCCCGGCTCGAAGCGCCGGATAGGATGGTAGCCGGTGCGGGCTCGGTCTGGGTCACGAACGAAGCAGCCAAGGAACCGTGTCGCGGATCGACCCGGCCACCAACACCGTCGTCGCGACGATCGATGTCGCGCCCGACAGCAACGCAACGGTCGGCGCGATCGCGGTCGACGACACGGCCGTCTGGGTCATCGCGGGCATCCTCAACCTCACGCGAATCGACCCGTTGACCAACCAGGTTGTCTCAACAACCCCGATCGATGAGCCGGTTGAACACCTCGCGCTCGGGAACGGCGCAGTCGTGGCTGATCATCGCCCGACAGCAACCAGATCCGTCGGTTCGATCCCACCACGAACACGTTCACGGCTGTCGATCGAGATCGACCGCCCGCAGTCGGCAACGATCACCGACGCCGCCGTCTGGGCCGTTCGTGACGTCGGGCGGGGAACGGACTCGGAGATGCTGAAGATCGATCCGGAAACGGCGACGCGTCTTAACCACCGTCCCGCTGGAAGACTACTTCACGAACGAACTGGTACTGATCGGCGACTCGTTCTGGGCGCCGACGGACAGGCGCACTCCTGCGGCTCGATACCGGCACCGGTCAGGATCATCGCCACCTACCCGCTCCCGCAACCCGTGCGCGGCATCCCGCTGATGGACGACTGGCGACGGCAGCATCTGGGTCTGTGACTGCGACAGCTGAACCAGAAGATGTCCTCTGGCAATTCGACATCGACAGCCTCGAAGTGGAGCGCCGAGATACCGGCAGGGAACCTCGACTGGCGCAGGGTTGGCTGGCCTATCTCGACGGTGCTGTCTGGGGCTACACCGAACCAGAACGAGGTCATCCGCGATTCAACTACCGGAGTGACGCTCATGGATCGCGCGACTGCTTTCAGCCAGGCAAACACATCCAGCAATCGACATGGCGCTCTCGCTGATTGAAGGAGCAGACAGATGCAAGCAACGATGCAGCGCTTCGTCATCAGCAGAATCGGTATCACCATCTTCGCCCTCAGCATTCTCCTGAACGTCGCCTTGTTGATCATTGCGCTCGATCAGGCCGGTTCTCTGCCGTCTACCAATCGAGTGGAACAGGGCATGGAGCGCCCGGTAGCATACCACGCCCCAGGCATGGGTGAAGGACTCCTCAATAGCGTCCTGCCTGAGTCGACGATCATGCCGAAAGCGTATGACGCACCCGGTATGGGCGAGGGTCGCCTGAACCTTGCCGCGGCGACACCAACAATGGTCGCCGCCTACACCGCTCTCGGCGAGGGCGAGGGATGCGCTCGCATATGGCCGGGACGACCAGGTCCCCGCATGCGGCTCTGGCGAGGGACTTCTGAACCAGGACTTGAGGGGTTCCTGGAGTTGCCAGGCTCCGTAATCCAACGTGGCAGTCGAACCAGCAGCAACCAATACCAACGCGGCGGCACATCCACCGATATCCGCCGCCAGCAGAGAGGATCGCCACGAATGCGTACACGAATTACTGCTCTCATCGTCGCAGTCTCCATCATGCTGCTGAGCGCCGGCACCGGGCTGGCAGCTGGCAACGGTGCTGTTACATCCACGACGGTGACGAAAGATGTCGTGTTCACGGCGGCGACAACGGACTCCTGTCACAACGAGGCACCGGTCACGTTCCAGTCAATCGAGCACAACGTGCTTCCACGTCACCGAGCGGGCAGACGGCGCGATCCACCTCCACGGCCTCCAATCCGGTACCTTCACCTTCACGCCCGATGACCCCAGTATCCCGGCGACAGCAGGGCACTTCACAGCCCGATTCTCGTTCAACGGGACACGAGGGCAGGCGACGTTCACATCCACCCAGACACTCACCGGCCAGGTTGGCGACGATCCATCCGCCCGGCGCGTATTCCACGAGACAGTCCACTTCACCATCACCCCGACTGGCGACGTGAAGGTTGAGTTCGGCCGCATCGCAGCTTCACTGTCCATAGTCCGGACGCGGGTGGCCTGACACCGTGTAGTTGGGCTGATGGAGCGGCTGATCCGCCCCATCAGCCTTTGAGACTCAGATGATGAAGAGGTACGAAGTTTCAAATCTTTGACTCATGCTGCTGCAGCGTTACGCAAATCGCAGGCAGCAATTGACGTTTTTCAAGATTGTCACGTCTATCTCTATAGAGGAACGAATCAATCGTCGAAACCTGAATGACAGATGCGGAGGTCAGCACATGCGTGTCGTTTCAACCTCAGGACGATCGAATCGCGGATCCGGAGCGACAAGAAGACCGATGACACGGATCTACCGGCGCCTGGTGACGCTGGCAGCCCTCGTTGCCATCTTCGCGATCTGGGCAACGCCGAGTGCCTTCGCCATGGCTCCGGAGAAGATCACGTTCTCACGCTCGTCAACGGGTGTGGTCGACTGTGGCGCCTTCCAGGACAACTACACCGACTTCTTCAGCGGCACCGAGACGACGTTCTTCGACAAGGACGGCAACCCAACCCGGATCGTCGTGCAGATGGAGCACCATGCCATCGACGTCAACTCCGTCACAGGGCTGACACTCGATGAGCACGGGCACGCCACGTTTGTCTTTGATCTGGTCAATGGCGGTGGCAGTGTGTCGGGCAATCTGGAGATTGCTACCCGGCCGGGCACTGGTGTCGTCATTCAGGATGTCGGCCGGCTCGAGTTCGATGCTGACGGCAACATGATCTTCTTCGCCGGCGGCACCAAGCACAGCCAAATCCTTGAGGGATCGCAGATCTTCTGCACGGCACTGGCGTGATAGGAATGGCGGGGCAGCGCTGTCATCGCTCGTAAGAAGGAGCACCAGACATGACAACCGATGCCGCAACAATGACCCGCTGGACGCATGAGAACCGCACCACATGGACCGACGACACATCTGGTGGGCTTTTTCACCACCTGGAGTCGCGAGTGGGCTGGGCTGGTCCAGCACACGACCGCCCCGCTCGTCGATCAGCTGCAGATCGCACCAGGTCAACGTGTCCTCGACCTGGCGAGTGGACCCGGCGAACCAGCCATCACGATCGCGCGGTTGGTAGGACCGACCGGACATGTGACCGCGACGGATCTCTCGGCCGGGATGCTTGAGAGCGCGGCAGCCAACGCCCGTGCGGCTGGCGTCACCAATCTGGAGACACACTGTGCACCAGCTGATGACCTGCCATTCCCAGACGGCTCGTTCGATCGCGTGACCTGCCGCTTTGGGGTGATGTACTTTCCCGATGTGCGACGGGCGCTCATCGAGGCTCGGCGGGTGCTAGCGCCTGGAGGACGAGCGGGATTTACGGTCTGGCCGCCAAATGTCGAACATCCCTACGCCAGCCATCTCGCCCTCGTCGAGCGATATTTCCCATCACCCGATGCTGAACCGGGAGAGCCAGCGTCGAATCGCTTCAGCGATGGCGTGTCACTCGGCGAGGAAATGCGCGCGGCCGAATTCAGAGGACATCGTAATCCGGACGTATCAGGTTCCGTATGCCTTTCAGGGCAACGTGGAGCACTTCACCCGCTACCTCATCGAACAGTTCCAGCCGGCGCTTGATGCGCTCCCTGAGGAGCAAAGCCGAGACGTTCGTCGCAGACCTGCGGGAATTGAACGAGCGGTTCGTCAAGGAAGGACGCATCGAGCCGCACAGGACCTGTCATCGTCGTCAGCGGTCAGGCGCCGTAGGGCTCGGTAGTAATCTGCTGCCAATCGCCGCACCAGGAACACGAGAGGAGTGCAACCGATGGATCCCTTGCAAGGTCATCTCGACGCCTACAACCGGCACGATCTGGAGACATTCCTCAGCTACTATGCGCCGGACGTTGTTACCGAAGACGGAACGGGCGAGGTCATGATGCAGGGGCAGGACACGATGCGGCAACTCTATGGGACGTTGTTCGCGCAAAGTCCTGACCTGCGGGCCGAGGTCCTGACACGCATCCGTGTCGGCAACTATGTCATTGACGAGGAGCACATCACCGGCATGGTGATGGCGGGCTACCCGTCGGACATGCACGCAGTTGTCATCTCCCGGCTCAACGGGCAGGTGATCGAGCACGTGCGCATCCTGACGTAGTGCCATCGTTCATCGCCTCGTATCGTCGCCGGATGGAGTCGCCACGGGTGTGCTGCGAGGAGACGCATATGCAGATTGCAGCTCCAGACCGACAAGGACGTGTGGATATCGCGCGGCCGGCGCCGGCGCGTCACATCGCGACACCGTCGGCGATGGGCGCGCGGCAGTCGTTGTATGGAATTCGACAAGTCTCGGACAAGACTGCCTTCAACCGGGTGATAGCGACAAGGAGCAGCAGATGGTTGACGATCCAGCAACGGTCCTGGACACGGCCGCAGAGGTCCGGCAGCAGGCTGAAGCATGGATGGCGGCGGCGCTACGCTTCGACATTGAGGCGGCCTGCAGTTATCTCGCACCCGGATTCACAATGGTGACGAATCGCGGGTCACTGATTGACGCCGAACAGTGGCGCTTCAATCTGAGTCACCGTGTCACCGGAGTGTCAGGAGGATTCCTGGAGAGCGAGGTCCAGGTCTACGGCGATGTCGCGCTCATGCTCTCGCGCTGGACCATGCAAGCCACGTTCGATGGACGAGACTGGAGCGACGAGACATACATCACCGATGTGTGGGTGCAGTGCGACGGTCAGTGGCGCGTCCTGCGACGGCACTCCACGACGCGCGATCCTGCCGCGTCCTAGAGAGCGTGTTCCTCAAGACGGGTCCACTTCACTATCACCCTAACTTTGGCGATGCCATCGTTGAATTCGGCTGCATCCAGGCCCACTGCCCGTAGTCCGGACACGCGTGGACTGGCACCGTGTAGCTGCGCTGATGGGCCGACAGAGTCGGCCCATCAGCTTCCGTGTATCAGCAGACGACACTGTCTGAAGCACTCTCTGATTGGCTCACGCCAGCTCGATGTTACGCAAACAGCAATACGTCAGTTGACGTTTTGCCCGTCTACTCACGTCAATATCTACAAGAGGCACGTAAGAATCTGCGCCAGGGAGCACGTACAGGTGCGTTTAGCCCGCTCTCGTCCTGCAGGTGAGTCATCCCCACCGCCGGCCGGTTTGGACGCCGGTGGTGAGGATGCGGCGCTCGTCGCGGCCGCGCGAGTCGACCGGCAGGCTTTCCGTCTCCTGTACGAGCGCTACGTCCAGCAGATCTACGGCTTCTGCTATCTACGACTACACAGCCGCGAGCTGGCCGAAGATGCCACCAGCGAGGTCTTCGTCAAGGCGATGGCCGGGCTGGACGGGTTCCGTGGCGGCATCTTCGCCGGCTGGCTCTACCGTATCGCCCAGAACGTCGTCACCGACACCCATCGCCGGGGCCGTGGCGGCCGAGTCGTCTCCACTCCAGACGGCAGGCGAACTCGCCGACCCGGCCCAGGAAATTGAAGAGACGCAGATCACGATCCGAACTGCGCTGCGCGGCTTACCGGAGGATCAACGCGCCGTCCTCGAACTCCAACTCGCCGGCTGGTCCAGCGAGCAGATCGGTGCGGCGCTCGGCAAGAGCCCGAGCGCGATCCGGATGACCCGCGCCCGTGCCATCAAGCAATTGCGCGGCAGCCTCATCGAAACGGGCAACGACGCCCAGGCAGGAGAGCTGCCATGTTGAGCTTCCGCCATCACCGCAGCGAAGCGGCCCTGATCGAGCGCTACTGGTCGGCCCTGCGCCGCAACCGCGCGACGCCGGTGCCGGACGGCCTCGATCCCGATCTGGCCGGCATTCATCGCCGAGGTCGATGCTGACCTCACGCCACCGAGACTCTCATCAACCACGATTGAGCAGATCTGGCGGCGGGTCGAGTCCCGCGCGCCGGAAGCCAACCGGGACGGCTGGTCCGGCCCGGCGATCGATCCATCGACCCGTCGCCGGACCGCCGCTCCTCCCATCACCGAACGTGAGGAGCAGCCCATCATGTCCGACCATGTCCAACCCGCCGATATCGAGCCGATCCCAATCCAGCAGCGACGCTGGCTGCGTGAGACGCTCAAGCTCGTCGCCGCCGCGATCGTCTTCATCGCGATCGGCGCGATCCTCGCCCTCGCCCTGCGGGACGTCGATGACCAGACGCCGGCCGTCGGCCCGAGCGGCCCGACACCGACACCAACCGTCGAAGCGACCGCCACGTCAGCCGCCGTCGTTCCGGCTCCGACCGAACCAGCCGCTACATCAACAAGCGAACCGGCTGCAACTACGACGCCCGAACCCAGCCCGACTCCTACGCTCCCACCGTTCGGCACGATCTCGGCCACGATCCCGGTCGGAGCCGACCCACGCAACATGGCCGCCGGTGAAGGCGCCCTCTGGGTCACCAACGCGTCCGACGGCACCGTCTCCCGCATCGACCTCGCGACCAACGAGGTGACAACGATCGAGGTCGTCCCGCCCGGTCAGCCGGTCATCGACGCGATCGCCGTCGGTGAGGGCGCCGTCTGGGTACCGACTCAGGCAGCATCCAGCTCGCCCGGATCGACCCGGCCACCAATCAGGTCGTAACTACCTCCAGCCTGAACACAGCCGTCCACGAACTGGTGTTTGGAGGTGGCGCGCTCTGGGGCCGTGGATCGTTCTCCAACACGATCGTCCGCGTCGATCCCGCCACCAACACTGTCGTGGCTCGATTGCCGGTACCGGCTCCCGGTCTCGATCATCTACTCGAATGACGCGCTCTGGTCAGTTGGCGTCAGCGACATCTCGAAGATCGACCCGGCCACGAACACGATCGTCGCGACCGTCCACATACAACGACACACCAACCGGGCCAACCGGGATCGCATCGTCGAGGCCGGCGGCAGCCTCTGGCTCATGTCCGAAGCGCTTGGCGCCGAACTGATCCAGATTGATCCTGCCACCGCCACGATCGTCGACCGCGTCGCCTTCCCGGACGGCCTCATCAGGCCAGGACACGCAGGCAGCGAAGACGCCGTTTACATCTGCTCCTGCGCCGGAGAACCACTCAACAGGATCCTGAAGCTCGATCTCGAGACCGAGCAGTTCACCGCCGCACTCGAGGTACCCGACATCGAGTCGGATGAATACGAAGCCGACGCCCTCTGGGGCTACAACCGCTCGGGCGAGGCAACCGCGTCGAGATCACCCGTAACAATCTGGAGCCCGCGGTCACCGACGACCGCGGGACTGCTCACGAATCGTCATTGTCTGGAGGCCCGGACAGTGCACTGAACTACAATCCGCTCCGGATTGACCGGTCTACGAGACTGGCTGGAAGTAGTTGGCGACGAGCCAGTCGACGACGTTCTTGCCGATCTCAACTGACTGGACCTCGGCCGTCCGGAAGTGGAGTCCCTGGTAGATGCGGACCTCGATCGTTTCAGCGGTCATGTCCGTGAAGTGCGTGAAGTCGCGCGTCTGGTTCGTTCCGATCTTGGCGAGGCTGAACGTCATGTCGTTCGTGCCGAAGAAGGCGATGGCGGTCTGGACGACCGCGCCCGAGCAGGCATTGTAGCCGGACGGATGCTCTGGATACGGCGGCGTGCCAATCATCGGCATCCAGGTCGGGTCGCCGGCGGTGTTCGGGTTCCCGTCCTCATCACCGTGGTGGATCGCGGTGATCGGCCGCCAGAAGTTCCAGTACGCCTTGTCACTCCAGGTCGTGATCAGTGCGTCGGCGATGGCCATGTCCATCATGGCGAACAGGCGCGCCTGTTCCGCCATCGTCAGTCCCTCCGTCACCGCGATCGTGCGGAATGCTCGGGTGTACAACTCGAGCGCGTTCACGTTGTAGAACTGCGCCATCGCCTCCTGCTCAGGCGTCCGAGAGCTGGCGCCGGTCGGGCCTCCCAGTGCCTTCACCTCGTTGTACTCGGCCGCGTATTGATCGCTCGTCATGTCGAGCGGTCCTGCCGACCGGAACTGCGATGGACTCTCGACGAGGAATGGCTGAACCTGGCCGACCCAGGCGAACGGGTCACCGATGTTGGTCGGCGGCTCGGGCCGCCACTGGCCCAGGCTCCGTCCCCGGCGTGAACGCGAACGTGCCGTAGCGGCCGTCGTTCGCTCGTGCAGCCAGCATCGCTGCCGCTGCCGCTTCACCGGCTGCGATCCCGTCAGCGACCGCCGCCTGACCGTCCGCTTCGATCGCAGCCGCAATCGACTCAGCCAGCAGCGCGTCGAGCCGGCTGATGATCTCCTCCGAGAGCGGCGTCATCAGCACGACGCCGACGATCACATGGTGTGCAGCCGTCGCAACCGCAGCCGACTTCGACGCCGTCTCCGGTGCCGTTGGCAGACCTTCGTTGTACGGCTGATAGCCACCCTCGATCATGTTGACCGCGTCGTAGACCGCCCCCTGCGCCATCGCCATGTGCAACGAGGCGACCGTCGGCGTCTGACCGGCGCCCTGGATCGGTGCGCCGGGCGCGTTGATGAACACATTCGCCGCGTGGAGGTTCCAGTCCAGGACCGCATGCTCCGGATTCGGTCCCATCGGTGACGGCGTGCTCAGCCCGTCCGACTGCAACTGACCGCGCAGCGCACCGTCCGGAAATTCAGCGTTGTGGACATTCACGTAGTAGTCCGATGGCGCGGCCATGATCGCATTCAGCAGGGTGCGATCGACGCTGACGCAGCCCCGGACGAGCCCATCCGGGACAGGCGCGGCCAGCGGAACGACGACCCTCCCGGTGACACCAGCAGCGCCTGCATGGATGTGGGCAGCCGTTGGCGTCCCGATCCTGGAGACACTCAGTGAGTAGCACAGTTCTCCGGTCGCCGGAAGAACCGTGACCCGGGCGTAGCCGAAGCCATCCGCATCACCCGCCGGGATTTCATTCCCACCAGAGAGCGGCGTTGCGAGCGCGTAGGCGTCGGAGTTCGGATTCTCAGACTGTGCCAGCACGGAGACTGGAAGCAACAGCATGAGGATAACGACGAATGTGATCGGAAGGCGCCCTCGAGACATCTGCGGACCTCCGTTTCCAAACGGATGAGAGCGACAGCGAGAGATCCGCCGGGTGCAGGCGAACGCGTCCGTCAACATCCTTCGAATCTCTCGTAGCGTTACCGTAGTCGGCAGCGTCCGATCAGGCATCGGTTGTTCTATGTAGTCGACATATGTAGTTTTTGCGATTCACGACAATCCGCCAACTCCGTGCGTCGACCCATTGGGAGCAGACAGGTCGCCGACGAGCCCATGCACCAGCGCCCAGGCAGTGGCTTCCGCCTTGGTATGGACATCGAGCTTCAGGTAAACGTTGGCGATGTGCCGTTCGACGGTCCGTGGGCTGAGGAAGAGCGCCTCGGCGATGCGGCGATTGCTGTGGCCTCGCGCGATCAGGTCGAGCACTTCGCGTTCGCGCGCTGTCAATGGCTCGGCTGGTCCGTCGCCTGGCGTCCCATCCTCGACCGCTGGCTCCTGATGAGCGCACCAGTGTGTGCAACGTATCTCGGACGATAGCCGTTGGCGGACGATCGCGGTCGCCGCCAGTGCCTGCTGGCAGACACGAACACTGGTCTCCGTCAGCGCCAGTGCGTCATGCAGGCGGCGCTCGACCTCGTCAAGCGTCGCGAGGATGTCGTCGAGCAATCTGTCCTGCTCAGATGTCGGCGATCGAGATTGTTGTGTCAGCATGATGTCGCCTCTTCCTCGTATCGCCGCTCGCTGGTAGACGACAGCATAGAAACCCTCGGCAACCTCAGCACATCGGGTAAATGACGTGATTCCGTCCCTGAGCCCGGTACGTTATCTGACGTGGCGATTGCCTCGCTGGTGGAGATAGACGGCTCCGCGTGTGGGACGGAGCCGCCGGCTGGGAGGGAGTGGAGTGTTCTGGACCTGGGCTGACGATGCCCGCTAGTACGAGGAATCGGGAGAGAGATGCTGCGGAGAATCTGTTGCGCTCGGTGGGACCAATCCGTCGGTTGAGTCTCCCAGGACGAAGCCCTCTCCCCAGCTGTTCTTCTCGATCATCCGCCAGTCTGGAGCGACGCTCGGCACTGTGCCGGGAAGGTCCAGGTTCATCTCAAGGAAGCGAAAGTCCGTCAGTCGGGAGGTGGCTGGCGCGATGCCACTGCCCAGCAGGTTCAGGTTCTGCTCCATGAACTGGTAGTCGGCATAGCGGCTCACAGCCGGCGCGGTAACTCCGACCGGGAAGTTGAGATTCTGCTCCATGAACTGGTAACCGAACTCCCGCTCGCGACCTGCGGATGCACTGGCAATAACGGCCTGGCCGCTATCGGTATCGCCCGCGTCACGAACGATTGAGGCGGTCGTCACGCCGATGGCTGCGCTGGTGAGAATCGCGATCGCGAGTGCTGCCTGCTTGATCTGCCGTGGGTCGAAGCGGCGGGTGGTGGTCGTTGTCTGCATGTCGGGTCTCCTTTGTGGCTGCTGTTCGGTGGTGTCGGACGATCCGTTAACCACATCGACAGCATGCGCTCGGAAGCCCTCGTGCACATCACGGAGATCAGGGAATCGCGCCGTCGCACGGCATAGGTGATGTCACCTATTGGCTGGCAGGAGGATGGCGATCGGGTTACTGGAGGTTGTGACGCACAGCGTAGGTGGCGGCAGCCGTGCGCGACTCGACGCCGAGCTTGCCGAGGATGTTGGAGACATGGCGCATGACGGTGTGATGGCTGATGAACAGGTCCGCCGCGATCTCGCGGTCCGACTTGCCCTCGACGAGCAGCCGCAGGACATCCATCTCGCGTGGAGAGAGAAGGCTATGCGGTGGCGGAGGTGCTGACGATACGGCGGTTTCGTCCCCGAGGCCCTTCAGCGCAATCTCGATCGCTTCAGCCTGTGACAGGGTGCGACCTCTTGACCATGCCTGATCCCAGTCGGCAGCGCTGAGGTGCTCCCTTGCGGCTTGATGCGCGCGCTCACCAAAGCTGTCAGTTGCGTGCGGCGCGGCGACGCCGATCGCGTCTCGCAATCGACTGGCCGCACCCAGGAGAAGCGTCGCATGTGTAGCCGAGCCGTCAGTGGCCGCGACGAGCGCGCAGCCTTCGAAGATCTGGGCGATGTACCGTGGATCCTGAAGATCCTGCTGGATCAGCAGACATTGCCGGAATGCCTCGCGGGCCTGGGCCATGTCACCACGCGTCACGGCAAGCCACCCAAGAACGTCGAGGATGACCCCCCGTGTCCATGGCTGCGCTGCGTGTGCCAGCCCATCTTCCAGCACGGCGGCGGCACGATCGAGATCGCCGAGTTCCAACAACGTGTTCCCGAGGTTCCCTAACGCGATCGACAGCGTGCCCACGTAATGCCGTCGCAGGCCTGGGATCGCCTGTTCGTACAAGGGTGACTGCTTCCGTCAGATCACCTGACCACGTCGCGTTTCGCCCGAGCAGGAAGAGGCATGTAGCTTCGCCTGCTTCGTCGCCGAGGCGCTGATAGAGATCCAATGCAGCGTCGATGTCGCGGCGAGCGACCGCAAAGTCTCCATACGTCGTCGCGTGCATTCCCATCTCAGCCAGCGCGATCGCCCGAAGATCGTCGGGCACATCAGTGGCATGGTTCAGCGTCTGTGCCAGGTGGTGGCGTGCCTCGCGGAACGCTCCGCGCGAGAACCAGTATCCCGACACTGCGTGAGCAAGCCGGAGCGATCGTTCCGGTTCGTGTTCCAGTGCCCAGTCCAACGCCACGCGCAGGTTCTCAACTTCCGCGTCACCACGCCGCAGTTCGGCCGGTGTAAGCGTGCCCTGCCAGTCCAGTCCGGAACCTGAGAAGACTCGTAAGAGATAGTCCAGATGAAGCCGATGTGCCGTGTCAATCTCGGCAGTCGCTGTCAACTGTTCGACCCCGAACTCTCGGATCGTCTCGAGCATCGTGAACCGCATAGTCGTCGCCGGCCAACTCGACCCGTTGGATCAAGCTGTGCTCAACGAGTGCGGTGAGGCTGCCGAGAACGTCATCCGGTGCATCGTCCTCCCCGTCGACCAGGGCTTCAGCCGCCTCGAGCGTCCAACTCCCCTTCAGGATGCTGAGCCGGCGTGCGAGCAATTGTTCTGCCGGTTGCAGCAGGTCATAGCTCCAGGCGATGGTCGCTCGCAGCGTCTGCTGCCGGGCTGGAACGTCACGAGGGCCTCCAACCAGCAACGGCAAGCGACGCTCAAGTCGGGCAGCCAACGCATCTGCCGATAGCACCTGGATACGCGCCGCCGCCAGTTCGACCGCCAACGGCAGGCCATCGAGGCGAATGCAGATGTCTGCAACGGCCCGCGCATTGTTCTGGGTGAGTGCAAACGTCGACTGTGCCGCCTGCGCACGAGACACGAAGAGTTGAACGGCTGCAACCGC
Source organism: uncultured Chloroflexia bacterium (assembly GCA_963763325.1). Classification (GTDB taxonomy): domain Bacteria; phylum Chloroflexota; class Chloroflexia; order Thermomicrobiales; family CFX8; genus JBBECJ01. Next base: position 42,140 of record CAVXOL010000005.1, read on the forward strand.
ATGAAGACGGTCATACGACGCAAGCTGATCGGGATCGGGCACCGCGAGCGGTGGAACCGCGATCACCCGCTCTCCGTAGAGATGCAACGGTATCCGGCTCGTGACCAGGACCGACAAACGTGGGCAGTTGCCGAGCAGATCGCTGAGCAGCGGCGCGGCGAGAACCACCTGCTCGAAGTTGTCGATCACAATGAGCGCCTGTCGGTCGCCGATTGCCATCATCAGGCTTGCGGTCAGCGGTTGACCGGACGTCTCGCGGATGCCGAACGCCTGGGCAATCGTCGTCACGACGAGATCAGGATCGCGCACAGGCGCGAGCGAGACGAACCAGACGCCGTCACTGTAGTGCTCTGACACCTCGGTGGCCACCTGGATCGCGAGGCGCGTCTTACCGGTTCCACCAGGGCCTGTCAGCGTAACGAGACGCGCGCCATCTTCTCGCAGGGCAGCGATGACAACAGCGACATCGCGCTCACGCCCGATCAGAGATGTCAGCGGTTGTGGCAGGGCAGCAGCAGCCATAGCGCCCCCGCGTAGCTCAGAAGATGTGAAGTCGTTGATCGACAGGTGCGACGATCGGCCTATCGCGGATCGGTGTGTTCAATGCGCAGGTTCGGTTCCAAGATAGCAGATCATGGAAGCGGCGCGGCCATGCCCGTCACGAAACGCTGGCTGCCTGCCGGTAGATGGGGTACACAAACCGGTAGAACTTGCTGAGCTCGAGGATCAGGCGCGGAAGCGGGAGCTTGCGCTGCGTCGGATCGGCGTGCTGGAACATGCCGAACTCGGTGTAGCGCACACCCGGGCGTCCGGCCAGCGCCGACACCAGCCTCCGGGACTCGTCGACCGGGATCACCATGTCATCCCGGTCATGGCCGACGACGATCAGCGGTGCGTGGATGTCGTTCAGGTAGGTCATTGGTGACAGCGCGGTCAGCCGTTCCTGCATCATCTGCGGCAGTCGCTGCAGCAATCCTTCGGCATCTTCCGCCGACGACGCGCCGAGCAACGACATCAGCAGCCGGGCATCCTGCTCGTCGATCGACCGCTGGACTGCCGGTCGGTTGTCCAGCCTCGTTGCTATCCAGCATCGACATCATGCACCGTTCATAGACGGCGCGAGTCAGCGGATCGACCTGCCACGGTATGCGGCCATCCGTCGTTGACCGAGTCGCGCTGGCGACTGCACTGTCCCAGCGTCCACATCGACGCATACGGCGCGAACGCTCCGACAAAGCGAACCCGGTCCCGAATCAACGGGTGGGCTGCCGCCATCAGCGCGAACGATCCACCGACACACGTTCCAAGCAGCCCGCTCCGCTCGGGATCGACCGATGGCAGGTCAACCAGCCAGTCATAGGCCAGCGCGAGGTTATCGATGTCGCCCGGATCGAGTCGCAGGTCACGCATTGCCGGCGACCAGTAGAGCAACGCCGCGAACCCTGAGCGTGCCAGTGCTTCACCGAGCCGCGGCACCTGCGGGTGATCGACACCGAATGGCACGACACCGAGACAGACGACCATGCCAGGATGCGGACCAGCCGTCGCCGGACGGTAGAGATCGCCCTCCGCCATGCCCTCCAGCGTCGGATAGCGCAACTGCTCGACAATCGGGCGCGGCGTAACCCGGTCGACTGCCCCCGACGGCAACATCGGCAACACCTTGAGAAAGAAGACGGCCGTCTGAAGTGCGGCCCGGACGGTTCGTCTGAAGTGAACTACGACGTGATCCATCTGCCAGTCCGATTCTCCGGTCATCCCAGCGACCTTCCCGCGATGACGACCGTGACTCGTACCCCTCCGGTTCTTATCTCATTGCTGCCATCGCAATCGCGACAACGCTTCCTGAACCAGTGTGACAAAGGCGTGCCAGAATACAGTGCTGGGCCGGAGCCTATGAACCGGCGTCACCCGACCTGATGGCATCGAATGTGTGGACAGCGTCGGTCGAGAGGGAGCACCTGCCGATGCGAATCTGGGATCTTCCACCTGAATATCTCTGCCGCGCGCACCTGCTCGGCGAACACCGCGAACTGCACGCGATCTGGACGGTCCTCACCGCCGGCAAGACCGGCTACGCCCGGCACCCTGAAACACTCCGCTGGCGGGGCAAGCGGCGCGCGCTCTGGCTCCGGCACGAAGCGCTGGTGGCCGAGATGGAACGCCGTGGCTACCGGCACGCCAGCCCGCTCGACGAATCACTGGCAACCGGAGACGCGGTCCAGACCGAATTCGTTGACCCGATCCCCGCCCAGATCGCCAACCTGCGCGGCAAGGGCTGCGACTGCCAGGTGCAGGACATGGGCCAGTGACCTGATTACCAGTCCGTCAGGAGTCGCTACGCCGGTACCGGTAGCCGATGCCTGGCTCGTTGATGATCCGCTGAGGATGGGCTGGATCGCCCTCAAGCTTCTTTCGAAGCTGGTTGATATACGTGCGCAGATACTGGGTATCGTTGACCGACGCCGGACCCCAGACACGGCCGAGCAGGTGGTGGTGGGTCATCACCCTGCCCGCGTTGGCGGTCAGCTCGCGCAGCAGATCGTACTCCGTCGGCGTGAGATGCACCTCCGCACCGTCGACGGTTACGACACGCCCGGCCAGGTCGATGACGAGGCCACCATCACGGAAGACTGGCTCATTGCCGGAGGACATATGGGCTGCATGGCGTAACGCCACTCGAATCCGGGCAAGCAGTTCGTCCATGCCGAATGGCTTCGTCAGATAGTCGTCGGCGCCAAGATCGAGCGCCATGACCTTGTCGCGTTCACCCTCACGGGCGGACAGCACGATGATCGGAACGTTGGACCATTCGCGCAGCTCGCGAACGACATCCAGTCCATCAATGCCCGGCAGTGTGAGGTCGAGCAGGATCAGATCAGGCCGCGAAAGTGGGATCGTATCGAGCGCTTCCTCGCCGGTTTCGGCGATGAGCACGTCAAATCCATTCACGCGCAGGCCAGCGCCGACCGCCCGCCGCATCTGTGGCTCATCCTCGACGATCAGGATCTTCGCGCTCACGCTATTGCCTTACTGTTCGAGCAATCACCAGACGCTTCTGGCAACGTGAAGCGAAAGATCGCGCCACCGCCATCACGCGACTCGACCCAGATGCGACCGCCATGCGCCTCAACAATCCCGCGACAGATGCTCAGACCGATTCCGGCGCCGCGTGGACCACTCCCCGGCTGGATCCGGTAGAACTTCCCAAAGATGCGCTCTTCTTCACCAACCGGAATACCAGGTCCACGGTCGGAGACCGAGAACTCAACCGCGCCACACACCGGCCGGGAAGCAACATCGATCGTCGTGCCGGGCGGCGCATACTTCCCGGCATTCTCAATGAGGTTGAAGAGTACCTGCGCGATCTCGATGAAGTCGAACTGCACGAGCGGGAGATCTCCCAGCAGGGTGATACGGATATCGTGCTCTGGAACGGCAGCTCTCGCGCGACGCACAGTATCGCGAATCACCTCCTCGGGATCGTTCCATTCGAGCTGTGGTTTCAGTTCCCCTGCTTCGATCCGTGTCAGATCGAGCAGATTCCCGACCAGTCGTGTCAGCCGGTCCGTCTCTTCGTCGATCGCCAGCAGCAAATCCCGCTCATCCTCCGCAGACCAGTGAATCTCCTGCTGGAGGAGGCTTGTCGCCGACGCTTTGATCGATGCGAGTGGCGTCCGCAGGTCGTGCGACACCGCCGAGAGAAGCGCGGATTTCAGCTCATCCGAACGCGCCAGGACGGCGGCCTGGGTCGCCTCTTCGGTGAGCCGCACCCGTTCGAGCGCCAGCGCGATCTGGTTGGCAAACGTCAACAGCAGCTGCTGGTCATCCTCAGAGAACTCCCTACGACCGTTGGCGTGACTGACGTAGAGCAGGCCAATGACGCGCGTCGATACACCAATTGGGACATAGAGGCTCGCTCCCCCCTTACGAGACGGGAGCACCGGTCGCCGTCCGGGTGGTTGCAGCGTCCCGTGTGGACGGACGTGCCTGCCCCGCCGTCGACCGAGTCCCGCAGGCCGGCGGTGCTCAAATGCCCATGCTGCAACGGCGGTGTGGTCACGATCGTCAGCCGGAGGCAGCGTCCCAACGGCCGCTCGAACCACGAGTTGCCCGTCTTCATCCTCCATCAGAATCGCACACGATGAGGTGCCAAGCACCTCGGCCACCCTCTCGGCAATTGCGCTGAGCATCCCCGCGACAGTCACGTCGGCGATGAGCGCCTGCGAGAGTTCGAACAGCAGCGTCATCTGCCTGCCACGCGCCAGTGCCTCAACCGTCCGGACGCGGACACGGTAGATCAGCTGGCTGATCAGCGTCGCGACTCCGAGGAAGACAACCAGCGCCAGGACATGATCGGCGGCCGCGACATCGAAGGTGTAATAGGGCAGGACAAAGAAGAAGTCGAACAACAGGAATGCGAGCACCGCGGACGCGACGCTCGTCCAACGATCCGCAAACAACGGAACAACGACAACCAGCACCAGAAAGATCAGTGAGACGTTCAGGATATTCAGGTGCGAGCGGATCGCGAGCATCGCCACAGTCGACACACCGAGCAGGAGAACCGCGACAAATGCGTCGTTGAAACGCCGGTCAGGCAATGCCTGACGGATACCGCCCAGCCGCTCCATGATCCAGTCGACTCGTCGCATCATTAACTTGACCAGCCGCTCGTACGTATGAATTTACGAGACGATCATACGTCTTCGCGACTGGCACACGTGGCAGCCCGAATTGCACCTTGCTTCACTGGTTACGGTTGAAACGAAGAGAGCAGCAACATGCCCGATGGTGAGCAGCAATGCCGTTATGCAGATCAGTCCATCTGACGTCGGTGAACAGGTGCTGGACCTCTGCGCTCGGCACGGACAGCCGCCCACTCGTGGCAGAAACCCGTCAGCACTTCCTGGCTGACCCCGAACCAGTGGCACGAACCGTACGTTCGCCGCACATCCGCTGGAACGATATCCTCGGCGGCACACCCACGCACCGTCGCCTCGATCAGCAGGCTCGCATACTCCCCGACCGGCCCGGCTGGATTCCGTTCCAGTCGTGTCCTGCGCACGTTCGGCGCGCCATGGATGAGCGCGCGCAAGCGCGCAATTTCGGACTCGACTGCCCGTTGTGCATTGGAATCGAGGCTGAATGGCTCGCTCCACACCCGAAACGTCCATTCGCCCATACTCGCCCCCGTTCAACAACTCCGGCGTGTCGGGCACGCCGTCGCCAATCACCCAACGTGTATGGCAGGCCGGCGCTCACGGTTTGGCTCGGCCTTGCGCAGAATCTCATGCGTGACCGGCGCGATATCCCCCTCGCCAAACAGAATGAAGCGCGCCAGGTACTTCATCGGGTTGCCCTCGGTCCAGCCAAAGTAGACATGCGGGATGACGCCAACCCGATCGCGAGCATAGAGCGCGAAGGCGGCGATGGCGTTCGGCACCGATGCCGCCTTGGCGGCGAGGACACGATAGTCACCAATCTCCTCGCCGCGCACCTCAAGGACGGGCGCGAACTCGGACGCATCGGAGATCGTCACTTCGAGAAACAGGACGTGACTGCCAAACGGAATCTGATGGTCCTCGCGCTGCTCGCGCAGCTTCAGCAGGTATTCGCGGGCGTCACGCTCATCCGGATGATTGGCAATGATGCGGAGGCTGCCCGCCCCTGCCGCCTCGGTCAGCAGCCGTTCGGCTGTCGAATCGAGCACAACCTCACTCACCCGCAGTTCGGTCGAGCGGAAGACACGCGAGACGAGCGAAGCGGTGACAATCGCCACGATGAAGAACGAGGCAATCCTGATCCCATCGGGCCGCTCGACGATGTTGACCCCGGTTGTGTAGACAAAGACAGCCGTGATAATGGAAAAAGCCGCCGCGGCCCGGGGTCGCCCCTCGCGCCGCATTGCAAGCGTGACGGCAACCGCCGCCGACGACATCAGCACCAGCACGCCGGTCGCATACGCGCCACCTTGCGCGTTGACATCGGCCTGGAAATAGAGCGTCACGACGATCGCGATCAGGGTGAAGACCAGCACCAACGGACGCGTCGCGCGAGCCCAGTCGGGAGCCATCCCGTAACGCGGCAGATAGCGCGGGACGATGTTGAGCAGGCCCGCCATCGCCGATGCCCCGGCGAACCAGAGGATGCCGATCGTGCTGATGTCGTAGATGGTGCCGAAGGCGGTGCCGAGATACTCGTGCGCCAGATACGCCAGCGCCCGGCCATTGGCCTCGCCGCCCTCCTCGAACTCCTCGTGCGGGATCAGCACCGTCGTCACGAAGCTGCTGGTGATGAGATAGCCGCTCATGATCAACGCCGCCGAGCGCAGGAGCTTGCGCGTGTTGCGGATGCGCGCCTCCGGACGCTCCGGGTTGTCCCCGGCGCTGCCCCGCACCAGCGGCATGACGGCGACACCGGTCTCGAATCCCGACAGACCGAGCGCCAGCTTCGGGAACAGGAGGAGTGAGACGGCGAACATCATGAAAATGTTGCCGTGGTCAGCGAACAGATTGTCCTTCCAGTTGGTGATGAGCTCCGGTTGCTGGATGACATGCTCGAGCGCGACGCCGATCACGATCAGGTTGAGGGCCAGGTAGACGACCACCAGTCCAACCGCGATGCCGATCGCTTCCTTGAACCCCTTGAGGAACACTCCGCACAACAGCAGCACCAGCACCAGTGTGATCCCGATCCGCTCGCCATGCAGCACGGCAGGCGTGAACGGATTCTCAATCACATGCGCCGATGCGTCGGCCGCCGAGAGCGTAATCGTGATGATGAAGTCAGTCGCCACGAAGCCAAGCAGACACAGGACGAAGAGCTTGCCCTTCCACCAGGTCAGCAAACGCTCGAGCATCGAGATCGACCCCTCGCCATGTGGGCTGCGTTCCGCGATTCGGTTGTAGATCGGGAGCGCCCCGCCAAGCGTCAGCAGGACGAGGATCAGGGTCGCGAACGGCGAGAGTACACCAGCGGCAATCGCCGCAATACCCGGCTGGTAACCCAGGGTCGAGAAGTAGTCGACACCGGTCAGGCACATGACCTTCCACCACGGGTGGTCATGGTGGGCGATCTCGCGCTGGTATGGTCCTTCCCGTTCCTGTGGTTGGCTCCGGAGCAGCCATGCCCGGACCGGACCGCGCCGACCCTTCGCCGGTGTCTGAAGGTAATAATGCTCGTCCTCATGGACCAGGTGATCTGGACCACGCGCCACGCGCAGCCGTCGGTCGCCCGGCTTCGTACCCGGACGAAGCGCGTACCGGGCGGAGCGCCGAAGCGTGACCTTCTCGTCTGAAGCAGGATCGCGATCATCCGGCTCGGCAGACACGTTGTTCATTGATGACCGCAAGGTAACGCGGATGGCTCCGAATCTCGGCGGTATCGCTTGGGGTCGCCGAGTCGTCGTGATTCGTCATCAACAAGCACCACACTCGGTACGCCAAGGTCGCTGAATGTCGGCATCGAGACCACCTCTCATTTGTCGGCGTCCGAGTATGGGCTGGACCACATCAGGAGTGTGTCAGGATGTTCGGTATATGTATAAGGATCTTGTCAGGATCATCAGCGTGCAGGCATGCACGCCGCCGAATGGAGAGGCGCTGATGTACGACCTCAGACGATACGATCGAACTGTCGATCGCGGAGCCTGCTGAACGACAACCTTGTGGAGACGGCGCTGAACCGTTCACGCTGCATACATTGGAGGATCACCATGCGGAAACTGGTCGTACAATCGTTCCTGTCGCTGGACGGCGTCGTCCAGGCGCCCGGCGCTCCAGACGAGGACCGCGACGGCGGCTTCGAGCACGGCGGCTGGCTCGTGCCCCACTTCGACGACGACTTCCTGCGATACGTGACCGAATCGACCCAGCGGGCCGGCGCGCTGCTGCTCGGCCGCAAGACCTACGATATCTTCGCTGCCAGTTGGCCGCTGGTAGGCGACGACGACCCGGTCGCGGCCGTCCTCAACCGCATCCCCAAACATGTCGCCTCCCGGTCGCTACAGGGCACGGCCCTTGAGTGGAACAACGCGTCGCTGCTCGCCAGCGACATCGTCGGGGAGATCACCAGACTCAAGCAACAGGACGGCGGCGAGATCCAGGTCCACGGCAGCGGCGACCTGGTCCAGACCCTCCTGAAGCACGACCTGATCGACGAATACCGGCTGTATACGATCCCGGTCATCGTCGGCAGCGGCAAACGCCTCTTCGGTGAGGGAACCGTCCCGACCGGACTCAAGTTCGTCTCGACCGCCACGACTGGTTCCGGCATCACCTTCTCCACCTACCAGCGACACGGCGACTTTACCGTCGGCGCATACGGCGCTGAGCTGGAGCAACATCCCGACGCCTGACCGTGCCTGACTGGCCGAGGGACGCCTACATGCGCGCCACCTCGGCCAGATACTGCGCACGTATGAGCGGGTTCGGACCGATCCTCGGCCGGACCGGCGGCTCGCCGGAGACCGGGATATAGCCGGCGAAGCTCGATACCCAGCCGCCATCACCGTGCGTCAGTCCCGGCAACTGCTGCTCGACGCCGCGCAGCTCGGCGGTCGGGATCTCGCAGATGATGCGTTGCGACGCTCCCTCCTGAAACATATTCCGAATCGTCGCCCGCGCCGTCACGAGCGCGCCACAGACCGCGCCAAACGCAACCTCCGGGACATCCAGATCGAGCTCCTCGATCGGCTCGTATACCTCGGTTCCTGCGACCAGCATTGCCTGCATCAGCACGAACGGCGTCAGCTTGCGGAAGTCGCCAGCCGTGCTGACCGGCGACCAGAAGCCCGCGTGGGTCAGCGTGACGATGCAGTCAGTCACCTCCCAGCCAGACAGCCCCTGCCCCAGCGTCTCGTAGACCGTCTCCTCTATTGCGCGATAGAACGCCAGCGGCAGCGAGCCAAGCTCGCGGACGTAGCGGATGCCGCTGCGGTACTCGCCCGGTTCAACGCGGAAGCCGACCGTCCCGTAGAACGGGTTCCCGGGCGTGCCGATGATCTCGACGTGCTCACCAACGCCGACCGGCCGCTCGACACAGATCGTCTGGCTCGGTCCGAACCATGCGCCGACGCCGTACTCCCGCGCCAGCGTCTCAGTGATGACCTCCTTCTGGACCTCGCCATACAGCCGGACAGATATCTCGCCTTCCTCGTTGCGCTGGCGCAGCGACATCAGCGGGTCCTGCTCGGCAAGCTGCTCCAGCGCCTCGCGCAGCCGCGTGATCTGGTCGGCATCGAGCGGACGGACGACGCTCTCCAGCGCCGGAGCCGGGAAGGCCGGCGCGATCTCACCGTCGTCGCCGTCACCGATCCGATCACCAATCTGCGCCGAGCGCAAGCCGTGCAGGCTGACGATCTCACCAGCGCCGGCACGGTCCGCCGAGATCGTCGCGCCGGCCGCGAACCGGTCGATGCCGGTGATGCGCTCCTCGATCTGCTCGATCTCGCCAAAGGCATTGCGCCGTTGCAGCATCACACGCTGGCGGACCGTCAGACATCCATCGAAGAGCCGTACATAGACGATCTTCTCGCCCGACGGTCGCCGCAGGATCTTGAAGACCGTTCCAGTCGCGGTAGCGTCATGGCCCTCAGGCGCGACCGGCAGCCACTCCTCGACTCCGGACAGCAATTCGGGGACGCCAACGCCGGTGATGGCCGACCCGAAGTAGACCGGAACGACCGCGCAGGCGGCGACCTGCGCCTGCAATTCCTTATAGAGGAAGGCGCTACTCAATTCGCCGCCGCTTCGCTCGAACTCCTCGATCACCCGCTCGCTCGTCTCGGCCAGCAGGTCGGCGACCGGCTCGCGCCAGGCCGCACTCTCCCGGTCCAGCGCAACGACCTCCGCCGCCCGATCGCCAAGCCCGTTGACGCTGTTGAGTGGCACGATCCGCAGCTTCAGCTTGCGACTGATGTCCTCGAGCAACCCGTCGCCACGCGCGCCGAGGCGGTCGACCTTGTTGACGAAGACGAGCATCGGCAACCCGGCTGCCTGGATCGCCTGCGCCAATCGCCGCGTCTGCGACTGGACACCCTCGACCGCCGAGACGACCAGCACGACGCCATCCAGCACGCGCAACGACCGCTCGACCTCGGCAACAAAGTCACCGTGGCCGGGAGTGTCGATCAGATTGACCTTGAGATCGTTGAGCTGGAACGAGACCACCGCGGACTTGATCGTGATGCCGCGCGCCCGCTCAAGCTCCAGCGTGTCGGTCTGGGTCGTGCCCTTATCGACACTCCCGATCGACCGGATGACACCAGTCTCGAAAAGGATGCGTTCGGTTAGGCTGGTCTTACCAGCGTCTACATGCGCCAGAATCCCGATGTTGACTATCGCCATGCACGACACCTTCGTTGAAGAAGCTTCCGACAATGAGGTTCTTCAACGTTTGCCGCATGGGATTCTCCTTCGCCAGATCAGGATTTCCGGATCACGCCACGATCCGTGAGGTGCCGCGCATCCTAGCAGATTCGTGCGCTGCCACGCAAGACGCGTGACGCGTGACGCCTTCAATCAGTCGAACGGTTTCCAGGGGCAAATCTGTGCCACTGGCGGTAAAGGGGTAAAGGCGGTAAAGGCGTTCATGGTTGGTGGATGAGCAGGTTTGAGTGACTTCAAAGAGGGTCAAGTGGCTCAAGTGGATCAAGCTCATTGTATGAGCCAGTTGCATGACCCAGTTGCGGTTCATGTGGCTCAAGGTGCTCAAGGTGATTGTGTGAGCGGGTTGGACGGTGGGAGACCCGCCAGGAAGCAGGGGCCGGTCTTGTGCCGGGCCCTGCTCCGGTCGAGCCGCGTGGGTGACGGGAACAGGGCCGGCACGAGACCGGCCTCTGCTTCCTGGAGACGCGCGACATGCGGTCGTCCCCGTATCAGGAGGATGGTGCCGCCGCGAGCTCGTTCAGCGCGTCGACGACCAGTCCTGGCAGATCCGCGCCACCGTGGCCGGCATCGTCCATGATCGACCAGCCGGCGTCGTCGTCCAGCGCTTGGCCAGCAGCCAGGGTGTTTCGAGCGGGCCGCTGACATCGTAGCGGCCGTGGATCATGATGCCGGGGATACCGTCGAGGATCGCCGCGTCACGCAGTAGCTGGTCATCGTCGAGGAAGGCGTGGTGACTCCAGTAGTGTGTCACGAGTCGCGCGAAGCGCAGGCGGAACGCCGGGTCCTCGTAGCGCGGGTTCGGCTCGAAGTCCGGCGCCAGCGAGACGTGCGCGTCCTCCCAGAGGCACCACTCCAGTGCCGCGTGCTCGTGGACAGCCGGGTCCGGATCGGCCAGCATCGTCGCGTAGGCGTCAACCAGCCGCATCTGCCGCAGGTGGGCCGGCACGGCCTCCGCCAACCGCTCCCACTCGCGCGGGAAGATTCGCCCGACGCCCCCAGCCTCGGTGATCCACTCGACCTCGCGGCGCGATGTCGTCGTCACGAGCCCAAGCACCAGCCCGTTGACCCGCTCGCGGTGCGCGTGCGCGTAGGCTTGCGCCAGCGTTGCACCCCACGACAGCCCGAGGATCGTCCAGCTCTCGACGCCAAACATCGCCCGCATCGCCTCGATATCGGCGATCAGGTGCTGGGTCGTGTTGGTGCTCAGGTCGGCGTCCGGCTCACTGGCCAGCGGCCGGCTCTTGCCCGACCCACGCTGGTCGAACAGGACGGCGTTGTAGATGTCCGGGTCGAAGAATCGGCGCTGACCCGCAGAGAAGCCGGAACCAGGGCCACCGTGCAGATACAGCGCCGGCTTGCCGTTCGGGTTTCCGCAGCACTCCCAGTAGACCTGGTGCCCGTCGCCCGTATCGAGCATCCCACTGTCGTACGGCTCAATCGCCGGGAATCTGCGCTCCATCGATCACCCTCTCGCCTCCAGCCGGATTAGAGGCGAGACTATACATGACACAGGCATGAGCACGTCCCGCTACGCCCAACGCTGAGGTATGGCTGACGGTCACGCCGAACTGACGCATCGTCTCAGCCTGTCGACCACGAGCACGCCCACACGTCACGCAGGGTTACTCCACTGGGCGCGAAGCCGCAGCAATCACGATTGCGGTCGGAATCGTCACCTGAGTGCCATCGTCACACTGACTGAATCCGGCAATCACCTCGGCAACCGCAGCCGCCCGCTCGGCTGGCGGCAGGCCATCGAACACGGGGCGGAACGGGACGGCGATATCGTAGAAGTGTTGCCAGAGTTCCGCCGCAGGACCCGGCCACCGCGACATGATGATGCGAGCCTCTTCCGAGACCCCTGCAAATCCCGCCGACTCAAGTTCAGTCGCCAGGCTGCCTGGTTGGGCAAAGCGCATTGGTTGAGGGGTGCCTGGAGGCGGCGGTGAGACATCCACACGAGTCAGGAACGGGGTCAACATCGTAGCGGCGTACGGACTCTGCTCGAGTGGCCCCCACGCGCTGAATGCCACGCGTCCACCAGGTTTGAGGACGCGACGGACCTCTGCGAGTGCGCGCTGGATATCGACAAAGTACATCGAGCCGATGCGCGACAGCACGACGTCGAACTGGGCATCGGAGAACGGCAAATCTTCGGCATCAGCGACCTGGAACGTGAGATTGGTCAACCCTGCCGCATGGGCGTTGGCCTCAGCCGTCGCGAGCATACCGGGACTCAGGTCCGTCGCGGTCACCAGTCCGTCCGGCCCAACCGCGGTGGCAACCGCCAGCGCAGGATCACCCGTACCACTGGCGAGATCGAGGACGCGCATACCGGGCGAAAGTTGCGCGGCATCGAGCAATGCTGTGGTCATTTCCTCAAGTTGGTGCACGATCTTGGGATGCCAGTGCCGCCACGCCTGAACCGTCTGCTCATCAGTCCACTCCTCCTGCACTGCTCGCTTGAACTGCTCGACTGTCGCATCGTATGTTGTGCTCATCGAATGTCCTCTCGTTGTTCATACCAATCTGCGGCCTTGATGAAGTCGACAGAGGTACCCTGTCGCTTGTAGAAGTCCGACTGTAGAAGCGGGTCGTGATGTCGTGCCACCTGTCCATCAGCGACCAGCGTCACGAGCGCGTGCGGGTGCCTTACAGGGGACCATCCTGTTCGTCGTTCGTTGGTACCCAGTTGGTCAGGCACGCGGCGCGGTCAGGTCATGCGGCGCTACGTGCCTGTCTCACGCCTTGGGAGCGATGTTCTGGTTGACGCGGAAGAGGTTGCCGGGATCGTAGGTCGTCCTTGATGCGCGCCAGCCGGTCGTAGTTGTCGCGGTAGGTGGCCCGGATGCCGTTCGGTGCCTTCTTCCATCATGAAGTTGACGTAGCCGCCGCCGGCCGAGAAGGGGTGCAGCGCATCCCAGGTCTCGCGGGTCCAGGCGATGATCGAGTCGTTCTCGGCCGGGTCGGGCGTCACGCCGACGAACACCTCGGCGAACCGCGCGTCACGGTAGGCCCAGGGAGTCGCATCATCGGCGACTCTGCTCGCGGCTCCGTCGATAGGGTGGAACCCGAACGATCGTCGAGCCGACCGGCTTGCGCAGTGCCTGCTGGACGCGCAACTTGGTTGGATTCGTCCGACAGCTCGTTGACGAAGTCGGCCTTCCAGTACATCTGGATGCCCGCTGGGAAGACCGCGTCGAACATTGCTCTGCAACACGGGATACGGCATCGGGCCGACCCAGTCTAGCGCCGGTGTTCCGAAGCGCGTCCGGATCGGCTGGAAGACATCCTCGGCCTGGTCGAGCGGACCCGAATAGCACCACACGATCGCCAGCATCGTCTGGTTCCACAGTGCCTCCGGGAAGGGAGGGCCGGGCGGGACCGACATGAAGATCAGCGTGCCGTTGAGCTCGTCCGGCGCGCTGGGCAGGAACTCACCGAACCAGCGCATGACATCCTCGGCGACGTCCATGTGCCAGAGCATCGGTCCCGCGTAGACGGTGCTGACCGGGTGGAGCCGGAACAGGAACGAGGTGACGACGCCGAAGTTGCCGCCCCCGCCGCGGATGGCCCAGAAGAGGTCCGGGTGCTGCGTCTCGCTGGCGGTCACGAAGCTGCCGTCGGCCAGCACCATGTCGACTTCCAGCAGGTTGTCGATCGCCAGGCCATACTGCCGCGAGAGATGACCCATGCCGCCGCCGAGCGTGAGCCCGCCGACGCCGGTCGTCGAGTTGACGCCAGAAGGGGTTGCCAGGCCGAACGCATGCGTCGCGTGGTCCATGTCACCCAGCGTGCAGCCGCCCTCGACGCGGGCGGTGCGGGCGGCCGGATCGACCCGAATCGCCCTTCATCCCGCCCAGGTCGAGCACCAGCCCGTCGTCACAGGTGCCGAGGCCGGGACCGTTGTGCCCGCCGCCGCGGATCGGCCAGCAGCAGCCCGTTTTCGCGCGCGAAGTTCACTCCGGCGATGACGTCGGCCACATCCGCACAGCGCGCGATCAGCGCCGGCCGCTTGTCGATCATGCCGTTGTGCACGCGCCGGGCCGTCTCGTACTCGGCATCACCCGGCTGAATAAGCATCCCCCGCAGGCTCGCCGCGAACGCATCGATCGCCTCCGGGGCGAGAGCAGCTGGCGTGGACGTTCGGGTCGTGTCGATCACCATGACGATGGCGTCCTTTCTCCCCGGCCGGTAGCGCCGGCAACTGGGAATTGGTCGTACGACCCCGGCTCACCGACCCGCCAGGTTCGCGCTACCACTCCGTTCATCACGTGACACCACAGTACCGTTAGCATGCTGATGACACATCATCAGAACTGATGATTTTTTGCGACCCGTCCCGATGACTTCGAGCGACCGGCTATCGACGCCAGTGCCGGATCAGTCGTCGTTCAGCAGACCCATCTCGAGCGCCCAGGTCGCGACCTGTGTGCGCGAGGTGAAGTCGAGCTTCGAGAGGACGTGGCTGACGTGGGTCGCGACCGTCGGCTCGCTCACGATCAGCCGCTCCGCGATGGCCCGGTTCGGCAGGCCCTGGGCAACCAGCACCGCGACCTCGCGCTCGCGTTCGGTCAGGCCGCCGTATGCCTGAACGGCGGCCTGGCGTGCCGTCAACGGACGCGGGCGAGGCAGCAGCGCGGTTGCGGCGGTGAGAAATGCCTGACGCATCGCCGGATCAGGGACCGTCGCGGCCAACTGATCAATCATCGCTCTCGCGTCCGCAAAGACGGCCTCGGCCTCGCCATACCGCCGCTGCGCCCGCAGCAGCCGGCCCAGCGAGACCAGCGCGCGCCAACCGAGCGCCGGCCGTCCGAGTTCGGCGGCACCATCGACGGCTGCGCGGAGCGCAATCTCAGCATCGTCCTGCCGCCGCAGGCCAGCCAGCGCCTCGCCGCGTAGCAGTGCCAGACGCGGGGCGCCTGCGCTCGGTCGCGAGGTGTGGGCAGGTCGCGATCAACTCGTCGACGATGCGCAATGCCTCAGCCGCGTTCCCGCGAGCGAGATAGAGTTCGGCAGCGGCCAGCCAGCAATTGCGTGCTCCCTGGCCCGCTTGCGCGAAATCAGTGAGGTCGGCATCGTCGAGGACAACCTGGGCCGCGTCGAGATCGCCGATCGAGCAGGCAGGCTTCGGCAAGAACAGCGCTGACGGTCAGCAGCCACAGACGCGATCCCATCGAGCGCGCGTCAGCGAGCGCCTGCTCCAGATACGTCGACTCGTGGGCCCATCCAGCAGCTCGAGATACAGCACGCCGAGGCCGCACGTACCGGCGATGATCCATTGCCGGTGCCCGATCTCTTCCGACAGCGCGAGACTGCGACGGACGAGGTCGAACGCCCGGTCGTAGTGTCCCTGCGTGGCATTGACCATCGCGAGGACATGTTGGGCGAATGCTTCGCCGGGTCGCCAGCCAATCTCGCGCGCGAGATCGATCGCCCGCTCGGCATACTGCGCGGACCGAGCCAGCGGGATCTCAGCCGTCGCGCCGGCGTCGGTCTGATAGTTCCCGCCACACAGCGCCAGCATGCTCAGGCACCAGGCGAGACGCTGCCGGTCATCCAGTCTCGCGACAATGCTCGATGGCTGCCGTGTAGTACGCCGCGCTGTCGCACGCATCGCCGGCCACGTAGCAGGCGATGCCCAGCAGATCGAGCGTCTCGGCGATCGCGCGCGGTCGTCCGATTGCCTCGACGATGCCGCAGCGCCTCGCGGTGCAAGGCGAACCCTTCGCGCGGGCGCGCGATGTTCGTGTACCAGTTGCCAACCCGGTTCAGGCTGTGGGCCAGGATGATCGGATCGGCCATCGTCCGCGCGAGACTGCAGCGCGCGCTGGCAATACTGCGACGTCTGCTCGTAGTCGCGCCCGGCCCACAGCAAACCCGAGGTCGAGCAACGCCTGCCACTCGCCACGCTGATCGTGCGATCGATCGGGCGGCGGTCAGCGCCGCCTCGTAGTCGGATCGAGCACGCTCGAAGTCGCCCAGCGTCTCAAACGATTGCCCGCGTGCCCGGTACAACGCCGGATCCGGAGAGCGCGACAGGCGCTGCGCCGCGTCGAGCGCCCGCGAGAACTGCTCGATCGCCGCCTGCGGCGCGTAGAGTTCCATCGCCTGTTCACCGGCGCGTGATGCGTAGTCGAGTGCCCGCTTCCAGTCGCCGGCTTCGTATGCGTGGTAGGCCAGGTCGGCCAGGTGCCGGTCCTTCTCCCCGGCATGAAGCTGGTCGTAGGCCTCGGCGATCGACTGATGCAGCCGCCGCCGTTCGCGCGAGAGGAGCTGGGTGTAGACGGCCTTCTGCGTCAACGCATGCCGGAAAGCGAAACGATCCTCGGCTTCCTCGGTCACCAGTTGGGCCGCGATCAACTCCTTGACGAGTCCCAGTAGCTCCCGCTCGTCATGCTCAGTCAACTCCTGGAGTAACGAGAAGTCCCAGCGTCGCCCGGCGACCGACGCCAGTTGCAATACTTGTCGGGCATCGAGACTCAGCCGCTCGACGCGCCGGTTGACTGCATCATGGACACTGCGCGGCACGTGCAGGTCATCCAGGGCAAGCTCGGCCGGGCCACTCGAGGGGCGCGGCGTCGTCGGGGTCCCACAAGAGCGCGTTGAGCACTTCTTCAATGAAGAACGGATTTCCGTCGGTCAACGCGTGGAGTGCGTCGCGAACGGCGATCGGCGCCGGCCGCGTCGCCGCGACGCGAGCATTGACCATCGCCCCAACATCAACCGGGCTCAGCCGGGCCAGCGTCAGCTCCAACGCGAGACGTTCGCGGTCGATCGTCGCCAGAACATGGCTGAGATCGCTGTTGACCTCATCATTGCGATAGGTCAGCACCAGCAGGAGCCGCCTGCCAGCGATGCGCCGCGCAAGCGCGAGGAGCGCGTCGAGGCTTGTATCGTCGCTCCAATGCAGATCCTCGATGATGACGAGCACTGGCTGACGCTCCGCCAGGCGAGTGACGACGGTGTTCAGTGCCCGGATCGCCAGTCGTCGTTCCTGGGCAGGGTCGAGGACCGGAGACCGGCGGCAGCCCGGGCAGCCTGCGTGCGAGTTCAGGCAGGATCTTGACGAGGTCACGCGCTTCGGCCCCGAACACCTCAACGGCTTCGGACGGCGAGAGGCTGGACAACAGCGACCCCAGCAGATCGAGCAGCGGAGCGTAGGGGAGAATGCTGTCCGGCTCGAAGCAGTGCCCTTCGAGGATCAGCCAGCCTCGGCCGTTCGCGAGCGACTTCGCCTCAGCGGCCAGACGCGACTTGCCGATACCAGCCTCACCGGAAACGAGCAGCACCTGCCCATCGCCGCCCGCAACCTGCTCGCAGGCTCGATGCAATGCGGCTAGCTGCACGTCTCGCCCGATGATCGAGTGAGAGCGAATCGACTGGTCGAACGGCTTCGCCATCGCAGCCGCCTCTCGCCGGTCATGAAGTGCTGCGTACGATAACCCGTCTGCGCTACAAATTTGATATGAGCCAGTATAGCGCCCCGTCGTCATGACTGATCTGCCACAGTGAACCTGCCAGGAAGGGCGACAGGGGTACGCACCGTTGCCAGCTTCGATGATTCAATTCGCACGGGTGATCGAGCGGGAGGGTGATCTTTGATGCCTGACAATCAGCACGCGGACACCTCCGCCATCGTTCATCTCCTCCGCGAACTGATGGGAACCGAGATCCACGAGGTCCAGTTGCTGGCCGGTGGCTTCTTCTCGCGTGCATTCGGGTTCAGCGCCGCAGGCCGGCCGTACGTGATCCGCATCAACCCGGAGGTCCACGCTGCCGAGAGCTTCGCGAAGGACGACTACGCCTGGCGTCACTTCGCCTCGCCTGCCCTCCCAATCCCCCGCATCGTCGCGACCGGCACGACCGCTGATGGCTGGTACGCCATCAGCGAGCGCGTTGCCGGCCGGACGCTGGGCGAATGCTCGGAGGCTGAACGCAGGACAGTGTTTCCGGCGCTGCTCGACACACTGGATGCGATCGGACAGGCAGATGTGGGCGCGTCAGGCGGCTACGGCGACTGGGACGGTGACGGCAACGGCAGATTCGCAAGCTGGCGAGACTTCCTCGCCTCCGTCATCGACAACCACCCGGACGGCTTCTACGCGAACTGGCATGCCTTCTTCGACACCTCGTTCCTGGAACGCGATGTGTACGAAGCGGTCTATCAACGAATGCTGCGCCTCGCGGACGCCTGCCCCAACCAGTGCGCGTTGATCCACAACGACTATCAGTTGGAGAACGTCCTCTCCGATGGCATACGGATCACCGGCGTCATCGACTGGGCCAACGCGCTCTATGGCGACCCGCTCTACGACGTGGCCTGGCTGATCTGGCAGGCGGCCAACCCTGGCTGGTGGTACGACGACGGCGCCGAAGCCCTCCATGCGCGTTACGGTGCCCTGCCGAACTACGCCGAACGGATCGCCTGTTACCAGTGTCACATCGGCCTCGACCACCTGCGCTTCTACACGAAGACCAATAATCCCACCATGTACGCCACCACTCGCGCCTGGCTGCTGGCACTGCTGGCGACGGCACCGAAGGGCTGATCGACTGATCGACGATGTCGCCCCCGTATTGACAGGTGCTTCCAAGGGCCGTAGTCTATACGCACATTCGACACATTCAACTTCTGTACGCCACGTCATCGGTTGTGGTCGAGAGCGTACGCACGACCGGACATCGCGAGATAGGCGAAACCAGCCCGAACGCATGCGACGTAATCATTACAACCGCGACGTCAGCAACTCCGGAAGGGAGCGGACTCATGCGAGTAGTCGTAGTTGTGTTCCTTGCCGTTGCCCTGATGATCCCCGTCAGTGCGGCTGCGTCGCCACGACCGTCGAGCAATTGTGAGAACATCGCGTTCGCCGTCGAAGGCTTTGCCGTCCCTGATGACACCGGGTTGGCTGTCTTCGCCACGACTGTCACCGGTGACCTCGCCGGGTCGGCGATCAGCGGTCATCTAGTGGTTGCCAAGGCAACTCCCGGCGGGGTAACGCGATTCGTCGGCAGCCACACCTTCGTAACAACGGACTTCGGGACGTTTACAACCAGCGATACCATCGTCTCCACGCCAACGGGGTTGTTCAACGCCACATTCGAGATCGCCGATGGTGCCTCAGGGGTGATCCATGCGCACGGCACGGTCGACGCAGCCGGTACCATCAACGGGACGTACCACGGTCGCATCTGCCAGTAGGAGTCTGTGTGCCGTGCAATCGCAACGCGCGACGCTGGACACTTCTCCAACTCGCATGACGGAGAACCACCCATCGGAGCACGTGTCACGAAGACGGTAGCGCGGCATCGGAGCATTGTCGGACACCGCAAAATGCGACCCGAAGGCATGCCTTCGGGTCGTCACACAGGCTTGGCATCGGATGGGAAGCAAAATCATCGCGCTATGATGCGAGCCCCAACTGGCGCATCAACGTGGCGAGGTCAAAGTACGAGCGTCCGCGCCTGAGCTTGTCATCAGTGATCTCGTACACATCACAGAAGTGCAGTTCGGCCCGCTGGCCAGTAGCTGGTATTGGCCCCATCGGCGTGTTGAGGGTGCCGCTGTGTGTCCCTCGGCCAGTGAATTCAATCACCGCCTGTCCGTCTCCGACGATGACGTTGGTGACCTCAACGACGGAGTCCGGGAAACCTTCAGCCCATCCAGCGAGATATTCGCGCATGCCGTCGGGGCCATGAAACGCCTGCTGCGTCGGCGTCATCAGCCAATCGTAGTCATCGGTGACGACTGCCGCTGCGCGGTCGAAAGCGCGGTCGTTGTAGGCGGTGTAGACCGACCGGACGAGGGATGCATGATCTGCTGCCATGGCTACGCTCCAGTCTTGGTTCGGCTGGTCAGTGCCCGTGTGAGGCACCATCATCCACCCGAAAGCTCCCGATGACAAGCCGGATATCCGCTCTGATCGTAACCCCTACCGAGGACCTGGTGGAGATGTTATTGTGAGGTCGTTCGCAGCCCATCGATGCCGGAGGCGAATCAATGCTCTCGAACACTGCTGCCGGACAACCACCGCGCCTCGCCGACCGGCTGGCTGCCGCGAGACGCCGCCGCTTCGTCGGCCGGCGTGCCGAGCTGGACCTCTTCCGTTCGGCGCTGCTGGCGGCGCCGCCGCCATTCGCCGTCCTGCACCTTCATGGCCCCGGCGGGGTCGGGAAAACGAGCCTGCTGCGTGAATACGGGCGGATCGCCGCAGAGGCCGGCAGGCCCGTAATCAGCGTCGATGGCCGCAACGTCGACCCGTCACCGCCAGGATTTCTGCGTGCGGTCCGTCAGGCCATCCAGATCGATGACGATGCGCAGGCCATCACCGAGTCCTGGGCATCGAACAGTGTCCTGCTGATCGACACCTATGAGGTGCTCGCGTCGCTGGACGAGTGGCTGCGAGAGACATTTCTCCCCCAACTCCCAGCCGAGACGCTGGTCGTCATCGCCGGTCGGAACCCACCGGCTCCGGCCTGGCTGACCGACCTCGACTGGTCGCAACTGACCCGTAGCCTGCCGATCCTGAACCTGCGTCCGGACGAGAGCCAGACCTTTCTGGCGACACGTGGCGTCCCTGACGCCCAGCACGCCGACGTGCTCGCCTTTACGCACGGGCATCCACTGGCACTGGCACTGATCGCTGATGTCCTGCAGCGTGGAGACTATCTGGCCGGTTTCGATCCGAAGGAGGAGCCGGACATCGTCCGGATCCTGCTGGAGCGCCTTGTCCAGGACGTTCCGAGCGTCCTCCACCGCCGCGCGTTGGAAGTCGCTGTCCTTGCCTGGGCGACGACCGAAGAAATGCTGGCCCACGTGCTGGATGTCCCCGACGCGCGCGAGATCTTTGACTGGTTGCGGAACCTGTCGTTCATCGAGGTCGGCCCGTTCGGCCTCTATCCCCACGACCTCGCGCGCGAGGTGCTGGACGAAGACCTGCGCTGGCGCAGTCCCGGTGGCCGTCGCGATCTGTCGTTACGGCTCTCAGCCTGCCTGCATGACTGGTTTCATCGCGCGCAGGGTGTCGAGCAGCAACGAGTCTGGTTCGATCTACTCTACCTCTACCGCCATAGCCCGGTCTTCAGGCCGTATTTCGACTGGTCCACAATCGGCAGCGCCTACGCTGAGCCAATCGTGTCAGCCGACCATGAGCCGATCGAGGGGATGGTGCGGCAACACTTTGGCGACGCGTCGGCCGCGATCGTGAGACATTGGCTCAACCGACAGCCGGAGACGTTCCTCGCCTACCGGACTGCCGGAGGCGATCTGTTCGGGTTCATGGCGCACATCGAGCTGCATCGCGCCACGCCGGAAGACATCGCCGTCGATCCGGCTGCGATCGCCGCGCTGGCGTTCGCCGATCGTCACGGCCCGGTTCGCCCAGGCGACGAGATCGCCTACCTGCGCTTCTGGATGAACCGGGAGGCCGGTCAGGGCGTGTCACCGGCGCTGAACCTGACCGCGATCAACTCCTCGATCTACTGGACAACCCACCCAAAGCTCGCCTGGAACTTCATCGCGATCGCCGATCCGGACTTCCTCGAACCGCACTTCACCGGTATCCACATGTGGCGTTCGCCGGAGGCAGATTTCGAGGCCGGAGGTCGACGATTCGGCGTCTTCAGCCACGACTGGCGTGTCGAACCTGCCAATGCCTGGCTGCGGATCAAGGCGGCACTCGCATCGGACACGCTGCCGGACTCCGCCGGACGCCCACCGGCAGCGGACCCACCACTGACGGAGGAGCAACATATCGAGGCCGTCCGCCAGGCACTCCGCGATTTCGGACGGCCCGACGCCCTTGCCAGGAACCCACTCGCTCGGACCCGTCTCGTCGCCAACGCTGCCGACGATGGTTCACCCGGCGAGGCGTTACAAAGACTGCTCCGGCAGGCCGTCTCCGCGCTGGCGTCGTCCCCGAGAGACCTCAAGTTCCATCGCGCGCTCTGGCACACCTACATCGAGCCGGCGCCAACGCAGGAACTGGCTGCGGAACTGCTCGGCATCCCGTTCAACACCTACCGCTACCATCTCACACGCGGCATCGAACGCGTCAACGTCTGGCTCCGCCAGCGAGAGACGGACTCCCGCATCAAAAACGCGTAGGGACAGGTTTCAAACCTGTCCGCGGCCCGCAGGCCGTCGCGTCGAGCGCCGGAGTATCGATCAGAGAGCGAATGTCTGCGCTCGTGGATCAATCGCGCATCGGTCGAACCGTCGGCCTGCGGGCCGCGGACAGGTTTGAAACCTGTCCCTACGCGATTGCGGAGATCATCAGTTCGGCAGGAATTCGGCAGCGTTTCGGCTGGAAGCCTGATAATCCCTCAGCCTAGTCTGACTCCTATCAGCAGCACACGATTGACACGCGATAAGGAGTTGGCAATGGCACGATCGCAGGTTGGAACCACGGCAATCGTCATCGGCGGCAGCATCGCCGGGATGCTGACAGCCCGCGTGCTGGCGGACCACTATGCCCAGGTCGTCATCGTCGAGCGCGATGACCTCTCGGACGCACACAAGCCACGCAAGGGCATCCCGCACGCGCAGCACGCCCACGCGTTGCTGGCGGGAGGCTTTCAGGCGATCGAGACGCTCTTCCCGGCATCGCCCAGCGGCTCGTGACACAGGGCGCGGTCCGAGGCCATGGCCGGTTCTTCTGTGGTGGCGGGTACCATGCGCGGCCCGGTGGTGGCCCCGGCGGGCTATTCGTCAGCCGGCCACTCCTCGAAGCCGAGATTCGCGCCCGCGTCCGGTCGCTGGCGAATGTGACGATCCACGATCGCACGGACGTTCAAGGCTTGGAGCACCACCCTCTCGAGAACCGCGTCTCGGGCATCCGAATCGTTCGTCGCGACAACTCCCCGGATGTCGAGGTCATCCCGGCCGACCTGGTCGTCGATTGCAGCGGGCGCGGCTCACGGGTGACGAGTTGGCTCGAAGCCCTCGGCTATCCCGCGCCGGAGGTCGAGCGGATCGAGGTTGACATGGGCTACTCGACCCGCATCTACCGGCGTGAGCCACACCACCTCGATGGCGACGTGATGGTCAATGTCGCGCCACTGGCCAGCAACCCACGCGCATGCGGCATGATGGCGCAGGAGGGGAACCGCTGGATCGTGACGCTGGCCGGCTACTTTGGCGACTATCCGCCGACCGACGAACGCGGCTATCAGGAGTTCGCCGGGCTGCTGCCAGTCTCGGATGTCCACGACCTGATCCGGTCGGCCGAGCCATTGACCGACCCAGTCGCCTACCGGTTCCGCGCCAATCAGTGGCTCCACTTCGAGCGTCTGGCGCGCTTCCCGGCCGGGTTCCTCGTCCTCGGCGATGCAATCGCCAGCTTCACACCGATCTACGGACAGGGGATGACGGTCGCTGCGCTCGAAGCACAGGCACTCGATCGCTGCCTGTCGGAAGGCAGCCAGCAGCTCGCGTCACGCTTCTTCACCGAGGCGAGCAAGCTCGTCGGCGTCGCCTGGGGCATCACGGTCAGCAACGACAAACAGTTGTCAAAGCATCCGGCAGAATCGCCAGCGGCACGCATGATCGGCGGGTACATGTCGCGGCTGCATGTGGCGGCCCGGCATGATCCGGCCGTCGCAGCCACCTTCATGCAGGTCGCGAACTTCCTCGCGCCGCCCACGTCCCTGCTGCGGCCTGGCATCGCGATCCGCGTGTTGAAGGGCAATCTACCCACGAAACGGCGTCGCTACGAAACGGCAATCCCGGCCTCCCAACCAGCGCACAGCTGAGTGGCGCAGACCGGCATATCCCGGACGGGGACTCATGCTAGACTCACATACTGTGGATGTGCCGGTATGGCACATCCACCGTGCCAGAAGGATCTTCGCAGCTTCCGGCATGCCGGCCGCAACGCTGTACGATGCGCGTAGAGGCGTCTCATGTCGGTTCTCACCCGCAACAATGTCAAGGTTGAAGGTCGTGGATCACGAGCGATGATCTTCGCCCACGGCTACGGCTGCGACCAGAACATGTGGCGGTTTGTCACGCCCGCCTTCGAGGACGACTACCGGGTCGTCCTCTTCGACCATGTCGGAGCGGGCCAATCCGATCTCTCTGCCTACGACCGCACGAAGTACAGCTCGCTCGATGGCTATGCCGTCGACCTGCTGGAGATCTGCGCCGAACTCAACATCGAGCACGGTGTCTTCGTCGGCCATTCGGTCAGCGCGATGATCGGCGTCCTGGCCGCCATCCGCGAGCCGGAACGGTTCGACGACCTCGTCCTGATCGGCCCATCGCCACGCTACATCAACGACGACACCTACCTGGGCGGCTTCTCCGAGCAGGACATCCGCGAACTGCTGGAGTTCCAGGACCGCAACTTCCTCGGCTGGTCCGGGACGCTCGCGCCGGTCATCATGGGCAACGCCGAGCGGCCCGAACTGTCCGACGAGCTGAACAATAGCTTCTGCCGCACCGACCCGGAGATCGCCAAGCAGTTCGCCGCCGTCACCTTCCTCTCCGACAACCGCGCCGACCTGCCGAAGCTGCAGGCACGCGCGCTCGTCATGCAATGCTCCGAGGACGCCATCGCGCCAACCCAGGTCGGCGAGTATGTTCATCGCGAGCTGCCGAACAGCGAGTTCGTGATGCTCGACGCGACCGGCCACTGCCCGCACCTGAGCGCGCCGGATGAGACGATCGCCGCCATCAAAGCGTTCCTTGCCTAGCCATGTCCGAGCCGAGAGGAACCAGAGTGGCGGCATGAGCGGAGAGCTTCTCAGGGAATCGCTGGAGGACCTGTACGAAGACGCCCCCTGCGGATACATCTTCACGCTCCCCGACGGCACGATCGCGCGGGTCAACCAGACCTTCGTGAACTGGACCGGCTACGCGCGCGATGACCTCGCCGAAACCCGCTTCCAGGACCTGCTGACCGTCCCCGGCCGGATCTTCTACGAGAACCAGTACGCCCCGCTGCTGCGCATGCAGGGCAGCGTCAAGGAGATCGGCTTCGACCTGCGCCACAAAGACGGCCGTCGCCTGCCGGTGCTCGTCAACTCGATTCTCCGGTCAGCTCCCGACGGCGCAACCGACCCTGATCGCCAGCACGATCTTCGACGCCACCGACCGCGAGCGCTACGAGCACGAGCTACGCAGCGCGCGGGAGCAGGCCGAGCAGCTCGCGACGATCGTCACCTCGGCCGGCGACGCCATCATCCGGACGACGCCGGACGGCACGATCGAGACCTGGAACCCCGGCGCCGAGCAACTCTTCGGCTATCCCCAGCGGGAGGTCACCGGTCGCGGCCTCTGGGAGTTCCTCCCATCGCTGGAGCGCGACACCGACCGGCAGATGGTCGACCAGGAGCTTCGCGCCGGGCGGCCCGTCTACCGCGACGGCACCGGCCTGCACGCCGATGGCCGCCAGATTGACATCTCGATCGGCCTGATGCCCCATGCCGGGCTGCTCGGCGAGATGATCGCCATCTCAGCCATCATCCGCGACATCAGCGAGCGTCGCGCCCTCGAACGCCTGCAGCAGGAGTTCCTGGCGATGACGAGCCACGAGCTGCGCCATCCGCTGACCAGCATCAAGGGCCAGGCGCAACTGATGAAGCGGCGCGAACGCTACAGCGAGCGGGCCGTCGACGCCATCGTCGAACAGACCGACCGGCTGGGCCGCCTGATCGACGACCTGCTGCTCGCCTCGTTGATCGAGGCCGACCGGTTCGACATTCGCCGGGAACCAGTTGACCTCGTTCGCGAAGTCGGACAGGCCGTCGAGCAACTACAGAACGCTGAGCACCCGATTCACATCGAATCGCCGGGGAAACCATTCCTGATCCTCGGCGACCGGCAGCGGCTCGGCCAGGTCTTCTCCAACCTGATCTCGAACGCCATGAAGTACTCGCCCGACGGCTGCGGGATCACCGTCCGCAGTCCGGCCGGACGACAACGTTGCCCACGTCGATGTCGTCGACCAGGGTGTCGGTATCTCGCAGGAGGACATCCCCAACCTCTTCAAGCGCTTCTACCGCGCCGAAGGAGCCGCCCAACGGGCAAGAGGACTCGGCCTCGGCCTCTACATCACCCACCGGATCGTCCACGCCCACGACGGGCGGATCTCCGTCACATCACAGGTCGGCTGCGGCAGCACCTTCACCGTCA
Source organism: uncultured Chloroflexia bacterium (assembly GCA_963763325.1). Lineage (GTDB taxonomy): Bacteria > Chloroflexota > Chloroflexia > Thermomicrobiales > CFX8 > JBBECJ01. The sequence continues at coordinate 68,669 of CAVXOL010000005.1, forward strand.
GCCTGCCCCGCTACACCAGCACCCCCGCGCTAGGGGAGAGGTGACAGGGAACAAGGGACAGGAGGCTGGCCCACCTGCAGTCAACTCCTGTCCCCTGTTCCCTACACCTCTCCCCTCGCACAGGTCGCAGCCACGACCGCCCACATGCGAAAATAGCCCATCGGAATCTCGCGGGATCGTAGTCGCGGATCTGGAGGCGTGAACGGCGATGGCATCAACCAACGGCACCTCGACCCTGCGGATCGGGCTGGCAGCGGCCCGCAACGCTCCGACCGTCGAGGAACGGCTCCAGACACTCGACCGGATGCTCGGCGAAGGGGCAGAGCAGGGCGCGGCCATCGTCTGCTTCCCGGAGACCTACATCCCCGGCCTGCGTGGGATGGACTTCCCGGTCCCGCCGCACGACCAGCAGCGCCAGCAGGACGCCCTCGAAGCGATCCAGGCGTCGGCCCGCCGGCATCACGTCGCCGCCGTCGTCGGGATGGAGTGGGAATCCCCGCTCGGCATCCACAACGTCGCCTTCGTCGTCCGGCGTGACGGCACCGTCGCCGGCTACCAGCCCAAGAACCAGATCCCGGTTGAAGAGGAACCCTACTACGTCCCCGAAGGCAGCCGACGCCTGTTCGAGATCGACGGTGTCCCGTTCGGCATCACGATCTGCCACGAGGGCTGGCGCTATCCGGAGAGCGTCCGCTGGTCCGCCGTCCGTGGCGCACAACTCATCTTCCACCCCAGCATGACCGGCAGCGACCAGACCGGCCCGACGCTCGAACGCTGGGGCGACCCCGATTCACCGTATTATGAAAAGGCGATGGTCGCCCGCGCCGTCGAGAACACCGTCTACTTCGCCAGCGTCAACTACGCCCTGCGCTACCAGGATTCCGCAACGACCCTCCTCGACCCCGACGGCGACTGTCTCGCCTACGTCCCCTACGGCCAGGAAGCGGTCCTCGTCCACGACATCGACCTCACCCGCGCCACCGGCTTCATCGCCCGCCGCTACAACCCGGCCTTCTACCCGGCAACATAAGCCAACGCCATCATCCGACCGGCGCGATTGTTAAGCGTCCTGGAAACGGCACGATGGATGACCGTGCTAGCATCCTCCGATGTGAAGACGCCAGGGAGGGTGGATGCGGACGACGGACGACGAGCAGCGGCTGGACGAAGGCTCGATGACAGAACACCATTCGCGTGGCTCAGCAGGTGAGGTGCTGGCCGTCTCGACAAGGCTCGGGCTGACTTCGTTCGGTGGCCCGGTCGCCCATCTCGGCTACTTCCGGGAGGAGTACGTCGCCCGCCGCAAGTGGCTCGACGAACAGTCGTACGCCGATATCGTCGCCCTCTGCCAGTTCCTGCCGGGACCGGCCAGCTCGCAGGTCGGCATCGCGATCGGCATGATCCGGGCCGGTTTCCGTGGCGCACTGGCCGCCTGGCTGGGGTTCACGCTGCCGTCGGTCCTGCTGATGTTGGGCTTCGCCTACGGTGTCAACCGAATCGGAGGCGCCCTCGATTCCGGCTGGCTCCATGGCCTCAAGATCGTCGCCGTCGCCGTCGTCGCCCAGGCCGTCTACGGGATGGCTGTCAACCTGACTCCCGACCGGTCGCGGATCACGCTGGCCATCCTGGCCGCCGTCACCGTCCTGTTCTGGTCAACCGCCTTCAGTCAAGTGCTCGTCATCATCGTCGCCGGGATCATCGGCTGGCGCTTCCTGCCGAGGGTCGACCTCCTGCCCGTCAAGCCGATGGCGGTCGGGATCAGCCGGCGAACCGCACTGGTATGCTGGGCACTCTTTTTTGGCCTGCTGATCGGCTTACCAATCCTGCATGCGGTCAGTGGGGGGCAAACGATCGCGATGATTGACGGCTTCTATCGTGCCGGATCGCTGGTCTTCGGCGGTGGCCATGTCGTCCTGCCCCTCCTCCAGGCCGAAGTCGTCCCAACCGGCTGGCTCACGAACGAAGAGTTCATCGCTGGCTACGGCGCTGCCCAGGCGGTGCCGGGTCCACTCTTCACCTTCTCCGCCTACCTCGGCGCGATGGCCTGGGGCGGGTCGAATGCCTGGGTCGGCGGCGTCATTGCCGTCGTCGCCATCTTCCTGCCGTCGTTCCTGCTCGTGTTCGGCGCGCTCCCCTTCTGGGACCAGCTCCGGGCACGGGTCGATTTCCAGGCCGCCCTGCGCGGGATCAACGCCGGAGTCGTCGGCATCCTCCTCGCCGCGCTCTATCATCCAGTCTGGACGAGCGCGATCGAATCATCAGAGGACTTCGCCATCGGTCTGGTCGCCTTCGGTCTGCTCGTCTTCTGGAAACAACCTCCCTGGCTGGTGGTCGTCCTGGCCGCGATCGCTGGAGAAATTGTCAGCCGCCTCTAGCCTGATCGGCCAGAGACCGTGCTCTCGCAAGCTGCTCCCACGCCAGCGATCTCCAGCGACACACATCGATGCGGCCGGATTACCGTCCACGACATCGGCCTTACCCACACCTGCGGATTCATCGCCAGCGGCAGTCTCCGAGAGCGATGGTACGATGCCCGCCCAGGCAGACCATCTGGACCGATCAGCGAACCAGCGAGAGGGAGGAACACCCGTGGCACAGGAACAAGGCACACGCGATCTGGTGCTGGCGAATCTGTCGTGGCCGGAGGTTGACGCGATCAAGGATCAGGTCGAGCTGGTCCTCCAGCCGGTTGGCTCCAACGAGCAGCACGGCCCGAACCTGGCGCTCTGTATGGACATCGCCGCGTCGTTCGAGTTCTGCCGCCGCGTCAGCGAGCGCCTCTACCCGAAGGTGCTCGTCGCGCCGCCGGTGCCGTGGGGCGTCTCGTTCCACCACATGAACTTCCCCGGCACGATCACGCTCAGCAACGAGACCTTTATCCAGGTCCTGACCGAGATCGTCGCCTCGCTGCACCACCACGGCTTCAAGCGCTTCATGCTGATGAACGGTCACGGCGGCAACATCCCGGCGATGGGTGTCGCGACCGTCCGGATCAAGGAAGAGATCGACCCCGACTTCATCGGCGCCGGCAGCTACTTCCACTTCATGGACCGCGAGATCCACAAGAAGTTCGGCGCGACCCCCTACACCGGCCACGCCTGCGAGGCCGAGACGGCCCGCGCGATGGAGTTGATCCCCCAGCACGTCAAGTACGACACGATCGCCCAGGGTGACATGACCGACCTGATGTACGAGTTCAACCAGACGCTGAAGAAGTACAACGTCACCGTCCCCTACCGCTTCGACGAGATGACCCGCAACGGCGCCCTCGGCGACGCCCGGATCGCGACGCCCGAGTACGGCAAGGCACTCGTCGACAGCGCCCTCGACAACTTCACGTCCTTCGTTGAGGAGCTGCTGGCCAACAGCTAATGGGCGTGTCGTCAGTTATCGGTGAGAAAATCGGCAGAATCACGTCGCGTAGCGCGCTAAGAGTAATCTTCTACGTCCATGAGACAAGGGATGGTGGTGACTGTGCGGAGGTCTCGCCTGGAATGCCCTGGAATACCGCCCCCTAACTTCCATTGCTGCTCTGCTCTCGCGCACCTGTCGTACCACGTTTCCGGCTAGCTGACGACACGCCCTAGCAGTACTCATATAGCCCCACGCAATGTCGGCCTTGCAGAACCAGAATTGTATCAATGCATCCCCTGCTTCGCTTTCTGCCCTATCCGCTCCTGAACCCGCCCACAATACCGCGCCGCCTCTTCCCAACGATTGGGGTTCCTTCCCTCTTTCCACGCCCTGAACGACCGTGCCATGCAGCGGAGGAAGTGGTGGGCGATATGGGGATGGTGGAGGCCTGGATAGAAAACCATAGGTGACGTAGGATGGCGCGCAGTTGGGACAACAAGTTGGTTACTGCCAAGGCATGGGCGAAGGTGCGAGTGGGCGACTGCGGCCGTACCAGGCGGGAGGAGGGCACCGATGAGCCAGGCTGGGTCGGGCGAGACCTACAGCATTGGCAATGCCGAGGTGCAGGAGAGTTATGTCAGCGGACGGCGGGCGCGGGAGTGGGTGCCCTTCTTCCTCCCGCACCTGCGCCCCGGGATGCGGCTCCTCGATTGCGGCTGTGGTGTCGGGTCGATCACTCTCGATCTCGCGGAGGTGGTCGCGCCCGGCGATGTCGTGGGGATTGACCTCGATGGCGGCCAGTTGGAGGTCGCCCGAACGGCAGCAGCGCGCCGGGGCCTGACCAATGTGCGATTCGAGGCGGCGAGCATCTATGACCTACCCTTCCCGGACGGCTCCTTTGACGCGGTGCTCGCCCATACGCTCCTGGTCCACCTCAGCGAGCCGTTGCGGGCCATCCGGGTGCTGCGGCGGATGCTCGCGCCCGGCGGGGTGGCCTGCGTCTCGGACGACGACTGGGGCACCGCGGTCTCGTCGCCCGCCGGCGGAGCGTGGGAGCGGGTGCTGTCGTTGCTGACGCGCGTTATGGAGCACAACGGGGCGAGCCCCTTCTATTCGCGGCACCTGCGCGGTATGTTCGTCGAAGCCGGCTTCGCCCAGGTCGAGGGACATGCCATCACCGCCGACTACCACGGGACACACGCGGCGACCAGCAGGACGGCTGCCCTTGCGAACCTCCTCCTCGGCAGCCCGGCGGTCAGCGCGTTGGTCGTCGACCAGGGCTGGCTCACTGCCGCCGAACTCGCCCAGTTGCGCGAGGATGTGGTTGCCTGGGGTGAGCGTCGCGATGCCTTCGCCTCAGCAACCTACTGCGCAGCGGTCGGGTGGGCGGGAGACGCGGTATAAGGCACGAGAAGAAGTCGATCGAGAACCCCGGCCCCACTCGGTGGTAGGATACGGCGCTTGCCGAAACGCGCAAGGAGGTGGGCTATGTACTGGCAAGTCTTGCAGATCACTACCCAGCCGGGGCGACGGGCGGAGCTCCTCCAGCTCTCGAAAGCGTATGTCGAGGAGTGTGTCCGGGAGGAGCCGGGTACCCTCTCATTTACCTTCCTGCTGGACGAGCAGAATGAGGATCGCTACTACGCCATCGAACAGTACGCGGACCGCGCGGCACATCAGGCCCATTGGGAGGGGCAGGTCGTGCAACGGCATCTCCCCATTCTTGGGCCGCTCCTCGCCGAAGCGCCGGTCCCGATCGCGGGCGGTAATCAGGCCGAACTCTAGAAAAAGTCGATACCGAATTCCGGCCCCTCGGCCTTCTCAGGGACCGCCATAGCTGTTGACCAGAAACGATCCCCGTGTCCCTGCGGCGTCTCAATCGCTTGCAGGTTGTTGTTCACGGCCAAATGCTGCTGTTGCTGCCGCTGATCGTCGAGCATCTCCACGGTGCGCTGGGTCATTCGGTCGGAGGTTGGAAGCCATCGCCACCACACGTTTCCTGGTAAAGACGACCGGCGTCTTGCCCGCCTCCCGCAACCGCCCCAGCACCCGCGCCTCCGCATCGTAGCCCTTGTCGGCGATGACCGTCGCTGCCGCGATCCGCGGCACCAACTCGTCTGCCCCAACCAGGTCGGACGCCTGCCCGCCGGTCAGGGCGAAGCTGGTCGAGTTGCCCAAGGCGTCCATGGTGGCGTGAATCTTCGTGCGCAAGCCGCCCCGACTGTGTCCGAGGGTCTGGTCGTCGCCGCCCCCATTCCGCACCCCCGCGCTGTGCTGGTGGGCGTGGACAATGGTGGCGTCGATCATCGCGTATTCATTGTCGGCATCAGCACTCAGCACCTGGAAGACCCGCCCCCACACCCCGCCGATATCTCGCCCACCACTATTGCACAAACGACGACACACCCTTATACGGTTTCCAGGCCAGGATGTTGACGCCCTGGGTCTCGAACTCTGCTGCGCTGGATGACTGCGGGGCGTCGGAGAAGGTGTCGTAGCGTGTCTCGGAGAAGGTGACGCGCTCGAAGCCTGCCTGCTGGATCATCTCGGTCAGCGCTGCCTCCGGCAGCGCGCCGGCAATTCAGCCGGTCCAGAGGCTGATGTCGTGCCTGGCAGATTCCGGCACCTCCCGGCCGACGATGATGTCGGCGAACTGTAGCCGGCCGCCGGGCTTGAGCACCCGATACGACCTCGGCGAAGACCGATCTCCTTGTCCGGGCTGAGGTTGATGACGCCGTTCGAGATCACGACATCGACCGAGGCGTCCTCAACCGGCAGGTTCTCGATGTAGCCCTCACGGAACTCAACGTGGCTGAGACCGAGCGCATCGGCATTGGCGCGCGCCTTGTCGAGCATGGCCGGTGTCATGTCGATCCCGATGACTGCGCCGGTTGCGCCGACCTGCTGTGCGGCGAGAATCGCGTCGAAGCCCGCGCCGGAACCCAGGTCGAGCGACGGCCTCTCCGGGTTGAAGCTCCCCCAACGCGAACGGGTTGCCGACACCGGCGAAGCTCTCGACGGCTGCGTCGGGCAGATGCCGCGACCTCTGCCTCTGGATACTCCAGCCGCTCGCGCCAGGAACCGGCCGACGTGGAAGTGAAAGCCACTGGCCGGACAGGTAGCCACCTCTGCGTACTCATGCTGGATCGCCTCACGAAGGACACTACGATCTACGGTAGCGACGGTTGCCATGAGTGCTCCCTCCTGCTCTGCCACGGACCTACCGGTCAGCGAGACGCTACATGCGTCGAATCGGTAGCTCGCGAATGACGGACTGACGAACGGCTTGACAGCGATCATTCAAGTACTCTAGTATTCGCTTGATTAGTTGTCAAGTGGTTGGAGCCAACATGGCACATCGTGAATTCAAAGACGCGCTCTACGCGGAGTTCGCGCGGATCGGTAAGGCGGTTGCCAATCCGCATCGGTTGGAGTTTCTCGATCTCCTCGCCCAGCGCGAGTGGAGCGTCGAGGAACTGGCGAACGAGACCCATCTGACGGTCGCGAACGCCTCGCAACACCTCCAGATCCTGCGGGCGGCCAAGCTCGTCACCGTTCGCCGTGAGGGGCTCTACGCCTACTACCGGCTGGCCGACGATCGCGCCTACCGCCTGTGGCAAGCCATCCGGGAGCTGGGTGAGGTGCGCCTGGCCGAGATCGACCGGATCGTGCGCACCTTCCTGGGCAACCGCGACGAGATGGAGCCGATCGACGCCCTGACGCTCCTCGGGCGCATCCACGACGACGACCTCGTCGTGCTGGATGTGCGGCCAACCCAGGAGTACCAGGCCGGCCACCTGCCCGGTGCGCGCTCGATCCCGGTCGCCGAGCTCGAAGCGCGGCTCGGTGAGTTGCGCCCTGAACAGGAGATCGTCGCCTACTGTCGCGGCCCGTACTGCGTCTACGCCGACGAGGCCGTCGAACTATTGACCGCGCGCGGCTATCTTGCGCGGCGCTTTACCCATGGTTTTCCGGACTGGCAGATGGCTGGCCTCCCGATTGAGCGCGAAGGAGTAACCACATGACGACGATCGTTGAGATCACCGTCGATCAGCTACGCGACCGGCTGGCGCACCACGAGCCGGTCACGATCCTCGATGTTCGACCCAGCGATGAACGCGCGGAGTGGTCGATCCCCGGCAGCCAGCACATCGACGCCTATGAGCGCCTGCGGGCCGGCGACGAGCATGTGCTCGACGAGTTCGTCGCGCCAGATGGCGGCTCAGGTCGTCACCGTCTGTGCGGCTGGCCGGACGAGCCTGATCGCCGCCGATCTGCTGCGCCGGCGCGGGATCGACGCGATCTCGCTGGCAGGCGGCATGAAAGCCTGGAGTCTTGCCTGGAACACGGCGACCGTTGAGGTAACAGGCAGTACCGCCAGCGTCATCCAGGTCCGGCGCACCGGCAAGGGCTGTCTGTCATACGTGATCGGGTCTGATCGAGAAGCAGTCGTCATCGACGCCTCGCTCGATCCGGCAATCTATCAGGAACTGGCAGCACAACACGGCTGGACGATCACGCGCGTGCTGGACACGCATGTCCATGCCGATCACCTGTCACGCGCTCGCGGTCGCTCGCCGAGCAGACCGGCGCGACACTGCACCTCCCGGCCCAGGAGCGCACCCGGTTTCCGTTCGAGCCACTCCGCGACGGCGATACCCTCACAATCGGCACCGCCCAACTACGCGCACTGGCCGTTCCGGGCCACACCAACGAGAGCATGGCCTACCTGCTCGACGAGCGCGCCCTGTTCACCGGCGACACACTCTTCCTCGCCAGCGTCGGCCGACCGGACCTCGAAGCGTCGGCTGACGAGGCTCGTGACCGTGCCACCGCCCTCTATCACTCGCTCCAACGTCTGTTCGCCCTGCCGGACGACACGCTGATCCTGCCGGGCCACCTCAGCGAGCCGATCGCCTTTGATGGGGAGCCGATTGCCGCTCCACTATCCGATGTCCGCGAGCGGGTAACGCTGCTCAACCAGGGCGAGGCGGGTTTCGTATCGACGATCCTCAGCCGCATCCCGCCGACCCCTCCGAATCACCAGATCATCGTCCACGCCAATGAAGCCGGTCAGTTTCCCGACGGCGACCTGACCGACGTTGAGGCCGGCGCCAACCGCTGCGCGGTGCTGTAGCAGATGACCGCGACAACGACCGAGCCAATCCAGTTGGGCCTGCGCGCCAACTGGCGGCAGTTCTGGTTGCTCGTGCTCATCAACGCCTTCGTCGGCGCGATGATCGGGCTGGAGCGCACTGTCCTGCCACTTCTGGCCGACGAGGAGTTCGGGCTGGCAGCCGCCAGTGCCGCCACCTCCTTCATCGTCTCGTTCGGCATCGTCAAGGCGCTCGCCAACCTGTTCGCCGGACGCTTCTCCGATCGGGTCGGCCGCAAACAACTGCTCGTGGCCGGCTGGCTGTTCGCCTTGCCGGTGCCACTGATCATCATCGTCGCGCCGATCGTGGTGGTGGATCGTCTTCGCCAACGTGCTGCTGGGCATCAATCAGGGCTTCACCTGGTCGACGACGATCATCATGAAGATCGACCTGGTCGGCCCGGCGCGGCGGGGTTTGGCGATGGGGCTCAACGAGTTCGCAGGTTATGTCGCCCTCGCCGGATCGGCGCTCGCGACCGGCTGGCTCGCCGAACGCTACGGCCTGCGCCCGGAGCCGTTCCTGATCGGCTTCGCCTTCGCGCTCGCCGGACTCCTCCTCTCGATCTTCGCCGTCAAGGAGACGCGCGGACATGCCCAGCTGGAAGCCCGCAACAGCGGACATGAGCCTGCTGCCTCGCCGCCGTCGTTCTGGTCGGTCTTCAGCCTGACCTCCTGGCGAGACCGCAACCTCTTCTCCTGCTCGCAGGCCGGGATGGTCAACAACCTCAACGACGGCCTCGCCTGGGGACTCCTGCCGCTCTACTTCGCGATGGGCGGCCTCAGCGTTGGCCAGATCGGTGTCCTGGCCGCCGTCTATCCCGCCGTCTGGGGAGTCAGCCAGCTCGGAACCGGCCTCGCCAGTGACCGGATCGGCCGCAAATGGCTGATCGTCGGTGGGATGTGGACACAGGCGATCGCGATCGCACTCTTCGTGCTCCTCGACGGCTACCGCGAATGGATCGGCGCGGCGGCACTGCTCGGCCTCGGCACGGCAATGGTCTACCCGACGCTGCTGGCGGCAATCGCCGACAACACTCACCGACCTGGCGCGGCTCAGCCGTCGGCGTCTATCGCCTCTGGCGCGACAGCGGCTACGCGGTTGGCGCCCTGCTGGCCGGTATCACTGCCGATGCGCTCGGGATCGACTGGGCCATCTGGGGCATCGCCGGCCTGACGCTGCTGTCGGGTGTGATCGTGGCCGTCAGGATGCAGGAGCACCGGCAGGCCGAGATCAATCAGCCGGTCGTCCTCCGCGAACCAGCCAGCGCCGCGCTCGATCGCTGACGATTCATTGCTCGACAGCGCCACTGTGCAATGTCACCGACGTCGTCGAGGTGTTGCTCCCGAACGATTGACCCACCCCGTTGTCCTGAGTAGTTCACCACGGTGGACGCGATGGGTTGACCGTTGGTGAAGAGCGTCCTGTCGTGGTCTGTCGATTTCCATCGATCCCGTTCGACAATAGTCTGAAAGCGGCCTGACGGCCAGTTGCCGGCTGCGCCGCGAAACGATGACACTTGCAGAAACGGGAAAGGAACGCAGATGTCCAAGCCGATCGCACCATGTCTCTGGTTCAACAACAACGCCGAGGAAGCCGTCAACTACTACGTCTCGGTCTTCAAGGACTCGAAGGTGTTGCACATCGACCGCTACAGCGACGTCGGCCCCGATCCCGACGCCCCGGTCGTCTTCATCGAGTTCCAGATCAACGGGCAGCCGTTCCAGGCCATCAACGGCGGGCCGATGTTCACCTTCAGCGAGGCGATCTCGTTCTGTATTGAGTGCGCCGATCAGGACGAGCTCGATTACTACTGGAACACCCTCATCGACGACGGCGGCGAGCCAAGCCAGTGCGGCTGGCTCAAGGACAAGCTACGGCGTCTCGTGGCAGATCGTGCCGACGGTGCTCAACGACCTCATGCGCGACGCCGACCGCGAGCGCGCCGGCCAGGTCATGCGGCGGATGCTGCAGATGAGCAAGCTCGACATCGCGGACCTGCAGGCCGCCTACGACCAGTAGCTACCAACCGGAAATGGATGCACGAAGGAGGCATATCGGGAACGACCGGCGGAGCCGTACAGATCGACTGTCACGGATGAGTCAATCGATGAGGGAAAAGCCACGGATCATGCAACAGCCACACGTCAGCACCTACCTCAACTTCGAGCGGAGACCGAAGAGGCCTTCAACTTCTACAAGTCCGTCTTCAAGACCGAGTTCCTCGGCCCGATCATGCGCCACGGCGATGTCCCGGTGTCGGAGGGTGAGGAAGGGGCATCCGAAGAAAACAAGAACCTCATCATCAACGTCGCGCTGCCGATCCTCGGTGGCCACATCCTGATGGGCACCGATGCGGGAGAGAGCGTGCTGGGCATTCCGCTCACAATGGGCAACAACGTCCACATCGCCCTCCACCCCGACAGCCGTGAGGAGTCCGACCGCCTCTTCGCCGAACTCTCGGCGGGCGGCACGGTCGAGATGCCGATGGCGGACCAGTTCTGGGGCGACTACTACGGCGCCTTCACCGACAAGTTCGGCGTCCACTGGATGATCAACCACTCAAGCCAGTCATAAGCCCCGCCTCGTCCGGGCCGGTCACGTCCGCTGGTTATCCCAGCGCGATACATGGCCGGTCCGGCCATCCTCTCGCGCCCACTACATTGATGACGCCAACGACCACAACACAACCGGGTACGCGCATTGCGTCAGGTGGTGACAGAGCACCATAATGCGCTTGCAATCAGACCGGGTTACATCACAAGCAGTCGTTCGGCAATCGAACAGAGGGAGCGGGCATGAACACGCGCAATACAGATGACCAGACAGGAATCGTTGTCCAGGACTTCACGAACGCCGATGACGCCATCCGGGCCATTCAGGGACTCAAGAACGTCGGCTTCGCCGAACGCGACATCGACGTCGTCGCCCAGGATGACGCGCTCGAACAGTCGATTCGCGAGCAGGCGTTCTCCGACGAGCGGGAAGGGCCACTCTCACGGCTGGCCGGCGCCATCTCGTCGCTCGTCCGCCGCCTCACCCACCACGGCGTCGCCGAGCATCACGCGCTGGAATACACCGGCAAGGTCGAAGCCGGCCACATCCTTGTCGCGGTCGCCGCCGGTGGCCGATCGGCCCAGGCCCACGATGTCATGCACGACGGACTCGCCTACACCGGCCACCTGCACGCCACCAGCGAACGCCACCCATACCTCGACTCCAGCACCGGCTCCGGAGCCGGCGTCGCAACCAGCCTCGGCACAGCCACCGGCATGACACCAGGCGCAGGCTACGAGGGCAACACCGGCTCGACCGCCGGGTCGTCATCCGGCGTCCTCGGCCAGTACGCGCCGGGCGCCGACACCCGCAACCCCAGCGACGACTTCCCCGGCCACGAGGCCCACGTCGAGGGCGACATGCGCGGGATGACCTCGGCCGAGGCCAATGCGATGGACTACCGCGCCATCAGCGCCGATGAGGAGATCGAAGGCGAAGGCGACACGCCACTCCACGACATCGCCCCCGAAGGCTCCGCCGACGCCGTCGAGACCGGAATCTTCAACACCGGCAGCGGCTCAACCGGCAACCCGATCCTTGACATGAGCATCGGAACGACCGCTGGCGTCACCCCCAGCATCGACACCCTCATCGGCGAGGAAGAAGGCGAAGGCTACACCGAACCCGAAGGCCAGCCGGACGACGATGACGAAGAGGATGGATAAGTAGGCGTTACCTGCAAGAGTTCAGACTGGTTGCACGTGAGGTCGAACGCGGCTGACTCCGGCGTGCCCTTGCCGCAATTTCATTGCAACGCCCACGTTCGACGGAATCCATGGTACCGAATGCCGGTAAAGATTACGCTTAACCGCACTCGAATGCTACAACGAATGTAGAAGGTGTTCGGCGCATGGAGTCCGCACTAAATCGAGCGTAATGCCCATCCCGAGTAGTTCGAGTTCGTCGATGTCGTCAAGGTCGAGCATCGATGCTTGACTACGGGCGCGAGAAACACCTCGAACATGTCCGGCGAGGAGTTTGTAAGTCGCTCACCGAGCCGGCGATACCGTCGGACTGCACGGAGGTCAATCCGGGTTGCGTTTCCCATACGTCGAATAACCATCGTGAAGCAGTCCCACATACGCATCTCAGAATGACATTCGAGCATTCAGAGTCAGGCTTGGGTGCATCACGCAAGCGCCCATCCGACGGCCATGATATGCCGTAGGACATCGATGCCCGCAACTTCTGGGAATGGGATTTGCGTCGCTCTCATACGCCTCGACTAACATGCTGAGATCATCAAGGTACTGCTCCTCAAGCTCTGAGAGTTCGCCCTTGTCCAGCAGGCGATCGATCGCCGCGACAGCATTATTGAGTTGATCGTCCGTGAGGATCGAAACTTCACTACCCGTCATGGAGTGTGATCCCGCTCAGCCCAAGCTTCCGAGCCGCCGCATTCAGCGACTCCCGGTCCTGCTGCTTGAGCGGCTGATTGGTTGAGACGAACCGGTTCATTCCGTGGACAACACCGACCTCGCCTGTTCGTCTCCGAATTGCAATCGTCCGCAAGACGCGGCGAAGGACATCAGCTTCATCAGAGGTCAATCGGACCTCACTCATGGCATCTCCTGAACTGCGAATTACACCAATCCATGCTCGAAAGCGAACGCCGTCGCTGCCGTGCGGGAGTTGACGCCGAGCTTGTTGTAGACCGACTGCAGGTGCCTGGCGACCGTCCGCGGGGAGATGAAGAGGGCTTCGGCGACGTCGGCATCGGTCATGCCCTTGGCGACCAGTTGGAGGACCTCGACCTCGCGGACCGAGAGGCCGCCGGCGGTTCGGAGGACTGGCCTGGCCGGCTGCCGTCGCTCGATCTCAGCGGCGCGTTCCAGGGCGGGCACGGCGCCAAGCCGCTCAAAGACCTCGCGGGCAGCTTCCAGCAGCGGCGCGATCTCCGACTCCCTGCCCATCGCCAGCACCAGTTCGGCCTGGCTGAGTTGGGTCAGCGCCCGTTCGTATGCCGCGCCGCAGGCGTCGGCCAGCCGCCGTGACTCGTCGAGCGCCAGCGCTGCTGATTCAAACGCGCCACTGGCCGTGTCCCGATCGCCGAGGAAACGCAGCACAGCCAGCAGCACCAGCGGTTGACGCGGGACGCGGGCGCGATCGAGCGCGGCCTGTGCCAGATCGCGTGCCTGCGCCGAGTCGCCTTCCTGCAACCGCAGCCGTGCCCGGAGCAGCAAGCCGGATGCGCGGTCGGTCAGCCGGTCCGACCAGTCGAGCCAGTAGTCATGAGCATCAATCCACTCGCGCGCCAGATCCAGCCGCCCCTCGTCGAGCGCCAACTCGGCGGCGACCCGTTGCAGCGCCAGCGTCCGGACGAAGAACGGGCTGCTCGGCTCTGTCTGGGTCCCGTGCGGGATACCAACCTGGACCCGCGCCCAGGCCGATTCCCACTGGCCACGCGACCGTTCGATCTCGGCCATCGCCGCCAGACAGTCGACGCGCAGGAAGCTGGTCGTCTGGTACTCCTGCGCCCCCTCCCAGGCTTCGTCCCAGTCGCCGCGCGCGATCTGCTCCGGGAAGAGCGCCAGCAGCGGCCGGCCATCGCGGTAGGCCGTGCCGGTCGTTGTCTGGACCCAGAGGCGCGCGTACTCGTCCCGCACTTCGCTGCGCGCATCGAGGTCAGCCGGGTAGTAGATCAGGACCGCCTCCAGCAACACCCACTTGAGCGCCGCCGCCGCCATGAAATTGTTGCCCAGACCGGCAAAGTGCTGGCTGGCCCGTTCGAGCGCCGCCCGTCCCTCGTCGGGCTTGCCGGTCGCGGCATAGGCCAGGCCCAGCCCGAACAGTGCATGCGCGATCTCGCTGTGGTGCGCTGGCGAAAGCTCACCCTGCTGACGCGCCAGACAGCCCTCGCCGACCCGGATTGCGTCGTCAAAGCGGCCATGGTGCGCCAGCCACTGGGTCAGCGGCCCCTGGCTCCCGGCGTAGCCGCGCCCCATCGAGAGCACCCGTTCGTGGTCTTCCGGCGAGAGCGCGTCGTATGCCTCGACCGCCTGCCGTAGCTCGGCCAATGTGTTCTCGCCGATGAACCCCCGGATCCGCGCCCGGCTCCAGAGGACGATCGCGTTCAGCGCGCGGTCCTGGACCTGCTCGGTCAGCCAGGCAGCCTGCTCCAGATAGCCCAGCGCCCGCTGCGGATCGTTGTACCGGTACGCCTCGGCCAGGTTGCACAGCAGCCAGCCGCGCTCCGCTGCCGAGTCGTCGTCCCGCTCCAGCAGCCGCAGGGCCTGCTCGTAGCGCTCGACGGCATCCTGTGTCGCCCGCGCCCGCCCGGCCCGCTCACCAGCGTTGACCAGCCAGTGGGCCGCCCGTGGGTCACCGGCTCGCTCCAGATGATGGGCGACCGTGTCGGGATCGGCGTTGGGCCTCGTCGCCAGAATCTCGCCGATCTTGCGGTGCCAGGCCAGCCGCCGTGGCAGCAACATCCCATCGTAGAGCGCCTCACGCACCAGCGCGTGATCGAAGCGCAATCCCGCCCCACCCGGCAGTTCGACCAGCAGCCGCGCCGCCAGCGCCTGCTCGATCGTGCGGTGCAGCGCGTCGTCATCGGCGCCGGCCGCCTCCCGCCAGAGCGATAGCGGTACCTCGGTCCCGATCACCGCCGCGACCTGCAACAGTTGCTGCGCCTCGTCATCCAGCCAGGCGACGTGGGTATCGATAATCTGCCGGATCAGCAGCGGCACCTGCGTCTCGGAGAGATCACCGAGCCGCCAGGTTCCGCCCGACGCCACCAGCAGGCCGTCATGCTCCAGCGAGCGCAGCAGCTCTTCCGTGAAGAACGGGTTCCCCTCGGCATAGTGGTCGAGGTACTGGACCAGCCGCTCTTCCTCGTCGTCCGGCAGGTCGTAGCGGTCAACCACCAGCTGTCGGATCGACTCGCTGGCGATCCGCCGCAGGCTGACCCGCACCGGCCGAGCCTCGCGCACGAACTGCGGCAGGTAGCGATAGAGCGGCGATTGCGCCGTCAGCTCGACATCGCGGTAGGTGACGAAGATCAGCAGCCGCACATCGCGCAGCGAGCGAGCGATGAAGCGCAGCAACTCCAGGCTGGCCGGCTCGGCCCAGTGCTGGTCCTCAAGCACCAGCACGACCGGCTTTCGCGCCGCCAACTCGCGGAAGAACTCCAGCATCTGCGAAAACAGGACGTCCTGGCTCGGCGCGGCCAGCGCCCCTTCGCCACCGGCCAGCGGCGGTACCGGCGGCAACCCTTCGCGCGGCAGGTCGCCGGACAACAGCTCGCTCCACGGCCCGTACGGCGGCGTCATCGCCAGCTCGTAGCAGCCACCGAACAGCACCAGCGCACCAAGATCGTGCGCATCAGCCGCCAATGTCTCGACCAGCGCCGTCTTGCCGATCCCCGCCTCGCCGCCGATCAGAACGAGCCGGCCATGCCCGTTGAATGCCTCCCGCAGGCTCTCGCGCAGCAACGCAACCTCCGCCTCCCGCCCATAGAGGGCCGGACGCGTCTGAAGCTGCGACACGGACTGGGAGAGTGGCATCGCCGTGACAATCCCGCTCGATGGAAGATCGATCGTCACAAGATTGACGCTGGCGCAGTCGCGACAGGGATTGAATATAGCACGTATGCCGATTGCGTAATTGTGACTACTCCTGCCCTCTGATCGACCGCATCGATTGGTCATCTCAGCCGATGGTCCCGGCTGCCACGATGCCTACGATGACGCGGTGGCGACGACGGCGTCGCCTGCGTACAAGGAGGTATCCATGATCGTCCGCGATGCATCGCCGGCTGACGGCGCTGCCCTGCTTCAGGCGATGGAGAGTTGTCCACAGGGCACTGACCTCGTCATTACACTCACCAACGCACCCGACTTCTTCAACCGCTCCCGCATCTACGAGCACGCGCGCGTCTTCATTGCCGAAGAGGATGGGCAGATAGCCGGCTCAGCCGCCTATGCGATCCGCACCGTCCAGATCGACGGTCGCCCTGTCCGCGTCGGCTACGAGTTCCAGTACTTCGTCTCGGCAGCCTTCCAGCGCCGTGGCGTCGCGTCGCTCCTGCGCGAGCGGATCGAACAGGGGCTGATCGAGGACGGCGCAGAATTGACCACCGCCCTCATCATCTGCACCAACCAGCCCTCGATCCGGCTCTTCGAACGCTCCGGGTTCGCCTGCGAACGGCTCGTGTCGGCCACGATGCTGCGCACGACGGCCAAGGCCGGTCTCCACCCCGGCCACAACGTCCGCCCAGCCCGCCAGGACGACCTGCCGGCGATTGCCGAGCTGCGCAACGCAACCTGGGCGAACAGCGACTATTTCACGCCACTCGATGCCAACAACCTCGCAGCCACGATCGAGCGCACACCAGGTTGCAGCCTCGACACGCTCTACGTCCTTGAGGACGCCGGCCAGATCGTCGCCAGCGCCGGCCTCTGGCGCTGGCGCGACATCCAGCAGATCAACACCGTCTCGATCAGCGCGATGGCACAGGAGCGCCTGCCGGACATGCGCGCCGGCGAGAGTTGGCGGCACTGGGGGCTGACGCCAGTCGGCTTTCGTCACCCATCGGACCTGACCAGACTGCTCGGCCCGATCCGACAAGTTGCCCGAGCCAACGGCATCGACCTGCTCGGCGTCGTCGTCGATCCGGCCCACCCGATCAAGGAAGCCGTCTGCGACCTCCCAGGCTTCGAGATCGCGATCGGCCTCTTCGTCAAGCCCCTCAGGTACACCACTACCCCGGCCAACCGCCCCGTCTATGTCGATGTGACCGATATCTGACGAGTGCTGAGGGTGGGACGAGTGGTTGGGTGTCATCCTGAGCCCGCAGCGAAGGATCGCCTTAGCGTGAGACAGGGAGTGCGCAGGAGGCCGCAAATCGTCTGGCCCGTCCTGGGACCGCCCTGTCATCCAACGCCGGGCGATCCTTCGCTGCGGCTCAGGATGGCAACCCAACCAGTGGTGACAGCGCCACTCTACCCAACTAGCACTCCGAGACCCAGCAATTGGAGTCCCACCATGCCCGCTCGCCCGAACGCCGTCATGTCTGTCATCTGCGCCACCGTCTTCATGCTGCTGCTCGACGCGACGATCGTGAACGTCGCCCAGGCGCGCATTCGGGAGAGCCTCGACGCCAGCCTGACCCAGATGCAGTGGATCATCGACGCCTATTTGCTGACCTTCACGATCCTGCTGCTGGCCTCGGGCCGGCTCGGCGACATCTTCGGCAGGCGACGCATGTTCCGGATCGGCATCGCCATCTTCACCGTCGCTTCGCTGCTCTGCGCCGCCGCCAGTCTGCTCAGCGATCTGACCGGACTCTCCGGCGCCGCGATCCTGATCGGCGCTCGCGCGCTGCAAGGTGTCGGGACCGCCGCCATCATGCCGCAGTCGATGGCGCTCGTCTCCGTCGCCTTCCCGCCCAACCGGCGTGGCTCGGCCTACGGCACGATCAGCGCCGTCAGCGCAATCGCTGCCGCCGCCGGACCGATCAGTGGTGGTCTGATCCTCACCTCGCTGAGCTGGGAATGGATCTTTCTGATCAACATCCCGCCCGGTATCGCCGTCTTCCTCGCTGCCCGCCGGAAGCTGCCGGAAGCGTCCGATCCACTTGCCAGCCGCCGGCTCGACCTGCCCGGCATGCTGCTCTCCGGCGCCGGACTGCTGGCCGTCGTCGTCGCGATCATCGAAGGCGCACACTACGGCTGGCTCCACCCCGCCATCCTCGGCCTGGCCATCTCCGGGCTCCTGTTGCTGACCGTCTTCGTGTTCTGGCAACACCACGCACCCGACCCGATGATGAAGCTGGAACTGTTCAAGATTCGGAACTTCTGGGCCGGGAACCTCGCGATGGCGCTCATCAACATCGCCGTTCACGGCGTCGCGCTGCCGCTGGCCGTCTTCCTTCAAGGACCGGCCGGCTACTCGCCGCTGAAAGCCGGCATTGTCATCGCGCCGTCGGCCCTCTGCATGGCCATCATCTCGCCGCTGGCGGGCAGGCTCAGCGACCGGATCGGCGCGCGACGGCTGCTCGGCGGCGGATTCGTGCTGATCGCGGCCGGGCTGCTCCTGCTGGCAGGGGAAGCCGAGCGCGACGTCTCGTTCCCAACCGCGCTGGTCGCAATGGCCATCATCGGCGTCGGCTGCGGGTTCGGCTTCTCCCAGGCCAATGCCGTCCCGATGCGCGATGCCCCCGTCCGCATCGCCGGCAGCGCGGCCGGGATCGTCAACACGACGCGCGGCACCGCCCAGCTGCTCGGCATCACCGTCCTCTCCTCGCTGCTCGGCTGGCTGGCCGCCAGCAACGCCCGCGACAGTCTGGCAAGCAGCGCCCTGCCCGACCGCACCCACGATCAGATCATCGACGCCGTCGGTCAGGGCCGCTTCGACCACCTCCCAACGATCGGCACACCCGCCGACCAGCTCCAGATCGCGGCCCTTACTCCCGACCTCCAGGCCGCCTTCGGCGACGCCATGCGCCTCACCCTGCTCGTCACCGCCCTCGTCGCGATGCCGGCGCCACCGCCGCCCTCCTCGTCCGCGACCATCTCTCCGAGCGAGCAATCACTGGGCAGCGCATTGTCGAACCGTTACACCAGCCAGACCTCTAGTCCCAGGAGGCATGCGGCGTTACACTGATCGCACCTCAGGTTCACCACGCATCTGGTGAGAGCAGCTTCGGGGCTAACAATTCCGCCACGCTGCGCCTCTCGCACCGGAACAGGAGAACCTCAACTGCGATGGAATCGAAGTCACCGGCGCTCGCGTCAGAAACCAGTAACATTGACTCGCCCAGACCGGCGATGGGCCAACTCGCGCCGATCGCCCCAACCGGCCGGTTTGATGTCTTCCTGTCGCACAACGGCCGTGACAAGCCAGTTGTCGAGCGCATCGCCATCCATCTCAAACGAGCCGGGCTGGCGCCATGGCTCGACTCGTGGATGCTCGTGCCGGGTGAGGCATGGCGGCCCGAGCTCGAATCCGGGCTGATGTCGTCAGCCAGTTGCGCTGTCTGCATCGGTCAGTCGGGACTCAGCGACTGGGTCAACGAGGAGGTGTCGGTCGCCGTCAACCGTGCCGTCAAGGACCGCAGCTTTCGCGTCTTCCTCGTCCTCCTGCCCGGCCTCCCCGAGCCGTTCGACCCATCGACGCTGCCCGCCTTCCTCAGCACGCGCACCTGGGTCGACCTGCGCCGTGGTGTCGACCGACTTCGCGACATCCAGCAGCTGATGAACGCCATCAAGGGTGTCCCAACCGGCCCGACCGCACCAGTCGAGCCAGTCGCGGGCGTATGCCCGTACCGCGGTCTCCAGACGTTCAACGAAGAGCAGGCCGAGTTCTTCTTCGGACGCGAGGCCGACATCCAGCGCCTGATCGAGCGGCTCAAAGAGACGCGCTTCCTGGCTGTCCTCGGCTCCTCCGGCGTCGGCAAGTCGTCGCTCGTCAGAGCCGGGCTCGTGCCGGCTCTTCGCTTGAATGCTGGTCCCGCTGATGACGGCTGGACAATCGGCATCTTCAAGCCGGGCACCCGGCCGATCTCCGAGCTTGCCGCGCAATTAAGCCATCTCGACCACCAGCGCCCGCTCACCTCGCTGCACGACGAATTGATGGACGACACTCGCGCACTCGATCTGGCCGGGATGCGCATCCTGGCCAGGAACGACGCGACGGATCGGCTGATATGGGTCGTCGATCAGTTCGAGGAGATCTTCACCCTCTGTCACGACGAGCGCGAACGTTCTGCCTTCGTCGGCAACCTCCTCCACGCCGCAACTGCCGCCGGTGGGCGAACGATCGTCATCCTCACAATGCGGGCCGACTTCTACGCGCAGACCGCCCGATGGCCCGAACTGGCGGCCCAGTTTGCCGCCCATCAGTACCTCGTCAGCCCACTCTCGCTCGACGGGATGCGCCAGGTCATTGAACAACCGGCCCGTCTCGTCGGCCTCGAACTGGAACAGGGGCTGACCGAGACGATCCTCGACGATGTCGACGGCCAACCAGGCAGCCTGCCACTGCTGGAACACGCCCTGCTGGAACTCTGGGAGCGCCGCCTCGGCAACCTGCTCACCCTCGAAGCCTACCGTGACGCCGGCGCCGTTCAGGGAGCGATTGCCCAGCGCGCCGAGACTCTCTTCGGGACCCTGAATGCTGAGCAGCAGCAGATCGTCCGTGGCGTACTGCTGCGGCTGACCCAGCCGGGAGATGGATCGGTCGATACTCGACGCCGCGCCCGGATGGACGAACTCGTCCACCGTAGCATGACGCAGGTCGAATTCGAGACTGCCATCGGGCCACTCATCGATGCCCGCCTGCTCACGACCGGCATCGATGAAGTCACCGGAGAGCAGGAACTGGACGTTGCACATGAGGCGCTCATCCGAGCCTGGCCACGTCTGCGTGCGTGGATCGACGAGGATCGGACTGGACTGCGCACCCATCGCCGGTTGACCGAAGCCGCCATCGACTGGGAACGCAACGGTCGCGACGAAGGTCTGCTCTATCGCGGCGCACGGCTGGCGACCGCCTTCGATTGGCACGCGACTCATCCGGGATATCTCAACGACCTCGAGGATGCCTTTCTCTCCGCGAGTGCAAGAATGCGCGACCGGGAAACACACGCACGCCAACGCCGCCTGCGTCTGACGATCGCCGGCCTGACCGTCGCGCTGCTGCTCATCAGCCTGACAGCCATCATCGCCATCATTCAGCGCAACGAGGCCGAGAACGAGCGTAACGCGGCCCAACTGGCCCGCGACGAGGCGCGCTCCCGCGAGATCACGACGACGCGCTGGCGATATCCGCCACCGACCCGGAACTGGCACTCCTGTTACTGGCTGAAGCACTGGAACTCACGCCGACGAGCGAGGCCCAGCAAGCGTTGCAGTACGTGCTCATCAGCCAGCCCCATCAGGCGGGCGGCCCATCTGGAGTCAACCCGATCAATGACGGGAGCACATTGGTTGGAACCTGGACCATGGGCCCCGATGGCCAGAACGGTAGCGACAACGATCTACGACGATCTGGTGCGCCTCTGGAGTATGGATGGACTGAAGCTACTGCATGCATTGCCGGGAATCACCCAGGACGCGGTCTACAATGGAGATGGCAGCCGTATCGCCACTGCGGACCTGGACGGAACGCTACACGTGTGGGATGTCGCCTCGGGTCACCGAGATCCTGACGATTCACGTGCTGCAGAGGGACTCGACTGTGCCAGTGGTCAGGGCTGTTACTCACCTATTGCGTACAGTCATGATGGTCAGATCATTGTTTCGGCGTTCACCGAGAACGACAGTCAGTCTGATGACGTGTTCAACAGGGAACTGCGGGTTTGGGATGCAACGACAGGTGAGCGACTTGCATCATTCACGGTCGCGACACGATGGGTGGATTCTCAGCCCTGATGGCCGGTACATCGCAACGGTGAGCCGCACGTGAGATCAAGCTATGGGATGCGCGCACTGGTCAGACGATCAGGTCTCAGCCAGTCCTGGATTATGTGGAGTTCTTCGCGTTCATGGCAGATGGGTCACAGATTTGTATCGCATTGTCCCAAGGCGCGATCGAGTTTTACGATATGCCCAGCTTCGAACCAGTGAGACGACGTGTGGCTCGTGTCGACACTGAAGCTAGCGTGGATGGGCTGATCGATGTCATCACAGTGAGCCCGGATGGAAACGCTCCTCGCCAGAGTCTTCTTCGACACGCCGGTCGTAGAGGTATGGGATATCGAGACCGAATCCCTCGTCTCAAGGCTCGTGGGCCACTCCAGCGATATCGATGAGCATTCGGTTCAGCCCGGACAATTCGTTGATCCTGACAAGCAGCGAGGATGAAACCGAGCGTCTGTGGGATACCGCGAGCGGTCGCGAGGTGGGAAGGTTCAATCAGAGCATTTCCAATGGCTTTCGACACAGAGCAGTTCACTCCCGACGGACGGATACTGATCGGCGCGTTCTCACGTGGCGCAATACCGCTCGAAACCTATTCCCTCGATGCGCTCGCTGCATCGGATGACGAATTGCTACGGATGGCCCGCGAGCGGGTATCGCGCGAGTTGACGCCGGAGGAGAGGCGACAATACCTGCATGAGTAGGATCGCACGCGATCGCCGCCACAGGAGGCACAGCCATCCGGCACAGACGGACACCACCGTCGCCTACGATGTCGTCCGGCACCTCGACATGATCCTGTCCGTCATCGACCGAATGGCCAACAACTCGTTCCTGCTCAAGGGCTGGAGCGTCACCCTGGCGGCCGGGCTTTTCGCGCTTGCCGCGAACGATACCAAGCCACTCTTCGCCGCCATCGCCATCCTGCCCGGTATCGCATTCTGGGGACTCGATGCCTACTACCTGCGTCAGGAGCGGCTCTTTCGGAACCTCTACGACGCCGTCCGCCGCTCGTCACAATCGGCAGAACCCGCGATTGAACCCTATTCCCTCTCGACCGCCCCGTTCCAGGCCGCCGTTTCGACCTGGTTCCAAACCCTCTGGGTGCGCTCGATCATTGCCGTCCACGGAGTCGTCCTGCTCGCGGTCGCGGTTGTCATCCTCTACCTGCTCCTCGCTTCCTGACGACGTTCTGGCCATCGATCGCGATCCCAACCCGTCTCTAACCGCTTGACTGAGCACTTCTACCCACCCGCCTGCACCGACCCGCACCCATCCGTGAATACGTATATTCCGCGATGGCACGCGAGCCTGGAACCTCTATCCTGAGCAACGTTGGCAATGGATGCCCGCGACGATGCAGTCGCCGGCAGTACGCGGAGGAACGTGCCATGACCGCAGCACCGTTGAAGCTGCTCGCAATTCTCGCCCACCCCGACGATGAGTCGCTCGGGTTCGGCGGTACCCTCGCGAAGTACGCGAGTGAAAG
Organism: uncultured Chloroflexia bacterium; assembly: GCA_963763325.1. Taxonomy (GTDB): domain Bacteria; phylum Chloroflexota; class Chloroflexia; order Thermomicrobiales; family CFX8; genus JBBECJ01. The sequence continues at coordinate 92,083 of CAVXOL010000005.1, forward strand.
CGTCGAAACGCACCTTGTCTGCGCCACGCGTGGCGAACGAGGCTGGTTCGGCCCTCCCGATGACTACCCCGGTCCGTTCGAGCTTGGCCGGATTCGAGAACAGGAGCTGCACAATGCCGCCGCTGTCCTCGGTCTCCGCTCGGTTCGATTCCTCGACTACTTCGATGGCGATCTGGATCAGGTCCCACCGGCCGATGCGATTGCCCGGATCGTTACCCACATCCGCGATGTCCGTCCGGACGTCGTCCTGACCTTCGGCCCCGACGGCGCGTACGGCCATCCCGACCACATCGCCATCTCGCAACTCACGACGACCGCCATCATGGCCGCGGCTGACCGCGACTTCTCCCCGATCGGCTCATACCCGCATCAGGTCCAGAAGCTCTATCACCTGGTCTGCCTCGCGCAGACGAACGCCATCTACCAGGAAGCGTTCGGCGATCTCGTGATGGAGATCGACGGCGTCGAGCGACGCTCCGTGACATGGCCGGACTGGGCCATCACGACCAACCTCGACACGACCGACTACTGGCAGCAGGTCTGGGAAGCGATCAGTTGCCACCGGACGCAACTCCCCGGCTACGACGCGATCGCAAACCTGCCGGAACACCTTCTCCGCACACTCCTCGGGACCCAGACCTTCTACCGGGCGATGAGCTTCGTCAACGGTGGCCGCGCCATCGAGGACGATCTCTTCACCGGTCTGGGCAGCTATCAGCTGAGTCCGTGGAAGGAGGGCATCATCTTCTAAAGTCCCAAACCCCGCCGGAAAGACCCTAAGAACAACCAGTCAGGTGGCAGTGTTTCGCCACCACGATGCGAGATGCCTGAATCAAGGAGGATTCACCATGCGTCGACGATTCCTGACGCTCTTCGCGGTGGCCATGACGGCCATCACCCTGCTGATCCCATCGTTCGCGTCCGCCGCCGAGCTGCCCGAGGGCGTCATCCTCGATGAAACCCTGCGCAGCGCCCGAGCCGAGTTCGAGTTCACACGCGGCTGTATCGAGACCCACATCCACATCTTCACCCAGATCAACCATCAGGACTGGATGGACGGCTCCGTCTACGATGACACCATCGCCGGACTCTACATCGACTCCTACAACACCTGCACCGAGGAGCCGGTAATTGGGATCGAGTTCTACGCTGAGGACTTCGACGTGGAGGTCAGCCAGAAGCTGATCGGCGCACGAATGCGCGGCGAAGCGATGGCAAACAACTACGTCGGCGACAACAGTGAGGTCCCGGTCAAGCTCAACATCTTCTGGGTGCCGGCCGGGCGCGTCAACTCAGAGACGATGACTCAGGAGTTCATGACGTACCTGCCAACGACCGGCGAGCAGGTCGCGGCCATCTCGACCAGCACCGACATCGATCGCCAGGCCATCGCGATGGGCGTCCTGAAGGTTGGCGACCAGGTCTTCCCGCTCTTTGCCCGAGACCACAACACGCTGATGTACGGCTTCGACGCCACCTGGACGATCAAGGCCGAGTAACCACTCGCATCAACCGCGGAAGGGGAACCTGCCATGCGACGCCGACTCATCACCATCGCTGCCATGTCGATGGTTGCCATCACGCTGCTGACGCCATCACTTGCCAGCGCGGGCCAACCGACAGGATTGCCGGAGAACGTCATCCACACCGAGAGATCGCGGAGCGCCGTCACACTCGTCCACTACGCGAACCGATGCCTGACGACGGAGATCTTCCTGGGAGTCTCCAACCAGCAACAGGCATCGAATGACGGCTCCGCCAGCGGCTATCACGTCGTTTCGTTCGGCGCGTACCAGGTGAACACCTGCCAGGACACCGTGATCATAAACGTCGAGCTCAACACGGACCAGCTGAACGTGAGCGTCAACGACCACCTGAGTGGCGCCTCGGTCAGCGGCCAGGCCGTGGTCACCAACGTCACCGGCGACGAGATTCCGGTCTCGTTCGCCATCATGTGGACCCCGACTGGCCCGCGGACAACCCACCAGTTCAGCGACGAGATCAACGTCGTCGACCCCGCGACTGGCGAGGACGTGCCGGTCCTCCAGGAGGAGACCCAGATCGACCGCCCAGCGCAGGCGCGCGGCACGATCACCGTCGGCGACCAGACATTTCAGTTCGCAGATCGCGATGATGACACGTTCTTCGTCGGCTTCGACCTGACCTGGACGATGCTGGCGCAGTAACCCGCGCGGCGCGGCGGTCAAGACCGCCGCGCCTCTACCGAACTCACTTGAACACCGCGCACTGGCGCGCGGCCAGAAAGGAAACCGATCGATGTCGATCGCAGAACGCGCAACCTCCACGACCGGCGAGCAGATCATCATCGCCGACGAGGCACTCGAAGCCTTCATCACCTCGATTCGCGGCCAGGTCATCCGCCCCGGCGACGCCGGCTACGACGAGACCCGCAAGGTCTGGAACGGGATGATCGACAAGTACCCGGCCCTGATCGTCCGCGCCACCGGCACCGCCGATGTCGCCGCGACCGTCCGCTTCGCCCGCCAGAACGACATCCTGCTGACGGTTCGCGGCAACGGCCACAATGTCGCCGGCAACGCCATCGCCGACGGCGCGTTGATGCTCGACCTCTCGGCCATGCGCGCCGTCCAGGTCGATCCGGCCGCCAAGATCGCCCGCGTCCAGCCGGGCGCCAACTGGGGCGACCTCGACTACGAGACGCAGCTACACGGTCTTGCGACACCAGGCGGGCAGGTCTCGACGACCGGCATCGCCGGCTTCACGCTCGGTGGTGGAATGAGCTACACCCGCCGCAAGTACGGCCTGGCCTGCGACAACCTGATCGGCGCCGAGGTCGTCCTGGCCGACGGCTCGGTCGTCCGTGCCAGCGAGACCGAGAACAGCGACCTCCTCTGGGGGCTGCGTGGCGGCGGCGGCAACTTCGGCGTCGTCACGTCGTTCGAGTTCCGCCTCCACGAGATCGGCCCGGAGGTCGCCTTCGTCAGCACGATCTACTCGCTCGACGATGTCGAGCAGATTCTGCACGGCTGGCGCAAGCTACAGCGAGCAGGCGCCGGACGAGGTCACGCCCGACTTCTACGTCTGGGGGATGCCGGCCTTGCCGGACGTTCCGGCCGAGATGGTTGGCATGCCGATCGTCTTCATCGCCGGGATGTACGCCGGCCCGGCCGAGGAAGGCGAGCGCATCCTCAAGCCACTGCGCGAACTGGCGACGCCGATTGCCGACCAGAGCGGTGTCGCACCCTACACAATGGTGCAGGCCGCGTCGGATCCACTCTTCCCGAACGGCCTCCTGAACTACTGGAAGTCGGTGACGCTCCCGTCGCTCGACAACGGCGGCATCGACGCCGTCCTGCGCGTCAGCTACGAGCGGCCAACGCCGCAGACGCTGATCGCACTGCGCTACCTCGGTGGCGCGATCGGTCGCGTCCCGGAGGACGCAACCGCCTACGGCAACCGCTCCGCCCTCTACAACCTCAGCATCGACGCGACCTGGACCGATCCGTTCAAGTCCGACGAGATGATCGGCTGGACGCGCCGCGTCTGGTCCGAGATCCAGGAGGAGACGGGCGCAGGCGTCTACCTGAACTTCGCCGGCTTCGCCGAGGAGAACAACAAGCTGGCCGAGCTCGCCTACCGCTTGAACCACGACCGCCTCGTCGAGGTCAAGCGCACCTACGACCCAACCAACCTGTTCCGCACGAACGTGAACATCAAGCCGTAGCCAGTCAGCCGTCAGTTATCAGCCGTCAGCCAGTCGGCCAACAGTCTGTTGGCTGACTGGCTGACATGCAGACGGCCGCTCCATCGTCGTTGACTGGGGTATGGAGCCCGTCGCCAAATGTCCGCTCCACCATGTAGCGTGGCATCGCGTGCCTCCTCGTCGAGTCCCATCGTCGTGGGCCAACTTCCCACGACGACGATCATCGCCCCTCCTCCCGCATCCCCACATTGGGAGAGCCACGCAGATTGACGAGCGGCTACCCGCAGGTTGGGGGCGTCGAAGCCTGCTTGTGCGTGCCCCCGCCGTCCCAGCGCCAGGCTTTCAGGATATGGCTCGTCTCGTGCAGCTCCGCGAAGCCGATCCCCAGCGTCAGGACCAGCAGCCAGCGCAGGTCCCAGAACCAGGCCGCTCCGAGACCGGTCAACGTCAGCCCGACCAGCGTCAGCCGCCAGCCTTCCAGCCGTTCCAGCATCGCGACGCCCCGCCGGACCAGACCGCGCTCGCCGTTCGCCCCACCCCACAGCCCGCGCCGGAACAGGGTGATTCCGTAGAGCATGACACCAATTCCCAGATAGTGCAGCCAGCCGGTGTTAAAGATTGTGTCCATTCCGTCACCTCCTTCGCGACACCCGGACCACCGGGTACCGTGCCATGAGGCGACGATACGCCATCGAGTTCGCGCGAACGATTACCTCGGAGGTAACGGCGAGATCGACAGGTCGTCCCGGACGGTCACGACCGAGACGTGCGTGCGATCGCGCGGACACAGCCAAATCACTCGGTCTCGAAGGCTGGCTCGACTCCGTGCTTGCGGGCAACCGCGACGAGCCGATCCACGCTCGGCCCCTCGGCATAGATCTGGCCGACTTCTTTGAGGAAGTCCAACGACGGCGCGCCGAGCGTGATCATCAGATAGCGGGCAACGTCTTCCGTGACGCGCAGGGAATGCGGGACACCGTGTGGCAGGCTCACCAGCGTCCCTGGTCCACCGGTCAACTGCTGATCTCCGACACGAAACTCCATCGTCCCTTCCACCACATAGGTCAGTTCGTCCCATGGATGGGAATGTGGCAGGAGCCATTCCAGATCGGTGGAAACGCCTTCTACGACCGTGACAGGGTCGTCCCCTTCAGTTACCAGACGCACCAGGATGTCATCGCCCCCGGCGCCAGCGAAGTGCTCGGCATCCGCACGCAGATGGATGCCGGTGCTCATCCCATGTCCCACGGGATCCTCCTTCACCTGTATGGTCGTTGTCGTCGAGTGCCGCGACATCATATCGGCAACGACTCCGCAACGACCGACAAACAACCCATGCAACTGCCCATGCCGGCAATCATGCGTGCACGGCGGTTGACCGTCAGTCGAGTTGGACACCAAGTTCACTCGCCCGGCGGGCGGCTTCGGTGCGGGTCGTGACATCGAGTTTGGCCAGGATCGAAGAGACATGGCGTTCGACCATCTTCGGCGAGAGGTAGAGTCGGTCGGCAATCTCGGGTGTTGTGCAGACCGGCGGAAAGGTGCTGCAGCACCTCCAGCTCGCGTCGCGTCAGGCCGGCCGGATTCGAACGTGTCGAGGGGCGCGGCCAGCGCTGGACGCCGCGCGCACCAAGCTCGCGCAGCCTGGGGTGACGACGCCGGCCATCGCCCCGCGCCGAGCTGGGTAAAGATCGCAAGCACGACCCGCAACGGGTGACGCGGCCCGACCTCATCGTCGCCTCAGATCGCGACCAGCAGTGCCCGTGTCCCGCCGATCCGCCGATCCGCCGTCCGAGGTAACGCAGCAGATCGATCGTCGCCTCGTCCGCCCAGTGAACATCCTCGAAGACGACCAGCTCCAATTGCCGCCTGGCCAGCGAGTCGAGGGCAGCCCGGAAGATGAGGTCACACCCAGCCTGCTCCGCCATCAACCGTGCAATGTCGCCACCCAGGCCGGCCGCGATGTCGGCCAGCGGCCCGAGCGGACGCGGCGTCGGGAGCGGGTTGCAGCCTCCGAGCAATACGCGGACTGTCGCGCCAACACGCCCGCAGAACGCATCGACCAGCACCGTCTTCCCAACCCCGGCCTCACCACCCAGGAAGACGAGACGTCCCCCACCGTCGGGCAGATCACCCGGCGACGACGTGCGTTCGAGCAGTTCCATGCGTCGCAGTATAGAGCGAGCGGATTGTACTGGCGCAGAAACCCTGCTTACCTAAGATCAACGTTCCAACCGGTAGGAAGCGGATAGCGCCTACCCTCCTGCCAGCCGAATGGCGCATCAACGAGATCCTCAATCCTGCTCCCGCAGAGCAGGCAGTCCAGCGCCCACTTGTTGGCCGAGTGGGCGATGACAACGACCGTCGTGCCATCCCAGGCAGCGGCGAGGTCGCTCAAGAAGTCGCGCATCGCGTCGATCACCTGCCGGTAGCTCTGCCCACGTCGTGGCTTCCGGCAGCAATCTGCAATAATCGACACACCTGCCTGCCCGGACCACGATAGCGTCGACTGGATCGTGCCGGTAGAATCAGGCGTACATTGATGCATACGGGCGGCTCGAAGGCGAGGCGGTATGAGCACAATCAGCATCGAGATGGACGATGAGCGCCTGTACCGCCTGCACCAGGTCGCCCGCGAAATGAACCAGACACCTGACGACACTGCCGCCACACTGATCGAGGAGGCACTGCGGCAACGGGACTTCCCCGGTATCCACTTTCGCGACACGGACACTGGCCATCAGGCTATGGTGCCGGGCATCCGCGTTCCAGTCTACTTCCTTGCTCAACTCGCTCGCGAGGTGAACGAGGACATCCAGTCGATCGTGGATCATTACGGCATTCCCGCAAACGCAGTCGTAGTGTCGCTTGACTATATTCGCGCATTTCCTGAAGAGATTGAGCGTGACATTGCTGAGCACGAGGCTGCTGAAGCGCGACTGCTGGAAACGCTGCCAGCCGACAACATCATCGCCGTGCCGTAATGCCACCTGTAGCGCTAGATGAACATCTTCAGACCGCTCTCGCCGAAGCGCTGGAGCGATCTGGGGTTGATGTTGTTCACATCTCCCGGTGGCGAGGACAGGACCTGAGAACAATCGGCGACGACATCGTCCTGGCTGCGACGACTGCCGCAGGCAAAGAGCTGATCTCACGCGATGCGAACAGTTGCCAAAACTGGCACACCAATGGGTCGATGAGGGTCCACCACGCCGGTCTCATTATCTTGCCGAACTCGATCGGTCAGCACAATATCGGCGGGGCACGCAACGCAATACTGCATGTCATTCGTGAAGCAAGCAGCGAAGCACTCGCCAACCAGGTGATCTTGCTCAGCGCAACGTTGACACGATCGTTCCGAGTCAGATTGCTTCACTACCGTGCCGCCCGCGCGAGATTCTCGATCACCTCATGCGCTGCGTTGTGGCCCGGCGCGCCCATCACGCAGCCGCCCGGCCAGGCGCCGGAGCCGCAGAGGTAGAGGCCGCGGATCGGGCCTTCGTACGATGATGAGCCGGGGACGGGGCGCATGTCGAAGGCCTGCTCGGGGACCAGCTCGCCCTGGAAGATGTGGCCGCCGGTCAGGCCGAAGCGGGCTTCGATGTCGGGCGGGGCCAGCGCCTGCATCCCGATGACGGCACCCTCGAGGTTCGGCGCGTACTCCGAGAAGCGGTGGATCGCGTGCTTGGCGATCTCATCCCGGCGCTCGTCCCACGTCCCTTCGGCCAGCTCGTAGGGGTAGTACTGGGTGAAGATCGAGATCGTGTGCTTGTCACCCGGCGCCAGCGTCCGGTCAACGGCCGACTGGGCGTGGACCGAGAAGAACGGGTAGTCGCTGGGGCGGCCGTTGCGGGCGTCCTCGTAGGCGCGCTGGAGGTAGTCGATCGACGGCGCGATGTGGACGCCGCCGTTCTGGCCCCAGGCGTAGTCGCGGCCATCCAGCGCCGTGTAGCGCGGCAGCTCCTCGACGGCCAGGTTGAGCTTCATCACCGGCGACTCGATCTGGATCGCCTCGATGTCGCGCACGTACTGGTCCGGAAGATCCGACCGCTCCACCAGCGAGAGGTAGGTCCGCTTCGGGTCGGCGTTCGAGAGAACGGTCTTCCCGTAGACCTCTTCGCCACCGGCCAGCGCGACACCGACCGCAACACCATCACGGACGATCACATTGGCGACCTCGACACCGGTCCGGATCTCGACGCCCTCCAGTCGCGCGACGCTGGCCAGCGCCTGGGTCACGCTGCCCATCGCGCCGCGCACATAGGCCCAGTGGCCGCGCTTGCCGGTCGCCATCCCCATCGAGTGGTAGAGCTTGACGTAGCCGGTCCCGGCGTCACGCGGGCCGCGGAACGTGCCGATCAGCCCCAGCGCGCAGGTGCTGCCCTGCATCATGTCCGACTCGAAGTAGTACTCGGCGATGTCGGCGACCGAGCCGAGGATCATCATCTTGAAGACGTGGCTGTCGCCCGGCTGGTCGAAGGCGGCCGCGAACTCGGCGTAGCTCGGCGGGCGACGGAGAATGAAGCGGTCCATGATCTCGCAGGCCCGCTCGACCATCGCGTCATAGTGCGGGTAGGCCGCCGCATCGGCCTTCGAGAAGCGCGCGACCTCTTTCAGGAACTCGTCCTGATCCTCCCAGTAGACGACCGACTCGCCATCCGGCAGCGGCGAGAACGACTTCGGCGTCCGTGGAATCAGTTCGACGCCATGCTCCCAGACATCCAGCTCGTTGAGGATCTTCTGCGGCGCCAGCGAGAGGACGTACGAGCCGGTCGAGGCGATGTGCCCCGGCGCGCCCTCGATCTCCTCCGAGATGGCCGCGCCGCCAACCGTCCCGTAGCGTTCCAGGACACAGACGTCGTACCCCGCCTTCGCCAGGTAGCAGGCCGCCACCAATCCATTATGTCCACCACCGATGATGACCGCGTCGTACGTCTTCACCGTCTCGCTCCTTGTTGCGCGTCATGTGTCATGCGTGATGGGGGTATTGTCGCTTGACACGGCGTCGCGTCAAGCCGGACGATGCCTAAGGGCATGCTCAGTTCGGAACGTAGGACTCGGAACTGGAATGCGGCATGCAGGACATCATCGGCGGCTGGAGTGAGACGGAGCGATTCGACGCCTTTCTCAGCGACTGGCAGGCGATTCTCGCGCGACGAGTCGGTCGACCGCCGGATGGCGATTGCCCCGCCCTGGGTCCACCTGCGCCACAACCGCTCGCTGCGATCCCGCAGGCTCATCGGCGAACAGGTCACGGCAACCGAGGACGCCCGCGATGCCCTGCGCGTTTCGACGCAGTACGAACTCCACTCAGACACCGCGCCGCCCTTCCCGGCCTGGCTCGCTGTCCCCGAACGTGCTGAGCCGCTGGTCGGGAAGGCCACCCAGCTTGACGCTCTGATCGATTGCTTCGCTCATTCAGCGACGTAGCGGTGCAGAATCGTCGCGCAAAATAGATTGACATTGCATTCACAGCCGCGTACGATGCGTTTTCATTGGCCCCTTGACCAGCAGAATGTAGTGTCGCATCTAACGCGCACGGATGTTGATCCAACGGCAATCTGTACCATACGCACGACCGTAGCTCCTGATCCCCTCGTCGGGCGAGCAAGGATCAATCGCCGTTAACGCATGTTCGACACTGGCAGCAGTCCGCCAACTGCTTGCCAGCCCGACACGCTCAATGCGCGGATCGGTGAGGGACATCGGCTCAGGGCATGGACAGGTTCGCTCCTATTGCGGATGGCGGAATGGCACAGGAGGACACGATCCATGGAAGATTTCCAGAAGTCCCTGACCAGCGGCTCGCTGAGCCGGCGTGACTTCGTCAGACGGGCTGCCCTGTTTGGGATGACCGTCCCGGCCCTCGGCACACTCCTGGCCGCCTGCGGCGGAGACGACGACGATGACGACGCCGATCCAACACCGACCGAGGCTGGAGGAGCCGCCTCGCCAGAAACAACCCCAACGATTCAGATCGTGGCTCCGGTCCCAACCTCGACCCCAGTGACGGCCGCCTCGCCGGAGGCGACCGGGGCCGCCACCGAGGCCGCGGAACCAACGACCGCCGCAACCGAGCCATCGGCCGGGGTCGGCGTACCGGGCGGCAGCGTCGTCTTCCTGCGTGAGGGTGACGCCAGCAACGGCACCTACGACCCGGTTCTCAGCGACGACAACGACATCATCTGGGTCCTCTTCAGCGTCTACGAGACGCTGGTGAAGGCCAACGAGGATGCCTCTGGCATCGACCCAGGTCTGGCCGAGTCGTGGGAGATCACCGAAGACGCACTGACCGCGACGTTCAACCTTCGCCCGGGAGTCAAGTTCTCCGACGGCACCGACTTGACAACTGACGACATCATCTTCTCGCTCGAGCGCGCCCGCGACACCGAGACGAGCCCCTGGTCGTTTTCTCTGGCCCAGGCAGCAGGAGATCACCGCGCCAGACGACGCGACGATCGTGATCAACCTGTCGGAGCCGTACATGCCGCTCTTCGCCGCGCTCGCGATGTTCAATGCCGGCATCATCTCGAAGGCGTTCTTCGACGCCAACGCGACCGAGTCCGATGCGACCCTCTTTGGGGGCCTGGCGATCACGACCGGAGTCTCCGGCGGGACCGGGCCGTACGCGATTACCGAGTGGCAGCCGACCGTCCAGACGGTCCTCACGAAGAACGAGTACTACTGGGATGAGGGCTTGCCCTACCTCGACGAGATCATTCTGCGGACCGTGGCGGACTCCAACAGCATGATCCTGCAATTGCAGGGCGGCGATGTCGACGGCGTGATCGGCCAGACGGCCATCCCATTCAACCGCGTCGAAGAGTTGCAAGGGGATGATAACCTGCAGGTGATCATCTCCCCGGCCGCCTACAGCTACTTCGCCCGCGTCAACACCCACTACCACGGGATCGACCAGCCTCTCGAGCCGCGACCGCCGTTCGCTGACCTCAACTTCCGCAAGGCGATGGCGCACGCGATCGACTACCAGACGTTGATCGACACGGTGCAGTTCGGCATTGCCGTGCCGTCCAACGGCGTCCTACCGTGTCGGGGCAATGTTCTGGAACCCCGATCAGGTGTCGCCGGATTTCGACCTCGACAAGGCGCGGGAGTTCCTGGCGGCGTCTGAGTATCCGGACGGTGGCGAAGGTGAGATGCAGATCATCACCGGCAACGCGCAGCAGGAGGCGCTCGCGACTTCGCTGCAGGCGATGTGGGCGGAGATCAACTTCAACATGCTCATCACGCCGCTGGAGAGCGCGGTGGCGGCCCAGCGCAACACCGATGGGGACTACGACATGCGCCTCGGTGGCTGGACGAACGACATGATCGACCCGGACCAGATCCTGTCATACTACGTGATTCCGGACTCGTCGTACAACGGCCGCACCGGCTACCTCGACGAGGAGGCAGCAGCCATGGTTGTCGAGGCTCGCGGCGAAACCGACGAGGACAAACGGCGCGAGCTCTACTACGAGGTCCAGGCACGCTGGCTGGACGGTCCGCTGTTCTTCCTGTTCAACATCCCGTACGTCGTCGCGGTCAACCAGCGCATCAAGGGCTACCATCAGAATCCGCTCGGCCCGTGGTACTTCCGGGACATGTATATCGAGGAGTAGGTAGTCAGCTATCAGCCGTCAGCTATCAGCATGTTGGCCGATATCAACAGGGACGACCCGTCCGACACCCTGATATTGGCTGACATCTGATGGCTGATAGCTGACGGCTCAAAGGAACTGCACATGTCACGAGGACAATACATCCTACGACGGCTCGTCCAGATGATCCCCGTCATCTTCGGCATCACGGTGATCACCTTCGTGTTGATCCGTGCTATCCCAGGTGATCCGGCCTTGACCATGCTCGGGGACAAAGCGACCGACGAAAAGATCGCGTTGTTCCGTGAGAAGTTGGGGCTGAACGAACCGATCTATATGCAGTATCTCTACTACATGCGCGAACTCGTGCAGCTCAATCTGGGCGATTCGACCCAATACCGCGTGCCGGTCGAGAGTATCCTCTGGGACCGCTTGAAAGTATCGCTGTCAGTGATGCTGATGACGCTGGTGCTGACGACTGCGATCTCGCTACCGCTCGGCATGCTGGCGGCGCTGAAGAAAGACAGTATCCTCGACAATATCGTGCGCTCGACCCTGATGGTGACGCTGCTGATGCCGACGTTCTATACCGGCATCCTGATCATCATCCTCTTGAGCATCAAGGTGGATCTCTTCCCGACTTCCGGCTATGGTGAGACGTTTATCGAACACGTGCATCATCTGTTCCTGCCGGGGCTGACGCTCGCGCTCGGGATCTCGCCGATTCTGATCCGCACTCTGCGCACGAGTATCCTGGAGGCGATGACCTCTGACTACGTCAAGACGGCGCGCTCCAAGGGCCTGGCGGAACGGACGGTGATTACCAGGCACGTGCTACGCAACGCGCTCATACCGACCGTGACGCTGCTCGGCATCAGCGTCGGCGCGATCATCGGCGGGACGGTCGTCACTGAAAAGGTGTTTGCCTTGCCGGGCGCGGGCGCGATGCTGGTCGATGCGATCGGCGCGCGCGACTACGCCACCGTTCAGGCGGCAGTGATGGTCGTCGCGATGCTGGTGGTGCTGGTCAATCTGCTCACCGACATTATCTACTCGTTCATCGATCCGCGCGTGCGATTGGGGTAGCAGGATGGCCGTACGAAGAGCCGCGGACGTGGCACCCGCCGATGCCGTCGTCGCTGATACGCTGGCGGCTGTGGAGCACAGGCAACGACGGCGGCGAGGCGTCGTCTGGAAGCTGCTGGCAAGTCGTAATCTGGTCATCGGCGGGATAATCCTGACCATACTGGTGGCCTCCGCGCTGCTGGCGCCCTGGTTGACCGCCTATGACCCGCTCGAACAGGACCCCCGGAACGCACTTCAGGCACCGAGCCTCGAGCATCCATTCGGCACCGACAACTTTGGCCGCGATGTCTACTCGCGGGTACTGCATGGCGGGCGGATCGACCTGAAGTTCGGATTTCTCGCCGTTATCATTCCGATGGGTCTCGGCATCGTGCTCGGCTCGATCTCCGGCTACTATGGCCGTTGGACCGATTCATTCCTGATGCGCGTGGTCGATATCGTCCAGGCGTTTCCATTCCTGGTGCTCGTGATCTTCTTCGTGGCCGTGCTGGGTCCAGGATTGTGGAACATGGTCTTTGCGGTCGGATTGGTCTGCCTGGATCGTCTATGCCCGCCTGATCCGAGGCTCGATCATGGTCGAGAAGAACAGGGAGTACGTCATCGCCGCCAAGGCGATCGGCGGTAACGACTGGCGCGTGATGCGCCAGCACCTGTTCCCGAACGTCGTCACCCCCTGCATCATCTACGCGATGGCCGACATCGGCGCCTACATCGGCCTGCTGGCAACGCTGAGCTTCCTCGGCCTGGGCGAACGGCCACCGGCTCCCGAGTGGGGCGCGATGATCTCCTCCGGCAAGGACTACATGGTCACTGACTGGTGGATCTGCGCGATCCCCGGCGCGGCGATCGTCATCACCGGCATCGCCCTCAGCCTGATCGGCGACGGCCTGGCTGATGTCCTGCGGCCGGGGGCCGCTGAGGCGACGGGAATCGGGAATCGGGAATCAGGGCTGGATGACAGCCATCGTCACACACGACGCACTCGGTTCCCAAGCCCCGATTCCCGAACAACGAACGGAGCATCCGCATGAGCGTGACGTTCGATTTCTCCGGCCGGGCCGTCATCGTCACCGGCGCCGCGCGCGGCATCGGGCGGGTGATGGTCGAACGCTTCGCGGCGGCCGGCGCGTCGGTCCTGGCAGCCGACCGTGACGCCGAGGGGCTGGCCGAGACCTGCCGCGACCTCGACCCGGCGCGGGTCGCGTCGCTGGTCGCCGATGTCAGCACCGAGGATGGCGCGAACAGCATCGTCGACGCTGCCGTCGGGCGCTTCGGCAAGCTGGATGTCTGCGTCAACAACGCGGCCGTCGCGCCGCATGCCTCGCTCTTCGACGAGCGGGTCGAGGTCTGGGACACGGTCTACGCCGTCAACACGCGCGGCACGTTCCTGATGACGCGCGCCGCCGGAAAGGCGATGATCGCCGCCGGCAATGGCGGCCGGATCGTCAACTTCTCGTCCGGTGTCGCGACGCGCGGCTCGGCCGGCGCGGCCGCCTACGCATCGAGCCGGGCCGCGACCGAGATCGTTCTCACGCGTGGCCGCGATCGAACTCTCGCCGCACAACATCCTCGTCAACGTCGTCAGCCCCGGCCTGATCGACACCCAGCCCAAACCACTCCCGCCGGACATGGCCCAGCGGCTCGGGGAGCGCATCCCGAACCTGCCACTGGCGCGTCCCGGCGAACCCGACGAGGTCGCGTCTGTCGTCCTCTTCCTGGCCTCCGACGCGGCCAGCTACGTCACCGGCGCCGTCTGGAGCGTCGACGGCGGCTCCGGCGTCGGCTCCCGCTCCAGCGGCCCGGTCGTCGACGACGACCCACGCTACGACTGGGTCACAGGCCGGACGTGATGCGCAACACGTGACGGGGCCAACAGCAGAGGAACTCTATCCGGAACGCCGTGCCCCCGAATCACCATCAACGCGGTTTACCTCTGCGCGAGGGCGGACGATTCCGTCGTCACCCGCGAGAGAAATGCCGTGAGGTGCGGCACGATCAGATCACTGCGCAGGTAGAGCTTGCCGTGGTCGGCGTCGGCGATCTCGACGAAGCTGGCATCGGCCAGTTCGCTCGCGGCTCGCCGTGCCTGTGACCCGGCGTACAGTTCGTCGTCATCGCCACTGAGCACCAGCACTGGCATCGTCATCCCTGACAGCCCATCGCCGAGACCGCCCGCGCGCTCCTGCTCAGGCGCGGCGATCAGCACCGCCGCCAGTGCCTGGGCGTCGTTCGCCAGCACCCGTTCTCGAAACGTCCGGCGGCCACGGCCCGATCTGGCTCTCGCGCCATGCAACGTAGGACTCCATGCCCTCACTCAGGTAGGCGCGCATCCGGTCGAGTCGCGCCCAGACCGCGTCCGCGACAGCATAGGGATGCGCGCCACCGATCGCCATTGAGACGAAACGCTCAGGCGCGTGCGTTCCAAGCGCCCAGCCCATCATCCCGCCATAGGAATAGCCATAGTAGTGGGCGCGCTCGATCCCCAGATCGTCAAGAACGGCAAGGACATCACCGACGCGGTCCTCAGCGCGTGTATGCACTGGGATCGTGCGGCTTATCGCTCGCGCCGTGACCACGGGCATCGAGCATGATCAATTGATAGCTGTCCCTGAGTACGGCAACAACGCCGAACGTCTCCCAGTCTCGGCTGCTGCCGGTGAAACCGTGATGCAGGAGCAGCGGTGGACCCGCGCCCTCGATGACGTAGTGAATCCGGACAGCTCCGTTGGATGCGTATGGCACGGTCACATCCTTTCTTGAACTGGTCGCGGGTCGCTGCCGCCTGCTGTGTCACCGAAGTCGCCGACCACTTCCGGCAGCATGCGGGCCGGCAACATGCCATGGCTGCCAGATGACGAGCGCGGAGGCGATCCCAAAGGCCGTCAACCCGCTACCCAGCGCGCCGTAGCCGCCGATAGCCAGCAGACCGCCCCCGACCATCGCGCCGAATGCACTGCCCAGGCTGAAGACCGCACTATTCAGCGCCATCGTCGTGGCGGGCGCGGCCGGCGTCTCGCTGATCAGCAGCGTCGAGAGCGCAACCAAGCCAGATGCACCCAGGAAGCCGGCGACAAACAGGGGCAACGCCAGCATCGCAGGCCCAACCGGCAGCGTGTAGAGCAAGCCCAGCAGCATGATCGAGGTTCCCGTCGTGGCAGCGAAGAGCAGCCGCTGATCGAAGCGTCCCAGTCGCCCACCAGTCGCCAGGCTGCCCGTGAAGTAGCCGGTTCCACCGATCATCAGCATCAGCCCGCTGCCACTGACCGACAGCCCCTTTCCGTCTACCCAGAAGGCTCCGAAATAGGTCAGCATCCCAAACCAGGCGATGGCGCGCAGGGCATTACCGGCGAACAGCGTCAGCGTCGTTCGATGCCCGACGAACGGGCGATAGGCCATCAGGACGGAGCCTACGCGGAACGGTTCGACGCCGACCGGCGGATCAACCGGGAGCACGAGACGCAACAGGACGCCGCCACCCATAGAGATCACACTGACGAGGGCGAACGACCAGCGCCAGCCAACCAGTTCCCCCAGCGCGGCGATAATCGGGATGCCACCAATCGTCGGCGCAGCTATCGCCGCAATCGTCCAGCTCATCGCCTTGCGTCGTGCCTCTCCAGCGTAGCGCGTTCCAGCAACGGCCAGCACAACACTTGTCGCGACTCCAGCGCTCACCCCGCTCAGCAGCCGGGCAATGATGAGCGTAACGAATGACGTTGACAACGCGGTTCCAACGGCACTGATGACAATGCCTGCGACACTCAGCAGCAGCGTCCGCCGGTGGCCGTAGTGGTCAGCGAGCGGACCGATGACCACGCCGAGCGCGGCGCTGACCAGCATCGCGAGCGTCGTTGTCTGGCCGATCAGCGGAACTGACGTGTCAAAGTCATCCGCCACGTCGACGTAGAACGGCCACAGCATCAGTTGGTTCAAAGTCGCGAGGAACACGACGGCGCAGAGTGCCAGCAGCAACCGCATTCCGCCCTGCGACGGAGCGCGGATCGATGGTGTCGATGTCATACCGTCAACCTCCCTTCGAGTCCGCGTGAGATCGTCGATGCAACCGAGCAGCTACCGGCCGAACCAGCGCCAGAGGCGCGATCATGCGCCTTGATGGCTTAGCGCACGCTTAGCGTGCAGGTTCGTGTACGTGGGATGGACGATCAGCGCAGATTCGCTATTGCGCTCCCGGTAGAGACACTGCCCCTGCCGGGAGCGCGATGGGGCGGGATCAGCCTCTCGCCGGGGAGTTACCGGCTTCGGCCTTGACGCGCGATCTCACGCTCGCGCAGCTCCACGCGGCGGATCTTCCCGCTGATCGTCTTCGGCAGGTCGGTGACGAACTCGATCTCACGCGGGTACTTGTAGGGCGCCGTCTGCTGCCGAACGAATGCCTGAATGTCAGCCACCAGCGCATCAGACGGCTCGATTCCCGGCACGAGGATGACGAACGCCTTGACGATCTGGCCGCGGATCGGATCCGGACTGCCGACCACCGCCGATTCGGCGACTGCCGGATGCTCCTGCAGCACGCTCTCGACCTCGAACGGGCCAATGCGATACGCGCCACTGTTGATCATGTCGTCGGCGCGGCCCGCGAACCGCAGATAACCATCCGCGTCGCGCGTGGCACGGTCGCCGGTGTTGTACCAGTCGCCGCCGAGAACTCGCTCAGTGCGCTCCGGATCATCCCAGTATCCCAGGAAGAGGCTTGGTGGCCGCACGGGCCGGATACGGACAGCGATATAGCCTTCCACATCCGGTGGCAGGTCGTGTCCATCGTCATCAATGACCGCGACATCGTAGCCAGTGATCGGCTTGCCCATCGAGCCAGGCCGCACCGGCAGCGGCAGCATGCTACCGGCAAGGATGCCGGTTTCCGTCTGCCCATACAGCTCGCGGATCGTCAACCGGTCGTTGCCCGCCAGGCCGACTCGACCTCGGGATTCAACGGCTCACCAGCGCTGAGGCAGAGCTGGAGCGCACTCGGCGTAAATCCAGCGAGGTCTTCGAGGAGCAGCATGCGATAGACCGTCGGCGGACGCGAAGAATGATCCGATCGGATACCGTTCGAGACGTCTCAGAGTCTGGCGGGGACTGAACTTGCCGCGCGCGTCCTGGAGGAAGAGCGGAGCGCCAATCGACCAGCTCACGAAGACGCTCAGGACGGCCGTCGCCCAGCCAGTGTCCGAGAGCCACCAGTGCAGGTCACCCTGTGCCAGATCACTCCAGGCGTCGCCGAGGACGGCGCAGCCCAGTGGCAACGCGTGCGATTGCAGGATCATCTTCGGCTCGCCAGTGGTGCCGGACGTGAAGTAGATCAGGCAGGGTCAGCACTGCGCGTGCGTACCGGCTGGAACTCGACCGGCGCTCCGGCAAGCGCGGCCTCATAGCTCTCCCAGCCGACACGCTCCTCACCGACGATGATTGGAAGATCGAGGGTCGGGCAGGCTGCCGCGATCTGATCGACGCGCTCGGCAACCTCGTCATAGGTGATGACCGCTTTCGCGCCCGAACCCTGGATTCGGGATCGGAGATCACCGGCCATCAGTAGGACGGGCCGGGAACGGCGATCGCGCCGAGCTTCATCGCGCCAGGAGCGCCTCGATCCACTCGGGGATGCGCGGCAGGAGGAGCATGACCCGATCGCCCGGCTCGATGCCACGCTGGCGCAGCGCGGAGGCGATCCGATCGCTACGCACCGCGAGATCGGCAAACGTGATCGTCTGCTCGCTGCCATCAAGCGCGAGGTGCTGAATCGCGATGTGGGTGGGATCGGCGGCGAAGCCACCGATGCAGTCGACGGCGAAGTTGTAGTACTCCGGGACATCGAGCTTGTAGCCACGCCGCAGTTCGTTCCAGGCGGCCACGCCGGGAAGGGTGGTCGGTTGCGTCGTCATGGTCGCTGCCATGCGGAGCCTCCTTCGATATGAATTGCGATGACGGAGAGAACTGGAGACATCCTGCGCTTGTTGCGAGTCGCGCGCGTCCACGAAATCACTGATTCACGCGCTGTGAGCCGTACGTAGTTCCACTGAATCGATTGCAGGAGCGAACGTCAGGTGCACCCCTCGCTGGATGGCCCAGATCGCGGCGGCGGCGCGCGACTCGACGCTGAGCTTCGCGAGGATGCGGGCGACATGCGTTTCGACGGTGCGATGGCTGATGAACAGTTCGGTGGCGATGTCGCGATTCGAGCGCCCGGCCGCGAGCAGCCGCAGCACGTCATGTTCGCGCGGCGACAGGCCGCTGAGCATCCCGTCTGGAGCCGCCAAGTCCGGCGGCACGGGATCGTTGGCCGTTGTCTCAGCCGCCAGTGCCAGTTCCACCGTTTCAGCACGCGACATCGCGCGGCCAACTGCCCAGCGATCGGCAAACGCGGCTTCACCCATCCGTCCACGGAGTCCATCGATGACAGCAGGTATCTGGCGCGAGCGGGCGCTGGAAGAAAGATCCGGAGTCATCGTTTAGTCGTTCGGCTGCGCCGTACAGGAGCGCTGCCCGATCGTCGTCGCCACGCGCGAGAGCCATACTCGCCAGGCCCCGCAGGCAGCTCGCGATCCCGAGGATATCGTTCTGCTCGACCCGCACCGTCAGACTCTCGGCGATATAGCTGTCCGGCGGTATCAAGGTCACCAGCCGACGGGCGAGCTTGGCGAGATTGAGCGAGCGCGTAACTGGCGCCAGTCGTGTTGCCAGAAGCACGTTGTACCGCCAACGACTCATTGAACAGTCTGCTAGCCCGTCGCATGTCGCCACGAGCGAGTGACACCACACCCAGCGCGTTCAGCGAGTAGCCGACCCACCATGTACGACCGTCGTCGCGGAGTTTGTCCATGGCTTGCATGAAATGGTGTTCCGCAGTCGTCATACTCACCGACATCTATCAGGATAAGACCGAGCATGAAGAGCATGTCACCGCGCCAGATGGGATCGCCGCATGCGCTGAGTCAGGCTGATTGATTCACTCGACGGAACGTTGCGCGGACTCATAGTCGCCACGCACCCACTCGAGCAACCCGCGTGCGCCGAAGAGGAGCATCCGCTCGCAATCCGACAGGTACATGCCCGAGGCGACGATGCGATCGAACCACGCCAGCCCCTCGCTCGCGTGTCCGGAGAGAAACCAGTAGCGAGCGAGCCAGCCGGCGATGCCTGCACCGATGGAGTTGCCACTCCCGTCGGTCGCCCAGGCGAGCACACCACGGATGTTGTCCATCTCCAGATCGATGCGCCGCAGCCACTCCCCTTGACGAGGGCCGAACATTTCATCGTGCGCCATTGTGGCAAGGCGCAAATACCAGGCTCCCAGCCGCTCAAGCGCCTGCTCCCGTTCCGCGTCAGCAAGCATCTCGACGGCGAATTCGCGGACGGTGTCGAGTGTGCGATAACGCGCCGTCCCGTCCGGATCGATCGTCACATACAGCAGACTGTTATCCACCAGCGCGGAGAGACCGCTCAGCACATCATCGATCGCAGGGTTCAACGCTGGATCGCCGAGCACGAACTCGGCCGCATCGAGCGTGCAGCCGCCCGGAAACACCGCCAGTCGCCTGAAGATGGCCTGCTCGGCAGGCGGCAGGATGTCGTAGCTCCAGGCAATCGTCGCCCGCAGCGTCTGCTGGCGCTCCGGGAGATCGCGGGCACCACCGGTCAGCAGGGCCAGCCGGTGGTCGAGCCGGGCCAGCAGGCCCAGCAACTGGCAGGTGACGGCTACGCGCCGCCGCGAGCTCAATCGCCAGCGGCAGTCCATCGAGGCGCGCGCAGATCTCCAGTACCGTCTCGGCGTTGTCCTCAGTCAACCGGAAGTCGGGCCGAGCGGCATGAGCGCGCTCGACGAAGAGCCTCACGGCGCTGTTCTCGGCGATTGCCTCGAACGACGGCGCGCTGGCAGCATCGAGCACGTCCAGCGGAGCGACGGGATACTCATGTTCGCCGGACAGATGCAGCACGACCCGGCTGGTGACCAGCAACGTCAGACGAGAACACTCGTGCAACAGATCGGTCAGCGCCGGGGCGGCCGAGCAGGAGGTGCTCGAAGGTATCGACCAGCAGCAGCAGATGCTGGTGCCGCAAGGCTGTGACGATCTGTTCGGATATCGATCGATCGGTGGCCTCACGGATCCCGAGTTGCTCTGACATCGCCGGCAGGACTCGATCGGGATCATCAACCGAAGCCAGCGAGACCCAGCGGACACCGTCACCGAACTGGCCTGCACACTCGGCTGCGACCGCGTATGCGAGGCGCGTCTTCCCAACCCCGCCCGGCCCGGTCAGCGTGACGAGTCGCACATCCGGATCACACAGACGCTGTGTATATCTCGACGACCTCACGCCCTCGCCCGACGAGTGGGGTAAGTTGGGCAGGCAGTGCGCCACGAGCGGAAATGGACTGACAGGGATGTGATGGCCTCTTGCATGGCCAACCAGGCAATCTAGATGATCGTGGTGATGATGTATCGCACGATCATCGTCTGATAATGGCCCCGTGTCAACCCTGACCTGCCGCGCAATGTCAGTATCGGGAATATACTGTTCCATATATTAGACTATCAGCAGCGTTATCGATGCGATAATTACGCGAATCATAACTCGCTGTTGACACCTGAACGAACTGAGTGACGGTCAACGTGCCCATGGCAACGCATGCTCTGCCTGAGCCTGCCTGCGCAGAATCGATCACTCATCGGACGTGAATTGTCTGACGTCCGCCGCGTGAAGCGGTCCCTCAACACGCAGCTTCCCTGCTGAATAGCCGCCATCGACATAGAGCGCCTGGCCGGTGATGAAGCGGGCCTGGTCGGAGGCGATGAAGAGGACGGCGTCGGCGATCTCGTCCGGTGTGCCGAGGCGTCCGAGCGGGACCTGGTTGACGAACACCTTCTGGTACTCAGACGACTGGACCGTCCGCGAGATCTCGGAGATGTCGGTCAGGCCGGGCGAGACAACGTTCGCGGTGATGCCGTAGCGGCCAAGCTCAAGCGCCAGCACCCGCGCAAGCTGGATCTCGGCCGCCTTCGATGCCGCGTGCGGGCCGGACTTCGGACGCGCGTTGTTCCCAGCCGTTGAGCCAATCAGGATGATCCGGCCGCCCTCGCCCTGCTCGATCAGGCGACGGCCAACGGCGCGGCTGAGCAGGAACGCACCACGGAGCTGGACATCCACCTGCCAGTCCCACTCCTCATCCGTCAGATCGACGATCTCTTTGTGGACGCCGACACCGGCCCCGTGGACGAGGATATCGACCCGTCCGAACCGGCTTACCGCCGTCTCGACCATCCGGTCAACCTCGCCGCTCGTCGCGAACGTCCGTGTGGCAGTAGTGCGCCTGGTAGCCGCGATCGCGCAGGGCCGACGCGGTCGGCTCGCCCCACTCGTCGTCGACATCGGCGATGACGGTCATTGCGCCCGCTTCAGCCAGCCGCGTGGCGATGACGCGACTGATGCCTGAAGCACCACCCGACACGATCGCGACCTTGCCTGTGAAGTCAGCTGACATGGTCCGCACCTTTCGATGTTCTGGCAGATTGTTCGTTAGTCCGCGGCGACATCGACCCAGCGCTCCTCGTCCAGCGACGTGCGGATCGCGGCCAGCACACGCTGGGCGGCGAGGCCGTCGGCGAAGGTCGGCCCCGTTGCGCGGCCACTGCGAATGTCGTTGACGAAGCTCTCGGCGAGGTATCGGTTGTAACGCGAGTAGATGCCGAGTGGGAAAGCGCCACCATCGGCAGCCGGGTCGTAGGGCGGATCGTACTCCAGCAGCGTTCGCGGTTCGGGATCGTCGCGTGTGGCAATCAGCAGCGCCTCGGACGCGCGCCCACGCTGTTCCCAGAGCAGGGTACCGCTGGAGCCGTAGACGCGCATCCCGCCCGTCCCGACCGGCAGCGACGCCCAGCCGGAACGGAAGAGCGCCTGGCCGCCACTCGCATACTCGCCGATCCACGAGGCGAGGTCGTCGCCATCGACTGTCCCAGTCCCACCAGCGATCAGCGGTCGCTCCGGGACCAGCGTGACGGCGTGGGCCACGACCCGCCTGATCGGCCCACCAAACCAGTGTGCGAGGTCGATCGTGTGAGCGCCATACTCGACGAAGACGCCACCGTTGGCGTGCTTGCGCTGCATCTTCCAGTGCAACGGCCGCCGGGGATCGGCAAACTGCGCGTTGACACCGACGTGCTCGAACGCCTGCACCTCGCCGATCAGCCCTTGCGTGAGGACTTCGTGCATCCGGATGACGACCGGCGAGTGTCGGAACAGGAACCCGATCTTTGCAACCTTCCCGGACCGCTCGGCAGCCGCCACCATCTCCTCGGCATCGCCAACCGTTCGGGCCAACGGCTTCTCGCAGAGGACGTGCAACCCGGCGTCGAAGGCCGCGATCGCGAGGTCGCGATGCGTGTCATCCGGCGTCGCGATCACGACGGCATCGAGGCCCTCCGGGTCGAGCAGGAGCCGACCCGGGTCGGTCTCGACTCGCCCAATCCCGAACGAATCCGCCGCCCGACGAACGGCTGGTTCGTCCGGGTCGGCAACCGCGACGACCTCGACACCGGGCAGCGACGCGAAGGCCGGCAGATGCGCCCGTGACCCCCATGCCCCAAGCCCAATGATCCCAATCCGAACCCGGCTCTCAGCCATCGGCTAACCCCCATTCAATTGAAACGCCTGCCAGCATCGTCGGGGAGCGCGAACAACGGCCGCCTGCGCCGTCGGCGTCGGACATGCGGCGACGCCTTCAGCGGTAGAATAGCGCCCTTCCATCGTCGTAGCGACCGGAGGCACCACTGATGGCGGCTCTCGACTACAGTTTCGATGACCTGCGCGAGTTCCACGACACCTTTACGCTCCGCAACTGGATCGAACCCGGCGAGATGATGCGCTACGCATTCCTCAACACGCCGGAGTTCATGCCGCACGCCGTCATCCACCGTGACGGCCCAATCGCGACCCTCATGGAAGCGCCACGGGATGACCTGGCCGCCAGCCAGGTGCGCACACCGCTCGGGACGCTGTCACTCGACCAGTACGTCGCGCAGGGACCGGTCAACGGTGTCGTGATCCTGCATCGTGGGGCGATCGTCTACGAACGCTACCCACGGATGCGGCCGATCGACAAGCATCTGCTGATGTCGGTCTCGAAAGTGTTCGCCGGCACGTTGATCGCGATCCTCGAAGATCGAGGCCAGATCGACACGAGCGCCACCGTCGAAACCTGGCTCCACGAGTTGCGCGGCTCCGGCTGGGACGGAGTCAGTGTCCGCGATGTGCTCGACATGGCCTCCGGGATCGACTGCGACGAGCTTTCGCCCGAGGCCTACCACGACACCAGTTCCACCTATTACCCCTTCGAGGAATCGCTCGGCCTGCTGCCGACCTATCCCGAATCGCGCTACTCCACCTGGGAGTATGTCGCCACGCTGAAGCAGGCTAGACCTCCGGGACAGGTCTACGACTACACGTCGGTCAACACCTTCATCCTCGGCTGGCTGGCGGAACGGATCACCGGCAAGCGCTACGCGGACCTGCTCAGCGAGGAGATCTGGAGCCGGATCGGCGCCGAGTCCGACGCGCTGATCTCCTCGTCGCGCTGCGGCGCCGTCGCCCATCATGGCGGCATGGTCACCCGCCTACGCGACCTGGCCCGCTTCGGGTTGCTTTTCACGCCCAGCTGGCGCGTCGTCAGCGAGACCCAGATCGTCTCCGACCGGCATCTGCGGGAGATCACCACCGGGGGCCGGCCGGAGATCTTCGACACCGGCACGCTGGGTCAACGGCTGCTGGAGCAACTCGCGCCGGCCAGGCCGCTCCACAACTCGCATCAATGGGACTTCGTCATGCCGGACGGGGACTTCTACAAGGGCGGCTTCGGCGGTCAAGGGACTCTACATCTCCCCGGCCCGTGACCTCGTCGTTGCCTTCTTCGGCACGATGGTCGCACCTCGCGAGGCCAACGCCCTGATGAGCATCTCGCAGCAACTCAGCGAACGCTGGAGCGAGTAGCTATCAGGGGCCAGGGCCCATGACTCGCACGAATCAGTTGCCTGATACCTGATACCTATCGTTAGAGGAGGAACAATGAACCGTTTGACCGGGAAGACAGCATTGGTGATCGGCGGCAGTACCGGCATTGGCCGGGCTGTCTGCCAGCAGTTCGCCGCCGAAGGAGCGAGTGTGGCGGTCGCTGATTTCGGCCACAAGGAAGAACGGGCCAGCCTGGTGACTGACATCCAGAGGATCGGCAGGGACGCGCTGTCGCTTGAGGTCGATGTTCGCGACGAGGAGCAGGTGCGCGCGGCGATCGACGAGGCCATCGCGCGTTTCGGACACCTCGATATCGTCGTCAACAACGCCGGCATCGCCGGGAACAAGGTCGCGATCCACGAAGAGCCGGTCGAAGACTTCGACGAGGTCATGAACGTCAACGTGCGCGGCGTCTACTTCGGGATGAAGCACGCGCTGCCGCACATGCTGGAACGCGGCTCCGGCCGGATCATCAACACCGCCTCGCAGCTCGCGCACAAGCCACGACCGCGCAACGCCCCCTATTCCGCGTCAAAGGCCGCCGTCGTCGCCCTGACCGTCTCGGTCGCCCAGGAAGTCGGCCGCAACGGCATTACCGTCAACTGCGTCTGCCCTGGCCCGACCGACACGCCGATGTGGCGCATCTCCGGAACAGAGGCAACACGCAAGACGCTGATCGAGTCGCTGCCGATCCCGAGGGTCGCCGAGCCGGACGAGATCGCCTGGGCCTACGTCTACCTGGCCTCCGACGAGGCCGCCTACGTCACCGGCCAGTCGATCTCGCCGAACGGCGGCGATGTCATGTGGTAGCCTGCTCCCGCCCCAACCTGGGCAGTGACACATCCGGCGCGACCGCGCTCGCTGGCGCACCTCTCGTCTTCTCAACGAGCTTACTCATAGCGCAGCGCCTCCGCGATCGGCACCCGCGCTGCCCGGCGCGCCGGGACATACGACATCAACAGCGAGGCGACGAACGCGATCAGAATGAACGCGATGACATCCATCCACGGGATGATGAAGGTGTTCCCGCTGGCGCCGAGAAAGTAGTCACTCGTCGTCAGGTTGCGGGCCAGGATCAGCCCGAGGACGGTGCCGGACAGCACGCCGAGCAATGTGATCATGCTCGACTCGATCATGAAGCTGGCGGCAACCATCGACCGCTGGTAACCAATGGCTCGCAGCATCCCGATCTGCTGGCGCCGCTCGACGACCGAGCGGAACGCGATCACGCCGAGCGCCGCAATACCGACGATCAGGCCAAGCCCCATGAAACCTTCGAACAGCCGCAGGAAGCCGCGTGACTGGCTCATCGCGTCGTCCACGATCTCGCGAATCGACTGCGCCTGGACCCCGTAGACGATCAACGACGATTCAATCGAGTCGGCCATCGCTTCGGCATCCGCTCCCGGCTGCAGGCGCACGACATAGCTGATCGTGTCCGGCAGCGAGAAGACGCTGTCAAAGGTGGGACGCCCGACGAAGAGGCCATTGAGCGTAAACACGTTGGCGTGGATGATGCCGACGACCGTGACAACGCGTGTTCGGCCGCTGGCTGGATCACCGATCTCGACTGGCGTCGGCGTCATCGTTTCGTCGTCCTGCTGAACGCCCTCCAGCGCGAACGGTGGAGCGTCGAATTCCAGGCCGGAGGTCGCCAGCGCGAAGGCGTCGATGACCGCGAGATCCGGGTTCTGACGCATGGCTTCCCAGACCTCGGCATCGCTCGCGTACCCGGTCGCGCGCGTCTGCAATGGGATGTCGCTCTCGAGCATGAAGTCGGTGTCCATGCCGTTGACCGTGTAGCTGCCCCAGTCAGTCGCACCGGCCATCCGCACCTGCGTGTTGTAGACCGGCATCGTCTCGAGGCTGGCAGTCGCCTCGACCTGACTGGCATCGACACCGTTGTCGGCGAGCGTTTGGCGGAAGTCAGCGATCGGGTTGGTCGGCGATTGAACAGCAACCACATCCCACCCGCCACCGGCTTCCTCACCCGACAGGCGCGCGACGATGTTCTGGTTGATCGCTGCCATCATGACGAGCGAGAAGACGACCAGGCTGAACATCGCGATCGTCATCCCGGTTCGGCTCTTGTTCGACAGCGGATAGGCCACGGCGGTCTTGACCGCCGGCAGCCAACGGCTGAATGCTTTCCCCAGCATACCGACCAGGCCGGTGATCGTCTCCGCGTTCCAGAGGATGAGCAGGGTCGCCGACGCGACCAGAGCGATGCCGGAAACGAAGAACATCTCGATACCGCCGCTCATATCGGGCAGGAACCTGGCCGTCACGGTGTCGGGCAACAGCCAGAACACGAGCACGAACAGCGAGGCCAGCGAGTAGAGTGGCCGGGCCGGAACGCCAAAGTGGCGCAGCAGCACTGCCAGGCTGAATGGGATGAGCGTGACCCCGGCATAGAACGGGAACGACTGGAGGGACTCGTAGCCCGCCCACGTGAGGAGCACACCGACCACGACACCGGCGATGCCGAAGTACAGCCAACGCCGCGTCGCACGCGCTTTGCGCGGCTCCGGGATGTCGCGAATGGCCTGGACGATGTTGAGCCTGGAAACGCGCCAGGAGGAGAAGAGAATCGTCACAAACGTCACGACGACGCCGAGCGTATAGGAGATCACCAGGCTCGACCAGCTGGCCGCCGGTTCGATGTCGATGAAGTCGGCGAACATCCGCGCCAGCATGCCGGCCATCAGGAAGGCGACGCCGACGCCGAGCGCGGCACCGATGAGCGCCGAGACGAGGTCGTAGGCGATTCCCTCCGTCAGGAACATCTGAGTCAACTGGCGACGCTTCATCCCAACCGCGCGCGCCATGCCCATCTCCGGCTTGCGTTCGGCGGCCAGCATGACGAAGATCAGGAAGATCAGCAGCACGCCGACCGCGATCGAGAACAGCCCGAAGACGAGGAACATGCTCGTGAACACGTTCCCGGCCGTCTCCGCATCCTTGAGGTTCGTCTGCTTGAGTGGCTCCGCTCGGTACGGTGTCCCAGCCAGTGCGCTGTCGACGGCCGCGACGACCTGGTCGGTCAACTGAACGCCATCTTCGACACCACCCCGGTTGGAAATCGCGATCAGGCTGATGGTGTCCGGCCGATCGAGCAACGCCTGAGCGCGCGCCAGCGAGATGGCGAATCCTCCGACAGTACCGGGATCGTACATCCCGTTCAGCGGTGAATCGATGGCAATGGCCGTCACCGTCAACTGGGTCGGCTGATTGCCCACATAGACCTGCAGTGTGTCGCCGACGGCAGCATCCAGCTCGTCGGCCGCCGTCTCGCCCAGTACGATCCCGTCGCTGGGAACCGCCGCCAGGTCAATCGGCTCACCGTCTGATGTCTGAAGTCCGCCAAACGGTCCGATCTTCGACGGATCGCCACCAGTCAACACGAGTGACGGCTCACTGAGACCCGTACGCTGGTTGATGACCGGGACAGACTCCGTGATCACTGGCATGATGCCATCGATGTCCGGGTTGCCTGCGAGGTCGTCGGCCAGATCGGTGGCGACCTGTTCGGGGATCTGCGCGCCGACGAGCGAACCTGTCGTTCCCGCCTCGTCGTCGCCCGCTGAGACGACGACGATCTCGTCGACCGGGCCGAGCAGATCGAGCACCTGTGCCTCAATACTGTGATCGAGGGTGTCGCCAGTCGTGAACGCTGCCGAGATGATGAGCGTCGAGAGCATCAGCCCGATCAGGATCAGAATCGTCTGCGACGGTCGACGCAGCACATTGCGGAATCCCAGCCGAAAGACGACACGATGCCGGAACGCGATCCAGGCACCGGACGCCAGGCAGAGCACGAAGAGACCGATCAGGACGACCATGATGCTGGTTGTGGGGACGCCGAATATCTCCTGCATGGTGGAGTCCTCTCAATTGGAACCACCGGCACGCGTTGCTGTCAGGGCACGATCTGACCGTCGCGCATGCGAATGATGTGATCGCACATGTCCCCGACCCGAGGGTCGTGTGTGACGAGGACGAACGTCTGCTGGTTGCGCTGGTTGAGCTCGCGCATGAGCCCCATGATCTCGTCGGCGTTCTGGCTGTCCAGATCACCGGTAGGTTCATCGCCCCAGACGATCGCAGGCTCGTTGACGAGTGCCCGTGCAATCGTCACTCGCTGCCGCTGGCCGCCGGAGAGTTCGGCCGGTCGATGGTTCGCCCACTCCGTCAGCCCCACCTGATCGAGGACCGCGAGCGCACGGCTGCGTGCCACCTTCGGCTTGACACCCGAGACGAGCAGTGGCAACTCGACGTTTTCCACCGCCGAGAGAACCGGCAACAGGTTGTAGAACTGGAAGATGAAGCCCATCTCGCTGGCGCGGAACTCAGTCCGGGCGTTGTCGGAAAGATCGGCCAGGTTCGCACCCGCGATCAGAATCTCTCCGCTGTCGATCGTGTCCAGTCCCGAAAGGCAGTTGAGCAGCGTCGTCTTGCCACAGCCGGATGGCCCCATGATGGCGACCATTTCCCCGCGTCTGAGCGCCAGTTCAACGCCGCGCAGCGCCTGCACTTTCTGAGATCCGGTATCGTACGTCTTAACGATCTGCCGAGCTTCGATGATCAGATCATCACCAGTTGGAGCATCAGTACCGTCGGGCGAAACAGGCTGGGTGCGGTTCAGGACGTTCGCGATCATCAAGCACCTCGCTTCCTCAAGATGGATCGAGTGCCCTTCGCGACGGGCACGGAATGCACATCTTGAGCGTAGAACGGATGCCGTGACATGCGGACAACAGGAACCGCCTGACTGTCGCAATCCTGTGACACTTCACTGGAATACACAGGGGAAGAGCAGGCGCTAGCGGCCTACGCAGCGTCGTGCTTCACCGACTGGCCTGATGAGTGGATGCGACGACGCGCCATCCCTGCGGCGGTTGTGAACCGCTCTAGTCGGGATAGTGCTCGTACCAGTCCTTGCGGGCGCGGAAGTCGTCGGGGTAGAGCGTGACTTTCTCAGGCGCGAACGCGAAGTCGTCGCCCTCCCGCTCCAGTGTCTCAACGATTGTCGCGCCATCGAGCCGGTAGCCGTTGATCCGCGCCGGCGGCTGGGATGCCAGCCAGACCCAGGCCTTGCCAAGCTCGACCGGATCGGCCCAGGTTGCGCGCATCGTCGTCCGGCGCCTGCTCGTACTCGGCCCACGTCATCCGCGTCGGCTTGATCGTCGCGCCCGGTCCGATCGTGTTGATCGCGATGTTGTGATCGACGGACTCCAGCGAGAGCGCCTTCACGAACCCCTCGACGCCATGCTTGATCGTGCAGTAGGCGATCTCCTCCTTGAAGCCACGGAAGCTCGACCCGCTGGCAATGCCGATGATGTGACCACCTCCCTGCGCCTTCATCTGATCCCAGACAGCGCGCGTGCAGTTGAATATCCCACCCAGACCGACGTTCAGTTGTCGAGACCATTCCTCCGGCGACGTCGCGTCGAACGTGATCAGCGGCATGTAGATCGCATTGTGGACGACGGCATCGACCCGTCCCCAACGGCCGACGATCTCCGCCACGATCGCTTCACAGGCGGCCAGATCGGCCACGTCGGAGCGACTCGTCATGAACTCAGCGCTGTCGGCCGCCAGATCGCGAGCACATCGCGCCAGTTCGTCGTCACTGATGTCGGTCGCGCAGACCTTCCAGCCCGCGATCCCGAACGCCCGTGCGATACCCCAGCCCAGGCCACGCGCCGCACCTGTTACCAGCACGACCCGACCATTCGATCCAACCATCACCTGCACCCTTCGTCATCACGGCGTTCGCGATAGGTACATCACAGACATGCAGTGTTGCGCGTTTCATGCAGCATCGAGGTCACGCTTGCTACAGCCTCGGCGCAATCGTGAACAAACTACAGACAGGAGCACGCCGGCAGCATACTATGTGCTGCACCTGATTACGGAACATCAGCGCCTGGAGTATGGTGCATAACAGGAGGATTGCATGGCTATCAACGAGAAGCTTCGAGTAGCCGTCCTCGGTGCCGGCAGGTGGGCGGAGATGGCGCACATCCCCGGCTGGCTACGCGACCCGCGCTGCGAGGTCGTCGTCATCTGCGATCCGGTCGGCGATCGTGCCCGCGATTACGCGACCCAGTTCGGGATCGCCGAGCATTCGACTGACTGGCAGGCCGTCCTCGCGCGTAACTGACATCGATGTCGTCGATGTCGTGACATCGAACGAGATGCACTTCGAGCTGTCCTGGGCCGCGCTCGAATCCGGGCAAGCACGTGCTCTGCGAGAAACCGGTCCACCGCGACTACCGGCAGACGCGCGCGGCGGCGGCGCTGGCACGCGAGAAGGGGCTCAAGACGAAGCTTGGCTTTACCTTCCGCTACAGCCCCGGCGTGCGCTATGCATGGTCCCTGATCCAGGAGGGGTTCGTCGGCACCCCGTTCATCTACAACGGCTACGAGCAGAACTCGCAATGGCTCGATCCCCAATCTCCCCTCCGCCAGGTCGCTCCGGAAGGCGATCAGTCGGTGATCCGGACCAGCTCGCTGGAGGGCTACGGCGCTCCGGTCATCGACATCGGCCACTGGTGGGTCGGAGCCGACTACTCGAGCGTCGTTGGAACGATGCGCAACTTCATCCCCGAGCGCATCATCCGTGACACCGGCCAAATGACGCGCGTCAACATCGATGACGGCGACATTTACCTCCACGAGTACACCAACGGCGCGATCGGGTTCGTCCAGAGCAGTTATGTCACGATTGGCAACTACCCCGGCATCGAGGTTCGGCTCTATGGCGAAAAGGGCGCGATCATCTGTCGATTGGTCGAGGAATACGGCGTCGCCGAGACGATCAAGATCGCGACCCCGGATGAGGTCGAGTTCCGTGAGTTGGAGATTCCCGAGCGGTTCTACCCGGTCGGTGGCCACGCCCGCGAGTCGTGGAGGACACTCTTCTACGCCAACCTGATCAACGATTTCCTCGACGAAATCATCGAGGGCGGCGACCGCAACCAGGGCAACTTCGACGACGGAGCCTGGGTTCAGGAAGCGATCAACGCCGTCGAGCTCTCGTTCCACGAACGCCGCTGGGTCGATCTGCCGCTGGAGTGACATCGAATCCCGTCCCACCACTCCCCGCGTAGGGGCGATCGCCCCTACGCGGGGAGTGCGTTGCACGCCTCAGATTGATGTTCCTATTGCACCACCGTCAAGCGATCGTGTCGTCCCGACTGGTCTCCCAGGCGACCGTCGACTATCCTCCACAACGTGCATGGATCGTCTCCGCTCACCGTCCACAATGCCTGAGAAGCTCCGGTCGATCGCCGGCAGCCAGTCGACGCTGCTCGTCGTGCTCGCCACTGGTCTGGTTGCAGCACTGGCGCGGCTGCTCTGGCTTGGCAGTTCGCCGCCGGGCTTCTCGCTGGCCGAAGCGCGAGCGGCACTTGCCGCTCGCGACCTCTCGGCCGGCGACCTGCTCTTCCCGCAGACTGGCTCGCTCGACAGTCAGGAGCCGCTCTTCAGCGGCCTGCTCTGGCTGACCAGCTCCCTGATCCGGCTGGGATGTCACCGGCGCACGACTCGCAGCCGCACTGCTGGGGATCGTCGCCGCCGTTGCCTGTGCGCTCTGGTACCGGCGCGCGCTCAGCCCGCTGGCGGGGCTGGCAGGCGGTCTGTTGGTCGCCACCAGCTTTCCGTGGCTCGTCCTGAGCCGCCAGGCACAACCCG
Organism: uncultured Chloroflexia bacterium; assembly: GCA_963763325.1. Classification (GTDB taxonomy): domain Bacteria; phylum Chloroflexota; class Chloroflexia; order Thermomicrobiales; family CFX8; genus JBBECJ01. The sequence continues at coordinate 124,174 of CAVXOL010000005.1, forward strand.
CGATCGGCGCCGCTGCGCTGGCCGCGCTCGGCCTCTGGTGCCTGTGGGAAGGGCTCGGACCGCGAGAGCAGGTGTCGCAACCGAGCCGGAGCTTGCTCAATCGCGGCTGGTGGGTCGTCGCTGCCGGTACCTGCTTCGGACTCGGCATCTCCAGCCATCCTGCAATGCTGCCGGCGTTGGTCGTCGCGCCAGCCGCTGGCGCCCTGCTCGCCTGGCGAGCGCAGCACGATCATCTCGACCGGCCCGCGAGTGGCTGGCTGGTTGCCGGTCTCGCATGCCTGCTACTGCTGGCGACTCCGTCGATGATCGACGGAATCAACGATCCGGACCACCTGCGCCAACGTCTCGAGCAGGACTGGAACGGCGACGGTCAGGTTGAGCAACTGGCCGATCCGATCACAATCTTAACCGGCTACGGCGAAACGCTGACCGCACTTGTCTGGGACGGCCACGCCGCCCCCACGCTCGGTACGCCGAATCGGCCCCTGCTCGACCCATTGCTGCTGATCTGGTCCATCGCCGGACTCGTCGTTGTGATCGCGCGGCCACTTGCACCGCTGCACTGTCTGACACTGATCTGGCTCATCGGATTCGGACTCCCATCGGCACTCCTCGATCCCGGCAATCCTGCCCTGCTGATGCCGCTCACCCCGGTGCTCTTCCTGTTGCCGCTTATCGGTCTGCGTGCCGGCTGGCAGGTCGCCCAATCGCGCGGTCGAACCGCCACGCGGCTGGCAATCGTGCTGGCAATCGCAACAGTCGCAGGCAGCATCGTCTGGTCACTCGTGGACTACCGGGGCTGGACCCATGCCGACACGACCTACTTCGCCTTCAACGCCGATTTGCGCGAAGCCCTGGCCGCCGTCGACCGGCTCGCGCCGGGGTCGATCCCTGTCTATATCGCGACAACGCCAGAGACCGAACCACTACAGGACTATCTGGCCCCAGCAGATTCGGCCCAGGGACGAATCCAACGGCCGATCGACAACAAGTCGACACTCATCATCCCAGCCGACGGTATCGGCTACGTCGTGACCACGGCCTCACACCCGCTGCCGGAAGATCTGCAACGCCTGCTCGAAGGCCAGCAAGCCGTCGAAACCGGAACGACCCATGCCGGCACCACCGCATGGCAGATCTGGATCAGCGGCCAGGCATCTCGCGATCAACTGCCCTGGACACTGCCGGTGCTGGGCTTCCCGGATGGCTTCAACCTGGCCGGCTTCGATATCCGCCCTGACCTCGGCGACATCGCAGACACCGGTAGACTGCCCGACCCGCCACGTGTCCTGGTGACGCTCGTCTGGGATGCCCCGCGCGGCGCGACTCCGCACATCGCCCGCGTCCGGCTGGTTCCGGCAGAGAGCGCCATCGGCAATCCTGAGCAGGACGCGACGCTGACCGAGACGTGGCTGACCGTCAGCCCGCCGATCGCAGCCGGGAACCGAGGCCGGGAGCTCGTCATCGTCCGGTTGAGCGTGCCGGTGCCCGACAGTCCCGATCTGATCGTCGAGGTCCAGGCCGGCCTGTCGCGCGCCGACGGCACCGCCCTGCCCCCAACCGACGCCGGAGCCAGCGCATCCGGAGAATTCGTGCTGCTCAACCGCGTCCAGTACGTCCCCGACAGCGCCACCTCTCCGTAACCAGCCTCGTTCCCACGTGCGTCACGCTACTGGGATATGTCATGCGCGGTGCGAACCCACGGCTTCCGGCGATCGATCTGCTAACGACGATGATGCAAAAGGCCCCAGCCGTCAGGTCGAGAACTCGCGTCTGCGTTGCTCCCGGCGCAAGACAATTCTCATCCCGGTGCATCATGGTTCACGCCGATCCATGTCAACGAGCCACAAGCCGTGGACTACGTCTAAGCGAACGCAAGGAAGTCCATCGTTGTCTGCGATGTCATCGCCCTATCAGTTCGAGAGTTCGCGGCGTCAGCCTGTCGATAACAAGTGTTGCCCAGTGTACAACGTCCGTTGCATGACGAAGAACGGAGAAACCTGAGCCGGGACACGTCGCTACGTACGTGTTGGAGGTCTCCAAACGCAAACGCACCCGTCGCAGGCAGTTGCGACGGGTGCGTTTGCGTTTGGAGATGATGCTAGGGAATTAGCGGGGCGGAAGGTAGCCGATCAGGCGCAGAAAGGCCTCGATCCGCTCCAGCTCCCAGTTACTCATGTCGATCTGGATCGAGATGCCCTGCGGCAGGCCAGGCAAGCTCTGCGCGCCTGCCGCCCCATCCTGAACCAGTCCGGAGTGCACAGCCCCGTCGCGATACTCGACCGTCGCCGATGCGGGCGACGGGACCGGCGATGCCGACGGCGGCAGCTGCGGCTGCACGGCAGGCGGATCTACCGGCGCTGTATCGCGACTTGCCAGTCGACCTGTAGCAGGCTGCGATGCGGATGCATTGCGCTCGATGACGGGGCGCAGCCGGTCGCCGAAGTCCGCGACAAGCTCAAGCCTGGTCGTCTGGCCGCGGACACCGCGTCGATAGGTTCCGAGACCAGCCTCATCAGCCAGCCGATAGAAGAAGGTACGCGCTTCTTCAACCCGGTTGCGCGGCTGACCCAGGCGCATATCAACCTGCCAGATATGCTCGACCCATGGCCCATCCAGGACAGCCATCTCAGCCGCCAGCGCACGTTCGAGCGGGAATCGGTAGGGAGTGTAGCCGAGCATTGCATCGATCATCCGCTCGCGCAGCTGCGCCTGATCGGGAGCATAGGCGAGCGCCTCGCCACGGCCAGTCAGTCGCGTGTCGCCACCGTCGCTACGCTCGACCAGGCCCAACTGCTCGAGCGCGTTGAGTGTCTCACGCAAGCTCTCGCCGGCGCCGAAGCGCGCTTCGAGCGAACCCCGGTCAGCCCCCTTACCTTTGCAATAGTCGAGGACATTCGACATCTCCCGCCAGTCGCTGCGATACGGCAATGCAATTTCGATCGCCATCTCATCACCCCCAGGGCATGAACCCGTTAATCGCCAAGACAACAACCCGCCGGACCATTCGTCTACCGGGCCACGAGGATGGCCGCCTGCATCCACGCTCGACGGATCCCGACCATCCGAAGGTCCGCCCGTTCCCAACCATGAATCGAGGCGGTCCTCTCACCAACCAACCACTCGACATTCGGCACGTGACTGGTCGCATCTATCGTCAAGCATAACTCCCACGCGCCTGGGATTCAAGCGTCGATGACCTACGCGTGTATTCTCGGCGTAAAGCCGCCGAAGTTTCGTCGCGTGGCGATTCATCACGTGTGGAGTTCACAATATTCGCCACGTCCATCGACCGTACGGAATAATCCACGCAATACTACACGCACGTGATCCACTTGAGTTGAGGTGTCACGAGTGTTATTGTGTAGACTGTGTGCGGGGAGACCTCCGGCAGCGCAGCGAGGTGGCCATGACGACCCGGCGGCGGCACGATCAACAACATACCGACGAGGACCCCTCTGTCGCCAGCGACGACAGCGCGGCAATCGACGGCCTGTCGAGCGTGCGCGAGGCGGAGGCTGTTAGCCGGAGCACGATTGTGGGCGATCCACGGCTGGCGACGAGCCAGGCTGCGGACGATCAACCCGCTGCTCAACGAGCGGATCATCAGACCGAACGCGCCGCAGTACGTTCAACCGCCAACGGGAGCCTCGGCAGAAGTCGCCGCGATCACGCAGGCGCCGCGCAGGATGATACGGGTGATCCTCAGGCGGCACAGGGCAAAGATGCCGACCAGGACAACTCCTCCGACGACGATCGATCCACGTCCGAGGGACGCGCTGGCGTTGACGCTCGTCGTCGCGGCTGGTTCTGGCACTGGAACAATGTCGTCACTCAGTACGCACCGTTGATCGGACTCAAGGGCGTCGGACTGCTGAACTCCTACACCGTCTGGACCGACCGGCGCGACGAATCTCCCCATCGCGGCTACGCCTTCCCCAGCCAGCAATCAGAAGCCGACTTCTATGGAGAAGAACGCGCCGAGCTGATTACGATCAACAAGATCCTCGTCGCGCTCGACCTCATCGAGATCCGCAAGGAGATGCTGACACGCGTTGATGAGCGTGGCAGGCAGTGGCGCGTGCCGCATAATCTCTATCGCGTGAAGGATCGTCCCGATGGCGTGGACTTACGAGCAGGAGATGTCCTTCGCGTGGCGGAACTTGCGAGCCGCGATGCTGCCGTATTCCGCTACGTTCGGCGCGTCTTCTCCGACCGCTTCAGGCCGATCGACGGTGACAACGTCTGGCACGCCATTCTCACCGAACTGCACAACGATCAGACCTGGCGCGAGCTACAGGAGCGGACCCGCGCGATCGAAGCCCGTGCCAGTGCCCGTACACGCGCCGGTCACCAGAGCCGGACCAACACCAGCAGCACGAAGCCCAACTCGGTGCTCACCGCCGTGACGACTACCCCCGACACCGAAACGGAAACGGTCGGGGCCGACCTTCATGTGTTGCCCAACATACAACACGCCGACAACACATCGAGCCAGACCGCAACCAATGTTGAACGGACCAACACAGGTTTGCTGGCACTGGAGGAGACCGGTGTTGAACAGACCAACGATGGTTTGACGATCGATGTTGCCGAGTCCAACAGTGCTTCGGACGCTTTGAGGCCGACCATCGTTGCAACCGCCAGCAATGGTCGGCGATCCGTTGTTGGTACCAGCAACACTACGTATGACCAAACAGATCTCACAACAACGACAACAACAACTGGCCTGCCGGAAAGCGGGGAGGCTGGTGACGAACCCAGCCACGTGCTGTCGGAGACACGGCGGCCGGATGTCGTCCTGGACATCAGCAAGACGATCGTGAGCGAACGACGGGGTGGGGTGGATGAAGGGGTGGAGAGTAATCGTGGTCGACGACTGGCTTCAGGTGGGCTGGCGGTGGGTCAGCCAGTGGACGAACGGATCGAGGGGGAACCTGATGAGCGACAGCCGGCAGGCGCGCGAACTGGCGGAATCGCGGGAGAGCGGCGTCTGGCTGACCCGGATGCCGGAGGGCCGCTGGTCGATCCGGGTCGATTGGTCGTTTCCACGTTTGAGGACGCTAATGACCGACGAGCCACCCCGCTCGAACGGCACCTCCTCGCCGAACTGGAGCGCGATGCCGATCCTGCAGCTCGTGCCGTCGGATCGACCGGAGCCGACTGGGTCGTCGCCGCGATGCGTGAGGCGGTCTCGTCTGGCTCAGCCTTCGTTGCGCCGAAGCGGATTCGCGAGATCATCGCGCGCTGGTCGGCAAACCCCCGGAACGCGCCGTCGGCCCCGCCGCCGGTAGCGTCATCCTCCGACGACTCCGACGTTTCCTCCACGGTACCCAGCGCTCCGGTCGAGGATGTGCGCCTGCCGGGCGGCACGAGCGGTGATGCTGTCTGGGCCTCCACTCTCGCAGACCTGGCCCGCGTGTTTGATCGGGACGCTTTCGATCGACTGCTGGCTGGCAGCCGGATCACCCGCTACTGGCGTGGCACGGTTGAGGTCGGTGTTGCCAGTGACGCTGCCGCCGAGAAGCTCTCGACCGAGTATCGCGGACTGGTTGAGCGCCACCTCAACAGCCGGCTACGCCGTCCGGTCGCCGTCCGCTTCGATCCTCATCCCGTTGCGCCGCCAGCCAGCGCACCAGTAGCCGAGCCGGACGAAACATCCGGAGCCGAGACAGCACAACCGCTCGTGATCGCCGAGAGCCAGGCCGAGATCGGCCGCCAGGTCTGGCAGTCGATGATCGGCGATCTGGCGCGCGTCGTCTCCCCGTCCGATCTCGACCGGCTGGCAGGTGTCATCGTCCTCGGGCAGGACGCGTCTGGTGCCATCCTGCTCGGCACACCGTCGCCATTGGCGAGGCGGTTGATCGACCGCCGCTACCGCTCCGACATCGAGTCATCGCTGGCCGCCCTTCTTGGCCAGCCCGCGCCGATCCGTACCCTCGATTCCGCTGACTGGAGCCTTGCCACCCGCGACTGACTCTCGCGCAAGAGTCTTCACACGCGGATCGCGGTGGTCGTTCCTATTCCATATGCCAGGAGTATTGCCAGTTGGGCTGCGAGGTTCGGTAGAGAACCTGAGCGGGTTCGCCAACGCGTCATCGGTCACGTAGGCCACGGCAATCATCTCGTGCATCTCTGACTGCGACCACTCGATCTGGTACCTGGAACACGGTTGCCTACGACAGTGGAGCAGAGGCACTCCGAGGCGTCATATCCCGTTACAGGGTCTGGCAACTGGGTCACTTGACGATCGGTCAGGGTGCCCCCGCTATCATTCCGGCCTCTTCTGGCTGAAGGGCGTGGATCACCCATCCGGCAGCGACAAGCATCAGGATTCCACTGACGAGGAAGACATAGCGGATATCGAGGGCGGCCGTCATTCCCGAGCCGGCCAGCGGCCCGATCGTGCCACCAAGCGATGTAGCGGCGGCGGTGAACCCGTAGATCGCGCCACGTCGCGCGGGCGGCGTCAGGTTCGCGACGATCGCGTTCGCGCTCGGCAGGATCCCTCCGGCAGCGATCCCGAACAACGCTTGCAGGAAAATCAGTTGCACGACCGACTGTGCGAACGCCTGTGGCAGATACAGCAGCCCGACCGCGATCGACGCCGTGATCAGCACCGGCCGCTGCCCGATCCGGTCTGCCAGCCGGCCGAGCGACACTGATGCTACCGCGCTGGTCAGCCCCGCGACGCCGAGCGTCAATCCGGCGAGTGTCGCCAGGCTGGCCGTCGATGCGGCCAGTTCCTTGACAAACAGCGGCATGATCGGCTGGACCGCGCCGGATGCCACCCGCAGCGTAAACATGACGGCGATCATCGCCAGCATCGAGCTGCCCATCAGCATTGTCCGCAGCTTGACGGCCGGCTCCTCGTCGATCGTCCCGCCGCGCGCCGTCCGTGTGAACTGCTCCCGGACCAGCAGCATCACGATGATCCCGCCGATGAAGAGCATTGAGCCAGCGACAACGAACGTCGGGCGGTAGCCGATCTGGTCGGCCATGATCCCGCCCAGCAGCGGACCAATCGACCCGCCCGAGAAGACCGCCATCTGCATCATCCCCAGCCCGAAGCCCATCCGCTCTTTCGGCGTCGTGCTGGCGACCAGCGTCATCGAGGCGGTCACCGTGCCGGTCACGCCACCTTCGACAAAGCGCAGGATCAGCAGGTGCCAGGGGCTCGTCGCCAGGCTCATCAGCCCGATCGTGATCGACCCGGCGAACATCGCCCGCAGGACCATCGGCTTGCGCCCGTAACGATCGGCGACGATCCCCCACACCGGCGCCGAAACCGCCATCACCAGCGCGCCACCGGCATTGATCACCCCTGCCCAGAGCGCCTGGGATTCAAGCGATGTCGCACCAAGGTCTTCTATATAGAAAGGCAGGAACGGCGCTCGCAGGCTGAACCCAATGATCGTCAGCATCTGAGCGACCCAGAGCGCGTAGAGATTGCGCTTCCAGGAGATCGTCATCAGCTGGTCAGGTGGTCAGTGATCAGCCAGTCAGCCATCAGTCGTTGACCCTCACCCGCGTGATGAAGGTCGAGAGCATCTTCTTGACCTCGATAGCTCTTGGGAAGACTTTGCTGTAATCGTCTGAAGACAGATAGCCAACTTCGTTTGCCAGCAGCAAGAGGTACTCCAACTCACTGGCTGACCCCATCGCGATCTGACAAAATCGGACAAGTTCTGACCTGCTGCCCCGGCCGCATCCTTCAGCGATATTGGTCGGTACGGATGCGGCGGCTCGTCGGATCTGCGATGTCATTCCAAATTGTTCGGACTTTGGGAATTGCTCGGTTACGCGGTAAACCTCCACCGTCAGCAGGTGTGCACGCTCCCATACCTTCAGTTCCCTGAAGTCCCGCAACGATCTCCCTCAATTACATCAATGGCGAGCGACCCATCCACGATGGTTGACTGTCACATCATACTCCCGAACACGAAACGAGCAACACGCACGTATTGCGACAGCCGTCCGTGCTCAATCGCCTACCACACGGCTGAACGACTGACTGGCTGACTATCTGACTGGCTGACGACCTATCGCACGACCGTCAACGCAATCGCGCCATCTTGCATCGTCGCCGATTCCACCCGGTAGCCGGCTTCAGATAGCGCTGCCGCGATTTCGACGTTGGTTGCCTCGGCCAGCTCGTCGTTGGGAATGACGAAGCCGAGCGGGCCATCCAGCGAGCCACTGTCGAGGACGATCGTGCCGTTCTCAGCCCGGACCACCGATTGATAGGTGCCGCTCAGACCATAAGCGCTGAGATCGACCGTGATCACATCCTGCGTGATCGTGACCGTCACGTCGTCAATCGGGCCGAGGTCGCCGCCGGCCGCCAACCGCTGGTTGATCTCGTCGTCGGTGATGATGATCTCGCCTTCTGGCGCGTCCTCGATCTGCGTCGCGATCTGCGAGCTGACCTCGTCGCGGACTCCGGTCCGTAGATCGGCGACGGCTGCGTCGCGTACCATCGGCTTGACGAGATAGGTGCTCGCCAGCAGGGCCGCAACCAGCAGGCCTACGACGACGATGCTGAGGATGCCGAACGCGATCAGGCAGCCGTGCGACCGCCGGTTGCGCCGTGGGCGGCCAGCCTTTATCGCCGGTCCCGACCAGACACCGGTATCGTCAATCGGGGCTGCCGGTGGGTGCTGGCGCTCGTCCACCCAACCGGGCGTCGATGTCGGCCCGGCTACCTGGCGTTGCCGTGGTTGAAACCGGCGCGCGGGAGCATGGGCCTGGTAGGCCTCGTGGGTAAACGGCCGGCGACAGGCACGGCAGCGTTGGCTGCCAAGCTCGTTGCGGGTTGCGCACTGGGGGCAGATCATGAACCATCCGGGGGGATTACCAGCAACCGGGGCGCTGCCTGGTGCATCGCAGGACGGCCCTCATTGTATCGCACCCTCTATCCAGCCTCTCTGATCCGCTTGTTCGACTGATAGACGTATCCGGTATCACGATTCGGCCGGCCAACCAATTGACAGCCGCTGAACTGCACTGCTAGGCTGAAGACGCTTGAATGCCACAACTCACCAGTGCCGATCCGGTCACGCGCGAGCGTCCAGTCTGATCCGGCCAATCCGGGTTGATATCCATTGAGGAGGGTTCCGTGATGCGACCTGTCCGCGCTCCCGGCTGGCTGCTCCTGCTCGTGCTGCTCGTCGCGACTGTGATAGCTGCCTGTGGCGGTTCCGACGACGGCGACGATGCCGCCGCTGCCGATTCCAGCGACGAGGCAAATGCCGCTCGAGAGCTGTTCGCTGCGACAGGCTGCGCGGAATGTCATGGACCGGACGGCGAAGGAACCGACATAGCCCCGACCCCCTATTGGAGGCTCTCGGCGCAAGCATCCGCCACGTCAACGGCTCGGTCGAGGTGACAGGGCAGGGCGTTGGCGGTCTGCAAGCGCCCTCAGAGGATCTCGATTTCGGCAATTCCGGCACCGGCTCAAGGCTGATGCTTGGCGTCATTGCTGGCCACGACATGGAGGCCCGCTTCACCGGCGATGCCTCGCTCTGCCGCCGTCCCATGGCCCGCGTGCTGAAGCCGCTACAACGCATGGGCCTCTCCACCAGCGAGGAAGAGCGCACGACCTTGCCGCTCACCATCAGGGGCACGCCAGACCTCGTCCCCATCGCCTACACGCTCCCCGTCGCGTCGGCGCAAGTGAAATCCGCCGTGCTGCTTGCAGGGCTGCATGCGCCCGGAAGCACCACCGTGGTCGAGCCTCTTCCCACGCGCGACCATACCGAGCGCATGCTGACGCATTTCGGCGCCGAGATATCGGTGAAGGATAAGGAGGATGGACGTCGCGCCGTGACCGTCCGCGGCGATGCCGAACTCGTCGGCGTTCCCATTACCGTTCCAGGCGACCCGAGCTCAGCCGCCTTCGCCATCGCCGCAGGCCTGATGTGCGAGGGGTCAGACATCGTGCTCGAAGGCGTGCTGATGAACCCGACGCGCGCAGGCTTCATCGAGACGGTCCGCGACATGGGCGGAGACGTCGAACTGCTCGACCTTCGCGTTGAAGGCGGCGAGCCTGCGGCCGATCTCCGCGTGCGGGCTGGCGCTCTGCGCGGTGTCGACGTGCCGCCTGAGCGTGCGCCGAGCATGATCGATGAATATCCGGTGCTCGCCGTGCTTGCCGCTTTCGCCCAAGGTGAGACGCGCATGCGCGGACTTGCCGAGCTTCGCGTGAAGGAGAGCGACCGTCTCGCTGTCACTGCTGCTGGTCTTGCGGCCAGCGGCGTCGAGACCGCCATCGAGGGCGACGATCTCGTTGTCATGGGCAAGGGCACGGTGCCCGGCGGGGATACGGTCGAGACCCACATGGATCACCGCATCGCCATGGCGTTTCTCACGCTCGGACTTGGCGCCGAGCAGCCGGTGACCGTCGACGACATCGCCATGATCGCGACGAGCTTCCCGGCTTTCGTGCCGCTGATGACGAAGCTC
>CAVXOL010000006.1:0-21113 GCA_963763325.1 uncultured Chloroflexia bacterium
GGATATCGTCGCAGCGGATCGGCCGCAAGGACGCATTCAGAGCGCCATCTGGAATACCCTCGCCGCCAAAGCTGCAGGTGTCCCAGTCCCGCTCTGGTTGTGACGGCGCCAGAAGACCGGGGGTTGGTGCGCGAAACTCGATTCATTGGTACACCGCTGCCACCCTCGGGGAGGGGACACGTTACGGCTACCGATGGCTGGTCACACCGACCTGCTGGCACATGTCCAGTACGGGCATGTCGAGCAACATGGGAAGCTGCCGGTGCAGATATGTTTGCCGAAGGGGACGAGCAGGCGGTTGATATCGATCCAGTGGGGAGCAGGCAGGATCGTTTCGAGGGCAAGCATCGTCTGCTCGGGCGTCGTCGTCTGAACATACCCCAGCGGTTGGTGACGCGGTGGACATGAACATCGACCGAGATGTGTCCCTGCCCGCAAGCGATGCCGAGGACGAGGTGCGCGCACTTGGGTCCGACGCCTGGCAGCGATTGGAGCAGGTCGTCGTCGCAGGGGAGTTGTCCGTCATGCTCGGCCTCGACGCGGCGAGCGATCTCGTGGATCTGACGCGCCTTGGCCTCATGGAACGAGGAGGAGTAGATGAGGGCGTCGATTTCGGCGGGCGTCACCCAGCATCTGCGCCGGTGTCCTGGCGCGTTCGTAGAGACGCTGGGCGACTGGCAGCGTCGTCTCATCGCGGGTGCGAATCGAGATGATGCAGGCGATGAGCCTCTCGAATGGGCTGTCGAATCCCAGTTCGGCCAGCTCGAACAGGGCCGCCTTCGGCCGGGGGCGGACGGCGGCTTCAATCTCCCGCAGAGCGTCATCGACGTCGAATGGCTTTTGTCACCCCTGCTCGTACCGGCCATCGCCACCTCCGGACACATCTGTCGCAGGTTACGGACCAGTGCGAGGCGGAACGCCCTGGACACGTCCCGTCACGTGCTCCCATTCCTGAGGATCGTAGTCCCACAACCTTCGACGCCCAGGCGTTCAAGCATATGCCGCAGTTCACTCCGGTGCTGCGCGTTGTGATGGAGGACCTGAATGATCGTGGCTCCGATCGACTGGCGAACGGCGTAGTGGTCTTCAAAGGTGTCATCCAGACGCTGCTCATCAGTCACCTGGCGCGCGAACGCGGCGAAGGTCGCGTGGAACCTCTCGTGTCGCTCATGAAGTGCTGCGATCGAGCGGTCGTACTGCTGGGTGGTCCGGTCGTGCTCGACTGGCCGCCCGGTCATCCAACCCGTCCAGAGGTCGATGACATAGATCATGTGGTCGAGCGTTTCGCGCAGGCTGCTGTGGCCGACATCGAACTCCTGGTGGAGCCGCGGCGGTCAGTGGGCTGCACAGCGTCAGGAATTGAGACGTCGCCCAGTGATCGTGTCCCAACATCCGATCGAGCAGGTCCATCAGCACTCCTTCTCGTTCAGTCACTGTCGCGAACCTTCTGACACACGTAGCAGCCAACCAACGGCAACCAGGCCTGTACGTATGCCGAACATTCGTTCTGGTAACAGCATAGCGGAGGCCGCCGGAATTGCCAAGATGGGAGAAGGATGGAGGCAGGGCGATTGCATCTAATTTCCGAGGCCAGCCGGACGTACCGATTCCGTGTCTGGACGCCAAAACGAAACGAGATCGATGTCCGCCATTCGTGAATAGGACGGAGTGATGCCCGACCGCCAGCCCGGGGAGCCGCTGCGCGCCTGTTGGCCCAAATGGGGCAAACGGCACGATTCCATGCGGTTTTCAGCCATTCGGTGGGGAGAGGTCACTAGGTTAGATGCAATCGCCCCTGAGGATGGAGGCAGGGCGATTGCATCTTAATCAGCCGGTGAAAGGGAGAGCAGGTGGAGCAGATAGTCCTGGTTCCAGCCGGCCTTGAGCCGTTTGGTGTGGACGCTGCCCTTCCGGCTGCGGTCCAGCCGAATGAGGTTGAGGGCGATGCGGCGAAGGACGCCCAGGTTCTCGGCCCCATCGCCGATCCGGACCCGGCTGTCGTCTTCCCGAAAGGCGACATCCAGCACCCAGTGCTCGCGGTTCTCGATCCCCCAGTGGCCGCGGACCGCCCGCGCGAATGTCGCCACGGTCCCGTCCAGACTGCTCAGGTAGTAGCTCGTCTCCCGCGTCGTCCCGGTCGCGGTCACCCGCTCGCGCTCGACCATACCGACACAGCCCAGCTCCGGCCAGTGCTCGATGTCCCGCCCGAGATAGGCGAGCAGCGGTGGATCGGTGCTCGTCCAATAGCGGCGGGTCTCCAGCCGACCATGCCCGGCATCCTCGGTGACCAGGTGCTCATGTGCCACGCCCTGCCAATCGTCCCGCACCGCTTCGGCAAAGAAGGTCGCGACCGCGTCAAGGGTCTGCGGCTGATTCGTCTTGAGCGCGAGCACGTAGTCGGCTCCCCGGGCTCGGATCGCCGCCGCCGTCGACGTCTGACAGTGCAGCGCGTCGACGGTCACAATGGCGCCGTCGAGGCCAGCAGGTCGAGCAGGCCGGGAACAGCGGTGATCTCGTTCGAGTCGGCGTCCACCGCCTGCTGACCGAGCACGAGCCGTCGGTCCGCGGCCCAGGCACTCACCAGATCGATAGCGGCGCGGCCGGCCCCGCGGTCATGCGAGCGCCGCAGCACCTTCCCATCGATGGCGACCACCTCGCCGGGCGGCGGTGGGAGAACGGTCTGGACCCAGGAGTGAAAGCAGCGCTCGAACGCGGCGGGATCGAGGCGGGCGAACACCCGTCCAAAGGTGTCGTGCGAGGGATGCCACCCGGCAACTCGAGGAAGGTTGTCAGCCAGTCGTGCTTCGCGTGCCCCCACTGTTCGACATCGACCCAGGTGTCGGCCCCGCTCAGCACCGCGCAGACGGCAATCGTGATGATGTCCAGCAACGCGTGACGCTTGGTGCGCTCCACGCGGGGATCCGGGAGATCGGCGAACATCTGGTGGATGACGAGGATCGGTCGGTCGGCCATGCGACACCTCCAGGATGCATGCGACGATGCGTCCTGGCAGTATCTTCGATGACGGGCTGACTCGACCGGATTTAGATGCAATCGCCCTGCGGATGGAGGAGCAAGGACTCAGTCCATTGACAGGGTAAGCCGTGCTGTCAGTGTCCTATCTCACCCGTCACTGATCCCTCGTCCCCAACGCCTGCGACCTGTCCTTTCGGACTGGGAGAATTGGCCCGACAACGGGAATACTCAGGTGATGGGGGGACAAATGGGCCTCTTAACGCAGAGTCTGAACCAGCGACAATAGTGTCGTAGGAGGGTATGCACGTATCGGTTAACTGGATACAGGTGGGAACGGGTGAAGCGACTCACCGGACTCGAAACGATCCTGCATCAGGCCAGGCGGGGACTCGATCCACCAGCGGTCGATTGCTCGAACGTCCGCCCGGATTTGACCCTCGGCTGCTGCCCGACCCGACGTCGCCGATTGCGCCGTGGGTGGAACAGCTGATCGTCACGACCGTCAACGAGGCGATCGCGTTGAACCTGCCGCTGCTGGACGCGTTGGAACAGCTGACCAACTCACTTGAGCGGTCCGGAATTCTCCTCACCGTCGATGACCTTCAATGGCTGCTTGGCTTCAATCCGGCCCAGTTCAACACATCGTCAGCACTCGCATCATAACCTGTCCGCGTTGAACCGTTACCGCCGCACGCAGGTGTAGGCGGCGTAGGTTCTCGATGGGCGATAGGTTGCCTGGCGGATTCGAAGCCTGACCGTTCGAGCAGCGCTTCGTGGAGCCAGCTGAAGGTGCTGTACTCTTCGCGGACATGCGTTTCCAGCTCGACGCGCGTCCAGCCGTCTACCGGTCGATCGCGGGCACCCGCCAGCCAGGCGTCGATCGTTGGCGCGATCTCGTCCGGTTCGACGTTGTAGACGAGGTCGTGCAGCAGCAGGACACCGCCCGGCTTGAGCGTCTCGGCGATCCGCTTCAGAGCGACCGCCTTCCAGAAGTCCGGCAGGTGATGGAGCGCATTGCGCAGTAAACGATGTAGCTAGATCGCCCCGATGCTCGTAGCTCAGGAGCCGCCCTGAACGACCTCCAGGTTGCTGACGGACTGCTGGTCGGCCTGGGCGCGCATGTAGCCGAGCATCGCCGGCAGACATCGACGGCGATCACTCGGCGGCAATGGGGCGCGACTGCCAGCGCGAACGAACCGGTCCCTGCGCCAAGATCGACGACGACACTGTCCGTATTCAGCCCCATCGACCGCAGGATCAGCAGGTCGTCGGAGTGGTCGTGGGCCGATTTGCGGTTGTAGGTTGCGACGTAGTCGGGGTCGAGGTGCTCCTCGCCGGCAGACATCGAGTTCATCCGGAAACCAGCCGGGTCGTTGCATGGTCGCACCTGTTGCTTTCAGATGGCGAACCGCCCCGTACAGATCGGCTGTCGGGACGGTTCGGCTACGGTCTATTCAACGGGAGATGGAGAATTACTCGACCTGGGAGATCGTGAACCCCTCCATCTCCGGGGTGTCAGTGTAGTCGACAACCAGCTTGTCGAACGCTTCCGCGAAGCCCGCCGGAACGACGAGGAGCGGCTTACCATCGCGCTCGATCACCTGGTCATCCGGCTCCGGCGCGGCGGCCACGAAGCCAGCTCGCCGGCTGAGCGTGGGACCAGCGCGATCCCCTGACCTTCCGGTAGTGAGTTCTCGTTGCGGACCATCTCGAGTCGATCCAGAGCCTTATCGGTGACTTGTACCATGGGGCGTGTCCTTCCTTGCGGTACGCGTGTCGCACATTGCGTCGTTGTGGCTGCGCCAATTGACGAGCCACCCTTTCCACCCTATCACGGGTGCCAAATACGCTTCTGAATGGCAAAAAGACAGGCTGGTCCCGGACATGGCTGGTCGCCGCGCCTCACTGAGATTCGACTTGGTTCGCAGGTTCTTCACCCAACACGGCCGGCTGGCGGATGTGTTCATGGTGAGGCAGGAAGGCGAAGACGAGCAGGCCACCGGCGATCCTTATGAGGGCCGCGATACTGAGGATCGGAACGATTCCGACGATGTCACCGAAGACCCCGCCGGCCGCGAAGCCAATCAGCATCGCGATGCTCGTGATCCAGCCGAACGCGCCAAAGACACGGCCCCGGTACGCGTCGGACGTCTCCTCCTGGATGATCGACTGCGTCGCGGCGCCACCTGCGACCGCTGGTGGACCGGCCAGGACCATGCAGCCCATCGCGATCCCGATCGCTGCCGTGCCGGTTCCGGCAATTCTGTGGGCGTTGGCCGTGCCGAGGTCGGCCAGGCCGATCCCGATCGCGCCGCCGCCCAGCAGCCAGCGCTTCGTCATCCGGTGGCCGATCTGGACGACGATGACGCCGGCGATCAGACCTCCGATTGCCTGAGCGGACGCGACCCAGCCGACCTGGGCCGGTGTCCCGCCCAGCACATCGAGGACAAGCGGCGAGAGGCCCAGCGTCAGGAAGACGCCTTCCGCGAGACCGGCGAGCACATAGACAGGCAAACAGCACCGTAGCGGCAGGTTCTGACCGACGACTCCGAGACCTGCTCTCCAGTCGGCTGCTACCCGTGCCCAGGCAGCGCCGCCAGAGATCTCCGAAGGCTCGCGCTCGGGACGGGCGTCAGCGGCAATCAGGCCGATCAGGATGGCCGAGATGACGTAGCTGGCTGAATCGACGAGCGCGACGCCGCCGATCCCGACCTGCGAATAGAGCAGGGCGCCGGCAGCCGGGCCGATCAGCATACCGAGGCTGTTGTTGAGCGAATTGAGGGCGTTGGCGGCGACAAGGTGTTCCTTGCCAACCAGCTTCGGTAGGAGAGCTCCTTCGGCCGGTGCGAAGAAGAGCCCGATCGCCCCGTGCAGCACCATCACGCTATAGACAACCGCAAGTCTGTCCGGCGCGACGAGGATCGGCAGCAGAATCGCGGCCCGTGCCAGATCGGTGACGACCATCGTCCGCTTGCGGTCCCAGCGGTCAACGAAGACGCCGGCAACCGAGGCGAAGAGCACCCTCGGCACGAAGCGAGCAGCCAGCGCGACGGCGGTCGCCAACGTCGAATCGGTCATCTGGTAGACATGCAGCGGCAGTGCGATCAACAATGCCGCATCACCGGCGAACGAGATCAGCCCGGCCAGCCAGAGCAGGCCAAAATCGCGAATACGCAGCAGCGCGAACATGGTCCTCCGGCAGGCGATGATGGAACCGGTTCGTCAGGCAAGGTCGCGGAGTATGCCAGATGGACCCTTGTGGCGCTAATTCGGTCTCAGACCTCGCCAGCGAAGGACTTTCCCTGTTCGGCGAGCGCTTCGCGGAGAATGCGGATACCCTTCGGCCCCATGCCGTGCAGGTTCAGAATGTCTTTCGCCCGGTGGTTGGTGAGTTGGTCGAGTCGCGTGATGCCGATCGTCGCGAGCGCCTGGCGTGCTGGGTTGGAGAGCCCTGCCGGCAGATCGGTGTCGGACAGTGGCGGATTCGTCATCGTTCGTTTTCCATCCATTGATGGTCGGATCAATCGTCAATTGACTGGTAGGTGGAGGTCGCAAAGTCGTCGAAGAGCTGGAAGTAGCCGACGCGCTGGCACATCATGATGCCGATCAGATGCTCGGTGGGATCGGAGAACCAGGTTGTGCCGAGGCCGCCGTCCCAGCCGTAGCGGCCCGGAGACGCGGCGACGCCATCGCGCTGGAGCGTGATCGAGACGCCAAAGCCCCAGCCGCGATTCTCGCCCAGCAGTGGGCCGCCGGTTGCGATCTGGTCGGGCGTGAGTTGGTTGGTCGTCATCGCCTTGACCGACGGACGCGACAGAATTCGCTGGTCACCGTGCTTGCCGTTGTTCAGTAGCATCTGACCGAACGCGAAGTAGTCATCGACGGTTGAGACCAGCCCGGCTCCGGCGTCCGCGAATGCTGGTGGGCGGCTGTAGGCGCTACCTTTGGCTGGATCGAACAGATTGAGCGAGCCGTTGTCGCTCACGCCCCAGTAGCAGTCAGGCAGGCGGTCGAGCTTGTCAGATGGGACGCTGAAGCCAGTGTCGTGCATCTCGAGCGGCTCGAAAATCCGTTCGCGGAAGAAGGACTCCAATGGTTGGCCGGTGACGCGTGTGATCAGGACGCCCAGTACGTAGGCGCCGGTGTTGTACAGCCAGCGTTCGCCCGGCTGGTGCAGGAGCGGTAGCGTCGCCAGCCGCCGCATCCACTCGTCATAGCCATGCGGCGAGTCGGGATCCGGTGGCCCAAATCCGCCGATTCCCAACTCGTTGACCGCCCGCAGGATAGGATACTCGTCCGGCGACTCCAGGAGCATGCCGTAGCCCAGACGGAAGGTGAGCAGATCGCGGAGCGTGATTGGACGATTGGCGGGAACAGTGTCATCAATTGGCCCGTCGAGCCTGGCCAGGACGCGCCGGTTGGCCAATTCCGGGAGCATCTCGTCGACTGGATCGTCGAGCCGCAGCCGGCACTCCTCGACCAGGATCATCGCCGCGACAGCTGTGATCGGCTTCGTCATCGACGAGATGCGAAAGATCGTGTCTCGCTGGATCGGGACGCTGCCGCGATCCGACATCGTGCCGGTGACATCGACGTGCGTCTCGCCGCGCCGGCTGACGAGCGTGACGAGGCCTGGCACCTCGCCCCGGTCGACGTAGCCGGCCATCGTTGCATGCATACGGGCGAGCCGCGTCCGTGAGAACCCGGTGGCGGTCATTTCCTGTGCCTCCGTGGCGATCTTCGCGAGGTTGCCAAGATCGTTATCCTGTCTCGTCAGTACGTTGGTAGTGGAGGAAGACGACGCCCGAATCGAATGTGCGCGATTTGACGAGGCGCAGGTGCAGGTCGCGCGTCGCGTCCGGTGATGGAAACAACGGGATGCCGTCGCCGAGGATGACAGGCTGGAGATAGATCTGGAAGGCGTCGATCAGGCCGAGTTGCAGGAACGTCGCGGCGATGTTGGCGCCGCCGACGGACATGTCTTTGTTGGACGCTACCTTCAACGCGTTGACCTCGCCGAAGATGTCATCACGGACCAGCCGGGCGTTCCAATCGACTCGTTCGAGCGTCGTCGAGAAGACAACCTTCGGCATCTGTTGCCACAGGAGGGCAAACTCGACCTCGACGGCGTGCGCATCCGGGTTCTGGTCGGCTGTCGGCCAGTGGGCGGCCATCGTCTCGTACATCCGCCGGCCATACAGGTGGGCGCCGACGTTGCGCTCCTGCTCGTTCGCGAACGCGTGTAGCTCGTCATCGATGATGACCCAATCGAGATCGCCGTTCGGCCGTGCAATGAAGCCGTCGAGCGAGGCCATCATCGAATAGATCACGTTACCCATCAATGCTCCTGACTGTCTGCGGCTTCGTTACGAATGAGCCCGGCAACCCTGCCGGCTGGTCATATCCGCGACAGGCCGCACCTCGATGCCGCCCATCCGCGCTGGCGGCATCCGGGCGGCGACGCGGATCGCCTCGTTGAGGTCTCGTGCCTCGATCAGGATGTAGCCGCCGAGCTGTTCCTTCGTCTCGACGAACGGGCCGTCGGTGATGGCGATCTTTTCCCCGCGGACGCGGATCGAGGTCGCTGTCTCGACGAATTCGAGGGCGTTGGAGGTAACGTAGTGCCCGCTCTGCCGGATCTCCTCGCCGTAGGCGAGGGTTTCGTCGATCAGCGCGTCATACTCGCTCGGGGTCAGCGCGTCCAGCTGTTTCTCATCGTGGTAGACCAGGCACAGGTACTTCAACTTACCCTCCAACAGCGTCGTTCACAACGGCTGCACCGATTACGAACCTTCCGGCATTGGCGCGTTGAGGAATGCGGCGATCATCGCGCTGATCCAGTCGGCATGTTCGAGGATGCCGAGGTGCGAGGTGCCTGGGACGATCGCGAGCTGCGATACAGGCATCCCGGCCAGATCGCCAAAGACGCCACCACCAAGCAGCTTAAACATCTCGACGGCGTGCTCGAGGCGGGTCGCGTCGGAGTCACCAACGACGAGCAGCGTTGGCGCGGCAATCGCGCGGACGTCAGCGGCCGGCACGTCGTAGGGGGCGAGGTCGAGCGCCTTGAGCTTTTCAACCAGGTTCGGGAAGTCGTCCGGGTTCGGCGCGACCTCCTTGTAGGCCGCTTCCCACGGCGAGCCGGCAAACATCTCCGGCGTGATCGTTTCGATCATCGGCAGCATCTCCGGGTGGGCGCCGTCCATGTTGTAGGTGACCGAGATTGGCACCAGCTTGCGGACAAGCTCCGGGTGCCGAATCGCGATCTGGAGCGCGGCGGCTGCGCCCATGCTGTAGCCGACGACATCGGCCTGCTCGATGCCGAGGTGTCGCAGGACATCTGCCGCGTCGTCGCCCAGGCTGGGGTAGGTCAGTGGCCGGTCGATGTCGGCCGTGCGGCCATGCGCCTGTGAATCGACGGCGATCACCTGTCGCGTCTCAGCCAGCCGTGAGATGAACGGCTCCATCAGCCCGGTCATCATGTAGGCACCGTGCAGCAGCAGGAGAGGCTCGCCGCTGCCGTGGATCTCGTAGTACATCTGGAGTTCGTTGACTGGCGCGTAGCCGGTCTGTGGTGTCGTTGTCATCGGCGTTCCTCCGCTTCGAATCGTGCGACGCCGTCGTCGCTGAACACTGCACTCATCGCTGCACTGGCGCACCGTCGCGCCGTTCTATATCAGGTAGTCGTCCGGGATCTCCTGAAATCGACACGCCACGCTATTCTCGCGGGGCGACCAACATCCGCAGCCGCTCGTCGCGCAGGGAGAGCCCGCCCCAGAGCATCGCGCCGAGGATGACTGGAAAGACGATTGGGAAGATGCCAGCCTCGATCCGGACCTGGCTGGCGATCGCGCCGCCGAGGAAGCCGGTCAGCAGGACGGCGCCGATGATCGACGTGCGCGGGTAGAGATAGACAGCCAGACCAGCCAGCAGCACGATGCCAATCCCAACCGACAGGCGGTCCGGATAGCCAAGCTCAGCCATCGCATCGACGACCGGCTCGGGCCTCGCGAGCTTCATCAGGCCGTCGACGGCCAGGAACAGGACTGCCAGACCGCTGACGATCTGCCCGGCCAACGGCTTGCCCGACGCAACAGGAATCGACTGCATTCGTGACTGCATGCTGAACACCTCTCTGTGTCTTACCGTCGACGATCAGCGGCCACGGTGAAGAACCGTGACATTGCGTAGTCGGTCTGGGACGTCGGAAATCGACAACAACCGCGGAAACAGAAAAGGGCCGGTACGAGACCGGCCCTCAATCTTGCGTCGGTAGTCGTTAGTTCTTCGGAATCCCGGCGAGTTCGATGACCTGGCGGACTTCGATAGTGCCGTTGCGGGCGCCGGGGATGCGGGCGGCGATGTCGATCGCTTCATCCTGTGTATCGACATCGACGATGTAGTAGCCGCCGAGTTGTTCGCGAGTTTCGGCGAACGGGCCGTCGGTGACGAGCCGCTTGCCGTCGCGGATGCGAACGCTGGCGGCGGTCGGCGTCGGGTGGAGCGGTGAGGTTCCAAGGAACTGCCCCTTGGCCTTGATGTCGTTCACGAGTTCGCGGGACTCCGCGTAGCACGCTTCCCGGTATGGCTCGTCCCACTCCCGCTCGGTTCCGTAAACCAGCAACATGTACTTCATCGAGTCTCCTTCGTCTCTCCTGCGCACGGACCGTGAGCGTCGTCCCTAATGTTAGCCGCCGGCCATCGCTCCGACGACCGCGAATGGCTCCTCGCCGGCCGCGACTGCTTCGGGCAGTGGATCATCTGGCGACTCGTGAGAGAGGTCCTGGGCGCAGGCGAAGAAGCGCAGGAACGGCCGCCGCTGCTTGGTCGTATGGTCGCGGATCGTGCCGCGCAACACCGGGTAGGTCGCTTCCAGCGCATCGAGGACGGCGCGCTGGGTGACCGGACCATCGACGTGGACCTCCACCTCCTTCCCGGTTTTGGCCAGATTGCGCAGATGGAACGGGAAGCTCGACGCGGATTGTCGGGGTCATCGCAATGTCTGCACTTCTACCGACGTCACGGCAGGAAGGTCGCGGACGATTGCCTTCCAGGTGTCGCCGGAGTTATTCGATCCGTAGACCTGTCCGCCGGTCGTGCCGAAGTAGATACCACAGGATTCGTGCGAGTCGACAGCCATCGAGTCACGCAGGATGTTGACGTAACAATCCTGCTGCGGTAAGCCGTTAGTGAGCGCTTCCCACTCGTTGCCGCCGGTCCGGCTGCGGTAGACGCGCAGCTTGCCGTCCGGCGGGAAGTGCTCGGAGTCGCTCTTGATCGGGACGACGTAGATCGTCTCCGGCTCGTGAGCGTGGACGCTGATCGGGAAGCCGAAGTCGCTCGGCAGGTTGCCGCTGACCTCGTGCCACATGTCGCCGGCGTTATCGGATCGCATGACGTCCCAGTGCTTCTGCATGAAGAGCGTGTCGGGCCGTGAGGTGTGCATCGCGAGGCTGTGGACGCAGTGGCCGACATCGGCGGCCGGATCGGGCAGTTCATAATCAGAGCGCAGTCCCTGGTTGATCGGCAGCCAGCTCTTGCCGCCGTCGTCCGTCCGGAAGGCCCCGGCGGCCGAGATGGCGATGTAGATGCGGTCGGCGTTGTTGGGATCGAGGATGATCGTGTGGAGGCACATGCCGCCGGCGCCCGGCTGCCAAAGCTCGCTCTTGACCTCGCGCAGCGCGGACAGTTCGTGCCAGGACTGGCCACCGTCGGTCGACTTGAAGAGGGCAGCGTCCTCGACACCGGCATAGACGGTATCGGCGTCGTGGAGCGACGGCTCCATGTGCCAGACACGGGTGAATTCCCAGGGGTGCTGGGTGCCGTCGTACCACTGGTGGGTGCCGGGAACGCCGTCGTAGGTGAACTCGTTGTTGACCGCCTCCCAGGTCTTGCCGCCGTCATCGGAGCGCTGGATCGTCTGCCCGAACCAGCTGCTGGACTGTGAGGCGTAGATCCGGTCCGGATTCACTGGCGAGCCTTTGAGGTGGTAGATCTCCCAGCCGGCGAAGTGGGGGCCGGAGACGTCCCATGCTTCGCGCTTCTCGTCAGATGTCAGGATGAACGCGCCCTTGCGTGTGCCAACCAGAACCCGTACTCCGCTCATCGTTACTCTTGCTCCGTCCTGCGTGTCAGCGATGCTCGCAGATGAGCATCCGCCAAATCGACCGGCAGCGCCTGAATTGGTTGTCGGCTCCGCCGAGTAGAACTAGTGTACGTACACTGTGTCTGTATGGCAACTCCCAATTTGAGACGCGTCGTCGATTCGTATGGATGGCGATGCCCCGAGCCGGAACGGTGACCGCGCTTCTCGCCCTGCGGTCATCGTCCCGTCACGGGGGTGTTTTTCAGGAGGTCGCGCCGTCCTAACTGGTTGCCCTCCGGTAGACGAGCTGGACGACGCCGTTGGGTAGTGTCTTCGATTCGACCAGTTCGAGCGGCACATTGCCGGTGTCACCGTCCCAGAGGCTGTCGCCGCTGCCGAGAACGATCGGGTGGACCAGCAGGTTCAACTCGTCGAGCAGCCCTTCCTTGAGGAGTGATTGGGTGAGCTTGACGCTGCCGGTAATCCCGATGTCCTTGCCCGGCTGCTCCTTGATCTCGCGCAGCTTGCCGTAAATATCGCCGGAGATCAGCGTCGAGTTCTGCCAGTCGGCTGATTCGAGCGTGTTGGATACCACCAGCTTCGGTGTCTCATTCATGTAGGCGGCAATCGGCTCTTCGGCTGGGTCCTGCTTCGGCCAGTAGTCGGCGAATCCGTCGTAGGTGACGCGACCGAGCAGCATCGTGTCAGCGTTGGCCATCTGCCCACCGACGGCCTCGCCCATCTCGTCGCTCCAGTACGGGAAATGCCACTGATCCGGCGCTTCGGTTACGCCGTCGAGTGAGATGAAGAGTCCCGCTACGATCTTCCGCATGATTGTTCCTTCCGGGTTTCCAACTTTCGTCACAACGTCGTGACATAGAGTCGTCGTTCGTGCACGACGGCTATCGACATTCCAGCCGGGGCGGCTGCAGGATGCGCAGTGTTGACGATGATGCGGCAGGTTGCACAGGCGACCTGCCGCATCGTCTCGAACGAGGGATGTCGCTATGCGTTTTCGGTCTTTGCGCGCAGGCGTTGTTCCTGCTCCTGCAGTTCCGGCGTCATCGCGTCGCCGAAGTCCTCCATGGTGGCAATCTGGCGGATCTCGATGTCTGATTCGCCGAGCATCGGGTTCGGGCAGCGCTTGACCCACTCGATCGCTTCGTCGATCGAGTTGAGCTCCCAGATCCAGTAGCCGGCGATCAGTTCCTTCGTCTCGGGGAACGGTCCGTCTGTGACCGTCCGTTTCTCGCCGGAGAAATGGACTCGGGCGCCCTTCGAGCTTGGCAGCAGACCCTCGCCGGCGACCATGACACCGGCGTTGACCAACTCCTCGTTGTACTTGCCCATCTCGGCAAACATCTTGGTCATCGCCTCCGGTTCGAGCATCGCGCCCGATTCCGAATCCTCGGTTGCCTTCACCAGAATCATGAAACGCATTGTTGCGTCCTTTCTCTATCCCTGAGCCGGTTCGCTCGGCGCCTTCGCCCAGCGGGGTGGTCCGACCCATCAAACCCATCGTAGTCAGTCGACGAGGATACTGTCAGGAGCATCCTCGTCGACCAGAAGCGTACAGCTATCGCGAGTCGGGGCGTGCCAGCGTCGTCAGCATCGGGACGATGACGGCGGCGGCGACGATGTGCATCAGGGCGAGGATCGTTGCCTGACCGAGACTCGAACCCGGCTCGTTGAGGATCATCGTGTAATCCGGAACGATCGACAGTACGAGGAAGATGGCGGCGATGATGTTGAAGTTGCGGACTGCGTTGTCCGTAAATCGCACCAGAGCCGCGTAGACGGCGACAGCCGCGATGGCGAAAAACGCCGTGAAAATGACTGCGCCGCTGACGTTGGAGAGGACGACGAAGTCCTCCTGGTAGGTCACGAACACGCTACCAATGTAATAGAAGAGGACGTTGGCGAGAACGGCCGCGACAACGGTCGCCAGGCCGACCTTAGCGAACTGTCCCCGGCCGGTGGAGCGCGAAAACGACTGCGCTGACGTATAGGAAGCGATCGACGACATTGTGGACCATCCCTTTCTTGCCCTTACTGGTAACGGGCCATCTGCCCGTTACATGAAGTAGTCGACCGACGATCGCCGAAATCGACAGCATCGACAGAGCAATTTCGAGATTCATCGTTTTGGAACCGTGACGCGGGGTGTGTGCAGCTCATCTCCAACGCGTCACGCATCACGCGTCACGCGTCGCGAAGCTCCGCCAGCCGTTGTTCGAGGAAGCGGCGTTCGGGACTTTGCTGGGTGAGGTCAAGGGCTCGCTGATAGGCGTCGCGGGCGTCTTCGGTGTGGCCCAGGCGGCGGGAGAATTCGGCGCGGGCGGAGTGGGCCAGGTAGTAGTTGGTCAGGTCGCCCCGTTCGAGGATGGTGTCGATCGCAGCCAACCCGGCGGCCGGACCGTCGCGCATCGCCAGTGCCACGGCTCGGTTGAGCTCGACGACCGGCGATGGGTCGGACTGCGAAAGAACGTCGTAGAGCGCGACGATCTGCGCCCAGTCGGTCTCGTCGGCGTGGCGTGCCTCGGCATGAACGGCTGAGATAGCGGCCTGGATCGTGTAGGGGCCGAAGCGGCGCGAGCGCAGCACCTGCTCAACCAGCGCGATGCCCTGTGCGATCAGTTGCTGGTCCCAGAGCGAGCGGTCCTGATCTTCAAGGAGAATGATGTCACCGTCCGGCGTCGTCCGTGCCGCCGACCGCGATTCGTGTAGCAGCATCAGCGCCAGCAGGCCGACCGCTTCCGGCTCCGGCAGCAGATCAACCAGCAGCCGCGCCAGCCGGATCGCCTCGCCTGAGAGGTCGGAGCGTGTCAGCGACTCGCCCGATGAGGCCGAGTAGCCCTCGTTGAAGACGAGGTAGATGACATGCAGGACGGTATCCAGCCGCTCGGGGAGATCGGCGCGCGACGGCACTTCGTACGGGATCTTCGCGTCGCGGATCTTGGCTTTGGCGCGCACGATCCGCTGTGCCAACGTCGGCGGCGCCGTCAGGAAGGCGCGGGCAATCTCTTCGGTCGTCAGCCCGCAGACCTCGCGCAACGTCAGCGCGATCCGGGCGTCGGGCGCGAGGGCCGGATGGCAGCAGGTGAAGATCAGCCGCAGCCGGTCGTCCTCGACGTTGTCGTCGTCGTAGGCGGCTGGATCGCCAAGCGACTGGTCGAGGTCTTCGGCCAGTGCCGCCAGCGACTTGTCGAAGCGGGCGCGGCGTCGGATGGCGTCGATCGCCTTGAAGCGGCCGGTCGAGACGAGCCAGGCGCGCGGGTTGGCCGGGACGCCGTCGCGCGCCCACTGATCGACAGCGGCGGTGAAGGCGTCGTGCATCGCGTCCTCAGCGCGGTCAAAGTCGCCCAGCAGACGGATCAGGGTCGCGAACACGCGACGCGACTCGACCCGATAGACGTCGTCCACGACTGCCTGAATCTGCTCGATCGTCGTCACACTCATCTGCATAGAGCCTCCTCGGTGTGGCGCGTTATCGTGTTTCGCTCAGATCCAGACGCCAGTCGTTGCAGCGCAGGATGTTCCCAGGAGGGTACTCGAAGTCGTACTCGCCGAGGCAATTGAAACCGAGCTTCCGGCAGATTGCGTTCGACGGCGGGTTGTCGACGGACGGGAACGCGTGCATGTAGCGATGCGCGTGCCGCGCTCGTGCGCTCTCGATCGCAGCGGCGGTTGCCGCCGTTGCGATTCCCCGTCCCTGGTACTCTGAAAGCGTCATCCAGCCGGTTTCGTAGACAGACTCATCGCGCCAGTCGCGCTCCCAGTACCCGATCGAGCCAACCGCGACTCGCTCCGGCAACAGCACGACGCTGAACATCTGACTGCGGACCGGGTCGCTGCCCGCAAGGTAGCGATTGTGACGATTAACGACCTGATCGTCGGTTTCCGGCCCGCCTAGATGTGCGGTCATCTCCGGCGAATTGAGGCGTCGCAGGAGATCGAGATCGTTGTCCGTCCAAGGTTCCAGTTGGACGTGTGGCGTCGCTGGTTGCACTGAGATTGTCCTCGGTTGTGATGTCGACCCGGTTGTCGCCGCCTGACACCTGCCACAGAGTAGAACACGTGTCCTATACGTACAGTAACCGATTGTGTCGTGATGTCAAGGGCCGTTGTATTGCGCGTGTGCGCGGATTTGGAGGAGGTGGGCTACGTACCGCTCAATGCGGAATCGGATCGAGTCGAACGCCGTGCGGCTGGAGGCGATCTATACTGCCGGCCTGGCCGTTGGCGATGGCGGGACTGCATGAGTTCAATAAGGGGGTTCGATCGATGCCACGTCGCGCTGCACGGCGGCGAGTGAAACAGCGGCGGTCTCGGCGTGGTGGTACGGGTGACGGGGTGATGCCGGTCTATCCGATACTGCCTGCGCCCGGCTACGTCGCGGGTATGCTTGGGCGGTGGCTGGCCAGGCCGAGCCGCTTCGGTCTGAGCCCGGTGCTTGTGGGTTTCATCGGCCTGACGTTGCTGATCTGGATCGTTGTCGGGTTGTCGCTCGCCGGCAACTAACGTCCGGCGATCGTGCAACGACCTGCTGTTCGAGGGTTCAGCGTGGACGCTGGAGGTTGGGCGTCTTCGACAGACCGGCGGCGATCGCGGCCGTCGGGGCCGGTGTGGCGGTCAGGAGCCAACGGCAGAGGTCGCGCCGGACCGGGGTGGCGAGCCAATTGCCGATATCGGCTCGAATCGTCTCGATCATCTCCGCGATATCCGTCCGCGTCTGGCCTGGCCGATCGATCCAGACAGGCCCGGCTGTATCCAGCATCCCACCCGGAGAGCAGCGGCGGACCGACACGCACCAGAGGCGCGGCTGGTTTGGGTCGCGGGCCGGCGCGAAACGAAACTGTGTCCCGGACTCCCGAATCTTGAGGCTGATGCCGAACTTACTTTCGGCCCTGGTCGGCAGAAGCTCGAGTGCTTCGGACAGCGCGTCTGCGGTCAAGTGGCGAGCTGCCACGCGCTGGCGTGGGAGGGTGCCCTCTGGGTGCTTCGGAGCAGGCTGGCCGGTCACGCGTACCTCCACAACAATCAGCGAATGATGACAGGCTTGAACACTCAGCCCTGGCTGGATGTGCCATCGAACGGCAGGATACTGTCGATGACGATCGAGGTCCGGTTCCGCTCGTCTCCGCATCCGGCTGTCCCACTGATCGTGACGACCTGGTCGATCGACGCGCACAGCAGTTCGCGGGTTTGGTCGGTTGCCATGACCCGATGGACGCGTGGCGTCGTCCAGTGTGGGCCGGGTCCGGTATTCAAGTCGAGCTGCTGTTCGATCAGGTAGATTGTGCCGCGCTGTCGCAGGGTGCCGGTCATTTGCATCCTGGCGTCGGCAGGGCGTGCACTGGTCGGGATCGGCGTGACGGCGGTGACGGCGTCGACGAATGTCTCAGGTTGCATGTGGAGGCGCCGATCTATGCGCTTGTGCGCCGAGGGATCAGGCGTTGAGGCCGAGGTCCGGTCCAACTGCCCGGCGAGAATTACACCATCAGTATAGCATAACGACACCGGTGTTATACTGGTGTCGTTATGATGTCCATTGGCGTTCCGGTTCGCGAAAGGAGACGTGATGACGAAGACATTGCGGGCCTGGCGAGCCGAGCAGCTGCTGAGTTCCCGGCGGCTGGCCGCGCTCTCCGGTTCATCGAACAAGACGATCGTTCAGATCGAGAACGGTCGCCAAACGCCGACGTTCGCGACGATTGAGAAGATCTCCCGCGTTCTTCAGGTCGATCCGCACGAGGTGACTGAGTTCGCGCTTGCCCTGGCCGAGCGTGGGCGTGATCCGCTGGGTGATGAATCAATCGTTCGGAACGACGGGCCGCCACCCACCCATGTGCTCTGTGTCAGTGCTGTCGCGTCGTTCCTGACCGTGTCGCGCCGGTTGATCTCTGGTGGCAGCTACGGTGTAACGAGCGTCATCGGTCTGCCGGTGACGGCCGATCAGATCGCCTGCCTCCAGCCGGAACTGATCGTCCTTGATGTGGGCGCTGACGCGCCTTCGACGGTCAGTCTCGTGAAATGTCTGCACGGTCACGCCATGACAACCAGGCTGCCAATCGTCCTGACCGGGCGCGATCGTCGACGGTTGGAGGAGATCGTCGCCGGGCTTGATGACGCCGAACGGTGTGCAGTGACGCTTGCTCCGTTTGACCGCGATCTGCGCGAACTGGTCGCGGCAGTCGAATCGTTGACGAGCGCAATAGATGCCGAACCGACACAAACAAAGACCTTGCAACCTGTTACCTGAATGCCGCGGTCACGCGGAGAGAAGAGCCATCACATGAGTACAACTGATTCAGCGAGTGCGTTCCGGGCGATGGTCGAACAGTACGAGTCGCGCGGCTGGGAAGTTCGCACGATCGATCAGACGGGACTTCGTGCCACCGTTCGGGCACGGGTTGCGCTGCCTGGCAGCGAGAGTCAGGAGCTGGCGGTCCAGGTCGCGACCACTGAGTCCGGCTGCCGGCGGCTCTGGGTCGACAGCAAGGGCGAGATCCAGGAAACCGTCGTTCCATGCTAGTCAATGCCCCGATGCTGGACATCGAAACGGAACGATCTGAGTGGCTAACAACCACAACCGTAGTCCGGCGTCTCCCAATCGGGGTTGAGCTCCGTCCGGATGGTGGCGCCGATGTTCGCGTCTGGGCTCCGCGCTGCGGGACGGTCGAGTTTGTCCTCGAAGCGTTTGACGGAACGTCGACCGAGACGCTCCTGGATCCTGAACCGGATGGCTATTTCGCCGGATTCGTGGCAGAGGCCGGCGCTGGAAGCCGTTATCGCCTGCGACTCGATCGTGGTGCTGCCTACCCCGACCCGGCGTCGCGCTTCCAGCCGGAGGGGCCGCATGGTTCGTCCGAGATCGTCGATCCGACCGCGTTCGTCTGGAGCGATGGGGAATGGCCCGGCGTCGTGTTGCGCGGCGCAGTCATCTACGAGATGCACGTCGGAACGTTCACGGCGGCCGGATCCTGGGACGCTGCCCGGCGTGAGTTGCCGGGATTGCATGACCTCGGGATCACTGTCATCGAAGTGATGCCGATTGCGGATTTCCCCGGTCAGTTCGGCTGGGGCTACGATGGTGTCAACCTCTTCGCGCCGTCCCGGCTGTACGGCACGCCCGATGACGTGCGCCGGTTCATCGACGACGCTCACCGGCTCGGCATCGGCGTCATCCTCGACCTGGTCTACAACCACCTCGGCCCGGATGGCAATTACCTGGCGGCGTACAGTGACGACTATCGCTCAAAGGGCGAGCACACCGAGTGGGGCGACGCGTTCAACTTCGACCGTGACGGTAGCGATCCGGTCCGTGAGCTGATCGTCTCCAACGCGCGCTACTGGATCGACGAGTTCCACTTCGATGGTTGCCGGCTCGACGCAACGCAGCAGATCTTCGATGATTCGGACCGGCATATCATCGCCGAGGTAACGGCTGCCATCCGTGAGACAGCCGGACAGCGGCAGACGATCGTGATTGCCGAAAATGAGCGGCAGAACGTCCAGCTCGTGGCGTCGCTGGCCGACGGTGGCTACGGTCTCGATGGCCTCTGGAACGACGACTTCCACCACAGCGCGATCGTCGCGCTGACCGGCCGCAGCGAGGCCTACTACAGCCAGCATCGCGGCACACCGCAGGAACTTGTCTCGGCAGCCAAGCACGGGTTTCTGTATCAGGGGCAGTACTACGCCTGGCAGTTGCAGGCGCGCGGCACGCCGGCGCTTGGGCTGCCGCCGGAGATGGCGATCAATTACCTCCAGAACCACGATCAGGTCGCCAATTCGGCGCGCGGCTCACGCATCCACGATCTGACCGATGCGAGCCAGCTACGGGCGCTGACGGCATTGCTGCTGTTGGGTCCGGGGACGCCGATGCTCTTCCAGGGTCAGGAGTTCGCAAGCGCCAGCCCATTCCACTACTTTGCCGACCATGCGGGCGAACTGGCCGGACTCGTTGGCGCTGGCCGGGCCGACTCGTTCCGGCAGTTTCCGAGCGTGATGGACTTCCAGGAGACGTCGGAGATGGCCGTCCCGACCGTGATGTCCACGTTCATCGAGTCAAAGCTCGACCACAGCGAGCGAGAGCGCAATCAATCCAGCTATGCGCTTCACCGCGATCTCCTGCGGCTCCGTCGCGATGATCCTGTCTTCCGGTTGCAGGCAGCGCTGGGGATCGATGGGGCCGTCATCGGTGACGAGGCGCTCGTCCTGCGCTTCTTTGGTGCCGACGGCGACGACCGGCTGCTGCTGATCAACCTGGGTCGGGATGTCGTGCTGCTGCCGATGCCGGAGCCGTTACTGGCGCCGTCGCGGTGTGGAGCGTGGCGGCAGTTCTGGTCGAGCGAGGAGCCGCGCTACGGCGGTAGTGGCACGCCGCCATTCACGCCGGATTCGTCCTGGCGGCTGGCGGCCCACTCAGCCGTCGTGCTATTGCCTGACGGCAGTAGATAGCCATCACACACTCCGGTCTTCGATCAGGCTACTGGCCAGGTGGTCAATCTCCTGCAGGTCGTCAAGCTTGATCGGTGTGACGCCCCAGCCGGCGACGATCTCCGGTTGACGCTCGACTGCCTGCCCGCCGGCCAGCAGCCGCGGCTCGGCACCGGTCGCACGCAGCGCGTCAGCGGCCGCGCGGATCTCCGGAAGAACCTCGTCGCCCGTGGCGGAGAGCAGGACTGCGCGCGGCCTGCGCTGTCTGACGGCATCGGTCAGGAAGGCTGTGGCGACATCAGCGCCGAGAAAGTGGACGCTGACGCCGCGCCTGCGTAGCAGACCGGTGACCATCAGCAGTCCCAGCTCGTGGCGCTCTCCAGCGACACAGGCGGCAACAACACCGTCGCGTGCGCCATCCACGACGGTGGATGCTCGCACTCCCAGCTCGGCGATCAGATCGCGGGCAATATGTGAGACTTCCTTTTCCTGAGCAACGGAGACATCGCCCCGCTCCCAACGCTTGCCCAGCTCCCAGAGCGCGGGGCCGAGAACAAGCATGTAGAGCTGGTCGATCGGCAGTCCCAGATCGCTTGCCGTCAGCACCGTC
>CAVXOL010000007.1:0-99393 GCA_963763325.1 uncultured Chloroflexia bacterium
GCCACTACGTCCAGTCGATGCACAAACGGCTGGCGCCGACCAACGTCCAGAAAGCCTTCGACTCGTTCACCCACTGGGAAGCATGGGCACATTCTGTCGAACAAATGATTCTGGACGAGGGCTACGCCTCCGACGACCCAGCCCAGCGGGTCGCACAGCTTCAGGCGGCCCTGCTACGTGACGCGCGCTACGTCGTCGCGATTGGCCTGCATTGCGACGGGATGACAGTCGACGACGCAACGCAAATCATTATGGACGCAACCTTGATGGACGAGTTACCGGCTCGTCGCGAGGCCGAGCGCGGAACCTTCGACCCCGGCTACGGCAGCTACACACTCGGCAAGCTGATGCTGCTAAAGCTGCGCGATGACGTCAGGAGGTTGAACAGGGCGACGCCTTCAATCTCGGAGCGTTTCACAACGCATTCCTCGCCCACGGGGCGCCGCCATTTCCGATCGTGCGAGCGCGGATGTTGAAGCAGGACGACGGGAAGTTGCTGTAACCGTCACATGGATCCTGAACAATTGCGGTTAGACTGCCGGCAAACCGGCTGTTTGTTGATTGCCAACGAGGGGAACTGACATGCGCGTAGCCATCGGCGGGATTGCCCACGAGAGCAGCACCTTTTCGACGGTGCCGACGACCTTGGAGGATTTCGCGAGCGGGGCTGTAGGAGGACGAAGCACTGATCGAGGAAGGGACCGGCACGAAGCCCCGTGGGCGGCTTCATCGACGCGGCGCGCGACTGCGCCTTCGAGGTCGTCCCGACCATCCGGCCGCCGCGCAGCCGGCCGGGCCGGTGACGGCCGAGGCGACCACGATGCTGACCGGCATGCTGGCCGACCGGCTGCGCGCGGCCCTGGCCGACGGGCCGCTGGATGGCGTGCTGCTGGCGCTGCACGGCGCGATGGTCTCCGAGCTGGACGACGATGGCGAGGCGTACATCCTGCGGGCGGTGCGCGAGGTCGTGCGGGCCGGACATGCCGGTGCTCGTCGAACTCGACCTGCACGGCAACATCACGCCAGGAGATGGTCGATCTGGCGAGCGTCCCGTCGCGTACGACGAGTACCCGCACACCGACCCCTACGAGCGCGGCTACGAGGCCGGTCTACTGCTGGCGCGGATCGTCCGCGATGGCGCGAGGCCAACCCCGGCGCTGGTCAAGATCCCGATGCTGGCCGGCATGCAGCGGCAGTACACCTAGGCCGAGCCGATGCTGAGCGTCAAGCACCTGGCGCACGACATCGAGACCGAGCGCGGGGTGCTGAACGTCAGCTATCTGCCCGGCTTCCCCTGGGCCGACATCCCGCCAACGAGCTTCAGCGTGATCGTGACGACCGACAACAACCCGCAGCAGGCGCGGAGGACGCGAACCAGATCGCCCGCTACATCTGGGAGCGGCGAGCCGAGTTCGTCGTCACGCCAACGCCGGTGGACGAGGCGGTGCGGCGGCGATGGCCGCGCCGCGCGGCCCGATCGTGCTGGCCGACATCGGCGACAACCCGGCGGCGGCACGCCCCGCCGATGGCACGGTGCTGCTGGAAGCGCTGCTGCGGCTCGGCGCGACGAACGCGGTGCTCGCGCCGATGGCCGATCCCGACGTCGTCCGCAGGCGATCGCGGCCGGCGTGGGCGCGACATGTCCAGCGGCTCGGTGGCGAAGGTGGATACGTTCCACGGCCCGCCGCTGGATGTGACGGCGAAGGTGCTGCGAGTCACCGACGGACGTTCGGTCACAAGGGGCTGATGGGCACCGAATCTGGAGAGAACCTCGGGCCAACGGCGGTGATCGCGGTGCGGGGCGAACGGCGGCAGGTCGTGGTCGTCACGACGAGCCTACCGCTACCAGCCGACCGACCTGGAGGTGCTTCGCTCGCAGGGGATCGAGCCGACCGAGCAGCAGATCCTCGTGGTCAAGTCGTCGGTCCACTACCGCAGCGCCTTCACGCCGATCGCCAAAGAGATCATCGAGGTCGATACTCCTGGCCTGACCAGCCCCCACATCGACAACCTGGAGTTCCACAAGATCAAGCGGCCGATCTATCCGTTTGACGCAGATATGGAATGGGAGCCGTAAAGAAGGAGCTGAACGGCCGGTGACAGGAGGGGCCGTGCCTTGTGCCGGCCCTGTTCCGCAAACGGCGTGTGAGGGGAACAGGGCCGGCACAAGGCACGGCCCCTACTTTGCTGCGGTGTGTCGTTCTATCCCACGCGCCGCGCAGTGACGTACCGAGTCGACCAGTACGGATCAGCGAGGCTGCTGATACCGACCGAATCGTGCTCGCCGCTGGCGCTGATGAACTGGCCGTCGCCGAGGTAGATGCCGACGTGGGAGAGGCCCCACTGGTAGGTATTCTGGAAGAAGACGAGGTCGCCCGGTGCCAGGTCGCCGGCCGCGACTTCGACGCCGTAGACAACCTGGTCCTCGTTCGGGCGCGGAAAGCTGCCGTCGGCGACGTTGCTGACGATGAACCAGGTGAAGCCGGAGCAATCGAAGCCATCCGGCGTCGTGCCTCCCCAAACGTACGGGACGCCGATGTAGCCGAGAGCTGCCTCAACAATTGCCGCGCCAGTCGTTGACGCGCCGGCCAGTGACCACCGCTGCTGGCCGCTCCAAGGTACGCGCCGTGCGCCCAGCCAACCATTCCATCCGCTTCGATCTGGTACCAGGCATCGCCGGCGACGTCGCTGACCGGCCCATCCAGCAACCAGGCCACGGTTCCTTCGGCCAGCAGCGTCATGCGCGCCTCGGAAACGTCAGGCCCTTCACGCAGGCTGAGTCCGTCCCCGCCGGTTCCGACCACCATCAATAGCCCGTCGTCCAGGCTTGAACTCTCACCGGAGAAGCCACCGAGGTAGGACGCTGCACTGTAGCCAACGATGCCATCGTAGCGTACCAGCGACCAGGCGATACCTTCCTCATCGACGATCACTGGAGCCAGTATCTCAACCGGTGCGCCCTCGGGAATCGCCGTGACGATATCGGCCGCGAGGGATGGCCCATTCCGCAGGTTCAGCCATTCACCGCCACTATGAGGTAAACCGGCACGCCGCCGGCCGCGCTCTCATCGAAGAACGGCGGCGGGACGACGACTGACTCACCGGCCAGGAAATCGGCGCTTACCCACCCGAAGACATCCGCACCGTCGATGCTGGTCGAGACGGCATACCAGAACGAACCGTCACTGGCCTCTACCGGACCGTCTTCGATCGTGACGGCGTGACTTTCAGGCAAGCCGGTCAGAACCGCCGCACCCGAATCTGGCACTGCGCGCACATTGACGCCATCTCCAGCCGTATAGGCTATCTGGGCGCTATCTCCGGCGATGAGATCAAGATCAGCGGCTGCCGGCAGCGCCAGCGCAATACTCGCCAGGATGACTGCCGCGACGACACTCATCCAACGACGCTTCACAACGAACATACGTCCATCCCCTTCCGACCGTGGCCCCACGCCACGTCACGCCGGGTGACAACACCACGGCGCACAGGACAACCAGGGTGTGCCTGATTGTCATGGGCTGTACGTACAGTCTACTCTGTGTCGCCGATTATTACCTGAATCTAGTCTGAGAGATCAGTCCGCCGAGCCAGCGCCTGCATTCTCGCCCGGTCCTCTGGATCGAAGTCCGACCGGTCGACCTGCCACATCACACGTTCGATCTCGTGTCGAACGGATTGCCTGCGGTCCCCAGCAGTCTGCCGCTCCAGTTCGGTCAGCACATCCAACAGGTGGTGGGTCACGTGGACGTTGTCACGGGCCACACGCCGGATCTGACCAAACGACGCGGTGATATAGGCATCGAAATCTGGTCGGTTCAACCAGACGACGGCATCCTGATCGGAATTGTCGTGCTCGATCTTTCGGGTCGCTGACGGGAATGACCTCCCCACCAGGACGACCAGGATGTTGCCAAGGCAGGAGATGACGTGCTCCGCCGTCGTCGGGTCGTGGATCGACGGCGAGAGTGCCTTCAGCGCGATATCGACCAACTGACGGATGCCAAACATGTCGTCCTGAGATAGTGTGCGCTCCTTGTCGAGAACGAAGGCGTTGCGTAACTGCTCGATGCGACCGTCGTCGCCACCGACCTGCCGCCAAATTCGACCAATGGCTGCTGATGGGTGATGTAGGCGCCGATCTTCGGGAAAACGACTCCCCAGCCACCAGCACCAACGGAGTTGATGATCGCTCCGTCGTCAATGCGGCGGAGATAGCCGGAACGATCCGCGCGTACCAGCACGCTCGGCTGGCTACCGTTCCGATCGCGGAACTGATCCAGCGTCGGGTCGTCGTCCGAGGGGGCGCCGATCGCCTCGGGATAGAGTCGATTGATAGAGTCCAGCATCTCGTGATGGATGCGCTCGACGATCGTCGCCGCCTGAAACATCGTCGCGCTGTGATGGATGAAGTAGATCAGGAGCGCCAGACAGACGATCGTCAGCAGGATCGCGAGCGAGACCGAGAGCATCGGAATTGACGATCCGCCAATTGCGTCCTCGCCGCGCACTTGACGGAGCACGAGCAGCGAATACAGGAACGTCGCGAGGAAGGTGCCG
Organism: uncultured Chloroflexia bacterium; assembly: GCA_963763325.1. Classification (GTDB taxonomy): domain Bacteria; phylum Chloroflexota; class Chloroflexia; order Thermomicrobiales; family CFX8; genus JBBECJ01. Next base: position 4,561 of record CAVXOL010000007.1, read on the forward strand.
AGAACGGTTTGAACGCCACGATCGTTCATGAACATGCGAATGATGCGCGGCGTGTACTGCGTCGCCGCCTGCTGGAGCGTTAGCATCGTGATCGAGAACAGCAACGTGATAACCGTGATTAACGAGCCCGAAATCGCGGAGAGGATCGCACGGGCCGAATCTGCCGTTCCATAGAACAGCCAGTCCGTGTGGCGGGTCAGTTCGTCCTCAACGCGGGAGTCGATCTCCGGCATGATGTACGAGAGGGCGATCGCAATGACGCCAAGGACTGCTGGAATGAACCAGAGGCTGCTCTGAACGTTCTCCCATTGGTTACGAATCCGTTCGGTCGTCACGCGCGCGTCTCCCTGTACTCCCAGCGAACGCCCGGAGGTCACGTCCGCATCATCCTTCACACCGAGCGCGCCGATTGCGCGCTGAAGCTCAAGCGTCGGCAGTCTGAAGCGAGTAGACAACCGCCTCATCGAGGGTCATGTCCGCGCCGTCGGCATACAGCTTGTTGAAGGCTTCGTCGCCGAGCGACAGACGAAGCGTCGATAGCGTTTCGCGCATTGATGGCTGATCGACGGGTGGCAGCGGTGTCCCGATCGCTGCTCGGATTGTGCTTGCGGCGCCGAGCAGCGGTGTTGCCTGATCATGCTGATTGCGAACAGGCAGCGTGTGCCAGTCCTTCAAGGCAGCTGAGAATGAAGCGCTCATCGCCTTGTGCGTTGAATCGCTCGGGACCTCGCACCAGGCTGCTGTTGCGACCAGATCGTCTCCCTGAGCGAGGGCAGCCTGACCGAGCTTGTTCAGCGCATTGGCGATAGCCCAGTTCCGATTGATGCTGCGGCTGAACGCTAGTGTCTCATCGGCCCAGGCTCTGGCGGTTGCCAGATCGCCGCGCGCATGGGCGACTCCTGTGAGTTCTGCCAGTGTTTGCCCGCGTGTGTGGACGAGTTTCGATGCGTGCTCAGCTGATCTCGAGCGACTTCGACAGAGCGAGCATTTCGTCTGATCGATGTACGCCTTGGCAGAACGAGTGCATTGCCCCAGTCGACGAGCTGTTGGCAGATCTGCTGGGCAATGATCGAGCTCACTGAATGATCGCAGAGCGCCGTCCTGATAGTGCGCGTTCGCCAGATCGTATTGGCTGTGCTCGCGTGCGATAGCAGCGCAGTCCCCAGAGCGTCTCGATTCCACTCGATGAACGTATCGCCGTGTGACGCGCAAGTGCGAGTCGCTGCTCGATGCATCGACGCTCTGCGAGGGCGAAGTTGCCTGCACCGCCGAGCGTGGAAGTCGATCATGGTCGATGGCCCGGATCACGTCTGGACTGGAAGGCTCGTCGTGTGCGACCTGGCCATCGTTCAGCAGGCGCTCGAACCAGCGTTCGTGCTTCGTACCGTATGTCCGTCCTGCCAGAGCCAGTGGAGATTCAGCGCCAGATGGATGAGCCGTGTTGACACTCTCGCTTGTTCGTTGTGATGGCTTTTCATCGTGAAGACTCCAGCGCAGCGCGGTCGCGGGCATTGTCGATCTCATGCTCGAGTCGTGAGCCGAGTAGCGGATGACGTCGGGCGAGCTGCCGAAATCACGTTGATGGACGCTTATGGCGATCGAACGACACCATTGGCGGTGTCTGTCGCGCGACGACACTAACTTCTCCGGCCACTGGAGCAGATTGCTCAGCCGCGTACTGCCGGACCGGCTCCAGCAGCCTGTAGCGAGCCTGCGGACGACCCTCGTCGACCTCGATCAGCGACTTGTCAACCAGATGTGCCAGCAGATCGAGCACATGTTCGGCAGAGATGTCGGTTCCCGAACAGACGGCCTCGGCGGCGTCGAGCTGGCAACCGCCGGCAAACACCGACAGCCGTCGCAGGACGATTCGCTCAGGTTCCATCAGCAGGTCGTAGCTCCAGTCGAGCGTCGCGCGCAGGCTGTGCTGACGTTCCGGGGCCGTCCGTGCGCCTTCAGTCAGGAGGCGCAACGCATCGTCGAGCCGCTGATCGATCTGTTCGAGTGTCAACACACGAACCCGAGTCGCGGCAAGCTCGATCGCGAGCGGTAGCCCGTCGAGCTTGCGGCAGATCTGAGCGACCAGCGTTGCTGAGTCCTGCGTGACGGCGAAGTGAGGCTGTGCGGCCTGGGCGCGTTCGAGAAACAGGCGCGGTCCATCTAGCGTGCTCAGCGACGTCGGGCGTCACCACCTGCCCGCCGGCAGGAACCGGCATCGGCGGTACCGGCCAGAGCGATTCACCTGGAATCCGCAGCGACTCGCGGCTGGTCGCCAGGATTGTCAGGCCTGGGCAGGTGTGGACGAGTGTTTCAACGAGTCGTGCACAGGCGTCGATCAGGTGCTCGCAGTTGTCGAGGACGAGCAGCGCACGGCGCTCTCGAAACCATCCGATCAGTGCCTCCGTCGCCGTTCGACCGGCTGTCTCATGGACTGGCGGGATACCGGCCAGCACATGCAGTGACAGCAACGCCGGATCGTGCAGCGGCGCCACTCCACCATCCAGACACCGTCCGGAAAGGCACGACTGAACCGGCTGGCGACTTCAATCGCCAGCCGTGTCTTGCCGCTACCGCCGGGACCGGTCAGCGTCACGACCGTCCTGCGGATACGAGCTGGGTCATCGAGATCGTGAGGCGTCAGCGCGTTGGCAATCTCGGATATCTGTTCATCCCGGCCGATGAAGCTGGTCAGTTGGATCGGAAGATTCGTTGGAAGCTGGCCAGCGCTGCGAATGTAACCATGCGAGACCGGGCTGGCCGGCGCGACGGGCAGTTGCCCGTGCAGAATATGTTGATACAGCTGCTGGCTGGACTTGGCCGGTTCGACATCAAGCTCGCGCTGGAGTGCATCGCGCAGGTGCTGATACTGGCTGAGCGCGCGGCGTCGCTGACCGGTCAATGCATAGAGCCGCATCAGCTCGACATGTGCCTCTTCGTGAGCGGGGTCCAGCGCGATCAATCGTTGAAGCAGCTCGAGTGCTTCCTCGGCTGGGCGACTCTCCTCGTAGATGGCTGACATCGAGCGAGCAGCGCGAGTTAACTGGCTCGCAGAGCTGTCCGACGTTGCTCGGCCCATTCTTCGTAGCGCTCTTCGGGAAGCAGATCGCCGGTGTAGAGGTCGATCGCCTGGCGGTAGAGCGTGATATCGACGGTGTCGCGCAGACGCTGGACCGCCGCTTCAAATGCCTCGACGTCGGTTGCGACCAGTTCACGAGGGCCGAGCGAAAGGACATCACCATGGCGCCGCAGCCAGACCGGTGCAGCATCGCTATTGGGCATGAGGATGCGTCGCGCAACATGCAGCGTCCGTCGGAGGTTGTTGGCAGCCGCGTCAGAGTCTACTAGGTGAGAGCAGGTCCATCAGCTGCTCGTGATGCAGTTGGCGCGACGGATCGAGCGCCAGCAGCTTGACGATCGCGCCGCCTTGCGCAGCTTCCAGACCGATGCGTCGATCTCGCGCTCGCCAACGACGACGCGAAAGCCACCCATAAGCTGGAGGTCTCAGCCTGGCCGTCGAGCGCGCCATTTGCCGCACATCCGTCGCGAGCATCAGATCCTCCGAGACAGGCACGGCAACGAGCAGATTGAGCCGCCCAATGCGGTCACGCAAGCAGACCGTGCCGAAGTGTCTTCAGTATCTGGTGATTTCATAGCTTGTCAAGTAACGCTCAAGTAACGCTGGCGGAATATCGTCACGCTACTATCTGCTCATCTCCCAACCTGATCCCGCGCGGCTGCAGGTCGCTGCCGTGCTATCGCATATCGCAAAGGAGGAACATGTCGGAAACGCTCGGCATTGGCTCGTTTCGATTACCGGCCTGCTTGCGCTGCTCCACACTGCTGCCTGCCACCGCGCTCGCGGGGAAGCCGGTCGTCTTCAAAGATGAACTGCCGATGGTCAGTTTCGCGCGGTCCTTTGGGAAGACGGCGAAATGTTCGACCTCGGAACTCTCGGCGGGCCGAATAGCGTCGCGACCGTCATCAACGATCGGGGGCAAATTGTCGGAGCGGCCGACACCTCCGATGGAGAGGTACACGCCTTCCTCTGGGAAAACGGTGTCATGACCGATCTCCCGACTCTCGGCGGGTTCTTCACGCAAGCGAACGGGATCAATAACCGTGGCCAGATCGTCGGCACGAGCGAGACGTCGACAGGTGTGCCACATGCCGTACAGTGGGAAGACGGCCAGATCATCGACCTCGGCACGCTTGGTGGACCAGGTAGCGAGGGCCTCGAGATCAACGACCGAGGACAGATCGTCGGCGGCAGCGACACGGCTGACGGGGAGTTTCACGCCTTCCGCTGGGAAGAGGGTGTGATGACCGACCTCGGAACACTCGGAGCCGAAGTCAGTTTCGCGACCGCGAACAACAAGCACGGCTTGATCGTCGGTGGAAGCTTTCCGGCTGCCGGCCCGCCACCACACGGCTTCGTTCTCGAAGGCGGAGTGATGACCGACCTCGGAACCCTGGGTGGACCGTTCAGCATCGCATGGGGAATCAACAAGCATGGCCAGATCGCCGGCCAGAGCGAGACGGCGAACGGCGAGTTCCGCGCCGTGATCTGGGAGCGACAGAAGTAGACACATACGAGAAAGGACAACTGAGATGGTTCGGAAATCGATGGTGTCACTCATCCTGGTCCTCGCGACCGTCATGGGAATGCAGCTCGCGCTGATTGCTTCGGCGTCAGCTGCCGAACTGAGCCGAACACCAGTTCTCGTTCGTCCTCACACCGGAACAGTGTCCCGACGTAGAGACGACCATCACCGGTGAAGGCATCTACTTCCTGCGCCACAACGAGCGAGTCGACAAGAACGGCGTCACGCACATCAACGACAACCTCAGCGCCAAGGGAACTGCGGTCGGCGAGAATGGCGTTGTCTACCACTTCAACTATCACAACAACGCCAGGGTCACGATCCCACCGGAAGGATTCCCGTTCACCATCCGCCAGACCGACCACTTCAACCTGGTTGGGGCAGGCAACGCCGGCAATCTGCAGGTCGGCTTCAACGTCATCGTTACGTTCCTTGCACCCGGCGAGGATCCGATCATCGAGGAGATCAGCGTCCATGGGAATCCTGCCTGCGACGTGATCTAGCCTTTCGCGAGTATCGGGCCGGCGTCGCGCTCGGCGGCGGCCCGATCTCTGGCGCATCGTCGTAACGACAGAGGACGGGGCACGAACATGCTGAAACCATTGAGTGCGTCCTTCTTCGTGGTGTTAACCGGTGTCATGTTGATCCAGGGGATCCATGTGATCGAGCACATCATCCAGCTCGGTCAGGTGTATGCCTTCGGCGTCGCCGACGATGACGCACTCGGCCTGCTCGGCTATGTGTTCCAATTTCAGGGGACCGAAGAGTGGCTGCACCTGGTCTTCAACGTAAGCTACCTGGCAGCGTTGTACCTGCTACTCGGTCCGCTCTGGAAGCTCGTGCCGGATGTCGTTCCGAGTTGGGCGTTCTGGGCGTTCGCGGTCTGGGGTGTCGGGCTTGAGAGCTGGCACGTCGTCGAGCACCTCGTGATCATCACGAACGTCATCCAGAACAGCGGTTGCCCTTGCCCTGGCATCGGCGACCGCGCGACCGGGCTGAGCGACACGGTGCTTCACTTCGGCTACAACGCGGTCGCTTTCACGGCGCTCGCGCTTCCGTTCTGGTACGTGATGCGTTCCCGATACAGCTTCGATGGCCCGAGTCTCAGCGCCGCAGGCTAGCCGTCAATCGCCGGTCCACTGAACACCAAAGAGTAAGGACCGGGACAATCCAATGTCCCGGTCCTTTTCGGCGTCAATCGAAGCAACTACTTGCCAGCGGCAGCCGTCTCACGCATCGCCTTCGCGGCGGCGACCATGTGCTCCAGGCTGGGCCAGACTTCCTCGTCCTTGCGGGTCTTGAGGCCGCAGTCGGGGTTGACCCAGAGGATCTCGCCGCCGAGGACGTCGGTCGCGTGCTTGAGCCGCTCGACGATCTCGTCGGTGGCCGGGACGGCCGGCGAGTGGATGTCGTAGACGCCGGGGCCGATCATCCGCTCGTACTTGTTGGTCGTGAAGGCGCGCGAGCAACTCCTCGTTCGAGCGCGAGTTCTCGATCGAGATCACATCGGCGTCCATCGCGTCGATGCTGTCGATGATGTCGTTGAACTCGGAGTAGCACATGTGGGTGTGGATCTGGGTCGCCGGCGCGGCGCTGCTGGCCGAGAGCCGGAACGCCTTGACGGCCCAGTCCAGATACTCGGCCCAGTGCGCCCGGCGCAGCGGCAGCCCCTCGCGGAGGGCCGGCTCGTCGATCTGGACGATGCGGATGCCGGCCGCTTCGAGGTCGGACCACTTCGTCACGCAGCGCCAGCGCGATCTGGTTAGCAGACCTCCGAGCGCGGCATGTCGTCGCGCACGAACGACCAGTTGAGGATCGTGACCGGGCCGGTCAGCATGCCCTTCATCGGCTTGCTGGTCTTCGACTGCGCGTAGACGACTGTCTTCGACCGTCATCGGGTGGTCGCGGTAGACGTCGCCGACGATGATCGGCGGCCGCACGCAGCGCGAGCCGTACGACTGGACCCAGCCGTGCTCGGTCGCGATGAAGCCGCCCAGGTGCTCGCCGAAGTACTCGACCATGTCGGAGCGCTCGAACTCGCCGTGGACCAACACGTCCAGACCGACCGCCTCCTGCTGGGCGACCAGCTCGTCCATCTTGCCCTGGACCCAGCGCTCGTATTCCTCCGGCGTGATCTTGCCGGTCCGGAACTTGAGGCGCATCGAGCGCACGTCCGGCGACTGCGGGAACGATCCAATCGTCGTCGTCGGGTAAGGCGGCAGGTTGATGTGCTGCTGCTGGGCCGCGACGCGCTCGCTGAACGGCTCGGCACGGCGGAAGTCGGCGTCGGTCAGGGACGCCATCCGCTCGCGGGTGTTGGTGTTGACGGATGCTTCGAGCTTCGAGAGCCGGGCCGCGTCGGCGTCCAGCTCGGCCTTGATCGCGTCGCGGCCCTCGTTGAGACCCTTCGCGAGAATCGCGATCTCGTCCAGCCGCTGCTCGGCGAACGAGAGGTTGGCCAGCACGTCGGCGTCGTGGGCCGACTCGAGCCGGACATCGTGCGGCAGGAAGAGCATCGAGGCCGACGGCCCGACGACGATCCGGTCCTTGCCGACCTTCTCAGCGATCGTCTCCAGCAGGCCGAGCGTCCTGGCGAGATCGGCCTTCCAGACGGCCCGGGCGTTGAGGACACCGGCGCCGAGGACCTTGTCCTGCGGGAATCCCTTGCTCTGGAGATCGCGCAGATTGCCGCCGTCGCGGACGAAGTCGAGGCCGATACCGTCGACCGGTAGCGACATGACGGTGTCCCAGTTCGACCCAAGCGAACCGAAGTAGGTCTGCAGCATGAGCTTCGGCGCTGCTCGGCCCGAGCGAGATCACCATAGACACTGGTGTAGAGTGCGCAGCTCCTCGGCGCTGCGGTCCTGCACGAGACAGGGCTCGTCGATCTGGACCCACGCTGCGCCGGCCGCGGCCAGGTCGGCCAGGAGATCGCGGTAGAGCGGCACGAGGTCCTTGATATGGTCGGCGATCGGCCTGGCTATGGTGCTTGCCGAGCAGCACGAACGTCAACGGGCCAACGATGACTGGCCGGGCAGCGTCGCCAACCTGGGCTTTCGCCTCATTGTAGGCATCGACCGGGCCATTGCCGGCTCGCGTCGGGGCCGCGCCGTCAAACTCTGGCACGAGGTAGTGGTAGTTGGTATCGAACCACTTGGTCATCTCGAGCGCCGCGACATGGTCGCCGCCGCGCGCCATCGTCGAGTAGGTCGCCAGCGAGACTGGCTGGCCCGGCGTGTGGTTGAAACGCTCCGGCACCATGCCCCAGAGGCAGGCCATATCGAGCATGTGGTCGTAATAGGTAAAGTCGTTGCATGGGATGTGCTGGATACCGGCCTGCTGCTGGACGGCCCAGGCCGACGCGCGGATCTCCTTCGCGACGGCGTGGACATCGTCTTCACTCCGTCTTGCCGGACCAGTAACGCTCAATAACGCGCTTGAGTTCGCGGTGCTTGCCGATCCGCGGATATCCCAGGTTGCTCGTCTCTGCCACGGAATCTTTTTCCCTCCACCAGTGGTCGATGATGCGACGGTGAAGTATGGCATAGTGGCGCGGCAAGGGACTTGGGAGGCGAAGGATGTGTGATTAGCGTGCGCCTATCGAGCAGACAAACGATTCGTGCCTCGCGTATTGTCCTGATGACCGCCGTAGTGCTGTTCAGCGCATGCGCCAACGGCAACAACGCCAGCGAAACGCCGATCCCGACGGCAACAACTGTTGCCTCGCCAACGTCCTCCGCCTCGCTCGATCGCGACCGGGACGCTGACTCAGTCTGCAACGCCAGCCGTGACTTCAACGGCGATAACGACAGCAACTGCGACAACGTCAGCCAGTCCGACGGAGTCATCCGGCGGTGGCGCACCGGTGCTCTACACCTATCGGATTGTCAATACGTACCCACACGATCCGGAAGCATTCACTCAGGGGCTCGACATGGCCGACGGCGTGCTGTACGAGGGCACGGGGCTGAACGGAGAATCGTCGTTGCGGCGCGTCGAACTGGAAACGGGCGAGGTCCTCCAGCAAGTTGACCTTGCCGAGGAGCACTTTGGCGAGGGGATCGTCGTCGTCGGCGAGCGCATCTATCAGATCACCTGGCAGTCGCAGCTTGCATTCGTCTACGACCGGGAAACGTTTGAGGTCATCGACACGCACACGTACCCAACCGAAGGCTGGGGGCTGACGAGCGACGGCGAGCGGCTGATCATGAGCGACGGCAGCAACAGACTCTTCTTTCGCGACCCGGAGACGTTCGCCGAGATCCGTCATGTCGACGTCCTCGACGCCGGCGAGCCAGTGACGAGGCTCAACGAGTTGGAGTGGGTCAACGGCGAGGTCTGGGCAAACGTCTGGCAGACGGACCGAATCGTCCGGATCGATCCGGCCACCGGCGCCGTCCTCGCCTGGATCGACCTGACCGGCCTGCTCCAGCCCGAGGATCAGGCCGGCGCAGATGTCGATGTCCTCAACGGGATCGCCGTCGACGAAGGCACCGGACGCATTTACGTCACCGGCAAGCTCTGGCCGGTGCTGTACGAAATCGAGCTGGTCCCGTCTTAAATGACATCAGCGCCCGTCTCATTGCTCGCAGAGGCGCGTACTTATCCACGCCGACGTATGCTGCCAGGTGCTCGCCGGTGAGGGTCGAGCGGGCGGCGACGAGGTCAGCCGGTGTTCCCTCGAAGACGATCCGACCGCCGTCATGGCCGGCGCCAGGGCCGAGGTCGATGATCCAGTCGGCGTGCGCCATAACCGCCTGGTGGTGCTCGATCACGATGACCGACTTGCCCGAATCGACCAGCCGGTCGAGTAGCCCGAGCAGCTGCTCGACGTCGGCCAGGTGCAGGCCGGTCGTCGGCTCGTCCAGCACGTAGACTTCGCCCTTGTCGCCCATCTGGGTGGCGAGCTTGAGCCGCTGCCGCTCGCCGCCGGACAGTGTCGTGAGCGGCTGGCCGAGCCGAGGTAGCCGAGCCCGACATCGGCGAGCCTGCCGAGGATCGTGTGTGCGGCTGGGGTACGCGCCTCATCGGCGCCGAAGAACTCCCTGGCCTCGGCCACCGACATCGCGAGCACTTCGCTGATGTCGCGGCCACCGAGGTGGTATTCCAGTACCGCTGCCTGAAACCGCTTCCCCTCGCATTCCTCGCAGATGGTCGCAACACTCTCCATGAATCCCAACTCGGTGTAGATGACGCCAGCGCCGTTGCAGGTCGGACAGGCACCCTCTGAGTTGGCGCTGAACAGTGCAGGCTTGACACCGTTGGCCTTCGCGAACGCCTTGCGGATCGGGTCCAGCAGCCCGGTATAGGTTGCCGGATTGCTCCGCCGAGAGCCTCGGATCGGCGTCTGGTCAATCGCCACGACTCCCTCACGGCCGGACAGCGAGCCATGGATCAGTGAGCTCTTGCCGGAGCCGGCGACGCCGGTTACGACGACGAGCACGCCGAGCGGGATGTCGACATCGACATTCTGCAAGTTGTGGGTGTCGGCGCCGCGCACCTCCAGCGTCCCGGACGGAGTCCGCACCGAAGGCTTGACGGTCGCTCGGTCCTTGAGATGCCGGCCGGTGAGGGTGCTGCTGGCCTGCAGTCCGTCGACGCTGCCCTCGAACACGACCTCTCCACCGGCGGTGCCCGCGCCCGGACCGAGATCGACAACGTGGTCGGCAATCACAATCGTCTCCGGCTCGTGCTCGACAACGAGGACCGTGTTGCCCTTGTCGCGCAGCCGCAGCAGGAGGTCGTTCATCCGCTGGATGTCATGCGGGTGCAGACCGGTGGTTGGCTCGTCGAAGACATAGGTGACGTCGGTGAGCGACGAACCGAGGTGCCGGATCATCTTGGTGCGCTGTGCCTCGCCGCCCGAGAGCGTGCCTGAGGATCGATCCAGCGAGAGATAGCCCAGCCCGATCTCGACAAACGAGTCGAGGGTGTGTTGCAGCGCGGCAAGCAGCGGCGCAACTGACGGCTCGTCAAGGCTGGCTACCCACCTGGCGAGATCGCTGATCTCCATCGCACACGCGTCGGCGATGCTGATCCCATCGATCTTCGACGATCTGGCCGCCTCGCTGAGGCGTGTGCCGTCGCACTCAGGACAGGTGGTGAACGTCACGGCCCGGTCCACGAAGGCTCGGATATGTGGCTGCATCGCTTCGCGATCCTTGGACAGGAACGACTTCTGGATCTGTGGGATCAGCCCGGCGTAGGTGAGGTTGATGCCATCGACCTTGATTTTGGTCGGCTCCTTATGGAGCAGGTCGTGCAACTCCCGCTTCGTGAACTTCTTGATCGGCTTGTCCGGATCGAAGAAGCCACAACCGCTGTAGATGCGGCCGTACCAGCCGTCCATGCTGTAGCCGGGAATCGTCAGGGCGCCTTCGTTGAGCGACTTGCTGTCGTCGTACAGCGCGGACAGGTCGATGTCGGTGACCGAACCCCGCCCTTCGCAACGCGTGCACATGCCGCCGGTTCGGGAGTAGGTCGCTTTCTCGGTTCTGGTCTTGCCTCCCCGGTCAACCGTGATCGCACCACTCGCGGTGACGGAGGCGACGTTGAAGGAGAACGCATTGGGCGAGCCAATCTGCGGCTGGCCGAGCCTGCTGAAGAGGATGCGCAGCATCGCGTTGGCGTCGGTAACCGTGCCGACCGTCGAGCGCGGATTGGCACCCAGCCGCTCCTGATCGACGATGATCGCGGTCGTCAGCCCTTCGAGGACGTCGACCTCGGGCCGCGCCAGCGTCGGCATGAAGCCCTGGACAAAGGCGCTGTAGGTCTCGTTGATCAGGCGTTGCGACTCGGCGGCGATCGTGCCGAATACCAGCGAACTCTTCCCTGAGCCGGACACTCCGGTGAACACCGTCAGCCGCCGCTTCGGAATCGCGATGCTGATGTCTTTGAGGTTGTTCTCGCGTGCGCCGTGGACGCGGATCAGATCGTGGTTGTCGGCAACATGCTGGGCAGAGGGCTGCAGGTCGGTCCTCGTGGCTATGGTCATCGTTTCTCCATGTGTTGGGCGGAGGCGTCTACGCAACCTCCACCGGCGTCTTCCGATTCCAGCGTACCAACTTCGGGCGTTCCTCCTTGCGACCAGGCTCGCTGGAGGACGGAGTAATCGATCACCGCGATACCTTCTCGGTCGAGAATCGCGCGCGCGTTCGGTGATATCAGGAATTCGTAGTCGCTGTGCCGAACCGGCCAGCCCGGAACGTTCACCTCGGCGTCGTCGGAACGAACGGAAGGGTGAACGGCCCATTCGCTCAGCCCTGCTGGAAGGTTGCGGAGCATTTCCGCATAGCGGTCGGCCTTGCCGGTCAGGTCGAGGCTGAAGCTGTCGAGAACGTCGTGGTCGACCACCGGCAGGCCGCGCTCCCGAGCCTGCTGGCGGCCCGGCGGCAGCGACACCCGAGCCGCCAGTCGATATTCGGCAGCGAGTTGCAGGGTCAACTCGAGGATGTCCAGCCGGCCGCCGTCGGCGATGCAGTGCCAATCCAGGTGGGTCGGAGCCAGCCCGAAATCGAGCACAGTTTCTATCTGGGCACGAATCTCCCGCTCGACCTCGGTCAACTTCGCCTGATTCAACAGCGCGGACGCGTCTGTCTCCAGGAATAGCAACCCATCGTCGGTGACCAAAGTGGGCACCTCGGCAGAGTCGGACATCGGTTCCCATCGAAAACTGTCGACCTCACGCACCAGGGTGAGATGGACGCCGAACGGGATCCATGGCCGATCTTGCATCAGTTGCATGGCCGACGTCGAAGCGGGGCACAGCACGATCAAGCTGCACGAGCTGGCGATACCCTGCTCGATCGACGCAACGACGCCGTCGTTCACGGCGTCGTGCATCCCGAAATCATCGCAATTGACGATCAGCACCCGCGCGTCGGACGCGAAGCCGAGCATCTCACTCGACAGACCACCTGGACCGATCGCCATTGCGCCTCTCCTTCGGCAGTGTCGGCTCAGTTGGCGCAACGCACGACGGCTATTCCGAAGCCAGGAGGCTTCGCAGCACGTCCAGCATACTCGTCCAACCGTACCGGGCGCCGCCGATCTCCTGCTTCGCTCCAGCGTCGAAACCGCTCTGTTCGAGGTGCAGCCGCGTGACGCCACCTTCGGCCTCCGTCAGCGTCCAGGTGACGACTGTCGAATGCGGCAGATCGCCCTGACCTACGGTCGCCCAGGTGTAGGAGAGCCGGTGCGGCTGGTTCACCTCAAGCACCTCGCCGTCGATGACGCCGTCAAAGCCGGGCGCGTCCCGGAGCTGAAACACGTGCCCGACGACCGGCTCGAAAGTCATTTGACTTGAACAGCATCCACTTCGAGAGCGTGGCGGAGTCGGTCAGGGCGTTCCAGACCTTCTCGATCGCGCTGTTCACCTCAACATCCAGTACGACGGTCTCACTCATACGTTCTCCTCCTCCAGAAGATTCTTCAGGTGCCTGATCCGTTCGGTCCAGAACTGTTCGTAGAACGACAGCCACTCCTGAATTTCGCGCAGCGGTGCGGCGTTCAGGTGATAGAGCGTCTCCCTGCCGGCCTTGCGATCGATGACGAGGCCAGCCTCCTTCAGAACAGCCAGGTGCTTGGAGACGGCCGTGCGGCCGACTTCAAACTGGGCTGTCATCTCATGGAGCGGTAGCTCATCGGCATCGGCCAGCAGGCGGAGCAGTTGGCGGCGCGTGGGATCGGCCACCGCGCTGTAGACATCTCGCATGGAGCGCTCCCTCTACCTGCGACGCGTATCCGAGGCCGCTGCGCAGGTGCCTCAGATACGACACCGTTTGGTGTCCGAACTGAGAATACGACACCAAACGGTGTCGTGTCAAGTCGTCTGTTTGTGCCACGAGCGATGGCCGGAGTTGGGCGAGGAGCCGCCGCGACCGGGATCGGAAGCTCATCCGGAACCGCACTCGAAACGAGGAGCATCACCTATCGGGAAGCAATGGGTGACTCTCGCTCGAATCCAGGTCGCGCGATGGGCTGCTACACGATGTCTGCACTCGCCTCGCCAATCGTCTCCGCCAGTGATTCGAGGACGCCGGCGAATCCGGCATAGCTCGGAACGAACTCGGTGTACCACTCGCCGACCTGACCAGCTTCGACGGCTGGTTGGCTTGCCCAGGTGGCGTACTCGGCCAGTTCTTCCGGCGAGAGCGCGGCCGAGCGGGCGTCGTTGAGAATCAGGTCAACCTGGTACTTGTTGGCCTGTTCCCAGCTCAGCGTCTCCCAGAGTTCAGTGGCAGGAATGTCCGGGGCGACGACATCGAGCCCGAGCTCCTGGAAGTAGATGAGGTCGGTCCAGATCGGCGGATTGGCGACGTAGAAGTTGTCGGTCCAGCCGGCGGCGAAGATGGCAGTCAGGCCCTCCTTCTCGGCGCAGACAGCGCGGACATCCTCGCTGGCGGTGTCGAATTGTTCGCGAGCAGCGACGACATCCGGCGCGTCGAGGTCGGCACCAAGCAGTCCGGCCAGTTCCTCAATCTTGCCGATCGTCTCATTGACCGGCCGGTTGACGAAGCTGATCCCCGCGATCGGTGCAATCGCCTCGACCTGGGCAACGGCTTCTGGCGACAGACCCCAAAGGTCGAACTCCCCGTAGATGTCGTACAGGATCAGATCGGGCTGGAGCGCGACGAGCGCTTCGAGGTCCATCTCACCGTAGACCTCGCCGAGCGACTCGACAGTCTCGAAATCGATGCTTGCCCGACGTGATCTCAGGCGTGCCGTCTGGCCGGACCGTCGTTCCAAAGACGCCGACCGGGTGAACGCCAAAGTCCCAGAGTGACGCGGCGATCGGCACGTAGGAGACGACACGCTCCGGACGCTGCGGCAGCGTGATCGTCTTGCCACTATCATCGGTGAAGTTCCACTCCCCATCAGAGGAGCCCGAACCTGCCGGCACCGTCGTGCTTGTCGATTCGGCACCTGCCTGGGTCGGAGTGCTGCCAGCGTCGCTGCTTGTCGCCGTCGCCGTTGGCTCCGGGTCGTCATCGTCATCGCCACAGGCCACGCCGGCTGCCAGCAGCATCAGCCCGGGGACCGCTGCCAGCAGTGTCCGCCGAGAAAACCGATAGGCTGGCCCAATGGCCCGATCGCGCCGCTCAATACGAGAATCCACTCATCGCCTCCAGTAATTCCGTGAATACGGTGATTCAGGTCAAGTCCGCATCGGCCTCGCGGATGATCCCTGCAAGTTCGACCATCATCGGCGCCAGGCGGGCGTAGCTGTACGGTGCGCCGGCGTACCATGGGCCTGTCTGGCCTGCTGAGACGGCAGGCAGCGACTCCCAGGTCGCCGATGTTCGCGACTTCGGCGTCCACTTCGCTGATGCGTGCATCGATGAGGATCAGGTCGGCTGGATACTTGTTGGCCTGCTCCCAACTGAGCAGTTCCCAGAATCCTTCCTCCGCCGTCTCGGGATTGATGATGTCGAGGCCGAGGTCGCGGAAGTAGTGCAGATCGACCATCCACTCCGGTGATGCGACGTAGAGTGTGTCTACTGCCGGTGAGACGACCAGTACCGACAGGCCGGGATTTTCTGCGATGGCGGCCATCAGGTCCGATTCTGCATCGGCGAATTCTTCGCGTGCGGCGTTGACCTCGGCCGACTCCAGATCTGCTCCGAGAGACGACGCCAGATCCTCGAACCGCGCGATCGAATCGAGGACCGAGATCTTCTGCATCGAGATGCCGAGCGTCGGGACGATCGCCTCGACCTGACCGATCTCTTCTTCGGTCAGGTACCACAGTGAATCGCCACCGAAGGTGAGGTCAACGTAGAGGTCGGCATCGAGCTCGACCAGCTTCTCCAGATCGAGTGTGCCGTAGTCACCGACGATCTCGACGGTGTCGAAGTCGATCTCACCAGCCTGGAAGTCGTTGGAGCCGTCCGCAAGCGTCGACGGGCCATAGACGCCAACCGGCCGGATGCCAAAGTCCCAGAGGATTGCCGCCGATGTCGTCTGGGCGACGATCCGTTCCGGCCGCTTCGGGAGCGTGATCGTGATGCCACGGTCGTCGGTGAACGACCATTCGCCGTCCGACGCCGCAGGTGTCGTTGCCGACCCAACCAGCGCCGACTCGATCTCATCCATGATCGTCTGGGCCGCCCGATAGCCGATGCCGGCCATCCAGACATCGTCGAGGACGACCATGTAGTTCCCGGCCTGGACCGCGCTCAGGCTGCTCCAGAGCGGTCCCTCGAGCATCTCCTTCGCGAAGGCGTCATTCTCACCGAGCGCGGGGCTGACGAAGATAAAGTCGGCATCGGCGGATTCGCCCAGCGTCTCCAGACTCTGGTTGAGCAGCGCGAAGTCTTCGACGTTCTGCGACTCAGGGCGCGGCAACCCGAGATCGGTCAGGATCGTTCCGCTGTAGTTGGCCAACTGGTAGTAGCGAATGTTGTCGGCGAGGACACGGACCACCGAGATGGTCGGGCGCGGGTCCGGCAGGATCGCGTTCAGCGCACGGACGCGCTCCTCGTATTCCAGGACGGCCTCGTTGGCCTCGACCTCGCGACCGAGCGCCCGGGCGTGCTGGGCGAAGTTCTGCTTCCAGACGACACCGGTGCTGATGCCGAACACGGTCGGCGCAATCTCGGCTAACGTGTCGTAGAGCTCCTCGTGGCGAACCATGCTCGAAAGAATCAGGTCCGGCTGTAACGCGGCGATCGCTTCGATGTCCGGCTCGGCCAGCGTGCCGATCGTGGTCGCCTCCGTCAGCCCTTCAACGAGGTAGTCCGGCAGCAGATCAGGGTCGTATTCGAGTGCGCCAACCGGCTTGAGGCCGAGCCGGATGACGGAATCAAGCTCGCCGCTGTCCATCACGACCACCCGAACCGGCTTCGACTCGATGGTCGTCTCGCCCATCGCATGGCGGATCACGCGCGGGAAAACGCCCGGAGCAGCGTCGGTCCCGAAGCCGTCATAGTTCGCAACAGCCTCAGCGACGGACTCCGCGCCTTCGGCAGTCGACACAGCACCAGGTGGAACAGCCGGCGCGCCAAGCTCGGATGGTGGTAGCGGGATCAGACGTAACTCGCCGGTGCTACCGGCGCTCGGCGAAGCAGCGAACTCGGCCGGAGTTGACTCGGACTCCGACGTGGCGGGATCGGTTGCGGCTGACCCGGCAGCGGTTGTCGCGGTTGGCGAGTCGTCATCCTCGCCGCAGGCTGCCAACCCAGCCGCGATCAACAATCCACCTGGAATCGCCGCCAGCAGCCTGCGACGGCTGACTGTGTGTGTCAGCAACCAGTGCTCCCGCCCATCGTCACGATGCGATACCATCTGATCTCTCACCCTCCCGAATACGCCACCACATGTCGAGACCACGCCGCAGCACCGTGACAATGGCACGGTCTGCCCGGCAGTACGCGATACCCGACTAATTTACTCGGGTTTAGCAAACACGATCGGCTGGATGGTTGTCAAGAGCAATTCCGAGGCATGGCCGGAGCCCTACGACGGGACTTCATGCCCGCGCCGATGCGTCAGGCTCCTGCCCGGGGCGGGCTTGGACGGACCCTCAGCCGCTAAGGAATATCGGAGGACCTTGTCATGACTTGTCAGATTGCAGGTCATAAGATAACCCCGACTTACCAAGTCGGGATTGCTGCGGCCTCCTGAAGCAGGGCGGGACGGGCGGAGAACGGCATTCCGGCGCGATCTGCAATCGATACTCCGGCCAGCCATCAGAGACGGATACTCAGGGGCATGGATCGCGAATGACGACAAGCGAGGCATCGCAGGCGCTCCAGGCGGCGCAGCAACGTGAGCGATCGTCCGGGGCAGGACTGGCGTTGCGGGCGGTCGGTCTACTGGCCGGAGTTGCAGCACTCGCCATGATCGCAGTCGTCAGCCTGCGGATTGGGTCGCTCGAAATCAGTACGACCGATGCCTGGGCCGCCCTCTTCAACTACGACTCCGAGGTCTACAACCAGACCGTCGTCCGTTCTCTGCGGTTGCCGCGGACGATCATCGCGCTCGGTGTCGGCGCGGCGCTGGCGGTGGCCGGCGCGATGATGCAGGGTGTCACGCGCAACCCGCTGGCCGATCCGACGATCCTCGGCGTCAGCAGCGGCGCGACCTTCGCGATCGTGACCGCCAGCTACTACCTGGGACTCTCGGCTCCATCGCAATACATCTGGTTCGCCTTCGCCGGAGCACTTGGCGCGTCACTGCTGGTCTTCGCGATCGGATCGGCAGGACGCGACGGGCCATCGCCGATCAAGCTGGCGCTGGCCGGTGTCGTCATCTCGGCGCTGCTCGGCTCGTGGACGAGCGCGTTGCTGCTGCTGGATGAGAACACGCTCGACACGGTCCGCTTCTGGCTGGCCGGCTCGGTCGTCGGCCGCGACCTCGACACCTTCTGGTTCCTGTCGCCGTTTCTGCTGGGCGGGACGGCGGCGATGATCTTCCTCGGCCACCAGCTCAACGTCCTCAACCTCGGCGAGGATTCCGCCCGCGCGCTTGGGATGCGGACCGGCCGGATGCGGCTGATCTGCTCGCTGCTGGTCGTCGTCGTCGTTGGCGCGGCTGTCTCGGCTGCCGGGCCGATAGCCTTCGTTGGGCTGGCAACGCCGCACATGGTCCGGGCCGTCATTGGTCCGGACTACCGCTGGGTGCTCCCCTACTCGGCGATCGCTGGAGCGTTTCTGCTGACAGCGGCGGACATCGCCGGCCGGATTGTCGCGCGACCGGCTGAGATCCAGGTTGGGATCATGACGGCGGTCGTCGGCGCTCCGTTCCTGATCTATCTCGCCCGGCAGCGGACGGTGGAGAGCTAGCGATGAGCGGAGCCAACATCCAGCACATCGCCCGCAAGCCCGGCCAGCGAATGATCCGAACGCGCTTCTTCTCGGCACGCGTCAACGTCCAGGTCCTGCTCTTCGCCGTCATCTCACTTCTGATCCTGGCGGCGCTGGCGACCTTTGCAATGACACTCGGCAGCTACCGGATTCCGTTCGTCGATGTCGCTAGGGCCGTCGTCGGCGAGGGATCTGCCGACCAGGAGTTCATCGTACGGTCGTTGAGGCTGCCGCGCGTCATCTCGGCGATGCTGATCGGCGCGAGTCTGGCGATGTCGGGGGCGATCTTCCAGGGGTTGGTCCGCAACGCGCTCGTCTCACCCGACATCATCGGGATCGAGACCGGCGCGTCGTTGCTGGCCGTCTTCTGGATCGTCACCGGTCAGTCGTCGGCGCTGCTACCGTTGGCAGCCTTCATTGGCGCGATGCTGACGGCAGTCGTCATCTATCTGTTGTCGTGGAAGGGCGGCATCTCGGCCAACCGGCTGATCCTGGTCGGGATCGGGATTGGCGCAACGTTGGGAGCCGCGACGACCTTCCTGACCGTCCGCTTCCCAATCGAGGTCGTCCGGCCTGCCATCGTCTGGCAGATGGGATCGCTCTACGGTAGCGACTGGGGTGAGGTGAAAGTGCTGCTGGCGTCGGTATCGGTGCTTGCTCCGGCCGCCGTCATCCTGACCTGGCCACTGCGGACGATGCAGCTTGGCGATGACGTCACGCGCGGCCTCGGTCTGCCGCTGGAGCGGACGCGGCTCGGGCTGATCGTCGTTGCCTGCGGACTCTGCGCCGTCGCAACGGCGATGGCCGGACCAATCGGCTTCGTAGCGCTGATGGTTCCGCATATGGCGCGGATGCTGGCCGGGCCACTCTCAGGCAGCGTCATGCTCTTCTCGGCGATTCTCGGCGGCTGCTTCCTGCTGCTGGCCGACGTCGTCGCACAGCACATGCTGCCGGTGACACTGCCGACCGGCGTCATAACGGCGGCCGTCGGCGCGCCGTATTTCCTGTTCCTGCTGTACCGCTTCAATACACGGATGTAGGTGACATGGTCTCGCAAAGCCTTCGCTCGAACCACGTGACGCTGTCGTACGGAACTGCCTCGGTCGTCAGCGACCTGTCGGTCGATATTCGCGACGGCGAGATCACGACGATCATCGGCCCGAACGGCTGCGGGAAATCGACGCTGCTGCGGGCACTGGCGCGGCTGATGCGTCCGGCCGGTGGGTCCGTCATCCTCGACGGCCAGGAGATCCACCGGCTACCAACGCGGGACGTTGCCAAGCGCCTGGGGCTGATGCAGCAGCAACCGGCACCTCCGGGCGGCATCACGGTTGAGGACCTCGTCCGGCGTGGGCGCTACCCGCATCAGTCGTTCCTCCAGCCTCCCTCGAAGCGAGACAGCGAGATCGTCCACGATGCACTGGAGCTGACCGGGATGACCGACCTGCGCCTGCGTCCGGTCGATCAGCTCTCCGGCGGCCAGCGGCAGCGGGCCTGGATGGCGATGGCGATCGCTCAGGAGACGCCGCTGCTGCTGCTCGACGAGCCGACGACCTTCCTCGACATCCGGCACCAGATGGAGATCATCGAGCTCGTCCAGCGGCTGAATACCGACGCGAACCGGACGATCGTGATGGTCCTGCACGACATTAACGAAGCCGCCCGCTCCAGCCACCGGATCGTCGCCATGCGCGACGGCCACATCATCCGCGAGGGCGCACCGGACGAGGTACTAGATACGGATCTACTGAGCGATCTGTACGGCGTCGAATGCGACATCTTCCGCCAGCCGGTCACGGGACTCCCGTTCTGCCTGCCGCGCAGTTCGGTCGTTGACGACCGGCCGGCCGCCCCGCCACTGCACGATTCAGCCGGCTTCGACATCCGCTCGCTCTGCTGCGGCTACGGTAAGTCGCCGGTCATCGACGAGCGTCTCGCTGACGCTGCCAGCGGGCAAGATCACCGCAATCGTCGGGCCCAACGCCTGCGGCAAGTCGACGCTGCTGCGAACCTGTAGCCGGTTGCTGAAGGCAAGCTCCGGCGAGGTCCAGCTCGACGGCTGCAACGTCTGCAAGGGTTCGCATCGCAAGCTGGCGCGAAAGATGGCGCTGCTCTCGCAGGGGCCGACACCTCCTGCCGGTTTCCTCGTCGAAGACCTCGTCGCGGCCGGACGCGCTCCGCACCAGTCATTCCTCCACCAGTGGCGTGCCGAGGACGAAGCAGCAATCAACTCGGCCCTCAATCGCTGTGGTATCGCCGATCTTCGCTATCGCGAGATCGAAACGCTCTCAGGCGGGCAACGCCAACGGGCCTGGATGGCGCTCGCGTTGGCACAGGAGACGCCAGTCCTGCTGCTGGATGAGCCGACGACCTTCCTTGACATCGCCGCCCAGATCGACCTGCTCGATCTGGCCTGGACACTGAACCGCGAGGAGGGCCGGACAGTTGTCGTCATCCTCCATGATCTGAACATGGCCGCCCGCTACGCCGATCTGATCGTCGCCCTCAAGGACGGCGATGTGGTCGCCTCCGGCACGCCTGCCGACGTCATGACCGGGGATGTACTGCGGAACGTCTTCGGGATCGAGGCGACCATCATTGACGACCCGCTGACAGGCGCGCCGCTCGTGATGCCGATCCAGGCGGTCGTCGAGAAAGCGATTGAGTCTCAGATCGTCAACTAGCACAAGGCTAGAGGGGAAGACAGGCAACGGGTGGAACTGACACTGCCGGCAACGTCCACGACGCCGATCTCCGATACGCTCACGAGGGCCGCCGAGCGAATCGAGTACTTCTCGGCGAGTCATGGCGAGCGGCCCGAAGGATGGTACCTCGCCTCTGAGGTCGTCTCCAATCCTGACGTGGTCAGGGGCGTCCTCGGCCGGGTGCTGGCAATCTACGAGATCGATGACCGGCAGATTGGCGCGGCATTCCTCGTCCTCGGTTACTTCTGGAGCCCAATGCTGGCCGCGCTGGCCTGCTACTCGCTCGACCGCCGGCTGCCCGATCTGTCAGCTGATGCCATCGCCTTCGACTTGCGCAGCGTTCGATTTACCTCATCGCGCTTCTGCGCCCTGCCCGATGACCCCGACGCAGGCCACCCCGATGTCGAAATCCTGCCCGACCGCGATGCACTGCGCGACCGGCTCGTCCAACAGTTCGAGCAGGAACATGCCGAACCACTCTTCGCGACACTGCGCGCGGTCGCACCATACGGGATCAACGGGATGCGAGCCAACTACGTCGACAGGCTCGTCAGCGCCATCGTCTGGATCTCCGAAGCACTCAAGGACCCCGAGATTGCTCGATCCGATGTCCCGGCCTTCGTCGGCCGGATGACAGACAAGCGCCGCGCCGGAATCATCGAGGTCCGGCACGAGGGACGTGAGGGCATCTATCAGCAACGAGGTGGCTGCTGCCTCAACTACCGCCTGCCGGGCAATGAGAAGTGCGACACCTGCTCGCTCCGCCCGATGGAGGAGCGACTGACGATCTTCCGTGGGCTACTGGCTGATGGAGCCAGCGCTCACTGAAGTGACGCATACGCGGGCGATCATCCAAACGTCTTGTCGTTCGCATGCCGATGAGGATCGCACGCCTTCGCTTGTCATCCTGAGCTGCAGCGAAGGATCGCCTGGCCGTAACAACGCTTGCTGTCTGGGTGGAAACGTTACCGTCTGCCGATCTGCGCGCTCCCGTTTTCCACGCTAAGCGATCCTTCGCTGCAGCTCAGGATGACAAGCGAAGGCGTGCGATCCTCATCGGCGTTACAGGCATCCGAACAATAATCGTGGACTTGCCCGATACCGAGCATTCGTGACGATCGTCCGACCCGCCTCGCCCACCCACGATGGTATCCTTCGCGGCTGTGCCAACCTCGTGCCACGTGGCCCACGCGGGACGAAACGCAGCATCACGACTTATCGTTTTCGGCGGCCGGCTATCGGCTGGCTGCTGGTATTTGATGGCTCTCGTAACCTCCGGAGGATCATGCGATCCTGGCGCGTCTGGCTTGGGTTCGGAATCAGCCTCGTCTTCCTCTACTTCGCCGTTCGCGGACAGGATTTCGAGCGTATTGGTGAGTCGCTTCGCGAAGCGAGCTATATCTGGCTCGTTCCGGCGCTGATCGCCTACTTCCTCGGCGTCGGTGTGCGCTCGGTGCGCTGGCACTTTCTTCTCAAGTCGGTTCAGGACATTCCACCCCGGCGTCTCTTCCCGGTCGTGACGATCGGATTCATGGCCAACAACGTCCTGCCATTTCGAGCCGGCGAGGTCGTCCGTGCCTACGCACTGTCGGCTCGCTACGGAGTGCGTAAGAGCGCCGCGCTGGCAACAATCGCGATCGAGCGCGTTTTCGACGGGCTGACGATGCTGATATTCATACTGATCGCGTCACTATCGATTGCGCTGACGAGCGACCTGCAGGCCGTCGCGATCGTCGCAACGATTCTCTTTTCGCTGTTGACCCTCATGCTGCTGTTGTTCGTCTTCGTGCCGGGATTGCGCGACTGGGTCATTGACCTGTCGGTTCGGATGCTGCCCGGGCGCGTCAGCACGCGCGTCGAGGAGATGGCGCACTCGTTCTTCGACGGGCTTGGCATTCTCAAGCGCCGCCAGGACCTCATCAGCGTCGGGCTGACCTCGCTCCTCGCCTGGTTGCTCGAAGCATCGATGTACCTGCTGATCGCCGAGGGCTTCAACCTGGACGTTTCGGCGTTGGCGATCCTGCATGGTCACAGCAGTCGCCAATCTGGCAACGCTGATCCCCAGCTCGCCCGGATATGTCGGCCCGTTCGAGACGGGAGTCCTGCTCGTCCTCAACGGCGCACTCGGTATCGAACGAGAACTGGCCCTCTCGTACGCCATTGTCGTCCACGCTGCCCTCTACTTCCCCGTCACGATCCTGGGGCTCATCTTCTGGTGGCGCGAGAGCCTCTCATGGCGCGAGGTTCGACAGACGGAGGGAGTGAACGGGGTGTTGAGTGATGGATGAGACGTTCGGGAACCGGGAATCGGCAATCGGGAATCGAGACTTGGCTGAGCGCCGAGAGGGCAGGTTATCGGCGTTACCCGGAGCCATCACACGTCCCGATTCCCAACCCGCCTCATGACCGACATCTTCAAAGCGATCGTCCTCGGCATTGTCCAGGGGTTAACCGAGTTCCTGCCGATCTCGTCGTCGGCGCATCTGATTTACGTGCCGTGGCTGTTCGGCTGGGAGCCGTTCGGTCTGGCATTCGACGTTGCGACCCATCTCGGGACGCTCATGGCAGTTCTCATCTACTTCAGGAAAGATCTGCTGGCGATGCTGCTTGGCGTGCTGAGGAGCTGGCGCGGGCTGCTGCGCGGGAAAATGCCGGACGACCAGATGGGGCGGCTCGGTCTCTTCATCGTGATGGGGACGATCCCTGCCGTCGTGATCGGCCTGTCGGCCGAGAGCGCGATCGACGAGTATTTCCACCAGGATCCGGTTTCTCGAACGGCCCTGGCTCTCTCGGCGGTCACGATGATTGCGATGGGGCTGCTGCTCGGAGCGGCAGACCGCTTCGGAAGGCGCAACGGCAAGCGAGGCGGAACTGAGCGCGAACTTCATCATCTCGGCCTGCGTGACGCACTGGTCGTCGGGCTGGCGCAGTCGTTCGCGCTCTTACCAGGCGTCTCGCGTTCCGGCAGCACGATCACGGCTGGCCTCTTCTCGGGGATGAGCCGTCCGATCGCGGCCCGTTTCTCGTTCCTGCTCGGTGTTCCGATCGTCCTTGGCGCTGGGCTTCGTGAGATCCTCGACGTCGCGCGCGACGGCATTCCCGCCGGCGACCGCGGCATCTTCGCGGCCGGTATCCTCAGCGCATTCGTCGTCGGCTACCTCGCGATCGCCGGCCTGATGCACTACCTCAGCCGCCGATCGATCGACGTGTTTGTCATCTACCGCGTCGTCGTTGGCTTGGGGATTCTCATGCTGCTGGCGGTCGGGTTTCGAGCGTGAATGCCGCCTATGGCAGCTTCGTCGTGTCCTGCTCCTGAGTGGGTTGCTCACCTGGCGCATCTGTGCGGTCCAGCGGTGGGGCGTTCGTGCCCATCGAGCGGGACGGTGGTGTGCTGAATGCCGAGTTGGTCGTCACGCCAGATGGCGAGAGATTCGGGGCTGTGTTCAGCGTAGCGCCGGACGGAGAAACATTCGGGGCAGTATTGAACGACAAGCCTGCTGGCTGACTGTTGGGTGGCGTGTTGTAGGTAGCCTCGCCTGGGCCGAAGGCGCCTGGAGTCGGTGCCTTACGTGTGAACAGGTAGCCACCGACGATTGCGCCAATCGCAAGCAGGCCAACCAGGCCGACGATTGCGATGAGCGCTCCGCCACCGCTTTCCTCGACCTTCGAGACGGCTGTCACTTCCGTCGTACCGGTCAGTGGCAGGTCCCATTCGACCTTGCCGTCGCCACGATCGCTGCCGTTCGTCTCGGTGATCTCGCCCGGCATCGTTGCGGCGTAGGTGATGTTGATAAAGCTTTCAAGATCGCCGAAACCGAGATCTTCAACATCTTCGGAATCTTCGGTCACGCCCGTATTTGCGAAGAGGATGTCGGAATTGATCGTCAGGTTCAGCCGGTACTCGTCGCCGTCCTTCACGAACGTACCGGTTACGGCGCCGACTGGCGACGCCGTGCCCTCGTCGGCTGTAGCGACGAGCATGTCATCAAAGGCCGCGCCGACGTTCTGTCCATCGTCGTACATCTTGGAAACCCGCGAGCCGACCGCGTCGTCGGTGTCGATCGGCGTAAAGTCGAAACCAGCAGCCTCGGCCTGCTCCCGGCCGTCCTCGGGATCGAAGGTCGTCGTCATCTCGCCGCCCATAGACTCGAGTTGCTCGATTCCCTCGCGTTCGATGGTCGCCTGGAACGCATGCACGGCGCTGCCGTCCTCGTTGAACTCGCTCTCCAAATTAGCGTCGACACAGCCTGCGAGAAATACGGCGGCGAACAGGACGCTCAATGCAGAAACACACACATGCATGAGTCGACTCGCGGTCATCACGATCGGGCTCCTTCGGTGGCAAATGACGATGTATGGACACCATATCACGAACACTCGCAGGAACAGACCGGGGCCTGCCAGGTCCACAAAAATCAGGACGAACGGGGGTGATCCCGTTCGTCCTCATATGAGCCGTGTTGGAATCAACGCGTGTCAGACAACGCCCGCTGTCAGCCGGCCTTCGACTGCTTCGGCCAGCGTCTCGCGGACGCGGAGCATGCCCTCGGTCAGAGACTTGCGGTCGGTCGCGAAGGCGACGCGGATGTAGCCCTCACCACTCGGACCATATTCGGTTCCAGAGCGGAGGGCGACGCCACGCTCGCGCATGATTGCCGCCATCTGGCGCGACTTGATGTGCGGCGCGTCGTACTTGATGTAGGCGTAGAAGGCGCCCTGCGGAGCGTTCCAGGAGACACCCTCGACACCGGCCAGCATCTCATCAATCAGTTCGCGGCGTGCGGCGTACTCGGCCCGCATGACCTCGGTCGGCTCCATCGGGCCATTGATCGCGGCGATGCCTGCACGCTGCAATGGCCAGTTGACGCCACCGCCGGTCGAGCGCGCCATCCGCCCGACGTAATTCATCTTGTCGCCTTTGGTCGCGGCCCAGCCGAGGCGAAACCCGGTCATCGCGAAGGTCTTCGAAAAGGTGTTGGCGTAGAGCAGCCGGTCAGCCAGCTCCGGAATGTCGAGCGCCGAGACGAACTCGTGTCCGTCGTGGATCAGGTGGTCATACGCCTCGTCGGCCAGAACGAGCATGTTGAATTCTTCGGCAAGTGCGGCCAGCCCTTCCAGCTCCGAGCGGCTGTAGATGACGCCGGTCGGGTTGTTTGGACTACAGATGACGACGATCTTCGGGTTGTGCTGGGTCGCCGCCGATCGGATGGCATCCAGGTCGAGGTGGAAATCCTCCTGCTGGGTAACGAAGATCGGTTCGCCCCCAAGGAGCCGCGTGATGTCGGCATACTGCGAGAAGGTCGGCTCCGGGATCAGGACGGTGTCACCGGGGTTGATCCAGGCCGAGATCGATGCAAACAACGCTCCCGAACCACCGCTGGTCACGACCAGTTCATCCGGACTCCACGGCTGGCCACTCAGCCGCTCCATCTTGGCGGCCAGCGCCTCCAGCAGTTCTGGGTCGCCCAAGCCCGGCGGATAGTTGGAGTACCCCTCGTTGATCGCGTCGATCATCGCCTGGCGAATATGCTCCGGCGTCCGGAAGTCGGGATCGCCGCTACCAAGACCGATGATCCCCTCCGGGGCCGGCCGATGACGGGCCGCTCCGAAGCGGACGCCATCCTCTTCAAGTTCTCAGATGGTTCAATCGCTGGCACGTACTCACTCCTCCGAGGGAACAGGGAGCAGGGAACTGGGAACAGGGGTCTGGTCCCGGGTGGCATGATCGTGCCGGTCCCTACGCGCTGCACCTTCCTACGCTATCGCCCCCACATTGTTGCGTGTCATCCTACCCGATTGCGCCGCGAGGCGGTATCGTGTCTGGTGGCGACCGGCTTGCGGGTACGTGACGACACGAACATCCACCGCGGCGCGACGAAGATGAGAGAAGCAGGACAGATGGCGACAGAGGCGACCCCACGGTCATTCGAGGCGCTCGGCCTGAGTGGCGAGACATTGAAAGCGCTCGGCGAGAACTGGGGTTCGAGGAGCCAACGCCGATCCAGGTCCAGGCGATCCCGGTCACTCTTGGCCGGGCGCGACCTGATGGCCCAGGCCCAGACCGGAACCGGCAAGACGGCGGCCTTCGCCCTGCCGATCGTCGAGACGGCTGAGCCAGTCGATGCGCGGGCCGCAGGCGCTGATTCTCGCGCCGACTCGCGAACTGGCCGTCCAGGTGGCCGAGGCGGTGCACCGCTTCGGGAAATACCGCGACACCGCGTCGTGGCAGTCTACGGCGGCCAGCCGATCGACCGCCAGTTCGTGCGCTCTCGCGGCCGGTCGATGTCGTCGTCGGCACGCCGGGCCGGCTGATGGACCACATGCGCCGCGAGACGATCCGGCTCGACAACGTGCGCTACGTCATCCTCGACGAGGCCGACGAGATGCTCGACATGGGCTTCCTCGACGACATCGAGACGATCCTGAGCGCGCTGCCGAAGGAGCGCCAAACCGGCGCTCTTCTCGGCCACCCTGCCGCGCCGGATCACCGACCTGGCGCTGAAGTACCTGCACGATCCGGCGACGATCCGGGTCGAGCCGGAGCAGGTGACGGTCGCCGCAGATCACGCAGTCGTTCTACGAGGTCGCGCCAGCGTGCCAAGCTGGAAGCGCTGATGCGCATCCTCGACCTGGACGACCCGACATCAGCGATGATCTTCTGCCGGACCAAGCTGGAGGTGGACGAACTCACCCAGGCGTTGCAGGGGCGCGGCTACGCGCCGAGGCGATGCACGGCGACCTCTCGCAGCAGATGCGCGACCGGGTCATGGGCCGCTTCCGGGCTGGCACCGCGCCGCTGCTGGTCGCGACCGACGTCGCCGCTCGCGGGCTGGATGTCGAGCACGTCAGCCACGTCTTCAACTACGCCTGCCGGGGGATCCCGGAGTCTACGTCCACCGCATCGGCCGGCACCGGGCGCGCCGGGCGGAGCGGCGAGGCGATCTCGCTGGTGACCCACGCGAGCGGCGGCTGCTGCGCTGCATCGAGCGCGCCGTTGGCCAGCGCATCGAGCCGCGCCGGGTTCCGACGTGCCTCGGATGTTCACCAGCGCCAGCGCGAGCGGCTGGCCGCGACACTGGGTGAGATCGATCGAGATGGAGGACCTCGAGCAGCCGATGTCGCTGGTCGATGAGCTCTCCGCGAACTACGACCCGGCCCACATCGCAGCCGCCGCCATCTCGCTGCTGCTCGACCGCCGAGCCGGAAGAGCCGGAAATCCCGGTGACTGCCTTCGGCGCTGAGCGAGGCATGTCCCGGCTGTTCATCAACATCGGCGGCAAGGACGGCCTCCGGCCAAGCGACGTCGTCGGCGCGATCGCCAACGAAGCGCAGATTCCCGGCAAGTCGATCGGCGTGATCGAGATCAAGGACACCTATTCGTTCGTCGAGATCCCCGGACCACCTGGCCGAGAAGGTCGTCACCGCGATTCAGGGCTCACGCATGCGCAATCGCGAGGTGCGGGTCGAGATCGCCCGTCCCCGCGAGGGCGGCGAAGGCAACCGCCAGGCCGGGGACCGCCGCGACGGCCCTTCTCGCGATGGCCGCCCTCCTCGAACGCACGACGGCGACCGTGGGGGCCGACCGCGCCGCGAGGGCAGCCGTCCACGCCGGGAGCGAGATCGGTAATCCATCAGACCATTACGATTCTGAACGGGTTTGGCCAGCGGCTGGTGATCGTCTCACTGGGAGGGGCATCGCGCCAGCTACCATCGCGCATCCCGGTTCTCCCAGTGAGACAGTGATGTGACTCAGGGTGCGGGACGCATCCAGGCGAGCGGTTGCTGCGTTGAAGCGAGCGGCGCTCATGGTACTGTCTCGGATCCCTGAGCCGGTAGATGTTGACAGGATAGGGGACGGGGTGTGTACAGTACATGACCATCCTTCGCTATACGTACATGCGCCGAAGGTAGCGAACAGGTGAAGCCGGACGACAGGTCATCAACGCGACCACTCTATGGCTCGACTGGTCTCGCGATCGGGCCGGCAGCGGTCGAGTCCGTCCGGCTTGCGATGGCCGGACTGTCGAACCAGGAGATCGCCAATCGGCGGCGTTGCTCGATCCACACCGTCAACAACCAGCTCAAGCTGTTCTACGACGTCGCAAGGCAGGCGATCAATGACGACGCCTTCTGGAACGCGCACGGGACACCGTCGAAACGGCGGAACGCGCTGCCGTTGATCTGGCAGCGGATGATCCCGCACATCCGACATCTGATCGGTGAGGACGAGGCGAAGCACGGGACAGCGCACGAGCCGGTCAGCGCGGCGCTGGGCAGCCTGCCGGCGCCACGATGCCGCACGCTGTGGGGACGTGAGGGCTTCATCGAGGATACATGCCGGATGCTGACTGCTCGGAACGGAGCACGGATCGTGCTCCTGGCGGCTCTCGGTGGTTATGGCAAGACCGAGTGTGCCCGTGCCATCGCCGAGCGTCTGGTGGTCGAGGAGCATTTCAGAGCCGTCGCCTGGGTCGATCTCAATAGCGTGGTGGAGAGCGACGATTCGGCGGGATCGCTCAATCTGGTGACGCGCACGATTCTCAGCCGGCTGGCGTGCGTGACGGAGTCCGATCTGCGCGGGCAGCTACAGCAAGAGCCGACGTTGATCGTTCTCGACGGGATGGAGTCGGTGGACGGAGCGACGCGGGGCCGCGTCGCCGAGCGACTCCACCGCTGGTTGGGGAACGGGCCGAGCCGTGCGCTGATCACGAGCCGGGTTGATATCGTCGCGCCATATCTGGAACGTCCGGCATTTCCCGGGCTGGACGTGCGCGCGAGCGTGTCCATGCTCCGAAGTGAGGCGGAGATATCGCTACAGGCGACGCAGCTCCGCGATGCTCCAGTGAGCGACATCGAGCGAATCTGCGAGCTGACGGCCGGGATGCCGCTGGCGCTCCATCAGGTCGTTGGCCAATCCCAGCACTACGAGCTTCAACAGGTCATCGCGCACCTCGAGTCCGCCCGGATGCACGGCACCAGCGACCAGTTCTATGCCTACCTCTGTCAACCGGCCTGGCGAGAGTTGAGCCGGACGGCGAAGGCATTGCTCGTCTACCTGGCTGTCGCGACACGAACACCACAGACTGCCCGGCAACTCCACGACGTCGAACTGGCGGATGACATCGTGTTCGACCCATTCACGCTCGCTGACGCGCTGGCGGAGTTGACAACGTGGTTCCTGGTGCAGCGCGTGCTCTCTCATGGCACTGATGACGAGCCGACATATACGTTGCATCCGACCACACGCGGGTTCGTTCACAGCGCCGAAATGCGCGTGCAGTGGGCTGCTGAGCTTGGACTGACAGAGCGTGACCTGCTCGACGCCGCGACGAGCAGACACGTACAAATCATCGACGCCGCGATCGGTCAGCCGGGTGGGGATGTCGGGCGCAACATGACATTGTTCTCGCCGACGGTCAGCGACCGCACGTTGGCACGATCGATTCCGGACATGCTGCACATTGTCAGAACACACCTCGATCTTGGGAACGACGAGCGCGTCCTGTGGTACTGGGAAGCGATCACCGGCTATCTCTGGTTCTTTGGGCGCTTTCAGGAGTTTGCGGCCGTCGACGAGTGCGCACTCGTTGCGGCGCGCAGGTTGGCACGTCTTGACCCGGAACCCAACGAGCGGCTGATCGGAATCATCTACGCAGAGTTGGGCTACGCCATGATGGAGTTCAACGAGTTTGACCAGGCAGCACAGTATCTGAATAACGCGCTCGGTGTGTTCGAGGAGCTACGAGACATGCCGGAGAAGATTCGCGTGCTCCGCTATCAGGCAACGCTGCAGAGGCGGGCTGGCGACTTCGCCACCGCCGAGCGCCTGTGCCACGAGGCGTTGGCCTGCCTGGCAGAGATCGACTGGGATCATCGGCCAGGATCCGCTGATGAGCAATGGATCGTGACAAGCCCGATCCATAACCTGCTCGGTTCAATATACCTCGATCAGCAGCGGCACCGTGACGCACGTCGGGAAGTGCTGATCGCGCTCGGTGTCGCGAGGCGCGTTTCTGGCGACCATCGATACTGGTCGCTATCCCCGCTGGTGAATCTTGGACGTTTCCATGAACACGCCGGACGAATCGATGTGGCACGTCGCTACTACGAACGATGCCTCAATTCCACGAACGATGGCACGAACCCGGACTCGCGAGCCGAGGCACTCGTCAGGCTTGCCTCGCTCGCCAACACGTTGAATGAGGCTGAAACGGCTCGCGAACACGCGCTTGAAGCGGTCACGCTGTACGAGGCAATGGGGAAACGCGCCGACGCGACAAGGATTCAACGTGCGTTCGGAGCACTTCTGACGGACTGAGATTTGACACGAACGTTGCTTCGGTAACAGAACGCGACATTGATCATCACAGTCATCGATGAAGGGACACACGGGCCGCAATGCCGAAGTGGTCGGATGCGTAGAGGCTGCTATCGTCTGGATCTGAGCGGTCAAACGTCAGCCACGCTTCGCACAGCATCAGTCGTGGATCGACGAAGATGTAGTCGATGGTCGCGAAACGTGACGTCTCGGTTGCGTTGAGCGGGGTCGGCGCCGTCAGGTCTGGCTCCGAACCGTTTGCGACTCTGTAGGCCGATCGTAGGCGATTTGAGAGCATCTGGACGACGTCCGTGTCCGGTTCGGAGTTCAGGTCGCCGACCAGAACGGACGGCGAATCACCGGCATCCTCCATCCAGTCTACGATCCGCTCCGCCTGCGAGAGACGGAGGGCGTCATCCGCGGCCAGGTGATGCAGGTGGGTGTTGTAGAACGCCAGCTGCCGACCATCAGTCAGCCGCACGCGCACCCGTTGCGCGACCCGCGCGCCACCGCCGAGGTCGAGTCGGGCCGTGTCGATGACAGGCAGCCGTGTCATGACAGCGAGCCCTTCCCAATACCGACGAAACCCTGTCTTCCACGCGTAGACGATTGTGTAGCGCGGAGTGTCCGATGGAAGCCTTCGGTTGACTTCGTGGACGATCCAGTTCCCTTGTCCACCGGGTCGCCGGATCTCCTGCAAGCCGATGATGTCCGGCTGCAAATCGACCAATTGCTCAACCAGCAGCGGCGCACGCTCCCGCCATCGGTCAGCGCGGTTGCGGACGTTGAGCGTCGCGACGATGAGCGAGTCCGTTGATGTCATATCCGTTCGAGTGGTGGATGGAACCGTCACGTCCTCCTCGGTGTGGGTGTTACCTAACAGTCGTCACGTCAGGCTATGAGATGGGTTGGAGTCTCGAGCCATTCTCAGACAATGCAGTATGCTTGCCAAACATTGGCGAACGGAAGGATGCGGCTCATGGCAGCAGACAGGCACGTCGATGACAGCGACGGACTTCTCGTCGCTCTGGGCCAACCATTAATTGTGCGTCCATTGGTGATCGATGGCCGAGATGTCGAGTGCTGTTCGCGGACGAGGGATCGGCAGAAGCTGCCGTCACCGAAGCCGATCTTGAGGACGCAATGAGTGCCATCGGTGCATGGAGTGACCTCGACTGGGACGACCTCGAAGGTGCGCTCGAACGAAGTCGAAACGAAAGTATGCCCGCCCGACCGATCGTTCCATGAGGCGATATCTCCTCGACGCCGGCCCGCTGGCGGCGCTTCTCGCCGGTCGCCCCAGCCGCAGTCGAAATCATGACACCCTGGCTACAGCAACACGAGACGGCGACCAGCACACGTGTCTATGGTGAAATGCTGGAGGACGTCAAAGGTCTTCCAAGACTTTTCCAGCCGTCGGTTAGCACTTCGCAGGCTGATGCTCCGCGTCTAACCCTACGGGCTGACCCTACCGAGGGTGGAACACTATGCCGATATCCGTCGGGCACTCCGCCCTCCATACGGGCCAGGCTTGATCGGTGATCTCGATACCCTCATCGCGGCACCGCCATCGAGCACGGCTTGACGCTCGTGACAACTGACAGTGATTTCCAGCGTGTTCCCGGATTCCAGGCTCAGATTGTGGTACTGCGACGGTAGTTACCACGTTGACTCCAAGAGGATTGAGTGAATGAATCTACGACCGTTTCGCTTCGGACTGGTTGCGACTGAGGCAGGATCTGCGGAAGCATGGCGCGAGAAAGCGCAGCGCGCTGAAAGCGTGGGCTACGACATTCTGCTCGTCCCGGACCACATCGTTGGCGGCAGGGTCGGCTGGGCGCCGGCGCTGATGGCGGCTGCGGCAGCAACTTCCCGACTGCGGGTTGGCACAAACGTCCTCGACAACGACTTCCGCCACCCGGCGTTCGTCGCTCAGGATGCGGCCACGCTCGACATGCTCACCGACGGACGTTTCGAGCTTGGCATTGGTGCAGGCTGGATGCTTGAGGACTACACGACGACCGGCATCCCTTGGGAGGCTCCAGGCGTTCGCGCCGGACGGATGGAAGAAGCCGTCACAATCATCACCAGGCTGCTGGAAGGCGAAACGGTCACCTTCCACGGCCAGCACTACACCATCAACGAGCTGCCACCGAGTGTCGTACCGGTCCAGCAGCCGCGCCCGCCGCTGATGATCGGGGCCGGAGGTCCACGCATGCTGGCCTTCGCGGCCGAGCATGCCGAGATCGTCAGCGTCGTCTTTACCTCACGCCGCGAGGGTGGGCTGGCGCTGGATTTCGACACCGCTTCCGTCGCCGCCAAGATCGATCGGGTGCGTGAAGCTGCTGGCGATCGCATCGACCAGATTGAGTTGAATACACTGCTGCAAGGCGTCTTTTCCGCAGATCAACGTGATGCTGCTGCCAACGACCTCAGCTCTGCACTCGACACGCCAGCCGATGCGTTCTTCGACTCCCCGTACTTCCTCTTCGGTTCGTCAGACGAGATCGTCGAGACGCTCCAGCGGCGCCGTCAGGAACTGGGAATCTCCTACTACTCGGTCTTCGACCGGCACTGGGAGACGCTGAACCCGGTCGTCGAGCGGCTGGCAGGAACGTAGGTTGGGAAGCGGGAATCGGTGCAGATCCTCACCCGATTCCCGCTTCCCAATCAATAGACCGAAAAATCGATCTCCTTCGACGTGATGAACTCCAGCAGCGCCGGGATGCCCTGCTGGGTCATCTCAATGCCGCGCTGGATGGCAGGAACGATCTCGCCGGGGCGGGTGATGCGCTCGCCGTAGCCGCCGAATGCGCGTGCCATTGCAGCGTAGTTCCCGCTGATGTCGGTCGAGCGGTACTTCTCGGTCGCGGCCTGCATGACCGGCAGCTCAATCGCCATCGAGAAGTTGTTGAGCAGGATCGAGAGGATCGGGATCCGTTCGCGGACGGCGGTTTCAAAGTCCATCCCGGTGAAGCCAATCGCGGCGTCGCCCCAGACGTTGATGCAGAGCTTATCGGGCCGCACCAGCTTTGCGCCCATCGCAAGGCCAAGGCCGTAGCCCAGTTGGGTCGTCTTGCCCCAGCCGAGGTACGTGAGCGGCTCCTGTGCCACCCAGAACGGCGAGATCTGGTCACGCGGGCTGCCGGCGTCGTGGGTGATGATCGTGTTGGGGACATCGACGGTATGGAGCAGGTCCCAGATGACGCGATACGGGTTGAGTGGTGTTTCCTCTGAGGTGAGCTTCGGTGTCCATTGCTCGAGCCACTCCTCGCGCAGCCGCGCGATCTCGCGGCTGACTGCCTCAGATCGGCCACGTGGACGGCCACCGAGTAGTTCTCGCACGTTGGCCAGGATCGCGTCGAGGGTGAGGCCGGCGTCACCGATGAGGGCATGGTCGGCGACGACATCACGGTTGAGGTCCGAGGCATCGAGCGTCGCGTGGATGATCGTCTTGCCGGAGGGTATCTTGACGCCGTAGCCCGTACTCGCAAAGCTGCAGCCGATGCCAAAGATGACATCTGATTCCTGCAGGAAGACGTGGACTTGCTTCGGGATCGAGCGTCCGCCGGATCCCAGCGCGAGCGGGTGGTTCTCCGGGAACGCGCTCTTCCCCTGGAGACTCGTCG
Source organism: uncultured Chloroflexia bacterium (assembly GCA_963763325.1). Taxonomy (GTDB): domain Bacteria; phylum Chloroflexota; class Chloroflexia; order Thermomicrobiales; family CFX8; genus JBBECJ01. The sequence continues at coordinate 39,619 of CAVXOL010000007.1, forward strand.
TAACCGGCGCTTCGAGCAACTCGGCGAGCTCGCGCAACTGCGGCCAGGCTTCGGCGTAGTGCACACCCTGACCAGCGTAGATAACGGGCCGCTCGGCTGCGACCAGCAACTCGGCGGCGCGGGTGACGTCGACGGGGTCCGGAGCGGAGCGCACTCGTGGGGCGGGACGGTAGTCCAGTTCGCCGTCGATCTCAGCGTGCATCATGTCGGATGGTATTTCGACGAGGACCGGCCGGGGCCGCCCATTGCGGACCTGGGTAAACGCGCGCCGAAGCGCGGCGGTCAGCAGCGACGGCAGGGCCACCTGCTCCGCCGACTTGGTGATGTGCTGGTAGTTGAGAAAGGCGCTGAACTGCGGATCGCGGTTGGCGACCGCTCTTGGGTAGCCACCGGGCAGGATCACGACCGGCGACGAGTCGCCGTACGCCTGAGCGACGCCGCCAAATGCGTTCTCGGTCCCTGGGCCGTGCTGCATCGCGAAGACGCCGATCTTGCGCCCGCTGGTCACCCGCGACACCGCGTCAGCCATATGGATGCCGACACGCTCCTGGCGGACGATGATCGTCCGGATATCAGCCGCCGCTGCCCCCTCGATGATGTGGTTGACCGGATAGCCGATCAGGAACTCGACCCCTTCGCGCTTCAGGATCTCCGCCACCGCGTCGACTACCTGCATCGTTCGGCCCTTTCCGTTTGTCAGCCAGTCAGATTGTCAGCCCGTCAGCAACGTACGGTAAGGCCACGGGATGGACATGTCCACCATCGAGAAGGAGCTGACAGGCTGACAAGCTCAGAAGATAACAGACAACAGCGTGTGGCAAATCCCAGCCGTGATGGCGCAGGCGGGAATCGTCAGGATCCAGGCCGCGACGATCTGTCGTGCGATGCCCCAGCAAACGCCTGAACGCCCGCGGACGCTACCGACACCCATGATCGATGAGGAAATGACATGGGTCGTGCTAACTGGGAGGCCGAGGTGGCTGGCGGCGTAAATGACGGTTACCGCAGTCGTCTCGGCAGAACAGCCGTGGATCGGCTGAAGCTTGATGAGCTTGTCTCCCATCATGTGGATGATTATCCTGCCGCCGGCGTCAGTTCCCGCACCCATCGCGAGCGCCGCAAGGAGCACGACCCAGAACGACACGACGAGCTCACCTCGCAACGCGCTTGGCCATCAAGATATCCGGCTTGCCGGGGCCGTTGGCGTCGGGGATGACACCGGTGATGACATAGCCGCAGCTCAGGTAGAACGCATAGGGGTGGTTGCGACGGTTCTCGATCCCGGCGATGTGGTCCCAGATGTTGGGGTAGAGGTCGGTGTTGGCAAGGCTCGTCCGGCCGTCTTCATCATCAGTGCCGAGGTAGATGGTCGTACCACCCTGCTCGCGCACCAGTTCTTCCAGGTCCGCCACCAGCGCCCGGCCGACTCCGCGCCGCTGCCAATCGGGCCGAACCGCCAGCGGGTGCAACTCCCAGGCATGTCCGTCATACTGACGAATCGCACCGATCCAGCCAACGATCGCGCCGTCTGTGTCCAGCGCAATCCGGCTGATTCGCCCGTCCTCGAACGATTCGCGCACCTCTTCGAGCGCGCTTTCGAAGTCCGCGTAGGTGTCGGTCCAATTCCGAAATGCTTCGACCAGCAGCGCCGCTGTCTCAGTGATGCGAGGCTCCTCTTCGGGTAACAGGTTGGTGATGCTGAACAAGATGTCTCCAGCCGAAAGCAAGCAGCCGTCAACTATCAGTTTATCCCGTTGGATGTGTCATCAGCCCGCGCTGTACAGGGGGTTGCCTCAGCATCGATCGCGCACGCAACATGACCGGCAGAAGCACTGCCTGGCCTCTGCCGGTCTGGCTGACGAATGAGACGGCTGCGGCTACCTACACATGCACCGCGTCGCGCAGTTGGAACTCGATGTTAGCCAGTAGTTCGTCGAGGTCGAACGGCTTGGCGAGAACGCCATCGGCCTGAAGCTGGTCGACGCGTTGAAGCAGCGTCGAGCCGGCCGACATCGCGATAACGCGAATCGAGCGAGTCTGGGGATTCTCACGCAATTGGCCGATCGCCGTTGCGCCATCGACGATCGGCATCATGATATCCATCAGGATCAGTTCTGGGTGGAGTCGTTCCGCGAGTTCGACGCCTTCCCGGCCGTTGCCTGCCTGAAACGTTGCATGACCTTCATCGCTGAGGACGGTGTCGAGCATGTCGCGTATGGTGGTGTCGTCGTCGACGATCAGTATTTTTGCCATCTGGCCCACTGGTTTCTCTATCGGGCGCGTCGTCATGCGTCATTGCGGCACTAACCTGCGCCATCCGGCGCAGCGAGGCGTAGCAATACCTCATCGCAATCCGCCTGCCAAGCAAGCCGTGCGCACACACATTCTCGCGCAAACCCACCGTGGCGCCAGTGTTCATCGGATCACATCCGAAGCCTGGATGATCCAGATTCGACTTTCCACCAACGAACGCTACCCTTTGTCCAACTCCTCCAGAACTCGTCCAAACGCCTCGACGCCTTCGACGTTGTTCGGGTCCAGCCAGATCTGGATATGCGAGACTCCTGCATCCGCGTAGCCCCGCAACGTCTCCGCGATCTCGGCGTAATCACCGCGGATCGCCCGCGAACGTCCGGAGCGGAGCAGGTCGTGTCCCGGCCAGTTCTCGTAACCTGGCAGGTCCACCTGCAGACAGGCCGAACGGCGCAACGTTGCCGGGTCGCGTCCGACTTTCGCGCAGGCTTCGTCGGCACGCGGGCTCCACTCAATCAGCTCTTCGACCGTCTGCCGCCAGGGAATGTTCCACTCGTCAGCGTAGGTTGCCAGAATTCGCAGCATTCGCGGCTGGGCGGCGCCGACCATGATCGGAGGTCCTTCCGGACGTGGGCCGCGCGGGCGCAACTCGCAGTCACGCAGGGTGTGATACGTCCCCTCGTGGTCGATCCGGCCCGTCCGCAAGAGCGTGTGGATGATGCCGATCTCCTCCTCGAATCGGCTGACCTTGTGGTCCCAGCTGTCGTAACCGAATGCCGGGAACTCCGGCTGGTGCGATCCTGCGCCCAGTCCGAGGATGACGCGCCCGCCGCTGATCTCTTCGACAGTGTCGACCATCTTGGCGAACAGGGCCGGGTTGCGCCACGGCGTGACGGATACGATCGTGCCAAGCTCGACGCGGCTGGTCGCCGCCGCCAGACCGGCCATCAACGACCAGCACTCCCAGACGCCGAACTCCGGCACGTCCGGAAAGCGGTACAGCAGGTGGTCTGCTACCCAAAGCGAGTCAAATCCCACGTCCTCGGCCGTCTTTGCCATCACCTCGAGATCGGACCAGCGAGCCGTCCCACCCAGGTACGATCCTTCGAGATGCGGTAGAAGCATCCCCACCTTGACTGGCCGCCGTCGTTCCTCAGACACACACACTCCCATGTTCATAGCCGTTACTCAAGATACGTCCCGGGCCGTACTCCGCGAAACAGGATCACCCGCCGCAGCCGTCCGTCTTCGGTCTGTTCACCAATATTGACACCGGCTGCGACCACGTCGCCACCTGGATCGACCATTCGCCACTCAAAGCGCAGGAAGCCGCTGTGCGCGTCAACAGGGCCGCTCAGGATCGGTGTTGCACGCCCGAACGCTCGCCTGATGCTGGTGATGTGTGCGTTGATCGCCTCACGGCCAACAATGCGCACTTCTGGAAGAACTACCTCACACTCGTCTGCCCAGACCTCTTCAAGGATGGCCAATCTCCGTGCCTCATCCGGCTCGGCCAGGCTGGCCGCGTATTCGGCAGCAACCTCCTCTGGCGACAGCATCGCTTCGGCGCTCCTTCGGCCAACCCGCCACGTCATACATCAGGCAGTCTACCGCCATTCTCTTCACCTGATTGCGTTGTTCAGGCATCGACTTCCTGGACGACCGAGGCATCGTTACCCAAGTGAACGACGATGGACCAGAGCATCTTCATTCCCGTCCGCAAGTGCCCACCAAGGCTCGGCGACGGCCTCAATGGTCCAGACGACAGTAATCGCGCTCATACACAGGTGAAGTATTCTGTCCCACCCGAATAGCACCGTCCGAGACGCAGACTCAGGCTTCGCCCGGCGCGTGGGCTTAGGCGCGCATTGAGGTTCTAGCAAGTTTTGCCTATGCTGTGTTGGTTCGGGCGATCGCTGGACACAGCACGCGGAAGGTGGAATAGCCTACGACGGCTCCGCTTGTCAGACGCAACGCGTGGACGGCCATCGGGCGTCATCTCAACGGCTGCGCAGACCGCGAAGAATCAGGAGGCAGCCCTCGCATCAGGAGAGGACAACGAACGCTGACGCATGCCGGCCAGTGCGGCTTGGCGGGCTGCACATAGACGACATCCCATGACTCACTTCCTCTCGGCGATGCGTCGTGCCGCCGTGGCACTGTCCAAATCACACACCCCCGGTCTCAAGCAGACAGGGCTGGACATTTTTTGAACAGCGGAGCACTTGAGACGCGTGTCACGGCGTGCCAATCAGGCCATACACGATCCTGACAAGTTCCTCGATGTCGAGCGGTTTCACCAGGTGCGCCTGGCCACCATAGCGAGTGGGTTCGGACATAGCTGTGTCCAGCAACCTCACATCAGTTGAGGTGATCACAACTGGAATCCCGGCGGTCGAGGCGCTGTTCGTAAGTGCCTCGAGCAATTCCCAGCCGGCACGCAGTCCAACTTCAAGGTCCACCAGCACCAGGTCCGGTCGTAACGCCTCGATCATGTCCTGAGTGTTCGGGACGAAGTTCGTGGTGGTGACGTTGTAGCGCTCGTCTTGAAAGAGTTCACGTAACACATCAAGAAATGCGGGCGCACCGTTGACGCAGAAGACGTGCTTGCGCGCCATCTGACGCTGTTCACCGGGCTCCATGGCTTCCATCGTCGCATTTGGCATTCGTCAACCCGTCATACATGCGAATCGTGCCAGTGTCTCGAACTGTTCCCGTAACGTCGGCAGCCTAGGTTCAGCGTCGAGTTCACGCGCATCACCAATGTCACTCCGAGCCAGTCTACCGCCAATCGACGCCGGTCGCCGGATGCGCTGGAAGGCTCGCTGTCCGTGGTTCTGATGGCGTCTATGAAAAGGCACCTTAGCTCCAACAGTTCATGACGAGCGGGGTGATAAGCCAGCGATCGCAGGAGTCGTACTCGGATTGGCGATGGGGGGCTTGTTGTCCGGCTGTATAGGGTGCGCTACTTCTGACTGCTTGCCGGACCCGTCCTGACTCGCTCAATCGTCGTTGGTCGTTGGTTACCGAAGCGTCTTCCCTAGCCTGAGCCGTAACCCCACTCTCGCCGCAGGAGAGAGTACATCTTCAGATCGTCAAAACTACCCTTGTAGTAGACCTGCTCGCGGATCGTGCCTTCGTAGGTCATACCCGCCTTCTCCATGACCCGCGCGGATCCGATGTTTGCCGGAATGCAGCGTGCCTCGATCCGGTTGAGGCCAAGCTCTTCGAAGCCGTAGCGAATGGCTTCAACGACGGCTTCGGTCATCAGCCCCTGCCCCCACCAGGCGCGACCGAGCGCGTAGCCCAGTTCGGCCCGGCCATGCTGCGGGGTGATCGCCATGCCGCAGGTGCCGATCAGTTGACCGGTCGCCTTCATCTCCAGCCCCCACGGGCCACCGAAGCCATCGTCGTACCAGCTCATCACCCGGTTCAGGAACTCACGCGAGTCGGCGAGTGTCTGGTGCGCCTCCCAGGTCGTCTGGGCTGCAACCTGTGGGTCGGACGCGTAGGCGAACACGGCAGCGGCATCGCCAGGCACAAGCGGCCGCAGGATGAGGCGCGCTGTCTCCAGCCTGGGGATCTGGAAACGAAAATCTTCAGGCAACACCATCGTCGGCCACCGATCGTTCGGGAACCGGAACTCGGATATCGCGGTTGAGGAAGCGTGTGCGCGAACTGCTCGTCATTGAGCCGTGTGCCGCGACGACTTCCGATTCCCGATTCCCGATTCCCGCCAGAAACCCGGTTACCTCATCCGCCGGCAGCGGACGCGCGAAGTAGTAGCCCTGGCCGAGGTCGCAACCAAGCTCGAACAGTCGTGCGAGCTGGTCGGCGGTCTCGACGCCTTCGGCGACGACGCGCAGACCGAGGCCGTGTGCCAAACCAACGACACCCGAGACGATGATGCTGTCATCGGTCTCGGCGCCGAGGCCGTCGACGAACGAGCGGTCGATCTTCAGCGTCTCGACCGGGAAATGGCGCAGCGTCCCAAGCGACGAATAGCCAGTCCCGAAGTCATCGATCGCCAGTGTAACGCCAAGCTGTTCCAGCTCGCGAAGCACGGCACTCGTTCCCGCTTCATCGGCCATCATGATCGTCTCGGTGATCTCCAGATTCAGGCAGCGCGGCGGCAGGCCCGTCTCGCGCAGGACTCGAGCGACCTCGTCCGCCAGGCCCAGTTCCTTGAACTGCCGTCCGGAGAGGTTGACGCTGACGCTGATGGCATGCGCCCTCGGCCAGCTGTCCTGCCAGGCGCGTAACTGGCGACACGCCTCATGTAGCGCCCAGGAGCCGACCGGCACGATCAGCCCCGTCTCTTCGGCAACTGGCACGAAGGCGTCGGGGGCTACCATGCCGCGCGATGGGTGGTCCCAGCGCAACAGCGCCTCGAAGCCGGAAAGCGAGCCGTCACAGAGATTGACGACTGGCTGGTAATGCAGTGAAAGCTGGTTGCGTTCGAGCGCGCGTCGCAAATCGTGCTCGAGCTCCAGTCGTTCGCGAGCGATGGTGCCCATCTCCGGCTCGAAGATCTCGTAGCGCGCTCGGCCGTTGCGCTTGGCGGTGTACATCGCAACATCGGCGTCACGCAGCAGATTCTCGGCCAGATCGTTGCTCGATGTGCTGAGAGCAATACCGATGCTCGGCGTTACGAACATCTCGTGGCCATCAAGATAGATCGGTCGACGCAGCTCGTCGAGCAGCCGGGAGGCGACGCCGGCGGCGTCCTGACACGTCGCGAGGTGCTCAAGCAGGATGGCGAACTCATCACCGCCCAACCGGGCGGCGGTATCGCCTTCGCGCAAACAGGCGAGAATCCGCTCCCCGATCGCCACAAGCAACTGGTCACCGATGTCGTGGCCCAGGCTGTCGTTGACGATCTTGAAGTTGTCGAGATCGAGGAACAGGACCGCGACAACCTGATCGACCCGCCGCGAACGTTTCAACGCATGCCGGGTTCGGTCGAGAAACAGATTCCGGTTTGGCAGGCCGGTCAGCGCGTCGTGGAATGCCTGATGCAGCAACTGCTGCTCTAGCTGCTTACGCTCTGATATGTCAACTGACACGCCGATCATCCCAATGACCGCCCCGGAATCGTTGATTACAGGCGAGTTCGTCACATGGGCAGGAAAGTGGCGACCGTCGCTCCGTTGCTGGAGGAGCTCGCCCTCCCAAGTTTCTCCGACCGTCAGGCGCTGCATGATGTCGACCGCCTGGTCGCGTGTCACCGGTGGTGTGGTGACGTCCAGTAGATCATGTCCGAGCGTCTCGGCTTCCGTCAATCCATAGAGTAGTTCAGCAGCATGGTTCCAGTACGTAATGCGACGATTGGTATCGGTCGCGACGACTGCCTGACCGACGGCTTCGAGCAACTGTGCCTGGAGGCGAATCGCCTCCTCGGCCTGCTTCTGAGCGGTGATGTCGATCAGGTAGCCTTGCCAGTATTGAGGTGTGCCGTTGGCGTCACAGATTGCGACCGAGTAGTTGCGGACCCAGACCAGCCGCCCGTCGCTGGCAAACACACGGAACTCGATGTCGAATGGCTCGAATGTTCTGCCCGTCACCTCGTCGAGCGCGGTCACTCGCGCGTGGTCCTCGGGGTGGATGATCTGGTCCCAGAATTCACCGCTCGTCCAGGCATCTGGTGGATAGCCGAGCATCTGCTCGATCTGTGGGCTCATGTAGAGCGGCGTCGAATCGAGGTCAATATCGGACGTAAAGATGACGGCGGGGCTATGCTCAACCAGGGTCCGGTACTGGTCCTCGGCGGTGCGTAACTTTTGCTCGGCCCGTTTGCGTTCGGTGATGTCGATCAGGTAGCCCTGCCAGAAACGCGGCTCCCCATCGCTCCCGCGCAGCAACTCGGTCTGGTTGCGTACCCAGACGACGCGCCCATCAGCGGCAATATACCGGTACTCCAGATCAAACGGTTCTCCGGTCTCGTCAGTGCGCGCATCCTCGGCCACAACTGCAGCCAGGTCGTCCGGGTGGAGGATCGACCGCCAGAAGTCGGCGCCCGCGTCCCAGCACTCGGCCGAGTATCCGAGCAGCCGTTCAATCTGCGGGCTCATATATAGATAGCGCCCGTCAAGGCCGATCGTGAACGTCGCGGCCGGAATATGCTCAACAAGCGTCCGGAACTTGTCCTCTGCCTCATGTAGCGCCAGCGCGACCTCTTTGCGCTGAGTAATATCGGTGATGATGCCTTGCCAGAAGCGAGGAATCCCATCCTTGTCCCGGACGAGGCGTGCCTCGCTCTCGACCCAGACAATTCGGCCATCCGGACGCACTGCCCGGTACGCGCATCTGAACGGTTCGCCGGTCTCATTTGTGCGCGCGATCTCGGCAACCGTCGCCGCCCGGTCGTCCGGATGGACGATGTCCATCCACGGGTTTGAACGTCGATGCCACTCGTCCGGTGTGATACCGAATATCGCTTCTACCTGCGGGCTGATGTAGAGCGTCGTGCCGATGCCGTGAGCATTCGCGTCATCTAGAGCCTCAACAAAGATGATCGCGGGCAATTGCTCGATCAACTGACGGTGCTGTGCCTCGGCCTCGATCGCCAGTCGGTGAAGCCGGGCGTTGTCGACTGCCTGCGCGGCCCGGTCGGCGAGATTCTGAAGGAAATCCCGGTCAACGTCGGTGTATGCCTGGTCTGGGGCCATGCGCGACACAGCCAGCGTACCGATAATCTCGCCGCGAATCCGTAACGGCACGATCAACATGCTATGGAGGTCATGCGCGCGAAAGAAGGACTCTTTCTCCGGCCTCCGGCGGCGTTCCTCGTCCGAATCGAAGGCCGGGATCAGCAACGCCTCTCCGGTCCGCATCACCAGACCAGGCAACCATTCATCGACCTCGTGCGGGCGTATTTGCGCGTGTTGCAGCGCCGTCCGGATGTCCGGATCGGGATGCCAGACGGCCGCGGGGACAAGCATCAGTCCATCGTCGCTAACGAGCCGCAAGATACAGATATCGTCCAGCATCTCACTCACGCGCCGAGCGAGTGTCTCGAGGATCGAGTCGAGGTCGAGCGCCGCAGCCGAGAAAGCGGCCGACATCTCGGCCAGCAACCGCAAGCGTTCCGCCTGCTCCAGCAGCCGCACTTCAGCCGCGATGCTCGCGGTGGCATCACGAACGGTCGAGAAGAAGCCGCCGATAGCTGGATCATCCAGCAGATTGGTGATGGTCGCTTCAAACCAGCGCCAGGTCTGGTCGGCATGCCTGAAGCGATAGCGGACCGTCACGGTCGCCCCGGGTTGTGTGGTGAGCGTGCTCAGCGTGTCGACGACACTCGATACGTCTTCAGGATGCACCCGGTCAATCGTTAGCGTCCCGATGACATCCTGCTGGCGAATGCCCGCGATTGACTCGATTGCTCGATTGATGTGTAGCACTCTGCCACTGGAGTCTGTGACCATGATGATGTCGGTCGAGTGGTCATACATCGCGCGGAATCGTGCCTCGCTCGCTCGTTGGGCGCGCGAAGCATGCGATTGGCCGATCGCGTAGCGAGCCGCGCGAGCGAGAAGAGCCGGAGAAAGTCCGCGTCTGACCAGGTAGTCGACGGCACCGGCTTCCAGCGCGTCGTGGCCGGACGCACGCGTATCATCCGTCAACAGGATCATCGGAACATCGGCACTGCTTGAGGTAACAGCCTCGATCAGGTCTAGCCCACGCCTGCCGCGAACCCATTCGCCAATCAGCGCGAGATCGACCGGGTCGGAGGTGAGGCGTGAAAGTCCATCGTCCCAGGACGACGCCCAGGTCAGGTCAAAGGTTGCCCCGTCGATCGCCGCCAGCAACTCACGGACGTGCAGGAACACGGCCTCATCGTCGCCGACCAGCAATACCCTGTTGACCCGCGTGTTCATTGCGCTCCAGATCACCGGCCGGCCACTGCCCGCTCGGTGTCGCTTTCTCGCAATAATGGTGTATCACGTTGCAGCGCAGTTCATGTATGACCAACAGTACCGGTTCCTGGTAGTCACTCGCACCCGTGAGGATTCCGAGATTGCACTGCCTCGTATCCTTTCGGCTGGTGAACAGAACTTCCGTCGTAGAGGACGTGCAGGATGAGCTACATCGCGGTCAGGGACGGTCATATCAACTATCAGGTTGATGGCGACGGCCCATGGCTGACACTCCTGCACGGATTCTCACAGAGCCTGGATGTCTGGAATCCGCAGGTGATGCGACTGGCCCGCTCGTTCCGGCTATTGCGAATCGATCTGCGTGGCCACGGCGGTTCGTCAATTCCGAATGCCGCGTACGGCCCAGTCGAATACGCCTCCGACGTGCTGGCGGTCCTCGACACGCTCGGCATCGGTGCGACACACCTCTGGGGAACGCACACCGGTGCCGGTGTCGGCATTCTGCTCACTGTCCAGCATCCGGAGCGCATCGCCATGCTTGCCCTCGATGGGGCAGTCGTCCCCGGCACGCCACAGCCCACCGTTGAGGAGTGGCAGATGCGAGCACGCGAGATTGCCCGGCGCGACGGAATACCCGTCGCAACGCGCTTCTGGTTCGAGCAATCACCATTCTTCTCCGGAATCGCACGGCCCGAAGAGCAACGAGCAATCGTCGAGACATTCAGTGGTGCGCCCTGGCTGTCGGACGAACCGGCGCAGCCCGTTCCTGATGTCCGCGCGATGCTGTCGTCAATCCGCCACCACACCCTGATCGTGAACGGCGCCAACGATCTGCCCGAGTTCCTGGCGACCGCCGAGCTGCTCGAACGTGAGATGCCCAACGCCCGCCGCTACCTCATCCCTGGCGCCGGCCCATTTCCAGCCTGGGACGCCCCAGATGCCGTCACACCACTCGTGGCACAGTTCTTTGAAGTAGTGGAATAGGGTGTTTGGAACGGCGGGAATCGGGTGCCGCATCACCACGAGACGTTCCACGATAACAATGCATCGAAAGGAATTCGCCAGGTGTCTGATACAGCCGGAACGCTGCCCCGTTGGGACATGAGCGTCGTCTATCCAGGACTGGATTCATCCGAGTTCAAGGCCGGGTTGGCGAGTACCATCGCGAGCATCGATGGGCTGGCCGAGTTGTTCGACAGACACGGCGTCGAGCGGTTCGATGCTACGGAGCTGGAAGAGTCAACGGTCAGGGCGGTCGAAGAGGTCATCGAGCGAATGAATGCCGTCCTGGAGGAATCATCCACACTCGGTGCTTACATCTCGTCGTTCATCGCAACCGACTCGCGTGATGACCGCGCCCAGGCTGTCATGAGCAGTTTCCAGCAGCAGGGCGCGCGCTTGCAGAAGCTCGGAACCCGCTTCACGGCCTGGGTGGGCTCGATGAATGTCGACGAGCTGATCGAGCATTCAGAGATCGCCGCGGAGCATGCGTTCGCATTGCAGCAGGCCGAGCGCCGCGCCAAACACCTGATGTCTCCAGCCGAAGAAGATCTGGCCGCCGAGCTAAACCTTTCGGCTGGCGCCGCCTGGGCCAAGCTCTACAACACCCTGGCATCACAGATCAGCGTTCAGGTCGAGCAGGAGGGTGATGCGGTCGAGCTGCCGATGAGCCAGATCCGCAACCTCGCCAACGAGCGCGACCGAGACCTGCGCAGAAGCGGCTATGAGGCCGAACTGTCCGCCTGGCGGCAAAACGCTCTCCCACTGGCGGCCGCCATGAACGGCATCAAGGGCCAGGTCAATACGCTCGCGACCCGGCGCGGATGGGATGGCCCGCTTGACGAAGCCTGCTTCGACAACCACATCGACCGCGCCACGCTCGATGCGATGATGACGGCTGCCCGCGAGTCCTTCCCCGACTTCCGCCGCTACCTGCGTGCCAAAGCTCACGCGTTGGGTCTGGACGCCCTGACCTGGTACGACCTGTTCGCACCGATCGGCGACGATCCGAAAAACTGGGCATGGGACGAGGCGAGAACCTTCATCGTTCACCACCTTTACGGCTACTCGGAGCGGATGGGCGCCTTCGCCGAACGGGCCTTCGCCGAACGATGGATTGACGCCGAGCCACGTCCCGGCAAGCGCGATGGCGCCTTCTGCATGCCGTTGCGGGGCGACGAGTCGCGCATCCTCGCCAACTTCAAGCCATCGTTCGCCGGTGTCACAACCCTCGCCCACGAACTCGGCCACGGCTACCACAACATCAACCGCTGCAAGGTCAGTGTCCTCCAGCGAGCGACACCGATGGCCCTGGCCGAGACAGCCAGCATCTTCTGCGAGACGATCATCCGCGACGCGGGACTGGACGAAGCCGACGAGGTTGAGGCGCTGACGATTCTCGAAGCCTCGCTACAGGGGAGTTGCCAGGTCGTCGTCGATATCACCAGCCGCTTCCTGTTCGAGCAGGCCGTCTTCGAGCGACGCGACGCCCGCGAACTGTCGATCGACGAGTTGAACGAGATCATGCTCGACGCCCAGCGGCAGACGTACGGCGACGGGCTGGACACGGATGTCCTCCACCCGTACATGTGGGCCGTCAAAGGTCACTACTACAGCACCGGACGCTCGTTTTATAACTTCCCCTACATGTTCGGCCTGCTCTTCGCGCTCGGACTTTACGCCCAGTATCAGGCCGACCCGGAACCATTCCGCGCCTCGCTACGACGACCTGCTGATGTCGACCGGCCTGGCCGACGCCGCCACGCTCGCGAACCGCTACGGCATCGACATCCAGACGCCCGACTTCTGGCGCTCAAGCCTCGACATCATCCGTGGCGATATCGATCGCTTCGAGGAGATCGTGACGCGTGATGTGTGACTCGATTGGCGCGCCAGCGGCACGGAGTTTGCGAGATTTTCGACGATTACCGTGCCAAACAGGAGCCAATCGTGGACCTCGTTGAGATCACTGCTGGGGATGGAAGCTCGTCCATGTCCGATCCCACGCTGGCGGGCGGCGGCGAGATGGGCGCCTTGATGCGGGCGAAAGACTGGTCCACGACACCACTTGGGCCGGTCGAAGATTGGCCGCAGTCACTCAAGACCTGCGTGCGGATAATGCTCACCTCACGCCAGCCGATGTGGCTCGGCTGGGGCGACGATTTGACGTACCTCTATAACGATCCGTACCGCTCGATTGCCGGTGGCAAGCATCCTGAGGCCCTCGGCCTGCCGACAAGAGACGTCTGGCACGAAATCTGGGATGACGTCGGTCCCCGTATTCAATCGGCGATGATCAACGAAGAGGGAACCTATGACGAGGCGTTGCTGCTCATCATGGAGCGCAATGGCTACCCGGAAGAAACCTACTACACGTTCTCGTACAGCCCAATTCCTGATGATGAGGGTAAGATCTGCGGGATCTTCTGCGCCAATACGGAAGACACGCGCAGCATCATCACAGAACGCCAGGTGGGGTTGCTCAGGGAACTGGCGGCCACAACTGTCGATGCGCGTTCAGTCGATGAAGCGTGTGCTTTGAGTGCTCGCTGCCTCGAATCGAACCCTCACGACCTGCCGTTTTCACTGATCTACCTGCTCGACCCGGATACCCGGCGGGCTAACCTCGCCGGAACGACGCGTCTCGAGCGAGGTCACCTGGCCGCGCCCGAAACGATCGCGCTCGATGGACCGTCGGACTTTCCGATGGCCGAAGCTATCCGCGCCAAAGAGCTGCGCCTCGTCGAAGGCCTTAGCGCATTGTTCGACAGTTTGCCAACGGGCGCGTGGGACCGGCCACCGACGCAGGTGGTGGCGCTGCCGATCGCGCCATCCGGAGACACCGGTCAGGCAGGCACCTTCATTGCGGGATTGAACCCCTATCGCATCTTCGATGACGACTACCGCGGGTTCCTTGAACTCGTCGCTGGCCAGATCGCTGCCGCGATCGCCAACGCGCAGGCGTACACCGATGAGCGGAGGCGCGCTGAGGCGCTTGCCGAACTAGACCGTGCCAAGACGGCCTTCTTCTCGAACGTCAGCCATGAGTTCCGGACGCCACTGACGTTGATGATCGGGCCGCTGGAAGAACTGCTGGGCGGATCGAGGGGCGAACTGATTCCGGCTCAGCTGGGGGAGCTGGAGGTCGTCCATCGCAATGGCCTGCGGCTGCTGCGGCTGGTGAATACGCTACTCGACTTCTCGCGGATCGAGGCAGGCCGGCAGCGAGCGTCATATGAACGTGTAACCCTGCCGCAGTTGACGGCCGATGTAGCGAGCGCGTTCCGTTCAGCCATCGATCGGGCCGGGTTGCGGTTGGTCGTTGAGACTCCCCCGCTGCCAGAGGAGATGACGACCTACGTTGACCGTGAGATGTGGGAGAAGATTGTTCTGAACCTGCTCTCGAATGCGTTCAAGTTCACCTTCGAGGGCGAAATCGCGGTCTCCGTCTTCCCGAATCCTGACGGGCGATCGGTCGATCTCACCGTTCGCGATACCGGCGCTGGTATCCCTGCCAGCGAACTGCCGCGCGTGTTCGAACGATTTCATCGCGTCCAGGGTGCCCATGCGCGGACGCACGAAGGAACTGGCATTGGCCTGGCGCTCGTCCAGGAACTGGTGAGGTTGCACGGTGGAACTGTGCAGGTTGAGAGTGAACTCGGCCGGGGCACGGCATTTACCGTCACGATCCCGACCGGCGCGCGACACCTGCCGGCCGAGCACGTCAGGGCGGACGCAGACCCAGTTCCAACCGGGCATAATGCCTCCGCGTTCGTCGAGGAGGCATTGCGCTGGCTCCCAGGCAACACCGAGCCACCACTCGGGGTGGAGCCTGGGGATCTGGGAACCGGGCTGACACAATCGCGTGCCGGGGTCGAGCCGGATGGCGCGCGCGTGCTGATCGTCGATGACAACGCCGACATGCGCGAGTACGTCGCGCGCTTGCTGGCCGGTCGCTATGAGGTCGAAGCCGTCGCGGACGGCGAGGCCGCACTGGCCGCTGTTCGTGATCGTCGGCCAGACCTGGTGCTGAGTGACGTGATGATGCCGCGCCTGGACGGCTTCGGCCTGTTGCGTGCGCTACGGGAAGATCCTCGCACCAGCGACATTCCTGTTGTGCTGCTCTCGGCACGGACCGGTGACGAGGCAACCGTCGCTGGGTTGGCGGCGGGCGCCGACGACTACGTCGTCAAGCCATTCACGGCCAGCGCGCTGCTAGCGCGGGTCAGCACGCAGTTGCAGCTTGCCCGCCTCCGGGCAGAGGCTGCGGCGCGTGAGCGGGCAGCACTCGCCGAAGCGGAGCTCGAGCGTTCGCGTCTGCGAGAATTGTTCGAGCAGGCGCCGGCCGCGATTGCTGTCCTGCGTGGCCCAGAGCACGTCTTTCAGCTTGCCAATAAGCATTACGCCCAGATCTTCGGACCGCAGCGGACATATGTCGGCCTGCCACTCCGTTCCGTCTATCCAGAGGTGGACCGCGCCGATATCTGGGCATTGCTCGATCACGTCTACTCAACCGCCGAACCATACGTTGGCAGTGAGTTATATGTGGAGTTCGACCGACACGGAGATGGGACGCTAGAGGGAGGGTACTTCACCTTCGTCCTGCAGCCGCTGCATGATTCGGACGAACAGGTCGAGGGGATCTTCATCCACGCCGTCGAAGTCACCGACCAGGTGCGTGCGCGTCAGGAGATCGAGGGCGCTGTCCGGGCGCGAGATGAGTTCCTGAGCATCGCGGCACACGAACTTCGCACGCCGGTTACAGGCATCAAGGGAGTCGCGCAGCTGCTCCAGCGCAGCATGGCGCGTGGAACGCTCGACAGCACTCGGCACGAGCGCAGTCTGGACGCCATCGTCTCGCAGGCGGATCGGCTCAGTGCATTAGTCGTTGATCTACTGGATGTTTCGCGCTTGCGGAGTGGTCAACTGGCGCTGCGGCCACAGGAGATCGATCTGGCCGCGTTGGTCGGCGAGGCGGTGATCCGCGCCCGGGACGGACTGGAGAACGATCGATTCACGATCATGCTGCGTGGCGCCAGCGAACCTTGTCCAATGCTGGGCGACCCAGACCGGCTGGAGCAGATCCTGACGAACCTGCTGGATAACGCTGTCAAGTACAGCCCGAATGGCGGAGAGATCACGGTGGCAGTGTCGGGCGGCGATGTGCGCGTGTCAATCAGCGTCCAGGACGAGGGGATCGGGCTCGCGCCTGGGATGACGGAGCGCATCTTCGAGCCGTTTGGTCGCGCTCCCAACGCTGCCGATCACAACATCCCCGGCGAAGGGCTTGGCCTGTACATCTCACGCCAGATCGCTGAGCGGCATGGCGGCTCGCTCTGGGCTGAAAGTGACGGAGGGGAACGCGGCACGACGTTCCACCTGGATTTGCCTCGCTGGGGAGATCGCGAGATTGCAACGACATAGGGATCCGGGTCTGCTATCAGACGATTCTTGATCGAGACCCGAATCCCGATGCTGACTCACGATCGCGGTGTGTTAGCGGCCGGCGATACCAACCGAGCTGGCAGCCAGGCCGGTGATCTTCCCGATTTCCGTCAGGCTGCCATCGTCGTTGATCTCAAAGCCTGAGATCGAGTCGTCGCCGGTGTTCAGGACGTACAGGAACTGGCCGTTTCCAGCGTCGATAGCATCGATTGGCATACTCCCGTCGCCAGTCAGCGCAGTCTGACCATCGGCATTCAGAATCGACAGCGCGCCACTTCCATCGACGCCGTATCCGGTGACCGAGCCACTGCCGGTATTGGTCGTGTAGGTGTACCGCCCATCGGGAGTGATCACGACCCAGCAGGCAGCTGTCTCGGTCGTCGCGACGCTACCACTGACGAGCTGAAGCGTGCCGTCGATCTTCAACTGGTACGTTGAGACGGCGCTGGCATCTGGGGCGCCGCCAAACGCTTCGGAGACAACCAGCGTGCCGTCAGGCTTGATGTCGAATCCGAATGGTGTCATGCCATGCGAGTCGTTGACAACCGGCATCGATGGACGTCCGTTGCGATCCATCAGGAAGACATCGATCTTATTGGTCGCCTTTTCCGTTACGACCAGCTTTGTGCCATCGTCCGTAAACTGGATCTGAGCCGGTCCGACTCCCACGCCCGATAGTGGCCGGATCGAACCGGGCAAGGACTGTAGATGCCCGTTTGGATGGAAGAGGAAGCCACTGATGTTCTCAACGCCACCAGCGTTCAGGACATAGACCATCCGCCCATGGACGGTGACGCTGATCGGCATCTCACCCCCCGAAGGGACGACTTCCCGCAGATGCAGGCCACCCGGCGTCACCCGGAAGACCGAGACGTTGTTGCTGCCGGCATTAACCGCGAACAGCCATCGCCCGTTCAGCGTCTGGACAAGCGCCCCCTGCGATCCGAGCCCGGCGCCATTACCGTTGCCACCGGTCGGATACGTCCCATCCGGCGTCAACTCGCCAGTTTCCGAGCGGGAGAAGGCAACGATCTGGTTCCCATCCGCTGCGTTCGTCATCGTAAAAATCATGGCGTGGCGATCGTTGCTCTGAGCAGACGTCCCGGTGGCCGACGCCAGGAGCGCTGCCACAACGATACTCAGCGCCAGCAGGATCGATAACGATCGGCGTGAACCTATCGAGGCAGACATCATCGGGTTCCCTCCTTCGTCCGCAGTTGGCACTGTTCGTAACACGCGTTACGTCGTGCACAGCGGCTCGAACGGGTACAGGATGGTGACTCGATCTTGCCGGGATCGAACCTGAACCTTACAAAAGTGTGACAGTCTCCCCGGATCGCGCGCGGTATGGTAGGCGAAGGAACGACGGCATGACGCGATTTGGTCGCGAGAAGCCTTCGCCGGCGAGGGAGACAGAAGGGTCAGCAGATGCGGATCGAAGCGCGGATCGAAGAGCTTGGGCTGGTCATTCCGGAGCCGTTGAAGCTGCCGCCGGGTGTGACCTTGCCATTCCCGTGGGTGCGCGTGCATGGCAACCGCGCGTACGTCTCCGGCCACGGCCCACAGTTGGCGGACGGCACGCTGGCCGGGCCTTTCGGGAAAGTCGGCGCCGATGTATCACCAGAGGAAGCCTATGAGGCAGCCCGGCTGACCGGCCTGGCGATCGTCGGCAGCCTCAAGCGCGCGCTCGGTGACCTCGATCGCGTGACAGCCTGGTTGAAAGTGCTTGGGATGGTCAACACGGCGCCCGGCTTCACCCAGACACCGTCAGTGATCAATGGCTTCTCAGATCTCATTCTTGCCATCTGGGGCGACGATGCCGGCAGCCATGCCCGCTCCGCTGTCGGGATGGCGGAGCTACCGTTTGGGATTCCAGTTGAGATCGAGGCGGAGGTTGAAGTGTCAGAGTTCAGGACTCAGGGGCAATCCTGAACCTTGACACCTTAGCCCGGACACCTATGCACGAGCCCACGTAATCAGCCCAGGCAGGTAGTTGCAGTGCAATTCCGCGTGGGCGGGGAGGACGCGAACGGTATAGCCGTGGAGGCCGCTAACGCGCCAAGGTGTCGGGTCGGATTCGAACTGGTAGACGCCCTTCCTGACCTCGCCGGATAAGTGCATCGGCGTCGTTTCAGCGTCGACGATTTCACCTGTAGCGTTGAGACGACCTGTGTACATCTGGACGGCAACGTCGGACGGCTTCAACGCGCCGAGTTGGACCTGCGCGCGGGCAGTCATCGGCTCGCCGACTCGTACCTCATGTGGGACGTTATTCTCGACCGTCTCGACGCGAACCTCGGGCCAATGCTCCTCGACGCGTGTCCTCCACGCGGCGAGCGAGCGCGCACCGGCCAGATCATCTTCCACAAGTGCTCGCGAGCGCTCGATCGCCGGTTGATAGAAGTCGGTCACGTAGTCGCGTAGCATCCGGTGGGCACTGACGAACGGGCCGAGGTGTTCGATGGTCGCCTGCATCCGCGCGATCCAGGCGCGTGGGATGCGCTCAGTACCGCGTTCGTAAAAGCTTGGGATGATGTCGCGTTCAAGGACATCGTAGATATCCTCTGCTTCGACCTGATCCTGGTAGTCCCAATTGTCGTAGGTCTCGCCACGGCCAATCGCCCAACCAACCGGCACCGGCTGGTCGGCGCAAGCGTCCCAGGCTTCGGCCCACCAGCCATCGAGCGTACTGAAGTTGAGGACGCCGTTGGCGGCCGCCTTCATGCCGCTCGTGCCGGATGCTTCTTCCGGTCGGCGAGGGTTGTTGAGCCAGACATCACAGCCTTGAACCAGAAAACGCGCCGTATCCATGTCGTAGTCTTCGAGGAAGACGAAGCGATGGCGGACAGCCGGCTGACGCGAGAACGCAATGATCTGGCGAATCAACTCTTTACCGGCGTCGTCGCGCGGGTGGGCCTTGCCGCCGAAGATGAACTGGACTGGTCGCTGTGGATCGGTGATCAGCCGCACCAACCGCTCCGGATCACGCAGCAGCAGGGTCGCCCGCTTGTAGGTCGCGAAACGCCGCGCGAAACCAATCGTCAGCACCTCCGGGTCAAGGACCGACCCGGCACGTTCGAGTTCGGCCAGCGAGACACCGCGATGCCCGAGCTGCTCCTGCAGTCGTCGCCGCGCAAAGACGATCAGCCGCTCGCGGCGTCGTTCGTGCGTGCGCCAGAGTTCCTCGGCAGGTATTCGGCTAGCCTGCTCCCAACTCGTTGAATTTGATGGCTCATTCCGCCACCGTGAGCCGATGTAGCGATCGTAATGTGCTTCCATCTCATCTGACACCCACGAGCGCAAGTGGACGCCGTTGGTGACATGCCCGATCGGCACCTCAACCTCCGGCAGCCCCGGCCAGAGACCCTGCCACATCTCACGGCTGACCTCGCCGTGCAACTTCGAGACAGCGTTGGAGTAGGCAGCCATCCGCAGCGCCAGGACCGTCATCCAGAACGGCTCGCCCTCGTCGGACGGGTTCTTGCGGCCGAGTGCCAGCATCTCCTGACTGCTGATTCCCAGCCCACGTACGTATTCACCCAGATAGCGATCGATCAGATGTGGTGGAAAGGAATCGTGACCAGCGATGACCGGCGTGTGGGTCGTGAACACCAGTCCAGCCGACGCTGTCTCACGAGCCTCGGCGAACGACAGCCCACGATCATGCATCAGTTGGCAGACTCGCTCAAGCGACAGGAAGGCGGAATGGCCCTCGTTCATGTGGTAGACAACGGGAGCGAGTCCGAGCGCGCGCAATGCCCGGCAACCGCCGATCCCAAGCACAATCTCCTGCCGAATCCGCATCTCAACATCGCCACCGTAGAGTTGATCGGTGATATCGCGGTCCTCCGGGCGGTTAACGTCGATGTTCGTATCGAGCAGGTAGAGTGAGATGCGTCCGACCTGCGCTTTCCAGACCTGAGCCTTGACCGTTCGGCCCGGATGCGGGGCTTCAACGATCAGCGGCTCGCCATCCGGTTGTCGTTCAAGGCTCAACGGCAGGTTGTGGAAGTCGTTCTCTTCAGCAAACTCCTGCTGCCAGCCGGCGTCGTTGAGCGTCTGACGGAAGTAGCCTTGCTGGTAGAGCAGACCGACGCCGACCAACGGCACACCGAGGTCAGATGAGGATTTGAGGTGATCACCGGCAAGCAGCCCAAGTCCACCGGCGAAGATGTTGACACAGTCGGTCAGGCCGAACTCCATCGAAAAGTAACCGACCTGGGGGCTATCGACCGCCCCGTGCAAGCTGCTGAACCAGGTATCCCGCCGGAGCATATAACTGTCCAGATCGCGCGCGACCCGTTCGAGCTGGACGAGGAAGGCCTCGTCATTGGCGATCTCTTCCAGCCGCGACTGGTCGATCCGCCCCAGCATCAGGACCGGGTTGTGGCCCACCTCCAGCCAGAGACTCTCGTCCAGCCGGCGAAAGAGGGCGACTGCATCATGGTTCCAGGCCCAGCGCAGATTGCGCGCGATGTCGCCGAGCCGCTCAAGTTGCGACGGCAACGAGGGAATAACCGCAAATGTTCGGATTGGCTTCATGAGTGGCATCGTCCAGTGCATTCAAATCGAAACTCGCGACGCGAGCATGAACTTCGTACGAAGAATACCCCTTGAAGGATGCCCGGCGTCTGAACGACCTGCCAGCCATCCGGGCATACCTCCATTTGGACGTATCGATACCTCCATTCGGAGGGGACCGATTCCTCCCCTCAGCGGCTCTACAGACCTCTCACAGCGGTTTATGACATACACGAGAGCCAGTCCAATGAAGGCTGCGTATGTCCGTGTGCCCTGCCGATGCCCGGCAGCGACTGACGCTACCCAGCCATACTCGACCGGAGGGAGGCGGCCCGGATGATCCCCGGACAGTTCGACTACCATGCGACAGCCACCCTGGAGGAGGCGATCAGCCTCTTGCAGCAGTACGGTGATGACGCAAAGGTGATGGCCGGCGGCCAGAGCCTGATTCCACTCATGAAGATGCGTCTCGCCCAGCCGGCGCACGTCATCGACATCAACCGAGTCAGCGGGTTGAACGAGATCAGCGACGACGGCAACTCGCTGACGATCGGCGCATTGACGCGGGAGTCGGCGCTCGAAGCGTCGCAAGCCGTTCGCGCGAAGTACCCGATGCTGCTCGACACGGCCAAGGTGATCGCCGACCCACTCGTCCGCAACCTGGCGACAGTCGGTGGCAACATTGTCCACGCCGACCCGGCCAATGACCATCCGGCGACGATGCTCGCCTACCGCGCCGAGGTCGTTGCCCACGGTCCGAACGGTGACCGGACGATCCCGATCGACGACTTCTTCGTTGATGCCTTTGAAACCGCCCTCGCGCCGGACGAGATCCTGACCGCGATCCGCATTCCCGCCCCGGCGGCGCTGACCGGCGGCGCCTATGTCAAGTTCGAGCGCAAGGTCGGCGACTATGCGATTGCCGCCGCTGCCGCCCAACTCTCACTCGACCCCGACGGCACAATCTCCCAGGCAGGGCTGGCGCTGACGAACCTCGCCTTCGCCACGGCCCGTTCGACCCGCGCCGAGGCGGCCCTCCGCGGCCAGCCGGCCAACGACGACACCTTCCAGCAGGCCGCGGCCATCGCCGCCGAGGACTGCGCCCCCGCCGCCGACCTGCGCGGCAACGTCGACTACAAGCGAGCGATGGCGAAGACGATGGCGCTGCGGGCGTTGAGGCTGGCGGCGCTCCGGGCGCGAGGTGACGCGTAACGCGTAACGCGCGATACGCTAGCCGAATACGCCGACGCGTCGCGCATCACGCGTCACGAAGGGACAATCACGTGGGTACACGATCGATCACTATTACGATCAACGGTCAGCAGCAGACCGCTGAGGTCGAGGACCGGCTGCTGCTGGTGCATTTCATCCGCGAGAACCTGGGACTGACCGGGACGCACATCGGCTGCGACACGACCAGTTGTGGGGCCTGCACGGTTCACTGGAACGGGACGCCGGTCAAGAGCTGCACCGTCTTCGCTGTCCAGGCCGACGGCAGCGAGATCGCGACCGTCGAGGGACTGGAGACTGCCGAGGGGTTGCACCCGCTCCAGACCGGCTTCTGGCAGGAGCACGGTCTCCAGTGCGGCTTCTGCACGCCGGGGATGCTGATGACGACGGCGGCACTACTGGACCACAACCCGACGCCGAGCGAGGAGGAGATCCGCGAGGCGATCTCCGGCAATCTCTGCCGCTGCACCGGCTACATCAACATCGTCCGCGCCGTCCAGCACGCCTCGAATGCGATGCAGGTGGCGGCGGCCGTGCCGAGCCACACGCCCGACATCAGCGCCGAGGGAGCGAGAGGGGAGTAAGTCGATGAGTGTCAAAGAGCCGGCTCACAAGGGCGGATATGGCGCCTCGGTCAAGCGCAAGGAGGACCCGCGCTTCATTCGCGGCAAAGGCAACTACGTCGATGACGTGAACTCTGCCGGGGATGGTCTACCTCGACATCGTCCGCAGCCCATACGCGCACGCGAAGATCAACAGCATCGACGCGTCGAAGGCGCTCGCGATGGAGGGCGTCCTGGCTGTCATCACCGGTGCTGACCTTGAAGCAGCCGGGCTCCACTGGATGCCGACGTTGATGAGCGACACCCAGATGGTGCTGCCGACCGACCACGTCGTCTACTACGCACAGGAGGTAGCCGCCGTCGTCGCGACCAGCCGCTACATCGCCGCCGACGCCGTCATGGCTGTCGATGTCGACTACGAAGCCTACTCGAACCGGTCATGGACCCATTCAAGGCGCTCGAACCCGATTCGCCGCTCGTCCGGCCCGACAAAGGGACCGGTACGAACCACATCTGGACCTGGAACGCCGGCAACAGAGAAGAGACCAACCGCGTCTTTGATGACTCACAGGTCGTCGTCTCGCAGGACATGTACATCCCGCGCATCCACGTCGCCTCGATCGAGACATGCGGCTGCGTCGCGAGTTGGGACAAGGTGGCCGAGAAGCTGACGATCTGGATGACGAGCCAGGCGCCACACGCCCACCGGACCGTCTTCTCGCTCGTCTCGAAGATCCCGGAGACGAAGATCCGGATCATCTCGCCCGACATCGGCGGCGGCTTCGGCGGCAAGGTGCCGGTCTACCCCGGCTATGTGCTGGCGACGGTCGCGACGCTGACGACCGGCCTGCCGGTCAAATGGGTCGAGGACCGCTCCGAGAATCTGCAGGCCGACTCGTTCGCCCGCGACTACCACATCCACGCCGAACTGGCCGCCGACCGCGACGGCAAGATGCGCGGCCTGCGCGTCAAGACGCTGGCCGACCACGGCGCGGCCGACGCGGCTGCCAACCCGTCCAAGTTCCCGGCCGGCCTCTACTCAATCGGCACCGGCTCGTACACGTTCGAAGCGGCCGACTTCGAGGTCAGCGGCGTCTACACCAACAAGCCGCCGGGCGGCGTCGCCTACCGCTGCTCGTTCCGCGTGACCGAGGCCGTCCACATGATCGAGCGGATGGTCGATGTGCTGGCCGACGAGTTGGAGATCGACCCGGCCGCGCTGCGACAGAAGAACTTCATCCAGCCCGACCAGTTCCCTTACAAGTCGCCGACCGGCTGGGAGTACGACTCCGGCAACTATCCGGCCGCCCTCGACAAGGCGCTCGATGCGATCGGTTATCAGGAACTGCTGCGCGAGCAGAAGGAGAAGCGCGAGCGCGGCGAACTGATGGGGATCGGCATCTGTACCTTCACCGAAGTCGTCGGCGCCGGGCCGTCGCACACGTTCGACATCCTCGGCATCAAGATGTTCGACAGTGCCGAGATCCGCGTCCACCCGACCGGCTCGGCGATCGTCCGGATCGGCGTCCAGACCCAGGGCCAGGGCCACGAGACGACCTTCGCCCAGATCGTCGCTGAGGAGCTCGGCCTGCCGGTCGAGAGCATCGTCGTCGAGCACGGTGACACCGACACGGCTCCCTACGGCCTCGGCACCTACGCCAGCCGCAGCACGCCGACGGCCGGCGCGGCAACGGCAGTCGCCTCGCGCAAGATCCGCGAGAAAGCGCGCAAGCTGGCCGCCCACCTGCTGGAAGTCGGCGAGGAAGACCTCGAATGGGTCGATTACGCCTTCCGCGTCAAAGGCGCGCCCGAGCGCACGGCGACGATGCAGGAACTCGCCTTCGCCGCCTACACCAACTTCCCGCAGGGGCTGGAGGGCGGTCTCGAAGCCGTCACCTACTACGACCCGCCGAACCTGACCTTCCCGTTCGGCGCCTACATCTGCGTCGTCGACATCGACCGAGGGACCGGCCAGGTCAAGGTCCGCGACTTCATGGCGCTGGACGACTGCGGCACGATCATCAACCCGATGATCGTCGAGGGGCAGATCCACGGCGGGCTGACGATGGGTCTTGCGCCGGCCCTCTACGAGGAGATCGTCTACGACGAGGACGGCAACAACCTGACCGGCACCTTCATGGACTACCTCGTGCCGACCTCGATGGAGACGCCGGCCTGGCGGCTCACGAACACCGTCACGCCCTCGCCGCACCACCCGTTCGGCGCAAAGGGCGTCGGCGAGAGCCCGACCGTCGGCGCGCCACCAGCCATCGTCAACGCCGTCGTCGATGCGCTCTCCCATCTCGGCGTCCGCCACATCGACATCCCGATGACGCCGTCGAAGGTCTACGCGATTCTGCAGGAGAAGGGAGTCGCGGAATAACGTGAGATGAATGATGAGTGACGAGGGGCTTTCGCGCCATCCTCATCACTCATCACTCACTTCTCAATATTGGGGCTGCGTGTGCCCAGCGCAATCGGGATCAGCAGGTAAGCATGCCACTCGCGATTGAACCAACCGATCCCGACGATCTTGCCGCTTAGTGAACCTCGCACTCCCAGTGGTCCAGATCCTCGGTTGGGGTATCCGTGCACTGCCCACTCGCCATCGCGTAGATGCCCGTCCCACCCGTGATCGTCAGATAGCTCGGGGCGACGAAGCTAACAACGCCGGTGACCGCTAACGTACCCTCGCCAAACAGTTCGAAGTGCGCGACGGCGTAGATGTGGTTGGCGGCGGTCTCGAAGTGTTCGGGCTGAGCCGTACCAACCGCCATGAAGTAGAAGGTCCCGATGCGCTCACCGCCCGCATCACCAGCGGCGTATACCGGCCCTTGCCCCGTGATGATGTCTCCTCGCGCGATGAACGTCTCCTCCGTTATCTGATTCCCGAGCGCCGGAATAAACTCGAAGCTCTCCTCCGCGATAACGACATCGAGTGCAAGGGTGCGCGTCTCCTGACTGGCGGCGTGCGGAATGACGAGCATCGCCGCGAGCAGAGCCAGACTGCTGATAAACAACAACCGGTGAACCGCGTGACCTTTGAGCCTGGATGTCATGGTGATCCGTACCTTTCTCATGTCATGCTATCTGGAGTGACGACTCCCGAATCCCGACTGCTATTGCCAGATCCTCCCCCTTGCCGACGCTGACGAGCGCCACCTGACCTCCCGCGCGTTCCGCGTAGACTCCGCTACGCAGTTCGCCGGTCCTGCAGAAGCGTGGCGCTCGTGGCGAAAACCCAGATGGGTAGAACGAACATTGGCATGAACGCCCAACCGAGCAGGACAAGCAGCGCGGCGCAGACGAAACCCATCCACGCCAGCCAGCGCGGGAGGACGCCGGATCGCAACGCCAGGACCGAGGTCGCTACGATCATGATGCTCGCGGCGCACATGCCCGGAATGAGCAGCAGCATTCCGGCCAGCCAGCCGAGCGACGCCACAACCGGCTGCACCTGCGTCTCTTCGCCAAACTCGACACTGGACGCTATCGCGCCCATGGCGGCGGCAGCCCCAAAGAGGACACTGACGAAGATCAACCCGCTGCCAAACACGATCACCGATAGGCCGGCCGATTCACCTTCAGTCCGCCGTATCCGGTTCCAGAGGCTGCCGGTGAACCCGAGGAAGCAGGCCCCGGCCAGCGTGAGGCCATACAGCGCCAGCATGCCGCTGACGAGCCGGTCCTGCTCGGTGTAGTAGCGGGCGATATCCTGGTTGGTGTCGTCTCCACCTGGCAGCCCCGCTGCCGTCGCAACGATGACGGTGACGAAGAGCACGGCAAAGGCGATCCCGGCGATGGCCCCAAGCCGGTCCCCCACTGAGACCTCTGATCGAACCGCCGTCGACTGAACCACTGTCGCGTTGTTGGCAACCACCTGTAGTCCTCCTTCTACAACGATCGAATCACGATGTCACGCGAGCGCGCGTCGATTAGTTCTGCCCGAGATCAACTGCTGTCAGGGTTCCATCGGCGATGAATGAGTCGCCAACCAGCTCGAGTCTCACCATCAACTCGAACGTCCTGGTGCCGGCATCGGCAAACACAAGTTGTGAGATTGGCGCGACGAAGTCCGTCCCGGCCACGACCGACTGACGGTATTCCTGCCCAACCGGATTCCCGTCCATGTACAACTGCCAGACCACGTCGGATGCTCCCGACGGGGAGACAGACAGGACGTAAATCTGCGCCTGACCGGTCACCAGGACGCTGTGTTGTCCCGATTCAGCCGGAATCGCAAGCACGGTTAAAGCGGCTACACCGGGGTTGCTGCTGGAATTCTCAGTCATGAGGATGCTGCTCCACCCGGTGCTAACATTGGCAACGACCTTGTCGCTCGCGACGGCCGAGGACGCGATATCCTGGCTGTCGACGCACCCATCGCAGTCCAACTCACTTGATGGACCGGGCGGTCCTTGCTGGCCTTGCGGGCCGGTTGGTCCTGGGGCACCAGATGATCCCTGCGGACCGGCTGGTCCCTGCGGACCAACTGATCCGGGTTCGCCAGGTGCCCCGGATTCACCTTGGAGTCCCTGAGGTCCGGCTGGTCCCTGCTGATTCCATGTGATGGCCTGGTGACCCGACTTACAGTTCCGTGGCGTGGTCGGACTGGCGACCACATGATAGAGAACGCCTGTCTTCGGCTCCAGGCACGCGGTGTAGGTCACCGGGTTGTTCGCCTGGGCCATCATCGCGGACCCGGCCGAGAAGGCCAGCACGGCCACCAGTAACGGCGCGATGACACGCTGCACCTTGCTGGTGAAACGACGATGCATGATGCGCACTCCTTCCGAGACAACACGATGGTCAAGATGTTGAACGGGAGTGTCGATAACCGACGCCTAGCTACTTCGATCCGGCATCCCGCCTCCCTCCGCTACCGTACGCTCGTCTCCTGGTCGCTGAGTGATGTCACCCACATCGGAGGTCGGTGAAAGCGGTTCGTCGCCGGCGCCGTCGCAGATCCACGCCACGGCGATCTCCGCCGACATGGCGACGATCCGCTTGCCCGACTGGATGTGCTCAATCTCGATCCGCTGCTCGCCATCAGCGAGATCCCAGCAACGGATGAGGAATGACCTGAGATGCTTCGGCATCCGACCTCCCGTGAGTGGAGGAGCGCAACGAGTCGTCGTTCCTGTCGATGGCACTATCGTAGGAACTGACTGATTGCTGGCAGGTAGTAGGAAGACTAGGTATACGTAGCCGTGGGAGTCAGCGCTCGCCGAGGGGGATCAACTCGCGCTCGATTGCCCAGTCGCGGACGTGTGCGCGAGCGGGGAGGCCGAGTTTACGAAGGACGTTGCTCACGTGTGTGTCGGCGGTGCGCGCGGCCATGCCGAGTTCGGCGGCGATCTGGCGGTTGGTCAGCCCGCGCGCCAACAATAGCGCCACCTCCAGTTCGCGTCGGCTGAGGGCTGACGGCGGCGTGGCGACCACCGGGGCGCGATTTTCCACGGCTCAGGATGTCGGCCGCGGAAAGCGCCTCTTCGATTGCGACTTCGAGGAGCAACGCTCGCCCCTCTGCCCAGGCAGCTTCGAAGGCCGCCTCGCCGAGAGTGGACCGCGCAGCCATCAGCGAGCGTTCATTCAACACGCGGTCCGGCAGCGACAATGGCAGGTTCTGGGCAGCGCGCAGCCCGTCAGCCGCTCCGTACAGGCGCGCCGCCTGTTGTGCGAACTGCGCATCCGTCTGTAGCAGCACGATCGCCGCAGCCACGCCTTCAAGCCCATATGCGATCCCACGCATGTCCCCGGCATCCCTGGCAAGCCGCAAGGACTGGGGTTGGAGCGCGAGCGCCAGCTGGTAGTTGCCTTGGAGCAGGACAGCCGATCCGAGATTGGTGAGCGAATTGGCACTTGATGACTTGTCGCCGAGTTCCTGGTGTAGCTGCAGGCTCTCGTCGAAGAGAGCAACCGCACGCGCATAGTCCCCCTCATCGAGGGCGACGACGCCCAGGCAGGTGAGCGCGATCGCGATCCCGCGCTTGTTGCCGGCCTCACGCTGCAGGGCCAGGCTGCGTTGATGCAGCGCGACGGCCCGCTCGAGGTCGCCCTGCTCGCGCGCCACGCCCCCAAGCGCTTGCAACGACATCGCGGCACCCGCCATGTCTCCCTGCTCTTCCCGGAGTCGCAGGCTCTCTGAATAGCGGTTCGTCGCCTCGACGAGGTCACCCCGTTGCTCCGCCACGAGACCCAGGTTATGGAGTGTCGCAGCAACGCGCGACGTCTCGCCAGCTTTCTCGAACAGCGCCAGCGCCTGGCGAGACAGGCCCTCGGAACGGCCCAGATCCCCACGGTTCCATGCCAGGGCACCGGCGCCTTGCAGCAGCCGTCCCCGCACAACGTTGGGGACCACGGCGTTGGTGGAGCGCCCGATGGCGCCCGTGAGCCAGCGTTCGCCCTCGATGAGATGGCCATGAAAGTACCAGAAGCGCCAAAGCAATGCACACAACCGAGCCTCGACCTCGACCCGCCCAGCCTCTACCGCCCAGTCCAACGCTGCCCGAAAATTGTCATGCTCCCGCTCCAGGCGCTCCAGCCACTCGACCGCCCGCGCGCCGACCAGTTCGGGGTCGGCCGTCTCTGCCAACGACAGACAATACATGGCATGCCGCTCCCGGAGACGCTCCACCTCCTGACGCTCCTGCAGCCGTTCCCAGGCGTACTGGCGCACGGTCCCCAGCAAGTTGTAGCGGGTGATCCCTCCCGCGCCAGCCTCTGCGACGACCAGTGATTTGTCCACGAGATGGGAGAGCAGGTCCAGGGTGTCCGTCGCGGTCGAATGATCCGACTCGGGCCGGGGATCGGTCGAGATCGCCTCGGCGGCCTCCAGCGAGCAACCGCCTGCGAACACCGAAAGCTGGGACAGCAACGCCTGTTCGGGTTCACTCAGTAGCCGAAAGCTCCAGTCCAGCACACCACGCAGGCTGCGGTGCCTTGGCGGCGTGATCCTGCCACCGGCAACCAGCAACCCAAGCGCGTCGTCCAGCCGGCCCGCAATCTCCTCCGGCGTCAGGACCGCGACTCGTGCGGCAGCCAACTCGATCGCGAGCGGAATACCCTCCACCCTCCGGCAGATTTCGGCAATGGCCGGTTCGTTTTCCAGTGTCAACTCGAATGCCGGGTGGCGGTACCGTGCCCGCTCAACAAACAGGAGTGCTGATTCAGCGTTCAGCAGAGGTTGCGGGTTCGACTCTTCTCGCGGCGGCAGCGAGAGAGGTGGCGCGACCCAGATGACCTCGCCCGGCACATCGAGTGCCTCGCGGCTGGTGGTAAGCAGCCGAACCTCCGGACAGGCAGTCAACACCCTCGTCGATACCTCTGCACACGCCTGGACAACGTGCTCACAATTGTCGAGGATGAGCAGCATCCGCGCTCCTCGCAGCGCACCAGTGAGCGTCTCCAGCACCGGACGACCCGGCTCTTCCTGAACCCCGACTACCTGCGCCAACGCCTGCTCGACCAGCGCCTGATCCGATAGTGCCGCCAGATCAACCAGCCAGGCTCCATCCCGGTACTCGCTGGATCGTTCGCCAGCCAGTTCAAGCGCCAGCCTGGTCTTGCCACAGCCACCGACGCCAGTGATCGTCAGTAGGCGTGTCGTGGTGAGCAATTCGCCCAACTCGGCCAGTTCCCGCTGACGGCCAATGAAGCTCGTCAGCGCGACTGGCAGGTTGTGCCGCTGCGGTGGGGCAACGGGGGGTTCGGTGGCGGTCTCCATTGCCAGATCGTCTGACGGCGTGCGTCCCGCCTGAATCTCCGCGTGGAGATGCTGGGTTGAAGGGTCTGGTTCGGCATCAAGGTCCTCTCGAAGCAAATCGCAGAGGTACTGATACTGACGCAACGCCAAACGTCGCTGGCCGATCGCGGCATATGAGCGCATCAGCGCGGCATGTGCGTCCTCGCGAGACGGCTCAACCGCGATCACCTGTCGAAGCACGTTGATCGCCTGCCGATAATCGAGCGTTGCTGCGCTCAGCCGGGCGAGGTCAAGCAGCAGCCCGAGATACGATTCCCGCAGTGTCTCGCGACGTCCAGCCGCCCAGTCTTCATATCGGTCTTCCGGCAAGAGTTCACCAGCATATATGTCAATCGCCTGCTGAAACCGAATCGGATCCCCCGAATATCGCGCGGTCGCGGCAGCCGCTTCAAACATAGTGACATCGACCTTCAGGGAGCCTTCCGGAGCGAGCGCCAGCTGTTCACCTTGCCAGCGCAGGAACCGCCTGCCACCGTCTATCTCCGGCTCCAGCACGCGCCGGGCGACGTGCAATGCATAGCGCAGATTGTTGGCAGCGGAGGTGGGATCGAACTCGGGCCAGAGCAGATCAAGCAACTCGTCGCGGTGCAGCGCCCCGCGCGGGGCGAGCGCGAGTAACTTTACTAGCGTCTTCGCCTTCCGTAAGCGCCAGCGGTCATCTTCGATGGCACGGTCGGCGACCGTTACCCGAAAGGCTCCCAGCAGTTCGATCCGCAGCGACGATTGCTCTCGGCCTGGTGCACCGACCGATGATGTGTCATCTGCTCCACCCACTGCCTGCTGTGGCATTCGTGACACGATCTCTCCTGCTCGTCATTCGGGCAACGGTGTCCACCTCGTTCCCGACCTCGGCGCAAATGCAGGTGCAAGAGGAATGCCTTCCCAATCCTAAACTTCCCCGGGAAACCGTGATGCACGGACGGCTGGCGAACGTCGCCAAGTACGTCTATCGTTGTTTCCACAAACGTGTGACGAGGATATCCTCAATACTAGGTGAACAGATCTTCCCACAGAACCGACGCTACCGGAAACACACAGACCGAGTTGCATTCAGGTGGGGATCATGGCAAGACACCTCTATTCAATAACAGAACCCCAACCTGTGTCCCTGGACGGAGACCATCATGCATTCCGACGACCCAATCGCCATCCTGGAACGTTCCGCACAGTTCCGGCGCGAGGGTGTTCCGTTCGCGCTCTGTACCGTTACACATAGCCAGCGGCCGACATCGGCGCGGGCAGGTGCGAAGGCGGTCGTGACGGTGGATGGCGCGATCTTCGGTTGGGTGGGCGGCGCCTGCTCGCAGCCGAGCGTCATCCGCCACGCGCGGGAGGCGATCGAGTCTGGTGAGCCGAAGACGATTCGACTCTCGCCGGAGGGCGGGACAGGCCGCGACGGTGTCGTCGAGCTGGCGATGACGTGCCATAGCGGCGGGACGCTGGAGGTGTTCATCGAGCCGTTTCAGCCGGAGCCGTCGCTGGTCGTGGTTGGCGACACGCCGGTGACGCGGTCGCTGCTCGCGATCGGACGACAACTCGGCTATCACACGGTCGCGATGGCCTGCACATCGTCCGACGCCGACCAGCACGACGCCGGGCTCGCGTTCGAGGCGCTCGCGCCGAGCCGCACTGCCTACATCGTCGTCGCCAGCATGGGCATCGTTGACGAGGAGGCGCTGCTGGCGGCATTGCGACTGGAGCCAGCCCCGGCTTATGTTGCGCTCGTCGGCAGCCGCCGCCGCTTCGCAACGATTGCCGAGTACCTTCGCCACGAAGGTATCGCAGAGGAGCGGATCGCCGCCGTCCACGCCCCAGCTGGCCTGGACATCCGGGCCGAGACGCCGGCCGAGATCGCCCTGTCGATCCTCGGCCAGATCACCGAAGTACGCCGCACGACAGCCTACCGTCTGCCGCAATCGGTCGCCCCTTCCCAGCCGCAGATCGTTATCGACCCTATCTGTGGCATGGAGGTCGATCTATCGACCGCACGACACACGCTGGTCGTCAACGGCGAAACGTTCGGCTTCTGCTGCCCCGCCTGCAAGCGCGAATACGAGCGGCAGATTCAGGAGAAAATGGTTCGCTCGGTTTGATGGAGCAATCGATCAAGCGGAAGAGGCAACCGGCACCTTTGCCAGTGCGCTGAGCAAGGCGGCTGAGTCTGATACCCAGCCGAAGAGCGCCTCGATCGTCAGCAGGCTCGCCTCGTGATTGCCACGCGGGAACTGGCTGCCGAGCGGTTCGGCCGTGCAGTCAGACAGCAGCAGGCAGTGGTAGTCCCGGTAGAACGCATCGCGCAACGTCGATTCGACGCAGACGCTGGTCGTGCAGCCGGTGAAAACGAGCGATGTCACGCCGCGCTCGCGCAGAATCGAATCGAGGCTGGTTCCGAAGAAGCCACTGTAGCGATGCTTGGAAACGATGATATCGCTTGGATCAGGAGCGAGTTCGGGCAGGATTTCAGTCCCCCAGTTGTCCTTGATGAGGATGCGGCTCTCGCGGCCATCTGGCGCTGTCATGGTGTCCCCAACGCCGAGTGCGCGATGCTTGATGAAGTTCGGCACATCATCCCCGCCAGCATCGGACAGGTCGGCAGCGAACTCCATCTTCAGATAGACAACCGGCATTCCATGCTCTCTGGCGGCGACCAGCACGCGCCGGGTTGGCTCAACGACCACCTTGATGCCGCCGATTGGAATTCCTGCCCGTTGGAACATGCCACCATCAGCACCGAAATCGTTCTGCATATCTACAACGATAACGGCCGTCGTCGCAGGGACAATATCGAACGCATCTGGCCGTGCATCGATCGAGACGGCGGAGTCTGCATGCACCATCTGAACCACCTGCCTTTGGAAAGCGCGTCATCTGCCACGTCCGGAAGAGGTTCGCCATCATACACCTTCCCGAGACAGTCGAAGCCGACCGACGTCCGGCGTGCTTGGTACGATGCACGGCAACGTAACACTGGCGAGATTGACAGGGAGCGTGAGGGTTGGCGGGAGAAACGGTACGAGTCGGCGTCATCGGAACAGGTTTCGGCGCGTTCCATGTCGAAGTGTTCCAGAAGCTGGCGGGGGTCGAGGTCGCCGCAGTCTGTTCGGCGCAAGCGGCACGCGCGGAGGCAGTTGCGGAGCGTTTCGGAATCGAGATCGCGACCAACGACTACCAGACGGTGATCGAGAACGTCGATGCGGTCGTGATCGCTACCCCACCGGCGCTCCACATGCAGATGGCGCTGGATGCGATCGCGGCCGGTGTCCATGTCTTCTGCGAGAAGCCGATCGCCGCCAACCTGGACGAGGCGCGGCAGATCCGAGATGCTGCTGCTACCGCAGGCGTGACCGGCATGATGAATTTTCAGCAACGCTTCACTCCGCACTACCGCCGCTCGGCGCAGTTGCTGGCGGAAGGCGCTATCGGAATCCTGCAAATGGCCGATATGCGCGTCCCGATGAACCCTGTCAGCTACATGCGGCTACCGCTCTGGAGCGACTCGAAAGCCGGTTGGTTCTCCGACGCCGCTCAGGGTGGCGGGTTGCTGGCGTCGTCAGTCGGGCCACACCTGGTTGACCTGTTGCTCTGGCACGGCGGGCCAATCGCCGAGGTCGCCTGCCGGACGATCGTCTCGCGGCCAACGGTCCCGCTGCCGGGTGGCGGCGAGATGGCCAACATCACCGGCGAGGATGGCTTCGTCCTCTTCGGCCGCTACGCCAGCGGCGCGTTGCTGACGGTGCGCGGCGTTCCAATCGCCCACAGCGCCGGGGAGTGGACGCTCCAACTCGACGGCGATGCCGGCTCAGTCGTCGTCGATGGCACGCGCGTCCTTCACTTCGCCGAGGACGCCAGCGAGCCTGCCGTTGCCGACCTGCCGACCGACATGCCCGACCTGCGCGTCGCGATTGCGAGCCGCTTCATCGACGCCGTCCGATCCGGCGATCCGTCACCGACGCCGACCCTCTCCGACGGGGCCGCTTCCCAGGCCGTCCTCGACGCCGCGCTGGAAGCCGCCCGAACGGGACGTTGGGTGGAGGTAGCCAACGATGCCGGCCTGGCTGGTTGATCCCGATAACCCTCGACCGTCGATGGATGAGGTCTACGCGGCGCAGAAACGGTTGCACGGGATTGCTGTGCGGACTCCGCTGTTGCCGCTGCATGGCTCGGAGACGATCTGGTTGAAGCCGGAGCTGTTGCAGCCGACCGGCAGCTTCAAGATTCGTGGGATCTACAACGCAGTCGCGACGATCGGGGATGCTGCGCGATCGGGAGGAGTCAGCATCGTCTCGTCAGGCAACGCAGCCCAGGCGCTGGCGTGGTCGGCGAGGCGATTTGGTGTCCCAGCTCGCGCGATTGTCCCGGCCAATGCGCCGAAGATGAAGGTCGACTCGTTCGTCACACTCGGAGGTAGCGTCGAACTGCGCGACCCAGCGACGGTCTGGGACACATTTCTCGATCGATCGTTCCTTGACGAGCCGGACGCCTTCATCCACCCGACCGCCGACCGAAACGTCGTCGCCGGCTACGGAGCGATCGCGCTGGAGATCATTGAAGACATGCCCGATGTCGAGGCGATCTACGTCCCGGTCGGCGGCGGTGGGCTCGTGGCGGGGATTGCCAACGTGATCGCGGAATTCGCGCCACGGGTTCGCGTCGTCGGCGTCCAGCCGGCCACCTGTACGCCGATCATCGAAGGTGTCGCCGCACGGGGACCGGTCGTCTCGACCTGCGACACATTCTGCGATGGCGTTGCCGGAACATTCATGGATCCGGACACCTGGCC
Organism: uncultured Chloroflexia bacterium; assembly: GCA_963763325.1. GTDB lineage: Bacteria > Chloroflexota > Chloroflexia > Thermomicrobiales > CFX8 > JBBECJ01. Next base: position 75,052 of record CAVXOL010000007.1, read on the forward strand.
GTTATTGCGCGACCTGCCGCTGGAATGGGCAACCGCAGAGGAGCACGAGACCGAAGCCGCACTTCAACACCTTGCGCTGCGCAACAAGCTGATCGCCGAAGGCTCCGGCGCCCTCCCAGTCGCTGCCGCTCTCCGTCACAGCCAGGGACAGAAGTCCGTCGCCGTCGTCAGCGGCGGCAGCATCGATGTGGACAAGCTGGCGAGGATCCTGACAAGGGACGCAGGGACCAGGGACGCGGGCTCTGCATGACAACCGAACCCCGCGTCCCTGATCCGTACGTCCCTCTGCCCCTTTGTCCCTCGTTACCGCACTCGCTCCCAGACCAGTTCAGCTTTGCCGCCGCCGGTTGCGGAGGTCAACGTGAAGCGATTGCCATCGACAGCGAAGCCGCGTTCAAGGCTGGCACCGACGAGGTCGGCGTTCGGATGGATGTGCGGCTGGTGGATGATCGTTGCGGCGTCAGGCGATTCCCAGGTGCCGCAGTAGAGGACGTGGGCGGTCGAGCCATCGGCGGGGTTGCGATATTCGAAGGCCTCCGAGAACCAGCCCTCGCTTGAGTAGATCAGATAGCCGACCGGCTGTTCGGCGTGCGTGACTTCGCCATCCGCCGCCGTCCGCTCCAGCGAGATGAGCTTCCACATACCGACGAGTGGGTGTCCGGGCATGTTGCCTCCGAGTGCTGAGTACCGACTGCCGAGTCTACCGACCACGGCGATCATCGTACTGCATCATTCAGCGCTCAGTGCTCGCCTACTCGCCCACCGTCATCACAAACACTGTCCGGGTCCCGTCGCCATCGGGGGCGGTCGCGAATGCCAAGGGGCCGAGGGCTTCGAGGGTCGCGCGTGCGTCGAGGTCGGTCCCCTGCCAGGCGTCGACAGGCAGCAGGTCCCACAACCGGTCAGTTGCCAGATAGCCGACGAGTGTCGGGTCGTCGGGCATGCCGTCCATCGCTGTCTGGAAGGAGGCAGAGCTGGCTAGCGTGCCGATAGCATCTCTGGAGCGATAGCTGCCGCTCAGGTGAAGGACATCGTCGATCACCGTCAGATCCAGTGTCAGGTCTTCCTCCGGAACGTCGACACGGTAGCCGCCGTCGATCGTCTCGACTGGCGCGAAGGCCCCGAAGCCTGCTACCAGATCATCGAGCGCGTCCTCGACGGTTTCGCCGTCGGACAATTCACTGAAGAAGTGGAACTGACCACCGTAGTTGCTGCCGGCCGCTTCAACGTTGACCGAGATTGCATACGGTCCGGTCATCTGTCCAAGCAGGTCGTCTTCGAGGTCGATGCCAAGCATCATCTCGATGTCATCGGTAGTCGGCATGAGGAAGGCGCCGTCGCCAGCAGCCGGGGCGAGCATCGATTCGTACTGGCCCAGAGCCGGCTCCCAGATCGTGCCATACAGGTCGGCGCTGGCGATGTAAAAGAGCGTTGAGTCGGGCATCTTGTCGGCGAAGGCGGTGCCGGCTGTGCTCATCGGGAAGCTCTCAGGGCGGCCATCGGTCAGCACTTCGGTCTTGAGCGCGTTGCCATCGGCCTTGATCGTCAGTGTGATCTGGCCGAGGTCGGTGTAGAAGTCGAGCGATTCGCTGAAGTCCATCGCCATGAAGGTCATCGCGTCAGGACCGGCCAGCAGTTCGTCCTCGATGGCGGCGACGGCTTCGCCAATCGCGCCCCCGTTGACGTAGGCAAAGACGAGCGGTTCGTCAGTAGCCCGATCGGCCGCGGACGTGAATCCGGCGACTTCGTCGAGCGCGCCATCGCGACGGGCATCGACAATCGCCTCGAAGGCGTCGCTGGTCGACGCCAGGATCAGCGCCTCGTCAACGATGCCGGCGGCGCTGTCATCGACGCTGGTCTGGTAGGTGATGTCACGGTAGGTCGTCTCATCCGGCGACTCGCCATCCAGCAGCGCATCGAGCGCCTCGGCAGCTTTGTCTTCGTCACCGATCATAACGATCGCGGCGACGTATGGTTCCTCGTCTGCGCCGTCCGGATTCGGCCAGACAGCGAACCCCAACTCGCGGCCAACAGCCGGTTTGATCAGCGTTTCCCAGATGGCTGGATCCTCGCCGGACTCTGCCAGTCCATCCTTCGGCAGCTTCGAGAGATCATCATCTATCCCGGCGGCCTTCGCCAGTTGCCAGGCGTCAAGCCAGGCGTGGCTGGTCGGGTCAACGTTGACGGCGACGTACGCCCACGAATCAGGCGGCGCGTAGGCAGCCGTGACGCGGTCATCGTGGCCCAGTAACGCCTGGTAGGCAAAGTAGGCACCGCCAGCGACCGCCGTCAGCAGGAAGATGCCGCCCACCATTCCGAAGACAGCCGCAAGTCGAAAGCGCGTACCCCCTGCGACGGTGTTCGCCGTCGCAGCCTGACCGACCGGCAGTTCGGCTGGAATGGAGATTGTCGCCGGTGACGGTACATATGCATCAACTACATCGGGGAGAGGCGGACTCTGCCAGGCCGGATCGCCACTCGGCGTCAGTCGGCGAAACGGGCTGCCTGCAGGCGGGCCGGCCCCCTGCCCGTCGAGTCTGTGATCGTCGTTTTCGCTGGTCGGCATCCTGAAAGCCCTTGTCTCTCTGCCGGCCAGCGTTGGCGCGTCGCGACATCCGCCAGCCATTGAAGGCTATCGATCAGGATCAGACTAGCAAGACATGCCCTGCCTGGTGAACGGGTCATCAGTCCTGATCCGTACCTGCCAGATGGACAGCGACGCCAAGTGGATCGAGCGCACGCGGCACTATAAAACGCCAGTCTGCTGAAGCGATCCGTAGACGATGGCGAGTCCGGCGATCGAGACGGCGAAGGCGCTGGCGACCGGCAACAGGCGCGGGACACGAGGGGTGAACGACGTACGCTCGAAGAAGCGGCGCGCGAAAACGAGCGCGAGGCCGATGCCCGTCAGAACGGCAGCCAGGCCGAACGAGAACGCGAAGACGAGGATCATCCCGAGTTCCAGGCGGTCGAGCGAGATCGCGCCGAGAAGCAGGACGAGTGCCGATGGGCAGGGGATCAGGCCGCCGCTGACACCCAACGCCAGCAGACTGCGCCAGGTGACTCTCCCGCCATCTGCGCCCGGAGGCAGGTGCGAATGTGTCCGACCACCGTGTGAGTGGACGAGCGGTCCGTCACCAGTCATGTGCTCGTGCTCATGGGTGTGATCGTGGGCAGGACGAGTGTGCAACCGACTCCAGACCAGCGCCAATCCAATCGCGACGACCAGCAGGCCGGATGCAACGCTCAGCCACGGGTAGAGGTCTTCCGGCAGGATGTAGTGCGAGAGGTAGAGCGTCACCAGCCCGAGCGCGAAGACGCCAGCGGTGTGGGTCAGCGTCACGGTCAGGCCCAGGAAGGCGGCATGCTTCGCCGTCCCGCGCGCGCCGACGAGGTAGGCTGCGACGACCGTCTTGCCATGTCCCGGCGAGAGAGCATGGACGGCTCCCCAGCCAAAAGCCAGCATCAACGAGACGATGAAAACTGGGACTGTTTGCTCGCGGGTGATCAGGTTGGCGACGCGGTCGGTTGCCCGGCCACCGTTCGTCTCTTCGGCCACACGGACGGCGGCGTCGGCGGCGGTCTCCGACCGGCCGGACGGTGTGCCGTCGCCGGGTACCAGCGTGAACGTCGCCTCAGAAACGTCGAGAGGGCTGGACAGCGAATCATCGGGGTAGGCGCGTAGCTCGTTGGAGACATCGATGTCTGGCACGGTAGAGCTGTCGATCGCGACACCCGGCCCGCCCTGAACGACGACCTCGCGCCAGCCAAGACGGTCCTGGTAGTTCCGATCTGTGTAGCCACCGAAGCCATCTTCGTTCCAGCCTTCGGGCAACGCGGACGCGAATTCGGTGTCGATCCGCAGAATTGGCAGCCCGCCCTCGCCCGGTAACATCTCCAGGCTGCGGGCTTCGATCGTCAACGGCAAGACTGCGTCGCCTACGACCAGCCGCAGCCCTTCAACCAGCAGCGGGACGATCTCATCCAGATAGCGCTCCGACTCCGCTGCCGAGACAGCGTTGTCGGCGTCGGTATCGAGCAGTTCCATCTGCTGAAAGGTCGGAATCTCGGCGAAGTCTAGGACGTAAACGACGCGGACTCGGTCTTCCGAGAACTCGACCCGCGAGTAGCGATTGATCGTGAAGTTGCCGAGCGGGTGGGCACTGGTCGTTGTGGGTGCCAGAGTCGACAGCAGCACGAGCGTCAACGCCGCGATGATCCCAATTGATCCCAACCTGCGTGCGTTCAGATGTCCAGTCATCGGTTCCATGTTCCTCGGTCTACCCACGAGCCGCAATTCTACGGCGTAGCAGCCGGCTCGCGTCATTGGTGAATTGCCGCCAACGTCTCGCGTGCTTCGGCTGCGTGCAGGATCGAGAAGTGCGGGTTGATGGCGAGTGCCGTTTCGAGATGAGCCCGGGCGGCTGCTGTGTTACCCCGCGCATTGGCGATCATTCCGGCGTGGTAGTACAGCAGTGCGTCGCGAGTGCCAAGCCGCAGCGCCTGCTGGATCTCTTCCCAGGCAGCGTCAGCGTCACCGGCACGATAGAGTGCCCAGGCAAGCGTGTCGTGACCGTAAATACTGGGGCGGACGGCACGCGCGGCCCGCGCCTGCGCAACGACCTCGTCAGTCGTCAGGCCGTTCGCGTACTCGGGATGGTCAGCGGCGAACAACGCCAGCTCAAGATCGCTGTTGACACCATTGGCCGTAAGCAGCTGTGTCATGACCTGGACGAGCGCGTACTGATCACCCGCCGCCTGCTGGTTGCCGGATACAGCCTGGAGATCGCCGAGCGCGATGACGTATTCCGGGAGCGGGACTCGCGCTGGCTGCCTCGCTCAACAGTTCGATTCCGAGCGAGATGTCGCCACGTGCCGCGGCAACTCTGCCGAGCCCGGCAGTTGCGGGAGCGTACTCCGGCAGCAGCGCGAGTGTCTGTTCATACTCTCGTTCAGCGGCATCCAGATCCCCGGCGTTGAGGTACAGGTTGCCAAGTTGGACACGAGTCCAGCCGCCAGGTTCCGTCCAGCCGGGAACGGTGTCGAGTGCAAGTTGCAGCGCTTCGGCTGCTCCTTCAGGGTCGCCATGCAGCTCACGAAGGTATGCAACGCGTGTGTAGGAAGCCAGGTTCGGCTTCAAGTTGATGAAGGCATCGGCGGCGATGATCGCCTCATCGTAGCGACCAAGCTCGACGTAGGCATCGATCAGGACCGGGAAGACGGCCAGTGCATCAGGCTCGATCGCACGCGCGGTTACGGACCAGTCGAGCGCCGCCGCGAAGTCGTGTCGCGCCAGCGCCAGCGCTCCCTGACCGGCCAACGCCTCGACATGCTCCGGCTCCCGTTCGAGGACGCCGTTCAGCAGCGTCTCGGCCTTGCCATACCAGCCCGGATCGCCAGTTTCGCGGGCCTGTTGCAGATAGAGCGTAGCCAGCGTCGTCGCCGCGTTGAGGTCGTCGCCATTTGCGGTCAGCCGGGCCTGGAGTGACGCGATCTGATCGTCGGTCGTCGCGGCCGGGAGAGTCCCTCTCGCCTCCCCGTTGCTGCGGGTCAGCGATTCACTGCCCGAGCGGATGGCATTCCCAAGCCAGGAATGCCCCAGCCACAAGCACGACAACGAACAGGGCCAGCAACGGACGATGAATCCAACCGAGTCGTCGGCGTGGTCCGGATAGCGTCGTGGTTGATTGGCTCATCGTCGCTCTGTTCCCTTCGTTTCACAGATTGGGGTTGGGAGCCGGCTCACACCGGCTCCCTGCCGGGACGGCAACGACGTTAGTCGCCGTCACTGTCCGGGTTGAAGTCGAAGCCGGCGTGCGGAACCGGCACGAAGGGGAAGCTGTCCTGGACTGGGACATCGTTGCCATCGACACCATCGCTGATGCCGCTGGTCATCAGTCCCTCAAACGTGCCATCGCTGAGGCCGACGACGGATAGCTCGATGTCGACGACATCGTCTGCCAGCGTCCGGCCATTCGGGAACGACGAGTTCGGGATCGCCAGGTTAATACGGAGCATGTCGGACTTGACCGCCTTTTGCGGGCTGTCGGCGACCATGTTGAGACCGGGGATGCCGGTCAGGAAGATCGCGACGAGGTCGTTGCGGTTCTCGGTCGCCCCCGGTGTCCCGTGGACGGCGTTGAGGAGGACGGCCAGGTGCGAGTTCAGGTAGTAGTTCTCATAGCGCTGGTCAGCGCGCGGAACGGTTCGGTTCCACTTGTCCTTGTCGCGCAGCAGGATGATGACCTCGTTCGAGAGTGGCATCCCAAGCCGCGAAACCTGGACCCACGGGCCGGTCGCGAGCGGTCGATTGGCCTCATAGCTGGTCGAACCAAGCTCGTCGTTGTAGGAGGTGACCGTCGGGCGCAGGATCGTCAGTGACTTGCGGTAGGTCGAAGCCCAGATGCCGACCGCAGCACGCGGGTCGTCCTGGCCGGTCAGCGCATCGCTGCTGCCGATGACGGTCGGGATGTCGAGTTGCATCACGATCGCCTGGGCATTGAAGTCGGCGACGGAGTCGATGCCGGCGCCGCCGTTGGCGCCGGTAATCGTCCGCAGCTGGGCAAGATCCCAGATCGCACCCAGGTCGACGAAGAACGGGTCGTCGGACTGGCCAGCCCAGAACATGCCGTGACCGGGGACGTTCTGGACAGCCTGGCTCATGATGTCGGCGAAGTTCATCCCGGCGTGCGTGGCCGGGCCGACGTTGTTCGGCGAGGTGTAGGCGTCGTCCAATAGCGGTTTCACGCCACGTCCACGCCCGTCCGGCAGCCGGTCGCCCTCGCTGGCGAAGAGATCGTAGGTCTGGACGATGTTGAGGTCCGGGTCGTCCGGCGAGGTGATCGCCAGGTCACCAGCCAGCGTCAGGTTCGAGTAGAAGGTGTCCTGGTTACGGATTGTCGTCTGGAACCGGAACCCATAGCCGAGGTCTGCGCGACCATCGCCGTCGCGATCGATGTTGATCGTGTAGAGGGCGTCATCCGCGAAGGTGAACCCGTTCGGGAAGCCGGCCGGCATCTCGAACGGATTGTAGAGCGACACGATGTTGAGCTTGGTTGGGTCAGTCTGGTCGACCCAGGCGTAGAGATCGGTGTTGTCAACCTGCGGGTCATTGGCGATGAGGGGCGCCTCACGGTGGCTCGACGCGCCACCGACAGCAACCATCATCCCCAGCATCATTCCCGCGACGACAAGCACACTGACGAGACGTGTGAGCCTCATCGATGCCTCACTTCCAGCAATCGCCAGCGCGCCGGCAATCCGGACGCGCAGTGCCGCCACGCCGAACCGGATGTCTCCGTTGGGGGCCGGTCGGTGTCTTACGACAGAACCGGAGCGGAGCGTTTCCGATCGCGTGTCGAGCCATTCATTCCGGGCCGACCCCTCGGCCCTTCAGCGCGCTTCTGGAAGTGGTACGGAGGTATGCGGTGTATGGATCACAGCGTGATCGGGAATCAGGGATCTGAGGAGGGATGGCGAACTGCCCGTCCCTCCCAGATCCCGGTTCCCGATCATATCGGTGTCAGCGTCTTCTCGAGCTGCTCGCGCCGCTCTTCGTACTGTGCGGGGAGCATCAGCGCTTCGCCGAGTGATTCGAGAGGCTCATCGACGGCGAAGCCGGGATTGTGGGTGGCGATCTCCAGCAGGTGGCCGTCAGGGTCGTTGAAGTAGATCGAGTGGAAGTAGTTGCGGTCGCGCACCTCGGAGACGGGGATGCCGGCGGCGGCGAGGCGCTCCTGCCAGCCCAGCTCAACACTGTCATCCAGCGCACCGAAGGCGATGTGATGCGTCTGGCCAGGGCCGTCAACGGCGTGCTCGGTCTGCTCGCGATCGACGAGCGTCACCAGCAGCCGCATCGAAGCGGCCTCGCCATCCAGCGCGAAGATCAGATCAGTCAGCAGGGGGTGGTCGGGGTTGGTCCCCTCGCCGGTCAGCTCGAAGCCGAGCAGGTCACGGTAGTAGACGATGGCCGTCTCACGGGTCGTCGCCTGGATACTGACATGATGGAGCGGGCCGATCGCCAGCCCGTCGGCCCAGAGGGAGGGTGCGCCTTCCGGCACGTCGTCGCCAGCCGGCGCCGAGAGTTCGAGGATCAGCCCGTCCGGGTCGCGGAAGCGGATCGTCGGGTAGCCGTGGTCGTCGAACGGCCCCTGGACATCGCAACCCTCGCGCTCCAGGTGACCGCGCCACCATGCCAACGCAGCGCCGCTGGCGACCGATAGTGCGATGTGATGCGTTCCGCCCCAGCCCGTCTGGCCCGGCTCGGCGTTGGGCCACTCGAAAAAGGTCAGCAGCGTTCCGGCTGAACCTTCATGGTCGCCGTAGTAAAGATGATAGGTGTGCGGCATGTCGAAGTTGACTGTCTTCTTCACCAGCCGCAGGCGCAGTGTCTCGCGGTAGAAGCGCGCGTTGGTCGGCCCGTGCTTCGTCACCATCGTCATGTGGTGGTAGCCGGTCAGTGGCTGGAGGTTGTGCTCACTCATCGTCACGATCGTCCCTTCTCGCGTTGGTCAAGGTTGCCGTCCAGGACATCCTGATAGGTCGGGCGGCGCAGGTCAAATGTCTTACCCAACTCCGCGAACATTGAGCCAGACAACCGCAGGACCGGGTCGAGCAGGCCCGGATCGATCCGCCCATCACGCCAGATGTCACGTGCGACGTGGACTCGGACGACCTCTCCGAGGACCAGAGAGCAGTTACCGATCCGGATGATGTCGTGCACTCGCGTCTCGAACGAGACCGGCGCCTCACCGACACGCGGAGGTGTCACAATGTCCGATGGCACACGAGTCAGGTTCGCCCAGCGGAACTCGTCCTCGTCGGCTGGGAAGTTCGCGGCTGTCAGGTTGAGCCGTTCAAGCAGCGCCTGGCTGGCGATATTGAGGACGAACTCGCGGGTTGCCTCGGCGTTGTTGAGCGAATCCTTGCGCCCGACCGAGACGAAACCGATGACCGGCGGGTCGGTCGCAAAGACCGTTGTGTACGAATGCGGCGCGAGGTTTGGGACGCCGTCTGCTGACACAGTCGAAACCCAGGCGACTGGCCGCGGGGCAATCGCAGCATTCATCAGATGGTATGCGTCCCCAGTCGACAATGGTATGGCGGTGTCCTCGGGAGCCGGTGTGACGTGGTCCGGCCGAAACGTGAGCCGTCCGTGATCGCCCATTGCACCTCCACAGGGTTGCAGCCATCGACCGTTCAACCGATCATGTCCCAATTGAGATCCCGCAGGTTCAGGGCTTACCTCACGTATATCGTATCTGACCGGGGTCTGGAATGAGGAGCCGACATGCGATACGCCCATCCAGTCCGATTCGCTGTCGTCTGCGGCCAGCGAGCGCCGTGGCCGGAATTAGTGTCGCGAATCCGTGAGGCAGAAGCGCTAGGGTTCGAGGTCTTCAACGTCGTTGACCACTTCTACGGCGTTCACGATGTCATGGACCCGACCCACGAGGCCTGGACGGCGCTCGGAGGGTTGGCGATGGCGTCAGAGCGGATTCGGCTGGGTGTCATGGTCTGCGGCAATACGTATCGCAACCCGGCGTTCCTATTGAAGCAGGCTATCACCGTCGATCACATCTCGAATGGGCGGGTCGAGCTGGGCGTCGGAGCCGGCTGGCTCGAGCGCGAGCACGAGGCGTACAGCTTCGACTTCCCATCGGCACGCGAACGAGTTGACCGCTTCGCCGAGGCACTGGAAATCTGGGATCTGCTGCAACAGAACGAGCGCACCAACTACTTCGGTCGCTACTACCAGCTCATCGACGCACCGTTCGAGCCGAAGGCGGTTCAGCAGCCGCGGCTACCAGTCCTGATCGGCGCGAGCTTGCCAAGAATGCTGGCGCTGACAGCCCGGCACGCCGATATCTGGAATGCGCGCGGCACACCGGACGAAGCACGGGCCGGCAACGACCTGCTGGACGAGCAATGCCGCAAGATCGGCCGGGAACCGGCCGAGATCATGCGCTCGATCAGCGCTGGCCTGAGCCTCTGGGACTCGGTCGAGTCGTTTGAGAACGGTGTCGTCGCCTATCAGCAGGCCGGGTTCACCGACTTCCAGATTCCCTGGCCGAGGACGCCGGAAGCGCACGCGATCATGCGCCAGGTCGCGAATGAGGTGATTCCGAGGTTACGTGGTGCATGATGCGTGGCTGCGGCGTCACGTCTCCCAGATTACGTAGTCCTCGCCTGCCGAAGCAACGTCGCAGTCTCCGGTGACATCATGTATCCGAGTTGCGCTTCGAGCCACGGTCGCTGCTGACCGTGCTGTCGCGCGATCTCGCCGACCGCGTAGGCCGCCAGCCCAACATCACGATGTTGCGCGAAACCGAGTGCTTCCATGATCTGACGCGCTTCGTAGCGTTCGCCCGGATGGTCGATCAGGAAGTCGAGCATTGCCCGGGCGTTCGGGTCGGCCACGTCACGGTAGAAGGCTGTCATCTGCTCGTGGTTAGCTGGTGCGTGCTCGCTCATCAATACCCCCGGATACCCCTGTGTGAACTCGAAACCGTCAATGCATGTGGGTATGCGTATGTGTCGTGGCGTAGACCGACGGCGTACACCGGTACTCGCGTCCTGCGCGGATGACGCTGACCGGTTCCAGACGCTGGCGGCCGATCTCGACGTTACCGGTCGAGTCCTCGTAGGGCCACTCGCCCTCGGCAAGGCGTAACAGGCTCAGGTCGGCGGCGGCGCCGGGTATGAGCGTCCCGATCGTGTCCTCCATGCCGATCGCAGTCGCAGGATTGATCGTCAGCCGGCGAATGACATCGTTAAGCGAGACACCCAGGTGGAGGAACTTGCTGGCAGTCGTTGCCAGGTCGTAAACCGGACCGGCGATGTTCCAGGCGTGGATGTCGGAGCTGATCGTGCCGGGCAGCAGCCCCTGGTCGAGCGCCGCGCGGGCGACACCATAGTCGAAACTTCCGCGACCGTGGCCAACATCGAAGTTGATGCCGCGTTCGATGGCGCGCTTGACTGACGGCCGAATCCTGCCTGATTCGTCGAGGACGCCCTCGGTCCGCGCGTGATAACAATGCGTGACCGTATCGCCGGTGTTTAGCGCCCCGAGGATTTCGTCAATACCGATCGTCGTTCCGCCAACATGCACCATGACCGGCTTTCCGATCGCATGGGCGGCCTGCTGGGCGCGCCGCAGTGCTTCGCGGCACTGGTCAGGGTCATTGCCGACCATCTCACTCTGGAGGCGAACCTTGATGCCCTTGATGACATCGGCATGACTACGGGCGACGTCGATGGCACGGTCCACCCTCGCCCAGCGGATATCCTCAAGCTCACCGACGCCGCCATCGCGGTCGTCACGCGCCATCCCAATGCTGGAGATGTGCAGCATTGCGACGATCCGCGTCGCCGAAACGTCGATCACGTAGCGGCGGAAGGCGGGAAAGGTTGACGATCCGGCCGAGCCGGCATCGACAGCCGTCGTCACACCACGAGCGAGGCAGTGCGGGTCCGGCTCGATGCCGAGCGGTGGGACCCCCCAGAAGACGTGAGTGTGCAGATCAACCAGTCCCGGCGTGACGATCAGACCGGTGGCATCAACGACACCGTTACGGACTCCATCGGCTGCCAGATCGTGGCCAACGGCGGCGACCCGGCCCCACTCGATCGCTACGTCACAGACGGCGTCGAGGTTCTGGGCCGGGTCGATCACCCGGCCACCACGGACGACGAGATCGTAGTGAGACATCGGTTCTCTCCTCAATCCGCGAGGTTCTTCTGGATCGAGCATGATCGGGCGAGTATGTCACGGAAGCGGTCCGTGGCCAATGGCTGTATTCGGGTCGGCCCCGCGACGCACAACGGCTCGAAGTCGTATAGCATTGCGCCAGCCAACAGACCACCGGAACAAGCAAGGGGGCGCGATGGGCATCTACGAATCGCTCGGAGTCCAGCCAGTCATCAACGCCGCCGGCCCGGTGACGCGTCTGAGCGGAGCTCCGCTCCATCCCGAGGTCGCCGCCGCGATGGCCGAGGCGGCCCAGCACTGCGTCCGGATTGAGGACTTGCAGGAGGCGGCTGGCCGTTATCTGGCGGAGGTAACTGGAGCTGCGGCGGGCTACGTCGTTGCCGGAGCGGCAGCAGGGCTGAGTCTGTCGGCGGCTGCCTGCATAGCCGGGCTGGATGTCGCGGCAATGGACCGGCTGCCGGACACGACTGGCCTGCGCAATGAGATCGTCGTCCAGCGTGCACACCTGACGGCGTACACCCACGCGTTGCGACTTGCCGGGGCGCGGCTGGTCGAGGTCGGCTATCTCGGCTTCCCTGGGCAAGGGATTACCTGGCCGTGGCAGGTCGAGGCCGCCATCACCGAGCGGACGGCTGCCCTCGCCTGGTCGGTCGGTGGATTGCAAGGGATCGTCTCGCTGGAGGAGATCGTCGCGATCGGGAGCAAGCACGATCTCCCCGTCATCGTCGATGCGGCGGCCTCGCTGCCACCGGTTGAGAATCTGCGGAGCTTCATCGAGGCCGGGGCCAGTCTCGTCGCGTACAGCGGGGGGAAGGCGATTGGTGGGCCGCAGGCGTCGGGCATCCTGGTTGGGCGGGCCGACCTGATCGAGTCGGTCGCGCTCCAGCATCAGGACATGGACGTCTACCCTGCCACCTGGACGTGGCGCAACCGCTACATCGAGAACAAGCGGCTGCCCGGCCCGCCGCACCACGGCATCGGAAGGCCACTCAAGGTCGGAAAGGAAGAGATCGCCGGCCTGGTCGTCGCGTTGCGTCGCTTCCTGACGCGCGACCACGCGGCCGAACGGCGCGAGCAGGAGGAACGGCTGGCGACGATCGTCGGGGCATTGGCCGGCATCCCAGGGGTCGAGCCGGAGCTTCTGGACGATCGCAGCGCACGCGCCCGTACCCAACGCTCGTCGTCCGGATCGATGAGACGATTGTCGAGCAGTCGGTCGAGCGAATGGTCAACGCGCTGGCCGACGGCGATCCACCAGTCTGCGTCTCGCAGAACTTCCTCCATGAGCGCGCGCTGGGGATCGTTGCGACAACGCTCAAGCCAGGGGACGAGACGACGATCGCGAAGCGATTGCGTGGGTTGCTGGTGGAGTAAGGATAAAGGGGGCGAACGCCCCAAGTCCCGGCAGGGGGTGGTGACGGCATGGCGAGCGGTTCTGGGTGACGCTGTGATCTGAAGGGAGCGCAAAATGGTCTCCGATGCGGCGGTATTTGGGGCGGGGCAGCGCGGGACAACAGGACGAACCGTCCACTGGCAGGAGATGTGGCGACACGAGCTGCTTGCGGCACTGGAGCGTGATCCAGTCGTAATCGTGCCAGTCGGATCTATCGAGCAGCATGGGCCGCATTGCCCGATGGACGTTGACATCAGCCATACTCAGGCGCTAGCGGTCGAAACGGCGCGTGCCATCGACGACTTTCCGGTCATCGTCGCGCCCCCACCAAGAACTTAATGTGACGATCGAGCGCGTATATCGTGCCTGATATCACGTAGCCCATATGAACCCAGAGCGGATTCGTACGACTCTATAGCCCGATTGATGTCAGGTGTGACCACGACATCCGTCGTGCGTTGATGTTGGAGTTGTGCGGGCAGGGTGAACTGCCGGTCGATCAGCCCCATATGTTCACGAGAGCATCGTCCAGCGCCGCTTCACCGGCCACGTCCTGCGCGAGACAACGGTCGGTGATGGACCAGCGTTCGTCTCAACGATCACCGGACGCGTATCGATCACCAGTTTTCATATATTCTTCATTGCTCCCAACGACCCAATCCGGTCCGGATTCATAGTTCACTTCCATGATTCGCCTGCTCAACGCATGAGCAGGCGCCTGGGACCTGCGGAGATGCTGAGATCGACACTCCACATGCCCGGGGCAGGGGCCAACGTAATGCTCGTCATCTTTGGGACGGCATTATTGTGCGTGCACTGACCCCCGATAATTCAGCTGCTCATGAGATCCATGTCACGCCGTCATTACGTTGCGTATCGGCGGCTCGATGACCGCTGCCACCTACATCAGTGACGGCCGTCCACGTCATTGCAACGTGCCCAATGGTATGGTATAATAAACTATTGCCCTTTGACAAACTAGACACGCGGCTGTATCATGTTCGGCAAGCACCAGCCGGCGCCTCACTCAAGTTGCCAACGCTTGAGAAGCCCACCTGGCTTTTGATCATTCGCCAGCACCGTATGGCGGTGATCCGCCCTGGATTCGCACGCATTGCACAACGGGTCTGACAACACCCTTCGGGGTGCATCAGGGAGGTCGTACTTCCATGCCTTCGGCGGAGTCCACCATGAGTCGTCATGATGGCGTGCGGACGCTCGACGCCACGAACGATCCGCGCAAACGACTGCGCCCCGACTGCAGGTAGCGGTCAATGCCGATGTGACATTAACGGTCAAACGTGTTCGATTGCACAAGCGTGAACCAATCGCGGACATCATTATCGACACAGGCACCGTGCATGACGCGGCGACAATTCACCTCGCGTCACCTGCCCGTCTCGCCGACTGGGCATCGTTCCACGCCAGCGATGTGGCCACCTCTGACGAACTGCTCGACGCCTTGACTGGTCTTCTCGATGACGCACTCGCGTCGCTGAGTACTCAAGCGCGCACGTCACCCCAGGCTGACCAGTCGGTTAAGGCGGTCATGCGACCAACTAGACCATTGGTCGGACATCAGGTCGCCTCGACGATTGCCCGCCTCGGCCCGAACCAGTCACCGGTGCTCGATGTCACCAGCGGCACAGTCTCTGCATTAGCGGCCACCACCGGCACGCGCGATGTCGTGGCCGAGCTGTTGGCGTCGATCGAGCTCTTCCACACTCCCGACCACGAGGCCTATACCACCATCTCCATTGATGGTCACAGCGAAACTCTTGCCCTCTCGTCGAGAGCGTTCAAGCGCTACGTCTCACATCGGTACTACGATCTGCATCAGACCATGCCCCGAGCGCAGGTGCTCAGTGACGCGATGGGTGTGCTGGAAGGCACGGCACTATTCGACGGATTTGAGGAGCCGGTCCATACACGCGTCGCTGAACGTGACGGCGCAATCTATCTCGATCTCGGGAACGCCACCTGGCAGGTCGGTAAATCGACACGTGTGGCTGGAGCGAGGAGCCGACGCCGGCAGTCAAGTTTCGGCGGCCTCGCGGCATGCGGCCACTCCCAACACCTGTTTCCGGCGGCAGCATGAGATGGTCCGCCAGTACCTGAACATCGTCAGCGACGCGGACTGGGCGCTGCTGTTGGATGGTTAGTGCAGGCGCTCCGCCCGCGCGGTCCTACCCGGCCCTGATCCTGTCCGGTGAGCAGGGCAGTGCCAAATCGACGACGGCCCGGGCGCTCCGCTCGCTCATCGATCCCAACAGCGCTCCGCTTCGTGCTGAGCCTCGCGACGCCCGCGACCTCGCTATCGCCGCCCGCAATGGCTGGGTGATGAGTTTTGACATATTGTCCAGCGTATCGCCCTGGCTGTCGGACGGCGTTGTGCCGCCTGTCGACCGGCGGCGCGTCGCGACCCGCGAACTCCGTTCAGACGACGGTGAGATCTTGTTCGACGGTCAGCGACCCGTCATCCTTACGGGGATCGAGGAGCTGGCGACGCGCGGCGATCTGCTTGACCGCGCGATCGTCCTGCATCTGCCAGCCATCCCAGTGGGCAAGCGTCAAGCCGAAGCTTCATTCTGGGCAGCATTCGAGCGAGAGGCACCGGCCATGCTGGGTGCGCTCCTGACAGCCGTCAGTACGGCAATCGCTCGGCTGCCGGAGACTCATCTTGAGCGTCTCCCACGCATGGCAGACTTCGCACTGTGGGCAACGGCGGCTGAACCAGGGCTCGGATTGGAGACGGGTGCGTTTATCGACGCATACACCGGGAACCGCGCCGATGCCAACGATCTGGCGCTCGAGGCATCGCCGGTCGCGGCGGCCGTACTCACCCTGATCGAGTCAATTGGGCGATGGGAGGGCCAACCGTCTACCTGCTCAGCGTCCTCGACACTCAGGTCGGCGACGGGATGAGGCGTCTTCGGTCCTGGCCGAAGTCGGCGCGTGCGCTGTCCGGTCACTTGAAACGTCTCGCACCCAACCTGCGGCATGCGGGCGTCGAGGTGACGTTCGATCGAACCAAGGAACGGCGGATCGTCTCGATCAGAAAGGAGAATGCGACAGTTGATTGATCATGCGTCACCCGCGTCACCCGCGTCATCGCGCATCACCAATAAGCATGATGCGGCCGCGAACTCCTCGATTGGGTGACGCGGGTGACGCGGGTGACGCGGGTGACGCGGGTGACGCGGGTGACGCGGGTGACGCGATCCGATGTCATCCATGCGGTGACCACCGTTAAGACTTCCAGGGCGGGCTCGCGATCACTGGCTCGGGACCGTTCGATCGTGTGTACCTTCCCGCCTCTAATCCACGGCACGCACTCAACCTGAAACGAGGTTTCAATGCGCGACAACCACGATCCCGTACCGCACGACGAGAATGCCGCCGATCACGATCTCACCGACCAGGACAAGGGCTACCTGTCGATGGTCCGCCAGGCGCGCGAACGACGATTGGCATTTGAGCAGCAGCTGGACGTCGTCATACGCCAGGCGTTAGCGGACACGGATGGTGATCCTGATCAGGTGATGGAGCGGCTCGTCAACCCTGATCCCGCATCGGACCAGGGCGCAGCGCTGCTGGAGGCGTTCGTCGAGATGGAAATCGTCGAGCGACTCCGGAGAGTCCAACGTGACGTGAAGAGGGGTATGAACCGACTGATCCAGACGGTATACGTTGGCGGAAGCACCCTGTGCATGAAGACGAACCGCCAGCGAACACCGGGTTGACCAGTTGAATGGAACGTGAATATCTGTCAGGGTCGGGAAGGAATAACGCGCTTGGCGGCCGCGACGCGCGCAGCTAGTTCTGCACCGTCATCTGCTGGGATCGCCTGGCCGAGACAATGGGCGAGTACGTCAAGAAGGGCAATCCACTCTACGCCGAAGGGAGGTTGGAGTACCGATCCTCCCGGACGAAGAAGGCAAGGAGCGCGGCGTCTGCGAGATCATCGCTAGTGACGTCGGCTTTCTCGGGCGTTGCCCAGCCGGTGAGCAGGCCGAGGACGCGAGTGCGTCATCCCCGGTCACCGACGACATCCCGTTTGTGTGACCAGTCAAGCTGGTCCTGCAAGTGTGCCGCGAGGGTCCTGGAGACACCCATGACGGCACACTGCCGAGCAGGTCCAGGATGCCGTGCCAGAAGCGGTCGTCGCGCGTGTTCTCGGCCCGCAGGAGGCTCGTCCCGACGTCGAGCAGGAAGATCACGCAGAAGAGGGTGTCGGCGTCGAGCGGGACGCCGATGACAGCGGACTCGGGGCGGACCACCGGAGCACAGACCGTCGCGCCATCACGGCGAGCGAGATGACGGTGAGCAGGCCGAGGAACAGCTCGTCCATGCTGGTGCTGTGCCTGCGCTGCTCGCCCGCCAGGATTGCTCGCATCGGGCGACGGCGTGGGTCCAATTCTGCCGTCGTCGTTACCCGTCACAATGGGGACTGCGACCCTGTCTTGCGACCGTGCGGGCGTATCGAGCCACCACCGGTCGACCGTACCGTCGTGACGTCAACCGGCGTGTGGTCACGCCAATTGACGCGACCTGCGGGACCGATCGGTGCGCAAGAACGATCGTCCCATGCAGGACGACGTCCCATGATCGCCATCGTCGGACAGGATCGCGTCTGCTCACGGCCTGGAACGATGACAGACATCTACAGACAGCTGGAGGCTCCATATGGACGGTCGTCCAAGCCGCGCGGTCGTCGGCTTCACGGGGTTCGCCTGTATCGTGCTGATCCTGACCGGCATTTTCGAAGCGTTCGCCGGATTGACCGGCATCCTCGAGGACGAGATCTACGGCGATCCCCGCAACTACCTGTTCGATCTCGGTGTGTTCGGCTGGGGCATCGTCCATATGGCGCTCGGGATTGTGCTGGTGGCCGCCGGCTTCATGCTGGTCCTCGGCGCGGTCTGGGCGCGCGCGATCGGCGTCATCCTGGCCGCGATCAGCGCGACGGTCAACTTTCTGTCGATCCCCTACTACCCGGCCTGGTCGATCCTCGTCCTGGCGCTCAACATCGGCGTCATCTGGGCGCTGACGGTCCACGGCCGGGAGATCATGGGCGAGGAGCGTCCAAGCTAGAGGAGCGTCCAGGCTAACCGACGATCCGCATCCTCGGCTCGGCCGTCGCCTGGCGATCGCGCGTCAGGATCGGATCAGAACGAAAACGACGTGTGGCTGATTGTCGGTTTTACAGGCCGGGAGGCCCATCAGACGACTGCGGCCAGTCCTGAGCACCACACGCGCTTCCAAGAGATGCGATCGTTCCGTGACGCTGATCCGGAGTGGCATGACGGCGAGATGGTTCAGTCCATGAAGGGCTCGTCGCCACTCGCCTCAGATGCACCACACGACCCGCTGGCAGTCGTCAGCGGGCATCTCTGTGCCCGGCGTCATCGTCGACGACGCCGGTGGTCTGACGGTCGTGTTCGTACACGCCTGCCGAATCGGTACGGATGACTCCCTTCACGTCTGGACGATCCAGTTACAGTGGAAGCGACCGTCACCGGTGATCCGCTCCCAGCCGTGGTACAGCGTCTGCATGGTGACGCATCCGGGAACGATCGTGCGTGCTGGAGGGGCCAATGAGCGAGCGACGATTTGCAGTCTCCGATCCACGACCAGGTGACACCGAACCACTCGTGATGCCGGATGATGAGTTCCGGCAAAGCTATGCGTATCTCGTCGACGTCATCGACCAGACGGGATTCCGCCAGGTGGTGGTCGTCGCGAATGGGTCACGCATCGAAGTGAATGAGCTCTTCGACACACCGAACCAGCACGAGTTGCCACAGTGATGGATCTTCCGGATCGCTACGTCGGGAAGATCGTGCACTTCGTCAGTGCAGGCGGTCGTCTGCAGGGACAGCATCTGCCAGCGATCGTCGTGTGTCGTGTGCATCGTCGACGATCAGCTACAGCGGGTTATCCTGACGATCTTCGACGAGGCGTAAGCCAAGCGTCGGCTACTCGGCCGAGCTGACACCTGGCAGTTGGCACCAGATCGAGGACGGTCACCGGCTTGAGGAGTAAGCACAGGGAGGACGCATGGGGATCCGATCAGCCCTGGCGTTGCTGATCGGCTTCGTGCTGGCGCTCGCCAACACGAGTACCGATAGACAGAGCACGAGGGCTATGCGGGTGTCCGACATAGCCCTCGTCTCCCATGGTTGCCGTCGTTTGCAGCGTCAAGCTCCCATGGTTGGCACAGTCTAGCGGTTCCACGGTGTGCTGTCATCAGTCCGACAGAACGAGACAAGAACGCTGATTTCGCTCGTCAGGGAATGACGGATTTCGCCCTCGCGCGCGATGTCCGATTGTGCCGAGTGGTGGCGCGAACAGTGACTGTTGATAAGAAGCTTTACCCGCAAAGATCCCCCGACTGATGATGTGGGCCACCAGCCGAGGGATGCGCCAGTGAGTGGTGTCGACGATGCGGCAGTCGGTGTGCCACGCTGCCGGCGGCGCGGTACCAGTGGCTACGGGCGCGACGATCACCCACTCGCAAGTATCCTGACACCTTTAATTCCGTTGTACCTCGTCATCCTGAAAGGCGACTTCAACGGTCACCATCTCTTCGTCGTTCCTACCGATGGCTTGGAACTCCGCGGCACGTACGTGGCCTACGTCTTTGATCTCGCTCATGGCGCACCCGGTGACGTGACGTTCACCATCCTGAGTGAGGATGGAGCGGCATTCAAGCAGGCGCTCGGAGATCCGCAACTGCCCGACGCAGATACGATCATTCCAGATCCGCAACCTCCTTATCCACCATGTCAGGATGTCGTCGACGACATCGCCAAACCATAGCGGATGTTGGACTTGACCCGGTTTCGACGTCTCATGGTCACGTGTGGAAGTCGTAGCGCATCACTGGGCGAGTTGGCACGCGCCGGGCGACAACGGTGAATCCAGCACGCTCGAACGTTGACACGTAGCCAGTGCCCGATGCGCTCGGCGTCAGACGCGCGTCAAGTGGATAGGCTTCCAGCGCAGGGGCACCGGCGTGCCGTGCAGCGGCGATGGCGGCTTCGATGAGCGTGGACGTCACACCCTGTTTCCGATACCCCTTGCGCACATAGAAACACGACAGCGACCAGACTGGGACATCGTCACCGCGCGGGAACCGCCAGGCACGATCGAGCCACGGCAAGGCATGGCGCGGAGTCAGTTGGCACCAGCCCACCGCCACATCGCCGTCGAAGGCGAGCAAGCCCGGCGGAGGACCGCCCGCGACCACGTCACAGAACGCTGCCTTATTCGCCGCAGGTGGCTGCCGGCGGTAATCACTGCCAATGCGCCAGTACATGCACCAGCACCGACTGGCCGGTCCCTGCTCGCCGAAGAGGTCAGCGAGTGCTGGGAACCGATCCGGCGTGAGCGGGCGACCGTACGCTGCATCGCTGCCTCCGGTGGTGATTGCTGCCGTGACGCAGCGTGAACGATACAAGATGGCGTGGATGGTCGCTGCTACCCGTGCAGCGTCACGCCGGGCGAGCATCGGTCATCGTCGGTGCCGGCCGGGTCGCGCGTGAGAGCAACGCTCCACCGATCCGCGGATCGCTAGAGCGGATCGCTCGACAGGTCGCAACGCTGTTGGCCAGTTCGGCCACAGGCGTCGGCCTGCGGTGAGTCTTCTCCGCGTTGCTCACGCCCACCCTCACAGACGCAGGTCGATGCTAAACGGCGCAGGATCCGGGTCAAGGACCTGAGGCAGTCGACGACAATGACGCATCAAAAAGCAAGCCGGTCGAACATGAATCACCGTGTGTCAGCCTGTCATGACGTTGCGGATCATGGCGTTTAGCCGCAAAGCTCCCCCGACTAATGACATGGGCCACCAGCCGAAGGATGCTCCAACAGTGAATGGCGTAGACGGTGCCGCAGGCGGTGGGCCACCGCGTTCGGTACAGGGGATTGTGGCGCGGACGCTGCACGGCAAAGCATCCGTATATTGAGCTGAAGCCCCTTGACCGCTCAGGGGCATCGACCGCCATCGACACCCCCGCGCGGACACTGAGCTGCGCAGTCAGTGACGCAAATAATACGGCCAAGGTGATGCGATCACCCATTCTGCACATCTGGGTCCTGACAACCACGGCAGCCTGGCATAGAGTAGGACAACGGAGACCGGGGACGTGCTCGTCACCAACCCGCCACCGGAGACGACGGCGATCGACTTCCCCACAAGCCGATGGCCGTCGTCCTCTACCCGCAGGTGCGACGATCCCCTACTCGCACGTATCCCGACACCTTCGATTTGGTGGTGCTCGAGCGGCTGGGACAGGCCAACCGCTGCAGTAGCACGCCATTCTTCCGGTAGGATGATTCTGTCGTTCCGAGCATGAGGAGGATTGGCTATGTCCAGCCATCGCCCGTTCCGATTTGGCGTCGGTAGCGATTTGGCACCGTTGGCACCGACGAAGCAGGCGTGGGTGGATGCGGCTCGGAAGGCCGAGGCCCTCGGCTTCGATGTGTTTCGCGTCAGTGACCACCTTGCCCGCAATCTCGCGCCGATCCCTGCGCTGGTGGCGATTGCCATGGCCACGACAACCATCCGCATCACCACCGAGGTGCTCGACAACGACTTCCGTCATCCGGTGCTCCTGGCGAACGAGGTGGCGACGCTTGACCTGTTCAGTGAGGGTCGCATGGAGGTGGGCATCGGTGCTGGCTGGTGGAAGCGGGAGTACGACGCTGCTGGTCTGCCATTCGACGCACCTGGTGTACGCGTCGATCGCCTGATCGAATCCGTCGCAGTCCTGAAACGCCTCTGGAGTGGTGAGGTCATCGAGCACGCGGGGACGCACTACGCGATTCACGGGCTGGCTGACCCCGTCCGTCCCGTGCAGCAGCCCCACCCGCCGATCCTGATCGCCGGTGGGGGCAAACGGCTCCTGTCATTCGCTGCGCGGGAAGCGGACATCATTGGCCTGTTCGCGAAGGCCAGCCGAGATGGGAGCCTCGAGCTCGGCGGTGATGAGACCGAAGACGCGCTGGCGCGCAAGGTGGACTGGATCCGCAACGCCGCTGGTGAGCGCCTCAATCAGGTCGAACTCAAGTTGCTCCTGTGGTACGTCGTCGTGACTGACAACCGGCGAGCGGCAGCAGACAAGGTCGCCACGATGTACCCGGCCATTATGGGTGGGCTGACCCCCGAGCAGATCCTCAGCTCGCCCTATTATCTGATCGGCAGTGCGGAGGCGATGGTGGAACGCCTGCTCGAGCTGCGGGAGCGCTTCGGCATCTCCTACGTTTCCCTGGACATGCAAGACGCCGAGGCCTTCGCCCCGGTCATGGAGCGACTGAAGGGGCGTAGTCTGTCCGCAGAGCTGGTCACCGCTCACGACCGTCAGCGTGACGCATGTCGAACGAGATGTGTCGATCGTAGACGGAGTCACCTCGCTGGGATACCCGGCCTTGCGACCGATGCTTAGCGGGATCTGGGAAATAACCGACTCCAGCTAAGGGAATTAGCGGGAGGGATTAGATGGAGTATCAGGGGGCCTGCTTGACGACTGGCCCTAGACTGGCATGATGGTGGCGCGGGTATGGTCGTGACTCCCACGCCACGGGAGACAAGGGTCAGTAGCTCCCACCCTGGACTCCAGCAGTCGTGGCACATCGTGGACCGTTCATCATCGCAAGGAGCGACACCATGGCCAGTCATCGCGCCCTCGTGCGACCAAAGATCGGTCTGTTTCTGCCGCAATGGGAGGGGCAGCTCTTTGGCCCTCCAGAGCCTCCTGCGCCGCGCTGGAGCGAACTCCAGTCGATGTCGCTCGCCGCCGAAGACGCTGGGCTCGATTCGCTGTGGCTCGTCGATGACCTGCTGCCCGAGGGGGACCCGCCAAAGGGGTTCTGGGAAGGCTGGTCACTGCTTGCTGCGTTGCGGCGGTGACACGTCGGGTCGAGATCGGTCACCTCGTCACGGCCAACACGTTTCGCAACCCGGCGCTGCTGGCCAAGATGGCCGACACCGTCGATGAGATCAGCGGCGGGCGTCTCATCCTCGGTTTGGGTGCCGGTGGAGACGAGCATGAACATCGCGCCTTCGGCTTTCCCTGGGAACGGCGAGTTGCACGGTTCGAAGAGGCGCTGCAGATCATCATCCCGCTCCTGCGTGAGGGCAAGGTCGATTTTCAGGGCGAGTTCTATACGATGCGGGAGTGCGAGCTTCGTCCGCGCGGTCCACGACCGACCGGACCACCGATATTGATCGGCGCTCTCGCGAACGCTCCTCGTATGCTGCGGCTGACGGCTCAGTACGCGGACATGTCGCATGGGTTCCTTGCGTTTGGCCGCAGCACGCCTGATCAGGTTCCACCGCTGCGTGACGCGCTCGATGCTGCCTGCCTGCGAGTTGGCCGTGATCCCGCGACGCTGGCACGGACTGCGGCGGTGCGCGTCGAGTTGGATGGACCGATCGGACACATGAACGCTGCCGAGGAACCGATCCGTGGCTCGGTAGAAGAGATCGCCGACAGTTCTGGAAGTTCGCTGACGAAGGCATCTCGCATCTCATGCTCGCCTTGTCTCCGGAGACGCAACGCGGCAATCGACCACATCGGCCGCGTGATCCAACGGATGGATCGTGGGCGCGCGGCATGACAGCCGGCTGGACGATCAGTCGTCAATCGCATCATGCAGAAAGACCGGCTGGGACGGCCAAGCCGGCAACAACACCAAAGGCTCCTGAGCCTCAGATGCCCATCTCTCTGACCGTGCTCGGTGCATTGCCTCGAGAACAGAGACCGATGTGTTACGGCAGGTCGACAAACTGGCGCAGGAACGTTTGTGCCGCCTCAGTATCAAGCCGGTAGGTCACGTTCGTTGCCCGACATTGGATATCACCAGTTACGGTAATCGAGACGAGCATCGTCTCATCATCCCACTCGATGAACTGTGGTCCACCTGAGTCACCGTAGCACGTTCCGCCATTGCCGGTCGCTGGGTTCTGCGACAAGCGCAACCAGGCGTTGTTGAGCGCATTGAACGATGAGGTGGATGTCCAACGCGCCAGCGGATCTTGGAATGTCGGCGCACCACCACCGAGCTCACGCTCAAGGACGCCATACCCAACGTTGGTGAAGACCAGATGCTGCAACGCGCCTGCACGCGAGAGCTCGGTGAGCAGACCAGCCCATGGCAAGGTTGCCCGGCTCGATCCCTGGGTAGACGTCGGATGCGGGGAACGCCAGGAGGATGACGGCGATGTCACCGGAAT
>CAVXOL010000008.1:0-20141 GCA_963763325.1 uncultured Chloroflexia bacterium
GCCTCCCCGACGGCTGGGCGGGGCGTGCGCCGAGGTTGTAGCGGCAGGCTGACCGCAAATGTGCTGCCCTGACCTGGCTCGCTGGTGGCGCTGATCCGGCCGCCGTGCGAGTCGACGATCTCCACGTGATATAGAGCCCGATCCCGAGGCCACTGCGGTGGAAGTGGCTGCCGTCGCCAACACGCGAGTAGCGCGTGAACAGCCGTGGCAGATCCTGAGCCGGAATCCCGAGTCCTTCATCGCGGACAGCGACTGTCACGGCGTCCTCCGGCGAGCCGGACCACTGACGCTGACTGTTATCGCGCCGCCGTCCGGCGAAGACTTGATCGAGTTGGTCAGCAGATTTCCGAAGACCTGGGCCAGCCGGTCGCGATCCCAGCGGCCAAGATCTCCGCCTGTTGTGTCTTCAACGAGATCCGGTGTCGCGGCGTTGCACGTGCGGCCTCGGCGACTGATTCTTCGATCAGACCGACGAGGTTGAAGTCGCTGTAGTGGAATGCGAAGTGGCCGGTTCGACGCGCGCAAAGTCGAGCAGTCGTTGATCAGCCGCTCCATCCGGTCGCTCTGTTCGCGGAGCGTCGCGAGCGACTTGTCGACCATCGGCGATGGCGGTTCGGTCCGGGCGAGTTGTTTGGCGAGAATCTGAACGTAGCCCTTGATAGCGGTCAACGGTGTCCGTAGTCGTGGGCCGCCATCGAAAAGAACTCGTCCTTCAGCCGGTCGATCTCGATCAGGCTGGTGATTCGTTTGGCCGCAACGGCGCCGATGATCACCCCGCCGTCTCGAACGGGGGCGGCGCTCGTCCGCCGGTGCACATCGCGTCCCAGCGCGTGATGGAAGAGCGTGAGTCGGCCTGGAGGCTTCGCCACTCAGTGCGCGGACGAGAGGCCGGTCGACTGGCGGGACAGGCCGGCCGTCGGTGTGACGTAGGAGAATCCGCTCTTCAGAGCCGGGTATCCGTAGCAGTTCGGCCAGCGAATCGACGCCGAAGGTCGCCAGTGAGGCACTGTTGGCGAGCCGGAGCCGCCCGGTCGCGTCGGAGACGGTGACGGCTCCGGTCATCGCGCTGACGGTTGCTTCCAGCTCGGCGGCGCGCGTCCCGGCGATGCGGACTAGTTCTTCGATCGGGCGGCGGGTCGTGACCTGCTCGGTGATGTCGGTCGCCAGCAGGACCAGCTCACTGATTCTCCCGGCCCGATCGCGGAGTGGACGACCAGCCGTTCCACCAGGTCTTGCCGTCGTCGGACGAATCGTCGTGACTGAAGCTGACTTCCTCGCCGGTGACGATCTCGCCGCCGTGGAACGCCTCGTCGAGCGATTCAACCAGTCGCCGTGATTGCTCGTCGGTCGCGAGCCGGCGCAGGCGCAGACCGACGATGCCGTTGCGGCGCGTGCGGGTCCGCTCGACGAGCCGGGCCGGTAGATAGGTCATCGCCTGGGCATTCAGCATCGAGACGCGATAGTCGGTCTGTAGCCGCCCGGCCGCTGCGCGGAGTCGTCGGGTAGACGACATCGAAGACGATCAGACCGGCCGGCAGGTGGTCGATGATGTCGGCCAGGAAGGCGCGCTCGCGGGTTCGCTGCTGGAAGAGGGTTGCGTTGTAGATCGCGACGGCTGAGTGGGCGGCGAGCATGCCGAGGAACGCGATCTCGGCGTCGTCGAAGACGTGCGGGTCGGCCAGGTCGTACGAGAGGGTGCCGACCAGCTCGCTGTGGACGATCAGCGGGACGGCGATCGCCGCGCCTGGCTGGACTGCTGGGCACCTGAGGTCGTCGGCCGGGTTCCGCTTGGGAACTCATCGAAATCCGGCACGACGACCGGCAATCGTGTTCGCGCCGCCAGCGCATCGAGCGTCAGCTCGCTGAGCGCGATCGGCCCCGGCATCTTCATCCTGCATCCCGCGCGCGGCCTGGAGCGCGGCGCGGCGGAGCGTCCGCGAGGCCGGATCGTAGAGCATTAGCCGGACGACCTGCGCGCCGGTAATCTCGCCGACCCGGGTGACGATCGTCTTGTAGACGGCGTTGAGGTCGAGCTCGGAACTGGCAAGTTGCTGTGACAACATCTGGAACGCCGCTGCTTCACGGTCACGGCGGACACGATTGCTGATGTCGTTCAGGATCAGCAGGACGCCATCGATATTGCCGTGGACAATGACCGGGCTGGCGCTGATCGAAACGAAGACCCGGCTCCCGTCCGGTCTGGTAATCGACAGTTCGGCAGAGCGGACGGACTCGCCGGCGAGTGCCCGCAGGCTCGGCAGCCGCTCGGCCGGCCGGCGCGCCATCCGGTGTCGCCAGGTTGTAGCGGGGGATGAACCAGGCAGGGTCCGCGCCAACCTCGAGCGGTTCTCCGAAAAGCCGCTCGGCAGCGTCATTGGATCGACGATTCGGCCTTCGCGTCGAGCAGGATCACCCCATCAGAGACGTTTGCCAGCAGCAGATTCACCGTTGCAAGGCTGCGGGTAGTGCCACGCCGCGGTGGCAGTCCACCCGATCCAGGTTGTTGCGTTCCGTTCACGCCCTCTCGCCGGGATCCCGTGGATCGCCGGGGTGGTGTCGTCATCGGGCGCACTCCTCCCTGGTCCGCGACGCTGGGTCTTCCGTTGGGAGGGATGATACCTGTTGGGACGGTC
Organism: uncultured Chloroflexia bacterium; assembly: GCA_963763325.1. Lineage (GTDB taxonomy): Bacteria > Chloroflexota > Chloroflexia > Thermomicrobiales > CFX8 > JBBECJ01. The sequence goes on from CAVXOL010000008.1 coordinate 2,634, forward strand.
CAGGGACGCGAGTCGACCATCGGTGATGAGGACATTGCTCACTCAGTCCCGAATCCTCATCCCCTACTCAGTCTGTGACGCCTGACCTTCCGGATCCTGCGTCCCATGTCCCGCGTCCCGATCATCGCGGCCCGCATCCCGTGCTTCTCGTCCGTCATGCAGATACGCGATGCAACGTTCGAAGACGGAGTCAGTGATTAACTCGGCGGCGTGATAGTAGTTCAGCATCGTCTTCAGTCGCAGGATCGGTGTGACTCGACGGCCATGCTCGTGTAGCCGCTCGACCCCGCCCTGTTCGCGGTCGATCAGGACGATTGCATCACGAACCAGCATCCCGGCGTCTTCGAGCTGCTGCGCCGTTGAGAGTATCGAACGTCCGCCCGCCATCAGGTCGTCGATGATCAGCGCCGACTGACCGACAACGACGCGGCCCTCGATCAGCGCGTCGGTTTCGCCGTCAGCTGTTCGAGATGGGCGCAGGTAGATGAGTGGCGTATCGGACTCCAGCGCGTAGGCGGTGGCGATGTGGAGGCCACCCATCGGGACACCGGCGACGGCCGCGAACGATGCCAGCCGTGGGCGCCGGCGTGTGTGGTCGGCCTGGATTTCGGTATGGATCAGGCGTGCCACCCGTCGGAGCATCGATGGCTCAGAGATGAGCACGCGAGGGTTGATGTAGATCGGTGATGTGCCGGCGGTCGGCCCGAGATCGAACGACCCGAACTGGACACCGCCGAGGTCGAACAAAGCCTGTGCCAGATCGAGGTTTGAGTCAACGCCGAAGAGCACCCTGGTTTCCCTCCCGCTTGGGCCATCGGCCCTCATCCCCCTGCGTAAACGTCGAAGAGGGGATGTCCACACAGTTTCGTCGCGCCGCCTCCCCAGCCGACCCGACGTTGCATAATCCCGACAATCTACATATGGGCGCGAATTGTGGCGCTCTGGAATCGATGAACCTACCGGATTGCGCCAACCTCAGTTGCTCTCCCGCCGAAGGGTCCGCGCTGGATGAAAGCGTCGCGAAACTGGCCGATTAGCGAGGTTGTGAGGCGGATCGAACTGATCCGCGGTCGGTTCTGCTCAGCAGAACCACGATTCGGTGAGCCGCGGTGATTCGCCGGGGAGCCTTGCGCCGTGGCGATCACAGGGGCGGTCCTCGCCGTTGACGTCCAGGCAAGCGCCTTGATCGCGGCGAACGTCTCGTGTCGGGGCTTCGTTGTCGCGGGCGGCGTTCCACAAGCGGGGAGACTGTGCGTTGCAAAGCGTCCACACGCGGGTCCGGGTTTCGCCAGGTCCAGGTGAAGCTGCCTCGTCGAGCGGGCCGAGCCACCGCCCCGGTGCCCGGCTGATCGAGGAGCGCCGAACCGGGCGGCACGAGCAGCCGGATCGAGAAATGCACCGGGTCAACGCGCCGGCGAGATCCTATTCCTCGAAGAAGGTCAGCAGATCGAGGTAGTCGTCGAGCGTCGTCCAGGGAGTGAACGGCAGCAGTGACGGCCGCAACGTGATCCCGGCGGCGTCACAGACGCCCAGCGCATCGATCACATCCTGACGCGTGTGGCCCTTGTCAAGCTTCCAGCAGGATGCGGTCGCTGACGATCTCGACCGCCGAGAGGACGAAGACGCAGCCCAGCTCGCGGAACTCCGGCAGCAGGTCACGGTGCTGGAGCAGATGCTCGATCCGCGCCGTGAAGTCGAAGGTGACGCCGGGAAACTCGGCGTGCATTTCGCGGCAGATGCGCAGCGCGTGGGTCGGGCCGTTCAGGAAGTCCGGGTCGCCAAAGGTGATGTGGCCGACCCCGGCGCGCACCTGCCGGCGGATATCGTCCAGGACAGTCGGGCGCGGGATGGCGAAGAAGCGCCCCTGATAGACCGGCACGACCGGGCAATGCAGGCAGGTGTGGTGGCAGCCGCGCGTCGCCTCGGTGTATCCGGCCGGGATGGCGATGCCGTCGCGCATCAGCCGGGCGTAGCGGAGAGTCTCGGCAGGCCGCTCGATCCGGCACCGGGAGGTCCAGCCGCTCGATGTCCGGTGCGCCTGCGACGTCTGCGCTCGCTGACACCTGGGACTGGCGCGTCGTCACCCGTCTCCAGCGCCTGCGCCAGCGCCAGCAACGCCTGCTCCGCCTCGCCACCGATCGCGTAGTCGGCGTGCTCGCGCAGCAGGTAGTCGGCATTCAGCCAGGCATACAGCCCATAGAAGCAGATCGGCGCCTCGCGGGTTAAGCCGCCGGACACGTGCGGCGACCTCAGTGCCCAGCCGTAGCGCCGTGTGCATCGGGACCGAGATCGCGACGAAGCCGAGCCCTCGCAATCGTCTCGTCGTCCAGCGTATCGATCGAGGTGTCAACGACAGCGGGGTCATAGCCCGCGCCCCGCAGGACGGCCAGCGGGAAGGCCAGGGAGAGCGGCTGGTGGCCAAGCTCGTAACAGGAGACGAGCAGGACCGCACCGGGGGCTGTCAGGTCGGTCGGTTGTCGCATGGTCGACGGAACAAGCGATTGCATCTGAGCATTGTATCGTGCTGGGCGTGGCCCACTACGGTCGAAAGCGTATCTCAACCTTCTCAGTAAGGGTGGACAGATAGGCCAGCAGCGCGCTGATGAAGATGACGATGCCGGCCATCTCCAGCGATTCCTCATAAACCGGCGCTGACAGGCTGTCGCAGAGTCGTGCCTCGGAGCCGCACCCGTTCAGGTCTCCGGACTCGCCTACGAACCCGGCCCTGCCGACATGGTCACGGTGAAGCTACTGGTGTACGGAGCCGACCAGGCTTCCGGGAGGGATCGTCAGGACGATCGGTAACGTCTGATCGTAGGTTCCCTTTCCGCCGCCTTCGTTTGCGTACAGCACCTTTCGCGGAGAATCGAGCGATCCACCCAGTCCCGCGAACGGGCCATTCTCGACCGTCGGCGACTCGCCGGCGACGAGTACTGGAGCGCCTGGCTCAACGATCGAGACGTTGGCAGCCGGGATGCTCGTTCCAGCGTATGGGCCCGAGTAGGCAAAGTCCGTCGATTGGATCGTGACATTCCAACCGGCGCCGGTGCCGGTGTTGTCATCGGCGGTCAGACGCATCGTTCCGGACGAGAGTTGTTCGGCATTCGAGTAGCTGAGTGGATCGAACGTCAGCGGCGAGAGGTCGGCCGTCCGCGCACCGTCGACGATCGTCTGCGTGACGGTTGTGTCTGCCAGCGACGGCATGATCGCGACAGCCGCGATTGCGAGTGCGATGGTCGTACCCTGGATACCTCGGACAATCGTCCATCCTGGTCGGCGCAACTTATGCTCCCTTCGACGTGCTGGTAATCGTGGATGTGGCGAAATGGGGATTTCCCCTGGAAGGGGCGAGCTTTTTGAACCGTGTCTCTGAGGGTCCGGGTTGCTTCTCTGCTGGATGCTGCTCATGCTGACGCGGGACATCAAGCTGACGGATCGTGACCGGTCGCGCCATCTCGACGGCCGATGCCGGGGTCGCTGACATGGCTGGAGCGGAACCCGCACTGTCTCCGCTCGCGGCTGCCGTCGCTTTGTCACGACGAACGCCGCCAGCGCCAGTGCCAGCACACCCGCGACGGTCGAGGTAAGGGACAGTGCCGAGCTTCCATCACTTGACCCAGTTGGCTGGCTCACCGACGCGGCCTGGGCGATGGACGACAACGGCGCTAATGCCTGTGTTCCAGCGACCGGCACGGTGAGATCCAGTGCTGGCGTCATCGCCGTCACGGCGTGCGTCGAATCTGTCAGCGAGAGGACGACGGTGTACGCCCCAGGTTCGAGGATCGTCGTGAACGGGATTTCAGCCAACGTACTAGTGCCGGCATAGACCGATTCCATCCGAACTGTGAACCGCGCCGAATCACTGCCTGATGCAGCGGTCACGACCAACTCGCCGCTCGGCTGGAGGCGGACGTTGCCAGTGTTCGCGACCTCGACAGCGATGACTGACCGGCCTCCAGCGATGTGGTGTTCGACATCGCCAAGCGTGAGTCCTGCCGCGACCGGTCCGGGAACCGTGACGGCAACGGCGATCGCCTGCCGGTTCACCCGGTTGGCAGTCACGCCACTGTCTGAGGTCTCGTCAACCGGTGTGGCGTCCTGAATGACGATGCTGGTGATGTATTCGCCGGGCGTTGTGTCCAGCGGGACGTTGACGGCGAATGTCCGCATGGTCGCCTCGCCAGCCGCCAGCTGGATGGTCTCCGCCTCGAATCCGAGCCAGCCAGTCGTCCCTCCGGTTGGCTCTCCGGCGAGACGGACTCCCATTCCTCCGTTTACCAATGAGTAGACGTCCGCTGGATAAGTCATCGCGACTGCGTTGCGCGTCCCGTAGTTGCCGAACGTGACCGTCACCTGCCGCGAGTCGCCGGGCGACATCGTCAGATCAAAGTAGCTGCCGTCGACGCCAACCGGCTTGACACCGAGTTGAACACGATCCGTGTCCAACTCCCGAGCGGCAGCCGGTTGCGTTGTGCCAGCGAGGATGATGACCATCGCTGCGATGATGCCGAAGACGTGCAGCCTGGAGAGGGCGCTCACGTGATTCCCGGTGGAGTTGGTCATGCTCATCATCTGATCCCTCACTAGAGCCGTCACGATCGACACGCAGGATGCGGCTCCCTAGTCGTCCCCAAGACCTGACGCAACTGGTTGAGGCGCCGCCGGAGCGCGCCGCCGTCGGCGGACGGCGCTGACAGCGATGGCGAGTGCCACGCCCGCGAGCAGGCCGATGCCGACCGTCCCGAACAGCGCCCACTGCGGGAGACCATCGCTCGCCTGTGTAATGCCGGTGCCGGTGTTGTCGGATCCTGAACCGCTCGTCTGGGTGACTGACGCAGCAGTGGGGTCGTCGCTGGTTGTTCCCTCGGCATCGGCTTCGACGAACAGCGGGATCCCAGTTGCTTCTGCCGTCAGGTTGCGCTCGTCATCATCGAGCGTGACCGAGACCGTGTACTGTCCAGGGTTGAGGCGCGAGGTGAACGGCACCTCGAATGCGGCGTCTCTCTGCGCATAGATCTTTCCGAGTCCAATTGGAAACTCGGTGAGCTCAATGCCGTCCGCGTCGTAGAGCCGGAATGTTCCACTTGGGGTCAGCGTCCGCGTGCCGGTGTTTTGCAGGCCAACCGTGACGACCGAGTTGCCCCCACTGAGGGAATGTTCAGCGCCACCGATGGCGAGGCGAGACTCTGCTGGACCCGGAATCGTCATCTTGATTGTGATGGCCTGCCGGAGCACCTGCGTGATAGTGACGCCTGGCTCGGTCTCGAGTTGGCTTGGGTTCGCCTGGACGACGAGGGCAGTGATGTAGTCCCCCGGCTGGACATCCGCCGGGACCGTAACCTGAAACGATTCAACAATCGCTATTCCTGGCTCAAGAGCGACGGATCTTGTCGGAAAGTTGCTCCACAACGTGGCGCCGGACTTTTGAGCGTCGGGGTCCTCGATACCGAGTCCCCCATTGACTTGCGTGAACCCGTCGGCGGCATAGGTGAGTGCTTCGACACCAAGCGAACCGGTGTTGCCGATCTCGACGGCGAGATCCAGCCGCTCCCCTGGCTCAACAACGAGGTCGAAGAAACTGCCGTCATAGTTGCTCGGCTTGATAACCAGCCTGGCCGATGGTTCCTCCTGCGCGTAAGCGATTGCGGGCATCACCGAGACGATGATGAGGGCTGTGATGAACGTTGCAACGATCGCTGCTCGTGCGCGTAGCCGGCCGGACATGCTGGACTTCCTTCCATGAGAGGTTCGAGAAGCGGACGTCCGCGGGGAGCGAACGTCCGCCCGAGGGTTCTATTACACGCCGACGATCGTCGTGATCGTGAGCGTTCCGGAGTAGTCACCGGCCTTGGCAAATGCCGGGATGTCAATGCCGAGGGTCAGCCCCTGCGTGTAGGTGCCCTGGCCGTCGTTGGCTTCCGCGGTCAGGAGGGACCGACTCGTTTCGAGCGTGCCATCCACCCCCTTTTCGAGACCGGTGACGTCCTGGCCGGCGGTGCGCACCGGGTCGGCGATGTCGGTGAAGCTGAAGTTCGACTCATCGAAGGTAACACCGGCCGGAGCGGATGCTGCCGTTACGACTGCCGACACGGCCCAGCCGGCGCCGGTGGCACGCGCGTCATCTATCGTGATCTGCATCGCTGAGGTCGGGTTCTGCGCGCTATTGGAATAGTTCAGCGGATCGAATGTCGGTGACGTAGAAATCGTGACGCTCAGCGCGCCTCCATTTGCCGAAACGTTCTGCGTCACGACCTCGGCGTCCGACTCGGCGGCCATTGCCGGCGCATCGACATGGCAGCCAGGGCGCCGACGATACCGATGCCGGCGGCAATCTTCTTGAGGTGTGCGAGGTGTCCCATTGTCGTGGATCCTTACTTCCCCCATCGAGCGGGGGCTGGTTCGTCCGGGGCGACTGATCTCGCCGCGAAACAAAAAAGGCCGGCTTCCCTATCCGTCACATCGACGGCGGGAACCGACCAGCGGGATTTCTGGCATGGGACAGCAAGGAGCAGCGTGCGCCGTACGCATCGCACGCCGAGGTCTTGCTGCCGCCAGGGCCGGTTACGCCACTCGCTCCGCCGGTGACAGGGCGTCCAATCTCGTCACCGGTTTCATCGCATCCGCTGGTCAGGCAGCTCACGCCCACGGCTCGTGCCGGTGCGACCGGCGGCGATACTCGTGGACATTTGCACCGTGAATGCTAGTCAACGACGTTGAACGTGTGCATCACCCAAGAGTCCGGTTAGCCCACGGGCCGAGCGGCCCGTTCAGAACGACGATCGGGGGATCTTGAAATACCATCGTGGATGGAGTGCACCCAACCGATGGCCTGTTCGGACGGCACGACGGTACTGACATGCGCGTCGCGGACTACAATCCGTGCCGGCGGCGGACGTTGCGTCCTCCGTGGGAGAAGTGAGGAACACGGATGGATTATCGCGAGGCGATTGCCTGGATTATCGACCGGGCCGGGTACGACAAAGGCTTTGTTGCCAACCCGTTCGCGGGAGATGAGGTCGCGGCGCTCGGGTTGCGGCGAACCGCCGGGTTGCTGCGGCGGCTGGAGTACCCGGAGCACGCCTATCGGATCGTCCATGTTGCTGGGACGAAGGGAAAAGGCTCGACCTGTGCGACGGTCGCCGCCGTCGCCAACGCTGGCGGGCTATCGACCGGGCTGTATGTCACGCCCCACCTGCACACGTTCCGAGAGCGGTTTCTGATCGACGGAGAGCCGCTGCCAGAGGTTGAGTTTGCGGCCGTCGCCGATCTGGTCGCTCCTGCCGACCTGCTCGTCCAGGCCGAGGAGCCGGAGATTGGCGAGCCGACGGCGTTCGAGGTCGCGACGGCAATGGCACTGCTGGCGTTTCAACGGGCAAACGTCGATCTGGCCGTCGTCGAAGTCGGGATGGGCGGCCGGCTCGACGCGACGAACGTTGTCACTCCCGATGTCGCGGCGATCAGCACGATCTCCTACGACCACACGGCGATACTTGGCACGACGCTGGAGCAGATCGCGTTCGAGAAGGGCGGCATCATCAAGCCGGGCAAGCCGGTGACGGTTGGGCCGCAGCCTGCCGAGGCGCTCGCCGAACTGCGCCGAATCGCGACTGAACGCTCAGCGCCGCTCTTCCTGGCCGGGCGAGACTGGCAAACTGAATCGAACGATACCGGCGCGACGTTGACTGGGCCGTGGGGTGACTGGCGAAATGTCCAACTTGCGCTGGCCGGTCCGCATCAGGTTGAGAACGCCGGACTGGCGTTGATGACGCTCTGGCTGCTCGACTCCAGATTGCTCGCCGACGAGAGCCGAGTCCGCGAGTCGTTGGCCAGCGTTCACTGGCCTGGACGGTTCGAGCGAATCGCGACGACGCCGGCCATCTACGTCGATGGCGCGCATAACGTCAACTCGATCGAGCGGTTGGCCGCAACGATCGGGGACCACCTGGGCAGCGGTGTGCTGCATGTCGTCCTCGGCATCGGCCGGGATAAGGACATCGATGGCATGCTGCGGGCACTCTCGCCACTCGATCCGCAGATCACCGCGACAGCATCGCACAACCCTCGTGCAGCTTCCCCGGATCAGATCGCAGCCGCCGCGATCGACGCCGGCCTCGTCGTCGCAACAGCATCCAGCGTCGCGACGGCGTTGCAAGGCATTCTTGCGAACGTCGAACCATCCGACACGATCCTCGTCACCGGCTCGCTCTACGCGGTCGCCGAAGCGCGCGAGGCCCTCGGCCTGGCGGACACCGAGATTTTCGAACGGGAACTGTTGTATTAGCCGGTCAGTGATCAGCAATCAGCCGTCAGCTTGTTGGCTGATGTTAGGGCATACGCCGTAGGGTGGACGCCGTTTGCCGATAGCTGATCGCCGACCTTCACATTGACGGAACGTCACTGCGATACTACGATTGTGGCGTACGTACGCACTGCGTTGCTCGGTGTGTTGGGGAATCGGGCGTGCCGCGTTTTCGTGTTGTGCAAGTTGGGATGGAGTGGTGGATGGGAGGTCTGTGCCTGTGAGCCAGTCGTCCAGAACGATGAACGCGCCCGGCGGTCCGGCAACCAGCGGTTGGGAGGGGATGCTCCAGAAGTACTTCCGCTTCCACGAGATGGGGTCGGACGCCCGGACGGAAATTATGGCAGGGCTGACGACCTTCGTCGTCATGTCCTACATCATCTTTGTCAACCCGCTGATTCTGAACCTGCCGGATGGCACTGGACTCCCGATCCAGGCTGTCACGACATCGACCTGCCTGGTTGCTGGCGTGATGACGATCCTGATGGGGATCGTCTCGAATAAGGCGTATGCAATCGCGCCCGGGCTGGGTCTCAATGCAATCGTCGCCTTCACACTCGTCCTTGGCGAGGGACTGACGTTCCCAGAGGCGATGGGAGTCATTGTCGCCGAAGGGATCCTGATCACGATTCTGGTTCTGGTCGGTGTCCGCCGCTACGTTATGGACCTCGTCCCACTGGAGCTCAAGAAGGGTATTTCGGTCGGGATCGGCCTCTTCATCCTCTTCATCGGACTGGTCAATGGCGGACTCGTTCGGGTCGGCGCCGGCACGCCACTGGAGATCGGAGAGTTGCGCGGCGCGCCGGTCCTCGTGACGGCGATCGGGCTGGCGCTGACGATCGCGTTCATCGCGCGTGGCTACCGAGCAGCGATTCTGCTCGGCATCGTCGCGACGACGGTCTTCGCGATCGTGCTGCGTGAGGTGTTCGACGCGACCGGCTTCGTCGGGACTCAGGCGTCGTTTCCCGACAAAGTGATCGACACACCCGACTTCAGCCTGGTCGGTGACTTCTCGTTCAACTTCTTCTCGGAGATGGGGATTGCGGTCGCGATCCTGACGATCCTGGCGATCATGATGGCCGACTTCTTCGATACGATGGGGACGCTGGTCGGTGTCGGCAGCCAGGCGGGCTACCTCAACGACAAGGGCGAACTGCCTGATGCTCAGAAGCCGCTGCTGGTTGACTCACTGGCGGCTGTCGCTGGTGGCGCGGCGTCGTCATCGTCAGCGACGACCTACATCGAGTCGGCCGCTGGTGTTGCCAACGGCGGACGCTCCGGGCTGGTAGCGGTCGTAACCGGCATCCTCTTCCTGCTGGCCATGCCGTTCGCGCCGTTGGTCTCGATCGTCCCGACCCAGGCGACGGCGCCGGCGCTGATCGTCGTTGGCTGGATGATGATGAGCGTCCTCTCCGAGCGCGAAGAAGTGACCTCCGACGGCAGGATCGTCCGCGCGCGGGGGATCGACTTCGCTGACATCGAGGTTGGCCTGCCGGTCCTGGCGGCGATGATCATGATGCCGCTGACCTACAACATCACCAACGGCATCGGCGCCGGCTTCCTGGTCTGGACACTGATCAAAATCTTCCGTGGCAAGTTCAGCGAGATCCACCCGGTGATGTATGTCATCAGCCTGGCGTTTCTCATCTACTATCTGCGCTCGTACCTTGGGGTTGATGCGTGACCCAGGCTGCCGCAGTCAACCGATGCCGATAGTCGACGAACGGGTGGGCATGTGCCGCCCGTTCGTTGTCACACGGCTGTGCCAACTTCGGGTCAGTTCAGGATCGCTCAAACTCGACGTTCTCGAAGACGGTCTCGAACGCCAGGTCGAAATCGAGACAGGGTACATGCACGCTGTCTCCGTAGATGATGTCGTGTCTCCAGATGCTGTCATCGAGCCAGTGCTTCTCGACGATCTGCTCGTCCTGGTGGACGATCAGGTACGCACGAAGGCCGTCAATTTGCCGATACGCGAATAGCTTCTCTCGCTGGTCAACTCCAGCCGTCGACGGAGATAGCACCTCGACAACGACGCACGGATGCGTTAGTGACAAGTCTCCAATGTCCTCTGGCTTGCAGACAACGGCAAGGTCCGGATAGTAATACCGCGTTTCAGAGACTTGCACCGTCACTTCGATGCCGAATGTTCTGCACGTTGTGCCACGTCCTGCAGCACGGAATGCATCTGACATGTTGAACACGATCTGGTTGTGGCGCGTCGATGCTCCGGCCAACGCGTGCCGGTAGCCTTCAAGATACTCGTGCCGTACCGCGCTGGCGGCCTCAAGTTCGAAGTATTCGTCTGGGGTGATCGGCTCTTGACGGCGTGCCATGCTGTTCATTCACCCAGTCTAGCGGTGGCTGCCGATGCAGGCTACGGCGAACCCTGGCGGATTGTAGAGGGCTGCTGGGTGAACTGGGTGCCGATCAGCGCGGCGTCGACACCTTGCGGGATGCCTTTGCGGTCAGCGGCGATCAGGCCCCAGTCGAGGAGCTGGCTGACGTCCCAGAACCAGTTCTCACCGGTGTCGCGAGTGACGACCGCGATCACGAAGCGGCCATCGCGGGCGGCAGCGGCGGCGAGACAGAAGTTCGCAGCCTCGGTGTAGCCGGTCTTGCCGCCGATGACATCGTCGCGCATGCCGTAGAGCCGATTGCCGTTCCAGAGCTCATGGCCACCAGCGTTGACCGAGAGTGTCTGCATCGTATCGCGGATAACCTGGTAGTTGAGCGCGGCGCGCAGCATGATAGCGAGGTCAAACGGGGTCGAGTAGTGGCCCCACTCGTCGAGGCCGTGTGGGTTCATGAAGTGGGTGTCGCGCAGCTGGTACTCGCGCGCCGTTTGGTTCATGAGTGCGACGAAGTTGCCAACGGCCTGCTCGGAATCAGTGACACCGTCCTTCCAGCCGATCGTTCGAGCGATCGCGTGGGCGGCGTCATTTCCCGAAGGAAGAAGAAGCCCGTACAGCAGGTCGCGGAGTTTGACCGTTTCGCCTGCCCAGAGTCCCATCGACGCTTCACCGACGATGTCGGACTCGTCGATCAGCACCTCCTGATCGAGGTTGCCATAGCGGGCGGCGACAATCGCCGTCATGATCTTCGTTGTGGATGCCATCGCAGTTCGTTGGTGGGCGTTGCGGTCATACAGGACTTCGTTGAAGTCGGAGATGACGATCGCGTTCTCGGCGGCGATCTCGGGAGGGTCCGGAGCGTCGACGGCGTTGGCAGGCAGGCTCTGAGCGACGAACGACACGAGCAGGACAGCCGCAACCAGCAGGCTCATCAGTCGCGCCTGTAGCTGGCGTGTCTTGCCGTGCTGCGACATCGTGAACCCCACAGCGGGAACTCCCAGAACTTGATTGCGTGAACAGATCGGTGTCGTCAATCCCTGCCGTTATGACGGATGGGAGTGTACGCAGCAGCGCGGATTACGGCAAGCAACGAGCGAGGTATCAGGTGACAGGTGGCAGGTGACAGGAGCGTGGGTCGCTCGCTTCGAGACTCCTGATACCTGTCACCTGTCACCTATACCTCGCTCGTACCAGGCGTCGCCGACGATCTGGTCGCCGATCGTGAAGGGTTCGAGGCGGATGAGGGTGAAGCCGGCTCGTTCGTAGAAACGGCGGCCACCGTGATTGTCGGCGAAGACGTTGACCAGCATCGAGCGCACGCCGTGGTCGTGTGACCAGTTGAGGCCAGCCTCGAAGAGGGCGGCGCCGATTCCGCGACCACGTGAGGACGGATCGACATAAAAGCGAGTCAGCTCGACGACGCCGTCTTCGGCCGGCTCGATCGTCAGGAAGCCTCCGACGGACTCACCATCGTCGACGGCGACGAGTGACAGACTATGCGGGTCTCTTACGATGTCGCGCAGGCGATCGAGTGACCAGAACGGGCCCGCCAGGTAGCTGGCGCGGTTCTCCGGCGAGACGAACGCATGGTAGGTTGTTTCCCAACCGAGAACTCCCAGCTCCTTCAGGCGTGGCACGTCGCTGAGTGTCGCCCGCCTGAGCCGGGGCACGCGACGGTCATTCATGCCGGAGTGGGCTCCTCGGCGACACAGGTATTGCTGAGAATACCCAGACCCTCGATCTCGACCTCGCAGACATCGCCGGGTGCGAGCTGTGGCGGTCCGGCAGGAGTGCCGGTCATGATCACATCGCCCGGCAGGAGCGTCATGACGCGCGAGATGAACTCGATCAGGTACGGGACATCAAAAATCAGGTATTTCGTTGAAGATTGCTGCTTGACCTCACCGTTGACGCGGCAGGTGATCGCCAGATCGTCAGAGGTTACGCCTGTGACGATAGCGGGACCGAGTGGTGCGAATGTGTCGAACCCCTTCGCGCGCGACCACTGACCGTCCTTGAACTGGAAATCCCTGGCGCTGACGTCGTTGGACGGGCAGAGACCGAGAATGACATCCCAGGCGCGCTCGGCCTTCACATGCCGGCACTCGCGGCCAATGACGATCGCCAGCTCGGCTTCGGCATCGGTTCGCTCGACACCGGACGGGATGACGATATTGCCGCCGTGGCCGGTCAGCGAGGTGGGTGGCTTCAGAAAGATGATCGGGTTCTCCGGCGTCTGGAAGCCGGGAGCGTCCTGGCTGATGTGGTCCTGGTAGTTGAGTCCGATCGCGATCAGCTTGCTTGGGACAACCGGCGCCAGCAAAGCCACTTCCTCGACCGGCGCGATCTCCGGGCCGACAGACAGCTTACCGAAGATGTCGCCGCGCGTCTCGCGCACGATTCCATTCTCGATGACTCCGACCTGTTCCTGCCCGTCCCGCCGGAACCGTGTGATCTGCATGCGTCCTCCCTTTCATGGCCACCGCCCGCTGGCTCTCGGTCGGTCGGACCGCGGTTAGTGCTGCCTCGAATCTTGCCATGGCATTGTCGCACGAAGCCGATGACGACGGCGGGCAACGGCCCGCCGTCGTCGGACCCGTGTTGATGGTGGATTGCTACTCGACCAGAAATATTCTCGGTCGTTGCGTGTCGACGTCGAGTTTACGTAACGGATGCCCATGTTGCCAGTTCCGACGATCTCCAGGTCGTGCACGAACACCTGGCCGTGGACCACGTCTCCGCCGGTTCCGCGCAAAATAACCTCGCGAACTTCGGGAGCGTAGATGATTCCCCCACGGACAGATCGGAATTGCCGCCGGAATCGATCAGATCGTATCGTCGGCCACCCAGATTCAATGTTGCTCTTCGACGTAACCCTGTGAGATCTACGGTAGCGGGGCTGTGAGGTTGACGGCACCATGGAGTCGAAGTAGCTCGATCCTGTGAAATACATCAACACGCCATTGCCAATCAGATGGGCGTTGTTGCCTCTGAGCGACAACATCGGCGTTGTCGAAGTAGTAGATGCCAGGATCCATTGTTGCGGTACGACTAATGTTCACGTCCGATTTGTGTACAGTCCTCGCTCATAACCGGGTTGAGGACTTGCAGTCACGTGACCGACTGTCTCGGTCGGTGCCGGCCGGTGTGATCCCGGCGGCGACGATCGGATCCGGCACCACAGGTTGACCGTCCCGAATGCCATTGGGCGCGGACCAACCTGGACCTTCATCGACGGTGCCGTTCGCGTCGATGGTTCCCGCGGTGACGAAGATGTTCGCATTTCCATTTCGGTCAATGTCGTCGTTGGACATCGCGCTGCCACCATTGGTGATCGTGATGTCGGCGTTCCCTGTAAGGCGGATGCCCGGTTCGTCCAGGGCGATCAGCCCGTAATCAGATGGCACCAACTCAACGCCTGCGACTGCCGACGCGCTGACTTCCCAGGAACCGGAATAGAGTGCTCCAACGAAGAATTTTTCGACTTCTTTGCTAATGGTGACCTGGACATATTCGTTGTCGCCCGCAAACGTGCCGGTGGCTGGCGGCCAGTTGACCGTCACGTTGCCAGCCGGGACACCGGCGTTGTCCGCCCCATACGACTGGGCGGATGAAGTGATTTGACCTGTATTCCCGTCAAACAGCGCCTTGGCGCCAGCCAATGCAGCAGCATCGGCGGCGCTCTGGGTTTGGCGTCGCTCGGCCATCAGGAAGCCAGTGTCCACCGAGAGCGCCACGAAGCCGACCAGGACCAGCGATGCCAGCGCGAAGATGATCATCACCTGGCCGGATGCGCGGCGTCTGGCAGATGCCCGGTCAGGCATACGTCGATGTGGGATATGGCGCGTAAACGAGATTCGCCCCCGCATGATTCAGCGTCCTCTGCTTATCAGAACATCCCGCATGGAGCCAATCAGTGCTCCATGCGGCATTACAGCGATTAGGCAGTGACGACATTGCCTGTTCTGACTATAGCGAGGACGAGGGGCTATCTAATAGGGACATAGGTCATGGAACGTATCGGGTTATCCGGCAGAGTCCAACGATGTTCGGATGCTCAGGAGACGGAATCCGCTGACTGAACGAGGTACTTCAGTAGCTGCTGCTCGAGGTAAGACCCAGTGGCCGCTCGGCATGAACGCCGAGCGGCCACTGGGTGCTGTGTCTCGTTGGTAACAATAGCTGATGATCGGGCTATTCGGTCAACCAGACCCTGGGCTTGTCCATCTTGACATATTCGCGATAGAGGATGCGGAATTCAGATGTCCCTTTGATCACAAGGTCGCCAACGATGACCTGGATGCCGACCCCACCTGGTGTTCCGTGGAGTTCGACATGCGAGCATGGAGCGTAGATCACACCCTCAACACTGAACACACCGTTTCCCTGGGTGTCGAACGTTGAGCAGTTTGCGATCCAAAGTAACATCCCGTCGATACCGTCCGCGTATGGCGAACTTTCCGGGGTAGTTAGTTCGACGTTGCTGTTTTTCGGAGTGAACGCTGAGTTACCGGTAAAATAGAGGAGCACATCCGTGCCCCGGATCCACGAACTGGTACTACTGGCACTCAGGGAAATGTTCCCATCAAAAAAGTGGATTCCCGGCGCAAGGATCACGGTGCCGCCCGCTTCGATCGTACGCGGGGTGATGTTGGTATGGTGATAGATCCAGCCGGCAAGGTGCAGGTTGCGCTACAGACCCACTTTGGTCCCGAGACCGTAAAGCCTGCTGCCGTCAGCATTGCACTGGTGATCGTGGTTCCTTTTGGTGGTATCGGTGTCCCAACGAGCGGGTGGGAATCGGTGTAGATTCGGATTGATCCCTTCGGCTGCGCTCCAATTGGCGTTGCCGCTGATCGTTCCGGCTGCGTCGATTGACCCATCAGCGAAGAAGATGTTGCCGCCGCCACTTTAGTTGATATTGCTATTGGACATCGCGCTACCGCCCTCGACGTAGACGGAGGTCGTGCCATTAATGTACATGCCCGGCGGATCAAGGGCGAGGAGAGCGTACGGCCGAGGGTATGGCTCGACTCCTGCCACGGCACGCGCGGTGACCTCCCAATCTCCGCTGTAGACAGCGCCGACGAAGAATATCGACCGGCTTCGTAACAATCGCTTCCACATACTTGGGATTTCCAGCGTAGGTACCCGATGACGGCGGCCAGTTGATCGCGACGTTACTCTGTGGAACGTCAGCATTCTCGGCGCCATAGGTCTGGCCTGCACTCTGGACGATGGCTAGCGATTTATTGCGGAGTACGTTGGTTGCCGCAGCCAGTGCGCCGGCGTCGGCGGCGCTCTGGGCCTGGCGTCGTTCGGCCATCAGGAACCCGGCATCAACGGAGAGGGCTACGAACCCTACAAGGACGAGTGCCGCTGCCGCAAAGATGACCATCACCTGTCCGCTCGATGCGGACCGTTTCCGCTGATCGGTTGTGGTCGCCGAGTGACGAATCCAGCGCATCTTCGCCGTCCTTCATTGCGGATGAATCGCCCAGAACCAAAGCTCATCCCATCGAACCCAGTTGGGAGCGCATATTCGGCGATCTGGTCGACTGGTCATCATGTCATGTCATTTACCGATTGTATGGATCCAAGCTGGGAATCTTCTGTAACGCAAAAGTCATGATTTCTGGAGGTACCTGGTCCCAGAAATCGGATAGCCGTTCGTCGATTCCGTAGGTTCGCGCAATCCAATTGCCTTGCTTACCGATCGTCACGCTTTGCTAGACTTATCTCACGTCCCAGTTCATTAATCGTCGCGGATCTTGAAGGCCCATGCGGCCCGCCGCCGACGTAGGATGTCGCCGAAAGAAGGTCATCGTGCTAGACGCATCTGGTCGTTATCGGATTCGATATGAGACATTCTCCGTGCCGTTGGGCACTTCCTTGATTCGTCATTGTTTCGTGACTTGACGCTGGTTGAGACGCCCGAAGGCTTTATCGTCAAGGGTGGGAGTATCCGCACCGGTGAGACAGGCACCGGATACGTCCCACAGTCGTTCCTGTTCAACGATGACGATCTTGAGACCTTGTTGGACCAGGCGATCGAAAGGCGCGGAGCCGAACTGCCAGTAGGGTCGCTGTTGCCGTCCATATCAATCGACGGTGAGCGAGTGCGCTACAAGGACGTGCTGCGTAGCATCGGCCTGCTCCTCGATCGAACCGGCTGGCACGACGTCGTGCTGATCCAGACATCGACCGGGTTTCATGTCAAAGGAGTCTCAAAAAGAGACACTGGTCGATCGACAGATCGATTCGACCGCGCTAAGAGGTTTGCTCGAAGATCTGCGCAAGAGCCGCGGATCGGAGGTTTCAACGCCAGAGGCAGGACGCCGGAGGCTGTGGCCGCGCTGACGTGACAGCTTTACGCCTGTGGCGGCACTGCAACGTCTAGTGTTGAATGATGACCTCGCTGCGAGCTGAGAGATTGAGGCTGCTGAGCCCGGGGATTATGCCAACCATTGGATCGAAGTCGTAGTCATACTCGACGACGAATGTCGATCCCGGCGCAGGGCATGGCGAGAACGGTCCGGTGTCAGGACCCGGACTCAGTCGTCCTGGTTGCAGGCCGCTTGTATGATCCTCAATCTCCTGGGTGAGAGCAGCAAGCGTCACGCACGATGATGCTTCAGAGCCATGCACCATCGCATACCGTGCGGCCTCGCGGGTTCCGTTGGTCAACTCATGGTTCATCCAGAGCAGTCGTCCCATCTCCATGACGCCAATCAACATCAGGAAGAAGATTGGGGCAACGAGGGCAAACTCGACGAGACCCTGTCCCGTCAAGCGGCGACGACCGAATCGATTCTTCAATTCAGCACCCTCATTCTCACCGTTCGTTCCATATCG
>CAVXOL010000009.1:0-18660 GCA_963763325.1 uncultured Chloroflexia bacterium
CGTCCTCACCGTAGATGTCGTCATTGAGCTCACCACCGAAGATCGTGTCGTCGCCGCTGCCAACGCTGAACTGGTCGCCGCCCCAGAGCGTGTCCCCGTCGTCGCCGCCGTCGATGGTGTCGTCGCCGGCAAAGCCGTAGATCTCGTCTTCGCCGGGGCCGCCGTTGAGCGTGTCGTCGCCGCCATTGCCGCGGATCTCGTCTTCGCCGCCATCGCCGTTGACGGTGTCGTTCTGCTCGCCGCCAAACAGGATGTCGTTGCCGGCATCACCGTCGACCGTGTCATTTCCGTCGTCGGCGTAGATGGTGTCGGCGCCGGCATTGCCGGCGATCACGTCGGCGCCGGGGCCGCCGTGGATGACGTCAGCGCCGGACGCGCCCGCGACGGCGGAGTCGCCGTCGATCGTGTCGTCTCCTTCGACGCCGAAGATCAGGTCGTCGCCGTCGCCGCCTTCGACGATATCGTTACCAGTACCGGCGCAGATGATGTCGTCGTCTCCGAAGCCGTAGATCGTCGTCGTTGCCACCGAGAGCAACGATGACATCTGGGCCGTACATGTTGCCGAAGATCACGTTGGCGTTGTTGTCGCCAACGATCGTCGCCTGCTGGCCGTCGCAGAAGTAGACAACCGCGGCTGAGGCTGGAGCGACCGTCAGCCAACTCGCTACCAGCCCGAAGACCAGCGCGCTTGCCGCAGCGAAGTTCCGCGAGCAGAACTCTCGTCCCATGATCGTGTCCTCCTACGTTGAGTCTGTCGGGCCGAACATTCGACCCCGTAGAGCAACGCTGCTCTGAATGCAGTCTGGAGGTCAGGCTGTCACCGCACTACGACCACGACCTCCAGATCGCCTGCAATTCCGTGGAGGACCGATCGGCAGGTTCGTGAAACCACGCTGTGTAAGGTGGTGTGTGCTGGGGTCAGGCGTCGTCGGAGAGTTGGTAGCCGAGGCCAGGACGGGTCTCGATGATGTGCGCGTCGGGGTCGATCTGACGCAACGCCTGGCGGGTGGTGCTGATCAGGCGGTCGAGCGGGGTGGCGTCGTTGCCGGGGGTGTAGTCCGGCCCCCAGATCGCTTCGGCGCACTGCTCGCGCGAGCAGACCTGGCCACGATTCTGCAAAAGGTGGAGCAGCAGCCGGAACTGGAGGGGGGTCAGATCGACCGGCTGCTGGTCGAGGTAGAAGCGCATCTGGCGGGCGTCGTAGCGCAGCCGGCCGGCCGAGATCTGCGTCGCGTCGGGATCGACAAAGCTCAGCAGCGCGGTCGCGTCGCCCAGCCCGATGAGATCGTGGTGGACGAGCGCCTGCGGCTCGTGCAGCCGCTGGCCATTGACGTAGGTGCCGTTCACGCTGCCCAGATCGCGCAGATAGAAGTGCCCACCCACCCATTCGATCTGCGCATGCAGCCGAGAGACGAGCGGGCGGGGCACGACGATGGCGCAGGTCGAGGCACGCCCGAAGGTGCAGCCGTCGTCGGTCAGCAGAAACTCGGCCGGCTGCACATCCGGCTGGAGGGCGACCAGATGGGGCGTCGCGGACAGGTCAGGCGCGGCATCCATGCCGTCATTGTAACGCCATCGCTGTCCGGACGCCCCTTGGAGCTACCACCAGTGGCTCGACCTGACGGCTCGTACTCCGGGATGTCCCAGATCAGGCGCAGTCGGTCGGGGCGGAACTGGTCGATGCATCAGCATAGTACTCGAATGACGAAACCACCCGTCGATGGAGTAACGTCAATCGTCCCTGGCAAGGTGACCGCGATGAACGCATTACCGTCGGCATCGGCGGTGATCAGCGGGTATCCCGTCACCGCGTCCGGATTGCTCGGCGGCAGTCCCGTTGGGGCACAGCCGCCGCTCAACACCTGCCAGGCGTGTTGGCTGTTGGGGTCCAGGCCGCCCAGACGGCATGAAGAAGAACGTCTCTCCCGTCGCCGGCAGCCGCCGGACATACGACGGTATCAGACAACCGGCCAACGAGGTAGCTGCCGAGGTCGCCGGTCGATGCGATGTTGCTCTGGCTCAGGCAGACACTCTCTCCAGCAGCCGATTGGTCCCGCCACCGCCGTCGCAGGTGTTGTCTCAGCGTGGCATCACGGCTGGTCAGTTCATCGTCGCCCTCGCCGCCGAGCAACGTGTCGACACCGTTGATACCGCTGTCGAGCTGGTCGTTGCCCCGGCCGCCGTCAAGGGTGTCGTCACCGTAGCCGCCATCGAGCAGATCGTCGTCGTCACCACCGAACAGCGTATCGTTGCCGTCTTCTCCGAGCAGGATGTCGTGCCCGGTACCGCCATCGAGTTCATCGTCTCCAAGCCACCGTTGAGCACGTCGTTGCCGGCATCGCCATCGAGGAAGTCGCGGTCGTCGTCGCCGTAGAGCGGGTCGTCATCGTTGCCGCCGAAGAGATGATCGATGCCTGGGCCACCATAGAGTTGATCGTCGAAGTCCTCGCCGTAGACCCAGTCGTCACCATCATCACCATAGACGATGTCGTGACCTTCCTGGCCGTGAACGTAGTCGCGGTCGGCTCCGCCGTGGATCAGGTCATTGTCGGGGCCGCCGAAGGCCTGGTCGATCCCACCCTGGCCGCGCAAGATGTCGTTGCCCCACTCGCCCACCAGGTGATCGTTTCCGTCCCGCCAAGCAGAGTGTCGTTGCCATCACCAGGAGTCGCGGTGCCGTCGCCACCGTACAGCCAGTCCTCTTCCCCGTTGCCGTGGATGAGGTCGGTGCCGGTGCCGCCACAGATGGTGTCCATCCCGCCACGGCCAGCGATCGTGTCGTCGCCACCCCGCCCGACGATCACATCGTTCCCAGGTGTTCCGATGATGTTGTCGGGCAGGTCGGTGCCGACAAGCGTCGCCGCAGACCGTTGCAGTAGTAGGTCTGTGCTGCCGCGGGCCGCGAGCCGGCAGGTCCCGGCGAACAGCGTCGCCATCAGGACGAGCGCCAGCGTCGTGCGTCGTAATGTCGTCATGCTCCAGCGCCTTTCACGTTGTCAGTCCACACTACATCACAGACTAGGCGACCGGCTGTAAAGCACCATACAGTTCACTCACAGCTTGGCTTACAGGAGCGGGGAACCAACCGAATGCTCAGGTCGTCGAGAGGTCTGCCACCGCGACATCAATCAGCGCGTCGGCGTGCTGGTCCCGCCCTTCGGCGAGCAACACCTCCCAGGTCGCCGGGTCGAGCTGGGCACGCGCCAGCGCCAGATGCGTTTCGAAGGTCAGTCGCTCGGCGTGCATCAGCGCACCGCCGATCTCGTCGCGCTGCGCCTCGGCCGCCCCAAAGAGCCGCGCGGCCTGGACAGCCCGTGACTGTGCCGCTGCCAGGCAGGCGAGGCGGTCCAGCACACAGCCGAGGCTCTCGCGGCTGCCCAGCGCGCGCGCCAGCGCCGAGGCTCTCCCTGATGAGCGCCGCCGCCCGGGCGTCGTCGCTGCTGTTCCAGCGCAACCAGGCTCAGGTTGTTGAGGACGAAGCTCAGGCCGTACTGGTGTCCAAGCGCCGGCAGAGTCGCCTGGCTCTCTTCGAGCAGCCGCTCCGCCTCGGCGAACTCGCCCTGCTCGATCGCCAGCACCGCCAGGTCGTTCAGGCACGAGGCGACGCCATCGCGGTCGCCGAGCGAGCGCCGCAAGTCCAGGCTCTCCTCCAGCAGCAGGCGCGCTCGCTCCGGGTCGGGCGGCTGGCCGTGCAAGCGCCATCAGCCCCAGATGCTTGAGCGCCGTCGCCAGCCCGGCCGTCTCGCCGGTCGCGCGGCAGGCGACGACCGCCTCGCTCCAGACGTCTCGCGCCCGCGCCGCGTCCTGCTGGCGCCAGGCCAGCGCGCCCGCGCCGACCAGCGCCCGCGCCCGCGCCGATCGTCGGCGGCCCGTCACTGTCGGCCAGCAGCCGCTCCAGCCAGCCGCGGCCCTCGGTCAGATGCCCCTGGACCTGCCAGAAGCGCCAGAGCGCGGCGGCCAGCCGCAGCGCCCGTCTCGGATTCGGGCTGGCCGCTCAGCCAGCCGAGCGCCGCCCGCAGGTTGTCGTGCTCGGTCGCCAGCCGCGCCATCCAGGCGCCGCCGCTCGGCCCGGCGATCGCGGCGTCGCCGGCCTCGGCCAGCGCCAGGAAGTACTCGGCGTGGCGCTGGCGAATGGCCGGCTTCGTCGTCGCCAGCGGCCAGCCGCTCGGCGGCATACTCGCGCACCGTCTCCAGCATCGAGTAGCGGGCCTCACCGTCCGGCGTGCGCGTCGGCCCGGAGCAGGCTCTGCTCGGCCAGCGCCGCCAGCCCGGCGACGACGCCCAGGCCAGTGTCGTCGGGCGTCGCGCAGATCGCCTCGGCCGCCTCCAGGTCGAAGCCGCCGACGAAGACGCCCAGCCGCGCGAACAGCCGCCGCTCGGATGGAGCCAGCAGGTCATAGCTCCAGGCCAGCGTCGCCCGCAGCGTCTGCTGGCGGGCCGGCAGATCGCCCCGACCGGCCGTCAGCACCGGCAGTCGCTGCGTGAGCCGGGCCAGCAGCTCGGCAGGGGAGAACAGATTGACGCGGGCGGCCGCCAACTCGATCGCCAGCGGCAGGCCGTCCAGCCGGGCGCAGATACCGGCGACCGCCGCGACGTTGTCGGCCGTCAGCGCGAAATCGACTTCTGCGCTGAACGCGCCCGTGCGACAAACAACTCGACCGCCGGGTAGCGCGCGACCTCGGCCAGCGGCGGCAGCCGCTCGGTCGTCGGATAGTCCAGCGGTGGCACGGCAAACTCGTGCTCGCCGTCCAGACGGAACGGGATGCGGCTCGTGACGAGCACCTTCAGATGCCGCGACGCGCCAAGCAGATCGGCCACCGACGCCCCGGCCGCCATCACCTGCTCGACGTTGTCGAGCACCAGCAGCACCTGCCGGTCGCGCAGTTCGGCGTGCAACGCGTCCTGCAGCGACTGCCCCGGACCCTCACGGACGCCGAGCGTCTGGCAGAGCGCGGCAACGACCAGCGTCGGGTCACGGATGGCCGCGAGCGGCACGAAGTAGACGCCATCGGCGAAGTCATCCAGCATCGCCTCGGCCACCGCCAGCGCGAGCCGCGTCTTGCCGGTTCCGCCGGGGCCGGTCAGCGTGACCAGCCGCACCGACGGCTGCCGCAGCTGCTGTCCGAGCCGGGCAATCTCGTTCTGCCTGCCAACCAGCGCCGTCGCCATCGACGGCAGCCCGGTCGAGCGCACCTCGCGGCTGACGAGCGGCGGGAAGTCGGCCGGCAGGTCGGCGGCGACGACCTGATAGACGTGCTCCGGTTCGGCCAGATCGGGCAACCGGTGGTTGCCCAGGTCATGGAGGCCGATCCCGGCAGGCAACCTGCCACCGAACAGCTCCTGGACCGCTCGAGCCACGAGAATCTGGCCACCATGACCAGCCGCCAGCAGCCGCGTCAGCCGTGGCAGGACGGCGCTGACGTACTCATCACCGACCAGCGTCGACGTGCCGGCCTGGAGTGCCATGCGCACCGTCAGCGGACCAGCGTCGCCCCACGACTCGTCCCGGAATGCGCGCTGAGCATCGAGCGCGGCAGCCAGCGCCGCCTCAACGGTAGCAAAGGCCGCTGACAGCCCAGACTCATCATTTCGAAAGACAAAGCCATCATGGGCATCGACCGCCGCACGCAACAACGAGTCATGACGGGCCAGTGCCGCGACTGGCGCAGGCTCCCGCAGGGCCAGTTCGGTCGCAAGAAACGCGACCGTGCCGGTCGGCCGTCGCGCCATGCCTGATCCAGGCGGCGCATCAACCGCCGGAGCCAGGACTGTTACCGGCCCGCTGGCCGCTTCCCGCAGCGCGACCTGCATCGACCGCGCCGTCGCCGGACGCCCGCCCGGTCGCAACGCCAGCGCCTGGCCAATGACCGCCGCCACCGCCGCCGGGACGGCTGGAGCGACCACATGCACCGGCACGAGCGGGTCTGGTTGGCCATCAACAACCGCTGCCTCGCGTTGCAAGGCATCGGGCGGCCTGCGGCGGGTCAGCAGTTCGTAGAGTGTCGCCGCCAGCGCGTACAGATCGCTGCGCGGCTCGGTGCCATCGCCACGCAACTGCTCCGGCGGCGCGTACGAGACCGTGTAGCCGGCCAGGCTGACCGCTTCCGAGTCGGACAGCCCCTTCGCCAGGCCGAAGTCGAGCAGGACGATCCTTCCATCAGCCCCCAGCTTGAGGTTACCCGGCTTGATGTCGCGATGGATAACCCGTGGCTGTCGGTTATGGAGGTAGCCCAGCAGATCGAGAATCTGATCGGCCCAGTCCAGAACGATCTCTGGAGAAAACGGCTCGGCGCGGCGAGCCAGTTGCTCGGCCAGGTCGGCGCCAGGCACAAAGCTCATGACAAGGTAGTGGGAGGCACCATCGCTGAAGTGATCGATAACCGCCGGCAGTGCCGGATGGTCCAGTTGCGCGAGAAGATGGGCTTCGCGTTCGAAGGCCAGCCGGGCTGGTTCGCTCTCCGCCAGCACCAGCTTGACGGCGATCGGATGACCGGTCACCTCGTCACGCGCCTGGTAGACCGTCGCCATGCCGCCATGGCCGAGCGGATGCTCCAGACGATACCGCTGTCGCAACAGCGTCTCCGACGATAGCACCGCGTCATCCCTTCGGTGGTGACCCAACGGCGCTTCCGCGCCAGTGCCGGACCTGATGCAAGAACACATGAAAACGACGAGGCTGGCGATCATCACCTGAAGCACCAGCATACTACACTGCTTCCAGCCTTCAGCCGGTCAACAATCTCGCCAACGTCATCCGACCGGCTACGATAGACATACGGTTCATAGTAGCCAGTAATCAGGAGATTCCCGATGTCTATTAGTGATGCCAACCTGCGAGCGATCATCGACAACGGCCTGCCGGAGACGCGTGGCCCGCGCAAGCGCGTCATCGTCGTCGGAGCGGGGATGGCTGGGCTGGTGGCGGCCTATGAACTGCAACGGGCTGGACACGAGCCGGTTGTCCTGGAGGCGCAACAGCGGGTCGGCGGGCGCGTCTACACGCTGCGCGAGCCGTTCAGCGATGGGCTGTATGCCGAGGCCGGCGCGATGCGGATTCCCCGCTCGCACGATCTGACAATGGCCTACATCAACCACTTCAAGCTGCCGACCGCCGACTTCACGATGGACAACCCCAACGGCTGGGTCTATCTCCACGGTCAGAAGCGGCGCGTATCGGAGGTCGCCGCCGACCCTGCCTGCCTCGGTTTTGAGGTCGCCGAGCACGAGCGTGGGACGCACCCACGGTCACCTCTGGACGACGGCCCTTCAGCCGCTGTTCGACCGGCTGGCGACTGATCCCGCCACGGCCTGGGAGGAGATCGTCCACGAGTACGACGCCTACTCGACCCGCGAGTTCCTGGAGGCCAACAACTGGTCGGAAGCGCCGATCGAGATGTTCGGCCTGCTGGCCGACCAGGAAGCGCTGATGAACGCCTCCTTCCTGGAACTGCTGCGCGAGGAGGCCGGCCGCTACTACACCGACATGGTCGAGCTCGTCGGCGGAATGGACCATCTGCCGCGTGCGTTCCTGCCG
Source organism: uncultured Chloroflexia bacterium (assembly GCA_963763325.1). GTDB lineage: Bacteria > Chloroflexota > Chloroflexia > Thermomicrobiales > CFX8 > JBBECJ01. The sequence goes on from CAVXOL010000009.1 coordinate 7,535, forward strand.
GCCTTGCGCGACCGCATCCGCTTCGGCGCCCGAATGATCGCGATCGAACAATCGCCTGATACCGTCACCATCCACTACCAGACGGCCGGCGGGCGCTTCAGCGTCACCGGCGATAAGCTGGTCGTGACGGTTCCGTTCCCTGTCCTGCGTCATGTGGAGGTGTTGCCGGAACTCTCACGCGGCAAGCAGCGCGCGATCCGCCAACTTCACTACGACGCCTCGGCCAAGATTCTGCTCCAGTTCCGGCGACGCTTCTGGGAAGAGGTCGACGGCATCTTCGGCGGCGGCACCTTCACCGACCTGCCGATCCGCGTCACCTTCTACCCCGACCACAGCGCCGAGACCGGCCGCGGCGTCGTCCTCGCCAGCTACACCTGGTCGGAGGACGCCCAGCGCTGGGGTTCGCTCACGCCAGCCGACCGCGTCAGCCAGGCGCTGGAGAACCTGTCGCGCATCCATCCCGAAGCGATCGAGGCGTTCGAGGTCGGCACGTCCAAGATGTGGCACGACGACGAGTTCGCGGGCGGCGCCTTCGCCCTCTTCGACCCCGGCCAGCAGACGCTGCTCCACCGACCTGATCGTCCAGCCGGAAGGCCGCATCCACTTCGCGGGCGAGCACACCTCGCTCGCCCACGCCTGGATCCAGGGCGCGATCGAGTCCGGCCTGCGCGTCGCGCGGGAGATTCACACGGACGCTCAATCGTGAGAGCGGACTTTACGCGGGAGCGTATAGTGGAAAGACGCGACGGTTCAGCATGAGATGGCGGGTGGCCCGATGGCTTCCGAACTGCTGTCAACCAAGCTGCGGATCCCGCCTCGATCACATCACATCGTGCGGCGCGACTGGCTGGTCGATGCACTTGAGGACACCATCCCGCGCCACAAGCTCACCCTGATCTCGGCCCCGGCCGGCTACGGCAAGACGACCCTGCTGGCGGACTGGGCCCGTTCCACCAGCCTGCCAGTCGCCTGGCTGTCGCTTGGCGAGGAGGACAACGACATCGAGCGGTTCTTCCGCTATCTGCTGACCGCCTGGGACGACGCGCTCCCCGGCGTCGTTGACAGCCCGCTTGGCGTTCTACTCGGCGCATTGATGCCGGATCGAGAAGCCGTCCTGACGGCCTTCGTCAACGTCGCCAGTCACCTTCCTGGCCAGATCGTCTTCGCCCTCGACGACTACCACCTGATCGACGATAACGCGATTCACGAATCGATGGCATTTCTGCTCGATCATCTACCGCCTTCAGTCCATATCGTCCTGGCCGGTCGTGGGGAACCGCCGCTGCCACTGGCTCGCTACCGCGCTCGGCGTGAGATGGCCGAGCTGGACGCCGAAGATCTGCGGTTTCGTGTCGAGGAGCTGGATCGATTCCTGAACCACGAGATGGGGCTGGATCTGGACAGCGAAGCCATTGCGTCCCTCCACACCCAACTGGAGGGCTGGATCGCCGGGACGCAGATGGTTGCTCTGACCCTGCGTCGCAATCCGCAACCAAACGTCGATCGTCTTGTCAGTGGCCGGCACCGTTTCATCGCCGATTACCTCGCCCAGGACGTACTCTCCCAGCAGCCCGACGATCGACGCGAATTCCTGCTGAGGACCAGCATCCTCGATCGCCTCTCCGCCCCGCTCTGCGACGCCGTCACTGGCAACGCGAATGGGCAGCCGATGCTGGAGACACTGGAGCGCGAGAATGTGTTCCTGTTCCCGCTCGATGACAACCGCGAGTGGTACCGCTATCACCGGCTATTTGCCGATTTCCTACGTGACGAGTTGCGGCGACATTTCCCCGACGAAGTCGCCGGACTCCACTACCGAGCGAGCGTCTGGTATCTGGAACAGGATCTACCGGAACCAGCCTTTGACCATGCGCTGACTGGCGCCGATCTCAATCTCATGATCCGTGTCTGCGAGCGGTACATTTTCGTGTTGCTTCACGCTGGCGAGTTCAAGCTTCTCCAGCGATGGCTCAACGCGCTTCCGGCAGCCTGGTACGCTGCCTACCCAGTCTTCGGCCTGGCCCAGGCAGGATTGCTCGCGTTCTCGGGCGAGATCGATGCCTGTCTTCGCCGCGTGGACGATGTCGAGCATCAACTGGTTTCGGCAGAAATGGCGGACATACGCTCGCAGTTGGCACGCGTTACCGCCATTCGATGCTTTGTGGCGTGCATTCAGAACGACGTAGAGCGGGCCGAGTCACTCGCAATCCGGGCACTTCAGGACCTACGGAGTGATGACCTGTCATTCCGAGTCGACATCTATCACGCGCTCGGCGATACCTACCGCAGGAACGGTCGATGGGAAGAAGCGAAAGCCGCCTACCGAACCGTACTGAACCACGCCGAATCACCCACCTTCCCAATCCTGTCACCACATGTCTTCGGTGCGCTTGCTGACCTCGACCTGCGTCAAGGTCGCCTTCAGGATGCTGCCGGGTTCTGGTATCGGGCGCTGGCGGCTATCCAGGAGCCCGAGAGTTGGGGTCGAGTTCCTCTACCCATTATCGGCTGGGTCTACGTGCGACTTGGCGAACTCCTCTATGAATGGAACGAGTTGGTTGACGCCTGGCATCACGTGTCGCGTGGGCTGGAACGTGCCGAACTCAGCGGCGATACCCGGACGTTGGTTGTCGGCTATCTGCTCGCGGGTCGAATTCACCTGACGAACGGCGACATCGCTGCGGCGGCCAGCTACCTGGAGGATGCACGTCCACACGTTACTGGCACTCCTCCCTCCGAGTGGACGAGCCGCTTTGAGCGCCTCCAGCTCGAACTCTGGCTGACACAGGACCGGCTCAGGGCCGCTGTTAACTGGTCCGACCGCATGCAGTCGGATGAAACGATCCAACAACGACCGGAGTCAGAGATTGCTCAAATGGCGACGGCCCGCGTGCTGATCGTCAAAGGCGATGCACCGTCGGTTGGGCTGGCACTGGAGTTGCTCGCGCCATTGGTCCAGTCCGCGCGGGTGGAGGGCCGGGTCGGTATCCAGATTGAGGCGATGGCGTTGCAGGCGCTCGCGTACTGGCGGCGCGGCGAGCGCTCGGACGCGCTGACATCGCTGGAGCAGACCCTGCGGCTGGCCGAACCAGAAGGCTACCTGCGCCTCTTCGCCGACCTCGGCCAGTCGATGGCTCGGATGCTCCAGGAAGCCCACTCGCGCGGGATGATGCCGCGCTATGTTGCATCGCTGCTGGCTGCCTGCGGCAGTCCCGCCTCCGATGAGCCGGCCCTTCCTGAACCGCTAACCGACCGGGAGCAGGAGACGCTCTCCCTGATCGCGGCCGGATTGACGAACGCCGAGATCGCCGAACGGCTGTTCATCTCCCCCGAAACAGTCAAGAAGCACGCCGGCAACATCTACAGCAAGCTCGGCACTCGCACCCGTACCGAAGCCGTCGCTCGGGCACGAGCGCTGGGGCTGCTGGACTAGCGGCAGCCGCCCCGCGTCCTCCTCGACGCTCCTACCAATTACCCCACTCGACTACCCCGTCCGGGGCATGCCGGCGTGCTGTCAATTCCATACGCTGCAAGAAGATTCAGTCTGTCGTCGGTTTCGATAGAAGTGGAGAAGCTCCATGTCTGAGCAGAACCAGACGCTCATGCGTCGTGGAATTGAGGAAGTCTGGAATGGTGGAAACTTCGATGTCGTCGATGAACTGATCGCCGATGACTTCGTCGGGCATCAGCCGCCGCTGGAGAACCACGGGCCGGCAGGCGTGAAGCGCTACTTCGCGATGCTGCGCGAGGCGTTCCCTGATATCCACTTCACGATCGAGGATCAGATCGCCGAGAACGATCGAGTCGTGACCCGCTGGACAGCGCGCGCGACTCACCTCGGCACGTACCAGGGCATACCTGCCACCGGCAAGCCCGGAATCGTGACGGGCATCACCATCAACCGTATTGCGAACGGCAAAATCGTCGAGGGTTGGACGAATCTCGACAGCCTGGGAATGCTGCAACAGCTCGGCGTCATCCCCGCACTGGCAGAGACCGCCAGCGTGACAGCCTCGTAGACTCATCACTCTGCCCGTACCAACCGAGATGGAGCGCAAGATGACGACGACGTTGAACCGAAAGTCGATCGACGGAGATCGGGCCATGCGCGGCGAGCGCGAGCCTGAGCAGTATGATGTCGTCGTCATCGGCGGCGGGCAGGCCGGGCTGGCCACCGGATACCACCTCGCCCGGCACAAGCTGCGGTTCGTGATCCTCGACGCCAGCAACCGCATCGGTGACGCCTGGCGCGAGCGCTGGGACACACTTCGCGTCTTCTCTCCCGCCCGCTACGACGGCCTGCCGGGGGCTCCCTTCCCTGCGCCCCCGCACTCGTTCCCCAGCAAAGACGATGTCGCCGACTTCCTCGAAATGTACGCCAATCGGATGAACCTGCCGGTACGGAGCGGTGTTCGTGTGGAATGTCTCTCGCGAACGGACAACGGATACAGCGCGGAATCCAACGCCAGGACCTTCGAGGCACCCCAGGTCGTGATCGCGACCGGCGCCTACCGACTCCCGCGAGTGCCGGACTTCGCAGCCGATCTCGATCCGGAGATCAGGCAATTCCACTCCAGCGAGTACCGCAACCCCGCGCAGTTGCAGGAGGGTTCCGTTCTGATCGTCGGCGCCAGCAACTCGGGCGCGGAGATCGCCAAGGACATCGCGCACGCGCACCAGATCTTGCTCTCAGGCCGCGACACCGGGAAGATACCGGTTCACCCTGACAGCCGAGCTGCGCAGGCCTTCGATCGCGTCTTCTGGTTCGCCGCCAACCACATCCTGACGCTGAACTCGCCACTCGGACGCAAGGCCCGCCCGTACATGCGCGACCGTGGAGCACCATTGGAGCGCGTCAAGCCGGCCGACCTGGCGGCGGCAGGCGTCGAGCGTATCTACGTTCGAACAGTCGGCGTGCGGGATGGCCTGCCGTTGCTCGCTGACGGCCGTGTCCTTTCCGTGACCAACGTCATCTGGTGCACGGGTTTCCGTCAGGACTACGACTGGATCAAGCTACCGGTCATCGGCGATGATGGCTGGCCACTCCAGAAGCGCGGCATCGTCCCAACTCTGCCTGGTCTCTACTTCGTGGGACTGCCATTCATGCACTCGTTCGCCTCACCACTGATCGGTGGTGTAGGACGGGATGCCGACTACATTGCCAACCGCATCGCGAGCCAGGCGCACCGGCGGCAACGGTTGTCAGTTGCTGCCGCCGCGTAGAACTGCACGCACGAGAAATGGAGTCAGACGAGATGAACGCTCGCCAGCTGATACCCCACACCCCGACCGCGACGACAGATCGACAGGGATTCATCGGCTCGTGGCTGATGACATTCTTCGAGGAGGATGGACCACCAACCCTCGCGCTGGCGACCGTCGGAGCCGATGGGACGGTCGTGACCGCTGAACACCCGGTCGTGACGCCGCCGATCGCTGACGGGCCGGTCTTCGCCAGTTCGGGACATGGCGCCTGGAAGGAGACAGGCCCGGACTCCGCCATCGTCACCTTCGTCGGTCTGGGATCCTACGGCCATGGAGTCCTGTTCGGCACAGTAACCGCCCGCGCGACGATCACGCTCGGCCCTGACGGGGAGACCTTTGACGGCAAGGGCGTCTTCACAATCGCTGATCCGGCAGGGAATCTCCTGGCGACGTTCCCCGGTACATTCAACGCCAACCGCATCGTTCCCGAAGCGCCAATCGAAGTCTGATCAGCGCCCAAAGTAGCGGTTGGCCGCGCGGACGTATGCCTCGGCGATCGCCTCGTGGGTCGCGTCGTCTTCCAGCAGCGCGAAGCCGGTCGCGTTCGTCAGGTAGAGCGGCTCGGTCAAGACGACTGGGATGCCATCAAAACGATTGCCAAGCCAGGTTCGCGGCGCATCGTAGAGGTTGCCCAGGCTGGGGAAATGACGGTTCCCGCGCGCAACCGACAGGTCTTCGCCGATCCAGGTCGAGGGCGGATCGAAGCCGATCGAGTTGAGCGCGACGACCAGTTCGTCACGAACAATCTCTGCGAACATCAGGTTCTGCGGCCCACCAAGCTCGCAGTAGTAGACCTCCATCCGGGAGACGTTCGGGTCTGAATGCCCGTTATAGTGCAACGAGATCACCATGTCCGGATCGAATTGCAGCGCCTTCGTCGCATGGGCATAGGCATGACTGAAGCCGCGTGGAAAGTCGTCACCGTTCGGCGGCAGCAGCGTCGGGTCATCGAGAAAGGCAAACTCGTTCGTCTCCCGCGTCAGATAGACGCGATAGCCAGCAGCCTCCAGCGCCTCGCTGCGCCACCAGCGCCGTTCGCAGGTTCACCTGATACTCGATCCCTAACGCGCTCGGGAACATCCGGTCGTGTCCGGGATCGAGGACGATCACCGGTCGATCGTCGTCCACTTCGGTCGGGATCGGTGACATCGTCGCCGTCGGCTCTACCGGCGTCGGCGTTGGGGTGATCGTTGCCGTTGCGGTCGCGGTCGGGCTGGGGAGCGGTTCTGTCGGCGTCACCGTCGCGGTCGCCGCCACGACGATCGTCCCAGCCGTCGCAGTCGGGAACTGGGGTGGCGGGTCACTCAACACCGTCGCGAGCATGCCATCCGGCGCAGAGACATCCGCCGAACCTCCGCAGGCCGCCAGCAGCAAGCCGAGGGCAATCAGTATCACACCCAATCGGTGAAATTGTCGTTGACAGTCTGGACGAGTCATACGCATCCTGCGATTCGCAACGTTACGATCGTCGAAGCGAACTCGTCCTCACAAACGGACGATCCACTACTGAGCGTCAAGGATAGCGAGGAATGCCTGACCTGTGATAATCGGGATACCAGCATGTGACCCGATATCAAGCAGATCTCGATCTTCCGAAACAAGATACTCGACGACGCCTGCCTCAGCCGTCGCGAGGAAGGGATCATCCTTCGGATCGCGCGAGACAGCCGGCACATTGTCCAGTTCGATGACTTCGGCCTGGGCGAGCCACGAGAGAATGGCATGTGGATCGCGAGTATCGACGCTGCGGTACTTGCGAACCAGTGCCGGCCGCCTGATCACTTCCAGATATTCAGCGACGATCGCTGGAGAGACGACTTGATGGTACTCGTTGGCGCGATCGAACACGATGCGACCCCAGACTCCGTAGGGGTTGATGAGACCGCGAACAATGATGACAGTGTCAAACACAACTCTCATCGCCGCGCGGAGCGCCTCAATGCGCGTACCTCCCGTATCGCGGCATCGATATCTGCGTTGACTTCATCCTCGGAGATACCACGATCAATGATCTCCTGCCGTACAGGCGCGAAGTATGCATACAGTTCCTGCAGCCACGGGGAACCTTCAGCCGTCTCACTCAGTTGCACCGGCTTGATGTGCAACTCCCCGTCATCGAGTCGTACCTGGAGCATTGTCGACTCGGTGATGCCGAGTCGCTTGCGAAACTCAACCGGGATCGTAATCTGGCCGCCTCGGAGAGGTCGGACGAGTCGTGTTGTTGAAGTGGAATCGCTCATGGTCGTCACCAATCGAGATACAGAATTACAATTTCTGTAGGATACAACTCACGTGACTCCCTCGCAACATCACCAGGTCCGTAGCACAATGAAGTTACAGCCACGCGCACGCATCTTGCGGCGTGACGCGGTGAATCCCCGGATGCCGACTCGACGTTGGGCGCGGCGGGTACGACAGTGGTGTCGGAGAGCGCGGAAAGGCGGAGGCAGATGGCCAGCGATCTTGAGGTCTCGGCGGGCACGGGCGGATTGTTCGAGTTGGATGATATCCATCGCGAGTTCCAGCAGGTCTGTCGCGACTTCGTCAACGACCACGTCATGCCAAAGGTCGAGCAGGCCGAGCGCGAAGGGCAGTTCCCACTGGAGTTGATGCCGCTGATGGGCCGCTACGGCTTCCTCGGCCTCGGCTTCCCGGAGGAGGCCGGCGGGACCGGCGGCGACATGCTGGCGATCGCCCTCTTCTCCGAGGAGCTTGGCAAGGCGTCCGGCGGCATCGCCGTCACGCCGCTCGTCTCGGCCTACATGGCCGCGCCGCACCTGGCGAAGTACGCGACGCCCGATCAACAACAGAAATACCTGCTCCCGATCACGAAGGGCGAGAAGATCGCCTCGATCGGCGTCACCGAGCCGGGAGCCGGTTCGGATGTCGCCGGGATGCGGACGACTGCGAAAGAAACGACCGGTGGCTTCCTGATCAACGGCACCAAGCTCTTCATCACCAACGGCGGCTTCGCTGACTACATCGTCCTCGGCGCCAAGACCGAGCCGTCCGAACGCCATCGCGGCATCACGATGTTCCTGGTCGAGAAGGACGACCCCGGCTTCTCGGTCGGGCGCGCCTTTGAAGAAGATGGGCTGGCACTCCTCCGACACCCGCGAACTGATCTTCGAGGACTGCTTCATCCCCGCCGACCGCATCATCGGCGAGGAAGGGCGCGGCTTCTACCAGATCGCGTCATCGTTCCAGACCGAGCGGATCACCCTCTCCGGGATGGGCGTCGGCCTGGCCCAGGCCGCCTTCGACGACGCGCTCCAGTACGCCAAGGACCGCGAGGCGTTCGGCAGCCAGATCGGCAAGTACCAGGCCGTCCGCCACAAGCTGGCCGAGATGGCGACCGATATCCAGACCGCCCGCCTGTCGCTCTACCAGGCCGCCGCCAAGCTCGACGCCGACGCGCCCGACGCGCTCGACGTCGTCGCGATGGCCAAGCTCCACACCGCGATCGTCGCCAACACCGTCGCCGACAAGGCCGTCCAGATCTTCGGCGGGATGGGCTACATCGAAGAGACCCGCGTCGCCATGCACTACCGCGACGCCCGCATCCTCCGCATCGGCGGCGGCACCGACGAGATCCAGATGGAGATCCTGGCGAAGCGGATGGGGTTGTAGCGACTCACGGAGCGACCGACACTGGCGGCTCGAGTGGGACAGTCCCGTTGTGTGGCAGAAGTTGACGTAACGGACACCTGAGCAGGATCGAGGGCAAGCGGCGATGCCAACTGGAACGATCGTCCTGCTGAACGGCACGTCCAGTTCGGGCAAGACCAGTCTCGCCAAAGCCCTGCAGGGCATCATGGATGAACCGTGGCTCCACACGGGCGTCGATGAGTACGCGCCGCACCTGCCGGCGAAGTTCACGACGATTACCGATGAACGCGATCCGATCCTGTCCGAATATCTGACACTGATCTACAGGGAACCTGTCGAGCGTGTCGTCGTCGACGTTGCAGATCGCGGTGAGGTCGCCTACGGCACCGGTGAACTGGTCGATGTGCGCTTGGGAGCAGGCGCGATTCGACTACTGGCAGCGCGGTATCGTGGGATCGCAGCGATGGCCGATGCCGGCGCCAACCTGGTCGTCGACGATCTGTTCTTCGAGCCGCGAGCGCTCAAGGCTGCGGTCAGCGCGCTGGCCACTTCTGACACGCTGTTTGTCGGGCTTCGCCTCCCATTGGCGGTGGCCGAGCAACGCGAGCGAGTTCGCGGAGATCGCGGACCGGGCGGGGCGCGGCTCTTCCATGACCGCGTTCACGCCCACGCCATCTACGATCTGGAACTCGATACGTCGCAGCACAGCCCCCTCGAATGTGCTCAGATGATCCAGCAGGCCTTGGCCGGGGGCCATCCGCGACGGGCTGTCCTGGAACTTAGCCATTACTATCGTGGAACGTAGCGGAGCCGACCATCGACAGATTGGTTGTGATGGCGATGTACTGCGCGGCAGGGCTACATCCCCATATCGTCCATACTCGTCATCGTGTCGCCGTTGAGACCTGGAGCAAGGTCGGGGAAGAAGATGACGCCAACGGCCAACACGAGGCAGGCGACACCGGCGGCCTGCGCGAACCGCTCGCCGTGCTTCCATTGCTTCTCGATCGCGATCACGCCGGCGAGGGCAGCCATCGCGAACAGGTTCATGACGCCAAAGGCGATCATCAGCAACATCAGCCCCCAGCAGCAGCCGAGGCAGAAGAACCCATGGTGCGCCCCTGCTCGCAGGTCGCGCAGCCGGCCTCGGTAATTGCCGTAGTGCAGCAGATTCGCGATCGGCGAGCGGCAGTGTTGCAGGCAACGATGTTTGAGCGATGTCAGCTGATAGATCCCGGCGCAGGCGAAGATGGCGACCGACGCGGCCGTCGCCCAGCCCGAATACTCCGTCGCGATCTCACCAGCAGTCCAGGCCAGCAGGAACGCCGGAACGCCGGTCAGCGACCAGGCCAACAGGTAGCCGGACCCAAATGTCGCTATCCGCGGCCCACGTGCAGTGCGAATCGTCTTCGAATAGATCGTGATCATCGGCAGCGCCGAGGGCAGCATCACCGCCGTCATCATTAGCGTCCACATCACGATGAACGCCAGCAGCGACATGCCCATCGTGCCCGGCATGATGTCCATGTCCTGCGCCCAGATCACGGTTCCGAGCCAGGCAAGACCGGCGACGATCAGAATAGCGGTGGTCAGGCCGGTCAGTCCTCGAACGCGGCCCAACGCCCCGGCCGTCACGCTCCGGACCAGTTGAACGGAGCCGAGAAGCCACTGGTGTCGGTCCCGTCGAACTCAATCCCGAATGCGGAAACCTTCGAGCGCGTTCCCGGCGCGACCGTCAACGTCGAGGCGGCCGGATGCGGAATGTTGGTCATCCGAACCGGCTCATCAAACGGCTCGTTGACCATGTCGGTTACCTCAACATCGATCATGTCGCCGAATCGCGCGCGGTGCTTGCGTCCATCGTCCTCATAGGTGATCGGCACGGACTGCACCCCGAGCATCTCGCCGATGACCGCCGTGAGCATCGCCGGCGGGCCACCCAGATCTCCGCTGAGCACCTGCCCAATCTTGCCGGCCTGCTCCTCGGATGCCCGATCGTCGAGCAGCACGCCGACGCGCCAGTTCCCTTCGCCCATCATTGGCGGCGCGTCGAGCACCATCCCGAACGACAGGTCACTGACATCGACACCGTCGATCGTGCCGCGATCGATGTGGAACGCCAGTAACGCGTTGCAGCGCTCATGCGTGGCGGGCAACTTGAGCCACGACCAGGTGCATGGACAGGGCGCATCACAGTTGCAGTTCTCAAAATACGTGCCCTCCAACGACCAGCTCATGGCGCACTCCCCTTC
>CAVXOL010000010.1:0-47425 GCA_963763325.1 uncultured Chloroflexia bacterium
GCTGGCGCTGCTCGGTTCGAAGCTGCCGGTGACTGGCAGCCGAGAGCCGAGCCGCCCCGCAGCACACTGTCTGGCCAGGACCGGTCGCGCTCAGCTTCCCGACCCGGCCCGGTGAAGCGGTTCTGCCCTGGCTGGACCAGCCGGGACCGAATCCGGTGCCCGACATTGCCGGCAACCTGCTCACGTGGGAAGCCCTCGACTCCTGGATCACCCCCAACGACGCGTTCTTCACCATCAAGCACTACGCCCAACCCACGATCGACGCGACCACCTGGCGGCTGGGCGTGCATGGGCTTGTCGAGCACCCGCTGACGCTCTCGCTGGCCGATCTCCAGGCCCGTCCACATCAGGAGGTGGCCTTCACGATCGAGTGCTCCGGCAACCACGGCTTCGGATGGAACTTCGGGCTGATCGGCAATGCCATCTGGACCGGCACGCCACTCGCGGCGCTGCTCCAGGACGCCGGTCCGTTGCCCGACGGCAGCGAAGTCGTCTTCTGGGGCACCGAGACCGGTCCCGAGGAGGTCAGGGACTTCCCACTCACCGAACAGTTCGCGCGCAGCATGTCGCTGGAAGAGGCGATGGACCCGCGCAACATCCTCTGCTGGGGCATGAATGGGGAGGATCTGCCGCCTGAGCACGGCGCTCCGGTCCGCCTGATCGCGCCGGGCTGGTACGGCATCGCCAACGTCAAGTGGCTCTCGCGGATCGAGGTCCTCGACCGACCCTACAAAGGCCGCTACATGGCGCGCGACTATGTGACGATCCGCGAGGAGGAGCGTGACGGCTATGAAGCTGGCACGCTTTACCTCGGTCGGCCCGGTCAACCTCAAGTCGGCGCCGGCCAAAGTCACGGTCCTGGATGGCCAGTACCGCGATCATCGCCGTTGCCTGGGGCGGTCCGGTCGCGTCGCTTGAGGTACGCATCGACGACGGCGCCTGGCAACCAGCGACGCTTGAGGAGGGCGGCGACACCGAGTTCACCTGGACGATCTGGAGCCTGGACTGGGACGAACCAGCCGACGGCGAGCACACGATCACGACCCGCGCCATCGACACGGATGGCCACATCCAGCCGGCTCCGACCGACCCCGAGATCGCCACCAAGCTGACGTATTGGGAGAGCTATGGCCAGATCACGCGCCGCGTCAGTACCGGCGGGCACTACTTCCCCGAGACCGGCCACACGGTCGGTGGCGACTTCCTGACCTTCTGGCAGCAACACGGTGGGTTGGCCACCTTCGGCTACCCGATCACCGAGGCGTTCGAGGAAGATGGCCGGACGGTGCAGTACTTCGAGCGCCAACGCTTCGAGCTGCACCCGGAGCATGCCGCGCCATACAACGTCCTGCTCGGCCTGCTGGGAGTCGAGGCACTGGGTGGGGGCGCACACCCAGCCGCCCAGCCAGACGACGGTGGCAGCTGCGAGTACCACGCCGCGACCGGTCACAACGCCTGCGGTCGCTTCCGTGAGGTCTGGCAGGCAGGCGGGCTGATGATCTACGGCTACCCGATCACCGAGGCGTTCGAGGAGGACGGGCTGACGGTCCAGTACTTCGAGCGTGCCCGCTTCGAGCATCATCCTGGCAACCAGCCGCCCTACGACGTGCTGCTCGGGCTGCTCGGCTACGAGGCACTCGAAGCCCGCTACGGTGGGAACCTGCCGCCGGGAGCCGTCTAGCGGTCGTATCCGGCTGATCCTCCAGAAGGGGTACGGCACAGTTTCCCCTTCTGGAGGATTCCGTCTTGCCGCGCTCGTGCCAGGTGTTGGCGCGTACTACGGGGTTCCGCTACCTTGGTGATCGGCAGCCGAGTTCGGTCGTGCTAGACTGGCGGGACAGAGTTGGTAGATTCGAGATCCGCGCCGGACATGAGGTGGGGCGATGGCCCACCATCTCCTCGAAGCAACATCGGCGGCTGACCGGTCAACGCGTCGTGTGTCCCACGGTGCGGGACTGCCCGCGCCGATGACCCGGCTGTTCGGTCGCGACGACGCGATCGAAGAGGTCTGCGAACTGCTGACCAGTGCCCGGCTGGTGACGCTGACCGGTCCCGGCGGCATCGGCAAGACACAGTTGGCGCTGGCGGTTGCCCATCGTCTCGCTGGCCGGTTTACCGACGGTGTCCTGCTGGTTGAGCTGGCGACCGTCACCGAGTCCGGATCTCGTTCTACCAACCATTGCGACCGCGTTCGGGCTGTGGGAGGCAACATCCGAGTCACCTGCACAGCGCTTACAGCGTTTCATCGCGGATCGCGATCTGCTGCTTGTCCTCGACAACGTCGAGCACCTGCTCGACGCCGCACCCGGGATCGCGGTGCTGCTGGCGGCGTGCGCGCAGTTGCGGATCCTGGTGACAAGTCGATCTCCGCTCCGTCTGCGTGGCGAGCACGTCTTCGCTGTATCAACGCTCGCGTCTCCGCCCGTCCAGCAGTCGTTGTCGCTCACGAAGCTCGCTGAGTATTCCGCGATTCAGTTGTTCGTCGAGCAGGCGCGAGCGAGCGACACGTCCTTCACGATGACTGACGCGAACGCCGAATCGATCGTGGCGATCTGTAACCGCGTGGACGGCTTGCCACTGGCGCTCGAATTGGCGGCGGCTCGCGTGCGGGTCCTGACGCCGGACGCTCTGCTCGCCCGCCTCGATCAGCAACTCACGTTGCTGACTGGTGGCCCACGCGATCAGCCAGTCAGGCTGCGAACCATGCGCAACGCGATCGCCTGGAGCTACGACCTGCTGGATGACGGCCAACAGACGCTCTTCCGGCGCCTGGCCGTGTTTTCTGGCGGCTGGACACTTGACGCTGCTGATGCTGTTTGCCAGCCGGACGAGAACGTGCTGGAAGCGATGGAGTCGCTGATCGCGAGCAGTCTGGTGCGTCGGATCGTCCAACCCGCTGGGGAAGTCCGCTTCATGATGCTTGAGCCGATCCGGCAGTTCGCCCTCGAACAACTCGTCGCAAGCGGTGAGATGGACGCGGTGCGGTCGCGGCATGCCGATGTCTTCCTTGCACTCGCGGAAGAGGCGGCGCCAGAATCTCGACTGGCGTGACCAGCCAATCTGGATGAACCGGCTCGATCGCGAGCATGACAACTTCCGGGCAGCGATTGCCTGGCTGCTCGCGCGAGGCGACGCTGACCGTGGCCTGCGCTTCGTCGCAGCCCTCTCGTGGTTCTGGAACATTCGCGGCTTCTATCTGGAAGCCTGGACGCAGACCCAGGCGTTCCTCAGCCTGCCGCAAGCTGGCGAACGAACGGCCGCGCGCGGTCGGGCGCTTGGCCGCGTCTGCGCATGTCGCTGCACTTTCTCGGTGACTATCGCGCGGGCACAGGCGCTTGGCGAGGAAGCGCTGGCGATCAATGACGAAACCGGGGATCATGCAGGCCGCGCGCGGATTCTGATTCCACTGATGATGATTGCGTTCGAAACTGGCTGACGATCAGCGCCATCTGCGGCTGGTCAAATGAACTCCTGACAACTGCAGGCGACCTTGGCGATCAGGAGAACGTTGCCAGGGCGTTGACGCAACTCGGCGACGGGCCCTGCGCTACGGTGATTCCGGCCAGGCATTCACACTGTACACCGAGTCACTGGAGTTGGCCCGACGGCTCGAGAACCGGGCCACGGCCGTCGATGGCGCTCGGCTGCTCTCGGCGACGTGTATTTCGGAGACGGCGACTTCGCGCGTGCCGCCGAGGCCTATCGCGACAGCCTGGCCATCGATGTTGATCTCAACTTCGCATCGCGGATCGCCCACGGGCTGGAGCGGATGGCATCTATCGCTTGTGCCTGCTGCCCAGATGGCAGCGCTCGGCACGCTTGTATGCGGCAGCTGCGGCACGATGCCCGGTGATTGGCATTGCCTTTCCAGTGTCCAAACGGGACGTGCTCGAACACGGATATCGCGGCCATCCGCGCCGGACTGAGTGACGAACACTTTCAGTCGCGCCTGGGACAGCGGTCAATCGATGTCGCTCGCCGATGCGGTCGCCTATGCGTTGGAGCCGGAACCATTGCCTGGCCGCACAACCTGCCAACCTCCGGCAAGCTCTCCCCGCGTGAGTGTGACGTGCTGCGCCTGATCGCCGCCGGTCAGAGCAACAAGGAGATCGCGGCGGATCTCTTCCTCAGTGTCCGCACCGTCGAGCGCCACATCACCAACCTCTACGCCAAGATCGGCGCGCGTGGCAAAGCCGACGCGACCGCCTGGGCGCTGCGCCACGATCTCGCCTGACGCGCGTCTACGTGGTATCCGCCAGCGATGCTCACGCGCGATTACGTGGTTACGCGGATGAGAGACGCACCCATTCCCTGTAGCGTGGCTGTTGCTGGGGGATCGGCGGACGCAGGTGGCGCAATCCACCGGCACCCGGCGGCCCCTCAGCACTGGCCGCACGCCTGCCTATTCCGGGCGGGCCTCAACAACAGGGAGGCATTCTGATGAGGTACCTCGCGCCGCTCGCAGTCATTGCCATGCTGTTCGCCATGCTCTTGCCACTCAGCGTCGTCGCCCAGACCGACGCGCCACCCGGCCCGGCCACCCGCCACCTGAGCCGGACGGACGGTCTGCCGGTGTCAGGCGAGTATGAGATCGTCCAATGGGTGCTCGACTTCGCGCCGGGCGCCTGGTCGCCGGTCCACACGCACGGCGGCAAGGTGCTGACGACCGTGCTTCAAGGCGAGCTCACGCGCCGGGCTGATGGAACTGAAACCGTTTACAAGACCGGCGATAGTTTCGTTGAGATGCCCAACCATCCGCACCAGGCCGGCAATCCAACGGATGCTCCAGTGAGTCTCTGGGCGACGGCCGTCCTGCCGAAAGGCGCTGCGCTGACGACGGTGGCTGGCACGCCGAGTGACAACCCGCCACCGGGACCCGTCACCCGCTACATCTACCGGGAAGCCGGTTGGGCACAGACCGGACCGTACGAGATCGTCCAGTTGATCCTCGACTTCGCGCCGGGCGCCTCGACACCGCCGCATACCCACGGTGGGGTCTTGTTGTCGACGATCCTCGCCGGAGAGTTGACCCTTCGGATGCCGGGCCATGACGAGATGGTCTACAAACCGGGTGAGAACTTCGTCGAGCATCCGGGCCACGTTCGCCAGGCCGCCAACACGACATCAGCGGCGATGACGGTTGCGGTCAGCACGATCCTGCCAAAGGGGAATGCCATCACCTACGTTCTGCCTTCGATGGACTGCCTGGCCTTCACTGAGACGAAGCAGTCGCTCTGCTTTGGCTTCAAACGCTACTGGGAGGCATACGGCGGACTGGCTGTCTTCGGCTATCCGATCACCGGGGAATTCAAGGATAGCAACGGCGTGACGGTGCAGTGGTTCGAACGCGCGCGCTTTGAGTGGCAACCGGGCGCGTGGCCGGAGCGCTTCGACGTGATGCTCGGTCGAATCGGCTCCGAGCTGGTCGAGATGACGGGCGTTGGACCGACCCCGTAACACCTTCTGGGACATGCAGCGAACGACGAGTGCCCGCTGGTGTGAGCCAGCGGGCATCCTGGATACGGGATGCGTGATCATGTCACTCCATGTCAGACCGGCCACCCATCGACCAACCCAACCTCAGCACGCTCTTCGAAGACGCGCCCTCCTGCTGGTTGCCACGCTCTGCCTCGTCACAGGCTCATACGGCGTCGTTCTCAGCGCGCCAATCGATTCGACAGTGACGACGGCACGCCGTCCGGTTGAGCCGACGATCGTATTCGGATACCTGGACCATCCTGTCAGCGCGTCGTTCTCCGCGCATGGAACGACCGCGAGGCAGATGTCGATCGATCATCTGACCATTGCCGAGTTCACGATCCAGCCCGGTGGTGATGCTGGCTGGCAGCGACACGGCGGCCCAGTCTGGGTGATTGTGGAGCGGGGCACGTTGACGCTGTATGTGGAGCAGGATCAGTCATGCGATGCCGTAGGCTATGCCAGCGGAAGCGCGTTCCTTGTGTCCGGCAATGTCAGACACACGATGCGCAACGAGGAGCGCGAGCTGTTGCGGTTCCATCTGGTTTCGATGCTGGCGGAACGCGAATCGATGCGTAGCGACGGCTCAATGCCGACGCATTGCCGCTTCCAGGCGAAGCGAGCCAAGCCGTAGCCTCCCGGCGCGGTGCGCAATTTCAACACGATCATGAGTCAGACATGTCTCGGATGCGGTTCAGGATGGCAAGGAATCCGAGATCGACGATATAGATCGACCCTCCAAACGAGGAACTCCAGGTACCGGAAGGCTTCGTGGACGGTCCGATCGTCGGTACTGCCGGTGCTGCGGTCTACGATCGGGCCGGACTTCTGGGGTATGGACTTCCCGGACTTGCGAACGTACGCTAGAAGGCAGTGAATGTCTTGCAGTCAAGACATTCGGGTAACAATCTGTCTGACCAGTGGATGTGATGATCCCGGCGGCGAGCTTTGGACGCCGTAGTCGCTCGGGGGAGCAAGTGGCGTAACCGGCCACTGGTAATGCTGGACACAGCATCGCCTCGCGTGGCGCTTGTGCGTGTGTCCTGGCTCACCACCTCTGGTCGGCCTTGAGGGAGGCCGACTATGCTCCAGGTTCTGCGCGTCGTCGCGATCGCGCTCTTCACGATTGTGGCCGGTTCGGTCGGCTACGCCTTCGCCGCCTCGAATTCTGGCCTGGCGGGGCCAGGCGGCGATGGCGCTGGCCAGATTTCTGGCTATACCATCGGAAATGTCTCCTACTCGATTAACTCCCACGACCCAGGTCAACTCGACGCCGTCAGCTTCGACATCGACGCTGAGAACGTCGTGCCGACCGTCAAGGTCAAACTGGTGAGCAGTAGCAACGATTGGCACGAATGCGCCGTGTCCACCGGGCAGATTCCGGCGCGTGCAACCTGCGCGCTCGGCGGGTCGGTGACGGTCGCTGACGTTGACGAGGTGAGGGTCGTAGCCGCGCAGTAATGGCGCAGGCAGGCATGACGCGCGTTTCGTGCCTGCCTGACACAATTGATGGTTCCGACGTTCTCGCCAGGCAGTGTCCTGGCGAGATACGGCGCGTGCTACCCCCTGTTCTCCTGTACTTCCGTACATGCGACAGTCTTGTCGCGTACTGGACTTCCGGGTGATACCCGGATTTGGTGTACGAACGCATCCTGTCGCTACACAGTGCAGATGCCGAGGGGCGTCAACTCGCGAACGTGACACGACGAGCTGCAGCGGGACTCACCAACCTGCGATAGCGATCTCGTAAAGCCGGAAGCGAACCAGCCCCGGGACTCGGCGCCTGCATGGTGGACTGTTTTTGGTCCTGTAGTAATAGGAGAACGTTTATCATGGGAGTTTCTCGTTTTATCAACCGGCGGACCGCCGTTCTCGGTCTGCTCCTCGTGATCCTCGCGACAGCTGGCTTCGGCTTCGCGGCCAGCAACACGGTCCCGAGCCAGCAGCGCAGGCGACGGTGCTGGAGTCATCAGCGGTTACACCGTCTACCGCATCGAGTACAGTTGGACGCGACCTGCAATCCTGTTTGATCGAGATCTCAGTTTCTGATTGCTGGCCCCACGACTGTGCCGAACAGTGTGACGGTCACATTGGTTCAGCGCCAGTGGCGCGTGGTTCAACTGCCGACTGGTGCAGCTGCCTGCCGGCTGACCTACACCTGCAGTGTTGCTGATGCGTCACAGTCCTCGCGGCCGACGAACTCCGCGTCGTCGCAGCCAAGTATAGCTTCGAACTCGAGTCATTTCGTGATGGCGCTCCCGTTCGACGGGGAGCGCCGCTCACCCATTAAGGGGAATGATGCAGATGCGGTCTCAATCCAGCCGTTTAAGATTCGAAGCCCGTTTCGGCGATAACATTCATTCTCGTCTTCGGCTGGATATATTCTGGCTCCACCATCGATCGGTGGCCGCACGTCGTACGTGATCGTCAATGGCAACAGCATGAATCCGGTCTATCGACCGTGGCGATCTCGTTCTCGTCCGGCGTCAAAGCGAGTATCAGGTTGGGGACATCGTTACGTATCGGCATCCCGAAATCGGCGCAATCATCCATCGCATCATTGATCAGGATGGAGCGCGCTTCATCCTTCAAGGGGACAACAACGACTGGCTTGATTCGTACAAGCCACTTCCATCAGAAGTCATCGGCGAGGAATGGGTACATCTGCCGACGGTCGGCAAGGCGATCACCTGGGTTCGGGGCCCTGGTCTGGTGATCTTCATCATCGCGGTGATAGGAGTTGGGGCAATGTTGCCATCAGATCAGCGAAGAGTGGGGCAACGAGTGTCACGCACGCCGCGCGGCGGTCAGCGTCCAGCGCGGAGTGAGCAGGAATTACAGGATCGCCGCCAGCCGCAGCGGCAGCCGCAGCCGCCCATACAGCGAACGGCCTGGCTCGACCAGCGCGCGAAGGATGCGCTCGGCTGGGTCGGGCTGATTGCCGTTGCCTGCCTGGTGGCTGGCGGTTTTGCGTTTACGCGCCCGACCGAGCGCGAGGTGACAGTTGACGCCACCTACGACCAGACCGGTGAGTTCCGTTACGGCGCCGCTGCACCGAGCGGCATCTACGACGCCGCCGAAGTCGCGACCGGCGACCCCATCTTCCGCGAGGTCAGCGACTCGGTGCACGTCTGGTTCGACTACCAGCTCGAGAGTGAGAAGCCGGCTATCATGTCGGGAACGTGGGACCTGAACGCGGTCCTCAGCACCGACAACGGCTGGTCTCGGACGGTTCCGCTCGTGACCGATCAGGCGTTCGACGGCACGGCCTTCAGCGCCGAGGCGTCGATCGAGCTCGACACGCTGCGCGAGATCACCGACCGCGTCGCCGAGCAGACCGGCGTCTCGCACGATCGCTTCATGCTGACGTTCGTTCCGCAGGTAGCAGTCGACGGCACGATCGCTGGCCAGACGTTCTCCGATGTCTTCGCGCCGGAACTGGCCTTCAACGCCGACCCGATGGAATTGACGCTCTCCAGCAGTGGCGAGGACGCCCTGGCGCCGGTGAAGACCGGGATCGTCAAACTGCCGGAGATCGAGGCGAACACGATTCCGGTCATAACGTGGGCCGTCGATGTGACACTGGCTCGGCTGCTCGCAATCGCCGGCCTGGCGCTGTCGATCGCTGGCGCGGTCGTGATCGTCGCGATGGCGCTGCATGCGAACCGGTCGGGTGGCGGGGCGATTGTCCCGAGCCGCTACAACGCGATGCTGGTCGATATCAGCGATCCTGATCCGGCGATGACCGGCCACGGCCAGGTGGTCGCCGTCCGCTCGTTCGACGATCTCGCCCGGCTGGCCGAGCGGGATGGACAGGTGATCCTGCGTCACGCCGCCAATGGCTTCGAGCGTTTCATTGTTCGCTGCGCCGACATCACCTACCAGTACTCAGCGACGCCGGGAGCGGTCGGATGATCCGGCTGACGAGGAAGCGGCTGCTGATGACCGTGGCCTGCGGGCTGCTGGTCTGGGTCTCGTTCGGGGCGCTGGCGGCTGCCAATGTAGTCGAGCCGTCCAGTGCCAGTGACACGATCTCCGAGTTCAGCCCCGAGCCGCCCGACGACGGCATCCCACCGGAGTGCGACGCATTCCCCGAGGGTGCTCTTGCTATTGGAACAAGCGGTCCTGACCTGCTCTTCGGTGGAAACAACGGCAACTGCGTTGCCGGGCTCGACGGAGACGATGTCCTGAACGGCGGCAATAGTAGTGACACCCTGGTGGGTGGGAATGGGAACGATACGCTCCACGGCGGTAACAGCAGCGACACGCTCTACGGCGGCGCCGGCGATGACATTCTCTACGGTGGTAATGGCACCGACCACCTTGACGGTGGCCCGGGCTTTGACACCTGCTACGGCGGGAACAGCACTGACACGTTCGTCAACTGCGAAGTCTGGGTGCAATAAGGCGGGTCGTGGGACGCGGAGTTGTATGCGACCGCGTCCCGCGTCCCACATCCCGCCGCCGCTAGCGCCGCCGCATCCTCGGGTCCAGCGCGTCACGCAGGCCGTCGCCAAAGAGGTTGAGGGCAAGGACGAGGATGAACAGCGCACTGCCGGGGAAGACGGCCATCCACCAGGCGATCTGAATGAATTGCTGACCGTCGCGGAGCATGTTGCCCCAGGTCGGTGTCTCCGGTGGGACGCCGGCGCCAAGGAACGAGAGCGACGCCTCCGAGATGATCGCGAAGGCGACGACGAAGGTGCACTGGACGATCAGCGGCGAGAGGGTGTTGGCGAAGATGTAGCGCCGCAGGATAACGTGGTCCCGGACGCCGACGGCGCGCGCCGACTCGACGTACGGCTGCTGCTTCGTCACCAGCGTCGTGCCGCGCACGAGCCGGGCGATGCTGGGGATGTAGACGACCGTCAGCGCCATGATGACGTTGACCGTGCTCGGGCCGAGGCTGGCCATGATCGCGATCGCCAGCAGGATGCTGGGGAATGACATCAGCCCGTCCATAACGCGCATGATCGGCGTGTCGACCCGGGTGTAGTAGCCGGAGATCAGCCCGAGAGTAGCGCCGATCGTGGCCGCCATCACCATCACCGACAACCCAACCAGCAACGAGACACGCGCACCGTAGATGACGCGCGCAAAGACATCGCGCCCGCTACCGTCGGTGCCGAACCAGTAATCGCTGCTCAGCCCCTGGAGCCTGATACCGGGGTCGAGGAAGGTCGGGTCGTGGCTCGTCACGAGCGGCGCGGCAGCAGCCAGGAGGATAATGATGAGCAGGATGCTCCCGCTGGTGACCGCCATCGGGTTGGCGAGTAGCACGCGGATCCAGTAGAAGCGCGAGGCCGGCGAGATGTTGCGCAGCAGTCCGCGCTGGACGGGCTTGCTCGAGCGAGCGTTTGCGAGCGGAGCGGTTTCAGTCGTTGCCATAGCGCACCCGTGGATCGATATAGACGTACAGTACGTCAACGAGCAGATTCGCGAGGACATAGAAGGTTGCGATCAGCAGAATCGCGCCCTGGATGACCGGGAAGTCGCGCCGTGCGACAGACTGGACGACCAGCCTTCCCATGCCGGGGATTGTGAAGACGGTCTCGGTCACGACCGCGCCACCCAGCAGGCCGCCAAGCGAGTAGCCGATGACGGTGATGGCCGGGATCAGCGCGTTGCGCAGCGCATGGCGAACGACCATGACGCGTTGTGGCAATCCTTTGGCCTGCGCGGTCCGGATGTAGTCCTCCTTGAGGACATCGAGCATCGACGAGCGGACCAGCCGCGCCAGCAGCCCTGCCGAGGTGAAGCCGAGCGCGAAGGCCGGCAGGATCATCTGCTTGAAGTGCGCGACCGGGTCTTCGGTGATCGAGGTGAAGCCGCCGGATGGCAGCCATTGTAGCCGGACCGCGAAGAACAGAATCAGCATGATGCCGAGGAAGAAGCTCGGGATCGCCGCACCGCTGATCGAGATCACCATCAGGATCCGGTCGATGAGCGTGTTGTGCTTAACGGCCGAGACAACACCGAATGGGATCGCGATCACGACCTGGATCGTGAGCGCGTAGAGCGTCAGCAGCAGCGTCGGCTGGGCGCGGTCCATCAGCGCCTCGGTCACCGGCTGGCCGAGAAAGATCGACTCGCCGAAGTCGAGCCGAACGGCGCCGGCGAACCACTCGACGTACTGCTTGTAGAGCGGCTCGTTGAGACCGAGCCGTTCACGTAGCGACTCGATCTGCTCGGCCGTCGCGTCCGGCCCGAGGATAACTGCCGCCGGATCGCCAGGCGTCAGGTGGATGAGTACGAAGACAATTGTCCCGACGATCGCGATCACCGGCACCAGCAGGACGAGCCGGCGAAGAATGAACCTCAGCATGGGGTGTCCTTTAGCTTGTCAGCCAGTCAGCCAATCAGTGTTTCAGCCTGTTGGATTCAGGCAGATGACTGACTGGCTGACGGACCGACGAACTGACCATCTACCTGCTACTCGTCCAGCCAGACGTTCCAGTATGGAACACCACGTTGGATCGCCGCGCCGTAGCCGCCGACGCTCGTTGACCAGACGGCGATCGAGCTTGAGTCTCCGGTCTTGACAGCCGGAACCTGCTCGTAGGCAAGTTGCTGAATCTGCTCGTAGATCTCGAAGCGGGTCTCCAGTTCGGTCTCACTGGCGAGCTGGGCAGCCAGCTCGAGCGCCTCGGGATCACTCCACCAGCCGGGGTAGATGTTCATCTGCCCGATATACGTGATCTGGGTTGGGTCCGGCACGAAGCCGTGGCCAGTGACGAAGATATCCCACTCTTCCTTCTTGGCGCGCCGCTCAAGGACGGTGGCCCAGTCAGTGACCTGGAGGTCGACGACGAAACCGGCCTCTTCCATCTGTTGCTGGGCGATGATGGCCGCGCCATACATGTAGGCATACTCCTGGGTGCACATGAAGCGCACCGGCGTGCCGTCGTAGCCCGCGTCAGCCAGGTACTGCTTGGCGAGCTCGACATCGTGGATGTTGTACAGTTCCTCGCCAGCGGTCGAGTAGAAGGCGGTCGGCTTCATCATCAGGCTCGGGTCGAGCGCGACGAAGTCGCCGCCGCCGCGCGAGTTCTGCAGAATCGGCAGGTGGTCGAGGCAGGCCTGGAATGCCTTCCGAATGTTTTCATCCCCCATCAGCGGCTGTTCCCAGTTGAGGAAGAAGACATCCCACTGGCTCGGTGGCAGGATCTCGACCAGGAGGTTGCTGGTGCCCTGGAGGACCTCGTAGTGATCGTTTCCGATCGTCGAGCCGATGTGATAATCGCCGGCCTGCATGCCCGCGACCCGGGACGCTTCGTCTGGAACCGGGACGAACTCGATCTCATCGACCCACTGGTACTTGTGCCCGGCATAACTGCCGTTGGCTCCGCCTTCGATGGCGGCGTACTCCTCGAAGCGCTCCATCAGGACGTGGACATCAGGCTGATGCTCGACGAGCTTGTACGGGCCGGTCCCGATAATCTGTTCCGATGTGAGCGGGTCGTCGGTTGCGGTGTCGAGGATCGACTTCGGATAGATCGCGCAGCCCTGCGTGTTGTTGGACAGTGCGATCAGGATCGTGCCGTATGGCGTGGTTGTCGTCCAGGTGATCGTGTAATCATCGGTCGCTTCAATGCTCTCCGTCGAGGCCATGATGTTCTTGCCGACGCCGCTGATGCGGCCCCAGCGCTCGATTGAAGCGAGCGCATCGGCTGAGGTCATCTCCTCGCCGTTGTGGAACGGGACACCCTGGCGCAGGGCAATCGTGTGGACCGTGCCATCGTCACTGACATCGTAGGACTCGGCCAGCATTGGGACCGACTGATAGTTGCCATCGTACGCAAACAGCGTCTCGTACATGCAGTAGCCGATCGTGGCCGTGATGCCCGCCGTCGTCTGGTGCTGGTCGAGCGTCGCCGGTTCGCCAATCTCGGCGATTCGCAGCCTGCCACCGGCCGTGCCCTCGGCCCAGATGTCAGTCTCCGCCGACGATCCGGGTGTCTCTGCCGCAGCTGGTGTTTCGCCTGCGGCTGGCGTTTCGCCGGCGGCAGGTGTCTCTTCGGCCTCGGGTGTCTCCTCGCCCTCAGGCGTCTCCTCGTCCGTCGGTGCTTCGGTTGCTTCGGCTGGTGCGGTGGCCGCCCCGCTGGCGCCGCTGGTTGCGGTGGGCGCGTCGTCGCCGTCGTCATCGTCATCACCGCCACAGGCGGCCATCAACATCGAGATCGTGGGCATCCCCAGTCCAAGCGCAATCGCGCGCTTCAGGACTGCGCGACGGCTGAGCCCACGCTGGACGATATCATCGAGCAATTGCTGTACTTGCGGATGGTGTTGCATGGTGTTCTCCCCCTCAACGACCGAACCATGGCGCGGCGCCATTGACAGGCCCGCGAGGCCGCGCTCAATAGTTCGCGACAAATCAGCCGCGAATTCGCCTGCTCCTCCTCTCGTGATGCTGGAAGTGCGACGATATCGCTAGCGCCTGATGTATGGATTGCTGTTGCGGTCAATCTACCACCCCTGACACGGTTGTCAACACCAGTTGACACGCACGACGGACGCGGATACGTTCCGCTCACGCCGACACGACGTAGAGATAGATGTGAGGAGTGGATCGTGCTGACCATTGACGGGCATCTGGACCTGGCGATGAACGGGCTGCTCTGGAACCGTGACCTGAAGCAGACGGTGGCTGAAACGCGCGCCTTCGAGGCCGGCATGACACAGAAGGGCCGCGCCGCCGGGACGGTCGCCTTCCCGGAGATGCGGGCAGGCGACATCGCCGTCACGCTCTGCACGGTGATCGCCCGCGTCGACCAGCCTGGTGCGGTTCGCAGCGGCTACCGTACCCACGAGATCGCCTACGGCCACGCGCAGGGGCAACTCGCCTACTACCTTGAACTGCAGCGCCAGGGCGTCATCCGGATGCTCGATACCTGGCCGGCGCTGGAGGCGCATCTGGCCGAGTGGCAGGCCAACCCGGAGACGACACCGCTCGGGATGATCCTGACGATGGAGGGCGCCGACCCGATCGTCGAGCCGTCGCAGGTCGGACCGTGGTACGAGCAGGGATTGCGCGTCATCAGCCTGGCCCACTACGGGCCGAGCGCCTACGCGAAGGGAACCGAGAGCGTCGGCGGCCTGACCCAGATGGGGCGCGACCTGCTGCGCGAGATGGACAACCTCGGGATGACGCTGGATGTCACCCACCTCTCGGACGACAGCTTCTGGGAGGCGGTCGAGACGTTCAAGGGGCCAGTCATCGCGACCCACTCCAACTGCCGGGCGCTCGTTCCCGGCGACCGCCAGCTGACCGATGACATGCTGCGCCACTTGATTGAGCGCGATGTCGTCGTCGGCGCCGTCATGGATGCCTGGATGCTGGAGCCGAACTGGGTCCGCGGCGAGACGAAGCCGGAGAGGGTCACCCTCGAAACGGTCGTCGACCACATCGACCACGTCTGCCAGCTGGCAGGCAACGCCCGCCACGCCGCGATCGGCACCGACCTCGACGGCGGCTACGGCACCGAGCAATGCCCCAACGACCTCGACACGATCGCCGACCTCCAGAAAATCCCCGACATCCTGCGCCGCCGCGGTTACAGCGAACCCGACATCGAACACATCATGCACGGCAACTGGAAGAACCACTTCCAGCGCGTCTGGGGTGCGTAAGCCGGTCATCCCCCGCGTAGGGGCGATGGCCGCAGCCTCGCCCTGCCCTGACCAGACGGGTATCGAGCAGGGCGAGGCTGCGGCCATCGCCCCTATGCGGGGAGAGGGGATCGGGATGCTACGATTCACTGCAGGCCGTCCACCGCATCCCGGCGTCCACGCCGGTGGAAGGGTTCCCCAGATGACAACGACAGCCACCGAAATGGTCCTGCTGGACGTAGACAGTAGCTCGCGGATCGCGACCGTCACCCTCAACAGACCCGAGAAGCGCAACGCGCTCTCACTGGCGTTAATGCGTGAACTGACCGGCACCCTGCGCGAGATCGGCGCACGCCGCGACATCGCCGTCGTCATCCTGACCGGCAACGGCCCGGCCTTCTCAGCCGGTCACGACCTCTCTGAGATGACGGGTCGCGAGATCGATGACTACCGTGAGATCTTCGACGCCTGCTGCGAGTTGATGGAGACGGTCCAGGGGATTCCGCAGCCGGTTATCGCGATGGTGCGTGGGATCGCGACGGCGGCCGGCTGCCAGCTCGCCGCCACCTGCGATCTGGTCGCTGTGTGAGGAAGGCTCCCGATTCGGGACGCCGGGCGTCAAGATCGGGTTGTTCTGCTCGACGCCGATGGTGGCCGTCAGCCGCGTCATCGGTCCGAAGCGCGCCATGCAGATGCTACTGACCGGCATCCCGATCGACGCCCGGACGGCAGCCGACTGGGGGCTGGTCAACGAGGTCGTCGCGGCCGACCAACTCGAAGCGCGCACGCGCGAGATCGCGGCCCAGATTGCCAGCGCAAGCAGCACCGTCATCGGCATCGGCAAGGAAGCTTTCTACGCCCAGATCGACCGCGACCAGCGCGCCGCCTATGACTACACCAAGACGGTCATGACAATGAATGCGATGGCCGCCGACGCACAGGAGGGGATGTGCGCCTTCATCGAGAAGCGCCAGCCGGTGTGGGGTCGTGACGCGTGATGCGTGACGCGTGACGCGAGACCCGGAGTTTGCAACGAACTGGTTCAGCGACTCACTCCATCGCGTCACGCGTCACGCATCACGCGTCACGAACTCACCGTCGCAATTCCGCTTCAATCTCTTCCCGCGTCGCCTGCTGGTTGCCCCATTTGCGGACAACGACGCCAGCGGCGGCCTGGGCGAGGGTGGCGGCCTGGAGCGGGGTGGCCCCGGCCAACCGGGCGGCAGTCATGACGGCGACGACCGTGTCTCCAGCGCCGGTCACATCGAAGATTTCGGAGCGGTTGCTGGCCGGGGCTTCGTCATAACCGTCGATGCTGGCCAGCGATGCTCCTTCGCCGCCGCGCGTGACGACCAGGCAGCGGGCGCCGATCTGGCCTCGCAACCCCGAGAGCGCCGTCTTGCGACCGGCGCGATCGCCGAGTGGGTGGCCGAGGACGGCTTCGGCTTCTGACTGATTGCACTTGACCAGGTCGAAGCCGCTGAACTTCACCAGATCGCCCTGTGAGTCGACAGTCGTCAACAGCCCGCCGAGCGCCTGTGCGTCGCGGATGGCGGCGACCAGTTCTCCGGTCACGACGCCGGATCGGTAGTCGGAAACGAGGATCGCGTCCGGTTGGGTGGTCGCGACAGCTGCTGAGAGCGCCTGGGTGACATCGGGTCCCACCGGAGCGCGCTCCTGGCGGTCGATCCGGACGACCTGCTGTGGGAAAAGGAAGAACCCTTCCGCAACAACTCGCGTCTTGGTCGTCGTTGGCCGGGTCGAATCGATCAGGACAGCGCCGGCGTCGATTCCGGCTTCGGCCAGCCGGGCGACGAGCGCCTGGCCGGCTGCATCGTCGCCGACGACGCCGGTGACAGCGACATCGTAGCCGAGCGCGGCCAACTGGAGCGCCGGGGCAGCGCCACCGCCGGGCCGGTCTTCCTGGCGTTCCTCGTCGAGCACCATGATCGGAGCCTCGCGTGAGATGCGGCTCGGGCTGCCGAAGATGTAGCGGTCGAGGTAGAGATCGGCGACGACGAGGATGCGCTTGCCACCCAGCCGGCCAAGCAGATCGAGCAGTTCAGCATCCATCTGGCGCACCCTACCGGAAGCGAATGTAGTTGATGACGAACGGGATCGCCATGAAGAGGAAGTCGGGGATGAGCTCGATCTGAAAGGCAGCCGCGACCGCAGGATCGGTCGCGTTGTTGAGCAGCATATCGAGCGTCAGGAACGGGCTGTCCCAGGCGATGACAACCCTCGCCAGCACGATGCCAATGAAGACGCAGACCATCGCGATCGTCATCAGTTCCGATCCGCGCTTGTACTTCGTCACCCACGAAACCGATTCGGAGATGCCAAAGCCGAGGATCAGGCACCAATAGAATTCCCAGGTCAGGAAAGAGCCCCCAGAGGACACCGACCGCGACCGCCACGGCAGCGCCGACAGCTGCTCCGGACGCGACGCCAGTGGGGCTGGCCTGGTAGATCGCTGGCTTCGGGCCGCGAGCGCAATCCGGGCAGCGGTAGCCAATCGGAGTTGAGACCATACAGCGCGGGCAGATCGGCTTCTCGCAACGCGAGCAACGCAGGCGCGTCGAGACATTCGGGTGGTAGGTGCACTTCACGTCGAAGTCGTCGGTTGTCGACACAGTCCTGGTTCAGCCCGCCTGATTCGCAGTCACGTCGTTGTCGTCGTTCTCGGCCACAGGGAACGGAGTCGCTCGCGAAGAACCAGCAGCACGAAGAGCGGCAATGCCAGTTGGCGGCGCCAACGCCACGGTTGGCGAACCAGCCGGTAGAGCCACTCGAGTCCGAGCCGCCGAACGAGTCGCGGCGCACGCGGGATTCTGCCAGACAGATAGTCGAATGTCCCGCCGACACCAATGGAAATCAGTATGCCATGTGCCGCAAGCGCCTCCCGGTGACGCGCGATCCAGAGATCCTGGGTCGGGTGGCCGAAAGCGACCAGCAGGACCGTCGCACCTGACGTCGCCAGCCGCGTCTCGATCTCGGCGAATCCGGCGTCCGCGCTGGATCCGGCGAATGTCCCGGCGATCCGCACGCCGGTGAATCGTTCGCGGAGCCGCTGAGCCGCTTCACCGGCCACGCCGGGCCCCGCGCCAAGCAGGAACAGTCGGCAGTGCTCGTCCCGCGCGCTCAGTCCTGCCAGTCCCTCGACAAGGTCGACGCCTGGAATCCGTTCGCCGACCGGAACGCCCAGTAGCCGCCCAGCCAGCGTGATGCCGACGCCATCTGCCGTCGCCAGCGCCGACGCTCTCAGGACGCCAGCGAACTCCGGGTTCCGTCGCGCGGCGATCACGAACTCCGGGTTGACGGTCACGATGTGGCGCAGGGCGTTCCCCTGGGGCTGAGCCAGCCAACCGGAGATGAGTGCGAGCGCGCCGCCCAGGTCGACCACGTCAACCGGCGTGCCGAGAATCGATTGCCGTTGGATCGAATCAGTCGTCTGCATCACTGCATATGCTAACGTACCGGCGATGATGGAGGGTTGCAATCCGTGCGTGTCCGGCAGCTACCACGATGAATCGCTATCCCGCCCCACCGGACGAACCGCTCGCCGCGCTCATCCTGGATACGCTCGCTCGGCATCGACTGGTGCCCGTCGAACCCGGATGGCGCGTCAAGGTTGCCCCCGGCGGTTCGACCGACCGGACGTTCAGCGTTCTCGACCCAGCCGGCGAGCCACAACTGACGATTCGGCTGGCGCGGCCCGGCTTGACGGATCGTCTGCGGCACGAACGGCGTGTCCTCGACGAATTGACCAGCACGATCGCGCCCGCTCCGATCGACCTGCCCGGTGGCGACGAACCGATACCGTGCCTGACTCCGCGCGACATTGCGTTGATCGAGGATGATGCACTACCTGAACGCTGGCTACTGGCCCACGAGCACCTGCCCGGCCAGCCTGCGCCGGTTGCGAGCGTATCGGACGCCGCGCGGGAGCGGCTTGGCGGGTGCCTGGCATGGGTCCACCGTCACCGTCGTGACGGCTTCATGATCTGGCCGTCGCTGGATGTTCAGTATGGCACGCGGGCCGAACTGTTCTCCGCGCGGCTCGACACGCTCCGGCGCTACCGAGCATCAGGGTTGATTCCGGGCGTTGCGGAACTCCTCGATCGTCTGGCCGGCTCGGAACTGCCGCTGAACGCCGGCTGGCACGAGACCGACTTCGCCCTCTGCCATGGCGACCTCAGCATCGGCAACATCCTCTGGGACGGCGACGCGGTCGCGCTGATCGATTGGGAGTTCGCTCGCGATGGCGATGCCGCTGAGGACATCGCCTACCTCGTCTCGGAGCAGGATCTCGCTCCCGCCAAGATCGGAGAGATCGCCGAGTCCTACGTTGACGCCGGCGGCGACCCGTGGGCGTTTGCCAGACTGCCCGCCTGGCTGCCGCTGGTGGCCCTCGACGCCGCCCTCTGGTGGGCCGACTATCACCTTGCCCAAGGGGCCGACCCGCTCATCGAGCCGAATGTCACATCCCGGCTGGCCCGCGCACGCGAATACTTCAGCGGCTGACGGCGTCACTCACCAGACGTACGTGTGATGCGCACTGGGTAGACGAGGACCGCACCCTTACCCTGTCATCCTGAGCCGCAGCGAAGGATCGCTCAACGTACAAGACTGGAGCGCGCCAACTGGAAGAACGCGCAGTGCCCGCCCGAACCGCCAGCGTCGTCACGGCCAAGCGATCCTTCGCTGCGGCTCAGGATGACAGGGCAAGGGGTACGGTCCTCGTCTACCCAGTGCGCAACGTGCGCAAGTCCATCCGTTCGCGTTCCGGGCGTGGTTGCAGCAGATCGAGCGAGCGCGTCTCGATGATCGGCTTGATAAGGGCGATGAACTGCTCGACTGGCATCATGCCGAGCGTCTCCTCGGTCCGGAGGCGGACGTTAACGGCGTCCTCCGCCGCCTCGCGATCGCCGACGATCAGCATGTAGGGAACCTTCTGCTGCTGCGCCTCGCGGATCTTTTGATTCATTCGGTCCCGGCCATCGGCAACCTCGACGCGGATGCCGGACTGTCTGAGCCGGCAGCCGACCTGCTCGGCGTAGGCGATGTGCCGGTCGGCGATTGGGATGACCGTCGCCTGGACCGGCGCGAGCCAGGCCGGGAAGGCGCCGCCGTAGTGCTCGATCAGCCCGCCGACGAAGCGCTCGATCGATCCCATGACCGTTCGGTGCAGCATGACGACCCGCTGGCGCTCGCCGCGCTCGTTGACGAACGTCGCGTCGAAGCGTTCCGGCAGGTTGAAGTCGAGCTGGACGGTCGGTCCCTGCCAGCCGCGGCCGAGCGCGTCGACCAGCAGGATGTCGATCTTCGGGCCGTAGAACGCGCCGCCGCCCTCCTCCACGTCGTACTCCAGCTCGTGTCGCACGAGAGCCCGGCGCAGGGCAGCCGTCGCCGCTTCCCAGCCCTCGTCCGTGCCAATCGACCTCTCCGGTCGCGTCGCCAACGACGCCTGGTACTCATAGCCGAACGTTCGCGCCATCTCGTCGATCAGTTCGAGGACTCCGTCGAGCTCGGAGTCGACCTGCTCGGGGCGGCAGAAGAGGTGCGAGTCGTCCTGGGTGAAGCCACGTACCCGCAACATGCCGTGCAGCGATCCGCTGCGCTCGTAGCGGTAGACCGCGCCAAGTTCCGCGAACCTCAGTGGCAGATCGCGGTACGACCGGACCGACGTGTTGTAGATCAGGATGTGGCCGGGGCAGTTCATCGGTTTGACATAGTACGGCACGCCGTCGATGTCCATCGGCGAGTACATCACGTCGCTGAAGTTGGCGAGGTGCCCGCTCTTGCTGTAGAGCGCGACCGACCCGATGTGCGGCGTGTAGACGAAGTCGTAGCCCCGGTCCAGGTGGACGCCCTTCCAGTACTCCTCGATCAGATGGCGGACCATCGCTCCTTTCGGGTGCCAGAGGATGAGTCCCGCGCCGAGATCGTCGTTGACGCTGTAGAGGTCGAGCTCGCGGCCGAGCTTGCGGTGGTCGCGCGCGGCTGCCTCGGCCTGTCGTCGCTGGTGGGCGGCCAGATCAGCCGCTGACTGCCAGGCCGTCCCGTAGATGCGCTGCAGCATCGGGCGCTGCTCGTCGCCACGCCAGTAGGCGCCGGCGATACTCTCGATGCTGAAGGCGTCGAGCGGAATCTGTCCGGTCGATGCGACATGGTCGCCCCGGCAGAGATCGGCGAAGTCGCCGTTGCGGTAGAGCGAGATTTCCGCGTCCTCCGGCATGTCGCGGATCAGTTCCTGCTTGTAGGGTTGGCCGTCGAAGAAGGCCAGCGCGTCGTCGCGTGAGGCGAAGCGGCTGTACTCGAACGGTTCGTCTGCCTGGATGTGGGCGCGCATCCGCTCTTCGATGGCGGGCAGGTCGTCAGGCGTCAGCGGGCGCGGCAGCTCGAAGTCGTAGTAGAAGCCATCGAGGATTGGCGGCCCGATGCCGAGCTTCGCTTCCGGGAAGAGATCGAGGACGGCGCTTGCAAGAACGTGCGCCGCCGAGTGGCGTAATTTCTCCAGATCGTTCATCGTGTCCTCCAGTGGTGTCAGGTGTCGTCGAACATCGCGATCCTCCACTGCAGCACCGGCGCGCACGCGGCAGCACGACGCGCCGGTGCGTTGGTAGTCTGCATTGCGTTCATCCGCATGCCTCCTCGGTCTGAAAATGCACAAAACCCGGCATCCGCAAGGGACGCCGGGCTCAGCCCGCGTGGTTCCACCCTGATTCCGCCGCGCGATCCCTGACCGGATCACGCAACGCTCATGGCGCCGGTAACGGTGGCGACCGGGGCGTCTTCTCTCGACGCCCGGCTCACGGGTGGTCTCCGCCGATCCGCTGACCGAAAGGGGCTCGCAGCCGGTGACCCCTCCTCGCTGGCGGTGCGGCACGGCGGCGCTGTCCCGCTCGCAGCCTGTCCACGTAGAATAGGTCTATCACCGTAACTGTCAACTGGCGCTTCGGACAGGCGTACTCGCGAGTATCGCGAGCGCAAGTACATCGGAAGGACAGTGACCATGAGCGGCATGACCAGCCACGAAGGCTATGTTCCGTTCCGGGGGTATCGGACGTGGTATCGGATCGTCGGCGAGCAGGCAGCGCCTGAGACGCTGCCATTGCTCTGCTTGCACGGTGGCCCCGGCGCGCCGTCGTACTACCTCGAGCCGCTGGCCGGGATGGCGGAGACAGGGCGGCAGGTGATCTTCTACGATCAGCTCGGCTGTGGGCGGTCTGACCAGCCGAGCGATCCGGCGATGTGGACGGTCGATCTCTTCGTCGAAGAGTTGCAGGCAGTCCGCGATGCACTCGGTCTTGAAGGCGTCCATATCCTCGGCCAGTCGTGGGGTGGGATGTTGCTGCTGGAGTACGCGCTGACCCAGCCGGATGGCGTCGCCAGCCTGACGCTCGCCAGCACGACCTCAAGCATGCCTGCCTGGGTCGCTGAGGCCAACCGGCTGCTTGCCGAACTGCCGGAAGACGTACAGGAGGCGTTGCGGACACACGAGGCAGCCGGGACGACCGACAGCCCGGAGTATGAAGCGGCCGGCGAGCTGTTCTACCGCCGTCACGTCTGCCGGACCGAGCCGTGGCCCGAGTACTTCACGGCGGCGATGGGGAACCTGCGGGCTGAGGTCTACAACACGATGTGGGGACCGAGCGAGTTCAACGCGACCGGCACCCTCCGTGACTGGGACGTGACCAATCGGCTCGGCGAGATCACGATCCCGACGTTGGTGACCTGTGGCCGCTACGATGAGGCCTCGCCTCCTCTTGCCGAGGTTATCCAGCGCGGCATCCCGAACGCGGAGCTTGCCATCATCGAGGACGCGTCGCACATGGCGCACGGCGAGCAGAACGCCGAGTATTTGCGGGTGTTGACGGCCTTCCTGGAGCGTGTGGAGGGGTGAGGTCCGTTAGCGGAACCCGCGACCGCCGCCCCCACCGCCGCCACCGCCGCCACCGCCGCCACCCGAGAAGCCACCGAAGCCTCCGCCGCGGAAGGAGCCACCACCACCGCCCTTGCTGTTATAGCTGGTGAAGGCCTCGGCGGCTTCGTTGAAGAGGTCGAACAGGCCGTCACTCATGCCTTGTAGCCCCCCGCCAGCGGCATCGCTCATGTCCTGCAGGTCGGGGAAGTCGATGTCGCCGCCCGAGCCACCGCCCGACCCACCGCCAGGGATGATGATCGGGCCGCCTCCGCGACGTGGGTAGCGGCCAGTCCGGGTTGTCCGGCCGCTCGGGAAGCTCATATCACCGTAGGGGCCGTACCAGGTCGGGGCCGGCGCATCGACGCTGGAGAACTTGTTCACCCACGAGCGTTCCAGCCCGAAGGCGACCGCGTAGGGCAGGTAGCGGTTGAAAATCGCTTTGGCTTCCTCGACGTTGTCATACCGCTCGATCTCGTCGAGGTAGCGCCGGAAGGCGAGCCACTTTGCGGCTGCCTCGGCGCCGGCCGGGGTCTTGCGTGGCATCGCGCCGCCGACCCCGATCAGGATCACGCCAAGAACCGCGCCGGCGAAGAGCGGCACGATCACGAGCGGCGCGAACGTCCCGACGATGGCAAAGATGAAGAAGCCGCCGAAGATGGATGCGACCAGCAGGCCGAGCCCCAGTCCGCGATAGATGCGGCGGACTGTCTGCGGGTTGCGATTGAAGTAACCGTGGCTGACGAGCTCGTCGTAGAGCGCTTCCTTGACCTGCGCCTGGCGGGTGGCGAAGCGTTCCTTGATGTTGGAGAGCTTTACCTCGCCGGTCGTCTTGTTGCCGAAGATAGCGTCGAGCAGCTCATCCTCGTGCCTCGCCAGCTCCTGGTTATGCGCGACTCGTCTGAAGACAAAGTCCCGGCCGGAGATTCCCAGGGCGCCGAGGAAGCCCCCCTTCTGCGTCTCCTCGATCTGGATGATGCCTCGCTCGCCAAGCGCGACGATGGCGGCGATGACATCGTGGTCGTGGGCGCGCTCGTCGATCAGCGTCCCAACGACGCCCGGCGGTAGATCGTCCGGCGGCTCGCGCAACAGGTCGATCGGGAGCGCGACCGGTGCGTCGCGACCCTTCGTGAACCAGAGGACGAAGACACCGACGGTCCCGCCGACCAGCAGCAACAGACCGACTGCCAGCATGATGACGTTCGCGAGCGCTTTGTACGGTGCGAGCCGCTCTTCCTGCGCACGCTGTTCGTCGTCGGCCGCCTGCCAGTCTGGAACGACGGCAGCTGTCATCTTCGGGAACTCAACGCGTACTTCGAGTGTGTCGCCCTGCTGGATGTCGGTTGCTTCGAAGAACAGCGTCGTTGGCGACTGTACTTCGTAGGTGACCTCTGCGTTACTCTCCGCGTACCACGCCAGCGAAAGCTCGTCCTGGCTGACCGGCTGCGGCAGGTTGACCGTGACGGTGGCCGTCTGGATATCGGCAGCGAACTCTTCATCAACAGCACGCCACCAGAGTTGCTCGCGGGTGGCTCCGGTCGTCTCATCCTGATAGACGCGCAAGCCACCGACGACGTCGTATGAGATTGTGAAGTTGAGTTGCGTATCGCGGGCAGGCTGGAACCACCAGAGAATCTGGACCTCGCCCCCAGCGACGGAGACATCGTATTCACCCGCATCGCCATACCCGCGCTCGTAGGGCTGGCCGTCCTGGAAGACCTGGATGTTGCGGATATCCTCGACCCGTGAGAGCGGGATGACGGCGTAACCTTCCGAGAATGTCCCGCCGATGAAGTTGATCACCTGATCTTCGGTAACGGTGAAAGAGCCGTCCTCGTGGACATCGAGCGTGACGTCGTAGCGTTCCCAGTACAGCGAACGTGCCGCTGCATCGCGCGCTAGCAGCGGGAATGTCGCCGCCAGCAGCCGTCGTCAGGACGATCGTGATGAGCGGTACCAGCAGCACGGCTCGAAGCGAGGCGCGCGCGCGGGCGATCGAGGCGAATCCATCCACGGGTTGTGTCCCAATTCCAGTCTGCATCCGCACGGACGCGCGGTTGACGTCACGGCTCGCACGGCTATCATCGAAGCAGGGGCAGGATCGAGGCCGCCCCCGAATCTTACTCAGAGAGCCATGCTGCCGTGAGATCGACCGATCCGCTGCCATCCGACGCACCAACGACTGGTAACCGCAGGCAATCACGTGCCGCTGCGATCGCCTGGGCGACTGAAGCGGTCATCCGGCCCGACGTTGTGTACCTCGACACGGAGACAACCGGCCTCGATGGCCGGGCCGAGATCGTCGAGATCGCTGTTATCGACAACGCTGGCCAGACGCTGCTGGACACGCTTGTCCGGCCGGACGGGATCATCCCATTCGACGTTGTCCGGATCCACGGCATCGATGACGACATGGTCGCCGATGCCCCGCGCTGGCCGGAGGTCTATCCTGTACTCCTCGAGTTGCTACGGAACCGGACGGTAATCGTCTACAACGCCGAGTTCGACTTCAGACTCGTCAACCAGATGAACCGGCGCAGTGGCTATCCGTCCTGCGTCGGCCAGTGGCAGTGCGCGATGAAGCAGTACGCTGCCTTCGCGACCGACTGGCACGCGCGTTACGGCAACTACCGCTGGCACAAGCTGGATGTCGCCCTCGCCCGCTTCGGCCATTCCAAAGACGGCCACCGCGCTCGCCCTGACGCCGTTGCCTGCCGGCTGGTGGTCGAGGGAATGGCGGGGGGCGAAGGGATGTAGGGATATCGGTGTTCCGGTAAACCCGTTCATGGCCGCCGTTCCCGATCCATGCATCCCTGATCCCTCACTATGACGCTTCTATGAAATCCGCCGCTGGACGGGCCGGGTACCATTAGACAGACGCAGCAAGTGGTGGGATGATGGTTTCGGCGTCCCGCCATCGTTAGAGCCAATCGAACTGGTAGGGGATCCTCGTGATGCACGCGCCCATACAACCCCAGACGCTTTCCACCTTTGCTGACCTCGTGCAACCGGTCGGGCCGCGCGCTTCCAGCCTACTACTCTCGGCCGATGGGCGTTTCCTGCTCGGTGTTCGCCCTCCTGTCCACGAGCGGGGACGGGTACTGCTGCGGTTGACCGGTATTGGCGGCTGGGCCGATGGAGATGAGACATTCGCAGAAACTGCGGTTCGCGAATCAATCGAAGAGACTGGAAGCAGTGTCCACTTGCTGGATATGGACCAGACGCTGCTCGTGCACTCCCCTGAAGATATCCAGGTGACTGCGTTCCGTCGTGAGACGGCCCCTGCGGCCGTCGTCTATCGACGCTTCGGGACAGCGCCGTTCGATCCCTGGTCTGCGCGCTACGGGTCGGTTGCGCCAGTGGCCGTCTACGTCGGCGTTCTCGATCGCCCTGCCCGGATCCAGCGGCCAGAAGAGTTGCCGCTGTTCATGTGGGTCCACGCCGAACAGATGATCGCGCTGGCCGATTCCGACGAACCACTCGACTACCTGCTGGCCGACGGTGCCGAACTGGTCGGGCCGGTCGGCTTCGACCCGCAGCAGGCGATCGTCCGCCTCACCGACAGCATCCAGGCGCTCCTGACTGCCCTCGGACCACGCGCCTTCGTCTTCCTCTGCGATATCGCCCAGTCTCACCCAGCCGACGCGAGCGGAGTAGCCGTCAGCCGGTCAGCGTATCAGCCTAGCAGCCTGTGAGTTAGCGTGGGTACGTGCTTCACTGGGCGAGTACTACTGGCTGATCGACTGACCGGCTGACGGGCTGATAGCTAAAGGAGTTTCCATGACGATTGCGGCGTTCGAGGCGCAGGCGACCTGGTTGCCGTTGGTAGTCGGGATGCAGTGTGCGGCTGTCAGCAGCGACGGCGCGACGATGCTGAGCGTCTACTTCGGAGAGGTGACCGAGTCGTTCGACGGTGAGATCGACGCCGAGCGATCGATTACCGTCGAAGGCTCCTGGCGGATCGAGCACGGCAACGACATCATCGCCGGTTCGGCTGACCCGGACGAGGAGCGGGCCGATTCGGTCGCCGCGTTGGTTGGCACGACCCTTGAACGCTTCGAGGTGGTTCGTCCCGGCTATGACCTCTCGCTCTTCTTCACTGACGGCCTCGTCCTGCGCTGCTTTCCGGTCGACTCGATGGAGTACGCCGATGCGGTCGAAGACCCCGAAGATGTCGAGGTCTCCTGGTGGGTCACCGGCCGTGATATAGCTGACGACTGGGAGACTCCCCGCGTCACGACGAGTTGAGGAACGCGTCGCCGCCGGCGCTGTTGCCGGCGGCGATGCGACTGGTTACGTCGACCCGCCCGGCGAGGGGTACTCGAACACGAAGGTGTATTCGGCGTACGGCTGATCCGGACACTCGTAGGGATCGAACTCCACGTACATCGTCGCGTAGTAGACGCCATACGCGCTGTATGTGTAGTAGAGCGGATCTCCCGGCGCGAGGTTCTGGAAGTCAGTCCTCCCGCCGTCGCCCCATTCGACGGTGACATACGAGCCGGTGCAGCCGGTGACCGTCACCCAGAACTGGCCGCTGAAGTCGCACGCGTAACCATCATAGGTCGGCCCGTTGTAGACGCAGGTCTGAACCGGCTCGTGCGTTGCGGTAGCCGTTGGCGTCGGCGTCGGCGTGTCCGTCGCGGTCGGTGTGAAGGTTGGCGTGTACGTCGCCGTCGCAGTCGGTGTGTAGGTTGCGGTGGCCGTCGGCGTGTACGTTGCCGTTGCGGTCGGAGTCGGCGTCCTGGTTGGAGATGGGGTTGCCGTACGAGTTGCGGTCGCGGTTGCCGTCGCGGTCGCAGTTGCCGTACGAGTCGCCGTCGCGGTCGCGGTCGCGGTCCGCGTCGCCGTTGCTGTTGCTGTTGCCGTGCGGGTCGCGGTTGCAGTCGCGGTTGGATTGCCGGGCGTCGTCGATGACGAAGTCGGCGTCGGCGTTGCCGTCCGTGTCTCCGTCGCGTTCGCTTGCTGACCTGACGGCACCAGCGCACCCTGCGTCGCAGTCGATGATGAAGTTCCGGTCGCAGTTGCTCCAACTGATGTCGCCACTGATGTCGAGCTGAGCGGAGCGATAGGACGAGGCGGGATCGTCACGTTTGCCGGTGCACTCGACGTCGTGGCAGTCGCGGATGGACCAGGACCCGATCCGATCGAAACAATCGTCGTTGCAGTGTTGGTTGGCCCTTGCAGACCGGACCCTGTCGTGGCTGTCGCCGTTGCGGTCCCGTCAATGACGGCAGCAATGCCAGATTCGTTCCCGCCGTTCTCATCCCCTCCTTGGCCAACGCCGCTCAGCCAGGCGCCACCGCCGATCAGGACAGCCGCGACGAGTGCTGCGACCGCGAACATGACCTTGCCAGGCGCTCCATCGGCGACGCCGGGCTTGCGTGTGACTGGCGTTCCAGCGGGCGGCAGCGTCGGCGCGGATGGCGTCGAAGCGCCCAGTGGAAGGGCTGCGGATGGCATCGCCCCGGGCAGGCATCGCCGGATTTCCAACTGCTGGATTGTGTCCACCGAGCCGCGGATCGGCACTACCTCCATAGTTTCCCGATGGCAGTGGGACGTCCGGTGGCTGGCCCACCTGCGGCTGATTGATCGGCGATTGGCTCCACGGTGATTCGGCGGAAGAAGGCGGTGGCTTCCCGGGCATGCCGCCCAGGCCAGGTCCGGGTGCCGCCGGCGAAGCCGGTCCGCCTGAGAGGCCGCCGACGCCTGGAGCCCCTGGATCCGGCACGCCAGGCAGCCCGCCGGCGGACGGCCCACCGGGGAACCCTCCCACGACACCCTCGCCTGGTCCAGCAGGCATACCGCCCGCATTCGGACCACCACCAACGACGCCGCCAGATGGCGCGCCGGGAGTGCCACCCGCGCTCGGGCCATGGGGGAGCGGGCTGCTCGGCCCTCCCGGAATGCCGCCTGCGTTCGGTGGGCTTGCTGGCCCGCCTGCGATCCCGCCCGCATTTGGACCACCTCCTAGGCCGCCGCTCGGCCCTCCTGGGATGCCACCGGCGCCTGGACCGCTTGAGAGTCCGGCAGCGCCCGGGCCGCCCGAAATCCCAGCGACGCTCGGCCCTCCCACCACGTTTACGGCTGGGCCAGCGGGCGCAAGACCAAGCGACACAGCAGCGGCGGCGATTGGAGCTGCTGCTGCGACGTTCGGGAGGATGCCGGATCGCCGTCGTCCGGTTTCCTCGGCGATAACCGCGTCGATCGCGGCTGCGAGCGTCCGCGACTGCTGGAAGCGCTCGCTGGGCTGCTTGGCGAGACACTTGTCGATCACCTGCTGGATGTCCGGCGACAGATCAGGCGCGACCTGACGCGCGGGCGGCGGCTCGACGTGGACGTGCTGGTAGGTCGCGTCGGTCAGGTTACGGACGTTGAACGGCCTGGTCCCGGTCGCTACCTCGTAGAGGACGATTCCCAGCGAGTAGATGTCGCTTCGCTGATCGACATTATGTCCCTGGCACTGTTCCGGAGACATGTAGGCCGGCGTTCCCATCGAGATGCCGGACTGTGTCAGTGGGCCGCCGTCGAGCAGGCGTACCAGCCCGAAGTCAGCGATCTTGAGTGTGTAGGGGGCAAGGTGCGGTGCCGGTGGAGTGCGTGGAGCGAGGAGCAGGTTGTCGGGCTTGATGTCACGATGGACGACGCCGCGCTCGTGTGCGAAGGCAAGGCCCCAGGCGGCCTGGCGCACCAGGTCCAGCCCAACGATCAGGTCCAGCGGCCCGGCCTTCTGCAACGTGGCGATCGAGCCATCCGGAACCAGCTCCAT
Source organism: uncultured Chloroflexia bacterium (assembly GCA_963763325.1). GTDB lineage: Bacteria > Chloroflexota > Chloroflexia > Thermomicrobiales > CFX8 > JBBECJ01. The sequence goes on from CAVXOL010000010.1 coordinate 29,781, forward strand.
CACCAGGAATGCGCGGCCATCCTGGACGCCGAAGTCGTAGACGTGGACGATGTTGGCGTGATTCAGCGACGCTGCCGTCCGGGCTTCGCGCAGGAAACGCTCCTGAAATGTCGGATCGCCCGCCAGTTCGGCACGCATGATCTTGATGGCGACCGAACGCCGGAGATGGACGTGTGTCCCTCGATAGACCTGGCCCATCCCACCAGAACCGAGGAGCGCCTCGATCCGATAGCTGCTGATGACCTGGCCGACGAGGCTGGGTTCTGTTGACATATTGTTATCCTCTGGTTGCCGATTGGGCGACATGGCAATGATGGTGCCGGAACCATTGGAAGGGCAGACGGTGTCTTGCCTGCTGCTTGGTTGGCGTCACTGTCCTCACATTGTAGCGCCATCCCGCAAGTGAGGGAAGATATCCATAACGCTGAACTTTCCGCATCGATGCGCACGGCCCCTGCCTGAATTCGACCAACTCGTTCGTCACCTGGTGGAATAAAGTAGACCAGTCAGTCGCTAGGTTGAGGAAGGCAGCCGGAGGTTGAGCAGCACGCTGGAGTCCGGCACATCCGTGGGCATGGAAAGGGACGATCGACCGATGACGGTAACTCTTGATAGATCGACACAGCGTGGCCAGCACGTCGAACGGCGGCTGAACGAGGATGTCATCGCCTGGCTGACGACTGTGCGGCCCAGCGGCCAGCCGGACAGTGTCCCGGTCTGGTTTCTCTGGCAAGACGACAAGATCGTCGTTTACAGCCGCCCGGACCAGACCAAGCTACGGAACCTGGCTGAAAATCCAAAGGTAACGCTGACGATCGACAACACCAACGGCGGCAGTGACGTGATCCGGATCGAAGGTACTGCCGAGCACGACCCGACTTTCCCTGCCTGTCACGACATCCCGGCCTATGTTGAGAAGTATGCTGATCGGATCGCATATATCGGCTATGGCACGCCTGAGAACTTCGCCCGGACGTACTCGGCTGCGATCGTAGTGACGCCGACGCGGTTCAGGGTCTGAGCCGCGGTATCAGTCATAAGGGGTGTGGCCGCCGAAAAAGCTCAACTAACGTCTCAGAGCAACCGTCGGATGGGTCGCGGCCCCCCGCCCAACCAATGTGACGCGTCCCGATCCACACGACACCCGTCCTGCTCGACACTCACGTTGCTGGACGATTGCCGCAACCTCGCTGCCAGTTGCCCTCACGCATCGGCCTTGATGCCTCATGAACCCGTGACCGCACGAACCTTCTGTAATTGCTCCTCATAGACAGCTTCGTCGTAGGGGATGTAGCCGACGAAGGGGATGACGCCAACGCCTTCGGTCAGGTAGTAGGTGACGAAGGCGGCGATGGTCGAGGACGGTCCGGGTGTGGCGACGTCGGGGGAGTCGTTCGCGGCGAGGTCTGCGTTGTTGACGTAGATGAAGACTGGCCGCGAGAGGGGGACGTAACTGCCGTCCTGGACAGTCTCCGGCGCCGGTGCGACGCAGCCGTTGCCACCGTCGATCGCAACGACCTTCAGTCGTTCGGCGTTCTCGCTGTAGTACGCGTAGCCCAGGTAGGCGAGCGCGTACTTATCGCCCTCGACCCCCTGGATCAGGACGTTGTCGTCTTCGCTGGCGCTGTAGTCGGCGCGGCTGACGCCGGTTTCGCCGTTGATCGTCTCGGTGAAGTAATCGAAGGTGCCGGAATCAGTGCCAGGGCCAAAGAGGTTGATCTCTTTGTCCGGCCAGGATGGGTCGAGGTCGACCCAGCGCTCGACGTCGCTATCCGGCTTCCAGAGCTGATGCAACTGCTCGACAGTCAGGCAATCGGCCCAGTCATTATCGGGATGGACGATGACCGACAGGCCGTCAGCGGCGACCGTTAGCTCGGTGAACTCGATTCCGTTTTCGGCGCAGACGGCCGCTTCATCGGCTTTGATCTCACGCGAGGCATCACTGATATGGATGTCGCCACGACAGAACTTCTCGAAACCGCCGCCGGTTCCGGAGGATCCAACCGTGAAGCGCGTTCCACGGTTCTCCAGGAAGAACTCCTCAGCGACAGCCTGCGAAATCGGGAAGACGGTGCTCGAACCGTCGATCCGGACTTCGCCGCTGTAACCACTGGTGTCCTCATTGCCACAGCCAGCCAGCAACCAACTTATCAGGAGCAGTCCGCAGATCCCACACGTCGAACGAACCCAGGCCAGGTGATCCAGCACAATTTCCCCACTCACGCCACGCTACGCAATCACCGGTCACAGCCAGTCATCGCTGTGCTTAACATTTCCATTACAAATGTTAAGCCATCGGACGTGGTACGGGGTCTTAGCCGGGCATCTGGACGGCACGGCCGGAGCCGGTCGTGCGTATAGACGTCGCTGGATGGCCTCCGTAGACGATCGAGCCGCTACCGGTAATCCGCCCGTTCATCGTTTCCTCAACATGGAGCATCGCGGTACCGGAGCCAGATATGGAGATATCGGCCTCGCGGCTGGTCAGCGTCCGAGCGTCAAGGCTACCCGAGCCGGAGATGCGTACCTCCTGTTTGACGGTGTCTCCGTGGATCGTCACACCACCGGAACCGGAGATGCGCGTTTCAACCCTGGTGACGCCAACTGACTCGACGTGGATGTTGCCTGAGCCGCTGACGTCAAGCGTGAGCGTCTCACGTTCGATGCGCGGTGCGCGTATGTCTCCAGTACCAGATACCGCCAACGTGTCGATGGCTGGCGTCGTGGCTCGGAACTGGATCGGCTTCGTCGGGCGGATCGTGCGTAGCTCCGGTCTGAACCGGATCGTGAGCCGGTCGCCGCTGACGATCGTCTCGATCAACGGCAGGATGTTCTCTTCCGCCTCAATCGAGATGCCTTGATTCTCGCCGATAGCGAGCTCGAGCGTGCCGGGGCAGGCGAGGGCGACGGCGCTCCAGTCCGCCAGTGGCCTGGTTTCTTGCGTGATAGTGCCGGACCCTGTGACCATGTTCGCCCTCCGTCCCGACAGGTGGCGCTACGCCAACGCCGTAACCGTGATCTCGACCTGTGCACCGGCCGGTAGTGACGAGACGCCGACCGTCGTCCGTCCCGGCGGGTTGCTCGTGAAGTACTCAGCGTAGACCTTGTTCATCTCGCCGAACGCGTTGATGTCGGTCAGGTAGACGGTCGTTGCGACGACGCGCGAGATCGATGACCCGGCCTCTTCGAGAATGTTGCGGATGTTCTCAAGCGTCTGACGCGTTTCGGCTGGAACACCACCCGCAACCATCGCATTGGTCGTCGGGTCAATCCCCTTTTCGCCTGCGACGAAGATGAACCCATTGGCGCGGATCGCCTGGGAGTACGGACCGATCGGCGCTGCCGCCTTGTCGGTCTGGATGACTTCGAGCTCCTGTGTCGTGTTGACCATCTGTCCTCCACGAATTGCCTGTCGCGTGCTGAGTCCTGCGTGCCCAGTCAGGCAACTCTACAACGATTCTCATTTGCGCGATATCGCGGATGGCACAGATTTCCAACCTCAAACCGTTCGAGTGATTGAAGGCACGGTTCGGTGTGCGTGAGAGGCGGAGAGATGGCAACGACGAGGGGGCAGAGCCGTCGCTGCGCGCGGACAGGCTGCCGGGCGTGGGCGATGCGCGGCGACACCCATTGCAGAGTGCACCGGAGCGATGCCGGCGAAGCTGATGATGCCGATGGGCTGTCCGGCGAACGCCATCAACCCACTGACCGCTTCGCGGAGATGGTGCGAGCCGGACAGCATGCCGAATTGATCGAGGTCGCGCTGCAGGCGGCACTGAATGCCTGTGCCAGAGAGCGGTCACTGGTGACTGAGATTGGCGCGCTGCGGCTGATGCTCCAGCGCGTCGTCGCTACTGATCTGCTCGACGGCGACTCGCGTGAGACGACCCAGACGATGACACGGCTGGTAGACGCGATTATCCGCGCCCTGCGGATGGAGCAGGCACTGGCGGCGAGCTTCGACGATGAGCTATGCGCCGCCGTCACGCGTGTTTTCGCCGAACAGGGCTGGTTGGAGGACGCATGAACCGAACGATCTCAAGGACAGCACGACCGGTCGAACGGAACGCACGAGACGACCACAATCGCGAGCCGCCGCCCGATCCGCTCAACCTTGACCCCGCCACCACCTACGAGGTCCTGACGCGCCGGATGGTCGAAGACCTCGCTGCTGAAGTCACCGCCATTCGCAACCGGATCGACACGATGTTCTGGGTCGTCATCGTCTCGGTCGTGACCGATGCGCTGTTGCGGATGGCGGGGTGAACAACGCGGGACGCAATCCAGGATGCGGCCCCTGCCTGGATTGCGTCCCGTGTCCCGAAAGGAACGTCCAATGCCCAATTACGCCCCGTTCGTCCGCTCGATCGCTGGTGATGTCGGCCAGTTCAGCGCGCGGCTGTTGCCGGCGAGGGCGCTGCGTGGCTACCAGTTGCCCGTGGCTCGGGCAGTGGCCGGGAGCGTCGGGCGAAGCGAGGGGATGGAGTATGCCGCCGTCTTCTCACGACAGGCCGGCAAGGATGAGATGCTGGCGCAGTTGTGCGCCTATCTTCTCTGGCAGCACCACCGCCGGGGCGGCAACATCGTTGTCGCGTTGCCCGCGCTTCGACCCCAGGGGCTGATCACGCGCGATCGGCTCGTCGCACGGCTTGACACGCCGCTGACGCGGGGGATGCTGCGCGTCCGTGACGGCACGATCGTCCAGCTTGGCCGGGCGAGTGTCCGCTTCCTCTCGGCGTCGCCGTCAGCCAACAGCCGCGGCAATACCGCCGATCTGCTGCTGGTCGCCAACGAGGCGCAGGACATCGATCCAGACACCTGGGATGCTGTCTTCGCGCCGATGGCGGCCTCCAGCAACGCAACAACGCTCTATATGGGAACCGTCTGGTCGAGCCGGACCCTGCTCGCGCGGCAGTTACGGCTGTTGTCGGATCTGGAGCGTGCGGATGGCATCCAGCGCGTCTTCCGCGTCCCGTGGCGCGATGTCGCGCTGGAACTGCCTGCCTACGGCGCCTACGTCCGCCGCCAGATGGCGTTGCTGGGCGAGACACACCCCTTCATCCGGACTGAGTACGAGCTGGAAGAACTGGATGGCGGTGGCTCGCTGTTCCCTCCTGAGCGCAGCGAACCGCTGCGTGGGCAGTTTCGCTCGACGTCCCGGCCGGATGCCAGTGATCCGCCAGGCACCGTCTATGCCTTCACGATCGACGTCGCTGGCGAGGTCGAGGACGGGATCGAAGGCGAGGCGGTGCGGCACGCCAATCCTCGCCGGGATTCGACGGCGTTGTCGGTCTTCCGTGTCGTCGCGGAGGTGTCCGGCCAGTCAGTCTTTGAACTGGTGGCGCGCTATGCGTGGACGGGGACCCGGCAGACGGTCCTGCATGACCGGATCGTGCAGCTTGGGCGAGTCTGGGGTGTTCGGCAGATCGTCATTGACGCGACTGGAATCGGCGCGGGACTGGCCAGTTTTCTGCGAGCCACGCTGGGCGAACGGGTTGTGACACCGTTCATTTTCTCGTCATCATCGAAGAGCCAGCTTGCCTGGGACCTGCTCGGCCTGATCGAAACCGGCCGCGTTCAGGTTCACGCTGTCACGGCAGGAGACGACCCGGAGCAACTGCGACTTGATGCGCTCTTCTGGCGTCAACTGGCTGCCTGCCGGTTTACGGTCCTGCCCGGCCCCGGCAAGCTCATCCGTTGGGGCGTCGAGGACGCGACCCTTCACGATGACCTGCTCGTGTCGTTCGCGCTTGTGGCCGCTCTCGACCGGTGCGACCTGCGCCCCCGCGAGGCACGCGGACGATGATACGAGCCGGACACGACTAGCCCCGCAGGCATGCACGCCTGCGGGGCTAGTCGTGTGTCCACAACGTTGTGGGCATCGTCATTGCCTGTCGTCTGTTAGAACAGGACGATGAGCAGGACGATGATGAGCAGAAGTGTCAGCAATCCACCACCGATAACCATGTGTTCCTCCTTGATACGGTCCGATACAGTCCAGTCGTCGCCTCCAGAATGCCAGCGTGGCGTTAGAGGAGGATGATGAGCAGGATGATGATGACGAGAAGCGTAAGCAGTCCACCACCGATATACATGCAAAGAGCCTTTCATCATTGCGCGATTCGCGAACCTGCGGCTTTCGCCGTTCGCGACCTTCTGCATATGACTAAGGCAATCGGCGTGCCACGGTGTCGCGGCATTGGCGAAACCGCTTTCGCGCTTCGCATCAGACCGTATCGAGCTTGATCGCCTGGCCCGGATCATAGCCATCGCGCTCGGTGATCTCACCAGTGTGGACAACGACGTTTCCAAGCTCGTCGACCCGCAGGGACATCAGGTCCATCGGTCGTGGCGCCGGGCCTGAGACGAGGACGCCGTTGCGGTCGTAGACCGATTGGTGGCACGGGCAGTGGAACTGGCCTTCGCTCTCTTCCCAGGGAACCGTACAGCCAAGGTGGGGGCACTTCCAGTAGAGCGCGAGTGCGCCGTCAGGGTTGTTGATCAGCCAGAACTTGCCGGACAGGTGCTTGTAGGGTGGATCTCCCGGCGCTGGAATGACCTCGGGTGGGAGGATCACCTCCTTACCGAAAACACCGGTCTTGTTCGGCAGCCCGAACTGGGTAGCCGCGACGCCACCAGCAATGGCTGCGACGCCCACCCCGCCGAGGACGGCGTTACGCAGGAACTCGCGTCGTGAGAAGCGGCGATCTGCCGCGCTGCGTCGCTGGGCGGCGGTCTGTCTGGGAGTCCCGACGGTGATCTGCTGTGGGGGCGGATCAGAAGCACCAGCCATCAGCAGTTGGCCATTGGCGGTCTCGGCAATACCCCACGCGCCCGGACGTAGCCGTGCGTCAAGCGCGCTGATGATGATGTCGAGCGTGTCATGCGGGCCGGGTGGGCAGTCCTCGATCAGTGCCAGAAACTCGTCCGCATATCGTTCTCGCCAGCCACGTGGGAAGAGGCGCAGGAACCAGCGATGTCGCGCAGGATGCTCGCTCATGATGTCGCCAACCGTTCCAGGCCGGCCGCCGCCAGCCGCTCCATCCCGGCGAGCTGTTCGCGCAGGACGGCCGATCCCGAGGCAGTCAGCCGGTAGGGGCGGCGGCGCGCTTCGGCCGGCATTGACATGATCCAGCCGCGTGTTTCAAGCCGCGCCAGGGCTCCGTAGAGCGTTCCCGGCCCGACTCGAACTCCGCACGTCCGCTCGATGTCAGCCATCATCGCGTAGCCGTGCTTCTCGCCGTCCGCGAGGCTGATCAGAATCAGCAACCCCGGCTCCGCGAACCGTCCCAGTTCCGACCACCCCTGGTTCACCTGCTACCCGCCCTGGTCTCTCTATCGTGACACGCTATATCGCGTGACGATATAGTAGGCCGGTCGTGTGTATCTGTCAAGCTCACACCTGTGCCGTTTGTCGGCGCGACCGCTGTCCGAATGCCTCTCGCCGTCGTGGGCGCGTCCGCGTACCCTCGCGGGCGGCCGCGTTCGCGCGGCCATGTGACTGTCACAGCCGACCACGAGGTGAGAGTACAGACGTTGATGAGACCGAGACGAGTCACGGCCCTGTCGCTGGCCGTGCTGGTACTGGCCGGTGCCCTGCTGCCTGTGCTGGCGGGCGCGCAGGCCGATGCCGCTGAAGAGACGTTATGAACGCTGACGGCAGCCATCAGCGAAATCTCACTCACAGTCCAGGACCGGAATACGCGCCGTCATGGGGACAATGATCCGGGAAGTCACCGAAACGACAGCGCCGCTCTCAGGCGCGAGAGCGGCGCTGTCGTTTCGGTACGTACGTGGAGTCTATTGAACGTTGACAGACTTGGTTGTGATCGTGTTACCGGCCGGGTTGTAGGTCGAACCGGTCTTCGTAACCGACATGACCGTCACCGTGTAGGTGCCCTTGGCGGTCACCGACCGGGTGAATGCAGCCGTGCCGGCGCTGTTGGTGTTAGCTGCCATCGTGTAGCGAGCGCCGTTCGGGTAGCGGAACTCGACCGTCACCCGCGCACCGCTGACGGCGACACCGTTCGACCGGATCTGCGCCTGCGAGGTCAGCCGGTAGTAGCTGCTGTATCGAGACGATGTCAGCGTTAGGCTGGAGACCGACATCGTTGGTGTGGCGGGAGCGACGACGTTGATGGTCGTCGTGGCCGTGTTGTTACCCGCGTTGCTGTCGCCGGCGAGTGTCGTCGTCGCTGTCAGCGTGTGGACTCCGGTCGCCGTTGTCGAGGTCGTCGCCCAACTGTAGCTGACGGTGCCGGTTGCTCCCGCTCCTAGCGAGATTGACTTCGTCTGGGTGAACCCTCCCGGTGTCTCTGTCAGATTGACAGAGATCGTCGCGCTGGCCGACCCGTTGTTCTTGACCGAGACGTTGACCGTCGCTGCTGATCCGCGGTTCACGCTGGCCGGGCCGCTGACCGAGACGGCCTGGGCATCGACGGTCGGCTCCGGTGCTGGTGGCGGAGGTGGCGGAGGAGGCGTCGTTCCGCCAGCCAGCTTTGAGGCGTCGATCAGTGGTTCCTTGGTGCTGTCCCGGTCGCCGTTCCAGGTCGCATTGCTGCCGCTGGCGATCAGCGCCGATCGAACGTCGGCCGGCGTTGCCGAGGGGCTGGCCGCCATCTGGAGTGCTGCCGCGCCGGCGACGTGCGGAGAGGCCATACTCGTTCCGCTCATCGTTGCGTAGCCGCCGGTCCGCGAGGTCGAGTAGACGCTGACGCCTGGCGCGATGACATCCACATCGGCGCCGAAGTTGGAGAAGCTGGCCAGCGTGTCATCGGCACCGACCGAAGTCGAGCCGCCGAGTCCTCCGGCTTTGCCGTCCGTATCGACCAGGGCCGAGACGGTAACGACCTCGTCGTAGCTGGCCGGGAAATAACCGGCTGCGTTGGCGCCATCATTGCCGGCTGCAACGACGTAGGTGACGCCGGCCTGGACCGATTCGCAGATCGCCTGGTGCATGACATCGCCGTTAGAGAGACCACAGTTGCCGTCGTCGACGTAGCTGGTCTTGCCGCCGAGGCTCATGTTGGCGACTTCGATCGTCCCGGCGTTGGCCGTGACCCAGTCGACGCCACACAGGATCCAGGAGCCGTAACCCGATCCCTGCGCGTTGAGGACACGGACTGACCAGATTCGCGCTCCCGGCGCGACTCCGACGACGCCGTTGCCGTTGTCGAGCGCGCCGATCGTCCCGGCAACGTGGGTGCCGTGGCCGTGACCATCCGACCAGGTACCGGCGCCGGTGCAGTCCTTGCCGCCGACGACGTTCAGGTCACTATGAGCCGACACGCCCGTGTCGAGAACCGCGACATCGACATCGACTCGCTCGTCGATGCCGTCGATATCGGCAGTCACATTCTGGGTCGCGTTGATGCGGCTGATCCCGTTCGGAATCGTCTGAGCATATGCTTGGACCTCGAAGTCCGGCATGATCGCCAGAACGCGGCTGTCCGCCTTCAATATCTGGACGAACTCATCCGGAAGCTTCGCGGCGAAGCCATTGATGATCTGCGAGTAGCGCTGGGTGACGAACTCGCTGTTGCCTTGCAGCTGCTCGCTGAGGATCTGATCGATCGACGTGCCAGGTTGCAGGCGCACGATCCAGACCGGAGCATCCAGCCACGCGCCGCGCTGGTTGTCGCTGCGAGCAGCGACCGGGACGATCGACGCGGCAAGCAGCGCGACGATCGTGACTGTGACATAGATCACCCGAGCCATTCGGCCCATGCGACATAACCCTTTCACGCTATTTGCCACGTCTTCGGGGCATGACTGGCAGGAGCGACTGCTACGGCCAGAAAACAGCGCACAAATGAGGAAGACCGGGCAGCCCGTCGGCCCCCGGTCGCCCCAAAAACAACTGAAAGATAATGACGGTGAGTGTATGCGACCAGTACGTCGCTTGTAGAGGGCCAAACGTCCTGTTCGGGGTAGCCTGTTATGGTGACTCTGCGTCTCCAGAATGGCTAGCGTAGACGGTACATGCCTGGTAGCGCGCCTCGAACTCTGTGCGGCTGACGATCGTTCGCACGTCGCTGATGCGGTCGAGTGCAAGGACACCGTCGAGGTGGTCGATCTCGTGTTGCAGCAGCTCGGAGAGGTCACCCTCCGCGTCGAGCATGTGGGTCATGCCGGTCGTGTCCTGATAGCGGACACGGATCCGCGCGTGGCGCGTGACGCGGAAGAAGATCGTCAGGAACGAGAGGCAGGCATCCCAGACCACAATCGTCTCATCGCTCGCCTCAATGATCTCCGGGTTAATCATCGGCCACGGGTTGCAGCCACCGATGTTCAGGAAGATGACTCGCTGGAGGACCCCGATCTGCGGCGCTGCGATCCCACGCCCATAGCCGGTAGTCTCCTTCCAGTGGGCCAGCGTGTCACACAGGTCATCCAGCAGCGCGGCGATCTCGTCCGCGCTGGCGTCCGCGACCGGCAGCGCCTGTTCCCGCAGGATCGGGTTCCCGAGTTGAAGCACGTCGCGGACCGGCATGTGTCGCCGCTCTTCCTACCCTGTAAGGTTCGACTGATTCCGCTTTGCATCTGTGCCTGCCGTCGCCCGAATGGTTGCCTCGACGATCATTGCGGCCCGGCGGCCGACCTCGTCGGCAACGTGGGCGAGGACACTGCTACCCTCGATCGACATGTCGGTGAACTCACGTAGCTCGTTGTTGGAGATGTCCTTGATGGCCAGGAACGGGACGCCCCAGGTAGCGGCAACCTGCGCGATCGCCGCCGCTTCCATCTCTTCGCAGAGCGAGCCGTGGATCGTGTGCAGGTCGCGGATGCTCTCGCCGTGCTGGGTCCAGACATCGGCCGAGCCAACCGTTCCAGTCAGCACTCGCGGCAGATGACCGACGCCTGCCCATTCAGGAAGCTCGACATTGCCAGCGGCGGTCACGGCTGTCTCAAGCAGCTCCGCATCCGGCGCGAGCCGTTCGGCCAGTACCTCCTGGTGGTCGATGTAATAGCGGAATCCCTCGTAACGTCGGATGCCGTCCGGCAGGACGATCAGCGACGAGAAGTGGACGACATCGACTGGCGATGACGACATCGCCAGGGTCGATATCGTCGCGGTGGGCGCCGGAACAGCCGTAGTTGAGGATCGCGCGCGGGCGTTCCAGTGCACAGAGTGCCGATGTCGCCGCTGCGGCATTGATCAACCCAATCCCGCAGACGATGACATCGACCGGGAGGCCGCCGATCGTGCCGCGTGTCCTTCGCCAGCGCGCCAGCGGCTCTTCGTGGGGGTTGTCCAGCCGGCGGCGCAGGTGGACCGCTTCCTTCTCCATTGCACAGAGAACCGCGATCGGTACCGGTTCGTTCATCGTAATGTCATCCCCACACTCAACGACAGAATGCCAAGCAGCGTCAGGCAAATCGCCACGAAGAGCAGATCGCGATCTCGCAGGAACGTCAGCAGCGCGACGACGACATAGGCGGCTGGGGTCGCGATCAGGACGAGGATGCCCAGCTCGATGATGTCCTGTGCCCGAAATTGCAGGGCACCCGGCAGGACATCGCGCAGCGTATCCGTGTCTTCGCGGACGTGCTCGCCGGTGATCAGCCCAATCATCAGGCCGGTCAGCATCAGCCCGATCGCGATGACGAAGCCGACGTTCATGACACGAACGATCCTGCGATAGAGGCCGGTCTGCCGGCGAACCGCGCCCTGCGTCTGGTCATGCTGCATCAGAAGACTCCGATTCCCTGCAGGCCCATCGATACTCCCAGTAGCAGCAGGACGACGACGAAGACCTGGGTCAGGCGTGCAGGATGGATTCTGGCAGAGACCCGCGCTCCGAGCCGCGCGCCAATAATGATCCCGAAGACGGCCGCGACGGTAACTCGCGGGTTGACCGAGCCGTGGGTGTAGTAGATGATCGCCGATGCCGAGGCAGTCAATCCAACCATGAATGAGCTTGTGCTGGCTGCCGCCTTGACCGGCACTCCCATCACCAGCGTCAACAATGGCACCGTAATCGGCCCGCCACCGATCCCGAACATTCCGGACGCGACGCCGGCCAGCGACGAGACCGGAACACCGATGCTGAGCTTCCGCGGCACGTAATTGACGATCTCATTGACCGACAAGTCCTGGTACCGGCCGGCGAGCCGGTGTGGGTCTGGTGGCAGAACAATCTCGACGCTCGAAGCTGCGATGACAGGGGCGCGGCGCCTGGCCATCACATAGGCGACGTAGAACAGCAGCAGCGCGAACAGGCTCTTGGTCACAGCATCCGGCAGCGAGACAACCAGCAGTCCTCCGGCCAGCGCTCCGGCGGTCATCGAGACGAGCAGTATCAGCGCCAGCCGCACGTTCGTCAGTCGCGCTCGCAGGTAGACGCCCGATCCGGAAACCGAGTTGGCGACGACTGCGATCGCGCTGGCCGCGACGGCTGTCTCGAGCTCGATCCGAAAGATCAGCGTCAGGACAGGGACGAGAATCACGCCCCCGCCGAGCCCGAGCATCGTCCCGAGAGTCCCCGCGCCGATCGCTACCAGCCCGATTGCTACGAGTTCGGCCAGATTCTGCCCCCTCCGCATCGTGAGATATCTGCTCACGAGATGATAGCCCCGGACGTTCGCGGACGCGAATCGGGATGCAGTGGCGAGTGCCTGCCTGGGTAGCGAACGCGAAACGCGAAGCATGTCCTCGCGGCAAGCTGGCACCCACCCTCCGGTCACATTTGTTCCCTTCGATACACGACAGATTGCCCGGTTGACCCCTAGCCTCAGGGACACGTCACACACCTGGGCTTGCCGGGCACAGACACGAACGTTGATGCCGTCTGAGCATCGCTGGAGAGAGGGAACAATCCGATGGACCAGCTAGACCAACTGCGCCGGATGGCGCTCGAAGGACGGCTCAGCCGCCGTGACGTGCTGAAACGCGCGGCGATCCTTGGTCTGAGCGCGCCGGTCATCGCTGGGCTGCTGGCGGCCTGCGGTGGCGATGATGACGATGGCGATGACACCGCTGACCCAACCGCAACGACGGCCAGCACCGACCCAACAGCGACATCGTCGGACAGCGGGAGCGCCCAGCCGACCGAGACGATGGCCGGTGAGGAGCCGGAAGAGACCGAAGAGCCCAGCATGGACGACGAGCCGACCGAGATGGCGGACGACGATGAGATGACGGGCCACGGCCGGGGCGTGGCGGAGCTGCTGCGCATCCTCTACTGGCAGGCGCCGACCAACCTCAACCCGCACTTCTCGCAGGGCACGAAGGACTCCGCCGCGGCCAGCCCGGTGCTGGAGCCGCTGCTGGAGATCGATGTCGACGGCAACCTCACCCGGTGCTGGCCGCCGAAGTGCCCTCGCTGGAGAACGGCGGCGTCGCCGAGGACGGCATACGGTCACCTACAAGCTGCGCGAGGACGTGGTCTGGTCGGACGGCAAGCCGTTCACCGCCGAGGACGTGCGCTTCACCTGGGAGTACACCGCCGATCCGGCCGCCTCCACGACGACCAACGCCGCCTACAGCCGGTCATCGACGTCGAGATCGTCGACGAGCTCACCGTCACGCTGCATTTCGCCAACCCCGCCCCGGCTGGTACAGCGCCTTCTCGACCGGGTTCGGCGGCCAGGTGCTGCCGAAGCACCTGTTGCAGGATTCATGGGCGCGGCTGCCCGCGACGCCGCGTTCAACCTCGCGCCGATCGGACCGGCCCGTACAAGGTCGGCCGAGTTCCGGCCCGGCGATGTCGTGCTCTTCGAGATGAACGAGAACTACCGCGAGGCGGACAAGCCCTACTTCCAGCGGTCGAGATCAAGGGCGGCGGCGATGCCACCAGCCGCCCGCGCGGCGATCCAGTCCGGCGAGACCGACTGGGCCTGGAACCTGCAGGTCGAAGCGCAGGTGTTGCTGGAGATCGAGGCGGATGGCGACGACGGTGTCGTGCTCTACAGCGCCGGCACCAGCGTCGAGCAGATCTTGATCCAGTTCGCCGACCCGCGCACGGAGGTCGATGGCGCGCGTTCCGAGCCGACGACCCAGCACCCGTTCTTCACCGAGCTCAAGGTGCGCCAGGCGCTGGCGCTGGCCTGCGACCGCGAGACGATGGCCGTCGAGTTCTACGGCCCGGCCGGCGAAGCGACGTCCAACATCCTGAAGGCGCCGCCGGTGCTTCGCCTCACCGAACACGACCTGTTCACCTTCGAGAAGGCCGGCGCGCTGCTGGACGAGGCCGGCTGGATGATGGATGGTGACGTCCGCAAGAAGGACGACGTCGAGATGTCGATCCTCTACCAGACCTCGATCAACCCGGTGCGCCAGAAGACGCAGGAACTGAACAAGCAGACCTTCGAGCAGATCGGGCGCGCGCGCGAACTGAAGTCGATCGACGCCGGGGTCTACTTCTCGTCCGACGCCGGCAACCCGGACACGGCCAGCCACTTCTACGCCGACCTGGAGATGTTCACCAACGGCCCGACCGTCCCCTACCCGACCCCGCTACATGCAGGCTGGCTCTCGACCAACCCGGACATCGACATCGCCCAGCAATCGAATAGTGGTCCGGCATGAACTACGTCCGCTGGGTGAACGAGGAGTACAACGAACTCTTGGCCCAGGTGGAAGTCGAACTCGACCCGACCGGCAGGCCGAACTCTTCATGGCATGAACGACCTGCTGGTCAGCGAAGTCGTCGGCATCCCGCTGGTCTTCCGCAAGACCGTCGTCGGCCACAGCAACCGAGCTCAAGGGCTTCGACACCTACGGCTGGTCGCCGTGGACACCGACGTGCGCAACATCGCCGACTGGTACTTCGAGGAATAGTCCCAGAGCCACCTCGGAGCCGTCGGCCTGCAAGCGGCGGCCCGGCTAACACGAATACTCCATCCTCACACCCCTTAGACCTCCGGGCTGGCTCCCCGGAGGTCTCGTCGTAGGGAACAAAGGGAACAGGAGTTGGCTGCCGGTCAGCCAACTCCTGTTCCCTCGAATGTATTTTTTGGTACATGCCGAGCGAAGGGGTTGAGGCTCATGATGGGTGGAACGCGCCGTCCAGGCGGCATCCTGGCGGAGCGACGAATTCCTTCAGCCTGCGCGGGAAGGGCAGAAGGTTCCTCGTTTTCCTCCTCATATCACACCCCGTTACGCGAAGAGACCTCTGGGTGGCTCCCCGGAGGTCTCTTTGCGTCTGCGGCTCACTGAACTGCCTGGCGGAAACGACAGCGCATGCTCTCGCTCGATGACGCGCGCCGCCCGCAGGACGAGTTCTTCCTGCCACGGCCGGGCGACGATCTGGAACCCGATTGGCAGCCCCGCTCGCTCAACCCGACCGGAACCGAGATGGCCGGCCAGCCGTTGTTGTCCCAGAGGCAGGTCAGCCGAACCAGTTCGATGTCGTCGACGCCTGCCTGGGGCGGGAAGATCGACAGCGTCGGCGAGACAACGAGATCGTACCCTTCCAGCATCCGCTCTACCTGGTGGAGACCATGCTCCATCCGCCGCCGTGCCCGAACAACCTCGGCCGCACTCAGCCCCATCCCCGCCTCGGCGAAGCTCCGGAATTCGTCGGAGAAGTCGTCCGGCCGCTCGCGCAGCCAGTCCTCGTAGTCAGCAGCAGCTTCGGCCTGCTCCAGCGGCGGCAGGACCTCCCAGAGCAGATCATGCAGGAACGGCATCGCGACCTCGGCGATATCTGCACCGGCTGCCTGCAACGTTCCGATACCATGCTCGACAGCCGCCAAGGATCGCTGGGTGCTCATTGGCCCATGCCCATCGTCGACCAGCCCGCCCACCCGCAGCCCGTCGACGCCGTCTTCCAGTCCGCTGATGTAGTTGTCGACCGGCATCGCGCGGAGAACGGATCATCGGGGTCGTACCCGGCAAGCGGCGCATCAGCAGCGCTGCGTCGCGCACGTTGCGCGCCATCGGGCCGACGTGGTCATGAGGCGCACAGCGGCCGGATCCCTTCAGACTGACCCGCCCCCAGGTCGGCTTCAGCCCAACAGGCCGCAGGCCGCGGCCGGGATGCGGATCGATCCTCCAGTATCCGACCCCGGCCCGCACCAGGCCATGCCCGCCGCGATCGCCGCGCCGTGCCGCTGCTGGAGCCGCCGGTGTCGCGGTCTGGTCCCAGGGGTTGCGCACAGCGCCGTAGAACGGGTTGGTGAACTCGGCGTGCAGGGCGAACTCCGGCATGCCGGTTTTCCCGACGAAGACCGCCCCCGCCTCGCGCAGCAGCCACGACCGTCGCGTCCTGCACCGGCACGGCGTCGGCCAGAATGCGCGAACCGGCCGTGGTCCGCACTCCGCCCGTCTTCAGCAGATCCTTCAGCACGACCGGGATGCCCTGCAACGGCCCGCGATACGCTGCCCGGCCGATCTCCGCTTCGGCATCGCGCGCCATCGCCAGGGCCAGATCGGCGGTCAGCGTAATGAACGGGTTCAGTTGCTCCCTCTGCAGCCGCTCGCTCCAGCGCCGCGTCGCCTCGACCGGCGACAGTCCCGCGTGCGATGCGCTCCGCCACGACATACATCGGCTCAAACGCGAGGTCGGTCATCGCCGCCTCCTGTTCGTTTCGTCTGATTGTCAGGGCACGAATCAGGCGTGACAGCGGTGGAGTCTACCCGGGCGGACGCGCATTGACCCCGTACCATCCACCGCGGCACGATCCCGCCATCCGACACGGCACATGAGGAGAACGCACGCTATGACGGGTCTGGAACGAAGAGGATTTCGAAGTCGTCCACCAGCACTTCCGTGGGGAGGCCGAGCCGGCTTGAGTCGCCCGAGATGCAGGAGCGCGTCTGGGGCCGGCGGTGGGGCTGCCCGAACGACGTCGGCCGGCTGCGGGTCGTGATGCTGCACCGGCCCGGCGAGGAGATGCGCCAGGTCATCCCGCGACACGCATCCCGACGCCCCGGCCCTGATCCACCCTGAGGCGAAGTGGTACTGGTGGGGCGCCGAAGCGCCGGACATCGCTGAGATGCAGCGCGGCCACGATGCCCTGGTGCGGGTGCTGCGCGAGCACGATGTCGAGATCGTCTGGCTGGACGCCCGCGCCCGGACGACATCAACGCCATGTTCACTCGCGACATGATGATCAGCGTCCCCGGCGGCGCGATCATCGGCCGGATGGGTCCGTTGATGCGCCGCGGCAGGAGCTACGTCCTGCGCACCCTGGCGAAGATCGGCATGCCGGTGCTGCATACCGTCCACGGCAGCGGCACCTTCGAGGGCGGCGGCTTCGCGATGCTGGACGAAACCCACGCCGTCGTCGCCATCGGCCACCGGGGCAACGAGGAGGGCGCCCGGCAGGTCGAGTTCGTGCTGAACACGCTCGGCATTGAGATGATCCGGGTCCAGTGTCGCGGCTGGAGCTGCCACATCGACGGCGAACTGTGCATGGTCGACCACAAGACCGCCCTGATCGCCCCGCACAAACTGCCCTACTGGTTCCTGGAAAAGCTGAAGGACCTCGGCATCCGCACGATCGACGTCCACCCCGCCGAAGCCAACTTCGCCACCAACGGCCTGACCTGCGCCCCGGCCTGGTGCTCATCTCCGAAGGCTGCGAGCGCACCCAGGAACGGTTGCAGCAGGCCGGCGTCGAAAGCATCGCCATCCCCTACGCCGAGAACCACAAGAACGGCGGCGGCATCCACTGCTCGTCGATGCCGCTGGTGCGTG
>CAVXOL010000011.1:0-361616 GCA_963763325.1 uncultured Chloroflexia bacterium
CTCCGCTTTGCATCTGTGCCTGCCGTCGCCCGAATGGTTGCCTCGACGATCATTGCGGCCCGGCGGCCGACCTCGTCGGCAACGTGGGCGAGGACGCTGCTACCCTCGATCGACATGTCGGTGAACTCACGTAGCTCGTTGTTGGAGATGTCCTTGATGGCCAGGAACGGGACCCCCAGGTAGCGGCAACCTGTGCGATCGCCGCCGCTTCCATCTCTTCGCAGAGCGAGCCGTGGATCGTGTGCAGGTCGCGGATGCTCTCGCCGTGCTGGGTCCAGATGTCGGCTGAGCCAACCGTTCCAGTCAGCACTCGCGGCAGATGACCGACGCCTGCCCATTCAGGAAGCTCGACATTGCCAGCGGCGGTCACGGCTGTCTCAAGCAGCTCCGCATCCGGCGCGAGCCGTTCGGCCAGTACCTCCTGGTGGTCGATGTAATAGCGGAATCCCTCGTAGCGTCGGATGCCGTCCGGCTGGACGATCAGCGACGAGAAGTGGACAACATCGCTGGCGATGACGACATCGCCAGGGTCGATATCGTCGCGGTGGGCGCCGGAACAGCCGTAGTTGAGGATCGCGCGCGGGCGTTCCAGTGCACAGAGTGCCGATGTCGCCGCTGCGGCATTGATCAACCCAATCCCGCAGACGATGACATCGACCGGGAGGCCTCCGATCGTGCCGCGCGTCCTGCGCCAGCGCGCCAGCGGCTCTTCGTGGGGGCTGTCCAGCCGGCGGCGCAGGTGGACCGCCTCCTTCTCCATTGCACAGAGAACCGCGATCGGTATCGGTTCGTTCATCGTAATGTCATCCCCACACTCAACGACAGAATGCCAAGCAGCGTCAGGCAAATCGCTACGAAGAGCAGATCGCGATCTCGCAGGAACGTCAGCAGCGCGACGACGACATAGGCGGCTGGGGTCGCGATCAGGACGAGGATGCCCAGCTCGATGATGTCCTGTGCCCGAAATTGCAGGGCACCCGGCAGGACATCGCGCAGCGTATCCGTGTCTTCGCGGACGTGCTCGCCGGTGATCAGCCCAATCATCAGGCCGGTCAGCATCAGCCCGATCGCGATGACGAAGCCGACGTTCATGACACGAACGATCCTGCGATAGAGGCCGGTCTGCCGGCGAACTGCGCCCTGCGTCTGGTCATGCTGCATCAGAAGACTCCGATTCCCTGCAGGCCCATCGATACTCCCAGTAGCAGCAGGACGACGACGAAGACCTGGGTCAGGCGTGCAGGATGGATTCTGGCAGAGACCCGCGCTCCGAGCCGCGCGCCAATAATGATCCCGAAGACGGCCGCGACGGTAACTCGCGGGTTGACCGAGCCGTGGGTGTAGTAGATGATCGCCGATGCCGAGGCAGTCAATCCAACCATGAATGAGCTTGTGCTGGCTGCCGCCTTGACCGGCACTCCCATCACCAGCGTCAACAATGGCACCGTAATCGGCCCGCCACCGATCCCGAACATTCCGGACGCGACGCCGGCCAGCGACGAGACCGGAACACCGATGCTGAGCTTCCGCGGCACGTAATTGACGATCTCATTGACCGACAAGTCCTGGTACCGGCCGGCGAGCCGGTGTGGGTCTGGTGGCAGAACGATCTCGACGCTCGAAGCTGCGATGACAGGGGCGCGGCGCCTGGCCATCACATAGGCGACGTAGAACAGCAGCAGCGCGAACAGGCTTTTGGTCACAGCATCCGGCAGCGAGACAACCAGCAGTCCTCCGGCCAGCGCTCCGGCGGTCATCGAGACGAGCAGTATCAGCGCCAGCCGCACGTTCGTCAGTCGCGCTCGCAGGTAGACGCCCGATCCGGAAACCGAGTTGGCGACGACTGCGATCGCGCTGGCCGCGACGGCTGTCTCGAGCTCGATCCGAAAGATCAGCGTCAGGACAGGGACGAGAATCACGCCCCCTCCGAGCCCGAGCATCGTCCCGAGAGTCCCCGCGCCGATCGCTACCAGCCCGATTGCTACGAGTTCGGCCAGATCCTGCCCCCTCCGCATCGTGAGATATCTGCTCACGAGATGATAGCCCCGGACGTTCGCGGACGCGAATCGGGATGCAGTGGCGAGTGCCTGCCTGGGTGGCGAACGCGAAACGCGAAGCACGTCCTCGCGGCAAGCTGGCACCCACCTTCCGGTCACATTTGTTCCCTTCGATACACGACAGACCGCCCGGTTGACCCCTAGCCTCAGGGACACGTCACACACCTGGGCTTGCCGGGCGCAGACACGAACGTTGATGCCGTCTGAGCATCGCTGGAGAGAGGGAACAATCCGATGGACCAGCTGGACCAACTGCGCCGGATGGCGCTCGAAGGACGGCTCAGCCGCCGTGCCGTGCTGAAACGCGCGGCGGTCCTTGGGCTGAGCGCGCCAGTGATCGCTGGGCTGCTGGCGGCCTGCGGTGGCGATGATGACGATGGCGATGACACCCCTGACCCAACCGCAACGACGGCCAGCACCGACCCAACAGCGACATCGTCGGACAGCGGGAGCGCCCAGCCGACCGAGACGATGGCCGGTGAGGAGCCGGAAGAGACCGAAGAACCCAGCATGGACGACGAGCCGACCGAGATGGCGGACGATGAGATGACGGGCCAGGGACGCGGCGTGGCCGACCTGCTGCGCATCCTCTACTGGCAGGCACCGACCAACCTCAACCCGCATTTCTCGCAGGGCACGAAGGACTCCGCCGCCGCCAGTCTCGTCCTCGAACCGTTGATTGACGTCGATGGCGACGGGAACATCATCCCGGTGCTGGCCGCCGAGGTCCCAAGCGTCGAGAACGGCGGCATCTCCGAGGACGGCACGACCATCACCTACACCCTCAAGGAGGGCGTCGTCTGGTCGGACGGCGAGCCGTTCACGGCTGAGGATGTCAAGTTCACCTGGGAATTCACCGTCGATGTCGCCGCCAGCACGACGACCAACGCTGCCTACATTCCGGTCACCGCCGTCGAGGTCGTCGACGACCTGACTGTCACGCTCCAGTTTGCGAATCCCGCCCCGGCCTGGTTCGGCGTCTTCTCGACCGGCTTCGGCGGTCAGGTGCTGCCGAAGCACCTGCTGGAAGACTCGATGGGAGCCGAAGCTCGCAACGCTGCCTTCAACCTCAACCCGGTCGGGACAGGTCCGTACAAGGTCGGCCGAGTTCCGCCCCGGCGATGTCATCCTCTTCGAGATGAACGAGAATTACCGCGAAGCGGACAAGCCCTACTTCCAGCGGGTCGAGTTCAAGGGTGGTGGCGATGCCGTCTCAGCCGCAAGGGCAGCCGTCCAGACCGACGAGACAGACTGGGCCTGGAACCTCCAGGTCGAATCAACAGTATTAACAGAGATCGAAGCTGATGGAGACGCCGGTGTCGTCCTCTACAGCGACGGCACCAGCAGCGAGCAGATCTATATTCAGTTCGCCGACCCGCGCACGGAGGTCGATGGCGCGCGAGCCGAGCCGACGACCCAGCACCCGTTCCTGTCCGACCTGAATGTGCGCCAGGCGTTCGCATTGGCGTCTGACCGCGAGACGATCGCCTCTCAGTTCTACGGCGAGGGTGGCGTTGCGACGCCTAACACGCTCAATGCGCCGCCGGTCTTCGTCTCGCCGAACACGACCTACGAGTACAGCCTCGAGAAGGCTGGCGCGTTGCTCGACGAGGCTGGCTGGACGATGGACGGCGACGTCCGCACGAAGGACGGCGAGGAGTTATCGGTGCTCTACCAGACATCGATCAATCCGGTCCGTCAGAAGACGCAGGAGGTCATCAAGCAGTCGTGGGAGCAGATGGGCGCGCGCGTTGAGCTCAAGTCGATCGACGCTGGTGTCTACTTCTCGTCCGACGCCGGCAACCCGGACACGGCCAGCCACTTCTACGCCGACTTCGAGATGTTCACCAACGGCCCGACCGTCCCCTACCCGGTCCTCGACTACATGACGTCGTTCAAGTCGGACGACCCAGCCAGCGATCTGGCCCAGCAGGCCAACGAATGGTCCGGCACGAACTACGGGCGCTGGGTCAGCGAGGAGTACAACGACTTCTGGACCCAGGCGCTGGTCGAACTCGATCCCGACCGTCAGGCCGAACTCTTCCATGGCATGAACGACGCCGTCGTCAACGATGTCGCCGTCATCCCGCTGGTGTTCCGCAAGGCGGTCGTCGCCCACAGCAACCGGCTGCGCGGCTTCGACAGCATCGGCAACTCGCCCTGGACGCCGGATGTCCGCAACATCGCGGACTGGTACTTCGAAGAATAGTCCCAGAGCCAGCTCGGAGCCGTCGGCCTGCAAGCGGCGGCCCGGCTAGCACGCTTACTCCATCCTCACACCCCTTGAGACCTCCGGGCTGGCTCCCCGGAGGTCTCGTCGTAGGGAACAGGGAACAGGAGTTCGATGACGGTCGGCCAACTCCTGTTCCCTCGAATGTATCTTTTGGTACATGCCCGCAGGCGGGGTTGAGGCTCATGATGGGTGGAACGCGCCGTCCAGGCGGCATCCTGGCGGAGCGACGAATTCCTTCAGCCTGCGCGGGAAGGGCAGAAGGCTCCTCGTTTTCCTCCTCATATCACACCCCGTTACGCGAAGAGACCTCTGGGTGGCTCCCCGGAGGTCTCTTCGCGACTGCGGCGTCACTCAACTGCCTGGCGGAAACGACAGCGCGTGCTCTCGTTCGATGACGCGCGCCGCCCGCAGCACGAGTTCCTCCTGCCACGGCCGGGCGACGATCTGGAACCCGATTGGCAGCCCACGCTCGCTCAACCCGACCGGAACCGAGATGGCCGGCCAGCCGTTGTTGTCCCAGAGGCAGGTCAGCCGAACCAGTTCGATGTCGTCGACGCCTGCCTGTGGCGGGAAGATCGACAGCGTCGGCGAGACGACGAGATCGTACCCGTCCAGCATCCGCTCTACGTGGTGGAGACCATGCTCCATCCGACGCCGTGCGCGAACAACCTCGGCCGCGCTCAGCCCCATCCCCGCCTCGGCGAAGCTCCGGAACTCGTCGGAGAAGTCGTTCGGCCGCTCGCGCAGCCAGTCCTCATAGTCAGCCGCCGCTTCGGCCTGCTCGAGCGGCGGCAGGACCTCCCAGAGCAACTCGTCGAGGAACGGCATCGCAACCTCAGCGATCTCCGCACCGGCTGCCCGCAACGTTCCGATACCACCCTCGACGGCAGCCAGAATCGCAGCGTCGATTGGTCCATGCCCATCGTCAACCAGCCAGGCGACGCGCAGCCCGGAGATACCATCGTCCAACCGGCTCACGTAGTCGTCGACCGGTCGATCGCGCGAATAGCTGTCCTCCACATCGTAGCCCGCAAGCACCTGCATCAGCAGTGCCGTGTCGCGGACGTTGCGCGCCATCGGCCCGACGTGGTCCATCATCGCGCAGAGTGGCAGGACGCCGCGCAGCGACACCCGCCCCCAGGTTGGCTTCAAACCGACGATGCCGCAGGCGGCAGCCGGAATCCGGATCGAGCCGCCAGTGTCAGAGCCGGGACCGCACCACGCCATCCCGGCCGCGATCGCTGCCGCCGTCCCGCTGCTGGAGCCGCCTGTGTCGCGCGTCTCGTCCCACGGATTGCGGACAGGTCCATAGAACGGATTGGCAGAACTCGGCAGGCCGGCGAACTCCGGCATCCCGGTCTTCCCGACGAAGACCGCACCAGCCTCGCGCAGCAGCCTGACGACCGTCGCGTCCTCTTCGGGCACCGAGTCGGCCAGAATCCGCGACCCGCCCGTTGTCCGCACACCCCGCGTCTGCAACAGATCCTTCAGGACGACCGGGACGCCATGCAGCGGTCCACGATACCTGCCCTGTCCGATCTCCCGTTCCGCCTCGCGCGCCATCTCCCGCGCCAGATCGACCGTCAGCGTGATGAACGGGTTCAGGCGCTCGCCGTCTGCAGCCACTCGCTCTATTGCCGCTTCGACCAGTTCGACCGGCGACACCTCCTGCCGCGCAACTCGCTCTGCCACCACGTACATCGCCTCAAATGCCAGTGCTGCCATCGCCGCCTCCTGTTCGTTTCAGTCTGATTGTCAGCGCATGAACCAGGAGTGACAAGCGGTGGAGTCTACCCGTTGCGGACGCGCATCTGACCCCGTACCATCCACCGCGTCACGCATCACCAATCACACGTCAACAAGGAGCGCACGCATGAGCGTCTGGACCGAAGAACAGTTTGAGGTCGTCCATCAGCACTTCCACGGCGAGGCCGAGCCGGCGTTCGAGTCGGACGAGATGCAACAACTCGTCTGGGGCCGCCGCTGGGGCGTCTTCAACGACGTTGGCCGTCTGCGGACCGTCCTCGTCCACCGCCCCGGCGACGAGCTGCGGACGGTCGATCCCACGATGCGTCATCCCGACGCTCCGGCGCTCGTTCACCCCGAGGCGAAGTGGTACTTCTGGGGCGAGGACGCCCCCGACATCGAGCAGATGCAGCGTGAGCACGACGCGCTGACGGCGGCGTTGACCGCCAACGATGTTGAGATCGTCACCCTCGACGACCCGCGCCCGGACGACATCAACGCCATGTTCACCCGCGACATGCTGATCACCGTTCCCGGCGGCGCGATCATCGGCCGGATGGGCCCGCTGATGCGGCGCGGTCAGGAGTTGAACGTCCTTCGGACACTGGCGCGAATCGGGATGCCGGTTCTCGCGACCGTCCACGGCACCGGCACCTTCGAGGGCGGCGGCTTCGCGATGCTCGACGAGACCCACGCCGTCTGCGCGATCGGCCATCGCGGCAACGAGGAGGGCGCCCGTCAGGTCGAGCAGGTGCTGGCCACGCTCGGTATCGAGCTACTGCGTGTCCACTGTCGCGGCTGGTCCTGCCACATCGACGGCGAGTTGGTGATGGTCGACCACAAGACCGCCCTGATCGCCCCGCACAAGCTCCCGTGGACGTTCCTCGAAACGCTGAAGGACCTCGGCATCAAGACGATCGACGTTGATCCGACCGAGGCCAACTTCGCCACCAACTGCCTCACCCTCTCCCCCGGACGCGTCCTGATCGCCGCCGACTGCCCGCGCACCACCGAACGCCTCCTCGCCGCCGGCATCGAAGCCACCCCAATCCCCTACAGCGAATGCCACAAGAACGGAGGCGGCCTCCACTGCTCAACGATGCCGCTGGTGCGTGATCAGTAGCAGCAAACCGAGGCAGTGATGGAGTTGACTCCGGTGCCGTCCGTTGGTTGTTCAGCAGATGTTGGGGTTAGACTACGGCCAATGGCGGCATGCGGACCGCTCGAGATTGACCCTTGAGGCAACGATGCTACGCGGCATCCTGATCGATCTGCGCCCAGTGACCGAGGAGGACCTCTCTCTGCTGGAAGCCTGGGACGCCGACTCAGAATACGACGGCGAGTACAACACATTTGGCTTGTCCCCGGCGGGTCAGACACGGCGTTCCTTCGCCGAACACCGCTTCCTCGCCGACGATCACGGCAAGTTGCTGGCGGTATCCCGGACGGCCGACGTTGTTGGGGAAGTCTCCTACCGCGTCGTGAAGCACGGTGGCGGAATTGCCAACCGGGTCTATGAGATCGGCGTCACCATCGCCCCGGCACATCGCGGACATGGCTATGGCGCAGAAGCTCAACGTCTCTTGGTCGCCTACCTCTTCGCAACTTACCCGATCGCGCGCGTTCAGGCGACGACGGACATCACCAACGTCGCCGAGCAGCGCGCCCTGGAGCGTGCCGGATTCACCCGCGAGGGCGTGCTAAGGCAGGCCCAGTTCCGCTCCGGAGCCTGGCACGATCTCGTGATGTACAGCAAGTTGCGTGATGAATAGACGGGATAGCGGCACGATTGTCTGGGAACGTTTCAACGGAGATTCTGATCGTTGGTGCAGGCGCGATCGGGTGCGCGATCGCGCTCGAGCTTGGGCGGCGCGGGCAGCGCGATGTGCTAGTCGTTGACCGGGGGTGGGCTGGAAGTGGGTCCAGCGGTCGTGCGGCTGGTGGGTTGCGGGCGCAATACTCGACCGAGTTCACGATCCGTTCAACGCAGCTCAGCCAGCAACTGTTCCGTAACGCCGAGGAGGAACTCGGCGGCTCGATCGGCTACGATGAGGCGGGCTACATCATCCTGGCGCGGACCGAGGAACAGGCGGAGGCGTTCCGGGAGAACGTCGCGTTTCAGCAGTCGCTCGGTGTCGATGTCAGCCTCTTGTCGCCGGACGATCTGGAGCGCGGCTGGCCGTGGATTCAGACCGATGGGATTCACGTCGCCGCCTGGTGCCCGACCGACGCGATCTTCGATCAGGTGCGCTTCATGGAGCTGCTGGCGGCGCGTGTTCGCGACCAGGGGATAAAGATTCGCGAGGGCGTTAGCGTCATGCGGCTGCTGCGGGACGGCGATCGCGTGGTCGGTGTCGAGACCGATCAGGGGCCGATCCACGCCGGGACGACGATCCTCGCGGCCGGCGTCTGGTCGCCACTGCTGAGCGCGACGATCGGGCTGGACCTGCCGGTGACGCCGCGACGACGCGCGATCTACCTGACGCCGCAGACAGGCGGCCTGCCGGAGCGGATGCCGTTCGTCGCCGATTTCGACCGGGGCGAGTACATTCGGCGCGACGGCGGCCTCATCCGCATCTCGGGTGGGATCGCAGGGGCCGACCCGTGGGACGACTCGTTCGACCTGGCGCGCGGCGAGGCCGACACTGCCTGGGCTGGCGAACTCTTCCCGGCGCTGACCGGTGCGCCGCTAACCGGCGGCTGGGCCGGGCTGGTTGAACTGACTCCGGACCACCACCCGCTGCTCGGTGCCGTCCCCGGCTACGATGGCCTCGTCATCGCGACCGGCTTCTCCGGCCACGGCGTCATGCACGCGCCCGTCACCGGGACGCTGATCGCCGAACTGCTGCTTGATGGCCAGGCCACGACGCTCGACATCGCCCCGCTCTCGCCGCTCCGCTTCGCCGAGGGCAAGCCGATCGCCACCTCACGGCTTGAACGCCAGACCGAACAGGGCGACATCGTCTTGCGGCCAACCGACAACGGATAGGGTTATCCCCGCGTAGGGGCGATCGCCGCAGCGTCGCCCTGCTTGACGCACGAACGGCACGAAGAAGGGCGACGCTGCGGCGATCGCCCCTACGCCGGGATGCGTACGAACTACGAAATACTCCCCATTGAAATTGGGCTGCATTCCGGCTACCATACCCCTTGCGTCTCTAGCAGGACGGTTGGATCGGCCTCTTCGATCCCGACGCATTGGCGCATCGGCATTCGCCCGGTTGCCGCCGAGGTCCCGTAGCCCAAACGAACGATCTATTGACCTGCAGCGGTCGGTGACCGGTGTGGCGTGGAAGGTGTCGCTGTGGCACGGGCAGTCAGTAGCAACGGAATCGACAGCCGCCGCGAGTTCACCGTTGAGGGCGAGTTCGTCTCCGACCGCCGCTCTCCGGTGCGCTGGATCATCTCGCATATCCTGCGCAACAAGCTCGCGCTGTCCATCTTCATCGGCTTCACGCTGCTGGCGAGCATCCTGACCTCGATGACGTCGGTTCTGACCGGTCAGGCGTTCGACAACGTGATCGACGACGATGGCAGCCGGCTCGGGGTCATCGCGTTGGCGATCCTCGGCGTCGTTCTGGTTCGCGGTGTCCTCGACCTGGCAGGGCGCTTCGCGATCAGCGTCCTCGGTATGCGGCTGGCGCGCGACGCCCGTGACGAGCTGTATATCTCCCTGCTCGGCAAGAGCCAGACGTTCCACAACCGCCAGCGGGTCGGCGACATCATGGCGCGCGCCAACAACGACATGACCCAGCTGGCGATGATGATGAACGTCGGCGTCGACCTGATCCTCGACTCAACGTTGACCGTCATTGTGCCGGTCATCTTCATCGGGTTGATCGAGCCACAGTTGCTGCTCGCGCCGGGCATCTTCGTCGTCGGCTTCGTCCTGACGCTGCGTATCTACATCCGGCGACTTGCGCCCGTCTCCGGCAAGATGCGTGGCGATTTCGGCGCGATGAACGCCGGGCTGGCCGAGGCGGTGACCGGCATCGAGGTCGTCAAGTCGACTGCCCAGGAGTCGCAGGAGGAGCGCAAGTTCTTCTACACGGCTCGTAGCTATCGTGATTCGTTTGTCCGGCAGGGCGAGGTCCAGTCGCTCTACCTGCCGCCACTCGTGCTGGCCCTCTCACTGACAGTCGCCTTCCTGCACGGCATCCTCCTGGTCGACAACGGCACGATCACGGTCGGTGACCTGGTCGCCTTCATGGGGCTGATGGGGATGCTCGGCTTCGCGTCGCACATCTCGGTCTTCACCTTCGCGCTCGTCCAGCTCGGCGTCGCTGGCGCGCAGCGGATCCTCGGCATCATGAACGAGGAGACCGAACTCGACGAGAACGAGGGTGGTCACCAGTCAACGATCCGTGGCGAGATCGTCTTCGACAACGTCTCGTTCTCCTACGGCGGAACGCCGGTCCTCCAGGACGTCTCGTTCCGGGTCGAGCCGGGGCAGACGGTCGCGATCGTCGGTCAGACCGGTTCCGGCAAGAGCACGTTGACGAAGCTCGTCAACCGCATCTACGATGTCGATTCCGGCCGGATCACGATCGACGGCGTCGATACCCGCGACTGGCAACTCGACGCGCTCCGCTCGCAGGTCTCGACGATCGAGCAGGATGTCTTCCTCTTCTCGAAGACGATCGCCGAGAACATCGGCTTCTCGCTCGGCGGCCGGGCGACCCAGGCCGACATCGAACGGGCCGCCCGCGATGCCCAGGCGCATGACTTCATCATGTCGTTCAAGGACGGCTATGAGACTATCATCGGCGAGCGCGGCGTGACCCTCTCCGGTGGTCAGCGCCAGCGGCTCGCGATCGCTCGCGCCCTGCTGACCGACCCACACATCCTGATTCTCGACGACTCGACCAGCGCGATCGACTCGGCGACCGAGGACGAGATCCAGAAGGCGATCCACCGCCTCCAGGAGGGCCGGACGACGCTGCTCATCACCCACCGCCTCTCGCAGATCCGCTGGGCTGACACCGTCCTCGTCCTCCGCCAGGGCCGCGTCATCGACCAGGGCACCCACGTCGAACTGCTGGACCGTTGCGACCTCTACCGTCGCATCTTCGCGCACTATGGCGAGGTGGTCAGCCAGTCTGCTGGTCAGTTGGTCAGCAACGCTGATGACTGACGACCACTTCGTAGGGACAGGTCTCAGACCTGTCCCTACGCGAACTCCTGTTGCCTGTTCCCTAATCCCTATTCCCTGTTACCGGAGGTAACCCGTGGGCTTCATCATGGACGGCCTCGATGCCGAGGCGTACGACAGGTCATACGGCGACCGTGTGCTGCTGCGGCGGATCGTCGGCTACTTCCGGCCGAAGCTGCCGATCATGCTCTTCGTCGCCAGCATGGTCGTTCTGGCGTCGGTCGCGGACGCTGGGCTGAACCTGCTGCTGGCCAAGGGGATCGACCAGTTGGAGGACTCGCTCGACGGAGGCTCGATCGGGCTGATCGTGGCGGCGATCCTCGTCGCCGGCGTCGTCTCGTGGACGACCAACTTCCTGCGCCAGCGCTACACGGCGCGGGCCGTCGGCGACGTCGTCCTGACGTTGCGGCAGGACGCCTTCCGGGCCGTCATGGCGCGCGACATGTCGTTCTACGATGAGTACCCGTCCGGCAAGATCGTCTCGCGCGTGACCTCCGACACCGAGGAGTTCGCCTCGGTTGTGACGCTGACGCTCTCGCTGTTCTCGCAACTGCTGCTCTTCCTGCTCGTCACCGGCATCCTCGTCTACGTCAACTTCGCGCTCTCGCTGTTCGTGCTGGCGATGGCGCCGGTCATCATTCTGATTGCCCTCGCGTTTCGCCGCTACGCGCGGTTGGCGACGCAGCGGACCCAGCGCTCGTCGGCGCGCGTGAACGCCAACGTTCAGGAGGCCGTCTCGGGGATCTCGGTCGCCAAGGCGTTCCGGCAGGAGGCGTCGGTCTACGACGAGTTCACGACGATCAACCGGCAGGCGTATCAGACAGCCCTGCGGTCCAGCCTCGTCTACAGCGGCATCTTCCCGATCCTCGTCACCGTCGCCGCCTGTGGGACGGCGGTCGTCGTCTACTTTGGCGGCAATCGGGTGCTGGATGGCAACGTCTCGGCCGGCGACTGGTTCCTCTTCGTCCAGTCGATCAACCTGTTCTGGTTCCCGCTGACCAGCATCGCCTCGTTCTGGAGTCAGTTCCAGCTCGGCCTGGCTGCCGCAGAGCGCGTCTTCGCCCTGATCGACGCCGAGCCGAGGGTTGCCCAGACCGCTGACGAGCCTGCGCCGCGCCTGCGGGGCCGGATCGAGTTCCGCGACCTCGACTTCTCGCTACTCCCCGCGCCAGCGTGTGCTGGACGACTTCAGCCTGACGATCGAGGCTGGTGAGACGGTCGCGTTCGTCGGCCACACCGGGGCAGGCAAGTCGACGCTGGGCCGGCTCGTCGCCCGCTTCTACGAGTTCGAGGACGGCGAGCTGCTGATCGACGGCCACGACATTCGCTCGTTCAACCTGCCCTCGTACCGTCGCCAACTCGGTGTCGTGCCGCAGTCGCCGTTCCTCTTTTCCGGCACGATCGCCGACAACATCCGCTACGCGCGCCCCGACGCGATCCGACGCCGAGGTCGAGACCGTAGCGCGGCAGGTCGGCGGCGGCGACTGGCTCGAAGCACTCCCCGAAGGGCTGACAACCTCGGTCGGTGAAGCCGGACGTGGACTCTCGATGGGCCAGCGACAGCTCGTCGCTCTCGCCCGCGTCCTCCTCCAGGACCCGGCCATCGTCATCATGGACGAAGCCACCGCCAGCGTCGATCCGCTGACCGAGGCGCAGATTCAGGAGGGGCTCGACATCGTCCTCGCCGGCCGGACGGCGATCGTCATCGCCCACCGCCTCTCGACGATCCGCGAGGCCGACCGGATCATCGTCCTCCGCGAGGGCAAGATCGTCGAAGAGGGCAGCCACGACATGCTGATGCTCGCAGGGCGGCCACTACGCCGACCTCTACAACACCTACTTCCGCCACCAGTCGCCCGACTACCGGCCAGGCGAGGGATTCGTACCAGTTCGCGTGGCGTAGTGGCGAAAACGTTAGAGGTTTCTGAGAGCGTCATACACGTCGCGCCGGTTCCCGATGAGGACGACGACAACAACCAGCACCTCGTCGCGAATGTCATAGACGATGCGATAGTCGCCAACGCGAACGCGCCAGAGTGAGTCGGCCCCCGCGATCTTCTCGCAGCCGCTCGGTCGTGGCTCGTTGCTCAGAAGATCGATACGTCTCCGGACACGTTCTTTCTGATCTGGCGGAATCTTCCTGTATTGCCGGACAGCCGCAGGCGTTAGTTCGCGGCAATCCATCGGCTAGCGGTCGTTCTCGACCTTGACAGCGTCCCAGGAGACGTATCCTGATTCGTTTGCCTCTCGGATCGCAGACCGAGCTGCATCCAGGTCCATGCGATCCTCGATAGCGCGTAGCAGTTCGAGATCCTCGATTGAAACAATCGCCGCGACCGCCTTGCCGTTGCGTGTGATGGTCACGCGCTCGCGGCCATGTTGGGCACGTCCCAGAAAGTCACTCAAGTTGTCACGAAACTCAACGACAGTCGCGTCTGACATTGTCCATCTCCAGTCTGTACATACTGTACATTCCGTACAATTGGTCGTCAATCCGATCCTCTCGCATCCTTCGCAAAAGATTGAGAACACGGTCCATTGAGTGCTTGCCTGATCCTGTCCCGAGGGACAGCCCCGGCAGTGTCCATTCGCACCTGCGGTTTCTCATCCGAAGGACGTACGGGTCATCCGGCAAACTCCTTAACATCGTCTTCATGATTGTGATTGCCGGCTGGCATTCGCAACCAGGATCTGTGAACACGATGTGCTGGAGATTGCTGAGATGCTCGAATTTTCGTCCAGGATGCGCAGCTTCGTCTGGCTTGGTGACCACGACGCGACACGCCACCCGATCGGCGGCAAGGCCGCTCAACTCAGCAGGCTGGCCGGGATGCACCGCGTCCCGCCGGGGTTTGCCATCAGCGCCAATGCCTTTGCCGGTAACCGAAACCCGCACCTGTCCCCTGAACTCCGCGAGGAAATTGCAGCCTCATACCAGCAGCTCGCGATCAGGACCGGCGTCGCCGAGCCGCGTGTCGCCGTTCGCTCGTCGGCCATCGATGAGGATGGGCCGCTCGCCTCGTTCGCCGGGCAGCATGAGACATACCTGAATGTGGTCGGTGTCGACGCCGTCATCGACGCCGTCGAACGCTGCGTTGCCTCGGCGACGACCGACCAGGTCCTGGCATACCGTAACCTGCACGGGCTGGCGACTGAGGGAATCGGTGTTGCCGTCCTCGTCCAGCAACTCGTCGTGGCCGATGTGTCGGCCGTCCTCTTCAGCGCCAATCCGGTCAGCGGGAAGCGCGACGAGATGATCCTGACGGCCAGTTGGGGCCTCGGCGAGAGCATCGTCGGCGGGACCGTCTCACCCGATACCTGGGTGATCGACGCCGCCAGCCAGGACATCATTGTCGTTACGCCGGATCGGCAGCAAGCAGCGGATGACGATCGCGATTCCAGGTGGGACGCGCGAGGTCGAGGTGCCGCGGATGTTGCGCGAGCAGCCGTCGCTGTCGGAGGCGCAGGTCCGCGAGGTCGCGCTCCTCGGCGCCCGGCTTGAGGCGACGATGGGCTGGCCGGTCGATATCGAAGTCGCCTTCGCCGCTGGCGAGTTGTATCTCCTGCAATGCCGCCCGATCACGACGCTTGGCGATCTGGCAGGGGAATTGGAAGGAGGGCAGCGGTACGAGCCGGCTGCATAAGCGGCGCGTACTACTCGACAGCATTCCACGTGCATCACATCACCGATTTCCACCGGCTCTGTCGCCGGTGGCCGCGAGCAACGACGCTCGACAACGTGAAGGACACGCCCTGATGTCGATGACGACACGCACTGAGGCGAACGCCACCCTCCTGCCCGACTGGGAGCAGCCCGACGACGCGCGGATGTCCTGGATGCAGGACCGGATGCACTTCCCGTATCCGATCAGCCGGATGGAAGACGACTTCGCCCGACTCGCGCTCGTCCACGGTCTCAACCGATCCTACGAGACCTACCACATCCCGGTCCGCATGCATGCCCGCCGCTTCTGGACCTACCACTACGCCGCGACCAAGCCGCTCGCGCTGCCCGCAGAGGAATTGCAGGCGATGGGCGCGCGCTCGGAGCAGGCGATCGGCCAGGCGATGGCAGCGCTCGATGAGCGGTGGGAGTCCGACTGGCTGCCGGCCATTCAGGGCCATCTGGCGCACTTCAGCGGCTTCGATCTGCTTGGGGCGAGTGAAGCCGACCTGCTGGCACACGTCGAGGATGCAATCGAGCGGCTGCAGGCGATCTGGCAGCTTCACTTCGAGATCGGGACACCCGCCTACATTGCGATGAGCCTGTTCGAAGAGTTCTACCGCGAGCTGTTCAGCGATGAGTCAGCGTTCCGCCCGTACCAGCTCCTCCAGGGGATCGACAACAAGACGGTCGAGTCCGGCACCGCTCTCTGGCAGCTGAGCCGCAAGACTGCCGCATCGAACGCGATCCGTGACATCTTCGTCCTCTACCCGCCGCATGGTGTCGTTCCGGCGCTGGAGTCGTTTCCGGAGGGACACGACTTCCTGATCGACTTCCACGCATTCCTCCAGGAGTTCGGCAAGCGTGGCGAGACCTGGGGACTGGACTACCCGTCGTGGATCGAAGATCCGACGCCGGTCATCAAGACGATCCGCGACTACATGAGCAATCCCGGTCACGATCCGGTGCGTGATCAGCAGGCGCTGGCCGATGAGCGTGAGCAGATGATCGCCGAAGCCCGCGCCGCGCTGGCGAACTACCCGGAGGCGGTGCGCGGTCAGTTCGAGTTCCTGCTGAAGGCCGCCCAGACCGGCATCGTCCTCTCCGAGGACCACGGCTACTGGATCGATTTCCAGGCGATGTACGAGTTCCGGCGAATCTTCATGGAAGTCGGCCGACGCTTCGCGAAGGCCGGTGTCGTCGTCATGGCCGATGACATCTTCCACCTGTCGTTCGACGAGGTGCGCGACACGGCTCGCTACCTTCCGAGGATCGACCGCCGCGAATTGGTCGCGATCCGCCGGGCAGAGATCGAGCAGTACCGCGCGATCACGCCGCCGCCGTTCGTCGGCGCGCCACCCGTTCACAGTCCTGCCGACGACCCCGGCTCGCGGACGATGGGCAAGTTCTTCGGCTCGCCGCCGCCCGCCTCGGACGATCCGGATGTCCTCTTCGGCGCGGCTGGTTCACCGGGCGTCGTCCGTGGTCCGGCGCGGGTCATCCGCGACATCGCCGATGCGGCTCGGCTCCAGCCTGGCGACATCATGGTCACCGCGACGACCGCCCCACCGTGGACGCCACTCTTCGCGACGGCTGCCGCTGTCGTGACCGACACCGGCGGCGTCCTCAGCCACTGCGCCGTCGTCGCCCGTGAGTACCGCATCCCGGCTGTCGTCGGGACCGGCTTCGGGACGCAGGCGATCGTCGATGGTCAGATCGTCGAGGTCGATGGCGAGCGCGGCAGCGTCCGAATCGTCCGAGACGCCTGAGATGACTGCTGACCGGCAGGCGACGGCACACACATCCGGGAGGGCGGTGCTGCTGACCGCCGCACTCGGCACGATGCTGGCGCCACTCAACTCGACGATGATCGTCGTCGCCCTGCCGGAGATCCTCGACGACTTCGGCCACTCGCTGGCCTGGGGCTCGTGGATCGTCATCTCCTACCTCGTCGCGATGGCTGCCGTCCAACCACTGGGCGGCAGCCTCGGCGACCGTTACGGGCGACGGCGGATGCTGCTGGTCGGTTTTACGGCCTTCCTCGTGGCAACCGTCGTCGCCGCCCTGGCTCCGAGCGTCGAGGTCCTGCTCGTGGCCCGGACCGTCCAGGCACTCTCCGGCGCGATGGCGATCCCGAACGGGACCGCCCTCGTCCGCTCGCTGATCCCACAGGAGAGACAGGGCCGCGCCTTCGGGATGATCGGCTCCGGCATCGCCGTCGCAGCAGCGGCTGGACCCCCGCTTGGCGGCATCATCACCGACGCGTTCGGCTGGCGCTGGATCTTCGTCGCCAACCTGCTGTTGCTGGTTCCGGCGCTCGTGCTCGCCAGCCGCCTCCCGGCCGAGCGCGGCAACCGCGAGGGCAGCTTCGACCTGCGAGGGGCGTTGCTGATGACCGGCGGGCTCGTCTCGCTGGCGCTGGCGCTGACCTCGTGGCGGCTGAATGGCGTCCCGATCTGGAGTTCGGCGATCTTCGGATTGCTGGCACTCACGGCAGGCATCGCGCTGCGGCGGCATGTCGCCCAGACCCCGAAGCCGATCCTCAACCTCGCACTCTTCCAGCGCCCCGGCTTCCTGCCCGCCTCCCTGACCGTCCTGCTCAGCAACCTGACGATGTACACGACGCTGCTGGCGCTGCCGGTCTTCCTGACCGAACGCGAGGGCTGGCGCAGCAGCCAGGTCGGCTTGCTGCTGGCCGCGCATGTCAGTCCAGATGATCGTCTTCTCACCGCTCGGTGGCCGCCTCTCCGACCGGCGCGGGCGACAGTTCCCGGCTGTCATTGGGACGAGCCTGATGGCCCTCGGCAGCCTGCCGCTGCTCGCGCTCGGCGGCGGCTGGGACTGGTGGACGTTCCTGCTGCCGCTGGTCGTCGTCGGGATTGGGACCGGCCTCTCGTCCGCGCCGGTCCAGACAGCCGCGATCGAGGCGGCTGCCGCCAGCGAGTCCGGCCAGGCTGCCGGTCTCTTCTCGACGATGCGCTACCTCGGCAGCATCCTCGGTTCCGCGCTGATGGCTGCGATCCTCGTCGGCGACGTCCCGTCGGTTGACGCGTTCCGCGTGCTGTTCGGCCTGTTGACCGTGACGGCGCTCGCCGCCGTCGTCACGGCTGGACGCTTGCCCCGACCCACTCGACAGGGCGAAGGCGTTGCCCAGACCGCCAACACAGCGCCTGCGGGCCCACCCTTGTCGACACTTGGCCGTCGTACCTGATCTTCTTTCGTATTGCCGTGGTGTATTGCACCGAAAGGGGATAGTGATGTCTTCAAATTCTCGAACCAGATCCGCTGCCATCGGAATGGCATGGGCCGGGCTGCTGCTCGGCGTTGGAGGGGTGCTCCACCCACGAGTCGACAGCAGCGTCGAGTTCGAGCAGGGCTTGGCCGGAATGTTCGAAAGCTCCACCTGGGACGCAGCTCACGCGATCACGATGGCCGGTTACATCGTGCTGGCCGTCTCGCTGGCGGTACTGATCCGTGACCTCGGTGCTGGCTGGAACTCCCGTCAACGCCTGATCGGCTGGGCCGCCGTGGCTGCGGCCGGCTTCGCCGCCATCGAGTCGGTTCCCCACCTGCTGGCTGCGTCTGAAACGGATGCCCTGCTGCGGGGTGGGAGCACGCCACTCACCGATCTCCACACGCTGCTTCAAGCCATCTCGACACCCTTCGTCGGCCTCTCCGTCGCTGCACTGGCGGTGTCGAGCGCCAGAAACAGCGCGCTCGGCAGTGGGTGGATCGCCGCTTTCCCTGCCCTGGTTGGCGGAGTCGTCTTCGCCTTCGCCGGACCCATGATCGCGCTGACCGAGAACTCCGCGCTGTCTCCGCTCTTCATCGGTTCTGCGGGCGTGTCGATCTGGTTGCTCATCTCCGGGGTCCGCATGACCAGGAGGCTGAGCGCCGACGCGCTCGACCGCGAACTCGAAGCCGCTCCAGCGGGATAATCGACGAGGCCGCCGAAGCGTCGTAGGGACAGGTCTCAGACCTGTCCGCGGCCCGCAGGCCGACGCGTCGATCCACGGGACATCGAACAGGGGCGCACACGTGTGCGCCCGTGTATCAAGCGACTTGTGTTGAACCACCGGCCTGCGGGCCGCGGACTGGTCTGAGACCTGTCCCTACGAAGGTTGAATTCCATACCGTCCAGCACCCATCAGGTAGGTAAACTCCCCGAAGTCGTGGACATCGACCGGGACGCGTTCCGGGAAGCCGATGTCCCACTTGACGTGGCGATCCGGCTTGCGACCGGCCCAGATCTCTTCGTACTGCTCGTGGACGCGGCGCAGGTCGTCCGGTGGCAGCGGCACCTTGCCGTGGGCGGGGTAGACGGCGCTGACTCGGTCGGCAAGACCAGCTAGCAGGCGGGCGGTCTCGCGGAAGGCGGCTGGGTCCGAGCGGGGTAGAAAGAGCCACATCCCGCCGTAGTTGACGGCGTCACCGGCGAACAGAAAGCCGGTCTGCCGGTCGAGAAATGACAGACCGCCCTGCGAATGACCGGGCGTGTGGAACACCTCCAGCACCCGTCCGCCGAGATCGACGGTGTCGCCGGTATCCAGCGTGCCGGTCGGCTCACATGCTGGGATCGCCGCCGTCGAACGATCGAAGCTGGCGGGCAGCTCCGTCTTCCGGACGCGCTTAGGTGTGAAGAGCGGCGCGTACATCGCGTTCGGGAACCCGCGCCGCAACGCGTACGCCTCACTCTCATGTACCAGCACCCTCTCAAAAGCGTGGCTGCCGCCGATGTGGTCCCAGTGCGCGTGCGTCTGCAGGACAATCGGCGATTTCTCGGAGAGCGAGCGGACCACCCCGGCGAAGTCGCCGACCCCTAACCCGGTGTCGATGACGGCGACATCGCGCTCACCCTCGACCAGATACGACTTGATGTTCTCCTCGTGCATCGGCTCACCGACGATCGTGACGCCGTCGCCGATCGCCTCAACCTCAAACCACTCGTGACAGGACACGAAACCTCCTTCGAGGGAATAGGGAACAGGGGACAGGGAACAGGAGTGCATGCAATGTTCGGCGTATCCCACCCCGATTCTAAACTCCTGTCCCCTGTTCGCCTGTTCCCTATTCCCTCCGTTTCGGTTATCGTCGCCTTCCGGCGCGGGTCGAGGGAGCGTGTCGCCGTGTCGTGGGATGGATGGGAGAGAGCGATGTCTGCCGGTCAGCTTACCGACGAGCGGATCGATGAGCTCAAGCAGCGTGCACTGGCGAAGGTCGATGAGATCGCGAGCCAGCTGATCGAGATCAGCGATTGGATGTACGAGAATCCGGAGCTTGGCCTCCAGGAGCGTGGCGCGGTCGAGCGGCTGACGGCGCATGCTGGAACGTAACGGCGCAACCGTCGAGCGCGAGATCGCCGGGCTGGAGACGGCCTTCCGTGCATCGTTCCAAAGTCCGGTCGGCGAGCCAACCGTCGCGATTCTGGCTGAGTATGACGCGCTGCCGGAAGTCGGCCACGGCTGTGGACATAACATCATCGCGACGGCGGCGATTGGCGCCGGGATCGCGGTTGGCGCGATTGCTCAGGACCTGCCGGGCGCAGCGGTCGTCCTCGGTTGCCCGGCTGAAGAGTCCGCCGTACCGGATGCCGGTGGCAAGATCCCGCTGATCGAGCACGGTTATTTCGACGATGTTGACGCCGCGATCATGATCCACCCCGGCACCGAGGACTACGTGCCGCTCGACTCGTCGCTGGTCGCCTACGGGATCGAGTTCGAGTTTCACGGCAAGCCGGCCCACGCCGCCGCCGCCCCGCACGAGGGGATCAACGCCCTCGACGCAATCATCCAGACCTTCAACGGCATCAGCGCCCTCCGCCAGCAGCTCAAGCCGGATGTCCGCGTCCACGGCGTCATCACCCACGGCGGCAAGGCTCCGAACGTTATCCCACCCTACACGGCCGCCCGCTTCCGCGTCCGCGCCAGCGACCCCGTCTACGCCCGTGAGGTCGTCGATAAGGTCGTCCGCTGCGCCGAGGCCGGTGCGCTGTCGGCCGGTGCGCGGCTGGAGTGGCGGCAGTACATCAAGCCGTACCAGAACATGATCCCCAACACCGGCGTCGCCGGCCTGATCGCCGCCAACATGGAGGCGACCGGCATGACGATCTCCGACCGCCAGCGCGAAGGCTCCGGCTCGACCGACTTCGGCAACGTCTCCCACGTCGTCCCGGCCGCCCAGGCGACCCTGCGCATCTGCGGCGAGGAATGTGGCTGGCACTCGAAAGAGGTCGCGGCCAGCACGATCACACCCGAGGGCCACGCCGCGATCCTCAAAGGTGCCCGGACGCTCGCGCTGACAACGATCGACCTGCTCTGTCGCCCCGAAACCCTCCACCAGGCCCGCGACGAGCACGACCGGACAGCAGCACCCGTCCGCGCGCGGTTGCGGGAGATTGCGCCGGTCTGACCCCACCCCCCAACCCCCTCCCCGACGCGGGGAGGGGGAGTAAGTGGGAACGGAGGGGCGACCTTGGCACATGTAACTTGACTCCCCCTCCCCGCGTCGGGGAGGGGGTTGCCTAGGGCTGAGGGTAGCGTTTGACACACGACCAACTCGAAGAATTTCCACGCATCGACCACGAGACACTCCGCGAGTGGGTCACGAACGTCCTGATGACGTGCGACTACTCGCGTGAGGACGCCGCCATCATCGCCGACGTCCTGGTTGAGTCGGACCTGCGCGGGATCGACTCGCACGGCGTCCCGCGACTGGCGCGGCTCTACGTCAACCGGCTCGACGCGGGCGTGATCGACCCGAAGGCGCAACTGACGGTCGTCCGCGAGACAGCGGCAGCGATCACCTTCAACGCCCAGCACGGCATCGGCCCGCTGATGGCCTACCGGGCGATGGAGCGCTGCCTCGACAAGGCGCAGGACGCGGGTGTCTGCATCGCGACCGTCGGCCACTCCGACCACTTCGGGATCGCCGGCTACTACGCGACGATGGCGCTCGACCGTCCCGGCATGGCCGGCATCGCGATGACGAACGCGACACCGCTGCTGGTCCCGACCTTCGGCAGGGAGGCGATGCTCTCGACGGCCCCGATCGCCGCCGCCTTCCCGGCTGGAAGCCAGGACCCGTTCATCCTCGACGGCGCGACGACAGCCGTTGCCTGGGGCAAGATCGAGATCTACCGCCGGATGAACGCGCCGATCCCGCTCGGCTGGGCCGTCGATGCAGACGGCATCCCGACGACCGACCCGTTCGCGGCCGTCGCGCTGATGCCGCTCGGCAGCGAGCGCGCCACCAGCGGCCAGAAGGGCTACGGACTGGCGCTGCTGGTCGAGATGCTCTGCTCGCAACTTTCCGGTTCGCTGTGGAGCAAGGATGTCGTCTATTCGCGCGGTGACACGAGCCGTCCAGCCGACACCAGCCACGCCTTCATCGCCATCAACATCAACGCATTCCGGCCGCTTGACGAGTACACTGCCAGCGTCGACAGCATGCTCGGCCAGCTTCGTGAAACGCCGCCGGCCGAGGGCCACGAACGGGTCATGGTGCCCGGCGACCCGGAGCTGATCGCGAAGGCCGACCGCCTCGAACGCGGCATCCCGCTCCACCCGCTCGTCATCGACGATCTGCGTGATGTCGGCGAACGCAAGGGCGTTCCGGCACCGTTTTGAGGAGCTTGTCAGCCATCAGTTTGTCAGTTGGTCAGCCTGGTGTCATGATCGAAACGCTCGACACTTGCCGAGAATGCTGAATCCTGACCAACTGGCTGACTACTGACTGGCTGACAAGCTGACACGCTAAAGGAGCTACCTTGTCCGCACCGCAAACACTCGTTGAACTGACCCGTGGCGGGATTGTCGAGAGCGTCCACCGTGGCTGGGTGGCAATTGCCCGGCCGGATGGGTCGCTGGTCGCATCGGTCGGTGATTCGGAGCGGGTGACATTTGCCCGCTCGGCGATGAAACCGTTTCAGGCAGTTGCGCTGGTCGAGAGCGGCGCGATCGAAAGGTATGGCTTTGGCGACGCGGAGTTGGCAGTCGCCTGCGCCTCGCACAATGGTGAGGACCGCCACCGGACGGTCGTCAAAGGGATGCTCGACAAGCTTGGTCTGCCGGTTGCTGCACTCAGGGCCGGTGACGACGAACCGCACGACGAGCCACCCACGCGCTGGGAGCCGGAGAAGCAATTGGCTCAGAACTGCTCCGGAAAGCACGCCGGAATGCTCGCGTCGTGCATGGCGAAAGACTACTCGGTCCACTACTACGACGATTTCGATCATCCGCAGCAACGCGATATCAAGACGATCGTCTCTCAGTTCTGGCGAGTGGACGAGAGCGCGATGATCCCAGGCCGAGACAACTGCACACTGCCAGCCTATGCCGCCCCACTCCGCGCGCTCGCGACCGGCTGGGCTTCCGTCGCCGACCCGTCCAGTGCCCCGGCAGCACACCAGGCCGCGATCACCCGCATCGGCGATGCGATGGCGGCTGAGCCGTTCATGGTCGCCGGGACTGGCCGGCTCAATACGCAGTTGATGTCGGTGACTGGCGGGCGCATCCTCGCCAAGGACGGCGCCGAAGGCGTCCTTGGCATCGCGCTCCGCGAGCGTGGCCTCGGCATCGCCTTCAAGGTCGAGGATGGCAGCTACCGCTCACACCAGCAGATCACGCTCGCGATCCTGCGCCAGCTCGACGCCCTCCGCCCGGACGAAGACGCTCAGCTCTCCGAACTCTGGCGCACCGACCTGCGCTCCAACCGCGATCACCACGTCGGCGACATCGTCTCGCGGGTAGAGCTAACGTTCGCCTGAAAGGCAGGAATCGGAAATCGGGAACCGGGAAGGTTGAACGACGTTCCCAACAGTTGCAGAACGCATCATCGACCAGGAGTCGGAAACGGGGCGTCTGTCGCCCCGAATCCCGATTGTGACCTACTTTGCCGCTGCGACCCCGCCGGCAACGAGCGCCTTCAGATCCTCGATGAAGATCCGGTTCCACTCGGCCATGTTGTTCCAGCGGAAGTTGCTGGAGTTGGCGCGGACTGCCAGCCGCGTCTCTTCCGGCATGTTGTCGTACGAGCGGGATGCTCCTTCGAGTTGTGGGTTGTCCTTCGCGAAGCGCTGTGTCTCGGCTGCCATCAGCTTCGTGACTTCCTCTGGACGCTCGTTATAGAAGCCGAGCTCGTTCCAGTCCTGGTCCATGACGATGAAGGTTGGGATCGACTGGTACTTACCGTCTTTCAGGTACTGGTCCATCAGGTCGATGTTCTCGTCACGCTCGAAGAGGCGCAATTCGATTGCCGGCACTTCCTCAGCCAGCTTGATGACGACCGGCAGGAAGTGAATGACATCCGTGCACCAGTCCTCACCGAGCGCGGCGATCGAGACCGGGTGATTGTTGAAGAACTGGCGATCGTCGAACGAGAAGGTGTTGGCCTGGATGTTATCGACGAAGCGTTCCTTGTTGACTTCCATGCGCTCGATGAACTGCTCTGGCGTCAGCCCCTGCTCGAACCGTTCCCGTGAAATTGGCATATTGACGTGTCCTCCCGATTGTCCCCTGCACAGCAGATCGCTGCTTTGAAGCGCGTGGCGCGCTTGCCCATCTTAACAGCGCGGACGGTTCGACTATTCCAATGGTTGATCTGCGGGCAAAAAAAGTGGGGCCGCTGGGACGGCCCCGGGTACAGGGAGGGAGGGAAGAGATATGCAAATTGTGGATGATCGGTCGCGACCGGTTGAGCCGGTTTCCGTGCGGTCCTGCCGGCGAGGGACAGTTCCGCAGGTGTTGCGCCGCGCGAACGGTGAGACACCGCGGTTCGCCGGTTCAACCGGGTCGCGTGCTCCAGGTAAACTGACTGACGTGCCCCGGGAAGGCGCCATCCGTCGAACGTACCTGGCCCGATCCTGCTGTACTGCCACCCGTCGCCCACGTGTCACGCCCGCTGTCGCGTCTCACTCCAGCGTTCGTGTCACCTCGGCGCACGAGATATCGCATAGCCTGACTCTGATTGCCCGCCGGTTGCCCGCTCTGACGATTGGGATACCGAGCATCTCACCTGAACCAGACCGCCGATACCGAGTGACCGCCGCCCCGTCTGAACTGATTTCTCCTTCCGTCAGGGGCCTTGTACGTACACCAGTAACGCTATTGTACGTACACCTGACAATTTGTCAAGGGGGTATTTTGAGGGAATAGGGAACAGGAGTTAGAGACGAGAAGGTGACGCTGCTCGGCTGCCGGTGCTTGCACCTGGTGTGTTGAGAAAAGCGGGACGGCGTTGCCCGAAAGTGGACAACCTCCTGTTCCCTGATCCCTCCGCTACTGGTACACCCGTACCAGAATGTCCGTCGGCTTATAGCCGTTCATCGCGTTCTGCTCGTTGGGGCAGGCGGAGATGACCAGCAGGCAATCCATCTGGGCTTTGAGGAGGACGTTGTCGTTGCGGTTGGAGAGCGGCTCGCGGATCTCCAGCTCGCCACGGGCCTTGATGCCGACGTTCATGAAGAAGTTGATCGGGTCCGGCAGACGATCGGGCGGAATCTCGTACTTGCGGGCGGCAAGTGCCCTCAGGAAGTTGTCGGTGCAGCTGGCGTGCTCGGCCAGCCCGTAATCTTCAATATAGCGCTGCGGGTTGCAGGCCGGCATCAGCATGTCGTGGCGACCGACGCTGTCGGCGATGATCGTCAGCATCCGGTTGTGGCGGCTGGAGTAGAGGATGTGCCCCTCACGCAGCATCAGCGCGTTGTTGCCCATCCGCGTGTTGGCCGGCGAGAGCGTCTCGTCGAAGTCATGCAGGTTGAAGCCAACACAGACCGCGACCTGCTTCCCGAGCATGTCGGAGATCTGGATGAACTGTCCCTCCTTGACCTCAAACGCCTGCGCCTGAGTCGGCCTCACCTGCGCCGCGCGCCGTGCGACCCGCCCCGTCAGTGGTGATTCAGCGATCACTAACCCCTCCCCAACCCCTCCCCTGGAAAGGGAGGGGCTCTTCGCCACACGAACCTAAAGCCCCTCCCTTTCCAGGGGAAGGGTTTACGGTACCCACTTCCCAAAAATCAGCGCGGCGTTCTGGCCGCCGAGTCCGAACGAGTTCTTGAGTGCGATGTTGACCTCGACAGCGCGTGATTCGTTTGCGACGTAGTCGAGGTCGCAGGCCGGGTCAGGCGTTTCCTGGTTGAGGGTTGGGTGGACCCGGTTGTCACGGATGCTGAGGATCGTCATGATCGCCTCGATCGCGCCGGCGGCTCCCATCGTGTGGCCGATCATCGACTTGGTTGACGAGACCGGAATCCGGCGCGCGTGCTCCTCGCCGAGTGCGCGCTTGATCGCGGCTGTCTCGGCGGCGTCGCCCAGCGGCGTTGATGCGGCGTGAGCGTTGACGTAATCGATCTGCTCTGGTGCGATGCCTGCGTCATCGAGCGCCATCCGGATGGCATGCGCAGCGCCACGGCCTTCCGGCTCGGGCGCAATCGGGTGGTAGCCGTCGTTTGAGGAGCCGGTACCGAGCAGTTCAGCGTAGATCGTTGCTCCGCGCGCCCGAGCGTGGCCCAGTTCTTCGAGGATCACGATCCCAGCACCGTCGCCGATCACGAATCCCTCGCGCTCGCCGTCGAACGGGCGGCTGGCGTGGGCGGGATCGCCGGAGCGGGTCGTCGCGGCCTTCTGGGCGACGAACGACGCGAGGAAGAGCGGAAAGACTGCGTGCTCCGCCCCACCGGCCAGCATGACATCAGCCTGGCCGCGCCGGATGAACTCGGCGGCGTCGGCGATTGCCTGTGCACCGGTTGCGCAGGCAGTCGAGACGGCCGAGCTTGGACCGAGCAACCTGAAAGCCTGAGCGACGTGGTAGGTGCCCATATTGTGCGGGAAGCTGACCATGAAGAACGGGGAGATGCGCCGGTAGCCACGCGCATCGAACGTGCGCGTTGTCTCGGCGATGACGTCCATCCCTCCAGCGGCTGTCCCGACGACTGTTCCGGCTCGCTCGGGATCGTAGTTGGCGGCATCGGACGAGAGATCGGCATCAGTCATCGCTTCGGCGGCGGCGACGACCGCGTAGCGAGCGAAGCGGGCGATATTACGCGCCTCCCGGCTGTCCAGCCACGGGAGATCGGGAATCTCCTTGATCTCGCCGCCGATGCCGACCGGCAGGTCATATGTCGCTGGGTCCCAGCGTTCAATCCGGCTGATGCCAGATTCGCCGGCCAGCGCCCTCTCCCAGGAAGCCTGGGCTGACGACCCAAGCGATGTATACGCTCCTAGACCGGTGACGACGACCCGCCGCCGCCCGTTTCCATCCCGCTGACTCACGACAATATCCCGTTCATTGCCCGTGTTCTGGGTCGCTCGCTTCGATCAAT
The DNA here is from genome assembly GCA_963763325.1 of uncultured Chloroflexia bacterium. GTDB lineage: Bacteria > Chloroflexota > Chloroflexia > Thermomicrobiales > CFX8 > JBBECJ01. The sequence continues at coordinate 27,169 of CAVXOL010000011.1, forward strand.
CCGGCATGCCATCGTACCAGATTGATCGTTGCCAGCACGTCAATCCCGAATTGGCGCAGGCGGTGGACTGGCCTATAATCGCGTGCGGGGGCGCGGTTCGTCGTCTGTCGCGGGTGGTGCCAAGGCGAGCATCGAGCTACCACTGGAAGCGTAGTGAACCGGCGAGCCGGGACAATGAATGAGGGACGCGTGGCCGACGACGTCGAGAAACTGCTTCGGTTCATCGGTCGGCGCTATGTCGCGCGCGAAGAGGTCCTTGAGATCGAGCGCGATGCTTCGGCTGCCGACGAGGGGCACGAGATCGTCGCCGATCAGCGCCGCGTGATCCAGATCGAAGAGCAGAAGGCCTCCGAGATGGCCGATGCCTTCCGTGAGGGACTGCAACGTGCCGAGTCCGCCCGGCGAGCCGGTGGCAACGCAATCTCGCTCGACGACCGTAAGCCGGAGGACGACAGGATCGCCGATGCGCTGATCCATTTTCTTGTCCGAACCGACATCGCCGCCTCGACGACCCGCGAGACAGATCAGCATCGCTACATCTACACCATCGCCGTCGACTGGGACGCACTCGAACGCGTTGCGCAGGATGCGAAGGTGAACATCGCAGACGTTCTCGGCCGTGGTGGCTAGCCGCGTGCAATGATCCAGAGCCTGACCGATGGCGTGTCTCTTGACGGCAGCGAGCCTGTGATAACTGATGATGTGATCTCAGCTGAACAAATCATTGACGTTGCCGCGAAGGCTGAGGAATCGTTCGTCGATCTCTCCGACCTGGAGCGTGACGATGGTCGCGTCGAGCGCGCGATGGAATCGCTGGGCGTCACCTTTCGCAACCCCAGATTGTTGCGGCTGGCCCTCGTCCATCGTTCGTTCCTCAATGAACGCGGCGCGGATGTCCAGACCGTCATCGACGAATCGAATGAGCGTCTGGAGTTCCTCGGCGACTCGCTGATCGGTCTCTTCAGCGCCGAGTGGGTCTACCGACATTACCCCGACCAGCCGGAAGGCGTCCTGACCGCACATCGCGTCTCGCTCGTCCGGACCGAGACGCTGGCAGAGTGGGCGCAGGGCTTCGGGCTCCAGGATCTCGTTTACATGGCGCGCGGCGAGCTCGGTCCGAATGGTGAGGTCCGTCCCCGACTCCTGGCCGGGGCGCTGGAGTCTATTCTCGGCGCGATCTACCTCGACCGTGGTATCACAGCCGCGCGGCGCTTCATCCACAGGCTGTTCGAGGCCGACGCTCAGCGCCGGATTGAGGAGAGCGAAGCGACCAACTACAAGGGCCGCCTCCAGGAACTGATTCAGGAGCGTGAGCGCGTCACACCTGGCTACCGCACCGTCCGGGCATCCGGCCCGGCACACGACCGGGAATTCGTCGTCGAGGCCGTTCTGCGCGGCCAGCCCCTTGGGTCGGGAACCGGCCCAAACAAACGCGCCGCCGAGCAGGAAGCGGCCCGCAATGCACTCGAGCGCCTGGCGCTGGAAGGGATCGTCGACGTCGATGGCCGGACTGTATGACCAGCTCACCATCTTTGGCGGCAACTCGAATACCGCTCTCACGCAGGAGATCTGCGACTATATCGACGTTCCCGTTGGCCGCCTCGAAATCCTGAAGTTCTCGAACGAGAACATCTTCGTCAGGATCGGCGAGAGTGTCCGTGAGAACGACGTCTTCGTTGTTCAGTCGCTGACGTCGCCCGTCTCCGACTCGATCATGGAATTGCTGATCCTGATCGACACGCTCAAGCGCTCGTCGTCGGGCCGGATCACGGCCGTCATCCCATACTACGCCTATGGCCGGACTGACAAGAAGGACCAGCCGCGGGTGCCGATCACGGCCCGGCTGCTGGCCGACATGATCACCGTCGCTGGCGCGAACCGCGTTCTGACGATCGACCTCCACGCCGGCCAGATTCAGGGTTTCTTCAACATCCCGGTCGATGAGATGTCGGCGATGCCGATCCTCGTCCGCTACTTCGCCGAGAAGCGACTGCGCAATCCGGTCGTCGTCTCGCCCGACCTCGGTAACACCAAGCGGGCACGTAACTTCGCCGAGGGGGTCGATGCCTCTCTGGCTGTCATTGAGAAGCGCCGGGTCGGCAACGTCGATAAGAGCGAGGTGCTCAACCTGATCGGCTCGGTCGAGGGCAGCCCGGCGATCCTTGTTGACGACGAGATCGATACGGCAGGCTCGATCACTCAGGCTGCCCGCGTCTGCATCGAGAACGGCGCGACCGAGGTCTACGCCTGCTGCACTCACGGCATCCTCAGCGGCCCGGCCATCGAGCGGCTGCAGGCGTCGCCGATCCGTGAGGTCGTCGTTACCAATACGGTCCCGATCCCGGCCGAGAAACAGATCGACAAGCTGACGATCCTCTCGGTCGCCAGCCTGATCGGCGAGACGATCCAACGGATCCACACCGGCGCCAGCGTCTCACTGACCTACCGCGCCGTCGACCGCGTCACCAACATGCGCTGACGCGCTTTTCGCTGGCGCGTCATGACGATATGATGCGCCTGACGTCGCTATCTCGGCACCAGAAAAGGCTCACACCCATGACCGGACAATCTGCCCTCCTGCTTCCGCCAGACCAGGCTGTAGCCACCATCTCGGCGACGATTGTTGAAGAGCTTCAACCTGCACTCGAACGGCTCGAAGAATTCGCGAGACTGCCCGAGGATTGGGATTCGTACGATGCTGCTCCGATCTCGGCCATAGCGATCGACCGCGCCCGCGAGCTTGCCGCCGAGATCATCAGCAGGCATGCGCTGTCAATACGGCCCGTGGGTTACGCATTCGATGTCCTGCCGACGCCGGATGGCGGTGTGCAGTTGGAATGGAGTGTCGGTGAGCACCATCTTGAAATCGCAGTCGGGCAGCACGGCGAGTTGGCGTATCTCCTCGTGACAACCACCGGTGGCAAACGCCAGTCGAAGTCGAGTGAGGACGTGCCGCGTGACTTTGTGATGCAACTGGCTGAGGACATCTTGCGGCGTAGCGATGCCTGACCTGGAAGTCATTGAGGACGCTGACGACCTCTTTCGCCGCATCATTCCCTATTACATCAAGAAGGACGGATCTATCAGTTCGGCGGCGTTCATGAGAGATCGCGGCAAGACGCCGGATAACGAGATCTCAGTCGAGATTGCACGTCTCACTACAGCGACGGAGTGCGCAACACGGTACGGCGACCGGGGCTTCCGAGTCATTGCGCTGACAGCCGGATCGGCACGTGCGCTTGGATTCGCCGCCCGACACGACCCACTACCGGATTGTTACCCACATGCGCTCATCGTAGGAGACAACTCCCGCGAGCACTGCCTGACTTTAGCGAGTGCTTCACGCCTGGTCCAATGATGACGTTGCACGCATGACTTTTCCGAGTCCAGCCGGCAACGTGTACATAACGTATCGATGACCGGTACTCATGCGATCAATCCAGGAGCCAGGCGTGAAACCGCTCCGTCTCGCGCTCGATGAACGCGGCGTGGTGCTCGACTGCCTCTCGCTGAAGGACCCAGTTGGCGATCCAGATACGGCGGACGAGGTGAAGGATGTTGATCTGGTTCGCGTACTCCTGCGGCCAGGCGAGCCGGGTCGTGTAGCCACGCTGGAAGGCGGCGCAGAGCTTGTCGTAATCGTGGCGGGTGGGGTCGGTGTAGTAGCGGAAGTCGTAGAACGTCAGCGCGATGTCCTGGATCGGGTAGGCGTTGATGATGTCCTCGAAGTCAACCGGATGGAGCCGTCCACGGTGGACGAGGACGTTCTCGTGGTGCAGGTCTCCGTGGACGACGCGAGGCGGCTCCGGGCTGCGAAAGAGCCGGTCGAGTTCCGTCTGGGCGACCGCGATGCCCTCCTCGAATATGGCTCGACGGTCCGGACTGAACAGGTGAGCGAACTCCGGCGTGAACAGGATGTTCGTCTCCCCACGTGGGAAGAGCCGGTCGAGTCGTCGCGTCGTGAAGCCCGCTGGCGGTTTGAACGTCGCGCCATGCTCGTGCAATCGTGCCGAGAGAACGCCCATCTGCTCGACGTAGGTGTCCGTCAGCCGTTCGGCGAGTTGGACGCCTGGTGCCCACGTAAACAGCACGGCGCGGCGTGTTTCCGGCACACCATCGACGGCGACAGTCGTGATCAGTTCGCCGTCACGGTTCGGCAGCGGCTCGTGCGCGCCTATGTCGGTCTCCCTCGCCAGCGCCAACAGCCAGGCAAGCTCTGAACGAAGCTCAACATCGTCGCGCCAGGTCGGGTGGCTGATGCGAAGCGCAAAGCGGCGTCCGTCCGTCGTCTCGACGCGATAGAGCACGTTCAGATGGTAGGTGACGACCGAAATCCGGTTGACGGTCAGGTCATAGTGGTCGAGCGCGGCCAGCGCCAACCGGCGCACACGTCGGAGCCTGCCCTGCGGAGTCAGTTGCGCGAACGGGCGGATGGCTGAGGCTGGCGGAACGTTCGGATCAATTCGCAAGGTTGATGAGGACGACGATGGCGGCAACGAGCGCGCCGCTGCTGAGGCCGGCGATCAGCGCGTACTTCCAGACGCCGATCCGGAGCTGCTCCTCGGCAACGCCAGTCATATCCGAGATCTGCTCGGAGCGGGCCGAAAGTGCGGTGACTGTGTAGTGCAGACTGCGTGTTGTGGATGTCAGCGATTGAAGCGCGTCAGTCGTCGCGTCGTGCTGGCTTCGGAGATCCTCGCGGAGCGTGTAGATCGCCGAGCGCAAGTCTCGCAACAATTCGACAGTCGTTTCGCCCTGCAGGTCGGACTGTTCCAGTTGCCTGATCAGGGTATCGATTCGCTCATCGGGCTGGATCCTGTCGTCCGGCTGCGAATCATCCCCTTCGTTTGTTTCGGTGACCAGGGGGCGCGATGCTTCGAGGTCGGCAGCAAGTTGCGGATCGACGAAGGCGAGCATCTGACGGATCTCACGCTCGACTCCCTGGACGTCACGCCGCTGCCTGCCGGGCATTGTGTTGACGATCGCAAGCAGCTTTCCGAGGATCGCACCGGCATAGGCGTTCACCTCGGAGCGCATTTCGCGCATCGATTCATCAGGTGGCGATTTCGACTCATCCGGCTGCAGATTGGAGCCGGACGATGTGGTGGGCGTGCTCTCGGTCACCAGTGTCTGGCCCCCAGATTCACGAATGCCTCAATCAATGTCTATCGCCGCTTGAGCCATTCTACCGCGTCCGTTACACCATGCATTCCTCTGGTACTGGCCTGTTCGTATAGCGCAAGGCTGTGTATCAGCCGCGCTCGAAGAGCAGTTGAATGCCCCCGCCAATAATCATGAACAGACCCGTCGGAATGATGATAAGCCCCAACCCTGGCAAGCCGACAAGGACTGCAGGGAGCATGCACGCGAGCACCAGCGCGCCGCCAATCACCAGCGCCCGTGAGCGGCGCTGCTCACTTCGCACGTTTCGTGCAACGATCTCCTGCCGCTCGCGTTCGTTTCGAGGGTTGTCCTCTTGCCAGATCGGCGGCACGACCATCGGTTGCCTCCTTGAACGTCGGGCTACTCCGGTCCGACCAGCCGGGCAATGACGACGCTCAGGTTCGGATCGCCGCTCAGCAAGGCTGCCCGTGTGACGCCGAGCAGATCGATCGCGATCCCGTGGCTGGTGACGAGCGTCAGCGTGTCGTCGGGCATCAGATCGTCAGGATCAGGCGCAAGCCAACTCGCGCCGGCCGCGAGCCGCAGGTACTCGCCGGTCAGCGCGGCGGCCGGCAGCGCGAACGTCTCCAGCGAGGGGCTACCTGTATCGTCGTAAACTGAGGCAAGATCGAGTAATTGCGCCAGCGCCAGGTCCAGCCGCTCGACTGCTGCCAGTAACGCGGCGAGGCCGCGAGCATCGCTCACGGCCCCAGGTGGATCAAGTTCGATATCGGTTGCCTGGCGCAAATATGCAACGAGTTGCCCGGCCAGTGCCGCGATCTGTTCGTCGCGGCTAGCGGGACTTGCGGCGGCCATCAGACCTCGATTTGCCACGAGCCGGCCGCTCCGTCACAGGTGCGCGCGGGCCTGCCTGTGATTCTTTGCGTGGCCCCCCAGCCGGTCGAGTCGCCGCCGTCTCCTCCTGGCGTGGATTCTTGTAGTCGGTGTAGGACAGGAACCCGGCAATTGCCATGATCGTTGCCGTCATTGCGACAGCGACGATCAGGGTCACATTCTCGTTGAACGAGTTGTGGGTCTGGATGAAGATAAGCCCGATCGAGATTCCAATGCTGACAGCCATCGTCAGTGCCATCAACGGAATCAGGATCATCAACGGTCCTCTGAGCAGCTTGCTCACCTTCGTCCACCCTCCTTCGCTATCCCGAATCGCGTTTCCGCGCAACCGCGCACTCGCCCCCGCGACGTGCGCCGTCACACGCATCTTACCCGCTCCACCGTCGATTGCGCCAGAACGATGGACGGAAGGGCTGGGGATTAGGGAACGGCGCGGCTGAACAGGATGTTAGCGATTCCTGACTCCTGGTCCCTAGTCCCTATATCCTTCGAAGAAAGCCATCCACGTCGCGGTGAAAGTCGTTGGCGGATTCGCGGAACGGGTAGTGGCCAACGCCGGGATAGACCTTGAAAATCGCGCCGGGAATGCCGTCGGCCAATAGCTGCCCGCCTCGAATCGAGACGAGCGGGTCGACGTCACCATGCGCGACGAGCGTCGGCGCGTTGATTTCGCTCAGACGTTCGCGGACATCATGCGTGTCACTGATCGCGGCCAGGTGGCGAGCGTAGCCCTCGCGCGTGATCCGGTTCGTCGCTGAAAGCTGGGCGATCTCTTCCAACTCATCCGGGTGGTTGTCGAAGTAGCCGGGACCATGCGTGTGTGGCGCGCGTTGCCGGGAACGTTCGACAGGATCGCTGATCCACTCGTCTTCAGTCGGCGGGACCAGCGGCTGGCCGAGCGCCACTCCAGCCGCCGGCGACGTGCCGACCAGAATCAGGTGATCGACCAGATCGGGATGGTTCAGCACCAGGTGCTGGGCGATGAATCCGCCCATCGAATGACCGAGGACATGCGCGCGGTCGATGCCGAGCGCTCGTAGTAGTCCTGCTGCATCGTCGGCGAGGTCGGCGATCGAGTATCCCGCTGTCTCCGGTTCGTTCGCGCCCGCATCACGGTTGTCGAACGTGATGACCCGAAAATCTGACGAGAGCCGGTCGACTGTTGAACCCCAGTCGGCCCCCTGGCCTCCGAGGCCGCGAATCAGCAGGAGCGGTGTGCCTTCGCCGCTGTTCGCGTAGTTGATCGTCCGTCCGCCCTCGATCTCGATCGACGCCATTGTCCGCCCTCGTCTCGCTGATGCCGTGTTCGGCGCAGTCCTCAATGGATGAGAGCCGCATCGTAGCACGGAGACTGTCGGGACGCGGAGACTGCGGATTAGAGGAGGGATTGATGACGCGGATGATCGTTAGCTTTCCACGTCCCCCGTCCCGCGTCCTGCGTCCGGCCATCGCAACAGTCGCATCCCATTCGCGATCACGAGCAGCGAGGTGCCGAGGTCGGCGGCGATCGCCATCCAGAGGGTCGCGCTGCCGGCGACAGCCAGGCCGAGGAAGATCGCTTTCGTGCCGATCGAGAGGGCGATGTTAGCCGTCACGATCCGCTTCGCGCGGCGGCCCATTCGGATCGTTGCCGCCAGGCCGCGCAGGTCATCGCCCATCAACGCGATGTCGGCCGTTTCGACGGCGGCATCGGTCCCGGCGACACCCATCGCGATTCCAACGTCGGCCGCTGCCAGCGACGGCGCATCGTTGACGCCGTCGCCGACCATCGCGACGACCCCACCACGTTCACGAAGCTCACCAATCGCCGCCAGCTTCTCGGCCGGCAGCAGGCCGCTCCGAGCATCATCAATGCCGGCCATCCGCGCGATCGTGTTGACGGCCCCTTCGCGGTCACCGCTGAGAACAACGATGCGACCGACGCCTGCATCGTGCAGGGCAGCCAACGCGTTCGACGCGGCTGGTCGAAGGGTGTCGGCGAAGCCAATGACTCCGTGAACCGAATCCGTCCGTGCCGACCAGGACGGCTGTCCCGCCGTCGTTCTCGATCGCCGCAATGGCACCGGTCACGTCCGTCGTCAGCGCGGCCTCGTCAAACAGCCGTGCGGAGCCAATCCGAAATTCAGTGCCGCTTATGACGCCAATCAGGCCCGCGCCGTGGACGACGCGCTCATCGGTTGCCTCGTCAACACCTACGTGGCGATCCTGCGCCGCCTGAACTACCGCCCGGCCGAGTGGATGCTCGGAGTGGCGTTCCAATGTCGCAGCCAATGCCAGAACCTCTTCCGCGTTGGGAGCACGAACCGGGACGATCTGCGTCAGCGTTGGCCGTCCAGTTGTCAGCGTGCCGGTCTTGTCGAAGGCAACCGTGTCCACGGCGCCGATCCGTTCGAGGATCGCGCCGCCTTTGATCAGAACTCCGTTGCGAGCTGCCGCCGAGAGGGCCGAGACGATCGAGATCGGCGTCGAGAGGACGAGCGCGCAAGGACACGAGATGACCAACAGGACGAGCGCCCGTGAGAACCACTCTGTCCAGCTGGCGCCGAACAACGGCGGGACGACTGCGATCAGCGCCGCGATCGTGATGACAGCCGGTGTGTATACGCGCGCGAAGCGGTCAACGACCCGCTGGACCGGCGCCCGCTGCGCCTGCGCTGTCTCGACCAGCCGGATGATCCGCGCGACCGACGAGTCACCGGCCAGCCGGGTCACCCGCATCGTGAGCGGTCCCGATCCGTTCATCGTCCCGGCGAAGAGCGCATCCCCCGGTTCCTTCGCGACCGGCAGGCTCTCACCCGTCAGCGACGACTGATCGACGCTCGACATGCCGGTCACGACCACGCCGTCCAGCGGCACCCGCTCGCCGGATCGGATGATGATTGTCTCTCCGACCGCGACCTCACTGACCGGCACTTCCTCTTCGGTTGCGCCACGCCGGACGAGCGCGACAGCTGGCGCCAGCGCCAGCAGCGAGCGGACCGAGCGGCGGACACGATCCATCGCATAGCCTTCGAGGGCTTCACCAAGTGAGAAGAGAAAGACGACCGTTGCCGCCTCGAACCATTCGCCGATCGCGACGGCCCCGATGACGGCGATCGTCATCAGCAGGTTGATATCGAGTGAGTGCGTCGTGCGGAGGACGCGCAGACCCTTGCGGGCCAGCGGAACACCGCCAACGACGACGGCTGCGGCGTAGGCCGTGGTCGACAGCGACGACGGCGCTGAGAGCAGCTGGCCGATCCCGCCAGCGAGCGTCAGGACGCCCGCCATCAGCGCCAGCAGGTTGTCACGGCGCGTGACGAGCCGCCAGAGCGCGCTCCGTTCACTCTCGGCCTCGCGGTCAGGTTGTGAGATCGCGTAGCCAAGCTCGCCGAATGCGGCGGTCGATGGCCGGCAGGTCAATCGCTCGCCGGTCGAACTCGACCGTCATCCGCGCCGCGCCGAAGTTGACGCTGGCCTCCTCGACGCCTTCCAGCCGGCCAACGCCGCGTTCCAGTGTCATCGCACAGTCGGCGCAGTCCATCCCCTCGATCGCCAGCACCTGATGGACGAAGTGCGCCTCACTGTCCGCCATCTCCCGCGCGACAACGTCCGCGACAATCGCCGGTGTGACGGTTTCCGTCTCGTAGGTGTAGCGCAACAGGGCCGGTGACGGCGCTGTGTCGAGCTGGACCGTCTGGATGCCCGGAATGCCCCGGACACGGGTCACGACTCGTTCGGCGCAGTTCGGGCAGTCGAGCGTGCCGGTCGCCGTGCTGGATGTCAGGACAACCTGTCCTTCGTCGGTCATGCGCTACCCCTTGACGATTCGCCATGCCCGACATGGTCGAGCGCCTGGCGGTAGAGCGTGCGAACGTGCTCGTCGTCGAGCGCGTAGTAGACGGTGCGCCCCTCGCGACGTGTCCGGACCAGCCCAAGCGTGCGCAGCAGCCGGAGCTGGTGCGAGGTGGCCGAATCGCTGAGGCCAACTGTCGCTGCCAGATCGCCGACGCAAAGCTCGGCCCGGTCCAGCGCCGCGATCAGCCGGACCCGGTTGGGATCGGCCAGTGCGCCGAAGAGCGCGGCCACCGCCTGGGTTCGCTCGACATCAGGCAGGTCCGCGCGGGCGGCCCGGACCTTCGCGATGTCGACGACGTCGACAGAGAACTCGACGAGTTCCTGCAGTTGTTCTGTGCGCTTTGGGCGTGCCATCTCAAACCGTTCTGATACCCGGTCTCATATATGAGTAACTACTCACGTATTTGAAGTATAGCCGTGCCTCGACGATCGTGCAACACCGGTATTCGCAGGACAGCAGCGTGAGTCCGCGTATAATGGCCGCACCGATCGTGCTGGGCAAACTGCGTGTGAGAGACGGCATTCCGAGACCCTCAGCCGGGTCAGCCGGTCGATGCAGGGCAGGTGAGGAGCAGACGATGTTCATGCAACGTGTCTTTACCGAGGGACTGGCTCAGGCGTCATTCGTGCTCGCCTCCGATGAGACACGGCAGGCCGTCGTCATCGACCCGCGCCGCGACGTCGAGGTCTATCTCGATATCGCCGCCGCCCACGATCTCACGATTGCCCACATCTATGAGACGCACATCCACGCAGACTACGCCTCTGGCGCACGCGAACTTGCCAAGCGGACCGGCGCGACGATGCACCTGAGCTCAATCGGCGAAAGCGAGTTCGTGCACGAGGCGGTCAACGATGGCGATCTGCTGGAGGTTGGCGAACTGCGGTTCAAGGTGCTGCTGACACCCGGCCACACGCCGGAACACATCTGCATCCTCGTCACCGATACCGCCAGGCCGAGCGACCCCCCAACCCTCTTTTCGGGTGACATGCTCTTCGTTGGCAGCGTCGGTCGGCCCGATCTGCTGGGCGAGGCGCAGACACGGACGCTGGCAACGGCGCTCTACCACACGATCCACGAAAAGCTGATGGCGCTCGATGACGAGATCATCGTTTACCCCGGCCACGGCGCAGGCTCGGCCTGCGGTAAGGCGATCGGCAACGACCCCAGCACGACGATGGGTCAGGAGAAGCGCTTCAACTTCGCCTTCCAACCGGCCAGCGAGGAGCAGTTCGTCGCGATGATCCTCGACGGCCTCCCCGATCCGCCGCCCTACTTCCCGGTCATGAAGCGGCTCAACAAGCGTGGCCCCGCCATCCTTGGTGGCATCCCGTCTCCAGACGCTGTCGGAGCCGATGATCTGCGCGCAATTCAGCAGGACGGCGCGACAACGCTGCTCGATGTCCGTGCTGCCGAGCGCTTCGGGGAAGCGTTCCTGGCTGGCTCTCTCAACATCGGCCTCGGTCCGAGCCTGCCGAACTGGGCCGGCTGGGCAGTCTCATACGAGCAGCCGATCGTGCTGGTCGTTGACGCGGCCGCCGACCTGGAAGAAGCCGTCACCTGGCTGATCCGGATTGGCCTCGACAACGTCACCGGCTACACCGTCGCCGATCCCAACGCCTGGCGCGATGCCGGGCTGACGGTTGAGACGATCGACCAGCTCGGCCCGCGAACGGCCAATGCGCGGTTGGCGGCCGGTGATCTCCAGGTCCTCGATGTCCGCAACGTCGACGAGTGGGGCGGCGGCCATGTCCCCGGTGCCCACAATATCCCGGTCGGCCCGCTCGTCCGTGGCTCCGATGGCCTCGACCCGGACCGCCCGGTCGCCGTCATGTGCGCCGCCGGCTACCGCAGCAGCCTCGGCGCCAGCGTCCTCAAGCAGCGCGGCTACGACAACGTCGCCAACGTCGTCGGCGGGATGGACGCCTGGCGGGCTGCTGGTCTACCGGTTGAATAACGAACGCCGAACCCTCGCGTAGGGGTGATCGCCCCTGCACGAGGGTTCTCGACAGAGAGGATGTCCAAATGTCCGCCACCCAATACCCGAACCACCGCCCACCGATCATGGGCCGCAACGGGATGGTTTCGTCGGCGCACTATCTGGCGTCGATGTCCGGTTTGCGAGTGATGATGGAAGGTGGGAACGCCGTCGATGCGATTGTCGCGGTTGCCTCGACATTGAACGTCGTCGAGCCGTATATGTCGGGCCTGGGTGGCGATGGGTTGATGTCGATCACGCTGCCGGGTGCGACGGAGCCGAGTCATCCTTGACTACTCGGGTGGCGCTCCGTACGAGGCGACGCTCGACAACATGACGGCAGACGCGATGGAGGCTGGACCACGGGCGATGCTGGTACCGGGCGCACCGGCCGGTTGGCTCACGGCGCTGGAACGCTACGGTAACCTGCCGCCTGAGCGCGTATTCGCCGACGCGATCCGGCTGGCTGAAGATGGCGCGCCGATCTCGTTCCGCAACGTCGAGTTCTTCGGCATCGGTTCATCGCAGATTCAGAACAACCAGGACGCGCTCGACACGTTCATGCCGGGTGGCGAGATCCCGCGGGCCGGGAGCCTGCTGCGCCAGCCGAAGCTCGCGCGGACGCTGCGGCGGCTGGCCGAAGGCGGCATTGGCGAGTTCTACGGTGGTTCGCTTGGTCGCGAGCTGGTCGCGTCGGTCCGTGCAGCCGGGGGCTACCTGAGCGAGGACGATCTGGCGCGCTTTCAGGTTCAGTGGCAGCAGCCGTTGTCGGTTGACTTTCGTGGCTACCAGGTCTTCGCGCCGCCACCGCCGTGTGCCGGGTTCCAGTACCTCCAGACGCTCAAGATGCTCGAAGATGACGACCTCGTCTCGCTCGGCCATAACTCGGCCGACTACCTGCACCTGTTCGTCGAGACCGCCAAGCTCGCAATCGCCGACCGGCTGGCCTACACGATGGTTGATTCCCTCGATCAGCGCGAACTGCTCGATCCCGCTTACGTGGCAGAGCGTCGCCGGTTGGTCGATCCGGCGCAGGCTGCCTACGGCCCCGGCGAGCGGTTCGACTCGCCAGAGACAAAGGACGAGCGAGCAATCCGGGCCGGAAAGCTGCTGTCGCGCCGCAACGGCGAGCACACGACCCACTTCGCGGCAGCTGACGCCAGCGGGATGGCTGTCAATGTCACCCAGTCGCTCGGCAACCCGTTCGGCTCCGGCTTCATGGCCGGCGAGACGGGGTTGATGCTCAACAACTTCATGAACTGGGTCGATCTCGATCCGGAAAGCCCGAACGTCCTCGAAGGCGGCAAGCAGATGGAGAACTGCATGTCGCCGCCGCAGGTCTACCGCGACGGTCGCTTCCTGATGACGATGGGCACGCCCGGATCATGGGGCATCGTCCAGACCCAGCCGCAGGCGATCCTCAACGTGCTGGCCTTCGGCATGAACGTCCAGCAGGCGATCGAGGCTCCCCGCGTCCGTCACATGGGCGGCGACAAGCTCTCAATCGAGGGCCGTATCCCTGGCTCTGTCACGGATGAGCTTTCCCGACGCGGCCACGCCGTCACCCGCCTGCCCGACTACACCTGGGCCGTCGGCGGCATGCACGGCATCATGCGCGACCCGGAGAGTGGCGTCCTGATCGGCGGCGCCGACCCGCGTCGCGACGGGTATGCGGTCGGCTGGTAGGACGATCGGGAATCGGGATTCGGGGGTGTTGGACGAATCCTGTCCCTTCGACACCCCCGAATCCCGATTCCCGCCTAAAGTCGTCGATACTTCCTCATCACCTCAACCAGCCGGTCGTGTGGGAGCGCATAGCGCCGTGTTGCCGTCGCGGCCGGTCATCGTTTCGGCGGCGACCATCGCATTGATGACGGCTTCCTCGGTCGCTTCGACGGTTGCCTGGAAGACGGGCGTCATGATCCCGTCGGCGAGGCGTGGTGAGGTGATGATGGTTGGTTCGTCGGGGTAGGGGACGCGGCAGTCGCGGTGGTTGGTGAAGGCGATCAGCAGGTCGCCGGAGCCGTTGCTGGCGACCGAGCCGACCCTGCTCAGGCCGAGCATCCCTCGTCGGCAGAGGCGGCTGAGTTGCCGGTCTGAGAGCGGCAGATCGGTCGCGATGACGACGATGATCGATCCGTCGCTGGCCGATGCTGGCCGGCTGCCGCGTTCGAGCTGCAGGTCGGTAATCTCCCGGCCGACCGGGACACCGTCGATCATCAGTTGCTCGCGCCCGCCGAAGTTGCCCTGGACGAGGACTCCGACCGTGTAGGTCGTGCCATCGATCTCGACAAGCCGTGACGACGTGCCGGTGCCGCCCTTGAAGCCGAACAGGAGCATCCCGGTCCCGCCGCCGGTGTTGCCCTCGGCGACCGGTCCGCTGGTCGCGTTGTCCAGCGCGTCCCAGACATGGTCGCGAGTGACATGCTGACCAGCCGTGTCGTTAAGGAAGCCGTCGTAGGTCTCGGTGACGACCGGTGCTGACCACTCCTCGGGGCCGATCTCCGGGTGCATTCGCACTTGCCATTCGACCGTTGCCTTGTGTACCGCGCCGACCGAGAGTGTGTTGGTGATCAGGACCGGCGATGCCAGCATTCCGAACTCGTTGATGTTGGCGTGCCCAGTGATCTCACCGGCACCGTTCAAGACCTCGATTGCGACCGGAACCTGCTGCGCCCAGCACGATGCTGAATGGGGATGGACGGCCGTCACGCCAGTACGGGCTGGACCGCCACCCACAACCAGCGGCCCGTCGCCGTCGATGATGGTCGCCTGCCCGACCCGTACTTCCGACACGTCGGTAATCGCGTTCAATGGCCCAGGGTTCATCGTCCCAATCGTGATCCCCAGATCACGCAGACGGGGCTTACCAGCGCTCACGGCATCCTCCACTCGTCGATTCGTTGCGAGTGGCAATCTACCACGTGAACGCGGGAATCGGGATTTGGGAATTGGAGCTGGAAATCAGGATTCGAACACCGTGATCCTGCACCGATTCCCAAATCCCGATTCCCGAAGTCTCAGGCTGCAGCCAGTTCGGCCGCCTCTGGCTCGTCGTCGCCGACGAAGAAGGTGTTGGGCGCAACATGCGGCGCGACCCGTACCTCAATGCCGGTATCATCGGTCAACTGGGAGACATCGGTAGCGTTCATCAGGGCAACTGAGGGCTTTCTGCCCCACTTCCGTTCGTACCGGTAAATGGCGTCCGCCAGCTTGCGTCCTGTGTCCTTCTTCTTGTCCGGATCGTACCAGCCGAGATACATGCGTCGGCCTCCCTTCGTCAGGCACATTGTATCAGAACATACGTTCTATTTCCACTAAGTCAAGTGCGTACGTACGCAACGAGGGAACGGGGATAGGGAACAGGGAACAGGGGAACGGGATGTCGATGACAGTGCGATGTCGCTCGAAGAAAACTCGCGTCCTGTTCCCTGTTCCCTGTGCCCTATTCCCTGGCGAAGCCCTTGTACGTACACCCCCAACGTGTCATACTGTGGACAAGTGTGGGGGAAAGTGGGGATAAGTGGGGCCGAATGTGGATAACATGGTCCCAAGTGGGGCAAATGAGGCTCGTAGCGACGATTCGGTGACGCGGGCAGGTTCGGCAAGGCAGGGGTTCGCGGGTGTTCCTCGGACGACACAGCCACAATCTGGATGAGAAGGGACGGCTCGCGCTACCGGCGCGCTACCGCGAAGAGTTGCGCGACGGCGTCGTGATCACCCGTGGCTTCGACAACTGCCTGCTGGTCTATCCGATGGCTGCCTGGGCGCCGCTGGCCGAACGCGTCTCGGCGCTGTCGATCGGCGATCCGGATGTCCGCCTCCTGCGGCGGATGCTGTTTGCCAACGCAACCGATCTCCTGCTTGACCGACAGGGGCGTATCCTTGTCCCGACCGAGTTGCGCGCACACGCCGGGCTGGAGCGTGAAGCCGTCGTTGTCGGTATGCATTCATTCATCGAGATCTGGTCGCCGGAAGGCTGGGCGACACAGGACGAACTGGTTGAGCGCGATGGCGCGTCGATTGCCGAGAAACTTGCCGCGTTGGTCTAAGCCACAAATCTGTCACGCGCGGGGATGGTTCGTCGGCGTCTGGTGGGGTACGTCATGAATGAGCAACAAACGGGTGATGCGGGCCTCGAGTCGATCGTCGGGAACGTCCCCAATCGGCTCGAGCATATCAGCGTCATGGCCAACGAAGTCGTCGACGCGCTTGCGCCGAAGCCCGGCGGCGTCTACATCGACGGCACGTTTGGCGGTGGTGGCCACTCACGGCTGATCGCCGAGCGGATTCAGCCGGGTGGCACGCTGCTCTGTATCGATCGTGACGCGGAGACGCGCGCCAACTTCGAGCCGCTGGCGGCTCGCTATCCCGGTTCGCTGCACTTCGTGCACGGCAGTTACGCCGACATGCGCCGCGATGCGGCACGGTTCGGGTTCGAGTACGTCGATGGCATCCTGCTCGACCTCGGCTTCTCATCGTTCCAGATCGACGACCCGCAGCGGGGCTTCTCGTTCAGGCAGGAAGGCCCGCTCGACATGCGCTACGATCGGACGAAGGGCATCACGGCCCGCGAACTGATCGCGACGGTCGATGAGGACGAGCTGACGCGGATCCTCTATCAGTACGGCGAGGAGACTCGCGCCCGGAAGATCGCGCGCGTCATCGTCCGCGAACGTGCCCGGCGTAAGATCGAGTACACACACCAGCTCGCCAACATGATCGAGTGGACGGTCGGCCCGAAGCATGGCTCGAAACGCCTGCACCCGGCGACAAAGACCTTCCAGGCGTTGCGAATCGCTGTCAATGACGAGTTGGGCGAAGTGGAGCGCGGGATCCAGGCCGCGCTCGGGATGCTGGCTCCCGGTGGCCGGCTTGCGGTGATCTCGTTCCACTCGCTCGAAGACCGGATTGTCAAGCGTGCCTTCGCGGATGCCGCCCGTGGCTGCATCTGTCCGCGCGACGTGCCAGTCTGTGTCTGCGGCCATGTCGCAACCGTCGCCCACGTTGGGAAGGACGCGCGCGCCTCTGCCGAAGAAGTTGCCGCCAACCCGCGCGCTCGCAGCGCGCGGCTCCGAGTCGTGGAGCGGCTGAGCGACGCATGAGGACCGGAACCCAGCAGATCCCATCGCTCGATCGCGAGGTCGTGCGGGATGACCGACGGACGATTGTCCGGCCCGAAAGCGCGCCCGCTGTCCAGCGGCGACTCGGTAACCCGGCTGTCTTCCTGATCGTTGCGACGACGATCGCTGTCGTTGGGCTGCTGTACGTGATCCAGACCAGCCAGGTGGCCGGACTCGGCTACACGGTCAGCAACCTCGAAGCTGAGCGCCTGGAAAAGTCGCTCGAAAACCAGCAATTGACTTACGAAGTGGCCGGATATGAGGCGCTGCCGAAGATCGAGCTGGCGGCACGCGGCCAGCTTGGAATGCTGCCGATCGACGCCCACATCTTTCTCTCGGTCCCGCGCCCTGCCAGCGATGAACTGGCGGTGCCTGCGGCGGAAACGCCGGACCAGAGGTCGCTTGGAGAGCGCATCTGGGATCGACTGACCGGAGAAGCGGAGGCGAGCCATCCGGTTGAGAGCGCGCCATGAGTCAACGGCATCCTACGCTGGAATCACGCAAGCGCGTGATGCCACTCTTCATCATCTTCGTCTTCTTCGTCGCCTTGATCGGCTACCGCGTCGTTTCGGTCCAGGTCGTCCGCTCGAATGAGTTCAGTACCTGGGCGGTCGCGGAGCGGATGCAGGAGAATGTCGTCCCTGCCCGGCGCGGTGAGATCTTCGACGCGCGCGGCGTGCGGCTGGCGACCAATGTCCCGGCCAACCGCGTCTCAGCGATCATCGACCAGGTCGTGGATACGCACGCCGCTGCAGAGCAGCTCGGGCCGCTGATTGGCCGGCCTCCCGCAGAAATCGAAGACGCCCTCAACCAGCCCGACCTGGAATGGGTTCTGCTGGCGCGCCACCTGTCGCCCGAGGTATCAGAGCAGATCACGGCACTCGGACTGGAAGGGATCGTCCTCGATCCGGAGCCGAGCCGCATCTATCCGTTCGGCGCCTTCGCGTCGCACCTGCTCGGCTTCACGAATGACGATTTGCAGGGCAACTACGGCATCGAGGGGCAGTACAACGACCTGTTGGACGGCACGCCCGGCAAGCTGGTCGGTGAGCGCGATGCGCTCGGCAACGTGATCGGTCTGACTCAGTCAACCTGGGATTCGCCGGTCGATGGCGTTGACGTCACGTTGACGCTCGATAGCGCTGTCCAGCGCGCGATTGAGGAAGTGCTCGACGATGTCGTCAAGGAGCAGCGCGCCCTCGGCGGGACGATCATCGTCCAGGATACACAGACCGGTGCGATCCTCGGCATCGCCAATCGCTCGACCTTCAACCCGAATGTCTATGAGAATGTTGCCGACCCGTCGCTCTTCCTGAATCCGGCCATCTCGACTATCTATGAGCCTGGCTCAACCTTCAAGTCGATCGTGATGGCGATCGGGATCGACAGCGGCGCTGTTGAGCCGGATACCGTCCACAACGACGAGCCTGGATTCATCGCGCTCGAAGACGGCTCGAAGATCTACAACTTCGAGCACGCGATCTACGGCGATCTCACGATGGAACAGGTACTGCAGTATTCGTCTAACCTCGGCGCGATCTTCGTTGCCGACGAGATCGGCCAGCAGCGCTTCTACGAGTCGCTGCAGGCGTTTGGCTTTGGCGTGCCGACTGGCGTCGATCTGCAAGGCGAGGAAGGCGGGATACTGACGTTGCCTGGTCAACCCGGTTGGAATGATGTCCTGCAATACACCAACGCGTTCGGCCAGGGAATCGCCTGCACGCCGCTCCAGCTCGTCAACGCCGTTCTCGGCGATCGTCAACGGTGGCCGGCTGATGGAGCCGTACATCGTCTCGAAGTTCCACGACGGCGACAACGTGACCGTCACCCAGCCGCAGCAGATCCGTCAGGTCATCTCGGCCGAGTCGTCGGCGACGATGCGCGAGATGCTGGAGTCGGTCGTCCACCACGAGAACAGCCTCTATTCGAGCGTCGACGGCTATCGGATCGGCGCCAAGACCGGGACGGCCCAGATTCCCTCGCCGGACGGTGGCTACATCGAGGACGCGGCCATCGCGTCGATCGTCGGCTTCGGCCCGGTTGCTGACCCGCGCTTTACCGTCCTCGTCAAGATCGACTGGCCCAAAAAGGGCGAGACCGGCCTTTCAGTCAGCGGTCCGGCGTTGACACGGGTGTTTGAGCAACTCTTCATGCTGTACGGTATTCCTCCAACTGAACCAGCAACTGAACCGGAGGAGGTGCCATGATCCGCGCACATGATGTTCTGACCGGCACCGGCGGACGGCTTGCGGGCGATCTGTCCCGCAACGAGCTGTTCCGGCGCGTCATCCACGACTCGCGCGATGTCCAGCCGGACGACCTGTTCGTCGCTATCCGGGGTGAGAACCAGGACGGCCATCGCTTTGTCCCCGACGCCTACGAAAACGGCGCGGCGGCCGTGCTGGTCAGCGAGGAGTGGTATGGCCGCTACAACCTGGGTGAGCTACCGGCCATCGTCGTCCCCGACACGCTGGTCGCGCTCCAGGAGTTGGCCGCCTACTGGCGTGGTCTCTACACGCCGCACGTCGTCGGGATCACCGGCAGCATCGGCAAGTCGAGCACGAAAGAAGTCATCGCAGCGATCGCCGGCCAGCGCTTCCGGGTGACTCGCAGCGCCAAGAGCTTCAACAACGAGGTCGGCCTGCCGCTCTCGGTCCTGGAGATCACGCCTGACACCGAGGTCGTCGTCCTTGAGATGGGTGGCGCATATCGCTTCGGCGAGATCAGCGAACTGGCCGAGATCGCGCGGCCGACGATCGGTGTCGTCACGAACGTCTCGCACTCGCATCTGGGCCGGATGGGATCGCTCGAAGCAATTGCCGAGACGAAGGCCGAACTGGTCGACGCATTGCCGGAGAGCGGCGTCGCTGTCCTGAACATCGACGACGAGCGTGTCCGCAAGATGGCCGAGCGGGCGAAGTGCGATGTCGTCTTCTACGGTCTCGATGAGGCAGCCGATATCCGCGCGACCGACCTGGAGAGCCACGGACTTGACGGCATCTCCTTCACGCTCCACCACCGCAAGCGGCGCGACCATGTCAGCGTCCCGCTGCTCGGGCGACATAGCGTCCACATGGCGCTGGTCGGCTTCGCGGTCGGTTTCCAGCTCGGGCTGGCGTTCGAGGAGGTTGTTGCCGGCTACCAGCAGCCCAACATCCAGCTCCGGCTGTTGCTCGTCCCGGCCATCAATGGCGCGACCCTGCTTGACGACACCTACAACGCCAACCCGGCATCGAGCCTGGCCGCGCTCAACCTGCTCGACGAGCTCGACGCTCGCCGCAAGGTGGCCGTCTTTGGCGACATGATGGAACTCGGTGACTTCGAGCTTGAAGGACACCGGATGGTCGGCGACCGCGCCTCGCAGGTCGTTGACGCGCTCTACGTCATGGGCGAGCGGGCGCGCATCATCGGCCAGCAGGCGCAACAGGCCCGACCGTCCTTGCCGGTCACCTTCCTGGACGACAAGCCGGGTCTTCTCGATGCGCTGGGTGATGGTCTGCGTGATGGCGACCTCGTCCTCATCAAGGGTTCGCGCAGTCTCGCTCTCGAAACGGTCGTCGCCGATCTGCGCGACGATCGGGGCGAGGAGTAGCTGGATTGTTGCAATTGTCCGTTCCGGTCCTCAACATCTTCAGCGACATTCGCCGCTGGTTCGAGGACACTTCGATCATGCCGCTCGACCCGCTCGACAACCTGGCGGTTTCGCTTGCGCTCTCGGGAGTCGCGTTCCTCATTACGTTGATCGTTGGCAAGCCGTACATCGAGTGGCTAAAGGCGAACGGGATCGGCAAGCAGATTCGTGTCGATGGCCCGGAGGGACACTTCTCCAAGATGGGAACGCCGACGATGGGCGGCATCATGTTTACCTCCGTCGTCGTCTTTCTGACGCTCATCTTCAATGTCATCGGCCGTGAGGCAATGCTGTTGCCGCTCGGTGTCCTGATTGGGTGCTCATTCATCGGCGCGATTGATGATCGACTGAATCTGGTCGGTGGAACGACGGCAGGGCTGAGCGAGAAGTACAAGATGTTGCCGTTGCTGCTCTTCGCGGCTGTCGCGGCGTTCGTCCTCTACTACCCACTCGACTTGCAGCGAATCTACATCCCGTTCGTCGGCCAGTACGATATGGGTCTGCTCTACATCCCGATCGCGACGCTCGTCATTGCCGGGTCGGCCAACGCCGTCAACTTCACCGACGGGCTGGATACGCTGGCCGGCGGGACGGCAGCCGTCGCCTTCACGGCCTACGGGATCATCGCCTTCCTCCAGGGCCAGGTGCACGTCGTCACCTTCTGCTTCATGATGGTTGGCGCGCTGTTCGGCTTCCTCTGGTACAACGCCCATCCGGCTCAGGTCATCATGGGTGACACCGGTTCGCTGGCTCTCGGTGCGTCGCTTGCGACGGCCGCGTTCATGACCGGTCAGTGGCTGCTGCTGCTGGTTGTCGGCGCGGTCTTCGTTGCCGTGGCCGGATCAGTCATTCTGCAACGCTACTGGTTCAAGTACACGCGTATTCGCTATGGTGAAGGACGGCGCATCTTCAGGATCGCGCCGCTGCATCATCACTTCGAGGCAATTGGCTGGTCGGAGACACAGGTCACGATGCGCTTCTGGCTGGCAGGCATGATGAGTGGCCTGCTGGGCGTGGCGCTGGCGTTGGCGCCGGTATGAACGACGGGAATCGGGCCGGGAACCCTATGGGAGGCGGAATCGGGAATCGGGGAAGTTGGAGCGATGAACGATCCAACGCTGGTTCGCGCGAACTCGATTTGCACGGTAGGCGCGTGCTGTTAATGGGACTCGGTAATCGGCAGGGTGGGCTCGGTGTCGCTCGCTATCTGGTTCGAGGCTGGCGCCGAGGTTCGAGTGACCGATCTGCGCGACGAGGCCGCGTTGGCAGCGACACTGGCGGATCTTGACGGCCTGCCAATCACCTACACGCTCGGGCGGCACGATGAAGAGGACTTTCGCTGGGCGGACATCGTCGTCCGTAACCCGGCTGTCCCGCGTGAGTCGCCGTGGTTGGCGCTGGCGCGGAGCCTGGGCAAGCGGATCGAGATGGAGATGACGCTCTTCTTCCGCGCCTGCCCGGCTCCGATCCTCGGCGTAACCGGCACGAAGGGTAAGACGACGACATCGACGCTGCTCGGCCAGATGCTCCGCGAGCGCTGGCCGGATGCCGTCCTGGCCGGCAACATGGCCGTCTCGGCCCTCGGCCAGCTACCATCGATCCGCCCCGACACACCGGTCGCGCTGGAACTCTCGTCGTTCCAACTCGAAGCCCTGGACGAACAGTGCCTGTCTCCGCACGTCGCCGTCATCACCAACATCTCGCCCGACCACCTCGATCGATATGAATCGTTCGACGACTACGCCTGGGTCAAGGGCGCCGTCGCCCGTCACCAGACGGCTGCGGACTGGCTGGTCGTCCCGGAACGCGATCCGGTCGTTGAGCGCGTCGTTGACGGTGCGCAAAGCCAGAGGGTGTCGATTGCATCCCCTGTCGTCCTGAGCCGCAGCGAAGGACCTCCCCGCTCTCGGCGACACGAGCGGTCAAGGCGGGGGAGGTCCTTCGCTGCGGCTCAGGACGACAGGGGGTGGTGCTGCGCTCCGTATAGACGGTGGACGATTTGTTGGGATCTGGAACGGCGAACCGATCGACCTCGGCCCGGTCGAAGCCCTGCGCCTGCCTGGCGAGCACTCACGGCTGAACGCACTGGCGGCGGCCGGGGCGGCGCTGGCGATAGGCGTGTCGCCGGACGAGATCGCCCGCGCGATTGCCAACTTCACCGGCGTCCCGCACCGGATGGAACACGTCGCGACGATTCGCGGCGTCGACTACATCAACGACACGGCGGCGACAGCCCCAGCGGCGGCTGTCGCTGCGCTACGCGCGTTCGAGGGCCGCCAGATCGTCGTGATCGCCGGCGGCTTCGACAAGAAGCTGCCAATCGAGCCGCTGGTTGACTGCCCTCGTCCAGCAAGCACATCGAGTCATCCTGCTCGACGGATCGCTGACACCGACATTACACGACCAATTGGTCGCCCGAGGCCACACCGTGATCGACGGGCCGTTCGGCTCGATGGACGAGGCCGTCCGGCAGGCAGTCAAGCGTCGCTCAGCCCGGCGCGGTCGTCCTGCTCTCGCCGGGCACCGCCAGCTTCGGGATGTTCCGGGATGAGTTCCACCGTGGTGAGTCATTTCGAGCAGCCGTCGCCGAATTGCAGCGGGAGGTGACGGAATGAGCGCCCGCGCACGTAGCCTCCGCAAATCCCCCCGCTACCACGAGCCGGACTGGTGGCTGCTCTCGATCCTGCTGACGCTGGTCATGTTCGGCACCGTCATGGTCTTCTCGGCGTCGTTCCCGCAGACGGCCGCCGCGACCGGCCTCGCGCGCTACGAAGAGCTGATTCGCCAACTCGCCTACGTCTTCGTCGGCGGCGTCGGGATGCTGATCGCGACCCGGATCGACTACCACCGCTACGCCCGCTTCGCCTTTCCGGGCCTGCTGGCGACGATGCTGCTGCTGGCGGCGCTCGTCTTCGTGCCCGGCGTCGGAACCGAGATCTACGGCGCGAAGGCGTGGATTCTGCTCGGCCCGGTCTCGTTCCAACCGGCCGAGGTCGCCAAGCTGGCGATGATCCTCTACATGGCGACCTGGTTCGCCGGCAAGGGGGCCCGGATCCGCTCGATCTCGTACGGTCTCGTCCAGTTCTCAGTCCTGATGGGCGTCCTCGTCGGGCTATTGATGCTCCAGCCCGACCTCGGGACAGCGACGCTGCTGGTGACGGTCGGTATCGCGATGTTCTTCGTCGCGGGAGCCAACCTGCTCCATTTCGCGACTTTCATCATCCTCGGGTCGGCAGCCTTTCTGGCGTTGGCGCTCTCGGCACCGTATCGCCGCGACCGGTTGCTCGTCTTCCTCAACCCTGACTCCGACATCCGCAACCTGGGTTGGCAGCTCTTCCAGGCCCGACTTGCGCTCGGCTCTGGTGGCCTCCTCGGGGTGGGCCTCGGTGCCAGCCGCCAGAAGTTCTCGTGGCTGCCGGCGGCCGACCATGACGCGATCTTCGCCGTCATCGGCGAGGAGCTTGGGCTGGCTGGCTGCGCGTTCGTCCTCCTCCTGTTCGTCACCTTCGCCTGGCGTGGCTACCAGATCGCGCGACGCGCTCCGGACACGCTCGGAACGCTGATGGCAGTCGGCATCACGACCTGGATCATCTTCCAGGCCGCCTTCAACATTGGCGGCGTCACGCTCGCGATCCCGTTCACTGGCATCCCGCTACCGTTCATCTCGGCCGGTGGGACGGCGCTGGCCGTCGCGATGGTCTCGGTCGGCATCCTGATCAACATCTCGCGCCAGACCCTCTCAGCCCCCGAGCTCGCTCCACGCCGCGCATCGTCCACTCCTCGACCGCCTGGCGGCACACCACGCCACGCCACTCGCCCCGCCCACCCAACACCCGCCACCAGTCGCAGCCGTGGCCGGACCCAGGCACAACCATTCGGCCGCGCCGCCCCGCAACGGGCCGAGACAGGAGGCTGGGAGTGAGTTGCCTCGTAGGGACAGGTCTAAGACCTGTCCGCGGCCCGCAGGCCGACGCGTCGATACGTGCGCACTTGACGCACGGGCGCAGACGTTGCCGTCCTGATCGACGTCCCATGGATCGGAGCGGAGCCTGCGGGCGCGGACAGGTCTTAGACCTGTCCCTACGAGGTGGGTGGCGATGACCGCGCCAACATCCTTCGATCCCGGCGCGATCCGCCTGCCCGACCCCCCGGCGCACGTCCACATGATCGGCATCGGCGGCGTCGGCGTCAGCGGGCTCGCGCGGATGCTGGCCGGGCGCGGGCTACAGCGTCAGCGGCTCTGACATGAGCCAGTCGCCAGCGACGGACGCGTTGCGCGCCGAGGGCATCGATGTCCAGATCGGCCACGACGCTGAAAACGTCGCCGTGGCCGACCTGGTCGTCATGACTGCCGCAGTTCGAGACAACAACCCTGAAGTCGTCGCGGCACACGCCGCAGGTGTCCCGGTCGTCAAGCGTGCGGCATTGCTGGGTCTGCTGGCGAACGTGGCCGATTGCGTCGCGGTCGCGGGATCACACGGCAAGTCGACAACCTCGGGCATGGCGGCGCTCGCGCTGGAGCATGCCGGCACGTCCCCGTCGTTCGCGGTCGGCGCGACTGTGCGAGAGATTGGGACCAACGCGAGGCTCGGCGATGGGCAGCACTTCGTTGTCGAAGCCGACGAGTACGACTATTCCTTCCTCTGGTTGCGCCCCTTCGTCGCGATTGTCACCAACATCGAGCACGATCACCCTGACATCTTCCCTGACCTTGACGCCGTCCTTGATGCATTCGCGCGCTTCACGACCGGCATTCGGAGGGGTGGGACGCTCGTCATCGCGGCAGACGATCCGGGCTGCCACCTCTTGCTTGAGCGGATCGGCGATCCGGACGGCTGCCGGATCGTGACGTTCGGCGAGCGTGCCGGCGATTGGCGCGTCGCTCGACAGCCCGACGGATCAGCGCAAGTCACGACGCCAAGCGGACGGATGTTCGCGTTGCGGCTGGCTGTGCCTGGTGGGCACAATCTGCTGAACGCGCTGGCGGTGTTGGCGGCGTCCGAGGGGATGGGCGTCGATGCCGAGGCGCTCGTGCCGGGGTTGGAGGCGTTCGGCGGGGTCAGCCGCCGCTTCGAGATCATGCTGGATACGCCGAACCTGACGGTCATCAACGACTACGCGCACCACCCGACCGAGGTCGCGGCCACGATCGCCGCCGCGCGGGAACGCTATCCGGGTCGTCGCGTCCTGGCCGTCTTCCAGCCGCACACCTACTCTCGGACGGCGGCGTTGCTGGACGAGTTCGCCGCCGCGCTGGACGAAGCCGACGAGGTCATACTGGCCGAGATCTATCCGTCGCGCGAGACGGATTCGCTGGGTGTCTCGTCGCAGAACGTCGCCGACAAGATGACGCAGCCAGTCGTGGTCGTGGCCACCCCGGCTGACGCGGCGGCCATCGCGATTGCACGGATCAGACCTGGCGATGTCGTGCTGGTGATGGGGGCCGGTGACATCTATCGGGCGGCGGAAATCGTCGGACAGTCTCGTTCCTGAACTACTCTGAATGAATGGGCAGGGTTGTTGAGCACCCGTACACAGAAGACGCCGCCAATCGAGGTCACTGACAACAGCGTGACCATCGCCATCCAGAAGGATGCGCGCTCCGATCTCTATAGCACGTTCCGTGTCGGCGGACCTGCCGATTACCTCGTCCGCGCCGGGACAGCCGAAGAGATCGCGCTGGCCTACCGTTGGGCGCGTGAGAACGACTTGCCCGTCACGATCTTTGGCGGCGGCTCGAACCTGCTGGTTTCCGACAAGGGCGTGCGAGGACTGACTATCCTCGTCCGGCGTCCGGGCAAGGACGCCGAGGGTGGGCTGGAAACGCTGGCCGAGGACGACGCGAGCGTCACCGTCCGCGTGCCGGCCTTTGCGCCGTCTAACTGGTTCGGCCGGGCAGCCGCCGAGCGAGGCTGGGCCGGGATGGCCTGGCTGGTCGGCCTGCCGGGCAACGTCGGCGGCGCAATCGTCAACAACGCCGGCGCGCATGGCGGCGAGATGAAGGACCATCTCTTATCCCTGCGGATGGTCGATACCGAGGGCAGCCTCATCGAGCAGGATCGCGACTGGCTCGAACCGGCCTACCGCTACACGCGTCTCAAGCACGCGCCGCGACCGCGTCAGCTGGTCGTCGTCGATGGCACATTCCGCTTCGAGCGTGGCGACGCCGCCGCCCTCAAGGCCGAGGCCGACGAGTATGGCGCCTATCGCGACCGCAGCCAGCCGACTGGCGCCTGCGCGGGGTCGATCTTCAAGAATCCGGAGGGCGACTACAGCGGCGCGATCGTCGAGCGCTGTGGCCTGAAGGGAACGCGTGTCGGTGGCGCGGTCGTCTCCGAGAAGCACGCCAACTTCATCGTCAACGACGCCGGGGCGACGGCGTCCGACATCGTCCAGTTGATGACCGTCGTCCGGGAGGCGGTTCAGCGACAAACCGGCATCCTGCTCGAACCGGAGATCGAACGGATTGGGGACTGGTCATGACATACCGTAACAATCGCGTCCGTGTCGGCGTCGTCTTCGGCGGGCGCTCGGGCGAGCACGACGTCTCGCTGCGTTCGGCCCAGACCGTGATTGGCGCGCTCGAGGCCAGCGGCCACGAGGTCATCCCGATCGGCATCACCCGCGAGGGTGCCTGGCTGACCGACGGCGACCCGATGCAGGCGCTCCAGGCCGCCTCGCCGCTCTTCGCACTCTCTGACGGAAGCGAGCGCGAGGAGGGCGAAGTCCTCGCCTCCGTCAATGCGCTCTCGATCAAGGCCAACCAGTCGTCCACTCCTGCGGTCATCCCCGCCAGCGGCTGGGCCGGTGAACTGGATGTCATCTTCCCGGTCCTGCATGGTCCGATGGGCGAGGACGGCACCGTCCAGGGCTTGTTCGAGCTGGCCGGGCTGCCGTATGTCGGGGCCGGTGTCATGTCGTCGGCCGTCTCGATGGACAAGTCGATCACCAAGCAACTGCTCGCCCAGGCAACGATCCCGCAGGCGCCCTGGCTGACGGTGCTGCGCAAGGAGTGGCAGCGCTTCCCGGACGCGATCCAGTCCGACATCGAGCGCGAGTTGGGCTATCCCTGCTTCGTCAAGCCGGCCAACCTCGGCTCCAGCGTCGGTATCAGTAAAGTCCATGACGCCAGCGAACTCCCCGCTGCCATGCGCGAGGCCGGCAACCACGACCGCAAGATCGTCGTCGAGAAGGGCATCAACGCCCGCGAGCTGGAGGTCTCGGTCCTCGGCAACGACGAGCCGGTCGCGTCAGTCGTTGGCGAAATCGTCCCAGCTGGCGAGTTCTACGACTACGAGGCCAAGTATGTCGACGACGATTCGGAACTGATCGTCCCAGCGCCGATTCCCGACGACGTCGCCGACGAGATCCGCAACGTCGCTGTTCGAGCGTTCCGCGTCCTCGACTGTGCCGGGATGGCGCGGGTCGACTTCCTGCTCGACCGCGAGACGAACCACATCTATCTCAATGAGGTCAACACGATCCCCGGCTTCACCTCGATCAGCATGTACCCGATCCTCTGGGAAGCCAGCGGCCTCGCCCTGCCAGACCTCGTCTCGCGCCTCGTCGAGCTCGCCGTCGAACGGCACGCTGAGCGGCATGGGCAAGATTAGCGTGAGGGCGGTGGCATCTCGTAGGGACAGGTCTAAGACCTGTCCGCGGCCCGCAGGCCGACGCGTTGTCACACGGGACATCGACAAGGGTACAAACGCCCGCGCTCGTGTATCAAACACCGGTGATTCGTGCCATCCGGCCTGCGGGCCGCGGACAGGTCTTAGACCTGTCCCTACGGGGTTGTGATGCGTTCGGCAAATAAGGCGCGAACCAGTGACGGATCCTCACGCGTCCAGCGCCGCCTTGCCGTACTGGTCCGCTCCGGTCGGATGCCGGCTTTCTTCGTGATGGCCGGGGCGATGCTGTTGCTGTATGGCTTCCTGCTCTCCGGTGATTTCCTGGTTGGTTCGGTTGTCGTCCGCGGGACCGACATCGGAGACCCCGCCCAGATCGTGACGACTGCCGACGCGATTGGCGAGCCGATCTTCACGATCGACGCATCCGAGTCAGCCGCACGGGTCGCGGCGCTGCCGTATGTCGAGAGTGTCACCGTCAGTACCCGATATCCTGACGAGGTCGTCATCTCGGTCGTCGAACGGACTCCGGTCGTCCTCTGGCAGGTTGGCTCGCAGGCGTTTCTGGTCGACGAGCATGGCAACGTGCTGGCCGAGCAATCGAGGGATGGTCTGCCGCTCGTTATCGTGGAGGGCAGTCCGCCGTCTGTTGGGGCGGCGGTTGAACCGGAGCGGGTCGCGGCTGTCATCGCTGTCCGTGAGGCGTTGGCCGAACAGATCGAGGAGCTACGCTGGTCGTCCGGCGATGGCCTGGTCGCGCGGCTGAGGGACAACCGCATCGTCATCCTCGGCGACGCCGAACGGCTGCCACTCAAGCTCGCCGTCTACAGCGAGGTCGCGCGCCTTCAGGAGCCGTGGTCGCTGCTCGATCTGCGGGAGCCGGACAGGCCATTCTACGAGTAGTCTGTACACACTGTACGTACAGTGGTAGACTGTATTCAATCGGTGGTGGTAGGGGTGATCGCCGCTGGCTGAAATGGGTACAATCGGGCCGTTTGTCAGGCGAGAAGCAGCATACGTTCGCGGCAATTCGCGAGTCCCGTGGGAGTAGGTAACGGTGCCTGACCAGTTCATTGTCGGAATTGATGTCGGGTCGAGCAAGCTCTGCTCGGCGATTGCGATCCGTGAGTTGAGCGGGACGATCCGCTACGTCGGCCACGGCAGCGCGCCTTCGAGCGGGTATCGTGGCGGCGAAGTGACGGACGTCGAGCAGCTTGCGGCCGCGTTTCGCCGCGCGGTCGAGGAAGCCCGCTACCTGATTGGTGCGCCGGTTCAGGATGTGGCGCTGTGCGTTTCCGGCGCGCGGCTCGAGGCGTTGGATCGCAGCGGGGGTATCAACCTCGAGCCAGGCCGCCCGGTCGATCAGTCCGACATCCTGCGCGCGATCGGCGTGAGTCGTGGCAGTGACCCAGCCGGACTTCACACCGTCCACCGTGTCGTGCGTGCCCTCTCGGTCGATGGCGCCATCACCCGCGATCCGACCGGCCGGATTGGCCGGCGGCTTGAGGTGGCGACGCGCGACTTTGCGATGCCTGCCCAGCTTGTCGAGCGCTTGCGCGAGGCGGCCGAAGCCGCCGGACTCCAGGTCCACACCCTGATTCCTGAGGGAGTCGCCGCCGCAACCGCCGCGACGACCGAGGAAGAGCGCAGCGTTGGTGTCGCGGTTGTCGATATCGGCAGTGGTGGAGCGGACCTGGCCGTCTATGTTGATGGCGAGTTGCGTCACGTCGCAGCCGTTCCGCTCGGCGGCAACCACGTCACTGCCGACATCGCTGGGGTTATCGACATCTCGACCGAGCAGGCCGAGAGCCTCAAGCGACAGTACGGCGCGATCGACCGCAACTCCAACGACGAGTTGATGGAGTGGAACGCGCGGACGATTGCCGCCCTCCAGCGCCAGGCCGCGACTGGCGAGATTCCTCCTGGCGCCGTCCGTTCAATCGCTGCTGCCCGCGCGATCCAGATCGTCGATGCGTTGCATTCGAGCCTGCGTGCGGCGGGGCTGATCGAGTATCTCCGTGCTGGGATCATCATGACCGGCGGAACATCGCAACTGCGCGGTATCGAGGACATTGCCAACGCCATCATCGGCGTCCCGGTCCGAAGTGGCGCGGTCGTCAGCGGCGACGGCTTCCCGTCGATCGTCGATCCAACAGCCGTTCCTCTGTCGGACTGGTGCGTTACTGTGCGCTGCGCGCGAACGCCGCTCCAGCCGCGCGTGGCGAGTCCCGTCGCATTGGAGCCGGCGCCGGGGCGAACGCCTTCGTCCATCCGGCTGTCCAGAGGGTGATGCCGGTTCGCGATACAATGAACATGCCTCCCAGCCAGCAACGTGTACAGCGGACCGGGACGCGAAGCTGGGGGCGTGCGTTCCGCAATTGGATGCGGGAATTCGTGCCCGCTCGCGTCGAGGACCAATAGCATGGATGTCGCGGAATCGTCAGGGGCGATCGAGAGGAAGAGACATGTTTGACCCGCGTGACGACGTCGCCGTCAATTTCGCCAGGATCAAGGTCATTGGTGTCGGAGGTGGCGGCGGGAATGCCGTCAACCGGATGATCGAGGCCGGCGTCGATGGCGTCGAGTTCGTCTCGATCAACACCGATGCCCAGATGCTGCTCAACTCGCAATCTCCGATCACCGTTCGGATCGGCGACAAGCTCACCAAGGGCCTCGGGGCCGGCGGGCGTCCAGAGATCGGCGAACGCGCCGCTGAGGAGAGCCTGGAATCGCTCGCGGAGGTGATCCGTGGGGCAGATATGGTCTTCATCACGGCCGGAATGGGCGGCGGCACCGGTAGTGGGGCGTCGCCAATCGTTGCCAAGCAGGCGCGCGAATCGGGCGCGCTGACGGTCGGCGTCGTGACCAAGCCGTTCGACTTCGAGGGCGCCAAGCGGCGGCGCGTCGCCGACGAGTCGATCGCCAACCTCAAGGAGCACGTCGACGCGCTGATCACGATCCCGAACCAGCGTCTGATCCATCTGGTCGATCCGAAGACGCCCTTCGCGGAAGCCTTCCGAATCGCTGATGATGTCCTCCGGCAGGGTATCCAGGGCATATCCGACCTGATCATCAAGCCGGGCATGATCAACCTCGACTTCGCCGACGTGAAGACGATCATGCGCGATGCTGGTTCAGCCCTGATGGCGATCGGTCGCGGGACGGGCGAAGCCCGCACCGCCGATGCGGCCAGGGCCGCGATCGAGAGCCCATTGCTGGAGATGAGCATCGACGGCGCGACCGGCGTGCTCTACAACATCTCTGCCGGCGCCGATCTGTCGCTCACCGAGGTCAGCGAGGCGGCTGAAATCATCCGCACCGCCGCCGACGACGAAGCCGAGATCATCTTCGGCACCACGCATCGACGAGTCGCTGGGCCGCGATGTGACGATCACGCTGATCGCGACTGGCTTCCAGGGCGGACGCTCGACCCGCCAGCGCCCACGCGAGGACCGCTCCGATCGGGCAGAGCGCCGCTCCCAGCGTGCCCTCGACCAGCAGCAGGCCCCGCCAGCGCCAGCCAGTCCTTCCCGACGACGAATGGGCCGAGCCGGCGATCCTGAAGTTCCTTCGCGAGCGGCAGTAACGGAGGGAATAGGTGACAGCGAACAGGGGACAGGAGATCGTGGTTCCAGGCAGTTGCGAACTCCGTCAGCGGAACGGGTCAAATTGGCACGGCTTCTTCGTGCTCCTGTCCCCTGTCCCCTATACCCTGTCACCTGCACCGTGAGGTGCCCATACTGCAACGCCCCCGACACACGGGTCGTTGATTCGCGCGACATCCGCGATGGCGAGTCGATCCGCAGGCGGCGTGAGTGCGCCGCCTGCTCGCGGCGTTTCACGACCTACGAGAACGTCGAGATGCGCGAGTTGATCGTCGTCAAGCGCGACGGTCGGCGCGAGCCATTCAGCCCCACCAAGCTCTCTGACAAGCTGCGTATTTCCCTGACCAAGCGCCCGGTCCCGATGACGGAGATCGACCGAATCGTCCGTGAGGTGGAGATCGAGTTGCTCGACTCCGGCGCCAGTGAAGTCCCCAGTACCGCCATTGGGGAGGCGGTTCTCGCCAAGCTCAAGGAGCTTGACGAGGTCGCCTACATCCGCTTCGCCTCCGTCTACCGCGAGTTCCGCGACCTCGACGACTGGCGCCGCGAGATGGCGGAACTCGACGCGACCCGGAAAGCGCCCGAGGCAACCTGATCTATCTCTACAGGAATGAGTCGTGCGGCGTAGCACCGGGCCAGGGTTCCTCATGACCCGGTCGGCTTTGGGACGCGCTTAGGATCGTGCGACAATGGCATTCGCGAGTCGTCTCAGAGTTAGACAAGCGAGGCTGCGATGAGCGATCGTCAGATTACGATCTTCCGCAACGGCGACGGGCCGATAACCTATCAACCGCCAGCACTTGAGATCGAAATTCCGGCCGAGGCTGGACGTCACTTTCGGTTGATACCACCTGAAGGGTGGCGAGTGACCGTTGATCCTCCCGGTTTCTGGAGCGTTACGCCGGTTGAACCGAACCTCGACGAAACGGCCAGCTACTCGATCGTTTCGATTCCCGAAGGCGCGACCGTCCAATCCGGAACGATTCGGATCGATCTGGATCTGCGCTCGACCTTCGATCCGGCTCGCTGTGCGTTGCCGCTGCGCAACCGCGCCAGTGAGCTTGGGGAGGTCAATCCACGCCACGACATCTTCGAGCGGACCGTCAGGTTCCTGCCGAAGCGCTTGAAGCGGGTATTGTTTCGTGGGCTCTACTCGGACATCGTCTTTCTCCATGCCGAGGGGAAACATCGCGGTGGGATGTGCAGCGGGATGGCGCGCTGGGCGGTTGCGCGTGGGCTGGGGCAGGAGCCGGACCCGCCGTCGGTCGAGGCGGCTGTCGAACGGATCCAGCTCTATCATGGCCGTCAGTTGCGCGATCTTGCATTGCTGAGCGCGGCGCCGTGGTTCCTGCGTGGCTCACCGAAGGCCGCCTATCAGGCGGTCCGTCAGGATCTGCTGCGCGATGGGATGACCGACCGATCGCTGGATATCGGCGTTCCGAAGCTCTGGCGGCGCGACCTGTTCAAGGCGCTGGTAGCGGAAGGCCACACAGTCGTTCCGTACCGGCTACGGCAGTTCGGCGCCGATCGGGCCGAGTTGGAGGTCTACGATCCCAACCACCCGGCTGCGATCGGAAGCGACGAGCCGCGGACGATCTACTTCGATCTCGCGAAGAACCGATACGCGTACGGGAAGCTCGTTGAGCCCGACCAGACGAACGTCGGCATCATCGCTGTCCGGCAGAAGGCGTATGCAAAGCCTGGGACTGCGTTCATCGCGACGTTGGGGTCGTTTGTCGTCAAGCCACGCCGGGGCTGGAAGGCTCTCGTCGGAGCATACGAACGAAGCCCGGACATAACGCCCGGGCATCGTTCGTTCGTGCGTCGCGGGATACCTACGACAGGTGCGGCTCGAGCTTCTCGAGGATGCGCGGCTTCGGATAGGCGCCGACGATCTTCTCGACCGGCTGGCCATTCTTATACAGCACCATCGTTGGAATCGACTGGATACCGAGCTGGCTCGCCATCTGCTGGTTCTCGTCGATGTTTACCTTGGCGATCTTGAGCTGGCCGTTCTTCTCCTCGGCGATCTCATCGAGAATCGGCGAGACGACGCGGCACGGGCCACACCAGGCAGCCCAGAAGTCGACCAGAACGGGGGTGTCAGAGTTGACGACTTCGTCGGTGAAGGTCGCGTCGCTGACGGTAACGGCTTTCGACATGCAAATTCCTCCTAAAACGCGGCGCGGATGACACGCCTCTCACTGGACTATAACGTACCCCTGTCGAGGGCATTCCCGCAACTGTCCAGAACTACCGCTGTGCTCTGTTATACTCGGCGGTCATGACTGATCCTCGCATCGGTTTCGATGCCTTGTTTCTCGAACAGCCGATGACCGGTGTCGGTCAGTACGCGCTCAATCTCTGGCGACAGCTTCGCGACCAGCAGCAGGCGGTTCTGCCGCACCTCCTCTTACCCGCCGACGCGCCCGCCATAGCGCGCACCGAGTCGCGTTCCGACATGACGACGGTCGTTGCGCCGCCTCCGAAGCTGCCCGGTGGGCGGACCCGCAAGATGTGGTGGGAACAGACCGGTGTTGCGCTGGCGACACGCCGTGCGAAGGTCGATCTGGTCCACATTCCCTACTTCTCGGCCCCGCTGTACCAGGCCGTCCCGCACGTCATCACGATTCACGATGTCATTCCGCTGGCGCTGCCCAGCTACGGCGGCACAATCAAGATGCGTGCCTACCTGCAACTCGTCGCGCGAACGGTCCGGCGAGCACCGCTCATCCTGACCGACTCCGAACACGCTGGGCGCGACATCATCCGGCTACTCGGCATTCCAGCGGACCGCATCCGCGTCACGCCGCTGGCCGTCGGCGACCACCTGCGGCCCGTCGAAACAGACATCGATCGCGAGGCGGTTGCCGCGCTGCGCGAGAAGTTCGGGCTACATACCCCATTCGTGCTGCATGTCGGCGGCTTCGACATCCGCAAGCGGCTGCCGCAGCTCGTCCGTGGCTTCGCCTCGGCATTGCCGTCGCTGCCGGAGACCTACGATCTGGTCATTCCCGGCCGCGCACACACCGGCAACCCAGTCATCTACCCACCGCTTGAGCCGCTCATCCACGAGCTTGGCATCAGCGACAGGGTCAAGCTGATCGGGTTCGTCAGCGAGGACGATAAGCGCGATCTCTACCGCGCCGCCAGCGTCTTCGCCTTCGCGTCCGAGTACGAAGGCTTCGGCCTCAACCCGCTCGAAGCGATGGCCTGTGGCGCGCCGGTCATCTGCTCGAACCGTTCGAGCCTGCCCGAGGTCGTCGGCGACGCCGGCCTCTCGATCGACCCGGAGCCAGACGCGATCGCCCGCGCGCTCGTCCACGTCCTGACCGACGACGCCCTCCGTGCCGAGCTCTCCCAGCGCGGCCTGCGGCGCGCCGCGACGTTCTCCTGGCACCGCACGATGCAGCTGACGCTCGACGCGTACCAGGACGTGCTGAACGGAATCCTGAAGTGAGCACCATCCTCGTAGGGACAGGTCTAAGACCTGTCCGCGGCCCGCAGGCCGACGCTCAACAACGCGACCGTTTTGATCAGGGCGCAACCGTTTGCGCCCGCATGGGGAGCGCACCTGTGTTGAGCCACCGGCCTGCGGGCCGCGGACAGGTCTTAGACCTGTCCCTACGAAGGCAGGACCAACCCTCATGCGCGTCCTGATGGTCTCGAAGGCGCTCGTAACAGGCGTCTACCAGAAGAAGCTCGAAGAACTTGCGGCGCTGCCGGATATCGAGCTGCTGGCGGTCGTCCCGCCGTCCTGGTCCGAGAACCGTGTCGGCACGATCCCGCTCAAGCGGATGTTCACCAACGGCTACGAGATGGCGGTCGAAGAGATGCGCCTGAACGGCCGCCATCACGTGCATTACTATCCCGGTCTCGGCAAGCAGATGCGCCGCTTCAAGCCCGACCTCGTCCACATCGACGAGGAGCCCTACAACCTCGTCTGCGCCCAGGCGACGATGCTGGCGCGGCGTGCGAAGGCGCGGACGATCTTCTTCACCTGGCAGAACCTCGACCGCCGCTACCCTCCGCCGTTCTCACTCTTCGAACGCTACTGCTACTCGCGCGCCAGGCCGCGCTGGCCGGGAACGAGGATGCGAAAGCGATCTTGCGCCGCAAGGGTTTCACAAAGCCGATCGAGGTGATCCCACAGTTCGGCGTCGATCCGGATATCTATTCACCGCGACCGCGCTCAGCCGATCGCGGCACGTTCACGGTTGGCTACTACGGACGGCTCGTCCCGGAAAAGGGGATCGACACACTGATCGAGGCAGTCGCTCAACTTCCAGCGGCTCGCGCAATCATCGTCGGTCGCTGGCGAGAGCCTGGCGACCTTGCAGGCTCAGGCTCAGACGCCTCGGCGTCGCCGACCGGATCGAGTTCCGTGGCCCGGTTCCGACCGAGGCGATTCCCGACCTGCTGGCCGAGATGGATGTCGTCGTCGTCCCATCGCGGACTCGTCCGAACTGGAAAGAGCAGTTCGGACGGGTCATCATCGAGGCGATGGCCTGCGAGGTGCCGGTCATCGGCTCCGACTCGGGCGAGATCCAGCACGTCATCGGTAATCCCGATCTCGTCTTCCCCGAGGGAGACAGCCGCGCGCTCGCTGCCCGGATTCAGTCGCTGATCGACGATCCCGAGCTGACGCAGGCATCTGGGAGTCGCAGGCCGCAAGCGCGTCCTTGAGCACTACACACAGGCGCAGGTCGCGGCGGCGACCTACCGGGTCTATCAGGGGGTTCTGGGGTCGAGCTGAGCCTGACCTCACCCCCCAACCCCCTCTCCGGCGCGGAGAGGGGGAGTTCGAAACGAGTGATCTAAAGCCCCCTCTCCGCGCCGGAGAGGGGGTTGGGGGGTGAGGTTACTCCGTTGGCAACCAAGCTTGAGCTCGACATCCGCGACGCGAATCGCCTGCTGGAGCCGGGGCCGCTGGCGCTGATCACGAGCCGGTTCCGATCGGCGGACAACCTGATGACAGCGGCCTGGATGATGCCGGTCAGCCTCGATCCGCCGCTGCTGGCGGTCGCGATCCATCCAGGGCGGCTGACCCACGAGTACGTCAGTAAGAGCGAGTTCTTCGCGATCAATATCCCGAACGCCGATCTGCTCAGCGCCGTCCACGCCTGCGGGATGCTGACCGGCCGGGCGGGTGACAAGTTCGCGGCGGCAGGTCTCACGCCGGTCGATGCGACGCAACTGGAGCTGCCGCTGATCGACGAGTGCGTCGCACATATCGAGTGCGGCGTCGTCAACCGGACCGCGTTTGGCGACCACGACCTGTTCATCGCCCAGCCGCTGGCCGTCGTCGCGCTCGACGAAGCGTTCAGCGAACGCTGGCTGGTCGAAACCGATGCCGGCCGGATCGTCCACCACCTGCGCGCCGACTACTACGCGATCGCTCTCGCGCCCGTATCAGGCGCGGCTGGAAGAGGACGAGGAGTAGGCAGTCCAGCGCCACGGTCCTACCGTGGCGCTGGATGCAGCTCGCAGCGTGTGATGTCACGGGCGTGCCCACGAACCGACTCGGCCGAGAGCGACGCTGACAGTTACATCGGCGGACGCGGACGGGCAATCGTTCGATGCGGCACTGGTGTCGGTCCAGGATCCGATGCGACGGAGCCCGTCAGCTGGCGTAAGGTAGAAGTGACCATTCACGAAGCAGATCGCCGGGGAAGGCTGTGCGGCGTGTGACCGTGATTTCTGGTTGCCGTCCGCCGAGGCGGTGGTCGTCATGACCGCCATCATCGCGATCACAACCAGGATGGTGAGCAGGCTGTGCCTCTTCATGCGGGTGCTCCTTGTCGTCGGTGAGTTGTCGCGGTTGACGATGCGGCGAGCGCAGGCTGCCGCTGTCTCAGGGACGTCCCTGAGATGAGCCACGAACGGAACTAAAGGCTGTGCTGGCTGGTCGGGCCCGCCGTCGCGGGCCGGTTGTCTGCTCAGTCGTGCGGAGCCGGTCATTGCACGACTGGCAGTGCTCACGGGTCCGGCGCGAATCGATCGCGCGACTGCCACGGCATTGTGGCCAGGAGCGGCGTCGCTGTTCCGGATCGCCGCTGCGCTCCCGTGTTCTCTACTATTGCTGACGGCGCGGCATCGAAAAGTGTCACGCGCGTCCTTGAGTTCAGCGTTTTCCGATCAGCGTTCGGATCTCCTCGGCCATTCGTGGGACGATATTCGCCGCCTTGACGCCGAGCAGGATCTCGGACACTCCCGACCAGAAGACCGTCGAGATCTCCTGGTATGCGCCGTTTACGTGGCTTGACGGGCGTGGGACGAGCGTGACATCACGCAGCAAGGATCGGAATGGTAGTGCGGCCTGCACCTCGGGATCGTCGTAGAGTGCCGGGATCGTTGGTTGAAACTGGCCGATGACGGCCTTCCAGGCTTGCACGTCAGGGCTGGATAGATAGCGCACGAGCTCGACGGCTGCCTCCTGGTGCTGGGAATAGATGGAAACGCCGATCGCCTGACCGCCAGTTGTCGCGATCGGCGGGATGCCAGCCCCGGACGGCAGCGGTGCGACACTGAACTTCCCGATGATCTGTTCGCCCGGCTGATTGGCTGCCCACCAGACCCATGACCAGTTCCGCATGAATGCGGCGCCTCCACCCTGAAAATGGCGGCGCGCGGCGTCCTCCTCATATGACCCGATCCCACTCGGTGTGATGGACCCAACCCAGCCTGAAGCACGTTCGAGCATCGCAATCGCCGCGGGATTGTCGAGCGTGACGCCGGTCTCGTCGGCGATGCTTCCGCCACCGACGGAGGCGAGCCACTCGATCGCGTTGCAGGTTAGTCCTTCGTTTGGTGCACCCTGGAAGACGAATCCGGTGAAATTCGGGTTGGTGCCGGATTCACCCTCAACGATGGTTGTCGCCATCGCGTCAAGCTCGTCCCACGTTGTTGGGGGTGCCGCGTAGCCGTAACGCTCCAGCAAATCGGTGCGATAGTAGAGCATTCCCAGGTCGTGGTGAGTCGGGAGCGCAAACACGCCGTCATCCACCGTCATATTGGCGATCAGCGCCGGTTCATGATCCTGAATCGCGTCACCCAACGTCGTTCGCAGATCGAGCAGGTGATCGGCGAGTGACCCGGGCCAGGTGATGTCGAGGACGAAGAGGTCGGCATCCGGTGAGCGAGCGTCGATCAGCCGCTGGATGTCACTGTAGGTGCTCGAGTAGTCGGGCGGTGATTCCAGGATGGTCGTTGCGACACCGGTCTCCTGCTCGAACCAGTCGACCAGCAGCGCCAGAAATGCATCTCCCATGGTTCCGGTGAGTGTGACACGCTCCCCGGACAGGGCCGATCGAGACCGGGCGGCGTCGGGAACCGCTGGAGGCCGGTGGGGGTCGAACCGGCTCGTTGCCGGTGATGCGGAGATGGTCGGTGTCGGTGTCGGGGGGATCGGTGTCGCGGTGGCAACGCTGACCGGCGTCGAGGTTGCGACCGATCCGGCCCGGTCATCTCCACCGCAGGCTGACAGCAGACCCCCAATCGACGGAAGCGAGAGTCCAAGCGCCGTCGCACGACGCAGCAGGTCCCGGCGACTCATCGATGGGCCTTCGAGGGGTTGATCGAGAGGGTGTGTCGATCGATCATCCGGCACGATGGCGATCCTCTCCTAAGCGACTGGCCGCGTTCGGATCATGGTGTTTCGACGTGGAAGCGGTGGAGTGAGTTGCCGAAGTCGACGACGTAGATCGCTCCGTCGTCTCCAGCGGCGATGCTGAATGGACGATCGAGCGTGTACGTCGCCCCGGCCATGTTGCCCCACTCGCCGAGGTACTTTCCGCTGGTGTCGAAGCGCTGGACCCGGAAGTTGAACTCATCGGTGACATACACGGTCCCGTCTCGATCGACGGTAATGCTGCTGGGCTCGTTGAAGAGACCGGGGCCGGTGCCACTGCCACCCCATTCCAGCAGGAATCTCCCCTGACCGTCAAACTTCAGGATGCGGTTCGCCCTCACGTCGCAAACGTACACATTGTCGTCGCCATCGACCGCGATTCCTGCGAGGTACTGGATCTCGTTGTCCCCGCTGTCGTCCGTCTCGATCGACAGGAGATGGTTCCCGTCACGGTCGAGCTTCAGGATCCTCCAGCGATACTCACTCGCCGAATAGTCCGCGACGAAGACGTTGTCCTCGGAATCGACGGCGACGGCGAACGGCAGCCCGAGCGAACTGCTGGTCGAATCCCAGGTGGTCAGGTAGCTGCCGTCCGGCGCGAAGATCTGGATCCGGCTGTTACCGTAGTCGGGGACGTAGACATTGCCTGCCGAATCAACGCCAAGATTCGCGGGGAGTCCGTCTGGAGTCAGCAGCAGTTCCCCCGGGCCACTTCCGGGACCGCCAAACGCCGTGATCAGGGATCCGTCCGACCGCAGATGGAGGATGCGGGAGTTCGCGTAATCCGCCACGTACAGCGTCCCATCCGGCGCGATCCCAAGCCCGGCCAGGACACTGCCGCCCAGTGTCGATCCGTCGACACTCCAGTCGGCGACCACGCGCTGGTTGATGCGCGCGTCGGCGGTCATCGACGCCGGTGCGTTGCCGGTAGTATCGGTCTGCTCGCCGCTGCCACGGAAGAGCAGCACGAGCAGGCCTGCCCCGGCGATCAGCAGGGTAAGTTCGGCAACAAGCTGGAGGATTTCGCGAGAACGGCGTTGGGGTCGAGCCAGCGTTGGAACAACTGCTTCATGCACCTGCGCCGAGATGACTGGCGCATCGTCCCACTCATCGATACGATGGATCCGACCATTCGATGGCAGGACGTGCGGCGGTTCAGCCCACTCGTGCCGCGGGCCAAGACCCCCGTTGGACGATTCAATCGCCTGCCAGACGCGCTCGCTCGCTCCGCTGTCGGGACTCACCTCTTCAGAGAGCCGTTCGATCGCACGCGCGGTCCGCGCGAGCCCAGCGTCGAGCGACTCTGGCGACGGCGCCCGGCGATTGTTGCGGAGTGCCGCGCTGAAGCGATCGAGCAGGTTGGCGGGGTGGTTCAATCGATCGGGCATCAGTAACCCCCGCTCTCGTCTGGATCCAGCCCGGCTGCGATGAGTACGTCGCGCAATTGTTGAAATGCGCGCAGGCGCAACATGCGAACGGCTCCGCTGCTTCGGCCGAGTGCGGTCGCAATTTCCTGCGTGGACAACCCCGCGATCTGGAGTTCGACCAGCATCCGCTGGTTGTCCGGCAGGTCGGGCAGGGCCGAGCGAATCGCGTCGATCACGCTGCTGGCCA
This sequence comes from uncultured Chloroflexia bacterium, assembly GCA_963763325.1. Classification (GTDB taxonomy): domain Bacteria; phylum Chloroflexota; class Chloroflexia; order Thermomicrobiales; family CFX8; genus JBBECJ01. Next base: position 68,234 of record CAVXOL010000011.1, read on the forward strand.
TTGCGTGGTCGTCGGGTGTCGTCGATGGGTCCACGACCTCGTGTGCGATATCGAGAGGCATGCCACGGCGCGCCGCGCGATGCTTCCAGGCGGTGTCAGCGACGACGTTCTGCGCGATGCGAAACAGCCAGCCTGCGAAGGGGCCACTCCCATGCCAGCTTTCGAGCCTGGTCATTGCCTTGATAAAAACTTCGCTGGTCGCATCTTCAGCCAGCTCACGGCTCGCGAGCTTGAGGTAGCAGTACCGGTAGATCTGCTGGAAATGGCGCTCGTAGAGGAAGCGAAATGCCTGGCGATCGCTCAGCGCGGCGGTAACCAGGGCAGCATCGTCCGAAACGGGATCGGCAGCCGCAACTGCCATCAACCCCGTCTTGCCACCGTGGCTCGCTCTCGCCCGAAGCCAGCCCATTGACGGGCCCTTCACGCTGCTGGCCAGACTGCACGCTGCTCATACTGACTGGTCTGTTGCGAGAAGTGTCACGCATGACAAGCGACCATGCAAATCAAGGCTGATATCGGCTCATCGGTTCTCGATATGCGGAGAGTCATGTCAGGCCGTTGCGGATCGCTTACTCGGCTGACGCTGGGGGAACTGGTGACGCGACCCGAACGGCTGCACTTCGGATCGTATTCCGCGAAACGCCCAGACCCGTTCGCTTCGCCATCTCGACCAGGCCGTCGAGAGCCTCGTCATCGAGCACGTAGGTTTGATCGGCGAGCGTTTCGGTGAGCGTCTCCCTGTCGATGTTGAGACCCTTCGAGAGGTCGCGCCGTAGCTCCCGGCCGCGTTCCTGGCCGGTTGCCTTCGCGGCGTTGAGCCGTTCGACAGCGGCGGCGATGGCGGCCGGATTGCTGGCCAGCATGGCGCGTGGCGCGACACAGACGTGCGAGACAAACGGCAGGTTGGCCAGCAGGAACCAGGCACGGCCAAGGTCTTCCTGATAGCGGTCCTCGCTCTCATCGGCGATCAGCGCCGCCGCGTCCTCGCTGACAACGGCAGTCGTCTCGTCAACCTCGCGCTCGTCCTCCGCCCAGCGCGTGATCGTGATGCCGTAGAACGGATTGATGACGGCTGTCGCAATCGCCCGACCAGCTGCCGAGATGCCTGGAATCGCGATCGTTGCCTGCTCGACCTCGTCAGGGCGCGTGTGGGTTGTCATCGTCAGCATCGAGGCAGTCCGCCAGACGATGCCGGCATCGCGCAGAATGACGTGGGTGTCGAGCATCGTCAGCGCATAGACGCTGTCCAGCAGCGCGATCGTCGCCGGTCGCGCCGCATCCGGCCGCAGGCCCTGCGCGAGCGTGACGCCGCTGGTGTCGACCCACCCAGCACTGATGGGGTAGGCGTACATCGCCGTCGTCAGCCGGTCGTCGATCGCGATGGTCGCTGATGCCGTCACTGCTCCCCCGTTCATCGTCGGGAATAGTGTACTCTGGGCAATCGAGAGACCGGCGGGTGCGTGTGGAGGATTCAAAACGTGACGACACTGTTGACGGGTGCAAATGGCTGGGTTCCGAGCTTCATCCTGCGACGGCTCGTCCAGCGCGGCGAGCGGGTCATTTCGTTCGACCTGATGCCGCCGGATGAGATGCTGCGGGACTTCCTCGCCGATTGCTACAGCAGCGTCACCTTCATCCAGGGTGATGTCACTGACCAGCAGCAGCTGCTCGATGTCGCCCGCCGGACCGAGGTGACGCGCATCATCCACGCCGCCGCGATCACGCCGCGCGTCGATCGTGAGCGCGAGGAACCGCAGCGCATCGTCAACGTCAACCTCGGCGGGACGATCAACGCTCTGGAGGTCGCGCGCCAGCTACCCGACTTCGAGCGTTTCGTCTACATCTGCTCGATCGCGGCCATCGGCGGCGGCCACGACACCGCCGAGACCACCGAGGAGACACCCAGCCGCGCCACCAACCTCTACGGCATCACCAAGCACACCAGCGAACGGATCGCCCTGCGCTACAAGGAACTCTTCGGCCTCGACATCGTCTCGATGCGCCCCGCCAGCGTCTATGGTCCGATGGAGAGGATCACCCCCGGCTACCGCGGCGCAACCGAACTGCGTGAGATGCTGCGCATCCTCCACGCTGGTGAGGAACTGCGCGTCAACTCGCTCGAAGGGCCGTATCACGCCTGGACGTTCGTCGAGGACGTTGCCGAAGCCGTCGAGCGCGCCTGGGCAACACCCAACCTGCCCAACGACATCTACACGATCACCTGCGGCGAGATGTACTCGATCGGCGACATGCTGGCTGCCTTCCAGCGCGCCTGGCCGGACATCTCCTACCGCGTCGTCCCCGCCTCCGAAGCCAACTATCTCGTCTCCGGCGACCCACCCGGACCCCGCCCCAGTAACGCCCGCATGCAGCAGGACTTCGGCTGGGTCCCCTCGACCCCGCTCGATGAGGGCGTCCAGCAGTACCTCGACTGGATCCGCGCCAACGGTCCGCAATAGGGTTGCCGTCAATTGCCTGCGTCGTGACAGACGTTATCCTTCGTACCTGGCAACCATATCCGGCAGCAGGTCCAATGCATGGCCGTCAACGGTGCCAGCATCATTGAGCACGGTCGTCTCAACCTGCGAGTACCAGGTGCCGGATGGCATCATCCCGCAGCCACCCCAGCGACGCATCAGCAAGTTCTGGACGAGCACTTCCTCGCCGGCGTGCCAGCGTGGGAGCCGCTCCCAGAAAGTGAACCCGCCAGCTTCCAGCAGTTTTTTCCGGTCGTAGAGGATGCACGACGCGATCCAGGCGACCTTGTAGAGCCACGATTCGCCAGGCGGGACCTGCCGGCTCGCGTGCCACAGGTTCGCGGCGCGATGCAGGTGTAGCCGCTCCCACTCCGGCGAATCCGGTTCGACGATCTCAGGACCAACTGGCCCGGTCCATCGTTCCAGGACCTGCTGGTCCGGACGAACATCGTCCCGGTGCGACAGGCCGGACGGGAACGCCCCGACGAACGCGCAGCCCTGCTCCTGAAGCACCGCCAGCATCCGCTCGACCACCCACGGCTCCATCAGCACGTCATCGTCCAGGTAGAGGATGGCATCGGCGGTGGCCTGCCTCAGCAGGAAGTCGCGCTGTTCGGCGATGCCGTGCGTCACCGGGCGGGCATGCCACTCGACCGATCCACCGCGCGCCTCGATCACGCGACGCAGTGTCAGGACGACCTGCTGGTCGCCGACCGGTGGATCACTCTGGTCAGCGACGATGACTTTCAGGCTGGTCAGCGACTGTGATGCGATCCCACTGAGCGTCATGATCAGCGAATCCAGCCGGTTGTAGGTCGGCAGCAGGATATCGATCGATGCTGGTGTTGTTGCGGACGCCACCATCTGCACCTCTAAAACGTTCCCGTATACAGCGCGCACGAGTGACAGACATCGGGCGGCGTGTCGGAGTCGAGGCGGTCGCGAAACGCGTTGAACCTGGCGCTATTCCAGACTGCCTCAACTCCCGCTTCGGCCATGTTTCCGAAGTTCAGCCTGTCCGGTGTCGAGATCATGCAACATGGCATCGCGTAGCCTTGGTAAGAAGACATAACCACCGGTCCACGGCCATGAGCAGCGCGTCCGGCCAGGCGTGCCAGGTGGGTGCTGGCGTGGGCTGGTCCGCGGCAGGCGCAGTTCGACACCCAGTTCCTGGGCAACCGCGCGTGCGTTGTCAAAGGCCGCCTCGACGCGTTCCCGCTCCTCGTGGAAGAGCGTCTGCTCATCAACGAACTCGCGCATTGGCCGGTAATGGGCAGGCAGGCTGCTCTCGCCGAAGTCATGGCACAGGTGCTGGACGAAGAGCCCCTCCATCTCCCACGCGTGGGCAAAGCGGACCAACTCGGACAGTTCGTGCAGGTTCTGGCGCATGATGACCATCACCATCCGCACCTTTGGCCCTGTTCCGTAGTTCGCTTTCGCCTCTCGCAACAGGCCGAGGTTGCGGACGACCTTATCGAAGTGCGATCGGACTCTAATGCGCTCGTAGGTCGCGGCTGTCGAGCCATCGATTGAGACGTTCAACGTGTCCAGCCCGCAACGCACGAGTCGCTCGGCACGACGTTCGTTGAGCAGCGTCAGATTTGAGTTGGTCGTGACCCGGATGCCGCGCGACGAGGCGTGCTCAACCATGTCGAAGAAACGTGGGTGCATCATCGGTTCGCCGAGCCCCTGCAGGTGCAGTTCCTGCAACCCCGTGTACTCGTCAATCAGCCGTTCGAACGTCTCCCACGCCATGAACGCCAGCGGGCCATACGGCGGACCGTCTTGCCGGAACTGGATCGAGCACATCTGACAGCGCAGGTTGCATTGCCCAACCGGCTCGATCTGCAAATAGGTCGGCAGCGGCATCATCGGAATCGCGGTTGCAATCCAGCAACCTCCTCTACGGGTGTGACGACACAGCTGGTTACAGGAACCAGACGCGATAGCGAACCGCGCCACGCAGCCGCCAGAAGATCGAAAGCGGCGGGATCAGCGCCGAGGTCACAGCCATCTCGACAACGTGTGACGGGGCGTGCGATGTGCCAGCTAGCCGATCGGCGCAGAAGCGTCCGGTCAGTCCGAGCCAGCCGAGCAGCCCGCCGAATGCGAGCCGTCGTCGGCCACTCAGGACGCCCCCGATCCAGACGACGAGGGCAGCGAGGATCGCGTAGTAGCGCCACGGCGCGCCGCTCTGGATCTGCTGCCGATAACGCTCAGGATGGAGCTTGTAGAGCAGTGCGTTGTATTGACTCTTCGACTGCTGCCTGACGCTGATCCCCCAACGGGCGGGGCGGATCGGATGGACGACGACGGCGTCTGCGGCAGACACGATCGCGCCACCGGCTGCCTCGATCCGAAACTGCAAGTCGCTATCCTCGCGCCATGCCTTGTCGAACCGCTCGTCGAAGCCGCCCAATGCCTCCAGCCACTCGCGACGACAGAAACAGTTGGCCGTCACGAAGCCAGCCGTCTGCAACAGCGCCGCGTTCCGTTCGTAGTCGGTTGACACCCCTTCCAGCGGCATCGCCAACCGGCCGGATAGCGCGTCGACACCGGGACCCATTGCCGCCAGACCGGCAGCTAGCCAGCCGGCGTCCGGCAGGCAGTCGTCATCGGTGAACGCGATGATGCTCCCTCGTGCCGCCTGCCAGCCGCGATTACGTGCGGCGGCTGGCCCATGAGCACCACAAACTGGGACATAGCGGATCGCCAGCCCTGCCTCGGCCCAGCTGCGACGCGCCAGGCGTTCGACCTGCGCTCGCGTCTCACAACTGGCCGCGTCGTCAGCAACGATGACCTCGAACTCGCGTGGGTCAAGCGCCTGCCCGACCAGCGCCGCCAGGCACCCGTCGAGCAGTTCCGGCCGCCGGTAAGTCGGGACGACGACCGAGACAGACGGCGTCACGCCCGTTGCTCCGGTTTCTCCAGCAGGAACGAGCCGATCGCTAGCGCGTCGAGCGGTGAGGTCCAGAAGCACTCGACCGCGTCACGCGGCGTGCAGACGACCGGCTCCCCTCGCGTGTTGAAGCTCGTGTTGACCAGAACAGGTACCCCAGTCCGCCTGTGAAACGCCGCCACCAGATCATGGTAAAGCGGGTGCTGCTCACGGCGGATCGTCTGAATCCGCGCCGTGCCGTCGACGTGCCGGACGGCTGGAATCTGCTCGGCCCGCTCCGGCAGGACATCGTAGACGAACAGCATGAACGGCGATTCGTGGGCGTCGCGGAACCAGCTCGTCGCCTCGGCTTCGAGGACGACTGGGGCCACCGGTCGGAAATCTTCACGGTCCTTGATCTCGTTGAGTCGGGCCTGCATCCCGGTGCTGACTGGCGAGGCGAGGATCGAGCGTGCGCCGAGCGCGCGTGGCCCGAACTCCATCCGCCCCTGAAACCAGCCGATCACCCGGTCTTCAGCCAGAATCCCGGCGACTTCTTCGGCAACGTCGTTCAGCTTGCGATACGGCACCTTCGTCCAGCGCAGGAACTCCTCGATCTCGGCATCGTTATAGTCCGGGCCCGAGAAACGCGTGCGTCATCTCCCAGTCGCGCCGCTGGCTGTTGCGCTCCTTGATGTCGACCAGCAACGCCGCGCCAAGCGCCGTCCCGGCGTCGCCGGCAGCAGGCTGGACCCAGATCCGCTCGAACGGGCCGCGTTCCAGCAACCTTGCGTTCATGACACAGTTGAGGGCAACCCCTCCAGCCAGGCACAGGTCGTCGGAGCCACTGGCCTCGTGCAGCCAGTTAGCAATCTCCAGGACCGTTTCTTCCAGCAACCACCTGTAGCGAGTGCGCGATGTCATAGTGCCGCTGCTCGGTCGGCCCGCCACGCTCGCGCGCCGGGCCAAACAGCACAGACAGGTCATGCGGGGCGATCTCATAATTGCCGACGCTCACCCAGCCGGACGATCTCACGGAACTCCTCGCAGGTAGGCAGGTGCACCGAACGAGGCAAGCGCCATGACCTTGTACTCGTCTGACGAGGGCAGGAAGCCGAGATAGGCGGTGACCTCCTCGTACAACAGCCCGAGCGAGTGCGGGAAGTCAACCTGGCCGATCCGCTTGATGCGATTGCCGGTCCCGATCCCGTAGGAGGTCGTCGCCCGTTCGCCGCGCCCGTCGAGTGTCATGACGGCCGCGCGTTCAAACGGCGACGCAATGAACGCGCTGGCGGCATGCGCGTCGTGATGTTCGACGAAGTGCCAGCGGTACGGTCCGCCGGTGTGGACGCCTCTGAACCGCTTACTCAGGTGGTGCGGCGCACCGCCTACCAGGTGTCGCGGAGCGTTGACGATCGAGGCCAGAAAGAGCGGGTCCCAGGCCGATTCCCACTCGTCAGGTGTCGGGTGTGCACTCGGTTCGAGCGGCAACTGGATCATCTCGCGCCCAGCGTGATGTCCGAGCATCAGCCGTGGATCGAATGAATAGGCGACGTGGTCGACATCGCGCAGGTTGATTCCGGCGGCCCGCAAGCAATAGTCGATCGCGTGAAAGGGCAGTTCCCAGGTCGAGAACGGCACAGGACGCTTGCCGTGCTTGATATGCGTGAAGCGTTCTTCCTCGGCGGCGGCAACCACCTGGCCGTCGTGGACCAGACAGGCAGCCGGATCGTGGAATGCGGCATTAATTCCGAGCGTATACATGTTTGCGCCGTCCTGTGGCTAATCACGTTTCGTGTCGGACCGGTTGGGCCATCACCAGCCCAACGGCTGCTCCGTAGCCCACATCGTACGGCGCACATGGCATCGCTCCATCATGCACCTGCACGAAAACGACCCGCTGGTCAACCGGCAGGGTGTGCAAGCGCACAGCGGCCCGGCTGCTCGATCCCGCTGCAACGATCGGCACGGAACTTGCAAAATAACCGCCGTTCACGCCGACTTCACGTCCGGATGTACAAACGACAAACGTACATCAGTCCCGACCGGGGCCAGATAGATATACATCGATCCAGGAGACCCTATGACGAATCCAGCAGAGCGTCGTCACGAGCATGACCAAACCCCACGCAAGACCGATGGTGGTCGGCCAGTAACCGAGGAAAAACGTCGCGCCATCGATCCGACGCAGCAGGTTTATGGCGCGTATGACAATGCGGAAGAAGCGATTCGCACGTCCGACCCAACGAGAACAGGCGGAGCCAGCCTGTTCGAGATCCAGGGTGATGGCGATGTGGAGTCTTCGGATACTGTCCAGAAGCAACCGCATAACGACGGTATCGGGCCGTTCTCAACCCCGGTCATTCTCATCGTTGCGGCGCTCGTGATCTTTGTCGCGCTCATCGTCACATTCGGCTAGCCTGCACGACGCGCAACCGACGACTCAGTTCACCAGGGGCCACAAGACTGAATAGCCACTGAAGGGTCGAGGCGCTGCATGAATGCAACGCATGGGCAGTTTGAGCATGTCGCTCAAGTTGTAACTCAGCGCGCGGCAGCGGTGCTGTCTGCGCAAGTATCGGTGACCGACCGCGACGGCGTCGTCATCGCCAGTTCACAGCGCCGCTCGGTCGGGAGCCGAATGGGTAACGGTTTCAGCAACGGTGGATCAGAGACACTACGGGTGCCGATTCAATTCGATTCGCAGGCTGGCGAAGTCGTCATCACCCGCCACCCGGATGGCGAGTCGATCTCGCCACGGCTGGTCCGGGCGCTGGTCGATCTCGTCATCAACGAGGCATCCATCGTCGCCCGGTTGCCGAACACATACGAATTGAAGAACAAGTTCATTCATGACCTGCTGCGTGGCTCATTCGCTGACGAGGCCGACATAGAGCGCGAGGGCAATGTCCTCGGGATGGACTTCTCGCCCCCGCGAGCCGTCGTCCTGATCGATGCGTCCAGCTACATCCTCGGCTCCGCCACTGCTGATGGCGTTGATTGGATGCAGCCAGCATCCGACGCCGGGCGCAGTTCGTCATCAACAGCATCGTCGGATTCTTCGACCTGCCCGAACGACGCCATCTGTGGCTACATCGGTCACGGAGAGGTCGCGATTCTGAAGGCCAGCACCACTCGTGACCTGCACGCCTGGGCAGACGGCGAAACGGGGCGAGAGCGGTCGGTATCCTGGGCCAACCTCGACGCGCTCAAACGGGCAGCTATGGCGTTGCTGGTCCGGCTGCGCCGGGATACCCAGGAGTCTGTCAGTATTGGCATCGGCCGCTACCATCCTGGAATTCGCGGCCTTAGCCAGTCGTACCGCGATGCCGGCCTCGCGCTGTCGCTGGGAAAACGGCTCCACGGCGACAAGCGCGTCCACTGTCTGGACAGCCTCGGCATCTCCGCATTCGTAGGCGTCGACGACGAGCGCAGAAGAGGTCGAGTTGGCCTGCCATTTGCTCTCGCCGCTCGACCGCGAGCCGGAGCTGTTGCGAACCGTCGAGGCTTATTTCGAGCAGGACTGCTGCCCCTCGGCCACAGCCCGGCGGCTCGCGATCCATCGCAACACGCTCGCTTACCGTCTTGAAAAGGTCGCGACGATCACCGGTCTCGACCCGCGCCGCTTTGACGATTCGGTCCAACTGCGTGTGGCGATGCTCCTGCGCTCCTTCGCCGCGACCGACGACTGATCGGGCAGTTGCACAGAAGCGCGACAGACTCCTCTGCCGCGCTCGTGCAACTGCCTAATGTCTGCCTCCTCTTCCACCACTATCCTCACGATCCGATTGAGTGATGCGGCCTAACCGCACCAGCCATTGGACTGCCTGTCGTTTGACGTAACCAGCGAGAGCGGAGCGAGGATGGATCTGGAAGGCGTCGGCGTTGTGGATTCCGTCGTTCCCACCGTTATGGATGGTTCCTCAACCTACGCGCTAACGGTCAGAACGGCGCTGGCCAAGCGCCGGTCGGCCCTGGACGCCGGCCTGCGCCAACTGGCTGGTCGCGGTGATGCGCTGTCAGCCATTGCCTGCGCGTTGGTCGAGTCGTTGCATGCCGGGGGGAAAGTCCTGGTCGCCGGTAACGGCGGCAGTGCAGCCGAGGCCCAGCACTTCGCCGCCGAACTCGTCGGACGCTTCAAGTGCGACCGGCGTCCGTATGCCGCGCTGGCCCTGACCGTCGATTCCTCAGTCCTGACGGCCGTTGGCAACGACTACGGCTTCGCAGATGTCTTCGCCCGTCAGGTGCTTGCGTTCGGTCGGCCCGGTGATTTGCTGCTCGCCTATAGCACGAGCGGCAATTCCGAGAACCTCCTGCGAGCCGCCGTTGCTGCCCGGCGCTGTGGCATGACGGTCGCTGCCGTTACCGGCGATCTTCCGAACCCACTCGAACGGCTCGCCGACGGGCCTTGCGCATTCCCTCGACCGACACGCCGGTCATTCAGGAACTGCAGATGGTAACAACTCACATCCTCTGCGAGATCGCCGAGCGCGAGCTGATGCGCTTCGAGCGGGAGGTGGATGCATGAGCAATCCTTCAGGACGCAACCGCGCACTCTTCATCGACCGGGACGGCACGCTCGTCCACGCTCGCCATTACCCGTCGCGACCAGAAGACCTGATTCTCTACGACGGCATCGCCGACCGCTTGCGCGACCTCCAGCAGGCCGGCTACCTGCTGGTGGTTATCACCAACCAATCCGGCATCGCGCGTGGATACTTCACTGAAGACGACCTCGCCCGGATGCACGACCACCTGCGCCACGAGCTTTCGATGCACGGTGTCTCGATCGACGCGATCTACTTCTGCCCACACCACGTTGACGGCAGCATTCAGCACCTCGCGATCGACTGCGACTGCCGCAAGCCCCAACCGGGCATGCTGCTGCAGGCTGCCGCCGACCTGTCGATTGATCTCAGTCGCTCCTGGTTCATCGGCGACATCCTCGACGACGTCGAAGCCGGCAACCGCGCCGGATGCCGCACCATCCTGGTTGACATCGGTAGCGAGCCGCCGCCACCCAACCGGCTCCGAACGCCTGACTACGTCGCGTCAACAGCCACGAACGCCGTCTCAATCGTCGCTGCCAGCGACGGCATCGGCCCACCGGTCGACCTGGACTACCGCCCGCCAACCTGGCGCAGCGACGGCCAGCTCATCGGCAGCCTGCGTGCCCTGCGTAACCTGGAGCTACTCGATGCCGGCAACTGAACTTGTCCGCCGATTCCGCGGGTTGCGCGCGCTCGTCATCGGTGACGCCATGCTCGACTCCTACATCGAGGGCTCAGCCGATCGCTTGTGCAGCGAGGGGCCGGTGCCTGTCGTCAGCACCCGCGCCGAGCGACGCGTGCCGGGCGGCGCTGCCAACACAGCCGCCAACCTCCGCGCACTCGGCGCCGAGGTCGCCTTCACCGCGATCATTGGCCGCGATCATGCCGGCGCACTGCTGCGGTCCGCGCTCCGTGAGGCTGGCGTTCCCGACCGCTGGCTCGTCGAAGATTCCTCCGTCACGACCCTCCAGAAGCAGCGGATCATCGCGGACGGTCAGTACGTCGTCCGTGTCGACGACGGCGAGACGCGGCGGGCATCGGGCCAAGCGCGCCGCCTCCTGCTCGCATCGCTGGAAGATGGGTTCGCCACCGCTGATCTCGTGGTCGTCTCTGACTACACTTACGGCGTCTGCTTCGATGAGCTCATCGCCCGGCTCCGCGAGTTGCGACAAACCCGACCGATCCCACTCATCGTCGACTCAAAGCAACTCCAGCGCTTCGCGCATACTGGCGCGACAGTCGTCACACCGAACCACCTTGAGGCGCGCTCGATCGTCGCCGGTGGCCCGGTTAGCCGTCTTGAGCCAACCGTCGTCGCGGATGTCGAACGAACTGGCAGACGGCTGTTGGAGATGATGGACGCCGCCTACATCGCCGTGACGATCGCGTCGGATGGCGTTGTCCTGCTCGGCCGCGACGGGAGCGCCGTCCACCTGCCTGCCAATCCAGTTGCAAGGCCAGCGGACGTCGGCGCCGGTGACTCGTTCGCCTCGGCGCTGGCGTTGGCGCTCGCCGCCGGAGCCGACTGCCGTACCGCAGCCCAGATCGGCATCGACGCAGCCGGGATCGCCGTCAGCAAGGCACGCACGTCGGTCGTCCAGCATCAGGAACTGCTGCAACGCGTCAGCCTGCGTGACCTCGCCGGTCAGGGCTTCGGAGAAGGTGTGGCGACGCTCGCGTCGCTGCTGTTGTCGGAGAAGCTGGCTGGGAAGCGCATCATCTTCACCAACGGCGTCTTTGACATTCTCCACGCCGGCCACGTCGAGTTCCTGCGTGAGGCGAAAGAACTCGGCGACATCCTCGTCGTTGGCGTTAACTCGGACAACAGCGCGCGGCGGCTGAAGGGCAAGAGTCGCCCGATCAATGCCGAACGCGACCGGCTGGCGTTGATCCAGGCGCTCGGCCCGGTCGATCATGCCATCCTATTCGACGAATCCGACCCGACCGCCCTCATCCGCGCCCTGCGGCCCGACATCCACGCCAAGGGCGGCGACTACGCCGATGTCACCCTCCCCGAGGAGCAGGTCGTCCACGAGACCGGCGGCCAGGTCGTCATCGTGCCGCTAGCCGGCACCCAATCGACGACCGCCATGATCGACCGCATCCTGGCGCTCGCCAGCGCCGACGGGATCGAGGCGATCCATGACTGATCGCCAGCCGCCGCCACGTACTGCTGCCGGGATGCCAGGCGTCGATCCACAATGGCGCGCCGCCCAGCGCGTGCTCGTCGTCCGGCTCGACAACCTCGGCGACGTGCTCGTCACGACACCGGCGATTCATACCGTCCGGGAATCGCTGCCAAACGCATCCATCACGCTGCTGGCGTCTTCAGTCGGCGCGCAGGCCGGCCGGCTGAATCCCGATATCGACGACGTCATCGTCTACCAGGCGCCGTGGATGGACCCGTGGCACGAGTTGCCCCTGAAGCCCGGGCGGGAGCAGGCTATGGTTCGGACGCTGGCAGACGGCCAGTTCGACGCAGCCATCATCTTCACGTCCTTCCGCCAGAGTCCGCTTCCAGCAGCCTACCTGTGCTATCTGGCCGGCATCCCGCTCCGTGCCGCCGCCTCGATCGACGGCCCAGGCTCGTTGCTGACAACGCGCCATAAGCATCCGGAGCGGATGATGCATGAGGTCGAGCGCGGACTCGACCTCGTTGGCGCGCTTGGCATGGCGACCGCCGAACGCGATCTCGTCCTCGACGTCCCGGACATCGCACGCCACGAGGCAAACCGCGTACTGCGCGAACGGGCGATCGAGCTCGACCGGCCACTGATCGTTGTCCATCCCGGTTGCTCGATGCCGGCCCGCACCTATCCCTGGGAGATGTTCGCTGGCGTCGTCGAGCTACTTGTCGAGCGGTTCAACGTGAACGTCGTCCTGACCGGAGTCCAGAGTGAGGCCGAGTTGGCAGCGCGCATCATCGCCCGTGTTGGGTCGGCCGCACGCCAGTCGGTCTACTCGGTCGCTGGTGAGCTGCCGTTCCCATCCTTCTGCGCGCTGATCGAGATGGCGAGCCTGACGATTACCAACAACACCGGGCCGATGCACATTGCGGCCGCGACGAAGACGCCGGTCATCGCCCTGTTCGCGTTGACAAACCCACCGGAGCAGTGGGGACCCTGGCAGGTCCCACACCAACTGCTCTACCACGACGTCCTCTGCCGCATCTGCTACGCGCGCATCTGCCCCTACGACCACGAATGCCTGACGCTCGTCACTCCAGCGATGGTCGCCGACGCAGCCGCCGGGCTACTGGTGACTGCACCAGCGCGACACTCCGCTGCCCTGGTAAAAGCCGGAGGCGCAGCATGACTGCCGCCGAGCAGCGCATCTTCCAGTTGACCGGACGCGTCCCACAACGGATCGCCGTCGTCCGCGCACTGCACCTCGGCGACCTGCTGCTGTCAGTCCCGGCATTGCGCGGGCTGCGTGCTGGCTATCCAGACGCCGAGATCACGCTGATCGGCCTTCCGTGGGCGGAATCGTTCGCCAGCCGCTTCTCAGCCTATGTCGATCACTTCCTGCCCTTCCCCAGCTATCCGGGAATTGACGAGGTCACGCTGGACCGCACGCGGACGCAGGTCTTCCTGGAGCAGCAACGCGCCTATGGCTACGACCTCGTCATCCAGATGCACGGCAGTGGCCGAACGAGCAACCCGTTCGCACTCGATCTCGGCGGAAGCGTGACAGCCGGCTATGTTCCAAGTCGTGAAGAGCCGAATCACCGCCTCGACTTCGCCGCGCCGTATCCGGACGACCAGCACGAGATCGATCGCAACCTGCGCCTGGTCTCGATGCTGGACTGCCCGGCAAGCGACAGCATCGCTCGAATTCCCGCTCAGCGCTGCCGACCGTGCTGAAGCGGACGCACTGCTGGCAATGCCCAACGATCACCGCCCACTGATCGGCATCCACCCCGGCGCCAAGCACCCGTCGCGCCGTTGGGAGCCCGCCCGATTTGCAGCCGTCGCCGATGCGTTGACCATTCGGTACGGCGCACGGACCGTCATCACTGGTGGTCCCGATGAGGTCGACATCGCCTGGGCTGTTGCGCGAGCGATGCGGTTTCCTGCCACCGTCCTCGCCGGCCAGTCAACGATCGGCGGCCTCGCAGCACTGATCGACCGGCTCGACCTGTACGTCTCAAACGACACCGGACCGGCCCACATCGCCTGCGCACTCGGCACGCCAACCGTCGTCGTCTTTGGCCCAGCCGACCTGCGCCGCTGGCAGCCGGTCGGCGCCAACACCCGCGTTATCACGCGCGACGTCGCCTGCCGCCCCTGCGGCCAGACCATCTGCCCGATCGACCACCGCTGCCTGGCCTGGATCGATCCCGCCGAGGTCGTCGCCGTCGCATCCGATCTGCTCTGCCCCAGCGTCCAGGCCGCAACCTTGCCCAGTCGTCATGCTGTTGAACTCAGCGCGAAATAGAAGGACTGATATGCGTCGCCTGAATATCCTCATCTGGCACATCCACGGCAGCTACCTGAACGCGTTAGCGCGGATCGACCACAACTGGTATCTGCCGACGAAGAGGGAAAAATCCGAGGGATACATCGGGCGAGGCACGACCTTCAACATGCCTGACAACCTGATCGAGGTTCCGCACGACCAGATTTGCGACCTTGACCTTGACCTCATCCTCTACCAGACACCTCGCAACTGGACCGTCGATGCTGCGGAGATTCTCAGCGACGAGCAGCGCCGGCTCCCCGCGATCTACCTCGAGCACAACACTCCCAAGCCCGACGCCGTCAACCAGCAACACCCGGTCGATGACCCGAACACGCTCCTGGTCCACGTCACCCACTACAACCGGCTGATGTGGGACAACGGCCGGACGCCGACGACCGTCATCGAACATTCGGTCGCGATCGATCCGCGCGTCCGCTATTCGGGAACGCTCGATCGTGGCATTACCGTCGTCAATGGCATGCAGAAGCGGCCTCGGATCGTCGGCCATGACATCTTTCTCAACGTTCGCGAGCAGATCCCGCTCGATGCAGCCGGGATGCAGACCGAGGACTTTGGCGGCTTTGGCGACATACCCTATCGAGATCTGCACCGCCGGGTAGCCGAGTACCGCTTCCTGTTCTCCCCGGCGCGTTACACGTCGCTGCCGCTGGCCGTCATCGAGGGCATGACACTCGGGATGCCCGTTGTCGCGCTCGCGACGACCGAACTGCCGACCGTCATTGAGCACGGCGTCTCGGGCTTCATCTCCTGCGACATCGACGAGTTGGTCGCCTGCATGCGTGAACTCATCGCCTGCCCCGGTCTCGCGCACTCTATCGGGGAGCGCGCGCGCCAAGTGGCGGACGAACGCTTCAGCATGGAGCGTTTTGTGTCAGGTTGGAACGCGGCGTTCTCCGAAGTCACCGGCGTCCCACTCTCCGCGTTCAACCCGCGTCCGATTGAGGTGGAGGCGCTCGTATGACCCGAACGCAAGCTCCTCGGATCGCCTTTCTCAGTGAACACGCCAGCCCGGTTGCCCTGCTCGGCAGCGTCGATGCCGGCGGCCAGAATGTTTACGTTGACGAGGTCAGCCGTAATCTGGCGCAGCTCGGCTACGAGGTCGACATCTTCACACGCCGCGACGCGTCCGATGCCCCACGTACGCTCGACTGGGCTCCCGGCGTCCGGATCATCAACATCGACGCTGGTCCGCCCGGCTTCGTCCTCAAGGACGACCTCTGGCCATACATGCCGGAGTTCCGCGATAACATCCTGCGCTTCTTGGCCATCGATGGCGCTCACTACGACCTGCTGCACGGGAACTTCTGGATGTCCGGCTGGGTCGCTGCCGAACTGCGTGACTCGCTGACGATTCCGGTTGTTCAGATCTTCCACGCGACCGGCAAGACCAAGCGCCGCCATCAGGCGGAAGCCGACACCAGCCCCGGCGTTCGGATTGCCGTCGAACTCGACGTGATTCGACGTGCCGACCGCATCATCGCCCAGTGCCCGGCCGAGGAAGACGAGCTGATCGACGACTACGGCTGCGACCCCCGCCGGATCGCCGTCATCCCCTCTGCTGTCAACACCGAGCGCTACCGACCCGAGCTGCGCGCTGAAGCACGGTCCCAGATCGGCCTCGACCCGGATGAACTGGTTGTCGCCTACATCGGTAGAATGCTATCCCGCAAGGACCCGCGCAACATCGTCCGCGCCGTCGCGCAACTTGTCCATGATCATGAGTTACCGGTCAGACTCCTGCTCGTCGGCGGCGAAACCCACGACCCCGACCCGGTCGCCACACCGGAAATCGGCGAACTGCAGCGGCTGGCGGCTGAACTGGGCATCAGCGACCGCTTGACCTTCACAGGCAAACGCCAACCTGACGAACTGCGCTGGTACTACAGCGCCGCAGATGTCGCCGTCACGACACCCTGGTACGAACCGTTCGGCCTGACACCGCTCGAAGCGATGGCCTGTGGCACACCCGTCATCGGTTCGGCCGTCGGCGGGATCACCTTCACCATCGCCGATGGCGAAACCGGCTATCTGGTTCCACCCCGCGACCCTGCCGCCCTCGCCGAACGGCTCAGACACCTGCTCTTCCAGCCCGCCTTGCGCTTGAAAATGGGCCGGGCCGCTCGCGCACGAGTCGAACGCGAGTTCACCTGGTCAACCGTTGCCAGCAGAACCTCGGCGCTCTACATGTCGCTGCTCAGGCCCAAACCAACTAACGACCATGTCATCGACATGGTCTACGGCTCCGTTGAGCCTCACCTGGACGTGGCGATTGAACGATGGTGAGGGCCGATTGACCGATGTGAGACACGAACCAATGGTGAGTACGCCAATAAAAGCAAAGAAAAAGGAGTAAACAGATGCAGCACGATACGTCACACGGAAAAGTCATCCTTGTCACCGGCGCCGGCAGCGGACTCGGCGAGGCGACGGCACACGTCTTCGCCAGCGCAGGCTATGCCGTCGCCTGCGTGGACATCAATGGCGCTGGGATCGAGCGCGTCTGCAACGACCTCGTCGCCCGCGACCACCAGGCAATTGCGGTCCAAGGCGATGTCAGCGACGAAGCAACCGTCGCCGCCGCCGTTGACCGAACCGTCCGCGAACTGGGCAGGCTGGACGTTGTCGTCAACAACGCCGCCGTCGATCACACCGTATCGGTTGCTGACATGTCGGTCGCCCAGTGGGACCAGGTCGTCGGCGTGAACCTGCGCGGGCCGTTCCTGTTCGCCAAGGCGGCCTGGCCGGTCATGGTCGAACAGGGCTACGGCCACATCCTCAACATCGCATCGACCGCCGCGACCCGAGCCTGGGGCAACGCAGCCGCCTACCACGCGTCGAAGTGGGGCATTGTCGGCTTTGGTCGCGGCCTCGGCGTCGAGGGTCGCTCACACGGCATCCGCGTGACTACCATCATCCCCGGCGGCATGCGCACCCACTTCTTTGACCGCTTCGTCGACCAGGGCATCCCAATGCCCGACGAGGCCAATCTCCAGGACCCAGCCAACGTCGCCCAGACGATGCTCTTCGCCGTGAACATGCCGCCTGGCTCGGCCTTGCAGGAGGTCATCGTCACGCCGACGACCGAGACGAGCTGGCCGTAGGGATCGGCTTGCCGCTCTCTGAGATCGAAGGAACGTTTGATGGTTATTGCGCGCGCACCAGTCCGAATCAGCTTTGGCGGCGGCGGGACGGACCTCGCAGCCTACTACCAGCAGCACGGCGGTTTCGTCGTATCGACCGCGATCGATCGCTATTGCTCGGTGATGGCCCACCGACCGGCCGACGGCGCAGTCCACATCACGTCGTCCGACTTCAACCTGTCGCTGCACTTCCCACCCGGCGAACTGCCACCAGTGCATGAGCCGTTGTCGCTGCCGAAGGCTGCACTGACCCGCTTCGCGCTGCATGACATCCGCGAGTCCGGCCTCGACCTCTTCACAGCGTCCGAAGTCCTACCCGGCACCGGCCTCGGCTCGTCGAGCGCGATGGCCTGCGCACTCGTCCGAGCACTGAGCCACCTCGGTCAGACGACCCTGGCCAGGGCTCAGGTGGCCGAGATCGCATGTGAACTGGAGATCGAATACCTCGGCATGCCGATTGGCCGTCAGGATCAGTACGCCAGCGCCATCGGCGGTCTCAACACGATCGAGTTCACGTGTGACGGCGTAACCGTCACGCCGATTGACCTCCCGCCCGATGTGATGAACGCGCTCTCGCGCCGGTTGCTGCTCTTCTCAACCGGCAGCAGCCGCGATTCGGCCAGCATCCTCGGCAAGCAGCGAGCAGCTTCCACCACCGACCAGTCGGTCATCGACGCCCTTCACCGCATCAAGGACTTGGCTCACGCCATCCACGAGCGCCTACTGGCACACGACCTCGACGGCTTCGGCCAACTGCTCGACCACGGCTGGCAGGAAAAGAAGCAGCTCTCATCCAGCATCTCGTCGTCAGCGATCGATGGCTGGTACGACGCTGCCCGAACTGCCGGCGCGCTCGGCGGAAAGATCACCGGCGCCGGGGGCGGGGGCTTCATGCTGCTCTACGTCCCGCCGCGCCGGACCTGGCACGTTCGGCAGGCAATGGCAGCGGCTGGACTGACCGAATTGACGTTTAACTTCGACACCGCTGGCGCCCAGATCCTGTCGGACCGCGACTCAGCCGAACCACCGGAGCGCAGGTTGGTCCTGCGTCACAACCAGTCTCAGCACCTGATTTCGAAACGCTCGCCCGTCTACCAAGAGGAGATCGCAGTTGCGCGAACTGATTGAACGCTACTGGACCGAGATGTCGGCCATCACCACGATCATGCCCGTCGCGGCCGTCACGCGGGCTGCCGACATGCTGCTTGAGTGTCACGCACACGGCCGGACCGTCTTCGTCCTCGGCAACGGAGGCAGCGCGGCGACAGCATCTCACTTCGCCTGCGACCTCGCCAAGGGAACCCGCACTGGTGGACAGCCCGCCTTCCGGGTCGTCGCACTGACCGATAACGTGCCGCTCATCACCGCCTGGGGCAATGACGAGGGCTACGAGCGCGTCTTCGCCGATCAACTCAGCGCCCTCGTCCGCCCCGGCGATGTCGTCGTCGCCATCAGCGCCAGCGGCAACTCCCCCAACATCCTGCTGGCCGCCCGTGTCGCCCGGCAGGCACGCGCCGCAACCATCGCCCTGACCGGCGAAACTGGCGGCAGTCTGGCCCCACTCGCGGACATTGTCGTCCGCGTCCCCGGCGGCTCTATCGAACAGGTCGAAGACGCCCATCTCATCGTCGCTCACAGTCTCTGCATCGCCCTCCGCGCCGAACTGCGCCGCGCGGACGTATCCGATGTCATCCTGCCTGGTGACCACGCGGACCGCTTCACAGCTATGCCTTTTGCCGCCGACGCGACCTGAGCCCATCGACCTTGTGACAGACAATGTCAGCGTCTGTCCAACGTAACGTGAGTACGCGTTGTGTTGAACGCGTCACCCCAGGCTATCGCGGCGCAACCGAACTGCGTGAGATGCTGCGGATCCTCCACGCTGGCGAAGAACTGCGCGTCAACTCGCTCGAAGGGCCGTATCACGCCTGGACGTTCGTCGAGGACATTGCCGAAGCCATCGAACGCGCCTGGGCAACACCCAACCTGCCCAACGACATCTACACGATCACCTGTGGCGAGATGTACTCGATCGGCGACATGCTGGCTGTCTTCCAGCGTGCCTGGCCGGACATCTCCTACCGCGTCGTCCCCGCCTCCGAAGCCAACTACCTCGTCTCCGGCGACCCACCCGGACCCCGCCCCAGTAACGCCCGCATGCAGCAGGACTTCGGCTGGGTCCCCTCGACCCCGCTCGATGACGGCGTCCAGCAGTACCTCGACTGGATCCGCGCCAACGGTCCGCAATAGCTGCTGCGCAAACAGCCCGTGTCATCCCCATCGGTGGACCCTGTACACACCCTGATCACGCAATCCTGACGATGTTCGCTGCCTGAACCTCGGCTACTGTCGTACCTGTCGTCGCGATGGAGCGACGGCAGGCGACATCTACGAGGAGGCAGGGAACCGATGACAGATTGAACTGGCGGCAGTCACCAACCATCGCGCCCGATGCATCTGGATCGCATCGGCGCACGAATGACACTGGTCGATCGCGCAATGCCGCGCGACGCCTGAGCCGAAGGAGGCACCCATGTTCGAGTTGTACGTCAACAGCGAGGCAATCCAGCGACTGATGCGCGAGAGCGACGTGACGCTGGCGCGTCCGGCCGCACCGGACGACACGACTACCGAATCCAACACAACGGCGCATTCGCACGCGAGCCACCCTCACTTGCACCGTCTGCGCAACCAACTTGGCCTTCATAGTCACGCATAGACAACACCATATCGTGATAACGCTTGAGAACGGCAAGTTTGGCAGTACAATGTTGTCACACTAGCTGCGCCGTACCTGGCCTACGCGAACGATCAAGGAGTCGCACAGCTATGAGCAGTTGGACACCCGACCCGACCTTTTACCCGACGCCCCGGATGGCGATGGAATCTCCTGCCGAGGAGCTCGCCTACGTCGCGATCCTGAACCCGGATGGGACACGGCCCGACGCCATCGCCGTCCTCGACGTCAACCCGCGTTCGACGACCTACACGGACATCGTCGGACGTATTGACCTGCCGAACATCGGTGATGAGTTGCACCACTTCGGCTGGAATGCCTGTAGCGCGGCGCTCTGCCCGAACATGCCCCACCCGCATATCGAGCGCCGCTACCTGCTCGTCCCAGGGCTGAAGTCTTCACGGATGTACATCATCGATACGAAGCCGGATCCGCGCCAGCCGCGGATCGTCAAGACAATCGAGGCCGAAGAGATTCACTCGCGCAGTGGCTACAGCCGCCCCCACACGATCCACTGCGGCCCCGACGCCATCTATGTCAGCGCCCTCGGTGCTCCCGACGGCGACGGTCCCGGCGGCGTCTTCCTGCTCGACCACCAGAACTTCGAGGTGAAGGGTCCCTGGGAGGCCGACCGGGGGCCGCAGCGGCTCGCCTACGACTTCTGGTGGCATCTCGGCCATGACACGATGCTGACCAGCGAGTGGGGTACGCCCAATATGGTCGAGCAGGGAGTCAACCCGGAACTCCTGCTCTCCTCGCAGTATGGCCACCATCTCCACGTCTGGGACCTGCGCTCGCGGAAGCATCTTCAGGCACTCGACCTCGGCTCGGAACAGCAGATGGTGCTGGAACTGCGCCCGGCCCATGATCCCAGCCAGACCTACGGGTTCGTCGGTGTTGTGACGAGCCTGAAGGACCTCTCGGCTTCCGTCTGGGTCTGGTCTCGCGAGAACGGGTCATGGGCGATCCGCAAGGTGATCGAGATCCCAGCCGAGCCGGCAGATCCCGATCTGCTTCCGCCGCTCCTGAAGGGCTTCGGCGCTGTCCCACCACTTGTGACTGACATCAACCTCTCGCTCGACGACCGCTTCCTGTACGTCTCCTGCTGGGGGACGGGTGAGTTGCAGCAATACGACGTCTCCGATCCCTTCAACCCTCGCCTCACCGGCTCCGTCCATCTCGGCGGGATCGTACGCCATGCGTCGAACGCAGCAGGAGAGCCGCTCAACGGCGGGCCGCAGATGGTCGAGATCAGCCGCGACGGGCGGCGAGTCTACCTGACGAACTCGCTCTACGCGTCGTGGGATGCCCAGTTCTACCCCGAAGGAATCCGCGGCTGGGCAACCAAGCTCGACGTGAATCCAGCTGGCGGGATGACGCTCGATCCGGACTTCTTCATCGACTTCGGAACCGAGCGGCCCCACCAGGTGCGTCTCCAGGGCGGAGATTCGTCGTCCGACTCGTACTGCTTCCCGAACTAGCCGGATGAGGCAGGTCGGGCATCCTGCCGGCGCAATGGTGCGTGCAGGGTGCCCGGCCCGCACCTGACAAGGAGGTCAGGATGTACGACTGTCACTCCATGGCTGATGCTCGTATTGCTCGGCGCCTACCACGGTCTCAATCCCGGCATGGGCTGGCTGTTCGCCGTCGCGCTCGGGTTACAGGAACGGCGCTGGAAGGCTGTCGTCAACGCCATCGGCCCGATCGCCGTCGGCCATGCGCTCTCGGTCGCGGGCGTTGTCCTCGTCATCGCCGTGGCAGGCACGACGATATCGACGAGTGTCCTACGTGTCGCCGGAGGCATCGCGTTGATCGGATTCGGCCTCTACAAGCTGCTGGCGCCGTTCTCGCACCCGCGTTGGGTTGGGATGCGCGTCAATTCCCGCGATCTGATCGCCTGGTCGTGGCTGATGGCGACGGCGCATGGGGCGGGATTGATGCTCATCCCGGTCCTCCTGCGTGACGCTGAAACTGCCAGCGCGCACGAAGGGCATATGTCCCACGCCAGCCATACGACATCGGACACTGCGACGACACTGCCAGTTTCAGAAGTTGCCTCGGTCCTCGTCCACACGGCAGCGATGTTCGTCGTCATGGGAGCCGTTGCACTGGTCGTCTATCAGTGGCTCGGCGTCAGGATCCTGCGCCGTGGCTGGTTCAACGTCGACCGTATCTGGTCGCTGATGCTGCTTCTCGCTGGAGGTTTCACAATCCTGAGTTAATGCACCTGCAACGAACGGTTGCGTGAATATTGAATCGCGGTTTCCGGGTATACTGATGTCATACAGACAGTGGATGTGATGACGATCTGACGTCCCGGATAGAGCTACCGTGGCTGACGAGCGCCAATCCCAACTCGCGACTGACATCCCGGAATGGCTCACGCTCAACGACGCAGCCAGCCATTTCGGGGTGTCTGCCTACACGATTCGTCGCTGGATCAGAGAAGGCCGGCTGCCGGCCGAGAAACGCCCCAGCCGCTACGGCGACCAGTTCTTTGTCCCATCCTCAGCGCTCGCCTACGATCGTTCGTCGTCGACGGCGACGGTCACGCTCTCCACCGGCGAACACAGCGTGACCGGGGCAACCCATCAACACACGATCGGTTCCAGCCCCGATCGGATCGTCGATCGCGACAATCAACTGGACCTCCTGCGCGCGTTGCTGTCATCGGCGGCGGCGGGACAGGGGCAGGTTGCGCTCGTCAGTGGCGACGCGGGCATTGGCAAGACGACGATCGTCCGTCGCTGCATGAGCGATGCGGCCGAGTTGGGCTTTCAGGTTGCCAGCGGCCACTGCTACGACCTGGAGGCGACATCCCCATACGGCCCGTGGAGTGATCTCGCCCGCTCGTTGGCGTCTGCCGGCCGAACGGTCGCAGAACTCACCGACACCCTGATATCCCCGACCAACCTGCAGGAGCAGCAATCGCTTGTTTGGTCATCCCTGTCGTCGTTGGCTCGCCAGAAGCCGTTGCTGCTGGTGATGGAGGATATGCACTGGTCGGATGGCCCAAGTGTCGAGCTGCTGCGTGTCATCGCTCGTCAGGTCGAGTCGGAACCAATCCTGCTGCTGGTGACCCATCGCGACCTCGATCACGCCCACGACCACCCATTGTCCCGCGCGTTGCCCCACCTCGTCCGTGAGGCGCGGGCAACCCGGATCGCCCTGCGGCCATTCGACCGCGAAGCGGTCAGGCAGTTGCTGGCCGATCGCTACCACCTCCCGGAGCCCGATCAGTCAGCAGCTCTCGCAGCACCTGCTTCGCTACGCTGAGGGCAATCCCTTCTTTACCTCCGAACTGCTGCACGAGCTGGAGGTCACTGGCATCCTGCGCCAATCGGACGGCACCTGGACGCTGTCAGACCTGGCCGGGTTCCAGATGCCGCCATTGGTCCGACAGGTCATCGAGCGTCGCCTGGAACCGCTGACCAGTGAGGAGCGCGACTATCTCCAGGTTGCGGCCATCATTGGTGAGGAAGTTCCGATCGATCTCTGGCAGACGGTTACCGGCACCGACGACGACACCCTCATCGTCGTCGTCGAACGAGCCATCGCTGCCGGCGTGCTGGTTGAGGTGGCCGACCGACCGGCGCTGCGGTTTCGACACGCGCTGATCCGCCAGGCGCTCCACGAGCGAATGATCGTGCTCCGGCGCAGGAGCTGGCACAGGCGCGTCGCGGAGGTGCTTGAAGGCGACCCGGCGTCGGACCCGGACGCCGTCGCCTATCACTTCGCTCAGGCGGGCGACCCGCGCGCGGCGACCTGGCTGATTCGTGCTGGCCGCCGGGCCGCGACCTCGCACGCGTATCAGATCACGGTCCAGCGCTTCGAGCAGGCGTTGGAGATCCTGCGTGCGGACGAGTCCCGGCTGGAAGAGCGGGGCTGGCTGTTGTGCGAGCTGAGCGAGGCATATCGCTACACCGAGCCGCGTCGCTCGCTGGATTGCCTCGCCGAGGCCCAGCCGATCGCCGAACAGTTGGGAGACGACGCCCTGCGAGCGGTCCTGCTGCGCAGCCGGTCGCACATCCGAGGCTTCCTCGGTGAGCACGCGCTGGACGAATTGCTGGAGGCGGTAGCTGTCTACGACGCGCTGCCGGAAGATCAGCAGCAACGCATTCTGGCGAGCCCACTCGGCTACACGGTCAGTCAGGGGACGTACGCGCAGCGACTGGTCTATTACGGCAAGTTCCAGCTCGCGCTTGACATTGCCCGCGAGTTTCTCGCATGTTCGAAGGGGGACGAAGACGGACCTGATCGTCATGCGGCCAGTTTCGCTCGGTTTGCGATCGGCAAGGCAGCGGCGGCGCTTGGCTATCCAGATGAATCACGTGCCGCGTTCGCCGAGTTTCGCGTGCAGGTCGCCCGGTTTGGCAGCGCCTATATGCTCGGTCACTCTGCGTCGTACGAGTACGCGATGGTGCTGCAGACGTACTATGCCGACCGTCCCGACGAACGCCGCCGTTACATCGACCTCGTCGACCGGGCGTATCGCGAGTCGTTGTACGGCATGGTCTTTGACGCGCAGGAGACCCCCCGGCTGTATCCAGCGCTGATCCTCGATGGCCGCTGGGACGAGGCGCGTAGAAGCGCGGAGGCAATGATCGAGGTTGAGGCAGTCCGGATCGATAGCGCGACCGTCCTCGCCCGGCTCGACATGCTCCAGGGGCAGACGGAGCGCGCGTGGGGCCATATCAGATCCTGCATGCCGGATGGGCACGGGACCCGCCCTGGCACCACCTACTTCCTCGAGTTCCTTGAGATGCAGGATCTGGCTGTCACACTGTCATTGGACGCCGGCGACGCCGAGCGAGCGATGGCGTGGATCACCGCACTTGACGAGTGGATCGAGTGGAGCGAGATGGTCGTCCGTCGCCCGATGCCCCAACTCGCCTGGGCGCGCTACAACCACATCACCGGTCAACCGGAACGGGCGCTGGAGCACGCACGACGAGCGCTTGACCTGGCCAATGATCCCTATCAGCCGCTGCTTTGTCTGGCGGCGCACCGTGCGCTCGGGCGGCTGGCGATTGCGGCTGGCCGGCTGGACGACGCGACCTATCACCTCGACGCCGCTCTCGCGATCGCCGAAGCCTGCGAGGCACCCTGGGAGATTGCTGTCACCCGTGTCGTCCAGGCCGAGCAGCTGATCGCCGCCGGCCGCCCAGCTGAAGCCGCGCCACTGTTACAGATCGGCCGCGACACGGCCGAGCGCCTCGGCGCGCAGCCATTGCTGGAACAGATCGACGCTCAGATCGCCAGCCTGACTCGCGAACCGGCGCGCCCTGCCGTCCGGCAGTCAACCATCGCGGGCCGCCTGTCTCCGCGAGAGCTCGATGTCCTGCAGCTCGTCGCGCGCGGGCTCACCGATGCAGAGGTCGCTGAGCAGCTCTTCATCAGCTCGCGCACCGTCAGCGGTCACCTGCAGTCGATTTACAACAAGCTTGGCATCTCCTCGAGAACTGCCGCGACCGCCTTCGCCTACGAGCACGGCCTCGTCTGAGCGCTGCTCCTGTTTCCTACCTGTCCCATTGCCCTGTGCACACCCCTGTCCATTTGGAACGCGTAGTTTCGACGATGTGTCACCGGCCATCGCGACCTATTGTGTCTGTGTCGGGTCAATGGGGACGCGACACAGAAGATCACCAGGAAGGTGAAGGCGATGTACGTGGACACATGGGTCGGTCGGGTCTGGATCAGCGACGAAGTGCCGCACTGGAAGAGTTACGCCGGGCAACAGGCGTACCGGGCGCTGATCTCACGTGACCGCAAGACCACGACGGCGAATTGGCCGATGTACCGAAAGTCGGACGTGGGCGACTAGTCGAAGTGATGTTGGTCGGGGGTACGCGCAACGCGTACCCCCGAAACCGGAGGTGACATGTGGCAACGAAGCCTGTGATCGTCATCGTCGACGATGACCCATCCGTCCTCGCGGCCGTCGCGCGCGACCTGCTCGCCCGCTACGGCGAGCAGTATCGGATCGTCCGTGCGGATTCGGGAGCCGCCGCACTGGCGTCGCTCAAGACGCTGAAGCTGCGCGGCGAGCCGGTTGCGCTCCTGCTGGTTGACCAGCGCATGCCCGGTATGACCGGCGTCGAGCTGCTGGGCGAAGCGATCGCGCTCTATCCGGATGTCAAACGCGTGCTCTTGACCGCCTACGCCGACACGGAGGTCGCCATCAAGGCGATCAACGATGTCGGCATCGACCATTACCTGCTCAAACCCTGGGATCCGCCGGAAGAGAAGCTCTTTCCAGTCATCGACGATGTGCTCGACGACTGGCAGGCGGCCTACTACCCTCCGTTCCAGGGCGTGCGAGTCATTGGCCCGCGCTGGTCGGCGGAGACATTTGCGCTCAAGGATTTCCTTGCGCGAAACCTCATCCCATACCGCTGGCTCGACATCGAAGGCAACGACGAGGCGCGCGAACTGCTCGCCCATCTCGACTTGAGCGACCAGCGTCTGCCGGTCGTCGTCCTGCCGGATGGCCGTCCGCTCGTCCGACCGACACAATCGGCCGTCGCCGAGGCCGTTGGGTTCGAGACAGTCGCCGCCCAGCCGTTCTACGATCTGATGATCGTCGGAGCCGGACCATCCGGTCTGGCAGCCGCCGTCTACGGCGCCTCCGAGGGGTTACGAACGCTGCTGATTGAGCGCCATGCCCCGGGTGGTCAGGCTGGAACCAGTTCCCGGATTGAGAACTACCTTGGTTTCCCCTCCGGACTGAGCGGGTCCGACCTGGCCCGTCGCGCTGTCGCCCAGACAAAGCGGCTTGGCGCCGAGATTCTGAGCGGCGAGGTCGTTGGCATTCGTGCGGATGGCCAGTACAAGCTCATTCAGCTCGCAGACGGAACTGAGATCGCCAGTCACGCGGTCCTGATCGCGACTGGTGTGACCTATCGTCGTCTCAACGCACCCGGCATCGACCGGCTCACCGGCGCCGGCGTCTACTACGGCGGCGCGTTGTCCGAGGCGATCGCGACGAAGGGCGAGCGTGTCTTCATCGTCGGTGGATCGAACTCAGCCGGTCAGGCAGCCATCCACTTCGCTGCCTATGCCGATTGCGTCACGCTACTCGTGCGTGGGAATGACCTCGGCAAGAGTGGCATGTCGCAGTACCTGGTCGATCGCATCCATGCGACACCGAACATCCAGGTCTGGTTCGGCACGAACGTGCTTGAGGCGATCGGCGACTCCCACCTGGAGGCGTTGAAGATCAGCGAGGCGCGTGGTGACGTGACACGTGAGATCACCGTCCCGGCTGATGATCTGTTCATCTTCATCGGCGCGCAACCGATCACTGGCTGGCTGAACGGGCTGGTCGCGCTCGACCCGGCTGGATTCGTCCTGACGGGTGGCGATGCCGGCACTTCGCAGGCCGATCTGCCACGCTGGCCGCTCCAGCGCCAGCCGTTCCTGCTTGAGACCAGTGTCCCTGGAATCTTCAGTGCCGGCGACATTCGCCATCAATCGGTCAAACGAATCGCTTCCGCCACCGGTGAGGGAGCGATGGCGATCCAGTTCGTCCACCGCTATCTGAGTACGCTCTAGCAGCGCGCGAAGGGGTCAGCCGCCGTATGAACGCCATCACACCGCAGAGTATCGCGACTGGCCCCTCGATCGACCGCGCCACACTGCGCCGCACGACGCTTGGTGAGCGGCTGACCGACTTCGACCTCGATCTCCTCCTGCAAGCATCACGGCCACGAACGGTGGCTGCCGGCGAGACGGTGCTGACTGAGGGCGACGCGGCCGACTCCGTCTTCGTCATCCTCACCGGCGCGCTTGAGATCTTCCAACGCATCGGCGGTCACGAGATCCCCGTCGCGATACGGTCGGCAGGAGATGTCGTGGGAGAGATGAGCATCCTCGGCACCGGACGCCGCAACGCGACGGCCCGTGCCAAATCACTGACGTCCCTGCTGGAGATACCCGCGAGCGAGTTCGAGGCAGCGCTGCTCCGGCACCCTTCAACGACGCTGGATATCCTGCGGACGACGATGGCGCGGCTTCAGGCGGCCCAGTCCGAGCTGGTGCAGCATCAGAAGATGTCCGCGCTCGGGATTCTCGCCGCTGGCGTCGCGCATGAACTCAACAACCCTGCCGCGGCAATCGCGCGCAGTGCCGCACAGCTGCGAACGGCGGTTGCTGACTGGGAGCGACATGCCCTGTCTCTCGGCGCGATCGGGCTACGGCCGACGGATATCACGACGATTGACCTCCTCCGCCAGGATATCGCCGATCGAGCTGGCGACCCGGCCTGGATCGACCCCTTGACCCGTAGCGATGCCGAAGCGGCTGTCGAGCACTGGCTGGTTGAACACCATGTGGTAGACGCCTGGGCGCTCGCTCCGGCCCTCGTCGACTCCGGCTGGACGCTGGACCTCCTCCGACAGACCCAGGAGTTCCTCCCGGATGCGCTGCTTGGTGCTGTCACACGCTGGTTGGCAGCAGGCCAGTCCACGCTACGACTGCTGCACGAACTTGGCGCCAGCGCGGCGACGATTGCCCAGATCGTCGGCGGGATCAAGGCCTACAGCCGGCTCGATCAGGCGCCGGTGCAACACGTTGACATTCACGAGGGAATCGACCAGTCCCTCGCGATTCTGCGCTACAAGCTGCGGAACGTGCGAATCGAGCGCGACTACGACTGTGAGATCCCGCTCGTCACTGCGTTCGGTAGCGAGCTCAACCAGGTCTGGACGAACCTGCTCGACAACGCCGCAGACGCTCTCGACGGGCAGGGAGACATCCGCATCACCTCGACCTGCGACGAGCAGTGGGTGACGGTCGAGATCGTCGATTCAGGCCCCGGCATCCCGGACGACGCGCTCCCCCACCTCTTCGAGCCATTCTTTACGACCAAGCCACCCGGCCACGGTACGGGCCTTGGGCTCAGCATCACCTACGGCATCGTGCGCAAGCACGGTGGCGACATCCGTGTCGAGTCCCGGCCCGGCCGCACCAGCATGACTGTTCGTATCCCCCGGACCAACGACACGCTCGCGGACGATGTGCAGACTGGACCAGGAGCCAACAGATGAAACGCACCATCTTCGACCGCTACGGCGGCTTCGCCAACATCAGTCGCGTCGTGACCGACTTCTACGGCAAGATGATCGATTCGCCGATCGCGGGGCCGTACTTCCGCGAGGCGGACATGCGCCGGCTGATCGACCACCAGACCAAATTCATCGCGACCGTCATGGGCGGGCCGGTCTCCTTCACTGATGACCAGCTTGAGCGGGTGCACGCTCGCCACGGCATCGACGATGCCGCGTTTGCGGAAACGGTCGGTCTGCTTCGCGAAACGCTGGAGGAACACGACTTCACCGACGAGGACATTCACGAGGTGGTCGACGGCATGTTGCGCCGCAAGCACCTGATCGTGACGAGGAGCTGACCCGTGTCGATCGCAGATGTCTACGATCCGTTACAGTCAACCATCGATCCCGACACCGTGCGTCAGGTCACGCGGACGCTGGGAGTCGGTGTCGCTATCGTCGAGCCGGAACACTGGACGATCCTGTTCGAGAACGCCTGCTTCTTCCGCTGGTTCCAGCCACCGGGGGAGGTCGACGCGCCCCTGACCGAGCGGCTGCCGGACTTCAACGCGGCCCGCGCCATTTCGCGCCTACGCGAGGGACGCACCTGGAGCTTCGAGACGGAGACAACTGCGGGTGGCCGGGAACTGCCGGTCGCGATCGACCTGCGGCCACTGCCCGACGACCCGACCGGACTCGTCGTCGTCGAGTGTCGCGACATCACCAAGCAGAAGCAGGCCGAGTACATGTTGGAGTCCTACTCGAAGCTGGCCGAAAAGAACGCGCGCGACCTGCAGCGAGAGAAGGACCGTGCCGAACGGCTGCTGCTCAACATCATGCCGAAGTCGGTCTACGAGGAGATGAAGGACTACGGAACCGTCACGCCGCAACTCTTCGACAGTGCCTCGATCCTGATGCTCGACTTCGTCGGCTCGACCGAGCACGACATCGCCCGCGACCCGGCGGCGTTGATCACCGAGCTCAACGACATCTTCACGGTCTTCGACCGCATCACCGACATGTTCGGCTGCGAGCGGCTGCGGACCGTCGGCGACTCGTACATGGCCGTCTGTGGGCTGCCCGAAGCGAACCCGGAACACGCCCAGAATGCCGCTCGCGTCGCGCTGCGGATGCTGCGCTACATCGAACGCCGCAACTCGGCCCACGCGCAAGCCTGGGAGTGTCGGATAGGGATCAACTCCGGTCCGGTCATCGGCTCGCTGGTCGGCGTCCAGAAGTACGTCTACGACATCTTCGGCCCCGGCGTGAACCTGGCGGCGCGGATGGAGACACTCTCCGAACCGGGACGCATCACGATCAGTGAAGCCACCTATCAGCTCATCAAGGACGACTTCGATTGCAGCCCGCGCGGCGAACATGATGTCAAGGGATTCGGCGCGACGAACTTGTTCTATCTGGAGCGCGAGCTTCCCCGTGGGCAATAGCCGATGGGGAGCAGCGCCCCACTGGCGAGGGTCGCTAGAGCGGGAGATCGCGCATCAACATCCGGTGCACCAGCTTGCCCGGCGCACCCGGGCCGTGGATGCGGGCAGCCGCCGCCTGCTCGTCCGCATCCGCGGCCTCCCTGACGAGACTCTCAGCCCAGGCGACCAGATCGGTGTTCTCGAAGACGAGCGAAACCCGGTTCGTATCACCCCCGGCCATCATGAACCGCAGGAGACGCACACTCGACAGCCCGACATCGACGCGCTCGACGGCCTCCTTCAACGCCCGCACATCCGCGACGAACTCGTCCATCCTCCCTGGCTCGACATCGAAGGTCATCACATCAAGAATCGCCATCGCAATACCTCCATCGCATTCCCGCCTCGGCTGTAGACAGCATCGTAGCAGTCGCGTCCGGAACAACTCTCTGCGATCCGCAAATCCTGGACGCTGAGGGCAGCAGTCAATCCCGCCGTGTGTATCGTCCGGCGGGCCGAACGACAGGCCGACACGCGGCGCGCGACGGTACAATGGCAACGTCGGTCTGACTTCCGTCGTTCACAGGGACACGCGCATGAGCATCGCAGAACAGCGCGCCACTTACTCCCCGGCGCACGCGCTGACGCTGGACTTCCTTCGCTGGCTCGCCGAGCAGCCGCGCTCCTACGACGAGACGATGGACGCCTGGCGCACCAGTTGCCCACGCCTCTCAATCTGGGAAGACGCGCTCGCCGACGGACTGGTCGCTGTGACAAGCGCGCCGGGAATGTCAGGTGGGTGTGTCCGGATAACAGCGGCTGGGCGCGAGGTTCTGGATAGAGTGTGAACCGGAACGTCTGAGCGCACATCCTTTGGCCGGCATTCGTCCAGATCCGGGTGCGCCCGCCTATTGGATGACTGACTTTGGCGTCGCAACCAACCGTTGGACGTTGGTTTTCTCACGGTCGAGCATCGCTGGTACCTTCGGCGCGATCTCGTTGTTCCAGAAGTCGCTCTGGTAGACGAGGTCGTAGAGTCGTTGACGCTCTTCCTCGCTCTCGAACCGGCGAATCCAGACGTAGGTGCTCTCGTCTTCCTCTCCAACGAAGCTCCCGAGAATCACCATCCCCATCTTGACCTGAAACGGGATGATCTCCTGCTCCATGAGAGTAACCCAGTTCTGCTGCTGCCCAGGCCGAACGAAATACTGCCGCAACTCGAACAACACGATTGTCTCCTCTACACACGAACGCTGGTAGCGGGATCTGACCGGCGAGCGGTTAGTACGCCGGACCGTAATATGTGTACGAGATCAAGGTGCGCTTGTCGAACGACTTGGAGGACACACTAGAGGGCGGCGTGTTCGTGCTGGATCCACGCCTTGCTAACCCTTCCCTCACCACTCGGTCGCTTCGGATCTGCACCGGCCGTTTCCAAATCACTTTTCCGCGCTATACTCGACGCGAAAAGGGAGCAGCGCCGCTGTCAACGATCACTGCTCCCAAGTCTCAGGGGACTGGCTCAGGCTAGTCCTCTTTTCGCACGCCTTGAAAGGCGCGCTATCCGACTTGCCATCAATGAACTTGCCCGTCCGGCATCGCGCTTGACCCAAGTTTGCGTCTTCGGGTTGAAGGTCTGCGATCTATCTCGCACGGCACCGCGACGGAAGTTCTGATTTGTGTTCTTCGCCATCTGCTTTCACCTCCTCTCTAGTTCAGTCTGGTGGAAATGCTATTGCGGCCTTGCCGACCATCCAACATCGCTAGCGAATGGCCCGAAGCCGGGGAACGTCACCAAGAAACGCTGCTCTGAACTCGTGTGCTGTGATCCCTAAGAACCTGTCTGAGAAGGGGTAGGTAAGGTAGTCTTGCGGGATGTTAAGAAGAACGATACCGAGTGACCTGACCGATGCCCAGTGGGAGCACATCGAACCACACGTCCCAAGCCGAAATCCGGAGGCCGTCCCGCGTTGGTGGATCGGCGCGAGATCGTCAACGCGATCCTCTATCTGGTGCGCGAAGGGATCACCTGGCGCGCTATGCCGCACGACTTCCCGCCGTATCGTACCGTCTACCATTACTTCCGGCTCTGGCGCGACGACGGGAGTTAGCAACGGATCCATGACGCGCTGCGTGCTGATGTGCGCACGGCGGCTGGCCGGGAGGTCAGCCCTTCAGCGGCGATCCTGGACGCCCAGAGCATCAAGACCGTCGAGCAGCCAGCCACCTGCCGCGGCTATGACAGCGGTAAACAGGTCAAAGGCCGCAAGCGACATCTGGCCGTCGACATGCTCGGTTTGTTGCTCGTGGTGGTCGTCTCGGCGGCAGATGTTGGGGATCGGGCCGGTGCACGACGCGTTGCCGGTGGTCTGCGTGGCCGCTTTCCCCGGCTACTGAGGCTGTTTGCCGATGGTGGGTACAGCGGACAGCCACTGACTGACTGGGTGCGCTCATTTGGTGGTTGGGTGCTGGAAATTGTGCGCGGAAGCGCCGATCAGCACGGCTTTGCTGTCCAGCCGAAACGCTGGATCATCGAGCCGACGTTTGGAAGGCTGAATCGCTACTCCGGTTGAGCAAGGACTACGAAGCTCATCCCGAAACCAGTGAGGTCATGATCTTGATTGCGATGACCCACTTGATGGTAAGACGGTTACACAAATGACCTTCTCAGACAGGTTCTACGGAACGCACGAAATATGTCGAGTCCGTGCCGCACTGGCGCGGACTCGATCCGCGTCGACTATCTTGCTATCTATCTTCGGCTGAATCTGGTTGCGAGGCTTCCTCTTCTTCCCATAGGTGGGTTCATTTACGAACCCGTTCGAACATCTCTTCGACTACCACTTTCCCCGGATCGCCAAAGGCGTGATACAGCAAAGTCAGGTAATACAGTGTGAACCTGGCGGAATCATGCATTGTGAACTGGCACTCAACGAACTCACAGTGCGCCAGTTGAACCCCTTCTGCACCCCCTGAGAATTGGATGTCGCAGTGCTCAAACATGCAGCCAACGAATCGAGAGGCATCAATCTGGATGGTTTGATCACGGAAGACTTTTTCCCTGAATGTATGCCGGCTGGCGTCCGAAGGGTGCGCGTTGCTGATCAACCGTCCCGAAACAGCCTTCGAGACATCGTCTATAACCGAAGCGTTATTGGGTAATGCGTTGAAGCGCTCTCCCAGCAATTCAGTTTCATGGCGATAGAGGTTCGTGAATCTCGAAACCGCGCTTCACTCACAAGATAGACGGTTGCAGCGTTTCAATGATCGGATTCCAGATGTGCTTGTGATCTGATGCTAAGTTCAGAAGGTGCAGCGACTCCGATGACAATGACGCGGCGAGCGAGCGGACAGCAATGTTCCAGGCTTTGAGGTACGGGAAGAACCGGCGAGCCGACATCGAGTACGGCTTGCTCGGTGCGTAGACGGCGATAGCAGGAAAGTTGATTTCTAATCCAAGGTGTGTTGGCGTGTATCTGCGGCGCGCGACATCGAGCGAATCGCAAGCAAGTGGAGGGGACATTCCTCCAATTCCGCTATAGAAACTGTTTTCTGCGAACGTTTGGGTTCCGCTTGCAAAGAAGTTACATGATCCGTGTAGCTTCCAGATACGCACAACTTTGCTTCGGGCAGGAGACCGGTGCTTTCTGTGGTACCAATCAAGTTCTGGCTCTGTCGACGGAATCAGGCTATACGTGACTGACAGACCGAGTCGATGCGCTGCTTCTTCAAACAGGCAGTCGTAGTTGAGTGATGCGAACAGCGTTCGATCCAGAGCGTCATTCTCGACTATGAGTTGAGCAAGGCTGTGTACGGATCGCCTGTGTCTGGTGGCATGTAGCGCGTGAACAGCTCGCCAAAAGTCCGGAGCAGCGGTGCGAAATCATGCCCCGGATCTTGCGGGCCTTGGCGGGGTTCCATCAGTTGGGCCATGCCAAGTTCGAAATCGCGACCCCCGGAGTCTAGTCGAGGGAACAGCTCATCAACTTCAGGCAATCCCTAAATGTCTGTGAATTCATTGGCCAGCAGATCGTAGAGATCCGGCCCTAAAGGCGGAGGTTCTGATCTTCGAACGCCATTGCTTGCCCCTGCTCCAAACAGGATGACGTTTTCCCACCGCGTTTTCAGTTCCACGATGCGCTCCTCGATCGTCCGACTCAGGAGTGTCCGTACACTTCTTACGCCCAGTATATTCTGGTCGTACCCAGACGCGGCTCTACAACTTCACGTCGTCTGATGTCGGCGACCCTGAGATTTCGACCGCTGCCTGATCTATTGTCGTCTCCTTACGACCTTCACGTGGCAAGGCGCTGCGTTACGGACCACTTATCGCTCGGACGCCCCGGTGCCATCATCGCCGGGGTGTTCCTGTTTGCCGCTTCACCGGCTTGATTCTCGGCACTTCCCAGATCATGTACCCGACAAACCCCACGACGCCCACGGCGAACAGCGCGGCCATGATCGTGTCCAGCACGCTGTAGCCCAGCATCAATCGTCGTCATCGTCAGGTGTCAGGCTCAACAGCAGGAGTGTCATGGCCTGCACCGCGTCATCCAGCGCGCGTTTGTCAGGAACATCACCGCACTCAGAAACCTGCAACATCCTGGCACGGGCGACGTCGACCATCTGCCTGAACTCGTGCCGTGCCGGTCGCGGCCCTGGCGGGGACGGTTCGCACCTCATCTGTACTCCTTCCGAACGGAGGCTGCCTCTTGCCCATAGAATATCTGCCTATAGTTTAGGAGCAGCGCTGATACATGTTGTTGATCGGTTGATCGCTTGTCCAATCGCGGCAGTTCTTGTCGCCAGGGACTCACTTCCTGACAAGGATTCGGAACTGGCCGAGCGTCACAAGAGCGGCCAGTCGATTGCTCGTGAGCGCGCGGCCGACGACGCCAAGCCGCTTGACCGGATTCCACGACACGGTTGGTGAGTGAAAGCCGACTTCCGTCAAGAGGTTGACCCAGACGGACGGCGGCTGATGCTTGTGGCGTTCAACCTGGGGGAAAAACGGGTTGCGCCGGCCGAGTGCGTGGTACAGATCGGTATTGGTCGCATCGGTGACGATCATGACTGCCCCGTCGTTCGCCACGTCGAACAGTCGCGTGAGCAACCCCCGGTACACGTCTCGCGCAGCAGGATCGCTGTGCAGCCGAACGCATGCCTCTTCATCCAGAAGATTGATCGAGGATAGGAGCAGGATCGTATCGAAGCCCTCACGGTTATCGGCATAGTCCTGAAACAGCACCGGCAGGCAGCGCAGATTCGGCGCGTCGAACATCGCTCTCAGCCGATCGAATTGAGCCTGCATCCTCGATGATGCCCCGTTGCTGATTGGTTCAAGGCACACGACTTCTTTGGCGCCTTGCGAAGCGGCATAGAATGAGTACAGCCCGTTTCCGCCACCAACGTCGAGCACGCGCGCACCGCTGAGACACGCTCCATCGAACAGGTATCCGAGCGAGGCGTGGAGGTGCTCCGGCGCGGCTGGCCCGAGCGCATCAACGACCTGTTCGACAAACTCCGTGCAGGACAGCGTGGCAGCGTCTGCCGCGGTCATTGACGCCCCTCCCCAAGAACCCGTTGGCCGCTGGGCATCATCGTATCTTAGAATTGGTTTGTGCAAAACGATTCGTGTGCAGCGATTGTTCACTAGCCTGGTTGGCGCTGAGGCTAGTGAAGATTCGCTACTGGTTGACGGATGCGGACGATCGTTCGACAGCCCGGAAGGAGCTGTTCATGCTTCCGAAATCCACAGCGCAGAACCCGTCCACGTTGGGTGATGCCGTGCGCGAACATGCGACAGCAGGGGACGCATTGCTGCACCGCATCGCCGATGAGATTGCGTACCTCGAAGACATCGCAGCAGCCGCACGCGAAGTCGTTCGACTGAATCCTGGGACATGGGAAGTCCATCTCGTCAATCTGCTCGATACAGCCGTGGCCCGATACGAAGCCTCTGTGATCGTCGAGAGATAACCGCCCAGATCACCTCTCGTCGATCCCACTCTGATTCGAATCCAAGCTCTATACGACCGTGGCGCCACCGCCTCAGCGCGCGTCACAGCGCTGGGGCCAGGCTGCGCGCCAGACACGAGCCACGAAACGTGTGCCGTGGCATCGGTGCCTGTGTTGGCCAGTAGCGCAGGGGGTATGCGATGCCCGGGGAAAGTTCTGTCCTCGTTTCTCCGTGATGGCCGGACGTGCGCGATCGGCCGCGTCAAAGAGCTCGTCGTCGAGGTCGTCCTCGAACCACAGTTCGACGGGGCTGGCGAGGCGCGCGGGTACCATTTCTGTATCCGCACCGACGGCGACAGTCATCCAAGCGAGCACGCGGCACTGTTCGCGGCGATGAAGGACGTCGCCCGGCTCAGTCGCGTCCAGCGGGTGGCCGTCGTCCAACTGCGGATGGGGGAGACGCTGAATGCCTGCTGAAATCACGCGCAGGCGCGAGGTCAGCGATCAGGTCGTGCTGGACGTCGATGGGACGGGCCAGATCACCAACGGTGATGATGTGGCAGCGCTGCTCTTGCAGGTTCGGGCGGCGCAGACATCGCTGATGACGGCCGGCAAGACGTACGTCTATGGGATCAAGGTGCTGCTGTCGAACGGTCTCGCCGACTCGCTGGAGAACGGCATGTTCGTGCTGGATCCGGAGATCGTGCAGGCCACCTCTTAGTCGCCTCGCCACTCGGCCGCTGCGGATCCGCAGCGGCCGAACTTCGTTAAATCAACGCGAGTGAATCTCGATCAGCCAACGCGATGCCGCCGTTCTCGGACGTGTTGACAACAAAGGCGATGTCATGGAGAACGACTCCAACGATCCGAAATGACATAACACCATCAATCATGACTCCCTGTCGGGTGAGTCTAATGCACAGCCCCTTCGCCCAGAAAGTTCCCTTGATCGACAGCAAACTCTGTTCAGCCTTGGATGCGTCAATATCCAGTGCGATATTCCGAGGTCTGTTTCGAATGGTAAGAATATTGTGGCGAAAGTCGAGGTCCCAAGGAAGCGAATCATTGGACTTCCACTCATTCCTATCGATCTCAACGAGCAGATTGCCCTCGCTGTCGTACAGTTTGGCTGATATCTCGAGCCTGCCACCCTCAGACGTAAGCGAAAGCAGAACCTCGTCGTCAACAACCAGGATCGGCCCGAGCCCGATTGTTGCGACTCCTCCAACCAGGATCGCGGGACCAAGAACGGCGGTCTCGTCCCATGTCGGATCCGTCTCGCTCGTTATCACCGCATGATTGCGAATCGCGATCTGAGGGTTCGTTTGCGTGACCGTTAGCAATCCATTCGTGTATCCACGGCTTACACTGAATGGGTTCAGTTTCAACTCGCGTTGCTCAGATCGAGGCAATGCTCCGCGAGTAGCCATGCCGTGACAGTTGGGGCAGAGGACCATCATGTCTTCTGGGCGAAAGTGCTCATCCTCGTTGTATGGGACGATGTGGTGGTATTGGAAGACGGGATAGCCGCATTTGCAACAACCGAAACCGGCCTCTTGCCGGAGTTGCCGTGCGATAGCGTCGGGGACATCCCGACCCATGGCAATTCCTCCGTATATCTGACTCAACGAATCTCAACGACATATCCTCAATGAATCGAGCAACCTGAGTGACCTGAACGTGGTCGGCAGAACATCCATGGAACACCCGCACCCCAATCACCCGTCCTGTTCCACCAACTACGTGTTCCATCGCGCCACCGTTTGGGCTTGCAGATAGGGATCGTGCGCTGACGTTGGGGTAGCCGAATCCATGATTAGGCCGGGGCAATGTACTTCGGATACGAGCCGAAGACCTTGAAGATGTCCGACTTGGCGCGCATTCGCTCCAGAGCGGCCGCGATGTGTGGGTCGAGGCGGTGGCCTTCGATCTCGATCAGGAAGTAGTACTCGCCGAGGACGTGCTTGGCCGGGCGGCTCTCCAGCCGAGTCATCTGGATCCGGTCAGCGGCCAGCTCGTCGAGGACGGCGTGCAGCGAGCCAGGCACGTTCTGGCGGACCGTCACCGTCAGCGAGGTCTT
The DNA here is from genome assembly GCA_963763325.1 of uncultured Chloroflexia bacterium. GTDB lineage: Bacteria > Chloroflexota > Chloroflexia > Thermomicrobiales > CFX8 > JBBECJ01. The sequence goes on from CAVXOL010000011.1 coordinate 107,007, forward strand.
GTCGTTGCCGGTCGGCGCGTGGTCGCGTTCGTGGAGGGCGACGAAGCGCGTCACGTTGGTGTGGTTGTCCTCGATGTTGCGCGCCAGGATCGTCCCGCCGTAGAGCTCCGCCGCCCGCAACGGACCGATCGCGGCGACGGTCAGGTCATCCCCCTTCGAGACCTCTTCGACGGCCCCGGCTGTCGAGAGGGCGGCCATCTGGTTGGCGTTCGGCAGGCAGCGGTCGAGGAACTTACGGCACTGGCCGAACGCCTGCGGGTGGGTCAGGACGCTCTTGATGCCGGTGATCTTCGATCCCTGCGCGCCAACCAGGCAGTGCTGGACCGGGACGACAATCTCGCGACAGATCTGGAGCTCCGTCTCGTGGATCAGCAGGTCAACGGTGGACGCGACCGAGCCCTCGATCGAGTTCTCGATCGGTAGGACGGCACTGTCGGCGACATCGGCCTCAACCGCCGAAACCAGCGCGGCAAAGCTCGTGAACGGGATCAGCTCGTCGCCCTCCGAGGCGTACTGCAACGCCGCTTCCTCGCTGAACGTCCCTGCCGGTCCCAGATAGGCGATGCGCATTGATCCCCCGACCCTTCCCCCACGATCCTGTCGTCGTTTCATGTCCTCGCAGTATACCGCCAGGCGTCGGGAACACGTGACAGCCGACAGGAACTCGCCGCACGCCGATCAACTCCTGTTTCCTGTTCCCTGTCCCCTGTTCCCTCGAACGCTATACTTGTCAGGTTATGGCGAATCAACGCACGCGACGAACCAGTTCAACAGAGCCAGCACCACCGGCACAGCGCCTGTTCGCTGCCGTCCCGGTCAGCGACGCCGTCCGCGAACAGATGCGCGCGATCAGGACTGCGCTGGAGCCGCAGGGCTGGACGATTCGCTGGGTCGACCCCGACCTGGCCCACCTGACGGTCAAGTTCTTCGGTGACACTCGCCCAAACCAGATTGCATCGCTGGAGAGCAAGCTCGCCTTCGCGGCTGACCGCTCCCAGCAGGCGCATCTGATAACCGGCGACTTCATCATGCTTGGTCCACGCAAGCGCCCGAACGTCCTCTCGCTCGCGATCGACGCGGCCACGGACGATGCGGAGGCACTGACCGCGCTTGAATCGCTCGCGCGAGAGGTCGAACGACAGACCGCCGGGATCGGCGCCGGTGGCAACGAGCGCGCCTTCAAGGCGCATCTGACCCTCGGCCGCTTCAAGGACACCGATGGTGCGCCCGCCGATGTCGAGCAGACACTCGCGACGGTCGCCCTCCAGCCGGTTGCGTTCACCGTCGATCGCCTCCTGCTCGTTCGAAGCGTCCTCAGCCAGCAGGGCCCGACCTACACGACAATTGCCGAGTGGCCGTTGAGCGCATCGTCCGAGAACACAGACGTCGATACCCCCGAGCCGGACGACCACGGCTAGCGCGTCACGCATCACGCGTCACCAATCACTCATCACTCTTCACACAGCACTGGAGAACTCACCATGTCCACCATGTTTGACCGGTTAGCGCATCTGGACAGGCGCTACGACGAACTAACGCAGTTGCTTGGCGACCCGGAAGTCGCCTCAAACCCTGACAAGCTGATGGAGTACGGCCGCGAGCGGTCAGATCTCGACGAGGTTGTCACAACCTGGCGTGAGCTGCGCGAGATGGAGCGCCAGATCGCCGACGCCGAGCAGATGGCGCGCGACGACGACCCGGAGATGGCCGAGATGGCCAGGGCCGAGCTCGACGGCCTGCGCGATGCCCGCGAGCCGATCGTCTCGCGACTACGCGCCCTGCTGGTCCCGAAGGACCCGCTCGACGACAAGAACGTCATCCTCGAGATCCGGGCCGGCACCGGCGGCGAGGAAGCAGCCCTCTTCGCCGCTGAGCTGATGCGGATGTACATGCGCTACGCCGAACGGCAGGGCTGGAAGACCGACATCATGGACTACAGCGAGACCGGTATCGGTGGCATCAAGGAAGCGATCATCGAGGTTCGCGGCCGTGGCGCCTACTCGCACCTGCGCTTCGAGAGCGGTGTCCACCGTGTCCAGCGTGTCCCGGTCACCGAGTCGAGCGGCAGGGTCCACACGTCAGCCGCCACCGTCGCCGTCATGCCGGAGGCTGAAGAGGTCGACCTTCAGATCGCTGACAACGAGTTGCGCGTCGATGTCTATCGCTCCAGCGGTCACGGCGGTCAGTCGGTCAACACGACTGACTCTGCCGTCCGGATCACCCACCTGCCGTCCGGACTGGTCGTCACCAGTCAGGACGAGAAGTCGCAGTTGAAGAACCGCGCCAAAGCGATGGCCGTCCTCCGCTCGCGCCTGTTCGACCTCGAACAGCAGAAGCTCGACGACGAACGGGGCGGCATGCGCCGCTCACAGGTCGGTAGCGGTGACCGCAGCGAGAAGATCCGCACCTACAACTTCCCACAGGACCGCGTCACCGACCACCGCATCAAGACCAGCCTCTCCAACCTCCCCGGCGTCATGGACGGTGCGATCGACCCATTCATCCGTGAGCTCCAGGCCGTCGATCAGGCCGAACGGCTGCAGATGGCGGGGATTGGGTGAGTCGGTCGGGAATCGGGAATCGGGAATCGGGGACGGACGACGAAACCCCTCCCCCCAGCCCCCTCCCCTGTGCGGAGAGGGGGAGTGAGTCTCAGCGTCGTGGCTCCCCCTCTCCGCACAGGGGAGGGGGCTGGGGGGAGGGGTTTCGTTCCCACTGGGACGCCCTCTCCTCCGCCACCGACCGCTTCGAAGACGCCGACGTCAGCGAGTCGCCGGCACTCGATGCGGAACTGCTGTTACGGCAGGTGCTGGGCATCGAGCGTGCTCAGCTCTTCCTGCGCTACGAGCGCCCGCTGCCGGATGGCGCCTCCGAGCGGTTCGAGGCGCTGGTCGAGAGGCGACTGGCCGGAGAGCCGATCGCCTACATCATCGGCTCGCGCTGGTTCCGCAACATCGAGCTGTTCGTTGACGAGCGGGTGCTGATCCCCAGGCCAGAGACGGAGCGATTCGTCGAGTACGCGCTAGCGTGGCTCCGATCGCACCCCGGTCAGCGCCGCGTCGTTGATGTCGGCACCGGCTCCGGTGCAATCGCACTCGCTCTGGCGGACGAGCTTGGCAAGCGACGTCTCGATGTCCAGATCGTCGCGACCGACATTTCGTCGGCGGCGTTGGAGGTCGCGGGGATCAACCGCGAGCGGCTTGGGCTGGCCGACCGTGTCGAGTTGGTCGAGTCCGATCTGCTGGACGGCTTCACGGAACCGTTCGATATCATCCTCGCGAACCTGCCCTACCTGCGTCCCGATCAGCGGCACCCGTCGACCCGTCGCGAACCAGAGGTCGCCCTCTTCGGTGGCTCCGACGGCTTCGACCTCCATCGCCGCCTGCTGCGCCAATCCGCGACGTTGCTCGCCCCGGACTGGACTGTGGGTCGGCGAGATCGACCCTGCCCAGGCGGAGATCGCCATCAGTTTCGCCAGTGAAGCAACCGGACGTGATGCGCGGGTCGAAGCAGACTATGCCGGGGATGCTCGTTACCTGCTGATTGGGAACGTGTAGGACCGACATCCCCGGTGAATCCCCTCTACAATTCGACCGCGTACATAGGTACGGGGAATTCGTTTTCTGGACGACGTAGAGGGTTAACACATGAGCAAGTCGTACGATGTGATCGTCCTGGGCCTTGGTGGGATGGGGAGCGCCGCGGCGGCCCATCTCGCGAAACGTGGCCAGCGGGTGCTGGGACTCGACCTGTACGAGCGGCAGCACAAGCACGGCTCGTCGCACGGCGTCAGCCGCATCATCCGCGAGGCGTACTTCGAAGCGCCTGAATACGTGCCGCTCGTCCAGCGCGCCTACACGCTCTGGCGTGAACTGGAGAAGGAGACCGGGCGCTTCCTGCTGACCGTCACTGGCGGGCTGAACATCGGCACTCCCGAGTCGGAGTTCGTCAGCGGCTCGATCGCCAGCGCGAAGCAATGGGATCTCCCATATGAGTACCTGAACCCGTCTGAGGTTACCGAGCGCTTTCCCGGCTTCCGGCTGACCGACGATCTGGTCGCCGTCTACGAGCCAAACGCCGGCTACCTCAAGCCGGAAGGCTGCATGCTGGCGCACTACCACGTCGCATCAAAGCACGGCGCGGAACTGCACTTCGAAGAGGGCGTCACCGAGTGGGAGGCCAGCGACGCCGGTGTCCGCGTCAAGACCAGTAAGGCTGAGTATCAGGCCGAGCGGCTCGTGATCGCGGCCGGTCCATGGGCCTCGCAGATGATGTCGGACCTCGGCCTGCCGCTCACCGTTCGCCGCATCGTCAACGTCCACTTCAAGCCGGAACAACTGAATCTCTTCCGCGGCGCGAACTGCCCGGTCTACCTGATGCAGATACCGGAAGGCGATTACTACGGCTTCCCGGCCTTCCCCGGTCGTGGCCTGAAGATCGGTCGCCACGACATCGGTGAGCCGTCGACGCCGGACACCATCCGCCGCGAAGTTGACGCCGCTGAAATCAAGATGCTGCGCGAAGTTCTCGACAAATACATGCCCGGCGCCTCCGGCATGGTCAAAGAGACGCTGACCTGCATGTACACCGACACACCCGACAGCCACTTCATCATCGACCTGCACCCGGAGCACCAGAACGTCGCCTTCGCCTGCGGCTTCTCCGGCCACGGCTTCAAGTTCGCCAGCACCATCGGCGAGGTCCTCGCCGACCTGGCGACCGAGGGCAAGACACAACACGAGATCGGTTTCCTGTCGCTGGGACGGTTCGCGTAGGAACTGCACCAGCACGAGTGGAACGGAGCCTGCGAAGGTCAATGCTGTCTACGATGAACCTGAGGCTGTTCAGGCAACGACCCTGACGAGTTGAAAGCGTCTTGAACAATGAAAAGCCGCGAGGGCCAATATGTCCTCGCGGCTTCGCTCGTTGTATTGGAATAACGTCTACTTCTGCAGCTTGGACATCGTCCGAATGCAGCGCGTGCAGGCATTCATCGACTTGGCACGACCATTCTCGTAGACGGTCGTCTTCTGGATGTTCGGACGGAAAACACGGTTGGTGCGCTTCTTTGAGAAGCTGACATTGTGTCCAAACGAGAGTGTCTTACCGCACACCTCACACTGGCCGGCCATCGTGGTTCCCTCTTCCCTGTTATTTCCCCAGATTGCAGTTTCAGATCACCGACGGCCGGGCACGTAAATACGGCGTCGCCGGGCAACAATCTCTAATGATACGGCCCAATGCGGTTATCCGCAACTGTTCGCGATTTGGGGTGATCCAACGATTGGGGTCATGGCAAGCGTCTGGATGCGCTTGAATTCTCGATATTCTCCCATCATACTGATGCCAGAGGAAACAACACGTTGGTCGTGCGGCCACCTGAAGAGACGCCCATGTGCTTTTCGTCGTTCCGCGGGTGTCTGACTCGTCGAACTCGTCGCGCATTACGCGCGGTGATCGTGATCGGCTGGGCGGCGTTCGTACTGGCAGCCTGCGGCGGCGATGGTTCGACGGATGACCAATCGGTGACGACCGCGACGATGACCGCTGTCGCCACGCAGGCGAACGATCCCACCGCAACGACGCGTGCCTTGTCTCCAACGCCGTCTGCAACCGTTACGCCTGACCCATCGCCAACCGCGACGCAGGAGCCAGTGACGCTAACCCCAACCCCATCACTGGAAACTGGCATCCTGGTCGATATCGGCGGCCACAGCCTCTGGATTCGATGCTATGGGGCAGGTGCATCAACAGTCGTCTTCGAGTCGCCGGGCTTCTTCGGGAATCATGTCGGAATGGCTGATCTTCCCGACGCAGTGTCGGCATTCGCGCGCGTCTGTGTCTACGATCGCTGCCAATTCCGGAAAAAGTGATGTTGGGCCATTCCCAACGACGTTCCAGCAATCGGTCGAGGAGTTACGCCTGTTGCTGGTGTCTGCTGATGTCCAGCTACCGATCGTGCTGGCTGGCTACTCGCTTGGAGGCGCGATCAGCCAGATGTACGCCGCGAGCTATCCTGAAGATGTCGGTTGGACTGGTGTTGATCGACCCAACCGATGACGGAATCGCTCACGCGGTTCGCGTCGCAGGAGGCGCAGTACTACCATATCGACGTCGTGACGAGCGCGGAGCAACTGGCCAACGTCGGGCCGCTCCCCGATATCCCGCTGACGATCGTCTCGAACGACTCACCCACCACGCCGGCGGACGTGCTCGCCGCCTGGCAGGCGCACCACGCAGCAATCGCCGCGTCGCTCCCGCAGGGCCGGCACGTCATCGCGGAGGATAGCGAGCACGGCACGATGCTCGAAACGCATCTTGACCTCATTGCGGGACTCTTGCGGGACGTCGTCGATACCGTTGCGACGAAGTAAATGGAGAACGGGCCGTCCTGGTTGGGGCGGCCCGTTCTCGTGACTGCCGATGCTGCAAGGAGTTTCAATCCGACTCTCCCCGCACGAACCGATCGACCTCGATGACCTGCTCCGAAACGATCATGAAGTTGCGGGCACTGTCAGGGCCGTTCGTGCCTCTCGCGTGTGAGCCAGATGGCGGTACGGTTGAGGCGCCGATCTCCTCCAATAGCCGATGAGCGAATTGGACTACTGCCGGGTCGAGTTAGACGCGAGTGGCGCTTCGAGCCATGTCACGATCTCCGTGTCGTGATAAAGCTGGGTGCAGATCAGGCAGCGAGCAGGTCAATGGCTTCAGGTAGAACCGCCGCGATCAAGGTGATTCGCCCCTTGGCATTCTCAAACTCCTCTGGAGTGAGGCAGAAGAGGTCCATTGGCGACTTGCCACCGACTTCATAAAAAATCGATCGAATTCCCCGTCCTCGAGCCATTGGATTGATGCCGCGGAAGCTCTCGGCCACGATGATGATGTCATAGTCGCTATCAGGTTGTTGACGCCCTGTGGCATGGGAACCAAAGAGCAAAACTTTCGAGGCACTGAGGCGCTCTTGCAGCAATTCGGCAAAGCGGACCAACGCCGGATCTATTCGGATATCAGTTGGTGTTCCAGCCATCTCATCACCTCGATCGCAGCAGTCACGTATGAGATCGACATCTCTTCATCGACGTAGTCTACCGGGGCGGCGAGACTCTCAACATCTGGATAGCGCATGATGTTCAATGCTGGATTGGCCATAGTCAGCGCGTCCGCGATAAAAGACGTGTGAAAACGACCGAGCCGCCCCCAATCGGGAGCGGCTCGGTCGCAGCGGTCGGCTGAAGGCTGGTTGCCGGAAAGTACCGGACTCTAGTAGTCCATGCCGCCCGGCATGGCCGGCATCGCCTGCTGCTCCGACGGCTTCTCGGTGATGAGCGCCTCGGTCGTCAGGATCATGCCGGCAATCGAGGCAGCGTTCTCGATCGCGGAGCGGGTGACCTTGGCCGGGTCAATGATGCCCCACTCGAAGAGATCGCCGTACTCGTTGCGAATGACTTCGTAGCCGATGTTGACGTTCTTCTGCTCGGCCTGCATGCGGCGGATGGTCGAGACGACGACGGCGCCGTCCTGGCCGGCGTTCTCGACGATACCGCGCAGCGGCTCCTCGAGGGCACGCTTGAGGATCATGACGCCAGTCCGGACATCACCCTCGACGCTCATGCCGTCCAGCGCCTCGGAGGCACGGATCAGCGCGACGCCACCACCCGGGACCATGCCCTCTTCGACGCCCGCGCGGGCGGCCGAGAGTGCGTCCTCGACGCGGTGCTTCTTCTCCTTGAGTTCGGTCTCAGTCGCGGCGCCAACCTTGATGACGGCTACGCCGCCGGCCAGCTTGGCCATTCGCTCCTGGAGCTTCTCACGGTCGAAGTCGGAGGTTGTGGACTCGATCTGGGCCTTGATCTGCTCGATCCGGCCCTTGATCTCGCCCTCGTCGCCGCCGCCCTCAACGATCGTCGTGTCGTCCTTGGTGGCAACGATCCGGCGGGCACGTCCGAGGTCGGTGACGGCAGCCGTCTCGAGCTTGCGGCCGACTTCCTCGGAGATGACGGTGCCGCCGGTCAGGATCGCGATGTCACGCAGCATTTCCTTGCGGCGATCGCCGAAGCCCGGGGCCTTGACGGCCAGGACATTGATCGTGCCGCGCAGCTTGTTGACGACCAGTGTCGCCAGTGCTTCGCCGTCGACATCCTCAGCGATGATGACCATGCTCTTGGTGACCTGGAGGGCCTTCTCAAGCACCGGCAGCAGGTCGGAAACGGCCGAGATCTTCTTGTCGGTGATCAGGATCATCGGGTCGTCGAGGACGGCTTCCATCCGGTCGGTGTTGGTGACGAAGTAGGGGGAGATATAGCCGCGGTCGATCTGCATGCCCTCGGTGAACTCGGTCTCGAACTGCAGACCACGCGACTCCTCGACGGTGATGACGCCGTCGCGGCCGACCTTCTCCATGACGTCGGCGATCAGGTTACCGATCTCCTCGTCAGCAGCCGAAATGGTCGCGACGTGGGCAATGTCTTCCTTGCCGCCAACTTCCTTGGCCATCTCGCGAACGGCCGCAACAGCCTGCTGAGCGCCAAGCTCGACACCCTGCTTGAGCTGCATGGCGTTCGCGCCGGCGGCGATGTTGCGCATACCCTCGTGGACGATCGCCTGGGCCAGAACGGTCGCGGTCGTCGTGCCGTCACCAGCGACGTCGTTGGTCTTGGTGGCGGCTTCCTTCAGAAGCTGGGCGCCCATGTTCTGGAACGGATCTTCGAGCTCGATCTCCTTGGCAACGGTCACGCCGTCATGGGTGACGGTCGGGGCGCCGAACTTCTTGTCGAGCGCCACGTTGCGGCCCTTCGGGCCAAGTGTGGTCTTTACCGCGTTGGCGAGTGTATCAATGCCGATCTTCAGCGACCGACGCGCTTCCTCGTCGAAAGAAATGATCTTCGCAGCCACGCCTGTTACCTCCCGTGATGTTCAGTAGTAGAGTTCAATCGTCAGAACTGACAGAGCCGATTGCTAGTCCGTGATAATGGCCAGGATGTCCTTCTCGGACAGGATCAGCAGCTCGTCATCGTCGAGCTTGAACTCGGTGCCGGCGTACTTGGCGAAGAGGACGGAATCGCCCGTCTTCACGTCCATCTCGACGCGGTCACCCTTCTCGTTGATGCGGCCCTTGCCAACGGCGATAATCGTGCCGCGCTGCGGCTTCTCCTTGGCTGTGTCCGGCAGGAAAATGCCACTGCTGGTCATTTCCTCGCGTGCCATCGGCTTGACGACAACGCGGTCGCCGAGCGGAGTCAAGCTGGTTGCTGTCTTGGTCGCCACCTGTGGTAACCTCCTCCGTACCAAATCGATGCGGTAACGATGGGTTGAATCCCGTTCCGCTTCCCCTGTTCCTGCTTTAGCACTCTCGCGTTGAGAGTGCTAATCCACCGCCTATGATAGTGCACAGCCCTGAATCATGCAAGAGGGTTGGCAGTCTGATCGCGCGATTGCCAAGCCCCTACCGGGGAGAAGCGTTTTTCGCGGTGCGCTACAGCCCGCTCATCCTCACGACCTCAACGCCGCGCGCTTCGATGGCGGCGACGTAGCGGTTGATCCCGATCATGTCGCTGGCGATGTGGCCGGAGACGATCAGGTTGCCGCCGGTCGTCGCCGACGACTCGCGCAGCCTGGCAACCTCATCGGCTGCACAGTGGATATAGAGGACGGTCCCGACGCCGTGGTCGAAGAGTGCCTGGGCGATCCGCGCCCCGCCATTCGTGCCGGCACCGTGGATGACGGCCAGCTTCCCGAGTGGTGCGTCGAACGCGCCGACCGGGACCATGATCCGTGTTCCCCCGTTGGCCAGTTCCGGCAGCAGCATCAGCGCGTTGATGGCGTCCTGGACGAGTGGCGCGCGATCGAGTGTCGTCAGGTGGTTGTCGATCGTTTCGACCATGATCCGCCGGCCAAGCTCATCAAGCGGCAGGTGAATGTTGCAGAGTGGCATCCCGAGCAGCCGCGCGACAGACGGCACGTGGTCAAAGTTCGCGGCGTGGGCGCTCATCATCGCCCGCGAGATCAGCGGCTGGGCCGCGTCCCTCGCCGCATCAGATGGGACACCGTGTTCGACCAGCAGCTCGATCTGGCGGGTCAGCACCTCCGGGAAGTGCAGCGTCGCGAAGCCGCCGGACGGGTGGTGGGCGATGACTCCGTCCATGCCGAGCTGTCGTGCCAGCAGTAGCTCCGCGGTTCCGATGTCGATCCCGAACATCAGCCGTTGCATGTCGTTGCCGGGAACCTGAACCGCCGAATCGCCTGGTAGCTGCTCCATCTTGCCCAGTTCCAGCGCGATTGCGACCAGTTCGTCACTTGAGATCGGCATCGTCTCCCCCTTCATCCGGCACGATCGTCCCTGCTGGGCGTATTATCACCGCCGAAGGCAGATCGTGGCACAGGCGCCGCTTCTGGAATCAGGCGACCGTGCTGCACGTTCTACAATCGTGAGTTGTCGAACGAATCAGACGAGGTGTGAGTCATGGCAACCGAGCAACGTGTCGTAGATGTAACCGACGCGACTTTCCAGACCGCAGTAATCGAGGAATCGAAGACCCGGCCCGTTGTCGTCGATTTCTGGGCACCGTGGTGCGGTCCGTGTCGCATTCTCGGTCCAACCATCGAAAAGGTCGCCGAGGAGTTCGAGGGCGATGTCGTGCTGGCCAAGCTGAACGTCGATGAGAACCAGCAGTCGTCGATGCAGTACCGCGTCCAGGGCATCCCGGCCGTCAAGGCGTTCCGCGATGGCCGCGTCGTCAACGAGTTCACTGGTGCCTTGCCGGAGCCGCAGGTGCGTGCGTTCTTCCAGTCCCTCGCGCCGACCGCTGCCGACCTCGCCGCCGCCGAGGCCGAAGAACTGATGAGAGACGGCGACCTGGCTGGGGCCGAGACACGCTTCAGAGCGATCCTCGACTCGACGCCTGACGACCCGAAGGCGGTCATTGGCCTGGCCAACATCCTTGCAACGCGTGACGACTTCGACGAAGCTGACACGCTCCTGAAGCGGCTGCCGGCCGACCGCCTGGCGAAGGTGATGCGTCACCAGATCTTTCTCGAACGCTACGCCCGCAAGCACGCCGGTGAAGATCTGCGCGGCGAGGCGATCGCCAATCCCAGGGACCCACGTGCCCGATATCGCTGGGGCTTGATGCTGGCTGCCGGTGGCGACTACGTCGCCGCGCTCGGCGAACTGCTGGAGTCCGTCCGCTACGACAAGACCTGGGAAGACGGCGCCGCCCGCAAATCAATGCTCGCCATCTTCGAGATCCTCGGCATGGACTCAACCATCACCCGCGACTACCAGCGCCGGCTGGAGAACGTGCTGTTCTGAGTTGAAAGTGCTACGAATCCGTCTCACTGGAGCCTGAGATCGATGATGCCCTCGGTCGAGGAGGACATCTATCGTGGGACGATCACGCAAGCAGCGACCGCCACTACCGCCGATCTGGACCGCTTCCGACGACCTGTGGGGGCTTGCTGAGACGATCCTGGCCGACCTTGATCCCTCACGCCGCGCGGCCGGAAGCGGATTGACCACCGCATCGCGTTCGTGCCGTCATCGTCTGCTGCACGCATCGGCGCTGACGGCGGCGTTCGCCGCTGGGACGCACCATCCACGACACGCAGTCCGGCCTCAAGGTACACTCGCAGCAGAAAGGGACATCCGATGCGCTCTGTCATCGTCCTCGCGGTCATCGTGCTCCTTGGTGCGGTACCGGTCGCCTGCGGCGGTTCAGCCGCCGCGCCGACACAATCCGACTGGCACGACGACAGGCTGCCACCCCGGCTGCCACAGCGACGGCAGCGGCCTCGCCCACGCCGCTGGCGACCGCGACCCAGCCCACCTACGGCCGGCAGCGGGCAGCTCGCGTTTGCCGGGATGCCCGAGGGTGCGTCGGCCAGCGCGATCTACCTCGTTGGCAGTGATGGCGCCGGGCTGGAGGCCATCTGGACCTGGGAGACAGACGGGTCACAGGCCGTGTATCTGGTCTGGTCACCGGACGGCCGGCACCTGGCCTTCTTTGGCCATGATGCCGGCGACGAGAGTTCGGGGCTGTACGTGCTTGACGCCGACCAGGGCAGCCTTACCCGTCTGCTCGAAGTCGGCATGCTATGGTACCCGCCGGTCTGGTCGCCTGACGGGCGCCAGCTGTATATCTCGGCGTCGCTCATCGCTCGGGGACGGCGGAATCTGGGTCGTCCCGGCCGACGGCTCCGCTGCTCCGGCGCTGACTGATCGCCTGAACACAGGAGATGGAAAGACTGACTGAGAATCTCCCCGGATGGACAGACAGATCGCCGTCATCGGTCGGTCGGACTCGCCACAACTGGTGGTGATGAGCGTGGATGACCCGCAGATGCGCGTCGTCGTCGACGATCTGATCGTGACGAGCGCTCCGGTCTGGTCACCGGATAGCCGGCAGATCGCGTTCATCGGTCAGCCGTCGGGTAGCATGAACCAGCTGTACGTCGTGAACGCCGATGGGACGGGGCTGTCACAGCTGACCGACGTGCAGCCGCCCGACGCGGTCGCATTCGGGTTCGCGGCGGCCGACCCAGTCTGGTCGCCGGATGGACAGCAGATCGCCTTCACGGTGCGCCACGCTGCCACGCCGGACAGGAGCAGACGGAGGTGTATCTCAGTGCCGTGGACGGCTCGGACACGCGCAATCTCTCGAACGATCCGGAGCACGCTGACACCGGGCCGAGTTGGTCACCAGACGGGCGAGAAATCACCTTCGTGAGCCAGCCGGACATCCGCGTCATCATGGCTGACGGGACGAATCCGCGGACCGTGGCGGCGTCGTTCGGGATTTCATGGGACTATCGGCGCGTCATCATGGCGTGAGCGCGGACCGCACCAGCCTGTCTGCGACTCGGTCGGTCGACAGGCGTCGAGTCTGCGGAAATTTCAGTGACGAACGTTGATCCGGGCCTGCAACGGCGTGGCCGTGACGAACGACGCCATGTACGCGACAACGAGACCGGCCAGTTCGAGTACGGCGACACGTACCTGTATTCGAGTGATGGGCACATTGTGGGCGCGCAGCTATTGACACCGTGTCGGCGCCGGTTCATACTGGCCGGCACAGACACCACATGGCGCAACGTTTCGTCTTCGTCAACCGGTTAACGATCGGATTGTTGACGATGGATTCCCAGCTTGCATGTCAGGACTGTGAGACACCCCTGCTCGGTGGTGCGCTGTTCTGCCCTGGTTGTGGACGGCCGCTCCGACCCGGCGCCGACGCGCCGGAACTCCCCCGCGCCGCCGTCGAGCGTCGACTGACGGTGGCGCGGACACGCGTGCGCCAACTCGAGCTCCGGCTGGCCGCGCTCGTCGAGGAGGAGGCTCGCGGCGCCGCTGCCTGCGGTCTCGGGCTGTGCCTGACACGGCGGACGCCAGTCGTCCGCGCACAGCAGCGATGCCGCCACCACGGATCGTGGTCGATTCCGCGGACGAGCTGGGCAGCCTGGAACGGTTCCTGAGCGGGCGGATCCTGGCCTGGATCGGTGCGCTGGCACTCCTGATCGGGTCGGCGTTCTTCCTGCGACTGGCGGCGGATAGCGGAGATAGCTCTGCAAATGATGAGGGCTGGTTCAGCCCAGGGCGGCGGGTCGCGTTCGGGGTGATCGTTGGCGGGCTGCTGGTCGCGGTCGGCGGGCGCATGTTCCTGCGCGCGGGAGCGACGCCAGCGGAGCGGCGCTCGACCCGCTTCGCGTCGATCGTCCTCGCGCTCGGCCTGGGCATCGTCAACGTCTCGATCGTCGCGGCGACACGCCTCTACGATCTGGTCCCGGAGCAGGTCGGGCTGGTCGCCGCGCTCCTGACCGCAGCTGTCGCGGCCAGTATCGCCATCCGCGTGCACTCACAGGTCATCGCCGCCTTCGGGCTGGTCTTCCCGCTGGCTGCCCCGCTGTTTATCGACGCCGACCCCTCGATCACGACGTTCGCGTTCGTCGCGGTGGCGGTGATCGGGGTGATTGCCGTCGCGGCCGTGCGCGGTTGGGGGTGGCTGCCGGCAGCGGCCTTCGTCATCGTCGTCCCACAGGTGCTCAACTGGCTCAATGGCGATGTCGATTCACGCCTCCCATTGCGCGAGGGCGTCCCAGTGCTGGTTGCATTCTGGCTCCTCTTCGCCGCCGCGGCCATCCTGGACGAGCTGTCGCGGCCGAGCGAGGGAATCGACCCCCTCGCGGCGATGCTCCTGCTGGCCGACGCGCTGTTTCTGGTCCTGGGACGGTATATCCTGTCCGACGGCCTGTCGACCGATGCCTGGACGCTGTGGCTTGCGCTGGTCGCCGTCGCGTACGCCGCGATCGGTGGGTGCATCCTGCTGATGCGACCCGACCACCGACTCTTCGGCTGGCTGGCGAGCGGGGTGGCGTTGGTGTCCGGTACCGCCGCCGTCACCGTGCGGTTCGACGGTCCGCTCGTGGTTGCGATCTACTGCGCGTCCGCGCTCATCTTCGCCGGTGTCTACCGGCGACAACGCGATCCGTTCAGCGCGACGGCGGTGGCGTTTTTCGGAAGTCTGATGCTCGTCCACCTGTTTGCGATCGATTTCCGGCTCCGGAATCTGTTCGAGGGCGCTCCAGGCGAGGTGCCGTTCGTCAGCCAATCCGGGCTGTCGCTCGCGCTCGTCCTGGGGACATTGGCTGCTGCCGGGTTCATCCTGCCAGTTGGTGAGGCGCGATGGGTGTTGCCGGCCGCCGGGCTCCTGATCGTCGTCCTGGTCGTCCCATACGAATTCTCCGGCGCGGCGCTGGTGGTGACCTGGTTGGCGCTCTACATTGTCGCGCTGGTCTCCGATCAACGGGTGCTCGACATCCCTGAAACGGAAAGGATGTTGCCCGGTGAGCAGGTGACGTCGATCGTCCAGCGGCCGTTGCTGATCCCGGCCGCCTGCGCTGCCCTGTTCGCAACCGTCCATGCGCTGTTCTGGGAACTGCCGTTCCGAGCGAAGCCCGACGGGCTTGACCTGAGCAGTCCGTTCACCGATACCGGCGCGCAGGCCGCGATTCCCCTCATCCTCGCGGCTGCGATCGGCGCCTGGATCAGCCAGGACGGGTGGTTGCGGCGAGCCAACATCGTCGCAGCGTTGGCGTTCACGCCGTGGCTGCTGCCATTCCAGGTCTGGCCGTCGGCGCTGGCGGTCAGCTTGTGCCTCGTCGCGGGGGTGCTGCTGGTGCTGTCGGCCAGTGACAGCACGGACGAAGCCATCGTCTACGCTGGTGGCGCGGCGCTGCTGGCGACAGTCGCGTTGCTGGAGATGCTGATATTCGTCGCCTCGCCAACGCGCCTCACCGTCGACGGTCGCACCCAGGATCTGCCTCTCCCATTTGTGAACGGCGCGACGATCGCCTGCGGCGCCTTGATCGCACTGGCAGGAATCGGCATCTGGACCCACCGTGGCCATCCGCTGCGCAAGTCGGTCACCCACTGGCTCTCGCTGCTCGCCGCCGCCGTGGCGATCTATGCGCTCTCCGTCTCGATCGTGGATCTGTTCCAGAGTCTGGTCGATTCACCCTCCCGCGACTCCAGCGTCAGAACCTACCAGCGACAGGCACAGGTTGCGCTCTCGATTCTCTGGAGTGTGGTCGGCGGCCTGGCCTTCGTCGGCGGAATCTTCCTGCGGTCAGCCGTGCTGCGTTTGGCTGGTCTGGCGCTGCTGGGACTCGCGACGACGAAGGTCTTTCTCTACGACCTGAGCTCACTCGACGCCGCCTATCGGGTCGCCTCGTTCATCGGTCTTGGCCTGCTCCTGCTGTTCAGTTCGTGGGCGTACCAGCGCTTTTCTCCGCAGGCCGCTCAGTCGTCGCCGTGATGTCCACCTCGTAGTGCCGCGATGATCAGTGGTGACGACGAACATCGGTCCTGCCTGGACATGACCAACATCTCTTGAGTCTCGGTAGTACGCGTGAAGCCGTGATCTGCTCGAACGGGAGGTAAGCAACGATGCGCCACTCGAAGACGTTGCCGGCATTGCTCGCGACAATCGCGTCCCGACGCGCGTTCTTGAAGCGGGTCGTTGTGATGGGCACGGCGATCCCCGTCATCGGTTCCGTGCTCGCCGCCTGTGGCAGTGAAGATGCCGATGATGACGTGCCAGCCGCCGCCAGTGATACGGAGCCGACAGCCACCGCGGCCTCCGATTCGGCCACCGAGGCTCCAGCCGGGACGCCAACCTCGACGGAGACGGATGCCACCGCCGAGGGTGGCACGGCGACGACAGCGGCCTCGCCCACAGCGCTGGCGACCGCGACCCAGCCACCACCCGCGCCAGCCAGCGGGCAGCTCGCATTTTTTGGAGCACCCGAAGGTGCAACGCCCAACTCGGTCTACGTCGTCGGCAGTGATGGCGCCGGGCCAGTCCCCGTCTGGGGATGGCCGACCGTCGAGTCATATGCCGTGTATCTGGAGTGGTCACCGGACGGCCGGCAGCTGGCCTTCTTTGGGCATGATGCCGGCCTCGATGCGGCGTACGGCGGGTACTCGGCGCTGTTCTTGCTTTACCCCGAACAGGGCCAGACCACGAATCTCAATTTCAGCCATCTACGCGACGTCGGCTTTCTGTGGGGGCCGCCGACATGGTCGCCCGACGGGCAGTTGCTGTATGTCTCGCTGCCGCCGCCCTCAACGGTCCCGGAAGGTGTGGACCCGTATGCGATCGCGGGGATCCTGGCCATCCCGGTCGACATATCCGCTGCGCCGACGCAGCTGATCACCTTGCAAGATCTGGGCATGCAAACACCGTCCCTGAGAGTCTCCCCGGATGGACAGACGATCGCCGCGTTGGTCGGCGAACCGCCACAACTGGTGGTCGTGCGCGTGGATGACCCGCAGATGCGCGTCGAGGTCGGCGAGTTGCCCATTGGTGGCTTCCCGGTCTGGTCACCAGATAGCCGGCAACTCGCGTTCATCGGTCTGTCGCCGGATGGGATCGGGCAGCTGTACGTCGTGAACGCCGATGGGGCCGGGCTGTCACAACTGACCGACCATCAGCCTCCCGATGGGGTCGTATCCGGGGGTGACGGCGGCCGACCCCGTCTGGTCGCCGGATGGGCAGCAGATCGCCTACACGGTGCTGCACGACGCCACGCAGCAGGTGTATGTCAGTGCCGTGGACGGCTCGGACACGCGCAATCTCTCGAACGATCCGGAGCGGGCTGACACCGGGCCGAGTTGGTCACCAGACGGGCGCGAAATCGCCTTCGTGAGCCAGCCGGCGGACGCCTGGCGTGCTGGCGAGGAGCCGGTGATCAGGGACATCCGCGTCATCATGGCTGACGGGACGGATCTGCGGACCGTGGTCGCCGGCGTCCAGGGCGTCCAGTTCGCGCCCTTCGACGAGGAGACGACCGGTCAGCCGAAGTGGCGACCAACGGCGCCCTGAGCGACGCCACGCGATCACCAGACCGGCGTGAGGCGTCCACGTGGCCGCGCACCCTCGGCGGTGCAGCGCTGCAGCGTCTGCGAATCGGGGTTCCCCGTGTCAGCGAGCATGCGGTGCAACTCGTGGCCGCAGTTGTTCCGACGTGGAGGACAGCCCACGCCTGCCCCGACGCTGCCAGTGGGTGGACTTGGCTCGCTCAACCAGCGGTGAGGCGGCGACGCGTACGATGCTGACGGCGTCTCCATCGATCGTCAGTTATCCTTGGTAAGGGGGTAGCGGGTACCCCCGTCATGTCCTCCTGGACAGATTCTAAGAGAGTGGTGGGCAACAAGTATCCTTACTCGGCGCTCGGCACGTTCTCCTTCGCACGTAACACGTTCAACTACGTGGAGGCTCCATGCAATCCCGCGATGAGATTCGGCTGACAACGCTGGCGTCCTGCGCTGGCTGAGCGGCCAAGCTCGCGCCGGGGGCCCTGGCGCAGGTGTTGGCACCGCTCGCACAGCGGAGTGACCCGAACCTGCTGGTCGGGTTGCAGACAAGCGATGACGCTGCCGTCTATCGGATGTCGGACGATCTGGCGTTGGTCCAGACAGTCGACTTCTTCCCGCCGGTCGTCGATGACCCCTACCTGTACGGGGCGATTGCGGCTGCCAACTCGCTCTCGGATGTCTTCGCAATGGGTGGCGAGCCGATGTTTGCGCTCAACATCGCCGCCTGGCCGGACGATCTTCCGCTTGAATACCTGTCCGAGATCTTCCGTGGCGGCGCCGACAAGGCGCAGGAGGCCGGCATCGTCATCGCCGGTGGCCATACCGTGACCGACGACGAGCCGAAGTACGGGCTGGTCGTCACCGGCAAGATAGACCCGCGACACGTCCTGACAAAGGCCGGTGCGCAGGTTGGTGACCGGCTCTTCGTGACCAAGCGCTTCGGGACCGGCCTCGTCACGACTGCCATCAAGCAGCAGGCGACGACGCAGGAGGATGCCGACGCGGCCGTCGAGAGCATGTTGCAGCTCAACGCACAGGCATCGCGTCTTGCGCGGGAGGTCGGTGTTCACGCGTGCACCGACATCACCGGCTTCGGCCTGCTCGGTCACGCGACAGAAGTCGCTGTCAAGAGTGGTGTCGCGATCGAAATCGACCATGCCGCGATCCCCTGGTTGCCTGGCGTCGCCCGCTACGCAGCCGAGGGGCGCTTTCCTGGCGGGGCGAACCGCAACCGTGAGTATTACGAAACCCTGCCTGAAGCCGGCGTGACATTCGCGGACGACGTTGCTCCCGACATTCAGCGGCTGCTGTTCAACCCGGAAACGTCGGGGGGCCTGCTACTGGCTGTTGCCGCCGATCGCGGCGATGCGCTGCTGGAAGCATTCGCAGCTGCCGGTCACGGTATCTGGGAGATTGGGACGGCGCGCGACGGCCGTGGCATCGTCGTCGGCTGAGCGCGAGCCGGGCTGGAAGGCACGGCTGCGCGAACTGGGGCTGACGCCGAGCAAGGCGCTCGGCCAGAACTTCCTGCACGATCACGCCATTGTCCGCCGGATCGCCGAGAGTGCCGGGATCGGACCGGACGACACCGTCCTCGAAATCGGCCCCGGCCTCGGCATCCTGACCGAGGAGCTGGCCGCACGCGCCCGGCGAGTCGTTGCCGTCGAGCTGGACGATCGACTGGCCGCATACCTTCCGACCGTCCTGCCGTCCAACGTCGAGCTCGTTCACGCCGACGCGCTGGAAATCGACGCTCCAGCGCTGGTTGGCCCGGACTATCTCGTCGTCGCCAACCTGCCGTACTCTGTTGGTAATGCGATCGTGCGCCGGATGCTGGAGGCTGTGCCGCCACCTCGCTCACTGACGATCATGGTCCAACGCGAAGTCGGCGAACGAATCGCCGCGTCACCACCGGAGATGAGCCTGCTGGCAGTCGGTGTCCAGTTCTACGCGACGCCGAAGATCCTGTTTCGGGTCGGTGGTGGCGCGTTTATTCCGCCCCCGCGCGTCGAGTCCGTCGTCCTGCGAATCGAGACGCATCCACCGCCGCTGCCGCTGGAGGAGCACGACGCCTTCTTCCGGGTCGTCCACGCCGGGTTCGCTCAGCGCCGTAAACAGCTTGGAAACATCCTCTCAACCGGTCTCTTCATTGAACGCAGCGCAATCGCTGACGCGCTATCCCAGGCTGGCATCGCGACGACAGAGCGCGCCGAGCGGTTGACGATCGCCGACTGGGTGCGTGTCTACAGCGCGTTGCGCGATGCAGGGCATCCGCTGGACGGGCGATAGGAGATGCGCCGTCTGTTCGCGCTTGCTCCCGCCAAGGTGAATCTCGGCCTGGAGGTCGTTGGACGCCGCGACGACGGGTATCACGATCTCGTCACGCTGTTCCAGGCGGTCAGCCTCTACGACCTGTTCGTCTGGACTGAGACGGGATCGCCGTTCGAATACATCGGCCCTTCCGGTGTCGCGCGGGATGTCGACCTTGCCTGGCGTGCGCTCCAATCCGCCCACGATAGAGCTGGCTGGACCGGGCGATTGCAGGTCTTCAAACGTATCCCGATGGCAGCCGGACTTGGCGGCGGCTCGACCGACGCCGCGCTGGCGTTGCGGCTGGCCGTCCCGGACCTCGACGATGACGAACTGGCACTGCGCAGCGCGGCGCTCGGCGCCGATGTTCCGTTCTTCATCCGTGGCGGGACGGCGCTGGCGACCGGAACCGGCACAGAACTAACGCCAGTCGAAACGCGCGAGTGCTGGCTCGTGTTGGTGACACCGCCTCTTGAGATACCTGAGAAGACGAGAGCGTTGTATAGTGGACTTGAGCCGGGAGACTTCAGTGATGGCGCGAACGTACGCGACATAATGACGAAGCTGCTGTGGGATGCAGTCTTACCCGAGCATCTCCCGAATGCGTTCACTCGCCAACTCCTCGGGTATCCTGTCATACGATACGCTTACGACAGGCTCAGGCAGGCAGGCGCATCGCTCGTCTCGGTCAGTGGCGCTGGACCGACGGTGTTTGCCTTGACCGTCAGTCATCCGGAGGCGGCACGCATCGCTGCCAGCTTGGCGGGATTTGAGCCGGAGGTTGGTGCGGTCCATGTCGTCCGGACGCTCGCCGGGAGGCGCGCGAATCCGGCGATCGACGCGATCGCGAAGGCGCTGCGAGGACGATAGATCTAGCCGCGTCGGTGGCAGAGAGGGCCAGTGGTGCAGGAAACGGTCCTGAACGGGCGGTATCGCCTCGGGGAAGTGCTCGGAGAGGGCGGCATGGCCGTCGTCTACCGCGCGCAGGACGTCCTCCTGAACCGGCCGGTCGCCGTCAAGATCCTCCGCTCGCAATACGCCGCCGACGAGAGCTTTCTGCGCCGCTTCGAGCGTGAGGCACAAGCGGCGGCTGGCTTCTCGCACGCCAACATCGTCAATGTCTACGATGTCGGCACGGATGGTGACCAGCATTACATCGTCATGGAATACATCCGCGGTCCGAGCCTGAAGGATCTGATCCGACGTCAGGGACCGTTCTCAGTCGACGGCGCGATCTTCATCATCGGCCAGGTGACCTCGGCGCTCGACTACGCCCATCAGCGCGGACTGATCCATCGTGATATCAAGCCGCAGAACATCCTCGTCGATCGCGAGGGTAACGCCAAGGTCGTCGACTTCGGCATCGCCAAAGGGATGCGCGATGTCAATCTGACCGAAGCCGGCACCGGGATGGGGACCGTCCACTACGTGTCGCCTGAGCAGGCCCAGGGTGATCCGGCCGGCCCGGCATCGGACCTCTACTCAACCGGAGTCGTCCTGTTCGAGATGCTGACCAAGCGGCTGCCATTCGAGGCCGATACGCCGGTCGGTGTCGCGATGCAGCACGTCAACACGCCGCCGCCACCGCCGTCGACCTTCAACATGAAGATACCGCCCGAAGTGGACGCAATCGTCCTGCGCTCACTGGCGAAAGATCCGGGCGAACGCTACCAGAGCGGTGCTGCGCTCTCGAACGCGTTGCGCCATTGGGACATGCCGCCTCCATCGCACGCGGATCGGCCGGTACAGGCTGCGCCGCAACCGGGCGGCACGACGGCGCTGCCACCTCGCATGCGGACGGCTCCACCCCCTCCGCCACGCAACCAGCCGCGACCCGACCGCCGGGGACAGTCCGGACCGCCCAGACAGCGCACCGGACAAATGCCGGTCGTGCCGGCCAGCGTCCCACCCGTACGCGGCGCCAGCCGAGCCGCCTATCCCGCCTATCCGACTGCTCGACCGGTCCCACGCTCGAACCGCGACGACCTCGGCTGCGTCACCTGGCTGATCGGCTCGGCGATCCTGCTGGGGATCGTCGGTCTGGTCGTGCTGGCTTTCAGGCTCGACCCTGGCGCGTTCGCCAGCGACCCTGACCCGACTGCGACGACCCAGGCGGCCGTCCCGACGGAAACGACTGCGCCATTTACCGCGACGGCCACGATCCCGCCAGCCGCGCCAACGGCCACGACTGCCCCGCAGCCAACCGCGACCGTGACGACCGCACCGGTCGCTCCAACCGCGACCGCGACCGTTCCGGCCGGCAGTGTGCCGAGCTTGACGAACCTGACGCGCCAGCAGGCTGAGAACACGGTCGGCGACAACTGGGTGCTGAACGTCGTCGAGGAGTTTTCGTCGTCGATCTCGGCTGGGGTCGTCATCAGTCAGGACCCGCCCCCAGGCGAGACGCTCTCGCTTGGTGGAACGATCACGATCGTCGTCAGCCGTGGGACCGACATCGTGTCGATCCCGGATGTGCGCGGTGAAGATGTCAACGAGGCGACCGATCTGCTTGAATCGCTTGACTTCGTCGTCGAGACGATCGAGGAGGCAAGCAACAGCGTCTCAGCCGGACTCGTTATCCGCACCGTGCCGGTCACCGAGGCCCCCTCGGGCTCGGTAGTCACCCTGGTCGTCAGTTCTGGGCCATCGGAGATGGTCGTCGTTCCATATGTGTACGGTGAGGACGTTGACGACGCAGTTGAGATACTTGAAGAGGCGGGTCTGAACGTCATGCAGGTAACTCCGCTCTCGTGTGAGCGCATCCTGCAGTTCTCGCCCAACTTTGACTGCGACGAGTTCCCGGACGGCGGCGTTGTGACCAGCACGCTCGCCTGGGAATCCGAGGTTCCAATCGGCTCACCGATCGACATCACCTGGTACGACGACGACTTGTGATCGGGGCGATGGCGCGCCCGTCGATCCGTCGTCACGAGTGGCTACTGGCCGGAATCACTGCTCTGGTGGTGTTCGTTGTCCCGATGACTGTCATCAGCTGGCTCGACGACCCGCAGCCGGAGATCCGTGTCCTCGAAACGTCCGGGCGGCTCTCGGCGCTGATCGTCGATGAAGACTCCCGAATCCTGATCGTGAACACCCACGACCGCGAGGCGGCCGGCGCGTTCCTCGGCCGGATCGCCCAACCGTGGGAGTCTCAGCCGCGGACAATCGTCGCGTCGTCAGACGACGGGGCTGCGATCGGCGTCTGGGAGGCGCTCCAACGGCTGGAGCCGTCGAGCGTCGTCATCGCCGGCATCCCCGGAGCCGACCCGCTCTGGTCCGCCATTGAAGCCGAATGCACTCGCCGTGAGATCGATCTTAGGTACGTTGCCGACCGCGCCTTCGTCGCAATGCATCGGCTCAACCTGACCATCTTCGGTTCGTCGTCCGGATCCGAAGCCGGTCGCGGGGTCGTCATTCGTCGCGGCGGTGTCAGTGTCATCGTTGCATTGGATGCTGTTCCGCCGCCGGTCGAAGGCCAGACGCTTATCTTCAACGGCGATCCTTCTCCCGCAACGCCCGACCTCGTGATTACCAGCGAAAACAGCCCGCGTACACCACCCCGGCATGAGGTGTTGGTCGATGACCGAAGCGCGACACGATTGGTGATTGATGAGGACGCAGTGCGCGTATTTGGAGGGACGTTGCGGTCGCCGTAAGGCCGAAACAGGATGCGGCCTCGATCAGGAGACAGACATCTCGTGGACTCCGCGTATTACCGCAGCGTCCCGCAGTTCGGGCAGATCGAGACACCGGGCGCTAGGACGGCGTGGCAGGTGCGGCAGCGATCGTAGCCCGGCGCGAGATCGGACGCGCGGGCCGGCGCGGTCTTTGGTGGTTCCGGCTCTGAAACTGGCTCCGGTCTGACCGCCGCAGCTTCGGGCGGCGACGGTTCTTTCACCGGCTCCGGTTCACGAGTCGGTTGTGGTTGGGCCGGTTTGCGAGCTTCGGCTGGGATGACGATATGCGGGTCGGTGTCGTTGAAGCCGCTACGCGCGTCTTCCACGCTGGTATCGAGCAGTAGCGGCTCTGGTTCCGCCGTCTGTCGTGGCTCATCGACGATCAGCGGCCGCGTTTCTGCCGCTGCTTGTCGCGGTGCCGCCTCAGGCTCTGCCTTATATGCGCGAGCGTCGCTCTCACGTGGCTGTCCCGGAACTCGTGGTGGTAATGCCGACGTTGGGGCGTTGGCGGTCCGTGCTCGGTCGTAGGCTGGAACAGCGACGGCCAGTGGTACCTCGTCGTAGCCGTCGTCGAAGATCAGCTCGTAGGCGCGCCGGCCGGAAATAAGGATGTACAGCAGGACCGGCACCGCGATGATGGCGGTGATCATCAGGATCCAGCCGATCTGGTCGAGCAGGAACTGGGAGACGAACGAGTCGTTCAGCGACTCTTCGTTGGCGTCCGAGAGTAGATAGAGCCGGACATACTGGAGTGCGAACGAGAGCAGCAACGTCCCGTTCAGTGCGGCAATCGACGCGCCGAGGAGCCTGGCTTCGGTTGAGTGGTAGGCCGGCCCAAGCGCGGCGCCGATGCCGTAGCCGAGGATGAAGGTCGAAGCCACCAGAAAGCTCATCGCGACGATGAAGGCGCCACTGCCGGCGGTCAGGTCGCTGAATTCGCTCAGGTCGCGGCCCCATGGACGCGCCCAGAAGTCGGCCAGCAGAATGCCGTACAAAACGCCCAGTGTGACGAACAATTCCTTGACTGGCCCACGCCAGTAGCCGATCGGCGTGAAGAGCGCGATCAGCAGGATCAACAGGACATCGAGGACGAGGAAGATTGACATGAGGCTCCCGCCATATTGCTGCAGAAGTGCTACCGCAATGTGCTGCGGCAAGATACTGCCGTACGATGCCGCCGCAAGTTGCTACCGCACAGCGATACCGCAAGGTGGCATTCGCGTACACCTGTCGCCGCTCGCGACCCCCAGCGAGTGGCACCGGCTGTTCGCAGCGAGTCTAACACGCGCGGCACCGGTGAACGTACACAATGTCCTATGAGTTTGCTGGCCAGTTGATACAATCTCTACTGGTGTGGCCGATCGATGGCCCGCCGGCCGGCGCGATATTTTTTGCCGGTTCATTGCACTCAACGAAGGGTTAGACAATTCATTGGGCAGGAGCAGACGCTCCCGCACCAGTGATCGCGGCCAGCGTGACCACCGTGAACTGGTCTGGCGGCGAATCGATCTGCATATTCACACCCCCGCATCAGCCGATTACCAGGAACCCGATTGTTCGTTCCTGGACATTCTTCGCAAGGCTGAATCGCGCGGCGCGGATCTGATCGCCTTCACCGACCATAATTCGGTCCGTGGCTACGCGAACTTCTGGCGGGAGATTGAAGACCTCGAACTGCTCGAAGTGCTCGAACGACTGACCCCTGGTGAGCAGCGCCGGCTGGACGAATACCGTCGCCTGCTGCGCTCGATCAGGGTTCTGCCGGGTTTCGAGCTGACAGCAACATTCGGCTTCCACATTCTGGCGATTTTCCCGGAGGGTACCTCCATCCGGCAGCTTGAACACCTGCTGCTGGAACTCAACGTCCCTGAGGACAAGATCGACTTCGGCAGCGGCGAAGTCGGCGCGACGACCGATGTCCTGCGTGCCTACGAAGTGCTGCACGATGCCGGCGCGCTCGTGATCCCGGCCCACGTCAACTCGACCCACGGCGTCGCGATGACCAACCTGCCGTTCGGCGGCCAGACGAAAATCGCCTTCACCCAGAGCGAACTCATCCATGCGCTCGAAGCGACCGACATGGAGAGCACCAGCCGGCGCAGCACGGCCCGCTTCTTCAACGGCTCGAAGCCGGAGTATCCGAAGCGCATGCACATCATCCAGGGGTCCGACGCCCACCGGCTGAATCGCGACCCGAACCGGCCCAGCAACCTCGGCGCCTGCGACCGGATGACCGAGGTCCAGCTCGAAGAGCCGACCTTCGCGGCGCTCCGCGAACTATTCGAATCCGACCACTTCAACCGTATTCGCCCCTACCGCCCGTCGCACGACCCGTATGACTTCGTCCGGATCGCGCGCGCCGAGGGCGAGACGATCGTCCAGGCGTTCCACGAGACGCTGCCGCCCCGGCGCGGACGGCTCAGCCCGGTTGTCCGCGATGCCGCCGCCTTCGCCAACGGCAACGGCGGCACGATCTTCGTCGGCCTCTCCGCCAACACGCGCGACCCAATCGCAGGCATCGACGATGCGCCAGAGACGGCACGCGCGATCGCCGAGGATCTGGCGCGCTACGTCACGCCACCGATCGCCGGAACGATCGACATCACCGCCACCGAAAACAAGCAGATCATCGTCATCCAGGTACCGGCCGGAGGCGACAAGCCGTACGCCGTCCTGCCGAGCACGATCTTCGTCCGCCAGGAAGGCGAGACGACCGTCGCCCTGCGCGATGAGATCGTCCAGTTGGTGAAGGCTGGAGTCGCCGAGACAAGCGGCACGTTGCCGGAACTCGTCGCGACCCCGCAGACGATCGCGCCGATCGTCCAGCAACGTCGCCCGGTCGCCCTTCCGGACGTCGATGAGGAAGCGTTCGAGATTCAGGCCGAGCAGGAGCAGCAGGTTGTCGCTACTGACGGTGCGCGCGATCGATCCGGAGGCCGGCCATCGCGCCGCCGCCGGTCTTCGGGACGCGTGCATGCCCCCGAGCAGCCAACGTCCGATGCTACCTCCGCGGCGGAGCCATCACCGATCGTGGCCGACAGCGTTGGCTCGATCCAGCTCTCCGAGGTCGACGCTCCGAAGCTCCACGCATGCGAAGACATCCCGTTCCCACGAACCGGTGTCGAGATCGTCGAGTCGACGCTGCTGGACGGCGTCCGCTACCACGCCATGCGTGACCTGCGGAATCTCAAGATCGTCCAGAACGTCACCCGCGACTCCGCCCGGCGGCTCTGGCGCTATGCAATCACCCAGCTCGAGATGCACCCGTGTCGTGAGGAAGATGTCGCCTGGGACGGCGCCAGCAACCGGGGCTACTGGAAGTCGTACAAGCCGCGTGGTGGTGACGTGCGCTACAACCTCGTCTACCGCCACGACGATCACTTGCACGTCTTCTACGGCGTCACCGACGAGGGTATCGACGAGGGCTGGCGCAACGTCCTGCCGGCGCACCTGGCCGAACGCCAGCTCGCCAACGGGGCGTCCGATCATCCCGAGGAGCTGGCGCCGGATGTCAGCGAACCGAGCGATGTCGTCATCGACGAGCAGCCGCACTCGTTTACGCCGTTTGGTGTCCCGGTATCTCAAGTCCCGGAAGTTCGAGAAGAGTCTGTCGCCGCGTCCGTGACGCCTGATCCGGAACCGGCTGCTGTCGAAGAGCCGCCCGCACCGGCCCGCCCGCGCCGCGCGCGAACCCGGAAACCAAAGGTGGCTGACCCGGAACCACTCACGACCAACGTCGCGGAGACAGTCGTTCCCGACGCTCCTGAAGTCGCGCCATCGGTGGAGGCTGTCTCCGCCGCTGAGTCGGTAGCTCCGGAATTGCCCGCCGACGAGCCGCCACCGAAGCCGAAGCGGACACGGACACCACGTTCGCGCAAGCCGGTCGTTGCTGCGGAACAACCGTCAGAGGCCGTCGCAGACGTCGCGGAGGAGGCACCAAAGGCTCCTCGACGGCGATCCACCAGGTCGAAGGCCGCAGCAGCTGAGGCAACCGCACCAGACGCTGTCGCGTCGGACGCAGCGCCGGAGGAGGCTGTTACCGAAGAGCCGCTGAAGCCAAAGCGGACGCGCCGGACGACGACACCACGCAAGACGAAGACGGAAGCGACCGAAACCGGCGAGACGCCCAACGCGTCACCGCCGGACCAGGAAGGGCTTGACTGATGGCCGATCAGCCGGGACGGATTCGGGTCGGAACCGCTGCCTGGTCGGATCATGAGGAGTTCTATCCGAAGGGGACCAAGCCCGGCGACCGGATCACCTACTACGCGCGCCACTTCCCAGTCGTCGAGGTCAACGCCAGCTATTACCACATCATGCCGGCCCGCAATTACGCCGGCTGGGTCGAGAAGACGCCGGACGACTTCAAGTTCAACGTCAAGGCGTTCGGCGTCCTGACCGGCCACCGCCGCGACGAGGAGGCGACCCGCGAGGTCTTCGACGCCTTCCGCGACTCCTACGCGCCAATGCGCGAGGCCGGCAAGCTCGGCGCTGTCCTCTTCGGCTTCCCACCCTGGTTCGACGCCACCGACGCCAACAAGGAAGCGATCGCCCGCTGCGTCGAGCACATGGCCGACGACCCGATCCTGGTCGAGTTCCGCAACAAGACCTGGCTGACCGGCAAGCAGACCGCCGACTCGCTCGACTTCCTGCGCGGCCTCGGCCTCTCGTACGTCACCGTCGACGCCCCGCAGACCGGCACCGGCACCGCCCCGCTCGTCCCGGCCGTCACCAACACCCGCCTCGCCTACCTCCGCATGCACGGCCGCAACAAGGAGACCTGGTACAAGAAGGTCGAAACGACCGGCGAACGCTTCAACTACCTCTACAAGCAACCCGAGATCGACGAACTGGCCGCCGTCGCCCGCGAACTCTCCGAGCAGGCCCACGAACTCCACGTCATCTTCAACAACAACATGCAGAACTACGCCGTCACCAACGCCCGCATGATGATCGACGCCCTCGGCCTCCAGGGCACCTGGGGCACCGACGAACCCCAACAGGGCAACCAGATCGACGTCTCAATACCCGATAACCAACACTCCGCGTAGAGGAAGTTGAGGCGGCCGCTAACGTATAGAGTGTCGAAGAACTCAACTACCGTTTCAAAGTCCGGACTTCCTCTGTACGTATTCCGAATGGCATGGCTAGGAAGTAAACGTCGTGCATCATGCATGCTGGGAATAGGTCTTTGAGAAATTGAAAGTTTGAACTCCTGGCCAGCTTCGACCTCAAGCACAGTTCCTGTGGACCACTCAACCGCGTCGGCGTCGAACGACTTCTCTGTCCGACCATTTCGCCCAAAGAGAACGGCACGCGAATTCTGCCGTTTGCCTTCTTCCCATTTTCCACATCATATCCAAGAGCAACAAGTTGGTTCCGAACGGTTTCCAGCACCTCGTTACTTGGAGGTCATGGAGCGATGAGTCGATGTCAGCAACATGTGCATCAGACGCATGCGTCAGCAGTCTTAATGTCAGGGGCAGAGTCTGACTTTGGAAAGTCCTGCCATTGGATCGTCGACGCCTCAATCCCGTGAGCAAATGCTAGTTCCTAGCGTGTGGTCTCATCAAGATATCACAGCGGCTGAACGATCTCTGTATTGTGGAATCCGTTGCTGAGCGTGTCTCGTCATTCCATGTTGGCCACACGACGATCGTTCAAACGACTCTTCATGGCCGACAGCTAAGCAGCGCACTAGTCGATAACGAGAGGTCCCATGACGGCGATGGCAAGACTCTTGCATACCTAGTCCCTGGACGGATATTCGTTCAGGAAGGGACAGACAATGGCTAATTATGAGAAGTCAATCGATGTAAACGTTCCGGTGCGGACGGCGTACAACCAGTGGACGCAGTTCGAGGAGTTCCCTCATTTCATGCAGGGCGTCGAGTCGGTCACGCAGCTCAATGACAAGACCCTCCGCTGGAAGGCGAATCTCACCGGCAAGACCGAAGAGTGGACGGCCGAGATCACCGAGCAGACGCCGGACCAGCGCATCGCCTGGGCCAGCACCTCCGGCGCGAAGAACGCCGGTGTCGTGACGTTCCATCACCTGGACGACAACACGACCCGCGTCATGCTCCAGATCGACTACGATCCGCAGGGCTTCGTCGAGAACGTCGGCGATGCACTCGGCATGGTCGAGCGGCGAATGAAGGGCGACCTCGAGAAGTTCAAGGAGTTCATCGAGTCGCGCGGCATGGAGTCCGGCGCCTGGCGTGGCGAGATTCCGCAGCACAACGTCGGCCAGAATCCCCCTTCATAGTCCACCCAACTTCGACATGAGCGAGGCCACCGGCAATTGCCGGTGGCCTTGACGCATTATCAGAGCTGTGTGGCTCACGCGAAATCAGTACGCTGGAACTGCCTCAAGCGACGCCGAAACCAGATTCGTGGACGGCCGCGCATATCCCTGGAACGTCAGGTAGTCAATAACCGCCAGAATCACGTCGTCCGGGGTTGATGCGCCAGCCGTGATGCCGACCTTCTCGACCCCGTCGAGCCAACTGTCGTCAATGTCATCGGTGCGCTCAATGTGGTAGCTCGTCACTCCCATCTGACGACCGACCTCGGCCAGGCGGGCCGTGTTGCTCGACTTCCTGCCGCCGATCGCGAGGATCAGGTCGACCTGGCTGGTGAGTGCTTTGAGCGCGTTCTGCCGCTCGTACGTCGGCTCACAGATCGTGTTGCAGACGCGGATCTCGCCGCCCTCGCGCGACACCAGTGCCGTCAGGTCGTTGACGAAGCTTCATGAACTCGTCGGTGTTCTTGGTCGTTTGCGAAACGACAGCCACCTTGCGTGGCGGGACAACCGCCCCTGGCTCCTTCGAGCCGCGTGGCGCGTTCCAGGGCAGGTCAGCGAGCTTCTTGGCCGGAAAGACCCGACTCGTTCCCGCCCAGCCGACAATGCCCCTGACCTCGGGATGGTCGGCGTCACCGTAAACGACGACGGTGTAACCCTGCTTGGCGAGCTTGTTGGCCATCCGCTGAACCTTCGTGACCAGCGGACAGGTCGTGTCCAGCAACTCGATTCCACGGCGAGCGGCCTCGTCGGCCATGTGCGGTCCCGCACCGTGAGCCGTGATCGCGACACGCGTGAAACCGCGTTCTGCTGCTTCGGCGATGCTGGTGGCCGTATCGACGCCATAGTGGCGCAGCCGCTCGACGACCTGCGGGTTGTGGATCACATCGCCGATCGTCGCGACCGGATCGGCCAGGTCCCCGGCCTCCTGGATGATGTCGAGTGTCCTCCGGACTCCCCAGCAATACCCCATCGTGTCGGCAAGGACGATCTGCTTCTGGCTCATCGCGTACTCCTGACTGTGCTGGAGATGAGGTCTCGTGCCGGGACGTGTCCGTTCCCCCAGCCGCCCCGTCCTGGCCGCCGGGCGCCGATGACCGGCAGGTCGTCCAGAACGAGGCGGCTGGTGATGTCGGCTGAGAGCAACGTGCCGGGCAGCCCAGCGCCCGGATGCGTCCCGGCGCCAGTGAAGTAGAGGCCGGGGAACTCTCGCGAGCGGTTGTGCGGGCGGAACCAGGCTGACTGGGTCAGCGTCGGCTCGATCGAGAACGCGGAACCGAGCCAACTCCCAAGCTCGTATCGGAAATCGAGTGGGGTGAAGCGCTGCTCGGTGACGATGCTGGCCTCAAGTCCCTCAAGCCCGAACTCGTGCTCGAGGTGGTTGATGATCCGGTCTCGGAACGCGTCGCTCTCCCGCTCCCAGTCGATCCCATGCCCGAGATGCGGCACCGGGACGAGGACATACAGGCTCTCTCCTCCGGGTGGCGCCATCGACGGATCGGTCTTGGTCGGTGCGTGCAGGTAGAACGCGAGGTCGGACGGCATTCCCTGACCGTCGAAAATCTCGTGCAGCAGCTTCGGGTAGTCGTCCGGCATCAGGATCGTGTGGTGCTTGAGCTGATCGTACTGCCGGTCCAACCCCAGGTAGAGCAGGTAGCAGCTCATCGAGTACCGATACGAACGTAGCCGTGTCGCCGTCAGCCGTTTCTGGCGATGCTTTGGCAGCAGCTTCGTGTATGTCATCGCTGCATCACTGTTGGCGACGACGGCGTCGGCCGGGTATGCGGCACGCGCTGTCCTGACCCCCGTCGCGCGTCCCGGGGCGGTCAGGATCTCTTCAACCGGCTCGTTGACGATCACTTCACCGCCGAGCTGCCGGAACAACCGTTCCATCCCCTCGACGATGCTGTACATCCCGCCCATCGAGAAGTGGACGCCGCCCAGCCGTTCGAGATACGGCACGATGCTGTAGATCGCGCTGGCGCGCAGCGGGTTCCCGCCGATGAAGAGTGGGTGAAACGAGAAGACCATACGCAACCGCTCGTCGGTGATATAGCGCGAAACGACGCTGTAGACGCTGCGCTGTGCGCCAAGCCGAACCAGTTCAGGGACGACGCGCGCGAAGTCGCGGAAGCGGTCGAACGGCTCGCCGGCCAGGTCATCAAACGCCCGGCGGTAGATCGTCTCCGTGTACGCCAGGAAGTCGCGCAGCCCGGCGACATCGGCTGGATTGAATCTGGCGACTTCGGCCTCGTCCTCTTCCACCCCTCGGCCATAGTCGAAGTGCGCTCCG
This sequence comes from uncultured Chloroflexia bacterium, assembly GCA_963763325.1. Lineage (GTDB taxonomy): Bacteria > Chloroflexota > Chloroflexia > Thermomicrobiales > CFX8 > JBBECJ01. The sequence continues at coordinate 138,959 of CAVXOL010000011.1, forward strand.
TCGCGGAAGTAGATTCGATAGAACGGATCGAGCCGGACGAGGTCGATCTCGCTGTCGAAGTCGCTGCCGGCCGACTGCCACAGATCGCGTAGCAGGTGTGGTGCGGTGATCAGGCTCGGACCCATGTCGAACGTGTAGCCCGCTTCGCGAAGTTGCGAGGCACGTCCTCCCAGCTGTTCCCGCGCTTCAATCAGCGTCACCTCGTGACCGGCTGCCTGCAATCGGATCGCCGACGCCAGCCCACCGAATCCGCTACCGATGACGACGACGCGCCGGTCGCGGTTGCGGCCTCCGCCGTTCGTCCTGTCGATCATGACGACACCGCTTTCTGGGCGACAGCCACGCCAAACAACTCGGCTGATTTCGACAGGTAGCGCACCTGATCCTCGACCATCTGGGCAACCCGCGCGCGATCGCTCGTATCGTTGAGCCAGACCGGCGCGCCAACGCGCATCACGACCTGCCAGCGCTTGCGATCCATCTGTTCATAGGCGAACCCGACCGGGACGATTGGCACACGTGTTTCCCCATCCCGCTCTGCAAGCTCAACGAGACGGATGAAGCCCGGTCGGAAGGGCAGGAACTCGGTCTCGGACTTCGGTGTGTAGGCGGGATCGATGTTCGGGTAAGCCTCTGGGAACACGACCAGCAACTCACCTGCCCGCAGGAGATCAACTGACTCCCGCACGGCTCGTCGGAGGTAGGTTCGCGACTCAGTAGCCTGAAACGCACGCGCCCCGGTTTGCCCAGCCAGACCGTCGTCGCGCAGGACGACCGGCCAACCAGCCAACCGGCAGGCATGTTCCATCAACCGCCGTCCAGCCGAACCCTTGACCCAGTCGAGCGCAACCAGAATGTGGACTGGCCGCCGGAACGTCGCGAGCAGGGCGCAGCCGTCGTGCAGGTGGTGGTAGTGGCGAGCTGCCACGAGGACCGGTCCCGTTGCCGGCAGATTGTCGAGCCCTTCGACTCGCAGGTCAGTTCCTCGCGCACCGACGATCTTCGCCCCTGCCGCCATCACGCGTTGTGCAACCGCTTCGCTCGGCGATGGAGACTGCAAGCGGCGGCGGTCAGTGAGCGCCAGACGCGCTCAGGGCTGGTTGGCCGCGATCGCCAGGCCAGTGCGGCCGGGATGATCCCGAAGATGACCGCCAGGATGACCGGCCCCCAGAGACCGACACCGGCCGACAGCACCATCGCGAAGAGCATGTTGACGAGATAGATCGCAAAGGGAACGGTCGTCGATCCGTCCGTTGAATGGACATCGCCGCGCCAGAGCAGGCGGCTGATCGCCCATGAAGAGGACAGCGGTAAACGCCCAACCACCGAAGTTCAGGAGCGGCATCCCAAAATACGGTCCCGTTTCGTACCAGGTCCAGAACTGGATCGCCAACGACTCGTGCGCCATCGCTGGATCGAGGACGAGGTCCCAGACCGTCAGCAGGTACGCGCCGCCCAGCACGGCCAGCAGTCCCTGATATGCGCGAGCGCGGTGTTCCGCGAGCCTGTTCATCAGCAGGTACGACGCGAAGCCAACGTAGAACCACGAGAGTGGGATCGTGAACGGCACGCGTCCCAGCACCTTGTAGCCGAGGCCGCTGGTGTACTCGTAGTTCCCGAACGGCCAGCCGGTCCCGGTGCCGATCAGTTCCGACGAGAGGGACAGCGCCACCGTGACGACGAAGAATGTCAGCGTCTTGCGCCAGCCGATCGTCAGGCCGCCGAACGCCAGCATCGTTGCCGCTCCGAGGATGATGTGCAGCGAGCCGCCATACTCCATCCCGAAGCGGAAGACATCTGCACCATAGCGGCTGTCGGCCCACCATTGGGGATTCGGCAGCGCGATCAGGATGCCACCCAGCCCGAAGATCAGCGCCGCCAGATGGGCGAAGAACAGAATTCGAACCAGTCTCATGAGTCCCCTCCGCGGACCAGGACGCGGCCACGCCACGTGTGCGTGCGTCGGATCGCGCTCGCAATCAGTCGAATCGCGACCGGCAGGTCAGCCAGTGGCGAGAGCCAATAGGTGGCGGGTCGCTGCGTGTAGGCGCGGGACGTTCCTGCCAGGATGCCCAGCCGGGTTGCCAGCAACAGCAGGTTGATCCGCTCCAGGCCCGGCGATCGCACCCCAACCAGCCGCGATAAGACGAGCAGTGGGAGTGGCAACGCCTGGACGAACAGGACTTCCACCAGTCCGATGCCGCCCTGGATTCCGAAGTAGCGGTCCCGCATTGGCAGTGAGCGGGGCCAGTTGCGCCAGGTCGACTGCCAGTCGGGGTACATGCGCACCGACACGAGATGGCCCGCCTCGAAGAACCCAACCTCATGTCCGCGCTCCACCAATCGTCGCGCCAGCGTAATGTCCTCGCATATCGACTCGCGAACCGCCGCGAACCCGCCGACCGCCTCAAGCACGGCCCGCCGCGCCAGAAAGCACTGACCGTTGGCCTGGACATCGGCGATCCGCCGGTAGCGGCCGCCGGGGATACCGAAGCGGTAGACGAGCGTTGTCAGCATCGACGGGTGCAACAATCCTTCGCCTGCGCCATCGATCTCCTGCTGCGTCGCGACGCTGAGCACGTCCAGCGCTGTCGAGCGCGCATGGGCCAGCATCGCGCGGACGAGGCCCGGACGAGGCCGGACATCGGCGTCGATCGTCAACACCCAGGCTTCTCGCGCGTCTGTCCAGTCCAGCCTGGAGCCCCCAGGCCTTGCCATTCCAGCCCTCCGGAACCGGACTCGCGTCGATCAGCCGCACGCGCTGGTCCCGCCCGCTGAAAGCAGCCACCAACGCCTGAGTCCCGTCGTCTGACCCACCGTCGACGACGAGAATCTCAGTAACCTCATGGGCTTGTGCGATCAGACCCTCAAGGCACGGTCGGAGTCGCTCGCGCTCGTTCAGAACCGGGACGATGACCGACGCGAACAGGCTTGTGTCACCGTTTGTCGCCGGCTGAATCGTCGTTCCGCGTGCCGTTCTGAGAAGCCGCGCTCCAACGCGCAAGCCGAGCAGCGCCTGGACAATCGTCAAGGTCATCAGCAGTACGCGTAACATCAGTCGCTCCGCATCTCGACCGTTGACCCGCTCGAGTACGCCGCCGGTTGGGTGATGGTTGCGCCGGCAGTCGGACGGCGAAACGTCAACGTTGCCCAGCAGGTCAGTGCCTCCTGGGCCTTGTCTCGCCGAGTTGTCGCGGCCCGCTGGCGGAGGGTGTCGTACTGCTGCTGCTCGATGATCCTCAGCAGTCTCTGGTAGAGGCGTGCCGCGACGAGGATTGGGAACCGGCAGCGCTCCGGGAGCAACCAGATGCCTGGAATCGCCTGCTCGTAGAGCTCGCGAGCGTGGTTAATCTGGCCGCGCATCATCTCGGTGAAGCGGGCATCAGGTCCGTCAGGTACACCGCTGCATCTCGCGCAGATCGGCCCGGCAGAGCCCGTGTTGTGCGAGCAGGCTGGTCGGCAGATAGATACGCCCAGCGTCGAGGTCTTCACCAACATCCCGCAGGATATTCGTCAGTTGCATTGCCGCGCCGAGCCGTTCAGCAGCAGCCAGCGCCTGGGGTGAGGTTGCGCCGAGGACGTGCGCCATCGCGTAGCCGACGGTCGAAGCGACTCGGTAGCAATACTCCTGCAACTCGGCGTCCGTCGCGATCTCGCGTGGGGTCAGGTCGGACCGCAACCCATCAAGCATCTGGTGGAAGATCGCGACCGGGATCCGATGACGTTCGATGACACGTGCCAGATTCGTTGCCAGTGGCTCACGCGGTCCAGTGTCGCGTCGTGTCCCGTCCAGCCAGCTCTGCCACGCGTCCAGCTCCGCGGCAACGGCCATCGTCCCAGTCACCCAGGGGCTCTCGTCGACGAGATCGTCAAGGGTTCTGAAGAACGCATAGAGGTGTATCGCGTCGGCACGCTGCGGCGCGGGCAGGAAGCGCGCCGCGAAGCTGAAGGAGGTCCGCGCATGGGTCGTGATGATCTCGTCGGGAGTCAGATGATCCCGAACGAGCCCCGGATGTTTCGGATGTAGAAGCTGATCGCGAGCCGGTGCATCGCTCATCGTGGACCCTTTTCGTCGTGTGCCGCTGTAAGCTGTCAGTCTCACTCACAATACTAAACGTCTACTATACATTTAGTATACACGGATGATGTCTGTAACATCAATACCAGTCGAAGGCGGTGTGCCGCACAACGCGAAGCGCCCCGACGAACCATCGGTCCGGCAGGGCGCTTCGGGTAGCGTGCTTATTCTGTAGGGATCGCGACTACGTGAGAACCTTGCGCGCATCCAGCGCGTCACGCAGCGTCCGACCGAGCGGGAACGCGCCCCGCATCGTCTTGAGCATCGACGCCTGCTTGGCGCTCTTCGAGACGCTGTCGACCCGCAGGTACTCGCGCAGCGTCTGCGAGATCGCCTCCGGAACGTCGGTCAGCAGGTACGGTCGGCTGTGGGCGAACTCGGTCACGTTGCGGATCTTGTAGAGATCCTTCATGATGAACGAGTCATCCAGCAGCTCACGGTAGTACGAGAGCGTCGCGGCCGAGAAGTCGCCACGCTCCTTGGCCCGCACGATCGTCTCACCGGCCATCCGGCCCGAGATCATCGCGAAGTTGGAGCCCTCGCGGTTGAGCGGGTTGACCAGCATCGCCGCATCGCCGCAGACCAGCGCGCCGTCGATGTAGAGCGTCGGCAGCGAGTTCCAGCCACCTTCCGGGATCAGGTGCGCGGCGTACTCGATCGTCTCACCGCCGGCCAGCAGCGGAGCAATCGACGGGTGCGCCTTGAACCGCTCCAGCATGTCGTTGACGTTGATGCCCGACTCGATCAGGTCCGATAGCAGCGCTCCGCTACCGATCGAAACGCTGTCCTTGTTGGTGTAGATGAAGCCGTAGCCGAGCAGGTAGCTGGTCGACTGGCCGAAGATCTCCATCGCGACCCCGCGACCGTCCTGGACGTTGAAACGGTCGTTGACGACATCCTCGCCGAGCCGGATCAACTCCTTCGTGACGAGCGCCTGCTCCTTCGGCTGCCACTCCTTGTGCATCCCGGCCGCCAGCGCCAGCAGCGAGTTCGCGCCGTCGGCGATCACGACGACATCGGCGTAGAGGTCGCCGTCCTCTCGCGAGGTCTGGACGCCGACGACTCGACCGTCGCGCCAGATCACATCGACGACGACCGTCTCGGGGATGATGAAGACGCCTTCTTCTTCAGCCTTGGCCGCGAACCACTGGTCCCAGTCGGCACGCAGGACGGTGAACGAGTTGTAGGGGGCATCCGCGAACGCCTGGGTGCGATACGAGAGGCTGATGTGCGAGTCCTCTGTCAGCAGCATGTAGCGTTGCTCGATGATCGGCCGCTCGATCGGCGCCTCGTCCCAGAAGTCCGGCACGATCTCGGCCGTCGGCTGCGAGTAGAGGATGCCGCCCATCACGTTCTTCGCGCCGGCAAACGATCCGCGCTCCAGAACGACGACCTCCAGCCCCGCCCGCGCCATCGTCAGCGCCGCCGCAACTCCCGCCGGCCCGGCCCCAACCACGATCGCGTCGAATTTCTCGTCTTCCACGGAAGCCCTTTCGTGATGAGTACACTGTCGACGAGGACCGTCACCCTTGGATTGTCATCCTGAGCCGCAGCGAAGGATCGCCTGGCGCAAATGACAGGAGTGCGTCGCTAGACGGTCGAACGCCCCGGTCCTCATTCGCTAATCGCTCGTCAAGGTTAAGCGATCCTTCGCTGCGGCTCAGGATGACAATCCAAGGGTGACGGTCCTCGACAACGTCGCTACTTCCCTCGCGCCGCCTTGATCTCTTTCGTCAGCGCCGGCAATAGCTCATTCAGATCGCCAATGACCCCGACAGCCGCCAGCTTCAGGATCGGCGCATCCGGGTCGCGGTTAATCACAACGACCGTCTCCGAGCCTTGCATGCCGACCGTGTGCTGGACCGCGCCAGAGACGCCAGCGCCAATGTAGAGCTTCGGCCGGACCGTCTTCCCGGTCTGGCCGATCTGCTCGTAGTGCGGGCGCCAGCCGAGGTCGGTCACCGCCCGAGTCGCGCCGACCGGCGCGTCGAGCGCGGCGGCCAACTCCTCGATCATCCCGAACGCCTCAGCGCTGCCGAGTCCACGGCCACCGACGACGACCGTCTCGGCCCCCTCCAGGTTCGCCCCACCTGTCGGCTTCTCGGCGACATCCTTCAGCTTGACGCGCAGGTCGCTCTCAGCGATCTCGACTGCCAGCACCTCGGCGCTACCGCTGCCCGACGACGCAGGAACCGGCGCGACCCCGCCACGCATGACGGCGTACGAGCGCTCGCCCGATTGTGCGCGGACATCAGTCAGCATCTTGCCCTGGTAGACCGGGCGGGTCGCGACCAGCCCATCGTCCTCCCAGCGCAGCTTCGTGCAGTCGGACAGGCAGGTCGCCCCAGCCCGAGCCGCAACGTACGGCCCCAGGTCGCGCCCGGCTGTCGTGCCGGGGAAGAGGACGACGGCTGGATCGACTGCCGCAATCGCCGCCTCAATCGCCTTCGTGTAGCCATCGGTCGTGTAGCGTTCCAGCGCCGGTGCGTCAACGAACAGCACCCGGTCCGCGCCCCGGCCTGCGACATCGCCTGCCACTGCCTCGATGCCGCTCCCGATCACAACCGCCGCGACCTGCCCGCCGTTCGCGACCTCCCGCGCCGGCCCAAGCAACTCCAACGCCGTCTCGCGTACCTGCCCGGCGCTCGTTTCAATGATGACGAGTACTCCTGATGCCATTCAGCCTCCCGTGATGCGTGATGCTGAGCGTGATCCGTGATCCGTTGGTGAGGACCGTAGCCCTTGCCCTGTCATCCTGAGCCGCAGCGAAGGATCTCCTGGCCCTCACGACATGGGAAGTTCGGACGGATGAACCTCCACCGCCGATCGGCGCGCTCCTGTCTCTTGCGCTTGGCGATCCTTCGCTGCGGCTCAGGATGACAGGGCAGGCAGTCAGGTCCTCACCAACGCACCATGCATCAATCAGATTAGCTTCCGTTCTTTCAACAACTCAACCACCTGCTTGGCAGCCGCTTCGGGGTCGTCGCCCTGGATAATGGTTGCCTGGACGGTGCGCTGCTCGCTGTAGAGGCGTCCCCATTCGGTCTGCGATTCGGGCGTGTCGTAGCCGCCGATGCACTTCTCCTCGATCGGCTTCTTGCGGGCCGCCATGATGCCCTTCAGCGATGGAGAGCGCGGCTCATTGAGACCGGTCAGCGCGCAGATGACGGCTGGTGGCGTGACTTCGACGATGTGGCGGCCATCCTCGACCTCGCGCTGGAGCGTCAGCGTGCCGCCGTCGGCCTCGAACGCGACGACGTTCGAGACGAGCGGAACGTCCAGCAGCGCGGCAAGTTGCGGGCCGGTGTTGCCGGTGCCACCGTCGCTCGACTCCTGGCCGACGAAGATCAGGTCGTAGCCGCCCTCGCGCGCCTCGGAGGCGACGATCGACGCGACCGCCATCGACGTCAGGTCCGACTCACTGGCCTGGACGAGGATGCCGCGATCGGCCCCCATCGCCAGCCCGCGCTGGATGGCATCCCGCGCGTTGGCCGTCCCGACGCAGAGGACAACGACCTCGTCAGCCTTGCCGGCCTCCTTCGTCTTGATCGCCTCTTCGAGCGCGTAGCCGTCATACTCATTCACAACCCGCGGCGTGCTGGCCGCAAACGCCCCCGACGAATCGAACCGGATCGCATTCGGATCCGGCACCTGCTTAACCGCGACGAGTATCTTCAACGTGTCCTCCTTGGTCGGGATACGGGATACGGGATTCGGGGGAGTTGAACGGAAATGCTGCCTCCAAACCCTCTGTGTCCCGTATCCCGAATCCCGATCTCACTTCCCCTCAAACTCCCCGGTTCGCTTTTCAAGAAACGCCGTCATCCCGGCCTTCTGGTCATCTGAATCAAACAACAGTCCAAACGTTTGTGCTTCATAGGCGAGGCCGGTCGTCAGGTCCACATCGCGGGATAGCAGGATGGCGCGCTTGCTCGCGCTGACAGCCAGTGGCGCGTTGGCGGCGATTGTCCGCGCCATCTCTGTCGCCTTCGGCAGCAGGTCGTCCTGCGGGTAGACGGCGTTGACGAGGCCGATCTGCTGCGCTTCATCGGCTCTGAGGCGTCGTCCGGTCAGAATCAGTTCACTGGCAAGCCCGGCGCCGACCAGGCGCGGCAGCCGCTGGGTCGCGCCCCAGCCTGGCAGGATGCCGAGCGTCACTTCCGGTTGGCCGATGACAGCGTTCTCACTCGCGAGGCGGATGTCGCAGGCCAGCGCCATCTCGCAGCCACCCCCGAGCGCGTAGCCGTTGATGGCCGCGATCCACGGCTGCGGCGACGCCTCGATGGCCGCCGTCACCGACTGTCCGAGCTGACCGAAGATCAGCCCCTCACTCGGCCGCATCGTCGACATCTCCTTGATGTCCGCTCCCGACGCGAACGCCCGCCGACCCTCGCCGGTCAGGACAACTGCCCGAACCTCGCGATCGGCTGAGACCTCGGCGACCGCGTCACGCAGCGCGCGTAGCTGCTCGGTGTTGAAGGCGTTGAACGCCTCCGGTCTGCTCATCGTGACGACTGCGACCGCCCCGTCGCGTTCGATTCGAACTGCCATCGTCCCTCCATCCCTGTCCGCCTCGACGAACACGGCACACGGTTCGCGCATGTGCCGCTGCTTCTGCTCGTACTCCGGGTTCGCCCACTAATCGTTCGAGGCCCGGCAGGACCATCGGCCAGCGCCAGGGAAATGATAGTTGATGCGGTCGAGCCGAGCAGGCGCGCCGCATCGTCGCCCAAGGGTCGGACGCGTCCCCATCCGAGAGTGACGTGAGTGAAGACGCCGCCCATCGATCCGCCAGATCGGCATCCGCGTGGTCATTCCGCCCTGTTTCGAAAACTGCCACCCCAATCTACCACCACCTGACCGCAGAAACAGCAGCGGGAAGCGAGTATCGTCGGGTTCAGAACGCTTGACTGGATAGCGTGATGACCGCGTGCGATGACTGGACTCGGTCCAGCTCGGACCTGACAACACGGTCGTAGCCACCTTCGAGTGATGAGAGCAGTCCTGTGTCCCGCGCTGAGTTACGGCACGGCACGATCATCAGGCTGGTGGCATACCCGGCGGAGATCTGCCGTTGGCTGAGCGGCGAAGGGGTCATGTAATGGCAACGGTACTGATCTGCGGCAACGTCTTTGATGGTGTTGCAGACACGCGACTCGCTGGAACCGAGATCCTGGTCGAAGACGGCTGGATCACAGCCATGGGGAGGTCGGTGACTCGGCCGTCCATGGCCGAGGTCATTGACCTCACGCAGCTGACGATTATGCCGCAGCCGATTCTTCCCGGACTGATCCCCGGCCGAGATGAGTCGCGTGAGCTGTACCGGCTGGTCCAGTCGGGTATCGCCGCCGTCCGCGTCCTGCAGGCGGCGACGAGCTCGGCGGCTGCGTTGATGGGCCGCACTGACGTGGGAGTGCTCGCGCCCGGCAAGAGAGCCAACCTGATCGGCGTGTTTGGCGATCCATTCGAGGATATCAGCATCGTTGGCAAGCCCGGTTTCGTCATGTCGGAAGGGCTCATCGCGCGTCGTCCCTCTCGCAGATTTGTGTCGGGAAGGGACGAGCGCCCTGAGCGGCGGTCACTCGATCGTCTCGCCGTCAGGATGCAGGACATAGGTTGATTGCGTCGCAAGAGGACCTGAGCGTGACGTAGAGATACCAGATGCATTGCAAAGCTGTAGCCACGACGGCCACCTTCAACGTGCGACCGGTCAGCGGCGTACGCGGAACTGGAGGATGGTCTGAGAGCAACCGTCAGATACGATGCGGCTTCGCTCGCGATCAGTAGGGGCGGGTCGTTGGGGCCGCTTGCCCCGACACGTTGGAAGACCCGCCCGGCTCCCCACCCGCGCCGCCAACTGGTTGCCGCAACCCTTCCGGCGTTTGCTCTGAGATCGCTGGAGCAGCGACAGCTGACACGCATAGCGCTCGACTCATAAGGCGAGGATCAGCACGATCATGACGACACAGTGCTGTGTCGTCATGCGCGGGAAACAACTACTGCGACTTTGTCAGCGGTACTGCTTCAGCATGCGAAACGGACGTTTTGCGACTCTCTATGACCGAACCACGTAGCGCAGGACCGGTTCATCGTCCTCGATCTCACCAGTGTCCTCGAAGCCGAGGCTGCGGTACAGTCGCTCGGCTGGAGCATTGCCGGGGACAAAGCTGGTGACGATCTCGTCCATTCCCTCCTGCGCGAGCATCAGCGGCAACAACAACTCCATCGCCCGTCGCCCGTACCCGCGCCCTTGGTAGCGCGCGTCGATCATCAGCCGGACGACCCACCAGCGGCCCACACGGACATCGAAGCCATACATCGTGAACCCTACCAACTCATCGTTGGCGTAGATGCCGAATGGACGAAAGGTGGGTTCGACATAGGCCTCCGCAATCGAGCGGGCATTTGTCGCCACGAAGTCCGCCTGGTCATCAGCGACCCGCAACTGGCAGACGGCACTGATATTGTCCCGACTCACGGGACGCAGGGTGACGGTCGCTAGTGCCATTGGCTAAGCGTCCTTCCTCGGTCCAGTCCCTGCGAAGTCAGACATCAGACCACGTTGGTCATGGGGATCGTCCTGTAGGACGCACGACCTCAAGGGTTACTCACCAGATCATGCGAAAGCGCTTGCATACCAGCGGCATGTCCTGGCCAGGCTGCCAGCCATGGTCAGCACACTCCGCGACGTAATAGCTCCACAGCTGCTCGCGCCACCAGGCCAGCGTGCGCTCACCTTCACCATACTCCCAGGCCAGTTGCGCGTCGATGCCATCAAACGGCACGATGTCGATGTGCGTGAACGCGATCGTACAGACCGGCCGGCCGCGTCCGTCGAGGACGATCGACAGGTCGCCGACCGCTGGCAACGGCTCGCCTTCAGCATCGTAACCCCACAGGAGTCCCGATGTCGCCGTCTTCACTCCACTGCATACCAGTGCCGCGAGCGCATCTGCCATCTCGGGGTGTTCCCAAACGCATCAGCGGTCGCGCCGCCGATCCGTTCGGGTGGGTAGTTCGGCCAACTTCGCATATATGCTGCCCGGTACGCCGCGATGTCAAGACGCTCGTCATTGAACAGCATGTACTCACAACCTCCCCGCAAGCCCTCTGTGCTGTCCACCATGTCTCCGTGGTGACGTGGTGGACAGCAGCGTTGAATTCTCGGATCTCACGTCCGTGACGGTCTCGGTCAGCGGATCTTGCCGGTGTAGGTTCCGAACGGACCCTGACCAAACACCACCCCGTCCTGATGGAACGTGCCTGTAAGCCCTGCGAGTTCTCCGGTCCCGCTTCTGATGACGGCGGTCGCGTGGTAGTCGCCGGTCGTTGTCGATCCCAGAGTGAGCTTCCAGGTCAACGTTCCAGGAGCGCCGTCCACGGTTCCCGTAAAGGTCTCCGTGCCGTTCAGGTGCGCGCTTCCGTCAGCATGAATGCTCAAGTCACCACGCACAACCGAGGTTCCGCTGAACGTGCCGGTGTAGGTTACTGTTGCCGTCAGGTCGAAGATCGTCATGTTGCCGACCTCGCGGCTGCTGTTGAAGGTGACCGATGTCGTGGTGAACTCGCCGCTTGCCTGCGTTGGTTGCCCTGCCGCGACGGTGGAGAGCCCGCTCAACGCGATCAGCACGACGAGCGACAGGAGCAGAATCCGAAATCGAACGATGCTGAACATTGCGCGTTCCTTTCGATGCAGCAGATGCGCTAGACGGGGTCACCCAGTTCGAGTGTCGTTATGGCATCTTGTCGATGCGTGTTACGACGTTGTCCTCGCCGTGCAGCACCCAGATCGATCCGTCTAGTTCAGCGCTGCCCCAACTGCCACCATGGTCGGTGTCGACAGCGCCACTGGACTGGTTAGTGGCTGGGTCGATCATCACTACGCCCGCTGAGATGATCGCGCTGACCCAGACGCCGCCTGATGCCGCGTAGATCGCGTGTGTGCTCTCCAAGCCCGTCTCGATCTTCGCTACGATCGTGTTGGTCGCTGGATCGATGCGTGTGATGGTTTGCGCATCGTAATCGGACACCCAAACCGCGCCGGCTCCAGTCGCAACAAACAGAGGGCGACTGGCGTCCAAGGTGATTTCGTTGAGTATCTGATTGCTCGTCGGGTCAATGCGCATGACGGCGGAATCATACTCGGCCACGACCCAGACCGAGCCGAATCCGGCCGCGATGACGTTCGACCCCAGGACAGGGATGGTCGCCAGGAGTGCGCCGGTCTGGGGGTCGATGTGCAGGACATCGGTCTCGCCATCTGAGATCCACAGGCCACTGTCATCGACCATCAACCCGTGGAAGAACCGGCCGAATCCGCGCAACGGCACGGAGATGGTCTGGACCACCTGGTTCGTGGCTGGGTCAATTCGCACGACCGTACCCTCGGCGTCGTTGGTTGCCCAAATCTGGCCGTTGTGCGCGGCAATGTATTTCGGTGATCCGTACTCGCCCCCGATTGATCCAATCGTTACCGTTGCCACAACCTCGTTCGTGGCAGGATCGATGCGCGAGACCGTTCCATCGCCAGAGTTGGCGATCCAGAGGGTTCCATCAGTCGTGGCAATCGCTTGTGGATCGTTGCCGACGGGAATGGTTGCAACGACCTCCCCCGGCATAGGCAGCCTTGCGAAGGCCGTGGCAGTGGCGGCCGCAATGGCGTCATCGCTCGCAGCGGTTGCGGTTAACACCTGCTGCGCCGTCTGTCGTGTAGCCTGACGCGCAGCGGTCGCGTCGATGGTCGGGCTGGCTTGCGTTGTTGCGGTTGCCTCAGGCCCTGCTACGCCAGGGACGCTGGATTGATCGTTCGGATCCGTGTCGCGTAACAGAAGTACGAGGAGCGTGCCGATGATGGCGATCGCGATAGCAGCCGCGACGAACTTGAGTGCCTCGCGGGGCCAGCGGCGCTCGTGGAGTGGAGTTGGGACGTCAGCCGGTGTCCCGTTGATTGGTTGCATCGTTGCATCACTTTCCTGGTCCGCCGGCGTTGGCGGGGTCACGCGTCGTCGTGTGTCGAGTGCTGGGCGCGTCCAGTCGTCCGTGACCGGCCCAGTTGAGCCGCGTCGCTCGGCGAGTGCACGGTGGACGGCAGCGCGCAGGTCGTGATCGTCGCGCACGTGGCGACGAGCGAGGTTGTGGATCTTGCGGCCAGCCAGGGAGCGCGGAACGAACGGGACGTTGTTCATCGCCGCGCCTCCTTCCCCGACTGGTACGTCTCGTCCGGCGACGCTGCCGGCAGGACGCTGATTGGCGAATCGATTCGATCGGGTGGACGTCCGAGGACGATTCTCAGCCGCGTCCGGGCGGCGTTGACCCGCGACTTGACTGTGCCCAGCGGGATGCCGAGCTGTTGAGCCGTCTCTGCCTCGGGCAACTCAAGATAGAGGCGCAGGACCGCCGCCGCGCGTTGGGCAGGTGGTAACCGGTCCAGTGCCTGCCAGAGTTCATCGTTTGTCTCTGCAGCGAGGATGAGCGACTCTGGGTCCGGCTTCGATCTGTCGATATCATTGGCGTCGATACGGGTGCGGTCTCGATCGTTGGACGTTTCCAGGGATTCAAATCGTCTCTGTCCTCGGCGGCCCGAATGGCGCTGTTGACGACACTGCGAAGGAACCAGGGACCGAACGACCGAGTGGTATCGAGTTGTTCGATTCGCTCATAGGCGTGGATGAACGCCGACTGCACGATGTCCTCGGCCAGCGTGAGGTCACGTGTGACGACAAACGCGGCCCGTAGCGCACGCACCTGATAGATGAGCATCAGCGCATCCAACCCGCGGATCTCTCCGCGCTGGAGCTGAGCGATGGCGGTGCGCTCGTCGACGGCCATGCCGCCTACCTCCGTCCATACGACATTGTGCGTGGATCTGTTCGGCTTCCGTAGTCGCTACCTGGGCCAATGTATTGGTCGGGCGAACGGGTCTGTTGGTCCGCAGGAGAGGGGTGATCCATCGCCTGAACGGAGGATGGCTGACGCGTAGGACTCGGCGTGGACCCAGCATACGCTAGCCGTCGGACTAACCGAGTTCCTGCATGACGACCTGGCAAAGCAGCGTCTCATCCTCGGTCCGTGGTCCGCTGATCGTGAGGATCTCGCTGCCAAGGAAGACGTCGTCGGCGTCGGTGGTCAGGTCTCCGAGAAAGATCGTGTCCTGATACACGAGCCGCCCGGCTTCGAGAAACACGGTCTGGTTCCCGACGCGGATCTTGTCTCGCTGCCCGACGTTGGCGTAGGTAAACGTCCAGGTGCCATCGCCATGGTCGACGGATCTGTAGTTCCTTGATCATGTTGCGAATCTGAATCACGATCGCGTCGCCGGTCGCGTTCGACCAGGTCACGGTAAGATGGATCTGTACCTTGCCACTGGACGACTGAACGGTACCGGCGACATGCGTGGTCAGTGGCAGCCCGCACACTTCCTCAGGAAACGTATCATCGATTTGATCGCTGCTGGGCTTGTCAGCAAGGGCCGGCGCGACGAGCGCGATTGCCGCGATGAAACCGACGATGCAGGCAGCGATGACGCGAATCGGGGCGGTGCGATGCATGTTGTTACTCCGATCCAGGTTCCTGTCGATCCAGGTCAACGGGACATCGGTGTCTCTGATGTGGATGGATGCTCTTGCCCCTCCCGTCTTCAGTCCACGCGCGTGTCATCCCATCCGGTGTCTGAGATGGTGTGACCGTCGATGAGTTCGTCTACTAAACCTATACATGGAGCGGGTGAAAGGTTCGGTTTGAGGAGATCGTGTCATGAATGGCGCGCTCGTCCCGGCCGCGCTCGACGCGACGCATGGTGAGCCATCTGGCCAGTCAGGTAGTGGTTGGCAGGTCATGGAGGACGATCACTGTCCGCAGCCCCTCTCGGACAGTGACGAAGCCTTGCGCGTCGAACAGGCGTCGCGCCGCGAGGAGGGTGTTATGCACTCGCAGCGATTCTGGATACGCTTGTGGGATGGAATCTATACCAACTCGGAAGATGAACGTTTCGATCTCCCAACTCGTCGAGGACTTCTCCGCTGATGTCGCGACGACTCAGGGAGTGATTGCGTTCGATTCGCTGGTGATGGCGGTGCCCTCCGCGAGCACGAACGTCAGTTCCGCCCTTGCTCCGCCACCTCGCGTCTGCGCGCCGTAGCTGAACGGGCGACACACCGATCCGCGCGTGAGACTGCGCGAGCCGAGGGAGTCAGGCTGCGACCGAGGCGCGATCTGGGCAACGGTGCTCCGGCGGGAACCACACGTCATGCGGCTGGGCGGCGCGTGAGACTGAGGTATGCCAGCACCGCGTCGTTTAAGCTCTCGTGGATGTTGTCGGCGCCGATCTCATCGACGACGCCATCACGCATCAGGACCTCCATGACCCGCGGCTTGACGCGCGCCAGCTGCAAGGTCATCTCATTCACGCGTGCGAAGTGAAGCATCTCCCGTAGCTGTGCCGATCCCTGTGAGTCGATCTGAATGACGCTTCGGAAGTCGAGAACGATCGTCGTTGGGGGAGGTTGACATTCCCGCGTCAGTTCGCGAAGGCGATCGCCAACGGCCTCGGCCGTCGCAAAGAATAGCCCGCCGTCGAGGCCCAGCACGAGCAGCCCGGGAATCTGCTCGTCCTCGGGGTAGAGCTCGATCTCCCGGAAGACATGCGTTCCACGTTCGCGGCCAAGGACCGGCATCGCCGGCGTGGTGACCGTCTGGACCAGCCAGCCGACCGACAGGATGACGCCGATCACGATCCCCGCCAGCACGCCCGCCAACAGAACGCCAACGATCGCGGCGATCGAGATCCAGAAGTCCACACGTTTGACATGGAACATCCGCCGAAATTCGGGTATGTCGATCATCCCCATCAGAACCGCATCGATGATCACCGCCGCGAGAACTGGCGTGGGCAGGTCGGAGAACAGCGGCGCGAAGACCAGCATCGTCAGAACGACCATGCCGCCGGTGATCAGCGACGCGAGTTGGCTCTTCGCGCCCGCATTGTCGTTCAGCGAACTGGCCGAAAGGCTTGTCGAGACAGGAATCCCCTGGAACAGCCCGGACCCGATGTTGGCCGCGCCCTGTGCGAGCGATTCCTGGTTGATGTCGACGCGGTAGCGATGCTTGGTAGCGAATGCGCGAGCGTCTCCCGCACTTTGCGAAAAGCCGATCATGACGATCGCCAACGCGGCAATGCCGGCATAGGCGGCGTTATCGACGATCAGGCCCATATCTGGGATCACGACGGAAGGAAGACCGCGAGGAACGTCGCCGACGAGTGAGACGCCGCGCGTGTCGAGGTCGAAGAGCACGGAGACCAGGAGCCCGCCTACAACGACGAACAATGTCCCTGGAAGCTTGGGGACAACCGCTCTCAACCCAAACAGGGCAACCAGCGCGAGTCCCCCAACGAGCAGGGTTGTGCGATGCACGTCGCCGAGGCCGGACAGCCACGACCAGAACTCCTGCCAGGCATTGTCGCCGCTGGCCTCGGTGCCGGTGAGCTTCCTGAGTTCTCCGACGGTCACATCGAGCGCCGCTCCGCACAGAAATCCAACGATAACCGGACGAGAGATAAACTGTGCGATCCATCCCATCTTGAAGATCGTCATCACCAGAAAGATCAGGCCGCTGAGGAGGGCGATGCCGGAGATGAACGCGACGGTATCCTCGTCTCCCGCGATGCCGGACAGCGCCAGTGCGCTCGCCGCGACCGCAGCCAGACTCGAGCTTGGGTTCGTGGAGATCTGACGTGACGTGCCAAACAGCGCGTACAGGATCGTCCCGGCTGCCGCGGCGTACAACCCGTGCTCGATGGGCACGTTCGCGATGCCCGCATATCCCAGGCTCTTGGGAACCACGAGTGCCGCGACCGTCAGCCCCGCGATGAGGTCGGCGCGCAGCCAGGCACGATCGTACCTCGGCGCCCAGTCGAGGATTGGCAGCAATCGGGCTGCCGTTCGTCGCCAGCCGGATAGTTCGGGCTCAGTCATCGCGATGCCCTTCCGACCGAAATGTCCGTCCTGACGCTCGACCCTTCGACGCGCACGTGTGAATCGGCCGCGAGTCCGGGCCGATCTCGATTCGTGCCACCAGGAACCTGAGGGTCGTGCGGCGGCACGCCGAGGATGAATTCCGGAATTCTCCGCAATGTGGCTATCGTACGGTGAGGCAGGCTGGCGGTGAATCAGCCATCAGGTTGTATGTGCGGGATGTACGCGGCCCCTTGTGTTGAATTCCCACAGCCGACGTTGCGGTGGTTAACATGCTGGATGAAGTTCTCAGATCGGGAACGGGGCGAGTCGCTCAACTTCTGTCGTTCTGAGCCGCAGCGAAGGACTCTCCTAAGGAGAGGGTAAGAACGACAGGGAAGCCGTCGCCCGCATCGACGTGCCGTCGTTGTGGCGGGCTACTCGGCGGAGTATTCCTGTCCGAGCTCGCTGTAGTGCCGCGCCGCCTCGATCGTCCGCGCCCGATCCTCGTCAGTGACCGCGCGACGTGGCTTGGCGGGGACGCCCATCACGATCGTGTTGGGCTCGACGATCGCACCTTCCGGAACCAGCGCCCCAGCCCCGACGATTGCCCCCGCGCCAATCGTCGCGTGCGAGAGAACGATCGCCCCCATACTGATCTGCGCGCCATCGCCGACCGTGCAGCCGTGGACAATCGCGCGGTGCCCGATCGTGACATCGTTGCCAATCGTCGTCGGCGCGTCCTCGTCAGAGTGGATGATCGTCCCGTCCTGGACGTTGCTGCGCTCGCCAATCGTGATCTTCGAGCTATCCCCACGAATCACGACCCCAAACCAGACGCTCGACCCGCTCCCGATCTCGACGTTGCCGGTAATGACCGCGTTGTCGGCGATGAACGCATCGTCGGCGACCGTCGGGGTCGTGCCTTTGTAGGGGCGAAGTGGGCTGGTTGCCATCGTTCCTCCATGGGTTCAGTGTCATCTCGTAGGTGCTGGTGCAGTCTCAAGAGACATCGTTGGATAGAGACAGACGATCTCAGGGCCAGCCTCTCACCGAGGTCGTGCAGCGCGTTCGGTGAGTTGTGGCCGGTCTGCGTCCTCACGTAGCACCCACCATGACGCATCACACGGCCCGGAGCACCGCGCTACGAGCCTGTCTGTGCCACTCAGGATACCTGCGACCTGCATCTGCGACCAGTTGGGTGATCCGGACTTCGCCAACAGCGTCTTTAATGTATGTGCGATCACATGCCCTGTGGCCGGTCGACTGGTGATGCCAGCGGTTCGTGATCAGCTGCCCATCCCGTTGACGGGATCAGGAGGCGACATGATTACTATCTTACGGTTGCTGCAGCAACTCGCCCGTGTGCGATCGAAGTCGTTGGGTGATGCGGAATTGGGAGTCGTCTGGCTGCTGACTGCCTTGACCTTCGTCGCCGTCGGCATCCAACTGATCGGCTTGACGATCAAGGTGAACTTCAAACGGCTGCTCAATTCGAAAGATGACCTCCGAGCAGTGCGGCAAGAGCATCGCCATCGACGCGAGGCGCAACGGACGCCGCCGCCGACCCCAACAATGACATCCCCGGTGTCGACCGTCTTTCAGTCGAGTTGGTTTCAGAAGATCTTCTTGCGGCCTGGTATGCGGCTCATGACTGTCGTGCGGGCGCGTCAACGACGTCGACAGGAAGCTGCGCTCGTTACACGCTAGGAGTCAGAGGTGTTGCGTCCGCGAACTCGCGGACGCAACACCCCTGAGACCTGCCATCTATTACCTTCGCTACGCCGCATCCACCTTAATAATGATCGCGTCCCCCTGCGCGAGGCCGGAGCAGATCGCGGCCAGGCCGTAGCCTCCCCCGCGACGGCGCAACTCGTGGGCGAGCGTCAGGACGAGCCGTGCGCCGGACGCGCCGATCGGGTGGCCGAGGGCGATCGCGCCGCCGTTCGGGTTGACCCGCTCGTTCGGGTCGATCCCAAGCCGGGCCGAGGCGATCAGCGCGACGCTGGCGAACGCCTCGTTGATCTCGACGACGTCCATCTCCTCGATCGTCATGCCCGCCTTCTTGAGCGCATCACGCGCCGCCATCTCCGGCACGTAGGCCAGGTAGGGAACATCCCAGGCGCTCGTGCCGTGGGCGATGATCGTCGCCAGCGGCTTGAGTCCCCTTCTCCCTGGCGTACTCCTCGCTGGTGACGACCAGCGCCGCCGCGCCGTCGTTGACGCCCGGCGCGTTGCCGGCCGTCACGCTGCCCTCCGGGTCGAACGCCGGCCGCAGCTTGGCGAGTGCTTCGAGCGAAGTGTCGGCCCTCGGCGACTCGTCGCGGTCAACGATCGTCACGTTGCCACGCCGGTCCTTCAGCTCGACCGGCACGATCTCTTCCTGCATCGTCCCCGACTCGTAGGCGGCGATCACGTTCTTGTGGCTGCGGAAGGCGTAGGCGTCCTGCGCCTCGCGGCTGCACTCACACTCGGCCGCGACTGTCGAGCCATGCGTGCCCATGTGGCAGCTCATGACGGCGTCGGTCAACCCGTCGTGGACCATCAGGTCGATCAGCACGCCGTTGCCGAGCCGGTAGCCGCCACGCGCCTTGTCGAGCGCGTACGGAGCGTTCGTCATGCTCTCCATCCCGCCGGCCAGGACAGTGTTGTACTCGCCCGAGCGGATGAAGACATCGGCCATCGTGACCGCCCGCATCCCGCTGCCGCAGACCTTGTTGATCGTGTCGGCCGTGACTTCCTTGTCCAGCCCCATCTTGAAGCCGACCTGCCGGGCCGGGTTCTGCCCCGCGCCGCCCTGCAGCACCTGGCCCATGATGATGTGGTCCAGCTCAGCCGGCTCGATTCCAGCCCGCTTGACCGCCTCGTTCCCCGCAATCGCGCCAAGCTCGATCGCCTTCTTATCGGCCAGCCCGCCGCTCATCCGCCCAAACGGAGTCCTCGCGCCGCCGAGAATGACTGTCTTACCCATCAGTGAGTGTCCTTCCAGCCCGTAGACCGGGCGTCAGATCGGTAGCGTGACAACGGCCAGCGCAAGCGGCTGGCCGGTGTTCGGGAATCTTGTTCGGAATCGGGAATCGGAATCGGGCTCGAATAGATCATGTCTGCGAGACAACCTCGATTCCCGAACAACGATTCCCGATTCACCGTCCGGCGACCTACGCCGTCACCAGTTCCTTCTCAAACGCCTGGGCCGGCGGCTGCGGGCAGCGCAGCGGCTTGTCGACCCGGTAGCCCAGCGCGTAGGACGCCTGGACGAGCTGGTGGATCTCCCGCGTGCCTTCGTAGATCACCGCGCCACGGGCGTTGCGCATGTAGCGCTCGACCGGGTACTCGTTCGAGTAGCCATACGCGCCATGTACCTGGATCGCCTCGTCAGCCGACTTCAGCGCCACATCGCAGGCGTACCACTTGGCCAGCGAGGTCTCCTTCGTGTTGCGGATGCCCCGGTTCTTCAGCTCGGCCGCCTTCATCACCAGCAGCTGCGACGCTTCGATCCCGGCCACCATGTAGGCGATCTTCTGCTGGATCAGCTCGAACTTGCCGATCTCCTGCCCGAACGCCTCGCGCTCGTGGCAGTACTTGACGCTGGCGTCCAGCGACGCCTTCGCCAGCCCAACCGCGCCGGCCGCGACCGTGAAGCGCCCCTGGTCGATGCACGACATCGCGATCTTGAAGCCCTCGCCCTCCTCGCCGATCATGTTCTCGGCCGGGACGCGCACGTTGTTGAACGCCAGCCAGCCGGTGTTGCCGGCCCGTACGCCCAGCTTGCCCTTGATCGTGCCGGTCGTGAAGCCGGGCATCCCGCGCTCGAGGACGAACGCGCAGAGGCCGTTGTGCTTCTTCGACTTGTCGATGCTGGCGAAGACGAGGAAGTGGTCGGCCACATCGGCCAGCGAGATCCACATCTTCTCGCCGTTCAGGATGTACGAATCGCCATCCTTGACGACCGTCGACTGAACGTTCCCGGCGTCCGAACCCGCAGCCGGCTCGGTCAGCCCGAACGTGCAGAGCTTGGTGCCCTCCGCCTGCGGCGTCAGCCAGCGCTGCTTCTGCTCCTCGGTCGCCCACTGGTGCATCGCCAGGCTGTTGAGGCCGACATGCACGCTCATCACGACCCGCATGAACGTATCGACGTACTCAAGCTCCTCGCAGGCCAGCGCGAACGAGACGTAGTCGAAGCCGCCGCCGCCGTAGCGCTCGGGGATCGGCAGGCCGAGGATGCCCAGCTCGCCCATCCGCTTGAGCACTTCCGGATGGAACTCCTGCTTGGCTTCCCACTCCTGAATGTACGGAGCGACTTCGCGCTGCGCGAACTCGCGGACCATGTCGCGGACTTGAATCTGCTCGTCCGTGAGCGAGAAATCCATCGCTTGACCGCCCTTGTCTTCCCTACCGCCTGCCAGACAGGCTCCCGTCCCAGACCGCGAGGCAACCCATGCTGTCCCGTGGGTGTGTAATCCGTCTACCAGTATAGGAAATTCGGCCTGAATCGGCCAACGTAGATCAGTGAGTTGAGTCGTCCAGAACGAAGTAGATAGCGCATTCCAGCGCGCTTCGTCAGCGGCGTCTCTGGAACAGGACCCATCTCTCATCGTCCCTTGAGGCAACAATTGTTATGGTCATAACACTTACGATCGAAGTCCGTTGAATTCCTCACGATCCGTTGTTGACAGGAGATGCACGTTGATTCGCCGAGTCGTCATCAGTGTCGGTGCGCTCGTGGCATTGCTCGGTACCGCATGTGGGACGCAGGATTCATTCGGAACATCAGGCACTCCTTCTTCCACACCGTTGATTGTCACGCCTACGGCGACGGCGACCGAGACCGCAATAGCGAGCGCCGACCGTCAACCAGCGGTCACCGCAACGACTGATGAGACGGCGACATCCACGGTGATTGATGCCGCTGCAATTGCCATCTCGTTGCCGGAAAGCTTGGAGTTTCTGGGATCTGGGCCCGCAAATCGTGACGTCATTGATGCTGACGCTGCGGTTGCGGCGGCATACGTCAGCCACGACGACAGCCGTGACCTCTACGCATTCTTCCTTGAACGTATCGAGGACGATGGCTGGTCAATCGTCGATGCATCAGATGCCAGTCAGTCGAGTCCCCAAGGGGAGATCTCCGCCCACAATGGGGATGAACTCCTGCTGATTGAGGTTTGGGATCTGCGGCCAAACAGACGTAGCTGACTTGATCGCCGCGCTGTCCACGTTTTGGTCAATTGAACTGAGTCAGGAACGACTTGCTCAAGAGCAGACGCTTGTATTCACTTCGACGATGCCATGTTCCCCAGATCTGCCGGTAGCCTGTGAGTGATCGCTGGCGTCTGATTGAGACGTTAGCCGGTAGCCCGGCGTAACAGTAGCCGTACTATCGCGTCCTCGACATACCACCCGTGACGCTCTCATTCGAGCTTCATCGTCGATGTTCGGACCCCGGTTGGCATTATGCCGCACAGGTGGACGGCAGCGACGAGGTCCAGGTAGGGCAGGCGGGTTGTGTCGATGGCGGTCTGGGCACGAGGGCGTGCCTTCGCGAGAAATCGACATCCACTATCTGACCCGTACAATACCCCTACCCTGGACTCACGCACTCGTGGCTCATCGTGGACCGTTCATCATCGCAAGGAGCGACACCATGACCAGTGAACGCGCCCTCGTGCGACCGAAGATCGGTACTGTTTCTGCCGCAATGGGAGGGGCAGCTGTTTGGTCCTCCAGAGCCTCCTGCGCCGCGCTGGAGCGAACTCCAGTCGATGGCGCTTGCCGCCGAAGACGCCGGACTCGATTCGCTGTGGCTCGTCGATGACCTGCTTTTCGAGGGGGATCCGCCCAGGGGATTCTGGGAAGGCTGGTCGCTGCTTGCCGCGGTTGCGGCGGTGACACGTCGGGTCGAGATCGGTCACCTCGTCACGGCCAACACGTTTCGCAACCCGGCGCTGCTGGCCAAGATGGCCGACACCGTCGATGAGATCAGCGGCGGGCGTCTCATCCTCGGTTTGGGTGCCGGTGGAGACGAGCATGAACATCGCGCCTTCGGCTTTCCCTGGGAACGGAGGGTTGCACGGTTCGAAGAGGCACTGCAGATCATCATTCCGCTCCTGCGTGAGGGCAGGGTCGACTTTCAGGGCGAGTTCTATACGATGCGGGAGTGCGAGCTTCGTCCGCGCGGTCCACGAACGACCGGGCCGCCGATCCTGATTGGCGCTCTCGCGAACGCTCCTCGCATGCTGCGGCTGACGGCTCAGTACGCGGACATGTCGCATGGGTTCCTTGCGTTTGGTCGCAGCACGCCCGACCAGGTTTCGCCGCTGCATGACGCGCTCGACGCTGCCTGCCTGCGAGTTGGCCGAGATCCCGCGACGCTGGCACGGACTGCGGCGGTGCGCGTCGAATTGGATGGACCGATCGGACACATGAACGCTGTCGAGGAACCGATTCGAGGATCGGTGGAAGAAATCGCCGACATCTTCTGGACGTTCGCCGACGAAGGCATCTCGCACCTCATGCTCGCCTTGTCGCCGGAGACCAACACGGCAATCGAACACATCGGCCAGGTGATCCAACGGATGGATCGTGGGCGCGCGGCATGACAGCCGGCTGGACGGTCACGAAGTACTCTGACGCCGTTTGGAGCCAGTTATCCGGTTTCGTGGTTCGGCAGACCTCCCCGCGTAGGGGCGATCGCCGCAGCGTCGCCCTGCCTGATTGCCGCGCGGCCGACGCAGGGCGACGCTGCGGTCAAGCCGGCGACTCAGCCTCCTCGATATCGAGCGCGCCCGGATGGGCTTTCCGCCACATGCTGCCCGCCAGCGCTCCGCAGGCGAGTGGCGGCACCACCGTCAACAGGCGATAGAGCAGCACCGTCGTGATCACGGCGCCACCGGGGCCGCCGAAGCCGATCAGTGCCGCCGTCAGGCCGACATCGACGACCCCAAATCCGCCCGGCACGATCGGGATCGCGCCGAGCAGCCGCGCCAGCGTCCAGGCCGCGAACGCCTCGATGACGCTGACCTGATCGCCCTCGATCCCAACCGCCCGCAACGCGACCACCAGCACCAGAAAGACCGTCAGATGCCCGGCCAGCGTCGCCAGCGTTAACCAGTGCCAGCGCGCCCGCGCCAGGTCGAGAATCTCGGCGCGGACCTGCACGAAGTGCTCCCCGTCCCAGCCAACCGGCTTGCGTCGGATGCGGGTCAGCACAGCCGAGAGGGCAACCGCCGCCCAGTTGCCGGCCCACCGCGCCGTCCGCTCGCTCCAGAGGCTGATCACCAGCACGGCGAGCACGGCGAAGAAGATGATGAAGCCGATGATCGCGATGCTTTGCAGCACGGGATCGCGCCTGCCGGTGAGTGTCAGCATCAGGAGCGCCGCGGCCGGCATTCCGAGGACGGCGGCCTGGCTCCAGAGCGAGTACAACCCCAACCCGATCGTCACCCGCCGCTTGGGAAAGCCCCAGGCCCTCAGGATCCCGAAAGTGACGGCCGTGCCGACCGCTGCCCCTCCCGGCGCGATATAGGTCGAGGCGGTCGAGGTGAGCGTCGCGAGTTGGGACGGCCAGTAGCGCAAGCCGGGCATCGCCGCCATCAGCGGCGGGCCAAACGTCGCGACATTCAGGATCGCCGCCACGACCAACGCTGCCACGCCGAGCCACGACAGGCTCAGCAACGCGTCCCACACCTCGCCAAAGTCGATCACACGCGGTAGCACGAAGACGAAGATCACGACCGCGAAGCAGATCCCGACGAACGCCATCAGCAGCGTCCGGCGAGAGCGCCGGCGTGGGGACTGGTTGTCAGCCGCTTGCGTCATCGTCCGTCACAATCGCTGGGCCGCCACGCGACGTGCCGTGATCGCGGCAACGTCCCCCGTCGATGGGCTACCTGAGACATCACATACTAGCACTCTCGACCCATTGGTACCGCCGGTCGAGGCAGCCCTGGGCATCGAATCGGCCCAGAGCCGTTCCTCAGCCGTCGCCAGGCCGAAGGCGACGCTCAGGTCACCGTACGCGGAACGGCTGCGACCCTGAACTACACCTCGATGACTGATTCAGCGGCGCCTGGACCGTGTCATAAAAGGACGTAGACCACGGATTGTGTCACGCGAGAGGAGTACGCGGGATGGCAACACTCACCGTCCTGAAGTTCAGTGATCCGAATCAGGCAGATCAGGTGCTGGAAACCTTGAAAGGGTTGCAGGCGCAGCAACTGATCCGGATTCAGGATGCCGCGATCGTTCGGTGGCCCGAAGGGGCAAAGAAGCCGAAGACCGAGCAATTGTCAGGTTTGACTGCCGTCGCCGGATTGAGCGGTGCCTTCTGGGGCCTGCTGTTCGGGCTGCTGTTTTTCATCCCATTTCTGGGGATGGCAATCGGCGCCGCTATCGGTGCCCTCGCCGGGCATTTCGCTGATGTCGGTATCGACGACAACTTCATCAACCAGGTCAAGTCGCAGGTCACGCCGGGAACATCAGCGCTGTTCGTGTTGTCCTCCGGAGCCGTCGCGGAACGCGTCGCCGAGGCACTACGGGGCGTGGAGTTCGAGGTCATCGCCACCAACCTTTCGGATGAGCAGGAGGCAAAGCTCAAGGAGATGTTCGAAGAGGGATAGTCTCTACACGTCATCGCAGCAAGCACTCTTGACGCTACCAGGGAGATCGCGAGCCGGAGCCGGCCACGAGCCAGCGTTAGCGCCAACACGGCGCGGATCTGCATGGCTCGTGGCGTCAGCGAAGGGTCGTTACGGGCACTCGGTCACGGTCCGTACCTCAGTCCAGGCCGCTTGAATGTCGGAGACCGCCTCCCGTATCGAGTCCAGAGCATCGGCCATCGGCATGTCATCGCCGATCTCGTCCACTGCCTGAGACAGCTCGTCGAAGGCTTGTCCAAGGCTGTCCGTGGCTTGATCGAGGCTGTCTGACTCAGCGTCCCGAACCTCGCCGGCCGCATCGACAACGGAGTCAAATGCCGCTCGAATCTGGTCTAGCTGCTCCTGGATATCCGCGATCGTCGACTCGGCGGTCATCCCGGCCAGCGTCGCCATCTCACTCTGCAAGGTGTCGAGGTCTTCACAGAGCCTGGCCTGGGAGCCTGCGGGAGAGGCCGTTGTAGAGCCTGCGGTAGAGGCCGCGGTAGAGACGGGGGTAGAGAGGAGTCGTCATCATCGTCGTCGCCGCCACAGGCGACCAGCAGCAGGCTCAACACGATCAGGATCGATCCCAGCGACTTCCAGCGCGACATAATGGTTCTCCTCAGTGTTGTGCACGAAGCTGAACGGGCCAGTCGAGAGATCGGGGGCGTGGATGACAGGCTTGCGTTCCTGCGAACCTGTGCTGGCCGCGACCATTGTGGGTCGACTGACGTAGTCGATCCATCAGCCGAACCGGCGTAGTCCACGGGTGTACCTGTGCGATCGCCCCGGCTGAGAACGTCATCCGCACGTTACCGGGCTGTGAAGACTTCTCCCCAGCCTGCGAAGCTACAGTTGCAGATCGTCTACAGCCCCGATGAAGCAGGGAAAGCGGCGTCCAATGCTTGGTAAATTCAGGCGATATCCCGGACTCTGCGTCTTGATTTCTCGTGGTGTGGTGGCTGGCGCCGCGGAGTGGGTGTCCGTCACCGGCTGTAACAGTAGGACGAATGCTTGATGAGTTGCTGACGGCCCTGCGCCTCGTGCCCGCCAGGTCGTCACTCAGATTGGGTCGAAAGCCGTAGTGAGAGGATAGGCGTTGCCATGGCCGAAATCACACCGCGTTGGGAATGGCGTTCGTTCGGCCGGCATTTCGGAGGCGCAGAGGAGCGGATGGCGCAACTCGCACCGAGTAGCGTCCAGGAGAGCGACGAGATCTACCTGATTGCCCCCGCCGGCGGCAATATAAAGATCCGCGATGATCTGATGGATATCAAGGAGCTGCGGGAAGTAAACGCCGATGGCCTTCGAGCAGTGGATGCCGATCATGAAGGCTGGCTTTCCACTGCAAGCAGCCGACGTGGCAACCGTGCTTGAATCGCTGGGTCTGCCGAACGCGACGCCAGATCGCGACAGCTACACGCTCGACGAGTTCATTGACCAGTTTGCCGCGCCAGGTGGGGCAGTCCGCGTCGTGAAGGTCCACAAGCGGCGCGCTCGCTACACGGTCGGCGGCTGCATGGCGGAGCTGTCCGAGGTGGTGGCGAACGGCAAGGCCACCCGCACGATTGCCGTCGAGTCGGAAGATGCGGCCGCCGTGATCCGGGCAGTGCGGGAGCTCGGCCTGGGCGGCTACACGAACACCAGCTATCTCCGCGGCCTGTCGGCCCTGCTCGATGACGACCCGGAGCGCTACGCCGTGATCGACGTCGGCACCAATTCCATCAAGTTCCACATCGGCGAGCGCGATGCTGACGGACGGTGGCGTACCGTCGTCGACCGAGCTGAGATGACACGCATTGGTGAGGGAGTTACTGAACAGGGTCTGATCAACGATGTCGCGTTGGAACGCGCGATCGCCGCAATCGTGGGCATGGTCGAGGAAGCGAAGCGGCATGGTGTGCGGGCGATCGCTGCCGTGGGCACGGCCGCGTTGCGGATCGCTGGCAACGCCAACGAGGTCGTCGACACCATCCAGGCGCGCACCGGAGTGCGGGTCGAGGTGATCTCGGGCGAAGAGGAGAGCCGGCTGGCCTACCTGGCCACCATCGCTGAACTCAACGTACAAGCTGGCTCGCTCGTCGTCTTTGACACTGGCGGAGGCAGCTCCCAGTTCACCTTCGGCCACGGCGACAGTGTCGACGAACGCTTCAGCGTCGACGTTGGGGCCGTGCGGTACACCGAGCGCTTCAACCTCGACCGCGCCATTACGCCCGAGGTGCTGGATGAGGCCATGGCGGCGATCTCGGCCGACCTCGCGCGCATTGACGGTCGCCCGGTTCCCGACGCACTGGACGGGATGGGGGGTGCGGTGACGAATATCACTGCCGTCATGCATCGCCTCGCCACCTATGATCCCGAAGTCGTCCAGGGCAGTGTCATTGATCGCGCGGAGATCGACCGTCAGATTGAGCTGTATCGGTCGCAGGATGCCGACGCCCGCCGCGCCATTGTCGGCCTCCAGCCGAAGCGGGCGGAAGTTATCCTCGCCGGTGCCTGCATCGTTCGAACGGTCATGGAGAAGCTGGGTAAGCAGAGCTTCACCGTGAGCGACCGCGGCCTGCGCCATGGCGTGCTGGCCGAGCGCTTTGGCGCCTGACGGCGCCAGCCAGAGAGGGTGAGCCTCAGAGGATGACAGCCGGTCATCGCATCTGCACCGGTAGTACGTCGGCCGTGCTGGACGCACCTGTCGATCGATCAGCGGCGAGAAGCGGGTCTCATCCGTGACAGGTCCGCGATTGCCTGCTCGACGAACCAGCCGTGCCGATCCCGCATCCGCGCTTCGTCGTCGGCATCCAGCCCCCATTCGGACATTCTGCCGCATGGGTGGACGGCAGCGACGAGGTCCCAGTAGGGCAGGTGGGTCGTGTCGATGGTGGTCTGGGCGAGGTAGTGGTCGGTGAAGGTCTGCATCGCCTCGGGGCCGAACGTGAAGAGGATCTCCATCCGAGCGTTGCCGAGGTCGTTGAGCGGGTCGCCCCGTTCGGCGTCCTCCCAGTCGAGGACGCCGGCAAGGGTGCCGTCGCGCCAGAGCAGGTTGCCGGGCCAGTAGTCGCCGTGCAGCAGGCTGGCCGCGTTCAGCGGTTCCAGCGTGCCGGCAGCGTCGAGCGCGTGGCGGATGCGCCCCTCGCTGAGTGACTCGTCCAGGACAGCCGGACGGGCGGGGAAACGTTCGGATACTCGCGGCAGGAACGCTAGCTCCGGCGAGTCCGGGACGCGGTGGATCGCGGCCATCTGGTCGGCCATCTGCCGCACGACGCGCTCGACATCATCGACCTGCTCCAGGTCGTCAATCATCTCCCCCTCGATGAAGGTCGCGACGACGATCGGCGTTGGGAACAACTCACACGACTCGTCCAGGAAGACCGCTCGCGGCGCGGCGATCCCGTGCGACTCGACGATCTGCAGCAACCGGAACTCGTCACGGGCGATGTTGGCGTTCGCCGCCAGGTCGCGCGGCCCGTGGAGCCGTGCCACCAGCTTCTCGTTCCCGCCGTCAGCACGCTGAACCTCTAGCGCCGTCACCTGCGCCGAGACGCCCCCCAACAACGGCCACACCCGCAGCAGTTGCATCCTCGGATCGATCTTGCCAACCAGCCGCCTGAACGCGTCATCCTCCATAGATACCCCGTCGATCTCCCGTCGCTGCAAACCCACGTCCGCCGTCTCAATCTATCAGGTGCCACGCACCCCTCGGCGGTCGCACCGGTCGCCGCACCCTCCACCAACGACCTCAACTGGCTCAAATCGGTTCCAACTGGCTCATACACATTGAGCTTGATCAACTTGAGCCAGCTGGACTCATACACACGTTGGCCGCCTTGGCCCCCTTGGCCCCCTTGGCCATCTTGACCCTCTCCTGCATCCACACCATCAATCCCGCACACGACGGACTGCATTCACCCTCCGAAGCCCACTCGCACGGCAGGGGCGATGGCCGCAGCCTCGGCCTGCTTGACACACACCGGGTCAGAACATGACGCGGCCAGGCGTACCATATGCCAACCCGCTCACCCAATGAACATGAGCACCTTGAGCACCTTGAACACCTGGACCAGCCAAAGGCGCTCACCCACAAACCGTGAACGCCTTTACCCCCTTTACCCCTTTGAATCCGCCTGGCACAGAATCCCACCCTCAAACCGTTCGAATAAGTAGAGCAGAGGTCACGCGCTTCCCTGCATCCACCCCGGCCCCAGACCGACGGCCAGAAGTGTCGTCGCGTTCTCAATCAGTAGGGGCGGGTCGTTGCCAATACTCGACATGTCAACATACGAAAGCCCGCGCTCCCCACCCCGCCAACTCGACCCGTGTCAACCGCTCACAACACCCGCCCGGCTCGACATCCGACCATCTCGACGCTCACGACCAGTCCGAAAGACCCGCTCCCGAACCAGTCAACCAGTCAAGGTGCTCCAGCACCCGAAGCAGGAGACTATCGTGGTCTGCAACAGCGATCCCTTCAATCGCCATGCTCGTCACCGACTCCAGCGGCAGATCAGCAACCGTCATCCGCGTATTCAGACCGATCCCGACCAGCAACCACTCCAACCGCTCTCCGACCAGATGCGAGGTGCCGAGGACGCCACACAGCTTCCTGCCGCCGACCAGAATGTCGTTCGGTGGCTTGACGCGGCAGTCGAGGCCGTAGTCGTCGCGGAGGCACGCCGCGATCGACCCGCTGACCCGCAGCGGGATCTCGGTCAGAGCAGCAATCGGAATGTCGGGACGGGCGATGAGCGTGAGCATCAGGCAACTGCCGGGCGGCGCGAGCCACGTTCGACCATGGGTGCCGCGCCCGTCCGTCTGGTACTCGGCGACGACAACCGTTCCGGCCGGCGCCCCGGATTCAGCCAGCTCGCGCGCACGAGTCATCGTCGACGGAAGTTCCGCGTGCCACTCGATCCGCCACGGTGATGTGTCGCTCAAGCCGGCTAGAACTTGCTGGCAACGGGCGCCGGGCGGGCTTCGCCGTCCGGCGCTTCGTAGACTTCGTGTTCGTCGAACCGTTCGAGTCGGACCTGACGGACGCGGCGGTGTTCGACCAGCAGGACAGTCAGACGAATGCCGGGTAGCTCGACGGTCTCGCCTTCGGTCGGAATCCGTCCCAGCCGGCGTTGGATGTAGCCGCCGAGGGTACCGCTGGCTGGTTCGGGCCAGACGATGTCCATCTCGTCGGCCAGGTCATCGATGCTGAGTCGTCCATCGACGATCGCTTCGTTCTCCGAGACGATCTCGAACTTCGGCGTCTCGGTGTCGTACTCATCCTGGATCTCACCGACGATCTCTTCGAGGATGTCCTCGATCGTGACGACGCCGGCTGTCCCGCCGAACTCGTCGACGACGACCGCGAGGTGGACCTTGGCCTGCTGAAGCTCTTCGAGCAAATCGTTGATCCGCTTCGACTCCGGCACGATGTAGGCTGGCCGCACATGCGGCTCGACCGTCATCCCCTCGTGCGGCTCGTTGACGTAACGCAGCATATCCTTGGCGTAGACGACGCCGAGCACGTTGTCGATGTTCTCGCCATAGACCGGAATCCGCGAGTGCCCGTGCTGGATCGCAACATCGACGGCTTCCGAAATAAGCACGTCCTTCGAGACGGCAACGATGTCGATCCGCGGCACCATGATGTCGCGCGCCATCGCCTCGTCGAGATGCAGGACGCCGGAAATCATCTCGTGCTCGTCCTCTTCGATGTCGCGCGGCTCGGGGAATTCGCGATCGCTTGACTGATAACCGTTGTCGTTCTGATCGGACGCCGAGAAGTCGGTCGCGAAGGTGTCGCCTGGCCGGCGCCTGTTACGTGTCAGCAGGCCACTGACCATCTCAACCGGCCGGATGATCGGCGCGAAGAGAAACGACAGCGCGCGCGCAACCTTGATCTCGCGCGATGGCTCGCTGGTCTGCTCGGTGTCGGCGAAGACGCGCGGCAGCAGGTTGCCGAAGACGATCAGGATACCGATCCCGATCAGCAGGCCATAGAAGAATCCGCCATCTTCAAGTAGCTCTTCCGTCACGACGGCGATCATCCAGACCGCCACCGCCGAGGCCAGCATCTCGATCAGTAGCAACGACGAACGCAGCCGCTGCGTGCGCTCGATCGTCAGTGCATCTTCGCGTGAGAGGCGGTTGTCGAGCAGCCGGCGAATGTCCACCCGAGTTCCGGCTGAAAGGCTCATTTCCGCCCAGGTCGCGACGGCGACGACCCCGACCGCGACGATGGCGATGACTAACTCGGTGATGGCGGTGGTACTCAATCACACTCTCCAGTGTAGGCACGGTCGCGCTGTCGGCTCTATCTAATGGAACAGCGCGCTGATCGAGAGGTCCTTGTGGATGCGCGTAATGGCTTCCGCCAGCAGCGGCGCGACCGTCAGAACCTCGATGCTGCCGTTCTGGGCGGCCCGCTGGAGCGGCAGCGTGTCGGTGACGATGACCTTTTCAATGGATGATTTCGCGATCAGCTCGGCAGCGTTCCCGGCGAAGATCGGATGGACGGCGGCGGCATACACCCGCGCCGCACCACGCTCGATCAACATGTCAGCCGCCTGGACGAGCGTCCCTCCAGTCGAAATCATGTCATCAACGATGACGGCCGTCTTGCCCTCCACATCACCGACCATCTCGATCACTTCTGCTTCGTCGGGCGCTGGCCGCTTCTTGGAGATGATCGCCAGCGACCCGCCGGAACGAACCCGGAAGTCCTCTGCCCGTCCGACTCCCCCGGCATCAGGGCTGACGGCGACGATGTCCTCAACCGCCATCTTGCGGAAGGCCGACGCCAGCAGCGGCGTCGCCCGCAGGTGATCGACGGGAATGTCGAAGAACCCCTCGATGGCCGGTGCGTGCAGATCCAGTGTCAGGACACGGTCGACACCGGCCGTCACCAGCAGGTTCGCGACCAGCTTGGCGCTGATCGGCTCTCGTCCGCCCGTCTTCTTCTCCTGCTTGGCATAAGCGAAGTAGGGGATGACAGCCGTGATCCTCGCTGCCGACGATCGCCGGACGGCGTCGATCATGATCAATAGCTCAACCAGATGGTGATTGACCGGCTCGGCCAGCGACTGGATGACGAAGACATCCGATCCGCGTACGTTCTCATCGAGCTTGACCCGCGTTTCGCCGTTCCTCCAGCAGTCGACGATTGCCCGGCCCAGCGGTGCCTCCAGCGTCGCCATGATGTCCTCGGCCAGCTTGTGGTTGCCGTTCCCCGCGAAGACCTGTAGTCGTCCGTCCATCTGCCCTGTCTCTACTTGCCGCTGTCGTTGCCGTTGCCGTTGTCGTTGCTGCCGTCGCCGGCAAGACTGCGTTGTCGTGCTGAACCAATGACGCGTGCGGGTATCCCAACGACCGTCTTGCCAGCCGGGACGTTCTTCGTCACGACTGCGCCGGCGCCGGTCCGGCTGCCGTCTTCGAGCGTCACCGGCGCGACGAGCATGCTGTCGCTACCGATAAATACATCGTCTCCAACGGTCGTCTGGTGCTTGGCATATCCATCGAAGTTACAGGTGATCGTCCCAGCCCCGACATTTACGCGCTCGCCGAGATCGGCGTCTCCAATGTAGGAAACATGTCCGACCTGGGTCCCGGAGCCGATTCGCGCGTTCTTCATCTCAACGAAGTTGCCGATGTGGACGTGTGGTGCGATCGTCACGCCCGGCCGCAGGTGCGCGAACGGCCCGATGTCGACGCCCTCGCCAACCTCGGACGACTCGACCCATGAACTGCGAATGACGACGTTGTCGTGGATCGTCGAATCCTCGATGACGCTGTGCGGCCCGATCCGGCAACCCTGGCCAACCGTCGTCTTCCCACGCAACTGGCAACCTGGCTCGATCCGCGTGTCGGACCCGATCTGAACGTCGGCGTCGATGTAGGTGCTATCCGGATCAACCAGTGTGACGCCTGCCTGCATGTGCCGCTCGTTGATCCTCCGGCGGATACCCTGCTCAGCCCGTGCCAACTCGACACGGTCGTTGATGCCGAGCGCGACCTCCTCCGGGGCCGTCACGAGCAGGACCGGGTCGCGTTCGTCCGGCAACGTCAACTTCGCAGCCATCTCGACCAGCGCCGTCAGGTAGTACTCGCCTTTTGGAGAGAGGGGTACGTCGGCGATGGCCGCTTCCAGCCAGTCGCGCCGCACACAGCAGGCACCGGAGTTGACAGGCGTTGGTCCATCGTAGGTGGTGTTGTCCTCGTGCGCCTCGACGATGCCGGTCACTCGCCCACATTCGTCGCGCCGGTAGCGGCCATACGGTCCCGGTTCCGGCAGAACGACAGCGACCGTCGCCAGCAGCGGCTGGGCTGCCAGCGTTGCGTCTATCAGCTCTTGAAGCGTTTCCGGGGACATCAGCGGGTGGTCACCGAAGATGACGACTACCCACTCTATGGAGGGAGCCAGATGCGGCAACGCTGCGCGGACTGCATCACCGGTGCCGAGCGGATCGGCTTGCCAGGCGAAGGTCAGGTCGCTGGAGAGAACGTCGCGGAGTTGTTCGGAACTGGGACCGATCGTCAGGATGACCTGACCAGGAGCGATCGCGGTCGCCGCACGCACAACGTGCTCGACCATCGGCAGACCAGCGATCCGATGGAGGACTTTGGGGGTTGCTGAACGCATCCGTGTTCCACGCCCGGCCGTGAGGACGACGACGGCGATCGCGCCGTTGCCGGTCACACCGCCGGGCTGGCGGTCGGGAGGTTCGCTGATTGAGCTGGTACTATCCGGGTCCAAGCGTCCCTATCACCACGACTGCAGTACACCAGCGGCTCGCTGCCCGAGGCCCGTCGCAAATGGCGACGAGAAGCTCGCGGGCCAGGACTCGAACCTGAAATAAGGGTTCCAAAGACCCCTGTGATACCATTTCACCACCCGCGACCGCTGCCTGTAGTGTAACGAATGCCCTGTACCGGGGGCAATGCGTCGTGCCTTGACGCGTGACGAGGCACGAGGGATAAGGCTCGTGAACCGCCCTACTCGTACCTCACTTCTCATGCCCCATGCCTCACCACGCGTCCAGACCCGTACTTTCGGGACCCTTGGTAGGGTACCGTTTGCCCTTTCCTGCACGCTATCATCGAACTATGGACCGGCGCAGCCGCCGCGCTGCAGAACGCCCCTCGTCGATCCGGCTGTTCCGGACAGGGCATGGA
Source organism: uncultured Chloroflexia bacterium (assembly GCA_963763325.1). GTDB lineage: Bacteria > Chloroflexota > Chloroflexia > Thermomicrobiales > CFX8 > JBBECJ01. Next base: position 173,779 of record CAVXOL010000011.1, read on the forward strand.
GATTACAGCATGTCAATGGTTTTACCTCCTCCTCAGACTCGTGAATTTGTCGACCGACTGACGACATTGGCCGCCGAATGTCGCGACGAGCTGGAACAGAGCAGCCAGTCACTCCAGGAGATCGATCTGCTCCTCAACCAGACTCAGGCTGAGGTCGATCGCCTCTCACAACGCGAAGCACAGCAGAACGCGCGCATCCGCGAGATGGAAGCCAGCCTCGAAGCCTATTCACGGGCAGATATCCGCAGTACCTACCTGGCGGCCCACGATGTCTCGTTGCGGCTGTTCATGATGCGCAACCAACTCGAAGCCCTCGAGTCGCGCCGCGAATCGATCGACACCCAGCAGCAGAAGCTGCGTATTCTGCTGAACCTGGCCGAAATCAATCGCGAGCAGTCCGGCGACGTCGTCGCGACCAATTCGAGGACGACGTCGCTCCAAGGGGGGACGAGCCTGTTTGGCGAAACCGTCGACCTCGCGCCGGAACTGATCCAGGCCCGCGAGCGCGAGCGGCTCAGGATCGCCAAGCAGCTTACCGATGGTCCCGCCCAGGTGCTGGCCAACCTGATCCTGCGGACCGAGGTCGTCAAGCGTGCTGCCGAGAAATCGCCGGAGTCGGTCGTCGAAGAAGTCGCCGATCTACGCGAGATGGCAGCCAACTCTCTGCTGAATGTCCGTCGCTCAATCTTCGAGATGCGCCCACTCGTCCTGGATGAGCTTGGCCTCGTCCCAACCCTGCGCCGCTACTCAGCCGACTTTGGCCGTGAGAATGGCGCGACGATAACGATCAACGGCCCAGACCGCGACGACTCGATCGCTGGCCACACCCGCGTCGCCGTCTTCCGCCTGATCCAGCAGGCGCTGCTGGCGCTGGTCACGCCGAACGTCGGAACGACCGTCCAGTGTGACATCCGCTTCGAAGAGGCGCAGCTGGCCGTCCGACTCGACGCCTCCAGCATCGGCCCGAAGACCGTTAATACGGTCGCCCACTTCATCGAGGACAGCTACACCCTCGACGCGATCGCGTTGATCGGCGGCTCGATCCAGCACGAGTCGCTCCCGGCCGGCATCCGCATCACGATGATCGTCCCAACCGGCCACAATTAAGCTCCAGGTGTTCCAACGAGGCTGCCAAAGTTCGTGGCAGCCTCGTTGCGTTTCTGGCTCGATTGAGCGCAGCTGACTCCGTCTTGTATCTCAAGCGACTCCGAGCGTCCCTCATCGACTTCCAACACCTTCAGATCGCCATTTGGACGGGAAAATGCCCCGATGAGCTACCTTTTGCCAGCCCGCCTGGCGCGAAGTACCTCCAGCATGGTACCGGCGTACCGCAGAAGCGCGATGTGTTGGGGCCTTTGACCCATTTGAGAACCTCGGATCATCCCCTATGATCTAAGTGTCTTCGGAAAACCAATACGGAACACCAAAGACCTGGCGAGAGACGAATTGATCCGGCGCTCTCGTTCTGTTTCTTCAGGATCTGATTATCTGGCAGTAATTGCCGCACTATTGGAAGGAGCCCATTGTGGTTCAGATTTACGCCACCGTCGTTTCCTACGTCGCCTCGCTCAAGGAAGCCAACGAAGAGGGCCAGGGCATGGTTGAGTACGCACTGATCATCGCGCTGGTTGGCGTCTTGCTGGTTGCGGCTCTTGGTCTGCTCCGGGGTGGCATTGAGAGCACGTTCAACGATGCGATCGCCGTTCTCTAAGAATTCGAACGCCGAGTAGTCGGGGTGGCGGAAGCGTCTGGTCATACCACGACGCTTCCGCCACATTCGTGTCAACGATCTGATGAGATTGCATCTACTTGACGCGACACGGGTTTCAGTTCATCTGGCGATTTTGATTGCAGTGGTCCCAGCACACGGTGATTCGCGTATTACTCGTTCGCAATGATTCCCCAAGTAGATTTACCTCCAAGTGATCCCTGGATGTACGTCAGTCGTGTGCCGAACGATCGTTCATAAGGGACGTAGCTGTCAGAGGAAAGACCAGAATCCTGGAATCCGCGACCGACATCGAGCTCAGCAGTAAGGAGTTGAGCATGTGTCGCTCACCCATGTTCAAAGCGGCGATGAGAACGCAGAACGACGGCCAGGGAATGGTCGAGTACGCGCTCATCATTGCATTCGTGGCAGTTGCGATCGTCGGCACGCTTGGGCTGTTCACCGCTGGAATCGAAGCCAGTTTTCAAAGTGCGGTCAACGCGTTTCCATAGATGTCACTACAACCGACGATGCCCGGGATGGCTAGATCTCTAGCCGCAGTCCCGGGCATCGTCGCGTTCATTCGCCATCGCTCGCTGGATACCTCTCACGCCACCGGGCCACGCAAGGGCTTAGACCGACGACCTCTAGAACATCTTCACGAGCGCATTGCACGAGCGCATTGTAGGTAAAGCCAGCATGTTACGTGCGCGCCAGCACACAGCCACCATGTTCATGATCGACCATCGTGGTACTTGTTCATTGGTGCCTTAATGCCGGGTCAGACGCCGAGCGCGTCCTTCATCTTCGAGAAGAAGCCCTTTTCTTTCGGCATCGTCGCGCTGTCGAGGGTGCCGTCAAGCTGTTCGAAGAGCAGGCGCTGCTCGGGTGAGAGCTGAGTTGGGATGACGACGTGGACGGTCACGATCTGGTCGCCACGGTCGCCGCCACGCAGGTCCGGGACACCTTTGCCGCGCATCCGGAACTGCTGGTTCGGCTGGGTCCCGGCCGGCAACTCGAACCCTGACGGTCCGTCGACGGTTGGGATTTCGATCTGGTCGCCGAGGACGGCCTGGGCGACGGTCACCGGCAGGTCGTAGAGGATATGCTTGCCGGCCCGGCCAAGCTCCTTGTGTGGCTTGATCTTGAGCGCGACGAACAGATTGCCAGGCACGCCGTCGCGGATCTGCTCGCCCTGGCCGGTCAGTCGCAGGGTCGAATTCTCATCGACACCAGGCGGGACGGAGACGACGATCTTGCGCGACTTGCTGACGCGTCCCCGTCCACGGCAGGTCGGGCAGGGATCGCTGATCGTGACGCCCTCGCCCCCGCAGCGGTCGCAGGTCGTCGCCGTCATGAACTGGCCGAGGATCGTGTTCTGAACTCGGCGGACCTCGCCACTGCCGTTGCACTGCGTGCAGGTCGGAGGTGTCTGACCGTCGCGCATCCGCGTGCCGTGGCAATCGTCGCATGGCTCGTAGCGGGTTACATCGACCTCGCGTTCGATGCCGAAGACGGCCTCCTCGAAGCTCAGGTCGAGCGAGATACGAATATCGCCGCCACGCTGGATCGTCCGCTGACGCCGGCCGGTTGTCGCACCACCGCTGAAGAAGGTCTCGAACAAGTCACCAAACGGCGAGCGACCGCCGAATGGATCGCCACCCGCGCCGCTTCCATTGACGGCGGCGTGGCCGAAGCGGTCGTATGCGGCTCGACGGTCTGTGTCGGAGAGCACTTCGTTTGCCTCGTTGATCTCCTTGAACATGTCCTCGGCGCCGGGATCCTTGTTGATATCCGGATGGTACTGGCGCGCCAGCCGACGGTACGCTTTGCGGATATCGTCGGTGCTTGCGGTACGGCTGATCCCGAGTACATCGTAGTAGTCGCGCTTTTCGGCCATCTATTGCTCACCTGATTCAGGGCGCCAGTCGATATGGTCCAAGGGACGTGGACCGGCATTGTCTCGATCGCTCCATTGCATGGCGCGGCCACAACTGACGCGGGCGCGCATCGTCAATGATAGCAGCGAGGGAACAACCGTCAACGCATGCTGGCACTATCGAAACGAGAGTGCTAGCTCGCAGCCATGGCGTCAGAATCGGGTAGCATTAAGTGTAAGCTGCGAAGCGTCTGGCTGAACCTGCAGCGCGATGAATCCATCGGAAATCCCGGATGTGCAGGTGATTACTCATAGAAGTAAGGGATCAGGGATGACAGAGACGACCCCGATGCGCGTTGAGCAGCCGTTGAAGCGGATCCTCGGGTGGGACGACATCATGCGCGAGGTCGATGATCTGGTCCAGCGGATCGGCACCGATTACGACGCGATGCTGGTTATCACGCGTGGCGGAATGGTCCCGGCCTGCCTGATCTCCGAGCGGCTCGATATTCGCAATATCCTGGTGGCGGCCGTCCAGCTCTACACCGGGATCGGGACGACGCTGGATGACCCGATCTTTCTCCAGTTCCCGGCCGATGTCCTGCTGCATGGGAAGCGGATTCTGGTCGTTGACGATGTCTGGGATAGCGGCCGGACGGCCATGTGTGTCCGCCAGCGCATCCAGGCCGCCGGCGGCGTTCCGACACTCGCAGTTCTGCACTACAAGCCGCGCGCTTCTCGCTTCCCCAACCACCAACCCGACTTCTTCGCCGAGATGACGGATGACTGGCTGGTCTATCCGTGGGACGACGAGCGATAGTCGGCGGAGTGGGGCACGCGATGAGATCGCGTCTCGTCCCGATTTACATCCAGCCGCGTTGCTGCATCTCACTGATCACCTCGGACAGGGATTCCAACACAGCATCGGCGTGAGCAACGCCGTCGAGGTTACTGTGTTCACCGGGAACCGCGATGCAGCGCATTCCGGCGGCTTTGGCTGCCGTGACTCCGTTCGGGGCGTCTTCGAGGGCCAGGCAGTATTCGGCTGGGATGTTGAGCAGTTCAGCAGCGCGCAGATAGACATCCGGGTGAGGTTTTCCGCGCGTGACCAGCTCGGCGGTTACCTCCTGGTCAAAGCGGCCGGTCAGGCCGGCGCTGGCGAGGGCGAGGTCGACGTAGCGGCGATGGCCAGAAGTCGCGAGAGCCAGCGGGATACCGCGCTGCCGCAGATCGTCGATCAGCTCTCGCGCGCCGGTATGTGGATGGATCGCGCCAGGGACGGCTGCCAGAAAGATCTCGTCACGGTCGCGGAGAGCTGTCGCCTCGTCAACCGGTAAATCCAGCATTTCGATTGGGATCTTGACGGCATCGACGGCCCGCAGTCCGAGCATCCGGCTGAGTACGTCCGGAGTCATGACGGCGCCAAAGCGGGCGACGTACTCATGCCATGCCCATGCCTGCAACGGCTCCGAGTCGATCAGCAGGCCATCGAGATCGAAGACGACTGCCTGGATTTGTGGCTGCGTCATGGCCGCTGGTGGAGCGGGAGGAACAATCCTGCTCGACGTTGGGCGGTCCGGAACAGCGCTGGAGCAGCCATCAGGATATACATCCTGCCTTCCAGACCGTCGACGAGTGGGACTGGCAGCGCCTTGGCCCCGATCCTCGCGCCGGCCAGCGCCCCAACCATTGCGCCGACGGCCGCGCCATGCCTGCCACTGTTGGCTGCAGCCATCACGGCCGTTTCGAAATCGTCGGCGTGGATGCCGAACAGATAGAGTGCCCGCGCGACTGCCTCGGCCAGTGAGTCACCGTTGCCGATCCTCGCCAGTACCCCGTCGTCCCGAGCGGCGGACGTGCGGACGACGAGCGCCTCTGAGGCAATTCGCAGTTTGCTGGCCGTGTCGTCCTCGTCAATGAAAGCCAGAACCTCACTGGCGACCATCTCCGGCACGACCTCGTGCTGGACGGCGAGGCTGACCGCCCAGGCCAGCGCCAGCGCGCCATTGACGGCGTCGGGAGCGGCGTGGGTGATCAGCGTCGCCCGCATCACCTCGCGCACGAACATCTCGGTGTTGATCGACCCCAGTGCATGGACGAGCCCGATTGGCGCAACCCGCGCGGCCACGCCCGGATCGATCGGTGCGTCGTTGACCAGCCCGTCCTGATACTCGCCGGTCGCGTCGGCCCGTTCGAGCGCTGTGCGCGATGTCTCGTCGAGCAGGTGTCCGTGCTCGCTGCGCAGGACCTGGACGAATCGGTAGCCGGCTGTGTCGGGATCGACGAACCCGTTCGCCGAGACGAGCGTCTCGACCAGGCACAGCGCGAGCTCGGTGTGGGAGGTGAACTGCCCGGCCTGAACCCGCTCGCTGCCGTCGGTGTTCAGCAGCGGTTCGTAGCCGGTGATCCGGGTATCGGGTGTCCGACAGGCGCTTGGCATCCCCAGCGCATCGCCGATGGCGAGGCCCAGCAGGCAACCCAGGTAACGGTCGGCGGCGGTCGGTTGTGGCGGAGACATCAGCGTCGTGTCCATCGTTACGCGAATCACAATCTTACAAATAGCGTACCGCATCAGATAGGTCGCTAGCCGTGTTGAAGGTGCGCGGTTACTATGACGCTCAGCAATACGCAATCGAAGGGGAGGCGGGAACCAGTGCAGAATGAGCGCAGCAAGGCGCGGGTCAAGGGGATGCAGCCGGCCAGCCGAGCCGTCCACAGTGGCGAGCGGCCCGAACTGCCGCAGTTCACACCGGTCGTGACGCCGATCTACCCCGGCTCGGCCTACGTCTACGACGATTTGGAGATCATGGACGCTGCCCTGGCGGGCGCCGAGGGGAAGTACGTATACACCCGCTACGGGAACCCGACGACGACGGCGCTCGAGACGGCCATCGCCGACCTGGAAGGGACGACATCAGCCGTCTCGTTCTCGTCGGGGATGGCGGCTGTCCACGCCGCGATCATGACGAGCGTCGTGCCCGGCGACGCGATCGTTGCTTCGCAGGACCTGTACGGAGCGACGTATCAGATGCTCTCGACCCACATGCGAGAGTGGGGCTGCACGGTAGAGTTCGTCGATACGCTCGATGTCGCCGCCGTCGCCGATGCCGTTGGCCGGTTGTCGCCGGCGCTGATCGTCTGTGAGGTGATCTCGAACCCGCTCATGCGCGTGACGGATGTACCTCGGATCGTGGAGATTGCGAAGACCGTCCGGGCGGCGGTGCTGGTTGACGCGACGTTCAACTCACCGATCCTCTACACCCCAGCTGCCGATGGAGCGCAACTCGTGGTCCACTCGCTGACGAAGTACATCGCCGGCCATGGTGACGTGACCGGCGGTGTCGTCGCGACGACATCGATGCGGCGCGAGCGGCTGTCAAATTTCGCCAAGATGGCCGGGGCGATCCTCGGTCCATTCGAGGCCTGGCTTGCGTTGCGCGGCCTCAAGACGCTGCCGCTGCGGATGGATCGTCACTGTCGCAATGCGGCCTTTGTTGCCGAGCGTCTGGCAAACCACCCGCGTGTCGCGCACGTCAACTATCCCGGCCTGCCAAGCCACGCCAGCCACGGCACGGCGAGGCGACTCTTCGGCGATCGGGGCTACGGCGGGATGCTCTCGATCGATATTCGCGATGCCGGTCGCGAGCAGGCGTTCGCATTCCTCGAAGCGCTCAAGATGGTCGTGCCAGCCACATCGCTGGGCGACGTTTACTCGCTTTCGCTCTACCCTGCCATGTCATCGCATCGCGCGTTGACGCCCGAGGAGCGCGAGGCAATTGGCATCGGCGAGGGGCTGCTGCGTATCTCGATCGGGATCGAGGACCCGGAAGACATCCTGTCCGACATCGACCAGGCCCTCGAACGCGCCGCGCGAATCTAATCAACGCACACGTCGATCACGTACCGTCACGGTACGGTACGTGATCGACAAGATGACTCGGTAGTCCGTAAGACGTCCCGGGCGCGTTGGTTAGTTCACTGGCTGAAAGTAATGCTGATCGAGCCAGCGGGCGACATCCCTGCCGATCCCTGCGCCCTGGACATCGGCGTTGCGGAAGTGAAGCCCCTGATAGATTCGCGCGTCGATCGTGTCGTCGATGACCTTCCTGAAGTGCGTGTAGTGGCGTGTCACGTCCGCCTGGCCCGACACGATCCGGACGAGGCTGAAGTCCATTCTCCCCCGGCCGAAGAATGCCTCGGCGGTATGCATGAATGCGCCGGTCACGCAGTTGTATCCGGACGAGTGATCGGAATACGGCGGTGTGTTCACCAGCGGTGTCCACGTGGGATCCCCGACCGTCTTCGTATTCCCATCGTCGTCGCCGTGGTGGATCGCTGTGACCGGCCGCCAGAAGCTATAGTGGATCTTGTCGTCAGTGCAGTTGATCAACGCGTCCGCCCCGGCCATGTTCAGCATCGCGAAGAGCCTGGCCTGCTCGATGGCTGTCAGCCCTTCGGAGGCGGCGAGAGTTCGGAACGCTCGGTTGTACATCTCAACCGGGTTGACCATGAAGAACTGAGCGACGGCTTCCTGCTCGGGGCTGCGCTGGCTGGTGAGCGATCCCAGCGTCTTCACCTCGTTGTATTCCTTGGCATAGATACCGGTCTTCAGCGCATGTGGACCTTTCGAGCGGAACTGTGATGTGCTCTCCAGCACGAACGGATCGACTCTACCAACCCACGCATTTGGATCGCTGATGAACGCGGGTGGCGCTGGACGCCATTCGCCTGCCTCTGTCCCGGCTGTGAGAGCGAACGGCACGAAGCGACCATCGTCTGCTCGCGCGTCGAGCATCGCTGACGCTGCAGCCTCGCCGGCGGCGATTCCAGCAGCGACCGACTGCGCACCGTCAGCAACCGTTGCAGCATCGATCGCATCCTCCCAGCAGCTGGTTGACCCGGTCGATGATGGCAGGCGACAGTGCCGGTACCACTTCGACGCCGACGATGACGCCGCGAGCAGCTGTCGCGATTGCGGCAGACTGCGATGCGTCCGGGTCCGCGTCTGGCAGGCTGTCGGAGTACGGCTGGTACCCACCTTCGATCATGTTGACCGCGTCGTAGATTGCCCCTTGCACCATCGCGAGGTGGAGGATTGCGACTTGTGGTGCAAGGCCGGCTCCCGGCGTCGGAGCAGCTGGTGGGTTGAGGAACGCATTGACGGCGTGGAGGTTCCACTCCAGCACCGCGTTATCGAGTGGTTCGGCAGACGCCCGTGTCGGAGCGCCCGCTAACGGAGTGAGCGCGAACGCGAACAAGACTATGACAGCCGCGAAAACGTTAAGGTGCCGGACAGCACCATGTGTCCTGTTGCTCACGCAGGTCTCCCTTCGATCGCACAACCGTTTGTCAGCGGTTGTGCTCGAGTGATGCGAGGAACGTGCCGGGACGTGGACGGAATCGGCTGTTCTCCTCGCAACTGCACACATCAGCGAGAGATCCGCCGGGTGCCGGCGAAAGCGATCGTCAACGTCCTGCGAATCTCTCGACACGCTCCATCGTGAGGCAGTCGGTAGACATCCGCATCCGTTGCGGTATGTAATCTCGGTATGTAATTTCCGATGGAACCAACATGGGTGGAGCGTGACTCCGCCTGTCAGACGAGGTGGTGGCGATGGGCGTACGCAGTTGCCTCGGCCTTGCTGTGGACATCGATCTTCAGGTAGACGTTTGCGATGTGACGCTCGACGGTGCGCGGACTCAGATAGAGCGCCTCAGCGATCTCGCGGTTGCTTTGGCCAGTCGCGATCAGGCGCAGCACCTCAAGCTCACGTGGTGACAGGCAATGATGCGCTGGCAAAGGCGGTGCGATCGGGAGACTGTCGGCCGCTGTGATCGTCGCCAGAACGTTCATGGCGGTGGAGATTGCCTCGTCCAGCAACATGGCCTGGCCTGCCGTCCACGCCGTAGCGTACGTGTCTCCAGCCATGGCGGCGCGCGAGTCGGCGAGGATCTGATTTTGAAGCGCGAGTTCGGGGTGCGAGAGGGGCATGCCTGTCCGTTCCCGGTGGGCATCAGTCGCGGCTAGCAGTTGCGTTGCTCCCGAATACAACCCCGTCGCGTGAGCCAGCTTTGCAATCCCAAACAGTTGCTCCGCCACCTGCCATTGCCAGTTGCTGGACGCACAGATCGCCAAGGTTTCCTGGAACCCGGCTGCCGCTTGGTGAAATGCACCACGGTCGAGCGCGATGTTGCAGAGACCGGTGAGGCACAGGTGGATCGTCGCCGGATGGCCCGCCGCTCGCGCCAATGCCAGTGCCTTCTTCACTCAGTGCCTGCCGGCGGTCAACATCCAGGCGTCCGGCGGAGACTCCGCTGATGTTCGCAAGCGATCGGGCAGCATTGACATCGTCGCCGACCTCACGCGCCAGCGCATAGCTCCGCTCCCAGTAGCGGATAGCACCATCGGTGTCGCCCAGATTCCCAACCGCGATCCCCTGTGAGACCAGCAACCACGGCTGTTGATCGCGTTCCCCAAGCGCCTCACAGATCGCGAGCGCCTCAGTGTTGAGTGGGATGGCGCCAGCAGCGTCACCACGCCAGATGGCCACCACTGCGGCTGTCGCAAGTGCGTGGGCGCGTGCAGCCGTCGGCAGGTCGGCGCCAGGCAGCATCAGAACCTCCTCGAGTTGCGCCCAGCCCTCGGACCAGGATCCGCGGTGAAACCAGAGGCCGCGCAGATCTCCAGCCAGCCGCAAGCATTTTTGTACTGCACCCCTATCGCGCAGCCACGCCAACGCCGCGCGCAGGTTGTCGCGTTCGGGATCGAGCCGATCGAGCCATCGCTGGTCACCGTCCTCGACTCTCGGCGCGGCCTGTGCGGCGAGCGCCAGGTAGACCTCGGCGTGCCGCTGTTGCACGGTCGCATCCTCGCCGCTGGCATGCAGTTGCTCCAGTCCGTATTCTCGGATTGTCTCCAGCATGCTGAAGCGCACCGTGCCGTCCGGCTGCGCGGACTGACGGACGAGACTATGGTCGACGAGCGTTACGAGTCCATCGAGCATATCGAGGTCCGGGTTGCAGGCTTCGGCTTCTTCCAGCGTCCAACCTCCCGCGAAGACCGCCAGCGAGCGATACAGGTGCTGCTCGTCATCGTTCAGCAGGTTGTAACTCCAGGCGATCGTGTCACGAACTGTCTGTTGTCGGGCGGGAAGGTCACGCGATCCTCCGGTCAGTAGCGGGAGGCGCTGTTCCAGGCGCTCAAGAAGCGCGATAGGACTCATGTGTCGCACCCGTGCGGCGGCTAATTCGATGGCGAGCGGCAGACCGTCAAGCCTCCGGCAGATCTCGAGCACAGTCTGGGCAGTGTCGCTAGTGAGGCAGAAATCAGGCGTCACCATCTGAGCGCGCTGGACGAACAGCGCGACCGCACCAACATGCTCGATCTGATCAAGCGAATGCGCAGTGCCGTCGATGAGGTCAAGAGGCGGTACGGGTAGCAGCTGTTCACCGTTGAGACGCAGCGGAACACGGCTGGTTGCAAGGATAGTGAGGCGCGGACATCCATCGAGCAGCAGCGCTACCTCCGGCGCTACGTCGATGACGTGTTCAAGGTTATCGAGCACCAGCAGGCTGTGACGCTTTGCCAGGTGAGACACAAGGAGCGCAAGCGGTGGCTCACTGCCAGCATCCTGTAACCCGAGTGACTGAATCACGGTCGACAGGACCAGGGCCGGATCGTTGATCGAGGCACAGGAGGTGAACCATGTGCCATCAGCGTACGCATCGGTGACGGATTCGGCGACGGCGATCGCCAACCGCGTTTTGCCGGTCCCGCCCGCACCGGTCAGCGTCACGAGCCGGTTGTGCACCAGCAACGTATGGGCGAGCTCGATCTCGCCCTGACGGCCGATAAACCGTGTGCGCGGTTGCGGCAGGTTTCCCATTGACGACTCCGTCGATCGTTGTCGCTATGCTGGTTTCGGAGCACCACAATCATACCGCCGTTACTGGCGGCAGGTTCCGCAGGAATCGGCCCACCGTTGTGGAGAGTCGCAGCTACTCTATCCGGCGATACGGCGGGTAGAGGACACAGACAGCGAGGATGATCCCGGCCAGGACGAGTCCGCCGATACCGATCGTGATTGGGGCGCCGTAGCGGTCGGAGAGGGCACCGGCCGGGACGGTGCCGAGCGGCATCGCCGAGAACGTCAGCAGGTAGACGCTCATGACGCGACCGTGGAAGGCCGGTTCGGTGTAGTGCATGACGAGTGAGCTGTTGAGCGCCTGGTAGCCGGCAGATACGAAGCCGACAATCACAAGCGCGACGAGCCCGAACTCGAACGACTGGCCAAACGCGAATGCCGCGATCCCGACGCCGAACAGTGTGCCCAGCACTACCTGGAGCAGCCCACGACGGCGGAATCCGGAGATCGAGGCGATCATCAGCGAGCCGAGCAGCGCGCCGAAGCCGTTGGCGGCCATCAGGACGCCGAGCCCGCCTGGCCCGACATCGAAGACGTCTTCGGCAAAGACTGGCATCAGTGTCTGGTACGGCATCCCCAGCAGGACCGGCGCAAATGCCAGCGACAGCAGTGCGAAGACGATCGCGTTCCCACGGATGTACCGCAGCCCGTCACGCAGCGCGTCGAGCGGCGGTGGGCGGGTCGCGCCGGTCGGGTTGCCGTTGTGCTCGATCCGCAACAGGTTGACGACGACGAAGGCATACATCACCGTCATGAGGACGAAGACGCCGCCTGCGCCGACGAATGAGATGCCGATCAGAGCGCCTGCCAATGATGGCCCGGCGACGCGTGCGAAGTTGTGGCCAGTGTTCTGGAGCGCAATCGCGTTCATCAGGTTCTCGCGGCTGACGAGCTGGGCGATGAAGGCCTGGTTGGACGGCATGTTGAAGGCGAAGCCGATCCCCTGCAATGCGGAGATCAGCGCGAGATGCCAGACCTCGATGACTCCTGACAAGACGAGTACAGCGCTGACAATCGCCGAGGTGCCGATCAGGCATTGCGCCAGTAGCAACGTCCGTCGCTTTGGAAAGCGGTCGGCGACGACGCCGCCCCAGAGGCCGAAGATCAGCATCGGGATACCCCAGCCGAGCGAGACGACACCGACGGCTGTGGCCGAATTCGAGATGTCGTAAGCGACGTAGCCGGTCGTGACCATCCCCATCTGGATCGCCATCGTGCCGGGCATCATCCCGCTCCAGAGGCGGCGGAACTCCGGTTCGCTCAGCGCAATGAACGGACGCTTCCAGCCGGAGACATGAGCATGTGCATCCGGCCTGGATGTCTCAGGCGCAACCGCGCGCGGCGGAGATGCGAGTCTGTTCGGGCGTCCCAATCAGTCCCCTCGATCGATCGTGCGGAGAGTGCACGGCGCGCGTTGCACTCATCTGCGCGCCGCTATCATCGTCGGCAAGCCCTCGGACTGCAAGGACAAGCCCTCGCTCCAAGTCCGAGTCGTCGTGTCGATGAACCGCACGGACATCGATACGAGTCCGGGAATGACGAACGGTCTCCCCAATGCGAATTGGCGTATCGAAGTGGTTCAAGCGCTTGAGAGGGCGTTGGACCGTACCTGATTTCATTGACGCCCCACCTCGCCCGGTATGGTGATGGATAATAGACGAACGACGAATCACCAGTTGGGGCGAGGATGTGAGAATTGCGCGCCGCAACGTGTGGGTTGGGTTCTGGACGAACATATGGCGAGGAGCAGTCGTGGCCGTACAGATTGAAACAAAGGTCGACGAGATTCGCGCGCAGCTTCCGGCGGTGCACGCGAAGGCGTACCTGAACACCGGGACGAACGGCCCGCTCCCGCGAGCCGCTGCCGAGGCGATGGCGCAGATGGCCCTCGAAGAGTACGAGCAGGGCCGGATCTCGATGGACGCCTGGACGGTGAAGATGGCGCTCAAGCCAGAGGCGCGCAATGCGCTGGCGCGCGCCTTCAACGTCAAGTCCGACGAAATCGCGCTGACACAACTGACGACCGAGGGCATGAACATCATGATCCACGGCGTTGACTGGCAACGGGGTGACGAGGCGATCATCACCAACCTCGAACATCCTGGCGGCCAGTTGCCCCTCTACGTCGCCGCCCACCGGCACGGTGTCCAGATTCGCGTTGTTGACCTCGGGAACGGCGAAGGCGACGTTGCCGGCAAGATCGAGCGAGTCATCACGAAGCGCACCCGCGCGCTGGTTATCTCCCATCTGGCCTGGAACACCGGTGCTGTCCTGCCACTGAAAGAGATCGTCGAGACCTGCCGCAAGCACGACGTGCTGGTGCTGGTCGACGCTGCCCAATCAGCCGGCTCGATCGACCCGCAACTGTATGAGAACGATCCGGACGCCTACGCGATGCCGGGCCAGAAGTGGATGTGCGGCCCGGAAGGGACCGGCTCGCTCTGGATCCGCGAGGAGCGTATCAGCTGGTTCCAGCAGACCTACGTAAACTACGGAAGCGCGCTGGGTGGCGTCGACAACCAGGGCGGCTACTTCACTCCAACTCCGGGCGCGGCACGATTCGACCGGATCGCCACCTACTACCCGCTGATCGCCGGCCAGAAGGCCGCGACCGAGTGGCTGGCCGATGATGTCGGCATGGACTGGATCTACAGCCGGATCGCCGAACTCGGTAAGCTGGCCTACAAGACGCTTGAGAACATCGACGGCGTCTCTCTCCTGACCCCGAAGGCGAATATGGCCGGCCTGATCTCGTTCAATCTGGCCGGGATCGAGCCGAACGACCTGGTGACGACTCTCTTCGAGCGTGGCTTCATCCTGCGCACGATCCCGTCACCCTCCTGCGTCCGAATGTCGACCGGCTTCTACAACACCGAGGAAGAGATCACCACCCTCGGCGCCGCAATCGAGGAAGTCAAGCGGGAGTTGCCGAAGACGATGTAATGCGTCGGGAATCGGGAATCGTTGTTCGGGAATCGAGGAATGGTCAGGAAATTCCAGATCAGTTCTTCGATTCCCGAACAACGATTCCCGATTCCCGATTACAACCGGCGCCGCAACAGCAACAACGCCAGAAACCCTCCCGCTGCGACCGTCGTTGCGGCGCCGAGCCAGAAGAGCGGCCCGAGCCAGTCCTCGATCCAGTCAGGGCGGTAGATGGCCAGCATGACGCTGAGAGCGATCAGGCTGGTGCCGACCAGCCAGGCGATCACGAGCCGGTTGACGAGCGCCCGGACCTGTTCAAGCATCCGCTCCCAATCGGCCAGATGCATTGTTGTCCGGATATCTCCACGCTCGATCTGTGACAGCAGCCGGTCGACGCGCTTCGGCCCCTCCACTACCAGTTCGAACAATTCGTCACCACTGGCCGCCATCCTCGGCCCCCACGACGATGGCAGGTAGCGCTCCAGGAACGCGCGTCTGGCATACGGCGCGGCGATCTCGATGGGCATGAAGTCGGGGTCGAGCCGCCGGGCACTCGATTCATGCATCGCCAGTGTCTTAAGCAGCAGCGCCAGATCGCCGGGGAGCCGCATCTTGTGGGTGCGGATCAGACGGGTCACATCGGCTGCAACGCGCTCGAAGTCGAAATCGTCGATCCGCAGCGTCCGGTATCGGTCCATCATCCGCTCGATGTCGCGTGCCAGCGCCGCGCGGTCGAACGTTCCATGGATGATGTCCAGTTCGACGGCTGCGTCGATGACCCGGTCACTATCGTCCTGAACGGTTGCGCGTAGCAGGGTCAGGAGTGCGCGGCTGGTACGCGTGCTGATCCGGCCGACCATCCCGAAGTCGTAGGCCACGATCCGGCCATCCGGCAGGACGGCGAAGTTGCCCGGGTGGGGATCGGCATGGAAGAAGCGCAGCGTGAAGACCTCGTCGAGGATTACGCGTGCGGCCCGCCGCGCGAGCGCCGGCCGGTCGATCCCGGCTGCTTCGAGGCCGGCGATGTCGTCGATCCGTAGCCCGTCGACGCGCTCCAGCGTCAGGACGCGTTCCGTCGTCTGCTCCCAGTGGACGGCCGGGATAACGACTTCGGGATTCTCGCGGAAGCCATCGCGGAACTGGTCGGCGTTACGGCCCTCGCGCATGTAGTCCAGCTCGTTGCGCAGTGTCCAGCTGAACTCTTCGGCCAGCTCGACCAGATCGTAGTGTTCGGCCAGCGGTGCATGCCGTTGGGCCAGACTGGCCAGCTGGCGGAGGATCGCCAGATCCTGTTCGATCTGCTCCGCAACGCCCGGACGCTGGATCTTGACAATTACCTCGCAGCCACCTGGTAGTCGCGCGGCGTGGACCTGCCCGATCGACGCGACCGCCAGCGGCGTGCGCTCGAACGCGTCGAACAGGTCATCGAGTGGCCGTCCCAATTCGGCCTCTATCGTAGTGACGATCTCGTCGACAGGTGCCGGTGGGACGTTCTCGCGCAGGAGGCTCAGTTCCTCGATGTATTCAGGTGGCAGCAGATCGTCGCGCGTCGAAAGAATCTGCCCCAGCTTGATGGCTGTCGGTCCCAGCTCTTCGAGCGCCAGCCGGAGGTGGCGCGGCTGGCTGACCTGCTCGTCAGCCCTCCGCCGGAATCCGAAGCGTCCAAGCACCGGCACCTGGTCCAGCCCGAACTGCTGCACCAGCCAGCCCAGCCCGTGCCGGGAGACGGTCCCGGCGATCTCCCGGTAGCGTTGGTGATGTCGCAGGATGGCGGTTGCCAGACTCAGCCTGCCCTTCTGCCAGCGACGACGACTCCCGATCGGGTCCGATCGTCGTAACGGCCTCGATCAGGACAATGCGGGTTTGTGTCGATCGGCACGATTTCGCGACGCCGTCGCTAGTCTGCAGCGACGATCGCGAACCGATTCGACGAGAACATGCTGATGTCGTACGTTAGGGCGCCGTCTGTGGCCAACCCAGCCAGGATTTCGCCGATGACCGGGCTGAACTTGTAGCTGGTGCCGGAGCAGCCGCAGGCATAGGCGACCTGCGGGAACTCAGGGTGCCGCTCGATGATGTAATTCTCGTCCGGTGTCATCGTGTACATGCAGGTGATCTCGTGCCGGACCGGGCCGCTCGCTCCAGGCATGTAGCGGTCGAGCACGGAGCGCAGCATTTCAATCTCTTCAGTGTCAATCGTTCGGCGGATCGTCCGTGCCGTCGTCGGTTCGCCGTTTTCGTGGCGACCGATCTTGACACCCTGCCCCTCGATTGACGGCATTCCGTAGTAGTTGCCCTCGGGAACGCTCAGCAGGAAGTCGGTCGCGCCGTGTTCCGCCGTCCAGAGATCGGGCCGCTGTGGCTCGAAGTAGGCATTGACGATTCGGACAACCTGCAACGGTAGTCCCAGGCCGCGCAGCATCTCGTCCGACCACGGTCCGGCGCTGATAATGAGCCGGTCGGCGCTATAACTGCCGGCATCAGTCGTTACCCGGACGCCATCGCCGTCGGCTGTCCAACTGGTGACCTCTTCAGGCCGTTGAATTGTCGCGCCGTGACGTTCAGCCAGTTCCAGATGGGCGGCGATTCCAACCTCTGGACGCAGGAACCCGGCTTCGCGCTCGTAGGAAAGCACCATGCCCTCGATCGGTCGGAAGCCGGGAAAGCGCTCAGCAAGCTGCTGTTCGTCGAGCACGTCTCGAGAGCCGCCGAAGGATTCATCGGCACCGGCGCGGTGGTAGCGAGCGCCGTCACGAGGCATCGTCATCGACACTTCGCCGATCAGGTTCATGATGTTGTGACCGGTTTCGGATTCGAGATCGCGCCAGCACTCAAACGCGCGATCGACCAACGGTCGGAAGGCCGGTTGCCAGTGGCTGCGGCGAATCATCCGGTGATGGCCATGCGACGAGCCCTGGTTGTGGCTGAGCGGGAACATGTCGAGGCCAAGAACGCGCAATCCGCGCCGTGCGAGGTCCGCGACGGCCGGCGCGCCCATGGCGCCCAGTCCGATCACGATCGCGTCGTATCTGTTCGTCACCGTTTCGCTCCTCGCATGCTCGTGCTCCCATTCGTCGCAGGATGGTAGCAGGTTCGCCGCGATCGCTCTTCGGCTGTGTATCATCGACGGCAAGGGGGAACGAGGGGTGTCTGAACCAACATCCAGCACCGGCGCGGTGACGTTGCGTCAGGCCGTCGCGATGCTCGCGCTTGGGACGATCTGGGGATCGTCCTATCTCTTCATCAAGAATCTTGTCGACGCTGCCGATCCGGTGACGATCATCGCCGTCCGGATGGTGCTTGGCGCGCTGACACTCGGCGCGATCCTGCTGGTGCAGCGCCGCGCGCTACCGCCTCGGGGGCCAGTCTGGGGCCACCTCGCGGTCATGTCGCTGCTCGGAAACCTGCTGCCGTTCTGGCTGATCGCCTGGAGTCAGAAGCACACCACGTCGGCGCTGGCCGCCGTTCTCAACGCCGCCATCCCACTCTTCACATTGCTGATTGCAGCCGTCGCCTTCCGGATGGAGCGGATCACGCCCAACCGGGTCGCCGGCATCGCGCTTGGTATTACTGGTGTTGCCTTCCTGACGGGCCGGTCGGTGCTTGACGTTCAGAGTTCCGGTGGGCTGGGCGAATTGGCGCTGCTCGGCGCCAGCCTCTGCTACGGCTTCGCCTTCGCCTACGCGCGCCGCTTCGTTCGCGGCAACCCGCTCTCGAATGTCACCGCCCAACTCGGGATCGGCTCGATCGTGATCGTGCCGGTTGCGCTGGCGACCGGCTGGGTCGAGACTGACAAGCTGGCGGCAACCGACATCGCCGGCTGGATCATCCTTAGTGCCGTCGGCACCGGCGTTGCCTATGTCATCTACTACGGCCTGATCGCCGAGATGGGCGCGACGGCTGCTTCGTTCGTCACCTACATCATCCCGGTCGTCGGCGTCATCCTCGGCTGGGTCTTCCTCGACGAACGCCTCGCCTGGACCGGCTTTCTTGGGATGCTGTTGATTGTGGTTGGGGTCTGGGTGAGCGTCGGACGGCGTGACGCGTGATGCGTGACGCGGGTTGACGACGATTCTCATCGCGTCACGCGTCACGCATCACGCGTCACGAACTACTCGTGCTCGACCACTGTCTCCCACGCCAGCGCCACCAGGAACCGGGTGATGCTGACGATCGTGTTGAGGTCGACCGACTCGTTGATGTTGTGGGCGCCCGACTTGGAAGGATCGGAGTCGGGGTGGCTCGGCATGAAGCCGTAGGCGATGTTGCCGAGCGGGCGGACGAAGCGCGAGTCGGTGAATCCGACCGTGATGCCGGGCAGGAACTCCAGATCGTCGCGGCCAATCGCCGCCTTCGTCGCGACCGCAACGTGGTCAGCCAACTCGTGATCGAACGTCGACGCGTTCGAGACCGACGTTTCGATCACTTCGACCGTCAGCCCGTTGATGCCAGCCAGCAGCGTTTCGAGCTGCTCCTTGACGTAGGCTGGACTCTGGTGCGGCAGTGAACGCACGTCGCAGGTGATCAGGCAGTTTTCGGCGACCGAGTTCGACTTGACACCGGCGTTGATCATCGTCGCGACCAGCGTCATCCGGCTGGCGGCTTTCAGGTAGGATGCCAGGCTGTCGTTGGTCTTGCCGATCTCGGTCAGGATCCGGTCGATATTTTCCGGCGTGACCTCTTCGGTGATGCCTGCCAGCGTTTCCAGATGGCGGAAGATCTCAACGTCGGTCGAGACTTCCGGCTGGTAGTTACGAATGCGGCGAATGGCCTCCTCAGCTTTGTAGATTGCGTTGTCTGCCTTCCAGGGCTGCGAGGCGTGGAACCCGCGACCCGTGATGTGGATGCGAATCTCCAGTCGGCCCTTCTCGCCGGTGTTGATCTGGTAGATCAGCCGACCGTCCTTGTGGGTTGGGGAACCGCCGCCTTCGTTGACGGCGAACTCGGCCGCCATCAGCTCCGGGTAGTGCTGCGTCATCCATCCGAAGCCGTAGGCGCCGCCCGATTCCTCGTCGGCGCAGGCTGCGAAGGCAAGCTCGCCCTTGAACCTGACTCCGGCGCGCTTGAGGATGATCAAGGCCATCGCCTCGGCGGCGACGGTTGACTTCATATCCGACGAGCCACGCCCCCAGAGCCGCCCTTCGGAAACCTCGCCGGAGAATGGACCGTGCGTCCACTGGCCGGCGTCCTCGACCGGGACGACGTCGAGATGGGACATCATCAGCAGCTTCGGCCGCGCGCCCTTCTCTCCGAGTGTCGCGTAGATGCTGCCGCGATTCTCGCCAGGGATGAAGATCTGCGAGTCGATCCCGTCGGCCGCCAGCTTGTCTCGCAGCAGCTCGGCGGCCGGAAGCTCGTCACCAGTTCGGACCGTTCCGGACGAGTCATGCGGGACGATTGGCTCAGGATATGGCTCGCCTTCAGCCGGCTTGCCAGTCGGTGGCCAGGGTGGCTCGGCGTTGAGACCGGTGTTCACCGATGGCACCCGCACCAGATCACCCGTCAGCTGGATGACCTCGTCGCGCGCCTCATCTACCATCGCCAGAAGCTGATCCAGCGTCGTCATGCGCTTGGTTCCTCTCTCCACCCCGGCTGCTCACGTGGGCGACACTGTAACCGGAACCACGACGACCGGCAACAGCGTCAGCTGTACGTTCATGGCATGCAGTATGCGATCATATGTTCGCCAGGGCCATCTGGTCCCGGGCATGACGATGCGCGGGAATGTCGAGCGCGAGAGCGCGTTATGGAACATGAGTACGGGCGCGACGCAGCGCCGGGAAACGCCATCGGCGGCGCGGTACGGCGAGGGTACCGATCGGCGCGGATGCCGTAGGGATAGAACCAGTCTATGAATGTTGTCGGAGTTGCCGGCGAGAAGATCGGAACAGTCGAGCGGTTCGAGCTGGACCCCCGAGGACAGCTTAGCTCACTCGTCATTCGGATAGCCTCATCACTCGGGACACGCAAGCGGATCGCCGTCGACCGGATCCGCTCGATTCGCGGTAGCACCGTCACCGTCGATGTCACCGCTGCCGAGATCCAGACGCTGGCGGACCTGCCGGCTAACGACGAACGGCCGGTCGATCTTTCGTCATAGGTTCAGCGAAATCGCAACGAAACACCAGGGCGAGCCAGTTGGCTCGCCCTGGTGTTTCTCGTCCCGCTAGAGGCCGAAACAGGATGCGGACCCTACGAGGAAGCCGACGGCATCCGGCCGATCTCAACCTGATACTCAGCCTCGCTACCGATCCAGGTTTCGCCGTCGTCGTAGGCTTCCTTCTTCCAGATCGGGACAATCTGCTTGATCCGCTCGATCGCGAAGGCTGACGCCTGGAAGGCCGCGTCACGGTGAGCCGACGAGACGGCGATGACGACGCTTGCCTCGCCAATCGCGAGCCGGCCAGTGCGATGCTCGATCGCGATCGCCAAAAGCGGCCAACGTCCGTGCATCTCCTCGCCGATCTTTCGGAGTTGTACCTCGGCTGCTTCCGCGTATGCCTCGTAGTCGAGCCAGAGCACGCCGCGACCGCGCGCATTGTCACGGACTGTGCCGACGAACGTCACGATCGCGCCGGCACCGTCGTCTTCGACACGGGCTGTGATTGCCTGGCTATCGAGCACGTCAGCTGTTACCCGGTAGTGGTCGTGTGCGCCCCCGCTGACCGGCGGGATGAACGCGATCTCATCACCATCGGCTAGCTGTTCCTCCCGGTCGACATACTCGTGGTTGCGCATCACCATCGACGCCCGGAACAGGGGCGCGATCTCCGCGAACTCCTGCTCGACGTAGCGCATGACGTCGGCGACCCGGCTGCCATTCGCGAACGACACCTGCCGCTCCGACTCGCCGATCCGCTCGCGCATGATCGCGAAAAACCGCAACGTAACCTGCACCTGATCGACCAATCGTGTCTCTCCCGCTCTGCCAGACGGCCCTCACCTCCAGCCTCCTCTCCCAGAATTGGGCGAGGGGAAGCGAGATTGGAACCCAACGACTCTGATCCTACTCCTCCTCTCCCAAATCTGGGAGAGGAGGCTGGAGGTGAGGGCCGCTACCCTGCCTGGCTCGAAGGTAGATGCGCTGTCAGCCAGCCAATGAACGCGGGCTGGCTGCGGGTCTGCATGAAGAGGTCGCCGGGGCCGGTCAGGTCGACGACCAGGCCCTCGCCGCCGAGAATCGTTGACTTCCAGTTGCCGACACGGCGGGTGTTGAAGCCCATGTCGTGGGTGAACGCGACGACATGGCCGCTATCGACGGTGTAGCGTTCCCCCGCAGCCAGCGTAATCTTGTGGAGCGCACCGTAGCTGGCGAGGACGAGCGGCCCCGTTCCACTGCACGAAAGCATGAAGAACGAGCCGTCGCCGCCGAAGAACGAGCGCGAGCCGCCCCACTTGGTGTCAACGTTGATCCCCTGGCCGCTGGCGATGAAGCCGCCCGCCTGGACCTTGAACTCATCGTTCTGCAGATCCAGGATCAGCATGTCGCCCGGCAGCGACGACGCGACCGTCAGCTCGCCGCCACGGTCGGATGCGGTGAACGTGTTGACGAAGAACGATTCACCACCGAGTGTGCTGCGCTTGAGCGCCTTCAGAAACCCACCTTGCGAACTGGTCTTGATCTCCATGTCGCTGCTCATGCTGACCATCGCGCCCGACTCCACCGTTACCGCCTCGCGCGGCGCGAGTGTCAATCTGGCCAGCGCATAGGCTGGTGCGTAGAGAATCTCTGTCTGCATGCTGCTCTCCATGTGTTACGGCGTCGGAACGCACGAAATTGGCGTACCGGCGCGATCGCGCTACTTCGGTGACGCAAGCGGTTTCACCATGTCGTCAGTTCAGGATAAAGCAGAAGCCGCCTCCGCGCACCAATTGGGCACTGTGACACTTCGCGGCAAGCGAGTTGCGTTGAAGGTCAACGGGACCATGATGGAGTCGCCAAATCCACCGTGATGTGTCCGGCGCGATGTGAATGTATCGAATGCAGACGGGATCCAGCAACGATGACTCACACGTATCTGCAACCTGACTGGAGCCGACGATGAATGCGACGGTGATGCTCGAACTTACTGATGGCTCGGTCGCCATCGTTGATAACGAGGATCTGTCACGAGTCGCCGCCTATGAATGGCATCTACCTTCCAGCGCGGCCACGCGCTATCCAGTTGGCAGCCGATGCCGTCGGAGCGACGCCTGCGAAACGGTCTTCCTCCACCGCCTTATCGCGAACGCTGGACCAGAGGACATTGTCTACCATCGGAACCATGACACGCTCGACAACCGGCGCGAAAACCTCGTCGTGATGGGCAGGCTCACGGTCCCAGCATACGTCCAACTCGAAACGTTCGAGAGCCTCCTCGCAGACTGACCCTATCAGCCGGGCAGGGCTGTGGCGTACTCTCCCGATGACCTGATCCCAATCCTTGAGCGGACGACGTGGAGCACCTGATCGAGATCAAACGGCTTGCGCAGCGTCTCGTCCGCCAGCAGTTGATTGCTCAGATGCATGAGCAGGACTGAATTTGCCGACATGACAACGACTGGTATGTCCTGGGTCTTGGGATCATCTTTGAGTGCTCGCATCGCCGAGAAGCCATCCAGTAGTGGCAGCATCAGGTCCATCAGGACGAGGTCGGGCTGCTCCGCTCGCGCGATCTCGACTCCACGCTGACCATTCTCAGCTAGAAGCGTGTCATATCCCTCGTCCGACAGAAAGTCGTCGAGGAGTTCGCGGATGGGCTTCTCGTCTTCTACGATCAGCACCCGCAACATCGCATCTCCTACCGATGGCACACCACCCGGCCCATGGGTGTACGTACAGCAATCGTAGTCGAGCCGTGCCGGGATGTCAAACGAGGGGACAGGGATTAGGGAACAGGGAACAGGAGCTAGTCCTCAAGGCGGCTAGCTCCTGTTCCCTGTTCCCTAATCCTGTCCCCTCGTCACAGGTATCGATCGAACCAATCCATGATGTAGCGTAGTCGTTCGATGCGGTGTTTTGGCTGGCCGGTGCGTGACATGCCGTGGCTTTCGTCGGGAAAGCGGACCATCTCGACGGTCTTGCCGCGTCGTTTGAGGGCGGTGTAGAGCTGTTCGGCCTGCTCGATCGGGCAACGGTAATCGTGCTCCTGATGCTCGATCAGGAGTGGGGTCTCGATGTTATCGACGTACGTGATCGGGGAGAGTTCCCAGTAGATGTCCGGGTCCTCCCACGGCAGCGCGCCGATGGTCTGTTCGGCGGAGGCGAAGAAGATGTCGTCGGTGCCGAAGGTCGAGTACATGTTCGAGACGCAGCGCCCCGTGACAGCGGCGGCAAAGCGCTCGGTGTGGCTGATGACCCAATTGGTCATGAAGCCTCCGTACGAGCCGCCTGTGACGCCCATCCGTGTTTCATCGACGTACCCCTGGGCAATCGTCCAGTCGATGGCAGCCATCACATCCGGGAAGTCGTTCTTGCCCCAGCCTCGAAAGAGCTGTCCGGCCCAGTCGTCGCCGTAGCCGGTGCTGCCGCGTGGATTTGTGGCGAGGACGACGTAGCCGCGCGCCGCCAGCAACTGGAACTCGTGCATCATCGTCTCGCCGTACATGCCGAACGGTCCGCCGTGAATCTCCAGCACCAGCGGATACTTCGTTCCTTCCTCGAAGCCGATCGGCTTCATGATCCAGCCGTGGACCTTGCGGCCATCGGCACTCTCGACCCAGAACGATTCCTGCTCCGAAATCTGGACATCGTCCAGCCAGGCGGCGTTGTGCTGCGTCAGTTGCCGCTCGTTGCGTCCATTCTCATCGCAGGCGAAGATCTCAGGCGGTGTCGTCGCTGTGTTCGCCATGTAGACGTAGCCCCCGCCCGGAACGAGCGCGATCGCGCCGACGCGCCTCCGCCCGCTGGTGAGTTCCTGCATCTCGCCATCCGGGACCGAGACGCGGGCCAGATGGACCTGTCCCTGCTCGCTGAACACAAGCGAAATCGCCTGACCGTTGGCGTCCCAGAGCGGCGATCGGCTGGGGAAGGTCACCAGGTCGGCCGTCGCGCCGTCGCGCAGGTTGCGGTCGATGTGGTCCGTCAGCGACGCCGGAACACCACTGCCAGCCGGGACGGTGAACAGCTCGGTTCGGGCCGAGTCGCTCATTACGCGCCGCGTCCCGTAGCACGCCAGTATCGCGCCATCCGGCGACCAGGTTGGCGATGACCACTTGCCGCTGCCGTCGGTCACGCGTCGGATCGATTTGCCGGCGACCCGAACGGCGTAGATGTCGCGGTACGGCGACATCTCCCAGCCTGGCTCGCGGTTGCTGTCGAAGGCGATTTCGTGACCGGTGGGAGACCAGGCTGGGTGCTGGTGTTCGAAGCGTCCATCCGTCAACTGGCGAGCGACGCCGGTCGTCGCGTCGATGCCGAATATCTGACGGTACTTGTCGTCCAGAAAGCCTTCACCGTCGAAGCGGTAGCGCGGGGTCCGGATGACACGCACGTCAGTGTCGGAATCGTGCTCGCCGGCACGCACTTTCGAGACAGCGGCGATCGAGCGGCCATCCGGCGACCAGACGAATTCCTCAACTCCATCCGAAAGTGATGTCAGCCTCGTTGGCTCGCCACCTGCAACGGCGATCGTCCAGATCTGCCCCTTCAGGTCATCGTCCTGCTTGCGGTCGGACGTAAATGCGATTGTCGCCCCGTCCGGCGACCAGCGTGGCTGGCCGTCACGATGCTTGCCAGACGTCAGCCGGCGAGGCTCTCCACCAGCCAGTGGCACGAGCCAGATCGCGGCGCGGTAGCGATTTTCCTTCTCATCCAGCTCGGTAACGGTGTAAGCGACCTGCGATCCATCCGGCGACACCTGCGGGTCGCTGACGAGCCGAATGCGGAACAGGTCAGAAGCATCGATTGGTCGTTTTGCCATCGTACATACCTCCGTGTGTCAAGTAGTAGAGGGCCGTGTCTCCGTGCCGGCCCGCGCCGTGAGGCGCCCAGCGTCGATCACACTACATACGTCCTGGCCGAAAGAATGCTCCGATGACCCAGGAAGTGATGATCCCGGCCAGTCCAAAGGAGACGATGAGTATCAGTGCCAGCAGCCCAAAGCTCGTGCCACGGTCGATCATGGCCGTCTGGACGCGTTCGACGCGAAAGCCAGGGGCGGCGATTGCCAATCCAACGAGGATCGAGCCAAGTACGCCAGCGGCCAGCAGCGCGATCGAGCTTCGGGCGACGTCTTCGTCGTTGGCGGTCGAGATCAGGACGCCGATCAGGATCAGCCCCGGCAGCAGCCAGACATCGTTGATATGGAATGCGGTCAGGTTCTGGAGGTCGGACGAACTGCTGATGATCAGCCCGGCGCTGGCGACAGCCGCCAGGATCGTCGACGCGATCATGCGAGCTCGGGCCGGCACGGGTGAGTACTCTCTCATGCGATGATCCATTCGTCGTCGATGCCCTCGTCGAGCTTGACCCTGAATCGGCCAGTTACCTGCCAGTCGATATCGGCATCGCCAAGCCCACGGACGTACGTGCGGTCGTCGATATTGAGGATCACCTCGAATTGTTGCGCCTCGCCGGGGCCGAGTGTGAACATGTCGGCCGTCTCCTGCGACGGCCGGGTCTCGACCTGTGCTTCACCGCCGCCGACGCGCCGGATACCCGCGTTCAGCCGTAGCTCGATCGCGCGGACTTCGACCGTGATCTCGGTTGGGTTCGTGATCGTGACGACTGTCCGGACCGGTTCGTCCGGGTTGACGTACTCGAACTCGGTCATCTCGAGCCGGATTGCGTCATATGCGTCGTAGGCCGTGACGAAGCGATTCGTCGCGCTGACAAGGTTGATGCCGAGGACGACTGCCAGGACTCCGAGAATTCCCAGCGCGATCCGAGGAACCGTCACGAGCGCTCCCCTGCACTCGCGGTCGGCGGCCCGATCAGGATGGCATCCAGTGTGTCCCCGGCTGCGTATGGGACATCGCGCGGCTGGACGACGAGGAAGGCGTTGGAGCCGACGAAGGACATTAGCCGCGCTGACATCTGCGCGCCGGTGTTGCGCGCTCGTAAGCGACCACCGGCGTCGGTCGTGACGACCGCCCGCTGATATTCGATCCGATCGGACGGTGCTATCTCGTGCTCGATGATAACCGGCACAGTCGGGTGCGAATCGGGCGGGGCTGACTGCATGACCTGCAAGGCCGGACGGACGAACATCTGGAAACCGACCAGACACGAGACCGGGTTGCCCGGCAGGCCGAACAGGAGCTTGTCGCCGAAGGTGGCGAAGTTCAGCGGCTTGCCGGGCTTCATGAAGAGCTTCTGGAAATGGACGACCGCCAGCTCGCCGAGCAGCATCTTCACCAGATCGAGATCGCCCATAGAGACGCCGCCGCTCGTCAGGACGACATCCGCTGCCTCAAGCGCTTCCAGGATGCCGGCCCGTAGCAGGGCTTCATCGTCGCGGATATGGCGGTTGATGACGACCTCGGCCCCGGCTCGCCGTGCCGCGATCTCCAGCGAGAATCGGTTCGAGTCGCGGATCTGGCCTGGTCCCGGCGTCTGGTCGGGTGCAACCAGCTCGTTGCCAGTCGAGATGACGGCGACCCGTGGGCGCCTGCCGACCAGCACCTCGGCATGGCCGAGGCTGGCCAGCAGCCCGACCTCGGCGGGGCCGAGCAGCGTGCCGGCTTCGATCAGAAGGTCACCCTCGCGCAGGTCGGCGCCCACCTCACGGATGTTATTGCCAAAACGGACATGCGGCTGGGTGATTGTCATAATGCCGTCACCCGCGGTCGTGTTCTCGACCTGGACAACGGCGTCAGCGCCAGCGGGGACCGGCGCGCCGGTCATGATCTTTGCGGCTGTGCCGGGAACGACCGTGATGTCTGGGTCGTCGCCCGCGAATCCTGAGCCGAGGACCTTTCGCTCGGTTGCCGGGTCGTCGTGGATGACCGCGAAGCCGTCCATCGTCGCGGCCGGGAAGGGTGGTAGCGAGACATCAGCGATCAGCGGGTTGGCGAGGAATCGCTCGCCAGCCTCGGCGATCGGGACTCGTTCCGGCACGAGTGGCCGAACATTGGCGAGGACAATAGCGCGTGCCTCGTCGGGGTGCAACAGGCGGGCAAGCTGGGAGGCGCGCTGGTGAGTATCGGTCATCGGGTTTCCTCCGGACGATCTGCGGGGCCGGACGCAATCATAACCGCGTCGCGAGTGGTTGGACAGAAGATTGTGTCGGGCAAATCCCACGATGGATTGACGCGATCTGGCACAATAGACAGTGCTTGACCATCGTACCCAACGACGCAGTTGAGTAACCTCGCGACCCAGGGTGAATTCGCCCGAGGGACCACTCAGGCAACGGTACGGGCTATGGCGATACCTGCATCGCAATTGACCGAACTCCCAGACGAGGCATGTCTCCAGGACCTGCTCGATGTCGTCGTGCGCGACTATCCCGGTGTCGACGTGTCGCTCATCGAGCGTGCGTATCGTTTCGCGGACGATGCCCACCACGGCGAGCTTCGCAAGTCGGGTGAGCCGTACATCATCCACCCGGTCCGCGTCGCGATCATTCTGGCTGGGATGCAACTCGATCCCGAGACGCTGGCGGCCGCGCTGCTTCACGACGTGATCGAAGATACCGACGCCACCAAGGAAGACCTTGAGCGGGAGTTCGGCCCCAGGGTCGCAACGCTCGTTGAGGGAGTCACCAAACTCTCGCGCATCCACTGGACCGGCGAGGGCGACAACGCCGAGGAGCGCGCCAGCCGTGAGTCGGATCGGCAGGCCGAGAATCTGCGCAAGATGTTCCTGGCGATGGCCGATGACATCCGTGTCGTCCTGATCAAGCTGGCCGACCGGTTGCACAACATGCGCACGCTTGCGGCCGTCCCGCCCGCCTCGCAGCAGCGGATCGCGCGCGAGACGATGGATATTTACGCCCCGCTGGCGAACCGGCTCGGTATCTGGCACATCAAGTCGGAGTTGGAAGACCTCGCCTTCCGCTATCTCGACCCGCAGGGCTACCACTCGCTGACGCGCTCGCTCGAACGGCGCGGAACTGACCGCGAACGGTACATCCAGCTCGTCAAGGACCAGATCACGACCGCGCTGGCCGCCGAGGGAATCACGGCCGACATCAGCGGGCGCGAGAAGCACATGTACTCGATCGCGAAGAAGATGCAGCGGAAGGACGCGTCGTTCGACGAGATTTACGACGTGATGGGTATCCGCATCATCGTCGAAGAGAAGAAGGACTGCTACGGCGCGCTCGGCGTGATCCACTCCCTTTGGCGCCCGATTCCGAGTGAGTTCGACGACTACATTGCAAACCCCAAGGAGAGCATGTACCAGTCGATCCATACGGCCGTCCTCGGGCCGGAGGGGCATCCGATCGAGATCCAGATCCGCACCCACGAGATGCACCACGTCTCGGAGTACGGTATTGCTGCCCACTGGCGCTATAAGGAGGGCCGCCGCGTCGACGCCAACGTCGAAGCGAAGGTCGCCTGGCTGCGGCAACTGATGGACTGGCGCGACGAGGTCGTTGACGCGCAGGAGTTTGTCGAGTCGCTCAAGTCAGATGTCTTCCGCGAAATGATCTACGTCTTCACGCCTCGCGGCGACATCGTCGAGCTACCCGCTGGAGCGACGCCGGTTGACTTCGCTTATCGCATTCATACCGAGGTCGGCCACCAGTGCGTCGGGGCCAAGGTCAACGACCAGCTTGTGTCACTGGACTACAAGCTCCAGAACGGCCAGGTCGTTCGGATCATGACCAGTAAGACGAAGGTCGGACCAAGCCGCGACTGGCTGATGCCGTCCAGTGGCTACGTCACGACTGCCTCGGCGCGCGAGAAGATCCGCCAGTGGTTCCGCCGCCAGGAGCGCGATGAGAACGTCGCCCAGGGCCGCGACATCCTCGAACGCGAGCTGCGCCGGATCGGGATCGACGCCAAGACCGAGGACATCGCCCGTCAGTTCCCGTCCTACCAGCGGGTGGACGACTTCCTGGCGGCTGTCGGCTACGGCGCGATTTCGCCGCAGCAGATCGCGACGCGACTGGTCGAGAACCGCGAGCCGGAAGTTCTCGCGCCACCCAGCACCTATGACACCGGTTCCCCGGTCGCCACCAATCTGCAAGTCATGGGTGTCGGCGATCTCTATACGCGACTCGCCGCCTGCTGCAAGCCAGTCTACGGCGATGAGATCGTCGGCTACGTCACGCGCGGACGCGGCATCACCGTCCACCGCGCCGACTGCCACAACATGAAGAACGTCGACGAGGATGGTCGCAAGGTCCAGGTCTCCTGGGGCGATCAGCTCGCCCGCTCGTACCCCGTTGCCGTCCGCCTCGAAGCCTGGGACCGCGTCGGCCTGCTGCGTGATGTGACCGCGTTAGTGGCCGACGAGAAGGTCAACATGCTCTCGGTCCTGACCAGCGTTCACGACGACCGGACCGTGACCGTCCTGATGACAGTCGAGGTCGACAGCGTCAAGCAGCTCTCGCGCGTCCTCCAGAAGCTCGAAGCCATCCGCGACGTCTTCGACGTCCGCCGTGAGTCCGGTACGACGGCTGGCGCTGCTGCGCGGTAGCCAAACGGCAAGGTCGGCAAAGGGCACGACCGCAAATGCTATCGAATTAAATCTCCGGCGGTTCCGCAGCCACGAACGCTCGCAATAGCCGCAGTGAGTGGTCGACATCGCGCTCGTCGATCATCTCGAAGGCGGAATGTGTGTATCGCGTCGATGGGCCGAGCAGCGCACTCGGGATGCCCTGCTTGATCAGCGCCGAGCCATCGCTGCCAATCTGCTCGTAGACGGCGTGCTGGACCGGGATACCTTCGCGCTCGGCGATGTCGCTCAGATGGTCGATGATGCGGACATCGTAGTGGATGCCAGCGTCCTTGTAGACCAGTGTCGGCCCGCCGCCGAGGACAACTGGCATGTTGCGGGTCGCGACGGTTGGGATGTCGCCGACGAGGCCGTTGTCGAGTGCGATCGCGAGGTCGGCGTCAACGTCGTGGCGCAGCGAGAGCGCGCCTCCGAGACCGATCTCCTCCTGGATCGTTGCCGCGAAGTAGAGGTCGTACGTCAGTGTCGACGTGTCCAGCCCGTCGAGCATCAGCGTCATCAGCGCCAGCGCGACGCGGTCGTCGATCGCCTTGCCGTAGATGCGCGTGCCGAGCTTGCGGACCGGCGGATTCCAGATGACGGCCGCGCCGACATGGATACCCATCTCAACCGCCTCGTCGCGCGAAGAGGCGCCGATATCGACGAAGACATCGTCCGTCGTGACCTGGTTCCGATCGCGCTGCTGGCGTGTCAGGATGTGTCCACTGACGGCGGCGAAGAGCCCGTCGACCTGTGCGGTTCGGCTAATGACGAGTGCTGGCTGGCCGACTGGATACCGATGGGTCACGTCGACGCTCGGCGCCTGCCCATTTGAGAGCCAGAGGAAGCCATCGTCGTCGATGTACTTGACGACGAACGAGAGTTCGTCGGCGTGTCCCTGGATCAGCAGCTTCGGCCCCTGTCCACCCACATGCGCCAGCAGGTTGCCGACGCGGCTCGACCAGACGCGCTTGACCTTCGGCTCCCACGCCTCGCGCAGCCAGTCCATCACTGGTCGCTCACGCCCGGTTGGCCCCGGAAGCTCCATCAATGTCTTCAGCGTCTCGAAGTTGTCCATCGATCTCAATCCTCCCTGCTCCGTCGTACACCATCCGCGTTGCGGCGTATCATGGCCTGACTGAACCGCCGGCGTGGTGCATGATAGAGGGAATCGCATGAGTACACGACCACCGAGTGCCTGGACAGCAGAGATGGCGCGCCGGATTGCGCCGTCGCCGGAGACGACGGTGCCGCTGATCGACCCGGCGCGAATCTCGAAGATCATGCCCGGCTACCACATCTGGGATTTCTGGCCGGTCATGACATGGGACGACCCGACTCGCGTCGCCAGGATCGACGGCTGGTATGTCGTCATCGCACTGACGGCACCAGCGAGCCTGCTGCCCGAAGCGCGGCACGATGTCGCAACCCACCGCTACCTTGTCTCGCGCGACGGCAAGGAATGGAGCGACGCGGGCGATCTGTATCCCCAGCGATCGGCACTCGGATCGCGCCAGTGGGCGGCGTCCGCCTACTACGATGCGTCGCGAAAGCGGCTGACGACCTACTACACCGCCGCTGGACGGCAGGACTCGGTTGACATCAGCTTCGAGCAGCGGATAGCGATGACCGATGCAAGAGTCGAAATCTCCGAGCGTGGCCCACGCTTCACTGGCTGGTCGGATCACCGCGTGATCCTTGAGCCCGACGGCGTCTGGTACGGTGCGTCGTTTGACAGCGGCGCTGGTCCCGGCATGATCGACGCCTTTCGTGATCCGCAACGATTCAGAGACCCGCGCGACAACCGCGAGTACCTGCTGTTCACGGGGACGCTCGCCGACAGCACGTCGGAGTATGACGGGGCGATCGGGATTGCCGAGGCGACGAGTGCGGCCCTGACCGAGTGGCGACTGCTGCCGCCGCTGTTGCACGCCGATGGAGTCAACAACGAGCTCGAGAGAGCGCACATCGTCGTCCAGGACGGCAGGTACTACCTCTTCTTCATCAGCCACCCTGGCACCTTCGCGCCCGGTTTCGATGGCTTCGAAGGGCTGTACGGCTTCGTCGCCGACGGACTGTTTGGCCCCTGGCGACCGCTCAACGAGAGCGGCCTCGTCCTCGGCAACCCGCCTGCGGCGATGTATCAGTCGTATTCATGGCTGGTCCTACCGAACCTGAAGGTGCTCAGCTTTCTTGACTACGTCGACATCGGCGACCGATCGGTCGCCGACGTGACGCGCGAGTCGTCCGAGTACCAGCTGGCCCACTTCGGTGGCACCGTCGCGCCGACGCTGACGATCGCGCTCGATGGCGACCGAACGCGGCTGGTGGACGAGGAGTATGGAATCGTCCTCGAATAGTTGTTCGTACCTACGAATCCGCCCCACCGCTGACGAGCCTCCGCAACTCGTAGAGTTCGGTCAGCGCGTCGAGTGGCGAGAGGCTGTCCACCTCCAGCGCTTTGAGCCGTTCGACGGCGGGATGCGGCGCGCCGAAGAGCGTGAGTTGGACTGGTGACGTGGCCTGATGAGTGACGGCGGCGGCGCGGGACTCGCGCTGGCCGGGACTATTGCCATTGAACTCAAGCTCGCGCAGGACTTCCCCGGCGCGGCGTACGACCTGGCGCGGCATCCCGGCTAGCTGGGCGACGTAGACGCCGTAGGAGCGGTCGGCGCCACCGGGGATGACGCGGTGCAGGAAGGTGACGGTGTCGCCGGCCTCCAGCACGTCGAGCCGGTAGTTGCGCAGGCGCGGCAGGATCTCGGCCAGTGCCGTCAACTCGTGGTAGTGGGTCGCGAAGAGCGTCTTGGGGTTCAGGCGCGGCGTATTGTGCAGGTACTCGACGATGGCCGTTGCGATTGCCAGTCCGTCGTACGTGCTCGTCCCTCGGCCGATCTCGTCGAGGACGACCAGCGAGCGCGGTGAGGCATGGTTGAGGATCGCGGCCGTCTCCAGCATCTCGACCATGAAGGTTGACTGGCCACTGGCGAGGTCGTCCTGAGCGCCGATCCGGGTGAAGATTCGATCTACGACGCCCATCTGTGCCCGCGTAGCCGGTACGAATGAGCCGACCTGGGCGAGTAGGACAATCAGCGCAACCTGGCGCAGGTAGGTCGATTTTCCAGCCATGTTCGGCCCGGTCAGAATCGCGATCCGGCCGTCCTCGTCCGAGAGCATCGTGTCGTTGGCGACGAACGCACCCCGTTCAAGTTGCCGCTCGACGATCGGGTGGCGACCGCCGTCGATCCGCAGGATGTCGTCGTCTGTCAACTCAGGCCGGACATAGCCGCGAGTTGCCGCGATCTCGGCGAGTCCGGAAAGGACATCAACGGTTGCGACGGCGCGTGCGGCTGCCCGGATCGTCTCGGCTTCGGCGGCGACGATGCCCAGCAGTCGCCCGTAGGCGTCGGCTTCGGCGGCAGTGATGCGTTCTTCGGCTGCCTGGACGCGCTGCTCGGCTTCCTTCAGATCGGGAGTGATATAGCGTTCGGCGTTGACGAGCGTCTGCTTGCGGATGTAGTCGTCGGGGATTGGCTCGCGATTCGCGTTCGAGATCTCGATGTAGTAGCCGAAGACCTTGTTGTAGCCGACTTTCAGCCCCTTGATGCCGCTCCGGTCGCGCTCGATCGTCTCCAGATTCATGATGTACTCACGGTCGCGTTCCAGCGTTCTCCGCAGGCCGTCGAGCTCGGCCGAGTAGCCGTCCCGGATCGCGCCGCCGTGCGTGAGGAGAGCGGGCGGATCGCCCGCGATAGCGACTGCAATCTCAGATGCTGCCCGCTCTGCGAGTGGGATTTTGCCCACGAGTTCCGGCTGGTCGCCGGTGGTGACGAGTGTCACCAGTGTCGGAAGCCGAGACAGCGACGCGCCGAGCGCAGCCATCTCACGCGGGCCGGCCTGGTTGTTGACAACGCGGTTGATGACGCGCTCGATGTCAGCGATCCCACGCAATGCCTCGCGGACCCGCGCCCTGATCAGCGGCTCCGCGATAAACCAGCCGACGCCATCGTAGCGGCGCTCGATCTCGGCACGGTCGAGCAACGGCTGCCCGATCCACTGGCGTAGCAGCCGCGCTCCGAGTGGTGTTCGCGTCTCGTCCAACGTCGTGAAGAGGGTAGGACCACCGCCACGTGAGGTCGATTCGACAAGTTCCAGGTTGCGCCGGGTCTGGGCGTCGAGGCTCATGAAGCGCGAGGTTGAGTAGGTGACGAGCGTCGTGATCTGGCGCAGGCTGTTGAACTGTGTCGATTGCAGGTAGGCCAGTAGCGCACCGGCTGCCCGGACCGCCAGTGGCTCGCCTTCGCAGCCGAACGGCTCAAGCGAGCCGACGCCGAAGTGCTCCTTGAGGTTGTCGCAGGCGTCGTCAAAGCGCCATGCGTTGTTGGGCATGGTCGAGCGCGCCGCCGTTTCGCCGAGGCAGGCTAGCAGCGGCTCCTCCTCGCGGGTGACGATCTCGGCAGGGTTCAGCCGCAGCAACTCGCGGCGAACCGCCTCGGCCAGTCCTGCGTCGTCTTCCCCGGAGAGTCGCGTCGTCCCGAACTCACCGGTCGTGACGTCGGCGTAGGCGATCCCGGCCGACTGAGCATCCCCGACCAGCGCGGCGATGTACGTGTTGCCGGCCCCACGCACGAACGCCGGATCAGTCACCGTTCCCGGTGTG
Source organism: uncultured Chloroflexia bacterium (assembly GCA_963763325.1). Classification (GTDB taxonomy): domain Bacteria; phylum Chloroflexota; class Chloroflexia; order Thermomicrobiales; family CFX8; genus JBBECJ01. The sequence goes on from CAVXOL010000011.1 coordinate 208,465, forward strand.
ACGACGCTCGTGACGCGCCGGTCGACCAGATCCTTGCCGTTCGGCTTCTCGGTCTGCTCGGCTATCGCGACCTTGTGTCCGGCGGCCAGCAGCCGCGACAGATACCCCTCGGCGGCGTGGTAGGGGATACCCGCCATCGGCACCCGGTTGCCGCGTCCCATCTCGCGTGAGGTCAGCGTCAGCCCCAGCACGCTCGACACCAGTTCGGCGTCGCCATCGAACGTCTCGTAGAAGTCGCCCATCCGGAAGAAGACGATGATCTCCGGATACTGGCGCTTGATCGACAGGTATTGACGGCGGACGGGTGTCATCGGCGCGTGCTGAGTGCTGGGTGGTGAGTCGCGCGTGCGGAGTGTTGAGTGCCGAGTGCCGGGTAAATCATCGGAAAGCGCGCATCCTTGCCTTCGTACGTACGCCGAACGATTAGCGTAGCACGCGCCATGTGCTCATGCCGAGTCAGCCGCGATCCGTACTCGGCACTCTGCACTCGGCAGTCGCTCAATACTCGTGTAGCACGAGGCCGATCGGCAGTTTCGGGACGAACGAGGTCGACTTAGCGGGGACAGTCCCGTGAGCACGGGCGACGGCGAGGACCTGAGGGAGTTGGATGGGGCGGATCAGGATCGCGATCTGTGCCGCTCCGGAACGGATTGCGACGAGAGCGTCGTCGGCGTCGGTGACGTAGTTGATCCGGTCTGGTTCGTCTTCAGCCGAGATATTGAGTGTCCGATGGATGAGCAATTCGCTGATGACGGTCACGTCGAGCTGTCGGGCGGGGCCGGTGATGTCGGCGGGAATGAGGGGCTCGACCGTCTGCCAGTCGCGCAGCCGCAACGTTGCAAAGCGGTTGCCAATGTCGAGGATGAGACCTGCTACCGGCAACTCGCAGTCCGGCAGCGCCATTGCGAGGTCGTGGCCACTTCGTAAGCCAACCGGTGTCTCCTCGATCTCGAACCACTGATGGAGGGTCTCCAGCCACGCCGTCAAGTCGACCGCCGCAGGTAGCGACGCAAGACGGTGGAACGGCAAAATCACGATTCCTGGATCGTGCGCCTCGACACAGCAGGCCAGGACGAGCGCCGAGTCGGGTCGTTGGCGTTCCTCGTGGTAGAGCTGGGCGGCGGCAAAGCGGTGGTGGCCGTCGGCGATGATGAAGTGCTGCTCGCGCATCGACGCTTCGATCCGCGCGACCTCGTCAGGGGCAGAGACGCGCCAGATCCGGTGCGTGTTGCCGTCCTCGCTGCTGGCGTGCGCTGTCGGCGGGCGTTCAACGATCGACTCCAGCAGCCGAGCGGTGTCGATACCATCGTAGATCAGGAAGACCGGACTGATTCCGGCGTCCAGGTCACGCAGGAGCTGGAGTCGCCGCTGCCGGTTCTCCTCCCAGGTCTCTTCGTGCGGCAGGACGCAGACTTCCGGCGCGTCGAACGGCACCAGCCCAAAGATGCCTCGCCGCACACAACGCTGACCGTGGTTCAGGAACGATTGTTCATACACATAAAAGGATGGGACGGGGTCCTGTTCGACGACGCCGTTCTCACGCCAACGGTCGAGGAGTTCCCGCGCCGCGCGAAAGCGCAGTTCGCTGCTATCGTCTTCGATCTCAAGCCGAACTGCATTGTACGGGCGGTCGCTCACGAACGCTCGTGCCTCGTCGGAGGAGTCGATATCGTCGGGCGGACCGAGCGCCGCCGCCAGCCCACCTGGCACGGTGTCGCGAAAGCGAACGCCGCGAAACGGCACCAGCGAAGACGATCCTGTTCCTGATCCCATTCCAACTCTCGTCAGCGCACCATGCGCGCGTTCCACCCACGGCACATCCAGCCCATCATCCTAGCATGTGAGGGCGTGGGGATATTCCCGGCGATTTGACGGCTCACCATCCAGCCGCGTACGCCTCGGCTCGCGCATCGGCTCCGGCTTCGAGGGTGCCGCGGTCGTGGTCGACGCGGATGGCGCAGACATTACCGGCAACGCGGGTCCATTCTGGCCACCATTCGAGGTCGTGGCCACGGGCAGCAAGGTCCTCGCCAACTTCGCGTGGGATGCGTGCTTCGAGGTTGAGACGGCCGGGGCGATAGGTATGCGGCCAGAACGACTCCGGGTAATTGAAGGTGCCGAAGCGTGGAGCTTCGATCGCCTGTTGGACATCCATCCCGAACTCGACGATGTTGATGAAGGTCTGCAACATCGACTGCGGCTGCATGTCGGCGCCGGGAGTTCCGAACGGCATGAACAGCTTACCGTCGCGGAAGGCCATCGCCGGGTTCGGTGTCAGCCGTGGGCGCTTTCCGCCTTCGAGCGACGACGCGTGGCCGGGGATCAGCCACGACTGTGAGCCACGCCCGGAGCAGACCAGCCCAAGGCCCGGTACGATCGGCGTGCTGCCGACGCCGTCGCTTGGCGTCGCGGAGAATGCGTTGCCTTCGCCGTCCACGGCGCAGACATAGGACGTGTCCGGCTGGAGTTCCAGCGCGGCGACCTGATCGGTGTAGGCGATGTAGCCGGTGATCTCCCCGGCGTCGGGCATCTCGCCGAAGGCGCGTCGGAAGTCGATCCGCGCCCGGCGTGTGTCGGCGTACTCCTTCGACAGCAGTGTCGCGAGCGGGACATCGACGAAGTGCGGGTCGCCGTAGAACCGTTCGCGGTCGGAGAAGGCCAGGTTGAACGCTTCGGCGAACAGATGGATATAGTCGGCCGAGTTGTGGCCGAGCGCGTGCAGATCGAACTGCTCGATGATGTTGAGAACCTGCAGGTTGACCGGCCCCTGACTCCACGGCCCGCAGGCGAAGACCTCGACGCCGTGGTAGGTCGTTGAGGCCGGCGGCTCGACGTCGGAGTGGAAGTCGGCCAGGTCCTGCTCGCCGATGAAGCCGCCATCGCCCTGGATGAAGTCCGCGATCTGCTTGCCGATCTCTCCCTTGTAGAACTCGTCGCGGGCCGCTTCGATCTTCGCTGCCCGGCCGCCACCTGCCCGTTCCTCGGCGGCGATCATCCGCTTGAACGTGTTGGCAAGGTCGTGCTGGTACAGCACCTCACCAGCCCTCGGAACCGACCCGTCCGGCGTGAAGATGGCTGCCGTCGAGTCCCAGCCGCGCAGGCGCGCTTCTTCCTTCTTGAGGTTGCGGTGCAGCGACGGGTAAACGACAAAGCCACCCTCGGCCAGCTCGATCGCCGGCTGGACGACCTCCGCGAACGAGAGCTTGCCGTAGCGTGCCAGTGCCGTCAGCCAGGCGTCCGGCGCACCCGGCACGATCGACCGCTTGACGCCAACCGGGATCTCACCGCCTTCGTGCTCGACGAAGTGCTCCAGCGTCGCCGACTTGCCCCAGCAGCCAAGCCCACTGATCGAGACGAGATCGCCGCTGGCCTTGTGATAGACGATCGTCGGCGCAACGCCACCAAAGTTGCAGAGGTCCGGCAGCAGGACATCGATGCAGATGCCGGCCGCAACCCCGGCGTCGATCGCGTTCCCGCCGAGCCGGTACATGCGCATCCCGGCCTCGGTCGCCAGGTAATGCCCGCTGGCGATCGCGACATGCCGTGCCTGAATCGGTGGCCGGTGTGACGTTCGAGACGGAGCTGCTGCAATCGTCATAGTGCTAGCCTCCCGTGGGTTACGACGCTCGTTCAGTTGGCGAGACAGTAACACAGGACGCCTTGCCGGAGGGTGGCTTGCCTGCCACACTCAGCGCCGATCACTCACGACAATGTACACGGAGGCGACTGTGATGGCAGCAGCAGCGTTCGAGCCCGATCTCACCCTCTGGGACGCGTGGACACCCGCCGAGGTAGCGCGATTGCTCGCTAACGTCCAGGCGCCGTGGTGCGTCACCGCGGGGTGGGCGATCGATCTCTTCCTCGGAGGGCAACGACGCGAGCACGGAGATCTCGAAGTGGCCGTGCCACTCGATCGGTTCGCAGAGGTTGTGGCGGCTCTAGCTGGATTCGAGTTCTTCATTCCTGTCAGTGGGCCTGGTGACGGCCTCGTCTGGCCGCTCGAACTGGCGGGCGACCTCTTTGACAATGATGAGCACCATCAGACCTGGGTTCGTGAGCCCGAAACCGGCCTGTGGCGATTGGATGTCTTCCGTGAACCGTCGGATGGTGAGATGTGGATTTGCCGTCGCGCCGAGAGCATTCGGCTCCCGTACCGCGAACTGATTGAATACACTGCCGACGGAATTCCCTACTCACGGCCCGAGGTGACGCTGCTCTTCAAGGCAAAGCATTCGGATCTGCCGAAGAACGAGGCGGACTTCGGTGCCGTCCTACCGCACCTGGAGCCAGCACGACGTCACTGGCTGCGCGAGTCGCTCGCCATCGTCCATCCTGATCATCCGTGGCTTGCCATGCTTGCCGGCTAGGCGTTAACCGCGATCTTCGAGCCGCGTTCGGTCTTGACGATATCGATGCGGGTCGGGAAGAGTTCGCGGATTTCGCCGATGTGGGTAATGACGAGGATCGTCTTGAAGTCCGACTCGACCGAGTGCAGGGCTTCGATCAGACCATCGCGCCCGCGTGAGTCCTGGGTGCCGAAGCCTTCGTCGATGACGAGCATATCGACGTTCGCACCGGCACGGCGAGCGAGCAGCTTTGAGAGCGCAACGCGGACGGCGAAGTTAACGCGGAACGCTTCGCCGCCGGAGTAGAGCGCATACGGCCGCTCGCCGTATTCGTCGCGGATCAGAATGTCGAGCGTCTCGATGATGTTGTCGCTTGACAGTGCCTGACGCTGGGAGCGGAATGTGACGTGGAGTTGGCTGGACGACATCCGGCGGAGGAGCGCGTTGGCTTCGTCTTCCAGCTCAGGCAGCACGTTCTCGACGATCATCGCCTGGATGCCATTGCGGCCGAAGGCGTCGATCAGTTCACGCAGCGCGCCGTGGTCGAGAGCCAGTCCGCTCGTCTCCTTGTCGAGCGTGTCACGCTCGTTCTGGAGTGAATCGAGGTGGGTCAGTTCACGCTCGATACCGGCCAGATCGCCTGAAAGCTGGTTGCGCTCGCGGGTGAGACGCTCGGCTTCGTCGGACGCCGCCTCGGCACGCTCTTTCAGGTCGTGATCGGCCGAAAGTTGTGCCTCGAGTCCGGCGATCTCGTGCTCGGCGGCGGTGATTGCCTCGCGTCGCTCGGCTTGCTGAGCAGAAATCGATGCCAACTCCCGCTCGACGCCTTCCAACCGCGTCCTGGCCGTGTCAAGCTCTCGCTTGCGTGCTTCGAACGGCGCGAAGCGCTGCTCGTTGGCTGTGGCGTCATTGTGGGCCGCGCCGTCGTAGGCAAGCTCAGCCAGGGTCGCCTCGGCTGATATCAGTCGCGACCGCGCGTCCTGGGCGAAGCTCTGGCTGACGATCGCGAGGTCGATCCGCTCGACCTCGGCGCGAGCGACCTCCAACTGTCGCTGACAGGCGTCGCGCTGAGACAGCCCGGCTTCGATCTGCGTGATGATGCCTGCCCGTTGTGCGTACAGCCGGTCGGCGTCGATGAGCCGCGTCTCCTCGTCGGCCAGTATCGGCAGTGCCTTGTCGATCTCGTCCATGCGACCCTTGTTGGCGCGGTAGCGATCGCCGTAGCGCTTGCCTTCCGCCTGCCACTCGGCGGTGATCCGCTCGCGGTCAGCCGGTGCAATCGTCGCCCGGCAGACCGGGCAGGTCGCATCGCCGGCATCCAGTTGCGCCAGACGTTCCTTAATGTCGTGCATCTGCGTTTTCAGCAGCCCGTTGTCGGCGTGGAGCGTTGACTTCTCGTGGCGAAACTCTTCGATCTTTGCCCGCGTAGCAGGTAGCTGGCGCAGCAGCTCCTCGGTATCTGCCTGCTCGCTGCGCAGCCCGACCAGGCGCGATTCGTCCTGCTCGATACTCTTCAACTGTTCCTCGGCCGTTCGGTAGCCGTGCAGATTCCGCTCGCGCTCGCGCTGGAGCGCGTTGAGTTCCGTCTCAATCTCCCGCTCGGCGGCGTTCTGGATCGCGACCTGCTGCTGAACCTTGACGAGCGTTGCGGAGAACGCCGCCGCAGTCTCGCGCCAGCGCACCAGCTTGGCTGCGCCATGTTCGATCTCATCGGCGTGGGCCAACAACTCGGTGAGGCCCACCCGGTCGCGTTCAGTCTGGGCCAGTTGGGTGTCGAGCCGTTCCAGCGCCGTCTGCTCGCGTGCAGCCCGTGACCGCGCGTTGTCCAGCATCTCGCGGATGCGCTCGTAGGCGCTGAGCTGCAACGCCAGAGACTTCGCCAGCTCCTGGGCCAGGTCGAGCTTCTGGCTCATCTCGGTGACCTGTGCACTGACGATTTCAAGGTTGGTCACGAGCGCGCGGCGCTCCGAGAGCCGCTCGTCGAGAACGTTGATCCGCGCCCGCGCGTGGTCGAGTTGGCCGCGAACGGTCTTCTCCTCCTCGCGAGCCAGCCGCGCCAGTTCGTCATATTCCTGCAAGTTCAGGATATCGCCGAGGATCTTCTTGCGCTCGCTGGGCGGCTTCTGAGTGAATGAGTCCGCCTTGCCCTGCAGGATGAAGGCCGAGTTGACGAAGGTCTCGTAGTCCATGTTCAGGACACCAACGATCCCCTCCTGCGTCTCACGGACGTTGTCGCCGGAGATCGGTAGCCAGTCGTTGCCACCAGGTGCGCCGATGAAGAACTCCAACGTGTGCTGGCCACTGGTTCCACCGCGCGCGAATGAGCGTCGCCGGAAGATGCGGTAGTCCCGCTCGCCGAGCCGGTAGGTGAAGGTCACCTCCATCTCGGTCTCGCCGATGCAGATCACCTCGCGGTCGTTGCTCGCGCGGGTCTTGCCCCAGATTGCCCACGTCATCGCGTCGAGCAACGCCGACTTGCCGGCCCCGTTGTCACCTGCCAGGCAGGCGATCCGAATCGGAGCCAGATCAAGCTCCGTCTCTTCGCGATAGGAGAGAAAATTCTTCAGCTTGAGATGGAGAGGAAACATCCCGCACAATCCAGACTGGCCCCGCGCGTCGCGCGGCAGCAGAACACGCGAACTCGCGCCGGACCGTAAGTATACCGCCTGTGAGAGGGCATACGTTCGCGGGCGAATGCCATCATCGGAGAGCGCTCATCGGCCCGCTCATGGTGCGGATTCATCGCCAGTCTGGCTCTGTGCAGCATACGGATGGTCGTGGAGCTTGCTACCCATCGAATGAGAAGAAGCGAACACAGTCGTGCTGCGTCAGTTAGATTTCCGGCTGACGCAGTACGACTGTGTTCGCTCCGGTCGACTGGACTAGTGTGAGTTGGCGAGGGTTATCGTTCCGCTCATGTACGTCCAGGCCGTCGACTCCGGCAGGTTGACGAACACGGTTTCGGTCCCACTTCCGGTCGCCCCGCTGAACCGGCCAGTCCCACCGGTCACGATCCAGGTGTCGCGCGAGACACCGGTGATTCCAGTGGTTGCTCCGGTATCGCAGTTCACGCCGGTGATCAGCAGCGTGAGTTGATCGCCGTTCGCGGCGGTCAGGAGCATGTTCCGGACGTTGTTGGTGCAGGCCGCCGTCGGTCCCGGCTGGCTCGCGAGATCGATCGTGGTCTGACCAACTTCCGTGACCCGACCGAGATGAGTGGCCCATCCGCTTCCGGCCAACGTGATGCAGATATGCGTCGCGTCACACTGGACCGGCGGCTCATTGATCGTTACCAGTACGGCGCGGAATGGCACCGATTGCCTAGCGGCGGCGACCTGAGTGGTAGCGCCAAACAGGGCCAGGAGACTGACGAGGATGACAAGGAACGTTCGACTGCGGCGACTCGTGTTGAACATGGAACATCCTCTCGATGTGCTGCTGCGATCCCATCGATGATTAGCGGAACTTGCCGGTCGTGCATCCTCCTTTCGCGCGCGATCAACGATCCAGTGGATTGGCGATGTTGGGGCTTGTTACGGCGCGGGATCGATTCGAACGACTAGATCATCTCCACCGTGAGTTGCCCAGATCGAGCCAAAGGCATCGACCATGCCGACGGAGTTACCGTTTTCCACGTCGATCGTTCGGCTGTACTGGTTCGTTGCTGGATCGATCCGAACGATGCCATCGGCGAAGATCGACGATACCCATACCCCGTTCGAGGTCGCTGCGATGTCGTGACTGGTGTTGAGCGGGTTCTCGATTGTCGTGGCGATCAGATTTGTGCTCGGATCGATTCGCATGATCCTGCTGGATCCCCAGTCGCTAACCCAGATACCGTCCACGCCGGTTATGACGCTCACGCCTTCATTCACGTCAACCGGAATCTCGCTCACGATCGCAAGGCTCGTCGGATCAACGCGAACGATGCTGTAGGGGCCGTAGTCCGGACCTGCCATGACCCAGACGGAATCGAACCCGGTTGTGACCTGATTTGGATTGGCGATCTCGACTTCGGCCAGGACGTTCCCGTCCACCGGATTCAGATGCACCAGCCGTCCGCCCTTGAAGTCAGTCACCCATAGACCACTGGCATCCACTGCCAGCGAGAAGTCCAGGCCGGAACCGTTGGCAGGGAACATCTCGAACGACTGAACGACCTGATTCAGCGCGGGGTCAATTCGCTCAATCGTGCCGTCACCATTGTTCGCCACCCAGATCTGGTCTTCGAACGTCACGATTTGCGACGGCGATCCATAGGGGCCGAAGGAGCCGAATGCTCCGATCTTGATCGTTGCCACGACTTCATTTGTGGCAGGGTCGATCCTGGATACCGTTCCCTCCTGAGCGTTTCCAACCCAGATCGCGTTATCGCTCGCTGCGATTTGTTGCGGTTCTTTGCCGACGGAGATCGTCGCGACGATCTCGCCGGGCGACGGGAGTGACGCTGCTGTCGCTGTCGTGGCAGCTTCAGCGACAACGGTGAGTTCGGAGAGCGCCGTGTGTGCTGCCTGGGACGTCGCCGTCCGGTTGCTGGTCGGACTCGCAACCGCAGTCGGCGACGACGCCGGCTCGACTCCGGGGATGCTGCTCTCATCGTCGGGATCGCCGCCGCTCAATGCGAGTGCCAGAATCGCTCCGATGATCGCGAAGACGATGGCTGCCGCCGCGATCTTCAGCGCCTCACGGATCCAGCGGCGTTGCTGGTAAGGAATCAATTCGTCAAGTTGAGTTGTCGGAGTACCTGTCACGTTGTGCTCCTCGGACGTGTCGGGAACCCGTCCACTCCGGCGCTGGCGAGCCGGATCGAGCGCAGGAAGGTTCCAGGCGCGCTCGGTGGCGTCGCTGCGGGTGCGGTCGGCGCCATGCTGTTGAATTGCGTGCTTCACCTGGTCACTTAGATCACGGTCGTCAGGAACATCATGGCGTGCCAGGTCGTGCAGGACTTGTCCGAGTCTCGTCGTCGGTGATTGTCCGAAGGCGTTCTGATCGCGGTTCATCGCTCCGCCTCCTCATCATGCCCACCATGTGTGACGGGCAGCGATGACGAGACAGGTAGAAAGTCGTGTTTGGTCGGATCCTGGCTGCCGAACACCGCGCGCAGCCGGCCACGCGCGGTGGACAAGCGGGACTTCACTGTCCCGGGTGGAACGCCGAGCCGCTGGGCGGTCTCGGCTTCAGGTAGCTCCAGGTAGTAGCGCAGGACGATCGCGGCTCGTTGCGACGGTGACAGACTCTCGATAGCTTCCCAGACTTCTGACCTTGTCTCGGCTCCGAGCAGCCGCGCCTCCGGGCCGATCTCCGGGTCGGCAAAGCCGTTCGCTGCAATGGTCTCGACCGATGCCGCATCATCAAACGATACGTGCCGCTTTCGACGGCCAGATGCGGTGACGGCACTGTTGACGACGCTACGCAGAAACCACGGTCCGAACGGACGCGATACGTCGTACTGCCCAATCCGCTCGTACGCGCGAATGAAGGCGGACTGTACGATGTCTTCGGCCAGTGGCAGATCGTGGGTGACGAGGTAGGCTGCCCGGATCGCCTGCACCTGATAGGCACGCATGAGCACATCCAGCCCGCGGATGTCGCCGCGTTGCATCTGGTTGATGGCTGTGCGCTCATCCAGCGACATCGTGCGCCCCGTCTGCTGTCGCGTCCGGTTCCCACTGTTGTGTCCGTCTATGTGTACTACTGGTGAGTAGCCTCGACGGTTCATTTTGCGCGGTCTTGCACCTTGACGGCGGAATGAATTGAAGTGATGTCATGCGCGTGCAGCAGCAGTATCGGTTGCTCACTTTTGGGGAAGGATGTTGAACGCGACAGGACGTGCCGAGCCTGGGTTTTGAGCCCCAAGGCATCTTCGATCGAGCCGATTCACGAAGAGCAAGTGCGGTATCGATGCGCCGTTATGGGGACGTAGGTCTTGTTGCCAGGACGAACAGGTGTGTCCCGCCGCCGAACTCTTCCTCTTCGGTGACGAGTCGGCCCCAGATGATCTGAAAGCCAGCATCGGCGATCATCCGCAGGTTGTCTTCGCGGCCAAAGTGGCTCCAGTACATTGTCGCGCCGCCACCCAGCCAATCGTCCTCCGTACCGTCGGGATTGTCGCTGGCCCCCATCGACACGAGCATGAACCCTCCTGGAACGAGCATGCGGTGGAAGTTCGCCAGCAACGTTGGGTGTTCGTCTCGCGGGACATGGATGATGGCGTAGAACGACACAATCGCGTCGAAGCTCGCATCGGGCAGATCCAACGTCACAAGATCGGCCTGAAGAAATTCGGCGGCCCGAACGTTCTCCCGCGCCAGCACGACCTGCCTCTCCGAGATATCAACGCCTACGACGTGAAAGCGTTCGCTCAGGAGGCTCGCGACCGGGACTCCAGCTCCACACCCGGCATCGAGGACTCGTGCGCCGGCTGGCAGTCTCTCCAAGAGCTCTGTCAGCAGACGAACGTCCTCGCTATCGGTGCGACGGACGCCGAGGTACGTCTCAGCGAGGACGTCGTAGCCATCCTGGACGATTCGCTTGCCGTTCATGCCGTCGCCTCGTGGATCAGCGCGTCGAGGGCCGCGATGTAGTCCCTCGGTAGACCAAGCTGCCGCGCTCCAGCGAGGATCGGTCGGACATAGGCGGCAGACGGCTTGAACGGGCCACCGGAGTTGGGGATGACATAGGTTTCGGCGGCGATCTCCCCCGCATCCGTCATCACCTGAACGGCGAACCGCTCGTACAGTCCGTCGATCGACGCCGGAGATTGCGTCAAGTTGCGCGAACTCGTCATCGGTCAGGTCGTACAGCACGCCATAGACCGTCTGCCCCTCGGCAGGCGACAGGTTGCAGCCGCCTGTCTCGACGCCGGGACCGTGCCGCTCGAACACGACACGCTTGCCGCTGACCTGTCCGACCGCGCCACATCGTGCGGTCGGCTACGAAGCGCTGCATCTCGGCCTCTTCCAGCAATGTGCAGTAGGCGAAGTAGGGCATCGAGTGATCTCCATTCGTGTTCGTTCGACGTGTGCGTAGCGTAGCACCTATAACGAACGACGCCGGCCGGGATTTGCTCCCAGCCGGCGTCGTCGTGAAACGGTTCGTGGCCCTTAGTCGTCGCCAGCGCCTGTCGCGACGGGTGCTGGGGCTGGTCGCTGGCCTTCGACCCGCAGGTCAGGCAGCCAGTGGAGCCAGCGTGGCAGATACCAGTTGCGGTCGCCGAGCAGGGCCATCGTCGATGGCACGAGGACCGAGCGGACGATCGTCGCGTCGAGGAAGACCGCTACCGCCAGGCCAAAGCCCATCTGCTGCATCTCGACCAGGCTTCCGGCCGCGAAGGCGGAGAAGACTGCCACCATGATCAGCGCCGCGCCGGTGATGATCTTGGCCGTCGACTGCAGGCCGACCGCAACCGACTCGCGGTTATCGTGGGTGCTGTCGTAGTGCTCGCGGATCCGGCTCAGCAGGAAGACGTGGTAGTCCATGCTCAGGCCGAACAGGATGCAGAAGAGGAAGATCGGAATCCAGGTCGCGATGACCGGCGTCTGCTGGAAGCCGAAGATCTCGTTGCCGATCCCCTTCTGGAACACCAGCGTCAGGATGCCATAGGACGCACCGACCGATAGCAGGTTCATCAGGATGGCCTTGATCGGCACGACGATCGAGCGGAAGGCCAGCATCAGCAGGATGAAGCTCAGACCGAGGACGAAGGTGAAGACGATCGGCGTCCAGGTGCGCAGCGTCAAGTTGAAGTCGCGGTTGAAGGCGGCTCCACCGGTGACGTAGACCTCAGCGTCGCTCGACTGGAACGCGGCCGGGATCGTCGGATCGCGCAGATCATCGACCTTCTGCTTCGGCTTCCGGTGTCGAGCTATCGATCGTCATCGGGACAGAGACCAGCGTCAGGTCGCCGGCTTCGTTGATCTCGATCGTGGCCGGGCCGTACATCGGGTCCTCGCCGAGCGCCGTCACGAGCGCGTTGATGTCCTGCTGGACCTCGGCGCTATTTGCGTCGCCATCGATGACGATCTCAACTGGCGCGAGGATGCCGGCGTAGAACTTGTCGCTCAGGATCTCGTAGCCGGTCTTGACCTCGGAGTCCGGCAGCGACTCGATACCCGTCTGGCCGGTCTTCAGGTCGAGATACGGCAGCGAGGCGGCAACCAGGATGCCGATCGCAAGGACGGCGCTGATGACCGGGCGGGCCATGACGGTCTTGGTGATCCGGCCCCAGAAGCCGCCGTGGATCGTGTCGTCGTGGAAGCGGTTGGCGGCGATCTGCTCGGCAGTCAGCGTGTCGTACTTGCGGCGTCGCGGCCAGTCGATCTTGTCGCCCAGCAGGGCTAGCATGGCTGGGATCATCGTCATCGAGGCGGCGACCGAGACGACGACGGCGATCATCGCGCCGATGCCGAGGCTGCGGAAGACGGAGATCGGGATGATGAACATGCCGGCCAGCGCGATGACGACCGTCATGCCCGAGAAGACGACGGCCTTCGTGGCCGTTCCTCCGGCAGATCGCAATCGCTTCGTGCCTGGTAGCACCATGGCGGCGCTCTTCGCGGTAGCGCTCGACGATGAAGAGTGCGTAGTCGATGCCGACCGCAAGGCCGATCATGACGATGATGTTCATTACGATGTCGGACAGCGGGTAGATCTGGCCGAGAATCGTGCTGAGCCCCATCGCGACAACGATGGAGGTCAGCGCAACCAGCAGCGGTACACCGGCGGCAACCAGCGCGCCGAAGACGACGACCAGGATGACGAGCGCGATCGGCAGGCCGAACATCTCGGCCTTGGCGAGGTCCTCTTCGGCGATCTCGCCGTAGACTTCGCCGCCGCTCAGGTCGCCGACCGTCAGGACGTCAACTCCCTGGCCACCCTGGGCTTCCAGCGTGTCCATATAGAGCGGTGCCGAACTCGCTGACGTCGTCGTACTCGCCGGCCAGCGTCACCGGCACGATCGTCGACTTGCGGTCCTCGGAGACGAGCTGTTCGGCTGCCGGGAACATCGGCAGCCAGCGACTCGTAATAGTTGTTGGCCGTCGCAACGACCTCGGGCATGCCCGCGCAGGGCAGCTGTCGTATCATTGACGACCTGTTGGAAGGCAGGGTCATCGACCGTCAGCGTCTCGGACGTGATGACAACTGTCTCAGTCAGCGGATCGCTGCCGCGCAGCCGATCTTCGATCAGGTCGGCTCCTTTGACGGCATCCGGGTTGTTGGTGAAATCGTCTTCGCTGGTCAGCGGGCTTGGCAGGCTGCCCGACAGGACAACCATGACGACGATTAGCAGCAGCCATGCGCCGAGTGTTCGCCACGGACGGCGAGCGGATGCTTTGGCAATTCCAGCAGTAGAAAACAACGCCATTGTTGTACACCTTCCCCTTCGAAGGTCATCCCCAACGGCGGGCCATGTGGCCACGCCGGTCAAACCAAACCGCGAGTCCCGTGACGAGCCACAAACTGCGTGGTGTCGTCAGGTGCGCAACTCGCGGGTGTCCAAGCGCCAGTCGGTGACGCTAACCGTGTATTGGTGTCGCGCAGTCACGGATGGCGGCCAGGAGTGGCCCTTCCATCCGATGCTTGGCGACAAAATGGGCCGCACCGGCGGCTTTCGCGCGGGCGACCGTCTCGTTGTCATCGTGCAGGCTGAGCATCACGATCGCCGTCTGCGGCAACGCATTCCGCAGGCTGCGGGTCGCGTCGATGCCGTCTATGCCGGGCAACTCAACATCCATGATGATGACATCCGGACGAAGTGCCCCGGCTAGCGCAAGCGCGCTCTCGGCATCGCCGGCTTCGCCAACGACCTCGACATCCGACTCGAGTGCGAGCCGCATCATGAGGCCGCGCCGTACCTGGGGCTGGTCATCAACCAGCAGCAGCCTGATCACCTGATCGAAACTCCACCCTGCACCTGTCACAACGCTGTGCATAATTGCCTGCTCCATCGCAGTTTCCCATTCCGGTTCCGGCCGGTTCCCGCGCCTCATCGCGCCTCCAGACGGTCCCCGTTGACCGTCGTCGTGTTCGATGTCATCAGGATAGGTTTTTCTCGTGCCAGTAGCACCGGACGAACGACCGGAACGCTCGTGTGGCCTGTGACGGATCGGTCATCTCCGCCAAAAGTTGGAGATCATTACATGGAATATCGATTGCGCTTCTGAGAACTGCTACAGTAGTGGTGTCGATAACGAAGCGTTGGACCCAGACGAAACGTGGTTGCCGTCGGGCAAGCGGCGTTGCCTCTCGTCCCTATAGATACGTCTTAGGAAGCGTGCCGCCAATGGACACGGCTTCGATCATGATCGGCGCTCTTGAGTATCAGCGCCTCCGCGAGAGTCAGCGCGTGCTGCTCACCCTCTTCGAGAACCTGCCCGTCATGATCTATCGATGCCGCAACGACCCCGACTGGACGATGGAGTTCGTGTCGCAGGGCTGTCTCGGTGTGACCGGCTACCGCCCGGAAGAGTTGATGTCTGGACGGTTGACGTACTCATCGATCATCGTGGAAGCCGATCGGGACCGGGTCTGGGAAGGGGTTCAGGCGGCTCTCCGAGATCGCACTGGTTTCAGCCTGACGTACTGCATCACGACCCCGTCCGGCGAGGAGCGATGGGTCTGGGAACAGGGGCAGGGCGTCTTTGAGAGTGACGGCGAGTTCCAGGGCATCGAAGGGTTCATGCTCGATGTCACCGAGCGTGCGAGGGCATTCGAGCTCCTGGAGGAGCGTGTCGATGATCGGACAAGAGAGCTTCGGATGATCCTCGAAGCGTCACGAATCATCACCGCAACGCTCGACCTCAATGACCTGTTCGAGCGTGTCTTCGATCAGTTGCAGCAGGTCGTCCCGCTTACGGGCGTGACAATCGCCGTGCGCGAGAGTGAAGGCTTCATCCGACGAGCATCGCGTTACACCGCCGGTGGCTTTGCCGTCGAGCCGCAGGGTCATCGATATGAGATGCACCCCGACAATCCGATTGAGGGTGGCCTGCTGCGCGGAGAGTCGCGATTTGTCGATGACATACTCGGCGATTCAGTGATGGCGGCACAGTGGCGACTTCAGGCCGGGGATAAGCTCGAGCGCGCGATCCAGCATATTCGGTCATGGATGTCAGTTCCGATGTTGGCGAACGATCAAGTCGTGGGTTTCATGACGTTGACCCACCGGGAGCCAAATCGCTATACGGGCCATGAGGTGGCGCTGGTCGCGGCCATCGCCAATCATGTCGCGATTGCAATCGAGAACGCCCGGCTCCACGGTCAGGCGCGACGACTGGCAGCTGTCGAGGAGCGGCAGCGGCTGGCGCGTGAGCTGCATGATTCTGTCTCACAGGCACTGTACGGTATCTCGCTCGGTGCACAGACAGCCCGAACGTTGCTTGACCGCGAACCGACCTCGGTCGCTCAGCCGCTCGACTATGTCATCGAACTGGCGCAGGCCGGCATGGAGGAGATGCGGGCGTTGATCTTCGAGCTGCGGCCCGAGTCACTTGAGACCGAAGGTCTGGTCGTCGCACTCGATAAGCAGGCGTCAGCGGTGCGTGCTCGTCAGCGCTTGAACGTCGATCTGACGCTCTGTCCTGAACCGGAATGGTTGACGCTGGGCGAGAAGGAAGCGCTCTATCGGATCGCCCAGGAATCGATGCATAACATCGTCAAGCACGCTCAGGCCAGCTGGCTCGGATTGCGGCTTGAGATGACGGCCTCCGCTCTCGTTCTCGAAATTGTCGACGATGGCAAGGGGTTCGAGACCGGCGGCGCGTTCCCCGGACACCTCGGGCTGATCTCGATGCGCGAGCGGATCGCAAACATTGGCGGGACGCTGTCGATCGACAGCCAGCCTGGGACCGGGACGACCGTCCGCGCCGTCGTGCCTCGATCGGAGTGACGATACTGGTATGCTGTGATGCGGCGAACGCGTACCGCTTACGAAGCTGACACATTCCGTGATCTATGAGGAGTAGCATGCCAATCCGCATCCTGATTGCCGACGATCACAGCGTTGTCCGCCAGGGGTTGAAGATGTTCCTCGCGCTCGATCCCGAGCTGGAGGTGATCGGCGAGGCCGAGAACGGCGCCGAGGCCGTCAGGCTGGCCGGTGAGCTGCAGCCAGATGTCGTCCTGATGGACCTGCTGATGCCGGTCATGGACGGGATCACCGCGATCGAGAACATCCGCGCGACCCTGCCGGACATTGAGGTGCTGGCGGTGACGAGTGTCCTTGAGGACACGGCCGTCATCCGCGCTATCCGGGCCGGGGCGATTGGCTACATGCTCAAGGACACCCAGGCCGATGAGCTTTGCCGCGCGATCAAGGCGGCTGCAGCCGGGCAGGTCCAGCTCTCGCCGGAAGCGGCGTCGCGGCTACTGCGCGAGGTGAGGGCGCCGGAGAGTCCCGAAGCGCTGACCGACCGGGAAACCGATGTCCTTCGGCTGCTGGCGCGTGGCCTGGCCAACAAGGAGATCGCCCGGGAACTCTCGATCGGTGAGAAGACGGTAAAGACGCACGTCAGCCACATCCTCTCGAAGCTCGGCGTTGCCTCGCGCACGCAGGCCGCGCTCTATGCTGCCCGTGTCGGGCTCATCCCGGCCGGTGAGGTGGGCGAACGGGTGTGAGCGGGCCGCGCCGCGACGACGTCAATGCCGCCGATGTCCTGGGCCTGGATGTCCTCACGAGCATCATGGACGCGTCGCTGGACGGCATTGTCGTTATCGACTCAATGCGCCGCTACCTGTACGTCAACCCGGCCGCCAGCCGGATTCTCGGCTATCCGGCCAGCGAATTGATCGGCCAGGATGTCCTCGTCAACTTCCCTGTCCACGTGCACGATCAGGTGCTTGGTGTCTTCAAGCAGGTCACCGTCGGCCACCCCGGCAGGAACGACGCCACGATCGTGCTGCCGACAGGCGAAGAACGACAGATTGAGTACACCGACACCCTCTTCGAGGTCGATGGCATTCCGCTTCGAACGGCGCTGTTCCGCGACGTAACCGAATCACGTCGCCAGGAGCGCGAGGCACGAGTGCTTGCCGAGATTGCGGCCAGCCTGACGATTGACCAGCCGATGGAGGAGACGCTCGATATCCTGACTCGCTACGTCGTCGACGAGACACGAGCGGAAGCGGCTGTCATCGGCCTGATCGAGCCAGCGACGATGCGGCTTGAGGCGTTCACCGTCTACGGGCTTCCCGACAGGTACATGGAGGAGATGCGCGCCCAGTGGCCAATGTCGCGTACCTCAGCTACTGTCCGCGCGTTCGAGACGCAACAGATCAAGATCGTCGTCGACGCCCGCTCACGGATGCTGGCCAACCCCGCCTATGCCGCCGTCCACGATCTGCTGCACGACAATCGGTGGGACGCGCTGGCCGTGCTGCCGCTCGTCTACCGTGGCCAGTCACACGGTGCGCTCGTCGTCTACTACCCGAACCCGGGCCCACCCGACGACGAGATCGCCCTGCTGGCCGCCATCGCCGACCAGGCCGCAATCGTTGTTGAGAACAACCGGCTCTACGCGGAAGCTCAGGGTCAGGCAGCCATCGAAGAGCGCCAACGACTCGCCCGCGAGCTGCACGACTCCGTCTCGCAGGCGCTCTACGGGATTGGCCTCGGTGCCCGGACAGCAAGGGCGCTGATCAGCCAGGACCCCGCCAGGGCGATCGCTCCGGTTGAGTACGTCCTCCAGCTCGCGGAAGCGGGACTGACCGAGATGCGCGCCCTGATCTTCGAGCTGCGTCCAGAATCGCTCGAAGCTGAGGGGTTGGTCGCTGCGATCGAGAAGCAGGCCGCTGCGCTGCACGCGCGACACCGGATCGTCGTCAACGCGAGCCTGTGCGATGAGCCAGTCATCCCGCTGCCGATCAAGGAAGCGGTTTACCGGATCGTTCAGGAAGGCCTCCACAACGTCGTCAAGCACTCGCGCGCGACCATCGTCGAGCTGAAACTGGAATGCGACGATACCGCCGTTCGCTTCGACATCCGCGACAACGGAGTCGGCTTCGCCGCCGATGGCGAGTTCCCCGGTCACCTCGGCCTCCAGTCGATGCGCGAGCGCGCCGCCCGCCTCGGCGGACACGTCACTATCGAAAGCGCCCCTCTGTCCGGCTCGCGTATCCACGGGCACGTGCCGTGCTTTGCATGACACGCCAGGTCGAGAACCAGGATCTGGGACGCTGAATTGGAGCCGACGGCCGAGAGTGAGCACTTGACACGCTGACGGATCAACGGTAATCTGTGCGTTCTGGTACAGATTCGGAGCCAAAGCGTGCTTGATACACTCGATTCCAAAGCGATCAGTGAACTGATGACTGCGGGCCGCATGTCATGGGCGGATCTCGCTGGGCGGCTTGGGTTGTCCGCGCCGGCCGCTGCCGAGCGGATCCGCAAACTGGAGGAACGCGGCGTCATCCGTGGCTTCACGGTCGTCATCGCACCGGAGTCGATCGGACTCGACCTGCTGGCGTTCGTCGCTGTTGCGCTCGATCGCCCTGAGCACCGGGAACGCTTTCTCGCCTGGGTCAGCGACTGCCCCAACGTCCAGGAGTGCCATCATCTGGCGGGTGACGACGATTATCTGATCAAGCTGCGCTGTCGCGGGACGCACGAGCTTGAGCGCATCATCAGTGACGAGCTGAAAGCGCTACCCGGCATCGCCCGGACGCGGACATCAATCGCCCTCTCGACTGTCAAGGAGACCGTCGCACTTCCGGTCGTCACCACGGCAGACCGAGGGTAGCCGCACGTGCCCGATTATCTCTCACTGCTGGGACGCTCGTTCCTGCTAGGGCTGGCGATCGCCGCGCCTATTGGTCCGACCAGCATGACAGCAATCCGGCGCGGCCTCGCGACCGGCGCCTGGGCGGCATTCTGGGTCGGTATGGGCGCTGCCCTGACCGACTTCCTCTACATTGCCGCGACCTACGCCGGCTTCACCCCGCTCCTCGAACGAGTGCCGGGTCTCAAGACGGTCCTCTACATCGCGGGTGCCTTCGTGCTCGCCCGGATCGCATGGGGAGCGATTCGCGATGCCTTGTCCGGAGCGGGTACGCCAGTCGTCAACGTCACGGACCCGTCCGTCGTCATCGTTCGCGAGCGTTGGACGACGCTGCTGCTGCTCGGCATCGGGATCACGCTCATTAATCCAGCCACGATCACCTATTGGCTTTCGGTCGGCGGCGCGTTCGTCGCGGCTAACCTCGTTGACCGGTCGTTCGCCGCCGCGTTCGGCGCGATGCTGGCAATCTGGGCCGGTAGCGCGCTCTGGTTCTCGGTCCTGGCCGGAATCGTTGGCATCGCCCGCGCCAGGATCGAGCAGCTCCCCTGGCTCTTCCGCGCCGTCGGGCTCGTTTCTGGCCTGATCCTGCTTGCCTTCGCGATCGCTTTCGCGGTTCGAGGATTTGATCATCTCGTCAGCTAGACAGGTGGTCAGCCGGTCAGTCGGTCAGTCGGTCAGCTATCAGTCGTCAGCCGTCAGCCGTCAGCCTCGTTGCCGTGCTGGACACGGCAATCGCGCGCCTGTACCGTTCATTGCTGAAGGCTGACCGACTGACCGGCTGACCAACTGAAAGGCTAACTCCGTGGAGTCGAGGTTGCGGCCGTTGTCGGCAGGGGACATCGTGGACGAGGCGATCGGGTTGTATCGCCGTAACTTCAGGCTGTTCCTCTCGATCGGCGCGGTTATCCTGGTTCCTGCCGGAGTCATCCAACTCATCCTCGCATTGCTGGCCGGTGAAACCGCGATGAGCGTCTTTACGATCTCGTCGTTGCTCTGGTGGACTCTGTCGATCGTCGTCTCCGTGATCTCGTACATCGCCGTCATCTCAGCGATGGCGGTCGCAGCCTCGGAACGCTGGCTTGACCGGCCAATGACTGTCGGCGAGTCCTATCGGCGCATCTCGAGCCGGATCGGCCCACTGGTTGGCCTGATCCTCGTCTACGGACTGGTCGTCATCGGCCTTTCGATGACGATCATCGGTATTCCCTTCGCCATCTATTTGTTCGTTGGCTGGCTGCTGTCGATCCAGATCCTGCTGGTCGAGGGGACCGGCATCAGGACTGCGCTCAGCCGCAGCCGCGAACTGGTGTCGGGTCATTGGTGGCGGGTGATCGGGATCGTGATTCTGCTGGCAATCATCCAGGCGATCATCAGCGCGTTCTTTGCGCTGCCGGCTACGATCTTTGGTTTCGGCAGCCTGTTCAGCGATCCTGCGAGCGCCGATGTCTCGCCACTCGTCATCGCGCTTGACTCGATCGGCAGCACCGTCGGTCAGATCGTCGTCGGGCCGATCGCCTACTGCGCCTACATCCTGCTCTACTATGATCTGCGTGTCCGCAAGGAAGGGATGGATATCGAACTGGCCGCCCGATCGCTCGGCCTGATCGAAGACCCGACACCAGTCGGCCACTCCGGACAGCCGGTGTGACACGCCTGCGCCCCTTCGTGCTGGCGTTCGTAGTCGTTATTGCGCTGATGTCCTCGTCAGCCGGCGCTGCCGACCTCGACGACTACCGCGCGAGCCTGGAATCCGCCAGCGAGTTGTTGAGCAGCACCAGTCCCGATGTCGAGGCAGCGTTGTCGGAGCTTCGAGGGATTGAGCCGGTCACCATGGATGACGGCTCAACCGTCACGCCTGACCTGACATCGGTGATCGAGGCGCTGGAGTCCGAACCACCAGATGTCAGGTCGGCGCAGGCCGGTATCGATGCCATCATCGATGCTATCGATCTTGCAGAGACTGACGACAGCCCTGACGGCGCGCGGGAAACGCTCGACGAGGTGCTGGCGCGTGACGAGTTCCAGCCGGAACCGGAGGAGGATGAGTCACGCTCGCTCGTAGCGCGCTTTCTCGATTGGGCAGGGTCGGGCATCGACGCGTTCATCGACTGGGTCGACCGTGTGCTCGGCGGCCAGGGTGGCGACGGCTCGCCGGGTTCGATCGCGATGGCGTTGCTCGGAATTCTCGTCATCGTCGGAATCGTCGCCTTCGCCGTCCGTAGTATTCGCGAGTCGATGACGCCTGGCGTCACCCGGCTTGACGATGGTCGAGGCGCCGAAGCGCACTATTCCTCGGCCCAGGCGCGCGCCGAAGCCGAACGACTCTTCGCAGCCGGTGAATACCGAGCAGCATTGCGGCTGCTCTATCTCGCGACCCTGATCCGCTGGGAGGAAGCCGGTCGGCTCCGTTTTGACCGCTCGCTGACCAACCGCGAGGTCGTCGCGCGAGTCAACATCCAGGGCGATGCCGCGCTGCTGGAACAGCTGACGCCGCTCGTCGATCGCTTCGACCGCGTCTGGTACGGTGGCGCGCCATGCACTGCCGCCGACTACACCACCTTTGCGTCGCTGGCTGACCGTGCCTGGGAGGTGGCCTGATGCGCCTGCCGGGTCGCGGAATCCTTATCGTCGCTGGGCTGATCGTCCTGCTCGCTTTGCTGGCGATCGTCGCCCGCTCGAATGAAACCTCCGGTGTCGACGGGCCGGCACTTTCGATGCACGTGACCGTCGAGGACGGCGGCAGGGCGCTCTATATCTGGCTCAGCGAACTTGGCTATGACACCCAGCCGCTCGAATACCGTACCTTCGAGGTCGACGATGACACCGATGCCCTCTTCATCCTCGCACCGTCGTTCGACCTGACCGAAGCCGAGGCGGCGCATGTCCTCGACTGGGTCGAGCGGGGCGGCACGTTGCTGATGGTGTCCGAGATACCGAGCCTGCTCCTCGATGATCTTGACTTGAACGTGCGTTCTCACGGAGCGGTCTTCGAGGCCGCCTATCCGCTGCAACCAGTCTTTACAGCATCATCGCTGGAGCAGATGAACGTCAACGCCACGACCCACTACGAATCTACTGACGCTGCCTGGGTTCCGCTACTTGGAGCAGGCGATCGGGCGCAAGAGCCGGTCGCCGCTGTCGCCGCATATGGGCGCGGGCGGGTCCATGTCCTGTCGAGCGAGTACGCGCTCTCCAACGCTGGGATTGGTGACGCGGACAACGCCGCCTACGTGCTGCATGTGCTGGCCGGTGTCCCGGCTGGTGGGACGGTCGTCTTCGATGAGTACCACCACGGCTTGACCGAGCATGGCACGCTGACACAGCGGCTGGTGCGGGAGCCGTGGGGTTGGGCTGTCCTCTGGACCGTTGCATTCACGTTCGCCTGGCTGGCTTTCTCCGGCAAACGCTTCGGGAAGGCGCTGGCGCCGCCTCCGAGTTGGGCACGCAGGTCGAGCGGCGAATACGTGACGACACTTGGCTCAATGTTGCGGCGTGGCAAGCACGAGAGTTGGCTGCGGCAAAGCTACGCCGCCCAGGTCAAGCGCGCCATCGGCAGCCGCTATCGGGTCCGCGCCGACCAACCGGCCCGCGAGTTCGTTGCCGCACTTGGCGAGCGGCGCGTGGACGCGGCCGAACTGGCCGTGCCTTTGGAGCGTCTCGAAGCGTCGCAATCGCTCGACGAGGCAACGACCTTGTCCTTGATGCGAGACGTTGAAGCGATCAAGCGGCGGATGGGTGTGGCGTGATGATTCATGTACGACTGAGGAGTAGTCATTGAGCGATCTGACGACCATTCGCGAGCGGTTTCTGGGTGAGGCAGATCGGGCTGTTGTCGGCCAGGACGAGACACTGGAGCTGCTGCTCGTCGCGCTGCTGGCGGGTGGACACGTTCTGCTGGAAGGCGTGCCTGGTACGGCCAAGACGCTGATGGCGAAGACGCTGGCTTCGCTGCTGCGGGCTGAGTTCAGCCGCGTCCAGTTCACGCCTGACCTGATGCCGTCCGACATCCTCGGCACGAGCGTCTACGACCTGCAGACCGGTCGTTTCAACCTCAGGCGCGGTCCAATCTTCACCAACGTCCTGCTGGCCGACGAAGTCAATCGCGCACCGGCCAAGACCCAGTCTGCGTTGCTGGAAGCGATGGAAGAGCGACAGGTGACGCTGGAAGGCGCCCGCCACCAGCTCCCTGACCTGTTCATGGTGATCGCAACCCAGAATCCGATCGAATACGAGGGCACCTATCCGCTGCCGGAGGCACAACTCGACCGGTTCTTCTTCAAGCTGCTGATTGACTACGGCGACGCCGAGGTCGAGCAGGCCATCCTGGCCCGCTACCATCGCGGCTTCGACGCTCGCCATCTCGATGCGCTCCAGCTTCAGCCGGTCATTGACGAGCCGACGTTGGCGAATCTGCGCGGCGGTTGGCAGAACATTTCGGTCGAGGCCGGAGTAATGGCCTACATCACGAGCATCATCCGCGCGACTCGTGGCTCAAACGATGTCCTGCTTGGGGCGAGTCCACGAGCCGGTATCGCGCTCCTGCTGGGCAGTAAGGTGCTTGCGGCGCTCAACGGCCGTGAGTACGTCTTGCCCGACGACGTCAAGCGGCTGGCGTTGCCCGTCCTGCGACACAGGATCCTGCTCAAGCCGGAAGCTGAACTGGAAGCGCTGACACCCGATCACGTCATCCAGCGGCTACTGGCCGGCGTCGAAGTGCCGCGCTAGATGGCATTGTCGTTCATTCCGACTCGCCGGCTGCTCCTGGCCGGGCTAGGGCTGGTCGTCCCGCTCGTGCTGGCGACGGTTGTCCCCGGTCTGGAATGGGTCGCGCTCGCCTATCTGCCTGGCCTGGTCGGGGTCGTCCTCCTCGACGCGCGCCGGTCGCCGAAGTCACAGCAGTTCGAGGTAGAGCGCACGCATGACCCACGTATCTCGCTCGCCGAGGACAATCCAGTCGATCTGGTCGTTCGCTGGGACATGCCGGGCATGACCGGCGCGCCGCGCGGCTTGCGAGTCCGTGATGAAGCGCCGGTCGAGATCCCGAACGACGGCACGCTCTTCGTCGGCGAGATCGTTCCGGGCGGCGTCTGGTCTGGCCGCTACCACCTCTCGCCACGGCGACGGGGCGATTATCCGTTCGGCGCGATCGTTCTCCGCGTCGCGTCACCGCTTGGGCTACTGTCCTGGCAGCATCGCTTTGTAACTGATGACTCCGCTCGCGTCTACCCGAACCTGCGCGCGATCGCTCGTTACGACCTGCTGGCCCGTCGTGGCCGGCTGGAGGAGGCCGGATTGCGCCGGACGCGGCGCTTTGGGAGCGGGACTGAGTTCGAGCGGTTGCGCGATTACCAGCCCGACGACGATTATCGCCGGATCAACTGGAAAGCCACTGCCCGTCGCCGACAGCCGGTGACGGTCGAATACGAAACTGAACGCAGCCAGAACCTCGTCCTTGTCCTCGACACGGGCCGGCTGATGGGAACGCCGGTCGGCCGTATGCAGAAGCTCGACTATGCCGTCAACGCTGCCCTGATGCTCGCCTACGTCGCGATGGAGATGGGGGACAGGACGGCGCTGCTGGTCTTCACCGACAGGACCGAACGCTTCGTGCCGCTCGGGCGTGGCCAGCGCCAGTTCCAGCTTCTGCTCGACACGCTCTACAAGATTGACACCCAGCCAATCGAGGCCGATCCGACCCGCGCGCTCAACGATCTGCTCCGTCGCCAGCTCAAGCGTTCACTGATCGTCGTCTTCACCGACGTGGCCGAGTCGGTCGAGCCAACCCCACTCCTCGTCTCACTCGGCCAGCTTGCCCGTCGTCACCTGCCACTCTGCGTGATGGTCAGCAACCCCGATATCACTCGTCTGGCCGCTGCCCCACCCAGCGATATGCGTGCCGCATACGAGAAGGTCGTCGCCCAGCGACTGCTCGACGAGCGCCGCTCATTCACCGATCGTCTCGAACGCCGCGGTGCCCTCGTCCTCGACGCGCCCGCCGAACAACTGACGACGGGCCTCATCAACCGCTACCTGGAGATCAAGGCGAAGACGCAGTTGTAGCTGTCAGCTATTCATCCTCAATCCGTCGGAACAACGCCAGCGACCGGCCTTCGAGCGGGTAGGGGGAGCCCGCTTTAAAGAGGACTGGCTCGGGATCGGGCCTGGGGCGGGCGGTGTCGAAGACGCGTTCCCAGCGATACGTCGGACGCGACGAGACCATCACAAAGTCAAGCGGATCGTGGTGGGCGTTGATGAGCAGCAGCAGCGTGTCGTCGATGATTCGATCGCCGTTAGCATCGAACTCGTTGAGTGCTTCGCCGCCGAGCCGGACGCCGATCGTCCGAACCCAGCCGGCGTCCCACTCTTCCTCGGACATCTCTTCGCCGTCGGGCCGGAACCAGGTGATATCGCGGATGTCGGAGCCGTGGATGCGGCGGCCCTGGAAGAACTTGCGCCGGTGGAGGATCGGGTGCTCCTTGCGATATGCGATCAGGCGGCGGGTGAAGTCGAGCAACTCCTGTTCGCGCTCGTCAAGGCTCCAGTCGTACCAGGAGACCTCATTGTCCTGACAGTACGCGTTATTGTTGCCCTGTTGGGTGCGGCTGATCTCGTCTCCGCCACAGAGCATCGGGACACCTTGCGAGAAGAACAGCGTCGCAAGGAAGTTCCGCTTGGAGCGTTCCCGCGCTTCGATAATCTCCTCGTCGTCGGTTGGCCCCTCGACACCGTGGTTCCAGGAGATGTTGTCGTTGTGACCGTCGTTGTTGTCCTCGCCGTTAGCCTCGTTGTGCTTTTCGTTGTAGGAAACGAGGTCGTGAAGCGTGAAGCCGTCGTGGGCGGTGATGAAGTTGATGCTGGCGTAGGGGCGGCGGCCGTCGTCCTGGTAGAGGTCGCTCGATCCGGTCAGCCGATAGGCGATTTCGGCCATCAACCCCTCGTCACCCTTCCAGAAGGCGCGAACGGAATCGCGGTACTTGCCGTTCCACTCGGTCCAGAGGACCGGGAAGTTGCCGACCTGATAGCCACCTTCCCCGACGTCCCATGGTTCGGCGATAAGCTTGACGCGCGACAGAATTGGATCCTGGTGAATGATGTCGAAGAACGCCGATAGCCGGTCAACGTCGTGCAGCTCTCGGGCAAGCGTCGACGCCAGGTCAAAGCGGAACCCATCGACGTGCATCTCGGTCACCCAGTAGCGCAGGCTGTCCATCACCAGCTTCAACGTGTTGGGATGCTGCATGTTCATCGAGTTGCCGGTCCCGGTGTAGTCGAAGTAGAACCGCTCGTCGCCCGGCACGAGCCGGTAATAGGCTGTGTTGTCAATTCCGCGGAATGAGAGCGTTGGCCCCATCTGGTTGCCCTCGGAGGTGTGGTTGTAGACCACATCGAGGATGACCTCGATGCCGGCTCGATGGAGCGACTTGACCATCTCCTTAAACTCGCGCACCTGCCCGCCGCTGTCTCCACAGGAGGAGTAGCGCGCGTCCGGCGCGAAGTAGTTGGTTGTGTTGTAGCCCCAGTAGTTCGTCAGCCCCTTCTCGACCAGGTGTCCGTCATCCAGAAATTCGTGGACCGGCAGCAGCTCAACGGCCGTCACCCCAAGCCGCGTGAGATAGTCAATCGCGACCGGGTGGGCAAGCCCGGCGTAGGTGCCACGTAGAGCTTCCGGGATGTCCGGGTGCTGTTTGGTGAAGCCCTTGACGTGCACTTCGTAGATGATCGACTCGTTCCAGGGCCGGCGCAGCTGTTCGTCGCCCTCCCAGTCGAACTCCTCGTCAATGACGATCCCTTTCGGCATCCCACGAGAACTGTCACTCTCGTCAAAGGACAGGTCGGCGTCCGGGTGGCCGAGCTGGTAGCCGAAGACCGGCTGCGACCAATCGACCTTGCCGGCGATTGCGCGGGCATACGGGTCGATGACGAGCTTGTTCTCATTAAAGCGCAGACCGTTCTGCGGATCGTATGGGCCGTAGACGCGATACCCGTAGAGCTGTCCCGGCCGAACATCCGGCAGGTAACCGTGCCAGACGTGGGCGGTCACTTCCGGCAGCCTGATGCGCTCCGTTTCGCCACGACCGGCCTCGCTGTTGAACAGGCAGAGGTCGACGCGGGTGGCGTTCTCTGAAAAGATCGCGAAGTTGACGCCTTTGCCGTCCCAGTGCGCTCCGAGTGGAAAAGGCCGCCCCGGTAGTAGCTTTCGCGCCACGTTGTATCCCCCCATTTAGCTGGATGCCATTGTCGATAGACACAATCAACCGACCGATGATCTCACTCGCCGTTCCGGCGGCTCTCGACAACGCAGGTTGGGTGCCAATCGCCGACCATCTGAGAGTCTACCCGCTGATGCGAGGCAGGTTGTGGCTTAGCACGTGCGAGCCGGTTGATGACAACATCAGCTACGGATGAGAAAGGGATGCTTGCTTGGCACTACGAGATCTTTGGTACGAGAACACGATCATCTACTGCCTCGACATCGAAACGTTCATGGATTCCGACGGCGATGGAGTCGGCGATTTCAAGGGTGCTACTCGTCGTCTTGACTACCTCTGGGGGCTTGGTATCACCTGTATCTGGCTGATGCCGTTCTTCCCGACGCCAGGCCGTGACGATGGATACGATGTCGCTGACTTCTGTAACGTCGATCCTCGACTCGGCACGCTTGCGGACTTTGTTGAGTTCGTTCAGGAGGCGCAGGAGCGCGGGATGCGGGTCATCATTGACCTCGTCTTCAATCACACATCCGACCAGCACCCGTGGTTTCAGGCGGCCCGCAGCGACCCGGATTCTCCGTATCGCGACTACTACGTCTGGCGCGAAGACGATCCCGGCGACACGAGCGATCAGGTCGTCTTCCCAGGCGTCCAGAAAGGCATCTGGACCTTCGACAAGCAGGCCAGGGCATGGTATCTGCACCACTTCTACGATTTCCAGCCCGACTTGAACATGACGAACCCGGCAGTGCGGCTGGAGTTACGGCGCGCGATGGCACTGTGGCTGCAACTCGGTGTCGCCGGCTTTCGCGTCGATGCCGCGCCGTTCATCATCAACATGGAGGGTGTCGATCGTCCCAACGATGTCACCGACCCGCACCAGTATCTAATCGAACTGCGTGACGCCCTCCAGAATCAGCGCGGCGACGCGGTCTTCCTTGCTGAAGTCGATGAGGGCCCAACCGTTATTGCCGAGTACTTTGGTGGAGGGAATGAGTTTCAGCTCCTCTTTAACTTCCTCGTCAATCGGGACTACTTTCTGGCGTTGGCCATCGAGCGCGCCGATCCTCTCTCGACCGCGCTACGTGACCTTCCTGCAATCCCGCGTCAGGGGCAGTGGGTCAACTTTGCCCGGCATCATGACGAGCTCAACCTCAGCCGGCTGATGGAGCGCGAGAAACAGGAGGTGTTCCGAGCGTTCGGGCCTGAGGAGCACATGCAGATCTATGAGCGTGGTTTGCGCCGGAGAATGGCACCGATGCTGGGCGGTGACCGGCG
This sequence comes from uncultured Chloroflexia bacterium, assembly GCA_963763325.1. GTDB lineage: Bacteria > Chloroflexota > Chloroflexia > Thermomicrobiales > CFX8 > JBBECJ01. The sequence continues at coordinate 237,073 of CAVXOL010000011.1, forward strand.
CCGTCTTGAGATGGCGTACAGCCTGCTCTTCTCGCTCCCCGGCACACCGATGCTCTTCTACGGTGAGGAGATCGGTATGGGTGAGAATCTCGATCTGCCGGAGCGCTTAGCGGTCCGCACGCCGATGCAGTGGTCGGAAGGGCCTAACGCTGGCTTCTCGGACGCACCAGAGGGCAAGATCGTCCGGCCGCCGACGACTGACCGCATGTTTAATTACAAGAAGGTGAACGTCACCCATCAGCGCCGTGACCCCGGCTCACTGTTGAACTGGATGGCGTCGCTCATCCGCGCCCGGAAGGAATCGCCAGAGTTCGGGTGGGGATCGATGACCGAGCTGAAGACCGACGCACCCACTGTCTTCGCTCACTGCTCGACCTGGGACGACGGCGGCATCGCCGTCGCTATCCACAACCTTTCCCACGAACCTTGTGATGTCGTGCTCGACCTTGGCGCCTGGGAGCGCGAGCAGCTCGTCGACTTGTTCGGGGATCGTCAGTATGAGCCGCTGAGTGCAAGAAACGCGACGATGACGATGGAGGGGTACGGCTACCGCTGGCTGCGAGTCGGCGAATTGCGCTGATTGGACAACGCAGCGAGGCGAGCATCGTTGCTCGCCTCGTCACTCGTGTGTCGTACAGTGTCCAGCCATTGGGCTACTTCTTGAAGAGGGAGACCCAGTTGCGGCTCCCGCGCAGGCGCGCGAGCTCCTGCTGGTTGTACTCGATCGACTTCATTGCCGTGTACGGATCCATCGCTGATCCCGCCTTTCTGGGTGTTCCAGCGTCGCTGCCATCTGTCGGTACGCTTCGTTGCATTCGATCGACATCGTTGTCGATCACCGACATTCATATCGTATGCGCTGCGCGGTAAACCGTCATCGGCGAAGAGGCGTGCTTTGATCCTGACCTTCCGGACAGTATTGCCGTCCGCCGTTGCGCTGAGGCTGTGATGCTTCTGTGATACAGAATAGCCTGCAAAACATGCGCGGGTTGCTACGATGATTCCATCACGATCGAGGTATCAATGATGGAGGTCCAGAGGCTCCCGCCGGTCGCCGTAGAGCGGTGTCCGCTCGTGATGCCCGCGCCTGGTCCTGTGAACGTGAGCGCCGTGCGCGCACGTCGGCCAGAAGCGCGGTATCATACGCGCCTGAAGCACTGACTGCCGCAAGGAAATGCATGCATATGAGCAATGCTCAATTCCCCCGCCCGATTGATCCGGATGGTCAGCGCAAGATCGCCCCGACCGACATCTCCCAGTTCATCCGCCTCGAACAGTGTGAACGCTACCTGCGGCTACGCCTCCACGAGCGCGCATTCGGCCAGCGTTTCATGCGCGACTACGACGTGACTCCACAGTCGATTCCGGTTCTGCTGACGCGCTCTGGCTCTGACTTCGAAGTGCGTACGGAGGAAGTCGTCGGCACCCACTTTCCGATCGAGAATTTCGCCGAATTGGTTCATGAATCAGGTTCGCGGCAGGCCGACAACGAACGCCTCGTCGCGGCGTCCCGCGACCTCGCATCAGGAGCGGTCAAGGTCGTCTTCCAGCCACGGCTTGAGGTCGAATTGGACGGCTGGCTGATCCGCGGTGATGTCGACATCCTCCGGCTCGAGCGCGATGACGCTGGGCGACTCTCGGTCTTGATTGCCGATATGAAGAGCTCGCGCTCAGCCAAGGTTGAGCATCGCGTTCAGGTCGCGTTTTACCATGCGATGCTGGCGAAGTTGCTGGCTGAGAGTGGTGTTGCCTGTGACACGATCCAGATGGCGATCCTCTATCGCGGCCCGTCGGAAGCAGACGATGCCTCGCTCGACGACAAGGAACGGCAGAAGCGCGTAGAGCAGCGAGCAGAGGCTTTGGCGCTGTTCGGCGTAACAGACGCGCTCCTTGAGATCGTCAAAGATCCTGAGCATTACTTGCGCGCTGTGGAGGATCTGGTGACTGGCCAGGAGTCGCGAGCAGTCCGAGTCGCGGAACTGCCGTTCGATCAGGTGCCGTATCACCTGAGCTACAAGTGCGACGGCTGCATCTACTCCGAGTTCTGCATGAAATGGACGGCTGAGCGAGATGACCTCTCACTGATCCCGCACCTGACGGTCCAGCAGAAGAACTCGTTGCGCCGGGCAGGTGTTACAACGACCAGTGAACTGGCAGCGATCAAGCAGCCGATGCCGGGAGAACCGGCGAAGATCACGCCGGCGCCAGGAAATGAGGCGCGAGCGCGGACGCTGGCCGCGACCTGGCCGGTCGGGCCGAGGCTGGACGAACTGATCCATCGCGCACATCGCTACCGCAAGTACGTCAAGGAGCCGGTCGACGCGATCAACTACATCCCGAGCAAGGGCTACGGTTCGCTGCCGTACACCGATGCGAACCAGAATCCGAATCTCGTCCGTGTCTACATTGATGCCCAGAACGACTACCTGCACGATCGCGTCTATCTTCTCGGCGCGCTGATCGTGCGGTTCAGCGAAGGCGGGGTCGAGTCGCCCGAGCGGCGACGGACGGTTGTGTCGATGACTGACGGCCCGCCTGCACAATCGAAGCCGAGGAGCGACTGCTCGTCGAGTGGATTCAGGGTGTGATGACGGGCTTGGCCGAGGTAGCGGCACCGGACGAAGAAGGCTTGCCGAAGGCGCCGATCCACCTGATCTTCTATGACAAGCTCCAACAGACGATGTTGCTTGATGCCCTTTCGCGCCACTTCGCCAGCATCGTCGAGGCGACGCCGCTGTTCGATTTCATTACCCAACTCGCCGCGTTCGACTCGCCGGTGGCGACCTTCCTCGAAGATGAGATCCGCGAGTTGAAGAATTACCCGATGGTCTGCCAGTCATTGCAGGCGGTCGCGCATATCTGCGGTTCAACTGGAACGAGCCAGAGGCATACCGGCGGCTCTTCCGCGTCCGGATGTTCGATTTCTGGGGCAAGCTGGAGCGTGAGGACGGCGACTGCCTGGTACACCACCGATCACGATTCAACAGCTTCATCCCACTGGAATATGCCTATGCCGCCTGGGGCGAACTGGAAGAATCTGAGGAGGCCAATCCGGAGGAATATCGCCGCTTCCGTGGCGTTGACGTGTCACTGATTCAGGGGTTCCAGCAGCCGACGGCTGGAGGCGCTGGAGCATGTTGCTCGAGACTTCAAGGGAAACAAGCAGACGGTCAAGAGTGCATTCGAGATTCCCAGCCTGGCCGAATTCGAGGACCGCTCGCGTGAGATGGCGAATGCGCTCCTCGAGTTTCTGACGATCGAGCGCCATACCAACTTGCGTCCTGGAAGACAGCGCGCCTCGCTCCGCCGGAGCGTCGAGCGCTGGCTGGCGAAACGCTGCTCGTCCGCTACGTCGAAGCTGACCAGGAGCCAGGTACTGCCGCGTTGAATCGTGAGAACCAGCGGCGGATGGAGCTGCGTGAGCGATATCGTACGGAGTACGGGAGAAGAACCCGGAAGCCAGGCAAGTCAGGTTGCCGAAAGAACAGCGGCAGGAGTCAGACTGGGACCAGGACGGGATGGAGTTCTGGCTGCGGATCGAAACGGCAGAGTGTTGACTGCGATCTCGAAGAGATTCTCAGCCTGACGACATTTCGCGATGGCACAGCCGTCATCATGTTCCCGCGCTGGGCGGTCGATTCGCGACTGCCGCTCGATAGAGCGGTACTGAGTTCACGCCGACCCCGAAACAGCTCCTCTACGGGATGCCGGTGCCACCTGAGGAATGGTGGTCGATCGACCAGCCGGCGGCAGGGCCCGTTCGGCGAAGATCCGGTCAACATCGATGGAAAGCGCTTCGCCGGTCAGCCGGCTATGTCTTTCCGACGATGGACTCCAACGACGCTCCGTTGGAACCGGATCAATCTACACGTTGGACAGCGACCCAGGAGACTGGTACGGATCGCACTGTGCTGAGGCGGTCAAGGGATTGATCTCTGGTGGCGTCAACACACTCTTCGACTGGCTCAGTCGATACTGAGGCTCTGGCTGATATGCGCCATGACTGGCCTGATGCCGCCGCAACGGGGCAACGCCGATTTCTGGCCGGACTGGACGCGCTGACGCTGCTGGCGTACTGCACGACTTCGAGCCAGGCAAGCGCGACTACATCGCGGGACATGGTGATGCACCGATCCTGCTCGTCCAAGGGCCGCCGGGAACCGGAAAAAGTTACTCGACCGCCTTCGCGCTCTTCGCTCGCATCCAGGCAGCGATGGCAGCGGGGATCCCGTTCCGTGCCTTCCTGACCTGCAAGACGCACGCTGCGACCGATGTCCTGCTCGACAACGTCCGGACGGTCCAGCAGCTGGTTTCCGACTGGTTTGTCGAGCAGCCTGAGATTGCCGAGAGGTACTTTGACCGCAGGTTGACGAGCGTGCCGCTTTTTCGCGTTCGCCCTCGTGGTGAAGTCGCCTTCCCGATCGTTGCGCTGGCCGCCGACCGCGACAAAGAGAAGGGCAAGCCAACCGCGATCGACCAGATCATGGAGCAGCAATGGGCTGTCGTTGCAGCGGCTCCGGCCGGGACACGCGGCGCGATTAAGGACAAGTGGGGCAAGGAGCTGTTCGGCCACGAGATCGCCGACTGCCTGATCCTCGACGAGGCGTCGCAGATGAACCTGCCCGAGGCGATCCTGGCTGCGCTGCCGCTGAAGCAGGATGGCCGGCTGATTGTTGTCGGCGACCACCGCCAGATGCCACCGATCGTCAAGCACAGTTGGTCGAATGAGCCGCGCCGGACGTTCCAGGAATATCGCTCGTACGAATCGCTCTTCGAGACGCTCCTGCCGCTTGACCTTCCGATCATCCGCTTCGAAGAGAGCTTCCGGCTGCACGCCGATATGGCTGAGTTCCTGCGGCGTGAGGTGTACGAGCAGGACTCGATTCCGTTTCACTCGAAGCGGACGACGACGCTCGGGTCTGATTCCGCATGATGACCCATTCGTCGCAGCCGTCCTCGATCCAGACTATCCGTTGATCGTCATCGTCCACGACGAGGCCGGCTCTCAACTTCAGAACGCGGTCGAGCGGGAATTGATCACGCCGGTCCTGAAGGTGCTCGCGACGGTCCCAGTGATGAAGGGTCGCGACGGTCTGCCACGCAACGGTCTCGATCCCTACGAAGGGCTTGGCGTCGTCGTTCCGCACCGCGCGCAACGCGCAGCGTTTATCGAGAACGTTCCGGAGGTCGTCCACTACGACACATCGACCGGTGCGATTCTCAAGAGTGCCGTCGATACCGTAGAGCGTTTTCAGGGCGACGAGCGGATCGCGATGATCTACACCGCAACTGAGAGCGACCCTCAGTATCTGGTTGCTGCCAGTAAGTTCCTGATGGACCCACGCCGGCTGACGGTCGCCCTCAGTCGCGCCAAGTCAAAGATGATCGTCGTCGCCTCACGTTCGGTCTTCGGCATCTTCAGCGCCGACGAGGAGACGTTCGTCAATGCTCAGCTCTGGAAGAACCTGCTGCATGAGACTTGCATCATCCCACTCTGGAGCGGAACCCGAGACGCGGACGGTACAACGGTCGCCGTCCAGGTCTGGGGAAATCGGACCGGCTCGCTACCCTGATGATCGTATTGCGAGTCGGATTGTCGATGATCATTCAGGGTCAAGGCTGGCCGCATGACAGACATACGTGAGCAGGCCGTCGCCGTCGTTCGCAATCTTGCGGGTGACGCCGGGCGGATAGCAGAGCGCCGATCCTGCTGAGAGCCGTACCCGTTCCTCACCCCAGTGGGCGACGCCCTGACCTGCCAGGACGTAGATCGACTCCTCGATGTCCGGGTGTGTGTGCAACTGCGTCTCCCCGCCGGGCAGCAGGATAAGCATTTCAACGGGATCATGGGTGCGTTGCGAGCGTCGAAGCGGGATCAGGTGAATCCTCAGGTGCAACCCTTCCTCGTGGCGAGGGGTCTCGTAGACGTAGACGGTGTTCTGACCCGACCCTGGCGCGGGGGCGTCGGAACCGTGGACGGCCGTCCAGGTGAGCAGACCGTCGCGTAGGTCCGGGACAGGGACATTACTGACGCGGAACACGGCGGCATGCAGCGGTCTCGAACCGGTATTCCAGATAGAGATCGGAATCATCGGTGTTGTCCAGAGTGCAGTCGTCTGCCGGATGTCGTACTGGTCTCCGGGATATACATCCAGCATCCCGCGTCCATCAGTGAAGACATAGAGTCGCTCTTCGGGATACCGCATCTGGTCGATTCGCTCGCCAACCGCCAACTCGATCTCATCGAGCGTCGTGAACTGGCTGATCGCAAACTGGTTGCTGTCTGTCGGGCTGAATAAGGTCCGCGTGAGCATGATGAAATCTCCCCAACAACGCGTACTCTTGCCGCATCGGTCCAATTCGAGTCTTCGTTGACGAGTATCGACGGTGGCTGCGAACCCGGCAAGCGCAGCTCGGCGCGCCGCTGCTGGCTGAATCGTCGCTAGGTCGCCTCGAATTCACCATCCAGGGCAGTTCGGATCACGCGCCTGAAGTACGTTTCGGCGCTGCCGATGTGTTTGAGAATGCGGCGGATTGGCCACTCGCCGTCGCCTGGGTCACGGTCGAGGATGTCGTCGGGAGCGCCGATCAGGAGGCCTTCGAGGATGCCGCTTTGGCGCCAGCAGAGGCCGAGCAGCCTGGCCGCTTCTGACTGCGGCGTTCCGCGCTGGATGCGCCATTTGTAGATCTGATCGGTATGCTCGCGCTCGTGGTGAGCGAAGCGCATCAACAGGAATCGGACGTCGATATCGATCCCTTCCCAACGTGACGGCGCTCGGAGTTCGGCGTCTGTCAGGTTGACGAGCAACGCCAGTGCCTCGTCGCGTACCTGGTCGTGGTCGCGGAGTAACTGGTCGATCGATGCGCCGGGACGCTCGATCTGCAACTCGTCGTTGGGGAGGTCGCCGTGTGGCTCGCCAGCGTGGAACTTTGCGATGGCGTGCTGAGCGTCCATCGTGTAGTACCGCTCGACGACGATCAGGTGTTCGAGAATCTGGCGCAGTGACCACTCGCCGTCTGGAATCCCCGTTCGGTCGTCCAGATCGTCATCGGTCAGCCCGACAAGCGCAGCGTGGAGGTCTCCGTGCGCGCGCTGGCTGGCGGCCCAGATGAGATGCGCCTGCGTCCTCCCGACACCGAACCGGCTCCGGAGGATGCCCTCGATCTGAAGCGCGTGCTCTTCGAGATGGTCAGGCCGACGCAGAAACAGCCAGCCGACACCGGCCCCGGTCGTCTTTCCATCGCCGCCGGTCATGATTGTTTCAAACGTGAAGCCGGTGGCGCTGTTCATCTGCTCTTCGGTGACGTGCATCAGTTCCGCATCGTGCTTGCGCCGTTTCTTCCGCATCTCGGCCAGTATTGCTCGTACTTCGGACACAGGCTTTCCTCCCTGACACTGCCAGCCACGTGATTAGACCGGATGTTCGCATCGTACGTTCATCCGTCACGGTCGTCAACATCGGTCGTGCCGCTCTTCACGGAACTGGATAGCTGATGGACAATGCCGGCAACTGGAATGTGAAACGGAGGAGGGTTGCGGATGGCAAGTGGGGATGTGATCTTCGTCAACGGGTTGGTGCGGACACTCGATCCGGCGAACCCGACTGCAGGAGCGGTGCTGGTCCGCGATGGGCGAGTTGTGCTGGTCGGCGAGCAGGCCGAGGTGCGTCGTCAGGCAAGCGGCGCGCGGGAGGTTGACCTTGGTGGCGCGACGGTGCTACCGGGCTTCGTCGAGAGCCACAACCACTTCCTGTTCGCCGGGCCAAGCGTTCACGCAGGTGGACGTGCGCGGGGACAAGGTCGGCTCGATCGCTGACCTGCAACGGCTATTGCGCCAGCGCGCGCTGGAGACGGAACCGGGCAGGAGTGGGTGCTCGGGCGCGGCTACGACCAGACGCTGCTGGAGGAGGACCGGCACCCGACGCGCCCGATCTGGACGAGGTCGCGCCGCGACACCCGGCGGTGATCTTCCACATCTCCTACCACGCGCTGGTTGCCAACAGCGGAAGCGCTGCGACTGGCCGGCCTGGACCGCAACACGCCGGACGAGCCGGGCGGCGAGATCTATCGTGACGAGCATGGTGAACCGACCGGGGTGCTTCACCGAGGACGCGATGCGGCATCATCCAGAAGCACATACCGAGCATGGACGCGACGGGATGCGCACCGCGCCTGCACGCCGCGCGCGACCAGTTCCTGCCGACCGGCGTCTCGGCGGTGCACGACGCGTTCATCGGGACGCGCGAGGAGAGTCGACGCCTACGCCGCGGCGATCGCGGCCGGGGAACTGCCGATCCGGGCCTACCTGATGATCGCGCCGGAGCTCTACGACGGCGCGCTGGAAGGGCAGTCCGGCGACCTGGGCCGCTCCTATGGGCTGCCGGAAGGCAGACTGGTGGCCGGGCCGGTGAAGCTGTTGCAGGACGGCGCGATCCAGGCGTACACCGCCGCGCTGACCCAGCCGTATCATCGACGCGCCAGATGTGCTATGGCGTCAAGATCTACGATCCGGCTGACCTGGCCCAGATCGTCGTGCGGCACCACGCGCTGGGCCGGCAGATCGCGATCCACGGCAACGGCGACGAGCGCGATCGACGACATCCTCGACGCCTACGAGGCGGCGCTGAGCTGCCCACCCACGCACCGACCACCGCCACCGGATCGAGCACTGCCAGACGGCGCGACAGGACCAGCTCGAGCGCATGGCGCGGCTTGGCGTCGTCTCCAGCGTCTTCGCCAATCATCTCTGGTACTTCGGTGATCGGCACATGTCGCGCTTCCTCGGGCCCGGAGCGGGCCTACGCGGATGGAGCCGTTGGCGATCATGACGGCGCTCGGCATTCGCTGGGGGTTGCACTCCGACTGCCCAGTCACGGAGGTCAATCCGCTGCTGGGAATCTGGCTGGCGGTCAACCGGCGGACCTCCGGCGGGCAATCGATCGGCGAGAGCGAGCGAGGTCAGCGTCGAGCAGGCGCTGCGCGGCTTCGGCCCGGATGCCGCGCTTCCTGGGCTTCCAGGAGGCAACGACACGGAGCGATCGCGCCTGGCTAGTATCGCCGACATCGGTCGTGTCGGGTGACCTGTCGCCGACCCTGAGGGGATCAAGGACCTGCGTGTTCAGGCCACGGTCATCGGTGGTGAGATTGTCCATGAGGCGCCGATCGCGGATTGAGGTGGCCGCTGGCGGTACAATCTCGTGCAGTAATGATCCAGTATTTTCGCGGCTGACCGGGACGGATGCTCCGGGGCCGGTGGTTCACACTGTGGAACCAATTGAAGGGGCAGCGTTTGACTGACGCTGGTGTCAAAGCGACACATTCCGCCGGGGTCGATCGGCAGCTCGAAACACGCGCCCGCAAGCAACGGGCGGTTGCCCTGCTCGGGTTGCGCGCATTGGGCCGCGGCAACCTCCAGGAGTTGATGGATGCCGCCGTCGGGTTGGTCGCAGATGTCCTTGATCTTGAGTACTGCAAAGTCCTGGAACTGCTGCCCAATCGTCAGGAGCTGTTGCTGAGGGCGGGAGTCGGTTGGCACGACGGGCTGGTTGGCGAGGCGACGGTCGGGACCGAGCGCGAATCGCAGGCCGGTTATACGCTCCTCTCCAGCGAGCCGATTGTTGTTGATGACCTGCGCATCGAGTCCCGCTTCAGCGGCCCGGATCTCCTTCACGAGCACGACGTTGTCAGCGGATTGAGCGTCATCATCCACGGAGCGAACGGCCCCTGGGGTGTCCTCGGCGCGCACACTTCCCAGCGGCGTTCGTTTAGCGACGACGATGTCAGCTTCATACAATCAGTCGCGAACATTCTGGCGGCTGCAATCGAGCGCGTGCTGGCAGAGGACGCCCTCAGCGAGAGTGAGGAACGCTTTCGGACGCTGGTTGAGATGGCGCCGGATGCCATCTTCAGCATTTCAGTTGCCGATGGCACGTTTACGACGTTGAGTCCAGCGTTCGAGCGACTCACCGGCTGGACCCGTGCCGAATGGCTCGGACGATCGTTTACCGAGATCGTCCATCCGGATGACTTACCTCTCGCTCATGAGCAATTCCAGAGGGTGCTTGAAGGCGTCTCTCCACCGCCATTCGAGCTGCGCGTTCTCGCTCGTGACGGGCAGGAGATCATCGGCGAGTTCAGGCTTACCTCGCAGGTGGAAGACGGGCGAGTCGTCGAGCTGTTCGGCATCGCGCGCGATGTCACGGACAGGCGGCGTGCTGAGGAGGAAGTACGCCAGTCGCGGGACGAGCTTGAGATCATCCTGCGTGGGGTCGCCGACGGGATCACCGTCCAGGACACTGAGGGGCGGCTGATCTACGCCAACGAGATGGCTGCCAGGATGATTGGCTGCGAAACGGTCGACGAGCTGTTGGCGACACCGACGCGCGAGTTGCTCGGCCGTTTCGAGATGTTCAACGACGCCGGTGATCCGTTTCCGCTAAGCCAGCTGCCGAGCCGGATAGCGATGCAAGGAGAGCAGCCGCCAGAGACATTGATCCGGTTCCGGGTCGTCGCGACTGGCTCTGAGCGCTGGTCGCTCGTCACCGCCACGCCGGTGTTGGATCCGGACGGCAGGCCGCACTACGCGATCAACATCTTCCACGATGTCACTGAGCAGAAGCGAGCACAGCAGGTTCAGGGTTTCCTGGCCGAGGCCACCGCACTGCTGGCGTCGACACTCGATTACGAGGAAACTCTCGACCGTGTTGCCCACATCGCGGTCCCGTTCCTTGCCGATCTGTGCGTGTTTGACATTGTGCAGCCCGATGGCTCATTGCGACGAATCGCGGCTCATGCCAACCCGCAGACCGAGCGACTGATGCACGATCTCATCAACAGGCATCCCATTGAAGCGAGTCACCCGGTCATGCGCTCGATCCAGACCGGCGAGGTGACCATCCACCAGGATGTCGCCAACGAGCCAGTGTCGCTCGCCGAACTGAGTGACGAGCGGGTGCAGATTATCGAAGCGCTCGGGTTCCGGTCAGTGATCGTCGTGCCACTCGAGGCGCGCGGCCACCGAATTGGCGCACTCTCACTGATGGTCGCCGACTCAGGACGACGATACAGCGACGCCGAACTGACGGTGGCACTCGAGCTTGCCCAACGCGCGGCGACAGCCGTCGACAATGCGCTGCTCTACCATGAAGCGCAGCACGCAGCCGCTCGGCTCCGTGCATTGGCGTTGGCATCACACGCATTTGCCGAAGCCAGCCTCGACCTTCAGGCGGTGCTGGATGCTGTCGCGCGCTCGGCCGGGGAGTTGATCGGCGATCAGTGCATCCTGCGCCTGTTGTCTGACGATAGTGCCGAACTCCCCGCGGTTGCTGTCTACCATCCCGACGCTGGCCGGCGAGCATATCTGGAAGAGTTCCTCGAGCGCGAGGTTCAACTTGCGACCGAAGGGCTGGTAGGCTCCGTCATCACGACCGGGGAACCAGTTTTCCTGCCCAGCGTCTCGCAGGATCAATTGCGAACTTCGATCACGGCTGGACATCTCGAGGACGTTGAGCGAGTGCCGTTGCACAGCATCATCATCGTCCTCGTCCGGGTTCGTGAGCGGCCGATTGGGACGCTCGGACTCGGACGGGAACGTCCCGGCGAGCCGTACACGGACGAGGATCTGCTGCTCCTTCAGGAGCTTGCCGATCGTGCCGGGCTAGCGATTGAGAACGCCCGCCTCTACAAAGAGGCACAGGACGCAATCCGGTCGCGTGAGCAGTTCCTGTCGATTGCCTCGCACGAGTTGAAGACACCGCTCACATCGGTCAAGGCGTCGGCGCAGTTGCTCGAGCGCCGCATGCGTCAGGACCCGATCGACCGGGAGCGTGTCGAGCCGCTGGTTCGTCAGGTGCAATCGGAGGTCAACCGGCTCGAAAACCTCGTCCTCGATCTGCTTGATGCGACCCGGATCCAGCAGGGGCGGCTCGAATTGCGTCGTGAGCCGGTCGACCTGGTCGATTTGGCGCGACAGGCGATCGAGCGCTTCGACACCGCCGCCCAACAGATGCCGAACCACGTGCTCGTCCTGCACGCCCCGCAGCCGGTCGAGGCGATGATCGATCCCGGACGCATCGACCAGGTCATCACGAACCTGGTCTCCAACGCACTGAAGTATTCGCCCGATGGTGGCGACATCGATGTCGTCGTCCGTCAGATCGATGGATTTGGTGAGATTGCCGTCACGGACCGAGGGATCGGTATCAGTGATGCGGAGCAGGCGACACTCTTCCAGCCGTTCGCGCGCGGTGATGCCGCCCGCCAGAGTATCGGCGGTACTGGCCTGGGCCTGTTCATCTCGGCTGAGATTGTCGGACGCCACGGCGGCACGATCGAGGTCGATAGCGTCCCAGGTCGCGGCAGCACCTTCACTGTCCACCTGCCGCTAGCTCCACCGGTCGAGGGCTGACGCGACCTGGCGTCAGTCAATGGCCCGCTCGATTCGCCAGTAGATGCCATTCTCACGCTGCATGTATCGGTGATCGACCAGTTCGCGGCGCAGGGCGGATGCGTCGGGGTGGTGGCGCTTGATGATCTCGTTGACCTCGCGCTCGTGGTAACGGGTATCGGGGTCGAACCGTTCGACCAGCCAGGCGAGGATAACGTGGCGCTTCTTCATGTTGGCCGGAATCTCTTTCAGCTGCTCGCCGTCGAAGAAGCTGGCCAGCACCGTTCGTTCCCATTCGGGCGTGCCCGGCTCGTCAGCGGGTGAGGCGACGCGTTCGCGAGCCAGAAGCCGCTTGCGCTGATCCCGCAACGCCGCGACATCCAGCGACCAACTCGTCAGCGCGCCGCACTGGGTTGACTTGACGAGTCCGGCATCAGCCAGCGTCGCGAGATGCTTCGAGACGTCCCGCGGACGAAGCTGGAGCAGTGCAGCCAGTCCCTGTATGGTCGCCTCTCGACCGGCCAGGACACCGGCGACACGCAGCCGTTCCTCGTCCGAGAGTGCCGCGAAGAATCGTTGAAGTTCCTTCGTCGGATCGTCATTCATCGCTCACCTCCTGGTGACAGGTTCGTGTACGCTGACTGGGTCGCCCGGAAGGAAGGGTCGCATTCGATGGCAGCTGACAGGATCATTCTCGTCAAACACTCGATGCCGGTTATCGTACCTGATGCGCCGCCGCCCACATGGGTGCTGTCGGACGATGGTCGAGAGGCGTCATCTCGATTGGCGAGCGATCTCGCGCGGTATCAGCCGGTCGCCGTCGTCACCAGCGTTGAGCCGAAGACGGTCGAAACAGGTGAAGTCATCGCCACCAGTCTCGGTATTCCAGCAACGACTGCTGTTGGCCTGCACGAGCACGAGCGCGATCGTGAACCATTCGAGGACACTGAACGATTTCACACGCGTATGCGGCGATTCTTCTCCGAGCCAGACACAGTCGTGTATGGTACGGAAACTGCCGACGCGGCCCATGCTCGGTTCGAGCGCGCAATTCGGTCGGTCAGTGCCGCGCATCCACCGGGGACAATGATCATCGTATCCCACGGGACGGTAATGTCGCTGCTGGTCGCTCGGGCGAATGAGTTGGATCCGTTTCCATTCTGGGTGGGGCTTGATTTGCCCTCGTTCGTCGTGATCGATCGGACATCGTTTACGCTCGTGCCCTCGGATTGATGGCCGCCTGTTCGCTTGTGTCCTCGATGGCACCGACTGCTTCGTCCTCATCATTGTCAGACAGGACACGGACCTCGTCAGGGACGTGTCGCAGGACGTTGTTGATGTATGAGCGTACCGCTCGGCCCAATCCAACGTCCTTGTCCTCGCTCTCCGACATGAACCAGCGGTGCTCAAGGATCTGATGGTAGACCTCGGCCGGCTGGAATTTGCCGCGTAGTTCTTCCGGGATAGCAGCGATGATTGGCTCGAAGATCTCGGAGAGCCAACGATAGGCGATGACTGATTCGGGGATCCGCCGGCCTTCCTTGCGCTCGGCTGCCTGTCGGAAGCTGTCGATGTCGTACAGCAGCCGGCGCGCCTGGTTCTCCTGGACATCGAGGCCAGTCAGACTGATCAGCCGCCGGCGGTGGTGGCCCGGCTCGACGACCTGGGTGTGCAGCCGCAGCCGGTAGCCTTCGCCGGAGGTGATCAGCTCCATCTCGTCGACATCGAACCCGAGGTCGTTGAGCCGTCGCAGGCGGGCGTCGATCTTGTAGCGCTCGTCAGGTCCAAAGACCTCTTCGTGGGTCAGCTCTGCCCAGAGGCTCTCGTAGCGGCGGCGCAGGCTGCCGGCGGTTTCGATCGGGTCGATCTCGTCCGGCAGGCCGTAGCCGGCCTGGACATCCATCAGCTCACCGGCCACGTTCTCCTCGGCGATGTCGATGTCGTAGCGACGCATCCGGTCGGAGAGGGTCGGGTGAATCTCGCCCGTCTCGGCATCGACCAGGTAGGCCTCCAGCTCGCCGGCGTCGCGGCGGAAAAGCGTGTTGGACAGCGAACAGTCGCCCCAGAAGAAGTTGGCCAGATGGAGCCGGACAAGCAACTCCGCCAGCGCGTCCAGCAGCCGCTCGCGCAGGTGCGGGATGCCGTGGCCGGTAAAGAGCGTCCGGTACGGTAACGAGAACTCCAGATGGCGGGTAATCAGGACACCTGCCAACTCGTCGTCACCCGTCGCGGTCGTCCCCGGAACGGCGTCGCCGGACGAGCGGTTGGAGACGATCCCGATGACCGTGACGACCGGGATCTCTTCCTCGGCCAGCCTGCGCAGCAGACGGTACTCGCGTTCCGCGATCCGGTCCGGTAGCTCTTTGAGGGCGTAGAGGGTTCCATCGTAGTTGACGAAGCGCACGACGTGGCGGTGGATGCCGCGCGCGACCTCGACGATCCGTTCGGACTCCCACTCTTCCAGTGGCAAATGCCAGGGAAGGTCAAGGAAGTCTGGGTGTGGGGTTCGGGCAACCATCTGAAAACGCACTGGCCCGGTCACTCCTTCGGGTATCGTGACGCTGGTCGTCGATGTCCTGATCACTCTCGCAAGATGGGTTCCGGCGCTTTCAACGGCATCAGCCCTGCGCTATTGCGAACAAGTAAACGATCCAGGGAAGGAGTCGACGATGCCGCAAATCGAGGTCTGGGACCTCTGGTTCCCTGACGCCGCAGCACAAGGGCTACCGTTCGCGCGCGGCCGCCTCGACGCGACCGATACGCTGCTTGTCCACGCCGCACCAGAGAGGTTGCGCGTCGAAGTCCGCGACGATGACGGCAACCGGCTCGCCTTCGCCGATGGCCTGACCCGTACTGCCGATCGCCCGATCGCCCGTCTAACCCGGACCAGCAGCGGCATCTCGCGGGTCGATCTCTGGCCCGAATCCGAAGACATCGGCCGCCCCGTCATTCTTCCCGGCGGCGAAGTCGGCATCCTCACGTCCTGGTGGAACGCCGACGACGGCAGCGAATGGCGCTGGACGGTAGAGCTGTACAACGCGAGGGAATAGGGAACAGGATCTGATCGGTTGGGACTGGAAATGGAATTGCAGATTAATATGCGTGTGGTGCCGGTCTCGTCGAGGAAGACGAGATCTGCCACCGGCAGTGTCAGCGTCTCGCTCCACCAGGCAGCCCGGGCTGACTCATCGCGCTCGCGGGCTGCCACTGTCCTTTTTTTCGCGTCCAGCCGAGCCGGGTGATCATGCGCGACATCGTCGCCGGGCTGAGCGTGACGTCACAGTGCGCCGCCCAGCGCTGGCAGTGGGCGCCAACGTGTCGGCTGGGTGGAGCCGCAGTTGCCGTTCCACGTCGCCGTGCTGGTCGGCGTGATGCCGCGCGGTCGCCCCGGGATCGCTCGCCGTCAGTCCCCGGCGCGTCCAGGCGCAGTAGCGTTGATCGTGCGCCGATCGACCCCGAACAGTTCGGCCACCTCGGCCTTCGGATGACCGGCCTGGACGGCGCGGACGATGCGTTCACGCATTCAAGATGTAGGAGATGATAGAATTTTGAGAAAAGAAAAAAAGCTCTAGTCGGACAAACTCCTATCACCTGTTCCCTGTCCCCTGTCCCCTCGCATCGTCTCCCATTCACGCCGCAGCAACCCGTACAGCAGCATATCGTGGCGTTGTCCGTCGCGTTCGAGGAACTCGCGGTGGGTGCCTTCGTGGACGAAGCCGATTCGTTCATAGAGCTTGATTGCGCGGGTGTTGTATGCAAAGACGGTGAGCGCCACCCGATGAAGATTGATCTCGTGAAAGGCGAAGCGCAGGCCCAGCTCCAGCGCTTCCTGACCATAGCCCTGGCCGCGCTGTGCCGGATCGAGGATGACGATGCTGAAGAACGTCGTCCGGTGGGGCCATGAGATGCCGTCGAACTCGATCTGGCCGAGCAGCGCCTCGTCGTCGAGGCGGCGAATTGCAAGCTGAAACGCGTCGTCCCGTGACTGGTGGTCTTCGATGCCTTTGGCGATCTGCGCCTCGGTGCGCGGGATGGCCGGTACCGAGTCGTAGAGCCGCATGAACGCGCCCTCGTCCCACCAGCGAGCGAGGCTGGCTGCATCATCAGCCCGCATTGCCGTTAGCCGGACGCGGTCTCCACGCAGGATGTCGGTGATCTCCATCTTGTTGCTCCTTAACCAGTTTCCGCGCCATATCCGGCAAGCATTGCATAGATCCGAGCGGCGGAGGACTGGTCGAGGAGCCGGGTTGGGCTGCTGGTCAGGACAAGGTTGGTGGTGGGGTTACGCTGGGTGAGCCAGATTCGATCCGAGTAGTTGACCAGCATGTCGATATACGCTTGATCGGGGCGGATATCGTTCAGCAACAACAGATCTTTGAAGAAGAGCGCGTTGAACGAGGTTGGCTGTGCCAGCAGCCCATCGAGGTTCCATCGCGCGATGGCTGCCTGTCCGATTGCTTCGGCGCGGTCGAGGTAGCGCTCATTTCCGGTTGCGCGATACAGCAGCAGGCTCGCTCCGAGCATCGGTCCCTGGTTGTAGGTGTAGACGGACTGGTCGATCGAGCCATCCTCGCCGACATGGTCCCAGTACAGACCGTCCGAGCCGCGCAGATTGGTATCGACCCAGTCGTACATCGTCTTCGACCAGGTCATCAGGTAACGCTTGCGGGCGGGGTCGTCTTCCTGCTCGGCCAGCAGCAGGCCAAGCTTCGCGGCCGGAGCGGTGCTGACCGTGTTGCGGTCCTTGCTCCACCACGCTTCGACCCAGAGAACCCCGCCAGGGTTCGGACTCGCTTCACCGGGGTCCCAGCCTGAGACGAGGTAGTCGAAGATCTGTCCCGCCCGTTCGCGCGCCAACTCGTAGCCGGTTAGCTCATACGCGTGAAGCAACTCCAGACCGATCCAGGCGTTGTCGTCGTAGAAGCGGTCGTTCGCGTGTCCCCACGGCGGCGGGATGTATGACGAGTAGGCCGGCGGCTGGCGCTCGTCGTCGAAGTAGAACTCGACCGAGCCGAGGATCGAGAGAACATCGAACAGGTACTGCGGGTCGGCGTCCGGCAGCGCCGCCATCTCGTTTGAGACACCGAGTGTCTGCGAGAGCGGCCAGAGGTAGGAGTACGGGTACGCATGTTCGTGTGGCGCTGTTTCGCGGAACAACCGGTCGTCCTCCAGGTAGAAGTGTTCCCAGATTGCAGCGTACATCACACTGGCGCGACCGCTGGCACGCTGGCGGACAGCATCGCTCAGCATCTCTGGTACGACTTCCGTCGTGGCTGTTGGGCTGTCCGGAATCGTCGTCGATGTTGGCAAGATCGGCTCTGGCGTACTAGTCGGAGCTTCGATGTCGAGCAGACCGCGTTCTGGGGTTGGAAGTGGTGCAGTAGTTGGAAGTGGCGTTGTAGTTGGAAATTGCAGCGCGGCGGTTGGCAGCGGCACGTCTGCACGGCTGCGATACAGGGATGAGTCGTCGTTGTCGCGCGTCGGCCCGGACGGCAATCCGGCCAGCGCAACAACCAGCACGAGCACTGGCAGCAGCCAGCGCCCGTGACGTATGCCCCCACGATTTCCGCGCCACAGACGTTGCATACGGCAATATATCGCACAATCACCGCGCGATCGCAAGTACTACTGATCGAGCGGATATCACGGACGTGATCGCGATAGCACCGCGATCAGTAGGCGAGCATGTGCAGTGCCGCTGCCAGCACCTGGATGCCTGCAACAGCATGTTCGATCGACGTGTACTCGGCTGGTGTGTGGCTGCGTCCGTCGCGACTCTGGACGAAGAGCATCGCCACCCTGGCGACCTTTGACATCCGCTGTGTGTCGTGTAACGCGCCGCTTGGCATCGTCAGCGCCGGGATTCCCTGCTCGCGGGCGGCGGCCTCCAGCGTCGCGACGACCTGCGGGTCGCAGACGCACGGATTGAGCGGCGGCCGGCTCGACCATGACACTTCGACACCGTGTTTTGCAGCAATCTCTGTCACCGACCGCTCGTGGGCCTCGCGCAACGCGGTCAATTGTTCCGGGTCGTTGTGGCGGCAATCGATCGAGAACGTCACCTTGTCCGGGATGATCGCAGAGCCATTCGGTTCAACATCGAGGTGGCCGACGGTTGAGACGGCTGGCCGGCCCATTTCAAGTGCGTTGCGGTTGACGGCCAGCACCATCTCGGCGGCTGCGACAAGCGGGTCATTGCGCATGTCCATCGGCCGCGCACCGGCGTGGTTGGCGACGCCCTGGACAGTCACCATGAAACCGTGTGTCCCATTGATAATGTTGACGACACCAACCGGAAGACCCTTCTGCTCCAGGATCGGCCCCTGCTCGACGTGCAGTTCGATGAAGACATCGAGGTCGTCTCGTTGTGCCTCCGGAATCCGCTCCGGCGGGTAGCCAAGCCGTTGCATGACCTGACCGATCGACTTGCCGATGTGATCGCCACTGTTGCCCATGATCCGGTCCCACTCACCGTCGGGAATGTCACTGGTGATCGCTCGTGACCCCCAGAAGCGGGCACCGGAGAACGCGCTACCCTCCTCCTCACAGAATGAGATCATCTCGAGTGGTCGCTTTGGCTGTCCGTAGGTCGCGACCAGCGTTTCGATCGCCGTCAGCGCCGCGATGACCCCCAGCGCACCGTCGTAGCGACCGCCCGGCAGCTGTGAGTCGATGTGCGACCCCGACATAATCACCTTGCCGCCCTCGCTGCCGTCGACGCGGCCTATCAGATCTCCGACCGCGTCGTAGCGCGTGACCATCCCGGCTTCCTGCGCCCAGCGTTCGACCAGTGCCTGGGCCTCGATCCACTCCGGTGTGTAGGTTGGACGGCAGACGCCCGTCTCGTGGCAGGCTCCGATCTTCGCCAGCGTCATGATCCGATCCTCGACAACTGCCGGGTCGATCCGTATCTGCTCTGCCATCCAGCGTTTCCTTCCCTTCGTCACCTGTTATCCCAACGACGATAATAACGCCTGTCGGACGTGAAGGGAGTAATCCAGCGATGTCGTCGGCATATCCTGACCTCTTCAAAGGCACAGCACCATATTACGCTCGCTTTCGGCCCGGCTATCCTGACGCGATGATCGAACGCATCGTTGCGGGCTTCGGCCTCGACGGCACTGGCAGGCTGCTCGATCTGGGCTGCGGTACTGGTCAACTGCTGATTCCGCTTGCGCCGCATGTTGGGACGGCGATCGGGATGGACCCCGAGCCGGAGATGCTGGCTGAAGCGGCGCGAGTAGCCGAGCAGTCGGGTATCACCAATGCTGTCTGGATCGAGGGCGGCTCGCTGGACCTCGAGCGGCTCCGTGAACAGATCGAACCGCTCCGCCTCACGACGATCGGGCGCGCCTTTCACTGGATGGATGGTGATGCGACGTTGCGCGCGCTTGGCTCGTTGACGGTGAGTGGCGGGGGCGTCGTCCAGTGTGGCGAACCCTGCGAAATCTGGACCGGCCAGCGCGACTGGCAGATTGCCGTCCGCGAGGTCATTCAGCGCTGGCTCGGAGCAGAGCGCCGCGCCGGAAGCGGGACCTATGCCGCCGCCTCGGATCGGGTGCCACAGAGTGAGGGTGATCTGCTGGCCCGCTCGCCGTTCTCTCGCGTCGAGTTCGACCGCATCGCCTATACCCGCCAACTGGACGTCGAGGGTGTCGTTGGCTACCTCTACTCGATGTCCTTCGCCTCGCCCCCGGTCCTTGGCCATCGTCGCGCCGGATTCGAGCGTGATCTGCGTGAGAGCCTGGAGGCCATCTGCGTCAAATGGACTCTTTGAGGAAGACCTCGTGCTCGACGTGTATCTTCGCCTGGAAAGCGTGACACCCCTTGCACCTCACGTAACGTGAGGTTATAGGATGCCTTCACGGCCAGCGACGGCTGGGGAAGGCAGGGGCGCGATGATGCGAACGACGGGCATGAAAGTTGGTGAGTTGGCGCGGCGGAGCGGAATGACCGTCCGCACGCTGCACCACTACCACGAGATCGGCTTGTTGTCGCCGTCGGCACG
The DNA here is from genome assembly GCA_963763325.1 of uncultured Chloroflexia bacterium. Taxonomy (GTDB): domain Bacteria; phylum Chloroflexota; class Chloroflexia; order Thermomicrobiales; family CFX8; genus JBBECJ01. The sequence goes on from CAVXOL010000011.1 coordinate 257,466, forward strand.
GACCGAGTCGGGCCACCGGCTCTACGGCAGGGCTGAGGTCGAACGCTTGCAGCAGATTGCCTCGCTCCGGCAGCTCGGTTTCCCGTTGGACGAGATCCGTGAACTGCTAGCTGGACCGAATGCGTCAGCGTTGCTGGTGATCGAGATGCATATCGAGCGGGTTCGTGAGCAGCTTCGGCTCCAGCAACAACTCCATATCCAACTAACGTTGATCGCCGAACGTCTGCGATCGAGCGGCGCCGCGCCCGTTGACGAACTGTTACGAACGATGGAGATGATGAGCATGGTGAACAACTACTACTCAGAGGAACAACTCGAATGGCTCCGCAAGCGCCGCGAAGAGGTCGGCGAGGAGCGAATTCGCGAGGTTGAGGCCGAGTGGCAGCGTCTGATGGCCGAAGTGCGCGCCGAACTCGACACCGGCACCGATCCGGCCGATCCGAAGCTCCAGCCGTTGATGGATCGCTGGTCGGGATTGGTGGCTGAGTTCACCGGCGGTAGCCCGGGCATCGAGAAGTCGCTCAACTCGTTCTACGAGAACGAGGACACGATGCCGACTGGGGAGCAGATCGACCGCGAACTCTTTACGTTCGTCGGCAGGGCGATGGCGGCTCGGAATCAGTAGAAGGAGCCGGCGGTGGGGGGCGCACCGTCGGCTCTTTGGCTGCGTCATTCAGTGCGTTGACGGGACCTCACGTCCGCGAAGTAGCTGGATGACTCCAAATGCAGATACGATCGCCCAGACGAACTCCAGCAGCAGGAATCCCCACTGCCGGTCATCCCACGCCAGCCAGGCGAGGATCGCGGAGCCGAAGAAGTTCAGCATGAGGTACGTCATCGACTCAACGCGCAACACTCGAAACTGCGCCAGTACGAATCCAGCCAGAATCAGCAGCGCGCCGACGACTTGAATGACCTGATCCAACCGGGACTCCTTTGGCTGTCAGATGGTCAGCTAGTCAGCCATCAGCCAGTTGGTTGCGTGTCGCATGCGCCCACACTGACCAACTGGCTGTTGGCTGAACGCTGACCATCTGACAGCTAGACGGGCTTGAACTTCGGCAGCGTGATCTCGTCGGAGACGTCCTCGTAGACGACCTCGACCGGCATGCCGATCTTGACGTGCTCGGGGTCTGCTTCGACGCCGATCAGGTTGGTCATCATTCGGACGCCCTCGTCAAGCTCGACCATCGCAACGACGTACGGCACCTCTTCGGCGAACCCCGGCTGGCGCTGGTTCTGGACGATTGTGAAGGCGTGCAGCGTCCCCTTGCCGGAAACCGGCTCCCACGAGATGTTGTCCGAGAGCGTGTACGGGCTCATCCCACGTGGATAGAAGAAGAACTTGCCGGTGTCGTTGCAGCGCTGGATCTTCATCGCGTGCGCCTTGGTGCTGTCCCAGAACGGCTGCGTTACCGGATCTGGCATTGGGAGTGGCTTCTTGTAGTCGGCCATAGTTAGCTCCTCAGTCTGTCAGCAGGTTAGCTTGTCAGATCTTCAGTCAGGCCGATGGCGCAATCCGCGTCCGAACCAGGCTGACGAACTGACTAGCTGATCTGCTGATCAGCTATCCTCGCGCGAGAACCGCAGTCCCGGCAGACGACAGCACGCCACCCGTGCCGTGGACGAGCGCGAGCTCGCAGTCGGGGACCTGGCGGATGCCCTGGTCGGCATAGTCGCCGCGCACCTGGCGGACGGCTTCGATGATCGCGAACATGCCGTACATGCCGGAGTGGGTGTACGAGAGGCCGCCGCCGTTCGTGTTCATCGGGAACTCGCCGCCCGGCGCGGTCCGCTGGCCGCGAGACGAAGGCGCCGCCCTCCCCCTTGCCGCAGAAGCCGAGCTCTTCGAGCGACAGCAGAACGGTGTAGGTGAACGAGTCGTAGATCATCGCCAGATCGATGTCCTCGTGCTTGACGCCGGCCATCTCCATCGCGCGTCTTGCCGGAGTTGCTGGGCCGCGAACGCTGGTGTAGCTCGGCATCTGCGAGATCATCGAGTGGTCGTGGCTCTCGCCGACGCCCATCACGATCGCCGGCGTCTGCTTGAGGCTCCTGCGCGCGTTCGGTCGTCGTCATGACGTAGGCGCCGCCCGCGTCGGTGACGAGGCAGCAGTCGAGCAGGTTGAACGGCCAGGCGATCGGCCGCGAGTTGAGGACATCCTCGATCGTGATCGGGTCCTGCATCATCGCCTTCGGGTTCAGCATCGCCCACTTGCGGGTCGCGACCGCGATCTCGGCCAACTGCTCCTTGGTCGTGCCGAACTCGTGCATGTGGCGCGAGCAGGCCAGTCGCGTAGGCTCCAACCGGCTGCGGCAGCCCATACGGCGCCTCGAACTGGCCGCGCAACTGCTGCGGGCTGCTCGGATACGGCCGGTCATCCCGACTCGCGAGCGGCCGCTCTCGCCGTGGGTGACGAGCGCGACCTCGCAGCGGCCGGTCGCAATGGCTGCTGCCGCGTGGGCGATGTGGATCACGAACGACGAGCCGCCGACCGAGGTGTTGTCGGTCACTTTCGGCTCGATGCCGAGGTACTCGCCCAGTTCCAGCGTGGAGACGCCGGCCGTGAAGAGGCCGTCGACGTCGTCCTTCGTCAGCCCGGCCTCGGCCAGCGCCGAGCGCGCCGCCTCGGCATGCAGCATGATGGCCGGCTTGTCCGGCACTTTCCCGATCTCGTCCGATTCCGCCACGCCAACGATGGCGGTTTTCCCTGAGATGCGCTCCGGCATCGAGACTTCCTCCCATAACGAACGTTACCTCAACCCCTCACCGGAGAGGGGCCGAGGCGACCCTTCGCGCGGAGAGGGGGGTGAGATCAGTCCTCGATCCCCTTCAAGCTCCGAATCAATTCAGCCTGTCCTGCGTGTTCGCCCGCATGCGTTGCCGCCAGCATCAGCACATCGAGTCCCGTCATTGTGCCGCGTCGTGGGTGCGGGATACTCACGCGTCAGTTCGCGATGCCGATCGTGCCGAGCGCGTCGATCACGCGTGGCTTCAGGTCGGCCCACTGCTCTTGCAATTCCAGCGCACTGTTGCCCATCGCGACGAATTCGGCGTCGCGGTCGCGCTGGTCCTCCTGGCCGCCGAGGATTGCGAGTGCGTTCTGGCGGACATTGCCCATCACGTGTGTCGCCAGCACGTAGATGCTGTTCGTGTCGGTCCCTTCCGGCTTCCAGTTGATCCCGGCCTCGTCCAGACCATCGCAGGTCGCCAGAATCCGCTCGATGTACTCGACGATCTTGTCCGTGAACGCCTGGATCACAACCCGTTCGTCCATCTGCCCCTCCCGATTCCCGATTTCCCGGTCGCTACCAGACCTGCTCGCCGTACGGCTCCAGATCGGTCGCAAAATACTTCCGGCCATCGCCGATGTCGACCCACTTCTCAGATGGGAGTGCGTTGATTGCAGCGCTGATGCCCGGCTGGTTGGCCTGGTGGCCGAACTCCGAGCCGAACGCCTGCGGGACGACGCTGGCCAACTCGTCGACTGTCCAGCGGCTCTCTTTCTTGAGTGTCTTGATGACCTTCGGCTGCGACATCAGGACCATGTTGTAGCCGAACGAGCCGAAGACGTGGCCGTTGACATGCCCGCCCGCCTCGCTGGCGAGGAAGCCGACCAGCGGCGCGACGTTGTCCGGGTCCTGCGCCGTCCCGATCGCCAACTCGCTCGGCAGCTTGCCGGTGTCGGCGACTCGCTCTCGCGCGGCCGGGATCGAGTCGATCATTCGCGTCGCACCGGAAGGCAGGATCGCGTTGGCGGTCACGCCGTAGCGGTTGAGCGACCCGGCGCAGACCAGCGTCAGCCCGATGATGCCGGCCTTGGCGGCCGCGTAGTTCGGCTGCCCCGGCGCGCCGAAGGCTGAGTTGGACGACATGTTGACGATCCTGCCGCCCTGCTCACGGTTCTCGCGGAAGTAGACCGATGCCCACTTGGATGTGTTGAACGTTCCCTTGAGGTGGACGGCGATGACGGCGTCCCACTCTTCCGGCGCCATGTTGAAGATCATCCGGTCACGGAGAATCCCGGCGACGTTGACGAGGATGTCGAAGCGTCCGAACTCGCTGACCGCCTGGTCGATCATCCCTTTGGCCGCCTGGTAGTCGGTCACCGAGTCGGTGTTGGCAACGGCCTTCCCGCCTGCCTCGGTGATCTCCTTCACAACCGTCGCAGCTGGGCCGGTATCGATGCCCTCGCCATCCAGCGTCGCCCCGAGGTCGTTGACGACGACCGCCGCGCCGTGCTGCGACAGCAGGTGCGCGATGCCTCGTCCGATCCCTCGTCCTGCGCCCGTTACCAGCGCGACTTTTCCTTCCAGTACTGCCATTGCCCCTCCTCTTAGATACGTTTCCGGTGCGCTATCCAGCGTTGTCGCCCGGAACGAGAATATAGATAGGCCAGATCGAGTAGTCCCGGTGAACTTCCGTGCTCCGTCAACATTGTCGCCACTTCGGCTGCGGTGCTGGGCATTGTTGCTGATGACATGCAGCAGCATCGTCCAGAGCGGGACGACCTTGTCCGGGGTCCATGGCGTTTGAACGAGCATCTCCCGCGTGAGATCGTCGTCTGTCAGATCGTTAAGAAACGCCATCGTCCGCGCGTTGATCACCTCCCACTTCGCGCGCAGCGAAGCGAGATCCGAGACCCTGGCTGGATCGATCGTCAGTTGCAGGGCATCGGCGATCGACAACGAACCGTCGAACCAGGCAAACCAGCCCTGTTGAGCGTCAAGCATGTGCAGCAGCGTTGCATGGATCGAGCCATGTCCGGCATGGCCAGGAATCGCGCGCTGCTCCGCGGTCAACTGCTCGGCCGCGTCGAACAGTTTCGACATCGCCCACGCGTCGTGGCGATACTGGAGTTGAATGACCTCGTCAATCATGACGCGTTCTCTCCAGCCGTGGCTATGCGTCACGGACAAGCGTCGAACCGGCTTCGTCGTAGATCTTGCGGGTCCAGAGCTTGATGCCCTCGCTGATCTCGGTCCAGGATGAATCGTCCGCCTGCATCGCGGCAGAACCTTTGAGCGGTCGCTCGCTTCCGGCAACCTGGACCGGCTCCGGGATGGCGACGCGCTTGCCGATCGTGGCCGGGAACTGCTCGATGAGTTCCTCGACCGTCCAGCGGCGCTCGGCCGCCAGGACACCAGCGATCTCCCAGTGGGAGTAGAGCGAGACGGTGTAGCCGCCGACGCCGAAGAAGTGACCGTTGATCATCGAGGCGTCGTCGGTGGCCAGGTAGCAGACCATCGGCGCAACGTTGGCCGGGTCGCCCTCGGAGCCGATCGCCAACTCGCTCGGCAGCTTGCCGGTCTCCTCGCGGACCTTCTCGGCCCGTGGCGTCGAGTCGATCATCCGCGTTGCGGCGTATGGCAGGATCGCGTTGGAGGTGACGCCGTAGCGATTGAGCGAGTTCGCCAGCGTCGCCGTCAGGCCGAGGATGCCGTACTTGGCGGCGGCGTAGTTCGGCTGGCCGGGGCTGCCCCAGGCAGATGTGGACGAGAAGTTGATGATCCGCCCGCCTTCACGCCGCTCACGGAAGTGCGCCGACGCATGGCGGCAGGTGTTGAATGTTCCACGCAGGTGAACATCGATGACGGCGTCCCACTCGTGGTCTTCCATGTTGAACAGCATCCGGTCACGGAGGATGCCGGCGACGTTGACGACGATGTCGAGCTTGCCGAACGTGTCGATCGCGCTCTCGACCATCGCGCCGACCGCGTCATAGTCGGTGATGGAGTCGGTGTTGGCGAGCGCCTTCCCGCCCATCGCCTCAATCTCGCCGACGACGGTTGCTGCTGGTCCGGTGTCGACGCCTTCGCCATCCAGCGTTGCGCCGAGGTCGTTGACGACAACTGCCGCCCCCTCTTGCGCCATCAGGTGCGCGATTCCGCGCCCGATTCCACGTCCCGCGCCCGTTACGAGAGCGACCTTTCCATCTAGTTTTCCCATTTGCCCTCCCTCTGGTGTGTCTGGATTCCTATTGCTAGCTGCACTGTAACCGAACGCGGGTCGAAACGGAGACGATCCCTTGACCTGTCATCCTGAGCCGCAGCGAAGGATCGCCTGGCCTTAACGACAGTTGCGGTTGGGGCGGGACAAGTGCGTACTCCAATCGGCGCGCTCCTGTTCCCAACGCTAAGCGATCCTTCGCTGCGGCTCAGGATGACAGGTCAAGGGATCGTCTCCGTTCAAATGATCAGCACTGGCAAACTGATCATCTCCTAGTGCTCCACATTCCGAAAGAACACGACATCCTCTTCCCGGTCCCAGATGGCGTACTGGCCGATCAGCGAGCGCGCCGGGGTTGATCAGGTAGCGTCCTCGACGGATCGAGGGACAATGCGCCGCGGGCGATGTCGAGCGTTCCGCGTTCGTCGCGGGCCTGGCGGAAGTGGGTGTGGCCGGTGAAGGTGAGGCGCTCGGTGACGGTGCCGTGGTGGCCGTTGGCATGGTGGCCGCGACCGAAGAGTTGTGCGATCGGGTCAACATGGCCCCAGTGCTCGACCTCGTGTGCCAGCCGAACATCGCCGATGACGACCTCCTCCTCCAGCGCGCTGAGCAGCCGCACCGTTTCCTCTCGCAGCGGGTAGACGCCGAGCGCTGCTTCGATAGCAACCTCGCGCTCGTGATTGCCGTAGACGCCGACGACGTGCCAGCCGGCCAGGACGAGCGCGCACGGGTCGGCTTGCTCGTGGCGGTCGAAGAGGTCGCCGAGGAGGGCGATTGTTTCAACGCCCTCCTCGCGGCAGTTCGCCAGCGCCCGTTCGAGCGTCCGTGTCGATCCGTGAACGTCGGCGAAGATGCCGACGCGAGTGCTCAACGTCATTGGGCCGGGACGATCAAGCAGTCAACCACCTTCGCGCCGTTCCCCTGCTCGAACACGAGCAGCGGGTTGATGTCGATCTCCGACACCTCGTCGCGCAGGTCGAGGCAGAGGCGCGAGAAGCGGCTCAGGATGTCGGTGACGGCGTCGATGTCGGCCGGGTGCCTGGCCGCGTGCGCCTTCGAGGATCGCCTTGCCGCGCAGCCGGTCGATCATCCCGCGCGCGTCGCTGCCGGTCAGTGGCGGGACGCCGAGCTGCACGTCCTTCAGGATCTCGACGAAGATGCCGCCGAGGCCGACCGCGACCGCCGGGCCGAAGGTCGCGTCCTGGGTCATGCCGAGGATCAACTCGCGCCCGCCCTGGACCATCTCCTGAACGAGGACGCCGCTGATCTCTGCGCTGCTGTTGTAGGCGCGGGCGTTGTCGACGACCTGCTGGAATCCGGCGCGGACCGCCTCGGCGTCGGCGACGCCGAGCAGGACGCCGCCGGCCTCGGTCTTGTGGGCGATGTCCGGCGACTCGATCTTGAGGACGACCGGGTAGCCGATCTCGTTAGCGGCGGAGACGGCGTCGTCGGCGTTCGTGACCAGCCGCTCCTGGGTGACCGGGATATCGTAGAGCGCCAGCAGCTTCTTCGCCTCGCGCTCGACCAGTGGGCGGCCACCGGCGGCGCGGACGATCTCACGCGCCTGTTCGGCGACGGCGGTGTCGGCGGACGATCGCCTGTGCGCCTTCAGCCTCGCGGTCGCGCAGGAACTGGGCGTAGCGGTTGAGCGAGCGGATCGCCCGCAGGCCGTTCTCGGTCCCTTGCAGGAACGGGATGCCGCCCCAGTAGTCAGTCGGCTCCTGTGGTGCCATTCCGGCCCGGTAGCCCTCCTGCATCTTGCCGTGGACGAGCGACATGATCAGGAAGACCTTGTCGGGGTACTTGTCCGGCATGACGCGCATGACCTCGCCGACCGGCGACGCCAGATCGACCAGCGACGGATACGCCTGGCCGTAGACGACCGTGCTGACGTTGGGGTCCTCGGCCATCGACTCGAGGACGCCCTGCATGATCTCCGGCTGCTGGGCGACCTGACCGGTCGTGTCGAGCGGGTTGCCGACCGTCCCGTAGGCCGGGATGATCCCCTTCAGCCGCTCGGCGGTGTGTGGCGCAAGCTCCGGCAGGTTGATGCCGAGGTCCTGGCTCAGGTCGGAGATCAGGCCACCGGCCCCGCCCGAGACGAAGATCGTCCCGACGCCGTTGCTCTTCGGCAGCCGCTTGCTGTGGAAGACGGCCAGCGTCTCGATCATCTCGTCCATGTTGTAGACGCGGATGATGCCGTGCTGGCGCATGACGGTGTCGATGACGTCGTCGGAGCCGACCAGCGAGCCGGTGTGGGCACGAGCCGCCCGCTGGCCACCCTCGGAGCGGCCGATCTTGAGGACGACGAGCGGCTTGCGGGCCGCCAATGCCTGTTCGGCGACTGCGATCAACTTGTCAGCGCTGCGGAACTGCTCGATGAAGCAGCCAATGACCTCTGTCTCGTCGTCCTCGACCATAGTAGCGCATGAAGTCGGTCGCGTCGAGGTCGGCTTCGTTGCCGGTGGTGACGACGTAGGAATAGCCAAAACCGCGATCCTGTGGCGGCAGGACGACCGAGTAGGCCAGCAGTCCGCTCTGGAAGACGATGCCGATCGGGCCGCGCTTGACGGTCGTGTACGGCCCCGATTTGGCGATCATCTTGGCGGGGGTGCTGATGATGCCGAGGCAGTTCGGCCCGACGATCCGGATACCGGTCCGGTCGGCGAAGCGGCGAATCTCCATCTGCCGCTCGTGCGCATCGTCGTCTGCCTGCTCGCCGAAGCCGGAGGTGATGATGTTGACGGCCTTGACGCCGGAGCGTTCGGCCTGCGCCAGGACGGCCATCACATGCTGGCTCGGGACGACGACGATCGCCTTGTCGGCGCCGCCGGGGATGTCCTCCAGCGTCGGGACGCACGGCGAGCCGAGCACCTCTGTGTAGTTCGGGTTGACGCCGTAGACCTCGCCCTCGTAGCCGCCGTTCAGGATCAGGCGGTGGATGCCGTTGGCGAAGCCGAGCCGGGGCGTTGCCCCGACGATCGCGATCCGCTTCGGATGAAAGAGCGCGTCCATCGCGCGTGTGAAGTCCTGCTGTTCGTCTGTCCGTGTCTGCCGCTCCGTCGTCGCCACCCGATCCCTCCCCCATCGACCCCTCGACCACGCGGTGAGGGGAACGTCTGCCGCGTGCGTTCGTCGCTCAGCCAGCCGCTGCCGTCGTCCGAAAGCGATAGTTCATCTCCCAGCCGAGCAGGTCGCCTTCCGGCAGATCCCGCAGGCCGTGCTTGTCGAGCATGTAGAGTAGTTGGGCGCGATGGTGCATGTTGTGAGTAACGACATGGGTAATCGCGCCTCCGTAGGTCTTCTGTGTTGGTGGATTGTCGAGGACGTCGGTCCACGTCTCTTCCAGCCGGTTCTCATCCGTCATCCGCCGTGCGAGTTCGTGGAAGCGTTGACCTGCACGCTCGTGACGCCCCGTCAGTTCGTCCAGCGTCTCGGGGCGATCGGTGTTGCGGTCGATGGGGACGCCGAGCATCAGGTCGGTCCAGGTCTCGACGTTCCAGATCATGTGCGCCAGCGTCGCTCGGACCGTCCGGTGGTCGATGTAGACCTCCTGGTCGAGTTGCGGCGTCCGATAGCTCGCGGCAGCGGCGCAGGATCTCGCTGGTCGTCCAGCGGTCATGTCCCACCAGCCGGTCGATCATGTTCATCAGCGGCCCTAGAAGTAGGTGCGGCCGAGCGTCTCGGCGATGCAGGCCGGCTTGTCGCTGCCCTCGACCTCGATCAGAACCTGATTGGTCGTCTGGACGGCACGGTCACCGATCTCCTCGACGGCCAGCAGCGTCGTCCGCGAGCGGATGCGCTTGCCGACCGGGACTGGCGAGGTGAAGCGCACCTTGTTCAGCCCGTAGTTGACGCCCATCTTGCCGCCGAGGTCGATCTTTACCCCCTGTCGCGTCGATGACAGATGCGGAATCAGCGAGAGCGTCAGGTAGCCGTGGGCGATCGTCCCGCCGAAAAAGGTCGTCTTGGCCCGCTCCGGATCGACGTGGATGTACTGGTGGTCGCCGGTCGCGTCGGCGAACTGGTTGACCCGCTCCTGGGTGATCTCCAGCCAGTCGCTGACACCGATCTCCTGGCCGATCAGGCTCTTCAGTTCTTCGACCGTCGTCACCGTTCTTTCGGCAGTTGTGTCGCTCATGGTTTCTGCCCTCTCCTCGTAGGGACCGATCTAAGATCGGTCCGCGGCCCGCAGGCCGACGCGTCGATATACGGAATCTCAATCAGGGCGCAGACCGTTGCGCCCGTGTGTTGCGCGCCCCTGTCTCGTAGCGTCGGCCTGCGGGCCGCGGACCGATCTTAGATCGGTCCCTACGAGAAGCGGGTGCGCCCTTTCCTGTTCTAAACCACCGCCTCGGTCAGCGCGCCGCCGCGACCGTGGATGGCCTCTTCGAGGACCTTCTCGCGGTGGTAGGCGGTGTCGCCGTAGAGCGGCTCGAAGTACTTGGCGCGCTTCCAGTAGAGGTGCAGGTCGTACTCCCAGGTGTAGCCGATGCCGCCGTGGGCCTGGATCGCGTCGCCGCAGACCTTCTTGCGACGACTCGTTGAGCGTGGACTTGGCGACCGACGCGGCCAGCTTCATGTCGGACGATCCCGCGTCGCACATCGCCCAGGCGGCGTAGTAGACGGCGGCGTGAGCTGTTCTCGACCTGCTCCAGCATCTCGGCCAGCATGTGCTTGACGGCCTGGAACTGCCGATGAACTGCCCGAACTGCTTGCGAACCTTGGCGTAGTCGAGTCGACATCTCCAGCGACTTGCGCGAGGCGCCCAGCATCTCCGCCGCGGCACCGACGGCCGCGCGCCTCAGCGTCGCGTCGATCGCCTCCCAGGCGCCGCCTCGGTCCCGATCAGGTTCTCGGATGGGACGCGGACGTTGTCGAAGTCAGCGTCGCCGTCTTCGAGGTCAGGTCGAGGACCGGCGTCAGCGTGACGCTCATGCCGCTCGCGCCCTTCGGCACGGCGATCAGCGAGTGTGCCGTCGCCCGAGCGGGCCGCGACGATGACGACATCGGCCGTGTGGCCGAACGGGACGAAGCGCTTCTCGCCGTTCAGGACGTACTCGTCGCCCTCTTTGCGTCGCCGTCATGCGCGACGGCGTCCGGACCCCAGTAGAGCGCGTCTTCGAGGAACGCCAAGCGTCATCGTCAGTTCGCCGTTGCAGACATCGGGCAGGTAGCGGGCCATCGCGTTCTCGTCGCCGGAGGCCATGATCGCCGATGCCCGCCAGCACGACGGTCGCGAACCACGGCCCTGGATAGGGGATGCGGCCCATCTCTTCGAGGATGATGCACTGCTCGATCATCCCGAGCCCGCCGCCGCCGTACTGCTCCGGGAAGGGCAGTAGATGCCGAGGTTCGACGAACTGCTTGATAGATGTTCGCGTCGTAGCCGGTCGCGTCCTCCAACATCTTGCGGGCGTGGCTCCGGCGGCACTGCTCGGTCAGGAACTCGCGCGCCAGATCGCGCAGCATGACCTGTTCTTCACTGAAGTCGAAATCCATCGATGCTCCTTTCACGTACAGGCGATTCGGGACATTGTCGATTGAGCTGCAGCAGGATCATAGGTGACTGAGGCGTCATGTCAAGCCTGCTCGATCGCACCGGTTCACCTGAGCGTCCCTGACAGCTACGTGCATCTCCTACGCTCCCTGTATCCGCGCAATCCCTCGCGCTTCAAGCTCGCCGGCAGTCGGTCGGCGCGCACTTCCTTCGGCAGGCCGAGGACGCGCTCGCCGAGGATGTTCTTCTGGATCTCGATCGAGCCGGCGTAGATCGTGCCGGCCCGCGACCAGACGAACGGCAGCGCCCACGACTCGTTCTCGTCGCCGCCACCGAAGCCGCCGATGTTGAGCTGGAACTCTTCCGGCACGTTCTCGAGTCTGCTGGCCGTACGGGCCGAGGATGTCCAGGATGACCTCCTGGACGTGCTTGTCGAGCTCCGAGTAGTGCAGCTTGGCGATCGAGGCTTCCGGACCCGGCCGCTGGCCCTTCTCGAGCCGCCGAGGATGCCGGAGCGAGGCATAGCGCAGGACTTCGATGTCGGCGGCGATCGCGCCGAGCTTCTGGCGGATGATCGGGTCGTCGATGGCGCGGGTGCCGTCCTTGCGCAGCTTCTGGGCGACTTCCATCAGCCGCGTCGTACTGCATCTGGCAGGCGCGTGACCCGCGAGAGGGTGTTGCCGCCGCGCTCGTAGCCGAGCGTCGTCTGCGCGATCTGCCAGCCGGTGTTGCAGCTCGCCGACCAGGTTGTCGGCCGGGACGCGGACGTTGGTGAAGAAGACCTCGGAGAACTCGCTGCTGCCGCTGATCTGCTTCAGTGGCCGAACCTCGACGCCGGACGTGCGCATATCGACCAGGATGCAGGAGATGCCCTGGTGCTTGGAGGCGTTGCGGTCGGTGCGGGCCAGCAGAAGGCCCCAGTCGGAGTTGTGTGCCGCCGCAGGTCCAGATCTTCTGGCCGTTGACGACGAACTCGTCGCCGTCGATGTCGGCCCGGCAGGCGAGGCTGGCGAGGTCAGAGCCGGAGTTCGGCTCGGAGTAGAGCTGGCACCAGATCTCTTCGCCGGTCAGGATCTTCTTGACGAAACGCTGCTTCTGTTCGTCCGTTCCGTGGTGGATGATCGTCGGGCCGACGATCGAGATGCCGAGGCCGCCGACGCCGGCCGGGGCATTCACGCGCGCCATCTCCTCGCCGACGATTGCCTGCTCCATCGGGCGGGCGTCCTGGCCGCCGTACGCCTTCGGCCAACCCATCCCGATCATGCCGGCGTCGTAGAGCTTGCGGTGCCAGGCGCGGCGCTGCTCCAGTGTCTCAATCGGCTCGCGCGGCAGGTTCTCCTGCAGCCACGAGCGTACCTTCTGCCTGTACGCCTGATCCTCGGCGGTGTAATTGAGGTCCACGGTTTCCCTATCCTCTCGCGATCCATGAACTCGGAGCGACGGCCGGTTACGGCGGTTCCGCCCTGGTGATACTCGTCTCCGGCCACCTCCGCCTGTCCCTCACTCCTGTAGCGCGTTGCGGCATGCAACCTACTCCGTTCCGCGCCGCCTGTCAACATATTCGCAACCAACCGATTGGCCATCCACTTGCGGTCGTTGCGATGCGGCGTTGCGTTGCGAAACCCGACAGCCTCGCCTATCATCCCGGTTCGGTGGCGCTATCACGATGTACCATCTATCCACCATCTGCGGCGCGCCACGGGTGACGCACATTGAAAGGACTCTTCCCTTCCATATGAAGATCGTTGTCTGTGTGAAGCATGTTCCCGATCCAAATCTACCGATGACGGTGGACCAATCCACGATGCGGCTGGTGCGTAATCCGTCGGCGTCGATTCTTGACCCGTCCGACGAGTTCGGGCTGGAGGTCGCGCTCAAGACGGTTGAGGCCCAGGGCGGCGAGGTCGTCGCTATTACGATGGGTCCGGCACAGGCCGAGGACGCCCTGCGCCGAGCGATGGCGATGGGCGCCGAGCGGGCCATCCACCTCGTCGATGACGCGCTGGCCGGGTCTGACGCGCTTGGGACAGCCCGCGCGCTGGCGGCCGCGATCCAGAATGAGAACCCGGACCTCGTGATCTGCGCAGTTGAGAGCACCGATGCGTATTCCGGTATGGTCCCCGGCGCGCTGGCCGAGCTGCTCGGCTTGCCGCAGGTCACCTTCGCGCGCACCTTCGAGGTCGCGGATGGCAATGTCACCGTCCAGCGGGCGACCGAGACCGGCTACCAGACGATCCAGGCTTCTCTGCCAGCACTCGTCACGGTCACCGCCAGCGTCGCCGAGCCGCGCTACCCAAGCTTCAAGGGGCTGATGCAGGCGAAGAAGAAGACGATCGACGCCCGGAGTGTCGCTGATCTCGGCCTTGATCCGACCGTCGTCGGCGCGGCCGGGGCTAAGGAGCGCGTCGTGACTGTCGATTTGATCCGCGAGGAGAAGCAGGGCCAGAAGATCACCGACGACGGCGGCGACAGTGTCGAGCAGATCGTTGCGTTCTTGAAGAAGATACAGGTCGCCTAAGGACATGACGCATCACGCGTCAGTCCGAATGCTGGTCATTCCTCGCGTCACGCACCACGCGTTACGCGTCACGATAAGAGAGAAATGATGTCAAAGAACGTCTGGGTCTGGACCGAGATCAGCGGCGATGCACCGCACCGGCAGTCGCTGGAGCTGTTTACGCTGGCGAGGGCGCTGGGAACTGCTGAGGCGGTGGTCCTGCATCCTGCTGGAGCCGGCGCGTTGGAGACGATCGGCAACCATGGCGCGGCCGTCATCCATCACGGTGATGATCCTCGCTACGCTGAGTACCTGACCGAGCCGCAGGCGGCGACACTGGCGGCGATGGTCGAGGCCGAGAAGCCCGACCTGATCCTCTTCTCCAGCACGTCCGACTCGCGCGATGTCCTGGCACGGCTGATGGGTCGACTCGGGGTCGGCGTGATCGCCAACGCGACTGCTGTCGAGTACGACGGCGATGAGATTCGCGTGACGGCACCATGGGGGGCGGAGACGACCGGGACGGTGACACTGGATGGCTCTGGCGCCACACCTCGTCCAGTTGCGGCCCAAGTCGTTCGCGGCTGAGGAGGTTGGCGGGACGGCCGAGGTTCGGCCGGTTGCGGTTGCAATCGATGAGACAACGTTGCGGACGCGGGTGGTCGAGTCGGTCGAGCAGGCCAGCGAGGGGCCGAACCTGGAAGACGCCGGGATCATCGTCTCCGGTGGACGTGGCCTCGGCAAGCCTGAGAACTACAGCATGGTCGCGGAACTGGCGAAGGCGCTCGGTGGCGCGCCGGGCGCGACCCGCGCGATCGTCGATGCTGGCTGGGTGCCGTACTCGCATCAGGTTGGCCAGACCGGCAAGACGGTCAAGCCGACGCTCTATGTCGCCTGCGGCATCTCGGGCGCGATCCAGCACATCGCCGGGATGAAGGGCAGCAAGTACATCGTCGCCATCAACAAGGATCCGGACGCTCCAATCTTTGAGCTGGCCGACCTCGGCGTCGTGGGGGATGTCAACGTCGTCGTGCCGAAGCTGATCGAGATGCTGCCGCCACGCTGATCGGGGCCGGATGCAGGGGGGCGGCGAGCCGGCTGCACCAGCGAAACGCTTCGTTAGGCATGTAAGGGCGAGGCGCAGTCTCGCCGATACGATGGGGTGTGAATTCGCGATGACCCGCCTGCGTCCGCTGCTCGACCATCTGCTGCCGACCTCGATCGCATCGGTCGTCGTGGGCATCATCCTCGTCGTGATCTCCGAGCTTGGGGATATCCACGAGCTGCGCATCTTCGGGGCAGCGCTTGATCAGCGGCGGCGGGCTGGGGATCGGGACCGCGACCGGCCTGGCCGACCCGCGAAAGCTGCGCGTGCCGGACTGGGTGCGCAGTTGGCGGGCGGTGCTGGGGATCGCGGCCGGCTGGCTGGCGATCCTGCCGGTGCTGATCGTCCTGGTGATGGCGCTGGCGGGCGTCTTCGGTGACGGTGGCGACCGCGACAGCCTGACGCTGGCGCTCGGCGCGCTGATCATCATCCTGATGGGCGTCGCCGTTCTCGTCTCCGGCCTCGCCAGCCTCTGGCGCATCTATGACGCCTCGAACGACCGGCCGGGCGAGCAGGGGGCCTCTGCCGGCAGAAGTCGCTGAAGCGAGCACGGAGGGGTGATGGTGGCGGGCACCGGGAATCGGGACAGTTCGGGCAAGTCGGGGACATCGGGCTGCCATTCTCTGCCTCGTCAATGGCCACGTGTCGTCCGGCAGCAAGACCGGTGCAATCGACCGGCCGCGTTCTCGATTCCCGATTCCCGCGATCCGGAGGTTCCATGGAAACGCGTGAGATCCTCTGGAACGTCGGGAGCTTCTCGCGGATCGCGCTGAATGTCCTGATGGTGCTGCCGTTCATCGCGATCGCGTTCGGGCTGGCGCGGCGGGTGCGGTCGTGGCGACGTGGGTTGCCGGAGGACCGCTTCGGCGACTGGGGGACGCGGCTGCGTTCGGCGCTCGTCAAGAGCGTCTTCCACGGGCGGATCGTCCGGCGCAACAAGCTCTACGCCGGGATCATGCACGCCAACATCTTCGGTGGCTTCATCATCCTCCTGATCGGGACGATCATCGTCGCGATCGAGGACGACATCGCCGTCCCGCTGCTGGGGACCTCCTTCTACCACGGGACGTTCTACCTCGGGCTACAAGCTGGTCGTGAACACCGGCGGCGTGATGCTGATTGTCGGCGTCCTGATGTCGTTCTACCGGCGCTACGTGATCCAGCCAAAGATTCAGGAGACGGCGGCTGACGACGTCATCCTCCTGACGATGCTGCTGGTGCTGTGTGTCCAGGGCTTCGTCGTCCAGGCGCTGCGGCTGGCGGTCGAGAACGATCCGTGGGCGAAATGGTCGTACGTCTCCTACCCGATGGCGGTCGCGCTGCGCGGGCTCTCGCCCGACTCGCTGGAGACGATGCACCTCATCAACTGGTGGGGGCACTTCCTGACGACGTTCGTCTTCCTCGGCTACATCGCCTGGTCCAAGATGGTGCACGCCTTCACCTCGCTGACCAACGTCTTCTTCCGCCGCCTCAAGCCGATGGGTGAGCTGACGCCAATCGCGAACCTCGAAGAGGCCGAGACGTTCGGGATCGCCAAGCTTGAGGACTTCACCTGGGCGCAGTTGATGAACACCGACGCCTGTATGCACTGCGGGCGCTGCCTGGAGTACTGCCCGACCTTCACGACCGACAAGCCGCTGCGGCCGCGTGACCTGGTGCTGGAGATCGCGGGCTACGCGGCCGACCACGGCAGCATCTTCTCCGGCGAGGTCGGCGAGGGCGAGAACTCGGCCCGCTACCGCTGGGGCTTCGGCAGCGAGCGCGACCTGCTGGGTGGCGTCGTGACGCCGGCCGAGATCTGGGACTGCACGACCTGTGGCGCCTGCATGGAGCACTGCCCGGTCTACATCGAGCACGTCCCGATGATCGTCGGGATGCGGCGCAACCTGGTCCTGGAGCAGGCCGAGTTCCCGGACGAGCTGGGGCCGGTCTTCAACAACTTCGAGCGCTTCGGCTCGCCGTACTCGTTCCCGCAGAGCCAGCGCGACGACTGGACGAAGCGGCTCGACTTCCCGGTGCCGATCATGGCCGAGAAGGCGGCGGCTGAGGAGGAGGTCGAGGTCCTCTTCTTCGTCGGCTGCATCGGCTCGTTCGACTCGCGCAACCAGCAGACGACCCGCGCCTTGGCGAAGATCCTCCACGCGGCCGGGATCAACTACGCGATCCTCGGCAAGGAGGAGAGCTGCAACGGCGACGCCGCCAAGCGGATGGGCAACGAGTACCTGGCCCAGATGATGGGGATGCAGACGGTCGAGACGCTGAACCAGTACTCGTTCAAGAAGATCGTGACCGCCTGCCCGCACTGCTTCAACACCTTCGCCAACGAGTACCCGCAGATCGGCGGCAAGTGGGAGGTCGTCCACCACTCGCAGCTCATCAACCAGTTGATCGAGGAGGGACGGATCAGGCTCGACCCGTCGTCGGCGATCGCCCAGGGCAAGGTGACCTACCACGACCCCTGCTACCTGGGCCGCTACAACGGCGAGTACGACGCGCCCCGCTCGGTCGTCAGCGCCCTGCCCGGCGTCGAGCTGACCGAGATGGCGCGCAACCGCAACAAGTCGTTCTGCTGCGGCGGCGGTGGTGGCCGGATGTTCATGGAGGAGACACGCGGCTCGCGCATCAACCGCAACCGGATCACGGAAGCGATCGACACCGGCGCGACGATGGTCGCCGCCGCCTGCCCGTTCTGCATGATCATGTTCGAGGACGGCATCCGCGGCGTCGATGCCGAAGAGACCTTCCAGGTCAAGGACATCGCCGAACTGGTGGCGGCCTCGATGGTGACGGCGCCGGCGTCAACTGGCGATGACGGGGTTCACGCCGAAGCGGGCGAGTAGTCGTCAACGGCGCAACGTTTCAGGTGCCTCCCTTCATTCGAACGGTTTTGGGGCGGGTTTATGTGCCAACCGGATTCAAAGGGGTAAAGGCGGTAAAGGCGTTCACGGACAGTGGGTGAGCGTCTTTGCCTTGCTGTGTGGTCAAGGTGCTCAAGATGCTCATGTTCAGCGGGTGAGCGAGTTGATGAGAGCCTTGAGTCCAAGTGGCTCAAGTGGCTCAAGCTCATGGTGTGAGCCAGTTGAATGAGCGAGATGAGCCAGTTGGCCAAGGGGCCAAGGTGGCCAAGGTGGCCAACGAGAGTGGACATGCCGAGTCGGGCGCGGGGCCGAACATATTGGCGGGAGGATCGCTTTGGCGGGCGGAGCTTCGACGCGCAGTTCCAGAATCGTCCGTGCGCCACGCGAACGCGTCTATCGCGCATTCGTCGAACCTGATGAGTTGCTCGCCTGGCTCCCGCCAGCCGAGATGACGAGCCAGATGCACGCGTTCGACGCGCGGGTCGAGTGGCGGCTACCAGATGTCGCTGTTCTATGCGCCGGACGAGCAGACGTTTCAGGGTAAGACCGCCGAGACAGGAGGACAGGGTCGTTGTCCGCTTTGTCGAGTTGAACCCACCGGAGCGGATCGTCGAGGCCGTCACCTTCGTCTCTGACGATCCTGCCTTTGCGGGTGAGATGACGCTGACGATCACGCTGACCGAGGTTCCTGACGGAACCGAAGTCACGATGCTGTTCGAGAACCTGCCGCACCGGATCTACGCCCCGAGGACAACCAGGCTGGTGCGGACCTTGTCGCTGGGACAGCTCGCTTGCTTTCTTGGATCGTCATCCTGATTGCGGCGTCAGACTACTCTCGTCGGTAAAGTACGGCTCCTCATCCTCCAGCCCGTCGCCGCTGGCCGAGTCCCAGAGCGCAACTTCCTCCAGGTAATCGGCCCAGGCAACCGGGTCTGAACTCAGCCGGGCGAAACCCTCATGCATCGCCCGCCAGAATGCGGCCGTGTCGTTGAAATCGATGGCCACTTCGACCGACTGGTGAGTTGACTGGTCTTGCGGTATTGACATCGTCTGCTACCTCATTCCTTCTTCGTAGCCCGCAGCGAGAACATGAACGGGAGCGACGGGTACTCCGGTGGCAGGCGCCAGAAGTCGGGGCCGTCCTTGACCATGAACGGCAGGTACTTCCAGGCGCAGTAGTCGTACTCGCCGACGTGCTCGATCGTCAGGCCGGCGTCGATCAGGGCTGTGATGATCTCGCCGAGCGGGTGGTTCCACTCGTAGGTGCGGCGGTTGGTCATCTTCGCGCTCTCGTCGGCGTAGGTGCCGTCGTACTCCATCGAGAGTGGTTCTGCCTGCCGGAAGTAGGGGTAGCGGATGCTCAGGCCGTTGGGATCTTCGTCGTTCAGCGGCCAGGCGGCCGGGTGGGCGTCGATGATGATGAACCGTCCGCCAGGCTTGACATAGCGGGCGACGACCTGTGCCCAGGCGCGGATGTCCGGCAGCCAGCAGAGGGTTCCGTATGACTTGAAAACGAGATCGAACTGCTCGTCCAGCACGTCCGGGACGTCATAGATGTTCGACTCGATGAAGCGGACATCGACGCCGACCTCGGTCGCGAGTTCGCGCGCCGTCTGGATCGCGATCGGGGAGAAATCGACGCCGGTTGCTCGTCGCGCCGAGCCAGGCGAAGCGGATCGTGTCCATTCCGAAGTGGCATTGCAGGTGAAGGACCGACTGCCCCGCGACATCGCCGATCTGCGAGAGGACGAGGTCGTCGAACGGACGCTTGTCGCGCTTGAAGCCGGGTACGTCGTAGAACTCAGTCGTCGGGTGGATACTGGCCGCTTCGTCCCAGTGGGCGCGGTTGGCCTCCATGTGTTCGCGATCTGTGTTCAACGGTTTCTCCTTCACGGGTAGGGGCGATGGCCGCAGCCTCGCCCTGCCTGATGCCCACGCAGTCTGAGCAGGGCGAGGCTGCGGCCATCGCCCCTACCCGTGAGAGGCGTTATTTGGAAGATCCCGGAAGACCGCGAACGCCCTCCATGACGGTCATGAAGCGGTCGTCCGGTTGATCCGGCATCGAGAGCGAGATCGTGTCGATCAGGCCCCTGAGTCGCGCGTCGATCTGGTCGACGAT
This sequence comes from uncultured Chloroflexia bacterium, assembly GCA_963763325.1. Taxonomy (GTDB): domain Bacteria; phylum Chloroflexota; class Chloroflexia; order Thermomicrobiales; family CFX8; genus JBBECJ01. Next base: position 277,495 of record CAVXOL010000011.1, read on the forward strand.
CGTTTCCCAGGTACCGCTGATGCAGAAGCCGTCGAGGACTTCGTCGGGGACGGCGGTTGGCAGGTCGTCCCAGCGGTTCTCGGCGATCAGGTCGCGTAGCTTCGGATTGATCTCCTGCCAGCCGTGATGCTCCAGCACTGGCAGGTAGGTGCGGGTCGAGGCGTAGAACGCGATCCGGTAGCGGACGTCCTCGCGTGCCCTCTGGACGGCTTGTTCGTCTGGCCCGGTCGCGATGAAGCCGGTCCCGATCATCTCGAAGTCGTCGAGCGAGCGACCCGATTTCTCGGCCCCGGCCCGGACGTTGGGCCAGATGACGTCGCGGGTGTACTCCGGTGTCGAGAATGGGTGGACGCGGAGTCCGTCGCAGAGCTCACCGGCCAGCCGGATGTTGTAGGCGTTGACGGCGGCAATGTGGACCTTCGGCGGCGGGAAGTCGGATGGGGGTGGCGAGAACTCGGGCGTCATCAGCGTGAAGTTGTAGAACTTGCCCCGGTAGTTCAGCGGTGTCCCGTTCTGCCAGGTGTCCCAGATCGCGCGGAGCGACTCGATGTACTCGCGCAGCCGAGGTCCCGGCGAGTCCCAGACGGTCGAGAAGCGCCGTTCGATGTGTCCCTTGACCTGCGTTCCCAGGCCGACGACGAAGCGCCCTTCCGACAGGTCCTGGATGTTGCGCCCCTGATAGGCGACGACCATCGGGCTGCGCGGGAAGGCGATCGCGACCGATGTCGAGATGCGGATACGGCTCGTCATCGTCGCTGCCAGCGTGCTGGTGACGAACGGATCACGTTTCAGCTCGGCCGCGCCGAGCCCGTCGAAGCCCATCTCCTCGGCGCGCGCCGCCCATGCCGCGACCTCGTTCCACGCGACGTCCGCCAGGCCAGTTTCGATCTGCACGTTGCCAGTATCCTCTCGTCGTTGACGGCACTTGCTGCGGTTCCGTCCGGCACTTGCGCTCGTGATGATGCTGACGCCATTGTCGCGCAGATCGTTACCTTTGCGTAACCGGCCGCTTTTTGTCATCGTGCGAGTTGTTGAATCCGGGCGGCGATGCCTGGGCGGCGCCCAGGTTAGCAATTGCGCTGGCTACGGTACTATCATGAGCATATCCGGCGACACCCTGCCTCGATCGAACGCTCGCCGCGCTCCCACGACCATGTTTCGCACGAACTGGAGCGGTATATGTCCACCGACCAGACGATTTCGGCCATGATCGGCCGAACGTTCAACGGCTATCGCGTGACACGGTACATCGCCCGTGGCGGAATGGGCCTGGTTTTCGAAGGTATTCAGGAGTCGCTGGGCCGTCCAGTCGCGATCAAGCTGCTGTACCCGCATCTGAGCGGAGACGACCGTTTCCGCGAGCGGTTCGAGCGTGAGGCCCGCTCGATCGCGCAGCTGGACCACCCGAACATCGTCCGTGTTCTCGATTATGGCAGCGAGGACACCTACTACTATATGGTGCTCGACTTCATCGATGGCCCCAGCCTGCGCGACGAGATGCAGACCCTGCATAGCCGTGGACAGCAGCTGCGAACCGACCGGGTTATCGACATCCTGCGTCAGATCAGTAGTGCGCTGTCGTATGCCCATGGACTCGGATTCATCCATCGCGATGTCAAGCCTGGCAACATCATGCTTGCCAGCGATGGCCGCGTCTTCCTGACAGACTTCGGTGTCGTCAAGCTGCTCGGCACCGAGCAATTGACGATCACTGGTACCTTCCTCGGGACACCGGAGTACATGTCTCCTGAGCAGGCGACCGGTGGCGACGTTGAGCCGGCAACCGACCAGTACGCCCTGGCGATCGTCGCCTACGAAATGCTGGTCGGGCAGGTTCCCTTCAAGGCGTCAACGCCGATCCAGGTCATGCAGAAGCAGCTTAACGACCCGCCACCGGTTCCAAGCCCGCTGGCGCCGATCTACGGAAACGAGATCGATGCGATCTTCGCGCGGGCGCTGGCGAAGCATCCCGGTGGGCGGTACGGAAGCGCGATCGAGTTCGTTGAGCATCTGGCGCGAGTCGTCAACTCAGCTCCGTCACGCAACATCCCGACGCTGCTGGTCGCTCCAGCTGCGTCCATGCCGTATGCAACGCCGGCATCCGGTTCGGGACCGGGTCTGTCCGCGCCACCCTCGACGCCATCACAGCCGTCGGCCGCGTATACGCCAGCGCCCTACCCGCCGGCGTCCTACCCGCCGGCCTCGGCAGACCAGTCACATGGGGCGGCTTCTCAGACGTACGGTGGAGTACCTCCGATGTACGCCGCCGGTGGCGGCGCGCCGCCACCAGTCTCGCCGTCGGCCGGTCTGCCGGCATCGGCCTCCAACCCACCAGAGCGGCGCAGTGGCGCGGCCATCTTCGGCGGTGTGCTGGCGCTGCTACTGCTGGCGGCGCTGGCCGGCTACTTTCTGTTCATGAACGACGACAATGATGACAACGGCACGGTCGGAGCTGCCTCTTCCGCGACGGCGACCGTTGAGATCGTGGCAACGACGGTTGCCACCGAAGCACCAGCAACGGACGTTCCTGCGGTGGCAACCGCAACGAGCGTCGGGGCGGTGGACACGCCGACGACTGAGGCTGCCGTGCCGACCGCGACAGCGACGGCAACCCCGCTGCCAGAGATGGTGATCTACTATGCCCACAAGCCGGAGGAGTCGCACAACCCGCAGATCTACGCCATGAAGCTCGATGGGACAGAGCCGCGGCTGTTCGCCGAATCTCGCGGGCATTCGTGGGGTCCGGTCACCTCACAGGATGGATCGCGAATCATGTTCTCGTCAGTTACGCGCGAGGACCACACGATCCATACGGCCGATGGCGGAGGTCTTGTCGGTTCTGGCAACCACGACATCTATGTCGTCGATATCGTCGGCAACGATTTTGCCAGTCTGAGTTCGGCGAATCTCAGCAACGTGTCCGTCGAGTTCACGTCGTGGGACAACGGTTGGTCGTGGACGATCGATGGTGAGTGGATCACGTTTACCTCCGACCGGCCAACCGCAGACGGCAGCACCGACTGGGAGATCTACCTGATGCGGCCAGATGGCACGGAGATCCGCCAATTGACCGACACGCCCCACAATGAGGGCTGGCCGGTCTGGACGCCGGACGGATCCCAGATCGTCTACTCATCCGACGAGACAGGTGACGATGAGCTGTTCATCATGAACGCCGATGGAACGAATCCGCGCCGCCTGACCGATCGTGCCGGCAGCAACGAGCTTTTTCCTTCCGTGTCGCCGGACGGGACGCGGATCATCTTTTCATCGCAGGTTCCTTCGGTCAACGAGGGAAACCTCTGGATCATGGACATCGATGGCGGCAACGCCCGGCAGCTGACAAGCACGGCTGCCCTCAACAATATCCCGAGCTGGTGTCCGGCAGGCGACCTGGTTGTCTTTGTATCGGACGTGCGTGGGAACGACAACATCTACATCATGAAGGCCGACGGGTCAGGGCTGACACAGTTGACCGACGACCCGGGCGAAGACACGACGCCACATTGCAGCGCCATTCCGACCGGAGGACCATAGCGTTCCGGACGCAATGCGGTTCACGATCAACGGCGGTAGGGAGTTCGCAATGTCACCCGTACCGGACTGGGGTGCTGTCAAGATCATGGAAGCCTCCAGGCTGTCCACTAGGCCCGAATTGCCGGCTCGTGCTCCTCGTGATAGTGGCCGTAGGAGCCACGCACGACGGCGGGGCCGAGTCCCTCCTGTGTCCAGTAAAGCCACTCAAAGCGGTTCGGACCCAACAGATCGTCTTCCTGCATTTCGGCGATCGCGCGCTCGACACGGTCGAACGTGTCGCGTGACTCGTGCATGACCTCGTCGAGCGACTTGTCCTTGTTCTGCTCGTAGAACCACTGGTTGATCGCGTCGGTCTCGTGCTCCTCGCTGAAGTGGTCGGGCCACGGGAAGCGTGGCTCCTCATGACGAAGGCCGGCCTCCAGCCGCGCGGCGGTCACGAGCCGCCAGCCGGTCAGGTGGGCGACGACGTCCTTCAGCGAGAGGTGTTCGAAGCTGCCGGGCGCCACGGCGCGCTCATCGCCAGCTTCCGAGACGACTCGTTCGATCTCTTCGCGCAGTCCGCGCACCGTCTTGAGCAGGTCCTCGCGGGTGTTGAGTTGCTCCACTGCACGTCCCCTTCGTGAGTCGGTCAACTGGTTCGACCAGCATGGTACCTGACTCGTCGCTACGTGACAGAGCGCAGGCCCCGCATGAAGCAGGGCCTGCCATAACATGTATTGATCGGTATTGTGAAAGCCTGGAGGACCTTAGCTCACTGGCTTGAAGGCGTGCTTGTCGAGCCACTGGGCGGCGTCCTGGCCAAGCTTCGCGCCCTGGACATCGGCGGAGCGGAAGTGGATGCCCTGGTAGATGCGGGCGTCGATCGTGTCGTCGATCACGTCAGTGAATCGCTCGTATTGGCGGGTGACGTTCTCGCCGCCCGGCACGATCCGGACGAGGCTGAAGTCGGTCTCGCCCTTGCCGAAGAACGTCTCGGCCGTGTGCATGAAGGCGGAGGTGATGGCGTTGTAGCCGGACGTGTTCTCCGGGTACGGCGGCGTTGCCGTCAGCGGCGTCCAGGTCGGGTCGCCAACCGTCAGCCGATTGCCGTCGTTATCACCCTCATGGATGGCCGTGATCGGACGCCAGAACATCCAGGCAACCTTGTCGTTCCAGGCGTTGATCAGCGCATCGGCGCCGGACATGTTCAGCATCGCGAACAGGCGTGCCTGTTCGATCGTCGACAGGCCGTGCTGCTCGGCAACGGTTCGGAACGCACGGTTGTAGAGCTCGGTCGGGTTGGCGGTGAAGAACTGCGCCATTGCCTCCATCTCTGGTGTTCGCCAGCTATTGGTGGCGCTGCCGAAGAGCTTGACCTCGTAGTACTCGACCGCGTAGAGAATGCTCTTCAGTGAGCGTGGACCCTTCGTCTGGAATTGCGACGAACTCTCAGCCACGAACGGCTTGACGTTGGACACCCACGCGTTCGGGTCGCTGGCGTTCGCCGGTGGCGTCGGCCGCCACTCTCCAATTCCGGTCCCGGTCGGGAAGGCGAACTGGGCGTAGCGCCCGTCGTCCGCGCGCTCGGCGAGCATCGCGGTGGCCGCAGCCTCACCGGCAGCGATCCCGGCCTCGACGGCTTCGGGTCCGTCGGTCGCCGTCGCGGCGGCGATCGAGTCGCCCCAGGCCGTGTCGATCCGGGCGATCATCTCGGGCGTTATGGCTGGATTCGTTACGACACCAACGATGACGTGGTGAGCGGCGGTCGCGACGGCGGCTGCCTGCGAGGCGGACGGATCTGCCGCCGGGATGCTGTCGAGGTATGGCTCATATCCACCGACGATCGAGTTCACCGCGTCGTAGACGGCACCCTGGACGATCGCCATGTGCAGCACCGCAACGTGCGGCGGCTGCCCAAGCCCCGGCGTCGCGGCGGTCGGTGGATTGAGGAACACGCTTGAAGCGTGGGCGTTCCAGTCGATAACGGCGGTACTCGCCGGTTGGGCCGACGCGGCCCTCGGCACGCTCTGGCTGGACACCAGCGTGAAGGCGAGCATGACGAGCAGCGTGACGATCGTCAGTCTGGCGGCAGTCGTGCGGAACTGCGTAGTCCCCATGTCTTCCCTCGTCTTTCGTCGAACGAGTCGTGCAGCGACAACGTTGTCACTGCCTGTCGAGACCGGGGATTCGCCAGACAGCGGCTGACGTCTCGGCCGTCGTCCGGCGAATCCCTGGTCGCATCCACAGCATAGGAACCGAGTGACCAGCGCACAGCGTTGAAACATCTTGGTTTTGCGGAAGGTCCTACGTAGATCGCGGAGTCGAGGTACCTAGTTATTGCGAGAGACGGGAAGGAAGTCCGTTCCGATGGGCACACTGAGCGGGATACGGGCAATGCCTCTCTGCCAGGCTCCGCATGATGTCATCGCCACTTCTTCTTCCGTGGTCGAGCGACGCGGGACAGGCTCGATCCACATAGGGATCGAGGCCTGTTTGGAGAAGCAATTGAAGGCAGCGAGAACCGGACGCGATATCCGCGTCCGGCTCCGCTTCGGCCCCCAAATGGCTTGGGGTCCTTCAGCACAATCCTTGCCGTGAAAATGCTGCCGGTGCCTGTCGATCATCACCGGGGACGAATCAAATGCGTGTGGTCAAGAGCCGAAGTGAGATGCCTCGACGCTGCATCACGGTTCGGTGGAAGCACCAAGCAGGTTGGTCCGGCTGGCATCTTCCCTCACTTGACGCCGGAGACGTCGGTCACCGAGGGCGTTGATGCGTTCTTCAGGTTCGCTAGAGCCGCGAGGTTCGCAGAGCGCGTTCGACTTGTGCGAGCGCCTCAGCGTCAGAATTGCCCAGGCCGACGAGGATCGTCGACTGGGGTCTGATATCGACACCCGGCCGATGAACCGAGCCAAGGGCCAGCCATTCGCCTGGCCGGATTTCGCTGACCGTGCAGTCGGCCAGGAGCGGCATCGCCTTGACGATCTCGTTACGAACGCGGAAGCTTGGATCGTTCGTTGTTGAACCAGACATCTGTTGATGGCCCTCCGTGACTCACTCTGGAGTCCGCGCTCTGTCTTCCCACCTGCTGGCGTTGCCAGCGAGGCACAGAAGCCATCAGAACATGTGCCACAGGCGGCCATGAGATGTTAAGAACTCGTTAAGTTTCCCGATCATTGATTATGGAATCCGGCACTTGAAGACTCAGACGCGGCCGAGGCGTCGAACCGGGCATTGCTGGAACATGCGAGCGTCGTGTCGTTGAGCGATTGGCCCGGATGCCGGAACCGACTGAGACTCCGGTCGCGCTCGATCACAAGCGGTTCAGCGATATTACGGTTCGCACGCATGTTCCAGTGGCACTATCGGCGGATGTTGTTAGCTGGCTGCCCAATCGGTCGCGGCATCGCGTTTGCCCAGATCGAACAGACGAACCTCGCCGGGCATCATCCAGCCGAACGCCTTGATCATATGCCGCATATGTTCGTCATCGCTGACGATGGCGATCTTTTCCCACGACCTCGAATTCTTGATCCCCAACTTCGCGTCTTCCCAAAGGGCGCCCATGCTCCAGCCATCGAAATCCTTGCCGAGCACGTAGATGAACCGGATATGTTCGTGTGCGTCCTGCTTACTCCGAATGGCCGGGATCAGCACGTTTTCGTAATCGTCGTCGGTCACTTTGCCACTTGCCTCGACACCGATGACGTTGTCGGGAAGCCCTTCGAGAACTGTGATCATGGTGTCCTCCTCGGTTGCATACGACCATTAGCGCCTGTCGCACCGATTGGGCAGGGAGGATACGACTGCTCGGCCTTTCCAACAACCCCGTGAACGTCGCGTCGACCTGCGAACCAGATCTTGAACGTCTCCACCATTAACTGTCGCTCGTCGAACTCCCCACATAGAAGGTAGGAACCTCCAATTCTGTCGTTGCGCTCGTTCTCCGATAACACAACCTTAATATCCGGTTCACAGCGCGATAACACGGCGGGCCTAGCCTTGTCTTCAGGGCCGGATGGACGGGTGTACCGGTGAGCGGGTTGGCCATGGGCAGGTTGGAGACGAGGGACAGGCGGTTGGTTCAGTCTGAAGATCGGACGAAAGTAGTGCCGAATGGCCAGGCGGGCGTCGATCGGCCGGTGGTGGTACTGCTGGTTGAGGATGACGAGGACCTGCGCGAGATGCTGGCGCTCAATCTTGAGCGGCATGGCTACGAGGTCGAGCAGGCGGCCGATGGCGAGCGGGGATTGGAGATTGCGCGTGAGGCGCACCCTGATCTGGTCGTCCTCGACCTGATGTTGCCGAAGCTGGATGGGCGGCAAGTCTGCCGGCTGATCCGCGAGCGCGATCCTGATGTGCCGGTCCTGATCCTGACGGCGCTCGACCGCGAGATCGACGTCGTCAATGGCCTCGATGCCGGGGCCGATGACTACATGACCAAGCCGTTCTCGCTGCGCGAGTTCCTGGCGCGGGTCAAAGCGCTCCTGCGGCGGACCGAGACCGGTCGTGGCAACCAGGCCGTCCTCGTCTCCGGCGAGCTGGCCATCTTCCTCAAGGAGCACCGGGCCGTCTATCACGGTCGTGAGCTGCACATGCCGCTCAAGGAGTTCCGGCTGCTGACGGCGCTTGTCAGCCGTAAGGGGGAGGTCTGCACGCGGGCCGAATTGCTCGACATGGTCTGGGGGGAGGATGTCGTCGTCGATCCGCGCAACGTCGATGTCCATATCCGCTGGCTGCGCGAGCGGATGGAGGGAGACCCGGATGGGTCGAAGCTGATCCAGACGGTCCATGGAGTGGGCTATCGCTTCGCCGGGTGAGGTTCAGCCGGTGGAGGAAGTGAGATTCAGACGAAAGTGGAGGAGACCACGTTGATACGGTACGGAATCTGGAAGCGAATACTGTTTGCAGTGGCGCTCCTGATGATCAGTTCCGTTGTCCTCGCCGCCTGTGGTGACGATGACGACGATGATGATGCTGATCCGACCAATACGACGGCGAGCGGCCAGACGGCATCGCCGGCGACTGGCGGCGAGCCAACCAGCACGACCGGCTCCGACGGTGGTGAAGAGATGGACATGGGTGACCTGTCAGGCGAAGTCGTCATCGACGGCTCGAGCACCGTCTTCCCGGTCGCCCAGGCCGTCTCGGAAGAGTTCATCGCGATGGCGCCGGATGTTCAGTTCTCGGTCAGCGCCTCGGGTACCGGTGGTGGTTTCGAGAAGTTCTGTGCCGGTGACACCGATGTCTCCAATGCCTCGCGACCGATCGAGGAAGATGAGATCGCGCTCTGCGAAGAGAACGGCGTCGAGTTCGCCGAACTCCAGGTCGGTGTCGATGGTCTCTCGGTCGTCGTCCATCCGGACAACGACTGGGTTGATTGCATCACGATCGAGCAGCTCAATATGATCTGGATGCCGGAGAGCACGGTCGACGACCTGGGCCGATGTCGATTCCTCGTGGCCGGATGAGACGATCGATCTCTACGGACCGGGCACCGACTCGGGTACCTTCGACTACTTCACCGATGTCATCAACGGTGAAGAGGGTGCCAGCCGCGCCGACTACACCGCCTCTGAGGACGACAACGTCCTCGTGACCGGCGTTTCAGGCAGCCAGTACTCGATGGGCTACTTCGGCTACGCCTACTACATCGAGAACCAGGACAGCCTGAAGGTGCTGGCCGTCGATGGCGGCGAAGGCTGCGTCGAGCCGAACCCGGAGACGGTCGCGAGTGGCGAGTACGCGCCGCTCTCCCGCCCGCTCTTCATGTACGCCTCAATCGAGTCGCTCCAGCGGCCGGAGGTCGCAGCCTTCTTCGAGTTCGTTCTCTCGGAAGACGGCCAGGCGATCGTTCCTGAGGTTGGCTACGTTGCACTCAGTGAAGAGCAGCTTGCGGAGCAGCAGTCGCGGCTCGAGTCCGCGATCGCTGGCGAGGCGATGATGGACGAGAGTGGTTCGGAAGCATCGCCGACCACTGCCAGTGGCGGTCTGCCCGAGATGGACTACAGCGAACTCTCCGGCGACGTTGTCATTGATGGCTCCAGCACTGTTTTCCCGGTGGCACAGGCGGCGTCTGAGGAACTGCTTGCGCTTGCGCCGGATGTCCAATTCTCGGTCAACGCCTCGGGCACGGGCGGTGGATTCGAGAAGTTCTGTGCCGGTGATACTGATATCTCCAATGCCTCTCGTCCGATCTCGGATGAAGAGGCTGCCCTCTGCGAAGAGAACGGAATCGAATACACCGAGTTCCAGGTTGGCGTTGACGGGCTGTCGGTCGTCGTCCACCCGGACAACGACTGGGTTGATTGCATCACGACCGAGCAGCTCACCATGATCTGGGGTCCGGACAGCAGCGTGACCAATTGGTCAGACGTTGACCCGTCCTGGCCGGATGAGGCGATCGACCTCTACGGACCGGGCACCGATTCGGGCACCTTCGACTACTTCACGGAAGAAATCAACGGCGAGGCCGGCGCCAGTCGCCCTGACTACACCGCCTCTGAGGACGACAACGTTCTCGTCCAGGGCGTTTCAGGCAGCGACTACTCGATGGGCTACTTCGGGTACGCGTACTACATCGAGAACCAGGACAGCCTGAAGGTGCTGGCCGTGGATGGCGGCGAGGGTTGCGTCGAGCCGAACCCGGAGACGGTGGCCAGCGGTGAATACGCGCCGCTGTCCCGCCCGCTCTTCATGTATGCCTCAAATGCATCGATCCTGGAGAAGCCGCAGGTGGCTGGCCTCTTCCACTTCGTTCTCTCTGAGGACGGCCAAGTGATTGTCTCCGAGATCGGCTACATTGCCCTCAGTGAGGAGCAGCTGGCGACTGAGCAGGGCGAGTTCGCGAGCCTGATGCAGTAAATCTTCTGGTCTTCCCGGCGTAAGGTGGGACCACTCAATCGCCAGTACGACACTTGATGAAGTGTTTGGGCGTCAAGGTGAGATCCCTCCTTCGTCGGGATGACAAAGGACGTGATCCCGGCCGGTACCTGCCGCCGGGGTCATCGTCCTGTATAGTCCCACTGGGGACTCGTTGTACGGAGGGAGGTTCGCCGTTGGCCGACAAGGCAGCACAACCCGCTACCCCGATCGGCGTTACCGCTGACACGCCGGGCATGGCATCTCGCTCGCTGCGCGGCTCAACCGAGAACCGTCCAATCGAGCGGTTCATTCGTGGCCTGTTGACAGTCTGCGGGTTGATATCGGTCGTGACGACGTTCGCGATCATCGCCGTACTCATCGAGGAGACGCTTCGGTTCTTTGCCGAAGTCTCCCCGGTCGATTTCTTCACCGGAACGACATGGACCCCGCTCTTTGTTCCCCAGAATTTTGGTGTCCTGCCGCTGGTTGTCGGCACGATTCAGATCGCGGTCTTCGCGTTGCTGGTGTCGGTTCCAATCGGGCTTGCAAGCGCTATCTATCTATCAATGTATGCGTCGCCCCGCGTTCGGGCGATCGTCAAGCCGGTCCTCGAAGTGCTGGCCGGTATCCCGACCGTCGTCTATGGCTATTTCGCGCTGACCTTCATCACGCCGAACATCATCAAGGGCATCTGGAGTGATACACCAGTGTTCAACGCGCTCAGCGCTGGCCTCGCCGTCGGTATCATGACGATTCCGATGGTGTCGTCTCTTTCAGAGGACGCAATTCAGGCCGTCCCGCGCTCCCTGCGTGATGGCGCGCTGGCGCTCGGTGCGACCAAGTTCGAGGTCTCGACGCGGGTGATGGTTCCGGCGGCGCTCTCCGGCATCATGGCGTCGATCATCCTGGCCTTCTCGCGGGCGATCGGTGAGACGATGATCGTCGTCCTCGCGGCCGGCGCGACGCCGAAATTCACCTTCAACCCGCTTGAGAGTATCCAGACAATGACCGGCTACATCGTCCAGATCAGCCTCGGCGACACGCCACGCGGCACGATCGAGTACCACACACTCTTTGCGGTCGGCTTCACGCTCTTCCTGTTGACGTTGCTGATGAACATCCTCAGTGCGTGGGTCACCCGCCGCTTCCGGGAGGCGTACGAATGAGAGCTGCATCGATTCGACGTAGCGACCCGCAACTCCGCCGTCGGAAGCTGGTTGGAACGATTGCGCTCGGTATCTTTCTGGCCGCAACGTTGTCCGCCCTCGGAATTCTCGCCGTTCTCATCATTGACATTGTCAGGGATGGCGCCGACTGGCTCAGTTGGTCATTTATCCGTGAGCTACCCTCGCGCCGGCCGGAGCATGCCGGCATCTGGCCGGCGCTCGTTGGCACCATCTGGGTCATGATCCTGACTGCCGCGATCACGTTTCCGATCGGTGTTGGCGCGGCGGTCTACCTTGAGGAGTTCGGCCGTACTGGTCGGATCGCACGGATCATCGAGATCAACATCTCCAACCTGGCAGGCGTCCCCTCAATCGTTTACGGTCTGCTCGGGCTGGCCGTCTTCGTCGAGCTCGCCGGCATGGGACCCAGTGTCCTGGCCGGGGCGTTGACGATGTCGTTGCTCGTCCTGCCGGTCGTCATCATCGCCTCGCGCGAGGCGATGCGAGCCGTGCCGGATTCGCTTCGTCAGGCGGCCTATGGGGTTGGCGCGACCCGACTTCAGACAGTCTGGTCGCACGTCCTGCCGGCCGCGATGCCTGGCATCATGACCGGCACGATTCTGGCGCTCTCCCGGGCAATTGGCGAGACGGCGCCGCTGATCGTTGTCGGCGCCGCGACCTACATCACGTTCACGCCATCGGGTCCGAGCGACCGGTTTACAGTTCTCCCGCTACAGATCTTCGACTGGGTCTCGCGCCCGCAGGCTGATTTCCACGCGATCGCGGCGGCCGCCATCATTGTCCTGCTGGCGCTACTGCTGACGATGAACACGGCGGCAATCCTGCTGCGCAACTACTTCCGCAAGAATCAGAACTGGTAGGGAGCCACGATGAGCGTTGTCCCGCAACTCACCACGCACAGCCTGGATGCCGACCTCGCGAATGCGAATACGATCATCGAGGCGAATGCCGTCAACATCTTCTATGGTGATTTTCTCGCCTTCCGTGAAGCTAACCTGCGCGTCCCGGAGCACAAGATCACGGCACTGATCGGGCCGTCAGGCTCGGGCAAGAGCACGCTGCTGCGGGCGTTCAACCGGATGAACGACCTCGTCCCGACGGCGCGCGTCGAGGGCCAGATCCTGTTCCACGGCGAGAATCTCTACGACCAGGGCATCGACCCGGTCGCTGTCCGCCGGTTGATCGGGATGGTCTTCCAGAAGCCGAACCCGTTCCCGAAGACGATCTATGACAACGTCGCCTGGGGCGCGAAGATCAACGGTTTCAAAGGCAACATGGATGAACTGGTTGAGCGCAGCCTGCGCTCGGCGGCCCTTTGGGACGAAGTCAAGGACAAGCTGAAGTCGAGTGGCCTCTCGCTCTCTGGCGGCCAGCAGCAGCGCCTCTGCATCGCGCGCTGCATCGCGGTTCAGCCGGAAGTGATCCTGATGGACGAGCCCTGCTCGGCGCTCGACCCGATCGCGACGCTCCGAATCGAAGATCTCATGCGGGAATTGTCAGAGAACTATACGATTATCATCGTGACGCATAACATGCAGCAGGCCGCGCGCGTCTCCGACCTGACGGCGTTCATGACGATGGGCGAAGGGCGTGCCGGCGAGATGGTTGAAGTAGGCCCAACACGTGAAGTGTTCACGAGCCCGAAGAACCCACGAACCGAGGACTACATCACCGGACGCGTCGGCTAGACGAGGAGACCGCACTTCATGACTCGAACCGTATTCACTCAAAGTCTGCAGGATCTCCAGGATGGTGTGCTGACGCTTGGAAGCATGGTCGAGAAAGCGATCGGCCGGGCCGTTGAGTCGTTGCGCAGCCAGGATATCGCGCTTGCCCAATCGGTTGTCGACGGCGACGCGAAAATCAACGAAGCGCGCTGGGAGCTCGAAGAGGCGGCTATCAACCTGATGGCGACCCAGGCCCCGATGGCGCGTGACCTGCGCCGGATCGCGGCTGTCATGCACATCGTCACCGAGCTGGAGCGGATGGCCGATCACGCCGAAGGAATCGCCGTCCTGACATTGCGGACGGCGGACGAGCCGCTGCTGAAGCCGCTGGTCGACATCCCACGTATGGCCGACATCGCCCGCGAGTTGCTGGTTGAGGCGCTTGACACCTATACGGAGATGGACGCCGAACGCGCGCGTCAGGTTGCGCGTCGCGACGACGAGGTCGACCGCCTCTACGAGCAGGTCTACCGTGAACTCCTGACGTTCATGATCTCCGACCCACGCACGATCACCCGCGCGACTCACCTGCTCTGGGTGGCCCACAACGTCGAACGAATCGCCGACCGCGTCACCAACATCTGCGAGCGAGTCGTCTTCGTTGTCACTGGCCAGATCGAGGAAATGAATCGGAAGTAGGTCGTCAGCCGGTCAGGCTGATTGCTATCCCGGCGGCATGATGATCGTCCCGCGCTCATAGATGTCGGTCTTGTCGCCGGGGATGATGTCCGCGTTGTCATGGTCCGCGTCATTCACGGTTTCGTCGGGGTTTTCGGTCAAGCCGCCGGTGTCAGGCTCGTCGATCATCTGTTCGAGACTGCGCGGACGCTCCCGTGCCTCGTCAATGTCGATGAGCGGCTCGATTTCGTCGCGGTCGTCACGCTGTCGGGTGGGATTCATGGTCGCACGCTCCACATGCCAGACGGATTGTTGGCCTCCGTCTGTCAACCTGGGCAACCTGCGTGCCATCCGAGGCTAGTCGCGGTCGGGTCGGTCCCGTCGCAGCGTCGACGAACTGAAGGTGACGCCGAGGCCGATCAGGAAGAGGGTCGCGATGCTGGCCAGCATCGCTTTGCCACCAGACTGGCCGAGGACGACGACGCCGAACCAGAGCAGGCCGAAAAAGGCCCCGACGACGGCGATCATCGTGATGACATGACGTGGCACCGGTACGACTCCTTCTCCCGGCGCTACGATAACAGATCAGAACGAGTGTCTGGCAGGGACCGGCGCGTCACGTTGCTGGAGCAGGATACTCCTGACCCGCGAGTGGTCGGGCAGCGTCGGCCGGGTCGATGACTCCCGCGGCACGCCGCTCTCGTGTTCGTCTGAACCCGACGATGACGGCGGCAAACAGCGCCAGCGAGATTGCGTAGATGATCGTTCCGGCCGTGAGCGAGATCGCGTTCACCTCTCGCGTTGGCGGGATGTAGATCCAGCTCTCCTTGTCGAACTCTCGTGTACCGTCGCCGGAGATGACCGGCAGCCAGACCTCGACCTCGTCGCCAGCCTGGCTCAGTTCCAGATAGACAAACCAGCGTCCACGCTCCGGAAGCGCAAGCTGGCCAGTGAAGGTGCAATCACCGCTCTGCTGCAGCGGGCCGCGAACCTCCTCGCGGGCACGTCGCGCAACCAGACCACGAGCCGTGAAGACGTCGCACGGGTCGGGTTCCGTAATCTGGCCGGTGACGATGAGCTGTCCGTCGGTCTGGATCGCCGTCAGCTCGGCGTTTCCGACCTTCGGACCTTGTCCGGGATCGTGGGCGAATGCCAGGGTCGGGACAAGTGCCAGCGCGATTGCGGCTGCGACAGCAGGACCAGCCCGCGAGAGCCGGACTGCCGGGCGCGGCGTTCCGCCCTCGACCGCGTAGAGAACCGCCGTACTGGCGAGGGTCGCGATCGGAAGCCCCAGCAGGACATCGCTGGCAGACAGGCTGACGCCGTTCAGCATGTTATTGAGGTAGGGGGTATAGGTCAGGTAGAGCGTGGCGCTGTAGAGCGCGCCGCGTGCTACAAGCGGCAGGTTGTAGCGCCGCGCCAGATCGAAGACCAGCCCCGGAATGACCAGCGGAGGGATGATCGGCGTCGAGTCGAGGACGGCGCTCAGGAAGATGTAGACGGCCGTCATGATGCCGGCGTAGGTCAGCGATACCAGCGTCCCAATCCAGCGCAGCGGCGAGACGCTGGCAGCCAGCGAGAGCGTGAAGGTCGCTGTCAGCGCGATGACCGGCAGATACCAGAGCGTCGAGAACTGTGGCACGTCGGAGTCGTACTCCATGACGAGGACGACAGACGCCGACATGACCAGCGCGCCGGTCATGACCGTCAGGATCGCACCGGCCTTTCCGCCAATGCCGCTGGCCTTGAGCAGCATCCCTGCGGCCGTCATCGTCAGTCCCGCGACGGCCAGGACGTGCGGCGGACTCCAGAAGACGGCGTCGCGGCCAAAGGTGTTGTGCCAGATGCCATCGATCGGCGCATCGAGCAGCGTCACGGCCGCGCCGGTGAAGGCCAGCGTCAGTGGCCAGTGACGGACGATGTCGTGCCAGGCGACCTGGTTGTAGGACAGGATCGCCGCCCAGACCGCGACGATGACGACCAGGCCGGCGACCGAGCCATAGAGCATCTGGTGGGCCGGGATCCAGAAGCTGTCACGCCCCTTGTCGGTATGCCAGGCTTCATCCCAGTAGAACGCCAGTGTTGTCAGCGTGCCGCAGAGACAGTAGGCGATGAGCAACGCGATCGTCGTTGTGCGGGACATGCTTCATCCCTTCACCTGGCAACGATGTCGGGAACGACCGGCTGAAAGGCGCCGTGGCGCGCGAACCAGCCCATCGCGTGGGCGCAGAAAGTCTCGTCGAACTCGCGTTTGAACTCCCAGTGCGGCTTGTCCTCAAGCAGGATCATCTCCTTCTCCCCGCCAAGTCGCTCGTAGCTACGCGTGTTCATACTCAGCGGCCAGAGCTCATTCAACTCGGAGACAATCAGCTGGATCGGCGTCCGGCACGCTTCAAACGGCGCGCGCGGTCGATGGGATTTCAGCATCGAGTAGGCGAGGGGATACTGGTAGCCCTTGTTGCGGAGCGGGTCGCCCTCGAAGATCTTGCGATACTCCGTGTCTTCAGCTTTGCCGAAGAGGTCGTCCCACGGGACGGCGATCCGCATGTCGACCGTTCTGGTCGGCAGCAGGTAGCGGCCGAAGAACAGGATCGCGCGTTTGGCGCGGATGACCGGCGCGGAGCCTTGCCAGCGCATCAGCTCCGGGTCGTCGTAGTCCCAGAGGTTGTGAAACGCCATCGCGCTGATGCGCGTGTCATTGGCAAGCGCGTAGTAGCAGGTCGTTCCATCTTCGCCGAAGCCGGTCGTGAAGTACGGACCGTTGAATTCGGTTGCGACCCAGTCGAGGACATCGAGCCACGTAGCGGTAGCCTGATCGATCGTACAGCCGCCGCGCGGACCACCGCTCTGTCCCCAGCCCGGCATGTCCCACTGGACGACGTTATAACCGGCGCGGTAGAACGGCAGCTGGAGTCGTGCCAACGCCAGGCCGTAGGTAATCAACCCGTGCGACATGATGACCGTCGGTGCGCCACGGGAGTGTTCGTAGAGCCGGACATGGATGGGCAGGCCGTTCGAAACCAGCGTCGTCGTCGTGCTGGATTCGATGATCTCGGCTACTTCCTCGGATGTGTAGTAGCGTTTCCAGTAGTCGGTGGCGAGTCCGGCATCGTGTCGCGCCATTCGCATCCTCCTGGTTGGAGTAATGTCTCAACGGTGGGCCGCAATGACGGTTTCGTTGGCTTGTGTGATCACTCTAGAGTCAGCGCCGTGATTCGTCAACATAGCTGATGGTGAATATGTGTCGCACAGGTCGCGTTTCTTTGAATCATGAAGGTATTGGTCGCGAATGAACACCGACGAAAGATTGGGATCGATTATCGATGCGCTGGTAGCCTGCGGCCAGCGCGTGCGCGAGGCGGTCGTTCGGGCCGAGTATCACCGGCTGGCCGACGTCGTTGGTCTCGGGGCGGACGGCGCTGACACGACCCATATCGATCAGCTGGCCGAGGACGCGGCGCTGGCGTTCCTCGAAGCGGCTGAGCCACGGATGAACATCCTGTCCGAAGAAGTCGGCTTCCTGGACCGCGGCTCGGCACTGACGGCAATCGTCGATCCGATTGACGCGACCAACAACGCAGTTGCTGCGCCGAACTTTGTTCCCCGGCCGGACGCCAGCCTTGCCGACCTGGCCGAAACGCCGCTGCGCGAGGGTCATGTCTTTGGCTTTCCGTACTATGCGTTCTCGGTCGGTGTCGTTGAGGATGGTCAGCTCATCGCCGGCTGTGTCATGAATCTGCCAACCGGCGAGGTCTTCACGGCTGCCAGAGGCCGTGGTGTCGAGCTCGACGGTGTCCGCGTCTGTGCGCGGCCGGTCACGACTCTGCCTGAAGCGCGCGTCGCGCTGATCCGGCCAGAGACCGACGCCGCCTGGCGAACGCTACGGACGATCACCGTTCAGGCACGGCGGATCCGCATCACGGGTTGCAGCGCGCTCGACCTGGCGTTGATCGCCTGCGGCACGTTGGAGGCGTTAGTCAATCCCAACCGGATCTCGCCACGTGGCTTCGGTGAGAAGATCGTCGACTACGCCGGCGCACTGGCGCTCCTCAACGAAACCGGCAGCGTCCTGACCGGGTTCGATGGTGTCCCCGTTCCGGTCGACTTCGACCTCTCACGGCGCACTCCGCTGGTCGCCGCCGCAACGCCGGAACTGCACGCCAAGCTGATCGAGACGCTGCATCAGGAGTCCTGGGACGATGTGATTGGTGATGGAAGATGAGTGACGATCGGCCAGCGGACCTGTTCGAGCTGTATGACCTGCGCGTGACAGTGGACGCGATCGAGGGGCGTTCGGTGTGCGGGATGCAGGTGGGCGACTACTTCGAGCTGACTGAATCGAGTCGGGTGCGGATACCGGATGGAAAGCACTTCTGCCTGTATGCGCTGCAATCGGTGATTCCGCTGCTGACGCCAAAGCAGCGTCAACTCGACGCAAACGACTGGCTCGAACGGGACACGCTGGTCGCCTGCCCGGACCCTGAAGAGCGGCTGATCATGCGGATCGAGCGCATTCGACGGCGGACACTGGCAACGGACGACCTGACATGACGCGACGCGAAATCTCAATCGCGTTCCAGTCCGACAAGCCACCGGCCGACTACGCCGAGCTGGCGCAACGCGTCGAGGACTACGGGTTCGACGCCCTCTCGATCTACGCTGATCTGCTTTTTCAGCCGCCAATCGTTCCACTATCGGTTGCCGCTGTGGCGACGAGCCGGATTCGGCTCGGGCCGGCGTCACTCAACCCGTACACGCTGCATCCGGTCGAAATTGCGGGGCAAATCGCGTCGCTCGATCTACTCTCAGGTGGGCGCGCATACCTCGGCCTGTCGCGCGGCGCATGGCTGGGCGAGATTGGCGTGGTGCAGGATCGTCCGCTGTCGCGCCTGCACGAAGCGATCGACGTTGTCGAGCATCTGCTGGCCGGAAAGCGGCAGCCATACCACGGGCAGCACTTCCAGTTGACCGAGAACCACACACTTCGCTATAAGGTTGAGCGCGAGCGGGTGCCGCTTCTGATCGGTAGCTGGGGGCGGCAGACGCTCGGCTCTGGCTGGCGAGCGCGCAGATGAGGTGAAGATCGGTGGCTCGGCCAACCCCGATATCGTGCCGGTCGTTCGCGAGTGGATCGCTCGCGGCGCGATTCGATCCGACCGTCAGCTGGATGAGGTCGGCATCTGTCTCGGTGCTGTGAGCGTCGTAGACGAGGATCGCGATGTCGCGCGGTCGGTCATCCGACGTGAGATGGCGCTCTACCTGCCAGTTGTCGCCGGCCTCGACCCAACCGTTGCGATCGATCCAGAGCTGCTCGCGCGGATCGATGCGCTCGTTACCGGCGGTGACAGCGTTCAGGCTGGCTCTCTGATCCCGGACGACCTGCTCGACCGATTCGCGTTTGCTGGAACGCCGAACGACATCATCGCCCAGTCCGAGCGATTGTTTGAGGCTGGCGTCACGCGGATCGAGTTTGGCACCCCGCATGGTGTTACGCCGATCGAGGGGCTTCGGTTGCTTGGGGAGCGGGTGCTGCCTGCGCTGCGGTGAAACCCCTCCCCAACGCCCCCAGAGGTAGCAGGGGCTTCACCCCGCCCACATTTCGTTCATGAAGAAGAACGCTTCGATTCCCAGCCCCAGTCCGAACGCGATGATGATGGCGAGGCGGATCGCTTCGGAGCGGATCCGGGCCAGCAGAATGTAGACCGGGAAGAGGACCAGCAGGTAGCGGTTCAGGCTCTGCGGGTTGCCGGAGAGGCCGAAGAGCAGCGACGGCGCGATGACGAGCGCGCCGTAGCTGGCCCGGACGCGCAGCCAGAGGTAGACGCCGGCCGCCAGGAAGAGGGCGACGAGCGTCGTGTCGATCAGGATCCAGACGCCGGGGATGGGAGTGATCGTCGGTGGGTAGAAGAGGATCGCGTCGGAGATGTCGCCGGTCAGCCGTCGGAGTCCCATCACGAAGACCGGGCTGAACGACTCGCGGATCCAGTTCTGCTGGGCGTTGAAGAAGGTCCGGTAGCTACCGTACTCGACATGCAGCCAGGAAAAGTAGGCGATGGCGCCTAGCGGCGCAAGGGCGATGCCTGCCAGCGAGTATGGGCGCGGGCGGGTCCAGGCACGTTGTGAGAGCACCTCGACGACGAGCGGCACGATCAACACGATACCGGCCAGCTTCGTCGCGCTCCCGAAGGCGGCGAAGAGTCCTGCCCGTACCCACTGACCGCGCCGGGCGTGATACAGCGACCCGGCGACGCCGACAAGGAAGATCGCCTCGCTGTAGGCGACCGAGAAGAAGAACGCGCTCGGGAAGAGCAGCAGAAACCCGACCGTCCGCCAGGCAATCGTCTCGCTGAAGTCGCGCCTGACGAGCAGGAAGACGTAGATGACGCCGACGATCAGCGCGAAGAAGTTGACGATGACACCAGCCTTGACGTCGCCGGGGCCGGGGATCAGGTCGTTGGCCCAGCGCATGAGCAGCGCGTACATCGGGAAGAACGCGATCGTCGAGGGCTGGTCGGGCGTGTAGGTGTAGCCGTTGGCGGCGATCTGCTGGTAAGAGGCGGTGTCCCAGCAGGCGGAGTAGTTCCACGGCTGCGGGACGAGCACGCCGCAGGTCATGTAGCCGACCTGGTCGAGGATGTACGAGTAGGCCAGGATCGCCAGCCGCCAGACGGTGACGATGCCGACCAGCCCGGCCAGGACCTGCGAAGAGATCCGTTCCGGCGTCCGCGACGGCTCGGTGCGCCCAACGAGAACGGTCAACCAGCGGTCGAACGTCGCCGCTCGCGTACTCAGCCGCTCACGCATGGTCAGATCGTTGCATGCCCCCGCATTCCTCCCGGTCGCGAAGTCTAACCCGCCGGGTCGCGCTGCTGCGCGGGCTGCGGTAGGATGCGCGGGACGGAGGGGATAGGGAACACGGGACAGGGGACAGGAGTTCACCCGCTGTTTCAAGGCTCCTGTTCCCTGTCCCGCAATTCCCTATCCCCTGAGAAAGGTCGAACGATGCCTGTTTCGGTCAAGAGTTCGCAGATCATCTACGACGCCCTCAAGGGGAATGGCGTCAAGATCATGTCGGCGCTACCGGAGACCTGGCTGGTCCACCTGATCCGGATGGCGGACGACGATCCGGAGATGACGCTCGTTCGGCTGGCGAAGGAGGAGGAGGGCGTCGGCATCTCGGCCGGCGCGCACCTGGCCGGCGTCAAGTCGGCGATGCTGATGCAGAACCACGGCTTCCTGGCCAGCGTCAACGGCATCGTCTCGCTGGCGCACCTCTACAAGATCCCGCTGACGATGCTGATCTCGTATCGCGGCGAGTTCGGCGAGCCGGACCCGTGGCAGACCCAGGGTGGTGGCGCGACGCTGCCGGTGCTCGACTCGCTCGGCATTCCGTGGGAGCGGCTGGATGATCCCGGCCACGTCGAGCGGCGCATCCGCAAGGCGATGGTACTGGCCGAGTCTGCTCACAAGCCGGTCGCATTGCTGTTGTGCCGCGACCTGATGTGGGAAGACTGAGGCGGCGGGAATCGGGGTTCGGGAATCGGGAATCGTTGAACTGGAGGGTTGCCATGTCGGTGTTGGAGCAGTTGGTTGCGGGGTTGGGTTCTGGAGCGGTGCGGGTCGTCGATCTGACGCAGCCGTTGGGGGAGGACACGCCGGTTATTGCGCTGCCGAACATCTTCGCGCCGTCGCCGGGGTTGTCGGTTGAGGAGATCTCGCGTTACGACGATCGTGGGCCGGGCTGGTACTGGAACACGATCACGCTCGGCGAGCACACTGGGACGCACTTCGACGCTCCGATCCACTGGGTGACCGGCAAGGACCTGCCCGATAACGCGACCGACACGATTCCGGCCGGCCGGTTCGTTGGCCCTGCCTGTGTGCTCGACTTCTCGCGGGAGTCGGCCGAGAATCCTGACTTCCTGCTGATGCCGGAGCATATCGAAGCCTGGGAAGCGGAGTACGGGCGGATTCCGGCTGGATCATGGGCGCTCTTCCGCACCGATTGGAGCAAGCGGACCGACCCGGCTGCCTTCTTCAACGCCGACGAGAACGGCCCGCACACACCCGGTCCGCACCAGTCGGCTGTCGAGCTGCTGGTCGAGCGCGATGTGCTTGGCTTTGGCGTTGAGACGGTCGGTACCGATGCCGGCCAGGCCGGGATGTTCGACCCGCCCTTCCCCTGCCACACCTTCATGCACGGCGCCGGTAAATTCGGCCTCGCCTCACTCGC
Organism: uncultured Chloroflexia bacterium; assembly: GCA_963763325.1. Classification (GTDB taxonomy): domain Bacteria; phylum Chloroflexota; class Chloroflexia; order Thermomicrobiales; family CFX8; genus JBBECJ01. The sequence continues at coordinate 299,640 of CAVXOL010000011.1, forward strand.
TAACCTCGACCAGCTTCCGCCGGTCGGAGCCGTCGTGATTGCCGCGCCGTTGAAGATCGTGAATGGGAGTGGGAGTCCGGTGCGGGTGCTGGCGTTGGTGTAGGCGAGCGGGCCTCGACTCCCCGAGCGGCGCCGTCCCTGCGGCACTCGGCTCGATGCCCGAGCCCCTGAAGGTGAGCTCGCCTTACTCAGACCGCGTCTTGACCGGCACGACGATGCGCGGCTTCTCTTCGTAGGCGTCCATCTCGGTCGTCTGGTAGACGTAGGCGGCGCCTTCGGCGGATGAGGCGGCGGCGGCGTTGCCGTCCTTGTCCATCGCGACGATGTTCATGACGTTCATGCGTTCGGCGTAGGGGTCGACGAGGTGGGAGAGGTCTTCCATCGCCGTCTTGAGGGCTTCTTCGAGCGACATCCCGAAGCGCATGTAGGTGACGACGCTGTGGGCCGAGCAGGCGCGGATCGCCATCTCGCCGCGTCCGGTGCAGGCGGCGGCTCCGTAGCGGTTATCGGCGTAGTTGCCGGCGCCGATAACCGGCGAGTCTCCGAGACGGCCCGGCCACTTGAAGCCCCAGCCGGAGGTCGAGACGGCGCAGGCGATGTTGCCGTCCATGTCCTTCGCCATCACGTTCGTCGTCCCGAAGATGCGGTCGTGGAGCAGTTCTTTCCAGTTACGGACGGTGCCCATGTAGGTGCTGTACTGGTCCTCGTACATGTTGCTGGCCGTCTCGACGTCGCCGACGATCCGTGCGCGCCAGAGCTCTTCAGACTCCGGCGTCAGCAGATTGCTGGTCTCGAAGCCGTGGGTCTTGGCGAATAGTTCGGCGCCCTCGCCGACGAGCATGACGTGTGGCGTCTCTTCCATGACCTTGCGGGCGATGTCGATCGGGTTCGGGTAGCCCTTGATCGCGCCGACAGCGCCGGTCGCCAGTGTCCGGCCGTCCATGATCGTCGCGTCGAGCTCGACCTCGCCGAGGACGTTCGGGACGCCGCCGGTGCCGACGCCCTGGTCGTCGAGGTTGTCCTCGACGCAGCGGACGGCGGCGATTGCGGCGTCCATCGCCGTCCCGCCGTTGCGCAGGATCTCGATCCCGGCCGCGAAGCCGACTCGCGCGTTCGCGCTGCCGGCCAGGTAGCCGACCTTGCCGTTGGTTGCCATGGTGTTTGCTCCCCTTCTCCCCGTGAAGATCGTTTGACAATGGTTGCGCTAACCGAAGGAAAACCAGTTTTGTTTGTCATCCTGAGCCGCAGCGAAGGATCGCCTGGCCTTCGTGACGCGAGCGGTTTTGGCGGGTGAAGGCCGCTCTACCAATCAACGCGCTCCTGTATCGGACGTTGAGCGATCCTTCGCTGCGGCTCAGGATGACAGGGGTAACGTCTCTGTTCCTCCCGTGGCCCTTACCCTCCAATCACGATTGCGTCGAGGTTGGCCTCGGCGACGAGCTTGTTGAAGGCTGGGACATCCTTGTCGATCGCGGTGTTGATGGCGTCGATCTGGGCGTCGACCTGGGCCGAGAGGTCGGCGAAGACCTCGCGGGCCTGCTGGGTCGGGGCCATGTCGGCGCTGGCGATGGCGTTGGCGACGCGGACGAGCTTCGTGTTGAGCATGACCGGGTAGTGGAGCGTGTCCTTCGGGCTGTTGGCGTTGACCTGGATCAGTTGCGCCTCAGCGGCCGAGAGCTTGTCATTGAGCGCCCGAGCGGCATCGGCCAGCTTCTTCTCGCCCTTCGGACCCTTTGGCACGCTCGACCCAGCCATCGACCTGATCGCGGACGCGGCGGACGCGGTTGATGGCGTCGTTCGTCTCCGAGAGCTTGTCGCGGACCTGGAGTAGCAGGTCGTACTGGGTCTGGAACTCCTCAGCGGTCGTCGCGTGGCGCGGGTCGGGGACGATTTTGAACGGCTGCTCGTGCGTCTCAGGCCCGACGGTCAGCCGCAGCGTGTAGTCGCCGGGGACGACGCGCGGGCCAGTCGTGGCCGGCTGGTCGCCTCCCTTTGCCTCAAGCTTGGTCGCCTCATCGACACGCATGTCCCAGACAAAGCGGTTGAGGCCGGCGATGGCCGGGATCTTCGGTGTCTTGTCGTCGTCGTTGCCGTTCCCATTCTCGGTCTTGCTCATGAACGAGCGGATCTCGTTACCGGCGTTGTCGAGGATCGTCAGGCTGAACTCGCTGGATGGCTTCTCGGCCAGCCAGTAGTAGATTACAACGCCGTCGTCGGGGTTTTGGCCTGCGTCGAGGAAGCGGCGGCGTGGGTTGCCGAACTGGTCCTTCTTCGAGACGTAGGTCTGGACGATGCCGGAGACGAAGAGGTAGTTCTTGCCCTGCACCTCGGTGTTGCCGAAGCCGGTCAGCTTTCGCGAGCGGATGGCGGCCTTCGGCTGGAAGAGGTGGCTGGCCTTCGGCGCCGTGCCGGAGTCGGCGAGCTGACGGACGATCGTCAGGTCGTCCATGATCCAGAATGCGCGACCGTGGGTGCAGATCAGCAGCTCGTCGTCCTTGATGATGAGGTCGTGGATTGGGACGACCGGCAGGTTGCCGCCGAGCTTCTGCCAGTTGCCGCCGTCGTCGAACGAGACGTAGATGCCGGTCTCGGTCCCGGCGTAGAGCAGCCCCTTCGCGGGTCGGGTCCTCGCGGATGACGCGGGTGAAGTCGTCGCCGGGGATGCCGTTGGTGATCTTCGTCCACGTCTTGCCGTAGTCGTTCGTCTTGTAGAGGTAGGGCTGGAAGTCGTCGCTCTTGTAGCGGGTGGCCGCCAGGTAGGCGGTCGCGGCGTCGTGCGGCGAGGCTTCGATGATGCTCATCAGCGCCCAGTCGGGGATCGTCGACGGCGTCGCGTCGTCCCAGGTCGGCGCCGCCGTCGCGGGTGACGTGGACGAGGCCGTCGTCGGAGCCGGCCCAGATGACGCCCGCGTCGAGCGGCGATGGCGCGATCGTGAAGACGGTCGCGTAGACCTCAGCGCCGGAGTTGTCCTTGGTGATGTTGCCGCCGGAGGCGTGCATCGTCTCCGGGTCGGCGCGGGTCAGGTCGGGTGAGATGACCTCCCATGCGCGGCCCTCGCTGGTCGTCTTGTGGACGACGTGCGAGCCGTAGTAGACGACGGTCGGGTCGTGTGGCGAGTGGACCATCGGCGAGGTCCAGTTGGTGCGGAACTTGTAGTCCTCGGCGCCGTGGCCGCGCGGGCTCTCCGGCCAGACGGCGATGTCGAGCTCCTGCTTGCGCTCGTGGTCGTAGCGGGTCAGCATCCCCGACTGTGCGCCGGCCAGGATGACGTTCGGGTTGGTCGGGCTGACGGCGATGTAGCCCGACTCGCCGCCGCCGACCTCGTACCACTCGGTCATCGTGATGGCGTCGTTGTCGGAGCGGCTGATGATGGACATCGTCGTGTTGTCCTGCTGGGCGCCGTAGACGCGGTACGGGAACCGGTTGTCGGTCGTCGCGTGATAGAACTCGGCCGTCGGCTGGTTGTAGATCGTCGACCAGCTCTCGGCGCCGTTGAGCGAGACGCAGGCGCCGCCGTCACCGCCGAGGATCATCCGCTGGGTGTTGGTGGGGTCGATCCAGAGGTCGTGGTAGTCGGCGTGCGGGCCGGCCATCACCTGGTAGTTCTTGCCGCCATCGACCGAGCGCCAGATCTCGAAGTTGAGCACCCAGAGCGTGTCGGCGTCCTGCGGGTCGGCGCGGATGTGGTTGAAGTACCACGGCCGGCCGGTCAGGTTCGTGTCGCTCGTCAGGTGTTCCCAGGTCTGGCCGTAGTCCTCGGAGCGGTAGATGCCGTTCTTCTTCTCCTCCGGCTGCGACTCGACGATCGCCCAGATGCGTCCCTCGCGGGCGGAGATGGCGACCTCCATCTTGCCCTTGTCGCCGTCGGGCATCCCCGGCTTGTCGTCCAGCCGCTCCCAGGAGTCGCCGCCGTCGGACGAGCGGTAGATGCCGCTGCCGGGGCCGCCGCTGTCGAGATAGTAGGGGCCGCGCTGGGCGTCCCAGAAGCAGACGTAGACGTTGCGCGGGTTGTTGCGGATCGAGCGTCACGAAGTTCGCGCCGGCCCGTTCGGAGATGTAGAGGACGCGGTCCCAGGTCGCGCCGCCGTCCATCGAGCGGTAGAGCCCCCGGTCGGCGCTCGGCCCCCAGGCGCGGCCGAAGGCCGCCACGTAGACGATGTCCGGGTTGGTTGGGTGGACGGCGATGCGGCCCATGTTCTGGATCTGTGACAGGCCGATGTTCGTCCAGGTCTGTCCGCCGTCGGTGGATTTGTAGATGCCGTCGCCGTGCGAGACGTTGCCACGGATCGTGGACTCGCCCATCCCGACGTAGATGACGTTCGGGTCGGACGGCGCGATCGCGATCGCCCCAACCGATGCGCGCTTGAAGAAGCCATCCGAGACGTTCTGCCAGTAGGTGCCGGCGTCGTCCGACTTCCAGACCCCACCGCCAGTCGTTCCCATATAAAACAGTGCCTGATTGGTCGGGTGGGCCGTGACGGTGATACAGCGCCCGCCGCGCGTCGGGCCGATGTTGCGGAAGTCGAGCGATGTGAGAACCTTCTCCATCATCCATCCCCTCTGTACCGGGTTCGGTTAGCCGATGGCAGTGTAAACGAACACGCATGGAAGTCGCTGCAAGCGATCATGCTCTGGTCAAGGACGCCAATTGGAGAACGCCAATCCCCGGTGAGCGTGTTGGCGTGTCGTCTAAACCCCTCGACCCCGGATCTCGTTCTACGATGCATAGGAGGCCGCGGGAGGGGTAATGCCGACACCCAACACGCTCACCGAGGACTGGCGCTCTTGACTCGGCGTCCCGAGATCCCGAGCTCTCGGCTTCTACGCCAGCCAGCTCGCCGGTTCGTAGAGCGCCGAGCGGAGGCCTGCCCAGAGGTTGCGGTACTGCTCCCAGGGGGTGTCGCCGTGGATGGCGACGGTGACGCCGTCGAGGCGTTCGATGCCCTGGGTGCGGCTGGCGCGTTCGCACTGGGCCATGCTGAAGAAGGTGATCTCCAGGCTGAACGGCTGGCCGGGGTCGTAGACCTGGGCGGTCGAGAGGTTCTCCAGCGCCTTCTCGGCGGCGGCGGTGATGGCCGGGCGGGTCGTCGCGGCCGGGTAGCAGATGGCGGCGTTGCGGCCGGTCGCTTCCTTGACGGCGACCGTCTCGATTCGCTTCGCCGAGGAACGCCTTCGCTTCGGCCATCGTCGTCGTGTCGCCGGTGACCATGACAACCGGGATGCCGAGCGAGCCGAGGATGGCGGCGTTGAGGCCGGTCTCGCCGTGCGGGCGGCCGTTGATTCGCAGTTCGTGGATCGCCACGCCGGCAATCGTGTGTGGCGCGATCGCGTCGAGTCGTCTTGGCCATCGCGTGGTAGCCGACGAAGATGGCGGCGTCGAACGTCTGCGTGTCGGCTCCCTGGAGCTGGCAGTAGTCGCGGGCGTTGGCGCTGCCGGTCATCAGGTTGGCACGCGGGTTGACGTCCTCGAAGAAGATGTTGCGCATCGGGCCGTGGCCGTCGGCGACGAGGATGTAGTCGCGCTCCAGCGTTGACGGCGCCCTCGATGGCTGCGTTGGTGTCGCCGGTCATCAGCCGCCGGCCGCGGTCGTACTCGCGTCCTTCTGCGCCCATCATGTCAGCGTGGACGATGCCGGTGATCCCTTCCATGTCGACCGAGATGTAGACGTTCATCTGCGTTTCCCCTCCCTGATTTCGATGCGTACGCGCTCACTCAGACCTCGTGCGATCGTACTCGATGTTGCCGCGATCCGGGCAAGTCATCAACAGTGCTCGTCAACAGCTACCTGCGGGTCGTTCGAGATCCGCAAGCTGTGCAATGACCATCCCTGGAACAAGTTGTCAACGAAGCGGCCGGACGACAGTGGTTCTCCGACCGCGTCGAGAAGGTCAGGGATCTCACCGCATGCCAGCGCCGTCTGCGCTGCTGCTACAGCGGTCGGCTCGGTGGCGGCGTCCGGAGAACTGAAGCGCGCGATTGCCCAGACTGGATCGAGCTGCTTCTCGTGTCCCGGTCTGCCGCGCTCGGTGAGTCGCAGGCGGCTTGCAAGCGGGTCGGCCAGTCCGTAGCGATCGGCGACGTGCACATCTGTCCCGGCCGCAAAGCCTGACAGGCCGATGTTCCAGGTGAAGGCGACGAGGTCGATATCTGGCTCGAATGATGGCGAAAGTGGATACTGCGCTCCCTCGACGATCAGTACTCGTGGGTGCTCCTCTGCGAGAGTCGCGCCAGCCTTGCCCTTCCTGGGTCCAGCCGAGGCTCATCTCCGCGTAGTCTTCGATCTCGATCGGGTTATGGTGACCGGACAGCAGAACGTAGACACCGCGTTCATCGGCCAGCCCATCCTCGCTGACGGCGTTCTCGTATGGGATCCGCAGCCAGAACATCGCCGCGAGACTCCATCCCGCGAGGACGACGAGCGCCACACCGACAGGAACGGTTCTCGTCAACGGTCGCTTGTCGAGCGGAGTCCTCACCAGCATGACCGGCAGTAGCAGCCCGAAGAGTGTCGGCAACAGAAAGCGTCCGTGCATGAAGTCGCCGCCGACGCGTACGACGTAGACGGCATGGAACACGGCGGCTGCGACCGGAGCAAACATCACGAACAGCGCCGGGCGATCGTCGATCTGCCACGCACGCCATCCGGCCAGGCACAGGAACCCGGCCGCGATCAGCAGTGGCAGCCAGAGGTGGTAGGTGTCGGTGAAATCGCGCAGGTAGATCCAGCCCTGCTCCCAGCGGGCGTCACTGGCTTCCTTGGCGAGGGCAGTGTTCGGCACGAGTGCCGCGAAGTAGCCCATCCGGAAGAGTTGGTAGGCGAGCGGAATCAACGCGGCTGCCCCGCCGATCGCCAGCGTCCTTCGCATCGTCCCGGCCCATGACGGCGGGCGGGTGTAGGCGATCAGGCAGATCAGAAAGGCGGCGCTGAAGACGGCCAGATCGGGCCGGACGAGCGGGCCGAGTCCGATGACGACCGCACTTGCGATCGTCACCCGCGACCATCGGGTGTACTCGTCGTCCGCGAAACACCTACGGACAAGCAGCCAGTACGAGACGCCGAGCCACGCAAACGACAGCCCACTCTCCAGCCCGGACGTGACGAAGTCCCAGACGACGGGGATAACGGCGAAGATGAGCGCGCCAACCGGGATCAGAACCACTCTCGGGTAAGGGCGATGGCCGCAGCCTCGCCCTGCTTGACGCCGGTGCGGTTGGAGCAGGGCGAGGCTGCGGCCATCGCCCCTACCCGAGAGTGGCCTGCTGGGCGGGACATCCGAAATCCGTTCCGCCAGCCGGCTTGCGGCGGCCATCGCGGCGATCAGGCCGATGAGCGTGAAGGCAATTCCAAGGATGACCGAACCGAGCGGCGTCGGTAGCCCGATTCCACCCCAGACGGCGAGGATTGCGACCCAGAGCGGGTGGGTGTAGGCCTCGACGCGTTCGCCTTTGTTGAAGACCGGTCCGTTGCCGGCGAGGATCTGGTCGACGACCCGTAGGGAGATGAAGGCGTCCTCGCTGACCCATCGCTGCCGGTAACCCATGACGGCGATGATGACGACCGGGACGGCTGGTCCCGCCCAATGACGCAGCATCGAGATGGCACGCTCCTGTAGCGCTGCATCGCTGGTCGCCAGGGTCGTCGCCTGATGCTGCGGATAGTGTCTCGGTCACGCGGCGCTGTTCACCCAATCTGATCGTTCCAACGAGCGTCGCGTGTTCGGCAATCGGCCACGCTACCGGCTGGAATTGTCTCATCATCACGACCGGTCGCTGACCGGTGGACGACGGTGTCCGTTCAACTCCCCTTGAATGGATCGTCGTATCTGTCATACTGTCACCCACCAGGGATACGCGGGCAGTGCTCGCATACTTTCATACAGGAGGGACGGAAGAGCTTCGTGGCTGATTCACGCATGCTGAGCTTCGAACAGGCAGTCTCGGCGACCGTCATCGCCGATGTCGCAGATTTCGCCCGACGGAAAGCAGATCGCGTATGTCACGACCAGTGCCTCGAAGGAGGCGGAGATGCCATCGATGGCGATCTGGCTGGTCGATGCCGATGGCGGGAAGCCGCGACGGCTGACGACATCCGACGCGATCGACAATTCCCCGCGCTGGTCGCCGGATGGGAGCAGGATCGCCTTCATCTCCGACCGCAAGGAGCGCGGCAAGACGCAGGTCTACCTGATGGCGCTGGCCGGCGGCGAGGCGATCCGGCTGACCGACGCCAAGGGGCCGGTGACGGCGATCCAGTGGTCGCCGGACGGCTCGAAGCTGGCCTTCACGGCGATGCCGGAGGAGGAAGAGGACGAGAAGAAGCGCAAGGAAGAGCGCAACGACCACAAGATCATCGACGACAAACCGCTGCTGGCTCGGTCTGTATGTGATCGACGTGCCGGATGACGCGGCGACGCCTGGACCCGACGACCTGCCCGAGGCGAAGCGGAACTCGCCTGAGAACCTGCACGTCGGCGTGATGGGCGGGCGTGGCTTCGACTGGGCTCCGGACGGCAACGGCTTCGCCGCCGTCGTCGTCGCCGAACCCGAAGGCGCACTAGGCTTCGCGCCCGATCTGGTGACGTTCGACCTCGACGGCGAGATGAAGACGCTCGGTAACTTCGAAGGGCTGCTGGCGACGCCCGAGTTTTCGCCCGGACGGCTCGACGATCGGTTTCATGGGCTGCGAGAACGTCACCCCGTCGTTCTTCGCGCTGCGGACGATCCCGGCCGGCGGCGGAGAGTCGCAGGTGATGGTCCCGAACGCACGATGCCTCCTTCGGCGGCATCGAGTGGCTGCCGGATGGCGGCCAGGTTGTCACGACCGTCGAAGCAGGGCGAGCGCCGGACGATCGGCGTCGTCGATCCGGAGGCGAAGACGGTCAAGCCGTTCTTCGATGGTGCCGGAGAAGCCGGGCACCGTCAACGCCAGTTCTCGCTGTCCGCTGATGGCAAGCACGGTTGCCTTCGTCTGGGCCGACGCGACACGCTACGGTGACCTCTACGTCTCCGAGCGGGCGGGACGCCGCGCAAGCTGACCGACCTCAACCCCTGGCTGCGCGAGGTCGACCTGGGGCGAGGTCCGCGAGATCTCCTGGACGTCGTCCGACGGCATGGAGATCCAGGGGCTGCTGATCCTGCCGGTCGGCTACCAGGAGGGCACGCGCTACCCGACGCTGCTGCACATCCACGGCGGCCCCTGGGCGCCTGGACGCGCCATCTCGTTCGCCGGCTGGCACGACTGGGGCCAGTTCATGGCCCAGCGCGGCTACGCCGTCTTGATGCCAAATCCGCGCGGCTCGTCCGGCCGGGGCACCGAGTTCCTCTGCGCCATCACCAACTGCTACGGCGAGGCCGGACTGGCCGGACCTGATCAGCGGCATCGACCACCTGATCGACCGAGGGCATCGCCGACCCGGACAAGCTCGTCGTCGGCGGCTGGAGCGGCGGCGGCTTCCTGACCAACTGGACCGTCACCCACACCGACCGCTTCAAGGCGGCGGTCAGCGGGCGCCGGCATCGCCAACTGGGTCTAGTTCCAGGGCACGGCCGACGTCCGCTCCGTCTTCGACGGCTACCTCGGCGCGGTCGATGAGGACCCGGAGCACCACTGGCGGCTCTCGCCGATCCGCTACATCAAGAACGCGACAGACGCCGACGCTGATCCTCTACGGAGAAGCCGACGACCGCGTCCCGGCCAGCCAGGGCTACGAGATGTACGAGGGCCTCAAGAGCCGCGGCGTCGAGACGCAGCTGGTCGCTCTACCCCCGCGAACCGCACGGCATCGGCGAACGCAAGCACAGCTCGACCTGCTGGAACGGGTCACGAACTGGTACGACAGCCATCTGGGGCGCACATCGAAAGCGACGGAGTAAACGAGGACCGTACACCTTGGACTGTCATCCTGAACCGAAGTGAAGGATCGGCTGGCCTCGAACTGCATAGGGTGTCCGTGGATGCGTGAGTTAGGCGGCCGATCGGCGCACTCCTGTCTCGAACGGTCAGCGATCCTTCGCTTCGGCTCAGGATGACAATACAGGATTCTCGGTCCTGCCAACATAACATCGTGTTTGGAGAGGATGAAACGTGTCCGACGAAACTCCAACCTTCAAGACGCTCGACGAGGCCGCCGAGCACTATCGTCAGAAGTCGCAGATTCCTGGCCTGACGGTTGGGACGCTGATCGACGGCGATTTCCGGGGCAGCGCCTACGGGGTCATCAGCCTTGCGACCCAGTATCCGACGCGGGTTGACACGCTGTTCCAGATCGGGTCGAACACGAAGGTGATGACGGCGACGGTCGTCATGCAACTGGTCGAACAGGGCAAGCTGCACCTCGACACGCCGATCGTCGAGTACTTGCCGGAACTGGAGCTGTCCGACAAGGACGCCCAGGAGAAGATCACGATGCGCCACCTGCTCACGCACCAGAGCGGCATCGATGGCGACATCTTCGACGACACCGGCGTTGGGCGACGACGCGCTCAAGACGATGATCGCGAAGGCGAAGGACTGGAAGCAGGACACCCAGCCGGGCGAGCAGTGGAGCTACTGCAACAGTGGCTTCTACATCGCAGGACGGATCCTTGAGGTCACGCTCGGCCAGAGCTACGAGACGATCATGAATGAGCGTCTCTTCACTCCGCTCGGCATGGACCGCACCTTCTGGTTCGCTCAGGACGCGATCTATTACTCGGCGGCGGCTGGCCACTCGCAGCTGCCTGGTCAGGAGCATCCGACGATTGCGAAGCCGTGGCCGATCCCCCGCAATGCGGCGGCGGCAGGAGCGGCCATCTCCAACGTCGAGGACGTGCTGAAGTTCGTGGACATTCCACATGAGCGGCGGCAAGACTGCAGAAGGCGTCATCTCGCCGGAGTCAGTCAAGGCGATGCAGGAGCCGCAGCGACGTGTCACCTCGCAGATGGAGTGGGGCATCGGTTGGTCGCTGGGCGAGATCGGCGGCCATCGCATCCTCTACCACGGCGGGGGGACGAACGGGCACATTACCCAGATGTACGGCATCCCGGACAAGAACTTCGCGATCTCAGTCCTCACCAACAGCAGCAAGGGTGGAGAGGCGATTGGCCCGATCATCGACTGGGCGCTCGAACGGTACTGTGGTCTCAAGCGAGAGAAGCTTCAGCCGATCGAGATGTCGACGGCCGACCTGCAACGCTACGCCGGCGAGTACAGGCGCACGCAGGGCGTCGTGAAGGTGACAGCCGAGGACGGCAAGCTCAAGCTGGAGACGACGATCAACCATCCGTTGTCCCACGAGGAGATCGTCTTCCCGCCGTCGTATATCGTTCCGATTGGGAACGACGAGTTCATCGGCACCGAGCCGGACGAAGAGGACTCCATCACCCAGTTCATCGGCGATGAAGGCGAGCCACCCGAAGTTCATTCGCGCGGGCTATCGGCTCGTGCCGAGAGTGTAGGTTCTTCGGGAATCGGGATTCGAGGGACTTCGGCGAAGAGATGCCTCGTCGAAGTCCTCCGATTCCCGATTACGTCCGTTCGACGAGGGCGATCATCTCGTCGCGGGGGATCTGCCAACGGCGACCGACTTGACGGCCAGGCACTCTGCCTTCGGCCAGCCAGCGGCGGACGGTATCGGGGGCGACCCGTAGCAACTCGGCGGCTTCCTGCGGTGTCAGCTCGATTCGGTCCTGCGGCGGCACGAGCCAGCGCTTACCGATTCTGCGGCCATGCAGTCGATCTTCCTTGAGCCAACGGCGGACTGTTGAGGGCGAAACGCCCATCTGATCCGCGATTTCCTGCGTTGTCATCCAGCGATGTTCGCGGTCCATGCGTACTCCTTTACGTGACATAAGTATACCAGAAACCCCTCCCCCCAACCCCCTCCCCTGAGCGGAGAGGGGGAGTTTGGTTCGGAGAAGCAAGCTTGACGCCTCATGTCGAAAGCCCCCTCTCTTCTCAGGGGAGGGGGTTGGGGGAGGGGTTTCCACGCAATCGTTGCCTGTGTGTCAACTAGGCGCACGTACACGGTGGCTGGTACAATCTGCGCAATCAAGACGGAGTATTCGTCTTCAATGCGTTGAATCTATGTATCAGCACCGCAGAGGCGAGGTTGCGGCTGCCTGATTTGTGCGGCCGGAGTTGGCTAGCATGTCGGGCGCGATGCCCTGCGGCGCACGGTGGAGATCCCAGGTTGCAATTCTCAGGCTTCAGTGAGGCTCGGCAGTTGGTTCTTGGTGGCGCACTTGGCGCTGCCGTTCTCTTCTCCTCGTTCGGGGGATTCGTCCAGACGTTTCCGGGCGAGCAGCGCGCAGATCCGACCGTGACGACGACCGCCGAGCCGATCGTCGCCGTTGAGCCACGGCCGGCAACGCCGGAGCCGACGCCATCGGCTGGTCAGCAGGCGATCGTCGCCAGTGGCCGGACGACGGTTCCGTACATGACGCAGTTCGACGGCACGCCCTGGGAGGGATCGAACTGTGGGATCGCCAGCATCGCGATGGTGCTCGGCGCGTTCGATATCACGTTGCCGACGCTCCAGGTCCGCAAGTCGATCATCTCGATGACCGGCGACCCGAGCTACGACGCCGGCGTCGCCTGGGATCCGCTCGTCAAGATGGCCTGGCGACACAACTTCCCGGTCAACGGCCCCACCATGCCCGACGGCAAGTTGCGCCACTGGTTTCTTGAGGAGCTCGATGCGGAGTCGCGGATGGGCCGCCCGTCGATCCTGCTCGTCCACTACCGCTCACTGCCCGGCCACGAGCAGGCCGGCTGGTGGGGCGACCACTACGTCGTTTTCCTCGGCTTGACCGCGAACGGTGACGTGATCTACCACGACCCCGCCTTCCGTGGCAGCGCCGGAGCCTACAAGGTCACCGACCGCGCCACCTTCGAACGCGCCTGGACCAACACCGCATCGGGCCAGCAACGGACGGCGATCGTCGTCGGCTGGTAAGTGCATCTCACGCGACGATCCGTTAAGAATTTGACATCCCCGCGTAGGGGCGATCGCCTGCCTACGCGGGGGTGGATTGTCGAACGTCACCACGAAGGCGTATCAGGCTTCTGCGATAGCACGCCACAACCGCTCGGACGTGATCGGGATCGCGGTCGCGCGGACGCCGGTAGCGTTATGGATCGCGTTGGCGATTGCGCCGGCGACCGGGATGACCGGCGGCTCGCCGACGCCGCGTGCGCCGAACGGGCCGTCCGGTGATGGCACCTCGATCAGCAGCGTCTCGATCTGCGGAACAAACTCGGCTTTCGGGAGCGCGTAGTCCATCAGCGAGCCGCTCGTCATCTGGCCGTCCTCGTCGTGCGTGATCTGCTCGTAGAGGCCCCAGCCGATACCCTGCGCGACGGCTCCGAGCATCTGGCCCTCGACCGCCGCCGGGTTCAGCGCCCGCCCGACATCCTGCGAGGCGACATACCCCAGTAGCTCGACGTCGCCAGTGTCGAGATCGACCCGAACGTGGGCGATGTGGGCCGAGAAGCCGGGTGCATTGGCCGTCTGTGCTCCGGTCCCGCGTCCGGAAACTGGCGCGTGCTGGGCTCCGAAGCCGCTCGTCAGCGAAGCGATCTTCTTGATCGTCAGCTCGTAGGCAGGCTCGGCCGGCATGCCCTTGACCCGGACCCGGTCGCCCGCGATCTCCAGATCCTGCGGGGCGACTTCGAGGATGTTGCCGGCCAGTTCCAGGATCTGCTCTTTCGCATCCTCGGCGGCGCGCATGACGGCCTGGCCGACCGTGTAGATGATCTTGCTGCCGCCGGCCCCGCCCGAGTACGGCGCGTTGGTGCTGTCCGAGCCGACGACCCGGACCAGGTCGTAATCGACGCCCAGCGTTTCGGCGACGATCATCCGGAAGGTCGTGAACGTTCCACTGAGGTCAACCGCGCCGACGACGACGTTGATGATCCCTGACGGATCGACGTGGCAGAGGGCCGCTGCCGGCTCGAGCCCGCCGCGCCAGCCGCCGACGGCGACGCCGATTCCTTCTCGGTATCGCCCGTTCTCCGATGCACCGCTTGCCGACCGCTGTTGCCAGAGCGGGTGGACGCTGAGGCGTTCGAGGCACTCCTTCAGGCCGATGATCGGCCAGGCCTTGCCATCTGGTCGAGGGTCGCCTTCGACCGGGACATTCATGAGCCGGAAGGCGATCGGGTCCAGTTCGAGTTGTCCGGCCAGGTCGTCCATGATCGACTCGACTGCGAAGCTGGCCTGCGGGTTGCCGGGCGCGCGATACGCGCCTGGGCCGAGCCGGTTGGTCATGACCTCGTAGCCGCGGATGTCGAGGTTCGGGAAGTGGTAGCAACCGGCGACCGCGAACGCCGCGCCAGCCATCGGCGAGTTCGGATAGGCTCCGGTGTCGAAGATCAGGCGTGACTGGACCGCCGTCACCTTGCCGTCGCGGCGGGCGCCGATTCGCACCTCGATTCGTCCGGCGGGCGTCGGGTTGGCGGCCAGCATGTCCTCACTGCGCGTGAAGGCGAGGCGGACCGGCCGGCCACAGGCCAGTGCCGCGCCGGCCGTCAGCGGCTCGATCAGGCCGAACTTGCCGCCGAATCCGCCACCGACCGGCATCGTGACGACGCGGACCTGCTCCTCGGCCAGCCCGAGCGTCTGGGCGATGACCTGGCGGGTACGGAAGATTCCCTGGGTACTGGCGTGGACGGTGACGCCGCCCATACCGTCCGGCGCTGCGATGCAGGTCTGCGGCTCGATGTAGCCCTGGTGGACCCAGGCCGTCTCGAACGTGCCTTCGGCGGTGACATCGGCCTCGGCGAAGCCGGCCTCGACATCGCCCATCTGCAGGTGTGCCTGGCCGCTGACATTGGCCGAGAGCCGTTCGCCCGGTTCCTCGGCCGCCCCGCCTCCGCCGACGCCGTGCATGGCTGCTTCGGCCGCGTCCTCGCCGACTTTCGTCAGCACTCGTGCCAGCGGGCTGTCTGGCGGTCATCGCCGCCACCGGGTCGAGGACGACCGGCAGCTCCTCGTACTCGACCTCGACCAGCTCGGCTCCCGCTTCGGCCGCTGCCTCGCTCTCGGCGATCACCAGCGCGACCGGCTGACCGGCGTAGACGATCTCCTCCCTGGCCAGTGACTCCAGCGCGCGCGGTGGGCCGCCTTCCGCCACAAATGGAAGATCGGCTGCGGTCAGGACAGCGACGACGCCCGGCACTTCGAGCGCGGCGGTGCTGTCGATCCCGGTCAGCCGCGCGTGAGCGGCGACGCTCAACACTGGCCGGGCGTGCAGTAACCCCGGGAACGCCAGATCTCCTGCGTATCGCTCCTGACCAGTCAGCTTCGCCGGCGCATCGGCGCGCGGCATTGCGTGGCCGATGATTCGTTGCTCGCTTGTGACCATTCGTCGCCCTTCCCCTGTCGATGTTTCCGCTTCGCGTCGGTTATAGCACGGTTCCTGTCCGTCATTCATCTGATCGACTCACTCCACCTCGGGCAACGATGGTACTGACGAGCGCAAACCCGATCGCTCCGAGAACAAGGACCGTGCCGTGAGCCGCAAACACGGCCTGCACTCCCCAGATCTCGGCAACCGCGCCCAGCGCGAGCGGCGCGACAATTGCGCCGATGCTGCTGGCTGCGGAGTAGAGGCCGACTGCCGCGCCACGGTTCTCCGGCTCGGTCCGGTCGGCGATCCAGGTCTGCCCGGCGACGAGATAACCACCGAACGCGAGTCCATCCAGCGCCAGCAGGACGGCCAGCCAGAACGTGCTAGTCGTTTGGGAGATGCCGAAGAGGACGACAACCTGAATGACCAACGCTCCCTGGAGGATCGGCAGGCTACCGAACCGTCGCGAGACGATGCTGTTGGGAATCCGACCAGCCGCAGACACGAAGGCCCTGATCGCGAACAACGTACCGATCGTCGCTTCGGAGATGCCTGCATCGCTGGCGTAGAGCGGCACGAACGTCGTGATCGCGCCAGCAAAGGTCGAGTTCGTCAGCAGGTTCCCGCCGCAGACAAGCGTCAGATCGAGACGTCGCAGCAGCACACCAACATGGCTGAACCAGGGGCTACGGTTGAGAGAGGTGCGTCGAGGCGGCTCACGCAGCAGCCGCTGGATCATGACGACGCCGACGAGCGAGAGGACGACCGCGAACGCGTAGGAGGTTTCAGCGTCCCAACGTTCCGCGATACGTCCACCGATGATTGGCCCAACCGTGAAGCCGAGACCCATCGCCGTTGTGTAGGACCCGAAAGCGACCGCTCGCTGGCCGGGGGCTGTGATGTCGCCGAGATAGGCCGCGCCGATCTGAAACGTCGCGACAACGGCGATCCCTTGCAGGACGCGTCCGAGACCAAGCAGCCACGCACCTTCCGCAAGCGCGTAGCACGCCATCGATCCGGCGAAGGCCAACAGGCCAAGCATCAGGATTCGGGTCCTGCCGACACGGTCCGACATGATCCCGAGTGGAATCGACGCTGTCAGTTGTGTGACACCGTGCACGCGTATTCAACAGGCCGAGCAGCGCCAGCGAGACGCCGAGATCCGTCGCATACAGTGAGAAGGTCGGGATGATGATCCCGGCCACGATATCGGCGACGAAGATGATCGCGCAGAGCGCGAAGACCTGCGACGACAACCCCCGGCGAATGTGTGTCGCGATAGGCGCTGTCATTCAGCAGGTCTCACCATCGCGCGCTCCGTACGGCGACCGGCCACTGCAACAGGACGCGATCTATCCACCGTTGCCACCTCGGTGGAATGTGGATCACGCATGGTGCAGGGCCATGCAGATCGCGAACACGCGCCACTACCCAATGATGATTGGATCGTAGGGATACCGCGTCAGCGATCGGGCGCGGTCCTGCTCGACGACGCAGACGTCTTCGCAACGGACGTAGAACGAGCCGGGGCGGCCGATCTTCGGTTCCAGCGCAAAGCACATCCCGGCCCGAATCGGCTCGGTGAACTCGGGCAGCATCCACGGGTTCTCGTGGACATCGAGGCCGATCGAGTGGCCAAGCGCGTACCAGGAGAACTGGTCGCGGAAGCCGTCCTCGGTGACTGATTCGACGACGAAGTCGTGGATTCCGGCCGGAGTGATCCTGCCGTCGCCCATGACACCCATCGCGGCCTGGATCGCTTTAGTGATCGACCTCCAGGCGCGCAGCGGCTCGTCGCGCGGCTCGCCGATGAAGGCCGAGCGTCCGAAGTCGGAAGTGTAGCCTCGATACTGGACGCCGAGGTCGAAGGCGACTGTCATCCCCTCGACGAGCGGCTTTGGCTCGTCGCGGTCGATCCAGGTCTTCGCCCAGCGGGTGCCGTGTCCGTCGAGGACGACGGCCGGCATGAACGAGTAGCCGTCGCCGCCGTGCTTCTTGAGCTGGTAGTCGACCTCGACCACGAGGTCACGGTCGAGCATCCCCGGCCGCATTCGCTCAATGACCGCTCCGAACGCCGCGTCGGTGATCCTCGCGCAGGCTTCGAGCGCTTCGATCTCGTCGGCGTCCTTGACTTCGCGAACCTTGTCGACCATGCGATCGCCAAGCGGAATGAAGCGGGCGTTCGGCAGCGCCCGCTGCAGCGACAGCAGCGTCTCGCTCCAGAGCATCTTCGGGACGCCGATCGTCTTACCGTCCAGACCCAGCTTCGCGATCGACTCGGCCAGGAACTCGTCCGGGTCAGCGCCATCCGGCATCGCCATCACCTCGAACGGCATCCCAGTCTCGTATTCGCGTAGCCAGCTTGGCCGGAGGATCAGCGTCGCCTCACCTTCCAGCGGCAAGACGAGTCCGGTGATCCAGTCGCCGTGCTGGCGGCCGACGATGTAGGTCATCGGCTCCTGAAGGCCGGTCACGTACTGGAAGTTGCTGCCGTAGTTCAGGAAGAGCGCGTCGATTCCTGCTTCCCACATCGCGGCGCGGACGCGCTCGACCCGGCGGGCCTGTGGTTCTGCGAATGGCATTCGTTTCGGCTCCTTATCAATCGTCAGGGCGGTGTCGCTGCACCATTGTCGCGAAGGCGGCGCGAGCGTCAACGGACCGTCGTGACGTGAGTCGATGTAAACGCGCGAGCCAGATGAGGACAGCACCCCTTGGCGCTGTCATCCTGAGCCGCAGCGAAGGATCGCCTGGCGTCAGGAGCAGGATCGCGTAGGTCGGCAGTCGAGTGCATGCGTCCTCCCACACTTCGTCTGAATCACGGCCAGGCGATCCTTCGCTGCGGTCAGTACTGTGATTATGGTGTCGTACACGGCTGGGGATTGGATAACAGGAGTGCATTGTGAGTAGTGCATCGGTTAGCGTGAAGCGCTAATAGACGCGCACGCGCCGCTGGGTGAGTCTGTTCGCGTAGGCGGTGACAACCTGCTCGACGGCGGCCTGGGTCGCCAGTCGCTGGTGGGTGAAGAGTTGGCGCTTGAGGACGGCTTATTCGATCTCCTGCATGTTGAGCCAACTGCCATGCTTGGGCGTGAAGTGCCACTCGATCCGTTCAGCCAACGCCCGGGCGTCCTCCGCCGGAAAGGTCTCATACAGGGCGCCGGGGGTGTGGATGTTGAGGTTGTCCAACACCAGCCGCACGCGGGTCGCATCAGGGTAGTGCTCGGTGAGCAGCGCCTTGATGACGTGGGCAAACTCGCGACGGGTGCGCCGTGCGTCGACCTGGATGATGCGCCGGCCGGTCTGTGGCTCGAAGGCACCGAACAGCACACAACTGCCGGCGCGGCGATACTCGTAATCCTGTTTGGCGAGATCGCCCGGTCGGGGCGGGAGTGGCACGTGCGTGTCGGCGGTCAGGGCGAACCCATACTGGTCGAAACACAGCGTGGGGATCGTGGGATCGTAGGGCAGGTGATAGACCGCGATGACATCCTCCATCCCGGCCACGAAGGCGCCACTCGGCTCCGGCATGCACCACGACGCGACCTGCCACGGTTTCAACGCGTTTGCTTCAAGGCCCGCCGGACCGTCTCATCCGAGATGGTCTCGACGATCTGGAGGTCGACCAGCCGGTCGGCGAGGAGTTGCATCGTCCAGCCGTCCCGCCCATCGGGGGCACCCGAGCAGGCCAGCGCGATCAGGTGCGCTTCCTGGGTCTCGTTCAGCAGTCGCGCTGCGCCGGGGCGTGGCCGGTCATCGAGGGCGGCGAGAACGCCCTGCTGGCAGGCGCGCTGGCGCAGCCGTTGGCAGGTGCGTGGGTGGACGTTCAGCGCGTCGGCGATGGCGCGGTCGGTCGATCTGTGATCGGCCAACAGCAATACCCGGGCGCGGGTCAGGCGCCGCGCGTTGGACTCACCCCGGCGCGTGATCCCGATCAACGACGCGCGTTCGTCGTCGGTCAGGCGGACACGATGGGCGATCGTCATGGCAGACTCCCTTCCTGAGGATCGCCAGCATAACCGATCCGTCACACGACGGCACATTCACTGTGGTGCACTACTCAGGATGACACGCCAAGGGGTGCTGTCCTCATTTGCCGAGCAATCTCCGGACAGTCTTTGTTTCCTGTCCTGTTGGACAGCCCGCCCATGTCCTCCCGCACGATGTCCGGCTCCGCCGATCGCCCTATGCTCAGAAACGTTGGCCCGTCGATGGTGCCGGGCCGGGGGTATACAAGGAGGTATCTTCGTGCGCCTGACACGATTGCGGTCGATTTCCGGGGTGGCAATTGCCGGGATGCTTCTCTTCACGATGTTCGCGTCGGCAGCGGCCGAGCCGGTCGAGGGCGAGCCGTTCCTTCGCACCTGGGCACGGACCGATCTGGCCGTCCTCGAAGGGGTCGATAACCGGACCTGGATGTGGGGGCCGGACGCCATCAGCGACGCGTTCTTCGAGCCGTACACCGAGGGGCACGACGGGGGCCGCTTCGTCCAGTACTTCGACAAGTCGCGGATGGAAATCACGACCGACATGAGCGTCCCGTACGACAGTGAGTGGTACGTGACGAACGGTCTGCTGGCCAAGGAGCTCATCACCGGCCAGATGCAGTTGGGGAACAACGACTTCATCGACTGGGGCTCGGCCGAGATCCCGGCCGCCGGTGACGTCGATGACCGCTACGCGCCGACGTACGCGACGTTCTGGAACAAGCTCTACGTCCCGCTCGACTACCCGGGACTGCGGACTGAGCGCATCAACCGGGCCGGCCTGGTTTGGGACGATCCGGACCTCGCCTGGTATGGCGTTGGCGCCTACGAGTACGTGCCGGAGACGAACCATCGAGTCGCGGACGTCTTCTGGGACTTCATGAACTCCGATGGCCCGATCTACGACTACTATGGCGACAGCTACATGCTTTGGCCGCTGTTCGACAACCCTTACTACGCGACCGGTTTTCCGATCACCGAGGCCTACTGGGCTGAGGTCAAAGTCGGCGGCACGTACAAGGATGTCCTGATCCAGTGCTTCGAGCGCCGCTGCCTGACTTACACGCCGGGCAACTCCCCGGGCTTCGAGGTCGAGGCCGGCAACATCGGTCTCCACTACTACATCTGGCGCTACGACGAACTGCCGCCAGCCTACGAGTAGGCACCAGCACACCGACGGGCCGTGGGAACCATCCCACGGCCCGTTTCGTCTATACAGCGTACGACAGCGCCGTCGTACAGTCCGATTCGCGATGAGGCGATTTTACCGCTCATACTGCGAATCGAACGATCACCTGGCGGGCGAAGCTCCGGATGATCTTCAAAGCACTCACGCGAATCTCCGTTCGCGATACAGGCTGGATGGGAGCTCCTCCCCGGATGCGGTGGAGCATCTGTCCGCGGTGACGCGACTGGAACGCAGGCAACCGGACGGCCGACCACCGTCCGGTTGCCTGCGTCTGCCCGCTATTCACTGGGCGACTCATACCAGGTTGGCGAACCGTGGGTGGTGATGCTGATGTGGGTCATGTTCTTGCCCGGCGCGGCGCCGTGCCAGTGGCGCTCGCCAGGGTGCTCGTGGATAACATCGCCGGGAAAGACCAGGTGCTCTTCGGTCTCGGTCCCGACCCGTCCTTCGCCTTCGAGCACGATTAGCACCTGCTCACCGGGGTGCTCGTGCCAGTTGGTCCGCGCGCCGTCCTCGAAGTGGACGATCGAGACGCCCATCCCGCCCTCACGCTGCTGATCGAGCACCCGCTCCAGCGTCACCTTGCCGGTAAACGTCGATCCCGGCTGGCTGTTGTGCTCGTCCTTGCGGATGATCTTCATTGGTAAAGCCTTTCGTTGAACGTGACGCGACGAACCGAGCCAATTCCGCGTCACGCGTCACACTACTCCCGCTTCCCGCATGGCCGCAATCGCAGCGCCATCGTAGCCGAGGTCGGTCAGGACGTCGTCGGTGTGCTGGCCGAGGCTTGGTGGTGGGAGGCGGACGGTGCCGGGAGTGTCGTCGAGCTTGACGGCGATGCCGGGGAGCCGCAGGTCGGGGATGTCGTCGCGAGGCGTTTCGACGACCATCTCGCGGTAGAGGACCTGTGGGAGGTTCAGGACCGTATCAAGTGTGTTGACCGGGCTGCATGGGACACCGGCGGCGTCCATCTTTGCTGCCCAGGCATCGGCGGTGTCGCCGGCCAGGATCGGCGTGAGAGTTGCCTCAAGGTCGTCGCGATTCCTGCAACGGAGCGGGTTGGTCCGGAAGCGCTCGTCGTCGATCAGCTCTTCGTGGCCCAACGCACCGCAGAAGCGCCTCCAGAGCGCATCGGTCGCGACGGCGACGACGAGGTAGCCGTCGCTGGTTGGGAACGCGCCGTACGGCGCGACGCTGGCGTGGCCGGAACCGAGCCGTGCCGGTACCTCGCCGGACGCGAAATAGGAGACGGCGTGGTAGGTCATCCACGATACCTGGCCTTCGAGCAGCGACGACTCGACCCGCTGGCCCTTGCCGGTTCGCTCGCGAACGTAGAGGGCAGCCAGGATCGCCTGGACGGCGTTCGCGCCGGTCGTCAGGTCCACCAGCGAGGTTCCGACGCGGACGGGAGGCCTGCCCGGCTCGCCGGTGATGCTCATCAGGCCGCCGTAGGCCTGCATCAGCAAATCGACGCCGGCCCGGTCGCGGTCAGGTCCGGTGCTGCCGACAGCGGAGATAGTGCAGAAGATCAGGCGTGGGTTGATCTCGCGCAGTTGCTCGTAGCCCAGCCCCCAGCGTTCGAGGGTGCCACGCCTGAAGTTCTCGATCAGGATGTCGGCGTCGGCGACGAGCTTGCGCAGGATCTCCTGTCCCTCTGCCGACCCGAGATCGAGCGTCATTCCGCGCTTGTTGCGATTCGTCGAGAGGTAGTAGCAGCTCTCGCCGCTGTCGCGCCAGTAGGGAGGGAATCCCCGTGTGTCATCCCCGCGTCCCGGCGGTTCGACCTTCAGGACATCGGCCCCAAGATCGCCAAGCGTCATCGCCGCGAATGGGCCCGCGAGATGCCGGCTTAACTCGATGACGCGGATACCTGCGAGTGGTTCAGTCACGTGTTCTCTCCTCGTCGGGAATCGGGAATTGTGGTTCGGGAATCGAGGCGGTTCCTCCTTCCGATTCCTGGACTCAGTTCCCTCGAAACACCGGGTCGCGCTTCTCGGCGAAGGCGGCGAGCGCTTCGCGCCGGTCGGCGGTTCCGGCGGCGTACGTGACGCCTTCGATGTGGTGTTCGCTGGCTGCCTGGGCACCGTCGTCAATTGCGCGCCAGATGTTGGCCTTCGTGTCGGTCAGTGAACGAGGGGACAGGGCCAGCAAGCGTTCGATCTCGGCGGCCAATGTTGCATCCACATCATCGGCGACGCGGGTAGCAACACCGAAGCGTTCCGCCTCGTCGGCATCAACCCAGCGGGCTGTCAGCAGCATGTCCTGCGCGCGGGCGAGCCCGATCAGCCAGACCAGATGGTGGGCAGGTGACGGGACAGCGACGCGAGGTTCGGGATACGAGTACCGTGCGGACCGGCTGGCGATCCGGATGTCTCCGGAGATGGCCAGTTCGCAGCCGAGCCCCGCCGCCACGCCGTCGACGACGACGATGACCGGAGCCGGAAAACGGCGCAGTTTGCGTAGGACGCGATGCATGAGTGTCACCCGCCGGTTGGCGAACTCAGGCGTCGCCTCGCGCGATTCCTTGAGGTCGATCCCACTGCAAAAACCTGGGGACGTGCCACGTAATACCACGACACGAGGCGGATCTGCTGCAAGCCGGTCAAGTTCCTGCTCCAGCAGTTCCAGCGCCTCAAAGTTCATCGCATTTCTGGCAGATGGCCGGTTCAAGGATATTGTCGAGACCAGCCCGTCCCTCGCGATCAGAATCGCTCGTTCCTCGGACATTACTCCCCCTTTTGCTCCTCACGTTTCGGGGGCAGTATCCGTCAACGTGTGGATTGGCCGCAAACCCCAATCCTCTGGATGGCGCTCGTGGAGGGTTTCTATGCCGAGACGACCGTAATCCCGCAATCATTGGTCAGTATCTCGACCAGCGCTCGGTTGCCGTCGCGGTTGACGCGCAGGTCGAGCGAGGCGTCGGCGACCCGCAGGCCGCGCAGTTCGACGCAGTCGAGCCAGGGCGGGAGGTGCGGAGCGAGGAAGAGTGAGCGATTAGCCGCATCGGCGCGCAGGCCGAGAAGGGTCTCGACGATGACGAGCGGAACACCGGCCGCCCAGGCTTGCGGGGAGCAGGAGATCGGGTAGGCAATCGGGATCTCGCTCGGTGTCCCTTCTCGGGTGAATCCGCTGATCAGTTCCGGCAGACGCTGGCGAGGGACACGGGCGGCGGCGTCGAAGAGCGCCGTCGCCAGTCGTTCCAGTGGCTCGATGGCGAAGTTGCGGCGCAACCCCCAGAGGGCGAATCCATTGTCGTGCGGCCAGACTGAGCCGCGGTGGTAGGAGACGGGATTGTAGTGGGGCATCGTCGCGGCGAGCGTGCGGATGCCCCAGCCGCTGAACATGTCGTCGGCGAAGATGCGGACGACAATCGCGGCAGCCTGGCGGTCGTCTGGGACGCCACAGGCGAGCAAATGAGCTGGGTTGGAAGCGATCCCAGCCAGCTGGTGGCCGCTCCCATCGAGTGCCTCGGCGTAGTAGTCGTGCTCCGGCATCCAGAAGCGTTCGTTGATCTGCTGCCGGAGCTGGTCGGCGGCAGCGCGCAGGTCGGCAGCACGCTCATGTTCGCCAAGCCGCTCAAGGTGTCGGGCAAGGCCGATCCGCGCGGCATAAACGTACCCCTGAACCTCGATCAGCGCGATCGGGCCAGTTACCGGCGCACCGTCCACATGCTCAAGTGAGTCGTGGCTATCCTTCCACCCCTGGTTGCTCAGCCCACCACCGGCTCGCCGCTGGTAATCAACGAACCCGTCGCCGTTTGAATCGCCGGAGGTCGCGATCCAGTCGAGGGCGCGTTCGACGTTCGGGCGCAACTCCTCGAAGAGCGCGTCATCGCCGGTCCAGTCGAGATACTCGGTCAGCATCAACAGGAAGAGCGGCGTCGCGTCAACAGTGCCGTAGTAGCGCGAGAACGGGATGACGCCACGACGCGAGAGGTCGCCAAAGCGCACTTCGTGGACGATTCGCCCGGGCTGCTCATCTCGGCTGGGATCGTCGCGCTGACCCTGGACCGATGCAAGGAAACGTAACGCCCCAGCTAAAAATCCGGGGTTGAACGGCAGCAGCTGCCTGCCGACGATCAGACTGTCACGACCGAACGGAGCCACGTACCAGGGCAGGCCGGCGGCGATGATCGTCTGACCGCCTGGCAGCGGCGTCACCAGCCCATTCAGGTCGTCCAATGAGCGATGCAGCACGCTGTCGAAGACCTCGTTACTGGTCGCGATCGTCGTGAATTGAGATGGATCGCGCGCGGCGATGTTGTCGGTCATCAGGCGGATCGGCGTCTGCCGCTCGTCAGCGCTGTCGATCACCTCCGGCGAGATGGAGTACTCGATCGTGGATGAGCCTCCCGGCGCGAGCGTGACGACGTGAGTCAGTTCGATTCGAGCTTCAAGCGTGCCTTCGCTTCTCGTCGGCACGGTCGCGCCTGTTGGTGCTGGCGATGCCACGATGCATGTGCGGTAGTGGTAACCATCGGGTGTGTCGCGCTGGAGATCGAAGCGGTTCCCGATCGCCTTCGCCCGGACGGACGGCGGTTCGTCGGCCACGGCGAACCCACGAATGTCGAACGCGTCGCGAAAGTCAGCAGCAAGTTCCATCCGAACCGTCAGCGAGAGCGGGTCGCGGCTGTGGTTCGTGAAGCTGATGCGCTCGAGCAGCGCGCCGTCGAGTGTCCGTTCGCGGATGATCGCCAGCGAACGGGCGATGGCTTCGAAGTGGGTGCCGCCGGTCGCGTTGGTGAGGTAGAGCGTCTGGCGGTCGATCGCGTCGGCGCTGTCGCTGAGCAAATCGAGCGGCCAGCCGTCGATCGCGAGCCGCATCTGCGACAGATGGCGCATATCGCGGAAGTAGAGGCCGTCGTTGCGAGCGTCAGCCCGAATGTCGCCGTCCGGCCCGCAGACGATGAACAGCTCCCCGTTCTTTAATACGACATGGTCATCGACCAACGCCACCGTGTTGCTCTCGCTTTCCAGTTTGTTCAGGTTGACTCGCGCGGCCACCGCCTGGCCATGACCTGATCACATTATGCGCTTTCCGGTTGGTGTATATCTCCGGCCTACGCGGGGGTGACTTTTCAGTCCTCCATGCCGCGCACCCTCTGGACGCTGACCAGCGAATGCCATTGACAGCGCCCGATCGTGCGCCGTACGGTGACAATTGATTGACACTCCGGGGCCTCAGTCGAATGTATGACGGAGATGAGATGAACGGCGAAAAGAAGTTCAAAGCAGCAGTCGTCCAGGCAGCGCCGATTGGGTTCGACCGAGAGGCGACGCTCGCGAAGGCCGAGCGGCTGGTTGCTGAAGCGGCTGCAACCGGCGCCAAACTGGTCGTGTTTCCGGAGGCGTTTATCTCGTGCTACCCGCGCGGGCTGAACTTCGGCGCCGTCGTGGGCTCGCGGACGCTGGAAGGGCGCGAGGACTTCCGGCGCTATTGGGAGTCGTCGGTGGATGTGCCAGGACCGGTCGTCGACCGGCTGGCGGCGATGGCTGGCGAGCACGGCGTCTACCTCGTGATGGGCGTCATCGAGCGCGATGGTGGGACGCTCTATTGCACGGTGCTCTTCTTCGATCCAGGTGGTGTCTACCTGGGCAAGCACCGCAAGCTGATGCCGACGGCCGCCGAGCGGCTCGTCTGGGGCTACGGCGATGGCTCGACGCTGCCGGTCTTCGATACCGAGGTCGGCAAGCTCGGTGCGGTCATCTGCTGGGAGAATTACATGCCGATGCTGCGGATGGCGATGTACAGCAAGGGCATCCAGATCTACTGCGCGCCGACCGCCGATCAGCGCGACTCGTGGATCGCCAGCATGCAGCACATCGCCTGCGAGGGACGCTGCTTTGTCCTCTCATGCAACCAGTTCGCTCGCCGCAGCGACTATCCGGACGACTACGCAATCGGTGGCGACGACGACCCGCAGCGGATCCTCTCACGTGGCGGTTCGGTCATCGTCTCACCGCTCGGCGAGATCCTGGCCGGACCGAACTTCGATGGCGAGGCGATCCTGACGGCTGAACTCGACCTTGGCGAGATCGCGCGCGGCAAGTACGACTTTGACGTCGTCGGCCATTACGCTCGACCCGACATCTTCCAACTGCACGTCAACGAGCAGCCGAACAGCGCTGTATCGGGAGTTGGAGCAGTCGTTGATGCGCGCCAGGCAGTTGGGACGTCAACGCAAGCTGCTGAAGGCGCGCGAGTCGTCTGACGGCCGGCGTGACACTTACGTCTGGAGCAGCGTCGCGGCAACGCCGAGGCGCTGCATCTGGCTGGTGCCGCCGCCGATCGTGAACATTCGGGCGTCGCGGGCCATCCGTTCGACCTGGTAGTGGCGCGAGTAGCCGTTGCCGCCGAGGACCTGGATGGCGCTGTTGGTCGCAAAGATGCCGGCTTCGGACGCGAACGTTTTGGCGACACTCGTCTCGTAGCGGGCCGGGAAGCCGTGCTGGTCGAGCGTCGTCGCGGCGCGCTCGATCAGCAACTCGGCGGCGTCAAGCTGGATCGCCATGTCGGCCAGCATCAGCTGGATCGCCTGGTATTCGGCGATCGGCTTCCCGAACTGCTCGCGATCTTTCGCGTACTGGACGGCGATATCGAGTGCGCCGCGTCCGAGGCCGAGCGAGACGGAGGCCGCGCCGACCCGCTGGCCGTTATACGCAGCCATCAACCGTCCGAATGCGCCGGGACCAGGCTCGACGATGACGTGCGAATCGGGAACGCGGCAGTCCTCGAAATGCAATTCGCCCTCGCGCAACCCGCGCAGGCCCATCGTTGGCTCGCGATCGCCGACCTGCAGGCCGGGTGTCTCCGCCGGGACCAGGATGGCGCCGACACCGGACGCGCCCGGAACATCGCCGAAACGCGCAAAGACAAGATAGAGGTCACGCTCTCCGGCGCCGGTGATCCAGCGCTTGCTGCCGGTCAGGACGACGTTGTCGCCATCGAACGTCGCAGCCGTCGTCAGCTCATTCGCAGCCGACCCCGCGCCCGGCTCGGTGATGGCGATCGCGACCAGCGACTCGCCACTACGAACGCCAGGGAGATAGCGATGGCGAATCTCGTCGATCGCCCAGCGGTCGATAATCTGGACCGCGCCAAAATTCGAATCCACCAGCACGCGAGCGCTGACGGCACAGCCGCGCGCGATCTCCGCGATTGTTCTGGCTGCATCGAGCGGCGATCGATCGGCGCCGCCGGCATCGCCCGCGATTGTCTGCGCGAGGAGTCCCGCTGCTGCCAGCCTCCGCACGTGCTCGCGTGGCATCGACTCCTGCTCGTCCCAGCCGGTCGCAAGTGGTGCGATCTCGTCGCGGACGAACGTGCGAAGTGCGTTCAGATCATCGGCGATCGTTGTTTCAGTCTGCTGGCTCATCTGCACCTCTGTACTGGTTTGCGCGATCTGTCAGACTGCATGATAGATTGTGACCGCCGCGAACGCGCATTACATCACGCCGGGAAGACGAGGAGAGCTGCATGCCGCACGAGACGATGGAGATTCTGGCGGTCTGGAAGGAGCGTCCGGGCTGGTTCGCCTCGGGCCTGATGCAGTGGGTCGCCGACGCGGTTACAGCTGGCGGCCAGCATCGAATTGCAGAGTCGCCGGCCTTCCCGCTCGACGACAAGGTCCTGGCTGGCTATGACAAGCACGACGAGAATCCGTTCATTCGTCCTGATCTGCTCGCGATGGATAACGATACGCGCAATGTCGTCACGGCAATGCACGCCGAATTCGTCTCATCTCTCGAACGCGACGGCTGGATCCAGACCGGCCAGGGCAACGACTGGTTCAACATCCACTTTGAACGCTCCGTCAGCGCGTAAGCTCGCGCATTGCCGCGACCAGCCGGTCGATGTCGGACTCGTCGTTGTAGAGGTGGATGCCGGCGCGGATGCGGCCCGAGCTTCCGGTGACCTCGATGCCGCGAGCGGAGAGTGCCGCCGCCGTTCCGCGCGGGTCGGCGTCCAGCCATGCGACGATTCCGGCCCTGAGTTCGGGATCGAGCGGTGTGATGATCTCCAGCGGAAGCGCCATCAAACCTTCCAGCAGGCGGGTGCCTAGCGTAAGAACGTGCCGCTCGATCTGGCGGACGCCGGTGTCGAGCAGCAGGTCGAGTCCTGGTTCCATCCCGTAGATCGAAACGAGATTCGGGCCGCCAAGCTCGAAACGGCTGGCGGTCGGCTTGAGCGCGTATGGGAACTGGAGATCGTCGACGACGCTGTACCAGCCGATGTTGGCCGGCTCGATGTCCGGCCGCCGCTGCCGGTTCCAATAGAAGACGCCGATCCCGTGTGGCGCCAGCAACCACTTGCATGACGTGGCGACCAGAAAGTCGCAGGCGCTCGCCTCGACCGGGACGACGCCGAGTGACTGCGTCGCATCAACGGCGAAGATCGTATCCGGGTTCGCGCGCCGGATCGCGTCTCCAACAGCCACCAGGTCAAAGCGGTGTCCGGTCCGGTAGGAGACGTGGCTGAGGAATACGAGCCGCGTCCGGCCGTCGACGGCGGCTGCAATCGCCTCGGGCGCGATGATCCAGTCCCGATGTTCGACGGTGCGGACTTCGACACCCTGCCTCTCGCGTTTGGCAGCCGGGAGAACGGTAGACGGAAACTCAAGAGCGTTGACCGGCAGGACGACATTGTCGCCGTCCTGCCAGTCGATCAACGCATAGATGGCATTGACGCCCTCGGAGGTACTACCGAGCAGCGCGATGTCGCCGGTGGTTGCGCCAACCATCAGTGCGGCCAGCTTCTCGCGGCACGCCTGCTCGACGGCCTCATGTCGCGTTCGACCCGCATTGGCCATGACCTTGTTGTCGTAATAGCGACGGGTCGCGTCGATGACGCCGGTCGGGACCAGTCCTTCGCCGGCTGTCAGCAGATACGCGCGCTCATCGCCGCCGATGAAGGCATTCTTCGCTACCAGGCTCACGCGGCCATCTCCATTCGTTGGTTCCTCGTTCAATTCCGTGACAGTATCACGTCTCCGAAAGTCCGGCGTGACGATGAGGAATTCGAGCGATTCACTGCTGTCATTCATTAGATCGACCACCTGAGGCTAGTGGCGCCAGCGCAAGCTAGCGAGACGGTTTTGTGACTTTGTTCACATTGGTTCCCGTTCGTACAACGTGTACACTGCCCCCAACATCCAGGGATGTTCGAGATCGCAGGCATTTGAGAGTGGGGATTCTCTATGTCCGCGAGATCAGCTCGTGCGCGGCTTATAGGGGTTTGCCGCGTCCGAGTCGGCGTTTGGTCCAGGGAAGGATAGTCCTATCAGCCGTAACGTAACGCTCGCAGTGCTGCTTGCGGTGCTCGTTTCCGTCGCGACACCGTTTCACTCAGGTTTTAACAACGCAACGGCCGAACCTTTGGCCGAGCAGCTGCCGACGGACGACGCATTACGAACGAGAGAGGTTGTCAAAGCCGTTCAAGAGAGTGAACCGTGGGTTGCGTGGCTGGCCCAGGCTGCCACAGAGTTCGACGTCCCGCTCTCGGTCCTGCGGGCCGTTCTGAGTGTCGAATCGAGTGGGGACCCGGTTCGCCTCAACGCCGCGACCGGCGCAACGGGCCTGATGCAGGTTCGTCCTGAGATCGCCTCCGCTACGAAGAATTATGGTCACAACCTGAATTCTCCGCCGACCAACATCCGGACGGCTGCCGAATATCTGAGCATGGCCCATAAGCAGTTCGGCAATTGGGATTTCGCATACGCTGCCTACAGTGGTGCGATCAATCTGGACCGGTCGACCCCGGCTCACCGCGATCCGGCTGACTTTGGCGACGTGGCGCGCTTCCGCGAGGCGCTCGCCAGTCAGGGCTTCATCCAGAATCCGGCTCCCCTCAACGGGACCGCGCTCGACTGGGCGTTTGAGGCGCTTGGCTCCCCATACGTCTGGGCGGGAGTCACGCTCGACGGATTCGATTGCCAGGGGCTTGTCTTCTGGGCGTACCAGCAGGTTGGCGTGGAGCTTCCCCGTGGTACCGCAGCGCAATGGAACGCGACGACGCGCATCAGCGCCGAGGAGCTTCAACCGGGAGACCTCGTCTTCTTTGGCGCCGACCTCTTCCATGTCGGTCTCTATGCCGGCAACGGCTACATGCTCCATTCCCCACGCGAGGGAATGACGGTCGAGATCGTCTCACTCAGCGAATCGTATTGGAGCGCGCACATCTCCGGCTTTGGGCGCGTGCAATAGCGGACCAAACGAACGCATCCCTGGAAACGACCGCCGCTGGTTACACCAACAGCGGCGGTCGTTTCGTTTCGGGCTCTGAATCGATCTGTTGACGCTCCTTCCGTACTCGACTATGCTGTGTCGAACCACTCAAATGCCTTTGAATAACGTCGTCCGTCTGATCGGGTGGGGTCGCAACGACTCTTTGGAGCGAACCGGTGAGCGACGAAGACAGGCCCGCGAAATCGTCTGATGACCTGCCGATCGTGCATGAGCTGGCAACGTTGGAGCAGCTTCGTGCGGTTTCCGATCCGCTACGGGTTGCCATCTTCCGGCTCTTGCGCGAGCGTGAGCAGACTGTCAAGGAACTGTGTGACGAGCTCGGTGAGTCGTCGACCCGGCTCTATTACCACGTTGGCGAGTTGGAACGGGTCGGGCTGGTGCGGCTCGTCAGGACGGAAACGAAGTCGGGAACGGTCCACAAATACTATCGATCGGTTTCGCGCTTTCTGAACGTACCGACGTCACTGCTGCACGACGATAGCGGTAGCCCAGAGTTGGAGGCTGCCGTCGACTGGTTTTGCAGCATGCTCGAGAACAGCGTCATGGACGTTCGCCAGGCGTTCGCCTCGGCCGGTCCTGACTTCGACCGGGACCTGACGTTTGTGACACGCAACTACATCCGGACGACACCTGAGCGCGCGCGAGAGTTCGTCCGCAAGCTGGAGGAGCTGCAGGAAGAGCTTCTTTCGGCGGACGACGAGGAAGCGACATTTCGGATTACGTTCACGGCATCGTTGGTGCCAACTCCGCGCTTCCTGACGACGCCGCGCAGGCGCCCGCAGGGCCGTAGTCGCGCCGGCCGGCGAGGGGACGCGACCGGCCGGTCCCGGCCCAGGCACGACACGTCAGAACTTGTTCAGTGAATGAGGCCACTTCTGATCAGGAAACCGTATCACTAACAATGGCGTGGCCGTCAGTCGCTGGGTAGAGATAGCGGACTGACGCAGTGAAGGGACGATAACCAGCCAAAGAGATCGCTAGATGTGTGTTCCCGATTCGTAACATTGCTGACAGCTGGAGGGTTTCATGGGACACGAATCACGTTCGATCTGCGATCGTTTTGGTGCATTGGCTTCGATCCGGCTGGACCGCCGTTCGTTCGTGCGCTACACGGCTCTGGCTGCTGGATCTGTTGTCTCTGTGCCGTTGCTCGCGGCATGTGGCGGCGATGACGATGACGAGACGGAGACCGCGACCAGTACGACGACCAGCGGTGCCGAGGCGACCGGCACAACCGTCTCGACAGACGACGCGACCCCCACAACTGACGCCGTCGCAAGCCCTACGAGCGCGGACGCGTCCCCGACGAGCGGCGACGCGTCGCCGACCACTGGAACGGGTTCCGGATTCATTGATGGCGGCGATCGTCTGATGGGCAAGACCATCGAGGAAGCGGCCAACACCGGTGGAACGCTGATCGAGGGCAGCATTCTGGACCTTCGGTCTCTCAATCCGATCCTCTTCAATGACGAGCCGTCGTTTTCGGTCGGCTTCCTGATCTTTGAGGTGCTCGTCGAGGTGAACCCGGATACGCTCGAACCGGTCGGCAATCTCGCGTCTGGCTGGGAGGTATCAGACGATAGTCTGACCTGGACGATGTATCTCCGAGAAGGAGTGACCTGGCAGGATGGCGAGACGTTTGATGCCGAGGATGTCAAATTCACCTACGAGACCTACCTGAACCCGGAATCCGGCTCGAACCAGACATCAACCTTGGCGTCGAAGCTGGAGTCGGTCGAGATCGTCGATCCGATGACGGTCCAGTTCAATCTGTTGCAGCCGGTTGCCGACTTTCTACTCGATGTCGGCGGCGTCTTCTTCCTGATGATCGCCGAGCATATCTGGCGTGATGTTCCGGCTGGCGATATCCAGCAGCATCCCGGAT
The DNA here is from genome assembly GCA_963763325.1 of uncultured Chloroflexia bacterium. Classification (GTDB taxonomy): domain Bacteria; phylum Chloroflexota; class Chloroflexia; order Thermomicrobiales; family CFX8; genus JBBECJ01. Next base: position 332,274 of record CAVXOL010000011.1, read on the forward strand.
CGACCGGCGCCGATCCGTCACTCGTCATCGGAACCGGCCCGTTCATCTTCCAGGAGTGGATCACCGGCGATCATGTGACGCTCGTCAAGAACGAGAACTACTGGGACGGGACGCCACATCTGGACGAGTACATCTTCAAGATCGTCCCGGATGTCACGTCTGCCGTCCAGCAGATGAAGACTGGTGAGATCGACTGGTTCAACGATCTCCAAGGCGCTCTCGTCGCCGAATTTGACGACAGTGAGGACATCACTGTCTTCGCCTTCCCGCAGTTGAGCTTCATCTTCTACGGCACCCAGCTCGACCCTGAGAAATCGACCAAGTTCCAGGATGTCCGCGTTCGCCAGGCACTCCTGTATGCGATTGACCGACAGGCCATCGTCGACCAAATTCTGTTTGGCTACTCCGAAGTGGCGGTCGGAACGATTCCATCGCTTTCCTGGGCATTCAATCCCGATGGGATCGACCCTGCGCTGCTCTACGAATACGATCCTGACCGTGCAAGGGAACTACTCGACGAGGCTGGTTGGCTCGAAGGTTCCGATGGGGTACGCGAGATGGACGGAGAGCAACTCGCCTTCACGATGTACGGCATTAACTCGTCGGAGCAGGACGTTCAGACGCTGACGGCGTATCAGGAATTCTGGGCAGAGATCGGTGTTGCGATGACACCTTCACCGGAGCCGTTCCAGCAACTCGTCTCGCGTCTGACTGAGACGTTCGACTTCGAGGCCTTCCTAGTCGGCTTCGGTTGGGGACCAACACCGGACCAATCGCCGATGTGGGCTTGTGACTCCTACGGTGTTGGATTCAACATCGTCAAGTACTGCAATCCAGAGGTCGACGAGCTTTTGTCCGAGGCACTGTCCGAACTGGATCGGGAGCGGCGGATCGAGTTGTACACGGAGTTCCAGAACGTGTTGCTGGCCGACCTTCCGATGGCTGTGACTGATTTCCCACAGGGACTCGCACCTGTCTCGAACCGCATTCACAACCTGTTTCCAAGTTCGCAGAACGATCGCTTCAACGCGGAGACCTGGTGGATCGATCAGTAGGGGATCGAAAAACGGGAATCGAGGAGGGTGATGACCTGTTGCCTCCTCGATTCCCGTTTTCCGATGTTATGCCTTCAGCCACGGCAGCGCCGTCGCGATCTGGTCGGCGGCGCGATCGGCAGCTTCGTGTCCGCGGCGCAGGTGCTCCGGGCCGTGGGTGAACTCGCGCCAGGAGCTGACGAGGAAGCGCGGGCGAATGTAGACGTTGGCTTCGGTCTCTGAGAAGGCGGCCCGTTCGGAGACGGCCATGCCAAAGGCGGCCTGATAGGCGTCGAAGATGCCGGGAGGCCGGCCACCCTGGATCGAACGGACCGGTGGCGTCGTACCTTCATCACGCGCCCAGCGGTCAAGATCCTCTGGTGAGCAGGAGATGTTGACGACGATCTTGATGTCTGCGCCGAGATCAGGCAACGCGTCGGAGGGAACCGGGTTGGCGACGCCGCCATCGACCAGAACGTACGGCCCGATCATCACCGGCGGGAACATGCCAGGAATCGACATGCTGGCCTGGACCGCCCGCGCGACTGTGCCGGTCTTGAGCGTGATGCTGCGGCCGGACGCGAGGTCGGCAGCAATTGCCGCTAGCGGCGTCGGCAAGTCGATGAAATGGCGACCACCGAACAAGTCGCGGGTCGTGTTCTCGATCACTTTCCCTGACAGAATTGAGCGTAGTGAGAACGCAGGACGGATCATCTTCCGCGAGCCGGATTTCATCCACTGATGCATGTACGCTTCGGCTGCGTGGGAGTCCCCACCGCAGGCGAACGTGCCGCCGACCATCGATCCCATGCTGGTACCGGCAATCGCGTCGATCGGAATGCCGTGCTCTTCGAGGTAGCGCATTGCGCCGATGTGGGCCATCCCGCGCGCGCCGCCTGCGCCAAGCGCCAGACCAATTCGCGCCCTCGCAATCCCACGAGCCAGCCGCAGCATGCCGCGCTGGTGCGGGAGGCTCAGATCGGTCAGATGACGCCGGTCGAAGCCGTTTCCCGGCGTGTCGAGGCTGGGGAGCCAGATCAGTGGCTGTTCGAACCCGGCTGAACGAAGCAGTCGCAGTGCCTCGCGACGCTGGATATCGTCTTGCACGATCGGAACGGCCTCGATCCGAGGTCGCTTCTCGGCCTCATTCACAAGCGACCAGGTCGCGATTTCCTCCGCCGTGCCGACGACGAAGATGCGATCGACCAGCGGCATCGCCAGCTCGAACCAACGTCGCTCCTCGTCGCCAATGACGATCACTGTTCTCGGCCACCAGCGCCGGAAGTAGTCGACCATCAGCCGAACGGCGTCCTGGCCGGCTCGTGCTTCCAGCAACGCGCCAGCGCGGTACGCGAACTCCGATGCGGCGGGGTCGTGCGACTGTGCGCCAGGCTCCGGGCGGACGTGGTCACGGATTGCCCCGGCGATATGTTCGGCGTCGGGGAAGAGCCAGTTCGGTCCGAGTTTGGCCATCGGTCCGCGAGTGAGCGTCGTGGCCGCGTCGAGCAGGTACTCGACTGCTGCCTGTCGCTGCCGGAGTCCCGGAACGACAACCATCACCAGTTCGCCATGTTCGACATGCACGAGCGTTCGGGTGGTCGTCACCAGTTGATCGGCAAGGACACGGCCAATATTGGTGATGACTGCCGGGTGCTGACGAGTGATCTCACCGAGTGCAGCGCCGTCGACTTCGAGCAGGACTGTCTCCTCGATAGCCCGTGCCGATGCCGAGCGTGTTTCCTGCCCGATCAAGGTCAGTTCGCCGAAGTAGGAGCCAGGCATGAACGTCCGAATCGTGACGTGCTCTCCGGCCCGTGTTGTGAAGATCTCGATGATCCCGGAGACGACAAGAAACATCGCCGCACCGGTTTCGCCTTCATGGAAGAGCACATCACCGGCAGCCAGATGGCGGCGGGGGAGTGGAGCAGTGATGTCGTTGACATCGTCGGGAGAGAGACCCTGGAAGAGCAGGTTCGTCCGCGATGCTGTCGTTTCAACTAGCCCGTGTTCGCTCATGCTCTTCATGCATCTCTGTTGGCTCGCACGATCGGGTGAGATCTGCTAGCGGCGAAGCATCAGGTCGGCTCCGTTGTCCAGGAACCAACTCATGACATGATCGCAGTATTCTTCATGGAATGCCCGGTTGGATTCCCATTGCCCCCGGCCATGCAGCCGAACGAGTTCTTTTGGTCCGCCCAACCGGTTGAAGTTCTCGACGACCATATCGTACGGCCAAATCTTGTTCTGGTCGGACGCGATGATCTGGATCGGTGTGCGGCATTCTTCGAATGGCACTGGCGCTGGCTGCGGCTTGATCAATGAGCGCGCGAAGCGCATCTCGACGCGCTGCAGTGCCAGCGGATCAGCCTCCAGGATCTTCAGGAACTCGCCGTCATCCGGCCCAGAGAAGACATCGTCCCAAGGGATGCCCTCAGTTCCCTTGATCGAGTAGCCGGGCCGTGCGGCACTGGCGACAGCCAGCCCTGTCGCCTGCATCTTCACCTTCAGGTTGCCGCCGACCCAGTAGACCCCACGTGGATCGCCGTACTCGAACAGGGTGTGGACCGATAGTGCCCGGATGTTGGGGTGGTTGGCGGCCGCGTAGTAGCACGTCACACCGTCCTCGGCGACGCCCATCGCGAAGAGTGGATCGCCGAAGCGCTTGTAGGTGTAGGCGATCGCGTCGGACCAGCCTTGAAAGATGTCGGTCGTTGTGCAGCCACCGCGCGGCCCGCCGCTCTGGCCGAGGCCCGGGATATCGAACTGAACGACGTTGAAGCCGGCACGAAAGAACGGCAACTGGAGCCGCGCCAGGATCAGGCCGTATACGAGCATCCCATGCGCCATCACGACGGTCGGAGCTGGATGCGGCTGTTCGTAGACACGGACGTAGATCGGCATTGTGCCGGACACGATCATCGTGCTGGTCGTATGCTCGATGATCTCTTCGATCTCGTCAGGGTCGAAGTACTGTCGCCAGTATGGGTCCGACAGGCCCCCGTCTTTTACTGCCATTTCCCAGGTCCTCAACATCTCCCCAGATAGGCGTCCCAGGCAGGTCAGATGCCTGCCTGGGACAGCGTTCGGCCGTTAGTCCGTCGCGCCTGGCGAACCTGCCGCCATCACGCTGGGCGGCTCGGAGAGCGGACGCAACTCGAACTGGAACGTTACTGAGCCAGTATTGCCGATTTCCAGGATGTCACCATGGCGCAACACCGTCGGTTCTGCGATGCGTACGCCATTGACGAAGACACCGTTCGTGCTGTTCAGGTCACTCACGATGAACTCGCCGCGTTGGTGCTCGATCTTGGCATGGTAGCGCGAGATGCGGACATCGAAGATCTGAACGTCCATCTTCTCGTCTCGGCCGATCCGGAACGTGCGTGCGCGTGGCAGCGTGATCAGGTCAGTGTTCATCGGGCCACCGGTGGGACGCAGTTGACCTGCCATGCGGGGACCGATTGCGGCAGCTGGCATTGCCTGTGCTCCGTCGTGGCCCGTTACGGCGCCATTGCCGGACATCACCCCTCCGGGGACGCCGGCGTGTGCAAACTCCGGCGCGGGTCCTTCGCGCAGCTCCGGCACGATCTTCTTGAGCCAGGCAGGCATGTACCAGTTGGTGTCGCCCATCAGACGCATCGTCGCCGGGACCATGATTATGCGCACGATCGTTGTGTCGATCAGGACGCCGATCGCGAGCCCGAGACCGATTTCCTTGATCGTGATGATGCCGGCCGTCGCGAACGAGCCGAAGACACCGATCAGGATGACACCGGCTGCCGTGATGACACCCGCCGTATGCTGCAGGCCGGATGCGACAGCCTCTTCGTTGTCACCAAGCTCGTGGTAATACTCCTTCACCCGCGACAGCATGAAGACCTCGTAGTCGGTCGAGAGGCTGAAGAGGATGACGAACAGAATCGCTGGCGTCACGACACCGATCGCGCCCAGGCTTTCAAAGCCGAACAGCGAGTCGCCCCAGCCATACTGGAAGATCATCACGAGCGCGCCATAGGTTGCCAGTACCGACGCGAGGTTCATCAGGATGGCCTTGAGCGGCAGGAAGACTGACTGGAAGAACATCAGCAGGATGATGTACGTCAGCAGCAGGACCGCCCCGACCAGGAGCGGAAACTGGCCGTAGAGCGACTCACTGAAGTCGATAAAGTTGGCTGATTGTCCGCCGACGAATACCTCGTAGTTCTCCATCCCGGCGACGCTTGGTGCGATCAGACTCCGAATCTCACGGACGAAATCCTCGTGCCGGTCGTCGTACGGATCGTACGGTGATGTCACGTTCAGGACGGCCGAATTGGCTTCCCCGCTGAGGTTGACGAACTGGTTGGCGAGTTCGGTCGTGCCGATCAGCGTGAACGGGACTTCATCAGCGTCGAGGAAACGTAGCGACCAGATGTTCGTGGGCTGGTCGGTCAGGTTCTCGGCGCGATGGATTCCTTCGCCCTGGACAACCGCCTTGCCGCCAACAGTCAGCTCGATTGGAGCGTCGAACTCGCCCTCGCGGACCGTACCATCGGCGCCGGTCATGACCATTTCCGGAGATGAGTGGATCGTTAACACGCCTTCCTGGACGACGATCAACTCCGGGCCGGGATGGAGGTGGCGCGGGAAGACTGAATTGGCGTCGGTCAGCGCCAGCTCGAGCTTGATGTTGGTCCGGCCATTCGGGAAGGTGTTACCGAGACCACCGCCGATAACGACCCGCTCAATGCCTGCGAATGGGTCAGAGGTTGGGTTACCCTCGGTCCAGGTGTCCTGAGCACCGACGCCCGGGCGGACATGGAACGCAATCACCGTCAACATGTCAACTGCATCGACAGCCGTGATCGTGATCGGCGTTTGGTCCGGAACGACGAGCTGGTCGCCGGCTGCGAGTGTGATGACCGAGCCATCCGTGATCAATTGGCCTGAATCCGGATTGGCGAAGCCACTGAATGGCCAGAATGTGACCGGACCACCGGCCTGCACCTGGAGATTCCCGGTGTTGACACGGTAGACCTGTAGCGCCGGCGTAACCTGCAACTGGTGACTTTCTCCAGCGTCGAAGTTGAACTGGCCGAAGCCGAAGTAGGCTGGGGTATGCGGAACTTCATCCACCCAGACGTCGACGAATGGATTGATCTTGATGCCCTGGGTGAGGGCTGTTGGGTCGTTCGGGTCCATCGGTGGGAAGGGCGTGAAGTCGTTGCGTGTGATGCGCGACCAGCGCCCATCTTCGCGTGGCTCGGCGGCCATGAAGGTGGCAAGCGACTGTACCTGCGAACTGCGCGGGTCAGCGTTCAGGATGTTGGTGAACTCATCCAGCGCGGTCAGGAACTCAGGCGTGAACACGCCATCCGGCTCGTCGGATTGCATGACGATCTGGATAGGAGTCAGCAGGTTCTCGCCGAACTCTTCGTTGAGAATCGTGACACCCTGGACTGACTCCGTTTCGCTTGGGAGCAGCCCCGGAGTGGACCCGAGCATCTCGAGATTGCGCGCTGGCCAGGCAATCACTGCCAGAATCGCGATCGAGACGAAGAGCCATGCCCACGGGCGATCCATGATCGCGTGGCTGAGGCGATACCAGAAACCGGTGTTCTCCGCTTGCTTCTTGCGCTTTGGCAGGACCCGAAGCCACTCAAGCCGATGGTTGAGGATGCCGAGCAGCGCGGGCAGGAGCGTGACACCACCGATCAGCGCGGTCAGTGCCACCAGCATGACGCCGAGGCTGATCGAGCGGACGACCACCAGATTGACCATCACGGTCAGCACGCCCATGCCGAGGATGACGGTGATTCCGGAGTAGGTGATCGATCGGCCAGCCGTCGCCATCGTTAACGCTGTTGCCAGCTGTGCGTCCTTGCGCAGCGCGTACTCCTCGCGGAAGCGGTTGACGACGATCAGCGAGAAGTCGATTCCGAGTCCGAGCCCGATCATCGATGCCACGTTGAGCGCGAAGATGGATAGATCCGTTCGGGAGCCAATGAAGTAGATAATCGACAGCGCCGTGACGACCGCCGCAGCACCTAATGCAAGCGGGACAGCGGCCGAGATGATGGTTCGGAATGTGAGGACCAGCAGCAGAAGGACGAGTGGGATCGTCACCATTTCCGATCGTCGGAGGTCTTCTTCACTGGTCACCTGAAAGTCGTGGTTGATCGCTGGTGTTCCGGTGACGTAGTGCTCGATACCCTCGACATCGACGATCGCGTCGCGCACGTCAGGAACGATCTCCTGCGCCTCGCCCTCGTCGCCCTCCAGTGAAATGATGACGACCGTCGTCCGCCGGTCCTGAGACACGAGCGTTGGGTCGCCAATCGTGTAGAACGTGACGACGCTCGACACGCCCTCAACCTCAGCAATCGCCTCAGCATTGGAAACGACCGCGTCACGGTAGACAGGATCGTCGACAGTCAGTTCGTCCGATTGATAGACGATGACGGCGTTGTTGAGGGCCGAGTTGTTGAACTCCTCTTCGAGGATGCGCGTTGCCTCGGCTGCTTCTGAATCCGGGTCTTCAATTCCGCCGGCCTTGAGCACCGAGCCGGCTTTCGGCGCGAAAAGCGCCCCGCAGACAACGAGAATGACGAGCCAGATCGCCAGGACCATCCAGCGGGTTCGGTAAATGAAAGCCCCGTAGCGGGCAAATGGATCGTTCATCTCTCTGTGCTCCTCGCCCAGCCGGGAGACCTCGGGCATCAGTATCTGTTCAGCGTCGATTCACGGGTGTCGTGGCGCGTCGTGCGATGTCAATCGGGGATCATTTCGAAGACTCCCTGTAGGATCAGAAACATCGAAACGGCAATGACGATCACTGCAAGCAGCCCAAGCGGTACCGCCTGGGCAATCGGGGCCCTGGTCGGTGCTGAGTCGGGCTGCGTAGCGCCGTCGCCGCTGGTCGGAGCGGGCGTTTGCCAGTCAACGGCATCTGCCTGCTCGTCTTCTGGCGGCATGTTGACCTTAGCGACGAGGTTGGTTGAGTCAGTTCCACTGCTACGATCCGGTTGTTGTGCCATTGCGTCCGGCCTCCGTCCGGCCCTTCATCGCACCCTTCACGGCGTGTACTCGCGAGCGCTGGCTCCCCAGATCAGCCTTGACCAGTCCAGCCGTATTGAAGCCGGACACCATCACCCACGGGACGCCGGCCGTCGGAGTTGTCCAGTGGCCGGCGAGGTACAGACCCGGAACCGGTGAACGCTGCGATGGTCGCTCACGAGAGAGCAGTTCCGGCGTGAACGCCCAACCGGCGAACGCGCCCTCCGAATTACCGGTGTCGTTATGCAGATCCTGCGGCGTGCGGAGTGCCTGCGTCACGATATGCTGACCGAGATCTGGTATCAGTTGCTCTGCGCGCCGGATAAACACCTTCGCGATGTCCTCCTTGTCGCGCTCCCAATCGATTCCTTTCGCGCCCAGCGTGGTGTACGCCTCGAGCTTCAACGAATGCTTCCCGGGTGGCGCCATCTCCGGCTGGTGGAATGTTGCAACGTAGAGGAAGAAGGCGGCATCCTCGACGTTTCCAGCCGGGAACTGCGCCATCGCCTTGTCGATGTCGTCGTATGGGTAAATGAAGTTCAGCCGCTTGATGTCCTTACGGTACGGCTCCAGATCCATGTCGACGCCGAGGTGGACCTGGAAGATCGAGGGCGAGAGGTCCATTTCTGGCAGCCGCTGGCGCAATCGCTCCGGGACGACATCGGCCGGCAACATCGAGAGATAGGTCGTCCGCGCGTCGCAGGCCGAGACGACGGCCCTGGCGGTGAACTGCCGGCCGTCCTCAGTCTCAACGCCTGTAACCCGACCTCCGTCGGTCGTAATCCGCGTGACCTTTGCGTCGGTGAAGACGTCGCCGCCCCACTCCTGGATCATCTCCGAGAGGGCAACGCCGAGGGTATTGAATCCACCCTGTGGCATCCACTGCGTCCGCAATGCGTGGATGAAGAAGACGCCAGCGATGACCGCCGAGAGCTTACCTGGCGGCGCACCGATCCCGGCCGAGAGCTGCGAGAAATACGCCTTCAGCCGCGGCGATTTCAGGTGCTCATCCAGCAATTGCGACAGCGTCCACGACTGGTACTTGGTCAGGTTGCCGCCTGGAATCTTCGTTGCCCGAAGGAGGGGTGCGACGCTCGATGAGAGACGAGGTCGCTGAAACTGCTCCTTGATCGGGTCGAGCAGCCGCCGCTGCCCCGGCTTCTTCTGGACGTGGAACGACGGGACGTACATATCGACTTCGTCGATCAGGCTCTCCATGATGAGCAGGACCTTCGTGATCCCGTCGCGCTCCTCCGGAAAGCGGGAGGCGAAGACATCGGCTGCCTCGCTGATGTCAGCTGTGATCGACAGAGACTCGTCGGGAAAGATACAGCGGTAGTCGTGCTTATCGGGCACCATCTCGACCCGTTTGTCGAGACCCATCTCCTGAAAGACCTGGCGTGCCTGGCCGTCCAGCCGGTAGGCGAGGAAGATATGGCCGCCGTGGTCCCAGTAGAACCCGTCTTTCGAGAAGCCGTGCGAGTAACCTCCGAGCCAGGGGTTCTTCTCAAGGAGCGCGACCTTGAGACCCGTCTGGGCCATCCGCGCTGCACAGGCCAGACCGGCTGCGCCAGAGCCGATCACGATCGCATCGTAGGAAGCACTATCGGATATCGGTGACACGCTCAATGAGTCCCTCGCTCTCCCGGTGCAGGGCTAAGCCACTGCCTGATCGGCTGGCGACGGCGAGGCTTTTGAGCCGGTCGCCGGACGTGGCACGAGGACATTGCGCCTTGTCCGTCGGGTTGCGACCTACTCGTAACCGTCGCATTAGCCAGGAACATCGGTACTGTAGACCAGCGGTGGAAACGTGTCAACATACGCGATGCGCATCCCGATCCGGGCATTCTCAAGGCGTCGTGAGGGCCGTTGACAATCACAGACTGAGACTCGATACTCGCCTCACTATCCGCCCCATCGCCGTTGGCCCTTCCGTGGCTGGCGCGTTGATGACATTCCGCTAGAGTTGCGAGAGGTGGTCCCGTGATCGCTGATGCAGGCGCTGCCGAGAATCAAGCACTGACCGCGACCGAGGAGCGCAACCTGCGGTCGGTGACTGACGTATTGCAGTATTGGAACACGCAGGACATCGAAGGGATGCTCGCGTTTTACGACGACGACATCACCTGGCGCAATGTCGCCCTGGAAGAGACCTACCAGGGCAAGGACGAAGTACGCGCGTTCCTGCGAATGCTGTTCACCGCCATCCCGGACCTTAATTTCGAGGTGACACACAAGTTTGTGCGGGGTGATCAGGTCTCCGAGCGATGGATGATCCGCGGCACGCATCTCGGTCCATTTATGGGTATTCCGGCAACCGGCAAGCGGCTGGAGATACCCGGTATCGGGATGGTCCAGATGCGGGATGGCAAGTTCGTCAATGACTGGTACCTGCTGGACGCCGCCGCCGGCCTGCGCCAGATGGGCCTGCTTCCGCCGCTCAGTGCCTCCGAAACGCCAATCATGAAGGCCGCCCTCTGGGCCGCCGTCAACCGCAAGATCGTCGGCGCCGGGGTGGGTGCTGTTGCGGTGCTCGCGCTGGTTGCGAAGAAACTCTCCCGCTGATCCGATTGAGTATGTATCGAATGAAGTAAGGGCCGTGCCTTGTGCCGGCCCTGCTCCTCACCTACACCGTTCGACCGGAGCATGGCTGTATTGCGCGTACTCCCGTTACGCGTGTTGTCGATCTTCGGCCGTCTTCGGGATCTGTTTTGCGGCGGCGCGGCTGCCTTCAAGAAGTTGTTCGAAGGCCTCGCGGGTCAGGTTGAGCGTCTTGCAGGCGGAGACGGCGGTGACGGTCGCGTTGCGGGGTTCGTCGGAGAGCAGCGCCATCTCGCCGAAGAAGTCGCCGTTGGAGAGTTGGGCAAGTACCTGTCCGCCGTTGGTCGATGATGCGTCGCTACGCTCGACGCTGACCTTGCCGTCGACGATGACATAAAACGTGTCGCCGGGGTCGCCCTGACGGACGATGACATCGCCAGCCTGCCAGCTTTGCTCCTGCATGTAGGGCCGCAACTCGCCGAACGTCTCGTCTTCGAGCGGGGAGTAGACGCCGAGGCGACCGTCGCGCTTGAGCGCCTTCATCCGGTTGTTGACGACATACAGCATCGCCAGCCGCTTGCCGGCCAGCGAGAGGCGATCCTTTGTTGAACGCACCTCGGCGTTGACGTCGATGATGGCGTTCTTCTTGACGGGTCGTTCCATCAGGACATCGAATGCGAGCCGGACGACGAGGACCCCGAACTGAAGCGCCGTGTAGCCAAGTTGCGGCATCGAGGCCGACTGGCCGATCAGTTGCCGCTCGATCTCTGGAATCATCTCGATCGGGATCTTGAGCGGTGAGATGACCTTCGAGAGGAAGCCCATCGGCGTCAGGCCGGGCAGGTCCGTCTCTGAGATCTTGCCATCGAGCAGCTTCTGGCTGGACTTCCGATAGTCGTAGATCGGTGTCCACTGCGCGCCAGCGATGTCGTAGCCGCCGATGATCGGCTTCTTGAGCCGCTTTGCTTCGCGATGCAGCGCGAACTTCGCTTGCAACGCTGGCGGCTCGGTGACGTCAACGCCGTCGATGATCAGGTCGGCCCGCCCGACAAGGTCGGCGACGTTGGCCTCGGTGATGCCGTCGGTGTGGACCTCGAACTGGGCGAACGGGTTGATATCGGGCATCTTCTCGGCGAAGGCCGACGCCTTGTTCTTGCCGATGTCCTGGATACGCATGTTCTGGCGGTTGGCGTTGTTGTACTCGTACGTCCCAGGCTCGGCCAGGATGAAATGCTCGGCGCCAGCCCGTAGCAGCGGCTCGATCGTCGCGCCGCCGACCGCACCACAACCGGCGACCAGAATCGTCGCCCTGCGCAGCGTTTCCTGCTCGGCCAGCGAGATCAGACCCTTATTGCGTAACGTCAGCTCGGCGTAGAGCTCATCGTGCGACGGCAGGTAGACCTCTTCGCCGGTCGAGAGGCGGTGGATTCCGGCGTTGTTCTCGGGCGTCGCCGAGAGCAGGGCGCGTGGCTGGCTTCCAGATGACGACATTGGCGTCCCTCCCTGTTGCGGGGCCATTCGGCCCAGGTTAACGAGTCAGCTGCGCGCTATCGGCCGCCGGCGGCTCCCGGTACGGGAGCGGCGCGTCACGACCGACTCTCCTTCGTCGATTTGTGGCACGAATCGGTCGAGCACCTTCGGCATCCACCAGTTCTTGTCGCCCATCAGCTTCATTGATGCCGGGACGAGTACGAGCCGGACGAGTGTCGTGTCAATCAGGACGGCCACGGCCAGGCCAAAGCCGATCTCCTTGATGACGAGGACTCCGGTCAGCGCGAACGAGCCGAAGACGGCGATCATGATCAAGCCGGCAGCCGTGATGATGCCGGCCGTCCGGTCGAGACCGAGTGCGACCGATTCCTCGTTTGACTTGCCCTGGAGGTAATACTCGCGGACACGTGTCAGCAGGAACACCTCGTAGTCGGTGCTGAGGCCGAAGACGATCGAGAACAGCAGGACCGGCGTGTACGACAGGATCGCGCCGATCGAGTCAAGGCCGATCAGCGAATCACCGATGCCGAACTGGAAGACCAGTACCAGGACGCCATAGGCAGCGACGATCGAGACCAGGTTGAGCAGGATCGCCTTGATCGGCAGGATGACCGAGTGGAAGAAGATCATCAGGATCACGAACGTCACCAGCAGGCTGAACCCCAGCAGGAGCGGGAACTGGTCGTAGACAACCTGGTCGAAGTCGTAGTGCTGGGCAACCGAGCCACCGACCAGCACCCTCCCGGCCGACAATCCGGGCGCCCAGACCTCGGCGTCGGAGCGCAGGTCCTGCATCAGCGCGATCGTCTCTTCGTCGGTATCCTCATGGACCGGATAGGCGATGACGACCGTCGTCGTGCTCTCGCCATCGACGGGAACATCCGGCGTGTCGTCATTCTCGATGTTAACCAGCCGCTCGGCAATTCGGAGGCGATCGCTGTTCGCACCGATCGATGCCGGCGAGAGCGAAAGCATCCACTCGCGAGAGGGGTTGGGGATCAGGCTGGCGAGCGACTGGACGCGAGCGACTCGCGGGTCGTCTTCAAGCCGTTCGTGCAGGTCGTAGACCCCTTCGAGGATCTCCGGCTGCCAGATGTCTCCCGCGGCGGCTGTCTCGACGACAATGAAGACCGGCGTCGGCTCGCCGGGGCCGAACTGGCGCTGGACCAGCTCGAATGCCTGGCGAGATTCCGAGCTCTCTGGCAGCGTATCGACCGTCACCCCGCTGCGCTCGAGCCAGAAGGCTGGCAACGCCAGCAGTCCGAGAATCAGCAAACCGGCCGCGAGGCTGACCCAGGGTCGGCGCATGACCCGCATCGCCCAGCGATACCACTTGCCCTCGCTACTACCCTTCATGAACGGCAGCCGAACAGGGATGCTGTTGATCCGATTGCCAAGTAGCGCCAGCATGACTGGCAGCAGGAACAGACCGGACAGGATGGCTGTCACGGCGACGACGACGATTGCCAGCGCGATCGAACGGATCACCATAATCGGGAAGAGGGTCAGGACCGACATCGTCAGCGCCAGCGTTACGCCTGAGAACGTGATCGAGCGTCCAGCAGTCTGGAGCGTGACGTCCAACGCCTCCTCGACGCTGCGGTTCGCCAGCTCCTCCCGGAAGCGGCTGACGATGATCAGCGAGAAGTCGATCGCCAGGCCGAGGCCGATCATCGAGGCCGTGTTGAGGGCGAAGATCGAGACATCGGTGAACTGAGCGACGATCCAGAGGACCGAGAGCGACATCAGGACGGTCGCCAGGCCCAGGATGAGCGGCACGCCGGCTGCAACCAACGAGCCGAAGACGAGCACCAGCAGGATGAAGACGATCGGAAAGGTGAACTGTTCGACGCGGACCAGATCCTCGGCGCTGGCTTTCTCAATATCGTAGTTGACTGCCGCGTTGCCGATCAGATATGTCTCGATCGTGTCTGAGTGGATCAGCTCGCGCAGATGCGGCGTCTCTTCTTCGAGCAGGTTCTCGTCGCCATCAAGCGTCACCCAGGCATAGGTCGTGTGGTTGTCGGGGCTGACCATGTCCGGGATGCCGGTCTCGTAGAATGACTCAACCTCGGTGACGATCTCCTGCGCGGCGAGCGCCTGAACTGCCGACTCGACGGCAGCATGGAATGGTGCTTCGGTCACCAGCAGTTCATCGGAATGGAAGACCACGAGCGCCGCTTTGTCGGATGAGAGATCGAGGTCGTCGGCGAGGACCTCCGAGGCCGAGTGGAATTCGGTGCCAGGCAGGCTGAACCCGCCCACCTTCATGGCGTGCTCCGACGCGCGCGCGCCGACTGCCGCGACTGCGAAGACGAGCACCCAGAGCCCCAGCAGCCACCACTTGTATCGATAGGTCGTCCGCGCGATCCAGGAATAGAACGTCGTCATGGCGTGCCCTTCATCCCAGATGGTGCGTATCGTTCGAACACAACCAGCGTTAGCTGCCTGCGATCATCCGGCGCGTCGTTTCACGGGTGCGCGACATTGCCGCGCGGGTCATCTGCTGCTCCACCTCGGCGGTGTGCGTGAGATAGCGATCGTAACTGTCGCGGTCGAGACGCAGTAGCGTCATCGGCTCGGCGGCAACGACATCGGCAATCCTTTCCTCGCCGGTCAGGAGTGCGATCTCACCGAAGAAATCGCCTGGGCCGAGCGTCGCGACGGTGACACCTTCCGCCAGGCCACGGCCGATCTTCACATCAGCCGTTCCGGATTCGATCAGATACATGTCGTCGCCGGTGTCTCCCTGTCGGACGATGATGTCACCGGCCCCTACCGTGACGCGTTCCATGAACGTCCCGAGGACGGTCGCTTCGGCGACCGAGAGTCCCGCGAACAGGTCGGTCTGCCGGAGCTGACTGGCCAGGTCGAGCATCTGCCGCCGGCTGGCCATCGCAACGCCCTTCTGTGGCAGGTTTGCGTCGGTCAGCGGCGCCAGCCCTTCATGAGGAATCAGGGTGCTGCGCGTATCGACGACATCGCGCTTGAGCCGGAAGAGCGACAGCAGCCCGGCCTTGCCGGGCAGGGCGAGGGCAGCTTCGATCGCATCCAGCCGCGAGAGCATCTGTTGTGAGATGTCGGTCGCCAGCGCGGCGAACGGGTAGACGGTGCAGAACTGGTAGCGCGGGAAGAAGTAGGACGCCTCGGCCTCGTAGGGCACCGTTCCATGGATGACAACCATCGGTGCATGGAAGAAGTCCAGGTTCTGCTTTGCGACCCCCTCTTCGAGATCGCCGATGATCGCGTCCACCTCCAGCCGCAGCGGCCCGGCCAACGAGCGGAAGAGCGCGACACCGACCTCGACCGGAGCACGGGCGCCAAGCTCGTCGAGCGTAGCCAGCCGCTGGTTCTTCACGAACCGTCCGACTTCGCGCAGCTTTGCGACCGGCAGGTCGGGCAGAACCCGCAGCCGCCCGTAGACCCCGAAACCATGGACCTTTTCAACGGGGAAGTGTGGGCGCTCCTTGTCGCGCAGTGTCGTGCCAGGCGGGGCGTCGGGCGGCGCCTTGACGGCCGCGTAGCAGAGAATCTCGCCGGAATCAGCCGCGAGCGCGATGACATGGATATCGTTGTCCGAAACGCCGGAGCGGGGTTCGTGCTCGATCTGCTCGGCAAACACCATCGCGGGGTCGACGAAATTGACGGCGAGGTACTGCGCCAGCCGGAACTTCATCAGATTGATGAGTTGCTCCTCACCTAGCGCCGGCGTCCGCACGACAACAGTTGTGACACCGTTGCGGTCGAGCGTTGAGTAGACGGCGTCGGGATGCCCGCTCAGCAGTTCCGTGAGGCGGATCTCCGACGCACGGTCGATCATCTCGCCGATCCAGGCGCCGATTTCCGGGCTATACCCTGATGCTGCTGATTCGCTGACCATATCGTCCTCCTGCGAGTGGTGTTCGAGCAGAACCGGCGTCGCTTAATCTCCAGGGCCGTCGGCGGCCGGCGTGGCAGGTTCTTCAACGACAACATGGTCCTGCCGTCGCATCAGATAGGCGGCGCCAAAGACGAGCGCGATCAAGATCCCGGCGAAGATCGCGGCACGAGCGAACGAGATCGACGGTGGGTCAGGCTCGTCCGCGAGTGCGGCTGCCGGTGCCGCATCGCCGCTCGGCTCACCTTCGACGATGATTGTCCCAAGCATCCACGGGTGCGGCTGGCAGAAGTAGGCGAATTCCCCAGGCTCGTCAAACTGGATCGTCGCCGATTGGCCACCCTCAAGCAGGCCGGTGTCGAAGCCGCCATCGTTGGCGGTCGCGGTGTGGGCGATTCGTCCTCCGTTGGTGAACGTCAACGCCTGGCCGGTCTCGATCGTGATCGTCGCTGGATCGTAGCCCCACTGCATCGCGTCCTGCGGCTCGACAATCGTGATCTCACCGACCGGCTCAACACCTTCCAGCGGCGGAACCGTCGGCTGGACGTTGGCATAGGACCCTGTTTCGTCTGGTTCAGGAACGTCTGGCCCCGCGACGGCGGTTTCGCCGGGGACGACCCGGAGGATCTGCCCCTGTCCATCATTGGCTTCATTGCCATAGTTGGCGACGTAGAGCGCTCCATCAGGGCCGAATTCCATCGCCGATGGGAACACCAGGTTGGTGACGACCGGCTCGATCGAGCCATCTTCCAGGACACGCTGCACCTCGCCGCCAAACGCGATGTAGCGTTTCTGCTCTGGCGAGAACTCGGCCGAATACCGCAGGACGTACATCGTTCCATCCGGCGCAAAGGCGACATCGATCGGGGTCGTCAGGTTCGTGACGACGCCTTCGGTGATCGTCCCGTCGAGGTCGATCTTGTCGATCCTCGCGCTGCCGGGCGTGTACGGAGCCGGACTGAATTGAGAGACGTAGATGCTGCCGTCTGGTCCGACGGCTGCGCCAACGGTCACCGGACTGAATTCCCAGGCGGCGAAGATACTGATCTCGCCTTCCGGGGTGACCTTCAGGACGCGGTTGAAGTTGCCGTCGGTGATGTACAGGTTGCCGTCCGAGTTGACCAGGTCATATGGGTTGCCAAGCGGGACGGCGTCACCGTTGCTCGGTGGTGGCGGGTTCTCCTTATTGAATGCGCCGATGTCGGCGATTGGCTCAAGCTCGTCGTTGGCGTTGATGCGCGAGAGCTCGGGCGAGATCGTCATGTGACCGGCGGCGACTTCGTAGAGCTGGCCATCGAGGTTGGTGACGGCGCCGGCTCCAAGCATCTCGACGCCGCCGTAGAGACCGATGTTGGGCAGGCCGGTGATCGCGTCCTGGCGCTCGCCGCCAGGTGGGATCTTCGAAACGCGGGCGTTGGTCCCAATTGGTCCCTCTCCGCCGAAGTTGACCGGCAGCGGCACCATCACATCGCCTGGCGCGCCGGATTCGGCGACGTAGAGCGTGCCATCGTCCGCGAAGGCCATTCCCTTTGGATTGATCAGCCCGGATGCGTAGATCTCGACGGTCGTTTCCGACTGCGCGACGGTGCCGGCCAGCATGCCGAATGCCCCGGCGCAGCCGATGGCGAACGCGAGCAATATGGGCAGCGTCCGACGACCTCTATGAAACACTCGCATGAGTTACAGCTTTCGCTGGAAGCAGCGCGAACCGATTACTGGCGTCGGTACAACTCCTGGAAACCATCTGGCACCGAGGAGTTGATACTTGGATCGACCGATGGGCGGATCGTAACAGATGATTCTCTGGACAGTCAACGATGGGTTGGGAATCGGGAATCGGGATTCGGGGCCGGGATGATTCGCGAGTCCCTCCCGCGACGCTGATGTCTTTCAGCCCCGAATCCCGATTCCCGAATCACGATCCGATGCAACATGCGAATCACAAGATAAGCGTGTCATATGGAGTACAGTCGGGCGGTATCGAACAATACAGGTTATGAGTAAAGTGGTGCGTTGACCGTGCCGAATAGAGGTGCTAGTCTGCCAATTACGGAGCAGCAGTTCTCTCAGGGCTTCTTGGGCAAAGGAGAATTACATGACGACGACCAATACTACAACGACGGACGCGACGAATTTCGTCGAGACGCTCCAGACCTGGCGGGAAACGCTGACAACGACTCAGCAAACGTTGCTCGATCGCATTCTCACGACGGCGACGACAACAACGACGACCGACACCACCACCAACGACGTGACCGGCTACATGACGACGGGCACGACCGACACAACGACCGGCACGACCACCACGCCAGACTGGACGGCCGTCACCAATTGGCTGACGACCGCGACGACGACCGGCACGACAACCGGTACGACCGGCACGACGACCACGACCACCACGACGACCTAAGACAGGTCACCACGGCACCTCGCGACGAGGCGCTGAGTTGGCGTCAGGGCGGCTGCTCCGCAACCCTGACACCCTCAGCGCTTCGTCGTATTTCCTGGAGATGCCTGCCGTCGATCGTTCGAACAGTGGTCGTCAGTGCTTGAGCTCGTCTTTGCCACGAACGGTGTAGCTTGGGTCCATGACGTTCCGAATGGTTTGTTCCTCCCGCGCCCAGATACGGTGGGCCGCCTCGGCAACCTGGCCCGCGCATTGGTCGGGAATCAGGACGACCCCGTTCTCGTCGCCGTGCAACAGGTCGCCGGGCTGGACGACCATTCCGGAAATTGTCACTTCGGTGTTGACGCTGACGCAGATCGGGTTGCCGTGCGATACGACCAACCCGGCGCAGAAGTAGTGGAACCCACCCAGCGCCGCCACCTCACGCACGTCGCGCAACCCGCCATCGGTCAGGATCCCGATCGCGCCGAGCCGCTTCATCGTCGTGCTCATTACCTCGCCAGCATGGCAGCTGTGGAGGCGATCCTGCCCGACATCCTGCATGACGACGACGGCCGGTTTTGGAGCGGTTTCAAGGATCTCGTACAGCTTCTGAAAGCCAATCCCAACTCGCCCTTCGGTTGTGCTGTCGACGGTGCAGGTCACCGCGTAGCCGACCATCGGTGGGAGTTGCGGATAGATGCAGCGGATGTCGTAGCCGACGTAGCCTGCGACACGCGGGCGGAATTCAAACGTCTCGATCGCGTTGGCAATCGACGGACTGTCGATTCGTCGCAGCGCGTTCAGTTGTTCTGGTGAGAGTTGTGACACGTGGTCCTCCATCTGCATCCCCTGGCAACCAGCATCCGTTGCGATTGCTGCGTCCGGATTATCGGCCAGATGTGCCAATCGGGCTACGCGGCGAAGCACTCAGCGAACGTTGATGGTGAATCAACGGCGTTGCGTTTACGGTGTCGCCGTACATCGTCGTATCGATACGTGTTCTCAACACTGTCGTCGCTAGCATCTTCACCGGGACCAGCGAAAATCATGAGAAGGTGTGATGCTGAATCACAATTCACGAATTTAAGTGACACGGTTCTTGAGCTGGGCCCGTGAATTTCGCATGCACGGGCTGAATGGGGCTGATCGGACATGCAGGACGGCGCAGGACTTCAGTCCACCAGACGGCAGTTCCTGAAGGGCGCGGTTGCAGCCGGCACCGGCGTTGCAGCCGCTGCGTACGTGAAGCCGAGCCTTCGCGCCCTGGGGGTCCCCGGCGCGCTGGCACAAGTTTCAGGCTCACCAGCGACTGCGACTCCGGTCGACTCTTCAACGACCGAGCCGAACGATCCTTCATCACCTTCAACATCGTTTCCGTCGCTTCCGTCCACCGGCGGTGGCGGCACGAGCGGCTCATTTCCGGAGTCGACTGTACCCGCAGGAGCGAGCGACGACTCGCATGTCCCCGAACTCATCGCACTTGCGGTGGCAGGCGGGCTGATCGGGCGCCGTGCCGCTCAGACGCTGCGTGACCGCTCTGTCCGCGATTCTGACAGCGCTGACCAGGACCTCGCCAGCCTCTGACGCTTCCTAACCCTGAATGACATCGAAGCGTTGAATCGCCGCTCGTATGCGGTGGTCGGCACTGCTTACTCCGGAAGCCGGCGTGCCGCGCATCCGGTTTCACGACCTGCTCCACGTGGCCGCGACACTCGTGCTGGACCGACTAGGATACTCCGACATCAGCATGACATCCAACCGCTACTCTCATGTCAGGATGGACACGCAGTCGGAGGCAACCCGTCGGCTTGTGGAACAACTGGTCTCGTAGGCAGTCACGCGAAACCTCTGACGCCAGCGCTATTCCTACTCATAAAGATCGAAAGTATTTCAGATTCCGTCGCCGGTCTAGTTGACGGCCAGGACCGTGAGGGTCATCATCGCGCCCGAAACGAGCTCTTGCCGCTGACCAGGGAGGGATGGAACGAATGTCGCGACGCATCGTGGCGACTGCGACTGGAGATGCGCTGATCACGACCCGGATGCCAGAGTACCGTGATCCCGAGTTTCAGAACATGCTCAAGTTGATCCGCTCGTGCGATGTCGCCTTCACGAATATGGAAATGGTCCTCAGCAACTACCAGGGCCACCCAGTCGTCGAGTCAGGGGGTGGCAATCTCTCAGCCCATCCGCTCGTGGCGCGTGACCTGATGCAGCTCGGATTCAACCTGACGGCGTTCGCGAACAACCACACGATGAACTATGGCGAGCACGGCTGCCTGACGACGATTGACACGTTGGCGGACCTCGGCTTCACCTGTGCTGGAGCGGGTCGTACGCTCGCCGATGCGCGCCTGCCGGTCTTTCTGGACACGCCAGCCGGCCGGGTTGGCCTGATGGGCTGCGCGTCCTCGTTTGCGCCGGGTCAGCGAGCCGGTGCTCAGAAGCACGATACTCCCGGCCGACCTGGCCTCAACCCCCAGCGTTACGACACGCTCTACGTCGTCGATCAGGAGCACTATGATGCGGTCCGGAGGATCGCCGAGCGGACTGGCGCTGAGGAGCAACGGCAGCTGGGAATCGACATGGGCTTCCGCCAGCCGCCGAAGCGTGAGGGCGAGTTGCAGTTTGCAGAGCGCTCCTTCATCGTCGGCGAGGAATTCGGTATCAGGACGGAACCGCACGCGAAGGATCTGGAGGGCAACGCGGAATCGGTCCGTGAGGCCGCACAGGTGTCGCACCTGACGCTGGCGAGCATTCACGCCCACGAGCAGGGCAGACACAAGGACGAGCCGGCCGATTTCCTGATCGAGTTCGCCCACGCGATGGTCGATGCCGGAGCCGACATGGTCATTGGGCACGGCCCACACCTGCTGCGTGGGATGGAGATCTATAAGGGCAAACCGATCTTCTACTCGGTCGGTAACTTCATCTTCCAGCCGGAGCTCATGCGACGAATGCCGGCTGATGACTACGAAACACTGGGCTGGGAGCTGACTCAACCAGCCGGCATCATGCAGCGGCAATTGATCTCCGAGAGTAAGGCAGGCTTTGGCCGCGATCGGCGCTACTGGGAAACGGTTCTCCCGCTGTGCACGTTCGAGGATCGGCAGTTGACCGAGATTCGATTACATCCGATTACGCTTGGATTTGACGAGCCTGCGGTAGACCGTGGCATCCCACGTCTGGCGACCGGCGATCTCGGACGCGAGATCCTCCAATCGTTCATGCAACTCTCCGAACCCTTCGGCGTCACGATCGAGGTGCGTGACGAATATCGGATACATCACACTTTGACATTGTCTTGTCAGTGGCCGCCACCGGCCTGAGTAACCGTCTACGGGGGCCAACGGCGGCACTGGCAAGAAACGGACCTCATATCTCGTACGATGACAGTCGGCTCGCGCACCTCAATACCGTGCTCTCATCGTTTGAGAATCTTGGAGTCACAGGCGGCGTTCTACGAATCCGATTCGCGCCCATCAGCACACAGGGTCCACGCTGGAACTAGCGAATGGGGAGCATCAATAGATCGTGCAGGAACGGCGCGGCCACTCCGATATCAGCATGACGCTGAACCGCTACTCACACGTCACGATGGACATGCAGCGCGATGCGGCAGATCGGTTGGCAGCGCTCCTCGAGGCGTGATGATAACTCACCCTTGAAGAGCGACGACGATGAAGACGCCACTGGCGCTTGGGCGCCAGTGGCGTCTTCATGATCGAGCGGAGCGGATTACCGACCCGCTCGCTGCTCCGACGTGCCAGCGAGCAGTTGTGCCTGCTCGATCGCCCAGGCCTCATCGGAGGTGAGCTGAGTCATCGATGACTGCTGTGTCGCTGCCGCCTCGGCGATGAGCGACGCTTCCAGTGCCCAGCCCTCGTCCGAGGTTATCTGCCGCGTCATGACGTGAGCGTCGATCGCTCGCTCCAACTCCAGGTTCGCCTCAAACGCGAACGTCTCATCGGAGGTTAGCGCGCGAGCGTCGATCGTCCGCGCAAGATCCAGGTTGGCTTCGTAGGCGAACGCCTGATCCGAGGTCACCTGCGGCAAGCGTGCCTGCCAGCTGTCGATCTGCGAGGCTCCAGCGACGGCTTCGAGCGTGTACAGCTGGTCCGACGTGATCTGTGGCGACGTGACGGCCTGCGTATTCGATCCGCCAGTCAGTGGAAGCGCGTCCGCCAGGGTCATCGCCGCCGCGCCAACCGCCAGGCTGCCAATCAGCCCGATTGCGACGATCGTCTGCTTGAACTGTCCGGGGCGAGTCTGTCGAACCGTGGTTGTTGCCTGCATGTCCGGTCTCCTTCTGTACTGCTGGTCGGTGGTTGCGGGCGATCCGTCTACCACGCTTGCAGCATGCGCCTCGGAAGGAGCGCGCACATCCTACGGTTCTACTAAATCGCGGCTGGAGGGTGACTAGTGGTTTCGTACTATGCCGGTCTCCCGGTCACTCGACGCCGTTGCGGACGGCCCATGTCGCGACGGCGGTGCGCGAATCGAGGCCGAGCTTGTTCATGATGTTGGCGACGTGGTTGGTGACTGTGTTGGGGCTGATGAAGAGCCCGCCAGCGATCTCAGCGTTGGAGTGACCCGCAACGATTCCGCGCAGGACATCAAGCTCGCGCGGGGAGAGGGGATGGCTCGGAGTTGCCGGATGTGACGAGATCGGCGAGGGAACAGCCGAGGCCGTGTCAAGCATCGACTCAAGAGCATCCACGCGCTCCAATGTCGGTGCCGCTCCAAGCGGGACGCAGATCGAGCGAACCTCGGCAGCCAGCGTTCTCGCCTCGTCACGCTGTCCAGCGGCGTGACGCAATCCGGCCAGGGCCAGCAACGTCAGCGCGCGCTCAAAAGGCGCGGCGCAGGCCGTTGCCAGATCGAGTGATTGCTTGAGCCACGCTTCGGCCTCTCTGTAGCGACCGGCTGCGCTGTCCAGTTCACCGAGCAACCGTTGTGCGGCGAGGACCGCGAGCGGTTGGCGCGGCTCGGCGGCGAGCTCGAGCGAACGTTCGACACGCTGCCGAGCCGCGTCGGGATCGTCGCTGGCGCGGAAGTACTCTGCCCAGAGCAGCTCGCCTTCTGGTTGGCCACGCACGTCTCCGGCCCAGGCGACCCAGCGATCACGCGTCTCCAGCCAGGCGCGTGCGGCTGCGATGTTGCCGCGACGCAACTCCAGCCGCGTGGCGACTGAGATGGTGGCGATGGCGGATGTGTAGAACACCGATCCCGGTTGCGTCTCCCGGCCGTTCGGCAGCGCGAATCGAACCTGCTGCTCGGTGATGTCTGAGTGGCCCTGTCGCTCCGGTAGGTTGAGGATCGGCTTCCACCACGAGGGATATACCCGCGCCATGGTCTCCATAATGGGGCCAAGATCGCGAGCAAGCGTCTGCCAGTCGCCTTCAAGCATGTGCAACGAGGCGAGGAAGGACGTGCTCTGTTGTGGGTCGAAGTGGGCGTGCTGCAGCGCCATGCCAATGCGTGTCGCGATCGGACCGCGCGCGCTCAGGTCGAGCACATCGTGGACGAGCGTGATTTCCGTGAGGATGGTTGCATTGATTCCTACAACCATGTGGAAGTGGCCGATCGCTTCTTCAATCCGAACGCACGTCTCCAACAACTCACGCGCCCGTTCCACCTGACCGCGTTCCAGGTATGCCTGCCCGACACCGCTGCCCGTACCCGCAAACGACGATTCGACGGCTGCTGGCCGGGGCATGTCGGTCAGCCGTTGAAGGTGCGGCTCGCCGATCTCAAGCGCCGCGTCGAATTCTCCGGCCTCCGCCAGACAGAGCACCAGTGACCCTCGCCGGAGATCGGCCACCGACAGCAGTCCTTGCATGTCAGATCGATCATCGAGATCGCGTGCGGGAAGCACGTCGGCCACCCAATCCGGCGCTCCCAGATGCTGAACGAACTCGGCAACCGGTATGGCGTCAAGCGCGGCAATACCCGCTCGCATCAGTCGGTTGCCATGCCCGATGTTGCCCATGGAAGAATGGATGTGGCCGGTGTCGAACGCCACGAACGCCTGCAGGATTACATCGCCCGACTGCGCCGCCAGCTGCCTGGCCTGCTCGAGGCGCCCTATCGCAACATGAAACTGAGTGTCGCGGTACAGTCGGCCAATGCGATAGAGTAGCCAGGCTCGCTCCCCGACGCGCGCTGGGTCGTGCTCGGCCAGTTGCTCCGCCGCCGCCAGCCGCTCGATTGCCGCGCTGATGGCATAGGCGCGCTGGGCGCGGTCACCAGCGCGGACGAGCCAGTCAAACGCGCGCGGATCGCCGGATTGCTGGAAGTGGTGGGCGACCGCGTCGGGATCGGAGCGCGCCGAGGCGGCGAGGATGTCACCGACCTTGCGATGCCAACCGCGGCGGCGCAGCGAGACGAGTCCCTCGTAGAGCGTCTGGCGGATGAGCGCGTGCGAGAAGCGGAACCGTTCGCCACCCAGATCATCGATCAATCGTGCTTCGACGGCACGCTCTAGCGTCTCGGCCAGCAGCGTGTCGCTTTCCCCGCTCGCCTCCACCCAGAGATCGACCGGCACGTCGTGGCCGATGACAGCGGCGACTTCCAGCCGCCGCCGCGCGTCGTCACCGAGATGGGCCAGCCGGCGCTCAATGACCTGCCGTACCAGCACCGGCACCTGCGCCTGCCCGAGGTCGCCCAGCCGCCAGCGACCTCCGTCGCGCGCCAGCGCGCCAGCCTCGGCAAGCGCGCGTAACAACTCCCCGGCGAAGAATGGGTTCCCCTCCGCCAGGTGCTGCACGTGCGCAACCAAGCGGGCGGCGTCAGGCTCGGCCAGGCGATAGTGCGTGGTAACGATCTCGCGCAGCGCCCGCTCGTCCAGGCGCCGCAACGTGATCGGCTGTGCGCTGGCCTCGCGCGCCAGCACCGGAAGCAGCGTAAAGAGCGGGTGCGAGCGGGTCACTTCATCGTCGCGGTATGTCGCGACCAACAGGATGGAGCGTCCAGCGAGGTTGTGGCTGAGGTGACGCAGCAGGTCAAGAGTGGCGAGGTCTGCCCAATGCAGATCTTCCAGCACCAGCATGAGTGGCCGTCGCGCAGCGGCGGCTGCGACGAAGGCGCCGGTCAATTCGAACAGCGCCGCCTGGTTGGAGAGGCCGATCAGGTTGGCGCCGGCATGCCATGGCTCGGGCAGTGGCGGTAGCTCATCGTCTGACGGGTAGTGACGTAGCAGGTCAGTCCACGGACCGTACGGCGGGGTCGCCATGAGATCATAACAATGGCCAGTGAGCACGAGCACACCACGCGCCACTGCCAGGTTACTGAGCGCCGCGACGAGCGTGGACTTACCGATGCCGGCCTCGCCACCGATGAGCAGCAGTCCGCCCTGTCCTCTGAGCATCGCCTCGAGCGCGTCACCCAGCAGCGCCTGCTCGCGGTCCGGCCAGCGCAGGAGCAGAACAGGCGTGCCGGCAGCGCCCGGAGGACGCCGGACCGCGTTCCCCGGAGCAGGTTGCGTCGAACGCGACGCCACCGCCTCCGCTCGCGTTCCCAGCCGGCGCGCTCATCGCCCGACAGACCAAGCGCGTCGGCAAGCATCGCGAGGGTGTCACGCTGCGGCGCGCGGTTAACGCCCCGCTCCAGGTCGGCGATCGCCCGGACACTGACGCCGACCAGTTCCGCCAGCGCCTCCTGAGTCAAGCCCTGCTCGCGGCGCCTGCGGCGCAGGATGTCGGCGAATGACGATGTGTCTCAGCGTCCATGGTCCGGTTTCTCATTGTCGCTCTCGTGATCGTTTCCATCTTAGCACCCACATCTTCGCCACTCCTGTGGCTCCTCCTGTCGCTTCTGTCTCGTGCGTCCCAAGCGCCGGGTTCACTGTGGAGATCGAGCAGGTGGCAGCGAGGAGAAAGGACCGCACGATGCACGTCACGCATCAGGTTCGACAGCACTGGCTGGAGAAGGCGGTATCGGGGCAGTCGTCGTGGCGGTGATCGCGCTGGCCGCGGTGGGCGTCGTGGATCGAACGCCGGAACGCTCGGAGTTTGGCGCGGGCGCCGGATCGGACGTTCGGCACGGCACCGCGGCGCAGATGGACGCGGTCGACGCCGGCATGCGGCAACTGGAGCAGTGGGAGATCGAGATGCGCGCCGCTGAGCAGGACCGCGTTGCCCAGATGAACGCGATGGACCGACACCGACAGGTGCAGGAGCAGATCGAGCTTCAGTTCCCCAATGGACGCTTGGTCGATGAGGAACGCGAGGACACCGTGGCGTCACAACACTTGGCTGAAGTGTGCAGTCGTCGCGACGCAGAGGAAGGCACGATGGCCGGACGGCGCACACATGTTCGGGCGGGATCTACAGAACGCGCTAAAACATGTCGGAACCCATTAGATGCAATGTTGTCCAGTCGTCGATTCCGCCGCAGCAGGCATCCGGCCCGCAACCTCACCACCCCACACCTACGGAGTGTGGGTGGTGGTGCCATTGGGGTCCGATGAGGTTGCGAGCGTTTACGGACCCCTTACCATGGACTGAATGGCATGGCTCAGGTACTCCTGCTGCGTCAACCGCCGCCTGGCCAGAGGTCCGACGGCCTGGCGGGCGAGCTCGGCTACCGCCGTTTGCACCGAGTTTGCAGCCAGTTGCAAACTCGGCGCGTTTCCCTGTCTGCATGCGGAAACTGAGGACTGAGTACCGAAGGTGGGACTCGAACCCACACGCCCGTGAGGACAGAGGTTTTTGAGTTCGCGGTCATAGGACTTTATCGTGGCCGTTTCAATCCTTTTTCCCTATATAAATAATAAAACCGGGCTACTTTAATTCCCGCCTCGTCCACCGAGTAGCACTGGGTATTTTGCTTTTGCTGACCAAACTGCTGACTGGTCAGCAAATGGCGCTGCTTGCCGGTCTAACTGGAGGTTCCGCCGTTCTGGCACGCTATGACGTCCCGCGTGTCGCCGTCAGGATCGAATAGAATAGTGCTGGGCATTTAGTTAACTTGTTCGTCTGAATTAATTAATCAGACTGGTTGATATGTGAATATTAATGAGTGCATGTATTGTACTGGTATTTATTTTTGGTGCCCCGGTTCAGTGCTTTTTAATCGCCAACGGCTGTTCAACTTATTGCGCGGAGATTACTGCCCGGCGGAGACGGCATAAAATATTCTCTCCGGCTGACCGGCTGCGCACCAGCATTTAAAGGGAGCGAGCGACACGGGATAGCTGCGTTGCGAGGGTGCTGTAGGGCGAATCTTTAATATCTGAGAGCTGTTTATAGGCGCGGCCATCCCGTCTGGATTTAATCTCAGGCGTCGAGATGCGCTCTCGCGAGCGGAGCAATGTTGCGCGCAAGGGCCTAGAATTGCCTGTGGCAAAATGAAGGACTCATTCCT
Source organism: uncultured Chloroflexia bacterium (assembly GCA_963763325.1). Taxonomy (GTDB): domain Bacteria; phylum Chloroflexota; class Chloroflexia; order Thermomicrobiales; family CFX8; genus JBBECJ01. The sequence goes on from CAVXOL010000011.1 coordinate 360,007, forward strand.
CATGCGTGTTGCTCTCACCCCGCAGACGGGCCTGTCGGGCCTCTCAGGGGCATCGTAGTAGTAACCACGCCGACATCGGGCGCGGGGGAACGCGGGCATCGAAGCGAGCACCCACAACGTCGAGCATGGCTAGCAACGGCGACCGAGTTTATTCGGTGTTTCCGCGCTGTTGGGTCTCGGATGGAGCCGCGATGGGACACGATACACAGCGGTGCATACGCCCGTCGGGCACGCAGCGTCGCTGAACCTGTTATCATAGAGTCCTATTCGCCAGCGCATTCACGCGACATGCTCGGTGCCGTTTGGGTGGTCATCACGACCATGAGGTGCCAGCAATGTCAGACGCCTGTGATGAATCCCGTTGCCTACTCTCGCTATCCCGAGGCCTGTGGACAACTCCTTGCTCTCGATCATCACTGCAACGGTCGGACGGGATCAACCACCTACCTGCTGCGTGGGAACCGTGGCTATTTCGTCCATTATCACATCGTCGATCACACGATCTCCGATAGTGTTCTCGCCCTCAATGCCGGTGACGCAGAATATCTCTTCGGACGCCTGCGGGTGCAGATGGTGTCTCGGGCAGGCCAATTCAGTTAAGCCGATGGGTTCCACCATCGCGGTACTGCGGCTGATCGGCTGCGCACGCAAATATAAACACCTCCCAGCATCGCAGGGATAGCCGCGTGATGAGAGCGCTCAGGTGCCATGTTTTATATACCTGAGCGCATTTTATTAGCGCGTCGATCCCCTTTGATTTTAATCACTGGCGGGAGAATAACTCACCCCGTTGTAGAGCAACACGTAGCATGAACGCCTAGAATCGCCTGTAGCGAAAATAAGGTGTCATTCCTCGTGCGTGCTGCTCTCGCCTCGTAGCGGGGCTGTGTAGCGCGTCTCAGGGGCATGCTAACGATAGCTGGGCGAATAATAGACGGGCCAGCGACGAGCTACTATCGGCTCACGCGACATCTAACATCTAAATGAGGGAGTAAGGTATGACCAGTACATTTAGAGAGAGATGACAGGCTGCCACGGAGATTAAAGCGCCGCGAGCCGCTGCCCGAGGGACTTTATGATTTTGATGCCAATGGGCCGTTGCTCACCGCTGCGGACGAGGAGCTTTTAGACAGCATCTGGGCGCAGATCGCGCGCAGAGGCAGCAGCAGGATGACGACGATTAAATGCTGAGGGATCAACCAGACTACCAGAGGTTGTCGATTAAAAGCAGGATGCCCCAGATCACGACGACCGCGCCAATGGCTTTGAGAATGAACGTGCCCTCGTCTATTTCCGGGTAAACCAGCATGGGTCGCCCGGACAGCGCGTTGCGTCGCCAGACCATGTGTCGAGGCTCTGTTGCCTCCCTGATGTGCTTCGCGACTTTGAGTTGTTGGCTGGCTGCTTGTAGCTGCGGCTCATACTCGGTCGCTAGCTGCTGGGTAATGCGCTCAGCTTCGTCTGGTTCCCCCGTTTTAGAGACACAGCACGTGACTCTTTAGCTGACTCGATACTGCGTTCGCAATAGAAGACTTGATCTTTGGCCTCTTCAATAACGCCAGACCCGCTCAGCTCGTCGCGCATCCTCAGCCGTCTTGGCTGCCTTGGGG
>CAVXOL010000012.1:0-88356 GCA_963763325.1 uncultured Chloroflexia bacterium
ACATCGGTCAGGTGCTGGAAACGCACCTCGGCTGGGCTGCCGCTGCACTGGGCTTACAAGATCGCGACGCCGGTCTTTGATGGCGCGGACCGAAGCACAGATCGAAGAGATGCTCGGCGAGGCCGAACTGCCGCTCGACGGTCGAGGTCTACGCTCTACGATGGACGCACCGGGGATTCGTTCGACCGGCCGGTGACGGTTGGCTACATCTATATGCTCAAGCTGGCACATCTTGTCGAGGACAAGATCCACGCCCGCTCGACAGGTCCGTACTCGCTCGTCACCCAGCAGCCGTTGGGCGGTAAGGCGCAGTTCGGTGGCCAGCGGTTCGGCGAAATGGAAGTCTGGGCGCTCGAGGCCTACGGCGCGGCGCACACCCTCCAGGAGATGCTCACGGTCAAGTCGGACGACGTCGTCGGCCGGGTCAAGACCTATGAGGCGATCGTCAAGGGCGACGAGATCAACGAGGCGGGCGTACCGGAGTCGTTCAAGGTGCTCGTCAAGGAACTGCGTTCGCTTGGACTGTCGATTGATGTCATCAACGACGACGAGCAGACGGTCGAGTTCACCGAGGACACCTCGCGTGATCTGCTGACCAACCTCGACCGCATCAACCTGAGCGGTTTCGAGCGCACGGAGGACTGATTAGCTATCAGCCGCTCGTGTCAGTCGGTCAGCTTGAGAGCACAGGCTGATCTGACTGACGCTGACACCAGGCTGACAAACTGACTGACTGACAAGCTGATCACGGGTCGGAGAAGACGACACATGCAAACGATGAGACAGACCAACCGAGGGGATTCGCGCCGTTCGCTTGACGTGAACGATTTTGACGCAATCCGCATCAGCCTCGCCTCGCCAGAGGACATCCGCAGCTGGTCGTACGGCGAGGTGACCAAGCCGGAGACAATCAACTACCGCACGCTCAAGCCGGAGCACGGCGGTCTCTTCTGCGAGCGAATCTTTGGCCCGACCCGTGACTGGGAGTGCTACTGCGGCAAGTACAAGCGTATTCGCCATGCCGGCACTGTCTGTGACAAGTGCGGTGTCGAAGTCACGCGCTCGAAGGTTCGCCGCGAGCGAATGGGCCACATCGAACTGGCCGCTCCCGTCACCCATATCTGGTACGTCAAGGGGACGCCGAGCCGGCTCGGACTGTTGCTCGACATGTCGCCGCGTAACCTGGAGCGAGTGCTCTACTTCGCTTCGTACCTCATCACCGAGGTGGATCATGAAGCTCGCGACGAGATGGTCGAGAAGATCCATCAGGCGCATGACGAGGCACTCGCTGAGGTTGACGCCGAGTTCAGGAGCGCGTTGCCGAATTGACCGGCGCCCGCGATGTCGAGGTGAAGTCGCTGAGCCAGGGCTCGCTGGGGGTGACTGAGGCGATCGAGAAGCAGCTCAAGACCGATGTGGATGCAATCGAGGCTGAGGCCAAGACGGTCCGTGATCTGCTGGAAGCCAGCAGCGGCGAGTCTGCCGGCGAAGACGATTCTCTTCCAGGGGCAGGTTGTCGTTCGTACTGGCGAAGCCGTGAACGAGGACCGTGTCGCTGCGCTCAATGTGATGCGCGACGCTGCCCTCGAGGAGACGCGACGCGCGCGCAGAGCATGAGCATCGAGAGCGCGGCGGCCCTCTCCGGAGCCGAGACCGACACCATCACGGCCGAGGCCAGCGATTCGCTGCGCCAGCTCGAAATGCAGTATGACAGCCAGAAGAACGATCTGAAGGCAGAAGCCGATCAGCTCGTCAAGCGGATCAACGGAATCACCAGCTGCAGATCATCACCGAGACCGAATACCGCGAGCTGATGGAAGATGCGCCGGCGTCTTCCGGGCGGCGATGGGCGCCGAGGCTGTTTACGACGTTGTTTCGAAGCTCGACATGGACGAACTGGCGACTCAGCTTCGCCAGGACATGCAGACGATGAGCGGACTGCGAGCGCAAGAAGGCCACCAAGCGGTTGCGCGTGATCGAGGCGCTGCGCAAGAGCGGTAATCGGCCCGAGTGGATGATCTTCACCGCGCTGCCGGTCATCCCGCCCGACCTGCGACCGATGGTCCAGCTCGACGGCGGCCGCTTTGCGACCTCCGACCTGAACGATCTCTACCGCCGCGTGATCAACCGCAACAACCGCCTGAAGCGGCTGCTGGAGCTGGGCGCGCCGGACATCATCGTCCGCAACGAGAAGCGCATGCTTCAGGAAGCGGTCGACGCCCTGATCGACAATGGTCGCCGTGGCCGCGTCGTGTCTGGCTCGGGCAAGCACAAGCTGAAGAGCCTCTCCGACATGCTCAAGGGCAAGCAGGGTCGCTTCCGCCAGAACCTGCTCGGCAAGCGTGTGGACTACTCGGGCCGCTCGGTTATCGTCGTCGGACCTGATCTGGAGCTTGACGAGTGCGGCCTGCCCAAGCGGATGGCGCTCGAACTCTTCAAGCCGTTCGTGATGCGCCGGCTCGTGGTCCACGGTCACGCTCACAACATCAAGGCCGCCAAGCGCCTGGTTGAGCGCGTTGACGAGCGCGTCTGGGAAGTGTTGGAGGAGGTGATCCAGGATTACCTGGTCCTCCTCAACCGCGCCCCAACGCTGCACCGTCTCGGCATCCAGGCCTTCAAGGTTAGATGATCGAGGGCTCGGCGATCCAGATTCATCCGCTGGTCTGCACGGCGTACAATGCCGACTTCGACGGCGACCAGATGGCTGTCCATGTCCCGCTTTCGAGGCTGCGCAGCTGGAGGCGCGGACGCGGATGCTCTCGACTGCACAACCTGCTCGACCCGTCGAACGGTGACCCGATCATCGCGCCGAAGCAGGAAATCGTGCTCGGCTGCTACTACATGACCAAGGAAATGGACGGTGCCAAGGGCGAGGGCAAGGTCTTCGCGAGCGCCCAGGAGGCGCTGATCGCCTACGAGATCGAACTGGTGGACCTGCATGCGAAGATCCGGGCTTCGACCCGAAGGCCGCGTCATCGCCGCTGAACGGCGCCAGCAATGGCCGCCAGCCGGACGGCATCATCGATACGACGCTCGGCCGTGTATCTGTTCAATATGGAGATGCCATCGGAACTGCGGCTTCTGGAATGAGACGATGGACCGCAAGATGCTGCGCAAGCTCATCTACGAGGCCTATCGCCTGTTCGGAGCGGAAGACACGGCTGAAATCGCTGACCGGATCAAGCAGATCGGGTTCCGCTACTCAACGCGGGGTGGTCTCTCGATCGGCCTCCAGGACATCGCGATCCCGGAGGAAAAGACCGAGATCATCAAGAAAGCCGACGAGCAGGTTGATGTCTTCGATCGCCACCTGCAGCGCGGCATGATCACCAAGTCCGAACGCCACGGCCAGGTCGTCAAGGTCTGGAACGAGGCTCGTGAAGAACTGACCTCCGCCGTCGAACGTGGGCTGGGTCACGATAACTCGCTCTATATGATGAGCTTCTCGGGCGCCAAGGGTAATCTGAACCAGATCACCCAGATGGCCGGTATGCGTGGTCTGATGCTCGACCCGAACGGGAATATCATCGACCTGCCGATCCGCTCAAACTTCCGTGAGGGCCTATCGGTTCTCGAATACTTCATCTCGACCCACGGCGCCCGCAAGGGTCTGGCCGATACCGCCCTACGGACCGCCGACTCCGGCTACCTGACACGACGTCTGGTCGATGTCTCGCAGGATGTCATCGTCACGTCCGACGACTGCGGCACGATGAACGGCATCACGATCGACGTTGAGGAGGTCATCGACCTCTTCGACGAGGATCAGCTTCAGGCGCGCGTCGAGGGCCGGATCGCTGCTGATCCGATCGTGACTGAGGACGGCGAGATCATCTGCGACCGGAACCAGGAGATCACCGAGGAGGTCTATCTCCAGCTCCGTGACGCCGATGTCAAGCAATTCCGCATTCGGACCGCGATGGAGTGCGAGTCGGTTCACGGTGTCTGCGCGATGTGCTACGGTCGCAACCTTGCCAGCGGTCACCTTGTCGGCCACGGTGAGGCGGTCGGCATCATCGCTGCCCAGTCGATCGGTGAGCCGGGTACGCAGCTGACGATGCGCACCTTCCACACCGGTGGCGTCTCCCACGCGGACGACATCACGACCGGTCTCCCGCGTGTCGAAGAGCTGTTCGAGGCCCGCGACCCCAAGGGTAAGGCAGTCCTCTCCGAGATCGAAGGTATCGTCGAGATCATCAACGAGGAGGATGTTCGCAAGATCATCATCCGCAATCGTGACCTGACGACCGAGCGCTACGATCTCGGTAGCGAGTACGTCCCGGCCGTCAAGGACGGCGAGAAGATCACCCGAGGTCAGACGATCGCTACGTCGGCGAACGGCAACGGCGGCATCATCTCGTCGCTCGACGGGATCGCTGTCATCGACACCGACTCGAACGCGCTGATCGTCCAGAGCGAGGTTCTGGAAGAGAAGGAATACACCGTTCCGCACACGGCCCACGTCCGTGTCCAGGATGGCGACCGCGTCAACCCCGGCGATCAGTTGATCGACGGTAACCTCGACCCACAGGAAGTACTGACGACGCGCGGCCGCGAAGCCGTCCAGCGGCTGCTTGTAGACGAGGTCCAGAAGGTCTATAAGTCGCAGGGTGTTGTCACCAACGACAAGCACATCGAAACCATCGTCCGTCAGATGCTGCGCAAGGTCAGCATCGACGATCCGGGCGACACTGACCTGCTGCCGGGTGAACTGGCCGACCGCTTCGCGTTCAACGCCATGAACGCTGAGATGCTCGCCCAGGGCGGCGAGCCGGCAACAGCCCAGGAGATGCTGCTCGGCATTACCAAGGCGTCGCTTGCGACAGACTCGTTCCTGTCGGCAGCCAGCTTCCAGGAGACGACGCGCGTCCTGACCGAAGCCGCCATCAACGGCAAGATCGACTCGCTGCGCGGCCTCAAGGAAAACGTCATTATCGGTAAGCTCATCCCGGCCGGTACCGGCTTCAACGTCAAGCCGGGCGGGATCAAGGGGATGTCATCCTTCGACGAAGCGGCGATGCTGGCCGCCGGCGAACTCCGCGAGGTCGAGCCAGCGTCGATCGAAGATGTCGAAGAACTGGTCTCGGCGACGAACGTAGCGACGACGCTGGCTCGTCGACACCTTCGACGCTGATGACTCGGGCGAGGATGTCTCCGAAGACCCGGCCGAGATGGAAGGCGCCGACGCCGGCGACCTGGCCCTCTCCAACCTCTTCGCCGAAGAAGAGGACGACCAGCCCGGCCTCGAAGCCACTGACGGTGACGATACCGAGGTTGATCCGACGACAAACTAGCATGTTCATGCCCGCGACGCGTTGGCGCGTCGCGGGCATGATCCGCTCCTCCAGCTGCCAGACCAAATTGGCGCTTCTTACGGCGTCCAGGTTCCCGACGAGACACCGTCCAACCTGATCCACGGTGAAACCTCGGCTGAGGTGGCGCTACGCGTCGGTCAACAACTCAGTTCGGCACCTGGGGAGGAGCGCTCCATCGTGCGGCTCGGATGCCGACGGTTCCACCGATTACCGGCGCGTGAACGTCAAATGCGCGACGCCGCTCGGTGACGAGATGACCTCGAAGACGTCGAAGGGATCTTCGATTCCGCTCCGGATCGTCCCAGAGGCGCGACGCCGCGGCCGAAGGCAGGAATCGCGGATCGCTGGGCATTCGCGGCATTTGCGTGTGCCATCGAGCCGACCACCCCAGTGCGTCGCCCGAATTCTGCATCGGAGGCTTTCATCGTCATGGACGCTGCCTTGGGGGTGCGCTCGAACTCGCCGTACAACGGACCGAAGAGGCCTTCCGCGAAGGAACTGCACGATGTGAAGAGTGTACGATGAGGTCGGCGGCGAGACGTACAACCGTTGGGCCCCACCGATGCGCAGCGTCACGATCCCAGGGTACGTGTGACGGGCTCGAGTACGTCACGAAGCGGACATGACGGCCCAAAGTATCGGCGGCAACAAGTACAAGAGCGGTCCCACAGCGCCGCCGAGCAAGCCATACCAGTATCCGGTATAGATCAAGAATGGCAATGTGGTAATCCATATCGCCCACAGTGGCCACTGCCACGCTATGCACATGTGGTAGAGGAGGTGAATTCGGCGTGGCCCAGAGCACTGGAGTCGAACAGGAAGTGGCGAGAGTAGCCTCTGCACCTGCACCCATCCTTGCGTCCAGCGACGCTGCTGCGCCTTGTAGGCTGTGTACGTTGCCGGAAGCTCGGAAGGCGCGACGATCTCAATTGACGAACTGTGGTGCGTAAGGGCGAACAGGAGTCGAAAGGTCAGCTCGCAATCTTCAACGAGGCTCGTGGAGCGCCAGCCGCCGACAGCCTCGATCGCCGATGATCGCCAGACACCCGCTGTCCCTGGAAGTTCACAACTGCCACAGGCGGATCGCCAAGACATTTGCAGCGTGTGATGGTCATCAACCCAAAGTGATTGAGCCAAGGTAAGGAAGGATTCGTTGTGGTTCAGATGTCCCCACTGTGCCTGCACGAGCGCAAGCCCGCTGTCGGGCTCACCGTCCGCTCGGTAGAAGTGTGGAATGCGGCCCATGATCTCGGCACCGATGTTGAGCATGTTGAGCTCGGCGAAGGCGTGGTCAACACCCGTGCTACCACCAGCCTCGCCAACCATCGACCGCCAGAACCGAGTCTTAAACATCCACTCATGAAGACGCTCCCCAGCGTGTCCGAATGGGGCGTCGAGCGTGAGACCGTCGCCAGTCCCGAACCCGTCAAGCGAGATCGAGAAGTTATGCACCCGAACTTGGGACACCGATACCTCCTGAGCCCAAATTGATTACAGCGTTACACTAACAAGCAAAGTCGTAGCGAATGCTATACGAGGCTGGAAGAACCTGTCGAATGACGCCAGGATCCCGTTTGACAGGGAATTGAGCATTTGCACCCGACTGGTGATGATGCTGAACCGTCCCCAGAGCCAAACAACGAGGAGAAGATCGATCGATCGCAAGTTGGAAGGAAGCACGTTGCCGGTCGAGACGCTACCACTCGGCCGAGTTGCGCGGGCTCCCGCTTCGCGCGATTCTGTGCCGGTTATGCTCACACATCCTAGAGATGTGAGTTTGGTTGTTTGACATAGAACCGGGCGATTGATACACTTTCCCATTGTGGCCGGAAAACGGGCCGACATTTACGACGCTCAGCGTTCTCGATCCGTAGCCGCCGCAACGACTGTGTGGCAATCGTAGATATTGATGGGTTGCCGCGCTGTCTGAAGCGGGCTACAGCGAGGGGGATACGGAAAACGTGCCGACGATCAACCAATTGGTCCGAAAAGGGCGGAAGCCGGTCGTCAAGAAGACCAAAGCGCCTGCACTGCGGTTTACGAACAATGCAGCCGGCAGGTACGCGGGTCGACTTCGCAGGGGCAAGGGATCGCCGCAGAAGCGTGGCGTTTGCACTCAGGTGAAGACGATGACGCCGAAGAAGCCAAACTCTGCGCTCCGGAAGATCGCCCGTGTGCGGCTTTCCAATGGTATGGAAGTCACCGCATACATTCCAGGCGAGGGGCATAACCTCCAGGAGCACTCCGTCGTGCTGATTCGTGGCGGTCGCGTCAAGGACCTACCTGGCGTGCGCTACCACATCATCCGCGGTGCGCTTGATGCGCGTGGTGTTGATAGCCGTCGCCAGGGGCGGTCGAAGTACGGGGCCAAAAAGCCAAAGAGCTAGCGCTCGCCGTCCGGGGGATTTCCCTCCGGATACCCGAGCGGACTCTTTGAGAAGATCGTACGGGACGAAAAGCGGCCTCGCGGTGTCTGATACACCTGTCGACCGCTTTTCTGCGTGGGTAAGAGAATTACATCGTCCAGGGCGAAACCGCGTCCCGGATTGCGTTTTCAGGGAGGGCCGGCACGGACCGGCGGGAGGCTTGAGGAATGCCACGACGCGCCAAGGTGCAACGCCGCGAGATTCTGCCGGACCCGAAGTACGGCAGTGAGCTCGTGACTCGCTTCGTCAATAAGGTGATGGAGCGTGGCAAGAAGGGAACCGCCGAGCGGATCGTCTATGACGCCTTCGCAATTGTCGAAGAGCGGATGGGCCGTAACGCACTGGAGATCTTCCAGGGTGCCCTGCACAACGCGACGCCGATTATTGAGGTGAAGCCGCGACGTGTCGGTGGCGCGACCTATCAGGTCCCGGTCCAGATCGAAGGCACCCGCCGGCTGTCGCTGGCGATTCGCTGGATGCTGGCCTCCGCCCGCGCTCGCAATGGCCGGACAATGTCGGAGAAGCTCGCCGCCGAGCTGATGGATGCGTTCAACAACACCGGCGCGACGATCAAGCGCCGTGAGGATACGCACCGCATGGCGGAAGCGAACAAGGCATTTGCGCACTATCGCTGGTAATAACCGTGCGATATCGCGCGAACAGGGACATTGTCGCCATCATTTTTGAATCGCTTGGCGCCATGCCGGTGCAACGCAGCGCCGGTCACAGGGAGACGAAGTAGCAACCATGAGTAGTACCGGAACCATGACCCAGGGCACATCAGGCGTCCTGACCGACCTCCAAAGGACCAGGAATATCGGCATCATCGCGCATATTGATGCCGGCAAGACAACGACGACTGAACGCATCCTGTTCTACACCGGTCGCGTCCATCGGCCTGGCGAGGTCCACGAAGGCTCGGCGACAATGGACTGGATGGTCCAGGAGCGCGAGCGCGGCATCACGATCACATCGGCCGCGACGACCTGCTTCTGGCTCGATCACCGTATCAACATCATTGACACACCCGGTCACGTTGACTTCACCGCTGAGGTTGAGCGCTCGTTGCGCGTCCTCGACGGTGGCGTTGTCGTCTTCGATGCCGTCGCCGGTGTCGAGCCACAGTCGGAGACCGTCTGGCGCCAGGCTGACAAGTACATGGTTCCGCGGATTGCGTTCGTCAACAAGATGGACCGCACCGGCGCGAACTACTGGCGCACGATCGAGATGATGATCGATCGCCTGAAGGCGAAGCCAGCAGTCATCCAGATGCCGATTGGTGCTGAGTCGGACTATCTTGGCCTGATCGACCTGATGAACATGGTTGCCTATATCTATCACGACGACCTCGGTCAGAATATTGAGCAGACCGAGATCCCATCTGAGTACCTCGAAGAGGCGCAGCGGCGCCGGTCCGAGATGGTCGAGGCTATTGCCGAGACAGACGAAGACATGATGCTGCGCTACCTCGAGGACGAGGAGATTTCGACCGACGAGCTAATGGCGGCCCTGCGTAAGGCGACAATCAACTCCGAGCTTGTCCCGGTCCTGAACGGTTCGTCGCTCAAGAACAAGGGCGTCCAGCGCATGCTCGACGCGATCATCGACTACCTGCCATCGCCAATGGATGTTCCTCCGGTGACTGGCATCGATCCGAAGACCGAGGAGCCGCTGACTCGCCCGACCGATCCGGATGCTCCGTTCTCGGCTCTTGCGTTCAAGGTCCAGGCAGATCCACACGTTGGCCGCCTGACCTTCGTCCGCGTCTATTCCGGCACGATGGTCTCCGGCTCGTACGCCTTTAACTCAACCAAGGGTGATCGCGAGCGCATTGGCCGCCTGCTCCAGATGCACGCTAACCACCGCGAGGAGATCGAGTCGGTTGCCGCGGGCAACATCTGTGCTGTGATCGGCCTCAAGAACACCTTCACCGGTGACACGCTCTGCGATCCGGACAATCCAATCATCCTTGAGACGATCAACTTCCCGGAGCCGGTCATCGAGGTCGCGATCGAGCCAAAGACCCGTCAGGACCAGGACAAGATGGGCCTGGCGCTGGCACGTCTGGCCGAAGAGGACCCGACCTTCCGCTTGCGGACGGACGAAGAGACTGGCCAGACAATCATCATGGGCATGGGCGAGCTTCACCTCGAGGTCATCGTCGATCGCCTGCTGCGCGAGTTCAAGGTTTCTGCAAACGTCGGCAAGCCGCAGGTCGCCTACCGCGAGACGATCACCAGACCGGTCCGCATCGAGGGCCGCTTCGTGCGCCAGACCGGTGGCCGTGGCCAGTTCGGTCATGTCTGGCTCGAACTCGAGCCGCTGGAGCCGGGTGCCGGGTTCGTCTTCGAGGACAAGATTGTCGGTGGGTCGGTCCCGCGTGAGTACATTCCAGCCGTCGGCCAGGGTGTCAAGGAAGCGATGGCGACTGGCGGAGACTCTGGATTCCCGATCGTCGACATGAAGGTCGCGCTCGTTGATGGTTCCTTCCACGCGGTCGACTCGTCGGAAATGGCGTTCAAGATCGCCGGTTCGATGGCGCTCAAGGACGGTGTCCGGCGCGCCTCGCCGGTCGTCCTCGAACCGATCATGAAGGTCGAAGTGACGACGCCGGAGGAGTTCATGGGCGACGTCATCGGTAACCTGAACGCCCGCCGTGGCCGCGTCGATGGAATGGAAGCTCGCGCTGGCGCCCAGGTTATTGCCGCGTTCGTCCCGCTGTCCAACATGTTTGGTTACACAACCGAGTTGAGGTCGATGACGCAGGGTCGGGCGACCTCGTCGATGGAGTTCGATCACTATGAGCCGCTGCCAGATGCGCTGGCGAAGGAGCTCATCGCCAAGAATCAGCGTGTATAGCGAGTAGGTACAGCGATGGCCGGCGGGCGTTCCGCCGGCCTCGGACCGAGATTTCCGGGAGGTAGGGGAACAATGGCGAAGCAAAGATTTGAGCGGACGAAGCCGCATGTGAACGTGGGCACGATCGGGCATGTCGACCACGGCAAGACGACCTTGACGGCAGCCATCACCAAGACGCTGTCGTTGCGGGGTGAAGCCACCTTCCGCTCGTTCGACTCGATCGACAATGCCCCCGAAGAGCGTGAGCGCGGCATCACGATCGCCATCGCGCACGTCGAGTACGAGACCGACAACCGGCACTATGCGCACGTCGACTGCCCGGGTCATGCCGACTACATCAAGAACATGATCACCGGTGCGGCCCAGATGGACGGCGCGATCCTGGTCGTCTCGGCGCCGGACGGTCCGATGCCGCAGACGCGCGAGCACATCCTGCTCGCCCGGCAGGTCGAAGTGCCGGCCATGGTCGTCTTCCTCAACAAGGTCGACATGATGGACGACGAAGAGCTGCTCGAGCTGGTCGAGCTCGAAGTCCGGGAGTTGCTGTCCAACTACAACTTCCCCGGTGACGAGATCCCGATCATCCGTGGCAGTGCGCTGGCGGCGCTGTCGAGTGAGTCGAAGGATCCGTCCGCGCCGGAGTACGCGCCGATCTGGGAGCTGATGCAGGCGGTGGATGACTACATCCCGACGCCGGAGCGCGCCATCGACCAGCCGTTCCTGATGCCGGTCGAGGACGTCTTCGGCATCAAGGGTCGTGGCACCGTTGTGACGGGCCGGGTCGAGCGTGGCAAGGTCAAGACGGGTGAGACGATCGAGATCATCGGCATCAAGGAGACGCGCTCGATCGTCGTGACCGGCGTCGAGATGTTCCAGAAGACGCTCGATGAGGGTGTGGCGGGTGACAATGTCGGCTGCCTGTTGCGTGGCATCGACCGGGAAGAGGTCGAGCGTGGGCAGGTCTTGGCCAAGCCGGGCTCGATCAAGCCGTACACGACCTTCAGTGCCGAGGTGTATGTGCTGGGCAAGGACGAGGGTGGACGGCACACGCCGTTCTTCCCGGGCTATCGGCCGCAGTTCTTCATCCGGACGACGGACGTGACCGGCGCCATTCAGTTGCCGGAAGGCGTCGAGATGGTGATGCCGGGCGACAACATCCAGATGCAGGTCGAGCTGATCCAGCCGGTCGCGATCGAAGAGGGGTTGCGCTTCGCGATTCGTGAAGGTGGCCGGACCGTCGGTGCGGGTGTCGTCACCTCCATCGTCAAGTAGCAGCAGCTGTAGCTAGAGCCGGCAGGAGAAACCAACAACGATGGCAACGCGACGTCCGACCCAGAAGATCCGGATCCGTCTGAAGGCGTACGATCACAAGATCCTCGACCAGTCGGCTGGGAACATCGTCGAGACGGCGGAGAGCACTGGCGCGAAAGTTGCCGGCCCGGTTCCGCTGCCGACGAAGATCGAGCGCTTCACAGTGATGCGTTCGCCATTTGTCGACAAGGACTCGCAGGAGCACTTCGAGATCCGCACGCACAAGCGGTTGATCGATGTCCTCGAGCCGAGCCACGCGACGATCCGGGCGCTGATGCGCCTGAATCTGCCGGCCGGTGTCGACATTGAGATCAAGCTGTAACGCAGCGTTGAACGTTCCCGCGTCGACACGATTGCCGGTGCGGGTGACCCAGGTAGAGTGTCACGCTCTATACGCCACGGCGGGCAACTGGTCTTCCGTGACTTCCTGGTGACAGGGGAGAGCCAATGATTCATGGATTGTTAGGGAAGAAGCTGGGCATGACCCAGATCTTCGATGAGACGGGACGGGTCATTCCTGTGACCGTCCTGCAGGTTGGCCCATGCGTCGTAACGCAACTCAAGACGCAGGAGCGCGACGGCTATGAGGCGGTCCAACTCGGCTTCGGCGAGTCGAAGCGACTGAACCGGCCTGAGCGTGGCCAGCGTAAGGCCGCCGGTACCAACTCGCGCTACCTGCGTGAGATGAAGGCTGACGACATCTCTGGCTACGAAGTCGGCCAGGTGGTGGACTGCTCGATGTTCCCCGTCGGCGCGCGGGTCGATGTAGCTGGTACGTCAAAGGGCAAGGGCTTCCAGGGCACCGTCAAGCGGCATGGCTTCGCTGGCGGCCCGAAGACCCACGGTCAGTCGGACCGCCATCGCGCGCCCGGCTCGATCGGTTCGAGCGCGACGCCTGGACGCGTCTTCAAGAACATGAAGATGGCCGGTCAGATGGGCAACGAGCGCAAGACGGTGCAGGGACTCGAAGTTGTGCGCGTCGATCCGGAGAAGAACCTCGTCCTCGTGCGCGGTTCGGTTCCCGGTCACGACGATGGCCTGCTGATCATTCGCACCAGCGTCAAGACGCTTCAAGCGCAAGCGATCAAGCGCTAAGCGCGGACGGGAGGGAACGAACGATGCAGGTCAAGGTATTTGACACAACAGCAAAAGACGCCGGCACGATCGAGCTCGACGACACGATTTTCGGGATCGAGCCGAACGTTGCCGTGATGCACCAGGCGTTCCTGCGCCAGCGTGCGAACGCCCGCCTTGGAACCTCGAACACGTTGACGCGTGGCCAGGTTTCCGGCGGTGGACGCAAGCCGTGGCGCCAGAAGGGAACCGGCCGCGCCCGCCAGGGCTCGACCCGATCGCCACAGTGGAAGGGCGGCGGTGTCGTCTTCGGCCCGCACCCGCGCTCCTACCGGCAGGACATGCCGAAGAAGATGCGCCGGCTGGCGATTCGCTCGGTGTTGTCGGCGAAGGTCCGCGATGACCAGACGCTCGTAATCCAGGGGATCGATCAGCTCGAGCCGAAGACGAAGGCGATGATCTCGCTGCTCAGCGCGTTGCCGGGTTCGCAGCGCTCGACGCTGATCGTGATCGGCCCGGGCGAGGAGCAGGGCGTTGTCCACCGGGCAGCCGGTAACCTGGAGAACGTGAAGGTTATTCGGGCGGGATACGTCAACGTGCGCGATGTGCTCACGCACGAGCGGCTCCTGCTGACAACGGAGGCAGTGGAGACGATCCAGGGCCTGTGGTCTATGAGTGAGGAGGCCCCGGTTGGCGCTGCTGCATCCAGCTGACATTCTTGTCAAGCCGATTATTACCGAGAAGAACACGAATCTGACGCCGCTCGGTCAGTACACCTTCGAGGTGGCGCCGGAAGCGAACAAGATTCAGATCAAGCAGGCGGTCGAGCAGATTTTCGGTGTCAAGGTGAAGGCGGTCAACGTCCTGATCGTGAAGCCGAAGAAGAAGCGCATTCTGCGCTCGCGGAACTTCCGTGAGTTCGGCCTTAAGGGTGGATATAAGAAGGCGATCGTTTCGCTCGAGCCGGGCCACACGATCGACATCTTCGGCGATATCTAGGCAGCCGGGGACTGGGGAGCCAGGAGGTAGAAGATGCCGATTCGACGTTACAAGCCAACATCGCCCGGCCGGCGTGGGATGACCGTCTCGACGTTCGAGGAGATCACCGCAACCGAGCCGGAGAAGTCGCTGATCGAGATCCTGCCAGAAGCACTCGGGCCGCAACGCCCAGGGCAGGCTGACGGTCCGCCACCAGGGCGGTCGCCAGAAGCGCTACTATCGAAAGATCGACTTCAAGCGCAATAAGCCGGGCAGTGCCGGCCAAGGTTGCCACGATTGAGTACGACCCGAACCGCTCGGCGCGGATCGCGCTGCTGCACTACGTTGACGGCGAGAAGCGATACATTCTCGCACCGCTCGGCCTCAAGGTCGGCGATATGGTCCAGTCCGGCTCGGGAGCCCCGATCCGGGTTGGCAACGCGCTGCTGCTGCGGGATATCCCGCTCGGCACGCAGATCCACAACATCGAGCTTTCAGCCGGAAGAGGTGGCCAACTGGTCCGCTCGGCCGGGACAAGTCGCGCAGTTGATGGCGAAGCAGGACAATTTCGCTCAGGTCCGAATGCCGTCGGGTGAGGTTCGCATGATCCACCTGGATTGCATGGCGACGCTGGGTCAGGTCGGAAATGTCGACCATGAGAATGTCCAGATTGGTAAGGCGGGACGAGCACGCCTGATGGGCAAGCGGCCCGAGGTCCGAGGCTCGGTGATGAATCCGCGCGACCATCCGCACGGTGGTGGTGAGGGCAAGGCGCCGATTGGCGGCCAGCCGAAGACGCCGTGGGGTAAGCCCGCTCAGGGTTACCGGACGCGTAAGAACAAGAGTTCGACCAAGTTCATCGTTCGTCGCCGGGGCAAGGGCCGATAGCGCCGCCTGGCGGCCAGGGCCTGACATCAGGAGGTAGCAGGAACCCGTGGGTAGATCATCGAAAAAGGGACCATTCATCGAAGCGTCGCTGTTGGAGAAGGTGGAGAAGATGAACGCGGCCAACGACCGGCGCGTCATCCGCACCTGGTCCCGCGACTCAACCGTCTTCCCGAGCATGGTCGGCCACACGATCGCCGTCCATGATGGCCGTCGCCACGTCCCGGTGTTCCTCACCGAAAACATGGTCGGTCATAAGCTCGGCGAGTTTGCGCCAACCCGGACGTTCCGCGGTCACGGCAAGGATGCCGACCGCAAGTCCGGCCGGCGCTAGGGAACCCACAGGCAGGGGTAGGAAGGACCACACAGGTGGCAGACGTTACCGCCAAGGCCATGCGGGTTCGTGTCTCGCCGCGCAAGGCTCGGCTGGTTGTCGATCTTGTCCGAGGACGGGACGTCAACGAGGCGCTTGGCATTCTGAAGTTTACGCCGAACAAGGCTGCGGTCGATCTGGCCAAGACCATCCGTTCGGCACAGGCATCGGCAGAGAACAACTACGACATGGATCCCGATGATCTGTTCATCAAGGAGATCTTCGCCGACGATGGTCCGACCTATAAGCGCTGGCAGCCGCGCGCTCGCGGTCGCGTCAATCAGAAGTTGACGCGCACCTGCCACATGACCGTCATCGTCGCCGAGAAGGGAACATAGCAGATGGGTCGAAAAGTTAACCCGATTGGTTTCAGGCTCGGTGGCATTCGTGACTGGGAATCGACCTGGTATGCCGAGCGCAATTACACCGAGCAGCTCCACGAGGATCTGTACATCCGGCGGTTGATCAACGATCAGCTGACACGGGCCGGTATCTCCCGCGTCGTCATCGAGCGGGCGGCGAATCGGATCGAAGTCTCGATCCACACGTCGAAGCCGGGCATCGTGATCGGTAAGCAGGGCGCGAACGTCGAGAAGCTGCGCCAGATGCTCGAGGCGAAGGTCGGCAAGAAGGTCCACCTGAAGATCGAAGAGATCAAGGTGCCGGAGCTTGATGCGCGGCTGGTCGCCGAGTCGATCGCCGAGCAGCTCAGCCGCCGTGTCTCGTACCGCCGCGCGATGAAGCACGCCGTCGGCCAGGCGATGCGCCGTGGCGCCAAGGGCGTCAAGATCCGCCTCGGTGGCCGTCTGGGTGGCGCCGAAATGTCGCGCAGCGTGACCGAAACTGACGGTCGCGTGCCGCGCCATACGTTGCGTGCTGATATTGACTACGGCGTTGTCCACGCGGCGACGACGATGGGCCGGATCGGCGTCAAGGTCTGGATCTATCGTGGCGACATCCTGCCGGAGCGCAAGCAGCCACAGGTTCTGCCGCAGCCAGCGACTGAGCCAACGGCAACCGCCGACTAGGGCTGCCGCGAGGCAGGTGAGGGGAGTACGACTCGTATGTTGATGCCACGACGCACCAAGCACCGCAAGGTGTTCCGGGGCAGGATGCAGGGGAAGGCGATCAAGGGTTCGCACGTCGTGTTCGGCGAATACGGCTTGCAGTCCCTCGACCCAGCCTGGATCGACAGCCGCCAGATCGAGGCGGCCCGCCGCGCGATGACGAACTACATTCGTCGTGGCGGTAAGGTCTGGATCCGAATCTTCCCGGACAAGCCGGTCACACAGAAGCCAGCCGAGACTCGGATGGGTTCCGGTAAGGGCAACCCGGAGTACTGGGTTGCCGTCGTCCGGCCCGGCCGGATCATGTTCGAGCTCGCGGGTGTCCGCGAGGACGTTGCGATGGAGGCGCTGCGACGCGCGGCGCACAAGCTCCCGGTACAGTGCCGGATCGTCAAGCGCGATCAGGTCGGGGTTGCTGCCGCCGAGGAAGCACATGCGGAGGCGGAGGCATAACGATGAAGGCTGAGGAGATCCGCGGCTTCACCGACACGCAGATCGTAGAAATGATCGACGACCTCCGCGAGGAGTGGCGTCAGCTTCGCTTCGATGACGCGGTCGGCCGGCTGACGAACACAAGCCGCATCCGACACATCAAGCGCGATATCGCCCGGCTGAAGACCATTCAGACCGAGCGCACGATGAACGAAGAGATCGCGGCACTGACCGGCGCACAAAGCGCCGGCCGCTAACGGCGACCTGACGGAGGAACATAGTAGATGGCAGAACAGAAAAGCTCCGCGCCAGGCGCCGGGACGACGGCAGAGGTCAAGAAGACCGTCCGCGTCCAGAAGGTCGGCCGAGTCGTGAGCGACAAGATGCAGAAGACGATCGTTGTCGAGGTGGATTACCCACGCCGGCACCGACTGTACAGCAAGGTGATGACCCGCACCAGCCGCTTCAAGGCACACGACGAGACCAACGAGTGCCGGATTGGCGACATCGTGCGGATCGAAGAGTCCCGGCCGCTGTCGAAGGACAAGCGCTGGGTTGTCCGTGACATCGTCGAGCGCGCGGACATCGTTTAGGAACGTCGGGGGAGGGCAGAGGTCGTGATTCAGACACAGACTCGTATGCGCGTCGCCGACAATTCCGGAGCGCGCGAGATCATGTGCATTCGAGTCCTGGGTGGCTCGGGCAAGAAGTACGCGGGCGTCGGCGACATCATCATCGGAGCCGTCAAGTCGGCTCAGCCAGGTGCCGCGGTCAAGAAGGGCGACGTCGTTCGCGCAGTGATCGTCCGGACAGCAGCAGAGTACGGTAGAGCGGACGGCTCGCACATTCGGTTCGATGACAACGCTGCCGTCCTGATCAACCAGCAGGGCAACCCACGCGGGACGCGCATCTTTGGCCCGGTTGCCCGCGAGCTTCGCGAGAAGCAGTTCATGCGCATTGTCTCGTTGGCCCCGGAAACGCTGTAGTGACATAATATCTGTAGGACACGGGAGCGAGAAGAAGCATGGCTGAGAAGATTTTGACGGGCGATGAGATCATCGTCCTGCGGGGACGGAACAAGGGAGAGCGCGGGCGCGTGCGGCAGAACATGCCGCGCGAGGACAAGCTTGTCGTCGAGGGTGTCAACATCGTTCGCAAGCACCTCGCGCGCGGTCGCGCCCGTCAGGCGGGTATCGTCGAGGTCGAGGCTCCATTGCACGCCTCGAAGGTGATGCTCATCTGCCCCGAGTGCCAGGAGGCGACCCGCGTTGGTTTCCGGCGCACTGACTCTGGCGAGAAAGTCCGCTACTGCAAGAAGTGTGATGCGGCGATCGGTCGCAAGGCGTCGTAGCCAACGGGCTGGACGGAATTGGTGAGGGAGTAACGTGGCTGCACGGTTGAAGGAACGCTATCTTGAGGAGATCCGCCCGCAATTGCGGGAGGAGTTCAACTTTCGCAACGACCTCGAGGTGCCAAAGATCGAGAAGATTGTCGTCAACATCGGCGTCGGCGAGGCGATCGCGAACAACCGTGCGCTCGATGCCGCGATTGGCGACTTGACCATCATCACCGGCCAGAAGCCGGTCGTGACGCGCGCAAAGAAGTCAATTGCCGCCTTCCGCCTTCGGGCAGGAATGCCGATTGGCGCGATGGTAACGTTGCGTGGCGAGAAGATGTACGAGTTCATGGACCGCCTGGTCAATATCGCACTGCCGCGTGTCCGTGACTTCCGAGGTATCTCGCCGAAGTCGTTCGATGGACGTGGCAACTACACGCTCGGCCTGCGCGAACAATTGCTTTTCCCGGAGATCGACTACGACAAGATCGACAAGACGCGCGGTATGGAGGTGTCGATCGTCACCACCGCCAAGACCGATGAGGAAGGCCGCCGGCTGCTCGGCCTGCTTGGGATGCCGTTCCGCGAGGCCTGAGATCCTCAGGCCGCGGCGGGCAAGGGTGGGGCACGTCCCACACACCACGACGCAGTCACCGTAATCGAGTGGGACCGTTGAAGCCCACCGGCCCGAAGGGGACACCGGGCGGAACAGGAAGCAGAAAGCAACGATATGGCAAAGAAGTCACTGGTCGTTAAGGCAAATCGAACGCCGAAGTACACCGTCCGCGGCTACAACCGCTGCAAGCTGTGCGGTCGTCCGCGTGCCTATATTCGCAAGTTCGGGGTTTGCCGAATTTGTTTCCGAGAACTGGCGTCGAACGGCAAGCTGCCGGGCGTGACGAAGGCCAGCTGGTAGTCGATTTACTGAGGCATACCGGCACACCGTCGCCCGGTTGGCGGCGCGAAGAACGTGAGGTACGGAGCATTACATGAGCGTCGTGAGCGATCCAATCGCCGATATGCTGACTCGCATCCGCAACGCGGGAATGGCGCGGCGGACTGAAACGACGATGCCGTCGTCGAAGATCCTGGTCGAGATTGCCAAGATCCTCCAGCAGGAGGGGTACATTCGCGGCTGGGAAGTCCAGGAGTCAAAGCCGTTCAATACTCTGATCGTGTACCTGAAGTACGCCAGCGATCGGCGGCACTCGATTCGCAACATCCGCCGGATATCGAAGCCGGGACTGCGTGTCTACGCCGGTAAGGACGAGATCCCGCGTGTCCGAAATGGTCTCGGCATCGCGATCTTGAGCACGCCCCAGGGCGTCATCACCGGGCAGGAAGCCCGCCGCCGAGGCATCGGTGGCGAGATTCTCTGCACGGTCTACTAGAGCACGACGGGGAGGAGGAAGCCACCATGTCCCGTATTGGTCTGCAGCCGATTACGATCCCGTCCGGAGTCGATGTCGCTATCAACAGCGGTCTCGTCGAAGTCAAGGGCCCGAAGGGTGAATTGACACAGCGTGTCCATCCCGAGATGGTGTTCTCGCGTGACAATGGCTCGTTGTCTGTCGCGCGCCCGAACGACGAGCGCATGTTCCGACAGCTCCACGGCCTGACCCGGACGCTCGTCAACAACATGGTCATTGGTGTCACCAGCGGCTATCGCAAGGATCTTGAGATCCAGGGCGTGGGCTACCGCTCCGCACTGGAGGGCA
Source organism: uncultured Chloroflexia bacterium (assembly GCA_963763325.1). Lineage (GTDB taxonomy): Bacteria > Chloroflexota > Chloroflexia > Thermomicrobiales > CFX8 > JBBECJ01. The sequence continues at coordinate 19,775 of CAVXOL010000012.1, forward strand.
AAACGTTGGTCCTGAACGTCGGCTTCTCACATCAGGTCCGAATGGACCCGCCGGCAGGAATCGAGTTCGTTGTCGATACGCCGACCCGCTTGGCGGTGACGGGGATCGATAAGCAACTCGTCGGCGAAGTCGCCGCCAAGATCCGTTCCGTTCGCCCGCCCGAACCGTACAAGGGCAAGGGCATTCGTTATGCCGGCGAGCAGGTTCGTCGCAAGGCCGGTAAGGCCGGTAAGGTCGGCAAGTAGCCGGCAGGCCGCCATGCGCGGTCACCTGTTGAGGTTCATGTGCTGGCGAACGGGATAGAATCCGAACGCCCAAGGCACCAGGGAGCAGTCAACCATGCGTTATCACTACAAGTCTCAACTCAATGCGCGGCAGCGACGTCATCTGCGCGTGCGAGCGAAGGTGAGCGGAACGCCAGAGCGCCCGCGCCTGAATGTCTACCGCAGCTCGGCACACATTTACGCCCAGCTGATCGATGATACCGCCGCATCAACCCTGGTCGCGGCCTCCGACCTCGAGGCGGATTTCGCCTCGAGGCTGACGGATAGCACGACCAAGAGCGACAAGGCCAAGGCGGTCGGTCAGCTGATCGGTGAACGCGCCAAGGCGCTAGGCGTCACTTCCGTCGTCTTTGACCGGGGTGGCTACAAGTACCACGGCCGGGTTAAGGCAGTCGCCGACGGCGCCCGCGAGGCCGGGCTCGACTTCTAATTGCAGGACGCGGCAGCCGCCGCCGGAGTGAGGTTCGAATACTGATGGTAGATCGACGCAGGGGAGGACGAGCGAATCCGGACGAGGTCGGTGATCTCGAGGAACGTGTAGTCCAGATCAATCGCGTGTCCAAGGTCGTCAAAGGCGGCCGGCGCTTCGCATTCAGCGCCGTCGTCGTCGTTGGCGATGGCAAGGGCAATGTCGGTGCCGGGATCGGCAAGGCTGGCGAGGTGCCGGAATCGATCCGCAAGGGTGTCGAGGCGGCAAAGAAGAACATGGTTGCAGTGCCGCTGGCTGGCCGGACGATCCCACACGAGATTGAGGTCAAGTTCGGTGCGTCTCGCGTGCTGTTGCGCCCAGCGGCGCCAGGTACAGGTGTCATCGCTGGCGGTGGCGTTCGTGCCGTCGTCGAAGCGGCCGGTATTCACGACATCCTGGCCAAGTCACTCGGATCCAACAACCCGATCAACGTTGTCCGCGCGACACTCAAGGCGCTGCGTGAGCTCGAGAGTGGACAGGACGTTTCGCGCCGTCGTAGCAAGCGGATCGAGTCGCTCGCCGAGCGTCGCGCCCGTGAGCTGCAGATGGCAGGGGAGTCAACGCACTGATGGCCAACGATACAATGCGGCTGACCTGGAAGAAGAGCACCATCGGCTACCCCCAGGACCAGCGCACGACGATCAAGTCACTGGGGTTCACTCGCTTGAACCAGACGATTGAGAAGCCGGACACCCCGTCGATCCGCGGGATGGTCTATAAGGTTCGCCACCTCGTCCATGTTGACGGTGAGGGCGAAATCAACGGCTCCTCGATCCACTCGCAGAGCTAATTGTCGAATCGGCCGGAGCATACTGCTCCGGCATGAGGGACGGGGACAGATGCAGATCGACGACTTGCGTTCACCAGCCGGCGCGTTCCGCCCGAAGAAGCGGGTCGGTCGCGGCCACGGCTCCGGGCATGTAAAGACCTCCGGACGTGGCACGAAGGGCCAGAACTCGCGTGCCGGTGGCGGCGTTCGCCCAGGCTTCGAGGGTGGACAGAACCCTATCTACCGGCGTATGCCGTACAAGCGTGGGTTCACCAACAACTTCCGCACCGACTACCAGATTTTGAACCTGGATGACTTCGAGAGCTACGGCATCACCGGGACGGTTACTCCGGAGTCGCTCCACGAGCGCGGAGTCATCGACGATCCGAAGAAGCTGGTCAAGATCCTCGGCAATGGCGAGGTGACGACGGCGCTGCATATTCGCGCGCATAAGTTCTCCGAGTCTGCCAAGGCCAAGATCGAGGCGGCCGGCGGGACGGCGGAGGTCATCGACTAATGCTGGACGCGGTAATCAACGCCTTCAAAGTTGCCGACCTGCGCCGCAAGATCCTCTTCACGCTCGCGATCCTGGTCATCTTCCGGTTCATCGCGACAATCGCGACTCCGGGAGTTGACCGTGCGGCGCTTGACGACCTGTTGGAGAGCAACCAGTTGCTCGGTATGCTCAACCTGTTCTCAGGTTCGACGCTGTCCAACTTTTCGATTGTGGCAATGGGTGTGTACCCGTACATCACCGCGTCGATCATCATGCAACTTCTGACGCCGATTATCCCGCGTCTGAACGAGCTATCCCAGGAAGGTCAGCAGGGACGCAACCGGATCAACCAGTACACGCACTGGATTACCGTCCCGATCGCGTTCCTGCAGGCGTACGGCCAGTGCATCCTGATGGAGCAGTCAGGGCGTGCTCTCTGACTTCGGCCTGTTCGACAGTGATACCGCGCTCAATTCGTTCGCGATTCTGATCACGCTGGTGACAGGCACCATTCTGCTCGTCTGGATGGGAGAGCTCATCACCGAGAACGGCATCGGGAACGGTATCTCGATAATCATCTTCGGTGGAATTGTTGCCAGCCTTCCAAGTACGGTCGGGAACCTGATCTACGGCGGCTCGACGACTGATAACCTGATTGGCACGGTGACGTTCGTCGCGCTTGGATTGGCGACAATCATCGGGATCGTCCTCATCAACGAAGGGCAGCGGCGGATACCGGTTCAGCACGCGAAGCGTGTTCGGCGCGGTCGAACCTACGGCGGTGGCTCAACGCACATTCCGCTGAAGGTGAACTCCGCTGGCATGATCCCGCTCATTTTCGCCGTCTCGATCATGGTCTTCCCGGGCACAATTGGGAATTTCATGACAGGCTCGGAAAGAGCGTGGGTGCGTGACCTGGGTCAGGACATGGCGCGCTTCTTCGATGCGACCTCGCTCCTGTATCAGGTCATCTACTTCCTGATGGTCGTGGCCTTCACGTTCTTCTACACGATGGTCGTGTTCCAGCAACAGAACATCGCTGAGAACCTGCAACGCCAGGGAGCGTTCATTCCGGGCATTCGGCCTGGACTGAATACGAAGCGCTATCTTGAAGGCGTTCTGACACGGATTACGCTGGTTGGCGCCCTCTTCCTTGGCGTCGTCGCGATCTTGCCCTACGTCGCGGCCGAGATCACCGGCGTCCAAACGCTGTTCCTTGGCTCGACGTCGTTGCTGATCGTCGTCGGCGTTGCGATTGATACGATGCGCCAACTCGAGGCGCAACTGATGATGCGTAACTACGAAGGCTTCATCCAATAACGGGTGCTGCCTAATCCGGATCCGGCTTCGAACGTCGGGTCCGGTCGCTCACAACGGATTGTGATACACGCAGTGACTCAGCAGAAGATGCGCCATGTCGTGTTCATTGGCCCGCAAGGGGCTGGCAAAGGAACCCAGGCTTCGCGCGTTGCGACGCGGCTTGGGCTAACTCACCTTGCGACGGGCGACCTGTTCCGCGAACTTATGGCGAGTGAGTCTCCGCTTGCTTCCGAGGTGCGCTCGTATTACGACGCCGGCAATCTCGTTCCGGACGAGCTTACGGCTCGCGTACTGTTCGAAGCGCTGGATGCACGTGCGGCGTCGAGCGACCTCACTGGCGCGTTGTTCGACGGCTTTCCGCGAAACTCGGCCCAGGCATCTGTTCTCGACGAGCAGATCGCTGAGCGGGGCGAGACGCTGCCTGTCGTCGTCCACATAGCTGTTCCGCGAGAAGCGCTGATGGAGCGATTGACTGGCCGCCTGACCTGTCGCGACTGTGGTCGCACATACCACAAGCGGTTCAATCCTCCCAAGCAAGAGGGCGTCTGCGACGTTTGTGGTGGCGAGCTGTACGTGCGTTCGGACGACACGGAAGACGCGGTAGCGCGACGGTTGGAGATCTACTACCAGCAGACCGAGCCGCTGCTGAACCGGTGGCGGGAGCGCGGCATCGTCCGCGATGTTGATGGCAATCAGGGCATTGATGACGTCACCGAAACCATCATGGCCGCCATGACGCACGACGGCAGCTTCACAGAAAGTCAGGCGTAGTCGTGCCGGTCGTCCTCAAGTCGACTGCTGATCTCGACCGGATGCGCGCTGCCGGCGCCGTCGTTGCATCTGTCCACGAGCGGTTACGCGGTTTGGTTCAACCTGGCATCACCACCCGCGAGCTCGACGCTGTCGCGCATGACATGATCACCGCTGCCGGTGGCGTGCCGTCGTTCCTTAATTATCGTGGTTATCCCGCCAGCATCTGTGCGTCAATAAACGAGCAAATCCTGCACGGTATTCCAGGTGACCGTCAGCTGCAGGAAGGTGACATCCTCTCGCTTGATCTTGGAGTCTATCTGAATGGTTTCCACGGTGACGCTGCCGTGACGATCCCGGTTGGTCTGGTCGAGCCGCGATTGCAAGAGCTCATCGACACTGCCGAGGAATGCTTCTGGGGTGGATTCCGGGCGCTGAAGGTTGGTGGCAGGATCGGCGACGCTGGTTCGGTCATCCACGAATTGGCGGAGTCGCGGGGATTCGGAATCGTGCGTGACTACGCCGGGCACGGTGTCGGCCGCAAGATGCACGAAGAGCCGTCTGTACCGAACTATGGCCAGCCGGGCTCAGGTTCGAAATTGCGAGTCGGGATGACCTTCGCGCTCGAGCCGATGCTCACGCTTGGTTCTCACGAGACGCGGGTTCTGCCGGACAACTGGACAGTCGTGACGGTCGATGGTTTGGCGGCTGCGCACTACGAGCATACCGTCGCCATAACCGAGCACGGCCCGGAAATCTTGACCGCGGTGACTGCCAACGTGATATAATCGGTGATTGTCGCGCAAGCATCGACTTGCGCTATTTGCGTGTGATGCTGGGGAGTCTGTGCCAAAGAAGGACGTTATCGAAGTCGAGGGCAAAGTGACCGAGCCGCTTCCAAACGCGATGTTTCGTGTTGAGTTGGACAACGGCCACGAGGTTCTCGCCCATATTTCCGGCAAGTTGCGGATGAACTTCATCCGAATCCTGCCGGGTGATCGTGTCAGAGTTGAGCTCTCGCCGTATGACCTGACACGCGGACGGATCACGTATCGGCTGCGGACGTAGCGTCCGATCCGGGGTCGGTGGTCAGGATTCTGCTGGCGTTTATCGCAGTGCCAACGATGTGGCGTCATTGCCAGCGGCGGGGATGGGATTGAGGACGACATGAAGGTTTCTGCATCAGTCAAGGTGCGCTGTGAGCGGTGTAAGGTGATTCGGCGGCGCGGCGTGGTTCGCGTCATTTGCTCGAACCCGAAGCACAAGCAGCGGCAGGGCTAAGCCCGGAGGGCGAGGAGTACTTCTATGGCACGTATCGCGGGTGTAGACATTCCACGTGAGAAGCGCGTCGAGTATGCGCTTCCGTACATCTACGGGATCGGTCTGACGACCAGCCAGAAGATTCTGGAACGGACGGGGATTGACCCGAGCACCCGCGTCCGTGATCTGACTGACGACGAGGTTGGACGCCTTCGCGACATCATCGAGAAGGAGATGCGCGTCGAGGGTGACCTACGCCGAGAGATCGCGCTCAATATCAAGCGCCTGATCGACATCGGTTCCTACCGCGGCCTTCGTCACCGACGCGGTATGCCGTTGCGCGGTCAGCGGACCAAGACAAACGCTCGGACCCGTCGTGGTCCGAAGCGCGCGATCGGCCTCAAGAAGAAGGCCACTCGATAGATATTGACGTATTCGCCGACCACGTTGTCTTGTTGTCTGCCGGGTATCCTCCCCGGCGCGGCTCAGCCAGCAAGACGCGCTCGGAACGGCACCATCGTAGTAATGAACAACGGACACTGGTAGTCGGGGTACAGGAGGAAGCAGCAGCATGGCGGATCGACGACGAGGTGCGGCGCGCGGCAAGGCGCGTGTCCGAAGGCGCGATCGAAAGAATATCCCGCGCGGGAAAGCCTTCATCTCATCCACATTTAACAATACGATTGTCAACCTGACCGATCCCGCCGGTAACACGATCGCCTGGGCAAGCGCCGGTGCGTCGGGTTTCAAGGGATCGCGCAAGAGCACCCCGTACGCCGCACAGGTGACGGCTGAGAGCGCCGCCCGTAAGGCGATGGAGCACGGTCTGCGCCAGGTCGAGGTCTTCGTCAAGGGGCCGGGTGCCGGTCGCGAGATGGCGATTCGAGCGCTTGCCGCCAGCGGTGTCCAGGTGCTCGCCATCAACGACGTGACGCCGATTCCGCACAACGGCTGCCGCCCACCAAAGCGCCGCCGCGTCTAGCCGTTCATTCATGTTGCTGGCACTCCGTGGGAGTGCTGCGTCTCTGCATCAACGACGGTCTGCTGGCATCGCGAGAGCCGCGCGGCAGGCTGAGGAGGGTAAGCAAGGTTCATGGCGAGGTATACGGGTCCCGTTTGCCGGCTCTGCCGCCGCGAAGGGATGAAGCTTTACTTGAAGGGTGAGCGCTGCCTCGGGCCGAAGTGCCCGATCGTCCAGCGCAACCCGCAGCGCAATTTTCCGCCAGGCATGCACGGCCAGAAGCGCACGCGCCGTCCGTCGGAGTATGGCCTCCAGTGGCGCGAGAAGCAGAAGGTGCGTCGGTTCTACGGCGTCATGGAGAAGCAGTTCAGCAAGCATTTCGAAGACGCCACCCGCCAGCCTGGCGTGACCGGCGAGAATCTGCTGCGCATCCTCGAGATGCGGCTGGACAATGTCGTCTATCGTCTCGGCTTCGCCGATTCGCGTAAGCAGGCGCGCCAGATCGTGCGGCACGGCCACTTCTACGTCAATGGACGCAAGACGGACATTCCTTCGTACCAGACACGCCCAGGCGACGAGATCTCTGTCCGGCCGCAAAGCCGCGACAAGGAATATTTCAAGGTCGTTGCCGAGGTGCTTCGTACGCGTCAGGTACCGGGTTGGCTAACGATGGACCCGGTTGCAATGTCTGGACGGGTCGTCACACCACCGACGCGTGACCAGATCGACATGCCGCCGATCAACGAACAGTTGGTCATCGAGTTCTATAGCCGGTAGGTGCCATACCACTAGCAATCGAACCAAAATGGCACGGCGCTGCCAGTTGCATCGGATAGGTGCGCAACGGCTACTCGGAGGAGGCGGATCAGCTTGCAGGAACTAGCACAATTCAAGGTCGACCTTACAACCAGCGGGCACAACTACGGGCGGTTCACCATCGAGCCACTCGAGCCGGGTTACGGCATCACGATGGGCAACTCGCTCCGCCGTATCCTGTTGCGCTCGCTTCCGGGTGCGGCGATTGTCCGGGCGCGGATCGCAGATGTCTGGCATGAGTTCTCGACGATCGAGGGCGTCCGCGAGGATGTCACCGAAATTGTCCTGAATCTCAAGCGCATCCGTATCCGCTCAATCGGTCCGCTCCATGAAACGCGCGCCCACCTCTACCACGAAGGTAAGGGTGTTGTGACGGCTGGAGATATCGACTGGCCATCGGACATCGAAGTTGTCAATCCGGAACTGGTGATCGCATCGGTCGACGGTGACAACGCAACCATCGAGATGGATCTTGTCGTGGCTGCCGGGCGTGGATATCTGCCTGCAGAAGCGCAGGAGTCGTTTGCAATCGGCGAGATCCCGCTCGACGCGCTATTCACGCCGATCGAGAAGGTCAATTACGTTGTTGAACACACCCGCGTCGGACAGATGACTGACTTCGACCGGCTGATCATCGAGATTCAGACGGACGGGACAATTGAGCCGGAAGATGCGTTGTCACAGGCCGCGAACATTCTGGTCGAGTATGCGCAGAAGATTGCCGGCTTCAATCGTGACGATGGCGTCGGAATCGAAGAGGCAACCCGCGCACCGTCTGAGGCGGATGCACGGGCGCTGGCGGACCTCGGATTGTCGCCGCGTGTGCTCAACGCACTGCGTAGCCGCCAGATCGAACGCGTCGGTCAGGTGATGACGATGGAGCGCGATCAGTTGCTCTCGATCCGCAACTTCGGCCCACGCTCACTGCGTGAGTTGACGGATGCATTGACAGCACATGGCTACGACATCCCTGCGACTCTGATCGGAGCGGGTGGCGGCGAGGGCGACGATACTGACGCCGGCGACATCGAAGCCGGACATGAGTTGGAAGAGGAGTTGAGCTCGTGAGGCACCAGGTAGCGGGCAAGAAGTTCGGCCGAAATTCCGGCCAGCGGCGCGCCCTGTTCAAGGGCCTCGCCGTGTCGCTGATCCTGAACGAGCGCATCACGACGACCGAGACGAAGGCAAAAACGATTCGTCCGATCGTCGAGAAGCTTGTGACGATGGCGCGAGAGGACACCGAGCATCACCGTCGGTTGGTGTTGTCACGGCTCGGCAGCGAGCTCGCCACCCAGAAGCTGTTCGAGGTCCTCGCGCCTCGCTACGATGGCCAGGGCGGCGGCTATACGCGGATCTACAAGATCGGCGTTCGGCGCGGTGACGCGGCTCCGATCTCGATGATCGAGTTCGTCGAGTAAGATCGGGGACGCGAGACAGTGGCGGAACGACCAGGCTCATGCAGCGCGTGCGAATCACGCTCGGTTACGACGGAACCGACTTCTTCGGGTCCCAGTCGCAGCCGGGTCGTCGTACGGTCCAGCATGAGCTTGAGACGATTCTCCGAAGGCTCTCGCCTCGAACGGGACGAACAGCCTTCGCCGGTCGCACCGATCGAGGCGTGCACGCTCTTGGCCAGGTCGTCTCGGCAGACGTGGTGTGGAGTGGGGCCGATGAGTCATTGCGAGACGCGCTCAACTCGCTCGCGCCGAGCGACATCTCGATCGTCGACGTCGCATCGGTCGCAGATACGTTTCACGCACGATTCGACGCTCAGTCACGCGAGTATCGCTACAGAATCGTCGTCAGTGACGTTCCGCCTGTCCTCCAGCGACGCTACGTGTGGTGGCGGCGGACTGCGATCGACGGTGAACGGTGTGCCAGTGCGTGTCGTCACTTCGTCGGAGAGCATGCGTTCGGGACTTTCGCCGGCAGTGGTCGCAGCCAGTCGCGCACTATGGACGAACTGGTCAGGCACATCAGCCGTTGTGACTGGATCGCGACAGGCGATGGCTGCCTCCACGAGCTTCGGGTCGTCGCCAACGGGTTCCTGCCGCAAATGGTTAGAAACATCGTCGGCGCAGTTGTACAGATCGGCATCGGCCGGCAGGACCCGGAGTGGGTTGACGAGTTGATCGCGGCGAATGACAGGCGCGTCCTCGGCGACGCGGCACCGCCACAGGGGCTGGCCCTCTGGCGAGTTCGTTACGATGATGATGACGAGCGACGAGACGCAGAGTTCGCCGGGCAATGGCCGGGCGAGGGATACGGGGAAGAGTAATGGCAGCAGTCAAGACATACGTTCCAAAGGCCACCGAGATCGAGCGTCGCTGGTATATCGTTGACGCCGAAGGACTGACGCTTGGGCGTCTTGCGACGCAGATCGCAACCGTCATTCGCGGCAAGCACAAGCCGTCCTTCACGCCGAACCTGGACGTTGGTGACTATGTCATCGTCGTCAATGCCGAGAAAGTGCACGTCACCGGCAACAAGGAAGAGCAGAAGTTCTACTACCGGCATTCAGGCTACCCAGGTGGCTTCCGCTCAACCTCGCTGCGCGATCAGCTGTCGAGGCACCCTGAGCGGGTCATCGAAACGGCCGTCAAAGGCATGCTCCCGCACACGAACCTTGGGCGTGATCAGCTCAAGAAGCTGAAGGTCTTCGCCGGGCCAAACCACCCGCATGCCGCGCAGCAGCCGACGCCGCTTGAGATTCGTGGCGCGTCACGCGCCTAGCTTGATTCATCGAACCGCGTGACGCACGGCGACTGAGCCGGGGCACACGTTCAACTGGGAGAGGGTATGAGCACAACACCTGCACAGCGTTACTTCTATGGTACCGGCCGTCGCAAATCGGCGGTCGCGCGTGTCCGGCTCTTTCCGGGCAACGGCGAGATCACCGTCAACGGCAAGACCTCTCGCGAATACTTCGGTGGTCGGGACTTGCATCAGCTCGTCATTCAGCAACCGCTGCAACTGACCAACACGATGAGCCGTTTTCATATCGTCGTCAAGGTCGTTGGTGGTGGCTCCTCGGGCCAGGCCGGCGCCGTCCGCCACGGCATCTCACGCGCCCTCAGCCGCGCCGATGAGGAAGAGTTTCGGCCAGTCCTCAAGAAGGCCGGCCTTCTGACGCGTGACGCGCGTGTCAAGGAGCGCAAGAAGGTTGGGCTCAAGCGCGCACGCAAGGCACCTCAGTACACCAAGCGCTAACGCGCGACAGCCGACAGCCTCGACTCAAGGGAGGGCAAGTGCTCTCCCTTGTCGCTTACTCCAGATCATTCGCCTTTGAGCGCATCAGGGCTTTCGGCGGCCGTACGCTTCTTCGAGGATCGCGTCAAGGTCCTCGTTGGTGAAGAGGTAGGTGCGGGCTTCCGACGACAGTCCGGCGGCGTGTTCCTGAATCACCTGCCCTTTGATCAGAAACCCCTCGCCGGTCTCGAGGATGGTGACATCCTTGAACTGGTTGGCGTCGATGTAGTTTCCGAGTGCCCGAAAGACATCCTCGTAGCGGAACCGGTAGCGGCCGGTCGCATCCAACATCAGCCCGAAATCCTCTCTGGCTCGTTGACTCCGGAAGAGGTCAACGCGACGTCGTGACAGGCGTCTTGGTAAAGACGCCCACAATCGCCCGCTCGACGGCGAGTTCTGTAGCGGTCATCATACTGAGTGTTTGCGCGGGTGATGTCTCTCCGGGACGATGGGCGACGGCGAAGAACGTGTCACCGTCGAAGATCGTGTGTGACGGGACGACGCACCGTGCCAGGGCGCTATGTGCCGCAACGCAGCACCGTTGAAGCGAGTCACGATCGACAGCGGAGTCAATCAGAACGGCTCCAACCGTTGTGTTCTCGCCGGACCGTTCTCGAGCAGCACCGGCAAGTACGATGTCGCGACCCGACCGATTGCTCCCCTCCGGATCGATCGATTGTGCAAGGTTACGTCCTGTCGCCGGGTCGATAACGTCGCCGACGGCATTCAGCACGACGATTGCCGTGATGGTTGCCGCCTCCATCTCGACTGACGCGATGCCAATTCCTCCTGCGCTGGCGCCAGCACCGAGCTTTGCCACTGTCGCGCCCGTTCCAGCGCCAACCCGGCCAGCGAACGGTGATTCGACCTCTGTCGCACCGGCTGCGGCCACGTATCCGTCATCGGCAGTGGGCCAGACGCTGGAGCCTTGACCCAAATCGTAAATGACGGCGGCGGGAACGATCGGCACCGGAATCGTGCTTGTCGGAAATCCACGTCCCTGCTCGGCCAGGTAACGCATAACCCCATCGGCCGCAGCCAAACCAAACGCGCTGCCGCCCGTCAGGAGAATAGCGTCGGCTTGCCCCACGAGTCGCCCGGAGCCAAGCAAGGCAGTCTCTCGTGTACCCGGTGCTCCACCACGTATATCGACCGTTGCGGGAACGAGTCGGTCGAACAGGATCACGGTGCAGCCCGTCTGCGTCGTCTCGTCCGTGAAGTGACCGATTCGGAACCACGGCTCGCGTTCAGGCATCGACACGAAGCCCCGGCTTCGCAATCAATATTCGACCGCTGAAATGCTCTGCTGCTGTCCGCTCAACGATGTCGTCCGGACGCTCGCTCCAGAGGTGGGTGACAATGAGCGTGTGTGCCCCTGCTGCGGAGGCCAACCGTCCGGCGTCTTTGGGTGTCATGTGGCCGCGTACGTCCTCAGGCCGGTCGTCCTGCTGGTCCAACGTCGCCTCGGCGATGACGACCTCGACGCCCTCAACCGCCTTCATGAGCGGATGAATGGACCCGGTGTCGCTGGAGTAGAAGAGTGTGCGGCTGTCCGACCCTTCAACCCTCATGGCGTAGCATGGGACATAGTGCTGCGTGAGTGCGAATGCAATTCGCAGGTTCCCGATTGTCAACCCGGCATCAGGATCGTACTCCTGCAGGTCGAAGGCTGGGTCCCAGAACGACTCCTGAGGCTCCCCCTGACCGTCAAAGGCGTTGCCCAGCATGTCCATTCGCTCGCGTCCGCCCGGAGGCAGCCAGACAGGAATGCGCATCTTCGAGTTGCCGGGTCCATAGATCAGCCCGTAACGATACGGCACGAGGTCGAGGATATGGTCCGAATGGCAATGCGAGATCACGATAGCGTCGAGTGTGGCGTAGTCAACATGCTTCCGCAACTCGAGAAGCGTATTCGGACCACAATCCAGCAAGACCGACGTCGTACCGTCCTGGACCAGGTAGGCGGAACAGCCTTGACCTGGATTTGGCCAGGCAGCGGAACCGCCGAGGACTGTAAGAGTCAGCATCAGGCACCTGCTTCGTCGCTAAGATCGTCGATGTCAATTTGCTCGAGGTGGACAACGTCATTTACCAGATGTGCGATTGGCCCGCTGGTCGCGAATTCGAGATGCGTCACGCTGCAATTGTCGATCGTGTAGCGACGCCAGTCGTTCGGGTCGTCGCCGAGCACCTGCGCGATCAACGATGCGATGACACCGCCATGAGCGACGACCACCATCCGCTCACCAGCATGCGATGTGACGATCCGGTCGAGTGCCGTTCGGACCCGGTCGTGGAACTCCCGTCGTGACTCGCCGCCGGGGAAACGAGCCTCCAGGTCACTGAAATCAGCGAATCGTGCGGTCAGCTCAGGGAACTGTTCTGACATCGCGGCGAAGGTGAGACCTTCTACTTGACCGAAATTCATCTCAGCCAGCCCACCGTGGAGAAGCGGAGTCAGCCCCGTCCGAGAAGCGATGGCGTGAGCCGTTGTCAGCGCCCGTTGGAGTGGGCTGGAGTGCAGCGAGTCGAGCCCCTCGAGCTGCTCGATGCGGCCAGCGACCATTCGCGCCTGACGAAGCCCGATCCCGTTCAGCGGAACATCGGTCGCGCCATGCAGCAGCCCGTCGACATTCGAATCGGTCTGGCCGTGTCGAACCATGAACACTTCAGTGTGCTTGACCGCCATGTTCCCCCAGTTCGTTGCGAGAAATGTTTGGGCCGCTGGGCAGCATTGTACGAGAACGCAGCCTTCACACCTCGGTCGGCGTGCGAGACAGGTCGTTCGCCCGTGCTTGATCATCAGCATGTGGGCCGCGAACGTTTCTCCGGGCGGTATGATCGCTTCCAGCAATGCATGCGCTCGCTCCGCCGACGTTCGTTCAGGGACCAGCCCCAGTCGCAACGATACCCGGTGAACATGCGTATCGACCGGCATTGCCGGGGTATCCAGGCTGAATAACAGGACGCACGACGCCGTCTTCGGGCCGACGCCACGCAACGATGTAAGCCACGACCTCGCGTCAACCAGCGGCAGGCTCTTCAGGAACGACAGATCGAAGTCGCCGGTTCTCTCACGCACGTCATTCAATGCGTGCCGAATGCGCGGTGCCTTGACGTTTGCCAACCCGCCAACCCTGATTGCGTCCGCGATCTGGTGATCCGAAGCCTCGATGACGGCGTCCCAATCCGGAAACGTCGCCTTCAGCGAAGCAAAGGCTCGCTCGGTGTTCACGTCGGATGTGTGCTGAGACAGGATCGTCGCGACCAGCTCATCGATTGGCGGAAGGCGTGATGACGGCACCGGCTCGCCATACCGTGTGCGCAATCGTTCGAGCATCCAGTCGATCGACGCCGACGCGATGCTGTGCTGGTGCTGCCGGTTCGCGGTCATGGCGCGATTCTAGCATCACCCTTGACGAAGCCGCTATCTGACACGTATCATTCTCTGTTAGCACGTCGCCGGATAGCGTACGTACGAAGGCTGTGAACGATATTGCGACCTCGAAGTGGACCAACAACACCATCGCAGGTTCAGGGCCTCCGGCTTCGTCGGAGGCTTTTTTCTTGGGCGGTGATCGGGGCAGGTGATCAATGACCGGGACAATCCTGATTCGAGGCGGACGAGTGATCGACCCGGCGAGTAGCCGGGACGGCATCTTCGATGTTCGTGTTGTCGGTGGACGCATTGCGCAGATTGGCGACAGCCTCGACGTGGTTTCCGGTGATCGAGTCATTGACGCGTCGGGAATGCTCGTCACGCCCGGCTGGATCGACGCTCACGTTCATTTGCGTGATCCCGGCCCCACATACAAAGAAGATCTGACGACCGGTGCATTGGCCGCTCTGGCAGGTGGATTTACGCGCATGTGCTGCATGCCGAACACGACCCCACCGCTCGATACGCCCGAACATATCGCAGACATCGTCGACCGCGGGCAGCGGACTGGCGTCCATATTCATCCGATTGGAACGATCTCAATCGATCGTGCAGGCCTCACGCTTGCGCCGCTGGTCGAGATGGCGGCAGAAGGGGCGATCGGCTTCTCCGATGACGGCGATAGCACGCGCTCGACGGACGTGATGCGTGAGGCACTGATTCTCTCCAGCAAGCTGAACCTGCCGATCATGGTTCATTGCGAGGACCCTGAACTCGCCAGAGGTGGGTCTCTTCACCGTGGCCGTGTGTCTGCGGAGTTAAACGATCCAGGCATTCCGGCCGAGGCCGAAGAGTCATACATTGTTCGCGACATCGAGCTGGCACGAGAAACCGGGGGCTGGCTGCATGTCCTACACGTCTCGACTGCCACTGGCGCACGGCTGGTGGCGCGGGCGAAGCAGGACGGTGTCCGGGTCACCGCAGAAGTGATGCCGCATCACCTCGCGCTGACCGACGAGTGGGTAGCTGGCCGTCGTCGCTTTGCGGGCGAGACGGAGTCGCTCGCCGACGTTGGTCTGGATCCAAACGCGAAGGTGAATCCGCCGCTTCGGCCGGAAACCGATGCGTTGGGACTCATTGAAGCTGTCCGGGCGGGTGTCTTCGACTTTATGGGGACCGACCACGCGCCGCACGCCGATCAGGACAAGCCGAGTGAGTTGCTGAAAGCCGCCTTCGGCATGAGCGGCCTTGAGCTTGCCATCCCGACAATGGCGAGGCTTGAGTCGCGAGGCGCGCTCGACTGGCCCCAGGTCGTCGATCTGTTCACTGCCCGTCCCGCACGGGTACTGGGCCTGGACGGTGGCCGAATCGGCGTCGGTGATCTGGCTGATCTGGTCATCATCGACCCCAATCGAGACTGGGTCGTTGACGCAACTACGTTGAAAACCAGGAGCAAGAACACGCCGCTGCTGGGCATGTCGGTGCGTGGGCGGGCGGTTCTGACGCTCGTCGGCGGGGAGGTTCGACACGATGAGCTTTCATAACGGCGATGCGGCCGTCATTCTCGAAGATGGCCGCATCTTCAGCGGCGTATCGTTCGGCGCCGAGTGCGATGCCGAGGGCGAAGTCGTCTTCACAACCTCGATGACGGGCTACCAGGAAGTTGCGACTGATCCTTCGTTCAGGGGCCAGATCGTCTGCATGACCTATCCGATCATCGGCAACTACGGCGTGACGGCCGGAGATGAGCAATCGCGGCAACCGTGGATCAGCGGCATGATCGTTCGTGACTACAATGATGTCCCGAGCAATTGGCGCTCCGAGCGCTCGCTGGCCGACTACTTTCGCGCGCACGACATTCCTGCGATCAGTGGCGTTGATACCCGCTCCCTGACGCGCCACATCAGAACGCGCGGTGCGATGCGCGGGCTTCTGGTGTCACGAGTTGGCGGCCAATCACACGTCGACCTCAGGCGGAGGGCACGAAACGCCTGGTCGCCATCCGACGCCAACGTCGTCGCCGATGTCTCCTCCGGCGAGCAACGAATCGTAGGCCATGGTGACCTGCACGTCGTCCTGATCGACTGTGGCGTTAAGGAGAACATCCTCGAATCGCTGCGGCGCCGCGACGTGCATGTCACTGTCGTTCCATTCGACACGACGATCGAAGAGATTCGCGCGTTGCACCCTGATGGAGTCCTCACGTCTCCAGGACCAGGTGATCCGGAAAACGCCGAGCCGGCGGTGGCGACCGTGAGGAACGTCGTTGACGACGGAGTGCCGTACCTGGGTGTCTGTCTCGGCCACCAGCTGCTTGCGCTGGCGATCGGTGCGTCGACGAGCAAGCTCAAGTTCGGACATCGTGGCGGCAACCATCCGGTTATTGACCTGGATTCTGGCCGTGTCTACGTGACGGCCCAGAACCACGGTTACCAGGTCGACGCCGGCAGCGTCCCGAGTGGCGATGGCTGGCGGGTCTCGCAAGTCAACCTGAACGACGGTTCCGTTGAGGGACTGGCCCATCGTGATTTGCCTATCTTCAGCGTCCAGTACCACCCGGAAGGTTCACCGGGACCGCAGGACAACCAGTATGTTTTTGACCGCTTCCTCGACCTTCTCCGGGACCGGAAGCGCCAGGGGGAAGGGGTGCTCGTGTGAGCGAGCGCATCCAGCGCGTTCTTGTGATCGGCTCCGGGCCGATCGTCATTGGCCAGGCGGCCGAGTTCGACTATGCCGGGACGCAGGCCTGCCGGGCGCTGCGCGAAGAGGGGATCGAGACGATCCTCGTCAACTCCAACCCGGCTACGATCATGACCGACGAAGATGTCGCGGATGTCGTCTATGTTGAACCGCTGATTCCGGAAGTGATCCGTCGGATCATCATGCGTGAGAAGCCGGATGGACTACTCCCGACACTCGGCGGCCAGACCGCGCTCAACCTTGCCGTTCAACTCGCCGAGATGGGTATCCTCGAACAGTACAACGTCAAATTGCTTGGGACGCCACTTGACGCAATTCGAAAGGCGGAAGATCGCGAGCTTTTCAAGAATCTGCTTGGAGAGATTGACGAGCCAGTCGTCGATAGCGCGATCATCCACACGCTCTCCGAGGCACGCGAATTCGCTGCAAGTGCACCTCTGCCGTTGATCGTCCGACCCGCCTACACGCTCGGTGGCACCGGCGGTGGTGTCGCGCGTACGCCACAGGAACTGGACGAGATCGTCTCCGGTGGCCTGGCTGCCAGTCCGATCCACCAGGTGTTGCTGGAACGCTCGCTGCTCGGCTGGAAGGAAATCGAGTACGAGGTCATTCGCGACGGGTCAGACAACGTGATCACCGTCTGTAACATGGAAAACCTCGACCCGATGGGCGTCCACACCGGCGACTCGATCGTCGTCGCCCCAAGTCAGACATTGTCGGACCGCGAGTACCAGATGCTGCGCTCCTCAGCCATCAAGATCATCCGCGCACTGGGAATCGAGGGCGGCTGCAACGTCCAGTACGCGCTCGACCCCTGCTCGTTCCAGTACTTCGTCATCGAAGTCAATCCACGTGTCAGCCGCTCGTCCGCGCTGGCTTCGAAGGCGACTGGCTACCCGATCGCCCGCGTCGCTGCCAAGATCGCGATCGGTAAGCGTCTCGACGAGATTCGCAATACCGTCACCGAGCAGACGACGGCTGCGTTTGAGCCGGCGCTCGACTACTGCGTCGTCAAGATACCCCGCTGGCCGTTCGACAAGTTTCGTCGAGCCGACCGCTCGCTCGGTACCCAGATGAAGGCGACCGGCGAGGTGATGGCGATCGACCGCTCGTTCGCCGCCGCGCTGCAGAAGGCAGTCCGATCGCTGGAAACCGACGCAGCCGATCTCCTTTGGGAGAACCCGGCCTGGATCGACCCGGAGCGCCTTACGTTGGATGTTCGCGTTGCCAGCGATGAGCGACTCTGGGCGCTGGCAACCAGCCTCCGCCGAGGAGGCGATGAAGCCGAGATCTCTCGTGAAAGCGGGGTTGATCGCTGGTTCATTCGCGAGCTCCAGCAGATTGTCGCGATGGAGCAGCGACTGGCGTCTGACGAGATCGACGACGCGGCGCTCTGGAGGGCGAAGCGGCTCGGCTTCTCTGATGCGCAGATCGCGCAACTCTCTGGGAGAGAGGAGCGCGACATTCGCGAACAACGCTACGCTGCGGGTATCACACCTGTATACAAGATGGTCGATACATGCGCCGCCGAGTTCGAAGCGGCAACACCGTACTACTACAGCACCTACGAAGAGGAGAACGAGGCCGAGCCGCTGCCGGGCCCCAAGGCAGTTGTCATTGGCTCCGGACCGATCCGCATCGGGCAGGGGATCGAATTCGACTACTGTAGCGTTCAGGCTGCCCACGCGTTGGATGCCGCTGGGACGCGTAGCATCATGATCAATTCGAATCCGGAGACCGTCTCGACCGACTTCGATACCTCTGACCGGCTCTACTTCGAGGCGCTCGACGCCGAATCGGTCGGCGAGATCCTGCGCCACGAGGGTGGAGGCGTCGACGACCAGGTGCCGGTCATCCTTCAGTTCGGCGGTCAGACGGCGATCAACCTCGCGAGCCCGCTATCCAGGCGCGGAGTGCCGGTCCTCGGCTCGAGTGTCGACACGATTGACCTGGCCGAAGATCGCGAGCGCTTCGAAGCATTCCTGAACCGGATCGGTATTCCACAGCCACCAGGCACGGCAGTGACGACGTTAGACGCCGCGCTCGAAGCCGGAGACAAGCTTGGATACCCGGTCCTGGTTCGCCCGTCGTATGTCCTTGGTGGCCGGGCGATGGAGGTTGTCCACTCAGCCAACTTCCTCGCGCGCTACCTCGCGAGTAGCGTCGACTTCCGTCGCGGCTTCCCGATTCTGATAGACCGGTATCTTGAAGGCAAAGAGGTCGAGGTCGACGCCATCTGCGACGGCACAGACGTCCTCATTCCGGGCATTATGGAGCACATCGAACGGGCCGGCGTCCATTCCGGCGACTCGTATGCCGTCTACCCGGGGCTGAACCTGTTCCCCACCGAAGTCGAGCGGATCGTCGAGTACACAACCCGAATCGCGCTGGAGTTGAAGGTCATCGGCCTCGTCAACATCCAGTATGTCATTCACTCAGGGCGGCTCTACGTGTTGGAGGTTAATCCACGCGGTAGCCGGACCGTTCCGTTCCTCTCAAAGGCGACCGGCGTCCCAATCATCGAGATTGCGACCCACGCCATGCTCGGCAAGTCGCTGGCTGAACAGGGCTACAGTGGTGGTCTGGCGCCACGCCAGCCGCTCGTGGCCGTCAAGGCGCCGGTCTTCTCGATGGCAAAGCTACGCGGCGTCGAGCCGAATCTGGGTCCGGAAATGAAATCCACCGGCGAGGCGATGGGAATCGATCGCGAGTTCGCTCCGGCCTTCTACAAGGCACTGCTCGCGTCCGGCCTATCGCTCAATGGACGCTCATCGATCATGGTCAGCCTGGCCGACCGGGACAAACCGGAGTCGCTGCCGATGATCGAACAACTGATTCGGATGGGCTGCCGCGTCTATGCGACTGAGGGTACCGCTCAAATGATCGAACGTGCAGGGATGCCGGTCCAGATGGTGACCAAGCGGATTGGCCAGGGATCACCTGACATGCTCGACGTCATCCTTGATGGAACGGTTCAGGGCGTCATCAACACACCTGGACCAGCCGAGAAGGAAGTCCTCGATGGCTTCCAGATTCGTCGAGCTGCCGTTGAGAAGGGGATCCCCTGCATCACATCGATCGACACGGCCCGAGCCGTCGTCGAAGCGATGCGACAATCGACCGGCGCATACTCCGTGCAGCCGCTGCCCACATATCGGAGTCGAGTGTCGGTTTCGTACTAACGTCGCGACGACGATCGGGACGCTGATCCGCTGGACCTGCCGATCGACGGGTGTGAAGGAGGAACGGTGGCTCTGGAGACGTTTCTGGGACAACTCGAAGCCATCGGTGCCCTGAAGCACGGTCACTTCCTGCTGGCCTCTGGGCGCCACTCAGCGCAGTATGTCGAGAAGTTCGATCTGCTGCGGCAACCGCGAGCTACCGAGGACGCATGTCGCGCTTTGATCGGACGGCTGGGTGAACTGACGGAAGTCGATCTCGTCGTTGGTCCAACGACCGGCGGGATCCTGCTCGCTTTCGAGATTGGTCGCCAGCTGGGCCTTCCGGCAGCCTACGCCGAGCGTGCCCGTGAAGGAGCCAGCGAACGCGCTTTCAAGCGTGGCACACGTATATCGCCTGGAACGCGTGTGCTGGTCGTAGATGACATTCTGACGACTGGCGGGTCGGTGCGTGAAACGCTGGCGGCGCTTGCTGCAACCGGTGCGGACGTGCGCGCAATCGCGTTACTCGTCGACCGTTCTGGTGGGGCCATCTCGTTCGGTGTGCCGCTCGTCAGCCTGGCGACACTCGATATCGAGACGTTCGATCCTGATGAGTGTCCGCTGTGTCGGGATCGTGTGCCAGTGACAAAGCCGGGCACGACGGCACCGACAACGAGTTAGGGCAGGAGCAGGCTGTCGCTCTCGTCGCGCGAAATGTTGGCGAAGGCGACTCTACCTGGCGGGTCCGGATGAATCCTGGTTCGCGCGAAGCGTCCGCAATTGACCGTGCAGTCCGGATATCTCATCGAGCCGGCGTTCGAGTTGGTCCAGCGCGTCATCGCGGCGGCCTTCGATGTATTCGTCGCGAATTTCGAGCACCATCTGGGCCAGCCGTCCAATTGTTCGGACGATATGAACTGGGTCATCGTCCCCGGTGGGGTGCTGGTAACTCGACATCGTGTTGCTCCTCCCAGGTGGCCTGTTAGTCAGCTGGTGCCTCGTGACCTATCCGGCGCAGGAACTCGGCCTCGTCGATGATCGTCACGCCGTATTCTCGTGCCTTGTCCGCCTTACTGCCGGCATCTTCGCCCACAATCACGATACCCGTTTTGCGCGAGACTGATGACGAGATATTGGCGCCGGCTCGCTTGAGCAATGCCTCTGCGTCACCGCGCGTCATAGTCGTCAGTCTTCCAGTCAGGACGACCGACTTCCCATCCCACTCTGGGGACGCCTGAACCGCGTCGCCAACATCTTCCTGTTCGGTCCGGACTCCGAACGATTTCAACTGCTCGACCAGGCTTCGGTTGCGCTCTTCAGCGAACCAGTCAACGACCGACTGTGCGACAACCTGACCAACGCCTGGTACGCTGGCGACATGTTCCAGAGTCGCCGTCGCCAGCGCGTCCAGCGACCGGAATCGGTCAGCCAGCAGGCCGGCGTTACGCTCACCAACGTGTCGAATGCCGAGTGCGAAGATGACGCGCGCCAGCGGCTGTTCCTTGCTCGTCTCGATCGAACGCTGTAGCCGCTCGACGCTCTTCTCTCCCATCCCCTCCATCTGGAGGATCGCGTCCCAATCGAGCTGGTAGACGTCAGCCAGCGACTTGATAAGTCCAGCGTCGACGAATCGAGCCGCCAGTTTTGCTCCGAGCCCTTCGATGTCCATCGCGCCGCGTGAGACGAAGTGCGACACCTGCTCGCGCAACTGAGCGGGGCAGCTTGAGTTGACGCAATACGACATCGCCTCACCCTCGACGCGCTCAATCGTTGAGCCGCAGACAGGGCAGCGATCGGGCCATTGGAACACCTGCTCGTCTCCGGTACGCGCATCCGTTACAACCCGAAGGATCTTCGGGATTACGTCTCCTGCGCGCTCGATGATGACGGTGTCGCCAATTCTGACATCCAGTCGGCGGATTTCGTCTTCGTTGTGGAGCGTGGCACGACTGACGGTGACACCGCCAATCTGGACCGGGGCGAGCAGCGCGAGTGGATTGAGGCTGCCGGTCCGCCCAACGTTGATCGTGATCCCCTCAAGCGTCGTCGTCGCCTGCATGGCCGGGAACTTGTAGGCGGTTGCCCAGCGAGGTTCGCGCGCGACGCTGCCAATCTCGTCATATAGCCGCGTGTCGTCAACCTTGATCACAACGCCGTCGATGTCGAAGTCAAGCGTCTCGCGGCGCTCAAGCCAACCTTCGCAGGCGGCCCAGATTTCGTCGGCAGTTGTCACCGTCGCGAAGTTCGGGCTGGTCGGAAAACCCAGGTCTTCCAGTAACCTCAGCATCTCCGATTGGCGATGCGGCAGGCTGTCGCCCCGGGTCGCCGCCGCGTACGCGAAGAATCGCAGCGGACGATTGGCAGTGATCTTCGGATCGAGCTGACGGAGTGCACCGGATGCGGAGTTACGAGGGTTGGCAAATGGAACCTCTCCACGCTCCAGCCGCTCCTCGTTCATCTTCAGGAACTCGCTACGACGCATGTACACTTCGCCGCGCACCTCAAAGTCATCCGGTGCGCGTTCCGGGTGAGCCAGCCTGTTCGGGATATCCCGTATCGTGCGCATGTTGGCGGTGACATCCTCACCAACCAGTCCATTACCCCGAGTTGCGCCGCGATTGAAGGCAGCCGAGCGGTAACGCAGGCTGCTCGCAACACCGTCGATTTTTGGTTCAATCGTGAAGGTCAGCTCCTCGCGGCCAGCGAAACGGTGAACCCGTCGCAGCCACTCTTCCAATCCGTCGCGCGAGAAAACGTTTGAAAGCGACTGCATCGGCACGTCGTGAACGACCTCTGAAAACCCCTCGGACGGCAACTCACCGACCGTCTGTGTCGGTGAGTCAGGTGTCAACAGATGCGGGAATTGTTCTTCGAGTCGCCTCAGTTCGTGGAACGATGCATCCCATTCGGCGTCAGAAACAGATGGCTGCTGGAGGATGTAATACTCGTGGTTGTACTGCCGGATGAGTGCGCGCAGCTCTTCGATGCGCGCTTGAGCCGCGGATTCGTCCATGCGCTCGAGTCACTCCCCAGGCTGGCGCGGGCCACGGGACGACAGCCGCGCCGCTAATCAGTGCGTACGACCGCGCGAGTATAGCACAGGTTGTTCGTACACTTGTTCGACTCGTATACTCCCTGCACCTTGACTGAGGGGCAAGCCAGACCGGGGGAGTAGTCGGTGCAACAGGTTGGCGCGACGCAGCACGAGGGGGCCGGTTACCCTGGACTCGTCGAACGCGCGCTGGCCTGCATTGAGGAACACCACGGCAGCCTGGATGAGAATTCCCTGATCGGGCATGTATTTGGTGGGGCGTCGTCTCCCACCCTCTGGCGTCCATTGCTTCGATCGGTTCTGAAGGATCATCCGGGTCTGACTCTGCGCTCCGATGGAGTCTGGACGACGCGAATACAGGTTGATCAGGTCGAGTTCCCTGCCGAATTCGTCGTCCTCGATGTCGAGACGACGGGACTCAAGCCCTCCCAGCAACGCATCATCGAGGTTGCGCTGATTCGGGTTTCACCGCATGGCGCGCCGATTCGCTGGTCGTCGCTCGTCAATCCGGGTCGGCCAGTCCCAGCCTACATATCCCAGAAGGTTGGAATCAACGACGCGATGATTGCCGATGCACCTGAGTTCCGCTCAATAGCACCAACAATCGTCGAGATTCTGGATGAACTTCCGGTCGTCGGTCACAACATCGCCTTCGATCTCTCGTTTATCAACACCGAACTCATGCGCTGCGGTCTGCCGAGACTCGTGAATACGCCGATCGATACGCTCACGCTGACCAGCCAGCTCGTCTCCGAAGCGCGCCGGCTCAATCTGGCCGATGTCGCGCGCGCCATGGGCATCGACAGCCGCACGTCGCACCGCGCCATGCCTGACGCCGAGACGACGCTAGAGGTATTCCGACTCCTCTTGATGCGCGCCCGGGAAAAGGGACTGTCGACCCTGGATGACCTGGTACGCACGTCCGCCAGTGCGCGACCGTCGTCGCGAGTTCGAAAGCCGGTTGGCCGCGCCAGTTCGATCCTCGATCGGTCGTATCTGTCCGACATCCCGCACGCGCCCGGCGTCTACATCATGCGCGACAAAGATGATCGCATCCTCTACGTAGGTAAGGCGAAGGACCTCCGCAAACGGGTTGCGTCGTACTATTCTCAGCCGCTCGGCTACACGCGCAAGATGGACGGACTGCTTGAAACGCTGGCTCGCATCCAGATCGAAGTCGTCGGTAGCGAGCTTGAGGCGCTGATCCTCGAATCGCAACTGATTCGGCGCTATCGCCCACGCTACAACACCGTTCAGCGCAATGCTGAGCAGTATGTCTACGTCAAGGTCGATATCTCAAATCCGTGGCCACGTGTCACGACTTGCCGCGACCGCGCCGACGATGGAGCACTCTACTTCGGCCCGTTCAAGTCCAGCTCGCGTGCTCGGGACGCTGTCGAACTCGTCAACGATGTCCTGCCCCTTCGAACCTGCCGGCGCTCATTCGCCGACAAGCGATCGTATGGCTCCCCCTGCCTGGAGCTGGAGTTGCATCGCTGCCTCGGGCCGTGCGTCGGGCGAGCAGATGCAGAGATCTACCGAGGCCTCGTCCGTGACGTCGTCGCCTTCTTCAACGGCAACACGACGCAGATGATTGCTCGACTCCATGCAAAGCTTCAAGAGACCGTCGCGACGCTCGACTTTGAGCGAGCCGCCCGTCTTCGCGACCGGATTCGTCAGGTCGAACGACTGGCGACCGAGCAGCATCTCCTCGACGGCGCTGGCCGGTACGAGCACGCTCTGTTGGTGCTGCCGAGTCCTGAGCCGAATAAGCGTGAAGTCTGGTATCTATTGAAGGGTCGACGCTGGGCGCAGTTGACGGTCGACGACTCCGAGCGGGCTGAGGAGTTGGCCAGACGGTTGGAGCCCATCACCGAACGCGCCAGGGACGGTGCGACAGCGTTTGTGCCGGACCATCACGCCGTCGATGAGCTTTCGATCCTCGCGCGCTGGATGCGCAGGACACCGGAGCATCCAGCGCTGATCGCACTTGATGACCGACAACTCCTCGACGCCTCGCGGCGGGTATTGGAGATCGATCTGGACGTCCCGTTTGGTGACGTTGGTGCAGCCGACGAAAACGAAGAGTCACAGGAAGTGCCGGTTGGCGCGATTGACGAGAGTGGGAGCGCGGATGGAGGCTGACGACAGGATTCGGATATTGGACGAGGTCGCGACGCTTGTACGCAGCTGCGGGCGATGTGAACTCTGCCGTGGGAGGACCAACGCCGTTCCAGGCCACGGTAACCTCAAGACAGAGATCATGTTCATTGGCGAAGCTCCCGGCCAACACGAGGACCGGCAGGGCCTACCGTTCATCGGCGCTTCCGGTCAGTTCCTGAACCATCTGCTGGCATCGATCGAACTGAGCCGCGACGATGTCTTCATCACCAATATCGTCAAGTGTCGCCCACCCGGCAATCGTGACCCGCTTCCCGACGAGATCGCCGCCTGCAGCTCCTACCTGGACACGCAGATCGACGCCATCAACCCGTTGATGATCGTCACGCTCGGCCGATTCTCGATGTCGAAATGGTTCCCCAACGAACGCATCTCCCGCATCCACGGCCAGGCGCGAACATTCGGTCAACGGGTCGTCGTTCCGATGTATCATCCCGCCGCCGCGCTGCACCAGGCGTCTCTGCGTTCGACAATTGAGGCCGACTTCGAACGTCTTCCGCGCATCCTCGCTCAGGCCCGCGAACAACTCACTCCGGCGGACGCGGAAGTTGACCCGATCAATCAGATGCGCTTGTTCTAAGTTGGCCATACATTCGATCAGAGCCGCAGCGAACGCGTTCGCCTCGCGGAGTCAAGCACGCAATTGAACACCGTGGGAGAGGTGCGACTCATCATTGTGAGGACGCTATCCTGGCCACTCGCAGTTGTGTGATCATCAGCGAAATACCGCATCGTCGTCCGGTTTCCTTGACCAGAAGCATCTCGGCGCGTAAAGTGTACGTACACTGTGTACAGGGCGAGGAGCGGGTGTGGCAGCGCGAGCGAAAACGAAGTCAGTACAACAGGGAACGACCCGGCGGGTCGGCATGCCGGCCCCACCGACGCCAAACCGGCCGTCGCGTTCCCGTCGGGCGGCGAGAAGCGTTGGCCGATGGTTCGCCAGCATTGATATCCCGCCACGGCTCCGCGAAGAACTGATCGCGTTCGCCATTTTTACCGCTGCGGTCATCGCCGCACTACCGCTGGTCGGAATGGCGAGGGGCAGTGCGCTTGACTATGTCGGCAGTGCGATCCGCTCGATGTTCGGACAGGCTGGCATGATCGTCCCACTAGGCCTGTCAGTCATCGCCGTCGAGATCTGGCGAGCTGGAGACGCTGGCCAGCGCGTACGGCGAATCGTCGGCGGCGTCGTCACGGTTGCGTCAATTGTTGGGCTGATCACGCTCGGACAGACCGATCGAGACGTCTCGGAGACAGGTGGGGCGGCGGGTTGGGCCGTCTCAACCGGCCTGATGGAGTTGCTTGGTGAGGTCGGCGCCGGTCTGACACTCATCGCTCTCGGGTTCGCGGGCGTATTTCTCGTGACCGGCTATACGGTCCGCGAGATTTCGGAGTCCTGGCAGCGCGTCCGGCCCCGCCGTCACTACGATCATGCTGGCTGGGCCGGTGAAGAGTCAGAGATCGTCGCTGTCGAGTCACTGGCGGATGACGCGGACGTGAACGCTGGTACCGCGCCATTTAAGAGATCCACAACCGGAGAGATGCCGGAGGTTGCCGCACCGTCCGCGGTGCCAGATCCTCCGGCCGCGCCAGTCATCAAGGTACCCAAGCCGGATCGACCCAGTCCTGCCGCCCAGACCGCGGTTGAGCCGGTCGAAATTGAGGCAGAGGTGCGCTCGGCTCCGAAGGGCAAGTGGAAGCTCCCATCGATCAACAAGCTGGCACTGTACAAGAGCTCAGAACCGGATGCCAGTGACCTCGAAGGAAAGGCAAAGCGGATCGAGGAGACACTCGCCTCGTTCAAAGTCGAGGCGAAGGTCCGCGAAGTCTTTCCAGGTCCGGCAGTCACCTTGTTTACCGTTCAGCCCGGTTCTGGCGTCAAGGTACGTCGAATCACCGAGCTCCAGAATGACCTGGCATCTGGCCCTGGCCGCGCCGTCAATTCGGATCGAGGCGCCGGTCCCAGGAATGGCGCGTGTCGGGATCGAGATTCCGAACGCCAGCATCTCGACGGTTGGCTTGCGCGAGACGCTGGAGTCGAGCGGGTTCACGAAGTCGAGTGCCAAGTTGCCGGTGCCGCTCGGTCGTGACGTCAACGGCCGATACATCGTTGGTGATCTCGCGAAGATGCCGCACCTGCTGATCGCGGGCGCGACCGGTTCTGGAAAGAGCGTCTGCCTGAACGGCATCATCGCGACCTTCCTGCTGACGAAGACGCCGGACGACCTCCGCCTGATCATGATCGATCCAAAAATGGTCGAGATGGCCGGTTACGAAGGTGTGCCACATCTTCAGTCGCCTGTCGTCACCGAGATGAACAAGGTTGTCTCGGCGCTGCGGGCCGTCTTGCGTGAGATGGAACGGCGTTATCAGCTCTTTTCACGGCTCGGTGTCCGCAACATCGATGGCTACGAGCTACGCCGCTCAACCGAGCCGACACTTGAGAAGATGCCGTACATGGTCGTCATCATCGACGAACTGGCCGACCTGATGATGACGACGCCTGACGAGGTTGAGACGATCCTCGTTCGGTTGGCGCAGATGGCACGTGCGACCGGCATTCACCTGATTATCGCGACCCAGCGCCCAACCGTTGACGTCCTGACCGGACTGATCAAGGCCAATGTCCCGGCCAGAATCGCGTTCGCCGTCACGTCGCTGACCGACAGCCGAGTCATTCTCGACGTCGCTGGAGCCGAGCGGTTGCTCGGACGAGGTGACATGCTGTTCATGCCGCCAGATGCCGCGAAGCCATATCGAATCCAGGGTTCCTACATCGATGACCAGGACCTGCATCAGATCGTCAAGCATTGGCGATTGCTCGCTCCAGACACGATTTACGAGCCGGAGTGGGCGCAATTGCCGACCGACAGCGAGACTGAAGAGGGCAGCGAAGACCCACTGATGGAACAGGCACTGACGATCGTTCGGCAGCAGGGCACCGCCTCGGCTTCGATGTTGCAACGGCGCCTTCGCATTGGCTACAACCGCGCCGCGCGATTGATCGAGACGATGGAGGATGAGGGTATCATCGGACCCGCCGACGGGTCGAAAGTGCGGCCGGTCATCGATTCTGACGATTGGAACGACTGAAGCCGGGCGGCGGATGCCGCGATGTATACTTTTCACCGGATACGTCGGCTGGTGGAGGCTTTGATTGCGGCAATCGAGGATAACAGCAGAACCGGTTGCGAGGTTGATCGACGAGCTTGGCAGGCTGCCCGGCGTAGGACCAAAGTCGGCATCACGTCTTGCATACTATTTGCTGCGTGCGTCACGTGAGCAGGCCCTCTCACTGGCGGAGGCGATCCTTGAGGTCAAGGAGCGGATCGTTCTCTGCTCCCGATGCTTTAACATCACCGAGTCGAACCCATGCGCAATCTGTGAAGACACTGAACGAGATCAACGTATGATCTGCGTCGTTGAGGAGCCTCTCGATGTCCTCGCGCTGGACCGAACTGGCGAGTTCAAGGGGCTGTACCATGTCCTGCACGGGGCGATCTCGCCCGTCGATGGGATCGGGCCGGACAAGCTCAGAATTCGCGAGTTGCTGGAACGCGTACAATCCGAACGTCCCGAAGAGGTTATCCTGGCGATGAACCCGAACATAGAGGGCGATGCGACCGCGATGTACATTGCGCGCCAACTCGTTTCGACCGGCGTCTCGATCAGCCGACCGGCGAGTGGCCTGCCGGTTGGCGGTGACCTGGAGTACGCCGACGAGATTACCCTCGGCCGCGCGCTTGTTGGTCGGCGCACGCTATAGCTGGCCCGGATGGGCGCTCAATGCCTGTACCGGCTGAAAACGAGAGATTCGGACCGCTGTGCCAACTCTCGCCATCCGACCGCTAAATCCACGTGACTTTCCCGCGATGCGCGACGTTTGCCAACGTCGTGAGCGGCTCGATATGCCCGACGCAATCGACCATGCCGTGCCGGATCTCGCTGGACAGGTGCTGGCGACGCTCCCTGCCAATCTGCGCCAGGGACGAGTCTATGTCGCGCTCGTCGACGGCGAGCTGTGTGCCTACATGGTCTTCCGGCCCCAGGCATCGCGCTATCGATGGGACGTTCTGGCCGTCGCAGCCGGTTCGCCGCGGCTCGATGCGACCGATGATGTCTGCATCGAGCTCTGGAGTGCACTGCTGGAGTATGCAATCAAGCACGCCGGCGAGGCCGGAGCCAAACGTCTCTTCGCGACCGCGCCGGACGAAGGTGCGGCCTTCGCGAGTTTGCGGTCAGCTGGATTTGAGCGCTATGCCCAGTTCATGATCCTGGCCGGCACGCGTCCGAGCGGACCGGTCGGTCTGCCGGAAGGGATGCGCGAACAGGACGATAGTGATGTCTGGTCAATTCATCAGCTCTATCACCATGTGACACCTCGTGCCGTCCAGTTTGCCGAGGCACTGACCAGCACCGTTTGGGAACTACCACAGCGAAACCTGTTGGCCAGGTTGACCGGGATGCCACCAAAAGCGAAGGCATTCGTTCTTGATACGAGGGACGGCGTCCAGGCGTACTGTGCGATCAACGTCCGCCGTGGTGGAGCAATGGCACGGTTGATGATCTCGCAAGACTATCGTGCTCTGGCCGTACCGTTCGTTCTGGCCGCCGCCTCAGAGGCTGGTGTAGCCCCGGACTGCAGACTACGAGTGCTCGTGCCAGGCTATGCCAGTGAACTCGTGTCCGGTTTTCTCGATGCTGGGTTTGAGCTTGAACATGAACGGACAGCGATGGTCCGTCACACGACCGCGCCGGCATTGATTCATGCGCGGCTGACCCCGATTCTGGTCGAGGCGGGGGAGCGTGTCCCACGAGGAGTCCCGACCTATGTACGTAATGCGCGCCGAACCGGCCCTGAGCAGGGAACTGGGAGTCTACGCGCGTGAATGGAGCGAATGACGCATTGACGACGATTCAGCCACAACCAGTGGCCGATCCAGACGATATGCATGTGAATGCCGAGATTGCTATTACAGACAATCTAAATGACCTGCTGGCCGTCCTGCCGGATCGCATCTCCGAGGCTGTCCGAATCATGATGTCCGAGCGGGACGACCCCGGACTGATCGAGTTGGTGCTCGATCTCGGCCGTCGTCCAGAGGCGCGTTTTCAGGAGGGCGCTGTTCGTCTCACCGACGACGAGGTCACCCGCGAGGACCTCTCTCAGGTGGCGCTGCGTATCGGTCGGTTTGGTGACGACAACCGTGCCGGAATCGAACGCACGCTGCACCGTATTTCAGCGATTCGCAATCGGACGGGTGACATTGTCGGACTCACCTGCCGCGTTGGGCGGGCGGTGTACGGAACGATCGGCATTGTCAGTGACCTGGTCGAGTCAGGTGAGAGCATCCTGTTGCTTGGTCGGCCCGGCGTCGGTAAAACGACAATGTTGCGTGAAGTTGCTCGTGTTCTGGCCGACGATCTCGAAAAGCGCGTCGTCGTCGTTGACACAAGTAACGAGATTGCCGGTGACGGTGATATTCCGCACCCGTCGATTGGACGTGCGCGTCGGATGCAGGTGCCGACGCCTGCGCTTCAGCACGCAGTCATGATCGAGGCCGTCGAGAATCATATGCCCGAGGTGATCGTCATCGACGAGATCGGGACCGAACTCGAAGCAGCAGCGGCCCGGACAATCGCCGAGCGCGGCGTCCAGCTGATCGGGACCGCCCACGGCAATACGCTCGAAAACCTGATGATGAACCCGACGCTGTCCGATCTGATCGGTGGTATTCAGTCCGTGACGCTCTCCGATGAGGAGGCTCGCCGGCGAGGGACGCAGAAATCGATCCTCGAGCGCAAGGCGCCTCCGACATTCGGTGTCATGGTTGAGATCCGTGAGCGCGACGTTGTCGCTGTCGTCCGTGACGTCGAGGGCGCGGTCGACGCGATCTTGCGTGGCCAGCAGCAGCGTGCAGAACTGCGCGAGCGCCACGAAGACGGCGAGGTCGTCATCACCGACATCGCTCCAACCAGGCCGGAACGTGTCGACCGGCACGAGCGAGGCGAGCGACAGACATCCAGAACCTCACGGCGCGACGAGCCGCGGGTGCTGGATAGCGGCGGGATGGAGCCAGAGGAGACGACGGAGCAGGAGCCGCGCAACCCGTTGGCTAGAGGCCGAGGTACCGCTCAACGCCCGGTCCGGATTTTTCCGTTCGGGGTCAGCCGCAACCGCCTCGAACAGGCTATCTCCGCGCTTGCGCTCCCGGCGATGATCGTTCGGGACGTCCACGAGGCCGACATGGTCCTGACGCTCAAGAACTACTATCGGCAGCGCCCGCAGCAACTCCGCGAAGCAGAGGCGCGGGGCGTTGCCATATACGTCCTGCGAGCCAACACGGTTGTCCAGATGGTCAACGTCCTCCGCGACCTCGTTCGCGAGGTCCGGCCCGACGATCTCCCTGACGCCGCGCCGCTCCAGCCACCGGTCGGTGGTGACGGTGACCCGATCACGAACGCGATGTATGAAGCTGAGGAAGCCATTACGGCCGTCCTCGACGGCGCTCCGCCGATCGAGCTACGACCGCAGGCACCCTATATTCGGCGCTTGCAGCACCAGCTTGCCGACCGATACAACCTGGGCTCGCGCAGCCGGGGCCGCGAGCCACACCGGCACGTCGAGATCTTCCGAGAAGGTGGCTGGGGTTGAGCCTCTTTGTCAGCTTCGAGGGGACCGAAGGGTCTGGCAAAACGACACAGATCGGATTGCTTGCTCAGGCGTTGCGAGGGTTCGGCAGGCAGGTCGTGACGACCCGCGAGCCGGGTGGCACGGAACTGGGCGAGGCGTTACGCCGCCTGCTCCTCGAATCTGAGACACCAATCAGCCCCGAGGCAGAGGCGTATCTGATGACCGGCGCCCGAGCCGAGCACGTCAGAAATGTCATCCGGCCGGCGCTGGCTCGCGGCGATATCGTGCTATGCGATCGCTTTGCCGATTCGACCTTCGCCTACCAGGGCGGCGGACGCCGATTGCCGAGCCACGAGTTGCGACTGATGCAGACGTTGGCGGTTGGCGAAACGATGCCCGACCTGACGGTCCTTGTCGATGTGCCGGCGGAGGTGGGCCTTGAGCGGCGCGCGAAGGCTCGTGACAATAACCGGATCGACCGAGAGAGCATTGAGTTTCACGCACGGGTCGCATTCTGGTATCGTCAGGAGGCACGTAATAACCCCGATCGCTGGGTCGTCGTTGACGGCTCCCAATCACCGGCGAATGTGCATGTTGCGATACTGGAGAGTGTGATCGAGCGGCTCGAGACGGACGGCGGCGTCCGGCACAGGAGTGGTGAGCGATGAAGCTGATCTTCGCGGTCGTTCAGGGCAAGGATGCCGACAATCTGCGCTCGGCGTTGCTCGATGGCGGCTATCGAACGACGCAGATCAACAGCGCCGGCGGATTCCTGCGTGAGAGCAACGCGACCTTCCTGGTCGGAGTAGACAACGATCGCGTTCCAGACGTTCTGCGGATCGTGAAGCAGACCTGCTACACGCGCACCCAGTACGTTAATCCGTTGTTGCCAATTATGGAGCCGGGTGAGTTCTACATGCCGAACCCGGTTGAGGTTCAGGTCGGCGGCGCCGCAGTCTTCATCTGTAACGTCAACCGATACGAGCGCATCTTCTCCTGACGCCCACGCGCTGGATGCTTGCCCGAAGGGAATCCTGATTGGACGAAGCTCTCATCGCGCGGATTTTTCAGCTCTTTCTGGCACTCGCGGGCGCGTATCTGCTCGCGCTCTGGTTTGCGTTGGTCGTATGGACCTACCGCGACATCACCTCGCGCTCGACGAACGCCTTTACCCAGATCTTCTCGACGCTCGTCGTCGTTCTGTTCTTCGTACCAGGCGCGATCATTTACCTGATCCTTCGTCCACGCGAGACGCTCGACGAGGCCTTTCAGCGCTCGATGGAAGAGGAGTACCTGCTCCAGGACCTCGACGACTATCCACTCTGTCCGGCTTGCCGACGGGCCGTTCGCGACGATTTCGTGTTCTGCCCTCATTGCAGCAGCGAACTTCGGCATGCCTGCACAACCTGTCACCGGCTTGTCGACATGCGCTGGGAAGTCTGCCCTTACTGCGGCTCCGATCAGTCTGTCGAGCTTGAACCTGAACCACGCGAACTGATCCGTGAGGCCAGTTCGTCCCGCGTTCGAACGCGCGCTGCCGCTGCGCCGTTGCAGGCAATTGATGGCGGGCGCGCTGGAACGCCTGTTGAATCCGGAGATCGGCGTCCTCGACAGATCCGTGACGACGGAACGTCGCCGGCTCGGCCCACCGAGCAGCTTGAAACGACGGAGCCTGACACCGAATCGACGGACGAGCACCTCGTTGCAGAAGCGGCGGCGGTCAAGGTCAGGAGTCAGGGCGATCGTGACCGAGCGACGGCACGGCGCCGGGGCGGATCAGGTAGTTGAACTTGCTCTGAAACGCCGTGTAGAAGTTCATGTGCTCAGTCTGGATAAGCCTGAACTGCTCGTCGCCACGACTGACCGCTACCACATCTCCCTCCTGCAATTCTTTCGCAAGATGACCGTCGAGGATCAGGAATGCTGGGCGTTCGCTGGAAATAGCGAGTTCGATCCGGCTCTCTTCGGGAACAACCAGCGTCGCGCGAATTGGTGAATGGGCCGAGATTGGTGTAATCGCGAATCCGCGCACACCGGCTGTGAGAATCGGGCCACCAGCCGCCATGCAATATGCGGTGCTTCCCTGCGGTGACGCGACAATCATCCCGTCTCCGGGATACGTGTTGACGTAACGACCGTCCACGTACAACTCAACATCGATCATCTGCATTCCGCTGCGCACAACCACATCATTGATCGCCCAGCCGCCACCATTCTGCTCGCCATCTCTTGAGACGGTGGAGGCCAGCGTTGGGCCGTCCTGGATGGTGTAGTCGCCTTCGATGACCTGTGAGAGCACATCCTGCCACTGAGCGCGCTCGACCATCGCCAGGAAGCCGACCTTGCCAAAGTTGATGCCGAGTAGCGGTACGCCTGGGAACGAGTGCGCCATTCGCATCATCAGTCCGTCACCGCCGAGCGCGACAAGCGCGTCCGCTCGTGCGCCAGCTCGCAAGTCATCCTCGCCGATAACAGCGCAGCCTCGTTCCGTAAGCCAACGTTGGATTGACGGTGCAAGCTGATTCGAAGCGTTCTTATCGCTGGCTGCGACAACGGCAATCGTCTCGATCCGTCTACTCATTACACGATCCGTCCGACGACCTCGACACCGTTTTGCGCCATCGAGTGGAGAAATACGTGATGCAGCAGGTCACCGTCGTGCGGTTGCGCATCAACTTGTCGGGCGGTTTCAACCGGGATGTCGTACGTCTCGACGCAATCGACCGGGACGATAACACGCTGCCCGAGGTGGTGAGCGACGCTGCGCAACTTGAGCGCCATCGCCGCCTGATAGACACACAGGTCCGTGCAGTCACCGACGATGATGTATGTCATGAATGGACCATTGTCCGCTTCCCAGTCCGTGTATCCCGGTTCGATGATGCTCGAGATGCTGTTCTTCTCGATGATCGTGAATCGATCCGCGAATGGCAGCGATGCGAGCTCTGGCGCAGTCATCGACTCGTCAGTTCCGACGACGCAGTGCGGTGGATAGCTGCCAAACTCCTCGGCATCGGGCCGGTGGGTATCCTGGGTCAGCGCGATGTTCTCAATTCCGGCGTCGTGAGCGCGTTCGAGCAGAGTTCGGACTGCGGGCAGGATTCCGGCGACCCGTGGGCTGGATAGCGGTCCGCTATGACAAAATCCGACGATCAGATCGACCGAGACGATTGCGACACGTTGGGCAGCGCCAGCATCCGATACGATCAAATCGAGCGACAGATTGGGCAGTGTCGCGAGCCAGCCTTCGACAAAGTCCAGATACGGAGCTGAGCGATTGCTTAGCGAGGCTGCGTTGGCGCGCGCGATGGACATCGTCAGACACTCCAATCCGTGTCACCGGGCGTCAGCGCATCGGTGGCTGGATCGCCGCCTGCGAATCGATACAGTGACGCCGGTCGGTGGCTCGTTGGTCGCTTTGAACCGACCTCCTCGACGATTCCGGCGGCCAGGACTCGCCGTCGGAAGTTGCGCTTGTCGAGCGCGCGACCGATGACCGATTCGTAGACATC
Source organism: uncultured Chloroflexia bacterium (assembly GCA_963763325.1). Taxonomy (GTDB): domain Bacteria; phylum Chloroflexota; class Chloroflexia; order Thermomicrobiales; family CFX8; genus JBBECJ01. Next base: position 54,768 of record CAVXOL010000012.1, read on the forward strand.
CTGAAGATCCGAGAAGGTAAACTCTTCCGGCAGGAAGTAGAAGCCGATGTTGCTGTATCCCAGTTTCGCACGCAGGCGCACCTTGGCGTATTCCAGGATGCCCTGGTCGACTTCGCTAAGGCGATCGAGTGTGTCGACATGGTGAAACTGCGTGGCAGATCGGCGAACGACTTCCGAGCGTGTGTTCGCTGAGAGAATTGCTGAATAGGCGACGATTACCTCTACAACCGGCCCGGCTATGCTGAATGTATACAACTGCTCCAGGTAGTCAGGTGGAATTGATAGCGTCTCGCGCGCAACTCGCGCCGCGCAGTCTGTCAGAGATTCCTCTCGCTGAAGCCGGCCAGAGGGCAGGGTGTCGGAGAACTGATGCCCTGACTCGCGACAGAGTGCGACTTCGAGGCCGTCGCCACCAACAGCGAACGGGATGACTCGAACGCTCAACTCTATCTTGACGACGTCGTCAGGCGATTTCGGTCGCTCGAGCATCTCCCCAGCCATCACGTCGCCCTCCGTTCGGGCACACTTAGCGGAGTATAGAGAACCCGACCGGGACTCGCCATTCGGAGCCATAGCCTGGAAGCACATTTGAGCCATCGATGGATGATCACCATCTGACCACCGACGACAGCAATGACAGGCTGGAAGAGCGTAGAGCGAGACTGTATCGCGTGCGCGGCATCATCCTGCGCCGGATAGATCTCGGTGAGACCGACCGAATCATCACGATCTTCACTTCCGAGCGCGGCAAACTCCGAATAGTGGGCAAGGGGTCACGACGACCGTCCAGTAAGATGGCGGGCCATCTTGAGCCGTTTTGCGCCACTCGCCTGCTCGTGGCGCGGACACGTGGGCTTGACATCATCTCTCAGGCGGAGACGATCGAGCACTTTCCAGACCTGCGCCGAAACGAAGCCGCGATCGCGACAGCCGGATACCTGTCGGAACTCGTCGATGCTCTCCTTCCGGAAGATCAGGCTCATGAGGCAGTCTACGACCTCACCTACGCTGCGTTGCGATTGCTCAATGAGGGTCGTGACCCTCGCCTCGTAACGCACGTGTTTGAGATGGGCCTGCTACGTCAGCTTGGATACCGGCCGGAGTTAGCGCTCTGCGTGTCGTGTGGCGCCGAGATCCTGCCGCAACCGAACGGGTTCACGCTGGATGGCGGAGTTATCTGTCCAAATTGCCTACGTGTCCGCCCTGATGCGGTGTTGATGTCGGTCAATGCCCTTAAGCTATTGCGTACGATTGACCGAGGTGACATAGAGCGGCTCTTTTCGCTGCGTGTCCCTCCTGAAGTATGGAACGAAACAGGCGATCTCCTGGCTCGTTACATCACGCGTGTTACCGGTCGCGAATCTTCGGCCAGGCGGGTGCTTGAGTCACTACGGTTAGAATAAACTGAGACCTCTCGATCAATTGGTCCGGAATGCGTGCAGGAGAGTGGAGGACGTTCGTGTCGTATCTCGATGAGTTGCTCGCAACGGACGAACAGATCCGGCTGATCGCGCACCGCCATATCGTCTTCCTGCTGGTTCGGACTGTTCCGTTGCTGTTGGGTGCGCTGCTTCTCTGGGTACTTGTGTACGTCGCGTACGACCAACTCGACAGTGGTCAGACAATCGCGGCACTCGTCCTGCTGGCGCTCTCGCTCGTGCCGCTCGCGATCGTTGCCTACCGATTCTTCGGCTGGCAGCGGGAGCAGTATGCACTGACGAACTACCGCATCATCCAGGTCGAAGGCATCATCAACAAGCGCACGTTTGATTCATCTCTGGAGAAGATCAACGATGTCCAAATGAACCAGAGGTTGCTTGGCCGCATCTTCGGATACGGCGACATTCACATCATGACGGCATCCGAGATCGGAGTGAACAATCTGTACGGCATCGCAGACCCATTCCATTTCAAGCGCACGTTGCAGGACATGAAGATGCAATTGACGGACGAAGACCGTCCGCGCCGTTACGCGAGTGCGCCAGTCTCGCCCGCGACTCCGCCGGCTGCCCAGCCAGTCGTTGCGGCATCAGGAACGGACTCGGCGCGACTGATGGCCGCCCTCGTCGATCTTCGCGACTCCGGTGTGATCAGCACGGCAGAGTACGAGGAGCGTCGAAACCAGTTACTCCAGCAACAGTAACAGTGACAGTAGAGATCCTTCAGTCTCGCGAATACATCAGAAGAACGACGCATCTGCGACATTCTTCCGATGAGACCCTCAGTTGGCGTCGATAGCCTTGGAGATGGTTGGTTCGCCTGCGTGCACCGACCCCAGGTCAGCGACGACGCGAGTTCAACATGTTGCCGTCGCTCGCCTCGATTACCGATCCAGAATTTGCGGTATTAATTGCCTGCGAAGAACCACGCATCCGCGGAAATGATACGTTCTGAAAAAGCACACGAGGGGCCATAGCTATGGATTCTGCCGCATGGCATTCGCTGCACCGGATGATGAGCGACAAGAAGGATCACCGACCAGTTTCCAGAGTGACTCTGAGGCGAATTGGTGCCTTCGCGAAGGTTCGACGCGGCCAACTGGCGTTGTTCCTCCTGCTCAGCGTTGTGACAGCATCCCTGGCGGTCGCAACACCGGTGCTGGCGGGCCGGGTTGTCGATGCGATCGTGAACGGTGAGTCGGAGGGAGTCGTCATCCGGCTCGCGGCACTGATCGCCATCATCGCGCTCGCCGAAGCCGGAATCAGCATCCTGACGCGCTGGCTGTCGTCCAATATCGGTGAGGGTCTGATCCTCGACCTGCGCACCGCGGTATTCGACCACGTGCTACGCATGCCGATCGCCTTCTTCATGCGTACGCGCACTGGTGCGCTCGTCAGCCGGCTCAACAGCGATGTGATGGGCGCGCAACGGGCATTCAGTGACACGCTTTCGGGCGTTGTCAGCAACGTCGTGATGTTGGTCTTAACGCTTGTCGTGATGCTCGGTATCTCGTGGCAGATCACTCTGCTCGCACTCGTGCTGCTGCCGGTGTTCGTGCTGCCTGCCCGTCGGATGGGTTCACGGTTGGCAGCGCTACGCCGTGAGGCGGCAAACCACAACGCGACGATGAGCACGCAGATGACTGAACGCTTCTCCGCACCTGGTGCGACACTCGTAAAGCTCTACGGTCGACCAGTCGATGAGTCTGCCGAGTTCGCGAGGCGGGCCGGGCGGGTGCGCGATATCGGTGTCCGCTCGGCGATGTTGCAGTCGGTTTTCATTACGGCATTGACCTCGGTGTCGGCGCTGGCGTTGGCGCTGGTCTATGGTCTTGGCGGTTACTACGCGTTGCGAGGGGAACTGGAACCTGGCGCGGTCGTCGCGCTAGCGTTGCTTTTGACACGCCTCTATTCTCCGCTCACCGCGCTGGCCAATGCTCGCGTCGAGGTGATGGGCGCACTCGTGAGCTTCGAACGGGTCTTCGAGGTGCTCGACCTTCAGCCGCTGATCGCCGACAGTCCGGACGCGCGCCGTGTGCCCGAAGGGCCTGTGTCGGTCGAGTTCGTTGATGTGCATTTCAGCTATCCGTCAGCGGACAAGGTCTCGCTCGCGTCACTGGAGGAGGTTGCAGACCTCGACACGCGCGGGGGCGTCGAAGTGCTGCACGGTATATCTTTTCGCGCCGAGCCAGGAGAGATGGTGGCGCTGGTCGGCTCCTCTGGAGCCGGGAAGTCGACGATCGCCCAACTGCTGCCACGGCTCTACGATGTGGACAGTGGTGCGGTTCTCCTGGCAGGCGTCGATGTGCGCGATCTTTCGGCGGAGTCGATCCGCGAGACGCTCGGAATGGTGACGCAGGACGGACACCTGTTCCATGAATCGGTGCGTGCCAACCTGCTCCTGGCACAGCCGACAGCGACCGACGACGATCTGTGGGACGCGCTCCGTCGCGCCAGAATCGACGATATTGTCACGTCGCTGCCCGACGGGCTCGACACGATCGTCGGTGAGCGAGGCTATCGGCTGTCGGGCGGTGAACGTCAGCGGCTAACGATCGCCCGACTTCTCCTTGCTCGCCCGAGGGTCGTCATCCTCGACGAAGCGACCGCACATCTCGATTCAACATCCGAAGTCGCGTTGTCTGACGCAATGGCGGAAGCTCTGAGCGGTCGAACGGTCGTCGTCATCGCCCATCGGCTCTCGACAGTGCGGGCCGCTGATCTCATTCTGGTGATCGAGGACGGCCGGGTGGTCGAGCGAGGCAAGCATTTCGAACTGCTCGCGATGGGTGGCCGGTACGAAGAGCTGCACCGAACCCAATTTCGTGAGTCGGGGGCGGAGATCCTGTCGTCCTGACCATCTGTTGCGATCAACAACACTACGAGGCGGCGCCAGTCGCGCGGGCTCGTCGTCGATTTCCGTAACTACTCAGTTGGCTGAGTCGACGTAGCGCTTCCGGCGTAACGGTTTTGCTGATGTCATGATCGCGGCCGGGATCGAGATCAGGCGCTCGACCGGACTGCGACGATTCGACTGCCTTGCGGGTCGGACAGCGCGAACCGGGACAACGGGAACCGGGGTCGTCGTCCGCTTCTGTCGCGGACCAGCCGTGATCGCCGGACCAAGCATCTCGATCAGTTCGCTGGATTCAACCGTCTCGACATCGAGGAGGCGTTCGGCAAGTTGGTCCAGCTCGGTGCGATGTTCGAACAGGATCTGGCGTGCAATGTCTCGGGCAGTGTTGACCAGCTCGCGAGCTTCGGATTCGGCAGCATAGGTGGTGCGCTGTGAGAAGCTGAACTGGCCATCGTCACCGCTTGAGAGCAGTCCGAACGCCTGACCCATCCCGTAGCGCGAGACCATCGAGAGCGTCATGCCGGACGCGCGTTCGAGGTCGTTGGACGAGCCGGTCGTTACCTCGCCGAAAACGATCTCTTCGGCGGCATATCCGCCGAGCATCGAAGCCAGCCTGTCGGTCAACTGCTGGCGAGTCCAGAGGCCACGATCCTCTTCAGGGACGAACATCGTAAATCCGCCCGCCTGGCCGCGAGACACAATCGTCACTTTCGAGACCGGATCACCCTGAGGCAGATAATGAGCGACCAGCGCATGCCCTGCCTCGTGGTACGCGATCGTCTCTCGTTCGCGATCACTGAAGCGCTTGTTGCGGCGCGCCGGGCCGGCCAGCGTGCGGTCGATTGCTTCGGTCAGCGTATCCATCTCAATAATGGAGGCATGTCGACGTGCACTGAGAATTGCAGCCTCGTTCATCAGGTTGGCAAGATCGGCGCCCGACATCCCGGTTGTCCGTGAGGCGATCAGATCCAGATCGACATCGGCTGCCAGCGGCTTCCCACGAGAATGGACGCGAAGGATCGCGGCACGCGCGGCGCGGTCAGGCAGATCGACGTGAACCTTGCGGTCGAAGCGTCCGGGACGAAGCAGTGCGGAGTCAAGAATATCGATCCGGTTTGTTGCCGCCATCACGACGACAGTCGACCGTTGGTCGAAGCCATCCATTTCGACCAGGATCTGGTTCAGTGTCTGATCGTATTCCGATGAGTGCTCGGCCTTGCCACGCTTTCGGCCGACTGCGTCGATTTCGTCGATAAAGATGATCGCTGGGGCGCATTCACGGGCACGTTTGAATAGTTCACGGACTCTGCTCGCGCCAACTCCAACGTACAACTCTACGAACTCACTACCGCTGACGGAGAAGAATGACGCCCGCGCCTCGCCTGCCACCGCCCGCGCAAGCAACGTCTTGCCTGTTCCAGGGGGGCCCGCCATCATCACGCCGCGCGGAATCCGAGCGCCGAGCTTGTGGTACCGCTCCGGGTCGCGCAAGAAGTCGATCACGTCGGCGAGCTCTTCCTTGACCTCTTCTGAACCGGCCACGTCTGTCAGCAGCACCGCCGTTCGATCGCCGGGGCGGATCGGGTCAAAGGCGCCACGCCGCGAACTGTTGCGGCTGAACCCCGATTGGCTGCGCCGAATGAAGAAGAACGCTCCGACCATGATCAGAACGACGACGCCGATCTTGAGGAGCGGCGAGGCCTGCGATATCGCGGACTGCTGTTCGACCGTGATCAATGGCCAGGTCTGGAACGGGATTTCTGCTGTTGTCAGAATGTCGGCCATGTAAGTACCGGAGGGCAACTCGACCAGACGGCTCGGGGTTTCAGCGTCCTTGTACTCGATCGTAGCTGTACGGCCATTACGATCTTCGACAATCGTTGCGACCTTGCCGGCCTGAATGTCGTTGGTGAGGGAGACGATGTCGATCGAGTCCGGGGTCGAATTCCCCTGAAACCCGAAGGCGAGGGCGAGACCGAGCATTGCGATCGCGAACGTCGCAACGATGACCATTCTGACATTTCGCATATTCATCAGGACCTCACGGAATTGGTTCCCGGTGAGCGCAGGGCCGCGCCACACACACCAGATTCAAGAGCGGATATCCCAGAGGACAACCAGTCGAGTGTCATTCGATGCTACTCCCTGTTGGGCAGGAATACCAGCCCTACCAGTCGTGATGCAGACGCTTGATACGGTTTTGTGACCATGCGGGCTGCCGAGACAACGACGTAGCTACCACAGGCTGAAGTCCGCGACGCCCGAGACCGTCACGGAGAGTCTCGGGCGTCGTTCACGAATCTAGAGCTCGACGAAGTATGTGTTGCAGGCCCGATCGATCAGATTTGTCGACAAGGTCGCAGGTTGGTCGAGGTACTTGGCAATACCAGTCAGCGTCCGCAGGATATCGCGTGGATGGCAGGCGCGTAGCTCCCGCTTTGGCTTGACGTAGTACTCCCGAAGCAGATAGACAAGGCCATTCTGGTCGAACGGAACGCCCAGTGCATCGCATTGTCGGCGAAAGATCTCGCGGAAGTTGTCCAGCGTTGGGTTTTCGATCTTTACCTTGCACTGAATACGTCGCAGGAACGCCTCGTCAACGAGGTCTTTCGGCGCCAGATTGGTTGAGAACACGATGATTTCGTCGAACGGGATTTCGATCTTCTTCCCTGTATGAAGGGTCAGGAAGTCGATCCGCTTTTCGAGCGGAACGATCCAGCGGTTGAGCAATTCACTCGGACGCACCTGTTGGCGCCCAAAGTCGTCGATCATGAACATCCCACCGTTGGCCTTCATCTGGAACGGGGCCTCGTAGAACTTGTTAGCAGAGTCCCAGACCAGGTCGAGACTTTGGAGCACCAACTCGCCACCGACAACGATATACGGTCGGCGGCAGACAACCCACCGGCGGTCGATGTCGGACTTCCCACCAGGAATGCCAACCGGGATGTGGTTGTGAAGATCAAGCACCTTAATCACCTGTCCGTCGACGGTGATGGCGTGCGGGATCAGGATCGAGCCACCTAGAAGTTCGGTTACGCGCTCGGCAAGGACAGTCTTTCCGTTGCCTGGCTCCCCGTAAAGGAAGAGCGAGCGGCCAGTCGTCACAGCCTGCCCGAGGACATCGATAATCTCGTCTGGCACGATCAGGTCAGCAGTCGCGCGGCGGACGTCCTGTGGCGTTACCTTTACGTTCCCGATCGCCTGTGACTTGACGACCTCTTTGTATGCTTCGAGCGTAACCGGTGCCGGACCGACGTAAGCGCTGCGGTTGATGACATCGTGGGCGCGGGCATTGCCTTTGGGCGTCACAAGATACTGATAGGCGAGTTCACCAAATCCACTCGAACCAACGACCTCGACAAGTTCTTCGCGCTTGAGGAGGGTCAGAGCGCGGTCGACGACGTTGAAGAATGGCAGGCAGAGGGTGTCTGCAATCGCCTGAGCCGTGGTCATCGAGTTGAAGTAAATGACTTTGATAATAAGGTCGGAAATGAAACTGAGATCAAGGCCGGTCTCGTCAATGTTCTGCGGCTCACGTAGAAACGGGTTGAGAGAGGCGGTTGGTGGCCTCGGTTGAGATCTGGAAGTCGCGACCATCTCCGGCCTTCCCTGTTCAAACGGACTGCTATCTGCCATACCGGCATCGATCTGCCTGATACAACAAGCCTATGGAACATCGATGAAGGGCGCGATAGCAATGCAGTCCTGTTTGTCGACGATGGCCTTCGAAAGTCAGAGTACCTGGATACTATGTTTGCCTGACATTCACGGTCAGCGCAGGACGACAAGATCCCCTTCGGCCAATCCGGACACGATTTCGACGCGTCCGTTGCCGCGATAGCCGAGCTCGACTTCGCGTTCCTCGGTGCCGTTGTCGGTCTCCACGACGACGAATGAACGGTCGCCGACAGTCCGAAGGGCAGCCTCTGGAATCAGCAGCACGTCATTTCGGGCGGCCGTCACGATCGTGACATCGGCGTTCATCCCTGGCCGAAGGTCAAGCTCGTCGGTCGGCTCGAACGTGATTTCAGCCGCGAACACGGTCGCTCCACCCTGCTGTCGTGCTTGCGGAGCCGTGCTGACAACCTGACCGGTCAACTCGGACGCCGGGAACGCATCGAGACGAAAGCGCACCTCGGCTCCCGGAGCGACGTTTGGCAAGTCCAGCTCATCAACGTCGGCAACAACTGTCAGATCGTCGCGCGATGCAATCCGGGCGACCGGCTGGTTCGCGGAGATGACGTCACCGGCTCGGACCTGCAACTCGATGATCATTCCTGCCCGAGGGCTGGTGATAGCGCCGCTTCGTCGAGCATCGATCGCATCCGAAACTGCCGCCTCTGCTCGTTCGACCCGCGCGGCGGCAGACAGAACATCCAGCCGAAGTTCAGCATTGGAACTGTCAGCATCAGCCTGTTGCTCGGCCACCTGGAGTGCGAATTCCGCTTGTTCCAGCTCTCGTTCGGCATTCTCGACCGCACGATCGAACGGTTCGATGTCGAGGAGAATCACGATATCGCCCTCGGCGACAACATCGCCAGCTCTGACACCAAGCATCTCGATCGAACCACCCTGTTCCGAGCGGACCGTAGTCGCGCCGGTCGCCTGCAAAGTCCCAACGGTCTGAATCGTGACATCAATCGAGCCGCGTTCGACTGCCGCAGTCGTCTGATCGTCTTGTTGCTGGCTCAAGTACCAGATTCCGACTGCGACGAAGACCGCGACGACTGCCAGTCCTGCCAGAAGCCGCGACCTATTCATAGCGCAACACATGAATCGGACGGATGCGTGCGGCGATCAAACCGGGTAGCGCTGATACGGCAGTGACCGTCAACAAAGCGACGACAAACGTCATGACGATCGATCCCGGTGAGAGATGAAACGTCAACTCAAACAGCTCCGCACTCGTGACGTTGACGAGTAAGCGGGCTAGCGGATAACCCACCAGCGTCCCGGCAATCAACCCAATACTGGCCAACATGACCCCTTCACTGACGAGCACGAGCAGGATATGTCGCGTCCCGGCGCCGATCGCCCTCAGGACGCCGAACTCTCGTCGTCGCTCTGCGATGCTGATCAGGAGCGTGTTGGCGATTCCGGAGATTCCAACGATCGCGACGACGACAACCATTGCATTGAGCATCACTGTCAGAATACCAATAGCCTGCCGTGAGCTTTGTTGGTCTGAGTAGGACGAGTAGGTTACCGGCCCGAACTCGCGGGTGCGTTCCTCGATTGCCGCCAACGCCCGATCGACGCCTTCAGTATCGGATGCCGTCAACTGGTATGCGAAGACATCGGCTTGTCGACCAAGCGAGCGAAGCCGGTTCACATCCTCGACGTGCATGAAGACCTTGCCGGTCGCCGAGTTTCCGAGGTACGTACTGGAGTCGTTGACGATGCCGACGACCTGAACCGTCTCGCGTTTCGCGCCGACGTCGAGTTCGCGCCACTCGCCGACGTGCGCGTCGATCTCCTGCGCCAGATTGCTCGTCAGGACGACACTTGGCGGGTTTGCTCTCGTGACCCACGTGCCGTCAATGAGCCGATACTTGTAGAGCGGGTCCTCGGCCGGCATCCCCCAGATATCGGTCCGCGTGGACCCGAAGGCGCCGGAGGCGCTCGTCCACGGCTCGACCTGGGTGATCCATGGGTCCTCTTCGAGTTCCGCCGCGAACCCGACCTCGACCGGCCGCTGGAACGAGACCCAACCGTCGGCACCGTACAGGGCATACAGCTCATCGACCGTTTCCGAGACCGAGCGGCTCAGTGCCTGGGTAGCGACGAATGCGGCGACGGCGACCGTCACGACCAGGATCGTCGAGATCGTCCTGCGCGGACGGCGTAATGCGTTCCTCATTCCAAGGGCGGCCGCGACGCTCAGGCTGGCAAGTGGCGCGGAAACACGCAAGAGTCCGCGGTTGGCCGATTCGTTGCGGACGCCTGGCGAGCGCAACAGCGTCGCCACCCGTGAGTTCGCGTTCGCAACAACAGGCACCATCGAAGCAGTCAATGTCACCAGCGCACCGACCACTAGCGCGAGTGCAATCTCACGACCGACGATCGCAAACGGCGGTTGTTGCAACCCGGTCAGCGTCGTCAGGTAGCCGGTGAGTGCGTGTCCGATTGCCAACCCTGCCAGCCAGCCTACCAGTGTCCCGATTGCACCGAGCAGCGAAGCGTAGAGCAGGTAGGTGAGGACGATCTGCCAACGCCGCCCCCCGACACTCTTGATGATTCCGATCTGGGTCATCTCTTCGCCCATGACAGCTGCCAGTGTGTTTGCGACAAGGACGGACGACAACGCCGCACCAAGCCACGAAAACACCTGGAGGAGCAGCAGCAACGTCCCGAGTTCGCGGGAACCGACGAAGGCGTTTGGATCGCGCACATCGAAGCTCGATATCGAAACGCCGCGCTTGGACAGCAACCTGCTGACATCGGACGCCGTCTGGCTCGCGCGCTCCTGGTCTTCGACTCGAACAAGCAGGTAGTTATCACCTGATCTTCCAGTCAGCTCGCGGACGGTGGCGGCCGGAACGTAGGCGGTCGCCCTGTTCATCAGCCCGGCGCCGAGCGTCGCCGGAGAACGGGTGAAGCCGACGACTGTCGCGTAGACGAGCGGATCGGCTGGAGACTCGCGGATCGCGACGACAGTGCCCAAGGCGATCGGCGCAAGCTCTCTCGCGCTTTCGTCGAAGGCAACTTCCCCGCGTTGAGGAAACCGCCCCTCAACCAGTTCGACGAGGTCGAGTCGCATCGAGTCAAATGACTCCATGCCGACGAGTCGAAGGTTTTCCCACCCCGTCCCGGTGTCAAAGCGCGTGAACGTCACCGAGCGAGTTTCGGCCGCGACGACATTGGGCTGGCGCTCGATCAGGTTGGCCGTCGTCGCGCTCAGACCGTTGGCGAACGTCGCCAGATCGGCCTGCTGGCTACCGGCGTAGGTCAGTCGCTGGGCGTCGGCGATTGAGCGAGCGGTTGAGGAGATTGCGACAACGCCTGCAACGCCGAGGACGATGCCAAAGAGCGTCAAGAGGTTGCGCAGCGGTCGCAGCCGAAGATCGCGAAGCACCTTGCTGACGAGTGTTCGCATTGTGGCCGTCAGCCGTTCGCTGCGAGCGAGACGAGTGGTATCTGAAGGCTGGACTGGTCGTCAACGATCCGACCGTCCCGCATCGTGATCGTGCGCGATCCACGTGCGGCAACCTCGGGATCGTGAGTGACCATCACGATCGTCGTTCCCTGCTGCCAGAGTTGGTCGAGCAGATCGACGACGATCTCGCCGTTGCGTGAATCGAGGTTGCCTGTCGGCTCGTCAGCCAGCAGCAACCGTGGCCTGTTGGCGAGTGCCCGCGCGATTGCGACGCGTTGCTGTTCGCCGCCGGAGAGTTCGGATGGCAGGTTGCCGGCCAGGTCAAGCACGCCGACCTGATCGAGCAACTGGAGTGCGCGTTCCCGTCGATCGCGATTGTTCCCGGCCAGGTCCATCGGCAAGAGGATGTTTTCGAGGACGGTCAATGTTGGCATCAGCTGAAAGAACTGAAAGACGATTCCAACTTCGCGCCCGCGCCATGCTGCCAGTGCATTCTCACTCATGCCGTTGAGTCGTTGACCTGCGACTTCTACCTGGCCATCGTCCGCGCCGTCGATGCCAGCCAGAAGGTTCAATAGCGTCGATTTCCCGCACCCAGAAGGACCAACAATCGCGACCCATTCCCCATAGTCAACTGTCAGCGACACACCAGCCAGCGCTGGGATGTCACGACGACCTGTGCGATAGCGCCGGTAGACGCCCTCAACATTGATTGCGGGCTGCTGATTGTTCATGTCACCTTCGAGCGAGGTTGGCAACTGCTAACAGAATGACGGCGCCGAGCGTAGCGATAGCGAGGCTTTCAAGGAACCCGGCCGTCCCGTCCACATTAAGCAGTTCGAGGATGATGCCGCCGATGAATGCTCCTAGAATGCCGATGACGATGTTGGTAACACAGCCAAAACCACCGCCACGCGTCACGATGCCAGCGATCCAGCCGGCGATCAGTCCGACGACGAGCCACGAAAAAAGTCCTCCGGGATCGAGGTCCATCTAGGAATCCGTCGTAGCCGGAAGCAGGTTGGCGCGTGCGAGCACTTCGCGCAGCCGAGCTCGACTATCGGCGGTCAGCGGCAGCGCTGGTTGCCTGGGTGTCGATCCCGATGCGACGCCGACCATCACCATTGCTTCCTTCACGACGCTATGGAATGAGCCAGTGATTCGGAACATGTCAAGACAATCCAGGACACCGGGTAATAGTTCCAGCGCGCTTTGGTAGTCACGCCGTTCGTACGCATTGAAGATCTGGACATGGCGTTCTGGCGCGATGTTAGCCGTTGATGGCACCGTTCCGTCCCCGCCAAGTTGCAGGATGTTGAGCAAATGACCGTCACTACCGGCCAGGACGCGAAACTCGCTGTTGATGGCCTTCACGATCTGAACCCGCTGTCGCAAGTGTTCCAGGCTGTCAATAGCATCCATCACACCGACGATATTGCGATGCTCGCGGACAAGCGCGACCAGTGTCTCGCTGGCGATGTTGTAGTTCGAGTAGGCCGGAAAGTTGTATACGAAGATCGGGATGTCGATTGCATTCGCGACCGCCGAAAGGTGGCCGATCACCTCACGCTCAGACAGCGTCCAGAAGTACGGCGTGATGATCGCGACAGCGTCGGCTCCGACTCCTTGCGCGTGCCTGCTGAGCCGGATCGTCTCGCGTGTCGACGTCGTCCCTGAACCAACGATGACAGGCACCCGGCCCGCGACGTGCTGGACTGTCTCAGCCGCGTGTTGCTCGCGGTCCTTGAGGTTCATGTGCATGAATTCGCCGGTCGTGGCGAGGATGAACAGACCATGGACTCCGCCGGCGATCAGGAAGTCGTGCTGTTTCTGGTTCGCCTCGGTGTCGAGCGACCCATCTTCTCTGAATTGCGTGACTGTTGGCGGGATTATGCCTCGAAACATCAGACCCCCTGGCGTCTACCGCGAGACCGTAGCAGTGTAGCACGCGCTCGCCGTTCAATCGGAGTCGCCGTCTTCGTCGAGCAGGTCAGGTCTCCGCTGTCTGGTGAGTTGTCGTGCCTGTTCATGTCGCCAGCGCGCGATCTCTGCATGATGGCCGCTCAGCAGCACTGGTGGCACTTCCCAGCCTCGAAAGCTGGCAGGACGAGTGTAGTGAGGATACTCAAGCAGTCCATCTGAGAAAGACTCTTCGGCAAGCGACTCCGCCTCGATGACGCCGGGGATCAGCCTCGCGACAACATCGACGATCACGGCAGCCGCAAGCTCTCCACCGGTAAGCACGTAGTCACCGATCGATAGCTCGCGGGTGATGAGGTGATCCCGCACGCGCTGATCGACCCCTTCGTAGCGACCGCAAACCAGTGCGACTCGTGGTAGCGTGCTCAATTCCCGGGCGATCTGCTGCGTAAACGGCTCTCCTGATGGTGACATCAGAATGACCGGCGTCTCTGCCAGTTCGTCTCCGAGCGTCTCCTCGATCGACGCGAACAGCGGTGGGGCGGCCATCACCATTCCTGCTCCACCCCCGTATGGGGTGTCGTCGACTGCCCGATGCCTTCCCACACCGTGGTCGCGGATGTCGTGAAGGGCGATATCCAGCAATCCTCGGTCGATCGCTCGTCGTACGATCGATTCATCGAATGGCCCAGAGAACATCCCCGGAAAGATCGTGAAGATGTCGAATCGCATCAGCGATCCGTCCCAAAGTGGTCCAGAATCAGCGGCGCCAGGCCTTCCAGGCTCGTGACCGAGAGATGCGCTCCGTTTTCTGAGGCTATGCTTTCTGAGCGACGAAACCAGACCGTTCTCATGCCTGCCCGGTTCGCTGTCTCGACATCGAACCGGTGCGAGTCACCAACGTGGACGGCGTCGGCTGGCTCGACGTCGAGTCGTTCAAGCGCGTGCTCGTAGATCTCGGTTCGAGACTTGTAGTAGCCGCATTGTGCGGACGACACGATGTGGGCGAAGCAGTCGAGGATGCCGAACTTTTCAAGGGACCATTCTATGAAGTCGTGATGGACCGCACTTGATACGACGGCAAGCTCGATGTTGTTCCCGCGCAGTGCGCGGACGGCTGATACGACGCCCGGTACAGGAGTTGAGTTCGGAAGCGCAGTCCTCATGACGTCGTCGACGCCTCGCCGGACTGCCTGCGGATCGACCGACCGTCCGAGTAGTCCGAGGACTGTAACGGCGCAGTCGTACGCGTCCTGCTCCATGCCGTGATCCATGATCTGGAGTCGAAGCTCGCGATAGTGCTGGATGGCTGCTTCGCGCTCGTCCTGTCCGGCTTGCGGGCCACCGGAATCTGCGATCCAATCGAGGACACGAGGTACCAGCTCGCGCACCTCGATCGTGAACCATTCGTCGCACTCAGCCAACGTGTTGTGAAAGTCGAACGTAACCGCCTTGAGCGGCATCGGTATCCCTTCTCCAAGTGACGGCCAGCATCGCTGCTGCGAATATGATAGCGTCGTTGGGCGAATTGGCCGCAGGAACGGGGTCAAGCCGCAAGTAAATCGTCGCATCTCAGGAGTGAAATCAGCGTGCAAGACGTCCGAAGCGTGGTGATTACCGGCGGCGCTGGATTCATCGGTAGTACGTTTGCCCGGCTGCTCGTCGAGCGCGACTACGAGCGAGTCCGCGTCTTCGACAAGCTCACGTATGCTGGCAACCCCGCGAATATCGCCGATCTGGTTAATCATCCGTCCTTCTCGTTCGTCCAGGGTGATATCTGCAATGTAGAGGCCGTCGATGCAGCCGTCGCCGGCTTTGACGCCATCGTCAACTTCGCCGCCGAGACCCACGTCGATCGGTCGATCATGGATCCAGGCGAATTCATCCAGACTGATGTCTACGGCGTCTTCGTCTTGCTGGAAGCGGCCCGGCGCCACGACACACGTCGATTTGTCCATGTCAGCACGGACGAGGTCTATGGCGAGATCAGCAGCGGCTCCTCAACAGAATCCGACGCACTGTCGCCGCGAAATCCGTACTCCGCAAGCAAGGCCGGCGGCGAGATGATGGTCCGTGCGTACGTTTCGACGTATGGAGTACCAGCTCTTATTTCCAGGGGTTCCAACACCTACGGCCCCTATCAGTATCCCGAAAAGTTGATTCCGCTCGCGGTCACTAATGTTCTTGATGGCATTCCGATCCCGATCTACGGCGACGGGCTTCAGGTGCGAGACTGGATCCATGCCCGTGACCACGCTGCCGGTATTGAGTTGCTGCTACGTCGTGGTGAGTACGGTCAGGCATACAACGTCGGTGGCGGCAACGAGCGCGAGAACCTCGTGCTCGCCAGAATCATCCTCGATGAGCTGGACGCTCCAATCGAGATGTTGACTCACGTGACTGACCGCCAGGGTCACGACCGACGCTACTCGCTCGATACTTCACGGTTGCGCGCTCTTGGTTGGCGGCCCGAGATTGACTTTGAGCAGGGACTACGCGAGACGATCCGCTGGTATCGGGACAACCGAAGCTGGTGGGAGCCGATCAAGTCGGGAGAGTTCGCCGGGTACTACGACTCCAACTACGCCGATCGCGAGCAGATTGGCTGACCGTGATGCTGTCGATTGAGATTGCGGTCGCGAAGACGCACAAGTACGCATCGCGTGACAGCGGCGATACTGCCGAAACGGTCGAACGCCCGACCGGCGGAGTTTCGATGGTGTTGGTCGACGGGCAGGGTTCCGGCCATGCCGCCAAGTCGTTGAGCATGATGGTCTCCAGCAAGGCCGTATCGCTTTTGAAGGAAGGGGTTCGCGACGGTGCGATTGCCAGAGCGACGCATGACTTCCTGCACGCCTATCGCCACGGCCGTGTTTCGGCGACGCTCGACATTGTCTCAGTCGATCTGGCGGCGAAGACGATTCTCGTCACACGCAACAGCTCGACGCCATACCTCGTGAGCCGCGACGGAGCGTTTGAGCGACACGACAGCTCTTCAGGGCCGATCGGCCTTTACCGGCACACCCGGCCAACAATCGATCAGTACCCGATCGAAGCCGGGTTAACCGTCGTCATCTTTTCGGATGGCATCGTCAATGCCGGCCATCGCATCAGCCAGCCGTTCGATGCGCTCGCGTTTGTTCGCGAGTCGCTCTCTGGTGAGGCATTGGCTCACGACATCTCTGACGGTGTTCTGGCTGCGGCTGTTGAAGCCGATCGGGGACGTCCGAATGATGATATGACCGTCGCTGCCGTGACAATCGTGCCGGTGGTTGCCGAACAACCGATCCGAACGATACGCGTCAGCGTCCCGTTCACGCGTTGATGGCTCTGCGTGTCGCTGTTGTCGGCTCCTGTGCGTCAGGCAAGACATCCGTCGTAGCGCGCTTACGCGAGCACGGTATTGATGCCTGGGCAGTCGCCCAGGAACACTCGGGCATCCCCGACCTTTGGCGCCACCTCGGCCCGGAGCGGCTCGTCTTCCTCGACACGACGTTACGGACGGTTCGACTACGCCGGGATGACGACAACTGGCCCGAGTGGATCTTCGCCGTTCAGCAGGAACGACTGGATCACGCGAGATCCCACGCTGATGTCCTGGTGACGACCGACGATCTGATACTGGACGACGTGGTAGCCGCGATTCTGCACGGGCTGTCCCGATAGTCGTCGGTGCCAGTCAATCGGAGTTTCGCAGTCTGGAAGCCCACTCGGTACAATCGCTATGCGCAGTTGCTCGTGTCCAGGAGCAGGGATGCGGCGTATGGAAGGCGAATCGTGCATTCAGTCAGTTCCAGACTACTCATCGTCGTCGTGCTGATCGCTGGGATCGTCTCCGGCTGCTCGATCTCTGGCGACGACGATGATGGCACATTTGCCCTGACCCCGTCGGCGACTTCGACAACCCCTGCTGTAGGCGCTGGCGATCTGACCCCGTACGGTGCATCTGACGATGCGACCCCGTCGTCTGAGCCTCCCGCGACGGCTGAGGTCAGTCCGGATGGGGAGCGTGTGCTGATCGCACCAGTCAAGGGCGAGCGTCCGGTCGTTAGCGGAGACCAAACGCTTGTGATGGCCGGCTCGGATGATGGGCCAGAAACGCTTGATCCGGCTCTTGTCCGTGATGCCGAGTCGTCGTTCTACACGCGCCAGATCTTCCGCGGGCTTGTCCGGCTTGACAACGACATGCAGGCGCAGCCCGACCTCGCCGAACGGATCGTCATTTCCTCCGATGGCCTCGTGTATACCTTCCACCTGCGACCGAATGCGACATTTCATGATGGGACGCCGATCGATGCTGAGGCCGTTGCTGACTCGTTTAACCGCGCCGCTGACCCTGCCCTTGCCGGAGGCGATGGGTTTGCGTTACCGGCGGCCATCTACCTGATCGACATCGAGGGTGCCGAGAGCAGGCTTGCTGGAGACTCAGACACGATTTCCGGAATCGAAGTTCTTGACGCCATGACGCTGAAGATGACGCTCCGCGCTCCGGCTGCGAACTTTCTCAACAAGCTCACAGGCAATGCTGCTCAGGTGATCGATGTTGATTCCGCGTCCGGTGAGGACTGGTGGAATGACCCCAATGGCAGCGGGCCATTCAAGCTCGATGAGTGGAGCACGTCAGAGATTGTTCTCACGTCATTCCCCGACTTCTTCGACGGTGCCCCACTTCTTGACCAGGTCGTCATTCGTCTCGGGCAGGCGGCGTTCCAGCCTTTGAATCTATATGAGTCGGGCGCGATTGACGTGACCGAAGTGCCGCTCTACGCCGTCGACCGGGTCTTGTCCGAGACAGACCCGCTCCACGATGACCTGACGGTCGTTCCCCAACTCTCGACCACGTTCATCCTGATGAATCCAAACGAAGAGCCTTTTGATGATCCGGCCGTCCGAGCCGCAGTTGTTGCCGCATTCGACCGGTCAAAGGTCGCCAATGTCATGCTTGACGGGAAAGTCGTCCAGGCAGACGGTATTGTCCCTCCGGGTATCCTCGACCGCGAGTGGCCGGCCGAGAACGCCGCGTATGACATCGACTCCGCGCGACAGTCGATCGCGTCGGCCGGAGAACTCGATGTCCCGCCGACTTTTTACGGTTCAGGGGCGGCAGTAAGCCTGACGGCTGTGCTTGAACGCGACCTTTCGATCGATGCCGATGCAATTGGCCTCGATTGGTCGGAGTTCTCAGCGCGATTGACTGAACGCTCGTTGCCTGCGTTCAGTCTGACCTGGATCGCCGACTTTCCTGATCCGGCTAACTTCCTGACTGCGATGTTCCTCACCGGCAGTCCGGACAACTATATCGGCTACTCAAATGCTGAAGTCGATCGGTTGCTGCTGGAAGCGGAAGTCGTTCAGGATCCAGACGAACGATCGCAGCTCTATCTCGATGCACAGCAGATCATCATTGACGACGGTGTCCTTATTCCGCTGTACTACGATGTGTCCTATACGGTCGTCCAACCACACGTGAACGGGCTTGTCGTCTCTCCGATTGGAATTCTCTCCCTTGAAGACATCTGGATCGATGACTGATCGACTCATTCCTCCTGCATCAGACGCGGCCACGTCGAGCTTTCTCAGCGGCGATATCGGTGTCCTGACGCCTGACGATGTTCGTACGCTGCGGATGCCGTGGGATGGTCGCTACATTGAGCGTGAGATCCGGGAGATCGTCACCGTCGGCCCGCGCATTTCTGTGTTCAACCGCAGGACCGGCGAGTTTCTGATCGGGGGGCCCTGGCGCCATCGTGTTGAGATTGCGACGATCCTCGAGTTGGCGGCGACTGCCAACGCCATCGATCTCATCCACGCCTTCACCCAGGCCTGCGCGCAGGAAGGCATTGAGCTGGTTGTTGCGTCCGAGCAGGCCGAGCGTCGGAAGCGGGAGTTCTATGCCGGAGCGCTTCTTGATCCGATTGAGGACATCGTCGTATACGAGTTAGCCAGGGTCCGGCCTGCACCCCCGAATCTGAGGGGCCTTCGGTTCGAGCCATTCGATCCGGACACCATCAACCAGTTCGAAGGGCTCCTTGATCTCGATCACAGTTCTTTTCCGTGGCTGTGGTGGAACAGCGCCGATGAGTTCCTTGAATATGCAAGTGCTCCCGGTGTCCAGATTGATGTTGGTCGCGACGAGTCGGGCCGGCTCATAGCCTATACTGGGACGACCCGCTTCCGCACCTGGGGCCACCTCGACCGGATCGCGGTTGCGACAGAACTACAAGGGCGTGGCCTCGGTAAGGCGGCGCTTGACTGGGCCGTCATGAAGTTGGCACGCTCCGGCGCGAAGCGTATCGGACTGAGTACGCAGGCCCGAAATACACGCAGCCGGCAGTTGTACGAGTCGTACGGATTCCGACGCTCGCCGTCACACGACTACAGAATCTATGCGCGCCGAACCGACGGACGCGCCATTGACGTCTGATACACATCGATCGAGTTGACAGGGTAGGGCATGGGCAGCACTTTCGGACGAGCGTTTCGGATCACGACCTGGGGCGAATCACACGGGCCGGCACTTGGCGTCGTCATCGATGGTTGTCCGGCCGGACTTCCGCTGACTGAGAAAGACATCCAGCACGACCTCGATCGGCGCCGAGTCGGGCAGTCAAAAGTCACGTCTCCGCGTAACGAGGGAGATCGGGTTCAGATCCTCTCCGGCGTCTTCGAGGGTACGACGACAGGTGCTCCGATCTCACTCATCACCTATAACGCTGACGCCGACTCAACCAAGTACGACATCATCCGCGACATGTTCCGTCCTGGCCATGCCGACTACACGTATTGGACGAAGTACGGCATCCGTGACCATCGCGGTGGCGGCCGGTCGAGCGCCCGCGAGACGTGGGGCCGAGTTGCTTCCGGTGCAATCGCGCGCGGCATCCTGAAGACCGCCGGAATCGATGTCTATGCTTTCACGACTCAGATCGGGGAGATTCAGGCCGCAACGTTCGACCGCTGCGCCATCGACCAGAACCTCGTTCGAGCCGCCGACCCTGAGGCTGCCGAACGGATGGTCGCCGCTATCGAGCAGGTCAAGGACGATCAGGACAGTCTCGGCGGCATCGTCGAGGTCCGCGCCGAGGGCGTCCCACCCGGGCTCGGCGAGCCAACGGTCGATAAGTTGGATGCACTGATTGGCCAGGCAATGCTCAGCATCCCCGCGACGAAGGGCGTTGAGATTGGCCACGGCTTCTCAGCCGTCTCGATGCGTGGCTCCCAGCACAACGATGCCTTCTACGTCGATGAATCCGGACGCGTTCGCAACCGCTCCAACCACGCTGGCGGCACGCTCGGCGGCATCTCAAGCGGCGAGACGATCGTCGCCCGCGTCGCCATCAAGCCGACATCGTCCGTCAGCCGTGACCAGGAAACGGTTGATATCCACGGAAACTCGCGGACGATCCTCGTAGAAGGCCGCCACGATCCATGCGTCGTTCCACGCGCCGTTCCGGTCGTCGAGGCGATGATGTGTCTCGTATTGGTAGACCTCTACCTGCTCAACCGCATGAGCCGGGTCGCCTGGGACGCGCCAGGCAACTGAGTTTGCCGGCACAACGAACGGCGGTGCGCGGCACGTACCGGGATCAGACGGTCTGAGCCGCTACCGACTGTCCCAACAACGGGAACAGCAGCTTCCAGAACCCGGGCACCGTCTTCGCGACGCAGCCGGGATCGGCGATTGAGGTTCCGCTGACCTGCGTCGCTGCAATCGCGAAGCTCATAGCCATCCGGTGATCGTCGTAGGTCCGAATCGTTGTGGGAGTTGGGTTCGATGGATGGATGACCAGACCGTCGTCGAACTCGTCGACATCGACCGCCATTCGCCGCAATTCAGTCACGACAGCCGCGATCCGGTCGGTTTCCTTGACCCGGATATGCTGGACGTTTCGGATCGCGACCCGCCCCGACGCGAATGGCGCAATCGCCGCCAACGTTGGCACGGTGTCGGAGATCGCATTCATGTCGATCTCGATGCCGGTCAGCCTTTCCGGCCCGGTAACCGTTACACTGTTCGCCGACCGCGTGACGACGCACCCCATCTGTTCCAACGCATCAACGAACGCAAGGTCGCCCTGGCGTGATGAGGCCGGAAGATGCTCGACCGTGATTGTCCCGCCACTGACGGCAGCGAGCGCAAAGAAGTAGCTTGCCGCCGACGCGTCGGGTTCCACGACATAATCCCGAGCCGTGTACTGCCGATCGGAGTCGACCCACAGGCGTTGATAATGGTCGTGACGCAGTTCGACGCCAAACGCTCTCATCGTGCTGGCCGTCATGTCGATGTATGGCTTCGAGACGAGGTCACCCTCGACGGCGATCTCCAACGGCGAACGCGCATAGGGGAGGACCATCGCGACGGCGCTGAAGTACTGACTCGAGACGTCGCCGCGCATTCGGATCGTGCCGCCAGGCAGGCCAGCTGCGCGAACGATGACCGGTGGGCATCCGTTGTTCGACTCGGATTTGATATCGACGCCGAGCGCGGAGAGCCCGTCGATCAAGGGAGCGAGTGGACGTTCGCGCATTCTCTTCGTTCCGTCGAGCCTGATGTCACCGTCGGCGAGCGTCGCGATCGCCGTTAGAAAGCGCATCGACGTTCCCGAGTTCCCCAAATACAGTTCGGCGGAATTGGACGGGATCTGTCCGCCCTGACCGGCGACCCGGATCGTTGATGCGTCCCAGTTTGCGTCGACCTCGATTCCGAGCAGCCGCAACGCCTCGACCATGTAGCGAGTGTCGTCACTGTCGAGCGCTCCGCTGATCGTCGAGACGCCATCGGCCAGGGCAGCGATTGGCAGCGCGCGGTTGGTGTAGCTCTTCGAGCCGGGCAACCTGACGCTGCCGGAGATTGGCCCGCCTGCGACAGGGATTTCCAACGGATCGGGCAAACTCATGTGAAGACGATATCCCAGTTGTACGGAATCTCCGGCGAGTCGTAAGGGATGCGGTACTCGTCCGGGTCGGCCGGATCGTAGGGCTGTGTCGGGAAGTTGATCAGATAGCAGGGCGTCACTCCGACATTCTTGAATCCGTGCAGGACACCGATCGGAATCTTGACGACGATGCGGTTGTCCTCGCCCATGAAGAACTCGTTGACGACGCCGTAGGTTGGCGACCCCTCGCGCATGTCGTACAGCGGAACCTTGATCATGCCGGTGATGCAGGTGAAGTAGTCAGTCTGCTTCTTGTGATAGTGCCAGGCTCGGATGACGCCGGGATAGGAGACCGAGACGTAGCACTGACCGAAACCATCGAAAATCTCGTCGTCGCGGCGCAGTAGCTCGGTCAGTGAGCCGCGCTCATCGGCATGTGTCGTCAATCGCTTGATCTCGACACCCTCAATCCGCTGTCGTGACACCACGCTCCGGCTCCCTCACTCTGTGTCCATCGTGCCCCAGGTTGCGAGCGCGATCATACGCTCGCTGTCCGACGTGAACGGGGACAGGTCGTACGAACCATACAACGAAATCACCCGCCAGCCTGTCCGTTCCAGCAAGTGTTCCAACTCGAACTGATGGACGTAACGCGTCAGGTAGCGATCGCTCACACGTGTGACGACACCAGACTTCGGATCAGTCGTGTCAAAGAACACCAGCGTATCTATCGTTTGCGTCGCCAGATCGTGGGTTCGGACAGCCCATTTGTCGACTCGACTGCCGTCCGGTCGTGTGACCGACAGCTCGTGGATGACACGGCCGTCGAGTCCGGCGAGGTAGTGTGGCTCGGGAACCATCAGGTCGAGGAGCAGCAGTCCTCCCTGGACGACGACGCGGCGCAGGCCATTCAGCGTTCGGACCTGGCTCTCAGCGTCCGGCAGATGCAGGAATGTGTTGATCGCTGAAAACGCCAACCAGAAGTGATCGGCCGGCAGTTCCTCGCACTCGCCGATCGCTTCCATGCCGCATTGGACGAGCGATACGTTTGGTCCGAGGTCCCGCTCGGCGATCGCAAGCATCGACGGAGATGTGTCGATGCCGGTCAATGGAAGTCCGGTATCAGTCAACGCGCGAAGGACGCGCCCTGACCCACAACCGAGTTCAAGGATCGGCCCGCCGGCCTGCAGTGCGAATTGAGCGTAGAACTCAAGGTCGGCCGTGTGCGCCGCGTACTCGAGATCGTAGTAGGTCGCAAATCGTTCGTATGTGTCGATGGCTGTTCGGTCGTCGCTCATGAAGAGGATTGTACGCTTTCGAGTTCCGCGGCCCGATCGCTCATTCCTCGTCCCTGGCCCAATCGCGGGCGCGCTCTACCGCTCGCAACCATCCGCGATAGCCCCGGTCACGCTGGACGGGGCTTGTCGCTGGCTCAAACTGTCTGTCAATCTTCCAGATGTTCCCGATCTCGTCCATGTCCTGCCAGAAACCGACGGCCAGGCCCGCGAGGAATGCCGCTCCGATCGCAGTAGTCTCCGTCACGGCTGGACGGGTGACTGAGCAACCCAGGGTGTCGGCCTGAATCTGCATCAGCACGTCATTGGCGACCATCCCGCCATCCACCCTCAGGTTTGATAGTTCAATCCCACTGTCCGCCTGCATCGCGGACGCAAGGTCGCGAGTCTGATAGGCGACCGCCTCAAGGACCGCGCGAGCGATTTCGGCGCGCCCGCTGCCACGGGTCAGTCCCAGGAGTGCTCCG
The DNA here is from genome assembly GCA_963763325.1 of uncultured Chloroflexia bacterium. Taxonomy (GTDB): domain Bacteria; phylum Chloroflexota; class Chloroflexia; order Thermomicrobiales; family CFX8; genus JBBECJ01. Next base: position 78,721 of record CAVXOL010000012.1, read on the forward strand.
CGCGCATTGGGGTCCCAGTACGGTGCCCCGAGTCCCACGAATGCCGGGACGAAGTAGACGCCACCGGACGAATCGACTGACGCGGCAAGCGCCGCTACTTCCTCGGCATTGTCGATGATTCCAAGCGCATCACGCAGCCATTGCACGGCGGCGCCGGCAATGAACGACGATCCTTCGAGAGCGTAGGTCGTCTGCCCCGTAATCTGCCATGCAACGGTTGTGAGCAGACCGTGAGTCGAGAGTACGGGGGATCCACCTGTATTCATCAGCATGAAGCTGCCGGTGCCGAATGTCTGTTTCGACGTTCCCGGCGCGAAGCATGCCTGGCCGAAGGTTGCTGCCTGCTGATCTCCGGCGATTCCGGCGATCGGTATCTCGAATCCGAGAATGTCTCGATCAGTCATGCCGACGACTTCGCTCGACGAGCGAACTTCAGGCAGCATCGCGCGAGGGACGCGAAGTTCGCGCAGGATGTCATCGTCCCAGTCGAGAGTATGGATGTTGAAGAGCATCGTCCGCGAGGCATTGCTGACGTCGGTGACGTGAACGCGCCCCCCTGTCATCTTGTACACCAGAAACGAGTCAACCGTCCCACACGCAATCTCACCCCGCTCGGCCCTGCCACGCAGTCCCGGGACCTCATCGAGTAGCCAGCGAACCTTAGTGGCCGAGAAGTACGGATCGATGACGAGGCCGGTCCTCGATCGGATCTCCTCGTCCCAACCGGCGGCTCGCAACGCGTCGCAGAGTCCCGTTGTCCGGCGGTCCTGCCAAACGATCGCATTGTGAACCGGTCTTCCATCACGCCGATCCCAGAGCACCGTCGTCTCACGCTGATTCGCGATTCCGATGGCTGCAATCGTCTGGCTGGCTGGCAACGCCGCCAACACGTCGCGCGCAGCTGCGAACTGTGAGTTGATGATGTCGTCCGGATCATGCTCGACCCATCCCGGGCACGGATAGTGTTGGCGATACTCCAGATTCGCGAGTGCCATGGGGCTACCGCCGGTGTCAACCAACATCGCCCGCGAGCTGGTAGTGCCTTGATCCAGCGCCAGAATCGTCTCGGTCATGTATCCTTCTCCGTCCGCGGGTACGCGCGGACACTATAGCGCGCTCGGTCTTCGAGCGCGTTGACCGGCAGAGATTGCCCTGCTAGATTGCACTGTCATGTGCGCGAAGTCGGCGTTGAGGACCTCATCATCAAGCCGGAGTGAAGGTGGCGAGAAGATCGTCACCGTCAATCGGCGTGCCTATCACGACTACTTTATCGAGGAAGAGGTCGAGGCCGGTATCCAGCTGACCGGCACCGAGATTAAATCGATCCGGGATGGACGCATGAACCTGCGTGATGCCTTCGCGCGCGTTGAGCGCGGGGAGATGTGGCTGTATGGCATGCACATTTCACCGTATGGCCAGGCTGGCACCTACTTCAACCACGACCCGCTTCGACCCCGCAAATTGCTACTCCATCGCGCCCAGATCGCCTACATGGCTGAGAAGTCCGAAGCTAAGGGCTATTCGCTGATACCGCTGCGGCTCGCGCTCAGGAAGGGTCGCGCGAAGGTCGACATCGGGATCGGAAAAGGCAAGCGGGACTACGACAAGCGACAGTCGCTGGCCGAGCGAGATGCGAAGAAGCAGATCGAGCAGGCCTTGCGTCAGCGTGACTAAAGGTGTATACTGTCGGTCGCGCACCATACGGGGATGTCTGGTTTCGACAGGGTCGTAGGTGCGAAGATTGCAAGCCGAGGTTCGCCTCCAGGCCTCGTTAATCAGGAGGCGAAAATAGAAATGGCAAGCAGCAGCTTGCTTACGCCGCCTAACCACAGGTAGCGTACGTTTGACCGGACCGCATTCCGACCGGTCCGGATCCAGGCGCAACTAAGTCGGGATGCCGCGGTTCCCAGTGCTGGATAAGACCGCGAAAGATAATCTGGCAGGTCACGGGATATAGTGTCGGTAGTAGCTCCCGCTGATGACGAAAAGTACCGACTAAGCTTGTAGGATATCTTCCGCTGAGGGCTTTGGACGGGGGTTCGACTCCCCCCATCTCCACCCAGAGCGCGACGAAAGGCCCGCCGGATTACCGGACGGGCCTTTTGCTTACCCGACAGCGCGATTGGGGGCGCCGATGGTGACAATCCGTGAGATCACAACGACGGACGCCCCCTCGTTCCTCGACCTGTGCCGGCAACTAGACCGTGAGACGACGTTCATGATGTACGAACCAGGCGAGCGAACAACATCCGTCGAACAGCAGCAATCGATGATCGCTGAGGTTCTCGCCTCAGTGAACTCAACCATCATTGTGGCTGAGGTAGATGGTGATCTCGTCGGCTACGTAGCTGCGTCGGGTGGTGAGTTCAACCGGATACGCCACAGTGCGTACGTCGTCGCCGGAGTAAGGCAGGGATTCGCCGGTCAGGGCATCGGCACGCTACTGTTTTCCGCGCTTGACGCATGGGCGGTCTCTCACTCGGTCCACCGGCTGGAATTGACCGTTCGCGTTGACAACGAGGCAGCCATTCGGCTCTACAAGCGGATGGGCTTCGACGTCGAGGGTGCCAGACGCCACTCGCTGCTGGTGGACGGAGAGTACGTTGACGAGCTATGCATGGCGAAGCTCTACGATCCGGTTGCGTCGGTGCGGCGTCGGTAGCCCGGAGCGCGCAACGAATTCAGACCAAACCAGGACGCAGGGTTTATAGTAGGTGCCATCTGGTGATCGTCGCAGTGGACGAGGCCCATTGAACGCGCCTGTCTTGACAGCACCGAAGTGGGGGTATTCCCATGCAGATCGTTGACGATCTCTCGCTACGCACACGGTATGAGCGCGAAGAGGGCCGCGTCCTGCTCACGGGCATCCAGGCGCTGGTCAGGCTTCCGATCGAGCAACATAAGGCCGATTTGCGCCGTGGTCTGAAGACAGAAACGTTTATCTCCGGCTACGAAGGCTCGCCGCTGGCCGGTTACGACATCGCCATGCAACGCGAGGGGAAGCTGCTCCGTGAGCACGGGACACACCTGCATCCGGGACTCAACGAAGAGATCGCGGCGACATCGATCTGGGGCACTCAGCAACTCGTCAATCCTCGCGCCGACATCGATGGTGTGGTGGGTATCTGGTACGGGAAAGCCCCTGGCCTCGATCGCGCTCACGACGCCATCCGCCACGCGAACCTGGTCGGAGCCAGCAAGCATGGTGGCGTCCTCGTCCTGGCTGGCGATGATCCTGCATGTAAGTCCTCGACGCTCGCGTCAGCTTCCGAAGGCGCGCTAACCGACCTCGGCATGCCGGTGCTCTATCCGGGTGACGTCCAGGAGGTTATCGACTTCGGACTGCACGGAATCGCGCTCTCGCGATACTGTGGCTCGTGGGTGGGGATGAAGATCGTCGCCGATGTTGCCGACGCTTTTGGGACGGTGGATGTTGGCCCGGAGCGTGTCAACCCCAAGTTGCCTCCGGTTGTGATCGATGGCAAGCCGTGGCAGCATAGCCAGATCCCACAGACCGTCCCGCCGATCGTCGTAACGGCTGAGCCGCACGTCTTCCGCAATCGGGTCATCGCGGCACGCCTCTACGCCGCAGCAAACGGACTCAATCGACTCGTCATCAACCCACCAGATGCCCGGATCGGCGTCGTTGCGGCCGGCAAGACCTATTTCGAGATGCGTCAGGCTCTGGCCGACTTCGGCCTCGACGACGCGGAGCTTGAGCGACGGGGAGTTCGCATTCTCAAGCTCGGGATGATCTCACCGCTCGACCCCGGCACGATCAGTGAGTTCGCGATCGGGCTAGAAGAAATTCTTGTCATCGAGGAGAAGCGGGCGTTCATCGAGCGACAGATTCGGGACATCCTCTACAACCTCCCGGAGCGGCCCCTCGTCTTTGGCAAGGAGGACGAGCTGGGTAGCCCGCTCGTGCCCATCGACGGTGAACTGACTCCAGACCGCCTCGCCCCGGCGCTCGCCGCTCGTCTCAGTCGCTACCTTGGCGATGCACAGTTCGAGGAGCGGCTCCAGACACTCAGGCGGGCGACCAGCCGTGAGATCCTGAACCTTGGTTCGTCGCGGGCGCCGTTCTTCTGTAGTGGCTGCCCGCACAACCGATCGACCGTCGTACCCGATGGTTCGCTGGTTGGCGCCGGGATCGGCTGCCACACGCTGGTTCAACTCAGTAACGATCCGCGTCGCACCGGCACCGGCTTGACCCAGATGGGCGGCGAAGGTGCGCAGTGGATCGGCCAGGCGCCGTTCTCGTCCTCTGAGCACATGTTCCAGAACCTCGGAGACGGCACGTTCTTCCATTCAGGCTCGCTGGCGATTCGGGCAGCCGTCGCTGCCGGCGTCAACATAACGTACAAGCTGCTCTACAACGGCCACGTCGCGATGACCGGCGGGCAGCAGGCAGTCGGTGCGAAGCCGGTCCCGGAAGTCGTCCGTCTCTTGAAGACTGAAGGTGTCAGCAAGATCATTGTTCTGGCTGACGAGACTGAAAAGTACCCGCCGGGCACCAGCTGGCCGGCGGATGTCGATGTCTGGCCGCGCGGACGACTCGAAGAGGCACAACTGATCCTGCGTGATACGCCCGGAGTGACGGCGCTCATCTACGATCAGCAATGCGCGACCGAAGCGCGACGGATGCGGAAGCGCGGCCTGTTGCCCGACCGGACGGAGCGGGTTGTCATCAATGAGCTTGTCTGCGAAGGGTGCGGCGACTGCGGACGTGTCTCGAACTGCCTCTCGGTTCAGCCGGTCGATACGGAGTTCGGCCGCAAGACCCGCATTCATCAGTCGTCCTGCAATCTCGACTTCTCCTGCCTGGATGGAGACTGCCCCTCCTTCATCACGATCGTCCCGAACAGGAAGGCAGAGGCTCCCAAAGCGGTTGTTCCCCAGCCACCAGCCGATTTACCGGCTCCGACGCTACCTGATATTGGAGACGGATACAGCGTCTATCTGATGGGCATTGGCGGGACTGGAGTCGTCACTGTTAACCAGCTCCTTGCGACAGCGGCCACCATTGAGGGTCGCTGGGTGAGTGGACTCGACCAGCTTGGACTGAGCCAGAAGGCCGGGCCGGTCGTCTCTCACCTGCGCCTGCTCGCCTCTCAGACCGATGTCGCAAACCGCGTCACAACCGGGAAGGCCGACACCTATCTTGCGCTCGACGCGCTGGTTGCAACCGAAACTCGCCATCTATCGGTCACATCGCCGGATCGAACGATTGCCGTTGTCTCGACCGGCGCAGTGCCGACTGGTGAGATGATCCGCGACCACAATCTCCACTTTCCTGGACAATCTGCGATCCGTGGCCGGATCGATGTCTCGACTCGCGCTGACAGAAACGTCTACATCGACGCGCTCGGCATCGCCGAGGGGTTGATGCGTAATCACATGACGGCCAACGTCGTCGCGATCGGCGCGGCTTTCCAGGCTGGCGCACTCCCGCTCTCAGCCGAGTCGATCGAGCGGGCGATTGAACTGAACGGGACAGCAGTCGCGCTGAACATCACCGCATTCCGATGGGGTCGCGCCGCCGTCGCTCGACCAGAAGCGGTCGATGCAGCACTGGCCCATCGCGTCGTTCGCCAGACACCGAGCGCGGTGACGACCGACGCCGGCCTGCCAGTCGATCCCCGCGTCGACGCGATGCTGGAGAAGGTCGTGCTTTCATCAGACGTGGCTCGTGTGGTGCGAATCCGCGCGAACGAACTGGTCGCCTTCCAGGATGCGAAGCTGGCGCGTCGCTACGTCGCGTTCGTCAGCAGGGTTGCCGCAAGAGAAGCGCAGGTTGCTCCCGATCGCCACGAGCTGTCGGAGGCGGTCGCCCGCTATCTCTACAAGCTGATGGCCTACAAGGACGAATACGAGGTCGCTCGGCTCCACCTCGACCCACGCTTCGAGCAGGCAGTAGCCGACCAGTTTCCCGAAGGCGGAACGATCAGCTATCGCCTGCACCCTCCGATGCTTCGCACGCTTGGCATGGAAAGCAAGCTTGAGCTGGGAGAGTGGTTCAGGCCGGCGTTCCAGACACTCTACGCGATGCGTCGTCTGCGCGGGACGCGGCTCGATCCGTTTGGCTACGCGGAGGTTCGCCGCGTCGAGCGCGAATTGATCGCTGAGTATGCGTCGCGTGTTCGCACGGCCACCGAAGAACTGACTGCGGAGAGTTACGACCGTGCCGTCGAGTTGGCCACCTTGCCAGACATCATCCGAGGTTACGAAGGAATCAAGCTCGCCAACGTCGAACGATACCGGGAGGCGGTCGCGGCACTCGATCGAGAACCAACGATGCCCGCCGTCGCGGCTGGCGATTAGCAGCTCGTCACCTGACCTATCCGACGCCTCCGTTCGTTCGGAGGCGTCGGCGTTCTTCAGTGCCGAAGTCGAGTTCGCTGAGTATCTCGTCGACGTCAGCTCCCGGTCGAGATGGCAGGCGGGGCATCGGTGGCGACGCGCCGGACATCGGCGGCAATGTGCGAATGTTGACCGCCTGCGGTTCTCCGCTGCCGAATGTTCCGCGTGATCTGAGCTGCGGGTCGTCGAACACCTCGTCAAGTTCAAGGACGGCGGTGACGCACACGCCGGCATCTTCAAGGGTAATGCGCCAGTGCTGGAGCGGCTTCTCTTTGAATATTCGCGCCATCCCAACTGCCATATCCGGCCACGTGGTCTCGTCGTACTGGCGGTCCTGCCATTCCGGATGCCCCAGGCGTCGGCATAGCTCAGCGAACAACCACGGTTCAATCGCACCGACAGCAATGTATCGTCCGTCACTCGTCCGGTACGTCCGATACCACGGTGCTCCGCCTGTCAGGACCGATGCCCCGCGCCCAGTTGTCCAACCTGCCAGAGCGAGTGCGATCATCGGCGAGAGCAGCCCGACGACGCCTTCCTGAAGCGAGACGTCGATATACTGTCCCTCGTTCGACCGCTCTCGAGCGATGATCGCGCCAAGAATCGCGACGGCTGCGGGAAGTCCTCCGCCTGCCAGATCCGCAACCAGTGTTCCTGGAAGGGTTGGCGGCCCTCCTGGCTGGCCGGTCATCGTCAACAGCCCTCCGAGCGCCAGATAGTTGATGTCGTGTCCTTGCCGGTCCCGATACGGACCCGCTTGACCGTATCCACTGATCGAGCAGTAGATCATCCGAGGGTAGCGAGTCCTCAACTCCTCGTACCCCAGCCCGAGCCGGGCGGCGACGCCTGGTCGGAAACTCTCGATCAGGACATCGGCGCGACTGACGAGCCGCTGGACGACGTTCTGCCCGTCCTGATGCTTGAGGTCAAGCGCGATCCTCCGAGCGTTGCGTCGCATGTACTCAAGTGGCTTCGTCAGGTCGGCTGAGGACGATTCTGGTGTGGCTCGACGTCCCCGTTCACGGGCTGGAGTTCCGTCTTCAATGACAACGATGTCGGCACCGAGATCACCGAGTACCATGCTGCAATACGGGCCAGGTCCGTACTGTGACAGGTCCACGACACGATATCCGGCGAGCGGCAACGACATCCGATGCCTCCAGTTACTACTCAAAGCGAACGGGCCGTGGCATTTGCCACGGCCCGTTCGCTACTTCATTTTGGCGGAAGTGACGGGATTCGAACCCGCGATCTCAGCCTTGACAGGGCTGCATGTTAGGCCGCTACACCACACCTCCATCGCGGGTAAAACGATACCATTGGGGTCCGATTCATGTCAAGTCGCGTTCGCAGACCCCGCGAACGAATGCTGAAATTGGGGTATTGACAGGTAGTCAACCTCATGCTATTGTACGTACACGATCCCGATGAGTTATGACGGATCGGCGCACCGAAGCCAGTCGAGCAATCGGTTGGTGGGGGTTTCCGGAGACGGAATGGCGCGACGAAGCAGGTCGGTCGGGCGCAAGCCTGCTGGCAGCGGAGCCGAGCCGGACGCAGCACCGGGACGAGCAGCGCAGCTTCGGCTGCAACGTTCGACGCGACACTGGTATGTTCTGAGATCGACGGCTTGCCGGCGCTCACAGAATTCACCAGGTGTCACGGACGCGCCGAGACCAGAACGGCTCGTCGGGATCGTGTCTTTGTGCCCTCGAGAATCTGAATGACTCTGCACCGATGTGATCCGCGAATTCCGCTTTCCAGGCTCGGTGCGTCGCGTGGGGAATGACAATGCCCGTCCGCATTGCGAACGGGCGATCGGGAGCGGGAGAAGGGACTCGAACCCTCGACATTCTGCTTGGAAGGCAGACACTCTACCAACTGAGTTACTCCCGCGGATTCACGGGTCGGGGTGAGAGGACTCGAACCTCCGACCTCAGCGTCCCAAACGCCGCGCGCTACCAACTGCGCCACACCCCGCGGAAACCGCACCCGATAAGTATACATGACACCGTCCGGATCAGCCGCACTAAACCGCTGCACGAACCGTCGTCCGACGCGCAGGACCGCTGTCTCGGAAAAGGTATCGCCGTGCTCAAGTGCGATTTCGTGGTCAGAAAGCGGAGCGATGGTCTGGTCGATGATGTCCCTCGCCACCTCGAGTCGCACCGCTACTGCGTCAGGCACCCGAAGCGAAGATAGTGGTCAATTGCCGATCTCGATCGTCGCGGTTACTGGTTGGCATGAGTGGAAGTCTGCGCGATGGCTACAACCGCACGAGGGCATTGCCCCTCGAAACGGTGGACAACTTCAGATGCTCCGGAAATTGTACCTGGGCGACGCGAATGACCGAGAGAAGGGCATCGCATCAATGCGCTGCCCGCAGATGATGGTTCTCACCCTCGTGAACTTGGCTGTTCCGGTCTGCTGCCCGCCAGCACGGCGCGCGACGTCGCTTCGTCGTCATGCATCTGGGCAGCGAGCGCCTCGGCGCTATCGAACGCCTAATAGCCACGAACCCAGCCGACAAACTCAATCTCGAGATCGAGCGTGTACAGATCGCCACTGAAGTCGAGGACGTTGACTTCCACCTGTCGCTCTCCGTTGTCGAACGTCGGCCGGGAACCGATGTAAATCATTGCCGCTCGCGCTCCGAGTGCTTGGTCGGAGAGGTGCGCGTAGCCGGCGTAAATGCCGTCTGACGGAATACAGACGTCAGGCGGAATTAGCAGGTTAGCGGTCGGGAACCCTAGCTCCCGTCCTCGGGCGGCTCCGTGCTCGACGGTTCCCGAGAGGCGATAGCGCCGACCGAGCCATGCTGTCGCCCTCGCGATGTTGCCATGACTGAGTGCTTCGCGGATCGATGAGCTGGAGATCGTGACATCCCCGTCCTGTAGCCGCTGGACGATCGTCGTCTGGAATCCATGCGTCCTGCCAAATGACTCGATCGTGCCGCCGTCGCCCGCACGTCCCCTGCCGAAGTGAAATCCTGAGCCAACAAAGACCGCGACCGGCTGGACGGTCGGTAACAGCAGGTTGAGGAACTCGTCGGGCTCGAGAGCGGCGAACTCTCGATCGAAAGGAATGACAGCAACATCGTCGACGCCGGAAGACGTAATGACCTCGAGCTTGCGAGTCGGCGTCGTCAGACGACGGAATGGGACATCGGGCCGGAGGATCGCGGTGGGGTGTGGCTCGAACGTAACGACGAGCGAGCGTTCCCCTCGTGCGCGAGCATCGTCGATGACGCGTTGGATCAGGTACTGATGACCA
>CAVXOL010000013.1:0-60439 GCA_963763325.1 uncultured Chloroflexia bacterium
GCCGCGCCGCAAGGGGTTGTGTCGCACACGCGAGTCGGCGATGCTGCGCCGTGGAATGTTAGCGTCCAACCCGACCCCATCGATCAGGCGGGAGTGGTCACGACGAGTGAGGAAGACCGGCTAGACGATGACATCGACACCGGTTGCTGCGCCGTCGGACGCGTCGCCCACGGACGGGTTGTCGGTGACGGACGCACGCCGCTTCATGCTGACGGTCTGCCTGGCGTCGGTCACCGGGCCGATGAACTTCTCGATGCTCTCGGTCGCCTTGCCGTCGATCGCTGACGACCTGAACGTCTCGATCGCGACCGGCGCCTGGCTGTTCATCGTTCCCAGCCTGGCGCAATCGTCGTTGCAGTCGATCGGCGGGCGGCTCGGGGACCTCTTCGGCTACCGGCGGATGTTCGCGATCGGCGCGCTCGGCTTCGTCGTCGCCTCGGTGCTGGCAGCGGCAGCGCCGACCTTCTGGGCGCTCGTCGCCGGCCGCGTGCTGATGATGGTTGGCAGCAGCGCGATCCAGCCGAACATCGGCGCGCTCGTGCGCGTCCACATGCCTGCTGCGCGCCGCGCCAGCGCGTTCGGCACGCTGGTCGCCTCGATCTCGCTCTCCTTCGCAGCCGGACCGCTGATCGGCGGCGTGCTGGTCGCGACGATCGGCTGGCGCGCGCTGTTCCTCGTGGCCGTGCCGGTCACCCTGGTCGCCGTCCTGCTGTCGCAGCGCTGGGTGCCGGCCGACCCGTCACACGACGGCACCCGGCGCGAGCTGGATATCGTCGGGGCAGTCCTCTGGTCGCTGTCTGTGATCGCGATCATCCTGCCGCTCACCCTCGGCGGCAACGGGACGCTCGACCCGCTGCTCCTGCCGGTCGTCTATCTCGGGACCGGCCTGCTGCTGGCCACTTTCATCGACTGGGAACTGCGCCAGGCGGAGCCGGTCGTCCAGGTCCGGCTCTTCCTGACGCGCACCTTCCGGGCAGCGGCATCGAGCGAGTCGTTCATGAACATCACCTTCTTCCCGATCTCGCTCGCGCTGGCCGTCTTCCTGCAGGACATCCAGGACCACTCGACGACCCTGGCCGGTGTCGTCCTGACGATCGGCTCGATCTCGACCGTCCTTGGCTCGATCGTCGGCGGGCGGCTGGCCGATCGGCTCGGACGCCGACGCCCGGCCGTCTTCGGGCGCTGCGTGGCCGTGCTCGGCACGATCCCGCTCCTGACGATGGACCAGTCCACCAGCCCGGTCGTCGTGGGATTCTGGCTGCTGGTCATGTCCCTCGGAGCGGGACTGTCGTTGGCGGCGGTGCAGTCGGCTGCGGTCGAGTCCGCCCCGCGACGCTACAGCGGCATGGCGACCGGCGTCTTCTCGACCGCTGCCAACCTGGGCGGCATCATCGGCATCACGCTGACGTCGGTGGCGCTCGGGGACAACGCCGACCTGGACGCCTTCCAGACCATCTTCGTCCTCTACCTCGCCACCTCGCTGCTCGGCACCCTGATCACGACGCGCGTCGAACCCTGGCCGGAAAGCGACGAGGATGCCCGGGCCGGTGCCACCACGGGCTGATGACCGCCACTGGCGAACACGCCCTACTGAAACCGCGGCGCCGAATTCAAACTGGCCGGGGATCTGGAATCGACCGTGCGCCACGACGCTCCCGGTATCCTTTCCCTGAGTAGCATCGGGGGTTGGGCCGGCGAGACACTCTTTAGAGCACGCACAAGGGGAGGGCGCGAATGGACCGCTACGTGCTGGGTTTCCAGGAGATCGACCAGACACATGTTGCGCTAGTTGGCGGCAAGGGCGCGCATCTCGGGGAGCTGTCACGCATCGACGACGTCCACGTACCGGCTGGCTTTTGCGTGACAACCGACGCCTTCCAGCGGATCATCGCGGAAGCGCCGTCGATCGACGTCGGCTCGCCCGGCTGTCGTGCCTGAAGCCGACGACCGCGAGGCGATCAGCACGCTCAGCGCGGAGATTCGTCGGACCATCGAAGCGATCGCTATCCCCGACGATCTGGCGGCGGCGATCATCCGCCAACTCGCCCGGCTCGGCGAGCAGGCCGCCTACGCCGTCCGATCCAGTGCGACGGCGGAGGACTTGCCAACCGCCTCCTTCGCGGGCCAGCAGGACACCTACCTGAACGTCGTCGGACCGGCGGCGATCCTCCAGCACGTCAGCCGCTGCTGGGCCTCGCTCTTCACCGAGCGGGCCGTGACCTACCGCCTGCGCAACGGCATCGACCACCGCAAGGTCCAGATGGCCGTCGTCATCCAGCAGATGGTCTTCCCACAGGCGGCCGGCATCCTGTTCACGGCCGACCCCGTCACGGGCAACCGGAAGGTCATCTCCATTGACGCAAGTTTCGGCCTCGGCGAGGCTCTCGTCTCCGGCCTGGTGAACGCGGACACCTACAAGGTGCTGGATGGCGAAGTCGTCGCCAGAACGATCGCCACCAAGCAGCTTGCCATCTACGCCTCGCCGGCAGGCGGGACACAGGAACAGGCGATCGAGCCGGAGCGGCAGGATCAGCCAGCGCTGACCGATGCGCAGGTCGTGCGGCTCGCGCAGTTGGGTCGGCGGATCGAAGCACACTTCGGCCACCCCCAGGACATCGAATGGTGCCTGGCCGACGATGACTTCCAGATCGTCCAGAGCCGGCCGATCACAACACTGTTCCCGATCCCCGTCGCTGGCGACCACGAAAATCACGTCTATCTTTCCGTCGGCCATCAGCAGATGATGACTGACGCCATCAAGCCGCTGGGGATTTCTCTGTGGCAACTGACAGCCGGAAGGCCCATGTTCGAGGCTGGCGCGAGGCTGTTCGTCGATGTCACCGAGGGACTCGCGTCGCCCGCGAGCCGCGCGGGCCTGATGGAGATGCTGGGGAAATCCGATCCGCTGTTCAAGGACGCGCTCCAGACCGTCCTCGACCGCGGTGACTTCATCCGGTCGCTCCCGGACGACGGTCCCGCTGGCGCTCCGCCCACCTTCGCCCCGCCAGCCCCGATCGAGACCGATCCGGCCATCGTCACTGAGTTGATCGAGCACAACCAGGCATCAATCGCCGCCTTGAAGCGCGACATCCAGGGAAAGACCGGATCGGCGCTGCTCGACTTCATCCTGGCCGACATCCCGGAGATGAAGCAGATCCTGATGGATCCGCGGAGCTTTCAGGTCATCATGGCAGGGATTGACGCCACCTGGTGGCTCAATGACCAGCTACAGGCGTGGCTGGACGAGAAGAACGCGGCCGACACACTCACGCAGTCCGTCCCCAACAACGTCACGTCGGAGATGGGGCTGGCACTCCTGGACGTCGCGGACGTGATCCGCCCGCATCCGGAGGTAGTGGCGTTTCTGGAACACGTCGAGGACGATGGCTTTCTGGACGAGTTGCCCAGACTCACGGGCGGCCGGGAAGCGCGAGACGCGATTCAGTCCTGGCTCGACAAGTACGGCATGCGCTGCGTCGGCGAGATCGACATCACCAGGCCGCGCTGGAGCGAACGCCCGACCACGCTCGTGCCTCTGATCCTCGGCAACATCAGGAACTTCGAGCCGGGCGCCGGCAAGCGCCGCTTCGAGCAAGGACTGCAGGAAGCCCTGAAGAAGGAGCAGGAGCTACTGGAGCGCCTGCGTGCCATGCCGGACGGGGAGCAGAAGGCCGAGGAGACCAAACGGATGATCGACCGGGTCCGGACCTTTGCCGGCTACCGGGAGTACCCGAAGTACGGCATGGTCAATCGCTACTTCGTCTACAGGCTTGCCCTGTTGGAAGAAGCCGAGCGCCTTGTGCAGGCAGGCGTGCTTCGTGAGAAGGAAGACATCTTCTACCTCACATTCCAGGAACTCCACGACGTCGTCCGCACGAACCAGGTCGATGACCAGCTCATCCGCCGGCGCAAGGAGGCGTTCGAGTCGTACCAGTCGCTCACACCGCCCCGCGTGCTCACGTCGGACGGCGAGGCCATCGCCGGGGCGTACCGACGCGACGATTTCCCGGCCGGCGCGCTGGTCGGCCTGCCAGTCTCCGCCGGGACGATCGAGGGCCGCGCCCGTGTCATCCTCGACATGGCGGAAGCCGATCTCCAACCGGGCGACATCCTGGTCACCGCCTACACGGACCCCAGTTGGACGCCCCTCTTCGTCGCGATAGCAGGCCTGGTGACGGAGGTGGGCGGCTTGATGACCCACGGCGCCGTGATCGCACGCGAGTACGGGTTGCCGGCCGTCGTCGGCGTCGAGCATGCCACCCGGCTGATCCAGGATGGCCAACGGATCCGCGTCCATGGAACGGACGGGTACATCGAGATCCTGTCATAGTGGACCGGGCCAGCACGGAGCCGAGCGTCATGTCGTCAATCAGAAAGACGAGTTGGCACTAGTGCGTCTGCAAGCAACATAGTGTGATGCCTGGTAGTCTTGGTGCCATGAAGACTCCGATTCGTGTCCGTGCGCTCACGGATGACGAGCGTGACAGCGTGGAGGCTGGCTTGCGCTCGCCTGATGCTTCGGTCCTCCGCCGCTGCCAGATTGTCTTGGCGAGCACGCGTGGCCAGACGGTGCTGGAGATCGCCGCCGCGCTCGGCTGTAGTGACCAGTGGGTCCGTGATGTCGTGCGCGCCTTCAATACCGATGGGCTGAGCAGTCTCCAGTGCTGGTCGCGTCGCCCGCACACGATCCACGTCGCCTTCGACGCCGCGGGGTGTGAGCGGCTCCGCGAGTTGTTGCACCGCAGTCCGCGTGCGTTTGGCAAGCCAACCAGTGTCTGGACGCTGACCTGCTGGCTGAGGTGGCGGCGAGGAAGGACTCACCAGCGCGCCGGTCAGCCACGAACAATTACCGCAACACACTCACCCGACTCGACATCCGTTGGCAACGCGCCAGAGACTGGATCGCCAGTCCGGACCCGGCATACGCCCAAAAAAACAGCGGCGTGACCAGTTGATCGCGCTGGCCAGGGAGCGGTCGACGTGGCTGCTGGGCTACCAGGATGAAACCTGGTGGAGCCGCGTTGCCCGGCCAGCACTGTCGGCGTGGGGCGAACCGAAGCAGCCACTGCGGCTGGTCGATGTCGCCGTCCCCGCTGACGATCCGGCTCCAAAGGCGTTGGCCTGCTATGGACTGTGGCTGCCAGAGCGGGGCGAGACGTGGTTGCGCTTCGTCGATGGTCTGCTGGTCAGCGCGCTGACGATCGACTATCTGACGTGGTGCGCCGCGCAGGCGGCTGCTAGGCGATGACGACGCTGGTCCTGATCTGGGACAATGCTGGCTGGCACGTCAGTCATCAGGTGCGTGACTGGCTGCGCCAGCACAACCAGACGGTGGCGCGCTCCGGCAGGGCGTCCGGCTCGTGCCGTGCTGGTTGCCCAGTCGCAGTCCGTGGCTCAACCCGATTGAGCCGAAGTGGGGCCATGGCAAGCGGCAGGTGGTTGACCCTGACCGCGTGCTCGATCCTGACGAACTCGAGGAGCGGGTCTGTCAGGTGTTCAGCTGTCCGCGCTATCCGCATCTGACCCTATCCAACGATGTCGCTTGATGCTGCACTGTCGAGATCCTGTCATAGTGGACCGGGCCAGCACGGAGCCGAGCGGCATGTCGTCAATCAGAAAGCGCGTTGGCACCAGGGTCATCAGTGCCATTACCGATGCAGTCGACGGGGCGAGTTGAGCGCGGTCGAGATGTCCATTGACGTTGCCCATTGAGCCGGGTGGTACTCAGGTGTCGTTCCGGATCTGTCCATCGTATGGGCCGTGCGACTTCGCCAACTGCTCGAGCAATCTAACGCCGTATGACGGTCCCGGTAATGCCTCGATCTCGCGCTGTACGTCGGCAGCCCGGTCCCGGTAGGTCGGGGTTTCGAGCACTTCACAGACTGCCGCTCGTATGCGCTCCGGTGAGCGGGCGTCGCGGTCCAACGCCAGGCCAACACCCAGATGCTCGATGTGCCGCGCATTCCGGAACTGGTCAGCTCCCAGTGGCGTGGCAACCAGCGGGAGTCCTGTCGACAAGGCTGCCATCGTCGAGCCGTACCCTGCATGAGTGATGAAGACGCTGCAACGTGGCAGCAACTGGTTATAGGGATAGAACGACTCAAGATACACATTCGACGGCAGCGACGCATACTCCTGCAAGACCTGATGACGGCCACCCGCCAGCACCAATGTGACCGGTTCGTCTCGTAGCGCTTCAACGATTGCCGCGAAGAGCTCTGATGGATTCCCAAACGCGTCCGTCGACCCAAACGCCGCATGGACGATGGGAAGGTTCGGCACGTGCGCGAACCAGTCGGGCAACGGATCGTCCTGCCACTGGTTGAACGGGATCGGCCTGAGGAAGTGCGCAGTCTGCGGGACCCACTCGTCGTCGGCGACCCAACTGCGCGGCATACCAGGTAGCGCCAGGTACGGATACGGCACGATCGGATCGTCGATCACAGGCAGGTCGTACGCCTGCCGCAACTGGTTCAGGGCCAGATCGTAGTGCTGGCGGAGCGATTCGGGATAGAACCAGATAAAGGAGCCGACAACGTGTGGGATACCGAGCAGTTCCCCGGCCAGATAGCCGCCAAACTCCATTGAGTCGCGCACGATGACATCGGGTCGCCACGCCGCAAGCGCTGGGAGGAGGTCAGCAATAAAGGCACGGGCCGCAACGCCACGGACAGTCCGTGTCTGGAAGGCCAGAAGCCAATCGTGGAGCGACGGGAAGTTGGCCAGGTCCGGATAGTCACCAGTTGTGCGCCATTCCCCCCAGCTTCGCCCAGCAGCGATGCCCGTAATACCGGCCTCCGTCACGACTGGGAGCGACGCGGAGGGGGTCGCAAAGCGCACCTCGTGGCCTGCCTGCAAGACTGCGTGGGCGAACGGAATCAGCGGCTGAATGTGCCCACTGCCGGACGTCGACGTAAACAGCACCCGCATCCCGATCTTCCTTTCTTTATATGCCCGAGCGACCGATCTGCCCTGACATCGCTGAACGCGAGAGGACCTCACAACGCGCGTATCGTTGCGAGGATCGTCGGCGCCACATGCATACTGCCATGCGCGTGGATCAGCACGAGGATAGAGACAATCATCAGGAAGATGAGAACGCGTAGTACATGACGGATCATGAGACGCGTTGGGTGAATCATGAGGGAAAGCAGGGCTGAACCTGGCGGGTGACATGTGTCTGAGCATGACACACGCACGAGTTGCAACAGGTCTGGCCTGGTATGCAACGCACGCTGGGCCATATCACTCTTGCTGGAGTTGCTGTCTCATGCCGCCCATCCTAATCCAGTGCAGGGGTATTGGCAGTATAGGCGAAGCGGACGTTGCGTGGATTACCTCATGCGCGCGTGCGTCGAAGGTGGCCGTTGTCATTACGCCGCTACGGTTCTACCGGTGAACTGTGATGGGAATCATTCCACGGGGAGCTGAATCCGCAAGCGCGCCGCAGCACCCTTTCGCAACCGCCGACTCCTGGGTACAGGCCTTATCCATTCCCCAGCGAGGAACGGCGGCTGCCACCCACAACCTGCCACGCATACACACCGCACTGAAGTGCGGACATGTCGATCGCTTCTGCTCGGGGAGTGCATTCGCACTCATTCCCAGTATCACCCTGCCAGCGCCGTAAGTTCCATCGCCCTCGCCGAAGCCCTCGACAGCAACGTCCCGGCGGCGTCGACGTCCGAGCCTCGCTTGACGAAGAGTTTAAACGTGTGACGGCCTCACTGGCGAAAGCGACCTATTGACAACACATGGCTCGAATCGCGTGGTCCGGTAGTATCGACAATGGACGAGTCGGGTAACAACATCCAGGCAATCCAGATTACTCGTCCATAATACCCACCAATTACCCGGTGAATGAGCACGACATGAGATCTCCAACCATAGAATCTATCTCAGATCAGCTAATCGGTGGTAGCGGCGGAACCAGAGTGAGTCCACAGGCGAGCTTAGCATCCCCGAGGTAGTTCTGGCTCTTCTTCTCCCAGCGAATCAGGATTCCCCGACACATCGACAGCCAACTCAGTGTGCGTTCGACGACCCACCGCCGGGCTGGCTGCTGCGTCGGGCGAGGTGGCCGCTCGTCGCGAATCAGCGCGATGTGCGGCTGGTAGTCATGATCGAGGCAGGCACCGTAGCCGGTGTCGTTGTCATAGCCCTTGTCCAATACCAGATGCTGCTCGTAGCCGGCCTCAACTGGCGGACGCTCCAGGACGATCGCCTCGATCGTGGCATCCAGTAACTGGGCATCCGGGACGTTGGCACCAGCGATTGTGATGCCCAGCGGCCCACCATCAGCCTCAACAATCAGCGAGCGTTTCACGCCGTTTTTCGCACGATCAGTGGGATTGGGACCATCTGGTCCCCCCTTTTCGAGCCTTCCCCAGCGCGGTGTCGGCCGCTTGCCATGCCCAGTCACAGCCGTCCAGTTCCTCACAGGCTTCCTGGATCACGCCCCACAGCCGGTCGAAGACACCCCGCTCGACCCAACGTTGGAAGGTGCGATGCACCGAGGCGTCATCCGGATACTCCCGCGGGAGATGATTCCATTGACAGCCCGTCCGCAGCCGGAAGATGATGGCGTCGAACGCGGCGCGTTGGTCGATCCGCTTGCGGCCACGTGGCTTGGGTGGATCCAGTTCGGTCAGGATCGGCGCGATGATGGTCCACAGGTCGTCGGAGGCTTCCCAGATCGGCGGCAGTGGCTCACGGATCTTCTTTTGGTCGTCCCATGCGGTTCCTCCCTTCATCAAGAGAGCCTCGCAGGGTTCATGCCTTCTGAGATGCTCGGAACATGGACGTTTGACGCCCATGACCGGCCATCTTCACCGGACCGGATCGCTTCTGAGACATCCAGACGTAGTCGGCCGTCATGCAACACTGCAAAGTCTCGCAGGCGCGCTATGATCACCACCACACCGGATCGAGTGTTCGATCGGGTAACAGCCCCCGGCCGGGTAGCTGTCGGCTCGCGAAGAAACAGGGGATGAACTTGAATCAGTTGACGATCGCAAACCCATTCGCCGATCTGGACGTGGCGCAATTACGTCGCCGAACCAGCGCGAAGTGGAAAGTCTATCCCGACGATGTCCTGCCCCTCTGGGTGGCCGAGATGGACGCCGTCATCGCGCCGCCGATCGCCGCCGCCGTCCAGGAAGCGCTGGAGATCGGCGATACCGGCTATCCTTCGGCCCCGCTTACGCGGAGGCGATCGCCTCCTTCGCCAGCGACCGCTGGGGCTGGTCGTTCGACCCAGCCGCGACCTCGATGGTGGCCGATGTCATGAGCGGCGTCAAAGAGGTCTCCCGTGCCCTCGGCGGCAACGACGCGGCAATCGTCGTCACGCCACCCGTCTACCCGCCATTCTTCGGCGTCGCGCAGAAGCTCGGACGGCCGATTGTCGCAGCCCCGCTCGACGCCGAGGGCCGGCTCGACCCGGCCGCGCTGGAGGCTGCCTTCACCGAAGCGACTGCCGATGGCCGCAGCGCGGTCATGCTCCTCTGCAACCCGCATAATCCGACCGGCACCGTCCACACCCGCGCCGAGCTGGAGATGCTGGCCAGCCTGGCCCGGCAGCACGGCGTCCGCGTCGTCTCGGACGAGATCCATTCGCCATTGATCATGCCGACCGCAACCTTCACGCCCTACCTGAGCGTGGCCGGCGCTGAGTCGGACTACGCGGTCCTCTCCGCCTCGAAGGGCTGGAACCTGGCCGGCTTCAAGTCCGCGCTGGTCGTCGCCGGTGCCGATGCCGCTGACGAGCTCAAGTCGTTCGGGTTGTACGGCGCCGGCCACATCGCCGTCATCGCCCACACCGCCGCCTTCAACCACGCCCGCGACTGGCTCGACGGCGCCATCTCCGGGATCGACGCCAACCGCCATCTACTGGGCGATCTCCTCGAAACCCACCTGCCGGAGACTCGCTACCAACTCCCTGAAGCCACCTACCTCGCCTGGATCGACTGCCGCGAACTCGACCTGGGCGACGATCCGGCCGCAGCCTTCCTGGAGCAGAGCCGCGTCGCGCTCTCGTCCGGAACCGGCTTCGGTACCGAAGGCAACGGGTTCGCCCGCCTCAACCTGGCGACGTCACCCGAAATCCTGACTGAAGCCGTCGAGCGGATGGCCAACGTCCGCAACTAACGTTGGACGACCACAACGAGCGTGAGATCGGCTCTCGCGCAACATGCAGAAGATGGAACCGCCCATATACCGGGCGGTTCCATCTTCTGATCTCCACCTGCCAGCCGAGGACCTTGAGTGCCTACTTCAGCTTGAAGAGGGCGGTCACAAATGAGCCATCGCTGGTGGTGGCCGTCACGGCGTAGCAGGTGCCGGCTTTCTTCGGCGTCTTCCAGTTGAAGATGAACTGCCCACTGGACGTGTCGTAGCGCAGGCTCGTTCCGCCGGTCGCGACGATCTCTTCGATCGCGTCGGTCGGAGCGCCGGTGGCGCAGGTGATCGGTTTCGCTGACATCGTCACGATCGCCGGGTCGGTCAGCTCGACGCTGCCGTTGAAGACCTCGAACTTGAGCGGCACGGTTGAGCCGCCCTTGACCGTGTTGACGACGCCGTTCATGTCAACCGGCTGGTAGAAGCCGGTGATGGAATAGAGGACCGGGATTGGCTGGCACGCTGTGGCTCCCGCCGCGCTTGTCGTGCCGGCTGGGCAGAGTGTCTGCGCCGTCGCGCCAGCAGTGTCGACGTAGTATCCGGGCTGGGCCAGCAGGCAGCTGGCTTGGCCTATCTGGTCCTGGTAGGTGCCAGGCGCACACAACGTGGCCGCCGTCGCGCCGCCGGTGGCGACGAACGAACCCGCCGGGGCCTGGGTGCAACTGGTCTGTCCTGTCTGATCCTGGAAGGTTCCAACCGCGCAGAGCGCTGCCTCCGTCGCTCCCGAACCCGCGACGTACGAGCCAGCCGGAGCCTCCGTGCAGGCCGTGGACCCGATGGTCGCACTGAAGCTGCCCGCCGCACACGGCGTCGCCGCCACCGCTCCGCTGACGTCGACGTAGGAGCCGGTCGGGGCTGGGGTGCAGCTACTCGCTCCAACGACGGCGCTGAAGGTGCCTGGGGGGCAGAGCGTTGCACTCGTCGCTCCAGTATCCGGCACGAACGAGCCAGCTGGAGCCGGCGTGCAACTGGTCTGGCCCATCTGGTCCTGATAGGTTCCAGCCGGGCAGAGTGTTGCCGCGATCGCGCCGATGCCTGACACGAATGAGCCTGCCGGGGACGAGGTGCAGTTGGTCTGACCCGGCTGGTCCTGGAAAGTACCCGCTGCGCAGAGCGTCGCCTCCGTGGCGCCCGCACCTGCAACGTAGGAACCTGCTGGAGCCTCCGTGCAGACTATGGCCCCACTGGTCGCGCTGAAGGTGCCGGGGCTACACAGCGTGGCCGCCGTCGCACCGCTGGTGGCGACGAACGAGCCTGCCGGAGCAGGGTTGCAACTGCTCTGGGCCTCGAGAGGCTGGTAGTAGCCGGGAGCGCAGGGGGTTGCCGCAACGGCTCCTGTGTCGTCGACGAATTTGCCTGCAGGAGCTGGGTCACAGGCGATGGCTCCGGAGGCCGCACTGAAGGCTCCGGCTGGGCAGAGCGTTGCCGCAGTGGCGCCCGCATCCGCGACGAAGGAGCCCGCAGGCGCCGGTGTGCATGGCTCGGAGCCAGATGCCGAGAAGGTCCCTGGCTGGCAGAGGGCGCTGGCGCCCACCAGCGCCACCGTGTGCGAAGCGCCGGCGGCGATGGCGATGACCCCACTCAGCCCTGCGGGCACATTCGCCTGCCCCACAGAGTTATTGCCCCAGGCGACGACCGTGCCGTCGCTCTTCAGCGCAACTGTGTAGGCATTGCCGGCGGCGATGGCGATGACCCCACTCAGTCCGGTGGGCACATTCGTCTGTCCGGCAAAGTTCGCGCCCCATCCGACGACCGTGCCGTCGTTCTTCAGCGCCACCGTGTGGCTGAAACTGGCGGCGATGGCGGTGACCCCGCTCAGTCCGTCAGGCACCGTCGCCTTCCCGTAGGTGTCATTGCCCCAGGCGACGACCGTGCCGTCGCTCTTCAGGCCCACCATGTGGGTCCAGCCGGCGGCGATGGCGGTGACCCCGCTCAGTCCGGCGGGCACAGTCGACTGCCCGGTAGGAGTTCAGGCCCCAGGCGACGACCGTGCCGTCGCTCGTCAGCGCCACCGTGTGTGCACTCGCCGGCGGCGATGGCGGTGACCCCGCTCAGCCCGGAGGGTGCCGTCGTCTGCCCGTAGGTGTAATCGCCCCAGGCGACGACGGTGCCGTCGCTCTTCAGCGCCACCGTGTGGCTGAAGCCAGCGGCAATAGCGATCACCCCGCTCAGCCCGGAGGGAACATTCGCCTGCCCAGAATAGTTGTTGCCCCAGACGACGACCGTGCCGGCAGCGGCTGCCTCGACAGGAGCCGGCAGCACGCCGACCTGGCCGACTGTGAGTGCTGCGAGCAGCAGGGCCGTCAGGCCCAGGCGGCGCGCGAGTGCCGTGCTCGATGACGTGATTGCCGTGTGCATCATCTCTCGTCCTTCCTCGTTGCTCCACATGGCCCCGGCGTCCGCCGGCATGGATAGCGGTACTGGTCAGGTGGTCGGTTGGATCCGCGCTTCGCGGGGAGTCGCCGCTGCATGCGGCCGGAGAGCAGGGTTTGGAAATCTGGCGCCCAATGGCAGGTCACGCGCCTTGCTATCTGGCAGTTCCATCTCCATATGCGCCGCGAGCGATGCCACCTGTGGGTGGCATCGCTCGCGGCGCATCTCGCTCTGCTCGTCGATCGCCCGTACGCTGGAGCTATCCTGCAGACGGCGGCTTGTACTGCACGTCGCTTGCTTTGCGCAGCGCGGAGAAGGCTTCATCGGATGTCAGCAGCGGAGTGGTCGTGAGCGCTGTCAGCGCGCCGCCACTGTATGCGGCCAGAACGGCCGCGGCCGCTTCCAGGTGGCCGGGGCCCTGCGCGATGATCACGAAGTCGTGATCGCCGAACGAGTACCAGTAGTGCTCGAACGTCACGCCCAGCGGGGCCATCATCTCCCCAACGGCCGCGAGCCGTTCGGTCGGGTTCTTGATCTGAGTTCGCCCAGGCGTCTGGTGTATAGGATCCCTGGATCATGTACCAGGCCATCGTGGTATTCCTTTCCTGCATGTCAATCGTGCTGCATCATCCGATGGGTTCCGGCCAGGATTGCCGGATCAGTCCTGTTAGGCGTAGATCTCGACGCGGGGAGTCGGCTTCCACCCCGGCGCGTTATCTCGTCCTGAAGCTCTCGGTTGGTCATGAAGCCCTGTGCCTGGGCAACGGTCTCGAAGTGGTGCAGCACCAGGATGGTCTCGGGAGCGCCGGCCAACTGGTGGACCGACTCGGCCGTGACGCCCCAATCCCGCTGCATCTCTTCCAGTGAGTCGTAGACTGCTCGCCAGGCTGGATAATCCCGCACGGCATGCTGAACGGTGAGCAGCGCCATCGATATACCTCCTCTTCTCGCCGAGCCGGGCGGTTGGGCGAGCGAATCCCCGCCAGTGCCCGGTCTGACCGACTCGCATGGCGAACTGGTGCAGCACCAGCACCGTTTCCGGCGCACCCGCCAGCTGGTGGACCGATGAATCGGTGACGCCCCAATCCCGCTGCACCTCGTCGAGCGCGTCGAAGACCTCCCGCCAGGCTGGATAGTCCTGCACATCGTGCTGGACAGTGAGCAGTGCCATCGTTCTCCCACCTCTCACACAGCGAGCTTTTCAGGCCCGCGTCATCGATTCCGCTGCGCGCCTGGCCTGGGGAGCTAGCTCGACGGCCGGCATGTTGTCTGCGCACTGTTACCGTAGTGGGTAGAGCGTGAGTACACATCGGGGGAACCGCTGCTTCGCAGCGACTGAGGCGGTCGAGGGGCAGTAGGTAGAACTACTGGGGGCGGACGCCGTCAGCTAAGGTCGTGATCGAGCGCGTACCGAATCGCCGCGCCACGGGTCGTCACGTCGAGCTTGGAGTAGATCGTCGTCAGATGCGCGTCGATAGTGCGCGGGCTGAGGCTGAGCTCGCGCGCGATCTCCGCGTTCGTCATGCCGGTTGCCAGCAGCCGGAGCACCTCGGCTTCTCGCGCGGTCAAGCCGGCAGGCAGGGCGTCAGGAGACGTAGCCCGTGTGGCTGGCAGGCGCGCACTCCAGCACGTCTGCCTGGGCGAGAGCCAATGCGGCCCCGATCGGCGTACAGAGCGCGCGGATGGTCTCGAGTTGCGCTCGCGCGGCTGACACGGCGCCACGCGCCCGGAGACATCCGCCAACGACGAGCAGGGTCAGGGCTTGCTCGTGGCGTGCGTCGCAGGCGTCGGCGAGTGCCAGTGACCTCACCAGGTGCGCCTCAGCATCGTCCAGCCGGCCCTCTGCCAGATCGAGCTCGCCAAGCAGGCGCTGGGCCGCCAGCAGGGCGAGCGGTTGGCGGGGGTCGCTCGCCGCCCCCAGCGCCTGCGTCGCCCGTGCGCGTGCCTGCGCGCGATCACCGAGCGCCCGCTCGTAGGCCGCCCAGCAGAGATGCGCGTCAGCCTGCCCCAGGACGCTACCACTCCACTCCAGCCAGCGGTCGAGGGCTGCGAGCCACTGCTGGGCCACGTCAAGATCGCCCGCGTCAAGCGCCAGCGTGACAGCGAGTGTGCGCAACGACAGGATGTAGCCAGCGGAGTTCTCCGGATCGGTGTCCGGACCGGCAGGCAACGCGTCGCGCACCAGCGACCAGGCCAGCGCGGCGTCGCCTCGATGGCGCGCCAGCGGTGCCATGATCGTCGGGATGACGAGCCGGCTGGAGCGCAGGTTGCTCTGCTCGAACAGGGCAAACGCTTCGGCCCACTCGCCTCGCAGCACGCGCAACACGACTGCGGCACTGCGGGCCGAGCGCTGATGAAAGACGTCATCGAGGGAAGCCAGTGCTTCTCTGAGTTCTGCTTCCGCCCGCTGCCGTGTCTGCCGCTGGTCGGCCTGATAGGGGAGGATGGCGACCATCAGCTCGTCGAAGAGCGTTGACGTCACCATGACGCGATGGTCATCGGCGCGGAAGTTCTCACGAGCGAGGGCAAAGGCTCGCTGCGCTGCTTCCGGTTGCCCCAGGGCGGCATAGGCATAGCCCAGCCCGTTATACGCATCGCCGCGCGAGCCGCTGGTCTGCTCGACAGGTAGGTTGACTATCTGCTCACCAAGTGAACGTGCCTGCCTGAACCGTCCGCTCTCTCCCAGCGCGAGGGCCAGATCGCCGCGTCCGTTCTGTGCGTCCAGCGGATCGCTGGCTGTATCGATGACAGCCAGCCGCTCCCGATCCAACGGGGACAGCGCGTCAAGCAAGGAGATGCCCGCTTGCTCCGCTTCGATCCCCTGCCGAAAGTCGCCGATGATGCAGCGCAGCATGCCCTGATAGTAGTGTGCGTAGGCAACCAGTGCCGCATCGCCCGTCGCCTGACCGAGACGCTCCGCCTCTTCCAGAGTGGCAACCTCGGCGCTGGGGTCCGCAAAACGGCGCAACAGCGCGAGGCGAAAGAGGAGCCAGCCACGCTCGTTCGACGTACTGTCGTCGGCTCCTAGCAGGTCAAGTGCGGCCTCGAAGCGCAGTGTCGCGGTCTGCCAGGCAAGTGCTGCCTGCGCTCGCTCGCCCGCACGCGTCAGCCAGACTACCGTTCGTGGATCACCTGCCTGGCTCAAGTGGTAGGCGACCACGTCCGGATCTGGCGCCGCTGCTGGCGTCATCAGCGCATCACCGATCTGACGATGCCAGGCGCGCCGCCTGGGCGGCAGGACACGCTCGTACAGCGCTTCACGGATCAACGCATGGGCAAAGCGTATTGTCAAACCATCAGGATCCGCGTCGATCACGCGGGCATCGACAGCTCGCTCGACGAGCGGAAGTAACCTCTCCTCCGATGTCTCACTGACCGCAGCCCACAATGCGAGCGGCACGACCTGCCCGATGACGGCCGCGACAGCAAGGAGCGCATCCGCATCCGCTCCAAGCCTCTCCAGCCGTGCATCGATCACTTGCCGAAGCAACACCGGCACCCGGGTGTCTGCGAGTGTACCGAGCTCCCAGCCCCCTTCCGTCATCGGCTGTAACGCTGTCCCTTCGAGCGACTGTAGCAGCTCGCCAAGAAAGAACGGATTTCCCTCGGCGCGCGCCTGGAGATAGGCCGCGAGGCGGCTGGTGTCGGCGGGCGGCAACCGATACGTGTGATCGATCAGCGCGCTGACATCATCGTCATCCAGCGGCGACAAATCGATGCGAACAGCCAGTGCTTCCCGGACGAGCACCGGCAACAGCCAGTGGAGTGGATGCTGGCGTGTCACCTCGTCACTGCGATAGGTGACCAACAGCAGGATCGGGACAGACCCAAGCTGACGCGCAACGAAGCGCAGGAGCTCAAAGCTCGCGGTATCCGCCCAGTGCAGATCATCCAGGAGGATCACCAACGGCCGCTCACGTGCGAGTGCGGTGAAGAACCCACGCACCTCGCCAAAGAGCGCGGTCTGGGTTGGACTGTGGGAAATGCCTGGTTCCGCGATCGCGCGTAAGGCTGGAGATCGATCGGGCAGCACTCCGAACTGATCGAAGATCTCGACCCACGGCCCATACGGCGGCGTTTCGGTGCGGTCGTAGCAATGGCCAACCAGCACCCACGCCCCCGCCGAGATCGCCTCCTGGCAGGCATCCTCAGCGAGCGTCGTCTTCCCGATACCGGCCGATCCGCTGAGGATGACGAGGCCCCCCTGCCCGGAGAGCGCAGCACTGAGTTGCGCGCGCAGAATATCCCGCTCACGCGAGCGCCCGACCATGAGTGGCGGCCTGCGACTGGGAGAGGTCGAACGCGTCACATGAAGTCTCCGCACAGGAAGCAGCGGGCCAGCGCAATCAGGGAATCTCCATGCAGCATGCAGCGGCATAGCCTTTTCAGGTGAATGCAAGCATGTTCAGAGTATAGCCGCGGCAACCACCGGTTGTGGTGTGGGTTCGTGCCGCACTGCCCGCAACAGTCGCCGGCTCGATGCATCAACGGAGGTTCCGGCGTGGGGCATGCGCGCCGGCGCGCCGAATCGCGACCGCAGTCATCACCGCGATCCTGGCAGAGGCAACGACCCATATGGCCAACGTCCGGAAAAAACACCAGGTGAGCAATACGTGCGACGACTCCGTTTACTGAGATCCATCATCAGCGCGAACTGGCTTGACGACGCCCCACCGCGCCATCATGGCGCTCGACAACTGAGTCTCTTTCGTCCACGACGTCTGCACGCGGATCGAGGACACCTTCCAATGCGTCACCGCTTAGCGACAGTTACGACCGGCCCAGGCAACGGCAGTCACCCTGCTCGCGCGTCAGACTCCGGCGTTCCCATGCCCGCCGTGTGTTCCGCGAAGTGCTGAGCCGGTGTATGGAACAGGTCAGCAATGGTGTAGAACCTCTCACCGTAGAACCGCGCGCCGCGCGCCCAGTCCGACTCCTGGACTGCATCGAGCGTGCTGAGCACCGCAGCCATCGCCGCCTCATAGCGCTGTTTGATGCCCTCCTGGGTGGCCTTTCGAGCAGTCCAGCGCGTGAGCCGGTAGCTCACTGGATCGGCCAGCCACTTGGGGTAGTTGAACATCCCCTTGCCGCGCCGCGCGTTCCTGACCTCCCGTGGCAGGTACTCCAGTGACTCAGTGAGATGGACCAACACTTCCCCGGTGGTCCAGTCGCTGCTGGGGCTCTTGCGGTGCCAGCGCTCCTCCGAGAGGGAATCCACGAGCGTTAGGAACGCGTGGCGGGTCATCTCCAACTCGGCCCGGATCACTTCTCGGTCGTTGCGGGCCACTGCCTGCCGTGCCGGTTCAATCGCGTAGGACATGGATCTGCCTCCCTGGCATAACCGTCATCGGTGCCGCGTCGTCAGTCAGTGGTCGGTCTGGCTTCGATCTGGTCGTGAGGGGTGTGCCGCATGCTGGATTGGCGCCACATGTGGACGCCGACAATCAGCATCCAGAGAATGATCACGGTCGAGAACACCGCGTCCGGCAGCGTGGTCCCCCGATAGGTCGGACCCGCAAACATCTGCACGATCCCAACAACCACTTCCCCGCCACCGCTCAGGATCGCCAGCCAACCGATCCACGCGGGATATCCGCCGTCGAGCAGCAGGGCAATGCCGTACAGCACGATGCCAAGCCCCAGAAAGAGGACGATCGACAGGCTGTAAACAGCATACTGGGCCTCTTCGAGTGCAGCAGCTGCCCGCAGAGCGTCAGCCTTCTCGGCCACTGGGGCGTTGACCCAATCGTCGGCGAGCCGACTCATCGCAAAGCCGTCGAGCGCCGTGCTCACCAGGATGAGCGTCCCACCAAGCAGTGCTGTCGCGCACGCCATCCGGCTGAGCGTGACGCCCGGCTCACGCTCTAGACTCAGCGTCAGCGCGACGAGCGCCACGAAGACAAACATCAGGGCAATGATCAAGGTCAGGTGAACCGCGCCCCACGTGCTGCTCCGTGCCATTTGTTCGAGCTTCGTTTCGAGCTGAAAGTCGGTCGGGTGAGGATGGAGCAGGTTGGCGACGGCGGCGAGGACTGCTCCAACGACGCCTGACACTGCTCCGATCCTGAGAACGACGGTTCGGCTGGCGAGCGACCGTGGCATGGTGGCGATCGTCGGGATGGACACGGCGGTCGCTCCAGCGGACAGGTGTTCAGCGGGACTCATCGTACGCCTCCTTCGGTGCGCATTCGCTTCATCCTCGGTCGATCGATGCCGGGGCAGATCTGGGAGGCCCAGCGGACAGGAGCAGTGTCGTGACGGCGGTGAGATACGGGTCAACCTGAACCTCAGGCTGGAGGGCCATCTGTAACTCGAGCCCGTAATACAGAGACAGCAACATCCGGCTGATAGCATCCGGATCGAGCGCCGGGTCAAGCTGCCCCAACGCTTGCGCCCGCCTGACGATGGCGGATAAAGACTCCGTCGAGTGGTCAAGGACGCGGCGGATCGTTTCGAGCAACGGAGGATTGACCAGCGCCTCACCCCAGCCTTGCACGTTGACGCGTCCGGCACCGAGCGCTGCTGCGCCTTCGAGTCCCCGGAAAAAGAAGACGCACAGGTCCCGGAGAGCCTGCAGCGGATCGTCGCTCACAACAGCGGCATCAAAGAGCGCGAGGCTCCGTTGATAGTCGAATTCGAAGCTGGCCTGGATGATCGCGTCTTTGCCGTCGAAATAGTGGTAGACGGCGCCCGGGCTGAGGTTGGCTTCCGCGTAGATATCGCGCATCGTGGTCTGATGAAAGCCGGCCCGGGCGAAACAGCGATAGGCTGCGTCAATGATCTGTTGTCGGCGCGCTGCGCGGTGCTCTTCGGTCACCTTGGGCATTCAGCTATGCCTCACAGTTATATAGATCGATCGTTCGATTTATATCATATGCCTCACGCAGCCTCCTGTCAACTCCCACGTGGGAAGCCTTTACCTCCTGAAGTCATCCGAGGAAGTTCAATCTTGACGTATATAAGCATGCGCTGATATTATCGTCGCAATGCATGCATTCGACATCCTCGGCGACCCGGTTCGACGACGCATTCTGGAACTGCTGGCCGGTGGCGAGTTACCGGCCGGTGAGATCGGTGCGATCGTCCAGCGCGAGTTCGGCATCTCCCAGCCCGCCGTCTCGCAGCACCTGCGCGTCCTGCGCGAGAGCGGCTTCGCGACGGTGCGCGCCGACGGGGACACGTCGCCTCTACGCCGTCGATCCGACTCCGCTGCGCGAGATCGACGACTGGCTCGCGCCATACCGGCGCTTCTGGACGTCGAAACTGGATGCACTCGGGACCGAACTGAAACGCGGTGAGCGAGAACGGCGGATACAGGATGCCGCGAACGCATCCGAAGACCCGACAGAGGATAGGAAGGACACGAGAGGCAGATGACCGACACCATGTGGCCGAAATCCGAGGTCCAACGCGAGATCGGCAGCAAGCAGATTGCCGCCGGCCAGGCACGGACAGCCGTGATCCGCTGCCACTACGACGCCGCAATCGACGATGTCTGGAACGCCTGGACGGAGCCAGACCGACTCAACCGCTGGTTCTTGCAGGTCAGTGGCGATCTTCGCCCCGGCGGGACGTTTCAACTCGAAGGCAACGCCGGTGGTCAGATCATGCGCTGCGAACCGCCCCGCTTGCTGGCCGTCACCTGGATCTACGGCGAAATGCCGGTCGATGAGGTCGAGCTGCGTCTGACGCCAGGCGAGAACGGCGGGACGACCATCGAGATCGAGCATGCGACCGTCTCAACGCTGGTCGATTGGGAGGGTCAGCAATTCGATGTCATCCCGGGCGTCGGGGCAGGCTGGGAAGTCCCACTCGCGTACGCCCTGCCCGCCTACCTCCGTGGCGAACTGCCCGACAAGCCGTCGTCCGAGTGGTTTGAGTTCACCCCCGAGATGCAGCAGATCGGCGAAGAAATCGCCCAGGAGTGGACAGACCTCATGCCCACCACCAGCACGTAAGACGGTTACCTCGCACTACAGGCCGGAACACGACCTGGCAGGGGCGCTTCGCCCCTGCCGGTGAACACACGGCATCGGCGCTCTGCTACCGCCGGTCCATCGCCGGCTCGGCGTACACCTGCCGCGCCCGGACCGACACCGTCTCCCGCTCCGGGTAGCGCAGCGCCGTCAGCATCCCACCGAAGGCGCAGCCCTGATCGATGTTGATCGTGTTGTTGCGGAACTCCGGAAACGGCGTCGGTGTGTGCCCGTAGACGACCAGCGCCTTGCCGCGATAGTCAGCCGCCCAGTCGCGTCGGATCGGGAAGCCATAGTCCGACAGTTCGCCGGTCTTCTCGCCAAACCGCGCGAACGAGATCACCTCGCTATCCACCCTGCCGATCATGCGCTCCTCGATTCCGGCATGCGCGACAACCAGCCGCCCGCCATCCAGGATCTTGTAGGGTGGCGACTCAGCCAGCAGATTCCCGATCTGTCGCCCGACGTGACGTGGCTCGCCACCCGGCAGGTCGAGCAGCTCCAGCACCGTTTCCTTCAACCCATGATTCAGCCGCACATCGCGCCCCATCAACCAGCGCGCGAACTTGCTGTCATGGTTCCCCGGCACATACAACGCCGTCCCAGCCTTGACCGACGCACAGCGCAATCTTCCAGACGCGAATACTCCCCGGCCCCCGATCATTCAGGTCGCCCAGAAACACCAGCGTCCGATCCTGGAGATGTCGTACAACGCCCGTCTCGCGATCGACCAGATAGCCAAGCTCGTCCAGCAGCTCGCAGAACTCGTCGATGCAGCCGTGGATGTCGCCGACAATGTCGTAGGGTGGCGGAGTCCGATCGCGCACATGCGGGTTGTGCGCGATCTTGCGGTCGCCGGCAAAGGGCACCCGCAACGGCGAAAGCTCCCGCTCGAGGTCAGTATGTGCGTCAGTGACGGTCCCGCTGTCGTCCAATGCGCTATCCCGCGTCGTCATCAAAGCCAAACAGATCTGCCAGAAAGGGAGGTTCCAGATACATCCTACTGCGATCGAGTGTCTCCGTGTTTGAGATGGCCCGCTCGCCACCAGCAGCCGCCTGGACGGCCCACGAGCACCACGAGACTGCCCGCAGCGCGATCAATCGCCGCATCTGCACGAGTTGCGCCATGAACGTCTCGCGGTCGGTACATGGTCGAGCGGCGAGATAGGCGTCGATAAAGCGACGCTCCTGGTCCAACGTCAACCGGGTGGCCGTCGCCGACCGCCAGAGTGTCGTCGTCGGCAGCAGAAAGTGGGCCAGGTCCTGGACAGCCGGCGCAACTCGTGCCTTCTCCCAGTCAACCAGTGAGACGAGGCCGTCAGCAGCGACGATGAAGTTGTGCGTGTTCACGTCGTAGTTGACGAGCACGAGGTCCAGTTCAGCGAACACACTCGCCGCCCGGCTCAGATCGGCTTCGACAACCTCAAACGCCCTCTCCAGCGCCACCCGTGAGGCAGGCGGCGCATCGTCCCACGCCAGATACGGCATGGCCCACTCACGTGACTCGACCACAATCGACGGCCCGGGTTTCGGGTATTCCTGCAAGCCGTGATCGTCGGGAACCGGCACAGCATGAATCGCGGCAAGGCAGGCGGCCGCGCCATCAAGGTCGCGTGCATAGTCGAGCGGCCCACCTGGCAGGTACGTCTCGACCAGAAACGGATACGGCAGACCAGCCGGCTCCGGCGACACCGCCAACAGGCGCGGCGTCCGGCCCGACGACGCCAGCAGTGCCAGCGCCCGTGCCTCATACCGTACCTGCTCCGGCAACGCCAGCCCGATCTGCGAGCCGGTCACCAGCCGGACAACGGCCACGCCGTCGGCCCCGTCAACCACGTAGTTCAGGCTGTACTCACCACGCGCCAGAAAGCGGACCCGAGGATCTTTCGCCAACGGGAGCACGGTCTCCAGTTCACGAAGCAGTCCGGCAGGCTCAATCGTCTCGGCAGCCATCGATCTCCTTCAGAATCGTGTCGATACCTGGCCGGTCAGCCGGTTCCCGGCTGCGGTAGACCCAGCAGGGCACACCATCCGACGCTAGCAGCACGTCGCCGCCGAGTTGGTACATGTCGGCCTTACTGCGGCCCGGAAACCTCCCACGCAGGGCGTTCTTGACGTAATACCGAATCGTTCGCGGCCGCCAGATGCTGCCGATTCCACGCCGTTCGATCCCGAACGCGCGGTACGCCTCCCGGCGCGGATCGCGCAGGATGGGAAAAGGGACCGATTCCCGCATCCGGTACGCAGCCACACGCTCCACTGGCTCGAACGTCACCGCGAACACGCGCACGCCACGGGCCGCCAGGTCTGCCTCCCGCTCACGCAACTGCGCGAGGTGCTCCAGGCACGGCAGTCAGCCCAGCCAGCGCAGGAAGACGAGCAGCACCGGCGCCCCGCGCCAGTCACTCGTCGAAACCTCATCACCGTCCTCATCCTGAAAGTGCAGCACAACCCGTCATTCTTTCGCGACGCCGTACCACCGCGACAGACGGGTCGCCGGTACTCGGCAGACATACAGCGCCTGCAATCCACTCATCAACGCCAGCGTCCGAAAGACGCCGCCCTCCTCGAATCGCCGCGCGGACGTCACGACCGACGCCGGTAGCAACTGCAACTTCCCCAGCCTGCGCAGGCGGCGCGAGAGATCGACGTCCTCCATCAACAATGCCTCCCGGTAGCCGCCAATCCGCTCGAAGTCAGCCCTCCGGACAGCAATCGCCTGGTCACCGAAGAACGTGCGCTGGAGCGGGATGCGAACCCGGCTGGCCAGCGGGACAAGCGCGTAGGGCCAGTCGTCACGGTCAAGTCGTAGCCGGAACGCCGTCGCGCTGGTCCGTGCGTCGACCAACGCCTCGGTGATCAGCGCGTAGGCATTGTGCGGCAGCAAGGTGTCGGCATGCAGGAACAGCAACACACCGCCTGTTGCCAGTTTGGCGCCGCCATTCATGCCGCCACCGCGCCCACGCGGCACGGCAACGACGCGCACCCCGGCATGCGACGCCGCAATCTCGCGCGTGCCGTCGCGGCTACCTGAATCGGCGACGATGATCTCCCAGGCGCCAGGCAACGTCTCGAACTGCCGCAGGGCTGCGCCAATCGTGCCGGCTTCGTCCAATGTTGGAATGATCACCGAAACACGTGTCAGATCGCTCATGCCCTGATGCTGTGCGCAGGTTCTCCGCCACGAGCTCGCCCAATCGCCGCCAGCAACGTCTCGCGTTCCGGCACAATTCCCTGCGTCACGACTCGTCCATTGACGGTCAGGATCGGCGCGTGCCAACCACCACGCCAGATCGGTCGCCAGAACCACAGCATCCACGGACGAACAGTCAGACGCACGTTAGGATCTGCCAGATCCTCGACCACCCGACGCGCAACGCTGATCGTCAGATCGCACTCCTCGCAATAGCGATGCGGAATCGTGACGAATCCCTGCCGGCCTGTGATTCGGTAGACGACGATCTCGACACTGGACGATCTCTGCAAGCATTCCCCCGGACTGTCGGCAACAATGACACCACGTCGATCATAGCAGCACCATTTCCTGCCTGACGGTAAGCCCGGTTACAGTGCTGGTGAGCGAGTGAGCGCATGCTGGATGCGACGTAACGTACGATAGCTGGCGATATGGATACCATCGATGACAACCTTGACGATCTATGTTCTTGCAGATTGTCCCGGCTGCGAACGGGCACGACAGACAGCCAGTGCCGTTCGCCAGCGGCTACCGGAGAT
Organism: uncultured Chloroflexia bacterium; assembly: GCA_963763325.1. Taxonomy (GTDB): domain Bacteria; phylum Chloroflexota; class Chloroflexia; order Thermomicrobiales; family CFX8; genus JBBECJ01. The sequence goes on from CAVXOL010000013.1 coordinate 24,261, forward strand.
ACAGGTCGAGGTCGTCGATCTCGAAAGTGAACGATCCCCGGATGGAGTCTTCGGAGTCCCCGCCTACGCGATCGACGGCAAGGTCGTGTCGCACGGCAACCCGCGACTGGAAACGCTGCTGGAGCGACTCTCCCTCCAGGCAGGAGCATGACATGGCACAGTTGAAGCCATCTCCCACCAGCAAGCGTGACTACCTCCAGATGGTCGACATCTTTCAGGATCTCGCGCCAGCCGACATGGCGCACCTGGAAGAGGTCACGGCAATGGTGACCTGCGAGCGTGGACGAATCTTCTACAACCCCGACGAATCCGCCGAGGTGCTTTTCATCCTCAAGCGAGGCGAGGTCGGAATCTCGCGAATGTCGCCCGACGGCCGGAAGTTGATGATCGACACGCTTCGCGCTGGCGCGATCTTCGGCGAGATGTCGATCGTCGGCCAGCGCATGCATCAGAACGAGGCCGAAGCGCTCACTGAATGCCTGATCTGCGTGATGAGCAGGCTGGATGTCGAAGAGTTACTCCTCTCCGATCCGCGCGTCGCTATCCGGCTGATGCAGACGCTCTCAGAGCGCCTCTCACGAGCCGAGGAGCGGCTCGAAGAGATGGCTTTCAAGGGAGTGCCATCGCGCCTGGCGTCGCTCCTGCTCCGGCTGGCGGACAACTCCGACTGGCGCGGTCGGCCGATTCTGGCCGGGCTGACCCATCAGCAACTGGCCGAGTTGGCCGGGACAACCCGTGAGACAATCACACTGACACTCAACACCTTTAAGACGAACGGCCTGATCGAGATCGCCCGCAAGCGAATCACGCTGCTCGATCGCGACAACCTCCAACAGATTGCCGACAGCTGACCGGCTGGCCAAACCGCACGGCTACAATGTGCACACGATGTCTACAACATTGCTTCAGGTAACACGACGCGTGGATAGATGATGAGGTAAACACTATGGAGAGTTACAACTACGCGACGTTCCCGACCCAGGACGATGTTGACTATTTCAGTGCCTTCTGGGAGTTGCTCAAGCCTGGCGAACGCGCGCCCGATGTCTCGCTGCACGACCTCGCCAGCGACTCGCAGATCCCGCTGAGCGACGATCACCCGCAACGGGTTGACCGTCATCGAGCTTGGCTCGCTGACCTGACCCTACTGCGGGATGGCGTCGCCATCCATGGACGCGATTCTGGAGGACTTCCAGGATCCGTGGCGTCCAGTCCGTCTTTCTCTACGTCCGCGAGGCGCACCCCGGCGAGTATTACCCGCACCACGACACGTTCGAGCGCAAGCTCGCCCACGCCCGCGAGATGCAGCGCGTCTTCGAGATGCAGCGGCCGATCCTCGTCGATGATCTGACCGGGACCGCCCACCGTGCCTTCGGTGGCCTCCCGAACATGACCTACATCGTCAACAGCGCCCACACGATCGTCTTCCGCTCCGACTGGACCGACCCGCCAACCATCCGCTTCGCCCTCGACTACCTGCTCGACACCCAGGAGCGCCGCCGCAACGGCGCGAAGCTGGCACCGTTCTACGCCGAGATCCTGGGCTTCCGCGAGCGGGATGAGGCGGCCTTCGATCGCGCACTGGAGCGCAACGGCCCGAAGGCCGTCACCGAGATGCAGGCCGCCCGCGAACTCTGGGCGCGCGGCGAGCACATCGCCGGCGTCCAGCGGCGAAGAGAGACATGACGCAGTTCGTGCGACGCCGCCAGTCGTCTTGCGTCACTGCACCTGCGTGACGGAGGCTGACAATGTCGCGACCACCAGGGCGAGCTGTCGTCGTGATGGGGAAGGTACCAACCTCCGGCACGGTCAAGACCCGACTCGTGCCACCACTCAATCCGCAGCAGGCGGCACGACTCTACGGAGCCTTTCTACACGACACGCTGGTGACAGCACTCGCAGTCCCGGCCGCCCACGTTATCCTGTTCCATCCACCGGACGACGACCAGGCTGCCCTGCACGACATCGTCCCAGTTGGCGTAGCCTGTGTCGAGGACACCGGTACGAATCTGGGTGACAGCATGCAGCAGGCGTTCCGCCACTGCTTCAATCACAGCGCGACCAGTGTCGTCCTGATCGGATCCGATCTGCCAACCCTCCCCACCCAGATCGTCGAGACAGCCTTTACCCACCTGGACGACTCAGCCAACGATGTCGTCCTGGGGCCGTCGCTGGACGGCGGCTACTACCTGATCGGCCTGCGCACTGACCAGCCGGCCTTGTTCGAGGGCATGGTCTGGAGCACCAGTCGCGTCCTGGAGCAAACGCTCGATCGAGCGCGACGAGCCGGTCTACACACCGCCCTCCTGGAACCCTGGCGTGACATTGACCGTCCATCTGACCTCGAAGCGTTAGTAGAGGAGCTGGCGCACAACCCCAGACTGACGGCTCCCGCAACCCGTCGCGTCCTCGCGGCAATCTGGCCGGCTGTCGCATCGAACGCACGATCCCAACTGACGCCTCCCGCAGTCAGGCCAAAATCCTTACGCATCCATTACGCATCGTGGGGTGCCTTACAGACGGCTCTCCTGTGCCTGCATACGGTGAAGCCACCCGATTGCGGGATTGCCGAACGGCTGAGGAGGATGCCAGATGCATGACACACGAGTGACGCGACGACGAGTGCTTCAACTCGGCGCAGGCATGGCGGCAACGCTCCTGCTGGCCGCCTGTGGTGATGACGATGACGACGACGACGATACTGGAGGTAGCGGCAGCGCTCAACCAACCGCCACGACGGCAGCCGTAGCAACGCCAACGACACAAACCAGCGCATCGACCACCACGATGGAACCCGCCAGTTCGCCAATGGCGGACTCCGCATCGCCAATGGCAGGCGACGGCATGGGCGACATCCTCGTCGGCGATGTGCTGGACTACAGCCTCGAAGCCGACGGCTGGGATGGTCCGTTCGGCTGGGTCGAGTTGAAGCTCCACAAGGGCTACTTCGATGGTGAGGATGTCTGGTACATCCGAACCGACGCATCCGACCAGATGTTCGCCAGCGAGGCCGGTCTCGTCTACGTACCGCTGCTCGCCAATGCGCTGCAGGCCGAAGGCAGCTACGCGAAATACTATTCAATCGGCGGCGACGGGATGGAGCACAGCGCCGTCATCACAACCGTCCCGACCCGCGACGACTTCACCTCCGCCTTCCGCGTCTACAACGTCACAACGACTGGCGACGCGATGGCATTGACCTCCGAAGCTGCCATCATCGAGGCCGAAACTGCCGGGACGGTCGAGATCGAAGAGACGGATATCATCGTCAACTACCCACTCGTTGCCTGGCCGGGCGGCTCGCTGCCCGTCGATCCAGAACTGCTGGAGCCACTCGGGGCGGGGCCACTCGTCCAGGAGATCGACGCCACCGGCGGGACGGTGCGCTTCAAGCTGCACCAATGCTTCCCCGGCAGCCGCTACATCGTCACCGACACATCCGCCGTGCCGATGGCGCCGATGATGGGCATCGTCGGCTCTGCTCCGACCCAACTCCTCAAGGATGCCGGGGCAACCGCGCCGATCACGATCTTCCTCAACGGGCTGTCGGGACCAGGTGTGATGGGATTCCAGCCGGCCGTCTTCAATACGAGTGCCGGCGATCCGGCCTGGAGTCCGTTCTGGGACCACTACGCCGTCGAGTGGGTAGATCCGGCTGCGGCAGTCGTCGTCCGCTCACAGGCAGAACTGGACGAACTCGTCGATGCCGGCGACCTGATCCGCTACAACGGCCTGCCCGACACTCACCCGAACGGCTTCGTCGTCAATTGTCCGTCACCAATTCTGGCCGAGAATACCTACACGGGTGACGCGTAGTCTTAGTTTCCGGTGCGAATATTCCGCTGGTCGTGCGATGGTCTCGTATGACCAGCGGAGTATCCGCGTGTGAGCGGGTTTCACCTCGCTCGTCCAGCAGCTCGCAGCATTCATCGATACAGCCATGAATATCGCCGACGATGTCATACGGCGGCGTCTGAACGCGCACCGCGGCAGGGCATCCAGGCGGCAATCACGCTACCTCGTACTGCGAGGACGCCTGGTGTCACGGGACTCCCGGCCTGGTCCGGCCATCACCCGGGTGCCATTCCGCATGAGTTACGCCAGATATCCGCTCAGGACACCAGCGCGGCACTTCTGCAATGGAGTTGTAACAGGTGCGCCGATCATAATGTTGCCGTTGATACCCCCTGAACCCCAGAGTAGTAGCAAGAGCATCGCATTGCGTCCGCCGAACGGCGAGGAGTACTCCATGATCGCCAATCTGAAATTCCCACATGTCGAACTGAAGCCCGGACCTGCCCTGGAGTTGCCGCCTGGCGTCGTCCACGTCTGGTGGATTCGGATGGACGAGCCGGCGCTGCCTATCGGGGAGTTTTACAAGAGTCTCGCTGAGGATGAGCGGCAGCGTGCCGCCGCCATGCCCAGCGAAGCTGGCGAGCGCTACGTCTGCTGCCACGGGCTGCTGCGCTGGATTCTCGCCAGATACTGTGGCGATGATGCTGCGTCGCTGGTATTCACCACCGATCTCCGCGGCAAGCCACATCTCGCGACGATCCCCAATCGCAAGCTGTCGTTCAACCTCGCCCACAACAGCGGTCTCGCGATCGTCGGCGTGACGTCCGGAGGCGAGATCGGGGTCGATGTCGAGCACCGCTCGCGCTGGGAGGAGATCGAGCAGAACGCCAGCGAGGTCTTCACCCCGGAAGAGCTGACGATGCTCAAAGCGCTCCCGGATCGGCATCGACATAACGCGATCGTCCGCGGCTGGGTCCGCAAGGAGGCGCTCCTGAAGGCGGCCGGCCACGGCCTGACGGTCCGCCTGAGCGATCTCGACGTGCTCACCGAACACCAGCGCTCGATCCATGTCCCCGGCGTAGACACTCCCTGGCGGCTGATCGACCTGCAGCTACCAGACGAAAACTCGGCTGCCGCGGTCGCGGTTGCCGACCGCGACGAACCGATTGAGGTGTTCCTGCGTCACTGGGCCGACGCCCACAAGCCATGACAGCGAGGAGATATCCGCCATGAGCATCACGACGTTCGAGCGGCTGGGTAGCGTGCCGGTCATCGTGGCGCAATCTTCATGACCGCGATCGACCGCCTGCTACAGGAACCGGAGAGATTGCGATGAGCACAACCACCAGCCAGCAACAGGTCCGCGAAACGATCCTGCGGATCCTCAACCGGATCGCACCCGACGTCGAGACCGACACGATCGACGGCACACTCGACCTGCGCGACCAGCTCGACATCGACTCAATGGACTTCCTCAACCTCGTCATCGGTGTCCACAAGGCGCTCGGCGTCGAGATCCCGGAAGCGGACTATCCGAAACTGGTCACGCTCGACGGATTCGTCAACTACCTGGTGCCCCGCACCAGACAATGAACTGTCGCTCCCAGGTAGTGACGAACCGAATCAAGCCGCAGCGCGTCCGGGCCGGTATCGTTGATACGCGACCGTCGCCAGCGTTCCAACCACCAGCCCCAGCCCGGCCAGCATCGCCATCCGGCTGGTCGACCATCCCTCGTCCTCGACCGCAACGGCGTGCAGCCAGTCACCGCGCTCGAACGTCTGGGCCGTGTCGCTGACGCCAACCGGCATCCAGACCTCGGCCTCGCGATCGTCATACGCGAAGCGAGCCGCCACCATCCAGCGTCCCGCCTCCGGCAGCGCGATCTCGCCCTCGAAGCGGCATGGCTCGACGCGCTCCAGTGTCCCTTCAGCCGTCAACTCAGCGCGCACGCCGTCCAGCCGCAACGGCTCGACCCGGTCACAGGCTGCCAGTTCGGCAATATCAACCCGGACCGTCGCGCGACCATCCGCCTGGCTGCTGCCGCTCAGAAAGACCCAGGCGATATCCTCCCGTCCCTCGTGCGCCAGCACCGGCGCGACGCCAGCCGCCAGCCAGCAGACGACAAGCAGCGCGAGCAGCCTCCCCATCGCCTAAACGAGCCCCGCATCGTTCCAGGCCCAACCATCGAGCGCCACTGGCTCAACCCCGGTCTGCGTCAGGATCGTATTGATATGCGCCCGGTGCTCCGTCGCGTGATTGATCGCCTGGGTCAACAGCAGCGCAACCGGCAGATGAACCGTCTGCCCATTCCACTCCCGCGAGACCGGCCCCATCTCGTCGGCCCGCGCCGCGACATCCTCAAGCCCGCCATTACTGGCCTTCGCGCTCGCCCGCAGCGTCTCGAACCCCGGCCACGGCTCGCGCTCCGACACCATCGGCGCCGGAACCTCGCCCGTCAGCATGTGCACATACCGCCCTTGCCCCCCGAACAGATGCACCAGCGTGTCCCGCACGCTCCCATATGTCCCATCGCCGGTCGCGTCGAGCTTGGCATCGTCCAACCTGGCGCAGGCGTCCAGCAACCGCTCGTTCGCCCACGTGTTGTGCCGGAACAGATCAACCAGAACGTTCGCCATGCAGTTCACCTCCGAAATGGCATTACAGGGTTTGACGATAGACGAGGACAGCACCCCTTGCCCTGTCATCCTGAGCCGCAGCGAAGGATCGCCTGGCCGTTTTGACACGACACGTTCGGGCGAGACAGTGGTCGTCTATAGGTCAACACGCTCTTGTCACCGACGTTGAGCGATCCTTCGCTGCGGCTCAGGATGACAGGGCAAGGGGTGCTGTTCCTCTTGGACGTGCCGCTTTGACGTGCCGCCTCTGGGTCGCGTCCTGACGCTACGCCGCCACCCGCTCGAAGATCGCCGCAATCCCCTGCCCGCCGCCAATGCACATCGTCACCAGCCCATACCGTCCGCCCACACGCTGCAGCTCGTAGATCGCCTTGACCGTCAGGATGCATCCCGTCGCGCCAATCGGATGGCCGAGCGAGATGCCCGAACCATTCGGGTTCGTCTTGTCCGCCGGCAAATCCAGGTCGCGCATGACCGCGATCGCCTGGGCAGCGAACGCCTCGTTCAGCTCGATGACATCCAGGTCAGCGACCGACAGCCCCGTTCGCTCCAACAGCTTCTTGACCGCCGGAACCGGCCCGATCCCCATATAGGCAGGCTCGACACCAGCGAACTCATAGCCGACCAACCGCGCCATCGGCGTCAATCCCCGCGCCTCGGCTACGTCAGCCGCCATCAGCACGACCGCCGCCGCCGCGTCATTGAGTCCCGACGCATTCCCGGCCGTCACCGTCCCCTGCGGATCGAAGACCGGCCGCAGCTTCGCCAGCGACTCCATGGTCGAGTCGCCCCGCACATGCTCGTCGGTATCGAACGTCGTCGTCCCCTTGCGCGACTCTTCAGTTCGACGCCGACCACCTGCTCCGCAAAGCGTCCCTCAGCAATCGCCGCCGCCGCCCGCTGCTGGCTCTCCAGCGCGACCTGGTCCTGCTCCTCGCGCGTGATCTCCCAGCGCTTGGCGATGTTCTCAGCCGTGATCCCCATGTGACACGCCTCGAACGGGTCCGACAGCGCCGCCGTCATCGCGTCCACCGCCGCCGCGTCGTTCATCCGCTGCCCCCAGCGCATCGACGGCAGCCAGTACGGACTCCGCGACATCGTCTCCGCCCCGCCACCAACAGCCACATCCGCGTGCCCCGTCTCAATCACCTGCGCCGCCGAGACGATCGCCTGCAAGCCGCTCCCACACAGCCGGTTGACCGTCACCGCCGGCGTCTCGACCGGCAGCCCGCCATTCACGGCCGCCACCCGCGCCAGGTACATGTCACGCGGCTCAGTGTGAATCACGTTCCCGAACGCCACATGCCCGACCGCAGCCGGCTCAACCCCCGCCCGCGCCACCGCCTCCCGCGTCACCAACGCCGCCAGATCGGCCACCGGCTGGTCCTTCAGACTCCCACCAAACGTCCCAATCGCCGTCCGTGCCCCGCTCAAAACCACAACGTCCCGCACGCTGCCCATCTCGCCAATCCTCCCGCTGCTATCGCTGGATTGCCTCTAAATCGTGTCAGTCATGGCAGGGTATCACAGCCATGTGCGTGGCTTCAGTGTGGATTCGCGGCCAACTCAATCAAGCTTGGCCAGTGCTCGCTTCGCATCGTTGCGAACCCACGCGCGCTCGTCGGTCAGGAACCGAACGATCTTGTCGCGAGCGTGGTGAGCACGGCGTCTGCCGAGCGGCAGCAGAGCATGCCCGGCAACGTCATCGTCATCAAGCATCTCGATCAGCACATCAGTCGCGCGCGGATCATGCATGTTCCCGAGTGCAATCATCAGCATCTCCCGACCTCGACTATGCCGCCGGCCGCGTGCCAGTGCCACAACATCGTCGAAGACGGAATCGTCCGCCACCACCGCAAGCGCGTTCCCAATGGCCCACTTCAGTCCCGAAACTTCAAACGGCGGCGCCTTGGCGAACTCATCAACCCGTATCGGAGTCGCCAGCGGACGAGCGAGCGTCACAGACAGTGCACGAATGATCTCCTCCTTCACACTGTGATTGGTTGTCTTTGTAAGCCTTTCCAGAAGGATCGGCACAGCGGCACATATCGCCCGACATCACCGCCAGTCCCTGGATCCTAGATCTTGATCACCCCGGCGCCCAGATCAGCCAGATGGCTACTCCCATACGGACCGGCCCCAAACTGCTCAATCGCGATGATCCGAACCCCCGTCAATGGCAACACCACACGCTTCTCCCGCCTCCCCGGCTCACCGAACATCGTCGCGTACGTACGCTGATTCATCAACAACGCGAGCTAATGTCCCCACTTCCGACACATCCGCCTGGCTCCTGACACAGACTGGCACAGGTTGATCCAACGGGCAACGTCCGCGACGAGTTGCCCCGCCCTTGACAGTGTATGTACTATGTGTACGTACACTTAGCATGGCGCAATCGTTTCTGCGTCATGCTGGCTGGATCGCACGCCGGATGTGCTGAATGCGGAACCCCGCGACACCTCGCCCGGCCTGCGCGTCGACTCCGAACCTCGGAAAGGATCGCCGATGCGACCTGGACACTCACTCCGTCACCGTCTGACGCTTGCCGTCACACTTGTCATACTCGCCGTCATCGCCATCCCTGTCGCGGTCGGCCTGGCGGTCAACCTCGGCAACGCTAATGTCGCCAACACCGACGGCGACGGCCTCAACCTGCGCGATAGCCCATCGCTCAGCGGCGCGATCCTGACCGGCATGCCGGAGGGCGCCGCCGTCGAGGTCCTCGAGACCGGCTACACCGGCGACGGCATCGACTGGGCACGCATCCGCTACGACGGCATCGAAGGCTACGCTGCCGTCACCTACCTCGCCAACCCCGACAGCGGCGAGCCGCCCGTTGCCGTCCCAATTGTTGAGCCGGCTCCAGTCGCGCCCGTACCACCGGCAGCCGGCCTGGCGGTTGGAGACCGCGCGATCGTCAGCGGCACCAACGGCGACGGCGTCAACGTCCGCGGCGGGCCAGGGACGGAATCCAGTGTCGTAACCGGCCTGACCGAAGGGTCGAATGTCCCAATCCTTGCTGGACCGACCGCCGACGCCAGCGGCGCCAACTGGTACCAGGTCGAAGCCTGGGGGATCGCCGGCTGGGTCCACGGTGACTACCTGGCCGAGGTCGGCGGCGCGCCGATCGCCGGCGATGCCGTCGGAGCCGCCATCGCGACCGAGGCGCTGAAGTACCTCGGCGCGCCCTACGTCTGGGCCGGCACCAATCCCGACGGCTTCGACTGCTCCGGCTTCACCTACTTCATCATCAACTGGGTACTCGGCAACGACTTCCCACGCGCGATCGAGGGCCAGCTCGCCAGCGGTGAGTACGTCCACCCGAACGACCTCCAGCCGGGCGACCTCGTCTTCTTCCACGACACCTACAAGCCCGGTCTCTCGCACGTCGGCATCTACATCGGCAACGGCCAGTTCGTCAACTCCGGCAGCGAGGACGATGTCGTAGCGATCAGCAACATGTGGGACGACTACTGGGGACCACGCTATCTGGAGTCGCGGCGGATTCGGTAGTGGTCGGGGATCGGGATTCGGGATTCGGGACTGGATAGCCAAGACCGTTCATCAGAACATCAGCGTTCCAATTCCCCGAACCCCGATTCCCGATCCCCGATTCCCGATGACGCAAAACAACCCCTCGTCCCCACACGCCGGCTCCTCGCTGAACCAGCGCGTGACGCGGGTCTCAGTGAAGCCGGCATCGCGGTACAGATCGCCGGCTTCGGCCTGGCTGTACCAGCAGGTGGCAGGCGAGCGGGAGTGTTCCTCGGTCGCGATCACATCGCCGTCGCGCAGCAGCTCGTAGCGGTCCTCGGTGTGCTCCAGCTTTCGCGCGTCGTCGTATGTCGCGCGTGACCAGCGGCGCACCAGCAACCCGTCCTCCGGTCGAACCGCTTCGGCGCTGATTTTCCACATCGTCCGCACCAGGCCATCTGCTGACGGCGTGATCGGCTCGTCCTCATGCTCGTCGAGGATCATGAACGGCATCACCAGCGTCCCGCCCGGTTCGAGATGGTCGTGCATCCGCCGCATCGCCTCGGCCGCGTCGACCGGATCGACCATCAGCTGGAATGAGCTCGACGGCACGATGATTGTCCGGTAGCGGCGCGACACGTCCAGCGCTTCGACCGCCTGCTCGTACAGCACCGGATTCAGCCCCAGCCGCGCCGCCTTCTCGCGACAGATCGCCAGCATCTCCGGCGAGTTATCCAACCCCTCGATCTCGATCCCGTCAGCCAGGTAGTCGAGCAGTAACCGCCCCGTCCCACAGCCGACATCCAGCACCGGCTGCCCGCTCCACTGAATCACCCCTCTATAGAAGGCCCGATCCGGCCAGCCGGACGTATCGCCGCGAAGCAGGTCCCAGCACGACGCCAGCATTCCCCGATACTCGTAACCTTCGACACCCATCCGACGGCCTTCCATGAACACCATCCAGAGGATGAAGCAGCACGCGCAATCTCGTGGCATGATGCCACCCGGACGATGTCCTGCAGTGAGGAGAACGAGGGAGAGGGAGCGACGATGAGTGTGATCGTTCACGATCGCGTTGAGACGATTCCTGATGAGATCGTCGAAGGCTTCAAGACGCTTGGAGTTGGCGATATCGGCCACGTCCAGGTCAAGGGCTTCATGGACACAGCGATTCGACCGGTCTGGAGCGATATCCGACTCGTTGGGCGGGCCGTCACGGTCTGGATGCCGTCGATGGACATCGGCGCTTCACGGGCGGCGATCCGCGCCTGCAAGCCAGGCGATGTCCTGGTTGTCGATCGTGGTGGGGATACTGAGTTTGCCTGCTGGGGCGGCGGTGCCGGGCTGCTGGCGATGGTCCAGGGCGTCGCCGGCCTGATCGTTGATGGCGCTGTCACCGACGCGATGGAGATCACCGACCTGAAGTGGCCGGTCTACTCCCGATCGATCTCCGGCCTGGTTGGTCACCCGCAGCGGGAGTTTGGCGAAGTCAACACCGTCATCAGTTGCGGCGGCGTCCCCGTCTCGCCTGGCGACCTGATCGTCGCCGACGACGACGGCATCGTCGTCATCCGCCCCCACGAAGCCGCCGACCTCATGAAGGAGGTCCAGGACCGCTTCGGCAGCACCCCCAGCATCCGCCAGTGGCTCCGGGATGGGAAGAAGATCGAGGACCACCCGATCGCTCAACGGTTCTTCAATCAGGAATAGGTCGCTTCACGTCTGCGGGAACACCTCAGACAAAGGGCGATGGCCTCGGTCATCGCCCTTTCCAATCTCTAGCCCTGGCGCCAGTTCCAGATGCTGACACTCGCAACCCAGATCGGGAGCAGGACGACCGGCATGACAGCGAACGCACCGAGCGGCAGCAGGACGACACAAGCCAGGCTCAGGCCAAGTATCCAGCGCGGCCAGACGCCGGTTGCACGTGCCGACCGGGCGAGCAGGGCAATTGCCAGCACCAGCGACCAGATCATCGGTACGGCCAGCAGGATATAGCCGATCTGCGGAGCCAGCGAGACGGACGTCTCGGTCATCGCGTCGTCGCCGAAGAGGTCTCCGAATGCCTGGGCAGCCGAAACAGCCGACAGCATCGTGGCGGCGGTCAGCAATAGCGTGACGGCGATGGCGCCGCTCAACAGCGCCAGGTCAAGTCCCATCTCCCGACCGCCTACCGCACGCAACCGCTGTGTCTGGCCGTACAGAAAGATCAGCAAGCTCAGGCCGGACGCAACCAGTAGCATGCCACCGACGATGTCACGCCAGCGATTGCCTTCGTCGGCGTAGTAGGCGACGAACGTCCGGTCGGGATCGCCGAACTGCCCGAGCAACTCGCCGAGCAACAGGAACCCGACAGTGAAGCACGCAATGAACGTAAATCCGCCAATCGAGGACGCACGGCTGCTCGTCTCTGTCACGTGTGACCCTCCAGCAGGCTCTCAACCTGATGCTGCATCCGACATCGGTCTGGACCGCGCAGTCAGCGAAGTGACGACGAATCGCTTGTCATAAGAGGACGATGGCGAAGTATAGCGATGATTCGCACCGCGCGTCACGCCGCTATAACCTGCCTGCCACCTGTTTCCTCGCCGCTGTACCCTTTCCACGACTCCCGTGCGTCATAACCAGCAGAAGGGCGCTGAACACGTGTGAGCGACGGCGAGGGGCGTGAGCCGATGCAGGCGGAGCGGGTGGTTGATCGCGCCGATGGGGTCGACCGGATCGAGCAGGCGACCGTCGCTGCAGCGCGGGCCGGTGATGGAGCCGCCTTCACGGCGCTCTTCGACGCCTACCAGGGCCCGATCACGTCCTACCTCTACCGGCTGACCGGCAGCCGCGAGACGGCCGACGATCTGGCCCAGGAGACGTTCATCAAGGCGTTTCGAGGGCTTGGCCGGACGCCGGACGACCTCAACTTTCGCGCCTGGCTCTACCGGATCGCGACCAACACCGCCACGTCCTGGCACCGACGCCAGCGGCTGCTGATCTGGTTGCCGTTCGGCCGTGGCGACGTCTCGGGGACGCCCGAGATCGAACCGGGGCACGATCCGCGGCTGGCAGAGTCACTCGCCGAGCAGGAACTGATCGCGGTCGCTCTCCAGCGGATCGGCCCACAGCACGCCAGCGTATTGCTGCTGCGCCACCACCTGCGGCTGACGGTCGAAGAGACGGCGACCGCCCTCGACATCAACGCCAACACGGCCAAGGTGCGCCTCTTCCGCGCTCGCAAAGCCTTCATCGACGCCTACGCCGCACTCAACACCGACACCAACCGAACCCCAGCACGGGAGACACGATCATGAACGACACCTGCACGGCCATGCGCCGGTTGCTCTCTGAGCAGATCGACGGTGCACTGGCGACCGACGAACGAGCCGAACTACGCGCCCACCTCGCCACCTGCCCCAACTGCCGCGCGTTCGAGCGTGACCTGCAGGCCGGGCTGGCAGGTATCAGCCGGCTGCCACGCGTCAGCGGCAGCAGCGCCGTCCGCGAAGCCGTTCTAGCAGGAGTCCACCCGGGTGGACGGTCAGCGTGGCCAGACGGCTGGCGCGACTGGACCGGTCAACTCGCGAAGCTCGGTGGCGCAATCGCCGGCTTCGCGCTCGTAGCAGTCATCCTGATGACCGTCTTCAACGGCTCCGGCAACGGCACTGGAGAGCCGGATGATCGCTTCAGCGGAACCGGCGGCCAGCCCGACACGACTGAAACGCCGACTGCGACGCCCGAACCCATAGCAACAATCCCGTCAACGGCAGATGTTTACGCCCCGCAGCCATGTGTTGACGGACAGTTCGAGTTTGACCTGTCCGTCAACGGTAACGCAGGCGACACGAGCGTCAACAGTCCAGGCTTTGTGGAGATTACCGTCCAGGCGCTGAAGAGCACCGGCGGCGTCGAGTGCCAACTAATGATGCCGATCTCGCTCCAGATCAATGACAGAGATGGGGTACCGCTCCAGATCGAGGGAAACCCGGTGATGGCCGAGTTTGGCGCGACCATCGGCGGCGGAGAGTCGAGCGTGTCATTCGCCTGGCTGAACTGGTGCGGCGAGAACGTCCCGCTCAGCGTTGCGGTGGAATTCCTGACCGATTCAGACAGCAGTTCAGGCATCGGACAATCGATCGACGTCACGCCACCGTGCGACGATCCCAACCAGCCGTCGAAGCTTGGCCTGACGACAGCAGCCGAGATTGTCCCAAGCGCCGGTACCTGTGAGGCCGGAACCGTCGTCCTGACGTCCAGCGACATGCAGCGCGAGGGCGACGAAGTGTTCATCTGGGCCACCTCCGGCAACGTCGCTGCCGCCAACCTCGATAGCTGCGAGGCCGGCGAACTCGTGACGGTGACACTCACCGACGATTCGGGAACGCCACTGGAGATCGAGGGCAACGGGATCGAACTGATGCTCAAGCCGAATGAGTCCGGTCAGTTTCAGTGGGCCGGGGCCATCTGGACGAACTGGTGCGGCGCGCCGGACGGCGCCAACCTGACCGTCTCGCGGTCCGGTGCCGGCACGCCCGCCTGGATCCACGTCACGCCCGCCTGCGTCGACGGCAGCCAGCCATCGCGGCTGTCGCAGCTCGAACTGCCGCCGCCCGACGACATGTGGCCGGACATCGACCCCAGTCTCACCAGGCCAGGCATGACGATCACCGAGCCGCCGGTCTGCGACGTGACGACACTCGACCTGTCGCTGGCCACCTCCACGGAGCACCGCGACCTCATCCTCCAGGTAGACGCTGGCGGCAACATCGACGATCCGGCGCTGATCTGCTACCTGGAAGGCGACGTGACGTTCACGATCACCTGGGCGGACGGCCAGCCGCTGTTGATCGACGGCAACGGCCTGGAACTCGGCGATGGCGAGTACGACATCACCAGAATCCTCCCTGTCCCTGGCTTCGCGCAAGCCTACTGGGAGAACTGGTGCGGCGAGTCCGGCCCATTCACAATCACGGCGACGGTCGACGGCCGGGGGCTGACGACCGAGGTCGACAACGGACCCGAGTGCACCGACCCGACCCAGCCATCGACGCTCCACCTGCCCGACTACCTGCCGCAGAAACCATAACGATCGGGAATCGGGGCAAGTGAGCGGCGTCGGCCTTCTCCGAATCCCGATTCCCGATTCCCGATCGTTCACATCTTCCGAACCGCAGCCGTCAGATCACCGAGCGAGGTGCGCTGGCGGCCGTTGGCGTCGAAGTTGTCAGGGGCGAGCCAGGTCTCGTAGCACTCACGCAGGGCGGGCCACTCGTCGTCGAGAATCGAGAACCAGGCCGTGTCGCGGTTGCGGCCTTTGGCGACCATGTGATTGTAGAAGATGCCCTCGAAGGCGAAGCCGAGCCGGACCGCGGCCGCCCGCGAGCCGGCGTTGAGCGCATTGCACTTCCACTCCATCCGCCGGTAGCCGAGGTCGTCGATTGAGTGACGGATGAGCGTATAGAGCGCCTCGGTCGCGGCGGCAGTGTTCTGCAGGGTCGGGCCGAACCAGATGTGGCCAATCTCGATCGTGCCGAAGATGGGAACGATGTTGAGGTAGCTGGCGACGCCGGACGCCTTGCCGCTGGCCAGGTCGCGAATGGCGTAGAAGACCGGATCGGCGCTGGCCGAGCAGCTGCGCTGGTAGGCAGTGAACGCCTCGACCGACTCATACGGCCCGACCGCCAGGTAATCCCAGATACGCAATGCGGCGTCGCTGCCGTGGGAGGCATCGTACAGCTCGTCAGCGTGGACCTGCGCGTTGAGCGGCTCAAGCCGCATGTAGCGACCGTCGAGGTTCGTCCGTGCCGGCCAGAGGCCAGGCGGCGGATCGACGAGGTTCGCGGACGGCGCGCGATCGCGGACTGGTTCGGGTCGCTGGCTCACGGCTTCGGTTTCCCTTCAATCTTCGGCGTTGGCTGCTGCCCACGTCCGGGCGAGTTCCATTGTCGGGTCACTTCATGCCAATGGCACGGGCCAATTACGGGCTGCCAGTGGTACCACTGATTGCCCTGGCCCAGCGGGGCCACTCCTGCTCCTGGACGAAGCCGGTCCGCTCGTAGAGCCGCAGCGCGTTCGCGTTGCGCCCCTCGACAGCCAGCACGATTTCGCCGGCCCCGCCCGAGCGAAGATGGTGGATACCCCAGCGCAACAACTCGCGGCCCAGACCAATCCCGCGAAACTCGGGCAGGACACCGAGCGTGCTGATCTCCGCGAAACGATCGCCCTCAGCATCATCGACGATCGTCCGGCAGAAGCCAACCAGCCGGCCACTCGCGTCCGGAGCTGGCACGACGGCGATGTCAGACGGGTCAAAGGTTGAGCGAGAGTGCGCGAGGCGCATCATCTCCAGCGACACGTTCATCGGTGTCGGATGGTCCGCGAACGATCGGTTGACGAGATCGCGATACGACTCGTCGTCCGGTCCCGGCTGGAAGGCGCGTGGCTGGTAGCCGTCCGGAAAGTTCGGCGGCGGAACCGCGACATCCGGTCCGAGCCGCAGCTGCCAGAGGCTCGAACGATAGGCAAATCCAAGGCTGGCCGCGAACGCCTCAGCCGGATCGTTGCCGATGGGCGGCGCGAGTTCCAGTTCAGTCTCGCCCCGCTCACGAGCGTCGACGAGAGCACGTTCAACCAGCAGCGAGCCGTGCCGTTGCCGGCGATGACGTGGGAGGACGGCTATCAGCGGATACGAGGGATCGAAGAACCCCGTCAGCTCATCCTCGGCCACGCTGACGAGCATACTGCTCGGGCCAAGCGCTATCCGGTCGAGCAGGTGCTCCAGGTCGCGCGGCATCGTCCCACGCAATTCGCCGGCGTCGAGGGCAGCGAAGAGGATCTCACGGATGGCCGGAATGTCGACGCTGGTAACCTCGCGGACGAGCGGAACAAACGAGCGCTCGGACATAGCGACACCGGACCCTTCTGGCTGCCCGATCGGCAGGGACAGCTATCATTGCAGCTTCGACCCTGGCGGCAATCTACGCACGAAGTGAGGTCTGCAAATGAATCATGACATGGATCATGAAGAAAGCGTCCGCTACCTGGCGGCGAAGGAGCGCGTCGAATAACTGCGCGGATTCTACGTTCACCTGACGGTGTATATCCTCGTCAACCTGTTCCTCTTCGGCATCAACATGGCGACCGACCGCGACAACCTCTGGTTCCACTGGCCGCTGCTTGGCTGGGGAATCGGACTCGGAGCCCATGCCCTGACCGTGTTTGTCTTCAATGGACAGCTCGGCAAGGGCTGGGAAGAGCGCAAGATCGCCGAACTGATGGAGAAGGATCACCGTCCGCCGCGTGAATGACAGCAGCCGCCAGTCGATCCTCCGGGCACCAGTTCTGCGAACGACACCCGCAGCGCGGGCGGGGTGTCGATCGTCATCAGTCGGGCCAGAGTACGAGGAAGTAGTGTGAGCATCAGCGAGGAACGCCGGACGGTCGGACAGCGCGGGCGCGAGATCGCGCTGGAGCGGGTCGCGGCAGCAATCGAACGGGTGACGCCGACGATTCGGTTCCTGATTCCGCCACTGCTGCTCGTGTTTGGCAGCGGCATAGTCGCGGCGGCCGTGATCGGCCACGGGATCTGGGAAGAGTTGCGGCCGTTGGACCTGGTTGACGTGTTCGCCTTCGCGCTGCTGATGGCACTGCTGTTGCTGCCGGCGGTGCTGCTGTTCCTGTTCTGGCTGGCGGTGACCGCCGTTCGCGAGCTGCCGGACAAGCTGCGACAGTTCCCGGAGACGGCTGTCCGGCATGGCACGACGCTGGGCAAGATCGCGCGGGAGACACGGGAGCGACGCCGCCGGTTCCGCAATCTGGGCCGGATGGCGAAGCTGCTGTATAGCGCGAAAGAGGATCTGCTGCTCTACGCACCGCTGCTGGAGCTGCTCAACCCGGTCCTGCTGGTTGGAACACTGCTGTCGGTGCCGTTCGTCATCGTTCAGTGCCTGATCGCGGCGGCGATTCTGGCGAATCGGGCCACCTGAAGTGACGTGCGATACTGCTGTCGCGGAGAGGGAGGGGCAGGATGCGCCTGATCGTCGGGGCCGACCACGCGGGATTTCCATTGAAGGGCGTCGTCGTCGATGCGCTCAGGGAGTGGGGGCACAATGTCACCGACGCCGGGACGCACACGCCGGACCCGATCGACTTCCCGATCGTCGCCCGCAACGTCTGCGATCCGGTCCGCGCTGGCGAGTATCAGCGCGGGATCATGGTCTGCGGGACCGGGATCGGTGCCTGCATGGCGGCCAACAAGATCCCCGGTATCCGCGCTGCCCTCTGCCACGATGTCTACTCGGCCCACCAGTCGGTCGAGCACGACGACGCGAACGTCCTCTGCCTCGGAGCACAGATCGTCGGCGACCGGCTGGCGCTCGATCTGCTACGGACGTGGCTGGCAGCCGAGATGAGTGACGAAGAGCATTTCCAGCGACGAGTCCGGTTGCTGGCCGAGATGGAACGTGAGGCGGCAGTGGAGTTTGGTGACGCGTGACGCGTTGACGAGGACCTTGATTCTTGCCCTGTCATCCTGAACCGCAGTGAAGGATCGCCTGGCCCTGACAACCGGGGCGGTTCGGTCAGACAAACGGCGTTCTGACGATCAGCGCTCTCTGGTCTCGGACGCTGAGCGATCCTTCACTGCGGTTCAGGATGACAGGGCAAGAATCAAGGTCCTCGGGTAACAGCCGTCTCTGGATCGCGTCACGCATCACGCATCACGGCCTACTCATCTGGCGCGGCGCCTTCGATGAGCAAATCGACATAACCTGCGATCGTTTCGGGGAGATCCGCGATTGGGCCGCCGCCGAAGAGGACGCGGTAGATGATTGCGCCGATCAGCATGTCGAGCGTGCGGTGGATGTCGAGATCGGCGCGGAGATTGCCGCGATCGACGCCGCGCTGGATGATGGCGAGAGCGGCGGCCTGGCGCGGCCCAACGACGCTCTCGACGAAGATCGGCTGGAGCGTGGGGTTGGTGATAACGGCGCTGAGAAGGCGGACGATCATCGGTCCCAGGATGGTGCCAAAGGTCGTCGCGGCGAAGCGTTCGATCAGCAGCCGGAAATCCTCGCGGACGCTGCCGGTGTCGGGCAGAGTGAACTCGGGATCGGGATTGAGGGTGCGGAGGGCGGCGGCGACGAGGGCGTCCTTGCCGTCATAACGACGATAGATGGTCGCCTTGCCGACCCCGGCGCGGGCGGCGACGGCCTCGATGCTCATACCTTCGTAGCCCTGTTCGACGAGGATTTGGAGGGTCGCGTCGTGGATGGCGCGCTCGGCCCGGACGCTGCGAGGGCGTCCGGGCCGGCGTGGTTCAGTCGTGGTGTCCGCCTGGTCGGTCAATGGCCTGTCGTTTTCACTGGCACGAGATCGATCTCGTTGCCAGTATCGCGCATCTCAACCAACGCATCCTCGTGTTGCTCGCGGGCGGGGAGGAAGACGGCGGCGAAGATGGCGCCCGCCAGCGCGAAGCCGGCCGCGACCAGCAGCGAGGTGCTCATGCCGTCGATGAAGGCCGAGCGGGCTGATGAGATCAGCGCGGCACCATCGGGGCCGCCAAGACGGGCGGCGATCTGGACGGCAGCGCCGACCGAGTCGCCTGCTGCACTGGCGACAGGAGCGGGCAGGCTCGCGGTCGCGTCTTCCATAGAAGAGGAGTAGGAGGTTGTGAGCAGGCTGCCGAGGATCGCGACACCGAGCGCGCCGCCGACCTGGCGGGTGGCGTCGTTGACCGCCGAGCCGACACCGGCGTTGTCCTTCGGGACGGCGCCCATGATCGCCTCGGTGGCCGGGGCCATCGCGGTGCCCATCCCATAGCCGAGGATGACGAGCGAGGTCGCGACGAGGCCGTAGCCGCTGCCGGTATCGATCGTCGACAGCAGCGCGAGACCACCGGCGACGACGGTCAGACCCCAGCTGACGATGATCTTCGTGCCGATATGGCTGGCCAGCTTGGTGCTGCTTCCAGCGCCGATGATGATGCCAAGCGCGACCGGCGTGACGCGGATACCAGCTTCGAGCGTGTCATAGCCCAGCACGAACTGCAGGTACTGGGTGAGTGAGAAGAGCGAGCCGAACATCGCGAAGAAGACGAGCGAGATGGCGATGCTGGCGCCGGTGAAGCGCATGTTGCGGAAGAGACGCATGTCCAGCATCGGATGGGCGATCCGCCGCTCCCAGATAACGAAGGTGGCCAGGATGAGAGCCGAGATGGCGAAGCCGACCAGTGTCTGGACACTCGACCAGCCATGCGACGGAGCTTCGATGATGGCGTAGATCAGCGTTCCGAGGCCGGCGATCGAGAGGATCGCGCCGCCGGGATCGAGCGGCTTGGCGTGCGGGTCTTTCGACTCCGGGACGAGGAAGATACCAGCAAGCAGGGCGGCAGCGATGATCGGGATATTGATCAGAAAGACCGAACCCCACCAGAAGTGCTGCAGCAGCCAGCCGCCGACGACCGGACCGAGCGGAACACCGAGACCGGCCGTCATCGCCCAGATGGCGATGGCCTTGGGGCGTTCGTGGGACGGGAAGACGTTGGTGAGGATCGAGAGGGTGCTGGGCATGATCAGCGCGCCGCCGATGCCCATGATTGCGCGCCAGAAGATCAGCTCATCCGGCGAACTGGACCAGGCGGCGAACGCCGACGCGACGGCGAAGATACCGAATCCGGCGAAGAGACCGAGCCGGCGGCCGAAGCGGTCGGAGAGGGCGCCGGCCGTCAGGAGCAGGCCGGCGAAGACGAGCACGTAGCTGTCGATGATCCACTGGAGTTGGCTGCTGGTAGCCGAGAGGTCGGTGACCAGCGTCGGCAAGGCGACGTTGAGGATCGTGTTGTCGAGGCTGATGACGAGCAGGCTGAGGCAGAGGACGATCAGTGTCCACCAGCGCTTGGGATGTCCGGTTTCAACATAGCGGTCGGTCGCGGTCATCGTTGACTCCCTTCTGCATTACGATACAACATCGTATCGTTATCGACAGAATAGCACGGGTTGTTACGGAACGCAAGGGTCTCGTAATACCGACATCTCACACTCCAGAGCCAACTCGTCTATGAGGAGCCACACGCCGCTCGTCTGGTTCGCATCGGGCAGGCGGCACGTCGCGGTATGCAACAATCGCGGACATTGATGACACACGTGAGGCGCCGGTGTCGGCGCAGGGATGGGGAAATTGCAATGGCAGGGTTAAATGGCAGGCACGGATTCTCGACGCGGGCGATTCATGCGGGTGAGCACGCCGACCCAGCGACGGGGGCGCACAACACGCCGATCTATCAGACATCGACGTATGCGTTCCACTCGCTGGAGCAGAAGGCGGCCGTCATGAGCGGCGAGGCGGAGGGGTACGTCTACACACGCGGCGGCAACCCGACGACACATGCCTTCGAGCAGAAGGTGGCGGCACTGGAAGGTGCCGATGCAGCGGTCGCCGGTGGCTCGGGGATGGCGGTTATCATGGCGGCGATGCGGGCGTTCGTCCGGTCGGGCGACCATATCGTCGCGTCGGACGATGTCTACCACTGGGCGACGATCTACCTCGAAGAGGAAGCGCCACTCGACCGGATCGACGTCACGCGGGTCGATATCGGCGACCTGGATGCGGTCCGGGCGGCGATCCGACCTGAGACGAAGGTGATCTACACCGAGTTCCTCTCCAACCCGCAGATCAAGGTGGCCGACGTCGCGGCGCTGGGTAAGATCGCGCGGGATGCCGGTATCCTGCTGATCGTCGACAACACCTTCAGCAGCCCGTACCTGTTCCGGCCGCTGGAGCACGGGGCGCACCTCTCGCTGCACTCGGCGACCAAGTACCTCTGCGGGCATGGCGACGCGCTGGCCGGGGTCATCTCCGGCAGTAAGGAGCTGATCGAGCCGATCCATCGCCAGATCCAGGTGCTCGGCTCGTGCATCAGCCCCTTCAACTCGTGGCTGCTGCTGCGCGGGATCAAGACGCTGGAGATGCGAATGGAGCGGCACTGCCGCAACGCGCTGGAGGTTGCGCGCTTCCTCGATCGCCAGCCGGATGTCGAGGTCGTCCGCTACGCCGGGCTGGAGAGCCATCCGGGTCACGATGTCGCGGCGCGGCTGCTGGAGGGCGGCTTCGGCGGGATGCTCTCGTTCCGGCTGCGGGGCGGGTCGGAGGCGTCCAACCAGTTCGCTAACGCGCTCCAGCTCTGCGATCACGCGGTGAGCCTCGGCGACGTCAACACGCTGGTCTGGCCGCATATCAACGACCTGGTGCGGGTCTCGGTCGGCTGCGAGAACATCGAGGATATCATCGCGGATTTCGAGCAGGCGCTGGAGGTGTCAAGCGTCGCGTCACTTGCGGTCGGAGACTAGCAGAGGGCCACGAACGGAGGCTGCCGACGGCGCCTGGACCGGGAGCGCATCAGCCGGCGTTGCGACGAACGATCCCAGCCCACCACTCAGGTCGTACTGCACCCGCAAGACGATCGATTGACCGGCGTGAACCGCAATTGGCGCAGGCAGGTCGATAATCTTGTCACCATTGAGCGCATTCGTAGCGCCAAGATCGACCCCATCGGCGAGGTACAGCCGGCCCGAAATTCTGATGCCGTTGGCGAGACCGTCGTGCTGGCCCACCAGCACGACGGTCGTGTCGACCGATTCCGCGATCCGTTCGTGGAATGTGATGTGTGAGACCGCCAGCCGGTTGGTGAGGCTTGCTATCGGCGTGGCGTGCCAGGCAGCGCCAGGATCGCGATAGAACGGCCATTCGTGCTTCGGGGCGCTGATTCGGAAACCGTAGTAGACATCATCAACGCAGACAAGATCGACAAGGGTGGTGTAGCTGGCGGGGATGACGGTCGTCTGGCTGTCGATCACTCCGTTGGAGGATAGGGCGGTGATGGCGTGCGCCTGTACTTCATCCATCAGGCCGGTGTCGATTATTTCGGCGATGACGACATCGACTCCGGGCGGAAGGGAGACATCGCGAACGTCACCTTCAATGACAGAGATGATCCCTTCCATCCCGTTGAGCTCGATGCTGGTCCGCAAGCGTGCAGCAAGGAGCGGGTCGATCTCAACGGCCAGCACATGGCTCGCGCCAGCCTCGGCGGCAAAGAACGAAAGGATGCCGGTACCGGCGCCAGCGTCAACAACGACATCGCCGGGGCGAACGACACGATGGATCGCCTCACGGAACGCCCGGGTCCGAACGGTATCTTTCAGGCACATATATGGGAAGTCGGTGTTTGACCAGATTTCGGACACGTTCGAGGTTCCTTCGTCAGATGAGCGAGGGCTGCCGAATCCAGCACGGCGGCCTACGACTACTGTGACGTCCGGAGGAGGCGAATTCCACGAAGGTGGGTCACAGATCGAGTCACAGGTTCGTTCGCGATGTATGCCAGGCGTTACGCGCGAACAGGCGCGGCAGATCGGCGACCGAGGCGAGCAGATGATCGGGGGCGCCATAGGAGAGGTCGGTGTCCCGGAAGGAGCCGGTCTGGACGAGGACGCCGGTTGCGCCGAGGCGCATGGCGGGGAGGATGTCGTGGCGGTGGGTGTCGCCGACCATGACGATTCGGGAGGGCGGCAGGCCGAGGCTGCGGAAGGCGGCGCGGAAGAACGGGGCGGCAGGTTTGCCGACGACGGTGGCGCGGCGGCCGGTGACGTGTTCGAGGCCCTTGACGAAGGCGCCAGCGTCGAGGGCGGGGCCGGTGCGCCGTCTGCCACCAGTGGTTGCGATGGATGGCGACGAGGGCGGCGCCGTTCATGAGTAGCCGGAAGGCGTGGTTCATCGCCGGGTAGGTGAAGTGCTCCTCGGCGCCACCGACGATCACGACCTGGGCGTCGGAGCCATCAGTCAGCGGGACGCCGTCGAAGTCGGCCAGGACGGCGGGCTTGACGATCGCGTAGGCTGGCTGATCCGGATATTTGCTGCGTACGTACGCAGCAGTTGCGACCGGGGCGGTGATGATCTCGTCGTCGGTGACGTGGAAGCCGAGGTCGCGCAGGAGGGTGCCGAGCGAGGCGCGGGTCCGGACGGTCGTGTTGGTCAGCAACCGGAACGGGACGTTCATCTCACGCAGGCGGGCGAGGGCGTCAACGGCACCGGGGATCGGGTCGCCGTCGATGTGGAGGACGCCGTCAACGTCGATGAGGGCGGCGTTGAGAATGCTCGCTCATGACAACCTCCCTGGGACGCTTGCGGATCGGTCGGCGTGATTGAAAAACGTGCTCAATGAGGCTGCCGCACCTTGGGCGCGGAATCAAGATGCGCCTTGACAAACTGGAATGACGGGCTAGTGTACGTATAGGACATCTGTTCGACATCGCCGCGAAGGGAATGGTCAGATGCGACGTTGCCGGATCTGCTGTGTTGGGAGGAGCCGTGGCTAACCAGATCAGGGTGGTACTGGAAACCGGGCCGAAGGGCAAGAAGGTCGTGGCGGTCGCGCCAGATTGGCCCGGTCTGGCGCGCGGGGCGAAAACCGGGGAGGCCGCGGTCGAACGGCTACGCTCCTACCTGCCACGCTATGCACCGGTGGCGCAACTGGCCGGGATGGACGCAGCGTTTTCGGCCACCATCGCCGGACCACTCGACCTGGTCGAGCAGTATCCGGGCACGGGTTCAACCGACTTCTGGGGCATCTCGTACGCGTTTTCGAGCATCGATCAGCAAGCCATGTCGCACGACGCCCTGGAGCGTGAGATGACGCTGATGCGAGCGAGTTGGGCGTTCTTCGACGATGTGCGGTCGCGTGTGTCGGCGGAGCTGCAGAAGGGTCCGCGCGGCGGCGGGCGCGATCGGGACCAGATCGTTCGTCATACGCTTGCCGCTGAGCGGGACTGGTCGCCGAAGCCCGGCGAGCGCACTCCGCTGGACGAGATGCTGACCGACGAAGGACTGAACGCGCATCGCGACGCCTATTGCAGCGCGATTCGGGCGTTGCATTCCGAGGGCAAAATGGCCAGCAAGTGGCCACTCCGGTATCTGATTCGGCACACCGCGTTTCACACGCTCGACCACGCCTGGGAAATGGAGGACAAGGACCTGACAGACAAACAAGCGTGAGGTCGGGCGTCAGGGAACGCCCGTTCTTCTGCGGACACGTCGGTCGGTCGTGGATGCGAGGTGATATCTCCATGTAGCCACGCTTCTCTGCGCCGGTTGGCGCATGAGACTGCAATATCGTTCGGGAATAGGGAAGCGCCGCGTGTGTTAGAGATAGTACGCGGACTGGGAACACCAGTCCGTTGCATGCTGTCGGCCGAGAAGTGAAAGGCTGACAGCGCCCTCTCTTGACATGTTGGCAGGGCGATTGCTAGTCTCTGTTGTCTGCAAGCGGTCGTGGTCCAGGGATGATAGCGAGTGATCGACGTGATTTTCGGCGAACAGGAATTTCATCCGGAGAGCGGCCCACGCGGCGGCGCACTGGATGCTGCCTGGCCGAGCACGCCGGTCGCGCACCTGGCCTACGAGACCGACAACCACTTCGCCACGATTCACTGTCCACGCACATAGACGCGGCCGGCCCGGCAACCGGGTGGCCACGTCACTGACGGCATTTCGGCGCGATTGCCGGTGCCAGTCACTTCCACGTCCGTCGCGGCATGGCCGCTGCGGCGTTGTGTTGACGTTCTGTGTGTGGAAACGAGTGAGTACGAATTCTTATGGCAACGACCTATCACGAAACTGAAGTTGAAGTTATTGAAGAGACGCTGCTCGACACCAGCGCGCTGGTGCTGCCGACGAGTCGCGGCCAGCGGCTGACCGACCTGATCGGCAACACGCCACTGTTGCGGCTGCGCTCGATCGAGCCGCACGCCGGGATCGAGATCTACGGCAAGGCCGAGTGGTTCAACCCGGGCGGCTCGGTCAAGGACCGCGCGGCGCTGGCGATGATCGAGGCCGGCGAGCGGACCGGCGCGCTGACGAAGGACAAGATCCTCCTCGACGCCACCAGCGGCAACACCGGCATCGCCTACGCGATGATCGGCGCGGCGCGCGGCTACAAGGTGATGCTGTGTGTGCCGGCGACGGCCAGCGAGGAGCGCAAGAAGATCCTCCAGGCGCACGGCGTCGAGCTGGTCTTCACCGATCCGGCCGAGGGATCGGACGGCGCGATCCGCAAGGTGCGCGAAGCTGCTACGCGGCCGATCCGGAGCGCTACTTCTACCCCGACCAGTACAACAACCCGGAGAACTGGCGGGCGCACTTCCGGACGACCGGCGCCGAGATCTGGCAGCAGACTGGCGGGCGGATCACCCACTTCCTGGCCGGACTCGGCACGAGCGGCACGTTCGTCGGGACGACGCGGCGGCTGAAGCTCTACAACCCGGACATCGAAGCCATCTCGGTCCAGCCCGATTCGCCGTTCAACGGCCTCGAAGGGCTGAAGCACATGGAGACGGCGATCGTGCCGGGCATCTACGACGAGACGCTGGCCGACCGCAACGTCCCGATCGAGACCGAAGCGGCCTACGCGATGGTCCGGCGGATGGCGCGCGAAGAGGGCATCCTGATCGGCATCTCGGGCGGGGCGGCGCTGGCCGTCGCCGAGCGGGTTGCGAACGAGGTTCCGGTGACGGGATCGGCCGTGATTGTGACGATCCTGCCGGACAGCGGCAACCGCTATTTGAGCGACCGGTTCTGGAACGAGGGTGAGGAACGCAGGGATATAGGGACGTAGGGGAGGACACGACCGCTTGCCCTGTCATCCTGAGCCGCAGCGAAGGATCGCTTGGCGTCAGCGACGGGATCGCGTCGGTCGGAAGAACGTCGTCATCCCGCCCGAACCTACCTCGATTCAAGGCCAGGCGATCCTTCGCTGCGGCTCAGGATGACAGGGAAACTGGTCGATTCCTGCAAAATGTAGACGATGTTTGGAGATTGGAACACATTTGACGAACGCGGAAACGACAACACGAGCAGCGCCGGTGCGGTTGCCGCAGGCGTTGTGGGACGAGATCGCGCGGCACGGCGAGGCGACGTTTCCGGACGAGTGTTGCGGGGCGTTGCTGGGCCGCGAGGAGGATGGCGTTCGGGTCGTCGAGCGGTTGCTGCCGATCGACAACGTCTGGGACGAGACCGAGCGGCGGCGGCGCTTTCTGATCGACGGGCGGACCGTCATGCGGGTCGAGAAGGACGCGGCCCGCGAGGGGCTGCTGTCCTGGGCTACTATCATTCGCATCCGGACGCGCCGGCCAGGCCGTCCGAGTTCGACCGCGAGTGGGCGCTGCCCTGGAACACCTATCTGATCGCCAGCATCCGATCGGGACGCTACGATACGCTGACTGGCTGGCAGTTGAGGGATGACCGTTCGGGATATGACGAGGTTGGGTGACGCGTGACGCGTGATGCGTGACGCGAAGGAACGACCAGGATTCGGACACACGCGTCACGCATCACGCGTCACGCGTCACGGAGGAGGAACAATGACAACAGGCATCGCACAGGCAACGATCTTCATCCCGACGGCGTTGCGCGGGTTCGCGGGTGGCAACGCCAGCTACAGCGTCCCGGCGACGACGGTTGGCGAGGCGCTGACGCAGTTCACGGCTGAGTATCCGGAGCTGAAGAAGCACCTGTACAACGACGAGGGCAAGCTGCGCTCGTTCGTGAACATCTACGTCGGCGAGGAAGATATCCGCTACCTCGACGGCGAGAGCACGGCGCTGGACGCCGGCAGCGAGATCACGATCGTGCCTTCGATCGCGGGTGGCGCGGCGGCGCCGGTCGGCGGACGTGGAGGCGCTCTCGGGCGACGAGATCCTGCGCTACAGCCGCCACCTGATCATGCCGGAGGTGGCGCTGTCGGGGCAGGAGAAGCTGAAGGCGGCCAAGGTGCTGCTGATCGGCGCGGGTGGGCTCGGCGCGCCGCTCGGGCTGTATCTGGCGGCGGCGGGTGTCGGGACGATCGGGCTGGTCGACGCGCGATGTCGTCGATTTCACCAACCTCCAGCGGCAGGTGATCTACGGCACGTCGGACGTCGGGACCGGCAAGCTCGAAGCGGCCAGCCAGCGGCTGCGCGACCTCAACCCGCACATCACGATCAACACCCACGAGGTCCGGCTCAGCAGCGAGAACGCGCTGGAGCTGTTCAAGGACTACGACATCATCGTCGACGGCACCGACAACTTCCCGACGCGCTACCTGGTCAACGACGCCTGCGTGATGCTCGGCAAGCCGAACGTCTACGGCAGCATCTTCCGCTTCGAGGGGCAGGTCTCGGTCTTCTACGCCCAGGAAGGACCGTGCTACCGCTGCCTCTATCCGGAACCGCCTCCCCCCGGGCTGGTGCCGTCGTGCGCCGAGGGTGGCGTGCTGGGCATCCTGCCGGGGTCGGTCGGGACGATGCAGGCGACCGAGACGATCAAGCTGATCCTGGGCATCGGCGAGCCGCTGATCGGCCGCCTGCTGCGCTACGACGCGCTGGCGATGCGCTTCAAGGAGTACAAGCTGCGCAAGGACCCGCACTGCCCGGTCTGCGGAGAGAACCCAACGGTCACCGAACTGATCGACTACATGGAGTTCTGCGGCGTCACGCCGGAGCTGAAGCCGACCGAGGTCGTCGCGCCGGAGTGGCAGATCACGCCGACCGAGCTGGTCGCCGAAGCGATCTGCTGGCTGGAACCCGCTCGTCGTCGATGTCCGCGAGCCGCACGAGTGGGAGATCGTCAACCTGCCGGACAGCGTCCTGATCCCGGTCGGCGATGTCCCGGCCCGGATGCATGAGCTGGATTCGACGCGCGACATCGTGCTCGTCTGCCGGACGGGTGTGCGGTCGGCCCGCGCGCTGGAGCAGTTGCGGTCGGCCGGCTTCGACCGGCTCAAGAACCTGACCGGCGGCATCCACGCCTGGTCCGACGAGGTCGATCCGAGCGTGCCGAAGTATTGAGCGGCGGGAATCGGGATTCGGGAACCGGGAATCAGGGTTTCCGACGCGATTTAGAGTTTGCTAGCCCCTTCTTCCAGACTTGGGAGAAGGGGCTTCGTCACGTCAAAAGGATGCGAGCCCGCATCATCCCACTGTCTGGTTCCACGACGATGCGCTGGTCGAGCTAGCACGCCGATTCCCCGTCGATCGAACTGCAGTTGGCCGTTCGTACTAATTCTTTCTGCTTTGGCCGCGATCTGCCCCCAATCCTACGGTCGCACTGATATCCTGCTGAACACTGACAATGCTCTCGATGCCTGAAACTCCACACTCGTCCACGTCGATTGACGTGTCAAGTGAGACGTGATTCGGGTTGCAACGGGAGCGAGTCCTGCCGGATTCGTTGCTGCTCTATCTGACAGGGTCATCATGCAGACGACCGACGCGCTAAGTACGCTCATCCCACGATATTTCGATGCTGTTCAGTCAGCCGATGATGGTCAGTATCGTGTGAGAAGCGCCACGTTCTGGCGCTCGCTGGCTCTTGATCGGGTTTCTGAAGCGGACGTCGCCATGGTGCGTCAGCGATTCGCAGCATATGGTATCGATGTCTCAACCCCGACCGGCGACCTTGGCCATGAAGCGCCAGATGCGTGGGTTGTGCTGACGGCTGCGTCCGCGAGTCCTCGCCGGGCCACGAGTATTGACGCGCTTCCGGACTCGCTATTTGGCGACGCTTCCGATCCAGTTCCGTCGCTACCCGACGCCGGCATGACCGACACGCGACAGATTGAACCGTCACCGGCAGCGATGACTTCGATGGACACGCCATCAACCGTCGCTGGATCGCGCCAGCCAGCGACGACAACCAGCGCTACCGTGCTACCTCCCACCGACGGTACGTGGAGCAATGGCTCGTCTGACGCCTCGACGTGGGTACTCTGCCCGTCGTGTGGCGCGACGGTGCTGCTGTCAGCATTGTTCTGTCCGCTCTGTGATCTGCCCCGGACACATGTCCGTGAGCAGATGCGACAGCGGGCGACCACAACCGGTGAGGCGTATCCTGCCTTGCTCGACCGTGTCCGGGCTGAGGGCTGGCCGCTGCCTCCCACGCGACATCAGCGTGTTACGGTGCCGACCGAAGCATCGGTCATCATCGGCATTGTCGTCCTTGGCATCGGTGCTCGACTTGGGAACATGGTCATGCCGCTCCTCGTGGTCGGTGCCCTCGTCGTGCTCGGAGTCTCGGTCGTGAAACCGGACATCCTTAAAACCGTGATGGGTCGCAGGTCGTCGCGTCAGGACCTGCGCTTTGCCGACGGGACACTGATGCAGATCGTGATCGTGGTCACGGTCATCGTCGCGATGTACCTGTTATCACCGGGGACTGCGATGTTCGGGATGAGAGATGGGGTCAACTTCCCCTAGGCGCCTTTAACTGACACGCTCGAACAGACAGCACGGGCAGTTCCCCGCTAGCGCTGCGTGCATGTCAAAGCGCCCTGGAGGCGGTTCCCTCGGGCTGATCGGTTCCGGACGAGCATCGAGACGTGTAGCGGTACCTCGGGCATTCCCGCTCCTGGAAGCATGGTTACCACAATCACCTCAATGTTCTCGCTGTGCATGCTATCGTGGCGCATTCCAGTCGTGGCAGTGGACGGAGTCCGGCATGAGCGCGAGCGAGCGAGCGACGAATCCTTCGCTGTACGAGATCAACACGCGGGTCTGGTTGCATGAGCTTGGCGAGCGGCTGGGGCGCATCGCAACGTTGGATGATGTTGCGGACGAGGAGTTGGACCGGATCGCGGAGTGGGGATTCGACTGGGTCTGGTTGCTGGGTGTCTGGGCGACCGGGCCGAAGTCGACCGAGGTGGCGCGAGTCCATCCCGATCTACAGCCGGTTTATCGGGCGACGTTGCCGGATTTCCGGCCTGAGGATGTCTGCGGGTCGTGCTTCGCGGTGGCGGGGTACGTTGTTCGGGAGGATATTGGCGGGGCGACCGGGCTGGCGCGCTTTCGGAAGCGTCTGGCGGCGCGTGGGGTGCTGCTGATGCTGGACTTCGTTCCGAACCATATGGCGCTGGACCACGCCTGGGCCTGGGAGCAGCCGGACTTCTTTGTGAACGGGACCGAGGACGATCTGGCGACGGCGCCGGGGAACTGGACGCGGGTCGAGACGAGCGAGGGGGAGCGGATCCTGGCGCATGGGCGCGATCCGTACTTCAGCGGCTGGACCGACACGCTCCAGCTCGACTACAGCAACCCGGCGTTGCAAGCGGCGATGGTTGGCGAACTGCTGACGATCGCCGGACAGTGCGACGGTGTGCGCTGCGACATGGCGATGCTGAATCTGCCGGAGGTGTTCGAGCGGACCTGGGGGCGGCGGCCGGAGCCATTCTGGCCGGCGGCGATCGGGCGGGTGCGCGAAGCGGTGCCGGGGTTCGCGTTCATGGCTGAGGTTTACTGGGACCTTGAATGGGAGATGCAGCAGCAGGGGTTCGACTACGCTTACGACAAACGGCTCTACGACCGACTGCATGATGGTAACGTACACAGTGTACGTACACGCTTCCTAGCAGATCTCAGCTACCAGCGCGGGCTGGCGCGCTTCATTGAGAATCACGATGAGCCACGTGCGGCGGCGACCTTCGCGCCAGGCCAGCATCAGGCAGCGGCTGTTGTGACCTACCTCGCGCCAGGATTGCGCTTCTTTCACCAGGGGCAGTTCGAGGGGAAGCGGGTGCGGCTGCCGGTCCAACTCTGCCGGGGACCGGTCGAGCCGGTCGATCGCGAGCTGTCAGCGTTCTATGAGCGGTTGCTAGCGGTGTTGCGGACGCGGGTCGTCCACGACGGAGACTGGCGACTGTTGGAGTGTTTGCCTGCCTGGGAGCGCAACCCGAGCCATCACGCGTTCGTTTCATATGTATGGAGTGGGAACGGGAACGGCATCATTCTGATCGCAGTCAACTATGCGTCGCACGCGAGCCAGTGCTACGTGCGGCTGCCGCTGCCCGATCTCGCCGGACAATCCTGGCAGTTGAGCGATCTGCTCGGCGATGCGGAATACATTCGCGACGGCAACGACCTGGCACAACGTGGGCTGTATCTCGACATCGGGCCGTGGGCATTCCATGCGTTCGAGATGGCGCCCACGTAGAGGCGATGGCTGGCGGCCTTCGTCCCGACGCGGGGTACTTCTGTACCGGACAATTCCTACCCGTCCGGACTGACTGTACGTACATATTGGTGTATACTGACTCTTATGCGTACGTTCGCGGGTAACTGGAGAGGGCGCTGATGGGACTCGAGGCAGTCTGTGTGGCGCACTATGGGGAAAGCGTCTCGGAGGGCAAGGCGCTGCTGGAGTCAGATGATCTCCGTTTTCGTGGCGAATTTCGGCTGACGATTCCATTCACGGAGGTGCGCTCGGTCGCGGCCGACGGCGGGAATCTGGAGGTTGCGTTCGGTGGTGGGCTGGCCGTCTTTGAGCTCGGCGCGGCAGCCGAGCGCTGGGCCGACCGGATGCAGCATCCGCTATCGCTGCTGGACAAGCTGGATGTCACCCCTGATTCGCGGGTCGCGATTCTCGGACTGATCGACACAGGTTTTCTGGCACAACTGCGTAGCCGGACAGGGTTCGTGCTAAAGCATAGCCTGGCTCCAGGCCTGAACCTGATCTTCCTGCGGGCCGACTCGCTGGCGACGTTGGAGCAACTCGACGCGCTCGAACCATTCCTGCAACGGGATGGCGCGATCTGGGTGATCACACCGAAGGGCCGCCGACCGATCAGCGAAACGGCGGTGCTGAACGCCGGTCGCTCGGCGGGCTACGTCGATATCAAGGTCGCGTCCTTCTCGGCAACGCAGACGGCTCACAAGTTCGTAATCCCGAAGGAGCGACGGTAGTGGCTTCGCGATGGACCGTTTCAGATCCATCAGCAGGTCACATGTCCACGCCGATCTGGCGCAGGAACGACATCGTATCCGCATAGGCACGGAACCGGACGATCTGGCCATCCCTGAACTCGAACACTTCGGCAAACCGCAACTCAAAACGTCGTCCTGTTGGCGGAATCTCGCCAGCAGGCGAGACGATCGGGCCGGTGTGGGTTCCACGGCCAGTGTGCTCGGTTGCAACCCGGTCGCCATCGGCAATGATCGACGTGACTTCCGTTTGTGCGTCCTTCGCGGCCGTCTTCCAGGCCTGCATCCAGGCTCGCACACCGTCGCGGCCGGTAAAGACCATTCCACTCGGGACATCCAGCAGTTCCACGTCCGTACTGCAGAGGGCGACGATGCCATCCAGGTCTCCGTCGTTGAAGCGATCATACAGCGATCGGACAATCTCGACGTTGCGTTGGGTAGTCATCGGCATCTCCTTCGCAGCGAACCATTGACGGTCGGTTTCCGCGTATGCTGAATGCATCTTATTGGTAATTCGCACGCCAGGTGCTCGTGGATCACTCGATACGTCGTGAAGGGGAATGTGATGTGCAACTTCAACAACGGTGGTGACGACGGGCCGTTCGGGTATATCGTCGAAACGCCGGAGGTGCGGGCGCTGGTCGAGGAGACGCAGCGGTTGATTGGCGCCGTCACGTCGGACGCGGAGCGGGTGCGGTTGTTGCAGCCGGCCTTCGAACGGCTGCTGGCCTCCGAGGGTTGGCTGCCGGAGGAGTACGCCGCGCCGGATGAGACGAGTGGAATGGGTGGTGGGATCGGGCAGTATGCGCTGTATCGTGCCGAGGACGGCTCGCTCTGCCTCTTCTCGCTGGTTGTCCCGCCAGGATCGACGACGCCGGTCCACGACCACCTGGCCTGGGGGCTGATTGGGCTCTATCGAGGGCGGCAGGCGGAAACGGTCTACCGCCGGCTGGACGACGGTGGCGACGAGGGAGAGGCCCGGCTCGAAGTGGCGCTCGAACAGGATGTCGAACGGGGTGAGCTGTTCGCGCTGCTACCGCCTGAGGGAGATATCCACCGAGTATCGACGATCTCCGCTGAACCATCGGTCTCGATCCACCTGCTGGCCAACGATACCGCCTGCATCTGGCGTCACCGCTTCGACCCCGATGCCGGGACGGTTACGCCGTTTCGGTCGGGGTACTCGAACGCGGCATGCGTGGACAAGGGATGACGAGGTAACAGATGACAGGTGACAGGGATTGACCCGTGGGACGGATCGTAGGTGCTCGACCCATACCATCAATCTCCTGACACCTGTCACCTACGCACAAAGAGAGGCGGGTGGGGAGCCCGCCTCAGGAGTGGGGATGGGGATAGGGAAGGGGGGAAGGAAGGTTCAGGGTTTCAGCGTCGTTGGCGCGGTTGGGGTTGCCTGCTGGCAGCCCGTGCCGGTGCCGGTCGGACGCGGCCGGAGAGTCGGATGACGGCGACCTCGATGTCGCGCAGGATCGTCACGACGTTGTGGCGAATTCGTTTCATCCAGGTACCCTCCAGTTCGAGCCTTCGAGGCGGTTTGCCGTTCCGCCTCGTCGATCTCATGCTCATATCATCGGTCAAAACGGCTTCGGTGGCTGCCAGTTGAGATACAGCCGGACTGTAAACTGCGCTACAGGTTATCGGGACCGCGTGAGGTCACTACTGGATGGCAGTGACGACGGCGGTCGGCTGGTCGTTGTCGCGTCGTATAGGACCCAACGGTCCTTGCCGGATGACTTGGCCCGGTAGAGGGCAGCATCTGCCTGGCGCAGAATCTCGCCAAGGCGCATGTCGCTGGGGATATTTGGCAGGCGCGACGCAGGGTGGCTGAAGGCGACGCCGATACTGGCCGGAGCGATGATCAGCTGGCCACCGAGGTCGAACGGGGCACGCAATGCGTCGGCGATCCGGTCGGCGACGACCTGTGCTTCGTCGATATGCCCAACATCCTCCAGCAGGATCGTGAACTCATCATCTCCCATCCGAGCGGCGGTGTCAGTGGCGCGCAAGGCCGTCCGTAGGCGATCGCCGATGCTGGTCAGGACGGCATCACCGGTCTCGCGGCCGTGGGTCGTGTTGATCAGCGTAAAGTCGTCGATGTCCATGAACATCACGACGACTGGCTCGCTGCGGCGATCGGCGCGTGCGAGCGCGTGCTCCAGGTAGGTGAAGAACAGAGAGCGGTTTGGCAGGCTGGTAAGCGGGTCGTAGAGCGCCTGGCGGCGAATCTCCTGCTCGGCAACTCGACGGTGGGTGATGTCGCTCGCGACAAGCGCAAGGCCGCCCACCTCAGGCTGGTCGGTCAGATTGGCAGCGCTGACATCCATCGCTCGCCAGGTACCATCCTGGTGCAGGAAGCGTAACTCGATCTGGTTTGGTGGGCTGCCAGGCTGTTGGTCCAGCGTCAGGGTAATAAGATCGAGGACGCGGGCGGCATCTTCGGGATGGCAGAGCGCGTAGATGCTGGCACGTTCAAGCGGGACAGCACGCGAGCCAAGCGCCCCCGGCCGTTCATATACAACCCGCGACACGCGACCGGCCGAATCGAGAACTACTGCCAGATCGGCCGCGAGTTGCAGCAGCTGTAACTCGCCTGTTCCCGTCGTTCGAGCAGGGGCGACTGGCAGCGCATCGGCAGTGACGAGGCCAGCCCACCGCTCGGCCTCTTCAAGACGGGCGCGGAGCTGGGCGGCATCGACCGGACTGCTCAGATACCCATTGGCGCCGGCGTCGAGCGCGTCGATGATGGAGTCCGGCTCGTCGCGCGAGCCGGCAACGAGAATACTGCTGCGCTCGTAACCTGGTAGCTGACGCAGGTTGCGGCAGAGCTGCTGGACGGCTGCTGGGGTGTCGTCGATCTGGCCGACGATGACGAGCAGGTAGCGATCGTCGGTCGCGGCCCGGAGGGCTGCGTCGGCGTCCACGACGTTGACGGCGAGATGGCCGCGCATCGCCAGCGCGAACTCAAGCGAGCGGCGCAGGGCGGGATCAGTTTCGACGACCAGGACATTCATCCGTCACCTCGACGCTGGACACGTCTGACAACGCGGGCAGCCGCAATGGCTCCAGCTGATGTTGCTCGTCGATCCCAGCCGGCACACCTGAGCCGGGAGATAGCTACCCCCGACGATCAGCCCCCAACTTCGGTGGCACGTCGTCAGTCTACGCAGTCTGTGCCTGATAGGCCATAGCCAGAAGGCATGGTCGTGGAGGTACGGACGGACACGGCAGAGGTGCTAGGTGTTAGGAATGAGCACATGCCGGAAGATGTGCGTTCTCGATCAACACGGACCTAGTTCCTAACACCTGGCACCTAACACCTGGCACCTCACTCCCGCAGCCAGTCGTACAGCATGCGGATTTCGTCGTCGCTGATCTGCTCAGGGGTGTAGGCGGGCATCGCGCTACCACGACCATTGCGGACGCGGGTCTGGAATTGCTGGATGATCATCCGGGTGCCGGCCAGCGGGGTCGGGGCTATGTCGG
>CAVXOL010000014.1:0-153440 GCA_963763325.1 uncultured Chloroflexia bacterium
GATGCAGCGCGCGTCGTTCAACGAGATCAACCTCGCGTCCCAGGGCATCAGCGAGTTCCTGCTGCAATCCGGAGAGATCGAAAAGACTGATCTGCGCGTCGGGCTCGAACTCGACCAGCAGATCGACATCGCTGTCATCGCGGTAGTCCTCGCGCAGAACGGAGCCGTACAGTGAAAGCTCTCGGACACGGTAATGCTGACACAGGTCCGCGAGTTGATCGTCTGTCATCATGATGCGGTCACGGATAGTCACCGCACCACCTGCCATCTGAGTGCCATGTTCATCAATTCATGGATTCGTCGAAATCACGACCCACTGTCGTGCGTCCACGATACAGACTTTCGAGTGCCATCCAAATTCCAAGCTACGGGTCATATTAGGGTATCCAACGGGTGCCCGAACTCGGTATCACGCCAAAACAAAGGTGAATCCGAACTAGAGAGCCCGGAACCAGTGCGAATCGACCGTCACCGCCTCCACCATCTCGGTTCTGATCCCAAGGTTCAAGTCCTTGAGAAGTGTGCACAAAGCCTCACCATCGATGAGGTCAAGTACCGGTGCCCCGTCGCGAGTGGCTTCTCGCTTTGCGTCAGGAGTGAAGGTGCCGGTAGTGATAAACAATCCCTTGTCGGTGCGCCCGACCATCGCTCCCCGAAAGTCGCGAATGGCGGACGCTCCTACGCTGCCTCGGTATCGTTTGCACTGAAAGTAGACGTGGAATGAGAGGAGTGAGACTCGCAAGACGCCGATACCATCGATCCCGCCGTCACCCGATCTGCCGGTAACTTCGACTTTTGTGAAGCCAGATTCGCGAAGCACGCGTTGGCATAGTTTCTCGAAGGTCATGGGAGCGATTGAGAGTAGTGCTTCTAATAGATACTGGTGCCACTGCCCCGGATCGGTACTCGTAAAGGATGAATCTTCCGTGGGTTGCTGCCGACCTGAGACGAAAAGCGGAACGTCAGTTTCGTCATCCGCATCTCGTTCGGGCGCTTCAAGACCGCTTCGTGGCTTGGTTCGCCTTCCTGGACGTCTGACAGTCTGGGCTCGGACTCTGCCTGGAATCTCTGCCATATCTTCAGCGCTGAGCCGCTGACCAGCCTCGGTGATTGCCCAAACACCGCGATTCGTGTTGGTAATTGCATCGACTTTCTTGAGATAGGTTCGTGCCCACGCCAACCGATACTGGATCTCCGTTTGTGGTCCATCGCCGTGGCGTTCCTGAATCTGCGAATCCGACAAACCCGAAATCTCGATGACTTTGTCTTCGATTTCCGCAATAGAGGCAGAATCGCCAAGAGACTTGAGTGCCTGGAGGGTCGGCCAGAGCAGTTCGTCGTACGACGGTACGATGGACTGACTCGTTCTACCTCTGGGCATACACATCGTCCTCTCGGAAATGTTCGTCACCAAGCCATGGAACGCCATGGAACACCGGCGGGACGATTCTGTTGGCAATGCGCATCCGCTGTCCGGTGAGTGACCTGCACATGATCGATTGCCCTGCCGCAACCAGGATAACCGAAGGTCGCCATTTCACCTCATTCCCTCCCCACCTGCGGTACCATCAGGGCAGCACGACGCGCGTGCCGTCGCCAATGCGGCACGGCGCAACAACCGCCACACCGCAGGGACGCCGCAGGGTCCGCCGCAATACCCTGACTCACGTCCACTCGCCGGCGCTGGTTCTGGTTGAGGGTAGTCAAGAGGTAGAGGGAGGCTTTGTAAGATGAGCACAAC
Organism: uncultured Chloroflexia bacterium; assembly: GCA_963763325.1. Lineage (GTDB taxonomy): Bacteria > Chloroflexota > Chloroflexia > Thermomicrobiales > CFX8 > JBBECJ01. Next base: position 1,742 of record CAVXOL010000014.1, read on the forward strand.
ATCTGATCCGTTCGGCGCACGCGCCACACTCAGCTACGCAGGCGGCGAGGTCACCTGGTTCCGGCTGGCGGCCCTGTCGGACTACGGCGAAATCCGCCGGATGCCCGTCACCGTCAAGATCCTGCTCGAGAACGTCCTCCGCAACGTCAGCCTCGGCGAGGACGGCTTCGACCCAGCCGCCGTCGAGGCGCTGGCTCGCTGGACTCCGAACGGCGACGGCACCGGCGAGCTACCCTTCCTGCCGGCGCGCGTCCTGTTGCAGGACTTCACCGGCGTTCCGGCCGTCGTCGATCTGGCCGCGATGCGCTCGGCTATGCAGCGGCTCGGTGGCGACCCGGCCAAGGTCAACCCGCTCCTGCCGGCCGACCTCGTCATCGACCACTCGGTCGCCGTCGATACCTTCGGGACGACACTGGCCTACGGCAGCAACGTCGAGATGGAGTACAGCCGCAACCGCGAGCGCTACGCCCTCCTTCGCTGGGCACAGCAGGCGTTCGACGGCATGAGCATCGTCCCGCCCGGCACCGGCATCTGCCATCAGGTCAATCTCGAGTTCCTGTCGAAAGTCGTCCAGTCACGCGACGTGCGCGGCGAGATGATCGCCTTCCCCGACACTTGCGTCGGCACCGACTCGCACACGCCGATGGTCAACGGCCTCGGTGTCCTCGCCTGGGGCGTCGGAGGGATCGAGGCCGAGGGCGCGATGCTCGGCCAGCCGATCTACATGCTGCCGCCGAAGGTCGTCGGCGTCCGCTTCGTTGGCGAGCTGCCGGAGGGCGCGACCGCCACCGACCTTGTCCTGACCGTCACCCAGATGCTGCGCAAGCACGGCGTCGTCGGACGCTTCGTCGAGTACTGCGGCCCGGGCCTCAGCAAGCTGCCGGTCGCCGACCGCGCCACGATCGGCAACATGTCGCCGGAGTATGGCGCGACAGCCGGTCTCTTCCCGGTCGATGCCGAGACGCTGCGCTACATGCGGATGACCGGCCGCGCCCGAGGAGGTCATCGATCTGGTCGAGCGCTACACCAAGGAGCAGGGCATCTTCCGCACCGACGAGACGCCCGACCCACACTTCGACGAGCTGCTGGAGCTGGATCTCGGCACGGTCGAGCCGAGCATGGCCGGCCCGCGCCGCCCGCAGGACCGCGTCTCGCTGGCCGGTGTCAGCGGCGCGCTGCGCGATGCCTTCGGCGCCCAGATGGGGATCGTCGCGACCGACGAGACGGTCGATGAAGCGGCCCAGACAGCCGTCGTCGCCGACACCTTCCCGGCCTCCGACCCGCTACCGGCTCAGGCGGAGAAGCCAGGCGGCACTGTCAACGACGAGCAGGAGCTCGGCACACGGGTCGACGCCCGAGGAGCCGGTTGGCTCACTGACCACCCGCGAAGGCGCGACCCTGACGCTGACGCCGGTGACCGCCGGCAACCTGGTCGAGATCGATGACGACTCCGATCGGCAGGTCACGATCAGCTCGGACGAGACCGCGACGATCGGTCACGGCTCGGTCGTCATCGCCGCCATCACGAGCTGCACCAACACCTCGAACCCATCCGTCATGCTGGCGGCCGGACTGCTGGCGAAGAAAGCGGTCGAGCGCGGCCTGCACACCAAGCCGTACGTCAAGACCAGCCTCGCGCCGGGCTCCCGCGCCGTCGCCGACTACTACGACAACGCCGGCCTGATGCCCTACCTCGAAGCGCTCGGCTTCCACATCGTCGGCTATGGCTGCACGACCTGCATCGGCAACTCCGGCCCGCTGATCCCGGCTGTCGGCCAGGCCGTTGACGACGGCAACCTCGTCGTCGCGGCTGTCCTCTCCGGCAACCGCAACTTCGAGGGCCGCATCCACTCGCAGGTGCGCGCCAGCTTCCTGGCCTCGCCGCCACTGGTCGTCGCCTACGCCCTGGCCGGGACGGTCGATATCGACCTCACCAGCCAGCCGCTCGGCGCCGACCACTCCGGTGAGCCGGTCTACCTGCGCGACATCTGGCCGACGATGGCAGAGATTCAGGAAGTCGTCACCTCGGCCGTCACCTCGAAGGTGTTCTCCGACTCCTACGCCAGCGTCTTCGAGGGCGACGACGCCTGGCGCGCGCTGGAGGTCCCGACCGGCCAGCTCTACGCCTGGGAGCGCGAATCGACCTACGTCCAGGAGCCGCCCTACTTCGACAACTTCCAGATGACGCCGCCGCCGCCCGAGAGTGACCGGCGCGCGCGTCCTGCTGATGCTCGGCGACTCGATCACGACCGACCACATCTCCCCCGCCGGCTCGATCCAGCCGAAGAGCCCGGCCGGCCAGTACCTGACCAACAACGACGTCTCACTGTTCGACTTCAACTCCTACGGCGCCCGCCGCGGCAACCACGAGGTCATGGCGCGCGGCACCTTCGCCAACGTCCGTCTCCGCAACGAGCTAACACCCGGCAAGGAAGGCAACTGGACCCGGTACCTGCCGACCGGCGAGGAGATCCCGGTCTTCGAGGCGTCCTACCTCTACCAGCAGGACAACACGCCGCTCATCATCATCGCCGGCAAGGAGTACGGCTCCGGCTCCTCCCGCGACTGGGCCGCCAAAGGCCCCAAGCTGCTCGGCATCAAAGCCGTCATCGCCGAGACCTACGAGCGCATCCACCGCTCCAACCTGGTCATGATGGGCATCCTGCCGCTCCAGTTCGCGGACGGCGAAGGCCGCCATCACTCGGCCTCGACGGCACCGAGACCTACGACATCCCCGGCATCGCCGCCGGCCTGACCCCCGGCCAACTACTCACGGTAACCGCCACCCGCGCCGACGGCACGAACAGTCGTTCCAGCCCGCGTCCGAATCGACACCCCAGTCGAATGGGAGTACTACCGCCACGGCGGCATCCTCTCGATGGTCCTGCGACGGCTGGCGAGCAGTTCGGCAAGCGCGTGGACCAACGACGATACGATCACGTCACCCGTGCCGGCAGGATCCTTAGTCCTGCCGGCACGGCGTATACTGAGTGAGGATGCTCGAGATTCTTCGGTTTCCCGGCACGCGCGCAACGCGATGCGCTTCTGGCGACTCACCGAATCCGACACACTTCCAGTGATCGATGAACCGGACACACTCGCACTCAGCATCAAAGGCCGGTTGAAGGCTTGGAAACAGACCCCGAAAGGGCTGCTTCGGGTCACCTACATCTCAGAAGTCGACCAACTGGTCGTCATCACCGTCACGATCGTCGGCCCGCAGCATCGTCCACCAGCGGAGGACACACATGAAGCATGCACCACGATCCGGCAACCGACGCCCTATGGATCCAGTTGCCCGATACCGAACCAGTCGGCAGCCTCGACTACGAGCCGGAGTTACGCAGCACTGGACGCCAACGGACTCGTGATCGCATCGAAACTCGATGTGCGCGAGCATTTGACCGAGGAACACTGTCAGCCCGGCAACCGCCGAAGACTGGAAGCACACTCATCGATGCAGACCAATTGACCGCTGAACTCTACGGGCGGTCGGCGGATGACACGCCGGTTACCCATCGATTGATGAGTCAGTAGCGGACATGCGACATCCTGAACACGACCGGCTAACCGCCGAGGTAGTCGGCTGGTACACGCAATCGTTCCCGGAACTCGGCTACATCGTCGAGCGGCGACGCTTCGGCTTCTACGGCCGCAACATCCGGGCACCCGGCGCGAACCGCGTCACCCTGCGCGACGCAACGCCCGGCGACATTCCAGCACTGCTGGCCGACGTACATGCCTACTTCGCCGGACAGCCAGTGACGCTGCTGGTCGACGACCGGGACATGGCGGCCGCGCTCGGGCCGGCCCTCAGCGCGGCGGGCTGCCGGCTGGTGCAGGAGGAATGCTTCCTGGTCCACGTTGGCCCACCGCCCGTTGTCCAACCGGTGCCGGGCGCGACGATTGAAGACCTGACGGACGATAACGTCCACGCCTTCGCGGCTGCCAAGCTGCGCGGCTTTGCCAACAGTGAGGCGCCGCCACCCCCTGAGCAGATCGAGGCCGAGGCCGCCCTGCGTCTCGCTGAGCTGGCGGGCGGCGGTTTCGGGCTGCTGGCGCGCGTCGACGGTGAGCCGGTCGCCATGCTCAGCGGCATCGGTGGGCAGGACTGGTTCCTCCACACCCTGGCCACGCGCCTACCGTGGCGCGAGCGCGGCCTGGCCGGCTGGCTCACCGCCGAGGCGATCCACCGTGCCTACGCGAGCGGCGCCCGCGCCGTCCTGCTCAATGCCGACCCGCATGACACCCCCATCGCCCGCTACCGCCGCCTTGGCTTCACCGATGAGGTGTACTGGCGCTCGAGGTATGCGTGGGACAGCACATGACGGGAATTCTTAACCCCGCAGCAGGGCTTCACAAGCGTGAAGAACTAAAACGCTGCCCTGGCACACGCGGCGCTTTGCCGGAGTAGGAAACGGGGACTTAGGCGACCAACAGATATTGTCTGCGATACCGTGACACAGACAGATCAGACGGGCTGATCCCATCGCAGTACCGGGCTGTGTCTGGACGCGATGCGGCTCATGGTCTAGCATCCCGCTCTTCATCTGCATCACCGGACCCAGGAGGGTGACTACCATGGAGACGCAGAATCCGTTTCGATTCGGTGCCGGACAATTCGACGCACCCTCGAAGCAGGCGTGGATCGATGGCGCACGCAAGATCGAGGCGCTTGGCTACGATACCCTCTTCATTGCTGACCATTTCGGTTGGGGGTTCTCCCCGATGCTGGGACTCCATGCTGCGGCTATGGCGACGACGACCTTGCGGGTCAGCTGCACCGTCTTCGACAATGACTTCCGCCACCCCGCGCTGCTGGCCAATGAGGCGGCGACACTCGACGTGTTGACCGACGGGCGCTTTGAGTTCGGCATTGGTGCGGGCTGGCTCAAAACGGAGTACGACGCTGCTGGGATCCCGTTTGATGCACCAGGGACCCGCGTGGGTCGCCTGATCGAAGCCGTGTCAATCATCAAACGCGTGTGGCGTGGAGAGACAGTCGAGCACGAGGGCTCACACTACGCTATCCACGGGCTGAGCGATCCAGTCCGGCCGGTGCAGCAGCCACACCCGCCGGTCTTCATCGGTGGCGGTGGCAAGCGCCTGCTCTCGTTCGCAGCTCGCGAAGCGGACATCATCGGGTTGTTGCCCAAGGCAAGCCCGACAGGCGGCCTCATGTCCGGCACCGAGGAGATGGAAGAAGCGTTAGCGCAAAAGGTCAACTGGATCCGCGAGGCAGCGGGGGAGCGGTTCGACACGATTGAACTCGCCATGCTGCTGCAGAACGTCGCCATCACCGGGGACCGGCAAGCACATGCCGATCGCGTGGCGGCCGAGTTCGACATGACTCCGGAGCAAATGCTCGCCGCTCCGACCTACCCGATCGGCAGTGTTGATGCGGTGGTTGAGCACCTGCTCGCACTGCGGCAGCGGTTCGGCGTCTCGTACTTCAGCGTGTTTCCGTGGGACATTGATGCGTTTGCTCCAGTGGTGGCTCAACTGAAGGGTCGTTAGGCACACCAAGTGGAAGGCGCGGTGCCGTTCCGTGTCTCTTGCTGATTGAGACGGTGTACATGCTGCGGTCACGTGCGAATGCCGAGCGGCTCCTAACATCGTTGGAACGGGCGAAGGCCCGGACAGGGACACCGACCGATCTCGCCACGCTCCAAGCGGAGTTGGAACGTAGCGAGGAATAACGACCAGTGGAAGCAGGGGCGGTTATCACCCCTGGTATTCGGCAAACGCTTCGAGCGGCTCGTCCAAATTGTCAGGGACGATCAGCATACCCTTCGCGCTGCCGAACGCGCGAGGTTCACGCGGTTCACGCGCTGGCTCTACCACGAGGCGGACAATTCGCCGGTCATGCTTCTGATCGGTTGTGATAACAACGTCCTCGCCGCGCAACGCCGCCTCAATCAGATCGTGAAGCCGGGCCTGTACCTCGTCGATTGTTGTCCGAATCGTTGCCATTGCTATCTCTATCGATCGACTCGCGTGGCTTCAATGGTAATGGATGTGAATCGCAACGGGATGTCGGACATAGTACCACCCGCCTCCTGCTGCCAGCGCTGATGCAGAGCTTTGTGAAGGGTGCCGACCATAACATGATGCAATCCCTGTATCATGACTCAGCGGACGTGCAAAACACCGGCGAATCGGATTGGTATCGCCACAGCTGCTGGCGCTGCCCTCCGGACCGTCGTAGCAAACGTGAGGTGGTGTTGGATGCGGGTAAAGTGCGCCTGGGACTGCTCTTGGATCGTATCGCGGCACTGAGTGGAATCGTCGCGGTCGGACTGATCATTGCCTACGTCACCGTCGCGGAGCACGACGTCGATCCAGAGGATCCTTCGAGCGTCATCGCCACCGCATTGGCCGACAATCACGAAACAGCAAGACCGCCGCCTATCTCGGGATGGCTGCCGCGTTCGCGCTCCTGTGGTTCATCGGCTACCTGCACGGCCATCTGCGACGCGCAGAAGGCGAGGGCGGCTGGCTGGCGTCGGTGGCACTGGCTGGCGGCATAACAGCCGCCGCGATGCACCTTGTCGATGTCAGCTTCACACTTGCTGAAAGCGTGCTGTCGTCATACGACGCAGACACGCAAGTTGCTAAAACCTATCTGATCTATCACTGGGAATCCGCCTCAGTGCTGGCGCCCGGGCTTGGCACACTGGTAGCAGCGAGTACATTGGCCGGTTTTCGCTACGGAGCGTTGCCACGCTGGCTCAACTGGTTTGGGGTCGCGATTGTGATCCTGCTCTTGCTGGTGGCGACGCAAACACCAGGTCTCGGCGCTATTCTAGCGTCGCTATGGATCATCGCAGCGTCGATTGCACTCTTCCTACGTATCGAACGCACTCTTCCACCTGCACACGTGGCAACGCTGCCGACCGCGAACACTGACCTGGCCCTCTAGCGACTAACCGTGGTCCCGAGCGCACGGGGTGCCCCGCAGATAACGAATCACGCCAACGGCAGATCGACCCAGCGCCGCTCGTGGAACGACGTCTCGACGGCGTTGATCGCCTCCTGCACCCAGGCGCCGTCGTCGAAGTTGCCCTGGTTGCGGTCGCCGCCCTCCAGGATCTCGTCGATGAAGTCGTTGATCAGGTTGGCGTAGAACAGCGAGCGCCACGACTCGCGCGGGTGGCCGCCGGTCGGGTAGAACCGCTGCGGGATCTCCAGCTCGCTTGAACTCGACCGCGTCCGGCGTGGCGACCTTGATCGTCTCGGCGACGCCGAACTCCTCGACCAGCCGGCAGATGATCGCGCCCTTCTCGCCGTAGATGCGCGCCTCGATGCCGGGATAGTTGCCGACCGTCACGAAGCTGGTCTGGATCGAGCCGATCGCGCCGTTGGTGTACTCGCCCATGATAGATGTCGCCGTCGTCGATGTTCATGCGCATCATCTGGCCGGTCGTCGCGCACCATCCGCTCGGGGATGAAGTTGCGCATCGTGCCGACGACGCGGCTGTAGTCCGCGCCGACCCACCAGTGCCCGATGTCGATGATCGGCGCGCCGTAGCCCTCGAGCGAGCGAGGTCTGCGATCACGCGACTGGTCGGCGTCGGGATCGACCTGGCGCAGCGGCGTCTGCGGGTCGAGCCACTGCGAGTTCTGCTCGTAGCCGTTGAAGATGAACGGCGTGCCCGACGAAGCCCTCGTCGATCAGCGACTATGGCGTACTGCACGCCGGGGCTGTAGCGGAAGGTGAAGCCGAGCTTGGTCTTCAGCCCCTTGCTGCGCGCCAGCTCCGCCGCCGCGCGCGTCTGGCGGAAGTCGTAGGCGACCGGCTTCTCGCAGAGCACGTGCTTGCCGGCCTCCAGCGCCGCCCACGACAGCTCGAAGTGCGTGTCGCGACGGCGTCGCGACGTCGATCACGTCGATGTCGGCCCGCGCCGACGACCGCCTGCCAGTCGCGGCTGTGCTCGGGGATGCCGAACTCGGCGGCGAAGTCGCGAGCGCGGTCGCTCGACCGGATCGCAGATCGCGACGACCTCGCAGCGCGGGTCGCGCAGCCAGCCGGGAATGTGCGCCGTCTGCGCCCAGCGACCAGCGCCGAGGACCGCGACACGCAATCTGTCAGTCATCGGTAGACCCTCCTGCATTCGTCCGACCGGCCGTCGCGTACCTGCTGGGAAAGTGCGACAGTGCATGCTCGCGGCGTTGACAGACCATCGTCTGGAATCGTCATTGATCCGGGGTGCCAGGGATCACCATCTCGACGGTGACCCTACCGTAGCGCAGCACATCATCAGGCACAAGACCTCCGTCACCGCCAGATCTAACGTGTGAACGACGCCATTGGCGCCTGCGTCCCGCAGCCATCCGACGGCTCATCGCACAACGCACCAGCGCCGAAAGTCGGTGCGAACCTGTCAGCGACAATTCGCGCTCAATCGCTGTAACGAACTGGGCCGTTCGGGAGACCGTATGACATGGCGTCGCGAGCGTGGCGATACCGTGTCCAACCATCATTCCCCGAAGGAGGGCAACTCATGTCAATCCAGTCCGAGCAGCGTGCCATTGCACTCTCTTCTGACGCGATCGAGGGACTGCGGACCAGCCTCCGCGGCGCGCTGATTATGCCCGGTGAGGAGGGCTACGCCGCCGCCTGTACGATCTGGAACGGGATGATCGACAAGCGACCAGGACTGGTCGTCCAGCCGGCTGGTGTCGCCGATGTCATCTCCGCCGTCAACTTCGCCCGCGACAACAACCTGCTGCTGTCGATCAAGAGCGGCGGGCACAACGTGGCCGGCAACGCACTCTGCGACGACGGCCTGCTGCTCGACATGTCCAGCATGCGCGCCGTCCACGTCGATCCGCGCACCCAGACCGCCTACGTCGAGGGCGGCGCGCAGTGGGGCGACTTCGACCACGAGACAGCCGCCTTCCATCTAACCTCGACCGGCGGCATCGTCTCGACGACCGGTGTGGCCGGGCTGACGCTGGGCGGCGGCATCGGCTGGCTCAACGCGAAGTACGGCGCGGCCTGCGACAACGTCCTCGCCTACGACATCGTCCTCGCCGACGGCAACTACGTCCGCGTCAGCGCCGACGAGCACCCCGACCTGTTCTGGGCGCTCAAGGGAGGCGGCGGCAACTTCGGCGTCGTCACCGGCTTCCTCTTCCAACTCCATCCGTTCGACCATCAGGTGCTGGCCGGGGCGCGCTTCTACCCGATCGAGCAGGGGCGCGATGTCCTCGAGATGTACCGCACGGTCACCTCGGCAACGTCCGACAACGTCATCGTCTACGCGGCGCTCTGGATCAATCCGGCCACCGGAACCCACGCCTCGGCCCTGGCGTTCTGCCACTCCGGCGACCTCGACGAGGCCGAGCGCGAGATGGCGACCGTCCGCATGTTCGGCGAGGCCGACCTCGACATCATTTCTCCGATGCCCTACACGGCCTGGCAGCAGGCGTTCAACCCGCTCGTGCCGCACGGGCGGCAGTACTACTGGAAGGCCCTGCTCTTCAGCCAGCTGGACGACGCGATGCTCGACCTCGCCGCCGAGATGGGGAAGATCAAGCCCAACCCCACCTCATACATGGTCTTCGAGCAGTTCGCCGGGCAGTATGGGCGCACGGGCAAGAGCGAGACAGCCTTCTGGCATCGCGACGCGCGCTACCAGATCGTCATCGGTGGCGCCTGGGACGATCCCGCCGAGCAGGATGCCTGCATCGCGTGGGCGCGCAAGGTGCACGACACCCTCGCCCCGTACGCGCTGACCGGCCGCAACCTGAACTTCACCGTTGTCGACCAGGACGAAATCTCGCCGCGCATCCGTGCCGCCTCTGGTGACAACTGGGAGCGGCTCGTCAGAGTCAAGACGACCTACGACCCAACCAACCTCTTCCGGGTCAACAACAACATCCCGCCAGCCTCGTAGCTGGCGGCACACCCACCCCCACCCTTCCTGCGACCGGCGAGCCTGCACGCTCCGCCGGCCGCAGGCTGGGCTGGGTGCTGGTACACGCGACCTGCGAGGTTGGTCGTCGCGGACACGGTCTCCGCTCACGTGCCCAACAACGTTTCCGGGCGATGCAGTGCGATCTCGTTCCAACAGGCATCACCACCTGCAGCGACGTGCCTGCTAAGATACGGTCACACACATCCAACGGTTGTGCGACCAACATATGCGGTGGATCGTCGATGCCAGATCTTGCGCTACGTGAACGCGGCGACGACATGGCCCTGATTGAGGCGCTGCGGCGAGGCGAGGAAGCCGCCTTCGTCGCGTTGGTCGGTCGCTACCATACGTCGCTGCTGCGCATCGCATCGCTGCATGTCGCCGATCGAGCCGCCGCCGAAGATGTCGTCCAGGAAACCTGGCTGGGAGTCCTGCGCGGCATCGATCGCTTCGAGGGACGCTCCTCGCTCAAGACCTGGATCGTCCACATTCTGATCAACCGGGCCAAGACACGCGGCAAGCGCGAGCGCCGCAGCATCCCGTTCTCGGCCCTCTCGTACGACGACGATGACGATACGCCAGCCGTCGAGCCCGAGCGGTTCCTGCCGGCCGGCGATCCGCACTGGCCCCGGTATTGGGACGCCTACCCGCGTGACTGGGACGCCCTCCCCGAGCAGCACCTGCTCTCCGCCGAGACGCTCGCCGTTGCCAGCCGTGCCGTCGCCGCCTTACCGCCGAATCAACGCGAGGTCATCAGATTGCGAGACATCGAAGGCTGGTCAGCCAGTGAGGTATGTAACGCACTGGTGATCTCGGAGGCCAATCAGCGCGTCTTGCTGCATCGCGCGCGATCCACGGTACGACGCGCTCTGGAACAGTATGTAAACGAAACGGTGACGACGTCATAATGAGCGAGATTCTTGACGACCTGACCTGTCAGGAACTGGTCGAGGTCGTAACCGAGTACCTCGAAGGTAGCTTGCCGCCCGTCGAGCGGCAACACTTCGAACACCACCTCGCCGACTGTGACGGATGCGTCGCCTACGTCAACCAGATGCGCCACACCATCCAGGTGCTCGGCCGCCTCGGTGTCGAAGACATCCCGGCCGATGACCAGGAGCGCCTGCTCGACCTCTTCCGCGACTGGCGCCGCTCCGGCAGTTGATCCTTTCTGGTCCCTGCTCGCCGAACAGTTCCCGGGCGTCACCTTTCCGGTCGCACTCCGCCGTCGCCACAGCACGTCTCTGCCGCAAGCGTGCCGTGACCTCTGTAACGTCTGCCACTCCTGCCGAGACTGTTGAACGTGGATACAGATTGACGCGTATCGATGGATTGGAGAAAACCAATGTACGGAACGATCGCGCGACTCCGGGTTACGCCAGGCAAGCACGACGAGCTACGCAAGTTCGGGAAGGAGGGTGCCGACAATCTCCCAGCGCTCGCCTTCGAGTACGTCATGCAGTCGGATGCGGACCCCAACGAGATGTGGTTGGTCGTCGGCTTTGAAAGCCGCGACGCGTACAAGAGCAATGCCGACAGTCCCGAGCAGCACGAGCAGTATCTGAAGCTCCGCGCGCTTCTCGATGCCGACCCGGAGTGGCACGACGGCGAATACGTCGACGCCCTCGTCCGGTAGCCGCGAACTCACGGCGTTACTGGCAACAGCCGAACGATGCCTGTCGCCAGTAACGCACCATGCCTCCAAATGCGGCACGCGAGCAACGCCGCGCAGTGCGTCAATGTGCAGAGGTCAGACGCCCTACATCACAATGACATGCCGCAACGCCTCACCGCGCTCGACCGAGACGCTCGCCTCGTTGATGCGCTCCAGCAATCGTTCCAGGCCCACATCCGGATCGATACCCCAGTCGAATGGGAGTTCTACCGCAACGGCGGCATCCTCTCGATAGTCCTGCGACGGCTGGCCAGCGGTTCGGCCAACGGATAATCTGCTCTAACCAGTCCGGTTGCGGTAGACCGGCTAACGGGCCAGCCTGCAGCAACGACTACTAGCCAGGCATCACGGTAGCACTGGACGCCAACGGACTGGTAATCGCGTTGGAGATACTTGATCTGCGTGAGCGTGTATCTCCGGACGAACTGGACTCGCTGGCCGAGACGATGCACCTGCTGCGGTCGCGTCCGAATGCCGAGCGGCTTCTGACATCGTTGGAACGTCGGTCAGTCTCGCCACGCTCCAAGTGAAGTTGGGACTCGACTTGGAATAGCAACCAGTAGCTGCACCGTCAACAGCAAACCGTCTCGGCGTGGATCACTACCACATGCGCGTGACAGGATAGGCATCGAAGGCCGTATCACCACTGATGATAGGAAGTTGCTCAGCCATCGCCTGAGCGATCAACATCCGGTCAAAGGGATCGCCGTGGTGACGTTCAAGGTGCATGAGTTGAAAGAGATGCCGAACGTCGATCGGCAACAGCACGATCTCATGGCGAGCCAGTTGGTCCGGTATCAGATCCTCAAACGGTCGAAGCAGCGGCAGACGGCCGATACTAGATTTGATCGCGATCTCCCAAAGACTCGCAATACTCAGGAATAGTTCAGTTTCCGGGTCGCGGATCAAGTCGCGTGCGCGGACACTCAGGCGCGGGCTGCCTTCGATGAACCAGAGGAAGGCGTGGGTATCGAGCAACGCGTTCATCGCTCCTGATACTCGGCAAACTCTTCGAGCGGTTCGTCGAAGTCGTCGGGGACGATCAGCATTCCCTTTGCGCTCCCGAACTCGCGCGGGCGTCGCGGTTCACGCGCTGGTTCAACGACAAGGCGGACAACCTGCCGGTCGTACTTCTGGTCGGTCGTGATGACAACGTCCTCGCCGCGCAACGCCGCCTCAATCAGGTCGTGAAGCCGAGCCTGAGCATCATCGATTGTTGTCCGAATCATTGCCATCTCCATCGGTCGTTGGTTCCGTGAGGAAGTGGCTGTAATCGTAACATCAGGCCAGTGATCACCACGATGCCAGAAGAACGCGCTGGCATAGCCAACATCCGCCGCCCTACATCACGATGACATGCCGCAACGCCTCGCCACGCTCGACCGAAGCGATCGCCTCATTGATCCGCTCCAGCGGATACCGCTCGGTGATCAACTCGTCCAGTTGCAACTGCCCAGCCTGATACAGGTCCATCAGCCGTGGAACATCGACCGACAACCGCGTCCCGCCCATCTTGCTGCCGAGGATCCGCACGCTGCGATAGACCGTCTCGAAGACCGGCAGCGACAGGTTGACACCCGTCGGCGGCATCCCGACCAGCACCAGCGCGCCCTCGTCGCGCACCAGCCCCAACCCAAGCTCGGCCGCCTGGGCGCTGCCGACCGTCACGAACACATAGTCCACGCCCCTCGGGCCGCTGATCGCCCGCACCGCCTCGGCAGCGTCCGAGCGCGTCGCGTTGACCCCGTGCGTCGCGCCAAAGCCGCGCGCATCCTCCAGCTTGCCGTCGAGCACATCGACCGCGATGATCGGGTTCGCCCCGGACAGCCGCGCCCCCTGGATCGCGTTCATCCCGACCCCGCCGGTCCCGATCACGACCACGCTGCTACCGGCCGGCACGTTGGCCGTGTTGACGACCGCCCCGAACCCGGTGATCACCCCGCAGGCCAGCAGCGCCACACTCTCCATCGGCAGACCGTCCGGCACCTTCACGAGTTGCGACTGGTCGACGACGACCTGATCCGCGAACCCCCCGACGTTGACCCCCTGGACGATCGGCACGCCGTCGCGCGTATGCAGCCGCGTCTCAGTCGCCAGCGCAAACACCGCCTCGCAGTGGTTCGGCGAGCCGCTCTGACAATAGAAGCAGCGCCCACACGAGCGCAGCAGCGAGACGATCACCCGGTCGCCGACCGCGACGCCGCTGACACCCGGCCCCAACTCCTCGACGATCCCGGCCACCTCATGCCCTGCGACGATCGGCAGCGCCCCGCCGCGCTCGCCACGCAGCCGGTGCAGGTCGCTGTGGCAGATGCCGCAGGCCGTCACCCGCACACGCACCTCGCCCAGCTTGGGCGGATCGATCTCGATCTCATCAATGACCAGAGGTTGCCCGAACTCGTAGCAGACCGCCGCACGCATCGTCGTCCTCCATGCCGTTCGCTGGCGTATGGTCGCTGTCGTTGGTATCGCGCGTCTACCGCGCTGAAGTGCGATGCGGCTATCATGCTCCCATGCCGCGCCAGCGTCAATCACGCCACCCCACCGCAGTGGTGCGCCGCTTGTCCAGTGGGCTGGAGGCGCCTTCACTGATCCACGTTCCCTATTGACCGTACAGCCGATGCAGTGCGGCGCAAGCTGCGAGTCCGTGCCGAACCGGAACGACCCCGCCTCGCCGCTCGAAGCGGAGTCGTTCCGGTTCGGGATGTCATGACCAGGACCTTGGGTCCTACGGCAGGGCGTCGAGTTGCGCCTCCTTATGCGCGTAGTAGCGCCGCATCGTCTCCTGGCGCTTGGTGCTAGCGGCCAGGTCGCTGCGCAGCTGCTCCTGCACGGCCAGCCGCGACTCCTTGTCGACGGCCACGCGCTGAATCTGGGTCGGCTGGGCCGTGATCGCGGAGAACTCAGCGTCCATCGATGCTTCCTTGTGCGCATAGAAGCGCTGTAGTGCCTCAAGCTGGGTGGCATTGGTCGTGAGTGCCGCTGCCGCGAGTTCGAGCCTGTCCTGGCGTGCTTCCTTCGCGGCATAGAACCGCTGCATCGTCGTTGCCGGTGCTGACACGTTGCTGGTGGCGTTCGAATCCTGGCTCAGTTGGAACACGACGACGCCGGCGAGCAAGGTCATCAATAGCCCCGCTGCGATCAGAGCGACCTTGGGATGATTGAATCCAGCCCGTTGCATTCGAGTGATTGCCTGCATTGTGGGACTCCTTCGCTGTATCGCCTTCGGTGTGTCGACAGTTCGTCAACCACACCCGGAGCATGCGCTCAGGAGGCAGATGGCACATCGAGGAGACTACGGAGGCGGCGGGAATACGTAGGGCTACGTAGCGTCAAGGAGATGGTGGCGGGCGGCGTAGGTCGCTGCGGCCGTGCGCGAGTCGACGCCGAGCTTGTTGAGGATGCTGCGAACATGGGTGGTGACGGTGCGATAGCTGATGAACAGCTGCTCGGCGATCTCACGATCCGACTGGCCCTCGACGAGCAGCCGCAGGACATCCAGTTCGCGTGGGGAAAGGACGCTCGAACTGACGGCCGGTACTGCGTCGGACGGCAGCGGCGAAGTGGATGCGCTCACCGCGGCGAGGATCGCGTGAGTCTCGGCGATCGCGTCGTCGAGCGAGAGCGACTGACCCTCCGCGAAGGCGCGCTCATACACCGCCGGCGTCAGCGCGGCTCGGGTCACCTCCAGCGCACGATCATGCTGGTGACCGAAGCTGAACAGGGCCCAACCGAGTCGTTCCGAGATCGTCGCCACGGCGCCAAGCAGGCGCGCCGCCAGCAGCGGCTGCCCGGCTGCCGCGGCCACGCCGGCGAACCCGGACAGCGCGTCGGCCATCCACATTGGGTGGTTGAGCTGCCTCGCCGGCAGCCAGGCTCTCGGTGTACAGATACGCGGCACGCTCGTAGTTTCCGCGCTCGATCTCCACCTGCGCGACCGCACAGCGGACGTGCCAGTGCAGATGGTGTCCATCGGGGCACAGTGCCAGTGCCTCCTCCGCCAGCATGGCAGCACGCTCGAGGTCGCCTCGGCGATAGGCAAGATACCCCAGATTCGACGAGCGTGAAGGTGACGAGGTCGTTGCTCTGGCCACGGGCGCCGGCCAGCACCTCCTCGTACAGCTGAGTTGCCCGTGCATCATCCCCCTCGGACTCGGCGATAATGGCGAGGCCGGTCAGCGCTTCCAGGACGCCGAGCTCATCATGCAGCTCACCCCACAGCGCCCGGCTCACCTCGTTGTGCACCATCGCCCGGGAGTCGTCGCCTCGATGCACCGCGAGCCGGCCAGCAGCGAAGTGCGCGCGCGGCTCGCAGATGGATGGGGGTCAGTTCGCTACCGGCGAGCGCCCGCTCCAGCCAGTTCATCCCTTCGCCCAGGTGACCCAGCTGAAACCAGAACCACCCCAGGGCGGACGCCAGGCGCAACGCCGGCTCAGTCGCGTGCGTGTCGAGCAGCCAGGTGAGTGCTGCCCGCAGGTTGTCCTGCTCAGCCTCCAACTGTCCCAGCCCACGCAGCGATCTCGTGCATCCCGATGCCGGGACGCGTCGCCCAGCGATGGAGGTGGCGTTCCCCGGAGGCTTCTACCTCGCCGAGATTGGGATGCCCCTCTTCCGCAAGCGTCAGGTAGAGCATCGCATGGCGTGCATGGATGACGACTGCTTCCCCACTGCGTTCAAGCTGCTCGACGGCGTATTCGCGAATCGTTTCCAGCATCCCGAAGCGCGTGGAGCCATCCGGCTGGGTGCTCTGCCAAACGAGGCTATGGTCGACCAGCACGCTGAGTCCGGTCAGGATATCGAGCCCGTCACCACAGATCGCCTCAGCCGCGTCCAGCGTCCAGCCACCGGCGAAGACGGACAGCCGGCGCAACAGGCGCGCCTCGTCCGCTCCGAGCAGATCAATGCTCCAGGCGATCGTGTCGCGCAGCGTCTGCTGCCGTGATGGAGCGTCGCGTGGGCCACCCACTAACAGGCGAAGTCGCTGCTCCAGTTGCGCCAGCAGGGCACGTAGTGACAGCACGCGCACGCGTGCGGCGGCTAGTTCCAGTGCGAGTGGCAGACCGTCCACCCGTGCGCAGATGGCGGCGATCGTCGCTGCGTTCGCCTCAGTTAGCGCAAAATCAGACCTGGAGGCGCGCGCACGCTCGACGAACAGCCGGATGGACGCGATCTCTGTGAGCCGGTCGATTGCCGGCAGTCGCTCGGCGTCAGCCAGCGCCAGCGGCTCGACCATGACGCTATGCTCGCCGGAGAGGCGTAGAACGGCGCGGCTAGTGACGAGGACGGTCAGCCGTGGGCAGGCTTCCAGCAGATCGCTGATCAGCGATGCGGCGTCGAGCACCTGCTCGAAGTTGTCCAGCAGCAGCAGCATACGCCGCTGACCGATCGCGCTCGCGATGCTGTCTGCGATCGGCCCGCGGCCGGCTTCGCGCACGTCGAGCGCCTGGGCAATCGCGGCGGGGACGAGGCCAGGGTCACGGATGGACGCCAGCGCCACGGAGACGACGCCATCTGGAAAGGTCCCCGTAACCCGCTCGGTGACCGCCACGGCAAGCCGTGTCTTCCCAACGCCTCCTGGACCGGTCAGCGTGACCAGCGCCACGTCGTCACGGACGAGGAGCGTGGTGAGCGCGGTAAGGTCGCGGTCACGACCGAACAGGGCAGTGCGTGCGATGGGCAAGCGCACGACGGATGGTGGATGATCGGACGGCGGGTTCGTCACCATGGCGCCGACCTTTTCAGCAGTCCGGATGCGATAGCGTCATCATGCGGGACGGCCCCACCAGCGTCAACCCTGTCCATGAACGCGGCATCGGGATGACGACCGCCGTATATCCAGCGACACTGAACGGGCGCGTGGAGGCAATTCCGGCCAACATGTCGGGCAGGCGATGGTCATTCACCTGAATCGGCGTCCCGATCGGACGATGATTGGCGTCCAAATGGACGTATACTCTCCCCACACAGGTCAACTGGTTCGGTCTCGCTGCTGTTGTCGCTCGCGCAGGGCACCTTCGCCCGCCGAGTACATCCAAGGGGGTTACCATGAACACCAACCAGTCTCCGTCGCTCAACTATCTGGACTACACCGGCCGCGACGACGTCCTCACCGGCGGCGTGAAGCTCATCCCGATCGACACGCCCAAGGGCACCTTCCACGTCTGGACCAAGCGAGTCGGCAACGCGCCAACCATGAAGCTCCTCCTCCTGCACGGCGGACCCGCCGCAACCCACGAGTATTTCGAGTCGTGTGACAGCTTCCTCCCGGCCGCCGGAATCGAGTACTACTACTACGACCAGCTCGGCTCGGCCTACAGCGATCAGCCCGACGATCCGGATCTCTGGGAACTGCCGCGCTTCGTCGAGGAGGTCGAGCAGGTCCGCCAGGCGCTGGGCCTCGACCGGGAGAACTTCTTTCTGCTCGGCCACTCCTGGGGCGGCATCCTCGCGATCGAGTATGCGCTCAAGTACCAGCAACACCTCAAGGGCCTCGTCATCTCCAACATGATGGCCAGCATCCCGGCCTACAACGCCTACGCGCAGAATGCACTGATGCCCGGCATGGACCAGGCCGCGCTGGCCGAGATCCAGGGCTACGAAGCGGCCGGCGACTTCGAGAACCCACGCTACATGGAGTTGCTGCTGGAACATCACTACGTCCACCACGTCCTGCGGATGCCCGTTGAAGCCTGGCCGGACCCGGTCAACCGTGCCTTCGCCCACCTCAACCCATCCATCTACGTCCCGATGCAGGGGCCGAGCGAACTCGGCGCCAGTGGCAAGCTCATCGACTGGGATCGCACCAGCCGACCTTGGCCGGATCGAGGTCCCGACGCTGGCCATCGGCGCACAGCACGACACGATGGACCCCGAGCACATGGCCTGGATCGCCGGCGCCGTCCAGCGCGGACGCTCGTTACACTGCCCCAACGGCAGCCACATGACGATGTATGACGACCAGGAGGTCTACTTCCGCGGCCTCATCGACTTCGTTCACGATGTCGACGCAGGCAACTTCTAAGCGCTGGTCCACGGTCGAACTTGCGGCTGGAAGAACAGCTTCCATCGCTGCGGCCCATTGGAGGACGACGTTGGAAACCCTGACCGGGATTGTCATCGCGCTTGGTGCCTGCGGTGCCGTGTTCGCGGTCATGGCCTGCCTCTGGTACCTGTCGTATCGACGGCAGGAAAGCCGGCGAAAGGCATACCTCACCCAGCTCAAGCAGGAGCGACCCGACGACACCCGCGCTCAGTTCATCGACTGGTTCGTCGCGCGCGGGGTGCGTGCATCGGTCGCCGGAGCGGTCCACGATTACGTGCAGCAACGCTGTCCCGTGCCGGACGTCCCGCTCCATCCCGACGACCCACTGGAACGCGTCTCAGGCATCGTCGTCCACGAGGAGATCGACGACATCCTCCATGCGCTGGGCTACCCTGAGCTGCAAGACAGCGAATGGGACGCCCTCGACTGGGATGCGCTCGGCCTGCCGCCCCCATCCGAGCCGGATGCGCCAATCGCCGCGCTCGTGTATCTGGTCGACGCACTGCATGACCGCAGAATGTCCGTGCAGGATACGGCAGGCACGTAAACGACGATCCCGCACAGGAACTCCGACCGGGCCGGCCACGCCCCATGCGGATGTGAACGGTTCGGTCTCTCCGTCACCGTACTCCAACGCTGTCAACTGGCTCATCCAATGAGCTTGATCCACTTGAGCCACACGGATCGTCAAAGGCTCTCGCTGACAGACGGTGAATGCCTTTACCCCGTTACCATCTTCGGACACATTCACCCCGCACACCTTGGCCGCCTTGGCCATCTTGGCCGCCTTACTCAACTGGCTCAAGTGGCTCAACTCAACTGGCTCACTTCAACTCGCTCACACAATGAGCATGATCAACTTGAGTCCACTCGACTCACGCTCATCAATGAGCCTGAACGCCTTGAGCACCTTGAGCACCTTGATGCCTTTACCCCTTTACCCACTGTGGCACACATTTCCGCCCTCGAACCGTTCGAATGAGTAGAAGCACCAGCCATCACCCAGTCCGGGCATGAGCCGGTCCCAATGATCGCTGCCGACGAACCTGACTCCCCGATGAGCCGCCGTACCTGCTACGATCACGCACACACGCCAATCGACTCTTGCCCTCGTTGAAGTGGATGGCTTCCCGAACAACAGCACCGGCTGATGGCTGATAGCTGACAGCTAACGTACGGAGATGAACGACAATGGACCTGCGATACACAGCGGAGGATGAGGCGTTTCGCGCCCAGGTGCGCGCCTGGCTCGCGGAGCACGCGCCGCGTGAACCGTTACGGACGACCGAAGCGAAGAAAGCGTGGCACCGCAAGCTCTACGAGGCCGGCTACCTCGGGATGGGCTGGCCGAAGGCGTATGGCGGGCGCGAGGCGCGGCCGGTCGAGCAGGCAATCGTCATCGAGGAGATGGCGCGGGCCAACGCTCCCGGCTCGATCAACTGGGCCGGACTCGGCCTCGTCGGGCCGACCCTCATCCACCACGGCAGCGACGCCCAGCGCGAGCGCTATCTCCGCGACATCCTGCTCGGCAACGAGGTCTGGTGCCAGCTCTACTCGGAACCCAACGCCGGGTCCGACCTGGCCTCACTCCAGTGCCGCGCCGAGATCGACGGCGACGAGTTCGTCGTCAACGGCCAGAAGATCTGGACCAGCACCGCCACCGAAGCCGACATGGGCATCCTGCTCGTCCGCACCGACCGCGACGCCCCAAAGCACCAGGGCATCTCCTACCTCATCGTCGACATGCACCAGCCCGGCATCGAGGTCCGCCCGCTCCGGCAGGTCACCGGCATCGCCGACGAGTTCGCCGAGGTCTTCTTCAGCGATGTCCGCGTCCCGGCCGACAACCTGATCGGCGAGCTCAACGCCGGCTGGACGATCGCCCAGACCACCCTCTCCTACGAGCGCGGCGGCGACACGATGGGCATCGTCGCCCGCTCACAGGAGTCGTTCGAGCGCCTGCTGCAGATCGTCACGACCCCACGCCGCGACGGCACCCGCCAGATCGACGACCCAATCGTCCGCCAGAAGCTCGGCCAGATCAAAGCCGAGATCGAGGTCCTGCGCTACGCATCGCTCCGGCTCCTCTCCGCCGCCGAGAAGGGCAACCCGCTCGGCCCCGAATCAGCCATCTCGAAGCTGCACTACTCGGAGATGGACAAGCGCGTCAACACCCTGATGATGGAGATCCTCGGCCCCTACGGCCAGCTCACCAACGGCGCCCCGCCCGAATACGCCTTCGCCCCCAACACCCACGACGACCCGCACGACACCTGGCCCTACCAGTACCTGCACCCCTTCGCCGAAACCATCTACGCCGGCTCCTCCCAGATCCAGAAGAACATCATCGGCGAACGCGTCCTCGGCCTCCCCAAAGAGGTCCGCGCCGACCGGATCGCCGAGGTAACGAGTCGTGGAACATGTGACGTAGACAAGACGGGCGGTGTTGACGAGGAACCATGCCTTTCCCCTGTCATCCTGAGCCGCAGCGAAGGATCGCCTGGCGTACGAGACAGGAGCGCGTCGAGCGGCAGACGGTGCTTGTCCCGTCCGAACCGCCATCGTCGTCAAAGCCAGGCGATCCTTCGCTGCGGCTCAGGATGACAAGTCAAATTGGTGCGGTCGTCATTTGTGCGTCACGAGTCCCGCCGCCCTACACGACCGCCAACCCATCCACCGCCACGCATCCATCAACCCCAACCAGCACCGGATTCAGATCCAGTTCCCGCACCTCCGGCAACTCGACCAGTAGTTGCGACACACGCGCAATGACATCCGCCACCGCACCAACATCGACAGCCACCCGCCCCCGGAACGGGCCGAGCAACGCCGCACCGCGCAACTCGCCGAGCATCGCCCGCGCCTCGTCGGCATCGACCGGCGCGAGACGGGTCGAAACATCCTGGAGCGCCTCGGCCAGGACGCCGCCGAGGCCGGCGACGACAATCGGGCCGAAGAGGGGATCGTTGCGTCCACCGACGATCAGTTCGACCAACCCGGACGCCATCCGCTCGACGCGGACGCCACGGACTCGCGCGTCCGGCGCGATGGCCGCGACTCGCTCCAGCAGCGCAGCATGTTCCGCACGAAGCTGCTCGTTCGACATAATCCACAGCGCGACGCCGCCAACCTCGGTCTTGTGGTGGATGTCGTCGGCCTCGATCTTCAAGACGACCGGGTAGCCGACCTGCTCGGCGATCGCTACTGCGTCCTCGACGCTCTCCGCCAGCCCACCAGCCGGGACCGGGACGCCATACAACCGAAGCAGCTCCTTGCTGGCCGATTCCGAAACGCCGCCAGTGCCGGTCGGCGGCAGGAGATCGAGCGCAGAAGCCCGTCGTTCAGCGTCGACGCTCGTCCCAGCCCGTACATCCCGCCGCTCCTGCCGCCAGCACGCGTAGCGACCGGCGTGGCCGATGGCGCGGGCAGCGTTGCGAGCACCAGAGAAGTGGATGATGCCCGCGGCAGCCAGCGCGTCCGTCATCTCGTAGGCAGCGTCGATCATCGTGTTGATGAGGGCGATCGGTGTGTCGGTCCGGGCTCGGGCATCGGCCAGCCCGGCGATCATCTTGTCCCAGCCGGTCGCGTCGAGTGCGCCGGAGTTGCGGGTCGTGTCGCCCATCGCCGCGACGATGTCGACACCCGGCGTCGCCGCCAGCAGCGTCGCGACGTTGCTGTAGATCTCGCGGTTGCCCCAGCCGGAAGCCGTGATGTCGAGCGGGTTGAGCGGGTTGGCGAACGGCGGCAGGATGCCGAGCAGCTCCTCGCGCGTCTCCGGCAGCAGGTCGGGCAGCTCGACGCCGCTGGCCGCCGCCAGATCGGAGATCAGCCCGCACTCGCCGCCGGAGCTGGCGAAGACGCCCAGCCCCGACCCCTTCGGACGCCGGTCGGCCGAGAGCAGCTTGGCCGTCTCCATCAGCTCGTCGAGGTCGTCGACGCGGATCACACCGTACTGCCGGAAGAGCGCATCGTAGAGCTGGTCGGAGCCGGTCAGCGAGCCGGTGTGAGCGACCGCCGCCTGGCTGGCCTTCTCCGACCGGCCAAGCTTCAGCGCGACGATCGGAACGTCCCGCTCGGCCGCCTGCGCCGCAACGCGCCGGAACTTGTCAACGTCGGCGAGACCCTCGATCACGGCTGCGATCGCGCGAACCCCCGGCTCGGCCAGGAAGAAGCTCATCACATCGACCGAATCGACAACGGCCTGGTTTCCAGCCGAGACAACGTGGGCGAGACCCAGCCCCCGGCTCGACGCCATCAGCGTCAGCGCCATGTTGCCACTCTGAGCAACCAGCCCGACCGTGCCATCCCGGCCACGACCGCCGATCGGAATCGACCAGAGCGCCGTGCCACCGAGGTAGCTCATGACGCCGAGGCAGTTCGGCCCAATCAGCGGGAACCGCTCGCCGCAGATCGCACGCAGCTCGGCCTGCAACGACTGGCCGTCCTCGCCCGCCTCGGCGAAGCCGCTGCCGAACGCGATCCCACTTCTGACACCGGCCTCGATCGCCTGCTGGACAACGCCCGGCACCATCCGCGACGGCACCGCGATCGCGACCGCGTCGACCGGCTCCGGGATCGCGCCAAGCTCCGGATACGCCTGTAGATCGGCAATCGTGTCGTAGTTCGGGTTGACCGGGTAGATCGATCCGGCGAACCCGAACGACGTCAGCGCGTCGATCACCCTCAGCCCGTAGCCACCCTTCGGCGACGCGCCGACAACGGCCACCGAGCGGGGATAGAAGAGCGGATACAGCGGGTGCGATGCCGCGTCATCACCGGCCAGCCGCGTCCAGTCGACGGCCGATGCCGTCGCTCCCATAGCCGGGTTGTCCGTCATTCCCGTCACCGGCCCTGGAAGTTGGCTTCACGCCGTTCGATCGTCGCGGCCAGCCCCTCTTTGGCGTCCTCGGTCTTGCCACAGATGTTCCCGGCGATGCGCTCGTTGCGCAGCGCGTCCTCGATGCTGAGGAACGCGTTCTGGCGAATGTTCTCCTTCGACAGACCAATCGCGACCGTCGGCCCCTTTGCCAGTCGTCCGGCCAGTTCCAGCGCCGTCGACATCAGTTCCTCCGGCTCGACCAGCGCGTTGAGCAGGCCAATCCGGTTGGCTTCGTCGGCCTCGATGATACGCCCGGTGTAGATCATCTCCATCGCCCTCGCCTCACCGATCAGGCGCGGCAGCAGGAACGAACCGCCGGCGTCCGGGCAGTAGCCGAGCTTGATGTAGGCCTGGCCGAAGCGCGCCTTCGTCGAAGCGACCCGCAGGTCGGACGCCAGCGTGATGTCGCAGCCCGCCCCAACCGCGACGCCGTTGACAGCGGCGACGACCGGCTTCGGCAGGCGGTAGATGCGCATGATCAGCGCGTGGGCCAGGTCGATCCAGCCGGCCGACGGCTCGTCACTTTCCGAGGCGCCGCTGCCCCACTCCTTGACATCCGCCCCGGCTGAGAATCCGCGCCCCGCGCCAGTGATCACCAGGCTCCGCACGCTCGGGTCAAACCTGGCGCGCTCGACCGCCTGGTTCAACTCGATCAGATGCGGACGGTTGAGCGCGTTCAGCGCATCGGGCCGGTTCAGCGTGATGATGCCGACACCGTCCTGCTGCTCCCACAGGATGTTCTGGTATTCCATTCGACTCCCTCATTTCTTCGCTCGACCGTCCGGTAACGCGCCGGCCTCTTGCTGGGTCGTTCGTCACAAATCATGCGGCACGATCGCTCGCCGATCGCGACGCGGTCTCACGTTGGCAGGCGACGCTGCGGGACGATAACGCCAGCACTGGCCATCGGTCAAGAACCGCCAGCAAACGCCGCTGGCAGCAGAGTTGCAAGTGAGCAAGGCGGTAGCCTGGCCGGGATGCTGGTCGATGGTGCGGCGGACCCAGCAGTTCGGCGGCAGGCGATCTCGTCACGACGGATAGATAGGGTGTCACTCGATGCTGTGGTCAACAGCCATCCGGACGGCTGGAGCAACCGTCTTGTACGCCATCGTGCACAGTGCGCTGGCCTCGTTGCCGGTAAAGCAACGCGTCCGACAGCTTGCCGGAGCGCGCGCAGCCGACGGCCTCTACCGCTTCGGATTCAATGGATTCGCGGTCATATCGCTCGCGGCGACAATGCGCTCAATCTGGTCACTGCCCGACCAGCGATTGTATACGCGCGCGGGGCGTTCCGAGATTGCTGATGTGTGAGTGGGCAGATCGTCTGCGCACTTGCGCTGCTGCACACCAACCGGCAGAACGGCTGGGGACACGTCACCGGCATCCGCCACGCGTTCGCATACGTCCGTCGCCAACCGATCGGCCCAACCCCGGTCGTCCAGCATCCGCTACCCGACGGTGACTGTCTCGAAGGCTGGACCGGAACGTTCCGGCTCTCCAGCCATCCGAACAACTACCTGGTCCTGTTCCTCTACTGGCTCTCGCCGGTCATGACCGTGAAATGGGCGTCGATCGGCCTCGTGACCGCCGTCTACATGGTGCTCGGCTCGCTCCACGAGGACTACCGGCTGCTGGCCGCCTATGGAGACCGGTACCGCCGGTATCGCGCCGAGGTTCCGCACCTTGCGCTCCACTCCGTCGCTCACTGGCGCTGCCGCGCTGCGAAGTGGGTGGAATGACTGAGCTCGCGCCACTTCCTCGTTTCCCTTTCCCAGAAGTCGACGGCGTCCGCCACCGCACGTTGACCGTTAACGGCGTCGAGTTCCACCTCGCCGAAGCGGGCGCAGGCCAGCCGCTGCTGATGCTGCACGGCTGGCCGCAGCACTGGTACGAGTGGCGGCACCTGATCGGCGCGTTGCAGGACGACTATCACATCATCTGCCCCGACCTCCGCGGCTTTGGCTGGTCGGCTGCGCCGGCGGCGGGCTACGAGAAAGAACAGCTGGTCGATGACATCCTTGGAATCTTGGACGCGTTGGGTATCGAACGCGTCCGTCTGATCGGTCACGACTGGGGTGGCTGGGTCGGCTTCCTGCTCTGCCTCCGCGAGCCGCAACGGGTCGAGCGCTTTCTCGCGCTCGCCATCCTGCACCCGTGGATACGGTTCGACCTCATATTGCTGCGCAACCTGTGGCGCTTCGGCTACCAGGGCATCATCTCCAGCCCGCTCCTCGGCGCATGGTTGATACGGCATCATCCGGGGCTGCTCGGCCGGCTCATGCGCTGGGATACTGCCGATCGGTCGTGCTGGAGCGAGCGAGACCTGCGTTGGTACACCGACGTGTTGCGCGAACCAGCACGGGCACGGGCCAGCGTCCTGCTCTACCGCACGTTCCTGATGAAAGAAGCGCTGCCGGTCCTCCGTGGCCGCTACCGCTCGACCCGGCTCCACGTCCCAACCCTCGTCCTGGCAGGAGCGCGCGACCTGACAGTCACGCCCGCGCTCCTGCGCGGCTACGAGCCGTACGCCGATGCGATGTCAGTCGAGGTCGTCCAGAACGCCGGACACTTCCTGCCCGAAGAGGTCCCAGCGCTCGTCGCGGACCGCGCCTGCGCATTCTTCGACCAGGGGAGAGCGCGCTAAGCCCCGGCGGTGCGCTCCAGCGCTTCCGGATTGATCATGTTGATCGGTGAACCAGCGGCAAAAGCCAGCACCTGATCGTAGATGTCCGAGAACTGCAGATCCAGTTCGTCCTCCGTCACGTAACCGATGTGCGGAGTCGCCAGCATGTTCGGGTGGGAGATCAGCGGATCGGCTGGGTCAGTCAGTGGCTCCGTGTCGAAGACATCGACGGCGGCGCGACCGGGATGGCCCGCGTTCAACGCCGCAAGCAATGCTCCCGGCGCAACCAGCCCGGCCCGCGACGTGTTGACGAACAGCGCATCAGCCCGCATCCCGAGCAGGTCATCGAGTGTGATGATCCCCTGTGTCGAGGGCTTGAGGCGCACATGCAGAGTGACAACGTCAGACTCGGCGAAGAACGCCTCGCGGCTGGCGGCGACAGACTCACCGTCCGCCAGCGCGCGCTGGCGACCCTCCTCAGACGACCACCACTGGATGTTCATTCCGAATGCGGTTGCATACGCAGCGACAGCGCGCCCGATTCGGCCATAGCCGTAGATGCCGATCTGCCGGCCCCGCAGCGTCTTGCCGACGCCCATCTGCCAGTTGCCGGCCTTCAGTGACGCAAACTGCGCCGGAATCTGCCGCATCGAGGCCAGGATCAAGCCCCAGGTGAGTTCCGCCGCCGCGTATGACGGTGTGCCCTCATGCTGGCCCGAGCACAGCAGGACGCCGTTGCGTGTGCAGGCTTCGACATCAATGTGCGGGTAAACGCTGCGCTGGCTGATGAGCCGGAGATCGGGCAACTGGTCGAGCAGTTCAGCGGCGATGCGGGTCCGTTCGCGGAACAGGATAAGTACCTCGATATCGCGTAGCCGCTCCGCCAGCGCGTCCGTCTCCTGCAGGTGGTCGTTCCAGACGGAGACATCGAATCCATCGAGCTTGCGAAAGCTGGGGAGGGTCGGGAGCGTGTTGAAGTAGTCATCCAGGATCGCGACCTTCATGAATACCCCTTCGTCGCCCCGGTTGATTCCGCCACGTGACCGCATGTGCGGGCGCAGTATAGCAACGGAGCAAGACACGACCTCGCGTCAATCCTATGTATCACCGCCTGCGAACTTCTCCGTTCGCAGACCCTCACTGACTCACCGAATGCACCAACGCCGCAACACCTTCACCGTGATCGGCGCAGGCGGCGAAAACCTGACCGGGCGTGAAGAGTGCGTCAACCAGCGCGCGTTCGCGGCCCGTGAGTGAGGCCAGATCGATCCGCGCCAGCCAGCCAACGATCCCGGCCAGCTGCCAGGCAAGCGAGCGCTGATAATCGACGACCAGATCCACAAATGAATAGCCACGTACTCCATGGTCCGCCAGAGCCGCATGGTAGCGGGCGAGCAGATCCATTTCGGCCATTCGGCGGTCATCGACCGAGAGCGAGCCAACGATGAAGAGACCGATATCAACGATCGCCGGTCCGACGCTGACGCCCTGCCAGTCGATCAGCGCGACAGCATCACCGCCGGTGAAGATCAGGTTGTCCAGATGAAGATCGCCGTGGATGACTGTCGTCGGACGCTGATCCAACGCCCAGAGGATCACCTCGTACCGCCCGGCCACCGTCTGCGACAAGTCCACGACCGACGCGAGAATGCAGTCGCGATAACGATCGAGGACGGATTCAAGCTGTCCACGAAACCGCGTTGCCCGTGCCTGCGACTCACGACCCCAGCGCGACAGCCACGCAAGGGCGGGCTGATCGGCCTGCTCCCACCAGCGAGCATGCAACGGCGCCAGCCGTTCGATGACGCGAGCCGCCTGATCGACTGAACAGCCGAGCAGCGCATCTCCCGGATCGCCGTCCGAGAGATCCTCCAGCAACAGCAGCATCCGTTGGGTGTCGGGGTCCGCCCACGCGCCATACCCCCTCGGAACAGGATCGCGATCTTCAGCGATCTCGCGATAGAACCGCACCTCCTTCGCACAATACTCGAAGTAACGTTGCGCCAGCTCCGGCGACGCCTGCTGCGCCTCGCGGTAGGCCGAATCGGCATGCTGAACTAACGGGAACTTGGCGATCAGCGACGTTGGAGCACCTACCTCCGACTCGTCGTAGGCCAGCGCAACCCTCGCGACGACACCAGTGAACCCGCGATCGGCGCCGATGATCTCGGTCGTCAGTCCGGTTACGGCACTGGTCCGAATGGCTCCTGCCTCACGCAGCGCGGCTGTCAGCCAGCCGGGAGACAACTGGGATGGACCAGCCGGGATCGCTGTTGGTATTGAGTTCATCCCCATCTCTGTTCATTCCGTATCGCGATGGTTTCTATCCCCTGTCTCATCGTAACCCCACCTCGGAGTCAGGATCGTCAGCGTCGTCCCAGAGCGCGCGCATCTCGGCACTGGTCGCGAGCAGATGGTCAAGCGGGCCCTCGGCAGCGACGCGGCCTCCGTGTAAGACGATGATATGGTCCGCACGGCGCAGGACGGCACGGCGGTGCGAGACGGCCAGGCAGGTAACGTCCCGGCTGTCGAAGAGGCGCTCCCAGAGCACCTGCTCCGTCGTAACGTCGAGCGCGCTGGAGAGGTCATCAATCACCAGCAGTTCGGCGTCGTGGGCAAGCATTCGCGCGGCCGCCGCCCGTTGGAGCTGGCCGCCTGAGAGCTTGACGCCACGCGTGCCGATTGGAGTGTCCAGCCCAGCCTCCAATGACCGCACATCGTCCTCAAGGACCGCGCCGTGGATGGCGGCGTCGAGCACGACGGGGTCGTCGGGCAGGCCAAGCAGGATGTTCCGCCGGAGCGTGTCGCTGAACAGACGCGGCGCCTGGGCAGTGTAGGCGACGCGGGGTGGTACTAAGAATGCGGCCGGATCGGTCACATGCTCGCCATTCCAGCGAATGTCGCCTTCAGCAGATGGCAGCAGTCCAAGCAGGCTGCGCAGGAGTGTCGTCTTCCCTGAGCCGACGCGTCCCGTTACCACCGTCAGCGAGCCGCGCGGCAGCCGGAGATCGACACCTTCGATCCCGCGCCCAGACCCTGCGACCTGGTACGTCAACCCTCGCGCTTCGAGCAACTCCAGCCGATCGGCCGCCGCCCGGACCGGCGGCGGAGCAACGGGTAGTGGGCCGCTCAGGTACAGCGGCGCCGCTTCAACCAGCGCGACCGGAGACGCGCCACCCAGCAGCGCGGCCATCCGCCTGAACGAGACCGTCGCCTGCTGGTAGTGGGCCAGGAAGCGGCCAAGGCCGTCGGTGAACTCTGCGATGTAGACCAGGTAGGTGGTGAACAGGACGAACTCGCCGACCGTCATGCTGCCGTCCTGCAGGCTGCTCGCCGCTAGCAGCATGATCAGGCTCGTGCCGATCGCGACTGTGTTGGCAGTGATCGCTTCCAGCACCTGCGTCAGGATCCTGTCGGCCAGCATCGTGACGCGGCGTTGCTCGTTCAGGCGACGGAAGTGGGCGACGGCACGCTCCTCTGCCCCGGCGGCCTGCAGCGTCTGGACCGCGCCAAGGATGTCGCCAATTGCGCCGGTCACCTCGCTGGTCGCCTGGCTGCTGGCGGCACGGCGACGACCCAGCGCATCGCTGGCACGCCGCGCGATGACGACGACGACCAGCAGCGGCAGGATGACGACCAGCGTCACCCGTGCGTCCACCGACAGCAGGATCACGAACGCGATGATCGCGAACAGGCCGCTGCCGATGACATCCGCGACCCAGTCCAGGTTGTCCTGGGCATCGTAGGCGTCGTCGCGGAAGCGGC
The DNA here is from genome assembly GCA_963763325.1 of uncultured Chloroflexia bacterium. Classification (GTDB taxonomy): domain Bacteria; phylum Chloroflexota; class Chloroflexia; order Thermomicrobiales; family CFX8; genus JBBECJ01. The sequence continues at coordinate 31,650 of CAVXOL010000014.1, forward strand.
TGATCGTCTCGCCGATCGAGAATGGCAGCGCGGCAGCGCCCGGGCGCCGCAGAATGTGCTCGAGCAGGTTACGGCGCAGCACGCCAGCCAGCACGAAGCGCATGACCGTTTCGGCGTACCCAGCCGCGAAGATCAGCAGCACCTGGACGATCCCAACCGCGATCAGCAGCAGGATCAGCCCGGTCGTCCCACCGGGAGGGTCTGCCTCTCCCGTCAGCGTGTCGAAGAAGGCCAGGGCGATCAACCCCGACACCAGCGGCAACGCGTGAATGATCGTCCAAAGCAGCGCGTGCGACAGTGAGAGCCACGGTCGGGCGAGAGCCAGTTTCAGCGTGAGTCGCCAGGTTGCAACGTCGTTCATGCCAGCACCTCCTCTCCGGCCGTCCGCAGCAAGCCGGCGAAGTGCGAGGCCGGGTCAGCGGCCAGCGTCAGCCGTGGCCCGTACTCGAGCACCCGTCCATCCTCCATGACGAGGATGTCGTCGGCCAGGTCGAGCGTCGCCAGCCGGTGGGCGACGATGATGCCGGTCCGGCCATCGAGCAGCCATGCCAGCGCCATCTGAACCAGCCGCTCGGTCGCGGGATCGAGGCGCGAGGACGCTTCGTCGAGAATGACGATGTCTGGATCGCGCAGAAAGATCCGCGCGCAGGCAAGTACCTGCGCCTGCCCGGCTGAGACACCCACGCCGCCCGCGCCGAGCGGGGTATCCAGCCCGTCCGGCAGCGCTCGTAGCCAGTCGCCCAGCCCGACCGTGTCAAGCACGGCCTGGAGCCGATCATCCGGGATCGTGTCGTCGAAGAGGGTCAGGTTGTCGCGGACGCTGGCGTTGAAGAGGTGGATGTCCTGTGTCACGAGGCCGATCCGCTCGCGCACGGCCGCAATCCGCACCGCGCGCAGGTCAACACCTCCAAGCCGCACGACACCGGAGAGCGGATCGTAGAAGCGCGGCAGCAACCGCGTCAGCGTCGTCTTGCCGCTACCAGTCCGACCGACAACACCCAGTACTTGCCCCGGCTCCAGCCGCAGGCTGACATCACGCAGGGCCGGCAGATCATCAGTGTAGGCAAACGAAACGTGATCCAGATCGACCGCCAGTGGGCCGGGCGGCAGCACCTCGCCGGGGCCGTCGCTCAGGCGCGGCACGGTTCCGAGCAGCGCCTCGACCCGGCCGAGGCTGGCATCCGCCTGTTGCAGGTCCTGGATCTCGTTGCGGAGCTGCTCGGTCGGCTGGCGCAGGATGACGGTGTACTGGACGATCAGGTAGACAGTCCCGATCGTCAGCGTGCCATCGCGGTACAGCATGGCGCTCAGCGCGAAGGCCATCGCCGTCCCCAGCACGACCAGCCCCTGACTGGTGGCCATCAGGACGTAGCCCCACATGCCGGCCCTGAAGGTCGCCGCGAACCACGGGCGCATCATCTCTGCGAACCGGCGCAGGACGAACGGGCCCGCCCCACTGGCACGGATATCCTCGGTGCCGGCCAGGTACTCGCCCAGAAAGCCGTAGAACTCCGCGCTGGCCTGCCGCTCGACCGCCCAGGCCGGTGTCGCGCTGGCGCGGATTCTCAGCATTGCCAGCAGGCCAAGCAGCACGAAAGCGCTCAGCCCCAGCCCAATCCGCCAGTCTACGACGAAGAGCAACACGACGATCGCCAGGATCAGAATCACGTTCCCGAGCACGTAGACGACGAACCGCGAGAAGAAGCGCGCCAGCGCCGAGACATCACCATCCACACGCTCGATCAGTTCACCGGGCGTGTGGGCAGTATGAAAGGCGGGGTCGAGCCGCAGCAGGTGGGCGACGAGGTCGGCCCGCAGCGCGTTGGTGGCCGCCCAGCTCACGTGCTCGGCCAACCACGTTTCTGCGACCGCGATCGCCTGACCTGCCAACGCCAGCCCCAGCGTCGCGAGCGCCAGGAACAGCAGCGTCCGGAGTACCGCGCCGGTGGTCGCCTCGTCGATGAAGGTACTCACCACCAGCGGTGTGACGACCTGGACCGAGATCGTGCCGATCAGCGTCAGCGCCAGCAGCACCATCCGCAGCCGCTCGGGCCGCAGATAGTGAGCCAGCAGCCGCCAGTAGCGGCGCGCTGCCTGAAAGCGGTCGGTGGTCGAGGAAGTATTAGCGGCGTCTACACGCGCTCGTCGCCCAATCGGAAATTTCAACATGCCTGACACTTTCGTTGAAGAACCGGTCGAAAACTGGACTCTTCAACGTAGCGGACATGGGAACCTCCTCAAGAACGAACGTGTAGAACCGAATCAGCCCTCGTGTGTGTCGCCGTACTGCATCCACGCCAACGAGCGGCCAACATCCTAGCAGCCGAACACCATCAATTACCACCCCATCCGCGCTCAGGCAGCGATTGCAATCGCCGTCGCGACGAACACCGCATCATCGAGCATGCTTCAGTGACAACAGTCTTCAGTTCGAGCGGCGCCTGACGTGCCGAGGTCATCGGATCGCCCGGCGGCGATCCGCGACCACTGCGAGATGGGCCGCCCCTCGGGCCGATTGACCGCGCGGCCGACTTCGTCTGTGCGCATCTGAGCGGACCTCGTGTTGAAGTACGGCTGCGGCCAGCCCTCGGGGGAGTCCTCCCAAGCCTCCTGGCGGCCGTAGACGGTCGCGTCGAGCATCATGTACGAACTGCCCATCACCTCCTGGCCGCGGGCGGTGGTCCAGTAGGTCTCGAAGACGCGGTCACCGTCGCGCAGGTAGCAGACCCGCATCCCAAAATGCCGGCCGGCGATGAGCGTATCGACCGAGGCTAACGGCACCGAGTACCACGGCATCTCCCACTGCATGAACTCCCGGTACCGGTTGCTCTCGTCGAACGGCCCCTGGCACAGGACCGCGAAGGTCACGTCCCGCGAGTGCAGGTAGCCCAACTCCCGCGCCTGGCCGATGTTCATCGTGCAGCCCTCGCACTGGTGGGCGGCACTCGCGCCGTCGTACCACATCATGAAGTAGACGAAGAGTTGACGCCGGCCTTCGAAGACATCGATCAGCGGCACCTCCCCGTTCGCCCCAACGACGATGGTCGAGGCGTCGACCTCGACCATCGGCAACTTCCGACGTGCGGCCGCGATCGCATCCCCCTCGCGGGTGTGCGCCTTCTCGCGTTTGCGGAGTTCGGCGACCTGCTCTTGCCACGCGCTGCGGTCGACAATCGGCGGCATGGCGGTGTGGATGTTCTCGCTCGTCATTGTGATCCCCTCGCATCGTGTTCGATCCGGCAACGACCGCCGGAATCAACAGGCGCGCTCCCGCGCACCCGTCATGAGAGTAGTCGATCACGCGTCCCTGAAATCGACACCCGCAACGCTACTTCCCCGCACCGAAAGAGGAATGGAATCATTGAACATGATGGTCCGGATCGCAGGATCACCCGATTGGACTGTCCCAACGACAATCTACGTCCCACCACCCTGGCCACGAGCTACTCGCTTGGAATCACGCCGCCGGCTTCCTCCCAGTCGGTGATGTCCTCGATCCGCAGACGCTGGCCGCGTCCCGACTGGGGCTTGGCTGATGGCGCGGGGTGGCCGAGCTGGAGGATGAGGTCGGCGCGCAGGTGCGTCGGGCAGTTCCAGCGCCTCGCGCAGGCCGGAGCGGCTGACAGAGGTGACCGGCGTCGTTCCGAGACCGAGCGCGTGGGCCATCAGTTGCATGTTCATCGCGGCCGTCCCGACATCGATCCAGGTGCTGGTGTCATTATCCTCACGGACGCCGAACCGTTCGGCCCGCGAGAGATCGGTGCAGATCACGATCAGCGCAGCCGGTGTGCCGTAGAAGCCGGGGCCGATCGTGCTGATCAGGTCGATCTTCTCCGGGTCACGGGTGACGTAGAAGCGATGCAGCCGCCGGTTGCCGGCGCTCGACGCCCAGCGCGCCGCCGCGATGATGCGCCGGATATCGGCGACCGAGACCGGCTCGTCGGTGAAGGCACGCACGGCCCGGCGCGTGCGGATCGCCTCGAAGACAGCCTCGGCCCGGTCATTCGCTGGCATCGTCGCTCCCCTCTGTCGGTGCGATTCCACGCGCGACGCCGCTTGATCTCCCGCGCGATCTCGCCCGGCGCCTCGTTGAGGAACGACTCAAACGTGCCTGGGTTGCCGCGACGCGCCTCGATCGCGTCGTCAAGCTGCTGCCTGAAGCGTTGCAACCATTCCCGGCTTCGCTCATCGCCGTCGCGGATCATCGCGTCGATCAGCGGTGCAGTTCCCTCGACGATCCGTCGTCCGGCGTAGTGCGGCGGCTCGATCAGGTGCAACTCCGCCGTCGCCAGCAGATGCGCCAGCAGGCGAAACGCCTCATCCTCCGTCAGGACTCGTTGCTCGGTCATCCAGGTCACCTCCCGTAGTCGAGCGATTGGCGCTAGTTGAACGGTCCGCCGCGCAGGCGATCGAGGTTGACGTTGCCACCGCTCAGGACGCAGGCGACCCGCGAGCCGGCCGGCAAGTCGATCAGACCCTGCAACAGCGCGCCGACCGGTGCAGCCGCCGCGCCCTCAATGACGAGCTTGCAACGCTCCATCACCCACATCACGGCCTCGAAGATCTGGCTGTCCGGCAGCGTCACGATCTCGTCGACGTGTTCCGCTGACAATCGCGCAGCGTTGTCTCGCCAACCGTTTGGACGCGCAAGCCGTCGATGACGCAATCGACCGTGTCGAGCGTCACGACATGACCGGCCGCGACGCTGCGCTGCATCCCCGGCGCGCCCGACGACTCAACGCCGAACACCCGCGTCCCGGGTTTGAACGCCTGGACCGCCATCGAGACGCCGGAGATCAGGCCACCGCCACCGATCGGGACGACGACGGCATCGACCTCGGGCCAGTCCTCGACGATCTCCAGCCCGACCGTCCCCTGACCGGCGATCAGCCGGATGTCATCGAACGGGTGGACCATCGTCAGGCCGCGCTCGCGAGCCAGCTCCTGCGCCTTCGCGTTGGCCTCGTCCCAGATCGTGCCGTGTAGGACGACCTCGGCGCCGTAGCCACGTGTCGCGGCCACCTTCGACGGCGTCGCGTTCTCGGCCATCACAACGACGGCGTGGATCCCGGCCAGCTGCGCCGCCAGCGCGACACCCTGGGCATGGTTGCCGGCCGACGAGCAAATGACGCCGCGCGCCTTCTCCTCGTCCGACAGATGCGCGAACTTGTTGAGCGGGCCACGGATCTTGTACGAGCCGGTCCGCTGGAACATCTCGGCCTTGAGGCGGATATCGTAGCCGGTCACCTCGTTGAGTTGGCGCGAGGTCAGCAACGGCGTCCGCCTGGCGTGCTGCGCGACATGCTCGCGGGCGGCAAGGAAATCTTCGCGGGTTAGCGTCGTCATCGGTGCTCCTGTCTGGCTGTGCGGAAACGCGGTCACTCCGTGAACAGTGTCGCAAATGTCGTCGCCAACAGCACGCGGTGAGACGATGTTGGCAAGACACGCTCCCGGGGGACAAGCACCGGCGCCAGCCGCGCCACGAATACCGTGGCGCAGAGAACTGAGGCAGAGGCAGAGCGACGACATGACCCCCAGCTTGCGCCGGAGGTCATGTCGTCGAGACCGTCGGATCAGGGCGAGTGTCAGGACACCGGAGCCTCCGCCAGCGCCTCCACGGCGGCTGGACGCGTCTCGCCAAGGTTCGGCAGCCAGCCGAGACGACGCGGGAAGTACCAGTTGCGGTCACCCAGCAATGCCATGCTCGCCGGGACCAGAATGGTGCGAATCAGCGTCGCGTCGATGAGGACCGCCACCGCCAGACCGAAGCCCATCTGCTGCAGATCGACGAGCCGGCCGGTAGCGAAGCCACCGAAGACGACGACCATGATCAGCGCCGCACCGGTGATCATCCGCGCCGTCGAGCGCAGCCCAACCGTCACCGACTCCCGGTTATCGCCGGTCAGGTCGTAGTGCTCGCTGGATGCGACTCAGCAGGAAGACGTGATAGTCCATCGAGAGGCCGAACAGGATGCAGAACAGGAAGATTGGCACCCAGGCGGTGATGACCGGGGTTTGCTGCAGACCCAGCAGCCCAGCGCCGTAGCCCTTCTGGAAGACCAGCACGAGCAGTCCGTAGGTCGCGCCGACTGAGAGCAGGTTCATGACGAGAGCCTTGATCGGAACCACGATCGAGCGGAAGACGAGCGTCAGCAGCAGGAAGCTCAGGCCCAGCACGAAGATGAACACCTTGGGCGTCGCGGAGTCGATTGCCGCGAAGTAGTCGAGGTTCTCGGCAGTTTCGCCGGTGACGTAGACCTGCGCGTTCGCTGGTCCGAAAGCCGTTGGCACGATCTGTTGGCGCAACTCGGTAACGGCGGCGTAGGCGGCGGGCGAGGCGGCATCGTCAGCCAGCCAGGCATTCATCAGTGCCAGGTCACCGGCCGCATTCCACTGGGGCGGCTCAATCCGGACGTAGGCGGGGTCGGTCGCAAGCGTCGCAGATGAGGCGCTCCAGCGCGGCTTCGACCGAGGCGGCGCCTGGCTGCTTATGCATGCCGTCGACCACGATCTGGACCGGGCTGACGCGACCAGCATTGAACTCGCGCTCCAGGATGACGAACGCTGTCTTCGCATCGCTCTCAGGCAGCGATGCGCCGCCAGCCTCGCCACGCTCAAAATCGACGTAGGGGATCGTCGCGGCAAGCAGCAGCCCGCCGACGAGGACGACCGCGATGACAGGATGCGCCATGACGGACGTCGTGATGCGACCCCAGAATCCCTGTCCACCCGCCGAAGGATGGTCCTGGTGTCCATCAACGGCCTGCTCGTTGACTCTGCGCTTGCGCGGCCACTCGATCTTGTCGCCCAGCAAGCTGAGCATGGCCGGGACGAACGTCAACGTGGCTGCGATGGCCACCATCACGACCAGGATCGAGCCGATGCCAAGGCTGCGGAAGATCGAGATCGGCACGAAGAACATGCCGCACAGGGCCAGGATGACGGTGATACCCGAGAAGAGGACTGCCTTCGAGGCAGTCGCTCCGGCAACCGTGATGGCATCGATCTTCTCGATGCCGCTCCGGCGCTCCTGCCGGTAGCGCTCAACAACGAAGAGCGCGTAGTCGATGCCGACGGCCAGACCGATCATCGCGATGATATTCTCGACGAAGATCGACAAGTCGGTGACCCGCCCGACCAGCGCGGCCAGACCCAGCGCGATAACGATCGAGACGATCCCCAGCAGGATCGGCAGCCCGGCGGCGACCAACGTACCCATCACGACGATCAGGATGATCAGACCAACGCCGATGCCGAGCGCTTCGCCACGTGGGAGATCCTCCTGCGCTATCTGGTCGAAGCTGTAGCTGACGGTCGTCTCACCGATCGTCAACACATCGATACCGGCGGCTGTGTCCCGGTGGGAGGCAACTTCGTCGATGTACGCGCCGGTTGACGGTTCATCGGTCAGTGTGACCGGGATCAGTGTCGTATGTCCATCGGCCGAGACGAGCGACGCATCCCCGCTTGCGTAGTAGTTGGTTGCGCCAGCGACTGTCTCACCCATGGCGGCCAGATCGGCAGTCGTCTGCTCGACCACCTGCTGGAAGCGCGGGTCGTCGATCGTCAGTGTCGTGGAGGTCACGATGACGGTCTCAGACGACGGCTCGTCGTGGTTGGCGCGCAGACGGGTTTGCAGCAGCTCGTCCGCGACCACCGACTCAGGATTCGAGGTCAGGTTGGATTCCGTGGTGAGCACATCGCCCAGCCCGCTGGCGAGGCCGATTGCGGCAACCAGAACCAGCAGCCAGATTCCAAGGACGCGCCACGGGTATAGAGCACTCATGCGGGCCAGTCCGGCGGTCGAAAGTCGCGTTGTCATTGCAGGTTCTCCTCGTTGAGACACCATCGCTGACGGCGTCGTCGCTACTGACGAATGTGCGTTACGGCTCGAACGGCGGTTGGACCATCGCGGCGCTGATGACCGCCAGCAGCGCATCAGCATCGTCTCCCTGGACCACGAACCCGGTTGCGCCGGCAGCGTAAGCCGCGTCGCGAAGCGCAGCCTGAACACTGAGCACCACGATGGGCCGCCTGCTCCCGAGCGCGAGCAAACGAACTGCGTCCAGTCCGTCTACAGCCGTCGGGAACAACAGGTCCAGCAGGATCAACGCTGGGCGCAGCGACTGGTCGAGTACAACGGCCTCGGCTACCGTGCGTGCCTCGGCGACGACGCTGTACCGGCCATCGGCTTGCACCAGTGCACGAAGCGACGCGCGCATCCGGTGATCGCTTGCGGCGATGAGCACTCGGCATACCTGGGCTACTGGTTCGTGGAAACGCTGCTGGTGCACGCTGTCCTCATAAGATCCGACGCGAGATTGCGTCGTACCCAGTACAGCACCAGCACGCGCGGAGCACGAGGACGCAATGACGTAGCGTCGGATGAGACAAACGACGTAGGGAGAGGGAACTGTCGTCTTATGGGGTGGGTTCGATGAGACCTTCCCGGACGGCGAAGAGCGCCGCCTGCGTGCGCGAGGCAAGCCCCAGCTTGCCGAGGATGTTGCTGACATGCGTGCGCGCTGTGCGCTCTGTAATGCCCAGCACGCCTGCAATCTCCTTGTTGGCCTGCCCTTGAGCGATCAGGATGAGGACCTCGCGCTCACGCTCGGTGAGTTCGGCGAACGGGTCGGCCTGTTTCGGTGCGCGCAGAGTTCGCATCAACTGCGCTGCAATCGCCGGGTCCAGTTGCAGTTCGCCGCGATGGGCTGCCCGCACGGCGGCCGCGACTTCATCGGCCTCAGCATCCTTCAGCAGGTAGCCGGTCGCGCCGGCCTCCAGTGCCGCCTGCACCTTGGCTTCTTCGACAAAGCTGGTCAGGACCACGACTTCAACATCGGGGAAGCGTGCCTTGATGGCGGCCGTCGCAGCGATGCCGTCCATGCGTGGCATCAGGATGTCCATGAGCACCACGTCGGGAAGGGCCCCGGTCGTGCGCCAAGTGCCTGTAATCGATCCAGAGCCTGCTGGCCGTCCGCTGCCTCGTCAATCACGACGATGTCAGGAACCATCGACAGATATGTCCGCATGCCCTGGCGCACGACGCCGTGGTCATCAACGATCAGGACCGTGAGCGGTCTTTCTCCTGCCTCAGACTGGTCGGCACACTTATCGATCATGACGGCGCTCCATTTCGTGAGCTGGCTGCGCAAGCAGCACGGCCGGCGCCCGATGATGCGGTAGCGCGACGCGCACGCGCGTCCCCTGGCCTGGCGCACTGTCTATGGTGAGGATGCCACCACTCCGCACGGCGCGCTCAGCCATCGTCGTCAAGCCCAGATGACCGGGATTCGGGACCGTCGGATCGAAGCCGCGGCCATCATCACCAATTTCGACGATCACCCGCTCAGGCTCAGCGCTGACCGTCACCCAGGCCCGTGCGGCGCCGGCATGATTGATGGCGTTGTGCAGCGCTTCCAATGCGAGACGGTAGAGATGCTCCTCGACGTGCGGGGGCAATGTCAACCGCGCTGCCGGACCCTCGACCGCGATCGGCAGGCCTTGACGAGCGGTGAGGGCCGCTGCCTGCCGCTGGAGCGCAGCGACCAAGTCCCTCTTCAACAAGCGCGTCGGGTCGCAACTCGAAGATCAGCGCCCGCATCTCGGCTAGCGCGCCTTGCGTCAGCACGCGTAACTGGCCAATGCTGCGGCCAATCGTCCCGTCCGGATCGATGCCGGCCTGCGTGAGGCCGATCTCCGCCGCCCGCGCGAAGAGGGTAATCGAGAAGAGTGACTGGGTGACAGAGTCATGCAGCTCGCGGGCAAGCCGCTGGCGCTCTTCGACCGCAGCCTGCTGCTGGGCCACGTCAAACAGGCGCGCGTTTTCGAACGCGATGGCGACCTGGGTGGCGAAGGCGGTTGCCAACTCAGCATGCCGCGGTGTAAACGCATGCGGACGTGTCCAGGAGAGGCGTACGAACCCGAAAACTCGTTCGCGCGCCGCGAGCGGGATGGCGAGGTACGAGCGGACGCCCTCGAAGGTCGTCGTCAGCGCCGCTCCAACAGTGGCGCGATATTCGCTGGCGAACGGCTCTTCGCTGCGCACGTCACCAATGATGACCGACTCGCGCCGGCTGAGCGCCTCCCAGATCTGGCCGGCCCGGTCGGCAGGGAACCGTAGGCCAGCCATCTCCGGATTCGCGATGTGGTTCATCCGAGCGATAGTCGCGCGTCTCCACAATGACGATCTCATCGCCTTCGCGAAGCATGATGGCCGCGCCGTCGTGGTCCACGACTGCCTTGAGCTGGTCAAGCACGAGGGCGAGCAGCGCCGGTAACTCCAGCGTCGAAGCGACGCTTTGCGCCACGGCAAGGAGGGTCTCCAACTCATGGGTTCGTTCGGCAACGCGCTGTTCGAGCAAGCGGAACGCCTGCACACGTTCGGAAACGTCGCGGACAACAACGAGGTAATGATGCAAGCCTTGATAGTGGAGTGGACTGGCCTGCAACTCAGCGTCGAAGGTACTGCCGTCCTTGCGCACGGCCGTCACCGTCGCCGCGAAACGCTCCCGCGCCCGGATGGCCGCGCCGCGTGCTGCCCGTCGCCGGTCTCCTGCGCACACCAGGCGCAGCGGATTCATGCTGATGAGCTCGTCATGGCTGTAGCCGGTCATGGCAGACAGCTCGTGATTCACGTCCACGATCGTGTAGTGGCGCTCGGTCCGGCAGGGCGCCGACGACGAGCATGCCATCCGTCGTCGCCTCGAAGACGGTCCGGATCTGCACTGCGGCCTGGCTGCCCCTCGCGATCCTGGTCGAGCAACTGCTCGCCTGCGTTGGTGGTCATGCCGGTTGCCTCCCTTCCGCGCGTCGCGGCGATGTTCGCGGGCGGCGAGAAAGTCCTCGCGAGTCAACGACATCATCATCGCTGCTGTCCGGCTGCGCTGAATCGCCATCACTCCGGGGGCAGTGTCGCAAATGTCGTCGCCAGATGTCGCGTCCCCCGTTATGATCGACCCAGGCACGCACCACTCGATCTGGATTGTTCGTTCGCGACATCAGCAATGGAGGCAGCATGAACGGCGCGGTCCACCTGGAGCATGTCGGCATTCGCACCACTGCTGAGACTTTCGAGCCGACGATTCGCTTCTACACCGGGATGTTCGGCTGGCGGGTCATCGAGGAGCGGCCATCGACCGGCCCGGACGACCGCGTCACCTTCATCGCCGATGGTCAGGGCGGCGCGTTCGAGGTCTTCGTCGGCTCGCGGCGGGCCAATCGAGGATCCAGCGCACCTGGCCTTCGCCGTCGCCTTCGACGAGTTCCCGGCCCTCTCCCAGCGCCTGACAGAGGCCGGCACGACCCTCGACGAGCCATTCATCAACGATGTCGGCGACCAGATCTCGTTCTTCAACGACCCAGCCGGCAACCGTGCCCAGATCGTCGGACGCCTGAAACCGCTACCCTCGCGCGACGCCTGATGAAGATCGGCGTCATCCTGCCAATTGGCGAGGAGATTGGCGAGGACAATCCGCTGCCATACTCCAGCGTCCGCACGATGGCGCTGCTGGCGGAGGCGGCCGGATTCGACTCGATCTGGGTGCCCGACCACCTGCTGTTTCGCCTTCCAGGCCAGGAGCCATTCGGCATCTGGGAGTCGTGGTCGATCCTGTCGGCACTCGCCGAAGCGACCGAGCGGGTCGAGCTTGGCCCGCTCGTGGCCTGCCTGCCGTTTCGCAACCCGGCCTTGCTGGCCAAGATGGCGATCACGATCGACGAGGTCTCCGGCGGTCGCTTCGTCCTCGGTCTCGGCGCCGGCTGGCACGAGCCGGAATTCGACGCGTTCGGCGTTCCGTTCGCAAACCTCGCCGACCAGTTCGAGGACGGGCTGAAGATCATTACGCCGCTCCTGCGGGAAGGACGCGTCAACTTCCGCGGCAATCACTTCAGCGCGCCGGACTGTGAAATGCGCCCGCGCGGACCGCGGCTGGGAAGTCCGCCGATCCTGGTCGCCGCACGAGGCCAGCGCATGATGAGGCTCACCGCCCAGTACGCCGATCAGTGGAACGCCGCCTGGTCTGGCCGCCCGACGCTCTTTCTGCAACGACACGCCGCACTCGTCGAGGCCTGCCACGAGGTTGGCCGTGACCCAGCCACGATCGCGGTCACGGTCGGTGTCTACATCCTCTACCCCGAGCACCTGTCACAAATCGAGGCCGGGACGATCGCAGACTCGTACGACAACCCCGACAAAGCCCTTCGAGGAACACCGGACGAGATCGCCGCCGGCCTGCAGGCGTACGTCGACCTCGGTGTCGACCACCTCATGTGCGAGATGATCCCCAGTACACCTGGGACGCTCTCGGAACTGGCGAAGGCACTGCGGTTGCTGAAAAGCTAGAGTGCTGTGTAACAGGTTGGACCTGTTCTCGCCGGTACCGTCCGCCGACGCGATGCGTGAAAGCCGGAAAGGCGAGGGTATGAACATCAAGCGGAGTCTTCCACGATGGGCAGTCATGCTCGGTGTCGCGGCGGCGCTCGCGACGGGCTGCGGCGACGAGGAGCCATCACCGGCGGGGACGGATTCCACCGCAGCGTCGCCGTCGGCGCAGACGGACGCCACCGCTGATTCGACCTCAGCCGCCGACCCATCGCCGACGCCTCTCCCCACAAATACCACGCTGCCTTCCACCACGCCGGAATCAACTCCAACCTCGGTGCTTCCGGCCACTGCTGCGTCGACAGCTGAACCCGATGACGCAACGACGGTGCCGGCATGCCCGAACGACGAGTTCCCCGCCGTGGGCGGGTTGGGTATCACCGATGGAGCCGTCGAGTGGCTCGTGTGCTCCCCCGAAGAGGCATTTCGGACCGTTATCGGGGCGAACGCTGACATTGTGCTCATCGAGGAGAGCGGGCCCATCGACGCGAGCGGGTCCCGCAGCCAGCACACGATCGCGTTCGATGCCGCCGACGGGTCGGAGCGGTGGCGCAGAGCGACAGGGGACACCTTCACGCCACCGGGTCCGATCGACGGCCAGGGGATCGTCGTCCTGGCCGACACGGACGCAGGCGCGCTCGTCGGCGTGGACGTGCTGACCGGCGAGGAGCAATGGCGAGTCGAGTCGGGCGATGGCCTGCTCGCCAACAGCCCCACTGTCGCGGTCGTCTGGGACGCGGCCAGCCAGGTCACTCCGGTGGGGTTCCGAGGCATTGATCGGGCCACCGGCGACGAACTGTGGGTCAGCGACATCCTGCTCTCGGACGAGTCGGGTAACTTTGTCGGGCGATCACCCGCAGCGGTGCTCGACGAGGTCATGGTCGTCCCGACTGGCGCAACCGCTACCGCGATCGACATGCGTACCGGCGCGATCCTCTGGCAGGCGCCACAGCTCGACGATCCCGACGCAGCCGACGGGGCCGTCGTCGGGACACGCGGAGCGAGCGGGCCGGCCGACGGTCGCGGCGATCGACGCAGGCTCGGGCCAGGAGCTCTGGACTGCCCCAGGTAGTGCGTCCTACGGGGATCTGCTCGCCGTCGGTGATGGCGTCATCGTCGTCATGGACGCTGGCGAGAATCGAGGCCTGGACCTCATTGCCTACGAGTTGTCCTCCGGCAACGAACGCTGGCGCGCGACGCAAACGTCCCATTTCGCTCAGCCGCAGCTGATCGATGGAACGTCGCTCGTCATGCTCTGGGAAGGCGAGCTCTCCGTCCTGTCGACCACCGATGGCGCCACGATCTGGGCGGCGACGGAGCCGTTCGGATCACCGCTGATGAACAGTGTCGGCAGCAACGGTGACACGGTCTTCGTCGCCATCAACTCGCGTCCCTGGGCGGACTGATGGAGCGTGCCGATCACCACCTGCGTGCTTTGGCATGACCGGTGTCCGAGCAAACCACGACCTGGTCCTGGCCGCGCTCCGCTCGGTACCGCCACCCTCACCGGCAAAAACCTTGCGGCTTTCGTCGGAAGCCGTTGGTCGGCCAACGCGATCCCGGATCGATCTACGGGCCCGCCCGACTCGACACCTGAGATCCTGGCCGGTTGTCGCAACCTGCATGGCGGTTGCACTCAGACCTGTACCTGCGATATCGATCTGGAATGCGCCTATACTGTGCGCGCACGAGAGTCGAAGGTTTGCTTCCATTTCCATCGTAGGGAGGTCGTCCATCCATGCGCCAGTCACCGGCTCAGGCAGTCGTTGCCTGTCTCCAGCGAAACGGGGTCGAGACGATCTTCGGCCTCGATGGCGACCACGTCATCTATTTGTATGACGCACTCGCGGACGCGCCCGACATCAACATCGTGACCGTCATGCACGAGAACAACGCCTCAATCGCCGCCGAGCTGTACGCCCGCGTCACGGGCAAACCCGGTGTGGTGCTCGTGACAGCCGGACCGGGAGCGACCAACAGTCTGTCCGGCATCGCCGGGGCCTACGCAGCCGGTGTCCCGATCGTCCACATCAGCGGCGGCGTCCCGGCCGGCGCGCCACAGGAGGCGTTCCACGGCGTCGATGATCCGGACGTGCTCCAGAAGGTCTTCGAGCCGGTCACGAAGTCATCGGTACGGATCGAAGACGCCAGCGAGATTTCCGCTGCCATCGACCGCGCCTTCGAGATCGCGACTCAGGGGCGACCCGGACCGGTCCACGTCGAGATCGCCGTCAGCGCGCTGACGGCAGGCGAGATCGAGGTGTCTGACACCGCGCGAGAAGACGCCCATCCGGAGTCGAAAACGGACATCAGCGTCATCGTCGAACGGATCGACGCCGCCAACTCAATCGCGATCGTTGCCGGCAAGAACGCGTTCTGGCCCGAGGTGAGCGACGCGCTCGTCGGCCTGGCCGAGCATCTCCAGGCGCCGGTCGCGCATCTCTGGGACTCGCACGGCGCGATGCCGACCGTCCACCCGCTCTCGCTGGGGACTCTGGCGGGCCGGTAACAGCAGCGAGTTCGTCGACACGACTCTCGACGACGCCGACCTCGTCATCGGCGTCGGCGTTCGACGCGGGACCGAAGGTGGCGTCGGGCTGACGCAACTCATCGGACGAGCGGTTCGTCATCATCGACGCAGTCGACGTGCCGTCGGCGACGGGCACATTGGACGCCGATTCGGTCGATGCCCTCGCAACGACGTTGCGCGCGATCATCCAGGCCACCCGCGAGCGTTCCAGCGATCCAGCCGTTCTCGACCACTGCGCGACCGCCCAGCGGCTCTTCAAGGCCGGCATCACAGCCGAGATCGACCGCTATCGGGACGGCAATCCGTGGCCGATCAGCGTTGCGCTGGAGAGCCTGGCCAGCAAGATGACACCCGAAACGATCGTCATCAGCGACGTCAGCAACGTCAAGATCTGGGCGCCGGTCCAGCTTCCTACCTTCAACTCACTCTCGCACCTGCAATCGGGCAGTTGGGGCGCGATGGGCTACGTCGTTCCCGGCGTCCTCGGCGCCGCCATCGCCCGGCCCGACCGCAAGATCGTCGGCATCGTCGGCGACGCCGCTTTCCTGATGGGCTCGAACGACTTCGCGACGATCTGCGCGCTGGGATTGCCGGTCGTCATCGCCGTCCACGCCGACCAGACGATCGGGATGATCTACTACTCGCTCAAGCACGCCTTCAATCGGACTTACAAGACCGATGTCCCGCCCGTCGACTTCGTCGCCTATGCCGAAGCGCTCGGCGGACGCGGCATCCGCGTCGAGCGCCCCGACCAGGTCGACGCCGCCTGGGACGACGCACTCTCCGCGACCGGCCCGGTCCTGCTGGAGATCCGCGCCGGCCACGACTTCCCGCGCCCATACCCGATCCAGCGCATCATCGACCAGGGGCGCGAGCGCGAAGCGATGCGCTAACGCCCCCGGACGACGGCCTCATCATGCGAGGATCTGTCACATCCGATCACTGAACGTCATCCGACCGGCGAAGAAGATCCACTCGGGCGGGTTGACGTTGAAGTCGTCCACCACGCGTCCGGCATCGAGCGACATCACGTCCTGACCCGGAAACCGGATCAGAAACCGGACGCCTGTCTGCGTATTGGTCATCTCGACGAAGTGCGTTGTTCTTTGGTTCATTCATGCATCGGCGCCGCTATTGCGCGACGTTGACCCGTTCGATCGTGTCGCCGCTCGGCGAGACGACCCAGAGAGATCCTTCAGCGGCGACATCAATCCGGCCCTCGGTGCTGAGGATGCCGGTGAAGGTATTCGTCGTCGGGTCGAGGCGGTAGAGGTTGCCGGAGAGCATCGTGACCCAGACCGCTCCGGGTTCAACCACGATCACACCGGCTGAGACGACCTCACCGTCTGTCTCGGCCGGTAGCGCAAGCGTCGTCACGATTTGGTTGGTGGCGGGGTCGATGGCTTGCAGTACCTCGTCGTCTGCCGCGGACAGCCAGAGGACATCCTCGCCCGGCTCGATACCGAGCACGAACCGTCCCGTCGCGATCGAGGCCACCACCTCGTTCGTCGTCGGATCGATCCGGACGACGCGGTTGGCGTCTCGACTGGCAACCCAGACGCTGTCGGCCATGAAGACGATCCCTCCCGGGGTTTCGACCGGAATCGTCGCCACGACAGCCTGACTCACTGGATCGACCCGTCTAACCTGATTATTGTTCCAGTCGGAGATCCACAGCGCGCCATCCGCAACTGCCAGGAATCGACCATCAATAGAGGAACCTTCGGGCGTTTGAACGGGGAAGGAATCGACGACCTGATTCGTCGTCGGATCGATCCGGCTCAACGTCAACTCGCCGTCGAGCGAGGAGTCCAGGCCGTCAAGCACCCAGATCTCGTCGCCGTCAGTAGCCACCATGAACGGGTCGTAGTCTTGCGGCCCGATGGCTGGTCGGACCTCAATCGTCGCGACGACCTCGTTGGTCGCTGGGTCGATGCGCTGGACCGTGCCGTCAGCCGAGTTGCTGACCCAGATCGCACCGGCTGCGTAGGCGATCCCATGATCCTGGGGATCGGTCCCGACCGTAATCGATGCTGCGACCTCGCCGATCTCCGGTAGTGACGAAGGCGCGACAGCCGGCAGGGCGGTCGGGAACGGGACGACCACCTCAGTAGCGGTGACGACATCCCGCGTGGTTGATGTGGCTTCGGGAGTCGGTGACAGCGTCGGTGTTTGTGTCGGAGCGATTGTCGGGCTTGGCGCGGGCTGGACGGTTTCCGTCGGCATGGTAGCTGGGTTGCTGATGTTGCTGCCGTCGTCATCATCGCGCAGCAGCAGCGTCAGGATTGAGCCGATCGCGACGAAGACGATCGCGGCCGCCGCGAGCTTGAGTGCTTCGCGCATCCAGTTTCGCTGGCCCGCAGGGAGCGGGACCGCATCTGGTGTTCCACTCGAACGGGACATATCTATCTCCTCGTCTTTCGTATCTGTCGGTTGTTTGGCGCGTCGGAGATCGAGGGCGGGTCGGGTCCAGCCCGATGCACTGGCCGGTGCCGATGCACGCAGTTGTGCGCGAAGCTCGCCGACGAACTGGTCGGACGGGTCAGGCAACTGGGCATCACGGTCCAGCCGCCTGATGAGATGTGCCAGTGCCGGGTCAAGCTCGACCGGCGGCGCCGCCTGCGCGTCCCGCTCGACCGCGGACCAGTACTCCTCGATCAGGCGCGCCTCGTTGCGCGCATGCCTCACCACGTCAGTTCTCCCTGTTGCATCGTGATCTCGTCGGCAAGTTCCACCCGCAAGCGCTTGAGCGCGCGGGCGCGGGCCATCCGGATCGTGCTGGCGCTCTTCCCAAGCGCCGCGCCGATCTGCTCGCTGGACCATCCGGCCAGTTGCAGCTCGATCACGGCTCGCTGGTCAGTGGGCAGTTCCTGCAAGGCGGCACGAATCGCCACCGTCTCGTCGGATGCCTGCTGGGTGGGATCGGAGACGTTGTCAGCGGCGGCCAGCGGGACGAGCGGCTTGTCGCGCCGGGTGCGTCGACGGCTGTCGGCGACGGTATGCTGGGCAATCCTGAACAGCCAGCCGGCAAACGCCCCACCCCGATAGCCCCTGAGTCCAGCCAGCGCCTCGAGGAACACCTGGCTGGTGGCGTCTTCGGCGGCTTCCCGACTACCCAGCCTGAGGTAGCAGTAACGGTAGACCTGTCGGACATACCGCTCGTAGAGCAGGTTGAAGGCTTCGGGCTGTGCCAGTGCGGCCGCGACCAGCACGTCATCCGACACGTCCGGAGCCGTGTTCGGGCTCCGGCGATCGGAGATCGTCCTATCAGCAGGCTGGGGTTGTCGGGGTGTCCGGTTCCACCGCACGATCCGGTGCCCATCGCGATCTGCCTGATGACGCCTTCACTTATATAGGCGTTGAACGTGGCGAAATCGTCAATGTGTCATGCTCGCCAGTCCGGGCAACCAGGACTGGCATCTTGACGTTGCCGGTTCAGCGGCCGCAAGATGGCCGCAGGCGTCAGTCCTGATCGACATCAGAAGGATGGTCCATCGTGGCTACCAAGCGCCCCGACGACCGTCGTCAGCCGTCGCCACGTCCGCGCACTCCGCTGGTGGGACGAGAGTCGGACGTGGCCGCCATCGTAGCGCTCCTGTCTGGTGGCGAGGTCGCACTCCTCACGTTGGTCGGTCCGGGCGGTGTCGGTAAGACGCGACTCGCCCTCGAAGTAGCAGCCAGGGCATGTGAGAGCTTTCAGGATGGCTCTGCTTTCGTGCCTCTCGCCCCGCTCACCGATCCGGCGCTCGTCGCTCCCGCGATCGCCCAGACCCTGGGTGTCAACGGACCCGCCGACCGGCCGGTCGAGGATTGGCTGCGGGACTGGCTAGAGAAGCGCGAAATCGTCCTCGTCCTCGATAACTTCGAGCATGTCGTTGCAGCGGCTCCGACGATCTCGGCGCTGCTCGCTGACTGCTCGCAACTTCAGATTATCGTGACGAGCCGTGTGCCGTTGCGAGTCACTGGCGAGCAGGAATACCCCGTCTCGCCACTGGCGTTGCCTGATGCCGGAACTGCCGGTTCGGTAGCAGTCGTCGCGCAGAGTCCAGCAGTCAGCCTCTTCGTCGCTCGCGCATGGGCCGTGCGTCCCGACTTCGTGCTCACCGAGCAGCACGCGCCGGTCGTAGCCGGCATCTGCCGTCGTCTCGACGGTTTGCCGCTGGCGCTGGAACTGGCGGCGGCCCGCCTGAA
Source organism: uncultured Chloroflexia bacterium (assembly GCA_963763325.1). Lineage (GTDB taxonomy): Bacteria > Chloroflexota > Chloroflexia > Thermomicrobiales > CFX8 > JBBECJ01. The sequence continues at coordinate 50,753 of CAVXOL010000014.1, forward strand.
AGTCCTCTCACTGGCCAGCCTGCTCGCATCGCTCGCAAGCCGCCTGACCATCCTGACTGACGGGCCACGCGATGCTCCCGCTCGGCATTAGACGATGCGGAGCGCGATCGCCTGGAGCTACGACCTGCTGGCTCCTGACGAGCAGGCGCTTTTCCGCCAGCTTTCGGTCTTCTCCGGCGGCTGGACGCTGGAAACGGCACGCGAGGTCGTCACCATCGACGGAGATGTCCTCGATGGCCTGACTGCGCTCGTCGATCACAGTCTCGTGCGCCGGATTGCGAGCGACGCGGAAGAACCACGCTTCGAGATGCTGGAGACGATCCGCGAGTTCGCTCGCGAGCAGTTGCACGCTCTGCGGGAAACCACGGCTGCCCAACGGCGTCACGCTGAATATTTCGTGGCGTTTGCGGAAGCGGAACGGCCGAAGCAGGACACGCTCGAACGTCGTGCGTCGATGGATCGGCTCGAAATCGAACATGACAATCTACGCGCTGCGCTGCGCTGGACAATTGCCGGGGGACGGATCGACCTCGGCATGCGACTCGGCGCCGCGATCGGAGATTTCTGGCAGCGCTTCGGTCATGTCCAGGAAGGCCGGGAGTGGGTCGAACGACTCCTTGAGGCGGGGCAGGATGCGCCGCCTGAACTGCGCTTCGAACTGCTTTTCCGGGCTACCGGCCTGGCGGAGGTACAGTTAGATCACGCGCGACTGCAGGAACTGCTGACTGCTCAGCAGAGCGAGGCGCGCCTGATCGGCGACCCACTCACCATTGCACGAGCGACCTTTCATGCGGCTGCCATTATCGCCAATGTGGAGAAGGACTACGCCAGGGCAGCGTCTCTCGGAGAGGTCGCAGTGGCGCAGTGTCGCATCCATCGGCAATACGTTATGGCTCGGTCGCACATTGACCCACATGGGGACGTGTCTCACCGAGGTTGGAGAGACCGACCGCGCGATGGTTGCGCTTAACGAGTCACTCGGTCTGTTCCGAGAGCTTGGCGATGAATGGTGGATCGCGGCAACCCTGGACAGCATGGGCCATGTCGCTCGCAGGCTGGGCGAGTATCCACTTGCCATGTCACGCTACCAGGAGAGCCTCAGACTCATTTGGAACCAGGTTGACCCGGTCACCGCACGGTGGGAGTTGATCGGCATTGCACAGACACTGCTCGCGTCGGGCGACGCGACCGAGGCGGTTCGGTTGATTGGCGCGGCACAGGCGATAGCCGTTGAATTCGCGGTTGCGGAGGCCCCGCGCGGCTACGATCAGACAGTCGCGACGGCGCGTGCGGCGCTTGGGGAAGCGGCCTATGCTGCCGAATTCGAAGCAGGCAACGCGCTGACGCTCGCCAAAGCGATGGAGCAGGCGCTCAGTATCGAACCAGCGTCGTTGGCGCGACACGCGCAACCAGCGGCATCCAGCACTCCGTTCGGGCTATCGCCCCGAGAAATGGATGTGCTGCGGCTCGTGGCTCAAGGGATGACCGACGCCGAGGTCGCAGAACAACTCGTCATCGCCCGGCGCACGGTCAACACTCATCTGACCGCGATCTACACCAAACTCAACGTCTCGTCCCGCACGGCTGCGACTCGGCTCGCGATCGAGCAGGGACTCGCATGACCGTACCCCATCAACTCGCATCTTCGGCATCGTACGGCGGGAAGCGGAAGCGGATCGCGCTGCCGGGCAGGCCACCGACGCCGATGTCGATGATGTCGTCTCGCGTCACGCGGTGGCCGGCCATCAGCATCGGCAAGAAGGCGTCGGCAGCGGTCGTCGCGGAGAGCATCCGCACCGACGCGACGTTGACGATCGGCACCTCGCCGGCCTCGGCCAGCCAGAACATGCTCCCGCGCGTCGGAGCACCGCGATGGACGATCTGCGCGTCAACCAGCGGCAACGCCAGTTCGATGGGGTCGAGCGGGTCGATCGTGTTGCCGCCTGCCGCCAGCACGACCTCGTTGCCATCGTGCAGGAACGCGCCCAGCGCCTCGGCGACATCTCCGGCCGCAGCCTCGACAACACGCAGGTCGGTCAACTCCGCGCCGTACCAACGCAGCTTGCGCTCGATCGCCGTCTGGAAACGCGCACGCTGCTCGGCGTCCAACTTCTCGGTCGTCAGGACGGCAACTCGCTTCGCTTGAAACGGCACGACGTGGAGCACTTGTGTCGTCGCGTCCTGGCAGAGATGCTCCGCTGTGCCAACCTGCGACCCCAGTATCGCGATCGGCGTGATCTTGACACTCGCAATCACCGTCCCCGGCGTGACCGGCTGCCAATCGAGAGCGCTGTAGACGGTGATCCCCTCGACGCGGTTGATGGCGCGGAGCAGGCCAGCTTCGACACGCAGCAAACCCTTCGCCTCGGCAACCAGGTCGTAACGGCTCTGCATCGGGCCGGAGACACTGATGCCACTTCCTGCGACCGCCCGAGCGACCCGTGATCCAGCAACGTCTTCATGCAATTCGTCGGGCGCGAGTTCAAGGAGATGCACCTCGCCTGGTTCAGCTTCCACAAAGGCGTCCAACGCGGCCTGATCCAGCAAGGCACCCTTCGATAGCAACAACCGGCCATCGCGAGCGGCCACGTCATGGGTCAGCACCCAGCCGAGGTGGGCAGACATGATGTCCGTCGTCTGTATCGCGTGGGCCTGCGCCATCTGTTCCTCCTTCACGATCTCGCCTTCGAGGGCACGAGCGTACGCGCAGAGACGCTCCTCGTCCATGCCGTCGATGAGTAATCGTTCTGGAGCCGGCCAGATCGACAGCTGGCTGTTGCAGCTGCCGTGCACAACAACGGGGCGGGCAGTGTGCCCACCCCGTTGTATTGAATGCTGACCGAGATTACTCGGCAGGCAGTTCCGGCTCAGCCAGGCTGACGACCTGGCCAGCGCCTGGGAAGACGCTGAACATCGTCGCGTAGGCCGTCCCGGTCGAGTTAACCGTCACGCCACCGACGGCGAGCAGGTCGCCCTCGAAGAGTTCGGTCTGGGCGCCGTCGACATCGATCACCACGACCGCGCCAACCAGCGTCGTCGGATCGCCAGGGTTGGCGGTCGCGAAGTCGTTGACGAGCTGCGCGACGTAGACGTTGCCGCCAGCGTCGACATCAACGCTAACCGCGTTCGAGAAGCCCTCGGCGTAGACGGTCATTTCGCCCTCTTCGAGCGCGTCGCCGTCGCCGTCAAGATCCTCAAACCGCACGACCTGAGCGTAGCCCATTACCTCTCCGCCCAGCGTCGTCACGTAGAACGCGCCGTCCGGACCCTCGGCGACGTCGGTTGGGACCGGCTGGGCCATCCGCGTCTCGCCAGTTGGCTGCCCCTCCTCGTCGAACGTCGGGACTTCGATCGGATCGAGAACGCCAAACGTCGTGATCGTGCCGTCGGCCTCGACCTTCAAGATGGCGTTCGCTCCCGCGTCAGCGACGTAGAGCGTTTCGCCAACGGCCGTGACGCCGTACGGGTTGCTGTGGATCTCCGGCTGGCCATCGGTGACCGTCTCGGTCTCGGCAGCCGGGTTGTTTTCGGCCTCGTAGGCCATCAGGTCGGCGGCAACTTCCCAGGTGCCGTCCTCGGCGACGTGCAGCAGCATGCCGAACGCCTCGGCCGGGATGCCTTCCGGCGTCATCTCGGCCGGCAGGAAGTTCTCACCCATCACGACGTAGACCTCACCGGAATCAGTGACGGCGACATCGTGCGGGCCGGACGCGAACGCGCCGCTCGGGTCAGAAACCGACGGCAGCTCGACCAGCACCTCACCGGTCATCGCGTTGGTGACCGAGCCAGTCATGCCGTAGCAGGCCTGAAACTCTTCTTCGCCTTCGCCAACCGTGACGCACGCTTCGCCTGCAGCACCGGCCTCGGCGACCCAGACGGTGCCATCGGCATCAATCGTCAGGTGGCGCGGGTTGTCGAGCCCCTCGGCAATGACCTCAGGACCCTGTGGCGGATCATCGCTGACAGACAGCTCATGGCCGAGGCGGCCAAGCAGGACGAACCCGCCGTCTTCGCCCTCGTGCCACTCGAAGCGGGCACGCTCGAACCACTGCGTCAGGACCGTGTCACCGTCCGGGTTCGTCTCCATCTCCGGCTCGGAGATCGGGTAGCCGAACAGCAGCACCGACTCACGCAACGAGACGCCCTCGTCACCGTACTCGAGTCCGTGGGTGGACCAGTACTCCCAGAACTCCGGCGCGATCGCGTGGCCGGTCTCCGGGAAGTAGTGCTCATCGCTTGGGTTCGCCTTCGGGAAGGCGTGCCAGTTGCGCCCGTTGATCTCGAGCATCTGGGCGCCGAGGCGACCCAGCAGCACGTGATAAACCGTGCCCTCGTTGTCCGGGTGCAGCTCGAAGCGCTGCCGCTCCAGATACTGTGTCAGGTAGGTCTCGCCGGTGTCCGGGTTGACCTCGTCGTAGGCTTCCGTCAGCGCGTAACCGAAGACCGGCAACCCGCCATGTGCTTCCCAGAATGCCTCGAACTCGTCACACAGGTTGTGACCAGTGACATCGAAATAGGTGCAACCCTCGATCGGGTCGACCGGCTCGAGCTGCTCTTCGGTCGGAAGGGCAAACGCCGATCCCACCGACAGCACCACGAGCATGGCCGCGACAAGCACGGCTCCTAGTCGTCGCAACACTGCTTCCTCCCTACAGCGAACGCCTCAGCAGTTCGTGCGTTCGCCCATCACATAGGCCCCATCGACTCGACATCCAACGGCACTCTGACCACCACACCGGGCCACCAGGCATGGCATGCCGCTGATGCTGGAAGCGAACGCGCCGCAGGACTCGGCACGCCTCCAACCGTTCGCTACCGCAAGTACAATGCACACACTTCCTGAAACGACACGAATTTGGCCCGGAAGAGCGACCAGTTCGGCATCCTACAGGCACGATTTTCCCTTTGAGGATGCGCAATAGCGCGACTTCGCCTGCGACAAATCTCAATCATGTCTCCTGTGAGAGCGGTGCAGTTCCAAATGGCGCTGACCGACGATGTCACACCGATACCATGACCATGCATGACAACGCCGGCGGGCAGTTTGCCGCCGGCGTTGATGACAACCAGTGAAACTGGTTCGTCCTCTGATGTCCCGTTACTCGCTGACGAGATTGACCTCGTTGACTTCGACCTCGCCATCCTCGAGCGTGAACTCCTCGACAGCGAATTCGTAGCCATCAGCAGTAACAACCGCGACGTAGTCACCGGCCGGAAGGCCGAATGCAATGTCGCCGTCAGCGTCCGTTACGCCGACGATGATCGCGCCAAGGCGTGCAGCGGCCTCTTCTGGTGTTTCGAGTACGAGGTTACCGGCCTCGATATGGCCGCAGGCGACGATCACGCCCGCCTCATCGGTCACAACGACGACGTCGTCCTCGAAGTCACCAAGCGCCTGTACCGTCGGGGCGGGCAGAATGTCCTCGAACGTGATGAACAGTTCGCCATCATCGCCCGCCGTCGCTGCGCCGAGGTCGACGAGTACCTTCCCGGAGAAATCGTTCGGGAGCGTCGCGCCGGCATCCGGAGAGCAGACGGCATTCAGCCCGCCAACCGTCTCGCCGGGATCGTCGCAATCATCGTCGAAGTTGAGGTCGCAGCCGCCAAGCCCGGCGATCGCGGCGCGGTATTCGGCCCCGGCCATCAGCCCATCGACCTGGACGACCACACTGAGCTCGCTCGTGTCGTCGGTGAACTCGATACCGGCGGTACTCTCGTCTCCCAGGTTGGCGAAGTACGTCTCGGGTGAGCCTTGTCCCGCACCGCCCCCGTCCTTGCCACTGACGAGCAGACGCTCACAGTCGTCCTCGGTGAATACCACCGGCTTGCCGTCCTGGGTGACGCTGGTGGGATCGTAGATGCAGACGAGTGCGCCGGCCACGTTCGTGTCGATCACCTTGACCGGCCCGTCCCACTCCGGATCGGGGCCGTGCTCCCCGATAACCCCGACATTGTCGCCACCCGAGTCTTCGGCCGCTTCGCATCCGACGCCGTCACCATCTATGTCGAAGTCGTGCGGATCGGGCGCAAGGACGGTGAAGTTATTCTCACCGTTAAGTGCATCAGAGTCACAATCCAGATCTGGCGGTGGTGGCGCGATACAGAAGTCTGGATAGGCCGGATCGCACACCGGCTCGGTTGGCGGCTCGGTCGGTTCCTCGGTTGGTTCTTCAGTCGGCTCTTCGGTTGGTTCCGCAGTTGGCGTCTCGCCCGGCTCCTCGGTTTCGTAGCGCCACTCATAGTAGTGCCGCCCGACATTGCCCGACTCAACCTGCCAGCCGGCTGGATTGGACGGCGTGTAGGTCAGGACACGGCGCTGGAACGCCTGGACCAGCACGTCGGTCTCGGTGCCGTTGACGACCGCCCGCGTCCAGTGCGCCTCGGTCAGCGGGAATCCCGTCGCATAGTATGGGTTGAGGAAGAGCAGGTCGTTAACCACCTGGCCATCCTCATACACCGGCCCGGACGAATTCATGAATTCCCAGAATGGTGACGCAACCGTGTGATCCGTCTCGTCGACCAGATGCGCGGCTGTGACGCCGTAGGCCGACAACTGCGGTGCCTTCCCAATCGCGCCATCGTGTGAGACCGTCGTCGCGATGAGCGAGTCAAGATCGTGTGGCGAATCATCCATCAGCGAGGCGAGTGCAGCATACGTCGGAACATAAAGACTCGATGGATCACCGGCGACGAGGATGTCAGCCGGATTCCGTGTCTCATACTGATCGTCGCCGATCTGCATCTGGCCGGTAATCAATTCAGTCACCAGCAGACCGTTCGTGACATCCCACGGATCACTACCCCGATAGGAGTTGTCTTCCATCCGGCTCTTGTCATAGTACTGGACCATCCGGGTGCCACCGGGCGCGTCGGCATAGGCTTCATCGCGTGCAGCGGTGAAGGGTTCATCGCCCCACATCCAGGTGCGATCGACGAGATCGTCGGCAACGGGCTTGTCAGTCCGCATCCAGGTTCGCTCGAAGGCGTCGCTCGCCGGTGACTCAGCGGCTACCTGTAGCGCACCAGCGGCCAGTAACACCAGCGCCGATATCGTCGTCACGATCCGTACAAGTCGCATTTGCCATCTCCATCCGCAGTGTCCGTCACCGGTGGTCCGGCCATCGTACGGGCCGGCACGCTCATACGCAAGTAGTTCGTCAGCTGCCTCAGGGCGAAGAGACCGCATACCGACAACCAGCTTCGGTACATCGAAACTGTGAGCGGAACTGTGAGTTCGCCGAGCGGTTCTTCGTGGTCGTCTGGGCGTTCCTGGTCCAGATTAAGGTCAGGCCGGATGAACCGGAGAACCTGACGAAGGGAACGCTTACGTGCATAGATCCATCCCACACGCGGTCCCGAAGGTCTCACCGACAACGCTCAGCTTCCTCAGCATCGCGCTGGCGGCAACACTGCTCGGCACTGAGGGGCTGCTCCGGCGCCCACTGCTGGGCGAGATGTCAATTGCTGCGATCGTGCTGGCCGAGCACCTGTTACTGGCCTTGTTCGCCATACCCGTCGCGTTCGCCCATCGCAAGCGACTGAGGGGGCTGACTGGCCGCGATTGGGCAGTCCTGCTCGCCATTGGCTGGGGAGCGTCCGCCGGCGCAGCGCTCCTGTTCACGAAAGCGCTTTCGTCAGGAAACCCAACGACCGCGAGCCTGCTGCAGAACATACAGCCACTGATCGTCGTCATCCTCGCGCTGGCCATCCTCAAGGAGCGTATTTCGCGCGCCTACTGGCCGTGCCTGGCGGCTGCCCTGGTGGGAGCGTACCTGCTGTCGTTCGGCATGCTGGATCCGCGATCGATGCTCGCTGCCGGCGACGCAGCGACGGCAGCCTACGCGCTCGGGGCGGCCACACTCTGGGCATCCGGCACCGTTCTCGGCCGGATCGCGCTGGCGCGGCTCTCGTACGTGACGTTAACCGCGATTCGATTGCTACTGGCACTACCGCTGGTTGCCGCCGTCGCTGCCGGCAGTGGAGGACTGGAACAGGCGGTCAGCGGCATCGCTGCCGCACCAGTCAGGATCACTGTCGCCGCGCTCGGCCCTGGACTGGTGGCCGTCCTGCTCTTCTATCGCGGGCTGGAGGGAACCAAAGCGTCCCACGCCACCCTCGCCGAGTTCATGTATCCGGTGGCAGCGTTGGCCGGCAACTGGCTCGTCCTCGACATCATGATCTCGATGCCGCAGATGCTTGGGTTACTGCTGATCCTGATCACACTCGTGCTGCTCGGTTGGCTTGCCTCCCCATCGTCAGATGCGGAAACGGTGCCGGCCACGACACACACCCCGACATCGGGTGCTGACACCGCCAAACACCGACTCAGAACGATCGCCAATCCGGCCAGACGGCGCTTCTGTCCCAGAACAGCGTCCGGATAACGACATCATTGAGCGGACACCGGACTCCATTCGAGGGACGGATCGACCAGCCCACCATGCGCAGGATTTCCAGCACGATGTCCCTGCGCACAACCGGAAATGGCTGATGCTTGACGGAATTGTCCTCACTCGTCAAGATGGGGTATCGACGCCAGTTCTGCTGCTCCGTTCACCGACGATCGTGGTACGCCATGCACGACTCGCCGTCCGCGCAACACCATGCGGAACGCCGCTCGGCGGAGATCCCGTTCGCGGGTCGCCAGCGCGAGCTTGCGCTCATGCGGCAGGCACTCGATCAGGCACTTGCTGGTCACACGCGAATCGTCCTGCTCAGCGGCGAACCCGGCATCGGCAAAACGCGCACGGCTGAGCTATTCATCGCCGAAGCGAGAACATTGGGTTGTCAGGCGCATTGGAGCGCCTGCGATGAATGGGATGGCACACCGGCCTATTGGCCCTGGGTCCAGGTGATTCGTTCGATTGAACGCGATCGCGATGCCAACGCGCTGCTCCGCCTGCTCGGGATCGTCCCACACGGATGTCACTCAGCTCGTGCCCGAGTTGCGTGTGCGACTCGGGCACAAGCGCAGCCCATCGACCGGCAGTGGAGAGGCGGCCCGCTTCCGACTCTTCGACTCCGTCACGCATTTCCTGAAAGCAGTAGCCGGTGACGCACCAGTCGTGATCGTCCTCGACGATCTACATTGGGCAGACACGTCATCGCTGCTGTTGCTGCAGTTCATTGCCCAGCATGCGCGTGATGTTCCGCTGCTGATCCTGGGAACGTATCGCGACGTTGAGGTAGGGGATGCACATCCACTGTCGGACACTCTCGGAGAATTGACGCGCCACCACGGGAGTATGCGCGTCGTTCTGGGCGGCCTGACCCACGATGAAACCCGAGAGGTCATCACCTCGGTCGTCGGAACTGCGTTACCCGCACGGATCGTCGATGTGGTCCAGCACGAGACGGAGGGCAACCCGTTCTTCGTAACGGAGATCGCGCGCTTTCTCAATGCCGAACGAGAGTTAACCCGGAGTGCGGCCCTTGGCGGTCTGCACTTCCACGTCCCGGAGACGGTCAAAGATGTCATCGGCCAGCGTCTCCGTCGCCTTCCGAAGGATTGTCAGGAGGTGTTGTCGATTGCGTCGGTTCTCGGCCGCGAGTTCTCGCTGCGCACGTTGGCGGCGGTGAGCGAGCAACCGGTTGAGGCAATTCTGGAGCAACTGGACGACGCAGTCCAGGCACGACTCATCGACGCCGGAGCGACACTCAGTACCTTCCGCTTCCACCACGCGCTCGTCCAGGACACCATCTACAACATGCTCCCTCCAAGCCAGCGAACACGACTGCACTGGAGGGCCGGCCAGGCGTTGGAGACGCTGACCGCACCGGACGCAGATCCACCACTCGATGAGCTGTCCTATCACTATCTTCCAGTCGGCTCCGCTCGGTGACACTGAAAAGGCGCTGACCTATACGATTCAGGCAGCCGAGCGGGCAATGGCGCTGTTCGCCTGGGAGAACGCCGTCGAACACTACGAGCGGGCGCTACAGGTATTCGATCTCATACCCGAAGCAACCATCCTCCGTAAATGCGATCTGCTTCTGGAGATCGGTAACGCGAGGATACTCGCGGAACGAAGCAATTGGGGTTCGCCCGCCACGCGCGAGACATTCACGCGCGCCGCCGAACTCGCGCGGCTCGCCGGTTCCGGCGAGCATCTGGCCCGTGCTGCCCTCGGGTTCGCCGGCCAGCAACCTGATGACAACGCCGAGCGGCGCTGAGCAGGTTGCGCTGCTCGAAGAGGCACTCGCTCGACTCGGGACAGACGACTCGATGCTACGAGCCCGCGTTCTCGCGCGTCTCGCGATCGACCGCAACGACACGGACCTCCCGCACAATCCTCGACTGCGGGTCGACCCTTCCAGCCGTGTTCGCCGCCTGAGTGACGAAGCGGTCGCGATTGCCCGGAGGACTTGGTGATCCCGGGACGCTGGCATTCGCACTACTCGCCAAGCGCGTCGCCTGTGCGACGCATGACAACCTGGACGAGCGGATAGCGCTCGCGACCGAAGCCATGACTCTGGCCGAGGACGCAGGCGATACCGAACTCGGATGGTGGGGAAGTGTGATGCTCTTCTGGGATCACGCCGAGGCCGGTGATCTGGAGCGTGAGCGTCGCGCGTTCGAGATGAGTCTGGAGCAGTCGCGAACGGTGCCAACTCCTTTCAAGGCATGGAGCGACGATAACTTCCGCGCGCAGTTCGCGCTCCGTGAGGGCAACTATGCCGCCGCTGAAGAATCCTTCGTGCTTGCGATCGGCGAGTTGCCGATCACATACTCGCCGTGGCCCCTCTTGTATCTGCGGCGCGAGCAGGGACGCCTGCATGAAATCGCTGCCGCACTCGAACCCCTGACTGATGTGCATACCGTCTGGAAGACCCGGCACGCCCTGCGGGTGCTGCTGGCGGTCGAACTCGGGCGGGAAGACGCTGGAGCACTCTTCGATGAGATGGCAGCGCGGGATTTCGCCGATGTGCCGGTCACTGAACGCTGGCTGGACGCGCTCGCAGTGCTGGCGGAAGCCTGCGTCAACCTGGGCGACCCGAGACCCAGACAGGCCCAGTTGCTCTATGATCTGCTGCTGCCATATTCCGACCGGCTGATGGCCGTCCTGGTCGAAGTCACGCACCTGGGCGCCGTCTCCCGGTTCCTCGGAATGCTCGCCACGCTGCTCGGGCGCTGGGACGATGCGGAGCGACATTTCGAGCACGCACTCGCACTGAACGAGCGGATGGGCCTGCGCCCGTTCGTCGCCCACACCCAACACGCGTGGGCTGACATGTTGGTCAAGCGCGGAGACGTAAGCGATATTGACAGGGCGCGCGAGTTGAACGCACTGGCGCTGGCCGCCGCGCGCAAGATCGGGATGGTTCGGCTCCAGCGGATGGCCGAGGCACTGGACAGCCCGGCTGATGGTCGAGGAGACACCCGATCCAGTTCAGATCGTCGCAACATCCGGCCTCACCAGACGAGAGGTTGAAGTGCTCCGGCTGATCGGTGCCGGGAAGAACAACCCTGAGATCGCCGAGACGACTCTTCCTCAGCGTGCGCACCGTCGAGCGCCACGTCGAAAACCTCTACCGCAAGATCGAGGTGCAACAGCCGCGCCGAGGCGATCGCGTTTGCCCTGCGCCACGAGAGCCACTGATCCCGAACTGGGTACATCCCGCCACGGCACGACAACCGGTCGATGACAGGAATGGGTACACACCCGGAAGTCAGCTCGCTCGTCTGTCGCTACTGTCGCAGAAGAGGGAGTTTCTCCTCCCTGACGGCGATAGCAACGGACAGGAGCGCACGATGGCAGTGACATCAACCATCCCAACGACGCACGTGCTGAGCGATGATGCCGTCCGGGCATTGCGCGACCGGCTGCGTGGCCCGCTGCTCCGCCCCGAGGACGACGGCTATGACGCGGCCCGCACCGTCTGGAACGCCATGATCGACCGCCGGCCGGCGCTGATCGCCCGCTGCGCCGGCGCGGCCGACGTCATCGCCGCCGTCGACCTTCGCCCGCGAGCACGACCTGCTGCTCTCGGTCAAGGGCGGCGGCCACAACGTCGCCGGCAAGGCCGTCTGCGACGGCGGGCTGATGCTCGACCTGTCGCCGATGAAGGGCATCCGGGTCGATCCGGCCGCCCGGACGGTGCGCGCCGAAGCCGGCGTCCTGTGGGGCGAACTCGACCGCGAGACGCACGCCTTCGGCCTGGCGACGCCCGGCGGCGCCGTCTCGACGACCGGCATCGCCGGGCTGACCCTCGGCGGCGGCCAGAGCTGGCTGACCGGCAAGCACGGCTTCGCGATCGACAACCTGCTCTCGGTCGACATCGTCACCGCCGACGGCGAGCTGCGCCATGCCAGCGCGACCGAGAACGCGGACCTGTTCTGGGCCGTGCGCGGCGCCGGGCACAACTTCGGCGTCGTGACCTCGTTCGAGTACCGGCTGCACCCGGTCACGACCGTCCTCGGCGGGATGGTCATCCATCCGTTCGAGCGCGCCCGGGACGTCCTGCGCTTCTATCGCGAGTTCACCGCCTCCGCGCCCGACGAGCTGACCAGCTACGGCCGGCATCCTGACCGCGCCGGACGGCAACCTGGTCGCCGCGATCGTCGCCTGCTACTCGGGACCACTGGACGAGGGCGAGCGCGTCCTGGCGCCGCTGCGGCGCTTCGGCCCGCCCGTGGCCGACACGATCGCGCCGATCCCGTTCCCGGTGCATGCAGACGATGCTGGACGGGGCGTTCCCGCACGGCCGGCTGAACTACTGGAAGTCGGGGCTGACGAGCGCAGGTCAGCGACGCGGCGATCGACGCGATCGTCGAGCACGCTGCCGAGGTGCCGTCGCCGTTCTCGGCGATCCTGTTCGCCGACTTCGCCGGCGCCAGGCAGCCGGGTCGCCAAGCACGGCGACGGCCTACTACCATCGCGACCTGCGCTACGACGTGCTGATCCTGTCGAGCTGGGTCGACCCGGCGGAGTCGGACCGCAACATCGGCTGGACGCGCGAGTTCTTCGCCGCCGTCGAGCCGCATCTCTCAGGCGCGGCGTCTACGTGAACGACTTGGCGGCGACGAGGGTGAGGAGCGGGTGCGCCGCGCCTACGGCGAGAACTACGAGCGGCTGGTCGAGCTGAAGACGCGCTACGACCCGACCAACGTCTTCCGCATGAACCAGAACATCCGGCCAGCAGCATCCACCGTCTGATCAGGTGATGGTATGTCCGACTCCCGACACACGCGCACGCAGCCCGAGCCATCTCTTGGCTCGGGCTGCGATGGCTTTGCATATCACGCCGGATCGCCGGTGCTGCCGGAGAACCAGAGGTTCGGCCCCTCGCAGCCGCCGTCCGGCTCCGGCGCAAGCGGGCTGTTGCGGAACTCGGCGACGGTTGGGCCAAGCCGCGGATCGGCCGCGCTCTCAAGCTGCAATTGCTGCTCCCAGGCGGAGACGACGACCGGCGCTGGTAACCCCGGATACGGGCTGACGATCACGTAATCGTCCGACCGCGCGAGCTGTCGCAACACCTCAACCTGGTCAGCCGGCAATTCGGGATCGTAGGTGATCCAGACGACGCCATGCTCGAGCGAGTGGACGGCGTGCTCGTTCCCGACCGGCTCGCTGTAGAACCCGCAACGCTGCCAGACGGGTGAATGGTCCCCGCTGTGGGGCGGAACCTGCGCGTAGCTCACCGACCGCAGCGTGTGGTTGCCACCAACCGCGCTCATCGTCACCGTTCCGACAACGAGCACCAGCACGACAGCGGCCAGAATGCCGTAGCCCGACCTTCAGCTTCCTGCGGAACGACCATTGTCGTCCCTGCGGCCGCTCGCGACTGACCGGCTCGGCCAGGCCCGTTGACGTCGTCAATACTGCTCGTGGTCCGTGCGCGCCATTGCGCCTCCCATCACATCAGTGTCGATCCCGGCCAGTCCGTCCCGGCGCGGGCCTGCTTCTATCGTCGTCGAGCGCATCCGGACGCGCACCGGGCGAATTACGGGTTCGCATTACCTGTTGATGGAGTTCAGACAATGTGGCTCTCCATGGGGCACATCACGCCACTGATGCGGCGATGTCTCTCGATCCCGTGAAGGACCGCCGGATAGGACAGTAGGCAAGCCCCCCAGCGATCGCTAGAGTGCGGTATGCCGACACGACACACTGGCGATCGAATCAACGGAGGCATCATGACCAGTACTGACACCCGCTACGTCTTCGACAACGCCGCCGAGCAATTGACTGAGGCACGCTTCACCGCGCTGCCACGGCTCTACGATTCAACGACGTTCCGTCATCTGGACGCGCTCGGCGTCGGACCAGGCTGGTCGTGTCTGGAGGTCGGAGCCGGCGGTGGCACGGTCGCGCGCTGGCTTGCCGAGCGTGTTGGACCCGGCGGGCGCGTCGTCGCGACCGACATCGACACTCGATTCCTCGATACCCTGAACCAACCACCGATCGAGGTCATGCGCCACGACATCACGACCGATCCACTGCCCGAAGCCAGCTTCGACCTCGTTCACACCCGGCTCGTCCTGAGCCACCTGCCAGGCCGCGACGCCGCACTGGCCCGGATCGTCAGCGCGCTCAAGCCGGGCGGCTGGCTCCTGACCGAGGAGTTCGACAGCCTCTCGATGCAGCCAGGCACGGAGATCAACCCCGTCGAGGAGTTTCTGCCGCTCAACCAGGCAATGCTTGAGATCATGACCGAGCGTGGTGTCGACCTGCGCCTGGGACGAATGATGCCGGGAAGGCTTCGCAAGCTCGGCCTCAGCGATGTCGATGCCGAGGGTCGCGTCGTGCTCTGGCAGAGCGGATCGATCGGAGGAACGCTGCTGCGTGCCAACCTCGAGCAGCTTCGCGACGGGATCATGGCCAGGACCGGCATGAGCGAGCGCGGACTTCGACCGAGAGATGGAGCGGTTCGACAACGGGTCAATCATCAACCCGTCACCGGTCATGTGGTCAGTCTGGGGACGCCGCCCGTAAACACTGCAGCCCCCGGGACATCGGCTCAATCCGCGTCGAAGGTCACTGCCACGAGCGGACTTCGCGCCAGCCACGTGTCGAGGTCGTTCGGCGTAGTTCCAGTTGGCCGTGAACGGTGTCAGGACGGCCCGGCGCTCGGCGTCGTCCGTGATCGGGCGGGCATGGGCTGGGAGGTCGGCGGTCACGTCCCCTTTGAGGTGGAATGTGAACGCAGGATTCGCGACCAGGTTGGCGTACCAGTCGCGCTTGCCGGGCAGGCCGGAGAGGTAGACGGTGCCGTCGATGTTCTGGAAGGCGATCTCAATCCGAGACGTCTTGCCGCTCTTCCGGCCGGTCGTCGTGATATCGATCGTGCCGCCCCGTTGAAGTTGTTCCTGTACCGCTGGATTCATCTGGCGATCCTCCTTCGTGACGACGACACTGTCTCATTGTGCTAACCGATGGACCTCCTGGATCATTCCGCGCGCTCAGGCCGGGGCTGTCCTCGACAGCTCCAGCAACGTCTGGCCAGTCGCGTTCTCAGGAGGGTAGATGACGACCGTGTTGATCCTGCGTTTGCGCGCCTTGGCCTCGCAGCCAGCCTCCCGCACCTCCCGATCCCAGCCGTCGGTGAAGACCGCACCCGAGCGGCCCAGATCCAGGCAGGTCACGTAGCGGGTTGGGAGTACGGAATCAGCGGCATTCCGAGCAGGTCACGGGCAACGTTCTCACCAGCGAAGCGACCGAGTTGGAGCGCATGCTGGCATGACTGAAGCGTCAGGTGGCCATCGCCAGTGTCAGCGGCGGCGGCATCGCCGGTCACGAAGATGTCCGGTGCCGACGGCGCCCGGAGCGATCCGATCGACGATCAGCCGTCCCAGATTGTCCCGCTCGCCAGGTACCTGGCCAACAAACGGCGCCGCTGCCATTCCGGTCGTCAGGACGACGGCGTCAACGTCAAGCGCCGTACCATCCGCGAACGTCACACGGTCGGACGCCAGCATCGTGACCGTCTTCCCGAGGACGAGATCGATCCGAGCGTCTGCGAGTGCCGCCTCAATCTCGGCTCGCGGCCCGGCACCAAGCTCCGAGCCGACGACGTCTGCCCGGTCGATCAACGTGATCGTCGCTCGCTCGGCGACCGCCTCGCCGCCGTGGACCGCCAGCCGGTCACGCATCTCCAGCGCCAGCTCGATGCCGGTGAATCCGGCGCCGACGATCGCGATTGCAGGGATGACTTGCCGCCCACGCGATCTCACTCAGCCGCCGGTCGAACGCAATCGCCTCAGCCTGCGTATCAATCGCGAAGGCCGTATCGGCGCCAATCATCGGCGGTCGCTGCATGACGCTGCCGGTCGCAACCACCAACCGGTCATAGTCGAGCCGCTGACCGGTCGCTAATCCAACCGCGCGCCGATCCAGATCGAGCCCGACTGCCTCTCCCTGGACAAAGCGAACACCGGCCTCGCGCAACAGCGGCAGCAGATCGACTCCGAGCGTCTCAGGATGCGCCTCGTAGAGCCTGGGCCGCATCTGCAGCACCGGCTCGCGCGACACCATCGTCACGACTGTCCGTTCGGCCAGCCACGCGTCTGGCCGACAGCGCCGCCCAGAAACCCGCGAAACCGCCGCCGACGATCACAATATCGTTGGTCATGATGAGTCCTCCCTCATGTCGAGTAGGACCCATTGTCGCGTACCAGTGGCTCCTGAGTAGGTCCATTCGTCCGACTGCCTTTAGTACCACTCATGCCGAACAGGCCCAGAAGTCGGCGAACGCCAACGAGTAACTGTGGAGCGCCCGACTGAGGCAGAAGAAGCCAATCGCGGCAACGCTCATCATCATCGTGTTCAGCGCGCCTTTCGAGCGCACCAGCCCACCATAGAAGAATCCCAGCGCCGGGTCATGAACAGAACCAGCGCCGTGGACATCAGCATCCAGGCTGTACTTGCCTCACTCAAGGCACACCTCCACCCTTCGAAATGTCGTGGATTGAACGTCGGGAGCATCGCAGTCGTGAACCGGTTCATCGCTATCGTGGAGCGTGCTGGCCGGTACCGTCTATGTTCCCAACGGGCAATTTTCCCAGCCGGGATTGTGCCGGTCGCCCAGAAAGCGCTGGACTTCGCAGAAAGCCAGATTGAATCCTCATTCCGGCATCTTGAACGGACGATGTGACGTGTTTCGCCAGATCTCGTGGCTTGAGAGACTGATTCTCTGGGCATCAGACACGATCAGTTGTGCCGGACGACTAACGTTTGGTCACGAATTGCAGCCAGCCGCACGATGCCAGGCAGGAACATCCTCGCGTACGATCGGATGGATGCGATCTTCGATCGCAGAATTTCGCGTTTATGGAAAGGGGAGTCATCGATGATCCCGCCACCAACTCGAGAGCCGTCCTTAACACCACCAGATGCAACGACGATCTTCTACTCCCATTTCCCCGCCAGGACCAGCGCTGCGGCCCCCCACTGCAAACACGCTGCGTTGACTACTGACGCCAGGCGCTAGCCGGCAACCAGCAGCACACCACCGAACCCACAAATAACGCCTACGCGGAGACGAGCCGGACTGGCTCGCTACCGGCGTTGAGCATCACTCGATCATGCGGCCCGTCGTGGCCGCTGGTCCGCATTGCCATTGGGGAGGATCGGTCCGTGAGCCAGAGCTACGTCACCCACCTGCAACCGCATCCGTCCGCGCCGCTCTATGACCCGGCCTTCGAGCACGACGCCTGCGGAACCGGGTTCGTCGCCGACCTGCTTGGGACGCCAAGCCACGCCATCGTCCAGCGGGCGCTCGAAGCAGTCGTCAACCTGACCCACCGCGGCGCGGTCGACGCCGACGCGAAGACTGGCGACGGCGCCGGCATCATGCTGCAGACACCCGGCAGGCTGCTGGCCCGAGAGGCCGAAATCCTGACCGGCCGTCCTGTTGATGAAGCGACGATCGCGGCCGGGATGATCTTCACCTCGCCGAAGCCACGCCGGGCAGCGCTCGCGCGGTCGCTCGTCTGCAAGGCACTCCAACAGTCAGGCGTCCACACCTTCGGCTGGCGCAACGTCCCGGTCCGCCCGGAGGTCCTGGGGGAGAAGGCGCTGGCGACGATGCCGGGTATCTGGCAGATCCTCTTCGAGCGACCGGCGGAGGACGATCCCGCCTTCGAGCGCACGCTCTATCTGGCGCGGCGACGCGCCGAACTGGCCGTGGCGCAGGCTGGGATCGAAGACTTCCACGTCGCCTCGCTGTCGAGCCGGACGCTGGTCTACAAAGGACTCTTCGTCGCGCGCGACCTGGAAGGGTTCTACGCAGACCTCTCCGACCCCGACTGCCAGAGCGCGCTGGCCGTCTTCCACCAGCGCTACAGCACCAACACGTTCCCAACCTGGGCGCTGGCCCAGCCGTTCCGCCGGATCGCCCACAACGGCGAGATCAACACCCTCCAGGGAAACCGCAACTGGATGCGCGCCCGCGAGCCGGAACTTGCCGGGGCTGGCTGGCAGACGGACCTGGGAGAGATCACGCCAATCATCGACCCGACCGGCAGCGACTCGCTCAGCCTCGACAACGTGCTGGAACTGATCGACCTCTCCGGCCGCGACCTGCTGCACGCGATCGCGATGCTGGTCCCCGAGCCATGGGAGAACATGCCAGGACTCTCCGACGAGCAGCGCGCCTTCCACGCCTGGCACGCACCGCTGATGGAGCCGTGGGACGGCCCGGCGACGATCGCCTTCAGCGATGGCCGGATCGCCGGCGCCGTCCTCGACCGCAACGGACTCCGTCCGGCCCGCTACACCGTCACCCGCGAGGGACTGGTCGTCCTCGCCAGCGAGACCGGCGTCCTCGACCTGACCGGCTACGAGGTCGATCGAGCGTGGCCGGCTCGGGCCGGGGCAGATGCTGGCGGTCGACACGACAGACTGGCGAGATCTGGCACGACGACGAGATCAAGGCGACGCTGGCCGGTCGCCAGCCGTGGCAACAGTGGGTCGCGGAGCAGGTTCAGACGCTTGAACCGATCGCGCACATGATATCGGACACTGCCCCCATCGAGCTTGACCTCCACGACGCACAGGTCGCGTTCGGCTTCACGGCTGAGGACCAGCGGCTCGTCCTCCAGCCGATGGCCGTCGAGGGCAAGGAGCCACTCTGGTCGATGGGCGACGACGCGCCGCTGGCCGTCCTGTCGAAGTTCCCGCGACCGTTGGCGAGTTCTTCCGCCAGCGCTTCGCCCAGGTGACCAACCCGCCGATCGATCCGCTCCGTGAAGCCGTCGTCATGTCGCTCGACTGCTACTCGGCCCGCGCGGCAACCTGCTCGACGAAGCGCCGCACCCGGCTGGGCTGATCCACCTGCGCAGCCCGATCCTGACCGAATCCGACCTGGCCGCCCTCCGAGCAAGCGGAGCAACCACGCTC
Organism: uncultured Chloroflexia bacterium; assembly: GCA_963763325.1. GTDB lineage: Bacteria > Chloroflexota > Chloroflexia > Thermomicrobiales > CFX8 > JBBECJ01. Next base: position 70,093 of record CAVXOL010000014.1, read on the forward strand.
GATGCGACCTTCCAGACCGGCGCCGGGCCAGACAGCCTGTCGCAAGCCCTGGATCGACTCATCGACCGCGCGATCGCGGCCGTCGAGTCCGGCGCAACCCTGCTGATCGTCAGCGATCGACGGCTTACGGCTGAGCGCGCCCCGGTACCGATGCCACTTGCCGTCGGTGCCCTGCACCACGGGCTGATACGGGCCGGTATACGAATGCGCGCGTCAATCGTCTGTGACACCGGTGACATCTGGGATGTCCACCAGGCCGCCGTCCTGGCCGGCTACGGCGCGAGCGCGTTCTGCCCGTGGCTGGCACTGCGGACGGCCGGAGGGCTGGCCGGTGGACGCGGGCTGGAGACAACCGCGCCGGACGAGCTCGAAGCGCGCTACAAGCAGTCGCTGGAGGCCGGTCTCCTGAAGGTGATGTCCAAGATGGGCATCTCGACGCTCTCCAGCTACACCGGCGGGCAGCAGTTCGAGATCATCGGGCTGGATCGCTCGGTCGTCGCGCGTTGCTTCGCCGGGACACCGTCCCGGCTCGGCGGGTTGACGCTGGCCGACATCCAGCAGCGCGTGCTGGCTCGCCACGCCGAACGGGCGACGACCGGCGGCAAGCTGGCCGACTTCGGCCTCGTCCGCTACCGCCGCGACGGCGAGCACCACGCCTACAGCCCGACCGTCGCGAAGGCGCTCCAGCAGGCGACGAACAGCGGCGACGCAGCCGACTACACCGCGTTCGTCGATCTGGCCAGCAACCATGAGCCGGCAACCGTCCGCGATCTGCTGACGTTCCGCCCGTCGAAACCGATTCCGGTCGATGAGGTCGAGCCGGTCGAGGAGATTCGCCGCCGCTTCGTGATCACGGCCATGTCGCTCGGCGCGCTCAGCCCGGAGGCCTACCGGACGCTGGCGATCGCGATGAACCGGATCGGTGGACGCAGCAACAGCGGTGAGGGCGGCGAGGACCCCGACTGGTACTACGAGCCAGGCCCGGACATCGCCCACAGCCGCGTCAAGCAGATCGCCTCGGCCCGCTTCGGCGTGACAGCCGAATACCTCGGTCGCGCGACCGAGATCGAGATCAAGATGGCGCAGGGCTCCAAGCCCGGCGAGGGTGGCCAACTCCCGGCGCACAAGGTCACGCCGCTGATCGCCCGGCTGCGCCACGCCGTGCCGGGCGTCTCGCTCATCTCACCACCGCCGCATCACGACATCTACAGCATCGAGGACCTGGCGCAGCTGATCTACGACCTCAAGCAGGTCAACCCGGCTGCCCGGATCGGCGTCAAGCTGGTTGCCGAAGCTGGCGTCGGAACGGTTGCCGCTGGTGTCGCCAAGGCCCACGCCGACTACATCCTGATCAGCGGTCACTCTGGTGGGACCGGCGCCTCGCCGCTCTCGTCGATCAAGCACGTTGGCGTCCCGTGGGAGATCGGCCTCGCCGAGGCGCAGCAGACGCTGGTCATCAACGGCCTGCGTGGCCGGGTCCGCCTGCGGACCGATGGCGGCTTACAGACCGGTCGCGATATCGTCATCGCGGCGATGATCGGCGCCGAGGAGTTCGGCTTCGGGACGGCGGCGCTCGTCTCGATCGGCTGCGACATGGCGCGTCAGTGCCACCTCAATACCTGCCCGACCGGCATCGCAACCCAGCGCGAAGACCTGCGCGCCAAGTTCACCGGCACGCCCGAGCAGGTCATCGCATACATCACCAGCCTGGCCGCCGAGGTTCGCCAGATCCTCGCCGACCTCGGCGTCCGGCGACTGGACGACATCGTTGGGCGCGTCGATCTACTCGACCAGGTCAGCGGCCTGAGCGGCCCCGCCGGAAAGCTCGACCTGAGCAGCGCTGCTCAGCGTGCCGGGTGAGCAGGGTTCTGTCCTGCGCTCGACCACCGAGCGGAACAGCGCGACGACGCTCGGCGGCGACGCGCTGGACGACCAGTTGCTCGGCGACGTTCTGCCCGCGATCAGCGAGCGCCGGCCGATCTCGGTCAACGCGACCGTCCGCAACCACCACCGTTCGATCGGCGCCCGGATCGCCGGCGAGATCGCCGCCCGACACTCACGCGATCCGCTGCCGTCCGGCACGATTCAACTCTGCCTGAACGGGATCGCCGGCCAGAGCTTCGGCGCCTGGTGCACGAGCGGGATGCGGCTCGTCCTCGATGGCCAGGCCAACGACTACGTCGGCAAGGGCATGTCGGGCGGCGAGATCATCGTCCGCCAGGCCGAACGGCTCGACACCGCCCGCCCGGACGTCGTCATCGGCAACACCGTCCTCTACGGCGCGACCGGCGGGGAGCTCTATGCGGCAGGCCAGGCCGGCGAGCGCTTTGCCGTCCGCAACTCCGGCGCGACGGCCGTCGTTGAGGGCGTCGGCGACCACGGCTGCGAGTACATGACCGGCGGGACGGTCGTCGTCCTCGGGCCGACCGGCCGCAACTTCGCCGCCGGGATGACGAGCGGGACCGCCTACGTGCTCGATCTGGCCGATGGTTTCGAACGCCGCTGCCACCTCGAACTGGTCGCGCTCGAGCGCGTGACCGACCAGTCGGACGCCGACACGTTGCGCCACCTCATCGAACGACACGCCCTCCTGACCGGCAGCGCGCGGGCATGGGATGTGCTGGCACAATGGGACATGCTCCTGCCTCGGTTCTGGAAGGTTGTCCCACGCACACAGCCTGACCTCTCGATCAGCGATACACCCGCGCGCAGTCGCGGACGCCGGCCAGCACCGGTTGACATGCGTGCCAGCCTGGCCGCCGAGACAGCCGCCGAATAGAACAGGAGACGACCAACGTGGCAACCAACGACGCAACGACAGGTTCAGATGATGCCGCGATCAGCCTGCGATCGGGTATGATGGTACGCGTCGTGAACCCGAACTCAGCCCACTATGGCACGACCGGCCATCTCCTCGGCCGCAACGAGCAGCGCGAACCGTACTGGCTCGTCCGCTTCACGACGACCGCCGCGCCAATCCACCTGCTCGAAGAGGAGCTCATCGTCGTGCGCTGACCCGCGCATCACGTACGACAGGTTACGGAGGTGGCACTGTCCTCCGTAACCTGTCGTACAACACCATCAGGATCGTCCACCTACAACACCAGCACATCGTCACGATCCGCAGTTGATAATCCCGCCATCTGGTATAGTTCCTGTCATTGGAATTATCCTGACGAGTGGATATGTCAACTGTGGAGCGAACGCGATTGTGAACATGACCGACGAATCTCAGATTCCCAATGCACACCGCCAGCAACGGCGGCAGGAGTTGGCCGAACTCACGCAGACGCTGACGCTGCGGATGCGCGCGCTCTGGAACCCGACCGAGTGGTCCGATGTCGAGTTGACGATGCCGCAGTTCCGCGCACTCGACCTTCTCGTCAGCGAACCGCACCGGATGAGCGAGATCGCCGCCTCGCTCGGCACCAGCTTGCAGGCGACGACCAGTCTGGTCGACCGTCTGGTTGACAAAGGCCTCGTTGAGCGCGCCCACGACACCGCCGACCGGCGCGTCGTCATCTGCCGTCTGACGCCATCCGGCATGACCGAGATGGACCGCTTCTATCGGATGGGGCAGGCACGCCTTGATGTGCTGGTTGACCTGCTAACCGACGACGAGTTGGAAACCGTCATCAGCGCGTTCGGCATCCTCTCCGAGGCCGCGCTACGGCGGCAACAATCCAGTACTGAATGAACAGACCTGGGACAGGTCGTCAATGGTGGCCTCGTCAGATCGACGCTGTTGACGCTGCTGTCGTCCCGGTCGTTTACAGTCTGGCAGACGGCATGCGCAACCGCATCGCACGCCGCTTCGGTCGCAGCCAGGCTGCGGCGGCACCGGCGACAACCTGGCCCGCGCTTCATACGATCAATGAACCAGGAGATGGACGATGACCGGATCACTCAGCCACTTTCGACGCCTGATCGCCGTCGTCGGCGACTCTCGAACAGATGAAGACATCCTGCCCTGGGCGCGGACGCTGGCAACTGACCTGCACCTTCCACTGACGCTGCTTTACGTCAGCGCCCCGGGCGAGGCATGGGTTGCTACCTCGGCCCTGGAGATGTTCAAAACCGACTACCGCTTGTCACGGCTGGCGGTCGAGACCCGGCACGAGGCCGGGCGGATCGAGAATGTCCTGCCGGCCATCGCAGCCGAAGTCCCCGGCACGCTCGTCCTGCTCCCCATGCCTGTCAACGCCAGCCAGACATTGCGGATCGCGGAATGGTCGAGCATTGACCTGCTGGTCGCGATGAAGACGCCGTTCGCCATCATCCCTTCCGGCGCCGTTGCGCCGGCACACATCCACAGCGTCGTCGTCGGCAACGACAACTCCGAACTGGCCGAGCGGGTCCTCAACGTCGCCCGCTCGCTCGGTGTCGATGTGATCGACGTCCAGGCGTACGAGCCAGAGGACGACACCTTCGGGACCGACCCAGTTGTCACACCGCGCTCGATCCGCGCGAACGGCCTGGCCGGCCGGACCCTGCTGCGCTCGGCCCGCACTCGCGACGCGGCTCTGATCGTCGTCGGTTCGCACGGGCTGGGACAAGCCAGGACACCACTGGCCGGCCGGACAACCGAATGGCTGCTGTCCAACAGCGACCGGCCGGTCGTCGTCGTGCCACGAGACTAGGAAGGTCAGGATTCGGGATTCGGGGCTATCAGATGGAGATGTTCCTTCCGACATCCCCGATTCCCGAGTCCCGATTCCCAGGAACCAGAAGGAACAACGGTTGGACTCGACAGTACCCGAAGAACACGTACAACTGACACACCGCCAGATCATGGTCGTCCTCGGCGGTCTGATGGCTGGCATGCTGCTGGCGGCCCTCGATCAGTCGATCGTCGGCGTCGCGCTTCCACAAATCGTCAGCGACCTCGGCGGTCTGAACCAGCTCGCCTGGGTCGTGACCGCCTACCTGCTGACCTCGACAGCGACGACGCCGCTCTGGGGCAAGATTTCCGACCTCTACGGCCGTCGGATCATCTTCCAGGCGACGATCGTCATCTTCCTGATCGGCTCGGCGCTCTGTGGCCTGGCCCAGGACATGCCACAGCTGATCGCCTTCCGCGCCTTCCAGGGCATCGGTGGCGGTGGCCTGATGGCGATCGCCTTCGCGATCATCGGCGATATCATCCCTGCCCGCGAGCGTGGCCGCTACCAGGGCTACTTCGGGGCTGTCTTCGGCCTCTCAAGCGTGGCCGGGCCGCTGCTCGGCGGCTGGATCACCGACACGATCAGTTGGCGCTGGATCTTCTACATCAATATCCCGATCGGGGCGGTCGCCCTCGTCGTCACCTCGATCGCGCTGCGGATGCCGGTCGTCAAGCGCAACCACAAGATCGACTACCTCGGCGCGGCGATGATCGTTGCCGCTGTCACCTCACTGCTGCTCTATCTCAACTGGGCCGGCGAGCACTACGGCTGGACCCATCTCAACGCGCTCGCGCTCCTCGTGATGGCAATCATCTTCACGATCGCGTTCGTCTTCGTCGAGCTGCGAGCCGAAGAGCCGATCATCCCGATGCGCCTCTTCCGCAACTCGATCTTCACCGTCGGCAACGTCTATGGCTTCCTGCTTGGCTCCGCCATCTTCGGCGGCGCGATCTACCTGCCGCTCTACCTGCAGACCGTTCAGGGGATGTCGCCGACTGAGTCGGGGCTTGGCATGCTGCCGATGGTGGTTGGCATCTTCAGCATGTCGATCACAGCCGGCCTGCTCATCACAAAGACCGGCAAGTACAAGATCTTTCCGATCGTTGGCGCCGTCATCCTGAGTGTCGCGCTCTTCCTGCTCAGCACGATCTCGATCGACACACCGTACTGGGTTGTCGCCGTCTACGCCTACCTGTTCGGGACCGGCCTCGGCCTCGGGATGACGACGATTGTCACGCCAGTTCAGAACGCCGTCGACATGCGCGACATGGGCGTGGCGACCAGCGCGACGACCTTCGGCCGCTCGCTCGGTGGCGCGATCGGGGCCGCACTGTTCGGCGCCATCCTCACCTCGCGACTCGGCGGTCTATCTGGCAGACACGCTCACGGTCGGCGCTGGCTCAGCCATGACCGGCGGCGAGATCAACACCAACGATATCCAGGCGATCCACGCGCTGCCGGAGCCACAAAAGACGGAGGTGCTGACCGCCTACACACACGCCATCACCGACATCTTTCTGCTGGCCATCCCGATCATCATCGTCGCACTGATCGTCGTCTTGTTCCTGAAGGAGATCCCGCTGCGCTCCGGCAAGATCGCCGAATCCGAGGCAACCACCAGCGAGAGCGAAATCGACACCAACGTGCCGGCGTTTACGGGGCATTAGCTCACCGTTGAAGCGAGCTTCCGTCAACGAGAACAGGGTCGGGCATATCGCCCGACCCTGTTTCCCGATTCCCGAAGATCTACTTCTCTTCGAGCATCAACGAGACGCTGTTCATGCAATAGCGCTGGCCGCCGCGATCGCGCGGGCCGTCGTTGAAGACGTGGCCGAGGTGCGAGTGGCAGCGGGCGCAGCGGACCTCGGTCCGGACCATCCCGTGCGAGCGGTCTTCGATCAGTTCGACGGCCGCTGGCGAGACCGTCTCGGTGAAGCTCGGCCAGCCGCAGCCGGAGTGGTACTTCGTGTCGCTCTCGAAGAGGACATTCCCGCAAGCCCGGCAGCGGTAGATGCCGTCGTCTTCGGTATCGACGTACTCTCCAGTGAAGGGGCGCTCGGTGCCGGCCTGCCGCAGGACCGCGTACTCCTCGCGGGTGAGGATCTGCTTCCACTCGTCCTCGCTGCTCGGGAGCGGCTTCAGGCCGGTCTCGGTCTCAGTACCGGACCCACCGCTGACGGCAGCCGGGATCGGGCAAGTCACGCCGGTACCGGCCAGCCCGCAGTAGCCGTTCGGCACCTTGTCGAGGTACTGCTGGTGATACTCCTCGGCGTAGTAGAAGGGACCAGCCGGGGCGATCTCAGTCGTGATCTCGCCGTGTCGTGCCGCCTTCAGCTCAGCGTTGTACATCTGGCTTCGTTGCATCGGCGATATGCGTCTGCGCCTCGCTGGTCGTGTAGATCGCCGAGCGATACTGGCTGCCGATGTCGTTCCCCTGGCGCATCCCCTGGGTCGGGTCATGCGCCTCGAAGAAGACCCGCAACAAATCCTCGTAGGAGATCTTCGCCGGGTCGAAGACGACGACGACCGCCTCGGTGTGTCCGGTCTTGCCGGTGCAGACCTCATGGTAAGTCGGGTTCGGCGTGAAGCCCCCCTGATAGCCGGCGGCCGTCGTGTAGACGCCGTCGAGCTGCCAGAAGAGCCGCTCCGCGCCCCAGAAACAGCCGAGGCCGAAGTAGGCGACCTCCATCCCCTCCGGGAACGGTGGCTGGATCGGCGTCCCCAGCACCGTATGCCGCTCAGGGACCTCGTAGGCCGGCGCGCCACGACCCGGCATCGCCTCATCAGCAGTAATCATCCGTGACTTGGATCGGTTGAAAAACATCAGCATCCCTCCGGTAGGTATCAGGTGACGGGCATCAGGTGTCAGGAGTTTGCCACGAGTGCGGCTGGCTCTCACCAACCGTCACCGATTGGGTCACGCGGATGGCCAGCGCACGATACGTGGGGCGGCAATTTCCGCGCCACGCACGGATCTCTCACCACACAGCCGAGCCATCGACATAATAGTACAGCGCATTGCTTACGAGGATATTTCCGACCCGGCGGAAATCGCATCGGTGAGGTCCGCCAGCAGGTGCTTGAGTTCGCGGAAGCGGTCATCTCCGAGATAGCCGGACCAGATCGCTTCCAGATCGCCGATGATGCCGCCGGCCAGCTGGTAGAGTTCCCAGCCCCGCGAGGTCAGCCGCACGAGCTTCGCCCGGCCATCGTTCGGGTCAGCCACCCGTTCAACGTAGCCGCGCTCTTCCAGAGAATCAACCAGCTCGCCCATCGCCTGGACCGTAATGTTGGCGTGCCGCGCGAGATAGGTGATGCGCGAGCCACGATTGTGGTCGATGTATTCGAGAATCGGCAGGTGGGGCTGGCGGATCTCTGGGTAGCCTGCCTCGGAGAACCGCTGCTCGACATACCGGATTCGGGCCGCGTTCGGATTCCGCAACAACTCACCGATCATCCGCTGGTCCGTTTCCCGCTCCGGCATACACCCTCTTGACAATCTACTCAGGCAGCCTTAGTATTTACTCAAGTTACCTGAGTATATCATCGCGATGCCGACGGAGGTCATGCAATGTCGATCGAGAGAAACCGGCACACCGTTCGACGGCTGTTTGAAGACGACCTGAGCGAGCCGGATGGCTGCACACGCGAGCGCGTCACGCGGGAGATCTTTGCCGAGGACTTCTTCGATCCAACCAATCCGCCTGGGATGCAGCACGGTCATGCTGGCCACCTGGCAGTCGTCAACCTCTTCATAAGCGCCTTCCCCGACATGCGCTGGACGATTGACGACTTGCTCTCCGACGGAGACAAGGTCGTCGCGCAGACGACGATGACCGGCACCCACCGCGGCGACTTCTTCGGCATCCCGGCCACCGGCCGCGAGGTGTCGGTCGCCGGCATCCACGTGCTCACCCTCCGGGATGGCCGGATCGTCCTCCACCAGGGCGTCAACGACGACCTCGGTCTGATGCGCCAGATCGGCGCCGTCCCGTAGCAGGCACCGAAATGCCAGACGTCGTTACTCGGCGTTGGAGGAAGTGCTAGCAACACAATCCGCGACACGCAGCATCGCCGACAGGCTCCGCTCGACATCCTCATCCGTCGTCGCCCACGACGAGACGCTGATCCGCATCGCGGCCCGGCCCTGCCAGGTCGTCCCGCCGCACCAGCAGGTGCCGTCAGCCTGGATCGCGGCGATCACGCGGCGGGTGGTCGTCGTCGTCACCGAACGAGACGAGCACCTGATTGAGCGTCACGTCGTTCAGGATCTCGTAGCCTGCCGATCTGGAGGCCGTCCGCGAAGCGGGACGCGTGGCGGCAGCAGCGCTCGATCAGGTCGGCCAGTCCCGAGCGACCCAGGGAGCGCAACGCCGCCCAGACCTCGATCCCGCGCGCCCGGCGCGACATCTCCGGCGTGTACTGGTCCGGCTCGCGGGTGTCGCTGGCGACGAGATAGCTGGCACTGGCCGCCATCGCCCGCCGCAGCGACTCGCCGTCGCGGACGATCGCGATCCCGCTGTCGTAGGGGACGTTGAGCCACTTGTGCGCATCGGTCGCCCACGAGTCGGCGGCATCGACACCGGCGACGAGGTGCGCGCGCGCTGGCGCTGCCGCCGCCCAGAGGCCGAACGCGCCATCGACGTGCAGCCACGCCCCGCTGCCCTCGATCCGCGCGGCAATCTCGCCAACCGGGTCGATCGCGCCGGTGTTGACGTTTCCGGCCTGCGCGCAGACGATCGCAGGGCCATCGAAGCAGCGGCAGCGCATCCGCCAGCATCCGCCCCTGACGATCGACTGGCACCCTGCACCACCCGCTCGCGGCCGAAGCCGAGCAAGCCCAGCGCCTTGAAAATTGAAACATGCGCCTCGTCACCAACGACGACTGTCACCGGTGGCGCGCCGAACAGCCCATCCGATTCAACATCCCATCCTGCCCGATCGAGGACCGCGGTCCGCGCCGCCGCGAGACACGCGAAGTTCGCCATTGTCCCACCGGTGACGAAGCCGATCCCCGACTCAGCCGGCAGTTCGAGCACATCCAGCAACCAGCCGCGCGCGACCTCCTCAACCGCCGCGCCAACCGGCGAGACGAGCGACATCCCGGCATCGTTGTCCCAGGCCGTCGCCAGCCAGCTCGCCGCCAGCGCCGCCGGCAGCGTCCCGCCAACGACGAAGCCAAAGTAGCGCCCGCCAGCCGTCGCCGTCGTCGCTGGCGAGCCAACCTCATCCAACAGCGCGAGGATTGCGTCGGGATCACTCGGCCCATCTGGCAGCGGCCCGCCGAGTTTCGACAGCCGCGCGATGGCGTTGAGCGAAGGCGGAACATCGCGGTCATCCAGGCCAGCAAGATAGCGGGCTGCACGGCTCGCCGCAGAACTCAGCAAACGGTCAGACATCGTCACTGAGCACCAGTTCGTAGTGCTGGACACGCTCCTCGAAGTCGATCAGCAATGCCGCCGCTTCATCTTCAACAACCGCACGTTCGATATCTGCACCCGCAAAACCCTGGATCGCCTCGATCGACTCCCACCAGGTGAAACGATGATCTCGACCTCTGTGCCAACCGGCCGCTGCAGCAATCTCGCGCCGCGATACCCGTCCATTCTCCGCAAGGTTGGAATAACCTGGTCCCGCAAGTGTTCGGCGTAGGCAGGTGCATTCGCGGCCGTCGCTCTCGCCGCCCAGACTCTGGCGATCACGACTTCCGCCGATCACAACCGTCCACGGGCGGACTTCCCAGCGCGTGACAAGGCCGTTGGTCACGTACGGGTCGTTGCGGGCAAACTCCTCGACAACCGAGGCGTCGGCGGCGCGGAAGACGAGCAGCGCCCGGTCAACCGGGTCGGCCAGCGCACCGGCCAGCACGATCTCGCCCCGCTCGTAGGCGGCCATCGCGTGCTTCAAATGCTGGTCACGGTAAAGTGCGCGCTGCGCGACATAATCGTCGATGACATCGTAGAACAGAGCGAAGTACTGCATGTTGGCTCCTGTCCAAGATCCTCTGTCCGGATCATCAGCCTAGCACGCGAGCGCGTATCCTGTAGGGGAGACGACCGAGACAGCAACGGACGGAGGCAAGGCAGTGACATCACAAACCGGCGGACCAGCTTCACTTTGGGATCGTAACCGGACAGCATCGCCGTCCACTGGAGCAGATCGAGGAACATTGGCGCTTCGCCGAAGAGACCGGCTGGGACTCAGCCTGGGCCTTCGACCACTTCTTCTCACTGGGTCAGTCCGAGATGGATCAGACCCTCGAAGGTTGGACACTGCTGGCAGCGCTGGCGGCGAAGACATCCCGCGTCCAGCTTGGCCTGATGGTGACCGGCAACACCCATCGCAACCCGGCCGTCCTCGCCAAGCAGGCCGTCACCGTCGATCACATCTCCAACGGCCGGCTGATCCTCGGAATCGGTGCCGGCTGGAACGAGCGCGAGCATCATGCCTATGGGATCGACTTTCCACCACCCCGCGAGCGCGTCGACCGGCTCGGCGAGGCGCTGGAGATGTTCCGGCTGCTGGAGACGCAGGAGCGGACGACCTTCAACGGCGACTACTACGCGCTCGACAACGCGCCGTTCGAGCCGAAGCCAGTCAACGGCCACATCCCAATCCTGATCGGAACGGCCGGCAAGCGGATGCTGCGCCACGTCGCGCGCTATGCCGACTTCTGGGACGGCGGCGAGGCATCCGATGCCTACGCCGCGAATGCCGAGCGGCTGCACACCATCTGTCGGGAGATCGGTCGCGATCCATCTGAGATCCGGCTCGTCTTCTCCGCCTATAGTCAGCCGCTCCAGTCGATCGACACCTTTCGAGACCACGTCATGCGCTACTACCGGATCGGCGTCCGGATGTTCCTGTTCAACACCCCATTCAGCACCCTCCCGCCCCTCTTCACCGAATCTCGCCGAGCGCGTTATCCCCGAGATACGTGAGCAACACTCGGCAGGGGAGTTGGGATGAGGAGTTCTCATTCGCGCTGCGGTCAGTATCCACCCCTCCTGCGAAAGGGAAGGATTGGGGAGGAGTTGCAACGCACGAAACGCAAACGAGGACCAACTTCGTCCGCTTTCGATGCTATCGTCGTAGAGGCGATACATCGGCGTGTCGCCACGAAGCGCGAAGGTGGAAAGAGGTACGATGCTCGCAAATGCGATCCGCAATATCTACGGCTACGACGAGTGGGCAACGGCAAAGATCTTCGCCGCGGCCGAAGGACTGACGGCAGAGCAAATTGACGCGCCGGGACCGATCCCACACGGAACGATTCGCCAGACACTGCTGCACCTGCTGATCGTCCACAAGCGCTTCCTCTGCATGGTGGGACGGGACACTACCGGCCCAGCAGGCATACGGCCAGACTGCCAATCCCGCAGACTACCCGGACCTGACATCCGTCCGTGCGTTCTGGCAGCAGGTCGCCGAGCAGACCCGCACGTTCGTGGGGGGCCTGAGCGATGACGACGCGGCGCGCCATCTCGCGACGACCGGCCCGGATGGCTCCGAGTTCGGCTTTCCGCTCTGGCAGATGATGCAGCATGTCGCCAACCACAATACTCAGCACCGCAGCGAGATCGCTATCATGCTGACGGAGTTCGATTGCTCGCCCGGCGACGTCGACCTTGTCTTCTATCAAATGGCATCGCTCGCACACAATTAGCCGCTTTCCGTACCCACCGACCGCGTGAGAAGTGTGACATGGTGTTGACGGTGATCGACACCATGAATTGCGCATTTCTCATTCGAACATAACACTCAGGGATCGCTGCACAACTGGCCAGCACTTGGGATTGCGAATTTATCAGGGATTGACGGCAACATGTACAGTAGGTAGAGACCGATCACCTTCGCTTCAGTGGGGATTGGGTGAAGAGCGATCGTGTCATCCCGCGTTGCACTGGACAGACGTGGGCAAACCGGGGTGGCCTGACGTAGCAGTCGGAAGGGGCTAGGGTTTGGAATCGACCAGATGGCGTATCACGGCCGAGACGACAGATGGAGGAGTATGGCTTTACACCAACGGAACGACGAGTCGCCTGGCACCTGATGCGAGATATGGCGAACAAGGAGATCAGCCACGCGCTCGGCATCACCGAGCATACGGTCAAAGACCACCTGCGGGTGATGTACCAGAAGGCACAGGTCAGAAGCAGGGTGGGGCTGGTTCTGGCACTCCTGCGGCTCGTCGATACCGAGGACGAGCCGCACCGGATGGCTGATCGAGGCAGACGGCACGCGGCCTGATCCGCGATTCCCATCCAGACCGGACGCAACCGAGCGTACCAGTTGACATCTTAACCTCACAGGGCGCCGACCGACGGTCAGCCTCTTGAGGTGGTCGCTGTTCCTGCGATCAGGGCGATAGAATAGTCGCTCTGATCCAGGACGGCAGCCATTGGTTCAAGAGGTGATATGACCGTACTCACATTGCGTGCCTACACGCAGCAATCTCCACTCCTTGAAGATGCGTTACGCATCTATGCGCGCGTCTGGCCAGACCGCGATCCCGAGGTCGCGCGCGAGACATTCACGCGCTACGCCGGATATCCAGGCTTCAGCGGGTTCGTCGCGTTCGTCGATGACGAACCGGCCGGTGTCGGCTATGGCGCCACATCATCACCCGGCGTTCCGTGGCACGATCTCGTCGCGCCACGGCTTGGTCACGACCACCCGGCGCTACAGGACGCGTTTCGCATCGTTGAGTTGGCCGTCGTTGAGGAGCACCAGGGTAAGGGCATTGGCGGTCAGTTGCACGACCGGCTGCTCGCGACTCAGCCGTGCCCACGGGCGCTGATCTCAACCAACGTCACCAACCTGCGGGCACGAACCATCTACGAGCGGCGCGGCTGGACCTATCTGCACACTGCCTTCGACGTACCGGACGATCCGCACCAGTACGTCATCATGGCGAAAGAGTTCGGCGCACAATCCAGTTAGGGCTCAGGATGCTTGAGAGTGGAGGACACCTGTCGCACGCGCTCGACTGGCCGGAACAGTTGCACGAAACGATTCAGGCGACGATCGGTGTCCCAGTCGCTGTCGAGCGGCTTAGCGGGATGAGCCTGAGTGGTGTCTGGCGCGTACGAGCCGCATCTGGCTCGCTCGTCGTCAAGTCCGGACCGTCAGCGTTCGAGGCAACCTTCTATGAAACGGTCGCGCCATCGCTCCGTGCTTCCGGCATCCCGATTCCTGACCTCTACCTGTCGCTGCACGAGCCAGCCCGTCACTGGCTCGTCATCGAGGACATCCCGCAGCCACTGCCGGCCCGACCGGTCGACGGATGGCAGCCGGACCAACGGATCATCGAGATTCTTGCCCGCCTCCACGCTGTGACCCGTGCCAATCCGCCCGACCTTTCCACAGCGCCAGTCCGCGGCTGGACCGACGAGATGACGTCCTCCGCGCTCGACTGTCTCCAACCGGCGGACGGAGCTACTCTCGCGCCTCTGCTCGCTCGCTTGCAGGACGAGAGCGCACCGATCTTCAGCGAATGGTGCTGGATATCGGGAGATCCGAACCCGCGCAACTGGGGGCTACGTGCCGGAGGATCGCCAGCGCTCTTCGACTGGGAGTTGTTCGGCCCCGGCATCCCAGCAACCGACCTCGCCATCATCGTCCCTGGCCTCGGCACACCAGCCAACTTCGCAGACGTCGCAGCCGCCTACATCAACTCCCTCGATGGAGCGAGCCATTGGAGCGTTGAGACCCTCGCCCGCCAGGTCGCAATTGCCAAGGTCGCAACGATCATCCAGCTTCTCGATGGCCACTCTACCGGCAGCGCCAACGTCAGCAACGAACTCCTCGCGTGGCTGGCCGACACCGTACCAGCCTGGGTGGCGACGATCGCCAGATGACATCTCAACGGAATTCGCTGCTCATTTCACGATCCAGCGTCGACCGCCGTATGCTAATTGAGCAGAATCAACGATCCATCGTTGCTGGAAGAGGAAAGGGGATTGCCGATGTCTTTCGTGATGATGATGCGCTGGGACGGCGTGACGCTCGAACAATACGATCGGGCGCTGAAGCTGGTCAGATGGGAGGAAGAACCGGCAGCAGGCGGCATCTTTCACGTGGCAACCCACGACGGCGATGCCCTGCGCGTCACCGACATCTGGGAGACGCCCGAGCACTTCCAGCAGTTTGTCGATCAACGATTGATGCCGGGTGTCGCGGAACTTGGACTCCCCGGTCAGCCAGTCGTTGAGATGTACCCAGCCCACCGAATCTTCGCGCCAGGCCCGATCCCGCAATCGTAAGGTCGTTACGTCTCAACCCGATTATCGGAATCGCTACGACACGATCGTTGCATCAACCGCCGGCCGAACCGGTGGAAGATCGTACGGATCGACGAACGGCCCAGCGTCGCCAGATTGCCGGTTCCACTCGTGGTGGAACGCGGGAACGGCCACCGTCCGCTTGAGTTCGAAGTAGAGCGTCTTGTACGTCGTCGGGACTGCGCCAGCCTGTTCCAGCCGCCGCACGGCCGGGCCATCGTTCGGCTCGGCCGTAAACAGGCAGTCCTCAACGAGAAAGACCTCGCGGCCCATATCGAGCAATCCGAGCACCGATTGCAAGACACAGACATCTGTCTCCGATCCTGCGACGATCATCTGGTCACGCCCGAGCGCCTCGACTGCCTCACGAATCTCTGGCTCGGAGCAGAGGTTGAAGGTCTGCTTGACGAACCGGCCTCCTTCGGGCGGGAACACCCGCTCCAGCCGTTCCGGCAGCCAGCCATTGCGCTCGACCGGATACTCAAACGTCGCAATGATAGGGATCTCAAATGTCCTCGCCAGCATTATCAGGTGCTCGATCCGCGCCAGGATCGGCTCACGCTCCGCGTGCATCAGGTCAATGAAGAGCGGCTGGACATCGATCAGAATCAGCGCCGCCCGTTCCGGCTCGATGAATCGGCTGCCCATTGTCATCCCTGCCATCGTTCGCCTCCACTTGACATCCAGCGCACTCTACAAGTTAGAGTGCGTGCGAGACAATAGCGCCTCGCATCCGGCGTGGAAGGGAATCAATCGATGTCGCATCTGCCTGTCGCCTGCAGCCTGACCGCTACCGATCTCGCAGCCGTCAAAGCGCGCTACCGTGCCGCAGCCAGCCACTACCGCGCCACCGCGCGGATCACCGACAACCACGCCGAGATCTCACTGGCCGGCGACAAAACCGCTCTCCACGTCCTGCTGACCGAGATGATCGAGCGCGAGAACGCCTGCTGCCCATTCCTGAGCTTCACCGTCACTGAACGCAACGCAGGATACGACGTCCGGCTGAACGTTCTCACCAGCTCAGGGCTGGAGGACGACATTCTGCGCGAGTCAGTCAATGCCTTCTTCCCGTCCGCGACCTGGCTTGACGCAGCGTAAGACAAATCAACGCCGTGCTCCAGACGAGTGGAGCGCAGCGTTGACTGCTACCAATGGTTGGTTGTTACAACGCGATCGCGTCGGCCGCGACCGCCTTGACCTTGGCGTTGAAGCCCGGCACGTCCTCCTTGAGGATCGCGTCGAGCTTCTTGAGTTGCGTGTCGACCTTGCCGGAGAGGTCGGCGAAGACCTCGCGGGACTGCTCGGTCGGCTTGCCTTCCATCCCGTTGATCGAGCCGATCAGGGCGGCCAGCTTGGCGTTGAGCTTGACCGGGAAGTTGAGCGTGTCCTGGCCGGCCTTCGCCCGCCACTGGATCAGTTCCTCCTCGACCTCGCGCAGGCTGATCCTTGAGCGTCGTCGCCGGCCTTCGTGACGCCCTCATCACCCAGCCGCTCTGACCAGGCATCGACTTGCTTGCGGACGGCGCCGCATCTTGTTGACGCCCTCGTGCAGTTCGGAAAGCTTGTCCCGCACCTGCATCGCGAGCTCAAACCCCTCGCGGTAGTCGGAGGCGGTCGAGCCGGTGCGCGCGTCGGGCAGGAGCGCGAACTGCTGCGTCAGCGTCGTCCGCCCGTTGACGATCTCGACCTGGTACGAGCCGGGTGCCGCCTTCGGGCCGGTCGCGCCGCGCGCGAAGCCCATCGAGCCGGTATCGTCCGGCACCTCGGTCGCGTTCGGGTAGCGCAGGTCCCAGACGAAGCGGTTGCCGCCCTGCTTGGCGGGGACAACCGGCGGCTTGATCCGGCCGGGGTTGTCCTTGAACTCCTTCTCGTCCGGCTCCTTGCTGGTGAACTCCCGGACTAGGTTGCCCTCGCCATCGAGAATTCGCAGCGTGATCGGATCCTTCGGCTCCTCGGTCAGGTGGTAGTTGATCAACACACCGTCCGGCGGGTTGTCACCGGCGTCGAGCGAGACCTTCTTCGGCTTGCCCTCAGCGGTCGTGACCTGCTCGAAGCTCGTGCTGAGGCCGCCTGCCGACTGGAAGTTCCGTCCCGGCACAACCTGGCTGCCGAAGCCGGGCCGACGCCCAGCGCTTCGATGTCGCGCGGCGCGAACAGGATCGTGCCGTTCTCGGTCACGGCACCTGTTGCGCGAGCTGCCGTAGCGGGGAGATGTCGTCCAGCATCCAGAACGAGCGGCCATGCGTGCCGACAACCAGGTCGCCCTGCGCGATGACCAGGTCGTGGATCGGCACCAGCGGCAGGTTGAGTTGCAGCGGCTGCCAGTTGTCGCCCCGGTCGAACGAGACGTAGAGCCCGCTTCTCGGTCCCGGCGAAGAGCAGGTCATGCACCTCCGGGTCCTCGCGGATGACGCGGGTGAACTCGTCGTGGCGGGATGCCGGTGTTGATCGCCTGCCAGCTCGCGCCGAAGTCGTCGGTCCGCAGCAGGTAGGGCGCGTCGTCGTGCGACTTGTAGCGCGTCGCGGCCACGTAGCAGGTGCCGGCGTCGTGAAGCGCGACGGCTCGACGATCGAGATCAGCGCCCACTCCGGCAGCAGGTCCGGCCCCGGGGTGACGTTCTCCCAATTCCCGCCGTTGTCGCGCGAGAGGTAGATCAGCCCGTCGTCGGAGCCGGTCCAGATCAGCCCCTGCTCGACCGGCGATTCGGCGATGGCGAAGACCGTCGCGTAGGTCTCGGCGCCGGTGTTGTCCTTCGTGATCGGCCCGCCGGAGGCGACCCATCGTCTCCTCGTCGCCGCGCGTCAGGTCGAGGCGAGATCCGCTCCCAGGAGTGACCCTCGTTGGTGGTGCGGAAGACGTGGTTGCCGCCGTGGTAGAGGACGTTCGGGTCGTGCGGCGAGAAGACGGTCGGCGAGGTCCACTGGAAGCGGTACTTCATCTCGCTGGCCGCCGAGCCCAGCATCATCTCCGGCCAGACGGTGATCGACTTCGCCAGCCGTGACTTCGCGTCGTAGCGCGTCAGCAGCCCGCCGTAGGAGCCGGCGAAGACGATATCCGGGTCATCCGGCTTGACGGCGATGTAGCCCGACTCGCCGCCACCGATCACGTACCACTCGCTGGTCGAGATCAAGCCGGTGTTCGAGCGGCTCGGGACCGACATCGTGGTGTTGTCCTGCTGCGCGCCGTAGACGCGGTACGGCTCGCGGTTGTCGACCGTCACATGGTAGAACTCGGCCGTCGGCTGGTTGAAGATCGTCGACCAGCTCGCCCCGCCCGTGAACCTGACCTCAGCGCCGCCGTCGTCTCCCAGGATGATCCGGTTGCGAGTCCTCGCGGGTCGATCCAGAAGTCGTGCGTGTCGCCGTGCTGGACGGGGACGTTCGCGAACGTCTTGCCGCCGTCGATCGAGCTGCCAGAGCGTAACGTTCAGAATCCAGACGACATCGGCATCGTTCGGGTCGGCGTAGATGTGGTGGTAGTACCAGGCGCGGGTCCGCAGGTTGCGGTCCTCGCTGCCGCGCCGCCAGGTGTCGCCGTAGTCGTCGGAGATGAACAGCGCGCCGTTCTCGTGCTCGACGATCGCGTAGACCCGCCCGGCCTGCGCGCCAGACGCCGAGATGCCGATTTTGCCCAGCACCCCCTCCTTCGGCAGGCCAGGGTTGCGCGAGATCTCGTCCAGTTGTCGCCGCCGTCAGTCGTCCGCCAGAGGCCGGAGTCCTCGCCGCCGGAGGACATGAAGTGCGGCCCGCGACTCGGCCTCCCAGATCGAGGCGTAGAGGATCCGCGGGTTGGTCGGGTCCATCGACAGATCGACCGCGCCGGCCTTGCTGCTCTTGAACAGCACGTTCGTCCAGCGTCTTGCCGCCATCGGTCGAGCGGTAGACGCCGCGCTCCGTGGTTCGTCGCCCCAGACGTGCCCCAAGCGCCGCGACGTAGACGATGTCCGGGTTGGTCGGATGAATCTGGATCTCGCCGATGTTCTGCGTCTCTCCAGCCCCATGTGCTGCCAGGTCCGCCCGGCATCGGTCGGACTTGTAGACGCCATCACCACGCGAGACGTTGCCGCGAATGCTCGTCTCGCCCATCCCGGCGTAGATCACGTTCGGATCGGACGCCGCGACCTGCCAACGCCCCGACCGACGCGCTACTTGAAGAACCCGTCCGAGACGTTGCGCCAGCTCTTACCGCCATCCTTCGTCTTCCAGACGCCACCGCCGGTCGAGCCGAAGTAGAAACGTCTGCTTGTCAACCGGATCACCGGCGACCGCCACGACACGTCCGCCCCGATGCGGCCCGATACAGCGATACTCCATCCCCCCGTACAACGCCGGATTGATCTTCGTCTCTGCCATGCGCGCTCCTTCCTCCCTGCCTACACGGGACCGCTTCCGTCAGGGATTCTAGACCAGGTATCCAGTTGACCTGGTCCTCGCTGGCGGATGGCACCCTCCATCGCCATCTCATCGAGCCGAATTCCTGCCACTCTGGGAACCAGATCACTTCTTCCCGGGAAGGAGAATCGCTACACTGCCGGTAGTACTGGCGCAACGACGCGGTTGGTCGACAGATCATCTGAAGATGGGGCCAATGTTGGGGCTCACGTCTCGCTGGATCGCGAATCGTCCTGTTCATCGACCGCGGCTGTGGTGGGTCGCCGTGTCGATCTGTGGCCGACATCGCTCCTGCGTGTGCCGATCCCCGTCCTCGGGCTGCTCAACCGGGAGCGACGGAGTCCTAGTCGGTCAGATCCGTTGACGCCGTCATCGCAGACGCTACGGGGTGGTTGGGGCGCTGCTCGCCACGCGAAGGCCAGCGAAACAACTCGGCTGGTGTACCTGACGCTGGCTTGATCTGGCAGGTCTCAGCCATCGCTGATACTGGGCTGTCTATGGAGTCCTCACTCAGCCAGGAGCAGTTGCGCGGAACACGACTCTGGCTCAATCTTGCGATCGGAGCCGCAGCCTTTGCGGCAACACTGACGTTTCCGATCCTGCCCTTTCCAGACGGCAGATTCCAGACCTGGCCAAAGCGCACTGTTGCATTCTTCTCTGGAATCGCCATCGTCCTGCTGGTCGGAGGGCTGATCACTGGTGGCGGCATTCCACCTGGATCATCTTCGCTCTATGAGCGCACGCGCAACCCATTGGCGCTCTCGGACCCATTTCTGGATCCCGGACTCGGCGTCATGCTGACGATCCTCTGCGGTGTGCTGTCGATTCGAATCCTCCTGGCAGGCTTCAGACGATCGCGTGGTGCGCGACGTCAGCAGTACAAGTGGATCGTCGTCACCATGGTGTCGGTCGTCGTCATCGCGTTCACTCGCCGACTTCCTTACCCGCGCGATGGGAACGGCTCGATGCTGTACGTCGTGACGACACCGATCCTGTCGCTGTCGTATGCCCTCGTCCCGGTCGCGATGGGCATAGCCATCCTGCGCTATCGCCTCTAGGACATCGACATCATCATCAACCGCACGCTCGTCTACCTGGCTGCTGAGCGCCAGCGTCGTCGGGATCTACGTCTTCATCGTCGGCTGGCTCGGACGACGTTCCATACTGGCGGCAACCTGCTCTTCTCGCTGGTCGGCCACGGGCGTCGTCGCTGTGCTCTTCCAGCCGCTGCGCGAGCGTATCCAGCGCGGCGTCACCGTCTCCTCTTCGGCGAGCGCGACGAGCCGTACGCCGTCATCTCGCGGCTGGGCCGCCGGCTCGAGGAGACCCTCGCCCCCGACGCCATGCTGTTGACGATCACCAGCCACGGTCCGCGAGGCGTTGAAACTGCCCGTACAGCGCCATCGCCCTCCACCAGCGGCGGCGAGCCCGGTCATCGTCGCGGCCAGCGGCGAACCGGTCTCCGAACCGGTGCGCGTGCCGCTGCGTCTACCAGCATGAGCCGGTCGGGGAACTGCTGCTGGGGCCACGGACTCCCGGTGAGGCAATTCAGCCCGGCGCGACCGGCGCCTGCTGGACGACCTGGCCCGCCAGGCCGGCGTCGCGGTCCATGCCGTCCAGCTAACCCGCGACTTGCAGCGCGCGCGCGAACGGTTGGTCGAAGCGCGCGAGGAGGAACGCCGCCGGCTGCGGCGCGATCTGCACGATGGCCTCGGTTCGCAATTGGCCGCGCTCAACCTGCAGGCCGGCGCGGTGCGCCGGCTGATCGATAGCGATCCAGCAGCCGGCACAGGTCGAAGTGATCGAGCTGCGCGGCCAGCTGCAGCGCGGCCATCGGCTCAATCCGCACGCTGGTGCATGGCCTGCGGCCGCCGGCCATCGACGAGCTCGGGCTGGTCGTCGCCTTGCGGGAGCGGGTGCGCCAGTACAGACGATGAAGGCCTCATCGTCGACGCCGATTCTGCCGGACATCCTTCCGGACCTCCCGGCCGCCGTCGAGGTCGCGATCTACCGATCACCGAGGAAGCGCTGGCCAACGTCGTCCAGCCATGCCGATGCGCGCACGTGCGTCGTGCGGCTCATGCGGTTGACGATGCGCTGCACCTGATCGATCGAAGATGACGGCGTCGGCATCATCGCCGAACACACGCGCCGGGCGTTGGACTGCTCTCGATGCGCGAACGCGCGGAAGAACTCGGCGGCACGCTGCGACGATCGAGCCACGGCCGGGCGGCGGCACGCGGGTCGAGGTGCAGCTTGCCACTGGGGCGCCGCGAGCCGAGCGTTCACGAGGAGAGAGCGTGGAGAGCAGGATGGTGGATGAATGAGCGGCATTGCGCATGCTGATCGTTGACGATCATCCACTCGTACGTCGCGGACTGCGGGCGGTGATCGGCGTCTGCCGGACTCTGTCGAGATCGTCGGTGAAGCGGCAACGGGACGGGAAGCGATCACTCTGGCGGCAGCACGTTCAGCCCCAGACGTGATTCTGATGGACCTGCAGATGCCGGGCCAGAGCGGCATCGAGGCGACGCGCGAGATCCGTCGCCCAGCAGCCCGACGTGCGTATCCTGGTCGTGACGCTCTTTGAGGACGATGATTCCGTCTTCCTCGCGCTTCGCGCGGGCGCGCGCGGCTATGTGCTCAAGGACGCCGACGAGAGGAATTGATCGGCGCGATCCGTGCTGTCGCCGGAGGCGCGGCGATCTTCAGTCCCGCCATCGCCACGCGACTCTGACGCTCTTCTCAGCGCCACGCCCAGTCGACGCCGGCGGTCTTCCCGACGCTGACCGAGCGCGAGCGGGAGATCCTGGAACTCCTCGCGCGGGGTCTACCCAACGCCCGCATCGCCCAGCAGCTGGGCATCAGCGTCAAGACGGTCGGCAACCACGTGTCGGTCATCTTCGGCAAGCTGCAGGTCGCTGACCGTGCTGAGGCGATTGTCCGCGCACGTGAGGCCGGTCTCGGTCATCAACGTTCCTGATCGTTCCCAGGTGAAATTGCCCGGCGTCGTGGGAACCTGCCGAGTTCCGCCTGGGGACACCGGTGACCTACGGTGTCAGCAGTCGACCGCTGGACCGTATCACGAAAGGCAGGAACACCATGTCATCGATCGCAACGTCACCGGCCCAGATCAGCAGGCCAGCCTCGGTCAGCGCCGCCGTGGTTCTGTCCATTTTGCTCAACGTCGCGTCACTGCCGCTCGTCTTCATCCTGCCGGGTGCCGACGAGATCCCCGCGCCGGCCATCGCCATCGGCGTCATCACAGGGCTGGTCTCCGTCGTCGCAGCCTGGGGGATGTGGAACCTGCGCCGCTGGGGCGCCATCACCACGTTCGTCGTGACATTGCTCAACACCGTCTCGTCGATCCCGGGATTCTTCAATCCACCGAGTGACTGGATCCTTGCATTGCTGATCGTCACGACGCCAATCTCGATTGCGCTCATGGTCCTGATCGCGATGCCGTCAACACGGAAGGTGCTTCGCTAATGGATCAGCACGTAGCGGCATCGACCCCGCGCCAGGGTCTGACTAGCTCCGGGTCTAGCCCTATGAGCCACCTCGAAGATATCTGTGCAGTGCCGTGAAGTCCGCATCCGGCTCAGCAGCATTGAAACGTTTCCAGATAGCCGTCACGGCCTCGGCAAGTTCGTGGGGAACTCCTGCCACGACGGCGTTCTCAAGGTAGAGCGAGACATCCTTCGTCATCAACGCCCCGGCGAAACCGAAGTCGTAAGTGCCGGGGACGATGCTGCGTGGGAACTTGTCCTGGCTGGCGGAGCTGCGGCCGGATGACGCGTTGAGGACATCGACGATCGTTGGCAGATCCAGTCCCAACCGTGTGCCAAAGACAGCTGCCTCACAGGTCGCAGCCAGCGCGGCGGCCGATGCGTAGTTATTGAGCAGCTTCATCGCCTGGCCCTGGCCGGGAGCGTCTCCAACCCTGAACCGCTTCGACGCGAGGACAGCAAGCACCGGCTCCAACTGCTCGAAGACCGTGGCTGGCGCGCCGACCATCATCGCCAGCGTCCCATCTGTCGCGCCGGCCACGCCGCCACTGACCGGCGCATCGACGTAGACGATCCCGGCCTCTGCCAACAGCGCCGCACATTCCTGAGCAGCGGCAATTCCGATCGTCGAGAGGTCGACGACGGTCTGCACGCGCCGATCCGCTGCCTCTACGATCTGATGGCAGACATCGAGCGAGGCAGCGCCGTCCGGAACACTCAGCAGGATCGTGTCCGACAGCGCCGCCAGGTCACCAACCGATGTCGCGGAGCCGGCGCCGTCCGGTAACCGGTCCTCGGTCCCGGCGACGTCGAAGCCGCGCACCGAATACCCGGCAGCGACCAGCCGCCGAGCCATCGGGGCTCCCATCCGGCCGAGACCAACGCTGCCGAGCACCTCCCCGCTCATGCCATCACTCCATGTCGTTCAGGACGCGACCGCCGCCGGCTGCTGCATGAAGTCGAGCATCTGGTGCCAGGCGTCCTCGCAGGCAGCGGCGTGCTCGGCGAAGGTGCGGTCGAAGAAGGAGTGTGGCGCACCTTCGTAGACGACCATCTTGTGCGGCACGCCGGCCTCGTCCAGTTCGCCACTGAACTTCTCGAACTCCTCAGTCGGCGTGAAGTCGGCCCCAGCCACCAGCAGCAGCAACGGTGCCTGCATCTGCGGGACCGAGTCGCGAATCCGGGCGGGAACGCCGTAGAAGCCGATCGCGCCGTCCAGCCCCGGCTGCGAGGCCGATTGCCGCCACGATGCGCCACCCCCGAAACAGAAACCGACCGTGAAGACGCGTGACACACTGCCACCCGCCTCCGAGCGCAGAAAGTCGATCGCCGCCGCGCAATCGGCGTCGACACCGGCTGGTGTCGTCTGGTCGACGTGCGGACGATACTCGAAGCTCTCGTCCCGGTTGTTCGTCTCGGCCGTCCGGCCAAAGTAGTCGTAGGCAACGGCATCAACGCCGATCTCCGCGAAGCGGTCGGCCAGCTCCTTGTAGAACTGGTGCAGGCCACGCACATCCGGCAGGATCACCATTCCGGTCCCGGTCGGCTCGGCGGCACGGGCGCTGTAGGCCATGAACTCGGTCCCGTCCGCTGAAGTCAGTGTCAGATCACTGCTGGACGCCAGGCCACCCGACCCACCGGAGACGGGTGGAAGCGGTGGTCGAGCGGTATCGTCATAGCACAAGGGGTTGCCTCCTTCTCATACATTGGCAGTTGCCGTCTTGTAGCACGCCGCGCGTATCTGCGCCAGATGGCGGAATGGGTGATCTTGCCCGCAAGTGCGATCTACGCAGTTGACTTTCTACTCAGCAGGTATAGAGTGATCGACAAGTACGCGCATCTCCATGCCTACAGGTCGTGCCACCTGCCGCCCTGTTCCCGGTCATCATGCATCCATGTCGAGCCGGACAGCCCCGCATTCGACCGTCACTCCACCGCACGATGCCGGACATCATCCAGAGGAGGACCTGCATGGAATTGCTCATCTCCCGGCAATCGCGCCGGATCGCCTTCGCCTGCGTCGCGCTGCTCCTGCTGATGCCGCTCACGGCCTCCGCGCGTCAGGCCACCGAGAACGCCACGATCTACATGATCGCGATGGGCGACAACGGTCAGTCGGGAATGTTCGTCGGCTGCGGCGACAGCCTGATCCCGGTCACCGTCAATGTGCCGGCTGCGACGACGACCGAAGGGAAGATCACGGCGGCGCTCCAGCATCTGTTCTCGCTTCACGATCCGTTCTACGGTCAATCCGGCCTCTACAACGCGCTCTATGAGAACACGCTGACGGTCGACTCCGTCAGCCTCCACGGCAGCACGGCCGGCGTCATCCTGTCCGGATTCACCGGATCGCGCGGAACCTGCGACGATCCGCGAATCGAGGGGCAGATCGAACAGACCGTCCTCTCAGTGCCCGGCGTAACGAGCGTCGTCGTCATTCTGAACGGCATGCAACTCATCGACCTGCGCGGCCCTGACTTCTTCCCCGAGACCGGCTTCGGCATTTCGCTCCCGTTCGTCGACTTCTGGCACGACAACGGCGGCATCCCTGTCTTCGGCTACCCGATCAGCCCCCAACTCTTCGAGGGCGGCTACAGGGTCCAGTACGTCGAGCGGCAGCGCTTCGAGCACCACCCGGACAACAGCGCCCCGTACGACATTCTGCTCGGGCTGCTCGGCACCCAGGTCGCCCAGAGCCAGGGACTACTCGGCACACCAGCCTTCCAATATCAGCAGCCGAACGGCAACCCGAACTGCGAGTACTTCGCCGGACGGCCACCATCTCTGCTTCGGCTTTCGCACCTACTGGCACACCCACGGACTCGACTTCGGCGATTCCGGTTACTCGTACCGTGAGTCGCTGCTCCTGTTCGGCTATCCGATCTCGGAAGAGTTCGTAGTAGGAGGCCGGACGGTTCGTACTTCGAGCGGGCGCGCTTCGAGTGGCACCCACAGAACAGCCCGCCCTACGACATCCTGCTCGGGCGACTCGGGGCGGAGGTCTATCCATAGCCATCGATCGCCCGTGTCACGTGGTCGCCGGCAACATGCACGGCTCATGCATTCAATGTGTCGTGAGTTCAACGAGACATCCCAAAAAAGGAGGCTTTCGATGCTCTGGATTGTTCTGGTGACCTTGCTGATTCTCTTGGCTGGGCGGGTTCCTGATCGATGTAGCTGGCAACCTGATCCACCTGCTGCTCGTCATCGCCCTCGTCGTCCTGATCGTCCAACTCATCACGGGGCGTCGTGTCGTCTAACACGCATCTTCGTCAGAAGTGCTCCTTTAGACTGCTGATAACCAAGCGATACGGCGAGCGTGACTCTCGCGTGTCTACTGTTGCGAAGATTTGTCTGTGCATCTATTATCGTGGCACACGTACACATGACTTCACATTAGTGGCCGCGTATCCGGCCGCAAGCTGAAGGAGCATAGTCATGAGCAGAGTTCAGGCCGTTGTCGAGTCACTCCGCGTCACGTCGTCTACGCCGCCGGATACGTCGCGATCTCAGCGCGATCAGCGTCGTCCTCGCCATCCTCGTGATCGCTGACGGGAAGCGCGGCCATCGGCTACGGATTACTGGGCGTGCTGGTATTGCGGGTGCACCCTGCTCGGGACGCGACCACGGATCGGCTGGAGGTGCGATCGCCTGGGCGGCAATTTAGATTCCGTACGTCGCCTGGAACACCGACGGGTTCCCGCTCGCGCAGGCGCTCTACTTCCCGTTCTCGGTATCAAACCGAACAACCGTCAACGGCGAGATCACCGAATAGCGCGAGTACGGCATCAACCTCGTCGGCGTCGTCCTGACATTCGTCTTCGGAAGTGGCCAAGGAGTGGCTGTACCGGCAACCAGTAGATGTTCATCCCTTAGGGGCCACCAACTCTGATCTCCAACCCACGCAACTCGATTCGGACAGGCCGGAAGCAAGTCGTACTCGTGACGCCTCACCATCAGGTTGACGGTACAATGATCGATGGACAGTCTCGAGACGTTGATCGGGGCATCGCGGCGGCGTTGTCCGTATCGGTGTGCGACCTTCTAATATAGAGAGTATTCATGCAGACCAACACCGCGGGGACGCTTCCCACCCTGAGACGCTTCTTCGGCTACTACCGGCCGCACCGCGGGCTGTTCGCGCTGGATTTCTCCTGCGCGGTGCTTTCCGGCCTGCTGGAGCTGGCCTTCCCGATGGCGGTGGGGCTGTTCGTCGACCGCCTGCTGCCCGGCGACGACTGGGGACTGATCGTCATCGCGCCGTCGGGTTGCTGGCGGTCTACCTGCTCAACACCGGGCTGATGGTCATCGTCGGCTACTGGGGCCACATGCTCGGGATCAACATCGAAACCGAGATGCGCCGCAAGAGCTTCGACCACCTCCAGAAGCTGTCGTTCCGCTTCTACGACAACCAGAAGACCGGCCACCTGGTCGGGCGGGTGACCAAGGACCTGGAGGAGATCGGCGAGGTCGCCCACCACGGCCCGGAAGATGTGTTCGTCGCGGTCATGACCTTCATCGGCGCGTTCGCGCTGATGCTCTGGGTCAACCCGCAACTGGCGCTGATCGCCGCCATGATCGTGCCGCTGCCGGCTGGATCACCGCCCGCTACGGCGCGCGCATGACCCGCACCTGGAAGACGCTCTTCCGGCGCGTCGGCGAGTTCAACGCGCGGATCGAGGACAACGTCGGCGGCATCCGCGTCGTCCAGGCGTTCGCCAACGAGGACCACGAGCGCGAGCTGTTCGCCCACAACAACGCCCACTACCGCACGACCAAGCTCGAAGCCTACCGGATCATGACCGCCAGCATGTCGCTGAGCTACTTCAGCATGCGCCTGGCCCAGATCATCGTCATGATCGCCGGGGCCTACTTCGTGCTGCATGGCCGGCTGACCGAAGGGGAGTTCGTCACCTTCCTGCTGCTGGTCGGCGTCTTCTTCCGGCCGATGGAGAAGATCAACCAGGTCCTGGAGAGCTACCCGAAGGGCATCGCCGGGTTCCGCAGCTACACCGCCTGCTGGACACCGAGCCGGACATTCAGCGACGCGCCGGACGCGATGACGGTCGCCGGGCTGCGCGGCGACATCCGCTACGAGAACGTCACCTTCGGCTACGGCCCGGAGCAGCACCGTCCTGCGCGACATCAACCTGGAGATCCGCGCCGGCGAGACGGTCGCCTTCGTCGGCCCATCCGGCGCGGGCAAGACGACGATCGCGTCGCTGCTGCCGCGCTTCTACGAGATCGACGCGGGCCGGATCACGATCGACGGCATCGACATCCAGCAGATGACGCTGGCCTCGCTGCGCCGCGAGATCGGCATCGTCCAGCAGGATGTCTTCCTCTTCGCCGGCACGATCCGCGAGAACATCGCCTACGGCCGGCTCGACGCGACCGAGGAGGAGATCCTGCGAAGCGGTCCGCCGCGCCCGGCTGGAGAGCGTCATCGCCGACCTGCCGGACGGGCTGGACACGGTCATCGGCGAGCGCGGCGTCAAGCTCTCCGGCGGCCAGAAGCAGCGCCTCGCCATCGCCCGCATGTTCGTCAAGAACCCGCCGATCCTGATCCTGGACGAAGCGACCTCCGCGCTCGACACCGAAACCGAGCGGGCGATCCAGGCATCGCTGACCGAACTGGCCCAGGGCCGCACCACGCTGGTCATCGCCCACCGCCTGGCGACGATCCAGAACGCCGACCGCATCGTCGTGGTCGACGAATCCGGCATCGTCGAACAGGGCCGCCACCAGGAACTGATCCGCATCGGCGGCATCTACCGCCGCCTCCACGCCGCCCAGTTCGCGTCGTATGCCGCGAGTTGAGGACGGTCGGCGCGTAACACCGACCAACCACGGCGACACAAGGAACGACGACCCGACGATCAATGGAAATGCGTTCGCACAGATCTGACGGTGTCGCCTCCAGGCTACGCTTTGAGATGAACTTCGACGATGTGGCGGCCCTGATTCGCGATCAGCGTCCAGCATGCCCTCAAGTCGGAGAATTAGCGGTTGATGACTGTTCGTCCCCGAAGGTGAAAACCCTCAGATTGATCGGCGTCGTGTCATTGCAGGTAGATTCACGCATCGAGCGACATCTTCGGCTGTCGTCCTCGGCAGCGAACTCTCGCAGGCTACGCGTCCTCCATCGGGGAACTCCATTTCCGTGTGGCGAGCTAGCCCTCCAACGGATCTTCGGCTTCGGCAAGCGGAGAACCTGTCCGACCTCGGCCTCAACGAGTAGTTGCAACGCTCGCCAAGGCTCGATCCCCAGCGACTTCCGCAATCTGTTCTCAATCGACAACCGTCCTTTCGGTTCCACTTTACCGTATAAGAACTCGACATGGTTCGCTCCTGCCCAGTCGCAGTACCACTGAGTCTTACGTGTCGATTATCCCCCTTGAAGATGATCGTACCATGTCAACGGGACCTAGGGCTAAACGACAGATCCCCAGCCTGCCTGCGAGTGGCGTACCACATGGTATAGCAACCGTGAATCTATCGCGAAGATTCGTACATGGCCATCCAGAGACGGTGCGCACATCCATCGGAAACGGAGTGCTAGAGATTGACAGCCACGCACTCAAACAGGAAGAAGGCAAAGGGTCCGCGTCAGCCGGGAACAGGTAGAGCGGCCAGGAAACATGATCCGTGTGCCAGATGCACACCCACAGCACTCTTACGAGAGCTAGCCGACGAAACCGGCCAGAGCATGCAGGACATCTTGTCGGAGGCGGTCGAGGAGATGCGCCGCCGCCGCATGTTCGAACTCGCGAACGCGTCCTATGCCGCCATGCGCGAGAACGAGGACGAGTGGCAGGAGGAACTGGAGGAGCGACGACTCTGGGACAAGACACTGGCTGACGGCCTGGAGGTCGAATAATTGGCACTCAAGCCATCACGAGGCGAGATCTGGTATGCAGACCTTGATCCAGTCGCGGGACATGAGCAGGCAGGGAAGCGTCCGTGTCTGATCATCTCTGATGACCGGAACAACCATGGGCCATCAGGACTCGTCGCAATCCTGCCGTTGACCAGAACGAAGCGGCCTAATCCGTTTCACGTACCGATCGAACCACCAGAGGGAGGCATCAAATCATCCAGTTTCATTCTGTGCGATCAAATTCGCACCGTCTCGTCTGGACGACCGCTTCACGGAGAAGTGGGGTGATGTCACACCGGCGACAATGCGTAGGTCGAGGATCGGGTCAAGATCTTCTTGAGTCTCAAGTAACACTGAGACAGTCAGGTGACTCCTACGAACTGACCAGCGATCTCGTTCATGGAGAGGTGAAACCGCCGGGGACTCGTCCGTCACCCAATCCACGCAACTGTACGTGATGAACCAATCCTCGGGCACAAAGCCGACCAGCGTCACGCAAATAGAACAAGTGTAAACAAGCTCACTAATGGTACTTTGGGACTACAGTCGTGCGCAAAGTTTGACAGCCTACCCCCCAATGCTATGCTGCAGTCAGGTCACCCAATCTTTGAGGCAGAGTCTCTCCCTTGGGTCATAGATTGTTGATACACCAGCCCACCTATCGCTTATCGATCACGTTTTCTGTGGTTTGGCCTGACTTTCCATATATGCGTTCACATCCACGGCGTTGGGCGGAGGGTCAACCTGCAGGGTGCGCACATGATGAATCGTTTGCTTTCGTTCAAGAGATATGTCTCGGCGTGATAGCTTCGTATCCGTGCTTGGGGATGGAGGATGAGATGTTTGACCACCGCCGATGCATGTCCCGGTCGTTGGTGCTCGCGGTGGCAGCGATCGTCCTCGCTGGTCCGGCCGCAATCATAGCTCCCCATTTCGCGTTCGCTGCCTGTTGCAGCAACTGTTATGGGACCGCTTACTGGTACGGGAATGTGACCGGTGCGGATGCTCGCATCAGAGTTAACAATACGATGTCAGCAACAAGCTCGAACACCAACTACCATGTTGGCAACACGCTGTGGGTAACCGACACTGACACCGGCAGTCAAACCTGTTGGACAGGGACCCTGCACGTAAACATCGGATGGGTCGAGATCGGTTACGAAGCACGAAACAATAGCTACATCTTCTACTCAGCAGATTGTGCCCCTAACGGCTCATTCGCCAGATGGCCTCTGGCCGCCGTCCAATCAACGGACTACAACGCGGCCAACTACTTCGAAATCTTTGACGCCGGCACTAACCACTGGTACACAAGCGTGACAGCCGACAGCGGCCTGTACGATCAGAACCTGTACAGCAACAACATGCTGCCGAACATGATCGAGATTGGCATTGAGGCAGCAGGAGATTCACTGCACGCGGACGTTGCGTACGTCACCAACAATCGCTACATCCACGGGCCGAACCGCTATTACCAATTCGGACACAATAGCAGCAACAAGAACGTGATGGGGTCCCAGCGGCTGGGACTCCGGATGCGTCACGTTGGATCACCGTTCCGGCTCCCGGAAACAATGGTGGAAATTGGAGACAGTGCATGCGCCTGCTAGCAAGGCTAGCAGGCGCATGCACTGTCTCCGAGGAGGGCTCAATGAAGCGTTCAACGAGTGTGATCATAATAGGTGTCGGCGGCTTGACCATCGCTGGACTGATGGCGCTTGCGTCTGGTGATCGACTCTCAGGCGGAGCGGATGTCATTGCAGGTGATCTGAACCAGCCGACACCAACGGTTGAGGGTGGAGTTCCTCTGCAGCCGTCTGATTTGCCGCGGACGGATACAAACGCTCCGGGAATCGAGGCCATTCCTGTCTCGAATCCACTAAACGGCGACGTCCCCGCCTTCACCGAGGATGCTGTCCGAGCGTATCTGGATGCGAACCCCCCAGTCGGCTGGGATACGACAACGCCTCAACCAGAGATCATCAACATCCGGTTCATCTCCACTGAGGAGGCTGAAGCCATTGTCGATCACTCGATCCCACGAAAGCCGGGCGACCTGCTCTGCATTGCAACTGTCCGAGGAACATTCGTCTCGGAACTGCCTCCCAGCATGGCAGCAGCCGCGAAGACAGACGGAGATGCTCCTCAATCGACACTCGTCATGATCTTTGACGCCAAAACAGGCAACCTGTTCGGCGAGGTCTTTCTCCGAGAACCGCAGTAATCCATCAGAGCTGTCGTGGCATATCATTACTGCGTATTCCCCAGGGTGTCCATCACTCCACGAGGAGTTGACGACCCTGGGGTTTTGATTTGCCTATATCGATTGCTCAGGTTCCGTTGCCGATAGACTCACCCAGGCTGCGCGTCCTACCGAAACGGCACTCCTGCTCTACATGACGAGCAAGTCCATCGAACACATTCTCGTTACTGGGGAAATGTTCGCGCTCGGAACTTGAGGAAGATCGAACGATCCGCTCGGCCCCGGTGTAGATGTTGAACCCATCCTCGCCGACAAACCCGGCCAGCGTCATGTTGAACGACTCGGCCAGTCGAGACAGCCAGGCTGCTCGGCGCGCCGACGGCGGCGACGAGCGGGATCTGGGCGACGAGCGCCTTCTGGAGCAGCTCGAAGCTGGCGCGGCCACTGAGCAGCAGCAGGCAGCTGTCGAGCGGGCAGTTGCCCGGCCATCAGGCGCGCGCCGATCAGCTTGTCGAGCGCGTTGTGGCGGCCGACATCCTCGTGCAGCAGCAGCAGGTTGCCGTCGAGGTCGAACAGACCGGCGGCGTGCAGGCCGCCGGTCTGCTCGAAGACCTCCTGCGAGCGGCGCAGTGTGGCTGGGAGTGAGCGGATCACTGGGCGGATCGACGGTCGGGCCGGGCGGCAGACGGCGAGCAGCCCTGCATTTCCAGCGCCTCCAGCGCCGCCTTGCCGCAGATGCCGCAACTGGAGGTCGTGTAGAAGTGGCGTTCGAGCCGGGCGAGGTCAGCGGCAGGCCGGGCCGCAGCGTGACGGTCACGATGTTGAACATCTGCGGCTCGTCTTCGTCGATGCACTAGGAGACATCGACGAGATCCTCGCGGCTGGTGACGATGCCTTCGCCGTAGCAGGAAGCCGGCAGCCAGTTCGAAGTCGTCGCCGGGGGTGCGCATCGTGACGGCGATGCTCTCGCGCTGCTCCTGACGCCGTCCTCCCCCCAGAGCAGCCGGATCTCCAGCGGCTCCTCGCCGGCCAGCGTGTCCCAGTCGTCGGCCCAGCCGCCGTCGCGGACGCGGACGACATCCGCCGCTCGACCTGGGCGGACGGCTCAGGAACAGCACCACCGCTCCGTCCGGCTCGCGTCAGCGCGGTTCTGGACGATACTGCCAGCCGAAGCGGCCCTTGACGCAGAGGTTGCCGACCGTGACGCTCGTGGTCGTGCGGCGAGGTCACCTGCACGATCTGGTTGTCCTGGACATGCAGCCGCAGGGTGCAGCCGACGCCGCAGTAGGGGCAGATCGTGTCGGTCGTCGTCTGCCGCTCCTCGTCCCAGCTTGCCTTCCTGCGCGCAGCTCGTACTCGGTCGCGAACATCAGCGCGCCGGTCGGGCAGACGCTCGATGCAGTTGCCGCAGTAGACGCAGGCCGAATCGGGCAGCCAGGTGTCGAACTCGGTCGAGATCCGCGCGTCGAACCCACGCCCGGCAATCGAGATCGCGAAGGTGTTCTGGTGGTCGGTCCCGCAGGCTTCGACGCACTTGTAGCAGAGGATGCAGCGCGAGTAGTCGCGGACGTAGAGCTCATTGTCGATCTTCGGTGGCTGGAGGACGGTCGCGGCTATGCCATCGGGAGCCGGATGGTGATGGCCGGTATGAGCGTGGTCGCGCTCGCCGGGTTCAGCGGCTGGCATTGGCGGTCCAAAGCGTGCTGGCTGGGCGTCGTAGCGACCAAAATACTCCTGCGTCTCAGCCGGTGCGTAGGAGAAATCGACCGACGAGCCGAGCAGCTCCAGCACCAGCTTGCGGCTGTGCTGCACCCGCTCGCTGTCGGTCACGATCTCCATCCCCGGCTCGACCTTGCGCGAGCAGGCCGGAACGAGCGTCCGCGACCCCACCATCTCGACGACGCAAACGCGGCAGGCGTTCACCGGCGTCAGGGTGTCGCCGTAGCACAGGACCGGCGTGTCGATGCCAAGCTCGCGGCAGGCGTCGAGGATCGTCGTCCCCTCCGGGACGCTGACCGTCCTGGCCGTCAATCGTCAACTCGACCATCCGCGTCAGCCGCGTCCGCCGGACTGGTGTAAGGGTATCGTCGTTGTCATGACACGTTCCCGTTCTGGAAGAGGTGGAGCTTGACGATCGCCGACTGGATCGCGTTGGCCGCCGTATGGCCGAGGCCGCAGATCGACGCATCGCGCATGACGAGGCCGAGATCGTCGATCAGCCGCAGCTCGCCGGTGACCGACTCCAACGGCTTCCCATGCACCAGCCGCCGCAGCGCTTCCTCCTGCCGTACTGTCCCAACCCGGCACGGCACGCACTGCCCGCACGACTCGTCGCGGAAGAAGGCGGCGATTCGCAAGAGGATATCCGGCATGTCGGCCGTGTCATCGAAGACCATGATGACGCCGGAGCCGAGCGAGCCGCCGATCGCCCGCGTCCCCTCGAAGGTCAGCGGAACGTCGATCTCGTCGGGGGTAATGAACGTCCCGGCCGCGCCGCCCAGCAGGATCGTCTGGATCGGCCGTCCTCCCGGCACGCCGCCGGCCATCTCCAGCAGCTCGCGCAGCGTCACCCCGAACGGCGCCTCGTAGATACCTGGACGCTCGACCGCGCCGGAGAGGCAGAATAGCTTCGGTCCGGTCGAGCCTTCCGTCCCAATCGCCGCGTAGGCCACGCCACCTTCCAGCACGATGTCGGGAAAGTTGACGAGCGTCTCGACGTTGTTGACCAGCGTCGGAACGCCGAACAGCCCGGCCTGCGTCGGGTAGGGCGGCTTATTGCGCGGCTCACCCCGGTAGCCCTCGATCGAGTTGAAGAGCGCCGTCTCCTCGCCGCAGATGTAGGCGCCAGCGCCGACGCGCAGCTCGATCTCGAAGTCGAACCCCTCGCCCATGATGTTCTCGCCGAGGAACCCACGCCGCCGCGCACTCTCGATCGCGTTCTCAATCCGCGCCGTCGCGATCGGATACTCGCCGCGTATATAGAGGAAGCCGCGCTCGCAACCTGCCGCATATCCGGCAATCGTCATCGCCTCGATGACGGCAAACGGGTCGCCCTCCATCAGGACACGATCCTTGAAGGTTCCCGGCTCCGACTCGTCGGCGTTGCAGATCAGGTAATGGGGCCGAACCGGCGCCCGCGCAACATCCTCCAGCTTCCTGCCCGCCGGGAAGGCCGCCCCGCCGCGCCCCAGCAGCCGCGACTCCTGCACCTCGCGGATCACCCCCGCCGGCCCGATCCGCAACGCCTGCCGCAACGCCTCATAGCCGCCGCTGGCCCGGTACGCGTCGATGCTGGTCGGATCGACCCTCCCAACTCGACGTAATAACCGCAGGGTGTTGTCCGCGTCCAGCGACTGCGGGACGGACTGGGAGCCGTTCAACTCTGGTTCAGGGAGCGGCTCGGGATCGGAGCGGAGAGCGGTGATGACGGTTTGGGCGTTGGTGTGGATGAGGGTGGTGTCCCAAACCCCTCCCCAACCCCTCCCCTGAAAAGGGAGGGGCTTTGGATCACCCGGGAGCAAAAGCCCCTCCCTTTTCAGGGGAGGGGTTGGGGAGGGGTTTAGACCCACCAGCACGTTGAATGAGCACCACCGGCGCTGCCTCACACCGCCCCAGGCACGGGCTCGTCGTCCACGTCACATTGCCATCCAGCGCAGGCTCGCCAGCCTGGCCCGAGCTCCCGCTCCAGGTCAGCGCACAGCTCCAGCGCGCCCCGGCAGCGGCAGGCGATGTCGTCGCAGACGTGGGCGACGACCGGCGGGCGCGGTTCGAGCGCGAAGAGCGCGTAGAAGCTGGCCACACCATACGCCTCGGCGGGTGGGACATCCAGCCGCTGACAGATGTAGTTGAGACCACCCGGACTGATATAGCCGGTCGCCGCCTGGGCCGCGTGGAGGGCCGGCAGCAGCAGATGCCGCTGGCCGCGCGACACGTGGCCGGTTGAATCGGCGTATCCCTCACGCGTCATCGGCAGGACAGCGCCGCTCCAGCGCGTCGCAGGCGGGCCGAGCAACGCATCGAGCGCCAGTCGCTCGGCGTCGCTCGGAATGGCGCCGGGTATCAGTCGCAAGTCCACTCGTCAGCTCTCCCCGCCAGGCACCCCGGCCAGTTCGCGTTCCTGTTTCGGAACGAGGGCCGGAGCGATCTTCTCAACCCGAATCGCAGCTGCCTTGAACTCAGCCGTGCCGGACTTCGGGTCAACCGCGTCAATCGTCAGGATGTTGGTCTGGATCTGGTCCTGGAAGTGGAACGTCATGAAGGCCAGGCCAGGCCGCAGTGTCGGATCGTAACGCACCGGCGCCTCGATCGCGCCACGCCGCGAGACGACACGGCCGATCTCGCCATCGGCGATGTCCAGCCGCAGCCCGTCTTCCGGATGCAGATCGAGCGACTCCGTCCGCCGCAGCGGCGAGGTGTAGCCGCCGGTCTGGACACCGGTGTTGAACGAATCCAGCCGCCGCCCGGTCGTCAGCCGGATCGGGAACTCGTCCGACAGCTCATCGACCGGCGGCGAGTGCTCGACGGCATGGAACGGCGCCAGCATCCCCTCGACCGGCTCCTCCCAGAGTCGCCCATGGAGGAACTGGCTGCCAGGATGATCTTCGGCCGGGCAGGGCCAGTGGAGACCCGCCCAGCTCTTCCAGCCGCTCGTAGCTCATCCCACGATGCCACCACGAGAGCGAGCGCACCTCGTCCCAGACCTCCTCGGCCTTCGGCGTGCCCCAGTCACGCCCCATATGACGCGCGACGGCGGCGATGATCTCCATGTCGTCGCGTGCGCCCTCGGGCGGATCGATCGCCTTCCGGACCCGCTGGACCCTCCGCTCGGAACTGGTCACCGTCCCTTCGGCCTCGCACCACGCGGCCGTCGCCGGCAGGACGACATCGGCCATCTCGGCCGTCTTCGTCAGGAAGATGTCCTGGACGACGAGATGGTCGAGCTTCTGCAGCCGCCCCAGTGTCAACCCCATATCGGCCTCCGACTGGGCCGGGTTCTCGCCGATGACGTAGAGCGTCGTCAACCCGCCGTGGTCGATCTGCTCGAACATCTCCGACAGGTGCCAGCCCTTGACCGGCGGGATCTCGCAGCCGTAGGCCACCTCGAAGTGCGAGCGGAACTCGGCCATCTCGAGGTCGTTGCCGCCCGGCAGCTTGTTCGGGATCGCGCCCATGTCGCCGCCACCCTGGACGTTGTTCTGCCCGCGCAGCGGCACCAGCCCGGAACCATAGCGCCCGACGTGGCCGGTCAGCAGCGCGAGGTTGATCAGCGCCAGCACGTTGTCGACCGCGTTATGGTGCTCGGTAATCCCCAGCGTCCAGCAGAGCTGCGCCCGGTCAGCCCGCGCGTAAGAGTGCGCCAGTTCGCGGATCATTTCTGCCGGAACGCCCGTCACTCGCTCGGCGTACTCCAGCGTGTATGGCTCGACGCCTTCCTTATAGAGATCGAACCCGCTCGTCGAGCGCTCGATGAACGTCTGGTTCGTCAGCCCGGCCTGGATGATCTCGCGCCCGATCGCGTTCGCCAGCGCGACATCCGAGCCGACATCCAGCCCGAGCCAGCCATCAGCCCACTGCGCCGACCCCGTCCGGCGCGGATCGACGACGTAGAGGCGCGCGCCGTTGTGGACCCCCTTGAGCACGTGGTGGAAGAAGATCGGGTGTGTCTCGCGCGCGTTCGAGCCCCACAGGATAATCAGGTCCGTATCCTGCGCCTCCTGATATGAGCTGGTGCCGCCACCGGCTCCGAATACTGCCGTCAGACCGACGACACTCGGAGCGTGTCAGGTGCGGTTACAGGAATCGACGTTGTTGGAGCCGATCACCTGCCGGGCAAACTTCTGGGCGAGGTAGTTGACCTCGTTGGTCGCCTTCGAGCAGGAGAACAACCCGAACGTCGTCGGGCCATGCTGCTCGACATTGCGCCGGAAGCCCTCGGCGGCACGTTCCAGCGCCTCGTCCCAACTCGCGGGACGTAGCGGCCCATCCTTTGTATCGCGGACCAGCGGTTGCGTCAGTCGCGTATAGCGCATCGCCATGCTGCTCCTCCTTCCAGTGCTGCACCCATGGACCTGTCGTCTGGTGTGATCGAGGGGAACGACTCGACAGAATCCTGCGCGATCGTCTCAAGATGAGGATAACGCGATGCGAGCGACCTGCCAACCAGCAACGCCACCATTCCGTCCAAATGGCCGTAACGCTCCATCGACAGCCAGTGCCGGAGCTTTCAGTTGGCGCAACATAGTGCGCTGTGTCAGAACCGTAGTCTGGCCACACACTGGCCAGGCAATGAGCTTGACGATTAGCCGATGATCGCAAACGAAAGCGCCTCGTCCAACGTCAATCCGCAGCCCTCGTCCCACAACTGCGAGAACGACGCATCGCCAAGAGATTCGCGGGCACGATCCAGCGCCGCATCGAGATCGGCGCGCTCGGGAGGATAGATGGCGGCCGTGTCATGATTGTGGGTGGTCGTCGCCGCGATCAGGTGGACTGCCTGCTCGTGACGATCAACGCGGCTCGCTAGCAGACCGGCGAAGTAGAGCAACGTCACGATCCCGGCCGTCGTGCCGCTCTGCTGGAAGAGGGCCAGACTCTCCGCGAGGTGGGCACGAGCCAGTTCGATGTCACCCTGGACACGGACGACATCGCCAAGCCGGGCGACGGCCCAGGGTAGATCGTAGCGGTCGTTTCCCTGCCGGTAGAGGGCCACACTTTCCTCCAGGAGCGTCCGCGTCAGATCGGCGTCACCCTCGAAGCGAGCCAGCAGCGCC
The DNA here is from genome assembly GCA_963763325.1 of uncultured Chloroflexia bacterium. Lineage (GTDB taxonomy): Bacteria > Chloroflexota > Chloroflexia > Thermomicrobiales > CFX8 > JBBECJ01. The sequence continues at coordinate 108,797 of CAVXOL010000014.1, forward strand.
AGATCGCCGAGCACCCAGGCAAGCGCCCGCCGGGAACCGAGTCGCCGCGACAGTTCAAGGCTCTCCTCCAGCATCTCCCTCGACCGTGGATAGTCACCTTGAAAGCGAACGACGTTGCCCAACTCCCGCAGGCAGAGGGCCATCTCCCAGATGTCGCCTTCAGCGCGGAAGATGCTCAGGGCCTCCTCCAGCATCGCTGCGGAGGCATCATCGCGCGCCGTCCCGCGTGCCTGCGATCCAAGGTAGGTCAGGGCGAGGGCGATGCCGCGCCGGTCGTCGATTCGGCGGGCGATCAGGAGTGCTTCGCTCAACCGAGTGCGAGCCACCTCACCCTGGCCCACGTCGGTCAGGAGGACGCCCAGGCCGATCAGAGATCGGCCACGTGCGACGCTCGGCTCGGACGGCAAGGCCAGCAGCGACTCTAGCCAGCGACGCCCCTCGCTGTGATAGCCACGCACGCGCCAGAAGCGCCAGAGCGACCCAGCCAACCTCAGCCCGGCTTCAGGCGGACCAGCCAGTGACCAATCCAGCGCCAGCCGCAGGTTGTCATGCTCGACCTGCAGTTGGTCGAGCCAGTCCTCGTAGTCCGCCTGATGATGGGCGGCTTCCGCCCGTGCCGCCAATGCCTGGTAATAGTCGTAGTGGCGGCGGCACAGTTGCGATTCCACGTTGGTCTCACGCAGTTGTTCTCGCGCGTACTCGCGGATCGTCTCAAGCATCGTCAGCCGTAGGTCGGTGGCGCCGGATCGTCCATCGTCCTGCCGCTGGAGAAGGCTCATATCGAGCAACGCCGCCAGTCCATGCAGGACGGAGAATCGCTCTCCATCGTCCGCGCAGATTGCCTCGGCTGCCTCGACCGTCCAGCCGCCAGCGAAGACCGAGAGCTTACGGAAGAGTGCCTGCTGATCGGGATCGAGCAGATCGTAGCTCCAGGCAATCGCGTCCCGCATCCCCTTCTGACGGGCGGGGAGATCATGGGCTCCACTGACCAGCATGTCGAGGCGGTGATCGAGTCGCGCCAGCAGAGCAACCGGAGACAGGACCGGTAACCAGGCGACTGCCAGCTCGATCGCCAGGGGAAGTCCATCCAGCCGGTGACAGATGGCCGCGATCGCTGAGGCCGTCGCCGGCTCCAGCGTCAGCTCCGACCCGACATCACGGGCGCGGTCAAGGAAGAGCGCGCCGGCCGCCGAACGCGCCAGCAAATCCGATGAGGCGTCCGCTACCGGCAGTTCCAATGGCATGACCCGAAACTCTCGCTCGCCACGCACGCGCAGCGCGACCCGGCTCGTCACAAGCATCACGAGCCGCGGCGATGTCTCAAGCAACAACAGCAGCCTGTCCCGGGCCGCGATTAGGTGTTCGGCGTTGTCAAGCACCAGCAGCAGTTGCTTCGACTGAAGATAGGTACTCAGACGCGCAGGCAGTGAGGCCACGTCACGTTCGTCAACACCGAGCCGCTGTGCGATCGTCGAGAGCACCAGAGCGGGATCGCGAAGTGGGCTGAGATCGACGAAGACGACCCCGTCGTTGAAGTGATCCGTCGCACGCCCGGCCACCTCAATCGCTAGCCGCGTCTTGCCAACACCGCCGGTCCCTGTCAGGGTGATCAGTTGGACGTCGTCACGCCGCAGCAGTTCGTTGAGGTCAGCCAACTCGTCCGCCCGGCCGATCACCGGCGTCAACGGCCGGGGCAGGCTTTGGCGCGTGCTCGTGGCCGGGGTCGACACATGGATCGGACGCGCGGCTGCCAGCAGCGACGCGCGGCCTTCCGGCTCTACCTGAAGCGCGTCCGCCAGCAGCGACACTGTCGTCAGTCGTGGCTGCCGCGCCGGGTCGCGCTCCAGATCGCTGATCGCCTTTGCGCTCAGGCCGGTCCGTTCGGCGAGCGCCTCCTGCGTCAGACCGGCATTCAGCCGCAGACGCCTGAGCAGCGCCCCGAACGATCGAGCTTCGTCCTCTGACATACCGGCCGGCCTCTGGTCTGTATCCACCGCCTGAGCGAATGCCCGTAACGAGCATCATACCGGCGCGGCGCTGTCGACGAAAGATCCAGTGAACGGGGAGTCTGCGTCCTGTTCCGGACTATCGACGGCCTCCACAATGGGCATTCGATGGCCACACACAGCACATATCGCTGGCGCGCGCGCTCAGCGGCAGCGCACAACACCGGCGCGAGCCGGCAGCGAAGAGACTGGCCAGCCGTCACTGGGATCAATCGTCTGAACCAAAGGGAGGAACGGCTATGTCCACCGGCATACCAGCGCGTCTCCTCGGGATCCTGGGAATCCTCTCTCTACTTGCGGCGTTCATCGTCACCTCGCCAGCCACAAGTGCCAACCACACCGTGAACCTGACCGTCCGGATCACACGGATCGCGGATCTCGGCGGCGGCCTCGACGACAATCAGGCCGACCTCTACGTCGCCGTCGTCATCGATGGTGAGGTATTCACTTCGTTCAACAACATCGTCGATGATCTGGACACCAGGACGTTCAGCGGCGGGTCCGCTCCGACCTTCATGAAGGCCGTCCAGCTCACACGGAACGACGCACTCAAGCCGCTGATCCCGGTCCAGCTCACAGTCTGGGACAACGACTCCTGTGACGAGCCATTCTGCACCGACCAGGTCATCGACGCCGAGAACGATGACAAGGGCGACGTCAACCCCGGCGGAAGCGAGGACGCCGACCTCTTCGTCGATCCGATGACTGGCGCCGTGTCCGGCGATGCCAGCACACCATCAGGGTGCATCAACGGCGGCATCGGCTCCGACAGCGCCGAAGTCTGCTGGCAGATCTCGACCGACGCGTCCGACACCGATGGCGATGGTCTCCTCAATGATTGGGAGACCAACGGCCTCGACACGAACGATGACGGAACCCCCGAGGTGAACCTGCCAGCGATGGGAGCCGACCCAGACGTGCCGGACATCTTCCTCGAGCTCGACTTCAGCGCCGGCCGGGCTCCCGCTCGCGACGACATCCGCGCCATCAAGCGCGCCTTCTCCGCGGCCGGGATCAACGTCTGGTTCGACCTCGGTGGACTCGTTGATCCGACTGCCCGCGAGGGTCAACCCGAGGGCACCTGTATGGATGGGATCGACAATAACGGCGACGGCCAGCGGGACGGCGCAGACACCGACTGCGACAACATCGATCCCCCAGGCACGATCGTCCGCTCAGGCGAGTTTCTCGAGACGAGCATCGAGGACTCGCCGGGCGGGAACTGCACCGACGGGATCGACAACGACGGCCTCAATGGCGCTGACGGCGCCGACCAGAGTTGCCTCGTCGGCGACTTCCTCGGCGGCCCCGCCAACTGGGGTGGCAACTTGGTGCCCGCGTTGAACAACTGCGGCGTCGACGCGGCCTTCTACCTGATCAAGAACGGCAACACCCTGGTCCCGGGGAACTTCAACGCCAACCGGAGGATGGTCTTCCGCTACGCGATCAGCACCGTTCAGGACCAGGACATCGACGGCAATGGGCCGGACACCGGCTGTACGGCCGGCGGTCAGGGCGAGATCGGCGGCAACGACTTCATCGACTACAACAACGACGGCGGCACGATCATGCACGAGTTGGGGCACAACCTGTTCCTCGGGCATGGCGGCGCCAACAACGATGGCAGCAACTGCGACCCCAACCACGTCAGCGGTATGAACTACGACCTCCAATTCGGCATCCCGCGCACCAACGGCGGCGTGATCCTCGACTACTCACCGCCCCGCATCAATGTCAACGGCTCGACGCGCGGCAACGCGCCGCTGGCCAATCTGGTCGAGAATTCGCTGGATGAGACCGTCATCCTCGACTGCGACTGACGGCAGCAATCGCTTCATCTTCACCAACATCAACCCCGTCACCAACACCGTTCAGAAGAACACGGTCAACCTGAACGTCCGGCCGAACTGGAACGGCGACACCGACGCGGCCGGCAACCCGGACACGACCGACACCGGCGTCACGCAGAACATCAACGACGCTGGTCCGCCGAACGGCGCCGGAAATCGCAACCCGGCCGCGTGCGTCAACGGCCTCAACAATGAGACGCTGGGCGGTTTTGACGGCTGGGACTCGATCGTCATTCCGTTCCTGCAGTACGGCGACTCGCTCACCCAGAAGATCAACGCCGAGGAGAACAATCCGCCAACGATCGAAGACCGCAAAGCGATGTTCGAGGCGATCAACACTGCCGATGTCCGTGTCACGATCGCGGACAGCCCGGACCCGGTCGGCGCCGGCGAGCAACTGACCTACACGGTGACGGCGAATAACTTCGGCCCGAACCCGGCCACATCGGTTCAGGTGACGACGACGATTCCGACTGACGTGACGTTCGTCGACATCAGCGTCCCCTGCAACCGAACCGCGAACGTCTTCAGCTGCAACCTTGGTGAGCTCACGGCAGGCGCCAGCAGGAGCTTCACGATTCGGGCCGACGTGCCGGCCGACCTGGTCTACAACAACGGCGGGGCGAAGACGATCTCCGCCAGCACCAGCGTTGATAACCTGGCCGGACCGGATCCGAACACCGCCAACGACAGCGACAGCGAGTCCACGCTCGTCGTCTCCAAGGCGGACGTCAAGATCACCGACATCACATCGACCTCACCGCTGGAGATCCTGATCGGCGAACCGGCCGACGCGACGATCGACATCACGGTCGAGAACGGCGGGCCATCGACGCCGGTCGACACGACGCTGACGGGCGTCGCGACACCTGATGCCGGCCTGACCGTCACCCCGGCCAGCGCAACCGACAATCAGACCGCGCTCGTCAAGGACACACCGCGAGACGTGACCCAGACGTTCAGCCTCAGCTGTACGGCGCCGGGGAACAAGACGGTCCAGTTCGACTACACGATCACCAACCAGGATCCGACAGCTATCGATCCGGACCCGACCAACAACACGGCCAGCGTGTCGTTCACGGTAGACTGCGTCGTGCCGATCGCCATCAACGTCCGGCCGAAGGGGTTCCCGAACTCGATCAACCTCAACACCGACGCGACGCTGGCAGCGTTGACGACGGCAGCGGGTGAGTACGGACTCCCGCTCGCCTTCGACGCAACGACGATCGACCCGCTCTCCGTCCGCTGGGGGCTGAAGACAAATCTCTTCAACGTCGGCACAGCCTTGGGAGCACGCGAGATCCACAACAAGGGGCACATCGAGCGCTCATATGAACTCGACGAGAAGACCCGTGATGCCGACCTCGATATGGTGCTGCACTTCAAACCGTCCGCTAGCGGCCTGACGGTTGGGTCAACCGAGGCATGCCTCAAGGGTAGCTTCCGAGCCAGCGACGGCAACACCTACCGGTTCCTCGGCTGCGACTCCGTCCGGATCGTGCCGAGATGATCGACAGATACTGACTCCTCCCACCTCCCGATGGATCGGAATCAGATACGCCCCATGTCTGATTCCGATCCATCCAGGGAGCAACAGGAGCATGAAGTTCTCGCGCCAGGTATGAAAGGATTCCTCGTGTCACATCGCCGGATTCGACATCTGCTGCTGGTTGCGGTCCTCGTTCCTGCCATTCTGCTACCTGGTCTGACGGCGCAAGCAGTGACGGCCAACGAAGCATTTGACGCCGTTTGGTCGTCGACCGACTTGGCGGTCCAGAACGGCACCGCCAGCTACTCGTGGTTCTGGGGGCCGACTGCCCGCGCCCAGCGCTTCGAGCCGTACCTGAACAGCCCGGGCGGTCAGCGCGAGGTGCGCTACTACGACAAGAGCCGGATGGAGATCAACAACCCCGGCGGCGACCCCAACAACATCTACTACGTCACCAATGGGTTGCTGACGGTCGAGCTGGTAACCGGTAAGCTCAAGCGCGGTGATGGGCCGAACGACGTCGAACAGTACTCGCCCGCCACCCAGTACGTCGCCGGTGATCTCGCGAACAACCCCGGCACACCGACCTACGCGGCATTCGCCAACTACGTGACGACCGACGCCAAGACCAACCGCGCCACCAACCAGACCGGCCAGTCCGCCACTGCCTTCATGTCAGGCGCCGGCCAGGTCAGTTCGACCGACAGCCGTGGCGTGACGTTGGCCCACTACGTCGACATCACCGGACATAACATCGCCAGTGTCTTCTGGACTTGGTTCAACAGCCCAACCAGCGGTTTCCGGCCAGACATCGGCATCGACTGGGTCTATACCGCCGGACTGCCGATCAGCGAGCCATACTGGATCGACTCGACCGTCGGTGGGAGCCCCAAGCGCGTCCTCGTCCAGCTCTTCGAGCGGCGCGTGCTGACCTACACCGACAGCAACAACGATCCGTATCGGATCGAGTGGGGCAACATCGGCCTCCACTACCAGACCTGGCGCGATGCCGCCACCAGCCCGGCGCCATGCCCGGATTCACCAGCCGGAACGTACCTCTACGTCTCCGATACGCTTAACGACCGCATCCAGAAGTTCGATGCGTCGGGCAATTTCGTCTGTCAGTGGTACGGCGATTATGACCTGGACGGCCCGACTGCCCGGCCGCAGGCGCTGGCCGTCGATAGCCTGAACAACCTCTACGTCAACGCCATCGGCCGGCTTGAGAAGTACGACCAGCGCGGGCGTTTCCTCGGTCACTGGGATGCCAGCATCTTCGCTTCGGACATGGCAATCGACAGCCAGGGCAACCTCTACTACACCGACGTCGCCAGCGCGAGTGTCAAGAAATATGGCCCAGGCCGGAAACTTCATCACCGAATGGGGTAGCCAGGGAGCCGGCGACGGTCAGTTCGATAGTCCGACGGGAATCACCGTCGACGCCCAGAACAACGTCTATGTGGCTGACCGCAACAACAACCGCATTCAGAAGTTCACCGCAAGCGGCGACTATCTCGACCAATGGAATGCGGACGGCGAGGAAGCGGACCTCTGGGGGTTCCCATCCAGCGTCGCGGTCGATAATGTCGGCAACACCTACGCCACGTCAATCCGCATCTACAAATTTGGATCCGACGGAGGACTGCTCGACATCTTCGGTGACGTTGACGAGATCACTGGATCAGGCGATATCGTCGTCGCGTCGAACGGCTCAATCTACGCCGTTGACCTGAACAACGTCAAGATCAACCGGTTCGACAGCACCGGAACACTACTCGACGACTGGGGAACGTCCGGCTCCGGCCAGAGCCAGTTCAACAGCCCGAACGGCATCGCGGCATCATCTCGCTGAGACGATCGGGCAACATGCCAGCCGGGGCGATCATGAGATCGTCCCGGCAATTCCTTCAATCTCCACGGACGGATGGACGACCGGCAGATACCCGGCGGCGATTGCCCCCACCGTCCCACGCGGCGTCAGGACCGTCACACTGCCACCCGACGGCCGAGCCTCGCGCCGGTCGTAGCCGCCCGGTGTCCAGTGATGCATCGACGAGTCCCAGAGCAGCCACGGTTCGTCGTCGCGAACGACGAAGACGCCGTTCGGCAGCGCGACGATGTCGTCGTCGAACGTCCTCCTGACGCCGCGGGGCTTCAGGCGATCCTCGTGCAGTCGCGCGTCGATCTGGTCAGCCGATGGCAATACTCCGGAGTGGTCGCCGTTGGCAGCCGCGAAGCAGCGGCGGAAGTGCTGATACGCCTGATAGCGGCACTCGGCGCAGGGGCGATGTCCTGCCGCCAGCGCCGTTGCCTCGTCGAGGAAGAAGAGTTCGGTGTAGCGGTTGGGCTGCATCATCACCTCGCGATGTCGCCCACGAAACTCCAGCACACAGATGATCCAGCGCCGCACCTGATGAAAGCGCACGATCTCGCGCTGGTGGTTGTGCAGCACCCCCCGGTTCCCGAACATCGTTCCACGCGCTTCGATGGCGATCAGATCGCCGAACGGCGTTACCCGGTTCTGCAACGGCATGACATCACCTCCCTGTGCTGACGAGAATACCGGTCGATTGACGCATGCGCCAATCCGCTCTAGGATGGCCGCTCAACCATCGTTGAATGGAAGCGAAAGAGAGGCACTGATGGCCCAGCAGTCAACGACGGTGTTGCAGCAGCTCCACGACGAACTCGCAGGCCGAATCGCCGAAGCGGCCGAGAGGCTCCAGGTGCCGGGCGTTGTCGCCGGGATCCTGCTGGATGGCGCGGAGGACTACGTCGCCCACGGCGTCACCTCGATCGCGAACCCGCTGCCGGTCGATGAGACAACGCTCTTCCAGATCGGCTCGACAACAAAGACCTACACAGGCACGGCCATCATGATGCTGGTTGAGCAGGGGAGGATCGACCTCAACGCGACCGTCCGCACCTACCTGCCCGATTTCAAGCTCAAGGACGAATCAGTCGCCGCCAACGTCACCGTCCTCCACCTGCTCAACCACACCGCCGGCTGGGGCGGCGACTTCGAGGTCGACACCGGCTACGGCGATGACGCGCTCGCGATGCTCGTTGCGCGGCTGGTCGAGGTCGAGCAGGAGTCACCGCTCGGGGAGCGCGTTTCCTACAACAACTCGGCGCTCTGCGTGGCTGGCCGCGTGATCGAGGTCGTCACTGGCAAGAGTTACGAGCAGGCCATCCGCGACCTGATCTACGAGCCGCTCGGGCTGACCGAGCACTTCTTCTTCCCATGGGAGATCATGACGCGGCGCTTCGCGGCCGGTCACACGCTCATGCACGGTGAGCTCCAGGTCACGTCGTGGTACGAGCCACGCGGCGCTCACCCGCCCGGTGCCGAGCATGTCGCCTCGGTTCGCGATCAGCTCCGCTATGCCCGCTTCCACCTCGGCGACGGCGACGGCATCATGCGGCCCGAAACGCTCAAACAGATGCAGACGCTGACGACGCCACAGGGCAGCGGCCAGCACGGCAGCATGTTCGGCATCAGCTGGATGTTGCATGAGATCGACGGCGTCAGGTTCGTCTCCCACGGCGGCTCGTGCCGGGGGCATATGTCCGCCTTCGAAATGGTCCCGGAACGCAACTTCGCGCTGGCCCTCAACACCAACGCCCGCCAGGGTCAGGAGTTGCTGACCGAACTGACCGCCTGGATCTTCGAGGCTTACCTTGGCGTGGCCGAGCAGATCCCCGATCCGTTGGCGCTCTCGGCCGAGGAGCTGGCCGAGTTCACCGGCATCTACGACTCCCAGTCAGGCGCGCTGCATGTCTCGATCGAAGGCGACCACCTGCTCGGCAAGCTGGACATCAACCCGGAGATGGGAATCTCAGCCGAAGAGGCCGAGGCCACCGTCCCGCCGATCCCGTTCGTGATCCTGCCCAACAACCGCTTCCTGATCACCGAGGGGATGTACAAGAACCTCCAGGGCGCCATCATCCGCAACGACGCCGGACGCGTCACCGCGATCGACCTGGGACGGATCATGACCAAGCGAGAGGAGTGACGGTCGGGAATCGGGAATCGGGGCTGGCTAACCGAGCACGCTGAGCACGAAAGCGGCTGTCGCGCAACCCCGATTCCCGATTCCCGACGCATCACCCCCACACTTCCCGCGCCACCTCCGCTACCAGGCGCAGCTTGGCTGTCTGCTCGGTTTCGGTGAGGTGGTTGCCTTCTTCAGTTGAGGCGAATCCGCATTGCGGGGAGAGGGCGAGCCGATCGAGCGGGACGTACTGGCTGGCCTCCTGAATGCGCCGGGTGAGGGAATCCTTCGACTCCAGCGCCGGCTTCTTGGTCGTCACGAGACCCAGGACGACGGCCCGATCGTCGGGAACATGCTGGAGCGGCTCGAATCCGCCGGAGCGTTCGTCGTCATATTCCAGCAGGAAGGTGTCGAAGTTCGTGCGCTGGAAGACCTGCTCGGCAATCGGATCATAGCCGCCGCTGGCGTAGTACCTGGACTGGTTGTTGCCGCGACAGAGGTGGATGCCGAACGTGATGCCGGGATGGTCGCCGATGACGGCGTTGTCGAGCTCGATGCAGCGGTCGAGTAGCTTGTCTGGGTCGTTGCCGCGCGTGCGGTAGCCCTCGCGGATCTCCGGGTCGAGCAGGGCGGCGTACTGCGGCGCGTCGAGTTGGATATACGTACAGCCCAACCGGATCAACTCGGCGACCTCGGCCCGCAGGATATCGACGACATCTGCCAGATACGCCTCGATGTTCGGGTAGGCGCCCTTCGAGCGTTCCGGGTCGTAGTAGGCCGCTGCCTGCTGGGCGCTGATCAACGTCGATTTCGTCGGGTGGCCGGCCGCGCGAGCGCGCAGGTAGGAGAACTCCTCGGCGCAGAGGTGCCGCTTCTGCTTGAGCTTCTCGACAACGACAGGCCGCGGGAAGACGATCTCATTGCCCTCGTCGTCGTGGAACGGGATCGCCCAGCCGCCAAGCTTGTCGAACCCCTCGGTCGCGTCGATCAGATGCCCGAAGAACGCGTAGCGACGCAATTCCCCATCGGTGATGACATCGACACCGGCCTCAATCTGCATCGCGATCGCCGCATCGACCGCACGATCCTCGACCTCCTTGAAGGCCACATCGCTCAACTCGCCCGCCTCATGCTGCCGCCGCGCTTCCTTGAGATACTCCGGCCTGAGCAGGCTCCCAACCACGTCTGCCCGATAGACCTGCATCGTGTTCCCCCTGTCTCTTATCCGTCGTCATGATTGTATGGCAGGAACGGATGTATCACTCCCGGTAGGGGCCGCATCCTGTATCGTCAGCGCCACGTGGATCATTGTGCGCTCGCCGAGACACCCTGACGCCTGCGCCCGTGTGGGAGCGTACACGCGTCAAGAAGGCGCCGAGACCCAGAGAGCACCCCGCGCGGCCGATACAGGACGGCCCCTACCGGGAGCAGAGTCGCGCCCGAACCTCCGCCGCCTCCCGAACCAGCGCCGCGACCAGATCCGCCGCCGTCGTCTCGCGAGCCAATGGCGCGCCCTGACCGGCCCAGAGGGAGAGGTAGCGGGTGTCGCCCTGGGCGGCAGCCGCGTTGCGCATCGGGCGGGTCAGCGCTGTTCTGGAGCGGGAAGGGGAGGATCGCGTCAGGTTGAGCGTCGGCCTCCGCCATGAACGGATTGACGATTCCGCGTGCCGGCCTGCCGGAGAAGGCGCGTGTCACTGCCGTCCCGTCGTCGCGAGCAGCCCGGATCGCCGCCTTGTAGGCATCGGGAATGCCAGCCTCGCGGCAGGTCAGGAAGGCCGTCCCGAGCTGGACGCCGCTTGCTCCAAGCGCCTCGGCCGCCACGATCCCGCGACCGTCCATGATCCCGCCGGACGCGATGACCGGAAGATCGACGGCATCGACCACCTGCGGCACGAGCGCGATCGTCCCGACCAGCGCTGCCTCGAACGATCCGGCAAAGGTCCCACGATGCGCCCCAGCCTCAGCCCCCTGGGCGACGATGGCATCGACGCTGGCGTCTGCCAGCTTCTGCGCCTCGTCGACCGTCGTCGCTGTTCCAAGGATCGCGATACCGCGTTCCTTCAGGGCAGCCATCGCGTCCGCGTTCGGGATGCCGAACGTGAAGCTGAAGACCGGCACTCCCGCTCCAAGCACCACCTCCAGCGCGTCCGCGAACGGAACCGGCACGACCTCGGGAACCACCGGCTCCGGCAGACCGAGCGCGGCATGGGCGCGGCCGAGAATCTCCAGCATCGGTGTTGGGTCGGCACCCTCGAATGGCTCATCACCACCGGCAAAGAGGTTGACGCCGAACGGCCGTTCAGTCAGTTGCCGGATCGCCGCGATGTCAGCCGCGATTCGCTCCGGCTGCTGGTACGCCCCCGGCAGCATCCCCAGCCCACCGGCATTCGAGACAGCCGCCACCAGTTCCGGCGTCGTCGCGCCCGCCATCGGCGCCTGAATGATCGGATGTTCGATTCCCAAGAGCGATCGCAGATCCCGCACCAGGCACCTCCACACGCCAACGCACCGACTGACCACACAGCGCCATCGTATGCCCGATACCCTGGTCGTGACCAGCACCAATCCGGAACCGGACATCCCGCCGATGCCGTCCAGAACGCATAATGGTTTTTCGAGAAGGATGCTGAGAACGAGACACAGGTGCATCGATGGATTTCGGAACAAACCCGGCTCACCAGGAGATCGTCCGACAGACGCGAGAGATCACCGACCGCTTCTCGCTCAACTACTGGTACGAGATCGATCAGAGCGAATCCTACCCGGAAGCATTCGTCGACGCCTTCGCCGCCGCGGGCTGGTTCGGGACGACGATCCCGGCTGCGTACGGCGGCAAGGGACTTGGCGTCACCGAAGCGGCGTTGCTGCTGCACGCCATCTGCGAGAGTGGGGCCGGCACGAGCGGCGCATCGCCGGTTCACCTGGCGATCTTCCCGCCGGAGCCGATCGTGAAACACGGCTCAGACGCGATGAAGGCGCGCTACCTGCCCGATCTGGCAACCGGCAAGCTACGGATGTCATTCGGCGTCACCGAAGCCCGTGCGGGGACCGACACCTCCCGGATCGAAACGCGGGCCGAACGCGACGGCAACGGCTGGCGTCTCAACGGTGAGAAAGCCTGGCTCTCGAACGCCCAGCACGCGACAAAGGCGCTGATCCTGGCGCGGACCGCCCCGCGTGATCCGGCAAAACCTCTGCTTGGCCTGACGCTCTTCTTCGCCGATCTCGACCCGGCCCAGACGACGCTGGAGGTGATCGACAAGCTCGGCCGCAACGCCGTCGATTCCAACCGACTCATGATGCGCGACCTCTACGTCGCGGATGAGGATGTCATCGGCGAGGTGGGTCGCGGCTTCTACCACCTGCTCGATGGCCTCAACTCCGAGCGGATCGTGATCGCGATGGAGGCGATCGGCATCGGCCGGGCCGCGCTTCGGCTGGCGGCCGACTACGCGACCGAACGGGTCGTCTTCGACCGCCCAATCGGCGCGAACCAGGCCATCGCCCACCCACTGGCTCGCAGTTGGGCGGAACTGGCTGCCGCCGAGCTACTGGCGCTGAAGGCTGCATGGCTGTTCGACCACGGCCAGCCCTGCGGTGCCGAGGCCAACGCCGCCAAGCTCCTCGCCGCTGACGCCGGCTTCGCCGCCTGCGATGCCGCCCTCCAGACCCTCGGCGGCCGCGGCTACCGCAGCGACACCCACATCGAACGCCTCTGGCGAGAAGTCCGCCTCTACCGGATCGTCCCAATCTCCAACGAGATGATCCTCAACTACCTCGCCGGCCACGTCCTCGGCCTGCCGAAGTCGTACTGACACCGCCAATCTGAGTTGTTCGACAACGATCAATAGCTGGGGAGCAGGTTCCCGCGCTGGCTGGGTGAGCGCGGCCAGTTGCATGACGACCAAATCGCTGCGGGAAAGGACTGACCGATGTCGTGTGACACCGGTCGCAAATCCCACTGGTTAGCCGGATCGTGACATCTCCGATCACGGCCCACACGCTCGACGTTGAACTATCGACGTTCACGCGGCGCGTAGTACACCAACTCGGTCATCCCCAGCCGAATGCTTGAACCATTGGCCAGCCGGACTGAACTCGTCACCAGTACGTCATCGACGTGGATACCGTTGCGAGAGTTTGTATCAGTGATCACATGCATCTGCAGCTTCGGGTCCCAGGTGATCACTGCGTGGTGCGCCGACACATATGGATCCTCACCCAGCCGCAGACCGACATCTGGAGCACGGCCAATCGATGTGGCCGTCTGCAGCGGCAATGTTGCCATCAACTGGTCACCGTCGACCGATCGGAGCTGCGCCGGAAGTATTCGCGATGGAAGGACTTGCGTTTCCATTATCCGGTCGGTTTCGAGCGGAATCATGACAGACATGATGCGAGTCTCCAGCAGGTGATCACGCGAACGGTACGATGTCGAGAGCATACCGACATAGTACTTTTGGGGGATAGGTACGAAGGTCGTGGTCCTGGTCGTGGGCGACCGGTACGCGGGTACTTGATGCGCAACGCGAACAATTACTGCGGCACAACTCACCCGGTTCACCACATAGCCGCTGCCGTTTCAGATGGGCATAGGCATGCCATTACTTCATGCTGTCAACGACCAGCTAATCCAGGTCAAATACGAACGCTTCCTCGCCGCGTTCGTGTTTGACCATAGGTCGGATTGGCCGCCCTTTCGCATGCCCCGGAGGAGGAACGTATGGACGTCATGGCACTACAGGCGGGCTTCGTCGTCGCGCTGATACCCACGACCCCCCAATTCGGTCATCCCGATCGCTGCCGTCCCGGGCAAGTGGCAGAAGAGGCTGCTGGCTGGCCCGGCGACGTTTCGTGCGTTGACTCGATCGACATCAGAAACTGATCAACCGCTCCTGGGCTCGTCGCGTACAGCCTGGGGCGATCGAGATGGATACAGTAGGTAGGATCAGCGTAGCTACGGGTCGTGACCGAACGATCCACATCATCGTTTTCGCAACCGCGAGGTGGGGGTCGAGGGTGATCGGCAATCCACAGCCAGAGGAAGCGGAATGTCAGGCGGACCTGGTGTTGCGGTCCGTTTCTCGCGCGTTACGGCGCGCGACAACGCCACCTCTCACCGCTTCCCTGCGCCGGTTGCACTCGTCAAGGCAATTGCTACAAATGGCAACATCGCTGGGACCGACGAACATCCATTCGACCTCGGTATTGGGGGCACCACAAAAGGAACACCGACAGCCTGGCATCAATGCACCACACCCTCTGCGAACGACACACGGCGGTCCACCAGGTGATCACGCGCACAAGTGCGCATTACCATTATGAAAACGAATCAGGTGTGGTTCGGTCGCGCCAACCAATGCGTATCACGCTGGTTGAATGATACGAAATGGCCCGCAGTTATGCACTACGGGCCATATGGTTGATATACGAAATCCGGACTACGTCGCCAACAACTGAATCACCTCGCCGTCGTGCCATTCCGGATCGGCGTCGAGCAGGGAGCGCATCTCCTGGTAGCGCTCATGTTGCTCAGGACTCGCCGCATTTGCGTGATACGCCTCGCGGCTGGTGAACCCGACCACGAGCCAGACTGCGTTCTGGTTCTTATCCGACTTGAAGACATACTCGAACGTCATGTCAGGAAAGGTTCCCTGCGCGACCTCTCGCTCTCCGAATTGCATGAACTCATCGAACTTCCCAGGTGTGACGCGCAGACGCGCGATCGTGCCGTACATGTGCTACCTCTTTCATGAAACACGACGATGCGTCCGCGAGAGCCGTAGCGTGGCGTAATCGAAGAGCAGCGCCCGCCTTCCATCAGCTGATGTTCGATCGATCACGGCGTTGGACTGTTCGCATGGCGCATGGCGCATGGCGCGTGACACGGTAATGAGAGAGTCGAGCACACGATCTCGACGCGCCAGTGTCAGGTTGGCCGAGCCACGTCACCGACATTCGGAGGGGACAAGAAGAGGGAGAAGTCACTGATGCCGCACAGGTATCGAGGGCTCCTTCTCTTGTTCTCAACAACACCGTCACCGTACCTCGATTTCCAGCCTTGATGCTTAAGCAGCACCCCATTGGGCGCCCGGCTTGCCCAAAGGCCCCGCAGCCTCCCGGCGAGCTGGGTACCGCGCGTCCCCATCCTCATCCGCCGAGCCAGCCCGTCCTGCAGGCGGGCTGGCTTGCTGTGAGTTGAGTGCGGTACGGGAGCGTAGCGACAGCGTCGACGACGCGGAGGAGGGATCGATGGCGGGCGTACGGGGATGGCGCAAGGTCGTCCAACAGCAAATGGAGTTCTACAGATTCACCCGCGCCGAACAGCGTGTTGCCTGGACACTGTTCGATTTCCAGACCAACCGCGATGTCGGCGAGGCGTTGGGAGCGTCCCCGCAGACCATCAAGAACCAGATCACGAAGATGCTGAGTAAGACCAGGACACGAAATCGCCTGGAACTGGTCCTGGTGCTCCTGCGGCTCCAGGACGAGGAAATGCCCAGCGACGATCGGCTGGGTCCGACTCGGCGACAGGCTCGCCGACCGCTGCACTCCTCGACCTTGCCGAGCGACAGCATCCTGTCTCTGCATGACGCGAACGACTCGGCGACCGGTCCTTGATGGCAGTGGCTCACCGTCTGGTGCGAACAGCATGGTAGTCGGGATGGCTCCGGGCGAGACCAAGCTCGATCATGTCCCCATAGGCTCTTGTGTACGTAATAGGAGGACGCCCCATGTCCACGAACGAGGATCTCATTCGCTCACTCTACGATGCGTTTGCTCGTGGCGATGTCCCGACCGTCCTCGGTGCATTCGATCCCGATATCACCTGGACGGACGCCGAAGGCTTTCCGACCGCTGGCACCTATCATGGACCCGATGCGGTGCTCAATCGGAGTCTTCATGCCGCTCGTGCAGGATTGGGACGGCTTTACGGTCGCAGCACACGACTTCATCGATGGTGGTAATCGGATCGTCTCGCTTGGTCGCTACTCCGGCACGAACAAGGCAACTGGGAAAGCGTTCGACGCCGACTTCGCCCATGTCTGGACGGTTGGTGATGGCAAGGTCACCCAGTTCTACCAGTACGTGGACTCCGCGATCGTGCAGGACGCACTGAAGCCGTAGAGCAGCTTGGATCTACATCGACCCGCTGGTTAACGCTAACGGGCCGGCGACGTACGCCTCTGTCACGCCCGAGTCCCACACCGGCGACGACAGTCACCAAGGCGCGCAGCCGGCGCTAATGGTGGCAATCCAGGATGTCGCGCGGCTCAGCCGCGTCCAGCGCGTTGCCATCGTCCAACTGCGGATAGTGGAGACACTGCATGCCTGCTGAGTTAACCCACAGACGCACGGCCTGCAACCACACCGTGCTGGGCGTCGAGGCGCGGACAGCGCCTCCAGGTCTGGATCGAGCCGGTCAAGCGTACGATCCACGAGGTCGTTGGCTACCGGACCTGGCCCGGACCGACGCTGCCGAACTCGATCCAACCACCCATATCGTCGGTAGAAGATGCGACGGTCGGCAGGGATCATCTCGAAGCGATTGTTGCCGCGAAAGAGGGTCGCGTCCCGAGATCGCTCACGATCGAAACCAGCATCGGCCAGTCGGCAAACGACTATTGACTCACGTGACCAGCCCAGGTTGGACGGAGAGCGGGACGACGAACCCGGTGATCGGTCACACAACCCTACGTTGAGATGCCGAAATGCCAGAGTGGGCAACGGTTGGCTGATTACATCGTTGCGGGGCTGTCCCTCGGAAGCAACCGCCATGATCTTCGTTCTACAACAGCCGAACCGAAGTCGACAGCAGGAGCACGACGAGAATCGACTGGAGCATCATGCGCGGGGCGTGCACAGCCAGCCGGCTACCAACCAGCACGCCTGGGATCGAGCCGGTCAGTAGCCAGGCGGCAATCCCGAAGTCGGCGTGCCCGAGAAAGAGATGCGCGATCGCGGCCGTCGTCACCAGCAGCGCCGCGTGCGCGATGTCAGTCCCGATCAGATGCGTGGGATCCAGGCTGACAACCAGAACGAGCAACGCGATGATCAGGCTGCCGCTCCCGATCGAGGTCAACCCGACGAGGAAGCCACCGAGCGCGCCGACGACGATGATCCAGCCGCGCCGGTAGTGACATTCCATCCAGCTCGTTGTTGTTGGCGCTTGCTCCGAGCCACGCAGGTGCCGCACGATGCGCCGCACCATCAGTCCGGCAGCCACCAGCATCACGAGCCCAATACATCGTTCAAGCCAGTCGTCCGAGACAGCCTTGCCACCTGACTGAAGCGAGGCGAGCACGCCGACGGCAAGCAGCGTGCCCGGCAGGCTGCCGGTTGCAAGGTCACGGATGACGCGCCGGTTGACGGTACCCTGGCGCCAGTGCTGCCAGCCACCAACGATCTTGGTTGGCGCGGAGTACAGCAGGTCGGTCGCGACCGCGGCAGAGGCAGGCATGCCAACCCCAAGTAGCAGCAGCGGCATCATCAGCACACCGCCGCCCATGCCGGTTAGCCCGACGAGAAGCCCAACGACGAGTCCGTAGGCCGGTAAGAATCCGGGATCACCCATGGCCAGGCTCACAAACCAGATGAAGTTACCAATGATTATCGACATTGTCAGTTTGGGCGACCGTCGTCGATATTGCGGTGTCTAACTGGTTGCGAGTGGGTTGTCCCGAAGGACCAAGCCGGGCGAGTGTCACGCTGGACGCCTATTCGACGTTGGTCGTCCGGTCTATTCCACGACCGTCGTTGCGGACCAGGCTCGAGTCCAGCGCCAGGGTGAGTCGGACACCACCGTCCCACAGCCTGGCGTAGGCGGCGTCGCCGAGTGCGCGACGTCGAGATCGGCACATTCAGGTGGGTAGACCGCCGTCGCCGCTTTGTCCTGCTCGGTCGCCGCCGCCAGCAAGCGGACGGCGTCATCGTGTCGCCCGGCCTGGCTGGCGAGCAGGCCGCTGGCGAACAGCACCGTCACGATCCCATTCGCCGTGCCGCTCTGCTGGAAGCGGGTCAGGCTCTCGGTCAGGAGGTCATGAGCCTGCTCGATGTCCCCCTCTGGTCGCAACACATCGGCAAGGCGGGCGATTGCCCACGGCAAGTCGTAAGAGTCGTTGCCCTGCCGGTAGAGGACGACGCTTTCCTCAAGCAACGTTCGCGCCTCGCCGTCATCGCGTAGCGGGCTGAGATCGACAAACACGACCCCGTCCGCGAAGTGCTCGGCGGATCGACCGGCGACCGCCAGGGCCAGCCGTGTCTTGCCAACTCCACCGGGACCCGTCAGCGTGATCAACTGCGGCTCGCCCCGCCGCAGGAGTTTGCCCAGCCCGGCCAGTTCGGTGGCCCGGCCGATCATCGGCGTCAGTGGCCGGGGCAGACGCGCAGGTGCGACCGCAGCCAGTTCCCGCGACCGGCCCGGACGCGCGGCGGCCAGCAACGATGCGCGTTCATCCGGCTCCAATTGGAACGCATCGGCCAGCATCAACACGCTCGCGAGGCGGGGCCGGCGGGTCGGATCGCGTTCAAGATCGCTGATGGCCTTGGCGCTCAGACTGGTCCGTTCGGCGCGTGATTTCTGCGTCATACCGGCCGTCAGGCGAAGGTGCCTGAGCAGCATTCCGAACGATGGCGTCGCATCCAATGGCGTGCAGTGCGGTCATACTCGCAGGCCAGCTTTGAAGCAGGATCCAGCTGATTCCCGTATCCCGTCCCGACAGGACTTCGGACTGCCACGATGTTCAGAGTACGATTTGGGAGCTGTTGATGGCGTGCGCCGCCGACGGGATACAGCAGCGAAAGGGACTTGGGACGCATGGAGAACACTCCATTGGTTGAGGAAACGTCTGAGAGTGCGGCTGCCAAGCTCATGCAATTAGAGGCGATCCGCGACGCATGGCTGGCGCCTCTCATCGCGCAGATCGCTGAGCAGGCGGCGACGATTGGGCGGCTGGAAGAGCGACTCACCCAGGAACAGCAAACGCTGGCCGAGCGCGAAGCGCGTCTGGCGTCCGAGATCGCCGAGAAAGACGAACTGATCGCGCGGCTGCACCGGCGGATCGCCGACCTGGCCGAGGAACTGGATGCTGTCGAGAACGTTCACACGTCGTGATGCGGTTGATGACCTCCAGTCCCGCGTCAGCGCGCTGGAGGACGCGACTTCCGGCCAGCCCGCGTCCCGGCGCGGTAGCCTGCTCTTCCGCAAGCGATGAGCCGAGTTCTCGAGATCGTCCTGACGGCGCTCTGGACTGTCGGACTGCTCATTATCTGGATCGTCATGATCGCAGCCATCCTGCTGCCGGTAACCTGGCTGGCAGGCTGGTGGCTGGGCGACGACTACCCGATTCTGGCCTACCCTCGGCGCAACGCGATTGTGCTTGGCATCGTCGTGATGCTCACCTTCATCGTCCTCGCCTTCTCGCCGTATGGGATGGGTCGACCCGATCCACCACCGCGAACGTGGTGGTGGCAGAGGAAACGACGCTGAGTTATCCAGCGATCCGCTTCGATGTGAACGCTAACATCAGGTATTGATCATATATGCAAAATCCAGTATCGTAGCAGATGGTTTCTTCCGAAACCGAATCCGACGTGTCTTACGCAAGGAGGTAGGGGCGGACCACAAGCATCGTCCATGGTTACAGGTGGAGTGAGCAGGAGAACGAGTTGAACCAGGATCAGACATCCCTTGACACATTGCGCGAGAACGTCCTGGCGGGCCGGTTGACCCGTCGTGGCGTCCTGAAGCGGGCCGTTGCGCTTGGGCTGAGCGCGCCGGTCATCGCCGGGCTGCTGGCAGCCTGCGGCGACGACGAGGAAGAGGGCGACGACACCGACGCCACGTCAACAACGTCTGGAACCGGCGGCGAAGCCACCGAGGCCACTGGTGACGCCACTGAGGCCACCGACGAGGGCGAAGCCACCGAAGAAGGTGACGAAGGAGAAGCCACCGAGGCAACCGGGGGCGAAACACCGTCCGGCATGACCCGCGGGCAGTTCGATATGCTCCGGCTGCTGGTCTGGCAGGCGCCGACAATCCTCAACACCCACTTCTCGCAGGGCGACAAGGACGGCCTGGCTGCCCGGCTCGTCCTGGAGCCACTGGCCAACATCATGTCGGACGGCTCACTCGTTCCGGTTCTCGCGGCTGAAGTGCCATCGGTCGAGAACGGTGGCGTGGCCGAAGACGGCATGAGCGTCACCTGGAAGCTCAAGGAAGGCGTCGTCTGGTCGGACGGCACGCCGTTCACTGCCGAAGATGTCGAGTTCACCTGGCAGTACATCACCGATGAGGCGACGGCCGCGACGACCTTCGCCACCTACGAGATCATCACCGGCGTCGAGGTTGTCGACGAGCACACGATCACGTTTACGTTCGCCGAGCCGAACCCGCTCTGGTTCGGGACCTTCTCCGGCTCGTTCTACGGCGCCGTCCTGCCGAAGCACATCCTCGGCGACGCGATCGGCGAGGCAGCCCGCAACCACGAGTTCAACCTCGCCCCGATCGGCACCGGTCCGTACGTCGTGACCGAGTTCCGCCCGGGCGACACCGTCCTCTACGAAGCCAACCCGAACTTCCGCGAGGCCAACAAGCCGTATTTCGCTCAAGTCGAACTCAAGGGTGGTGGCGACGCAACCTCAGCCGCCCGTGCCGTCCTACAGTCGGGCGAGACCGACTACGCCTGGAACCTGCAGATCGAGAAGCAGGTGGCCGACCAGATGGGCGCCGACGCCGAGACTGGCGTCCTTGTCGCGACGACCGGCAACAGCGTCGAGCAGCTGCTGATCAACTTCGCCGACCCGTGGACCGAGGTCGACGGTGCTCGCTCCGAGCCAACCACTCAGCACCCGTTCCTCACCGATAAGAATGTCCGCGAGGCGCTTAAGCTGGCCTCAGACCGCGAAACGATCGCGACCGAGCTGTACGGCCAGGCTGGCCAGCCGACTGCCAACACGCTCGTCTCGCCGGAGCCATTCCGTTCGCCGAACAACCCGGTTGAGTTCGATCTCGATGCCGCCGAAGCGCTGCTGGAAGAGGCCGGCTGGACCGGCTCGCCGCGTGCGAAGGACGGCGTCGAGCTGTCGATCGTCTACACGACAACCGTCAACCCGGTTCGCCAGAAGACGCAGGAGATCCTCAAGCAGTCCTGGGAGAACATCGGCTTCGCCGTCGAGCTGAAGTCGATCGATGCCTCAGTCTACTTCTCCTCCGACGCCGGCAACCCGGACACCGTCTGCCACTTCTACGCCGACGTGACGATGTTCACCAACGGCCCGGTCAACCCGTATCCGCTGGACTACATGGCCGGCTTCAAGTCGGATGTGCCGGAGCAGGACATCGCCCAGCAGTCGAACCAGTGGTCCGGCAACAACTACAACCGCTGGGTCAACGAGGAGTTCAACGAGCTCTGGCTGCAGGCCAAGACCGAACTGGACCCGGACGCCCAGGCCGAGCTGTTCATCTCGATGAACGACCTCGTCATCGAGGACGTCGCCCGAATCGGCCTCGTCCACCGTGGCGGCCTGACCGGCTACTCCAACCGCATCAAGGGCCACTCCGACTCCTCCTGGGAGATCGAGGTCTACGACATCGAGAACTGGTACGCCGAGGAGTAAGCGACGGGACTCGGAAATCGAGGACCGATGCCCAGAAAGGGCGAGGCTTCGGCCTCGCCCTTCGTGTTACTGGCGAACTTCCACGTACCTAACCCCAGCCGAGATACAAGTCCGAATCCCGATTCCCGCCGCCTCAGTCCGTCAGGACCATCCAGAGCTTGCCGTCGATCAACTCGCGGGCGGCGTCGAGGTGGCCGGTATGGCTGGCGGTTTCGGTCATGACGTGCAGGATGATCTCGCGGACGGTGTTGATCCGATAGTCGCCGAAGAGGTCAACCGGCCACCAGGCCGGTGGACTGTCCAGCGGCGTCGCGGCGATGATCGCGTTGGCGCGCTCAATCTCCTTCCGGTAGGAGTCGAAGACGGCGACGGCCGGCGTCTCCGGACCAACCTCCCAGGCGCTCGGTGCGCCGGCCAGAGAGCCGATAACGCTCTCCTCGCCCGCGACGACGGCCCTGAACCAGAACTGCTCGACGTCCAACGCCAGATGCTGGACCATCGACAGACAGCTCCATCCCGACGGCAGGATTGGCCGCCGAAGCACCTCATCGTCTACGCCATCCAGAACAGCAAGTACGTGCTCACGCTGATTGTTCATATACTTGAGCAGCGCCGTCGTCTCGACGCCCGAAGTCGATTGCGACATCCCATCCTCCACGATGCCTCGCATCCCGCGCCCCGTCTACGACGTGATCTCCCAGACGTGGCCGCCGGGGTCCATGAAGGCGGCGGTGCGGATGCCCCACGGGCGATCGATTGGGCCATTCAGCAGCGTCACACCACGCCGGGCCAGATCAGCGCAGGTGACGTCAACGTCGTCAACCCGGATCGTGAACTGCATCCGCGAACCAGCCTCCTGTGGCGCGACCGTGGCCGGGCCGATCAGCTCCGGAGCCTCAGTGGATTGCAGCAGGTTGATGACCGTGTTCGGAAACTTGAACGCAGCCGAGACATCGTCCTCGTGGACGAGCGAGACACCAAAGACCTCGCGATAGAACGATTTGACCGCTTCCAGATCGTCAGCAAACAACGTGATCGCCCAGATATCACCTGGCCAGTTACTCATGGTGCTACCTCTCAGTGTCGCGACACCCGACGCGCCGCTACCATATAGTCGTCCCGCACCGCCCCAGATCGACACAATCCCGAATCTCGTCACACACACCAGCCACGAGCGTTGGCAAGATACGTACAATCCCCGTCATGGGCCAGACGAAACGCCGCGTAGATCGTGACTGCGAAGGGATAGCGCCGCGTGGCCAGCAAACCACTCTCGGTCGAAGAGGTGCTCTCGCTGCTCGAAGACCTACCGCAACGCATCGCTGCGATGACCGCCAGCCTCTCGCCGTCGCAATTACGCACACGTCCCGACGACGATAGCTGGGCCGCCGTCGATGTCCTCGCCCATCTCCGCTCGTGCGCCGATGTCTGGGGCGACTGCATCGAAACCGTTCTGGCCGAGGACCACCCGACAATCAAAGCCGTCGATCCCAGAACCTGGGTCAAACAGACCGACTACCACGATCTGGAGTTCCAGCCTTCACTGCGTGAGTTCACCACCCAGCGCGCCGCCCTGCTGGCGACGTTGACGCCATTGACACCCGACCAATGGTCACGCGTGGCGACGATGAAGGGCGCGGGCAAGCCAATCGACCGCACCATCCGCTCCTTCGCCGACCGACTCGCACGCCACGAACGGACGCACATCAAGCAGATCCAACGCATCGTGGCAGCAATCCAGGCGTAGCACCGGCCAGCCGCTAATAGTAAACATCCATGCTCGATTTGATGCCGAGAACAACGCAGGTGATGATGCCAACTGCCAAAAGCAGAGTGGCGGGTTTGAGATGGTCATCTGGCGCTTTCTCGGGCAGATCCCGAACTCCCGCGTTACGCCTCACACGTTCCTACCCCGGCCAGCGGGATCACCAGCCGGAAGGTAGCGCCCTGGCCGGGGATCGAGTCGGCGTTCAGCGTGCCGCGGTGGGCGGCGGCGATCCGGCTGGCAATATAGAGACCCAGGCCGAGACCACTCGAATTCGGACCGGGGCTGAAGCGTTGGAACAATTTCGGGAGCAGTTCCGGCGGGATACCTGGCCCGCTATCGCGTACCATCACGACCGCCCACGCCCCGTCGTCCTGCTGCTGCCGCTGGACGGAGACCTCCACACGCGTCTCTGGCGGCGCGTACTTGACGGCATTCGAGAGCAGGTTCTCCAACAGTTGCTGCAACCGGCTACGGTCGCCACAGATCATCATATCGTCCGGTGCGTCGATGTCGATTTCGATCACCTGGACCCGCTGAAGCGCGACCGTCTCGCAGACGACTTCGGACAGGTCGATCAGGTCAAGATCGACCGAGAATGCGCCCTGCTCCAGCCGCTCGACATCGAGCAACTCACCGATCAGCCCGTCGAGCCGCTGGATCGCATTCGACGCATCGCTGATGTCAGCAATGTCAGCCGTCCGTCCCTCGCGCTGGGCCTTGCGCCGCATCAGATCGATGCGCAGCTTGATCGGCGTCAGGTAGTTGCGGAGGTCATGCGCCAGAACCGTAATCAGTTCCTGCGACGCAACCTGCCGCGCCCGCTCCGCGGCAGCATCCGTAATCCGCTCAACCGTCTCAGCCCGGCCAGCCACCAGCCCAAGCCAGCGCGAAGCGGCCCGGAGGAAACGCAGATCGCCTTCGTCGAAGAATTCGGGTGTCGCGGATACAACCGACAGAACCCCACGCCGCTCGCCTGAAACAACCAAAGGCGTCGCGATCGTCGAACGCACACCGAGCGCGTGGACGATGCCCGGTAACTCATCAGGGTCGTCCTCGGAGTGGCCGGTCAGGTAGTTCTCGCCGCTGGTCAAGACGTTGGCGTAGCTGCCGCCATTCGAAAGCGGGAGCCGGTCAAGCCCGAGCGCATGTTGGCGGTGCCCCATTGGCGTGTTGCTCGTCCCGGCCGCGACCAGCGTGTCAATCTCCGGGTAGTAGAGGAATGCATCGACCTTATCGGCCTGCAGCGCGACGGCGATCAGATCACTCGCCTCAGCCAGCGCATCTTCGAGGCCGGCGACCTCGATGCCAAGCAGGTGTTCGAGCGTCCAGAGCCGCCGCGATTCGTCCGAATCCAGACGGTCGTACACGTCATTCATCGTATGAGGCTCGTTACCGTCAGCGATGCGTCCCGTACTGTCCTTCTCTCAGATAGTGCAACGACCGTGGTCGGAGCCGATTGCCCCAGCCACGGTCGTCTTTGCGATTCCTGTGCCAGCAATACCGGCTCTGCGACCAGCTAGTCGTCCGCCGACGCCTCCTGGGCAGCCATCTCCTCGATCATTGGCGCCAGCAGCGTCTTGCCAAGTTGCGTCTCGAACCCTTCGAGCTTTTTGGCCATCGCCTGCTCCTGCTTCAGGTTCTCCTGCAGCAGCCTGGCGACATCCTTCTGGCCCATCAGCTTCGCCATATCGACCAGCCCGGAATACGAAACGATCTCATAATGCTCGGTCTTGGCCGCCGCGCCGAGGTCGAACACCTGCAGGATCTCCGGCGACGGCTTCTCCTTCAGAAACTCGTCCCGCTCGGCGACAATCCCGCCCATTCCCTTGCACTCGACCGGCTCAGCCTTCTCGCCGAGCAGCTTGAAGCACTCCTCCAGGTTCTTGACCTGCTGCTTCGTCTCTTTCTCATGCTCCTTGAGCGCCGCCTTGACATCCTTGTCCTCGGCACTCTCGATCAGCTTCGGCAGCGTCTTCAGCACCAGTTGCTCGGCTCCGAGCAGATCCTGCATCTCGTGGACAAAGAACTCCTGTGGGTCACTCATTGGCATTATCTGGTTCCCATTCGCGCGTCAGTCCACCGCCATACCTGCGGGAAGCCACACAATTGCAGCTTCAACCGTACGTACGCACTGTCCGTGCCAGCCAGTGAATGGGAATCGGGACTCAGAAATCGGGATTCAGACGCTGATGAACGAACGTATTGAATCGACCGAGACGAACGGCGGTACCCCGAGTTCCGGGTTCCGAGATTTACCAGATTCCCAGTTCGTCGCGCGCGTCCTCGGTCATCTTGTCCGGCGACCACGGTGGTGACCAGACGATTTTGACGCTCGTGTCACCGATTCCCATCAGCCCGGAGAGCGCGCCGCGCACCTCACCAGTGATGACCGGCCCGAGCGGGCAGCCCATCGAGGTCAGTGTCATCACGACCTCGACATCATTGGCCTCCGAGATGTTCACGTCATACACCAGCCCGAGATCGACGATGTTGACGCCCAGCTCCGGGTCGATCACATCCTTCAGCATCTCGCGGATCAGATCCTTCTGTAGTTGCACCATCTACGGCTGTCTCTCCTATCGTATCGCACATCATGTCCAGCTAAGGATACCGCCACCTCGGCAGCGCCCGTGCGGTACGCTCAATGGAAGAGCGCGTCACCCGAGATCAGAACGGGAAGAGCAGCAACCCATGCCCTGGTGGGACATTCTGAAACGCAAGGCGACGGACCATCCGCCGGAACCACCCCCGCAGCCCCGCCGCGAGCTGCCGATGGCCAACTCACCAGTCGGTAGCCAGCCGGCCGTCCGGCGCACCAATGACCCGAACGACCCGGCCGTCCGCGAACGTCGCCGTGCCCGCCTCGAACGCCACATCCGTGATCTGCGCTACGACCTCGACCGTGCCGAACAGGCCCAGACCGACGCCAATCGCTGGACCGAACGAGTCGACGGCATCAACCAGGCGATCGAGCAGGCCCGCCAGGACATCGAGACCGTCATGACCGTCCCGCCAGGCTGGGTGCCGCACCCCCTCCCAGCCTGGCCGGTTGTCATCGAGTCGGTCCAGCCCAACGAGCCAGCCGAGATCCGCCTGCGCATCGGCGAGGTTCCATTCCTCTATAGCGAAGCGCTCGATTGGGCCGAGCGCGGCCACCAGAAGGCTCCACCCGAGCTGCGCCGCGCCGAGGGCGAGATCGAACACCTCATGCCCGAGACGATCCCGTCCGACCGCCGCGACGAACTACGCGACCACCTCGCACACGGCCTCGCCACCCTCGTCACCCAGGTTCGCGAGGACGCCCTCGACGGCAAGCCTATTCCGTCGCTGACGCTCGCCGACCTCGCCAGTCCCTGCCCAACCTGCGGCGGTTGGCGTGACCTGAAGGGTCGCTGCCCCGCCTGCCAGGAACGCGAATGGCAGGCAGACCATCTGCGTGCCGACATCGACCGCCTCATCAAGGAACGCAACGACCAGCTCGAAGAGCTCGCCAAATTCCGCGATCGCCTCCCCGTCCTCCGCCGCCAGCTCGCCGACAGCGAAGCCGAACTGGCGATGCTTGGGAATAGGAGAGGGATGAGCGGGGCGGTTGTGAGGGGCGTCTGAGGGGCTAAACTCAGCATATGAGCACTGCACAGGAGACGACAACCGAGCTTAGAGAGATGCTGGCACTGCTGCGGGAGACGCCGCTTGGTAGCGTGCCGATCGAACACGTCCGTCCAGTCAGGGAAGCAGCCTACCGGCTAGCTCGCCAGAACCCTGCTGGATATCGGAAGGAGACACCTACCCACTCATGGGGGCAACCGTCCCCGGCTCAATGGCGTATCTCGTGACACTTGGCCTGCTTCGAGGCCGAACCGAGCCGGACGGGTCGCTCTCAGTACGACTCGACGACATCCTCTACCGGCGCGCTGAGCGCGAAGCGTTGATGGCGTTCGGTGATGACGAAATGACCGAGGAAGAACTTCGAATCCTCACTCGAGGCCGCGGAAGTCGAAATCCTTGGGACAGTGAAGGGGCATCACCATCAGCACCGTAACGTCGCCGATCGCGATGCTCGACAGCAGCGTCCTGGTTCCATACTGGTCTCGTATTGCTTTGCAGCAGACTCGCACGCGACGATCCCCCGCCATTCATACCCTGTCTGGTCCGAGTGGATCATCGCGGAAACATGGCGTGTGCTCGCGTGGAGGCGCATTGCGAGTGGGCAAGGTGCAACACCGACAGGCGTGGCGATCAGTTAACGGAATCGGCCAACAGATGATGCTCGATATCCTGCCGCCGGTCATGCGCCACGCATCACTCCACCACTACAGCGGTCCTGACCCTTGGCCTTCGATGCGGGACGGTCACGACATACCGATCTGGGATACTGCGACTGCCGCCGGAGCGCCTACGTCATCAGCCACAACACGACTGACTTCCCGCCGCTAACGATGGTCGTCACATCTGGCAGGGAATCGAGTACCTGACAGCGATTGAGTTCATCGAGGACATTCTCGGCAATGACATCCGGCTACTGACAACGGTACCGCTAACACCTGCCGCGCTCATCCGCAGTAACCGGTCACGCTGATCCGTTCACACAATTGTCACAACCCTGACATGAACTTGCGACACTCCGCCAATAGACTGATTGCGGTTGCAACGTTTGCAGCCTATGATCGAAGTGGCGAGCATTCCACTCGTTCATATCAGGTCGCGCAACGACGCGTGGCCCACGCAGAGAGGATCGGGACATGAGTGCTACGACCAGTAGTGAGTACCCTGTTCAGTTTTCAGTCGAGTACCCGGATCGCAAACTCAACCGGCTGACGACCGCCTTCCGGATCATCGTCGCCATCCCGATCCTGATCCTGATCGGATTCCTGACCAACGCAGGCTGGGATTGGTCCGACAGCAACAACAACGGCGACCAGATCGCGGTCGCCGGCGGCGCTGCCCTGTTCATTCCAACCCTGTTGATGATTGTCTTCCGCCAGAAGTACCCACGCTGGTGGTTCGACTTCAACCTCCAGCTCTCACGCTTCGGTAGCCGCGTCATGGCCTACCTTGCCCTGATGCGCGATGAGTACCCCTCGACCGACGACGAACAGGCCGTCCACCTCGACTTCCCATACCCCGACGCCAGCCGCGACCTCAATCGCTGGCTGCCGCTCGTGAAGTGGTTCCTGGCGATCCCGCACTACATCGTCCTCTTCTTCCTCGCCATCGGTGCTTTCTTCGCCGTCGTCATCGCCTGGTTCGCGATCCTCTTCACCGGACGCTACCCACGCGGCATCTTCGAGTTCGTCGAAGGCGTCATGCGCTGGGAAAATCGAGTCATCGCCTACGCCTTCACGCTCGTGACGGACAAGTACCCGCCATTCAGCCTCGACGCGTAACGTCGGGAATCGGGAATCGGGCCAGGTTGGTCACCATACCTGTCCGATTCCCGACAACCGATTCCCGCGGAATAATCTCCACCCACCCCACGTTGTTCAAGCAGTGCCGCCAGACAATTGCCGGCACCAGCAACGAAAGGGACGTGGATGGCTGACCCAAACAACTTCAACACGCAACTTATCGAGGAGTACCGCGCCACGAATGGCAACGTCACCGGCGTCTTCGCCGGCCGGCCACTGATGCTGCTGACGACAACCGGCGAGAAGAGCGGCCAGCCACGAACCGCCCCGCTCGTCTACACGACCGACGGTGACGCCCTCGTCATCATCGCCTCGAAGGGTGGCGCGCCGACCAACCCCGACTGGTACCACAACCTGCGCGCCAACCCGCTCGTCACCGTCGAGCTCGGCGCGGAGCGGTTCGAGGCCCAGGCCCGCGTCGCCGAAGGCGAAGAGCGCCAGCGGCTCTACGACGCCCAGGCCGCCCTGATGCCGGCCTTCGCCGACTACCAGCGCAACACCGACCGCGAGATCCCGGTCGTCGTCCTCGAACGCCTCTCCTGACCGAACCACTGATCTGCCGCTGGCGGAGATCGACCGCGCACGCTTGTGAGCGTCCCCGCAGCGCGGTCGCGTCCGCCAGCCTGATCACCTGACCGTCTCTTGGCAACCGCGCCATCGTGCCCCATCATGCATGCGACACCATCCGTAATCCGCAGCACAGGAGGCTGACATGGCACGGCAGGACATCCGCCAGCGACTGGCCGCCGGCGACGTGCTGATCCACGATGGCGCGACCGGCAGCGAGCTGCAACGGCGCGGCGTCTACGTCTCGAAAGGCGCCAAAGCCGGCAAGCTCGGTCCGTGGTCGGCGACCGCCAACATCGACGCTCCGGAGATCGTGCGCGCCGTCCACGAGAACTACCTCCGGATCGGCGTCGATATCATCACCAGCAACAACTTCTGGACGAGCCGGGCGCGCCTCGCGATGGCCGGCCTCGGTGACGAGTGGGAGCGCTACAC
Source organism: uncultured Chloroflexia bacterium (assembly GCA_963763325.1). Classification (GTDB taxonomy): domain Bacteria; phylum Chloroflexota; class Chloroflexia; order Thermomicrobiales; family CFX8; genus JBBECJ01. The sequence goes on from CAVXOL010000014.1 coordinate 138,930, forward strand.
CCGCGCCGCCGCTGAGATCGCGATCGGCGCTCGCGACGCGATCAACCCGAACGCGTGGGTCGCCGGCGGAATCGCCCCGCCCGTCGTCGGTGAGCTGAAGGACGAGTTCCTCGACCAGGTCCGCGTCCTGGCCAAGTCGGGTGTCGACCTGATCCTCGCCGAATATATCGGCACGATCGAGGACTGCGTCACGGCCGTCGATACCTGCGCGACGGCCGGCCTGCCGGTCTTCCTCGGCGTCCGCCACGTCACCAGCGACGGCACGATGCAGTACGGCGAGTCATTCGACGACCTCGGCAAGGCGCTCGCCGGTCACCCGGTCGACGCCATCCTGCTGATGTGCAGCGATCCGTCCGCTACCTCCGCATCACTTCCGAAACTCCGCGCAGCCTATCCCGGCGCGATCGGCGCCTACTCGAACATCGGCTACCGGATCAACGAACATTTCGAGGAGGACGGCGCCACCCACTGGCACACGATCGACCAGGACACCTACCCGCCAGACGCCTACGCCGAATTCGCCCGTGACTGGGTCAGCCTCGGCGCACAGATCGTCGGCGGCTGCTGCGCGACCGGCCCCGAACACATCCGCGCCGTCCACGACGCACTCCGCCCGGCGCCAGTCTCGTAGGGATACAACTGTCCATCCGGAGGAATCGCAACCGGCTATACTCCGCGCACGCCACAACACGCGACCGCAGACAGGACACGACGATGGCAACGCCTGAACCGGCCTGGACCCTGACCGCCGACGAACGCGCGACCCTCGCCGCCGCCATCGACGCACTCCTGCCGCCAACCGGCAGCTTCCCGGCGCCATCGGCGACCGGCCTGATTAACGACTTCATCCGACACCGCGTCCCAGCCACCGGCGCGACTGCCAGCAGCCTGCCCTACCCACTCATCGATAGCGACAGCCTGCGTGCTATCCTCGCGACATTGTCAACCCTCGCCGGCGACCTCGGAGAGATGACGGCCGCCCTGACCGCCTTCGAGCAGGAGCATCCATCCGAGTTCACCGCTCTCTGGCGGCTGGCCGTCTTCGGCTACTACTCCCGCCCGGAGACGATCGCCGCCATCCAGCACGACCTCGCCCCGGACTACCACGGCGCTCCACTCCCACTCGGCTACGCCCACGCGATCGCACCCTGGGACGCCACCAACCCGCACGAGATGCCAACGAATCCACGCGGACACTACATCCGAACTGAAGATGTCCGCCGCGTAGACCTGGCCGGGATCATCAGGGATGAAAGCGAGACATCACGCTGATGGGCAAGTGGCGAAAGAGGAACCGCACATCTTGCCCTGTCATCCTGAGCCGCAGCGAAGGATCGCCGGCCTGGACGAGACCGTGGTGAAAGAGGACCTGTGCGCTCAAGCGCCGACAGACGGGCTCCGGCCGTCTACACTAGGCGATCCTTCGCTGCGGCTCAGGATGACAGGGCAAGATGCGCGGTATCCTCTTGAACGCATCGCAACGCTGTCGGCAGTGCGAAGGAGTCGCCGAGTGAGCCGCCCACTCCCAACCGACGTCCTCGTCATCGGCTCCGGGATGTCCGGCGCCGCCATCAGCCAAGCGGCTCAGCGAGCGTGGCGTCCGCGTCGTCTGCCTGGAGCAGGGGCCGTGGGTCCTGCCGGCCGAGCACCCGCACTACTCCAACGAGTGGGAGTTCGAGCTGATGCGCGACTGGGCGCGCAATCCCGAACGTCCGCCAGGCCGCGACCGACTACCCCGTCACCGTCGCGGCGACACCGTCGCGCCGATGCTGATGAACACGGTCGGCGGCAGCACGACCCACTACAACGCCCACTGGCCGCGCATGCGCCCATCCGACTTCCGCAAGGGAACCGAGCACGGCCTGGAAGGCTCGGCCGACTGGCCGATCAGCTACGAAGACCTCGCGCCCTACTACGACCTGAACGACGCCGAGCTCGGCATCTCCGGCATCAGCGGCGACCCGGCCATGCCGCCGAAAGCCCCGCGCAGACACCGACCGCTGCCGTTCGGCCCCCACGGCCGGAAGATCGCTGCCGGCGTTCGAGCAGCTCGGCTGGCACTGGTGGCCGGCCGACAGCGCCATCATCTCCGAGGACTACGACGGCCGCGTCGCCTGTAACCAGTGCGGGAGCTGCCGCAACGGCTGCCCGCGCGGCTCGCTCGGCGATGACCAGCCGCACCTACTGGCCGAAGGCGCTTCAGCAACGGCGTCGAGTTGCGCTCCCTCTGCGCGCGTCGAGCAGGTCACAACCGACGAGCAGGGCCGCGCCAACGGCGCGATCTACATCGACCTCCGCACCGGCGAGCGCCACCACCAGCCGCGCCAACATCGTCGTCCTGGCTGCCAGCGGCTTCGGATCACGCCGCGTCTTCTGCTGCTCTCGGCAACCAATCAGCACCCGAATGGCCTCGCCAACTCCTCCGGCCTCGTCGGCCGCTACCTGATGCACCACGCCTATGCCGAACAGACCGATCGTCTGGGACGAGCCGGTCGACGGCTTCATGGGCGCCTACGGCGCGCCGATCTTCTCGCCAGGAGTTCGCCGAAACCGACGTCTCACGCGGCTGCGTCAACGGCTTCACCTTCCAGATCGGCCGCGGCCTGACCGCCTCGCCCGCCGCGCCTGACCCTGCCATGGGGCGCCGGCCACCGCGCCGCCTTCGCGAAGCTCTTCAACCACGAGATCTGGTTCTCAGTCCAGGCCGAGGACCTGCCGGTCTACGACAACCACATCCGCCTCGACACCGAGCATCCCGACTCGTCCGGCCTGCCCGGCATCACGCTCATCTGGAACCTGCACGACAACGACCGCACCCTCGTCAACTTCGGCGTCGAACGCGCCCGCGACCTCGCCGATCGCCTCCGGCGCCGCCGAATTCCTCACGACCGGCCCGGCCATCCCCAACCCCGCCTGGCACCTGCTCGGTACCTGCCGGATGGGCGACGACCCCGCCACCAGCGTCACCGACGCCAACCACCAGGCCTGGGATGTCCCCAACCTCTACATCTGCGACGGCTCCTCCTTCGTCACCGGCGGCGCCGTCAACCCGACCAGCACGATCGGCGCGCTCGCCCTCCGCTGCGCCGACCGCATCCTGGCCCGGGCATAGCGATATGCTACGATCAGATCCGGAACCGCGAGACAGATCCGTGCGTCCAACGAACCACCGGTTCCGTGAAAGGCACACTGATGGCAACCACAAAGCGCGAACCGATCGAAGGAGTCCAGTTCATCAGCGCTGCCGAGGCACGCGAGATCTTCGACTACCAGGCCCGAAGGCTGATGGGAATGAGCGGCGAAGAGTTCCTGCGTCGCTGGGACGAAGGTGAGTTCCGTGATCTGTTCGATAAGCCGGACATGAAAATTTGACGAGCCTCGTGATGATGATGGCGCCTTGGTCGGGCGAGGACTGAGGAGGCGGTCGATGCATTCCTCGACCGGCTTCGCCGAACGGCTGCATGCATCACACGATCAGCCAGTTCTCATCACTCGCACGGCGAGATCCGTGCCAGCCGTCGGCGAGGCCAGATTCGTGCCTCGAGCCGAGGCCAGTGCGCCTGCGAGCGGACAGTCACGCAAGCGAATCGTATTCTGTTCAGATCACGTATCATCGTCGTCATCATCAGACAGGCCGACTCGATCGATCGACATAACATCACGTCAGGATCGTGTCCTACAGCATACGAATGCTCGATCGCGAGGATCGTGAGATTCTCGCCTTCCACTGGCACCCGATCGGCCTCAGCGATGTCACCGACCCGCACATCCATCTCTCCAGCAAGCTGAATCCGATCGACATGGGACGAGATCAGGACCCGCTGCCACTCGCCGGCATGCACATCCCGACCGGCTTCGTCACGCTCGAAGATGTTGTCCGGCTCCTCATCACCGAGTTCGGCATCACACCGCGTCGAGACGACTGGGATGCGCTCCTGCGTGACAACCGGACGATTGCGCTGACCGAGCAATCAGGCTAGCGCGCGGCTAGTCCTCCGGCAGCAACGCCTCTTCGATGAGTTTCGATCGGCACGCGCCAGTCGCGCAGGATCTTGAGGGTCGAGGTCGAGACGAACGCCTCGGTGTCCTTGACACCAGGCAGCAGCGCCACGCGATTGACGATAAAATCGTGGACCTCGTTGACCGACCGGAACGCAACCGCAATAAAGATGTCATACCGCCCAAGCGTTACCAGCAACATCGTGATCTCCGGGAACGAGCGCAACGTCTCCGCAACCATGTCGATCTGCGTGAGCTCAACCTTGATCCCGATCAGGATGACGACGTCGAAGCCAAGCTCACGAATGTTCGGGATCACGGCTGGCGTGATCACACCGGACGCGAACAGCCCTTCAACCCGCCGCCGCGTCGTTGACTCATTCATCTCCGACAGACGGGCGATTTCGGCGTACGACGCGCGTGGATGCTCCTGCAGAATCCGGATCAGCTTCAGATCAATTGAATCAACCACGCTCGTGTCGCCTTCCTGCTTCCATCGCTGATTCCGTCAGTGGTAAGGGCACGACCTAACGGAATCATGCCAGCAACCGGTTTACATCGCAGAATTCCAACGATACGATACGCCCGCAATCAGGTGAAGGGGACAAGCAGAACCAAATACGCACCAGACACGCCGTCCCACCGTCCGTTACCCGACAGGTCGCAGCAACCGAGACGAACGCACGTTGTCATAACGCGACCAGAAGCCCAGACTCGCGGATCGGCACAACCAGGGAAGGGGAGATGACTGTGGCAACCGAGGCAACCACATCGACCAGCACCCAGCTCATGTTCAGCGAGGACGTGCCTGTTCCTGAAGGGATCTGCCGTGTGCTGGAAGAGGCCGGCATCGAGTACGTCTTCGGCCTGCCCGGCGGCAACACCGTCCGCATCTACAACGCGCTCCACGACCACCGCGACACGATCCGCGCCGTCATCTGCCGCGAGGAAGGCATCGGCGCGATCATGGCCGAGGTCTATGGCCGCCTGACCGGCCGCCCCGGCGTCGTCATGGGACAGGGCGCCTTCGTCCTGCAAGGCTCACTCGGCGCGATGGAGGCCCACCTCGGCAGCTCGCCGATGCTGATGCTGACCGAGATCACCGACGCCGCGCCCTTCACCCATCAGGCGCCGACCCAGTCCGGCTCCGGCGAGTACGGCGCATGGGACGCCAAGGCCAGCTTCGGTGGCTTCAGCAAGCGCGTCATGCAGCCGCTCAACGGCCCCGCCGCCGTCCAGAGCACCCAGCTCGCCATCAAGCACGCCACAACCGGCGACCCCGGCCCCGTCACCGTCCTCTACTACGGCAACGCGCTCAATGAAACCGTCGGCCCCCGTTCGGTCCCGCGCATCTACCCAACCCAGGCCTATCTCCCGACCCCGCCGCCACCCGCCGACCCGGCCACGATCGAGCGCGCCGCCCGGATCCTGACCAGCGCCCAGCGGCCGGTCATCATCTCCGGCAACGGCGTCCGCGTCGCCCGTGCCTTCGAGGAGCTGGAGGCCGTCGCCGACAGCGCTCGGCGCGCCGGTCGCGACGACGGCTGAGGGCAAAGGCACCTTCATCGAGACCGACGACCTCGCGCTCGGCGTGATGGGCAACTTCGGCACGCCCGGCGCAAACGCGACCGTCGCCGAGGCCGATGTCCTGCTCGTCGTCGGCTCACGCCTCTCACCGAGCGACACCGCCAACGCCCACCCCGACCTGATCAACCCGCTCCGCCAGACGATCATCCAGATCGATATCGAGCCGCTGCACGCCTCGTGGACCTTCCCGGTCGACACCGTCATCATCGGCGACGCCCGCCAGGCACTCGGTTCCCTCAACGACGCGATCGCCGCCGCCGGTGGCGTCGCGCAAAGCACACTCGACTCCCGCCGCGAGGCCGTCCTGGCCGGCCGCAAGCAGCACGGCTACTTCGACGCGCCGGAGCTCTACTCCGATGTCTCACCGATCCTGCCGCAGCGCGTCATCAAGTCGCTGGCGACCGTCATCGGCGAGGACTCGTTCGTGACCGCCGACGCCGGCGAGAACCGCATCTTCATGACCCACTTCTACCAGACCAAATCGCGCCACGGCTTCCTGCAGGGCAACGCCGTCGCCGGCATGGGCTACGCGATCCCGGCCGCCCTGGCCGCCAAGCTCGTCTACCCCGAGCGCCAGGTCGTCGCCGTCTGCTCCGACGGCGGCTACGGCATGTCGATGAACGCGATGCTGACCTCGTATGAGGAGAAGATCCCGGTCGTCGCCGTCATCCTCAACAACAACGCCCTCGGCTGGGTCAAGCACGGGATGGGCCCGCGCGCCGTCGCCTCCGACTTCGCCGACTTCGACTTCGCCGCGATCGCCCGCTCCTTCGGCTGCGGCGGCATCCGCGTCGACGACCCCACCAGGCTCGACGCCGCCCTCGCCGAAGCCCTCGACAGCGGCGTCCCGTTCGTCGTCGACGTCCGCACCTCGCTCGACGAAGACTTCAACCGCGTCACCGCCCCACTGGCGAAGGCAACGTACTGAGATGGCTCCTGTGAACCACCGCCGTTGCGTCGTCTCAAAACTCAGCGCTGATTCGAGGCAGTGAACCACTGATTGTGAGACGCGATTCTGAGACGAACTTATCGGCTCCTCCAAGCTGGAGTAGTCAACAGTACCAATGACCGAGTTAGCCCTGGGTCATGGCGATCATGTGGTTGATGACGGATGTGCTCGTGCTGGGGGCTGAACATGATGATCTCCGCGTCGGCGTCGACCTGCACATTATGCCCGGGTGGCCAATAGAACAGGTCATTGGTGTTGACCGTCTCCCGCGCACCGTTCGCATTGGTCGTGGTAATCTGGCCGCTCAGGACGAATCCCCAATGGGGGCACTGGCACAGGTTGCCTTCCAGTCCCTGGAAGAGCGGCGTGGTATCGACGCCTGCGGAGAGGGTGAAGTACTCAGCGCCAATCATGCCGACGCCGTTCATCTCTCCGAAATCCGTGCGTTGACGGAGCACGGCGCCGGGGATCGCCATCTTGACGTCTATGTCGTCCTTGGGCACTCGCATGCTCGACACTCCTTGCTCACACGCTATGCATTGCTGAAGGCTTCGGCAACGCGGATGCAGGCATCATGCGGGGGCGAGTGGCATGCAGGCATCAACCCCTCCTTTCCGGATACGCTGTCGTCTTGACGAGGCACGTGGATCAGAGCAGCGTCGCGATCCTCTCGGCGGCTCGTCTGGCGCCGCCGGCCTCGACCGGTCGGTAGTGGCGCGGGTTGCACACTAACGTCACGAGCCGGTCCGCGATGCAGGCGGGGTAGCGTCGAAGGGTACTCACGTGCCCAGGACGGGACGCCGTAGCGCTCCAGTCGGTGGGCGACGTGCCGGTTCTGCTCAAAGTGGTTGTTCAATGGGAAGTACAGGAATGGCGTGTCGGTGGCTACCAGTTCCATCGTCGTTGAGAGGCCACCCTGGACGAGTGCAACGTCGGCCGCCGCCAACATCTCGTAGAGGTTCTGGACGTAACCCAGGTACTCGACACCGGGAACAGCCGGCATGCTAGCCGGGTCGATTCGTGGACCGCACACGGCGATCAGGCGCAGGCCTGGCAGCAGCTCGCGGGCTGCCGGGAATGACTCGACGATCCGCCGCAGCAAGCTTCTACCGACTCCTGTGCCTCCGACCGCTGCTACTGCAACACGCTCGTCTGGCCCGAAGCCGAAACGCTGACGCAGCGTTGTTCGATCTCCGAGGCTCTCGGGATCGAAGTCCTGCACGTAGCCGGTGAACTCGAAGTGCTCACTGACCCAGTCACGGATCGACGGAAGATCAGGCCCGAAGTGATCGAGAACGATATCGTCGGCGGTGCCGATGAAGAGCGATAGGTCGCGGACACGAGGAAAGCGCGCCACCTGCTCGATCATCTCAGCGTTGTAGTCAGCGGTGAGGAAGGCTTCGCGATCCTCCGGCCCGCCAACCATCGGGAGATAGCCGACGAAGTCGGTCAGCCAGGCGAACGGCGCCGTCTTGAGCTCCGGGTTCTCGTGCAGGTAGTAATCAACTTCCCACGCCTCGTCGCCGATCCACAGGTCATAGTTGCCTTCGGATGCTGCGTCGAGGAAGACGTGGAAGTTATTGAGCAGAATCTCATCCATGGTACGGAGCGCCTGGAACACGTTCAGCTCGTGCTCGTCGCCCGACTCGGTTTCCATGTGCAGCGATTCGGCGACGAGCCGGTCGCTGAGCGGGTGGATGCGCTCGCCATTCGCCGCGAGGACGAGTGTCACCGGATGCTGGGCCAGCCAGTCGATCTCGAGGTTCGGGATCAGTGCTCGTAGCTCCCTGGCGATCGCGACATCGCGCTGGGCGTGTCCGAGCCCGATCGGGCTGCTGACGAACAGGGCACGCTTCGTCGCTCGCGCCATGGCACGCCGCCAGTGGCGTACCGGCGGGGGCTCTCTGCCGATGAATTCGTGAAAGGTGAGGTTCGTCTTGACCGGGTCGCGGGCTCCTGGCCCGTGGCCGCCGCCGTCGATCGCGACCAGTGTGGAGTGGCCGATCGCCTGATGCAGGTTTTCCCCCATTTGGAATGGTGCGGGCACGTCGTCAGTGCCGTGCACGATGAGGGTTGGACAGGTGACCGCCGCTGCACTCGTGGCCATGCGCGTCGGGTTATGCTCGAGGACCGATGTGGTCAGGATGTCGGGGGTCATGCTTTCCGTGTAACTGATGAAGTCTTCGATCTGCTTGGTCGAGTGCGGCTCGTTGAAGACCCCGTGCATGAACCATTCGATGAAATCGGGCAGGTTCTCACGCCAGTGGACGGCGTTGAACTTGTTCTCGCCTTCGCGATCTGGTGGTTCGGCCAGGAAACTCGTCCGGTCGGGTGGCGTGTCGTCCAAGCGCGTCGATGGCGTAACCAGAATGAGGTGTGACACTCGTTCAGGATGGTCGGCCGTGAAGTAGGTGCCCCAGTACCCGCCGGCCGACGTGCAGACGACGACGGCTTGCTCGATCTTGAGCGCATCGAAGACGGCCAGTGTATCGCCAACATAGTGCTCGATCGTGTAGCCGTTCGCTGGCCGATCCGACTTGCCATTGCCGCGACCGTCGAAGCTCACGACCCGAAAGCCGCGGCTGGCGAAGTAGGGTATCTGCATTTTCCAGTTGCGGCTGTGGACCAGGGCCCAGGTCGGTAGGAAGACCATGGTGCGGGGCGCGTTCTCCGTGCCGAACACCTCATAGGCCACCCGTACACCGTCCATGGGGTTCGTCGCGTATCCGCTCGCGATTGGATCGACTGCGCGCATGGTGGATATCTCCTATCCTGTCACGGTCTGCCGCTGAGCATCCCGCTCCTGTGCTTCTAGCCAGTCGCCGATACGTTGCAGAATCTCGAAGTACGGCGTCTCGTCCTCGCGCATGCCGATGAGATGTTGCTGCTCCATGCCGTACCAGAAGGCGGTGAAGGCAGGGACGAGCAGCGATGGTGACACGTTCACGCCGAGTACCGGCAGATAGTGCTCGGCTACTTCCATCAGCAGATCGTTCCAGGCGCGAATACGCTGTCGCGCTCGCTCAGCCAATTGCGAATTCGCCAGTCCCTGGATCATGAGCTCATGATGGACGCGCACGAACCCATCTGCCAGATCCTGTCGGTAGAAGCCGACCGCACGCCGCCATTTGACGCTCAGCGGCTCATCGGGATCACCATACATCTGGGTCTGGCGCGCGTAGCGCTGCCGCTCCAGGACATCGTAGGCCGCCAGGAGCAGCCCCTGCTTACCACCGAAGTAGTAATTGATGAGCGCCAGGTTGGTGCCGGCCTCTTCAGCTACATGACGAGCGGTCAGGCTCTGGTAGCCGTCGCGCGCCAGGATGGTGATGGCTGCCTCGAGAATGAGCGCAGCGGTAGAGGAAGACTCGCCAGCGATCCCCTCCATCAGCGATTGGTGTGCCCGATCGGGCACCGATGCCATGTCACCCTTGTGATCCATGCAACTCCAGCACCTGGCAAGCCGAGGCTCGTATTAAACGAGCATTTCAAACATGTGTTTAATATAGACCACGAACTGGAACCTGTCAATCCGAAACTGACGCACAGGTGAGATGCCCATGCTCGGTGCCTACCATGACAGCGAGGTCGGCCTGTACCTGACTGCGACAGCGCGGCCGAATCCTGCCCGATCTTTCCAGGCGGTCCCCAGCGTATCCATTGGTCATTCCCGGACCCGAGTGCAGCCGAGGGAACGGAGGCAAAGCGGCGTGCAGTCTTCGATCGTCTCAGAACTCGTACATATGCACTGCTTGTGAGACGCATCCGGCCGCAAAAACCACATCATCATGCGGAAAAACGGTCGTCGCTGCGACGATGACATGCTCCCCGAAAAGTGGTCCAGCGATAATGAGACTCCCCCACGGTGTGATGGGAGGACCAGATGCGGACAAGCCGGTTCAGCGCCGAGCAGATCATCCGGATCGTTGGAGAGCATGAAGGAGGCGTGAGCGCGGACGATGTGTGTCGCCAGCACGGCATCAGCCGGGCGACGCTCTACCGGTGGAAGCAGCAGTACAGTGGCATGGCTGTCCCTGAGTTGCAGCGCCTGAAAGCCCTCGAAGCCGAGAATGCCCGGCTCAAACGACTCGTGGCGGACCAGGCGCTCGACAACCAGATGCTCAAGGAGTTGTTGGGAAAACGCTCCTGACGCCGGCGGACCGGCGAGCAGCCGTCCGGCAACTCCAGACGCAGTTCACCATTTCGGAACGCCGAGCTGCCCGTCTCACCGGCGTTTCGCGAACGATGGTGCGCTATCGGACTCGACGGCGTGATGACCAGGTGATCCGCAACCGTCTGCAGGAACTGGCAGTCGATCGCCCACGGTTCGGCTACCGACGCCTGCACGTCATGCTCCGCCGGGAAGGAGAGCGCATCAACCATAAGCGGGTCTACCGCCTGTATCAGGCTGCAGGGCTCGCCGTTCGGCGACGACCGAGGAAGCGCGTGGCTCGGTCGCGGGTGGAGCGATCAACCATCGGAGCCATGCCAAACGCCAGATGGACGCTCGATTTCATGAGTGATGCGCTCGGTCGGGGACGCCGGATCCGCGTGCTGTCAATCCTCGATACCTGCACACGCGAGGCGCTCGCGATTGAGGTCAACACCTCGCTACCGAGTGCCGCCGTGATCCGGGTGCTCGAGCAGGTCGTCGGCGAACGTGGCAAGCCAACCGAGATCGTCATGGACAATGGTCCGGAGTTGACGAGTCAACGGCTGGATCAGTGGGCAGATGAACGCGGGATCCAGTTACGCTTCATCGAGCCGGGCAAACCGGTCCAGAACGCCGTGATGGAGAGCTTCAACGGCCGGCTCCGGGATGAATGCCTCAACCAGCATTGGTTCCTCGATCTGGCCGATGCACGCCGGATTGTCGAGGACTGGCGGCTCGACTACAACCAGGTCAGGCCGCACAGCAGTCTGGGCTACCGGACGCCGAAGGAGGTGTACCAGCAGTCGATTCGATCGTTCGATGGCGTCGATCTCGCGGGTATCTCAGAATAACTGGACCAACAAACGGGGGCAGGTCAATCCGGCCGCAAAAACCACATCATCATGCGGAAAACGGTCGTCGCTGCGACGAGTGGGCTGAGTCGCAAATACCGACGTTTCTGAGACTGGCCCCGATGGCGCCGCCTGTTGACGCTCCCTACTCCGCCGGCACATCACACGGCTGCCGGCCCACCAGCGCGCAACTGGCGTACCGCTCCCGCCCGGTCTCGACGTACTCCACCAGGCGCGGTGTGCTCCAGGCGAAGCCCCACTCCTCGGCCTGCGCGTGGCAGGCATGGCAGGCGGCATTGTTGACGCTGCCCAGCGTGCCGCTCTGTGGATCAATCACCACGTCGTCCACCGAGCCGTTGCGGAAGCCGGACGGTACTCGCTCAGCATGTTCGCAGGCATTGCGTCGCCGGTGTAACCGTTCGTCCTTACCGCCCTGCAAACTGTGGTTTGCGTTTTTCCATGAACGCGCGGCGGCCTTCGATGTAGTCCTGGCTGGCGAAGCACTGCGCGACCATCGCGTCCACTTTCGCGATATCGCGCTGCGCCGGGTCCTTGGTTGCTTCGTTGATGGCTGCTCTTGCCGCTTTCACGGTGAGCGGCGCGTTGCCTGCGATCAGGCCCGCAAGCTCCTTTGTCGTGCGCTCAAGGTCGGCCACCGGCACCACGCGGTTCACCAGTCCCATGTCCTTCGCTTCCTGCGCATTGAAACGTCTTGCGGTGAAGAAGATCTCTTTGGCAAACGACGGGCCGACGATGTTCACCAGCTCCTTCACGCCGCTGTACCCGTAGCCGAGGCCGAGCTTTGCCGCCGGTATGGCGAACTGGCCGTCCTCTGCGGAAACGCGCAGGTCTGCAGCGAGTGCAATGCCGAGCCCCCCGCCGATGCAGTAGCCGCGGATCATCGCGATCAACGGCTTTTCCAGCGACCTGAGCGCCGCGTTCGCGGCTGCGCTCGCCTCTCCGTACGTCGTCACTGCGTCGGCCGAGCCGCGCTTGTCCTCGAACTCCGAAATATCGGCTCCGGAGACGAACGCCCTGTCGCCGGCGCCTTTCATGACCACCACACGGACGTCATCGTCAGCGGTAAACGAGGAGATGATCTCCGGTATCGCCAGCCACATGTCATATGAAACGGCGTTGCGCTTCTCAGGCTGGTTGAACGTGATCCAGCCAACGCCGTCCTCGACGTGCGCCAGCATGCGCTCGGTCTGTAGCGTGAGTTGCTTCATCATCGTGCTCCTGTGTCCTCAGACGACGCCGTTTTCGTGGAATTTCCGGATGCGCTCTTCGTCATACCCCAGTTCAGCGAGGACGTCGTCCGTGTGCTCGCCCTGCTCAGGTGTTGCAGTGCGGACAGAGGACGGGGTGCGGCTCATCTTGATCGCCTGGTTGACGACCTCAAACGTGCCAAGCCGCGGGTGTTCAACCGGGACAGCCATCTCAAGGTGCCGCACCTGAGCGTCTGCAAACACCTGGTCCATCGAGTAGATCGGCCCGCACGGGCAGCCCGCCTCATTCAGGAGGTCGATCCAGTGCTGGCCTGGTTCCTGGCAGGTGATCTCAGCGATTGCCGCGTTCATCTCGGCCCGGTTGTGCGAACGCAGTTTCGCCGACGTGAAACGCTCATCAGTGATCAGATGGGGAGCGCCGATCGCCTCACAGAAACGCTGGTAGATCGCTTCGACCGGATGCGGCGATGTTGATGTGGCCGTCCGACGTCGGGAACACACCGGTCGGGATGCCCGTCGGATGGTCGTTGCCTGCGGTGACCGGCACTTCGCCATCCTTCAGGTAGCGCGCAGCCTGGAAGTCGAGCATCTGGATCTGGGCTTCAAGCAGCGACGTCTGTGACCCACTGTCCTGTGCCGGAGACTTCCCGCTCAAGCAGGGCCAGCAGGACGCCCTGTGCGCAAAACATGCCGGCGCAGAGGTCGGCGACGGGGATTCCGACGCGCATCGGCCCGCGGCCCGGTTCTCCGGTGATGGACATGAGCCCGCCCATGCCCTGGGCAATCTGGTCAAAACCAGCCCGGGACGCGTACGGGCCGTCCTGGCCGAAGCCGGAGATGCTGCCGAGGACGATGCGCGGGTTGACCTTCGCGAGCGAATCGTAGTCCACGCCCAGGCGGAACTTCACGTCAGGACGATAGTTCTCGATCACGACGTCGGCCTGCTCAACCAGCTTGTAGAAGATCGCTCTGCCTTCGTCAGCTTTCAGGTTGAGGGTGATTGAGCGCTTGTTGCGGTGAAGGTTCTGGAAATCGAAGCCATCCCGATCGCCTCCCAGCCCTTCCGTGCCGTCAGGCGGAGCCTCGATCTTGATCACATCTGCGCCCCAGTCTGCCAGCTGGCGCACGCAGGTCGGCCCCGCCCTCACCCGTGTGAGGTCGAGCACCTTGAACCGTGACAGGGGCATATTGGAGGTCTTCAACCGGCTCTCCCCAGCAGTCTAGTCAAGCAGTCATGAGAGACGTGGGAGCGCCTGAAACAGAGATCCGCCGCCGCTCACCCTGTCGTTCAGGTCGCAAGAATACACCATCCCTCTCAGGCCCGGACACTTCGTGTATCGGCTTCAGTATGCTCCTATGAAGCCACTCCTGTCCGTCCTTCCAACTCCGTGTACCGCACAGCGCGCCTGTCTGCACCACGCACACGTGTCCGTGAACAACACACCTGTGACACACGGAGCGGCTCACCACCATGAGCCGTGCGTCGAACCTCCAGTGTGAAAGCGGGATCGTTACCGTGTCCCAAGTACAGGTTCTGTGAACAGCAAGGGCCAGGCTCGCGGATGGCCTGTTCCCGCGAACGGTGCCCAAGTCCCTGGGCGCGGTCAGCAGTCCCTGTTGGAACCCTCTGGAACCTCTCGAGATGAGAGGCGTCCCTTCCCCCTTACTGCTCTTCAATGTTACCCGCTGCATAGAGCGTTGGTCTCCGTATACGTGCCTTCCAGACTGGTGTTTGCCGAGATG
>CAVXOL010000015.1:0-9133 GCA_963763325.1 uncultured Chloroflexia bacterium
CCCAGATGCCTCCCGACTTGCTGGCAGCAATCGAAGGTGATGGAGTCCTGACTCACGAGCAGTTTCGCCAACTCTTCGAGATCGAGGCCGAGAGCATCGGCCTGACGTTCGACGAGGCTATCGCGGCGGCACGAGCCGGGATATTGCCGCGCAATCCAATTGGCGACGACCTCTTGTTCATCGCTTCGATTATCGATACGCCTGAGTCGAACGAATAGCGTGTCAACACCAGTCGAAGGCCGAACGCTCCGCGAGGCCAGCCACACCTATCGGGAAACGCTTAACCGTCTCATTGCTCACACGATCACGCGAACACCGCTGATAGTTGTAAACGACCGACGTACTGACATAGCTCGAATCAGTTTCCGGCGCGGAGGTTTCTCCAGCGCCACAACACTGACTTCTCAATATGGTCCTATGGGCCTATACATCCGGCAGACACTCGACGCTATTGAAGGTCAACAGGAACGCGTCCGCCATCGTGTGATCGACTACCAGTACACCATCACCCCACTCGGAGCCGACGACCCGCTCTTTCGCTGGGAGTTCGTCCGCTTTCCAAGCACCGGCTCGTTCTGGTGTCGCAATCATCTTCAGGGGCCGATTGATGTCGGTGTCGGCGGACGAACGGTCAACCTCAACGACTGGCATCTACCGACCGGCTGGGTGCCGATCGAGGAGATCATCCGTTTCTGCATCGTCGATCTCGGCGTGTCACCGCTCGATTCTAGCTCGGATGCGGACGGCAACCCCGGCTGGCACGCTCGCCTCTCCGAGCGTTCTGATAGCTCCGAGTCGTAGCCCTACGAACCACCGCTCCGCAAGATATTTGTGCAGTGCCGTGAAGTCCGCATCCGGCTCAGCAGCATTGAAGCGTTTCCAGATAGCAGTCACGGCCACGGCCAGTTCGCGCGGAACTCCGGCCACTACCGCGTTGTCAAGGTACAGGCTGACACATCCTTCGTCATCAACGCCCCGGCGAAACCGAAGTCGTAGGTGCCGGGGACGATGCTGCGCGGGAACTTTTCCTGGCTGGCTGCGCTGCGGCCGGATGAGGCGTTGAGAACATCAACCATCGTTGGCAGATCCAGCCCCAACCGTGTGCCGAAGACAGCTGCCTCACAGGTCGCAGCCAGCGCGGCGGCCGATGCGTAGTTATTGAGCAGCTTCATCGCCTGGCCCTGGCCGGGAGCGTCTCCAACCCTGAACCGCTTCGACGCGAGGACAGCAAGCACCGGCTCCAACTGCTCGAAGACCGTGGCTGGCGCGCCGACCATCATCGCCAGCGTCCCATCTGTCGCGCCGGCCACGCCGCCACTGACCGGCGCATCGACGTAGACGATCCCGGCCTCTGCCAACAGCGCCGCACATTCCTGAGCAGCGGCAATTCCGATCGTCGAGAGGTCGACGACGGTCTGCACGCGCCGATCCGCCGCCTCCACGATCTGATGGCAGACATCGAGCGAGGCAGCGCCGTCCGGAACGCTCAGCAGGATCGTGTCCGACAGCGCCGCCAGATCACCAACCGATGTCGCGGCTCCGGCGCCGTCCGGTAACCGGTCCTCGGTCCCGGCGACATCGAAGCCGCGCACCGAATACCCGGCAGCGACCAGCCGCCCGGCCATCGGGGCTCCCATCCTGCCAAGGCCAACGCTGCCGAGCACCTCCCCGCTCATGCTATTACTCCATGTCGTTCAGGACGCGACCGCCGCCGGCTGCTGCATGAAGTCGAGCATCTGGTGCCAGGCGTCCTCGCAGGCAGCGGCGTGCTCGGCGAAGGTGCGGTCGAAGAAGGAGTGTGGCGCGCCTTCGTAGACGACCATCTTGTGCGGCACGCCGGCCTCGTCCAGCTCGCCACTGAACTTCTCGAACTCCTCAGTCGGCGTGAAGTCGGCCCCAGCCACCAGCAGCAGCAACGGTGCCTGCATCTGCGGAACCGAGTCGCGGATCCGGGCAGGAACGCCGTAGAAACCGATCGCACCGTCGATCCCTGGCTGCGAGGCCGATTGCCGCCACGATGCGCCACCCCCGAAGCAGAAACCGACCGTGAAGACGCGTGACACACTGCCACCCGCCTCCGAGCGCAGAAAGTCGATCGCCGCCGCGCAATCGGCGTCGACACCGGCTGGTGTCGTCTGGTCGACGTGCGGACGATACTCGAAGCTCTCGTCCCGGTTGTTCGTCTCGGCCGTCCGGCCAAAGTAGTCGTAGGCAACGGCATCAACGCCGATCTCCGCGAAGCGGTCGGCCAACTCCTTGTAGAACTGGTGCAGGCCACGCACATCCGGCAGGATCACCATTCCGGTCCCGGTCGGCTCGGCGGCACGGGCGCTGTAGGCCATGAACTCGGTCCCGTCCGCTGAAGTCAGTGTCAGATCACTGCTGGACGCCAGGCCACCCGACCCACCGGAGACGGGTGGAAGCGGTGGTCGAGCGGTATCGTCATAGCACAAGGGGTTGCCTCCTTCTCATACGTTGGCAGTTGCCGTCTTGTAGCACGCCGCGCGTATCTGCGCCAGATGGCGGAATGGGTGATCTTGCCCGCAAGTGCGATCTACGCAGTTGACTTTCTACTCAGCAGGTATAGAGTGATCGACAAGTACGCGCATCTCCATGCCTACAGGTCGTGCCACCTGCCGCCCTGTTCCCGGTCATCATGCATCCATGTCGAGCCGGACAGCCCCGCATTCGACCGTCACTCCACCGCACGATGCCGGACATCATCCAGAGGAGGACCTGCATGGAATTGCTCATCTCCCGGCAATCGCGCCGGATCGCCTTCGCCTGCGTCGCGCTGCTCCTGCTGATGCCGCTCACGGCCTCCGCGCGTCAGGCCACCGAGAACGCCACGATCTACATGATCGCGATGGGCGACAACGGTCAGTCGGGAATGTTCGTCGGCTGCGGCGACAGCCTGATCCCGGTCACCGTCAATGTGCCGGCTGCGACGACGACCGAAGGGAAGATCACGGCGGCGCTCCAGCATCTGTTCTCGCTTCACGATCCGTTCTACGGTCAATCCGGCCTCTACAACGCGCTCTATGAGAACACGCTGACGGTCGACTCCGTCAGCCTCCACGGCAGCACGGCCGGCGTCATCCTGTCAGGATTCACCGGATCGCGCGGAACCTGCGACGATCCGCGAATCGAGGGGCAGATCGAACAGACCGTCCTCTCGGTGCCCGGCGTAACGAGCGTCGTCGTCATTCTGAACGGCATGCAACTCATCGACCTGCGCGGCCCTGACTTCTTCCCCGAGACCGGCTTCGGCATTTCGCTCCCGTTCGTCGACTTCTGGCACGACAACGGCGGCATCCCTGTCTTCGGCTACCCGATCAGCCCCCAACTCTTCGAGGGCGGCTACAGGGTCCAGTACGTCGAGCGGCAGCGCTTCGAGCACCACCCGGACAACAGCGCCCCGTACGACATTCTGCTCGGCCTGCTCGGCACCCAGGTCGCCCAGAGCCAGGGACTACTCGGCACACCAGCCTTCCAGTATCAGCAGCCGAACGGCAACCCGAACTGCGAGTACTTCGCCGCGACTGGCCACCATCTCTGCTTCGGCTTTCGCACCTACTGGCACACCCACGGACTCGACTTCGGTGATTCCGGTTACTCGTACCGTGAGTCGCTGCTCCTGTTCGGCTATCCGATCTCGGAAGAGTTCGTCGTAGGAGGCCGGACGGTTCAGTACTTCGAGCGGGCGCGCTTCGAGTGGCACCCACAGAACAGCCCGCCCTACGACATCCTGCTCGGGCGACTCGGGGCGGAGGTCTATCCATAGCCATCGATCGCCCGTGTCACGTGGTCGCCGGCAACAGGCACGGCTCATGCATTCAATGTGTCGTGAGTTCAACGAGACATCCCAAAAAAGGAGGCTTTCGATGCTCTGGATTGTTCTGGTGATCCTGCTGATTCTCTGGCTGGGCGGGTTCCTGATCGATGTCGCCGGCAACCTGATCCACCTGCTGCTCGTCATCGCCCTCGTCGTCCTGATCGTCCAGCTCATCACGGGGCGCCGCGTCGTCTAACACGCATCTTCGTCAGAAGTGCTCCTTTAGACTGCTGATAGCCAAGCGATACGGCGAGCGTGACTCTCGCGTGTCTACTGTTGCGAAGATTTGTCTGTGCATCTATTATCGTGGCACACGTACACATGACTTCACATTAGTGGCCGCGTATCCGGCCGCAAGCTGAAGGAGCCGAGCCATGAGCGCAGTCCAGGCCGTCGTCGAGTCACGTCCGCGTCACGTCGTCTACGCCGCCGGATACGCCGCGATCGTCGGCGCGCTCAGCGTCGTCCTTGCCATCCTCGGGATCGCTGACGGGGAGACGCCGGCCATCGGTCGCGCACTACTCGGCGTGCTTGGTGTTGCGGGTGCCTACCTGCTCTGGACGCGACCACGGATCGGCTGGATGGTGCTGATCGCCTGGGCGGCGATTCAGATTCCGTACGTCGCCTGGAACACCGACGGCAGCCCGCTCGCGCAGGCGCTCTACTTCCCGCTCTCGGTATCAAGCTCAACGACCGTCAACGGCGAGATCACCGAATACAGCGAGTACGGCATCAACCTCGTCGGCGTCGTCCTGACATTCGTCTTCGCGAAATGGCGCAAGGAGTGGCTGTACCATAACCAGTAGATGTTCATCCCTTAGGAGCCACCAGCTCTGATCTCCAACCCACTCAACTCGATTCGGACAGGGCCGGCGCAAGACGTACTCGTGACGCCTCACCATCAGGTTGGCGGTACAATCATCGATGGACAGTCTTGAGACGCTGATCGGGACATCGCGGCGGCGTTGTCCCGTATCGGTGTGCGTCCTTCAAATATAGAGAGTATTCATGCAGACCAACACCGCCGGGACGCTTCCCACCCTGAGACGCTTCTTCGGCTACTATCGACCCCACCGCAAGCTCTTCGCGCTGGACTTCTCGTGCGCGGTTCTCTCTGGCATCCTCGAGCTGGCCTTCCCGATGGCAGTCGGACTCTTCGTCGACCGCCTCCTGCCCGGCGAGAACTGGGGTCTGATCATCCTCTACGCGATCGGCCTGCTGACCGTCTACCTGTTCAACACCGGCCTGATGGTCGTCGTCGGCTACTGGGGCCACATGCTCGGCATCAATATCGAGACCGAGTTGCGCCGCAAGAGCTTCGACCACCTCCAGAAGCTCTCCTTTCGCTTCTACGACAACCAGAAGACCGGCCACCTGGTTGCCAAGGTCACGAAGGACCTGGAGGAGATCGGCGAAGTCGCCCACCACGGCCCGGAGGATGTCTTCGTCGCGATCATGACCTTCATTGGCGCCTTCGCGCTGATGCTCTGGGTCTACCCGCCGCTGGCACTGATCGCGGCCATCGTCGTTCCAGCCGCCGGCTGGATCACAGCCCGCTACGGCTCGCGGATGACGACCACCTGGAAGACGCTCTTTCGCCGCGTCGGTGAGTTCAACGCCCGGATCGAGGACAACGTCGGCGGCATCCGCGTCGTCCAGGCATTTGCCAACGAGGACCACGAGCGAGAGCTGTTCGCGAAGAACAACGCCCAGTACCGCACGACCAAGCTCGAGGCCTACCGGATCATGACGGCCAGCATGTCGCTGAGCTACTTCAGCATGCGGCTGGCGCAGATTGTCGTCATGATCGCAGGGGCCTACTTCGTTCTGCATGGCCGGCTGACCGAGGGGGAATTCGTCACCTTCCTGCTCCTGATCGGGGTCTTCTTCCGGCCGATCGAGAAGATCAACCAGGTTCTGGAGAGCTACCCGAAGGGCATCGCCGGATTTCGTAGTTACACCAGCCTGCTCGACACCGAGCCAGACATTCAGGACGCACTCGATGCGATCACGGTTGATGGGCTACACGGCGACATCCGCTTCGAGAACGTCACCTTCGGCTACGGCCCGGAGCACACCGTTCTCAGCGACATCAACCTGCGCATCAACGCAGGCGAGACGGTCGCTTTCGTCGGTCCCTCCGGCGCCGGCAAGACGACGATCGCGTCGCTCCTGCCCCGTTTCTATGAGATCGATGCCGGCCGGATCACGATCGACGGGATCGACATCCAGCAGATGACGCTCGCCTCACTCCGCCGCGAGATCGGCGTCGTCCAGCAGGACGTCTTCCTCTTCTCCGGCACAATCCGCGAGAACATCGTCTATGGCCGCCTCGACGCGACTGAAGACGAGATCCGGCAGGCCGTCCGTCGCGCCCGAATGGAGACCGTTATCGCCGCCATGCCGGCGGGGCTTGAGACGGTCATCGGCGAACGCGGGGTCAAGCTCTCCGGCGGCCAGAAACAGCGGCTCGCGATCGCCCGAATGTTCGTCAAGAACCCGCCGATCCTGATCCTCGACGAAGCGACCTCGGCCCTCGACTCCGAGACCGAACGCGCCATCCAGGCGTCATTGACCGAGCTGGCCAAAGGCCGCACCACCCTCGTCATCGCCCACCGCCTCGCCACCATCCAGAACGCCGACCGCATCGTCGTCGTCGACGAAACCGGCATCGTCGAAGAGGGTCCGCACCAGGAACTGATCCGCATCGACGGCCTCTACCAACGCCTCCACGCCGCCCAGTTCGCGTCGTATGCCGCGAGTTGAATTCCGACGGTACGAGTTTCGGGAGCGCAAAAGTTCAACAAGGACCGCACCCCCTGGCCTGTCATCCTGAGTAGTGCACCACAGTGAATGTGCCGTCGTGTGACGGATCGGTTATGCTGGCGATCCTCAGGAAGGGAGTCTGCCATGACGATCGCCCATCGTGTCCGCCTGACCGACGACGAACGCGCGTCGTTGATCGGGATCACGCGCCGGGGTGAGTCCAACGCGCGGCGCCTGACCCGCGCCCGGGTATTGCTGTTGGCCGATCGCGGATCGACCGACCGCGCCATCGCCGACGCGCTGAACGTCCACCCACGCACCTGCCAACGGCTGCGCCAGCGCGCCTGCCAGCAGGGCGTTCTCGCCGCCCTCGATGACCGGCCACGCCCCGGCGCAGCGCGACTGCTGAACGAGACCCAGGAAGCGCACCTGATCGCGCTGGCCTGCTCGGATGCCCCCGATGGGCGGGACGGCTGGACGATGCAACTCCTCGCCGACCGGCTGGTCGACCTCCAGATCGTCGAGACCATCTCGGATGAGACGGTCCGGCGGGCCTTGAAGCAAACGCGTTGAAACCGTGGCAGGTCGCGTCGTGGTGCATGCCGGAGCCGAGTGGCGCCTTCGTGGCCGGGATGGAGGATGTCATCGCGGTCTATCACCTGCCCTGCGATCCCACGATCCCCACGCTGTGTTTCGACGAGTATGGGCTCGCCCTGACCGCCGACACGCACGAGCCACTCCCGCCCCGACCGGGCGATCTCGCCAAACAGGATTACGAGTATCGCCGCGCCGGCAGTTGTGTGCTGTTCGGTGCCTTCGAGCCACAGACCGGCCGGCGCATCATCCAGGTCGACGCACGGCGCACCCGTCGCGAGTTTGCCCACGTCATCAAGGCGCTGCTCACCGAGCACTACCCTGATGCGACCCGCGTGCGGCTGGTGTTGGACAACCTCAACATCCACACCCCCGGCGCCCTGTATGAGACCTTTCCGGCGGAGGACGCCCGGGCGTTGGCTGAACGGATCGAGTGGCACTTCACGCCCAAGCATGGCAGTTGGCTCAACATGCAGGAGATCGAATGGGCCGTCCTCAAGCGCCAACTCTTCACCCACCAGCGACTGGCGACCCAGGCGGCGGTCGAGCAGGTTGTCACCGCCTGGGCGGACGGACGCACCCAGCGGCGCGTGCGGGTCGATTGGCGCTTCACGCTGGCCGATGCACGACTCACAATGCACGCCTGTTATCCAATCCCCAGCCCGTGTACGGACACGGCATAATCACAGTGGCGGCTCAGTGAGCCGCAGCGAAGGATCGCTTAACGTCAGGGACGGGACCGCATAGATCGGAAGGGCGACCGTACCCCACCCGAACCTCCGATGTCGTCAAGGCCAAGCAATCCTTCGCTGCCGGGTGTCCTTTGGACGGAGGATGACAGGCCAGGGGGTGCGGTCCATGTCGAACACCGATGGCTTCAAGCAGCGTTTCCTGTTCCAGAATCGTTCGCCGATTGACAGGCCAGCATCCAATACTTAACGGTCAATTGATTTACCAGTTGGTATAACACTACTGTAAGCCACATAGCCGTTCTCGCTTTTTGGACGTTCGACGGAGCAGCACCGCCATCGGAAGGGGCATCACGATGACAACAACCACATCAAATAGGAAGAAGGCGAAGGGGCCACGCCAGCCGGGAACAGGAAGACGGCCAGGGAACATGATCCGCGTGCCGGATGCAACCCACAGCATCCTGCAGAGCTAGCCGACGAAACCGGCCAGAGTATGCAAGACATCTTGTCGGAGGCGGTCGAGGAGATGCGCCGCCGCCGCATGTTCGAACTCGCGAACGCGTCCTATGCCGCCATGCGCGAGAACGAGGACGAGTGGCAGGAGGAACTGGAGGAGCGACGGCTTTGGGACAAGACGCTGGCTGACGGCCTGGAGGTCGAGTAATTGGCACTCAAACCATCACGAGGTGAGATCTGGCATGCAGACCTCGATCCGGTCGCGGGACATCAAGCAGGCAGGGAAGCGTCCCTGTCTGATTATCTCTGATGATCGGAACAACCATGGGCCTTCAGGTCTCGTCGCAATCCTGCCGTTGACCAGAACGAAACGGCCTAATCCGTTTCACGTGCCGATCGAACCACCAGAGGGAGGCATCAAATCATCCAGTTTCATTCTGTGCGATCAGATTCGCACCGTCTCGTCTAGACGACCGCTTCTCGGAGAAGTGGGGTGACATCAATCCGGCGACGATGCGTGAGGTCGAGGATCGGGTCAAGATCTTCTTGAGTCTCAAGTAACACAGATGGGAGTGAGGGCCCCGGAACGATATGGGGCTCCAACATTCCCTCTCTAATGCGGTCTTGTGTTGAAGATGGCAGGCCACCCCGCGTATGGGGCGATCTCTACGGGCTGACCGGCGACTCTCGTCCATGGAGCGGTGACAACGCTGCGGCCCCACCCATCACCCGACCCACCCCCGTATAGATGTTGAACCCATCTTCGCGGACAAACCCCGCCAGCGTCATA
>CAVXOL010000016.1:0-37139 GCA_963763325.1 uncultured Chloroflexia bacterium
GTTCGCGCTCGCAGGGTGACATTTCGCCAGATCACGCCTCGCGGCGGTCGAAGAGGGTTGGCTGCTGGGCGTCGCGGCGCTGGTGCTCGGCAATTCGGTAGGGGCTGAAGGTCGGCGGCATGGCTGGTTCCTTGCCGTGCAGCAGTTCGCCGATCGTCACGATCTGCATCCGTGGGTAGTCGCGTTGCATCAGCTCCGAGTGGTAGAAGCCCGCTTCGAGCGCCTCGGTCCGCATCGGGCCCTTCGCGCTCGATCGTCCCTTCCAGGCCGACGAGAATATTGACTGCCGGACGCGATCTGTCAAGCCGGGAGGTGTCCGAGTCTCTCGCGCTGCCACGTTCATGGCACGACCAGCGACCCAGGAACCCTGATTCAATGCTGACCTGTTAGACTACCTGCACGAGACAGCAAGACACAACACAGCGAGGGCGACGAAGGAACGTGGTCATGACACGCGGGATGTCGCGGCAGGCGCGAGATGCTCCAATCAGTGACGCGGAGCGGACGCAACAGGAGCGCAAGCATATCTTCTGTGTCGATGGCGCGGCCGAATTCCTCGATCTGCTGCGGGAGCTCTTTCAGGACGCCAATTTCAACGTCACGACGACCAACTTTGTCGAAGGAACGCACCAGCAGATCGCGATGCTCCAGCCAGACATCGTCATCGTCGATGTTGTGGTTGGCATTCGTAGCGGATGGACCTGCTTGAACAGCTTCAGCAGCAGGTGTCAACCAACAATATCCCGATCATTGTCACATCGACCGCCCAGCACCTGCTCGACGAGGTGCAGGAGGAGCCGAGCGGTACGGGACGAATCGCTACATCGTCAAGCCATTTGACATTGACGCGATGCTCGAACTCGTCCACGAATTGATCGGCACAGCCTGAACGCATGCCGCGTTGGCAATCCACAGCCACAACAACGAAAAGCCCCGGCGGGTGGAAGCCTGCCGAGGCCAACACATTGAATAGACAAACCGCCTATCCTCTGCGTGCCAGTTAAGTGTGCCTTATTTGGCGCGCGATGTCACTATCGCGCCGACCAGTTCCCGTCGGCCCGGACCGCTCCAGAACGCCTCGTGTCAGTCGCCCGGCGCCTGACGCGGCGTTCGCTTCGGCCTGGCTTCGTCGGCGGCTCGGGTCCGGCTGCTGCCTGTTGCGCGATCCTGCGACGGCGTGGCCCGCTGCCGATGATGCCGACAATCACGTACCCCAGCAGCAGTGTCAGCGCCAACAGTAGCGGCGCAAACAGGACGACCCCGACCCAATCAAGCCAACTCATATCAGAGAAATATCCATCGCTTATCACGGCGCGTTCGGCCCCTTGTCGCTCCAGCCTGCGTCGCCAGCGTGGCGATGCTGCCAGCCTACCAACCGGCAGATGCCGCCGGTGTAACGTCGATGACGGACTGCGTGTCAACAACGTGTCAACTATTCGGTCGCGCCAGCAAACATGCTGCCACATTTCGCATCGCATCGTGCGCGCCTCCGAAAAAGCGCACCCGAATAATCACCGTGGCACAGATTTCAGCCCCTCTTCCGTTCGAGTGATTGAAGGGCCGGTACTGGCCGGCCCGCCACCGACCGAAAGGAGGTCAAACCGCATGGACATCGATGACGCGGCAACTGAATCGACAACGTCGGACTCGGATGACACGACGCTGTCCGATACGCCGAACACGGCTGACACACCGGAAGCTCCGGACGAACTGACACTGGCGCGGGAACTGGTTCTGAGGGCGCATCCCGATGTCATCCACGAACTTGTCTCCGGTACCTCGCTGGCCGAGCTGCTGGCAAGCATCCCGGCCGCCGAGGCTGCCTTCGCGCGGGTGGTCGCGGCGACCCAGTCCGCGGCAAGCCGCGAGGCAGCGACTGCCCGGTGCCCGGCGGTGGCGCCGTCCGCTCAACCAGCGTCAACGTCGACGGACTCGGGCCACTGGCCAAGATCCGGGCCGGACTCGGCCAGTCCTACATTGGCGGCAACGACAACATCAGCGCTAACCAGAAGGAGCAACCCCAATGGCAATGACCAAGACCGAAGCGGCCAAGCTCACCAACGATGTCCTGTTGCGCGGGGTGATCGAGACGATCGTCAAGGACAGCAGCATCCTGCAGCTCCTGCCGTTCGAGATGTGCCCGGGACGGCGATCACCTACAACCGCGAGAACGCCGCGCCGACGGTGGCCTGGTACGACGTCGGCGATACCTGGGCGGAAGCACGCCGACCTTCACCCAGGTGACGGCCACGCTGAAGATCCTCGGCGGCGACGCCGATGTCGACAACTTCCTCCAGCGCATACGCGACCCGAACGACCTGGAGGCCGAGGTGATCAGCCAGAAGGCCAAGGCGGTCGCCTACGAGTTCTCGCAGACGTTCTACGACGGCGACGATGCCGCCGAGCCAAGCAGTTCGACGGGCTGGTCAACCTCGTCCCGGCCGGCCAGAAGATCGAGATGGGCACGAACGGCGGCGGCGCTGACGCTGGACAAGCTGGACGAGCTGATCGACCTGGTGAAGCCCGGCCGGCCCGACGCGCTCTGCATGGCCAAGCGCACCCGCCGCAAGCTCTCCAGCCTGCGCCGAGCCAGCGGCAACCTGCTGGAAACGGATGTCGACGCCTTCGGCCGGCGGGCACTCTTCTACGACGGCATCCCGATCCTGGTCGATGATTTCATCCCAACTGACGAGGCGCAGGGCTCCTCCGGCGCAGTCTGCTCGTCGATCTACGCCCTCAAGTTCGGTCGGCAGGGGGTGATGGGCCTCGAGAACGGCGGCATCCAGGTCGAGCACGTCGGCGAGCTGGAGACGAAGGACGCCACCCGCACCCGCATCAAGTGGTACTGCGGCCTGGCCCTCTTCTCGACCCTCGGCCTCTCGCGGCTGGCCGGGATTACGGCGAGCTAGGGACGACAGGGATCAGGGATATAGGGAAGGGGGGGAGGCGAGTGGTTTGGGTTGTCATCCTGAGCCGCCGCGAAGGATCGCTTAACCGTTGAGACAGGAGCGCGCCGATTGGTCGCATTCCGTTCACCCACCCATCCTGCCGGAGTCGTCAAGGCCAGGCGATCCTTCGCTGCGGCTCAGGATGACAACCCAAACCACTCGCCTCCCCCTACTTCCCTGGCACCTCGAAAGGACCGCCTCATGCACCAAACGCAACTCCAGATCCCGCTGTCCGGCGCGCTCGACGGGCGGGATATCGAGCGGATGAACCGCTATCGGACGTATCTGGACTTCTACGGTGGCCAGCAGTGGCTGGGCCGACGGCGGGCCGGCGAGACGCGGCTGACCTTCAACTACGCGCGGACGCTGATCCAGAAGTCGGCCTCGTACCTCTTCCCACGACCGGTGACGTTCAACGTCATCGCCGATGGCGATGGTCAGGAGGAGGCCGTCGAGCGCGCCGAGCGAGCGCTGAACGCTGTCTACGCGCGTCACGACCAGCACACGATCGACTTTCAGTCGGCGCTCGACTCAGCCGTCCTCGGTGATGGCGCGTTCAAGGTGACGTGGAGTGCGCGACGGTCCGCGCCGCTGGTCGTCCCGGTCGATCCAGCCACCCTCTGGGCATGGTGGGAGCCGGACAACCCCAACGAGGTCTACCGAGTTGTCCAACGCTACACGCTGGGGGCCGATGAGGCAGGGCGGCTCTTCCCCCACGTAGGCGTGCGGGTACCGGACCCGTGGGGCGCCAACGAGCAGTTGGTTGTCGTCGAAGACTGGGACGCCGAACACTACACGATCACGCTGGCAGGCGAGGAGGTCATCGATCGTCCCAACCCGTACGGCTTCATCCCCTACGTGCATCTACCCGAACATCGCCCGCCCGCACGAGTTCTGGGGCGCGTCCGACCTGGAAGACCTGCTGGACATCTGCCGTGAGCTGAACCAGCGCATGACGACGGTCAGCCGCATCCTGCAAGTGAGCCGGCTACCCGATCACCGTGCTGGAGAACGTGACCGGCAGCGACGGCATCCGCACCGAGGCCGGGCGCGATCTGGGAGCTGCCGGAGGACTAGAAGGCGTATCTGCTGGACATGCTCGGCGGCGGGCGTCGGGCTTGCACATCGACTACGTGAACCTGCTCTACCGCCAGCTACACGACCTCTCGGAGACGCCCCGCACCGCCTTCGGGGATTCCGGCCGCGCCCTCTCCGGGGTGGCGCTGGAGGTGGAGATCCAGCCGCTGATCCAGAAGGTGATGCGTAAGCGCCGCGTCTGGGACGGCGTCTACCGCCGCGCAACGCGATGGCCTGGACCTGCTGGAGCAGTTCGGCGGCCTGCGCTCGACGGGCTACGCCGGACCGAACCGTCTGGGGCGAGGTGCTGCCCAGCGACCGCTCGGTCCTGGCTCGCGACGAAGCCCGGCTGGTCGCCGCCGGCATCCACTCCCGCCGCCACGCGATGGCCCACCTCGGCGACACCGACCCCGACCGGACGTGGAGCGAGATTCTCGACGAGCGGAGCGTGTTGGGGGCGTAACGGGAATCGGGAATCGAAGGAAAGGACGCGACCGTCTTCCTCGACTCCCGATTCCCGATTCCGCCGTTATTCCACCCGACCATACCCCGCAAGATGCGTGCGCCAGAAGGTCGAGTTGAGGGTCGTCAGCCGGATGTAGTCGCCCTCTTGCGGGGCGTGCAGCATCAGACCGTTACCGGCATAGATACCGACATGGGTGACAACGCGTTGCTCGGTCGTGATGATCCGCGCGCCTTCATCGGTACCGATACCGTAGGTGTTGACGAAGAAGATCAGATCGCCGGGCTTGACGCTGCGTGGGTCGATTCGCGCTGTCGCGTCGAACTGCTCAGCGGCAGTCCGCGGTAGCTCGGCGCCGATCTGGTTGTAGGCCCAGAGGACGAGGCCGGAGCAGTCGAAACCACCCTCCTCGTACGACTCCCCGCCCCAGACATACGCCGTCCCAATCGTCGTCATCGCGATCCGCAGCGCGTGATCGGCTCCCTGCGTTCCGGGCAGCGTCGTACCGGGGATGATGTAGCCAAGGTTGGCAGCCTGCCCCGGACAGCGTCAAGATACTGGATGCCGGTCCGGCCATCGTCATCAACGCGGCTGCTAACTGCACCGGTCGCGTCGACCGCACCAACATAGGCGGCAACGGCGAGGTCCCAGGTTCCCCACGTCGCGTACGCGTCGGCGAGGATCGCGGCACCGGTCCGGATGTTCGTGTAAGGATCGCGCGGGTCGGTACCGTAGACACCAGCGTATGCCGCCCAGTGCTCCGGACGCAGTTGCATCAGCCCGACCGCCCCGGTCGATGACGTCGCAGCCGGATCACCCTTCGACTCGACGATCATCGTCGCGGCAACGACCTGCCACGGCACTCCCGCCTCGCCGGCAGCCTGCTGGATCACCTCTGTCCACTGCCCAAGGATGACCGCGATCCCGCTCGGCGCCGCGTTCGCCCGGGCAGCCGGCATCATGGCTACGCCCGCAACCAGAACGACGAGGAGAATTATTCGAACGGCTCGCATCTGCCACACTGTTTGTTTACTCACCATGCGGAACTACCCCGAAACCCTGCCAGGCAGACGAATTCGCAGGTGAGGAGGATACCAGATGGGACTCCGGACGCGTGATGCGTAACGCGGACCAGACGGACGGCATGAGTGAGGACCGAACGAGTTACCCCTGTCATCCTGAGCCGCAGCGAAGGATCGCCCGGCTTTCACAAGATGTGCGGCTTGGGCGGACAAACGGTAGTCTGCCGATTGACGCGCTCCTGTATCGTACGCTCAGCGATCCTTCGCTGCGGCTCAGGATGACAGGGGTAACTCGTTCGGTCCTCACTCATGCCGTCCGTCTGGTCCGCGTCCAACGTCAGGACATTGTTACCCGATCTCTTCCATTTGATAATACGAGAGTGTTTCTGCTGGCCGGTCGGCACCGTTGGCGCGTTCGCCAATCGCCTGCCAGCCAGAATCGGCCTGCTCCTTCGCGCGAATCTCGCGGAAGGACTCCAGGCTCTCATACTCGATCGTGATGCTGACGTTGCCGGCATCCGGCCCCTCGACGACCTGGAAAATCCGCACCGTCCGGCGCGGGTCCACCCGCAGCATCTCGCGCTTGGCATCGTGCATGAGCTGGACGAGCGCGTCCATCTTCTCCGGATCGGCCTTGAACGTCTTGATCGAGAGCACCGCCATCGGTCAATTCCCTTCCTGCATCACGCTGTCTTCACTGTCCAGGCGACAGGATACGGCAGACTGCCGGTTTCAGGTTCGCGCCAGACTCGCAAGGCGTTCGTCACGCGCCGCCCGGACGGCAGCGGTCAGGGAATCGAGGTCGTACGCGCCGTAGTGTCGCTGGCCGTTGATGAAGAAGGTCGGCGTTCCGGAGACGCCACTCCGCTCACCACTGGCTGCATCTTCGGCCACCCGCCGGGCGTGGCGGCGATCGCGCAGGTCGTCGGCAAATCGTTCGATGTCCAGCCCGAGATCGTTCGCATAGCGCAGCAGATCGGGAACTTCGAGCGCGTCCTGGTTGGCAAAGAGCGTGTCGTGCATCTCCCAGAACGCGCTCTGTTCGGCGGCCGCCTCGGTCGCCTCGGCCGCTTGTTCGGCGTGCGGATGGACATCGGTCAGCAGGTAGTGACGGAAGACGAATGACAGATCATCGTCGAACTCCGCGAGCAACTCGCGGATGACCGGCTCGGCGCGCGCGCAATAGGGACATTCGAGGTCGCCGTACTCGACCAGCACCACCGTTGCATCGAGCGGGCCGCGCATGTGGTCGTACTCTGGATCGACCGGCGGGTCCAAATCGAGTAGCGGTTCGGCGGTGCCGGCCATCCGGCCACGCTGCGTCTCGGGCAGCCGTTCCATCAAGCGGAAGAGCAACGAGCCAAGCGCCGCCGCCAGCAGCGATGCGCTCAGGATGCCGACCTTGGCCTCGGTCAGTTCGTCGCCTTCGAACGCCAGTTCCGCGATCAGCAGCGAGACGGTGAACCCAATCCCGGCCACGCTCCCGGCTGCGATCAACGGTGGCCAGCCAACGGCGAGCGGCAGACCCCCCAGCGCGCGGCGCGATGCCAGCCACGACGCAGCGGCGATGCCAACCGGCTTGCCCAGGACAAGGGCGACGACGGCGCCGATCGTGATCGGTGATGTCAGGCTCTGGGACACGACACCGCCGCGCAGATCGATCCCGGCGTTGGCCAGCGCGAAGATCGGCACGATCAGATAGCTGGTCCACGGATGGAGGGCGAACTGCAGGCGCTCGTTGGGTGACAACGCGCTCAGGATACTGCGCCCGGCCACCCGCGCCGTCTCCGGCGTCGGCTGCTCGCGGAAGGCGCGCGTCAGCGCGGTTGCGCGCTCCAGCTCGGGACGAGGTGGTGGATGAGCGGCCGTCAGCATTCCAAGGGCGACACCGGCGATCGTCGCGTGAATACCTGCCTCATGGGTCGCGAACCAGAGCGGAACACCAATCAGCAGCAGGAAGCCGGGCCGGCTGAACCCCGCGACACTGATCGCGATCGCGACGCCAAGCAACCCACCGGCGATCGCCAGCGCTGTCAGGTCCAGGCTCCCTGAATAGAAGATGGCGATGACACTGATCGCCACGATGTCATCAACGATGACGAACGTCAGCAGGAACGTTCTCAGCCGCGTTGGCGCCCGTCCGCCAGCCAGCGCGAGGACACCGAGGGCGAGGGCGGTGTCGGTCGCCATCACCATCCCCCAGCCACGGATACCGCCACCACCCGCGTTGATCAGCAGATAGAGCAGCGCCGGCAGCAACATCCCGCCGACGGCCGCGATGACCGGGACCGCGATCCGCCGCCGCTCACGCAGCTCACCCATATCGAGTTCGCGTCGGATCTCGAGGCCGACGATGAAGAAGAAGAACGCCATCAACCCGTCGTTGACCCAGTGCCGCAGGTCGAGCGCGAAGCGCGCGTCACCCAACTCCAGGGCGAGCGTCGTGTGCCAGAACGATTCGTAGCTCGTGCTCCACGGCGAGTTTGCCCAGACCAGCGCGGCCAGTGCGGCGGCAAGCAG
The DNA here is from genome assembly GCA_963763325.1 of uncultured Chloroflexia bacterium. Lineage (GTDB taxonomy): Bacteria > Chloroflexota > Chloroflexia > Thermomicrobiales > CFX8 > JBBECJ01. The sequence continues at coordinate 8,031 of CAVXOL010000016.1, forward strand.
AACAATCGCGCTTCCGGACTCGGTCGCCAGATAGGTTCGGACAGCGGCTGTCCGTGCGGAGCGGCCGACGGTTCGGTCGGCATCGCCAGCCGCTGAGGTCGCTACAGTCGAGGTCATACGTCCTGCTCCGGCACCGTTCTCGGCCCGGCCTTTCTCGTTTCCAGTGGCCGGTCGATCGAGCGTCCGGCGATCAATTGGTGGAGATGTGTCCAGCTATCAGGTCAGGCGCCGTCGGTCTGCAACCGGCGGCCGGCGGATTCCTCGTCATCGACGACCGAGAGTGCTTCCCGGTTCACTGATAGCTGGATTCGTTCTCCATCGAAGCTGGCGATCGCGTGTGGAGGTACTTCCAGGTCAGCGTGCGGATTACCATCCTGGCTGACGAGGAAGAAGTGGTCGTAGACCGTACGAACCGTCCCCAGACGTTGACCATCGAGTGCAACGACAACCGTCCCCGGTTGAAACTTGCGGTGCTGCTCTTCGTGACTGAGTCGCTCCATCACACACCCCTCTGCTCTCTGCAACGCACGAGAACCGGCCCGTATGCCCGACTGCTACAGGAACGCCTCATCAACATAGCACCAGCGCCAGTCTTCGCCCGGCTCGAACGACTGGACGATCGGGTGGCTGGTCGTGTGGAAATGCTTCGTAGCGTGCTTGTTCTTCGAGGAATCACAGCAGCCGACGTGGCCGCAGATGAGGCAGATTCGCAGGTGGACCCAACTATCACCGATCTTCAGACAGTCCTCACACCCCTGCGCGCTCGGCGTGACATCCTGAATCTGATCCTGGTGGGTGCACGGCTTGCGTCCCGACATCGCTGAACCCCTCTCCTTACTCATCCGATTGCTGCCGGGTCGAACTCCAGCCTGGCCCGATCCCAACTCGCGCGATTGGCCGCGATCTCGTAGGTGCTCTCGAAGAAGTCGAGTATCGCCTGATGCGGGTCCGGGCTGCGGCGGATATCCTCATACCGCAGGATGAACTCGCCCATCTGCGCATCATAATACGCCTCCGCCGGTCGAACCGACGCCTGAGCGTAGCCGTCCGGCTGGGGATAGCAGTACGCGTAGAAGGCTGGTTCGCCGAACGTCAGGCCACTCATCGCTGTGTTACCCGGCCAGAATCCGCAGGCGGCGTTTTCCTCATTCTCGGCCAGCTGCACGAACCTCGGCGCGGCCCGTGGTGGATCAGCCGGCCTGCCGGAGAATCGCGTCAGACTCAGGTCGAACGAACCCCAGAAGAACAACGGTGGGCTGCTCTTGCCGGTAAAGCGGACGTTGTACTGCTGGAGCACCTTCGTCGTCTCCAGCACGATCCGCCACCAGCGCGTGACGTACTCTGGATCGTAGTCCTGATGGACATCGTTGGTATCGCACGGAATGACGTGCGGCACCTCGACCGGGATCGGGTTGATCACGACCTGGATACCAAGCGTTGCGAGCGCGGCCATCAATTCAGCATAAAAGCCTGCGACCGTCTGCGGCCTGAGGGCCAGCGCCTTGATGCCACCGTCACTCGTGCTGACACAGAGCGTATGGTCGAGAAAGTCGAGGTCGATCTCGAACGACCGCTCGCCGTAGGGGATGATGCCGGTTACCATCCCGCGTGCCGTCGGGTGCAGCCCGATGTGCCACCACTGATTGCGGTACGGCGTCAACTCCAGCGTGATCTTGCCAATCACCTGCAGCCACATATGCAGCGTGTCCAGCGTCGCCTGCCACTCCGCCAGCGGAAGTGCGGGCCATCGCTCCGGTGCATGCCTCGCATCATGGCGATCGAGCATCTCGATGACCCTTCCTCTGCCAGGGCCAGACGTGTTGACTGAAACGCGAGTGATGCGAGATAGAGGCCCGGTAGCGCCGGTTGGCGCCGACCGGACCTCTATCAGACTTTGGCATCGCGTTTCAGTAGTGTGCCAGGCACCCGTAGTGTTCCGGCAACCACGCCGCCAAACCGTGTCCACAACTGGGCGAGCTACAACCGACGCGTCAGTCCGCCGTGGCTCCTGCCGGCAACCACAGTAGCGGGGATCGGTGACACCACCAGAAGCATCGCGGTAGTGATCAGGAGCGTCGGACGCCAGCACGAACGGACGGTACCTGTCTGGTTCATTGAATCCCGCCCTTCGGAATCATAGATGGACGAATCAGGGAGCATCAGTGGCGACAGCGTTCGATACTGTGAATCAACCAGCCATCGAACCGGCGGGTGCGGCCATCTGGGCAGATCGAGCGTTTGTCGCATGTTCGACCGCCCAGTCGAGGGCATAGTCGGCAACCGCTTCCCAGCCTGGTTCGCCGGCCGTGAAGTGGGACCGGCCCGGGAACTCGTGGTAGTCGGTAATTGCGTTCGATTTGCGGTAGTGGTTGGCATTCGACTTGTTGACCGCCGGTGGCATGATGTGGTCCTCACCACCCGAGATGAAGAGCAACGGCGCGCGGTCGTCGTTCTTGAAGTTCACGTAGGCTTCCTGTGGGCCTGGCTGGAAGTTGGCCAGCACACCGGTCCAGACGATCCGCGCCGGCGCCGGAATGTAGTAGCGCTCGTAAATCTTCTCCGACTCTTCCTCACTGAGCGTGTTGGTGAAGGCGTAGTGGAATTGCTCGTGGGTGAACGGCGCGAGCCCGTCGCGGTTGCCCGGGTGGCGCAGGACCGGGAAGATCGCCTTGATCTGCGACGGTGGCGTCACCTTGACACCTTCCGGCGGCGCGGAGTTGATTGCGACGCCCGCCGCGCCATACCCACGGTCGAGCAGGAGCTGGACGAGTGTCCCACCGAACGAGTGGCCAATCAGGATCGGCTTGCTCGCCAGCGGCGCGACAATCGATTCCAGGTGCGCGACCGTCTTCGCAACCGACAGCACCTCAATTGGGGACGAGTCGGCCCGCAACGCCTCGACTTCGACCTCGAATCCGGGGAATGCCGGCGCGAGGACGGTGAAGCCACGGTTCGAGTAATACTCGACCCAGTGCTCCCAACTGCGCGGCGTCATCCATAATCCATGAATCAATACGATCGTGTCGGGGGCCATTGTCTCGAACGTTCCGTTGACCGACATCTGGTGCTCCTCTCGGCTACCTGAGCGCATCGATAACGACCTGCCCGGGCAAATTCCGTTCGCCACCGATGCTGGGCGTTTCGGTGTTGCCGGGTCACTGATCATGTTGAGGCCGTGGCGCGGAGAGGACACCGTGAGAGTTACCCGACTCGACATACGCGATTATCAGGTAGCGCAATCAGGCCGGCACCGCGTATATCTACGCGGATGCTCCCGTCGTCAACGTCAGGCGAGGCCGTTGCGGACGGCCCAGGCGGCAGCCGCCGTTCGCGAATCGACACCAAGCTTGCCGAGCAGATTGGTGACGTGGCCCCCGACAGTCCGTGGACTGATGAAGAGTGCCTCGGCGATCTCGCGGTCGGTCAGACCACCGGCCAGCAGCAGAAGGACTTCACGCTCGCGCGGGGTCAACCCGGCCGGCAGGGCTGAAACCTCGCCGGGGTCAATCTGATCCGCCAGCCCGGACGGGTTGACGGCTGCCAATGCCCCGGTCGCGATCGTCATCGGTGGCAACACCGCTCCGTCAGCCCAGGCGCCTGCGAATGCTTCTGGCGAGAGAGCTGCTTGCGCGAGTGCGAGGCCGCGATCGTGGGCCGGACGCTCCCAGTCTTCGACCGGTGCGCCAACCTGCTCGTGTAGCGTAGCGGCGGCCCCATACAGGCGCGCTGCATGGATCGCCTGCCCCCGATTCGCGCAGAGGATGGCGATTCCGACCAGCGTCTCGGCCAGGAACCGACGGTCTCCATGCGTCTGGGCAAGTCCGAGGCTCTCCTGATAACAGGCGATGGCTCGCTGAACGTCACCGGCTTCACGCGCCAGATCGCCGAGATAGCGGAGTGTGTCGCCCATACCCCAGGCGAACCCGAGCACCCGTTGCTGCCGGAGCGCGTCTTCGAGGTAGGCAGTTGCAGTCAGCAGATCGCCTCGCGCCAGTGCGATCTGGCCCAGGTTAGCGCAGACCAGGCTGACGAACGGCGATTCAGCATCGTCACCAGTCTCGCTCCGCCGCGCCAGATCGAGCGCATCTACGGTCAGCGTTGCCGCGCGATCGAAGTTGCCGCGCTGGAGCTCAACCTGCCCCATACCTTGCAGTGCCATCGCCGTCGCGTCCGAGTCGCCAGCCGATTGTGCGTTCGTCAGCGCCTCGGCCAGCAGTGCTGCGGCTGCGTCGCTCTCGTTCTGAGAACGCGCGAGCCAGGCAGCTGCAAGCAATGCCCGTGTCCGAGCGGCCGATGGCGACTCGGACACTCTGACTGAGGGTGCCATCCAGCCAGCGTCGGCCCTCGTGGAAATGTCCGTGAACGGTCCAGTAATTGGCCATCGCCCGGGAAAGCCGAAGGCTGATGTCGTCAGCCCCGAACTCCGCCGCCCAGGACAGGGCTGCTCGAACGTTGTCGTGCATGCTGTCCATGCGAACGAGTACCCGATAGTAGTTGGGGCCGAAGAACTCTTCGATAGGCATTCTCAACGAACTCAAGGGCGTACGCAGCATGCGCCGCCCGGACGATCTGATCTTCGTCGCTGGAGGCCAATTGCTCGATCCCGAACTCGCGGATCGTCTCCAGCATCTGATAGCGCACTTCGCCAGCGATTGGCGTGGCGACGTGCTGCAGCAGGCTCTTGTCGAGCAGCGAGGCGATACTATCGAGGACGTACAGCGGCAGTGAGAGGGCCGGGTTAGTCGCCTGGCTTTCTCCCCGGCCAGTGACGACACGACAGACCGCGTCGACCGCTTCCAGATCGAATCCACCCACAAACACCGAGAGCCGACGAAACATCATCCGTTCCGTATCATCGAGCAGATCGTAGCTCCACCCGATCGCGTTGTGCATGGTGCGGAGCCGGTCAGGCTGGTCACGGGCGCCGCTCGTCAGCAGCGGCAGGACATGTCCAAGCCGCGCCAGCAACACCGCTGGCGGAAGCGCCCGGATGCGAGCGGCAGCCAGCTCGATCGCCAGCGGCAACCCATCCAGCCTCCGACAGATCATTTCGACATCGCCCCGGTTGTCCTCGGTCAATCTGAAAACAGGGGTGACCGCCTGCGCCCGTGCCACAAAGAGCTGGACGGCTGGGGAAATTGCGTCTCCCACATCAGATGACTGCGCCTCTGACGGAGAGGTTGTCGAGAGCGGCGCGACCGGCACCTGTTGCTCGTCTGTAATGCGCAGAACGACGCGGCTGGTGGCCAGTACACGGAGCGATGGGCAGTCAGCCAGCAGATGGGCGATTGACGGGGCGGCATCGATGACCTGCTCGACGTTGTCCAGCAGCAGCAGGAGGTGGCGAGGCTGGAGGTATCCAACCAGCCGTTCGAGGATCGGCTGGCTCCCGGTGTCACGCACGCCACAGGCATTGGCGATCGTCGGCAGCACGAGTGCTGGGTCCCGCAACGCGTCGAGCGGCACGAAGACAACACCGTTGGCGAAGCTCGGCGCAACCCTGGCCGCGATTGCCAACGCGAGGCGCGTCTTGCCAACCCCACCCGGCCCGGACAGCGTGACCAGCGGCACATCATCGCGCAGCAGCAACTCGCTGGCGACGGCGATATCCTGCTCGCGGCCGATCAGCGGGGTGCGTGGGATCGGGAGCATTCGTGACGGGGCAGCAGCAGACGCCGGAGGACGGACAATCCCCAGCTGCGGGCGGTTTGGCGTCGGTCCGTTGTCCATCGCTCGCGTCACTCACTCTGGATGCTCGAAGGCGCGATCCATCGATCGGTACCGTACACGCGCTATCGTTACTGTCAAGCCGATGACGCAAGCATTCAGTACCATCATGATCGGTGTTTCACTCCGTCTACTACCGTAACAGGAAGAGGATTCAGGCATGCCCGTATGCTCCTCAACACTTGAGGCGATCGGCAACACCCCGGTTGTCGAGCTTCGCTCTGTCCTCCCGGCCGGCAGTGCTCGTGTTCTGGTCAAGCTTGAGGGTCTGAACCCAACCGGCTCCTACAAGGATCGGATGGCGCTGGCTATGATTGACGGTGCCGAGCGGCGCGGCGACCTTCGTCCCGGCATGACGGTGATCGAGTTCACCGGCGGCAGTACCGGCTCATCGCTGGCGTTCGTCTGTGCCGTCAAGGGATATCCGTTTCGAGTCGTCTCGTCCGACGCGTTCGCGCAGGAGAAGCTCGCGACGATGGCCGCATTCGGCGCCGAGGTGACGGTCATCCCCAGCCACGGCAAGGGCATCACCGCCGACCTGATGCGGCAGATGCGCGAGGCCGTGATGGAGATGGACGCGTCGGACGCAACCTACTGGACGCGACAGTTCGAGAACGAGGACGCGAAGCTCGGCTACGCGACGATCGGCGAGGAACTGCTTCGACAGGTCGATGGTCCAATCGACGTCTACTGCGGCGGCATCGGCACAGCCGGGATGCTGATGGGTGTCTCGACCGCGCTGAAGCAGGCTCAGCAGCAGACCCGCATCATCGGGCTGGAACCGGCCTCGTCGCCGGTTCTCTCCAGCGGCATCTCAGGTGCCCACTCGATCGAAGGCGTCGGTGTCGGCTTCCGGCCGCCATTGCTGAGCGATGATCTCTATGATGAGGTCCGCGCGATTGAGGAGGCAGCGGCACGCGAGATGGCGCGCCGTCTGGCTCGTGAGGAAGGCATCTTCGCTGGCACCTCATCTGGAATGAACGTCGCCGGCGCGATTCAGATCGCGCAGGAACTCGGCGCCGGACGAACGGTCGCTACCGTCGCCATCGATACCGGCCTGAAGTATCTGGCCGGAGATCTGTACCGGACGGGTAAATCGTGGGACTCAGGAATCGGGGACATCGAAAGGACGCATGTCCGTTCCGAACATCCCCGATTCCCGAGTCCCGAGTCCCGACCTACCCCGTCGTGCCGACCGTCCCGAGGCGCTTGCCAAGCTCGTCGAAGCACTCGGCGAGGACGCTGACGACGTAGTCGCACTCCTCTTTCGTCACGACCAGCGGCGGGCAGAGCTGGGTGGTCGGGTCGTTGCGGCCATCGTTGCGCAGGATCAGGCCGCGCTCCAGCATCTTGTCGGACATCCACTCGAGCACGTCGGCTTTGGCCGGCGACGCCTTCGTCTGCTTGTCGGCCACCATCTCGATCCCGAGGAAGAGACCAGCGCCACGAATGTCGCCGACGTTCGGGATGCTCGCCGAGGGCGGCCTGCAGTTCTCCTTGCAGGTAGGCGCCCATCTGCTTCGCCTTCCCGGGCAGATCCTCCTCCAGCATGATGTCGAGGTTGGCAATCGCGGCGGCGCAGGCGACCGGGTGGCCGCCGAAGGTCAGACCGTGCTGGAAGCCGTACTTGCGGGCGGCGTTGACCGGCGCCGGCAGATCGTCGCTGCCCTCCTGGGCGAATGTGTCGGCGACCGACTTGCGGACGAGGACCGCGCCGAGCGGGGCATACGATGAGGTGATGCCCTTGGCGGTCGTGATGACATCCGGCTCGACGCCGAAGTAGGTCGAGCCGAACAGCTCGCCGAGGCGGCCGAAGCCGCAGATGACCTCGTCCATGATCATCAGGATGCCGGTCTCGTCGCAGAGCTTGCGGATCTTCTTGAAGTAGTCCATCGAGCCTGGCGGAATGCAACCACCGGCGTTCTGAACCGGCTCAGTGATGATGGCCGCGACCTGGTCCGGCCCCTCGAACTCGACCAGCCGCTCGATCTCGTCGTAGCACATCAGGTTACAGGCCGGGGCATCCTTGCAATACGGGCAGCGATACCGGTGCGACATCGGCGCATGGCGAGCACCCGGCACGAGCGGGCCGAACGGGGCACGCGCTCCGGTCAGGCCGTTGACCGAGAGCGCGCCGATCGTCGTCCCATGGTAGGCAACGCGGCGCGAGATCGTCTTCCAGCGATGCGGGAAGCCGCTGGCCGTCTGGTACTGCTTGGCCAGCTTGAGCGCCGTCTCAACCGACTCGGAGCCGCCAGAGGTGAAGAAGACACGGGCGTTGCCACCCAGCGGAGCCAGGTCGCCGAGCCGGTCAGCCAACACAGCGGCCGGGACACTGGCGTAGCCGAATGGGTTGACGAACGGCATCGCTTCGAGCTGGGCCATCATCGCCTCGGCGATCCTGCGCTGCCCATAGCCGGCGTTGACCGAGTAAATGCCAGCCAGGAAGTCGAGGTACGACTTGCCGTCCTGGTCCCAGACGGTCGTGCCTTCGCCCTTGACCAGGACGAGCGGACGCGTCTCGGGGTTCTCGTAGTCGGACATCTGGGTGAAGTGGAGCCAGAGATTGTCGCGAATGGCCTCCCGAATCCGCTGGCTGTCGTATCCGGGAGCCAGCTCGTCGCCACTTGTCGTGCCGGGAACAGTCGGTGCTGCCGTCATCTGGATGTCTCCTGTCTGCTGCGATCAAGTTCATGCAGAGTAGCACCAGACACCGATCCACGCGATAGCCACTCCGAAGCGCGCGATTGGGAAACATTCGCTGTGAACAGCAGGTGGTTGAGCCGCTCAATTCGCTCTTGCGGCCTGAGAGACAAGGTTGCATAATAGCGCGACTTGTCGATCGCGGATTACGGCTCACGGAGGGAATGTGGCGATACTGCGCTGGCGCTTCGTGCTGGGCGTCGTTGGCTTCGGTCTGATCCTGTTCCAGTTCGTCTCTCTCGCGGTCGGTTGGCGGTTCGATGGCGGCGTCGCGCAGGCCGCGCCGCCGGCCGATGGACCGATTCACGACACCTGGCGACGCACCGATGGGCCAGTCGCAGCAGGACTCGTCAGCCGAACGTGGATGTGGGGACCAGCTGCAATCAGCGATGTGCTGCGCGAGCCATATGCGGAATCGCCGGGCGGCATGCGCGATGTTCAGTACTTTGACAAGTCACGGATGGAGATCACGATCCCCGGCGCCGAGCGGTCGTCACCGTGGTACGTAACGAACGGGCTGCTGGTCGCCGAGCTGGTAACCGGTCGCGTTCAGACCGGCCACGCCCAGTTCGAGCAGTTCGAGCCGGCGCACGTCAACGTCGCGGGGGATCCGGACGGTACGAGCGGCCCAACCTACGCGGCGCTGGCGGCCGTCCGCAACCGGCCACCGCTGGCCGACGGTGCGCTGATTGTCGAACGGATCGACCGGAACGGCGCGATCTCAGCAGACACGTCGTTGTCTCGCTACGGCGTCGGCGTTGCCTATCGCGTGACGGTCGAGGGGATCGACCACCAGATCGCTGCCCCGTTCTGGGAGTTTATGCAGAGCGAGGGAATCGTCGTCGACGGCGGTCAGATCGTTGAAGCGCCCTTGTTCCTTAATCCGTTCTACGCGACTGGCTTCCCGATCATCGAGCCATACTGGGCCACTGTCCCGGTCCGCGGCCAGCCGGTCGACGTGCTGATCCAGTGTTTCGAGCGCCGCTGCCTGACCTGGACACCAAGCAACAACCCCGGCTGGGAGGTCGAAGCCGGCAACGTCGGTCAGCACTATCGGCTCTGGAGGGCACAGCAGGGGCAGGCGACCGAAACCCCGACATCCGGCGAAACCAGCACGCCCAATGCGACGGCGACCGCAACCGTCAGTTCGACAGGAACCAGCACACAGACGAACTCTGGATCGACAGCGACGAATACGGCTCCGCCCGCCTGCGATCCGTCCTACCCCGACTTCTGCATTCCTCCACCGCCTCCGGATCTCGACTGCGGCGACTTCGCGGTTGGCGGCTTCCGCGTCCTCCAGCCCGATCCACACTACCTCGACAGCGACGGCAACGGCATCGCCTGCGAAGGAACGGCGCCGACCGCAACGAGCGGCAACGACAACCCGACAGCAACAGGCACGTCACCAGCGGGATCAACAGCCACCGCGACCGCGGCATCGACGAACACTGCGACAGCAACCCGGACGGCTACTCCCACAAAGACGGCGACGCCAACAAAGACCCCAACACCAACCAAAACCCCAACCCCAACGAAAACCGCCACACCAACGCGCACCCCAACGCCAACACAGACATCGACGGCCACATTCACGCCAACCGCAACATCAACACCGACACCTGACCCGAGCGGAGACGCAGCCTCGTGCCTGAGCGCGGCCGAAGAAGCATTCCTGGAGCTGCTCAATGCGTACCGAATCGACCAGGGGCTTCATCCCGTTGTCGCGTCCGCAAAGCTGACGGTCGCTGCCTATCGCCATACGTACGATATGGGTACACGTGGCTACCTCCACACGCTGACCAAGGAGCCACTTCCGGAAGGTCAGTCTGGCCCTACCCATCTGGATCGCATCAGTGACGCCGGCTACACCGGCTGGACGTTTGCAGTTGAGAACAGGGCTGGTGGCAACGTCTACTCAAACGCGCAGGCAGTATTCGATGCCTGGCTGGCCGTTCCCGAGTTCCACCAGAATATGACGAACCCGAACGTGACGCAGATCGGCATCGGCATGGGTAGCTTCTCTGCCATCCACCCATACCGATATGTCTGGACGGTCGAGTTCTCCGACGGCAATGACGGACCACCGGGCTGCTGAGATCCACGCTCGACCCAGATGGCCACCTCCGTCGCCGGAATCGAAACGGATATACTCGTGACCGGCTGAGCGAGAGGGGAGCGGCAGAAAACTGATGCGTGCATTCTGGGCCGCGCTGGCTGTCTCGATGGCGTTGGGTGCCGCCGGGCTGGTCTCGCTGGTTGCGGCAGTATCTGAGTACAACTCAACGCTGGAGACCTATACCGAGTTGTCGATCCGCTACGAGCCGGACTCGTTCGTCTGGGTCGAGCCGGATTTCAGCGCGGCGACTACCCGGATGGTGATCGTTAACGATTCCCCCGCCGATGCGATTGTCGAGAATCTCAACGTCTTCCTGCACTTCGACGGTGAATTCGCCGGCACGAACTACGAGCGGTTCCCCGGCGTCGAGGTGCCAAAGGGGGAGACGCGGGTCGTGACACTCGATCTGCTGGTCTCGACCCCGAGCATCCAGGCTGAGGGCGGAACCGCCGAGCTCTCGTTCACCGGCTCGGCACGGGTCCAGTTCGAGGGAGTCGAGCGCGACTTGAATCTGCCCGTCCGCGAGCGGATCGGGGTGGTTCCGGCGGAGGAATCCTGAGATGAGTGACGACGGAAACCGCTCTCGCCGTCGCGCGACGATCAACTACTGGCTCCTGATCGCCGCGCAGTGGCTACTGCTGACGCTCGCGATCACCGGCGGGATGGTGCGCGGCTCGAACGCGCTACGGGACTACGTCTCCCCGAACCTTAGTGATGGCTGGCTGACCGCTGGCGCCTTTGTTGCCGGGCTACTGCTGGGCTTGACGATCATCTCGCCAAAGGTGCTCTTCCCACTCGTCATCACAATGTGCATGGTTGCGGCAGTGATCTTCGGCCTGGTGATCTACATGCCTGCCTGGCAGGGGACGCTCTTCCGCAGCACGACGCTGGCCAACTACGCCCAGCAACAGGCGCTCTTCCTCGGCGTCTGGACGACGGCCCCGGCTGTCATCGGAGCGCTGATCGGCTACCTCCTCTCCGGCAACATTCGGCGCGCACTCGAGATCCGTCGCGATGGTCCGGATACCGACCACGTTCCCTGGTGGGAACGCCCTAATCGCAACGCCGCTCGCGACAACACCAACTTGTAGGTCTGTCAGAAGTGGCTCAGAACGACGGCAGCCCAATTGGCTCGATGTTGGCGCTGATTGATTTCGCGATTGCGAGCAACCGTGCGTCAGACCAGAGTGGGCCGACAATCTGGATGCCGATCGGGAGGCCGTCCCGATCGATACCGGCTGGAATCGTCACGACGGGCTGGCCGGTCAGATTGAATGGTCGACAGTAGTCCGCCACGTACGAGTAGGGGTACTCGACTCCGTCAACTGTGACCGGAGTGTCACGCGGGCAGTGCGGGAACGCCGTCGTCATCATGACCGGACAGACCAGCACACTCTGGCTAAGGAATGTCTGCCATGTCCGGATGAAGTGGTCACGGCGGTCGAGCGCGTAAAACAGGTCCGTGGCTGGGAGCGGATCGGTCGGTGGCTCAGTGAAGTTGCGGACGTAGCGGCGCAGGGTCGCGCGAACGTCACGTTGCTCATCGAAGTCGATCTCGGGCAGTCGTTCCTCAATCCGCCCCCCGGCATTCGCAATCGCAGCTGCGACCCGCTCAACGGCCGCGCGAGTGTCGGCCGAGGTGGGCAGACCGGGAAACGCGGTCGCAAACGCAAATGAAAGACCCTCCAGTGCAATGGTTGACAGCTTAGGCAGACCATCGGCTGGTACGGGCGGCACGTCGAGGTCGTAACCATCCGGCCCCTCAATCACCGAGAGCGCCAGCGCGAGATCGTCGATGTCACGTGCCATTGGCCCGATGCTGTTCATGTAGCGCGCTCCGCGTGGATGACCAGGCAGGTCGGGGATGTGGCCGTGGTTGGAGACGCGCCGCTCGGTTGGCTTGATACCAACGATGCCGCAGCAATGGGCCGGCATCCGGATCGAGCCGCCGATGTCACTTCCGATATCGAACGGGACCATCCCGGCCGCGACCGCCGCCGCCGCACCGCCGCTCGACCCGCCGGGTGTCCGGCTTGTGTTCCACGGGTTGTTCGTGCGGCCAAAGACGGGGTTGTCTGACTGAGAATCCGCCAGCAACTGCGAGACATTGGTCTTGCCCAGCACGATCGCGCCGGCTGCCCGGAGCCGCGCTGCGACGGTGCCGTCGTGGGAAGGCACGTAGTCCGCCAGCGGCGGGTGGCCGGAGGTGGTCCGCATCCCTGCTGTCTCGTGGCAATCCTTGAGGGTGATCGGCACTCCGCTGAGCACGCCTTCTGGTCGCAGCCTGTCGATGTCGCGGGCCTGTGCCAATGCCCCGTCGGCGTCGAGTGTGATGACGGCGTTCAGGGCCGGGTTACGGCGCTCGATCTGCGCCAGATGCGCCTCGACAACCTCGACAGCCGACGCCTCGCGCTCGCGGACCAGCCGAGCCAGTTCCCCTGCACTGCGGTAGACCAGATCGTTCACGCGCTCCCCCTCTGAGCTGTTCTCGGCATGCGTCGTTGAATGGTACTTCCGGGTGGGTCGTCCATGTCGCTCCTGAAGCAGATAGCCATCTCCGTGTTCTCGAGGAGCAACAGAATCGCCGGACAGACGCGGTAGAAACACACACACGAATTGTTCGGTACATGCAAAGGACTTGCTTCTCATAGTACTTCTGGCACCTTCTGCAGGACCCGGACAGTTGCTAGATTGTCAATATGGTTGCAATAGAGGGCAGCGCACCTCAGTATCAATGGCGAAATCGTCGACTGACCGGAGGGTGACAATGACAATGGGGGAAACCGGGCGAAGCGGAAGACGGTTGCCGGTCCGGGCGCGATTGCTGCTGGTCTTTACACTTGTAACACTGGCGTTCGTCGTGATGGCGCCAGGAGCGTCGGCGGCGAGGGCGTGGTGCCGGACCGATCCGGTCGTTGTCATCGACGGCACGTTGGCAGATGTCTTCGTTTCAGGACCACTGCTGGCGCCACTGAAGGTCACCGGCCCGACGAAGATGATCGTCACCGTCCCGGAAGGTGTCAAGACGCAACTGATCCTGACTGACCTGGGCTTCCTGCGTGGCTACGATGTCAAGTTCGTGCAGTCGAGCGACTTGCAGAAGACGGACAAGGGTGTCGAGGTCCGGGTCGAGGTCTATGTCCCGGCGCGCGACAGTAGCATGCCGATCAAGGTCGAGTTCTCACCACGGCTGCTCGGACTCCTCAACACGGATAGCGTTGAAGGAACCGCGAACCAGTGGGTGACGCTGGAGACGTTCCTCGCGTACGGATTGCTGTAAGCACGACCCAACACGCAACGAGACTGCCCCGGAGCGCATTGCTTCGGGGCAGCCGTGGAGATTCCATCGTGTCAGGAACAGCCGGCCTGCCGCTTTCACTCCGCATCTACCTGATGACGATCGCCGTCCTCGGACCGGCGATCGCGGTTGCCGTCGCCCTGAGCGGTGGGATGCCGGCGGACAGCGCCGATGTCACGATCGCGCTGCTACTCGTCCTGATGGCCGGCGCCGCCCACCACTACCAGGTGAACCTTAGTCACCAGACGCTCATCAACGTCGCCGACGCCGCCTACATCGCGATGATTATCGTCCTGCCGCCATCGCTACCGGGCGTGCTCGCACTGATCTCGATCATTGCCGCAAACCTGTCACGCCGCGACCCGATGGAGACACTGTTCAACGTGGGCCAGGGGGCGCTGCACGTCTCTTCCGGCGCGCTGGCTTACTGGATCGTCCTTCAGGCAGCTCCGGCTGGCCCCGGCTGGCTGCATGATCTGACGATTGCCGCCGGTGTTGCGGCAGCAGCCATCACCATGCACCTGACCAACTGCGCGTTCGTCTCGCTGGCGGTCGCGTTGCAGCTCCGACTGAACCCGCTGCGGGTCTGGGCAACCAACCTGGGTCAGGATGTTCCGGTGACTGCCGCACTGACAGCGATCGGCGGAATTGCCGCGATCATCGCGCTGGCCGAGCCGCTGGCGCTGCCGTTGCTGGTGCTGCCGGTCATCCTCGTCCGCCACGCCGCCAGGCAACTGATCCAGCTCCGCAAGGACACGATGTCGGCGATGGCCTCGATGGTCGATATCATCGAGCTGCGCGATCCATACACCGCCGGTCATTCGCGCCGGGTTGCCGAGATGTCGAAGACGCTGGCGCTCCGGCTGGGGCTGACAGCCGAGGAAGCCGACCTGCTCGAAGCGGCTGGGCGAGTCCACGACATCGGCAAAGTCGCGATCGATCCGGCAGTGTTGACCAAGCCAGGCAAGCTCGACGAGCACGAGTGGACCGAGATGAAGCTCCATCCGGTCCATGGCGCGAAGGTGATCGAGCGCTTCAACGCCTGGGGCGACGGCTACCGGCTCGTCCGCCACCACCACGAAGGCTGGGACGGCAACGGCTACCCCGACGGACTGGTCGCCGAATCGATCCCCTTCGGAGCGCGCATCCTCGCCGTCGCCGACACCTGGGACGCCCTGACCAGCGACCGCCCCTATCGCTCCGGCATGAGCCACGACCGCGCGCTGGCGATCCTCCGCGACGGGGCGGGCAAGCAATGGGACCCTCGCATCGTCGAGGCACTGGTCGAGCATCTGACCGCGAGAGCACCAGTCGCCGAGCCAGTTGCCGCCATACCGAGCGTCCAGACGGTGACAGTGGGGTAACGCGTCACGCATCACGCGTCACCCCCGTTACACCTCACTCCCGCAACGCCCGCGTCCCCGACCAGACGCCCGCGGCCGAGAGGCCGGCAACGGCGCCAGTCAGCGCCGCAAGAGCGATCGGGCCACTACCGATGCCGGAGAGGCGGACAAGGAGACCGGCGGCGATCCCGGTCGCCAGCGCGGCCAGGCCGGCGTAGCGGGTGGGCAGCGCGGCTTCCTTCAGGATCTGGACGACAGCCACCGTCAGCGGCAGCGCGAGGCTGAAGACAACCAGGTCAAGCTGAGTCATGACGACACCTCCATCAGTGCGAGCGCATCAGCGCCAAGCCGGCGCAGCAGGACCTTGTACGGTTCCGGGTTGTGCGGGTGCCATTCGAAGACGGCACGCTCGAAGTACTGGACAGTCATCTCATCCTCAATGCGTTCGTTAGTCAGCGGATAGCCGAAGATCGGCAGGCCGCCGCGCTCGCGCCAGTAGGCCCAGAACGCGCCGCCGACAAAGCAGCCGGTCTCGCCGAACCACTGACCGTGCTCCAGATCGTGTTTCGGTTCTCGATACGGAAAGACAAAGTCGGACATCAGCGTGCCGGGGCAACTGGTCGGCTGAAGCTCCTGATGGCCCCAGACCTCATCCAGCGGCGTACCAGTCGCCTGCCGCCACTCGTCGACGACACGTCGCAGCGTCGCCAGCTGGGCGGTCGTCGCGCGTTGGCTGCCGCCGATCGGGACATGGAGCGAGAGCGCCAGCGCGTTCTGCGGCCAGCTGCCACAGTGCCAGAGGACGGCTTCGAGATCGCGGCAGAGATACGCGGCCCCGTCGTCACCGATCGCGACGTGGTACATCAGCCCGTCACCACGAACCGTCGGGTCGCCGGGATGCGACCAGTCCTTGTCGACGTGATAGCGCGCCTCGGCCTGGAGGACGGCCAGCGTCTCCGATCGCCGCTCGACCGGCGGGCCGGAGTAGTGGATCACGACGCCGCGCTTCTCGGACAACGGGCGACGCTCATACGGGCCAGCCGGGACGCCATCGCTCCGTTCGCGCCGGGCGAGCTGGCTACGGACATCAACGAGGCCGCCAATCGTGGCTGCATATGGCGAACCGGATTCGGACGCAATCCACTCGTTGATGCGCCGGACGACCGAGGCGGCGTAGCGATCACCGTCCCCTTCGGTCCAGATCGCGAAGATGGCGCCGATCGTCCGGCGCTTCTCACGGACGTACCGGTAGGTCGGATCGGTGATCCGGTAGAGGCCATCACGGACCGAATCGAGGACATCAGCGTAGCGCACGTAGTCCGAGCCACGCACGCTGTCGTGGACGATCTCCCAGCCCGTCAACGAAGGATCCCGGACGGTGCGCGCATTCGTCCAGCTACGAGTGTCGTTGCGCCAGAGGACCGAGGCGCGGTTGGTGCCGTAGGTATGCTCCTCGGCACAGATCGCCAGCCAGACCGCCGGGTCCTGCCCAGCCGCGACGATCGTGTCATGGATCTCCCCAGCCCGTGCCGCCCACGGCGACCCGGCGGTCACCAGCACGCGCTCAAACGTCGCCCTGCTGATGCGAGCCGGGGAGATGAATGGCGAGTCGGTTGTTATCGTGTCCAAGGGGGTATGTCCTTTCGTTTTGGTGACGCGTGATGCGTGACGCGTCACGCGTCACGTTTCAACCAACGTCACCTCAAGCACCGAAAACGCGCCGAGCGTGTTGGCGTCAGCGGGTTTCGGCCAATCTTCGTCGGATGGCGGTGACGCGGACGTCGCGTTCGATGCCCGTTGTGGCGTAGTCCACGTCGCGGAACGGGATCGTCGCGGCGGCTTCCCAAACGCTCCAGAGGCCGGACCGAATCTGCTGGCCGGTGCGTGGGTCGAGCGTTCCGGCGCGGTTGACGGCACGCGGACGTGCCTGGATCCGGAACTGCCAGCGGCGGCGGGCGTTGTCAGCGAGCGTCTCGTATTCAGCCCAGATCGTCGTCACGAACGGCGGCAGGCCGCTCGTCCGTGTCAGCGTCAGACGCAACAGGAGGGTCGCGCTCTCGACATCCAGTGGCACGCTGACAGTTGCCAGTTCGTCGGTGATAGCGGTCGCGCTACCGGCGTTGGTCCAAGCCGTGCCGCCGTCGGTCGAGTACTCGATCGCAGCATCCCAGGCGCCGACCGGCTGACCGTCGATGCGAGACAGTTCGATCCCAGCCCGACGCCAGTATTTCTGGCGCTCTGGCTCGTCGCCGTCGAGCAGCGGCGTCGTCACACTGAATGGGCTGGCGAGGGTGGAGGCCGTCGTCGTATCGCTGACGTCCCAGGCGGTCAGGCTGCCACTGGATGCGGTGGCGGTGACCAGCCGGCCTGCGCCGTCGGCGATTGGACTGAGGAACGTGTTCGTGCCGCTGGTCTCGTCGAGCAGCCACCAACCGGAGCTGTTGTAGCCCCAGAGCTGGTACGTTGCCGGCGATTCCGGTGGCGACAGCGAGACGAGCAGCCAGCCGTTGACGACGGCTGCACCGTGGGTTGCGACCCCTTCGAGCCCGGCCGGTTGCCACGCTTCACGCGGCTCGTCGAGCACCACCACGCGCTTGCCAACCCATGCGAACAGGCGGCCCTGATAGACGATCATCCAGCTGAAGTCGTCCGAGTCCTGTAGCTGGCCGGAGAGCGTCCCCCAACTGGTCAGCCGCAGTGTCTCCGGCGGGGCCGGTGGGTCATCGTCCTGATACCACTCGCCGGAGAGGACGTAGAGTCCGGCGTCGGTCGCGACGATCATCCGGCTGCCGAGCTGGGCGAAGCCGAGGATCGTTCCGTCCAGCGACCACGAGCGCGTGTAGGTCAGGCTGTTGCCGTAGAAGATATGCAGCGTCATCGGAAACGACGGCGCGACGAGGACGAGCCCTCGGCTGAACGTGCCGAGCAGCGACGCCGTCACACCAGCGCCGAGGGCCGACACCGTCAGCGAGTTGGTCGCGTCGTCATAGAGCGAGACATC
This sequence comes from uncultured Chloroflexia bacterium, assembly GCA_963763325.1. Taxonomy (GTDB): domain Bacteria; phylum Chloroflexota; class Chloroflexia; order Thermomicrobiales; family CFX8; genus JBBECJ01. Next base: position 26,222 of record CAVXOL010000016.1, read on the forward strand.
CGCCGCCGCGCCGTGACCGATATAGAGCGTGCTCTTGAGCCGCGCCAGGCAGGTGCCGGCCGCCGCCAGCGTCTTGCGGTTGACCGGCGAATTGCCGATCGATCGGTCCCAGCGGTAGACGGTCGTCCCGGCCACGATGTACAGGTATGTCTGGTCGCTGGCGGCCAGCTTCGGCGCGCTGGTGCTGATCGAGCCACTGATCGGCTGGCTGGCCGGAGCCGGTCCAATCCCGCCAGCCCCGAGCGGCCACGGCGCAGGCCAGGCCCGCAGCCCGGCCAGCAACCCGCCGCCATCGACGGAACGCGGCTGATTCAGGCCGGCCTCGAACCCGGCCAACCGCTGCCGCTCGGCTCGCCGATCGTCCAGCGGCGCGTGGAACGCCCGGTAGCTCCCCGGCACCAGCATGTAATCCTCGCCATCCAGCGTGATGTCCCAATCGGACATGGGTGGGTGTCCTTTCCAGCGCCGAGAAACCCCTCCCCCAACCCCCTCCCCTGAAAAGAGAGGGGGCTTCCGGTTCGACGCGGGTAACTCGATACTTTTGACCAAAAGCCCCCTCTCTTCGCAGGGGAGGGGGTTGGGGGGAGGGGTTTCCCAACGCACCTAGCCCGCAGCCACCATCCCGCTCCGCATCCGGCGCAACCGGTAGTCGAGGGCGCGGTCGTAGTCGTTCTGGGCCTGGGTGATGACATGGTTGCTGCCGGCGAGTCCGACCTGGCCACCAAGCTTGTAGTCCTGGATGGCACGGGCCTGCAACGCCTGAACGACGGCTGCCAGGGCCAGTAACCCCTCGTCTCCTGCTGGGACATCGTCGAGCGTTGGGGCCGCTGTGTGCCAGATCGTGATCGTCTGGGCGTCCAGTGGTCGGCTGAAGTGGAGCAGTCCGGCGTAGAGCTCCCACGCCTGCTGCTCGCCACCGGCCGGGCCGGTCGGCCTGCCACGGCGCGGGACGACTGTGCCATCAGCCAGGATCACGCGCTGGAGCGATTGCAGCCCGATGGGCGCCGCGACCGTCGTCGCGCCATCGCTGACGGCGGCTGTCGCGATCGCTTCGACCGGGAAACGCCAGCCATAGACTTCGATCGCGCCGGTCACGCACTCGTCGATCTCATCGTCGGTCCAGACGGCGGGAGTCGCCTCTTCCAGCCGGGTCCGCACCCGCGCCCGAATCGCCTCGACTGTCGCCACATTCGGCCCCCTCTCGGTTCGCGTCGCTCGATCAGGGAGCGCGAATGCTCCCTTCACTTACTCGAACGGATTGAGGGCGATTCTTTGTGCCACGGGTGGGTGCAACCCATGACTTGACACCCCCGGCACGCATCGGTCATGATCCTGATCTCAATCCAGGGATCCGGCAACCTTCGTCATCGCGAGCATCTGAAGGGGGCCACCATGTACACCCGCATCACGACCGGCCGCTACGACTCCGGGAAAGAACAGGATGTTCGTCGCCTGGTTGAGAACGATGTCCTCAACGCAGCACGTAATCTGGCAGGGTTCAAGAGCTACAACGGCGCGCTCGACCGCACGGCAGGGAAGCTCGCCGCCATCACGACCTGGGAGACCGAGGAGCAAGCACGTACCTTTCGGGACAAGCTCGACAGAGACATCGTGAAGCAGATCCAGGACCTGGGTGTCCAACTCGACGAGGCCCAGATCTACGAGACGGTCGTCGAGGCCTGAGCCGACGTCACCAACGAGGCCGGCTCTTCCTGGATTGACGAGCCATTCCGTGCGACTGGCATCCGTGCGGATGGGGCTGTGGCATTGATGGCAGCGATCGTAAGTGATTGACCAACGGCCGATCGTCTCCGAAAAGGCATCTGATCACCCACTCTGGGCATGCTACGATGTGCTCCACGCGCAACAATCCATTGAACAGGATGACGACGCAGGCGTGTGAGGAGACGAGCGATGATTGCTATCCGAGTTTCCTGTGCCGATGATGCCTTCATGATGGCTGAGACCCGTATAGCAGCCTGGCAGGCAGCGTATTCCGGCGTCGTACCGAATGACTACCTGACGAACATGTCGGCCGAAGAGATCAGGTTCGCATGCGAGAATGGTTGCTGCAGGACGATGGCGCGCTCGCCGTAGTTGCGGAAGACGATGGCCGGGTGATCGGCTATGCGCTGGCGATCTGGCCATCTACCGCCGATCCCACATTCGGCGCCGAGCTGATCCAGATCTACGTGATGCCCGACTATCAGGGGCAAGGTGTCGGACGTCGGTTGATCGGCGCTGCCGCCGAGCAGTTGCGAGCACGGCAGATCGACTCCGTCATGTTGGAAGTCTTCACGGCGAACCAACCAGCTCGCGACTTCTATGAGCGGCTTGGCGGAGAACGGCTGTGGGAGGCACCCTACCACGGCTTTTCGTGGCCAATTGACGTCGTCGCCTACGGATGGCGCGATATCAGGGAGCTCGAACGCTACGCATAGATTCGCTGATCGCTTGCCATGTCGAACGTAAAGATAGATGCGGATTATTCGTCCCGCAGCACCCCACTGGGATCGCCATCCAGACGAGCAGGCAGCCATCGTGTATGGGTTGACCGAAGAGGTGAGGATCGGTTCCCGCCGGTTCCTTACGCCTGTGCCCGCTCCAGGTTGAGCCCCCGCAGCCGCGCCAGTATCGCCTCGTCGTCCGTCTCCTCGGGCGGTTCGGGCCAGCCGTAGGCGGCCCAGACGGCGCGGTCGAGGTCACATGCTGCTGTACGTGGTAGTCAGGTTCAGCAGCCCGCACAGCGCCCGAAGAGAACAAGATGGTCAGTGTCGACCGTGAAGTCGTGCCGCCTGGCTATCTCAGCAAACATTGCCTGCATGGCGTCGTCGCCGATTTCCCACTCGCCGCCGCAGCCCCGGCAGACCAGATGGTGGTGTGGCGCGAGCCGCGCGACCTCATAATAGGTCTCGCCATCACCGGTGTCTGCCGCAACGACGATGCCCAGGTCAACGAAGAGCCGGATCGCGCGGTAGACCGTCGAGCGGTCGATTGTGGCGTCCGTCTTGCGCACCCGCGCGTAGACCTCGCCGAGCGGCGTGTGGCCGTCTCCCGCACAAATTGCTTCGAGGATCAACGCGCGCTGCCGCGTGACGCGATGTCCAGCAGCCCAGAGCGTTTCCTCCCAGCGCAGTTGGTTGTGTGTCATCGTTGGTGGCTTCCTGCCGATTTTTGCGATAAGCGATTGCCGGAGCAATCCGTCCCTAGAATCAATGATAGTGGACGCAACACCGCGAAGGGGAGTGGATGGAACATCAGAGAGCACACCAGAATGGCCATGGCCACAAGCATCCGAGTGGACCACTCGGATGGTTCGCAGCCGTCTTCCACCTGCACGGCCACGAGCACGAGGAGAAGGACATCGGAGCCGACCCGGCCTTCAAGACGCAGGACGGTATCCGTACCGTCTGGATCGCTCTGGCTGCACTCGGCGTGACGACCGTCCTCCAGGTCGCCATCGTCCTGATGAGCGGCAGCGTCGCGCTGCTGGCCGACACGGTCCACAACCTCGGCGACATGCTCAACTCGGTCCCGCTCCTGTTCGCCTTCTACCTGGCGCGCCGGGCCGCCACCCGCCGCTACACCTACGGCTACGGTCGGGCGGAGGATGTCGCCGGTGTCGTCATCGTCCTCTCGATCGTCTTCAGCGCCGGCTACATCCTCTGGGAGTCGTTCTGGAAGCTGCTCGACCCGCAACCGATCGAACGCCTGCCGTGGGTGGCGGCGGCGGCGGTCATCGGCTTTCTCGGCAACGAGCTGGTTGCCCTGTTTCAGATTCGGACCGGCAACCGGATCGGCTCGGACGCGCTGGTCGCCGATGGGCTGCATGCGCGAATCGATGGCCTGACCTCGCTGGTCGTGCTGGTCGCGGTCGCCGGCTCGGCGCTCGGCTACCCGATTGTCGACCCGATCGTCGGCCTGCTGATCGGGACGGCGATCGTCTTTATCGCCCGCGATGCCGCGAAACGCATCTGGTACCGGCTGATGGATGCCGTCGACCCGATGGTGGTCGATCGGATCGAGCAGTACGCTGGCGATGTGCCCGGCGTCGATGAGGTGGCCAGCATTCGGGCGCGCTGGGTTGGCCACGACCTGCACGCCGAGGTGCGGATCGTCGTTGCCGACGAGCGGAGCATCGAAGAGACGTACGCGGTCGTCGCAGAAGTGCGGCGGTCGCTGATCGCCTACGTCAAGCACCTCGCGCTCGTCACCGTCGAAGTCGTGCCGCGCTCAGCCAGCGTCAGCAGCTACACGGTAGCCCCGCAGACTGCCCGGAGCATCCTGCCGCCCCGCTACCAGGACCCAGGCGTCCAGGTCAGCGCGGCGCCAATGGGCGCGGCGGCCCTCCAGTATGACGCCAACGGGGAGGTCGCCTGGGACGAGATGTGGGTCGGCTACTGCGAGCTGGCGCTGGCGGGTGGCGCGCCGCATCGCGGGACATTGCTGGAGCCGGTCCACGAGGAAGCGATTGCCGCAGACCCCGAACGCTACGAATGGGTGCTGCAGGAACTGGAGCGCGGCATCACGCTCGTGACCGGCTTGCCGGTCCTGCGGAGTGTGACGCCGGGCTGGATCGGGATGGAGTGCGACAGCGACGAGATGGCGCTCTGGCTGCTGCGCGCGATCGTCGTCGAGAACGTCACGGTGCGGCGCGAGGAGTCGGCGCTCTGGTTCCCGGCTGGACCGCACTTCCGGCTCGAACGCGAGATCAAGAACGTCATCACCGTCATCGCCAAGACGAACCACTACTGGCAGGAGCACGTCGCCGGACTCTCAAAGAGCAGACACTGAGCGCCCATTCAGGACGTTCACGATCCTGCAACATTGGATGGTGAGATTCTGTCGCGCACGTCATGGCCTTGTGCCTACGCTGTAGATGTCGGCCCTCAATGAGCGTTCGCATGCGTCACAGAGGGCGAACGGAAGCGGAGGTACCAATGAGTGCGCAGATGCTGGCACGTCGTTGGCTGCACCCTGTGACAGAAGACCGGCCGGCAGGTGCGGTCGAACGTACCTGGCAGGGCTACCTCGCCTGGGTTGCGGCCGCCGCACTGGTCGGCCTGGCGACGACAGCGATCTTCTCAGGCGTACTGGAACTGGACCGGGACTGGTTCCTGGTGGCCTACATCGCGGTGATGGTGCCATTCCTGACTTCCTTCGTGCGTTGGAGCGGGATCGAGGTTGGTGAACTGGCGCGACGGAATCTCCGGCTCGGCCTGGTTGGTGCCGTCATCACCGGCGGCATCATGGTCGCCGCCGTCCAGCGGATGGACGCCTCACCACGCGCCGAAGGTGGTGCGCTGGTCTGGGACATCCTCTGGCTCGGCGTCGTCTACGGAACTGTTGACGCGCTGCTGCTGAACGTCCTGCCAATCCTGAGTGTCTGGCGCGCATCGGCGCTGCTCGGACACATGACGACCTGGACCGGCAAGATCGTAACTGGCGCGGTCGGCCTGGCCGCGAGCATGATCGTGACGACCGCCTATCACCTGGGGTACGCAGAGTTCCGCGGGGGTGACGCGGTTGACCCGCTCGTCGGCAACTCGATCATGAGCCTCGGCTACCTGATCTTCGGCAATCCAATTACGGCGATCGTCGCCCATATCGCGCTCCACGTCGCCTCGGTCATCCACGGCGTTGACACGACCGTCACCCTGCCGCCGCACTACTAGCGACGATGCGGCCAGCGCCTCTCTTCGACAGGGGCGCTGGCCCGCTCCAGATTCAGCGCCAGCAACCGCGCCAGGATTGTCTCGTCGTCGGTCTCCTCGGGCGGTTCGGGCCAGCCGTAGGTGGTCAGGTTGGCACGGCAGCGAGCAAGGATCGTTAGAGTCCCAACGAGTGTGTATGTGACACGGAGTCGTTGACGACGACGGCCAGGTCGTGGTTCTCATCGGACTGTATGACGGACCGAGAGAAAGGACCACGACCATGGCCGAGGATGTCAGGATGGCACTGGAAGCGTTGCTCCGCAAGAGCGAAGTCGAGGATGTGGACTTCCTGCGTGAAGGCGTGCGCGTCATGAGCCAGGCGGTGATGGAGTTGGAAGTGAGCCAGCACCTCGGCGCTGAGCGGCACGAACGCACGACCAGCCGGACCGGTCAGCGCAACGGCTACCGCGAGCGGCAGTGGGATACCCGGGTCGGCTCGATCGACCTGTCGGTGCCGCGCGTCCGCGATGGCGGCTTCATCCCGACCTGTTGAAGACCGCAAGCGCGCCGAACAGGCGCTGGTGGCCGTCGTGCAGGAAGCCTACGTCCAAGGCGTCTCAACCCGCCGGGTGGACGACTTGGTCAAGGCGCTCGGGATCGACGGCATCAGCAAGAGCCAGGTCAGCCGGCTGTGTCAGGACCTCGACGCCGTCGTCGAGCGCTTTCGCACGCGGCCTCTGGCCGGGGCGTATCCGTATGTCTGGCTGGACGCGACCTTCCTTAAGGTCCGCGAGGATGGCCGGGTCGTCTCGATGGCAGTCGTCATCGCCATCGGCGTCCACGCGAGTGGACAGCGTGAGGTCTTGGGGCTGGATGTCGGACCGAGCGAGGATGGCGCGTTCTGGCTGCGCTTCCTGCGCAGTCTCGTGGCTCGTGGACTCAGTGGGGCCCGGCTGGTGACCAGTGACGCGCACGAAGGGCTCAAGGCGGCCATCGCCGCCGTCTTGCACGGCGCGAGTTGGCAACGTTGCCGGGTCCGTTGGTGCGCAACGCCTTGGCGCTGGTCCCGAAGAGCGCGGCAGAACTGGTTGCCGCGACGATCCGCACCGTCTTCACCCAGCCGGATGCTGCCGCCAGTCGTGAGCAGTGGCGACGCGTCGCCGATGGGTTCCGCGAGCGCTTTCCGAAGCTGGCGGACCTCATGGACGACGCCGAAACCGAGGTGCTGGCGTATCTCGACGTGCCACGCGCGCACTGGCGCCAAGTCTGGTCGACCAATCCGTTGGAACGGCTCAACAAGGAGGTGAAACGGCGCAGTGATGTGGTTGGGATCTTCCCCAACCAGGCAGCGGTCATCCGGCTGGTTGGGATGGTGCTGGCCGAACAGCATGACGAATGGCAGGTCAGCCGGCGCTACGTCAGCCCTGACTCGCTGGCACTGTCAGTCGAACCCATTATGCTGCCGCCAGCCACGGCAGCACTGGCGGCTGACTGATCGAGGATGCATCGAGAACCACGCCACTTACACTTGACGGGACATGACCCAAGGATCGATCATGGATATCTGAAGTTCGTGCTATCCCCGCACGATGAATAACAGGCCGGCAATGACAAGGCCGACTTCTACCAGGACCACGAACACGCGCTCGGAAATATAGTCCAGGAGTCGCTTGCCGGCCCAGGCACCGGTAACGGTCGTCGGGGCCAGCGCAATGCCGATCCCGATCGTCTGCGGGGTGAGTAATGCGGCCCCGCCGTAGACGGTCAGCTTCGTCGCGTGCATCACAACGGCTGCCAGGGCTTCGGTTCCGATGAATGCGCCTTTGACGAGGCCGTAGGCGAGGAAGAATGGTGCCGTCAGCGGACCGACGCTCCCGAGCAGGGCCGAGCCAAACCCCGAGGCCGCCCCAATCGCGGCAAACGACCGCAGTCGCGGCTGGCGCGGCGTCGGGCGGAAGCGTCGCCATGCGACCAGCAGCAACAGGAACACGCCGAGCAATCGCGTCAGCCCACCAAGCGGCGCGGAGACGAACACGAGACTCCCGATCACGGCCAGTGGCACCGCACCGACAGCAAACCAGCCAACGATCGGCAGGACGATCTCATCGCGATTGAACCAGACACGGCTCCCGTTGCTGGCCAACTGCGCGATCGTCAGGATCGGCACGGCGTCGCGGATACCGAAGACGGCGACGAACACCGGTAGCAGCAATGTCGCGCCGCCAAATCCGGCGGGACCGAACTGAGAAGTGCGGTCAGGAAGGCAGCAACGACAACGATCACCAGTGCCAGGATATCCACGATACCTCATCCTGATTCCGGCGACGCCGCTGCCGGCGACCATCCGCCAGCCTGTGGCTACCAGCCGCGAAGGAGCAGCCAGACGCCGCTGGCGAAGAGCACCAGCCAGATCACGACGATGATGCCCGCCGCGATCCAGTTCTTCGGTTTCGCGCCGTCTGTCGTCGCCCGCGCGCGTGCACGATGCTCAGCCAGAATATCAGGCGGAACCAGGTGGACAACAAGAGCAACGCCGAGCGGAATCAGGACCAGATCATCGAGATATCCCAGGATCGGGGGATGCGGTTCAGGGATCAGAATAGATCGGGCTGAAGGCGTAACCCACAATGCATACCGCGAGCGCGCGGGCGTACCAGGGGACGCGGCGATCGCGGCAGGCGCGTCGAGGGCGTACACATCCGCCTTGAGCTCGCGCGCGCGACGCTTCCAGGTCTCGATCACCAGTCAGTCATCCTTCCCGCTCCAGATTCAGCGCCAGCAGCCGCACCAGGATCGTCTCATCGTCGGTCGCGTCGGACGAATCGATAACTCAGCGTCACCAGGATCGTGGCTTAAAGTACTGCTGGCCCGTGCGCGGGTCGATCGTGGGGTTCGGGAGCTGGCGGATGGCTCGGATCGGGGAGATGAGATCGGAGTCGTCTGAGATCACAACCGCGCCATCAAAGTCGTTGCGAAATGCGTCCAGCAGCAGTTCGGTCAGCGAGATTAACATCGGATCCTTTCTCCTCGTAGTACATCACCGAGACCGTTTTCGGATGATTCGGCTCTCCGGGCGCCAGCGGCAGACGACGTGTGCCGGCCTTGAAGACACCTTTGTGGATGGTGACGTTCGGCAGGCACGCCAGCGCGTTCAGGTACGCCTTCTGCCGGTTTGGCTGATCTGGATCGGTCGGCCGTGCTTTCACGTCGGCAGTGAAGTACTTCACGCGGTGGATCGTGTGGTTCGGCAAAGACTGCTCGCAGAGCGTCCTGAGGTCAAGCCATTTGAAGGGTGTACCTAGCAGGCGGCACCGTAGAAGAGGTTGAAGCCATCGATGTAGACGTTGAGCTTCATGAGGCTGCGATAGAAAAGCGGAAACCGCTCCGAAGAGCGGCTCCTTCCGTACCGGCGACACGGTACGGGCGATATGCAACAAGTATACCCAGACCAGCGTCATTTGGCATCAGTACGTACACCACACGTCTCATTCGCACGAACTGTTCAAGCCACGACCGGCGATCGCGGTCACGCCCGCGCAGTATCGCATGGGTAACCGAGAACATCGCCTCAACATGCTCGTTCATCCCGCCCGCTCCAGATTCAGCGCCGGCAACCGCGCCAGGATCGTCTCGTCGTCGGTCTCCTCGGGTGGTTCGGGCCAGCCGTAGGCGGCTGCTATTGCGATCAAGCCTCAGCGCTCTCGGTAAGACTCACGTCCGGGCCACGCGCATCGATCAGCTGCTCGCGAAGATCTGCGAGGCGAGTGTGGCCCGACGGCAGCACCACGGACCAGTGTGTCCAGCCGTTGAGTGTTGTTCGCGTTGGTCCGAGAAGCTTCGCAAATGCCTTATCTGACGGGGATCGATATGAAACGCCGTTCCAGACGATCTCGCCCGTGTCGCTGAGCACGGCGGTAGCCACTTCTCGTTGCCCCGACTTGAGGATCATCTTCGTTCCCGGAGTGAGAAGGCCAGCAACGATCAAGTCACGAACGGTTATGCCGTGGTGGGCGACGCTTCGCTTCCTCGTCCCAGCGTGCTCAATAGCTCTTCCGACCAGCGAGAGCAGGTGTATGTCAATCTCGTTTGGTTCACGAACAGACAGCACTTTCGTGATGCGTCTCCAGTTGAACTTTCCGTCGTTGCTTGCCAATCGAGCGTCTTCGTAATCTTCTGGCAACGTGAGCCCCAGAAACACCGAAAGTCGACGCGGTCGATAAGCAATGAAAGTCTCACCGTTGACTTCGCCAGCCACGTAGTACTTGGTCTCGCGCCAAATCGTCGCCGGCCAACGGTCCATAATGGCGTTTCGTAGCGATGCTGCAAGGTCCACGAGTTCCGGCGCGCCCTGCAGGCCACCTCCCGTACTCGCGTCAATCGCACCTGGACGCGTTAATGCTCCTTTTTCGGACTCTGTTGCTCGAGTTTGGCAACATTCGTGATAGGCGGGTTCAGATGGCTCCGAAACCATTACATCAACTCTTGCGGCGTCGCTCGAATGTCAGCATCGGAAAGAGATCGTCGGAGATTCCTGATCGTTGCTGAGCCTGGGTTAAGCAGTCTGACCAGCAAAGCAGTGGAGAGCACGACGCTGGTTGAGCCATGTCCGGACTCCAGCCGGCGTCGTCATGCTCTCACGTGAGAGACTGCCAGATCTGGTCAAACAGCGCATCGTATTCAGCGTCACTGTTGAATGCCAGCAGATCGAGGCTCAGATATCCGCTTGGCAGCGAGATCCGGCTTCAGGAATGTGTTGAAAAACTGAAGTTCGCGACCGTTGGTCAGAGCAGCCCATTCATTCCCTTCGACCGAGCAATATTGGATGAGTTGGGCAGCGTTCTTGTCGGTAAGTCCGGCACGTAGCGCCTTGGTTTCGATGGCAAGAAGTGGGCCCTCTGGTCCCGACATGACAAAGTCAATAAACTCCTGAGAATTCTTCACGTAATACTCGCGTGTGACGACGCCAATCCCAGACCAGCCGAGAGCGAGGATGATCGGCTCGATGAAGAACGCCTTCGTATCAGCTTCGTTGATAGCGGGCGCAGATTCCTGATTGAGGAATGCCTTTACCTCGGCGAGCGTCCTGCGTACCCGCTCCTTTTTGCCTGCTCCAAGGTGTTGTGCTCCATTCAATAAGGCTGACGCGTTCAATCAGCAGACCAACCGTCAAACGGTCGATGAAGTGCTCCCGCTATCTTCAAGCGCACAAACCCGCTTACCAACACAGAACAACGTCACTGAGCCACTTGCATGAAACTCATGGA
>CAVXOL010000017.1:0-39376 GCA_963763325.1 uncultured Chloroflexia bacterium
GCCGGGTAGTGGCATTGGCAACGTGGTTTGGTGCATGGGGTACTCCGTCGAGGGACGTCGGGATGCAGGAAAGGACGCGCTGATTATGGTAGAGGCCGATACAGGATGCGGCCCCTACCAGGAACAGCGCGTCCCTTCCTGCATCACTCCATCACTTCTATCTTCCCTAGCTCGCATGATCCCGGCCAGCCGCGAGAGGCCGAGCGTCGAGAAGAGGGCCATGCCGCAGTACCACTTCTAGTACTGTTCACAAATCGCACGTCGTCCTGCGGTGGACAGATGTAGACGTTCCTCGACGCTAGTCGGTGCACGATGACGCTTCCACATCGTGCGGAACGATCGACCGCCGACATCATATGTTGGCCTTTGCCATCGCTGCTACCAGTGGATCAGGCGATCCGAACGCGCGCGCTAAAAGGTGCGAATAGGCGGATGTCGGTAGTAACCCTCGATCACGCCCTATCGCTGCGACCTTCGGGTGACTCAATCTATCGAAACGTCGACCTCACTCACGGCCTCGTCGTTAGCTTCTTACACCAAGACCGCGAGGTTCAGTCCAAAACGAATAATCACGTGAAAGCTTGCAACAGTAGCGATGGCATTGGGGCCATTCCGACTCGCCTCGCCGATTGGCGCACCACGCTATATCGAAGCGTGTCATGACCTATGATGGATCATCAGATGAGAGGAGCAGCCAATGGAGGCGTTGCTGCAGCGACTGAACGGGGTCTGCGACGAGCAGCCGTTTCACACTGGATGGTACGTGAAGGACGTACGGACCGGCGCCGAGGCGGACCGGTCAGGCGAGCTGATCGGGCCATCGGCCAGCACGCGCAAGATCGCGGTCCTGATGACCGCGCTTGCAGAAGTCAACGCTGGAAGACTCTCGCTCGACCAGCCGGTTGAGATCCAGGAGCGCTACCAGCACAACAACTCCGGCGTCTTTCAGCACCTGACGGCCGGGACGGTGCTGCCCCTGCGCGACGCGCTGGCGATGATGATCATCGTCTCCGACAACACCTGCACCGGCATGATCGTCGATATGCTGGGGCTGGACGCGATCAACGATTTCTCCCGCGCCGCAGGCATGATCGGCACGATCCATCGTGACAATATCCCGCCCGGCTCGCTCGCCTGGGACCATCCGGTCGACGCTACCAACACGACGACGCCGAACGATGTTGGACGGCTGCTCGACCAGATCCTCCGTGGTTCGCGCGATGAGGAAGTGGCCAGGCGCCTCGGCTGCACGGCGGAGCTGTGCCGCTCCGCGATCGAGATCATGACCTGGCAGCAGATCACCAATCGCTTGCCACTGCTGATGCCGCCGCCACCAACGGCGACGATCGCGCACAAGACCGGACGTGGCGTGCGCAATTACAGCGATGCCGGCATCATCTTCCGAGGCGACGAGCCGCTCTACATCCTGACGGTCTACACCGACCATGTCCCGGTCGAACTGCCAAACGGCCAGGCCGGACGTGGAGCCGCCTACATGCTCACCGCTCGGCTCTGTCGCGCGTGCTGGGACCATTTCACCGTTTGACGGCGATCAGCTGAGCAGCCGATTCGTCTATACCGGCCGTTCGTTCAATTCGCTCAGTGCCGTCCGGACGATCGCACTCGCCTGGTCAAGCGCGTCGACGACACGGTTGCGAGTGCGGATCTGGGCGACCCACCAGGTCTGGAACGCCTCGGAGTCACGGTCGTAAACGGCCAGCCGCGTGTAGCGGCACCAGCGAGGAATCAGTTCGGGCTGCCAGGAGTGTCCATAGCGGTCCTGGCCGTACGGGGCCGACGGTGGTTGATGTGACGGGAACGAGTGTCGCGCCAGTTCCAGTAGCGTACGGTTGACGGTGTCGGCCTCGGCTCCATCCGCTCGATGTCGGGTTCGACGCGCCAGGATGCAGCGAGCGCATCCAGCCGGCTCGCGAGATCCTGGAACACCCTCGCGCGTTCGACGACGCCAGCCATGTCGATGTCCGGTACATCGATCACGGCCAGCGCATCGAGACGCTCGACGATCTTGCCAGCGAAGGGCTGCGAACTCGTACGGCAGGATCGGCGCCGTGAGCAGATCCCACATCCAGCGCGCGTAGACCCGCAGGTGTGGCAGAAGCAGCGACCGATCGACCTTGTCGAGCGTGTTGTGGACCGAGTGATGCCACCAGCCGAGGTTGGCGAGCCCGGTCGCGCGGATCTCCTCGTCACGGAAGGACATCAACCCGGCGACGGTTGACAGACCGACCCCGAAGAACGACGAGTCGCCGTTCTTGCGCTGCCGGCGCCAGTGGATGTCCATGTCAGCGAGCATCTCCTCGCGCGGCGCGAGTCGCCCAGCCCTGCGTGTCCTCCGTCGATGCCAGGTGCCACGGTCGAGGTGCCGGTGATGGCTGGCTGATCGATCTGCAGATACGCGACGCAGGAACGGCGTAGCCAGTCCCAGTGGATATCGGCGAAGCGCGACGACGAGATCATCGTGCCGGTCTCGTGCCCCATCCAGAAGGCGATCACGAGCCCGCGTCGCAGCTCGGCGCGGTGCTGCGCGAAGACACGCGCCAGCTCGAGCATGCAGGCATTGCCCGAGGCGTTGTCGGTCGCTTGCGGCCCGAACCAGGAGTCCATGTGCCCACCGACGAGCAGGAACGGTCGTCCTGGTTCAACGCCGAGTCTGGCCCGTCGTCATCGTCATCGGGTGCCAGCCGTTGTCCGCTTCGGCGCGCAGCCGGACGCGTACAGGTCCGGATTCGCAGAGGGCCTTCAGCCGCAGCCCGTCCCGCAACGAGATACCCACGCAGGGATGACGTGGCAGCTCCGTCTCGAGTGTTTCCGGCGTCGGATTGCCCCAGGCCGATTTGACGGACCCGAGGGGGATCGCGTCACTCTCCGGATGGCCCCAGTTCATCATCGACCTGGGCGATCGTGCCGTGCCGGGCGCGATGAAGGCTTTCTCGTGACGTGCCGGCGCGTAGGGGAGATCGGTCAGCGTGATCTTGCCGCGCACGTCGCGACCGTCGATAGGCGGCTTCGGTGCCGGCGCCGACGTAGACGAGTTCCGCTTCCAGTCCATCGGTCGACGGCGATTGGGCCAGTGTGCTTGCCTCGATCGTCCACTCTTCAGGAAGAAGCACGCGCACTTCGGCTGGCTTCGGAAATGACACAAGTCCGAGGAACTCGTCCATGCCGGCATTCAGGCCGGCCGTTCCCAGTTGCTCGGCGGCGTACTCGGCCATGCTCCGGGCATTCGGCGTCCCGGCCAACCGCGACGGAATCTGCTCGGTGATATGGGTCAGGTGATGCCAGGTGCGCTCCTCGGACAGCTTGTCGAGCAGCGTCTGCAGTGACATCGATCGCCCCTTCCAACTGATCGACGCTAGGACCGCTCTTCAGGTCGAGCGGAGACTACCATGACTGTATCCGGGATCCGCGAATCATGTGCTGGAGCGTCGTCATCCAATCGGCGTTGGAGGTATACTCATGACTCCGAGAAACAATACACGAACCAACCAGTACGACACGGATGTTGGCAGCACGACGACCCATCCCGATGGCGGCCTGCATCGAACCGCGATGCAAAAAAGGGGGATGCCTGTGACGACACGAAGGCGTCGCTACCGAAGCGACAGTCTGGCTGAGATGAGTGTGCCTGAACTGGTCGCGGGATATCGGACCGGGTCAATCGCCTTTGAGGAGGTGTGCGACACGGTTCGGCGGCGGTCCTACCATGCGACCCGCGCTGAGTTGCAGCAACTCGCTCATGAGGGGGTATTGACGCGGGATGAGTGCTCCTATCTTAAAGGCGAACTGCTGTGTACCCATCTCCACGAATTCTTCTAACGGACGATGCGCGCCCCGATGGTCCGAACGGTACCGACGGCACTGACGACGCTGGATGGTCCCGTTCAGCATGGCTCGGACACGCATCGCCGATCTTCACCGCAGTGTCCTGGCTGGGAACGTCCACGAGATCGAACCACGATCGGGTTGCCAAGGGAATATGCTGGAGTGTCGCCAATGCCTTACATCTATTTGGCCCGTGCTCGACGACAGAAATCCATTTTGCGCCGAGCAAAGCATCAACCAAGTCGTTTTGATCGGCAACGCCACCCGCGATGCCGAGCTGCGACAGACCAAGAGCGGCAAGCCCCTCTCGAACCTCCGGCTAGCGACCAAATGCACGCGGGAGTATCGACGCCCGCCTCCGCTCGCGCAGTATGCGCATCGTGCACCATCGCGATCACAACCGGTACTGCGATTTGCGCTTGCCCCAGTCTTTCAAGTAGTCGGCGCGATTCATTGCCACGGCCACGGGAGGCGTTGTTCCATGTGTCGTCGCTGACCGGCCGGCCCGTATCGGCTCGAACCACGATCGGCAGCTACCAGTTTTCCGACCAACTGTCACGTGTTGCCCGAGAAGCTGCGCAGCCAATCGACGCGCTCCATCCGGCCGCACGTCGGACACGCAAGGCCCTATTCGCCGACACCGGCACCGGCTCGTCCTGAGCGCCAGCCCAGCCACAGGGACACACGTTGCGCATGGCGTGCATCCTTTCCTGCGTCCGCACCGCCACTGGTGTGGCTGATCAGTTGCTCGTCGAGCACCTACGACACCACTGGGTGGCAGCAGGCACCGTTCGGATGCGACGATGGATAGCCCGCGCTCACGCGTCCCGGTCCCGACATGCGGCCGAGCATCTCCTCGGCGACATCGACGGGCTCAGGCAGTGCTCCAGGGTGTCTCTGCGGGAGCGGCTCGTGATCGTCAGCGCCAGTAGGAACCGGTCCCGTGATGCCGGCCCTGCCTGCGTGGGACATCGTGGACCGGCGTCGCGGGGATCAGCGACGCGCCTGCGGCGGGTCGCACTGAACGGTCAGATTGGACGCCACGATCTGCCGCTGGCGACAACAGGCTACGTCGTTGGACGAATGCGGCTGCGAGTCAACGTGGCAAGAGCGGCTCGAATAACAGCTCGGGGATCCAGCGACTGACGGGAACCCATGCGCCCATGCGCTCGTCGCTGTTGCGCCAGGATGTTACGGGTCGCTGCCCATTGTTGTATGTCGTGTTGACGGTAGCGAGCGGTAACCTCGGACTCGATGCCGTACACGGTCGTTCCTTTCTTCGATCTGCTGCTGCGTCAGAGAACAGGTATCGCTTCCTGCGTCGTGGTCACGCCCACACGCTGCTCGAGCGTGGAAGTCCGGTCACAAGCGCGCACCCCAACCGACTGATGTGGATGCGCGCTTGTGCGTCAGGCCGCCAGATCACGGTTGAGTGTCTGCGGCTGGGTTGGGGCAACGGCCGCCTTCAACCGGGCGATGAGGCGATCGAGCAAGGACTCGCCGGTGTCGCGTCGTCTCAGGTCCGTGCGTCGGTCGCTGTACGCTGTTGCCGTTGCTCTGGCGATCGTGGCCAGGCGATCTCGCTGCGCCTCGCGCAGCAGGTCGTCTTGCCGCGCTCTGGCCATCGTCATGAGGATGTCTGCATTGCCGACCATCGCTGGCTCCTAGCTGAATCCTGCGTCACGATCTCCATTGATCGTGACCACATCCTAGTGAGCACACCTTACTGGCGACTTAGCGGCACGACGTAGCGACACCTTAGCGGGTGGGATGCGCCCGTCTGAGACGGCTCTTGCAGGACTCGGCGTGCCAGCCCATGGATGGTCGGCGTGGGTGTCAGTCACGTCGCTGGGGTATGGTTGCCGTGGCATCCCGACCGGCTACGAAACCATCCCCTTCTCAGACAGGCTCATAGCCGTCACGGACGAGCTCGCGCACGAACGACAGATCCAGTGTGCGCACGACATGGCGGCAGAAATGGTCAGCTGGGACAAGATCCTCGATGGTCAGTCCAGACCTCACCACATGATGGTGAGCTCGTCGACTGTCGGTAACGGATCACAAGCCACTTCATCCAGATCGGCGATACAGTTCGGCGCTGCGTGCAGCACATCCCCGCACGGAGTTAGGCCGACGCACGCAGCAGCACATCCACCGCCTCGCTGAAGGCGTCGATCAGTCGATCCACATCGGCAGCAGTGGTGGCGGGGCACATCAGTGCCATGTTGTGGAAGGGCGTGATGAGCACGCCGCGATTCAGCATGAAGAGATGCATGTACTCGTCGAGGAGCCCGTCATCCACCGCGGCAGACTCGCCGCCGTTGCGCGGCACGGTCGGCGTGAAGCGATACTCGGCGCGCGCTCCCAACTGCACGATCACCCACGGCAGCTCGCGCTCGCGGATGACCTGCTCCACGGCGCGCGCGTAGCGGCTCGCCAGATCAACCATGCGTGTGAAGGCGTCGTCAGTGAGCACGTGCTCCAGCGTCGCGCGCAGCGCCGCCAGCGAGAGCGCGTTGCCGGCCAGCGTGCCGCCCACGCCCTCGGTGCGGCCCAGATCGGGGTCACCCAGCGCCGCCAGGCGCGCCGCGACCTCAGCCGAGAACCCGTACATGCCCACCGGCACGCCGCCGGCCAGTGCCTTGCCCACCGTCAGCAGGTCGGGCTCGAGACCGTGCGCGGCGGTGTAGCCACCGGGGCCGGAGGAGATCGTGTGCGTCTCGTCGATGATCAGCAGTGTGCCGGTGCGCCGGGTGATCTCGCGGAGCGCCGCGTGGAATCCCGGATCGGGCGGCACGATACCGATGTTGGTCAGCGCCGGCTCGGCCAGCACCGCCGCCACGTCGCCGGGCGCGAGTGCCGCTTCCAGCGCCGCGATGTCGTTCAACTCCACGACCTTCGTCGTCAGCGCCGGGTCGACGGGCGCGCCATTGCTGCCGCGCCCGTTGATCGTCGCACCATGGTCGTCGGCGATGGCCAGTGTCTCATCGACACTGCCGTGGTAGCAGCGGTTGAACACCAGCACCTTCGGCCGGCCGGTGACGTAGCGCGCCACGCGCAGCGCGAAGCGGTTGGCGTCGGTGGCCGAGAGGGCGAACGACCAGTAGGGCAGGCCGAAACGCCGCGCCAGCTCGTGCCCGACCCAGGCGGCGTCCGCGGTCGGGAGCATGGTGGTGATGCCACGCCGCGCCTGCCGTTCGACCGCCGCGACCGTCGCTGCCGGCGCATGCCCTGCCATCGCGCCGGTATCGCCCAGGCAGAAGTCGACGTACTCGTGTCCGTCGATGTCGGTGATGCGCGCACCCTCAGCGTGGTCGAGCACGACCGGGTAGCCACCAGGCCAGAGCGTCATCCAGGGCATCGGCACGCCGCCCAGGAGGGTGGCGCGCGCCGCCTCACGCTGCTCACGCGAGCGCGGGTGATGCTCCTGAAAGCGCTCGGTCTCCCGCTCGACAAGCTGCTGCAGGTGGGTGCGGTCGATCGTCCGGAATGCCATGTGGGTGGCCCTTCGTTTGTGCATGTGCGTCGATCCACAGTATCGCTGACGTGCGCGCGAACCTTCTACAGTGCTTCGCGCAATCGGCGGTGCACGACGGCACGAGCATCATCACCGAGACTGCGGTGGCCGCAATCAAGGGCAGCAAGGACGGAATGGATGGTCGATCTAAGCCGTCTCATACGTGTGGGGATTCGACACCGCTGAACGATACGATCGATCACAAGGCTTCGTTCGGTTCGCTGGTTCAGAACCCGTCTCTCAGTCACCATCTCACAACCTCCGCACGCCGCCGAGTGTGTGAGATACTCGCTCGACCAGCCTGGTTCGGTACGGAGGCACCATGCCACACGCACAGGTCAACGGCGTCACGCTGTACTACGGGGTGACCGGCGACGGGCCGCCGATCGTCTTCTGCCACGAGTTCGCCGGCGACTACCGCAGTTGGCAGCCGCAGGTCGAGGCTTTCTCGGGCAGCTGCCGCTGCATCACCTACAGCCAGCGCGGCTACCCGCCCTCCGACGTGCCGGAGGACATCGATGCCTATACGCAGGAGCTGCTGGTCGAGGATCTGCGCGGGCTGCTGGACCACCTGGGCATCGAGCGCGCGCACGTCGTCGGGCTCTCGATGGGCGGCAACGTCGCGCTGAACTTCGCACTGACGTATCCGGACCGTTGTCTTTCGGTCGTGGTGGCCGGCTGCGGGGCGGGGACGGTCGGACGCGAGCAGTTCGAGCGCGACAATGACCGGGTCGTCGCGTACCTGCGGACGGACGGGATGGCCGCCTTTGCCGAGATGTACGCGGAGGGCGCGGCGCGGGTCACGTTCAAGCGCAAGGACCGCGCCGGTTGGGAGCGGTTTCGCCGGCAGCTGGCCGAGCATTCGGCCACTGGGTCGGCGTTGGCGATGGCCGGCGTCATCCGCCGCCGCCCGACGATCTTCGCGCTCAAGGAGCGGCTGAACCAGCTGACGCGTCCCGACCTTGCTCGTCGTGGGTGACGAGGATGAGCCGTGCATCGAGCCGGGCATCTTCATGAAGCGCGAGATCGCGACCGCTGGTCTGGTCATCCTGCCGCAGAGCGGGCACACCATCAACCTCGAAGAGCCGGCGCGCTTCAACCAGGCGGTCGGCGACTTCCACGCGGCGGTCGACGCGGGTCACTGGGCGACGCGCGAGGAGGTCACAGTCAGCTGGCTCCCGCCTGACGCGCGTGCGTGACCTGGTCTGCGGAACGCACCGCGATCCGAGAGCTACCGCTGACACCGCGTAGCACGTGGTTCCAGATGGGGCTTCTGGACATGCACCAGCGGCATGTTCGAGCATGTAGCAGCGACCGCGGCTCGCACGTCAGGACAGATGTTACGATGACTCCGAACGCGTAACAGCAGACCCTGCCGCTACCGCGCCTGCGTCAGCAGGACGTACACCAATGGAGGGAGCGATGCATGGCTGAGCGGCTGCGGGTGGCCGTCCTTGGCGCAGGGCGCTGGGCGCATGACGCGCATATCCCTGGCT
Source organism: uncultured Chloroflexia bacterium (assembly GCA_963763325.1). Lineage (GTDB taxonomy): Bacteria > Chloroflexota > Chloroflexia > Thermomicrobiales > CFX8 > JBBECJ01. The sequence goes on from CAVXOL010000017.1 coordinate 8,857, forward strand.
GGCTGCGCGACCCGCGCTGCGAGGTCGTGCTGATCTGCGATCCGCTCGCCGAGCGTGCGCGTGCCTTCGCGACCGAGTTCGGGATCCGCGAGCATGCCACCGACTGGCAGGCGGTCGTGGCGCGCAGCGATCTCGATGTGATCGACGTCTGCACCCCGTCGCACACGCACTTCGAACTGGCCTGGGCCGCGCTGGAGGCCGGCAAACACGTGCTCTGTGAGAAGCCGGTCGCCTCCGACTTTCGCCAGACGCGCGCTGCGGCCGAACTGGCACAGCGCAAGGGTCTGAAGACGAAGCTGGGCTTCACCTTCCGCTACAGCCCCGGGATCCAGTTCGCCAAATCGCTCATCGACGAGGGCTTCGTCGGTCAGCCGTTCATCTTCAACGGCTACGAGCAGAACTCACAGTGGCTCGACCCGACCACGCCGCTACGCCAGGTCGATCACGAGGCCGACCAGTCGGTGCTACAGGTCATGTCCCTGGAGGGCTACGGCGCGCCAATCATCGACATTGGCCACTGGTGGGTGGGGGCTGATTACAGCCGCGTCGATCGGCACGATGCGCAACTTCATCCCGGAGCGGGTGGTCCGCGAGACCGGCAGGATGCAGCGCATGAACATCGACGACGGGGACATCTATCTGGCCGAGTACACCAACGGCGCCATCAGCTCGATCCAGAGCAGTGTCGTGACGATCGGCAATTACGCGGGCACCGAGGCGCGGCTGTACGGGGAGCATGGCGCGATCATCTGCCGGCTGGTCGAGGAGTTCGGCGTGGCCGAGACGATCAAGGTCGCGACGCCTGACGACGTCGAGTTTCGCCAGCTCGAGATCCCCGAGCGCTTCTACCCGTCCGGTGGACATCCCGGTGAATCGTGGCGCAGCCTGTTCTACGCCAATCTGATCCACGAGTTCCTCGACGAGATCCTGGCAGGCGGCGCGCGCAACGAGGCAAGTTTCGCGGACGGGGCCTGGGTGCAGGAGGCGATCAACGCCGTCGAGTTGTCGTTTCGCGAGCGCCGCTGGGTCGAGTTGCCGTTAGCGTGATCCGAGCCGGGCCGTGTCTGAGACAGCGAAATCGGGCATCGCCGGCGGCAACGGTCTCTGCGGCGATCCCCGTGTTTCGAGCGATGATCAGGATCCGTCGCTACAGCGCGATGCGTTGATGGCTGCGGGATGTGAGCGACTCTTCGCCGACACGTGGAAGGAACGGGGATTGTGAACACCGAGCAAATGCCGGTCGTGACGTTGAGCGGTTCCCCGCACGAGCGCGGCCTCCAGCATGGGGAAGCACTCCGGGGACCGATCGCCGAGCACATCGCGCGCACCAAGGAGTGGCTCGGCCGAGAGGGCGGCGGCGACCCCGACGCGTTCATCACTGAGTTCCTTGAGACGGTCAACTTCACGGCGGCGATCGACCGATGGACGCCGGGCCTCAACGACGAGATCCTGGGGATCGCCACGGGTGCCGGACAACCGCTCGCGGACATGATGGTGCTGCAATTCATCGACGAAGTGTGGTGGCACGCCTACTATCGGCAACGACGGGCGGATGCCTCCCTGCCCGAGCAGTGCAGTTCGCTGGGCGTCATCACCGATGAAGGCACGTTCATCGGGCAGACGATGGATGTGCCCGTCTACGCCGAGGGCCTCCAGACGCTGCTCCAGATCGAGGGGAATGGCGATCATCCGGATGCTTTCGTCATCACGCTCGCCGGGACGGTCGCCTGCTACGGCCTCAACAGCGCCGGCGTTGGCATCTGCTGCAACACGCTGATGCAGCTGAACCACAATCGCCGTGGCCTGCCGGTCGCCCTGGTCGTGCGCGGTGTGCTGCGCCAGCGGTCCTTCGCCGCAGCCGCCCGCTTCATCGAGGATGTGCCGCACGCGTCAGGGCAGAACTACCTCGTCGGCGGCCCCGGCGAGATCGCGTCGTTCGAGTGCGGCGCGGGTGAGGTCGCGCAGTACTGGCCGCTGGCCAACCGCCAGCGGGTCTATCACACGAACCACCCACTGGTGAACCGCGCCAGTCAACAGTACCAGGCGGCCAACCGGCTCAGTGAGGCCGATGTCATCGGTTCATCCGCCAACAGCCAGGCGCGGCTCGCCGTCCTCAACCGCCAGCTCGGTGACCTGTCGCGGCCGGTCGGATTCGATGACCTGCGCGATGTCCTCTCGTCACGGGAAGATCAGGACTACCCAATCTGCCGGCTGCTGAGTGATCCTGGCGGAGGATTTTCGGCCGCCACACTGCTGTACGAGCTGAGTGCGACCCCGCCGGTACTGCACCTCGCGGCGGGGCCACTGCTCACATCCGAGCTGCGACGATTTACGTTCGCTCCATCATCGGTTGCGGCCGACACGGTGCTGGCGACGACCGACTGAGACGCTGCGACCTCGCCTGAAGGCGTCTGCTCGTGGTGATCGGCGAATCAACAGTCGAGGCACCCAGCCGTCGCTGGCCTGCCGTCGTATGTTCACGCGGTTCAACCATTCGATCCGGAGATGAGGCGGTGCCGGCACGGGCTCCCGGTACCGTCTGTGCGGATACATCGTCTTGGACGAGTACGAGGATGGGGCGGTCTGGAGACGATGTTGCTGGCTCGGTCTGTCCGGTGGGCACGCAGGCACGGCGATTGACGCTACGGACGAACGACCGCCGGTACAGCATGTTCGTGGTGAGTGCTGTTTGCAACACTACGACAGTGACCGACCGCCCTGGAGCTCGAACGGACCCATCGGCCAGCGGAACCCCTCACGCATGATGGTGTCGACTTGATCGCGGGTGGCCAGTCCCTCGTCGACGATGCGGGCTGCTTCGAGTCGGACAGCCCGGTTGATCCGGTTCCCGACGAAGCCCCAGGTCATCTGCTGGTCCTTGATCGTGACGACGACCCGGCCGCTGCGCTCGGCGCAGGCGGTGACTGATTGCAGCGCGGCGTCGCCCGTCTCATCGTGGGTGACGAGTTCGGCCAGTTTCATGACCGCGCACGGTTGGAACCAGTGCCAGCCAAGGACCTGAGCCGGACGGTCGGTCGCTCCAGCCAGGGCTGCGATCGAGAGGCCGGAGGTGTTCGAGGTCAGGATCGTCTGCGGCGGACACGCGGCGTCGAGCCGCCGGAAGACACGGATCTTCAGTTTGATGTCCTCCGGAACCGCCTCGATGATCAGGTCTGCGTCGATGCAGGCGGCCTCCAGCTCGGTAACCGGAATGATCCGCTCAAGCGTGGCGTGCATCTCCTGTTCGGTCAGTTTGCCTCGCGCGACGCCGCCGCGTAACCCGAAGCGGCCATGCTCGATCCGCTGCAGCGCAGTCTCGAGCTGTCCATCGTTGATGTCGTAGAGGTGGACGGTGTGCCCGCCGGACGCCACCACCTGCGCGATCTGTGCGCCCATCACGCCGGCGCCAATCATGCCGATTCGCTGAATCTCCACGGTTGCTCCTTTCATCGGAATGGATGGCCTGTCCGCAACGCCACTAGACCCCGACTGTCCGCTCGGCCACGAGCGCCGTCCGGCGGATCTTGCCGGCGCCATCACGAGGAAGTTCGGCGACAAACTCATACGTCTTGGGGATCTTGTACGATGCCAGGCGCTGGCGCATCCACTCGTCGAGACTGGTGATCGCCGGTGGGTTGTCCAACGTCCTTGGGTGAACAATGGCGTGAACGCGCTTGCCCCAGTCATCGTCCGGGAGGCCGATGACGACGACATCGACGATGTCGGGGTGTTGCGAAAGTGGCGCTTCGACCTCGGCAGGGTAGATGTTGGCGCCGCCGCTGATGATGAGATCGACCCGTCGATCGGCCAGGAACAGGTAGCCATCGGCATCGACGTAGCCCAGGTCGCCGACTGAGACGAATCCATCCGGCGTCGATTTCGCTGGCGCGGAGCCGATGTAGTAGTACGTCGGCTCGCTGAGGTCGAACGGGCGCATGAAGATTTCACCGATCTCGCCGGTTGGCAGCTCGTTGAAGTCTTCGTCGAGGATCTTGAGGTCACAGGTGCGTGGCCGTCCAACGCTGCCGGGGTGTTCCAGCCACTCGTCACCACGAATGCTGCAACTGCCGACCGCCTCGGTTGCGCCGAAGCCTTCGTGGAGCCGTTCGGGTGGGATGAGCTCCATGAAGGTGCGCTTGAGCCAGGGCGGGCATGGTGCGGCGGTCTGGAAGATGCCTTCGATGCTGGAGAAGTCACGCGACCGCACGTCGGGCACATCGACGATCCGCTTCATCATCGTCGGGGCGAGGAAGGCGAAGTTGACCCGGTAGCGCTCGATCAGGTCGACGGCGCGGGCGGCGTCGAACCGTTCCATCAGGATCAGTGTGTGGTCCTCGAATAGCCCAAAATGCCCCCAGGAGAACGGCGAGTTGTGGTAGAGCGCGCCGGCAATCAGCTGGACCTGGCCGCTGGCGAAGCCGGAGTACATGCGCCGGCCGACGTCGCCTGGCACGGCCTCCCATCGGCGTGGATCGACGATGATCTTGCTGCGCCCGGTCGAGCCTCCGGAACCGATCGACTTGCCGGGGTGGGCGACCTTGTCCGGTAACGGTGCGTCTGAGTAGCCATCGAGTGCGTGCAGTTCAGCGGTCGTCACCTGCTGGTACGCGATGCCCTCCCAATCGCTGACGACGACCGTTGGATTGCCGACGTCGAGGATGCCGTCACGCTCGATCGGTGGCAGGTTGGCGCGGACCGGCAGGACAAGTGCGCCGAGCTTCCAGGCGGCATAGGCAGCGATGTAGTGTTCGAGGCAATTTGGCAGGCCGATGACGAGCATGGATGTCTCGTCGAGTCCCAGTTCCGCGAACCTGCGGGCGAGCGTGTTCGACCAGCGATCGAGCGCTTGCCAGCTGAGCGGCTGATGCTCGCCGTCGACCGGAACGAAGATGATGGCCGGCTTGTCGGGGTGTTCGGCAGCCAGGTCCGACAGCCGCTTGCCCCACGAGACGGGCTGCGACAACTCCACAGCCGACTCCCGACTCGCGATCTCATCGGTGACCACGTTCACCGCCCTCCACTCGTAGCGGCTCTGGCGTCCTGTGCGGCGAGTCGGTTAGCACGGACCGTTGTCGACGCTGGTGGTCATGCCCAGCAGTATCGCACGCGACGTGACTGAGATCATGCGAACACGGAGGCAGGTGATGCCACGGCACCCGCTGGAAGCACCAGAGTGCAGGTGCTCGATCTGCGACCGCGATGAACTGCCAAACGGGTGCCGTGGCGCCAGCCGCTCAGCGATAGTCATGGGAGGTGACGAGCATCTTCGGCTGTTTCACAGCATCGGGCTGGACTCGGTCGGCGGCTGACGGCTCGATCGGGATCGGTGTCATCATCTGCGCCACGATGTTGACGGCGTCCCCTTGGCGCTCCAGCCGACCCTCGATCAAGAGCACCGGTGAGGAGCGCAACGTCAGGCGCTCGCGCTCGTAGAGCGCCTGGTGGACGACGACGTTGGTCAGTCCCGTCTCGTCTTCCAGCAGGAGGAACGTGACGCCCTTGGCCGTGCTCGGCCGCTGGCGACAGACGACGAGCCCGGCCAGCTGGACGCGCAGCCCATGTGGCGCCTCGGCGACCTGGGTGGCCGTCAGGACGGTGCTGGCGAACTGCGAGCGCAGCAGCAACAGCGGGTGCCACTGGGCCGAGAGCCCGACGATCTCGTAGTCTGCCCTGAGCTTGTCCCAGACCGAGAGTGGCGGCAGTTCGACCATGTCCTGCTCAATCGGGATCGCCAGCCCGAGCTGCTGGACACCCATCTCATCTTGCCCACGCAGGCGGACCGGTGGCTGGAGGAGGCCGAACTGCCAGAGCAGTTCCCGCCGGCGCAGCCCCGTCCAGTCGAAGGCGCCGACCATGATGAGCCGCTCGACGATCTCACGCCGGACCTCGACGCGGTGCAGCAGGTCGTTGAGTGACCGAAAAGGGCCGTCCATCCGGCGGCTCTCCGCAATCGCTGCGGCTTCCTCCTCGCGGATGCCCTTGACGTACCCCAGTCCGATGCGGATCGCCCGACCGTCGACCGAGCAGCGTGAGAAACTCGCGTTGATGTCGACTGGGAGCACGCGCAGCCCCATCCGCTTGGCATCGCCGACGAGCGTGTGCGGTGGGTAGAAGCCCATCGGCTGCTCATTGAGGACGGCGCAGGTGAACTCGGCCGGGTAGTAGTGGCGCAGCCAGCACGACTGGTAGGCCAGGACGGCGAAACTGACCGAGTGCGCCTTGGGGAAGCCGTAGGCGGCGAAGCCGGTGATCTTGTCGAAGACGGTCTGGGCCACCTCCTCACTGACGCCGTTGGTTAGCGCGCCGGCACGGAAGTCGTCCCAGAGTTCGGTCATCGCGCCGAGCGAGCGCTTGCGGCTCATGGCGCGCCGTAGCCGGTCAGCCTCGCCGGGGGTGAAGTTGGCCAGCGCCATCGCCACCTGCAGGATCTGCTCCTGGTAGAGGATGACGCCGTAGGTCTCCTCGAGTGTCTCTTCGAGCAACGGATGGTCGTAGGTGATCTCGGGCTTGCCGGTCAGGCGGTACTGCTCGCGGGCGCGGATCCAGGGCTTGGTCGCGCCGCCGACGATCGGGCCGGGGCGGACGATGGCGACCTGGACGACGAGATCCTGCAAGGTCTCCGGCTTGGTCTTGAGCAGCGTCTGAATCTGGGCGCGACTCTCGATCTGGAAGGTGCCGACCGTGTCGCCGCGCTGGATCATGTCGAAGACGTCCGGATCCTGAAAGTCGATTCGGGAGAGGTCGATCAGATCCTTGCCCTGGCCGGCGACCAGGTCGAGACACTCCTCGACGGCGCTGAGCATCCCGAGTCCCAGGACGTCGATCTTGACGAAGCGGGCCTCGTTGCAGGTGTCCTTGTCCCACTGGATCAGGTGGCGACCCTCCATCGCGGCCGGCTGCATCGGGACGAGCTCACTGAGCGGCTGTGAGGCAACCACCATCCCGCCGCTGTGCTGGCCGACGTGGCGCGGCATGCCGGCGATCTGCCGCGACAGATCGGCCAGATGGCGCCAGAGCGGAGAGTCAGGGTGCGGCACATCGGGCGTCCGTCCCAGGTGCTCGTCGACGGCCGTGGCCGAGCCGTGCTCGCCGAGCTTGGCCAGTCGATCGAGCACCGGCAGTGGCAGACCGAGCGCCTTGCCGACATCGCGGATGGCGCTGCGCATCCGGTAGGTGGCATAGGTGCAGACCAGCCCGACACGGTCGGGATAGATCGCGTAGAGGCGCTCGATGAGGGCGGCGCGGATGTCGCGCGGGAAGTCGAGGTCGATGTCCGGCACGTCGATGATCTCCTCATGGAGGAAGCGGCCGAGAAAGAGATCGTGCTGGACGGGATCGATGTGCGAGAGGCCGAGCAGGTAGCAGACGATCGAGCTGACCGAGGAACCGCGTCCGCGTCCCGGTGGGATGTTGCCGACGCGCCTGGCGACACTCTCCCCGCGCACCTCGTCGGCTACCTCGCCGGCGAGGCGCATGATGTCGGCATACGTCAGGAAGAAGCCAGCCAGATGATGATGGCGGATCAGCTCCAACTCTTCCTCAAGCCGGGCGTGCGCCTTTGAGTCGTTGCCATAGCGTCCGTCGAGCAACTGGCGGGTAACGCGCGCGAGGCGGTCATCGGGGGTGTCGCCGTCATCGACCGGATAGTCAGGGAAGCGGTACTCGAGGTTGGTCGCCAGATTGAACGCACGGCAACGCTCGGCGATGACGAGTGTGTTGGCGAGTGCCTCGGGGTAGCGGCGGAAGCGCCGACGCATCGTCTCGGCATCGACCAGGTACCACTCGCCGTTGATGCGCCTGAGGTGCGCGGCGCCGTCGAGGCTGGTCCGGTGCCGGATGGCGACGAGCGTGTCCTGCAGGGCAACCCGCTCCGGCCGGTGATAGTGGACGTTACCGGTCGCGACGATACGAGCGCCGGCTTCGGCCGGCGAGGGCTGCCAGCCGGGTCGTCCTCCGGCGATCGCCGCGAATCAGGTTGCGCTGCAACTCGACGATAGACGTTCTCGGGGCCGAACCAGGTCTGGAACTGGCGCAGCAATCGGCGCGAGCCGGCCAGGTCGTTGGCATCCACCCGGCGGCAGAGTTCCGACTGGCGGCAGCCGGTGAGCAGGATCAGCCCTTCAGCATGTTGGGGAAGCAGCTCGATCGGGAGGGCAGGCTCGGTCCGTTCGCCGGTGTAGTGCGCCGCGGTGATGAGGCGGCACAGGTTGCGGTAGCCGGCCGGGGTCTCGACGAGGAGCGTCAGGTGCGAGCCGTCGACGAGGGTCAGTTCTGCGCCGGTGATGGGCTGGATCCCGGCAGAGTTGGCGATCGTCGCGAAATCCAGGGCGGCGTGCAGGTTGTCGTGGTCGGTCAGTGCCAGAGCAGGCAGGCCGAGCCGGACCGCCTCGTCGACCAGTTCCTCGGGAAACGAGGCGCCGTCGAGGAGCGAGAAGCACGAGTGGGCATGCAGCTCGACGTAGCCGGCATCAGGTGCGCTGCGCATGCCAGGACCCGCGCACGAGGTCATGGAAGAGCGTCAGATGGGCGCCGTTCGCCAGGGTGAGCTCGAAGTAGAGCCGCTTGACCTGCTGAGCCTCCGGCCGCCACCAGCCGTCATCGACGCGCCAGGTGTCGGCAATGTCGACCACGGACACCTCGGCGTCGGCGAGGCGGACGATGCGGGGGATGCCGCGCTCGTCGACGGCGACCTCGATCGGCTCGGGCTGGTTCAGGGCTCGTAGGTCGCCAGCGCCCAGCGATGCTCCGGTAGTCTCGCCCATCGATTCACCTCCACGATCTGATACAGCGGTGACGTCCCGTAGCGTTGGGCCAGTTCCGCGACGGCGCCGCGCAGCCGGGTCACCGGTCGGTGCGCTTCGCCGCCGAGCGTCGGCTGGTAGGGAGGGGCCTCGCCCAACTCGAGGCACTCAAGCTGGAGCGCGACGACTGGCGCGTCGAGTGAGGCCTGGTTGAGTTGACTGGTGAGCACCCCGACTAATCGCTTCAGATCGCGCGTCCCACCCTTGATGAGCGCTGTCCGGGCGAGCGTCCCACCGTGCTCAAGGAACAGGTCCAGCCGTAGGCGCCGCACGGCCTGCCCGCGCAGTTCTGATCGCGCCAGCAGGCGGCTGGCGGCGATGCGGCTGGCGACGGCCAGGTCGCTGGCAAGACTCGATGCCGTCGGCAGCCGCAGGAGCTCTACAATCGGCTGGGAGATTGTCTCGGCAACGAAGGGATCGGGATCCTCACCTCGCGCTAGATGCCAGGCGCGCTTGCCGTCGGCGCCGAACTGGGCGACGAGCGCGGTGAGCGGCAGTTGTCCGAGATCGCCGAGCCGGTGGAGCCCGAGGCGCTCCAGACGCTGGATCGTCGCCGGAGGGAGCGGTAGCAGCTCGACGGGACAGCGTTCCAGGAGCCGCTGTTGGTCGGCGCGATCGACGACACGGACCACTCCCGGTCGGGAGCGGCGCGCCGCGACGGAGGCCACGAAGGCACTACCGGCGATACCGAGTCGCGGTCTGAGATCCGCGTCGACACAGGCGAGCAACGCGTTTCCGAGCGCCTGGGTTGACGGGTAATGTCGATCGAGCCCACGTAGATCGAGATGAATGCTGCCTGGCCCACCACGCCGGAGGGTTGGGCAGAGGTGATAGAGGGATTGGATAAGCGTGTGATGGAGGCTGGCGGCAGCCAGTGGATCGTCCGGCAGGACCAGTAATTGCGGACACAGGTTCTGGGCCTCGCGGGCCAGCAGTCCGGGGCGGATGCCGAGGAGGCGCGCTTCCGGCGAGCAGTCGAGCAGCGTTCCCCGTGCGCCAGGCGTCGTGATGGCGAGCGGCGATCCAGCCAGATCGGGATGCTGCTGGAGGGCGAGACGGATCGGCAGATGCGGGATGGCGAGACAGCCGAGCGTAGCATATTGGCGCATGATTCCGGTACCGTTGCCTTTCGGACACAGGTTCGCAAGAAACACGACACCCCGGACGGGCCGGGGTGGAACTGGCGCTCTGGCGCTCTCTCGATTGGGGCACAGGCCCTCTGGCACAGTATACTAGAACATATGTTCTATTCTGTCAATCAGGCTGGACGAATGTTGCTGGATGTGAAGGAGCGCAGGCATGTGTGGACGGTTCGTGGTCGCGACGCCGCTGATGACGATCTTCGAGTACTTCGACATCCATGATCCCCGGATTGATAATCTGCCGCCGCGCTACAACGTGGCGCCGACGACGCCGATCGCGATCGTGCGTGACACGGGCGAGGCACGCGTGGCGGAGACGGCGACCTGGGGCTTCACGCCAAGTTGGGCGAAGGCGCTCGACGATGGTCCCCGGCCGATCAACGCCCGCAGCGAGACGGTCGCCGAGAGCCGGCTGTTCAAGCGGGCCTATGAGCAGCGCCGCTGCCTGATTCCGGCCGACGGGTACTACGAGTGGCGGGCGGGCGATGGCCGGCGCAAGCAGCCGTACTACATCCATCGCCAGGACGGGCAGTTGCTGGCGTTCGCCGGAATCTGGGAGGCGTGGCACGAGGGGCAGGATGACGGCATCACCTCGACGGCCATCGTCACGACTCCGGCCAGCGACGCGATGACCGAGCTGCACGATCGGATGCCGCTGATCCTCGAGCAGGACGCGTGGGACGCCTGGTTGCTCGGCGACGATCCACGGGAGCTGTTACAACCGGCGCCAGCCGGGATCCTGACCTGGCACCCGGTCGATCCGGCGGTCGGCAACATCCGCAATGAGGGCCCGCAACTGATCGAGCCGATCGACGATTGAGCCTCAGCCACCCTGGCGCGATGCCGCGCTGAAGTGCCCCTTCTTGGTTGCCAGCCCGACCTCCTCGATAACGGCTGTCTGCTGGGATGGGGAAGGTCGTCGCTCCGCTGCGGAATCAAGCACGTTCGATACGTCGAAGTCTATGCGGCCAAACTCGAGCAGCATCGCGTGCGCCAGGCGTCGCGGTATGGGTCGTGGTCAACGCTCCGACCGTGAGGTCCATTGCACGCGGCAGCGCTCCTCCGAGACGCTGGGCCGGAGCCGACATTCGCACCGCGTGCAGCTTCCCGCCACAAACCGTTGACATGACAGAAGAACGCTACGTACGGTTGCTGCATCGTCACGTACAAGCGGCTCCGTCTACCTTCCGGGCATAGGACAGCATCCGAAAGCGAGCGCCACTGTGACAGACGAGCGAGCCGTCGATCGCGAGAACCGCACTCGCTTCCGTCTCCTGCCGATGAGGCGACGCGTATGACGCAGCGCATGGTTGGCGTTGATGTCGGGGGCACGTTCACCGATGTCTTCGTGCTCGACGGCGTGTCTGGTGCCATCCGGACGGCCAAAGTCCCGACGACGCGGCACGACCACAGTGAGGGAATGCTGGCCGGTCTGGCGGCTGTTGGACTCCTGGACGGCGATGCGTCGATCGACGCCACCATGGTCCTGATCCACGGGACGACGGTCGGCACGAACGCGATCCTCGAACGCACCGGGGCGCGCTGCGGCTTGCTCACGACCCGCGGTTTCCGTGACGTGCTGGAGCTTGGCCGCCGCACCCGGCCACACGCCTACGGCTTGGCCGGGACCTTCGAGCCGCTGATTCCCCGTGACCTCCGCCTGGAGGTGACCGAGCGCATCGACGCTGCGGGGCAGGTCGTGCTCCCGCTCGCCGAGGACGAGGTGCGCGACGGCGTAAGGAGCCTCCTTGCGGCCGGCGTCGAGGCAATCGTCATCCACTTTTTGCATTCCTATGCCAACCCGGCCCACGAACGCCGGGCAGTTGAGATCGCGCGTGAACTCTGGCCGGACGGCTGTATCTCAGCCGGCACGGAGATCCTGCCTGAAGTGCGCGAGTACGAGCGTGGGACGACGGCGGCGCTCAACGCCTACATTCAGCCGCTCGTGTTGCGCTACCTCGAGCGCCTCGAGCGGCGGCTGCAATCGACGGGACGTCGCGACGAGTTGCTGGTGATGCAGAGCAGCGGCGGGATGATGGCGGCGGCGCTCGTGCGCGAGCACGCGATCCAGACCGCCCTCTCAGGTCCGGCTGCCTGCGCGTTGGCGGCGGCCCGGATAGCCGTCGCAGCCGGTTATCCGCACGCGATCTCCTGCGACATGGGTGGCACAAGCTTCGACGTGGCGCTGATTCGTGACGGGGCGCCGGCGGTGTCGAGCGAGAAAGAGCTCGCCTACGGCCTGCCGATCCGCATCCCGATGATCGACATCACGACGATCGGTGCCGGTGGCGGCAGCATTGCCCGCATCGACGACGGTGGCATGCTCCAGGTTGGGCCGGCAAGCGCCGGTGCCGTGCCGGGACCGATCTGTTATGGCCGCGGCGGGCGCGACCCGACCGTCACCGATGCGCACGTCGTGCTGGGACGGATCAAGCCAGCGGCGCTCGCCGCGACCGGCAACCCGGTTGATCGTGATGCCGTGGCGCAGGCGATCGCAGATCGCATCGGTGGGCCGTTGGGTCTGGGCGCTGCGGCGGCGGCCGCGGCGATCCTCGACGTCACAGCCAATCAGCTTGCTGGCGCCATCCGCCTCGTCTCAATCGAGAAGGGCCACGACCCACGCGATGTCGTCCTCGTCGCCTGTGGCGGCGCTGGGCCGTTGCACGCGGTCGCGCTTGCCCGCGAACTCGGTATCCCGACGGTGCTGGTGCCGCTCGCGCCCGGCCTGGCCTCCGCGCTGGGCTGCGCGCTGGCTGATGTTCGACATGACTTCGTTCAGACGGTCAATGTGCCACTGTTGGACGCCGATCCTGAGACTATCGACGCGATCTTCGCGCGCCAGCGCGAGGAGGGCCAGACGTGGATCGCGCGCGAGCAGATTCCACTCGCCAGCATCGAGGCGACGCATGAAGCCGACCTGTTGTATAGCGGCCAGTCACACCTCTTCCGGGTGCCAGTCGAGAGCCCCGGCTTCGACCCGGCGCTGGTGGCGTCCAGATTCGCCGAGCACTACCGCGAGCGCTTTGCGATCGAGTTGCCCGAGATGCGCGCGGTGCTCGTCAACCTGCGGACGGCCGTGACTGGTCGCCGGCCACCGTTCGACCTGCGGATGCTGGCGTCGCTACCGAGCGGCAGGCTCGCCGACGCATGCACCGAGACCCGCACGGTCGCCTTCGATGGAAGCTGGCACAACACGCCGATCTACCGGCGCGAGCGGCTACCAGACGGTGTGACGATCGCGGGGCCGGCGATTGTCGAGCAAACTGACGCAACGACGGTGATTGACCCGGGCGCAATGGCGCGGGTCGACGCGTTCGGCAATCTGATCATTACCGTCCTGGCGACGGGAAAGACAGGGCACGATGTCGCTTGATCCGGTGACCCTCGTCGTCATCCAGAACGGCCTGCGGCAGATCGCCAGCGAGATGGACCTGGTCCATCAGCAGACCTCCTTCTCGCCGGTCATCTCCGAGGCATTCGACCGCTCGAACGGCCTGTACCGGGCGGATACCGGCGAGATGATCGCCCAGGGGGAACTTGGGCTGCCGATCTTCATCGGGGTGATGCAGTTCACGACCCAGGCGGTGATGGAGCGACGCCACGATCTCGAGCCAGACGACATCATCCTCGTCAACGATCCCTACCTCGGCGGTACTCACCTGATGGACGTCAAGATGGTCGCACCCTTCTTCTATCAGGGGAAATTGTGGTGCTACCTGACAAACACCGGTCACTGGCCCGACACTGGGGGGATCGTGCCAGGCGGCTTCACCAGCCGCTCAACTGAGATTCATCAGGAAGGGCTGCGCCTGCCGCCGGTGAAGCTCTACCGCCGCGGCATCCTCGACCAGGACATTCTGGAGATCGTGCTCGCCAACATCCGCGTGCCGGACGAGCGCATCGGTGATATTCGGGCGCAGGTTGGCGCGCTGCGAGTCGGCGAGCGGCGGCTGACCGCGCTGCTCGACCGCTACGGGATCGAGACGGTGACCGAGGCGGTCGAGGAACTCCAGCGGCGCTCCGAGCAGCAGATGCGGTCGCAGATCGCGGAGTTGCCCGACGGCGTGTATCACTTCGCCAGCACGATCGATAGCGATGGGATCGTCAACGCGCCGCTCACCGTCGACCTGGTGATGACGGTCGCCGGCTCCGACCTCGTCTTCGACTTCGGGGCCAGCAGCCCGCCGGCGAGAGGACCGGTCAACTCAGTCTGGGCCGCGACGCGCTCGGCCGTCTACCTGGCCGTCAAGCATGTGTTCCCGGACGTGCCGATGAACGCCGGCTGCTTCGCGCCACTGCGGATCCCTGAACCGCGTGGGACATTTCTCTATGCCGAGTATCCGCGACCCGTCGCCGCCTGCGCCGCCGAGGTGTCGCAGCGCATCGCGGAGAGCGTCTTTGGAGCGATGGCCCAGGCGCTGCCGGAGCGGATCTTCGCCGCGCCGGCCGGCACGAGCGGTAACTTCTCGCTCGGCGGCTACGACCCGGCGACCGGCCGACGCTACATCATGTACGTCTTCAGCGGGGGTGGCTACGGCGGCTGGTGGGGTGGCGACGGACTCACGAATGGCTGCTCGACGATTGGCATCTCGAAGACGCAACCGATCGAGGTCCTTGAGCAGCACTACCCGGTGCGCTTCGACGAGTATGCCCTGCGCGAGGGATCAGCCGGCGCGGGTAAACATCGCGGCGGCTTCGGTGTCAGCTATCGTGCGCGGCTGGTGCGCGGCGAGGCGACCGCCTCGTTCGTCATGGAGCATGGCCGGACCCCGCCGCACGGCCTCTTTGGCGGGCAGCCAGGGGCGATGAACGAGATCGAGGTGAGCCAGGATGGCACGGTAACGCGTCCAGAACACCTCTCGAAGGGAGAGGGGTACGTCCTGCAGTCGGGTGACTGGGTGCAGGTGCATACGCCGGGGGGAGGCGGGCACGGTGATCCGGCCGAGCGCGACCCCAAACTCGTTACGCGTGATCTCGCGCGTGGGTATCTCTCAGCGGAGGATGCCGCTCCGTACGGTATCCGCGACGCGGGTGCGCTCTGATACCTGGAGCGACCGTATCGATCGACCGAGAGCAGGCGACCAGCGCAATGCTGCACTCACGTACCTCCGCGATGGACGTGTACTCGCCGAATGGCACGACGCCTTCCAGCTCGCGGAACGGGTCCACAACGAAGGCTGGGACGCGCGGCTTGACAAGCCGGTTACGGTACCGCTCAACATCGTGTGACCATCGCCGCGATCGGCAGCACGGCGATTCGAGAGAGGGAAGAACCAGATGGAGATCCTTGGCGTCAAGCACCTGGCCATCGCCGTCTCGAACGTCGATGACGCGCTGGCGCAGTACCAGCGCTTTCTCGGCGTCGGCCTCGACACCCAGCCGCGTGACCTGGTGAAAGGTGGCTCACGCGAGGCGCACTTCATGTTCGGAGACGTTCAGATCCAGCTCTGCCAGTCGTTCGAGCCAGATCACCGTTTCGCCCAGCACATCGCCCAGCACGGCGAGGGGCTCCACCACGCCTGTCTGTCGGTCGACAACATCGCTGAAGCGGTTGAGATGGCTGTCGCCGCCGGGGCCATCCTCAAGGAATGCAAATCCTGCCAGATGGTCGGCATCCACGAGCACCCTGAGGGCTGGATCGCGTTCCTGGAAGGAGACTCCGTCCCCGGCATGGAGATCGAGTTCATGCAGGTCTACAAGCATGGCGAGATGCCAGAGCGTTTCAAGCAGCCACGCACAATCTGAGGCGGCGCCGGCGGAACGTCCGGTCGCCCGCATCCTTGCCACTCCAGATCAAGGTCTGTGACCCGCGCGACAGGGAGAGGAGTCACCAGGTGATTCGCACCAACAAGGACAAGTTGATCGAGATTGCCGTCGGCGGTGAGGCGTGGCCGGCCCGGTTTGCCTCGCCGTACAGGCCGAATGCCCAGGGCGAGTCAGTCGTCTTCATGGGGACGGCCGGCATCATCCTCAACGCCCGCGTCGGTGATCGTGCCTATGGCTGGGCGGCCGATCACGTCGAGCCGGCCGTCTCGATCCGCAACCGCGAGGACGGGCCAGAGCATGCCCTCCACTACCTGGCCTGCATCGGCAATCCAGCCGTCGTGACCTCCGGCGAATCGAAAGGCGCGCGTGGGGTCGTCACCGGCGAGCACGCGCACATCATGGTCGATTTCGAGCCGGAAGCTCTTGAGATGATGGCGATCGGTGACCAGATCCTGATCCGGTCGCTGGGGATGGGGCTGGAGCTGCTTGATTATCCGGACATCTACGTCCGCAAGATCAGCCCGCAACTCCTCGAAGCGCTGCGGATCGAGGAGATCGGCGACGGCCGGATCCGCCTGCCGGTGGCCGCCGAGATCCCACCTTACCTGATGGGTTCCGGCGCTGAGCTCGGGGCCGATTACGTCGATCAGGACATGATGACGAACGACCGCGCGACATTGGCCGAGCTTGGCCTGGGCGATCTGCGGATCGGCGATATCCTGGCCATCAAGGACCACGACCATACCTTCAATCGCGGGTACCGTGAAGGCGCCGTCACGATCGGCCTGATCAATCACGCCGATTCCTATATGACCGGTCACGGCCCCGGCATCATGGACATTCTCTGCTGCGCCTCGAACAAGATCGAGTATTACATCGACACACAGAATCGCCCGAATCTGGCGAACTATCTGAGCATCGGAAACAAGACGCTGGTGTAAGCCGGCATCGGATCACGACCGGGAGGATACCTATGGTTGCCACCAATCAGGACCGCTTGATCACGATGTCGGTGATGGGCGTTGTCATCTCGCCCAGCTATCCCGGTATTCCGGCAATTCCCCATCAGATCGACCGGGACGGTCGGCCGCGGCTGCTGCCGCACCTCGGCGGGATCGTCTACAACGTCCGTCTCGGTGACTCGGTCTACGGCTGGGCTGGTGACAACATCGAGCCGGGCGTCGCGATCAAGGCGACTGACCCCGGAGCGAACGCTGCCCTCAATGTCTTCGCCTGCGTCGGTAACGAAGCCGTCATCATGTCCGGCAATGCCAAGGGTGCGCGCGGGACCGTCACTGGCAAGAGCGGCCGTTTTGCCGAGCATGTCATCATCCACTTCGAGCCAGCCGTCCTCGACGACCTCGCCTTCGGCGACAAGATCGTCGTCCGTGCCTGTGGCGTCGGCATGAACATCGATGGGTTCCCTGGCGTCCACCTCAAGAGCATGTCGCCGCACGTGTTCGAGTCGCTGCGCATCGAGGAGAATGGTGGCAAGCTGACCGTCCCTGTCTCGGCAATCGTTCCACCCGAATTGATGGGCGCAGGAGCCGGCCTGACCAGCGAGAGCGGCGCGATCTGCATTCAGTCGATGGACCCAGGGGCTCTGCAGCGCAACGGGCTCGACACGCTCCGCCTCGGCGATATCGTCGCCCTGACGGACCTCGACTCCTCGTGGGGCCACGGTTACAAGAAGGGGAGCGTCGGGATCGGCGTCGTCTCATCGACCGACAGCATCAAGGCCGGTTATGGACCGGGAGTGACACTGATGATGACGGCGCCCGGCGGTGAAATCGATCCGATGGCCGTAGATGGCGTCAACCTGGCCTCTCTGCTGAACATCGCCAGCACGCAGGCCTGAACGAGGGTGATGGGGGAAGTATCTTGAATCCGCCCGCCGCGCAATTCAATCGACCCGCTACTGTCATGGGCGACGCCCTGGCGGCTCGCTCTGTCGCGATTGCCGCCGCGATGCGTCAGGATCGTCCAGCAACCAGTGGCGATCTGATTGATCTCACCAGACCGATCACGATGCTGGCTCCCGAGCACGTCCGGCAGGCCGCCAGGGACGCCTTGGCCCGTGGCGAGACACACTACACCGTTCGTCCGGGCGTCCCCGCCTTGCGGGCCGCCTTCGCGGCGCGTTCGACGGGGGACGGGTTCCCGGCAACAGCCGACGGCACGATCGTCACGAACGGCGGCGCTGAGGCGCTCTATATCGCGCTACAAGCGACGCTGAGACCGGGAGACCGCGCGCTGATCGCCGGGCCGGTCGCGCCGAACATCACCGCGATGATCCATTTCATCGGTGCCCAGACAACCAGGCTGCCGGGTGCTGTCGGTGGCCCTTCATCGATGACGGCCGACGCAATCCACGAGGAGGACGCCGCGCTCCTCCTGCTTGCCTCACCCTCGCCGGTGAGCGGACTCGATCCGCCGCTGGCCCACGTCGAAGCCACGATCGCGGCCGCTGTCGAGCGCGGCATCACCGTGATCCTCGATCGATCGGCCGCTGGCTGCCGCTACGACGGGACGCGGCCGGTCTTCGGCAATCCGGCGCTCGGCGCGCGGATCGTCACCACTGGCTCGCTGTCGGTGAGCCACGGGCTGGCTGGCTGGCGAGTCGGTTACGTGTCGGCGCCGGCCGAGCGGATCGGGGTGTTGCGCGAACTCAAGCAGGCGATGTCGATCTGCACGACCGCCGTCTCGCAGTTCGCCGCGCTGGCCGCTCTTGAGGGACCAACCGACTGGCTCACCGAACGCCGGGAATCTTCGCGCACCGCCGTGACGCCGCCATCGACCTTCTACGAGCGTCCGGACTCGCTGTCATCCAGCCGGACGCGTATCCGGCGCTGCTGATCGACACCCGCTCGATCGACGCGAATGACCGGAAGGTCGCCCGGCTGCTGCGCGACGAGCATCGGGTCATCGTCGAGCCGGCGTCGATCTTCGGAGACGTAGTCAGAGGATACGTGCGCATTGACCTGGGAGCAGCGGAGCAGTCATTGATCGACGGGATCAAGCGGATCGCGGATTCGGGAACTCGGACGTCGCCATGAGTGGATCAACTGACGCGCGAACGGTCAACATGTTCGATCTGATGGAGCTCGCCAAGGCCACGAAGGGCGCCATCTCGATGGGTCTCGGCGATCCGGATCTGGCGACGCCGGCACACATCATCGAAGCCGCGAACCAGGCCATCGATGAAGGCCGAACCGGTCCGGCGCCGGCACCAGGACTGCTGGAACTACGCCAGGCGATCGCGAGGAAGCTGGCGCGGGACAACGGCATCGAGGCGAATCCCGAGTCGGAGATTCTGGTCACGACCGGCGGGCAGGAGGCGCTCTTCCTGCTGGCCCAGGCATTGATCGAGCCCGGCGATGAGGTCATTGTCCCGGACCCGCGCTATACCTCCTACGACCACGCGATCGAGTTGGCCGGCGGGCGCATCGTGCTCGTGCCGACCACCGAAGCCGACGATTTTGAGCTCGATCCGGATGAGGTCAGGAACGCGCATCACACCCCGGAGCAAGGTGCTCCTGCTGATCTCCCCAAACAACCCAACGGCAGGCATCAACCGCCCCGAAACCGTTCGCCGGCTGGCGAGCCTCGCGATCGAGCACAACCTGATCGTGATCTCCGACGAGATCTACGAGAAGTTCCTGTATGACGACGCCGAGCAGATCAGTATGGCAAGCCTGCCCGGCATGCGCGAACGGACGATCACGCTGAATGGCGTCTCGAAAACGTACGCGATGACCGGCTGGCGGATCGGCTATCTCTGCGCTCCGGCCGAGTTCATCCAGACGGCAACGGCACTCAAGCAGATGGTCAACGTGCAGGCGCCAACCGTGTCGCAGTGGGCAGCGGTTGCCGCGATCAACGGTCCGCAGGAGTGCGTTGAGGAGATGCGACGAATATATGCTGCACGACGCGGGCTGCTGATGCGTGCGCTGTCGCGAGATGGGATTCACCTACGGGACGCCACGCGGAGGCCTCTACATCTGGGCCAACACTGCCTCGACGGGCATCGAATCGACCGAACTGTCCTATCGCTTTCTCAATGAAGGCGGCGTCCTGATCCTGCCGGGAACGGGTTCGGCGATCACTGGGGCAACTACATGCGGATGACACTTCTCCAGCCGATCGACGTGCTCCAGAGGCAGTCGACCGCATGCAGCGCACACTCGCCGGACGACGAACGACGCGGAGCCACCGATGACTCAGAGCGCGATCCAACGGTCAAGGTTCCCGCCGAGGCGCTGCGCGAGCAGGCCGAGGCGATCCTGATCGCCTATGGCGCGACCCGCGAGGAAGCGGCGATCCAGGCCGATGCGCGGCTGCAGGGCGAACTGCGCGGGCATCCGGGCCAGGGGCAGGGCATGCGCGGGATCGCCCGCTACTGTGCCATGCTCGAGAGCGGCGGCATCGTCCCCGGCGCGCCGTTCGAGATTCGTGGTCGAGACAGCGGCGATGGTGCTGGTGGACGGTCACAAGGGGTTCGGGCAGGTGATCGCCAGCCGGGCGATGGACCTGGCGATCGAGAAGGCGCGGGCGCTCGGGGTCGGCCTGGTGGCTGTCCGGCACTCGAATCACCTCGGCATCACCGCCTACCATGCTATCCGGGCCGCGAACCAGCGATGATTGGCCTATGTCTGACGAACGCCGGGCCGGAGATGGCGCCGTGGGGCGGCATCACGCCAACGCTCGGCACCAACCCATGGGGCATCGCCGCTCCGACCAACCTTGGCTTTCCACTCGCACTCGACATGGCCCTCTCGACAAGCGGCAAGGGGATGGTCCGCTGGCATCAGCGCGAGGGAACGACGCATCCCGACCGACTGGGCCTACGACCGTGACGGCAACCTGACCGACGATCCTGCCAAGGCGATGGACGGGCCACTCGTGCCGATCGGAGCCTTCAAGGGAACCGGCCTGGCACTGATGACCGATGTCCTGTGCGGGGTGCTGACCGGCGCGGCGTTTGGGCTATCGCCGTATCGCGACCCAACCAACCACGATGTCGGCCACATGCTGATCGCGATCGACATCGAGCGCTTCATGCCGTGGGAGGAGTATCTGGCGCGTGTGCGCCAACTCTGCGACGAGGTGAGAGCGTCCGAGCGACGGCCGGCGTCAGCGAGATCCTGTTCCCTGGAGAACTGGAGCACCGTCGCTCGATCGAACGCATGCGGGATGGCATCCCGTTTGACCTGGAGGATCTGGAGCCTTCGCCGCCTTGCTGCGGAACGCGGCGTCCCATTTGTTCTCGATCGCGTATCGGAAGGGAGCCAAACAATGAGTAGTGCCAACCTGCGCCTGCTGATGCTCGACCCGATGCCGGAGAGCGAGATCGACTTTGTCCGCAGCCTCGTTGCCAGCGACCGGGTTTACTGTGTCGGCGCCGCAAGAGAACGACGGTGAGGCGACTGCCGGCCCTGTTGGGCGAGGCCGACGCGATTGTCACACGCATCCAAGCCGGTCAACGCCGCGACGTTGGCGGCCGGCCGCAATCTTCAGGCTGGTTCAGAAGTATGGCGGTCGGCCGGATCGGCTCGATCTCGACGCGGCCCGCGCGGCCGGCGTCACGGTCGCGATCATGCCTCTACGCGGCTGCATCGCCGTCGCCGAACTGGCGATGACGCTCGTGCTGGCGCTCTCGAAGCAGTTGATCGACGCCCACCGCACGACCGTGACCGGTGCGTATCGCGAACTGGGACTGACCCCGACGCAATCCAGCCAGCGCGTCCACGCGTTCCAGTGGATGAAATTGCCCAACCTGCAGGAGATTCGCGGCAAACGACTCGGGATCGTCGGCTTCGGCGAGATCGGCACCGAGGTCGCCAAGCGCGCGCGGGCGTTCGAGATGGAGGTCGTCTACCACAAGCGCGAACCGTTGCCGGCCTGGCTCGACGAACAGCTCGGCGTTCGGCATCTCCCGCTCGACGAGTTGCTCCGGTCGTCCGACTTCGTGACGCTGCATGTGCCGCACGGCCCGGCGACCGACAAGCTGATCGGTGCACGTGGAGTTGGCGCTGATGCAGCCGACCGCCTACCTGATCAACACCTGTCGTGGCCCGGTCATCGACGAGCGGCGCTGATCGAGGCGCTTCAATCCGGGACGATCGCCGGTGCCGGACTCGACGTGTTCGAGCTTGGAGCCGCTCCAGTGGGATAGCCCGCTGACCCGACTCGACAACGTCATCCTGACGCCACACATCGGCGGCGGTACCGGCGGCGCGCGCGAGAAGCAGATGCAGGACGTGCTGGACAACGTCGTCCGCTTCAGCCGCGGTGAGGAGCCGTTGCATCGGCTCGTCTAATCAGTGCCTGGCACGGATGTCGCAGAAGCAGTGTCAGCTCTGCGCTGGCTCTGAAGCACCGGATTTCCGTCGGTCAATGGCAAGACGCCCAGCTTGCATCACGACGCTGATGCGTTCCTTGCGCTGGAGGACGCTCAGGTCATCCAGTGGGTTGCCATCGACGACGATCAGATCGGCAACGCGGCCCTCGCGCACCTCCCCAAGCATGCCGTCGAGGCCGCACGCCTCAGCGGCGACACGGGTCGCGGCGCCGATGACGGCCAGGTTGGACATACCCGCCTTCGCCATGTGGACCATCTCGTAGGCCAGGTCGCCGTGGCGGACGTGAGGCATCCCGACATCGGTGCCGGCCGCGACCTTGACGCCGAGCCGGTGCGCGCGATCGACTGTGTCGTACATTGCCTCGGTCGCCATCGTGAACCAGCGACGATCGCCGGAGCTGCCGGACGTGTCGCCGGCATCGATCCGTGCGCGCCTCGGGACTCAGCGTCGGCACGAGGAAGCGATCAAGCGCCGCCATCCGCTCCAATTGGTCATCGGTCAGGAAGCGCCCATGCTCGAAGGTGTCGACTCCGGCCTCGATCGCGGCGTCGACGCCGGGGCCGCCGTGACAGTGCGCCGCCACCTTGCGTCCTGCGCCATGTGCCACCTCACAGATCGCTTTCATCGCATCGAAGGTGAGCTCCGGGCTGCACTGCCCACCGCGCGCACGCACGTACTCGCTCAGCGTCGCCATGATCTTGATCACATCGGCGCCGCGCATCAGGATCTCCCAGGCGACCCGCCGTGCGTCGTCGGCACTGTCGATGACGCTGGACGACCTGGCGATTTCTTGAGGGATGTCGCCACGCAGCGCCTTGCGCCGGTCAGCGTGGCCTCCCGTTGACGTAATGCCAGGGCCGGCCGCGACGATCCTCGGGCCGGGGAACCAGCCGGCGTTAATGCCGTCGCGCAGGGCGATGTCGACCCAATCCATTGTGCCGAGGACGCGAACGGTCGTCACGCCCATCTCCAGGTGTCGCAACGCGTGCCGGGCGGCCTTGAAGGCGGACGTGGCAGCCAACTCGGTCAGGCCGAGAAACTGCGTCTGATCACGTGGCTCGCCGGTGGCTGTGATGTGGATGTGGGCGTCGATCAGTCCCGGCAGCACCGTCTGGCGGCTGGCGTCGATCACTTCGACGTCGTCGCCCGGTGAGAAGGCATCCCAGCGATCAACGGCCCGGATGATCCCGTCCTCGATCAGCACCCCCTGGTTGTGGATCGCGTCCTGGCCATCGACGGCGGTCAGCAGCGTCCCGGCGTGAATCAACGTCGCCATTCAGTACATCTCCTTCGGGGATCGGGCGCGTCAGGCAACCGGCGCGGGCTCCAACGCAGCCGGAACGCTGACACCTCTGTTAACGGCGACTTTGCCTGCCTGGACGACCATGCGAATGTTCTCCTCGCGCAGCAGGACGCGCAGATCGTCGAGCGGGTCATTGTCGACGATGACCAGGTCGGCGATGTAGCCGGGTCGGACCTGGCCGATGATTTCGCCCAGGTCGAGGGCTTCGGCGGCGACGCGCGTTCCGGTTGCGAGTGCCTCCAGGTTGCTGAGACCGGCCAGGGAAAGGTGGTACATCTCGTAGGCCACCTCGCCGTGGCCAATGTTCGGCATCCCGACGTCAGTCCCGGCCGCGACTCGCACGCCCTGCTTCCGGGCGCGGGCGACCGTGTCATACATTCGATCGGTCGCGATCTCGATCCAGCGGCTGGCGTGCGGGTTCTCGGCCGAGTTCTCGGGAGCGTAGTTCGTGTCTGCCATTCGCGCTTCGGGACTGAGAGTCGGGACGAGGAACCGGCCCAACTCGGCCATCCGGTCAAGTTGCTCGTCGGTCAGGAAGCGGCCATGCTCGAAGGTGTCGACGCCAGCGTCGATGGCCATGTCGATGCCCGGTCCGCCGTGACAGTGGGCGGCGACGAGCCGGCCGCTGCCGTGGGCGACCTCGCAGATGGCTTTCATCGACTCGTAGGTCAGCTCCGGGAAGGAGAGGATGCGGTCGATCCTGGCGATGTACTGGCTCATCGTCGCGTTGAGCTTGAGCACGTCGGCGCCGCGCATCAGGTTCTCCCAGGCGGCGCGGCGCGCCTCGTCCGGACCATCGGCGACCAGGCCGATGCCGAGATCGCGGACGGCGACATCGGGACGCAGAGCCTTGCGTGGATCCATGTGGCCCAGGCTGCACGTGATGCCGCGGCCAGCCGCGACAATTCGCGGACCTGGAAACCAGCCGGCGTTGATCGCGTCGCGCAGGGCGATGTCGACCCAATCCGGCGCGCCGACGTCGCGGATGGTTGTCACGCCCATCTCAAGGTGGCGCCTTGCATGGCCGACGGACTTGAGGGCGGTCTTGGCGGTCAACTCGGTCAGGCCGAGGAACTGGCCGCGATCTTTCGGGTCACCCGTCATCGTCACGTGGGTGTGGGCATCGATCAGGCCGGGCAGCAGCGTCTGCCGGCTGGCGTCAATGACAACGACATGGCCGTTGGAGGCGAAGGACTCCCAGCCGTCGATTGCCTGGATCTTGCCGTCTTCGATCAGCACGCCCTGGTTGTAGAGAATCTCCTCATCGTTGACGGCCGTCACGATTCGTCCGGCATGAATGAGCGTCGACACGGGTCTCCGTCCTCTCGTCGGTGGTAATTCCAAAATCCACGACCGCACGATGCGTCAGGTTGCGTCACAGTGCCCGATTGATCAGCGTCGACTCGACTTCGGATCGAGGGCTGAGCGCAGGCCGTCGCCGATCAGGTTGACGGCCATCACGACCGAGAAGATGGCGAGACCTGGGAAGGTCGACAACCACCACGCCTGAGCCATGAACTGCCGTCCTTCGGATGTCATCAGGCCCCACTCGGGCGTCGGTGGCTGGGCACCCATGCCGAGATAGCTCAGCGAAGAGCCCACCAGAATGGCGGTGCCGATCTGGAGCGACGACAAGACGATCACTGGCCCGATCAGATTCGGCAGGATGTGCTTGAACATGATGCGCAGATTGTCGCCACCCATAACCTTGACGGCCGCGACGTAGTCGAGTTCGCGAATCGTGAGGGCCGAGCTGCGGACAAGGCGGGCATAGGTGGGAATCGAGCCAACACCGACTGCAAACATGACGTTTGTCAGTCCTGGACCGAGCGACGCGATCACGACCAGCGCCAGCAGGAGTCCCGGGAAGGCCAGCATTGTGTCGATCAGCCGCATGATGACGCCGCCGATCCAGCCGCGGTAGTACGCAGAGGGCAGGCCCATCGCGACCCCAACGACGACGCCGATGACGACGCTGATGATCCCGACTTGGAGCGAGATCCTGGAGCCGTAGATGACCCGGCTGAACACGTCGCGCCCGAGCCGGTCGGTTCCCATCAGGTAGTCGGAGGACGGCGGCTCCCGGCTATCGCCGACAGGGATCAGCGGGTCGGAGGGGGCGATGACGGGCGCGAAGACCGCCACGAGCAACCAGAGAGCCATCAGGACGGTCCCGGCCACGGCGCCCTTGTTCCTGATGAACGCCGTCAGAGATCGCGGTACGCGACCGCGCCGGCGCACCTCGCTGAATAACTCAGATGGCCGATCAACTGCCGGTACCGCGCCAGTCATCGAAACGGGATCCTTGGTCGTTGCCATCGCCACTCTCACTCGTCGAGTCTGTACGGTTGTCTCGATCTCGATCGCGCTACGAATAGTGAATCCGCGGGTCCATCCAGGCGTAGACCATGTCGACGAGCAGGTTCACCAGGACGTAGGAGACGGCGATGAAGAACACCGTTCCCTGGACGAGCGGGTAGTCTTTCCAGAGGATGGCGTTGACGACGAGGCTGCCGAGTCCTGGACGGCTGAAGACCGTCTCGACGATGACCGCTCCGCTCAGCATGGCGCCGAACTGCAATCCGACGATCGTGATGACGGGCACGATCGCGTTCTTGAACGCGTGACCGAGGACGACACGCCGCTCACGAAGGCCCTTCGCTCGGGCGGTGCGCACATAGTCCTCATTCAGCACTTCGCTCAACGTCGACCTGCGTCAGACGGCTGATCAGTCCAGCGGCGATCGCGCCGATCGTGAAGGCCGGCAGGATCAGCCCTGTGGGCTGGGTACCACTGATCGCCGGCAGCCAGCCGAACCGGATCGCGAACCCGAAGATCAGGATCTGGCCGAACCAGAACAACGGCATGGAGACCGCGAACAGAGCGATCACCATGCAGAGCGTGTCTACCCATGTGTCCTGGTAGAGCGCCGCGATGATCCCTAGAGGGATCCCAATCAGCAGAGCGACGAGCAGCCCCGCGATGCTCAGCACGAACGTCTTGCCGGCAGCATCAATCACAAGATTGGTGACCGGTGAGTTGAAACGGATCGATGTCCCGAGATCTCCTTGCAGTCGCGTTGAACATGTAACGGGAGTACTGCACGTAGAGGGGATCTTCCAGTCCGAGACGCTCGCGGATTTCAGCGAGTTGCTCTGGCGATCCGGCGCCCGCCTCAGCGCCCGACAGCATCAATTGGACCGGATCGCCCGGCAGGATATGCATGATGGCGAACACGACCGTCGACACCAGGAACAACACGATTGGGACGGTCTGGAGGCGTTGCCCGATGTACCTGATCACTACCTCATCCCTCCGGAGTCTCCGCCGCGCCGGGCCAGAGCGCGACCACTGCTCAGGGCATCGGGAAGCAGTCGCCCTGCGCCCCGAGCGGATCGACGGCTACGACTCGACGTACATGTTGTTGATGTAGAAGTAGGAGCGGACCGCACCGCCAACCGTGAATCCCTTGATGTCGCTGGACATCGCATACACGACGGCGTTGCTGACGGTTGGAAGTGCCGGAACGTTCTCGGTGACGATCTGTTGGACCTCGACGAACAACGCGCAGCGCTCGTCGGGGTCGGCGACCTCCTTCGTCATGTCGAGCAACTCGTCAACCCGGTCGTTCTTGAAGCGTGACCAGGCCCAGCCGCCCGGCTTGAGGTTCTCGGAGTGCCAGATGAGATAGAGGACGTCCGGCTCAACGCCGCTCAGGTGCTCGAACATCAGGTCGAAGTCGCCGCCGATGGCGCGCTCAAGCTGAACCGGACCGGGCACTAGCTCGATCTTCAACTCGACGCCGATCGCCGCGAAGCGTGTTCCGAGATACTCGAGTAGCTCCTGGGTGCTGAGAGCCACGCCGACGAACGACAGCCGCTGGCCGTCCTTCTCGCGGATGCCGTCGGACCCTTCGACCCAGCCAGCCTCCTCCAGCAGCTGCTTGGACTTCTCAGGATCGTACGGATAGGCGGTCTCGGCGCCGTCCCAGTAGCAACGGGTGTAACTCGTTAGCGGCCCGTGAACCGTCAAATTGACGCCGTCATAGAGGGTGTCGTTGAGATCCTGAGGATCGTATGAGTGGCGCAGCGCTTGGCGGACCCGAAGGTCGTCCAGTGGAGGATGCTCAAGGTTCATGTTGAACATGTTGCCCGAGCCGCCCTGGTAGGTCGGCACGACCAGGAAGTCGTCGTCGTCCTGGTAGCTCGCGAGGCTCTGGAACGGCAGTTGGTAGACGATGTTGACCTCGCCCGTGCGCAGGACCTCGCCAAGGATCGCCTGCTCACCGACCATCTTGACTGTGATCGTGTCGAGGTAGGCGGGTCCGTCGTGGTCCTGGTTTGGCGCACTGCCCTTGTAGTCGGGCCACTTCTCGAAGGTGATCTCGCTGCCCTTGGCCCAGCCAGTGAGCGTGAAGGCGCCGCAGCCGGTGAGGTGGTTGGTGAAGTCGTCGCCATACTCCTCCAGGGCGGCCGGCGACCAGATCGGCGTTGCAGCCAGGCCAGGGACGGCGGTCACCCATGGACCGGTGTAGACGATCTTGGCCGTGCTCTCGTCAACGACCTCGACCGAGCCGAAGACTTCAGAGCCAAGTGAGCTGGCCCGCAACGCCGACAACGTCTCCGGGTCCATGATGCGATCGATGTTGGCCTTAAACGCCTCAGCGTTGAACGGCGTTCCGTCCTGAAACACGATGTCGTCGCGCAGGCTCAGTGTCCACTCGGTGCCCTCTGCGTTTGCCTCGTAGGCGGTCGCCATGAAGGGCACATACTCCTGTTCGGTCGTCAACAGGATCAGGCTGTCGGTCACCCAGGAGTTGATCAATGTGGCGGACGCGTACGGGTCGACCTGAGAGTCCAGGTTGGCCGGCTCCTGGGTGTTGAGCCAGGCCATGGTCAGGTCGCCGCCCCGCTCTTCGGTCGTTGCTGCCGGAGCGGTATTGGTGGCCGCGCTGGACGCTTCCGTTGAAGCGGCCGTCGCGCCCGGCGTCTCGGCGCTGGTGTCGTCGCGGCGCCTCCGGGTGGCGCCGTGGTGGCCGTGGGCGAATCGTCATCATCGTCGTCGTCGCCCCCACAGGATGCCAGCAGCCCGGCGACCATCGGTGAGGCGATGCCGAACATTCCCAGCCGGCGGAACAGCGTCGCGCGGCTCTGCGACTCCTCAAGCGCTGCCCGGAACGGGTCGTGGATCGAACTGTCACTCATCTCTCGCCCTCCGCTGCTTTTACGACTCATTCGCCACATGCCGAACGAACCGCCAACAATGCGGGCTATTGCTTCTGCGGAGAAGGCCTGAGATCACCGTTGATCGCGAACATCAGGGAACTCCACACCGAACTCGGAGAGTACGCCTTGAGATACGAAGCTAGTTATGAGCGTCACTATGTGAAAATTGGGAGCGTATGTTGACTATGATAGGGAGTGCTATTACCCTTGTCAAGTAGACAAGTGACGATGGATGGTCTTGGAATGATGGCTCCGCCGGAGTCGTCGGCGCGCAATCTTCAGCGGCGACGTGTGTCGGTGCGTGGCAATACTCATCAGCACGCTCTGAATGTTGTGGTTGTCGCAGTTCACATCTCATTGGCTCCCACCCCAGTGATGAACACTGAGAAAGGTGGATCACATGGGCGACTCGATGTTCGATCTGGTCAAGACTCTGACTGAACTGCCTGGTCCAATTGGCCATGAGGATCCAGTCAACGACTTCCTTCGCGTGCGCTGGAGCGATCGCGCGCAACGATGCTGGAGCAGTGGCGTCGGCAACTTGTACGCCCACATCGGCGGCTCGGGACGGCGCGTCCTCATCGGCGGACACGCGGACGAAATCTGCTTCATGATCAGGTCGATCGATCCGGATGGATTCCTCCATCTGGCGATCTGGAATGCAGATCGAGAAGGCCGGCCGCCACGCTGGCTGTTTCCGATCGGCCAGCCAGCGCGGATCGTCGGGCCGGAGGGTGTCGTCACCGGCGTGTTCGCAACCGCGACCGGACACGTCATCAGCCAGGAGCAGCGCGAGAAGCCTCGTCTGGACTGGAACGACATCTTTGTGGACATTGGCGCGAAAAGCGTGGAAGAGGTGACTGCGCTTGGTGTAAGGGTCGGTCACCGCGTCATCTGGAACCCACCAACACAGCGTATCGGTCGATCGAGTCTCACTGGCAAGGCAATGGATAACCGCTGTGCGCTAGCGATCATGACCGCCCTGCTGGATGAGCTTGATCTTTCATCGCTGAGTTGCGAACTCTTTTTCGCATCCACGGTCCTGGAGGAGACAGGCTTGGAAGGCGCGCACTCAGTCGGGAGTGACCTCGGCGCCATGGATGAGGCCATCGCGCTCGATGTCGGTCTGAGTGGCGATATCCCCTCAATCAGTCTCCTGGACATTCCGGTTCGGCTGGGCGACGGTCCAGTGCTCGTTCACAAGGACAGCGAGATCCACTACAGCCGACAGGTCACCGATCGATTGATCGCCACAGCGGAATCACATGGGATCCCCATTCAGCACGCGATCTTTCAGAACTATGCGAGCGACGGCGCAGCCTTCATTCGGCAAGGCATTCCGACAGCCCTGATCGCCTTTCCAGCTCGCTACACGCACAGTCCTTTCGAGACGGTCGATGAGTTGGACCTGCTGCAGAACGTTCGTCTGCTGAAGGCATATTTGACAATCCTCAGCAGGGCGGATAGCTTAGAGACTGTCTGTAGCGCCATTCCAGCCTGCATGCGACCATGTCGATCGCCGTGCAGGTGGTGGTCATGCGTCTCTGGTTTGCGATCGCGAGTCCTGATCCAGCGATGGTCAACTCCGTTGTCGCCGGAGGCGGGCCGATCCTGTGGAATCGTGGATCGACTGGTCATAACAATCACGGTCGAGCGCGTCGTCATGCCGGTCAACGACCGCACGTCGGCGCAGCGATGGCCGTCACGTGAAATGCGGGTAGGATAATCATGATGTCGACGCAACCGCGGCGGAGAACACTCACCACGATCGACGCGCACGCGGGCGGCGAGCCACTCCGCCTCATCACGTCAGGTGTCCCACGACTGCGTGGTACTACGATCTTGGATCGACACCAGGAGATGCTGGAGCAGCATGACGACCTGCGCCGGGTCCTGATGTTTGAGCCACGAGGTCATCACG
>CAVXOL010000018.1:0-411191 GCA_963763325.1 uncultured Chloroflexia bacterium
CGCTCCAGTGAGCGCGGTTTATGGTGATACCTATGGGCCGACCGCCAGTGCTGGTTCCGGCAATCCGGTTGCCCTGGCTGCCAGCGGAGCCTGCGTCTTTGACGGCGGTACCGGCGTCGTCACCATGACCGCCGTTGGCACGTGCATCGTGACCGCAGATCAGGCCGGTGACACGAACTACGCCGCAGCGGCACAGCTGCAGCAGTCCTTCTCCGTGAGCAGAGCCAACCTGAGCGTCAGCGCCAACGCCGCCACCACGGCGTTCGGCGGCAGCCTGCCAACGCTCGACGCGACTGTCAGCGGACTGGTGAACGGCGACACCTTCGTCGGGCTGGGCGGCAGTTGCAGCGCAGTGGTCAACGGCAACCCAGTTGTCGCCGACACGCCGACCGGCACCTACCCCGGCGCGCTCACCTGCTCCGGCGTGGATGCCACCAACTACGCGGTCACGTACACGGCCGCCACCCTGACGATCACCGCCGCCCCGGTCTTCGTCAGCGACGACCACGTGACGTTCCAGGCCGGCACGGTCGGCGCGTTCAACATGGTCGTGATGGGCTTCCCGAGTGCTACCTTCACCACCGCCGACCCACTGCCACCCGGCGTAACGCTCGGCGCCGATGGGCTGCTGACCGGCATGGCGAACGACGCGGATGCGGGACTCTACGTCCTCAACGTGGTCGCCAGCAACGGTGTTACTCCGGATGCGACCCAGACGTTCACGCTGACCGTCACCCAGGCGACCGACATCACGAGTGCCGACCACACTACCTTCACGGCGGGCACGGCCGGCACCTTCACGGTGACGACCAGCCCGGCCGGAGACACGGTCACCGAGACCGGGTCGCTGCCGTCGGGCGTGAGCTTCACCGACAACGGTGATGGCACCGCGACCCTGGCCGGCACGCCGGGAGCGGGCACCGGCGGCGTCTACTCGTTGAGGATCACGGCCACCAACGCGACCGGGTTCACCGCCCAGTCGTTCACCCTGATGGTGAACGAGCGCGCCAGCTTCACCAGCGCCGACCGCACCACCGTCGTGGTCGGCGCAGCCGGCAGCTTCACGGTGACCACGACGGCCGGTTACCCGGTAGCGACCACCCTCACCAAGACCGGAGCGCTCCCGGCTGGCATGAGCTTCACCGACAATGGGGACGGAACGGCGACCATCGCGGGCACGCCGACCGCGGTAGGTGCGTTCCCGATTACCATCACGGCCAGCAATGGGGCCAGCACGAATGCGACCCAGGCGTTCACGCTGTCCGTCAACCAGCCGCCGACCGTCAACAGCGCCAACGCCACCGACTTTAGCATCGGCACGGCTGGCGCATTCACCGCCACCACCAGCGCGTTCCCGACGCCGACGCTGACCATGACCGGCATACTGCCGGCCGGCGTAACGTTCACGGACAACCATAACGGTACCGCGACCCTCGCCGGCACCCCGGCTGTCGGGACGGTTGGCGCCTACCCGATCGTCATCAGGGCCAGCAATGGGATCTCCCCGGACGCCAGCCAGAACTTCAACCTCACCGTTGCTGGCGTCCAGCTGGTCAGCGGGGTGTGCGATGGCACTGATCTGGTCGTGGGAGGCACGGGCGGCAACGACACGATCACGATCCTCGCGGGCGCCACGGCCGGGTCAGTCAGCGTCACCATCAACGGGCAGTCGCGTGGGTCGTTTACGCCCACGGGGCGGCTTATCGTACTGGCCCAGACTGGGAACGACACCGTGACCGTCGACAGTAAGCTCACGTTGCCACGGATCATCTACGGCGGAGCCGGCAACGACACCATCACCGGCGGCAAGGGCCACGGCATGCAGTTTGGCGGTGACGGCGACGACCGGCTCTCGGCCGGGAACGGCCGCGACATCCTCGTCGGCGGCACCGGTGCCGACACCCTCGACGGAGGCAACGGTGACGACATCCTCATCGCCGGCTCCACCGCCTACGACGCCGTCTCCACGGTTGGCGCGCTTTGCGGGCTGCAGGCCGAGTGGACCCGCACGGACCTGGGCTACGCTGCCCGGGTGGCGCACCTCACCGGGTCCACGTCAGGTGGCCGCAATGGCACCACGCTGCTGACGGCCACTGGCAGCGGACGGACCGTTGTTGATGACAGCGCGGTCGACACGATCACCGGCGGACTCGGACAGGACTGGTTCCTGCTCAACACCAGCGGTGGAATCGCCAACGACCAGTCCGACGCCGTCAAGAGCGAAACCCGCACTGAGCTCTGAGCCGCACCACAACCGCGCACGCAAGTCGTGTATCGGTTGTGATGCCAGCCAAGGAAGTGACACACCGCACCTCTGGAAAGAGGAGGCTGGGGGGGATATCCCACCCAGCCTCCTCGTTCGACTGACACGAGACACTCGTGCGGTGTCGCTATCCTATGCGGGTCATCGTCGTAGGCAGCATGTCTCCCGAGCCAATCCCTTGATCCCGTTGGCTGACGACGGGAGCGGCGCAGCGGCGGGTGTCGTCCTCGCCCAGGAACCGGGAGCCATCACTGTCCAGGTGGAGGGTGGGGCGGTGGCACTCGCGGTCGCGGCGTGAGCAGGGCGACGCGGGTCCGGTACGCTATCGGTCGGTGTTCGTGTCGTCAGTGCGTTCGGCAGCAACCCGACGTGATCGCTTGGTCCGGACGATGGTGATGGCCACCGCGCCGACGACCAGCACCACAGCGAGCGGCACCGGGATACCGAAAAACAACCCAGCGATGCCGACCACGCCAAGTCCAACAATCGCGACGTCGGCGACACCCACACCCCGCGACGACCGATGCAGGGTCAGCGCGACGCCGACCGTGACCACCAGCAAGCCCACCGGTCCGACCAGGACGCCGATGTCATGGAGCGTTGCGAGCAGCGGGTGCGTCCGCTCATCGTCGGCATATCCAAACGCACCAAGCGCTTCGCAGAGTTGTCCGAGGCTGACCACGGCCAGCCCAGCGACGATCAGGAGCCGGGCGCGGCGAGCGCTCAGCGTCGGCCGTGGTGCCGGCCACAGCCGCACGGCTGCGACGACGAGCACCAACAGCGGGACGGCCAGTGCGGTATGGCCGGCGGTGTGTTCGATCTCGCTCGACCAGCCGTAGGTGGCGGCGGCGCTGGCGACGGCGACACTGAGGACGACCATCGCAACGACGGCCGCAAGGGTCGTCAGCGCCACCATGCGCCAGGTGGACGGTGAGAGTGCAGCGATCACGGGAGCTCCGATCGGTGCGAACGACGCGACTGGTGCTGGACTGGTGCTGGAAAGAACGCTCCTGGGCCGCATGTGTGACATCGACCATGTGGCACAGACCGCCGTGGCACAGCATCCAGCCCTCACAATCGGTTCACCGCTCGAACGGAGATCCCATGCCGACACTACGCACGGGCCGATGGACCAACGCAACGCGGGTCCCGCTGGTGCCGGTCTTCCTGGCGATGCCGCAGATGCGGCCTGAGTTGTACGTCCGGCCGGAGGCCGGCGTCCTCGGGCAACAGGGGCTGGTCACCATGGTGCAGTACTGGCGCTCCGTCGCTTGTAGCTCGTCTCAGAACTCATCGGCGCATGCAGCTATGGAGACATCCCCAACGCCGTCTTCCTTATCAGCATGCGGAAACTGCCCACCCGCCCCGGCCATCGACGAGCCGTCGCAAATACCGACGGGCCCGGTGAAAAAGGATGGTTCGCAGCAGGTTAGGATGACGCTTGACCCGTCACCCCTGCTGAGGTGCTGCCATGCTTGGACCACCCAAACACCGCGATCTCGATCGGCTGGCTGTCGTCTCCCTCGAACGGCTCGTTCCAGCCGACCACTTCTATCGCCACCTCGATGCAGCACTCGACCTCTCCTTCGTCCGCTCTTGGGTGACCGAGTGCTATGCGAATCTGCGGTCGTCCCTCCATCGATCCGGTCGTGTTCTTCCGGTTCCACCTCATCATGTTCTTTGAAGGGATCCGCTCCGAGCGGCAGCTTGTCGAGATCGCCAGCCTCAATCTGGCGCACCGCTGGTATCTTGGCTATCATCTCGATGAGCCGTTGCCAGACCGCTCCAGTCTCGTGAAGATCCGCCAGCGGCTCGGCCGGCCGTCTTTCGCCGCTTCTTCGAGCATGTGGTCGATCTGTGTGCGGAGGCCGACCTGATCTGGGGCCGAGAAGTATTGGCCGATGCGACTCGCGTTCCCGGCAATGCGGCGATGGACTCCCTGATACCACGCCTGAAGATCGTCGTTGACGACCATCTCGTTGCGCTCTTCGACGCAGGAACGCTCGTGGAGCAAGCACCTGATGGCCCGGTTGAAGAACCCACCCGGTGGGATCTGCTGGAGACCTGTCGGCTCGATCCTCATCGGCCGCCATCCGGGCCCTATCAGCGGATCAGCGATCGGAAGATCAGTCAGACCGATCCCGATGCGGCAGCGATGCAGCTGCGCGATGGTCGCACGGTGCTTGGCTACCAGGACCACTATCTGGTCGATGGTGGAAAGGCACGTATCATCCTGCACGCCTTCGTGACACCCGGCGATGTCGCTGAGAACATGGTGCTGCTGGACCAGCTCGCTCGCACGAGGTTCCGGCGCAAACTGCAGCCCGAGCGCCTGATTGCGGACGCCAAATACGCCACCACCACCAACATCCGGACCCTTGAAGATGCGGACATCCGTGCCTATGTCCCGTTGCCGGAATGGGACAAGTCCTCCAAGCGCTTCAAGCGCGCCGCTTTTACCTATGATCCCGTAGAGAACGTGTATCGCTGCCCGCAAGGGGAAACGCTGCATCTGCGTTGGACCGACCAGAAGGGCGAGCAGTGGTTGTATCGAGCACGAGCGACAGCCTGCAATGCGTGTCCGGTGAAGGAGCAATGCACGACGAGCAGCCAGGGACGGTTGCTCAGACGTTCCTTTCACGAAGCGTCTCTCGAGCGAGTCCGCGGCTATCGCGACACGCCGGCCTTCAAGCGGGCGATGCGCAAGCGCAGCATCTGGGTTGAAGGGCTTTTCGCCGAGGCCAAGCAGTGGCATGGCTTACACCGGTTTCGGCTACGCGGCCTGGCGAACGTCAACATCCAAGCACTCGTGGTGGCGACCGGCCAGAACCTGAAGCGCTGGCTCAGCGCCACCGGCTGGGGACGACGCAGCTTTCCGGGTGCTACCTGTGCTCCGTATAACCGGCCGGGAGCCGCGCTTCGGACGCGGTGAGGCTGCTGAGGTTCGCAGCATTGCGATTGACGCCCTGATGCTCAGCGCTGCAACCGTGATGATGACCCTTTTTCACCGCGCCCGTCGTATGTGAGACACATGTCTGCTGGGTGGCTGTTAGCCAGCGCGTCTCATGTCGTCAGCCCATCGTCGGCGATGTCGTCCTCGCGCTCGAACGCCTATTCACGAGGGGCGAGGGAGTCATCGATGGAGATCGTCGCCTGCAGGTTCCCCGTGGCGAGCACCACGCGCAACGCCTGGGAGACGGAGACGGTGGCGACCATGGCAGGTCCTCTCCCCTCGCCCATCGGGATGGGCGAGGGGACGGGAGCGAGGGCGCGTCTCTACGGAAAGATCTCCGTCGTGCAGTCGCCGGACGGCAAGTGGATTTCGTGGCCACGGGCCGAGCCGAAGTCCACCTTGAAGCGTTCGTCCAGTGTCATTCCGCCAGCTGGATCGCAATCGATCTTCAGCATCCAGGAGTCCATGCCGGGGTAGAACTGGTTGTCCCAGGCTGAGTAGAGTGAGTTGGTGACGTACAGCCGCCGGCCATCCATGCTGAGTTGCAGCATTTGCGGTCCGCCCGCCAGTGGCCAGGGGGCATCGCTCGGGTGGCCGATGACGCCTCCCAGCCAGAGCTGTCCGGTGAGCGTTGGATTGGCCGGGTCGCTGATGTCGTACTGACGCAAGTCGCCGTGCAGCCAGTTTGAAAAGTACAGGAACCTGTCGTCCATCGACACGACGAGGTCGGTGATCAGGCCAGGAACCGGGAACGGCCAGCCGGCCACTTCCACCCCGTCGACCTGGATGACCTTATCGGTGCGATAGCCGCCATTCTCGCGTGACCAGCGGAACATGGCGCTCGACAAGGCAGCGCCGACGTAGCCTTCGTCCGCCTCCGGGTCGTGCAGCCAGCGCACCTCGAGCGGGACGAGTCCTTCGGCTCCCAGATCGATCGTCTGGGTGACCGTCTTTTCGGCAAGGTCCCAGAAGTGGATATGCTGCCCGTACTTACCCGCAGCGACATCGTCGAGGGTGAAGCCGCCAGCGTAGGCGTTGGGCGCGCCGAACTCACTGGAGACCATCACGTTCTTACGTGGCTGGTACCAGAAATCGTAGTTGAAGTGTGCGTCGCCGGTATCCACGTCCCACCGGCCGAGAATATCGAACGTCTTCGCGTCCAGAATGGCGAAGCCGCAGGCCGCGTCACCATTGCGGTCACCAAGCATCGAGATCGTCACGATCTCGCCGGGCATGCAGTGGACCGTGTGTGGGGACGTGAGCCCGGTCTTGCGCGCGATCTCGTCACCGGAAATGACCCGGTCGATCTCCGGCTTGCGCGGGTCATGCCCCACGTTCACGATGTGCAGGTTGCCGGAGGTGAAACCGGGAACGATCAGGTGCTCGCGTTGCAGGTTGGTGGTCGAGTGGCAGGCACTGGAACAGACCTGCCAGCCGTAGTGGTGCAACTCGTCACCGGTCGTTGCAACCGGCGTGCGATGGGTGATCTGGCCGTAGACGTCGGAGTCGGGGTTGACATCGACGACCGCCAGGAAGTCGGGCGCATCCACGCCGGTGCCGGTGTGCAGCGCGGCAACGTAGACG
The DNA here is from genome assembly GCA_963763325.1 of uncultured Chloroflexia bacterium. GTDB lineage: Bacteria > Chloroflexota > Chloroflexia > Thermomicrobiales > CFX8 > JBBECJ01. Next base: position 6,801 of record CAVXOL010000018.1, read on the forward strand.
AACTCCTCGGGTGGCGCGGCCATCGCCTCAGCGGGTGACGCAAACCCAACGCCGATGTGCTCGTGGTCGTGATGGTGTGCGGTCATCGCGTCCTCCATTCAAGATCGGGTCATGACTGGGTGCTGCTCGACCGTCCGCGAACACTGGCGGCGCCCTCGTGAACATCGTCGCTTCCTTTCGCACTACAGCAGCGCCGCGATGCGCTCCGCCGCCCGCCGCGCACCTCCAGGTTCGACTCGCCGGTAGGTGACCGACTCGGCGAGCGCGACGGCCAGGCGCGCGGCGATCGTCTCCGGGCTCGCTTCGGCGAACGGGATTCGGCGCGAAGCCGGCACGCCATAGCGCTCCAGCCGCTAGGCGACGTGGCGGTTCTGCTCGAAGTGCCCGGTGAGCGGGAAGTAGAGGAATGGCCGACCCGCAGCGACTAGTTCCATCGTCGTGGAAAGGCCGCCCTGCACGAGCGCTATATCGCCGGCCGCCAGCAATTCGTAGAGGTTGTGGACGTAGTCGCGATACTCCATGCCCGGCAGTTCCGGCAGATCGTCCGCGCCGATGCGCGGCCCCCGGACGACGACTAGCCGCAGGTCGGGTACGCGCAGCGTGGATGTAGGGAAGGCGGCGAGATCCGCCGGAGTAGTCCCAACCCGACGCTCGTGCCTCCGACCGCTGCGACGGCGACCGGCTCATCCCCGGCGAGTCCGTATCGCTCGCGCAGCACGCGCGCGGCGCCGAAGCGCTTGCGGGTCGAATGGGCGTGATGTAGCCGGAGAAGTGATAGTGCCGCTCGGTCCATTCGCGGATCGAGGGGCAACCCGTCGCCAAAGCGGTCGGGAATGATGTCCTCCGGATCGCCGATGAAGAGTGGCGGCGTCGCGTACCCGTGGGTAGCGTTCGACCTGCGCGATCATCTCGGCGTTGTAGTCGGCGGTGAGGAACGGGTCGCGTCTCGTCCGGGTCCGGTTCCGCCGGCACACAGCCGACGAAGTCGGTCAGCCAGACGAACGGCGCGGTCTTCAACTCCGGGTTCTCGTGGAGGTAGTAGTCGACATCCCAGGCCTCATCGCCGATCCAGAGATCGTACTCGCCCTCACGCGCGGCGTCGAGAAAGACATGAAGTTGGCCAGCAGGATCTCGTCCATATTCCGCCAGGCGCGGAAGAGGTGCAGGGTATGTTCGCCGGCCATTTCGGCCTCGATGTGCGCGATTCGCCGGCTAGCTCGCCGCTGAGGGGGTGGATGCGCTCGCCGGTCGCTTCAAGCACCCCGTGACCGGGTCCTGGGCCAGCCAGTCGATCTCCAGGCCAGGCACGCGCGCGCGTAACTCGCGAGCGATCGCGACATCGCGCTGAGCGTGGCCGAGACCGATCGGGCTGCTGACGAAGAGCGCGCGCTTGGTGCGGCGTGCCATCGCCCGCGTCCAATGCCGTTCGGGTGGTAGGGGCAACTCCGGGGCCAGGAACTCGCGGGCGGCGAGGTTAAAGTGCACCGGGTCGCGAACGTGCGTGGCATGGCCGGCGCCTTCGATAAGCAATAGTTGCGACTGCGGGAGCGCCGCATGGATCGCCTTGCCGATCCCGACCGGGGTCTCCGCGTCGTTCATCCCGTGGACGATCAGCACCGGACAACGCACCTGCGACAGGAACCGTGCGGTATCTTCCCCGGCGCGGTCGACCTGGGTCGCGATCATCGTCTCGCCGTCCGTCTCCATGCCCCAGGAGATGCAATCATCGATCGCTTTGGTGGAGTGTGGCTCGTTGAACACCCTGTGGAAGAACCACTCGAGGAACGCCGGGTAGTCCCGCCGAAACGACGCGGCGCTCCAGGGTGGCGGATCGGTTCCGGCGGGCGGCTCAGCAAGAAACTCGGCCAGGACCGCATCCGACAGGGGCACATTGAAGGAGGTGTCCGGCGCGACCAGCAGCAGGCGAGTAACGCGCTCGGGATACCGCGCGGCAAACTCGATGCCCCAGCGTCCGCCAGCCGAGAACCCGACCAACGCGGCACGCGCGATGGCGAGGGCATCAAGGACTGCGAGCACATCGGCAACATAGTCGCCGACCGCGTATCCGCGTGGCGGCCGGTCAGAGCGGCCGTTGCCGCGGCCGTCGAAGGTGATGACGCGCAGCCCCCAGCGGGCGAACACCGGCGCCTGGAACTTCCAGATGCGGCTGTGGATGATGCTCCAGGTGGGCAGAAGGACGACGGTCGCGGGCGCGTCGAGTGGACCGAAAACCTCGTAGGCGCTCCTGACGCCATCGTGTGGGTTGAGGGCAGAGCCGGACAGTGTGGGTTCGAGGGCACGCATGCTGGACCGCTCCGTTCCCGTCAGACTCGCGCGGGGATCAGCCGTCAGCCACGCCAGCGGCCTCCCGTTCGCGGGCTTCGAGCCAGTCACCGACGAAGTCGAGAATGGCGAAGAACTCGCCGTCCTCTTCGCCTGCCCCGGCCAGGTGCTGCACCTCCATGCCCAACCAGAAGGTAACGACCACGCTGGCAATGCGTTCCGGCGGCAGGTCAATTCCCAGGCCCGGCAAGTAGCGCTGGGCAACCTCCCGTAGCAGCGCGCGCCAGCCATTCATCCGTGCGCGGACACGTTCGCCTACTGCCGGGTCGGCGTACCCTTGGGTGTACAACTCCTGCATCACCCGCGCGTAGCCGTCGGCCAGGTCGTCACGGTAGAAGGCGACGGCTGTGCGCCACTTGCAGCTCAGCGGCGTGTCCGGATCCTCGTACATCTGCCGCTGTCGGGCTACTTTCTCGCGGTCGAGATGCTCGAAGATCTCCAGCAAGAGCTTTGCCTTCGAGCCGAAGTAATAGTTGAGCAGCGCGACATTCGTTCCAGCTTCCGCTGCAATGGTCCGTGCCGTCAGTCCTCCATAACCATCTCGGGCAAGAATGTTGGCCGCCGTCTCGAGAATCGTCGCACGGGTCGACCTGCCCACACGCTCGTGCGTCTGCTGTGTTGTCAAGAAATCATCCAATGTAACGGTCCTTTTAAACGTACGTTTAATGTAGAACTGGTGTGCTCGATTGTCAAGCCCCTCGTGGCTCGATGGTTCGACCAACAACCTTGGGGAATTCGTTTGGTACCGTCATCGCTTCAGCCATTACGACGGCATTCCAAGCTGATGGGTTCGGCGATCCCCGGATTTTGGTTAGAACCACACCTCGCCATATGAGCTGCCCGGGGGTTTGCAGCAGCGGTGTCAAGACGGTCGCAGGGCGCTACCGACCGCAGAGCACGATCTGGTTCGTATTGTGGGCTTGACGGAGCTCCCGCCATGGCTCGTATTCTGGATCGTGGTACCAGCCCTCGGCATGGGCGCGATCGGGAAATTCGCTCAGGGTCAGCCCCTGATCGTGCCCAGCCCAGCTGCCCTCCAGTACCTCCAACGGCCGGCTGCGGTACGACCGATATTGCCCGTGGTGCCGCTCCATCAGCGGGATGTTGGCGTCGGTATACGCGTTCAGGTCGGGCTCGTCCCGGTGCCATGAACCGGCCAGCCGTTCAGTCAGTACAACGGCGACCGGCCCGGCGCGCGGGCCAGCCTCGTCCGCCAAGCCTGACACCAGCAGGGTGGTGAAGCGCGCGGCCGCCTGGCGCGCCTTGCTGAACGGTGTGGACGCCGACGCGGTCCACCAAGCGCGCGCCTGGGCGAGATCCGCGAACTCGACGACGCCGATGCCGACGGGGTGCCAGTCTCCTTCGAGGGTCGTGACCGGGTCGGTCACAGCGACGCGAGCGGCACCGCCAGCCGCGGCGAGTACTGCTGGGAGTTGGTCGAGGTAGACCGCTAGCTGCGCCGGGTCACGGACCTGGAGCAGTTCCTCGATGATGAAGGCTGCCACCGGGATCACCTCCTCGATCGTGATGCACACCAGGCGGGTCAGGATGGAACGCCGGTACACCGTGGGGAGCAGTCTACGGCAAGCGACCCAGGCAATACAGCAGATCGGCCGACGTTGAGATCGCGCTGCGTTGCTCATGTCGTGACGAGTCTTGGAGCCTTGCTCGAATCTGTCCCCACGACCGCATGTATGCGGGGCATCTCATATGACGAAGTGTCAGCTTGAGACCCAGGTTCACGTGGCCGAGTGACGATGACCATCATGACGCGGCAGACTCGAAAGGACGCATCTTCCACCGCAAGCGATGAACTGTCTACCAAACCGGGAAACTCCAGTCGGGGCGAGGTCGATGGCGACGATGCTGCCGCCAGGACCAACCAGATCAGCGAGAATGGGGAGGAAGCCCCCAGGGCCACAGCCTGCATCCAACACCCGCCAGCCCGACTGGATCCCCACCGAGCGGCACATCGCCTCATATTCAGGACGATTGACTACGAAGTGCAGGTCGAGATGTGAGCGCCCCAAGTGCCGAAACAGATGACCGCGCCAGTCAGTGGATTTCGCCGGTATAGGTGCCGTACGGCCCGGCGAGCGGGTCATCGACCTGTCCCACCTGGCGCAGTACCCCATGGAGGTCAGCCAACGCGCCGGTCCCGCTTACGATGACGGCGGTGCCGTAGTAGGCGGTGGCGAGACCCCCGCCACCAGTGAGGTTCCAGGTGACGGTGCCAGGCACACCGTTCACCGTCCCGGTGAAGGTCTCGACGTCATGGAAGTTGGCGCTCCCGTCGGCATGGATGATCAAGTGGCCCTCGACGACCGAGGTGCCGGTGAACGTGCCGGTGTAGGCGATCGTCGCGTCCAGGTCGATCATCGTGTTGCCGCCGGCCAGCCGCACATTGCTAAAGGTGACTGACGTCATCGTGAAGGTGCCGCTGACCGGCGTGGACGGCGCCGCCGTCGGTCGGGATGATCCCGCCGAACGCGAGGAGCAGCGCGAGTGGGACGAGGAGCAGACGATACCGTGTGCGACTGGACATGCGCGTTTCCTTTCGGTCCCGAGTGAAGGCGTGGTGACGGCGCGACAGTGTGCACTGTGTGCCTCGTGTATCGATGGCTCCTCTCCCTTCGTGCGCTGCCGCCGACCGGCGGCGTGGGACGCATGCCGACGACCGCACGCGAGTGCCCGACAACCGCCAGCGCCACGGTGCAGATGCCGCGCGGTGTGCCGTCCACTCTAGACCGCCACCGGCGGTCCCGCATACCAGGGAGATGACGGGGTTTCAGGAGGGCGACATACTGGGTTCTGCGTGGGGCAGACCCTGGTCTACCGGGCCACCAGCTGTCGTGCGGCGCCGTGAGCGTATTGTCCAGGAGCTGCGCAGGCAGTCGCTACGGCGTGCGGCAGCAGTGCTGCGATCAGAGCAGGTGCTGCTCGATGGCGAGGCGGGTGGCAGCGGCGCGCGAGTGCACGCCCAGCTTGCGGAAGATGGTGCAGAGGTGCCAGCTGACGGTGCGCTGGCTCAGATACAGCTGCGCCGCCACCTCCGGATTGGTCAGCCCCTGGGCGACCAGACGCAACACGTCGCGCTCGCGACGCGTGAGCGTCACTCCCGGCGCTGACCGCCGTGTTCGGCGCGCGGTGCAACCTCCTCCAACGCCGCCACGATCAGAGCCGCCAAGGCGAGCGTCGCGCCTGCGGACCACGCCGTCTCATACGCCGCGTCCCCAAGCGCCGCCTGCACCGCCGTCAACACGGCGTCGTAGCGCGGTCGCTCGTGCGGTGCCAGCGGGACCCCGTCGTGACGACGACGCGTCGCCGCGCCACCGAGGAGGTGAGCCGCGCACGCGTGGTGGCCGCGGGCGCCCGCCAGTTCGCCGATGGACTCCACGATGTCCAGCTGTTGGCGCGTGCGCTTCGCATCGCGCGCAAGCACCAGCGCTTCGTGGAATAGGGCTGCCGCCTGCCGATCGTCTCCGCGCTGCGCGGCCAACCGGCCCAGATTCCCGAGGACATCCACCAGGACCACGTCCCAGGGGTGTGCGCGCGCGAGACTGAGACTCTCGGCGTACAACGGTCGGGCGCGGGCGACGTCGCCCTGGCAGTGGTACAGGGCACCAAGGCTGTTGAGAAACCGCGCGAGCGTGACTGGCTGCTCCAGCCTGCGCGCCAGCGTAATGCCGCGCTCGAAATGCGTCTGAGCTGCCGCCTCGTCACCCAGGCGCTGGCTGGCAACGCCGAGGCAGTACAACGGGTGCAGGGCGTGGCGTGGCTCGTCGAGGTGCGCGTAGACGTCCAACGCGGCTTGCGCCCAGTCCCGGCTCTGCTGCGCCTCCCCCTGGTACAAGGTCAGCCAGGCGGCCCAGTTCATAGCCCAGGCGCGCTCCAGCGACGGGGTCGGTTGCCGACTGGCTCAGGAAGCTGGCGATCCAGCTGGCGCCATCTTCCTGGAGGGCATACTGCAGCCAGAACCAGCCCAGCGCCACCACCAACTGCAACCCACGCTCGCCATCATCCTGGGACCTGCAGGAAGCCAGGGCCGCGCGAATGTTGTCGTACTCCAGCTGCAACCGATCGCGGTCCATCGGTCGCTCGAACGGCGCCCACACCTCGCATACGCGCTGCACGAACGCCGCGGCATGCTGTGCGCGGGTGGCAGCGTCTTCACCACTGGCCACCAGTTGCTCGATCCCAAACGCGCGCATCGACTCCAGCATCTCGAAGCGTGGCTCATCATCCGCGCCGGCGATCCGACGCACCAGGCCGTGGTCGAGCAGTGCGGTGAGCCCATCGAGCAGCTCGATCTCCACCGTGGCGACCGCGCCAGCGGTCTCCTGCGTCCAGCCGCCGACAAAGACCGACAGCTGGCGGAAGAGTGCCTGCTCGGCCGGCGTGAGCAGCGCATAGCTCCAGGCAATCGCGTTGCGCATGGTCTGCAAGCGCGCCGGGGCATCGCGCGGACCATCGGTCAGGATCATGAGGCGCTGGGAGAGGGAGGCCAGCAGGCTGGCCGGTGAGAGGACCTTGAGCCGCGCCGCGGCCAGCTCCAGTGCCAGCGGCAACCCGTCGAGTTGGCGGCAGATCGCGGCGACCACCGGCGCGTCGGACTCGGTGAGCACGAAGTCGGGACGCATCGCGCGTGCGCGCTGCGACGAACAGCGTGACGGCCGCATGCTGCTCCACCGCGGCCAGCGAGTGCTCGACGGCAGCCGCCGGCACGGCCAGCGGCGCGACGGGGAACTCCTGCTCCCCGGATAGGCGCAGCGGGCCGCGGCTGGTCACCAGGAGCTGGAGGTGCGGGCAGGCGTCCAGTAGTGGCGTGAGCGCCGGGGCAGCGCCGGTGACGTGCTCGAAGTTGTCCAAGACGAGCAGCAGCTGGCGTGGGGCAAGCCAGGCGTGAAGGTGTCCGAGTAGCCCCTGCCCATCGGCGCCGCGCAGTCCAAGGGCGCGGGCGATCGCTGGGATCACCAGTGCCGCGTCGGCCAACGGCGCCAGCGGGACGAACGCGACGCTGGCGCCGTCGTCGGTGGCCAGGCCGGCCGCAACCTCCAACGCCAGGCGCGTCTTGCCAACGCCACCCGGTCCGGTCAGCGTGACCAGCGCCACGTCGTCACGGGCAAGCAGGGAACGGAGCGCGGCGACCTCGGCAGCGCGTCCGATCAGGGGCGTGCGTGGTCGCGGGAGTGGCTGACGCTGGGCGTCAGGGTGCAGGACAGCAACCATGGAAACGGCCCCTGAAGCATGATGCGTATCGACGGTAGCGCCCATCATGCGCGCACAGCATCATCGACGTCAACCATGTCGCCCCAGTGCGGCCTCGTACCGCGTGTCTCAGAACTCACCACCTTAGACAGCAAGTGAGACACCGCTGGCACGCGATTCCCGTCAGCATGCGGAACCTGGCCCGGCACACGACTGCTGGCCAGGTGTTGCGCATACGGACATTTGTAAGACCCCAAACACTGCCTCGGCGTGGGAGGCCGGTCCGCGTCGTGGCGCTCGACCGTTGTGTCGCGGTGTCATTCAGGACACACACGGTGCAGGCGACGATGGACAGACATGCGTTGGATCGTCGAGGACGGTTGTGTCCGCGGAGTCATCCCGTGGCCGCTGTCCCCTGCGCCATGGCCGACGGGAGGTGACGGCGCGTGACATACACGAACGGCACCAGCAGCCCCAGGAAGGCGACCAGGTTGTAGCCAAAGTGCAGCACCGTGTCGGTGATCCCGAGCGCCCGATCCCCGATCCCCGGGCAGGGACAGCCGTGGTTGCGGAGGACGTTGGCGATGATGACCAGGTGCTCGATGACATGCCAACTCTCGAGTCCGACGCTCCAGACCAGGAACGACCAGAATGCCCAGGCCGGGATGCGCTCTGGCACCAGCCGCCAGAGTGGGACGAGCAGCAGGTAGAGCGCCAGGAGGTAGCTGACGTTGAAGACCAGATGCAGCCACTCCTCGGTGCCCTGGAACTGGAAGACGGCGCCGAGCAGCCCCAGCGCGTCATCGTCTGGCACGCCCAGCACATACACCTGCACCAACTGGATCACGTGCTCGACGACGTGGACGCCTTGCACGAGGACGACGCCGGCGAACAGCAGGAAGAACGTCGATCGCGGGAATGCACCCATGCCGTGGCCGATCCTTCCCTCGTGACCAGCGAATGTCGTGCTCAGTCGTGCGCATCGAGAGACGAGTGAGGCGGCACCGCTTGAGGCACCACCTCACGGTCGTGCGTCGGTCTCGTGTGCCGGATCGCGGCGTCAACGGTGTTCCGGACACCGCCGGACGACGCCCGGCCTGTGACGGCTTAGATCGGATCACACGGTGGGAAGCCCGGCCCCTCGTAGCCATGCTGGTTGATGAACTCGAAACTGGCCGAGCTGAAGTCCGTTGGCGAGGTCGTGGTGATGATGGCGACGAAGCCGACGTGGATATCGTTCGCGCCACCGGCGGCCACCAGGTTGAACTGGTCGTTCATCCGGACCTCGAACGGTGACCCGTCGTCGGGCATCGCATACATCTGGTGATTGGCATAGGTGAAGCGATACGTCGTTCCCGCTTCATCAACGGCGGTGCCGTGCGCGGTCGCTGTGTAGACGACATAGGTCAGACCGTCCTTGCCGACGCGCGTGTGGGTCACCTCGCGCCAGATCCCGGTGCCGGTCACCGTGCTCTCGATGTCCGAGCAGATCGCCGGATCGATCGTGAATGCGACTGGGAACTCGGTCGGCGGTGCGGCGAACGCAGCTGGGGCCACGCTCAGCAGCAGGAGCACCAGCACGACAGCGCCAATAACGGGTCGTGACGATCGCATGGGACCTCCTTGTGCGACGGAACGACAACGACGGGGTACCGAGGGATCCGCCGGGGGCTGGCGAACAGTCTCGTCAACGTCCTGCGAATCCCTCGACAGGTCTCATCCTGAGACCATCCGCGCATCACCGCATCCGTGCAGATATGTAATTGCCATATGTAATTCGCATGGGGCCGGTGGCGCGTCGCCGCCCGTCAGGCGCGGTCGACGTGCCAGACGTAGGCCATCGCTTCCGCCTTACTGTGGACATCCAGCTTGCGGTAGAGGTTGGCGATGTGGCGCTCGACGGTCCGCGGGCTGAGGAAGAGGCGGTCGGCGATCTCGCGATTGCTCAGACCAGCGGCGATCAACTGCAACACCTCGCGACTCACGGACGGTGAGCGGGCGAGCACGCAGCCTGTTCACCGTCAGACCGCTGGACGTGCACTGGGTGGTGTCGATCGGTGCTGCTTCCAACCCGACGGCGTCGAGGCTGGCCAGCACACGCTCGCACCGTTGCAGACTGACGTGCACCTGAGTGAGCGTCGCCGTGAGCGATCGTTCAACGGCGTGCAGTTCCTGGAGCGACAGGCGGACATCGTCCGCGAATCCATCCATGCCTGCGGGAAGTGATCGTTGTGTGTCGGTGGTCGGTGTGGATCGTGGCTGCAATCTGACCGCCATGACGGCCGCGTCCTCTCGACGTACGACGATCGAGCACGATGGTGTCGGATCCAGACGGGCACGAACGCCTCTGGATCGAGGCGCTCCTGCCTGGCTGTGGGTTGCGTCGTCACTTACGGTCGTGCGTCGATCTGCGCCTCCTTGTGTGCGTAGTAGCGGCGCAGCGCCTCCTGCACACGATTGCTGTCATTGCCCCGCATGGTGTCGATGAGATCCTGCCGGTCCATGTCGAATTGCCAGTGCTGCGCGGCCTGTGCCGCACGTGTCGATGTCTCGAGTTCGAGCGCGTCCTGGCGCGCTTCCTTCGCGGCGGAGAACTGCTGCATCGTCATCGCCGGTGCCGAGACGATGACCCGGAACGGCCGGTCAGTCGGGTGGTGAGCCACGACCTGGTCTGCGGTGGAACTGGTTGCGGTGGTGTGCGACTCCTGGCTCAGTTGCCACGCTGCCACGCCGGCGAGTGTCGTCACCAGCAGGCCGGCTGTGATCAGCGCGAGCTTGAGGCGATCGTATCCTGACGCATTCGGACGAACGGTTGCCTGCATGGTGGAACTCCTTCGCTGTATCTCCTTCGGTGTCGCCGGCATCTCCGTCGACCACGAACACAGCATGCGCCGACCGGTCTGCGGGCACATCGAGGAGACTACGGAGGCAGCGGGAATACGTAGGGCTACGTAGAGCCAAGCAGATGATGTCGGACGGCATAGGTGGCGGCGGCCGTCCGCGAGTCGACGCCCAGCTTGTTGAGGATGCTGCGCACGTGGGTCGTGACGGTGCGATAGCTGATGAAGAGTTGCTCGGCAATCTCGCGATCCGACTGACCCTCAACGAGCAGCCGCAATACGTCCAGTTCACGTGGTGACAGATCGTGCCGATCTCGTCCGGCTCGCGCGGTCGTGTCACCCCGAACTGAGTCACCTGCCGCGCTGACACCGCTCTCGGATGCGATGACGCGTGTAAGGACGGCGTGCGCCGCGGTGATCGCGTCGTCACGTGGCATGGTCTGCCCGATGGCGACCGCTGCCGCATAGGCGTCATCGCCGATGGCCATAGACACGGCAGTGCGCAGTTGGTCGAGACTGGCGCCCTCATCGACGAGAATCGGCATGCCTGCCTGCTCGCGCAGCGCATCGTGTGCACCGAGCAGGTGTGCGGCAGCCGTGTGCTGTCCCGTCACCTGTGCCAGCCGTGCGATGCCATCGAACTGCTGAGTCAGTTGCCATTGCCAGCCACTGTTCGCACTGATCGCCAACGTCTCCTCGAACTCGACGGCCGCCTGCAGATAGTCCCCGCGATCAAGGGCGAGCCAGGCGAGACCGGTTCGGCACAGGTGGATCGTCCCCGGATGACCGGCGGCGCGTGCGAACGTCGGGCATCGTCGAGCTGTGCCTGTCGTCGGACAACATCCTGTGGCTCGACGAGTTGCCAGCTCAGATTGACCAACGCGCGGGCGGCATTGACATCGTCGCCAACCTCGCGCGCCAGCACCAGCGCCTGCTCAAACGACTGGGCTGCGCGTTCGGTGTCACCCATGCCCGTCAGCGCGAACCCATTGGACAGCAGCAGCCAGGGCTGTGGCTCCCCATCCCCAGCATCTGACAGATCGCGAGCGCTTCCGTGTTGTCGGCGATAGCCCGGGTTGGGTCCCCACGCCAGGTCTCCAGAAAACCGGCCGCCGCGAGTGCGTGGACCCGCGCGCGGGTCGGTCGCTCTGCGCCCGGCATTGCGAGGACCGTCTCGATCTGTGCCCAGCCGTCAGACAGGGAGCCGCGCGCGAACCAGAAGCCACGCAGGTCGCCCACCAGTTGCAGGCACGCCTGGGTATCGCCGTGAGCCTGCAGCCAGGACAGCGCCGCACGCAGGTTCTCACGTTCCGGCTCAACCGATCCAGCCACGTCTGGTCGGCATCTTCGACCCAGCGCGCGGCATGAGCGGCCAGTTCGCTGTAGAACGTCGCATGCCGCTGCCGGAGAAGGGTTCCTCAGGACTCGCCCGCAAGCGCTCGAGTGTGAACTCGTGGATCGTGGCCAGCATGCGCAGGCGCGGCTCGCCGTCGGCTCCCACCGTCTGCTGGACCAGACTGTGTTCGACCAGCACCGTCACCCATCGAGGAGCGCGGACTCGGTGTCGAGTGTCGCGAGGGTTCCGGCTGATTTGGCGTCTCCCATGCCGCGCGCATCGGTATCGGCGCCGAACACGACGAAATGGGCAGCTGTCAGCGTGCAGCCATCAATGAAGACAGCGAGGCAGCGCAACAACCGCTGCTCAGCTGGACCGAGCAGGTCATAGCTCCAGGTGATCGTGTCGCGCAACGTCTGATGCCGGGTGGCAGATCGCGTGGACCACCTGTCAGCAGCGCCAGTCGGTTCGATAGCCGCGCCAGCAATCCCGAGGGCGACAACACGCGCATGCGTGCAGCGGCCAGTTCGATCGCCAGCGGCAACCCGTCCAGCTGGCGGCAGATCTCGGCGACGCTCGCGGCGTCCGCTGACGTGAGCACGTAGTCGGGCCGGATAGCCTGCACGCGTTGGACGAACAACGCGACCGCGGGATTGGCGGTAAGGTCGTCAACGGTCGCGACGGCGGGTGCGGGCAGCGCCAATGGCAGGACCGGGAACTCGCGTTCGGCCTGCAAGCGCAACGGGACGCGACTCGTGACGAGGAGCGTCAGGTCGGCGTCGATTGTCAGGAGGATCGGCCACGACCGACGCCGCGTCGAGGAGCTGTTCGACGTTGTCGAGCACAAGCAGCACCTGTCGGGACCCGAGATACACCCGCAACTGTGCCGCAACCGACTGACTGCCCGTCTCGTGGACACCCAACGCGTGAACGATCGTGGTCGGCACGAGCGCGGGGTCGGTGAGCGCGGCCAATGCCACGACGACAGCACCATCCGTGAAGCGCGCATGCAGTCTTCGGCCAGGTGAAGGGCCAGGCGTGTCTTGCCGACACCGCCGGGGCCGACCAGCGTGACGAGCGGAACATCGTCGCGCAGCAGCAGCGCGCTGACGGCGGTGACTTCAGCGTCGCGACCGAACAGTGGCGTGCGCGGGATGGTCAAACGAGGGATTGATTCACGATGGTCGGACGGTGGGGTCGCCGCCATGGCACTGACCTTTGCACGGAGCGGATGCGACGACGATATCATGCGCGCCGTGATCGACGGCGTGAACCGCGCGGGTTGGGGGGGGCGCCTAATCGGTTTGCGCGACCGTGATTCCATACGGAAACCGGTACGGCTTCCAAATGGGGGAATCCGCGACACGCAGGCAATCGTTGAAACGCCGTGCAAAACGATGAGGCGCACCCGTTGCGGGGACCGTAGTGCACTCGTCTCATAACTCCATAGCGGCAGCCGCTAGGGAAACAGCCTCGGGCGACAATTACTCGCCACGACGCGGAAACCCGATCTTGCTCTCGGTCATCGATCGGCTGTCGCACATACCGACGAGCGTCTTGCAAAAGTCTGATTGTTCGGATGCTGCGCCGTTTCCACTCTCAACATGCGGTACAATTAGAAAACCTGAATGTTAATAGCACGTTAACCTCTGTTCAGAGTCGTGCAGGGGTGCCATATCGACTTTTGCGAGACGCTCCGACCGGCGTGGTGAAAAACGCCTCGGCGCACCCTTCTAACCCGCCTTAAGCACCGAAATGGCAGCTGAGCACCTCGATTTTGGTTAGTTTCGAATCGATTTGGCGGGATCAAAGGTTCATCACGTCAGGAAGCCGACTTTTTCACCACGCCCCGAGGGCTTTGAGACCGTTTTCGACGACCCGACTGTTCGCCCAATTCCCGACGGTGTGGCGGTCTCACCCATCGCCTGGAGGTCAGCGTCGGAGCACCACCGATCCTTGACTCCGTCGAAGCTAGATCGACCGCTCGATCGCGGTCGACTGTTGCGTCTGGTGCTCCCACCACTGGTGCGTCACCTGCGCCTGACCAACGTGTTCGCGGGTGTGGCCGACCGCGTGCAGCAGCCACCAGGCGCCGATTGCGGTCCACCCTCGACGCGTGATGTCCGTCCCCAGGTGGTCGACGCGCAGCTGGTCAAGGTACCCGTCGATCTCCTGCTCGGTGCGGTCGATCAGCGCCAGGAGTTCCTCGGCGCTTCTGGCGGCACACCCGAAGCGCTCCGTGCCGTCGTACTCGATGACGGTGCCGGCAGCCGCGGCAACGAGTTCGCGTTCGGCGTCAAGCGTGTGGACGACAATGGCGGCAATCGAGTTCGCCGCTGGCACCGGCGTCCAGTTCAGCGCGTCGGCGCTCAGCGAGCTGACCACGGTTCGGAGGTTGCGGTGCTGCCACTGCAACATCGTGCGTGTGGCCTCCCGAAGTGATCCGATCGGGTCAGCCGTCGTCATGTGCTGGGCTCCCTTTAATCGACTGCCTGCTGGCGGTCTCCGACGCGTCGCTGTTGATGACGACCGTGATCGAGGTCGACCGGCGAACCTGGAGCGCGTTGATCGCCTCTGACCACATCACCGCTCGGGACCACCGGGGCGGCATGCCCGCCCCGGTGTCGCCGCGCGGGGATGGACGGTCCCCGCGAGTGTCGCGCGGGCTAGCAGGTCACCGAGCTGACACTGCTCGGATACGGTTCGGACGCCCCGAGGACGGCCCACTCGAACACCACGGCCAACGCCTTGAGGTCGCAGGTGGACAGGACCGGGGTCGTGTCGGGTTCCGGCACGCTCCAGCCGTAGCCCATGAGGTCGTTCGTCTCGTTCAGCGGCTCGGCGTGGCCAAGCCCCAAGGCATGGCCCAACTCGTGGAGGGCGACCCGGTAGACGCGCCCGGGGTCGTAGTTCGGGACGCCGACGTCGATGAGATCCGGGACGTCCGAGCGGACGATGACGTTGTTGCAGTAGCGCGCTCCGCAGACCGCATAGCCGCCCCAGACCACGCCGCCGGCATCGGGGACATAATGGACGACGATGTCCGCCTGATGCGGCGTTTGCACTGTGTCGGTGACGTCGGTCAGCGAGATCGTTGGGAACTGCTTGGACAGGACCCGGCTCCAGGTCGCAATCGCCTCACGGATCGCGGTCACGAAGACGGGGTCGACGTTGGGTGCGGCCTGGACGGCCACCGTCAGATCGGTGTGGTCCCACCAGTAGCCCGGGTAGTATGCGTGCAATAAGACGATGCGCTCGGCATCGGACTTCCCGAACGTGACCAACGCACCTGGCGCGGCCAGTGTCGGCCCGGCCAGCAGCAGCAGCGCCGTCAGGGCGGAGAGCAGTCCGAACGTCGTACGGTGTCGCATCGGTTCCTCCCTTCTGGATCGGCGATCGCACCGCACGCCTGAGGCAGCTGCCCGCATGCGGCGATCACGATGGGGGCAGAATATCCGCACTCCCGGATCGTGACAACACCGCATGCAGACCGTGTCATCCTCGGCGACCCTGTCCTCGAGCGTCCACGGGTTGTCCGGGCAGATCGTGCGGACCTCGTCGAGGAGCCGGTCCCAGGCGGCGGCCACCTCGTCGATCTCGGCCGCCTCCATCTGGATGCCAAGCCGTTGGATCTCGCCAAGGATGGTGCCCATGGCCGCCCGGTCGAAGGTGGCGTGCCGTTCGGTGTCCCCAGCGACACGACGACACCCTGCCCACTCGCTCGATCGATCCCCTGGTAGAACCCCTGAAAGCCAGGAAGCTGCCGGGCGGCCTCCTCAACCTGTTGGCCCACGACGATCGACTCCTCGGACGAGGACTCTGGCCGCAGTCCAGCGACTCCTCGGACACGGGCGGCTGGAGACGACGGTGATCGACACCCAGCCGACGGCACGTGATCTCGAACAGGCCGTGCGGCGCTTGGCAGCCGAACTCGGCAACTGTCTGCGTGGCGTCTCTCAACGGGCTGGGTGATGTGTGAAACAGCCCTCCTCCGGCGTTGCTGGCAATTGTGTTCGTTGCAAGGCACCAGGATGCGGAACACATCACCGTCGATGCATCGGTAGAGCGTCAGTGGCGGTGGCTGGCTGGATGCCATCCAGCAGCGTTCCGCGTGCTACGCTGCGCACTATCCGGGGATCTCCCGTCACCGCCGTCCTGAATCAGGAGGCCTCGATGCCGACGCTCGTCGTCGACGGCGGGGACAGCCCGACCTGGATGCAGCATGCCGCGCAGGCCGTGGTGGACGCCCTCCCCGCTGCCCGGCGCCAGACACTGCCCGGCCAGGGGCACGACCCGGCGCCGGAGGTGCTCGCGCCGCTCCTAGTCGAGCACGTCACGACCTGACCCGGTACCCTCACGCTCGATGCGGAAGCGCCGGTGATGCCTGATCCGGCGGCCATCACGACCACGGGTGACAACCGCAGGGTGCCACGCACACGCGTGATGCGACACGTTCCTGACGTGTCTGCGCTGCGTCGCAAGAAGAGACGGGGCTGATCCTCTGGTGCGACGGTTCGCAATCGGCAGTGACCACCCAGTGGAGAAAGAGCCAGCGCGTCTGGCTGTTCGACCTCCTCGTGGATCGGCGGCTCGCCGAACCCGTCTGTCCCGGCTGGCGGCGACATCGACGATGTGCGGTTGTCGTACCAGACCTGGATCAGATGACCGGTGTCCGTCTGGCCGTCGATCGCTGGCCGTCGTGTACCACCAGACGCCCAACTGCCTGATTCCGGGGTGTTGGACAGGAGCGGCGCAGCGCACACCGATCCTGCCCAGCACGATCCTCGCCCCAGTGTCCTCGTGGAGTCGCGATCACCTGCATGGTGGCCACGACGGTGAACACCGCACCGGATGTCGGTCGCACTGCCGTGCCTTCCACGGAACACGTCGTCAAGTCCTGGTGGTCGACGCGCTGTTCCGACGGCGAGTACGCTATTGGGTACGTCACACCGTCGATCGTCACGTCGCCCTCGAACGACGCGACGACCAACGACCTGGTGTGTCCCCGAGATGACGCGTGCACGTCCACGATCGATCCACGCTCCGGACGTCTCATGGTCACGTGTGGAAGTCGTAGCGCATCACTGGGCGAGTTGGCACGCGCCGGGCGACAACGGTGAATCCAGCACGCTCGAACGTTGACACGTAGCCAGTGCCCGATGCGCTCGGCGTCAGACGCGCGTCAAGTGGATACGCTTCCAGCGCAGGGGCACCGGCGTGCCGTGC
Organism: uncultured Chloroflexia bacterium; assembly: GCA_963763325.1. Lineage (GTDB taxonomy): Bacteria > Chloroflexota > Chloroflexia > Thermomicrobiales > CFX8 > JBBECJ01. Next base: position 23,754 of record CAVXOL010000018.1, read on the forward strand.
AGCGGCGATGGCGGCGGCGATGAGCGTGGACGTCACACCCCGTTTCCGATACCCCTTGCGCACATAGCAACACGACAGCGACCAGACCGGGACGTCGTCAACACGCGGGAGCCGCCAGGCACGATCGAGCCACGGCAACGCATGGCGCGGAGTCAGTTGGCACCAGCCCACCGCCACATCGCCGTCGAAGGCGAGCAAGCCTGGCGGAGGACCGCCCGCGACCACGTCACAGAACGCTGCCTTATTCGCCTCAGGTGGCTGCCTGCGGTAATCACTGCCAATGCGCCAATACATGCACCAGCACCGACTGGCCGGTCCCTGCTCGCCGAAGAGGTCAGCGAGTGCTGGGAACCGATCGGGCGTGAGCGGGACGACCGTACGCTGCATCGCTGCCTCCGGTGGTGATTGCTGCCGTGATGCAGCGTGAACGGTACAAGATGGCGTGGATGGTCGCCGCTACCCGTGCAGCGTCACGCCGGGCGAGCATCGGTCATCGTCGGTTCCGGCCAGGTCGCGCGTGAGATCAACACTCCACCGATCCGCGGATCGCTCGACACGACGGTGTCGTGCCGGTTCACCGGCTACCCGTCCCGTACTCTGGCACGCCCGTCAGGGAGCGATCGGTGGCAACGCGCACGGGGAGGACACGCCTGCCCTCCCCGTGCGCGTTGCGCGAGTCGTCGCGATCAGCGCGACACTGCGGCGAGCGCGTTGACCATGCCCGTGCCGAAGAACGAGGTGGTTCCGGGACCGCCCGTGCACTGGCGCGGGTCGTCCGCCGGCCAAGTCGTCGGACACGACATCGGCGTTGCCGAGGAGCGCAGCAGCGCCGCGACCGCTCCTTGCGACAGCTTCGGGTACTCCTCGATGATCAGTGCGGCGACACCGGCCGCGTGCGGCGAGGCCATCGAGGTGCCGCTGATCCAGACATAGCGCCCGCCACCGCTCACGACGGCGCGGTTGGCTGGCGACGAGCACCTCCCAGCCCCGGACTCGTCGGTGCTCGACCAGCCGGCGAGGATGCGTCCAACCGTGCTGCCCGGCGTCTGGACCGCGTCGCCACCGGGGGCGGTGACGTCGACCGGCGAGCCGACGTTCGAATAGCCGGCGAGGGTGTTGACACCGGTTGCCGAGACCGTGACGACGCCGGTCAGCTCGGCCGGCGCGACGCGGCAGTTGTTGTGGACCTCGCGCAGTTCGGCGGTGTCCGGCGGCCAGTCCGGGCTGATCCCGTCCTCGATGGGGTGGCCGAGATCGTCGGACTCGTTGCCGGCCGACGCGACGATCAGCACGCCCCGCTGCTGGGCGTAGCGCGCGGCACGCTGCAGCTCGTGCAGGATCGCCCGTTGTCCGGCGTCATTGGCACAGTAGTACAGATACGGATCGGCGAACAGGCTCAGGTTGACCACGTCCAGCTGCTGGTCGCCGGCGTAGCGCAGCGCTGCCGCCACGGAGTCCGCGAAGCAGTAGCCGGCGATCGTGCACGCCTTCAGGGCGACGATCGTGGCCTCCGGCGCCACGCCGACGATGCCGATGCCGTTCTCACGCGCGGCGATGGTCGTGGCGACGTGGGTGCCATGCCCCTGCAGATCCTGGACGGCGGCCTTGTTCGTGCAGTCGCCGTTGGCGACCTCCGCCGGGTCGGCCGTGGGTGTCGTGGGATAGATGAACGAGCACGACAGCGCGACATCGATGCCGCCGGCGAGGTCCGGATGGGTGAAGTCGACACCGCTGTCGATGACGCCGACCTTCACGCCCTCACCGGTGGCGATGGCATGGGCGGCAGCCCCGGCGTTGATCGTCTTCATGTCCCACTGGCAGATCGACAGCGGATCCGGGCCCGGGCGGTCCCGGAAAGCCGTCGTCGCACAGAGCGCTGGCTGCGGCTTCATTCAACACGAACCGTCGTGCTGGCGGATGCCGGCTGGAGCATCGCCATGATGAGCAGCAGCAGCGCCGCCGCAGCGACGAGGCGCACGCCGCGGTGACGCGCGGTGAGATGAGCCATTGGAACGCTTCGACATGCTGTCCCTCCTAATCCCTGCATTGTCCTCCCCAGGATGGATAGTGACAGCATGCAGCACGGTGGGACATTGTCAACCCCTGATGCGTTGGCGCACAGGGCTTATGCGCGAGTGGCTGTAAGGCCCTCGAAATGGGTGAAAGGGCTACCGAAACCGATGCAAAGGCGTCATTGGAGATGCACTCGGCCCCGAAACGAGTGCCATCGGCGCGTCAATCGCGGCGATCGTGTGGCCGAAGACGCCGTTTGGGGCCAGGTTCGCCACTCACGCATAAGCCCTGCGTTGGCGTACGCCCCCAGATGGCGAGTGCGCAGCGCGAGCAGAGTGGTGCGCGCTGGGATGCCGCCGACCGCGACCACTACAAGGCCTTGATGCAGCGAGCCAGGGCCCACGTTGACGCCGCCAGTTGGCAGGATGCATGGGCTGCAGGCCGGGCCATGTCGTACGACGAGGCGCTGGACGAGGCGATCACGACGGAACCCGCCACCGACGTTGAAATTACATCACCATCGACGACCAGCCTGAGCCTGTCGCCACGGGAGATGGATGTCCTGAGGTTGCTCGTGGAGGGCCAAACGAACCAGGAGATTGCGCTTGCGCTGGGGATCAGCCCACGGACGGTCATCAACCACGTCGCCAACATGATGAACAAGCTCGGTCTCGAGTCGCGCACGGCGGTCGCAACCTGGGCCATCCGCCAAGGGATTGCGTGACGGCGACAACGCGTCGGTCGTGGTGCGTCGGGTGTGTCCACTAGTAGTTTATGACCAGTCCTGATTGGTCACCGGTAGTAGTTCGCGACGATGTGTGCGTCCCGTTTCGAGCGCATGCTGTCGGTGTGGTTGACGAGATGGTCGCAGCCACATCTGACCAGCAGACGGAATGGGAGACACAGCATGCAGGCAACAGTTCAGACGACGTGGCTCGGGATCGATCGCATCAAGCTCACACTCGTGGCCGCAGGTATCCTGGCCAGCACGGTCGCTGGCGCAGCGGTCATCACCATGATCGACGACGGCGGTACCGTCGCTCCCTCACGGGCTAGCACCACGCTCACAATGCCGCATCGCTAAGCCGAAACCAGCCAGAACGCGACCGGATGGGATGAGCGCACCGGCACGGTGTCGCTCGAAGGCAACGGGCTGCCGATCGCTCCAGCCATCGTCCAGGCACGTTCCAGTGGCACAGCCCATCTTGAGGCGAACGGGCTGCCGACGGCGCCGGCCGTAGCGGCAGTCGTCGAGTCAGCCGACCTGACGGCCTTTCTCGAGCAGAACACGCAGCTCCCGGCATCGAGCGCAGCCACCCCGTTCGGGCTGACGACCGCCGAATGGATGCGCTTCCTGACTGCCAATACCGCGACAACGCGTGACAGCGAAGGACTGGCACCGGAGTGGCGCGGGATGGAGCTCACCGAACGCTGAGCCGTTTCGCGAGCGTGTTCAGTGTAGACATCGATTACTCCGATCTCTCTCAGCCGGCGGCTCCGTCCCACACACGGAGCCGTCTTGTTCTGGTTCTCACACTCTGCCAACAGCTACGTCGAAGGCCGTCTAGAGCGTCGCTGCGGAATCACGTGATGTGCCGGATGTGCGCGGTTCCGAGGCTGTCGTCCATCAGCACGCATTGGGACGAGGAAGAAGCGAGATCATGTTGACACAACCATCCGCATCGCCAGTGCCTGAAGCCGACACAGTACTCGATGACATCTTCGCGACGCTTGACGCCGTCGAGCACCGGCTCCATGACGCACTGGCGCTTAGGGTGTGTCTGACGAATCTATTCCGTGATGATAGCGTTCGTGGGAAGGAGTTGTACGGCAACTAGAACCGAGGACCGGATGGTTGGTCGAGGCGAGTTGACGGATGCAGCCTGGGAGCAGATTGCCCCGCTCCTGCCCGGCAACGGACGGCGTGGTGGCCAATGGCAGGAGCACCGACGGTGTCAACGGGATCCTGTGGAAACTCCGGACCGGTGCACCATGGCGCGACCTGCCGGAGCGCTATGGCCCGTGGCAGACCTGTCACAGCCGCTTCGTGCGCTGGCAAGCAGACGGGACGTGGGACCGCTTGCTCGCCCATGTCCAGACGAAGTCGGACGCGGTGGGCGAGGTCGTCTGGGAAGTCAGTATCGATAGCACCGTGATCCGCAGCCATCAGCATGCCAGTGGGGCACGTCGTCAGCCGAGCCAGGCGGACGAAAAAAGGGGGTCCAGCATCCGGCGGATGAGGCGCTCGGGCGCAGCCGGGGCGGAGTAACGACCAAACTACACCTGGCATGTGACGGGAAGGGTCGTCCACTATCGGTCGTCCTGACGGGCGGTCAGCGGCATGAGAGCACGCAGTTGGAGGCGGTACTGGATGGCATCCGAGTGGCGAAGACTGGCGGCGGACGCCCACGGACCCGCCCGGCGCGGGTCCTCGCGGACAAGGGCTACAGCTATCCGACCTGTCGGCGGCTCCTGCGCCGGCGTGGGATTCGGTTCACCATTCCCACACGCTCGAACCAGCGGCGGGGACGCTTCGATCCAGACGCGTACCGCCGCCGCAACGTCGTCGAACGGTGTGTCGGACGGCTCAAGCAGTTCCGGGGCATCGCGACCCGCTACGAGAAGCGGGCCGCGAACTTCCGGGCCATGGTTGTCATCGCCAGCCTCGTCATCTGGCTCGGCACATGATTCGTCAGACAGGCTCTAGTGAGACCAGTGTGCGTGTGTGCCAGCAGGCAGTGGCAGCGACCGCGATCCTACGCTCACGCCTATCGTCCGAGATTGATGGCCGTCATGGGTATGCCCATCTTGAGCATCGGCAGGGCGGTCACGCTCAGCAGGCAGCGGTCGCGGCTGGAACGCCGGGTGACGGACTGGCCGAGCTATTGACCACCCGCGAACGCGAAGTCATCGACCTGATCGCTGCAGGTCACAGCAATCGTCAGATCGCCGAAATCCTCTTTCTCAGCCCGCGCACGATCGAACGCCACATCGCGAACCTCTACCTGAAACTCGACGTCCATTCCAAAGCAGAGGCGACCGCCTGGGCGCTGGTGCATGGACTCGTCGGCAGGGACATGGCCTCCAACGGGTCGGTTCCTGAGTCAGAAGACGACTGGCGACCGGAGAATTACATATGCCAACTACATAGTTCAACGGATGCCTGATCCGGCCTCACACACTACGGTAGCTCGACCGAGGGATCTGCAGGACGTTGACGAGTGCGCTCGCCAGCACCCGGCGGATCTCTCGCTGTCGTCGTTCGCAGACAGGAGGGACAGATGTGACGACTACCCAGAGCCGTGCCTCACGCATCTGGCGCACAGACCCATTCGACCAGTCGTCTCTTCGTCCGGTCACCCGCCAAGCGGGTTCAGCACACCGGGGTCTCAGAGCGCTCCATCGAGACACACGCAGGGCGAGTACGATGAAAGGGGAGACCGATGTCACGTCGACCATCGATTGCGGTCATCACGCTGGTGATCGTTGCGCTCGTAGGCGCGCTCGGCGTCTTCAACGCATCGGCCGCACCACCAGTCGAGACCGACGCCAGTGAGGTATCGCATTGGAACCACGTCGCGGTGACGACGCTCGTCGCGATCCCGGGACCGAACGGCGGTGCGCCACCTGCCTTCCAGATCAACATGGGCATGGTACAGGGGGCTGTCTACGACGCGGTCAACGCGATCGGGCCGAAACAGCATCAGCCATATCTGCTCAACAAGCGTGCGGGTGCGACGGCGTCCATCGACGCTGCCGTCGCCACGGCCGCGTACGACGTGCTCTGAGCGCTCGTCTCGACCGCACCCGAGATCGCTCCGTTCCCGGGTCGTGCGGGACTCCTGAATACACTCGCCACGGAGTATGCAGCATCGCTCAACGCGATCGACAATAACGCCTTCAAACGGCAAGGTATCGCGATCGGGCACGCAGCGGCAGAGGCTATGCTCGACGCGCGAGCGGGCGACGGACGGTTCGGGCCGTCTGCGTGGGTGTCGAACCCCGCGCCCGGACACTGGCAGCCGCTCCTCAATGCGGCCGGACAGCCGCTGCTCGACCCGACCCCGTGGGCGGGCAACGTGCGACCGTTTCTCATCGAAGGCTCGTCGCAGTTCCGCAGCGCGCCACCGCCCGCGCTCGACAGCGCGCAGTGGGCGGCTGAGTTCAACGAGGTCAAGGCCCTCGGCAGGGCTACGGGTTCGACCCGGACTGACGAGCAGACGTACATTGCCAGGTGGTGGCAGAGCGCACCGATTCTGAGTTGGAACGAAGTCGCCCGACAGCTCATCGCACGGACCGACCTCGACGCCGCCGACGCCGCGAGACTCCTCGCGCTCCAGAACCTGAGTGGGGCGGACGCGGCCATCAACTGCTGGAACGACAAGTACCACTTCGACTTCTGGCGGCCGTGGAACGCGATTCCACGCGCGTCGGAGGATGGGAACCCCGCCACGGATCCTGACGCAGCCTGGACGTCGCTCCTCACCGCGCCGTATCCCGAGTGGACCTCGGGACACAACTGCCTCGACGCGGCACACGTCACCGTGCTGCGGATGTTCTTCGGCGACGACCCAGTCGGGGGGCCGTTCCAGATCACGAGCACGTTCGTGAATCCTGGAGGGCCGGCTGTGCGCACGTTCGACACGTTCTCGCAGCCACTCGCCGAGCTCATCGAGGCACGCATCTGGGCGGGCCTCCACTACCGCAGCGCGGACGTGGAAGGCCAGCGGCTCGGGCGGAACGTGGCCAACTACGCGATCGCGAACTACTTCCTGCCAGTCGGCAACTGATCAGTCGTCATGGAGAAGGCCCGCTGGGAGCGGGCCTTGCTGGCCGTCGCGGCGGTTCTAATCGTTCGATGACATCGGGCAGCAGGCTATCGAGGAATCCGGCCGCGCGGGTGCTATCACCATGTGTCGCCCATGCGAACTGCCATACCGCTCGGTGGCCAGTTCAGGCGGAATCGTTCGACGATCTCGTGTGACTCCTTGACCTATCGACTCCGAACGCGTCGGCGAGATGCGCGAACCAACGGCACCGTGGGCTCGTCTCACAAACGTCGCAGCGTCTTGCAAAAGGCGGTGACGCAGGCTGGTATTCCATACTATTCTGGCGCAGCTTGGCGTCTCGACCGCGTACCCACTGCTACGGAGAATGTCCCACCATGCTTGGCCCCGCCAAACGCCGCAGTCTCGACCATCCGATTGCCGTCTCCCTCGATGCCCTGGTTCCTGCCGATCACTTCTACCGCCATCTCGACGCCCACCTTGACCTGTCGTTCGTGCGCGACTGGGTCCGTGACGCCTATCCGAGTCTCGGGCGGCCCTCCATCGATCCAGTCATCTTCTTCAAGCTCTACCTGGTCATGGTCTTCGAGGGCATCCGCTCCGAACGCCAACTCCTGGCGCTCGCCGCCGACCGCCTGAGCGTCCGCTGGTACCTTGGCTACGGTCTCGATGAGCCGTTGCCGGATGCCTCGACGCTGACGCGGCTCCGCCAGCGAGTCGGACAGCCGCTCTTCCGGCGCTTCTTCGAGCATGTGGTCGATCTGTGCGTCGAGGCTGGGCTCGTGTGGGGGCAGGAACTCCTGGCTGATGCGACGCGGGTACCGGCGAACGCCGACATCGACTCGCTCGTGCCACGACTGCGCGCGGTGGTCGATGGTGAACTGGTTGCACTCTTCGACGGCGACGAGGTCCCGACGACGAGCGACGCTGCAGATGGTGACGACGTGACTGATTCAACGCGCTGGGATCTGCTGGAGGAGTGTCGGCTTGATCCTGGGCGACCCGCCACTGGCGCCTACGAGCGCATCTCCAGCCGGAAGATTAGCCGGACCGATCCCGACGCGACACCAATGACGATGCGTGACGGTCGCACCGTGCTCGGCTATCAGGACCATTACCTGGTCGATGGTGGCCGAGCGCGCATCATCCTGCATGCCTTCGTCACGCCAGGCGAGGTCTCCGAAAGTCAGGTCCTCATCGACCAACTACGCCGGACCCTCTTTCGTCGCAAGCTGCGACCGCAGCGACTCATCGCCGATGCCCGGTACGGGACCGGACGGAACGTCCGGGCAATTGAGGAACTGGGCATCCGCGCCTACGTGCCGCTGCACGAAGGCGATACCTCCTCTCCGTTCTACCGCCACACGCTGTTCACCTATGATGCCGAGCAGGATGTCTATCACTGTCCCCAGGGAACGGTGCTCAAATTCCGCCATCGTGATGACCAGCACGAACGCTGGCTGTATCGCGCCAACGCCTCGGCCTGCAATGCCTGTCCCTGCAAGTCGGCGTGCACCGTGAGCAGCCAAGGGCGACTCGTCGGGCGCTCGTTCCATGCCGAGTATCAGGAGCGGGTGCGCACCTATGCCGAGACGCCAGCCTTCGTGAAGGCGATGCGCAAACGGAGTGTGTGGGTCGAGCCGCTCTTCGCCGAAGCCAAGGACTGGCATGGACTGCGCCGGTTCCGGTTACGGGGACTGGACAACGTGAATATCGAGGCGTTGCTCATTGCCGCTGGTCAGAATCTGAAACGCTGGCTTGCTGCAAGCGGCTGGGGACGGCGCTGGGGACCGGCAGGATGCCTCGTGGTACCAACCGCACCGCCAGTCGTCTCCCCGCTGCTGAAGTGCATGCCGCGCTGATCACGGCGGGAGCGTGCGACACTGGCGGTCGTCACCGAGTGACCGACTTTTGCAAGACGCTGGTCGGTATTTGCGACTCCACCTTATGATGCCTGGCACTCGTCATTTTCCTTCTCCGAATACGGAGAGATGGTATTGTCTCACAAGCTGGCGGACATGACGACTTCTGAGACAATGACTGACATGCTCCCCGAAAAGTGGTCCAGCGATAATGAGACTCCCCCACGGTGTTGACCTGCCCCCCAGATTGGTCCACCTGACGGGTTAGTCGGCCGCCTTCTCAAGCGGTTCCCAACTGGCCAGCACAGCTCTCGGAGTCCGCTGTTGCAGCGACCGGTGGGGCCGTTCCTCGTTGTACTCGACGCGCCAGGCTTCGATCACCTCCTTCGCCTCGGCAAGCGTTTCAAACCAATGCTGATCGAGACACTCGGCCCGAAAGTGTCCGTTGAAGGACTCGACGTAGGCATTGTCCGTCGGTTTTCCCAGCCGAGAGAACTCCAGCGTGACCTGGTTTCGATACGCCCACGCATCCAATGCCTTCGAGATGAACTCCGGGCCATTATCCACTGCAATGCGTTGCGGCAGGCCAGCGGTCTCCTTGAGCTGGGTCAGCACCTCGACCACCCGTGCTCCGGTAATCGACGTATCGACCTGAATGGCCGGGCTCACTCGACTCACGTTATCCACTATCGTCATGACCCGGAAGCGCCGGCCGTCAACCAGGCTATCGGTCAGAAAGTCGATGCTCCAGCGTTCATTCGGCTGCTGTGCTGGGGGTGGAATCACCCGCGGCAGGCTGACGCGCTTCTTGCGGTGCTTGGTCCGAATCGATAGCCCTTCTTGCCGATACAGCCGATACACCCGTTTGTGGTTGATCGGCCAGCCCTCGCGCCGTAAGAGCACGTGCAGGCGCCGGTAGCCGTAGCGAACACGAACGGCTGCCAACTCACGCAGCCGCTGCCGGAGCGGTGTCTGGTCTCTGGCTTGGCTTTGGTAGCGGTGACTAGAGCGCGCCACGCCCGCGACCTGACAGGCTCGTCGCTCACTGACACGATAGCCGACCCGAAAGAACTGCACGACCGCGCGTTTCTGGGCCGGCTTCACCAGTTTTTTCGGAGGGCCTCCTGCAGCATCTGCTTGTCGAGGGTGAGATCGGCCACCAACTGCTTGAGGCGACGGTTCTCGTCCTCAACCTGCCGCAGCCGACGGAGTTCGGCCACGCCCATCCCGGCGAACTTGCGCTTCCAACGGTAGAAGGTCTGCTCGGAGACGCCCAGCTTGCGGCAGACCTCGACGACCGGGGTCCCACCCTCGACTTGCCGCAATGCGGCGACAATCTGCTGCTCGGTAAACCGCGATGCTCGCATCCTGTTCCTCCGATCCGCGATCCGTCGATTTTAACGGTTCAGATGGACCAGGATTCGGGGAGCCGGTCACGGGTTGCTGACGTTGATGCAGCGCGTCTGCGCGAGATGCGCCGCGAACTACATCGGCTGGGAAACTCGCTGAGCCCAACACTCGACTGGGGGAAAGATCAAGCGATCTGGTTTGTGCTCACTGATCGCACGCCGTTTATCTCGCCGATCGAAGTCGAGGTTCACTGGGAGCGACGCTATACCTATGATCGTGCCTCGGTCGAGGTTCGGGCGCGTCGGATCTGGGTCTCCCAAGAGACCGTCGCCAAGGCCTATGGGCGGGCCCAGCGACGGCTCTTGGCTACGCCAAACCTCGACGCTGATGCTGTTGACGACGACCCTCTAAAGAACAAGCTGGAAGTGGATAACCGGCCAATTCCTGCGCGCAACTTGGAGGTGTTTGCGTTCGTCCGCGAGCGGATGAAGGCTGCCGGAAATCGGCCAGCGTGGAAGGACTTGCTCGAGGAGTGGAACAGCCGGCAGCGTGACCCCGATGATCGCTTTCCGAACCTGCATCGGTTACAAGAAGCGTACTCGCGAGCTCAGCAGCGGCTGGAGCATCCACGCTACCTGGTTGCTGTCGAGCGTGCGCGCAAACGGCGTAGAAGGATCAAGCGTCAATCGACACCCTGCTGAAGGGATGGGCAGTGCACCCTGACAACACCAATGTCAATGTCTGCACGCGTGCCCGTGCGGCTACTCCGGTGACCCGGTCCGCGAATGCACCTGCTCGGCTTCTGCCATCCAGCGCTACCAGAAGCGCATCTCCGGTCCACTGCTCGACCGGATCGACATCCACCTCGACGTGCCTCGGATCGAGTACGAGAAGCTCTCCGACAGCCGGTCGGGCGAACCTTCCTCCGCGATCCGTGCGCGGGTCGAAGCAGCCCGGGAGCGGCAGTCAAGCCGACTGAAGGGAACCGCGCTGCGCACCAATGCTGACATGGGTGCGAAAGAGGTCCAGCAACACTGCTTCCTCGACAATGCCAGCGAAACACTGATGCGTTCGGCGATGCGCCAACTCCAACTCTCGGCACGCTCCTACCATCGCATCCTCAAGTTGTCCCGGACGATCGCCGACCTGGCCTGTGAGGAGACGGTCCGCTCACACCATCTGGCGGAGGCTCTTCAATATCGACCGAGTGTCGCTACCTGAGTTCATCGTGTGGAACGTCTCAGTCCTCTGACCTGCGCAGAGTGTGGCTCGATGGCCTTCAGATGCATGTGAGCCCCCGTGGAGTTACGAACGTGTTGCTAGGCAATGCCTGCCACGTATCCTGCGTCAACTTCTCTCGACCCGTGACCGAAAGCATGGGGACTCCAACCGCACAGCGCGTATTGATGCCGCGCCGTCTTCCGCGCGGCACTGCTGAAATGACGCGACCACCCGCATGTTTGTGCACCGGTCTCTGGTATTCGAACCATATGTCGTGGCTCTTCTGAGCTAGAACGTCTCATCGGAAGTCGTCGCGGGTCCGGCATCATGGACGACCCCTCGCAATCGCGTGGGCTGGCTGCCGATGGGCGGACGGTCAGGCCGGGTTGCTTGCCGATTCCTCCTGATCCCCTGCTTCTTCCCAGTCCACCCACTCGACCTCGTGTTCCTCAACGTAGCGGCGCACCGCGACCCCAATTGTCGGATAGAAGCGCTCGTGTCCGATGCTCTCGACCAGGCCGAAGCGGCGCAAGCGGTCTTTGACAGGGTCCTTCAACTCGGCGAATGCGAGTTCGATGCCCTGGGCCTTCAGTTCGTCGTCGAGGGCGGCGAGCATGTCAGCGGCGGTCGAGTCGAGGTCGGTGATCGGTTCAGCAGCGACCACAACCGTCTTGACGGGAACGGGGCTAGCCCGCACGGCCTCGACGATCCGCTCTCGGAAGATGGTCGCGTTCGCAAAAAAGAGTGGAGCGTCGAATCGATAGAGCAGCAGGCCAGGTATCTGCTTCGCCTCAGGGTAGCGTGTGAGATCGTGGTAGCCCTTAACGCCAGTGGCGCGTCCGAGCACCGCGTCGTAGGGATGCCACGCGCGCCACATGAAGGTCAGAACCGAGAGTCCGATCGCGATCCCGATTCCCCACAGGACGCCGAAGACGGCGACGCCACAGAAGCACGTCAGCGCGAGGACAAAGTCGGCGCGGTGGACGCGTGAGAGTCTGCGGAGTCCTGCCAGATCGACCAGGCCAACCATCGCAGCAATCACAATCGCTGCCAGAACGGCGGTGGGCAGATTCCTGAAGAGTCCTTCGGCGAAGACGAGGACTCCTGCGAGGCTGACCGCGCCGACGAGGCAGGTGAGTTGGGTTTTCGCCCCAGCCGACTCGGCGACGGGTGTGCGCGACGAACTGCTGGAAATCGGGAAGCCCTGAAAGAGTCCCGTGGCCAGGTTGGCCGCGCCGAGAGCCCGGAGCTCCTGGTCCTGGTCGACGTGTACGCCATAGCGAGTGGCGTAGCTGCGGGACAGCACGCTCGTGTCGGTGAACGAGAGCAGCGCCAGCGCGAGCGCAGTTAGCGTCAGCTTGCCGAGATCGTTCGACTCAGGGTTCGGAACGGCGAACTCTGGGAGGCCACCAGGGATCGGGCCGACCGTCTCGATCGAGAGATCGAGCAGTTGAACTGCGAGAATCGTCACTACGACGACGATCAGAGCCGACGGGACGCGCGGCTCGATCTGGCGAGCCACTAACAGGAAGACGAGCGAACATCCGCCCACGACGAGCGAGGTGAGATCGGTGTCATCCAGGTTGCGCACCAGTCCGGTCAGGTCGTTGGCAAGCCCGCTACCGTCGACATCGATTCCGAGGAGACGTGGTAGCTGGCTGACGACGACACTGACGGCAATACCAGCGAGGTATCCGATCCGCACCGGTTTTGAGATAAGGTCTGTCAAGAACCCGAAACCCGCGATGCCACCAGCGATGCACATCACACCGACGAGAACCGCGAGGAGACCAGCCAGGACGACTCGTTCGCTGGTGTTGTCGCCGGCAATGGGGATGATTGCGGCGGCGACGACAGGCGCGACTGCGGAGTCCGGCGCGAGCACCAGGATACGTGACGGGCCCAGAATCACGTAGACGAGGAGCGGCACCATTGTCGCATAGAGACCATGGACGGCCGGGAGACCTGCGAGTTCAGCGTAGGCCATGCCCTGGGGAACCAGCAGGGCTGACAGGACGAGCCCCGCGACAAGATCGCCGCGAAGCCACGATCGCCGGTACTCCCGGATGACCGCGATCCCGGGCACCCAACGCGTGATAGTACGCCCTGGCGCTATCGTCCGCGCTTGCGGCATCGCTAACCCCGCCAACGTCTCATCGTGGCGCCTTCACCGGACGCGAGCGAGGCCCGGCCGCCCGCGTAGCATGTCCCTATGGCCGTGACCTGTCAAGCGGCAAAGGTTTCAGCCTCGACTGCACGGTCTGTTCAGTGGACCCTGACGATGACGTCGATCAGGATCGAGGAGTTCGCCGAGCACAGACGGCCCGCGTTCGCCTTCCCAGGATACGGCCCTGAGCCTCGCAGTTCAGGTCGCACGTGGCGAAGCCCCGCGCCAAGTCCAGGCTGAAGAGTTTCCGCCAATGCTCCTCTGCGGAGGCGATCAATAGCGTCATCGCGCGAACGGTTCAGGCCGGAATCGACCGCGGTCGTTCGCCTGCGCCAACGGTCGTTTTCGTATCAGGATAGTGTTACCGATTGAGTCAGCGTCTGATTGGCACGCTCTCTCCGGGTCAGTTCCAGTTAGTGTCGGAAGTGTCGTTCGCCGGTCATCAGCATCGTCATCCCGTGCGCATCGGCGACCGCGATCGTCTCGTCGTCCTTGACGGAGCCGCCGGGCTGGACAATCGCCGTCACTCCTGCCTTGGCTGCGGCCTCGACACCGTCAGGGAATGGGAAGAAGGCATCACTGGCGAGGACACTTCCGGCCGCCCGATCGCCCGCGACCTTGACTGCGATCCGAACGCTCTCAACACGGTTCGGCTGGCCGGCTCCAACGCCGACGACGACGCCCGGCCGTGCGAGGACGATCGCGTTCGATTTCACCCACTTGACGCCGCGCCAGGCGAACACCAATGCTTCGAGCTCCTGCGAGGTCGGTTCACGCTGTGTGACACACCGCCACGACGCTGGATTGACCGGAACGCTGTCCGCCTCCTGAACGAGCAACCCGCCCGGGATCGACCGCAACTCCCAACCGCTGACCGGTGCCGGATTGCCGACCGAGATGATGCGCAGGTTACGCTTCCTGAGCAGGCGCTCAAGCGCGCCGTCGCTGTACCCAGGCGCAATCATGACGTCGAAACGATGGCTGCCAATTGCGGCGGCTACGTCTTCCGTAACCGTCTTGTTACAGGCCATGATCCCGCCGAATGCCGATACGGGATCTCCACTGAGCGCGCGCTGATAGGCCTCGACGAGGTCGTCACTGGATCCGATCCCGCAGGGGAGCGTGTGCTTGACAATCACCACCGTCGGCGCGTCGAAGTCAACCGCACAACCCCAGGCGGCCGTTGCGTCGAGATAGTTGTTGTAGGACATCTCACGGCCGTCGTGAACATGCCAGGTTGCGACACCTGCCTCGGCGCCGGGAGCCGGGATTGTGTAGACAGCCGCCTGCTGATGTGGGTTCTCGCCATAGCGTACGTTGTGCAATAGCGTTGCGCCGACCGGCAGGCGGGATGGGAACCCAGGCTCGTCTCGCAGATAGGTTGCAACGAGGCTGTCGTAGGTAGCGACGTGCGCGAATGCCTTCGCTGCCAATCGTCGGCGTGTCTCTGGAGAGACGCCAGCTACGCCAGCGACTTCAATCTGGCCGAGCACGTCGTCGTAGTCTGCGGGATCGGTCAGGACGATGACTCCGTCGTAATTCTTCGCAGCCGCCCGCGTCATCGCCGGGCCACCGATGTCGATGTTCTCGATCGCGTCTTCGTCGCTGACGTTCGGGTCGCCGACGACGTTGGCAAAGGGATACAGGTTTGAAACCAACATGTCGATCGTCCGTAGCGAGTGCTGGTCCAGCGTTGCCAGGTGATTCGGCTTGTCGCGCCGCGCCAGCAGTCCCGCGTGAATCGCCGGGTGCAGTGTCTTGACCCGTCCATCCAGGATCTCTGGGAAGCCGGTCACGTCACTGACGTCGATCACAGCGATCCCTGCATCACGGAGCGCCGTGGCCGTTCCGCCAGTCGAGAGAATCTCGAATCCTGCAGCGACGAGTCGCCTGGCGAGTTCGGTTACGCCAGTCTTGTCCCAGACACTGATCAACGCTGTCGGCATCCTCAACCCTTCTCATCATTTCGCAGAGGCGGCGCAATGACGATCTCCACCCGCATCGGCAGATACGTCAGCGCCGTAAATCCACCAGCCGCCTCACGAAGTCGATCGCGATCGACCGATGGTTCGGAGCTAGCGATGGCGGTAACAACGCCTCCATGCTCGTTTGCCTCGGCGCTGACGGACGTGATAACGCCGAGGTGGCTCGCGTCGCAGGCAGCTGCCAGGCGAACAATCGCACTCACGCGCCGTGTCCGGCGCTGCTCCTCTGTATCCATTTCGCCGAAGCCGGCGTGCTCGATATTGGGCATCGATCGCCCGTGGTAGCGAGCGGCACAGGCAGCGATCACCTGGTCCTGGCGAGAAAAGCCAGGAAGATACGCCGCCTCGATCATGTCGTACGACTTCCGATGGTGATCACGCGGCCCCCGGAGGTATCCGGCGTCGTGAAAGAGTGCCGCGACGACGGTCAGCAGTCGGTCACCGGGCGCAAGCTCGAGCCGCTCCCGGAGACCATCGAACAGCGAGCCTGCGAACTCGGCACAGCGAATCGCATGGTCCCGGTCTGGCACCTCGATTTCAACCAGGTCGAGGATAGCACTGGGATTGTCAGTCATCTCAATGGGTTCCAACGAAACACTCCGTCCACCCGGGTGGACTCCCCGAGCATAGACAGAGTGTATCGAAGTTCGTGGAGCCTACAGCTTGTTGACAACCAGCTTCGAAATAGCGCGCAGCGTCTCGAAGACGCCGGTCCCCTTAACGGCGACTGCCTCGAACCGCGGCACTTTGATCGTGTTGAGATACCGATCGAGAACTGGCGTCGGCAACGCGGTCGGCAGGTCCATTTTGTTGTATTGCATGACGAGTGGGAACTCAAGCAGCCGTTTCCCCTGATTGGTGAGGTTGTGCGCCAGCTCCCGCAGGCTCTGGAGATTATCGGCGAGCCGGTCACGCTGGCCGTCGGCGACGAAGACGACACCGTCAGCGCCGTTCAGGACAGCAACTCGCGTCCGCTCGTACAGGATCTGACCCGGCACCGTGTAGAGGTGGAAGCGAATCGTAAAGCCATGGACTTTTCCGAGATCGAGCGGCAGGAAGTCAAAGAACAGCGTTCGTTCCGTCTCAGTAGCAATCGACAGCAGATCACCACGGCCATTCTGCGGAATTTTGCCGTGAATGAACTGCAGGTTGGTCGTCTTGCCACACAATCCTGGACCGTAGTACACGATCTTGCCGTGTATTTCCCGTGCAGCAACATTAATCAGGGCCATGGCTTCTTTTCCGTTGTCTGACCCGGGCTTGGAGCCGAGTCGTCGTTGAACAGCAGGTCAATTGTGTCAACGGCGGCTTTGCGGATTCCGCCCCGGAACTGGGCACGCCGGCTCTCGTTATTCTGGATGACCAGGTGCAGGATAGCAGTCAATGACTGAGTCGCGCGTTTCGAGAGCACCTTAACGAGCCCAAGGTGCGCCTGATGATCGAACACAACCACCAACAGCCAGCGATCGTCAACTGTTTCAGTGAAGATCTTTTCGCGCATTCCTTCCTGGACAAGAACCCGGAATCCGTCCTCCTTCAGCAACCTCGCCATCTCACGAGATGTCGCGTAGGCGCCGGCCAGCAGTGCCCCAAGATGCATCATCTCCTGCATCCGGCCCTCGCCACCCTGCCAACTGATAATCTGACCGGCTCTGTCGAGCAACATGATGTGGGTCGCGCCTGTCTCGTCCATCAATCGCTTCAGACAGACGCCAATCGCCTCCGACTCTTCAGTGCTGACGATCAGGCTCGTCAATGTCGGATCGAGCCTTTCAAACATGGACCAGTTCTCCGGCCGCGGCCAGGGCGAGCATCCTGGCCTGCTCGCTGTACCCGTGGCTCATTTCAGCTCTGTCCCGTCCTCGACCAGCACAACGCGTCGTCCGTCAGTCGATCGTATGACCTCGCCGATGACGACGGCATCGGTCGCGATCTGTTTGATCACCGCCACGTCTTCGGGAGAACACACCACGACATAGCCGATCCCCATGTTGAACGCTCGGTATCCCTCGTTCCGCGACACGTTTCCGGCCTCCATAACGTACGAGAACTGTTCAGGAACCTGCCACGCGTTTGTCTCAATCAGTGCCGTAGCGTCGTCCGGAATGACCCGCGATACGTTCCCCGGAAGTCCGCCGCCAGTGATGTGCGCCATCCCGGTCACTCGTGCCTCTGCCAGCAACCGCCGGACAGTCGGTAGATACGAACGGTGTGGTTCGAGCAGGACATCCGCCAGTCTTCGTGACGCTTCAAACGGCGCCGGCGCCGCGAGCCGCTCGCGAGCCGCGTCACCCTCATTAAGCCCTAAGGCGGCCCGGACGAGGGAGTACCCATTGGTATGAAATCCGTTACTTGGCAACCCAACGAGCACGTCGCCGACCCGAACCGACGAACCATCGACGAGATCATCAGATTCAACGATGCCGACGATCGTTCCGACGACATCGTAGTCCTCTCCGGAATAGACTCCGGGCATTTCGGCTGTCTCGCCGCCGACCAACGCGACGCCCGCTTCCACACAGGCGCGAGCGATGCCGCCGATGACGGTTATGGCTGTCTCGGGGTTGAGCCGGCCTGTTCCGAAATAGTCAAGGAAGAAGAGCGGCGTCGCGCCGCATGCGACGATGTCGTTGACGCAGTGGTTGACGATATCAGCACCAATGCCGCTATGATCACCTGCCAGCGAAGCAACCTTGAGCTTCGTGCCGACACCGTCAATGCTGGCGACCAGTGTCGCTCCGGAACCGACTGGACCGATGCGATAGAACCCGCCAAAGTGACCGAGCCCGCGCGGAACACGGTCGGAATGAGTCCGAGCTGCCAGGCTGCGAATTCCGGCGACAACCGCGTCGGCCGCGTCGATATCAACACCCGCGTCGCGGTAACTGAACGTCCCGTCGGGTTCATCTGGCTGTTGGATGTTCGCCCCCACTCATTCGACGGTATTATCCGCAGCGGCCGCCTACTCGCGCTCCAACGCTTCGGACAGGGCTTCGGCTCGCCGACGCAGAATGATGCGCATCCGGCCGAGATTGATACCTGGGCCAGCAAGCAGAACCAGCATGTTCTCCTCGTCGAGCGACGACATCATGATGATGTGATTGCCGTACTCGATCGTCATCATCTCCGACGATGTCTCACCGAGCTCCTGGCCGAGGGCATCCATGACGAGGGCACCGTTAGACGCAACTGAGCACAACGATTCGACATCAACATCACCGTTCGACGCTGATTCGATCACCAGGCCGTCGACACTGACGACTGCGGCCATTCCGAGACCACTCGAAGCCTGTAATTCCTGAAGCACATCCGCGAGACTGGCCGTCATCCGTAGTCCTCCCCTGATCGACACCCCATCGACGTGACCACGCGATTATAGCCGCGCATGGCACGATCACATGCCCGGAAGCCTCTCAGCCGATCGATACTTTCGTCCTGTATCCAACGTCAGACGCCGCCACCGCTGCCGTCAGCAGCGGCCACAACCTGTTCCGTCGTCAGGAACGGTTCAAACCGCTCGCGGAGCCTTCGCGGCAGTGTTCCGGAGAGTCGCGTTCCATCGTCGCCGTGCGAGACATGTTCGACTTTGCCGGCCTGATGGAACAGGTTCACCAATTCAGCACGGTCATAGGGGATGCAGACGTCAACACGGGTTGTGCCGTCAGCCAGTCCAAGTGCTTCCTCGATACGTAACAGGAGCGTGTCGATGCCACGGTTGCGCATCGCCGAGATCGGGACGAAGTCATCCGGCAAATTCAGATCGTCGGCGACAGCCGCCGGATCTGCGTCCGCCTCCAGCATGTCAATTTTGTTGAGCGCCGTTACCATCGGCTTACCAGCGACATCCAGTTCAGCCAGCACCTCGCGGACCGTCTCGGCCTGCTCGGGCGCATTAGGATGCGAGATATCAAGGACGTGCAGGAGAATCGATGCTTCTTCGATCTCTTCAAGCGTCGCTCGGAATGCGGCAATCAAGGTTGTCGGCAGATGATTGATGAAACCGACCGTATCCGTCAGCAGAACGTAGCGACCGCCGGGAAGAATGACCCGCCGCGTTGTCGGATCGAGGGTCGCAAAGAGCTGATCTTCGGAGAGAACGCCGGCGTCGGTCAGCCGGTTGAGCAGCGTCGACTTGCCTGCGTTGGTGTAGCCAACGATCGCGACGACCGGGACATTGTTTCGTCGCCGACGCGTCCGATACAGCTCGCGGTGACGGTGAACGTCTGCCAGTTCAGACTTGATGTGCGAGATGCGCGCGCGCGCCAGTCTCCGGTCCGTTTCGAGCTGGGTCTCACCCGGACCACGCAGACCGACTCCGCCAACGCCCTGCCGCTCAAGGTGTGTCCACATGCGCGTCAGGCGCGGCAAGCGGTATTCCAGCTGCGCCAGCTCGACCTGAAGTCGACCTTCATGGGTGACAGCCCGCTTCGCAAAGATGTCCAGGATCAGTGCCGTCCGATCGACGACCATCGTGCCGAGTCGGTCCTCGACGTTGCGGAGTTGGGCAGGCGACAACTCGTCGTCGAAGATCACGACATCAGCCTGTAATTCCGCGACAGCTTCAACGATTTCGTCCAGCTTGCCCTTGCCAACGTAGGTCTTTGGGTGAGGATGTGGCAAGTTCTGAGTCGCTGACCCGATCACTTCAAGGCCGGCGGTCTCCGAGAGCCGGGCAAGCTCTTCAAGCGACGCTTCCGAACTCCAGTCGTCTCGTCGGTAATCGACGCTGACGAGGTATGCGCGCTGCTTGGGGGTCTGAGTCGAGTACGGTCCGCGTTCGGTAATGGGGATGCTCCGTTCGATGCTGGGCGAAAGTATCCCGTCATTTTACCATTCGACCGATCTGTCACATCCTGGTTACGTCTCGCGCGAACGGCGCAGCGCAGCGTCGGGATCTACGGCAATCTGGCGAACGCGCTCGTCGAGGGATGAGTTCGCTTGCTCCAGCACGTCACGTTGTTCGGTGACCCATGCTTTGGTGCGGTTTGCCGCGAACATTTCCCGTTCCAGAGACGCACGTACCGCGCTCGGAGCCGGCCCGCCCGGGTGGTCTCGCCGTTCTACGAAGCGTTTTGGTGAGAGGACTTTGGCCAACATCTCAGGCTCAATACCGACCTCGACCCCACGGAGCTTGAGTGCGATCCCATCGATCACCTGAGTCTTCAGGTTGGTCGCTTCGCCTCCGGCCTCAGTTGCTTCAACAACGACACGCTCAGCGAGCCGAACGGCTTCGTCACGTGGAATCTCGAAGTCGATCGCGAGCAGATCCGCAAGTTCCGAACTGGTCGCAAAGCCGCGATTCGCCCGATGAGCAAACAACGCGCGGTTGACATCCGCTGTCGCCAACACGTCTCCAAGCACGTCAAGGGATTCGATTCCCAAGGCGATTTGATCCTCCACCAGCAGAAATAGTCGTTGGGCGGAAGCTTCGCCGCCGAGCATCTGTCTGCCGGCAAGTAATAGCGTCAGCTGCTGTGGGGCGCTTGCGATGTCCATCATCCTCACCCTGAGATGGTCGAGAACGAGCGGATCGCGCCGCTGCGGCTGGCTGTCGTTGCCGTGGATGTATTGGTCGGGTGGCGCCATCGTTCCGACATCATCGCGCGCCCAGACCTGGAGGTCGGCAAGCAAGCGAGTCAACTCGACCGCCGCCAAGGCGACGATACTCGCGATTTCAGCCAGCACGTCCGATCCGGCAACTGCATCGAAGGTGCTCTCGATCGGACCGTCGAAGCCGAGCAGTTCGGCCTGGCGTCCACGCAGGATCGGGACTGCGGTCGCCATACCTGAGACAGCGCCCAGTGGTGACTGGTTCAGTCGCGGGAACACCTCCTGAAGCCGTGAGCTGGTTCTGGTAAGCGGCCCGAGTTGACCGGCGAGGTAATGTCCGAGGCTGGTCGGCTGGACGACCTGTCCGTTAGAGGTTGCCAACAGGAGCGTCGTCAAGTGCTGCAGGGCGACCGCCGCAACGGTCGAGCGAAACCGTAAGATTGCGTCAGCGTAGTTGAGCAACTGCTCGCGCAGGACGATCCGCATCGCTGCCAGCGTGATCTCTTCGCGCGCAGTGCCGAGCATGAGAGCGCTCCCGGTCGCCCTGAGCACACATGCCTCAACACCCGCAAGCGGATGGAGGGGATCGACGTCAATCTCGCCTTCGAGTGCGCCAAGACCTCTCATCAATTCCCCAGCGACGACCGGCTCGACTACTCGCCTTTCGGCGAGGACAACGGCATGCGCGCGGTAGACACCAACTGCGGCGTCTTCCAACCGGCGGCCGACGGCAGAGTGGAGCGGGTCCAGTAGCTTGTCGCGATATCGTTCGTCGGGAAACCCTCCCTTCGGTCGCGGTTCGCGACGTTCAGTCCTACGTAGGCGCGCGAGTGGGTCCTGGCTCACGTTTGCTCTCAATCCGTGGAGGCCTATTACGGCCATAACGTGCGGTGCGAAGCGTGCGTTGTTCAATCGTACCGAGGTTGAGTACCATGAAACCGAGGTGACCGTCGCAAGGCAGACAGCGCCCGGATGGGCAGGGCAGGGAGACGAGCACGACCATGGCATACGATTTTCCGGGCAAAGGTAAGGTCGCGGTCCTCAAAACGCGGCCAGAGACCGTCGTCGAGGACTTCGGGCAGGTGATGCAGCTTGCCGGCTATCAGGACACGCTTGACAAGGCACTCGAGACGATTCTCAAGATCAACATCTCATGGCAGACGTGGTATCCGGCCTGTTCGACGGCTCCGTGGCAACTCGAAGGTGTCATCCGCCGCCTCCAGGCCGATGGCTACGAGAACCTGATGGGCGCCCACAACAAGACGGTTGTCGTCGATGCCTACGTCGGCGAACGCAACAACAAGCACAAGTACGTCGTCGACAAGTACGGCGTCAAGAACGTCCACCTCTACGAGCCGGAAGTTGAGTGGATCGTCTACGAGCCGAAGGGCGAGATGATGGTCCTGAACGACATCTTCCCGGACGGGATCAAGATCCCGAAGATGTTCATCGGCAAGAACATGATCCAGCTCCCGACGGTCAAGACACACGTCTTCACGACGATCACCGGCGCAATGAAAAACGCCTTCGGTGGGCTGCTCTCAGAGCGTCGCCACTGGACCCACGCCGTCATCGACGAGACGCTGGTGGACCTGCTGACGATCCAGCGCGAGATCCATCCCGGTCTGTTCGCTGTCATGGACGGCACCTTCGCCGGCGATGGCCCCGGACCGCGGGCGATGCGCGTCCACGAGAAGGACATCATCCTTGCCAGCGCCGACCAGGTCGCGATCGATGCGATATCGGCCAAGATCCAGGGCTTCAACCCGATGGACCTGGAGTTTATCCGCTATGCGCACGAGAAGGGTCTTGGCATCGGTGATCCGAAGGACATCGAGATCGTCGGCTACGACATCAGTGCTGAGGACTGGGGCTTCATCCAGGAGGACACATTTGCCTCGAAGGGGCAAAAGCTGATCTACCACGGTCCGCTCAAGAAGTACGAGAAGGCACTGCTCCAATCGCCGATCGTGCCTTGGAGCTACTTCGCTTCCAACTTCTACCACAACGTCTACTGGTACCCGGTCGTCGGTCGTAAGCGCGTTAAAGAAGCACTCCACAGCAAGTGGGGTCAGCTATTCCAGTCGTACGGCGACGGCAAGGTCGTGCTGCCGGGGCCAGAGCCGGTCTCGGCCAGCATCGCTGCAGGTGCTGGAGTCGCTGCGGTTGCAGGAGCCGTTCTGGCGGGAAAGTCGTTGCTGAAGAAGTAGAAGCGCCAACCACGAGGAGCCGGAGCACGACGTTGCTCCGGCTTCATTTCGTCAGATGAGGTTCGGATGGACTTGCCGGTCAAGGTGAAAGTGATGGCGTACATCACCCACGGTCCACGCTTACTGGTGTTCCGCGAACCCGACTTTCCGGATGCGGGGATTCAGGTACCTGGCGGATCGGTCGGCAGTGACGAACCGCTCGATGCTGCTGTGTTGCGTGAGGCCTATGAAGAGTCCGGACTTGAGGGACTCCACCTTGAGGGCTATCTGGGCGATGTCATGCACGACTTCTCGCCCCGGGGTCGGTTCGAGATCCATCACCGGCATTACTTTCACCTAACGTGTTCAGGTAGCGTGCCGGACAGGTGGCAACACCACGAGATGGACCCATCGGAGGGCGTCCACGACAAGATTCTGTTTGAGCTTTTCTGGGCCGACCTTCCGGACGGCGTGCCGCCACTCATATCCGACATGGACGAAATGCTGCCGATGCTCGTGAGCCGGATGGGCTTGAGCTGATCAGCTCTTTCCCTGTGGGCCGGTGAAAACGATTGCGTCACGGCGAACGGCCGGGTGAGATTGATCACAGCGGTCGGCGTAGATGCCGCGATACGGCTCCGGCAGGAGACGAGCGATCTCAATCATCATCGCGTCGGTCAGGTCGTCGAGACTGCGTTTCGTGCCGTCGTCGGCGACATGTTCAAGCGTGAACGGTTCGCCGAAGATCGCAGCAATCTTTGGGTAGCGGCGCTTGCGTTTCGGCTTCGAGCCACTCAACGGGAGTCCCTCGGTACCGACCAGCGCGCACGGGATGATTGGCGCGTTCGAGCGGAGCGCGACGAGGCTTGCGCCACCGAATGGCTCGATCAGTCCGCCAGTACGCGAGCGAGTGCCTTCAGGGAACATGCCCGACCAACATGCCGTCGTTGAGCAGTTGCTGAGCGTGGCGCAATGCCTGCCTGTCAGCCTGGCCGCGCCGAACCGGGAACGCTCCCGCCTGAAACGCGAGCCAGCGTACGATCGGATGGCTGACGAATTCAGCCTTCGCCATCCATAGGATCGGACGGGTTGAGGCCGCGACCAGCAGGACCGGATCGAACCAGCCCAGGTGGTTGCAAATGACCAGGGCCCCGCCGCGTTTCGGGACGTTGTCGAGCCCGAACACCTTCATCCGTAGACCAACCCGTAGACCAGGCAGGACAAACCAGCGGGCAGAGACGAAACCAGCATGCTTGAGCCGTCGGGCCGCGTTGAGGTTCTTGTCGAGGATCGGGTCGATCATCCGCAGACGGCTCCGAGCCGCTGCAAGGCGTGAGCGACGATGATGTCGGCCACCTCTTCGATCGTAAGTCGGTCGGAATCGATGACGATCGCGTCCGCTGCCGGCACGAGAGGAGCTACGTCGCGCTCCGAGTCAAGTCGGTCGCGGCGAATCATGTCGGCCAGCACGTCTTCGTACGACTGCGGACGCGCTGCCTCTTCCAGCTGCATGCAGCGACGGCGTGCGCGCTCTTCGGCTGAGGCGTCCAGGTAGATTTTCAGTTCGGCATCCGGCAGGACAACGGTTCCGATATCACGGCCTACCATCACGACCCGTCCAGAGCGTCCAATCCGCCGCTGTTGTTCAAGCAACGCCAATCGGGCATCTGCGTGGGCCGAGACGGCCGAGACGCTCCTGTCGATCGCTGGGGTTCGCAGCAAGTGTGTGACATCCCGGCCGTTGAGTCGGACATCGACCTGGCGGCCATCATCGATGGTCGGTCGCCCAATCTGAATGTCCATCGAGGACGCCAATTCAGTCAGCGCAGGCGCGTCGCTTGGCGCTATGTCGTGCTCCAGAGCGAGCAAGGTCAACGCTCGATAGAGCAGGCCGGTGTCGAAATAGATGCCGTCAATTTTCCGGGCGACGATCTCTCCGACCGTGCTCTTCCCCGCTGCCGCCGGTCCGTCGATCGCGATTGTCATCCGGCGGTCGCTCACCACCACCTCCTGCTCCACCTGTCGGGTTGTCACGTCGTGGACGCTGTGCTGACCCGCCCGGTCCCGGCCGCGGTCCACGAGGTGGCCCCCCCGGCTTCGCATTCGGCCCTCGACTCGGTCCTCCAGATCCACGCCGCTGTCCACCTGGCCCGGTTGGATGCGAACTACCACGCGGTGGGCCGGATGGTCGGTCGCGCCGATGTTCACCCGGAGCGGACCCTGTCCGCGCAGGTCGCCTGTCATTGTCACGCCGCTCAGGACTGGTTGTACCGCGTCCCCGGTCGCCGTGATGTTCGTCGCGCGGACGCGGCGACCTTCCTGATGGTGGTCCTGATCGCGGTCCTCGCTGGCCATCTTCTCGCCGGTCTGGTCGTGGGCTGGTTGGACCGGCGGATCGGCCATCACGTACGGGTCGCGGCGGCCCTGAGCGTCGGGTGTCGTCGTTATGCCGAGCCTGAGGTGGGCCAGCGTACTGGCCGTCTCGCGTTGGGCGAACCGGCGGTCTTCCTCGATCGTCTTCGCGGCGAGGACGCGGCGGTCCCGTCCGCTGACCGTCGCGAGCTGGGCGGGCCGGACCGCGGCGATCGTCGTCACGTCGCGGTCTTGGAGGACCACCCGGACCGCGCGCACCGCGCTCGGCGTTGGACTCGCGAGATCTACCGGACTTCATCCGGTTCGGGTCAGGCCGGTCGCGCAGAGGCCGGTCGATGACACTTTCGGCGAAGGAAACATCCTCGTCGGTCATGTGGATTGCCTCACGGAGCGCCTTCAGCTCTCCGTCGGTCAGGTCGCGGAACGTTCCACGAGGAATTGCGCCAAGCTGGAGCGGGCCAACACGAGTCCGAATCAGCTTGACGACTGGATAGCCGACCTCGTCAAACATCTTGCGGACGATCCGGTTGCGGCCTTCATGGATGACGATCCGGACGATTGTGCCGTCCTCGGTGTTGCGGATCGGGCGGATCATCTCCGGAATCGTGCGCTGCCCGTCGATTGTGATGCCGCGCCGGAGCCGGTCGAGTACCTCGGGCGGCGGGTATCCGTCGAGCAGCGCTTCGTACTCCTTGTCGATTCCATAGCGCGGGTGCATGACACGGTTGGCGATTTCGCCGTCGTTCGTCAGCAGCAGCAAACCTTCGGTCTGCCGGTCGAGTCGACCGACTGGAACGACACGCTCATTGACCGGCACGAGATCCATGACGGTGTAACGGCTGCGCTCGTCAGAGGTCGTGGTGATGTAGCCACTCGGTTTGTTCAACAGGATGTATCGCCGGCGGACGGTCGGGATCAATTTGCCGTCTACCTCGATCTTCTGGGCACTGGGGTCCACTTTGGTGCCGAGTTCGGTGACGATTTCGCCGTCGACACGGACTCGTCCTTCGAGGATAAGTTCCTCGGAGCGCCTTCTGGACGCGACGCCGGCGGCGGCCAAAACTCGTTGCAGACGTTCCACGTCGCGGTCCTCTCGGATCTATGCCGCGTCCGGCCCGATCGCCCCGCTGCTAACGGAGTATATCGACATTCGCGCTATGACGCGGCCATCCAACTGAAAGATGACGGCTCCAACTCGCTCTCCACGCGGCTCATCATCGAGAACGATCTCCCAGGTGATCTGTTCTGCCTGCGCAGTTGTCATCAGAACCGTCCGCCGCGTCATGAATGTCAATCCCTGTGCCGCCAGCGCTTCAGAGGCTCCCTGCGAGACAGCCCCGATGCCTAGCGCGAGCCACCGATAGGTGCTATCAACGGCGGACATGACCGCCTGAGTGTCGGCGTATCGGTCCGCGCTGCCGAGCACGACGGTGATGATCTGGTTGTCGCCTCGCCAGAATCCGGTGATGAGACATTGACCGGCGATCTCCTCCGTCCCGGTCTTGATCCCGAAGACATCGTCACGGGCGACGAACTGGTTGGAATTGACGAGCTCGACCTGTCGCGCGTTTGGACCGCCGATGTCCGCCATATATGTCTCCATCGAGACAATTCGCGCCAGGAGCCAATCGTGCAGCAACTCGTTGGCCGCCCGGACGAGATCACGGGCCGATGCATAATGCTCAGGATCGTCGGTACCAACTGGATTGGTAAAGTGCGTGTTGGTCATGCCGTGTTGACTAGCCCAGGCATTCATCTCTGCGACAAACCGTCCGACTGGATCAGGACTCCCGGGCTCAAGACGGTTCCCCGCCTCGCGTGCCAACACCATTGCTGCATCAGCCCCCGACGGGATCAGGACACCGTGCAACAGCGTCCGTACGGTGACGATGTCCCCTGCTTGTAACTGCATGTTCGAAAAGACGGTCGGATCGAGGATGTCGCTTTCCTGAACCGTGAACTGCTCGTCAAGGCCGAGGATCGACGATGCAACCATCGCCGTGACGATCTTCATCGTGCTGGCTGGCGGTAGAGGTGTGTCAGCGTTGCTGGAGTAGACTTCGACACCCGTCGTCAGGTCCGCGACGAGCACTGCGCTTGCGCCGATCTCGGGCGGCGAGACTTGACGGACAACTGGTCCAGGTCCGGCAACGTCGCGACTGTTAACCGCGAACGGAACCAGAGCGAATGCCACAACCGCCAGTACGACCATCGCTCGGACGTACGATCCAGCACACTTGAATTGAATCGGCAGGTTTCGGTTCAGCTTCAGCATCCTCCCGCATTCACCGCAGCGACCAACCGGTAGCAAGTATAGGGAGCAAAGCGCTGCCATTGCCCGACGGCGGAATGCACGGTAGGCTTCCGCGCAGGATACGAGAGGAGACACGAGAACGACCATGAGCGTCCCGCCCATGCTTCGCCGCATCGTCCGCGAGTCGGTCGAACAACTGAATGCGTACCACCCGGTCGAAGCGCCCGAAGAATTGGCGGCACGACTCGGTATGCCAATCGATGCGATCCTCAAGCTTGACTCGAACGAGAACCCATATGGTTGCTCGTTCAAAGTCCAGGAAGCATTGGCGACCTTCGATCGCTTTCACCACTACCCGGACGCGCAGGCGCGAGCCACCCGCGAACGGGTGGCAGCCTACGCGGGAACGTCGGTCGAGCGGCTGATCCTGGGAAATGGCGCGGACGAGCTGATCGACCTGATCTTCCTTGCGACACTCGATCCTGGTGATGAGGTGCTGATTCCGACGCCAACCTTCGGCGTCTATCGAGCGCGGGCCGAGTTGTTCGGCGGCAAGGCCGTCGAAGTGCCTCGCCTCGCCGACTTCGACCTCGACATGGATGGTCTGCTTGCTGCCGTCACTGACCGAACCAAGCTCATCGTCATCACATCTCCGAACAACCCGACTGGCAATCTGGTTACCAACCAGCAGATCGTCCGCCTGCTCCAGACTGGCGCGCTTGTCCTGCTCGATGAGGCGTACTTTGAGATGTCAGGCAAGACATCGCTGCCGTTGGTCGGTGAGTTCGACAATCTCGCGATCCTGCGGACATTCTCAAAGTGGGCAGGGCTGGCAGGGATGCGGATGGGCTATGGTATATTCCCGCGCTTCCTCGCCGAGCAGATCTGGAAGGTGAAACCGCCCTTCAATGTCAGTCAGGCCGGTTTGGTTGCGGTCGAAGCGTCGCTCGACGACACTGAGTATTTGCACGGCACGCTCAACCGCATTCGAGCCGAGCGCAGTCGCCTCTTTCGCAAGCTCAAGCGGATCGAGTACCTGACGCCGTATCCAAGTCACGGCAACTACTTCCTCTGTCGAGTGACGCGCGGTGACGCGCACGACATCCACCTGCGGCTGGCAGATCGGGGCATCATGGTCCGTGCCTATGGCGATCCTGCCCTGCGAGACTGCCTGCGGATCACGGTCGGCAAGCCGGAGGACACCGACCGATTGATCAACGCGCTCCAGACGATCGCCACATATGTCTGAACGGAAGGCGACGATCTCACGCGTCACAGCGGAAACACGGATTGAGTTGACTTTTGCGATCGACGGTACCGGCACCAGCCGGATCAGTACGGGAGTCGGTGCGCTGGACCACTTCCTGACGCTCTTCACCCGGCACGGTCTTTTTGACCTCGAACTGGATATCGAGGGCGATCTGTCGGTAGACACACATCACACGGTCGAGGACGCTGGAATCTGCCTCGGCCAGGCCATTCGCGAAGCTCTCGGCGACCATCGCGGCATCCGGCGAACCGCCGATATGGCTGTCCCGATGGACGAAGCCCTGGCACACGTGGCGGTTGATTGCGGAGGTCGCTCGTATTACGTCCAGAATGGTTCGTTCAGCGCTCCGGCCGTTGGACGGCTCGAAACCGATCTCGTCCGCCACTTCTTTGACTCGCTCGCTCGCGAAGCGCGGATGAATATCCACATCATCACGCTCTATGGCACGAACGCGCACCACGAGGTCGAAGCGGTCTTCAAAGCCTTCTCACGTGCGCTCGATGCCGCCACAACAATCGACCCGCGACTTGGCGATCGGCTCCCCAGCACGAAAGAGCGCATCGAAGGGGCGTAGTTCGTCCCTCGACTTCGCCTACGCGCCGTCAATCGCCACTTGCTGCATCTCGACCAACATCTTGATTCCGGGCGTCGCGAGATCAAGCATCAGGTCGAGCATTTCACGAGAATACGGGCGACCCTCGGCGCTCGCCTGGATCTCAACCAGCTCGCCGCGAGCGTTCATCACGACATTGCAGTCGACCTCTGCTGAGGAGTCTTCGCGGTAGTCAAGGTCGAGCCGTGGTTCGCGGGTGATGATGCCGGCACTGACGGCGGCGATCCGTGAGGTAATCGGGCTTGCCTTGAGCTGTTTGGTAGCGATCAGTGATTTGCAGGCAAGGGAGAGTGCGACGAAGCCGCCGGTTATTGCTGCCGTGCGGGTGCCGCCGTCGGCCTGGAGGACATCGCAGTCGATCGTGATGGCACGTTCGCCAAGTGCTGTGAGATTGATTCCGGCCCGCAATGAGCGTCCGATCAGGCGGGAGATTTCCTGCGAGCGACCGGAGTTGGTCGAGCGATCGCGGTTTGTGCGAGTGTGAGTCGCGCGGGGCAACATCGAGTACTCGGCTGTCACCCAACCGCTACGCTTGCCAACCAGCCACGGCGGGACACGCTCTTCGATCGAAGCCGTACACCAGACGCGGGTCGAGCCGAAGCTGATCAGCGCCGAGCCTTCGGCATAGGGAGCCACGCCCGTCTCGATCGTCACTGGACGCATCTCGTGTGCTTCGCGTCCGGTTCGCTGGTTGGTGACACTCATGGTTGCTGTCGCTTCCGTTGCTCGTCAACGAGCGCGCGAATGCGCTCCATCCGCTCGGTCAGTTTCGCCTCGAAGCCACGAGTCGTCGGTTGATACCAGGATCTGCCGGCCAGATTATCTGGGAGGTGTGTCTGCGCGCTGACTCCGTGCTGGGTATCGTGCGCATACTCGTAGCCCTTGCCATAGCCGATATCGCGCATCAGTCCTGTCACGGCATTGCGAAGATGGATTGGTACCGGGTCGTTGCGCGTGCCCTCGACGTCGCGTTGGACGGCGCCATAGGCGCGGTAAATTGAGTTGCTCTTCGGGGCGAGCGCGAGGTAGACGGCCAGTTCTGCCAGAGCAAGCTTCCCTTCCGGCATACCGAGAAAGTGGACAGCCTGCTGGGTCGCCATCGAGAGCGTCAATGCCTGCGGGTCGGCCAGTCCGACGTCTTCAGTCGCGAAGCGGACTAACCTCCTCACGACGTAGAGCGGGTCGTCACCACGCTCGATCATGCGTGCCAGCCAATAGAGCGACGCGTCAGCGTCCGAGTCGCGTAGCGATTTGTGAAGCGCCGAGATGGTGTCGAAGTGTGATTCGCCGGACTTGTCGTAGGCTGCCGCACGCCGCTGGGCCGCCTCCTGGACCATCGTCGCCGTGATGACCGAGTCACCGTCAGCGACGGCGACGCTCGCCATTTCCAACGTGTTGAGCGCGAAACGCGCATCTCCGTTGGCGAGATTGACGAGTGCTTCGAGTGCGTCGTCATCGATCGTCAGCTCGTCGGCGCCGAGCCCGCGTTCGCGATCCGCGAGGCCGCGGAGAACGATCTCGCGAATCTGCTCGTCGCCGAGTGCGTTGAGGACAACGACACGTGAGCGCGACAAGAGCGGCGCATTAACCTCGAACGAGGGATTCTCAGTCGTCGCCCCGATCAGGATGACGGTGCCGTCCTCGACGTATGGCAGAATCGCGTCTTGCTGACCCTTGTTGAAGCGGTGGATCTCGTCAATGAACAGCACCGTGCGCTGACCGTGCATCCCGAGCCGGTCGCCAGCGTCCTTGACGGCGGCACGCAGATCCGCGACACCGGATGACACCGCAGACACAGGCACGAAGTGGGCCTTCGTTTGCGTTGCGACCAGCCGCGCGAGAGTCGTCTTACCGACGCCTGGGGGGCCCCAGAGAATGATCGACGAGAGCCGATCTCGTTCGATCGCCCGCCTCAAGACACTTCCAGGCGCGAGGATCGATTCCTGGCCGACGAACTCGTCGAGCGACGCAGGACGCATTCGGGCCGCCAATGGCCCGTGCTGGCGCAGTCGAGACTGCCGGTTGGCCTCAAACAGGTCCATCGTCGCTCCCGTCAGCACCGTCGTCGAGTTGCGCTTCCAGTACGGCGATACGCTGACGCACCTCCTCAAGCGACAGTGACTCCGAGTTCCTCCATATCCTCACGTAATTCTTCGAGCCGATCGAGGAGCAGGAGCGATTCGTGGAGGGGATCGGTCTGGCGGGGCTTCTTCGGCACGGCTCCTCCTGAATAGTTAGCGGGCGAGTACGATCAGCAGTCCACAGATGCCGACACCCGCACCGACGTAACGCATGACAGCGTCGGTTGAGATTCGACGTGACAGGATTCCTTCGCTCGTCAGCATCAGCACAGTGAAAACAATCGTCAGGAATGCCCCACCAAACCACCCGTTCGGCGGCCAGTAGCTCAGCGCCATGGCCGTCTCTGCGACGATGACCGCGCAAGCCAGCGCGTACGCCACGCGTCGAACCGGGAAGGCCTGGACGCCATCAAACGCCTGAAACAACAACAATGCGGAGATGACAAAGACGACGATCAGTGTATAGCCCGGGCCTCCCATCCATCCGCGTGCGAGGGACAGTGACAGAAAGGCGACGCCAGCCGTCAGCGACAGGTGGATGAGGCGCGAACCGGGTACGACCGACGGATCGCCTGAGAACAGGTAGTGGCGGACCACGACTGCCGTGAAGACACCGGCACCAGCCAGCAACGGCGCTGAGACGACAACTGCCAGACGGCTGTCCCAGGCCACGAACTGGAGGGCCGCAAAGATGACCATAGCGGGCAGAATCGCCCGACCGGGCGTTACATCACCAGACGCCTGCCGGACGACAAGACCGAACGCGATGACTGAGACGATACACAGCAGCCAGAAGAATCGTCCGTCGGAGGCACGCAGCGGGACATCGGTTCGCAGAAGATCGAGCGAGCGCGCGTACAGTGCCAGGGCAAGGGTCAGCGTCGCGGCCGCTGCGGCAAATCGGATCGCAGTCGCCTGCGTGCGCTCGACCTGCTCGATATCCTGAGGCGTTCTGGAGTCGGATGTCACTCGATGTTGTCCTGCAACGCGGCTAACAGCCTCCACGACTCGATCGCGCCCTGGCGCAGGACACGCACGTGTTCGCTAGCAGCGTCGACGACCGTTGATGGAGAGGTCTCATCGGTCGCTCCGCCATCAACGACGAAATCGACGCGGTTGCCAAGCTTTATGCGGACCTCGTCGGCAGAGCGCGCCTCGGTGCCGCCGGAACGGTTGGCGCTGGTCACTGCCAAGGCGCCACCGGCAGCGGCGATGATCGCCAGCGCGTCAGCACTGGCCGGCATTCGCAAGCCAACGGTCGAGCCGTCCCGACGGACGGATTCCGGCACGGCATCTGAGGCTGAAACCACGATCGTGAGCGCGCCAGGCCAATACAGCGCTGCAAGCCGGCGAGCGGCGGGCGTCAGCGTGCGAGCCATGCGGGCAAACGCGTCAATGTCGCTGATCAGGACCGGGATTGCCTTTGTCCCGGATCGACCTTTGATGCTGAATAGACGTTCGACGGCCAGGGGGTGGTCGAGTGAGGCTGCAAGACCATAGACGGTATCGGTTGGGATCGCGACGACTCCGCCGCGCCGCAACAAGGCGACAGCACGGTTGATATCCGCGTCGCTGGCAAGTCGTCCCTGGCGGTCACCTGCGTCAGCAGGATCCTCAGTACGCAGTTGATGTTCCGGTCCCGGATTCACAGTTGAGCCTTTATCTGTCGTGCCAGGGCTGGACTGATGCCCTCGACCTCGGCCAATTGTTCTTCGCTCGCTTCACGGATACGCTTGACGCTGCCGAAGGCGGCGATCAACGCCTTCTTGCGCTTTGGCCCGACGCCTTGCAAATCGTCCAGCGCCGACTTGATGGCGGTCTTCTGCCGCTTCTGGCGGTGGAACGAGACGGCGAAGCGATGGGCCTCGTCGCGGACACGCTGGACAAGGTAAAGTGCCTGCGAGTCGCGGTCAAGGACGACCGGCGTCTGTTGCCCTGGAAGGAAGATCTCCTCGTTCTCCTTGGCCAACCCTACCATCGCCAGTGATATACCGACCTCGTTGATGGCGGCAAGTGCGGCGTTGAGCTGCCCCTTGCCGCCGTCAATGATGACCAGATCGGGCTGGCGCGCCCAGGCTTCGGTCTCTGGCTCGGTCGCCAGCCGCTTGAAGCGCCGGCCAACAACCTCACGCATCGAGGCAAAGTCGTCCTGCCCTTCGACCGTCTTGACCGAGAAGCGGCGGTAGTCACTCTTCTTCGGCTTACCGTCCTCGAAGACGACCATCGACGCGACCGTGTTGGTCCCTTGCAGGTTCGAAATGTCGAAGCACTCGATCCGGCGCGGCAGGGCCGTCAGGTTGAGTTCGTCGGAGAGTTCGGTCAGCGCCGCCGTCATCCGCTGCTCATCGTTGAGCCAGCGCAGGCGGTTCTGCTCCAGGTTCTCGACGGCGCTCTTGGCGACCATCTCGACCAGCTGACGCTTGTCGCCGCGCCTCGCGACGGTCAGCCGGACCTTGCCACCCCGGCGCTCGGCGAGCCACGGTGAGAGCAATTCCTCATCAGTCAGTGCGTGTTCCAGCACCAGCTCAGGCGGGATGACAGCCGCGTCCTCGTAGAACTGAGTCACGAAGCTACTGAGTATCTCACCCGGCTGGTCCTCGATTCGGGCACCAGACATGAAGAAGTGTTCGGAGCCAAGTACCTTGCCGTTGCGGACGAATGCGACCTGAACGAGCGCGTCACCTCCTGGCGACTGAGCGACAGCGATGACGTCGGCATCGTCGCCCTTTCCGGTCACGATCTTCTGGCGCTCCAGGACATGCTCGATCGCGCTCAACTCGTCGCGAATCTTGGCGGCCCGCTCGAACTCCAGGTTCTCGGCCAGCGACTCCATCCGCGACTGCATCTCCGGGATCAGCTCCTCGCCGCGGCCTTCGAGGAAGAGCGCGACACCTTCGATTGCCTGGTCGTACTCGGACTTCGTCGTCGCACTGATGCATGGCCCGAGACAACGTCCCATGTGGTAGTAGAGGCAGGGTCGTGGCGCGTCTCCCGTGATCTTGATGTCACAGACCCGGTACGGGAAGAGGCGGTTGAGCAGGTCGAGCGTCTTGTGAACCGAGCCAGCCGACGTATACGGGCCGTAGTAGCGGGAGCCATCTCGGATGATGCGGCGCGTCGAGATGACGCGCGGCCACTCCTCGGCGGTGATGCAGATGTACGGGTAGGTCTTGTTGTCCTTCAGCCGGACGTTGTAATACGGCTGGTAGCGCTTGATCAGCTCGTTCTCGAGGATCAGTGCCTCGCTGGCAGTGTCGGTCCGGATGACATCGAAGTCGGTGATGTGGCTGACCAGTTCGCGGGTCTTCGGATCGGGCTGACCGCGTTCCTGAAAGTACGAGCGAACGCGATTACGCAGGGCTGCGGCCTTCCCGACGTAGATGACCTCGCCTCTGACGTTCTTCATGATGTAGACACCGGGACCTGTCGAGAGCGCTGACAGCCGGTCAGAAAAGCGTGTACCCATGCTGTCTATTTTACCCCGTGGCGGTAGTGATGAAGGGGACAGGTGACAGGGGACAGGGAACAGGAGTTTCGATGAGACCGGGAGATGCGTATCTGCGGGCTTCTCGCCCGAAACTCCTGTTCCCTGTACCCTGAAACCTGCCCCCTCGCCTTGACAGACAGTCAGCGTACGAGCATACTGTACGTACACCTCGCCAGTGGGGGCGTTGTGCCGCGCCATAGGCCGTGTTCGTTACACTTACGCGAAGCGATTTACCCATCGCCAACGAAATGTAAGGAACAGGCCGGACTGCCATGCAAAGCCGTGATATTCAGACGATCTTCACCGAGTTTTTCGCGGAACGAGGACACACAAATGTGTCCTCGTCGTCGCTGATCCCGCCGACTAACGATCCGACTGTCCTGTTGACGACGGCCGGGATGCAGCAGATGACTCCATTCTTCCTTGGTCTCGATACGCCACCAGCCCTGCGGATGACCTCAACCCAGAAGTGCTTCCGAACGGTCGACATCGATGAGGTCGGCGACGAGACGCACTGCACGTTCTTCGAGATGCTCGGTAACTTCTCGGTCGGAGACTACTTCAAGCGTGAGTCACTCCGGCTTGGCTGGCAACTGTTGACTGAAGTCTACGGAATTGACCCAGCCAGGATTACCGTCACGGTCAATCCCGAGGATGACGAGACTCGTCAATTGTGGATGGCCGAAATCGGTCTGACCATCGATCGGATTTTCGACGATCCCAGCAACATCTGGGGGCCAGTCGGCGACAGCGGCCCCTGTGGCCCTAACAGCGAGATCTACATCGATCGCGGAGAGCAGTATGGCTGCGGCGAGCCGGATTGCGGACCGCTATGCGAACGGTGCGAGCGGCACGTTGAAGTCTGGAATCACGTCTTCATGCAGTGGTTCCAGGAGAAAGACGGCAGCCGCCGTGACCTGGAGCGCAAGCATATCGACACCGGGATGGGCCTTGAGCGGATCAGCATGGTCCTTCAGGATGCCGCCTCGATGTACGACACTGACCTCTACCAGCCGATCATCCGACGCGTGACCGACATCTCGGGCAAGGCGTACAAGACCGATGCTCAACTGGACCGCTCAATGCGGGTTATTGCCGACCACGGACGCGCCATCACATTTCTGATTGCTGACGGCGTCCTGCCTGGCAATGAAGGACGTGGTTACGTCCTCCGGCGCATCCTGCGACGAGCGGCCCGCCATGGACGGTTACTGGGAATCGAGCGACCCTTTCTGACCGAGATCGCTGACGTCGTCATCCACGAGTTCGGCGATCGCTACCCGGAACTGCATGCCCGGCGGGAGACAATCCGGCGTGTGATCCAGAACGAGGAAGACAGCTTCGGTCGAACGCTGGCGACTGGCATCTCTCGTTTCGACGCGCTGGCCGACGAAGTTCGCGCGTCCAACAGTACGCTCATTCCTGGCGCTGAGGCGTTCCGGCTTTACGACACGTACGGCTTCCCGTTCGAGCTGACGGCTGAGCTGGCCAGGGACGCTGGGCTTGAGATCGATGTAGAGGCGTTCGCTGAGGCGCTGGAGCAGTCGCGAGCACGTAGCAGGGCGGCGATTCGCGGATTCGCTGACAGCGCACGCGGTCGCACGCATCTCTATGCCGAGGCGAACGGCGCGCCAGTCGAGTTCGTTGGCTACCACCTTGTCCGGCACGACGCGACAATCACCGACATCTTTGGGGCCGAAGATTCGGTCGAGCAGCTCGAAGCAGGACAACCAGGCGAGGTCGTTCTCGACGCGACCGTGTTCTATGGCGAGTCTGGTGGCCAGGTCGGTGACACCGGCACGATCTCGACCGAGACCGGCGTCTTCGCAGTCCACGACACACAGCGGCCGACTCCGACACTTGTCGTCCATCGCGGTGAGGTCATCGAAGGCTTCGTCCGCCTTGGACAACCAGCGACGGCCGCAATCGACAGCGAGCGACGCGACGCCATCCGCCGCAACCACACTGCGACACACGTGCTTCATCGCGCGCTACGGATGGTACTAGGAAACGAGACGCATCAGGCTGGCTCATTGGTCGCCCCGGATCGACTGCGGTTCGATTTTACGAGTCTCGACGCGCTTGGAGCGGATGGGCTGGACCGGGTGACCGAGATCGCCAATACTGTCCCGCTTCAAAACATCCCGGTCGTAGCCGAGACGATGCCGTACGCCGATGCCGTCGAAGATGGCGCGATGGCGCTCTTCGGAGAGAAGTACGGCGATGTCGTGCGCGTCGTGAAGATCGGTGACTTCTCAGCCGAATTGTGTGGCGGCATCCACGTGTCGGCGACAGGCGAGATTGGCCCGATCGTCGTCGTGGCTGAGTCCTCAATCGGTTCAGGCGTCCGGCGGATCGAGGCGTTGACCGGCGACGCGGCGGTCAAGCACCTGTTGCGCGCCCATCTGGTGACAAGCGAGTTGTCGCGCACCCTGCACGCGCCGGTCGAAGGCCTGATCGATGAGGTACGTCAACTCTCAACCCAGATCCGCGAGCGAGACCGGACGATTGACCAGCTACGCCTGTCGCTGGCGACATCCAACATTGACAGTTTGATCGAGCAATCGATCAGCATCGAAGGGACGCGCGTGCTCGCGACGCGTGTCCCGGCTCAGGATCGCGAGACGATGCTGCAGATCGGAGACCGGCTGCGCGACAGGCTGCAGTCAGGTGTCATTGTCCTCGCAAGCGAGATTGATGACGCAGCCAGCCCTGTTGGCGATGGTGACGAAAGATCAGGTCGGCCGCGGCCTGAGCGCCGGCAAGCTGATTCAGGAGATTGCGCCGATCGTTGGCGGTCGCGGTGGCGGGCGTCCCGAGTTGGCGCAAGGTGGTGGTTCCGACGTGAGCAAGCTGGACGAGGCGCTTGCGTCAGTCGCAACCGAGGTGAAGCGACAGATTTCCGGCTAGAGCCGTCGTGCGGTGGACTACGTTTGCGTAGCGCGCGGCGGCTCCTCAAGGAGCGGTTTATGGTTGCGCGCAATGTGGAACAGTTCACTGTCCGTACCTCTGACGAGCTCGACGAGCTGATGGAAGCGATCGGCGATGGCCAGCTCGAAGCCATCGTTGTTGATGTTCCCGACGGCGCGAGCGCGTTCCAGACAGCGCGCGAATTCCGTCACCTGCTGACGGTCGCACGTGCCGCTGGGGTTGAGATTGAGATCGCAACGGACGATCCGCTTCGTCGAGAGCTGGCCCATATCCTCGGCCTTCGGCTGTCGTCTGACACGGTTCTTGACAACCCGGTCATCGACTCGCCGGTTTCCACTGATCCGCCGAACAGCAAGACCTTTCGGATCGTCCGACCGGACAGTCCAGTAACGATTGACGTTACGGCTGACAACGACGCGTGGAACGATGCCGAAACGCGGCCGGCGTTCAAGCCGTGGCAGCGGACCGAGGAGCCAGAAGCGGACTCGGAAGACGAAGATGAGGTGGACGACGGCTCCTACAGTTTCGTCATCCACCCGCCGACTACTCGGAGGACGACTACCCAGTCGTTCGAGCGGACCATTCGACAGACCGAGACGGTTCCATCCTTCGAGGTCTGGGAGGCGAACGCCATCCGCACCCCGAACCTTCTCCCAGCGCGATCGCGATCCCGCCGACTTCGTCCACTGGCGTGGCTCAGCCTGCTGCTGACGATGACACTCGCTGGAGCAATGATGGTGATGTTCCTGCTCCCGGCCGCGACCATTGCAGTCGTCCCGGTTGAGTCGCAGATAAGCGAGCGACTGACCTACGGAGTCGCGCTACCCGGAACGACGTGGGACATCGCGATCCAGCCCGAGACAGTCAGCACCACACTGACGTTCAGCGCAACGATACCGACGACCGGAGAGCGATTTGAACCGGATGCGGCTGCCCGTGGCGCAATCCTGCTGACGAATGCCTCGACCATCGAAGTGCTGGTTCCAGCCGGAACGACTGTCAGCAACGAAGCCGGGGTACAGTTTACGACGGTCGCGGACGTCATGGTTCCGGCAGCAGACCCTTACGGTTCGCTCACGATAGGCAGCGCGAGTGTCGACGTGGTTGCGGCCTCTCCGGGTCCCGACAGCAACGTGGAAGCAGAAGCCGTCTTCGGCCAGCTCGATAGTGGCATCTATTACCTGAACCGCGATCCGATTACGGGCGGGACGTTGCGTCGGATCGCAACCGTTACCCAGGCAGACATCGACTCTCTGAGCAACCGAGCGAGGCAGGACCTCGAATCGAAAGCTGTTGGCGCTATCGACGCACAGCTGGCTGATGGCCAACAACTACTCGCAAACACTGAGCATCGCGGCCAGGTTCAGACAACCTTCAGCCAACCCGCCGGCGCCGACGCGACCTCGCTCAAGCTTGACGCATCACTCACGCTGTCTGCGCAGGCGTACCGTCTCGACAACGTCCATGAGCGCGCAGAGGACGCGGTGACAGAGCGGCTGCACAGATCCGCAGGTGATGATGTCACGATCCTGGGCGACACCCTGCAGACCACTGACCCGGAACTGGTCGCAGGCTCGAATGGCACGGCATTTACGATTAACGCCAGTGCGACGGTGCGCTCCATCATCAGCCAGGCCGATCTGGACGCGATCCGGGCCGAACTGTCCGGCAAGGACGCGGATGACGCGGTGTCACGCATTCGGCAGGTGCCGGGCGTTGCGGCGGTCGAGATCGATCACTCGCCAAACTGGCTCGGAGGGCGAATGCCGCGGATGGAATCACGGATTCAGATCGAGGTCGTCAATGCCACGCGAGTACAGGCGCAAACCACGTCGACCGGGCCCTAAGCTCCTCGGGCTCGACCTCGGCGAACGCAGGATCGGGGTGGCGGTTTCGGACGATACCGGCATCATCGCCAGCCCGGAGCGGATCATCGACCTGCGCCGCTCAACGATCGAAGATGTCGCGAGGCTGGTCGATGAGTTCAAAGTTGACGGCATCGTCGTGGGCCTCCCGAAAGGGATGAGCGGCGACGAGGGATACCAGGCGCGAGAAACCCGTGCGATGGCGGCTGATATCGAGGCACTGGTGAGTGTCCCGGTCATCTTCTGGGACGAGCGACTTTCCAGCTTCATCGCCGACCAGGCGCTCTCGGCCCGCGTCAAATCACCCCGCGAACGGCGCAAGCAGCTCGACGCAATCGCCGCAGCCGTGACACTCCAGAGCTACATGGATGCGAATCCAGTCGACCGATCATCGGCCTGACCTCCGCCGGTAGATGACGCCTCCTTTCCGTGCCGTCGCGGCAGCATTCCGCCGGGTCGACATCGTCGGCGCTTCGGAATCACTGGTGGCGTGTTACCCCACCGAAAAAGCCAACTCGACGCTGGCCCTTTGCCCGCGTAGAGCACCGCGACTCTCGCGTGCGAGCTTGGCCCGGCCAAGCTCGAATCTCCCAGCGTCATCTGTCTGGACACATGTTCGACGGCAGCCGCGCCGCGCACGATCTACGAGAACTGGCTAATGGTGATACCGGACGCTACCTGGCCGTTCGAACAACCTCCTGCGCGATCAGCCGCTGCCATTTGACTCGGCGGGGCGATCCCGCTCGCCTTCGGCTCGTTGGCCACTCGCATTGAACGACCAACATCAGCCGTCAGTGACTCCTTGACAAACACGAACGTGCGTTCTACTATGTGTACGTACATATGTTCGGCTCGTTTGTTCTAGGATCGAGGGTCATTGATGACGCAGCAAATTTCTCGACA
Source organism: uncultured Chloroflexia bacterium (assembly GCA_963763325.1). Taxonomy (GTDB): domain Bacteria; phylum Chloroflexota; class Chloroflexia; order Thermomicrobiales; family CFX8; genus JBBECJ01. The sequence goes on from CAVXOL010000018.1 coordinate 64,655, forward strand.
GATCGCGCTGATGGCTGTCTTCACCACCTGCATCCTCTTGATTGCGCTCGTCCTGGTGCTCGGCTTTAATGGCGACACCGGCGCAGCGATGTCGCAGGCGACACCGCTCGCTGTCATTCTTGGCGGAGCCTTCGCGTTCCTGGTCGCAGACTCGCCCCGCTGATCTGCTGTCACGACGTTATGACGACTTCTTGACCTGCGCCGTTCGAGCGTGGTACCTTCAGAGCCACTGAGATTGTGATGCGCTTCACGAAAGAGATGCACAGGCGCTCGTGGCGATTGGTAATCTTCCAACTCAATTGAGGTACACCAGGCGTTAAGCCCGCCGTCCCGTGTGGAAGGCACGCCCGACTGTGCCGGTGCGCTGAGTTGATCTGCCAATTCGAAAGTGAGCCATTTTGTGAAGGAAAAGCCCCAGGTTTCTAAAGTCGTCCTCGCCTACTCGGGTGGGCTTGACACATCCATCATCATCCCGTGGTTGAAAGAGAACTACGATTGCGAAGTCATCGCCTTCGCCGCCAACGTCGGCCAGGCAGATGAACTCGATGGGCTCGAAGAGAAAGCGCTTGCCTCCGGCGCGTCGAAGCTCTATGTCGAAGACCTGCGCGAGGAGTTCCTGAAGGAATACGCCTTCCCGACGCTGAGATCCGGCGCTGTCTACGAGCGCAAGTATCTGCTCGGCACCAGCCACGCTCGCCCGATCATCGCCTCGCACCAGGTCGCGGTTGCCAAGCTCGAAGGAGCCGACGGGCTGTGTCACGGCTGCACCGGCAAGGGCAACGATCAGGTGCGCTTTGAGTTGACCTATCAGGCTCTGGCGCCTGAGATGGCAGTCATCGCGCCGTGGCGCGAATGGAACATTGAGTCGCGGGAAGACGCGATCGACTACGCCAAGATGCACGAGATTCCGATCCGCGCCTCACGCGAGAACATCTACAGCCGTGACCGCAACATGTGGCACTTCTCCCACGAAGGTGGTCAGCTCGAAGATCCCTGGCTGGAGCCGCCGGCCGAAATCTACGGGATCAGCGTCTCGCCAGAGGAAGCTCCGGACACGCCTCATGAACTCACAATCAGCTTTGAAGAGGGCTGGCCGGTCGCCGTCGATGGCCAGCAACTCGGCGCAGTCGAAATGGTCAACCTGCTCAACGAGCTGGGTGGTCAGCACGGCGTTGGCCGTATCGATCTGGTCGAAAACCGGCTGGTCGGGATGAAGAGCCGCGGCATCTACGAGCAGCCCGGCGCGACAATCCTCTCAACGGCGCACAAGGAACTGGAAGCGATTACACTCGACCGGCAAACGTTGCACTACAAGGACCTGATCGCACAGCGCTATGCCGAGCTGGTCTACGACGGCCTCTGGTTTACGCCGCTGCGCGAGGCGTTCGACGCGTTCGTCGATGTGACACAGAAGCCCGTCACCGGTGATGTCAAGCTCAAGCTCTACAAGGGTAACTGCATCGTGATCGGCCGCCAGTCACCGTACTCGCTGTACTCTGAGTCGTTCGCGACCTTTGGAGCAAGCGCTGTCTACGATCACGCTGACGCTGCCGGCTTCATCACACTCTTCGGGCTGCCGCTGAAGATCACAGCTCTCAGCAAAGCGGGGAACGAAACGCGGTAGGCATCTGGCCAACCATTTAACGAAGCGGTCTACAACAATGCGTGCGGCTGGCGAGACGTCAGCCGCACGCATTGCACTGGCGTTCACACATTCGGTTACGCTTCCGTTCCGGGTAGAAGTTCAATCGCGGGACCAGCATCAAGGAGTCATTCAGGTGGCCAAGAAGTCACAGTCACAATCACGTCCTGAGCGGAAGGCGAACGCCAGCGCTCCGACCGCAACAACGGCGTCATCGACGGCGCCGAAGCTCGACCCGCTTTCCGAGCGACGCGAGACGCGCTCTCGTGGCCGGACGGCTGCGGCCGAGGCACGACGCCGCCAGAAGCGTATCCGGATGATCGTCCTCTCCGTCGTTGGCGTGCTGGCGATCGGCCTCGGAAGTGTTTTCGCCTACCAGCGCATCACCTACGTCGAGCCCGGCGAAACGGCGGAAGATCAGGGCGGAACTCACGTCGCGGTTGGCACGATTGTCGATAACTACAACACTGACCCGCCGACATCCGGCGACCATTACGCCAACACGGCGACTTGGGGTATTCACACTGAGCCGGTCCAGAACGAGCTTCAAGTACACAACCTGGAGCACGGCGGGGTTGTCATTCAGTACAACGACAGTCTGACCGGGGAAGAGATCTCACAGCTGGAAGACATCGCCAGCCAGTGCGACGTCAAGCTGATTCTCGCGCCGCGTCCGGACATGGAGCAGCGCATTGCTCTGACGGCCTGGAACCACTATCTGAACCTCGAAGAGGTTGACACGGATCAGATCCAGGAATTCATCGACGCACACGTTGACGAGGGACCAGAGCGAATCGCCAGCGAGAGCGACCGCTGGGCCGACTGCAACTAATCCGGCAGCCGGAAACGCCGGCCAAGATCTGGCATCGAGCGATCATAGGGCAGCGCTTCCTCTGCGACGAGGCGCTGCCCTTCGTCTGCCCGCACGAGTAAACCGTCCCGCTGCAACCCGGCTACGTGGCCGGCGACCCACTCCGCGTCGCTCTCCGAGAAGTCCGGCTTGATCGCGGCCCCGAGCTCTGCGAGCGACCGTCCGGCCGTCCCAGCGGTGCGAAGTGCGTCAATGATTCTACCCCGGTAGTAGCGGCTCGTTGTCTCAAACTTCGGCTCCGGACGACGCGTCGAGCGAGGCAGGTTCGCCAGGACGGACTGAATCGTCGGACGTGCGAGGCACTCCGCCTGGAGCGGACAACGCTCACAATCAATTGACCGCGCGCGACAGATCGTTGCGCCGAGTTCCATGAGCGCTTGATTCCACTCGTAGCCACGTCCGGCGGGCACCAGATCGCGAGCCGCCTGATCGATCTCCCGCGTGGTCATCTTCGGTTCGGGCAGTTCGGGGCCGGCGAGCACGCGGTGAATCACCCGTCGAATATTCGTGTCCACGAACCCGACATCCTGCTCGAACGCAAAGCAGGCAACGGCGCCCGCCGTATATGGTCCAATGCCCGGCAACGACGCGAGTTCGACAGTGTCCGACGGCATCACCCCGCTGTAGCGATCAACGACCGCACGGCAGGCACGTTGCAGGTTCAGCGCACGCCGGTTGTAACCCAGCCCAGCCCAGGCACGAATCACCTCGCTAACCGGCGCATCCGCAAGTGCGATGAGTGTTGGAAAGCGCACCAGGAAATCGTGGTACTTCGGAACTACCCGCTCCGCCTGCGTTTGCTGCAGCATGATTTCAGAAACGAGTATCCGGTACGGATCGCGGGTCTCTCTCCATGGCAACGGTCGGTAGTTGTCTGCGTACCAGGTGAGTAATCGCTGCTGCGATATGTCGCTTAACGTTCGTCGTGTCATAGCCAGATTCTACCCAGCCGATTGCGGACCTCGTTCATGCCGCCTATCATCCTCCGGAGTGCAACATTCAATAGGAGGAGCCGATGTCTACCACCAAACGCCTGCGGGTCGGACTGATCGGCGCCGGCACGATCGCGTTCAGCGCGCACCTGCCTGCCATTCGTAAGCTGCGCGACTCGCTTGAACTGGTCGCGATTGCCGATATCAGAGTTGAGAACGCGGAACGTGCGGCACGAGAGTTTGGCGCCGAATCGCATTACGCTGACTATCGCGAGCTTGCTTGCCCGCGAAGATCTTGACTTCGTCGACATCTGTACGCCTGAGTTCCTGCACGCCGAACAGGTTGAGGCAGCTGCAGCGGCCGGAGTCCACATTATCTGTGAGAAGCCGATGGCGTCATCTATCGCCGAGGCTGACCGGATGATTGCCGCCAGTGAGCGCGCCGGCGTCCACCTGATGATCGCCCACTCGCGCCGCTTTACCGGGCGCTACCGGCAGATCCGGGCTGCGATTGACCGGGGAGACATCGGCGACGTGCGCTACTTTCGCGAGAATGAGCGCAGACCACGCGCGATGTACGACAGTCTCGGCCTCGGCACCGGCTACTGGAATCCTGAGGAGGGACGACCGTGGCTGACGATGGCGCGCTATTCACAGGGCGCAGCGCTAACCAACGCTGTCCACGAGACTGATCTCGCGCGGTGGTTCATCGGCCAGCAGCCCGTTTCGATCTACGCCGAAGCGCGGATCACCGCTCCTGGCGCCGAGGTGCCGGACATGCTTTCGTACACGGTTCAGTTCGCCAACGGTGCCATCGGCGCGTCCGAGATTGTCAACCAGCTTCCTCCCGGCTACCCCTACTTTCACATGACCGAAGCGATTGGCACAAATGGCCGAATTCGCGCCACCGACCCGATCATGAGTCCTTACACCGTCGCCGATGAACGCGGGATATCACAGCCGGTCAATTTCCCGACGCTCCTGCATGTCGACCAGGCGTACGTCGAGGAGCTATCCGCATTCTCGCGTGTGATTCGCAACGGTGATCCTCTGCCGATCACGCCGCAGGAGGCGCGAGGAGCCGTCGAACTCTCGGTGGCAGCAGTCATCTCCAGTCAGCGAGCAGCCCCGGTTTCGCTGCCGCTGACCGACGAGGAGGCAAACCGTGGCTAGCGATGGAAACTGGACAATCATTGGCGATAACCCGGTCGCTGATTCGCTACGGGACGCGGCCCAATTCGTCGACACTGCAACGCCGATCACGCTTGCGACCGAGCCGAACGATGTACCGTCTGACGCGTTCGCTATCGGCCCGACGATCCTCGTGACATCGGTTGAGCGCGTCGTTCCGTACTATCTGGCATACGAGGCAATCGAAGAGATCAAACGCGCCCTCGACGCAGGCGAGGCCGGTACCGTCTACGGCTGCTTTACCAGTTTTCGGATCGCTCGCGGCAGCGACAGCGAATCGGTCGCACACAACGCGTTGCTGCCCGCGCTGGCTGTGACGCTCGCTCTTCTGCCCAGCCCGGTTACTCGCGTCCACTGCACGCGAGCCTCGTTGCTGACCGACAACGACGCCTGGTTCGTGACGCTTCGCCTCGCGGACGACACGATCGTGACGATCGAGGCGCTGGCCGTCCTCGATCCAGCCGAGGGTCTCGGTCGCGACGTCCTCATCGAAGTAACCGGGTCCGAGAGGGTCCTGCGTGCAGAGCCAAAACGCCAGTCAGTCGTCGTCGAGTCACTGGGATCGGCTGCGAGGCTACATCCCTGGTGGGAGGACCTCAACGAACGATTCCTGAAGTTGCTGGCCGACCACGCCTCGCTGCCACACGACCATGCAGGTTCACGCCTGCGGACCGTCTGGACCGCCATCCAACAATCCGCCGAAACCGGCCAACCAGTCAACCAGTCAACCAGTGATTGAAACGGTCTCTGCCGTGCAGATCGGCAAAGGGCACGGGTTGCCAACCCGCTCTAAACAATCGGTCGCTGAGCGGCTAGAAACGCCCGGACCAGGTCGATTGCGGCGTCCTGCCAGCCGTCCGTTATGCTATCGAACCAGTTCACGCCCTCGAATCGTCGAAACCATGTCTGCTGGTGCCGAACATAGCGGTGGATGATGAAACAAGTCCGCGCGATCGCATCCTCAACCGTCGTCTGGCCCGTCACGACTTCGAGCGCCTCGCGATAGCCGTGGGCGCTCATCGACGGATGGGAGGCCGTGATGCCGCGCTCGTGGAGATGTCGTACTTCGTCTAGCCATCCCTCGCCGTACATGTGCTCGACCCGCGAATCGATTCGCGCATAGAGATGTTCGCGCGGCTGGGTCAGCCCAAGAACCAGGAACTCATATGGAGGCGGCGACTGACCTGACTGCTCCGACATCGTCCGGCCTGATTTCTCGTAGACCTCCAACGCGCGGATGATGCGCCGCTTGTTCGATGGTCCGATCCGCTCCGCGGACGCCGGGTCGACGTTCAACAGGCGCGTATACAGTACTTGAGTTGACTCAGCGTCGAGCCGCGCGCGGAGATCGTCGTCAGGCGGTACTTCTGGAACTGTCCATCCTTCCAGAAGTGCGCGCAGATACTGCGGCGTGCCTCCGGCGACGACTGGCAGCCTCGACCGTGATCCTACGTCTTCAATCGATCGGTAGACATCTTCAAGAAACTGGCCGAGCGAGTAAGGCTCGTCCGGCTCAAGGATGTCGATAAGTAGATGTGGAATCCCCGCCTGTTCGGTTGGAGATGGCTTGGCCGTACCAATGTCCATCCCCCGATAGAAGTAGCGCGAATCAGCGCTGACGACCTCCCCATCGAACGAACGCGCGATCCGAATCGCAAGCTCAGTCTTACCGGTCGCGGTCGGGCCGAGTACGACCACGACCGGCAATCGGTCGGTCAGCTGCCGCCGTTCAGTCATGCCGCGTTCTTACGCTGCTTGCTACACTTGGCCATCCGTACGGACGGCGACACGGCGCCGGCAGTTGTCGTCGCATCAATCGAGGTTTTTCGTTTGCGTAGACCATCTCGCCAAGTCATCGTCATTCTGTCGATCATCGTCCTTGCGGTATCGACCGTCCTGGTGACCATCGGTGTTATTGCTGTCTCCCTCGACCGCGCTCGCGACAACGTCGGACAATCAACGTACTTCATCGTCGAGCCGGACGAATCAGTCGATTCAATTGCGGAACGGCTTCAGGAAGAAGGTCTGATTCGCTCACCTGGCTACTTCAGATTCCGGGTCCGCTTGCAGAGCAAAGGCGATGACATCGTCGCCGGACGATACCGGCTCGATACCGCGATGTCCACCAGCCAGATCATCAACGTGATCACGTCCGAGAATTCTGCCATCGCCCAGGAAGCCCAGATTCAGTTCATCGAAGGCTGGCGGACGGAACAATACGCCGAAGCAGCGATAGCAGCCGGACTCTCGTTCACGGTCGACGAGTTCATGCAGGCGACTCGTGACCCGAAGTGGAACGATGAGTTCGCGTTCCTCCACACGAGGCCGAGTGGCGTCGCACTTGAAGGGTATCTCTTTCCGGACACCTACAATTTCCGGATGGATGCGACGCCGGACGACGTCATCGAACGGCTTCTAGCGACATTTGAGGAGCGGGTTACACCGGAAATGATCGCGCTGGCTGATGCGCGAGGAATGACGCTGCATCAGATCATGACGGTCGCGTCGATCATCGAACGCGAAGCGGCAGTCGCCACCGAGCGCGGAACGATCTCGTCCGTCTACCACAACCGGCTTGATCGGGGTATGCCGCTCCAGGCGGATCCAACGATCCAGTACCAGCTCGGAACGTCCGCAAACTGGTGGCCGGAACTGACAGCTGCTGATGTGCAGCGCAACGGGGTTTACAACACCTACCTCAATCCGAGCCTTCCACCCGGACCGATCTGCAATCCGAGCCTTGCCGCGATTGACGCTGCGCTCAACCCGGAGCAGACGCCATACATCTTCTTCGTCGCGACGGGTGACGGCACCCACGCATTCGCGGAGACACTCGAAGAGCACGAGCGAAACATCGACCAGTACCAGCGGGGGCAGTAATAGATGGCAACTCACAATCCCGGCCAGCGCATCGGCCTGATCGGCGACCCAGTCGCGCAGTCGCTCTCCCCCGCATTTCAACAGCCTGCATTCGACATGCTCGGCCTGGCGATTCGCTACGAGCTCTGGCCAACAACGCTGGCAGAACTGCCCGCTCGGCTCGACAGCATTCGGAACGGCGACGCGCTCGGCGCCAACGTCACGGTTCCCCACAAGGAAGCAGCATTCGCGCTGATGGACGCGGTCAGCGACATCGCCCGTCGAGTCGGCGCGGTCAACACGATCTCCGTGCGCGACGGGCAACTCACCGGCGACAACACCGATGTCCACGGATTCGTGGCGCCGCTTCGCGATCGGCAGTTCGAGTTTCAGACGACACACGCGATCATCCTCGGCGCAGGAGGAGCAGCACGAGCCGTTGCCGTTGCGCTGCTGGACGCAGGCATCGCGAGGCTGACGATCGTGAACCGCACCCTCCATCGCGCCGACACGATCGCGACCGAGTTGGACGATCCGCGCGTCTCGACCCATACGCTGGACGCACTCGCGGATCAGATGACAGGGGCGGGACTCCTTGTCAATGCAACAGCGATTGGCTGGTCCGACGAGGCATTCCCGATTCAGCAGGGCACATTCTCCCGCCTCGCTCCGGGTGCAGTCGCGTACGACCTCACCTATCGCGAAACACCATTTCTCAGGGCGGCCGGTGCAGCAGGACTGGCGACGATCGACGGTCTGCCGATGCTTGTCCATCAGGGAGCAAGGTCATTCGAAATCTGGACCGGCCAACCTGCGCCGGTCGAAGAGATGTGGCGGAGCGCTGTCGCGGCGCGCACGGAACGGGGTGGGTAGCGAAGCGTGGACATCGTTGCAGTTATCGTGGCAGCTCTCGTCGCCGGGGGCATCGCCGGTAGCCTGATCAACGTCGTGGCGACGCGCTTGCCGGCCGATGGAGATCCGTCGATCATCGGTCCGCCAATTCGTCCAGCATCAGGAAGCGAAGACGCATTCGGACTCGTGCCGTTCGTTGGCGCCTGGCAACGCAGCACGGGCGGCATCGATTGGCCAAAGCTGGCGACCGACGTCGCCGCAGCCGCTATTGTCGCGCTCGCGCTCTGGCGACACGGTGACAGCTTCGACGGGTTGAGAGCGGCGGTCTTCGCGCTCGCGCTGCTGATTGTCCTGCGGATCGACTGGCAGAATCACTTGATCTATTCGATCACGATCCTGCCGTCCATCATCATCGCGTTGGCGTTCCAGGCGTATTCGTCCAAAGATGAGCTCATCTGGTCGATTGGGGCAATGGTCGGTGCGGGACTGTTCTTCCTGCTGTTGTTTGTGCTCGCCGTCGTGATCTACGGCAAGCGGGCACTCGGGCTTGGCGACATCTGGCTCGCCGCACTGATCGGCGCCATGACCGGCGAGAACGTTGTCGCTGCGCTCATCCTCGGCATGTTTCTGGCGGCTGCCGGTGGCCTCTTCCTGATCCTGATCCGGGTTCGTTCGCGGACCGACTACATCCCGTACGGTGCATACCTGTGCCTGGGTGCGATCGTCATCGTCCTATGAAGAAAGGATTGAGGGATGAGGTCCGAACCCTTCGGGACACGCCGCTCGGTGTTCATCCTGCATTCATACCTTTTCTCGCCCATGGCCATCCTTGCTGCTGTATGACAGCCGGAGCGACGCGCCGTCCGCGTCCTTCGTCTCCAGCCAGACTTTGCGGCCCCAGAGGCGTTCGACGCCTTCGAGCGTCTTCTCCGCGTAGCCCAGGTCGAGCGGACGGCCATTCAAGTCGTGACGCATGAACAGCTCACGGTTGCCGTTGTAGTCAGCGTCATCGCGCATGGATGACGGGGATTCCGTAGTCGGAGAGCTGGTCCACGAGCCGGTCGCGAACCGCTTCCCAGTCCTTCTCGGTGATGACGAGCTCGTCCCGCGTACGTTCGGCGTAGAAGAGGTCGAGCTCTTCGACACAGCTCTTCGGTCATGTAGTTGCGGATCAGCGAGACATCGCACTCCGTCTCGCGCACCATGGAAGAGCCGTTCGCGTGCCGCAGCCGTCGAGCGCGTTCCAACGGCGCTCGATGTCGTTGAGCAGGGTAAAGCCGAGGTAGTAGGGGTTCAGCCGGCCCGGATCGGCTGGAGCACGCTGCGAATGCAACTTCGCGAACTCGACGTGGTCGTCGGTGTCGAGGTTCAGTTCGCGCATGATCTGGACGTGCCAGTAGCTGGCCCAACCCTCGTTGATGATCTTGGTCTGCATCTGCGGGTGGAAGTAGAGCATCTCGCCGCGCACGATCCCCAGGACATCGCGCTCCCAGTCTTCAAGCGATGGAGATTCGGCCGCCAGAGAAGAGCAGCAGATCACGGCACGGCACTGGGCATACGGCGCCTCTGATCGACAGCGGGCCAGCTGGACCGACGCCTTCGTGCCTCGAGGTCGCGTCACCAACTCCAGAGGTCGTCGTATGGGCCGACTTCCGCTGCGGTTGTCGCTTCTGCATGCTTCCGATCGCAGCGTCGTAGCCGGGTCGACGTGCTCCTCGATCGAGATCGCCGCGTCGAGCAGACTCCTCGACCCGCTCCATGCCGTGTTCGTACTCATAGCGCTTGCAGACGCTCCGCATTCAGCGTCACGGTATCGATCATCTTCGCGAGGTCGTTCGTGCGTAGTAGGCGTTGTTGGCGAAGAAGTCCGAGTGTCCGAGGACGTGGGCGACGACGAACTCGTTGTGCAGCACGTGTTGGATCTCCAGCAGGAACGCCCAGCACGGGTTGGTGTTGATGACCAGTTCGTAGATCTTCGACAGCCCGTAGTCGTACATCGTCTTCTGCATCTGGTACATCTTGCCGTGCGTCCAGTGCGAGAAACCGGCCCGGCATGCCATACGCAGCCGAACTCGTACATGATCGAGGCGGGCACAATCTCGAAGTGCGTCGGGAAGGGACGCAGCCCCAGTTCCGCCGGCGACATCCCAGATGTCCTCGATCGAGTCGGAGAGCAGGTCCAGGTCCGGGTCACGAAGTAGTTGCATGTACGGCTCCTCAGATCGCCAGCGCAGCAGTGCGCCACCTTGCCGCTTGTCGGGCCGAAGAAGTCGCCACAGCGCCGGATAAACGTCGGCCTTGTCCGCGATCGTGACCGGGATGTACTTCGGCGTGTCGAGCCGCTCCAGCGTCTGCATCAGCGTGCTCTGGTGGCGAATAGCGGCCCTGCCGAATCTCACCGTAGCCAAAGAGATTGGATTGCGAGAGAAGCTCGCTGCGCCAGCTTCAGGCAGATGCTCGTTGTCGCTCGGCCAGTTGTCGCCGTCGGAGAAGTGGAACGGGTAGATGTTCCAGTCCTCCGGCCGGTAGCGCTGCTCGACCAGTTCCAGCGCCAGCTGATACGCCGACGACGCCTTCGTCCCGCCGCTCTCGCCGCGGGTGAAGAACTCCTCCTCGGTGACTTCCTTCGCCTCGGTGTGGTGGGCGACGAAGGCGATCTCGACGTTGTCGTAGCGCGTGCGCAGGAAGCGCACCATCCAGTAGTAGAACGCGCGCGAGACGTACTTCTCGAACGTCCCCATCGAGCCGGACACGTCCATCATCGCGAATCACGACAGCGTTGGACTCGCGCTCGGACATCGCGGTCCCAGGTCTTGAAGCGCAGATCGTCCATCTCGAATCGTCGCCGAAACCCGCGGTGACCCTGCATCGCGTTACGCTTCAGGTTCTCGCTGGATCGTGCGGCGCTTGTCGAGGTTGGAGAATGGCCCGCTCGCGCGGATGTCGGTGAAGCGCACCGTCTCCGATTCCAGCTCGCGCATGCGCCGCTCTTCGAGGTTCGGCAGCTCAGGTCTTCGAAGACCATGCCGGCCAGCTCGTCGATCGTGATCTCAGCCTCGTAGAAGTCAACGCCCGGCTGGTCGCCAGCCTGCGGGACCGTTGCCCTGGCCCTTCTGCTTGCCGTAGCGTTCGAGGACGTCGCCAACCTTGGTGTCGCCATCGCCCTGGCCGACCCCGCGCTGGTCGTTCGGGTCGTAGCGGAACTTGTACTGCTCCAGCGTGCGGATCGGCACGCGCACCAGACCTTCTGCCATCGGTGGTGATGATCGACTGCTCGGAGACGATGTCGGCAAGGTTGCCTTTGATCGCCTCCTTGACCTTCTGCTTGTGGCGCGCCTGGTCGACGACCCCTTGCGGTGCAGCGACCAGTCGTCGCGGGAGAGTGAGATCGTTAACCGTGCCATGGGGATCACCTGCCTGCGTCTGGTGTGACCAGGTCGGGGACCGAGGCTGCCAGGCACCCGCTCCCCGGACCAACGGAAAGTACGGCTAGCGATTCAGCAACGCTCCAACGTACTTCAGGAGTTCGTTCGCGCAGACCGGGCAATAGCCATGATCGGTGACCAGCCGATCGGCGACCTCGTTGATGCGGCGCAACTGCTCCGGGTCCGGCGTCTTGCGACGATGTCGTGATCTTGACGACATCGCGCAGGTCGGCGAACAGCTTCTTCTCGATCGCTTCTCGCAGCCGCTCGTGCGACGAGTAGTCGAACGTCTGGCCACGTCGCGCCAGCGACGAGATGCGGATCAGGATCTCTTCACGGAACTGGCGCTTGCCGTTCTCGGTGATGCCGATCTGCTCCTCGATCGAGCGCATCAGCCGCTCGTCCGGCTCGTTCTCTTCTTCGGTCATCGGGTCGCGAACCTTGTGACTTGTTGCAGAACGCCTCGACGTTGTCGAGATAGTTGTCCAGCAGCGTCTTGGCCGATTCCTCATAGGCGTAGACGAAGGCGCGCTGGACCTCGCGCTTGGCGTACTCGTCGTACTCGCGCCGCGCCTCCGCGATCAGGTTCAGCAGCCGTTCGCGCTCGTCGCGGATGATCGCGGTGTGCTGCTCCAGCCCGTCGCGCATCGAGCGCAGTGCGTCGATCGCGTTGATGCAGGAGACGCCATCGCGCACGAGCGCGGTTGAGAGCCGGTTGATGACGTAGCGCGGCGAGATGCCGTCCATGCCCTCGCGCTCGGTCTCGTCCTGCAGTTCCTTGACATCCTTCGGCGTGAAGCCATCGACAGACTCGCCGTCGTAGAGCTTGAGCTTCTTCATCAGGCTCATGCCCGGCCTTCTTCGACTCCTCAGCCGCGAGAGAACCGCGAACGTCGCCGCCGTTTCGAGCGTGCCTGGCGCGATATGGACGTCGCGGACCGCAGACTGCCTCAGCAGCTTCTTGTAGATCGCGACCTCGTCGCTGACGCCGCAGGTTGTACGGAACCTTGACCAGGATGATGCGGTCCTGGAGCGCCTCGCTCTTGCGGTTGCCGACGAACGACTCGTACTCGTGCTCGTTGGTGTGACGAGACGACGACCTCGTCAGCGTAGATCATCGAGAAGCGCCCGGTCTTGATGTTCTGCTCCTGCGAGAGCGTCAGCAGCACATACAGAAACCGCTCGTCGGTCTTGAGCATCTCGATGAATTCCATGAGGCCGCGGTTCGCGATGTTCAGTTCGCCGTCGAAGCGGTAGCCGCGCGGGTCGCTCTCCGAGCCGACCTCGCCGATCGTCGCCAGGTCGATCCCACCGACCAGCTCAGAGATGTCCTGCGACTTCGGGTCGGACGGCGAGAAGGTGCCGATGCCGCAGCGGTGCTTCTCCGAGAAGACGATCCGCTCGACCGGCATCATCTTCCGATGCGGCCGTCGAATTCGTGCTCCAACCGCCAGCGGCAGACCGGGCAGAGATCGCCTTCGATGTAGATGCCGTACTCCTTCAGTACCTCCGGCGCGCAATCGGCTCCGGGATCAGGTGGAGCGGCTCCTCGTGCATCGGGCAGCCCTCGATCGCGATAGACCGCGCCTTCGTCGGTGCGGGTGTGATGCTCCAGACCCGCTTGATCAGCGAGACGATCGTCGACTTGCCGCCGCCGACCGGCCCCATCAGCAGCAGGATGCGCTTGCGCACCTCCAGCCGCTGGGCGGCGGACTGAAAGTACTCGACGACCTGCGCGAGCGGCTTCTCGATGCCGAAGATCTCATCTTCGAAGAACGGATAGTGCGGCATTCCGCGCTCGTCGGTGTCGACGCCGGGCGCGACGATCATGTCGTGGATTCGCGCGTGCGAGAGTTGCGAGATGGCGGGATTCTCACGCACCAGGTCGAAGTAGTCGGCGAAGGTGCCACGCCACTGCAGGCGGGACTCCTCTGCGCGAAATGTCTGAAGACGTTCGAGGAGCTGCATCGGGACCTCCTGCTGATCGACTCACCGCGACGCGGGATCGCGGGGGTAGGGAATAGCCGTCCCGCACGCAAACCGTGCGCGACAAATGCTTGTTCCGGTACGAGCACCGGACCGGTTCAATCAGCAGACCGGGTCGGGGGTGCGCTTGGGGTGAAACCCTGACGAATGTGGCTCGACTGTCGCGAAGGTCGGTGTGACTCGACGGAAACTCGCGGCTCGGGGTCGAGCGCAGTCGTACCGGGAGGGGCCTCACTCGTTCCCACATCAATGTGGCCTGTACCGAGCGAGAAGCGGATAAACAGTAACGCGGCGAGGTCGCGTTCGCTCTTCGATGAGCGGGACACCGGCATCGTTGCCGGTACGAGGAAACCGGCGGTGTACGTACGGCTTGGACGTATACTACAGCGGACGAATTATGTTTGCAAGTCCTGATCCTCGCCCTGTTCGGACACTTGCAAACCGTGTGCCACGCGTTTCATGCATTGTCGTTCGTACCGCCCGCCTGACAAGGGCTCAGTCGTCCTCATCGGCTCCGGTACTTTCGGATGTGACTCCTCCGACAAAGCATGACCAACGAGCGGAGGACGCTGATGGGTCCGTACTCTATGTAACGTCGGCAACCCTCAGATGGTTGCATACTACGAAGTCAGGATGCTCTGCATCTGAGCATCTGTCTGTACGTGAGGTGACAAGCTCGACGTCATCAGCTTTACATCTGGCCCGGCTGTCCAGTCAGAATCCGGCGCCAATAACGGTTCAACAAACGGGACCATCACGAGGAAGCCGACAACCGTGCATGCTAGATTGACGACGTCATTGTCAATGCCGCGCATTCCCCCTGCATGATGCGTCGCCCCGCCACAGTCGTGCACACGCGCCTCGGTTATGACGTTGCACGACGGGCACAGTCGGCGCTCCTGCACGAACTCACCAAGCAGGCTGTCGGCCAACGAACCCGTCAGACCGGCGACAACAACTCCAGAACCGACCCTCAGCGCACGCGACAGGCCGCTCGACGACGCAATGACAGCTGACGATACGATGCCGACAGCCAGCGCGCCGCCGAGCGATGCCAGCGATCCTCTGACGGTGACGCCTCCCGATGTACCGGCAGGGACGGCACGACCGGATAGCGCCAGTCGAGGTACACGTCGCGAACCGGAGCCTAGTTCGGTCGCCCAGGTATCGGCGGCAGCTGCCGCAAGCGCTCCCGCCGCGAACGCGGTACCGATTACCCGATCGACCTTGCCACCGGCCAACGCACCGATTGCTGCGACTGGCGCCGTTCGCCAGCACCTGTCGTTCATCGCGCCGGCTACCGTTCGTGTCGATCCCGCCGTGATTCCCAGACCGGGACATCGCGCTCGACGACACGAAGAATGTGCCAAGGACAACCATTCCGGGCCAGGAACTACCGGCCGCAATCGCCGTTCCGATCCCGGTCGCCGTCAGCGCACCGCGCCAATTCAACGCGTTTGCGCGCCAGCCAGCCACACTGATAACCGTAGAAACGATGGCTCCTGTCAACAGTCTCGTTGCCACTACAGAGGCTTCACGCGTGGCCGCTGGAGGACAACCAACTCGTCCTCACGGATCTCGAAGGTCCATCCGGCGACCATCGCAATCGCTGGAGAACTGATCTCCGAATAGTGAATGGTGACCGTCTGACCCTCCACCTCCTCATCACGAGTCGGGTTCATCGCAAACGGGTGACGAGGGCTGCCGACAATCATTCGCTTGCCGCCCTGAAGTTCGCAGGCGATATCGACCAGTCGCGCCGCCTCCATCTCGTCCAACATCACTCCCCCATCCAATAGGTCCTCGGAATCCTATTCAAAACGATGCCACAAGATCGATCGATTGCGTCAACGATTCATTCGTTATGTCATGTTCGGATCGAGGCAGGATGCTATACTTCGCCCGGCTCCGTAGCTCAACGGCAGAGCAGCGGACTTTTAATCCGTGGGTTCAGGGTTCGAGTCCCTGCGGGGCCACCCGCCAGCACCGTCGATGCGTGGCACGATCGACGCCCCGACTGTAGACGCGGTCGTTGTGTCGCCGGTTCGTCGCTTCACTCGATCTGGATTGTCCAATTCCCCGTCGCCTGCACGATCACGATACAGAACTCGAATGCCTTGTCTCGTATTGAGAACTCACGTGACGCGCTTGTCGTACCGACTCCACCAACTTTGTCGACGTAGCGCCGCCCTTCGCTCGTAACTACGTACGCCGAATACCCACCGCTGCCGTCATGTGTCATCGACAACGTGTGATCTCCGGTCTGGACCAGCACGAAGTAGATTGCCTGATCACCCGTTCCGCTGTGCGTGAAGGGAGCATCAGAGACAGGCGCAGTCTCTGGCGTCGGCCACATCACATCAATCTGCCAACCAGCGTCTCCTTGAACCGAAAAGTAGTATTCACCGGTATCGCGAATGATGACCGCTGTCGACCCCTTCCAGATGCCGGTTCCTTCGCCCAGCGGGCGACCGGCCTCTGAGATATCTGTCACCATTCGCACTCTGAAGCGCCCCGTACCGGAGTGATTCATAGTGATGACCGCAACACCAGCGGGCAAGGTAACTGGTTCCGACACCGTTGTCCCAGTCCCCGTCACCGTCATCGGCGGAGGAGGCGGAGCTCGAGTCGGAACTGGTGGAATTGTCGGTGTAGGCCCAGCTGGCGTCAGCGCGATCGTCGGAGGTACCTCGGTCGGGAGCGCCGTTGCTGGCTGGGTTGCTCGTGACTCTCCGGTCGATGTCGGGTCAACGCGTGACGCTGTTGTTGCGAGTGTCGGCGATTCGGCAATCGCTGTCGGACCTCCGATCGACCGCGTCGCCGTTCCTGTCGGACTGACAGCATCGGTCGAAGGTTCACCGCCTCCACCTCCGCATCCGGCAAACATCAAACCAAATACGATGAACGCGCTTGCGGTCGCCCTTCGAATCAGTCGGCTCGACACCTGTCCGCTCCTTTCCGCTGGGCAGGAGACGACACGAACATATTGCATCCGGTGGTTGAGTCCATGCGGCCAAAGTAGAGAATCGGTTGAGATTCGGTGGAGGTGATGGTGACTGTCGCGGTGACACATGACCACGAACGGAAAACCGCGATGGACGCGGCAAGTCGTTCAGTCGCGATACAACCGACGCAGCAGGCCCGGAGGAGGGGCAGGATTGTCAGTCCGCTGGCGGTACGCATCATCGAGAATGTGAGCAATGTCTTCGCCATCCAGAACCCACTCAAATGGCATTGGAGCGGCGTGTGCTACGGCATCAACTTTGGCCATTCCCCAGACGATAACCGATTGACCGAATTCGCTCAGCGCGACAGCCTCGGAAATCTGGTCGTCCAGTCGTCGGCCGAGCGCGCGCAAGAGGTCTTCGTAGCCGGTCGGTAACAGGGATCCAGGACGCTGGCGCCGTTCACCATCCCCGCGTGCCGTAACGGCAACGAGTTGCGGAAAGTCACGATCGAGAAATTCCAGCGCTTCAGGCGTTCGTCGATTGGGCGGCGTCCCTCGCACCAGAAAACCGCCGCCAACCTCCAGGATACTGACCCCGCGGAAATCGCCGACATCCAGTTCCCGACCGATCACACGCAGACGATTCTGATAGGTTGGAAGTCGCAATTGATCGGACACTTCGGGTCCGACGACTATTGGTTGCGGCAATTGGCCGGTCGAGTCGACACGCAGAATGTGCCGCACATGCTGGGCGACGGTCGTTGCGAAGCCGGGCTGCTTAGGAACATAGTCGCTGACTCCGGCTCGGAAGGCCGCAATTGCGACCGCCTCCGATCCGGCGCTCGAAACCATGATGACCGGCAGATCAGGTTGGCGTTGATGAATGCGAGCCAGCCCACGGAGGCCGTCTACTCCAGGCAGATCGTAATCCAGCAGGCAAACAGCACACGAGTGCTGCTCGAGCCAGGCAATAGCCGCTTCACATGTTTCGAAAAGGGTCGGACTTGGCAGGCCGTGGCTCGCGAACGCCTGGACCAGTCGCTGCGTAAGCAGTTGATCGTGTGCGACGAGCAGAATACCTTGCCGGCTCACGATTTCTGAACACCCTCTGAACTATCGAGCATTTCGTCGACCTCGCCTGACGAACAGTGGCCAACGGAAAGCGTACATCTTGCAATATGTTGCCATCAGGCGTTGTAAACGCAGATCACCAAAAGGTCCGGAAGATTGAGTCGGTGCCCGAAGGGTTCACGTAATCTCTCAAACCTGGCACGTCGACCAGCGGAGGGACGCTGCGCGAATCAATCACAGCCCTCAGAAAGCACGATCAATGCCGATGATGTCATTCAGTTCCGAAGCTCGAGCCGATCGTCGCCAGCAAACACCTGCCTGCCTTCAACGAAGGTGGCGAGAACGCGCAACGACAGCAGTTTGGCAGGATCGATTGCAGTCGGATCGGCGTCCAGGATCGCGAAGTCGGCGTACTTGCCCGGCTCGATGCTCCCTTTCTTCGACTCGGCGAATTCCGCCCAGGCAGCGTCGAGCGTGTAGCCCTTCAGCGCCTGCCCGATCGTCAGCGCCTCCTCCGGCTGGCGGCCCTCAGGCGGGTTACCGTGCAGATCCCTACGGGTCACTGCCTCGTAGAGACCAACTCGTGGGTCCAGCGTTTCGACGGGCCAGTCGGTTCCGATGCAGATTCGAGTGCCGAGCTTCAGGAACGATTGCCATGCGTAGGCGCCCGACATCCGTTCGGCGCCAACCCGCGACTCGACCCAGTTCAGATCGGTAATCGCGTGGACTGGCTGGAGGGACGCGATCACGCCGAGCTGGGCAAACCGTCGCATGTCGTACTCGGTGATCACCTGCTCATGCTCGATACGGTGGCGATGGTCAGGCCAATCGTACGCCTTCGTCGCCCGCTCGATTGCGTCGAGCGCCATCTTGCAGGCGGCGTCGCCGATTGCATGAAGCGCGATCTGGATGTGGTTGCGGTGCGCTCGCTCGACGATTGGGTCGAGTTCCGCCTGTGAGATGCGAAAAACGCCGGTGTTGTCGACGTCGTCGCTGTACGGACTCAGCATCGCCGCCGTCCGTGAGCCGAGCGTTCCGTCGAGGCTGAGCTTCAGTGCCCCGAGCTTGATCCAGTCGTCGCCGAAACCGGTTCGCGCCCCGATCGCGATCATCGGCTCCAGAAACGGCTGCGGAACCTCCCAGCCGCGCACCAATGTGTTAATCCTCAGCGTCAGTTCTCCACGTTCCCGAAATTCTTGGAAGAGAACGATGTCTTCAGCGGGTGCGTTGTCGTGGATTCCGGTGATCCCATAGCGTGCTGCTTCGGCCAGGCCGCGCCGGAAGGCTGCCGTTCGCGCGGCGTGGTCTTCCTTCGGCAGGATGTCCTCGACCAGCTTCTTGGCCGTCTCCTGAAGGATGCCGGTCGGCTCGCCGTGTTCGTCACGAACGATTCGCCCACCGTATGGGTCTGACCGGTTAGCGTCGATCCCAGCCAATCGCAGCGCGGCGCTGTTGGCCCAGCCGACGTGCCCATCGGCGCGCCCCAGGTAGACCGGATTGTTGGGAGCAATCACGTCGAGTTCTTGCCTGGTCGGCAGGGCAACGACATCGGTGCGTTTTGTGTCATCCCAGCCACGACCAACGACCCATTCGCCAGGTTTGACCTCAGCGAGCTTTTCGGCGACTCGCCGCTGCATTTCTTCCATCGTCGTAGCTCCGGCCAGGCGAACTCTGCCCAGCGTCAGGCTTCCGCTGACGAAGTGCGTATGAGCGTCGATGAATTCCCGGCATCAGCGTCGCGCCGTCCAGATCGATGACTCGTGTCGCTGAACCGCGCAACCCCGCCAATTCCTCATTGCTGCCAACGGCCAGAATTTTCCCGTCGCGGACGGCGACCGATTCAGCATGCGGCCTGCCGGCGTCGATCGTCAGCACACGCCCGTTGATAAACAGCAGATCGACCATCACCACGTCTCCCGCCACGTCAACACCGGTCCAGCCATCTGAGAACAGCATACCCGAGAAATGTTGCCTCTTCCCGGACGCCACCGGACCGCGCTACAATGCGCCCCGCCGGCCAACGATGTTCGAATCGACGTCGACATCCGCGCTGGCGGGGTCTGAATTTGGGGTAGTGTGGCGAGGAGCGAGCGCGCATGACGCGAGTGGTTGATGACCTCGATCGCGCGATCATCCAGCGCCTGCAACGCGATGGCCGGATGTCGAGCGCCCAGATCGCGCGTGACCTGCGCGTTGCCGAGCGCACGGTTCGGGCGCGGATCGACCGGCTCGTGAGCGATAACGTCATCCGGCTTGTCGCGAGCGTCGTCCCGTCAACCGTCGGCTTCGCGGTCACTGCCGATGTCTTTCTTGAGATCGAAGCCGGCCGGGTCCACGAGATCGCGCACCAGATCGCCGCCCGGCCCGAGGTCGGCTACGTCGGGCTCTCGACCGGCGACCGTGACATCTCGATACAGATCCACGCCCAATCCGTCGAGCAGCTCTACGACTTCGTCAGCAACGAGCTCGGAAACATGTCCGGCGTCGTGCAGGACGAACACCTTCATCATTCCGAGGATCATCAAGAGCCACTTCGATTTCGTCGGTCCCAACATGCTGGTTGACGATACCGACGAACAGCCGGACGGCGCGAACAGGGAGAGTGCGGTGCCAGCGGAAGGCATCGCCGACACGGTCGCATAACGTCGAAAGGAGGGTCGAATGGTCGACACAGGTATCGCGTAACCGGGAACTGGTCGATCGCGCGCAAGCCGCACTCGGCGGTAGCCTGGGGGCGTTGTTTCTCCCCGACGATCTGTCAGTCATCGTCGATCGTGCGGCGGGCGCCTACCTCTACGACGTGGACGGCCGCCGCTACATTGACTATTTGCTCGGCTCGGGGCCAATGCTACTCGGTCACGCACCGCCGGAGATTGTCGAGGTCGTCCAGGAGCAGGTCGCCAAAGGGCTTTCCTACTTCACGATGAGCGAGAAGATCGTCGAGTTCGCTGAACGCATCATCGAGATCGTCCCCTGCGCCGAGCAGGTGCGATTCGTCTCGACTGGCACCGAAGCGACGTTCCACGCTCTGCGGATCGCGCGCGCCTACACTGACAAGCCGAAGGTGCTGAAGTTCGAGGGTGGCTTCCACGGCGTCCACGACTACGCGCTGATGAGTGCCCATTCTCAGAAGCAGACAGACTACCCGACGCCGATTCCTGACTCGAAGGGCATTCCTCGCTCGGTCGAATCAAACGTCGTCATCTCGTGCTGGAATGATGTCGAGCTCACCGAGGAGATCGTCCGCGCCCACCGTGACGAACTGGCCGCCATCATTTGTGAGCCATTGCAGCGCGCACTGGTTCCGGCGCCCGGCTTCCTCAAGGAACTGCGGCGGATCGCGGACGAGAACGATGTCCTGCTCATCTTCGACGAAGTCGTGACCGGCTTCCGGCTCGCCCTCGGTGGCGCTCAGGAGAAGTACGGCGTCATCCCCGACCTCGCAGCGCTCGGCAAGGCAATGTCGGCCGGCTACCCGATGGCAGCCGTCGCTGGACGCAGAGAGATCCTCGACGTTACGATCCCGAATCGCTCGGTCGATGGTGTCGTCAGGATGGGCGGCACGATGAGCGGCAACCCGGTCGGAGCGGTCGCCGGACTGAAGTCGATCGAGATCCTGAGCCGAGACGGCGTCTACGAGCGGCTATACGACACTGCCGACCGGCTGAAGAACGCGTTGCGGGCATTGGCCGTCGAACGTGACCTGGAGATCCAGGTTCTCGGCGAAGGTCCGGTCTTCCAGATGCTCTTCGCCAGCCGGCCGGTCCTCGATTACCCCGACTTCCTGGCCGCTGATCGCGAGAAATCGCGCCAGTTTGGTCTCGAATGTATCCGCCGCGGCGTCACGACGACGCCTGGTGAGAAGTTCTACGTTTCGCTCGCCCATAGCGACGAAGACGTTGAAGAGACGATCGCTGTCTTCGCCGAAGCATTTGATGCGCTCATTGATTGGGACGCGGGACGTGGGACTCGGAGCACCACCTAATCTGCGTCCCGTACACGAAAGGAACCCTGTTTGTCACTCGCGAACCGACTCGAAATTCCTGCTGATCTAGACGCCTGGCTGCGTGAAACGCGTCGGATGATCCACATGCGGCCGGAATTGCTCTGCGAAGAGCATCAGACATCCGAACTGGTCCAGAAGCACCTGACCGAGCTTGGCGTCTCGTTCCGTAAGGGCGTCGGCGGCGATGGCCGGCCACTGTACATGTCGCCTGAGTCAATCGAACGTGCCGGAATCAAGACGTTCCCATCGACCGGCGGAACCGGCGTGCTAGGGGAGGTCAAAGGGACGCGCGGCAAGGGCGAGGGGAAGGTCGTCCTGTTGCGAGCCGACATGGATGCGCTGCCGATTGATGAGATCAGCGACGTACCGTATAAGTCTCAGACACCCGGCAAAATGCACGCTTGCGGCCACGATCTCCACACGACGATTCTGCTCGGTGTCGCCGAGGTGCTATCCGGGATGACCGACACGTTCGACGGAACCGTCAAGCTGATGTTTCAGCCCGGCGAGGAAGGAGCCGGTGGCGCCGTCGCCATGATCCACGACGGTATCCTCGAGAATCCGCCGGTGGATGCCGCCTTCGCCGTCCACGTATCGAGCGAGATGACACCGGGCAACGTCTCGCTCGGCGCCGGGCCACACGCAGCGGCTGCCGACTTCTTCGAGATTCACGTCACCGGCAAGGGCGGACATGCCGCATTCCCACACACGACGGTCGACACGACGCTCGTCGCTGCCCACATCCTGATCGCGCTCCAGTCGCTCGTAGCGCGCGAAGTCGACCCGCTCGAAACGGCCGTCGTGACGGTCGGCGCGATCCACGCCGGTCAGGCCGGCAATGTCATCCCACAGACAGCCACGATGACCGGCACGGTTCGAACCTATAACCCGGCGATCCGCGACCATATAGAGAGCCGGATGCAGGAGCTCGCATCCTCGGTCGCCGCCGGGTTCCGGGCCACTGCGGAAGTCGTCTATCTGCGCGGCTACCCGCCGATGATCAACGATCCGGAGATGACGGCGTTCGCCCAATCGGTCGCCGAGGAACTACTTGGCGACGACCATGTTCATTACGGCAAGCCGATCATGGCCGGAGAAGACCTCGCCTACGTCCTCGACAAGGTTCCAGGCTGCATGATCAGCCTTGGAACCGGAAATCCCGAGCGCGGCTTCATCTACCCACCGCACCACCCACGCTTCGACGCCGACGAGGATGCCCTCGCCGTCGGCGTCCGTCTCCTGAGTGGAATCGCGCTGCGTTACCTCGACGCAGACGTGTAACGCGGCGGTCGGGCGACGGGAATTGAGGACTGGTTTCCTACTGACCACTCCCGATTCCGGTCTCCCGATCCCCACCCAAATCGTGTACGATTAGTCCGTACAGATTCGCTGTAGCGCACCGTACGGGATGTCGTGGATCAGCCGCGCCTCCGCTGCCCTACCTCCGGTACGCACCGGTCGGAGCCTCTCATGCTACTCTATTTCGCCATCGCATTGATCGGGACACTGTTCCTGATCCTGTCGGCTGTGCTTGGAGAAGTGTTCGACTTTTTCGGCGATGCCGACGCAGACATTGACGGTGGTGTCAGTCCGTTGTCGGGCAAAGTTCTCGCTACGGCCATGACGGCCTTCGGAGCAACCGGGATGATCACCCAGTACTACGACTGGGGCCCGCTCCTGAGTGCCGTGACAGCGGCTGTGTCAGCCATGTTCCTCGGAGCGGCCGCCTGGTGGGGCATCTCGGCCCTGCAGAGTCAGACAGGTTCGACCGACACGGTCGTCTCGTCGATGCGCGGTCGCAATGCACAGGTCACTGTCGCGATTCCAGCCGGCTCGATCGGTGAGGTGCAACTATCGTCGATTACCGGAACCAGCCACATGTCGGCCCGGGCTGTCGATGGTACGAGCATACCGGCCGGCACCTCAGTTCGCGTCGTTGAGTCCTCCGGTTCCATCCTGCTGGTTGAGCAGATGGATCATCGCCAGGTCACCACGACCGAGGCGCAGAGAGTTAAGGGGTAGCGATGGAATTCCTGGGAATTACCGTCGGCGTCGTATTTTTCCTGATCGTCATCGCGGCGCTGATCGCGATCGTC
Source organism: uncultured Chloroflexia bacterium (assembly GCA_963763325.1). Taxonomy (GTDB): domain Bacteria; phylum Chloroflexota; class Chloroflexia; order Thermomicrobiales; family CFX8; genus JBBECJ01. The sequence goes on from CAVXOL010000018.1 coordinate 88,533, forward strand.
AGCAGGAACATCATCAAGGTGCCGCCCAGCACCGTCGCGATCTTCTCTGGCCGCAAGCGGCAGGAGATTGACCCAAACACGGGTCAGAAGGTCACCGTCGGTTACCGAATCATCAAGGGTGGGTCCGGCGTTCGGATTCCGATTCTCGAACGGGTTGACTACCTCTCGCTCAACGTCATCACGATCCCGCTCAAGATCTCATCCGCCTACACCAAAGAGGGCGTCCCGGTTTCTGTTGATGCCGTCGCCAACGTCAAGATCGGTACCGACAACATCGCCATCGGCAACGCGATCGAGCGCTTCCTTGGGATGCCACCCGAGCAGATCAAGAACGTTATCTTCCAGACGATGGAGGGTCACCTTCGCTCAATCCTCGGCACCTTGACGGTCGAGGAGATCAACACCGACCGCCAGGCTTTCGCCCAGCGGATGACCGCCGAATCCGCCCAGGACCTTGAGCGGATGGGCATCGACATCGATGTCCTGACGGTCCAGCAGATCAGCGACCCGAATGGCTATCTCGATGCACTCGGCCAGAGCCGAACGGCCGAAGTCAAGCGTGACGCCGAGATTGGCCGCGCCGAGGCCGACCGTGACGCACGCACCCGTTCCGCAGCCGCACTCCAACTCGCGTCAACCGCCGAAGCCCGAGCCGAGGCCGAGATCGCGAGCGCCCAGCGAGACACGCGCGTCGCTAAGGCTACTTATGAAGCGTCGGTTCGTGCCGAGGAAGCCCGCGCCGCTCAGGCCGGCCCGCTGGCCGAAGCCGAGTCGCAGCGACAGGTCGTCGTTGCCCAGCAGAACGTCGAACTCTCACGAACCGAAGCAGCCATCGCCGTCCAGGAGATGGAAGCTCGCCGCAAGGAGCGCGAACTCGAAGCGACTGTCCTCAAGCAGGCCGAGGCCGAACGGCAGGCGACCATCATCACTGCCGAGGGTGCCAAGCAGGCATCGATCCTCAAGGCCGAAGGTGAGCAGCAGGCCATCATCACCCGCGCGCAGGCGCAGTCGCGTGAATTGGAGTTGATCGGTTCCGGCGAGGCGTCTCGCGTACGCCAGGAAGGTGTCGCCGACGCCGACGCCAAGAAGGCACTCGCAGAAGCAACCCGCGCGGAGCTGATCGCCCAGGCGGAAGGCTCCCGCGCGAAGCTGTTGGCCGAGGCCGAAGGTAAGCGTGCCAACCTGCTGGCAGAGGCTGAAGGTAAGACACGCCTGGCCGAAGCACTCAACGCCTACGGTCCCGAAGCGATTCAACTGCTGATGTACCAGTCCTTCATGGAGCAACTGCCGAAGGTCGTCGAAGCCGCCGCAATGCCGCTCTCGACGATCGACAAGGTCGTCCTGATCGACGGTGGTGGTGGCAACGGCAGCAACGGACACGACGGCTCCGGCACGCTCGGTCGCTACGCCAGTGAGCTACCGCTGATGGTCGAGCGGATGACTGAGAGCTTCGCCGCAGTGACCGGCATCGACCTCAAACAGATGGTCCAGAACCACACCGGGACTCCCGCGGAAGAGCCGAATGGCCGGACTGTCATCAACCCGGAAACGCGCGCCGTCTCGACGATTAATTCCGACGACTGACGTACCATCAATCGATATGACCTACGACGAGGCCGGCTGCAGGAGCCGGCCTCGTCGTTTCTGGCAAACCGCAGTGAAATCACTCCACTTCGAGGATCATCTCAATCTCAACCGGAATCTGGCCAGGCAGCGCGGCCATTCCGACCGCTGAGCGCGCGTGGCGGCCGTTCTCACCAAACAGCTCGACCATCAGGTCCGAAAAGCCGTTGATCACCTTTGGCTGGTCGCCAAAATCCGGCGCAGAGTTCACCATCCCGAGGACCTTCACGACCCGCTTGATCCGGTCGAGGTCGCCAAGCGCCTCCTTCGCCGACGCGAGCAGGTTCAGCGTCGTCGAACGCGCCGCCTCATACGCTTCCTCGATCGAGACATCTGAACCAACCTTGCCGGCATAAACCGGGACGCCAGTCCGATTCGGTCCATGACCCGCCATGAACAGCAGGTTCCCGACCTGCACATACCGCAGGTAGTTCGCAATTGGCGCCGGCGCATCCGGAAGCTCGAGACCCAGTTCCTTCAGCCGTTCTTCGACCTTCATCCCGCACCTCCCACGTCTGATCGTCACAACACATGGGCTATCTTCGCCGACCCGTAGGACCAGCGCAACGACGTGGAGATATTACCGAGGTGCGGTGAGCAGAAGGAATCCAACAACGGTGCTGAAGAGGAAGACAGCCGGAAGGAAGATCAGGTACGCCGACCGGGCCTGTCGGACGACCCGCATCGTCACGATACGGTACCCGAGAAAGGTGATGGCAAGCGTTGCTGCAATCAGCAGCACTCCAGCCAGTACATAGAATGGCCCTCGAAAGATATCGATCGCATCCGGAAACGGCCAGGTTCGGAGCATCGCGACGTCGAACAGAGCCAGCAACACGGTCACGATCGCAGCCCAGCGTCCGATCTGGCGGACCAGCAGCTGGTCGATATCGGGACGCTCTGCGATCTCCGTCATACGACGATGAAACCCTGATCCGTTACCCTGGCCTCAGGAATAACCGAGAGCGCCATGAATGCCAGCAACCCGAACGGGGAATGCAAGGTTGACCCCAGTTGCCTGGCGGTCGACTCCATCCGATCGTATCCAGCAGCGACAACCTCCAGCGGCTGATCGCTCAGGATTCCCGCGACCGGCAGCGCAAGGTGCGCGAGAACCTGGCCGTCTGCTACGGCAGCAAGCCCTCCCTGCGATTCGGCTACCGCACGAATGGCCGCCAGGATGTCGTCGTCGTTCGTGCCAACGGCGACAATGTTATGGGCATCGTGAGCGATGGAGGTCGCCAGTGCACCACGCTGGAGTCCAAACCCGTGGACGTAGCCGACACCAACGTTTCCGGAGGCTCGGTGCCGCTCGACGCAGACCAGCTTGAGCAGGTCTCGACTGATGTCCGCGACAGCCTGTCCATCGACGACCCTTGGCTCGACCTCAAGGAGCGTCGTCACGATCTGGCCGTCGATCGTTCCAACGGCGCGTCGAGCGTCGTCCGGTTTGAGATGAACCGTGCCCGGGCCAATATCAGGGATATGGACGGTGTTCCGCAGATCGGCCGGTATCTCAGTCCGCACGTCGAACAATGCACGGCCGTTCGCGGCGACGCGCTGACCGTGCCAATACACCTCTCTAACGCCGAAGTCTCGCAGGTCATCAAGCACGACCAAATTCGCCCAGTATCCGGGCGCGATCGCGCCAACCCGTTCGAGCCGCCAGTAGTCGGCGACGTTGAACGTCGCCATTCGTATCGCGCGAATCGGGTCGAGCCCCTCCGACACCGCCAGCCGTAAGGTCTGGTTCATATGGCCATCGTAAAGGAGCGTCGTGCAGTCCCGATCGTCACTCGCGAAGCAGCAGCGCGCCCAGGTATGGTCGTTGACCAGCGGCAGCAACTCGCGCAGGTTATGCTCCGTCGATCCCTCGCGAATCATCAGCATGAACCCGCGCCGTAACTTCTCGCGCCCTTCTTCGAGACTCGTCGATTCGTGGTCGCTGGTCATCCCGGAGAGCGCGTATCCATCGAGGTTCCGTCCGATGATTCCGGGTGCGTGGCCATCCTTCAGCCGCCCCCGTGCGGCTTCCAGCCTCGAATAGATCTCAGGATCGCCACCGAGCACGCCGGGGAAGTTCATCATCTCACCGAGACCGACCGCAGCCGGGTTGCGCAATCCTTCTGCAATGTCCGTTGCGCTGATGATCGCTCCTGCCGTCTCTCGTGGGCTTGCCGGGACACAGCTGGGCATCGTGAAGTAGACGGCCAGCGGCAAATCGCGGCTCGCCTCAACGAGAGCGTTGAACCCGGTCAGGCCGGCCACATTGACGATCTCGTGCGGGTCGGTCACGATCGCACCCGTGCCGTGCGGCACAACCGCCCTTGCGAACTGCGTGATCCACAGCAGTGAGCTCTCGGTATGAAAGTGGCCATCGATGAACGACGGTGCAAGGTACGCACCGTCGAGATCCACGATCTCTCCGGCGTGCGTCGTAGTCGCCGATCCCGACAATCCTTCCATCCGCAATCGCAACGTTTCCCTGTTCGATCTCGCCAGTGAAGACGTTGACGATCCTGCCGCCACGCAACAACAGATCAGCCGGCTCGTCGCTGGTCGCGATCCTGAGCGCACGCTGCCATTGCTCAAGCATCGATTCGACTCCTGTCTGTCGGGACTCTCGAACCATAGGATAAGGGCGGTTCGGACGTTGACCCAGTCTGTGCCATTAACTCGCGATCCGGCGCTCGATCGTGTTCAGCGCGTCGTTCAATTCGCCAAGCTGCTGGAGCGCGACTCCCGGCATCCGCTCGTCGATCGAGAACGGCAGGATGAAACGGGATCGCAGCGAAAGGCCCCGTTCGTTTTCGTCCCACTCAATCGACTGGTTCTCCTCAAGAAGCCCGCGTCGGATGCCGGGCAGTGACACGCGCGCGAGTCGCTCCAGCGCGTGCCGGCGGCGGGTGTCTTCTTCCTCGATGAACAGCCCCGGCGACGTTGCCCAGACATCCATCTCGTATCCGTCGTCGCCAATCCGGATGTCGATATGGCCCTCTTCGAGGTCACAGGCGACACACCAGTTGTTTTCATCATCGAGGGTACGGTAGGCATAGAATCCGGCGTCACGGAAGATGTCGACGACCGGCTCAAGCGCGGTGCGATGTTCGGAAACGGCCACCTGTTATTTGTCTTTCCAGCTGACGAGCGAAGTGTCAACGTTCCAGGCCCAATTGTACGAGGTCGTCACTCATCTCCGAACCACCGTTGCGCCTGATTCGACAACTCCCGGGCCAGCGCCTGGATCGACTCTGATGCATCTGTGCGGACAAGCAACTCCAGGTCAGGATGCAGCGTGACTCGTTGCCACGACTCAGACAATGTCGTGGCTACGTCGGTTGGCTCCGCAAGCCGCTCGCGAATCTCGTCGTAGCTGAGCCGATCGGACCGCAATCTGGCGACCAGCTCGAGCCGAGTCAGGTGCTCCGGCGTGTAGTATCGCGAGCGCCCTCGACCGTGCGCGGGAGGGACGAGGCCCTCAGTGATGAAGTGGCGCACCGTTCGTTCCGGAAGGCCACTTGATTCGACCAGCTCGGCAAGAGAAAAACGTGGTTCGACCTGCTGCACCAGACCCGTCTCCAAACCAATCGTGACACCACGGCTGCAACGATATAATACGAGCCAGGCGTTCTGGCGTGCGAAAGGCCGTGGGGTGATCTATTTCGGAATTGCCGGCGCGGCGTTTCTCAACGCGATCGTGCTGTTGTGGACCAAGTACGTGAAGAAGACCAAGCGCGCGACTCGCGATCGTGGCGCATACACGCTGTTTGCGGTGTTCATGCTCTTCATTTCCGTCTGTGCATTCATGCTGGGGCTGCTGGCTGGATGATCCGGCTGATCGGCGTCGTCCACCTGACGGGCCTACCGGGCAGTCCGCTCGCGGTCCCGTTGAGTGAAACGATCGATCGAGCCGTCGAGGATGCCCGGACACTCGAACGAGGCGGTGTAGACGCGATCATCGTCGAGAACTTCCACGATGTCCCGTTTCGACCCGGCACGGTCGACGCCCACACCGTTGCAGCGATGACGGCCGCAACGCTACAGGTTCGATCGGCGGTCGCCTGCGATCTCGGGGTCAATGTCTTGCGAAACGATGCGGCAGCGGCTCTCGGCATCGCGCTCGCCTGTGGGGCGTCGTTCATCCGCGTCAACATCCACACCGGGGCGATGCTGACCGACCAGGGAATCATCAATGGCCGCGCCGACGAGACACTGCGCCTGCGCAAGCTTCTAGGCGCCGAGCGTATCCGGATCTTTTCTGACGTGCTTGTAAAGCATGCAGTCCCACTCGGGCTGGTAAACCTTGAGGATGCCGTCCGCGACGCCGTTGAGCGCGGTCTGGCCGACGCAGTCATCGTAACCGGCAGCGCAACTGGAAACGCTGCCAGCCCTGATGATGTCAGTCGCGCGGTCGAAGCGGCCGGCGTTCCGGTTTTCGTTGGTTCTGGCGTGAGCGCCGATAACCTCGCGGAGTTCGTCCCGCCGGCTTCGGGCGTTATTGTCGGAAGCTGGTTGAAGCGGGATGGCCTCGTCGCCAATCCGGTTGACGCCATCCGTGTTGAGCGTGTACGTTCAGTCCTGGATGCGCAGGTTCGCGGGTAGGCCAGCCCGTGACCAGTTCGGCACGCCACCTGCCCTCATTGCGGATAGCAGCATCTCGCGATCAATCTCGAATCGGCGGGCCAACCCTGGAGTGAGGAGGCGACACATGAAGACGGTCCCCGAGACAGAAACTGATGCTCCCGAAGCACCGGTCTTATGCCCCAAATGCGGCGTCGATGTCACCGGCTCTGAAACCTGGAGTGCGTATCGAGTTTGCCCTTCATGTCAGCACCATGCGCAAATGACAGCCTTCCAACGAGTCGAACTGTTGCTCGACGAAGGGTCGTTTCAGGAGTCCAACCAGCGACTGGTCTCGGTCGACCCACTCGGATTTTCAGATCTCCAGCCGTATCGCGAGCGTGTCCATGCTGCGCGGGCCAAGACTGGACTCACCGAAGCCGCGATCACGGGACGTGGCATGGTTCAGGGCCATGAGATCGTCTTCGCGGTCGTCGACTTTGGCTTTCTCGGCGGCAGCATGGGATCGGTGGTTGGCGAGAAGATCGCGCTGGCATTCGAGCAGGCGATTGAACGCCATGTGCCGATCGTCACCGTCGTCGCCAGCGGCGGCGCGCGAATGCAGGAAGGGATGCTCAGCCTCGTCCAGATGGCCAAGACGGCCGCCGCCGCCCAGCGTGCGCATGACGCGCATGTGCCGTATATCTCGATCCTGACCCACCCAACCACTGGTGGCATCTACGCTTCGTTCGCAACCCAGGGAGACATCATCCTCGCCGAGCCGGAAGCGCTGATTGGCTTCGCCGGGCCGCGCGTCATCAAGGGCGTGACTCAGACCGACAATCAGGAACTGCGTACGCACAACGCCGAGTTCCTGCTCGAACGGGGATTCATCGACGCGATCATTGACCGAGGCAGGTTACGCAACACCCTCGCAACGATCCTGCGCCTGATATCCGCCCACGATACGTTGGTCGCGCCGACATCCCCGGCAGTCCAGCAGGTATCCCGTCAGGTCGACGCCGCCTGGGATGCTGTCCAGGTCGCCAGGCACGTCGACCGTCCCACAACGCTCGATTACATCCGCAGGATCAGCCCGCAGTTCATCGAGTTGCATGGCGATCGCACATTCGGCGATGACCCTGCAGTCGTCGCCGGACTCGGCGAAATCGGCGGACGCGGCGTCGTCTTCATTGGGCTGGAGCGTGGCCACGGGGATCCTGTACGCCGAGGAGGCGCCGCATTGCCGGAGGGCTATCGCAAGGCGCTACGAATGATGCGGCTGGCCGAGCGGATTGGCTGCCCACTCGTGACGTTCGTCGATACGCCCGGCGCTTATCTCGGCGTCGAGGCCGAAGAACGCGGGCTGGCGGTCGCGCTCAGCGAATGCATGGCGATGATGAGCGCGCTTCCGGTACCAATCGTCTCGGCCATCATCGGCGAGGGCGGCAGCGGCGGTGCGCTCGCGTTCGGCGTCGCTGATCGTGTCCTGATGCAGGAGCATGCGATCTACTCAGTCATCGCTCCCGAAGGCGCGGCGGCGATACTCTACCGTGATGTCGCGCGTGCGCCGGAGGTCGCCGAGGCGCTCAAGATCACGGCCGCCGACTGCATCAAGCTCGGTGTCGCTGACACGCTCGTCCCTGAGCCAGATGGCGCCGCCCACTCGGACCCGGACCTGGCAGCGGCGTTCCTCCGTGATTCCCTCGTCAGCGCGTTGTCAGAGATCCAGGGCGCGAGCGGCCGAAGACTGGCAGCGCATCGCTATCGGAAATTCCGGCAGATGGGCCAGGTCAACAGTTACTGGCGTGAGTTCGTCAGCCGCGAGGCATCGGAGTTCGGTACTCGGGTCGCCAGAACAGTCGGATCGCTACGGGACAGATTCGCTGGCCAGGACGACGACGAGCATCTTGAGGTCGATTCCGGCGAGGCAAAGACGCGGTGAACAAACCACGCGACGCTTCTCTGCGGCGCAGGCAACCGCTGAACCGCCGTAGATTCCTGCAGCTTTCAGCGATTGCAGCAGGCGGCCTCTTGCTTCCTGGCTGCCGTGGTGATGATGACGATCCTCCTGGGGAAGCAACTGCTACGACGCCGCCTGAAACCGATGAGGTGATGGTCCAGTCGGTGCCAGGTTACGACAACCCAACCGTCTGGGCAGGCCGGACGCTGACCGTCACAAGCTGGGGCGGTGAGTATGAAGATGCGCAGCGGCGAGCCATTTTTGAGCCGTTCGAGCGACTGACTGGCGCTCAGATTGAAGTCAGCGCCACCGATATCGCCCAGCTGCGCAGTATGGTGGAGGATGAGGAAACGGAATGGGACGTCTCGGATGTCCTGACCGAGGATGTCTTGCCACTGGCGAACCTCGGAGTCCTCGAGACGCTCGATTACAACGTGATCGATTCGGACGGCATCATTGCCGACTCTCGGTTCGATCACGCTGTCGGTTCAAGCTTCTACTCGACGGTCCTCACCTATCGCACCGACCGCTGGCCTGATCTCCAACCGCCTGGGTCATGGCGCGATTTCTGGGACGTCGAGCGTTACCCTGGCACACGCGGGCTTCACCGGCAGCCGCAGGGGACACTCGAGTTTGCGCTCCTGGCGGATGGTGTGACGCTCGACGAGCTCTATCCTCTCGATGTCCCACGCGCGTTCGCCTCACTCGAACGGATACTCCCGTCGATTACGCTGTGGTGGGAGCAGGGTGCGCAGCCGGTCCAGATGGTAACGAGCGGCGACCTCGACATGGTCAGCGCCTGGCATAGCCGGATCTACCGTCTTGAAGACGAAAGTACCTCAGTCGCGATCCAGTGGAACGGTGGCGCGATCTCCGGTGACTCCTGGGTCATCCCTGGTGGAGCGCCAAATCTCGATGTCGCGATGGACTTCATCAACTTCGCCACCCGGCCAGAAGTCTGCGCGGCGTTCTCGACGCTGGTTCCATTCGGACCCGTCAACACCAACACCTTCGATCTGCTTCCAGCAGAGATCGCCGAACACTTGCCAACCGCACCGCAGCACCGTGACGTGCAGTTCTTCACTGATTTTGAGTGGTGGTTCCAGCACCGTGAAACGATCGAAGCCGAGTTCGAAGACTGGCTCGCTGAGCACCCGTAGTCATCTCAGCCCCAACGCATCACGAGCGATCACTGGATCAACCAACTTCAGCACCCACGCGAACCAGACAGCATTGATGTTTCCGTCGTGGTTCGGTTCAGCGCCGCTTCAAACACCTCGGCCGCATGAATCGGGTCTGCGTCGTCGCCCAACGGCTGTTGGACCGATTCGAGCATCGACGGAATACGGTCCTGTCCCGCCACGCCAGGCACGATGGCACGCCACGGAATTGACGGCAGCTGGTTGACGTGGAGCGAGGATCAGATCGAATCGATCCAGGTCCAGAGCCGCAACGACCTCGTCCGTCAGATTCTCCGGCTCGAAGGTCAGATACGTGCTGACGAGCCCTTCACGCGAGACGTTTGCAAGCCAACGGCACAGTTCAGAGTCGATCCCCGCAACGGCAACAGCGACATCAATCAGCGATAGCTCACGAGTAACCCACTCCAGCAACTGCGCACCACTCCGGGGTTCGTACGTGTGATGCTGAAACATTCGGAACGTGTCATGGAAGTGACGCGCAACTCCCGACCCTGCCGCCAGCAACGTCCGCGTGACAGCGTCGTTCTGACGTTCCTCGACAATCCGGACATCATTTCCGCGCAGGCTCAGCCCATGTGCCAGGCCGCGGGTGTAGATGGCGGTCGGATTGTCAACGTAACCAACAACGCTCTCGACAAAGAATGTTACTTTCATGTTTCCCTCCGCTTGCGTTCGTTGAACGATACATGTTCAGGCCGGCAGTCATCGCTGCCGGCCTGAACATGTATCGTCGCCGTGTCCCGGTCAACAGTTACAACCCCGGTGACTCGCCTGGACTCCGAACTGGCGCAGAGAGCGGCAGTGCCTGCCGCGGCTGGAATAAGCGGAGTCGCAACACACAAAGAATTGCCTCGAAGAAGATCGACCGGTCCATCTTGGATTTCCCGTGCAGCCGCTCAGCAAAGGTGATCGGAATTTCAGCAACCCGGAACCCACGTTTCGCTGCCCGGTAAGTCAACTCGATCTGAAAAGCGTAGCCGGTAGAATTGACCGATTCCAGGTCGATTGATTCGAGCACATAGCGCCGGAAGCACTTGAAGCCACCGGTAAGGTCTCGCACCGGCAGGTTCAACAAGCTCCGCGCATAGAGCGAACCTCCGCGCGAAATCAGCTTCCGGTGCGCGGGCCAATTGACGGTTCGCCCGCCTGGGATGTAGCGTGAGCCGATCACGAGGTCAGCGTAGCGACTGGCATGGAGCAGCCGAGGTAGCGATGCTGGATGATGTGAGTAGTCCGCGTCCATCTCGATGATATGCGTGTATTCGCGCGCCAGCGCCCAGCGAAAGCCAGTCAAATAGGCGGTTCCCAGTCCCAGCTTTCCCTCACGCTCGATCAGGTGGACTCGACATGGATACGCAGCGGCCAGCGACCGAACCGCATCTGCCGTCCCGTCTGGCGAACCATCATCGACGACGAGCACGTCGATACCTTCGTGCGCCAGGATCGCAGGAATGATCTGGCCGACGTTCATGCTCTCGCAGAACGTCGGCATGACGACCAGCGCCCGGACAGGTACGCTGGCTGGTTCGACCCGCCTCGACAGCATCGAGGTGTAGTGATATTGCCCTCTCGGCATCCCGTTCTCCGCATTGTCTTCGGACAGTCATCAACCGGCACGTCGTAATCACTCGCCCGGGATTCGCTACTCCAGCCCGGCATCGCCTATCGCAATTCTTACGCCGTAACCGAATTCATCCTTCGATGTTCCAGCGTTCGATACACTACGTTGTAATCGCCGTTCGCCGTCGTTCATAGTAATTGAGGAAGGCTTCAGCTCTTCGCCGTCCAGCAATATCCTCAATCGCCAGTGATGCGCTCGCGCTGGTCCGTAACAACCCGGTCCATCAACGTCCGAAGTTCAGAGGTATCGAACGGCCATTGCACGGCATTCGGCTCGCCGAGCAGTCGACGGTTACGGCGCTGGAGCCATGCCCAGCCGCCACCGGCCAGCACACAAAAGGCGATAGCACCAGATATTATGCGACGAATCATCTTTCCTCCAGTTGATCACTCGGACACCGCGCGTCGGACTTCACAGGCAGGAACGAATCAATCGGCATCGATTCGCAATCTCCTGACCACCCATCGTTGCCATCTGCGGCCCGGCTCTTGCAGTTGTCCAGCCCACGGCCAACACGAACCTGGTGAGGCGGAGACTACTTGAATAAGCACGCGCGAATCATTCTTGGCACGATCGCTACCGCCTTCTTCCTTTGGCTGGCACTTCGCAACGTCGATATTTCGGCCGTCGGCGACGCGCTTCAAACCGCCAACTACTATTACCTGATCCCGGCTTCGATCTGCACCGTCTTCGGATTCTGCCTACGGGCGTATCGCTGGTCGTTCATCCTCCGCCCGGCCAAACGGGTGCCATTCACGCGACTCTTCCCCGTCATGATGGTCGGATTTGCGGCTAACAACCTGCTGCCTGCCCGCATTGGAGAATTCGTGCGCGCGTTTCTGACCGGCAGCCGCGAGGGTGTGAGCCGCAGCACGGCGCTGGCGACGATCGTTGTCGAACGCGTCTGCGACGGTCTCACGTTGCTTGCGCTGATGACAGTGACTCTCATGCTGTTCCCGGTTCCGATGGCCGATGCAACGCTGCAGGCCGTCGTCGTTGTTGCGTCGACCGTCTTCGGCGTTGCGACAATCGTGCTTCTGGGGCTGATTCTGTTTCCAACGCAGATGCTTGTTCCAATCCGGTTTGGCACGTGCCGTCTGCCAGCGCGGTTCGCCCAGCGAGCCGATGCTTTGGTCGACTCGTTCCTCGACGGCCTGCAGATGTTGCGAGAACCACGCGCATTGCTCGGCCTGGCGGGAATGTCAATCGGAATCTGGGCGCTTGAGGCTGCAACATTCGGATTCGTGTTACTCGCTTTCCCGCTCAACCTGACACCCGGCGAATGGCTCGCCGCGTCGGCGTTCCTGCTCGTGTTCGTCAATCTCGGGATCATGGTTCCGTCCGTGCCCGGCTACATCGGTCCGTATCAGTTCTTCGCGACGCTCGCCCTGAGCGCGTTTGCCGTCAACGCCGACTACGCATTTGGCCTGGCCGTTGTCGCTCACACGATGCAGTACACGTTGATCACCGGGATCGGGCTGTTCTGCGTCTGGCGGCTTGGCCTGCGGCTCGGCAGTGTGGCACAACTCGCGCCGGAGCGAACGCCTGCCAATCCTGCCACGCTTCGAAGCGTCCCAGACCAATCCTGACCCGGTTGGCACGGGGGTTGCTTGCCCCTATCGGCTCTTGGCGGATGCCCTCACGAGAGGGCATCTGCGTCGTGCGGCGTGATGAACTTGGTATCACTCGATTCGAAACAGGCAAGTGACTGATACATCCCAGAAGAGTTTTCAGTTTTGAGGAGCATTAGTATGGACACAACGGAACGTTCGACGATCGTGATGGGAGCCGGCCCCGGCGGGCTCGCGACCGGTTACTGGCTCGCCAAGCACGGCATTCCCGTCACCGTTCTTGAACGGGCGCCGTTTGTCGGCGGTCTGGCAAGAACCGTCGAGCGTGACGGCTTCAAGTTCGATATCGGAGGACATCGCTGGTTCAGCAAGGTCGACGAGGTCAACGACTTTTACAAAGAGATCATCGCCGACGAAACGGTTTGGGTTCGGCGTATCAGCCGCATCTACTTCGACGGCAAGTACATCGATTACCCGCTTGAGATCGGCAATGCCCTGGCAGCGATTGGCCCGGTTAAAGCTGCCCAGGCTGTTATCGATTACGGGCGGTCAGCCTTGGCGCGTCGCAGCCGCACGACCCAGATCGAGTCGATGGAGGATGCGTATATCGACCAATACGGGCGGACGCTCTACGAGATGTTCTTCGAGCGCTACTCGGAGAAGGTCTGGGGCCGTCCCTGTTCGCAGATGAGCGGAGACTGGGTCGCCCAGCGCACGAAGGGCATGTCGCTCGTCACAGCCGTCAAGGATGCGATCGTGCCCGTCGAAAGGCGCCGTCCAGAGCCTGATCGAATCGTTCATGTACCCGCGCTACGGGTATGGACGCCTTTCGGAACGGATGGCTGAAGGAATCGAGGCAGCGGGCAATCACGTTCGGCTCGGTGCTGGCGTGACGAAGGTCATGCGGCACGGCAATCGCATCACCGGCGTCGTTGTGACGGACGATCAGGGCCGTGAGAGCATCATCGAGGGAGCCAACTTCGTCTCGTCGATCCCGCTGACGGTCCTCTGCTCAATCATGGAACCGTCCGCTCCGTCCGAGGTGGTTGAGGCGGCGAAGGCGCTGACGTTCCGCAACGTCATCACCGTCAACCTGATGCTCGACCGCGAGAAGGTCACCGACGACACCTGGCTCTACGTCCACGACCGCTCGATTGGGTTCGGACGGCTCCATGAGCCGAAGAACTGGAGCATCGACATGGTGCCTGACCAGTCCAAGACCTCGATCGTCGCTGAGTACTTCTGCTCGTTCGGCGACGATATCTGGTCGATGAGCGACGACGCACTGGTCGAACAGACCGCCCGGCACATGATCGATGACCTGGGCTTCGTTGAGCGTAACGAGGTTCTGGGCGGCTTCGCCGTTCGCGCGCCTCGCGCCTATCCGAGTTACACGAGTGGCTACGAGGCTCCGCTCGCGCTGCTCAAGGAATTCGTCGGCTCATTTGACAACCTGCAGATCATCGGCCGCTACGGAACGTTCCGGTACAACAACGCTGACCATTCTGTTGAAACCGGGCTGCTCGCTGCCCGCAACATCCTCGGCGAAGCCTATGATCTCGATCAGGTGAACGCCGAAAAGGAGTACCACGAGATCAAGCGGGTCGATGCGCCAGTGTCACGCCGCATTCGGATTGTAGAGACGCCACACGTCGAGGCTCCGACGGACATCGTCGCTACCGAAGCGAACCAGCCGGCGTCGGCTGAGTAAAGTGATCGGGGCTCCCGTCCCATGCGAGAGCCAGGCTTGGTCGAGGTCATCGACGACAAGCGTGTCAGGATAGCGCCGGATTCGATGTCCAATCCTGACACGACTCAGTCGTCCCTGTCTCGACCAGTCGAGAGAGGGACACCAACGACCCGCATCATTCTGGCAATCCTTTGCGTGGCGTTATGCATGCAACTGGTGATGGTCGTTGCCTATCCTCCGTTCGAGGGCCATGACGAGGTCGCCCACCTTGGCTACCTGGCAACGATTGCCGTCGACGGCCGGCTACCGACCTTTTCCGACACGCTTCCGTCGGCGCTCGAACCGTATTCTCGCTTCACACTCGACTGGCCCGCGCTGTACACGGCCAATCATCCTCCGCTCTACTATGTCATTGCATTGCCATTCTACGAACTGGCTGGCAGCAGCTACGAAGCGAAGCTCTACGCTGTCAGGATGGTGGCAGTCCCGCTGTTTCTCATCACCATCTGGCTCACGTATCTGATCGCTCGACTCCTGTTCCCGTCCAACCGGCTGGCCACGGTTGGCGCTCCCGCAGTTGTCGCGTTTCAGCCTCAACTTGGATTCGAAGGTGCGATCGTCAACAACGACATGCTCGCGATCGTGTTCGGAACGTTATTGTTGTATCTCTGTCTGCGAGCAATCCGGGACGGGCTGTCGCTCCGACTGGCGCTCGCGCTCGGGCTCGTTTGCGGGCTGGGCTTGCTCACGAAGGCGACGCTATTGGCGCTGCTGCCGATTGTCGCGTGCATCGCAATCTGGTGCCGCTGGCCCCGTCCACTGTCTCGATTGAGTGATCGCCAGTGGTGGCGCGAAACGTCGCTTCGTGCATTCGCGATCGTCGGTCCGACTGTCGCGCTCGCCATACCATGGTACATGTATGTGCGACGGACCTACGGCGACTTCACCGCTTTTGCGGCAACCCAGGAATTGCAGGGCGACTGGAACCGGCCGGCCGGGACATTCACTGAACTCCTCTTCTCTACCTCGTTCCACAGGAACGCGTTCACGAGACCTGGGGCTACTTCGGCTGGCGGCTGATCCCACTCGGCTCAGGCGAGCTCGCGGTCATCTACACAGCGATGGCGCTGTCGATGGTTGGGATACTGGTTGGGCTGTATCGCTGGCACCGCGAGAGAAACGGTCATGATCACGTGGCTGATGGCTCGTTCCGGCAACACCAGATCGTCGGCGTCGTAACGCTCGCGGCGGCGTGCGTCTTGATGTATGGTGCAATGATCTACTTCGGAACGATGTTTCTGTTGACGCAGGCGCGCTACGTCTTTCCAATTCTTCCTGCGGCGATCGTTCTGGCGACCGCCGGCTTGGGATCGATGATTCCCGACCGCTGGCACCGTTCGGCGACCATCGTCCTGGTCGCTGGCGCTGGCCTGTTCCAGACGCTGATTCTCGTGAAGTTGGTACTACCCTATGCGTACCTCTGAACGCTCGGCCCGTAGGTGGATGCGATCCGAGCGGCTGATAACCGCCGGAATAAGCGTCCTGGTCGCAATGGTTTTGCTCGCGTTAGCATGGCTCGTTCCACTTGAGACGCGCAACGCTCGTGGAGAACGGCGCGAGATGACCGCGCTGACCGTCTGGCGGGAGATGTTGAACCACCTTCCGGACGACGCCCCAGTCGTTCTCAACGCTGGCGTGCTGGCGATCCTGTCGGTCGTAGCGCTGGTCACCGCATCCTACGTCGTCGTCGCCATCACTCGATTGCCACGTTAGACGCGTGGACAGATGAGTCGCCCACGCAACCGCAGGCAATCCACAGCCATCACCAACAAGTCGAATCTCGCGCCGGAACAGACCGATTCACAGTCATCGTCGGCCCGACCCGACCACGCCGGCCCGTTAGCTCAGACGCTCACAATGCACGGCTGGGCTCTCGCACTGCTCGCGCTGGTGATCGTCGTCACGCTACAACTCGGCGCGCTCGACTGGTATGCCCGAGATCGACTCGTCCTACCAGATGGTTCAAGCGAACGGATCCCCAACACGTTCGCCTCAATCGACCATCCGTTTCATATCAGCAAGGAACGCTCGGTCCTCGATGCGATTCGTGACGGAGACTTTCCGCGCTGGTTCTCGAATCACCAGGCCGGCTATCCGACCGAGTTCTATCCATTGGGGGCCGACCTGGTCGTAGCAGCGGCATGGGGGATCGGTCTGGGCCAGGTTCCGCTCGAAGTCATTCACAAGCTTGTCGTCATCGCCGTCCTCTTCATCCCGGTCGCTGCCTATTGGGTCATCGCTCGGCGCGACGGATGGCCAGCCAGCGTTGCCGTGACCGCCGCCATTCTGCACCTCTTCGTGCCGGGAAGCTGGCTCGGAGGTGGTCCGGACGAGTTGCTCCGAATGGGAATGTGGCCTAACGTCTTCGCCGCCTATCTGACACTTCCACTGATGCTATGGGCGGCAGACTATCTACGTGGCGGTAGTTACGTTCGGCTCGTCATAGCCAGCAGTGTTGCATCGCTTGCGATCTATACCAACCCTCGCGCCACAATCGCGGTTGCGACTGTTCTTCTGGCGGTCGGCATCGTCATACTTCGCGATCGCCAGCTCACCAGTTCCTCCTCAGGATCGATCGAGCAGAGCGCGTTCTCCACCCTCACGCGACGTCTGCTGGCGCTAGCACTGCTCATCTTCCTGCTGACAGCGACTCTGATCGTTCCGCTGAGGAGCCACCAGGATCTATACGAGTTCACACGGTTCGTCGAGTTCAGCAGCGTCGGGAAAGTCTGGGAATACGTTTCCGGCGCGATCCCGATCGAGGTGATGGTCGTGGCCGCGATCGGTGCGGTCGTCACATCCCGAACGGACCGGTTTCACAGCCGCGTCCTGGCTCTCTGGATGCCAATGGCCTTGCTCGTAAGCCTGGTAGCCGGCGGGCTTCTCCGCGATCTCCCGATCCTCTCCCAACTCGAAGGTCCGCGCTTGTTGCCGTTGGTCCGACTACCAGCGCTGTTCCTCGCCGCCGTCGCGCTTCACACAGGCGTGCAGTTCCTTTTACGCTTCGCGAAGTTCACCGACACTCAGCGGTGGGCGAACGTCGCAACCGTCGCCGTCGCGGCTGCCTCCGTCCTGACGCCAATCTCACCACTCTCGGGTGACGAGCGAGGATTGCCGGAGACAGAAACAACCGACCAGCACGCGTATACGGAGATCGCTCGCACCGCTGGAATCTACCAGCAGCTGGCGACACCGTCCGACAGACCACTTATCATTGGATCGCCATTGTCTGATCATGCGTCGTTCTGGATTCCGGCTCTGACCGACTCCAACGCCTTTCACGCCGCCTGGGTCTGGTACTGGAAGACGCCCGGCTACGCCGATCGAACGCAGATCGCCGATATCAACTCCGCACTTGAGATCGACTTCCTCCGACGCCACGCGTTGACGATGGTGCTGATCGCGACCAACGACGCCGACAGCCTCCAAAAGGCGCTGTCAAAACCTCACCTGCACCTGGTCGAACGAGCGGAATCCGGCGGTTACGCCGTCTTCCAGGTTGACGACGCAGTCTCGTCCGCTCGCGGGCCAATCTCGCTCGTCACCGGTAGTGTCATTGCACTCGAAATGTCACGCGAGCACCTTGTAGCGGAAATTGAGTCACCTCAGGCATCCGAAGTACGCATCGCGGTAAACGCATTCCCAGGATGGAAGGCAACGGTTGACGGCGCCAACGTTCCGGTCCGCCGTTCGGACGACGGCTTCATGCTGGTGGATGTCCCAGCCGGAGATGTCGTCCTGGAATTGACCTACACGACTGAGCCGGCTGTCTGGATTGGGAGAGCGTTGACGACGACGGGGTTGATCCTGATGGTAGTTGTCGTGATCGTTCCGCGTGTCCGTCGCCGGCCTAGTTCTGACTGACCTCTGAACTCGTGTACGATACTTCCCTGGAAGGGGAGGGGCGGAACACGACCATGAACGAGGTTCAGGAGTCACGAGCGCATCGGATCGCGCTGTCGTTCGATGTCGGCGGCACGTTTACCGACTTCGTCGCGATCGACATCGACGCTGGTGAGATCGTTGCACGGCACAAAGTGCTGACGAACTCTCGGTATCCCGCGCGCGGCGTCACGCGCGGATGGAACGAGATGGAAGCGAGCGGACTCTCAGCCGATACGATACGGCTCTCGGTCCACTCGACGACGCTGGTCACGAATGCGTTGATCGAACGCAAGGGAGCCACGACTGTCCTGCTGGCGACTCGCGGCTTTCGAGACTTGCTGGAACTCGCCCGCGAGCAGATGTACGACATCTACGACCTGTTCGCGCCACCACCGGAGCCGCTCATCCCGCGACCACTGCGGCTTGAGATCGATGAACGCACAGATGCGGATGGACGCATCCTGCTCGACCCAACCGCAGAGTCCATCGACGCTGCTGTCAGCGCGATCCGCGACATCGGGGCAACCGCCGTCGCTATCGCGTTCCTGCATGCATATCGCAATCCCGCCAACGAACAGGCCGTCGCGGCGGCGCTCGAACGCGCGATGCCCGAGATCACGATCTCGCTGTCGTCTTCAGTCGCGCCAATCGTCGGAGAGTACGAACGCACATCGACCACAGCCGCAGACGCTTTCACCAAGCCGGCGGTTCGCGAGTATATCGGCGAACTCGACCGTTCGCTCAGCGAGACCGGCATTTGTGGGCCGCTCTACCTGATGCTGTCCTCTGGGGAGATCGCATCCGCCGCGACAGCTGTCGAACGTCCGATCCGGCTGCTCGAGTCCGGTCCGGCGGCTGGAGCAATCGCCGCGGCGTTCATCGGCAGTCTTGCCGGTCACGACGATGTCCTCTCGCTCGATATGGGCGGGACAACCGCAAAAGCATGCGTGATCGAGGGTGGGAAGCCTGAACTGGCCCATCGACTCGAGGTCGCTCGCGTCCGACGCTTCATGGCCGGATCCGGGTTGCCGGTTGTCGCGCCGGTTGTCGATCTGATCGAAATCGGAGCCGGCGGTGGCAGCATCGCCCGACGTGACGAGCTTGGGTTGCTGAAAGTCGGTCCCGACTCGGTTGGCGCCGATCCCGGCCCGGCGTGCTACGGCCTTGGTGGTGACCAGCCGACTGTCTCTGACGCCAACCTCGTCCTCGGCTACCTGAATCCCGATTACTTCCTGGGAGGCTCAATCCCGCTCCATGCTGATCGCGCTCGCGAGGCTATCGCTCGCCTCGGAGACGGTTTGGGCCTCTCGGTCGAGGAAACCGCCTGGGGAATTCATCGAGTCGTCAACGAGAACATGGCTGCTGCTGCCCGCGTCCACATCATCGAGCGCAACCGCGACCCGCGCGCGCTGACAACGATCGCGTTCGGCGGCGCCGGTCCGGCTCACGCGGTCGCCGTCGCGCGCATCCTCGGCAGCCCGACCGTCATCTTCCCGCCCGGAGCGGGTGTCGCGTCCGCTTTCGGGGCGCTCGTTGCGCCATTGTCATTCACCGCCGGTCGTACCCTCATGATACGTCTCGACCGCGCTGACTGGGACGAAATCGGCGAGATGTACGATGCCATGCGCCAGGAGGCAATTCGAGAGCTCAGTCAGGCAGGCGTCGAGTCGTCCGAGATTCAGATGCGTCGCTGGGCGGAGATGCGGCTCGAAGGCCAATATCACGAAATCAGCGTCGATCTGCCGGACGGCCGGCTCGACCACGGATCTGTCGCAGCGATCCAGAAGTCCTTCGACGCTGCCTACGAGAAGCAGTACGGTCGCGTCCTCGAAGGACTTCCAATCGAGGCGTTGCACTGGCGCATGAGCGCAACCGGCCCCGATCAGCAGGTTCACCTCCGCCGCCATGAGCACGGAGACGGGGATGCGACGATGGCAATCAAGGGCCACCGTCAGGTCTGGTTTCCCGGCGGATACCGCGAAACCAGCATCTACGATCGCGACCTGCTCTGTTCGGGGATGATGTTCGCCGGACCTGCCATCATCGAAGAGCGCGAAGCGACGTCCGTTATCTGGCCAGGCGACAGCGCGACTGTCGATGAATACCTCGCAATCATCGTTCGGATCGGTGAACAGGAGCAGCAGCGATGACCGCCATCCAGTTACCTGACATGGCCACGACCGACGAGTTCGACCCGGTCTCGCTGGAAATCATGTGGAGCCGGTTGATCAGCATCGCCGACGAGATGTGGACGACCGTCCTGCGGACCGCAGTCTCAACGATCATCGGCGCCGCCCAGGACTTTGGCTGCGAGCTGCTCGACGAGCGCGGCAACTCGCTCGCGCATTCCTACCGTTCGATGCCGGTCTTCAACCTGATCATGCCGGAGCTGACACGCAAGCTGATCGAAGCGTTCCCGATCGAGACGATGCGCGAAGGCGACGTCTACACGACCAACGATCCCTGGCTCTGCGCCGGCCACCTCGACGATATCGCCGTCATCACGCCGATCTTCCGCAACGGCTCAGTCGTCGCGTTCGCCAACACAGTTGCCCATACTTCGTCGATCGGTGGCGCGCTCGACGGACTCTCGGTTCGCGATCTCCATGAGGAGGGCTTCTTCATGCCGCTCCTCAAGCTCTACGACGCGGGCCAGCCGAACGAAACGCTCTTCGCCCTGATTCGTTCAAACGTCCGACAACCCGACATGGTCCTGACCGACATCGAGTCGCAGGTCACCGCCAACACCGTTGCCACCCAGCGAGTGCTGGCGTTCCTTGATGAGTACCAGCTCGACTCGCTCTCAACACTCGCCCACGCCGTCCAGTCGCGCGCCGAATTCGCGATGCGGGCCGCGGTCACGGCAATTCCGGACGGTCGCTACGAGGCAGAGGAGATGGTCGAAGGCACCGGCAACCCGCTGAAGCTACGCGTCACGATCGATGTACGCGGCTCCGACATCCACGTCGACTACGCCGGGACCGACCCGCAACGCATGGCGGGAGGTATCAACTGCACCTTCACCTACACGCGCGCTCACACCGTCTACCCTCTCAAGTGCCTGTTGACGCCGAACGTCCCGAACAACGAAGGCTGCTTCCGGCCAATTCACGTCACGGCGCCCGAACGCTCGGTTCTGAACGCGCTGCCACCTGCTTCGGTCAACTCCCGGACCCTTACCGGATGGCACATGCACACCCTGATCTTCCGCGCGCTCGCGCCGGCCATGCCGGAACGGGTTCAGGCAGGAAACGGACTGATGTACACGATCCGCGCCTACGCCCGCGACGCTGATGGGAGTCCGCACAACGCCCATCTGATCTGCGGCGGCGGTCGCGGTGCCGGATTCGGCAACGATGGCACGACCCGCAACTGCTTCCCATCCAGCGCCGGTAACGTCCCGATCGAAATATTCGAATCGCGGGTACCGGTTCTCGTCGAGGAGGATTCGCTCGAACCCGATTCCGGTGGCAGCGGCCAATGGCGCGGCGCGCCCGGTCAGCGCGTTACTCTCCGTCGCCACCCGGACCACGAACTCCCAGTCACGCTCTATGTCCACCCGGATCGCTTGCGCTACCCGGCACCAGGCCTGGCAGGCGGAGGCGACTCGCGTTGCAACGAGCTACTCCTCAACGGTGAGTCCCTCGCCCAAAACGGGCACCTCAAGACAGGTGAGATCATCCTGAACACCCCGACCGACCGATTCACATCCATCGTCGCCGGCGGCGCAGGCTACGGAGACCAAGCCAACCGCGACGGCGAAGCGTCAGCACGCGACCGCACGTACGGGTATGTCTCTCATCGAGTGAATGGGACCTGACAACCAGTCAGCGTGCTTGTGTGACCTCCCAGTCATCCCGAGCTAAGGCAAATGACCTCCCCGTCCTTGACGATTCGCGTCAGTAGAGAGGGGAGGTCCTTCGTTGCGGATCAGGATGACTGGGGAACACCTGCGTATCTTTTCAACGGTCGGTGCGTCACATTCTCAACGTTGGGCTATTCAAGGCGACAGGACAGGTGTCATCGTCGCGTCCCCGGCGCTCCAACCTCGCGACGCAACGCCCGACCCGCGAGGTTGCCGGTCTCGCGACCATCGCGAACGGCCGGGACACCGTTGACGAACACGTGCTCGATGCCGACCGGGAACTGACGCGGATCCTCGAAGGTTGAGCGATCGATGACCGTATCAGGATTGAAGACGGTGATGTCGGCGAAGGCGCCGTTGCGCAGGACACCGCGATCCGGCATCCCCAGCCGCCAGGCAGGAAGCGATGTCATCTTGCGGATCGCCTCTTCGAGCGCCATCAAGCCATCCTGGCGCACGTAGCGCCCGAGAATTTTAGGATACGTCCCATACGTGCGCGGATGCGGCTCGCCGCCCATCAGCCCGTCCGTGCAGTGGATCAGCCACGGCTGGACCAGCAGGTGCTGTACATCGTCTTCGTTCATCATGAACAGGATCATTGAGACGGCATGCTGCTCTTCCAGCAGCAACCGCACCATCGTCTGATAATTGTCGAGCGCCCATCCGGCGGCGATCTCGGGGATGCGCTTGCCTACCACCCAGCGGTTGGCGTCGGACTTCACACCGGAGATCATGATCGAGTCCCAGCCGGACGCAGCGATGCTCGACTCCCAGTCGTCACGCCCGCGCTCGATCTCGGCCCGAATCCGGCCCTCGATCGCCTCGTCCCGCAGGTAGGCGTTCAACCCCTCGATCCCACGCGCGTGACACCATGGCGGCAGCAGCGCACCAAGCATCGTCGATCCAGCGGTGTACGGGTACTGATCGGCGGTGATGTCCAGTCCTTCGGCACGAGCGCGATTGACCGCCGCGCTCATCGCCGGCGCTTTGCCCCAGGCCAGCTTGCCGCGCGCCTTGAAGTGCGAGATGTGACAGGCCGCTCCAGACTCACGCGCAATCCGAAAGACTTCGTCCATCCCGTCAAGCACGCGTTGTCCCTCGAAACGCATGTGATAGACCATGAACGAATTGTGCCGCCTGACGACCCTGCCGATCTCGATCAACTCGTCGGTGTCCGAGTAGACGCACGGTGAATAGATCAGTCCGGTCGAAAACCCACAGGCGCCCTCCTGGATCGCGGAATCGACCAGTGCCTGGATCGCGGCCAACTCTCTCTCGGTCGGCGGGCGGTCATCCATTCCCATCACATGCAGCCGGACGGTGCCGTGGCCGACCATCCCGGCCATGTTGATGGCCGCGCCATCCACTCGGTCGAAGTACTCGCCGTACGAGCGCCAGGTCCAGTCGAGCTGCGGGTCGTCGTTCAGTCCCGAGAGGTGTGTCCGCCAGCGGTCGACATCCTCGGCCTTGATCGGTGCCTCGCTCAACCCGTCCTGGCCGAGCAGATCGGTCGTAATCCCTTGTCGCAATTTCGGCGACACCTGCCGGTCCGAGATGCAAACGAGGTCGCAGTGAGAATGCGTGTCTATGAACCCAGGTGAGACGACCAGCCCAGAAACGTCAACCCGTTCGCCAGCCGGAGCGACATCACCAACACCGGCGATCCTGTCTCCCTCAACGACAACGTTCCCTTGTCGCCCTGGCGCCCCCGTCCCATCGACGATCGTCCCACCTACCAGCGTCAGCGCCATCGCACAACCCGCCCTTTATCCCTGAATCCCTACGTCCCTCAGTCCCTAAATCCCTAGTCCATAGCCGCGAGCCAGGAACTTCCCATCCCCCGGCGCGCCGATGACCATCTCTGGCTGAGCGCGGTCGAAGACGGTCTGCCCACGCAACATCGTTCGAACAACACTGGCGCCAATCGTCTTGCCCTCGAACGGCGTCCATTTGTTGCGGTGCAGAAGGTCCTCGCCTTTCACAACCCACTCGCCGGTCGGGTCATAGAACGCCAGGTCGGCGTCGGATCCGACTTGAATGACCCCCTTCTTCGGGTAGAGGCTGAAGATGCGAGCGGGATTTGTCGCCGATAGCTCGGCGAAGCGGGCCAATCCCAGCGAGCGCTTGTTGACGATCTCGTCGAACAGCGTCGGATACATCGTCTGGATGCCGGAGCACCCAAGCGGCGCCTTCCAGATGTCGTCGATCCCGGCCATCTTCGACTCGATCGTATAGCCGCAGTGGTCGGACGAGACGACATCGACCGTACCGTCGGTCACGTATCCCCAGATGCGCTCGACCTCCTCACGGTCGCGGAACGCGGGTGCGCAGCGCGCGAACGGCCCGTGACGGATCAGGTCAGTGTGGTCGAGCGAGAGGTACTGCGGGCAAGTCTCCGCCTCGACCCAGATTCCGCGCGCCCGTGCCTGTTTGACCAGGTCCAGCCCATCGGCTGCCGCGACGTGACAGACGTATAGACGCGCTCCAGTCAGCTCGGCGAAGAACAACGCTCGGTGAATCGCTTCGACCTCTACCAGTGGTGGCCGGCTCTCGGCATGCGCCAGGGGATCCTTGCGTCCTGCCGCCTGCAATCTCGCGATTCCGGCCGTTAGCAGGGAATCGTTCTCGCAATGCAACCCGAAGGGCATATCGGAGCCTGACATCGCCAGGAACTGGAATGTGTCCAGCAACACCTGGTCATCGGCCTTCGGGAAGCCGGGACTCGAGGCAGGCATGAACGCCTTGAGCGCGACGACGCCCTCGTCGATCATCTCCTCAATCTGGCGAACCGGCTGGCCAACGATCCCACCCCAGAGGGCGATATCGATGTGAGACCGCTCCTCGAGGAGTCCGCGCTTGATGCGGATGTGCTCCCCGTTGCTCGATGTCGGGGCGGCTTGTGGCATCTCAACTGCCGTCGTAATCCCGCCCGCGAGAGCTCCCCGGCTGCCGGTCTCGAAACCTTCGACCATGTTCGGATCCGGATCGCGAAAGTGCGTGTGCACGTCTACTCCGCCCGGCACAACCACCAGCCCGGTCGCGTCGATACGCTCCGTCGCATTGATGTCGCTCGCGTCTGCGACAATTCCCGCGATCTGCTCACCCCGGACGATCAGGTCCGCGCGAACTGGTCCGTCCGACGTGACGATCGTCCCCCCGTGAATGACAATGCGCGTCCCATCCATCGTGCCATTTCCCCTTCCCCTGCCGGACGAATCAGCGCCCCGGCCAATGACTGCAACGCGCGCCATCGTAGCACGCAACAGCCGTGCTATTCGTCCTCGGTGCTGGCTTCGTCACTCGTTTCTGCATCGTAATCTGGGAAGCGGAACGCCATCTCCCGCTCCAGAAGACCACCGTAGCCAATCTCAACGATGTCAGCACTCGTGACATTGTGGCCGGTCATCACCAACGGCAGGATCAGGTCGGCCACTGTCGATCGCGAGTACATCGAGCAGGTCGCCAGATTGATGACCGGGATTCCGCCCGCCCGAGCAATCCAGAACATGCTGCCCGGATGCGACGGGCCACCGAAGTGGACCATCTCCGCATCGATGTCCGTCAGCGCTAGCAGGATCGGGTCAAGTGGGTCGATCGTGTTCCCACCCGCTGCCATCACGATGTCAACGCCGTCATCGAGATACGCCTGCATGGTGCTGGCGATCTCACGGCGATCTGATGAGATGAAGCGCACATCGGTCACTTGAGAGCCGTACCAGCCCATCTTCTTCTCGACGACCTCACGGAAGCGCGAACGCAGATTCTCGTTCAGTCCCTCGGTCGCCAGGACTCCCACCCGCTTCGGCTCAAATGGCAGGACGACAAGCGGCGGCTGGCAACCTGTCGCAACGAGGTCCTCGACTTCCGCGATGCTCGATTCCGGAATCGTTAATGGCGTGACCTTGACACCCGCCACGATCTTGCCCGGTAAGACGGGCTGCCGGTCGAGCAGCGTGAAAACGGTGACACCTGAGACGGTGTTGATGCGCCGCAGGAGATCGGCATCGACGCGCAATAGTCCTTTTCGATCGGCGATCAGGTGGTAGCGGCTCTGAACCGGGCCCTTCGACCAGATGCCATCACCAGCGACGGCGACCGCAACGCGGCGACCAGCCTCGTCCTCATGCACGTCACCGGGATCAGGCTCAATAAGGTGCAGTTCTCCGCGTTCGGCTTCGTCCCAACGAGCCAGCGCCTCAGCATCGATCGTCATGCCCTTACGAAACAGACGCTTGCCGGCCCGATCGCGCACCTGATGCGCGAGGATCCATCCAAGCTGACCCTCGCCAACCTCGTCCGCCGTTACCGCATGTGCCCGCGCCATCAATCCCCCATCTTTCGACCAGTTCGTATCCATCCTACCGCCAACGTGGCCCTGTCCGCTGAATAGTCAACTCCTTAGAGTAGCCAATACGCGTTGCAGTTTCCGAATAGCGAAAGGCATATCCATGACCTCGTCAACCGAAACGACCCATGACCAGTTGCTTGAGGAGATGCATCTCGTTTGGTCAGAGATCCGCGAAGCTGCCTACGCGTTGACCGACGAACAGATCGACCGAGAGAATACGGTTGGCACCTGGTCGGGTCGGGATGTCATGGTCCACATCGCCAATTGGGAGGAACGCTGCGCGGAGGTCATCCAGACGCTGGATCGAGGCGAAGAAGTCAAGCGGCTCTATACGACCGACGAGGAACTCGACGCTCTCAACGAGCGTTGGGTCCGGCCCTGGCACTCGGTTCCGCTGACTGATGCCAAAGCGTACTTCGAGCGCGCGCACCAGCAACTTCAGGAGACAATCCGCGCCTCGCCGATCGTCCGACGCGACCTGGTCCTCGGCTGCTACCCCGGCCACCTTGACGATCTCAAGCGTCTGAAAGATCTGTAACCGTCTCCGGTTCGGAGTGTACCCTTGCGGCGGCAGAGGAGCGCGTGAGGCTTCGCCTGGCTTGCCGCGAAGGGATCTCCGACGAATGACCATTTCCATGGACGAACGGCTCAAGATGCTCCAGATCGCGTCACGGGCCTGGCTCGACCTGACGAGAACACTCAACAAGCTGACTGATGCCCAACTTCTCAAGCCTAACGCGATCGGCAGTTGGAGCGGCAAGGATGTCATCGCCCATATCGCCAACTGGGAACAACTCGCTGCCGAGACGATTGAGGAGGCCGAAGCCGGCAATCCAGGCGCCTGGCGAGACGATCTCTGGATAGATGTCATCGACGAGATGAACGAAGAACTGCTTGATCCGTGGCGCGACAGCTCGCTCGCCGACGTTCGCCAGTACCTCGACGACGCGCACTTCACGCTCATGAACCTCGCCGAAACCTCGCGCTTCGTTCGCTCCGACCCTGTGATCTACGTCACCGCCACCCACTATGCCCAGCACGCCGACGACTTCAGCCTGCTGGCGACGCTCCCGCGTTCGTAGCAGTGGCCGGCCTCAGGTTCCCGCTGTTGTTGACCCGGCGTCATACGACCGGCATCTGCGGCCCGCGCGTATAAATCGGCATGACCGCATCTATAGCGATGGAAAGGCACGCCATGCAGCTGGTGATGCCATGGGAGGGCCAGCACCTGATGTCGACAACGTCCGACGAACGAATCGAGATGCTCCGCGTTGTGTCCGAGGCATGGGGCGATCTCAAGACCCTGATCGACTCGATTCCTGACTCCGCGCTGGAGACACCGAACACAATCGGCTTCTGGAGCGGACGTGACATGGTTGGCCACCTGGCCGGCTGGGAAGAGATCGGCATCCGGCTCGTGCGGGAAATGGACGAGCGTGGCGAGTTCACGCGTCTCGGCCTCAACCGCGAGACGGTTAATGCCTTCAACGAAGAGATGCTGATCCCCTACCGCGCAATGTCGACATCAGAGGTGCGTGAAGCGCTCAACAACACCCACGCCAGATTGATGCAACTCGCCGAAGCGTCACAAGCGGACATCAACGCAATCGTCATTGATATGACCCACGATCACTATGTGAAGCACGTCCCCGACCTGCGGGGCATCCCCATCGACTGACGACGAAAACGGGGCGACGCATTGTCGCCCCGTCTTGAACTCTCAAAATGTGCGTTCCCGCTAGGCCGTCTTCTCGTACTCGATCGGGCGGTCGTTGACCGTCATCAGCAGCGGTCGCGTCCGGTTGTTGATCACGTCAGCGTTAACGATGCACTTGCGGACGTTGTCCAGCGACGGAATATCGTACATGACGTCGAGCAGTACTTCCTCAATCGTCGTCCGCAGCCCGCGCGCGCCCGTCTTGCGCTTCTCAGCCTGGTTGGCGGCGGCTTGCAGCGCGTCGGGCGTGAAGACCAGCTCAACCTCATCCAGCTTGAAGAACTTCTGGTACTGCTTGACGACGGCGTTCTTCGGCTCAACAAGGATCCGCATCAGGTCGTCGTGCGTGAGGTGGTCGAGCGCAACCACAACCGGTAACCGGCCGACGAACTCAGGGATCAGACCGTATTGCAGCAGGTCATCGTGGTTGACCTGCCCCATCAGGTTGTCCAGTTCAGACTCGTCGGTCGATTCCTGGGCGCCAAAGCCAATCGCCGCTGTTTTGCCGACTCGCTTGCGGATCGTGTCTTCCATCCCCTCGAACGCGCCGCCGCAGATGAAGAGGATGTTGCGCGTGTCGATCTGGATGTATTCCTGATGCGGGTGCTTCCGTCCCGATTGCGGTGGGACGTTGGCAACCGTTCCTTCGATGATCTTCAGCAGCGCCTGCTGGACACCCTCGCCAGACACGTCGCGAGTAATCGACGGGTTGTCCGACTTGCGCGCGATCTTGTCAATCTCGTCGATGTAGATAATGCCAGTCTGCGCGCGTGCGACATCGCCAGCGTTCTGGATCAGCCGTAACAGAATGTTTTCGACATCTTCACCGACGTAGCCGGCTTCGGTCAGGGCCGTAGCGTCTGCGATCGAGAACGGCACGTCGAGTACTCGCGCCAATGTCTGTGCCAGCAGCGTCTTGCCGCAGCCGGTCGGACCGACCAGCAGGATGTTCGACTTCTGGAGTTCGACCTCGTCATCCTCAGTAGCGGCTGCGACGCGCTTGTAGTGGTTGTAGACGGCGACCGAGAGGATCTTCTTGGCCCTCTCCTGGCCAATGACGTACTGGTTGAGCTGCTCGTAGAGCTTGCGAGGTGTCGGGATACGAGTGAACGACGGCTCTGGCCGCTGAGCCGGTGCTTCCTCTTCCTCGATGATCTCGCGGCAGAGCTGGACGCACTCGTCGCAGATATAGACGGCGCCGGGACCAGCGATCAGACGCCGCACCTCCTCCTGCCCTTTACCGCAGAAGGAACACCGGTAGTGGACTCGCCCGCCTCGAGAACCTGTCATCGTGTCATCCCCTCACGAGCGATGGTCACCCGTGCTACTCGTCCGTCTACGTCCGGCGCCAGTGCCTCGGTTTCCAGTTCGTCCTGCCCAGACCGGCACTACCCTTCAGGCAGTGCAGCGTTGCCGTTCTCCGACGCACGTAGCGCGCGCAGCGCCTCTAGTCGCGGCGACTCAAGCACGTGATCGACCAGGCCGTACGCCTTGGCCTCTTCGGCCGAGAAGTACTTGTCGCGCTCGGTGTCACGCTTGATGACATCGAACGGCTGGCCAGTGTGCAGCGCCATGATCTCAACCAGCCGCGTCGTTAGCAACAGCGTCTCGCGCGCAACGATTTCGATGTCCGGCACGTTCCCGCGGAATCCGGCCGATCCCTGATGGATCAGGATTCGTGAGTTCGGCAGCGCGAAACGCTTTCCATGCGTCCCAGCCGCCAGCAGGACAGCTCCCATGCTCGCCGTCAGACCACAGGCATACGTTGCGACTTCACAGCGCAGAGCCTGAATCGTATCGTAAATGAAGAGTCCATGGTAGACGCTTCCGCCTGGACTATCAATGTAGAGGCGAATATCTTGCTCGGGGTTTTCATAGTCCAGGAAGATGAGCTGGGCACTGATCAGATTCGCGATCTGATCATCGATCGGCGTTCCGAGGATGATGATCCGGTCGCGCAGCAATCGCGAGTAGATGTCATAGGCGCGCTCGCCGCGATTGGTACTCTCGACCACCATCGGCACAAGGTTCTGCGGGTACGGAATATCGTGCATTCGGGTTGGTTCCTTTCCGGCGCACACATCACGCGGCGCGGTCGACCTCGACCAGACGATCCAGCGACCCGAAGCTACTCAGCCTGCTTCTCATCGTCGTCATCGTCATCATCATCTTCGTCATCGGATTCCGACTCTGAATCCGATTCTTCGCTATTCGCGTCTCCACTATCAACCGGCGATGTATCTGCGACAACCGACTCGATGTCGATAACATCCTCATCGGCATCATCCGTTTCGACTGGCGCAGGCGGCTCGAGGGCCGCCTTCAGGGCTTCGGCACCAGCACCTGAGACGGCGCCCCTGCCTTCGGTCGCGATTTCGACGACCAGGTCAGTCAGCTTGCGATCGAAGAGTTCGTTCTCCAGCAGCCCACGGAAGTGATCGGAGTTATAGATGTCACGCATTCGGTCGGGATCCTGCATGCCGACAATCAACCGCTCGATCTCCGCAGATACGTCATCGGCGGTGACTTCGAGATTCTCTGCCTTCGCGACTTGTTGCAACACCATCGTGTTGCGGACACGTCGTTCGGCATTCGGACGAATCTCTTCGCGCAGTTCCTCCATCGTCTGACGTTCGGTTTCGAGATACTGCTCAAGCGTCACCCGTTGCTGGGCCAATCGAGAGCGGAACTGCGTCAACTCGTCGTCGATCTCTTTCTCGACCATCGTCGAGGGGATCTCAACCTCCGAAGTTTCGGCAATTGCGTTGATGATTTCGGTTACGGCTTCGTTGCGGGTCTGTGTCGCCTTGTTACGCAGCAGATCCT
Organism: uncultured Chloroflexia bacterium; assembly: GCA_963763325.1. GTDB lineage: Bacteria > Chloroflexota > Chloroflexia > Thermomicrobiales > CFX8 > JBBECJ01. The sequence continues at coordinate 119,464 of CAVXOL010000018.1, forward strand.
TGCGGACCTGTTCGACAAGCGCGTCGAACGTCTCGAAATCACCAGCAGACTTTGCCAGTTCATCGTCACGTTCGGGCAGAACACGCCGCTTGATCTCCTTGAGCGTAATCTCGTACGAGAGCTCTTTACCCCGCAGGTCAGGGGCGACCGTCTCGTCATCATCTTCGAACGCGAGCGTTACGGCTGCCGTCGTACCTGGCGACATCAGCTTGATCGCCTCGGCCAACGAATCGAAGATACCGCTCTCACCCAGAATGAATGCCGCATCTTCGACTGGCTCCTGGAACTGCTCCTCGCCGTCGAAGACCGTATAGTCGAGGATGACCTGGTCACCGTCCATTGGCTGGCGAGCAGTCTCGAGTTCCTCAAAGGTCGCACGGGTCTTCTGGAGTTGCTCGATAACCTCTTCGACCTCGGAGTCCTCGAGTTCGACTTCCTTCGGCTCAACGCGGACCGAGCGGTAATCGCCGAGCTTCACCTCGGGGTAGACCTCAACGACCACCTTGAAACCGATCGGCTCCGGCTGGAGAATTCCGACCCGTGGCTCTCCGACCGGGATCAGGTTCTCCTGCTCGATCGCACGACGGAACAGATCGTCCATCATGTCCTCGCCGGCCTGTTGGACGATCGCATCGCGGCCAATCATGCCCTCGATGATGTGCCGAGGGGCTTTTCCCTTCCGGAAACCGGGAATGGCAACCTCGCGCGCGATCTTGCGATACGCTTTGTTAAATGCCTCGGAGAACTCGGCATCATCGGCGTAGATATCGACTTCAGCAACGCTTCCGGGCATTCGTTCGACGGTGACTCGCACAGCGGCTACCTCAATACGTTTCAACGATTTCAACGCCGGGAGTATAGCAAACAGCCTGATTCTCCCGCCGATTCAGGCAGTCTGAAGCCCGACTGGAGAACCACGGCTGCTACAATCTCGCTTCGGGAGTTCTATCCCCGGAACTGTCTGGCTGACAATCCTCCAAATGGGCAGGTCCTTCGACGATGACAGACAGCAACCCACGAGCCAAGCTCATCCCCATCTGGGAGCAACATCGTTCTCGGCTACTGTCGTACGGCCAGGCGCTGCACGCATTGCTACCCGAGGGAGGTCCACCGATCACGCTCCACGGACGCGATCTGCGCCCGGAGGAGGGGGTTGGTTTCCAGTTTCAGTGCACGCTGACGGACAATCTCTATGGTGGCGATGTTACGGCGGCCTGCTTCGCGGTTCAGCTTGAGTTGATCGTGCGAAAGACCAGCATTGGCGTCAAAGTCGACGCCGCTCCGCTGCTGGAGTACCGAGATGGACACTATGAAGTATTTAGCCGACGCCAGAAAATCCTTCCATTCGGAGACGATCACGGGCTACGCCAGTTCTTCGGGGGACCACTGACGCACTATGCCACGCGCGTGTTTGTCAGCGTCCGCGCGGGAAAACCGCTCGATGAAGTCATCGCTGGAATCGCAGAGCCAGCCCCGACAATATAGATAGAAACGCAATGAGCGACGACTCGACAACTCCAATCGATCACGTTTCATGCGAGGACAGCGACACCGAACGCTTCCTTCGCACGGCCGAAATCACCGAATGCAAGCTCGTGCCGTGGGGTTCAAACTACACCTTCGCCGTCGTCCTTGAAGACGGAACCAGCGAGCACGAGCAGGTCATCGGCATCTATAAGCCGCGCGCTGGTGAAGCACCACTCTGGGATTTTCCCAGCGGCACGCTCTATCAGCGTGAGTACGCTGCGTATGTCCTGAGTCAGTTCCTCGGCTGGGAGTTCATCCCCTGCACCGTCATCCGTGACGGTCCGCACGGGATCGGAACCGTCCAGCTCTACATCGAGCCGGAGGAACGGCTGCACTACAGCGTCCTGCGCGACGAGCATCGTGACGAACTCCAGCGGATGGCCGTCTTCGACATCGTCACCAACAACGCCGACCGCAAGTCCAGCCACTTCTTCCGCGGCGCGGACGACAGGAAGGTCTGGGGCATCGACCACGGCCTGACGTTCAATGTCCACCCGAAGCTGAGGACGGTCATCTGGGACTTCATCGGCGAGCCGATCGACGCCGAACTCATCGACGCCCTCATCCGCCTCTACGTCGACGACGAGCTCCCAGCCCGCCTCAAGCCCCACCTCGACCCGCTGGAGATCGAAGCCCTCCGCGCCCGCGCCGCCCGCCTGGCCGACGCAGCCGTCTTCCCGGAACTCACGTCTCGTCGCAATATCCCGTACGGCTGGTAAGCAACTCGCTCTATAATCCAGTAACCGACGATTCGATGAAGATTCCGAGGGGAACGGTGATTCGAATGAGAACGCGACACTCATCAAACCGAAGCGACGGTTTGGACATCGAAGATATTCTCAACGCTGCCCCAGCGACCCCTGCCGAACTGACGCGCCGTCGAGAAGTCATCGCACGAATCCACCAACTTCGCGAAGAAATTGGCCCAATCGACATCACAGCCGATGAGTTGCTCCACCTCGCAGAAAGCGAGAACGAGCGTTGACGGCTGGAGCTCGAAGACTTGTCGTAATTGACGCGTCCATCGCAATCAAATGGTTCTTGAACGACGAAGACCATGTAGCAGAGGCGCTTGTCATCCTTGCCGCAATCGGCGCTGGTGAACTGCTTGCGATCGCTCCAGATCACATCCGCTACGAGGTCGCGAACGCGTTGCGAACCGCGGTCCGAACCAACCGCATCTCGATCACGCAAGCAACACGAGCCCTCGATGAACTCGAGAACCTTGAAATCCCGATGGTGAACGATCATCAGTTGCTCCGCGACGGAATGGATGTCGCTTTACGTTTGGGATGTGCGTTCTACGACGGACTGTATCTCGCACTCGCCGAACGGACGGCGTCGCAAGTAGTGCACGCTGACCGACGACTTAGAAACACGATTAACGCCCGATTTCCAAGAGAAGTCTGGATCGGTGACTTCTCAATCTGATCGCCGATCGCTAACGTGGTGGTCACGCCGAGTGTCACCAAAGACCCGGAACCTACAAATTGCTTGACCCTTTTCGCGTCCGTGCTACTATGCCGTCGCGTCCCTGATCATGGCGCTTGCGCGCCGCGTTCTCCCGAAAACCTGGTTGCCGGGACCCTCGTGAGAAGGCGAATACCGGCAGGTGGCAATCGGAGGCTTCCGCGTTGGATCAGGGCGCACTGAACACGGGTCTGGGGAAGCCTTGAATACCTCGTTGAAGGAGGGAAGATGGCGCACAACGTTTCAATGACGGTCAACGGCCAGCAGCGCAGTGGAGAGGTCGAGGCGCGCACGCTCCTCGTCCACTTCATCCGTGAGAATCTTGGCCTCACCGGCACGCACGTCGGCTGCGACACCAGCCAGTGCGGAGCCTGCACGGTCATCATCGACGGCCTGGCCGTCAAGTCCTGCACGGTCCTGGCCGTCCAGGCCGAGGGCGCCGAGGTGCTGACGGTCGAGGGACTGGCCAAGGACGGCGAGCTGCATCCGATCCAGGAAGGGTTCTGGGAAGAGCACGGCCTGCAGTGCGGCTTCTGCACGCCGGGCATGATCATGTCGACCTACGACCTGCTGCAGCGCAATCCGAACCCGAGCGAGTCGGAGATCCGCCACGCGATCGACGGCAACCTCTGCCGCTGCACCGGCTACCAGCACATCGTCAAGTCGATCCAGTACGCCGCCAACAAGATGTCGGCTGCTCCCACTGGCGGCGACGATTAGTTACCGCAACGCTGTCCTCAGCACTCAACATCTGAGTAGGAGGCGATCATGGTAGCGACTGAACAGAGGCAGAAGCTCATCGGCCAGCGAATGAAGCGCAAGGAAGACCCGCGCTTCATCACCGGCCGGGGGCGCTATGTGGAGGACATCGTCCTGCCACGGATGCTGCACGCCGCCGTCCTGCGGCCACCTTACGCACACGCGACGATCAACAGCATCGACACCTCGAAGGCAGCATCGATGCCCGGTGTCGTTGCCATCTACACCGGCGACGACATCGACTTGCCCGGTCTCCCGTTCGCCTACCCGGCCGCGGGTGTCGACAACAACGTCAACACAAACAACGTTCTGGCAAAGGGCGAGGTCCACTGGGCCGGTGACGGCGTCGCCGTCGTCGTTGCCGAGTCGCTGAATCAGGCGTACGACGCTCTCGACGCGATTGAGGTTGACTACACCCCGCTGCCAACGGTCACCGACGGCGAGAAAGCGACCCAACCTGGAGCACCACAGCTCCACGAGAACGCGCCAAACAACGTCGCATTCGACTGGACCTGCGGCAACAAGGATGGTGCTGACGGAGCGCTGGCAAACGCCGAAGTCACCGTCCGTGGCAGGATCCGAAACCAGCGGCTGATCGCGACCCCGATGGAGATGCGCGGCGCGATCTGCGAATACAACGCCGGGACCGACGAATTCACCTGGTACATGAATTCCCAGGCGCCGCACGTCCACCGGCTGCTCTTCGCCGCCTTCGTCTTCGGCGTTCCGGAGCAGAACATCCGGGTCATTGCCCCGGATATCGGCGGCGGCTTCGGTGCCAAGATCTTCGTCTATCCCGAGCAGTTGCTCGTCGGATGGCTGTCGCGCAATCTCGGCCGGCCGGTCAAGTGGATTGAGCGGCGACAGGAAAGCCACCTGACGACTCAGCAGGGTCGTGACCACGTCACAGACTTCGAGGTCGCCGCCAACCGGGACGGTCGGGTGACCGGCATCCGCGTCAAAACCTGGGCCAACCTCGGTGGTTACCTCTCAACGATCGCATCCGGTGTCCCGACGACGCTCTACGGCCGGATGGTCGCCGGTGTCTATGACATCCCGAACATCCACGTCAACGTCATCGGCGTCTACACCAACACCGCCCTGGTCGATGCGTATCGCGGCGCAGGCCGGCCTGAAGCGACCTTCCTGATCGAGCGGATCATGGACCTCGTCGCCCGCGAGCTGGATATGGACCCGGTCGACGTCCGCCGCAAGAACTTCATCGCCTCCAACGCCTTCCCATTCGATACTGGCCTTGGGATGCTGCCGTACGACTCCGGAGATTACCCGAAGGCGCTCGACAAGGCGCTGGAGATCGTCGACTACGAGGACTTCCGCACGCAGCAGGCGCGACAGCGCGACAGCGGTGATGGCAAGCACCTGGGCATCGGCTTCTCGACCTACGTCGAGACCTGCGGCCTCGCGCCTTCGGCCTGGATGGCGAGCCAGGGCTGGGGCGCAGCGCTCTTCGAGAGCGCCAACATCAAGATCCATCTGACCGGCAAAGTCGTTGTGACAACCGGCTCGATGCCACAAGGGCAGGGACACGAGACCAGCTTCTCGCAGGTCGTGGCCGACAAGCTGGGTGTCCCGTTCGAGGACATCCAGGTCAAGTTCGGCGACACACTCGGAACGCCATTCGGCTACGGCACCTACGGCTCGCGCTCGCTGGCCGTCGGTGGCGAGGCGATCGTCCGCAGCGCCAACAAGATCGTCGACAAGGCCAAGCGGCTCGCCGCCCACATGCTCGAAGTCGGCGTCGAAGACATCGAGTTCGGCGACGGCAAAGCCTGGGTCAAGGGCGCGCCCGAGAACGCCAAGACGATCCAGGAGATCGCACTTGCCGCCTCGGTTGGATACTCACTCCCCGAAGGAATGGAGCCGTATCTCGACGAGACAACGTACTTCGACCCGCCGAACGCAACGTTCCCGTTCGGTACCCACGTGGCAATCGTCGAAGTCGACGACGCAACCGGCAAGGTTGAACTGAAGACGATACGTCGCGGTTGACGACTTCGGCAATCTCGTCAACCCGATGATCGTCGATGGCCAGTTGCACGGCGGTATCGTCCAGGGCATCGGTCAAGCACTCTACGAGGGCGCCGTCTACGACGATGACGGTCAGATCCTGACCAGCACGCTGATGGAATACGCCATCCCGCGCGCCGACCACTTCCCGATGATTGAAACCGACAACACCGTCACACCGTCTCCGGTGAACGAGCTCGGCGTCAAAGGCGCTGGAGAGGCCGGAACGATCGGATCGACCCCGGCCATCGTCAACGCCGTCATCGACGCGTTGTCGCCAATGGGGATCACGAACATCGACATGCCGTTGAGTCCGCCGCGCGTCTGGGCGGCGATGCAGCAAGCAAGGGGAGGGCAGTAACGTGTATCCACGCGCATTCGAGTACCAGCGGGCCAACTCGGTCCAGGAAGCCATCCAGGCGTTGCAGGGCAACGAGGACGCCAAGATCATCGCCGGCGGCCACTCGCTGCTGCCGGTCATGAAGCTGCGGCTGGCCTCGCCGTCGCTGCTGGTCGACATCAGCAAGCTCGCCGAACTCAAGAACATCTCAGGCGGAACCATCGGCGCCGGTGTCACCTACAACGACCTGCTGGGCAACGACCAACTCAAGGCGGACTACCCGGTCCTCCACGAGTGCGTCGCCAAGGTCGGTGACGTCCAGGTCCGTAATCGCGGCACAATCGGTGGCGCGGCAGCCCACGCCGACCCGGCCGCCGACATCCCGGCTGCCCTGCTCGCCCTCGGTGCCGAGTTCACCGCTGTCGGCCCGAACGGCGAGCGGACAATCGCCGCCGATGACTTCTTCGTCGACATCCTGACGACGGCGCTGGAGCCGGATGAGGTGCTGACCAGCATCAAGCTCCCGGCCGCTGCGCCGAAGTCGGCCTACGAGAAGTTCGCCCATCCGGCTTCCGGCTACGCGATCGTCGGCGTTGCCGCCGTCGTCGGCGATGGCGGCGTCAAGGTCGCCGTCACCGGCTCGACCTACAAGGCGACCCGGCTGACCGGCGTCGAGCAGGCGCTCTCGGGCACCATCGACGCCGCCGCGATCGACGCCGCCGCCGAGCAGATCGGCGACCTGGAGTACGCCGGCGACCACTTCGCCTCGGCCGAGTACCGCGCCCATCTGACCAAGGTCTTCGTCAAGCGCGCCCTTAAGCGGGCTGCCGGCGTATAGACAAGTTCTCGCATCAGCAGTACGACGCCCCGCCTCACATGACTATGAAGCGGGGCGTCGTTTATTCAGCGAGATCGTGGTCGAATCCCTGTGTACAACGTTCCGAGCCAGTCGCTTCCGGACGAGACACGTTCTTCGATTACCGTGTCGATGAGCGGGACCGGACCTGCGATGATTCAGTGGTCTTCAGAATGTTGACAGAGCACCGATCCCCGCTTACAGTAATAGCCAGAGCCAATTGGTCTGACCATCTGACAAGTCGACTCACGGAGACCGATGAGCGATCCACTGGCGATCGTCCCGATCCGGCGGTCGCGTATATCACAACAGATCGTCGTCCAGCTCTGCCAGATGATCCGGCAGGGGCAACTTCGCCCCGGTGATCGTCTCCCATCCGAGCGGGAGCTTGCCGAACAATTGCAGGTCAGTCGCGCGTCGTTGCGCGAGGCACTTCGGGCGCTGGAGATCGCCGGCATCGTCGCCGCCAAGCAGGGTGGCGGTACCTATATCCGCGAAGTTTTCGACGACGGTATCCTCTCGCCACTCTCGCTCGTCCTCGATGCCAGCACCGACCTCGTTGGTGACCTCTGGGAGGTGCGTTCGATCTTTGAGCCGGCTGTCGCCTCTCGCGCTGCCATTCGCGCGCAGCCAGACGACCTCGCGGCGCTGGAGCAGATCGTCGAAGAACAGCACCGTTTCCTGGATCGCGAGATGCCGAACGACGCCTGGCTGACGAGCGACCGCGCATTTCACGTCGCCGTTGCCCGCGCCTCGCGCAATGAGGTCTCCGTCCGTGTCATCCGCCTCATCAACGAGTTGCTGCACGACGGTCGCCGTCACTTCGCAACGCAATCAGATCGCCGCGAGAACGCGTATATCTGGCACAGGGACATCTTCACGCACATTCGCGATGGCGAACCTCAAAAAGCGCGTGACGCGATGAAGCAGCACTTACGCGAAGTCGAAGAAGTCATCGTCGACGAAGTGATTTCTCCGCTCGGTGACGAACCAGCCGGACCGAATGTCTCGTCTTCGGCCCAGCTGTCACTGGACACCAGCCGTATGGAGTCATCAGAGACGAAAGGAGGGTAGCTCGCCGTCGTCGTGGGGGAAGCGGTGTCAACTGTCACGGAACCAACTGGTTTGGGCGATGAGATTCCGACAATGAGGAGGAGAAACGTGACTCGAGATGACGGACACAACATCGAAGCATTGATGGAACGGACTGCATCACGCCGTGCCGTACTCAAGTTCGCGGGCGGCGCTGCAGTCGGCGCTCGGGATGACAGGATTGCTGGCTGCCTGCGGCAGTGACGACGATGATCGATGACGAGGCGACACAACGCCGGCCGCAACCAGTGGCACGAGCGGAGAGTCAACAGCCGCCGCAACCAGCGCGGCCTCTCCTGAAGCAACCAGCCCGGGCGGCGCAACAGACCAGCCGACCGAAACGTCCGCTTCCAGCGAGCCGACGACCGGCGCTGGAGAAGGTGTCCAGGGCGGAACACTCACCCTGGGGTTCAACCTGCAACAGTTGCTGCAACTTGACCCTGCGCGCATCACCATTGGACGCGTGGCCGGTCAGATCCACGCGAACCAATTCTCGGCACTCGTCCAGTTCGACGAAACACTGACGATTCAGCCAGACCTTGCAGAGAGCTGGGAGGTGTCCGACGACGGACTCATCTACACCTTCAATCTCCGCGAAGGACTGACGTTCCACAACGGCGATCCACTGATGGCTGAGGACTTCGTCTACACCTACGAACGCACGCTGGATCCCGCTCTCGCATCGGCGCATGCCAGTAAGCTCGCGAACATCACCGCCGCCGAGGCCGTCGACGAGTTGACCTTCCAGTTGACCTTCAGCGCGCCGTTCGGCCCGTTCCTTGCCGTTGCCTGTAGCCGCGGCCCAGGCCGCGCGCTGACGCCGGTGCCACGGCGGGCGGTCGAAGAGATCGGCAACGAAGAGTTCCTGCTGAAGCCAGTTGGCTGCGGGCCGTTCGTGCTCGATCCTGACACGATGGACCCGCAGGGCGGCTTCGAGATGAACGCCTTTGAGAACTGGTATGGGGGCCGGCCGTATCTGGACAAGATCGTCGTCACGTTCATCCCCGAGCCGGCCAGCCAGGCCAACGCACTCGCGGCCGGTGACATCGACATGATCAACGAGGTGCCCGCCCAGGGGTACGAACAACTTGAGGGGGCGGATGGCGTCGTCCTTGAGCAGTCGCCTGGCACGAACTGGATTGGGCTCCAGTTCAACACGACCCGACCGCCGTGGGACCAGATCGACGCCCGGCTGGCTGTCGCCAAGGCGATCGACAAAGCGGAGTTCATCGAGCGGGCACGCTTTGGACTCGCCGAAGCAAGTCACGGAGCGATCGCTCCAGCCTTCGCCTGGGCCTACATACCGCTCGACGAGCTTGAGGAGAACGCCGCAAGCGTACGACCTGGATGACGCGAAGGCATTGGCCGAATCAACCGGGATCGTGGACACCAAGCCCGTCCTGATGACCGGCACCGCCGATGACCGCGACGAGCAGCAGCATCCGCAATCAGCTCCAGGACCTCGGCGTCGATGTCCAGATCGACCTGGTTGACGCTGCCGCCTCAACGAACGCTGGAAGCCGGGGACTACGACTGGTGATCCAGGGCAGCGTCGTCGACGCGGACCCGGATGACAACGCCTTCAACTTCTTCTACCCGGACGGTCCGTGGAACACCGGCAAGTGGAACAACGAGGAAGCGGGACAGCTACTTGACGCCGAACGCTCGACCTCGGACCAGGACGAGCGGCCCAGGCCTTCCAGGACCTGATGTACCTGACCCAGCGCGAGGCGCCGTTCGCCTTCCTCTACCATCAGTTCGACATGGTCGGCTTCCGGGACAACGTCAAGGGCTATCGGAAGATCCCGGAGATGCGCTATCTCGAAGGGGTCTGGCTGGAAGAGTAATCTCCGTGGAACCGGGGTGGGGGGCGAGCGGTGCGCCTGCTTGGCGCCTGCTCGTTCCCCGGTTCCCTGCTCAGGATCCGAGGGATAGCGGTGACACAGTACATCATCAGACGCTTGCTCTACGCGGTCTTCATCATCTGGGGTTGCACAACGATCGTCTTCTTCTTCCTGCGCCTCGTCCCGGGCGATCCCGTCTCGGTCATGCTCGGCGGCGAGTATTCGCCCGAGGCGGCCGAGCAAATGCGCGAGAACCTCGGGTTGGACGAGCCGCTCTACGTACAATACGTCAACTGGATGGGCAACGTCCTGCAAGGCGACCTCGGCCGCTCGATCGCGACCCAGGAGCCTGTCACGACGACGATCAGGCGCGCGATGCCCAAGACGTTGAGTATCACGGCGCTCTCGTTCTTCATCGGGCTGGCGATTGCCCTGCCGATGGGGATGCTGGCCGCGCTGAAGCGTGGCAGTGCCTTCGACTTCATCGCCAGTATCTCGACGTTCGCTGGGATCAGCCTTCCGACCTTCTGGTTCGGGATCGTCTTCATCCTCATCTTTGCGGTGAAGCTCAACTGGTTGCCTTCGGTCGGCTATGCCCCACTGTCAGAAGGTTTCTGGCCGTGGCTCAAGCATATCCTGCTCCCCAGCTTTGCTGCGGGTGTCGGCCAGGCGGCGGTCCTGATGCGCTTCGTCCGGTCCGGCCTGCTGGAGGTACTGGGCAGCGACTACATCCGGACGGCCCGCGCGAAGGGGTTGAGCGAACGGCGCGTCCTGCTCGGTCACGCGATGCGAACTGCGCTGATTCCGGTCGTAACGGTCGCCGGCCTGTCGCTGGCCGGCCTCCTCGGCGGGCTCGTCATCACCGAGACCGTCTTCTCGATCAGCGGCATCGGCCGCCTGCTCACCTCCGCCATCTTCAATAACGATTACCCGATCAGTCCAGGGTGTCATCCTGATGATCACCTTGATCTTCGTCCTGGCCAATCTGGCCGTTGACCTTGTCTACACGGTTCTGGACCCGAGGATTCGCTATGGCTGACCAACCCACCGTTGATCGACCCGCCGTAACCGCCCCCGATGGCAGTACGACCAGCATGACCGGCGATCGCCGGAACGTGTTGACCGAACAGCGCGAGGTGCAGAGCAATCGCTTTCTCCGCCGAATCAGGGCCGAGAAGAAGGCGTTCCTCGGGATCATCTTTGTCATCGTGCTCGGGATCATTGCGCTGTTCGGTCCCGCGCTTGCTCCGTACGACCCGGACAACGATGACTTCGAGTTCCTAGAAGGACCCAGCCTGAACCACCCGATGGGCACCGACTCGTTCGGGCGCGACCTCTTCAGCCGCATCATCATCGGCACCCGCATCTCGTTCAGCGTCGGCATCCTCGGCGCGCTCGCCTCAATGGTGATTGGCGTCGGGCTCGGTTTGCTTGCCGGCTACTACCTCGGCTGGATTGACATGTTCATCATGCGGGCCGTCGACCTGCTCTGGGCCTTCCCGGCCATCATCCTCGCGATGGCGATCGTCGCCATCTACGGAGCGGGAGCACGGAACGTTATTCTCGCGATCGCTATCACCAACATGGTCGCGTTCTCCCGGATCGTCCGTGGGCAGGTACTTAGCCTGCGCGAGTCCGATTTCACACTCGCTGCCCGTGCCATCGGCGTTCGTGACTGGCGCATCATGTACCGTCACCTCCTGCCGAACATCGCCGCCCCGATCATCGTCCAGACAACGCTGACCGTTGGCTTCGGTATCCTGACCGAGACTGGCTTGACCTTCCTCGGCCTCGGCGTCAATCCGACGACCCCGACCTGGGGGCAGGCACTCAACGAGAGCCGCAACTTCATCCAGCAGGCCTGGTGGCTGGCCGTCTTCCCCGGTCTCGCGATCGGCTTCACCGTCCTCAGTCTCAACCTCTTCGGCGACGGCCTCCGCGACGCCCTCGACGTACGGAGCGTCGGCGAGCGATGATGAGCTTTGTGCCATGAGGTGTTTCGCGATCAGCAGATCGGCGCTTCACTATGTGTTCAGAGCACTGGGGTGTACGGATCGACCACACCCTGACATCGATCGAGCGAATCCAGGAGTACACCGAAGGCATGACGTTCGCCGAGTTCAAAGAATACGATCTCGCGGTCGATGCGGTCATTTAGCGATTCCAGATCATCGTACTGGCGTTGGGGCAAATTCCTGATGACGTGATTGCTCGACTCGACGGCGTTCCCTGGACGACGTTCCGCAGCTTCCCGATCGGCCTGCCATCTTCGTCCATCGACGATGACCGTCTTTCAGACATCTGGAATGCTGCGAAGGTCGAGCTTCCTGCGTTGGTCCCACGACTAACAGCGATTCGGGCGGATGCTCCGTAGCGAAAGCCGATAGCAACGCGACAGGGCAAGCAAGTGACTCGCCCTGTCGCGTTCTGACTATTGAGCGATTGTCGGACTACGCCCCGTTGATCATCGCCTTGCTCACCCGCTCCGGCGTCAGCGGCGTTTCCAACACCCGCTTGCCGGTCGCGGCGGCGATGGCGTTGGCCAGCGCGGCCGGGCCGGGAATGATCGGCGGCTCGCCGATGCCCTTCGCGCCGTGCGGGCCGGAGCGAGCCGGCACCTCGACGATGACGACCTCGATTGGCGGCACCTGGACCGACGTCGGGATCACGTAGTCCATCAGCGTCGATGACAGCAGCTGGCCGTCCTCGCTGAACTCGATTCCCTCGTACATCGCGAAGCCGATCGATTGGACCGTCCCGCCGATGATCTGCCCCTCGACCTGGGCCGGGTTGAGCGCTTTGCCGACGTCCTGGACCGTCACATAGCGGTCGATCGAGACGACCCCTGTGTCAGGATCGACCGAGACCTCGGCGATCTGGCCGGAGAAGCCCGGCGCGCGGTCGGTCTGCGCCGACTTGCCGATCCCGTAGACCGGCTCGTACTTGCCGCCGAACGTCATGCTGCTCTGTGCGATCGACGCGATCGTCATCTCCTTGTCGGGCGCGCCCTTGACCCGCACCTTGCCCTGCGACAGCTCGAGATCGTCCGGTGAGACTTCCATCTCAGCAGCAGCGATCGCCAGCACCTGCTCGCGGGCTGCCTGCGCCGCCCGGATGACGGCCGGCCCGACCGTGTAGGTCACCTTCGAGCCGCCGCTCATTCCGGCATACGGCGACGGTGTCGGTGTCGCCGGTCTGGATCGTGACGTTGTCGAACGTCGTCCCGAACGCCTCAGCCGCGAGTTGCGCCATGACCGTGTTCGTGCCGGTGATGTCGGTCGAGCCGAGCTGGACGACCAGCGAGCCGTCCGTGTTGACGCGGATGTTGGCCGCGCACGGCTCGACGCCGCCCGGCCATCCACCGATCGCGACCCCGACGCCCTTGTTTGGACCGTCTCGCGCGGTTCTTGTACGCCGGATGGTCGCGGACTTCCTCAAGCACCTCCTTGAGGCCAATCCGCGGCCACGGCACACCGTTCGGCTGCGGATCGCCCTCGACCGAGCAGTTGTGCAGCCGGAACTCGACCGGGTCCCAGCCGAGCTTGCCGGCCAGCTCATCGACCGCCTGCTCGATCGCGAACGTCGCCTGCGGCGCTCCCGGAGCGCGGTATGCGCCATTGCCGGTCTTGTTGGTCAGCACCTCGTATCCGACCAGCGACAGGTTGTCGGTCCGGTAGTAGCCGCCCGACATCAGCGCAGCGACTGTCACCGGCGTGCCGGGGTAGCAGCCGGAGTCGAACACCAGCCGCGCCTCGATCGCCGTGATCGTCCCGTCCTGCTTGCCACCGATCTTGACATCGATGACCGAGCCGGGCGCGGGATTCCCGGCTGAAAGCTCTTCCGAGCGTGTCATGTTGATCTTGACCGGCGCCTTGTGGCGCAGAGCGATCCAGCCGGCAATCGGCTCCAGCATGACGGCCTTGCCGCCGAACCCGCCGCCGACCTCCATCCCGATCACCTTGAGCTGGCTCTGCTGCAGCCCCAGGATCTCGGCCGTCGCGTTGCGCGTGTAGTACTGCCCCTGCGTCGTCGTGTAGACGGTCAGATTCCCGAGCGGATCAGGCACCGCCACCGACGCGTGCGGCTCGATGTAAGACTGATGGACCCAATTGGTGATGTAGCGGCGCTCGACAATTTGCTCGGCTGCCGCAAACCCGGCCTCGACATCGCCGCGCGTGAAGCGGGCTGCGTTGGTGATGTTGTCCGGCAACTTCGAGATGTCCAGATCGTCGCCACCAGTGACGGTCGCGTGCATCTGCCCCTCGGCCCACTCCGAACCGTCGCTCACCTTCTTGCGAACGACCGGCGCGCCGCGCTCCATCGCCGCCAGCGGATCGATGACCGCGTCCAGCGGCGTGTAGTCAACCTCGACCAACGATGCCGCCTCGGCCGCTATCCTCTCATCCGTCGCAACAACGATCGCGACCGGCTGCCCGTAGTACAGCGCCTTGTCACGTGCCAGCATGTGATGATTGCGGTCGGCCGGCTCGCTGCCCGACGGGTGGACATCCTTGCCGGTGTAGACCGCTACAACCCCCGGCACCGCCAACGCCGCGCTCGCGTCGATCCCATTGATCTCGGCGTGCCCGTAGATGCTCGTCACCAGCCGACCATGCAACATGCCAGGCATCTGCAGGTCATCGACATAGCGCGTCGCGCCGGTGACCTTCTTATCGCCCTCGATCCGCTTCAACGGCTGCCCGATGGCCGACGCTTCGACTGTAGCTGTCATGGTCCTCCCGTAGTCTCTTTGAATTACCGAATCCGACCGCGCACGTCCCAACTGAGTGGCTCTATCCGGCGGCAGGAGCTCGTGCCGGGACTCGCGGTGACAGACCGGCATCTTCGCCTGACGAGCGTCCAACGTCAAGGGATGTTTCGTTGTTCGCCGTTAGATACAACCGAGGCGTCGCTACCGATTCGCCCTCTTGCCATCGTTCACAGCGGTTCAGGAAACTCGGTAACTTGCCCCCATGCGATGATTCAGCAGATGCCTCCTGGCGATCGATCGCCAACCCGGATAGCTCGCGATAGCCATCGATCGACACGACAACGACCATGTCGACTCCTCGACGAGAGATCGTCTACGGCCCTTACGTCTCCACACTTCGTATCAGCTCACTGAACGTCGGCCTTGATTCGCTACTCTTCCATGCCATCGTGCCTCCTGTCGTGATCGGACATCCGTATACGACACGTAACTGGAGCAGCGTCATGCGAGTATCACATCAGCGATGTTCCCTCTCAATCGCGGCGATAAGGTCAGACATTGATGCCTGGTACTCCGGGCGCGCAGCAACAACCGTATCGATCTCTGCCTGCGCGAGCACTACCAGATCGTCCCTCCCAAACGCCTCGACGCCCTCGACCTCTTCCCAGAGCGGATCGTTCAATTCATCGACGACCGCCTGAATCTCGTCATTCCCGCTGTCGCCCTGAATCAACACGACCATCGCGAGCCGCACCTTTGCCAGCGGCTGCCGAGCATCCAACTCGATCCCACGGCGCAACAGATCCTCGGCGGACTGCGCGTCACCGGCCAGCAGGGCGACTATCCCCAGGTCGCTGTAGAGCTGCGGATACTGGTACGCATCACCAGCGTCAGAGATACCGTCCACGAATGCTCGCCACGACGGCAGCAGATCCAGCGCTTCGTCGCCACGTTCCGGCTGTTCCGTCAACAGCGCCTGAAGCTCATCAAGCGCCTGTGCCGCCAGTGCTATCCGCTCCTGCGCAGGTCGCTCGGACAGCAGTTCCAGGAAGTGGCCATACGCCTCATCTTTCGTGCCCGCGTCGTCCATCGCCAGCGCGTAGAGACCGAGTCTCGCCCAAGCTTCTGGATAGTCGGGATAGGTCTCCGTCGCCTGGCGTGCTGCCTCGACCGCGCCGGCTGCGTCACCGTCTCGGTAGAGCGCGTATGACAACCCGTTCAACGCGTGAGCGTTCTCCGGGTTCAGATCCAGCGCAGCCCGATACGCTTCGGACGCCGGGCCATAGCTGCCGGTTGCGCTCAGCGCATCGCCGCGTTCGACCTCGCGCATGTCGGCGCACAGCGTCTGGTTGTGGTCCGCCCGCTCGCGGTAGTACTCTGTCACCTCCGTCTGGAGGCTGACGAACATCGCCCGCGGCTCCTGGGCCGCCTCGTTCTCATTGTTGAACAGGTGAATCAGCGCTTTCTTGACGTAGACGAACGAGGCCGCGTACTTCTCATCCGGCCCGTTCAGTGGCGCCGCCTCGACGACCGCCAGCGCCCGGTCGATCTCGGCCGTCCACTCATCGAAGACCGCCTGTGCGCGCTCGTCGTCGGTCGTGTCCTCGTCGCTCACATCCGTCTCGTAGAACAGGATCCGCGTCGCCTCGTACTCGAGCGCCTGGATGAAGTAGCTCCATGCCTCGATCACCCGCAAGCGGCTGCCCGCGTTCTCGTCCGCCCGTAGCTCGTCAGTGGCCTCGCGGACACGCGTCATGTCCTCGCCGATCCGGGCCAGATAGCGCTCAAACGTCGCAGTGTCGCCCGATTCCTGAAGCACTGGCAGGTGGTAGTACAGCAACTCCATCCGCTCGACATACAGTCCCGCCAGCGCCATCCGCGCGCCGAGGTTGTCGGGATCGAGCTCAAAGGCGACGATCCGATACTCCTCGATCGCCTGCCCGAGCGCTTCGACGGCGGCGTCATGATGTGCGGGATCGGCCTTCCAGAAGGTGCTGCTCTTGGTCGTGTTGATCTCATCACCGATACTGACGGCGGTGCTGTCGATGAGATGACCGTCGCTTCGCAGTTTCGCGTATATCTCCGCGTCTCAGGTGCGCTCGCTGATTGGTTGGATCGATCGCAATCAGTTCGGCGAAGAGCGCTTCAGCCTCACTGATATAGAATGGCTCGACGTAGAGCCTGCTGCTCAACGCGCGCAACAGCATCGTGTTCGCTGCCAGATCGCGAACATTTGTCTCGTCTGGTCGCAGCTCCATCGCTCGCTCGATGCCTGCCTCGGCAAGGTCTGGGCGATTCTGAAGCAACTGAATTGCAGCCACGAGCGTTAGCGCATGGGTATTGGTCGGATCGACGGATAGCGCGCGTTCGGTTGCCGCGAGTGCGCCGCGCAATCTCCCGCCAATCCTCGGGCTGCCGCTTCCTGAATCGCAGCCTTGTCGTCATCCGGGTCGGCTCCAGCACCGATTGCCTCTGCCTCGTCGATCGCGCGCGCTTCCCAGTGCTGCTGCTCATCAATGTCGCCCCGCACGCGGTGGATATCGGCGATCATCGCATAGACCTGTGCATACGTGACCCGAATGTCGCCTGGCCGTTCAAGCTGCTGCTGGCGTGAGAGCAGATCTTCCCGCAGGCCGAGTGCTTCCTCAAATAGCGCCTGCGCTTCGTCAGCCCATGCACTGTCATTTTGAGTTAGACGAATTCGGCCCAGATCAAGGTAGGATTGCGCCAGAATCAACACGTCCTGAGCCGGGATTCGCCCAGTCTCCATCCGATCCTCGTACACATCGATGACACGCTGGTAGGCATCAACCGCCTCGTTATGCTGTGATGTGTACCAGTAGGCGCTGCCCAGGTAATGATCGATCAGTCCGACATCGCGACCAGCGCTGTCGGCCGTGCGCGCTTCCTCCAGCAGTTGGATCGCCTCACGGTAGCGCCCTTCGTCGTGGGCGATGATCCCTGCTGTCGCGTCCACCAGTTGCGCCAGTGACGCCGTCCGCAGGACCGGCACTGGCACGCTCTGCTGGATGATGATCCCACCCTGCTGGACGACCGTCTCACTCTCGTCGCTACTAACCGGCGATGTTCCGACCGTCACGCCGACGGCCGGATCGGTGAAGACGACGTAGGCAGTGTACTGTTGCTGGTCGTCCTGCTCATCCTCGCGGTAGATAACGACCGCCCGCGCCCCGATCCGGTCACCCATCTCGCGCGCATTCTCGATGTCCCCGGCGTCGAACTTGACCGGCAACTCGCGAATCACGATCCGGTCGCTGTCGCCCTGGACGAACAGCGCCTCCTCCAGCTCCTCGGAGATCGACGCCGCCGCCGCCTCCCGTGTCAGCGCGATTCCGACCGCGTCGTCCGGAATCGGCAGCTCCACCCGCCAGAGATACTGCTGGTACGCGAAGGCACCAAGCACCAGCGCCAGTGACCCAACCAGAAACCCAATCGAGCGAATGCTGACGAACTGCCCCGTGAACTGGACCGCGGCGGGAGCCGGTCGGCCCGGCCGGTACTCGGTCGCGCTCTGCCGGATCAGGATCGCCGCAACCAGCGCAACCACGATCAGCCCCGCCAACCCCAGCAACGACAGCTCGTTGACCGCCGACAGTTCGAGGATCGTCCCCTTCAGGCTGTCCAGCAGTTGCGGGTTCGTGAAGACGTTGGCCGAGAATCCGGAACTTACATACTGGTAGAGGAACAGCCCAGCAATACCGGTCACAACTGAGGCAACTACGCCGGTATACGGTCGCGGCGGCATCTTCAGCTTGGGGAAAACCTGCGGCAGATCGGGCGCGATCAGCTGGTAAACCGGCTCGCGCTGGGCGAGGTCCTTCAGCCGCACCTCCCCAAGCATCCGCAGCGAGATATCGTCCGGCAGCCGCTCACTCTCCAGCCCGCTCTCAGCCGCGTTCGAGAGCAACACCTGCCCGCCGTGCCCGGTCGCCAGCAACCGGGCGACCCGGTTGACCGGCGGCCCGAAGTAGTCGTTGTCCCGGAACTCCGGCTCACCAGTGTTGAGGGCGATCCGCACCCGAATCGGCCCTGTGTCGCCCCAATCAGCGGCGCCAAGCGCCCGTTGCGCCTCAAGCGCGGCATTCAGCCCATCGGTTGGCGTTGGGAAGGCAGCGCAGAACGCATCGCCGATCGTCTTGAAGACATAGCCGCTATGGGCGGCGATCGCCGCGCGCATGATCTGGTCGTGCCGCGCCAAGTTGACGGCCATCGTGTCAGGAAAGCGCTCCCAGAGCTTGGTACTCCCCTGGATATCGGTAAACAGAAAGGTCACGAATCCGGTCGGTGGCGGATTCCCCTGCCGCGCGTCCGCGCGCTCCTCGCTCGTGCTTGTCATTGTGGCGGCTCCTGATACCCCATTGCATTGTCTGGAATGTAGCGACTGGCCACCGGCCCGCCATCGCTACCTCTGCCAGATTTTCGCTGTACAAAAGAACAGGATACAGGCATTTCCTCCAACGGCAAGCTGAGATCGACCTCGCGTCGACCCAGTTCCGAATCTCACAGTTCAAGCTGATAGCTGACCGGCTGACCCCTACCCCCAACTCACAATCTCATACACCTCGTGAGTCGGTGAACTGGTCAGGAAGCCGCTGCGGCGGACGAGGTAGGCCTGGGCGTGGACCTGATCGTCAGTCGCGGCGATGGCTCTCCGCGAATCCCAGACGCCGACGATCACGACCTTCGCCAATGTCCGGTTTGCCAGCAGCATCGATCCCAGGTGAGAGCGGTTGTCACCCGGGTCCTCGACCATCGGCTTCAGCATCGACAATGCCGCGTCCCAGTGCTGAGGCTGCACCTGTCCCGTCGTCACGCGTGCCCAGAGACGTGGTTCGGACGAGTTCTCGGGCCGTTCCGGAAGCGTCGATACGAGGACATCATGCGTCTCCCTCGACATCGACCCACCGATCAGATGCCCGTAGCTTGAAAGGTTCTGGACATACTCGATTCGTAGCCCGCTCGCCTCCCGGTCCTGCGCACGTTCCCAGAACAGAGAGCATGATCACCTTGCCGGTCGAACGCTGCGTCATCGCGAACGTCATCAAATACCCCGGCCAGCTCTGAATCATCGGCAGCGTCTCGGCCTTGTACCGTTCCAGCGCCTCTGGGATCGCGTCGGCCCGGAAGCCGATCGCGTTCAGCCTGGCGTGCATGGCCACCTCCACCAGAGGCGCCGGGGCTGATCAGTCGTTACGTCCCGGGCGACGGCTATCTCCATCCGCACGCAGTCTGGCTCCAATCTCCCGATCGCGGTTCCCGTGTCAATGCTCTTCAACCCCCGGCGGATGAAACCCACGACGCGGCGGGTGGGCGTGGCCGAAACCACCGTGGTTGTGCCAGATCGGGCGAACGTCGTTCGGATCGGCCTTGAAGAGGAACTTCGGCGCGGTGTAGATGCGGCGGGCGGGCTTGCCACAAAATGGACAATCGGCCGGCTCTCCAGCCTCATGGACCGGACGCTCGACATCAAACGCCTGCTCGCACTCGTCGCACCTGAAATCGTATCGTCGCACCCATCCACCTCTCAGCCACAGTTGTCTTTCAACATCATCCTACTCGATATAGATGCTCGGAAATTCCATCGCCTGACGCGCTGGATGTCGTTATGTCACATGCTCCACACGCTTGAAATTTGGAGCGCATGCCAATCAGGTGGGATGTCCCGCAGTGCCAGCTTGGCACGAAGAGTCGCACGAGCATCACAATATTTTCTGTGTGGGAGTCACAGAGCGTGGTCTCGTTGCGCGACGCAACCGAAGTATCGAATGTTCAACGACTCCGCCCACCCCAATTGACATTGGGAAGATATCTTCCTATACTGTGTCCATGAGACGCAAACCAGGCACGCTGATCCCGATCGAAGAAGATATTCTCGTCGCCGGACTGCAATTGCGGCAGGCTGGCGTTCCGCACTTCCATGGCTTCCTTATCGCCAAAGAGATCATGCATGGTGCCGATGCACGCCGGCTCACTGCTCAAGGCACGCTGTACAAAGCACTCGACCGGCTGGAGCGTGCGAAGTTGCTTGAGCGGTGGTGGGAAGACCCAGAGATCGCCGTTCGCGAGCAACGCCCGCGACGCCGCCTGTACCAGGTAACGGGGTTGGGCGAGCAGGCTCTTGCCGAGGCTGTCCACGTCCGTCAAATGACTGTCCCCCGCCGCATCGTGTTGGAGGGGGAATGAGCGACCTGGCTGAGCGTTTGTCGGTCCGACTGGCCCGTGCTTGGGTGGCCGTCTACACGCATGGCTTGCCGGTCGACTACCGGGATGCGCGGCGCGCGGAGATTTCGTCCGACCTGTGGGAGCACTGCCATGACGGTTCAGTGGACGGATTAGGAGGTGTAGACGCACGCGTGCTGGGTCGAGTGATCGCAGGGATGCCGGCAGATATCGCATGGCGGGTCGAGGAACGACGACACATCCGGAATGGGAGTGCCATGGCCGCATCGTCGCACGGTTCGTGGGCACAGCGGCACCTGATTATCATCATTCCCTGCATCACGGTGCTGGCAATGGTGGTAATGCTGGCGGCGCTTCCGAGTGTAGTTGCGGCACTGGTTGCGGGCATGATGGCCCTCGCTCTAATCAGTCTGATTCGCGGAATCGTGGGGAGTCCAATTGGCACTTCGTTAGGAAAGGGTACCCACATGGATACTGGAATCGACCATCGCCGACGCACCACGCTGCTGATTGTGCTCGCACTAAGCGTGATCGTCCTGGCCGGAACGTATGCGTACGCGACTTCGTTGGATCACTGGGGCGATACGAAAACGCTGATCTTCACCGTTCTGAGCTTGTCATCACTCGCCGTCGGCGTTGGAGCACTGATCCTGCTGGTCGCCGATATCGCTCGATCTCACCGGCACTGAGGCGCAACAACGGATAACCGACGCACGTCGTCCTAGTGTCGAGGACGCCGTGCGTCGGTTATTTCACGACCACTGGACATCTGCGGCACAGTTCGTACGGTCAGGTATGGACTCAAAGCTCGTCTCTGGACATCGCATTTGATACTGGGTATCATAATGGCTGCAATGACGCACCATATGCCGTTGTCAGGTGACAGAGTGATATGACCAGCAATCTTCGCATCAGTGATCCACTCGTCCGCGTTGACAACATCGCTGTGTCGTACGGCGACCGCATCGCCCTCGACGGTGTCTCTCTCGACCTGCACGCGGGCGAAGTGGTCAGCCTCGTCGGCCCGAACGGAGCCGGCAAGAGCACACTCCTGAAGGTCATCGCCGGTGTCGTCCGTCCCGAACGTGGTCGGGTTACATTCGGCGCAACCCTTGGTGGAGATCCTCGACGCCAGGTCGTCTACGTCCCGCAGCGCGACCGAATCGACTGGACTCTCCCGGCCAGTGTCCGCGACCTCGTCCTGATGGGCTCCTACCACGGCGTCAGCCGCTGGCGACCCCTCGGCCGCTCACTGGAACAGGCGGCCGAACGCGCGCTGGCGATCGTCAAGATGGAGCACCACTGCGACACCCAGATCGGACGCCTCTCCGGTGGCCAGCAGCAACGCGTCATCCTCGCCCGTGCCCTGATCCGCCCGGCCGCCGTCTACCTGCTCGACGAGCCGTTCACCGGCGTCGATGCCCCGACCGAAGCGATGTTCGAGCAGGTCATCGACGACCTGCGCCGCGACGGCGCATGCGTCGCCCTCGCGACCCACAATCTCGACTGCGCCCGCGACACCAGCAACCGCATCTGCATGCTCAACCGCCGGATCGTCGCTCTCGGCCCGCCGCACGAGACGCTCGTCCCGCTCAACATCGCCGTCGCCTTCGGTGACATCTCCGCCCTCCACATGCATGGCGACAGCGCCGGCGACAGCGCTCACGTCCATCCCCACCCGCGCCCGCATGAGGAGGTCGCCACCGGCGCCGATGACTAACCCGGCCTTCATCGACTGGCTCACCCGCCCCTGGGAGCGGATGTTCATGCAGCACGCCTTCCTGGCGATCATCGTCGTCGGGATCGTCTGCGGGGTCATCGGCTGCTTCGTCGTGCTGCGTGGGATGGCCTTCGTCGGCGATGCCTTCGCGCATGCTGTCTTCCCCGGCGTCGTCATCGCCTTTCTACTCGGGGGCAGCATATTCATCGGCGCGCTGCTGGCGGCTGTCGTCGTTTCGCTGCTGATCGGCTGGCTCAGTCAGACCGAACGCCTGCGTGAGGACACGGCAATCGGCGTCATGTTCGCCGGTGCCTTCGCGCTCGGCATTGCGCTCATCAGCACGACCAGCTCCTATACCCGCGACCTGACCTCGTTCCTGCTCGGCAACATCCTCAGCGTGTCGCGCTCCGACCTGCTGCTGACAGCCGCGATCGGTGCTGGTGTCCTGACAGTCCTTGCCATCTTCCGTCGCGAGATGATCCTGATCACCTTCGACCGTACCCTCGCCGCGTCGCTCGGTGTCCACCTCTGGCGCTACGACCAGCTCTTCCTCGTCCTGCTGGCTCTCGCGATCGTCACTGCCCTTCAGACGGTCGGCAACATCCTTGTCCTCGCGATGCTCGTCACCCCGGCCGCGACCGCTCGCCTGATCGCCGACCGCCTGCCTCGGATGCTAGCCCTCTCCGCCACGATCGGCGCCCTCTCCGGTGTCGGCGGCCTGTATCTCTCCTACTACCGCAACGTCGCCTCTGGCGCCGCCGTCGTCCTCGTCGCCACCGCCGTCTTCTTCCTCGTCTGGGCCACCGTCAACCTCGCCCAACCTCTCCGCCGGGCTACTCGCCGCCACCTGTTATCGTCCTGACCTGCTGCGACGACGCCCCTTCGTCGGGGTGACAAAGGGTCGGCGCAGGTCCATCGAAGACGAGCGCGCATCGTAGCCTTTACGACCCGAAGGCGCGCAGATATGCTGGCCCGTGCATCGAACCAACGGAACTGCAACGAAAGGGGCAGCCGATGCAGACTGACACTTCGGTCCAGACCGACATCGCCATCCTGCATGCATTGAATGAGGACTACATCCGCTCGGTCCAGCACTCAGATGTCGAGCGGTTCGACGAAATTCTGGCTGACGACTTCTATTGCAGTAACCCCGACGGCTCGCTCGTCGATCGTGCCAGCTTCTTGCGCCAGACCGCCAGTCCGATCACGATCTCGAACCTTCAGGCACTCGACGTCATCGTTCGCGTGTTCGGCGATGTGGCCATCATCCACGCCCGCACGACCTACGAACTCCCCGACGGCCAACCCGGAGCGGGCCGTTACACCGACTGCTGGGCACGCATCGATGGCCGCTGGCTGGCAGTCTCCGCGCATGTCACCCGTGCCTGAGCAAGGGCACCGGCGCGGACGATGACGCGCCGGTACGATCGACGGTGGGTACCCTGCTCAAGCGCACGTCGCGGGGAAGACTAGAAGATATCCAGGGCAACATTCAGGAGGTAGAAACCGACGACCACCAACAGGATGATGCCGAAGAACGCGGCTAGCGCGGCCCCGGTCATCCGGTTTGTCTTGGGATCTTCCATATTGAACTGTCCGTTGCGTGGCTCTTCCATCGCATTTGCTCCTCACTGCTATCAGCACATCGTGCTGCCATATAGGCGCAGATGACGTGCCAGCAAGGTCGGGCTTCCTGATGGGTACGCATTGGGGCGACCAGTGTCAGTCGCTGGCTTCAGCCAACTCGCGGCGACGGTCTTCGACCGCCGTCAGTAGCCGCCGCCGTTTCAGCCGCAGCGTCGCCAACTCACGGCGCAACCGCTCCTCCTCGCGCTTGATGTACTTGGTCAGCTCCGCCTTTGGCCGGCGGATCATCTTGCCGAGCGCGCTACCCTCCAGTGCCTTCAGCTGCCGCGCCAGTTCGTCGTACTTGACGTCGCGCTCGGCAACGCGCGCCTGGAGTGTTCCCAGGTCGCGGATGTCAGTCGTGTCCTGCGGCTTTGACCAGATCTCCAGCAACCGGTTGAGCTGATCGATATCACGCGCCTCGTTGGCCGCGTTCGCCATCCGCATGACTGCCTCACGCCGACTGCGTTCAGCGGGGTCGCTCGCCAGATCCGGGTGAATGAGCCGTGCCAACGCCCGGTAGAGCTGCCGCAACGTGATGTCCTCATCACCGGCCGGGCGCCGGTTAATGACCGTTCCGCGCCGTTCCTCACGCTGCTGACGCCATTCGGCCCAGAAGGCGGCCTCTTCGGCGCGCTCGACCTGCTCTTCGTCGTCCAGCTCGACATCGCTCAGCGCCCGTCGCGCGAAGACGAGCCGTTCCAGCCGCGTTTCCAGCCGTCCGATCTCGGCGCTCATCCGCTCGTGGTCGCGGCGCAGCATCCCGATCCGGTCGTCGATTTGCATCTGGATCAGCCGCTGGTCAGATTCTT
The DNA here is from genome assembly GCA_963763325.1 of uncultured Chloroflexia bacterium. Taxonomy (GTDB): domain Bacteria; phylum Chloroflexota; class Chloroflexia; order Thermomicrobiales; family CFX8; genus JBBECJ01. The sequence continues at coordinate 144,450 of CAVXOL010000018.1, forward strand.
CGGCAGTAATCTTCGCCCGCATCGCATCGACCGCATGGTCGCGCCGCGCGATCTGGATGATCAGGCGCACGCGCTCCAGCTCGGCTGGCAGCGCAGGGAGGCAATTGGGATGCGATTCCGTTGGCGAGTCCTGGTTCAGCAAGGGTCCTGGCTACTCTGTCTCAGGTCGTCAAGCCCGGTTGGTGCCCAGACGCGTTCGACAGCTTGCGAACTCGCACGATTTTGGGCGTTCTGTCATTGTACCGGTTTGCCCGCCTGTCACCAAACCACAATTGACGAACCGAGCCTGGCAACCTACCCTGTCGCCAGTTGCGAACGAACGCAGGCGAAGGGGGTGGAGAGATGGCAAGGATGAACGGCTGGCAGGCAGTGGTGCGCGGACTGGAGGCGGAGGGCATCCCGGTCGTCTTCGGCCTGCCGGGCAGCGCGAAGCACCTCTACGATCAACTCTACGATTCAGAAAGGGTGCGCTCCGTCATGGTCCGCCACGAGACCTCCGGCGTCTACATGGCGATGGCCTGGGCGCGGATCCGCAACGAGCCCGCTGTCTGCTTCGGTAGCCCCGGTCCCGGCGTCGCCAACCTCGTCCCCGGTGTCCTCGAAGCGTACTCCGGCTGCACTCCCATGCTCGTTCTCGGCGTCCGGGCCGCGACGAAGACCTACGGGATGGGCGCCTTCCAGGAGACCGACCACGTCGGGATGATGACCCCGATCACCAAGTGGGCGGCAACGATCGAGCGCACCGACCGGACCGACTGGTACCTGCGCCGCGCCATCTCGATCGCGACGACCGGCCAGCCCGGCCCCGTTTACCTTGAGTTCCCCGCCGACATCGCCCTCCAGGATGACGACTTCGGCGACTACGTCCCAGCCGTCCGCAACCTGCGCCCCGGCCCAGATCCCGCCGCGATCGCGAAGGCCGCCGACCTGATCGCCAGCAGCCAAACGGCCACTGATCGTCTGCGGCGGTGGCAGCGTCCTCTCCGGCGCGGGACAGGCGCTGACCTCACTGATCGACGCCTACGGCATCCCGGTCCAGACCACCCCCGCCGGACGCGGCGTCATCGGTGAGTCCCACCCGCTCTCCTGCGGGATGGTCGGCCTCTACCGCACGACCTTCCCCCGCGAGCTCTACGACGAAGCGGACCTGCTCATCACCGTCGGCTCGCGGATGGAGGAGTTCCAGTCCGGCGTCTTCACATTCTTCCCGAAGGACGCGAAGTTCATCCAGATCGATATCGAGCCGTCCGAGATCGGTCGCAACTGGGTTCCCGATGTCGCGATCCAGTCCGACGCTTCGCTCGCTCTCCTCGCCCTCCGGGCCGCCCTCGCCGAACGCGGCCTGGCCCGCAACGACGGGCGTGCTGCCGAGATCGAGCAGCGTCGTGCTGCCGCCATCGAGGACGCCCGCGCCGATGCGATGAGCGACGATGGTACGCCGATCAAGGGCAAGCGCATCGTCAGCGAGATCAACCGCGTCTTCGGCGACAACACGATCCTGGTGAAGGAGAACGGCGGCCAGGACTTCTGGTCCTACTACTGGCCCTACTACCAGTCGTTCGACGCCAACAGCGTCGTCCCGCCCGCCGAGCAGACCGTCATGGGCCTCGGCGTCATCGGCGCGATCGGCGCCAAGCTGGCCGCGCCGGAGCGCCAGGTCGTCTCAACCACCGGCGACGGCGCCTTCCAGATGGCGTTCCACGAGCTTCCGACCGCCGTTCAGGAAAAGGCGCCCGTTACCTGGGTCGTCCTCAACGACGGCGCACTCGGCTGGCCGCAGTGGACCCAGACGACTCAACTCGACGGCCGCTACATCGCGACCTCGTTCGACCCGCAGTTCGACTTCGTCGCCGTCGCCAAGGCCGCCGGTTGTGACGGCATCCGCGTTGAATCAGCCGACGGACTTGCCGAAGCCCTGGAACGCGCCCGCCGCGCCAACGCCGACGGCGTCCCATTCGTCGTCGATGTCCCAGTCGATCAGAACGACCACCACGCTGAGTTCGACGCGTTCCATCAGGTGAGATGACGGCCACCATGTCGCACGTCCGCTACCGCGCCTGGGACGGCACCCAGTCCATCACGCCGCTGGCGCCTGAGCAGGTGCTGGCGGCGCTCTCTGACGATCTGCTCTCCGGCAACATCGAGCAGGCGCTCGACCGCGCCCTCCATCGTGGCCTGACCGAACCCGACGGCGAACAGATCGCCGGTCTCGACCAGCTCCGCGACGCCCTCCGCGCCGAACGCCGCCAGCTCGAACAATCCCTCGCCAGCGACGAGCAGCTTCAGCAACTCACTGACGCGCTCCGCTCCGGCAGCGGCACCGAAGGACTCGACGCCGAAACCAGCGACCTCCTCGAAGCTCTCGCCGGCCACCCCGACGCGGCCCGTCTCCTCGCCCACCTCCCGGCCGACTCCCGCGCCCAGGCACAGGCCGCCCTCGACCAGATCGTCCGTCGCGGCCCGCTCGACCGCGAAGGCGGCTCGTTGGAAGACGCCCCTGAGTTCTCCGGCACACTTGCCGACACCCTCACCCGCCTCGGACAACTCGACGACCTGGAGCAGGCCATCCGCCGCGTCCGCAAGGTCGCCGACATCGCCGAGATCGATCCCGCCCTTGTCCGCGCCGCCCTCGGCGAGCAGGCCGCCGACGCCATCGAACGCCTGACCGCATCGCTCCAATCATTTCGCCGACTCCGGCTTCGTCCGTGGCCCCGGTGGCAGGCAGGAGCTATCCGCCCGCGCCCTCCAGCACATCGGCGACGAGATCCTGTCCGCCGTCCTCGCCCGCCTCGCCAGCCGCCAGCCCGGCGACCGTCGCCTGCTCCACCGCCCCGGCATCCACGACCTGACCGGCACCAGCCGCGACTACCAGTTCGGCGACCCACTCGCCCTCGACCTCAGCCGGACTGTCCTCCAGGCCGTCCGGCGCGGCACCGGCACGCCGGTCCGCCTCGACCCCGCCGACTTCGCCATCTTCGAGCGCGAAGATTCCGCCCGCGCCGCGACCGTCCTCGCGATCGACCTCAGCCGCTCGATGGGCGAGCGTGGCTATCTGCTCGCCGCCAAACGCCTCGCGCTGGCCCTGACGACGCTTATCCGCACCCGCTTTCCCCGCGACATCCTGCTCCTGACCGGCTTCTCCGAATCGGCCCGCCCGCTCACTCCCGCCGAGCTCCCCCGCCTTGCCTGGGACCGCTTCGGCTTCGGTACCAACATTCAGGACGCGCTTCGCCTCGCCCGCGTCCAACTCGCCGCCCATCGCGGCATGCAGCGCAACCTGATCCTGCTGACCGACGGCGAGCCAACCGCCTACCGCGACCCCGACGGTCGCATCCACTTCAATCACCCGCCGACACCCGAAACGCTCGCCGCCACCTACGCTGAAGCCGACCGCCTACGCCGCGACGGCGTCTCCCTCGCCGTCTGCGTCCTCTCCGACGAGCTGCAGGTCGTCCGCTTCGCCGAGGAACTCACCCGCCGAACCGCAGGCGACCTGATCGTCACCGCCCCCGACGACCTCGCTTCCGCCATCACCCTCAACTACGGCCGTCGGCGCAAGCGGTAAGTAGCGCAGCCTGATGCCGGATGTCGCCGCCGTCTTCCTGCGCTGGATGGCGCTGCGGGCGATCCTGCATCGCGGCTACTGGCTCGTCACCAGCCTCTACCTCGTCCTCGATGCCAACTTGTCGCCGTTCGAGCTCGTCTTCCTCGGTACCGCCCAGGGGATCATCTCACTTGCTCGTCGAAGTCCCGGCCGGGGTCGTCGCCGACACGGTCAGCCGCAAGTGGGCGCTCGTGATCGCCCATGCCCTGATCGGGGCCAGCATGGTGATCACCGGCCTGGTCACCGCGTTTCCGGCGCTCGTCGCGACGCAGATGCTCTGGGGGGTGGGCTGGGCATTCGCCAGCGGCGCCGACGTCGCCTGGGTCACCGATGAGCTCGATCGCCCCGACCGGATCGCTCGCGTCTTGGCCGCGTGGGCGCGCTGGGAACAAGCCGGATCGGCCACCGGCCTCGTTGGGTTCGGCCTCCTGGCTCTCGCCATCGGCCGTGGGCCAGCGATGGTGGCCGCTGGCGTCGGGATGGTCGCTCTCGGGCTCTACGTCGTCGCGCGCTTCACCGAAACGCACTTCACCCCGACCCGGTCGCAGCGCTGGAAGCAATCAACGGCGATCTTCAGGCGTGGCCTCTCCCTCGCGCGCTCCGACCGCGAGATTCTGCTGATCCTCCTGACGACGGTCCTGATCAACGGAGCCGCCGAAGCCTTCGGCCGCCTCTATCCCAGGCATCTCGTCGCCCTCGGCTTCCCCGACCGGTCCGACCCAATCGTCTGGTTCACGGCGCTCGGCATCCTCGCCTACGTGGCCGGCGCGCTCGCGCTCCGGATCGTCGAAGCGCGCATCGACGGTGTCGGCGTTGCCCGTCGCGTCTACGCCGCGGCCTGTTTCATCGGCGCCATCGGCCTGCTTGTCCTTGTCGCCGCGCCTGGCTTCCTCATCGGCAGTGCCGGCGTCCTGCTCGTCGGCGGCGTCGGTTTGACCGTCACACGCGCCGTCGGTGTCATCTGGGTGAACCGCCGCACCACCAGCGACGTTCGCGCCACGATGCAGTCGATGCTCGCCCAGGCCGAGTACAGCGGCGAAATCCTCTTCGGCATCACACTCGGCGCGATCGCCCAAGTCACCAGCATCTCCTTGGCCTTTACCTGCTCCGCCGCCATAATCGCCCTCGCCGGCTTGCTGGTCATCCGGTCGCGCCCCCTCTCGTAGGGAATGGGCCTGAACCCAACGCTGCAGGCCCGACCGTCACACACGGTGGTGCTACACTGCCGCCCGGAGTGAGTGGAGAGGAAGATTCAGTATGACTGTAACCGCAACCCTGCGTGACGAGATCGACGAGTGGCTCCCTGAACTGATCGAGACCCGCCGCGACTTCCACCGGCACCCGGAGCTGGGGCTGGAGGAAGTCCGCACCAGCGGCATCGTCGCTGATCGGCTCCGCGCGATTGGCTTTGAGGATGTCCGCACCGGCCTGGCCGTCACTGGTGTCAAAGCCGTTCTGCGCGGTGGCAAGCCCGGCAAGACGCTGCTCCTGCGTGCCGACATGGACGCGCTCCCGATCGAGGAGCAGAACGACGTCGACTACCGCTCGACCGTCAAGGGCCAGATGCACGCCTGCGGCCACGACGGCCACACCGCGATCCTGCTCGGCGCGGCGCGTGCGCTCTATGCCCGGCGCGAGGAGATCCCCGGCACGATCGTCTTCTGCTTCCAGCCAGCCGAGGAAGGACGCGGCGGGGCGCGACTGATGATTGCGGACGGCGTCCTCGAAGATCCGGCTGTTGATGCCGCCATCGGCCTCCACCTGATCAGCGACTTCCCGGTCGGTACGGCGGTCGCCGTCGATGGCCCGACCCTCTCAGCCGCCGACCGCTTCAACGTCACGATCCAGGGACGCGGCGGCCACGGCGCGATGCCGCACCGAACGATCGATGCCCTGTTGATCGCCGCCGAAGTCGTCACGACGCTCCAGAATCTGGTGGCGCGCGAAGTCGACGCGCAACAGGCCGCTGTCGTCTCGGTCGGAACCCTGCACGCCGGCACAACTGCCGCCAACATCATCGCCGACACCGCCACCCTCAGCGGCACCGTCCGCTGGTTCGACAAGGACGTCGGCGACCTGCTGGCGCTCCGCATTCCGCAGGTGATCGAGGGCGTCGCCGCCACGCTGCGCGGCAGCGCCGAAGTCGAGTACCGGCGCGGCGGAAAGGCGACGGTCAACGATCCGGAGGTGGCCGCGCTCGTTCGCGAGGCGCTCGCCGAGGTCGTCGGCCCGGAGAACGTCCAGTCCGGCCCGCGTATCATGGGCTCGGAAGACTTCTCCGAATTCACCCATCGCCTGCCGTCGACCTTCTTCTTCGTCGGCTCCCGCGACGACGCCACCGGCAAGAACGCCGAGCACCACCACCCGCGCTTCGACATCGACGAACGCTGCCTCCCACTCGGAGTCGAAATGATGACCCGCTCCGCCCTCCGTTGGTTGGAAGCGAACGCTGGATAGCCGTGCCGTCGCCCTGATCCGCAGTGAAGGACGACAGGGGTGAGATCGGCGGTTCTGGTTGAGACTGAACGCGAATGCGGCCTGATGGAGCCAATCTCGGAGTGTCCAATGACTGACCAGAGCATTACTACCGAGAAACCTGTCGTCATCGCCGGAGCCGGACCGGGCGGACTGTCACTTGCCCTCTGCCTCCACCAGCACGCTATCCCCGCCGTTGTCTGCGAGGCAGTTGCCGACCTGAAGCCGCTCGGTGTCGGCATCAACCTGCTGCCGCACTCGGTTCGCGTCCTGCACGACCTTGGGCTGCGTGAACCGCTGGAACAGTTCGCGATTCAGACCAGCGAACTGCGCTACGTCAACAAGTTCGGCCAGCACATCTGGTCCGAGCCGCGCGGCGTCGCTGCCGGCTACACCTACCCGCAGTACTCGATCCATCGCGGGGAACTCCAACTGCTCCTGCTGGAAACCGTCCGTCAGCGGCTCGGCCAGGATGCGGTGCGGACCGGCTGCGCGCTGGAGTCATGGCGTGACGGTCCGGACGGGATCACCGTCCAGTTGCGCGACACGGCCGGCGCGACCAACGAGATCGAGGGCGCCTGTCTGGTCGCCGCCGATGGCATCCACTCGATCGCGCGCCGGCGACTCTATCCGGGCGAGGGGCCGCCGCGCTACTCCGGCCGCATTCTCTGGCGTGCTGTCACCGAGGGCTACTCCGTTCCTCGACGGTCGGACGATGATCATGGCCGGCCATCAGCACCAGAAGTTCGTCGCCTATCCGATCTCACGGCCGCACGCCGAGCAGGGCCGTTCTCTGATCAACTGGATCGCCGAACTGGACGTGCCGGACTGGATTCCGCCGCGCCAGGACTGGAACCGACAGGTGCCGAAATCACGCTTCAGCGACCGATTCGCGAACTGGCGCTTCGGCTGGCTCGATGTCCCGTCACTGATCGACGGCCGCCGATGCCGTCTATGAGTACCCGATGGTCGACCGCGACCCGCTGCCACGCTGGACCCACGGACGGATGACTCTGCTCGGCGATGCCGCCCATCCGATGTATCCGATCGGCTCCAACGGCGCCTCCCAGGCGATCCTCGATGCCGAATCGCTCGCCAACCTTCTGGCTGGAAACAGCGATATCCCAGCCGCGCTCCAGACCTATGACGATCAACGACGTCCACCGACCGCCAGCATCGTCCTCATGAATCGCGCCAACGGCCCGGAACAGGTTATGCAGTTGGCCGAAGAACGCGCACCTAACGGCTTCACCGACATCCACGATGTTATCCCCCGCTCGGAGCTCGAAGAGATCTCCGCACGTTACAAGCAGATCGCCGGTTTCAGCGTCGAGCAGGTGAACCGCAGGGCCACCCGGCAATGAGCGCCATCCGCAAAACCGCGTTACCCTTACGCCAACAACAGTCCAACGAATCGAAAAGGAACACCCGAATGTCCGACAAGCCGACCATCGACCAGAACCTGCGCGACCGCGTCCAGCAGCACTTCGGCGCGACCGCTCAGGAATACGTCACATCAGCCCGCCACGCCTCAGGCGGTGGCCTCGACCAGCTCGTTGAGCTGGCCGAGCCGACGCCTGACTCCGACGCGCTTGATATCGCCACCGGCGGCGGTCACACGGCCCTCGCCCTTGCTCCGCACGTCCGCCACATCATCGCCAGTGACCTGACTCCACAGATGCTCAAAGCTGCCGCAGGGTTCCTACGCGAGAAAGGCATCACCAACGCGTCGTTCGAGATCGCCGAGGCCGAGAACCTGCCGTTCGACGATGCCTCGTTCGACATCGTCACCTGCCGCGTCGCGCCGCATCACTTCAGCGATGTCCGCGCCTTCTGCAACGAGGTCGCCCGTGTCCTCCGTCCCGGCGGCCGCTTCATCCTGATCGACTCATACGCCCCCGACGACGACGCCTGTGACGAGTACATCAACCAGGTCGAGTGGCGGCGCGACAACTCCCACGCCCGCTCCTACCGCATCCCCGAATGGCAGCAGTTCATCAAAGCCGCCGGCCTCACGATCGACCACGTCGAACCCTTCGTCCGCCGCTTCGAGTACGACGAGTGGACCGCCCGAACCCGGATGACGCCGGAAGCCAAAGCCGACCTCGAACAGTTCATGCTCAACGCCCCACAACGCGTCCGCGACTTCTTCCACGTCACCACCGTCGATGACCACGTCGAAGCCTTCGACGACAACAAGGTCATCATCCGCGCGCGGCGGTAGGTATCAGGTGTCAGGCAACAGGAAGGGGTGGCTCGTGTGAACCACCCCGGAAGCCCCTGAAACCTGATATCTGGCTCCTACGTGCTATCCGTCCGCCACAATCGCCAGATCGGTCGATTCGCGGACCGGCAGCGGCGTTGGCCGGTAGTGCTCCATCGTCAGGCACTCGGTCGGGCACCACTCGACGCAGGCACCGCAGCGGATACAGGCCAGCTCGTCAATCACCATCGCGGCCGCATTCTGCCCCAACTCGCCGCGTGCCAGCTCGGCCAGCTCCTCGTCATTGTCGATTGAGAAGATCCGGTCGAGCGAGATCATCTCGATCACACCGACCGGGCAGATATCGACGCAGCCGTTGCAGAGGATGCAGCGGTCGCCGTCGATGAAGATGTTGAGCTGGCACTGCAGGCAGCGCTTGGCCTCGTCAAACCCGAGCGGCTTCGTGTAGCCCAGATCGACCTCGATCGTCGTCTCGTCGGCCAGCAGCCCGCGCGCCGAGAGCGGCAACGTCGGCATGACCTGACGCTCAATCGAGGTGTAGTTGTCACCCCAGCGCAGCCGGCGGCTCATCGACGACAGCGACCACTCCGAAACACCCTCCGACAAGAGCGGGTTCGGCGTGTGGTAGTCCTCGATCGGCACTCGCGTGATTTCGAAGTCCTTCACAGGAATCTGCTCGCCGTTCAGGACCGCGTGGATCTCCTCGGCAACCCGCTTCGCGTCGCCAATTGCAGAGATGAAGTTCAGAGGGTTCGTGACGTAGTCGCCGCATGCCCAGACCTTCTGCACCTGGGTCGCGCCTGTCGCGTCGATTCGCGGCACCCCGCGCCGATCCACCTCCGGGAAAAAGCCGTCCGGGAAGAAGTCATTGTCCTGATACTGGCCGATCGCGACCAGCACCATGTCGCACTCGATCGTGAACTCGGAGCCCTCAATCGGGATCGGGCGGCGCCGGCCGGACGCGTCCGGTGGTCCAAGCTCGTTGCGGATGAACTCAATCCCAGCGACATGCCCGTCCGGTCCCGCGATGCAGCGCGTCGGCGCGACCATGTACTCCACTTCGCAGCCTTCGAGCTCCGACTCCTCGATCTCGCGTTCCTCGACCGGAATCTCGTTGTGCGACCGCCGGTAGGTCATCACCGACCGCTCAGCGCCCATCCGGATCACGGTCCGCATGCAGTCGATCGACGTGAAGCCACCACCGACCGTGACCACTCGCTTGCCAACGAAAACATCATCTTTCAGATTCAGGTTGACTTCCTCAAGGAACGTCAGCCCCGGAACCACGCCTGGCAGGTCCTCTCCAGGCACATTCAGCTTGGACGGGTTCTGGTTCCCGGCCGCGATGATGACCGCGTCATAGTCGTTGACCAGATCCTCCATCATGACATCGACGCCGACCTTGGTGTTCAGCCGCAGGTCGATCCCGAGGTCGAGGATCAGCTCGACTTCCTCGGTGATGATGTCGCGCGGGAGACGCCACTCCGGGACACCGCCCCAAAGCATTCCGCCGGCAACCGGGAACGCTTCGAAGACCGTCACCTTGTAGCCGCGCCGTGCCAGTTCGCGGGCAGACGTCAGTCCTGCCACACCGGCGCCGATGATGGCGACCGTCATTCCGTTCGCGGGCGGCGCAACCTCGCGCTTCGTCTCGCCACGAAAGTCCGCCGCAACCCGCTTCAGGTAGCAGATGCCGATCGGCTGGTCGACTACTTGCCGCCGGCAGGCTTCTTCGCATGGTTTGGCGCACATCCGTCCAAGGCAGCCGGGAAATACATTGTTCTCCCGATTCAGCTCGAACGAGTCCGCATAGCGCCCGTCGGCGATATAGGAGATATAGCGCGAAATGTCAGTATGGGCAGGGCAGGCACGCTGGCAGGGGATGTTGTCGGCGAACCAGCGCTGGTCACCGGTGAAGATCGGGTAGCGGCTCCCCTGACGAACCGTAAACGGCGAGAAGTTCTCCTGGTCCACGAACGCCAGCAGACGAATCCGCCGTGTGTCATCAACCGGCGTCTCATCAACCGCCTGACCGACGTAGCCGTACGAGATCTGCCCGGCCATGAACGAGTTGATATCTGCTTCGGTGACAGGTGTAAAACGGTCGCTGGCCGCGCCGCAACTCGGACACTCTTCCGGCTGGACCTCGTCGGTCTCGATGTATCCGCAAACCTTACAGCGATACATGACGGTTCCTTCCCTACCCAGCCGGTTCGCCCGGAAGCGCGGCGCGATGCCGCGGCTGTCTCACTTCTGGTCGCTTCATCAGGGGTGCACAGCTACGACGTGAGCGAATCTGTCCCGGCGAACCGCCACGCAAGCAAAAAAACCGGGGCGGAGCACCGTCCCGTCAAGTATACAGCCGCTGTTCATCCTGGAACCGGGATTCGGGAATCAGAGTCAGGGGAAGATGACCTTCTTCCCCTGATCTCCGACCGAGATAGCCAGCTAGCTCGACTCCTCGTCCTCAAGTTCCATGAGATCGAGTGCGAGACCCAGCGCCCGCGCGATCTTGCTGATCGCGGAGGCGGTACGCGCCGTGCCGACGATTGGCGCGACGGCCGCAAGCACATCACGCGCGCTTTGCTCATCGACGCCCATCTCATTGGCGATGCTGAGGTTCAACAGGTACGAAACGGGCGGAGCGTCGACCGCAACGAGCGCAGCCAAGCGCACCAGCATCAGTGTTCGTGGATCGAGGCCGGACGCATCGAGCGATCTCAGCGTCATCAGTTCCATCAGGTCGAGGATCGGTGTTTCGGCGGATTGCTCAGACATTGGTTCCCCTTCGATGATCCGAACGCGTACACATGAGGGGCCATCTCGCTCCGTGTTTGATGTGCGAGATTCCGCTCAGCGGTAGTGTGTTCGGTCGAGGATGCAAAGAGAACCCACCCGAGGTCGCAATCGGGGTCGTATTGCTTCGTCACAACGTCGTGTCAGGGCGTGTAAGTCAGCTAGCCGGTTCACGCCGCGTCAGTACCCGACCTCCGTCACCGGCACACCTGCCTCGCAGGCCGGGCAGGTCTCCGGGCTATGAATCTCAAGGTACTCGTTCAGCAATCCGTGGACGGCAATCGGGAACTCGACTCCGGACAAATCGGCCAGCGCGCCGATCCCGATCGGCGTCCCGCCGTGGGCCGTGATCGTCTGCACGAGTTCCTGCGCGGTCTTGCCGGACAGGATTAGGTTGTCGATGACCAGCACCCGCTTGCCGTCGATCATCGCCTTCGACGAATCCGGGAAGATGTAATGGCCATTTGAGGGGGTCGGGTAGATCACCGGCCGGCGCGGATCCAGGAAGAAACCGACCCACTGCGCCAACCCCGCGCCCCAGACCGATGGTGCCGCGACAATATCGATTCGCGACAGGAAGAAGTGCCTCGCGATCGCGTAGCCCATCCTGCTGGCCAGTTGCGTATCGACCAGCAACTGGTCGCGGTCTAGCAGCTTCAACGCATGTCGCCCCGACCGAAACGCAAAATGCCCTTCGCTCAGAAACCCGGCCTCATCAACCTCGCGCATCAATCCAATCAGTCGCTCGGCCTGCACCATCCTGGACCCTCCCATCGCTGGCGGCTCGTTGCGCACCGTCACGGTCGATCGTCGTTGTCGCGGGAATCCACTCTCAGAGTACGGTAGACCTGCCCATCGGACAACCCTCAGACCGGCTTGTTTGCGCCAGATGGCCGGGTGTGCGAGAGTCGCTCGTGAACCTCGCGTGAGCGATCGAGGATGGGTGATTTGATGATCTACAGTCGCGAATCACGCTTCTGGGAATATGCCGATTTACTCGTCTCGGCCAGCGAGATTGTCATCGATCGCCCCGGTGGATCGTCACATCCTCGCTACGAACGCATTGTCTACCCATTTGACTACGGCCACCTCGCTGGGACAACCGGTAGTGACGGCGACGGAATCGACATCTGGCGAGGTAGCATGCAAGACATCCGCGTAACCGGCGTCATCGTCACGATCGACCTCTACAAGCGTGACGCGGAATTCAAGCTGCTCGTTGGTTGTACGGCAGCCGAAGCTAAGTTCGCGCTCACTACCCACCAGTCCTATTCACAGTCCGCGCTGCTGATCTCTCGAATTGAAGAAGGATCACAGGAGAATCGCTGATGCTCCCGAACTTGCCCGTGACGCTGCTGCTGACCGCCTGGGACGACCTCGACCGCGCCGTCGATGATGTCTCCGACGCAGACATGCTGCGCCAGATAGACGGTGGGAGTTGCTTCGCCTGGACGATCGCCCACGTCACCTACGGCGTCGACTCCTGGATCAACCGTCGATTCCAGAAGATCCCACTCAACCCCGTCGTCATGGACCCGCGCTTCAACTTCGGCGGAGACGGCAGCGCCGAAGACTGGCCTACTATCCGAGCCGCTGTCGCGGAGGTCCGTGACAGCCTACGTCCCTATCTGCTGAACCTCACCGAAGCCGATCTCGACCTCACCGTGCCATACGACGGCTCCTACGCCGCGTTCCGGGAGCGCGGAATCAACCTGCGCGTCGCCATCGTCCAGAACGCGATCCACCACGTCTTCCACCTCGGCGAGATCGTCGCCAAGCGCGAACTGATGGGCTACGGTGTCGGCAGCTTCCCCGGAGCCTTCGGTGCCGCCCTCATGGGCACCGAGTACGACGACTGGTCGAAGCGTCAACTGACGTGACACATGACGTGAATGCCCAAATGCTGGTCGTTCCTCGCGCGACGCGTCACGCGTCACGACGCTCAACTCGTCCCAAGCAAATAGATCAACACCGCGCAGACCACCAGAATCAGCGACATGACTCCGCCGGCCGCCAACCCCCAGATCGCGGCACGTTTGCGGGCCAGGCGAGTCATCTCGTCAATCGTTGCCTGATCCTCGTCGCGGTCGAACATCGTCTTCGGGCGTGCAGCCGTTGCCCCTGCGTTGGCCGAATCAGTCGGCTCGGCCTCTTGCTCAGACCCGACTTGCGGATTACGCTCTTCGTCCACCCGGGTGGACTCCTGCCTGTTGGTGTCGAACTGGCCTCAGGATGCGGAGCATAGCATGAGCAGCCCGACCTCAGTGCGCTCGCTGACAATCCTCGACTTTGGACGCGCCAACATCGATCTCGGCGCCGTCATGGCTCCCGGCGACATGGACGGCCAGTGGGCTGTCTGCGCCTTCCCAGGCTACCTCGTTGAGCTCAGCGATGGACGCCATGTACTAATCGATACCGGCCCGAACCGCCGCCACATCAACGAGCCGATGTACGAGTTCGCCGGCACCAATTTTGGCGATCACCTCCAGCCGCAGATGACCGACGCCGACGACCCGCGCAATCGCCTCGCCGAGCTCGGCCTGACCGAGGCCGACATCGATATCCTCGTCCTGACCCACACCCACTTCGACCACGCCGGCAACGCCGCCGACTTCACATCTTCTGAGATCGTCATTCACCGCGACGCCCACGCCGATGGCCGCGACCGCGCTGAACGTGGCTCCCCCGGAGGCCTGCCGGATCGCAGCGTGGACGGCCATCCGCTCAACTTCCGCATCATCACCGGTGATACCGAACTCGTGCCTGGCCTGACACTCCTCCACACCCCGGGCCACGCCAACGGCCATCTGTCAGTCGTGCTTCGCCTGCCCCAGTCCGGAACGATCATCCTCGCCATCGACGCCATCTACTCGCGCGCCAACCGCGACGCCGCCAACTACAAGATCGGCGCGAACCCAGCCCAGGGGCTCGCCTCCGCCACCCGCCTGATCGCCCTCGCCGAACAGGAGAACGCCCTCCTCATCTACGGCCACGATCCGAAGCAATGGCAGCAATTGAAGAAGGCACCGGAGAAGTACGAGTGATGAAGATTCACCCAGAGACGACACATTGGAGAGGAACAGCACCCCATGACCTGTCATCCTGAGCCGCAGCGAAGGATCGCTTAGCGTCGGGGACAGGAGCGCGCCGATCGGTCGAACGTCCTGTGCCCGCCCGAACTGTCATCGCCGTTGAGGCCAGGCGATCCTTCGCTGCGGCTCAGTAGTGCACCACAGTGAATGTGCCGTCGTGTGACGGATCGGTTATGCTGGCGATCCTCAGGAAGGGAGTCTGCCATGACGATCGCCCATCGTGTCCGCCTGACCGACGACGAACGCGCGTCGTTGATCGGGATCACGCGCCGGGGTGAGTCCAACGCGCGGCGCCTGACCCGCGCCCGGGTATTGCTGTTGGCCGATCGCGGATCGACCGACCGCGCCATCGCCGACGCGCTGAACGTCCACCCACGCACCTGCCAACGGCTGCGCCAGCGCGCCTGCCAGCAGGGCGTTCTCGCCGCCCTCGATGACCGGCCACGCCCCGGCGCAGCGCGACTGCTGAACGAGACCCAGGAAGCGCACCTGATCGCGCTGGCCTGCTCGGATGCCCCCGATGGGCGGGACGGCTGGACGATGCAACTCCTCGCCGACCGGCTGGTCGACCTCCAGATCGTCGAGACCATCTCGGATGAGACGGTCCGGCGGGCCTTGAAGCAAACGCGTTGAAACCGTGGCAGGTCGCGTCGTGGTGCATGCCGGAGCCGAGTGGCGCCTTCGTGGCCGGGATGGAGGATGTCATCGCGGTCTATCACCTGCCCTACGATCCCACGATCCCCACGCTGTGTTTCGACGAGTATGGGCTCGCCCTGACCGCCGACACGCACGAGCCACTCCCGCCCCGACCGGGCGATCTCGCCAAACAGGATTACGAGTATCGCCGCGCCGGCAGTTGTGTGCTGTTCGGTGCCTTCGAGCCACAGACCGGCCGGCGCATCATCCAGGTCGACGCACGGCGCACCCGTCGCGAGTTTGCCCACGTCATCAAGGCGCTGCTCACCGAGCACTACCCTGATGCGACCCGCGTGCGGCTGGTGTTGGACAACCTCAACATCCACACCCCCGGCGCCCTGTATGAGACCTTTCCGGCGGAGGACGCCCGGGCGTTGGCTGAACGGATCGAGTGGCACTTCACGCCCAAGCATGGCAGTTGGCTCAACATGCAGGAGATCGAATGGGCCGTCCTCAAGCGCCAACTCTTCACCCACCAGCGACTGGCGACCCAGGCGGCGGTCGAGCAGGTTGTCACCGCCTGGGCGGACGGACGCACCCAGCGGCGCGTGCGGGTCGATTGGCGCTTCACGCTGGCCGATGCACGACTCACAATGCACGCCTGTTATCCAATCCCCAGCCCGTGTACGGACACGGCATAATCACAGTGGCGGACCACTCAGGATGACAGGTCATGGGGTGCTGTTCCTCTCCAATGTGTCGTCTCTGAGGCAGGCCCGTCAACAACCAAAAGGAGTCACCACAAATGTCTGCCACGATCACCGTCGCCGGAACCGCCGTCGTTCCGGCCCAGCCAGATGAGGTCGCAATCGGGATCGCCCTCTCGCATCTCGCGCCGACACCGGACGCGGCCATCACCGAGGTCGCAACCCGCAGCCAGCAATTGGAAGCGATCTTCAACGAGATGAGCATTGGGCGCGACCGATGGACGACCTCCGGCGTCTCGGTCAACGAGGAGCGCGAGTGGGACGGCCAGCGCCAGGTCCATCGCGGCTACCGCGCCGGTACGCGCGTCCAGCTTCGCGTCGCCGACGCCCAGCTCGTCGGGAAGGTCATGCACGAGTCTGTCCGGCGCTGCCAGGCCGCGATTGACGGCCCAACCTGGCTGATCGCCCCCGACAACCCCGCCCACACCGACGCTCGTCGCCTCGCCGCCACCTCCGCCCGAGAGAAGGCCGAGACCTATGCCACCGCCCTTAACGCCCGGCTCGGCTCGATCCTCAGCATCACCGAACCCGGCCTGAGCGGCCCCGAACCGCCCCGCCCGATGCCGAAGTTCGCCCGAGCGATGACATTGGATGCCGCCCCCGAAATCAACGTCCAATCAGGCGACCTCGACATCACGGCGACCGTTGTTGTGACGTTTGCGCTGGAGCAGGGATGAGCAATTCGATGCCACGCGAGCGTTTGATTGCCGGCATCATGAGCGGCACATCGGCAGACGGCGTCGACGTCGCGCTCGTCGCGCTCGATCACGCCAGCCGCCCGACGCTGGTGCATACCGCCGTTCATCCGTTCGATGCGGCAACTCGCGCGGCGATCCTGAAATTGGCCGAACCGGACGGCGGCGACGCACGCGCGGTCGCAAGGCTCAACTTTCATCTGGCGCGCGCCTACGCGGACGCACTGTCGGCTACGCTCGCTGAGGCGGGAGAGCCGAAAGCGCGGCTCGACTTGATCGGATGCCACGGCCAGACAATCGCTCACCTGCCGAACGAAACCGTGCCTTCGACGTTGCAAGCCGGTTCAGGGCCGGCGCTAGCGGCGTTGAGCGGTGTACCGGTCGCATATGACTTCCGCGCGGCCGACGTGGCTCTCGGTGGCCAGGGCGCGCCGCTGATCCCGTTCGTCGACTTCCTGCTGTTTCACGAGCGCGCTGCACGCCACGCTGTCGGCGTCCTCAATCTGGGCGGCATCGCCAACCTGACGCTGCTGCCGGCCGGCGCGACCGACCCGGCACAGATCGTCGCATTCGACAGCGGCCCGGCCAACATCGTGATCGATGGTCTGACGCGCGTCCTCACCGGCGCGGACTACGACCGCGACGGGCAGTTGGCCGCCGTTGGAAACGTCCACGACGGCCTGCTGGCGGAACTGCTGCGGCACGAGTATTTCGACCGCGCGCTCCCCAAGAGCACCGGCCGCGAGGAGTTCGGAGCATCCTTCGTCGCGGCGCTGATAGAACTCGGCAGGCACCTCGGCCTCTCGGACGCAGACCTGATCGCGACCGCGACGATGCTGACTGCACGCTCGATCGCGCGGTCACTGGACACCGTGTCCGCGCAGCATCGCCCGGCTGAGCTGATTCTTGGCGGCGGCGGCGCGAGCAACCCAACTCTCCGGCGAATGCTCGGCGTCGAGCTGCCGGACGTGACGCTCTTGCGGCACGAGGACGCGGGCTGGCCCAGCGATGCCAAGGAGGCCATCGGCTTCGCGCTGCTGGCTGACGCGGCCGTCCGTGCAGTACCGTCCGCGCTTCCGAACGTGACCGGCACGCGCGAACCGCTCGTGCTCGGCGCGCTCGCACCAGGCCGCCCACCTCGCATCTGGCCGGACTGGATCGGTCAGTCATGACGGGCGACCAGAGCACGGAAGGCGTTAATCCGCTGGCGGCCCGACTTGAGGCAGTCTCGACCTTCGCCTGGCTGGAGGCGATGCACGACGATGGACAGTCTGCATTCGCCGCCGTTCGGCGGGTGCTGCCGGACATCGCTCGGCTGGCCGACCAGGTCGCCGAGACACTCAGCCATGGCGGGCGCCTGATCCTGGTCGGCGCCGGGACGAGTGGACGATTGGCCGCGCTGGAGGCGGCCGAGTGCCCGCCGACCTTCGGCACTGATCCCGCCTCGATCGTCGCCCTCGTCGCCGGTGGGCCAGACGCCATCTCACGTGCCGTCGAGGGAGCCGAGGACGATGAGGAAGCTGGCCGGCGTGACCTCTTGACCCTGGATCCCGACGCTCGCGATCTAGTCGTCGGCCTCAGCGCCAGCGGTGGCTCGCCGTACGTCCGTGCGGTCGTCGTCGCCGCGCGCCAACGCGGGGCGCGCACGTCCGCGATCGTTTGCAACCCGGACACTCCGCTTGCCAAGCTGGTGGACCTGCCGATTGTCCTGTTAACGGGTCGCGAGTTCGTCGCCGGCTCGACACGACTGAAGGCTGGAACAGCCCAGAAGCTGGCGCTCAACTTGATCACGACCGGCGCGATGCGCTCGCTCGGGCGTGTCCGGGCCGGCCGCATGGTCGCCCTGCGAGCGACGAACGCGAAGCTCCGCAGCCGGGCGATCGGGATCGTCGCCGACCTCGCCCAGGTCGATCGCGCGACTGCCGAGCAGCTCCTGGATGATGCCGGGGGCGACGTCGCCATCGCGCTCGCGCAGGCGACTTCGCCACGGCGACCATGCAGACTCAGCCCGACCTTCTCCAGGTCGAGATGCGTCGCTTGCATGCCGAGGACGCGGCGGCGATCCTGGCGCTGGCCACCGAGCCGGGTGTCGTCGCCACGACCGCACCGTTCGCTACGCTCGGCGGCATCGAGCACTTCCAACGCTGGCTGAGTCGACGCGGCCTGATGCTCGGCGCTTTCGACGCCGAACGGCTCGTCGGCGTCCTGCTGGCAGAACAGCATGACGCGCTACTGCGAGAGCATGTGCTCGACATCGCGTTCGTTGCGGTTGCAGAGCATGCGCGCGGGCGCGGAGTCGGGGACCGGCTCGTCAGCGACACGTTACGTTGGGCGACCACGCAAGGCCTGACCCGCGTCGAACTCCGCGTCTGGCCCGACAACGTCGCCGCTATCCGGCTCTACGAACGCCACGGCTTCGAGATCGAGGGCAGGATCAGGCGGCATGCGATCGTGGACGGCAGGGAGCTCGACGCGTTGCTGATGGCCTGGCTGACTGCCGAGATAATGCTTGAACGTGGCTGCACTGCTGGAGCTCATCAGCTTCACGTTGCGTTCGAGGAGCGGCGTCCGACTGGTAGGGCCGTGTCCTGTACCGCCCATGCCGTAGGCACCTCTTGACACACGGGTGGTTCCCAACGGCAATGTAGGCGGTCCGGCGGATGCACGATGCCCGAAGAGGATGCCTCACGGCATGGGCCGTACAGGACACGCCCTACCAGGTTGGCGCTGCCGACGTCCATCCCACGCGTTGACACAACCCCCTGCGTCTTCAATCCCTCGATCTCCGCATCCGAGTACCCCGCTTCGCGCAGGACATCGGCCGTGTGCTGGCCGTGGACCGGCGGCGCCAGCCTGAACGTCTCCGGGAGTCGCGGAGAGCTTGACCGGCAGGCCGAGCAGCCGGATCAGGCCGGCAGTTGGGTGCTCGATCTCGGCGACCATTTCGCGATGACGCACCTGCGGGTGGTCGAGCGCCTGGCCGACGTTGTAGATCGGGCCGCAGGGGATGCTGGCCTCGTTCATGATGACCTCCCACTCGTCGGAGGTCTTCGCTTGCAGCTTCTCGCCGATCATCTCGGCCAGCTCGTAGCGGTGGGCGAAGCGGCCGCCGTTGGTCTTGAAGCGCTCGTCCTCGACCCACTCCGGGACACCCAGCACCTCACACATCTTCGGGAAGCGCTTATCGCCCGTTGCGCCGATCGTGACGTAGCCGTCCTTCGTCTTGAAGACGCCGTACGGCGCGTTGATCGGGTGATGGTTGCCGGCCGGTGGCGGGATGTCGCCGCCGTTCAGGTAGCGCGTCGCCTGGAAGGCCAGCATCCCGACCATGCTCTCCAGCAGCGAGAGATCGACTCGCTGGCCGCGTCCGGTCCGCTCGCGCGCCTGCAATGCCGCCAGGACGCCATACGCCCCGAACAGTCCCGTCAGCAGATCGGCGATCGGCAATCCCGACCGGACCGGCTCGCCTCCCTCAAAGCCGGTAATGCTCATCAGCCCGGAGAAGCCCTGGATGATCTGGTCCAGCCCAGGCCGGTCGGCGAACGGGCCGTCAGCGCCGAAGCCGGAGATCGAGCAGTAGATGATCCTTGGGTTCGTCTCGGCCACCTGCTCGTAGCCGATGTTGAGCGCCTCCATCACGCCGGGCCGGAAGTTCTCGATCACGACATCGGCCGTTGACGCCAGCTTGCGGAACACTTCCTGCCCTGTCGCCGACTTGAACTCCATCGCCAGCGAGCGCTTGTTGCGGTTCGCGGCCAGGAAGAAGGCACTCTCTCCGTTGTAGAACGGCGGACCTGCCGCCCGTGAGTCCTCGCCCTTCTCCGGGTTCTCAATCTTGATGACATCCGCCCCAAGATCGCCAAGCCACATCGCCGCTGTCGGCCCTGCCAGGTGCCGCCCCAGATCAAGCACCTTGATCCCGGTCAGCGGCCCATCCTTCAAAGTCTCGTCAGTCATCGTTAGCGTCCCTGCCAGTTCGGCTTGCGCTTCTCAAGGAAGGCGTTGACCCCTTCCTTGAAGTCCTCGCTCATGTACGCGCGCAGGATCAACTCCTCGTCGCGCGGGATCCGCCGATGCTCCAGCACCCGCCGGACCGGACTCCTTCGTGACCTGGATCGTGACCGGCGCCAGTGACGCGATGTGCTCGGCGATCTCCGTCACGCGCTCTTCGAGCGCTTCGTGCTCGACGATCTCGTTTGCCAGCCCGACCGCCTTGGCGTCCTCAGCCCCGACCATGCTGGCCGTGAAGATCAACTCCTTCGTCCGCGCCGCGCCGATCAGGTCGATCAGCCGGGCGACGGCGTTGGTCGAGAGGCAGTTGCCCAGCGTCCGCGCGATCGGCACCCCGAACTTGGCGTCCGGCGTCACGATCCGCATGTCGCAGGCGAGCGCCAGCGCCGCGCCGCCGCCGACCGCGTAGCCCCGAATGGCCGCGATCGTCGGTCGCTCGACCCGCTCCAGCCGGTCCAGCACCGCCCCGATCCGCGACTCGTAATCCAGCGCGTGCTGCGGATCGGTGAACGCCTGGAACTGGGAGATATCCGTCCCGGCCACGAACGCCTTCTCGCCGGCGCCGGTCAGCACCAGCACCCGGATATCCCGGTCCGCTTCAACGAAGTCGCAGATGCGGACCAGCTCGTCGTACATCTCGAACTTCATCGCGTTGCGGGCTTCCGGGCGGTTGAACGTCACCCACGCCACCGGCCCGCGCACCTCGAACAACACATCCTGCGTGCCGACGTCCGTCACACTCACGTTGCGCTCCCTCTACCATGTCCAATCGCCTCGTCCGGCCCGATACTACGGGGGTTACGTCCGCGACGCAACGTTGACACACCTTCGGTGCGCCGCTACGGTACCGTCGTCAGTTGCAGATGCAGTGAAGGAGCCGTGTCGTGCCGATCCCGTCCTTGAGTGATGCGGAAGGTCGCCCAATTGCCGTCATCGGCGCCGGGACGCTCGGCCGCAGGATCGCCGCGATGCTGGCGGGACATGGCGCGGAGGTACGTCTGTTCGACATCAGCGAGCAGCAACTACGCGACGCAGCAGCGTATGCACATGCCGTAATCAAGACGCTACCGCACTCAAACGCCGTGCTGGCGACACACTCCAATATGGCCGACGCCCTCCGCGATTCCTGGCTCGTCATCGAGGCGATTCCGGAACGGCTCGACCTGAAGCAGCACCTGTTCGCCGAATTGGACGAACTGGCCCCTGCCGACGCGATTCTGGCGACCAACTCGTCGTCCCTGAAGTCCAGCCTGCTCATCACCGAGGTCTCGAAGCCGGAACGTGTCATGAACGCGCACTTCTACCAGCCGCCCGACTGGAACGCCGTCGAGCTGATGTCCTGCGGCCAGACCGACCCGGCCGCGATCGAGCTTATGCAGACGATGTTGGCGCGCTACGGTCTCGAACCGTTCCACGTCCGTAAGGAGAGCACCGGATTCATCTACAACCGCGTCTGGGCCGCCATCAAGCGCGAGGCACTCTCGGTCGTCGAAGAGGGCGTCGCCGATCCCGAAGACGTCGACCGCCTCTTCTGCTCCCTGCACGGCGCAACGATGGGCCCGTTCCAACTGATGGACCGCGTCGGCCTCGACGTCGTCCTCGACATCGAAGAGCACTACGCCAGCGAACGTGAAGGCCTCCCGGAGGGCCCGCGCAACCTCCTCCGCCGCATGATCGCGGAAGGCAAGCTCGGCCTGAAATCGGGCGAAGGCTTCTACCGCTATTGACCTGCCGACAGACGAAGAAGGAATACATGGAAGATCTCTACTCCGGCGCGGCTGAGGTCGCGCATTACACCTGCTACCGCGCCTCAGGGCCAATCGAGATCGACGGCGATCTGACCAAGCCGGTCTGGGCGAACGCGCCGCGCTCGCCGCGCTTCGTCGATGTCGTGAACGGACGCCCTGCCCTGCTCGACACCCGCGCGGCCGCGCTCTGGGACGACGACGCGCTCTACATCGGCTTCTGGCTCGACGAGCCGTCGGTCGAAGCCGCAGATGACCGAGCGCGACTCGCCCGTCTTCTACGAGAACGACATCGAGGTCTTCATCGACGGCGGCGACACCTACTACGAGTTCGAGCTGAACGCGCTCAACACGATCTACGAGGTCTTCTTCATCTGGCAGGACGCCTATCCAGCGCGGTGGCCGCTTCGACGTGCCGGAGTTCGACCTCTTCAACGGTCGAGGCGTCTCCTTCGGCGGCAACTTCGACCGCGCCGGCAGCGACCTTCTGGCGCGGCGCGCACCCGCGTGGACTGCGCTGGGCGTTCCCCGACTGGGATTTCCCCGGCCTCAAGACGGCCGTCAGGATCGACGGCACTCTCAACGACTCGACCGACGTCGATCGTGGCTGGACCGTCGAGCTGGCCTTCCCCTGGTCGGGCATGACCTGGCTGGCGAACGGTCGCTCGCTGCCGCCGGCCGACGGCGACACCTGGCGGCTCCTCTTCGCCCGCTACCAGAAGCTCAACCTGCTCGGACAGGAGATCAGCACCGGCTGGACCTGGAACCGCGTCGGCTCGATCGACAACCACGCGCCGGAGTGCTTCACGGTGCTGCACTTCCGTGATGAAATCGCGCGTTGACACACGACTGCGCGGGTGTAGTATGAATCGCATCCAGCAACGGCACGGGCGTGATCCTCAGCCATGAAAGGGATCAGCCATGTTTGTTCGCATCACCCCTGGTCGTAGTGACGCGTCGCGGTTGGACGAGGTGCAGCGTTGGGGTGACAACACACTCGTCCCAGCACTCCAGCAAATGCCCGGATTTCGGGGATACGTAGGCGGCGCTGACCGCCAGACCGGTCGTATTACGGCGATCAGCTACTGGGACACCGAAGAACAGGCAAACCGGATGCGAGAGGTGCTCGATCAGAGCATCCTGAGACAGATCGCTGAACTGGGAGTTCAACTCGACCCAGCCGAAGTCTACGAGGTCATGTTCCAAGTCTAATTCGTCCCGTCGTTGCCGCAACCGGATCCGCCTGTGCCAACTAAGACCCAGACACATCAAGGAGGGAAACTATGAGCCTCTCCAACACCCGTGCCTTGCGCGAGGTCGTGATTCCAGGGTCTGAGGGCCGCGCGATCGAGGTGCGGGCCGGTGAATACCTAAGCATCATCGACCTCGAAGGACAGCAGGTGGCCGACTTCGTAGCGATCCAGAGCGCGGACCGCCGCAAGCACCTCTCCGTCCACCAGACACGCTCGGCCCCGCGCCGCTGGCAGCTTCAGGTTGGCGACACGCTGGTGAACAACGACCGCGAGCCGATCTTCGAGATCGTCCACGACGACGTCGGCGTCCACGACCTGTTCTTCAGCGCCTGCAGCCCGAACCTCTACCTCCAGCGCTTCGGGCTGACCGACCACCGCAGCTGCCGGATGAACCTGTTCGAGGCGCTCCAGCCGCACGGCGTCGCCGATCCGCTCGACGTCCCCGACCCGATCAACATCTTCATGGACACGCCCCCGCAGCCGGACGGCAGCTTCACCTTCAATCCCGCTCCCAGCAAACCTGGCGACCGGATCACGCTGCGCTGCCTGGTCGACTGCATCGTCGCCGTCTCGGCCTGCCCGATGGATCTCAGCCCGATCAACGGTGGCGCCAGCACATCGCTGAAGCTGGAGGTCAGCGCGGAGGCATGAAGATCACGGCCGTCAAAGGCTTCCCGGTCAAGGTCGGGCACCGCAACTGCTTCATCGTCAAGATCGAGACCGACGCCGGGATCTCCGGCCTCGGCGAGGGCGGCATCTCCGGCCGCGAGCTGGCGATGCAGGGTGCGCTCGACCACTACGCCCGCTTCCTGGTCGGGATGGACCCACGCCGGATCGAGCACATCTGGCAGACGCTCTACCGCAGCCAGTACTTCGAGGGCGGCAAGATCCTCGGCGCGACGATCTCAGCCATCGACATCGCGCTCTGGGACATCCTCGGCCAGTCGCTGGGCGTCCCGGTCTACCAACTGCTCGGCGGCGCATGCCGCGAGAAGGTGCGCTGCTTCGAGACACCCGCGACCCTCAATGGCCCCGAATGCGTCGAGAAGGCGCGTGAATACGTCGAAGCCGGCTGGAGACACCTGCGCTTCATGACCGGCATGCCGAGCGCCGCCTGGGCCGGCCGCGACGGCGCGACCTACGTGCCGACCGACGACGCGGAACTGACCACCTACGAGCCGATGGAGTCGATCGACCTGGCCGCCCACTGGATTCGCGAGGTGCGCGCGGCCGTCGGACCGGGATCGGTCTCTCGATCGACTTCCACCACCGCCTCTCGGTCGCCGAAGCCGCGATCTTCTGCCAGCGGGTCGCCGATATCGGGCTCGAGTTTCTCGAAGAGCCGATCCGCGCCGAGAGCCCACCCGCCTACCGGCAACTCCGGCAGATGACGCCGATCCCGTTCGCGATCGGCGAGGAGTTCTCCAGCAAATGGGAGTTCCTGCCGTTCATCGAGGAGGGGCTGCTCAACTACGCCCGAATCGATGTCTCGAACGTCGGCGGGTTCACCGAGGCGAAGAAGGTCGCCGGCTGGTGCGAGGCGCACTACATCGACGTCATGCCGCACAACCCGCTCGGCCCGGTCTGCACGGCGGCGTCGATCCACTTCAGCGCCGCGATCAACAACTTCGCCGGCCTGGAGTACCGCGACTTCATCGCCGCCGCCTACCCGCGCGATCTCTTCCCAACCTTCCCGGAGATCGACGGCGACAGCTTCCCGCTCCCAACCGCCCCCGGCCTCGGCGTGACCTTCGATGAGTCAGTTGTCGACCAGTACCCGTTCGAGCCGTGGGAAGCCCCACACTGGCAGCGCCGTGATGGCTCGTACACGAATTGGTAGATCCAGCGTCGTAGGGTTTGCAGCACCTAGAGCGTGCTTGCCCGATCCCATCGCCCCGTGCTACTCTCTTCCCCAGCAACATGACGCGTTACCGGCGCGAGTGCGACGTGCCGTGTACCGAGGAGACTCCAGGTTGACCGAGTAACCAGTAACCAACCCAATCGCCCCTGACTGGCTCCCCGCCAGCCCGGGCGATCGTCACTGCCGCTCCTACCAGAGGTTACTGGGTACCAATATGTTGCTATCTGTTGCGCGGGTCGCGAAGACCTACGGCGCACTGCACATTCTCAACGACATCTCACTGCTGCTCAACGACGGCGACCGCGTTGGCCTCGTCGGCGCGAACGGTACCGGCAAGTCGACGCTCTTCCGGATCATCACAGGTGAGACTCGAGGCTGATTCGGGCAATGTCGTCATCCCGGCCGGAACCGTCGTCGGCTACCTGCCGCAGCAGCCGCCGGAGCCGGACGGCGCGTCGATCGACGACCTCGTCTACGACGCCGTTGGCGAACTGCGCGAGTTAGAGACGCGCCTGCGCGACCTCGAAGCGCGGATGGCCAATCCCAGCGACGATTTCGACACCGTCATGGCCGAGTACGGTGAGGCGCAGGAGCAGTTCGACCGGCGTGGCGGCTACGACCTCGACTTTCGGATCGACATCGTCTTCGACGGTCTTCGGATCAGCCATCTCCCCCGCGAACGGCTCTTCAGCGGCCTGTCCGGCGGCGAGAAGGCGCGTGTCATGCTGGCGACGCTCCTGCTGCGCTCGCCCGACCTGCTGCTGCTCGACGAGCCGACCAACCACCTCGACTTCGCCAGCATCGCCTGGCTGGAGGGGTATCTCTCGGCCTACCGCGGCGGCGTCCTCGTCATCTCCCACGACCGGCACTTCCTGAACGGTACCGTCACCCGGATCGTCGAGATCGACGAGCACACGCGCGCGACGAAGGAGTACGCCGGTAACTACGACGTTTACCTGATCGAGCGCCAGCGGCAGCGCGAACAGTGGGCGATCGATTACGCCGAGCAGCAGGATGAGATCAAGGAACTCAGACGCGCGATTCGCCTGAGCGCGCACAATGTTGGGCATCGTCGTCCCGCGCGGGATAACGATAAGTCCCTCTACGACTTCAAGGGCGGCCGTGTCGCTAACGCCATCTCGCGAAACGTCCGATCAGCCGAGGAACGACTGCGCCGGATCGAGGCAGACCCGGTCCCCAAGCCGCCCTCTACTATGCGGATCGCTCCGGACTTCAACCCGGATGAACTCAAGAGCGAGAACGTCATCGTCGCCAACGGCGTCACGAAGTCGTTCGGCGCGGCACCCGTCCTCGACAACATCAGCTTCACGCTCGGCCCGCGCGACCGCGTCGTCATCGTCGGCCCGAACGGCGCCGGGAAATCGACGCTGCTCGACATCCTCGCCGGTCGCTCATCTGCCGACGCTGGCGGCGTCATACACGCCACCGGTGCGCGACTCGGCTACCTCGATCAGGACGGCCGCGCCCTCGACCCGAACGGCACCGTCCTCGCCACCTACCGCGACGGCCTGATCGGCTACGAGGACGAGTTCATCTCCGACCTCTTCCGCCACGGCCTCTTCACGTTCGATGACCTCGACAAGCGCGTCAGCGAGCTCTCCGCCGGCCAGCGCCGCAAGCTCCAGCTCGCCCGGCTGATGGCCGAACGCGCCAACGTCCTCCTCCTCGACGAGCCGACCAACCACCTCGCCTTCGACATCCTCGAAGAGTTCGAGAGAGGCGCTGATCGACTACCCCGGCCCGATCCTCGCCGTCTCCCACGACCGCTGGTTCATCCACCGCTTCGGCGCTAGCGGCGGCCAGGTCTGGGAACTCCAAGACGGCAGGCTGGTTCCCCACGCGGGCAACGCAGCCAACGTGATTGAGAGGCTGATCGAGGATGCGGTGATTGCGTAACGCGCAAGCACGAGACTGGCAAATCCACAGATGTGACCACAGGATCAAACGAACCTGTGGTCTTTCGCAATCCTTGAAGAGGTGATATTCTCCTCTGACACAATCGCCGGACAGGCAGGATGCCAACATGGATCTGACCGCTGAGCGATCGTTCGCGCCGTTGCTCCGCGCAGCGCGCCAGCGAGCGGGAATGACGCAGCAACAGCTTGCTGAACGGGCAGGCATCAGCGTGCGTGCCGTCAGCGACCTGGAGCGCGGCATCAATCGCGCGCCGCGAGCGAGGACGCTATCACTGATGGCGGGTGCACTTGGCCTGCCCGGCGACGAGCGGGACCGATGGCAGGCGATCTGTGCGCTGGATTCACCGATCGACCAGCTTCAATCGGTGACGACGAACCACACTCAGCCGTTGTCTCGTCCGCTGACGTCGTTCGTCGGGCGCGACGACGAGGTGCGCGACGTCAGCGAGCTGCTCACGCAGGCCGACACCCGGCTCGTCACATTGACCGGCCCTGGCGGCGTCGGTAAGACGAGGCTGGCACTCGCGGTCGCCGAGCACGTCATGCCTGTGTTCCCCGATGGTTTCTACGTCGTGAACCTGGCGCCGCTGACCGATCCGGCGCTGGTGATTCCAACCGTCGCCCAGACGCTCGGCGTACGTGTGGCTGGCATCCAGTCGGTTCAGGAGGCCATCGCGACCTGGTTGCGGCATCGAACGATGCTCGT
Source organism: uncultured Chloroflexia bacterium (assembly GCA_963763325.1). Taxonomy (GTDB): domain Bacteria; phylum Chloroflexota; class Chloroflexia; order Thermomicrobiales; family CFX8; genus JBBECJ01. Next base: position 172,252 of record CAVXOL010000018.1, read on the forward strand.
TGTCCTCGACAACTTCGAGCATCTGCTGGCAGCCGCTCCTGAGGTCGCAACCTTGCTCAACCTCAGTCCTGGCCTGACAATCCTCGCCACCAGCCGCGCGCCGCTTCGAATCAGTGCCGAGCGCGAGTTCCAGGTGCCGCCGCTGGCAGTGCCGGCCGGTGACCGGCTCCTCGCGCGAGACCTGACTGGATCGGGTGCGGTTCACCTCTTCGTCGACCGCGCCCAGGCGGTTCGGACCGGCTTCTGCCTGACCGACGAGAACGCCGCGACGGTCGCGGCCATTTGCGCGCGGCTGGACGGGCTGCCGCTGGCGATCGAGCTTGCCGCTGCCCGCCTGCGGCTGTTGTCGCCGCAGGAATTGCTGGCCCGTCTGACGCACAGCCTACCGCTTCTGGTGGACGGCCCGCGTGATGTCCCCGACCGCCAACGGACACTGTTCGACACGATCGCCTGGAGCTACAACCTGCTGGCCGAACCGGAGCAGCGGCTGTTTCGCCAGTTGACGATCTTTGCTGGCGGCTGGACGCTCGAAGCCGCCGAAGCCGTCAGTGACTCAGATCTGGATGTCCTTGACGGCATGACCACTTTGATCGATCACAATCTCGTTCGACAACTGGTCCACCGTGGCGCCGAGTCACGCTATTCCATGTTGGAGACGATTCACGAGTTCGGGCGGCAACGGCTTGCTGAGCACGACGAACTCGACGCTGTCGCGGGACGACACCTGACGTACGTCGCCGCCTCAATCGAGCGCATGAATGCTGGACTCGGCAGCCACGAGCAAGAGATTTGGCTTGAGCGGCTGCTGCCCGAAATTGACAACGTGCGACGTGCCTTGTCCTTTGCGTTGGAGCGCAACGATGGCCTGACAGCACTCCGACTGGTCATCGGTTCAGAACTCATATGGTTCAGTCGTTCCATACTGCGTGAGGCAGTCGACTGGCTGTCGAGGGCGCTTGCCATCGCCGACGATCTGCCGGTGGCGATCGTCGGCGATGCATACACTGCGCTCGGCACGTATGCATTCGAGACTCATGACTATGCTCTCGCGGAACCCGCTTTCGAGCGCGCGATCGAACTGTATGAGTCTGCCGCCAACCAGCTTGGAATAGCACAAGCAACCAACGGGCTAGCGTGGTCGGCTATGTATGAGGGTCGCTATCAACGTGCTGAGGACCTTGCAGAGCATGTTTTTGAGATCGCGGGTGCGGTGGGTGATCGGCCATTGATGGCGGTTGCGCACGAGTTGTTGGCTCTGCTGATGACCCGGAATGGCGAATACGACGCAGCAATCGCTCGGTGTCAGATTGCTCTTGACCTGTATCGGGCTGATGGTAACCGTCTGGCCGCACGCCATGCACTTGCTTTTCTTGCGGGGTTTGCGCTCTGGAAGGGTGATCTCGACCGGGCCGAACGATGGGGAAGAGAGGCGCTAGCGGCGGTTCCCGAGAGTTTGGAAGACAGTTTCACATTGGGTTATCAGGTGCTTGGCTTGGTAGAACTCGAACGGGCGAACTACCTGGATGCAGGGACGCTTCTCCAAAAGAGCCTGGCTCTTAGTGACCCGAAACAGAACGGCATGCCGGTTGCCGAATGCTTCGAAGGGTTAGCAGGCGTTGCCGCCGGACTCAAGGATGCGGAGCGTGGGGCAACGCTTCTGGGAGCTGCCGAGGCCACGCGGGAGCGATTCCGAACACCAATTCCCCCTCCGCGACAGAATCGCTACGATCGAACGCTCGCGGCGATCAAATCTCAGATGTCAACCGATGCGCTGGAGGCTGCATGGAAACTCGGTCGCTCGCTTTCAGGGGACGATGCAGCGAGTTACGCGCTCGAACCTGATTCCTGATGGAGCACCCGGTCACGGAGCGGAGCGACAGCGCGTTATCTGCACGCGAAGTCGAGGTACTGCGATCGGTTGCCGATGGCCTCTCCGACCGAGAGATTGCCGAACGGCTCTTTATCAGCCGCCATACCGTTGCCCACCACGTGACGAGCATCCTCAATAAGCTCGGTGTCTCGTCTCGAACTGCGGCGGCAACCCATGCGGTTCGCAAGCAGCTTGTCTAACCACTCAGCGAAATAGGCAACATCAGCTATCGTCGCGAAGCGGCCAAATGGCTGATCTCCGCGATGTGCCAGTCGCACCGGACGCGCATGCTGCAACCAGATTCCTGACACACGGAACTGGTTCAGCAACCAGCGATGATTCGGAGGCGCATCGTGCGTACGACACACGTTCCTCACCACGGCTCCTCGTCCCAGAAAATGTCCCGTGCGGCGCGTATAACCATGCTGGCGACGGTTCTTCTGGCCGGCACATTCGTGGTAACCGTGACGAATGACGGCTCCGCGGCTGCCCAGTCCCTGCAACCGCAAGGCAGACACTGCTTTGAGGCCTGGGGGATCGAAGGCGCCGCACTCTGGTTACTATGCCCTGGCGCCTACGGCCACGATGCGAGTGACCGGGAGCGAGAAGCCCAGTCGACCCAGAATCAAATGCGCTCGATCAGCAACGAATGAACCGATGGACGTACTGGCCCGGCCATCCCGGATTCGAGAGTGGGTCTTCCGCCGGCATCACGCGATGGGTCGCCACTCCGTTCCAGCCGGGATTTACGCATCCGGGTGACACTCATTGAGTTGGAGTAGCGACGGGTAGCGTCAACACTCATCCTGCTCCACTCACCCACGCCAGCGCATTCCGCCAGAGCGTCGTGTAGCCTGGCCATTGCGCGAACGTCTCTGGGAGCCAGTGCGGGCCAACATCGGAGGTCCAGGCGATGGCGCGGCCCGCACCGTAGCTGCCGGCGACGAGCAGCGGGTGACCGCCAGCCTCGTCGTCGGCCTGCAGGAGCAGTTCGACGCCCTCCTGGGCCTTGAGCTGGACCTCGTTGTAGCCGAGCAGGACCGGCCAGTCGCCGTCGATCCCGGCCAGGATCGGGTGGGCGCCGTCGCCGACGACCTGCGGGTGCATCCCTTCCGGCACCTCGACCCGGTCGTCGTAGGGCAGCATGGTGACTGGCAGGACATCCTCGATCGGTGAGCGGTGGTAGCGGGCCGCGCCGTGGATGCCCTGGTAGCTGTAGTAGCCGCCCATCATGATCAGCCCGCCACCGGCGCGGACGTACTCGCGGATCAGCTTCAGCCGGTTCGGGGTCGTCTTGCCGCCCTCATAGGAGTCCGGGTGCAGCAGCAGCGTGTTCGAGCCGATGTCGCTCAGGATAACGGCGCCGTACTCGCTCAACCCTTCCAGGTCACCGGGGAACTCGCGGGCCGCGATGTGCGACGGCATGTAGTGCAGGTCGAAGTCGCTCCCCTCCAGTGCGCGCACGAGATGGCCGGCTCCGAGCGCATAGCTGGCGCTGACGAAAAAGTCCCAGCCCTTGTAGTCGGTCTTGCTCGACACCCACGACTCACCCGCCAGCAGTACCCGTGTCTTCGTTGCGCTCATTCCTACTCCCTCAATTGCACCGCTCGTCATCCCGTGCCTGGCATTGTAGCGACCGCGAAACCCCTCCCCAACCCCTCCCCTGAAAATGGAGGGGTTGGGGAGGGGTTTCGCGGTATCATCGGCTCGCCCGATTCCCGGCGCACGATTAACGGCAGCGTAAGCGGACAAGGTTGGACAACAACACGATGAGCGACACGGAAACGAACCAGCACGGCCTCGCGATAGCCGACCTGCGTCGTGAATACAGCCTCGAAGGGCTTGACGAAGGCGACCTCGACCCAAGCCCGTTCCGTCAGTTCGAGCGTTGGTTCCGGCAGGCAATGGACGCTCAGGTACTCGAAACCAACGCGATGACGCTGGCGACCGCCACCGCTGATGGCGTCCCATCGGCCCGAATCGTCCTCCTGAAGGGGATGGACGACGACGGCTTCGTCTTCTTTACCAACTACGACAGCCGTAAGGGTAACGAGCTGGCCGAGAACCCACGTGCTGCCCTGCTGTTCTACTGGGCCGAAATCACCCGCCAGGTACGGGTCGACGGCGATGTTACGAAGGTCAGCGAAGAAGAGTCAGCCGCCTACTTCGCCAGCCGCTCGGAACTGAGCCGCCTCGGAGCCTGGGCATCGCGGCAGAGCACGACGATCCCGGACCGCGCTCACCTCGACAGCCGGCTGGCCGAGCTGATCGACCAGTACCGTGAGACGGAGATACCGTTGCCCCCGTACTGGGGAGGCTACCGGCTCGTCCCGCGTGCCTTCGAGTTCTGGCATGGCCGCCCAAACCGCCTTCACGACCGGCTCTGCTACACGCGCGAACCAGACGGTAGCTGGACCGTTCGCCGTTTGTCGCCATAGCGCGACGAATGCGCGCGTTGCGGATGGTTGCGTCGCGACTACGCTGGCCGGAACTCGATCCTGGAGGGACAGTTGACCTGAAGCGGTCGTGACTCTACAGTCCGACCATCGCCATCGTGTGTTCGTGAGAGGGGCGCGACCGTGTCCGAATCCCGAATCAGCCCGCTCGCTGAGGGTTGTTGTCTTCACCGATGTCCCGCAGGTTGCTGCCGCCTACCCGCAAATCCTCGCCGGACATGGGCATAAGGTCGTCGGCATCGTGACCTCGCGCAAGCGCAATTTCGGCTACGCCGATGTCGTCAGCAACGCCCCGGAGTCCGCAACGGTCATCGTTTCCGACCATCCCAGCCACTGGGCGGCGATGCTCGCGCCGCTGCGGCCCGACCTTATCGTTTCGACCGTCTTCCCATGGCGCATTCCGCAGGCCGCGCTCGATCTGCCGCCGCTCGGCGCCATCAACCTGCATCCGTCGCTCCTTCCGAAGTATCGAGGCACGATGACACCCAACTGGACCCTGCTGAACGGGGAACGGACATCTGGCCTGACCGCGCACCGGATGGTCGCGGATTTTGACGCCGGACCAATCCTCGCCCAGGTCCCGATCGAGGTCAGCGACGACGATGATCTCATGACGTATCTGCGGTCACTGTTCAGTCACATGCCGGCGGTCCTGTCGACCGCCCTCAAACGGGTGATCGCCGGTGATCCTGGTGATCCGCAGGATGAGTCACAGGCGACCTACTTTGGCCAGTTGCCTGAGGATCAGCGGGTCATCGACTGGAACAGCCCGGCGCTCCGTATCCACAATCAGGTACGGGGTTTCGGCGCCTTCCTCTTGCCGCCCGGCGCGTTGGCCACCATCGACGGCGTCCCGTCACGCATCCTGCGCACGCGCTTACTGGCTGACCAGGAAACCATCGCTGGCGCGACGCCTGGCACCGTCATCGGTCACGACGACGATGGACTGACGATCCAGTGTGGCGATCGTCCGATTCGTTTGCTCGAGTACGCGCCGGAAACGACCGACTGATTACGACGTTGTGTCCGGAACGAAGACCGCGAACCCATCGGCAAGGTCGACGAACAGTGCGTCGCCCGGCTGGAGGGCGATTCGCCATGACATCCAGAGGTCGCCGATCGCTCCGGCAGCGTTAACCACCAGACAGAAGAGGATCATCCCGGTCGCTGCATCCCAGACCACTGCAAGCGGCAGGCCGATCGCTGACAGCACCACCAGCGGCGCGAGACCGATCATCAGGTACGGCCGCTTTCCGACCGGGTTGGGGAACGTCGTGTAGGCGAAGCCGGGACCAATCCCATACGAAGGACGCACCCCAGCCAGCATCGCCGCGAAACCGTGAACCGCCTCATGCAGCAGTGGTACCAGCACCAGCGCGACAACCGAACCCAACAACAGGTTCGGCAGCGTCACCGCGACCTCGCTGATGTAGCGGCCACCCAGCATTCCTACCGTCACGCTGAAGAACACCCACCAGAACGGGATCAGGATCATCCCGGCGATCGACCCCCGCCACATGTCAAACCGCTGGTGCGTCTTCAGCCGATAGCCAGCGATGTTTGGAGGACTCGTTCGCGGCGGTTCCCCAATCCATGGCCGTAACCTGACGGCCTTCTTGTCCTGTGCCGCCTCATCCTGTGCCATCGGTCGCTCCTGTCTCACGCTTAGAAGTATGCACGCCGACACGTTCAGCGGTTGAGGCTTCGTACGACCACCGCTACGCTCGACAGGACGGCATCGCCGAATGAAGCTATGGTTCAGAGAGAAACGCAATGACAGCCTTGTTGAACACCTCGGGGCGTTCCAGCATCGGTTTGTGACCGCAGCGGGGGATCACACACCGGCGCGCGTCAGGAATTAGTTCGGCCAGCCGGTCGGCGATGGCGGGTGGCACAAGCGGATCGTTCTCTCCCCAGACAATCAGCACGGGCGCGGCGATCTTTCCCAGTTCCGGCTCGAGGTTGGCGACCATCAACTGGTTAGCGGCGCTCCAGACAGTGCGCGGTCCGGCGATGGCGGCATCGGTTGCCAGCAGGTGCAGGAAGTGCGGCGGTGTGTAGCGCATCTCGCGCCCCAGACGCAGCACATGTTGCAGCCGGCTCTGGCGCGGAAGCGGAACGGCGGCATCGACCAATACCAACCGCATGACCTTCGCTGGGTATTCGGCGGCAAGCTGGGCAGCGATGTAACCACCCATCGAGTGTCCGACGATATGGGCACGCTCGATTCCGACAATCTCCATCCAGCGCGTGAGGAGTCTGGCCGATTCGGAGAGGACGAAGGACTTGTTTCTGCGGCTGCGGCCGAAGCCGATCAAATCGATCGTATAGACCGTAAACCGATCCGCCAGCGTATCGACGTTGTGACGCCACCAGCGGCTCGACGCCGAAAGCCCGTGAATCAGTATCACTGGATCGCCCGATCCAGTACGCTGATAGTGCAATCGCACGCCATCCAGATCGCTCCAACACCTCTCGGTCACGCGGATCATCCTTGTCTGGTTCCATCTGGATCGCTGCCAGCGAGAAACTGTTCGATCGCCGAGACCAAGGCGTCCGGTGCAGTGTAGTTCAATGCGTGCGCGACCCCTGGGACAACGGCAACCGTCCCGTTCGGCGCGAGCTGGGCGAGATGCTCGATCCAGCCTTGCGGCGCAATCGGGTCGTGCTCGCCGCGCAGGACAAGCACCGGCATCGGCATCAACGGCATCTTCTCCTCGATTCGGTCGCGCATCATGAAGCGAGCCGTCTTCCACTGCCAGCGTACACCGAAACGAAGGTAGTCAAGTCCCTGAAGCAGCCACAGGGCTAGCGGCTCGTGCAGCAGATCGAGAGCCAGCCGCCAGACGTGCTGCGCCAACGTCCGTGCGGACGCGTCGGCTGTCGGCCCAACTAGAACGGCATGGCTGACCATCTCCGGATAGCGTACCGCCAGATCGGCGATGATCTGGCAGCCGAACGAGTTGCCGACCAGTACGGCGCATGTGATGTGTCTTCGCCGCATCCACCCAGCCAGGACGTCTGCCAGTTCCGGCACGTCCAGCACTCGTTCCGGCTTATCGCTCAGGCCGTAGCCAGGCAGGTCAGGAGCAAAGACCGGAAAGCGACCGGCCAGCCGCTCGGCGGTTGGGATCATATAGCTGCTCGATACCGCGTATCCGTGGACGAGGACGATCTGCGGCGCAATCGGCGGCGCTGGCTTGACGCTGATGACAGCGTGACAGCGCAGACCAGACAGCGTCGTCCACGTACTCCCCAGCGCCGGTGCGCTGCTCGTTGGTTGGGCATGCGTCAAGGCTCTCTCCCCTTCCCCATCCCTCATGCTTCGTGCCCAGCCTTCGCCCAGTTTCGCACGGACCCCGCCAACTGCTCTACGGGCCGGTTGCTATACTCAGGCGTGCCGCCCGGCTTGTGAAGATGGACTCGATGGCAACTGCAAGACTCACCACCAGCCCGATGATTGCCGCCCGGCCAACCTGGGTTGTCGGGACGGCTGGACACGTCGATCACGGCAAGTCGACGCTTGTCAAGGCGCTTACCGGCACCGATCCCGATCGTCTCCGGGAGGAGCAGGAGCGGGAGATGACGATCGACCTCGGCTTCGCCTGGCTGGAATTGCCCGGCGAGATGAGCGTCTCGGTCGTTGACGTGCCGGGCCACGAACGGTTCATCAAGAACATGCTGGCCGGCGTCGGGGGCATCGACGCTGCCTTGCTCGTCATCGCTGCCGACGAGGGGCCGATGCCGCAGACTGCCGAGCATCTCGCCATCCTCGACTTGCTCGATATCGAGCGCGGTATCGTCGTCCTGACCAAGCGTGACCTGGTTGATGATGAGTGGCTCGAGCTTGTGACGGAAGAAACGCGCGAGCGGTTGGCTGGAACTGCCCTCGCCAATGCACCGATTGTTGCAGTCTCATCAACCACTCGCGTAGGGCTCGACGACCTCAAGGCCGAACTGGCGACGATCCTTTTGGCGATGCCCGAACGTTCCGATACCGGCAAGCCGCGACTACCGATCGATCGTGCCTTCACCGTCGCCGGCTTCGGGACAGTTGTGACCGGCACGCTGCTCGGCGGCGCGCTCGAGGTCGGCCAGGAGGTCGAACTCTTGCCGGACGGCACCCGCGCGCGCATTCGTGGCATCCAGAGTCACGGACGCAAGAGCGAACGCGGCCTGCCAGGAGCGCGAACGGCCGTCAACCTCTCGGGAATCGAGCGTGACGCGATCACTCGTGGCGACGTTCTGACGACACCGGGCTGGCTGGAGCCGACGACGATCGTCGATGCGCGCTTACGCCTGACGCACGACGCGCCGGGGCCGTTGGAACAGAACGACCCGATCGATCTGTTCATCGGTGCTTCCGAAGCACTCGGTAATGTGACGTTACTGGACGCCGAACGGCTCCTGCCGGGAGACGAAGGCTGGGTCCAGTTCCGCCTGTCTCAGGCAATCACGACCGCGGCTGGCGACCGCTTTATCATTCGCCAGCCGTCGCCAAGCCTGACGATCGGTGGTGGCAAGGTCATCGACCCGCATCCGCGCCGCCACCGCCGCTTTCGAAGCGATGTCATCCAGGCACTGGAGACGAAGGCGACCGGCACACTAGCCGAGCGATTGCTCGAAGTCCTTGCTGCGGGCCCAGCCGAGGTGCGAGCAATCGCTGATCGACTGGAGATCGACCTCAACGAGGCACGCGAACTGGCGCACGAAGCCATCATCGCTGGAGACATCGTTGTGCTTGGCTCGGGCGTCGTCGAGCCGCTTGCGCCAAATCGCCTCATTGCGCGCTCTGACTGGGTCGAGCGCTGCGCGGCATCCGTCGTCAAGCTGCTGACCGATTTCCACGGCCGCCACCACTTGCGGCGTGGGATGCCAAGGGAAGAGGTCAAGAGTCGCGTCAATCTCGCCGGCCGCACGTCCGATGCGTTGATGCAGACAATCGTCGCTCGCGGCGTCATTGTCGATCTCGGCAGTCTGCTGGCGCTTCCCGGGCACACGATTCAACTCACCGAACCGCAGCAGGCCGCGTCCGATCGTTTCGTGGCCGCTCTGGCTGAGAACCCGAATTCGCCGCCCGCCGCTGACGGCTTCAGAATCGGCCCCGACCTGCTGGCAGCGATGGCCGACCTCGGCCAGATCGTGCGCCTGCCGGACAACGTTGTCTTCGGCGCGTCTCAACTGGCCGAGATCCAACGGGAGACGCTGCGCCTGATCGAAGAGAACGGAAGCCTGACCCTTGCACAGTTCCGTGACCACTTCGGCAGTAGCCGCAAGTACGCCCAGGCCGTCCTCGAATACTTCGACCAGCAGCGCATCACTCGACGTGTCGGCGATACCCGCGTTCGAGGCAGCGCCTGATGCCACGCGGCACTACCGTCTTCGTCGCTCCACACCCTGATGATGTTGCGCTCTCTTGTGGAGGAACCGTCGCACTGGCGGCTCGTGTCGGCGCCCCCGTCATTGTGACGCTCTTCGCTGGCCAGCCATCTGAAGCTATCAGCGACTTCGCGCAATTTCAGCACGACCGCTGGGGTGTTGAAGCTGGTTCGGTCGCTGCCGCGCGTCGCGCTGAGGACGAGGCCGCCGCGCTCGCACTCGGTGACAGCGTCTCGCCGTTGTGGCTCGATCACCTCGACGCGATCTACCGGAGTCCCACCTACTCCTCCGACGACGCGCTGTTCGGCACGTTGCTCGATGGGGATCTCGCCCTGATCGACCAACTGGTCACTGAGCTTACGTCGCTGAACGCAGAACAGTACGTCGTCCCACTCGCCGCCGGCAACCACGTTGACCACCAGCTCGCGTTCCGTGCCGGCCGTCGCCTGGCCGCCCGAGGCGCCAGCGTCTGGGCCTACGCCGATGTTCCCTACGTGATCGACAATGCCCGCGCCGTCACCGACCGGCTCGCGCGCGGCACTGTCCGCGAGGCGCGCGTTACCTATCTGGACGACGATGCCTTCGAGCGCAAGTGCAGGGCAATCGACTGCTACCCCAGCCAGCTACCGGTCATCTTCCGCGACCTCGGTGACCACCGAGCCGCCCTCGACCGCTACGCCAGCGCCACCGGCGGCGGCCATCGTGCCGAGGTCTGCTGGCGGGTGCTACCCGCTGTCTTGCGCTAGTCGAGGCGGGGCCGGCAGCGGACGGAACGGAGCGGCGACTCGTCTCCTGAAGAGATCAGTACGAACAGGCGATCGCTGCCGACGTGTCACGGCAACCGAGCCACGTATACTCGGTTGATGAGGACTCTGAGAGCGTCAACATGTCCAACTCTCCCAAGGCGGCCTGCATGACGGGCCGTAGCTTCTCGCCTGCCCTCGACCCCGCCACGCATGAGGAGAACCAGCTTCGCGTGCGGATCGAGAGGTCTGCGCGAGGAACTAGCGGCAGCCGTCGCCGACCTGGAACAACTGCGGACGACATTGACTGTATTCGAATCGCGCTACGACGCGCGGATCGGCGTCCTGATGGTCGAGGTCGACCGTACTGATCTGGAGATCGCCATCCTCCGGCGCCGGATTGTCGCGCTTCAAGAGTCGATCGACGCCTGGCGGGCGATCGAGGAGACGATCGAACGCGAGTTCGCAGCCGAGCGAGAACGCGTCAATGCTGAAGCCCGCGACGCCTCAGGCGCCCGCAAGCGTGTCGAGGCGTTACCGCCACCACCCGTGCCGGAGGTGGCTGCAGCACTTCGCACGCAGTACCGCAAGCTGGCGCGCAAGTTCCATCCCGACGTTGCAGCCGGCGATGTCCAGCGTGCCCGGCACGAGGACGTCATGCGCCGGATCAACGTTGCGATGGAGATGAACGACCTCGGAACACTGCTCGACCTGGAACTGGAACTGCCTGCGGTGGATCTCGACATTCCCGGACCGACCCGCAGCGCGCGGATCTCCTGGGCGACTACCGAGATCGCCCGGCTTGAGGAGGCACTCGCGAAGCGGATTGGCGAACTGGCCGCGCTCCGTGCGTCCAGCCTGCATCAACTCTGGCAGCGAGTCGAGCGTGAGCCGACACTGCTCGATCGTCTTGAATCGGACCTGCGCGCCGAGCTGACAACGGCAGAGATGGAACGTCACGCTCTCTCCCACCAGTACGACGATCTCGTGCGGCAGACAATGTCCGGTGGCGGGTGATGCCCGATCGTCGCGCCATCGAACGAGTCGGACCGACCGGCCTCATCGCATCGACCGACCGCGCCAACCCGCGGGTCCTTCGTGGACTTGCCCGGCTCGATGGACAACCGGCCGACCGGTTCAGCCTGCTGGACGACACGGACTGGTTCGACGCGACGTTTCCAGATGACCGAGCGATTGGACGGCTTTACGCACTCGGAGATGACCTGCGCTGGATCGACGTTGATGAGGCTCGCGGTAGAATTCGGTTGCCGAGCCGACGTTTCGTCCGCTTCGAGAACGGCCACCTGCCGCTGGCATCGTCCGACCTCGTCCTGCTGGAACCCCTGCAACTCCTGCGCGATGTCAGGCTGACCGGAAAAGGCATCACCGACGACGGCCTCGACAGCCTCGGTTTTCTGCGAGCGCTGCGGGTACTCGGTCTGCTGTACACCGCAACGACCGACGCGAGTCTCGCGACGATCGCGGGCTTCACGACGCTCTACGAACTCGACCTGCGCGCCAATCGGATCACAGACGCCGGTCTGCATCACCTGAAACGCCTGCCCGATCTCCAGTCGCTTGCAATCGCACACGCTCCGCTCAGTGACCGAGGAGCATCGCGGCTGGCCGAATTGCGGTACCTGCGCCGCCTGAGCCTCCACGACGTTCCGATCGGCAACGCCGCCGCCGAGCCGCTCTCGATGCTCTCCGAATTGCGATCACTCGACATCTCCCGGACCAAAGTCGGCGATGCTGGAATTCGTCCGCTGGCTCGGCTGTCACGCCTGCGCCGCCTGAATCTCGGCGCAACGCCGATCAGCGACCGTGTTGTCTCGCACCTCATCGAGTTCAGGCGTCTGACCCAACTTGACCTGCATCGGACGTCACTGACAGACAGCGGAATGCGTCAGCTGGCAGCCTTGAGCGCGCTGACGCATCTCGATCTCAGCCAGACCGAAATCTCCGGCATCGGGCTCGGATGCCTCGGTAACCTCGATCGCCTGCGCTCGCTCAACCTCAATGGAACACGCATCACAAGTGTGTCGCTGTCCGCGATCGCCCACTTGCCGGCTCTCCGAAGACTCGACATTGCAGGTACATCGATCGACGACGACGCGATCCCGCACCTGCTCGCCCACTCACACCTCCAGCAACTCTCCGTCCGCGCCACCTATCTCACCCGGGCCGGCATCGACCGACTCCACGAACGCTTCCCGCACCTGACGTTTGCATGACACCTGACGTGACACGCTCCCGCGTCACGCGTCACGAAAACACGCTATAGTTCCCACCAACCGCACCAACCCGGAGGACGAACTGTGGCTGACGACGCCCTGCAACAGGCGAACGCATTGATTGTCCGCCAGACGGCGGAGATTGAGCGACTACGCGATCAAATCTCCGGTGAGCAGATTGCCGGTGAGCTGCGCCACTGGCTGACGCATGTCGCCACCGCCGGCACGATCTCGGCGCCGGACGCACACAACCGACTGCTGGACACGATTCTCTCGTCGGCTGCAAATGTGATCGGCGCACACTCAGGAGCGATCTTTCTCGTCGATGTCGACAATGAGGAGTTGACCTTCGCCGCCGCCCTCGGCCCGAAGGCAGACGAGGTCCGCAGGCTTCGCGTCCCGCTCGGGCACGGCATCGCCGGTCTGGTCGCCGTCAGCGGCCAGCCGATGGCTATCTCGGATGCCAGCAACGATCCGCGTCAGGCGGCCGACATCGCCGCGTCAGTTGGCTACATGCCGCAGAGCATCCTCTGTGTGCCAGTCTTCTACGACGAGCAGGTCATCGGCGTCCTCGAGCTACTCGATAAGCATGGAGCGGCATCGTTCTCTCCCGACGACATGAATCAGCTCTCGCTCTTCGCCGAGCAGGCCGCCGCCGCGATCGAGCAGGCACGCGGCCAGCGTGACCTGACGGCGCTCCTCAACGGCGCGCTGCTGACGTGGGCGGCTGGCGGGACGCCCGCACCGGTCGGATCGGATCGGGTCGAACAGTTCACGCTCGACCTGGAGCGCGACTCGACTTACGCACGCTCACTCAACCTGGCCGGCCTCGTCAATGACATCGCCTCCCACGGTGACCTCGCGACCGAGGCGTGCAGCGCGATCCTGCGGGGATTCCTTGACTATTTGCGCGCAGCCCCGAGTGAGACACCGGAGATGAGTGATATCAGCTTCAATTTCGGCGGTGGCCACTGATGTCAACGGTTCGCCCCGCCTGGAGCGCCGCATTCACCCCAGACGCACTCAAGCACATCCAGCCAATATCCGGACTGGACGACATTACCCCCGAATGGGCCTGGGGTGGTAGCACCGGAGCCGGAGTCCGAGTCGCCGTCATCGACAGCGGCATCGACGCCCTTCATCCAGCCGTCGGTGGGGTGCAGGAGTTCGTCGCGATTGATCAGATCGATCGCCACATCACCGTCGATGCAAATCCACACGACGACGCCTACGGCCACGGGACGGCCTGCGCCGGCATCATCCGCCAGCTGGCGCCCGACTGCGAGATCGTCAGTATCAAGGTGCTTGGTGCCGGGTTGATGGGCAAAGGTCCGGTCTTCGCGGCTGGCCTGCGCTGGGCGATCGATCACGGCATTCACGTCTGCAACCTGAGTCTCGGATCGACCAAGAAGGAGTACGCGCCACTCTTCGCTGAGCTGGCCGACCTGGCCTACTTCCGCAACGTCGCGCTCGTCTGCGCCGCCAATAACCTGGCTGTCCTCAGCTACCCGTCACTGGACGCCGCCGTCATCTCGGTTGCCGCCCACGATGTTCACGATCCCGAACGCTTCTACTACAACCCGGCCCCACCGGTCGAGTTCGGCGCGCCCGGCATCGACGTCCGTGTCCCGTGGAAGGACGGTAGCTGGATCACTGCGACCGGCAACTCCTTCGCCGCCCCGCATATCACCGGCCTCGTCACTCGCATTCTCAGCAAACACCCCGGCCTGACGCTCTTCCAGATCAAAACCATCCTCCGGGCGCTGGCCGCCAACATGGCGCGGGACAACGCATCGGCGGCGTCTCGCTGACTCGCGGTATCCGGTTCGTAGAGGCGTTGAAAACCCCACCGCCGAGTGGCAGTGGGGCTCTCAGGTGCGGAGTTCGTCGGGGGTGCTGGCTAATCTGCCAGAACAGCCGCTTCCTGTTCGACAACTGACCGGCCGACCGCGCGCGCGACCGCGTCGATCTGCGGAATCAGCTTGGCAAAATTCTCGAACGTCAGCGACTGGGCGCCGTCCGAGCGGGCGTGGTCCGGGTTCGGGTGGACCTCGATCATCAGGCCGTCAGCTCCGGCCGCCACCGCCGCCAGCGCCATCGCCGGCACCAGGTACCACTTGCCGGTGCCGTGGCTCGGGTCGGCGAAGACCGGCAGGTGGCTCAGCCTCTTGATGACCGGGATGGCGTTGAGGTCGAGCGTGTTGCGGGTGTAGGTCTCGAACGTCCGGATGCCGCGCTCGCAGAGCATCACGTTCGGGTTGCCCTGCGCCATGATGTACTCGGCCGCCATCAGCCACTCTTCGATCGTGACGCTCATGCCGCGCTTGAGCATGACCGGCATCCCGGTCTTGCCGACCTCCTCCAGCAGCAGGTAGTTCTGGCAGTTGCGCGCGCCGATCTGGAAGATGTCGGTATAGCGCGAGACAAGGTCGACATCGCTCGGTGTCAGCACCTCGGTGATGATCGGCATCCCGGTCTCGCTGCGCGCCTCGTCGAGGATCTGCAAGCCCTTCTTCGCCCAGCCCGCGGAACTCGTACGGCGACGTGCGCGGCTTGAACGCCCCGCCACGCAGGATGTGCGCGCCGGCCGCCTTGACCGCCCGCGCCGTCTCCAGCGTCTGCTCGCGCGGACTCGACCGAGCACGGTCCGGCGATGACGGCGACGTCGTCGCCGCCGATCGTCACGCCGCGCACGTTGATGACGGTCGGCTCCGGATGGAACTCGCGGCTTGGCAGCTTGTAGCGCTTGGTGACCCGCAGCACCTCCTCGACGCCGCGACGACTTCGAGATCCTGCTGCAATTCCGGCGGAATCGGCACCCCGACAACGCCGACGATCGCCGTGTTGTCGCCGATCGACAGATGCGTCCGCAACCCTGCCTCCTCGATTCGCGCCACAACGCGATCGAGGTCTTCCTTCGTGTACCCATGCTGCATGATGACGATCATGATCTATCCCTCTCTCCCCTGTAATGCGTGATGCGTTGCTCTCCCGCGTAGGGGCGACGGCCGCAGCCTCGCCCTGCTTGATACCCGTGCGGTCCGGAAAGGGCGAGGCTGCGGCCACCCCTATGCGAAACGCCGATTCCCTATTCCCGACTCCCGACTCCCGCCGCACCAACCGGCTCCCGCCCCCACTCAGGGCGAAGCTCCGTCGCGCGGCGCAGGTAGACGTGCTTGATCTCGCTGGCCGGGACATCCGTATTGACGTGCGTCATGACCCGAACGACCATGTCGAGTGCTCCCGGCACATTCATCTCGTGTGCGCACATCAGCGGGATCAGGTCCAGACCCATGTTCATCCCACGTGCCGCGACAGCCGGGAAGGTTGCGTTAAGATCGGTCGTCGTCGTGAAGATCATGCTGACCAAATCGTCCGACCTGCAACTCGTTATAGTGCATGATCGAGCGCAACAGCTCCTCGGTCGCTTCGAGATGTCCTCGGCGGTGTTCTGCTCGGCGGTCGTCGCCCCCCGAATGGCCCGGCAAACGGTCATGGTCTTTCCTGCATTCTCCGTGACGCGTCGGCGACTTACCTCCGCGGAACTCCTCAACAAACTCCCTCGCAACCCGTGGCAGATCCTCAGACGCGACTCCATCCAGCTTGTTCAGGAGCGCGCTGGCGCAGATGACGCCATCGACCAGGTGTTCCACCTGCTCGACATGCGCGCGGGTGGAGATCCCGAAGCCGATGGCCAGCGGTAGGTCGGTTTTCCGCCGCACCCGCGCGATGTAGTCGGCAAGGTTGGCTGCCAGGTCACTGCGCGCGCCGGTGACACCGGTGAGCGCGACGAGGTAGATGAAGCCGCTGGCGCGCTCGATGACGGCATCGACCCGCTCCGGCGTGCTCGTTGGCGCGATGAGATAGATGAGGTTGAGTCCGTTGGTCCGGCAGGCATCGAGCAGCGGGTCACTTTCCTCGGGCGGCAGATCAGGAACAATCAGCCCATCGACACCGGCGTCGGCACAGGCGGCAGCGAACTCCTGGAGGCCGTAACTGGAAAATCGGGTTGTAGTATCCCATGAACAGCAACGGCACACCAACGCCGCTCGCCCGCAACCGCCGGACGACCTCCAGCCCGTAGGTCGGCTTCGACCCCGTTTTCCAGCGCTCGCTGGTTCGTCTTCTGGATCGTCGGCCCGTCAGCGATCGGGTCGGAGAACGGCAGACCGATCTCGATCATGTCGCCGCCACCGTCGACCAATGCCGGCACCATCCGCTCGGTATCTCCCAACTCCGGCCAGCCCAGCGTCACGAAGGGCATCAACGCAGCGCGGTTTTCGGCTTTCAGCGCGAGCAAAGGCGTCGCGCGATGCGGGAGTTCTGCCTGCTGCTTGCCATTGACTGAATCGGTCTCCGTCGTGCTCACAGGGTCACTCCCAGCGCATCCGCGACGGTATGCATGTCTTTATCGCCGCGGCCTGACAGGTTGATCATGATCGAGTCATCCGTCGAGTACGACTTCGCGACCGACTCGGCCAGGTGGATCGCGTGCGACGATTCGAGCGCCGGGATGATCCCCTCCGTCTCGACAGAGCAGTTGAGCGCTTCCAGCGCCTGGTCGTCGGTGACGCCGTCCGTCCGGAGCCTGTCGATGCTCTTGAGATAGGACAGCTCAGGTCCAACCCCCGGATAGTCGAGCCCTGCCGAGATCGAGTGCGCTTCGAGGATCTGGCCGTGCTCATCCTGGAGCACATATGACTTCGAGCCGTGGAGAACTCCGACGCTCCCCGCCGTCAGACTGGCCGAGTGCTTGCCGCTCTCCAGCCCGTATCCTGCCGCTTCCGCACCGACCAGCTCGACGCTGGCGTCCGGAATGAAGGCGTAGAAGGCGCCCATCGCGTTCGAGCCGCCGCCGATGCAGGCTACAACGGCCTTTGGCAATGTGCCGGTCTTCTCGATGATCTGCTCGCGTGCCTCGCGGCCGATCACGGCCTGAAAGTCGCGTACCATCATCGGGTACGGATGCATTCCGGCCACGCTGCCGATGATGTAGTACGTGCTCTCGACGTTCGTCACCCAGTCGCGAATCGCTTCGTTCATCGCGTCCTTCAGCGTCCGCGAACCGCTCGTGACCGGGCGCACCTCAGCCCCCAGCAGCTTCATCCGAAAGACGTTGAGCGACTGCCGGTGAACATCGACCTCTCCCATATAGACGATGCAATCCAGCCCCATCAGTGCGCAGGCCGTCGCCGTCGCGACGCCGTGCTGACCGGCGCCGGTTTCTGCGATGATCCGCTGCTTACCCATCCGCTTCGCCAGCAGCGCCTGGCCGATCGCGTTGTTGATCTTGTGGGCGCCAGTGTGGGCCAGGTCCTCACGCTTCAGGTAGACCCGAGCGCCACCCCAGCGGTTGGACAGATTCGCCGCCAGCGTCAGCGGCGTCGGCCGCCCGATGTACTCACGCTGCAACTCTTCCAGCTCGGCGTGAAATTCCGGATCGTCGTTGTAATGTGTGTATGCCTTCGTCAACTCGCGAACAGCCGGCATCAGCGTCTCCGGCGCATAGATGCCGCCGAATTCGCCAAAACGACCGTGTGCGTCGGGCAGGGTGTTCGCCTCAATTGGCCTGGTTGCAGTCGATGCCATGCTGCTCTCCTCAATATGTCGGGGCTCAGCGAGCCGAATGTGCAACGTTGCTGGCAGTCTTCGCCGCAGCGATGAACGCGCGGATTTTGGCCGGGTCTTTCACGCCCTCGGTCTCGACGCCGCTCGATACGTCGATCGCGAACGGCTTGACCCGTCTAATGGCTTCAGCGGCGTTTGCTGGCTGCAGTCCTCCGGCCAGAATGACCGGATAACGCAGCGCAAAGTCGGTCGCGACGAACCAGTCGGCGACGGTACCAGTCCCGCCATACAATCCGGGCACGTGGGCGTCGACCATGATCGCCATAGGGGCGGCGGCAGTCAGTTCGCGAAAGCGTCCCTCCTCGTTCACCTTCCCCGACGAGTCGATCCGCATGCTGGCAATCGCTGGCCGATCAAGCTCCGCGATGATCGACGCTGGCTCGTCACCCGAGAGCTGGATCACGTCCAGCCCGACCTCGGCGGCGACAACGTTCATCCGCTCGGTGGTCTCATTCACGAACAGCCCGACCAGGCGAACCCGGCCATCGGGATCGACCTGACTAACAGCCTCGTGTACTGCCCGCGCCTGCTCAACTGTAACGAAGCGCGGACTGGGTCGATAAAAGACCAGACCGAGAAAATCGGCCCCGGCCTCGACCGCCACCAGCGCGTGCTCGACCTCACGGATGCCACAGATCTTCACCAGCGTCATGTGATGAGTTCCCGGACGGCCGCGGCCCGGTCCGGCGCGCGCATCAGTGTTTCGCCCACCAACACTGCGTGGACTCCAGCCCGACCCAGCCGTTCGACATCGGCCCGTGTCCGGATGCCGCTCTCGCCAACCAATGTCACCTCCGGTGGCACGAGCGCTGCCAGCCGCTCGGTCGTCGCCAGATCGACGGTGAACGAGCGCAGGTCGCGATTGTTGACGCCGATCAACGTCGCGCCAATGCAAAGCGCCACCTCAAGCTCGGCTTCATCGTGGACTTCTACCAGTACGTCCAGTCCATATCCGCTCGCGACACCATGCAACGTGGCCAGGAGCGATGGCTCCAACGCGGCGACGATCAGCAGGATCGCCGCCGCTCCCGCCGCCCTCGCTTCGACGATCTGATAGGCATCGATCACGAAGTCCTTGCGGAGAACCGGCGTCGGCGGCGTCGAGATTCGTCCCAGCGACGAAACCGCCTCAAGGTCTTCGAGCGTGCCTCGAAAGAACACCTCATCGGTCAGCACCGAGATCGCCGCCGCGCCGCCAGCGATGTACTCCCCGGCGACATCGGTCGCGATGACATCTGGCGCGATCGGCCCCTTCGATGGCGACGCGCGTTTGACCTCGGCGATGACTGTAACCCCAGCCCCGCGCAGCGCAACAGCGAACGGAATCACGTCTGGCGCTTCTGTGGCTGCCCGTTGCACGTCGGCCAGGGGAGTCAGCGCCCTGCGACGCCCCAGCTCAGCAGCGGTGTTCTCCAGGATCCGGTCGAGGTACGTTCCCGTCGTCGTCCCGACCATCATGCGGCCGCCTTCTCGGCGACGCCCATCTGTGTCGTCAGCGAGACCAGCGCGGCCAGCCGCTCGCGGGCCGCTCCGGTGTCAATCGACTCTGTGGCTTCCTGAATGCCAGTCGCGATGTTGGGAACAACGTCGGCCGCATAGAGTGCAGCTCCCGCATTCAGCAGGACGATGTCGCGGTGCGCGCCCCGCTCTCCCGCCAGGACGGCGTTCACGATCTCGACGTTGTCAGCCACGCTCCCGCCCCGGACGGCATCACGCTCGCGACGCTCGAAGCCGTATTGCTCGGGCGTCACATCGTAGGTCGTCACCCACGCGCTCTCGCGCATCAGCATCTCCGCCACCGTCGTTCCGCCAGCCACGCCGATCTCGTCCAGCCCCTCGTGGGCATGGACGACCAGCGCATGCTGCGAACCGAGCAGCCCCAGCACCCGCGCAAGCCGAGAGCGCCGCCTCGGCCGTCGGGACGCCGATCACCTGATGCTGCGCCCCGGCCGGGTTCGTGATCGGCCCGAGCAGATTGAAGACCGTCCGAACTCCGATCTCGCGGCGGACCGGGCCAGCGAATCGCATCGCGGGGTGGAACGCCGGCGCGTACATGAAGCCGATACCGACCCGTTCGATCGACTCGGCCACCTGCTCCGGCGCAAGCTCGATCTTGACACCCAGCCCCTCCAGCACGTCGGCCGACCCACAACGGCTGGTCGCCGCCCGGTTGCCGTGCTTGGCGACCTTGACGCCTGCCCCGGCCACGACGAACGCTGCCGTCGTCGAGATGTTGAACGTGTGTGCGCCGTCGCCGCCGGTTCCGCAGGTGTCGACGACCGGCCCGATGTCATCGAGCGGGACATGAACGGCCTTCGCACGCATCACCTCGGCGAACCCGGCCAGTTCCTCGTCCGTCTCGCCGCGCATCCGCAGCCCCATCAGAAACGATCCGATCTGGGCTGGCGACGCCTCGCCGTTCATGATGATCTCCATCGCGCGCCTGGCTTCGTCGCGCGTCAGTGTCTGCCCCTCGACGACCGCCTGAATCTGTGGCTTCAACATGGTTCGACCTCCCCTAGTATCCGATCGGGCTGACTGCTGATGGATGATGGCTGACCGCACCGATGAAGTTCGCCAGCAGGCGATGTCCACCGGTCGTCAGGATCGATTCGGGGTGGAACTGGACACCGCTGATGTCGCACTCGCGGTGGCGCAGCCCCATGATGACGCCGTCCTCGGAGCGGGCCGTGATCTCCAGACAGTCCGGCAGGCTCTCCTCCTCGACGAGGAGCGAGTGGTAGCGGGTCGCCGTGAATGGGTTCGGCAGGCCGCTGAAGATACCGCGGCCGTCGTGGGTAATGCTACTGGTCTTACCGTGCATCACCATCGGCGCCCGGACGACCCTCGCCCCGAACGCCGCCCCAATCGCCTGATGTCCCAGGCAGACACCCAGGATCGGCACCTGTCCGGCCAGCTCCTGGATCAGATCGACTGAGACGCCTGCCTCAGCAGGCGTGCACGGACCCGGTGAGATCACGATCCGCTCCGGTCGCATCTCGCGCACCTCATGAACAGTGATCGCGTCATTCCGAACGACCTGAACCTCTGCCCCAAGCTCGCACAGATACTGGTACAGGTTGTAGGTAAACGAGTCGTAATTGTCGATCAACAGAATCACCCGACCACCTCCTTTACCAGCAGATCAGAAGCCCATTCCTCATCAGCATCCGCGTCCCGCGTCGAATGCTCCGCGTCCCGAATCCCCGCCTCAATCTCCTCAGCCACCTCCAGCGCCCGCATCGCGGCGCCCATCTTGTTCAGCGTCTCCTGGTACTCGAAGTCGGCCGTCGAGTCGTGGACGATCCCGCCGCCAGCCTGCATGACGACCGTCCCGTCGCGAACTGCCACCGTCCGCAGCGCCATCGCCATGTCCATGTTGCCGGAATACGCCAGATAGCCGACGCAACCCGAGTAGAACCCACGTCGGTCGGTCTCCAGTTCGGCGATGATCTCCATCGCCCGGATCTTCGGCGCACCGGAAACAGTTCCGGCCGGGAAGCAGGCTCGCAGCGCGTCGATGGCCGAGAGGCCCTCACGCAACTCGCCTGTCACATGCGAGACGAGGTGGATGACGTGCGAGAACCGCTGAGTCTGCAGGAGCACCGGCACTCTGACAGATCCCCGGCGTCGCGACCCGGCCGATGTCGTTCCTCGCCAGATCGACCAGCATGACATGCTCGGCGCGTTCCTTGTCATCGCTCAGCAGCTCGACTTCAAGCGCAACGATCCTCAGCCTCGTTCCGACCACGCTTCCGCGTCCCGGCGATCGGGTGCGTCGTCAATTCGCGGCCATCGAGTCGGATCAGTGCCTCCGGCGATGCGCCAACGATCTGCTCGTCGCCCATCTGAAGGTAGAACATGAACGGCGACGGGTTGACTGCCCGCAATGCGCGATAGAGCGTGAACGGGTGAACGCCCGTCTCGACCTCGACCCGCTGCGAGAGGACCACCTGGAAGACATCACCGGCCGCGATGTACTCCTTCGCCTTCTCGATCATCGTGTCGTACTGGTCGCGGCCCATGTTGTGCCGCGCCCGCTCACGGACCGGCACAGGATCGAGCGGCCTGTCGCCGACCGGCACTTCCGGCCTTGCAGTCTCCAGCCGCCTCGCCAGTTGCTCGATGCGTCCGACCGCCTCGTCATACGACTGCTCGATTGGTGTCGCCGGATCGACATGCACGTGCGAGACGACCTTGATCCGCCGCTCCAGATGATCGAAGACGACCATCGTGTCAACGAACATGAAGACACCGTCTGGAAATCCGTGCGGATCGTTCGGCGCAGACGGCAGGTTCTCGAAGTAGCGCACCGCCTCGTACGACAGGTACCCCACCGCTCCGCCGAGGAAGCGCGGCAGGTTCGGCACGTTGACCGCCCGGTATGGCTCCAGAAACGCCTGCAAAGCGACCACTGGGTCGCTATAGGGGATCGCCTGCTTGTAGCCGCGCTGGTTACCGTAGGCGACACCGTCTTCCAACCGAACGGTCAGATACGGCTCGCTGCCGAGGAATGAATAGCGCGCAAGTTGCTCGCCCCCCTCGACCGACTCCAGCAGGAACGAGTACGGCCCATTCGCCAGCTTCAGGTAGGCCGAGACCGGCGTCTCCATGTCGGCCATGATCTCGCGGTAGATCGGAATGACGTTTCCCTGATCGCGGAGGGCCGCCACCTCGTCCAGCGACATCGAGTAGCGTCGCCGCAGCCTCGGTGCCAGTCGCTCAATCGTCGTCTCAATCATCGTGTCTCTCATCTTTCGGTTCATCAGCAGATCGTCGGGCGCGCGTCACCTCACCCGGACAGGCTCAGACGCATCACCTGCGTCGCCAACTCGCCCGGCTCCACTCCGCGATCGACCGCCGCTCGCCTCTGCTCAACCGAAAGCCCAGATCCACGTCGTTCCTCGTTCTCTTGCCAGTCGCGGGCAAACAAAAAACCCCCGTCCCAGAAGGGACGGAGGTGCATCATGCACACCCGCGGTACCACCCTTGTTGACTCACCCGATTCCCGCAGTCTACTCCCCTCCCTTCTTAGGGGAGGGGCTGGGGGAGGGGTTCGTCCACCTCGTCAGATACGGGATGCGTCGTGCGCATCCGATATCCCGCTCCCTGATAACGGCGGAGTTCCCGGCGGTGACTACTGAGCCTTCAGCTTTCAGTGATCAGCTATCAGCTTGTTGCTCGGCTGGCCACGGATCGAACCGTTTCCGACCTGACATCTGGCTGATGGCTGACGGCTGATTGCTGACAGCCGTTCGGTCCGCGACTCCCGGGGCCATTCCGCATCCACGTTCGCGCCGGACTCTCACCAGGCCGCCGGCTCTCTGCGCGCCGCT
Organism: uncultured Chloroflexia bacterium; assembly: GCA_963763325.1. Classification (GTDB taxonomy): domain Bacteria; phylum Chloroflexota; class Chloroflexia; order Thermomicrobiales; family CFX8; genus JBBECJ01. The sequence goes on from CAVXOL010000018.1 coordinate 195,898, forward strand.
CGAATGCGTACTCGTCCCGATCATCGTCGTTGGACGATTCAATTGCCGCGCATCGTATCAGCGCGCACGCATTCTGTCAACGAACGCGGAGCATGGTGCGAGCCTTGACCGACCGATATTGCAACCCCAGTGATACGTTCCAGGCGTACAGTTACTCAGGAGATGGTTGAATAGCAGTCGATGCGCCGTCAGTCGGTAAACAGTGTCAGGGCTTCTCAACCCATGCAGAAATGTCCGGTTCAGGCCGCACGGACGACATGAGTACGAGCGTATGACCGTTGCCGATGAATCGGTAACTCCAGGATCGCGATCGTCGCTCGCCTGGTGGGGCGTCACCATTGCCGCGCTGCTGGTATTGCTTGGCGCTCAACTGACCGTCGTCAACATGGACGCGACGCAGACGAGTCTCCTCATACCCCTCGCTCGACTCTTCGACCTGGTACTCGTCACGTGCGCGCTCCTTCTCGCGCACGCAGCTGGACGCTGGGTGCTGACTGCCCTGCGTCTCACGGCATCTCCAGCGGAAACGGCCGCCTTCGCCACGGCGTTGGGACTCGGGGTCGGCGCGTACGCGTCGCTTGCACTGGGTCTGGTTGGGTTGTACCGGTCGCCAGTCCTCATCGCCGGTGTGGCTATCGCCACGATTCTCCTCCGGCGCGAACTGATTGCCGATATCACAACGCTGGTTGCCGCCGGTGGTCAGGTGCGACATGTTTGTGGGCGCGTTGTTCGCCGCCCGCTCGTCGCGTTCGTCACGATGACTGCCGTGATCGTCGCGTCATGTCTCCTGATACTGAATCTGCCCGGTTCGTATGGGCCGCTTCCGGACTTTGCCGAGTGGCTCAGTGACTTCCTGGTTGAGATCGAGATGCCACGGATCGCTGGCATCATCTGGTACAACGTCGGACTTCTGAACGAGTGGCTCTACCGTCTTGGTCTCGTCATTGCCACGGCCACGCTGGCCGCGATCAGTAGCTTCGCGTGGCGCTCAGGCCGGGAAGTGCGCCCTGCGGTTGTCGGGCTCGTTGCCGTTCTTGGATCGTCATTCGTCCTGACGATCTTTGGCGCGCTGACGCCCCCGCACCACTGGGATGCGCTGACATACCATCTGGCGGCCCCACGTTACTTTCTCGATACCGGCTGGATCCAGCCCGTCCCGGAGATCGAGTGGTCGAACCTGCCGCTGACGGCGGAATTGCTCTACGGTGTCGGATTGGCGTTCGGCAGCGAGGCGTTCAGTCAGTTGCTGCACACCGCCTTCGGCGGAATCATTGCCGTCGCTCTCTGGGGTTTCACCTGCAGCCGCGTTGATCGACTGACAGCCTGGATCGCTGTCGCGATCTTCGTCTCGACCCCACAGGTGCAGATGTGGTCGCGGATCGCCAACATCGACCTCGCGTTGGCGTGCTTCATCTTCCTGGCGATCGTCGCCGCCCTCCACGCCGGTGACATGGCCGTTGACGGTCATCCGCTCAGCGCCAGCGAGTGGCTGACAGGCAATCGTCGTTGGCTCATCCTGGCGGGAGTGTTCGCTGGGCTGGCCCTTGGGAGTAAGTACCAAGCGGCCACCGCAATCGCGCCGCTGGGGCTGCTGATTCTCGTAGATAGCTGGCGGCGCTATCGGTCCGCCGATCGTCTGGCTCGAAACATTGGCGGAGATGCTCTCGCGTTTGGCGGAGCCGCTGCACTCGTAGCCTCCCCCTGGTATCTCAAGAACCTCATCCTGCTCGGCAATCCCGTCTGGCCGCTGGTCTTTGGCGGGAAAGGCTTCACTGACTCAACGCTGGAGTTGATGAACTACTACGCCAGCAGCATGATCCTCAGCCCACGGACGATCGAGGGCTATCTGATGCTTCCTGTCCGCGCGTATGAGATCGGTGACTACGAGCTGTCACCGGGGGTTATTCCAAGTCCACTCTTTCTGCTGATCCCACTCGCCTTCTGCGTCCCACTTGCCATGAAGCTCCGACGTGAGTTGCTCTATCTCTTACTCGTCCCAGCCGGGTTCACGGCCGGCTGGGCGTTGGGCTTCCAGGAGCTGCGCTACCTGCTCCCGATCTGCGCACCGCTCAGTTTCGTGGTTGCGATCTTGCTTCGTGCCGCGTGGAATCGAACCATGTTACGTCCTGTCGTGCATGGTGCTCTACTTGGTACAGCACTCTTTTCGTTATTATTCATTGGATTCTTAACGCACTGGGAAGGTCCTCCGGGCGTCGTTCTAGGAAGCGTGTCAAAGGATTCCTACCTCAATTCGAATGCCAGCTATCGGGCAGTTCACGTTCTGGAAGCACGCCTGCAACCCGGTGAGACGGCAATGTATATGCACGAAGCGCAGGTCTACTATTCGATGTCACTGATCGACTCAGTTCGAACCGATCACCTCGGGGTGAACATGATCGAGTTGATGGAAGCGCACCCGGATCCAAGAGATGCCCTCGAAGCGTTACAGACAGAAGGAATCGATTATCTGTTGGTGAATGAGGGGTCGATCCGTTTCTGGCTCAGATTCGATGAAGACGACCGGCTCGTCGATGCACGGGAGAAATTCGATGACCTCATCCCGCTGCTCGATTCCGTCCATCGCGAGGGGACGCCCGATCGGACAGATATCGTCATCTATCGCGTGCCGGAATCAGGCAACCGATGAATCACGGAGGCAACGTGATTGCGCTCGAAAAGCCGCTTGCGCCTGACGATCAGGCAACTGATCTGACACCGATGATCTCGGTCGTGATGCCGTGCCTGAACGAGGAAGAGACGATCGGTCGCTGCGTCGAGAAGGCTCTGATCGGACTGGAGAAAGCAGGGCTGCCCGGTGAGGTCATCGTCGCCGACAACGGCTCAACCGACCGCTCGGTCGAGATCGCCAGCGAGGGCGGCGCGCGCGTCATCCACGTCCCGCGCATGGGCTACGGCAACGCCTATCTGGCCGGATTTCGCGGCAGCGCGCGGCCGCTATCTCGTCATGGGCGACTCGGACGACACCTACGACTTCACCGAGTTGGGCCGGCTCGTCACGCCGTTGCAGAACGACGCGCACGACTATGTGCTCGGCTCACGCTTTCGCGGACAGATTCTGCCCGGCGCAATGCCCTGGCTGCACCAGTACATCGGCAATCCGGTCCTGACCTGGATATTGAACCGGTTGTTCGGCATGAACGTCTCCGATGCGCACAGTGGCATGCGTGCTTTCACGCGAGATGCCTACGATCGGATGCGCGTGCAATCGACGGGTATGGAGTTCGCGTCAGAGTTGATCATCAATGCGGCACGAGCCAACCTGCGTGTGACAGAGGTCCCGATCACCTACTACCCGCGCGGCGGTGAGTCAAAGTTACGTTCTTTTCGCGACGGCTGGCGGCATCTGCGTTTCATGCTGCTCCTCAGCCCGGATTGGCTCTTTCTCGCTCCCGGCCTGTTGCTTTCGATGATCGGCCTGCTGCTGATTGTCGCGCTGACTCCCGGCCCGCTCCCATTCGCGGGTCATGCCTGGGACGTGCATGCCCTCATTCTCGGCTGCCTCTGTGCAGTTCTCGGGGTACAGGTGTTGACGATGGGCCTGTCCGCAAAGGCGTACGCGTACCGACGCTGGCCAGACGCCCGGGATGGCATCATCCTCAAGTTCTACCGTCATTTCACGCTCGAGCGTGGTCTCCTGCTCGGAATCGCGGCATTCAGCGTCGGATTCGCGATCAATGCCGCGATTCTCTGGGTCTGGCTCGACCGGAACATGGGTCCGCTGGATGCGACTCGTCCAGCGGTCGCGGCCGCGACACTGATGATCGTCGGAACGCAGATCTTCTTCTCCTCGTTCCTGCTCAGCATCCTCGACATCCGCTCGGAAGACCAGATCGACGGGTTCAACTAGACCGTGGTATCGAGCGACGCTGAAGTGGCTGGCCGCTTCCAGCAGCGTCGCATTGCTCGAAAGGGCGTCTCGCGTTGAAGGCGACTGACCGTCTGATTCAATCGCTTCGGATCCGGAAGGCCGCCGCGAACATTCCCAGCATTAATCGACTTCTCGACATCGGGTGCGGCGACGGGTCGCTGTTTCGGCATATGTCCGGCCGGTATACCGAGGGCATCGGCATTGACCCGGAGCTTGATGAGTCTATCGACCGCGGAACATATCGGCTGATCAAGGGTTGGTTTCCCGATGATCTCCCGACGAACGAGCGATTTGACGCGATTACGATGCTTGCATCACTTGAGCACGTACCACCTGAAATGCAGGTCGTTATCGCGCGGGAGTGCGCGGCACGCCTCAACCCATCTGGCAGGCTCATCATCACCGTGCCGTCGAAGCGGGTCGACCCGATTCTCAACCTGCTGAAGCGTATTCGGCTGATCGACGGGATGTCCCTGGAACAGCACTATGGATTTGACCCGCGTCTGACACCAGCCGTCTTCTCATCAGATGGGCTCACACTCGTCAAGGCTGAATCGTTCGAGATGGGACTGAATCACCTGTTCGTGTTTGAGAAGGCGGCTGATCGAGAGAGTTGAGGAGTAGATTCGATGAACAGTCGCGTCCCTGAACTGTATGGCGTGTCCCAACCTATGGCCGAACCCAACGAACTGTGGCGCGTGCTTCGTCTGTAATACGTTTGTGACGCTGTTTCCCGTATACGTGCCCGTTTTCATGTCATCATCTGACTATTTCGAGTTTCGCGCGATCGCCAGTGTCAAGGGGCTGTTTCCGCCGCTTCGACGACACTGGCGATGCTGTGTGTACGTGCCGAAATCTTCCTCATTCTTCAATTCATCCATCCTCGTCCAGTCTCCGTAGTAGTCTGCGGATACAGTTCGACGCGCTTCCCGCGAACAACCCAAAGCCCGTCGCGATGCCTTTCAAGCACGCCGTGGCTTTGCCGTGGGAGCCGATATGGAGGAGGAATCAAGCATGGCACAAGCGTTCTTCATGGACGACCTTGAGATTCTGAACTACGCGCTGACGCTCGAGCATCTTGAAGCAGCGTTCTATGAGCAGGTCAACGCCGCTGGCGTACTGACCGGCGATGCCGCCGCCTACTTCGCGACGATTGGCGAGCACGAGGCCGCACACGTCACCGCTCTCACCCAGGCGATCTCCGGCGCAGGTGGCACACCGGTCGCCGCCCGAGCGTCGTACAACTTCGATGCGCTTGGCGACCTCCGCACCCCCGAAGGCATCCTGGCAGCGGCAGAAGTCCTTGAAGCCACCGGGGTTGCTGCATACAACGGCGCGGGACCCGAGATCACGGATAGCAGCATCCTCACGACAGCTGGCGCCATCGTTCAGACCGAGGCAAACCACGTCGCCATCGTCCGTGTCCTGATCGACCCAGACGCCAACCCTGTCCCTGACGCCTTCCCTGAGGCGATGGCTCCAGAAGACGTACTGGATGCCGTGACGCCACTGCTTGGCCCTGAGGCGTAACGACGCTGATCTGCCAGTCCGCGACGATGAGCTGCACGAAAAAGGAGTGAGTCAATGTTTTCGAGATCGAATCACAAGCGCACCGCCCTCATGATGGACCGCCAGATGTCCCGCCGTGCGCTGCTGAAAGGCTCGCTGGCAATGGGTGCCGGAGCCGTCGCCCTCAGTGCGCTTGGCACCAGTGGCGGCAACTTCATGCTGCTCAACCTGCCGTCGGTCGACGCGGCGCAACTCGATAATGACCTCGACATCCTCAACTACGCCCTGACTCTTGAATACCTCGAAGCTGATGCCTACAAGGCCATCAACGACGCAGGCATCCTCTCGGGCCGCGCTGCGACGTACTTCATGGCATTCGGCGCGCACGAGCAGGAGCATGTTGCCGCCATCACGCAGACGATCCAGGCGCTCGGCGGCACGCCTGTCGCAAAGCCGATCTTCGACTTCTCCGGTGTACCGACCGATCCGGCTGAGGTCGTCGAGTTCTTCCAGACCGTCGAGGCCGTCGGTGCCAGCGCCTACCACGGTGCGGCAGGTTCAATCACCAGCCCAGATGTCCTGGCAGCCGCACTCAGCATCCACGCCAACGAGGCGATGCATGCCGCAGCACTGGCCGACCTCGTCGCGCCGGGCACGACCCTCTTCTCTCCGGCCGCCTTCGCGACCCCTCGCACGCCCGACGAGGTGCTCACGATCGTCGGCCCATGGTTGCCCTCCAGCAGCGGCACGATGCCCGGCGCTCCGGCGACCGGTGGTGGCGGCACGGCCATCCGACGAAGCTTCGGAGGCGGCCAGCTCGACGTCCGCTAAGCTCGCACCATACCTGACGTGCTGGGGTGGGTGTTATGCTCACCTCAGCTTCAATTTCTCCCGAACATGATGGTGGAACCAGTCAAGTGATTCGACGCGCCAGACGCCTCACGTACCTGCTAACCGCTCTGCTGATCGCCGCAAGCATGACCGCCTGCGGCGACGATTCGACATCGAGCCAGCTTGCTCAATCTTCACCGACTGCGCCGTCCCAGACAACGCAACCGTCCGCGCCGACAGCCACATCTGAAGACGACCAGCCAGACACCTATGCAAGTGCGACGGCGACATCCACGGAGCCCTCTACTCGGACCTCCAGAACCCCTGAACCGCGTCCCACAGTCACTCCGCTGGCTCTGGCAACCCCGCGCCCGATTGAGCAAGCACCGCCACCGGTCCGACTGCGGATTCCCGCGCTCGGAGTCGACACTGCCGTCCAATGGGTTGGCGTTGATGGAGCGGGCCGGATGGGCGTGCCATCCAACTACACCGACGTCGCCTGGTACGAACGCGGCCCAACCCCTGGCACACCCGGCAACGCCGTCATTGCCGGACACCTCGACTCAACAACCGGACCTGCTGTGTTCTATCGACTCGAAGATCTGAATCCCGGCGACGAGATCTTTACGGTGACTGCCGATGGTCAGGAGTTCCGTTTCATTGTCATCACGGAGGAGGTCTACAACGCTGACGATGCGCCACTTGAGCGGATCTTTGGCAACGCCGTCCGCTCCCACCTGAACCTCATCACCTGCGACGGAGCCTTCGATCGCTCGGTCCGTGAGTACGACAAGCGCCTCGTCGTCTTCACTGAGCTGGCGACTGGATCGTAGCGTCGAGAGCGACCCCGAAGTATTCCCAAAGTCTGCTAGAATTACAGATCACGATTTGCCAGGTATGAACGTGTACGTTCGGTACTGGAATCGTTGATGGTTTCGCTTCAGCATCGACGCTCGGCAGGAGCAGTGCTTGGGGAACGTGATCGCACTGGCAAACCAGAAGGGTGGCGTCGGAAAGACGACGACGGCGATCAATCTGGCCTGCTACCTCGCCTCCGAAGGACATCGCACCCTCCTGATCGACCTTGACCCGCAAGGCAACGCAACCAGTTCACTTGGCGTCGAAAAGCGTGGTGTCCTGGCATCGACCTACGATGTCCTGCTCAATGACGTTTCCGTCGAATCGTCAGCGCTTCGGATGGTCCGTCCCGAGCTCGACCTGCTGGCCGCCAACAAGGAGCTGGCCGGCGCCGAAAAGGAACTCAACGATCTGACTCGCCCGCACCACCGGCTCGACCGCGCGCTGGAGTCGATCCAGCATCAGTACGACGTGATCGTCATCGATTGTCCGCCTTCGATGGGGCTGTTGACACTCAATGGCTTGACCGCTGCTGACGCTGTCGTCATCCCGGTCCAGTCCGAATACCTCGCCCTCGAAGGGCTGGCCGAGATCTTCAACACGATCGAGCTTGTCCAACAGCGGCTGAACCCGGAGTTGCGAATTCTCGGACTCGTCATGACGATGTTCGATTCGCGCACTCGCCTTGCGATCGATGTCGTCAAGGACGTCCACCGGCTCAACCCCCGGAGGATGTTCAACGCCCTCATCCCGCGCTCGATCCGGCTTGCCGAAGCACCCTCGCACGGCATGTCGATCTTCGAGTACGACCCCACCTCTCGCGGCGCCGAAGCCTACCGCCTGCTCGGCGCCGAAGTCGTTCAACGGCTTGGGCTTGGTAGCGATCAGCCATCAGCTATCAGCCGTCAGCCATCAGACGTCGACAGGCGGACAGCGTAGTGTTTTTCTTATGTCGTGTATCGGAACAACGTTCAACACTTTCAGAGTCGAATCGTCACCAACATCGAAACGGACTGATGGCTGATAGCTGCTCGGCTGACAGCTACAAAGGAGGTAAACGGTGAGCATTCTTGGAGATCCTCAGGCGCAGAAAATCGCCGGTGCGGAGAGCTATGGCGCTGACGGCATCGTCAGTGACAAAGTCATCGGCACCGGCCTGACGTTCGATGACGTGCTGCTCCTGCCGGCACAGTCCGAAATCGTCCCCAACCAGGCTGACACCAGCGCGTGGTTCACGCCAAACATCCGGCTGAAGATCCCGATTGTCTCTTCACCGATGGACACTGTGACCGAGGCCAGGTTGGCGATAGCCGTGGCCCGCGAGGGAGGCATCGGTGTCATCCACCGGAACCTCTCGATTGAGGACCAGGTCGCCGAGGTCGATAAAGTCAAGCGTTCTGAGTCCGGTATGATCGTCGAGCCGGTGACGCTTGGCCCGGACAACATGCTGGCCGACGCCGAAGCTGTCATGGGCCGCTACCGCATCTCCGGCGTCCCGATCACGACGCCCGACGGCAAGCTGGTTGGCATCCTGACCAACCGCGACCTGCGCTTTGAAGACGACCTCAACCAGCCGATCCGCGAGTTCATGACCAGCGAAAATCTGGTAACCGTCCCGGTCGGGACAACTCTCGACCAGGCCAGGGAGATTCTCCACAAGTACAAGGTCGAAAAGCTTCCGGTCGTTGATGACCATGGCTACCTCAAGGGTCTTATCACGGTCAAAGACATCCAGAAGAAGATTCAATATCCGAACGCGACGACCGATGAGCAGGGCCGTCTGCGGGTCGCTGCTGCTGTCGGTGTTGGCGCAGAAGCGTTGGCACGTTGTGAAGCCCTGGTAAGCGCCAATGTCGATGTCATTATCGTCGACACCTCCCACGGCCACTCGCGTGGCGTCCTGGAGATGGTCCAGCAGGTCAAGCGCACCTGGCATATCGAGGTCGTCGCCGGAAACGTCGCGACCGGCAGCGCCACTGATGCACTGATCGAGGTTGGAGCCGATGCAGTCAAGGTAGGCATCGGCCCTGGCTCGATCTGCACCACACGGGTCGTCGCCGGTACTGGTGTCCCGCAGATTTCAGCGATTATGGATTGCAGTCGAGCGGCAAAGAGCACCGGAATTCCGGTTATCGCCGACGGTGGCATCCAGTACTCCGGTGACATCGCCAAGGCGATCGCCGCCGGCGCTGACTGCGTGATGCTCGGTGGCCTCTTCGCCGGTACTGACGAAAGCCCCGGCGAAGTCATCCTCTATCAGGGTGAGCGCTACAAGGAGTACCGCGGGATGGGCTCCCTCGGCGCGATGAAGACCCGCTCGTTCTCGAAGGACCGCTACTTCCAGCAGGACATCGACAGCCTGGCGAAGTTCGTCCCTGAGGGCATCGAGGGTCGCGTCGCCTACAAGGGCCAGATCGCCAATGTCGTCTACCAGCTCGTCGGCGGCCTCCGGCAAGCGATGGGCTACTGCGGCGCTGCCACGATTGAAGACCTCAAGGCCAACGCCCGCTTCGTCCGCATCACCGCGGCCGGCCTCCGCGAGAGCCACCCCCACGACGTCGTCATCACCAAGGAAGCCCCGAACTACCGCGCCTCGTACTAACTGACGTTCGATGGGCAACGCCGTCTGGTCAGGAACCAGACGGCGTTGTCGTGACTGTCTCCGCCAGCCCAAACGCAATTGACAACCCGAGATCCCCCCGGTCGCTGTTCGCCAGCGCGACCGTCGTCACCCGCCGCCCACCTACGTTCGGAAAGTGGAGTGCTCCCGCCGAATAGCCAGGCCCGCCGCCGCCATGTCCGGCGACGGCGCCGAACGGCGAACCTGGATCGAGCATCGCGCCCAGCCCGTACGACGGTTCAACAAACAGCGGATGCTCAACCGGCACGCGCGTCGGACGCAGCATCTCGGGCAGCAACGCAGGCGGAACCAGCCGTCCATCGAAGATCGCGTCGATGATCCGCGCCAGTTCCGACGCCGTCGAGATCACAACGCCATGCGACACCCAGCCGGGATGGTAGCGTCGCGAGATGTCGGTCATCGGCCCGTCGGGGTCAATCCAGCCACTGATATCCCGGCGTCAGGACATCCGTGTCATCCAGCGATCTCTGCCACCACCGTGGCTGACAGGCCGAGTGGCGTCGGTGATGTGTCTGGCGATCATCTCCCGCAGGCTCATGCCGGTCACACGCTCAAGCAGCAGCTTGATCGTCAGATACCCGATGTTCGAGTATCCCCAACCTTCGCCGGGTGCAAACATGAGACCGGACGCCAGCGTCCGGTCAAGGAACTCCTCGTGATGTCCATGCACCTTCAGGATTCGACCGGACCGCCGCCGCGTACTCCGGCATCCCGCCGTAATCAGGCAATCCGGAGCTGTGGTTCAGCACCTGTCGAATCGTGATCGGCGTCTCCAGCGGGTACGCAGGCAGGTAGTCTTGAACCAAACGATCCAGCGCGATCACACCGCGCTCAACCAGTTGCAGCGCGACGGCTGCCATCATCATCTTCGTAATGCTGTAGATGTAGAAACGTGCATCGTCCGGCAGCGGATCACGTCCCGCCAGATCCCGCGATCCGACGCCTCGCGCGAATGCAGCTTCGCCGTCAACCACGATGGCTACGCACGCGCCGGGCGTCTCAGCATCGCAAAGACGCCGCGAAACCAACTGGGTGGCGCGGTCGCGCAGATCAGCGTCAGGCATTCAGCGGGAAGTGTCCGTTGTCATGCGGGCAGACGTGCCCGTTTGGGCCAATCGGAGCCCCACAGCGCGGGCAAGTTGGCCGGCCGGCCGAGACGACCGCCTCGATCTGCTTCGCCATCGTCGCCGCCCGCTGGAGGTCAAGCCTGCCCGAGAATGTGGGGCTGGAATCTTCCTCGGCTTCGACATCATGGATCATGAGGATCACGCGCACCTGTTCCTCGTCGAAACCGACCGCGAGCCTGCCGACCGTGTACTCCGGCGTTCCCGGCGGGACCGGGCCGGTCGGCGACGGCTCAATGTCCAGCACCCGCGCCTCAGAGACGCCGGCGGCTCGCAGTTGCGCCAGCATCTGCTCGAACGCCATCCCCAGCGCCTGAAGCTGCTGCTTCTCCAGCCAGAGGACGATCGCGTCGAGCTCATTGCCGAAGATCATCCTGAACCGACGCTGGCCGGGCACACCAATCGCCTCCGCGTCGGTGCGGGTTAAGTTCTCGAAATCGTGATGCTGCTCAAATGCCACGCTGAGACCTGTCACTACTGAACGTTTCAATGCAACCCAGTGGCTCGATCTACGCTCACAATGGTACACGCGCCGCCAAAAAGCCGGAGCTTATGCCATGCTACGATAGGCGCGGGGTCCAGCCATATCAGGCCCAGCACGAAGGGTGTCCGGTTGGAGACAGATTTCGTCACAACCTCGCTCGAACAACGCATCGCCACCGCCCAGTCGCGGCTCGACGAACGCGGGTTGCTTGACGCGCTGCAGGCGCTCGTCCGAATCCCAAGCGTTTACGATCCGTCCGTCCCGGACGGCAACGAACGGGACGCTGCTCATTATGTCACGCGGCTCCTCAATGAGTGGTGCATCCCGTACCGGTCTCGCGAGGTTGCTCCCGAACGTCCAAATATTGTCGCCGAAATCATGGGCACCCGTCCCGGCCCGCTGCTGATCTTCGAGGGTCACACCGATGTTGTGACGGCAGGTGACCGTGCCGCCTGGACCGTCGATCCGTTCGGTGGCGAGATTCGCAATGGTCGGCTCTACGGTCGCGGCGCCTGCGACATGAAGGGTGGGCTGGCCGCGATGCTGTTCGCCGCCCGTGCCATCCGCGACTCCGGTAGTGCCTTCGCTGGGACGATCCGGCTGGCGGTCCTCGCCGACGAAGAAGGGCTGATGCGCGGCGCGAAAGCGTTCGTCGCCGACGGAGAGCTGGATGGAGCAGCTGCCGCCATCATCTGCGAACCGGAAGGCGACCGCGTCTGTATCGCTCAGAAGGGCGCGATCCGGTTGCGAGTGACGCTGACCGGCAAGATGGCCCACGGCGCGATGCCGGAGGAGGGCGCGAATCCGATCGCAGCCCTCGGCCTCGTCGTCAACCGTTGCAGGATGCTGGAGCGCGAGATCCAGTCCGAACACCCACCTCACCCCCTCCTCGGCGCGTTCTACCTGACCCCGACCGTTGCGCTAGCCGGCGAACGCGAGCAGGGCAACGTCATCCCCAGCAACGCTGAACTACTGCTCGACATCAGAACGGCGCCCACTAACGACCACTCCTTGATCATCGATCGGGTAACGACCGCAATATGTTCCGCCGCCAGCGCGGTTGACGGTGTTACATGTCTGGTCGAAGTCATCGACAACCGTCCGGCTACCGAAACCGACCCCACCGATCCGGTCGTCCGGGCCGTCATGGCTGCCCATCAGGCTGAGACGGGCGAAACGCCACCATTCGGCGGCGTCCCCGGCTCGACCGATGGGACCATCTTCTGGGCAGCGACGCGCGTCCCTCTCGTAACCTACGGACCTGGCGTCACGACGCTGCCCCACCAGGCCGATGAGTATGTCGATCTGGACGACGTCGTGCGCTACGCACGCACCTACATCGCGGCGGCACTGCGCTACTTTGAGTTGATGGAATGGGGCAGCCTGTAGATGCGAATCGTCGTCATTGGCTCGGGAGCAATGGGCGGGCTGTTCGGCGGCAAGTTGGCCGCCTCCGGCAACGACGTCCTGCTCTATGACACATGGAGCGAACACGTCGCAGCCATCGAACGATTGGGCCTCAGCATCGAGGGTACCGACAACACCGTCGTCCGCTACCGTGTCCGCGCCACCGACCAACCTCCGCGCGAGATCGCTGACGCTGAGCTGATCCTCGTCCAGGTCAAGGGCTACGACACCTACGAATCGTTGCGGCCCTTTAACGGCCGGCTCTCGCCTGAAACGTTTGTCCTCTCGCTCCAGAACGGCCTTGGCAACCTGGAACAGATGCGGCAGGCACTGCCCGGCCACCACCGCATCCTGCTCGGCACGACCGCCCATGGCTCGACCGTCCTTGGCCCGGGCCGCATTCGTCACGCCGGAAAGGGCGGCACCGTCATCGGCGATCCGGCCATCACCGCAACGCCACGCTTCCAGCTCGGACCAATCCGCGCCGTCCTCCTGAAGGCCGGATTCGAAACCGACATCGCCGAAAACGTCCACTCTGCTATCTGGGCCAAGCTCATCGCCAACGTCGCCATCAACCCATTGACAGCGCTGACCGGCCTTCGAAATGGCGAGCTGCTTGACGACCCGCGCATCGTCTCGATGATGGAAGCCGTCATCGCCGAAGCGTTGGCTGTGATGGAAGCCGCCGGTGTCCCACCCGCCGTCGAGGACTACTACCAGCATGCCCGCCGCGTGATGGAGATGACCCGCCCGAACGTCTCCTCGATGCTGCAGGACATCCGCGCCGGCCGCCGAACCGAGATCGAATCGATCAACGGCGCCGTCGCCCGCCTCGGCAAAGAGCTCGGCATCGCAACCCCGGTCAACAACTGGTTGACCGCGATGGTCCAGCATCGCGAGAAAGACGCATCACGTGGGAATCGAGAATCAGGAGTCGGAAATCGTTGAACGAACACGAACCCCACCTCGATTCCCGGTTCCGATTCCCGATTCCCGACCAGAGGAGAACGACCGAATGACCGACACAAGCACACCCCGAGAAAAGATCACCGCCCCTGCCATCCAGGCGATGAAGGGCAGCGGCGAGAAGATCGTCATGGTCACCGCCTACGACTACCCGACTGCGAGGGCGGTCGAGGCAGCCGGCGTTGAGTCGATTCTCGTCGGTGACTCGCTCGGCATGGTCGTCCTCGGCTATGAATCGACGATCCCGGTCACGATGGAGGACATCATCCACCACACCCGCGCCGTCATGCGCGGAGTCACGACCGTCCACGTCGTCGCCGATCTGCCGTTCATGTCCTACCAGGTCTCCGACGAGCAGGCACTCGAGAACGCTGGAAGGCTGATGAAAGAGGGTGGCGCCGACGCCGTCAAGCTCGAAGGCGGTCAGACGATGGCTTCGCGGATCGAGGCCATCGTCCGGGCCGGTATCCCCGTCATGGCCCACATCGGGCTGACCCCGCAGGCATCAGCGGCGCTCGGCGGCTTCAAGGTCCAGGGCCGCTCGCTCGAGGCCGCCCGCAACCTGATCGCCGACGCCGAAGCGGTGGAGCGGGCGGGAGCCTACGCTGTCGTCCTCGAAGCGATCCCCCGTCAGCTCGCGCGGATCATCACATCGCGACTCACGGTTCCGACGATCGGCATCGGCGCTGGCGTCGACTGCGACGGCCAGGTGCTCGTCAACGCCGACCTGCTCGGCTCCTACGACCGCTTCACACCCCGCTTCGCCAAACCCTACGCCAGCATCCGCGATGTCATGCGCGACGCCTTCAGCGAGTTCGCCGCCGAAGTCCGCTCCGGCGAGTTCCCCACCCATGAACATGGCTTTGCGATGTCCCGCGACGTCATCGCCGCCCTCGAATCCGACCGAATTTCGTGACAAGTCACGCGCAGGGGCGATGGCCGCAGCCTCGCCCTGCACTCACTGCACGCGCATCAAACAGGTAGAGGCTACGGCCATCGCTCCCTGCCGGTATGTACATCCAACCTGACCTCGAGCCCATAACCATCCAGCCTTGATCGCGTTCTTCGACAGGGACACCAGTCGACGGCTGGGGGTGTCCGTACGATATACTCCGGCGCTTGTGTGGGCCCCTTCGAGTGGGGCACGCGCGGAAGATACACGGCAGAATACCCGGGGATCAGGAGAGTTCATGCGCTTCGACACTCGCAGATTACTGCTTACGATGATGGCGGTCCTGTTGCTGCTACCGGCGGTTGTCGCCTGTGGTGGCGGAAGTGACGACGATGACCCGACCCAGACGACAGCAAGTGGCACCGAGGCCGCTGGAAGCACGACAACGACAGACGAAAGCACAGAGACATCCCAGGAGGATGCGACTCCGACAACTGGTGACGCGGCTCCGACCGGTACCGGCGACGGAACCGCACCCGGCGCTCCAACCGCAACGACCGGCGCTGATGCGACCGAGTCATCCGAGTCGGCGGGCACCTTCGCCTATGGCTGGAACGTTGCCGCGCGTGGCGATGACGGTGGCGCAGACCACAACAGTCAGGTCGTCAGCGCCGTTCAGGACTCCGGTTTTGGCTGGGTCCGTTTCCAGCTCGAATGGAGCCAGTTCGAGCGCGCCGACAACCAGTGGGACCCGCTCCCAACCGATCGGATCGTCGATCAGTTCGCCGCCGAAGGCGTGAACATTCTGCTCGTCGTCGCCAAGGCGCCTGAGTGGGCGCTCGACCCGAGCGGCAACCAGTTCCTGGCTGACTACGCACAGTTCACCGAATTGATGCAGTTCGTCTCCCAACGATACGCCGGCAAGGTCGGAGCCTGGGAAATCTGGAACGAGCAGAACCTGGCCTACGAGGTCAACGGCAACGTTCGCGTCACCGACTACGTCGAACTGCTAAGGGCAGGTCACGCCGGTGTTCGCGCCGGGGATCCGAACGCGCTCGTCGTCTTCGGGGGCCTGACACCCAACGGCGTCAACGACCCGACGATCGCGATCGATGACCTGACCTACATGACAGGAGATCTACCAGTACAACGGCGGCGAGATCGCCCAAGTACTTCGACGTTATGGGCATGCACGTCTCGAGCACCCACAATCCGCCCGACACGATGTGGCCGGATAACCCGAGTGCCGAAGAGGGCTACAACGATCACGAGAGCTTCTACTTCCGCCGTGCCGAGCAATTGTGGGACGTCATGGTTGCCGCCGGTGACTCTGGCAAGTCGGTCTGGATTACCGAGTTCGGATGGACGACCGAGAACCAGGCCGAGGGCTACGAGTACGGTGTGAACAACACCGACGAAGAAGTCGCCGAATACCTCGTGCGCTCCTTTGAAATCGCGAAGACGGAGTGGCCCTTCGTCACCGGAATGTTTGTCTGGGCTCTCAACTGGTCGACCCTGGTTCCGGCTGAGGACGAGAAGTACCCGTGGTCCGCTCTCAACGAGGACTGGTCGCCGCGCCCGGCCTTCGAGGCACTCCGCGACATGCCGAAGAGTTAGCCATCGCCGTCCCGAGCGGCAGCGAAGGACCCAATCTCGCACGATCATCGTGCGATCGATCCTTCAAACGGGCTCTGGACGACGGCAATAGCCAGTGTCACACAGGTGACATCGCAGGACCGGGGCGGGCAATATGCTCCGTCCCGGTCTGCTTTTCAGCCACATCGGACCACACTCGGTGGGCGCATCCGGCGTAGCTGGACCCAATTTCGCCGATTCTCGCATCCAAACCCGCACTGTTTGACGTATTTTTCCCAACGGTGCTAGTATTCGCGCACGACTCTCCCGTTGGGAGAAAAACGAATTCGTCGCGCCGCGAGAGGAGGTTGACGTATTCGTCTTGCCACTGGCCGAGCGCATCGGGGGCGCGCTCGATCCAACGAACGCGGAAACGACTTGATCCGGGTCCAAACTGTTCGCAGAACGTACGGCTAATCATGTGGGGGAAATCGATGACCGAGGATCGCAAACTCAGTGCTCTCTACGACGATGTCCTTGATGGCAGACTCAACCGCCGCACCTTGCTAAAACGCGCAGCTCTGCTCGGCCTTGCCGCTCCTGTGATTTCAGGGCTGCTGGCTGCCTGCGGTGGCGATGACGATGACGACGACCCAACCGAGGCACCGGATGAGGCAACCTCGCCGCCGACAGGTGGAGACGCCAGCCCGGAAAGCAGCCCTGATGCCGAGGCAACCGAGCCGACCGGCGGCGCGACTGAGCCGAGCGGCACGACGGGCGAGGGCATCCGCGGTGGTCGCCTGCGGGTGGCCGGGACGGGCCAGCCAGCCGGACTGGATAACCAGTACATCGACTCAGCGCACCGTCACCATGATCACCTGGCACATGTACGAGGCCCTCTTCACCTTCGACGGTGACTACGAGACCGTTCCGATGCTGGCTGAGGCGATCGAGGTCAGTGAAGACGGATTGACCTCGACGATCACGCTGCGCCAGGGAGTGCCATTCCACACTGGTGACGAGATGGTCGCCGCTGACGTCATCGCCTCATTCAACCGCTGGGCGCCGGTCAGCAGTTCTGGGCCTGGCCATCCAGCCGAGCCTTGACAGCATCACCGAAATCGATCAATACACCGTCGAGTTCAAGCTGAACTCTCCACTGGCCGCCCTGCCAAGCATGATGGCGCGCCAGTCTCAGGGGCTCTCGATCCATCCCGCATCCATCATGGAGGCGAACATGGACGCTCCGCTCGGGGACGATGGCTACATCGGAACCGGTCCGTACAAGTTCGTCGAGCGCCTGGCCGATCGCTACACCCTGCTCGCCCGCTTCGACGAATATGTCGGCGTCGACAGCCCGCCAAGTGGCTACGCCGGCAGCAAGGCCGCCTATTTCGATGAGATCGAGTTCATTCCGGTTCCGGACGAAGCGGCGCGTGTCGCCGGTCTTCAGTCCGGTGAATATCACTATCTCGAAGAGATCATTCCTGACCAGATCGAAGCCATTGGCGACGATCCTGCCGTCAACATCGTGATCCTGCCACCGCGCAGTTACGGTGTTATCCCGCTGAACACCGCCGAAGGCATGTTTACCGACGTGCGGCTGCGCAAAGCCGTCCAGGCGGCGATCTCGGTCGTGCCGAGTGGGCAGGCAACGCACGGCGATGGCTACTTCGAGCCAGGACCGGGTATCATGCTCCCACAGACGGCGTGGTTTTCAGAGGTGAGTTCCGAGTTCTACGATATCGGTGACCCCGAGCTGGCTGCGTCGCTTCTCGAAGAGGCTGGCTATGACGGGACGCCAATTCGGATCGTCTGCACTCAGGAGGATCTTGGCGACTACAACGCCGCTGTCGTTGCCCAGCAGCAACTCGAAGAGGCTGGCTTTGTCACTGACATTCAAGTGATGGATGAGGCGACGCTGGATGAAGTCCTTGAAGACGATGCCGCCTGGGACATGACCACCGGCGCATACGTCTTCCGGCCGGATCCAATCCTGATCGCCGCCTTCGCCAGTTGCACTGCTGACGGCGCATGGTGTTCTGACGAGAAGCTCGCCATCGTCGATCGGCTCAAGTCTGAGACAACGTTCGAGGCACGTTTCGCGGCGCTGGAAGACCTGCAGAATCTCTGGTATGAAGAGGCTCCGGCCATCAAGCTGGTCGACAACTTCGGCGTTGCCGCGTTGGCATCAAACGTCAAGAATGCCATCGAATCGACGCACTTCGAGATCGAGCCGGAGTTCGTGAACTCCTGGTTCGAGGAATAGTAGCGAACCGTTGGTAAGGCGCGGGGCTGCCGGCGCCTTACCATCGGTCCTCAGCATCCCAGGTGACTGCTGAGCCAGGCGGTCACCTGGGGGTTGGACACGAAACGGGGCTTACGTCGCGGGGTGATTCACAGGGGGGACTCGTGTCACGGGTGACATTCGCAGAGATCGACTATCGGACACATCGGATGTGTCAACGCGCGCGCCGCTACGGGAGTGATATGTAATGACGGCATACATCCTCCGACGGATCGCGCTCCTTGTTCCCGTACTCGTGATCGTTGGCATCGTCGTCTTCACCCTCGTGCATCTGACACCGGGCGACCCTGCCTCGATCATGTTGGGGCGAGAAGCGACCGAGGAGCAGAAGGACGCGCTGCGCGAACGGCTCGGCCTTGATGAACCCTTCCACATCCAATTTGTCGAATGGTTCGGCAACGCGATGATGCTCGATTTCGGCGAGTCACTCTTTCTTCAAATGCCAGTCACCGACGCACTGCTCGAACGCGTCCAGCCAACGGGCCTGCTGACGCTCTACTCACTGACGCTGGCGATCGTCATTGCCATACCATCTGGTGTAATCGCCGCCGTCAAGCGCAACTCGGTGATTGACCGATTCTTCATGGTCATGTCCATCAGTGGCGCGGCGATTCCCAGCTTCTTCCTCGGCATTCTCTGTATCCTGCTCTTCGCCGTTATCCTGGGCTGGCTGCCATCGGGCGGATACACGGATATCGGCGATGATCCCATCAAGCATTTCAAGTACATGATCCTGCCGACGTTCACGCTCGGCTTTTCGGCGGCCGGCCTGCTGGCGCGACTGGTGCGCTCAACGATGCTTGATGTTCTCAATGAGGACTACGTGCGTACTGCCTATGCAAAGGGTCTGGCGAATCGGCGGGTCATCGTGGTCCACGCGCTTCGCAATGCGCTGATCCCGATCATGACAGTCATCGGCTTTACATTGGCCGGAATGCTTGGTGGCGCGATCGTCATCGAGACCGTCTTCAACCTCCCAGGTATGGGTCGGCTCCTGGTCCAAAGCGTTACGCGCAGAGACTTCCCCGTCATCCAGGGCGCGGTGATGACAATCGCCGCGGTCGAGGTGATCGTGATGCTGTTCATCGATGTGCTGTACGTGTACGTTGATCCGAGGGTGCGCTATGGCTCTGACTAAGACCTCAGAGGGGCTCGCAGGGGCTCCGCGGCGAAGACGAGTCGGTTCCGGCTGTCGTCGATCACGCCTGCATCACGCTACTACTGGATTCGCCTGCTGCTGGAGAATCCGTCCGGCGCTGGCGAGCCTCTGCTTCGTTGCAGTGCTGCTGATCCTCGCGGTCTTCGCGCCGATTATCGCGAACCACGATCCGAAGTTCGTTGACCCGGCCGTTCGTCTTCAGGCGCCGTCCTCGGAGCACTAGTTCGGCACGGATGACCTGGGCCGCGATGTCTTCAGTCGCGTCGTCTACGGCACGCGAATATCGTTGCTTGTTGGTTCCACCGTCATGGTCGGCGCGATCTTTCTCGGGTCCGTGATTGGTCTGGTTGCTGGCTTTTACGCGAAGCTCGACAACTGGATCATGCGAGTCATGGACGGGTTGGAGGCATTCCCGAGTATTCTGCTGGCGATCGCAATCATGGCGACACTCGGGCCGGCGGTCGAGAATGTCATCGTTGCACTGGCGGTCGTCTACGCTCCGAACATCGCCCGATTGGTACGTAGCACGACGCTGATGAACAAGCGCCAGCCATACGTCGAGTCCGCCCGTGCAATCGGGATGCGCGACATGGCGATCCTGCGGAAGTACGTCTTCATGAACTCGCTATCGCCGTTGATCGTCCAGGGGACGTTCGTGGTCGCATTCGGCATCCTGGCCGAAGCGTCACTCTCATTCCTCGGCGCCGGTGTCCCACCTGAGACGCCAACATGGGGAAGTATGGTGAGCAGCGGTCAACCGAGACTTCAACAGGCGTGGTGGATCTCCGTTTTCCCGGGTTCGCTGCTGTTCCTGACGGTTCTGGCCATGAACCTGCTCGGTGATGGACTACGCGACGCGCTTGACCCGCGCTCGCGAAGGCGCTGACACGTCGATAACCGCAACCAGACCAAACGAATCGCTCGGCACCTCAATCAATGGGGTGCCGAAATGTTGTGCCTGCGAATCACGCTGCCTCCTCCGTGTGTCCCCTTCCCATCCAGCGGTCTCGGGAATGACGGATGGCTAACCGAATCCGGTACCACTGGATGACGCCGCGCCTAGCGACGCCACGTAGCATTGGGTGACGGGGAACTGCGCGTTCCGAGCGAGGCTACGGGCTGGTGCAGAGATCGAAATCACAAGTAATGTGGTAACTGCCCTAGGAATGATGAGTACAATATGCTCCGAATCGCCCGAAGGCTTCGTCATGACCAGTTCCTTGCGACCATCGCTGTCATCATCGTCGCCGCCATAACATTCGGCCTCCTCGCGCTACTCGCAGGCAATGAACGCTCGAACGTCGAAACCCAGTCACGCCTGGATGACCTTCAATCATATGTCTACAGGCTCGGAGCGATTCACGGTGCCGTCGCCACATCCGACGTCGTGAACGACGCCGAGATTGTGACCTTCGAGCGGCTACGGATAGAGGTAGCTACCGCACTCACTGCATTCGAATCTCGCGTCGGAGATACTGCCGAGTACCGCGACCTCGCCGAACGCTTCAACCGCTACATTGCAGCCATCGACGCGATGATCGTGTGCTGTACGCTCCGGCGATGTGCCCGCAGCCAACTCTCCTGAAAAGCTTCAAGCATCGCGTGCCGTCGTCGAACTTGTTGCGGACGTACGGGAACTTCGCGAAGATCTCATGACTGATACGGCAAGTGCCTATCGGCTTACGCGGATCGGGTATGGGGGAGCGATCGCCTTTCTGGTCGCGTCGGTCCTCGTCATCACTCACTCGACCGAGCGCCGATTGCGCAGGGCGCTACTGGACGAAGTGCGCCTACGTGCGGCCCACCAGCAGGAACGCCAGTTCAGCGCGCTGGTCGAGAACATATCCGACTCTATCATCGTCCTCGACACCAGTGGAAACGTCGTATATGCCAGCCCGACCGTCGAACACACACTTGGCTATCCGATCGCGGACGTGGTCGGTGCGAGCATCATGGACCTGCTCCATCCCGAAGATCTTGAGAAGAACGATCAGACGCTCCAGGCCATCGTTGAAGGCGGTGCCGGTACTAAAGGCGTGACGGCTGTCGTCCGCGCGCGCCGGATGGACGGCAGCTGGACCTGGATCGAGGCGGTCGCGACCAACCGTCTGGACGTTCCAGGTGTTGAAGGCATCGTCGTCAATGCTCGCGATGTTAGCGAGCGGCTACGCGTCGAAGAGCAACTCCGTTTCCACGCCCTCCACGATCCGTTGACCGGCCTCGTCAATCGGACCGTCCTGACTGAGCATGTCGGCGTCGCTCTCCAGCGCAGCAGGCGACAAGGATCATCGTTCGCCGTCATGTTCATCGACCTCGATAACTTCAAGCTGATCAACGACACCTGGGGACACGGCGTTGGTGACGAGTTGCTGGTTGGAGTCGCGGATCGGCTCCGGACCGTCCTGCGTGGAGGAGACACTGCCGCGCGGTTTGGCGGCGATGAGTTCGTGCTAATCGTCGAAGACATCCCCGACGCCAACGCTGCCCAGTCAGTCGCAGACCGAGTCCATCAGGCACTATCCAGTCCGTTCGCCACCAGCAATCAGGAGTTCTTCACGTCCGCCAGCATCGGAATCTTCGTCGCGGATCATACCGATGACCTCACGATCGAGGACATGCTTCGCTATGCGGATACTGCGATGTACCGTGCGAAGCGCGACGGACGCAATCGGTCGGTTGTCTACACGCCCGGAGCCGGCACGTCCAACGCCGACCGTCTGTCGATGGAGACTGCATTGCGTCGTGGCATCGAGCGCGACGAGCTCGAATTGCAATACCAGCCGATCATCTCCAGCCGCAACGAGCGTATCGTCGCATTCGAGGCGCTGCTACGCTGGCGGCAGCCGGAATCTAGGCCCCGTTCCGCCTGGAGTCTTTATTCCAATTGCCGAAGAAACCGGCCTGATCCTTCCAATCGGCGACTGGGTACTGGACACTGCCTGCGCGCAGCTCGCCAGCTGGCGTGAGCAGTTTGGCGACGCGACTCCTCGCATCAGTGTCAACTTCTCAACGCGCCAGATCCGCGAATCGGGGCTGGTTGCAAAGATCGGAGAGACACTCCAGCGACACCACCTGACCGGCGACTGCCTGATGCTTGAGATCACCGAGTCCGCCCTGATGGGCGACCTCACGGATGCCCGGGAGGTGTTGGAGGCACTCCACGAGCTCGGCGTTCAGATTGCGCTGGACGACTTTGGGACTGGCTACTCGTCGCTGGCATATATACACGACCTCCCGATTGACATCCTGAAGATCGCGCGCTCCTTCATCGCCGACTCGACCGCACGAGCCGGTGGCCGGGCGATTGTGAGTGGCATCATCGATCTGGCCCACGCGCTCGACATGCGAACAGTCGCCGAAGGAGTTGAAACTGGAGATCAGTTCACGTTGTTACGGGATGCCGGCTCGGACTTCGCTCAAGGATTCTATCTGCATCGGCCAATGCCGGCTGAAGCCGCCCAACAGCTCGTCACCGACCGTCTCACGACCAGACGTCGAGTCGATACCATTCCGACTGAAAAGCCGGAATCAGCCAACCAGCTCCTCGTCGCCAGCGACTGACAATGGATACGCCCGTGAGCATCCAGCAGATGTGTTGCCACCATCGTCATCAGTAGAAGCGGGTCGTTGCTTCTCAACTCGCACTGCGAGCCGCAAAGTGACGCGCCTCCTGGATCCAGGAGGCGCGTCTCTAAATGTCGATTCGGTGATATTCAGCCGAGGCTACGACGTCCCGACCGAGCGTACGCGATTGGCCATCTCCTGATCAATCCCGCGCGCCCACTCGCGCTTCTGCGGGTCAACGACGCTGACGTTCAGCTTGCCGATCTTCTCGATCTCCATCTCGAGCTGATCGCCATCCTGCATCGCACCAAGCCCCTGATGGTTCGTACCGCAGATCAGCACGTCACCCGGAACGAGCGTCATATAGCCGGTGATGAACGACAGCACCTCGACGACCGGGTATTCCATGTCGCTCGTGCTGTAGTCCTGGCGCAGTTCGCCGTTCACCTTCATCGTGACCCGCAGGTTCTGCGGGTCAGGTACCTCGTCGGTCGTCACGATAGCTGGACCGAGTGGCGTGAAGGTGTCGAATGACTTGCCCATGCGGCTCGGACCCATCCGGCCCATCCCGCGAGCCGAAACGTCGATCCCACAGGTGTAGCCGGCCAGGTACTCAAGCGCCCGCTCGTCGGCCGGCAGATTCTTCGCCCGTCGCCCGACAACCAGTCCCAACTCAGCCTCGTGATGGAAGATCGTCGCCGGGTGGTTCGGCAGAATGACCGTCCCGCCCGGACCGATCACCGACTCGGGGCTCTCAAGGAACATGTCCTGTGTCTGCCGCTCGCGGTTAGTGCCTTCCATGTAGTTCCCGAAAGCCGCGATCAGCTTCGGTGGGCGAGGCACCGGCGCCTGCAGGCCGGTGACCGGCTTCGCCTCGCCATTCGCAGCCAGCTCTTCGACCTGCCCCCGGCGGTCCATGAAGACCGAAAGGACACGCGGCATCCGGTCCTTCGCGGTTCGGTATCGGATATCCTCGAACGCGGACGACACGTCCACCACGCCGCCGTCGCGCTCGACCCCAATCCGATCGTCGCTCGTCAACACCAGCCTCATGAAGACGCCCTCCCAGTCAGCTCTGAGCCTTCCCGGCCGGAACCTGTCTCGCGGACTCGCCGCGCCATCTCTTCGTCGATCCCGCGCTTCCATGCGCGCTCGTGCTCGTCCTTCACGTAGAGCGTGAAGCCTCCGATGCCCGAGATTGACGTCTTGACGGCGTCGCCCTCCTGCATCGAGCCGAGACCCTGGTGGTTCGTACCGCAGCAGATCACGTCGCCAGGATTGAGCGTCGTGATCGAGGAGAGATACGTCATCAACTCCTTGATCGGCGTCTCCATGTCACTGGTCTGATAGTCCTGGCGCAGCTCGCCGCCGACATCGACCGTGACGTGCAGCGTTTGCGGGTCCGGAATCTCGTCAGCCGTCGTGATCCACGGCCCGAAGCCCGCGAATGTGTCGAACGACTTGCCGAGGAAGCTGTTGATGCCCGACCGCCCCAGGCCACGGGCGGAGACATCGTTGAAAGCGGTGTAGCCGAAGATAGCATCCATCGCCTCGTCCTCGGAAAGGTCCTTCGCTGTCCTGCCGACGACAACCGCAATCTCCGCCTCGTGGTGAAAGATGTCTGCCTGATGTGGCGGCAGGATGACGGTGTCGCCGTCGCCGGAAATTCCCTCCGGATTCTTGAAGAAGATGTCCAGAATCTGCTTCGGCCGGTCGGTTCCCTCGCGGTAGTTGCCGATCAGGCAGATGATCTTCGTCGGCCGCACCACCGGCGACTGCAACTTAACCTGGTCCAGCGCCTTCCCGCCTCCGGCTGACGCCCGGTTCTCCAGTTCCCCTTTGAGATCATCCCAGTGGGTGATCAGATCCGGAAGCAGGTCTTCCGGACCCAGCGGGTCGTACTGCTGGAGGAGATCGGTTATGTCGACCATCGTCTCGTCGTTCGCCACGACGCCCATTCGGTGGTCATCGAATGTGGCAATCCTCATCGCCCGTCCTCCCAATCATCGGAACGCGCAAGCACGCGTCACTCGCCGATGGCACTTCTTCCCACGGATTCGAGAATCTGTCAATAGAATTCCGATGGATTCCGTCGAATTGAGCCGGTCTGCGGCCCCAGTTCGTCTATCACAGGGGCGCTGACGACTGAGGATCTGGAACTGGGGTGTCGGCTTCCTACCGCGGCAGCTGTCCCGCCGCCGCCTCATCCAGCAGCCAGATCATCTGCCCCTCAGGTTGGACGAGACCAGCCGGTGGCTTGTCTGGCTCGTTCGGATCGAAGATTCGGCGGATAGCCTCGGCCTTATTCTCACCGCTGACGAGAACCAGTGTCATCTTTGCGGCATTGAAGATCGGATACGTCAGCGTCACCCGCCACCTCTGCATCTGCGGGACGAAAGTAGCGGCAACCCAGCGCTCGTGTTCCTCGATCGCGGACGTTCCCGGAAAGAGCGATGCCGTGTGACCATCAGCGCCGACGCCGAGAATAACCAGGTCGAAGCGGGGAACGTCCGGATGGGCAACGCCGAACGATTCCTTCAGGACCCGTTCGTACTCTTCGGCGGCCTCGCCAGGGTCGAGCTCTCCGCGTATCCGGTGAATCTGCACCGACGGAATCCCCACCCGGTCCAGCAGCGTCTCCTTTGCCATCCGGAAGTTGCTCTCTTCGTGGTCCGGTGGCACCATCCGTTCGTCGCCCCAGTAGACATGGACCTTTGACCAGTCGATCCCGTCGGACTCGGTTAGCAGCTCGTGCAGACGAATCGGCGTCGAGCCGCCTGAGAGCGCGATCCGAATGTCCTGGCCGGTCGTCGTCGCGCGCAACACCTCGGCCGCGTGCCGGGCTGCCGCCTCCTGAAGGCCGTCTACCAGCTCAAAGACCTGGATCTCTCTGTCAGCCATGCTGGCTCCTCAACGTCGTTACGACGCCCGAAACGAAATCGAGCGCCTCGTCAAACACATGGTCGCGTGTGTGGATCAGCAGTTCCTGTCCGATCAGCTCATGCAGGCGTGGTTGCCGATCGCGGACGACCCGCTCCTGTCGCGGCAACCCCGCGACCTCGACAGCGACTGCCGCCAGATCATCCGAGCGGCGACGAACCGCGATCCGCGCGCTGCGGCTACCCGACCCGGCCAGGATGCGCACCGAGCGTAGCCCGACGCCGGTTGCCGATGTATTTGTCAGTGTCACCGTCACATCGCTCGTCCGGCTCCGCAATCGAAGGGTCGTCTCGTTGCTGGTCGCGGTTGCGCCGCTGATGCTCCAGTTCAGGCGCGTCGCCAGCCAGCCTGCGATCAGCATCGCCTGGGCCTCGGCACTTGGATCGAAGCCGATCTCGACCCGCTGGATACGATCGAGTAGCCCTTGGGTCAGCGGGTGGTCGAACGACTGCGCGATCAACTCGCGCCAGGATGTCGATCGTGCCCAGTTCAGATCCGTCCCGGTGCAGACCGTCTCGCCGCTCTCCAGAAACGCCTCGAAATCCGCCAACGCGTCCGGCGCGGCGTCGAATCGCGACGAATCGACAATGATCCGTTCAGCCGACTGCGTCAGCCGCATAAACCCCGGCGACTTGAAGTCTGCGTCGCCGACCCACCACATGAACGACGGCACGTCGTACAGCTCAAGCGGGACTAGCAGGCTTGGCATCGCGTCCAGCCGGTCCGACGGCGCCCGGATCTCGATCACCTCGTAACAGGTCGCGCGGCCAGCCTGCAACATCCGGCAGTTGGCCGAGATTGCGGCGTCAAGCGGCGTCCCAGGCTTGCCGATCTCAATAACGATCGCTCGCGATGGTAGCTGTTCCGCCAGCCCGCGCAACACCTCGTGCGCCGTTCGCATTTCCAGCCGTCCACGAGCGACGACGACCAGTGTCAGGATCGTCGTTCGCAACGGTATCTGGCCCGACTGCTCCTCGACCTGGCGCGAGATGTCACCCCAGAGCCGGTTCAGCTCTCGTGAGATGCTGTCAACACTGACGCGCTCGCCACTGCCGGCATTGACATCAATATGACCCGATGGGTTCCTGGCTGTCGTGCTCATAGGCTCACGGTTGCCGCCAGCTGCGGCCCTCCATCGACAGGAACGCGTCTGCTTCCGGCGGCCCCCAGGTCCCCGCCTCGTAGGTCGGGAGCGGGCTCGCCTGCATCTGCGCCCAGCCGATCATGATGTTGTTAACGATCGTCCAGGCCGTCTCGACTTCGTCGCGACGTGTGAACAGCGTCGGATCACCCAGCAGCGCGTCGAGCAGCAGTCGCTCGTAGGCATCCGGCGATTGGATGTTGAACGATGTCCCGTACTGAAAGCCCATGTTGACTGAGCGCAGGTTCATCATCGGTCCCGGAACCTTGACGGCGAACTTCGAGGGAAGTGCCTTCGTCCGGCTGGATGTCGAGCGTCAGGACGTTCGGCTCCATGTCGGTCGATCGCGCCGCCGCTGAACAGCAGATGCGGAGCGCGCTTGAACTGGATCGCGATCTCGCTGACCCGCTTCGGCAGCCGCTTGCCGGTCCGCAGGTAGAACGGCACGCCTGCCCAGCGCCAGTTGTCGACGAACAGCTTCAGCGCCACGATACGTCTCGGTCCGCGAGTCGGGCTCAACCCGTTCTTCCTCGCGGTAGCCCGGCACCGGCTCGCCTGCCTCGAAACCCGGCCGCGGTACTGCGCGCGAACGGTGAAACGGCGGACCAGATCTGGCTTGAATCGGACGGACAGCCCGCAGCACCTTAACCTTCTCGTCGCGGACCGGGTCGGCCATCAGTTCGACCGGCGGCTCCATCGCGATCAGGGTCAGCAGTTGCATCAGATGGTTCTGGACCATGTCGCGCAGCGCGCCGGTCTGGTCGTAGTAGCCGCCGCGCCCCTCGATGCCGATCGACTCGGCAACCGTGATCTGCACATGGTCGACATACTGGCGGTTCCAGAGCGGCTCGAAGATGCCGTTCGCGAAGCGGAACGCGATGATGTTCTGGACCGTTTCTTTGCCCAGGTAGTGGTCGATGCGGTAGACATCGCGCTCGTCGAAGACCCGGTTGACGGTCGCATTCAGTCTCTGTGGCGGACTCCAGATCGTGTCCGAACGGCTTCTCGACGATGATCCGCTGCCAGGTTGCCGTCCGGCCCGCTAGTTCATCCCGATTCGCGCCAAGCTGCTCGATGATGTCGTCGTAGAAGTCAGGCGGCGTTGCCAGGTAGTAGCAGCCGGTTGCCCAGCGTTCCGCGCTCCTGATCGAGCGTTGCCAGTTGCTCGTTGAACGTGGCGTAGGCGTCGGCGTCGGTGAAATCGCCGCGCACGTAGCTCAGACCCTCGGCGAACGACGCCCAGACCGCGTCATCGACCGGCCTCCGCCGCGAGAACTCATCGACCGCCTCGCGCATCCGTGCGCGGAACGATGTGCGTCGTCATCTCCTGCCGCGCGAATCCGACCACGCTGAAGCCGACCGGCAGCAGCCGCTCCAGCGCCAGGTTGTAGAGCGCTGGAATCAGCTTCCGCCGCGTCAGGTCGCCCGACGCACCAAAGATCACCATCGCGAACGGCTCCGGCGTCCGCTCGATCAGCAACCCTTCACGCAGCGGGTTGGTGCTCGCCCCGGAATCCTCTGCCTTCTGTGGGGTGACGGTCCGAGGTGAGATCGTCATCTGCCATCCTCATCGAGGGGACAGGGAATAGGGAACAGGAAACAGGAGCCTGATTGTCGACTGGCCAACTCCTATCACCCGTCCCCTGTCGCCTATTCCCTAACGACTGCGTGTCCACCGAACTGGTTGCGCAGCGCCGCGAGCACCTTGTTGCTGAACGTATCGTCCTGCCGCGACAGGAAGCGCATTGCCAGCGCCATGTAGATCGTCGGCGCCGCGACATCGAGATCGATCGACTCGAATACAGTCCAGCGCCCCTCGCCAGAGTCCTTGACGTAGCCCCGGATCTTGTCCAGATGCGGGTCCTCGGCGAAGGCCCGTTCGGCCAGTTCCAGCAGCCATGAACGGACAACTGAACCGTGGCATCCAGAGGTCGGCGACCGCCCGCAGGTCGAGCTCGTAGCGCGACTTCTCCAGGATCTCGAACCCTCGGCATACGCCTGCATCATGCCGTACTCGATGCCGTTATGGATCATCTTGACAAAATGCCCGACCCCGATGGTCCGACGTGCAGGTAGCCGCCTTCCGGCGCCAGCGACTTGAAGGCCGGCTCGACAATCTTGACCGCCTCGTCCGGCCCGCCGACCATCATGCAGTAGCCGACCTGCAACCCCCAGATGCCACCCGACGTTCCGGCATCGAGATAGTGGATGCCCTGCTCCTTGAGCCGATCGTGCCGCGCAATCGTGTCGGTGTAGCGTGAATTCCCGCCGTCGATAATGATGTCGCCCTTGTCGAGCATCGGCAGCAACGCCGCGATCTGCTGATCGACCGGGTCCCCGGCTGGCACCATCAGCCAGACCACCCGCGGCGCTGCGAGCTGCTTGACGACATCCTCCAGCTCGTACGCTGCGACGGCCCCCTCGGCCGCCAACTCGTCGATCGGCTCGCGGCTGCGGTTGTGTGCAACGACCCGATGGCCGTCCTGCAACAACCGGCGGACCATGTTCGCCCCCATCCGCCCGAGACCGACGATCGCGATATCCATGAAGCCTCCTTTGAGCCGTCAGCTATCAGCCGTCAGTTGTCAGCCTGGTGTCAGTCGTCTAGCGCTCATCTACCTCACCGGTAGGGGCGACGGTTACCGCGCCGCCCCCTCCTTCGCCCCAACCGCGTCCGCGATCGCCCGGATCGTCCCGACCGCATCCTCCCCTGCCTCGACACGTACGAACGCCAGTCCATGCCGGTCGAGCGTGATTGCGTCACCAGCGGACTGTGCCGCGAAGAGTTGGGCGAAGCTGTAGTCCGCTCCCGGAATCTCTATATCCGTCTTCGGCGTCGCGACAATCTGCAGGAAGGTCCCGTTCTCCGGACCGCCCTTGTGGAGTTGTCCGGTCGAGTGCAGGTAACGCGGACCGTAGCCAAGCGTTGTCGCAATCCCGGTACGCCGCCGTAGCGCATCACGAAGCTCGTCCAGCGCCTGCTCGACCTCCGGCGTCCGGTCGACATAGGCCAGGATTGCCAGATACCCCTTCGGCTTGACCATCTCGACCAGCTTGCCGGCCGCCTCGTCCGGCGGCGTCGCGGTCGGAACATTGACGGCTGGATCGGCAAGGACGGCGTTGGTCGCGTCCTTCGCCTCCTGGACGTTCGCCTCGTCGAACGGATTGATGCCCATCATCCCGCCGGCCACCGCCGTCGCGATCTCCCAGCGCACGAACTCACGCCCCAGCGCGTCAGGCGAGTCCATCTCGATCTGAACGACCGGGTGACCTGCCTTGCGCAGCGCCGCAACGGCAGTGTCGCTCTCGTCCGCCTGCTCGTCTCCTCGGAAGTAGACGAACAGCCGGTCGTCGCCATACGCCTCCGGACCGGCCAGCGGCTCGCCGGTGACCGGCACGATGCCGGTCCCGTCCTTGCCGGTACTCTCGGCGATCAGTTGCTCCAGCCAGTCGCCGAATGGCTCCCAGCCGGGGCTGGCGATCACCGTCAGCTTGTCACGCCCGGCCCGCTGGGCGGCACCCATCACGGCGCCGAGCCAGATCCCGGGATGGTCGTTATCGTGAATCGGCAGCATAATCGACGCCCGATGCAGCAGTCGTTCGACATCCACGCCGGCCGCCGCCGCCGCAACCAGCCCGAAGTACGACAGCGCTGAATACCGCCCTCCAATGTCGGACGGGTTGTTGAACACCCGCCAGAAGCCAGCCTGCCTGGCTTCCGCTTCCAGCGGCGTGCCTGGATCGGTGACGGCGACGAAGTCCGACCCGTCACCTCCGCGCTCCTGCAGGAAGTAACGGAACAGCGACATTGTCTCGACTGTCGTCCCGGACTTCGTCGAAACGATAAACAGCGTCCTCTTGTTGCGAACGTTATCTGCGATCCGCTTGATCGTATCGGGGTTAGTCGTATCGATGACGGTCAGTTTCGGGAAGCCCGCCTGCTGCCCATACGTGTGCGAGAACACCTCCGGCGCTAGCGATGAGCCGCCCATTCCCAACAGGACGGCGTGCTCGTAGCCGCGCGACTTTATCTCGTTCGCAAAGTCCTCGAAGAATCCGCTCTGCGCTTCTGCAGCCATCGCATCGACGACCGGAAGCCAGCCCAGCCGCTGAGCGATTGTGTTCTGTTGCCTGGTGTCGTCCGACCATAGCGACGGGTCGCGATCCTGCAACCGTCTCGCGACGCCCTGCTCGGCCAACTCGTCCAACGCGGCCGTCACCGCCGGCGCCAATCCGTCGAGTCCGGCCATCCGCGCGGCACTGGCCTCCTGCTTGAACCGCTCTCGCTTCTCGTCCAGCCCGGCCAGTAGCGTCTCGAACGACTTGGCAAACGACGAGACACCCTCACGGACCAACGTGTCGGTGATGTCGTCGACCGACACGCCCAACTCCTCGAATCCCGCAAAGACAGCCTTTGCACCGTCCAGGTTCGACTGGAGCGTGTTCCCGACCTTCCCATGATCGCCAAACGCTTCGATCGATGCCGGCGCCAACGTCTGGACCGTATCTGGTCCGATCAGCTCATCGACGTAGAGCGTGTCTGGATACTCAGGGTTCTTCGTGCTCGTGCTGGCCCAGAGCGGACGCTGTAGCCGCGCACCCAGATCGGCCAGCTTCTGGAAGCGTGGCGACTCGAAGGTCTCGGTGAATGCGACGTAGGCGAGCTTCGCGTTCGCGATCGCCAGCTTCCCGCGCAACGCCGCCGCTTTTTCGGCCCGCTCGCTACCCGGCTCGTTGGCGATGATCGCTTCCAGCCGCTTGTCGGCTTCGGTATCGACCCGGCTGACGAAGAACGACGCGACTGAGTGGATTCCGTCGATTGCCTTGCCTTCTTCGGACCGGCGCTCCAACGCCCGCAGGTATGCCTCCATCACGTTCCGGTACGCCTCCAGCGCGAACAGGAGCGTGATGTTGATGTTCAAGCCCTCGTAGAGCATCTGCTCGATAGCCGGAATACCTTCGACCGTACCCGGAATCTTGATCATCACGTTTGGCCGATTGACCCGCGCGTAAAGCCGCCGCGCGTCAACCATTGTCTTCTCAGTGTCGTGCGCCAGCGTCGGCGACACTTCCAGCGAAACGAATCCATCCGCCGACTTCTTCGACGTGCTCTCCCAGACCGGCCGCAGTATGTCAGCCGCCTGCTGGATATCGCGGATGACCAGTTCCTCGTAGACCTCGTCAGTCGTCCGCCCAGCCTCGGCCAATTCGCGAAGCTGCTCGTCGTAGTCGTCTGAACCGCTGATTGCCTTGTCGAAGATCGACGGGTTCGATGTCACCCCAACGACCCCACTCGTATCAATGAGCGTCTGCAATCCGCCGGTTTCAAGCAACGCTCTGCTGAGGTTGTCATACCAGACGCTCTGTCCATAGTCCGCCAATTGGAGCAATGGGTTCTTTGCCATGGTCGTTCCTTTCAGATCAGATCAGCCGTCAGTGTCCGTATGTCGAATTGAATGGCTCGGGTGAATCTCACTCGGCTCCTACCAACGTTTGACTGGTACTTTTTACAATTGCTCGCGTCGTACCTGACCAATCAAATCTGACCGACTGACCAGATAACCTCTACCCCCGCGTCTGGCGTGCCAGCAGGTTGACGCCGCGCGGACCGACCTCACGGTCGTACAACGTCTCCTGTAACCGTCGGGCCTCCAGATGCCGTTCATGCCGGTCGACACGTGGTCTGAACTCCCGGCCTCCGCCCGGTCCAGGCAGTTCGTCGATCGCGCCGCTGTCCCGAAGCGCAACGAGCGCCGCGCCGCGTAGCGACGCCTCGATCGCATTCGACGCGATGAGCGGCTGGCCGAACGCGTCCGCCATCATCTGTAACCACGCCGGTGACTCCCGTAATCCACCTCCGCTGGCGACAATCGTCTCACCGCCGCGTTCCAGCGCATCGTACAGCGCCGCGAAGCGATACGTAATAGCCTCCATCGCTGCCTGGAAGATGTCCAGTGGCGTTGTGTGGTGTTTCATGCCGGCAATCATCGCCGTCGCGTCACCAACCCAGCCAAGTGAGCGCTCTCCCGACCAGAACGGCAGAACAATCATCCCGTGCTGACCAGGCTCGCGCGCCGCAAGCTCCCGCTCGAGCGATACTTCGTCCGGCAGGCGCAGCGTCTCGTTCAGCCACTCGTAGACATTGCCGCCGTCCGAGAGCGCGCCGCCGGTCAATGCGTGCCGGCGATCGAGTCGGTAGCGCCAGAGCCCGTTCGGGACCGGATGCGGCCCGGCTGCTTCGGCCTCACAGCGCCGTAATGCTCCGGACGTCCCGACCATCAACGCCAGCAGGTCACCACTGACACACCCCGAACCGACATTTGAGGCTGCCCCGTCACCAATCGGTGCCCGCCAGAGCACTCCTTCAAGCGCCGGCCAACGAGCGGCGTACGCTTCGGTCACTGGCGGCAGCAGCTCCGGATCGGCAACGAACTCTCCGAGTGCGGCTGGATCGATCCCGAGAGTGCGAGTCAGTTCCTCGTCCCATCCGAGTTCCGCGTGATGAAACAACCCGCTACCTGACGCCATCGACACCGATGTCGCTGGCGAACCCAGCCAGTGCAGCGTGCAGTACTGCGCGAATGAGACGTATGCTGCGGCCCGGTTGGACAGCCCCGGATCGTGACGCTGCAACCAGAGTATCTTGGCGGGCAGGTACGATGGGTGCAGGATACAGCCGGTCCGCTGGTGGACGGCGTGGCCATCGAGCCGATCGCGCAATGTCAGGGACTCCGGCTCAGAACGTGTATCGGCCCAGGTCAGGACCGGTGTCAGCGGTTCTCCCTGCCTGTCGAGGACGACCAGCGAATGCCAGAAGATCGATATTCCGACCGTGCCGATCTCTCTCGCGGATGGGTGCTGCAGCGTCGAGTCAATCGCTCGCTCGATGGCGGACCGCAACATCGCGGCGTCGATCTCGACCACGCCACCTGCGCTGACGGTCAGATCCACGTCAACTTGCGCCAACGAACCGGGGACCAGCACCCCCTGCCGGTCGTAGAGCGCTGCCCGGACGGAGGATGATCCAGCGTCAATCGCGAGCGCGTACATTCAGACGTCACTCACGTTTGCGGCCGCATCGGGTGGGAGCGACGCCGCGCAGACCTGGCAAGCACCGAAGATCGCGAGATGGTCGATCCGCGCCTCAAATCCGTGCGCCGAGCGCAATCCAGCCCGCAACTCGTCAAACGGCTGATCGTCGATTTCCTGGACATACCCGCAATGCAGGCAGATCAGGTGGTGATGGCGGTCATCTGAGAGCAGCGCGAACTGCCGCCGCCCATCGCCGAGGTCGGTTTCAGAGATGATTCCAATGTCGCGCAGCAGTTCCAGCGTTCGATAGACGGTTGAGATGTTGAGGTACGGATATCGCTCCTGAGCGGCCGCGAATATCTCGTCAGCCGTCGCGTGGTCGCCGTGAGCGTAGAGCAGTTCGAGGATCAACATCCGTTGTGGAGTAAGCCGCTGCCCGCTGGCACGCAGGCGACCGTGAAGCTGTTTCAGGCCCTCGCCGTGTCCTGGCATCCCGTGCCTGCCTCCCGTCAACACTCCAACGACGCGCAGCCCACATTCCCTGCCTTGATTCTACGCAGCGTGCCAACTAATCACGTTGGACGTACAAAATGACTGCACGCCAAATACCGCGTTCGTGGTACGGTGATTGAAGGGACAACGGATCACCTGTGGCAGGCCCGCTCAGCGGCCCAGCCCGGAAAAGATTCGAGCGAAAGCAGCGTGACAATGGTCGAGCAGACGCAACGCGACCGCGCCCTGATTCTCGCGGTCGAAGATGATCCCGACATTCAACGGCTGATAGCCCGTCGCCTGCGCGAAGCAGGCTTCGAGGTCGTCACCGCCGAAACCGCCGGCGATGGCTTTCTGCTCTTTGGCGAACGGCTCCCAGACCTGATCATGCTCGACCTCAACTTGCCCGATGGCTCTGGCCTCGGCCTCGTCAAGCAGGTCCGCGCCGGTAACGACACGCCGATCATCATCGTCTCGGCCAACGCCGAGGAGCGCTCGCTCGTCGCCTGCCTCGACGCTGGCGCTGACGACTACGTCACCAAACCGTTCCGGATGCCAGAACTCCTCGCGAGGGTCCGCTCGGTCATGCGCCGCAAGCCGCGCCCACCCGAACCCGACCGGCTCGTCGTCGGCTCGCTCGACATCAGTCTCGCCCAGCGACGCGTCAAGCGCCACGGAACCGAACTGCACCTGACGCCGACCGAGTATCGCCTGCTCGTCCAGTTCGCTCGCAGCCCCAACCGGGTCTTCACCCACGGCACCCTCCTGACCGCCGTCTGGGGTCCCGAATACGCCGAAGAGCCACACATCCTGCGCGTCACCCTCAATCGCCTGCGCGGCAAGCTCGGCGAACCCGGCCTGATCGCCAACCGCCCCGCCGTCGGCTACACCCTGGAACCGGACGAGTAGCTGTCAGCGGGTCAGCAGATCAGCCGGTCAGCCATCAGCTAGCGGGGGAAACAGCATTACCTTGGGTGTCAACCTGAACCGCACAGTCTGATGGCTGATGGCTGACCCGCCGACTCGCTGACCCGCTGACCCGCTGACCCGCTGACAACTCCGTGACGAATTGTGACGCATGGGCCATCCAAACCCGTCCGTCCAAATGCTAACGTCGTGAGGGAATGAACGAGCGACGCAGCTTCTGGGGTACGGGGGGCAATTGATGGATCAGCACGAACCGCGTGAGCGCGACGATGTCTTGTTGTACGAATTACCGTCCGGACTCATCGACAACATCCAGCAATCACTGGTCTCCGTCCCACCCGCCTCGCCCTCACTTGTGCTCTATGTCGTTTCACTCTTCGGCGTCCACAACCATCGCGGCGAGTGCATCGACGGAGATGCCCTTGTCGTTCGCAGCCCCGATCTGCCGGAAAGCGAACTTCTCTCCACCGTTCTCGGCTGTACCGAATCCGCCCTTCAGACCCTCCTCGACCAGGGCGGCACCTGGGCGATTCGCCAGATCGAATCGATCGACGGCTACCGGCTGCATTTCGAACCAAACTAGACGAACTGGTGCCAGAGGTTTCGGCATCGCCTGATCGATCCCCTGACACCTCATCCGGCTACTTTGCTGTGCCGATCTCCTCTACCGCAGCTGGATTCTCCAGCGACGAAAGATCGCCGAGATCGTCGCGGCCGAGATACTTCCCACGAATCACCCTCCGCATGATCTTGGCGTTGCGCGTCTTCGGCAGATCAGTCACGAACAGCACCCGGTCCGGCTGAAGTGGCCGGCCAAGTTGCCGCGCGATCGTCGCTCCGATCGCTGTTCTCGTTTCCTCATTTGGCTCGTATCCTGGCTTCAGAATCGCGAAGACGACGATCGCCTCGCCTTTGATCTCGTGCGGCACTCCGATCGCCGCCGCCTCCTGGACGGCCGGGTGGGCTACGGCTGCCGACTCGATCTCAGCCGGCCCGACACGTTTGCCGGCAATGTTCAGCGTGTCGTCAGACCGACCCAGGATGTACCAGTAGCCATCGTCATCGATCATCGCCCAGTCGCCATGCACCCACAGCCCCGGAAACCGCGACCAGTACGTCTCCAGATACCGCTCGCGGTCGCCCCAGAATCCGCTCGTCATCCCGACCCACGGTCCGCGAATGACCAGTTCACCTACCGTGCCGCGCACCGGTTGCCCGTCGTCGTCCACGACGTCGGCGGCGATGCCGGGACACGGCCCGCTGAACGCGCACGGCTTCT
This sequence comes from uncultured Chloroflexia bacterium, assembly GCA_963763325.1. Classification (GTDB taxonomy): domain Bacteria; phylum Chloroflexota; class Chloroflexia; order Thermomicrobiales; family CFX8; genus JBBECJ01. Next base: position 232,916 of record CAVXOL010000018.1, read on the forward strand.
GAGGTTGGATGGTCACCGCCGCGATAATCCCACCGCCGATCTCGGTCCCACCCGAGTAGTTGACGATCGGGCAGCGACCCTTTCCGACCTTCTCAAATGCCCACATCCACGGCCCAGGATTCCACGGCTCACCGGTCGAGCCGAGTGCCCGCAGGCTTTCCAACGAGTGCTGATCGACCCAATCGTCGCCCTTCGCCATCAACGCCCGGATCAAGGTCGGTGAGATTCCCAGCATCGTCGCGCTGTGTCGCTCGACGACCTGCCACAGCCGGTCAGGCTCCGGAAAGTCCGGCGTCCCCTCGTAGAGCAGCACCGCCCCACCGGCGATCAGCCCACCGGCAATCGCCCATGGCCCCATCATCCAGCCCAGGTCGGTCAACCAGAAAAGCGTGTCATCCTGCTGCAGATCGAAGCAGAACGCCAGATCCTGCGCCGCCTTGACCGGGAACCCGGCGTGGACGTGAACGGCCCCCTTCGGCCTGCCGGTCGTTCCCGACGTGTAGATCAGCATGTATGGATCGTCACCAGCAGTGTCTTCCGGGTCGCATTCGCCACTCTGCGCTTCTACCAGATCGTGCCACCACAGATCGCGCCCGTTCTGCCAGGGCACGTCGGCGCCAGTCCTCTGCACCACCAGCACCCGCTCGACCGTCGGCGAAAGCTTGATAGCCGCATCGGCCGTCTCTTTCATCGGCACGATTCGGCCGCGCCGGTAGAATCCATCGGCGGTGATCAGCAACCGCGCCTGTGCGTCATTCAGGCGTGTCGCCGCTGCTTCCGGCCCATATCCAGAGAAGATCGGGATGAAGACGGCCCCGATCTTCCCACATGCCAGCGTCGCGATCGCCGTTTCCGCCAGCATTGGCAGATAGATGCCGACCCGGTCGCCTTTGCCGATCCCCAGCGAGCGCAGCCCATTCGCCATCCGGTTAACGGCCCCGGCCAACTCCGCGAACGTCATCACGCTCGTCGCGCCGTCCTCGCCCTCCCAGCGCAGGGCAACCTGACTGGACCGATCAGGCAGCCAGCGGTCGACGGCACTCGTGACATAGTTCATCCGACCGCCGCTGAACCAGCGTGGCCACTCCGGGCCATCCCGTAGATCAAGCACATTTTCGTATGGGGTCGTCCAGACCAGCCCGAGATCGTCCGAGACCGCTCCCCAGAACCAGTCCGGGTCGGCCGCCGCCCGCTCGACGAGCGCGCCCCAATCGTCCAGCCCGTGCCGCCGCCCAAATGCCAGCGCCCGGCTCCGCTCGATCTGGGCAGGCCCTGGCCGCCAGACAACCGGCTGGGCGGACAGGTCGGCGATCGGCTCGGAACTCATGGCTCACGCTCCCTTGGCTCAGCAGCAGGCATCCTCATCAAACCGATTGTGGTTCGCGAACGCCTTCGTGGTCAACTCCCGCGCATGTTGGCGAGACGTACCGGGATCGGGTTAGACTGGCTACAGAACAAACTTGAATCCGCGATGAGATTTCTGCCGTCCCCGCTGTCGCGTGCGGACTGCCGGAGCGTCCGGGTTCGCATCGACAGCTACGTCCGACCTCGGACAAGACGGAGGTACCCTGCATGGGCGTCGGATCACTGGGATCGGTCCAGACATTCACCTGCTCGAACTGTGGCGCAACGACATCCTTCGACGCGGGTTCTCAGACGCTGCGCTGCCCGTTCTGTGGGACACAAATGGCCGTCCGCGCGACCGGCGCTGCCGTCCCAACCATCACCGCCCCCCAGTTTGTCCTGCCGTTCAAGCTCGACAAGGACGCCTCGATCGCGAAAGTCCGGGACTGGCTCGGAGACTCGTTCTTTGCCCCCGGCGACCTGAAGAGCCGTTCCTCTCTCGACCGCGGCCAGGGTACCTACGTCCCCTTCTGGCGCTTCGACGCCGACTGCGACTCCGAATGGGAAGGCGAAATCTCACAGACAAAGACGCGCCAGGTCGCCCGTTCCTTCACCAACTCCGACGGCAAATCCGAAACCCGGATGGAGGATGAGCAGTACCAGACTTGGCATCCGCGCAAAGGGGAGCATAGCGGCCACCATCGCACCTTCGTCTGCGCATCGCAGGGGCTAACCCAGGCAGAGGCCGACACGCTGATGCCATTCCCCGAAGAGGGCATGCGCACCTACTCGACCGACCTGCTTGTCGGCTACTCATCTGAGGAGCCAGGTATCGACGAACGCGGTGCCTGGGAACCGGGCGAGGCGCGCATCCGCGATCTGGAGCGCGACGAGTGCCAGGCCGAAGTAGAGCGCCTGACCAAAGTCGAGACTCGCGTCAGCAACCGCCAGTCCGCCATCTGCTACCTGCCCGTCTGGCTCTACAACTATCGCTATGACGGCAAACAGTTCCGCGTCCTCGTTAATGGCCACACCGGCGAAATCGTCGGCGACCGCCCCGTCTCGAAGCTCAAAGTCTGGGCGACGGTCGCCGCCGTCGCCCTCGTTATCCTCGCCATCATCCTGATGATCTGGCTGCTGTAATACGGTTTCACGAAGCGATTGCCGGGTAGCGGCTCGTCAAACTCAGGTAGGGGCCGATCCTGTATCGATCCCTCCCTGAGGTCGTTCTGGAGGCGTAAGAGAGTAACCTACCGTCGGAACAACGCCATCCCCGCCGGCGCAGTCGTTCCTGGTACCGTCACTGGCTGCTGCCACGACCAGTCATGTTCCAACGCCAGCAACCCGCTTGCGCCGCCGTCAGCCCGATCGATCCGCAGCAGCGTCTCACGCCGATCCACGACCTCACGGCCCGCTGCTCGTGCATCCAGCAGCGTCGCCACCAGCCGCAACGTCCCGGCCGCCAGCGGTGGCTGCCGGATCGTCGCCGCCGCCACCCGCGTGTCCGGTTCATCCTCGGCCCGACGGCTGCCGGCTACCGCCGCCGGAAGCTCGTCCGGCAAGGTCGCCTGCGTCCCGAACAGGTGCGTCCCGCCTTCATCGAAGAGATCGAGCTCCAGTGCCAGGCCGGCCGTCGAGGCGCCGCCCGGTGTCCGCAGCAGCACCTCGATCCGCAAGTCATCGCCGTGCCGTAGCTCGTCGGTCGCGATTCCGAGGCTGTCAACCGCCCGCACCCGCAGCAGGGAGGCTGTCGGTTCCGACTCGTGCAGCAACCGCTCATAATGATCGACGACATCGTTCGCCGGCCCGATGTCCAGCAGATGTCCGCCTGCGATCAAAGCCGCCCGGTCGCAGAACGAGCGCACTGAATCGGCGTCGTGCGAGACGAAGATGATCGTCGTCCCACGTGCCTTCAGTGTTTCAAGCTGCCGGAAGCACTTCTGCTGGAAGTTGGCGTCGCCGACCGCCAGCACCTCGTCAATCACCAGAATCTCCGGGTCCATGTGGACCGCGATCCCAAACCCCAGCCGCGCGTACATTCCCGACGAGTAGTGCTTCACCGGCGTATCGACGAATCGCTCCAGCTCGGCGAAGCGCACGATCTCGTCGTACCGCCGCGCCATATCCTTGCGATTGAAACCGTAGAGACTCCCATTCAGATAGATGTTGTCGCGTCCCGAAAGGTCCGGGTGGAAATCCCGCCCCAAGCTCCAGCATCGCGTAGGTTCGGCCATTGACCAGCACCTTGCCGCTGCTCGGCTCCAGGATGCGCGTCACCAGCTTCAATAGCGTGCTCTTGCCGGCCCCGTTTCGACCGACGATCCCGATCGTCTCCCCGCGCCGGATGCCGAACGACACATCGCGCAGCGCCCAGAACTCCTCCGCAGTGCCGCGCGGCTTGATCAGCCCGATGAACCAGTCCTGGAACGACGAGCGCCGCTCGTGGTGCAGCACGAACCGCCGCGACACATCGCGGAACTCGATCGCGTACTCGGAACGTGCCGCAGCTGCCATCCTACAGATGCTCCCCAAGATGCCGGCTCACACGCCCGAACAGCAGAAACCCGATCACCAGCAACACCAGTCCGGTCACGAACGTCCGCGCCATGAACAACGGGTCCGGCACAGCGCCGTGATACAGGATCGTGTGTAGTTCAGCGATGATCGACGCCATCGGGTTCAGCCAGTACCACCACTCAACCAGGTCTGGCCGGACATCCTCGACGCGGTAAAAGATCGGCGTCATGAAGAACCAGGCAGTCAGCCCGACGGTCACCAGCACGGTCGTGTCGCGGAAGTAGATGTGGATCGCCGACAGGATCAGCACCAGCCCGGTCAGGAACGTCGCCTGAACAAGGATAATCACCGGCATGTACAGCAGCCACGGCGTGAACTCCATCCGCGTTACCGCCATCGCCACAAAGACGACTGGCAACGCCAGCAGGTAGTTCGCCATGTTTGACGCCACGACTGAGATCGGCAGCAGCATCCGTGGGAAATAGACCTTGTTGATCAACGATGCGTTGTCGACCAGCGCCGTCGTCCCCTCGCCGACGCTCGCCGCCGTCCAGTTCCACGACAGCAGCCCGATCAGCACGAAGACCGGGAAGTGCTCGATTTCTACGTTCAACAACTGCGTGAAGACGAAGGTGAAGACCAGCATCATCAGCAGCGGGTTCAGCAACGACCAGAAGAATCCGAGTACCGAACTCTTGTATCGAACCTTCAGGTCCTTCGCCACCAGATTGGTGACGAGACTCCGATAGCGGACGAGCTCGACGGCCTGCGCGACCAATGTCTGAATCCCCCAACACTCCCCGAGCCGATCGGACAAACCCTGTCGGCCGCGACATCGCAGTATGACCCACCGCGCCCCTCGACGCCAAGTACGCATCCCAGATCGCGATCGGTTGACCGGCCAACATCGAGTGTGCGTGATATGCTCCCTCGCTGCCAGCCGTTGATTCCCGTCGTGCCCGCGAACCGTCGTGGTGCCGTTTGTCGGACCCAATCCGCGTGGAGTAATCGTGGTCCAACGCAAACCTCGTCGCCCACACTTCAGGAATATCGTCTCGCTTTCCCTCGTCGCGCTCCTCGTCAGCCTCTCACTGGCTGCCTGCAGCTCGCCCGGAGACGAAATCGCGACCGCCATTCCCACAGACGTTCCGACCCAGACTCCAACCCTGTCCCCAACCAGCGTCTCAGAGACGGCGACCTCGCCGCCGGTCGTCGAACCAACGGCAACCACCACGTTTGTCCAACAGGAAACCTCAGCCGAAATTGATCCCCAGGCGCTGGCAACGGCCATCGCAGACCTCGTCAGCGACACCGATGGTCTGGTCGAAGTCGTCGTTTCCCTGCCAGACGGAACGATTATGTCGGAGATCAACAGCTACGAGCCGATCGAAGCCGCCAGCCTCTACAAGCTGGACGTCATGGTCGAACTCTTCGCTCAACGCGAGATGGGTGAGCTCTCGTTTGATGAGGAGCTCGTCCTCGACCCCGCTTACTTCCTGGAGGAGGACAGCGTCTTCGGCGAAGCCGACATCGGCTCCGCGCTCTCGATCGAGACGCTCCTGCAGGCGATGATCACCCTCTCCAGCAACGTCGCCGCGACTGCCCTCCTCGCCCGTGTCGGCAACGAGAACGTCAACCTGACGATGGCCTCACTTGGCCTTACCAATACCGAAATCCGCTGGTCACCTGATAATGCCCCTGACGGCCCTGTGTTCGACGAAGAAGAACCGGTCATTGAAGAACCTGAACAGCCGGTTGACGAAGAGCCAGTCGAAGAACCCACTGAAGAGGCCGCGCCAACGGTCGAGGAAGAACCGACCGAAGAAGAGGGCCGCAGCACCGGCCGCTCGCTGCTGCGCGGCACGGGCCATCTGCCGCTGCTCGACCCTCGCGCCGACGCCGCCCTCAACGTGACGAATGCCGCCGACATGGCCGCCCTCTATCTCATGCTCATCAATGGCCAGATCATCAGCGACGCGGCCAGCCAGGAGATGCTCGTTCTCCTTGAAGACCAGCAGATCAACGACCGTCTGCCGGCCTACCTCCCTGCCGACACTGTCGTTGCCCACAAGACCGGAAACCTCGACGGCCTCATCCACGACGCGGGCATTATCTTCGCCCCTGCCGGTCCAATCATCGTCGTCGTCCTCACTGAAGATGTCGACGAGTTGCAGGCAATCGACCTGATCGCCACCGTCGCCCGCCTCGCCTACGACGCTGGCTCCTGAATCAGGATCGAACCAGAGCGGGTCCACCCCAATCGGTGTCCGTTGCAGGAGGGTGCGCGGTCCTCATCTCGGCGTTGGGAGACTGACTGCTTATCCTGTGAACGGTTATGGAATGTGTTGTTGAGGTGCGACGGACCGCCGCCGGAGAGGCTGCCGTCAGCGGAAGTACTCACTGCTGCAGGCATCGCCCGCCAGCGCAAAGCGCACTGCGTCGCATACGCCTTCAGTGCCTGAATCGCGCGTGACCGTTCCGTAGAACCCCTCGTCCGCGCGCTGGAAACGCGTTAGCGAGCCGGCCCCCCGTGATAAACAAATCACACCGACACCCGACCCTTGCCACGATGCTCGCAAGCTATCGAGCAGGCCAAACGAATCTGCGTCGTTCAGCAGGGGATCGATTACCACGACGTCAGGCATCCAGTCGGCCGCCCTTGTCAATGCGTCACGCGTAGTCGTTGCAACCTGGAGATCTATCTCACCGTCGAGTGCGCGCTGCATTCGTCGGATAAAGAGCTGGTCATCGTCCACAAGCAGGACACGGGCTGTCCCCATCGAACCCCGCGCTCCTCATCCATACCGAGAAATCAAACGATCATCAAGAGCGCGGCGGGTGAACAAACACGATGCACTGATCGCGAATACCCCCCGTCTTGAACTGATCTGAGTCTATGACCCTCAGGCAAAAGTGCACACCCCCTGTTGGTCCGGTTCAACTTCGGACGAAGCGTACCGAATAGGAAGTGACCACCGTCGCTTGAGTCAGCCCGTAGTCCTACTACCCATCCCGGAACAATTTGCTTGAACCAATCTACCGATGAGCCGGCTCAATGTTCCTGTCGCGCGGACACGTTCCCCTTTTCCTTCAGCGCCGCCTCACCTACAACAATCCCGAGCTCGGCGACGCCATCATCGTCAGGTAGCGGCGCGTTTGCGTCTGCACCAATCGATGCTCGCAACTGGTCGCGCTCGTACTTCCTGACCGCCGCCTTCAATGTCCCCAGTGCCAGCGTCGCGCACTTCGGCCGCATCTGGACCGCTTCCTTGCCCAGAATGTCGATCATCGTGTTGTAGTCATGGGAGAGGATGTCCTCCATCGACCACTCCTCGTCGTGCACCATCTCCATCAGAATCGACGCCGCCGCCTGTGAGATCGTGCAGCCTTCGCCCTCCCACGTCACGTCAGCGACCGGCTTCCCGTCCTCGCCGACCTTCAGGTACACCGTGATCACATCACCACAGCCCGGATTCCCTCCCGGCATCGTCACATCGGCATCGTCCAGCACCCCCTGGTGCCGGGGATTCCGAAAGTGGTCAACTAGAATCTCAATCTGCTCCTGCCGGTCCATCGTCTGATCCTCTCGACGCCCCTCATCATCGAGGCAGCATCACATACGCTAAACGTCGTCTCCAATGATATGCCCCCTCATCAACATCCATGAGGGGGCCGCCAAAGACATATTCAGAATCTCCCCCTCTCCCAATCCTGGGAGAAGGGGCACGGGGTTAGGGCAAAGCCCCGGTTACCGCTCGATCGGCACGCCGATCACGTTCCCCCACTCGGTCCACGAGCCGTCATAGTTCCTCACGTTGGGATAGCCGAGCAGCTCGTGCAGCACGAACCACGTGTGCGACGACCGCTCGCCAATCCGGCAGTAGACCACGACATCCTTATCGGACGTGATCCCCTTACCTTCGTAGAGCGCTTTCAGTTCGCTGGCCGGCTTGAACGTGCCGTCTTCCGCCACTGCCTGCGCCCACGGGATGTTCGACGCGCCGGGGATGTGCCCGCCGCGCATCGCGCCTTCCTGCGGATAGTCCGGCATGTGCAGCAGCTCGCCCGAATACTCGCCCGGCGAGCGGACATCGACCAGTGGCCCACCGTCGCCCTTCTTCGTCCGGCCCTCGTAGCCGATGTGCTTCAGGACGTCATCACGGTAGGCGCGGAACTCCGCGCGCACCTTCGCGCCGCTGTACTGTGTCGCCTCGCGCCGGGGAGTCTCGCGCGTCATCTCGCGCCCTTCTTCCTCCCACTTGCGCCGGCCACCATCCATGATCTTCACGTCGTCGTGGCCCATGTACCGGAAGAACCAGTAGGCGTACGCAGCCCACCAGTTGTTCTTGTCACCGTAGAAGACAATCGTCGTGTCCCGGTTGATCCCGAGCCGGCTCATCAGTGCGTTGAAGCCGTCAGCGTCGATGAAATCTCGGTCGTGCGCGTCCTGAAGATCCTCGTGCCAGTCGATCTTGACCGCGCCCGGCACATGCCCGAGCTCATACAGCAAGACATCCTCGTCCGACTCGACGACAACCACGTTCGGGTCATCCTTGTGCTGGGCAACCCAGTCCGTGCTCACCAGTACGTCCGGATTGACATAGCCCTTGTCTACCGACATGGTACCTCCCTGCGCGATGTGCGCTCGATTGGTTCGACGCTCGATCGTAACGTCCGGTCACTATACAACTGATCCCTATCCTAAGACAGCACAAGTCGCGGAACTATTCCCGTTGGGAGTCGGTGGAGTCTCGATTCGATCGCGACGTCGCGACCTGCACCGATTCCAGGCGATTGGCCGCATAATCGACGCGACCAACTCGACCGATCGCCAGCCACCGATCCGCGACGCAGTACGAGAAACAGGAGACGACAATGGATCACCAGACGATGCGCGCCAGCCTTGAACAACGCCTCGACAGCGACAGCGACGCAATCCTCAAGTTCGTCCAGCGCATGGTCCAGATCCCGAGCGAGAATCCTCCCGGTGACACGACCGATCTGGCCGCATTCCTGACCGACTGGCTTGACGAACGTCGTCTCGATCATGAGATCGTCGCGCCGCAACCAACCATGCCCAACATCGTTGCAACCTTCGATGGCAGCCAGCCGGGCAGGCACCTCGTCCTCAACGGACACCTCGATGTCTTCCCGGCCGGAGACCCCGCCCAGTGGTCAGCCGACCCGTTCTCTGGCGCCGTCAGCGACGGCAAGCTCTATGGCCGGGGCGTAATCGACATGAAGGCCGGAACCGCCGCCTCATTCCTCACCTACGCCTACCTTCATGGGCTAAAAGACAATCTCCCAGGCAAGCTCACGCTGACCGCCGTCTCCGACGAGGAGACCGGCGGCACCTGGGGCACCGGCTACCTGCTGGACAACGTCCCGAACCTTATCGGCGATTGCGTCCTCAACGGCGAGCCGAGCACGCCGTACACGATTCGATTCGGTGAGAAGGGCCCGATCTGGCTGGACCTGCTCGTCCGCACACCCGGCGGCCACGGAGCCTACACCCATCTCAGCCGCAGCGCCATCCAGGAGACGGCCGAGATCATCCGCAAGATCGAACTGCTCGCCGATCAGTCGGTGACCCTCCCGCCCGACATCCTCGAACGGGTCGAGGACGCTCGCGCGGAACTCGACGCAGCGCTCGGCGCTGGCGCGACCGACGTCGTCAAGCAGGTCACCGTCAACATCGGCACGATCCAGGGCGGGGTCAAGACCAACGTGATTGCTGCCGAGTGCCGGACCGGTGTTGACCTTCGCACCCCGGTCGGCCTCTCGGCCCAGGAACTGCTCGAGCAGTTCGAACGCATCCTCGCCGACCACCCCGCCGCGTCCTACGACCTCTTCAAGCTCAGCGAGCCGTCCGTCTGCACGCCCGACCACGAGATGGTCCGCATCCTCCAGCGCAACGGCGAAGCCGTTCGTGGCATCCGCCCGAAGCCGGCCATCAGCATCGGCGGGACCGACTGCCGCTACTGGCGCTGGCGCGGAGTCCCTGCTTACGTCTACGGACCCATCCCCTACAACATGGGCACCGCTGACGAATACGTCACCCTCGACGACCTGTACGGCACCGTTCGCGTTCACGTCCTCTCGGCATTCGACTACCTCACCGGCGCGACCGAATAGCACTATCGCGATCCGATGACAAACAGCGAAGCCCGCCCGGATCTGAATCCGGGCGGGCGTCGCGATGCGATGTCGGATTGCGAGCTGCGTTACCGCCGCTGCTTGATGATCTCCCCTGCCCAGAGCGTCATCTTGGCGCCGAAGGGCTTGTCGATCGAGTTGAGCGAATTCGTCTTGATCTCATTCTGGAACGCTGCGAGCCGGTGCCATTCCAGTTGGTGGTTCCCCGTGTTATGAGGGATCAACGCCAACACAAGCAGGTTCCGTAGCCGCAGGTAGACCAGCGCGTTCGTGATCAACCCCTCCTGGAATCCACGATCGAGGTTCCCAATCAGGCTCTGCGACGTCGCCTGCATCGAGAACGTCCACGTGAGTTGGGAACCGTTCCCGAGATTATCGACCGCCGTCACGTGGATCGTGTGAACGCCGGTTGCAAGCAGGAACATGTCCAGCACCTGCCCGTCGACCGCAGCCCCGCCATCCAGCGTGACCGTATGGGTTTCGACGCCGGACCCGTTCACGCCATCTTCCAGCGTGAAGTCGATCGCGCTGAAGTCGTCAGAATCGAAGAGCTGCTTATTGAGCGGTGTCACGATCGTGATCACCGGCGCCGTCGTGTCGAGGATCACCGTCGTCGTGCTGCTCGCCGACGGTAGCGGGTCGGTCCCAGTCCCACTCTCGTCCACGAACGTGTGACACGGGTCCTCTGTCCGGTAATCGATCCGCCAGACCCCATCGCCAGCTCCGGTCGGGATCGCGAACGTCCCGCCGTTGCTCAGCGGCAACCACGCTCCCGGAGTCGTCCCATCCGGATAGAAGCGATACTCGACGTTCACGTAGCTGTTCGTGAAAACCGTGTCCGTCGCGCCAAGCGTGAACGAGTGTCCATCTCCGATGTACGTCGTTCCGCCATTCACATGGACGTTGCCGGTTGGCGTCAGCGTCGAAACCGGCGGGTTCGGATCGCTGGCATCGGCAGATGGCGGATCGTTCAGGTCAGGGAAGTTCTGCGCCCCGTTCTCCCAGTCCTGGAAGTAGTCGCGGAACGCCGGCCGCAGCAGGCACGACTCCCAGAGTGGGAACTGCCCGTTCCCCGCGTTCAATGCCGCGTCGCGCGCTATCGGGTTGGTTCCTGGAACGTTACAGTTCGCCGAACCGACTTCACAGAACACCGGCAGCGGGTTCGACCGCCACGAGTGGTCCGAGTCGATCGATTGCAGCCACGGATCGGTTCCCGTCAGCGGATGGAACATGACGTTCGTCGGCGCATCACTCGCTACCGCCGGATACGTCGTGACACTGGATGCGTTGTTCAGCATCCCCTGCGCGACCAGCGAGTCACCCATCGCCCGGTTCAATTCCGCCGCATCCAGCAGCAACAGCTTGGCCGTCGTTACGACGTTGTTGTAGGCAGCGAACCCCGCCCCAAACTCCGCGTTGTCAGCCAACCGTGTACTCTGGAAGTTCCCAATCTGGAATGCCCCCTCGTGGTGGCCGTCTCCCAGCCCCAGATAGGCGTCCAGCTTCTCGTGCGTCCCCGGCTGGAACAACATCACCGTCATCGTCGTGTCGCCAGGCATCTGGATCGTCGCCGACGTGACGTTGAGCCAGTACGTCGGATTCGTCAGGAAGCTCTTGAGTTGTTCGATATCAACACCCGTCGCCTCCTCGATCAGATCGAGGACGATCTGCTTGACCGCTTCCTTGGTGAGTGCGATCAGTTCCTTGAGCGGTTCGAAGACGGACCCGAGCTCGTTGAGGATGTCATCGATAAAGGCGGCGAAATCCTGCAGTGCAGCGCGGACATCGCCGATCACGTCAGGCAGTCCGGCCATCGACAACAGATAGTCGTTGATGAACGGATCGACCTCATGGAACAGCACGTCCGTCACGCCGATGAGGTTCTCACAGTTCGCTCGACTCTGGGTGCCTTCGTCGAGGTGGTCGCAGGCTTCGTTCTGGGTGTCCCGATGGGACTGCGGGTCGAACAGCGCCCGGCTGATCCCCAGCCCAAGCTCGTTCCAGTGCAGCATCCCGGCGTCGATGTCGTCGATCCAGGCCGCGATGTAGGCGTCCTTGACCGCATCGACGGCCAACTCGATCGCCCCGCTTGCTAACTCCCAGAACGCTTCGAGCGAGTCGATGAATACAGTTATGCCCAGTTCGAGCAGCCCAATCGGGCAATTCGCAAGATCAGCGACAACATCGAGTCCAGCTTCGACATCGTCGCTAATACCGGACCCAAAGTTGCAGTCGCTCTCCAACTCGTTCCATGCGGCGACTGTGTCGTCGTACGCGTTCAGCGCATCTTGCAGCGGCTGAGGATTCGCCGCCCCTAGCTCAGTTACCAGCGCCGCCCGCAGCGAAATGAACGCGTCGAGAATCGGCCCACGGCCCGCAGCCGGTGTCGGCGCGTTCGGATCGATCAGCGTGTTGTAGACGAACAGATGTGGTGCGTCGATGGTCACCGAAGGGGTGCTGTCGTCGCTGACGTCGCCGTTCGGAAGCGTTGTCCGATCCTTGTTGCCGTCGAAGCCGCCCGTCGCATCACCGATGTAGCCTTCGATGATGATGTGCCGGATCGCGATCGCCGCCTTGTCGGCGTCAGTCAGGATCTCACCAACAGCCGGGAAGACGCCAAGCGCCGAGTCGTTGACCAGCGTGTGCGCCCACATGTCGCCGGCCGCGTGGGCCAGGTAGCCGTAGCCGAACGCCAGGATCTGCAATCGCTCGGCGTCAGTCGGATATGCAGACGATGTCTGCGCCTCCCACGCTTTGGCAAGGACGTAGCGCATCCACTCGCCGGTCTTCTCCGGGTGGATTACCCCTTGGCCATAAAAGAGGTCCGGAAACCCGTCCGGCCCGATCGTCCCGCCTCGAAAGAACTGCGGGTACGTCTGCAACGCCAGGACGACACGTGGGTTAACGGTGTACTCGCGCCCGTCAATCGTCACCTTGCCGTCAGCGACAACATCCTCAAGCGCCTGGTCGGCTGCGTGAACGTGCGTATATGGCTTGAACGCCTGCACCGGCGTTGCTACCAGTAGCGGAACCACCAGAACCGCGAACAGCCCGATGGCAGCGATGACGCGACGAGACCAATGCGTTGGTGCTCGCATTGCCAATAGATCCTCCTCCGGGCCCCCGAAAGAACCCAACACACCAGTCCGCAACACCACCAACACCAAAACGCGCGCGCGGCAGCGCCCAGCTCGGCGTAGTGACTTGCCCAGTCAGCCCTATACCGATCGGACATCGCCCCGCGTGGAGGAGCAACCTGTCGTTTCCGGTGTTGTCAGTATGACGTTTGTACCGAACTTGTCAATACGACGTTGACCAACAATTTAGCGTCGGGCGTCGTATTCCATGTGCCGGCGACATCACCCGACAATCCATCAACAGCGACTTGACGATTCCCGACTGGATTGCTATGGTTTATGCAACGACAGTAGGATTGATTCTCAACTGGGAGTGATTCTCATACATGGGTGCCATACCCGGCGATACGCGATCCGACTTCCGGATGACCCCACAGCGGGCCGCTATTCTCGAAGCCGTCAAGGGCGCCGATGGGCATCTAACAGCGGGTGAGATCTTTGAGCGCGTCCATGCTCGTTATCCATCGATTGCCTACGGAACCGTCTATCGCACGCTGCACCTGTTCGCTGAGCGCGGCCTGATCCTCGAATTCCCATTCGGTGACGAAGCCAGCCGCTTCGACAAGCGCACTGACCGCCACGACCACGTCCGCTGCACAACATGCGGCATCCTCGTCGATGTCGACGTGCCGGAAGTGCTCTTCGCGCGCCAGGTTGCGTCCGATCAGACCGGCTTCAGGATCGTCGGTCACCAGACCGTCTTTTCCGGGTCGTGCCCTGCCTGCCAGCGCTCTGGCAGCCGGGAACATTAGTCAACCTTTTAGTAGAATAAGTCTCGACACTGTAGTCGGTACTTATTGCGGCGCGCGAAGTCCGCGCGAACCGCGCAACTCGGGAGTTATCGGAGGGGCAACAGCCGCGACATGAGCGACTCGAATCCATTGTTTGTCATCGAAAATCTGCACGCCGGGATCGAAGGAACCGAGATCCTGCGTGGTGTCAACCTCACCATCAACCGTGGCGAGGTCCATGCCCTGATGGGCAAGAACGGCTCCGGCAAGAGCACCCTCGCCTATGCCGTCGCCGGCCACCCGAACTACGAGGTCACCGAAGGCGCCGTCCTCTATAAGGGAGAGAACGTCCTCGAGATGGGCCCTGACGAGCGCGCCCAGCTCGGCATGTTCCTCGCCTTCCAGTACCCGACCTCGATTCCAGGTGTCTCGATGGCGAACTTCCTCCGGATGGCCGCCAACTCGCGACGCCAGCGCCGCGCCGACCAGGGCGAGGACATCAAGCCCTTCGCCCCGCGTGAGTTCCGCCAGACCCTGCGCGCCAAGATGTCGCTTCTCAAGGTCGACGAGTCCTTCGCCAACCGGTACCTCAACGAGGGCTTCTCCGGCGGCGAGAAGAAGCGCGCCGAGATTCTCCAGATGGCGATGCTGGAGCCGGAGTTCTGCATCATGGACGAGACCGATTCCGGCCTCGACATCGACGCCCTCCGCACGGTCGCCGACGGCATCAACTCGATCTTTACTCCGGAGATGGCGATGCTCGTCATCACCCACTACCAGCGACTGCTCAACTACATCAAGCCGAATTACGTCCACATCATGGCCGAAGGCCGGATCGTCACCTCCGGTGGCCCCGACCTCGCCAACGAACTCGAAGAGCTTGGCTACGACAAGTTCATGGACAAGTACGTTCCAGAAGGTCAGTTGGTCAGCTAGTCAGTCGGTCAGCCTGGCTCGATGCGTCGAGCGATCAAGCACCTGCGACGACGTAACGACAAGCAACCAGTGGCTGACAAACTGACAAACTGATTTGCTGACAACCTCCGAAGGAGGCCCCATGGTCACTCAGGAACAGCGCGAACTCGCGGTCGACGACTATAAGTACGGCTTCCGCGACGAAGAGGACTACGCGTTTAAGGCCACCAAGGGCCTCGACGCTGACCGGGTCCGCGAAATCTCAAAGATGAAGGGCGAACCCGACTGGATGCTCGAGTTCCGCCTCAAGGCGTTCGACTACTATGAGAAGCGCCCAATGCCGAACTGGGGCGCCGACCTGTCGGACATCGACTTCCAGGACATCTACTACTACATCCGCCCCGCTGAGAAGCAGGGCAAGACCTGGGACGATGTCCCAGCCTACATCAAGGAGACCTTCGAGAAGCTCGGCATCCCCGAGGCGGAGCGCAAGTTCCTCGCCGGTGTCGGCGCCCAGTACGAGTCCGAGGTCGTCTACCACTCACTGCGTGAAGACCTCGAAAAGCTCGGCGTCATCTTCCTCGACATGGACTCCGGCATGCGCGAGCATCCGGACATCGTCAAGAAGTACTTCGGGACGATCATCCCGCCGAACGACAACAAGTTCGCCGCCCTCAACTCGGCCGTCTGGTCGGGTGGCTCCTTCGTCTATATCCCGGAAGGCGTCAAGGTCGAAGTGCCGCTCCAGGCGTACTTCCGCATCAACGCCGAGAACATGGGCCAGTTCGAGCGCACGCTGATCGTCTGCGAGAAGGACTCCTACGTCCACTACGTCGAGGGCTGCACCGCCCCGACCTACTCGACCAACTCGCTGCACTCAGCCGTCGTCGAGATCATCGTCAAGGAAGGCGCTCGCTGCCGCTACACGACGATCCAGAACTGGTCGAAGAACGTCTACAACCTCGTCACCAAGCGCGCCGCCGCCTACAAGAACGCCACGATGGAGTGGGTTGATGGCAACCTCGGCAGCAAGGTCACGATGAAGTACCCGGCCGTCTGGCTGATGGAGCCGGGCGCCCGTGGCGAGATCCTCTCGGTCGCGATGGCCACCGACGGCATGCACCAGGACGCCGGCGGCAAGGTCGTCCACGTCGCGCCGCACACCTCGTCGCAGATCATCTCCAAGTCGATCTCGAAGGGAACAGGACGCTCGTCCTACCGTGGTCTCGTCAAGGTCCACAAGGGCGCCCACCACGTCAAATCCAACGTCGTCTGTGACGCGCTTCTGATCGACGAAGAGAGTCGGACCGACACGTACCCATACATCGAGATCGAGGAAGAAGAAGTCTCGATCGGCCACGAGGCCACCGTCTCGAAGGTCGCCGACGAGCAACTCTTCTACCTCCAGTCACGCGGGATCGGCGAAGCCGACGCCATGAGCATGATTGTCTCCGGCTTCATCGAGCCGATCGCCAAGGAGCTCCCGCTCGAATACGCCGTCGAGCTCAACCGCCTGATCCAGCTCGAGATGGAAGGTTCTGTCGGGTAACACGAAGTGAAAAGTGCTGAGTGCTGAGTAGAAAGTGCTGGTTGAAGCAGCCTCGTGAGTTGCCACCCACTTTCAACTTAGCCCTCAGCACTTTCAACTCAGCACTGAGGGAGATACATGTCTACGACGATTCAGAGCGCGACGAAAGGCTTCTCGCGCGAGGCGGTTGAGGAACTCTCACACCGCCGCAATGAACCTGACTGGTTGCGCCAGAAGCGTGTCGACGCCTGGCAGACCTACGAGCAGATCCCGATGCCGAAGCGCACCGACGAGGAGTGGCGCCGGACCGACATCCGCATGCTGCCGATCGATGACGTCACACCATTCGGCCAGCTCGACGGTCGCGTGAGCAGTCGCGCCGACCTGCCGGCCCCTGTTGCTGCCCAGATCGAGGCCGCTGGTGACGTCTCAGGCATCGTCGTCCAGCACGACTCTGCCACGACCTACTTCGAGGTCAACCCATCGTTGGCCGAGCAGGGCGTCATCTTCGCCGACCTCGACACCGCCATCCGTGAGCATCCCGACCTGCTCCAGAAGTACTTCATGACTGACGAACTCGTCCCGGCATCGGACAACAAGTTCGCTGCCCTCCATGGCGCGTTCTGGACGACTGGGACGCTCCTCTACGTCCCGGCCAACGTCGAGGTCGAGCTGCCGTTCCGCGCTTTCTCGACGCTCGGCTCCGGCGGCCTCGCCGCGTTCAATCACGTCCTCATCGTCGCCGAGGAGTTCGCTAACGTGACGCTCGTCGACTACTACCAGTCGGAGACCTTCGACCAGGAGTCGATCGTCGACAACGTCATCGAGCTGCACGCCGCCGAAGGCGCCCAGGTCCGCTACATTCAGGTTCAGGACTGGGGCCGCAACGTCTGGAACTTTGTCACCCAGAAGGGTGTCGTCCATCAGGACGCCGCCGTCCGTTCACTTAACGTTGCGCTCGGTTCCAGCCTCTCGAAGGGGCTGATCGCCTCGAATCTGGTCGGTCCCGGCTCGTCGGCCGAGATGCTTGGCCTCTACTTCGCCGACGAGAACCAGCACATCGACCACCAGACGCGCCAGAACCACATCTCGCCCTTCGCCACCAGCGACCTGCTCTTTAAGGGCGCGATCAAGGACCGCTCGCGTTCGGTCTATTCCGGCGTCATTAAGGTTTGGCCAAAGGCCCACAAGACCGATGCGTACCAGGCCAACCGCAATCTGACGCTCTCGCCAACCGCGCGCGCCGACTCGATCCCGAACCTGGAGATCGGCGCCAACGATGTTCGCTGCACCCACGGCGCGACCATCGCCCAGATCGAGGAAGAGTACGTCTTCTACCTCATGAGCCGCGGCATCACCCGCACCGAAGCCGAAAAGCTCATCGTCGACGGCTTCTTCGACGAAGTCATCGAGCGCGTCCCGGTCGAGTCCGTCCAAACAACGGTCCGCGCCGCCATCGACAAAAAGATCGGCTACGCGGTCTAGCAAGGATAAGAGGCAGGGATCGCTCCTTGCCTCTTCCATTCTCGTCTGGATAGGATTTGAGGAAGCCAGATCACTCGGTTAACCCAGTCGGACAAGAATCTCGCTGAAGTGCCCGGTGTCCGCCATCACAATGATCCGCTGTTCGGCACTCGCGACAGCTAGCAGTTCTACGTCAGGCAACTCCTCCAGGATCGCGTCGTCAACTGCACAGCGCACGTCTCCACCATTGGCCGCGAGGACGCTTCCAATGCGCCGACGGGAGTAGTGTTCGTCCAGAAGCAGCAGGATTATATCTCGGCAACTTCGATGTTCAGTTCCGGATATTTGGCTTGCCAGTATTAGACCGGCTGATGGGCCTCTTTAAACAATGGATCGATCTCATCTGCGAAACACTCGTAGTACGCCATCACCGCGTCAATGTCGTAACTGGAGCGATGCATTTCTTCGAGAAGGTCGACCAGATAGTCACGACTGCCGTCCCGAAGCGTATCAATGACCCACCAGACATCAATCCGCGTCCCGTCGATCCGCGCGCGTCGCCGTGGCCCTTCCTCACGGAACCCTATCCGAGGGAAGCGCCGCATCCTGACTGACTCCTCGATCATCCGTTCAATGGGCTGTTCTCGTGGAATGTCGATTGTACAAGACGCAAACGCTTGTCCCGCCCAATTCACCGAACCCCGCTGAACGGAGGATCCGACAGTGTCCACAATCACCACGCTCGACCCAACCAGAGTCCGCGCCGACTTCCCGATCCTGACCGCCAAGCCCGGCGAGCAATCGCTCGCATACCTCGACAGTGCCGCCTCGTCCCAGAAGCCACAGGCGGTCATCGATGCCATCCGCACCTACTACGAGAACGACAACGCCAACGTCCATCGCGGCGTTTACGCCCTCGCCGAACGCTCGACGGAAGCCTACGAGCAAGCCCGCAGGACCGTCGCCCGCTTCTTCAACACCAAACCCAGGCAGATCATTTTCACCCGCAACACGACCGAAGCCATCAACCTCGTCGCCCGCACCTGGGCCGACGCCAATCTGAAACCTGGAGACATCATCATCCTCAGCGAGATGGAGCACCACTCCAACCTTGTCCCCTGGCAACTCGCCGCCCAGCGCACCGGCGCGACCCTCGAATTCATGTCCGTCACTGACGACGGCCGCCTCAATTTGACCGACCTCGACCGGCACCTCGCCACCGGCCACGTCAAGCTCGTCGCCACCTGCCACGTTTCCAACATGCTCGGCACAATCAACCCGATCGAAGACATCATCTCCCGCGCCCACGCCGCCGGCGCGCTCGTCCTCCTCGACGGCGCTCAGGCCGCGCCTCACCTGCCCGTTGACCTCACCACGATCGACGTCGACTTCTACACCGTGTCAGGTCACAAGATGTGCGGACCAATGGGCTCCGGGTTCCTCTACGGCAAGCTCGAACACCTTGAAGCCATGCCTCCCTTCCTCGGAGGTGGCGACATGATCCGCACCGTCGGCCTCCGCGAATCGACCTGGGCCGACCTTCCCGCCAAGTTCGAAGCCGGCACCCCGTCCGTCGCAGACGCCGTCGGATTTGCAGCCGCCTGCGACTACCTCAGCGCCATCACGATGGACGCCATCTGCGACCACGAATCCGCCCTGACCTCCTATGCCTACACGCAGCTCCTTGAACTACCTGACGTCACCATCTACGGGCCGACGCCCGAGCACCGTTCCGGCGCCATCAGCTTCAACGTCGCCGGCGCCCACCCGCACGACGTAGCCTCGATCCTGGACGAAGACGCCATCTGCATCCGCGCTGGCCACCATTGCACTCAACCACTCCACTCGCGACTCAACCTCGACGCCTCAGCCCGCGCCAGCTTCTACCTCTACAACACCCAAGACGACATCGACCGCCTCATCACCGGCCTCCGTAAGGTCCGCGCGATCTTCGCCTGATCTCGCCGCCTCTCCAAACGCACTGCCCCGTTGGCCGGTCATCGTCCGTAACAGCGGAGCTGACAGGCAATCTCGAAACTGTGACCGAACCTGTGGGTCGTCTTCGTGGCTCAGGGCTGGGCTGCCACGCATAGTGAGAACATGCCGAGCGCAAACCGGCACCCGAACGTCAGCCGCGCAACTGTCAGTACCCTGAACAGCAAATGCGTGGCTGTCGCCTGCCGTCACCAGGAAGGACCACATCCATGACCGCCACCGCCACACGGGCCACATTCGATCCAGTCACATGTCGGAGCCAGTTCCCGATCCTTTCTCAGCTTCACAACGGTCACCCACTCACCTTCCTCGACAGCGCCGCCTCGTCCCAGAAGCCGCAGGTCGTCATTGACGCCGTCCGCGACTACTACGAGCGCGACAACGCTAACGTCCATCGCGGCGTCTACGCACTCTCCGAGCGCGCCACCGAAGCCTTCGAGCATGCACGCGCTCAAGTCGCGATTTTCTTCAACGCCCCGGATCCGAGCCAGATCATCTTCACGCGCAACACCACCGAATCACTCAACCTTGTCGCCCAAAGTTGGGGCCGCTCGTCGCTCCGCCCTGGAGACATCGTCGTCACAACCGAGATGGAGCATCACTCCAACATCGTCCCGTGGCAGATCGTCACTCGCGATACCGGCGCAAACCTCGAATACATCCGCGTTACCGAAGACGGCTACCTCGACCTGACCGACCTCGACCGCCATCTGGAGACCGGCCGCGTCAAGATGGTCGCCCTTTGTCATGTCTCCAATATGACCGGAACCATCAATCCAGTTGAGCAGATCATCGCCCGCGCGCATGCCGCGGGCGCACTCGTGACCATCGACGGTGCCCAGGCTGCCCCACACCTGCCAGTCGATGTTTCTGCTCTCGATGTCGATTTCTATGCTGCCTCCGGCCACAAGATGTGCGCTCCTATGGGCGCTGGCGTCCTCTACGGTCGCCGCGAGCTTCTCGAAGCGATGCCTCCCTTCCTGACCGGCGGCTCGATGATCCGGCAGGTCAGCCTCCATAGCGCGACCTGGGCACCGCTCCCAGACAAGTTTGAAGCCGGAACACCGGACGTTGCCAGTGCGATCGGCCTCGGCGCCGCCTGCGACTACCTCAGTGACATCGGCCTCGACGCCATCCACGCCAGCGAATCTGCTCTGACCACATACGCATGGCAACTGATGTCGTGCATTCCCGGCCTGACCATCTACGGTCCGCCGCCCGAAGACCGCGCCGGTGTCATAGCCTTCAACCTTGAGGGGATCCACCCGCACGATATCGGCAGCATCCTCGATCTCCACGCCGTCTGCGTTCGAGCCGGCCATCATTGCACCCAGCCGCTCCACAACCGATTCGGCATCCAGGCATCAACCCGCGCCAGCTTCTACCTCTACAACACTGCGGAAGACGTTGACCGCCTCATCGTCGGCCTCCAGCAGGCCCGGTCGGTCTTCGGCAAGGGAGCCTGACAGGTGGCAGCACTCTACAGTCCAGAAATCCTCGACCACTACCGCAATCCACGCAACAGCGGCACGCTCGATCCTAACGACGCCTCCGGCGAGGACATCAACGCGCTCTGCGGCGATCTCGTGCGCATCGACCTCCGCCTGAACGGCAACACCATCTCGGACATTCGATTCTCAGGCCAAGGCTGCGCGATCAGTCTGGCAGCGGCCTCACTCCTGACTGAACGCGTCAGAGGCTGTCCGGTCAACGACGTCGACACGATCACAGACAACGATCTCCTTGAGATGCTGCATGTGCCAGTCAGTGCGTCGCGACGAGAATGCGCCCTGCTTGGACTACGCGTACTCAGACACTGCATCTCCGGCCTCAACGCCTGAAACGAACGCTTCCGAACGACGACACCGTCCCTGACAAGGACGGTGTCGCCGCGTTTCTACCCAACGACAGACTGACTGGCTGACCGGCTGACCGGCTGACCGGCTAATATGCAACAATCCAGATAGCCGCCAGCGAACCGCATCGCAGCCCGACGAACGGAAACCAGCAGCATGTCCGACATCTACCGCGAGCAGATCCTCGACCATTACCGCAACCCACGCAACCACGGAACGCTCGACCCCAATGACGCCACCTTTGAAGACTCCAACCCGCTCTGCGGCGATCGCATCCGCATGGACCTGCGCCTCGACGGAGACAACATCTCCGAGATCCGCTTCAGCGGACGAGGCTGCGCCATCTCGCAGGCCGCAGCCTCGATGCTGACCGAGATGGTCGCCGGTCAGAAGATCCAGGATGTCCGTGAGTTCTCCAAGGAAGATCTCCTTGAAGAGCTCGGCATCCCGATCAGCGCGGCGCGCATCAAGTGCGCCTTGCTACCGCTCAAGGTCCTCAAGGCCAGTGCCTATGGCTACACCGGCTGGCCCGGTGAAGAGGACGAAGGATAAATAACCACGGGGAGCCGAGGACCGCCCTCGCCCCCCATCCCCCTCGCCCAATACAGGGCGAGGGGGAGCTTGTGTCTAACTATCGAACTGACTACCCCTCTCCCATGCCTGGGAGAGGGGGCTGGGGGTGAGGGCCGCATGAATTACGTAACCGTCGCGAAAACAACAGATCTTCAACCAGGCGAGATGAAGGCCGTCAAAGTCGGACGACAGCTCGTTGGACTCGCCAACGTCGATGGAGAATTCTTCGCCTTTGACGACACCTGCACCCACGAGGAAGCATCGCTGACCGAAGGCGAGATCTTCGACGATGTCGTCGAGTGTCCCCTCCACGGCGCTGCCTTCAACATCCGCACCGGCGCCGTCGAGTCGTTCCCGGCTACACGCTCATTGCCGACCTTCGAGGTCCGGGTCGTCGGGGACGAAGTCCAGGTCGCAACGACACCTCGCGAACTGTAGCCGGACCAACTGCGCGCGGACGGTACAATTGACTGGTATGACGGTCAACAATATGTCCGCAACGAGGAGCACGCATGACGACACTGATGAAAGATGACATTCTCGAATCCCTCAAGGAGGTCTACGACCCCGAGATCGGCGTCAATATCGTTGATCTGGGCCTGGTCTACGACGCTGTCAGCGACGAAACCAACAATGTCGAAGTGACGATGACGCTCACCTCGATGGGCTGTCCGCTCGGGCCGCAAATCATCTCCGATGTCCAGCAGGCCGTCGGCAAGATGGATGGTGCCGGCGAGGTCCAGGTTCGCATCGTCTGGTCGCCACCGTGGTCGCCAGCCATGATGAGCGAAGACGCTCGCGACGAACTCGGCATCTGGTAGCCGGGCCGATGACGTAACACACGATGTAGATCCCGGACGGCCCGGCGCCATGCCGGGCCGCTTCTGCCCCGGAACTGAGGATGAACGGATGACCCAACCGACACCCGGCATCGATCGCGAAAGCGGACTCAACCGCCTCGAAGCAACAATCACCGGTCAGCCCGACGCGATCTCGCACGCCATCACCGCCAACTTCGACGGCATCCGTGACGCGGCCGTCCTACTTGCCGGTGCCCGCCGAGTCCGCCTCTGCGGCGTCGGCCTCAGCGCCACGACCGCCCAGGTCGGCGAACAGATCCTCCGCACGATAGGCATCGATGCCCGTGCTGCCCACGCCTTCGACACCGCGACCTACCCAACCAGCTTCGACCCTGGCGACCTGCTGCTGGTCTTCGCTCACCGCGGCACCAACGCCTACACCGCCCGAGTCCTCCAGCGCGCGATCCACGCCGGCCTCAAGACGATCGTCATCTCCGACCAGCCCGACAGCATGCGCGGCTCCGAAGTCCGCATCGACACGACCCGTGGCCGTGAGGACGCTACCGCTGCCCCGTTCACCGCCGCCCTGGCCATCCTCGCTGCCATCGCTGCTCGCTGCGAGCCACAATCACGCCTCGCTACCTACGTCGCAAGCCTGCCGGAGATGGCCCGTACGATGCTCGCGTCCCGCGAGACTGCTGCCGAAGTCGCCGAAGTCGCGGTCCAGCCCGGTCGCCGCACGCTCATCCTCGGCGCGGGTGGCAACGCCGGAGCGGCTCGGGCTGGTGCGCTGTTCGTCAAGACACTCGCACAACTCGTCTGCGAAGGCATGCACCTCGAAGACGCCATCCATGGCGGTCTGCTCGCCCAGCGCCCTGACGACCTCATCATCCAGCTCGCTCCGTCTGGACCGGCCGACGACCGCCAGGCCGACCTCGCCGTCGTCTCCAACGCCATCGGCTTTCAGCGCTGGAAGCTCGGCGCACGTCACGACGGCAACCGCTGGCACTCACCAATTCCCGAAACTGTCGAAGCCCTTACCCCGATCCTGACGGCCATCCCCCTACAGTGGCTCGCCCTCGAAGCCACCCGCGCCGCCGGCATCGACCTCGACGACACCGCCCAATCCACTCACTACGCTGAAGCGTTCAGCGCCATCGGCCTCTAGTGCGGCTACGCTTTGACGCTGGCAGGACACGGCCACCTGACCTCGTAGGGACATGTCCTGCTACCGTCAAAGCGTAGCCGTATAACCCCCAGCCCCTTCCCGGATTCTCAACATTGGTGGCCGGCGCACCGTGCCTGACCACCATGCCGGACACCCCGGCGCGTCGATGGAGTGTCGCGCCATGCTGCGTCGATCATCCTTGCTGCTCCTGACCATCGCCCTGGTATTCGCTGCCTGCTCCGGTCCAGACGACGGAACTGACCCAACGTCGACATCGGCCGAACCTACCGGAACCGCCCCGGTCGCCATCACACCGGGTACGTCACCAACGGCGACCTCCACGTTGCCGCCGACAGCAACCGGCACCCCGACGATCTTCCCGCCGACCATCACCCCGTCACCCACTTCCACCAGTGAGCCGACCGCCACACCGACCAACACGCCCGAACCGACTGTCACCCCGACGCCAACCGCTCCAGCTCCAACTGCCACGCAGCCTGCGAGTGACGAGTTCATCACCATCCGAACCGCTGACACAGACGAGATGGTCGTTGCCCTGACCTTCGACGCTGGCGCAGATCGTGGTTTCGCCGAAGATATCCTCGACACCCTTCGGTCCGAAAGCGTCGTCGCCACCTTTGGAATGACCGCCAATTGGGCATCCGACAACCCAGACCTCATCCTCCGCATCGTCAACGAGGGACACACCCTCATCAACCACACCGAAACTCACCGCTCCTGGACCGGCGCATCAACCGGCGCTGACCCGCTCACCAGCGCTGAACGCGCCGACGAGCTCCTCGCAACCGAGTCCGCCATCGACGCCATCGTTGACTACGACATGCGCCCATATTTCCGCCCGCCCTACGGCGACTACGATGACTCCGTCATCGCCGACCTGCAAGCGAACGGCTACTCCGTAAATGTCATGTGGACTGTTGACTCACTCGGTTGGAACGGGCTCAGCGCCGCCGAAATTACGGCCCGTACGATCAACGGCACCGTCCCGGGCGCAATCCACCTCTTCCACGTCGGCGCCGCCTCGCAGGATGCCGCCGCTCTGCCGGACATCATCAGTAGTCTCCGCGCCCTCGGCTACCGCTTCGTCACCGTCAACGAGATGGTCGGCCGCTAGGCAACCCTGCTAGTCGACGCGATCGCGATTCGCATTGCGTTCTCGCCGCGACGGCGTCTTCCCTCGCTCGTACGCCTCGCGCATTCCTGGTGTCTCATCCAGGATCGCCTGCGTCTTCCGCTCGATGTAACGCAGGTGAACCGTCCGCACGGCGCTGAACAGCACCAGCAACGGCGTCGCGACAAGCCCGATCAGTAACCCTCGTACGGGAGACTCCCGCACCGCAACGATCATGCCGGCGACGACCCCGAACACGATGTCGAATCCCAGCCAGTTTGGTGACACCGCCACTCGCCGTTGCGCGAGGTACGCCGCAGCCCAAAGCACTACAATCCCGACTACTGCTGCTACGTACAACATCAACACTACGCCATTCTTCGAACATTACAGTCGCTCATCTCGTCCATCATAGACGCTAGCGTGCGACCACGGCAGTCCAGGCCCGAATCCCATTTCCCGGCTAAAATGCTTCGACGATGTAATTGCCCGAGGAAGGGACACCCAGATGCCCGATAGCCGCCGTCCAATCGAAATCGATGATCTCTACAACCTCATCTTTGTTGCCGATCCCAACATCTCCCCCGACGGAACCAAGGTCGCCTGGGTCGCGACGACCGTCGACCGCGTCCACAACGGCTACAAATCCAGCATCTGGCTTGCCCCCAGCGACGGCTCCGACGACCCCTACCGCTTCACAGGCGGCAAGGGCAAAGACACCAGTCCGCGCTGGTCCCCCGATGGCGCTCACATCGCATTCCTCTCCGACCGATCCGGCAAGAACCAGGTCTGGGTCATCCCAGCCGACGGTGGCGAAGCCTGGCAAATCACCGACGGACCAAATGCCGCCTCCGAAATCGGCTGGATGCCCGACGGCTCCGGCGTCTTTTACACCACAAAGGTCGAGCCAGAGGAATCCAGCGCCGAGAATGGTAAGCGCAAGAGCGACACCCGCGTTATAACGACTCTTCGCTACAAAGCCGACGGCGAGGGCTTCCTGGACGGCAAACTCCGCCATGTCTTCGTCGCCCCCATCGGTGGCGGCGACTCGCGCGCCATCACCAGCGGCGACTTCGACTGCACCCAGCCCGCCATCTCTCCGGATGGACGCTACCTCGCCTGCATGTCGAACCGCAGCGCCGACAACCGCAACAACGCCCTCAGCGACATCTGGGTCACCGACCTCCACAACAACCAGTCACGCCGCGTCACCCCCGAAGACGGCAACTACGCCACCCCGACCTGGTCACCATCAGGGGTTCTCGCCTACGTTGGTCATCCCATTGTCGAACCCTATGGCCCAACCACCCTCGATAACCTCTACACCTGGGACCCCAGCTCGGACGAGATAACCGGCCTCCTGATCGGCCTGGACCGCGAACCTGGCAATTCCTCGATTGCCGATGCACGCTACGGCGTCCCAAATCAGGCTCCGCTCTGGTCCAGCGACGGCTCCTCCGTCCTCACCCTCATCTCTGACAGAGGTAGCACCCACGTCTACACCTGTCCGCTCGGCGGCAATCCGAAGGCACTCGCGAGCGGTGAACGCGATATTCAGTCGTTCACCGTCGCCGGCAACGGCGCAATCGCGTTCGCAGCCAGCACGATGCAGCTCCCGACTGAAGTCTTCGTTGCGACACCTGATGGCTCCGAAACGCGCCTCTCATCGCACAACGATTCGTTCATGTCCGGCATCGAGCTCGGCGATGTCGAGGAAATCACCTACGAGAGTGATCCCGGCGTTGAGATCCACGGCTGGCTCCTACGCCCACCTGCCTTCAACCCCGACGTGAAGTACCCCGCCGTCATCCAGATTCACGGCGGCCCGCACGGCATGTACGGCGTTGGTTTCTTCCACGAGATGCACGTCCTCGCCGCCCGCGGCTACGTCGTCCTCTACACCAACCCGCGCGGCAGCACCGGCTATGGCCAGCACTTCGTCGCCGCCTCGATGAATGACTGGGGTGGCGCCGACTACAGGGATGTCATCGCCGGTGTGCCCTGCCTAGAATCGCTTGGCTACGTCGATACGACCCGCCTGGGTGTAACAGGCGGCTCTTACGGTGGCTACATGACCAACTGGATCATCGGCCAGACCAACCAGTTCAAGGCCGCCGTCACGATGCGCTCAACCTGCAATCGCCTCTCGCAGTATGGCACCAGCGACTTTACGATGATGTACAACGACTGGGAGTTTCAGGGCACGCCCTACGACAACCCCGAGTTCTACCTTGAACGCTCACCACTCACCTACGTCAAGAACATCACGACGCCGGTCCTGATCCTCCACTCGGAGAACGATCTGCGCTGCCCAATCACCCAGGGCGAAGAGTTCTTCGTCGCCCTCAAGAAGCTCGGCAAGGAAGTCGAGTTCGTCCGCTTCCCGGACGAATCACACAACCTCTCCCGATCAGGTCAACCAGTCCACCGAATCGAACGCCTCGAACGCCTGACCGGCTGGTTCGACACACACGTGTAGGGCGTCGGGCATGAGGCATGAGACCTGATGCGATCCCGTTTCTCGTGTCTCATCCCCCATGCCCGACGTTCGTGATTTTCTGCACAAGATTCCACCCCACCGTATACTCGAACCAGTTACGCGGCCGTCGTGCGACCACTGACGACCGCCCGCCTCAATTCCTGGAAGGGGATCTTCCATGCGAAAGCCCATGGCTGACGCTGCTGTCAGTCGCACTCGTCGCCACCCTCGCCCTCGCCGCCTGCGGCGACAGTGATGACGACGATGACACCAATGCCGCGAACCTGACTGGCACCCCGATCTCAATGACCGAGATGGAGTTCGACCCCGAATCACTCACCGTCAAGGCCGGCGAAGAAATCGAGATCGCCCTCTCCAACGACGGCTCGATCGACCACAACATGAGCATCGACGAGGCCGACTTCGACGAAGACCTCGACAGCAACGATGCCGAGTCGTTCACGTTCACCGCCCCCGACTCCCCCGGCGAGTACAAGATCTACTGCGACGTCCCCGGCCACGAATCCGCCGGCATGGACGCGACACTGATCGTCGAGGAGTAAGCGAACGAGTAAAAAGGAGAACGTGTCAAGTTGAAACGGCTAGTCCCGGAACTTTGAGGATCACCATGTCGACCATCACCTTTCAACCTGGCACTTTCTCCTTCTATCGTCCGTCAGCGGTATGATAGACACACAACCGCTGTCCAGCAGCTGACTGCTAGCTCAGGGAGGGGGATCAGGATGCCGATGCGCGCCTATGAATCCAGGAACGAATTGCTCGATGCCTTTGGCAAGCATGGCGTGGCCGACCTCAAGGCCCGGTCCGTCAAGATCAACGACGTAGCCGGCCTGCGCCGTGACCTGATCGACAACCTCGCCTACACCGCTGTCTTCGGCGCAGACGAGCCACGCTCGGTCGCCCGGTGGCTCATCTGGGAGACTGCCCAGGAGCTCGGCTGCCGCCCCGCCTCGATCCACGACTTCTACATTGCCGGTGGACGTGGCATGTGGAACCACCAGACCACCCCGGCCATCAACGTCCGCGCCCTGACCTACGACACCGCCTCCACCATCTTCCAGACAGCCCACAAGCTCGATGTCGGTCAGGTCATCTTCGAGATCGCCCGCTCCGAGATGGGCTACACCAATCAGCGCCCTGAGGAGTACACCTCATCGGTCCTTGCTGCCGCCATCAAGTCGGGACACGAGGGTCCCGTCTTCATCCAGGGCGACCATTTCCAGATCAATGCCAAGGGTTACCAGGCCGACCCTGAGAAGGAGGTCCAGGGCGTCCGCGACCTGATCGACGAGGCCATCGCCGCCGGCTTCTACAACATCGACGTCGATACGTCGACGATCGTCGATCTCTCGCTCGGCGACGAAGATGCTCAGCAGGCCGACAATGCCCTCCGCTCGGCCCAACTCACCGCCTACATCCGCGAGAACGAACCAAAGGACATCACCGTCTCGGTGGGTGCCGAGATCGGCGAGGTCGGCACCGAAAACTCAACCGTCGCCGAACTGCACGCTTTCATGCGTGCCTACCAGCGCGAATTGGCCGGCATGAACGGCGGCACAATGACCGGCATCTCCAAGATCAGTGTCCAGACCGGCACCAGCCACGGCGGCATCGTCATGCCCGACGGCACGATCGCCACGGTCAAGGTCGACTTCGACACGCTTGGCGAACTCTCCCGCGTCGCCCGCAACGAGTACAGCCTCGGTGGAGCCGTCCAGCATGGCGCATCGACGCTGCCCGAAGAAGCCTTCGACCGCTTCGCCCAGGCCAACGCCTGCGAGGTCCATCTCGCGACCGCGTTCCAGAGCATGGTCTATGACAGCGAAGCCTTCCCATCCGACCTGCGCAACGAGATCTACGCCTACCTCGAGGAGCACCATCAGAACGAGCGCAAGCCGGACATGACCGATGCCCAGTTCTATTACACCGCTCGCAAGCGTGGTATCGGCCCCTTCAAGCAGCAGATGTGGGACCTGCCCGACGACGCGCGCGGCAATATCATGTCCGAACTCGGCGGTCGCTTCGAGTTGATCTTCACGAGGCTTGGTGTCACCAACACGATGAGCATGGTCCGCGACATCACTCCCACCCCGCGCCTGCCCTACCGAAAGGGCGAGGCGATCAGTGACGTCGAGGTGGAAGGCGAGTAGACGACCCACGCAGGGATGCCGCATCCGACGGATCGGCCGGCTTGAGATAGACCAGGGACTCGTTCAGCCCGACCTTGAGGACCCGCGAGACGACATACTCGCCCCCCTCATGGCGCACCGAACGCCCCGGATCGAGCCGGCCGACCCGTATCTCTCGTGGCGTCCGCGAAAGGATCTCGAACGTCACCTTCCCGCAGTCGTTGCAGGTAAAGTACTGGTTGTGGTCGTCCGTCGTTCCGGCGAAGCCGCGCTGCACCAGCACCGTATCCGCACTCCCGCACTCCGGGCACAACCGCTGCTGAACCTGCTCGCTCGCCAATCCCTCGCCCCATCGTCCCTGACCCGCCGGGCACCGATCTCTGAACGTGTAGCCTGATTCTAACCAACAACCCCGCGATCGTTGCAAGATGTATTGAAGGTGACGAGTGACACGTCGGGATTGTGGCCTTGTGTCCTGTCTAACGGGTGACCGTTGAGCAGGACAGATCGCCGCCTCGCCGACGCGTCACGAAAGCAACCGCCCATGCTCCAGCATGATCTCCCGCACCGGATCGAGCGGCAGCGCCTCCCGCGTGTTCCCATCTCGCCCCGTCATCGTTGTCGCCTTGAACAGCGCGTTCAGGATCGCTTCCTCGGTCGCCTCGACCGTCGCCTGAAACAGCGCATCGATCGCCGGCCCATCCTCGACAACAACCTCGACCGTCTGCGTCAACCCAACCGGCTCGTGCGCCACCCGCACCTTCTCCGACGCCGAGAACGCGATCACGTAATCTCCACTCCCATTCCCGGCGATCGACCCCGTCCGCGCCAGCCCAATCCCGGCCCGTCGCGCCAAGCGCCGCAACCCTCGATCCAGTAACGGCGCATCGGTCGCCACAATCATCATGATTGACCCACGCTCGGTGGCATCTTGGGAATGAGGGATGAGGGACGAAGCTTGAGAAGCAGTCACGATTGACTACTCGGGCTTCATCCCTCGTGCCTCGTGCCAACAATTCGCCCACAGGCACACCATCAATCCGCAACTGCTCCCGCCGCCCGTAGTTGGCCAGCACCAGGACACCGACCGTCCAGCCACCCAGCGCCTCCGGCGTCATCCGCGACGATGTTCCGATCCCGCCCTTGAAGCCAAACGACGGTCATCCCGGTTCCGGCGCCGACCGCTCCCTCCTCAACCGGGCCACCAGTTGCTGAGTCGATCGCCGCCAGCACGTGCTCCTCGCGCACATGCCGCCCCTGCATGTCGTTCAGGTACATGTCCGAGCACTCACCGACGACCGGGTTGATTGTCGATGTCCGAATTCCAATGTCCGGGTTCTCACGAACACCATACGAGACGATCGCGTCGGTTACCCGCCCGACATTCATCGTCCCGGTCAGTGCGATCGGCCCCTCCAGGTTGCCGAGCTCCTCGACCTGCTCCTGCCCCATGCACTTGCCAAACCCGTTGATCACATGGATCGCGCATGGAACCTTCTCCCGAAACAGATTCCCTCCGTGCGGCAGGATGACAGTCACACCTGTCCGCACCGGCCCCGTCCCAGGCACCAACGCCCCATCCCCCTCGATCAACGTCACCTGGCCGACGCGCACATCCGCAACATCGGTGATCGCATTCTCCGCCCCGGTAGCCATCGACCCGATCTGTATCCCAAACTCCCGCGCCCTCGGCCTCGCCTCGCTCATCTTCACAGGTTCTCCAACTCTCAACCCCATCTTGCATTGACAGGAGCGGCGACGTATCTACGCGTCCCGCGACCCACGTCCCGCGTCCCGGTACTCCACTCTGGCACAATCATCGCCGCTATCGAGCCAAACCGCGAGGGAGGACTCACCTGTGGAATCAACCGAACGCGCGCGCGCTTACAGCCGCACGAAAGACCGGCTCGCACTCATCAGCATGGCCATCGGCCTGCTTTCGACCGCTGGATTCGTCCTGACCAGAGCCGCTGCGCGCTTCAATAGCCGGATGCTCCCGAACAGGAACGCCTCCCTTGGTCAGCGCATCCGCTACACCGTCGTCCTTTCGCTCGTTTCCTGGCTCGCCTCGCTCCCGCTCTCGTTCTTCAACGGACACATCGTCGAGAAACGCTACGGACTCAGCAATCAACCCGCCGCCGGCTGGGCGATCGACACCCTCAAGGCCAAAGCCATCTCAACCCCGGTCGAGCTCAGCATCATCGAAGGCGTCTACGCCACCATCCGCCGTTGGCCGCGAACCTGGTGGCTCGTCTGTGCGGGAGCCGTCATCCCGCTCACCACCCTCTTCGCTCAGCTCTTCCCGGTCCTCATCCTGCCCCGCTTCAACAAGTACGAGCCGCTTGAGGACCAGGCCCTCGCCGAGCGACTGCGCACGCTCACCGACCGCGCCGGCGTCCCGGTCGCCGACGTCCTCCAGATGGACATGAGCCGCCGCACCTCCAAGGTCAACGCCTTCTTCGCCGGCATCGGTCACACCAAGCGGATCGTTCTCGCCGACACGATGCTGGCCGAGTTCACGCCCGAAGAGATCGAAGGCGTCGTCGCCCATGAGGCCGCCCACCAGGTTCATAAGGACATCTGGCGCGGCATCGGCCTCTCGGCGGTCTTCACCCTCGTCTCCGCCTCGCTCGTCGATCTCATCGCCCGACGCATCCTCCGCGTCGCCCCCTCGCTGACTGGTACCAGCGACCTTGCCAACCCGCGCTCGTTGCCCGTCATCAGTCTCGTCATGACCCTGACGGGCCTGCTCCTGACCCCACTCCAACTCGCCTGGAGCCGCTCTATCGAGCGCAAGGCCGATCGCTACGCTATCGCCCTGACCAACAACCCGGCCGCCTACGCCGCCGCCATGACAAAGCTCGCTGAGACCAACCTTGCCGATCCAAACCCACCCCGCCCGATCACCTTCCTTCTTCACTCCCACCCACCACTCGCCGAACGCATCGCCGCCGCCGAAGACGCCTACCTCGAGCGACAGGAGCGACTCGGTTAACGCCATTTCTCGACGAGTGAACGAGAGTGATCCTGGTGATCCACACGAACAAACAAGCCCCTCCCTTTTCAGGGGAGGGGCTTGCAACACCCGCGACGCCAGAACGGGCCCCGTACCTACACGTGCGGTATCACCTCACTCGCGATCAACTCAAGCTGCTCGACATCGTCCATCAGGAACGTCTGCATCATGATCCGTTCGACGCCTTGCGCCGCCCGTCCCTGAATCTGCTCAACAACCTCGGCCGGTGTCCCCACCAGCCAGCCGCGATCCCGTTGCCGTGTCAGCAGCTCACCGACCTCGACATCGCGCATTCCCGGCACAATCGTCTGCAACTCGGCCGCCCGTCGTCGCACCTCAGCATCGGTACTGCCAACGATGTGCCCGATCATCATCGAACGCCGGATCTCTCCCGGATCGCGCCCAACCGCCTCGCAGTGCCGCAGCAGCACCTCGGTCTTCTGGTCGTACGTATCATGCGCCGCCAGCGTCGCGTTCCATTCGTCAGCGTACTCGGCCACCAGCCGCAGAGTCCGCCGCTCACCACTGCCGCCGATCATCAGACGCGCCCCGCTCGACCGTGTTGGCGTGAACGTCGTCCGCGCCCCGTCGAGTTGAAAATGCTCGCCCGCAAACGTCGCAGGTTTCCCGGTTCCCAACAGCTTGATGACCTTCAGCGCCTCCTCGAAGCGGTCCATCCTCTCCTTCAACGGCAGCAACCGGAACCCGAACGCCGCATGCTCGCTCTCGTTCCAGCCCGCGCCAACCCCCAGCCAGAACCGCCCGCCCGACGCCTGATCGACCGCCGCCCCATCCGACGCCAGATGGACCGGATGCCGGAAGGTCGTCGGCGACACAAGCTGCCCGAACTCAATCCGGCTGCTCTTCAACGCAACCGCCGTCAACGACGGCCAGAGCGCCAGCGTCTCCCGCTGCGACTCCCCCATCACCGAGAACAGATGGTCCGACCGCCACAGCGAGTCGAACCCCAGCCGCTCCGCGTCATCGATCAGCCGGTTCCAACGCTCCCAGTTCAGCCCCTCCTGGCCCTCGATCATGATCCCAAGCTTGACCACGCGTTCCCCCCTACTCTGTAACATCATCATCAGAATCTCACGACGTTGTCCGCTACTCAGGCTGACCATGTCAAGTGTCGACAGGCGAACGCAAAGCCCCCTCCCCGCGCCGGGGAGGGGTTGGGGTAGGGGTTTGCAGCGCGATTCCAACCTCAGATGAACTGCTCACGCCCGGAACAACTGCCGCACCACAAACAGCACATTTGCCGGCCGCTCGGCCAGCCTCCGCATGAAGTACGGATACCAGCTCGTTCCGTACGGCACGTAGACCCGCAGGTTGTATCCCTCGGCAGCCAACGCCGCTTGCCGATCCCGTCGAATCCCGTACAGCATCTGGAACTCGAAGCGCGAGCGATCGACTCCCATCCGCAGCGCGTACCCCTTCGTCATCCCGATCATCGCCTCATCGTGGGTCGCGATCGCCGGGTAGTTCCCGCCGTCCAGCAGCCGTTCGATGTGTCGTCGGAATGCGTCGTCCACGTCACTCTTGTGCGGGTAGGCGACCGTCTCCGGCTCCTTGTAGGCGCCCTTCACGATTCGGACCCGCGCGCCCCGCTCGATCATCTCGTCGAGATCGCGATCGGTGCGGTAGAGGTATGACTGCAACACGATTCCGACCGACGCGGGATACAGGTCGTGAATGCGGCGGAACAGCCCGATTGTCCGCTCGGTGTAGTCCGATCCCTCCATATCGATCCGCACGAACATCCCCAGCTCATCAGCCCGGCGGACGATTGCCTCCAGCTTCTCCCAGGCAAAATCATCCGAGATGTCCAAACCCAGCATCGTCAGCTTGATCGAGATGTTGCCTGGCAACCCGGCTGCCTGAATCCGGTCCAGCAGCGCCAGATATGCTCGTCCTGCCTCGTCGGCCCGTGAAGCGTCAGCCGCATTCTCTCCCAGCAGGTCGAGCGAGTAGTGCAGCCCCCGCTCCTCCAGCGACGCTGCCGTCGCCAACGCCGTCTCAGCATCCTCGCCGGCGACGAACCGGCTGACCAGCGGGCGCGTCGTCGGCAATCGCCGTACCAGATCCTCAGCCCGCGCATTTCCCGCCAGCCACAG
The DNA here is from genome assembly GCA_963763325.1 of uncultured Chloroflexia bacterium. GTDB lineage: Bacteria > Chloroflexota > Chloroflexia > Thermomicrobiales > CFX8 > JBBECJ01. The sequence continues at coordinate 267,994 of CAVXOL010000018.1, forward strand.
CATTGCCGCACGAAGCACCACCCGCATCACCCTCCGGTCACGTTACAGACCCGCCGTCACCGCTAGTGTACGTGGCCGGTACGTGTCAGGTGTCAGGTGCTAGAGGCAGCTTCAGAACGCTGAGTCGGTACCTGAAGATCGCGTCTACGGCCAGTATGCATCTGCACTGACGAGCGATCGGCACTCATCCAGCCGATTGTTCCACCGGCTCAGCCTGGACGATCACACGCCGATGATCGCTGCGCGGTGGAACGTACGCGCTGTGTCCCGATCATGCGTTGCCCTGGATCGCGAGGCGGGGTAACCAGCTTCCAGTGCCCCTCGGAGACGACTTCGACGGTGCCGTCAGTCATCGCGACCGCGGTCTGATCGTCGATCGCGTACGTCGGCACAGGTAGCCTCGCGGCCCACTGTTCTGCGTTGGCCAGAGAAGCGTCCGGGTGATGCTCGTGATCCAGGTGCGGAATCAACGCAAAGTCGACCAGTCCCAATCCCTGAGCCGTGACCAGGGTCCTGCTGATTTCTCCCTGAGGTGTGGCGAAAGCGATGTCTTCCGACGTAAGCGCCTCGCCGCTGCCTCGGGGCGGATGAACGTACGTCTCGCCAAAGGTGGCGGTCGCCACCATGCTCCCGGCGCTAACCCCCACGTAGACCGTCTGGTGCCGCAGTGACGGCAACAGGTCTGCCAGCCCCGACTGTCGCATCCAGTGGCACAGATACAGGACATCACCGCCCCAAACCAGCAGCGCGTCCGTCTCCTGGACCATTGGGATCCAAACGTCGTCATCGATGCTGGGCAGCGCGGTCAACTCCAGCACTCCTATCGACTTCCAACCCAATCCGCACAACGGACCACCGGCTGCTCCGCAGATTGCCCGCCATGCCATGCCAGCACCGCCAGGGAAGGGGTAGATCGCGGTGGGAATGATGAGAGCGCTTGCCTCCTCGACTGGTTTGCCCAGCAGGTCGATCAGAGCGTCGTGAATAGTCGCGTTCGTGATACCAGCAGAAGTGAGTAGTAATCTCATGAAGCCTCCCAGATTGACACTCTCACTAAGGTGAGTCTCCATTGACGCGAGTCCCCAACGGCGACCTGTTCGCATGCTCGTCCCGATAATGTGTAGCACAATTCCCCAATGAACACCGACGCCTTCGGCCTGACAGACGAAACCGTTATCCGCGACAGCCTCTACGATCTGATCCCGCTCTCTCGGGAGGCCGCCGCGCTTGCTCGGCACCCGCGCCTTCCTCCGCCTCGACGGCATCCAGCAGCTCGGCTTCGTCTCGCGCGTCTGGCCGGGCGCCAAGCACACGCGCTTCGAGCACTCGCTCGGCGTCATGCACCTGATGCGGAGGCCCTCGAACGGCTGATCGCCAAGGGCGCGCCGATCTCCGATGAGACCGCCCGGACCGCGATCGCCGCCGCGCTGCTCCACGACATCGGCCACTATCCGTTCTCCCACGCCATCGAGGAACTTGGTCCGCCGGTCCTAACCCACGAGCAAGTCGGTCGACAACTGATCGAGGGCGATGAAATCGCTCCGATTCTGCGCGATCGCTGGCACGTCGATCCGGCCCGCGTCGCGCGGTTGGTCCACCCGGGTGGACTAACTGCTCCCGCCCGATCGACCAGCTGGTCCGAGGTCTTCTCAGCGGCGCGCTGGACGTCGACAAGCTCGACTACCTGCCGCGCGACGCCCGCGCCTGCCACGTCCCCTACGGCGGCGTCGATACGGCGCGCCTGCTCGATGCGTTGCGGATCGTCGAGGTCGACGGCCAGCTGCGGATCGGCATCGACGACAAGGGCGTCTCGCCGCTCCACTCGCTGATCAACGCCCGCCAGGAGATGTTCGACAACGTCTACTGGCACCACACCAACCGCGCCTGCATGGTGATGCTCCTGCGTGCCGTCCAGGAGGCCGTGCATCGCCGGCTTGCCGGCCGATGAGCTGACCAGACACGATGATGCCTCACTGCTGGCGGCCTTGTCCGATCCCGGCGTCCCCGAACCATCGCGACGTCTCGTGTCTGGCCTTCGTGACCGCCGCCTCCACAAGCGCGCCGTCGAGATCAGCGCCCGAGCCAGCGACCTCTACGGCTGGCTTTCGACCCTCTTCCACGACCCCGCCGCCCGTCGAGACCAGGAGGACCGGATGACGCGCTTGCCCTCCACCGCGAACACCGGTCTGACCGTCATGCCCGGCGACATCCTGATCGACATCCCCAAGCCCGAACGCTGGCGGACCGATGTCTGGGTGGAATATCGTCGACCCTCCCCTCGGTTACACTCCACTGATGTCCTGGCTCGAAGTGGTCGGCGTCAGTGACGACAATCTCAAACGCTACGAGGAGCATCGCCGCCTGATCCGCATCGTCGCCACCAGTCACCTGCGTGACGCGGTCCGCAACCGATGGGAACACCTTCTGCTACCACTGATGTCCGGGAGTACCTCGTGATTGGTTCATACGCACAAACCCGCATTCAAGAGATGTGCTCTTGAGCCGCTCCATCCCACATGTCGCCGAACACCCTCCGGCGATCACACCAAGCACACCGAACGAGACCTGGATCGTCGCCCTCGTCACCGCCTGCGTCTTTATGTCGGTCGTCAACACGACGATGGTCAACGTCTCGCTACCCAGCATCGGCGAGGATTTCGGCGCATCTCCGGCCAGCCTCGGCTGGCTTGTCACGATCTACTCGCTCACCTTCGGCGTCGCGACACCGTTCTACGGGCGCCTCGGCGACCGCTACGGCCTGCGGCGGATGTTCGTCATCGGCCTCTGTATCTTCGTCGGTGCCTCGTTGCTGGCCGGTCTCGCGCCAACCTTCGCGCTCCTGATGTTCTTCCGCGCCGGTCAGGCCTTCGGCTCGGCCGCCATACCGAGTCTCGGTATCGGCATGCTCGCCCGCGCCGTCCCACAGGAGCGTCGCGGGCGCTCGCTCGGCATCGTCAGCACTGCGGTAGGCGCCGGTAGCGCGCTTGGCCCGGCCCTCGGTGGCGGCCTGACCGAGCTCGTCTCATGGAGAATGGTCTTCCTCGTCTCGGCCATGCTGGCCGTTCTGATCCCATTCTGCCTGCGCTATCTGCCCGCCACACGTGGCGAACGCGGCACACCGCCTGACTGGCTCGGCGGAGTCACCCTCGGGGCAACCATCGCCGGTATTCTGCTCGTCACCGCCGGCCTGCAGCGCAGCGGCGCGACCTCGACGCTCGTCATTATCTCTGTCCTCGTCGCCCTGGTCGGCCTGACGATCACAATCTGGCGCCAGCGCATCGCCGAGAATCCCTTCATCGAGCGCCTGCTGCTCGCCAACCGCCGCTATCTGCTTCTCTGCGTCACCGGCTTCTGCGCGATGGCCGGAAATATCGGCGCGCTCGTCGTCGCCCCATTCCTTTACGAAGAGATCCACGGCCTCTCAGCCGGCGAAACCGGTCTCGCACTCCTGCCAACAGCCCTCGCCGTCGCCCTCCTCAGCCGTACCGCTGGCCGACTCGCCGACCGTTACGACCCGTTCCTGCTGATCATCGGCGGTCTGTTCGTCAACCTCGTCACCCTCTTCCTGCTGGCGACCTTCGGCATCGGCTGGCCGGTCCTGCCCTTTGCCGCGCTCTCGACATTTCTCGGCGTCGGCCAGGCCTTCGTCAACTCGCCGCTGTCCGTGACCCTGACCCGCACGATCCCGCAACGCATCTACGGCGTCGGCCTCGGTCTCTACAACATGCTCTTCTTCGTCGGCTCAGGCTTCGGCGCTGCACTCTCGACCGCGCTCTACGAAGCCCGAGAAGGCGCAGGCAGCACGATCCTCCCGTTCTACTTCGGAGACATCCGCTACACCCACATCAGCGACGCATTCCTCCCGGCTATCCTCTTCATATTCGCCGGACTGCTGACTGCCAGCGTAGCGAGAGATCGCGCGGGATCGTGACGCGTGACGCGTGACGCGTGATGCGTGACGCGTGGTACGGTAGCCGGGATGCGGACGATGTCCCAACCGAAAGTGACGCGTCACACATCACGCGTCACGCGTCACGAACTCCGGAGGCCCAATGACCCTGCCCCTCTCGTTCCTCGACCTCGTCCAGATCGAAGCCGGCTCGACATCCGCCGACGCCCTGCGCAATGCCGTCGAGCTTGCCCAACTTGCCGAACGCCTCGGTTACACCCGTGTCTGGTACGCTGAGCACCACAACAGCACCAGCCTCGCGAGCGGCTCGCCGGAGATCATGGTCGCCCACGTCACGAACCAGACCAGCACGATCCGCGTCGGCACCGGCGGCGTCATGTTGCCCAACCACGCCCCGCTGCGGATCGCCGAAGCCTTCCGTCTCCTTGAAGCGCTTCACCCCGATCGCATCGATCTCGGGCTCGGTCGCGCGCCCGGCACCGACACGCTGACTGCCTACGCCCTTCGCCGATCCGAAGAGGCCATCCGCACCGACCAGTACTCGCCGCTGCTGGCAGAACTGCTCGCGCTCGACAACCAACGGCTTCCCTCCCGGCCACCTCTTCGGCGCCATCAATGTCACACCCACCGACGTCCGTTTGCCACCAATCTGGCTGCTCGGCTCCAGCGACTTCAGCGCCCGCGCCGCCGCCGAAGTCGGCCTCGGCTTCTCCTTCGCAGCCCACATCAACTCGTCCGCAGCCATCCCGGTCATGCGCCTCTACCGCGAGACCTTCCAGCCATCCGAGTATCGCCAGGAACCGCACTCGATCCTCGCCGTCGGTGTCGTCGTCGGCGAGACGGAGGAGCACGCCCAGGAACTCCTCAAGATCGTCCAGATCGGGATGGCTGCCCTCGCCGCCGGCCGTAAGTACCAGATGCCAACCCTCGAAGAAGCGAAGAAGGTTGAACTCTCCTCACTCGACCTCGAACGCGCCCAATCCATGCTGCGCAACATCATCATCGGCGACGCCCCAACCGTCGCCGCCCGCGTCCAGGAGTTCGCCACCCAGACCCAGGCCGACGAGGTCATGCTCACCACCTTCCTCCCCAACCAGACCGACCGCATCCGCACCGTCACCAACATGGCCACCGCCTGGGGGATTGAGCCGCGCGCCCTGACGAACTCTCCTTTATGAACATGACGAATTAACCGTTGACGAGAGAAGCCGGAGTTTCCCTGTCGTCCGAGCCGCAGCGAAGGACCTCTCCGCGCTAGCCTCTCATATCGTCATGGCGGAGAGGTCCTTCGCTGCGGCTCAGGACGACAGGGGTAAGCTACAACAAAAATAACGAGGGCCGGTCACAACACCAGCCCTCGCCCCCACCCATCGCGGAATGTTCGTTGAAGAATGTCAGTTCTCGTCGCGGCTGACCACTGCCGGAACCGTATACGGCGTCCGCTGGAATGCTGTCGGGTCGCTCGGCGTCTTCGGCGCGCCCTGCTCGATCATCTGCTTGATCTCAGCCGGCGTGTGGTCCTTGAGGGAAGCGACGAAATCGATGTTGTTGAAGTACAGCGCAATATCAAACGGGAACGCCTCGAGGTTCTCCGTCTGCGCCCACCAGCGGTACAGATCGTCGAAGAAATCCAGCCGGCCCGCCTCAACGCGGAACAGCGACACACCCTGCCCGCGCAGATACGCCAGCGGCTCCGAGAAATACACATTCCCGCTGCCGCTGACGATCGTGTCTACGATTCCATCGTGATGCCTGGGAACCGAGCGCAACGTGAACAGGTACGCCCCCGGTGTCGATGGACCTGTCCGCTTGGGATAATACGGTGCCGATGTCGTACTTCGCCTGAACAGCTTCAATACCACCCGCGCCGCACCTCCACTGACTACGTCAGACCAGCCCCGTGTTCCACCCGTAGATTGTACGTCATGCGGGAATCGAGAATCGGGAATCAAGGCGAATATCGTCTCGTCATCGACATGACCATCAGCAACGGAAGAACGGATTGCTCCAGCCCCATATCCCGAATCCCGAATCCCGGTTCTCGCCAAACACTTGACACCCACCACGCCCCCTGCTATCGTCTCCGTCAACAAGTGAATGTAGCCCTGCGCTCATCCAGAGTGGTGGAGGGAATCGGCCCTTTGAAGCCCGGCAACCAGCGGTAACACGCCTGGTGCCAATTCCGGCGGGAGAGCAACCCGCAAGATGAGCGATGTGAACATCCACCACCACAATTCGTGGTGGTTTTTTGTTCCTCCTCTCCGGCGCAGGGACCTATGGCGATGACGAGGACGAGTAGACGGCCTCCTGCCGGCTCAGCGAGCCGCGACTGGTGTGATGGTGGCGCCGGCAGACCGTTCGAACATGACCTCTGAGCCGCGATCCCAACCGCGCCAGCGTGCGCCGGAGCAGTCGCGTTCTCCAACGCGTCCACTTCGCGCAACCCATCGCTGACCGCCCAGTAGGAATCGCCGGTCTGGCCACCGTTACCTCGGCTTACGTCTCGGCGGCGTGCTACCGAATCTGCCACGAGACGCAAGGCCGCCGTCGCGAGACGGTGGTGAACCGGGGTGGTACCACGGCCGCAAGGCCCGTCCCCGATCCAGGGGGGCGGGCGTCTGTTTGTCTCGCTCCCTCGCATCGACCCGGAATACCGGAGGGAGCGATTTTGTGAGCCAGTCAGTCAGTCCGTCAGCCGTCAGCCGTCAGCCGTCAGCCGGTCAGTCGCATCGAGAAGCGTTGCGGGAGCGGCATGAGTGGCAACCGAGTGCTGCCCAGCGCAGTCTCGTCGTCGCCACGCCCGATCAGCCGTTCGTCACCGACGGCGGCGTAGCCATCGAGCACGTCGAGCTTGCCTACGAGACCTGGGGCCATCTCAACGCCGCGCGTGACAACGCGATCCTCGTCTTCCACGCCCTGACCGGTGACGCCCACGCCGCCAGCCACGAGGAGATCGAGGACGACCGCCTCGGCTGGTGGGAGCCGCTGATCGGCCCAGGACGCCCGATCGACACCGAGCGCTACTTCGTCGTCTGCGCCAACGCGCTCGGCTCCTGCTACGGCTCGACCGGCCCCTGCACCATCGCGCCCGACGGCCAGCGCTGGAACGCCCGCTTCCCGGCCGTCACCGTCCGCGACCTCGTCAACGCCAACCTGCGCCTGCTCGACCTGCTCTGCATCGACCGCCTCGCCTGCGCCATCGGTGGCTCACTCGGCGGCATGGAAGCCGTCGAGTTGGCCGTCCTCGCCCCCGAGCGCGTCGAGCGTACCGTCGTCGTCGCCGCTTCAGGCCGCTTCCACGCCCAGGGCATCGCCTACAACGAGCTCCAGCGCCGCGCCATCATGCTCGACCCGCGCTGGAACGGCGGCGACTACGACGACGCGACCGGCCCCTGGGACGGCGTCGCCCTCGCTCGGATGGTCGGCATGCTCACCTTCCAGGCCGACGAGTCGATGACGCTCCGCTTCGGTCGCAACGACGACGCCCGTTACCACGAGTGGCCCGAGTTTCACGGCCGCTACGACATCGAAGGCTACCTGCACTACCAGGGCGACAAACTCGCCAGCCGCTTCGACGCCAACGCCTACCTCTACCTCCTGCGCGTCATGGACTCCCACGACATTGGCCGCGACCGCGGCGGCCTCGTCGAATCCGCCCGCCGCATTACCGGCCCCGTCACCCTGATCGGCATCCGGACCGACATCCTATTCCCCGCCACCCACGTCCAGTCCACCGCCGACGCCATCACCGCCGCCGGAGGCAACGCCCGCTACTGGGAGCTCAACTCCCCCCACGGCCACGACGCCTTCCTGAAGGAGTTCGACCGCCTCGACACCGTCCTTCGCGAAGGCATCGGCACCAACACCGCCCCGCATACCTCACCCAAACCCGTCGATCTCACCGAACGCCGCACCCAACAGTCGACCCTGCGAGCGGTCGCCATCTAATGAAACGCGACACCCTCGGCGGCCGTGAGCCGCCAAGACGTTAGCCAGTCATCAAATCTCGACACATTGAACCTAAAGCCCCTCCCTTCGCAGGGGAGGGGTTGGGGGAGGGGTTTGCGACACACGCGAACTCCAAGCAGGAACACGCCTTGAAAGGACCTACTGAAATGACAACGCCCAACGGCCACCGCCCAACCCGCACCCACGGCTTCGCCACCCGCCAGATCCACGCCGGCCAAATCCCTGACCCGACCACCAACGCCCGCGCCGTCCCGATCTACCAGACCTCGTCCTACGTCTTCAACGACGCCGACCACGCCGCCAACCTCTTCGCCCTCAACGAGTTCGGCAACATCTACACCCGCATCATGAACCCGACCCACGATGTCTTCGAGCAGCGGATGGCCTCCCTCGAAGGCGGCGTCGCCGCTCTCGCGACCGGCTCCGGCCAGGCTGCCGAATCAATCGCCATCTTCACCTTCCTCGAAGCCGGTGACGAGATCGTCTCCGCCGCCAGCCTCTACGGCGGCACCTACAACCTCTTCGCCGTCACCCTCCCCAAGCACGGCATCAATACCACCTTCGTCGACCCCTCCGACCTCGACAACTTCCGCAACGCCATCACCGACAAGACGAAGGCCGTTTACATCGAGACGATCGGCAACCCCAAGCTCGACATCGTTCGCATCCGTGACGTCGCAACGATCGCCCACGACGCCGGCCTGCCGCTGATCGTCGACAACACCTTCGCCACCCCCTACCTCTGCCGCCCGATCGAGCACGGCGCAGACATCGTCGTCCACTCCGCCACCAAGTGGATCGGTGGCCACGGCACGTCGATCGGTGGCGTCATCATTGACGCGGGGACCTTCGACTGGACCAGCGGCAAATTCCCGAAGATGGACGAGTATGTCGAACGCTTCGGAAACCTGGCCTGGATCATCCGTGCCCGTGTCGAGCCGTACCGCGACCTCGGCCCGGCTCTCTCGCCCTTCAACTCATTCCTCTTCCTCCAGGGCCTCGAAACACTCTCTCTGCGAGTTGAGCGCCACTGCCAGAACGCCCAGACCGTCGCCGAATGGCTCGAAGCCGACCCTCGCGTCGCCTGGGTCAACTACCCGGGACTCGCCAGCCACCCGAGCCACTCCGTCGCCAACGAACAGTTCTCCGGCGGCTTCGGTGGCGTCCTCAACTTCGGCATCCGTGGCGGACGCGAGGCAGGCCGCGAACTGATCAACTCCGTCCAGCTCTTCTCCCTGCTCGCCAACGTCGGCGATGCCAAGTCGCTCATCATCCACCCCGCTACCACCACCCACGAACAGCTCACCGACGAGCAGCAGGCGGCAGCCGGTGTCACCCCTGACCTCATCCGCCTCTCGATCGGCATCGAAGACGTCGCCGACATCATCGACGACCTCGACTACGCCATCGACAGGGCCGCCGGCAAAGTGACTGTTGCCGCTGGGGCGGTCTAGAACCCGTCATGCGACTGCGAGCCCCCTCGGGATCCCGAGAGGGCTCGCAGAACCGTTCAGCGGCGTCGATTGGTGAGGCTGGCCGGAATCCAACGACGCGGTGCGTGTTCGGGATCAGTCACACTGTCCGGAGCTGAATGCGGCAATCGACTCATCACCGAGCACCCAGGCGAAGCCGCCATCGACCTCATAGATGTGGACCGTCACATTCTGGACTGTCTGATCGGGAAACGTCAGCGCGAGCGTCACGGCATACGACTCTGTATCCGGGACCTCGGGAACGGTGATTGTCTCAGTGAAAACGCCGACGACTTCGGCTTCGGTTGCCCGGACGACGTCCGATGCGCGGCACTCCAGAAAGAGCTCGCGGGGGACGACGGCCTTCTGGTTGGGGTGCAACCAGTCGTAGACGCTCGCCCAGTCACCAGCGATCTCAGCGTTGGCGAGCTGGAGCGCGAAGTCAGTGGCCAGCTGCGGCTCGACGTCGCAGCGTCCGGCAACGAAGTCGTCCATGCTGGACTGACCCATGTACCAGTAAAAGCCACCCTCATCGTTCGTGTAGAGATGCACCGTGTCGGTGATCGTCTCGTAGCTCTCTTTGGCGAACTGGAGCGTGACCGCGAATGCATCCTGGTCGAAGATGTTGGGCGCGATCTGCGCGTCGAGCCCGACGAAGGTTGAGGTCACCTGGTCCTGCGGGATCGTCAGCGTCGACCGGCACTGCACGAACAATTCCTGGCTGACAGCTGATTGTTGTGATGGATGCAGTTTCTCGTAGACCGCATTCCAGTCTCCAGCAACGGCTGCCTGTCCGATCTGCACGGCTGCGTCCTGAACGTCCGTCCCGCCTTGAGCGTCGGTATCCCCTTCGTCTTCACCGCAACCAACGACTAGTACCATCGCGATCAGCATGAGAATGGCGGCCACTCGCATTGAACCTCCAGTACCACGTCCCGTGCCGTGGCGCGTATAGAAGATAGGTGCAGGCGCCTGGCTGGAACAGACGGTTCCAGCCGGATCCTTGCAACGATGTCGCTCAGTTACTACGGGTACGTTAGGTTCCTGACCGTCGATTGGGATGCCGCCGCCGGTCGTAGATGACAGTCGTAATGCTCGTGGCCGGTCACTCTCTTCATCATTGTAGGATCGTTTGACGATGGTAGCCGCTAGCTCGTCGAAATCCGCACTCTCGCCGCGCTCCCTACTTTCGCCACCTCAACCACATCCGACAAGATCGCGCTCGATGTTGGTGCCGGCCCCGCACCCTGCCCGTGCAGCCAGACCGGCCCGACCCGATCGCCGACAATCTCAATTGCGTTGAAATTCCGCACCACCCGCGAGAACAGGTCGTCGCCCGGCACGAACGTCGGTGCGACCCGCAACAGCGCCGAGTCTCCATCCCGCGCGGCGCTCGCGATCAGCCGGATCGTCCCACCCTGCGCCTTCGCCTCGGCAATATCCTCCGCCGACACGCCACTGATCCCGGTTCGGTCGATCTCCTCTGGGCTGACCCACCTTCCCAGCATCATCGACGCCAGGATCGACAGCTTGTAGCTCGCGTCGAACCCTTCGACATCCGCCGTCGGGTCCGGCTCGGCGTAACCAAGCTCCTGCGCCTCGCGCAAGGTCTCTGCGTATCCAGCTCCTTCGGAATCCATCTTCGAGAGGATGAAGTTCGTCGTCCCGTTGACGATCCCACGCACCCGCTCGACCCGGTTCGTCGCCATAATCTGCCGCAGCGACACGATCAGCGGAATACCACCGCCAACACTCGCTTCGCAGAGGAACCCCGCCTCGCCATCCCTCGCCGCCGCCAGCAACGACGGCATCTGCTTCGCGACCGCCTCCTTGTTGGCCGTCACGACGTGCTTCCCGGCAGCCAGCGCTCGCGCCATCAGCGCCGCCGCCGGCTGCTCGCCGCCCAGCGTCTCGACGATCACCTGCACGTCCGGGTTATCGATCAGCGCGACTCCGTCGGTCGTGATCAGTGCCGGGTCCAAACCCTCCGCTCCGCCAACCGCCTGTCCGCTCCGGTTCGCCGCCCCAATCAGCCGCAGCCGAACGCCACTCCTTAGCGCGATAGTATCCGCCTCGCCAACGATCGCTCGCGCGACCGCTCCGCCAATATTGCCCGCACCAAGGACGGCAACCCCAACGACCTTCTCCCCCATCGTCTTCCCCTCTCGCTGACCACCTGCTGTACGATCCGACCTGATCGTTCAGACTTGACGACGACACTATCCGACTGTTATTGTCCCGAATGAGCGATGTCGATTGTGTTGTCGGCAGCGTACTCGCGAGAGTCCGCTGGCACAACAGTACCGGGCCAACCGAGCCCGGGCCGAGGGATCCAGAGGTTCTGGCCATGTCCGACTGCGTCGAGCACATCGTCACTGAGACTACGACCGCGCGCGCCGATACGGCGACGCGCGGGGCTACTGCCTGACAGTATCCCGGCAGCGCGAAGACGTATCGGCAGGAGTCATTGACTCCTGCTTTTTTGATGCCCGCGAACCAGGCGGGATACATGAAAGGTTCATCATCATGGCAGCAGGTAAGATTGATGTCGCCGTCCTCGGCGCGACAGGCAGTGTCGGTCAGCGCTACATCGAACTTCTGGACGGTCACCCCCAGTTCCAGCTCGCGGAGCTCTTCGGCAGCGAGCGCAGCGCCGGCAAGCGCTACGCCGACATCGCCGACTGGCGCACAAGCGCCGCACCACCTGACGCCGCCGCCAACATGACCATCAAGCACCACGAGGAGCCGGTCAACTCGCCGATCGTCTTCTGTTCCCTCCCCGGCGGCATTGCCAAAGAGGTCGAGTCCCGGCTCGCCTCCGAGGGCCACGCCGTCTTCTCCAACGCCCGCGACAACCGGCTCGACCCCGACGTGCCGTTGATGATCCCCGAGGTCAACGCCGATCACTCGAAGGCGATCGACCTCCAGCGCGAGCGCCGCGGGTGGGACAATGGCTTCATCGTCACCAACCCCAACTGCTCGACGATTCACCTCGTGCTGGCCCTCAAGCCGATCTTTGACGCCTTCGGCATCGAATCGTGCATGGTCACCACCATGCAGGCCGTCTCCGGCGCCGGCTACCCCGGTGTCCCGTCACTCGACATGATCGACAATGTCGTCCCCTACATCGGCGGTGAAGAAGAGAAGATGGAGATCGAGTCGAAGAAGCTGCTTGGCGGCTGGGACGGCGCCGACTTCGATTACGCCGACATTAAGATGTCGGCCCAGTGCAACCGAGTCCCGGTCCGCCACGGCCACACTGAAACCGTCAACCTCAAGCTCCGCACGAAGGCCAGCCCTGAGCAGGTCGTCGAAGTCATGCGCTCCTTCCGTGGCCGCCCGCAGGAGCTCGGCCTCCACTCCGCGCCAGAGTCACCGATCATCGTCCGCGACCAGCCCGACCGCCCGCAACCCATCTTCGACCGCGATGTCGCCAACGGCATGGCCTCCGTCGTCGGCCGCGTCCGTGAATGCTCGATCTTCGACATCAAGTTCGTGGTCCTCGGCCACAACACCATCCGCGGCGCCGCCGGAGCCAGCATCCTCAACGCCGAACTGATGCTCGCGGACGGCTATATTCGCGCATAGGCGTCAGGTGTCAGGGAATCAGGTGTCAGGAGTTCGTTTCGTCGGGCCGACCCCTGACACCTGTTCCCTACCGTGGTCTCGTCAACAACAACGGACGTGTCGATTCGTGCAGGACGCGCTCCGCGACCGAGCCAAGGAACACACGGCTCAGGCCGCCGCGACCGTGTGTCGCCATCGCGATCGCATCGACGCTCTGCTCGTCCGCGACTTTCTGTATCACGTCAGCGACGAACCCCTCGCGCACCTCGCCGGTGACGGCATGCCCCTGGCCCGTCAATGTCTCGATCATTGTCCGGATGTACTCTTCGGCCGATTCGCGGGTGGCGTCCATGTATTCCTCGACGAGCCCGTAGTTCAGCGCGATCCCTCCGTCGGCCATCCCGGCTGACGGAATCGTCGGGATTTCGACGACGCGCAATAGATGCAGCGTCAGCTTTCCGCCAAACACCTCGACCGCCCGCTTCAGCCCCGCCTCACTGAAGTCCGATCCATCCAGCGGCACCAGTATCCGCTCGAGCGTTGGCGACGTCGCTGGAGGCGTCTCCTGGATCCGAACAACCATGATCGGGCACTCAGCCTCCCGGACCAGTTTCGACGCGACGCTCCCGATGAAGATCCGCGATGCACCCGTCCTACCATGCGTCGTCGTCACGATGACCGGGTTCTCAACGCCCTTGACCGTCTCACGGATCTCAGCCGCCGCCGATCCCAGCCGGACGACCGTCTGTATCGCGATCCCGTCCTGCTGGGCCGCGATCCGCTTCAGATACTCCTCGCTTTCGAGTTGCCATCGCTCGACCTCGACGCCGTACATCCCAGCGCTCGCCATCGACCAGGCGCCGAACTCGACTGGAACATCAACCACCGACACCAGCAGCAGTGACCCACCCGATCTCCGTGCCAGCGCCCGTGCGTACGGCAGCGCCTGCTCCGCATTCTCCGAACCGTCCAGCGGCACAACGATCGTCGGGTTCATGATGTCTCCTTCACGATAGCCGTTACCCCTCGAACCGCAGTATAAGCCCGCCTGCGTCAACCGCGTGTCACGGAACAGCCGGTGTCGTTACAACCGCGTGTCACGAAATACCGACCCTGTGACAGTCCGCACAACCGACGTACACTTGTCGGCTGAATCATCACGGACCCGTCCGCAATAGCACTGGGGTACACGCGCATGCGCCGCATACTCATGACACGCCGTCGTTTCGTCGCCGCCCTCGCCGCGGTCAGCGCGACCATCGTCGCCGCCTGTAGCGGCCCCGACGATCAGCGCCCCGAGAGCCGGTTCGACGACAGTCCGCCAACCGGGGAGTCCAACACCGCCCGCGCCAGCTTCCCGACACCGACCGGCACCGTCGGCTCCGCATCAGAGGAGGTGGCCGGCCAGCAGCCCACCCCTATCGGAACGTCGGAAACGGCAGTCGCGTCACCGCCCGCCAGCCCGACCATACCCGCCGACGACCGCAACCCCCGTGCGACAGCAACGCCGCGTGCTGTACTGAAGATCACGATCGATTCCAGCGTCCCTGACTATCTCCAGCCGGCCGCCGCCAAGTTGTACGACACGCTCACGACCGCCCCGGGCCTGACTGCAGCCGGCGAGCTCGTCATCAGCGCGACCAATGCCCCGGCAGACGACGCCGTCGCGCTGCCCGTCGACTTCGTCCCGGTCGTCTCCCGCCGCCTGCTCGTCCGCGAAGTGACCATGACCCAGCTCCAGCAGCTCTGGAACGGCGAGATCACCGACTGGTCAGCCCTCGGCTCGCCCGTCCCGCATGGCGTCGTCCGCGTCACCTTAGCGGGTGCAGCAGGCGCCTTCGACAAGTCCAAAGCCGCCGGTGACTTCCCAACCGCCGATGAGATGGCAGAATACTTCCGCACCGAGCGCGGCGCCCTCTCCCTGATACCGTTCGACCAGCTCGACTACCGCTTCCGCGCCCTCAACATCGACGACATCAACGTCATGCGCCCCGGCGACACGACCTGGCCACTCCGCGCCTGGCTCAAGGTCACGCCCAAGCGAACGCTCGACACCGCCACCAACGACGCCCTCAAGACCGCCGTCACGCCAACCCTGCCCGCCCCGGTCTCAATGACCTGGGCCGGCGACATCATCATCGCCCGTCAGGTCCAGCGCCGCATCAACGAGACCGGCGACTGGGCCGCGCCATTCCGCGACATCCACCCCAGCCTCACCTGGGCCGACATCACGATCTCGCAACCTCGAGACGTCCCTCTCCGACAGCTTCGAGACGATCCTCGACCCGACGACCTTCACCTTCAAGACCGACACGCCCGCCATCGAAGGACTCCAGCTGGCCGGGATCGACGTCCTCTCGCGCGCCAACAACCACTCGTTCAACTACGGCGACATCGGCATGAACGACACGACCGCCGTCCTCGACGCCGCCGGCATCAAGCACTTCGGGATGGGCAACAACCTCGGCGAAGCCCGCCGCGCCGTCGTCGTCGAGCAGGACGGCGTCACCTACGCCTTCCTCGGCTACAACGGCATCTCCGACGACTGGGACGCCGCTGGCCCCGAATACCCCGGCACCGCCCCGCTCGTCGACTGGATGGTCGTCGAGGACATCCAGCGCGAGGTCGCCGCCGGCCACATCGTCATCCCCTACTTCCACTGGGGCACCGAGTACACCTACGATCCGACCGAGGAGCAACGCTACTTCGCCCAGATCGCGATCGACACCGGCGCCGCCGTCGTCATGGGCTCCCACCCGCACTGGGTCCAGGCCGTCGAGACCTACAAGGGCCGCCCGATCCTCTACTCGCTCGGCAACTTCGTCTTCGACCAGGAGTGGTCGCTCGAAACCAAGCAGGGCATGATCGCCCACCTCTGGATGCAGGGCGACAAACCCCTCAAGATCGACATCGTCCCCGTCATGATCGAGGACTACCACCGCCCCCGCGTCATGAACCTCGACGAACAATTCCAGGTCCTCGAACACGTCTGGGCCGCCAGCGACTGGCTCATCGACAACGGCTGAACCGACGTGACCACTTCCCGGTAGGCGCGCCGACCTCACTCGCGACCTCTACACGTCAACACGATAGAATCGCTCCCACACCACCATGCGACGGACCATCCATTCGCGCTCTCGTTCGAGGAGGCTCTCCATGCAAGTCACCTACGACATCTTCGGCGACCTCACCCGCGAAGACCCGTACCCGCTCTACCGCCAGATGCGCGACGAGGCCCCCGTCCACTACGACGGCTGGGCGTTCAACCTCACCCGCCACGCCGACGTCCTGTTCGGCGTTCAGCGACCCGCGCTTCTCCTCCGACCGCTTCGGCACGCCCGACTGGCTCGAACCCGACGATGCCCGCAGGCTCAAGCCGCTCTACGACGTCACCAACCTCTTCATCCTCTTCATGGACCCGCCCGACCACACCCGCCTGCGCGGCCTCGTCGCCCAGGCGTTCTCGGCGAGGATGGTCGAGTCCGTCCGCCCGAAGATCCAGACCGCCGTCGACGAGCTGCTCGACAAGGTCGCGCCAACCGGCCAGATGGACGTCATCGCCGACCTCGCCAACCCGCTCCCCGGCATCGTCATCGCCGAAATGCTCGGCGTCCCAAAAGAGGACCAGCCGCGCTTCAAGCAGTGGGCCAACGACTACGCCCGCTTCCTCGGCACCCTCGGCGACAACCCCGACCTGCGCGAGGCCGCCAACCGCGCCGTCATCGAGCTCAGCGACTACATCCGGGAGGTCGCTGCCCAGCGCCGCGTCGAACCCCGCGACGACCTCATCACCGCCCTCGTCCAGGCCGAGGACGAGGGAGAACGCCTCACCCACGATGAGCTCGTAGCGACCTGCTTCCTGCTCCTCTTCGCCGGCAACGAAACCACCACCAACCTGATCGGCAATGGAACACTGACCCTGCTACGCCATCCCGAAGCCCACTCCATGCTCCGCGACAACCCGGCACTCATCCGCACCGCAATCGAAGAGTTCCTCCGCTGGGAATCACCTGTCCAGTTCACCGATCGCCTTGTCATCGAGGACATCGAGATCGGTGGCCAGCAGATCTACGCCGGCCAGGCCGTCCGCACGATACTCGGCGCCGCGAACCGCGACCCGGCACAATTCGACAACCCCGAAACGCTCGACATCACCCGCCGTCCCAACCGCCACATCGCCTTCGCCCACGGCATCCACTTCTGCCTCGGCGCCCCACTCGCCCGCGCCGAAGGCCAGATCGCCATCAACACCCTCGTCCAGCGCTTCCCGGCCCTCGCCGCCACGACCGACCAGGTCGAATGGCAACGCAACCACGTCTTTCGTGCCCTCAGTACCCTGCCGGTGACATTGGAGTGAACGGGTGGGAATCGCGAGTCGGAACTGGAAATCGACGACGGAAATTGCCGAGTTAGAGCGGTCGACCGTGCGTTCCGACAACTCCGAATCCCGATTCCCGTTTCCCGACCGTCCCACGTCTCCAGTGCTATACTGCGGCTCGAAACCTTGAACGAGGCTCGCCCGGCGTCAGCCGCGCGACCGCGAACGATAGATCGAGTCACCAAGGACCAACCTCCGAGAAAGGCGCCCACTGGATGACGTATGTAATCAGCGAGCCATGCATCGGCGTCAAGGACGCCTCGTGCGTCGAGGTCTGCCCCG
This sequence comes from uncultured Chloroflexia bacterium, assembly GCA_963763325.1. Classification (GTDB taxonomy): domain Bacteria; phylum Chloroflexota; class Chloroflexia; order Thermomicrobiales; family CFX8; genus JBBECJ01. The sequence goes on from CAVXOL010000018.1 coordinate 285,572, forward strand.
TCGACTGCATCCACTCCGACGATAGCTCCGAGCAGTACTTCATCGACCCCGACGAGTGCATCGACTGTGGCGTCTGTGCCGAGGTCTGCCCCGTCGAAGCCATCTTCTTTGAGGACGACCTCCCCGAACAGTGGTCGAAGTTCCTCCTCAGCAATCGCCAGTACTTCGAAAACCGCTAACCCACCACACGACGACGCCCTCGACGACTTTCCGTCGAGGGCGTCGTCGTTCCTGCATTCGCGTGATCAGAACCGCGTCCCACTAACCGCGTTCCGAACTATTCCGGCTCCGGCGTCGCCTCCCCGCCAACAACCACCGGAGCAGCCGGGATCCGCAGCGTGAACATCGTCTCGTTGGCCAGCACGTAGGCGATTCCGCTCTTCTCGTCGATCACCAGATCGTCGGCGCCCACAATCGGCGACTCGGCGTCTCCGGTCGTCAGTTGCTGCACGAGCTGACCTTCGCGCGTTAGCCGCAAGATCCGTCCATCCGTCTCGCTCATCACGTACAGGAAGTCGCTCTCAGCCGTCGTGAAGATTGCGCTCGTCCGCTCCAGCGGCGGCACAATCTCCGGCTCGATCGTCGCCTCCAGCCGCGAGCGGAAGAAGTTCAGGATCGAGCCATCCGGCATCAGCACCCAGACATCGCCGTCCACCGTCATATCCGTCGCCCGCATCAGCTCTTCGCGCGCCACCCCGCCCGTCCAGTCCTCGGGGTTGTTCTCGTACAACCCGGCCTGGAACTTCAGGATCTGGCCGCTTCCGCGCGCCAGCAGGTACAGATTGAAGTCGAACGTGTCACCCGCCGCGACATCCGTAAATCCTTCGACGTCGAACGTGCCGAGCTTTTCGATGCTCCAGCCGCCGGTCGTTGGGTCGAAGATGTACGCCCGCTTCGCGTCGATCACCATCAACCGATTCTCGCGCCATGCCGCCGCCCGCAGCGTCTCAACCGGCACGTTGTCAACCACATCCCCCGGCTGCAGCAGCAGCACCAGCGAAGAGCTGGCGACATCGACCTGATAGATCGCATCTGACAGCAGGTAGACGCGTCCGTCGCCGGAGACCAGCCGCGAAGTGACCCCGTCGAGCGCCTCCGGCACCGCTCCAACCGTCTGGACGTTCGCAATCTGGCTCATCCCACTCAGCCGGATCATCTGATCGTCGATTGCCGTTCGCTCGAGCTGCCACCCGCGCCTCGTCGGCGGCACTCCCAGCCAGCGCGGCTACCTGATCAAGCTCTTCGCGCGCGTCGACCAGGATCGCCCAGGCAGCTGCCAGATCGTCGGCAGAAAGTGCTTCGTTCCGCCGCTCAGTGACGTCAGCCAGCGCCGTCTGGAATGGCTGCTCATTCAGGTTTGTCTTCTCGGCTGAGCGCGAGTAGATGAACGTCGCGACTCCCGCAATCGCGAGGATCCCGCAAAACACGATCACGAAGCGGCTGATCTGAACGCGCGGAAAACGGCTCCTAAGCCGTTGCATCCGCGGAGGCCGGTAACTCGTATCCCAGCGTTGGAGGCGTGGCAAGCCCAACATGCCGTCGTCAACCGGCCCATGCAAGGGTCGATCGCGCCTGGTCACTCCCCAGACACCAACGACTGCCGCGGTGAGGCTGAGGACGAGCCCCGCCAGCAGTTCGTACACGTCTATCCCTCTCAGCGCCCACATGCCGGCCTGGATTGGTCGTCGCGCGTTGTCGCGGCCGGACGGGCTGATCTGGTTGCTGTCAATATTTCAATCGTGTCGGGTGAACATCGTTCCACCAGGCACGAGCACGCTCAACTGCCATCCCGGTCCTGTTACCGGGGGCAGCGGCTGATCACCCGTCGAGTGGCCCGCCGGTCAGCACCGACGGCGGTTTGGAATGCGATGTCACTGGGCCTGCCAGAACGGTTGTAACTTCCCCAGATTACTGCCTCGAGCGCATGGCGTGACCAGACCGAGGATATCCCGGCAATGGACCGAGCCAGTCAAACGAATTCTGTTGAACACACTCAGTCTGCACCTTCGGTGCAACGAGGTCAAGGGGAAAAGCACACCAATTTGAAGATTCGCCCGAAATCCAGTACCTCGCACCCTCGCCGTGTGCCAAATGGTCACACCGCGCTGCAAGTTCCAGAACACGCGTACGAATGCGGATATTCTGTCAAGTTGCTCGTCGGGTGGCGCAACGCTCAGACGTGGACGATCCCGGCCACTCCGCTCATCAGACCGTGCCGGTCGCACAGGTCGGAGAGTGTGTCGATCACGTCTTCAGCACCAGCCGCATCGCGGATCTCATCCTCCATCGGCTCCAATCGCGCCGCGAGCGACGACGAAATCACCGCCAGCAGGTCTCCCGGCACGACCCGGGAGTAGTAGACCTGCGGCTCGGTCACCTCGCGCAGCCCAAGCGGATTCGGCAGTTCATACGTCTGCGACGGCTGAAAGGTTGGCAGCCAGCTCCGCAATCGCGGGAATGCAAATAGCCGTCCATCCTGCCGGATCAACGCCTGTCCCGGCGGTACCTGGGCAATGAAGAGGTCGTCCCCACACCCAACGACACATGTCAGTCCCAGAAAGATCTTCCGACGGCCGCCATTCGCCCGATTCTGGCTGAGGAGCCAGCGGCTCAGACCCGCGAACGCGGTGTGCAGCGCCCCGATCACATCTTCCGGCTCACACCCGTCAATCTCTACGCACAGCCCTTCGATGATCTCCCGCGCCGCCGAAACATCACCTGGGGCGCGCTCAACCGGGTCCGCCAGCGCCAGCAGCACCCGCGCTCGCTCGCCACGACGGCATGTCTCGTTCTCGACATACAGAAACGGTGATTCCTCCCGCTCGTCGCCCCGGTCGAGACAAAACACCCCGCGTTCGCCGGCAACCGTCGCGATCCGCAACATGACACACCCCCGCAAGTGACGCATCCCGGCCAATCGGCCCACGAGTGTGGCTGCCGAGGCAACACACCAGGCACCAGTGCCAAGCCTAGCACCACAGTGTACGTACATCAAGTACGTACACTGTGGTGCTAGGCTTGGCAGATGTTGAGGAAGTCGAATCGATGGCTCGATAACCCCTGCGTGGCAGCGAGCGGCAAGCCACGAAGTTCTTGCTGGAGCCACGCCTCCGTGCCGGTCCACGCCCGACGGCGCCTGGCTGGAGACATGCCCGGTGCCTGCACGGGCGCAGATGTTGGCGAAAAACGGAGCTCAACGCGCCGTCGTCTCACCGGTCGCCGCACAGCGAAACTGATAGGGTATCTGGCACCCGCATGAACCCATCGTCGTCCCGCTCCGCGTCACGCGTCACGCGTCACGCATCGTGACTAATGCAGCGGGGGGTCCTGCCGTGGCCGGGAAGGTTCTTCGCTCAGTGGCAGGTCGGTCGATTGCTGTTCGAGACTGAAGTAGGCAGCCGATGGCGGTGCAAGAATCTCCAGCAACGTTCGCGCCCGCTCAACCAGCCCGTAGTCGTTCAGCGTCGCGGCAGCATCCCGCGCCCGCAGCAGATGCGTCCGCGCCTCATCGTCCCGCTCTTCATCGACCAGCAGCGCGCCGAGGTTGAAGTGCGTCGCCGCGATTGTCCGCGCATCGCCAGCTCGGTTGGCCGCGTCGAGCGCATCAAAATAGTGCTCGATCGCCAGATCTAGCTGGCCGGTGGTGTCATAGATCGCCGCCAGCCCCTGAAAAGCGCGGCCAGTCAGCCGCGGGTCGCCCACACGCTGCCCCAGCGCCAACGCCTGGCGATAACGCTCCTCGGCATCACGAATCCGCCCCGCTCCGCCGAGCAGCCGAGCCGCCTGTCCGTTGAACATGCACGCTCTGCCATCATCGCCAACTGCCTGTGCCTCGAGAATCGCCTCATCGAGGTAACGCAGCGCGCCATCGAGGTCGCCCATCTCGGCCGCAAGTCGCGACAGGAGCGGCAGATAACGCAGCGAATCTCCCGTCTTGCCGGCTGCTCGTGAGGCCGCTGTCGCCGACGCAAACGCGTCCTCTGCGTCCTGCAACCGCCGCTCGACCAACGCGACCTGACCGTTCAGGCTATAGACCGCTGACCGCAACACGTTGTCCCGCGAGCCGCGCGCCAGTTGCTCGGCCCGTTGAGCCAGGTCGGCGGCGTTGTGCGTCTCACCCGTCCGCAGCATGACCTCAGCGACCGTGATGATCCAGCGTGCCTCCTCAGTCGGGTCATCCAGCGCTCGGCTGCTTGCCAGCGCCGTCTGGAGCGCGTCCAGCGCCTCGCGTTCGCGTCCCTGGTCTGCCAGCGCCTTGCCCAGCAATCCGTGGACCTGCATCAGCAGCTCAGTGTCGTCCGAATAGAGCACCATGTCGCGCGCTTCCGTCAGAACGGTGATTGCCGCTGACGGCCGGTCCTGTGCCAGGTGGATCTCACCGATTGCCCACAGCGCCCGTGCCACCTCGCCCCGGTTGCCAAGCCCACGTTCGAGCGCAACCGCGTCCTCGTAATGCTGGAGCGCCTGTTCGTCCCGGCCAAGCCGCTGCTCCAGTTGCGCCAGCATCAAGAGGCTACGCGCTTCCATCGCCTTGTCGCCCAGCAACCGCGCCCGTTGCAGCGCGACCGTCAGCCGGTCCAGCGCCTCCTCCGGCATATTCAGCTCGCGCATCAGCGCGCCGGTTCGGAACGCGATCTCTGCCTGCAACGCCGTGTCGACGGTCCGGTCTGCTGCTTCGCTCGCCTGCCGCAGCAGTTGCAGTGACGCGTGCAGGTCACCGCGCTCACGCAGGATGCCGACCTGCCGCAACAGCGCATCGACCGCTCCGGTGTAGAACCCGATCCGCCGCGCCGACTTGGCCGCCCGGTGATACAGGTCATGCGCCGTCGCGACGTCGCCGTCTGCAAGTGAGATGTCCGCCAGCAGGATCGCCGTTTCGATCTCGTCACCGGTGTCGCTCTCCTCGCGGCCGGCTTCGAGTTGTTGCAGCAACAGGTCGCGCGCATCTTCCGTGTCACCGCGCTCGAACGCCAGCCGCGCCAGTCGGTTCAGCGCCCGCCGCTGGCCGGAAACGTACGAGATCTTCTTCGCAACATGCAGTGCCTCGCGGAAGTTGTACTCGCGCTCAGCCTCTTCCCGCTCGTCTTCCAGCAATTCGGCAATCCGCAGGTAAAGGTCAACCAGCACCTTCTCGAACCCCTTGGCGCGTGCGGTCGCCGCATTGAGCCGCGCCAGGATCAGCGCGAAATGGAGGTTGCCGCGTGCTTCGCTCTCCACCTGTTGGTCGAGATCGATCAGATCGCCGTCTGCGAGCCGCCCATTGACGCTGTGCGATTCCGCCGCGTCGAGGGCACGCTCGAACGATATCCGTCCGGTCGCGACATCGACCGCCAGACGATAGATCGGGTTGGCTTCGGTCCCCTGATAACGCCGAAGCCAGCGGCTGAACTGTTCCAGCATCCGCTGCGCGCCCCCCACCCCGGTCCCAGACATCAGCCACCCATCACCGAGGACGGTGTGGCCGACGGAGTATGCGTGTTCCTACCAGCTTGCGTCGTCGAGCATCGCCCGTTGCAATGTCTCGCGGGTCACATTTCCACCACTAACGATGAGACCAACGCGCTTCCCTCGCAACTCCGGGGCCAGCTTCATCGCCAACGCCAGCGACGCTGCGCCCGCCCCCTCGGCGACGACATGTGCTTGCTCCAGCAGGATCAGCATCGCCTGGCGCATCTCCTCGTCGCTCACAGTCTGAACGTCGTCGACCAGTTCCTGCATCATCGCATACGGCAGCTCGAACGCGACCCGCGTCGCCAGGCCCTCTGCCCAGGTGCTGCCACCCTCCAGCGACAGCATCTGCTGCTCGTGGTACGAGCGGTAGACGACCGGCATCCCCTCGGACTGGACCGCGATCACCTTCGTCTCCGGCCGCATTGTCTTGAACACCAGCGCCGTCCCACAGACGCCCGACCCGCCACCAACCGGCACGATCACAACATCCAGATCCGGCGCCGCCTCGATCAGCTCCAGCGCATACGTCCCGACACCGGCGATCAGATGCGGCTCGTTCGCCGAGTGAATGAAGCGCATCCCGTTGCGCTCGGCGTAGTGTCCCGCTTCGATCCGGCAATCGTCAAAGTCATGCCCGAACTGGACGACCTCCGCGCCAAGCGCCTTCGTCGACGCCAGCTTGACCGGGTTCGGGTTCTCCGGCATGAAGATCACCGCTCGGACCCCGAACTCCCGCGCCGCATACGCGATCGACTGCGCGTGGTTCCCGGTCGAGGCCGTGACAACGCCCTGCGCCCGCTCTTCCGCACTGAGCTGGCTCATCAAGTAGATCCCGCCGCGCACCTTGAACGCGCCGATCGGCTGCAGGTTCTCGCACTTCAGAACGGCCTCAAAGCCCAACTCCCGCGCCAGTCCTGCCGGACGCAGCACCGGCGTCGGCGCCAGATAGCGGTTGATGACCCGCCTCGCCAGCAGCACATCAGCCATCGTCGGTGCGTCTGGGATCGCCTTTGGCATAGTGAATGTCGTTGGAGAATCCGTTGAAATCGTGCTCACGTGATACCCCCGTTCAACGCCGATGACCTATCCAACCCGATCCGTCACCTCATCTGGAGCACGGCATCGAGCCATCGACGGTTATGAGGCCGGGTTGTTATCGAACCGGCGGGAGTATATCATCGAACGTGGCGAGGGACGTGGGCTTTAGACAGTAATTGCGCAGCAACATGCCTGCGCGAAAGGGGTCGACGAATAGTGACAACCGGCGCGATCGTGACCCGTTTTGTAGATAAGTTGCGCTCAGCTCAGGAAGCCAACCGATCACTGCTGTGTGTCGGCCTCGATCCTGACCCCGCGCGCTTTCCCGATGCGGTTGGCAAATCGCCCGAGTCGATCGTCGCCTTCAACCGCGCCATCATTGACGCCACGTCCGACCTTGCCTGCTGTTACAAGCCTAACCTCGGCTTCTACCTCTCCTATGGCGCGCTCGGCGTCGAATCGCTTGCCCAGGTTCGACGCGATATACCGGCTCACATCCCGGTCCTGCTCGACGCCAAATTCGGCGATATGGACATCACCAGCGTCGGCTATGCCCGCGCCGCATTTGAGACATGGAACTTCGATGCTCTGACAGTCAACCCATTCCTCGGGCACGATGCGCTGATGCCGTTCCTCTCCTACCAGGATCGCGGCATCTTCATTCTCGCCAAGACCTCCAACCCCGGCAGTGGCCTCCTCCAGGATCGCCGCCTCGATGACGACACGACGGTCACGATGGCCGTCGTCAATCACGCCAACCAATGGAACACCGCCGGCAACGTCGGCCTCGTCGTTGGCGCGACCTACCCTGCCCAGATGGCCGAAATCCGTGCCGCTGCGCCCGACCTCCCGATCCTCGTTCCCGGCGTCGGAGCCCAGGGTGGGGACCTCGAAGCTGCCGTCCGGGCCGGCCTCGACGCCAACGGCGCCGGAATCATCGTCAGCACCAGCCGCGCCATCTGCTACGCGTCATCTGGCTCCGACTACCAGGACGCCGCCCGTGCCACTGCCCTCGCCCTTCGCGATCAGATCGAAGCCGCCCGCGCCTGACCACGCGCACGCGTCCACGATCGAAGCAGAAGGCTGACTCGGGCATTCACTGTCGCCGAGGACATGAGCACGTGCCCAGTCATCCCGAGCCGCAGCGAAGGATCGCTTAACCTCGAAGAGACAAATGGTATCTCGCGGGCGATCGGTAGTACCGCCTCCGCAGCCACCATCCAACGATCAACAGCACGATATTGACCCCCAACAGCGCCAGCCAGACCGTCCCGCCAGCCGCCCATCAGTTCCATCACGCTGCTCTTAATCTCGTCCCAATATGTCAACCGACGGCCGCCACCAACCTCGGCAAGAAGTGGTCCCACCCTTCACCGTGTGATCGCGCTTCGTCCCCCGACAGCCCGCGATGCACCAACCGCAGCAGCGTGCCCTCTCCATCCGGGGTCAGCGTGATCTCGACCGTGCTCGCTCCCGGTGGTGTGGCTGCCCCAGCGTCCTCCCAGCCCCATGTCAGCACCACCCGCTCGTTCTCGACCACTTCGACAAATTCGCCACGCGCCATGTGCTCGCCGTGATAGTCCAGCCGAAACAGCCCACCCGGCTGCGCAGCGAGCTCCGCCTTCGATCCCATCCATGCAACCAGCTTGTCCGGATCGACGAGATACCTGAAGACGGTTTCCGGCCGTGCCGCGATCCGCACTTCCCGCTCAACCACGATCTCCGCCATAACCTGCGTCCCTTCGATATCCATCGTCACAGATCACGCACTTCCAGCCACGAACGCGATCGATTCTTCAAGCAACGGCTGGTCGCTGCGCAGCTCGTTTGGGTCGTCCCGCGCGATGTACACCCACTCCTTCATCACCCGCCCGCCGGGCGCGTGTGGTCGCATCGCGTCGTCCGCTGCCTGTAGCTCCGCTACCCGCTTGACTGGCAGCTTGAGTCCAATCCCCTGGTCAATGCAGCAGACGAACATCTTCTTCCCAGTGAAGTAGCCGGGCAGCCCGAACATCTTCCCGCGCCGAACATCACCTCGGTCGGACAGCATCTCATCCAGGACGTCAAGAACGTCGTCACGGTAGCCCGGCATCTTGAACGTCGCCTTGCCCTTGGTCATCGACCGCATCTCCTCTCTCTTCTGCCTCGGCCAACGCCTTGATCCGCGCCAGCCGGTCGTCCCACAACCACGCCAACTCCGACTTCAGCTGGGCCAGCCCATCCGGACTCGCCCGGTAGTAACGATGTGTCCCTTCTCGCCGTTCGACGATCAGGCCAGCGTCCCTCAGCACCCGCAAGTGCTGCGAGATCGCGGGCCGTGTCACAGCGAAATGCGCAGCGATCTCCCCGGCCGGCATCTCTCGCATCCGCACCAGCCAGAGAATCTCCCGCCGTCTCGGCTCAGCAATCGCCCGTAACGCATCGTCCATCCATCTATGTTAGCAACGGCTTACATAGATGGCAACGTCTGAGCGCCATCCGCCGGTGGATGCGCGATGACTCCGATCCGGCGACCCGTCTGGGCATGACACCAGGAGTCATGCAGGACTCCTACGTCGGGAGATAGGAGAAATGTCTGATAGGGAATGATAGATGAATAGTTCACATGAAACGAAATACCATTGTAATGGCAATGCATAATGCTATATGCAGTTGAGATGCGTTTCACTCACATGTATGATCGGTACTAGAGTGTATATGCCATTAGTACTGGGACTTTCAGGTTGTACAACGTTGATACGTACAACGAGCCGGTGCTTCTATGTCGTGCAGGCAGAGAGGATCAGGAGTTTGTGAATGGTTAGCATGAGACGAGCAAACAGTAACCGACTGTTGCGGTTTGGAATAACACTGCTCATTATCATCGTCGCGCTTCTCTCCGGTTTCTGGCGCCTGTCCGACATCTCCGCCGAAGGCCCGATCCTCGACGTCTCCGCTCCGGCACAGGTCGAGGTCGGCCAGCCGATCGAGTTGACGCTGGTTGTCCGCAACGCGTCCGGCATTGGCGGCTACCAGTCCCGCCTGCTGTTCGATACGTCCCGCGCTCACCTCTCGGGCGTCGATCACAGCGCCAATGAGCTCGCCGCGATCGGCCGTTTCGTCCAGACACTCGGCCCGAACGAGTACGACGGCGGCGTCTCCTTCGGTCTCTACTCCTGCCCGGTTGACGAATGCGGTGCGACCGGCAAGCCCGTCGATCGTGGCGCCGATGGCGAGCTCAACCTTGTCACAGTCCGCGTCACACCTGATCAACCCGGGCCGTTCTCCCTTGAGCTCTCTGATCTTCGCTTCTCAGATGCCTCAGGGACCGAAGTCTCCGTCGAGACCTCCACACTCGTCGTTGTCGTCGACGTCGTCGTGGGACAGGAGTAAGTGACCATGACTGCTTCCGACAGTTCTCCAAACCACTCCCGCCTGCTGCGGCTGGTTATCGTTGCGATCGTCATCGTGACATCGCTTGGCCTCCAGGGACTTCCAGCCTCCGCCGATACCGGGTCGCTCCAACCATTCTCGGCCGATCCACGCTTTGACCTTTCCGGAGACGGCCGCGTCACCTACGCCGACGTCATGGAAGTCGTCATGTCCTGGACCACGCTCGACGAGCAGAATCGTTCCTGCGCCACGGCGTTGCCGAATCCTGAGCACGACCTGGACGGAGACGGCTGCGTCACGATCCTTGACGTTCAGACCATCTCTTCTCGTATCGGCGGCATCACCAACACCGCCCGCGCCAGCGCCTTCGAAGACGCCAGCGAGGCGGCTGTCGGCGATCCTCTGACGATGACCGTCAATTCGACCGGCGATACCGATGATTCCAGTCCCGGCGATGGCGAGTGTCGGACCGGCGGAAACGTCTGCACATTGCGCGCGGCCATCATGGAAGCCAACGCGCGACCCGGCCCGGAGAACATCCACTTCAACATCTCCGGTAGCGGCGTCCGCGAGATTCGCCTGTATTCTGACCTCCCGACCATCTCCGACGAGACTGGCGGCGTCGTCGTCGACGGCTTCACCCAGCCCGGATCCCAGCCAAACACCAACGCGATCTCGCAGGGCAGCAACGCTGTCATTCGCATCCAGATCGTCGGTAGCAACAACAGCGGCCCAATTGGCTTCAGCATCAGTTCGCCGAACAACGTCATTCGTGGCGTAGCGATGTACAACATGTTCCGCAAGGTCTGGATCGTCGGTGGCCACGCTGACAACAACGTCATCAGCGGTTCCTACATCGGCATCACTGCTGCCGGAACCGGTGGCGCCACCTCGTCATACGGCGGCTCGTTCGGCATCACTATCAGCTACGCAGGTTCGTACAACCGCATCGGCGGTGCCAACCCGGCCGACCGGATGGTGATTTCCGGCAACGCCGACGATGGCATCGACATGGATAGCCTCGGCACCGAGCACAACGTCATCTACGGTTGCATCGTCGGACTCTCGCCGAACGGCAGCGCCCGCATCCGCAACCGCAGCGACGGCATCGACATCAACCACGGCACCTCGTACACCATCATCGGCGGCCTCGGCCCCGGCGAAGCCAATGTCATCTCCGGCAACGCCAGCGAGGGGATCGAGATCTCGCACGAGGCGACCACGTCGCACAACTCCGTCATCGGCAACTTCGTCGGCACCAACCTGACCGGCACCGGCGGCTCGTCGTCGATCCACCGCAACCCCGGCTTCGGCGTCTCGCTCGAAGACCGCTCGTCCTACAACATCGTCGGCCCCGGCAACGTCATCGCCAACAATGGCCGCGGCGGCATGGAGGCCTACGGCCCGGGTAGCACCGGCAACGTCATCTTCGGCAACAAGATCGGCGTCAACGTCAACGGCGACCCGCTGCCGAACATTGGCTGGGGCATCCGCCTGCGCTACCACGCCTCGAACGTCACGATCGGTCCCGACAACGTCATCGCCCACAACACCAGCCACGGCATCCTCATCAACGACGGTAACAACGAGTTCAACACCATCACGCGCAACTCGATCTACAGTAACGGCGCCCTCGGCATCGACATCGATCCGATCGGCGTCAACCAGAACGACCAATACAGCCACGATGGCGCCAATGGCCGGCAGAACTTCCCCATCATTACCGGCGCCAGCACTTCCGAGGTGCGTGGTACCGCCTGCCCCGGCTGTGTCGTCGAGATCTTCGTGGCCGACTCACCAGCCGGCTCGTACGGCGAAGGCAAGACCTTCCTGACATCGACGACCGCCTCGCCAACCGGCGTCTTCTCGGTCGCGCTCAGCGGCGTCAGTTCAGGCCAGGTCATCACCTCGACCGCGACTGCGCCCGACCGCAACACCTCCGAGTTCTCCCGCAACGTCGCGCTGTCCGCCTCGGCAACGCCCCAGGTGCCGGGCACCATCCAGGCCGAGGACTACGCCAACGCCCACGACTCGTCGCCCGGCAACACCGGCGGCATCTACCGCGCCGGAGACGTTGACATCGAAAATTGCAACGATCCAGCCTCCGGCTCACCCTGCTACAACGTCGGCTGGACCGACACCGGCGAGTGGCTCGAATACAACGTCTCCGTCCAGAACAGCGGCTGGTACGCCTTCACTGCACGGACTGCCGCAGCCAACAACAACCGCGCCTTCCGAATCGAGGTTGACGGACAGAACGCGACTGGTACGGTCATCGTTCCCAACAGCGGCGGCTACCAGAGCTGGACGGATCTTCAGATCCCGGCAATCCAGCTCTCATCCGGCAGATCACACCATCCGAATCGTCATCGAAAACGGCGGCTTCAACTTCAACTTCCTGACATCGGCGACAACCACAGCACCGGTCAACACGCCGCCGACCGCCTCGATTGCCAGCCCGGCCAACGGTGCGACCGTGTCCGGCAATGTCGTCGTGGCCGTCACAGCCAGCGACAATCAAACCCCGGTCGCCTCGCTTGATGTTGATGTCTCAATCGACGGCGGAGCCTGGCAGGATGCCACCTGGTCCGCAGCCAACAACCGCTTCGAGTGGACCTGGAATGCGACCGGCGCACTGGCAGGCCAGCACACGATCGCTGCCCGAGCCACCGACGCCCAGTCGCAGACCGGAACGGCCACCCCGGTGACCGTCACGATCGAATCCACCAGTCCTCCACCCACCCCTGGCCGGATCGAGGCCGAGGACTACACCAGCGCCAACGACTCCACCCCCGGTAACACCGGTGGCGGCTACCGCGCTGGCGATGTCGATATCGAAGGCTGTTCCGACGCAGCCTCCGGCTCGCCCTGCTTCAACATCGGCTGGTCGGCAGCCGGCGAATGGCTCGGCTTCGACCTCGACATCCCGACCGCTGGCTTCTATACCTTCACGATCCGCTACGCCACGCCATCCAATGGCCGCTTCGTCGATCTCCTGCTGAACGATGCCCCAATCGGCGGCCCGGTCCAGCTACCCGTCACTGGCGGCTACCAGGCCTGGAACAGCGCGACATCTGCGCCGGTCGAGCTGCCGGCCGGTAACCACACCCTCAAGCTGGTCCTGAGCGGCACGAACATTAACCTCAACTTCATTGAGTTCGCCGCGACCGACGCTCCGCCGCCGCCACCGCCACCGACCATGCCTGAGCTGCCTGGCAAGCTGGAGGTTGAGGACTACACCAGCGCCCACGACCTGACCAGTGGCAACACCGGCAACCTCTACCGCTCCGACGACGTTGACATCCAGTTCTGTTCAGACGCAGCCTCCAGCAACCCGTGCTACAACGTCGGCTGGACCGAAATGAATGAGTGGCTTGCCTGGGATGTCAACGTCCCTACCGCCGGCAATTACATCGTCACGGTTCGCTACGCTGCTGCGACCTCGTCGCCGCGCAAAGTCCGGATCGAGATCGACGGCGTCAACGCCACCGGCACGATCCTGCTGCAACCAACCGGCGGCTACCAGGTCTGGGGTGACGCAGCCTCGATCCCGGTCGCCATCCCAGCCGGCCAGCACTCCATCAAGCTCGTCTTCGAGAACGGCGGCCCCAACATCAACTACATCACCGTCACCGCTTCATAACATCCCACCCCAACCCCAACCCCGTGACGAGCCGGCCTTCGGGCCGGTTCGTTGCTTCTCTGAAAGCCCGAGCACTCACCCATCTCTTCCACGCGTGTTGAACCTCTGGTATCGTACGGCGCGAGTAATCGCGCCCTGATTGGCCCCGGCCGGCGGGGGTAGGGAGGACGCCAATGTCCGCACCCGACGACAGGTCCGGCCAGTTCGGACACGAAGGCGAAGAAGACCTCTTCGACGATATCCGCGAATTCCTGACCGAGCAGTCTTCCGACCGCATCTTTGAAGACCTCGCCCAGGCCTTTGGCCTCGCCAAGAACTTTGTCGATCGCGAGTTGCGCGGAATCGACGAGTTCGGTCGGATGCTCCGTGCCCTCGAACGCCTCGTAGACGAGATCTTCGAAGGCGAATTCAAGGGCGAACAGCGCGAGAAGATCGCCGAGGGACTCTACCTGTACGGCCTCGCCCACTACTCCCTCATGCAGCAGATCGTCGGCTCCGGCCACGGCTCAGAAGGCAGCGAAGATGACGACGAACCGGTCAAGCCGCTAGTCATCTACGATCTCTGGTTCCCCGGCGATGTCGCGATCGAGCGCGCCGACGACGGCCTCTACATGCACATCAGCGACGGTCGGATCGACGTCTCGGTCTATCTCGGCATGACACCCAACGAGCGCAGTGCCCTCGTCGACCTCGTCGATCACTGGGGCTATGCCGCATCCAACACCGGCCCGATCGAACGCGAGGCAGAACCACCCGGCACCGTCCCGATGCTCACGATCGAGCTCGACTACTCCGGCTCGGAGCTCGTCGACGCCCACGACCACGTCGACGTCCTCTTCTTCGACGACGAAGGCGAGCCAATCGTCCGCATGCACGCCCGCGCCAGCGACCTGCGCGCCATCGTCGACGAAATGCAAGCCGCCGAACGCGATGATTCGCTCTAATGTCCGGACTATCGATCGTGAAACTGGACGATTTCGTCAACGACGTATCTCGCTTGAAAAGGACCGCATCCTTTGCCCTGTCATCCTGAGCCGCAGCGAAGGATCGCTTAACGTGTGCGATCCACGCAGCGGGTCCAATCGGTGCGTACTGTCACCCGTTGAACACGCACTGATCAACGCAGGCGATCACTTCGCTGCGGCTCAGGATGACGGGCAAAAGAGTGCGGTCCTCGTCAGAGTAGTCTCGAACCGTATGTAAGGAGAACCGCCCCGATGACCCGCCGCTACACCCTCGAAATGGCCGTCGACCTCCGCGTCCCCTCCCACCTGCGCCTCTCTCCTGACAACCAGCACGTCGCCTTCTGCGTCGCTCCAATCGGCCACCGCGAGAAGGACCTGACCAGTGCCATCCATGTCGCAGCCGCCGACGGTTCGACCCCGTCCCGTCCGGTCACCGGCTCCGAGCACAACAACACGATGCCGCGTTGGTCTCCCGATTCGGCCTCGCTCGCCTTCCTCTCAGACCGGGCCAAGCGTGGCGAACAGCAACTCCACGTCATCCCCGCCACCGGAGGCGAGCCACTCCGGCTCACCAACCTGCAGGGCGGCGTCGACCAGCCATCCTGGCACCCTGACGGCCGCACGCTCGCCTTCACCGCCCGCCGCAAAGCCCTCGCTGGTGAGAAGGAGCCTGAATCCGACATCCGAGTCGCCAGCGAGCGCTGGAAGCCGAAGGCCATCGCCACGATCGCGGCCACCGGTGGCGCACCCGTCGTCATTGGCCCCGCCGAGGGCCACGTCTGGGCGTTCGACTATTCGCCGGATGGATCACGAATCGCCGCCGTCGTCTCCGAGACCGAGAACCTGGCTATCGCCTTCTCGACCACCCGCCTGATCGTTCTCGATGCCGATGGCGACAACGAACGCGACCTCATGCAGCTTGCGGGCGTCCCGGGTCAAGTCAGCTGGTCCAGCGACGGACGCCAGGTCGCGGTCGTTGGTAGCCCGCAGGCCAACAAGGACTACACCCACGTCTTCGTCGTCGATGTCGAATCCGGCGCCGTCACTACCCTCGACGAACGCGGCATGACCCCGAATTGGGCCTCCTTCGCCGGCGACGACCTCCTCGTTCACAGCGTTGAGATCCAGAACGCGCGCATCGACCGCACTGACCCGCGCGGCGCCGAATGGGACCAGCTCGACCTCGGCCCCGACGCCGCCAGCTGGCTGGATCGACCAGCGCGTCACCATCCACAACACCGACGAGAGCGGTCGCAGTCGGCATCGCCCAGCCCCATCGCCCCGCCGATGTCTACGTCGCCCAGATCGGCGAACCGGCCGTCCGCATCACCGACCTCAACCCGCAACTCGCCGGACTCCCAATGGCCGAGATGGAGCACGTCACCTGGACAGCAAGCGACGGGCTGGAAAACCACGGCTGGCTGCTCCTGCCACCCGACGCCGTTCCCAACACCCGTCTGCCACTCATTACCGAAGTCCACGGCGGCCCATCCGCCCAGTGGGGCAATTGGTTCTACGGCACCTGGCACGACTGGGCCCAGATTCTCGCCAACGAAGGCTACGCCGTCTTCCTGCCCAACCCGCGCGGCAGCACCGGCCGCGGCGGCGCCCACACCGGCGCCAACAAGTACGACTTCGGCGGCGGCGACTTCGACGACATCATGACCGGCATCGACATGCTCATCGAGCGTGGCGTCGCCGACCCCGACCGCCTCGGCATCTGCGGCTGGTCCTTCGGCGGCTTCATGACCACCTGGGCCGTCGGCCACACCGACCGCTTCAAAGCCGCCTTCGCCGGCGCATCCCCAACCAACTGGGTCTCCAAGATCGGCACGACCGACATCCGCCCCGCCAACGAGTGGAACCTCGGCTCCGTCAACGACGAACCCGACCGCCCCTGGGAGCGCTCGCCCATCCGTTACGTCAAGAACGTCAAGACGCCAACACTCCTTGTCCAGGGTGGCGCAGACGTCCGCGTCCCACCCACCCAATCCTGGGAGTTCTACAACGCCCTCGTTGCCCTCGGCGTCGACACCGACCTCGTCGTCTATCCCCGCCAGGGCCACTCATTCCACGAACGCGCCCACATGCTAGACCTCCTCCAACGCCTCACCGGCTGGTTCGCCAAGTATCTGTAGCGCGTGACAAGTGATTCGGGGTCTGTGTAGTGCCGGCCGTTGCTGAGAGTCCCAAACGCGTCGCGCTAGGGGTCAGGGCCGCGGCACGAGACTGGATCGCCAACGTTCACGGGTGATCGGCCTCAATCGGACGTATCATCCGCATGTCGAAATTCGGAGGAAGCTCATGCCCCGAATACAGGCCAACGGAATCGAACTCTTCTACGAAGACACCGGTGAGGGTATCCCACTCGTCCTTCAGGGCCACCATCACCTGCCCTGGATGGTGACGCAGATCCCCTACTTCTCCCAGCACTACCGCGTCATTACGTTCGACCGGCGCGGCACTGGCCGCTCCGCCTCACCACCCGGCGACTGGACCAACGCTGACTTCGCCGCCGACCTCCGCGGCCTCCTCGATGCCCTCGACATCGACAAGGCCATCGTCGGCGGCGCATCACTCGGTGGCGTCATCGCCTGCCAGTTCGGCCTCGACTACCCCGACCGCGCCCTCGCCCTCATCATCGGCCACACCGTCCCCTGGTTCCGCGAGGACTCCCAGCGCTGGATCGACGAGCAGATCGCCATCATCGAGTCCGGCGGCCGTCCGATCGTCACCCAGCCCAAGTCGTTCGAGTGGGAAGAGTCCGGCCCACCGACCGCCCGCCCCGGCTTCGAGGACACCGACCTCGGCCGCTACATGGCAACCCTGAAAGGTTCACTCGGCAACTCGAAAGAAGACGCCATCCGTGCTCTCCGCGCCATCCGAGCCTTCGACACTCGCCCCCGCGCCGCCGAGATGGCCGCCTTCCAGATGCCTGTCCTCGTCCTCGTCGGCGGCAACGAGTCCCAGAAAACCATCACGATGTCGTACGAATGGCACAAAATGATCCCCACCAGCGAGTACTACATCCTCCCGAACACCCATCACGGCGCCGCCCGTGAGAACCCCATCGCCTGGAACAACGTCGTCCACGGCTTCCTCCGGCGGCATGGTCTCACCTGATCACGGTCCAGCACCGGTAGTAACGACGATGCATGTATCCGCGCCAACCAATCGTCGCCCCCTCAGAATGCTGCTGGCGGCCAACGCCATCTCCGGCTTCGGCAACGAGATGGCAGCAGTCGCCATTCCCTGGTACGTCCTTCAGACTACCGGCAATCCCGGCGATGTCGGCCTGACCGCGTTCGCGATGCTGGTGCCCTATATCATCGCCACCTTCGCAGGCGGCTCACTCGTTGACCGTCTCGGCTTCCGGCGAACGAGTATTCTGGGCGACGTCGCCAGCGGCCTGACCGTCGCGCTCATCCCGCTTCTGCACGTGACGACTGGTCTCAACCTGACGATGATCCTCGTCCTCGTCTTTCTTGGCACGCTGCTCGACGCTCCGGGCATCACCGCCCGTCAGAGCATGATTCCCGACATTGCCGATTCTGCGAATTTGCCACTCGAACGGGCCAACTCCGTCTTCGAAAGTGTCCTGCAGTTCAAGAACTTTCTCGGCCCGCTCGCGGCCGGAATCCTGATCGCCGCGACCAGCCCCAGCCTCGTCCTCGCTCTCAACGCCCTCTCATTCGCAGTTTCCGCGCTGCTGGTTGGTGTCGGCGTCCCGTCTCGCGACGTACCCGGCATCCAACCTGGGCATGGCGTCCGCGCCGCCGTCGCACGCACGATGGCCGGTGTTCGCTTCATCCGCGACGATTCTGTCCTGTTCGGCCTGGCACTGATGTCCATGATCAGCAACATGCGCATCGCCCCCCTCTTCCTGGTCATCATGCCGGTCTACGCCGACCAGATCTTCGATAGTCCGGTTGGCCTCGGCGTCTCCCTCGCCGCATTCGGTGCCTCCGCACTCGTTGGCGCCGTTGCCTACGGCGCCTACGCCCGACGGGTGCCGCGCCGCCTCTGGTATCTGCTCTCGAACGCATCGGGCGTAGCCGGGTTCTGCCTGCTTGCCGGCCTGCCAGGTCTCGTCGGGGCCACCGCAGCGATCGCGCTGGTCGGAATCACGAGCGGTGCTGGGCGGCCTTTCACTGCAACCATCCGCCAGGAGCGAACGCCGCACTCCCTGCGGGGACGCGTCTTCGGCGCGAACCTCGCGCTGATCGAGCTGGCGTCCCCACTCGGCGTCCTGATCGCCGGCTGGCTGCTGGCTGCGGTCGACCTCCGCTTGACCATCATCCTGTTCGCGACGATTGGTATCACGCAAACCATCGCGATCGTCATCCTGCCGCAGTTCCGCGAGTCGAGCCTCGCTCGACGGCACGAGACCAACCAGATCAGCACGTACAATGCCCGAGCATCGACAGAAACGCCATTTGGGAGAGAGGACGA
The DNA here is from genome assembly GCA_963763325.1 of uncultured Chloroflexia bacterium. GTDB lineage: Bacteria > Chloroflexota > Chloroflexia > Thermomicrobiales > CFX8 > JBBECJ01. The sequence continues at coordinate 304,493 of CAVXOL010000018.1, forward strand.
TTCATGAATCAGGCCTGGAAAGACGCTGAACTCGAACAGCGAATCCTCGATACGGTCACGCTCGACGAGCCCTGGGCGCTCGTTGAACAGTTCTCGACCCTCGTCCGCCTCTCCGGCTCGTCGGAAGAAGCCGAAGCCGTCGCCGCCATCACCAACAAGCTCGCGGGCTGGAATATCCCGTTTGAGGTCCACCACCCGACCTGCCTCATCAGCCTGCCAGGACCCGCCACTCTCCGCACGCTCGGCACCAACGGTAAGTCGTACACCGTTAAGACGCCATCGTTCTCGCCCCACACCAGCGGTCAGGAGATCGAAGCTGAACTCGTCTACATCCCTGGCAACCAGGCGGCCGGCATCAATGAGCTCTTCAGCGAGCAACGAACTGCGACCGACGTCGATCTGCGCGGCAAGATCGTCATGACCGAAGGCCTCGGCATCGCCGCTCGTGGGTTCGACCTTGCCGCATCTGGTGCCGTCGCCGCCCTCTTCATCAACCCCGGCAACCGCATCCACGAGGGCATCACGACCACGACCTGGGGTTCGCCCGACCTCGACTCGCTCGGCCGCGTCCCACCGGTCCCGATCCTGACGATCAACAATCCCGATGGTCGCGAATTGATCGAGCAGCTTCAGCGTGGACCCGTCACCGTCGCCTTCTCGAACCAGACCGACACCAGCTGGCGGCCAATCCCGGTCGTCGTCACCGAGATCGCGGGCCAACGCTTCCCCGATGAGTTCGTCCTCGTCCACGGCCACCTCGACTCGTGGCACGTCGGCATCGGCGACAACGCTACCGGAGACGCGACCTTGCTGGAGTTGGCCCGTGTCTTCAAGCAACACGAAGGCGCTCTCGACCGCACCATTCGCATCGCCTGGTGGAGCGGTCACTCCCATGGCCGCTACGCCGGCTCAACCTGGTATGCCGACCAGTACGCCCACGATCTCGCGAGAAACTGTGTCGCCCACATCAACGTCGATTCGCCCGGTTGCCGTTGGGCGACGGTCTACGAGAACGTCTCCTGGATGAGCGAGGCCGAACAGTTCTGCCAGAACGTCATCCGCGACATCACCGGCATGGAATCAACCGGCGAAGGCCACGTCCTGCGCGCTGGCGACTGTTCGTTCAACAACCTCGGTGTCACGACCTACTTCATGCTCTCATCGACGATGCCGCAGGACCTGCTCGACGAGAAGGGCTACCACCCCGTCGGGGGTTGTGGCGGCAACATCGCCTGGCATACCGAAGACGACACAATGGAGATTGCCGACCGCGAAAACCTCCTCCGCGACATGCGCGTTTATGCCGCGACCATCTTGCGCACCCTCAACGCCCCGGTCGCGCCGTTCGACTATCGCGCCACCCTCGACGAGATTGCCGCCGCCGTCGAGCATTACAGCGCCGCTGCCGAGAGCGTCGTTGACCTGTCACCGACCCGTGAAGCCATCACGAACCTGCGCGCTGCGCTCGACACGTTCTACGCACAGTCCGCCAGCATCGACTCGTCGGATGACACCGCCGTCCGAGCCGTCAACGCCACTCAGCGCGCAATCGCCCGTGCCCTCGTCACGCTCTGTTACACCCGCGATGGCCGCTTCCAACAGGACCCGGCTCGCGCGATTCCAGCCGTCCCCGACCTTGCGTTCGCCCAACAACTCCCGACCGCCGACGACAACATGCGGCACGTCATCGCCAACCAGCTCCGCCGCGGCCAGAATCGCGTCATCTGGGAACTCGACCAGATCCGATCAACGATCGAACAGGCAACGGCCGGATAGCTAGATTCCACACGCCCTGTAAACGGATGCAGTCTCGGCAAGCAGGGGCGGATCGTTGCGAACCACCAGACTCTCGGCACCTCGCAAGACCCGCCCGGCTCCCCCAACCGACCACCTCGACTTGGGTCGATCACCAGAAACCCTGCCGGGATCGTCGCCATCCACGTAACCAGCACAGCGTCAAGGTCGCCAGGTGACAGGCTCAGACCAGCGACACCAGTACCGCCGTCAGCGCTTCAGGATCGACCGCCATCACATCGTGGACACTGTCGATCGCCAGATATCGCCAGCCTGCGTCCACCCGTGCTTGCTCCGCGAAACGGGCGAACACATCGCCATCCGGCTTCGCAGTGCAATGGATAAACACACGTGGAACCCCGTCTGCATCAGGGTTACTCAGCCGGATCGGCTGCCGGAACGTCGCGATCGGATGCGGAACCGTTCGCCCTGCTTCCCAGGCGACGATCGCCGGATCCTCGTCGTCTGGATCGAGTGTCGGGATCCTCCACCCATCGAATCCAGCCGCCATCGCATCGAAGTCGGGAGATATCCCCGCCTGCCAAAAATCCTCGACGCGATCGCCGTCCTCAGGCACGAACGCATCCAGATAGACCAGCATCGCCAGCCGCTCAGGCACGCGATCCGCGACTCCCCTGATCACGGCCCCGGCGTACGAGTGGCCAACCAGCACAACATCCCGAAGATCCTCATAGCGCAGGACATTGACGACGTCTTCTATATGCGTGTTGAGGTCGACCTCCGGTCGCGCCAGGTGCACGCGCTCGCCCAAGCCCGTCAACGTCGGCGTAAACGCCTCATGCCCCGCTGCCCCCAACAAGGGACGAACTTTTTCCCAGTACCACCCGCCAGCCCACATCCCATGGACCAGGACAAACGTCGCCACACTGCACCTCGTACCCATCTCGCGTTAAGGATTCGCCGCCCCCATCGCCAGTAATGCATCGCGACATGCTCGCAAATACTCCAGATGCGATCCAGCGATGACGACATCATCGAGCATCGACCCGCGCCGCAACCGCGCGCCGAGCGCATCGATCAACATCTTCGCTGCCTCGGCCAGGTCGATCCCGCCAACCCGCACGCCTACCTCCGGTAACGTCAGCGATCGCAACCGTTCGCGGTCGATCAACTCCAGCCCTGCCGTCAGCGCATTTGCGGCTGCATCGCGCCGCGGCGGCTGGCCCGGTTCGGGCGTCGTGATCCCGAACACAATCCGATCGACCCCGTGATCTGCCAACTTCCCCGGGCCGGTCGCGTACGCCTCGCCGACCAGCAACGGCCCCTGTCCGCGCAGTTCGCGTTCAATGTCGCCACCACCGGCCAGCCGGATCGCGCCACCGAATCCGGAAGCCAGCACACCACGCGCGTTTACCGCTGCATATAGCGCCGAGCGCGGGTAGTCGATTGGCTCCCCCTGAATCAACGTGATCCGCGTGTGCGCGAGCTGTAACTCCCGGACAGCCGCCACGAACTCGCCCCATTTCCCTATCTCACTCGATCCCGACACTAGTATGCCAATGCCGCCCTGCCAACGAGTCCACCCGGGTGGACTCCCACGCTCCGACCCGTGTGGTATCGTTATGGAGGCATACCCCCTAGGGGTACTGAAGTATCGACACTTGGAGGTATTTGTGATCGAAAAGCAGTACAAGGTTCCCGAGATCAGTTGCGAGCACTGCGTTCGCGCCATCACCAACGAATTGACCAGCGTTCCGGGTATCGAGGTCGTCAGCGTCGACATCCCGACGAAACTCGTTACCCTGCGACATACCAACGCCGTCAGCGACGAGCAGATCGTCGCGACAATCGCCGAAGCTGGCTACGAAGTCGCCGCGTAACCCCAGACACCTCTCGACAAGCGGCCCGAGCACACAAGTGTTCGGGCCGCTTGCTCATGTCAAAGGCATCATGCACGACATATCAGTAGGCTCCCTGCGCGTTACGGCGGGTCGTTGTAGCCAACTCGACACCTGGCAAGCTCAGAGTCCCGCCCGGTTCCCCACCACACCTCTTCGCACGACGCAGCAGCTTTTCTGCCGGTTGCACTCAATCCCCATCCGTCCGAATAACAACCGGACGGATCCGTTGGTGATCGAGCGGCGGCTGGCGTCCCAGCCCGGAGCGATAGCCACTCGCCTTGCCGACCCAGACGACCGAGAGTATGTCTGGGTCGCGCTGGCGACGATCTCGTTGACGCGCAATCATCGATCAATTAGACTGCGGCATACTCCGGCAGACAACACATAAAGATTGAGGACAGGAGCGGCTGATGTCGCCTATCTACCACGACGGAAGCCGTGTCTTGCAAGACCGGTTCGATACGCGTCGACTAGCCGAGCGCCTCGAAGAACGCATCGTGCGTGACTATCTCAACGAAAACGACGTCGCCTTCGTTGAACGCATGGACATGTTCTTCCTCGCGACCGCCGATGCCGATGGCAATGCGAGCTGTTCGTACAAAGGTGGAGAACCGGGCTTCGTACGTGTGATCGACAACCGCACCATTGCCTTCCCCAGTTACGACGGTAACGGGATGTATTTCTCGGGTGGGAACATGTTGACCAACCCGAACGTTGGTTTGCTCTTCATTGACTTCGCGAATCCGGCACGCATGCGGTTCAACGGAGTCGCAACGGTTGACTTCGACGACCCACTCTTGCTGGAATATCCTGAGGCACAGTTCATCGTGCGTGTCCGGGCTCGACAGGTGTTCCCGAACTGCCCTCGGTACGTCCACAAGATGCAGCTCGTCGAGCGCTCGCGTTTCGTTCCTCGCGCGAACTGCCAGACTCCGATCGCCGATTGGAAGACGAGCGAGTGGGCATCAGACGTGCTTCCTGACCACGATCCGGCTCGCTTCGTTCGTCCCGACGACCAGGAGTAATCGACCCAAGGTTGTGACACGCATCTCGATCAGTTCAGTTCTCGGCGGAGCCGTCGCCGCCACCAATGCCACAGCCCCATCCGTGCGCATAACAATGGAGCGGAACCGTTGGTCATCGAGCGGCGGTTGGCGGCGCAACTTTACCCCGAGACCGGTCAATGTTGATACGTGAATGATTTCCAGACCTTCACGAAACACAATGACGGACACAACAATGACGCTGCGGCACCCTCGATACCCGCAGCGTCGTTTCGATGGCCTTTGAACGGTCTACATCGTGAAGTAGGAGTACTTCTCGGCAATCTTGCCGTCCCGAACGGTGTAGATGTCAACGCCGCGCATCTCGCCCTGACCGCCATCCGGTAGATTCCATCGCACGCACCAGCGATAGGCGCAGCGATCACCGACCGCGAAGATGTCCTCAGTCGTGAAGTGGTAGCCAGGGAACTCATCAGGAACAGCTTCCCAGACGGCACGGACAGCTGCCTGACCCTCGTATCGGCCCATCCCTTTGCCCTCCGGCGCGATATGCTCAAAGACGCAGTCCTCGGTCATGTCGGCCATCAGGGCGTCGGCATCATACCGATTGAATGAATCCTCGAACCGCTTGATTAATGCGAGCGTCATTTCGGCGCTAGCTACGGTCGCGGTCATGGAGAAGCCTTCCTTTCTAGGACGTGAACAACGACGGACTTCTGGCACACGGGGCTGCCGCGACAACAACCGACCTCCAGCGGCAGTCACGGCCGAATGCGGAATATCAAGTGTGCGATCACTATATGCGCAGGTATATCGGCTGTCAACGTGTCCGTACCGCGAGCCAATACTCACATGATTGCGCATAGATCATTTCAGCAGGCACGTCCGTGCGGATAACAATCGAGCGGAACCGTTGGTAATCGAATGGGAACCGGCAGCGGCGTTGCGGAAACACACAATCAGCGGTCCGGTCACCGTCTGACGACCTGGGACGTTGGCTTGACATTCCTGTCCTCCGCTAGAGACCATGCCATTAGCTCGTGAATCTGAACGAATCGTGGCCGGATCGTGACCGTGTCGATGACACGGAATCAGCACGATGCTCTCAGGAGAGATGCCATGACCCAACATTCCAACTCCTTCACAACCTCGATTGGGCATATCATGTCCGGTGCCGATTGGCTTGACGTACATTTCGAGGCCGCCCGGCACGAGTACGAAGCGCAGTTGCGGGCGGTGGGCATCCAGCCCGGTTGGCACATGCTTGACGCTGCGAGCGGCAGCGGCTCCTACCTCCCTTGGATGGCCGAACTGGTCGGCTCTCGTGGCCAGCTGTCCGCACTTGATTTAGCGCCAGACAATGTTGCGCGCATCGAGCGACGACTGCCCGGTTGGCAGCTCAAGTGCCCGGTGGAGGCGCGAGTCGGATCGGTCGTTGACCTCCCGTATCCTGCCAACACCTTTGATGCGGTCTGGTTTGCCAATACAAGCCAGTTCCTGACCGACGATGAGTTGAGGACGACGTTGTCCGAATTCCGCCGTGTGGTACGGCCAGGCGGGCTGGTGGCGCTCAAGGAGTCCGATACCACGATGTATCGTGTCTACCCTGGCCCGCCGGGCGTGATCTATCGCTGGTTTCAGGCGGCTGCAGACGCGGGCATCGGGCAGTGGGTCACGGGGCCGCGCGTCCCGGAACTTCCGAGTTGGTTGCGCCGATCAGGAATCCAGCATGTCTGGCAGCGAACGACGCTGATCGAGCGCAGCGCGCCGTTCGATCTGGCAATGCGTGAGACGTTTCGAGGTCTCTTCACCCTTCTCGCCGGAAGCGCAGCGGAGCTTGACCTGCCGAGCGCCGATCAGACGTTCTGGACACAATTCAGCGATCCGTTGGCATTCGATCGCTTCGTCGACAATCCCGACTGCTGGTTGATCGAGGCGAACATTCTGGCTGTGGGCACGATGCCGATTACGTGATCACTCGGAAGCGATGGTGCCGGATGTCGAGAACCGTTCGGTAAATCGTTGCGCGCGGTGACTGTGCCGGCCGCTCGCCGCGGATCGGATACGAGCTTGTTGCTACAGCATCGCCGCTACCAATGCCACACGCTCATCCATTCCGCGCTCATCAGTATTCGACGCGCCTATTGCCCTCCCCTCCACCTGGTGGTAGCGTGCCACCAGCCAACAGCGACACAGCATCAGTGAGAGGGAGCGCCAGATGGTTCTCAGAGACGAAAAGCGAGTTGCGTCGATCGCCGCCGTCCAGCAGGAGATCTTCGCCGAGTTCATCGCCAGCCACCCCGGTTCCCAGAAGCATCATGAACGGGCCGTCACCCGCTTCGCCAGCGGTGTTACCCACGATGGCCGCTACCAGGAGCCGTTCCAGCTCACCATCGACCGCGCAGACGGCGCCTACAAGTGGGATGTCGATGGTAATCGTTATGTCGATTTCGTCACCGGCCACGGCTCGCTGATCCTCGGCCACGGCCATCCTGACGTTACGGAAGCCATCAGCCGCCAACTGACGCGCGGCACCCACCTCGGTGGCAATCACGCACTTGAGCTTGAATGGGCCGATCGCATTTGCGCGATCGTGCCTGGCGCCGAGCTCGTGCGCTTCACATCGTCCGGCACCGAAACCGGAATGCTCGCCATCCGCGTCGCTCGCGCGTGGACCGGTCGCACCCGCATCGTCCAGTTCGCCGACCATTTCCATGGTTGGAGTGACACGACGTTTGGTGCGCATGGTCTGCCCGGCCTGCCGTCCAACCTGCAATCAAATGCGACCGTCATCCCCTGCGGCGATGTGAGTGCTCTTTCGGCGGCCGTCGCCGATGAGACCGCCGCTGCCGTCCTGATTGAAACCAGTCATCCTGGCTTCTTCACCCTGCCCGACCCTGGCGCATTCCTGCGAGCTATCCGCGAAGTAACCGAGCAGACCGGGACGCTGATGATCGTTGACGAAGTCGTCAGCGGTTTCCGCTGGGCACCCGGTGGCGCTCAGGAGAAGTACGGCACCCACGGCGACCTCACGATGCTCGCCAAGATCCTGGCTGGCGGCCTCCCTGGCGGTGCCATCGCTGGCCGCGCCGACGTGATGAGCGTCTTCTCCTTCAACGCCGAAGAACGCCAGGGACATCCAAAGGTCGGCCATCCCGGCACCTACAACGCGAACCCGCTCTCATCGGCCGCCGGCATCGCCTGTCTCACCCACGTTGCCGATCCAGCCATCCAGGAGCGCGCGACCGCCACCGCCGCCGCGATCCGAACCGGCATCAATGCCGCCCTGCGTCGCGAGGATATTCCAGGCTGCGCCTACGGTGATGCCTCGATGTTCCGTGTCGTCCTCGGTGGCGAGCAACTCCCGCCGGAGAGCGACTTGCGTGCGCCGCTACCAGGTGTTCCGATGTCACGTGAAGGCATGCCAGGCGATCTGGCAAAGGCGTTCAACCTGAGCATGCTGCAGCAAGGTATTGCCCTCTTCGGTGGTCGCGGTATTACGTCAATCGCCCACAGCGACGATGACATCTCCGCAACGGTTGACGCGTTTGCCGAGACGCTGGTCCGCCTGCGGGTTCGTGAGCAGGTTATCGCATAGGTCATTACGCATCTCTGTGACGTTCTTCACAAAGTACCGCTGAGGAACGGCGAACTCTGGTTCGTATGTTGCTATTACATTCGCTGAGGTGTATGATCGAAAAGAGTCAAGAACGTTCGAAGCGCGAACGGAAAGGAGGAGTGCAGGTGACGCGTTACCACGGCATTGCCGGCAGTGGCCATTCGCTCTGGGTCCATTGCCCACTCCTCGAAGATCGGGCAGGGCCGGCGGCCTGAGCCGGGCACACGTCGATCGTTCCCATAGCCCCGCTCACCAGTACCGGCCAGTAGATCATCCCCAGGATCCAACGGGCTGACACGGGTCAACCGTTGGCAAGGCGCTCACGCCGGGTTAATCCGGTCTGATAACGCGGTGCTCTTGCACCGTCGGGGTAGATCCCCACACAATACCAACGAACATGAATGTTGAAGACGCGGGAGGCGGAACCTCCCGCGTCAGTCTGTGTTCGCCACCTTATTGTGGAAGTACCACGATCCGGCAATCTGGATGGACCCGCACCGTCGCCTGGGTTCCCGGGATGTCGCAGTAGCCTTCGCGCAGCCGATCAATCGTCTTCGGATAGAGTCGCCCGTAGACTGCCACGACTCCCGGCTTGCTGACGGCGGTTGGGAATACCCCCGCCTGAGGCTCGACCCGCCTCCCCTCCCGTACCAGCCCACCAAAGAACGCTCGCCGTCCGATGTCATCCTGGTGGAAGGCGACATAATCGCGCTTCGTTGACGTCGCGACAGCGCGCAGGTCTGCATCCGTTGGAACCAGTTCGCCACGCTCCAGCACAACAACCTGCTCCTGCGCGATTCTCGTCGCCAACGATCGATCGACGGGAGAGTCCACCCGGGTGGACTGTTCGTGTTGGTCAACTTCCGTCACCGTCGTCGATTCGCGCGGTTCTGGAGAGGCTTGCTCGGCAACTGTCTCCGCCGCTGCAGGTATCGGCGTGAACTGCACAGGATCGGGCAGCAATCGGCTCGCAGAATCGTCGACGCGTGACCGTGCCCGTTCGAGAATGCTGCTAGCCAGATCGTTGGCCTGCTGCCGACGCTCATCTTCCTGGTCGAGGAACTCGCGTGTTGACGGCAGTCCCAGATCGAGGTTGGGCATCTCAACCGGCTCAACCGGATCAAACGAGGCTCGAATCCGTGCGGCCTCGGCTGCACCGGCTGCAACAGTGGCTTCGGCTGCGGCCTCTGCTGTGGAGAGCGCAGCAGTCCCGCCGGCCACTCCAGCAAGCGACTCCTGAAGGTGGGGAGGCAGGTTCTCCTGAACGCTGCCGGCCAGCCGCTGCAATCCTTGTTCGGAATAGTCGAGTGCGGCGTCAGCGACTGCCTCTTCGAACGTCACCGGTGCCTCAGGAATCGGTACGGCAGCGACATCGCCTTCAACCGCAGCCGCCTCAGGCGGGATGATCCCACGCGCCTCAAGGTCGTCCAGGACGCGCGCCAGGTCAGGTTGCAGTTGGGAGATGCCGCGCAACCGCGCCAGTTCCTCCGGCCCAATCGACGCCAGCCGCTCGCGCCGTGCGCTGGGAGATAGTGCAGCCCACTCGTGCGCCAGCTCAACCACCGGCCCTGAGCCGGGCCAACGGGTTTCGGCCAGCGCGACCGCCCGTTCGACCAGGTTGCGCTCCAGCAGGCCACGGATCGCCGTCATCGAGGCCGCATCAGGTCGGGCAGGGCTGCTCATTGACCGTCTCTTTCGTCTGCTCAGGAATGATCGTTCGGCGATGTCTCTACGATACCGGCAGCAGCGTCAACCGGCAAGCGTAACATGACATAAGAGTGCTGCATCGGAACAGTCCACCCGGGTGGACTGTCAGTCACAGTTGACGCAGAACTCCCGTTCTGGTTGCTCAGAACGGGAGTGAAAAGACCGATGGTGGCTACGGAGTTTCAAGCTTTGACTTGATACAGTCGAAGATCTCTTTTGTCTGTCGGTCGGCAACGCCGCTCATCAGCCGCGCGCCAACGCCGGCAATCGTACCACTGACCTTCACGTTCGACTCCCAGTGCATGTCGGTCCCGCCGTTGCCGTTGTCGGCCAGCTCCATCGTGCTGTCCATCGCGACCGCTGAACCCGGGATCTTGCCGTTCGCGGACATTCGCGCGTGGTTCGGCTCATCCATTTCCAGCCACTTGATGTCGAAGTTGAAGTTGCCCTTGATCATACCGACGCCAGCCCGAACGACGCACTTGAAGTGGGAATCATCGACAACCTCAACGCTCTGCAAGCCCGGCGCGCACTGCGTCACCTGATGCGGATCGGTCAGAAAAGCCCAGACCTTCTCGCGCGGAGCGTTGATCGTCACATCACCTTTGAAATCCATACGGCTCCCTTTCCCGGCGGCTGCGTGCGGTATCCCGCTGTTTCCCGTACGAGTATATGGGAAATGCAAAGAGGCAAGAGGCAAGGAGCATGAGGGATGGGGCCTGAGACGAGGGAACAACCCATGTCTCAGACCCCATCCCGCATGCCCCGGCCCTCGTCACAGTACCCGGCGAAGTGCCAGCGTCTTTGGATCGTAGTCGCGCCAGACGGGAACGCCACAGAAGCGTTCGCCCTCCGGGCAGAAGGGCTTGTTGCCGGCCCGCGAGCGGACCACGCACGGCGGGGCGCTGACATGACGTCCGATCGTCGGGAAGACCTCGGTCACCTGCTCGGTTTCCTGCCGGGCGGTGTCGAAGATCTCGCGCTGGGCGTTGTAGCAGAGCCGCTTGACCCACTTCCAGTAGTACGTCAGCAGTGTCCCGCTCTCGTGGAAGCGGACGTTGTGGCTGTTCGGCAGCAGATACAGCACCTTCTCGGCGGGAACACCATCATCGAGCAACTGGTTCTTGGCATCCCAGAGCGCCTGGACCGTCGCGTGGTACTCCTCCAGTGCCTCCTCAGAGCGCCGCACCTCATCCGGCACGATCACGTCCGGCGCGAAGCGCATGTGCGCCGATAGCACCGGCGACGACGAGAGCGTCCCGCGATGCCGCTGGTTCTGGGCGTCTTCAGCACCGCTGATCCGCTTCTGGAAGGTGAAAGGGACGTGGTTGAGCGTCTGCATCAGCTTACTGTTCATCGCAAGGAAGAGAGAGTGGCCCAGATACGCGTTCTTTGCTGGATCGAGGACAGCCGCCAGCGCATCCGCGTCGCTCATCGCGACGCCGTCAGCCCCCAGGACGGTCCGGACTGCATTCGCCAGCACCTGCTCCGCGTTCGGGTTGTAGCCGACCAGCTTCGAGTCGAGCCCACCGAGGGCAGCGTCATACTCACGGAAGAACGCTTCGTCACTGTTCGCCGATAGCGTGCCCTGAAGCTCGGCCAGCGCCTCGTACTCCAGTGTGTCGCTGGCGCCAAGAACCTGAAGATCGAGCGGATATCCAGGTGCACCAAGGAAGAACGGATCGACCTTCAGCACCTCCGACACCATCGCGTTGACGATGTAACGCACCTCGGATGGGACATCGAGCTGGTTGACCAGAACGTGGTATCGAAGCAGCGTCAGCCCGTTGATCGTGTGATACAGGTGGGCGGGAGTCGCCAGTGGCAGGACGTAGCGAGCGACTTCCTGGGACTTCTTCTGGACGGCATCGGCGACGCGCCGTGCAGCCTCGGCCCCGTCGGCCTTCTTCCGGGCCGGGAAGACCTGACCATACCGCTCGGCGAGGCCGGGCGAGAGCAGATCCCCGAGTCTCCTGTAGCCTTCGATCGAACGGTTGACGGCTGCCTTGTAAATCGCTGCCTGCCGTTCGGTCAGGTCGGGCGTGACCATCACCTTGCCCGACACCTCGCGGTAGCGCTGGCTGACTTGCTCCGAGTTGTAGTGCGGGTGGTGATGGAAGAACGACCAGATCGCCAGCCGCGACACACCGTCGAGGACGAAGACGAAGTTGGCGTGCTGGAAGGTCGTATGATGCCCGGCATCGAACAGATCTCGATACAGCCGCAGCGCGCGATTGCGCCGCCCGGGCCGCAGGTCATCGCCGTCATCCAGCGACTCGTCCAGCAGGCTGAGGACGTTCTCAACGCGTGCCGGACGCGAACCGTAACACGACCAGGCAGCCGCGATCGTCAGCGCGAACGGGTGCTGGGTCGATTCATCATGCAACAGCCGGATCGTCGGCGCCTTCGAGGCGAAGGGGTAGATCGGCTCAATCGGCATCTCAGGGACAGCAGACATGGTTTCCCCCGGATCGCAGAGAGGCGACAGAGTGTACGTACACAGGGTACAGGCTGCGGCGTCGGGTGACAAGATGTGCCGGACGGTCACAGACCCCGGCCTCGCCGAACAGATGTTCGAGAATAGATTCTAGCAGGCGTGCACCAAGCGAACAGCGTCGACCAAGGACGTCGATCGGCACGTCAGATGTGATCCCGGACCGTCACACCTCCGTAACACACCAGTGATAGGGTGGGCGCAGTCGCCGTTCGAACCACTGGACGAGCCTGGATGGATGAAGGATGACCGCACGAGCCGCGACGAGCCGAAGAACGCTGACTGCTGTTGAACAGCAGGAGCGACGGACGCAGACGCTGCTGTTCCTCAGTGGAACGCTGGCGGCGCTGGTGGCAGTCGCGTTCATGTTGCTGCTGCGGCGCATCACTGAAACCGACTCGCTACTGGAGATCGTCGGCGAAGCGTTCCTGCAACTGATGCCGATGGCGCTGTTTGCGTTGTTGTTGGAGACATTGAAGGAGTCTGCCAAGCCGCTGCTCGTGATCGGGATCGTGCTGGGAATGATGCTCGTCGGTGGCGGCATCGCGCGGCTCGATGGCGGCGCGGCGCGCAGTGTCTCGTTCAGGGCGAGATTCTGGAGAGGGTTGATGGTAACCCTCTCGATCTGGGTGCCACTCGCGATTTTCGCCGTGATCGTCGTCTCGATCGGGACGGTCGCGCCGGTTACGAACCGGAGCGTTGCGGCGCTTTCCCTGATTCTGCTGTCCGATGTGGTCGTGTTCACGCTTGCCCTGTACCTGATCTTCCCGCTCGTTCGGACGGCGCTCGGTGGAGAGTCCACCCGGGTGGACTATCGCGAACATGTCGACGCTCCGCCTGACGATCTGGGCCGGCGACGTCTGATCGCGTTTGCGGCGACCGGCGTCGTTGGGCTGGCCGCGACCGTAGTTGTTGGCCGCTTTGTATCGGGCATACGCGGTGGATCCATCGGCGGTGGGAGCGACGCGATTTCCGAACCGGTGACGCCGAACGACAACTTCTACCTGATCTCCAAGAACTTCGTGGATCCTGGAGTCGACGAGGACGACTGGCGGCTACGGATCACTGGCCTGGTCGATACGCCGCGTGACATCGCCTACGCCGACCTGCTGGCGATGCAGCGAGCAGAGCAACTGACGACGTTGACCTGTATCTCGAACGAGATCGGCGGCGAGTTGATCTCGAACGCGAAGTGGACAGGTGTGCGGCTGTCGGACATCCTGGCGATCGCGGGCGTCCAGCCCTCGGCAACCGAACTGGCGCTCTACGCCGACGACGGCTACACCGAGTCGTTCCCACTCTCGAAGGCGCTTGAACCAACGACGATGCTGGCCTACCTGATGAACGATGAACCGCTCTCATCGCGGCACGGTTTCCCGGCTCGGCTGATCGTTCCGGGCCTCTACGGGATCAAGAACGTCAAGTGGCTGACCCGAATCGACCTGGTTGCCAGCGACTTCAAGGGCTACTGGCAGCAGCGCGGCTGGACAGACGACGCCACGATCCAGACGATGTCGCGCTTTGATGTGCCTGGCGCGCGGGCGATCGTTCCGTTCGGGCCGGTTGAGCTGGCCGGCATCGCCTTCGCCGGTGATCGCGGCATCAGCGCCGTCGAGGTCAGTGACGATGGCGACACATGGCAGCCGGTCGATTCAATCGAGCGAATCGCGCCATTGAGTTGGGCCATCTGGCGTTTCACGTGGAACCCGCCAGAATCGGGAACCTACACCCTGCGCGTCCGCGCCACCGATGGCACCGGCGCCGTCCAGACCAGCGATCGCCGCGATCCGATCCCCGACGGCGCAACCGGCTACCACACGCTCGACATCGGCGTGGCGTAAGGCGTCGGGATCCCGGACTCGGGATTCGAGGGCGTCGAACTGAAATCGCATCTCCGAAGCCCCCCGAATCCCGAGTCCCGATTCCCGACGCCAGTGTGGCGTACAATCGAAGGTGGACGAGCGGGAGAGAGTTGTAGCGCCCACAGCGGGTGGAGACTGGGACTTCGCGGCAAACGTGTACATTATCGAACAGCAAGACGAGGGACTGGATTACCGACGACGCTTTCAGGGACTGATCGGTGTCAACAGCAAGATTCCCATCCGCGACCGTTCGATTCTGTCGCTGGTCTACACGCCAGGCGTGGCCGAAGCCTGTCTGGAGATTCAGCGCAACCCCGAGAGCGCATTTGAGCTGACCTGTCGGGGGAACACGGTCGCAATCGTGACGGACGGGTCGGACCTGTTCGGTCGCGAGGGCGGACCACCTGAGGCAGCCCTGCCGGTCCTCGAAGGCAAGAGTGTCATCTTCAAGACGTTCGCCGGAATCGACGCCTTCCCGATCTGTCTGGACGTGAATGACCCAGCCGCGATCGTCGAAACGACGGCTGCACTGACGCCGACGTTTGGCGCGATCTGCCTCGACGACATCAGCGCGCCGCGCTCGTTCGCGATTGCCGACCAGCTCGAAAAAGCCTGCACGATCCCGGTCTTCGCCAACCAGCACCACGGGACGGCGATCCTCGTCCTCGGAGCGTTGATCAACGCGCTGAAGGTCACCGACCGGAAGCTGGAAGAGATCAGCGTCGTCGTCGCCGGGGCGGGAATTGCCGGGATCGGCGTCGCGCGGCTGCTGCACCGGGCAGGTGTGCGCAGGATCGTCGTCTGCGACCGGGCTGGGGCGATCTACACCGGCCGGCCGGAGCGGATGAACTGGGCCAAGTCATATCTCGCCAAAGAGACGAATCGCGAGCGGCGGAAAGGGTCGCTGGCGGAGATGCTCAAAGGGGCTGATGTCTTCGTTGGCTTGTCCAGCGGTGACGCGGTTTCCCCCGAGATGATCGAACAGATGGCGCCGGACCCGATCGTCCTGGCGCTGGCGATCCCAACACCGGAAATCACCCCGCAGTTGGCCCGCGATGCGGGCGCGAAGGTCGTCGCGACCGGGCGGTCCGACCACCCGAACATGATGGACATCTCGCTCGTCTTTCCAGGTGTCTTCAGGGGACTGCTCGATAGCGGCGCGCGCAACATGCGCCTCCGCACGCTGATCTACGCCGCCGAGGCGCTCGCGTCGCTGGTGCCCGATGAAGAACTGAACCCGGACAACATCGTCCCGCGCATCTTCGATTTTCGGGTCGCGCCGACAATTGCATCAGCCGTCGTTCAGGCAGCGCTGGAGACCGGCGAAGCGCAGAATGATGTCAGGCCGGAGGCAGTGGCTGAGCGGACTCGCCGGTACGTCTACGAGGGCATCATGCCTCCGCTCGTGCGCTCCAACAGCACGCCAGCCGAGCCACGCAAGAACCCGGAGACGCTGCGCGACAAGGTACTGGCGCTCAGGCGCAGGCATGGCGGCGTGCTTGAGATCCGCTCGAAGATTCCGATCAAGGACCACCACATCCTGAACATCCTCTATGTCCCACCGGCGGCGCTGGCGCCAGCCGTCGAGATCCGCAACAACCCGATGAGCGTCTACGATCTGACTGTCAAGGACAATCTGGTCGCGATCGTGACCGATGGCACTGCCGTGCTTGGCCTGGGAGACATTGGCCCTGAGGCGGCACTGCCGGTCATGGAGGGCAAAGCGGTCCTCTTCCAGACACTGGCGGGAGTCGAGGCGTTCCCGATCTGCATCTCGGAGCGCGATCCGGACAAGATCGTCGAGATCGTGGCGAACATCTCGCCGTCGTTCGGCGGCATCAACCTCGAAGACATCTCAGCGCCGCGCTGCTTCGATATTGAGGCCAGGCTCAAGGAACGTCTGGACATGCCGGTCTTCCACGATGACCAGCATGGGACCGCCGTCGTCGTGACGGCTGCGTTGATCAACGCGCTCCGGCTGCGTGGGACGAGCCTGGAGAATACGCAGGTCGCGATCAACGGCGCAGGTGCGGCCGGCATCGCGGTCGCCAAGCTGTTGATCTCGTCTGGAATCGGCGACATCGTGATGTGCGACCGAAGTGGCGCGATCCACAAGGGCCGGGCAGTCGGAATGAACCGCTCCAAAGACGAGATCGCGAGGCTCACAAATCGTGAGAGTGTCAAGGGCGAGCTCTGCGATGTAATCGCCGGCGCGGATGTCTTCATCGGTCTCTCGGCGCCGGGCGCGTTGACCGGCGACGATATCAGGCGGATGAACGACAAGGCGATCATCTTTGCTTTGGCGAACCCGACACCTGAGATCCTGCCGGAAGCAGCCCATGCGGCCGGTGCGCTTGTCGTCGCGACCGGGCGGTCGGACTTTGCTAACCAGGTCAACAACTCACTGGCGTTTCCGGGCATCTTCCGCGGTGCCCTCGACGCGAAGGCGCGTGACATCAACGACGCAATGAAGGTCGCCGCCGCCCAGGCAATCGCCGATCTGGTCAGCGACGATGAGCTGGCAGCCGACTACGTCGTCCCGGAGGCGCTCGATCTGCGGGTCCCGCCGGCCGTGGCCGCAGCCGTTGCCCGTGCCGCCGTCGAGACCGGTGTCAACCGTGTCGCCGTCGATCCCGCCGACGTGGAGCAACGCACCCGCGATCGGATCTATACAGGGCAGCCCACGAGCTGGGAGTAGGGTCGTCAAGCCGCGTCATGCATCACCGGACAACGGAACTGTCGCGGTCAGGGTTGTGCCTTGTGCTGGAGCGCTCTGGATGTCGAAGCTGCCGCCGATGCGAGTGGCGCGTTCGCGCATCGAACTGAGGCCGAGGTGGCCGGGGAATGAGCCAGCCGAGTCGAAGCCGATGCCATTGTCGTGGATGGTCAGGATGAGGGACCGTTCATCGGTGGAGAGTTGCAAACTGACACTGGTCGCCCTGGCGTGTTTGACGACATTGTGGAGCGCTTCCTGGGCGATGCGGTAGACGGCCTCCTTGACATCCAGGGGTGCTTCCGGCTCGGGGCAGGTCGTGACCTCGACCTGGAGGCTGTGGCGGGCGCGAAGTGCCTTGGCCTGGCGGTTCAGCGCAGTGACGATCCCTTCACGCTCGAGTGACTCCGGACGTAGCTCGAAGATCAATGAGCGCATCTCGGTCAGACCCGCCTCTGCCAGCTGAAGGACATAATCCAGCGGTTCACCGGCCCGTTCCGGATCGATGTCGAGCAGCGTACGGGCGGTTCGAGCGCCGAGACCGATGCCATAGAGAGCTTGTGAGACGGAGTCATGGAGCTCGCGCGCGAGCCGTTGACGCTCTTCGAGAGCAGCCTTCTGCTGAGCGGCGTGATAGAGCCTCGCATTTTCGACGGCTACGGCTGCCTGGTCCGCAATTGCCTTAAGGAATTCGACCTCCGGACCGTCCGGGTGGGCGTCGGGCAGGAAGTAGGCGTTGAGGACGCCAAGGCCACGGCCGTGATAGATGAGTGGGACCGCAACGATCGTGTCCCAGGCGACGTCCTGAATAACGCTTCGGATCTCGCTGTCGTTACTGGCGGGGGAATTTCGCGCGCGGGCATCGCGCATGATGAAGACTCGTTGGGTCTGGAACGCACGTGCGACCGGTGAACGGTTGATTGCCGCTGGCCAGGCGGCTTCGAGTGCGGCGCCTGCTCCGTCCGGCAGACCATGGGTACCAACAGTGCGGAGATACTGGCCGCTCTCGTCCATCAGAAGGACGGCGGTTGCGATCGCACGGGTTGCCTCGACAACGTGAGCCGCGAGGTTGTCCAGCGTTCGTTCCATCGGCTGGTCGAGGGTCAGTGAGGCGGCGATCTGGGCCAGTGAGCTGGCTTCACGCTCGCGCCGGCGAGCCTCGGTCACGTCACGGATGATCGAGCAGATCAGCGGGCCATCCGGGCCGCTCAGCAGCATGTTGGAGTACTCGATCTCGCGCTCTTCGCCGTTGGGCCGCAGAATCGTGACCCGCCTGCGACCGGTCTTTCCGGCCAGGCTCGATTCGGTGTAGTTCAGGATCGCCTCGCGCGATCGCGGGGCAATCAGGTCGAGGTAGTCGAGTCCGATCAGTTCCGTGTGCGGGCGACCCGCTATTGGTCCCAATGCAGCATTGGCGTAGATGATCAAGCGCTGGTCGGTGGCGACGAGGATGCCGTCGAGCGCGACATCGAGGACGCTGCCCAGTATGCCGAGGCCAAGCTGCTCCGGCCGCAGCGCGTGGATACCCTGCTGATTGTCGACGTCTGTCATGCCGCTCGCCAGTCCACCTGTCGCACTCATTCTGGAGTGTAGCAGGCGCCAGTAGTCCACCCGGGTGGACTCTCCACGGTGTCAATCAATCCACAGACGGCGATGGCCCGGCATCGGCCAAAGGTCGGAGCCGGATGGTCGGACGCAGGTCTCGCCCGAGCCTGTCCGTCGAGCCGTAGCCGGTAGTGCATGGTTGCCGTACAACAGGTGTCATGCGGACGCCGGGCAGTTCTACGTCCGGCGTCAACGCGTGTGATGAGAACCGGACGATGCTGTTCGGACAGAAAGGATCGGGTTCAACGATGAACCTGGGGAGATTGAAGCTGGTCGTACCAACCAGTCTGCTGGCCGTCGCGTTGCTGGCAGCGGCCTGCTCGGAGACGGGCGAGACGCGCAACGACGCGGAGCAGGTCGACCTTGACGGCGCGACGAGTGCCGAAGTGTTTCTACGAATGGGCGCCGGTGATCTCGATGTAGCAGGCGGCGCAGACGGCATGCTGGACGCTGACTTCACCTACAACGTCGAGAAGTGGGAGCCGGACATCGACTGGGCCGTCTCTAACGGCAACGGACGATTGGAGATCGATCAGTCCGGCTCCGGAAGCGTCAGCCTGTTCGACCTCGATGACATCGAAAACGAGTGGGACCTCGCTCTGAATGACGACATTCCGACGACGCTCGATGTCGAGCTTGGCGCGGGTGACAGCACGTTGAACCTCGGTTCACTGAATCTGACGAGGCTGGACGTTGAGACGGGCGCCGGTGAGACAACGATCGATCTAACCGGTAACTGGGACAACAACCTGGATGCGACGGTCGATGCGGGAGCGGGGCGAGTGAAGCTGCTGCTGCCAGCCGACGTCGGTGTTCGCGTCGAGACGGATACCGGTGTCGTTGATGTAGATCATGACGGCCTGACGAAGGACGGCGACGTCTACACGAACGACGCCTATGGCGAGAGCGATGCAACGTTGACGATCAGCGTCGATGCCGGAGTCGGTGAGGTGGATCTGGAAGTCGTGCAGTAGCGGACTGCAACATGCCCATGACCACCCGGAAAACACCCGGCCCCTTCTCCCAATTCTGGAAGAAGGGGCCCTTCTGGTTTATATCATGGTGGAACTTACGAGATCGGTGGGCGTTTGAGTTCGTACTGTTCAGAAGTCGAGCAGTACCAATCGCCGGTCAGTCGACCGACGGCCTGAAGGCGCTGAAGGTCGATTCGATTGTTCTCAATGACGAGGTCGTCGCGGATGTGGATGCGGACAACCTCGGCGATAACGAGGTGGGCACCGTAGGGGAGGGTGCCGACCGGCTTGATCTCGCGGACGACGCATTCGAGGTTGGCTGGAGCTTCGGCAACCCGCATCGGTCGGACGACATCGCACGGAGCAGGCGTCAGGCCGCTGGCGGCGAACTCGTCCACCTCGGGCGGCCATTCGGCGGCAGTGATCGCCATCTGCGGCCCGATATCGGCGCTGACGGTATTGATGACGAACTCGCCGTTGTCGCGGATGTTGCGGAGGGTGTCCTTCTCCTGACCGTCGCGGGCGCCGACCGAGATGGCGACGTGTGGCGGGGTCGAGGTGATCATCATGAAGAAGCTGAACGGGGCGAGGTTGTTGCGGCCGTCGCTGGTGATCGTTGAGGTCCAGCCAATTGGACGCGGTACGACGACACTGGCCATCAGCTTGTAGGACAGTTGGGCGTCGATTTCCTGTGGATTGAATTTCATCCGTGTCTCCATCCCCTTCGCGGCTCGTTCGGACATAGCCTGCGTCATTATCTCCGGATCTGCTCTCCGTAGGGACATGTCTCAGACTTGTCCGCGCCGTGAGGCGCCTGCTTCGGACATCGCGGGTTGTCGAGGGACCCTGACGCCTGCGCCTGTGGGGGAACCGTGCCACCGTCAAGCAGGCGCCTCACGGCGCGGACAAGTCTGAGACATGTCCCTACGGGGGAGGATCGTCTTGACAGAATAGAACATTCGTTCTAATCTCACAGACAGGCCCCGGGAGAGCGCCAGAGCGCCAGGGTGGAGGCCGGTCGCGTTGATGAGAGCTTGCGGAGCAGGCCGGGGCGACGGGCCGTTGCTGGTGGAGCTTAAACGGTCAGGGGGTAGATCGATGGTTGCGGAGATTACGCGGCGGCGGGCGGTTGGCGAGCGGCTGCAGTTGGACGTGCAGCATGGGCCGGGGCAGTACACGGTCTGGATCGTGCCGGCCAAGGGGATGAACCATGAGGTGGTCGGCTATCGGGTCTGGATCGGCAACGCGACACTGCTGCTCGGGAGCGAGGAGCAGGCAGTTGCGGCGGCGCTGAACGCGATCGACCGGATTCGGACGGCGCGCGAGGTGGCGGCTGGAGAACCGGCTGTTGAGGTTGTCGTGGGGGAGCCGGGATAGCGGCGCGGCCCCAGCCGGCCCTCACCCCAACCCCTCTCCCAGTGCTGGGAGAGGGGCTTTTGTTTTCCTGGAGCCAGGTCAGGCGGCGGTGGTAACGGCGAGTTGAGGAATGGCAGTTGGGGAGTAGGTCGGATTCAGCAAGGCGGCGATGCCGTGGGTGGTGGTGATGATGCGTTCGAGAATTTCGGGGGCGATGGACTGCTGGGCGTCGCAGAGGGCGCTGTCGGGGTTGGGATGCATTTCGACGATCAGGCCGTCAGCGCCGGCGGCGATGCCGGCCAGAGCCATCGGCTCGACCAGTTCGCGGAGGCCGGTGCCGTGGCTCGGATCGACGACGATCGGCAGGTGGGTCAGTTGGCGGACGAGCGGGACAGCGTTGAGGTCGAGCGTGAAGCGGGTGGCGGTGTCGAAGCTGCGGATGCCGCGTTCGCAGAGGACGACCTTATCGTTGCCGCCGGCCAGGACGTACTCGGCAGACATCAGCCACTCTTCAACGGTGGCCGAGAAGCCGCGCTTGAGGAGGATCGGCTTGCCGGACGCCGCGGCACGGCGCAGGAGCGGGAAGTTGGACATGTTGCGCGAGCCGATCTGGAGCATGTCGGCATAGGCGGCGACGAGATCGACCTGCTCCGGCTCCATGACCTCGGTCACGACCGGCAGCCCGGTCAGGTCGCGGGCGAAGGCCAGAATCTTGAGTCCCTCTTCACCGAGCCCCTGGAAGGAGTACGGGGACGTGCGCGGCTTGAAGGCGCCACCGCGCAGCATTGTCGCGCCGCAAGCCTTGACGAGCTGGGCGGCTTCGATCATGCCGTCCATGCTCTCGACGACGCACGGGCCAGCCATGATGACCGGCGTGCCGGCACCAATCCGGACACTGCCGATCGTGACAACAGTGCCTTCGGGGCGTGCCGAGCGCTGAGCGAGCATGTAGGGCTTTTTCGTGTCGTTGACCATCCGGACGCCGGGGAGGTCGCCGACTTCTTCGGGCAGACCAGCGACGACGGGCCGGCCGTTGACGCCAATGACGACATCGCCACCTCCCGAAAGCATGTGGGTCTGGTAGCCGCGTTCCTGAAGGTGGCGAATGACGAGCTGTTGATCGGAGGATTTACTGTCACCGCGCATCGTGATAATCATCGTACTCCCGTGTCCTTCCCCAACCGTGGCCTGATCGGAGCAAACAAAAAAGCAGAGGCTTGTGCCTCTGCTCCTCCGACGTCACTGGTGGTTGTGCGGTTACTGGCTACAAATCCAATAACCCCACCAGCGGCGCCGGAGGGGTAAAGTAAAAGTAATACCAGTTCGCAACAGTCAAATTCACCATGCCGGCATGGTACGGGGTGGGGACGGTTCTGTCAAGCGTGGGTGTGCGAAATTCGTGATGCGCGACACGGGGAAGTGATCGTAGAGCGCATGGACGAGTGCCCCGTACGCGTCACACATCACGCATCACGAACCTCGTCAAGGATGGCGGCATTGGCGTGGGGGTCGGGGCTGGTTTCGAGGAGGAAGGCGGGGTGGGAGAGGAAGGCGTCCCAGATGGCATGTTCGGCGTTTTCGTCGCGTTCGTAGTGGATGGCGGTTGATTCGAGGCGGGCGAGGGCTTCCGGGCGAGAGAGGATCGTCAGGGATGGAGTCGCACGGTTGCCACGGGTGACGAAGACGAGTGAGCCGAGTGGGGCGTGGGGAAGCGCCTGGCCGGGGAACTGGTCTTCGATGCGGATGCCGAGCTTGAGGCGGCCGTCGGGGCGTTCGAAGGCGGGAAGGAGCGCGAGTTCCGGGAAGAGGTCGGCGGCGTCAGGGAGCAGGTGCATCGTCCAGGGGAGGCCGTGGATCTCGATGTCGTCGGGCGGGATGGGGCCATGGGTCCGGCCGGAGCGGGAGCGCAGGAAGATGACATCCTCGGCGACGAGTGAGTAGCCGCGGCGGAGGGCAGCGTAGGCAAGGGTGGACTTGCCGGCTCCACTGTCGCCGCGCAGCATGATGGCGCGGCCGTCGCGGGCGAGGCAGGCGGAGTGGACGGCAACGAGCGAGCGCGGGTGGACGATCGCGAGGAACGTGGACTGGACGAAGACGCTACGCACGTAGTCGATGCTGTCGGCGACGGTGTTCGAGACGAAGCCCATCGCGGTGCCGGTGGCGGAACTGCCACTGACGACCGATGAACGGCTGGCAGCGATCGAGAACATGCCGTCGTATGAGCGAACGAGCGGTTGGCGCGGGCGGAAGCCAGGTTCTTCGTCGACATGGTGGACGAAGATGCGGATCAGGGCATCGGTGTCGATGGCGGCGTGAGGAACGACGAGCGGGCCGAACGAGTCGATGGCGGCCTGATGGATGCGCGAGTCGTTCGTCTCGAAGCGCAGCGCCAGGCCCAGGGCGCGATGATGGGTTGAGTACGTCACCGGCGTCCGGTCGAGGGTCGGGTCTTCCGGCGGAAACTCAGGCAACGACGCGGAGATTTGGTGGCCCAACCCGTTCGGTGACTGTGGGCCGAAGGACGTCGGAGATGTCGCTCGATCACTCATCGCTGATTACTTCTCCAGATCCCCGGCGATGCCGTTCGCGATCCAGCGCTGGCCGATGATCACCAGCAGCAGGACTGGGACGACGCCGAGGAGCGCCATCGGCATCATCAGATGCAACTGATTGTAGTACTGACCTTGAAAGTTGCTGAGGCCGATCTGATAGGTCTGCTTGTCGGTCGAGGTCAGGAAGACGAGCGGGTCGATGAAGTCATTCCAGGCGGCGAGGGCCGAAAACATGGCCGATGCGGCGATGGCGGGCTTGGCCATCGGGAGGGCGATCCGCCAGTAGAGGCCGAAGGGCGATGCGCCGTCTATCTCGGCGGCGTCGAAGTACTCACGCGGGACGTTGCGGAAGAACTGGCGGAACAGGAAGACGTAGAACGGGCCGGCGAAGAAGGGCGGCAGGATCAGCGGCAGGAACGAGTTGGTCCAGCCGATTTCGGCGAACATGACGAATCGGGGAATGAGGGTCGTCGAGGTCGGGACCATCATCGTTGCGAGTAGGACGATGAAGAGCAGGCCCGCACCGCGTCCGCGGTAACGGGCGAATCCGAAGCCCGCCAGCGATGACGAGAGGACAGTGCCGACGACGGTCAGGAGCGTGATGACGGTGCTGTTGACGAAGAAGCGGGCGAAGGGGAGCGCGTTCCAGCCGGTGCGGAAGTTGGCGGTCGTCCAGTCGGTCGAGAGCCACTCGGGCGGGAAGCGGTAGACGAGCTGCTGGGGCTTGAAAGCGGTCGTCAGCATCCAGAAAAGCGGCAACAGGAAGAGGAGCGCGAGCGCGATCAGCAGCGCGTAAATGACGATACGCCAGGCGACGCGAGCCGAGAAGCGACGGACGCGGATCGCGGTCGCGGGGCGGGCGGCGGCACGGGTGTCGAGGGTGCGTGACTCAGGGAAGGTGCTCATCTGATCACCGCCCACCGATGCCAGGTGTGGCACCTGCGTAAAAGACCCAGCGGCGGGCGAGTGTGACCTGTATGAGAGTCAGGGTGAGTGTCAGCAGGATCAGAACGACCGAGAGGGCGGCGGCGTAACCGAGCTCCTGGAACTCGAAGGCATTGCGATATATGTAGAGCGGCAGCGTGAGGGTGGAATTGCGTGGACCGCCTTCGGTCAGGATGTACGTCGGCGTGAAGAGCTGCAGTGACATGATCGTGCCGACGACGAGCAGGAAGTAGGTCGTAGGCGAGAGCAGCGGCAGCGTGACGTAGCGGGTGAGGGCGAGCGGACCGGCGCCGTCGATCCGAGCGGCATCGTAGAGCTCGCGGGGGATCGTACGGAGGCCGGCGAGGTAGATGAGCATCGTGCCGCCGACGCTCCAGAGCGAGAGCAGGATGATGGTGGGCATTGCCCAGGCGGGGTCGGCGAGCCAACCGGGCGTCGGCAGGTGGAGCGCGCGGAGGGCGCTATTGATTGCGCCGAAGCGCGGATTAAAGAGCCAGCCCCAGACGAGAGCGATGGCCGCGCCGGATACGAGGGCGGGTATCAGGAAGACAGTCCGGAAAAAGCCCATCCCGAACCAGGAGCGGTTCACGAGCAGGGCGAGGCCGAAGGCCAGGCTAACGCCGAGAGGAACCGAGACGAGCGAATAGTAGAGCGTGTTGCGGAAGGCTGTGCGGAAGAGAGGATCGCTGGACAGCTCGTCATAATGCGTGAGGCCGCGCCACTCAGGGCTGGCGACGAGGTTCCAGTCGGTGAATGACAGGGCGACGCGGCAAGGATCGGCCCTGCCTGGAAGAGGATCAGGCCGAGGAGCCAGGGGAGGATGAAGAGATAGAAGCGACGTTCGTCGCGGCGGGTGAATGGCGTGCGGGATGGGTTAGCGCGCATGACGAGTCTGTCCGCGCCGAACGTAGGTCCGGCACAAGGCGCGGCCCCTACGTTCGGCGCGTGTCGAGTGAGCCTGCGCAGGCAACCGCACACGTCGATGACGCAGGGAGATCCTTCGCTGCGGCTCAGGATGACAGGACAAGATTGTTGGCTCCTCGTTCACGATACGCGGCGGCTACTCCCGATCCTTCATCAGGACGGTGTTGGCGGCTTCGTCGATCTGGGTCATGCCTTCTTCGACGGTGAGGTCGCCCTTCATGGTTGCGACAAAGAGTTCGGTCGTGGCGGCATAGGCTTCGAAGGCGGAGGCGGTGAAGGGTCGGAAGACCTGGGCGTAGTCGAGGGCGTCGAGGATAGCCTGTTGGTTCTCTGGGGCCGCGTCCGGGTTAAGGATGGCGTCGGCGGCCGACTGGCGGGCAGGGACGGCGTGGCCGGGGCTAGCCCAGTACTCCTCAAGGAAGTCGGGAGCGGTCAGTTCGTTGATGAGCGCCCAGGCGGCTGCCTGGTTCTCAGTCGTGGCGGGGATGGCCCAGCCATTGGTCGAGAGAGTCGTGGCACGAGTGCCGTCAGGGCCCATCGGTGGCTGGACGATGTCGTAGTCGAATGCGTCTGAGGCGTTGAGCTGGCCGACGAGGAAGAAGCCGTTGTAGCCGATTGCGGCGAGGCCGGCCGAGAATGGATCTCCGGGGACGCCGGTCTGGTTACCTGAGTACGGATCGTACGGGGCGGCGTAGTCGTCGCGGGAGAGGCTGGCCCACCACTCCATCGTTTCCACGACATCGGGAGATGCGAAGTTCACCTCGGTGCAGTCCTCGTTGACACAGGGATCGGCGCCGAATGGGAGCAGATAGTGGCGTGACCAGATGTTGTTGGGGGTGACGTTGAAGCCCCACTGCGTAATGCTGTCAGGATCGAAGCCGGCGTCGGCAGGGGTGTTTCCGTCGCTATCGAGGGTGAGCTGAATGGCCATCTCGCGCATGTCCTCGAAGGTCCAGTCGTCGGTCGGGTAGTCGATGCCGGCGGCGTCGAACATGGCGGTGTTGTAGTAGACGACATCGGGGGCGACCGTGTTGGGGATGCCGTAGAGGCCGTCGTTCCAGCGGAACTGGTCGACGGCTCCGGCCCAGAAGTCGTCGACGTCGAACTCGTCGCCACCGGCGAGGGTGGTGAGATCGATGAAGACGTCCTGACGGATCCACTGCTGAGCCATCAGCCCCTGGACCATGACGACATCGGGTAGCTCATCGCCCGCGATCTGGGTGTTCATCTTTTCGATGATGCCCTCCTGAGGAGTCTGCTCCAGTTCGATCGTCCAGTTCGGATGCTCGGCGCGGATCGCGTCGAGGCCAGCTTCGAACGATTCCAGCTCGGCGGGCGTCATCGAGACGCCAAGACGGAGCGTGACCTCTTCGTCATCGCCAGCGGTCGTCGGTGAGGCGTCGGACGACCCGCTGGTAGCCGTTGAACTGACCGGAGAGACGAGGGCAGTCGGCTGCTCCCCGCTGGCAGATGTCGCGGTTGCGTCGTCGTCATCATCGCCACCACAGGCTGCCAGCAGCGAGCTGATGAGCAGGGCGGCGAGCGTGAGCGCCAGCATTCGAGTGATGGACCGAGCTCGGCGCAGTGAGATTTCCCCCAACGTGGTTCTCCCTCTTACCTATCAACTTCCGAAAACTGAATGTCCTGCGTTTCCATACGTAGTGAACTGGGCGATCGGTTACGATCGTTTTGTCACCCTTTCAATAGTGGCCGAGGCTGCCATCGCGGCGGACGCGCTCGGTAGCCCAGCGAAGCGAGAACCATGCGAGCGGGACGAGCAACGCCGCCGATATGGTCAGCGCGACAAGACTGTCAGCGATATCACGCGGACCGGCGCCGACCAGTACGGCGCGGCGGAGACCATCGAGCGCCCAGGAGAGCGGGATGAGGTAGGAGATTGGGCGCGCCCATTCGGGCAGGAGCGAGATGGGAAAGAGTACCCCGCCGAAGACGGTTGTGGCGATGTTGCCGAGAATCGCGATCGAATCTCCGCGCTTGACGACGAGGATGAAGGCGGCGGCGATCAGGCCGAGCGAGACGAATGACGCGAGGCTGAGGACGATCACCGGCAGGGCGGCCCAGATGTTCAGGTTGAACTGGACACCCATCGCGAGGACGCCGACACCGACGAAGATGACGAGCCGGATCGTAGCGAGCAGGTAGTCCCAGGTCGTTGAAAGGGCCAGCAACCAGCCGGGTGGGGTGGCGGTGACAAACATCGCTTCGAGGGTGCCGGTCGTCTGGGCCTGACGGAGGCGGCTGGACGCGGAGATGAGCGAGATCGAGAAGTAGCCGGAAACAGCGAGGCCGACGAGGGCGAACGGGAAGTATTCTCCGCCATATTCACGGAGAGGTTCCGGCTGGCCGCCAACGAGGAGGCCAATCGAGTAGAAGAGGATCAGCGACGAGCCGACGCCGAGCGTTTCGATCAGCAGCATGCCACGATAGCTGGTCTCGTTGATCCAGTCGCGGCGCAGAAAGGCGCGAATCAGCGCGAGACCCCTCATCGGCGCGTTCCGATTGCCGCAGGTTCGACGCCGACGATCTCGCCGCCGCCAGACACGATCGAGGCGACAGCAGCGGAGAGGGCGTGACCGTCACCGAGATCATCGATGACAAGCGAGTCGCTCGTGTCGTCCATCGTGAGGGCACGACGTTGTTCGGCGGTCAGGCCGCGAACGCGAAGCAGATAGCGCTGTGGTTCGCGTTCTTCGCCTGAGATGCTGACGCGACCGTGCTCAAGGCGGATGACACGGTCGGCGAGTGTGACGGCCAGGCCGGCGTCGTGGGAGGCGATCAGGGCGGTCGTGTCTCCGGTGGAGAGGATTGAACGCAGGATGTCGAGGACGTGTCCGCGATGTTCCAAATCGAGGTTGGCAGTTGGCTCGTCGAGCAGGAGAACCGACGGACGGTGGAGGAGCGCGCGGGCGATTCCAAGGCGCTGGCGCATACCGGTTGAGTAGCCGGAGAATCTGCGGTCCGCAGCAAACGAGAGGCTGAGTGACTCAAGCAGGTGGAGTACACGCGGTCTTGCGGCTGCCGCGGAAAGACCCTGAAGCTCAGCGAAGAAGATGAGGTTCTCGAAGCCGGTCAAGCGCCAGAAGAATGAGCGGTCGTCGCCAGTCATGACACCGACGTGGCGGCGAACAGCGGCAGGACCACGACTGACATCGATCCCGTGGACATGGGCAGTGCCGGAGGTTGGCATGACGACGGTGGCAAGAACGCGGAGGAGGGTGGACTTACCTGCGCCGTTGGGTCCGACGAGAGCGACGCATTCGCCGGGTTCGACGCGCAGTGTGAGATCGTCGAGGGCGCGGGTGCCGGCCATGGTCGAGCGACGGAAAAGCCGAGCTGGCTCCCGATAGACGCGGGTAAGTTGGGCGGTTTCAATGGCCGGTGTCATCGGCAGTCTTTCGGTGCGGGCATGACAGGTACGGAATTGTAACGGGTGGGTATCGATGTTGGTTGTTTCACCGGCCGAGGAGAACGGAGTGGACCAATTGGAGAGCCGGACCGATGTGGGAGCACTCGATCTTTTTCGAGATCGATGGAGGGGAAGCCGGGCGGGTCTTGCCGGTGGTGGGTGATGGGATTGAAAGAGAACCGCCGTGCGATACTCGCGCCGAGTTGGTGAGCGACGTAATGACTTGGAGTGAGCGATGGCGGAGCATTCGGCAGAGGTTGTCGTTATCGGCGGCGGGGTGAATGGGACGAGCACGGCGTTTCAACTGGCGAAGATGGGGATGAGTGACGTCATTCTGGTCGAGCGGCGGCAACTTGCGGCGGGGGCGACCGGCAAGTCGGGCGCGCTGGTGCGAATGCATTACACGAATGTGCCGGAGTCGATGCTGGCGTTCGAGAGCTTCAAGATCTTCCAGGCGTTTCAGGATGAGGTCGGTGGCGATCCGGGATGGGAGGGGCCGGGATTCGTTCAGGTCGTTGCACCCGGGTACGAGGAGGCGCTGACGAGGAACGTCGAGCGGCAGCAGGGGTTGGGGATCGACACGCGGATGGTGTCGATGGAGGAGTTGAAGGAGATCCAGCCGGGGATCGCTGTCGACGACGTTGGGGCGGCAGCGTACGAGCCGAAGTCAGGATTTGCCGACCCGAACGCGACGGCGTATGCGTTCGCGGACGGCGGCGGAGGCGCTCGGAGCGCGGATCTGGACGCAGTGCGAGGCGACTGAGATCGTGCGCGAGGGTGACAAGGTCGTGGCGGTGGAGACGACGAACGGGCGGATCGCGACGGGAAACGTCGTCCTGGCGCCAGGTGCGTTTGCGCCACGGCTGCTGGAGCCGTTGGGACTCGACTATGGGCTGTTTCCGCATCGC
Organism: uncultured Chloroflexia bacterium; assembly: GCA_963763325.1. GTDB lineage: Bacteria > Chloroflexota > Chloroflexia > Thermomicrobiales > CFX8 > JBBECJ01. Next base: position 334,239 of record CAVXOL010000018.1, read on the forward strand.
TCAATGGTGGCGATCTTCCGCTGGCCGGTGGGCTGGAATGAGCGGCACGTGGTCGTGATCGACAACATTCACCACACGTGGCTGCGGCCGGAGGGGTCACGCGGGACGCTGATCGGGCTGGAGCAGCCACGGAAGGACTGGGATCCGGACGACTACCCGGAGGGGATCGACCCAGGCTTCGTGCCGTCGGTGCGCGAGAAGCTGGCGGCCCGGTTCCCGGCCTTTGAGCACGCGACGATGCGCGGCGGCTGGTCGGGCATCTACATGATGAGTCCGGACGCGCGGCCAATCATCGATCAGGTGCCGGAAGTGCCGGGACTGTTCGTGATGCTGGGAGATTCGGGGACATCGTTCAAGACGGCGCCGGCGATCGGGAAGTGTCTGGCTGAGTGGGTCATTCATGGGGAGCCGCAGACGGTCGACCTGACGCCGTTCCGGTCGACACGGTTTGCCGAAGGACAGCCGTGGAAGGACGAGGACGCGTACAGCCCGAAGCGGCAGACGATCTCGCGGTAACGTGCGCTTGGACGGTCAGCAAGCATCGACGCCGACGAGATCGAGGATGGAGTCCCAGCCGCTGCGGTCGGCATCGGCGCTGAGGTCGCGGAGGATCTGGCCGGGGAGTGATGGGCCGGCCCAGGTGAACGCGGTGTAGAGCTGGACGAGGGTTGCTCCGGCGCGGATACGGGCCAGGGCGTCTGCGCCGTTTGAGATTCCGCCGACGCCGATGATGGGAATCTGGTCTCCGACGCGGCGGTAGAGGACGCGGACGACGTGGTTGGCGCGCTCGCGGAGCGGTGGGCCGCTGAGTCCGCCGGGGAGGTCGGCGAAGTTGGCGGAGAGGCCGTCGCGGCTGGTGGTGGTGTTGGTCGCAACGATACCGCGCGCGCCATTGGCGACGGCAGCTTCGGCGACGCCCTCGATCTCGGCGTCGGTCAGGTCGGGAGCGATCTTGATCAGGAGCGGCTTGGGATCGCGGCGGGCGAGCGTTGCGGCCTGGTCGTTGGCGTCGCGGACAGCAGCGAGTAAGTGTGCGAGATCTTCAGCCATCTGGAGCGAGCGCAGACCGGGGGTGTTGGGCGACGAGATGTTGACGGTGATGTAGTTGGCGATCGGGAAGAGGGTCGCGATCAGCCCGGCGTAGTCCTCGGCGGCGCGTTCGAGTGGCGTATCGCGATTCTTGCCGATGTTGATGCCGACGACACCTCTGGCGCGGAGGCTGATGAGGTGGGCGCGGACTGCGGCGGCTCCAGAGCTTGGGAAGCCCATCGCGTTAATGACGGCGGACTCTTCGGGGACGCGCCAGATGCGAGGGCGATCGTTGCCGGGTTGCGGACGGAGTGTAATCGTCCCGACTTCGACGTGGCCGAAACCGAGGGCTAGCAGGGCTTCGACGGCTTCGCCGTCCTTGTCGAGACCAGCCGCGACGCCGAGCGGGTTGGCGAAGGGGAGATCCCAGATGCGGAGACGGAGGCGCTCGTCCGGCTCGGGGGCGTAGCGTTCCAGTGCACGGAGTCCGCCGGGGAGCGATGTGGCGCTGGCCAGGCCGCTCAGGGCCAGCCGGTGGGCGCGTTCGGCGTCGATCCGGGTGAAGCCGTGGTTGTAGAGGCGCTGGTACATCGGGCGCTACATCTGTCTAGCAGGGCGAGGCTGTGGCCGTCGCCCCTACGCGTAGGTCGGGGACTGTTTTCCGACACGATCAGAATGTACCGTATCACGGGTCGCGGCGGGTGGCGCGGGCGACGAGGGTTTGTTTTGGCTGGTGACCGTGGACGGTGGTTGCCATTGGGAAGAGATGGTTGATGTCGAAGTAGGGGGTAAAGGCTTCGCGCAGCGATGCTTCGGTGTAGAAGCGTTTGAAGTGGCCCGGTTCGACTTCGAAGAAATCTGGTTCGTGTTCGATCCCGGCTCCCCAAAGGGATGCGATATCGCCGACGGTGTTGACGCGGGCGAGGAGTAATGCGCCGGGGACGGTGACGCGGTGGATGTCACGTAGGATCCGGTCGGTCGTCTCGCGGTCGAAGTAGTGGAGCGAGAGGCTGGCGACGGCGAGGTCGAACGCTTGGTCGCGGAATGGTAGGCCGGTGCGGAGGTCGGCGACGAGGAACGACGCGTCTGGAGCATTTCCGACTGAGCGGCGAACGTTCTCAGGAGTCAGATCGAGGGCGATGACGCGAAGACCGGCAGCGAGGAGCGTTCGGGAATCGTGGCCGTGGCCGCAGCCGATATCGAGGGCGGTTTGGCCGGGGATGAGGGCGTCGGGGAAGCGATCGAGCCAGGCGCCGAAGTAGAGGTTCATGGGTGCTCCTGTTGGTGGCGGGCGATATGTGGGGGCATGTTAGCATCGGACCGATCGTGTGTTCCGTGGGCCGTGCCTCCGTGCCGGCCCATACGGAATGTCGGTATGGTGGCCCATCAGGATGGAGTAGGGGATGAGCGACTCGTTGATCGCGAAGATCGATCGGCATATTGACGAGCATTTTGAGCAGTATCTGGAGGATCTGCGGGCGCTGTGTCGGTTGCCGAGTGTGGCGGCGCAGGGGCAGGCGATCGGGGAAACTGCTGATCTGACACGGGAGCTGCTGGAGAAATACGGAGTGTCGGCGAAGGTGTTGCCGACGACTCGGAACCCGGTCGTGTACGGGGAGGCGAGCGGGGCGTCGGGGCAGACGGTGCTCTGCTACAACCACTATGACGTGCAGCCGGCCGAGCCGCTGGAGCTGTGGGAGTCGGAGCCGTTCGACGCGGTCGTCCGGGACGGGAAGATCTACGGGCGCGGGGTTGGGGACGACAAAGGGCATATCGTCTGCCGGCTGGGTGCGATCGACGCGTTGCGGGCGGTGACGGGCGGGATGCCGTGTGGGGTGAAGTTCCTGATCGAGGGTGAGGAGGAGATCGGGTCGGGGAGCCTGGATGCATTCATCGCGGCCAACGCGGAGATGCTGAAGGCGGATGGCTGCCTCTGGGAGTTCGGTGGCGTTGATTACGACGGCAAGGCGCAGATCTTCGCTGGGATGCGCGGCGACCTGTACGTCGAGTTGCGAGCGAAGACGGCGACGAAGGACGCGCACTCAGGGTTGGGCGGGTCGCAGTTCCCAAACGCTGCCTGGCGACTGACGTGGGCGTTGGCATCGCTAAAGGGGCAGGACGAGCGGATCCAGATTCCGGGATGGTACGACGATGTGCGGGAAGCCAGTGCGCGGGACATGGAGCTGCTGGAGGCGTTGCCCGACGACGAGGCGCTTATCCAGGAGACGTACGGGCTGGCGGGGTTCCTGTTGGGGGCGACCGGGACTGGAGCGCAAGCGGCGCTCGCTGTTCGAGCCGACCTGCACGATCTCGGGGCTATCAAGCGGATATCAGGGGGCTGGCTCGAAGACGGTCCTGCCTGCCGAGTCGATGGCGAAGGTGGACTTCCGGCTGGTGCCGAACCAGCGTGCAGAGCGACCTGCTGGCGAAGCTGAAGCGACACCTGGCTGATAACGGGTTCGATGACATCGAGGTGATCCAGCATGGCGGCTACGACGCGGCGCGGGTCGACCCGGACGCGCCATTCGTCAAGCTGGTCGCGGACACGGCCTGGGATGTCTACGACCGGCCGGCGGTAGTGTCGCCGACGAGCGGAGGGTCGGGGCCGATGGCGTCGTTCGTCCAGCATCTGGGGATGCCGATCGCGAACGTGGGGATCGGCTATCCGGACTCGGGGCCACACGCTCCGAACGAGCATGTGCGGATCGAGGATTTCGTGCGTGGAATGAAGCAGACTGCGAGGGTCTTCCTGCGGATGGCCGAGCTGGAGGCGCAGGGGTGAACGAGCAGCCGCGCTCCAGCCGGAGGTGGCTGGAGCGCGTGCGTGCCCTGCGCGACCGGGCGACGCGGGAGCGCGAGGGAGTTTGCTACGTCGAGGGAATTCGCCAGGTGCTGTCGGCCCAGGAGGGCGGTCATGCGCTGGAGGCGGTGCTGGTCGATCCGGCGCGGCTGAAGAGCGAGGTTGCCTGGCAAGCGGTCGCGTCAGCGCGAGCGGGCGGCGCAGAGTATGTCGCGCTGACGACCCGCGAGTTCGAGCGGATCTCATCGCGCGATAATCCGGTGGGAATCGCAGCGATCGTGCGCTGGTCGGTCGACCAGTTGGAGTCGCTGGCGCCGGTCGCGGATGGGCTGTATCTCGTCGCTGACGACATTCGCGATCCGGGTAACCTGGGGACGCTGATCCGGACGCTGGACGCAGCAGGTGGGCAGGCGGTGATCGTTCATGATGGAACCGACCCGACGCATCCGAATGCGCTGCGGGCCAGCCTTGGGACGACGTTTCGGGTGCCGGTCTATCGGGCGGGGTCGCATGCGGTGCTGTTTGACTGGGTAGCGCGGTATGGGGTGACGACGATCGCGACCTCGGCGAAGGCCGAGCATCGATTGTGGGAGATGCCGGTGCGGCTGCCGGCGGCGGTGCTGGTTGGGAACGAGGGACATGGGCTGGCGGCCGAGACGATCGCAGGCTGTGATGTCCGAGTCGCGATCCCGATGCTGGGGACGGCGACGTCGCTGAACGTCAGCGTTGCGGCGGGAATCGTGTTGTACGAGGTGCGGCGGAGGGTCACGGGAATCTGAAATCTGGCGACCAACGCACTGCTGGCTCTCACTGTTTTGAGGAGGTTGGCTCAATTCATGCGTCTGCTGGAAGCAATGCCGGGAACGAATGCCGGTTGAATGCAGAAGGAGAGTCGCATAATGTTCAGGAAGTTGATCGTTTCCGCCGTATTGGCCAAGCTGGCTCCGAAGGTTATCCGTAAGATTCGCCAGCAATAGCTTTCGCGTTGGTTCAACAGTATGCGGGTGGCGCAGATGACAGACATGACCGTTCTCATCGTCGATGACAATCCTTCGATCCGCGGCATGCTGGCAGATGCGCTTCAATCCTGTGGGTATACCGTCGTCGAAGCTGCCGATGGGCAGGAAGCACTCGATGTCGCGCAGCTCAGCCGTCCGGCACTGATCCTGCTTGACCTCAATCTCCCGGTCCTCAGTGGATTTTCGTTCGTGGACACCGTCCAGGAACGTGGTGTTGACGCGCCAATCCTGCTTGTCACGGCTGATCCGCGCGCACCACAGGTTGCCAGAAATACGCAGGTTGTTGGCTACTTTCCGAAGCCATTCGAGTTGGGTTCGCTGCTCGGTGCCGTGGAGTCCGCTCTTCGCGGCGAGCGGCTGCCGATCCCTTCAGCAGACAGGGACTGGTACTAGACCGGATGGCTGACGAGCGACGATTCGCGATCGGCAGATCTGTCTGAACAACCGCGCGATGATCATTCCCGACAGCCCCTTACCGCTCATCTGATGCCGATCGTCCCGACGGGACGCCACGGGATCCATCACTGGTTGCCGGCAGGATAGGTAATCTCGTAGCCGTGTCCGCGGCGAGGGATGACGATGCCAATCATTTCGCCAGAGGCGTTGAACTCGGCGGTCAGCAGCAATCTGGTCGATCGAACATCACCATCGTCATCTGGTGACAGCTGAATATAGGCACGATCGTCAGCGTCGAGATATGCGTAGGCGCCAGCGATTGGATCGATCAACCAGAGGTGGAACACGGCTTCGTTCGCCTCGAACTCGACTCCTATGAACCGACCACCTTCGCCGATATCGAGAATGCCGTCGATCGTTTCGATGGACGCCGGCTCGGCAGGTTCGTCCGGAATCGAGAGTGCCAGGTGGAGGGAATTCGTCTGGCTGTCGTACGTGAGTTCCATCTGGCCTTTTACTCCGTCAGGTATCGGGCACACGGTTACATTTGGTGGCGATGGCGGGTGAGTAATCTGACTTTCGAGGCATGGCGAACTGGTCGGCTGGGAGTCGGGCGGTTCTGCCACTGGTCGAGGTGTGCCGGGCTGGCCAGATGAGGAGCCGGGCGGGACGCCTTACGTGTCGGGAATCGAGTTGACCATAACGACCCGCCGCTGCTTGTCGGACCCGCTTCGCCTATCTCGCACGTTGTCAGGTTGATGCTACTACAGCACTGCCTCCGGGGGTGCTATCGTTCGTCGGTTGGGACGATGGCGAGGGTGGCGGGTGCTGGATACTGACGAGCGGGCCGAGACGACGGGCGAGCCGTCCGAGCCGCAACAGGCGGGGCGGATGGCGCGGGTACGCGGAGCGCGGGCGCTGGCGGCCTGGGAGTATTTGCCGTTTCGGCGATATCTGAGTGTCCAGGTGCTGGCGATGGCCGGGCGGGCATTGCAATCGACGCTGGTGGGCTACCTCGTCTACGACTTGTCAGAGAGCGATCTGCTGCTGGGTGTCGTCTCGTTCATGCAGATGGTTCCGCAGCTGTTGCTGGCGCCTGTCGTTGGCGTCATTGTCGATCGGTTCGACCGGCGCAAGATCCTGGCGGCACAGTTCGCGTCGCAGGCGATTGGGTTTCTGGTGCTGGCGCTGCTGGCGATCTTCGACCTGCTGACGGTTCCAGCAATTGGGGCGACGGTCGTGCTGATGGGGATCGCGAACGCGTTCTCATATCCGGCGCACTCGTCGCTGCTGCCGAGCCTCGTCCCGATCCGTACGTTGCAGAGTGCGAACGCGATCAACTCGATGATGGGGAACCTGTCGCGGGTAGCGGCACCGACGTTATCGGGGCTGATCGTGGACGGCGCGGGAGTGGCGGCGGCGTTGCTGCTGGCTTCGGGGATCTACTGGCCGGCGGCGTTGCTGGTGTTGCTGGTACCGCTGCTGTCGAATGTCGAGGGAGTGTCGGCGACACGCGGGCCGATGGATCCGTCCGCGCGACCGTCGTTCCGGCGGGATATTGGTGACGCAGTCGGCTATATCCAGACGAACCCGCTGCTGCGGTCGGCTCTGGCGAACGACATCGTGCCGTACCTGTTCGGGATGGCACATATGGCGCTATTGCCTGCGATCGCGAGCGACACGCTGGACGGCGGGGCGACGATGCTGGGGCTGTTGTTCGCGGTCGGCGGGATCGGCGCGATGTTCGGGACGCTAACGGCAGGGGCGCTGACCGGGCGGGGATTGCGGGGACAAACGATCTGGGTGGGCACGATCGGGTTCGGGGTCGGGCTGCTGATCGTGGCATTGGGGGACAGTGCAGCCCTCATCATGACGGGGTTATTCGTGACGGGCTACTTTCAGATGCTCTACATCATTCAGAGCGACACGCTTGTCCAGACGTTTGCCGAGGATCGGTTCCGGGGGAGGGCGTTGGCAGCCCAGTCAATGGTGAACGGACTGATGCCGATTGGATTCCTGCTGCTGGGAGCGGTCGCGGAGGTGACGAGCGTGCAGGTGGCATTCGCGGTGGCAGGTGCGGCGCTGGTGGTGTCGGGGGTGACGACGCGGCTGTTCCGGCCGGTAATGGCGGGCCTGAGATGAGACGGATAGGACAGGTCACAGGTGTCAGGTGTCAGCTGATTCCTGGATGGCCGCTCACGTTAATGACGTCTGTTACCTGCGGTTGAACGCCGTCAGCGAGCGGGATCGGGCTTTTTCACCAATCTCCTGGATGCGGATCTGGCCGAGTTGGGCGTGGATCGAGGGCCAGGCTTCTTCAAAGTCGGTTTCTGAACCGCCGGCGTTCGTCCAGTCGCTGAGGAGGCGCTCTTTCTCGCGCCTGATGCGGTTCTGGACGGCGCGCTGGAGATCGGTGGTGTGGCGAACTGCGACGCTGCAGTCGGTGTCGGCCTGGTCGGTCATCAGATTTGTCGCGTGGGTATTGGACACGGTGGCGATCTCTCTTTCAGTGGTTCGGCGTCTGCTGCTTCTGTCATACCGCGATCGCGTCGAGGACGCTACAGTCACAGGGGCCAGTTTTCACGGTACGATGGTCTGATTGGCTCCGGTCATTTGCACTTGTCGATGGAACGAGAGGAACACTGATGACAACGACATCCCGTCTGTCGCTGCCGGATCGTGATGGGTTGAAGGCGCCGTTCGCGATGCTGCATCATGTGGCGATGATAACGAACGATATGGAGGCGACGGTCGCGTTCTACCGGGACGTGCTGGGGAGCGAGATCGCGCTGGCGCACCGGCTGGACCGCGAGGACGAGGCGCGGCACTACTTCATCACGGTTGCTCCAAACTGCGTCTTCGCGTTCTTCGAGTTCACTGACGCCGAGCTACCCGAGTTTCAGGAGGCGACAGTCCACAAGTCGGGCCGGCATCTGGACCACATCTGCTTCTTCGTAGAGTCGGCGGAGGAACTCGACGGCTGGCACGATCGGGTGACGGCGGCCGGGGTGCCGGTGCATGGCTACTCACCGGGCAGCAATCTCTTCTTCCCGGACCCGAACAACATCATCTTCCAGGTCAGCGTCGGGAAGAATGGGCCGATGGGGTTCCCAGTGCATGATGATCCGAGGCCGGCGTATTCGTAGGGAACAGGTTTCAGGTATCAGGGGTTCGAGTCTGGGTGACCGAGTTCCTGATGCCTGTTCGCGTTGTGGGCTGGGAGACAGAGGAGAGGGCGGTGGATGTCCAATCGGACGGCGACGGTTGATGCATTCGTGGAGGTGCTCGACCATCCGTTGAAGGCCGAGATCGTGGCGGTCAGGGCGATGATCCTGGATTCGAATGACGAGATCACAGAGCAGATTAAGTGGAACGCGCCGAGCTTCTGCTACAGGGGCGACGACCGGGTGACGATGAAGCTGTATCCGCCGCGTCATCTCCAGTTAATCTTCCATCGGGGAGCCATAGTCAAGGTCAGCCGCCACTTCGTCTTTGAGGATCTGAGTGGCCTGATGAAGTGGGCGTCGGCGGACCGAGGGGTTGTGACGCTGCGCAATATGGACGATGTGACGACGCATCGGGCGGCGCTGGTTGAACTGGTGAGCCGGTGGATGCAGGCGACGGCATGACCGTTACTCGACAGTGCGGAGATCTGTCAGGAGCCTTGCTGATAAGGCGGCGGTGGCCACCGTGAGGACGCCGCCGAGGCCGACGGCGAGTGGGACGCCGATCAGGGCGCCGAGCGAGCCGAGGAGCATTGAGCCGAGGGGCATGAAGCCAGCGGCAATGAGCGAATAGACGCTCATGACGCGACCGCGCATCTCGCCAGGAACGAGACCCTGGAGGACGGCGTTGGCGAGCGACATCATCAGCGTTGATGCGCCACCGACGGCGACGACGAGGGCGAGTGACGGCAACAACCACTGTGATGACGAGAAGAGGATGAGCGCCACGCCGAGACTGGCGGTGACGGCGAGCAGGATGACGCCACGCCGCGTCGAAGCTCCGAGTGAGGTGACGGCCAGCGATCCGATCAACGCGCCGATTCCGCTGGCGGCCATCAGGACGCCATAGCCTGTTGCACCAAGACCGAGCACGTCGCGGGCGAAGACGGGCATCATCTGGATGTAGGGTCGCGCACCAAGGCTTGGGATCGCGATCAGCAACAGGATGCCCCAGATAGCGCGCTGACCACCGATGTAGCGCATCCCGTCCGCGAGCTGGCCAGCGACCGAGCGCCTGGTGCTGGCGTAGCGTGGCAACTCCGGCATCGTGATTACGGCACCCATGACGGCGATGTAACTGACGGCATTCAGGACAAACGCGCCAGCGACACCGACGACGGCGATCAGGATTCCAGCGATCGACGGGCCGATGACGGCTGCACCATTCCAGGCGGCGGAGTTGAGGCCGATCGCGCTGGTGAGGCGTTCCTTGCCGACGAGGTCGGGAACGAGCGCCTGGCGAGTCGGGTTATCGGCGGCAAAGAAGACCGACGTGATGAACGAGATCGTCAGTATGTGCCAGACAGTGACGACATCGAAGATGACGAGGGTCGCCAACAGGATCGAGGAGATCATCGCGACCGACTGGGTGACGATCAGGATCCGGCGGCGGTCGAAACGGTCGGCGAGGACACCGCCGATCAGCGAGAGCAGGATGGTTGGGACGGCCCGGACGAGGCCGACGAGGCCGAGAAAGAAGGGCGAGTCGGTGAGGGAGAGGACGAGCCAGCCCTGGGCGACGATCTGCATCCACGAGCCGATGTTGGAGACGACGGTAGCGATGAAGTAGTTACGGAATGCGGGGATGTCGAGCGCGGCGAAGCGGCCGAGTGGAGCGTCGAGGGTGGATGGCACAGCGTCGCTACCCTCGTCAGGCGGGCGTCGGCGGGGATGGACGATTCGCGCCACGGTGGTCTGGTCCCTCGCTCTCAGATGGCTTGAGGGGATGATACCCGAGGTTGGAGGCTGATGGGACGCGGGACGCTGGATCAATCCCCCGCGTCCCCGTCGACATGTGTGGCATACATTGTGGCGGGGGTGAGACGAGTGCGATTGTTGGTGACTAAGCCGCGATGAGTGCGGGCAACGAGCGTCGGAGCCGGTTGCCGATCTTTGTTTTGAAGCATCGGGATTACCGGCTGCTGTGGTTCGGGCAAATGGTCTCGACGCTCGGGACCCAGATGCATACGGTGGCGCTGTCGTGGCAGGTGTATGACATGACCGGATCAGTCGTTCAGCTCGGGTTGCTGGGGCTGGTGCGGGCAGTGGCGTTGATGGCGACATCCTTGCTGGGTGGGGCGGCGGCCGATTCTCACAACCGACGCAACCTGATGCTGGTCACACAGTCGATGATGCTGGTCCTGACGCTTGGGCTGGCGGCCTGCACGGCGCTTGACCTGGTGAACATCTGGATTCTGTATGCATTCGCGGCGACGACGGCAGCGACATCGGCGTTCGATGGTCCGGCGAGACAGGCGTTGATTCCCAGCCTTGTGCCGCGCAGCGAGCTTGGGGCGGCCATCTCGCTCAACATGTTGGCGATGAGCGCGGCACGGATGGTCGGTCCTGCGATCGGAGGAATCTCAGTCAGTCTGGTCGGGGTTGCTGCAACGTATGTGATCGACGCGACGTCGTTCGTGGCCGTGATCGCGGCACTGCTGCTGATGCGGACGAAAATCGTCACGCCAGTGCTGGCGGTGCGCGGTCTGGAAGCGATCAAGGAAGGATTGCGATTCATCGTCGCGACGCCGGTGATCTGGGGGATCATGCTGCTCGACTTCCTGGCAACGTTACTGGGATCGTCGGTCGGGCTTGCGCCGGTGTTCGCCAAAGATGTTCTCGACGCGGGGCCGCAGGGGCTCGGTCTGCTGCTGTCAGCTCCGGCCGCAGGATCGGTAATCGGTGCGGTGATTGTGAGTCTGATGCCGCAAGCCAGGCGGCCGGGTCGGGTGATGGTCGCGGCCGTGGTTGCCTACGGCGTCTGCCTTGCGCTGTTTGGGATAAGCGGGTCACTGATCGCGGCGATGCTGGCGCTGGTTGGAGCGGGTGCGGCAGACTCGGTCAGCGTGGCGATGCGGCACATGGTGCGGCTGATCGCGACGCCGGATGAATTGCGCGGACGCGTGTCAGCGGCACACTCGGCGCTGGCGATGGGCGGGCCACGGCTCGGCGAGTTCCAGAGTGGGATGGCAGCGGCGCTGTTCGGGCCACGGATGGCGATGGTTGCGGGCGGCGCCGGGGTCGTCGTGGTCGCGATCGTGCTCGGGAAGCTGGTACCGTCAATGACGAACTACCGGCTCGACGATGACGGCGAAGGGCGCATCGACGACTCGGAACCTACTCCGGTTGGCGGGACAGCCGGGCTTCCAGCAGGGAGGCCAGAGCGGGTTCGCTGACGTCTCGCCTTGCACCGAGCTGGAACGAGTCGACGACAATCCCTGGCTGTCGATCGACATAATCTTCGGCTTGCAGCAATGTTTCCAACTTATCAATCTGGCGGACGAAGCGGGCTTCCGGGGTCTGGCCTGCCTCGTATTCGCGCCATGCGGAGTGGATTTCGGCAGCAAGGCTGGCAGGGAGGTCGCGCAGCATCTCGTCGAGGGCATCGGCTTCAGCCTGTTGCTTAGAGCGACGGGCGGCTTCGGTGTAATCGGGGGCGTTGCTGAAGTGGTTGGCCGGGATGACTCCGGCTGCGTCGCGGACGTGGTCAAAGGGCGTTGGGTCGCCAGCGACAGCTTCCGGCAGGTCATGGACGAGGCCGAGGAGGAGGACGCGCTCGCGGTCGAGTTCCGGGTGATCACGAGCGAGTAGCCAACCGAGGAGGGCGACGCCCCACGAGTGATCGGCGCCGGATTCGGGGCTGATGACCCCACGATCGATCCAGCCGGTTCGGCGAAGACGTTTGAGCCGGAGCGCGAGCGACCAGAAGTTGAGGATGGCAGCGTTATCTCCAGCGTCGATCACTGATGTCGTCCCTTTGCATTGGCAGTCGATCTACCAGCAGGAGCGGGATTCACCGCCACAGGGGCGACGCTGCCGGCGCGCTGGTCGGCCCCAATTCTACGGCCAGCGATCGCGCCGACGATGAGCAGTAGTGCGATGGCGAAGGCAACGGGGCGAACTCCGACCAGGTCGATTGCGAGGCCGACAGTGATAGTTGGAACGAGAGCAATCGCATTCGAGAGGGTGGATTGGGTCGCGAGGACCTGTCCGCGAGCGTCCTCGGGCGCGCGCTCGAGGAGGACGGTCCGGGCGGCGACGTTGGTGATTGCGGAGCAGAAGCCAGCCGGGACCGAGAGCAACATTGTCGCCGATATGCGTGCAGAGAGGCCGAGCTGGTTTTCGAGGCTCTCCATCTCGACGCTGGACTCGTTGAGGACTTCGATGAACTGGTCGATCAGGCCGAGCAGCGCGATACAGGTGGCAAAGCCGATCAGGCCAAGCAGCCCGAGCCGGGTGTGGCCAATCAGCTTGCCGAGGAGCGCGGCCAACTGGAGCCCAACGATGAGGCCGAAGACGGCCGGGGCGAAGACGAAGACGGTGTTGCCGGCGTCGGTGTTGAGGACGTCGACGAGGTAGTAGGGCACGATGACGACGAGCGTGCTCATGCCGACGCCGATCAGGACGGCGTCAATCAACGCGCCGAAGGCGGGGCGATCGGCGACGACGACTCGCCAGCCACGGCGAAGATCGAGCGGCGGCTTGCGGCGTTCGCCAGGTTCGCGGCCCGGGAGGCGGCCCATCCTCACGAGGTAGACGGCGGCCAGTGTGTAGAGCAACGCTACGACAACGAACAGGACGCGTTCATCGGGGAGCTTGAGCATCAGCGGGGCAATCAGGACCATACCGAAGAGCTGGGCCAGGGTGAGCGCGAAGTTGGAGAGGGCGTTGGCATTGTCGAGCCGTTCAGCTGGGACGATCCGGGCGACGGTGGCTGATTCGGTCGGCGAGAAGAATTGATGGACGATCCAGATGCCGAGCGTGATGGCGAAGATGGTGGTCAGGCTGACCCCGGAACTGAGCAGGAATGCGACCAGTCCGGCCCGGGCGAGGTTAAGGGCGATCAGGAACGCACGCTGCGGCAGGCGGTCGGCCAGCCAACCACCGAGTAGACCGAACGCGAGCGACGGCAGGATCGAGCAGACGACGTAGAGCGAGGCGTAGATGCTGCGGTCGGTTCGGTCGGTGATCAGGATGAGAAGGCCATAGAGCAGGGCGGCCTGAGCGGTCTGCGACAGCAGCCTGGCGATCCACCAGGCACGGAAGACCGGGTCACTCAAGAGCCTCAGGTTGTCAGTCTCGTCGCTCTTGCGTCCGAACATTCGCGGTTGTCAATCACGCGGACCTACGTGTCGGATCGTCTGGATGGCAGCATGCGTGCCATCGGTTCGTCCGCGTGTCAGCCGTCAGGCAACTGAGGTATTAGCATCCAGTCGAGGCGATACCAGATGAACGACGACCGATGGCTGTCGATGATTGCCTTAAGTGTGTCCGAAATTGTGGCCGGTGGATTATGCTTAGAGGGAACCTGGGCGCGCAACGAAGCGCGTAATGGCCGGCATGGGTCATCTCATGCCCACCTGTTTGTGCCGGCTATCACGGTGAAGGAGTTACCGAAGCGATGATGGACCCCTCGGGCCGCAACCCACAAACACCGAAGAAGCCCGCGGGCGGCAAGCCACCGGCTCAGACTCAGTCACGCTTTCGGCTGCCGGGCTGGATGCTCTGGTCGCTGCTGGCACTGCTGGCGGGGTGGTACATCTATATGTTCCTCTGGCCGGAGGATGATGCGCGGATTGCAATCAACTACTCGTCGTTGGTTGCCGCGGTCGAGGCTGGTCAGGTTAAGTCGGTCGAGATTACAGGCCAGAATGTCGATGGTGAGTTCACAGAAGAACTGACATGGACTGGTTCGGAGCTGTTGGCTCCAGGTGAGGAAATCCCGGCCGGGGTCGATAGCGACGATGTCGAAACGGGGACAGAGTTCGAAGTCACAATCCCCGAGAACTCACAGGAACAACTCATCCCGTTACTCGAAGAAGCCGGTGTGACGATCGACGCCAGCGAGGAATCGCAGTCGATCCTGCCGACGCTGCTGATCAGTATCCTGCCGCTGATGCTCTTCCTGGGCCTGATCATCTTCATGGGCCGCAACATGTCACGCGGCCAGCAGAATGTGTTCGGGTTCGGACGGTCACGGGCGAAGATGTATGACCCGGAGCGGCCACACGTAACGTTCGCAGATGTGGCCGGCGAAGAAGAGGCCAAGCGCGAGTTGACGGAAGTCGTCGACTTCCTGAAGAACCCGATGAAGTACCACCAGATCGGCGCACGGCTGCCACGCGGCATCCTGCTGGTCGGTCCTCCTGGAACCGGTAAGACATTGCTTGCGAAGGCGGTGGCCGGCGAAGCGGGTGTGCCGTTCTTCAGCGTCAGCGCGTCGGAGTTCGTTGAGATGTTCGTCGGTGTCGGCGCGAGCCGCGTGCGGGACCTGTTCGAGCGCGCCAAGGCGGCTTCGCCTGCGATCATTTTCGTTGATGAGCTCGACGCGGTCGGACGGCAACGCTTTGCGGGCGTCGGCGGCAGCAACGACGAGCGCGAGCAGACCTTGAACCAGCTGCTGGTCGAGATGGATGGCTTCGAAGCAAACCAGGATGTGATCATCGTTGCGGCAACCAACCGGCCCGATGTGCTGGATCCCGCGCTCCTGCGGCCAGGGCGCTTCGACCGGCAGGTGACGGTTGGCTTGCCCGACCGGCGCGGCCGTGAGGCGATCCTTCAGATTCATTCGCGGGGTATCCCGCTCGATAGCTCGATCGACCTGAACAATATCGCTGGTCGGGACTCCTGGATTCTCGGGTGCCGACCTGGCGAACCTGGTCAACGAGGCGGCGTTGACGGCGGCACGGCGCAACCGCAAGTCGGTCACGAGAGCCGACTTCGACGAGGCACTTGACAAGATCATCCTCGGAACCGTGCGTTCCGCCCTGCTGAACGAGAACGATCGTCTGGTGGTGGCATACCACGAGGCTGGACACGCGATCATGGCGCACTTCTCGCCGGGATCTGACCCACTGCGGAAGGTGTCGATCGTGCCGCGTGGACGGGCGCTGGGGGTGACGATTCAGACACCAGCCGAGGATAAGTACAACTATCCGAAGCAGTATCTGGTTGCGCGGATCGCGGTGATGATGGGTGGCCGCGCGGCCGAGATGATCGTCTTCGATGAGGTGACGACTGGCGCCCAGAACGACCTGAAGGAAGCGACTGAGCTGGCCAAGCGAATGGTCGGGCTGTGGGGCATGAGCGAGGAGATTGGCCCGATCTATCTCGGCTCAGGCGAGCAGCATGTCTTCCTGGGTCGCGAGTTGACGCAGGATCGCGATGTGAGCGCGACGACGATGGACCGCGCTGACAATGCGATCCGCCACTTCGTCGAAACAGGGTTGCAGACCGCGTTGGAGATGCTCGAGCAACGTCGCGGCGACCTTGACGCGCTGGCTCGACGGTTGATGGAAGAAGAGACGCTGGACGAAGAGCAGATTACCGAACTACTCGGCGCGCCGCCGGTTCCGTCGGAAGTTGCGGCGATGGAGCGAACGACACTGGATTAGGCATGGGTTGTCTCGTTCAAGCTAGTGGGGAGGGTCGGGAATCGGGAATCTCGATTCCCGACCCTCCGTGTTGAACCGGCATCAATCCGAGCCGATTCTGGTATATTGCCGCATACACAGATGCCGCAGAGAACCGCGTCGCGTACAAGCTTGTCGAATCATTGGGGGGCCAAGTGCCAAGCGCACAGCAGCCAATTGAGATGGCGATTGCAGATGAGCGGGTAGCATTTGTCTTTCCCGGTCAGGGAAGTCAGTATGTTGGAATGGGCGAGCGGCTGCATGAGATCTCTGGTGCCGCCCGCCGCGTGTTTGCCCAGGCAGATGAAGCGCTTGGCTTTTCGCTCTCAAAGCTCTGTTTCGATGGTCCAGCAGACGAGCTACAGGACACGATCAATGCCCAGCCAGCGATTCTGACAGTCAGTCACGCGGCGCTCGAAGCATTACGCGAGCGCTGGCAACTGGTTGGAGGTGCGATCGCGCCGAGCGCCGTTGCGGGACATTCGCTCGGTGAGTACAACGCTTTGGTGTCGGCGGGCTCGCTCGACTTCGGAGATGCGGTCCGGCTCGTGCGCGAGCGCGGTCGGCTGATGCAGGAGGCGGGGCGTGAGCGCCCCGGCGGAATGGCGGCAGTTATCGGACTGAGCAGCGAGACGCTCGCGAAGGTCTGCCAGCTCGCGTCGATGGATGGCGAGATCGTGGTTGTCGCAAATGACAATGGGCCTGGCCAGACTGTGATCTCAGGCGAACTTCGGGCGCTCGAACGCGCGATGGAGTTGGCAACGCTCCACGGTGCGAAGAAGGTTGTCCGGCTGGGGATCAGCATTGCATCGCACTCTCCGCTGATGGAGCGTGCCGGGCTGCAACTCATCGACGTGGCGTCGCGGGTCAGCTTCAGTGAGCCAGCGACACCGGTCGTGGCGAACCTGACCGGGCGTTTCGTGACATCGGTCGAGGAGATCCGCAAGAACGTCGGCCAGCAGATGGTGCGGCCCGTCCAATGGACTGGCTCAGTCTACGAGATGGTTGATGCCGGTGTCGGAACGTTCCTTGAGGTCGGTCCTGGGCAGGTGCTGAGCGGGCTGATCAAGCGCATCCGACGTGAGGTGAAGACGCTGTCGGTGGCTGATCTCGGATTGCCGCTTGGATCGTCTGAGAAGACCTCCAATTTGCGTGCAGAAAAGCTTCTGAGCAGGAAATAACAAGTACCGGGGGAAGCGCGGCCTCGCGTCGGGCGATTGAAACGGTCGGGGAGGAACAGGCAAGCGTGCATCGAGTTGTCGTGACGGGTATGGGGGCGATCACACCGATCGGGAATGATGTTGAGACGTTCTGGCAGCGGCTGACAGCGGGCGAAGGAGGCATCGCGCGGATCGCGGCATTCGATCCGGACCCGCTTGAGGTACAGATCGCCGCCGAGGTGAAAGATTTCGACCCGACACTGTACGCTGATCGCGGGGATGCGAAGCGGATGGACCGCTTCTCGCAGTTCGCGGTCGCGGCGTCGAAGATGGCGATTGATGATGCCGGGCTGGTGATCGATCCTGAGAACTCCGACCATATCGGCGTGATGATGAACACGGGTGGCGGCGGTATCCCAGCGTTGACACGGGAAGTTCAGAACTACTACAACAAGGGGCCGCGACGGGTCAGCCCGTTCTTTATCCCGATGTTCGCGCCGAATATGGCTGCATCGCAGGTTTCAATCACCTTCGGAATACACGGGCCGACGCGAGGATCGGTTGCGGCCTGCGCGGCGGGTTCACAGGCCTGGGTGGACGCGTTGCACGTCCTCCAGCGCGGCGAAGTTGATGTCATGATCACGGGAGGAACCGAGGCCGGGCTGGACCCGGTCGCGATCGCGGCGTTCGGGAACATGCGCGCGCTGTCGAAGCGCAACGATGAGCCGGAGAGAGCGAGCCGGCCGTTTGACGCCGAGCGAGATGGCTTCGTCTTCGCCGAAGGTGTCGGCGTGATGGTGCTGGAAACGGAAGAGCACGCAAAGGCTCGCGGGGCGCGGATTCTGGCCGAGCTGGCTGGTGGAGCGATGACGTCGGACGCGTTCCACATCACGGCGCCGCTCGAAGACGGATCTGGCGCGATGAAGGCGATGAAGCTGGCATTGAAGTCAGCCGGTATGTCCCCGGAGGAGATCAACTACCTGTCGGCGCACGGTACAAGCACGCCACTCGGTGACAAGGCCGAGACGATGGCGATCAAGCGCGCATTCGGCGACCATGCCTACAAGATGGCGGTGTCGTCGATCAAGGGTGCGGTCGGTCACCTGGTCGGCGCAGCCGGGGCGGTCGCGGGCGTTGCGTGCGTCAAGGCGATCGAGACGCAGATTGCACCGCCGACGATCAACTACGAGTATCCCGATCCGGACTGTGACCTGGACTACGTGCCGAACGAGGCGCGGCCGATGGAGATCAACGCGACGATGGTGAACGCGTTCGGCTTCGGCGGGCAGAACGCGGTCGCGATCTTCAAGCGGTACTCGTAGGATTCCAGCGAAGCGGATTGAAATTTCTCGTTGGCCCCTTCTCGAATAGAGGAGGGGCTTTCGGTATTTGTTGACGAAGATGGCTATCGCCAACAGTCGATCCGCATCACATCGAAGTGATGATCGAAGGTCCAGACTGGCAAGCCTATCCGTTGACTCACAACCGCTAGAACGCCATCAGCCAATGAAATCGGTTGAACAGGGTATCGCAACATCGCGATGGCTGCAGCAACGTAGTCGTCCTCTGCTGGATTGACAAACTCGGCTGTGCTCGCAGTTCATCGAACCCTGGATGCATACTTAGCCTCGGAACTGCGCAGAATCAATCTGTGACACTCAAGACCGTTGAGAAAGCACGACGACTCGCCAGCGCTCGATGAGGCGTTCAAGGTCGGCAGGACCACGTGTCGTGGTACTGGACAGGCCTGAATGCAAGCGCATACAGCGGCCCCGCGTCAGCGAAAACCGCCGTCACGCCCGGTCCAGTTTGCGTCGAAGGAGGTCTTCGGCAAGATAGCGTCGTGATTGACACTCACGTCAGATTCACCATGATCGTCCTTCATCGGGCGTAATCAAACGGATGTGTCGCTCGGACGATACTCTCGTCACCCCAACGTCTCGGTGATTTCCGGGACGTCGAATGCTTCGTAGCCAATCTGGACGACCTCTCAACTGGTGATCCGTTGACTCCCGGGCAAATTCGTCCAGATCGGCGCTGAGATCGTCTGAAGCCAGATTGTCGAGACATGACTGGCTCGCCTTCACGGTGTGCCCGTCCCGTTCCAGTGCAGGTACATAGAGCAGAGTATCGCGGACGCCTGCGACGAGTGGCGGCAGATTTGGTCACATTGGACTGCGGCCGAGCGTGGCTTTGACATTCGAGCAATTGCGGTGAGAATGGCGACGAGACAGGGAGGAGGATGCCATGAGTCTTGAGGCGGTGTTGCGGAAGATTGACGAGCGGGCCGAGGAGCACGTTGCGGCGTTGCAGCGAGTGGTGCGGCAGCCGAGTATCTCGGCGCAGAACATCGGTGTCCGGGAATGCGCAGAGCTGCTGGTGTCGATGATGACTGAGCTGGGGATCGAGGCGCGGGTGATGGAGACGGCGGGGCGGCCAGTTGTCTTCGGTGAGATCCGGACGACCGTGGTCAATGCGCCAACGCTGGTGATCTACAACCACTACGATGTCCAGCCTCCGGAGCCGCTGGACGACTGGGAGTATCCGCCATTCGGGGCGGAGATTCATGACGGAATCATGTACGGGCGCGGGACGACAGACGCAAAGGGGAACCTGCTCTGTCACCTGATGGCGATTGATGCGTTCCGCGAGGCAGGTGTGCCGCTGCCATGCAACATCAAGCTGCTGTTCGACGGCGAGGAGGAGAGTGGGAGCCCGAGCTTGCCGGCGTTTGTGGATGCGAACACGGAGCTGCTGGCGGCTGACGCGGCGCTATCGTTCGATGGTGGGTTTGCGGCGGGGAACAAGCCTCGGATCAACTTCGGGTCGAGTGGGTTGTACTCCGTCGAGATCAGAGTCCAGGGTGCTGAGAAGGATCTTCACTCGGCGCGGGCGCGGCTGGTCCAGAACCCTGCCTGGCGGCTGATCTGGGCGCTGAACGAGCTGAAAGGTCCGGACGGACGGATCAACCTGCCGGGGTTCTACGACAAGATCCGGCCGGTTGGCGACGCCGAGCGGAAAATGCTGGAAGCTGACGTCTGGGACGATGAGGCGCAGAAGCAGGACCTCGGCGTCACAGAGTTCATCGGCGGTGTGTCGGGAGTCGCTGCCCACGAGCAACTGCTTTTCACACCGACATGCAACATTAACGGCTTCGAAACTGGCTGGATGGGTGAGGGAAGTAAGACGGTCCTTCCAAGCCGCGCGGCGTGCCGCCTCGACTTCCGGCTGGTCGCGGACCAGGACCCCGGTGATGTTGACGTAATGTTGCGGAAATTCCTCGATGAACACGGGTGTGCGGACTTCGAGATGGTTGGCCGGCGTGGCGGGATCGAGCCATCACGGACGGCGTTGGACACGCCGTTTGCCGACGTGATTGTGAATGCTGCGCGAGAGGTCTACGATCGGGAACCGACCGTCCAACCGACGGGCGACGCGTCGGGGCGGCAGGGCGTCTGGCTGGGTGGAAAGCTGGGTGGGATTCCCGCAGCCGGGACCGGGGTCGGCCCTCCGGCATGGCGCGGACACGCTGCCAACGAGTTCATGACGTTGGAGCACTACCGCGATGGGATCAAGTACGCGGCAACCATCTGGCAGCGGTGGGCGGAGTCGGCCCTCACCCCCAATCCTGGGCGAGGAGAGTAGGAACGAACGTTTACCAGATCGAGTCGGGAGCCCCTCGCCCAGTCCTGGGCGAGGGGTTGAGGGTGAGGGCCGAAGGGGGCTGTAATGCCACAGCTAACAGGCAAGGTTGCGATCATTTCCGGCGGGGCGACGGGGATTGGCGCAGCGACGGCGCGGCGGTTCGTGATGGAGGGGGCGACAGTCGCGATCCTGGATGTGAATGCGGCAGCGGGGCAGGCGCTGGTGCAGGAAATTGGGGGGAGCGGCGCGCAGGCGCGGTTCTACGACTGCGATGTGGGTAATGTCGATGGTGTCGCTGGCGCGGTGGATCAGGCTGCGGCTGACATGGGTGGCGTGGACATCGTGTTCGCCAACGCCGGTGTCGGGACGATTGTCGTTGGCGGGACGGTCGAGACGATCGATGTCGACCACTGGGAATTGGCCTTCGGCGTCAATGCGCGAGGGGTATACGCACTCTGCCGTGCAGCGATTCCTCATCTGCGGGCGCGTGGTGGTGGATCGATTGTCATGACGTCGTCCAGCAGCGCGTTTATTGGAACGACCGGGAGGCCGACGCATGCGTACGCGGCGACGAAAGGGGCGCTGGTGTCGTTGACGCGTGCAATGGCGGTGTCCTATGGGCCGGAGAACATCCGTGTCAACGCGCTCGTGCCGGGGTTCGTGCGGACGCGACTGACCGACGATGTCATGAGCGATCCAGCGCAGATGGAGGGAGCGTTGCGCGCAATTCCGCTGCGACGGGTCGCCGAGCCGGAGGAACTGGCGGCCTGCGCGCTGTTCCTGGCCAGCGATGAGGCGAGCTTCGTGACAGGAGCGACGCTGGTTGCGGACGGCGGCCAGACTGTGGCGTAGGCGTCGTATGTGGAAGGGCGAGTGCTCCTCGTAATTGAGTGTGACTGCCAGCGAGAGTCGGATGATGGCAGGCTTGGGGTGATCGACGCCCCGCTTCAGTGCAATGGTGTGATCAATATCGTTAGCCCGACTCGCTTCTAGACATCGAGTTCCTGGATAGACAATGCCGTTCAACGATCCGCTTCCGCCTCCTGTTTCGACGTTTTCAGCGCCGCTGGCCGTGGTTGATACGCATGCGTTGCGGGCTGCGTTGCGGCTGGTGCTTGCCCCGGGTGACGCGGATGAGGTTGCCAGACGATTGCCAGATGGTGGCGATTCTGGCGACCTTCGCGTTGTGGCGCGTGATGCCGTGGGCCGGGCGCGGATGGATCGTTGGCTGGACAGGCTGCCGTGGAGGCGAGACGAGCCTGACGAACGGATACTTGGTCCGGCGAGTGGGGTTGGGGCCGAAGCTGCGGTCGCGTTGGCGCTGGGGATTGGACTGCGGCTGGACGGCCGCGACCTCGCGGACGCGCTGGATGCGCGTGTCGAGCGGGTAGGTGAGTGGCTGGTTGGTGGTCGGCAGGCGCTCGACGAGACGATGCCTGATCCGTGCCGGAAGACGGCCTGGCTGGTTGGGCGCTATGAGGACCGTTCGTTGGACCCGGACGAGCGGATCGAACTGCTTACACACCTGAACCGTTGTTCGGCCTGCCAGGGCGTTGTCGATCGGTCGCGGGTCATCGATGCATCGATTGCCGGAGAGTTCTCCCGGCTGCGGGCGGAGATCGCCGATCGGCCGTTGGTGGGCGTTTCGCGGCTGGAGCGGACGCGCAGGAGCGCGCTGGCTGCCGGCGCGCTCCTGGTAGTCGCGATAGCGCTTGTGGTTGGCGGAGCGGCGTTCAGCCGGCTGGCAGGTGGGTCGAGCGATCCGGCGCCACTTGTGACCGCTCAGACGCCAGCGGAATACACGGGCTGGCTTGTGACGGCTTTGCGCGATGGTTCGGTCCAGGCACGGCATCTGGCGTCCGGAGACATGCGACTGATCTTCGACAGCGACGACCCGATAGGCGGCGTCAGCGCGGACGTGATGCTCTCACCGGGCGGGACGCGGCTGATGACCTATTACGGCGAGTATTCACAGTCGTCACGCAGCCGAGTCATCATCAACGCGCTGGATGGCAGTGAGGTTGGCCGGGTCGAGTGGGGTGGCGAGGATGTGATCTTCTACCCGACCGGCTGGATTGACGAGCGACGGATCCTGGTGCGGGTGTTCCCGATCTACCGGCAGGGTCAAACCGAGGAATCGTTTTCCGAACAGTTTGAACGCGAGAGCCGGTTGTTGATCGTCGATATCGAGTCGGGTGAGCAGCGCGAGTTCCTGCGTGGGAGCATCGCCCACGGGGTGGCATCGCCAGATGGCCGGTACGTCGCGGTCGCGCGGGTTCGGGATCGCGACGCACTCGTCTCGGGTAGCAATATCTTCACGATCGAAATCTGGCCGATTGCGGACAACGGGTTGACAGAGTCAGTCGTGACCATTCCAGGCTGGGTTGCGAATGGCGCGACGATTGTCTGGGCAGGTGATGGCTCGCGGTTATTCATGACTCAGGTGACCGGCGAAGCGATCGAGGACGGCGCTGCACAGGCTGAGCGCCGGACGATCCAGAACGCGGAGCCACACGCGCTGGTCGCGATTGGGCTGGATGGCGTGGTGACGGCGTTGACGGACGCCGGAGGTGACAGCGCCGTCTATCCGATCAGCGCGGCCGCGAACGGGTCGGCGGTCGTGTACCTGCGTGTCGAAGGCGCGAATGTCGTGCCGGCGGTGTCGTACTGGCGAGCGGGCGTCGATGGCAGCGCGCCGGAGCAGTTGAGCGGTGAGATTTCGGAAGCCTACGGAGGATCGGGCGTCGTCTGGTCTCCTGACGGCGCGACAGTACTGCTCAGCGAGGTGACGGTGCCGTACCTCGATCCGGAATCACCCGGATGGTCACGCTGGGGATCGTCGGCGACTGACGTGATCGCGATCGGCGCCGGAGGGAGAGCGGACGGTGCTGCTGACGACCTATTCGGTCGGCGACCGGTTGCTGGGATGGTTGCCGGATGAGGCGCTACCTGTACCTGGAAAAGCAGACGATCAGACGATTTTCACGGCTCCGGAGGCCGTAGAAGGTGTGCCGGATTCGACGCGGCTGGACGAAGGGAGCGCGGCCAGTAAAGACGGGGCATTCCTGACGCTCGCCGACCTCGCAGTCGGGTCGCCCATGGTCTGGCAGACGGACAGCGACGACACCCAGCGGCTGCGCGGCTCAATCGAAGATGCGATCTGGCTGCCGGGGACGCGTGGGCTGCTGAGTGTGTCAGGGGGGCGTGAGGTGGGCCGGTCGGCCAGCCGACTGTCGGTTCTGGCGTCGACGAACCCGTATGCGCCACTGGCACTGGAGCCGATTCAGTTTGACCCGATCGAGATTGGGAACGATCGAGAACGCCGCTATGCCGCTCCGCAGGTATCGCCGGATGGGCTGAACTCGTCGTTCTTCGTCGTTGACCAGTTCCGGCGGTGTTGAGCTCTGGATCGCGAACGCGGGGGGTGGTGTCTCACGGGTGACGACCTGGAGACTGCCGGGGGACAGGATTGTCGAGCCGGAGCTGGTGGCTGGCTGGGTTGACGACCGGACGCTCGTGTTTGCCGAGCCGCTCGACTGGACGCGAGGGATGCCGGAAGCAGCAGCATTGCGACGGGTGACGGTTGCGGATGACGGCAGCGCGACAGTCGAGGACGTGATCGAACTGGTCGGACGCGGTGATGACAAGGGAATCGTGCTGTGTGAGCTGGCTTTCAGCATCAACGGCGTTGAGGTTGCCTGGCGGGTACGTCACTACACCGAGCGGACGGCAGATGATGGCCGCTTCGATACGGTCCATCTGGCGCCGGTGGACGACCTGTCGCGGGATGTCGAGTTGACGAGAGGGTCGCCGGGCGACGGGCTGGCGTGGTCGGGGGATGGTCGGCTGCTGGTGGTTGGGATCAACCGGGAAGTGATCGTTGCCGATCCGAAGGATCTGTCGATCGAGGTGATCTCCGGGGACCTGTCGGCGTCGCATCCGTTGTGGGTTGGTGAGGATGAGATCTGGTTCTCGGCGGGAGATGAGGAGCAGGTGATGCGGGTGCGAGTGCGGTAGCCCCCACTCACTCGCCGTGAGAACGAATCGTATCTCTACGCGGTTGCCAGAATCCGTCATACAATGCGCCCCTATTCGGCTAACAGCGAGGAGGGGCGAGATGGACGGATGGCGTGAGCGGCCGGAGTCTGCGGCGGAACATGGGGTGCTGGTCGCCAGCGATGTGATGGTGGCGATGCGGGACGGGGTGCGGCTGGCAACCGACCTGTTCCTGCCGGCGCATGCAGGTGCAGCCCACGAGCGGGTCGACGGGCAGTTCCCGGTCATCCTGATCCGGACGCCGTACAACAAGCGCTCCGACATGTCGCGGCAACTTGGGGAGTACTTCGCGCGGCGCGGGTACGTAATGGCGATCCAGGACTGCCGTGGGCGTTACAGCTCCGAAGGGACGTTCTACTTCCTGACGCAGGAAGCCGAGGACGGCTACGACGCGGTCGAGTGGTGCGGGACGCAGCCGTGGTCGGACGGCAAGGTCGGGATGATGGGAACGTCGTATCTCGGCTGGACGCAGATGGCTGCGGCAGTCATGAACCCGCCACACCTGTCGACGATGGTCATTAATCAGGCGGGGGCGAACGCCTACTCGTCGTCGGTACGGCACAACGGCGCGATGGAGTTGCGCTTCCTGGCCTGGGCGTTCATGGAGGCGGGAACACCGCCGGTCGGGAACAACGACCCGGAACTGGCGGCGGCGCTTGGCAAAGTGTCGTCGTCGGACTGGTTGCGGAACCTGCCGTTGCGGCCGGGGCTATCGCCGCTGGCGCAGGTGCCGTCGATCGAGCGCTGGGCGTTGGACCTCTACACGCGGGGGGACTACGGCGAGTACTGGGAGCATCCGGGGTTCAACTTCGCGAAGTTCTGGGACCAGCACTCGGATATCCCGATGCTGCTGTGTGGGGCGTGGTACGACTCGTACACGCGGGCGACGATCGAGAACTTCGTCGGGTTGACCGAGCGCAAGCAGGGACCGGTCCATTTGCTGATGGGGCCGTGGACGCACGGCGGGCAGACGGTCGATCAGACATTCTCTGGTGATATCGAGTACGGGCCGACGGCGTCGGTAGCGGGGAACCTGGCAAAAAACTTCGATCATCTGCACCTGCACTGGTTCGACCACTGGCTGAAGGGGATCGACAACGGAGTCGATCGCGAGGACCCGGTGCGGTACTTCGTGATGGGGACCGGCGACGGGACACGTTCTCGCGAGGGACGGCTGTTCCGAGGCGGCGAGTGGAAATCGGCGAAGGAGTTCCCGCTGCCGGAGACGGTCGAGACGGCCCTGTATCTACAACCGAACGGTGGGCTGAGCCGCGAGAAGGCGGGACGTGCGGGAGGCCAACACATCATTCCGCTACGATCCGGACAACCCGGTCCCGACGATCGGTGGGAACATCTCGTCGCTGTCGGACTTTTACCCGGTGCCGGACGAGATCGCGGCGCGGCTGCCGAACGAGATGCGCTGGGGGTCGATTGTGACGGTCGGCGGGCAGGACCAGCGGACGACGCCGAAGACGCTCGGAGCGGAGCCACCGTACCTGCCGCTGGCAGCGCGTGACGATGTTGTGGTCTTTCAGACGCCGCCGCTGGCCAAGGACATCGAGGTCGTCGGGCCGATCTCGGCGACGCTGTACGTGTCGTCGTCTGCGCCGGATACGGACTTCACGGTCAAGATCGTCGATGTCTTCCCGCCGTCGCGGGACTTCCCGCATGGGCTACGCGGTGAACATCTCCGACTCGATCTTCCGCTGCCGCTATCGCAACGACTTCGCGAAGCCGGAGATGATGAAGCCGGGCGAGGTCTACGAGATCACGATCCCGATGTACGGGACGGGTGCGGTGTTCGGGAAGGGACATCGGATCCGGGTCGACATCTCGTCGAGCAACTTCCCGCGCTTCGACACGAACCCGAACACCGGCGAGCCGATTGGGCGGCATCACCGGACGCATGTGGCGGACAACACGATCCACCACGACGCAGTGCGGGCGTCGAAGGTGGTGTTGCCGGTGACACGTTCATAGGAATCCATGGATGCGGGGGAGGCGGAGGCGTCTCCCGCATTTTCGGAAAAGCGACAGGCGCGTAGGGACGGGTGGGGCCGTGAATGGCCAGGTGAGTCATCAGGCAGACGCTGAGCGATGTCAGCGGCGGCGCGAGTGCCGTGGATTTCACGTTCGCAAGGGCAGGATCCTGCCGGGGAATGAGTGCTGCTGCGAACATGCAGCTTATCAGCCTAATGTGTTGACCCAGACAACTTCGGCCTAGCACGTTCCAGCCAGTTGCGATGCGATTGCCGCAGCCTGAGCACCAGATGTCTAATGTGCGGTTAAGCACAGGACCACGCGTCCGCGTGTGCCGATGATCTGAGGCGGCCTCGCTGGGATGACCGTTGCGCATCTCCGTCATCGTGTCGGTATCGACTACAAATTAGTGGAGGCGCGCGACCGGTTGGGTGGGTGGATCCTCTCTGCCGCATGTCTCCTGACCGAGCCAAAACAGCAGGAATCCGGCGTGTTGAGGGGAATCCCAACCGCTGGCGTCCAACTTGCGAGGCTCTTTCTGGGGCCACATTCGAGCGACGGTCAGTTCAGACCGCATCAGTTGTCACCGTGCGCAGGTAGTGATAGTGAATGTGGTGCCCCAATCTGTCATCCCAATGGCGTCGACGTGGGACGCGGAATCGACGACACGGTATCCGCGACGAATTGAAGGCCCGGCGCGACACGACGTTGGCTGGAATTCAGCCCGTCTGATCCCTCCACCACGACTCCGCTCAGGTTGCCACGAGACGGTACAGCACGTTCTACGGACAGGAGAGCGTGCATGAACGCTACGAGCAGCGGTCCTTCACCGACAGACCCGGTCTATTATGGCAACGTGCCGGACGACCGGATTCTGGATCCACGTGATCAATGCCGGAGATGGCAACAGACGCTGGCAGCCGGTCGAAGTGGCGGCAGCGGGAGTGCCATCAACTGACCGGGTTGATCGAGGCTTAGACAACACCGAAGATCTGTCAGGGTCTTAGTTGGTTGAGCATTGGTCTGGGGGTGGCCCAGTTACTCGCACCCGGCGCTGTCAACCGCATGATCGGCGTGCAGGACACCGATCGGAGCCGGGCGATTCAGCGGCTCGTCGGTATACGCGAAATTGGCGCCGGCATCGGCATTCTGTCGAGCGAGCGCCCGGTGCCGTGGCTGTGGAGCCGCGTTGCCGGGGATATGATGGACATCACCCTGCTGGCCGCCGCGATGAATTCGGACGATAACGATACCGATCGCGTCGCTGGCGCGATTGCTGCCGTGTTCGGCATCAGTGCGCTCGACTATCTCACCAGCGACCGTTTTACTCGCTACTCGGATCTGACCCAGAACAGTCCATTTGCCGAGACCCCCGAGGTCCGCAAATACATCACCGTCAACCGTCCGGTCGAGGAGGTCTACAATTTCTGGCACGACTTCCGGAATCTGCCGCGCTTCATGCCCTATCTCGAATCGGTCGAAATGACAGGCGCCCGCAGTTCGTACTGGGTCGCGAAGGCACCGTTTGGCAGGACGATCGAGTGGGACGCCGAGACGACGCTCGATTCGCACAACGAAGAAATCGCGTGGCGCTCGTTGCCGGGTGATGACATCGAGAACGCCGGTACCGTCCGCTTCATTCCAGCCCCTGGCAACCGTGGCACTGAGGTCCACGTTGACATGACCTACTCGATTCCGGGCGGCACCGTCGTCGCCAGGCTCGCGAAGCTCTTCCCCGAGAACCCGATCGCGAGGTCTACGACGATCTGCGCGCCTTCAAGCAGGTGATGGAGGTCGGTGAGGTCGTCCTTTCGGAGGCGGTGGCCGGTGGCAGTCGCATCAAGCAGCACCCCGCCCCAGCCTCCCGAGCGAAGCCACGCATAGCGCCGTTCTACCGTATCGATCCGTCTGCCCGGAGGGAGTACCGTTGCAGTGAAAGCGAATCTCTGGCTCAGCAAGAACAACGTCCAGGTCGAGAACGTTCCCGATCCGAAGATCCTCAATTCGCGCGACGCGATCGTCAAGATCAGCTCGACCGCGATCTGCGGCTCGGATCTGCACCTGTTCAACGGATACATTCCCACCGATGATGAAGGGCGACATCCTCGGCCACGAATTCATGGGCGAGGTCGTCGAGGTCGGCCCGAGCGTCAAGAACCTCAAGGTCGGCGACCGCGTCGTCGTGCCGTTCCCGATCGCCTGCGGCGATTGCTTGCGCCTGCAAGCGCGGGCTGTACTCGCTCTGCGAGAACTCCAATCCCGAACGCCTGGATGGCCGAGAAGATGTGGGGCCATTCGCCGGCCGGCATCTTCGGCTACTCGCACCTGACTGGCGGCTACGCCGGCGGGCAGGCGGAGTACGCCCGCGTGCCGTTCGCGGACGTCGGGCCGCATCAAGGTGCCGGACGGACTGACCGACGAGCAGGTGCTCTTCCTCTCCGACATCTTCCCGACCGGCTACATGGGCGCGGAGATGTGCGACATCAAGCCAGGCGACGTGATCGCGGTCTGGGGCTGCGGGCCGGTCGGGCCAGTTCGCGATCAAGAGCGCCTTCCTGCTCGGCGCCGAGCGGGTGATCGCGATCGATCGCTTCGCCTACCGGCTGACGCATGGCGCGCGACGAAGGCCGGCGCGGAGACGATCAATTACGAACGAGGTCAGACGTCCTCGAAGCGCTGAAGGAGATGACCGGCGGGCGCGGACCGGACGCCTGCATCGACGCGGTCGGGATGGAAGCGCACGCGCCACGGCGTCGATGTACGCCTACGACCGGACCAAGCAGATGATGCGCATGGAGACCGACCGGCCGATCGCACTGCGCGAGGCGATCATGGCCTGCCGGAACGGCGGCATCGTCTCGGTGATCGGCGTCTACGGCGGCTTCATCGACAAGTTCCCGATGGGCGTCGGTCGATGAACCGCTCGCTCACGATCAAGAGCGGGCCAGGCGCCACGTGCAGCGCTACATGAAGCCGCTGCTCGAGCGCATCAAGAACGGCGAGATCGACCCGAGCTTCGTCGATCACCCACCGACTGCGCGCTGGACGAGGCTCCGGAGGGCTACGAGATCTTCCTGCGACAAGCAGGACGAGTGCGTGAAGATCGTCCTCAAGCCCTACCAGGACTCCTACCACGCCTGACGGCGAGAACACGGTGGCGTACGGGTCGGAATGTGCAATGAGTCCCATGATAGGATCTGGATGACGGCACTTCAACTGCGGGGAGAGGCTGCTCCAGCATTCAACCCAGACGGCAGAGGGATGTACCGCTACGCCCGATCATGCAACCCCGCCGGTCAAGCAACAACAGGCACGATCGCTGGCGACCGAGCAGCCAACGGGACGTCTCGAACTCGTCGCGACGTTCGATGGGGCCATGCCGACGGGTGTGAGCGTCTCGCACACGGGGCGCATCTTCGTCAATTACCCCAAGTGGGGCGACGAAGTACCGGCTCACGGTGGCTGGAGCTGGTCGGCGGTGACGGCGGTGCCGTACCCGAACGAGGCCGACGAACCGGCACCGACCGAGCGATGCGGACCCGGCTGCCCTGGTGTCGGTGCAGAGCGTCGTCGTGGACCCGGGCAACCGGCTCGTGGATCCTCGACACCGGCAGCCCGATGTTCCGACCAACCAAGTACGGGCGGGCCCAAGCTGGTCTCCGTCGATCTGGCGACCGATCGAGGTCGTCGCAGACGATTCTTCTTCGACCAGGACGTGGCGCTTCCGACCAGCTACGTCAACGACGTGCGCTTCGACCTGCGCAGCGGCGACGGCCGGCTTCGCCTACATCACGGACTCCTCCGATCAGGGGCCGAACGGGATCATCGTCGTCGACCTCGGCAGCGGGCGAGGCGTGGCGGAAGCTGCACGACCACCCCGGCACGAAGGCCGCTTCGCCTGGCCGAAATGGTGCCGATGGCCGAAGGACGGGTGTTCCGGAGCGCAGTCCCGGCGAGTCGACGAAGCAGGTCGGCATGGGGTCGGACGGCATTGCGATCTCCATGACGGTGAGCGGCTCTGGTAATGCCCCTTGATGAGCCGCCGGCTGGTACACCGTGGCCACATCCGCCCTTCGGGACCGCACACTCGACCGATGAGGACGTGGCGTCGACGGTGACCGATGAAGGCGATAAGGGCGGGGCCGCCGACGGCCTGGAAACCGACGACCGGCGGCAGGATCTACGCCACCAACTGGGAGCACAACGCGATCACGCGGCGCCAGCCCGACGGATCGATGCAGACGCTTGTCCACGACGCGCGGATGCTGTGGCCGGACACGATGTCGGTCGCCGCCGATCGGCTACCTTTACTTCACAGCCAATCAGCTGCACCGCCAGGCTCGCTACAACGCTGGCCAGGATCTCAGGCAACGCCCGTACGCGCTTTTCCGGGTCCGAATCGACAGCCAGCCTTTCACGTCGGTGTTCGTGGCCAAGAGCGAAGCAGAAGGTCAACGGCCTGTTACGCAGCTGCCCATGGTCACTCGCGTCTTCTCGGCGCGCGGAGATCGATGGAGACGGTGGTTGAGTCGGTGCCCCGTGCTGGAGTCGCCTCGGAGGGTGGATGCCAGACTGGCTGGAACAGACACTTGGCGCGCTGTTGATGATTGCTGTGCTGATCGATGTCTTCCTGACGGTGCTCTATGAGCGGAGCCGGATGGGCGTTATCAGCTTCTACAGCGCACGGGCGGTCTGGCGCGTGTTCTACGGCGTGGCGTCTCTCTTCGAGCGTCACCGTGGAGCAATCATGTCTTACTGTGGACCTGCCATCCTGGTGGTGGGCCTGCTCGTCTGGGTGATGCTGCTAACGATCGGTGCGGGGCTGGTTATTCACCCGGCGTGGTGCCACGGACAACGGCGGGAGCCGGGATACCGCCGATGATCTCGTCGCGATAGTTCGCCGGCGAAGCTGTATCTCGATCCCGCTCTGTATGGATACAGTCATATGAGGTGGTGTACAAGAGTTGCAACATCCCAAACGTAATCCAGTCGTTCCATGCTGTTTGTGTATCCGCGTAGATCACGACATCTCGTCCTGAGACGTAGCCACTGATTCGGGATAATGGGCTGATTCAGGCTCAAAAAGGTGGGTGTCGTCGCCGCACCGGATGCTGCGTCGGTCGAGGCGTGGCGACATCGATATCAATTGGCCAGGCAACGGCCGCGGTGGCAGGCATCAGGACGCTGGAGGATGAGGAGGCTGGGGTTGCCGAATACATCCGGCTGCGGTCACAATGGAGCCCCTACATCACCACGCTGGCGCCGGTGATGGCGTACTCCCCGGCAGACATCGACCCAGTGCTTGCCAGGCCAACTGAGGTGGCTCCGTACGCAACTAGTCGTCAGTAGATGCTTCCCAACGCCTGGACTTGCCCCGGTTTGGTGGACAGTTCGACATGAGGCGACCAGCCTGATGGTGGACATGGCCTCGGTTAATGCGCCGGGACTCTGGTAACCCCGGGCGGAGTGCAGGTCTCTCTGGTTGTAGAACCGATCGATCCAGTCGAAGAGCACGCGGCGTGGTGCCTGTCGGCTGGCCGCGGGTGGCGGTCGATCAACTCCGGCCTGGGACGCGCACCAGCCAGCCAACCTGCCGCTGAAAGTGACACTGATGCATTGGGCTTGGCCCCCGGTCGGACTGCTAACACCATGGCCAACGGTGGATTGCTCGTCATTGATTAGATCGACAGGAAAGAGCCGGGAATTCCCGGCTCATTTCACAGCTTTGCCGCTTCAGTCCAGCTTCCACTTGATCTGGAACTCGATCTCTTCCTCCGTGCCTTCGCGCTCGTGCTCGATGTTGTAGACGGCCCGGACCGGCACGTAGATGCGCTCACCGGCGATCATGATCTCGAATTGCTTGCCCTGCTCCAGCGCATCGGCCAGCCGTCGCAGCTTGTCGATGAAGTCCGGAAGCGGATAGTCCTTCTCAACGTCACGTTCAGGTTTGGCGCTCATGAGTTCCCCTTTCGGTGTATCGAACATCGTACAACGCTGGATACGCTGATCCTGCATCCCTACTTCGTGAGATCCTCGATGGCGTTGATCGATGACTGGAGGCGTTCGTCGAGGACGCGGAGGGCGGTGAGGAGCTGGTCGGCGGTCTTCTCGTCGAGGGATGAGATGGTGCTGAGGTCGAGGTCGCCGAGGGCGGTGTTGAGGGATTGGGCGGAGGACCGGACGCGCTCGACCTTTGGCGGGAGGTTGCCGGGGACGGACTGGCGGCGTGGCTTTGACGGCGTTGCCTGCTGCGAGCGCAGATTGTTGACGTAGTCGTTGAAGGACTGGGGTGGCACCTGGCCTTCGAGGATGGCGACACCGAGGTCGCGCTGGATGTCTTCAGGCAGGCTCTGGAGACTGCGCGACTGCTTCTCGCTGATGATGCCGCGACGGAGGGCTTCCTGGACGCGCTCTTCGAGCTTTTCGGTGCCGAGGAGCTGGAAGAGGCGGCTGCGGCGGATGCCGACGGCTTCGGCGACGGTGTCCCAGGCGGGATCGCCCATCTGCTGCTTGAGGGCACGCAGGGCGGCGGCTCGGTCGAGGGCGTTGAGGTCTTCGCGGACGATGTTCTCGACCAGCTGCTGGATCAGGCGGCGATCTTCAGGGATGTCGCGGACGACGGCCGGGATCGACTCCAGGCCGGCGATGCCGGCTGCCCGCCAGCGGCGCTCCCCGTGGATGATGACGTAGATGTCGCGCGGCTCGTCGTAGCGGACAGCGATCGGCTGGAGGATGCCCTCGGCGCGGATCGAGGTGGCGAGGTCGTTGAGGGCGTCTTCGTCGAAGTAGTTGCGCGGCTGGTCAGGGTCCGGCTCGATCCGGTCGCGGCGGATGCGCTTGGCGTCGAGCAGGTCCTCGACGCCGACGGCGCGTGGGGTGGTATCGGTGAACAAGGCGTCGACCGAGAACTTACGCCGTCGGGTCGTGCTGGTTGTGTCAGACATGGGCGGCTCCTGCCGGGCGAGGAGCGACATTGGTCGCTGCGATGATGAGTGAGGCGACCTCGCGGTAGGCGACGGAGAGCGGCGAACGCGGCATGTATTCCAGGATCGAGGTCTGGGCGGCGACCGACTCGGCGCCTTTGATCGAGAGCGGGATCGAGGGCAGGACCGGGATCTCAGGATAGCTCTCGCGCAGGTTCTCCAGCATGTCGCTGACGAGTCGAGAGGTCGAGTGGACCTTGGTCGGCAGGAAGCCGAGGACGCGCATCTGCGGGTTGAGGCGCCGGATACGGGCGACCGTCTCAAACAGGCGCGGCAGGACGAGCAGCGAGAGCGGGTGTGGCTCGATTGGGATGATCAGGTCGTGGGTGGCGACGAGGATGTTAATGCTGACGAGGCCAAGGGCTGGCGGCGCGTCGATCAGGATGAAGTCGTAGGCGTCGAGCTCAGGATCGCGCAGCTTGGCCTGCAGGAGCCGCTCGCGCTCCAGCTCGTTGATGAGCGCCATCTCGGCGGTTGCGAAATCGGGATGGCTCGGGACGAGGCGGACATCGGTGATCTTAGTCGGAAGACTCACAGCTGTGGCCGACAGGTCGTCGTCAAGAAAGAGTTCGTAGACGGATTGGTCGAGGCTGGAAACATCGACGCCGAAGGCCATCGTCAGGCTCGCCTGGGGGTCGAGGTCCATCGCGAGGACACGGTACCCGCGCTCGGAGAGGGCAGCCGCGACATTGAGGGTGCTGGTGGTTTTGGCGGTGCCGCCCTTCTGGTTGAAGAAGGCAACGATACGAGCCATCTGTGGCGTCATCCGATCCAGAAGTGTACGTACGTTGACACCCGGTCATTATACCGGAATCGAGGGATGGCGCCTGAGGCACGACGGCGAGGGACGCGCTACGCGATAGCAGAGGACCGGCGGTGCGGTAGCCGAGTAGGTGTCAGCTCTGGAATACCAAAACATGAGGGTGGGCAGAAGCGCCGAGGGCGGCTCAGGTGAGCCGCCCTCAGGGTTGTGATCGTTCGTCGGGCCGCATGTCAGGCGACGAGGGGGGTGTTGTCGGTGACTGGTGAGCGGCGGTCGCGGCGGGGGCCGGGACGGCCGGAGTTGATCCTGCCGCCGATCAGAATGACGACGGGGCCATGGATGACGCGGCTTTCGAGCGTGTCAGTGCGTGACTGCACGGTGGTGCTCCTTCCAACAAAGCAGGGCCAGAGACGAAGAACCCGGGCTGGTTGCCCGGGTCAGCGATGATCACGACTACGTTGCCTGGATGAGGCTCAGCATTCGTGTCGCTTTCCCGGTGCGGTCGCGAAGGCAACGCGCTGATCGTGCGCGATTGCTGCGGCGAAGCCGGCAGTGCGATGTCGATTCACGTTGTCCTCCTTTCCGCGCTTGTTGTCGTTCACCATCCGTATATCACGGTGCGCGTCACGCACTTTGGGCGTGGTTCGAGCACTGCTGACATGATAGTCCCGCGTACGTATGATCGAAACTGCCGGGTGGTACAGATTCGACTGTCCAGCAGGACAGGTGGTCGATCAGCGGCTGACGGCGGCGCGCAGGGTCGTGGAATTGTCTGCAATCAGGGCGCGAAACGAATCGAGTGTGTCGAGCAGCGCCAGCAGATCGTCACCTTCGAAGTAGCGAACGCCGTCCGCCAGTTCGCCGCATTGATCGAGGAGGCTGGCGAGCTCCTCGCGGGTCTTACGTTCCAGGTCCATGAACACAGGAGGGTTCCTCTCGTTAATCAGCGTGCAGCCGCGTTAACGACGGAGCATACAACGCGAGGCTCCAGATCACGGACCTAGCGCGTGGTACAGTGTCCGTACACATGGGCGAGCGTGCGGGGTATCATGGGAGAGGATAGTCGAGCGAACGACGTGACGTAACGTAATTGCGCTTGGAAGGGTTATTGCGTGACGTACCACTGTAGCGGCGCGTTTCGCCAGGTCTGTTCGAGACGCCCGCGCCGGTGAAGCACGCAGGTTCGCGGTGCCTGCTCAGGAGGAGCCTTGGCTCTGTCGTATCCACATACACTCGCGGGGCGGTATGAGGTCCGTGAGGCGATTGGCGAGGGGAACTTTTCCGTCACGTATCGCGCGACGGATAAGGTGCTTGGGCGCGATGTCGCGATCAAGGTGCTGCGCGAGCAGTATGTTCGGCACGCTGGATTCACGTCGCGATTCGAGAACGAGGCACGCGCAGCGGCGCTGATCAGTCACCCGAACGTCATTCAGGTCTTCGACTATGGGCGCGAGGACGACATCGCCTTCATCGTCATGCAGTATGTGCCGGGCGCGAGCCTGAAAGACTACATTCGGGACAACGCCCCGCTGAACGTCGAGGAATCGACTGAGTTTACGCGACAGATCCTGGACGGGCTGGCAGCCATCCACGAGGCGGGGATCATCCACCGCGACATCAAGCCGCAGAACGTGCTGATGTCGGATCAGCGGCATTTGAAGCTGACCGACTTCGGGATCGCTCGGCTGGAGTCGGCGGCGGCGGGACTAACGGAGTCCGGGACGGCGCTTGGAACGGCTGCCTACATGGCGCCGGAGCAGGCATCCGGTCAGACGCTTGGGCGTGAGACGGACCTGTACGCCGTCGGCGTGATTCTGTACGAGATGACGACAGGACGGTTGCCGTTTCCAGGGGATAACCCGGTCCAGGTGATGTACCGGCATGTCAATGAAGAGCCACCACCGCCGAGAACGATCAATCCGAGCATTCCGGTGACGGTCGAAGCCTTTATCCTGCGGGCGATGTCGAAGGACCCAGCCGCACGGTTCCCGAGCGCGAGGGCAATGCGCGACGCGCTGGTGTCGCCGGGAATGGCGGGCGTACCGCGACGGCGAGAGCCAGTCGCCGATCCGTCAGGAGTGACGGCGGTGACGACGGCCGTTGGCGCTGGCGCCCCACCACGCGTGCCGCCAGCCTATGATTACGCCGTTGAAGATGAACGACGGCGACCGTGGGGGATCATCTTCGGGCTGGTGGCGCTGCTGCTCGTGTTCCTGCTGGTGGCGGCGATTGCGCTGGCAGGTGGCGACGATGATGACGACCCGACGCAGACCGGCGGCGCAGTGATCGACGCAACGGCGACCGAGGCAGTCGTCGAGCCAACTGCGACTGAGACGCCGGAACCAACGGCAACGATCGAACCGAGTGCAACGCCAACGACCGAGCCGACCGCAACCGTCACACCGGAACCAACCGCGACGCCGGAGCCAACGCAGACACCAGAGCCAACAGTGACGCCAACTCCGGTGCCTACCGAGACGCCGGTTCCGCCGACGAACACCCCGGAGCCACCACCGCCGCCTGACGTTGCGTTCAACGAACCGCTCCCGCTGTCGGAGATCCCGTTCCCGATTCAGGAAGGGAACGGCGAGACGATGGAGGCGGGCGACTTCGAGGGCGCATACCGCCGGCCGGACGGTATCCTGTATGGGCTGCCGGCTGTCCACCTTTACGGTCAGGGAAGTGATGCCTCAACAGCGACCGCCGCATTTGACGCGGACGATGGGGCGGGGGAGTACGTCGTCATCGTCATTACCGGGATGGACGACGAGCGTGCTGAGAAGGTGCCAATCCGGATTTCGCTGAACGGCAACACGGTCTGGGAAGGTCCAAGCCCGTTCGGTAATGAGGATTGGACCGATGTCGCCTGGGTGGTTGAAGATCTGGGCTGGCTGTCTGACGATAACACACTGTCGGTCACGAACCTGGAAGATGGCGGCGATATCGGTACGCCGCCGTGGGTGTTGTTGACGAGCGCGTCCGTGTTCTACGACTGATGTCTCTCCGGTTGAACTTCCCCAACTCGTACTGACTCCACTCTCCAATAGAGTGAAGCGCCGGTCGTTGCGGCGCGGAGTGCGCTGCGCACCAGACATCCTCCACTATCGGAGTCGATCGTGTGTGCGGGAACTGAGTCGCGCCTTCGTGCGTCATACCAGGTATCGGTACGCGGCGCGAGTTGCGGGATCAGACATGCGGATATGCAGCGGATGGGGTGAGTCACATCTATTGACGTAACGTCCTGGTGCCGCTACGATCCTGCCATCGTTCAATGTCCAGCGAGTCGTTCCGGTGTTGCTCCGGCGGTGCATCGTCGCCGCTTACGGATATGAGGAAGGCCTGGCGAGTCATGATTGTGGCGAGACGGTTCGGGCTGGGAATTCTTGCGGCCGTGCTGTTACTGAGCATGGCGTTCCTCGCGCCGGGTGGAGCGACGGCGCAATCGGTGGCAATTGAACCCGGAGCGGCGGCAGCCGGGGCGACCATAGCGGCCAGTGGGGCAGACTGGGCGACCGGGATCACGGTTCGGGTCGAGTGGGCCGATGGGACCCTCCTCGGCGAGGTCGTGGTTGATGGCGAAGGCAACTTCAGTGTTCAGCTGGTGATACCGGCAACGGCGACGCCGGGCGACTATCAGGTGCGCTTCATCGGATACGTCCCGCCGTACGTGCCGGATTGCACCGTCGATGTCGTCCAGGTGACGTTCACGGTTCTGACAGCAGGCGAGACGGCGACACCTGGGACAGCAACTGCGACGGCGACCGAGCCCTCCGAGCCGACAGAAACGGTCGACCCAACGATCGTCGCGACGCAATGTGCGACCGCGACAGGGACGACGGGGACAACCGAGACACCAACCGAGACGACCACCACAACGATCGACGGCGGTGGCAACCGGGACGACGGTGACACAGACGGTGACACCGACATCCACGGCGACGGCAATCACTACATCGACGGTGGCAGCGACTGCGACACGCCCGCCGGCGGCGACAGCTACGCGGACACCAACCACGATCGCGACAGCGACAAAGGCAGTGACCAAGACTCCAACCAAGGTAGGTTTCCCTGGTACGGGGTCGGCGGGTCTACTTGACCAGGACGACGACGGTGGTGGGTCGTCGACACCGCTGATCATCGCGGTCGTCGTCCTCGGGGCTGGACTGACCTCAGCGGGTGTGGTCGTGTTACGGAGACGAATGGCATAGGCGTTAAGGCACGCGGGACGAACGTCGTCTCGCGTGCCTTGCTCCAGGTCACGGCATCTCGCGAGTGGCCTGGATGATGAGGCGCTGGTTGTAGGAGAGTGATCCCCGGTCGAAGCTGCCGGTGCAGGTGATGACGGTCATCGTTTCGACGGATGTTGGGGCGACAAAGTCGTTGGCCGGGGCTGAGGCACTCTGGGTTGTGATCCGTGTGACACGATAGCGGTAGAGCTGCCCGTCGATCGAGTGGTACTCCATCACGTCACCGATCTTGAGGTTGCGCAGGTTCCAGAAGACAGCCCGTCCGACGCGGATGTGGTCGACGTGGCCGGCGAAGACGGTGTTACCGGGCGTGCCGGGGCGGGCAGTGAAGTCGTACCAGGCGACCTGGAATGGGTCCTGCGGCTCCTGCATCACGAGATTTGCGTCTAATCCCCGCGTTTCGACGACGGCTCGAACTCCAATAACGGGGACAACGAAGCGGTTGGCGGGTGGCTCTGGCGTTGGCGTCGGAGGTACCGGCGTCGGCGTTGGCGTCGGCGTCGGAGTAGGAGTGGGAGACGGGACCAGTCCGAGCGATGGCCGTGCCGGCGTGGCTGATGGCGTCAAGGTCGGCGTGACGCCTGGTGGCAGCGGTGGGGAGCGGCGTTGGCGTCGCGTACGGCAGGCTGCCGAGGGCTTGCGGGTCACGCTCGCTCGGGCCGCGGATAATGCCTGGCTGGTTGTCTGACGAGAGTTTGAGGCTTCCGATGATGAGGATCACCGCGGGCAGCAGGAGAAGGGCGGCGATGGCGACGCGCGAGAATGTCAGGTTGTGGCGGCTGTCGCGCATGCAACGCTCCGGTACTGACGTGGCGATTGCCGCCGTGTGGCGCGCAGTGTAGGCGGCGCACGGGCCAGCGTCTAGCAGGTATGACGTATGGGTGATTTGACAGGTTCCATCGTGGTCTGTTAGATTGCTCACAATCTGGCGATGACGGTGAGTAGTAGCGGCCGGACCCTCATAGCGAACCGGGAGTTGGTGAAAGCCCGG
The DNA here is from genome assembly GCA_963763325.1 of uncultured Chloroflexia bacterium. Classification (GTDB taxonomy): domain Bacteria; phylum Chloroflexota; class Chloroflexia; order Thermomicrobiales; family CFX8; genus JBBECJ01. The sequence continues at coordinate 373,944 of CAVXOL010000018.1, forward strand.
TGTCGGCAGGGTCGTGAACTCGCACCTGAGCCGTTCGGTCGTTGAGGCCGGACCGGGTTCCGCCCGTTATAGCGATGATGAGTGGACTGACCTCACCCCCAACCCCTCTCCGACGCGGAGAGGGGAGTAATTGGAACGTGGCGTCGTCAATCAGGGTGGTACCGCGGGTGATCCCGTCCCTATGTGGGGCGGGTTTTTTGTTGCCTGTTGGATGGCTTGCTGAGGTGTGGTTCCGGTGATGGTTGGGGTATCGACAATCGAGTTGCGAATGACACCGGGACAGCGACGTTCGTCGCGGGGGATGCTGCTGCTTAGTCTGCCCCGATGAGGGGCCAAGCGCGGCATGGGTTCGTTGTGACGATCTTTGCGAGGTACACGGAGGCAGACGATGAGTAACAGGGTCCTGGTATTCGATACGACGTTGCGCGATGGAGAGCAGTCGCCAGGCGCGACGATGACGACGCCGGAGAAGATCGAGGTCGCGCGGCAACTGGCGCGGCTGGGCGTGGACATCATCGAAGCGGGCTATCCGGCGGCATCGCCGGGGGACCTCGAAGCGGTCCAGATGATCGCTCGTGAGGTGAAGGGTGTCGTCGTCGCCGGGCTGGCGCGGGTACACCTGGGGGACATTGATGCCGCCTGGGAGGGAGTGCGAGGGGCCGAGAACCCGCGCATTCATACGTTCGTCAACGCGTCACCGATCCAGATTCAGTATCAGCTGCGGAAGACGCCGGATGAGGTGCTGGAGATGGCACGGGCGGCGGTCCGGCGCTGCAAGGGGTATCTCGACGATGTGCAGTTCTCGGCGATGGACGCGACTCGGGCCGACTGGGACTACCTGGTCCGGCTGTTCGGGATTGCGATCGAAGAGGGCGCGACAACGCTGAACGTGCCGGATACGGTCGGCTACACGACGCCCGAGGAGTACGTCCAGCTGCTGGAGTACCTGAAGGCAAATACGCCGGGGATCGAGCGTGCGGTCATCTCAGTCCATTGTCACGATGACCTGGGGATGTCGACGGCCAACACGCTCGCGGCGATCAAGGCCGGGGCGCGGCAGGTTGAGGTGACGGTCAACGGGCTTGGAGAACGGGCCGGGAACACAGCTCTCGAAGAGGTCGTGATGGCGTTGCGGACGCGGCGCGACTACTATGGCGGCATCGATACGAGGATCAACTCCGAGGAGATCGTTCCATCGAGTCGAATCGTGTCACGTGCATCGAGCATCCCGGTCCAGCCGAACAAGGCGATCGTCGGTGCGAATGCTTTTGCGCACGAGTCGGGCATTCACCAGGACGGCGTCATCAAGCATCCGGGGACTTACGAGATCATGACGCCGGAGTCAGTCGGCTGGGGGCAGACGAAGCTCGTAATGGGCAAGCACTCTGGCCGGGCCGGGTTCCGCCAGCGGCTGAAGGATCTCGGCTACGAGGTCGATGCCGACCGCTTGCAGGCGCTCTACATCCGCTTCATCGAGCTGACCGACCGGAAGAAGACGGTCACGGACGCAGACATCATCGCGATCGTTGAGGATTCGCTCCAGCACGACGGGCCGGAGCCGTTCCACCTTATCGCCTGGAGGGCGCACTCGGGGTCGGACAGCCGAGCCGAGGCGGCTGTGATGATCGATGTCAACGGGCGCGAGCAGGAGGCGACTGGCAGCGGCAACGGCCAGATCGACGCGCTGTATTCGGCAATCGACTCGGTGATTGGAATCGAGAACGAGTTGGTCGAGTACCGGATCGATGCCGTGACGCCGGGTGAAGATGCTCAAGGCGCCGTCGTCGTTCGGATCAAGGTCGGCGGCAGCATCTACGCCGGGCACGGCGTGGCCACCGACATCGTCGAGTCGAGCGTCCGGGCATATCTGACGGCGTTGAACCGGGCGGCGGTGGCAGTGCGGGCTCCGTTGAAGGCTGAGGCGGCGGTGTGAGCCGTGACGCATCACGCGTCACGTAAACGGGGAGTGAGAGAGGGAAAACGTGGCTGGACTGACAATGACGGAGAAGATCCTGGCAAAGGGCGCCGGCCGGGATCGGGTGACGCCGGGGGAGATCGTCGAGGTGGCGGTTGACCTGGTGATGACGAATGACATTACGGCTCCGCTGTCGATCGCGGAATTCAAGAAGACGGGGTTGAAGAGCGTCTTTGACCCGCAGAAGGTTGTCTTCGTACCGGACCACTTCGTGCCGGCGAAGGACATCAAGTCAGCCGAGCAGGCAAAGATCATGCGCGAGTTCGCGCACGAGCAGGGGACGCTCTACTTCGAAATCGGGCGTGCCGGGATCGAGCATGTGGTCCTGCCGGAAAACGGACTGACGAACCCCGGCAACATCATCATCGGCGCCGATTCGCACACATGCACGTACGGGGCGTTCAACGCCTTCTCGACCGGGATGGGCTCGACCGACATCGCGGCGGCGATGGCGCTTGGGACGACCTGGGTGCGGGTGCCGGAGTCGATCAAGTTCGTCTACACCGGGACGATGCCCGACGACATCGGCGGCAAAGATCTGATCCTGCACACGATCGGCGTGATCGGCGTTGATGGGGCGTTGAATTCGGTGATGGAGTTCACCGGCCCAGTCATCGACGCGCTGCCACTGGACGACCGAATCGCGATGGCCAACATGGCCATCGAGGCCGGCGGCGATACCGGCATCTTCCCATTCGATGACAAGACGAAGGCGTTCGTCGATTCGGTGACGGACCGGCCATACACGCCGTTTGCGTCGGACCCGGATGCGGTCTACGCGCGGGTGGTTGAGATCGACGTGACCAACCTGCGACCGATCGTCGCGCTGCCGCACCTGCCGTCGAACACGAAGTTCGCCGACGAGGTCGAGGACATGGCGATCCATCAGGTCGTGATCGGGAGCTGCACGAACGGGCGGCTGTCCGATTTGCGGATCGCTGCTGAGATCCTGCGCGGGCGGCAGATTCACCCGGAGGTGCGCTGTATCGTGATCCCTGGCAGCCAGGAAGTCGCGAAGCAGGCGGGTCGCGAGGGGCTGGTGGACGTCTTCATGGACGCCGGAGCGATCTTCAGCACATCGACCTGCGGGCCGTGCCTCGGTGGCTACATGGGCGTCCTGGCGAAGGGCGAGCGATGTGTCTCGACGACGAACCGCAACTTCCGTGGCCGGATGGGGCATCGCGAGGCAGAGATTATCCTCTGCGGGCCGCAGACGGCGGCGGCGAGCGCGGTGGCAGGTAAAGTCGCGTCGCCGCGGGACATGGCGTGAAGTTCGAGATTCGGGAAACGGGAGTCGGGGACAGAGGTGATTCTGATGGCAACAGCACAGGCAGTGAAGACAACATCAGGACCGGGCAGCAACGAGGCGGCGAAGTGGATCGCGAGTGAGCTATATCGCTTCGTGGGGCCAGAACGGACCGAGCCGGAGACGGTCGTCGAAATGTACGAGTGGGTGAGGGCCAACGACCTGCACCGCCAGGAGTGGGTGCGGATGTCGGAGGTTGCACGTCTCTGGGCAGAGTTCCAACGCGGTGAGAACGAGAGCAATTGGATGATGCGGGCATTTGGGGAATCGTAGGTCGTGACGCGGGATGCGGAAATCGGGAGTCGAGAAGTCTGCGTCGTCCTCGATTCTCCGATTCCGCGTCACGCGTCACGACGAACGGAGTGAGTGACATGCAGTTTCGAGGGCGAGTCTGGAAGTTCGAGGATGATGTCGATACGGATGTGATTATTCCGGCGCGGCATTTGATGACGTTTGACGCCAAGGAGTTGGCGGCGCACGTTATGGAAGATATCGATCCGGAGTTTGCGGGGAAGGTGCAGGAGGGCGACATCATCGTTGCCGGGAAGAACTTCGGCTGCGGGTCGTCGCGGGAGCACGCTCCGATCGCTATCAAGGGGGCCGGAGTATCGGTCGTGATGGCGAAGTCGTATGCGCGCATCTTCTACCGCAATGGGATCAACATCGGCCTGCCGCTGGTCGAGTGTCCTGAGGCAGTCGATGACGCCGAGGACGGTGACATTCTGGAGATCGATACGACCGAGGGCTACGTCGTCAACACGCGGACCGGCAACACGTACAGTTCCAAGCAGCATGCGCCGTTTGTGCAGGAGATCGTCAACGCCGGTGGGCTGATGCAGGCGGTCGCGGAGCGTGTCAAGCAGCGCGAGCAGGCGGCCAGCGGATCATGAGCGACAACCAGAGCACGTTTCAGGTACTGCTACTTCCGGGAGATGGTGTCGGCCCGGAGGTGATCGCCGAGGCGGTCCGAACACTGGACCTGGTCGCCGGGACGTCCGGCTTCGGAATCGAGTACGTCGAGGGGAAGATTGGCGGCACCGGGATCGACACGCACGGTGTTCCATTGCGCGACGATGAGATCGAGGCGGCGAAACAGGCCGACGCGATCCTGCTTGGCGCAGTCGGCGGGCCAGCCTGGGATAGCCAGCCAAGGAACAATCGGCCGGAGGCGGGGCTGCTGAAGCTGCGGGCGTCGCTGGGATTGTTCGCGAACCTACGGCCGGTCAAGGTGTTCGACGCGCTGTTGGATGCGTCGCCGCTGAAGCCGGAGATCGTGCGGGGTGTCGATCTGCTGATCGTGCGCGAGTTGACTGGCGGCTTGTATTTCGGGAAGCCGTCAAAGCAGTGGGAGACGAGCCGCGGCCGGCGAGCGGTCGATACGATGATCTACCGCGAGCACGAGATCGAGCGGCTGGTGCGCCTGGGTTACGAACTCGCGTCGGGGCGGCGTAAGAAGGTGACGAGTGTCGATAAGTCGAACGTGCTGATGACGTCGCAACTCTGGCGAGCGGTCACGAACGAGGTCGCTGCGGAGTTTCCGGATGTGACGACCGAGCACGTGCTGGTCGATTCGTGCGCGATGCGGCTGATTGCCCGGCCAGGCGACTACGACGTGATGGTGATGGAGAACATGTTCGGCGACATCCTGAGCGACGAAGCCGCCGTGCTGGCGGGATCGCTGGGGATGCTACCGTCGGCCAGCCTGAACGGAAAGAAGCCGACGAGGCGAGGGTCGGCCGGCAAGCAGGTCGGCATGTACGAGCCGATTCACGGTTCTGCGCCAGACATTGCTGGAAAAGGAATCGCCAACCCGACCGGCGCGATTCTGTCGGCGGCGATGATGTTGCGGGTGTCGTTCGGGCGAGATGCTGAGGCAGATGCGGTTGAAGCGGCTGTGTCCGATACCCTCGACGCTGGTGCACGGACGGCGGATATCGCGGCGGGAGCTGCGGCGTCGTCGACGGCGGAGTTCGGCGACGAGGTGCGGCGGAATCTGACGCGGCGGCTTGGGGAATGATGGTCCGGTCGTTGCGTTGTAACGTCCTGACAGAAAACCGTTCGTCCAGGTAGGGGCGAAGCGCTGATCGAACGTTGCAGATTGTCAAGATGAGGCTAGCGGTATTGTGGCAGCGTTGCTTGGAGTTTCGTGGTCGCCGGTGGCGGCGGAGTTGCCGGATCTGGATTTGCTGGTAGATATCGTTGAGGCGCCGGGATGGAGCCTTGAGGGTGCGCTGGCGGAGAATGGGGTGCGGCGGCGGGTGCTGCTGCACAATCTCGACCTGGACGTGAGTCTCGCCGATCCGGCATACATCGACGACGCATGGGGTGAGCGAGCGAACGCAGCGATTCGGACGGCCAGGACGCCGTGGTTCAGCCTGCACCTGGGATTCGCGTGTGAACGAGTGCGCTTTGATGGGCATATGTTGCCGGAGTCAGAGCCACTTGCGCGGGACGAGTTGCTGGCGAGAGTCGTTGACAGTGTCCTGAAGGCGAAGAGCTATCTCGACCTGCCACTGTTGCTGGAGAACCTCGATTATTGCCCCGAGGGCGCCTACGAGCATGTCTGCGAACCGGAGTTCATCAGCGAAGTGTTGGAGGCGACCGACACCGGGTTGTTGCTGGACATCGGACATCTGCTGGTGACGGCCAGCTGGTTCGAGGTTCAGCCGGAGGCGTTGCTGGCGCGCATGCCGCTGGATCGGCTGGTCGAGGTGCATCTCAGCGGTCCCTGCCCGCTGCACGGGAATACAGAGCGGCTGGACGACGTTCATGATGTCGTCGGGGAGTGCGAGGTACGACTCCTGCGACTGGTGCTGGAGCAGGTACAGCCGAAGGTGGTTGTGCTGGAATACCGACGCGATACTGATGCGCTGCGCGATCAGCTCACGATGCTCGGCGGTGTGATCGGCCGACGCTGGCGCGGCAGACCCTGTTGACAGGCGGAACCACTGGCGTCATAGTTATGAAATGTATCGGTTTCGGAAGTATACTTCAGTTGTACGAGTTCGACGGTTGCTCCGGTCCTGAAGGAGCGCAGAAGGAAGTAAGCACATGATCACGATTACACACGAAGCAGTCGACCAGCTCAAGGACTTCCTCTCTGAGCAGGGCACGCCCGAACACGCGCTGCGTGTCTTCGTTGCCCCGGGTGGCTGTTCGGGTCTGCAATATGGCATGTCAATTGAAGAGGCCGAGGACGAGGGCGACACCGTCGTCACGACCGAGGGCGTCAAGCTGCTGGTCGATGAGTTCTCGGCGATGTACATCGCCGGAGCGGAAATTGATTTCGTCAACAGCCTGATGGGTGGCGGCTTCACCGTTCGTAACCCGAACGCGGTGACGGGATGCGCCTGCGGACACTCATTCGACACCGGCATGAATGCTGGGACATCGCAGGGCTGTGGCTGCGGGTCGTAAGACCGACCCCACCGATTCGCAACGACGATACAGACAGAGAGCGGGGGCGCTGAATGCGCCCCCGCTCTCTGTCTGTATCGTCGCCCTATACGGTCGTCGTCAGTGAATGCCGACGACCGTATCGTCAATGCCGTAGATGATGCGACGTAGCTCCGAGGCAGTGTGCCAGGATGAGTCCTGCGACGGCTCGAAGAACATGCCAAGCGAGTTGGCGGTGTCGTCTTCGATTGGAACTGGCTGATTCTCTGCCTGCGAGAGCAGGTAGGCGCGGCCAGCCAGGTCACGCAGGATAACGTCGTCGGTCATTGCGTAGTCCGCCGGGAAGGCGGCAACGCGGTAGTGGCCTTCGTCCGAAACTGTGTCGAGCGTCGACCAGATCCGTGTCCGTTCGGATGTCACTCCGACCGGCTCCGAGGAGGTAGACATACCGGTCCCTCCGTACAGGAACAAGAATAACCAGACCCCATGCCGGATGCGAATTCGTTCGCAGTGCTGGCTCAACGGTTAACAGCAAGACTGATGCCCTCGTTGACAAAAATGAACTGCCCGGATGGATTGCTCTTAACTAGCGATGCTCAGGAGCTGGTTACTCAACGACAAACGTGCGGGGATTGTCGGCAATGTCCTCTGGCTGAACGGTGCCGATCTCGACCCACCCGTGCTTGACAGCGAAGAGAACGGCCTGAACGCGATCGGTCACTTCGAGCTTACGCAGGACGGCCGTCATGTGGTTCTTAACGGTCTGCTCAGTGATGTAGAGCGCGTCGGCGATCTCCTTGTTGGAGAGTCCCTGAGCGACGCAATCGAGGACTTCAATTTCACGGACCGAGAGGGGGATTGCGGAATTGGCCGGCTTGGGGATGTTGGTGCCATCGCCACGGTCGGCAAGGCTACGGAACTCGGTAAGTACCTTCCAGGCGAGATGCGGTCGCTGGAGGACGGTCTGGTTGATGAGTTGCTCGCCGTTGGCGACGCGGGAGATTGCATCGAGCAGTTCCTGCGCTTCGATGTCTTTCGAGAGGAAGGCAGAGGCTCCGGCGCGGACGGCATCGAACAGGCGATCGTCATCGATATGCATTGAGACGATGACGATGTGCGTTGACGGATGCTGCTTCTTGAGGATTCGCGCGATCTTGAGACCCGTTACACCGGGAAGCTGGATATCAGAGAGGATGATGTGCGGTTCGTGGATGTCGGCCAGGCGGATGGCTTCGAAGCCGGTCGACGCCTCGGCGACGACAGTGAAGCGCGAGCCGTCTTCGATGAGGCGTCGCAGACCCTGCCGGAAGAGAGGGTGGTCGTCGACGATCATGATCGTGTCGCGGGTGCTGACCATACGTTGCACGCACACAATCTTCGGCATAGGACGATCTACCTGGCCGCCTGACTCGTCAGATGTCGGGGACCAACACTACGATCGATGTCCATTCAGACTCACGCATCCCTAGGCTACCAGATCATTCCGGCCTCCGACGATACGTCTGAATGGGAAATCAGTGTTGAAAATGCCTGGTTGCAGACCACACAAAGGTCCAGATCGTGAGCAGAAGCGCGATCCCAAGTAGATTCGAGCTGGCAGCTGGCGCGATCGCAGGGAGCAGTTCGATCGGGGCCAGGATCGGTAGCCGGCGACGAGCATCGTCGATGAAATATTGACCGTCGTAGATGTATCCGCTGAGCGGCAACCAGTGGAGGATGGTCGTCATCACGACGCTCCAGCCAAGGATCACCGTCACGACGACTCGACCGACGGCTGAACGCCAGAGGCGCAAACAGCCGGGGACGGCGAGCAACGCGAGGAGTGGCACCACCGGCAGGATGTAGCGGGCGGGCGCTCCGAAGGTCTGCCAGCCGCCGGCGCGAAGGGCGACGATTGAGAGCTGCGTGAAACAGAGCAGGATGGCGACGCGCTGGAGCGGATGAAGACGACGACCAGCCGCGATGGCCAGCAGGCACCAGGGAGCAACAGCCAAAAGACCGCTGCCACGATCGAACAGGATGCCGAGCAGGTTGTGCGGAACCCACTCGGTCGAGAAGTAGCTGGAGTTCGCGCGCTCACGGAGGGCAACAGCGAGCGGACTAACGGCGACGATCGCAACCAGCAATATCGTGAACGCCGACAGTCCGAGAACCTGTCGGCGAGACGTTGGAGCGCGTCGCGCTCCAACGACGATCGCCAGCGTGGCGAGCACGAACGCGAGCGGGGTGTAGCGTCCGTGGACGAGCGGGAGGGCGCCCGCGAGAAGCAGTGCTGCGATGGTAAAGCCGGGCCTGATACGAGCGCGGTCCCAGAAGACAAGTGACCAGACGACGATACAGGCGGCCAGCGGCTCGGTGTAGAGACGGACGGCGTAGGGTGAGAGCGGGGCCAGCAGCGCCACGGCACTGGCTCCCCAGACGGCGTGATGCTCTGTGACGCCAATACGGCGTAAGAGGTCGAAGAGGCCTATCGAGAGCAGGATAGTAGCGATCGCGGAGACGAATGGTGCGGCACTGGGTCCGGCGATGCGGATTGGCATCGCGGACAGCAGCGGCAGGCCGAGGTCAAAGTGCAACGCACCAGTACGCTCCTCATACATGACGGCCGCGACAGCAATTGGTCCTCCATCACTGCTAACAACGACATCGCGGCGCTGCTCGTCGCCTGGGATGTGGAGCATGTCGGCGCAGAAGTCGCAGACGGTGAGTGTCTGGGACGAGTCGTCGTATTGAACAGCGACGCTTCGCTGTTCTGGCGACAGGTTGCCGAGCGACAACCAGAGGCCGGCGTCCCGGTCTTCAACCGGAGGGATATCAAGCGTCCAGCCAGTGACGCTGACCATCGCCGGAAGAGAGAACGAGCCGCCGGGTAGCCAGCCAGTGGCGCTGGCAACGATCGGCGAGGTCGCGCTGATGGCGACCGCCGCTCCGTCCTGCAGGTCTGCATCAATGACCGAGGTTGCGCCGGAAGCGAGTGAGATGTCGGTCGAGCGCAGGAGGGTCTCGTGTGGGGTCAGGACAGTGACCGTCGCGTGGACGGAGGACAGGCCAGGGTTGAAAAGCGCGATCCGGGCCGTCGCTTCCTGTGTAGCGTACTGATCGCGAGGGAGCGGGCCGAGGAGCCAGTCGGTCGTGGCTGAGCGGGCTGGGAGGATGCGGAGGCCGGAGGCGGTGTCGATGACCTGGGCGATGATGTCGCTGGTGGCATCGATCACGAGCGTGCCGGCGAAATCCTCGGTGCAGGTGGATGAGTCGAGTGGCGGTCGAATGGTGGCGACTCCGCCATTCAGGTCTAACGAATCTTGCCAGCGTTGTATCCCAGTTGTGTCGAGGAGGCGGACGGTTACAGTGGTCGGGGCATCGCTGGCTGCTTCGAGCAGGAGTGAGCCAACGTGGCACGGGCCGCTCAATGGAACGACCAGATTAGCGTCAGGGATCAGCGCAGGCAGCATCTCCCGGTTGCCAGCACCGTCGACCACGATGCTCGGGTTCGTCGAGTCGGGCGCGAGTCCGGTGGCCGGATCGGGAATCAGGAAGCGTGCGTTGCTGGGCGTCGGGGCAAGCGCGGCGTAGCGGTCTGGACTCGTTGCGCGGTCGACGGCGATGTTGCCGGTCGGGGAGATCGTGTTGGCGAGATAGTCGGGGTCGAGATAGTCATCGAGTAGTTCCAGGTCGCCGTCAGCGGCGATGCTGTGTCCAGTGACGTAGTAGTGCGGCTCATCACCGTTGAGGTCCATGACGATGTTGCGCCACGGAATCAGTACCAGCAGCACCAGCATGACGGTCGTTAGCAGAACGAGTCGAGGCGGCAGCGAAGCGCTAACCTGAGCGCGTAGCGCGATGAAGGCGACGGCGGCGGTTGCGGCCAGAAGCAGACCACCAACTGGCGACGCGATGTCGGTCCAATCGGGTCCATTGACGACCAGCGACCATTCTTCGAGGAGCGGTCGCACCACGATCAGCACCAGCGGCGTTATGGCGGCGACGAGCGTGGCGATTGCAGCGAGTGAGGGTGCGCGATGGCCGCCGAAGAGCGCCGCGGTGATGACCGAGAGCGCCGCCAGCCAGGGCAGGAGTTCGAACGCTGCCGCATCGTGAGGTGACCAGAGGGCGGGGAGTAGCCGAGCAGGGTCTGGAACTGGCAGGAGGCGCCAGCTTGCAACGGAGACGAGCCCAAGCACGAATGGGCCAGTTCGGCGGCCCTCCGCAAGCAACCATGCCGCCCACCCGGCAGCAAGCGTGATGACGCCCGACGGCCCGTAGACGACGACCGCAATCCAATCCGGACGGCGGAGGCTGACCGCGAGGGCGACAACCAGGCAGCCGAACGCGGCTGCGGTTGCAGTGCGTTTACCGGCGAGCGCGGCGACCGCCAGCCAGATTCCGACGATGGCGGTTGAGACACCGAGGGCGGCGCGCAGGCGCCAATTGACAATCGTAGCGGTATCGAGTGCGATGACGCGGATGTCGCGGAGGGCGATGCCAAGCGGCCTGCCGTCGCCTGGCACACGCGTCTCCGGTACGCTGATCGTGACAGGGATCTCTCCATCGGAGTGGCACTCAAGCGAGAGAATGGGCGGGGTTGGACCGGTTCCGAGCTGTGTCGCGATTTGAGCGCCGGGGCAACTCAACTGGAGCGTGCGCGGAGTTTCGCCGGTTGAGGCGATGGCTATGTCGAGGCGATATCGCGAGCCGGATGGAGCAGGAACCGCTACGATAGCCGACGATCGTTGTCCAGCGGTACGACTCGGTCTGGTTCTGTTCGGGTGGAAAGGCGCCTGTGATGAGTAGTTCGTCTCCGGGTGAGCCGATGTCGAGCCACGTCACGGACGGTGGGGCGTCGCTGAGCGCCAGCCAGCCAGCGACCGCGATCGTCAGCGCGGCGACGATGACCGGACCGAGCAGCCAGGACGGTAGAGCGATTGATTCCAGCCTGCCAGTCAGGCGATGTACTCGCAGGCCGAGCCTCTTTCTACAGATCGTTCGCGGATCGCGACGCGTGAGTCGGGCGGATTGTATCCGGCTCGCACTGGTTGGCGTGGCGCTGGCCAGTATCGTGATCGTGGTGCCGGCCGGTGGACAGGATATGGTGTCGCCGCTTGCGCCGATCAATGGGCTTCGCGATGCCGGCGAACTACCGCCAGTGGCGGGAAGCGCGGAACTGGACCAGATCGCGCAACGCTACCTTGACGCGATGCTCGACGCGCGGTGTGTGTGTCCGGTTGCTGATGGTCAGGCAGGAGCTGATCGATTGCTTGACGATGTCAGGATCGCGATCGGGAATGATGCGGCGGTCGTCGACGCGGGACTGGTCGTCGCGTACGACCGAACTCCCGACGCGGCGATCACGACTGCGGTGTTCGATCCCGCACACGGAGCGGCGATTCTAGGCAAACGAATGTCGCTGGCAGGGATGGCTGCCGGTGTCGTCGAGGTTGGCGAAAGCTGGTTAGCTCCGCCGCCGGGTGGCGTCGGCCCGGAGATCGATCTGGGAGGTTACACGCTGGTCGTGATCGTGATGGCTGGTTCCAGCAAATGAGCAGTATTCGTGTACTTCTGGACACGACCTGGGCGACAGGGACCGGCGGGACCGCTCGCTACGTGCGCTCATTGCATGCAGCGCTGGTCGCAAATCCGGCCGTGGAGGTCGTCGCGCTTCGATCGCCGCGCCTCATGCACGGGCATCGGGCGGTGAGATTGCCGGTGAACAGTGTGTTGCACCTGCTCTGGACCCAGGTCGGGCTGCCGGTACAGGCGTGGCGCAAGCGGGTCGATATCGTGCAGGCGACGATGATGGCACCAGCGCTGTCACCGCGGCCAGTTGTGCTGACGCTGCACGATGCGCTCGATTTCATGCCGTCGTTGCGGCCATCGCGGGTCTGGAGTGGTTACATGCGGACGGTTGGGGCGCTGGCGGCGCGCCGGGCTGCGATTGTCGTAACCGGAACGAGAGCGAGTGCTGCGGAGATCACCCGATACTATCGGGTTGCGCCGGAGCGGCTGCGGGTGACGGCGTATGGGTCAGCACTGTCAGAGTTGCGTTCTTGTGCCAGGGAGGATTGCTCCTCCGTCGTCCTGCGCCGTCGCGAAGGATCGTTCGGCTGTAGCCCGGAAAGTCAGCAGCGCGGGGAGGCGCTTCGCGACGACTCAGCACGACAGGGGTTCGTGCTGATGGTCGGGGCGGCGGATCGAAGGAAGGACATTGGGACCGGGCTACGGGCGGTTGCAAAGGTGCGCGATGCCGGAGTTGAGATTGCAACCGTCGTCGTCGGGAGTGTGCCGGCCTCCTTCGAGGACGAAGGATGGGTCCAGGTTGTAGCGCGAGTGACCGATCGCGAGCTGGCGTGGCTCTATGAGCAGGCCGCGGCGGTGCTCGTGCCCTCCCGGCATGAGGGGTACGGGTTGCCAGTCGTTGAGGCGCTGGCATTCGGGACGCCGGTCGTTGCGTCGGATCTTCCGGCATTGCGTGAAGTTGGAGGCGACGCAGCCCGATACGCTGCAGTAGGCGACGTGGACGGCTTCGCTCGGGAGCTGGCGATCATCATTGAACAGCAGGACGAAGAGCGAGAGCGGGTTTGGCGTGCGGCGCACGCGGCCAGGGGGCTGACCTGGGATGCGACGGCAAATGCGACGATCGCGATCTACCGTGAGTTGCTGGAGCAGCGGAGATGACGACCGCGCTGGGTGGTCGGACGATCCTGTTCGTGCATCCGAGCGACGAGCTCTACGGCTCAGACCGCTGCCTGCTCGCGCTCGTGCGGAGGCTCACTCCGTCGACGCGTGTCATCGTCGCGCTGCCGTGCGACGTTGCGTACGCCGGGGCGCTGTCGCGTGAGCTGAGCGCAGCCGGGGCTGAGGTGCGGCGGATCGACTTTGCGGTGCTGCGGCGTGCGGGTCTGATGCCGGTCGGCTGGCCGAGGTTGGCGTGGCGGCTGACAGCTGGGACCTGGCAACTGGCGCGGCTGGCGCGGGAGAGTAGGGCGTCGATCATCCACACCAACACCCTCGCGGCCATTTCCGGGCCGATAGCGGCTCGTCTAGCACGACGGTCGCATGTCTGGACCGTCCATGAGGTCATCGCGGACGAACATCGGGCTGTTCGGCTGGTGTACCGTCTGCTGGCGTTCCTTCCCGGACGGCTGATCGCGAACTCGCGTGCGACGGCAAGATCGCTGGCGGGACCGGTCCGCCACCTGCGGCGAAGAACGACGGTCATCCTTCCAGGGCTGCTCGAACGGGAGGAATGCGCTGGAGGGGCGTCTCGCGTCGCACAACGCGAGGCGTTGCGAGTTGCGTTTGCGGGACGACTGACTCCTCGGAAAGGTGTCGCAGAACTAGTTGAGGCGGTCGCGCTGGCTCGCCTGCGTGGCGTGAACGTGGAATTGCGGGTGTTTGGGTCAGCGCCGCCCGGGCAGGAATGGCGAGCGGAGCAATACCGACGGCAGGCACGGGAGTTGGGGCTTGATGGTGTCGTGCACTTCGAAGGATTCGTGACCAATGTCCAGCACCAGCTGGAATGTGCAGACGTTCTGGTCGTGCCGTCACAGCGTCCGGAATCGTTTGGACTTGTCGTTCTGGAGGGAATGGCAGCGGGATGCGCGGTGGTCGCCTGCCGCAACGGCGGCGGCAGCGACGAGATCATCGAGCATGGAGTAACGGGGCTGTACTGCGGGCAGACGGTGACTTCGATTGCCGCGGCTCTGGTGCGACTGGCAAGCGAGCCCGGGTTGCGAGCGCGTCTTGGCGACCGAGCGAGGAAGGCGGCCTGGGAACGATATGGAGTGGAGCGCTTTCTTGACGACGTTCTGGATGTCTACGCGGACTCGCTTCGCATAACTGCTGAGACACGTTTCTGAACCGACGACTGCCTCCACCGAAGAAACACCGTGACGATAAAAGATTGGTGTTAAGGCTGACGTTGTTGTTTGTCGGGAGGAGGTGCGGCACAATCCGGCACGCGGACCCATTGCGTAACGAGTGTCGTGTCGGCTGGTCGCTGGTTAGGGGTCAGGCTGGTGTCGGAAGATGGGTCCACCTTACGCATCGCGCTGTTGGGAACGCGCGGCATCCCTGCCAACTATGGCGGGTTTGAGACGTGTGTCGAGGAACTAGCGACACGGCTGGCGAAGCGCGGGCATCGGGTCAGCGTCTATTGCAGGACGCCGCAGATCGAGTATCCCGGCAAGACGTTTCGCGGCGTTCGGCTGATCAAGCTGCCGACGATCCGCAACAAGTACCTGGATACGATTGTCCATTCGACGATCTCGGCGATTGACGCGGTGTTCAGACGCTACGACATCGTGTATGTCTTCGGGGTTGGGAACAGTCCGGTGTGCGCGTTGCTACGAGCCGGGAAGCTGCCGGTGCTTCTCAACGTCGATGGGCTCGACTGGCAGCGAGACAAGTGGCCACTGGTCGCGCGCTGGTGTCTACGGCAGGCGGAGCGGGTCGCCGTGCGGGTTTCCAACCGGACGATCACTGACTCGCCGAACGTGCGCGACTACTACAGAGACCAGCGCGGCGTCGAGCTCGAGTACATACCGTACGGCGCCAACCCGATCTATACACCCCCGAACGGGACGCTGGAAACCTATGGGCTGGAGGCCCGGAACTACTTCCTCTATGTCGGAAGGCTGGAGCCGGAGAACCACGTCCACGACCTGGTGACAGCAACGCGGAAGGCCGCGACACGGATGCCGACGGTTGTCGTTGGCGATGCCCCGTACGCAGACGACTACAAAGCGACGTTGCGGCGCGATTCAGATGGACTGGTGCGTTTCACTGGCGCAATCTACGGGTCAGGCTACTGGGAGCTGAACCAGAACGCGTATGCGTACATCTTCCCGGTCGTGGCGAGCGGGACGCATCCAGCGTTAATCGAGGCGATGGCGTGTGGGAACTGTGTGCTGGCACGCGACACGCCTGACAACCGGCACGTCGGCGCCGACACGATTCGCTACTTCCGCGATGCTGAGGAGCTGTCGACGCTGATGCGCTGGGCGGAATCGACGCCTGAGGCAGTGGCGCAGTTGGGACAGCAGGCAGCGGTCCGGGTTCGCGAGTTGTTCGACTGGGAGCGGGTGACGAGCGAGTACCTGGAGCTGACCTGGGGAGTCCTGAGGCGGCAGGCTTGAACGATCCGCGGGCGACAACATCGGATCCGGAGCTGCTGCGGAACGCAACTGAGTACGTCACGGCGTTGGCGTTCGATCGGGAATTGCCAACCGTAGCGGTCGATGAGGATGGTTGGTTCGCAGCGGTCAAGGAGGCGAGCGCAATCCACGGGCTCGGTTCGTATCTCGGATTGCGTGTCGAAACAGGGAAGATCGCTCCGCCGGAGCCAGTCGCGGGTTGGCTGGTCGGACAGGTGGAGCGCAATCGAGAGCGGCTGACGCTGATGCGGGCGGAGCTGCTGGAGACGCTGGCGGCGCTCGATGAGCGAGGGTACACGGCGATGCCGATCAAGGGCGGTGCGCTGCTGCTGGAGTCGGTCGAAGCGGTGCTGTGGCGTTCATTCGCTGACCTGGACGTGCTCGTGCCTGGGTCCGGCGAGCGAACCCAGGATTTGAATCTGGCGCTTGCGCACGCTGGTTACTGCCTGGATGGTGTGTCCTGGAAGCACCGGCGATACACCGCTTGCGCGCCGGGTCCCCCGCTGGTGATCGGCGATGGCGAACACCCGGACAACCCACGCGATGTCGAGGTCCACGAGGAGATCGTCGAGATGTTTCGTGGATTCAGATGGGACCTGACGTCGTACCTGCTGGCCGAAACGTCTGAACTGGCCAGCCGGCAGGTTCCGTCCCAGCGGGCGATGGCGTTGCATCTGGCGACCCACGCGTCGATCTCGGCGCTGGAAGGGACGGCAAGGGCGATCCAACTGATCGACCTTGCACGTGCTGTCGGGCAGGTGGGAGCGATGCCGATCTATCTGGCAACGCGAGATGCGGGGCTGAACCGATTCGCGAGATTCGTGTATCCGGCGATCGCGCTGGCGGCGAGGGAGACTCGTGACTCCGCGTGCGAAGCGCTGCGTCAGATGCTAGAGCCTTTCGTTCCGGCTGCAATGGTAGCGTGGGCGGAAACGGTGTCACTGTTTCACATCTCCTGGGCAGGGAGGCATGACCGGGCCGCGCTTGACCGTCACCAGCTGTGGGCGCGTTCGCGGGCAGAGAGGGTGCGGATGCTGGCGCATACGCTGCTGCCGACACCGGCGATCCTGGCGAGCGACGACGGGGCTGGAGCGGGGCCGGTAGCGATTGTGAAAGGGTACGGGCGGCACTACCGAAGGCTGGCAGGACGACTATGCCGGTAGCCCGATCGCCGGGAATTAACCATCTACTTGCCGTTGATGCAAATTTCCTCGAATTGTTATGAATGCCCTAATTGACCCTGACGATACTGACATGCTACGCTGCAATAACGAACCACGAACACCAGCAACGTCCCAACATTCGGGCTCCCGATGCCGCTCGTGTCGATCCGGAGTGGGGCGAGGCTGTACGCGCATGATGGCTGAAGGGAGGCTTGTCCGCGTCCTGGACTGTTGGGGAAGATGATTGCGTGCCGCTTCTTAGCGGCAAAAGCGTTTGGAATCGTTGGGGGAATCGGAATGAATACATCGGCACAGGCTACAAGCACGGCGATCGGCCAAGGCGTCGGCATCCGCGCCGGGGCAACGATCATCGATATCGTAATCTTCTGGGTACTGAGCTTCATCGTCGCGATCTTCACCGGTGAAACGTCGGGGGCAGGTTTCTCGGTAGGCACGCTTGGTTCGTGTCTGGTCGGTATCATCGGCATCGCGTACTACGTCGTGATGGAGACGATGTACGGGGGCACAGTCGGCAAGCTGGCACTCGGACTGAAGGTCGTCAAGGAGGATGGTTCGGCACCAGACTGGCAGACATCGATCGTGCGGACGCTGCTGCGCATCATTGATGGTCTGTTCTTCTACCTGATCGCTGCGGTCCTGGTCTGGACGTCGCCGACGAACCAGCGGCTGGGTGACAAGGTCGCGAAGACCCTGGTAGTCAAGAAGGACCAGGCCATTGGGCCGAGTTCGTCGCCGGCGGCACGATTCTAACTAGGTCAAGTACATGACGAAGCCGCCAGCGGGAGTCCGTCTGGCGGCTTCGCCGCTTACGAACGCGGTAGCCCGCGCGCCCAACTGCGTACCCTTCGCAGCCACGCCATCCGGCTCGACGCGCCAAGCAGCGAGATCAAATGGTTGATGTCTGCGGCAGTGACACTGGGAAGAGCAAGGCTACGATCACTCGCTACAAACTCGTCGTCGTTGAGGAGGAGAATCGCAACCCGCTCCCCATCGTATCTCCAAACCTCAGATACACCGAGGGTGGCGAGGAGGCTGTGCTTATCGAGCGATGAATGGGTGATGTCGATTTCGATTACAAGATCCGGGGGAGGATCGATACCCAGGTCAATACTTCGCTTATCGCGGATCGCTGACTCATTCTTGAAGTAGAAGCACGAATCCGGCTCGAAACCTCGATCCAGGTCCCGGCGTCTGAACGTCGTGGATCCAGAATTGTCGAAGTCGATTTCGAGTTCTTCACCGACTACCTCAACGAGCGAAGCCAGGGCCCGGTTGATCGCTTCGTGCTCGCGCAATGGGCTCATGATTTCGAGATCCCCGCGATCGTATGTGAACCTCGGCGCACTAGCATTTTCATGATCGGCGAGCAGGTGTTCGTACGTCTCCCAACTGATGTTGTGGAGGACAATTCGCTGACTCTGAATGGCCGACTTTGTCTGTTGCGCGGTTGCCATACATGCACTCGATTCGTCCGCTTCTTCCTCGAACGAGACTGTCGTTGTACGCCTATCTTGTACCATCCGGTAACGAGATTTCACACTGGCAGGCGCTTTTTCAGGGTGAGCAAGGGAGACGAGCATGCGTGAGGTCGTAATTGTTGACGCGGTGCGAACGCCGATTGGGCGGTACGGTGGGGCGCTGAAGGATGTTCGTCCGGATGATCTGGCAGCGCTGGTGATTACGGCGTTGCTGAATCGGACGGGCATCGAGGCAGGCGCGATCGAGGATGTGATCCTGGGCTGCACGAATCAGGCTGGCGAGGACAACCGCAACGTGGCGCGGATGGCGTCGCTGCTGGCTGGGTTGCCGGTCGAGGTCGGCGGTCAGACGGTGAACCGGCTCTGTGGTTCGGGGATGCAGGCAGTAGTGTCGGCGGCCCAGGCGATACGGGCCGGCGAGGGTGACGTTTTCATCGCTGGTGGAACTGAGAGCATGAGCCGAGCGCCATTCGTGATGGCAAAGCCGGAGGCGGCCTTCCCGCGCGGGCAGATCACGATGGAGGACACGACGATTGGTTGGCGTTTCGTCAACCCGAAGCTGGCGGCATTGCACCATCCGTACAGTATGGGCGAGACGGCTGAGAACGTGGCAGAGGCTTATGGAATCTCCCGTGAGGACCAGGACGCGTTTGCGCTGGAGAGCCAGCGACGGGCTGGGGTCGCGATGGAGAATGGCGCGTTCGATGCTGAGATCGTGCCGGTGACAATCCCCCAGCGGCGGGGCGATCCGGTCGTCGTCGCTCGCGACGAGCATCCACGGCCGGAGACGACGATCGAGGCGTTGGCGAAGCTGCGGGCTGCGTTCCGCGATGGCGGAACGGTGACGGCCGGCAATTCGTCGGGGATCAATGATGGCGCATCGGCGCTGCTGGTAATGGACGGCGAGACGGCAGGACGGCTCGGGTTGACACCGAAGGCGCGGATCGTGGCTGGCGCGATCGCGGGCGTCGACCCTGCGCAAATGGGGGTCGGGCCGATCCCGGCCAGTCGGAAAGCGCTCGAGCGTGCCGGGATAACCGCTGATGATCTGGATGCGGTCGAACTGAACGAGGCATTTGCTGCTCAGTCGCTGCCGTGCGTGCGCGAGCTGGGGCTGGATCCAGCGAAGGTGAATCCCAATGGCGGCGCAATCGCGCTCGGACACCCGATTGGCTGTTCGGGTGCGCGGATCCTGACGACGTTGGTGCATGGGCTCGAGCGCTCGGGTGGGCGATACGGACTGGCGACGATGTGCATCGGCGTCGGACAGGGCATCGCAACGGTCGTCGAGCGGGTGTAGGCGGGGTTTAACCTCATCCCCAACCCCCTCTCCGGCGCGGAGAGGGGGGCTTTCCGTTGTCGTGGGTCAAGCGCCGTTTCCCGCACCGGAGAGGAGGTTGGGGTGAGTCACCTCAGTGCGTGACTGTCGCCGGACTGCGTTCGGGGGCGACGATGGCGTTGATGCAGGTAGCGGTTGGCGTATGTCAGGGCGGCTTCGAGTGCGTCGCGCAGGGCGTCGGAGGTATCAACGAGCGCGCCGGTGCCGCCGTAGCCTTGGGCGGCGAGGTCGTAGCGGGCGGGGGTGAGGCCGGTCGAGTAAGTTCGATCGGGGCCGTAGCGTTCGACCTGCATGTGCCATTCGGCTGCCCAGCGGGCGTCGTTGCCGATGATGGCGGTGAAGGACAGGTTCTCGCGGGCGGCGGTTTCGAACTCGGAGAGGTGGTAGCCGGCGGAGCCGTCACCAAGGATCGCGTAGACGCGGCCTGAACCAGCCGTGACAGCGGCGCCAATAGCCATCGGGATGCTGCCGCCGATCGCTCCGAGCTTGCCGTTCCAGAGCAGACGGTTGGGGAGATCGCGCAGGCCGTAGCGGACCCACTGACAGAATTCGCCACCGTCGAGGATGAGCGTGTCTTCGGGCCGAAGGACGGTACGCAGGGCTTCGCTGACGGCGAGGGGATGCATTCCAATGTCGGTAGCGGCTGGAGCGGGTGTCGGAGCCGGGATTGGCCAGAGTGCGGCCCAGTCGGCGGCAACTGATTCGTGACTCCGGTTGTGAACGATGTGGTCAGCCAGGTAGCGGACGGCACGGTGTGGGCTGGCACGAACGTGCAGATGGTCGAGGCGCTGAGGTGTCGGATCGCCTGGCGAGTCGATCAGGAATACGTCGCGCGGGTTGCCGATCGTCGCCTCGGACAGGAACCCTGCCGAGAAGTCTGCCGGGCCAACCAGCAGCACACAGTCCGCCTCGGTGGCGCGGGCGAAGATCTCAGCGTACTTGAGATCGCTGAGTCCACGGGGGGATTCGGTGACGACAGCGCCAACTCGCAGCGCCTCGGTCAACGTCCGAAGCACCTTCCCGTCATCGCGATACGCGACCGACGGTCGGACGATCAACAACGGACGCTCGGCCCTGCTGAGGGCGACGGCCATCTCATCCAAACGGCGAGGAACGTCCTCATCAAATCGCCACGGCGACGGCTCAGGCAGGTTCGGCTTGTCACGATTCGCTGGCGCGGCCAGGACATCAGCCGGAAGCGACAAATGGGCCGGTCCAGGAATCACCGCCTGCGTCGACGTCCATGCTTCAGCGACACTGCGGATCGGATCGGCGGCTGAAAGCTCGAACGAGCCGTTGCAGACGGCTGAGGCGATAGTCTGCTGGTCGAGCGCCTGAAATGCGCCGAGCCCGCGTTGCGAGACCGGTGCGTCGCCGCTGATGAGCAGGACGGGTATCTCCATGCTCCGCGCGACTCCAATTCCCTGCAACGAGGCAAGGAAGCCCGGACCTGCCGAAACGAGGGCGACACTCATGCGACCGGACACCTCAGCAGCGGCAATTGCGGCGTAGACGGCGGCTGTCTCATGGCGCATGTGGACGAGCCGGACACCGGCTCGGCCGGCAGCGTCGATCAGCGGCAGGATCTGGTTACCAGAGACGGTGTAGATCGTCTCGATGCCATGCCCCATCAGTTCCTGGACAACAACATCGGCGTTGGTGCGTTCCGGCATCGAGGAGTCCCTTCTCTCACGAGCGGCTGGGGGGCGAGAGTACGGGAAGTTGGGTGTCGTCGCAAGGGGGGGGGTGACGAGACGCACAATGTTGCCCAGACGCTGCTGGTCCTCTTTCAACCGTCGGCTCTGGGTCACTCGACGCGTCAGGCGTCACGCGTCACGCGTCATGAATCACGACTCCTGCCCAATCAGTTCGACGTTCGGTGAGCTCGACGACGTGGCCGTCGGGGTCGGAGAAGTAGATGGCGTGGTTGCCATGGCCGAAGTCTAGCTCGGCGGTGATCTCGACGCCGTCCGCGATCAGGCGGTCGCGGGCGGTGGTGAGGGTGCCGTACGGGACGAGCAGGGCGAAGTGGACGTGGGCGCCACCTCGGCCGTTTGCGATGGCCGTCGCGGCGGTTTCAGGCGGCCAGAGACCGAGGAACGCGTGTGGGCCGATGGTGAGAAAGGTCGCCTCACGTCCGTCTTCGCTGGGATCCCAGCGGTTGGCGATCGGGAGTCCGACGATCTGATGATAGAAGTATTCGCTGCGGGCGAGGTCGGCGACCTCGAGCACCAACTCGAAGAGTCCGATTGTTCCGGTGGGGGTTGCGCTCATCTACATCTCCTCGTCTTTCCTGGTCTCTGGTGCATTCGATCATCCCAGATGATGAGCAGCGAGACATCGGAGAAATCTCGTAGTGGGGCATGTACGACATTCTTCCGATGAATCGCCGGTGCGTACAGCCTAGGATGACGACCATCAGCGAGCGGCATCGGCGCGAGCGTCTCGTGCAATGACTGGAGGGACCAGATGGCAGCACCGGCAGCAACGGCGACCGGAACGATGGTGCGGGTTGGCAGGTTGGAGGAGATCGAGAGCCCGACGGTCGTGTCAGGCGGGCGGCATGGGATCGCGGTCTTCGTCAGTGAGGGGCGGCCATATGCGGTCGACAATCGCTGTCCGCACATGGGGTTTCCACTTCACAAGGGGAGCGTCCGTGACGGCATTCTGACCTGCCACTGGCACCACGCACGCTTCGATCTGGAGAGCGGCGGGACCTTCGATCCGTGGGCGGACGATGTGCGGACGTATCCCGTGATTGTTGAGGACGGCGTGGTGTTCGTCGATCCCGCGCCGCCTGTCGAGGATGCCCGGACGCGCTGGAAGGGCCGATTGCGAGACGGGCTGGAGCAGAACCTGAACCTGGTGATGGTCAAGTCGGTGCTGGCGCTGGTCGATAGTGGCGTCGAACCGGCTGAGGTGGTCGAAGTTGGCGGGACGTTCGGGGCGCGCTACCGGGAGGCGGGCTGGACATCGGGACTGACGATTCTGTCGGCGATGACGAACATGCTGCCGCACCTGAACGACGAAGACCGGGTGCTGGCGCTCTACCACGGGCTGGTGCATGTTGCGCGTGACACCGTCAATCAGGCGCCGCACTTCCAGCTCGACGAACTACCGACGCGGGACGTCGCGCCGGATCGGTTGAAGAGCTGGTTGCGGGGGTTCGTCGAGGTCCGGGACCGAGACGGTGCAGAACGGGCGCTACTGACAGCAATCAAGGCTGGTGTCGAGCCAACGATGCTGGCAGATATGCTTCTGGCGGCGGCGACCGACCACCTGTTCCTTGATGGCGGACATACGCTGGACTTCATCAACAAAGCCTGCGAGATGCTGGACCGGGTAGGCTGGGAGCGCGCTGAGGAAATCCTGCCGAGCGTCATTCCGGCGATCACGAACGCGACCCGGTCGGAGGAGCTCAACACGTGGAGGCATCCGGTAGACCTCGTCCGGCTGGTCGAGGAGAGCACCCTCGAAATAGAGGGCGCACTGGCCGGTCCGCGTGACGGAGGCTGGGCTGGCCGTGATCGGATGACAGAGGTTCTGCTCGGCGAGGACCCGTACGCGATTTCGGCGGCGATCCTCGAGGCGCTGCGCTCTGGCGCACCGCTGACGAGTGTGACGCAGACGCTGTCGTACGCGGCGGCAGTCCGGGTGGCGAAATTCCATACATCGAATGAGTTCAGCGACTGGATCACCGTTCTCCACACGTTCACATACGCGAACGCTCTGCACGCATCGATGAAGAGGTCTCCGTCGCCGGAACTGGCACGTGGGATCTTCCACGGAGCGATGCGGCTCTACCTGGACCGTTTCCTGAACATGCCGGCCGCTCGGTTGCCGGAGCATCGGCGAGTGGACGATGAGCCTACCGACGCGGGGATGCTGCTGGCACGGCTGCTGGAGCTGACCGACCAGGAGCAGCGGGTGAACGAGTCGGCGCTCGTCGTTCACCGCTACCTGAGCCTGGGACACGATCCAGATCCGCTGATTGCAACGCTTGGTCATATCCTGCTCCGTGAAGACGGCGAGTTTCACTCGTACCAGATGCTGGAAGCTGGTACGGCGCTATTCAACGAGCTGCGGGACGATGATCCGGCGGCGGCGAACCGGGTGCTGGTTGCTGTTGCGCGGTACCTGGCCGCACACGCGCCGACCTCTCGGGCGATGCTGCAGACGGCGAAGACGGCCATCCGACTGCATCGTGGCGAGGCGATTTACGAGGCGCCAGCCAGCGCGGACGACACCGATGACGCCGAAGAGCTGACAGCGGCAGACGACTGACGTTCGACTCGGTCTAGCGCACTATTCAATTGGCTGCGTCGACCGGCCCCCTGTCGTCCTCCGTCCACAGGGCACCCGGCAGCGAAGGACGACAGGGGGACTCCGGCTCTCCTCGCCAACGATCAGCCATACAGGATCACCGTCGTGGGCCATGGACGGATTCTGAAACGTTCGGTTCTGTCGGGTTTCGCGAAGTACTTGTGGACAGGTCGGCGTTGCGACCGTTGGCCGCGTTCTGTGCGTATCTTCTGGTAGCATGGCACGCGTACGCGCAGCACGATGGACCGCAGGGGGATGCGACGTGGGGCAGCCGTGGGTGGCTGACGGCTGGTCGCTAATGGCTGATTGCTAAAGGGTTTTCATGATTTCGGTGTTCGCCGCCGCCTGGCGCGTGATCCTCAAGCGCACCGGCGCTGACTGGCTGATTCTGGCAGCGGCGACGCTGATCATCCTGCTTTCGACAACACTCCTGGCTGCCGGGCCGATCTACGCCGGAGCGGTGACACTTTCCGGGCTGCACAGAACCTTGGCTGACGCCGAGGTCATCGAGGCGGATGTCGAGATCTCGTCGCGAGTACGCCCTGCGGACTACCGTTCGATGAACGACAGGGTCGCGAGCGAAGCTGGGAACGCATTCGCGCCGACCGGGGCGACGGTCGAACGGATGGGGCGGTCGGACTCGTTCGCTCTGCCAGGGCAAGCCGAGGGCGATGTAAGCGAGCTGGCTGTCTTCGGCTTCTTCGACAACCTCCAGAGCCATACAACGCTGGTCGATGGTACCTGGCCGGAGGGCCTCTCGACTGGGCCGGTCGCGGCCGTCGTGTCGGACTCGACGGCGGAATTGCTGGAGTTGTCCGTCGGGCAGGAAGTCGAGCTGGAGAGCCGCCGCGAGTCGGACTTCGTCGTCCCGGCGCAGATCGTCGGCATATACACGATCAACGATCCACTCGATCCATACTGGTTCCAGGAGGCGCTGGAGATTGGCGGGGTTGAGGTCGGGCAGTCATTCACGACCTACGGACCATTCGTTGTGTCGCCAGAGGATTTCTTCAGTCGGACGACGTACATCTCAGCTGATGTGTACTGGCGCATTTTCCCAGCCTTCCCGAATCTGACGGTTGCCGAAGTGGGGCCGTTTCGCGAGAACATGGACCGGCTTGAGGGCAGCCTGAACGTAGGTGTCAGCAGCGGGCAGCGCTTCACGGTTACGACCGACCTGAACAACATTCTGCGCGAGGCGGAGCGTTCGCTGCTGGTGACGCGGACTGGCGTGATGATCCTGACGGTTCAGCTGGCGGTGCTGGCGGGTTATGCACTGGTACTGACGGCAGGGCTGCTGATCGAGCAGCGGCGGGTCGAGACGGCGTTGTTGCGCTCGCGCGGGGCCAGCAACGGACAGATCGCGGCGATGGCGTTCATGGAGGGGTTACTGCTGGCGTTGCCGGCAGCGATTGCGGGTCCGTGGATCGCCGCCTTCTCGCTACGGCTGCTCAACGTGATTGGGCCATTGACGGCGATCGATCTTGAGCTCGACCCACGGGTAACGACCGGCGCTTACCTGCTCTCGGCGATTTCGGCGGCAGCATGTGTGGTGGCGCTGGTCCTGCCGGCCTACCTGGCAGCGCGGTCATTCATCGACGCGCGAGCATCTCGGGGGCGGCAGATGCTGAGCGGAGTAGCCCAGCGCGGCGGGATCGATCTGGCGCTGCTGGTTGTGGCGGCGATCGCCTACTGGCAGTTGCGGCGCTACGGCGCGCCGATCACGGAGACGGTTCAGGGGCGGCTCGGTCTCGACCCGTTCCTGGTGGCGGCGCCGGCGATCGGACTGCTGGCCGGGGCAGTTGTCGCGCTGCGGGTAATCCCGTTGCTGGCGCGGTTCATCGAACGCCTGGTGTCGAATGGCCGGTCAGCGGTCATGTCGCTCGGCGCGTGGCAGGTTGCACGGCGGCCATTGCGCTACACCCGTTCGGCGCTGCTGCTGATGCTGGCGCTGGCGATCGGGTTGTTCGCGGTGTCGTACACCCGGACGTGGACCGATTCGCAGCGCGATCAGGCTGACTACCAGGTTGGCGCGGACATGCGGGTGACGCCGGACCGGCGAACCGGGAGGGCGATCCCGCAACACACGCTCGCAAATGCGTATCAGCAGGTCGAGGGTGTCCAGGAGCCGATGCCGGTCATTCGCAACTCGGCCGTCATCTCGCGGTCGGCGGGAACGGGGCGGGTCGTGGGTATGGATGCTACAACGGCCGCAGAGGTGGTGATCTTCCGTTCCGACCTGGCCGACTCATCGCTGGATTCATTGATGGAAGAACTGGCGGCACGACGACCCACGATTCCACTGGTAGAGATTCCGGGCGAGCCATTGAGACTCGCGCTCGACATCGAGTTGACGTTGTCAGCGTTACCGGAGGACGCTCCACCAGAAGCGAACCAGGTGATATCGCCTTCAGCGTCGATCGTCGTTCAGGACGTCCGTGGGATGATCTACCGCCTACCAGCCGGCGAGCTTGAGCCGGATAGCGGCGTCCAGCGGCTGATCGTCGATCTGGCGTTCGAGATGGGCGATCAGGCTGCCACGCCCGAGTTCCCCATCAGTCTGGTGTCGGTGGAGACACGGATGCTGATTCCGGTCCAGGTGCCACGAGCTGGACGATTCGACCTGGTAGCGGTTCAGACGAGCGAGTCGCTGGATGGGGATGACTGGCAGCGAATTGAGCTGGAGCGGAACCCGGCCGGCTGGGAGTTCAGCAACTCGCAGGTGGGTGGTCTGGTCCAGGCGCCGACGGTCGCGCCACTGGAGCCACGACCTGATGGATCGATCGCGTTCGGCTTCGACACTGGCGCGGCGTTCGGCGCGAATGTGATCATCCCATTGACCTATTCGATCCAGCCGGTGGCCGAAGACGAACCAGACGCGGAAACTCCTCTGGCGGCGATCGTCAGCGATGCGTTCCTGGTCGCGACCGAGTCGCAGGTTGGTGACAGCCTCCAGGTGGAGATCGCCGGGGCACGGCGAACGTTGGAGATTGTCGGGCTGGTGAGCGCGTTCCCGACGGTCGATCCCGAAAGCGGACCGATGATCCTGATCGACCTGCCGACGTTTGCGGCGTTGCAGTACCAGACGACAGGACGAATCGATTCAGCTGACGAATGGTGGATCGCAATCGACAACGACGACGCCGAGGCAATCTCCGGGACGCTTGGCGACGCACCGTACTCGAGCTGGAAGATCGACGATCGCTTCTCGCGGGCCGAGCTGCTACGGACCGATCCAGTTGCGCTGGGGATCATCGGGGCGTTGTCGCTCGGGTTCGTCTCGGCGGCGCTGTTCGCGGTGATCGGGTTCGTCGTCAGCGCGGCGGTCTCGGCACACGAGCGGCTGACGGAGTTCTCGCTGTTGCGGGCGCTCGGTCTCTCTCCGCGCCAGCTATCGGGCTGGCTATCGCTGGAAAACGGGCTGCTGGTGCTGATCAGCCTGATCGGCGGGACGGCGCTGGGGCTGCTGATGGCATGGATGGTGTTGCCATTCGTGACGCTGACGCAGGACGCATCGTCGGTCGTGCCGGGGATTATCGTCGCGATCCCGTGGGGAAGCATCCTGTTGCTTGAGGGGATCACGATCGGCGCGCTGGCGTTGGTTGTGCTGGCGCTGGCGATCCTGTTGCGTCGGGTTGGGCTGGGGACGGTCCTGCGGTTGGGGGAGGAGTAGCGGATGGCTCGTGCTACCGCCCGACCGCGTTCGACGGGATTTCCACTGGCGCCGGAGATGGTGCGGGCGTTGCTGCGCCGGCTGCGGGCCGAGCGTGACCTGATCGCGGTCGTCGTCGGGATCGTGCTGGTGACGACATTTGTCTTCGCTGCGATTCCGCGCTTGTTCAACGAGATGGCCGACGACGGACTGGCCCATTCGGTGAACATTGCCAACCCGCTGCAGCGCAACCTGCAGATGACTCAGCCGGGACGGATACCGGTCGCGACGGATGGGGATGACCCGTTCGCTGGTGTCGTCCAGGAAGGCCAGGAGTTCCGTGAGGAACTGGCGCCCGCGATTCAGGAGATCATCGCGGGGAGTAACTACGTCATCGACACGCCCCGCTATCGAGTGTTCCAGACGCCGGGCGCGACCGCGTATCCGTTCCCGCGCTACATCACGATGCGTTACCACGAGGATGTAGACGCACACCTGACGCTGATCGCAGGAGAGATGCCGGTCCCACGTGAGGACACGATGACGGTGACCGGCGACCTGACCAACGGAGATCCGGAGGAAGCGCCGATCTTCGAAGTCGCGATCTCATCCGAGACGGCGCGTCAACTGGCGGTCACGGTTGGGCAGCAGCTGGTTATGGAGCCATTCAGCGATGACAGGCTGGTGCGCTCGGTGCCGCGCAACCAGCAGAACTATGTCGTGATGGAGATCAGCGGGCTGTTCGAGGTCAATGATGTCGAGGAAGAGTACTGGCTGAGCATCCCGACGATCGACCGTGCAGCTGAGTATGACGATGGTCAGCAGGTCCACATCTACGCGACCGGCGTGATGGCCAGCGGCGCCTACCAGCAGTATCTGCAAGAGACATCGTTCCCGTTGACGTACGCGTGGCGCTACTTCGTCAACCCGGCGGCGTTCGACGCCGGCGACCTCGACCAGCTCGCGGCCGATGTCCGGCGACTGGATGCGGAGTACGGAGCGTTCAGCAGTGCGTTCCTGGGCGAGACTGGTGTGACGACCGGGTTGTCGTCGATCTTCCGGCGCTACCTGTCGCAGCGTGAGGTGACCGAGGCAGTGCTGTCGCTGGCGTCGATCGGGTTGCTGGCGGTCGCGTTCGCCGTCATCGGGCTGGTCGCGACGATGGTGGCCGAGCGCCGGAGGCAGATGGTTGCGCTGGTGCGTGGACGCGGCGGCTCGGTTGGGCAACTGACGGGGACACAGGTTGTCGAAGGATTACTGCTGACGGTCCCGCCGGCATTACTAGGATTGCTGGCTGCCTCTTTCATCGTTGATGGTCGCTACAGCATCTGGTCTGTCTGGGCAGTGGTGGCAATTGTCGGTGTGACGACGTTGCTGCTCGTGACCGGGGCGCTGCCGATCATCCGACGCGGGCTGGGCGCGGCTGACCGGTCCGAGGCGCCGATTACACGCGTGTCGTTGCGGCGGATCGTGCTCGATGTGCTGGTGATCGTGCTGGCGCTGGTTGGCGTCTATCTGTTGCGGCGGCGCGGCTTGACGGGCGATAGCTCGTCGGATGAGATCAACCAGTGGGATCCGTATCTGGCGGCGGTACCGGTTCTGTTGGGGCTGGCGACCGGATTGATCGTGCTGCGGTTATATCCGCTGCCGGTGCGCCTGTTTGGCTGGGCGGCGTCGTTGCGTCGCGATCTGGTGCCGGCGCTCGGGTTTCGGCGACTCGGGCGGCAGCCGGGAGCGGCCAACCTGCCACTGCTGGTGATGTTGCTGGCGGTTGCGGTCGGCGTCTTCTCGTCGATCATGCTGTTCACGATTGATACGGGGCAGACCGAGTCGTCGTGGCAACTGGTGGGGGCCGACTATCGAGTTGACGCCACCTCGACCGGCTACCTGCTCCCGGCGATCGACCTCTCCGGAGTGGATGGCGTCGAGGCGGTCGCGACGTCCTATCTGCTGCCGGACGTGAAGTTCTCGAACCGTTCGCCGGTCATCGGGTCGACCTACTTCCATGCCGTCGAGGCGGAAGAGTACGAAGCGGTCACTGAGGGCACGCCGGCACAGGCAAATTTCCCGCCGGAGTTGCTGGAAGCGCCGCAGGGAACCGATTTCGGCCAGCCGACGAACCCGATTCCGGCTGTCGTCTCGAATACCTTCGCGAGGAATGCGCTGGCGCCGGGGGATACATTCGCGTTGACGGTCTTCGGGCGCGAGACGACGTTCGTGGTCGTTGAGAACCGGGAGCGGTTCGCGGGCATCCCGATCGGTCGGCCATTCGTCATCACCTCGATCGAATTGCTGGAGGCATCCAACCCGGATCGGGTCTTCCGCCGAACGGCCATGTTCCTGCGCGCTCCGGCAGGGGCGTTCGATGAGATGCGGGAGACGCTCTCCGAGCAGTCGTTGTCGGCGCGGCTGACCTCGCGGGATGTTGAGTACTCCGAGGTGCATGACTCGCCGCTCATCGCGGGGGTCCAGGGTGGGTTCCGAATCGGGCTGGTGCTCGCGGGCGCATATTCGGCGCTGGCGGTGATTGTTGCGTTAACGATCACGGCCACGGCGCGAGCGCGGGATCTGGCGTTCCTGCGTACGATGGGGCTGTCCCGCGAGCAGGCGATTGGGCTGACGGTGGTCGAGCAGTTGCCACTGGTCGTGCTGGCGCTGGTGGCCGGGACGCTGCTCGGTGTCGCTGTCGCGCGGCTGGTCGAACCGGGGGTTGACCTTCAGGCATTTACGGGCGAAGGTTTGCCGGTCGAGTTGCACTACAACTGGATCAACATCGGGCTGCTGGGGCTTGGGCTGGTGCTGACGGTGACATTGGCGATCGCGGTGACGTCGTCGCTCTCACAGCGGTCGAGTCTCGGGCAGGCGTTGCGGTTGGGGGATGATTGATGGTCCTCTTCGCACGCGATGGGACTCGAATTCTTTCGCCAAACATGGAACATCGACCGTTTCACAGATGTATTGGGTATGGTAGCAGGGGAATCCTGGAGCCGGTTTGGGCTGAGGGGGTTGGATGACAGGCACGACAACGACGACGGAAACCCTCGATTTCAGAACGCTGACCGAGCAGGCGGCGCAGCGGCAGCGTCCTCAGTTTGGTGAGGGCGCGCAGATCATCTGCGACAACCTGGTCAAGATTTATAAGATCGCTGAGCTTGAGGTCGTGGCGCTACAGGGACTCGACCTGATCGTCGAGAAGGCGGAGTTGATCGCGATTGTTGGAGCGTCGGGTTCCGGGAAGTCGACACTGCTGAACATTCTCGGCGGGCTGGATGTGCCGTCGGCAGGGCGGGCGCTCGTCGGCGGCTACGACCTGCTGAACATGGACCACAAGGAGCGGACGCGCTACCGGAGGCAGGTGATCGGGTTTGTCTGGCAGCAAACGGCACGGAACCTCCTGCCCTACCTGACGGCGCTGGAGAACGTCGAGATGCCGATGATCCTGGATGGGATGCCGGGCAAGCTACGACGCGCGCGGGCGCTGGAGCTTCTGGAGCTGGTCGGGCTGGCAGAACGGGCGGGACACCGACCAGACCGGCTGTCGGGCGGCGAGCAGCAACGTGTCGCGATTGCGGTCGCTCTCGCGAATGCCCCGCAGGTGATCCTGGCCGACGAGCCGACTGGTGAGCTTGACACGGCTACTTCGACCGAGATCTTCGGCGTGCTGCGCTCGGTGTCGCAGGACCTGGGTGTGACGGTCGTCGTCGTGACGCACGACCCGCTGGTCTCCGGGCAGGTGAACCGAACGATTGCGATTCGCGACGGACGGACGAGTAGCGAGACGCTGCGGCGGACCGAACTGAGCGACGCCGGCGACCACGAGATTATCGCTGAAGAGTTCGCGGTCCTCGACCGGGCCGGGCGGTTGCAGCTCCCTCGTGAATACGTCGATGCACTCGAACTGGAGCGGCGCGTGCGGCTGGAGCTGGAACGCGACCACATTGGCGTCTGGCCGGACCAGCCGAGGAACGATCAGCAGCCGGCGACGGTTGGAGAGGACAGCCGACGATGAGCGATCCGCACGAACGTTTCAGGCCGCCGTCCCGCGAGGGCTCGTCGCCGTTCGTGACGCGCGATCGCGAGGATCGGCCAGTGACACGCGCCTGGGGGCGGCGCGAGCAGGAGCTTGACACACTGATCAAGCCGATCGTCGAGACGCGGGGGGTGACGCGCGAGTACCCGATGGGAGAGACGGTCGTTCGGGCATTACGTGGGATCGATCTGCGTGTCCAGCGTGGGCAACTGGTAGCGGTCAAGGGGCGGTCCGGCTCGGGCAAGACGACGCTGCTGAACCTGATCGGCGGGTTGGACAGGCCGACGGCTGGGCATGTCTTCTTCGATAGTCGTGAGGTGTCCAGCATGGACGAATCCGACCTGATCGACCTGCGGCGCAACAAGATCGGCTTCATCTTCCAGGCATTCGGGCTGATCCCGATCCTGTCGGCGACAGAGAACGTCGAGATTCCGCTGCGGCTGGCGAAGGTCAACGTCGCCCAGCGCGAGGAGCGGGTGCGAGTATTGCTGGAACTGGTCGGGCTTGGCGAGCGGGCGGGCCACCGGCCCCACGAGCTATCGGGCGGCGAGCAGCAGCGAGTCGCGATTGCGCGAGCGTTGGCGAACGCACCGGAACTACTACTGGCGGACGAGCCGACCGGGCAGCTTGACTCGCAGACGGGGCGGACGATCATGACGCTGATCCGGGCGCTGGTTCACAGCGAGGGCGTGACGGCGATCGTCGCGACGCACGACCCGGTCCTGATCGACCTCGCCGACCGGCTGATCGAGTTGCGCGACGGCAGCGTTATCGCCGATAGCGCGGCGATGGCGGACGAGAGCGAACGTTACAGCGTCCACAGGTAAGCGATCAGGACGACAACGACGACGAGCGCGATGGCAGCGGCGCATCCGAGGGAGGCGCTGATGGTTGTGTCCTGCGTGGGTTGTTGTGCGGTTTTCGGTTCACGGCCACTCGCGTAGGGGCGATTGCCGCAGCGTCGCCCTGGTATCCGCTCGGACGGCCGTGAGGGGAGCAGGGCGACGCTGCGGCGATCGCCCCTACGCGAGGGGTGTGACGCGTTGCGATTTCGAGGTCAGACCGGATTGGCACGGTTGAGCCACTGCTCGAAGAGGCTGCCGATCGTGTCGTCTGGGAGGTCGAGAGTGGCGTCTCCGACGGTAAGCTCCAGCTTCTGCCAGGCCGGGAGCGGGCTGTCACCGAGGCGGGAGGTCAGGAAGGTGCCGGTCTCGTTGGCGATGGCGATGGCGGCGTCAATCAGGCGGTCACGGTTGCCACGCAGGTAAACATGCAGCATGTTGGTCTGGGGCGGGTCGGGGACGACTTCGATACCGGGGATGTCGCGGATCGTGTTGGCGATCGCGACGGCCTTCTCGTGGTAGGCGGTCATTCGGTCGAGGCGCTGGTCGAGCGCGAGCTGGGCTGAGACGACGTAGGGATAGGCGCGGATCAACCGGCCACCGTGGCGGTGCTGCCAGAGATGGGCTTCGGCGATGAGATCGGCTGGGCCGGCCAGGGCTGCGCCGGTAATGGCCCCGAGGGACTTGTAGAACGAGACGTAGACGCTGTCGAAGTTCGCGCAGATATCGGCGTAGTCGCGGCCGTAGAACGGCTTGCACTCCCAGAGGCGTGCGCCGTCCATGTGACTTGGGATCGACCGCGAGCGCGCCCACTCGGAGATGGCCACGAGCTCGTCCCAGGCTGGGAGTTGACCGCCGATCTCCCGTTGCGGTAGCTCAAGCAGGAGTGTGCCGATCGGCTCCGGGATGGCCTGGAGGTCGTCAAGCGTCATGACGGTGTTCGGCGAGCCGACGCGGATGCCGCGCAGGTCATGGAGGATCTCGTAGGCGTGGTGTTCGAAGGCATCGAGGTGGTTACGCGGGTGCATCGCGACGGTCGGGATACCGGAGCGGGTGGTCCAGATGCGGAGCGCGATTTGCTGGGCCATCGTTCCGGTCGGGAGGAAGACGGCGGCTTCTTTGCCGAGCAGATCCGCAACTCGCGCTTCAAACGATTCGATGATGTCGCCTTTGCCGTAGGTGTCGGCGCGGTCGTCGTCGTTGAGCGTGGCTGCGACGTCGAGGAGCGTCTGTTTTGGAGAGCGTGGGTAATGGTGGGTCAGGAAGCGCTCACAGCGGTCGTAAACGCGTTCGATTTCCTTCTGGTCCATCTGGCCTCCGAGTAGTTCGTGCTGAACGCAGAGTGCCTGGTAGCGTAGCACGAGTTTGGCGAGGGCGCGGGGGAGCGTGCTATACTCGATTTGGTGCCGCTCCGTGTGGGTGGTTGCCAGTGCGCCGACGTAGCTCAGCTGGCAGAGCAGCTGTTTCGTAAACAGCAGGTCCGGGGTTCGAATCCCCGCGTCGGCTCCCCCGGTTTCATGATCTAGAAGCCAAAACGACACCGGCCGTAACCGGCCGGTGTCGTTGTTCGCGTCATCTAGGTTGCATCGAGGTTGCATTTCGATAGGTTGCACGACATCCAATAATGAGGCTGCGCAGCCGGGCCTGCTGTGCGGCATCGAAGACGCTGGCAAAGAGCCTTCCCCTCAGACATCCGTCAACCACACCTCAACAGCAACAGCCACGAAATTTACTCCCATATTTTCTATCACCACTATAGAAATAGTCGTCGATGTCGGAATTAGGTGTGACACCTGAGAGGCAAAGCTACTATGAGACGGAGTCTGTGGACGTGCGTCGCGCTGACGCTGCTGACCTCGGTCGTCGTTACGGCGTGCGGGACTGGCTCGTCGGCCAGCGGCTCGACGACACTCACCCTCGTCGCGTACTCCACGCCGCGAGAGGCGTACGACGAGATCATTCCTGCGTTTCAGGACACGGATGCGGGCGAGGATGTGACGTTCGAGACCTCATATGCCGCGTCAGGCGAGCAGAGCCGCGCCATCGTCGCCGGACTCGAAGCCGACGTGGCCGCCTTCTCGCTCGAGACGGACATTACCCGGCTCGTCAACGAGGGGCTGGTCGATGAGGACTGGGCCGACGACGAGTTCGCAGGGATGGTGACGACTTCCATTGTCGTCTTCGTCGTCCGTGAGGGCAACCCCAAGAACATCCAGACCTGGGAGGATCTGATCAAGGACGGTGTCGAAGTCATCACGCCGAACCCGTTCACGTCCGGCGGCGCGCGCTGGAACATCATGGCCGCCTATGGGTCGCAACTGGAAGTCGGCAAGACTCACGATGAGGCAGTTGAGTACCTGCGAGCGCTGATCGCCAACACGCCCGTTCAGGACAAGAGTGCCCGCGAGGCATTACAGACCTTCGTCGGCGGCAAGGGCGATGTCATGCTCGCCTACGAGAATGAGGCGATCACTGCCCAACAGAATGGCGAGAATGTCGAGTACGTCATCCCCGACCAAACGCTTCTGATCGAGAATCCCATCGCTGTCATCAACGAGGGCGACACGGAGGCGGCCGAGGCATTTGTCGCGTTCGCTCGCTCGGCCGAGGCGCAGGCGATCTTCGCTGAGAAAGGGTATCGACCGGTCCTGGCAAGCGAGCTTGACGCCACGACCTACCCAGTGCCGGACGTGCTCTTCACGATCGCCGACCTCGGTGGTTGGGCGGACGTGACCGACACGTTCTTCGACACGGAAGACGGGATCATGGTCGCGAATCGAGGAAGAACGGGGCGTGCCAATTGAGTAGCGCGGCCCAAGCACGACCGATCAGTCAGCGCGCCTTTCGAAGAGGCATCAACCCGGAACTGGTCTCTCGGTCGCTCGTGATCACCTGGCTCAGCATCATCGTCCTCATCCCACTCGCCGCCGTCGTCTGGCAAGCGACCGCGGGCGGCAGTGACACCTTCTGGAACGCGATCACCAACCGGCAGGCGGTTGCCGCGATCAAGCTGACGTTTCTGCTCTCGTTGATCACGGTCGCGATCAACGCGGTGACCGGCACGCTGATCGCGTGGGTGCTGGTGCGCGACGAATTCCGGGGAAAGAGCGTCGTCGACGCAATCATCGACCTCCCGTTCGCGCTACCAACAATCATCGCCGGTTGACGCTGCTCGCGCTCTACAGCCCGAAAGGACCACTCGGAATCAACGTCGCCTACACTCGGATCGGCGTGATGATGGCGTTGCTCTTCGTGACGTTGCCGTTCGTCGTTCGATCGGTCCAGCCGGTCCTGATGGAGATGGAGCGAGAGATGGAGGAAGCGGCCTCGTCCCTGGGTGCTGGCCCGTTGACGATCTTTCGCCGGATCATCCTGCCGGCCTGTTGCCAGCGATCCTGTCAGGCGTGTCGCTCGCCTTCGCCCGAGCGCTCGGCGAGTTTGGCGCCGTCGTCCTGATCTCGGGCAATATCCCGTTCGATACCCAGGTGGCGTCGGTCCACATCTTCAGCCAGATCGAGAGTGACAACGTCACCGGCGCAGCGGCTGTCTCGGTGGTGCTGCTCAGTCTCTCACTGCTGATGATCCTGTCGATCAACGCGGTTCAGGCATGGGGGACGAGACATCAGCGCTAGAATCGTGATGCGCTGTATCGCGCTGACCTACCTGAGCCTGATCGTCATCTTCCCTGTCACGATTGTGCTGTGGCGCACGTTCGAGGATGGCATCGCGCCGGTCATCGAGGCGCTGACCGAGCCGCATGCGCTGACAGCGATCTGGCTGACGGTCTTCATTGCGCTGATCGCCGTCCCGCTCAACACCGTCTTCGGCATTCTCTGCGCGCTCGTTCTCGTCCGGCAGGACTTTCGCGGCAAGGGACTGTTCAACGCGGCGATCGACCTGCCGCTGGGCGTCTCGCCGGTCGTTATCGGTCTCGCGCTGATCATCGTCTACGGCCGCAACGGTTGGTTTGGCGGCTGGCTCATCGACCATGGCATTCAGGTCATCTTCTCGACACCTGGGATGATCCATCGCAACCATCTTCGTCTCACTGCCCTTCGTCGTCCGCGAGGTGATGCCAGTCTTGCGCGAAGTCGGCACCGATCAGGAGCAGGCCGCCAACACGCTTGGGGCGGGACCGATCCAGACGTTTCGCCACATCACGCTCCCGTCGATTCAGGCCGGCATCGGCTATGGGGTTGTCCTGACGACGGCGCGCGCGATTGGGGAGTTCGGCGCTGTCAGTATCGTGTCCGGCAAGATCGCAGGCCGAACCGAGACGATGACGCTCTATGCTGAGGACCGCTTTCAAGCCTTCAATTGTCCAGGCTGCCTATGCGCTGACCGTCGTGATGGCATTGATCGCGTTCGCGACGCTGATCGCGATGAATGTGCTCGAGCAGAAGCGAGGGAACTGATGGGAATCGAGTTGCACGCCGTCACCAAGCACTTTGGATCGTTTCTGGCACTGGAGAATGTTTCGCTCTCGATTGAGGACGGGTCGCTGACCGCACTGCTCGGTCCGAGCGGCAGCGGGAAATCCACCCTGCTACGGGTGATTGCTGGCCTCGAGC
>CAVXOL010000019.1:0-463242 GCA_963763325.1 uncultured Chloroflexia bacterium
TCGGTAACGACGGCACCAGCGATGGCGACTCCATCCTCGGTGCTGGTACCCCGGCCAACCTCGTCGAGCACGACGAGCGATCGCTGGTAGCGTGCTGCAGTATTGTGCGGTCTCGAGCATCTCGACCATGAACGTAGACTGCCCTCGAGCGAGGTCATCGTGGGCGCCGATGCGGGTGAAAATCCGATCGACAATGCCAATCTGGGCTCAGGGCTGGAACGAACGATCCAATCTGAGCCATCAACACAATCAACGCTGTCTGGCGCAGCCAGGTGGATTTTCCGGCCATGTTCGGTCCGGTGAGCAGACGACGAGGTCTGGCTCGGAGGACAGTGTCGTTGGGGATGAACATGCCGTGGCAGTTCGCGTTCGACGATGGGATGCCGGCCGCCGCGACGACTAGCGTATCGTCGTTGAACGCCGGCCGGACGTAGCGACGTTCGTTGCTACTGAGGCGAGCGCGTTGACACATCGATACTCGCGATCGCCGAGGCTGTCGCGCGAAGGTTCTGTAACTCGCTGGCGATCAATATTCGAGTAGAGCGCGACATAGACCTCTGACTCACGTTCTCCAATGCGGTCGAGGGAGGCGTGCCTCAGCCGCGCGCAAATCCGCCGTCGTGTATCGTTCGGCGTTGGTGAGCGTCTGCTTGCGCGTGAATCGGCCGGAACGAGGTTGCGATTTGAACGAGTGACTTCAAAGTAGTAGCCGAAGACCTTATTGTAGCCGGATTTGAGCGAGCGGATGCCCGTGCGCACGCGTTCGTCGTGCTGGAGGCTCTTAATGAAGGCTCGGTCAGCGTCGATCTGCTGGTAGAGAGCGTCGAGGCGGGTGTCGTTACCGGGCAGCAACAACCGTGCTGATTTCGGGCGTCGAGGGCAGCGTTGATGCGGGCCTGGATGCGAGGCAGCGTCTCAATTTCGGCGACCGCTTCTCGCAGCAGGGCTGAGCGAACGCGACCGTCCAGCAGGGCTGCGAACGCGATCTGCGGCGGCGAGCGTTTCGGCGAGTGAACAAAGCTGACGCGAGCGAATGGCGCGGGTCGCGACCCGAGTTGCCAGGCGTTCGAGGTCGAGGACCGGCGCGAGCGCCTTTCCGAGACGCAGGCGGAGGGTAGCGTCGGCGTGCAACTCTGCGACGGCATCGAGGCGGCGCTCAATGGATACCCGGTCGCAGAGCGGGCGTTCGAGGATGGCGTGCAGGCGACGGGCACCGGGGGCGGTCTTCGTCGCGTTGAGCAGTCCGAAGAGATCGATCCGGTCGCGCTGGCGGAGGTCGATTTCAAGGTTGAGGCGCGTCTGGCGGTCGAGCAGCATGATGCCGCTGCTATCGAACGGGATTGGCGCGTCGAGGGCGTCGAGCAGGGCGGCGTGACCGCGACCCAGGTAGCCGATCAGGACAGCGGCGGCGCGGAGAGCAGCGGGACGTGGTGGCTCGCAAGCTGGGAAGCGGTGTCTGAAGCTCCGTTCAGCGTCGTCGAGCGACCAGTCGCCGTCAATCGGGCGGATCGTGAAGGACTCCAGCACACCAAGGTCATCTGCGATGGGGCCGATTGTTTCGGCGGGAGCAAGTTGCTCGATGAAGGCGGTGACTGGCGCAGGTTCATCGGCGGGCATGACGCGGTACTCGCATGCGCCGGTCGAGACATCGACCCAGGCGAGTCCCAGGAGCGTGCCGTGGGCGGCGATTGCCAGCAGGTAGTTCGGACGCTGGGCGTCGAGCAGCGATGGGTCGTCTACGGTGCCGGGTAGAGGACGCGCATGACTTCGCGATCGACCAGTCCTTTACCGGGTTCGGAGAGTTGTTCGCAGATGGCGAGGCGGTACCGTCTCGCAGGAAGCGGCGCAGGTAGCCGTTGAGCGCGTGGTGCGGGATGCCGGCCATCGGGACGCGGCCAGACGCCTTCCCGAATTCACGGGATGTGAGGGTGATGCCGAGGACACGGGCCGCCGTATGCGCGTCTTCGTCGAACATCTCGTAGAAGTCCCCATCCGATAGAGCAGGACGGCGTCCGGATGCTCTGCCTTCAGGCGAAGATATTGCTGGCGGCCGGGGGTAAGAGTCATCAATTCTCCGTGACGCGTGATGCGTGATGCGTGACGCGACTGAGTATAGGTGACTGTGACACTCAGTCATCAATGACGTGGGATCACGCGACACGCGTCGCGCATCACGGAAGCGCATCGTGAGCGGGGGCTGGCCGTGGAGCTCCATCAGCCAGGAGTCGCCTTGTCGATCGGGATGGCGCGGCCGAGTGAGCCGGAGAGGATGATGTCGCCGGGTTGGAGGGTGATGTCGAATTCGGCGAGCTTGTTGGCGAGCCAGGCGACGGCGAGGCCGGGGTGGCCGAGGCTGGCGTGGCCGACGCCTTCGACCACGACTTCGCCGTTCTGGTAGAGGAGCATGCCGAGCGTGCGGAGATCGGTCGTGACGAGAGTGCGGTCCCAGGGGCCGAGGGTGAAGGCACCGTAGGAAGCGTTGTCGGAGACGGTGTCGACGAGCTGAACTCTTTACGGATGATGCGGCTATCGACGATCTCGAACGAGGCGGCCAGCGCGTCGGTGGCGGCGAGGACGTCGTCAACGGTGACACCGGGGCCACGGAGCGGCTTGCCGAGCAGGAACGCGATCTCGCCCTCCATACGGGGCTGGATGAAAGTGGCGTGCGGGATTTCGGCGATGCCGTTCTCGGCATCCACGAAGCGCGAGGACCAGAGTGCGCCGAAATCGGGTTCGTAGACTCCGGCGGCTTCCTGCATGGCGCGGCTGGTGAGGCCGATCTTGCGTCCGAGGATACGTTCGCCACGGGCGACGCGGAGATTGGTCCAGGCGGACTGGATCGCGTAGGCGTCATCGACCGAAGAGAGGCCTTCGCTTTCCGACAGAGGAGCGATCGTTTCGTGGCTGTCCCAGGCGCCGTCGAGGCGGAGGGCGAGAGCTGCATGGTCCATGTCGGTTCCCTTCATCATCTGTCGGCGTTGCGGTGGCAGGCATACGGCGGTTAGGATGCGCGGCGAGTGCCAGCGCCTGTTACTGACAGGTTATCGCGATTTTCGGACATTGAGGGGGAGTGGGATGACAACCGGACGGCCAACGACGTGGGCATCCAATGGGGTGGTCTGTTCGCCGCACTATCTGGCGAGTCAGGCTGGATTGCGGGTGCTGCAGGCGGGCGGGAATGCCGTTAACGCGGCCATCGCCACGAACGCGACGCTGAACGCAGTCTACCCACACCAGTGCCACGTTGGTGGCGATATGTTCGCGATGGTGTACGACCCGCGCGACGGATCGTTGTCCGGGCTGAACGCGTCTGGTTACGCGGCGACGGGCAGACGGTCAAGTTCATGCTCGAACGGGGGCATACCGAAATGCCGGAGCGTGGGCCTCTGGCAGTGACAGTCCCAGGGGTTGTCGGAGGTTGGGCGGCGTTGCATGAACGGTTCGGATCAAAAGAGCTTGCGGAGATCTTGGCGCCGGCGGTTGGGTACGCGCGTGACGGCTCCCCGATGTCGGCCAAATTCGCGGGATATTTGCAGACGATGAGGCCGCGGCTGGAGGAGTACGAGGGCGTGCGCAACACGTTCTTGAGCCAGAAGGTTGGCGTTGGCGAGCGGTTGCGACAACCGGGGTTGGCGGCGACGCTGGAGCGGATTGGGCGCGAGGACGTGACGCGCTCTATACTGGGCCGGTCGCAGAGGAGATCGTCGCGACGCTGAACGCTGGTGGGTCGCCGATGACGCTGGATGATCTGGCGCAGTACCAGCCGGAGTGGGTGACGCCGATCTCGACCAGCTATCGGGGGTATGACCTCTACGAGCTGCCACCGAATACTCAGGGGGCAACGGCGTTGCTGATGGCGAACATCGTCGAGGGCTGGCCAGTTACTGAGTTTGGACACACGACCGGCGCGGGTGTCCATGCCTGGGTCGAGACGAAGCTGCGGGCGTTCGCGGAACGGACGCGCTCATCGCCGACCAGCGCTTTGCACCATTCCCGGCCGAGCGGTTCCTCGACAAGCAGGCGGCGGTTGGGCACCGGGAGGCGATTGACCTGGAGCGGACGGCAGGGGCGAGGACGGCGAACGACGACGGCGACACCGTCTATCTGTGCTGCGTGGATCGGAATGGGATGGCGGTCTCGCTGATCCAGAGCCTCTATCTCGGATTCGGCTCATTCGTGATGGCCGAGCAGTCGGGCGTGGTCCTGCACAACCGCGGGCGTGGTTTCGTGCTTCAAGTGGGACACCCGAACGCGATCGAGCCGGGCAAGCGACCTTATCACACGCTGATCCCCGCGATGCTCCTGCGGGATGGGAAGCCTGAGATCGTGTTCGGGACGATGGGTGCCGACGCGCAGGCGCAAGTCCAACTGCAGCTGCTGATGGGATTCGTTGATTTCGAGCTGGAGCCGCAGGCGGCAATCGAAACGCCACGTTGGGTTTCGGGTGCCGAGCCGGATGGCTCGCCCTGGCTGCGGGTCGAGCCCAGAATGGGCGAGGCGACGATTGAGGACCTGCGGCGGCGAGGTCACAATGTCGTCGTTGGCGAGGAGTGGGACTCGGCGATGGGTCACGCGCACTGCATTCGGATCAGTCGCGAGCTGGGAGCGTACGGCGGAGGTACGGACCCGCGCAGCGATGGATTGGCAGCAGGCTGGTGACCCAGCGAGCGGACGTCGAGCGGGTCCTCACCTCGGTCATTGGTGAGTCGGGGCAACGACTGGTCGAGCCGGATCGGATCGTGGCGTTCGCGTCCGAGGATGGTTGGCTCGGCGTTGGGGTGTCGATCGAGCCGTCGATTGACGAGCTGCGCCGGATGCACGGAGCGCTGGCCGGGGAGTTCGGCGGCGCGGTCGAGATACGAACACCGACGAGGGTCTATCGTGGAGGTCGTGGGTTTGGCGAGGGCAAACACGTCATCGTCGTGCTTGGTGGCAAGGGCGGGGTCGGGAAATCGACGGTCGCCGCGAACCTGGGCATCACGCTCTCGGCGATGGGGATGTCGGTTGGGCTTCTGGACGGCGACATCAACGCACCCGACATGCCGCAGATGCTCGGTATCCGGCCCGCCGAGCGCCCGACGAGGGCGATGCGAACGCTGTTTGGACAATCGATTCCGCCGCCGTCTCGCAGACAGCGTCCCGTCGTTCGACACGGGCTGGAATCGTGGTCGATCGGGTTCGTGACGCCGGAAGGCGTTCCACCAGCCTGGACAGGGCACTGATGATCGCCGGTCTCCTGCGCCACCTCGTGTTCGATGTCGGCTGGAATGCGGATGTTTGCTGATCGACGCGCCGCCAGGCACGGGAGATGAGATTCAGGCGATGACGCGCGACCTGCCGTTGTCGGGCGCGGTCTTCGTCACGACGCCTCAGGATCTGGCCCAGATGGACGCTGAGCGAACACTGACGCTGTTGAACGAGCGCGGCGTGCCGGTAATCGGGATGGTCCAGAACATGGCGGCGTTGACCTGCCCACACTGTGGTGAGCCAATCGACCTGTTCGCGTCATCAGCACGGCTGGCCGATGCTGGGGTGGCGATTCTGGGGAGAGTGCCGTTCGATGTTCAACTATCAGTGTCTGCCGATCAGGGGGTGCCGCTTGTGCTCGGAAATCCACGCGGTCCGGTCGCGGTCGAGTTTGCGCGGATCGGAGTAGCGGTCAGGAAGTGGATCCGAGGGTTGGACGACGGGGGATGAGGTCGGGCGGATTCTCTCTGCCCATCCCTCATCCCCTGTGCCTGCGCTAGATACCCAGGTCCAATGCCGTGATGCAGGTGTCGATGCTGTCTTCGTTGCAGGTGAAGGTCGCAGCGACAATCAGGATGTCATCATCCTCGATTTCGTCGAGGTCGATCGACAGGTCGCCGAGATCGGCATCGCCCTGTTCACGCGCCGCCGAACCGGTCATCGCAGTTGTGATGGCAAGCTCGTCACCGTTGTGCATGACTGAGAGCATCAGTTCACCGAGGGCAACGTGCTCGTCGACCGTCCAGCCATCGTCTTCGACGTCGCTCTCGTAGAAGCTGGCGACATCGTCCATGCTTGAGTCGCTGACTCGATAGGCAACCGCTTTCGCATCCGAAATATCGGCATCTCCCGCGTCGACATCTTCCGCGCTGATGTCTTCTTCACCAAGCCGGTCGGCCCCACTCGGGGCAGGGAAGTCGCCGCCGCCGCCGTTGCCACCGTCATCGTCGTCGCCGCCACCGCAGGCGGCCAGCATCGAGAACGCCATCACGAGCGCAACGAGGACCAGCGATACGCGGGACAGGTAGCTCCTGGACATTCAACCCCCTCGAATTACATGTGGCAGACGCCACCAGTGCCGGAACCGGTCGTACGTCGCCCGGCGTCTCGAATTCGCCGATTGTGGCACAGCGCATCCGGTCCGCGCGCATAACGGACTAGGCAACCCAGTACCATGTGGAGAACTGGACTGTCAGGAGCGCCAGCAGCACGATCGACGGAATAAGCGCCAGCCTAAAGGAGACTCGTCGTTGCGTCAACAGTGCCAGCGCGATGAACAGTGGAAACATGACGATGAGAAAACGCGACATCGACATCAGCGGGTGGATCGTCGACGGGCTGAACAGCGGCAACAGGTAGAGCATGACGGGAAAGATCGCGTACTCAATCGGGAGCTTGATAAGGCAGTAGATCAGGAGAGGAATCGCCAGCAGCGCGAACGCGATATCCAGTGATTCGTACTCGGCGAAGCCGAAGCGGACGGTATGGGATGTCAGGGTCGTCCAGGTTGGCGATTCGATGAGTGCGCGCAGCCAGCCAAGGTCGAGTTGGTCGAAGGCCATCCTGAAGGTCGTCCAGGGCATCGCCTGCTCGCGTGCCCAGCCTTTCTGGGCATCGAGCGTAAGGAGCGGATCGCGGTAGGTGCGCCAGAGTGCGAACATATAGAGGAGCGGTCCAAGCCCTGGCAGGCCGACCGCTAGCCATGTCCGGGGCCAGCGGCGCGGGTCAACGCCGTGCCGCTTGAGGAAGATGATCCCGAGCGGCACGACGAGCAGGACGCCGACGTTGCGGGTCAGCGCGGCCAGCAGTCCGGCCAGCCCGGCCCGCCACCACGTGCCGCCGGTCGCCCAATAGTAGGCGAGCAGGCTGAAGAGCAGGAAGAACGATTCGCTGTAGACGGCCGACAAATAG
The DNA here is from genome assembly GCA_963763325.1 of uncultured Chloroflexia bacterium. Classification (GTDB taxonomy): domain Bacteria; phylum Chloroflexota; class Chloroflexia; order Thermomicrobiales; family CFX8; genus JBBECJ01. The sequence continues at coordinate 7,159 of CAVXOL010000019.1, forward strand.
AAGGCTGTCGGGAAGAATGCCAGCAGCCAGAGCGCCCGGTTCGCGACGGCATCACCCCACCCGCGGCTGACGAGACGCCGGAAGACGATGAGAGCGAGGAAGAAGGCGACGTTAGCGAGGATCAGTCCTGCCGTTTCGACGCGGATGGCGAAGATATCGGCCAGGACCCGCATTGACCACGGATAGAGCCGCCAAAAGGCGGTCGATGCAGGATGGTAGTCGTAGCCTTCGGTGGCGATCAGCGAGTACCAGAAGCCGTCCCAGTTGCGTAGCGGCTGGATGAAGAGTTCGCCGATGCCGTTGAGGTCGGGCAGGTACCAGCCGACGGCCGGAACGGTGTCCATCCGGCGGGCGTAGCGCGTGGCGAGTGCGGCAGAGCCGGCGACGACGATCCAGTGCAGGACGAAGACGAGCGACGGTAGTGCAAGCTCCTGCTCGCGGGCGAACGTGCGCAGGGCAGCGAACGGTGTCCGAATGCCGGATCGGGATCGTGAGGCGTCGATTGTTGACGGTCGTGACGTCACATCGCGGTCCTTCCCACCGGCGGTCTGTCGCGTGGAGCGTGCCACGCGATGCGCGTGCAGGCCAGCGATGCCCGCACCGGTGCTACAATGCCGATTCGGGACGTGGGGTTACCCGCTGGCGACTGCGGAAGGTACGGCCAATGGATCTTGGGCTGTCGGGAAAGGTTGCGATTGTCGCCGCCTCCAGCAAGGGACTTGGACGCGCCTGCGCGACCCAGCTCGCGCGCGAGGGCGCAACGGTCGTGATGTGTTCGCGCAACCAGGCGGCAATCGAAGCGGCGGCCAGCGATGCGCAGCGGGCGGCGATCGAAGCCGAAAACGGCGGCAGTGCGCACGCTGTTGTTGCTGATGTGACGTTGCCCGGCGACATTACGCGGCTGGTCGAGACGACGATCGAACGCTTTGGGCGAGTGGATGTCCTGATTGCCAACGCCGGTGGCCCACCTTCCGGGTCATTCGAGTCGTTTGACGAAGCGGCCTATGTCGATGCAATCAACCTCAATCTGATGAGCACGTTGCGCCTCTCGCGGGCAGTCGTTCCGCACATGAAAGAGCAGGGCGGCGGCTCGATCGTCAACATCACGTCGATTGCGGTCAAGCAGCCGCTGGATGGGCTGATCCTCTCCAACACGGCCCGGAGCGGCGTGATTGGTCTGGCCAAGAGCATGGCCAACGAGCTTGGCAAGTACAACATTCGGGTCAACAGCGTCGGGCCGGGGCCAACGAAGACTGACCGTGTTCTGGATCTTGCGAAGCAACGTTCGGCTGCGCTCGGTGTGACGGTTCAGGAGGCGCTGGACCGCGACTGGACCGGCATCCCGCTGGGGCGGCTCGGCGAACCAGACGAGTTCGCCAACGTCGTCACCTTCCTGGCGTCACCGGCCGCGAGCTACGTGACCGGTGTGTTCATTCAGGTAGATGGTGGCATGTATCGAGGGCTTTTGTAGCGGGTCAGTGTGTCAGCCAGTCAGTCGGTCAGCCTGAAGGCCGAGTATCAATCGCGATTGTCGCGACCAATTGACAGCCTGACTAACTGACACACTGACCGTCTGACTAACTGACAGGCTGATAGCTACCCGTGAAAATCCTGCTGGTTTCGCCGTTTGATTTTGGGCACCAGGGTGGTGTCAATGAGCATATCGCACAGCTCGATCGCCAGTTTGTGGCGATGGGACATCAGACGCGGATTCTTGCGGCGACATCGTTGGAGACCGGCGAGGTGGACGACGGGCATCTGTACCAGCTTGGGATGGCTGTCCCGCTGCCCTCGAACGGGTCGACGGCGAGGATTACGTTCTCTCCGTTCGTGCTGGGGAAGGTCAAGGCGTTTCTGGACTCAGAAGAGTTCGACGTCATCCATCTCCATGAGCCGCTGACGCCGATGCTCTCGCTGGCGGCGCTGCTGCACTCGCGGACGGTCAATGTCGGGACATTTCATGCTGCCCGCCCGTTCAACCTGCTGTACCACTACACCAAAGCCATTCTCGATATGTTCTTCAACAAGCTGGACGCGAAGATCGCCGTGTCCGAAGCGGCGCGCTCGTTTGTGGACTCCTATTTTCCGGCCGAGTTCGACATCATCCCGAATGGGATCTCGCTGGATGACTACGGTCAGTCGGTCGAGCCGTTACCGGAATTGATGGACGGGCGGCGCAACATCCTTTTCGTCGGTCGCTACAACGAACCCCGCAAGGGCTTCCGCTACCTCGTCCGGGCAATGCCGATGATCCGCGGCCAGTTCCCGGACGCGCGGCTGGTCGTGGTCGGCAACGGCGACCCGTCGCGCTACGAGCGCTTTCTGGAGCAGAACGGCGTCACCGACGTCATCTTCACCGGCTTCGTGCCGTACGAGATGCTGCCGCGCTACTACGCGTCGGCCGATGTCTTCTGCGCGCCATCGACTGGACGCGAGTCATTCGGGCTGATCCTGCTGGAGGGGATGGCGAGCGGTATTCCGGTCGTCGCGGCATCAAACGCCGGCTATAGCGCGGTCCTGGAGAACGGGGTGACAGGCGTCCTGACACCTCCGAAAGACGAGCATGCGCTGGCGATGGGCGTCGTCCGTGTCCTGGCCGACATTGAATTTCGCGAGCGGATCGTGACCAACGCATTAGAGCACGTCAAGCAGTTCGACTGGCCGGTCATCGCCGGACGGGTGATCGAGGTCTACGAGCGGGCGATCGCGACGAGCCAGGCGGGGCCGACACAACGTGTCTGGCCGGCCGAGATCGCAGGGCGACGTGGTTAGCACGCGCTTCGCCAACCGGGTACGCGGCCGGCTCGGACCGCTTGGGACGATCGTCGCGCGGACGCACCTGTCGCCGAACATGCTGACGGTGATCGGGCTGCTCCTGAACATTGGTGTTGCGGCCGTTATCGCGTCGGGCAATCTCGTGCTCGGTGGTGTGCTGGTACTGGTGGCGGGCGGGTTCGACGCCCTGGATGGCGCGGTGGCACGGGCGACCGGCCAGACGAGCACGTTCGGCGCGTTCCTCGACAGCACGATGGATCGCTACTCGGAGGCGATCGTCTTCGCCGGATTGCTGATCTATCTGACAGAGACTGATGCCGGTACGGTTCCGATCCTGCTGACATATGCGACGATTGTCGGGTCGCTGATGATCTCGTACAGCCGCGCCAAGGCCGAGCAGATCGGGATCAAGGGCGATGTCGGGTTTGCTCAGCGGCTGGAGCGGGTCCTGATCCTCGCGTTCTTTCTCGTCATCTCCCAACCGGTCTGGGGACTCTGGATTCTGGCGGTCGCGACCCAGGTCACGGCCATCCACCGTGTCCTGCATGTCTGGAACGTGACCCGGCAGGGCGATATAAGCTCGTAGCTCAAACGTACAGGGAGTACTGTGCAGAGTCAGGATAATGCCTCGGCGGCGCGAACATGCCTGATCCTGGCGCTCGTCCTCGCGGGATTCGTGCTGATCGCGTGTGTGGTTGTTGCGCTCGGCTTTTTCGTCGACCTTGGTGGCGACGATCCGAGGCCGGAGGATCAGCGCGGGACGGTTGTCGCCGATTCCGACGAGACACCGTTGTTGTTCACCGTTATCGATGTCGGGCAGGGTGCGTGTGTCGTGGTCGTTACGCCGGACGGGCGGACGCTGGTGGCGGATGCCGGGCGCTCGCAGGAACGCGTGCGCGAGATCGTGATCCCATACCTGCGCGAACAGGGCGTCGAGCGGATCGATTATCTTGTCGCGACCAACCCGGACCAGGACCATATCGGAGGGATGCCGGCCATCCTTGAAGAGATGGAGGTCGGCGCCTGGATCGATCCGGTTGTCGAGACGACGAACCTGACCTACGCGGAGTCGCTGGAGATGGTCGATTCGCTGGGGATCGAGGCGATCCGAGCGCGGCGGGGCGGGACGCTCGATATGGGGCCGGAGGTGACGGCCGAGATCCTCTGGCCGGTCGATCCGCTGATGATGGATGGATCGCAGGAGAGCCGCAACGACAACAGCATCGTGATCCGGATAACGCATGAGGATGTGTCGTTCCTGATCACTGGCGACATCGAGGAGCCGGCCGAGGAGGCGCTGGTCGAGGCGGATGAGGACGAACTGTTGCAGGCAGACGTTCTCGTCGTTCCGCATCACGGAAGCAACACGTCCAGCACGGCTCCGTTCCTGGACGCGGTCTCGCCGACGGTGGGGATCATTCCAGTCGGGCTGGATAACCAGTACGACCACCCGCGTGACGAAGTGATCCAGCGGCTGCGTTTCCGCTCAATCCGCATCTACCGGACGGATCTGGACGGCACGGTCGAGGTTCGAAGCAACGGCGACGAGTACCAGGTCCAGGTGCTTGGAACGGAGGACGCTCCATGAGTCACGAACGCCAGCGGATGACCGTCGACGAGATCGAGCTGAACGCGAACAACGAGCGGGTCGCGGTCCTGATCGGCGACGACGGGAGCCAGATCGTGATGCCGCTGACACTACTGCCGGCCGGGACCAAGGCAGGAGACGTTCTGAACCTCTCACTCGCGCACGACAGCGATGAAACGGAGCGGCGCCGGGAGCGGGTCGCGGGACTGCAAAAGAAGCTCTTTGGAGACCGGTAGCACGGTTCGCGGTGTGCGATGGTGTCTGAACTTGATCGCCATTCGATACGATCATGCTCAACGCAGCAAATCGTGACAACTGCTCGCCGCAGCGCTAAGAATATCGTGAGGTGGGCTGTCGGGTGCTTGGGAAGAAAGGTGTCGATATGGATGCTCAGGCTCAGATCCGTGAACTGTTAGACGGCTTCGAGGGGGAGGCCGCGTTTCTGGCGCGGAACCTTGGGACCGGAGCGGAGTTCGGGTATCGGGACGAGCGGGTAATGCCGACGGCGTCGACGATCAAGATTGTCGTGCTGGCGGAACTGTTCCGGCAGGTGGAAACCGGCGCGGATCGATCTGGATACGACGGTTGAGATACTGGCTGAGGATCGGCGCGGTGGGTCGGGCATCCTGAAGGATCTGTCAGCGGGCGTGGTTGCGACGGTTCGGGACCATGCGACGTTGATGACGGCGCTGTCGGACAACACGTCGACGGCGCTGCTGGTGCGAGTCCTGGGGCGAGAGCGAATCCTGGAGTCGGCACGTGAGTGGGGGATGACGAACACGAGCGCGGGGTTCGACCGTGTGGAGGGCGGTGGTGCGCGAGACTACGCTGCCAGCACGCCTCGCGATCTGGTGCATCTGCTTGGGTTGATTGCGACCGACGCGATTATTTCGGCTGAGGCGTGCCAGGAGATGCGCGATATTCTTGGGACGCAGCAGTATCACGAGCAGATCGCGCAGGATGCTGCCGTTCCATCAGTTCGCGCGCGAGGGATACGTCCATACCGGGCCGCTCGTCGTCCGCTCGAAGAGCGGGTTCATGGCCGACGACAGCGGGGCGGTGCGAGTCGATGCCGGGATTGTCGAGATCGCCGACGGGCCGCGTTGGGTGATCGCGTTGATGACAGAGGGGCATCCGGATCGTCGCTTCCACCCGGAGCATCCGGGGATGGTGCTCAACGGCCGGATTTCGAGAATTGTCTATGATGCGTGGGCTGGTGACGCGGCATGAGGGAGGATAGCGGGGACGTGGTTGTCGAACGGACAGGTGAGGCGCACGAACTGGGCGAGCAGTTGACGGTCGTTGGGGCAAAGCTCGAAGCGGGTGATGTCGCACCGGATTTTACGTTGGAGTGGATGGACCCGGCAGACGGCGCGATGAAACAGGTCACTCTCGCGGATTCGGCCGGCTGCGTCCGGCTGCTGAACGTGATCAACTCGATCGACACGCCGGTCTGCCATGTCGAGACGCGGAGCTGGGAGCGGCGCCGGGGTGAACTGCCGGACGACGTGCGCGTGTTCACGATCAGCATGGACCTGCCGTTCGCACAGGCACGTTGGCACAGCGCGGAAAAGGTTGGGCATGCGTCGTTGTCGGCTCACAAGAACGAGCAGTTCGGGATCGATTACGGCGTGCTGCTGAAAGAGTGGCGATTGCTGCAACGTGCGGTGTTCGTCATTGACCGCCACGGGCGGATTGCCCACAGTGAGTACGTTGGCGATCAGATGTTGGAGCCGAATTACGACGTCGCGTTGGCGGCGGCTCGCCGGGCGTCCGAAACGGCCTGACTTCGACCGTGGCGCGGGGTGGGCTTGCCAGCACCGCGCCAATAGCGTCGTCGCTACGAGTCGGTCAGCTCTGGCTGTGGCTTCGTCGCGAGCCTGAGCAGCAGGAAGCCTGTGGCGCCGGCGATGATCGATGCGCCGAGGATACCGATCTTGGCCAGCGCCAGATTCTCCTCATCGAGGAATGCCAGGTCAGCGATAAACAGCGACATCGTGAATCCGATGCCGGCCAGGCATGCAGCGCCATAGATATGACGCCAGCCGACACCCTCCGGCAGCGAACTGTACCCCGCACGGACGAGAAGCCACGACACGAGCGTGATGCCGATCTGCTTCCCGAAGAACAGACCAACGACGATTCCCAGGCTGATCGGGCTCGTGAGGGCGTCATCAAGGTTGTCACCGATTGAAACACCGGCATTGGCGAGTGCGAAGATCGGCACGATCAGAAACGCGACCCAGGGGTGCAGGTTCTCCTCCAGCTTCTGCATCGGCGCCTGGGCGTGATCCGACACAACCTCAAGCTCATGCAGGGCGGAGAGGTGTCCCTTGTTGGTCAGCATATTCTTGCCGCCGAACTCGGATGCCTTCTCGAAGTCCGCGATCGCGTTGCGGCTCCGTTCAATGAACTCGTCGCTGTCGATCCTGGTGCGAGATGGGATCGTCATCGCCAGCAGGACGCCAGCGACCGTCGCATGCACGCCGGACTCAATAAACGCGACCCAGACGACCAATCCCAATACGGCATAGACGACAGTCAGGCGGATGCCGGCCTTATTTGCAATGAACAGCACAGCGATGATGGCGAGGCCCAGCAGAAGGTACTGCAGGTTGATCGAGTCCGAGTAGAAGAGGGCGATCACGAGGACGGCCAGGATGTCATCGACGATCGCCAGCGCTGTCAGGAAGACCTTCAAGCCTGTCGGGACGCGGCTCCCGAGGATGGCGAGGACGCCGAGGGCGAACGCAATATCAGTCGCCATCGGGACGCCCCATCCACGCGCTCCTTCACCACCCGCGTTGAGCGCGAGATAGAGGAGCGCAGGCAGAACCGCGCCGCCGACAGCAGCCGCGATTGGCAGGAGCGCCTGCCGGAAGGAGGACAGTTCACCAACGAGAAACTCACGCTTGATCTCAAGACCGACAACGAAAAAGAAGATCGCCATCAGGCCGTCGTTGATCCAGTGGACGAGGGTCATCGACATGCCGTACTGGCCCAGCTGGATCGTCACTTCGGTGTGCCAGAAGTCAAAATAGTCGCTGCTCCAGGCTGAATTGGCCCAGATCAGTGCCACGACGGTTGCAATGAAGAGCAGGATGCCACCGGATGCTTCGGTGTGAATGAAGTTCTGAAATGGGGAAATAACCCTCAATACACGCGGATGTGGCTGCAAAGGCGCACGCGGTGGATCCTGTACGTTCATCGACGTCCTAGCACAGGCACGACGTGACAGGGCGCTGCATACGCCGGTCTCCACCGCGCTACTGGATGGTGGGAGAGAGCCGGTTCCGAACCACGGCTCTCTGGGAAGGATGGCGAAAACTGCCAGGCGCTGTCAAGTGGGGGTGTGCCGGGTATGCGTCTGTAAGCGGCGTTGGCTACGGCGCTTAATCGTCGGACGTGCGTGCTGCCTGGACGAAGCAGGAGACGCGGGCGCTGGAGAGGCCGTCCGGAGTCGTGAATTCGCCGGTTGTCTGGACGACCGGTTGGAGAACCAGATCGCCGCCATCATCGAGGGTCAGGAGATAGGTGATCTGCATTGTGTCGGCGCGGAATTCCCCGCCGCCTTCGACGATGCCGCCGCCGGTCCAATAGCCGCTGCCGCTACTCACGACCTGCCAGATGGCATCAGATGAATGGAGGACGGCTGAGTCGATCTCCTTGAGATTGAGCCAGTAGCCTGAGACTTCGCTCACCGTTCCGTCGGCATTGATGAAGACGGTGACACCGAGCGGGTGGCCGAGACCGATCTCGGGCATGGAGGCATAGTGGGCGTCGAGTCGCCATGCGGAATCGCCGATCGGCTCGGCGTGGATCTCGGTGGCGAGCTGTTCGACTGGGTAGCCGATCGACGCCAGCCAGTCGTTGGCGGCGCCAGTGACTTGCTCGACCGTCATCGAATCGCCAGTCGCGGCACTGGTCGTCGAGATGGTGAACGCTCCCGTTTCGGGCGTCCAGTGGAACGATCCTCGGTCATCGTCGAAGAGATGGTAGACGGTGCGACCCTGTGGCGCGTCGATGACGATCTCACCCTCCATGCCCAGCGCGTCGGTGACTTGCTCGACGAAAATCTCCGGATCGACCTGGGGCGGCACGAGCCGGTAGACCTGGGCATCCTCACCGAGGTCGGGCAAGGCTGTTTCAAGGACGTAGTCGACATCAGCAGGAGGTGTACCGCTGCTGCCGTCTGCCGCTGGTCCCGGCCCCTGCTCCACATGCTGCGAGTCGACTGGCGGGACAGCAGCCAACGCCGGCCCGGTCGTCGGTTCGGAGGTCGCGGTGGGATCGGCCGGTTGCGTCGACGAGATTGGGACTGTTGGCGTCGGATTCGCCGGCGCGTTGCTCTCAGTCGTCGCGTCGGCAGTCTCGGACTCCACGCCTGCCGGCTGAATCGTTGTCATGCTGGACGGATTACCCGGCGCGGTCGCCTCAGTCGTCAGCCTGAGATTCGCGAGGTTCGCTTCGGCGGTCGAGCGTGCGACACCGATCGTCGTTGCCGTCAGCTGGTCAGCGGAGAAGTTGGCCACCTCCGAGAAGCCAGGGGAGTCGTCCGGCTCGGTGTCAATCCAGATGGCCACCGAGCCGACGCTGACGGCGGCAAGCATGACGGCGGCGATTGCGCCGACGGCGACGACCCACGGAAAGCGTGGGGCTGTGGCGGCGCGTGGAAGCGGCACGACAACCGGGACGGGGCGAGTAGATGTGAGTTGCCGTTTCAGGTCAAGCCGGAAAACGGGGTCAGGCAGGTCATCAGGCAACTCGTTATGGAGCCTGATCGCGAGGCTGAGAAGGTCATGGAGAACAGGATCGGTGAATTCGGGCGCCGGACCGCCAGCCATCATCCGGTCGATCGCGTTGTTGAGCCGTTCGGTGCTGTCGCTGCCAGCGTCGTGGCGGATCGGCGGCGTGCCGTCAGGCATAGGTACGCTCCATTGAGGCACGCAGGCTGACCAGAGCGCGGTGGACGAGCTGTTTGATGGCGCCTTCAGAACGCCCCATCAGGTCGCCTATCTCGCGGTTCTTCATGCCGTGCGAGAACTTCAACACCAGTACCCTCTGCTGATCGGGCGGAAGATGACCGATCTTTTCGGCCAGTTCGCCCGCCTGTTCCGATCGCCAGGCCAGATCGGCCGGGTCGTCGTCAGTCTCTTCGTAGCCGCTGAACACCGTGACATCCTCGACCGCAACCTCGCGCCCACTCGTCCGCCCGCGCCGGTTGATGATGTTGCCGGCGATGCGGAACAGCCAGGCCCCAAATGGGAGGCCGCGCCATTCATAGGCCGGCAGCGCCTGAAGCGCCTGCTGGAACGTCTGGGCCGTGATGTCCTCCGCCTCGTGGTGCGTGCCAACGCGCCGGTAGGCGAAACGATAGATCCGGTCCACGTACAGTTCGTAGAGAGGTCCGAACTCGCGCGGGTCGCGTTTTGCGGCAGCGACGAGCGCGCCTTCGTCGACCAGGTCGGACGAGCCGGGAACAGGTTCGATGTTATACCGGTCTCCGGCACCCGTCACGCGGGTTCACCCCTTTACGTCAGCACAATCCCAAAGGTATAGCAGGGTTACGCGCCGCGAATACCGATTGACGGCGGGCTACCTCCAGCCCGAAGCCTTCCGGTGACTCGCGCGTTGACACCAGTGACAGCCTACCCCGCAGGATAACTGCCGTCACTGGTAATACGTGGCACGGCCCGGTTGTAGTTCCCGCACAGTCGTGACAGGTCACGCCAGGGCTGGCGAACAGTGGCAGCTTGCGCCCCGCCTCGTATCATGCACGACAAACCTGAGGAGAAGATGAATCAGCGCTAAGGGGGAGCGGTGGGGCAGCAAGTCGATGCGGATCAGGTGAGAGTTCGGAGCGCGTTGCTTGATGATGTCGCGGCAATCGCTGAAATCTACAACCAGGGCATCCTGGGCCGGCAGGCGACGTTTGAGACACGGCTTCGGACAGCAGACGACATCGTTGAAACGCTGCGGGCCGGCGAAGGTCGCTTTCCATTTCTGGTTGCGGAAGTCGACGGTGTCTTGACTGGTTGGGCCAGTGTCTCAAGCTATCGGGCGCGCGAGTGCTACGCGGGGATCGGCGAGTTCTCGATCTACGTGCACGAGGATTGGCGCAAGGCAGGCGTCGGGCGGGTGCTGCTACCGGCGTTGATCGACGCCGCCGCGGCCGCCGGGTTCTGGAAGCTGCTGAGCCGGGTGTTTCCCGAAAATACAGGAAGTCTTCGGTTGGCTGCCGCATGCGGCTTTCGGGAGGTTGGGACGTACGAGAAACACGCGCAACTCGATGGCATCTGGCGCGATGTCGTGATCATCGAGCGGTTGCTTCCCGCGAATCAGCCATGATGCCCGCCGCTGGGCGGTCCGCCGTTCTCGCGTTTCACGGATATTGGATGGCCGGGAATAGATCAGTCGCGAGCCGTGTTTGAGTGACTGACCGAGTCCGAGGGTGTCTGGATGGACACATGTGTGGCGGCCGTGTTGCCGGACAGCACCTTCGGGCGCAGGTCGTTTTCTTTGGGTTGAATTCTCCCCCTGAACGAGTTCTACAACGCTGGCATCGTCGTGAGACGGCGTACTCCGAATCCGGATGATGAACGTCCGGCCGAAGGCCAGTCGTCGGGTTCGTTTGATTTCCTAATCGGGCAGCGGGACGAAAATTGAGAGGCGTGGCTCGGTGCCGACTCCGCGAGTGATGTGGCCCGTACCGGTCGTGTCTTCGGCGAGCATGATCGATCCGGGACCGATCTGGCGGATTTCGCCGTCGCTGGCTTCGACTTCGGCGTGGCCGGACAGCGTGATGACGAACTGGCGGCGTGGGGCGGGGTGCCAGTCGATGAACTGATCGGCGGGGCTACGTCGGAAGATGACGCCGCTGGCAGGGATGAGTGCCGATAGTTCCGAGCCCTGGGCCGGCTGGTCGAGCGGGATGTCGAGGTCTTCGAAGTGTGATTTGCCATTCTCGTCGGCATAGATCCGGAAATAGTGCACGGTCTCTCCGTTCAGTCGATTCGCGATGTCAACCCCAGTGTCTCCCATGATTGGCGGCCAAGCTTTGGTCCGTAGCGTTGCTTCGAGTGGAAATCCGCGCCGAAATTCGCCTGAACCAGCATGCGGAGCAGAGCGGATTCGCGGAAGTGGAGTGAGAACGTTCGGGCGTCACGAAAGGCACGCTCGATTGGCAGGTGACGGAAGGCGGCTCTCGCGCCGACGATATCAAACGCCTTGCTCGTGACCATCAGCGCCGTCTGCTTGGACGTGTGTAATGCCCGCATCGACGCCAACTCGGCTTCATCGAAACGGCCTTGCTCCCAGAGCCAGGCGGCGTACCACATGGATGTTCGCGTCGCCTGAATGGCGCTGTCCATCTCGCCGGCAGTGAACATGATCGTGTCGTCCTGGGTGAGGAATGCGCGTTGTTTCAGGTAGTCGAGGACAAAGTCGTAGACACCCTGAGCGACACCGAGGTGGTTAGCAACGTAGGCGAGCGTGAACGTGCGTGGGTCGTGCTGTACCCAGTCGCCTGGCTGGCCCATCACACGTTCCCATGGGACGAAGACGTCATCGAGCACGAGTCCCCAACTGATCGTGGCGCGCATACCGAGTGTGTCCCAGTTGTTCTGGAGCGAAACGCCGGGATCGTCCTTTGCTACGAGGACGGTTGTGAGTCCGGCAGCCGCGCTGGGAGCGCCCGGCGCCATCACGTAGACGACGAAGTAGTCGGCCTCTGGCGCCAGCGAAGCGAAGTGCTTGACACAGGTTAGCCGGAAGCCGCCGTCAACGGCTTGCATTTCAGCACGGCCGTCCTTGGATGCCATCTGGTTGGGGTCGGTCTCGCTGCCGCAGGATGCGACGAGTGCGCCGCGCTCGACGACCTCGCCAAGCACCTGTCGTTTGAGCTGGTCAGAAGCAAGGTTGGCGATGATGCCGGTCGCATGGGACTGGATCTGGACGAGTTGGGCGGTCGAGGCGTTCCCGCTGGCGAGTGTTTCGAGGATTGCGTAGTAGGCGGAGAAGCAGTTCGACTGCCACATGCCGTGGCCGCCAAGCTCTTTTGGGATCGCAAGCGTCAGGAAGCCTTCGTCTCGCAGCCGGCGGAAGTCTTCGGCAGGAAAGGCCGCGTCGTCATCGTACGCTCGCGCGCGTGTCGCGAACTCAGCCGCGAGTTCCCGGGCACGTTCGAGCAGGCGTTGGTCATGATCCGCGAGTGTGAAGTCCACGTCGTTGCCTCCCCTCGCATCGGCGAATGGCGCATCGGGCAAGGGATCGGTGACTGGGTGCTGTATACGGCAGCCATGATGGGCCGTCAACACTCCATCGTCCATCAGCCACGTTGAGTCGGACTGGCCGCGGTCGTCGGTCGTGCAGTTGAGGACCGATCTGCGCTAAGTCGTGCCTAAGTCGCTGATAAGGCTCGCTCACTACGATGATGTGGACCCGATCAACGGAGATCGGGACAGACGATAGATTGGAGCCAGCGATGTTTCCAGATCTGACCACAATGATGGTCAAGGAAATTCACGATGACTGGCTGCGAGAAGCCGAGCGCGATCGGCTCGCCAACGTCGGACGTCAGACGGCGACCGCGTACAGCGACCGGCGCAAGGGTCTCCGGCGCTTGTTCGGCGCGACCGGCCGGTTGAACCCGGTCGAAGCAGCCCCACCTCGACGACTCATCCGTCAGCCAGCGGTCTGACATCTGAGCGCGCACCCCGGCCCATATGCGCCGGGGTGCGTGTTCGTTTCTCCCGCAGCTGGCGGGCGCGGTCACGGTCGATGGTCTATGGAAGCTCGAGCCCGTACGCGTCGAGGAGTGCTTCGTCGTGGATGATGTCGGCGGCTGGTGCATCGACGACGATGCGGCCCTCCTGCATGATGATGGCGCGGGTAAAGAGGTCACGGACCAGGCGCATGTCATGCGTTGAGGCGATCAGCGTCTGCGGCAGGGTGTCGAGCAGCTCGATCAGGCCACGCCGGGCGCGCGGATCGAGGCCGGCAGACGGCTCGTCGAGAACCAGAATCTGCGGGTCCATCGCGAGTACGGTCGCGAGGCTGATCCGCTTGCGCTGGCCGAGCGAGAGCTGATGGGGCATGCGCGCCTCGAAACCGGACATGTCGACGGCTGCCAGTGCTCGTTCGACGCGCTGCCTGATCTCGTCCTTATGGAGCCCCATGTAGAGCGGGCCGTAGGCGATGTCGTCGTAGACGGTTGGCGAGAAGAGTTGATCGTCCGGATTCTGGAAGACGACGCCGACGACGGCGCGAATCTGTCGGAGCGTGTCGTCGTTGAGTGGCAGTCCCGCAGATGTCAATAGTGCCGCGGGGGCGCTGTGAGCGAACGATGCCGTTGAGGTGCATCAGCAACGTTGACTTACCAGCGCCGTTTGGACCCATCAGGGCCACGCGCTCGCCATCGTGGATGGTGAGACTAACATCGCGAAGCGCGACATGGCCGTTTGGATAGGCGTATGAGAGTGCCTGGACAGTGACGGCCGCAGGGCCGGTCATGGCTGAGCCGTTCAATGTCGCCGACGGTGCGACGCGAGTCTCAAAGTCGAGCATAGAGTATCAGTCCTCCGAGCAATGTCAGCGCGCCGCATAGTAGCAGCCAGTCAGCACGAATCAGGGTTCGTTCGTTGGCGAAGCGGATCGTACCGTCGTAGCCACGAGCCTGCATGGCGGCGTGAATCCGCTCGCTGCGTTCGAACGAGCGCAGGAAGAGCGAGCCGACCATGTTGCCGAGCACTCGCGCGCGCCAGCTGACACTGCCGCCTGACTTCGAACCGTCGGGAGCGGCGGCGCTGCGTGAGTCGCGGGCGCGCATCATTCGCTGGCCCTCTCCTCCGATGACATAGAGGTAGCGGTACATGAAGAAGATCGTCGCGGCCAGGACACGCGGGACGCGCAACCGTTCGAGACCGCGGATGAGGTCGATTGGCTGGGTCGTTGAGGTGAGGACGACGGCCACCAGGACGGAAAGCCACGATTTCAGGACGATGCTGGCAACAGCTGTCAACCCCGCGTCCGATGCGGTCCAGCCAACGAGCGGGACGGTGAATACCGTTTCTCCCTCGCGAGTGAAGATGAGTGGGACAGCCGCCGCGACGAATGGCAACGCGATGAGCGCACGCCGCAGGACGAGCAATGGCGGCAGCTTGCTGAGCACGATTGCCAACGCTGCCATCGCCCCAAACCCCGCATAGGCGGCCCAGTTGCCTTCCGGAACAGTCGTGATGGCGAACGCGTACAGGACGGCGATCACGATCTTGATGCGCGGGTCGGCGCGGTAGAGTAGGCCGTCGCCGTGATAGTAACGTTCGCCAATGACGAAGACCGACACGACTAGCTATCCTGCCCTGGTTGATTGCTGGCCCGAAGGCGGCGTGCCTTCACCGCGTGAGCGCGCCAGCGCCCGCATCCCGTACCCGACGCCGAGGCCGATCGCGGCGACGATCAGGACTCCAACGATGCCGGAGAGAATCGTCGCCAGCCGCTCGTTTTCGACGCCAGGGAAGGTGTAGTCGGGGATGATTTCATAACCGGGATCTTCGGCGGTGTCGATGAACTCCTTGTCCTCGGCGACTCGTTCGAGGCCATCGGGGTTGCTGGACGCGAATGGGCTGAACAACGTGATCAGCAGCGCGAGGCCGAGTCCAGCGGCGATCAGGATGCTCCAGCTACGTCGGTTCATCATCTACATGCTCTCCCCGGACAGGGCCGAATTGCCGACGAAATCAGGTTCTGGAGGCGCGACGTTGAGCAAATCGGGCCGCGCCGATAGGACGAGCGCGACGGCGCCGACGCTGATGAGACCCTCGCCGATGCCGATAAGGGCATGGACGCCCATCATGGCCGGCAGGACGATGCTGAGTTCGGAGGTGTCAGAGATGACGAGCTGGATCGAGGTCAGCAGCGCGGCAACCATGACGCTGATCCAGGCTGCAGCGAAGGTTGCGGAGAGGATGAACGGGCGGCTGTAGCGGCCGGCGGCCGCAATCAGCTTGTAGACCGCGTAGCCGACGAAGGCGGTCGCGACGCCCATGTTGAAGATGTTCGCGCCGAGGACGGCCAGGCCACCGTCCTGAAAGACGAGGGCTTGAATGCCGATGACGGATGTCATCACGATGATTGCGGCCCACGGTCCGAGGAGGATGGCGGCCAAAGCCCCACCGAGCATGTGGCCGGAGGTTCCGCCTGCGACCGGGAAGTTCATCATCTGGGCCGCGAAGATGAACGCGGCCAGTACGCCCATCAACGGCGCGGTGCTCTCTTTCAGTGTCCGGTTGGTCTGCCGGACAGCCAGCCCGACTGAGATCCCGGACAAGATCCAAAAGGCCAGCGCGACGGGCGCGCTGAGGAAGCCATCCGGGATGTGCAGGAAAATCGGAATCGCCGGTAGGTGCATCATCTACTCCAGACTGGACATTACCGATGGGGCCGTGGCGGTTGCGGCAATCATTCGTAATTGCGACTACTCGCATGTACGAATCATGGTAGGACGGCGGATGAGTTGCGTCAAGTGCGACGTGGCGATGACCAGTTTCCCAACGGCTGACAATTGGCTCGCTGATCCGTCGCTCAATTGGCTCTCGTGGGATCCGAGGATGCGGGTAAGGTGAGTGTCTGTCGTTCGGCAACCACGAAGGAGTGGAATCGATGACCGCGTCACCGACCTCACGAATCGAATCACTCAGTCACCTCGGCAACCTGCCGGACGCGTATACACACGAGTGGAGAGTTGCTCTGCCGCTCGAGCCGATCGTCGCCGCCGATGGAGTGTTCAAGTGGTATCACGTCCATCGTAAGGGTGTAGCAGTTCGGAACGATATCGATAGCAAGGCGCGGCGGGTGGTCACGAACGGCGCGCAGCGCTGGCCATTGGAATATGGGCTGAACTTCGCGCTGCTGCACCAGAGCACGACCGGCGCGTATCTGATCGTTGGAATCTGGCGCGGACATCAGGAGTGGTGGCGAGATGTCTACGCGATTGGCCTCGGTCAGCACGACGAATTCTCACGCGTCGAGGAGTCAGAAGGTCTCGCCCCCGGCGGATGTGTCTGGGAGCTGGGAGTCATCTGTCATGAGCGGATGGCGTGGCACCGGTACCTGTTCAGTGAGCGAGATGAGGACGCGAAACGAGCCTGGCTCGAAGATGTTTATTCGGGAACGGTCTGACATGGACATTCCGCCCGAGTTGCAGGAGCATCCCGATGGTTGAGATCGAACTCGGCAGACCAGACGCCGCCGAGCATATCCCATACTTCGGACAGTACATCGACCTGGTACCTGGTGGGGACATTGTCGAGATCCTGGAGAAGCAAATCCATGCGACGGTTGGCTCCTTCGAGCGATTGACACCAGCCGACGCACAGCGGCGGCCCGCTCCCAGCGAATGGAACGCGATCGAAATTGCCGGACATCTGGTTGACACCGAGCGAGTGCTGGCATATCGGCTACTGAGAATCGCTCGGGCCGATCCGACGCTCTGGGAATCGATCGACTTCGAGGCGTATGTCGAACATGGCGGATTCAACGGGCGGAGGATCGAGGATATCGTCCATGAGTTCGTAGCGGTTCGTCACTCGACGGTTGCGCTGCTGCGCGGCCTGGATGACGCCGCCATCGCCCGACGGATGCCGGAGGAGTGGTCATGCCGGAGCGCCAGATCGCTCGCATACGTGATCGCGGGGCATGAACTGCACCACGTCGCTGATCTTGAGGTGAAGGGATGAGGGATGAGGCAAGGGGCAAGGAGTTTCGCAATGCCTCATGCCTCGTGCCTGATGCTGTCGCGCCAGCCCCGATCTGGCTACGTCGCGATACCTGCCATGCGTGCGATGTCGCCGAGATTTGACCAGTCCATGCCACGCTTGCCGTCTTCGATCTCGTGGATGACCTGAAGGACGGCAGCGTTCACGGGCGTTGGGATTCCGTGTTCCGCGCCCTTCGCGACGACGACGGCCGTCTGCATATCGACTTCGGTCTTGCGCTTCTTGATTTTGAGGTCACGCCAGATGCCCATGTGTTGCTTGATCGAGGGCCGCATCGCATCGGCCAGTTCGTTGAGGGCGGCCTCGGAGCGGGTGGCGAATTCGTCTCCCGGAGCAAAGGCGTTGGGGTTGAACTCGCCGATCCATTCGAGCTGTTTGGCTTGCGAGCTGGCAACGGCATAGGCTTCCGCTGCAGCAGCCTGGCAGATTCGGAGGCCGAGCGGGTTGTCGATGACCTCGGGAACCGGTGCGTCAACGCATGAGACGGCAAAGGCCATCGCACCATAGACGAGCTTGCCCCAGAGAAAGCCCCAGATGTTGGTCGTCATCTCGGTCGGCATGACGTGCGAGAGCGTCTTCTGGATCGCCGCAAGCGCGGCGTGACCGTCCCATCCAGTTCGCCAGGATAGATAGTCTGTTCGTTGCCTAGCAGGATCTGGCCGGGTTCGATGTAATCTGCACCGAAGTGGACGAATGCGCCAACCGTACGCTCGGCTCCGACGTGTTGAGCGATGATCTCCTCGTTGAGGCCGTTCTGGAGCGAGAGGATATAGCCGTCCGGCGCCAGCAGCGGTCCGATCTGCTGCATCGCCGATTCGGTGAAGTGTCCCTTGACGCAGAGGAATGTGACGCCGAGCGGACCGCGTAGATCTCCGGCAAGGACCGCCTTGACCGGAAAGGTACGATCGCCGCGCAGGCCGCTGATTGTCAGTCCGCGGGTGTTCATGGTCTGGACGTGCTCCGGGACGATATCGACCAGAGTAATGTCGTAGCCGGCGTCGGACAGGAACGCTCCCACCGTGCCGCCGATTGCCCCTGCCCCAACGATCGTAATCGGGGTGTTTCTCAGATCATGCGTTTCCATATGAATACTCCCTCTTGTCATGCAGCCGGGGCAGTGTACTCTGGGCTGGGAATTGCGTCATCCACCCGATAACAGTCACAGCCGCAGTAGCAACGACAAGGAGAGCGCGTGCGGTACGACCTGCATCACGTGAGCATTCCGGTCATGCCCGGTCAGCTTGAGGCGGGACGTGAGTTCTACTCACAGGCACTCGGGCTGGAGGAGATTCCGCCACCGAACGAGTTCGCTCCGGGCCGCGTGGTCTGGTTCCGGCTCGGCGAACGGGAGCTGCATCTCTTCAATGAAGCAGACGCCAATCAGCCGATGAGTGAGCGCCACCTGGCACTGGAAGTTGACGATCTTGACGCCGCGCGGCGGCGGTTCGACGAGCACGGAGTGGCGGTCGAGGAAGCCGACCCGATTCACAACCGACCACGGCTCTATGTTCGGGATCCATTCGGAAACAAGCTTGAGATCACGCAGATTGTCGGGCCATATCTGGAATAGAAGGCGGCTCGTTGGCGTTACATAAAGTACGGACCGAAGGACCATCAGCTTCAAATGCACTACCGGCAAGCGGCAGCAATGAGATGCTGCTATGAGTAGATCCCGACAGCATTTCGGGTTCCCAACACTTGGTGGCACGGATTCGGCGGTGGTACGGCAGAGTGTCTCGGTGCGTGGGTGGCGACGAGGCAGCCAGCATCCGCTCGACGTAACGAAATCGATCTGTTCGATTTCTATAGGTGCGGAGGTGACGTGCTTCCGGAAGAGGCTGGACAGATTGAGCCAATAGGGTGTACGTTCTAGGTATCCGTTCACAGCCTGAGCCGAGGTTGGAACGTTCCTATCGTACCAGTGGGCGCAATGGCCTCTTTACAAATCCGTAACATGGTCTATTCTAGAAGATGAGTTTGTGAAGAAACCTACAAACTCCCAACGTTACTTGACATATTGTAGGGATGCTGGTACACTACCCAAGTTTCGGCGCGAGTACGCCCAACCAAGCGTCAGTGTTGAGACCAGCCGGAGCAACAGGAACGAAGGAGTCTCATGACGGAGCGAGCCATTCAGGACACGTACGAGCTCGAGAGGTTGGCGCGAGATGCTGAGGTCGGGGATGTTATTGACGAATCAGCTGAGCTGATCGATCAGGCAACCAGCGATGCAGTCTATCGCTATTTCCGTGATGTCGGTGGACACCGGCTCCTCTCGCATGAAGAAGAGATTGACCTGTCGCGGAAGGTCCGTGCCGGGCTTGAGGTCCGTCGCCGCCGTGAGGCCGGCGAGGAGGTCGAGAACCTCCAGCAGACCCTCGAGCTGGCGCGCGGCGCCCGCGAGAAGCTGATCCGCCACAACCTGCGGCTGGTCGTCTCGATCGCCAAGAAGTACCGCTCCAGCGGTCTGCCGTTGATTGACCTCATTCAGGAGGGCAACATCGGCCTGATGACGGCGGTCGAGCGCTACGATCCAGAGCTGGGCTATCGCTTCTCGACCTACGCGACGTTCTGGATTCGCCAGGCGATCGGTCGCGCGGTCGCGAACCTGTCGCGAACAATCCGCGTGCCGGTCCACATGCACGACCTGATCTCGAAGGTGCGGCGGACTGAGTCGCAGCTCGAGCAGCAGTACGGTCGACCGGCGACGGACGCCGAGGTGGCTGCCCACCTGGAGATGGAAGTCGAGCGGGTCGAGCAGGCGCGTTCGGCGATCCCGCGGACCTCGTCGCTGGACAAGCCGATCGGCGAAGATGGCGAGTCGACGATTGGTGACCTGCTGCCAGATCCGGCCTCGGATCAGGTGGTTGAGGAAGCCGTTTCGAGCGCGATTCGCGATCAGATCCGCAAGTCGCTCGACGCGCTGACCGAGCGCGAGCGTGGCGTCTTGATGCTGCGCTTCGGCCTCAACGGCCAGCAGCCGCAGACACTGGCTGAGATCGCCGACCACTACGGCATCTCGCGCGAGCGGGTACGCCAGATCGAGAAGGAAGCGCTCGCCAAGCTGCGCAAGAGCGACCTGATCGAGTTGGCCAACGCGGCGTAACGCGCCATCCAAACAGAGCACGAAGCAAACCCGGCCGGGAGTGATTCCGACCGGGTTTGTCGTATGCTGTCGGTGATGGTGAGCGGCATCAGTTATGGAGCACGCCGATGAAGAGAATGCCAGAACCAGTTGGGCCGATGACGGTAGAAGAGTACCTTGCGTTCGTCCGGCAAGCACCGGTCAACCACGAGTACGTCGCGGGGTTTGCCCATCCGATTCAGGAACCAAGCGAACGGCACTCCACAATCGTTGCTAACCTGCGACAGTGTCTCTCATCAGATTCGGCGGCGAGCAGGGCGCGTGTTCTGCAAGCGCCAACCCGCATGGAAATCGAGCGAGAACTGCACTACTACCCGGACCTGGCGATCGCCCTCAACGATGACGGCGATGACGCCAAGCTGCTACCAATCGTCGTTGTTGAGGTCGCTTCACAACTAACGCACCAGATCGACGACCGAGAGAAATTCCTCTACTACCAGCAACTCCAATCGCTTCAGCAATATCTCATCGTTGATGAGAACTCGCGTCATATCACGCTGTTTGACTTCACGAGCGACCACTGGAAAGCGACGGATGTCGTCGATGCCGGCACGATCAAGCTAGCAGGAGTGGACATCTCGCTGTCCCTCGATGACATCTATTGGCAGACGGATGTCGCCCCGATGCGACGGGACGAGACGTCTACTACGACGAGTTCCTGATCGCATTGCTACTCTGACGCGCTCACAAGTGTTGATTCGCGCGACCGCTCTGGAATCTCACTCACTGCGAACCTGCCGCGCAACCTGTGGGCAACAAGCGACGCCAGCGCGAGCGGCACGGTCAGGATCAGGCCGACGCCGAGCGGCAGGCGATGGTCGACTGAGTAGAGGCCGCCGGCCATGATCGGCGCCGAGGTGTCGCCGATGCCGACGCCGAACTCGCAGAGGCCGTAGGCGCGGCCACGGACGCGCTCGGGGGTGACCTCGGCGACGGCCGACGCCATCAGCGACCAGATCGGCGAGAAACACATCCGCAGCATGAAGGCGAAGCGCGACGATCGGCAAGGCCGTAAAGGCGAGCATCAGCGCCATCGATGTCGCGGCGATCGTCAGGATGGCGGTCATCCCCATAAATGGGCGGGTGAGCGGTTTCCAATGGCTGACAAGCAGGCTCGCGCCGAACGCGACGACCGCGCCGGCTGAGGCGAGGATGCCGATTGTGGCGATGCTGACCCCGCGCTCATCGTGCATGAAGTTTGGCAACAATGCGAACGCGGTGAAGACGATGAGCGGCACGAGCAGGTGGAATCCGAGGACAACGCGGACTCCGGTGGACGCGAGCAACTGCCGGTAGCCACTCGACTGGTGCTTCGATTCGGCGTCGTCTGTGTCTCGCGCTGGCCGGATGTCATCGATCCGGGTCGCGAAGACGATCCCGATCGCGAACAGGACGGCTCCAGCGATGTAGACGACGCGAAAGCCGTAACTGTCGGCCAGGACGCCGCCGATGGCGGGAGCTACGGCCATCGAGATGAGCCACGACATGCTGAAGATGTAGGTCATCGTCCGGGTCCGGTCTTCGGGCTTCGACGCGGCGGCGACGTAGGCGGAGACGGCCGGGATCGCGACGCCGGACATGTCCATCAGGACGGCTCCGGCAAGTGCGTGCCACCACTCGGTTGCCAGCGCCAGGGCGATCGCGCCGAGGATAGGGACTGCCATCATCGAAATGATGACCGGCTTGAGCGGGAAGCGGTCGGCGAGGATGCCGGCCGGGATCGCCAGCAGCGTCCTGACGACGGCACCACCGCCGACGACGAGACCGATCTGCGTTGGCGAAGCGCCGAGATCCTCAATGAAGATCGTCCAGAGCGCGGCCTGGATCGTGAAGCCGGCGCCCCAGATAAGGTGGACCCAGAAGAGGATACCGTTGTTGCGGCCGAGCCCGAGGTCGCGGCTGAACCACGGCCAGCGGGTTGGCGACGCGTCGCCTGATGTCGGATTGTGTTGATTCACGGTGATGTTCCCAACGGCGATACAGCGCGATTGATCGGCGCTGTGGCCGGACGATGCGCGCTGACAGGCAATTGTTCCCGTCGTTCGAGAGTCGACAGAGGGCGAGCCGCTGTCGTCAGCGGCGTGCGCTCATGCATGTGGCCGCGCTGCGTCGCGCGAGGCGGCGATCAATCTGTCGCAACGGATTCCACACGCTCGCCCGTTCTGGAACAAATGCCTGCCCTGAGGGACATCCCGAGGGCGTAGGCGGAAACGGTATCAAAGCGGCGCCGAGCGCGTCAAAGCGTCGTGCCGTCAATAGAGATCGAGCTCACCTCGGACGCGCACCAGGCGTTCAAGCCAGGCAAATGCGAGGATTCCAGCGACAGGCATCACGATAGCGAAGCCCGCGAGGGGGATCAGATCGGACTGGATCTCGCTCAGACTGGCGTTGTCGAGGGTTGCATCGGCGATGGCCTGGATGCCGTAGCCAAAGGGGAGGACGCGAGCGATCTGGCGCATGCCGTCGGGCAGTTCGGCGACCGGAAAGTAGACGCCGCCGAGAAGGACGATGAACGGCCAGATGAGGTTTGAGAACGCGTTGGCGCGCTTGAGAACGAGGCCGATGCCTGCGAAGATGAGTCCCGTTCCCCAAAGTGCGGATACGAAGAGGATGAACGCTACGGCAAGCGCAGGCGGGTTGGGGTCGAAGGACACTCCGAACACCAGCCAGCCAAAGAGGATTGAGACGATCATCATCGAGATGGTCTGGATCAATCCGGCCAGGATGAAGCCGGACAGCCAGGCTGCCCGCGTGCAGGGCGCCATGAAGAGCGCGACGAGCGTGCCTTTTTCGCGCTCGCGGTCCAGAATCTCTCCGTTGTAGTAGATCATCGTCATGATGAACGCGCCTGCGGCCTGGGCAACGACGAGGTAGGCAAACAGGTCGGACGACGAACCGTAGATGATCGAGAAGATCGCGATCTGCGTAACCGGCATGATGACGAGCTGGATCAATCCGCCGCGTCCGAGGTGGTAGAGCCATTCGCCGGTTGCTGCCCGCCACGAGGCGATCATTGCAGCGAGTTCGTGGCCGATCGTTCCACGGCGCGGCGAGGCGGCCGGGAACGCTGCACTAGAAGAGGTCGAGTTGACCCGCGCGCTTGGCAACATGTTCTACCCTCCGTATTCCGAACACTCCGAGCAGGACGAAGATACTGGCCGTCAGCATGGTCGCCAGCAGCGAGTTGCGGACGTCACCAAGCGATGCCGAAGACAGCATGCTGGCACGGAACGCATCGACGGCGTGGGCGATCGGCATCGCTTGCGAGACGGCGTATAGCCCGGACGGAAGCTGGTCGCGTGGGACCATGAAGCCGCCGACGAGGTAGAGCGGGTGCTGGATGATGTTCGCCATCAGGTTGGCGCGGCGGGTCAGGATGAAGAACGACGCCAGCAGGAAGCCCATCGCCAGCGACGACACGACTAACGCCAGGCCCGAGGCGACGACGGCGGCCAGGGACGCGACGTTGACACGTGCGCCGGTCATCGCGGCCAGCAGCCCGATGACGGCGAAGGACGGGATCATGTAGAGCAACCCGCCGAGTCCGTGACCGAAGACGACGGCGACCCGGCTGGCTGGAGTGAGGAAGAGTGCCGCGATCGTCCCTTCATAGCGCTCGTTTTCGATCGCCGAACCGGCCCACCAGACGGACGATGACCAGCAGATGAGACCGATCATCCCCGCCAGCAGGAAGCCACTGACGTTGACACCATCGATTGCCTCCACGCCGGCGGCGTTCCAGGCGATGTACGAAGTCAGGAACATTCCGGCCGGAAAGATGGGGATTCGGATAACGTTGATGATGTAGGCGGTCATGCGCTTGAACGACGTAACGCTCGTTGACCCAACGACCTGCCACCATTCGCCAATCTCGGAAACCTGGCGGGCGATGGCGCTCATTGCAGCCTCCCGCCGGCGATTGCGAGGAAGGCGTCTTCGAGCGTTGGCTCAAGGACGCGCACGCCATCGACCGTCATGCCATAGCCACGAACGATTGCCAGCGCGTCATCGAGTGCCTGGGCCGTGTCGTTGCAAAAGATCGTCAGTTCAGTGCCACCTCGGTCGGTCATCGACTGATCGACGGATCGAACACTCGGGATCGTCCGCAGTCTGCTGGTGACATCGCCGGCCAGGCCGTTGAGCGGTTGACTTGTGGCAACCACGACGCGGCGACCTCCGGCGACGAGTGCCTTCAGTTCAGTGGGTGTGCCCTGAGCGACGATCCGGCCATGGTCGACAATCGCGATCTCGCGGCAGAGCTGGTCGGCCTCGTGCATGTCGTGGGTTGTAAGCAGAACCGTGTGGTTGGGGACGAGTGCCGCGACGGCCCGGCGCAGATCGACGGCTGAGGCCGGGTCGAGGCCGATCGTCGGCTCGTCGAGGAAGAGGATTGGCGGGTCGTGGAGGAGCGCCTTGGCGAGATGCAGGCGTTGCTTCATGCCACGTGAAAAACCCTCGACGCGTTGCCCGGCGCGCTCGGCCAGGTTGACAGTTTCCAGCAACTCGATCGAGCGGCGCTTGATGTCGGCCTTCTGCATGCCGTAGAGGTTGCCGAAGTAGTGAAGGTTGTCGATTGCTGACAGCTTCATGTAGAGGCCACGGTCGCCGCCGAGAACCACCCCGAGCTGCCGGCGCACCTGTCGTTCGTGAGTCTGTACGTCGAAGCCGGCAACACTGGCACGACCGGAGGTCGGGACCAGCAGGGTCGAGAGCATCTTGATTGTGGTTGTCTTTCCGGCGCCGTTGGGACCGAGCATCCCGAAGATCGTCCCACGCGGGACGCTGAACGAGATATCGTGGACGGCCGTAATCTCGCTGCCTCGCCGGAACGGGCTGCTGCCGAGCCGGAATACACGGTGCAGGTTGCTGGCGACAATGGCTGATTCGGCAATGTCGTTCATTGGGCGTTGCCTTTCTTCAAAAGGGCCGGACATGATGGGGCAGAGTCGGATTTATTTGCTCGTCGTGCCTCATCCCCCGTCCCTCACGTCATCGACTGGTCGTTCGACTTTGCGGAGGTCGGGATGGATGAAGATGACGACAGCGATCAACGTGAACCCGGCGGCGACAATCGCCATCGTCGCCTGAATCCCAATCGCGTCGACGCCAAGGCCGGCAAAGAGGACACCGAGTGGTGCCGCAAGGGAGGTCATCGAAAGCGCGCCGAAGACACGGCTCAGCATTGCCTCAGGGACGCGCTCCTGGAGGGCGACCGTCGAAACGATATTGAATGGACCGAGTGACAGTCCGGCGATGAGCCCGCCAGCAATGCTGACGGCAAGCGAGGTTGAGAACGGCAGGATCCACATGCCGGTCGAGAGCAGGATGGCCCCTCCAACATAGATCGGATAACGAGGCAGCTTCTCGCCAAAGATCCCGTAAAAGATCGTTCCGGCGACCGAGCCGACACCGAACGAGGCCGCCAGCAAGCCAAGCGCGGTCGGACTGTCAAAGCGTTCCTTGACAAAGATCGGCAGGATGACGGCAAACATCGGTGAGAAGAGGAAGTTCGCCAGGATCGCGATCGATAGGAGCGATCTGATGAACGGCTCGTGGACGATGTATCGGAGACCCTCCTTCACGTCCGCCATGATCGTGCCGTGGTGCATCGACGTCGCCCGTGTCATCCGTGCCGCGTAGCCGGGGATACGACACAATCAGCCCAATGACGAGCGCGGAGACGGCGAATGTTCCGGCATTGAAGTAGAGGACGCTGGCTGCGCCAACGAATCCGATCAGCGTCCCGGCGATAGCCGGGCCGATGACCTGACCGCCGAACTGAGAGAGCTGGATCGCTGAGTTGGCACGTTCCAGCGGCATCGTCACCCTGCGCGCCAGTCTCGGGACCATCGCCGCGCGCGCGGTCCAGCCGGGCGAGTCGAGCAGTGCGCCGAGAAACGCGAGCACGAGCAGGTGCCAGAACTCGAGAACATCGAACAGGTAGAGGGTTGGAATGATTGCGACCGTGATGCCGCTGGCGATGTCGCTGATGACGCTGGCTTGCTTGAGACCGAGTCGGTCAGCGATAGGGCCGCTGAACAGACCTCCGATCGCGACCGGGAGCAATCCGGCGAACGCAACCAGACCGGTCCGCGTTGCGCTGCCGGTCGTGATGTAAACGAACCATGGGATTGCGATGGCGGTCAGATTGTTACCGATCGACGAGATGGCCGCAGCAGCGACCAGGGCCGGGATCGCCAGTCGATCGCGGCGCGTTACTGGCTCCGGATTGGCAGTCCCGGCTGCGATCTCGTTGTCGATGACCTCGGTCACCATGCTCCCAAGCCCTCTCAAGACGCCCATGCCGGACGCCAGACAATCCCCTCCCGGCCTGCGCCGGGCTTTCGCGAGATCTCGTCAGCTGTACTTACGTCCGCGTCACTGGCGGATCACGGTTCATCGTTTCTGGCGGTCGCCGCTGAATCGGCCCATGCCAGGAGGCAGAACGTCGCACGATTGACCGTTCGCCCCCGTTCGGCAACCTCTGATCCAACGATGTTCTGCGGATGGATCTGCACCGATGCAGGTGATTTCAACGACCTCCATCCCGCATCCCAATGCTCGTTCCACGTTCCACATCTCACGTCCCGCCGACCTCATCCCCCACGCTCCAGGTCGGCCAGACGCCGATCAGCCTCGGTGACGGTGATTTCACCCCGTGCGAGAGCGTCGAGAATGGAGCGCATGTTCGCGTCGCGGCTGGGTTGCGGTTGCGATGCGGGAGCCGGCATCGCGATCGCGTCGGTGATGCCTGAGACGGGCCGGGCCGGCCGGACCGGACGCGGCGGTGTTGGCGGTGTTGGTGGCGTCGGTGGAGTATGAGGTGTATGAGGTGTATGAGGTGTTCGCGGAAGGCGCGCGGTCGGAGCGTTCGGCGATGACAGAGCCTGCGGAGGCACGGGTGGCTGGGACGGCAATCCGGCCACCGACCGCACGCGAATGTCGCCACGATCGGAACGGACGCGAAGATTCAGCCGTGCTCCGACGTGGGGCTCGGTGACGCCGACGAAGCGCTGGGTCGATCCGCGAGGTCCGGGGCGGCCGACGCTGACGAGCGGAACGTCGGACTTGACTTCACCACCGCTTACCAGCGCCTCGACGCGAAGCGGTGTCCCGGACGGGACATCGACCGAAATGTCTCCGTTCGATGTCGTGAGCTGATAGGCCCCCAACTCGCCGAACTCATCACCCAGACCGGTGACGACCCGAACGCCCTGATCACTTGCTTCGAACCTGAACGTACCCTTCGCGATCCGCAAACCGGCATCGCTGGCTTCGAACTCAAATGGCCCGGAGGCGATTCTCAACCCTTTGTCGCCAGCCAGGAACTCGATCCCACGCGAGCGCAGGATTCGTGAGACGGGATTTGGGTCTTCCGCGTCGCCGGGCAGATTCGCCGAAGCGTTGGCGGAGGAAGCTTCTGGAATGAACAACAGATGCGAACCAGATGAAATGTCTCCCTTGGCGGCACGGGCGTTCAAGCCGGTCAGCGTACCGCCACGCAGCCCAATGTCACCGTTGGCAGTCGTGATCGTAAGCAGCGCCGCGCGTGGGCGGGTGACGCCAACATCACCATGCCCGCTCTTGACGGCCAGTCCTCCGCTGCAATCGCTGGCGGCGACGTCGCCGGAGCCGAGCTTGAGATCGATTTCACCGTCACACGTGTCGAGGTGAACGTCGCCTTTCCCAAGCGAGATTTCCATTGCGCCACGGCAACGCGCGATGCGCAGATCGCCCATCCCAAGTCGCAACGACTGCGTCCCTTCGCGGCCGGAGATGTTGAGGTCGCCCTTGCCGGAGTCGATGCTGACATCGCCGCTGCCCTCTGCGATGCGGATGTCGCCTGCGCCGTGCTTGATCGCGATCGAGGCGGCTACCTGGTCAAAGTGCAGTTCCCCTTTCTCGTGAGAGCCGGAAATTGGGGGACAATTCTGTTCGGGAACCAACAGTGTCGGTGGTCGTCCTCCATCGCGGAAGCGACCGCGCTGGTAGAGAATCAACTCGTCGCCTTCCCGAATAAGAGACGGCGCAGCGTTACCAGAACCGGTGACGACCAGATGAACGGTGCCGACTAGAGATGGGTCGGCTTCGATAGCAAGATCAACCTCATTACAATCGAGGCGAAGACGGCTAATGCCCTCTAGTGATCCGGGATGGAGTGGTAGCTCTTCGGCGTGTGGAGCGATGCTCGACATGTACTTAGTCCCTTCCCTCGGCCAGCGAGACGCTTGACGGCCGAGGCTTTGTCGGATTGTTCGTGGTCGCTGAGACCAGTATCGGTGATGGTGCGTTCATCTCGCGCAGGGCCGGCATCAGGAACATGCCCATCGTCACGACGACGTAGAGGCAGGCGACGGCGACGACTGTCGGGATCAGCCCTATCCCTTCAATCAGGAATCCTGCTCCGAGTCTCCCAGCCGGGATAGCAATCCAGGCCAGCGAGGTCAGCACGCCGAAGACTCGCCCGCGCAGTTCGGTCGGAATCCGCTCCTGGCTGACGGTCATCAGGACCGGGTTAATCGGTCCAGCGGCGACGCCTTTGACGGTCATTGCGATCAAGCAGACTAATAGCGGCGGAGTCAGCGCGAGCGGAAAAATCAGAACTGCCGAGAGAACGAAGCACCCGATAAACGTCTCGCGCCGTGGAAGGCGGTGGCCGATCGCCGCAAATGCGATCGTCGCGCCGACCGCACCGACGCCGAACGCGGCCATGATCAGTCCAAGCGCGACGGCACTGTCAAAAATGCGTTCCGCGTAGACCGGATAGACGAGTCCGATCATCGCGTCGAGGAAATTAGTGAAGGCGACCGCGATGACAATTGCCAGCGTGAGCGAGTCATGGCGGATAAAGCTGAGACCCTCTTTAAAGTCCGTGAGATATCGCGACATCGCGCCGCCGGGAGCCTCGCTGGCTGTCGATTTCGCGGCGTGCGTGGCAACAGCAGCCGGGATGAAGACCGCGACGATAGCGGCCGAGATGATGAAGCTGGCCGCGTTGAACCAGAGCGCGGACGTCGTGCTGGTTGCGGCAATGACAACTCCTGCTAGGGGGGCTCCGAGCATGTAACTGCCGCGTGACACCATCTGCTCGATCGCGTTGACACGTTCGAGCCGCATCCCCGCCAGCGCCGCCAGATCGGGCAGCAGTGCGGCGCGGGCCGTCGTGCCGGGCGTATCGAGCAGCCCGCCAATGAAGACCAACACGAGAAGTTGCCAAAAGTCGAGGCCGACGGTCAGGTAGAGCAGCGGGATCAACGCAGTCGTGACGCTGCTGGCCAGGTCGGAGACGATGCTCATCCGCCGGAAGCCAACCCGGTCGACGAGTGTGCCACCGAAGAGTCCGGCGATGATGAACGGCAGCGCGGCGACTGCACTCGTCAAGCCGGTCTGCGAAGCGCTGCCGGTTGTCTGGAGAACGAACCAGGGTATCGCGATCAGCGTGAAGACGTTGCCTGTCAGCGAGACTGCGTTGGCTGCCAGCAGTGCAAACAGCGGTATTCGGTTGTGGGTTCCGCTGTTCGGAGCTAGATTCATGGAGCTAGTCCGCCACTTCCAGAATGACCTGACCGACATTGGCGACGGCCTTTAGCCGCAGCGTTCCGACCGCGCCAGGTGTTTCGAGCCGGTAGTGGTCACCATCGACCATCAGCCCTCGTGCCTTGACCCGGCCAACCGTCGTGTTAGCGGTCGCAATGACGTTGACCGTCTTTGGCAGCTTGACGACGACTTCTCCGGCAACGACCTCGACCTTGATATCGACCTCGGATGTCCACTCACCGGTCAGGTCAAGCCGAATCTGGCCGGCTGATGCCTCGAAGCGCATTTCGCGCATGGACGGATAGGCACCGCGCATCTGAAGTTCAAGCCGACCAGCGGCGACCTCAGCCTCGACGTGAGTGAGGCGCAATTGATCGCCATTGAGCTTGACATCAACCTCGCCAGCACCGTTGTCGATCTCAAAGCTGGTCAGGGACACTGAGGACGCGTCGATATCCGCTTCTCCAGCGCTGTTGTCGATTTCAAGATCGATAGGGAGCGTGTCATTCAGGCGGATATCCCAACGGTTGCGGGTGATCTTCAACGACTTGGGAAAGTTCGGCTGATCGACGCGCAGCTCACCGCGACCGTTGTGGACGGTGTAGTCGACGCGCGGCTCGAAGCCTTCGTTGAACTCGAAGTGTGCATCCATCAGGTTCGGCGAGCCGCCGTTGAGCCTGAGTGTTCCGACGTTCATGTCGAGCTTGACGCGGGCCGTCGTCGCGCCCTGCGGCTCGATGCTTTCCTCGCGGGACTTCTCGGGATTGCGTCCGAAGATCATGTCATGCTCCTGTCGTGTCAGGCCGGTACGACCGGCTGATTGGCTCGCGATGCGCCGGGACGTCCGGCAGGTTCGCCGAGAGCGCGGATGGCCGGCACGATGGCCAGGACCAGCGGTACTGAGAGATTGACGGTCGCGAAGATATACAGCGTCGTCTGCAGCCCGAGTTCCGTCATCATGAGGCCGTAGGCAATCATGCCGATCGGCATCGTCGCGGCTGCGATTGCGCCAATCGTGCCGAAGACGCGGCCACGCATGCCCTCGGGGACGCGTTCCTGGAAGATGGTCTGCACCATTGGGTTGACCGGCTCGAGCGCGGTCGCGTTGATGACGACGGCGGCAACGACGATGCCGACCGGTGGCATGACGACCAGCACCCAGAAGGAGAGCGCGCGAACAGTGAAGCCGGTCAGGAGCGTTGCTCGACGGGGCATTCGATGGCCAAAGACGGCGAAGAGGATCGCACCGAGGATTGATCCGGCGCCGAGCGCCGCGTACATGAAGCCGAGATCGAGAGCGCTGCCGTAGACCTCCTTGGCGTAGACCGGCATGATGACCGAGTAAACAGGCTCGGCCAGCAGGCTTCCGAGCGAGAAGCTGAGTGCCAGCCAGAAAATGAGGCCGTCCTGGCGAATGAAGCGGAAGCCTTCGGCCACCTCGCCCATATATGTGCGTAGCGCCGTCCCTGCCTGCTCGACCTGCTGCTGCGCTTGTGACACGACGCGGTTTGGGATCGCGATTGCCAGCAGCGTGGCTGAGATGCCGAAGCTGACGGCGTCGATCCAGAGCAGGTTACTGGTGCCGATCGTCGCGATCAGGATGCCGGCCAGCGGTGCGCCCAGCATCGCGGAGGTTCGGCCGGCGATCATGACCATCGAATTGGCCCGTTCCAGCGGCATGTTTGCCAACTGTGCGATCTCCGGCAACATGCTTGCGCGCGCTGAGTGACCGGGCGAGTCGAGGGCGGCGCCGAGCAGAACGAGGACGAGGAGCGTCCAGAACGGAAGGCCGATCGTCGTGTAGAGCAACGGGATCAGTGCGACGTTGATGCCGCTGGCGACCTCCGAGACGACAGCCATCCGCTTGTAGCCGAGCCGGTCGACGAGTGGGCCACCGAGGATACCGGTGATGATGACCGGCAGAATACCGACGGCGGCGACCAGGCCGGTCTTCGCGGCACTACCGGTTGTTGCCAGCACGAACCAGGGGATGGCGATATAGGTCAGGCTGTTGCCGATGCGCGAGATCAGATTGGCTGTCAGCAGGGCGTAGAGTGGCAGGCGGCGGCTCGGAATTGTCGCGCTCATCCGGACACCCCCGCATGATCCCGCGTCGCGTCCATATCGTGGAATGCCGGAGCCTGGATGATCGCAATCGCCAGCACAAGTTCAAGAGCACAGATCGTCAGGATCGTCGTGCGGAGCCCAATCGTCTCGATCGCGTATCCGGCGATCAGGATGCCGAGCGGCGTCGCGACAGCGGTGATTGCTGAGAACGTGCTGAAGACGCGGCCGCGCAATTCCGGTGGGATGCGCTCGTGCCGGATCGTGACCATCAGCGCATTGATCGGGCCGAAAAAGAAAGCGCCGACTGTCATCACGACCAGCAGAACCGGCAGGTATGTCGTCACCGCGAGGACCAGCAACTCAAGCGGGGCGGCGAGGAAGGTTGCGATCCACATCGCGCGCCGTGGAATTCGGTGGCCCCAGGTTCCGAACGCGACGGCTCCTGCCAGCCCACCGATGCCGACCGCAGCAGCCAGAATGCCGAATATCGAGGCTCGTCCGAACTCGTCGTTGACAAAGACCGGCAGGATGACCGAGAAGGTAGAAGCCGTCAGAAAGTTAGCGATACCGACGCAGACAGCCATCCCGAACAGGACCTGGTCAGCGCGCAGGAAACGCAGGCCGGACTTGAGCTCGTCGAGATAGCGTCCGCCTGCGGCGCGAACTGCCTGCGCTGGCGACGGGACCGCGACGGCAACCAGCAGGGCCGAGATTGCGAATGTGGCGGCATCCAGCCAGAGGACGTTGGCGGTCCCCAGCCATCCGATCAGGACGCCGGCCAGTGGCGGACCAAGCAGCAGGGCAAGGTACTGGACCGATTCGAAGGCCGAGTTGACCTGCTCCAGCCGGAGGCCGCCCTGCCTGGTCAGCTCCGGAAGCATCGAACGTCGGGCGGTGATGCCAGGAATGTCGAGCAGCGCACCAAGGAAGACGAAGACGACCAGTTGCCAGAAGGCGATCCCGGTCGTGACGTACAGCAGCGGCACCATCAGCACGCCTAAGCCGCTGACGATATCCGCGATGATGCTGACGCGCTTGTAGCCGAGCCGATCAACCAGCGTGCCGCCGAAGATGCCGGCAATGAAGTTGGGCAGGGCGACGAAGAAGCCCACGAGGCCGGTCATCGCGGCGCTGCCGGTTGTCTCCAGCACGAACCACGGGAGCGCGATCATCGTCAGCATGTTGCCGACATTTGAGATCGCGCTGGCCAGCAACAGGGCATAGATCGGCGCCCGGTTGGTGGAGATTGGCATCGTGCGCGCCAGCTCGGCAGACATCGTACCTATGCCTCCGCAGCCAACTGCTGCAACATCGCCATGCCCTCGTCAGCACTCATGCGGCCATCGGAGACTCGCGCAAGGATGTCGGATCGGGTGAGCGGTGGTTCGGGCGCTGCCGGGGTCGAGGCATCGTCCTGTGTCTCGGAGACGGCGGCGATCAGGTCGTCAAGCTTGGAGCGGACGGTTGGGTAGGAGACACCGAGCGAGCGCTCGACATCGGAGAGATTGCCGCGCGAGAGAACGAAGAGGCGCAGGAACGCTTCCTGCTCGTCGTTGAGCCGCGCGAACGACGACGGCTCAGGCGGCGCGAAGTGACCACGGATCTGGACATCGCAATCGGGACAGTAAAGTTCCCGAATCTCGAATGGACCGTTACACGATGGGCAGGAATCGATTCGCGTTGGCACGTATTCACCCTCCTATCGTGGAGGATGATACGCCGTGAATTACCATTTGTCAATGGTTATTGAAAATCGGTATAGAAACGGTCAGTTTCATGAACTAACGGTTCAAAGCCTCCTGACCGGGTTGGATTCTTCCCCGGGTTGGATCATCGAGCGGTTCCGGGCAGCGCGAGCTGGAGGGCGTTAGCAGGCGCGGTGTCGTGCTCGACGGCATCACGATCGAAGAAGGCACGCAGGACGGAGCGGAGGACGGCGCGGTCGCGGGCGTCGAGTTCGGGCAGACGGCGCAGGTAGAGGATCAATTCGGGGTCATGGAG
This sequence comes from uncultured Chloroflexia bacterium, assembly GCA_963763325.1. GTDB lineage: Bacteria > Chloroflexota > Chloroflexia > Thermomicrobiales > CFX8 > JBBECJ01. Next base: position 41,045 of record CAVXOL010000019.1, read on the forward strand.
GCCGTCGCCAATGTCGGCGAGCGTGACATCGCCGGGCAGGGTGAGCCCGGCCTCGCTGAAGAGTTCGGTCCATGTCCGGCCGAGTGCGCCACAAACACGGGAGAGAATGTCAAGACCCGGGCGACCTGGCAGGCCGCGTTCCAGTCGAGAAAGGTAGCCGCGCGAGATTCCGGCACGGGTGGCCAGCTCTTCCTGCGTCCAGCCAAGACCATGCCGCCAACGCATCAGTACCGGCGCGATTCGGCTGCCGATCACGTCGATGGCGCCAATCTCGTCGGAGGCTGGATCGGGGTCACGCTCCATTGCTGGCCCTCCTGTCCGGCACGATCATCATGCACGACAGGATACCGCAGACATGCCGACACTATATTGACAGTAATACGTAAGACTGATACGATACGGATCGACCTATCGAGTCGTAGCGGAGCGAACTGATGAAGCCCCTCGAATCCGAATGGAGCGTGCGCGATCTGGCCGAGCAGGCTGGAACGACGGTGCGGACAATTCACTACTACATCAGCGAGGGGTTGCTGCCGCCGGCTGCCGGGACGACCCGCAATGCCAGCTACTCGGCAGCTCATCTCGCGCGGTTGCGCCTGATCGCGGCGCTACGTGAGGAAGGGCTTGCGTTGTCACGCATTCGTCAGCGGCTCGCGCCGCTGTCGGACGAGCAGGCGATCGAGGTTGCTGGTGAACTCGATACGTATTTGTCGCAAGCGGACGAGGTGGGGTTTACGACGCTCGGCCTGATCGAGGCGGCGCTGGCAAGCCGGAGCCTGGAGGATCCGGAAGAACATGAGGCGAGGCCGGCGTCGTACACGCACTTCGCGGTGGCTCGACCACGACGGACGATGTCGGAAGAGATTCACTCGCCGTCACCGGAGCCGCAGCGGGGATCGGCGAGCGATTACCTGAACAGAGTGCTTCGCAAGCCAGCCGCGCCACACGCTCAACCGGTGCCGATTCCGCGTCCGAAACCGCAACCGAAACCGGTTGATAGCGACCGGCCCGAGGCATGGTACTCCTTTCAGATCGAGGACGGGATCGAGCTGCGCGTGCGAGAGGATCGTTACCGGGAGTCGGCCGGGCGGCTGCGCGCCGTGACCGATACGTTGCGAGCAACGTTGCGCCGGTATGGGCTGTCGCACAAATCAGAGGATCAGTCCTGACTGTCCCAGGTATGTCACACGTTCGATCACCGGCGATGCGGTGATTGCGCCGCGCGTATTCGCGGCGCGGATTGTTCCGCCCTGCGAATGGCGGGGAGCGATGGAGGCTCAAGGATGTCTACTCCAACGATTCGAATCCGGCATCAGTCGAAGTTCCGGCCGGTTGAGGCCGGGCCGTTTCATCTGCTGTTGCGGGTCAGTGCGCCGCAGGTTGTCAATCGGGAGCGGCAGCGTCCGCCGCTCGATCTGGCGTTCGTCGTCGACCGGTCGGGGTCGATGTCGGGTGGGGCGTTTGATCTGGCTCGGCTGGGCGTCGAGCATGCGTTGCGCCTGCTTGACGAACACGACACTGCCTCGGTTGTCGTCTATGACGATCGGATTGACACACTGTTGTCGCAACGGCCGCTCGACCGGGAGGCGCACGACAAGGCAATCCGCCGGCTGCGGCGGATCGGGCCACGCGGTTCGACCGATCTGGCTGGAGGCTGGCTGACCGGTTGCGACCAGCTCGCGCCGATTGCCGACGGAACGCGAGATGTACGGGCGAACGGGGCCCGGTCGGTAGTTCGGACGCTGCTGTTGACGGATGGCCTCGCGAACGTCGGGATGACCGATCACGATGAGATCGCGAATCACGCAGGAGAACTGGCGTCACGGGGGATCAGCACATCGACATTTGGTGTCGGTGACCGGTATGACGAGGATCTGCTGGCCCGGATGGCAGACGCCGGTCGCGGGCACTTTCACCACATCGCTGACGCGACGATGATCCCAACCGTCTTCGCCGGAGAGCTGGGCGAGATGCTCGAACTGGCGATGCGTGACGCGACACTCGCTCTTCGACTGCCGGACGGCTGGCAGGCGTCGCTGATGAACGATCTGCCGTTCGAGAGGGTAGACGGTTGGTTGCGGATGCCACTTGGCGAACTGGCGTCGCGCGAGTCACGGTCGTTGCTCTGGGAATTGACGCTGCCCGAGTCCGTCGATGGCCGTCGTGATGACATCGACATCCGGCTGGAATGGCGGGACGCAACGACAAACGAGGCGCAGGTCGAGTCGTTCGTGCACACGATTGAGACGAACCGAATGCCTGGCATGCTTGACCGTGAGGTGCAGGACGAGATGGCCGGCTTCATCGGTGCGCGGGCGCGAGCGGAGGCGGTCCGCTTCAACAAAATGGGGCAATTCGATCGCGCGAGTGAGGTTGTCAGGCTGGCAGCGATGTCGATGCCGCGGACTGAAGCTGGGCAGGCGGCAGCCCGCGAGTTGATGGAGGATGTCGCGCCGAGCGTCAGCTACGCGGCAGCCAGCCCGGCAGACCTCAAGCGACACTACAATCGTTCGCGAATGGTCCAGCGGTCGCGCAAGGACTACACGGAGCGGTAATGATCCACTACACCGATTCGTCCGATTCGATAGACGCAAGCCAGCTGACGGGCGGATTCTTCGTTGGCTGGCCGAATCCACCGTCGCCCGATACGCATCTACGGTCGTTGCGCGGTAGTTCTCATGTCTGGCTGGCCGTCGACGCCGAGACCAGCCAGGTGGTTGGGTTCGTCAACGCGGTCAGCGACGGTGTGTTGGCAGCCTACATCCCATTGCTGGAGGTGCTACCGGGCTACCAGCAGCGCGGGATTGGCGCGGAGCTGATGCGACGGATGCTGGAGACTCTCTCCGATATCTATATGGTCGACCTGCTGTGCGACGCTGAACTACAGCCGTACTACGAGCGGCTCGGGATGCGACGTGCCACAGGAATGCTCGTTCGCAACTACGCGGCGCAGTCCGGCAAGTCTGAGTAACGCTACGCTCGGGACTTAGCCAGGAAAGTCGTCTTCATCGTTGGGTGAGTCGGACCCTGGAGCATATTGGCCGAGCGCACCAGGCGTCGTGACGGCAGTCGAGCCGGTGTTTCCCTGGTACCCAGCTCCAGGGGTGATGCCAGTCGTCGTGCCAGTGCTGCCGGCGACCCCGGCCCCGGATCCAGTACTGGAGTCGAGGTAGACAGACTCGTCCGTCTCGTGCATGAACCCGGTGGCGTCAACAAGGCCATCGATCATGACCCGCCGTGCGAAGGCAGCGTGGTCGCCGGCCTTGACGACGACTCGGTACTGATCCGACAGTTGGCTGTCCTGCCCGTTGTCGGGCCATTCGTCGGTGGCTGCTACTTCAGCTATCTCAGCGACTCGGCGCGTTTCGTCGTGGTCACGTCCGGCGAGTGTGATGTCGTCGGTGTCGAAGCCCGCGGCACGTAGCCCCTGGATGGCGCGAATCGCGTCGTCTTCGGTTGCGAACGTTTCAATGACTATCTTGCGATGCAGGTCGCTCATCGTCGATATCCTCCGATTGCGGCTGCGATCTCGGCCCGCAGCGTCTGACGAAGACAGGCGCACCCAGCGTGCCAGAACGTGTGGAACTGGGCAACCTGGCAGGCGAGTTCTCTGGAATGGGGCGATAATCGGACGCGGGTGCGCTAAGCGAACCGAATCGGAAATGGGGAAGGGTAGCGAGAATGCGGGTTGCGGTTGGATCGATCATGCACGAGACGAACACATTCTCACCGATAGAGACGCCGTTTGAGTCGTTCCATGAGGGGATGCCGGATATCCTCGACGGTCAGCGCGTGCTGGACGCGATGCGAGGGACCAAGACGGGTATCGGCGGCTTCATGGACGTCGGCGCCGAACAAGGCTGGGAGATGATCGGGACGGTCTCGGCCCACGCGACACCGTCAGCGAACGTCCGGTCCGACGCTCACGAGCGATTGAAGGGTCGGCTCATCCAGCACTTGAGGGCGGCAGGCAACCTGGACGGGGTGTTGCTCTACCTGCATGGCGCGATGCTGGCTGAGAACGCACCGGATGCAGAAGGTGATATCTGCCGGGCGGTCCGCGAACTGGTCGGTCCGGATGTGCCGATCATCACGGCGCTCGATCTGCACGGGAACATGACCGAGGAGTTCTGCCGCCAGGTCGACGGGGTGTTTGTCTATGACACGAACCCACACATCGACTCGTGGGAGCGTGGAGTCGAAGCGGCACAGTGTATGGCGCGGGTCTTGAACGGCGAGATTTCGCGGCCGAAGGTGTTCATCGCCAAGCCGCCGATGCTGCCACCTACGATCAACATGCGGACGGGCGAGGGTCCGATGACACAACTGCTCGATCGCGGGCAGGAGTGGGAGGCGGGCGACGGAATCGTCAACGTAGCGGTCTTCCCCGGCTTTCCATACGCCGACTTCGATCAAGCCGGTACGTCGATCATCGTCACGGCGACCGACGAGGAGATGGGCCGACGGGCGGCGCGGGACATGGGCCAGTTCGCGTGGTCGATCCGCGACCAGTTTCTGAAGGAGATTCCAGATGTCCCGGCTGCCGTCGAGATGGCGTTGCAGCAGATCGGCGAGCCGGGTGGTCCGCCGGTCATCCTGGCGGACGTCGCCGACAACCCCGGCGGCGGCGGCAGCGGCGACACGACCGAACTGCTGCGTGAACTGATCCGGAGGGGCGCGAAGGGCGCGGCCGCCTGTATCTGGGACCCGGAGACGGTTCAGCAGGCGCTCGGTGTCGGGATTGGGAACGAGGCTGACTTTGCGATCGGCGGTAAGGCAGCCCCGGAGGCGTACGGCGCTCCACTGGAGGTGCGCGGCCGGGTGACACACCTGTCGGACGGCGAGTTCACCGGCTGGGGGCCGGTTCTACGCGGGCGAGAGGGACAGGCGGGGCTGTCAGCCTGTATCGACGTGAATGGACTCAAACTGGTTGTGACGAGCTTCCGGCACGCTGCCAACGATCGCGGGTACTTCCAGGTAGCCGGCGTCCAACCAGAGCGCGAGCCGCTGCTGGTAATCAAATCTCGCGGGCATTTCCGGGCAGACTTCCAGCCGATCGCGAAGACGATCATCGAGGTCGACGCGCCGGGGGCCGCGAATCCGGGGTTGGCGCGCTACGAGTTCAAAAACGTCCGGCGACCACTATGGCCGCTGGACCGAGACATGACCTGGGAGCCGTAGGTCTCCGCCGTCCTCAGCCGTGCGCTACCGTGCATGTTTCGGGATGGAACGCCGGAGTTTCTTCGTCGTCCTGATCCACAGCGAAGGACCTTTCCGCGTTCGATCCGTGTGGCGTCAAGGCGAGGAGGTCCTTTGGCTCAGTACGACGAATCAGCCAGCGATTGCCGGTCTCCATGCCCAGGCATCGCCGTCCTTAACAACGTGCCCGAGGCCGGGGAATGTCGCGTGATAGGGCAGGACGAGCAGGTTGTCCTGAGCTGCCATTTCGAGGAGTTGGCGGCGTGTGGAGACTGTCTGCTCGGGATTCCAGTCGAAGCTGAAGTACCAGTCGGGGCGGGGAAGTTCGACCGGATGGTGCCAGGCATCTGCGACGTGGAGCAGGCGCTCACCATCTGATTCGATCAGGAGGGCGATCTGACCGGGAGTGTGGCCAGGTGCAGGAACCGCACGAATACCTGGCACGATCTCAACGTCGGGCGCGACCCGGTCGAAGCGATCGGCGATTGACAGGAGGTGCGACGCGGCTGCCTCGCCTGGTTCGGTCGTCCAGTGATCCCAATCGAGTTGGCTGATGACGTACTGGGCGTTTGGAAACGACGGGACGCCGCTGCCGTTGGTGCAGGCGCTGATGTGATCGCCGTGACCGTGGGTGATGATGACGGTGTCGATGTCGGTGGCGGTCAGACCAGTGTCGGGGAGTCGCTGGAGCAGGTTGCCGGAGCCACGATCGCTGGTTGGTCCGTCGCCGGTATCGACGACGACGCGGTTCTGACCCGTATCGACGACAAGGATGTTCATTCCAATGACGTTGGCCGGATCTCCTGTCGCCTGTGTGTAACGCTCAACTTCGGCGCGCATCTCGTCGGCACTGGCGTTGACGAAGCCGACCGTCGTCGGGTCATGCAGCGTCTGCTGGCCGTCGGCGACGATCCAGCACCGAAATGACCCAAGCTGGAACGCGTGTACGTCGCTCATTCAGATCCACCCTTCATTCGATGCTCGCAATATCGTGGGGAACCCGCAGTATCGCACGGAGCTAGGAGGTCAATAGCTTCCAACGTCCCTCGGAGACGACCTCAACGTTGCCATCGACCACCTTGAAGGCGGTCTCATCGTCGACTGCGTAGGCCGGGTTGGAGAGGGTGGCGGCCCAGCGTTCGGCGTTGGCCATCGTGTTGTGCGGCAGGTCCGGATGCTCCAGGTGCGGGAAGATCGAGAAATCGACCAGACCGAGCGTGGTGTCGTCGCGGCCGGTCGGCGGCGTCCATCCGATGAACCAGTCCCCAATGCGCGGGGTCATGATCATACTTCCGGCGCTCAGTCCCACCCAGACCGCGTTCAGCGACGGCAGGAGGTCGGCCAGGCCGGACTCCCGCATCCAGTAGTGCAGATACAGCGGATCGCCGCCATTCACCAGGAACACGTCCGTCTCCTGGACCCACGAGACCCAGCGTTCTCGATCGATGCTGGGCAGCGCGGTCAGTTCCAGCACGCCGACAGACTTCCAGCCCAATTCGACCATCGGGGTTTGGGGTTCGTTTCCACTGATGAAACGCCAGGCCGCGGCAGGGCCGGCCATCGGGTGCCCGTACGACGAGGTTGAAATGCACAGCGCGCTGGACTCGGCGATCGGTTTGTCCAGCAGATCGACCAGCGCCTGGTGGATACTCGGGTTCTTGATACCAGCTGAAGTCAGAAGTAATTTCATCTTGCCCTTCCGTGGCTCTATCGACGCCCTGATCGATGAGCCGCTCTCTTACCGAGAACCGAACCCTCTACCGCACAGTCGAAACGCGCGAACGTTGCTCACGACAATCCGCGCGTTTCAGCCACGACCCGAATATTGTCGTCACTCAGGGTCGCCGTCGCAGATCGGCTCCATTGACTGCTACGTCAATGTCGAACAGATGTGCTGTACGAACACTATTCAAGGCTGTGCCCGCTGTCAAGGGTTGGAGTCAACAGACTCGTTGAGTTGTTGTAACCGTAGACACTGGCGAAAGGGCCGGTTCAGGAACCCGCGATAACCCCGTATTTCACGGTTCGAGTTCCCGGTTCATTCCTCTAGCCGCTTGCCGTAGCGCTGGCCGCTGTAGTCGTAGAGGGCGTCGGTGATCGCGGCGGGGTCATCGAAGCCCTTCCAGCCGTCGCGGATTTCGGAGAGCTGGATCATGAACTCGACGTCGCCATTGCGGTAGTAGCCATAGAGCGACCAGCGCTCCTGGCGTTCAAGGAGCGTGAAGTCGGTCGACAGATCCGCGAACTGGCGCAGGTGGTGGTAGGCGTGGTCGAGGCTATCGACGACGAAGCCGACGTGGTGCCAGCGCGAGGGCTGGCCGTCAGACATCGGGATGTCCGGACCAGTGTCGAACAGGAACAGGCTGGTGTGACCGGTCGTCAGGACCGTCATGTGTGGATCATGGCGCATGATCTGCATCTGGAGCGCGCCGGAGAAGAACTGGCAGGCGCCTTCGCGGTCGGCGACGTTGATGACGACGTGGTCGATGCCGACGTTGCGCCACGTTCCCGGCGTGCCTTCGATCGGCGTCAGGGTCGTCGTGAGCGTCACCGACGCGCCATCGCCGTAGCCACGGACAACTTCGCCGGCGAACATGTCGGGGTAGACCTCTTCGCCGCGTGGGCCGCGCAGGACGAGTCGCTGGCCGCGCCGGACATCTTCCGGAATGGCGTGATGGATGCCGTCGTGGACGATCTCGAACTCTTTGAGGGCTGAGGAGATACTCGCGGCCGTCGATTGAGAAGACAACGGTGAATAGCTCGGCGGTGCCGGCGGAAGCGGCGTGATCCTGAACCTGTGACATGGGATGAATGCCCTGTTCTACGAGGCGCGTCGCTGCTGACGAATGGCCGATTGGTTGTTGCGGGAGCGTAGCAGATCGTCGGCAGTTGCGGCCAACGAGCGCGGGCGAATACAATGACAAACCCGATCGAAACTAATTAGAAATACCTCTTGACAGCAGGCACAGGCTGGATTAGTGTACGTACAGCACATCTGTTCGACGTTGAGGCAGCATGCAGTGGAGGCGATCTGCAATGGCGACCCGAACTGACGACAAGATTCTGGTATTGGCTGGAACGCGTGACGGACTCTACCTGTTCGAAGGAACATGCGCGCGTGAGGGATGGCGACGGCGCGGTCCATATCTGGAAGGACTGGACATCGCAAACGCGGTCCTCGACCCGCGCGACGGACGGACAATCTGGGCATCGGCGAGCGGCAACGGCAGCACGGCTGTCTATCGCTCGCGCGACTTCGGTGAGACCTGGGCGATGGCCGGCGACCCGTTCGACTGTGACATGGTCTGGCATGTCGAACCGGGACATGCGTCGCATCCGAACCGTGTCTACGCCGGTGTGCGCCCGGCGGGACTCTATATGTCCGATGACTCGGGCGAGTCCTGGCAGCCAGTACGGGGCCTGAACGACCATCCGTCAGCCAGCGAGTGGTGGGAAGGTGGCGGTGGCAAGATGCTGCACACGATCCTCACCAACCCCGGTGACCCGGACGAGTTGACGGTTGCGATCTCGGTCGCCGGCGTGTTCCAGTCGCGCGACGGCGGCGCGACCTGGCATCCGCGCAACGAAGGCACGATCGGGATGGAGGCTGAGATGGCGGAGTGGCTCGAGGAGCAGCTTGGCCGTCCAACCGAGCACCACGGCGTGCATCGCTGTGTCCACAAGGTCGTCCGCCACCCGGGCCGCCCGGAAGTGCTCTACCAGCAGAATCACGATGGTGTCTACAAGACCGAGGACGGCGGCGCGAACTGGGTCGACATCAGCGAGGGTGTTTCGAGTCGATTTGGATTCGTGATCGGCATCACCCACGACGCGTCGGTCTACGTGATCCCGCAGGACATGGACAAGGTGCGCTTCTCGGGTCAGCTCGGCGTCTACCGGATGCGCGACGGCGCGACGAGTTGGGACCGGCTGACGAACGGACTGCCGGAGCTGGACAATGTCACGCTCTACCGCGAGGGGATGGCGACCGACAACTGTCCGACGGGCGGCGTCTACTTCGGCACCAGCGAGGGCGATCTGTTCCACACAACCAACGGTGGCGAAACGTGGTCGAAGCTGGCGTCGGGGATGCCGGCCGTCCGGTCGGTGAGTTGTGAGCACTATTCATAAGGACTTCGACCGAGAGTGATGCCATCCCCCAGGTCGGGGCCGATACAGGATCGGCCCCGACCTGGGGGATGCAGCGTTAGCCAGGGCGGAGGGGAATTGCCTTCAAGAACTGACGTTGACCCGCTCATATGGGAAGACCGCGATGTCACAGGCGAGTCGTTCCGGGACGCCGATCTGTCGGATCACGTGATGCGGAACTGCCGGTTCACTGAATGCGACTTCCGTGGCGTGCGGTTCGACGACGTAGAGACGAGCGGTTGCACGTTCACGACATGCGATTTCTCGGCGGCGCGCTTCAACAGCTCGCGGCATGAGACGAGCGCGTTCGTCAACTGTCAGTTCGTGTTCACGAGTCTGTTCGGCGCGACGTTCGACGGCTGCAAGATGATGGGGTCCAGCTTTCAGGATGCCGACTTGTCGGGCGTGACCGTCTCCGGCGGGGACTGGTCGTATGTGTTTCTGCAGAAGCAGGATCTGCGGCGGTTCGACCTGCGCGGTGTCAAGCTGGCGGAGGCGAACATGCAGGAGTGCAACCTGGAACGGGCAGACCTGCGTGAGGCGGACCTGACGCACGTGCTGTTGTCGGATGCGAAGCTGCGCGGCCTCGACCTGCGGGGCGCAATCATGGATGGGATCGACCTGTCGACGCTCGACCTGCGCGGTGTCCGGATGGATGTCTCCGGCTGCATCGCGCTGGCGCGGGCGCACGGCGTGAAGGTCGATTGAGCCAGCGGTCCCGATCCTGCGCGTTTCAGGGCGTATGCTTGGCCGGTCAGTGGCAAAGCGCCGAACCCTGGAAGGATCGCCCCGATGTCGAACCGGCTCGCGAATGAGACCAGCCCCTACCTGCTCCAACACAAGGACAATCCAGTTGACTGGTATCCGTGGGGCGAGGAGGCACTTGAGCGGGCGCGGGCGGAGGATCGACCGATCCTGCTCTCGATCGGCTACTCAGCCTGCCACTGGTGTCATGTCATGGAGCACGAGAGTTTCGAGAACCCGGCAATCGCGGCATTGATGAATGAGCACTTCGTCAGCATCAAGGTCGATCGCGAGGAGCGGCCCGATCTCGACTCGCTCTACATGATGGCGGTCCAGATGATGACGGGCCACGGCGGCTGGCCAATGACGGTCTTCCTGACGCCGGATGGCCGGCCGTTCTACGGCGGAACGTACTACCCACCTGAGGACCGTGGGCCGATGGCGGGCTTCCCCCGGATTCTAACTGCAGTTGCCGAGGCGTATCGCAACAAGCGGGACCAACTCGAAGAGAGCGCCAGCAACATTACCAACCATCTGCAACAGCACTTCGAGCATGATCCGGAAGCTGGTGTCCTGACCCCGGCCCTGCTCGACGAGGCCGCACGCAATCTGGCGGGGCAGTTCGATCGAGTCAACGGCGGCTTTGGCGGCGCCCCGAAGTTCCCGTCGCCGATGGCGGTCGAGCTGTTGCTGCGCATCTATGCGCGGACAGGTGCCGAACGAGTGTTGCAGATGGCCGAGTTCACGCTCGACAAGATGGGGCGTGGTGGGATTTACGATCAGGTTGGCGGCGGCTTCCATCGCTATGCAGTCGATGCGATCTGGTTGGTGCCGCACTTCGAGAAGATGCTCTACGACAACGCCCAGCTCGCGCACGTCTACACGATTGCCTGGCAGTTGACTGGCGAGCCGTTCTACCGGGCGATCGCCGACGAGACGTTTGCGTACGTGCGTGCGGAGATGACATCGCCCGAGGGCGGGTTCTATTCGACGCAGGACGCGGACTCGGAGGGCGAAGAGGGCAAGTTCTACGTCTGGACGGTTGAGGAGTTGCGCGAGGTGCTCGGCGCTGAGGACGGCGACCGGGTCGCCGGGCTGCTGGGTGTCACGGAGCGGGGGAACTTCGAAGGATCGAATGTGCTCTCGATCCCGAACGTTGCCGACCGGATGACGTGGCGCTCAGAAGAGATCGCTCCACTGCGCCGCAAGCTCTACGAGGCACGGTCGAAGCGGATCTGGCCGGGACGTGACGAGAAGGTGCTGACATCGTGGAACGGGATGATGTTGCGTGCCTTCGCGACGGCAGCCTGGGTGTTTGGTGACGAGGATTACGCCGAGGTGGGTCGGACGAACGCGCGCTTCGTGCGCGAGAACCTCTATCGCGACGGGAAGCTGCTGCGGACCTGGAAGGACGGGCAGGCGAAGCTCAACGGCTACCTTGAGGACTATGCGAACTTCATCGACGGACTGTTGGCGCTCTATGGCGCGACGTTCGAGATTGAGTGGCTGCGCTTCGCGACGGAACTGGCGCGGACGATGATCGACGAGTTCTACCAGGACGGGCGGTTCTACGACACTGGCGTGACGCACGAGGCACTCGTGACGCGTCCCCGCGATGCCTACGATAGCGCGACGCCGAGCGGCAACAGCGTCGCCTGTGACGTCCTGTTGCGACTGGCGCACCTGACCGGAGATGCCGGCTTCGCTCAGATTGCAACCGATGTCCTCTCGGGGTTTGCAAGTGCAGCGAGTGCGAGTCCGCACGGGTATTCGCGGCTGTTGAGCGCGATCGATTATGCAGTTGGTCCTACAGCCGAGGTAGCAATCATCGGCGAACTCAGAAGCTCCGAAACACGGACGCTGCTTGACACGTTACGCGACGAATACCTCCCGCGATCGGTCGTTGCGGTTGTCGCTCCGGGCGAGATCGAGCAGCAGATCGAGGATGTCCCGCTGTTCGCGGGCCGGGAGCAACTCGACGGGATGGCGACTGCCTTTGTCTGTCTCAACTACGCCTGCCAGTTACCAACGACTGAGCCTCCGGTGATGCTGGAGCAGTTGCGGACGATCATGGCTTCTGGCTGACGGATTCCTCATCAGCCGGCAGTCGATTGATTTGCAGGGCGGAGTAGGTCGAGACTGAGAACGGCACGAGGTAGGTCAGGCTGACCTTGAGCGCGACCTCTGGCGAGAGACCCTCGCGAATGACGGTATCGGCCTGGTTGATGAGGAACAGCAGCGTCCCGACGACGAGCGCAACTCGCAATGCACGCTGGACGACGGGCCGGTAGAGAACGGCATGTCGCAGGCAGAAGCGCCGGTTCTCGTCCCGCGCGGCAAACCCGTAGCGCGCGGGACGAGAGCAGCGGTCACACAATGCTGGCGAGATTGGGTGTGATTGCATCATGCTGTATTGTCGCTGGTGGCTGCCCTGCCTACCAGAGGGTGTCGACCTCGACACCGAGCGCGATCCGGCCTGCATGCAACATCGTCTTCTCCGGCGTAAACGGGTGGAACGAGCCGGCACGCACGTCGCGGTAGGCGCGTTCGAGCGGTGAGGACTTGTAGAACGCCTGGCCGCCTGCCGTCTCCATCGCGAGGTCGACGACCTGGATTGCCTTCATGACCGCCTCGGCCTTGGCAATCATGACGAGGTTGACGGCAGCAGGCGTCGGCTTGTAGTCGTCTCCAAGCTCCTCGACCGCGCCAAGCAGCGCCCACCAGGCGGTGCGGAGCTGCGACTCCATCAGGCCGACACGTCGCTGCAAGAGAGGGTCGTCAGTCGTTGACGTACCGTTGCGGCTGGGACGCGAGGTGACGACGCGGACGGCTTCGTCACGCGCGCCGGCCGCGATGCCCCAGTAGACAGCGGCGCCGAGCGGTGCGAAGTGAACGAGGGCGTTGCGCAGGGCAGGATCGTTCTTCCCCCACGGCCTGCGGGCGACGATCTGGGCTTCGGAGACGTAGACATCGGTCATCTGTAAGTCGTGGCTGGCCGTCCCGCGCATGCCGAGCGTGTCCCAGGTCTCGACGATCTCGATACCTTCGCTCTTGAGCGGAACACCCATCAGCAGGACGACCGGACCTTCGTCGGGATCGTCGTAGCGAGCCATCGTCGAGATGACGTTGGCACCCGGCACCTGGCTGCAGAAGATCTTGCGGCCGGTGATGCGGTAGCCACCATTTTCGCGGACTGCCGTCGCGGAGGGCCAGACCCCGTCTGAGCCGCCGCTCGTCATCAGGATCAGGTTGTCGTTGGCGACGCGTTGCAGAACGGCTTCTGCTCCGGGGGCGTTGTTGCGCAAACGGAAGCACTGAGCGAGGACGTTGTAGTGGTGCATCGTGATCGCCAGCGCGGTAGAGCCACAGTACTTCGCCAGCTCCGCCTGAGCGTAGACGACCTGCCGCATGGTTGCGCCGGATCCGCCGAGGGCTTCAGGAACCGCCAGGCGCGTGTAGCCGCTGGCCTTCATTCGGTCGTAGTTTTCGGCGACGAACGTGTTGTCGCGGTCATGCTGGGCGGCACGCGTTGCGAAGTCCGCGCCGAGTTCGGCGGCGAGCGGCACGAACCGGTCATCGCCCGTTTGGAGCGGCGATGGCCTGAAGATCATCGGAGAGACGCTGGTGGTGGTGACCATGTCAAGACTGTCCTTTCAGTCGCGACTGCCCGGTATACGACAGCATTGTCTGCCGGGCAGCTCCTACATCATCGTGATCTCAGCCTATCTGGACAACACAGGTTCGCAAGTTCGATAATCGAACCTTCAGAGTTGCAGGGTTCTGAGCAATACTGCTTGCGACAGCAGGCCCAACGACGTGGATCAACGCGAGCATCAGATATGAGCTTCGGAGGTGGCGCCATGCACAGTTACGGCCAGTTCTGCCCAGTCGCCAAAGCGTCGGAGATCTTCGCCGAGCGTTGGACGCCGTTGATCATGCGCGAGTTGTTGATGGGAAGCACGCGGTTCAACGAGCTTGAACGCGGGTTGCCGCGGATCTCACGATCGGTGCTGTCCCAGCGGCTCAAGCAACTGGAGCACGACGGTCTGATTGAGCGGCGCGTGACAGACGGCTCCCGTTCGACTGAATACATTCCGACTCCGGTGGGTCAAGGACTGTTCGACATTCTCATGTTGCTGGGCGAATGGGGCGCTCGCTGGTTCAACGAGAACATCGATCCCAAGGATCTCGACCCGAACCTGCTGATGTGGGACATGCATCGCCGGATCGACCTGGCACGGCTCCCTGAGCAGCAGGTTGTCGTGCGGTTCGACTTCACCGGCCTGTTCCGGCAGAGTAACTGGCTCATTCTTGATCGGCAGGATGTCTCTGTCTGCTACGTCGATCCCGGCTTCGAGGTCGATCTCATTGTCACGGCTGACACGATGGCGCTGCATCGGATTTGGGCAGGACATCAGTCGTTCGACCACGCGCTGCGAGCGGGGTACGTGCAAGTCGATGGTCCGCGTGAGTTGGCCAGACAATTCCCCGGCTGGCTCCAGTTGAGCGTCTTCTCGCACGTCAGGCCGGCGCACGCGGCGTAGGCGACAGAGGCCGTCGCGATGAACTCGCCAATGCTGCGAAATGCGGGTACCCTCCCGCCAGCGGATCGTGGAAGCAGGGAGGGGATGGTCGGCGTGGCGAACGCGAAGCCTGAGGGGCAGCTTGTCGTAGGCATTCAGTTTGACGCACAAGCGTTCAATGATGCCTGGAAGTACTACACGGGTCACGGCGGCTACTTCGTCTCGAACAACATCTACAGTCGGCTGGTCGTCCTGGACGTGTTTGAACGGGGCGATATTCAGCCCTGACCTGGCCGATTCGTGGGAGACGCCGGACAACGGTCGGACGTGGGTGTTCCACCTCAACCCAGCCGCGCGCTGGCACGATGGAGTGCCGGTGACGGCCCACGACGTTGCCTATACCTACAACACGGTGATCGAGAACGAATATAGCGGGATCACGTTCCTGCAAGACGTCGAAGCGGCGCGGGCGATCGACGATCGGACGGTTGAGATCCGGCTGAAGTCGCCGAACGCCGCCTTTCTGGCGCAGCTCGGGCAGTTCGTGCTGACGCACATCGTCCCGAAACATCTCTACGAGGGAACCGACTGGAACGACAACCCGCACAACCTCAACCCGATCGGCAGCGGGCCGTTTAAGTTCGCCGAGTGGGTGCCGGGCGAGCGGATCGAGCTGGTCGCGAATCGCGAGTACTGGCGTGAAGGGCCGTACGTCGAGGGTATCACCTATCGGGTGATTCCGGACGTTGCAGACGCGATCGCGGCCGTCGAGGCGGGCGAGGTCCACTTCGTGACGCGTGACGTGCCGTGCTCACAGATCGGGGAAGTCCAGGCAATGCCAGGCGCGGACGTGATCGTCCTGCCGGGTCATTCGATGGGGTTCGTGGCCTTCAACTGGTCGAAGCCAGAGTTCCAGGACCGGCGGGTTCGCGAGGCGATCGCGCGGGCAATTGACCGCGCGCCGATTGCCGCCAGCATCTGCCCGGTAGCGACGACGCCAGTCCATCACTATCTGGAGGCGGTCGATTGGGCGTTCAATGCGGACGCGATGGCGCCTGCATACGATCCGGTTGAAGCGGAGCGGTTGCTGGACGAGGCCGGGTTTGCACGCGGTGCGGACGGCGCCCGGCTGCGCGTACGGATCGGCTACCGGCTGATCTATCCGCACTACGGCGTCTCGGCGCGGATGATCGGCGAACAACTGGCACGGATCGGGATCGAGGCGACGGTCGAGGGCGCCGATCCGGTGATGTGGAAAGAGAAGTACCAGGACGCCGGTGACTTCGACCTGCTGATCGAGGCCGGCGACATCGGACCGGACCCGCAGATCATGGCCAGTTACCTGGCGACTGATGGTCCACGCAACGTCATGCGCTACAGCAACGCCGTCGTCGATGACGCGTTCCGCGATGGGCGGGCGACCGTCAACCTGGACGAGCGAGCGGAACACTACAAGCGGCTGCAGGCTGCGCTGGCGGACGACATTGCCCGTGTCCCGTTCCTGCAACACGGCGAGCATCTGCCGTACCGGCCGGAGTTCACCGGATGGTCGTGGTCGGACGGCGTCCGTGGGACGGTGCCGTTCTGGTATCACGGGAAGGTCAGGCGATCCGCTCCCGCGTAGGGGCGATCGCCGCAGCCTCGCCCTGCTCGATACCCGTGCGGTGGGAACAGGGCGACGCTGCGGCGATCGCCCCTACGCGGGAGAGGTGACGATTGCGTTCGGAGCTTCGAGCGTCTAGCATCTGCGAGCTTGGTGGCTGATGGGATACGAGGGGAATGATCGTGGCGAACCAGAATCCTGAGGGGCAGCTTGTTGTGGCGATTCCGTTTGATGCGGAGTCGTTCAACGAGGTCTGGCGAAACTATACGGGGGCCGGTGGGTACTTCGCGGCGAACAACATCTTCAGCCGGTTGGTCGTGCTGGATGTCTTTGACCGGGGCGACATTCATCCTGACCTGGCCGATTCGTGGGAGACGCCGGACAATGGCGGGACATGGATCTTCCACCTGAACAAGGACGCGACCTGGCATGATGGTGTGCCGGTGACGGCTGAGGACGTCGCCTACACGTATTCCGAAGTGCTCAAGAACGGGTATCACGGGCTGTCGTGGTTGCAGGACATTGAGACGGTCCGGGCCGTTGACGATCACACGGTCGAGTGCAAGCTGAAGTCTCCGAACGCGGCCTTTCTGGCGCAGCTCGGCGCGTTCGTGTTTACCCATATCCTGCCGAAGCATCTCTATGAGGGGACCGACTGGGCGACCAATCCGTACAACCTCAACCCGGTTGGTAGCGGGCCGTTCAAGTTCGCGGAGTGGGTCAAAGGCGAGCGGATCGAGTTGATCGCGAACACGGACTACTGGCGAGAGGGCCCGTACGTCGAGCGGATCACCTACGTCATCACGCCAAGCCAGGAGGAGGGCTTCGCCAAGATCGAGTCAGGCGAGGCGCACTTCTTCGTCCAGGACGTGCCGTGCAATCAGGTCGAGGAGTTCCGCGCCAAGCCGGGAGTCGGCGTGATGTTCCATCCCGGGAACTCGATCGCATTCGTCTCGTTCAACTGGCAGAAGCCGGAGTTCCAGGATCATCGCGTCCGCGAGGCGATCGCGCGGGCGATTGACCGCCAGCCGATCGCGGATGGTGTCTGCCCGCTGGCCGAGACACCATCGCACTACTACCTGGAGCGGGTGGACTGGGCC
Source organism: uncultured Chloroflexia bacterium (assembly GCA_963763325.1). GTDB lineage: Bacteria > Chloroflexota > Chloroflexia > Thermomicrobiales > CFX8 > JBBECJ01. The sequence goes on from CAVXOL010000019.1 coordinate 58,363, forward strand.
TTCAACCCTGACGCAAAGGCAGAGGACTACGACCCGGTCGAGGCCGAGCGATTGCTGGACGAAGCGGGGCTAAAGCGAGGGGCGGACGGCGTCCGGCTGCGGGTTGGACTGGCGTACCGGTCGCTGTATTCGCACTACGGGGTGGCAGCCGAGATCATCGCCGGCCAGTTGCGAGAGATCGGGATTGAAGCGACAGTCGAAGCCGTCGATCCAGTCGGCTGGAAGGAGCGCTTCCAGGAGCAGGGCGACTTCGACCTGCTCCTGGATAGTGGCGACATCGGGCCGGACCCGCAACTGATGTCCAGCTTCCTGGCGTCGGACGGGCCACGCAACACGATGCGCTACCACAACGAGGCTGTCGACACGGCGTTCCGCGAGGGGCGTGGGTCAGTCGACCGAGCGGTGCGCGGCCAGCACTACCGCGAACTCCAGGCGGTACTGGCGGCAGACATCGCCCGTGTCCCGTTCATGCAACACGGCGAGCACCTCCCCTACCGCGAGGAGTTCACCGGCTGGTCGTGGTCGGACGGCGTTCGTGGGACGGTGCCGTTCTGGTACCACGGGAAAGTGCGCAAGGCGTAGGCAGCATTCATGGGTGTTAGCGACATTCATCGGCAGGCATCGTTGACGCAAACCGGGACCGGCGAGGCTGCTCGCATCGCGCGGGCGCTCACCGGTCCCAGAAGCCAGATGCCCGCAGCCAGGCGAGTGAATCGTCGGTTGGCGGGTCGGTGAGGTAGCCGACCCCGACCCAGCCGGCGTAGCCGAGGCGGTCGAGCAGGCGGAAGATATACGGCAGGTTCAGTTCACCGTCTCCCAGAGCGCGCCGGCCAGGCGTCTCCGAGACCTGGATGTTGGCGATACGAGGGAGGAGGCGCGTGAGGTTGTCGGTGTGATTCCCCTCCATGCGCTGGGTGTGATACAGGTCGTATTGCAGGCGCAGATTCGGCTGGCCAGTCGCATCCATCAGCCGGATCGCTGTCGTCGTCGTCGGCACCATGTAGCCAGGGGTGTCAAACGTATTCAGTGGCTCGATCATTGGCGTGATTCCAACCGCCGCTGCCCGCTCGGCGACCCAGACCATGTTCTCGACCAACGTCCCCCATTGGACATCAACATCCACATCGGGCAGTGTCACGCCGGATGTGCAATGCATCTGTGATGCTCCGAGGTAGGCTGCCATCTCAAACGAACGGTCCATATCGCCGCGATACTCATCGCGCTGGCGAGGGTCATTTGCCCCGACACGATCGCCATTGCCACGGCCACGGGGAGCATTGATTTGCAGCAATGTCAGACCGGTACGGTCCAGTGCGGCGCGCATCTCAGCCAGATCGTCGTCCTGCGGGTACAGAAATTCGACCGCCCGAAAGCCGGATTCCGCAGCGCGTTCGAAGCGCTCAACGACCGGGAATTCGGTATACATCAAGGAAATGTTCGCGGAAAACCGGGGCATTGCTCCTCCTTCGCGGCGTCGCCGTGTGCGACATTCGGCCTCGGCAGTCTACCAGCGGTGGGGCCGTGACCACCGGGGCTGTTCTTCTCGCTCATCGACAATCAATGATAGGACTCTTCGACTCAAGCGCCGCCAGGAGGGATATGGATCAATGATGATCACGACTGCTGGCATCCCATCGTCCACGGTCGCCACGACGCATTTACACCGATCACGATGATCGGCGCGCATGCTGGCCCCTTCCGCTCACCCGCGCCCCACAGTCGAACGCATTCCGCAAGGTGCTCCGTTCGACGATAGCGAATTCGGTACGCCGGGTCCGGAAGACCTCGGTCCTACCGTTGCCTCGGCAGTTCACACCTCCCAACACCGATACCTGACACCTACCACCTACGGATGCATGAGGCGATCGAGGAACGACGGTTCGAGGTCGTCAGGGGTCGCGTCCATCAGGAGTTCGTCGATGCGGCGGCGACCGACACGGATGGCGTTGCGACGCGTTCCGATGGTTCGAAAGCCGGCGCGTTCGTAGGCACGGATCCCGCCGATATTGTCGGCGTGGACGGTCAGCATGACGTTCTGGAGGCCGAGGACGTCGAAGGCGTATTGCAACATCAGGCGCGTCGTTTCGGTCCCGTAACCACGTCCCCAGGCGTCGCGCTCGCCGATCAGGATGCCGAAGTAGCAGGTGGCATTGTCGCTGTCGAAGTCGAACAGGCTGGTGTTGCCGATCGCGCGCATGTCCGCGAGCGTGTAGATGGTGAACGCTGGATCGGATGAGAGGAGCGCGCCATCGACCCATCGTTGCTCGCGTTCAGTGGTCATTGGGCGACTCGGCGCACCGAGCGTTCGAGTGACCTGGAGATCGTTCATCCAGCGTTGGTAGGTCGTGAGTAGGTCGCTGCGAATCGGTCCGAGTCCGACCAGCTCTCCACGGATGATCAGGTCGATGTCGGATAGATTGCGTTCAGTCATGACCGTGCTCCTCTCGCGGTTGCGATGGGTTGGTTGGCGTCGTCGGGGGTAGGCGACATGCGCCGGATGGCCGGGACCCGGAACGCGATGATAAGGACGAGGAGCGTGCTGGTGAGGCCCCCGGCGGCGACGGCGATCGGCGCCCCGAAGGCATCGGCCAGTGCCCCCATTGGCAGCGTCCCGAACGGCATCAAGCCCCAGGTCATCAGGTAGACCGAGAGGACGCGGCCACGGAATTCGTCCGAGACGCTCATCTGGAGAATCGTGTTGTTCAGCGACATGTAGACAGCCGAGACGCCGCTGGTGATGGCGACCAGGATCAGCGAGAGCGGCATCCAGGGTGAGAACGCGAAGAGCGAGACCATGATGCCGAACAGGGCGGCGGTGACGATCTGCAGGTGGCCGAAGCCGCGTAGCCGGGTGCTCAAGGCAGCCACGGCCAGCGAACCGGCGAGCGCGCCAAGGCCGGAGGCGGTCATCAGCAGCCCGAGACCAGCTGAGCCGGTCCCAAGCTCATCGCGAGCGATGACAGGAATCATCTGCATGAATGGCATCGCTAGCACGGTGGGGATCGCGGCCAAAACGATCAGGCCCTTCAGGCGCGGCGTAGCGGCGATGTAGCGTAGACCCTCGATCAGGTTCTGTGCCGGGGAAGCTCGTCCGCCCGCGGGCTGTGGATCGCGGCTGGGAGCGCGAAGCCTGAAGCTCATGATGGCGGCGGCGATCAGTCCGACAGCCTGGAACGCGAAGCAGATCGCGGTCCCGACGGCGCTGATCATGACGCCTGCCAGCGACGGTCCGAAGACACGTGCCGAATTCTGACCGGCAGAATTAACGGCAACGGCGTTGGCCATCCGCTCGCGTGGCACGAGCGTTGAGACCAGCGCCTGGCGCGTCGGGAAGATGAACGACATCGTTGAGCCTGAGAGGAACGAGAGGACGAGGATGTGCCAGGGCTCGACGAGGCCGGTCGCGACGAGGATCGCGAGGATCGTCGCCAGAACGGCGGCCAGAACCTGGGCAGTGACGAGCAGCCTGCGCCGGTCGATGCGGTCGGCCAGCACGCCGGCCGGGAGTGAGAGCAACAGCATCGGCAGCCCTCGTGTGAAGCCGACCAGCCCAAGCCAGACCGGGGAGTCTGTCAACTCCAGCATCAGCCAGCCGGTCGCTACCTCCTGCATCCAGCGGCCGGTCTGGGTGACCATGTTACCGGACCAGAGCAGACGGTAGTCGCGGTAGGCGAGTGCCGCGAACATACCTTGACCGAAGCGGGTGGCCGGTGCGTCGGCGGTGAGGGCCGGCGCGGGCGTGCTGCCTGCGCCGATGCCGGTTATCGGATCGGGCGCCAGGCTGTTCTGCCGACGCCGCCGTCGTTCACTTCTGCCGGACTGACGGCGCGTCACGCCCGGTCACCACCCCTCGTTGCGTTCATTAACCGGGCAGCAGTCTAGCACGGCTTCTGTTCCCCTGCGCCACCCACCGCGCTTTGCGCCTGCCCGGAGCGTGCTGTATCATTCACAGGTTACTGCGCCCACGTAGCTCAGTCGGCAGAGCACATTCTTGGTAAGAATGAGGTCAAGGGTTCGAATCCCTTCGTGGGCTCCCCGGTCAATTGTTCCCCTGAAATAGTTACGAGATCTCGCAGATCGTCGGTCCTTACGGAACGACCGCTACTGGGAGCAGCGCCCTGTTGGCACGATTGCGAGCGCTAACCGCGAGCAACGCGTCACCGACTTCGCACACTACATCCCGGTGTGCGAAAGTGTGTATCGGGATTCTTTCCGAGCGTGCGATTTGCGTCAGCAAGGTTTGAATTGAGATCGGATCGCACTGGCGCGAGGGTTCCGAGCAGCGTAGACCAAACATTGGGGGAAGGGAACACGATGACACCGCAATTGCGAACCATCGTCGGAACGATCGCAGTCCTTGCGTTACTCCTCAGCGTTGTCATCACTGTCAACACCGGACGGGCCGTCGCCCCACAGCCCGGCGCAATCGAGCGCACGTGGCAGCGGACCGACAAGCCCGTCGACGATCTGCAAGCCATCCGCACCTGGATGTGGGGACCAGACGCATTCACCCCGGCCTTTTCCGAGCCCTACGCCCAGTCGCCAGGTGGCATGCGAACGGTCCAGTACTACGACAAGTCCCGGATGGAAATCACCAACCCGAACGCCGTCGACGATGGTGTCTGGTACGTCTCCAACGGCCTGCTCGTCGTCGAGATGGTGGATGGCTACATCCAGCATGGCGACCTCGCTGCCCAACGTGACCACTCGCCGGACCCGGCCGGCATCAACATCGCAGGCGATCCCGGCGAACGACCAACCTACGCCGATATCAGCCGTCTCGCACTGCGCAACGCCGCAGCGGCGACAGTTGGGACGGTCGTGACCGCGACTTATACTGAGGACAACACGATCGCCGTTGACCCCGCCTACGCCAACGCTGGCGTCACCGCCGCACAGTACGTCCCCGAAACCGACCACACCGTCGCCTCACCGTTCTGGTCCTTCATGAATGCCCAAGGCACCGTCTGGGAGAATGGCCAGTACGTGACTGACGCGCTGTTCGAGAATCCCTACTACGCCACCGGCTACCCCATCACCGAGGCCTACTGGTCGATTATCGCCGTCGGCAACACCGAGCGCGCGGTCCTCTGGCAATGCTTCGAACGCCGCTGCCTGACCTACACACCGACCAACGACCCCGCCTGGCAGGTCGAAGCCGGCAACGTCGGCCGCCACTACTTCTCCTGGCGCTACGACGATAACCCACCAGTGTTCCCAACTCCGGCCGCAACCCAGACCGCGCCGACCGCCACCACTACACCCACCCAACCCGCGCCGACCGCAACCCCAACCGAGCCGTCGCAGGCCTGCCACCCGTCGTACCCGGATCACTGCATCCCGCCACCACCGCCGGACCTCAACTGCCCGGACATCCCTGCCGCATGGAAGCCGCTGCGTGTCATCCACACCGTTCCCAACCCTGATCCACACGACCTGGACGGCGACAAGGATGGCTGGGCCTGCACGAGTTAACTCTCAAACACCGCGTGAACCCAGCGCCCAGTATGCAGCGCGAAATGCGGAATCCGGCCAACCCGGATTCCACGTCCAGATTGGAATACTGCAATGGGTGAAATCGCGTTCAGCCCCCGTAGTTAGAGAGAATGAAGTCGAGAGTTCGAATAGCTTCGTAGGCCCGCAGACCCACGACCTCTTGACTCTCTTTCACCATTTTCATCAACGGCAATCATGGTTTAGCCACCTTGCTCGCGGCATTTGCTGCACACGAACGCAAGATGGCCGTTGGTTCGCTGCCGGCCGCTGGTAACTCGACGACAGTGAGCACTCGTGTGCCTGATGGCCTCTCAATCTCGATCTCGATGGTCCCCGGGTAGGTGGATCGCAGCTCCATCAGGCGGTCCCGGTGCCATTCATGAACCAGGACGAAGACGGGTGTACGGCCCAACGCCGGAAGTGCTCCGGACAGGTCGCTATCAAGATCTCGTCTTACAACGTCGTCACCCAGGTAGCGACTTGGGCCGTGGTCAGCGTGGATTCGTGGCTCTCCGGCTACGATGGCAATCGCCCCGGCAGGGAGTGCTTCAAGGCAGCGGGCCTGAGCGGTGTGGGCCGGGGCAATTCGATCGGTGATCCACGGCTTGAAGTAGCGTGAGCCGTCCCATGCTCCTGCCAGCAGCGGAACAAGCAGACAGGCGGCGATGATGCCGGGGCGCAGGCGTTCAGGAACGTGCAGCCGAATGAGCAGCACAATCTGGTCGATCAGCAGCGCGCCGGCAGCGATCGCCGGAAGGAGCGGGTGTATCAGACGATGCGCCTGACCGGCTGTATCGGTCAATACGCTTGCCAGGAGGATTGGTACGACGAACCAGGTGATCAGCATTCGTCCGCGAACTGAGGATAGCTGCAGACACAGCGCCGCTAGACCCAAGAAGACGATTACTCCTGCAACCGGGTGCAAGAGCGGAGCGTCCATGAAGGAGTAGAACTGAGCGCCAGCCGGTGGGTCCGGACGCGTAACGAATGCGCTCAGGGTCCGAACGAGCTGCTCCCAGACGATTTCAATCTTGTTTGACGGCTCTGTATCGAATCGCACGGCGAGCTCATCCCAGTGATTCCAGATTCCTCGTGACGCGACATGCCCTGTCATCAATTCGGGACGGCTGGACAAATGCGCCAACAATGGCGCGATGGCGAGCAGACCACCGGCGCCCGCCAGCGCGATTGCCCGCAGCCATGTCCGGTAGTGGTGACGGTCAATGACGAGTTCTGTCACCAGCATCACGACGAGCAGCACACCGATCAGGCGTCCGCCGAAGTGGAAGTAGACCGCCAGTCCGGCAGTCATTCCAGCGAGCAGATACCAGATGTCTCGGCGTGTCTCCACGCCACGCACCGCGAACCAGAGGCAGAGGCAGGCGAAGAACGGTACCTCAATGACATTAATGGCCAGGCGGCTGAAGTGGATGTGGACTGCTGATGTCATCAACAACACGGCTGCCAGTGTCGCCGCGCGGCGATTGGCGAGTGATCGGACAAGTCCATAAAACAGTGGAATGGTCAAGGTTCCGACGATTGCCGAGGGCAGGCGAACGGCGGCCATGTCAGGTCCGAGTGCGTTAATGAAGAGAGCAAGGATATGTGGATAGGCGGCCGGGTCTCCGAGAAAGGCGACTCCGAATGGGGGTGGGCCTTGTCCCTGGGAGATAGCGAGCCCGACCGCAGCGAACTCGCCCTCGTCACCGTGAATGCCGCTCGGCAACCGTTCAAGGTTGGGAAATCTCAGCAGACCTGCAACCAGGGTGATGATTGCGACAACGACGGCTTCGGCCACTCGGAATGTTGTTCCGCAGCCCAAACGAGTATTCAAGAGGTCGGGCAACCAGCAAGATGGAGGAACTCAGGCAGATCAACCACGGAGGGATCGCAGTCCAGAGCGCGTGGTCGCCCAGAGCGATCAAAATCGTCACGATCAGGCTCAGTAGCAACATCGTCAGTAGCAACAGCTGACCACGTCTCGATGCGCGCTGCCGCACTTGCCGATGCGGCGTCAGACCGTCGTGCATCTGGAGCACCTCGACATCCGCTCAGCCGGTTTCTGACGGCGATCGAAACACGGTCGCAAGCGTACGCCATCCAGATGACCGCGACGGAACTCGAAAGCGTGAACGGAGAGGTTGTCGAAACTGAATGGCGTTGAATTCAGGCAGCCTGATCTGAAACAGAGACATCACCCTCGCAACATTGCTGCACGGATGAACCAGTATTCGGGTCTCGCAATTGTTTGAATTGTGGTGATATGATATGTGCCTCTATTCAATCACGCGGTGCGTGCGGCGCCTGGCAGGATCAGGCGCTGTCCGGAGGTGGACCCATGGCTGGTCGCAGGGCGGGGTATTGTGTCCGTCATCCAAAGTATCCGGATGGCGCTGGGGTGTTGATCGCCTGGGATTTCGCAGCGACGGGTTGGTCCGAGCTTTCGACCTTTCTGTTGCGTGGCGAGCAGGGGTACTTCGTCCACTATCACATCGTCGATCGCGAGAGTGGGGACAGTGTGCTGGCGCTGGACGCGAGTGACGCTGCCTATCTGTACCAGCGGTTGCGGGTTCGCGTCATGCCGGGCAGGGAAGCGTTCGATTAGCCGCTCAGGTGTCGTCGCCACGCTGGAGGCCACCGCTCACGAGACTCATTGACCAGCAGTCCGTTCGATACGTCCCAGGGTGGGGCGGTCTCGCGGAACCTGTTGTCTTCCATCCGGCTCTTGTCGAAGTACTGGACGGCACGCCAGCCGTTGTCCGCCTCGTCGTATGGTTCCAGCATCGTTGCGCTGAACCCGCCTGGCCCCCACATCCAGGTGCGGACGGTGCTCTGGCTGGCAACCGGCTGGTCAGTTCGTTCCCAGGTCCTCTGAAACGCGGGCGTCTGAGGAGCGAGCGCCGAGACACTCAGCGCCGGCAGGGCGCCAACGAGTGCCGCCAGGACGATCGCCCAGACGAGCCGTCTGTGCCAGTGTCGCTTCACTCCTCCGTCAGCCGAATGGTCGTCGGTTGGGCACCTCAGGCGATGGCCATGATGTTGAAGCCGCAGTCGGCGTAGATCGTCTCGCCGGTAACACAGGTCGAGAGCGGTGACGCCAGGAACAGGCCAACGTTGCCGACTTCCTCCTGGGTGACGTTACGGCGCAGGGGTGCCTTCTCCTCCATGATGTCGCGGGCGGTACCGATGCCCTTGACGGCGCTGGCGGCGAGTGTCTTCAGCGGTCCGGCCGAGATGGCGTTGACGCGGATGTTGCTCGGCCCAAGCTCGGACGCGAGGTAGCGGACGTTGCACTCCAGCGCGGCCTTGGCAGTTGCCATCACGTTGTACTTGGGAACGACTCTGTCGGCCGCCAGATACGAGAGCGTCATGATACTGCCACCACCGGCTGCCTCAAGCAGTGGCTGGGCATGCTTGCTGGACTCGATCAAGGAATAGGCCGAGACGTGATGGGCGAGCGCGTAACCCTCCCAGGTCAGGTCGAGGAAGTTGCCGGAAAGGTCCTCCTGGCGCGCGAAGGCGACCGAGTGCACGAAGACGTCCAGCCGTCCCCACTGGTCGGCGAGTGACGTGAAGAGTGCTTCAACCTGTGTCGAATCCTGGACATCACATTCGAGCAGCGGCATCTCCTCGTGACCGTCGAGGGTATTCATCAGCTTGACGACGTTGTCTTTCAGGCGCTCCATCGCGTAGGTGAATGCGAGCTCGGCGCCTTCACGATGGAGCGCCTGGGCGATTCCCCACGCGATCGAACGCTGGTTCGCGACTCCCATGATCAGGCACTTCTTACCGTCCATCAGCCCCATTGCTGCGTCCCTGCCCTTTCTTCAGTTGCGTGGCGACCTGTGACGCCGCTGATCGGCCAATGCTAACTGACCCAGCGCCCCTGCGCACGTCAGGGATGGCGCCAATCGCGGATCGCGTTCGGCGAGCGTGGCATGCTTCTCATGAGAATTGGAGATTGTATAATTCCTCACAAGCGAGAGGGGGCCGGAATGTCGATGCGACGCGACGGTGACCAGGCTCGAAGGATCGGAAGCTACGAGAACTGGCTGGAGCAGTCGATTCGCGAGGCGCAGCAGCGCGGCGAATTCGACAACCTCAGCGGCCAGGGCAAGCCGCAGGACCTCACCGTCGATCCGAACGCCGGTGACTGGGACAGCGGGTTCAGGATTCTCAAGAATAATGGACTCGCGCCGGCCTGGATTGAGGCCGACAAGGAGATCCGCGCGGAACAGGCCGCGCTGTCAACGCTGGCCGAACGGACTGCGCTGTTCATCGCGGAACACCGCGAGGCGGCTGAGTCGCAGCTGGCGCACGGCCGGTCCGAGCCAGCGACGTGGTCATCCCGGATTCGACGGTTGTGGTCCGGCGAGACTGCCGCTACTGGCGACAACCAGCACTTTTCGCTGGCCGATCTTCGCTACGAGCGTGACCGCGCCCGACGTGAGTATCTGCTCCGATCAGAAGAGTTGAACCAGAAGGTTCACGAATACAATAGTAGCCTGCCGTTCGATCTGCTCTGGCGCGAGCGACGCAAGATTGATCCCGAACAGGCTGCCGAAGCGTTCGACCGCGCCTGCCCGCCAGTCAGCGGCTAACAGCTCACCTGGATCAACATCATGGCCTTCCAGCCCGTCCGTCGCCGCACGTATCCATGCCGACGGTCAGATTCTTGCGGCCAGGTGCACGAAGTGTCCGACATGCGGACGCATGAGAGGAGCGCACGTGCGAGATGGATACCTGGGAAACACTCGCCCACGCGATCGAATCGCAGCAACAGGTGGCCGCTACCTACAACGATAGACCGCGCGTATTCTGTCCCCACGCGCTCGGAACGAAGGGGAACAAGCGCCACGTCCTCGTCTATCAGTTCGACGCCGCCCGGCGAATTGGCGAGCGGCCAACCACCGGCTGGCGCTGCCTGGAGGTCGATAGGCTCGAAGATGTCAGCCTGCAGCACGGCGAATGGCACACGGCTCCGAATGTTTTCAACCCACAGTCATGCCTCGATGATGTCGAGGTCGTCGTCAGCCCGTTTCCACCGCGCTACAGGCAGGCCGTCACTGGCTAGGTTCGCGTCAGGTCACATCCCCGGCTGCGCTGGGCTGACGAGTCCCGACCTCCTCGGCACGAAGCAGTTCGGATTCTGGCGCTGGTTCTGCCTGGGCAATAACGATTGTCGACTCGGCGGTCAGGATCGACTTCGGCCGTTTGAAGACCCACATCTCGTCGGTCGTGACGCCAGCAGAAATGCCGCCCGGCTCACTTGCGCGGGTGATGACTGTGACCAGTTCCCAGCCTTCGTCACCTAGTGATGGTAGCTCCGCGACAATCGACTGGTCCCAACTGCCGACCTTGCCCGCCCGAATCGGGCGGACGCGATGGAGTACTTTGTATTCCCACGGTTGCATTCTGGTTCATTCCCCACGCTACGCTGATCCTGAACGTTCTCCAACGGGTACCGCGAGACGTGTCATCGTCTCGGAAACGGTCGCGATGTCGTCCGACCGGCTGACGGCGATGTTCGAAGGGGATTATCCATCAATCGACCGTCGCGCGGAGTACGCAACGGCGACGCAGGGGAGAGTCCACTCCCTGCGTCGCTGTCGCTCGTACTCTCCGGCGCGACTGACCACGAGGTGTTGTCAGACGAGTCCGCGTGGAACGATGTACCAGTAGGCTTTGTTGAACAGCATCTTCTCGTAGTGGTCAGGGATGTGAACTGGCGTTCTAACCTTGCGCGTGTTATTGTGGCCATCTTGATACGTGTCGAATCAGACGTCGGCTGATGCCTGCTGCGTCAATATGGACGCATCGATAGCACCATGCTGATCGAGCCGACTGACTGGATCTCCGGTCTGTCCTGTTGCCAGTTTCATCCACAACAATCGAGAGGTGGCGTCATGGTTCAGTTGCAGGTCCGCAATATCCTCGAACCGCTCTCGGCGGACGAAGTCCGAACGGCAGTACGAATTCTGAAGGCTGAGAAGCCGCTGCCGGAGAAGCATCGATTCATTCAAGTGGCATTGCGAGAGCCGGACAAGGCGCACGCTCTGGCGACGATGGCCGGTTCGAATGGACACGCGCCGGATCGGGAGGCGGCGATCGTCCTGCTCGATCACGACACACGCTCGACCTGGGAGGGCGTCGTCTCGATCTCGGCTGGAACCGTCACGCGCTGGGAGCAGATCCCTGATGTCCAGGCGCCGATCGCGATGGAGGAGTTCTTCGAGTGCGAGGAGGCCTGCAAGGCTGATCCGGAGTTTCGAGCCGCCCTGGCAAAGCGTGGCGTGACCGATATGGACCTGGTCATGGTCGATCCGTGGTCGGCAGGTCACTACGAGGATCACGAGGGACGCAGGCTCTCGCGAGCGTTAGTCTGGGTGCGCGCCGATCCCGACGACAATGGCTACGCCCACCCGGTCGAGAACGTCATTGCGCTGGTGGATCTGCACGAGTCGGCGGTCTACCGAATTGAAGACTACGGAGTTGTCCCAATTCCGTGGGCGGATGGCAACTATGCGCCGAAGTACACCGGCGAGCCACGAACCGATCTGAAGCCGATCGAGATCACCCAGCCGGAAGGCGTGTCGTTCACCGTCGACGGTCACGAGGTCGCGTGGCAGAACTGGCGCTTCCGGGTCGGGTTCACACCGCGTGAGGGACTCGTGCTCCACACGGTTGGCTGGCAGGACGGCGAGACCCTGCGCCCGATTCTCTATCGAGGATCGCTTGCCGAGATGGTCGTGCCTTACGGCGACACGAATATCACCCAGGCGCGCAAGAACGCTTTCGATGTTGGTGAGTACAACATCGGCCTGCTGGCTAACTCGCTCGAGCTTGGATGCGACTGTCTCGGAGTGATCCACTACTTCGATGCCGTCGTCTGTGACAACCGTGGCGAGCCGATGACGATCGCGAACGCGATCTGCATGCACGAGGAAGATGCGAGCCTGCTCTGGAAGCACTCCGACTTCCGCAACGGCTCAACTGAGGTGCGGCGGTCACGCAAGCTGGTTGTGTCGTTCATCTCGACGGTCGGCAACTATGACTATGGGTTCTACTGGAGCTTCTTCCAGGATGGCACGATCCACTTCGAGATCAAGCAGACTGGGATCCTGACGACGGCCGTGACCGACGGCAGCACGCCGCTCAAATACGGCCAGTTGCTCAACACCGACGGGCTCTACGCGCCGATCCACCAGCACTTCTACGGCGTCCGGCTCGATATGGACGTTGATGGGACTGAGAACTCGCTCTACGAGATCCATGCCGAGCAGGTGCCGGCGGGTCCCGACAACCCGTACAACAACGCGTTCTACTCGAAGGCGACGATGCTGACGACGGAGTCCGAAGCCCAGCAGAACGTCGATCCGCTGACCGGGCGAGTCTGGAAGGTTGTCTCTACCAGCCGGACGAATGCGGTTGGCGAGCCAACTGCCTACCGACTCGTGCCGCAAACCAATGTGTCGGCGTTTGCCGCGCCTGAAGCGAGCGTCTCGAAGCGAGCGGGCTTCATCTCAAAGCACCTCTGGGCAACGCCTTGGAATCGGAACGAGAACTTCCCGGCCGGAGACTACCCGAACCAGCATACTGGCGGGGCAGGGCTGCCCCGAGTGGACGGCCGCCGACCGTCGAATCGAGAACACCGATCTCGTCCTCTGGTATACGCTCGGCGCCCACCACCCGCCGCGCCTCGAAGACTGGCCGGTCATGCCAGTCACGACTGCGAGCTTCATGCTCCAGCCAGCTGGATTCTTCGACCGCAACCCGACGCTTGATGTTGCGCCGTCGAAGCGGCACGAGCAAGGGCATTGCGATACCTGAGCCGGCACGACGACAGAACCAAGTGAGAGACCGGAGAGGGCGCGGTGACATACCGGTTGCCCTCTCCGTGATCCTTCGGTGCTGATGATCCATCGTTGCCCGTCCTGCGTAAACCCGTTGGACTCTGTTGACGATCGCCGGTAGCGATAGGCACAGATATGCGCAGATGGAATGCACTCCTCACTGTCGTCTTGATCAGCAGCGTGCTGGCAAGCTGCGGTGGCGATGAAAGCCCGATGGAGACCCCTGCCCCCCAATCAGCGGTGACTGTAACGGCGGCGGTTGGCAGCGTCTCGCCAACGCCGGAAGCGATGGCCAGCGCCACAATGGCGATGCCGACGGCGACCAGCGCCGAGACATCTACGCCGACGGTCGCCGCTTCGCCGACGATGGTTGCGTCGCTACCGTTCCGAGTCACCGTGCCTGTTGAGGCCTTTCCCGTCGATGCTGCCTTCGTGACGCTTGAGCGCTGGACCTGGGCAGCGTTCGGCGGGACCGAAGAGTTCGCCGAGAGCGGACCGGGGCGCTCGATCAACTATCTCGACGCCGGCAGTGAACTCTGCTTCATCGCGCCGATCCAGGGTGGCGCCGACGCAACAATCTTCCGCTCGGATGGCACGAGCGAGACGATCAGCAGCGAGCAGACCCAACCAACGAACGTGAACGTGGGAGACGTGACTGTCTACGGTGACAACAACGCGGTCAACTGCAGGAACGCCGGGCAGACTCCCTCGGTCACGATCGTCGCCGGCATCTGGCGGGTCGATCCCACGTTGGACATGACGTTGCCAGGAGGACTAACCGCGGAAGTTCTCGCAAAGGGCCAACCGAGCATCTTTCCAGCGGAACCTGCGGTCGTGACCATCGAACGCTTGACGTTAGAGCCGGAAATGTCCGTCGAATTCCCAGAAGGGGCGATCGCACTCATCTTCGTCGAGGAAGGGTCCGTCTCGCTGACAGGAGCCATCAATGCGACGGTGTCTCGCGGGATCGGAACGACGATCGAGTCGTCTGCCGGAGATGCGGTTGCACTGGAGGCTGAGGACGGCGCGCAGTTGGTCGCCTCGGGGAGCGGAATTTCCGCGACGGCACCATCATCCATCATCGTCGTGACGATTGACGCGTCAAGCTAGCGGTTTGGCCCGGTGAGCCATTAATGTACGACGCCATCATCGCGGCGTTCGCGTGTGCGCGGGTCAAGGGCGTCTCGAAGGGCGTCGCCAATCACGTTGAGGGCGAGAACGGTGAGAAAGAGCATCGTGCCGGGGGCGACGGCGATCCACCAGGCGGGGCCAAGCAGCCGCTGGCCGTCGCGGAGCATGTTGCCCCAGCTGGGTGCTTCGGGATCGCCACCAGCGCCGAGGAACGAGAGCGAGGCCTCGGCCAGGATCGCGTAGGCAGCGATGAAGGTGCATTGCACGATCAGCGGTGAGACCGAGTTTGCCAGGACGTAACGCCACAGGATGCGCGGATCGGTCTGGCCGATAGAGCGGGCCGACTCGATGTAGGGCAGCTCGCGGATGACGAGGGTCGTCGAGCGCATCAACCGCGCGACGTTCGGGGTGTAGACGAGCGAGAGCGCGAGGATGATGCTGCTCGTGCGGGGCCCGAAGCTGATGACGACGGCGATCGCCAACAGGACGCCGGGGAAGGCCATGAAGCCATCCACGATCCGCATGACGATCGGGTCGACCCGGCGATAGAAGCCGGCGACGATCCCCAGCAGCGTACCAAGTGTCCCACTCACAAGCGTCACGATCGCTCCAACCAGTAAGGACACGCGACCACCGTCGATCAGCCGGCTGACGATGTCGCGGCCGAGCTCATCGGTGCCGAGCGGGTGGGAGATGGATGGCGGCTGGAGCCGGATCGCTGGGTCGATGAAGCGGGGGTCATGCGGGACGATCAACGGCGAGAGGATTGCTGCAACGGCAACAATCGAGATGAAAACGATGCTCGCGCAGGCTGACCTGGACGCGAACAGCAGCCGATACCACGATCTCCGATTGTCGCGGCCGTAGGTCGCTCGCCAGCCGGTTGGCCGCGTTCGGAGACCGCCGGTGCTGCTGACGCGCGCCCTACCGGCCGACATTGCCGTGTCGCAGGCGTGGGTCAATGAAGACGTAGAGCAGATCGACCAGCAGGTTCGCCAGCAGGTAGCAGCCTGCGATGACCATGACGACGCCCTGAATGACGGGGTAGTCGCGGCGTGAGATGCTGTTGACGACGAGTTGACCCATGCCCGGCAGGTTGAAAACGGTTTCGACGACAACCGCCCCGCCGAGCAGGTCTCCGAGTGTATAGCCGAGGACGGTGACGGCCGGCAGGAGGGCGTTGCGAAGGGCATGCCGGATGGCGACGTAGGTGGGGGAGAGGCCACGTGCGACCGCTGCGCGGATGTAGTCCTCGTGCAGAACGTCGAGCATCGAGGCGCGAATCAGGCGAGCAGGTAGCCCCGCGATCGAGCAGCCCAGTGCCAGCGACGGTAGCAGCATCGAACGGGCATGGTCGATCGGAGAATCAAGGAACGGCACGTAACCGCCCGATGGCAACCAGCGCAAAGTCACCGCGAAGACCAGGACGAGCAGGATCGCCAGGAAGAAGTCGGCGATCGCGGTCCCGATAATCGCCAACAACATCAGGAGGCGGTCGATCAGCGAGTTACGGCGAATGGCGGCGATAACTCCTGCCGGAATGCCGATGAGCAGGGCGATGACGAACGAGTAGAGCGTGAGTTGGAGCGTCGGGGCGATCCGATCGACGATGGCCGCTGAGACAGGCCGGTCGAGGAAGAGCGACTCGCCGAAGTCGAGCCGGACGATATCCATCAGCCAGCGCGGATACTGCACCAGCAGCGGGTCGTCCAGCCCGAGTCGTTCGCGTGCGCGGGCGACCTGCTCGGGAGTCGCTTCCGGACCGAGCATCACAGCCGCTGGATCACCGGGAGCGAGGTGGAGGAGAGTGAACGTGATTGTGCCGACGACGAGCGCGACCGGAATCAGCGCCAGCAGCCGCCGCACGACGAAGCCGATCATCCCTCCAGCCAGGCGTTCGAGAACTCTGGTTGCATCTCGGTCGGGCCGATCTCGTGGAGGTCTGCGGCCCGGACCAGGATGCGGAGGCTGTTGCCGATCTTCAAACGAGGAACGTCCTCGTAAAACATCGCCTGCACCTGTTCCCAGATGCGCGAAGCGCACGTCATAGTCGGACTCGGTCTGGAGATCGGAGAGCAGCTCGTCCTTCTCCTCGTTCTCCCACCAGCCTTGCGCCGACGCTGTTAGGTTGCGCATGACCGGATCGGGGCGGAAGCTCGCCCAGGCGGTATACATCTCCCAGGCCGTCTCGTCGTCACGACGGTCACTGAGGGTCGCGCCGTCGTAGACCTGAAGATCGACGGTGAAGCCGACGGCTTCCAGTTGCTGTGCCATTGTCAGTGTGCCGTTGTATTCCTGCGGGACGTCCTGGGTGGTCATGATCCGCAGCGTCGCGCCGTCGTAACCGGCTTCTTCGAGCAGTTCGCGCGACGCGTCAGGATCGTTGACGTTGAAGAACTCGATGCCGGCTTCCGTGTACCAGGTTGGCGCGCCGGGGACGAGTTCAGGTGTCAGTTCGTAGAAGCCCTCGCCGAAACCGGCCTGCATGATCGCGGCGTGGTCGAGCGCCGACTGGACCGCCCGGCGCACCCGCAAGTCTTCGAGAACCGGAGAGCGCAGGTTGAGGACGATATTGAGCCAGGCGTCAGCAGGCAGCGTATCGACGGCGACGTTGTCGCTGCCTTCGAGGGTTGCCGTACTGGTCCGGACTGGCCGTCTCGAGGTAGTGGTAATCGCCTGCCTGGATACCGGCGATGCGGGATGCCTCGTTGCGGACCGGAATGAACTCGATCGCGTCGAAGTGCTGAGCCTTGCTACCAGCGTAACCACCTGGATCGCCTTCGGGAGAGGCGTAGTCGTCAAAGCGTTCGACGCGAACGTGAACGTCGGGCTGCCACTCAATGAAGCGGTACGGACCGGTCCCTATGTACTCGGCCAGGCTCGTCTCGTCGGACTGGTCGAGGATTGACGCCGGATAGATCGCGCAACCCTGGAGCTGGCGGGCGAGCGACATCGCGAAGGTGCCGAACGGCTGGTTCATCTGAAACTCGATCGTATGCTGGTCTGTTTCGACGATGGCGTCGGTCGCATCCAGCAGGCTTTCGCCGAGCCCCGAGAGCGTTCCCCAGCGCTGGACCGAGGCGATGACATCGGCGGCAGTCATCGTCTCCCCATTATGGAACGGTCACATCCTCGCGGAGCGTGATCGTATTGAGCAGCCCGTCCTCGCTCACCTCATGGCTGGCAGCCAGCAAGGGGACCGGGCGGTAGTCGGCGTCCCAGGTGAAGAGCGTCTCGTAGATGTGCGACGTGACGAGCATGACGATCGAATCAGTCGTCTGCATCAGGTCGAGATTTGGCGGGTCACCGGTCAGCGCGACCTTGAGCGTTCCGCCACGGACTGGTACTCGCCTCGATGGAGTGTCAGTCGGCTCCGCGGTTGATCCGGAGCGATCGTCACTACCTCCTCCACACGCGGCCAGCAGACCGGCGGCGGGAATCGCCAGGCCGATGCCTGCTGCGGCACGGAGCAGCGCGCGACGACTGACTCGTCGTCGAAACGGTTCTTCGGTTTCCAGGACAGTCACTCGGAATCCCCTCAACCAACTGGGCGATCGTTGCCGTGACAGCGCCTCTCATTGTCACCGACGCGGCGAGAGAGGTCAAATCCCTCCGTTGTCGCAATGAACGGATAGGAAGGACAGCCATGCCCTACGGCAACGTGAGAATCTGCGGGCCGTTGTTGGTGATCGCGATGGTGTGTTCGAATTGGGCTGAGCGGGAACCATCCTCGGTGATAATCGTCCAGCCGTCGCGGAGGGTGCGCACCTTGGGCGAGCCAGCCACGATCATCGGCTCGATAGTGAAGACCATGCCTGGCTTGAGGATTGGGCCGTCGCCAGCAGGGCCGTAGTGGGGGAGCGACGGCGCCTCGTGCATGTTGCGGCCGATCCCGTGCCCGAACAGGTCGCGCACGACGGAGAAGCCGTGCTGGTTGACATACTGCTCGATCGCGTGGGAGATGTCGGTCAGCCGCTTGCCGGCTCTTGCCTGCTCAATGCCGACGAGCATCGACTCGTGGCAAACGTCCATCAGCCGCTGCGATTCAGCGTCAATCGTGCCGACCGGGTAAGTCCAGCACGAGTCTCCGTGCCAGCCGTTGAGGATGATGCCGATATCGAGCGCGATGACATCGCCGTCCTTGAGGACCTGGTCGCCGGGGATGCCGTGGACGACCTGATCGTTGACGGCGACACAGATGCTGGCCGGGAAGCCGTGAAAGCCCTTGAAGGACGGCACGCCACCATGGAGCCGGATGTACGCTTCCGTGATGCGGTCGAGTTCGCCAGTCGTGACACCGGGCCGAATGTGCTCACGGATCATGGCGTGTGTGTCAGCGACGAGCCGACCAGCGTCACGCATCAGCGCGATCTGCTTGTCGTTCTTGAGAGTGATCTTGCCTCGGGACATGCGGTTATCAGCTTTCAGCTATCGGCCGTCAGCTTTTCGCGTAGACGGCGTGGGATGAATGGCGAGGGGCGTAGGTCATACGTCCCCTGTCGAAACGCGAATCAATTGTACAGCCGCCGGTCAACGTTGGCCTGATCGCGCCGGCTCAGTCCACCGGCTGGAAGAAGTGTCGCTCGAGCCAGCGGGCGACATCTCGGCCGATCCCCGCGCCTTGCACATCGGCGGAGCGGAAGTGCAGTCCCTGGTAGACCCGCGCGTCGATCGTGTCGTCGATGACGTCGCGAAAGTGGTTGTACTCACGCGTGACATCGGCCTGGCCGGGCACGACTCGGACGAGGCTGAAGTCGGTGCTGCCCTTGCCGAAGAAATCTTCGGCAGCGTGCATGAACCCGCCGGTGAAGCAATTGTAGCTGGAAGAGTGATCCGGATATGGCGGGGCGACAAGCAGTGGTGTCCAGGCCGGATCGCCGATCGTTAGTCGGTTGCCGTCGTTGTTGCCCTCGTGGATTGCCGTGACCGGACGCCAGAAACTCCAGAACTCCTTGTCATTGAAGCAATTGATCAGGGCATCGGCGCCTGCCATGCTCGTCATCGCGAAGAGTCGCGCCTGCTCGGACGTTGTAAGTCCACGCTCTTCGGCGACATCGCGGAACGCACGATTGTACATCTCGACGGGGTTGACGCTGAAGAACTGAGCGACGGCCTCCTGTTCGGCGTTGCGCCGACTGTTCGTCGCCGAACCAAGAAGCTTGACCTCGTAGTACTCAAGCGTGTAGAGGAGGCTCTTGAGGGGTCGCGGGCCCTTCGAGCGAAACTGTGACGCGCTGTCGAGCATGAATGGATCGACCGTCAGCATCCAGGAATTCGGGTCGATGACGAAGCCCGGTGGTGTCGGCCGCCACTGGCCGGGATCTGTTCCTGCCGACCACATGGCCGACTCCCATCGACCGTCGTCCGCGCGGTCGGCGAGCATCGCGTCGGCTGCTGCCTCTCCGATTGCGATCCCTGCTTCGACGGCGTCGAGGCCGTCGGCTGCCGTCGCCTGCGCAACCGACTCATCATAGGCTGCGTTGAGCCGGTCGATGATTGCCTGCGGCATCGCCGGAACCGTTACAAGGCCAACCAGTACCCGATGGGCGGCTGTCGCTGCGGCGGCACCGGTCGAGGCGGTCTCATCAGCGTCGAGTTCTCCGAGATACGGCTGATACCCGCCGTCGATCGCGTTGACCGCGTCATAGACGGCGCCCTGAACGATCGCCATATGTATCGGATGCGACCTGCGGCGGCATACCGATGCCCGGCGTCGGCGCTGTTGGAGCGTTGCCGAACGCTTCGTATGCATACCGATTCCAGTCCACGACGACGGTGTTTAGTGGTTGGGCATTCGCGTGCTGCCGCGCGCCGCCCAACGGTGCAAGCGCGAGCACGATGAGTGTCACGAGAACGATCGATGTGAGCGCGCGGTGACGCGCGCGGGTTTGAGACTCACGCATAGCGGTCCTCATTTCTCCCTGTCGGACGAGACACGCATGTCGGCACGGCCGAAGGACCCGCCGGGCGGCAGCGAACGATGTCGATCGCGTCCAGCGAATCCTCCGGTGTCATGCACTGTAGAGAGTTGGCGTCGTTGCGGCATCCGCGTAACCACCCAGATGCGGCAGGGTGTTGCTGGCGGATACCACCCACCTGGGATCAGGCGAGATCGTGCCGTAGCGCGAATGCGGTGGCGTCGGCTTTGTTCTGAGCGTCGATCTTGCGATAGAGATTGTTGATGTGCCGCTCGACCGTGCGGATGCTGAGGCAGAGTTGAGCAGCGATCTCCTTGTTGCTGCGGCCACCCGCAATCAGCAGCAATACCTCAATCTCGCGAACGGTCAGACCAGCCAGTCGCGGCGAGGCGTCCGGCGACGCGACGAGACGCTCGGTGAGTCCAGTCCAGCGCAGCGTCTTTGGCATCAGCCAATGGCAGTCCATAGCCGTCTGACCATGCACGATGCCAGCCGTCGGGACCGAGCTGTGCTTTGATCACCGGGACGCGTCGATCGTAGTTCCGTTGGGTCGATGGCGGAACCGGGACCCCGATTGTGTCCCGCAGGCACGCAACGACGCCGAGCAGGCGCGCGGCTCGTGCGGCGGCTTCTTCTGCCGTCGCAAGCCAGGCACACGTCTCAAATGTCTGTGCGATGAAAGCGCGGATCGCCGGTGTCGTAGTCGAGTTCGAACGCAGCGTCGGAGCACCCGGCGCGCACCCTCGTAGATCACCGCGTGCCAACGCGATGTCGGCCTGACCACCGAGGACTCTGCGTGAGATGCCAGTAGTGGCCGTGCCGCTCGGCGAGTTCCAACGCTTCATCGAGCACGACGGACGCTCGGTCCAATTCGTTGTTCTGTTGCAGCGAGTGGCCCAGGTTAGAGAGCGTGACCATCAGCCGTGGATCGGTGGTGTCGGCGGAGGATCTCCGCCGCGGCCTGATACAAAGCCACAGCCTGATCCACGTCGCCAGAGAAAGTGCGCGATCCGGCCGAGGCCATGCAGGCAAGTTCCGACACCAACCTCATCACCCAGGTCGGCTGTAGATGGCACGAGCCTCGTCTTGTGCGGCTCGGGCGTATCTCGAAGTCACCCAGTATCGTCGCATTCGATCCAATCTCCCAAAGCACGTGGGCACGCAGATTGTCCGGGACGTTTCCCTGCATTCGCCAGTCCTTGTGTGAGCCACCGTTGCGATTCAGGAACAGCTCCACGCATGAACCAGAACCAGGCGAAGAAACACGCCAAGCCGAAGTCCCAGCGAATCGGGTCATTCACTATTGCCCATTCCAGTATGAGCCGCACATTTTCTTTCTCGACGTCGCCACGCTGAAGCCAGCCGGCAACGTGCGGCGTATGCCAATCGCGCTCGGATTCGGAAAACGTGTGCAAAAGATAGTACAGGAATCGCCGATAAATCTCGTCCGCTTCGTCGAGACGCGCGCAACTGTTCGAGCCCGAACTCGCGGATGGTTTCAAGCATCCCGTAGCGGGTCGAGCCGTCGACGTGCTCTATTCTCCGGACGAGATTGTGGTCGATGAGCGTTGTCATGCCATTCAGGACGTTTGTGTCCGGGTCACTGATAGCTTCAGCACTTTCGAGTGACCAGCCGCCAGGGAAGACCGCCAGCATTCGAACAAGGCGCTGGTCGGGAGGTCTGGAGCAGGTCATAGCTCCAGGCGATGGTGTCTCTGATCGACTGCTGACGCGCCGGAAGATCAGCATGCCCCGCCTACCAGAATGGGCAAGGCGTGGTCGAGCCGAGTCAGGAGGTCTCGCGGTGACAGGACGATGGTCTGCGCCGCTGCGAGTTCGATCGCGAGCGGCAATCCGTCGAGTCGTCGACAGATACCGACGACGGTGTCGGCGTTGCCGGTCGTCAACCGATGAACTCAGGCCGGTGTGTTTGTGCATCGCTGAACAAACAACGCCACGGATTCGGATTGAGCGAGGTCCGCAAGCGACAGCCGCGCCGGCGGTATTCGGCAACGCCAACGGCGGAACTGGCGCCTCCTGTTCGCCCGCGAGTCGCAAGGCGATCCGACTTGTAATGAGCACTCCGAGTGCCGGGAGATTGGACGAGGAGAGTCGGAGATCAACGGAGGATGCCGCAAGGAGATGTTCGAAGTTGTCAAGGAGGACCAGAGGCTCTCTCGTCTGGAGGAACGCTCAGTCAAGTTGAGCTTCGGAGACACTCCAGATAGCTGGTTGAAGACCAAGTGTGGTCGCCACCGTAGGCTGCCACCGTGTCCGGTTCGGTCACCGTTATGCGCGAGCGCAGACGAAGAAGACGCCATCCCGAACCGATCGCGAACCTTCGTGGCGACTCGCCAAAGCCAGGCGCGTCTTCGCCAACACCACCTGGGCCGGTGAAGGTCAGAAGCCGCGACGAACTGAGCAGGCGAACGGCCTGCTCGATCTGCGCGAGCGCGCCCGATGAAACTGGTCAGATGTGTCGGCAGCCTGGCCATATCCCAGCTCCAGTGACGTTGACAGATGAATCACTGACTGGCTGAACGACTGAAGAACTGACCGCTACTCCTCGAGCGTGCTCAGGTCGCCGACCTCCTGGCCAAGTTCGCGGGCCTTGAGCACACGGCGCATGATCTTGCCGGAGCGGGTCTTCGGCAGCGACTGGACGAACTCGATTTCCTCCGGAACGGCGATCGGGCCGACGTTCTCACGGACGTGGAGCTGAGCGCCGAGAGCATCTGCTCGCTGGCTTCGTAGCCAGTTTGGAGGATGACGAAGGCCTTGATCGCCTCGCCCTTGACCTCGTCGGGCTTACCGATGACGGCCGATTCGGCGACAGCAGGATGCGCAGACGAGCGCGCTCTCGATTTCCTGAAGAGCCGAGCCGGTAGCCGGACTTCTTGATGACATCGTCAACCCGGCCCTGAATCCAGAAGTAGCCGTCCGCGTCCTGGTGGGCGGCGTCACCGGCGAAGTAGACGCCGGGGATCGTGTTCCAGTACTGCCTCGTAGCGGCTCGGCATCGCGGAAGATCGTCCGCATCATGCTCGGCCACGGCTTGTGGATGACGAGATAGCCGCCTTCGTTGGCTCCGACAGCCTTGCGGCCGGTCGGTCGACGACTGCGGCCTCGACGCCGAGGAACTCCTTCGTCGCCGAGCCTGGCTTGAGCGGCGTGATCGGCGTTGGCGTGATCATCTGCATGCCGGTCTCGGTCTGCCACCAGGTGTCGATCACCGGCTGGTGATTTCCGGCGATCTTGCGGTACCAGATCCACGCCTCCGGGTTGATCGGCTCTCCGACAGTGCCGAGCAGCCGAAGCGTCGACAGGTCGGCTGGCGCCTGGCCAGCCCTCCCCATGGCGCATCAGTGAGCGAATCGCCGTCGGCGAGGTGTAGAAGATCGTCACGCCGTACTTCTCGATCATCCGCCAGATGCGGCCTGGATCGGGGTAGTCGATCGCGCCTTCATAGAAGATGCTGGTCGCCCCGGCGATGAGCGGTCCGTAGACGATGTACGAATGACCGGTCACCCAGCCGGGGTCGGCCGAGCACCAGTAGACATCATCCGGCTTCATGTCGAAGACGAACTTCATCGTCGCGTAGATGCCGACCATGTAGCCGCCGTGGACGTGGACGATGCCCTTTGGCTTGCCGGTTGTCCCGGAGGTGTAGAGCATGTAGAGCGGGGCTTCGGAGTCGAGATGGCGCGATATCGGCACGGGAATCGGTCAGGTCCATCAACTCGTGGTACCAGGCGTCGCGGCCACGGTGCCAGTTGATCTCGTTGCCCGACCGCTTGACGGTGATGACGCGCTTGACGCTCGGGCATTCGCGGACGGCGTCGTCGACGATGCTCTTGAGGCCGACGACCTTGCCGCGATAGTAATAGCCGTCGGAGGTGATGACGGCCTTCGCCTCGGCGTCCTGAACGCGGTCGCGCAGCGCATGGGCCGAGAAGCCGGAGTAGACGACTGAATGGACGACGCCAATCCGGGCGGCGGCCATCATCGCGACGATCTGCTCGGGGATGCGCGGCATGTAGATGACGATACGGTCGCCTTCGGTGATGCCCATGTTCTGGAGGACGGAGGCGAAGCGGCAGACATCGTAGTAGAGGTCGCTGTAGGAGATCGTCCGGCTGCTTCCGTCCTCGCCCTCCCAGTAGAAGGCGACCTTGTTGCGCGTCGGAGTCTTCATGTGTCGGTCGAGCGCGTTGTAGACGATATTGGTTTCGCCGCCGACGAACCACTTGGCGTAGGGCGGTTGCCAGTCGAGGATCTGGTCCCACTGCTTGAACCAGTCGAGTTCTGATGCCATCTCAGCCCAGAACTCTTCGTTATTCTCAACTGACCAGGCATGTAGTTCGTCGTAGGTTGAGAAACCCTTTGAACGCATGTAGGCGGTGATGTTGGCGTTCTCGACGACCTCCTGGGATGGCTGGAAGAGCCGTTCCTCGCTCAGAACTCGACTGGTAGTCTCCCAGTCCAGACTTGGTGCCTTCGTTGGTGTCGTCGTCATCCGCCCTCTCCCTGTCTGGTCCGTCGGGTATTGACATGGCGCACGTTAGTCGGCGCCAGCAGTTGCGCGCAGCGTCGCTGATGGTTCGATTCTAGCACCGGACTCTCGATTGGCGTGCGGATCACCCTTCCGGGATCGGCACAATCGCGATCAGGACCGAGCCAGGTCCAGCATCCCAGGAGCGGTGTCCCTTGCCAGTGGTGTCCTCCGAGAGGAGGATCGTTCCGGCCGTGACGGTGCGGACTTCTCCATCACTGACTTCGATCGTTGTCGCGCCTGAGAGCCAGAACATCCATTGGCGGCGTGGACCGGGG
Organism: uncultured Chloroflexia bacterium; assembly: GCA_963763325.1. Classification (GTDB taxonomy): domain Bacteria; phylum Chloroflexota; class Chloroflexia; order Thermomicrobiales; family CFX8; genus JBBECJ01. Next base: position 83,591 of record CAVXOL010000019.1, read on the forward strand.
TGCCAGTCGCCGCTCCAGCCAGGCTCACAACTCATCAGGAGGACGCCGCTTCCGGGATTGAGCGATGAAAGAAGCAGTGGTGGCGCTGGAGGCGCATAATCGAACGACTGCAACTCCATCGACGTGTCCTCAAAATGCGAATCGCCGGTTTCGTCGGAGTAGACACGAACGTATGGAATCTTCATCAGTCCTCATCAATTCGATAGCAGTTCAGACGCATTCTGGTGAGCGGTTCAGAGATACGACCGGACTGCCATATCGTAGCGTACTAGTGTAATGAGTATCATCAGCGCAACTCCGGCATTTGTCGATGCAGGTCGGGACGATGGTTAACGCTGTGACGATCAGGACGGGAGAGATTGTGCGGTACCTTCGCCCGGCTCGACACGCGCTGATTGTGACGATACTGGTTTGCCTCGTCGCGGCGTGCGGAGGATCCTCGGACGGTTCCACGGACCCGCAGCCACCAGCCGGTTCTGCTGTCACCGGTTCGTCTACCGCCACGACGCCATCGAGTTCCGTCGACCTGGCGCCGGAATTTGCTGAGGTTGCCGGATGGCACAACACCGAGCCGCTGACACTCTCTGCGTTGCGAGGGAGTCCGGTCCTTCTGATCTTCTTCCGGGACACCTGAACGCATTGCCGGTCGGAGGCTCCGACCATTCGCGGATGGGCCGATACGTACGGGCAGCAGGGACTCCAGATCATGTATGTCCACTACAACGGCTCCGGCAAGTCAGTGGCGGATGTCGTGGCGGACTGGGGCATCGTCCATCCAGTCGCGGACGACGCCGACGGCAAGACGTACGATGCCTACGACGTTCGCGCCACGCCGACCTGGGCGTTGATTGGCGCTGATGGGTCATTAGTCCACCGCCAGGTTGGCGCGGTGACGTCAGACTCGGCGATCTCGCGTATCGAAGCGTTGCTCGCTACAGGATGACCACGGTTGAGACCGCACCACTGGCGGCCGCGATGTTGCTCGCCGCGCTCGGCGGACTGCTGTCATTCCTGTCGCCATGCGTGCTTCCACTCGTTCCAGGGTATCTGGGGTACCTGAGCGGAACGGTTGTCGGCGGCGACCGCGAACCACGGCGGCGCGACCTGCTGCTCCACGCGCTGGCGTTCGTGCTCGGATTCGCTGTGCTGTTCACGATCGCCGGTATCGCGCTGGGCCGGTTTATCGACAGCATTCAGGATGGGCTGACATACGTCCGCTGGATTGGCGGCGTCGCTGTCATCATCGTTGGCTTGCACACAATGGGCGTATTTCGGATCGGCCTGCTCGACCGGCAGGCGAAGTTCTCGGGAGAGGATCGGCTACCGCGGCGTCGGATCGCGTCGTCCTTCGTCCTCGGCGTGTTCTTCGGCGCAGGCTGGTCGCCGTGCGTTGGAACCATCCTGACCGGCATCTTTGCGCTGGCGACGACGGAGGGTACCCGAGCCGGATTGCTGTTCTTCACCTACGCACTCGGGCTCGGGATACCGTTCATCGTCACAGCCGCTGCGTTCGGTTCGATGTCGAGTTGGCTGCGCTCGATCAACCGGCACTTTCGGTTGATCTCAGTCGTGTCGGGAGCGTTCCTCATCCTGATCGGCATCCTGTTGTTGACAGACTCGTTCCAACGGCTGGCCACGGTTGGTACACCAATCGAACCGCCATTCGTCGAGTAGCCGTCGTCGGTTGCTGGACGCCTCGATCCGTCTACGTCGCCTGATCGTCGGACACAAATGTCGCGGATTGGACTTTGACGTCGGTGCCGCTTGGGATGGCCGACTGCCAACGCCATTCTCCTGCTACCGCAGTCAGCAAGCGTCCACCTGAGCAAATGGCCCAGATTGTGTCATCGGGCGCGGCGAGGAAGAGCTCGACCATATCTGGCATCGGTGTCTCGATGCCGTCGGAGGCAGGCTCCCACGTATCGCCAGCGTTAGACGAGACGACGATCCGGCCAACTTCTCCGACCTTCGGCGCGGGTCCGGCCAGTAGCAGATCGGGCCGGGACGGCGGGATGATCGTCGCGCGGGTGTAGTCGGTCTCGAGCTTCTGCCATGTCTCGCCGCCATCGCGGGAGCGGGCGATGCCGCCAAACTGATGGTCCTCGTCGTCGCTCCACTCGTGCTTGATCGACGCGTAGCCGAGTGAGGCAAACAGCAGTGTTGGATCATCAGGATGGCTGGTGATGTGATGCAGGTCTTCGTCGTGCAGGACCTTGATGTACGACCAGCTCTCGCCGCCGTCGCGGCTGTCGAGCAGTCCACCAACCTCGACAGACGCCAATAGCCGATCTCTTTCGCCTGTCGCGTGGATATTGCGGACCGCGCCGGCGCGCGGTGAGTAGGGCAGGTACCATTTCTCGATGCCTTCGAGCGCGAGAATACCGGTCAATTCGCTCCAGGATTGGCCACCATCGGTGCTGCGATAGATGCGGCCTGGTTCGGCGCCGGCCAGTATCGCGCCTGGCTGGCACGGATCGGGGCAGATCGTACGGAACGCGGACGCCGTCAGTCCCTCATTGGCGGATTGCCACGATTGACCGCTGTCGGTGCTGCGAAACATGCCGTTGCCGTAGCTACCGGCGAGGATCGTGTCGGATCCACCATCGCGCCAGGCGTGGATCGCCCAGATGCGTTCTCCGTTGAGGCCGGCTGGCTGGAGTTGGCCACCCGACAGTCGATGGACGCCGTCGACAGTTCCAACATACGTATCAAACATGATGCAGGCTCCTTTGCTCTCGCCAGGGCGGAATGCGGATCCTCATGATCGACGAACTGAGGCCGAAACGCAATCCGCTACGTACGGATCTTCAACACCCGCTCAATGGCTGCCACGAACGCTTCGGTGTCGTGAAGGTCGGGCAGGAGCGCGTCCGGATCGTGGTGGCTGAGAGCCTCGACGCCAAATCGTCCGGTCGCGACTGCGACGACGCGGGCACCGCCGAGTCGAGCGGCGCTGATGTCGTTTGGTGTGTCGCCGATCAGCACCGTTTCGTCCGGACGATGGCGGACTCCGGTCGCGCGCTCGGCATCGACGATCGCGGCTTCGACCAGGTGGCCGCGATCGGTCGCGGAATCACCGAACGCGCCGATCGAGAGCAGCATGTCGAGGTTGGCGGCCCGCAGCTTTGCGTGACCGACGGATCGAGCATTGCCGGTCAGGACTCCCGCAGTCCAGTCTCGCTCGAAACAGGCGAGAACGGCTTCGGTGACGCCCGGCAGCAATCTCTCCTGGAGGCTGCCGCCGGCCAGCGCGTCGACGTAGCGGGTGCCCATCATCTCCATCATCTCGATCAACCTGGCGCTGGACGCATCCTCATCGAGGCCGTGGCGCTCGAAGAGGATGCGGGCGATCTGGGCGTCGAGCATCCCAGCCAGCGGGACGCCGTCGAGCGTCACAGGCTTGCCGTAGATCGACTCGAACGCATGCGTGAAAGCCGCGCCGTGGTGCGGATCGCCGGTCTTCAGAAGCGTCCCGTCGATGTCGAACAGGATCAGCGGATTGACCCGCGAGATGGCCGACATCAGCGCGCCGCGCAGTAGCGGGTTGTGATGTCGAACAGCGCCCGTGTCGCGAACTCAAGATTGTCGATCGCGACCCGCTCGTCGTGGTTGTGGGCGCCGTTCATCTCGACATCCGAGAAGCGGCCCGGATTGAAACCGTAGACCTTGATGCCGGGAAGCGACTTGGCGTCGGTGCCGCCTGAGACGAGGAACGGCGCGACCTCGCTGCCGGGGTCGATGTCGCCCATCACCTCGCGGATCGTCTCAAACAGTGCCGAGTCCGGGTCAGCCTCGATGCCCGACGAACCGGCCCCACGGGCGCGGACCTCGACATCGTCGCCAACGAGGTCGCGGACCTGCTGGATGAACGCTGCCGGGTCCTGGCCGGGCAAGGTGCGACCATCGACATCGCAGGTGATCTCGCCCGGTATGACATTGATGCGATGGCCACCGTGGATGATGGTCGGGACGGCTGTGTTGCGGGTCGTCGCACGCAGGCTGAGCCGTTCGACCTCGCCGAGTGGCAGCTTGCTGAGGTTCTCCCAGGTAGGGTCAGAGAGGATCTCGTTGATGATTGCGGTGGCGTCGCCGCCGATTGACTCGCCCATCGTCAGCAGCATCCGTTCGACCGAGGCGGTGATGATGGTCGGGAACTGATGCTGGGAGAGCTTCACGAGCGCGCGTCCCATTCGGAGCATGGCGGTGTCGTCGCGCGGGACCGAGGCATGACCCGGAGGCGCGCTGGCGACGAGCGTCATCCGCGCGCCACCCTTCTCACCGGTCTGGCACATGTAGAAGCGCTTGCCCAGGACGTCGGTCGCCTGACCGCCGCCCTCGTTGATGGCGACTTCGGCGTCGATCAGGTCGCGGTGCTGCTCCCACATGAAGTCAGCGCCATCGCGGCCACCAGCTTCCTCATCGGCGAAGGTGCACATGATGAGGTCGCGGTCGAGCGTCAGTCCGTTGCGGGCGATCAGGAGCATGACCATCAGTTCCGAGGCGACAAGGTTCTTGGTGTCGACCGCGCCGCGGCCCCAGATCATGCCATCGTGGATGCCGGCGTCGAAGGGCGGGTGGGTCCACTTGTCGGCTTCGACCGAGACGACATCGGCGTGGGCCATCAGCAACAGCGGCTTGCCGTTGCCATTGCCCTTGATGCGCGTCACAAAGTTGCCGCGTCCCGGGGTCTTCTCGACGATCGTCGCGCTCAGCCCTTCCTTTTCGGCGACTTCCTTGAGGTAGCCGGCAACCAGCGACTCGTTGCCGGGCGGGTTGACTGTCTCGAAGCGGATCAGCGACTGAAGATGCTGGGTCACTTCGTCACGGACGCTGTTCCAGTCGATGCGCTGGGTGAGGTCGTTTGGCATGTTCCGTGTGCTCCTGTTCGTCACGCTGTGGTTGTCATCAGTTTCGGGCGTTCCAGTCCAGTCGGCAGGATACACCAGTTTCGAGCCGTTCCTGTTCGGAATCAGGACGTGACTGGTGCAGCGAACGTGGTCGAAGGAGGACGCGCGAAGCGCACCGACAGGAACGCCGTGAAGCGGATCGCGCCGGAGAGGATGAGCACGATCTGCGGATCGAGGAACGTCAGGAGCAAGGCTGCCACGAGCGGCCCAAGGAAGGCGCCGACACCGGCAGCGGCGTTGCCGACGGATGTGTAGCGGGCGCGTTCCTCAGGAGGCGCGATTTCGATGGCGTAGTTCAGGTTGGCCAGCGCGTACCCTGCCCAGGCGACGCCGGAGATGACTTCAAAGCCAAGCGCGAACCAGTATGTTGGTGTGATGGCGTAGAGGATCGGCAAGCTGGAGACGGCCGCCATCGTCACGGCGATGACCGGGTAGGAGCCGAAGCGGTCGACCCGGCGTCCCCAGAAGCGCTGGATGAGCAGGCCGGTGACGGCGTTGACGGCTGTCATCAACCCGATGAAGCTCGGGCTGGCATCGAGATCGTTGAGGATGTACGGAGTCAGAACCGGTGCGACCAGGGCAGCACCGAACCAGAGAATGAACGTTGAACTGGCGTAGCGCCACATCAGTGGCGAGACCGATCCGAACAGCCCGTAACCCGCCGCGCCCGTAACGGCAGTGACGGGTTCGTTGCGAACGCGACGGAGTGACAGGAGCGTCGCGACCGACCCGAGTCCTGCGAGCGCTGCCAGCATGTAGGCGATCGTGAAACCGTCAGGAAATGTGAGCTGCCGAAGGAGGGCGGCGATCCCAATCGCGACGATCGTCGCGCCGATGCCGCTGGCGAGCAGCCGATTCGCGAAGAAGAACCCGCGTTCGCGCTGATTGACGGAATCGGCGATGACGGACGTCAGGACAGGTAGCCCGAGACCGATGAGCGCGACGGAAACCAGTGCAATCACGATCAACGCGGTAGCGTTGACATCCTTCCCCTGAATGAAGAGCAGGGCTGCGATTGCAAGGAATCCCAGCCTCCCGAGACCACCAGTCACAGCAGCCAGCGTCCGACGATTGGGAATGTGGCGACGAAGCCGTCCTCCTGCCAGCCCGGAGGCGTTCGCCAGCAGGCCATTCAGGGACGTGTAGATGCCGAGGGCAAGGCTGCTGACATTGAGCTGGACAAGAAGCGTCACGAAGAAGGCGTTGTGGGTTGCGGTTGCCGTGCCGGAGAAGAAGCCCTCACCGATCAGCAGATGCCGGTCGGTGAATCGCCCGCGCTTCCGTCGCGACCGTCGATCAGCCGGACCAGCCTTCGTCGGACGCGACACGTTGACGGTTCTCCTGCTACAGGCGACCAGCGTTGCCCATCGTCCTGAGCGGCAGTGAGGGGTCTCTCCGCGTCAGACCAATACGACGTTCAACCGGAGAGATCGTTCGCTGCCGCTCAGGGCGTCGGATGGCCATCATCGTAATCGCGACACGCTCCGGAAACAACAGTGATGCTGTATCAGGCGGTTCGGGTTCCATCGTCTCGAACGACACCTGGCGCGAGGGAGCCGGAGGCGAGCTTCTGTTCACGCTCCTGACCCGCGCGCTCGATGGCGGCGTCAGCAGCTGCCTGTCCGCCGAGATACTTCTCGATCAGGTTGTCAACACCGAAGACGACATCGACGCGGAGATCGAGATCCTGGTACTTGAGGATTGCGTCCTCAAGTCGCGTCCAGTAGTACTCCTCGCCGCCACCGGCGTTGAACTCCCATGCAGGACGCACCTGGATCAGCACGTTCTCGTCTGGATCGTAGACGGCGAAGATGTGCTGGATTTCCATATGGTGCTTGCAGGCCGGGCAGTACGCGTGGTGGATCGACTTTCGCAGAATGCCCTCGCGGCCCTTGGGATCAGTCCCGAAGTTGATGACGTCGGCAACGACTGGTGACCAACGGGCGCGGCACTTCGGACAGTTCAATTCGGTTTCGTTGTACTTGGTCTTGAGTCGCTCATCGATCTCGACCGGAGCGGACGCTACGTCGTTTGCCATGATTATCCTGTTTCCCCTTGCACATGTGACATCGATCGTTTCCAAAGTATTGACAAGTGTCGCTGCCGGATTCAACCGCTATGACTAACGTCAGGATCGGCTGGACTGGTTTCCTGCCTTCTCTTCGAGTTGCCGGATCATGTCGCCGAAAATGTCCGCCGACGAGCGAGTTGGGTCGCCGGGACGTGAGCCGCCGGCTGCCGGAGAGCCACGCAGTGGATCGAGCAGCTGCTCGGCGACTTCACGGACATCCGCGTGCGGGCTGTCACGAGCTGCCTCAGCCGTCAGTGGATTGCGGTGCTGCCGGTATAGCAGGCCGGCAGCGTCTGCCGCGAGTGCATGCTCCGGGTGGACGACGAAGTAGGAGAGTATTTCCGCCATCTGTGCCGTTGGCAGCGACGTACCGAGCGCGTTCAGTGCGCTTCGCCGGATCGAGACCGTTGCCGATTCGTCGCCGAGCAACTTCGTTGCTCGTTCGACGGTGGATTGCCGGTTGATGCGCAGGGCCGCGCTCCAGACGACGCCGCGCACGCGTTCACTCTCGTCAGCAACGAGGTGGTCAAGCATGCGTTCCAGCACTTCCGGCGCGTACTCCGCAAGAAACTCCGCCGCCAGCCCACGTATCTCGCCCGCATGCGACATGAGCGCCTGTTCGGCGATGCTCAGTCGTCCGTCGGTTCCAACGCCGAATGGATCAAGCTGGTCGAGGACGAGGAGATGCAGCGTCGCTTCGGCGGCTTGTGTGTCAGTTCCCGCGACGAGTGCGGACGCCTGCTTAACCAACTGCGCTGGCTCGGTGGCCAGTCGTCGCCAGAGCGCAGTCGCCGCCGCACCGGCCGCAATCGCACTGGCGTGGGTTCCGATCGAGCCAGCAGATGCCCTGTTCACGACCTCCACGAGCGTTCGGTCGCGGCGGCGCTGCCGAAAGTCCGACTCGAATGTCAGCAATCGATCGGCCCGCTCGGAACTCAAATCGGGATCGCCACGCAGCCAGCGTCGGCCATCCAGGGACAACAGCAGTGCTTCCACGACCCGTTGCTGGTGCTCGGCATCCATCCCGGCCAGGTCGGCATGCGCAGCCGCCTCCCCGGATTCAACAGCTTCCACGAGTGGGTCCATCGCCGCCACCGAGCCGGTCCGGCTCGCCTATCCGCGCCCTGATGCGATGTGGGTCGCGGTCACGGTCGTGTAAAGTCCGCCGCGGACGTTGAACTTGCCAATCACCGTCGCCTCGCGTGGGGCGATCTTGCTGACGATCTCGTCAAGGATCTGGTTGGTGACGGCCTCGTGAAACGCCCCCTCATTTCGGAACGACCAGAGATAGAGCTTAAATGACTTCAGCTCGACGCAGAGATGGTCGGGGATATAGCGCAGCGTAATCTCTGCAAAATCAGGCTGGCCGGTCACCGGGCAGAGACAGGTGAATTCAGGCGACGAGATCTCAATCGTGTAATCCCGTTCCGGGTTCGGGTTGGGGAAGACATCAAGTTCTTTTGTCGCGGTTGTTGTATTTGCACCAAGCAGAGTAGACACGTTCTCAGGTTCCTCCAGTCAGGACGATGCAAGTGAATGCAACGTGTAAGCGTACTAAATGGAGGCGGCGTGCGGCTGGATCGAGATTATCCGGTGGACGTCGGATTCACTCCGCAGCGTGAATGCCTGACCCGATGCATCGCTCTGTCGGCAGCACGGACCAGATCCTCGACGGTCGATGCATCGGCAGGATAGACGGCGATGCCGATTGAAAGTGACACAATCACATTGTGGCCGGCTGCGATCGTGAACGGTCGGCTCTCAGTGACAGCGAGCAACCGGTCGGCTATCTCCTCGGCAAGCGATCGATCGGTTTCCGGGAGCATGACGACAAAGTCATCGCCGACGTATCGTGCCAGAAGGTCGCTCTCTCGCAGTTGAGTTAACAGGCGCGCCCCGATCTGCCGTAACACCTCATCGCCAGCCAGATCTCCAAAGGCGTCGTTGATGCCCTTGAATCCGTCGATGATGACTGAGAGAAGCGCCAACGGTCGCATATGCTGGTCAGAACGCGCCATCTCGGAATAGAGGCGAGACTGGAACAAGCGGTAGTTGGGCAATTCGGTGATCGGGTCACGCATCGCCAGATGCTGCACGTGCTCGTAGCGCCGTGCATTGGAAATCGTTGTCCCTGCGTGCCCGGCGAAGGTCTGCAACACCTCAACGTCATCATGTGTGAGGGTGAGCTCGTGGTTGCGTTCGACGATCAGGACACCGGCGAGATCTCCCGCGCACCAGATCGGAACTGTGATCTGGGATCTGCTGTCAGCACGCGCGAGACTGCGCTCGTCGTCGTCGTTGAACTGCACGACCAACTCAGCGACCCCGGTCTGCGCGACTCGGCCCGCGACACTCCCTCCGAGGACGAGCGGGGGCGGGACCTTATCTGGCGGCAGGCCATGCCAGGCTGCGGATTCCAACCGGTCGCCGTCGATCAAGCTGATCGAAACGAATTGGTAATTGAAGACAGTCGCGAGGGTGTCGACGATCTGCCGCAACGCCTCATCCATGTCGAGTGTGCTCGAGACGATTGACGCCACTCGCTGGATCGCATCCATCGCCGTCCGGCTGCGTCGTTCAGCATCGTAGGCCTCGCTGCGCTCGAATGCCATTCCGAGGTGGCCTGCGATGGTCGTTAGAATCTCGAAATCGGTCGATCGAAGCGGCTTGCTGTCGGGTGTTTCGACGTTCAGGACGCCGATCGTCTTTCCATTGGCGATGATCGGAACACAGATCTCCTGCTGAGCCGCCGGACTGGTAGGCAGGTAATCAGGAGATGCGCTGACATCTCTGATGAAGACTGGCTCTCCAGTTCTTGCGACGCGGCCAGTGATGCCAGTTTCGATCGAGACACCATGAATGAGGAAGTAGTCGCGAATGTTGTCCTCGTTGGAGTCGTGGACGGCCACGAAGTTGAGCCGGTCGCCTTCGATCAACCCGATCCCGCAACTGCCATAGCCGAACGCGCCTTCGATCTCGGCTACGACGAGTGGCAACGCCTCCCGGATCGTCACCTGTCCAGCGATTACCGACGTAACCCGGTCGAGAAGATGCAGTTGCTCGTTACGCCGTTCGAGCTCGGAGATTCGAAGATGATTGGAGATCGCCGTCCCCAGATGGTCGCCGAGCGTCAGGAGAATGTCGAGGTCGCTGTCATCAAGCTGTCGAACATTCGTTGCCTCGACATTCAGCACGCCGACGACGGTGTCGCCTGCCCTGACTGGCACGCAGATCTCCTGCGTTGTATCCTCGCGCCATTCGACATAATCAGGATCGATGCGGGCATCTCGCGCGAAGACAGGCACGCCAGTCCGCGCCACCCTGCCCGCGACTCCCTCCAGGAAGACCGATTCACCTGGTGGAGCACCGGCCAGCAAATCGGCGTAGGAATAATAGAAACCGATCTGCTCGTCACGGATGACACCGAGGCCGAGTGCCGAGTAGCCAAAGACGCTGCAGATCTCACTCAAGATGTCAGATTCGTCGTCGGAATCAGCGACACGACCCGCGATGCGACCTGCGAGGTGCTGCAGGTGTGCGAGTTGATTGAGACGGTGCGCTGCCGCCCGTTGCTCGCGCGAGCGCTCAATGGCCACGCCGAGTGACGTTGCCAACGTCTGCACGACGTCGAACTCTTCCGGGCCGAGTTGGACATCCGCGCCCGCCTCAACCAGGAACACGCCCCAAACGTTCCCACGAACTATGATCGGCACGCACGCCTCACGCTGGATGCAACCGCCGGGATCGACAAAGTCTGGATCCAGGTGAACGTTTTCGATGAGTTCGCCGACACCACGACGGGCGACACGGCCACAAATACCGCGCGATATGGGCAGGCGAACATCTGCTGGGACATTGTGTGACTGGACGCCCCGAAAGACGAGCATGTCATGTTCCAGGACGCCGATTGCGATTGTTGAGAACTTGAAGCGGCTGGAGATTTCTCTTACCAGCGGCTGGATCTCTTGCTCGATATCAGGTTTACCTGCGATAGAAGAGACGACCTGATGGAGCGTCGTCAACAGTCGGATGTGGCGTGCGCTGACATCAGGTGACGCCACCAGCTGCCGGCTGGGTTCTTCAGGCGTTATTCGAGTCGGTCGGATGGGACGCGGCGAATTCGCCAAGGCATCCTCTTCCTACGCAAGTTTGCCAGAATAAAATGTCACTGCGATTCCAGTATACGACGGATCCCGATTCTGAGTATCTCCCGAACACGGTGCAGGATGCTATCCTTCGTGACGCTCGCTTCCTGGGGGCGGATCGGGCCCGGTGGCTCGTGCGGTCTTCAAAACCGTTGTGGGGGGTGACGAGCCTCCCAGGTGGGTTCGACTCCCATGCGCCCTCGCCATGTCTCAGCCAGTGCAGCGCGTTTCTCCCATCGATATGCTGTCGGTTGATCTGGATGCAGTGTCCGACCGTACGGCTGAACTTTCGACGTCCGCCGTACCCGGTGAAGACTCTGAACGTTGGACCGATCGCTAGCTCCCGAATTGCCCCGATCGATCTCGACTCACGGGAATTGATGCCGCAATGGCGCAGGACCAGGATGTACAAATGGTCGGTGCGAACGGGCGGACCTGGCCGACACCGACTGTGCCGTGGGTCATGAGACAGGTCTGGAATGATCTGCTGTTCATGCACTGGCCAGTCCAGCCGGAGGTCATGCGCGGGCTCATTCCAGCCGCGCTGCCACTCGACACTTTTGGCGGTCAGGCATGGATCGGGATCGTGCCGTTCTGGATGAGCGGTGTTCGCGCTCGGCTGCTCCCGCCGCTGCCGGGGTTATCACGGTTTCCGGAACTGAACGTGCGGACCTACGTGACGATCGACGACAAGCCTGGGGTTTACTTCTTCAGCCTGGACGCATCGAACCGGCCCGCTGTTGTGGCGGCCCGCGCCTACGGCCTGCCCTACTTTCACGCGCGAATGGCAACGTCGAGACCGGATAGCTGGGTTCGTTACGACAGCCGGCGCACGCATCGGGGAGCACCACACGCATCACTGCGAATGCGCTACCGGCCGGTTGGTCCGGTCATGGCGGATGTCGTGCCGGGGACGCTCGACTGGTGGTTGACCGAGCGGTACTGCCTCTATTTCGTCGGCGGGGATGGCGCGCCACGCAGGCTGGAGATTGACCATCCGAAATGGCCACTCCAACCTGCTGAGGCTGAAATCGATGAGAATTCGATGACTGACCAGATCGGACTGGCGCTGCCAGACATCCAACCGCTATTGCACTTCTCTCGGCGGCAGGACGTGATGATCTGGCCGAAGGCGAAGGCATAAGGCAAGATGAGAACCCAAAGTCCTCTCCACCGGCCATCACCGTTCGGCTCCAGACGGATTGCTATACTTGCTGGTGGTGATCGATCACTGCCGGGGGGATGGCGGAATCGGCAGACGCGCGTGCCTTAGGAGCACGTACCGCAAGGTGTGAGGGTTCGAGTCCCTCTTCCCCCACGACGTTGATACTGCGCCTGGTTGAAGGCGCTGGTGTACCCACGAAACCCCGCGACGAAGGGGAACCAGATGGCGAGCATCTCTGCAGCCGAGTCGGATGAGGCGCGAGAGCACGACGCGGCGGCAGCCGATCCCAACCTGCCCGACCTCGATTCCAGCAGCAACGACGAGCGACCGATTCAACCGAGCGTCTTTCGGACGAAGGTGATCCCGGTCCTCGCCATCGTCATGGTGGTCGGCATGTTAGGACTGCTCGCGTACGCGATGTTCGCGCCGGAAGATGCCCGCGTCGGTCAGAACTGGAGAGTCGGTGGCAGCGGCTATCTCGTTCCGGAAGGCGATATCAATGCTCCAGACTTCACGGCTGTGACATTCGATGGCGACGAAGTCAACCTCGCCGACCTGCGCGGACAGATCGTGGTCGTCAACTTCTGGGCGTCGTGGTGCGGGCCGTGTCGCGACGAAACTCCGCTGCTGGAAGCCGTCCAGGACAATCTGGGAGACGATGTCGTCCTCGTCGGACTGAACACCGGCGACACGGAGGAGGATGCTCGCGCGTTCCTCGATGAGTTCAATGTCACCTACACCGTCGCCCGCGACGAGAATGGAGCGATCGCCCTCGACTATGGCGTGACTGGAATGCCGGAGACCTTCGTCATCGACGCGAACGGAAACTACGCCGTGAAGTACCTCGGCGAGGTTCGCAGCCTGGAGCAGTTGCGCGGCATGGTCGCTGAGGCACGCTGAGATGGGAGGGATCGGGCTGCTGGCAGCCTTCGGTGCGGGGATCGCGTCGTTCCTGTCGCCGTGCGTCGCACCGCTGCTGCCAGGCTACCTGACGATGCTCTCCGGCTCGGCCGGGGGTGTCGCTCAGTCCGACAACCGGATGCGGCTCTTCTGGCCGAGCCTGCTGTTCGTGCTCGGATTCTCGCTCGTGTTCGTGACATTGGGCGCGTCGGCATCGGTGTTTGGCGACGTACTGGACTCGTATCGCGGGCCGCTGACACGGATTTCCGGGCTGGTGATGATACTGATGGGGATCGTCATCATCTGGGGGTCGCGGCTGCCGTTCATGATGCGCGAGCGGCGCTTCCATCTGTCGCAGCAGACGTTCACACCGGCTGAAACGCTGTTGCTCGGGATGGCGTTCGGTTTTGGTTGGACTCCGTGCTTCGGGCCGATCCTGGCCTCGATCCTTGTCTACACCAGCACGGCTGAGACAGTTCGCGAGGGAACGTTGCTGCTGGCGGCCTACTCGCTCGGTCTCGGTGTACCGTTCCTGGCGGCAGGACTCGGTCTGGGACAATTTCAGCGCGGAGTCAGGGCACTCTCGCGACACGGCGGGGCGATCGTCGCCGTCAGCGGCGGGGCATTGATCGTGATCGGAATCCTGTTCGTGAGCGGGCAGATGTTCCGGATCGCAAGCGCCAGCCAGCGGTTCCTCGGCTAGTGCCGGCTGGCGACTGGTTCCTGGTCTCGTTGCGGGTCGCGCACGCGTTGGCGGCGATGCTCTGGTTAGGGGGAGGGGTATACTATCTCCTGGCTGTCCGGCCCGCGAGCCGGGAGGCAGACGAGCCACCGAGAGCGTTCATCTCCGCCGCGCAGGGGTACTTCGGCGAGTGGGCGCAGGTGGCGACGATGGTGATGGTCGTGACCGGTGGCATCCTGGTCTTCGATCGGCTGTCGAACGGCAGTGCCGGTCTGACATATGTGGCGCTGATGGCAGCGAAAATCGTCGCTGCGCTGGCAGCCTTCTGGATGGCGGGTGTGCGACCAGCACGCCGAGCCGCGAGCAAAGGGAGCCGATCGGCCCCTGAGATCATTGTTGCGTTAGGTTTGCTGGCGTTTGCAATCGGTGTTGGGTTGTCGAGCGTCTACGGACTGAGTGGTTGACGTAAGGGACTGGTACATGAGCTCCGGGACACTGTCCGCATCGCCGGTGACGAAGCGCAGGCCGCGCATCAATCCCAAACTGCTGGTCGCGGCGACGGTCCTGATTCTGGCGGTGGGTTTCCTGGTCTTCAACGCAATGGGCTCGTCGATGGCCTATTACCAGACGATCGGCGAACTGCGTGAGAGCGGCAAGGACGTGACCGGCGAACGGATCCGGGTTGGTGGCGATGTCGTGCCGGGGTCTATCCGAGCGCGTCGGCCTCGAAGACGAGATTCGCTTCACCGTCACCGACGGCGAGCACACGATGGACATGGTGTACAGTGAGGTTGTTCCTGACATTTTCAAGGACGACGTTGAGGTCGTAGCCGAAGGCCACGTTGGCCCGGACGGCGTCTTTCAGGCAGAGACGCTGCTGACAAAGTGCCCATCGCGCTTTGAGGCTGAGGAATCGTAGACCGCATGTTGGTTCGGCGCTCGTCCGAACGCTCCCCTGTCGTCCTGAGCCGCAGCGAAGGACTGCTCCCCTCAGCGTCATCTGACCCAAGCTTGACGAGGTCCTGCGCTGCGGCTCAGGACGACAGTTCAGAGGGTAACTCCTGATGGCGATGGCGCATCTAGGACATGGCGCGCTCCTGCTGGCGTTCGTGCTGGCGCTGTTCGGCGTGGTCGTCTGCATCGTTGGCGAACGGCGACGAATTCCGGAACTCTCGATTGCTGGTGTCCGCGCCGTCGTCGGTGTGACGGTGCTGATGGTCGTCGCGGCGTCGGTGCTGGTCGTCGCATTCCTCACGCACGACTTCTCGCTTCAATACGTGTCGGGCCGGTCGAGCCGCGACATGCCGTTGCGCTATGTGATCACGGCGTTTTACGGCGGCCAGGAGGGCAGCCTCCTCTTCTGGGCGATTGTCGCCGGTGTGCTCGGCTCGATCGCCTTTGCCCGCAACCGGGCACGCTTCCCGCGGATCGTTCCGTATTCGGCAGCCGTCTTCCTCTCGTTGCAGACGTTTCTGCTTTACATGTTGTGCTTCGTGGCGTCGCCGTTCGAGCTCAATGCAGTCGTTCCGGAGGATGGGCGCGGACTGAACCCGCTGCTGCGCGATCCAGGAATGCTGATCCATCCGCCGATGCTGCTGTCAGGCTATTCGAGCTTCGCGATCCCGTTCTCGATCGCGGCTGGCGCGTTGATCGCTGGTCGGCTGACCCCGGACTTTCTACGCTTCGTCCGCAAGTGGACGCTGGTTGCCTGGGCGATCCTCGGGACGGGCATCTTCCTCGGCGGCTGGTGGGCCTACCACGTGCTCGGCTGGGGCGGTTACTGGGGCTGGGACCCGGTTGAAAATGTCTCGTTGCTGCCGTGGTTGACGGCGACGGCGTTCATCCACTCGATCATGGTCCAGGAACGGCGCGGGATGCTGAAGGTCTGGAACATGGGCCTCCTGCTGGCGAGCTACGTGCTGGCAATTTTCGGGACGTTCGTGGTCCGCAGTGGCCTGATCCAGTCGGTCCACTCGTTCGCGCTGTCGGAGATAGGTCCGTATTTCCTCGGCTTCCTGACAGCGGTGACAGCCCTCTCGATCGGGCTGATCGTCTTCCGGCGTCCGATGCTGCAATCGGATAACACGTTCGACGCGGTCGTTTCACGAGAGTCAGGGTTCCTGCTCAACAACGTGATCTTTACCGGCATCGCGTTCGCGACGTTCTGGGGGACGATCTACCCGCTGATCTCCGAAACGATCACCGGGACGGAGATGACGGTCGGACCGCCGTTCTACGAGCAGGTCAACGGCCCGCTCTTCCTGATCATGCTGATTCTGATGGGGATCGGGCCATTGCTGGCCTGGCGACAGACATTGCTACCGGCGCTGATGCGGGCGTTAACGGTGCCGCTCGGGCTGGCGGTCGTCGCGATTGTTATCCTGCTGGTGCTGTTTGGCCAGCCAATGGCGGCAGCCGGGATCGCAGCGGCGGTCTTCGCGATCGGCGCGGTCGGCGTTGAATACTGGCGCGGGGCACGACTGCGGCGAAAGAACGCTGGCGATGCATTCCCAGTGGCGGTCTTCAGGCTCGCGCGGCGTGACCCAAGGCGGTATGGCGGCTACATCGTCCACCTGGGTGTCGCGATCATCGCGATCGGGATCGTCGGATCAACCTTCTTCCAGACCGAGCGGCGAGTTGTCCTGAACGAGGGCGAGTCGGTCGAGGTGGCAGAGTACACGTTGGTCTACGAGGAGTTGGTTGAGACGCGTACGACCGACGCACAGGTCTTCACCGCCCGGATGGATGTCATGAAAGATGGCAGTGACAAAGGTGTGATCGAGGCCAAGCGCTACTTCTACAATGGCTTCGCCGATCAGCCGACAACTCAGGTAGCGGTCAACACCGTTGGATTCGACGATGTCTACGTCATGCTGACAGAGTGGGATGAGTCTGGAGCAGCCAACCTGCACATCTTCATCAACCCGCTCGTGTCGTGGATCTGGGTGGGTGGGCTGGTCTACCTGTTCGGGATGGTTGTCATCTTCTGGCCTGCACCGGTTGCACGACGCATGACGGCATCGGTGCCGTCACGGTCCCGGGGAGGGGTGGCCGGTGAGACTGCTGGGTAACGGACCGGTCATGGACCGGTTCGCACGGTGTCTGATTCCGGCGCTTCTGGCGCTGGTCGTGCTGCTGGTCGGCGTTCCTGGCGTCGCCGCGCAGGACGTCTATTCCGAGGAAACGCTGGAGATCTCGCGTAAGCTCCAGTGTCCGGTCTGCGCGGGGCAGACGGTGGCGGACAGCACCTCGAAGCTGGCGGGGCAGATGCGAGCGATCATCGATGAGAAGGTGCAGGCTGGCGAGAGTGAAGAGCAGATCATCGACTATTTCGTCGCGCGCTATGGTGAGTCTGTCGTAACTGAGCCACCAAAGTCTGGTTTCACGCTGGCGCTGTGGTGGATGCCAGTCATCGTCGTTGTACTTGGCGCGGTGGTCGTCTGGTTGTTCGTGCGCGAGCGGACACAGTCAACGCTGCGCAGGCAGGTTGTCACCGAAGGGCCGGATAGCGACGAAGAATTGGAAGCAATCGCCCGCGAGGTGCTGGGGCAACCGAGCAGTGAGAGGATGTCCGGGGCGTGACGCTGGCTCTGATTGCGCTGGCGGTGCTGGCCGTCGTCATCTTCGCGTTTGTGCTGGAGCCAATCGTCCGCGCGCGTAGCGACCGAGCGATTCTCGATGCGGCAGCGTTGCCGGAGCATGATGACGCGTACGTCGATGACGAGATACTTGAACCGACCGACGGCGAACCAGTATCTGACCCGAACAGTGACGAGAGGCTGAGTACCAGGCGCATCTCGATCGATCGAGCGGCCGGCAGCGACGCCTCGTGACCGGCGAAGGTCCTCCCTACTTTCAGATCGAGCATGTGTATAAGCGATTCGGCACGAAGGTCGCCCTGCGCGACGTGAACGTCACGTTGATCGCTGGCGAGGCTGTCGCGCTCCTGGGGGCGAACGGCGCCGGCAAGACGACGTTGCTGCGGACACTCGCGACCCTTTCGCGACCAACTCGTGGAACTGTGCTGGCGTTCGGGGTCGATGCCTGGAGTGCGCGCCCGGAGGTTCGAGCGCGGATCGGCGTCGTCGCTCACCAGCCGTACATCTACCCGGAGCTGTCCTGTACCGAGAACCTCGTCTTCTTCGCGACGATGTTCGGCCTGACCGACGAGCGGGCGCTGGCAGCCGATGCGCTGGAGCGGGTGGGACTCGACCGTCGCGCCGACGATCGTGCGTCGACTCTCTCACGCGGACTGCTGCAACGGCTGAACCTCGCGCGGGCGATTCTCCACGCACCTGCGGTGCTGGTGCTGGACGAGCCGGATACCGGACTAGACGCGGCTGGACGCGACGTTCTATCGGAGATTGTCAGATCGCAGATTGCCGGTGGCGGCAGCGTCGTCCTGACGACGCACGCGCTCGACTATGCGCTCAATCTCGCGACACGGGTAGTCGTGCTCGCCGATGGTCGAGTCGTTCTGGACGAAGCGCGTGAACACCTGACCGACGACGTTGTTGCACAGGCGATTGGCGGCGGTGCCGTCATGGCGGGACGGTAGGCGACGATGCGGCGGGTATGGGCACTGGTCTGGAAGGATCTGCTGGTCGAGTTCCGGGGGCGGGAGTTCCTCGGTGCGATGGTCGTTTTCGCCCTCATCACGATCGTGACGCTGAATTTCGCCTTCGATCTGAGCCGGGGCGATCGGGAAGCGGCCGGCGCCGGTGGACTCTGGATCGCGTTCCTGTTTGCCGGGATGCTCGGGCTCGGTCGGTCGCTGGCGGTCGAGCGTGACAGAGGGACGCTGGAAGGGCTGACGCTCTGTCCGGTCGACGCTGGGACGATCTTCCTCGGCAAGTTCATCTCCAACGTGCTGTTCATCGTCATCGTGCAGGCCGTCTCGTTGCCGGTCTTCTACGGGCTCTACAACCTGCCCTCGTTGCGGCCGATGGTGCTGCTGATCGCGGTGATCGGGGCGATCGGGTTCGCCGGGCTGGGTACGCTCTTCTCGGCGGTCGCGGCCAGTAGCCGTTCGCGCGAGATTCTGATGCCGCTGCTGCTGTTTCCGCTTGCGATCCCGCTCGTGATCGGCGACGGTACGGGCGACGACGCTGATCTTCGAGGGTGACGGTGCGGAAGCCTGGCCGTGGTTTAATCTGCTTGCCGCGTTCGATGTGATTTTCGTCACGCTGTCCTACGTGGTGTTTGACCTCGTCCTCGAAGAGTGATCCGGACAATACCGATGATGCAGCCGAAAACCACCAACCGGTCTGACCTGCTCGTCAAAGGGCTTGGTCTGCTGACGGTGGCCGTCCTGACGCTGGGCATCTTCATGGCCTTCGTCTACGCGCCGACCGACCGTGACCAGGGGAATGCGCAGCGCATCTTCTACGTCCACGTCCCGATGGCGTGGCTCGCGTATCTGGCGATGGGCGTTGTCTTCGTCGGTAGCGTCGGCTACATGTGGAAGCGTTCGGCGCGGATGGACCGGCTCGCGCGGTCTTCAGCCGAACTCGGGTTCCTCTTTACAACCCTCGTACTGATTACTGGATCGCTCTGGGGCAGGCCAATCTGGAACGCGTGGTGGCAGTGGGAAGCGCGGCTGACGACGACGCTGATCCTCTGGTTCATCTTCATCGGCTACTTCATGGTGCGCGCGTATGCGGGAGATGCCGAGCGCGGCGCGCGCTATGCGGCGGTGCTAGGGATCATCGGCGCGATCGACGTGCCGATCATCCATCAGTCGGTCAAGTGGTGGCGAACGCTGCATCCGGAACCGATTGTGCTCGACACCGCCGGTCCGAACCTGCCGGACTCGATGCTGGCGACGCTTCTCGGTCTGCTTCGTCGGATTCACACTCCTGTACGCATTCCTGATGGTGCTGAAGATGCAGATCGAGTGGGCGCGTGACGTGCTCGCCGAGCGGGAATTGACGGCGTTGCTCTCACCTGAGACTGAGATGCCTGAGCGTCACCGGGTTGCGCCGGTCTCACATAACGTATCCGGGGCTGCGGAGGATTAGGACCATGGACGACAATCTCGGCTATCTGTTCGCGGCGTTTGCAGTCACCTGGCTTGCCATCGCTGGCTACCTGCTCTACATCGGCCAACAGGTCAAGAATCTCCGCGACGAGGTACGGATGCTCGATGAGGGCGACGAAACCAGATCCTGAGCGAAACATCGGTGAAGAACAAAGGGGCGAACCCAACCGGGTCCGCCCCTTTGTCGCGCTAACGGGCGTTCTGGATCGCGCGCCAGATCTTCTCTGATGTCAGCGGCATGTCGATCTGGTTGACACCGAGCGGGCGAAGCGCGTCGAGGGCGGCGTTGACGAGCGCGGGCGGTGCGCCGGTCGTTCCGGCCTCGCCGACGCCCTTCGCGCCGTGTGGGGTGAGTGGGCTTGGCGTTTCGGTGTGGTCGAGCTCAAAGTGCGGGAGCTGGTCAGCATGTGGGATGGCGTAGTCCATCAGCGAGCCGGTGATCAGCTGACCATCCTCGTTGAAAACGACCTCTTCCCAGAGCGCCTGACCGAACCCCTGCGCGAGGCCGCCGATGACCTGGCCCTCGACCATTCGTGGGTTAACGACTGTGCCGCAGTCGTCGACGCCGATGAAGCGATCGACGGCGAGGCGACCCGGTGTCGGGATCGATGACAACGACCGCGATATGGACCCCGAACGGGAACTGATTTCCATCGGCAGTGAAGAAGGCGGTCTCGTTGAGGCCCGGCTCAAGCCCACCGGGAGCCTTGCCTGCGCCATGTGCCGCCGCTGCGATGCGTGAGAACGGGAGGGCACGATCGGGTGCGCCAATCACCCGCGCGTGGGAATCGTTCAGCTCAACGTCAGCCGCCGCCGTCTCCAGCATCGCACCGGCTATCGTTCTGACCTTGTCGGCGACCTGCGTGGCCGCGACCATCGCCGCACCACCTCCGACGGCCAGGCTGCGGGAGCCAAAGGTGCCGGTGCCCTGCGGCGTTGTGTCGGTGTCGCTGGCGCGGATCTCAATCTGCTCGATCGGCAGACCGAGCTGTTCAGCGACGAGCTGGCGAATGGCGACATCGGTGCCCTGACCGTGGGGCGAGACGCCAACCGAGACGGTGACGGCGCCGGACGGGGAAACCTTCACCTCGGCGCTGTCCCAGCCACCGCCGGATGGCTCGACGAAGACGGCGACGCCAATCCCGGCCAGCTTACCGTCAGCCCGGAGTTGGGCGACGCGCTCGCGCTCGGCGGCGAGATCGAGATGCTCCAACGCCACGTCGAGGCAGCGTGCGTAATCGCCGGAGTCGTACGTGACGCCGGTCGGTGCGCGGTATGGGAAGCTCTCGGGTTCGATGAAGTTGCGGCGGCGCAGTTCCAGCGAGTCGATGCCGGTGACGCGTGCGATCTCCTCGATCAGCCGTTCGACCATGTAGGCGGCTTCTGGCCGACCGGCACCACGATACGGGCCGGTCGGGGTGGTGTTAGTCATCACGCCGTAGACATCGGTCACCAGGTTTGGGACCTTGTATGCGCCGCCCGACATGATGAGCGTCCGCTGACCGTGGCCGGAGGCGTTGTAGGCGCCGCAGTTGACATAGACGCGGACCTTGATGCCGGTGATCGTGCCGTTACTATCGACGGCAGCGTCAATGTACTGGACCTGATCGCGCGCCTGGTTGGCGATGTGGAAGTACTCGGACCGGTCCTCGACCCACTTGACCGGCCGGCCGAGCTTCTTCGACGCAGCGGCGGCAAACAGGTAATCGGGCGCATGCCGGCCCTTCGTACCGAACGCCCCGCCGACATCGGGCGCGATGACGCGGACGTGGTGCTCGGGGATGTCGAGCACAGTACTGATCTGGGAGCGCAGGCCATGCGGCGCCTGAGTCGATGCCCAGACTGTCAACCGTTCTTCGAACGCGTCCCAGCTTGCCAGAGCGGCTTTCGGCTCAATGTAGACCGACGCGACGCGTGGCAGGACGAGACGCAGGCTGACTGTGTGCGTTGCGGCTGCAAACGCGCCGTCGACATCGCCGTCCCCGGCGTGCAGATGATAGGCCATGTTGTTCTCCCAACCGTCATGGACGATTGGAGCGTCGTCGGCGAGGGCAGCCTCGGAGGTTGTGACGGCCGGTAGCTCGTTGTACGTAACATCGACCAGTTCGGCGGCGTCGGCGGCCTGGGCTGCCGTCTCGGCGATGACGGCGGCGACGGCGTCACCAGCATAGCGGGCGCGGTCGGCGACGATCGAGTGACGATACAGCGTGCGGTTCGGCAGGAGCGCTTCGGCGATGACGGTCGGCTTCATCCAGCCATCGAGCTCAGCGCCGGTCACGACTGCCACAACTCCAGGCGCCCGCTGGGCCGCGTTGGTGTCGACCGAGACGATCTCAGCGTGGGCATAAGGCGAGCGGACAAAGACGACGTGGAGAGTGCCAGGCGGGTTGATGTCATCGACAAAACGGCCGCGGCCAACCACGAGCTTGCGGTCGTCTTCACGCTTGATAGGCTGGCCGATCAGGCCGGTTGGTTCATGGTGAGTCAAAGCGTCTGTTCCTCCCCTGTGTTGGTGGGTGTCACAAACCCCTCCCCTGAAAAGGGGCTCTAGCCCGCTCGTATCGAATAGCCCCTCTCTTTTCAGGCCGGGTACCCTCGGGTGGCGGTTGGGGAGGGGTTTCCCCGTCAGCCGCGAGTGTCGCCGCTCCTCAGCGTCCGGTCAAGCGTTGCGCGTCGGTCAGGACGCGGGCGTTGCGAGGAAAGGCGAGATCCGGCAGGGCATCCGGTGAGAAGAGCTGTACGGCGGTGCTCTCGCGGTCGGCGATGACTGGAGTCTGGCCGTCGGCGCGCGCGTGCCAGGCGACGAGGACGACCGTTTCTCCAGGTTCGCTGTAGACGTTGATGAGCTTCAGGTCGTTTGGATCGACGGTGATGCCGACCTCTTCGAGGATCTCGCGGACGGCGGCCTCACGGACCGGCTCGCCGCGCTCGACGAAGCCACCGGGAAAGGTCCACTTGCCGATGCCAGGGTCGATCGCGCGTTGTTGCAGGACGACCTTGCCGGCGATCTCGACAACGACGGCGGTCGCGATCTTCGGATCGTAGTAGTAGGTGAAGCCGCAGGCTGGACACCAGGGCCGGAGACGCTGATGGATCTCCTTGAAGCTCGTCTCGGCAGCACAACGTTGGCAGTAGCGCGGGACGTCCGGCGCGCCGGTCGATGACCAGTCGAGGAGGAGTGCTTCAAAATCGGCCATCGTGTCGACATCGCGTGGCGCGGCAATGGATCGGGACGGGTACATCGTGGATTCGGTCAAGGTGGGCACGCAGGATGTCGCGCGCGCCGACATCGCCGTTCAGTTCCAGCAGTTCCGGAAAGAGGCTGCGGCCGAGAACGACCGGATTTCCGGGGCCGTCGCTGTAATTCGGGCGGACGGCTGCGTGCGAGTCGGGGTCGAATGCTTTCGCCAGTTCGTCAACGAGCCAGGGCGGGACCAGCGGCTGATCGCCGAGGATGACGGCGGCGGCATCAATGCCGTCCGGCAGGGCGTTCAATCCCGCCTTCAGGGACGACGCCTGACCGGTGGCGAAATCGGGGTTGTGGACGACCTCGAAACCGCGTGTATCGACGGCACGCAGGATCTCGTCGGCATACCCACCGAGGACAAGGATTCGCGGCTCGAGTGCGGTTTGTCTGACCATCTGCAGCGTGAACTGAAGTAGCGGCGTCTGGCCAACGGGCAGGAGCTGCTTTGGCCGGCCCAGTCGGGTTGAGCTTCCGGCGGCGAGGACGATCGCCGCAACGCGAGCATCTCTCACGGGCTGGTCGTCGCCTTGGCCGGGGCGACGGCGCTGCGTGGATCGCGGCCACGGCGAACGGCGACGATCTCGGCCATGATCGAGAGCGCGATCTCTTCTGGTGTCTTGCCGCCGATGTTGAGGCCGACCGGGCCATGGATCCGGTCGAGCTGTTCGTCGGTAAAGCCGGTTGCCTTCAGCCGCTCGCGTCGCTCGGCGCTCGTGTTGCGGGAGCCGACGGCACCGATGTAGCCTGCGTCAGAGCGCAGCAGGACTGTCCATCGCCGGGTCCTCGAACTTCGGGTCGTGCGCGAGACAGACGGCGGCGACGCCGGGGTGCAGGTTGAGCTGGTTCAACGCCTCGTCAGGCCAGGCTTCGATGAGTCGGTCGGCGTGCGGGAAGCGCTCGTCGGTCGCGAACTGGGCGCGTGCGTCGATGACAGTCGTCCGGTAACCGAGCGTCTGCCCGAAGGTCACCAGCGGAATCGCGATGTGGACGGCGCCGATGACAACCAGGTGTGGAGGCGGCAGATGGGCTTCCAGAAAGACGCGGCGTCCGTCGATCTCTTCGAGCGACGTCCCACCGTCGCGGAGCATTGCGCGAAGCATCCTGCCTGCCTGCTCGTCAGCTGCCGGCGATCCGAGGCCGCCGATGACGCGATCTGGATAGACGATCAGCAGTTCGCTGCCGGAATCAGGACCACTGACGACTTTAGCGGTCGCTGCCGGAATCTCGTCGTTGATGGCATCGCGGAGGGCGGCAAATGCGGTCGTGTCCATGCCTCAGTCCGCGCCGCGTGAGTTGACCGGCTCGACGAAGACGTCGATTGTGCCACCACACGAGAGGCCAACTTCCCAGCCCATCTCGTCGGAGATGCCGTAGTGGACGAGTTGCGGCGTCCCGGTCTCGATGACATCCATCGCAACCCGATACACATCACCCTCGACGCAGCCGCCGGAAACGGAACCCTGCATCTTGCCGGACTTCGTCACGACCAGCTTCGCGCCGACCGGCCGTGGCGTCGATCCGCCGGCCGAGACCACGGTCGCCACCGCGACCTGCTCACCTTCGCTGGTCCACTCATCGATGTATTCGAGTACGTCTCGCATGCTGTTCTGCTCCCGTGGTCAAACGATCGTTCTGGTCGCTGCCTTAGTATAGCGCCGACAGGTGTCCGGACATTCCTCTACCGATTGCGACCTCCTCCCATGGCAGAAATGCCCATCCAGCTATCTCGGCTTCGGCGCTGCGAAATGAGTAGTTACGTCGATGTGACCTACGCGACGGTCGAATAGAGTCGTGGTGTGTTTGCGACAGCGGTGTCGCGAGTGATCCAAAGGAGGAATGATCTCATGTCAGTACACACCGCCGTAAAGTCAGTCACGCTGTCTACCGGCGTAACGCTACAGTATGTAGAGCAGGGCGATCCGTCCGGCGAGCCGGTTGTGCTGCTTCACGGCGTTACCGATTCCTGGCGCTCGTTCGAGCATGTGATGCCGTATATGCCGTCACATCTGCGCGTCTTTTCGTTGACACAGCGGGGCCACGGCGACTCCGGTAAACCGGACGAAGGCTACGGCATGCGGGATTTCGCGGAGGATGTCGCTGCATTCATGGATGCGCTCGAACTTAAGACGGCGGTGATCGCCGGGTCTTCGATGGGCAGTTCGGTCACGCAGCGGTTCGCGGTCGAGTACCCGGAACGCGTGAAGAGGATCGTCCTGATGGCGTCGTTCTACAGTTATGAGGACAAGCCGGAACTCGTCGAGTTCTGGAGTGATGCCATTGACCCGCTCACCGATCCGATCGACCGGGTCTTCGTGCAGGAGTTCCAGGAGAGCACGCTTGCCCAGCCGATCTCGCCTGAGTTCCTCGACCTCATCGTTGACGAGAGCATGAAGGTGCCGGCGCGTGTCTGGCGCGGCGTCTTCGGCGGAATCATCAAGCACGACGAGCCGATCGAATTCAACAAGATCATGGCGCCGACCCTGATCATCTGGGGCGATCAGGATGCCTACTGTCCTCGCCGCGATCAGGAGACGCTGCTTGCGGCGATCCCGAATTCCCGGCTCGCAGCCTACGAGGGTCATGGACACGCGATGCACTGGGAGGATCCACAGCGAACCGCGGCCGACATCGTGGCGTTCATCGACGGTGTCGATGGCTGACCAACTTCTCCGTCAGACGACCTCGCGGAGGCGGCCGGTCTCAACGTCGTAAACAAACCCGTGAACGGTGATGTCGGAGCGGACCATCGGAGACGATCGGATCGCTTCGACATCGGCGCGGACGGTTTCGTCGGGGTCGCTGATCGGCAGGAAGTCGACATCGGAAACATCGGCCCCGAGGTCGGCGAGCAACTCCTGGTGCATACGCTCGTTGGTGATCTTGTGCATGCCACAGTCGGTGTGGTGGATGACGAGGAACTCGCGCGTGCCGAGCAGCCGGTAGGAGATGACCATTGAGCGAATTGCATCGTCACTGGCCCGTCCACCGGCGTTGCGGATGACGTGGGCATCGCCCTCCTGAAGGCCGAGGATACGGTCCGGGTCAATTCGCGAGTCCATGCAGGTCAGGATGACCAGTTCAAGGCGCGGTGAGCGAGGCAGGCGACCCATTCTGAACGTCTCGGCATAGAGTTCGTTTGCGTGCAGTAGGTGTTCCATCAGCGCCATCGGCATCCCCTTCTGAAGGCCAAGCAGGGCGAGGCTGCGGCCATCGCCCCTACCCGTGAGAATCGTTGCACAGATGGTGGTCGAGGTGGAAATGACAACGGGGACGGTAAATCACCGTCCCCGTTGTTCGTGATGCGAATACTCTAGACGGCAGCCATCCGCTGGTTGACGAACTCGAGCGGGGCCTGCTTGCGGACCGGGCGGGTCTCGCCGACGTTGGAGAGGTGCTCGGCCAGCAATTCAAGGCTTTCGAGGTTGTGGACCGGCATGAAGTCGTCGATGTACGGCAGCGCCGCCTGCATGCCTCGTGTCAGCGGCTGGTAGCGGGGCGATCCGAGCAGCGGGTTGAGCCAGATCAGCCGGTAGCTTGAGCGCTGGAGGCGCATCATTTCGGAACCGAGCAGTTGCGGGTCGCCCCGGTCCCAGCCATCGGAGATGATCAGGACGACAGCGCCGTTGCGCAGGACGCGACGGGCGTACTCGGTGTTGAAGGCCTGGATCGACTCGCCGATCCGGGTGCCGCCGGCCCAGTCCTGGACCTCGCGCGAGACGCGGGTGATGGCCTCATCGATCGGTCTCTTCTTCAGGATGCGCGTGATACGCGTCAGCCGCGTGCCGAAGACGAACGCTTCGACCTTGGCCATATCGTTCTCGATCGTGTGAATGAACTGCAGCAGCAGTCGCGAGTAGCGGTCCATCGAGCCGGAAATGTCGCAGATCACGATCAGGGAACGCGGCTTCATCTTGATCTTGCGCTCGCTGATCTTGAGCGGGACACCGGCTGTCTGGAGCGACTTGCGCATCGTCTTACGGGCGTCGATGTAGCGGCCCTTGGACGAGGCGACTTTGCGGCGTGACTTGCGCATGCCGATTTCCCACTTGAGGTGCTTCATCAGAATGCGCGCCTGCTCGAGCTCCTCCTGGGTGAACTCGGAGAAGTCCTTGCTGCGCAGGGCTTCGGAGCCGCTGTAGGTGAGAACCGACTCGAGTTCGGAGTCCTCGCCCTCGCCGATGTCGCCGCCATCGGAGTCCTCGTCCATCGCGAGGCCCTCCATGCCTTCGGCCATCTGGCCCTGGCCTTCGCCCTCTTCACCTTCGGCGTCGTCCAGCCCCTCGATCATCTCGGCGGACTGGTCGGCGAAGTTCGGCATCTGCTCGGCGGACTCGTCGACGATCCGCTTCGAGCGCCAGTAGCGGTCGAAGAGGATCGAGAACATCTCGCGGTCCTCGCCACGGGTGACGAGGCAGGCCTCGGCGGCCTCCTTGAAGACGCGCCGGTTGCGGACGCCGATGTGCTCGGTGGCGTGGACGAAGTCGTAGACCTGCGACGACGTCACCTTGATGCCGTTGGCGCGCATCAGGCGGCCGAACTGGATCGAGCGGCGCAGGAGCTTCTGCCCCTGCTCGCTCGGCTGGTGCGTATGTGGCTGAACTGCCATCTGGCCCTACCCGTTGCTTCCGGCGGCGGCGACGAGATCGTCCAGCTTGTTCTTGCGGACGGACTGGATGTCTTCCTGGTGCTTCAGGATCGCGCCAAGCGTGCTCGATGCGACCTCGGCCGACAGCTCGCGCTGGTTGAGCGCCATCAGCGCGGCGGCCCAGTCGAGCGTCTCAGCGACACCCGGCAGCTTGTAGAGGTCGATGTCGCGCAGATCGTGGACGAAGTGGGTGATCTGGCTGGCAAGGCGGTCGTTGATGCCTGGCACCTTCGTCTGGACGATCTTGTATTCCTTCTCGACCGTCGGGTAGTCGATCCAGTGGTAGAGGCAGCGGCGCTTGAGCGCGTCGTGCAGCTCGCGGGTTCGGTTCGAGGTGATGATGACGATCGGCGGATACTCGGCCTTCATCGTGCCAAGCTCCGGGACAGTCACCTGGAAGTCGGAGAGCAGCTCGAGCAGGAAGGCCTCGAACTCCTCATCGGCGCGGTCGATCTCGTCGATCAGGAGGACCGGCGCCTTGCCGCGATGCTCAATCGCCTGGAGCAGCGGACGCTTGATCAGGTAATCCTCGCTGAAGATCTCGGCGATGGCAGCCTCGCGGCTCTCGTGGCTACCCTCAGCGGCGCGGATGGCGAGCATCTGGCGCGGGTAGTTCCACTCGTAGACGGCGTGCGAGACGTCCAGCCCCTCGTAGCACTGGAGGCGAATCAGGTCCGTCTGCAGAATCGCCGCAAGGACCTTGGCGATCTCGGTCTTGCCGACGCCGGCCTCACCCTCAAGCAGAAGTGGCTTCGGCAGCTTCAGGCCGAGGAAGATAGCAGTTGCGAGGCTAGTCTCAGCGACATAACGCTGCGTGCCAAGCGCTTGGAGAACGTCTTCAACGGTGTCGAGCGACGGCACCGCACCATTAACCTGCGACAACGGAACATTCCTCACTCTCACGCTCGCGCCTTGGCCGATTGCTTCGGATGGATAGCGAGCGACAAACCCTCAGGCCGGTATCCGTGAAGTTTAGCACGGTTATGGTACGAATCGGCGCGGATATGGTGGTATGGCGATGGATTGGGGACATGGGAAGGGCCATCGGAAGAGGGGTGCGGGGCGCGAGGAGACGAACTCACTGAGGCCGCCACCGCCAAACAACCGATGGCGGTGACGGCCTGAGGAATCGGCGTCAGGCGTCGTTACGCGGCGTTGAGCACGCTTGCCGCGATGCGTCCGACGCGTTCGGATCGCCGATGGCGTCGATCTCAACGATCTTGTCGTCGGCGACGATAAAGCCCATGATCGCGAATGGTCGCCCCTTAATCGTGACGACGACTCCGGCAGCGCCGTTCACGAGCGCGGGGTGGAGTACGGCGTGTGGATTCGCTCCGGCCGTTGCTTGCCCGGCGACCGCTGCCGCACCACGGACGACCTTCGAGAGCGCCGGCTTCTTCGCGCCAAAGTCAGATCGCAGGACAACGTCCGGATGAAGAAGTTCCACAAGCGCGTCAAAGTTTCCGCCGCGTGCCGCCGTCAAGAATGCATCAACGACCTCACGTTGCCGCGCGAGATCTGGGTCGGGGGCCGGTACTTCTGCGCCCCTGACACGGCGCCGTGCCCTGCTGGCGAGTTGGCGCGTTGCCTCGGGTGACCGTTCGACCATCGGTGCGATCTCGTCGAAGGGCAAATCGAACATGTCATGCAGCACAAACGCCAGCCGCTCGGCGGGAGAGAGCGAATCGAGGACCACCAGCAGCGCCAGACCAACGGAGTCCGCCAGCAATACCTCGTGCTCCGGCTGCGTTCCGCCAACTGTGCTGACGACGGGATCGGGGATGTGGACGCCGAATGACTCCTCGCGGCGCGTTTTGCGCGACCGCAACATGTTCAGGCAGACGCGGGCCGTGATCGTCGTCATCCAGCCGCCGAGGTTTTCGACGTCGTCCGTCCCTGCCCGGCTCATGCGTAGCCAACTGTCCTGGACGGCATCTTCCGCCTCGCTGAGCGATCCGAGCATCCGGTAGGCGACAGCCCGCAAGTGCGGGCGATGCTCCTCGAATCGTTCGGCCAGCCACTGGGTCTCAGTCATCTGCCACATCCTCTCGTTGCCATGTGTCACGAGCGTGACGGGTCGATGGTCTGACACGTCCGGCACGACGATTGTGACAAGGAGATGCAAATGAGGGAGCACCGATGCTGGTTACCGGCGGCACGGGTCCGTTGGGGCGGCTCGTTGTTTCACGGCTGCAGAACGCCGGACACGAGGCACGTGTCCTCAGCCGTCACGGCCCGGTCGGCGTGAAAGGCATTGATCCGCTCCGGTTCCATCTCATGCGCGCCACATCCCACGCTACTCGTCGTCCGCAATGAACGCGTCGAGGAATGTGATCAGGTCCTGGATCTTGGCGTCGAGATAGGCGAGTCCGGATTCGCGGGTGGCTTTGGTTGGGTCGCCGAAAACCCCACTGGTTGAGCGCATCTTGCCGCCCTGGACAAACGCCGGAGGCGAAAACGGGTCACGGCGGCTGATGACGGTCGAGGGGCGCAGATCGGGAACGGCGCGGGTGAGATCGACCTGTTCAGGTGCGATGGCCAGCAGCAGCGCCGTCTCATCCTCGTTGGCGTGGGTGCCTTCTCCATCGAACAGGTCCAGGGCTGCCTCGCGTCCGAGCTCGGTCGTCGCGAGCGCGACGAGAACTCCGTTGGCGCGGAGGGCATCTCGGGCGACGATTTCTAGGACCGGGCGGGTCGAGAGCCCGGTATCGAGCAGGAGGATCTTCCTGATGCCGGCCTCGGCCAGGCAGGTGATGATGTCGCTGATAACGCGACGGTAGACGGCAGGTGAGAGCGACATGCTGCCGGGCCAGTCGACGAATGCGGGATAGTAGCCGTAACCGAAGGTCGGCAGGCGGAGGACGGGCAGACGTTGAACGGCGGCATCTCCGAGAGCTTCGGCAGTGAGATAGTCGGTCTGGTTCGGCAGGTGGTAGCCATGCTCTTTCGACGCGGCCCCCATCGGCAGCACCGCGACTGAGCTGCGACGGACTACCTGCTTCCACTCGTCTCCATGGAGATCGCTGAGCCGGATGCCGGCCTCCGGAGGACGTCCTGATGCGATGGCTGGTTCAGCAGGCTGCTGGATTTCGCTCGCGGACGGCCTATCCCAGGTTGCCGTCACTGATCGCACGTGTTCGACGATCTCAGCGACTGAGGAGTCGAAAATCCGTCGTCCTATCTCGGCGGATGCGGATGATTGGCCACCGCTGCCGTCAGACGGGCGGGCGACCTGGCGCGGCATGAAAAAGATCGGTACGCGGAGATCGGAATCGTGGGCCGGAGTGGCGCCGGTCGTGCCCATCAGCACCCGATCTGGAGCGATTGTCAGCATCAACGAGGTTTCGGCTTCGTCCGCATGGTTACCTGCACGATCGTTGAAGGCCTCGTAGCGAACGTCGTAGGCCAATCCTGCCTCGTTGGCGATCGAGACGGTAATCCCGAACTCCTGGTGCATCTCGCGCGAAACGATCTGCAATGGCGCGAGTGTGCTCTGGCCACGCGCGACGATCAGCACATGGCGGGCGGAGTGGCGGGCAAGTGAACGGATGACGTCGCTGACGAGGCCAATGAACCCGTCTGCGCTCAGGCAGATGGTTGCGCCACGTCCGGCGAACTCAGGAGCGTAGACGTAGTCAATCGGTGGCGCGACGAGGACTGGTAACTGCTCGGCGACAGCTTCGACCAGTGCGGCGGCAACGATCAGGTCAGTGTCGTACGGGAGGCGCGAGCCATGCTCGATCACGGCGCCGCCGAGGGGGATGACGACCGGTAGCTGGGTGAGTGCGGCACCCGATTCTTCCCAATTCAATGCACCTAGCCATGCGCTGCCGATCTGGTTGTATTTCCGGCTGGCGATCACGATTCCCTCGTCTCATTCGATTCGTCGGAGCCGTTCACGTTGGATGATGTGATCGATTGGGGAGCATCGTGACACGTGACATGTTGACTGGGTGGGCAGCCGAGCGGATCTACCAACGTGTCGATGCACCGAACTGGCCACAACGATCCGGCCCTACTTGTCGAGAATGTGTCATCGCATTCGGCGGGCGCAAGCGAACAAGTGCGGATGATCGACGACAGTGGCGTGCCCGTCAACGTTCAACGCTCATATATTCACGTCATGACGGTCTGCTAGGATCGGACCGTGGTGGCGAGAGAACGAGAGCGAGGCGGATGGGTGTATTTCCAGCATTCGAGCGAGATCTGGCGTGACTTTCCGGAACTGGTTCCTGGCGTGTTGTTTGCCGAGGGAATCCATGCTGATGTTTCTGTCGGTTCTCAGATCGCGCGGTTCAACGCCGTCGCCAGCGAGCGGTTGGCAACTGGCCCGGAATCGGAGCTACCTGAGATACAGGCATGGCGGCGCGCGTTCTCGCGGATGGGGCTCAAACCTACCCAGTACCGTTGCGCCTCGGAGGCGCTCCTGCGACGCTTCCGGAAGGATGGGGCATTACCGCAACTCCACCCGCTGGTTGACCTCTGTAACGCGATCTCGCTTGCGTTCGGTGTACCGGTTGCGGCGCTGGATGTCTCGCAAATCGCTGGATACATTGAAGTGCGCTACGCGACCGGCGATGAACGGTATCAGGCGTTCTCAGGCGAGATGGAGCATCCAGACGCGGGAGAGGTGATCTTCGCAGATGCGATAGGGCAGGCACACGCGCGGCGCTGGACGAACCGGCAGAGTGCGTTGTCGGCCGTGCGCGACTCGACGGCATCGGTCCTGATCGTCGCGGAGGCGATGCATGCGGCGGCGCCGACCGACGTCGAACGGCTCGTGGCAACGATCGCGGATGAACTTGAGAAAGCGTGGTCAATCCGGACAGAGGCGCACGTAGCCAGCAAGTCATCGCCCACATTCGAGTTCGGAATCTGATGTGTTGTTCGACATCGTGAATGATCTGAGATATGACCGACTATGGCACGGCTCATGCACGCGAGGATGAAGAACTGAACGATGCAGGCGTTGGCGGCGACACCTTCTCGCGCCGACAATTCCACGAAGTGGACGGGGAAGGGGCAGGCATGGATGATGGTCGCAGCCGGGTTGTGATCGAGGGAGTCTATCCGGAGATCGACTGCGGGCGCTTTCCGATCAAGCGGACGGTCGGCGAAGCAGTCGTAGTCGAGGCGGACGCCTACACCGATGGTCACGACGCAATCTCGCTCGTTCTGCTGCACCGGCGCGAGAGCGACGACGGCTGGACCGAGGTACCAATGTCGCCGCTCGTCAACGACCGCTGGCGTGGCGAGTTCCGGGCGACCGACCTGGGCCGCTCCTGCTATACGCTCGTCGGCTGGGTCGATCGCTTCAAGACGTGGACACGTGACCTGCGCAAGCGGCTCGACGCCGGCCAGGATGTCCAGGTGGACCTGCTGATCGGCGCGCAGCTGATTGAGGAAGCGGCTGGCCGTGCGCCAGCCAGCGATGCACGCTCGATGCAGGCTGTCGCGTCATCGTTGCGCGCCAACGAAGCCGGGGCTGCCGAGAGGGTTTTTGCGCCTGATCTGACCTGGCTGATGGACCGCTACGCGGTGCGCCATTATGAAACGCGCTACGCGCGGGAGCTACCGGTGACCGTCGATCCGGTCCTGGCGCGTTTCTCGACCTGGTACGAGCTGTTCCCCCGTTCAGCGTCGCCGGAGCCGGGGCGGCATGGGACGTTTGCCGATGTCGAAGCGCAATTGCCGGAGATCGCAGCGATGGGCTTTGATGTCCTCTATCTGCCGCCGATCCACCCGATCGGGCGTTCGTTCCGGAAAGGCGCCAACAACACGACGACGGCCGAGCCGGGCGATCCGGGGAGCCCGTGGGCGATTGGAGCCGCGGAGGGTGGTCACAAGGACATTCTTCCTGAGCTTGGGACGCTGGAGGATTTCAAACGTCTCGTGATCCGCGCGCGAGAACACGGGATCGAGTTGGCGATGGACATCGCGTTCCAGGCCGCGCCGGACCATCCGTATGTGACGGAGCACCGCAGCTGGTTTCGTGAACGGCCCGACGGCACGATCCAGTACGCCGAGAACCCGCCCAAGAAGTACCAGGATATCTACCCATTCGACTTCGAGTCGGACGACTGGCAAGCGATGTGGGAAGAGCTGAAGAGCGTCTTCGACTACTGGTGCCGGCAGGGAGTCCGCGTATTCCGGGTCGACAACCCGCACACGAAGGCGTTCCCGTTCTGGGAGTGGTGCATCGCGGGAATCAAGGCCGACTACCCGGAGACGATCTTTCTCTCGGAAGCGTTCACGCGGCCGAAGGTGATGTACCGGCTGGCGAAGGCCGGCTTCACGCAGTCGTACACTTACTTTACCTGGCGAAACACGTCGTCCGAGTTGCAAGCGTATCTGACCGAGCTAACGCAGACTGAAGTCGCCGAGTATTTCCGGCCGAACTTCTGGCCGAACACGCCGGACATTCTGCCGGAGTACCTGCAGTTCGGCGGTAGGCCCGCCTTCCTGTCGCGGCTGATCCTGGCGGCAACCTTGACCGCCAACTATGGGATGTACGGTCCGGCCTACGAGGCAATGGACGCGACTCCACTGGCACCTGGGCGTGAAGAGTACTGGGAGTCGGAGAAGTACGAGATCCGCCACTGGCCGATCGAGCCTCGTCGGCGGATGCGCGAGGTGATCACGATCGTCAACCGGATTCGCCGCGAGAACCCGGCCCTCCAGACCAACCGGACGCTGGCGTTCCACACTGTCGACAACGACCAGATCATCGCATACTCGAAGACCACCGATGACGGCGCGAACCTGATCCTGACAGTCGTCAATCTCGATCCGCATCACGTTCAGTCCGGCTGGCTGGAACTGCCACTGGATGATCTGGGGATCGATCCGGCGCAATCGTTCCAGGTCCATGACCTGCTCGGCGGTGGGCGTTACATGTGGAACGGCTATCGCAACTACGTCGAAATCGACCCGCATGCGATGCCGGGGCATATCTTTCAGGTTCGGCGGCATGTCAAGCGGGAGCAGGATTTTGATTATTTTATGTGAATGCCGAGGAGCGCGTCTCCTATCCCGGTAGGGGCCGTCGATCTCCGACCGGCCCGCGCCGTGAGGCGCCCGCGTGAGGCATTGGACGTTTGCCGAGGACCCTAACACCTGCGCCCGTGTGGAAACCGTGCACGCGTCGAGAAGGCGCCTCACGGCGCGGACCGATCAGGATCATGCCCCTACGAGAACGGAGACGTCGCTCCTCGGCACACGGTCACGAAACGAAGGGGCACATGGTCACGATGTCATCAACGAGCGGGTTCCCCGGCGATAACGATCCTCTCTGGTACAAGGATGCGCTGATTTACCAGACGCACATTCGGGCATTCTTCGACAGCAATGGCGACGGGATTGGTGACTTCGCCGGATTGACGCAGAAGCTGGATTACCTGCAAGACCTCGGCGTAACGGCGATCTGGGTGTTGCCGTTCTACCCGTCACCGTTGAAGGACGACGGGTACGACACTGCCGACTACACCGACGTCAACCCGATGTATGGGAACCTGCGCGATGTTCGGACGTTCGTCCGGGAAGCGCACAAGCGCGGGTTGCGGGTCATCACCGAGTTGGTGTTCAACCACACGTCGGACCAGCATGCGTGGTTCCAGCGGGCACGGACTGCGAAGCCGGGCAGCAACCACCGGGATTTCTATGTCTGGAGCGACACGCCGGAGAAGTACACCGACGCGCGGATTATCTTCAAAGATTTCGAGCACTCTAACTGGACCTACGACAACGTCGCCGGCGCATACTTCTGGCATCGCTTCTACGCGCACCAGCCGGACCTGAACTTCGAGAACCCACGTGTGCACGAGGCACTCTTCAAGGCGCTCGACTTCTGGCTGGCAATGGGTGTCGATGGCCTGCGGCTGGACGCGATCCCGTATCTCTATGAGCGGGAAGGGACGAACTGCGAGAACCTGCCGGAGACCCATGCGTTCCTCAAAAAGCTACGAGCACGCATCGACGCGAATTACGAAGACAAGATGTTGCTGGCCGAGGCGAACCAGTGGCCGGAAGACGCCGTCGAGTACTTCGGCGATGGCGACGAGTGCCACATGGCGTTCCACTTCCCGGTCATGCCGCGGCTCTATATGGCGGTCCGGATGGAGGACCGCTACCCGATCATCGACATCCTCGACCAGACGCCGCCGATTCCGGAGAACGCGCAGTGGGCGATGTTCCTGCGCAACCATGACGAGCTGACGCTGGAGATGGTGACCGACGAGGAACGGGACTACATGTACCGCTCCTACGCCCAGGACCCCGCGGCGCGGATCAACCTCGGCATTCGTCGCAGGCTGGCGCCGTTGATGGGAAACAACCGGCGGCGGATCGAATTGATGAACGGGCTGCTGTTCTCACTGCCGGGAACACCGATCATCTACTACGGCGATGAGATCGGGATGGGCGATAACATTTTTCTCGGCGACCGCAATGGCGTTCGGACCCCGATGCAGTGGAGCGGTGACCGCAACGCCGGCTTCTCGACAGCCAACGCCCAGCGGCTCTATTTCCCAGTCATCACCGACCCCGAGTACCACTACTCGACCGTCAACGTCGAGACGCAGCAGGCCAACCCGCAGTCGTTGCTGTGGTGGATGAAGCGGCTGATCGCGCTCCGCAAGCGCTATCGTGCGTTTGGGCGCGGCAGCATCGAGTTCCTGCACCCCGAGAACCGCAAGGTGCTGGCGTTCGTGCGCAAGTACGAAGACGAAACGATTCTCGTGATCGCGAACTTGTCGCGCTTTGTCCAGGCCGTCGAGCTGGACTTGTCGGAGTATCGCGGGTTCAGCCCGATCGAGATGTTCGGCAGCAACGAGTTCCCCTCGATCGGCGACCTGCCGTACTTCATCACGCTCGGTCCACACTCGTTCTACTGGTTCTCGCTCGAGCCGCAGCGCGTCAGCGGCGACCGAATTTCGGCTGACGCCGCCGGGACGCGGCTGCCGGAAATGGCGGTTGCCGGGGCATGGACGAAGATGTTCAGTGGCGACGCCCGCACGAAGCTGGAGCGGATGCTGCCTGGCTATCTGGTCGACCGGCGCTGGTTCCGGGGCAAGTCACGGCGGATTACACGAGCGAAGATCGTCGATACGATCCCGATCCAGTACGACGAGAGCAGTTCAATGGTGGCAATCGTCCAGGTTGACTTCTCGGAAGGCGACCCGGACCAGTACGTGATGGCGCTGGCGTTCGCGACCGGCGACCGCGCCGCCGACCTGCTGAACTACCAGCAGCACGCGGTCCTGACGCATCTGAAGACCGGGGACGAGGAAGGGATCGTCTACGACGCGCTCTGGGACCAGGGGTTCAACGATGCGCTGCTCGGCTTCATCAGCCGCAAGCGGCGGCTCCGAGGAGAGCACGGCTCCATCTCCGGCGTAACGACACGAGCGTGGAGAGAACACGCACCGCCGCCGGACGAGGGGCCGCTCTACGCGACCAACGTGCGTGGCGAGCAGTCCAACTCGTCAGTGACATACGGCGACAGGTTCATCCTCAAGCTGTTCCGCAAGCTGGAACCGGGTTTCAATCCCGATCTGGAGATCGGGCGGTACCTGACCGAGGAGAGCGACTTCGAGCAGATCGCGCCGGTTGTCGGCAGCCTGGAGTACCACGCGACCGGTGGCGGCAACGTCAATCAGCCGATCGTGATGGGAATTCTCCAACGCTACGTCTCGAACGAGGGCGACGCCTGGACCTACACGCTCGACATGATCGAGGACTTCATCGAGAGCGCACTGGCGAGCCGGCCGGAGATCGACGCCGCGTCACTGGCGATCGGTGCGCTGCTCGACATGGCCGAGCAGGAGGTGCCGGACGAGGCGCACGAGGTCGTCGGCCACTACCTGACAGACGCCTACCTGCTCGGCCAGCGGACAGCCGAACTGCACCTGACGCTGGCTGCTGGCGACAAGCCTGACTTCAAGCCGGAAGCATCCACGATGCTGTACCAGCGGTCGCTCTACCAGTCGATGCGCGGGCTGACCAATTCTACGATCCAGGCGCTTCGCACGCGGATGCCGTCGATGACTGAGGCCACCCAGGCCGAGGCGCAGCAGGTGATCGACATGCGCGACGCGATCAGCGAGCGGTTCCGCGACATCGTCAACGCGCGGCTGACAGCGCGGCGCGCCCGCTACCACGGTGATTATCACCTCGGGCAGGTGCTGTACACAGGGCGCGACTTCGTCATCATCGACTTCGAAGGTGAGCCGGCGCGAACGATCAGCGAGCGGCGGCAAAAGCGCTCGCCGCTGCGCGATGTCGCCGGGATGCTGCGCTCGTTCCACTACGCCGCCTACACGGCGCTGTTCGACCAGCAGGAACGCGGCCTGATCAGCCCCGACGATCCGCAGCCGGAACGCTGGGTCCGCTACTGGTACCAGTGGGCTGCCGTCAGCTTCATGCGCGCCTATTTCACGACGACCGAGGGCGCCAGCTTCCTGCCGGCCGAGCGGGAAGAACGGGAACTGCTGCTGGATATCTTCCTGCTCGACAAGGCCGTCTATGAGCTTGGCTACGAGCTTAACAACCGACCCGACTGGGTCCACATCCCGCTACGCGGGATCACCGACCTGATGAGCGGGCGGGTAGAGGCAGGGGCTGCAATGTAACCCTGTCGGGCGCCAGCTCGCGGGCCAGGTGGGGATGAGCGATTCAGGTCGCAATCGCTCACACTGCTACAGGGGAAGTGTTGGGGACAGCGTGGACCTCGGGGTCGTACTCATTCTGATTGCGCTACTGAGCTCGGCTGTCCTCAGTTTCTACGGCATGAGACGGCTGTCATGGAAGCCTCTGATCGTTGCTGCAGGACTCTCGACATTGGCTGCGATACCCCTTACCTGGAGCATCGGGCCACTCCTGTTGATACTGGCGTCAATCCAACTCGGGTATGCGCTGAATCTTCGCCAGTCGATGTATTGGTGGACACCGATCGCCATCGCCACCGGCGCGCTCTGCATATTGTTTGCGACGATCGTTGTCAGCGCGGTGCTGTTCGATTAGCGCACCGGCGACCCCGCCCAAGATCGCCCCATAGGCGTCGTCGCAATCAACCATTGGCAACCATCTTGCGCCAGTTGCGCAGCCCACTGCTTCTCATCTCGCATTGGGGAACGCGCTGGGTCCGGGCGACTGGGGCGGTATTCAGCCGCCATGACACACTTATGTCCAACGACGCCCGATTCGCGATTCGCTGGGAGGGGAGACCCCTTGATCGACGAGCAACGACAAGATCCAATTAATCCGACCGATACAGCCGAGACCGAACAAACGAAGCCAGCCCGGAAACGCGCGCCTCGGAAAAAGGTGCCATCGACTGAGGCAGCAGCGCAGGGAATCGAGGCAGCCGTTGACCCGACTGCCAACGTCGAGTCCGAAGTGCAGAAGCGGCGAGCGCCGCGTAAGAGCGCGGCGACAGAAGAGCAAGCTGGCGGAGAGACGGTCAGTGCGCCACCGGAAACGCCAAAGCGACGGGCTCCGAGGAAAGCTGCGACGGCGTCGGGCCAGCCGGTGGCTGGCGATCTCGCGACGACCGAGGTGACGCAGAACTCGATTCCAGAGGCGCTGCCGATGCCGACCCCGACCTCGATTCCTGCCCAGGCACCAGCTTCCGGCAGATCGCTGCTGACGAGCGGGGATGCCTACCTGTTCAATGAGGGCAGTCACTACCGTCTCTACCAGAAGCTCGGCTCACACCTCATGGAGGGCGGGACACACTTTGCGGTCTGGGCGCCGAACGCCGAACGCGTATCGGTGATTGGCGAATTCAACGGCTGGGACGGCAGCAGCCACCCAATGCAGGTGACCGGCGATTCCGGCATCTGGGAATTGTTCGTACCGGATGTCGGGCAGGGGACGATCTACAAGTATCGGATCGTCTCACGCAACAACGGCTACACGGTCGACAAGGCCGACCCGTTCGCCGTCCATGCCGAGACACCGCCCAAGACTGGCTCGATCGTCTGGCCGCTGGACTACGAGTGGAATGACGACTCCTGGATGGAGAACCGGCGCTGGAGGAACGCGCCCGACGCGCCGATCTCGATCTACGAAGTCCATCTCGGCTCGTGGATGCGTGTGCCTGAGGAAGGCAATCGCTCGCTGAACTACCGGGAGATGGCGCACCGGCTGGCAGGGCATGTCTCGTATCTCGGCTTCACGCACGTCGAGTTCCTGCCGGTGACCGAGCATCCGTTCTACGGATCGTGGGGCTACCAGGCGACCGGGATGTTCGCGCCAACCAGCCGCTACGGAACGCCGCAGGACTTCATGTACCTGGTCGACGTCCTGCACCAGCATGGGATCGGCGTCATTCTCGACTGGGTGCCGTCGCACTTCGCGACCGACGAGCATGGGCTGACCTACTTCGACGGGACGCACCTGTTCGAGCACGCCGACCCACGGCAGGGTTTCCATCCCGACTGGGGCAGCTACATCTTCAACTACGGGCGCAACGAGGTGCGCGCGTTCCTGCTGTCGAGCGCGATGTACTGGCTCGACAAGTACCACATCGACGGACTACGGGTCGATGCGGTCGCCTCGATGCTGTATCTCGACTACTCGCGCAAGGCCGGCGAGTGGATTCCCAACCAGTACGGCGGACGGGAGAATCTGGAAGCAATCGACTTCATGCGGCAGTTCAACACAGCCGTCTACGGCGAGTATCCCGATGTCCAGACGATCGCCGAGGAGTCGACGGCCTGGCCGATGGTGTCGAGGCCCGTCTATGTTGGCGGGCTGGGCTTCGGGATGAAGTGGGACATGGGCTGGATGCACGACACGCTTCAGTATTTCTCCCACGACCCGATCCACCGGCGCTACCACCACAACTACCTGACGTTCCGAATGCTCTATGCGTTCAACGAGAACTTCGTGATGCCGCTCTCGCACGACGAGGTCGTCCATCTGAAGGGGTCGCTGATCAGCAAGATGGCTGGCGACGACTGGCAGAAGTTCGCCAACCTGCGGGCCATGTACGGCTACATGTACGCGCAATCGGGCAAGAAGCTGCTCTTCATGGGTGCGGAGATCGGTGGATGGTCCGAGTGGAACCACGAATCGAGTCTTGAGTGGCACCTGCTTCAGCAGGAGCCACACGCAGGGTTGCAGCGCTGGCTGGTGGCGTTGAACCACCTCTATCGCCACGAACCGGCCATGCACGAGCTGGATTTCGACCCAGCCGGGTTCTCGTGGCTGGACGCCAATGACTCGGAAAACTCGGTCGTCAGCCTCAGCCGCTCCGGACGGAACGATGGTGACGAAGTGATCGCTGTCTTCAACCTGACACCGGTGCCGCGCCACTCGTACCGTGTTGGCGTCCCACGTGGAGGCTTCTGGGCGGAACTGCTCAACAGTGACTCGGTCGAATACGGCGGGAGCGGCATGGGCAACATGGGCGGAGTTGACTCGTTCCCAGTCGAATGGCACGGGCGGCCGTACTCGATCACGGTGACGTTGCCACCGCTCTCGGCCGTCTTCTTCAAGGCCGGGGGCTGGAAGTAATGTCACCC
The DNA here is from genome assembly GCA_963763325.1 of uncultured Chloroflexia bacterium. Taxonomy (GTDB): domain Bacteria; phylum Chloroflexota; class Chloroflexia; order Thermomicrobiales; family CFX8; genus JBBECJ01. The sequence continues at coordinate 124,919 of CAVXOL010000019.1, forward strand.
GACCAACGGCTTGGCGCAATTTACGAGGGCGACGGTCAGTGTCGATTCGTCGTCTGGGCTCCGAAGGCCCAGCAACTCGATGTCCACATACACGCGCCAGACGAGCGCGTGGTCACACTCGAATCCCGGCCACGAGGCTACTTCGAGGGCGTTGCGTCCGGCGTCGAGCCGGGCAGCACCTACACCTACCGACTGAACGGCGGCGATGAGTGGCCAGACCCGGCCTCGCGGTACCAGCCGGAAGGGCCACACGGTCCCTCTGCCGTCGTTGACCCACAAGCGTTCGACTGGACGGACGCTGCCTGGCGGGGTGTCCCGCACGACCGGCTCGTGCTGTACGAGTTGCACGTCGGGACGTTTTCGCATGAGGGGACATTCGACGGCGTCATCCCGCACCTGGAGTACCTGCGCGACCTGGGCGTGACGGCGCTGGAGATCCTGCCGGTGGCTCAGTTTCCGGGTGAGCGCAACTGGGGCTATGACGGCGTCGCACTCTACGCACCCCAGAACACGTACGGAGGGCCGGATGGGTTCCGGCGTTTGATCGACGCTTGCCACGCGGCGGGGCTGGCCGTCTACCTGGACTGCGTCTACAACCACTTCGGGCCGGAAGGCAACTACACCGGACTCTCCGGCAACTACACGACGACCAAGTACCAGACGCCGTGGGGCGAGGCAATCAACATGGACGGGCCCGGCAGCGCCGAAGTACGGCGGTTCTTCATCGAGAACGCGCTCCTTTGGGTTCGGGAATACCACATCGACGGATTTCGGCTCGACGCGACCGACCGGATCATCGATGAGTCGGCCACCCACTTCCTCCAGGAACTGACGACGGCGATCCATGCCGAAGGCGAGCGGCTCGGCCGGAACGTCGTCGTGATCGCCGAGAGCGATGCCAACGATGCTCGTTACCTGGCGCCGCCGGTGCTGCACGGGCATGGCCTCGACAGCCAGTGGGGCGACGACTTCCACCACGCGCTCCACGCGCTGCTGACCGGCGAGCGGGGCGGCTACTACATGCAGTATGGGTCGGTTGGACATCTGGCAAAGGCGTTCCGGCAGAACTTCGTCTTTGACGGCGTCTACTCCGAATACCGCGAGCGAAAGCACGGCAGCTCACCGAAAATGGCGTCGGCGCGGCAGTTCGTCGTTGCCAGCCAGAACCACGACCAGGTCGGCAATCGCGCGACAGGCGAGCGGCTGGAGCATCTGGTCTCGTTCGAGTCAGCGAAGCTGGCAGCGGCGGCGTATCTTCTCTCGCCGTACATCCCGCTGATCTTCATGGGCGAGGAGTACGCCGAGACAGCGCCGTTCCAGTACTTCACCAGCCACACCGACCCGGACCTCGCGAAGGCTGTTTCGGAGGGACGCCGCAATGAGTTCAATCGCTTCAACTGGGCTGGCGATGTCCCCGACCCGCAGGACAAGGCGACGTTCCAGCGCTCGAAGCTCGACCACGGCCTGCGGGAGAGTGGCAAGCACAAGGCGATCAACGACCTCTATCGCGAGTTGCTACGTCTACGGCGAGAGCTGCCGGCGCTGGCGCATCTGTCGAAGGACGACCAGGAGGTCATCGCCTACGAGGTCGAGCAAGTCCTGCATGTCAGGCGCTGGCACGCAGGGCATGAGGTCGTGCTGGTGCTGAACTTCGCGGAATCAGCGGTAGAGATCGCGTTGCCGGTCCCGGCCGGTGTCTGGACGCGGGTGATCGATACGGCGGATGTGCGCTGGGGTGGCTCCGGCGGGGAGACGCCTGACTCGGTCGAATCGGACGGTCGTGCTACCGTGAGGATGGCGGGACGGTCGGCGGTGATGTTGGAACGCATCGGAACGTAAGCGAGGAACGACAGATTCAACCTTCCGGTAGGGGCCGTGTCCTGTACCGGCCCGCGCCGTGAGGCGCCCGCGTCGAGAGAGGCATGCTTCCCCGTGGGCGCAGGCGTTAGGGATCCTCTTGTAGCACGCACCAGCCAAGCGGGCGCCTCACGGCGCGGGCCGGTACAGGACACGGCCCCTACCGGAAGGTCGGTCATTCGCCTATAAGGCGACGAATTTCGGCTAAGGAACACCATGACGCCCGTGTCCACCTACCGTATCCAATTCAACAAGGACTTCCCGTTCGCCAACGGGGAGGAGGTCATCCCGTACCTGCACCGCCTGGGAATCACGACACTATATGCGTCGCCGTTGTTCAAGGCGCGGTCGGGAAGCGCGCACGGGTATGACGTGACCGACCCAGGGCAGATGAACCCGGAGCTTGGTGGTGAAGAAGGGTTCGAGGCCTTTTCGGAAGCGTTGCGGCAGCACGAAATGACGTTGCTGCTCGACATTGTGCCGAACCATATGGCGGCCAGTCCGGAGAACGTCTGGTGGCTACATGTGCTGGAGAACGGGCCGAGTTCGGAATACTCCAACTACTTCGACATCGTCTGGCAGACGAGCACCAGTGGGGAACCGCTGGAGAGCAAAGTCGTCCTGCCGGTCCTCGGCAGCCACTACGGAACGATTCTCGAGAGTCAGGAACTGCAGGTCGTTCGCGACGGCGGCGAGTTCTATGTCGCCTACTGGGACAACCGGCTGCCGCTCGACCCGAAGACCTACCGAGTCGTCCTCGAGCAGCGCTACGGCATCCTGCGCGACCGGCTGAGTCAATACCCGACGGCATACCGGGAGTACGAGGCGCTGATCGAGTTGACCGAGGAAATGCCCGACCGGTTGACGGTCGATCCCGAACTCGTTGATCGACGGCGGACCGGGACGACGCGGCTGAAGGCCGAGATCGAACGGCTCTGTGAGACGTACCCAGAGATCAACGAGTTCATCGACGAGAACCTGCGGCTGATCAACGGCACCGAGGGCGACCCACAGTCGTTCGATACCCTCGACCATCTGATCTCGGCGCAGGCATTCCGGCTAGCGTTCTGGCGCGTCGCCAACGCCGAGATCAACTACCGAAGGTTCTTCGACATCGCGGACCTCGTCTCGATGCGGATCGAGGACGAGGAGGTCTTTCGCGCCCGCCACGAACGGTTGATCGGGTTGATTGGCAGCGGCCGGCTGCACGGGTTGCGGATCGACCATATTGACGGCCTGCACGACCCGCAGGGCTATCTGGAGCGGTTGCAGGCGTTCCTGGCGCCCGCCCGCGACGAACTGGCAACTGGCGAGCAAGAGACGTACATCCTGGTCGAGAAGATCCTGGCCGAGCACGAGCACCTTCGCGAGGAATGGCAGACGGCCGGAACAACTGGATATGACTTCCTCAACCTCGTCAATGGGTTGTTCATCGACAGCACCGCGACCGACCGGCTGACGGACATCTATCAGCGCATATCAGGCGTCACGCAGCCGTTCGAAGAGATCGCGTACCAGCAGAAGCGACGGGTAATGGCGGACCTGTTCTCCGGCGATGTTCGGGCGCTGGTAGGCTGGCTCGACCGGCTCTCGGCCTACGACCGGCACGGCCGGGACCTGACGCAGCGCGAGCTTGGTCAGGCGCTCTCGGAGTTGACAGCGCGATTCCCGGTCTACCGTACCTACACGCGGGATCTGGAGGTAGCCGAGCAGGATGTCGCCTGGGTCGAGCAGGCGATTGAGCCGGCGATTGAGGCGCGGCCCGATCTACGACGGGCATTCAACTTCGTGCGACGGGTACTGACGCTGAACTTCCCATCATCGCTACCGGAGGAGCAGAAGCCGGAGTGGCTGGCGTTCGTGATGCGCTGGCAGCAGTTCGCCGGGCCGATCATGGCCAAGGGCCACGAGGACACGGCACTCTACATCTACCACCGGCTGGCCTCGGTCAATGATGTCGGCGGCGAGCCGGAACGGATTGGGGTCCCGGTCGAGGAGTTCCATGACCGGAATACGCTGCAAGCCGGTGACTGGCCGCACGCGATGAACGCGACTTCTACCCACGACACCAAGCGCAGCGAAGATGTCCGCGCGCGAATAAACGTCATCTCGGAATTGGCTGATGACTGGGGTGCACGGGTGTGGCGCTGGCAGGGGATGAACTCGGGGAAGAAGCGCGAGGTGGACGGGATCGCGTTCCCTGAAGGCAACACCGAGTACCTGATCTACCAGACGCTGGTCGGCGCGTGGCCGCTTGAGGATGAACACGTCCCTGAGTTCCGCGAGCGACTGAAGGCCTACCTGATGAAGGCCACCCGCGAGGCGAAGACGCACACGAGCTGGATCAATCCAAACAATGACTACGAAGAGGCTGTCAATGCCTTCGTCGACGCGATCCTGACCGACGGCGACAACCCGTTCCTGACCGACTTCCGCGAGTTCGAGCAGACGACGCGCTGGTTTGGTGCGCTCAACTCGCTGTCGCAGGCGCTGCTGAAGATCACCTCGCCTGGCGTACCGGACATCTACCAGGGCAACGAGCTCTGGGACTTCTCGCTGGTTGATCCCGACAACCGGCGGCCGATCGACTACGGACTGCGGAGCAAGTTGCTCGACCAGTTGCAATCGTCGCCCCCCGATCCGGCTGACCTGTTGACGAACTGGACCGATGGGCGCGTCAAGCTCTGGCTGACCCATGCGGCCCTCGCGTTCCGATGCGACCATGCCGGACTGTTCCTCGCCGGAGAATACCTGCCGCTTGTGGTCAGCGGACAGCGCGCCGATCACGTTGTCGCGTTCGCGCGGCGTCACGATGACGCCTGGGCCATCATCGTTGCGCCACGTCTGTATGCGACGCTGGCCGCCGCCAACGGGCTGGGGCCAGGTGATGCGCCTGTCGGTGACGTCTGGGGCGACACGGTCGTGACGCTGCCGGAAGACGCCCCGGATGAATGGGAACGGGTTGTCGGGGCAGGTTGCGTGGCGGCGTCTGGCGGAACGCTACGTATCGCTCAGGTGCTGGAAAACACGCCAGTGATGATCCTGGTCGCGTCCCGATCGCGATAATGGTAACCACTCCAGAGTATGAAGAAGCGCTTCCTCTCTCCGGTGGGAGGGGAAGCGCTTCGGGCGGATCAAGACCGTAACGGCCTAATTCTCCTGGTAGTACTCCTGGCCGAGGTGGGTGATCTGCTCTTCGCCCATCATCCAGCGCAGGGTGTTCTTGAGCTTCGTCTGCTGGATAAAGAGGTCGTGCTCCGGGTACACGTCAGCAGCGTGCTGGGGGCTCTTGAAGTACAGGGACAACCACTCCTGGATGCCCTTCAGGCCGGCTCGATTGGCGAGGTCGAGGAACAGCGCGAGGTCGAGAACGAGCGGTGCGGCGAGAATCGAATCGCGGCAGAGGAAGTCGATCTTCAGCTGCATCGGGTAGTCGAGCCACCCGAAGAGGTCGATGTTGTCCCATCCCTCTTTGTTGTCGCCGCGCGGCGGGTAGTAGTTGATCCGCACCTTGTGATAGACGTCGCCATACAGTTCGGGGTAAAGCTCGGGCTGGAGGATGTACTCCAGGACGCCGAGTTTCGACTCCTCCTTGGTCTTGAAGCTCTCCGGGTCGTCGAGCACCTCGCCGTCGCGATTGCCGAGGATGTTCGTCGAGTACCAGCCGTTGAGGCCCAGCATCCTCGCCTTCAGCATCGGCGCAAGCACCGTCTTGATCAGCGTCTGGCCGGTCTTGAAGTCCTTGCCGCAGATCGGAACGCCCTTCTCGATCGCGAGCTCCAGCAGCGCCGGGATGTCAGCAGTCAGGTTCGGGGCACCGTTGGCGAACGGAATCCCTTCCATCAGGGCTGCATACGCGTACAGCATCGAGGGGGCGATCGTTTCGTCGTTGTCGCTGAGCGCCGCCTCGAAGCTTTCGAGGTCGCGGTGGTCTGGACCTTCCTCGATGAAGATCTCGGTCGAGGCGCACCAGATCATGACCAGGCGGTCGCAGTTGTTTGCCGACTTGAAGTTGCGAATGTCTTCTCGAATCTGCTCGGTCATCGCCAACTTCGGGCCAGCCTTGACGTTGGGGCCGTTGAGGCGCTTGACGTAGTACTGGTCGAAGACGGCCGGCATTGGCGTGATCGATTTCAGGAAGTCGGCAATCGGCTCGATGTGTTCGTGACGGTCGAGAACGCCGCACCTCACCGCTGCTTCGTAGGCGTTGTCGGGGAATGGGTCCCAGGCGCCGAAGACGATATCGTCGAGGTTTGCCAGCGGGACGAAATCGCGGATGAGGGGCGATCGGTCTTCCGTCCGTTTGCCGAGGCGGATCGTGCCCATCTGGGTCAGCGAGCCGACGGGCCGGCCACTGCCGCGTCGGGCGTGCTCGACGCCGGCGATGAACGTCGAGGCGACGGCGCCGAGGCCGACGAGCAGGATGCCGAGGCGCCCCTCAGCCGGCTGGATCGGGTCGGGTCCGAGTTCGACGAAGTCTTTTGCTTCCAAGATCATGCCTCTCTGACGGGCCAGCGACATGAGTGGCACTTGCCATTGCGCAGGCACCCGCCCTGTCTTCGCCCAGTGTTCGATCGTGCTCTGCCGCTTACCGAGCAGAGCGGCAAGTGCGCTCTGGCCACCGAAACGCTTGATGATCCGCCTGGCGGCGTTCGCTCCTTCTTCCATGGTAAGCATTCTAACGAATTTTTCGTTACGCCGCAAGTGGCGGCAGAAGGGGTCTGTGGGACCCGGACACTGTGTGCAGGTATCAATGGGTTCAGCGAGACTGCGTCTATCGGTCCAACCAGCCTGGTTACTCCGTCTTACCACGAGGCCGTCGCATCGAGATTCGCTGAGGTTGACACGTCTGGAGTTCCAACCCGCTCACGTCAACTGGCTCACACATTGAGCCTGATCCACTTGAGCCAGTTGCATTCATTGCCCACGCCAACCTGCTCACTGTAACAGCGTGAGCACCTTGAGCACCTTGAGCCGGTGGCACGTCTTTCGACTCTCGAACCGTCCGAGTGATGGGACACACCGAAACAACCGGCCAGAACGGCCTCATGTTGGCGCAACGCCGTCCGTAGAGGCGATCGCTGGGTTAGCCACCCACCATCTCGTGATAGATGACATCGCCTGCGCGGGTTTCCGGCTTACCGGCGGCGACCTGATGGATGTTGCTCCGCGAACGATCGCTGACCGCTTCGATAGCGCTGTGGAGTTGGGCAGAGGTCTCGAACAGGGTGATCGCGACCACTTCTCGGTCACTGGTGCGGACGACGGTGTAGGCATGGAAGCCGGGCTGCGTACGCAGCCGTTCGGCGACATCGCGGGCGATGCTGTCGCTGGATGACTCGCCGGCTTCGTTCATCTTCCAGATGTTGATGTGTGCGTGCATTCTGCTGGATCCCTTCATGAGTAACGGCAATCGTGATTCCCACGGAGCGCGGACCGATGGTGTGTTGCAGGACGCCTGCCAGCGGATCTGCGCGCCCGAGGTCTGGCACGGGGATTGCATCTGCGTTACGGCACGAATGCATCGTGATTCCTGCCAGTTGCAGCACGCGGATGGATCGAGATTGAACGCATCGCTGACTCCCACGCGCGTCATGGTTTACACGGCGGCCGTCCTGTTCGTCGTCGGGCTGGCCTGGCTGCTGTTGCAGATTAAGTCGGTCATCATCATCCTGATCCTTGGGATCATCCTGGCGGCGGCAATTGAGCCGTTTGTCCAACGCCTGCGACGCGTCGGGTTTTCACGCGGACAGGCGGTCCTGACGGTCTATCTGGGCCTCTTCCTGGCGTTCGGCGCACTCGGCTACCTGGTGATCCCGCCACTTATCCGGCAGGGGATGGAACTGAACAACGATGTCCCGAGCATTCTCCAGAATCTGGAGGAACAGGCACGAGCCAGCGAGAGCGACTTCATTCGGACAACCGGGGTACGTTTCATCAATCGTGCCGAAGTGGCCTACCAGGACTACACCTCGGAGCCGCCGGTTGAGGAATCGACTGCGATTGCCTTCGTTACGTCGTTCGTCGGTGGGGTCTTTACTGTCTTCTCGGTTCTGATCGTCGCGTTCTACTGGATGACTGAGAAGGCGATCATCAAGCGCTTGATGCTTGGCCTGGTGCCAATCGACAAGCGCGACGAAGCGCATGCGATCTGGGACGAAATCGAGGACAAGCTCGGTGGCTGGACGCGTGGACAGGCGATCCTCTGCCTGTCGATCGGGTTCGCGTCGGGGATTGCGTACTACTTCCTGGGGCTCCAGTTCTGGCTGGCGCTGGCGATCTTCGCCGGGATCACGGAGTTGATCCCGTTCATCGGACCGTTCCTGGGTGGCTCGGCGGCATTCATCATCGCATTGACCGACTCGTGGCAAAAAGCGCTGGCGGTCGTCGTGATCGTCTTCCTGATCCAGCAACTCGAAGGCGCTGTCCTGGTCCCGCGAGTCATGAAAAACGCGGTCGGGTTGTCGCCGCTGGCGGTCGTCCTGGCCGTCATCATCGGTGGAGCATTGATGGGCATTCTCGGCGCGGTGATCGCGATTCCCGTCGCGGCGGCGGTTCAGGTCCTCGTGTCGCACCTGATTGCTCAGCGTGTTGGTGATTTCGATGTCGTCGGCCCCGGCTTGGCGCACGCAGCAGGTGGTTCGAGTTCGAACGAGCCATCGTCACACTTCGGCGGCCGGCGTAAACGGCCAGACAGGTTTGGTTTCAAGGGTCGGAGCGACATCTAGCTCTCCCGACACACCGGCATTGGGTACATGCACCAGATTAGGTGACTTCATGACGCTTAACATCGTTGCAGACGACGGCCAGTCAGGCGCCACGCCGAGTGAATCAGCGTCGCGTGAGTTCATGACGGTCGTCGGTCTGTTCGAGGATCTCATCGACGCCCGCCAGGCCCTGACGGCGCTCACCAGGGATGGCTGCCCACGCGAGTCGGTGTCGATGCTGGTGCGCGACCTGAAGGCGGACGAGGGTGGGCCGGCGCAGCGGCACGGAGCGGTCGCAAAGGCAGTCGAGGAAGCAGATCTCAACGGGCACAGTCGCTGGTTGCTGGGGCTGGCATCTATCATTGTGCCGCAACGGGGGACGTTCCTGGTTGCCGGGCCAATTGGCGCGGCGCTGGCGTCCGTCTCACTCGACGACGATGACGCTCGCGACGCAGCGTTGACGAGCATTCTGAATGACTTTGGGTTCAGCGATGACGAAGGCGCCTACATCGAAAGCAGGTTGCTTGTCGGCGCGATGTTCGTCGCGATCACATCCAACTCCTCATCGACACTGACTTCCGCGCGGAACGTGATGTCCAATAACAACGCTGTCCACATCGGCTCTGCAACGACGTTAGCCGACGTTGCGGACTCCGCAATGGATCTGCTGGTATCGCCTCCCGAGGTGTATAGCACGAGCGATGTCGTCGTTACCGACGCAGTCGCACCGCTGCACACCCTCATCAATGGGAAACTGGGTGCGGAGTGGGCGCTGTCGATGAAAGGCACGCGCGTCGTCGACCTTGATGGTGCCGAATGCGGCCGGATCGAAAACCTGATCGCCGAGATTACGCATGATGAGCACGCCGAAGCGAGACTCGATCAGGTCCGCTACGTCGTCGTCAGCTTCGGCGGCGTGCTGGGTATTGGTCGCCATCTGGCGGCCGTACCGATCGAGCACATCACGATCGCAGACGACCCGGCGCAGGTTCAGGTCGCGCGCGAGGTTCTGCACGACGCGCCATCGTACGTCTCCGGAGTTCCATTCTCACGACGCGAGGAGCAGGTCGTCTGCGCCTACTTCGGGTGTACACCCTACTGGACCGAGCAGGTCAATCGCTAATGCGCCGACGCCCCTTGAGCCTTGCGGTCTTTGAGGGCGGGAATCTCGAACGGTCGGGAGAGGTCGGGCAACGCGTCGCCAACCAGATTGATTTCATCGAGCGAGATCGGCCCATGGCCGGCGGCACGCAGGTATTGCAGGTAGGCGGAGCGGAGCGGGTCAACCCGCATCATGGCGCAGGAAACGATGTCGACAGCCTGCGCATTCCAGCCAGCGGCGATGGCATTGAGCACGACCGGCTGGCCATCAATGGGATCGCCCAGTTGGGTGCCAACGGTCGCATCGGTGATGGCGAGGTCGATCGGACGGGCGCGGCAGATGTCGTGGACGACCTCAGAGACTCCAGCACGATGAAATGCGCGGCGGGGCCGACCGTAGAAGCGGGTTGGCGGAACGCCGTACATGTTCTTGGCGTGCAACGTGTAGAGACCGTCGGTATGCGTCTTGGGTGGCGTCATACTGACGAACAGATCGGCATCGAGGACGATCTCCGGGATCTCCAGCGTAGCGTAGCGTAGCGAGCCGGGGACGGGTGTTGGCCGGGTTGGCGCAGAGTTGAGGTCGAGCAGTTCGACCCCGAGATCGCGCAGGCTCGCATAGCCGGCTGCTTCAAAGCAGCGGAAAGTGTCGACCATCCCCGGTCCGTCCGCGACGACGATCCGCTGGACATTCGGCGCTTGCTGGCGCAGGAGCCGGACGAATGCGGCGACGACTGCGACGTCGGTCACGACACCGCTTCCGGAAGGACGTGGAGCGGTCAGATTCGGCTTGATCGTGACGAGGCCGCGTGCCCGTTCGGCAAGTGACGGCGTCTCGTCGAGCAGTCCAAAGGCGCGCGCAAGGGCGTCATCAACCGACGTCTCAACTCGGGTGAGCGCGACTCGGTACGGTCGCTGTTGGGCGAAGCTGCTGGAATCCATCGGCATTCCCGTTGTTTGACGAGTTGACCGGACCGCGTCTTTCGCGCACCCTTCAGGGGGGCAGCGACTGACGGTTGCTGGCAACTGGCTGCTGGCTGACAGCCACGTTTCCTGAAAGGATAGACCAGATGACGGAATTGCTCACACCCGGCACCGAGGCGCCGGACTTCACGCTTCGTTCGGGTGACAACGACGAGGTGACGCTCTCGGCCCTGCGCGGTCAGAAAGTTGTCCTGGCCTTCTACCCGCTCGACTGGAGTCCCGGCTGCCAGAACCAGATGGACGCGTTCAGCGCCGGTTGGGACCAGGTGTCAGGGACGGGCGCGCAAGTGTTTGGTATCTCGGTCGATTCGCGCTGGAGCCACAAGGCCTGGCGTGAGGCCCGCGACCTGAAGATCCCGTTGCTGTCCGATTTCCACCCGAAGGGCGCCGTTGGACAGGCGTACGGCGTTTACAACCCCGAGCGCGGTAACCACCGGCGGGTGACCTTCTACATCAACGAGCAGGGCATCATCACAGAGGTCGACGACAAGCCGGCCACAGATGCGTCGGGCGTCGAGGCGGTCTGCAGCGTGTTGGGGAAGATGTAGACGGTCGGGACGGGATCGAGGGCCGCGGCAGTCGATGGGCTGTTCGACGCCCCCGAGTCCCGAGTCCCGAGTCCCGAGTCCCGATCCTGTATCATCGATCTACACAGATTCGATGGTCCTGGAAGGGGTTCAACGTGGCAGAGCGTGTGCGAGTGGCGGCCGTCCAGATGTCGGCTGGGGCTGACAAGCAGGAAAACATCGAGACCGCGATTGGGCTGATTGAACGCGCGGCAGCGATGGGCGCGACGCTGGTGTCGTTGCCTGAGACCTGGACCTACATGGGCGACAGTGCCGGGACGCGCGACAACGGCGAGCCGATTCCAGGTCCGACGACTGAGCGGCTGGCTCAGGCCGCTCGGAAGCACCGGATCTGGCTGCATGGCGGGTCGATTCTCGAGATTGCACCGGGTGAGCCACGCGTCTTCAATAGCACGGTTGTCATCGACCCGGACGGCAACCTGGCCGGGCAGTACCGCAAGATCCACCTGTTCGATGTCTCGATCGGCGACGACGTCATCTCCCAGGAGTCGGCGACCGTCGCGCCGGGAGACGACGTTGTCGTCGTCGATATGGGCGGTGTCAGGCTTGGCCTGACGATCTGCTACGACCTGCGCTTCCCCGAGCTGTACCGGCTGCTGGCGCTGCAGGGCGCGGAGATCATCGCCGTACCGGCTGCGTTCCACTATCACACCGGCAAGGACCACTGGGACGTGTTGCTTCGTGCGCGTGCGATCGAGAACCAGGTCTTCGTCCTGGCGGCTAACGCCTGTGGAAGCCACCCGGGCGGCTGGAAGTCGCATGGGCGCTCCATGGTCGTCGATCCGTGGGGTGTCGTGCTCGCGACAGCAGGCGACGGGCCGGGCGTCTGCGTCGCGGAGTGTGACCTGGAGGTGCTGGCGAAGATCCGGCGCGAACTGCCGTCACTCGAGAATCGCCGGCCAAGTGCCTACCGCTGGACAGAAGAGGTCGCGGTTGTCTCGTAGATCGCTGCGATTTACACGCCCGCTCACAGGAGTTGCGCTGGCTGCCGCGTTGCTGACTGGTGCCTGCTCGATGCCCGAGATACGGAGCGACGACAAGCCGGCGACGCCGACGACAGAAGCGATCGCGACAGCAGCGACGCCGACTGGCGCAGTGCCGCTGAAGATCGTGACTCCGACGCCGTTCGTGGCCGGCGCGACGACGACGGCGGGACAGACTCCGACCGTGCCCGAAGAGAACCCGGACGTCTACGTCGTCCAGGAGAACGACACGCTCTACGGTATCGCGGTCCGCTTCGATGTCGAGCTTGACGCGCTGATCGCGCTCAACGGACTCTCCGATCCGAACGATATCTGGATCGGGCAGGAGCTGAAGATACCCGGGGAGTAGGCCTCCCCAACCCTGTCCAGGGGTCGTGGCGAATTGCGACAGGCTAACTGAAATCCGTGCCAGAATGTCGTTGACACCACCTCTGGCCACTGGTATGCTTCTCGCGTTGACCCGTCCCGTGAATTGATTCACGGGTCCGCCCTTAGTGAAGACACCGTTCAGGGCGAAGGAGGTGATGCCAAATCATGAGTAGTCATGGTCTTACGGGCATCGCCTCGGAGGCGGCCAGCTAGTCTGTCCCCCTTCGGGGTGAATGCCCGAAACACCAGGAAGCCGGCCCACAGTGGCCGGCTTTCGTTTTGCCCGGAATCCGGCAGTTGGGGAGCGAACGAGACAGATGATCGAGGCTGTGCTGTTTGACATGGACGGCGTGCTGGTCGATTCAGAACCGGCGCACCTCGAGGTGACGCGCGAATCGCTGCGACACTTCGGCCTGCCACTGCCGGATGACGAAGACTGGGAAGCCGTCTTCTTCGGACGCCCCGACCGGGACGGGCTCGGCGAGTGGTTCCTGCGCCATCAACTTGCCGGCGATATCGAGGCCGTCATGGCTGACAAACTGGCTCGATTCGAACTGCGCTTCGCTGAACTGGTCACGCCGTTCGAGGACGGGCAGTGGCTTGCGCGCGAACTGCACCGGCACGGTCTGCCGCTGGCACTGGTCACCGGCGCGCGCCGCGACGAGGCGAACCTGGTCCTGTCTCGCTTCAGCCTCGGCGACGTGTTCGCCGTCAGCATCAGTTCCGATGAAACGACGCGGGGAAAACCCGATCCACTGCCGTACCTGATGGGCGCCGAGGCACTCGGCGTTTCAGCGAGTGCGTGCGTGGTGATCGAGGACGCAGTTCCCGGTCTGCGCGCGGCAGAAGCGGCCGGAGCGACGCCAATCGTCGTCGACCGGCTGGGCCGGCCAGAGCGGTTCATGACGGTCGAGCCGGTCACGCTGCTCGACGAGTGGGTGCTGTCGACAATTCTTGAGATGGCCGGGCTAGCCAGCCGGTAATCCCCAGGTCACGCTTCCGACAACATCGAAGGTCACCGTTTCCAGATGGCCGAGTGCCGCGAGCAGTTCGCGCGTCTCGCGGTCGAATGCGTCCGCTGCGTCCGGTGTCATCCGGTCGCGAGAGAGGCCGTTGCGCGAGTGCCACGACTCGATGTAGCCGTCGATTGACTGTGTGTGGGTGACTGGCGCGGTCTTCCGGGTGCCACGAACGGTGAAGAGTTCGCGGCTCGTCAATTCTTCGACGAGATCGTAGGGTTGATAGTCAAGGTTGGTGGTATAGCGCCGGATAATCTCAATGTGATCTTCGCTCCAGGGAGCGGGTAGTTGGGATCTGCCGACGAGCGCCAGCACGCCGCCTGGAGCCAACACCTCGCGGAAGCGCGGCAGGACGACCGGCCAGTCCATCCAGTGCAGACTTTCGCCGGCTGTGATGAGCGCGTATGGCGGTTCCAGCGCCGCCGTCTCGATTGGAGCGACCTGCCAGTTCAGGCGTGGATCGTTCCCGCCTGTGCGCCGCTGACCCTCGGCTACCATCTCGGCGGACAGGTCGATAGCGTCCAGCCGCTCGATCTCCGGGATACCGGCGAGCATCCCAAGCGCGAGGTCGCCGGTACCGCAGCCGGCGTCGAGGAGAGCGACCCGTCCGCGCGGAAGCAGGTCCGACAGGAGACTGTAGACCTCGCCGGGATACGGCGGCCGGTATCGATATGCCCGAACGATACTGGCATCTCCGAATTGCGCGCCGTACTGCGGGCCGAGGTGGATTGGCTTTGGAGCGATGCGGTCGGAACCTGTCATCCGCGATCCATCCACTAAGATCCAGGACTGACATAAAGTATTGCATCGTCTTCAAGAGACGGAGCAGGAGCCTGGTTAGTCGTCCAGTTGGACAGGGAGTCCGTCCGCGTAGCCAGTCAACTCGACGTATCCGAGGCCGGTGCTCGGGATGCCGCCGATCGTGCCATCGATGAGGACTTCGCCCTCCCAGTAGATCGTGTCGGTACTGGCGGTCGTGTTGAGCTCCTGATCGGCCATTGACGGGGTAAGGGCGATTGACCAGTCCTCGGTCAGGGAGCTCAATCGTCCAGCGTGAAGGCCAGGTTGCGCCCGTATGGGGGCTGGTCCAGGCGTCGGTCGTTGTGACGGCGAAGTCCTCCTGGCTGAGGTTGACCTGCTCGCCGTTGGGGCGGACGAGCGTGCCGTAGGACGTGACGAGGTCGCCGTCGGTGTCGCGGACGAGCGAGATGGTGAGGTCGTTTCCGTCATTCATCTGGACTGAGAACCAGTCCCATCCTCCCGCTCCGACGGTAATGAAGTTGCCCCATTGGTGGTCGAACCAGGCCTCTCCGGTGACCGAAAGCGGCACTCCGTCGACGGACAGCGTGCCAGTCACATCGATCCGCGTTCGCGAGTAGTAGTACGAGCCACCCGAGGCGCCGAAGTCGACGTAGCCGATCTCGTCGTGAAGGGCGGGAGGCTTGGTTGAAGAGAGTTGCAGGTCGATCGCGTAGCGGTCCATCTCGGCGACGAGCGCATCCTCTCCGAGCGCGCCGCGCATCGTCCAGCCATCGAGGTCGAAGGAGAAGCCGGCGTCAGTCTCACGGATTGCGTCAGCTCCGACCTTCTCGGAGTAGGCGAACTCGTCGTCAGCACTGTTGGTGATGGCGAAGTGGCTGGCGTAATAGGGGGGAACGCACCACGCAGCGCCTGGAAGATGACGTACTCGAAGCCGTAGCGGGTGCCGTCCTCGGTAACAAGGTGGCCGGTGTAATACCACCACTCGGTCAGCATATCGTGTGGGGCTTCATCGTTCGGAAACTGGACCGGCTCGATCGCAGCGGTCGGCGTGAGGTAGGCAGCAGCGGCGCTGGTCGGCGTTGGAGCAGTTGACGCTGGCGCCGGATCGACCGACGAACCGCAGGCGGTGAGGAGCAACGTGGCGAGGACGACGGCCAGTACAAAAACGCACGTTGCCGACGATGACTGCATCGCTTGCCCTGTCATCCTGAGCAATCGAGGATTTGGCGACCGTGTTCCTGACACGTTCAATGCTCGAACTCCCGTTCAGGTAGCAGGCGGCGGATCGGGGTTGGGAGCCACCAGTTGATGTCGCCGAGCAGGCGCATTGTGGCCGGCACGAGCAGGGCACGGACGATGGTGGCGTCGAGGAGGACAGCGATCGCGATGCCGAGGCCGAGCGCCTTGACAAGGACGATCTCGGCCGAGACGAACGAAGTCGTGACAACGACGACGATCAGGGCGGCGCCGGTGATGATCCGTCCGCTACTCTGGAGACCCCGCGCGACGCTGGCGCGGTTGTCGTGCGTCTCCAGCCACGCCTCGCGCACGCGTGAGAGGAGAAACACCTCGTAGTCCATGCTGAGTCCGAAGAGAACGCAGAACATCAGGATCGGCAGCGATGCCTCGACGTAGCCAAGCGGCTCGAAGCCCAGCAGGCCGGCGAAGTGACCATCCTGGAAGATGAAGACGAGTGCGCCATATGACGCGCCGATCGAGAGGATGTTCATGCCAATCGCCTTGAGAGGCAGGATCACCGAACGGAAAAGGAAGAGCAGGACGATGTAGGTGGTGACAATGATCAGCGCGGCGACCGGTGGGAACTCGGCGTACATCTCATCGACGACATCGACGATCTCGGCCGTTCCCCCGTCAACCAGCATCGCGTAGTCACCGCCGACGTCGTAGGCGCGGATGTCGGCCAGCAGCGCCTTCGACTTGTCGTCTCCGGCAAGGCCGCGAGTGTAGAGCAGGACGGCGGTGGCATTGTCACTGGCCAGTTCACGGTAGTTCGTCGCGACATAGCGGTCAGGGATGGCCGTAGGATCGTCGTAGAGCACCTGGTACTGTGCCAGCGAGATGCGCGGATCGAGGGTGACGAGGCTATCGATCCGGACGACTCGCTCGTCGGCGGCGAAATGGCGTGTAAAAGCGTAGAGGGCGGTCAGGTTCTCCGGCGAGGTGACCGGGCCGTCACTCTCGAAGGCGATGACGATTGGCGAGATCTCGCCGCTGCCGAACTCGCGGCGGAGCGTCTCGAATCCCTGGCGCGATTCGACCCGTAGCGGCAGGATCGTCGCGTCCGGCGAGGACACCTTCACGTTGAAGAACGGCAGTCCGAGTCCGAGCAACAGCAGCAGTGTGGGTATGAAGACCAGCCAGGGATGTGCCATTACCCAGGTCGCGAGGCCGTGCCAGAAACCCGCGTCTGCGCGCTCCGGACGCGCGGGAATGATGCGGAGTCGATCAATGCGAGTGCCAACGACGCCGAGGACGGCTGGAAGCAAGCGTCAGGGCGCCGATGACGGCGACGAGGACGACGAGCGCGCCCGCAATGCCGACCGAGCGCAGGAACATGAAGTCGAACATGACCAGTCCTGAGAGACCGATCAGGACGGTCAGGCCGGAGAAGAAGACGGCCCGTCCAGCCGTCCCAGTCGTCACGGCGACAGCCTCCGGAACCGGACGACGGCTCAGTTCCTCGCGGAAGCGGCTGGTCATGAAGAGCGAGTAGTCGATCGCGAGGCCAAGGCCGAGCATCGTCGTCAGGTTGAGGACGAAGATCGACATATCAACCACACCGGCGACAACGAAGACAAGGCCGAGGACAGCCGCGACCGACAGACCTCCGACGACGAGCGGAACGAGTGCGCCAACGACCGAGCCGAACACGAGCAGCAACGCCAGCAGCGCGAAGGGGATCGCGATCGCCTCGGCCCGGCGCAGGTCCTGCTCGGAGATGCGCTCGACATCCTCGTAGAAGGCCGGCGCACCGGCCAGCGTGACATCGAGTTCTGTCTCTGCCAGCCGCTCGCGGACCTCAGGCATCAGCCGTTGCGACTCTTCTGGCGATGGCGCGAGGCGGATCAGCGTGTATGCCGTCCTGCCATCGGTCGAGATCTGGCGTGGGTTGTCGATGAAGCTGACGACGCTGGTGACTTCCGGCATCTCGACAACACCGGCGAGTGCGGCTTGCGCCTGGGCAGCGAACTCCGATTCGGTGGCGGAGAGGTCATCCGACTCGAAGATGATAACGAGGACGGAAGAGGAGAACGACGGGATTTCTGCTTCAAGCAACGCCCGCGCACGAGCCGACTCGATATTCGGGTTCGAGAAGCCACCGACTTCCAGCACCGACGGCAGGCGCAGGATGAACGGTGCGGAGACGACGCAGGCGAGGAGCCAGGCGGCGATAACCAGCCGCCGGTGCGTATATGCGAGACGACCGAGCCTGTAGAACATTCCACCCTGATCTGAACGCTAGCGTGTCGCGCTATCGCGCGCCGTCGTGATGACGCAGGTTACGCGCCGCGCCTTCTACATTAACAATGCGGTACATCAGCGTTCGATATCCGTGTGGACGATGTGTTGCGGCGATTCGGGGAGCGATTGCAGGGCATCTCTCAGAAATGACGGGAGCAGCCATATGTCCGGCAACGAGGCGGGCGCGAACCAACGGGCGATGAACGGAATACCTCCGTCGTCGCCGGTGAACTCGCGACTGATATCGAGCAGATCGCAGCCTGGAGGCAGGTGAGTCTCGAAGATGAGTCCAAGCTGGTGCGTGCGAATCCCATCGTAGGTGAAGAAGTTCTCGACGACCCAGAGCAGGCGGCCGACTTCGACCTCGACGCCGTACTCCTCGCGCATCTCACGTCGGACCGATTCTTCGGCCGGCTCAAGCATCTCGCCGCGTCCGCCGGGGAGAATCCAGTGGCCATTGTCGTCGGTCCCCTGCAGAAGGACGTGACCGTCGCAGAGACAGACGGCGGCGACGCGGACCTGAAAGCGCGTGTCGCCGTGGACGATATCGAGCAGCGTCACTGGGTCGCTCCTTCATCCAACTGGATCAGTTCGACGCGGTTCCCGAACGGGTCGCGCAATTCGCAGCGGGTCATCCCGGGGAGCGGGGCATCGGCGTCGATGGTGTAGCCAGCGGCGGTGAGGCAAGCGCGGAGCGACGCGAGGTCGTCGACGGCGTAGGCGATGTGCGCTTTGGTCTGCGTGCGGTCAACGCCGTTTTCGACGCCGACGTGGACCTGCTGGACGCCGACCTGCAGCCAGAAGCCGCCGCGTCCCTGAAGTGCGTCAGGCTTGGGAATTTCGATGAGGCCGAGCAGGTCAACGTAGAAGGCGCGAGCGTCAGCCTCACAGCCGCGGTGGGATCGTGATCTGGGCGTGATGGAGACCACGTGACGGACATCGGCTCAGGCTCCCGGACGCCGGGGCGTCGGTGTAGCCCTCTGCGGGTGGGGCTGGCTCGGCGGGTGGTGCGGGCATCCAGGCAGGGCCTTCCCACGGATCGACGGTATAGCCGAGCCGTTCCAGGAGCGGCGCGACCCAACGGGCGTTGTGGGCGATCGGGTTGACCGGGTGGTTGGGCCAATGCGAATCGGAGCCAGACGAGACGAGCAGGCCGTTGCGCTCGGCCCAGCCCCGGTAGTACTCGGTGTCGGCGTCCTTGTAGGAACGGTAGTGGGCCTCGACACCGTCGATCGGGATCTCGGCTCTCATCCGGTCGAGGTCTTCGTGCTTGAGGACGCCGAAGCCATCGTCACGGCCAGGATGGGCGACGATCGTGATCGCGCCGGAAGCGTGGGCGGCTGAGACAGTTTCATCGAGCGGAACATCAACGACGACCGGCTCGCCAAGGCCACGGACGATGTTGTGGGCCTGGTAGAGGTTGTTGCCGTGGCCGTTGCGGATCATAGCCGTGAAGACGCGATGCGGTGTCAGTTGGAGGCCGAGCTTGATCTCCGGCAGCTCGTGGAGCGACGGGATGTAGCGACAATGCGTGTCAAGCAGTTCGATCATCCGCTGGGAGGTGTCGCGAAGCTGCTTCTGCTGCGCTTCGAGGACGGTCATGAACGGCGCCGATGACGCGGCCTCGGGGTCGATACCGTAGACGAGCAGGTGGACCTGGCGCTTCTCCCAGCGGGTCGTCATTTCGACGGCGGGGATAAAGTGAATCTCGGCCTCACGAGTGCGGCGCGCCATCTCCGGGATGGAATACATCGTGTCGTGGTCTGCCAGCGCAACCAACCGGAAATTGTGCTCCTTCAGATAGGCGGTCAGTTCCTCCGGCGACCAGCGCCCATCCGACGCGAAGGTGTGCATATGCAGATCGACCGCGTCATCCGGCCCCAGTACCCGATCTATCACAACAACCCCTGTCCCCTGTTCCCTATCGCCTGTCCCCTCAATCATACCGAGGGGTGGCACAATCGGGCCTGAATGAGAGGGAACGGTCATGGCCCATCGGGATGAGATCACTAGCTACTGCGACGAGCGGCTGCGGAGTTCGGCCTTTCAGGACGTGGCCGTCAACGGTTTGCAGGTCAGCGGGCGGTTACAGATCAACCGGCTGGCGGTCGCAGTCAGCACCTCACGGGTGACGCTGACGGAGGCAGCCAACTGGCGAGCCGATGCGCTGCTGGTCCACCACGGGCTGCTCTGGGGCGGAAAGCTCGGGCCGATTACAGGAGTGTTTGCCGACCGGCTGCGGCTACTGTTCGAAAACGAGATGAGCCTGATTGGCTACCACCTGCCGCTCGACGGCCACCCGGAGATCGGCAACTGCGCCCGGCTCTGCATCGCCAGCGGCTATATGCCGGCCGGCCGGTTCGCCAACGTCGGCTCCGAGCCACTTGGGATCGTCGGTGAGTGGCCGCAGGGGCACAGCCTCGACGATCTGGTCGGGACGCTGGCCGACCTGACCGAGCGGGAGCCAATCGTCGTCGGCAACGATGATGGCCAACGGATGATCGAACGGGCCGGGTTCCTGACCGGCTCCGGATACGGCGCGGTCCAGGAGGCAGCCGAAGCGGGCTGCCAGGCGCTGGTGACCGGCGATATCCGCGAATCAACGATGGCGGAGGCTCGCGAGCTTGGGCTGTCGGTGATCGCCGCCGGCCATGAGGCGACTGAACGACTCGGGGTTCAGGCGCTGGCGGCGGAACTGGCCGGGAAGTTCGGCATTACGACCCACTTCATCAGCGATCCGAACCCGGTCTGATGAACGAGGATCGACCGTCGATTGCTCTTCGTTCCCTGAGCCCCGACAACGCGCGGGCGGTTGTGGCTCTGCGGGTCGCGCCCGAGCAGGCCGACTTCGTGGCGTCGAACGCGAACTCGATTGCGGATGCGTATATGCACCGGGAGTTGCGGCCGCTGGCGGTCTATGCACGTGAGGATCTGGTCGGGTTCGCGATGTATGGGCAGGACCCGGACGACGGCAATTGGTGGATCATACGAATGATGATCGACGAACGGTTTCAAGCGAGAGGGTACGGGCGCGGCGCGATGACGGCGCTGGTTGCGCTGATGCGCGAGGAGCATCAGTGTGAGAGCATCAGGCTCGGCGTCGATCCTGCGAATGTTGGGGCGATACGGTTGTACCAGTCGTTGGGTTTCAGAGATACCGGAGAAGTGCATTACGACGAGATGGTGATGTGTCTGGACGTGTGGAGTAAGGACGCGCCTCCAACCCGGTAGGGGCCGCGTCCTGTACCGGCCCATGCCATGAGGCATCCTCTTCGATACACGGATTGATCCCCACGGGCGCAGGCGTTAGGGTTCCTCGGCGAACGCACAATGCCCCACGCGGATGCCTCACGGCATGGGCCGGTACAGGACGCGGCCCCTACCAGGTTGGAGGCGCCATCCCAAGTCGGACATCAC
This sequence comes from uncultured Chloroflexia bacterium, assembly GCA_963763325.1. Taxonomy (GTDB): domain Bacteria; phylum Chloroflexota; class Chloroflexia; order Thermomicrobiales; family CFX8; genus JBBECJ01. Next base: position 146,188 of record CAVXOL010000019.1, read on the forward strand.
GCATCACGCATCACGGGAGGGAATCGGATGAGTCAGAGCGAGATCGGGAGTCTGTTCAAGGCGTATGACATTCGCGGAATCGCGCCCGAGGAGTTGACGCCGGACATCGCCTACCGGATCGGCCGAGCGTTGGTCGTCTATCTGGGGGCCGACAACGTCTGTGTTGGGCGGGATATGCGCGTTTCGGGGCCGCTGCTCGCGTCAGCACTGATCGAGGGGATTCGCGACCAGGGCGCGGACGTGACCGACATCGGGCTGATCTCGACCGATGGGCTCTACTTCGCGGTCGGGAAGTACGGGTTCCCGGCTGGGGTTATGGTGACGGCCTCACACAATCCGGCTGAGTACAACGGGTTCAAGCTCTGCCGCGAGGAGGCCCGCCCACTGTCGATGGACCAGGGGATCGGCGAGATTCGCGACCTGGTGATCGCCAACGAGTTCCCGGATGCGGGGCGGCGCGGTGACCTGATCGAGCGGGACGTGACGGAGGAGTTCGTCGAGCACGCGCTGTCGATGATCGACCTGTCGGTGATCCGGCCGTATACGGTCGCGGTCGATGCCGGGAACGGGATGGCGGGGAAGATTGTGCCGCCGGTCTTCGAGCGACTGCCGTGCACGCTGATCCCGCTCTATTTCGAGCTGGATGGGACGTTCCCGAACCACGAGGCGAACCCAATCGAGCCGGAGAACATCAAGGACCTTCAGGCGACGGTGCTGACGCAGAATGCCGACATCGGGATCGCGTTCGACGGCGACGCCGACCGGATGTTCATCATTGACGATCGAGGGCAGTTCGTCGGCGGCGACATGGTGACGGCGATGGTCGCGAAGGCGATGCTGGAGAAGCACCCGGGTGCGGCGGTCGTCTACAACCTGATCTGCTCGCGGACGGTGCCGGAGACGATTGAGGCAGCGGGCGGCGTGCCAGTTCGCTCACGGGTCGGGCACTCGTTCATCAAGGCGCTGATGCGCGATCACGACGCGATCTTCGGCGGCGAGCATTCAGGTCACTTCTACTTCCGGGACAACTGGTATGCTGATTCCGGTCTGATCGCGTTCCTGACAATGCTCGAACTCCTCTCGCGGGAGGGTACATCACTCTCTGAGTACCTGCGGCCGCTTGACACTCGCTATCGCTCCGGCGAAGTGAACACCGAGGTCGCCGATATCTCCGGCACCATCCAGCGGGTGCGTGCGGCGTTCGCTGGCGGAGAGATTGACGAGCTTGACGGAATGACGATAGAGTATCCAACCTGGTGGTTCAATCTGCGTGCGTCCAACACGCAACCGCTGCTGCGGCTGAATGTCGAGGCCGATGATCCCGAGGAGCTTCGTTTGCGGCTCAACGAGGTGCTCGACGTCATCCGAGGAAGCTGACCGGCAGCGCTGCGGCGAGCGAACTGGTACTTTTTGCCTGTGGCAGGCAGGACCTTTGGATCGCATGATACAGGCATTGGTACCAGGGCCATGGCCAGGACGCGGGAGCTGTGTAGGGTGGAAATGATGCAGTCCGATCAGAGCATCAACGCCGGGGCGGCAACACCTCGTGACGCGGCCCGCCTGGCCTTCAAGACTGAGATCTCCGACGCGATCTCTGGCATCATCGATCGCGATCACTTCCTGCAGCGGCTCGCGCGGCGGGTAGCGGAGGTCTCCAGCGACGCCTGGGTCGCGATCTACACGCGCTCCGGGATCGGCGGTGACCTGCTCCTGCGCTCGAATACGATGCCGAACGCCCGGCCACTTCCGGCAAGGATCAGTGCCAATCCGGCTCAGATGACGAACGATGTCGTTGCCTACAGCGGCGTTGACCCGACAGCCAGGCTCATCCATTCGGTACCAATCGGCTCCAGTGGAGATGTGATGGGCGCGCTGGTGCTGTACTCGTCGACCCTGGAGCCACTGGGTGAGACCGAACGCTCAACGCTCGCTATCATCGCCGAGGAGATCGCTCCCGCGATCGCCGTCGCTGAGCACCACCATGCCATCAAGCAGACCTCCGTCGTCGATCTAACGACCGGCGCGCATGTCGGTTGGTACGTCACGCAGCGCTTTGACGAAGAGATCGCCCGTGCACAACGGACGCAGAACCCGGTCACGGTCGTCATTGCAGCGGTGCTTGGCTTTGAGGAGTACCAGCGCGCGGCGGGATTCGACGAGGGAGACGAGTTGCTGCGTGAACTGACGACCGAGTACTCGGGGCTGACACGAGTGTTTGACGTCGTTGGCCTGCGTGCTCGGTCGGAGTTCACGATCCTGCTTCCGGATACGGACCTGAGCCAGGCCGGGACGGTTATCGCGCGCATCCACCAGCGTTCGGCGAAGGTTATTGAGCGGCTTCACCTGGCGAAAACCGCTGCAGGCGTCGCCGTCGTGACGGGCGCGGCATCTTTCCCGGCCGATGGCAGCGAAGCGACGACGATCCTTCTGGCAGCCGAGCATCGCTTCAACCAGAACGAGATTCTGCATCGGCGGATGGCGGAGCGCGGGTGACCCTGCGGCGCATCTGGAACGTCGTCAAGCTGCGGCCGGACGGCACCCCTTCCACACGCTACGAGGCACGAGAGCTCGATAGTCCGGCAGGCTGGATCGCGGCCGAGGCCATCTGGGTCTTCAAGACGGTTGATATCGGCTACTTCTCGTTCGAGCCTGGCGACCGGCTGGAAGAGTTCTTCTCGCTCGACCGCTGGTACAACCTGTTCGCGGTCTTCCGCCCTTCCGGCGAACTGGTCGGCTGGTATTGCAACGTGACGTACCCGACGATCGTCGATGGCGATGAGCTGCGCTGGCACGACCTCTGGGTGGATGTGATCGTGACGGCTGATGGGCAGGCGTTTGTCGTCGATGAGGATGAGTTGGAACAGTCAGGGCTGGTAGCGACCGATCCACCGCTCTATGCAACGATCCTGGCAGCGCGGGACGAGTTGCTCGAGTTGCAGCGAGACAGTGCATACCCGTTTTCGTTGCACATTCGGTAGCGCGCCACGTACCGTCGGTCTTCGTAGGGACAGGTCTAAGACCTGTCCGCGGCCCGCAGGCCGATGGTTCACGACAGGAGCGCTTGATCCACGAGCGCAGGAGTTTGCGTCCCATTCGAAGTGCCGTGGAACGACGCGTCGGCCTGCGGACCGCGGACAGGTCTTAGACCTGTCCCTACGAGTGCTTGGGAGTATTGTCCGGCGACGGAGGAGGAGGCTTCATGTCTGATGACCATCCAATCGGGATTCCTGAAAGCGCGATCGCGCTGTTCGCGCATCCGGACGATCCGGAGTTTCTGGCGGGTGGGACGATCGCCCGTTGGACGGATGCCGGTTGCCGCGTGTCGTACGTGATCATGACCGACGGCCGGGCCGGGGATATGGGGTTGCGCGACGACCCGAACCCGATCGCCGAGGCAGATCTGGTCGCGCGCCGACAGGAGGAGCAGCGGGCAGCCGGGGCGTTGCTCGGAGTCGAGGACATCACGTTCCTCGGCTACCACGATGGCGAACTGATGCACACTCTGGAGCTGCGGCGCCAGCTAGCGCGCGAAATCCGCAAGCGCAAGCCGCAGGCGGCGCTGCTGTTCGACCCGCAGCGCAGGTTGATGCCCGGCTATGTCCAGCACCCTGACCACTGGACGAGCGGCGAGGCGGCACTGGCAGCGCTCTTTCCATTGGCCGGGAGTCCACGGGCGTTCCCAGAACTGCGCGAAGAGGGACACGAGCACCACGCGACACCGGACATCTACCTTGTCTCTGCGATCGAGCCGAACTACCAGGTCGATATCACGACCACGATCGACCGGAAAGTTGCGGCGATGCGCTGTCACACCAGCCAGGTCGCCGACCCGGAACGGCTCGAGACGATGATGCGCGGAATGGCGCAGGCGGCGGCCGGCGGGACCGGCTACCAGTTCGCCGAGGCATTCCACTTTATCCGGATGGGCGCGCGGGACCTGATGCTGGCGTTGAAGTGACGAGACCCCGCGAACCCCTCCCCAACCCCTACCTCTCTACTTTCACAGGGGAAGGGTTGGGGAGGGGTTTCGTCCGCGTCGCCCTCGACATGCGGCTAGCCGGTTACCGTGGTGGCGGCATCGCGCGGTATACACGCGAGCTGCATGCGGCGTTGGTGCAAACGGCCGATGTCGAGGTCCGTGCGCTGCGGTCGCGGGAGGATGTGGACACGGCCGCCGGCGACCTCCGGCTACGGACGCCACCGCATCACCGGCTGGAGCGATTCGCAGTGCGGGTTGAGCTGGGGCTGGCCCGATACCGGCCCGATGTGTACCACGCGACCGACTTCATCGCGCCTCGATTGCGGGGTGTGCCAGTAGTGGCAACCGTTCACGACCTGGCGTTCGTCCACTGGCCGAACGATCTGGCGCCGGATGGACGTGCGTACTACCGCCAGTTGGGCGACGCGCGGAAGTCGACGGCGGCATGGATCACGCCGTCTCAGTGGACCGCCGACGATCTGGCAGGTATCTATGGGATCGATCCGTCACTCATTCATGTCATCCCGCACGGAGTTTCGCTCGATCTGCTGGAGGAGCAGCCACGATCGCGGGCCAAGCGTGGAGACTACGTGCTGGCGGTTGGGACAGTTGAGCCGCGCAAGCAATACGAGTTACTGCTGGCTGCCAGCCGGGTGGGACGAGACCTGCCACGAATCGTGATCGCCGGCTCGTCGGGCTGGAATAGCGGCGGGATTGAAGCGCGGCTGCGGACGACGCAGGGAGTCGAGTGGCTGTCGAGTGTCGACGACGCGGCGTTACGGCGGCTGTACGCTGAGGCGATCGCAGTCGTCGTTCCATCACGGGCGGAGGGGTTCGGACTGCCGGCGCTGGAGGCAATGGCGGTTGGAACTCCGGTTATCTCGTCGGGTGGCGGGGCGTTGCCGGAGGTGACGGGAGCAGCGGCGCTGGTGGTTGACGAGGCCAGCGGAGAGGGCTGGGCGACAGCAATCGAGCGGATCGCGACCGACCACGTGCTCTGGGATCGGCTCTCGGCGGCAGGGCGGGTACGAGCGCAGACGTTCTCGTGGGAAACGGCCGCAAACGCGACGATAGTCGTGTATCGCGCCCTGGCCGGTTGACGGTATACTCCCTATATCGACAGGCAGTCACAGGTGATGGCCGCTGCTGGGGGTGGACCGGTGGTGATCGACGAGCAACTGACGCGCAATGCCCTGGTCGGGCCGGCATCGACCGGATTGTTGCACGTCATCATTAATCCGGCTGCCGGTGGTGGCCGAGCAGGGCGGCGCTGGCCGGAGTTCGAAGCGGAGATCGCTCGACACGGCTACGATGTCCAGCCCAGCTTCACGGCTGGGCCGGGTGACGCGACCCGGCTGGCGCGGCAACTCGCACTTGAAGGTGCCAGGACGATCGTCTGCGTCGGTGGCGACGGAACGACGAACGAGGTCATCAACGGCCTGATCGACGGCACCCGGGCAATCAACTGCGAGACGCGACTGGCGTTAATCCCATGTGGGACAGGCAAGGACCTCGGGCGAACGCTGGGGACGGGCGATGTCGAGTCGATGTTACGGGCACTCGCAGACGGCTCAACAGCGTTGATGGATGTCGGCCGCGTGACATATGTGGATGCTCAGACGGGTGAGACAACCAGCCGGCTGTTCGCGAATGTGGCGGACGCCGGACTCGGAGCCGACGCTGCTGCGCGGATTAACCGCTCCTCGAAAGCGCTCGGCGGTTTCGTCTCGTACTTCAAGGGTGCGGTCCGTTCGATTGTCGCCTTCAAGCCGTGGGACATTACAGTGACAGTGGACGCCGCGCCAGTCTTCGACGGCTCGGCCGCGATGGTCGTCTTCGCCAATGCACGCTACTTCGCAGGTGGAATGAAGGTTGCGCCGGAAGCGTCAATCTGTGACGGGCTGCTGGACATCTTCGTCCTCGAAGGGGTTGGAAAGCGAGCGATGCTGACCTCGTTGCTGCCACGTGTCTACCGTGGGCGGCACATCGGCCAGCCGGGGGTGATCCATCTGAGGGGGAGCGCGGCGACGATCACCTGCGCGGCCGGAATGCTGCTGGAGGTGGACGGCGAACAGGTGGGCAGGACTCCGGTGACGGTGGATATCATGCCGGGGGCGTTGCGGGTAGTAGGAACACCCGACGCATTGGCAGAGGTGGGTGGTTGCGCGGAACGCGCCGAATAGGCCATAGTTGTCACATGCTCGACTGAGGCACCAATGACAGAACGCCGACCAGCCACCACCTGGCCCGGTCAACCGTTGGTATCTGTCTGGTCGGTCGAAGCACAATCGACTATGAGTGGGTCTTGAGGTTTCTGGGGGGCATCATGGTTTCCACGCCGCACGGGCAGGTTGGTACCGTCGAGATTACCAACGGGGTAGCTGAGCACGTTGATGAGATGCCCTTCACCCTCAATGGCCAGCCGGCCAGCGAGTTACAGCACTGGTTCTGGCGCGGACTCAAGCATGAGATGCTCCGGCAGGGCTACGTCTTCCGCCCCGACGTGGTTGACGATATCCGGCTGGTGGTGAACTTCACTGACCTGCACGACCCGCAGCCGTTCCGGCGCAAGGCACAGGGCACGTTTGTCGTCACAATCGTCGAGGACACAATCGACCCGGAGGACATCGTGCGGGCCGGCTATCCGGTCCTCGTCCGGGCGCTGTCGAACCTCGGTATCTACCTCGTCCCGGTCCCTGGACGGCTGATCGCGCATTTCCTGACGATGGAGCAGGGGCATTACATCGTCGAGTTGGCCGATGGGGAACCGGAGGCGCATTTCTTCGCCGAGGTCTATGAGCGGTCTGGCGCCACTTGCCACCTCCCAGCTTGTCATCAACAACGAGTACATCCCTGACCTGCCGGCCGCGCTCTGGGACGGCGACGAGACGACACGACAGTTGACCTGGGCGGGAGAAAAGCTCGGCGAACTGGCGTTGCTACCAACGCCGTGGCCGATCCAGGAGATCCTGACCGAGCGCGACCTGAAGCACGTCCTGCGGCTGTTTGGGATCGGTGGCCTCTCCTACGGCAACCTCTCGGCACGCTACGACGACGAGCGCTTCTGGATGAGCGCCAGTGGGGTTGACAAGACCAATTTGCGCGAGGTCGGCCGCGACATCCTGCTGGTGACCGGCTATGTCCGCGAGCGCAACGCGATGGTGATCAGCGTCCCGCCGCACATCCAGCCGCGGCGCGTTTCGGTCGATGCGATCGAGCACTACATGATTTACCGCGAGCATCCGTCGGTCGGAGCGATCATGCACATCCACGCCTGGATGGACGGGATCGAATCGACGCACATCAACTATCCGTGCGGCACCCGCGAACTGGCGGTGGCTGTGGCCGACCTGATCCGCCGCGCGCCGGATCCGTCGCGGGCGTCGTCGGCCTCAAGAACCACGGGATGACGCTGACCGGCCACTCGCTGCCCGAGATCTTCGAGCGGCTGGACGGGAAGATCATCCCGCAAGTTCCGATGCGCTAGGTGGTCGGGAATCGGGGAACGCGTCCCGCGTCGGCGATCGCGCGATCGGCTGAAGATCACGGTCGGGCTGCATGCGCCGCCGAAGCCGCCGCTGTACGCGATGCGGGCGATGGTGTACGCTGCGCGGGTGTTGCGGCTGGATTCGTTCACGGTCTGGGACCACTTTCAGGATCTGTTCCCGGAGGCGCTCTGGGGGACGGACTTCATCATGGCTGGCACGCGACAGCGATTCGCCGCACGAACTGTTCGACTACCAGACGATCCTCGGCTATCTGGCTGCTCACGCGGGAAGGTTGAGGCTGGGTGTCACGGTCACTGAGCCGGTCCGGCGGCATCCTGTCCTGCTGGCGCAGGCGATGCTGACGCTTGCGCACGTGTCGAAGAAGGCGCCGATACTGGGGATCGGTAGCGGCGAGGCGGAGAACATCGTCCCCTACGGGTTGCCGTTCGATCAGCCAGTCGGTCGGCTCGAGGAGGCGTTGCAGATCCTGCGGCTCTGCTTTGACGGTCAGGGGCCGATGGACTTCCAGGGTAAGCACTTCAACCTCGACCACGCGTTCATGGACCTGACGAACGCCGAAGCGTCGCAAGCCGCGCATCTGGGTAGCGGCACACGGGCCACGGATGCTGCGGCTGACGGGCCAGTACGGCGATGGCTGGTATCCGACGGCGATCGCAACACCGGAGGAGTACGCGGCCGGGCTTGCGGAGGTCCGGGAGGCGGCGATCAAGGCAGGACGAGACCCGAACCGGATCGTGCCGGCCTTCCAGCCGCAGATCGTCGTCGCGCCGAGCATGGAGGAAGGGCGCAAGCTGCTCGACAGCAAGCCAATCCGGCTGATCGCGATCCTCGCGCCCGCCACAATCTGGCAGCAGTTCGGCAAGACGCACCCGTTCGGCGCCGACTACCGGGGCTACGTCGACTACATCCCGTCCAACTACAGCCGCCAGGAACTGGAAGACGCGCTCGCCGCCGTACCGCTCGACCTGCTCTCCGAGGCCATGATCTGGGGAACGCCGGAGCGGGTCACCGACCGTCTCCGCGACTTCGGCGAGGCAGGGCTGCGCTACACGGTGCTGGAGCTGGCCTCGGCGGCGGTGTCGCCGAAGGCGGCTGGATACTCAGCTGGTGGCATTGCGACGAATTGCGAACGCGCTGCGACGATAACAAAGCGGGACGATACCTGATCGACCCTTCCAGGATCAGGGAACGTCCCGGTCCGTGTTTCCTCACGTATCGCAACGGTTACCGCTACCGGAGCGCGAACGCGCGGGCAGGGTTCTCGACCATCATGACGCCAATCTGCTCGTCGGTGACGCCACGATCCCGCAGCATTGGCAGGAAGCGCTCGAAGATGTGGCAATAGCCGGTGCCGCCACTGTAGCGCATCTCGTGATCGCGGTTGCGATCGTGGGACAAGAGCAGATGACGTACGTAGCCGCGTTCGATCAGTGCCTGGACGAGGTCGGCACGAGTGGTGTCGAGAAGCCAGTTCTCCTTGCCGATCACATCGAACTGGATGTAGCACCCCTCAGACGCCAGTTGTGTGAGCACATCGATATCGGGACGCTCATCGACATGGCCGATGATGAGCCGCGATGGGTCAACACCTTCAGCCTTGAGGATCGCCAGTTGTTGAACGCCGATCGTACCGCCGGGTATCTCCTGCCGCCGTGCGCCGGTCGTGTGGGTCGTGATGGCGACGCCGGTCCGCTGCTGCGCGATCGCTACTGCCCTCAACCCCTTGTATTCGAGTCCCTCGACGCGAGCTCGATGCACCGCCGATTTCAGGACTCCGCAGCGACGTTTCCCCACGCCGGTTCCACGTTCGATCTCGTATGTCAGATGGTCTGCTAATCGCTCAACCGACCACTCGGCGACGAACGGTGGCATACATGGCTCGATGTAGAAGCCAGCCGTTGCGATGATGTGGACCTGCGCCGCGTCGGACAACCGCCCGAGGACATCCAGATCCCGGCCCCAGCCGTCGCAGGTCACTTCGACGATCGACCTTCCGCCCGCCTGCCGGTAGGCGATCAGTTCAGCCAGCATGCGCTCTTCATCGTCGAGCCGCATCCAGGATGCTGTCGAACGCGTGAGGCCGAACAGTTCGGGACGCGGTGCCAGCGTCTGGTTGCACCAGATGTGCTCGTGCGGGAGGCAGATCCCCAATGCATCCGGCGGGATGTCCCCAAGGACAGTTCTGATTGAGCCTGTCATGTGTGGCCGTTCCCGTCGAGACTAAACAATGACTGATCCGCTCCGATCCAGTTCGGACAGGAGATCGAGAAGTTCTGCCGTCGAACGCAGCTTGGATAATCCATGCGCCAGATTCCCGGCGGTGTGTCCGCTGCCCGCGTAGGTCACGCCCGCGACAGCGTCGGAGACGACGAGACTCCCGATACCCAGATCGGCCAGTTCGTAACAGGTCTGTCGAATGCCAAAGTCGAACAATGCGCCGGCGATGATGACGGTCTCAATGCGCTGAGCGAGGATGTGTTCCCTGAAGTCGGGGTTCGCCAGAGCGCCCCAGCCGGGCTTGTCGAACACCGGCTCGTCCGCGCGCGGACGCCATCCCTCCGCGAAGCAGCCGTCCGGGCCGTCAAGGTTCCATTCCCAGCCGGTCGCTTGCTGAAAGCGGGAATACGGCTGACCGGGACGGCTGCCGAGACACGTGAATAGCACCGGAATCCGACGCTCCCGAAATGCTGCCGCAAGGCGTTCGAAGTTTGGAGCGGTCAGCCGGAGCGTGTCGAAGTACTCGTCGAACTCACGGTCGAGCACTTTGCCGCGGGACTGCCGGGCCAGCCAGCCGTTGTCAGGATCAGCAGGCGCGGCATGCACATCCTGCAACAGGAGGCAGGTGGACGTCCGGTTCAGAACGAGCGGTGGCACCTCGCGCGTCAGCAGTGTCAGTGGGTGACGAAGCATGGGTCGCCTTCCCAAAGGCTAGTCGCGATAGCCGGCCGAACGCGCGTAGGCATAGAGCGCATCGACATGGAATTTCTCGGTGTCGGCAAGGCCGGCAAGCGTTCCGTCGCCGTCGATGACAAGATATTCGTTGGTTGCGCCGCCACCACCGCCACCAATTGCCGCGCCGCGGATACACGGCACATTGAACTCGTTCGGGACGACCGTCCAGGGGCCACCGCCGGCCTGGATCGGCCAGACACGCGCAGCAACGTTCCAGTCGCGCAACGTGTCGATGACGGCTTGCACACCCGGATCTGACGGCGAGGTCTGTGAATGCGCGAACGCGGCGTAGACATCGATCTCGATATCCGTAAATCCACGAGCGTCAAGATGCTGGCGCAGGCGCGAGATGATCTCCTCGGGTGACGACTCAACGACCATCCGCATGTCGAGCATGGCCGTCGCACGATCCGGGACGATGAATGGGATCGTCGATGTCTCAGGACCGAGAAAGCCGCTATGCAGGCCGGCGATGTTGAAGGTTGGACCATAGAGGAAGTTCACGAGCGGATCGATGCCGTCCGTGCCTCCAACCAGTTCGTTGACGTTGCCGCTTCCACCGACTGGCAGCACGTCACGCCAGTCTGCGTCACCAAAGCTCGCCGCCAGCGTCGAGAGCAGCGCCTGTTCTTCGTCAGAGCGTGGCTTGCGGTAGGACCAGAGATCCGCGAAGCCATCGACGGCGCAGCCCCGGCCGTCGCCGTCGGTGAGCGTCGCCAGTGCCTGGACGAGCCGGAACGGTGGCGAATCGACCAGCGATGCCGCGGAGCTGTGGATCGTCGAGCGCGGACCATGCCCCCAGGTCGCTCCGCTGGCACTGAGGTCGAGGACGATCATCCCCTTCAACCCAAGGCCGACATCGACAGCGCCGGATCCATCCTGCGAACTGCTCACGCAGTAGCTGGCGTTGACATGCTGGAGGCGATCCCGGTAGCGATCGACGAATGACGCATAGGCGGGGCTGCCCATGATCTCTTCGCCCTCGGCGAGGAACATGATGTTGACCGGCAAGGTTCCCTCGACAGCGATGATCGAAGCCAGCGCATTCAGGAACGCAACATGCGGCCCCTTCGCGCCGATCGCACCACGGCCAAAGAGTACCCTCGGATAGCTGCCGTGCGGGGCGAGTTCCGCGCCCCACGGGTCATAGTTCCAGCCGCTGGGTGTGACGGTACGCGTGTCAAACATGCAGTAACTGTGGATCGTGACCGGCGAACCAGCGTCGTAATAGGCCCAGACACCCGGATGGAAACGACCATCGATGATCTCGACTTCCTGGCAGCCGAGGTCGCGGTACGACTGTGCCACCAGTTCGGCGCATTCACGAACACCCAGATTGTCCCAACTGACACTCGGCTGACGCACCCAGGCGCGAATGTGCTCGACATGGTCGTCAAGATGCTCGTCGATGTGGCGGTGGATGGATTCTCGATTCATGGCTGCCACTTTCCCCTTCTCATCAGTGATGACACGGGTGTGCTCGTCGTCGTCAACCCAACGTGTCAGGTTCGCGTGCCATTGGCACCTTGACGCCTGTTGCGCGGGCGTGCAGCAGCGCACGCTCGTATCCGGCGTCGAGGTGGCGGAGGACTCCCATGCCGGGGTCGTTGGTCAGGACGCGCTCGAGGCGGGCGGCAGCTTCGGGCGTGCCGTCGGCGACGATGACCTGGCCGGCGTGGATCGAGAGGCCGATGCCGACGCCGCCGCCGTGGTGGACGCTGACCCAGGTCGCGCCGGAGGCGGTGTTGACGAGCGCGTTGAGGATCGGCCAGTCGGCGATCGCGTCGGAGCCGTCGAGCATCCCCTCCGTCTCGCGGTAGGGGGAGGCGACCGAACCGGTATCGAGGTGGTCGCGGCCGATGACGATTGGGGCCTTGACCGCGCCGCTGGCGACCAGTTCGTTGAACCTGAGGCCAGCCAAGTGGCGCTCGCCATAGCCAAGCCAGCAGATGCGCGACGGGAGTCCCTGGTAGGCGACCTGTTCCTCGGCCATCGTCAGCCAGCGGTGGAGATGTGCCTTCTCCGGGAAGAGCTCCATCAAGGCGCGGTCGGTGGCGACGATGTCGGCCGGGTCGCCGGAGAGGGCTACCCAGCGAAACGGTCCCTGCCCCTCGCAGAAGAGCGGACGGATGAAGGCCGGGACGAAGCCGGGGAAGTCAAAGGCGTTCTCGACACCGGCGACGAAGGCCTGGCCGCGCAGGTTGTTGCCGTAGTCGAAGACGACCGACCCGGCCTGCTGGAAGTCGAGCATCGCCTGGACATGCGCCCCCATCGCAGCCAGTGAGCGCTTCAGATAGCTCTCGCTGTCCTGCCTGCGCAGGATACGGGCGTCCTCCAGCGTCATCTCGGGGACGATGTAGCCGTCGAGCGCGTCGTGGGCGCTGGTCTGGTCGGTGACGACATCGGGACGGAAGCCCATCTGGACGAGCGCCGGCAGGATCTCGGCCGCGTTGCCGAGCAGGGCGATCGAGAGCGGCGTCTGGCTGTCACGGGCGGCTTCGGCACGAGCGATCGCGTCCTCCAGCGATTCGGTGGCCTCGTCGACGTAGCGGGTTTCGAGGCGGCGCTGGATGCGCTCGGGGTCGGCCTCGACGACGAGGCAGACGCCATCGTTCATCGTGACCGAGAGCGGCTGGGCGCCGCCCATCCCGCCGAGTCCGGCGGTCAGGACGATCCGGCCGGCGAGCGTACCCGCCGAAGTGCTGGCGGGCCAGTTCGCCGAACGTCTCGTAGGTGCCCTGGAGGATGCCCTGGGTGCCGATGTAGATCCACGAGCCGGCCGTCATCTGGCCGTACATCGTCAGGCCCATACCCTCCAGCCGCCAGAACTCCTCCCAGGTGGCCCACTTCGGCACCAGGAGCGAGTTGGCGATCAGGACGCGCGGCGCATCCGGATGGGTGCGGAGGACGCCGACCGGCTTGCCGGACTGGACCAGCAGCGTCTCGTCGTTCTCCAGATCGCGCAGGCTGGCGACGATCGCATCGAACGCCTCCCAGGAGCGCGCGGCCCGGCCGGTGCCACCATAGACGACGAGGTCTTCCGGCCGCTCTGCGACCTCGGGGTCGAGGTTGTTCATCAACATCCGGAGGGCGGCTTCCTGCTGCCAGCCCTTGCAGGAGAGCTCGTGCCGCGTGGGGCGCGGATCGTTCGTGGGCCGGTTGTCATTGGTGTGGTTCCTTTCGTTGCGTGTTTGGGGTCGAGGCGGGCGAGGTTGCGGCAGTCGCGCCACCCTTGCGCAGGTTCCCATCCGGAGGTTGAGGATTGGGCGACGCGTATACTGGGTGCTGTCGCGTGCGACAGTCCAGCGGCAAGGTGCCTCGGTCATGTCTTCCCGAACGACCAACATCTGCATCCTCATCGTCATCCTGCTGGCGATCCTGTCAGGGGTTACCAGCCTGGTGGCCGGCGCGCCGAGCGGTCGCTGGCTGTTCTGGCTGCATCGTATCGCGGGATTGTCGCTCATTGTGCTGTCGTGGTGGAAGTGGCGCATCATCCTGCGCTCGTACGGCAAGCGCGGGGTGACGCTTTCGACACTGTTGTCGGCGCTCTTCACGTTGCTGGTTCTCGGTTCGATTGTCACCGGCGTGCTGTGGGCGACGAGCGGTTTTCCCGGCCTGCGTGTACCGATCCTCGGTTCGCTGACCGGCTTGGGAATCCACATTGCCATCTCGGTCGCGCTGATTCCGCTTCTGCTCGTCCATGTCGTCCAGCGCTGGCAGCGGGCACGTCAGGCCGACTTCGCTGGGAGACGCGCGGCGCTCCGCTGGGCGGGACTCTCAGCCGCCGGGCTGGCGCTCTGGGGTGCAGGGGAGGCTGCGGCGAGGGTTGGCGGTCTCTCGGGTGCGGACCGGCGCTTCACCGGCTCACACGAGCGCGGCCGCACTCCCGGCAACACGTTTCCGAGCACTAACTGGTTCACCGACCCCAAGCCGCGAATCGAGCGCAACGACTGGTCGCTGCTCGTCAGCAGCCGGGGTGGTCTCAATGCACGCATCTCCTACGACGATCTGGCAGGTTTGGAGCAGGAAACCGTCCGGGCGACACTCGACTGCACCGGCGGCTGGTACACGACCCAGGACTGGAGCGGTGTTCCGCTGCGTGCGATGCTCGCGCAGGCGACCTGGGACGCGACGATCACCGCGCAAAGCATCATCGTCCGTTCGGCGACCGGCTACACGCGTCGCTTCCCGATCGAGGAAGCGTCGGAACTCCTGCTGGCAACGCATGTCGGTGGTGAGGAACTGTCACGCGGCCACGGTTTCCCGGCGCGGCTCGTCGCGCCGGGCTATCGCGGCTTCGAGTGGGTCAAGTGGGTCGTTGAGATCGAGATCAGCAACGAGCCGGCGTGGCTGCAATCGCCGTTGCCGCTCCAGTAGTCAACCTCCAACGAGATAGACGTCCTGATAGCAGAGCGACTCGTAGCCGAGCGCTGTGTAGAGCGGGAGGCCGGCAGCGTTCGAACCGAGAACGGTTTGCCGCATGCCCATCCTGGCGGCTTCGGCATGGAGTGCGCGCAACAACCAGCGACCATAGCCGCGGCGGCGGTAGGCGGCGAGCGTCTGGACGTGTTCGATGACGGCGGTGTCGTGGAGCGACGGAATCAGTAGCGCCGAGGAGACCGGATCGCCGTCGATGTCGAGGACGTAGCAACCGATCGCATCCGTAAAGTGCTCGACATCCAGCACGCGATCATCGCGCACACGAGCGAGTACGCGCATTTCGTCAACATCGGTCAGGCGTCGCAGGGTCGGGTCGCTGAACGGCGCGACATCGGGTAGCTGGAACGCCATCAATGTGTTGCGGACGACGTGCGCCGGACCGTCGTCTCCGCGATTCGGAGCGTCGTGGCCGAGCGGCGTGAACATCGCCAGGTAGGCCGGGGTGAACTCCGGGTGATGCGCGACAATCGCCAGCGCGCTGGACAGCCCACCGTCACGGATGATCACCTCATGCTCGACGCCATGCTTCGGGCGACCGTAGCGGATGTGCCGTGCGCCGTCGATCGTCTCGACGACGGCTGCCGGGAATGATCGTTTCGAGCAGCGTCGACGCGTGCAGGTAGGCGTCGATGACGTCCGACAAACTGGCCTGTGATGGTGTCATGCGAGGGCGCCCACGATCTCTTCGGCGGACTGCAGGAGATCGCCGCCCCAGACGAGTGCCTCTGCTGCTGCCAGATCGGGGGCGAGGAAGCGGTCCGGGCCGGGGCCGGGGATCGTCTCGCGCAGCCGATTGGATCGCGGCAGCCGTCCCGGCAGCCGGCCGCAGCGGGTCGCGCAGATCGACCGCCTGGGCAGCGCAGACGGCTTCGACGGCGAGGATGCGGCTCAGGTTGGCCAGCACCTGCCGCAGGTTGCGGGCAGCCGCCCAGCCGAGCGAGACGTGGTCCTCCTGGTTGGCCGAGGTGGACATCGAATCGACGCTGGCCGGGTGGGCCAGACGGCGGTTCTCGGCGACCAGCGCGGCGGCGGTGTAGTGGGCGATCATCATGCCGGAGTTGACGCCGGGGTTGGTCGCCAGGAACGGCGGCAAGCCACGAGAGCGCTTGGCGTCCAGCAGCCGGTCGATCCGGGCGACGGCGATCGCGCCAACTTCGGCAGCGGCGATCGTCAGGAAGTCGCAGGCGAAGGCCAGCGGCTCGCCGTGAAAGTTGCCGACCGACTCGACCCGCCCGTCGTCGAGGATGACCGGGTTGTCGATGGCTGCCTGGAGCTCTCGCTCGGCGGTCTGGACGGCAAAGGCGAGCGTGTCACGCGCCGCGCCGATCACCTGTGGGTGGCAGCGCAGCGAGTATGCGTCCTGAACGCCGTGGGTGGCGTCGTCGTGAGCGGCGACGAGCGGTGAGTTCGCCAGCAGCTTGCGCAGGTTGGCTGCGCTGTCGGCCTGTCCGGGGTGCGGGCGTAGCGCCTGGAGGTCAGCCGCGAATGGGCGGTCGGTGCCGAGCAACCCTTCGATGCTGAGCGCGGCGGCGATGTCGGCCGTCCGGAAGAGGCGCAGCGCGTCGTCGCAGGCCATCACCAGCATTCCAAGCATCCCGTCGGTGCTGTTGATGAGGGCCAGACCCTCCTTGGCAGCCAGTTCGATCGGTTCGATCCCGGCTGCCTTCAGCTGCAGGTCCGGCTGGTTGCGGCGAGCCGTCGTCACCGACGAACCTGCCCCTCGCCGATCAGCAGCAGCGTCGCATGCGAGAGGGGCGCGAGGTCGCCACTGGCGCCGAGCGAGCCGAAGCTGGGGACGTAGGGGGTGATCCCGGCGTTGAGGATGGCGACCAGCCGATCAACGACCTCTGGACGGATACCGGAATAGCCCTTGGCCAACGTCGCGATGCGCAGCAGCAGCAGCGCCCGGACGACCTCCGGCTCGACCGGCGGACCCATCCCGGCCGCGTGGGAGCGCAGGATCGCGTGCTGCATCTCGGCCCGTTCATCGGCGGGAATCAGCATGCTCGCCAGACCCGCCGAAACCAGTCGTCACGCCGTAGACCGGCCGATCCTCAGCCGCCGCCGCGTCGACGAACGCACGCGAGTGCGCCATCCGCTGCCAAGCGTTCGGCCCAAGCTCGACCTTCGCTCCACCCCGCGCGACCGCCAGGACATCATCGAACGTCAGATGCCCACCATCAACGACAACCGCCACACCAACCCCCTTACATCAGGCGTGAAGTATAGGCTTGTGCGACGGCGTTGAGGATGCGTCATTCGGGCTATGCCAGCGGTTGTCCATGCTACACTCGGAGTGGCGAACTCAGCGACATCGCAGTCACCCAGAGATCATTACCGCACCGCAGGATCGGAGCTTGACGATGGCAGTCGCACAAGACCTCAGATGACAATCGAAGAGTTCCTGCAGCTTCCAGAGGACAAGCCGGCGCTCGAGTTTGAAGACGGGTTGGTGTCGCAAAAGGTGTCGCCGAAACCGAACGCACAGCAGGCTTCAGTCCGTGTTCGACCGGCGTATCATCCAAACAGCGGAGACACGCAAGTTGGCGATGGCCTTCCCTGAACTTCGTACCACCTTCGGAGGACGGTCCTACGTGCCAGATATCGCCGTGTTTCGCTGGGATCGCTTGCCAATTGACGAGACGGCATAGATCATTCATTAGCGATGTCCTCGAACCGCCTGATATCGCGGTCGAGATCGTCTCAGCCAAAGCAAAGTGCGATGCTCTCTTCGGCAAGTGCGTCTGGTACATCGAGAACGGCGTGAAAATCGCAGTCCTCGTCGATCCGGAGGAGCAATCGGTCTTTCATGTTTCGGCCAGAGACAGGCGCTCACGGTGCTCGAGAGTGACGACCGGATCGCACTGGACGATGTGCTTCGTCGACTTTGATCTTACGGTTCGGGAATTGTTCGATTCGCTCCGCGCTCACATGAAGTGTGATTCGCCACAGCTCTTACGATCGAACCGCGACGGCCGACATGAAGCCGATCTCATGGCGAGTGCTGCCCCCTGTCGCGAAGTCGGCCAGGATCTCGCCGATGGTTGGCGCGAACTTGTAGCCGCGACCGGAGAAGCCACAGCCGATCAGAACCTGCTCGTGTACCGGGTGGCGATCGACGACGAAGCCCTTGTCAGGGGTGTAGGTGCACATGCAGGTGACGTGGCGGAGCGCTACGCCGGATGCGCCCGGCATGTAGGTGTCGAGGACGTTCCGAAGGAAGTCGATCTCCGTGTCGTCGACGTGCCGGTCGATCGTCCGTGCCGTCGTCACGCCCTGGCCGAACCCGCCGCTGAGGCCAATCTTGAGGCCGACGCCATCGACAGCCGGCATCCCGTAGAAGCTTCCCTCGGCGACGGTCAGCAGGAAGTCGGGCGCGCCCTGTTCGGCCGACCACCAGTCTGGCCGGGACGGCTCGAAGTAGCCGTTGACGACCCGCTCGACTCGTAGCGGCAGGCCGAGGTCGGACAGCAGCTCAGAAGCCCACGGCCCGGTCGTGATGACGAGCCGGTCGGCGGTGAAGGAATCGGTGTCGGTCGTGACGCGGACACCGGAGCCGTCGATCTCCCAGCCCGTTACTTCAGCGCCAGTACGGACGTCGGCACCGTGGCGCTCGGCAACGGCGACGTGGGCAAGAATACCGGCCTCGGAACGCAGGAAACCGGCCTGCTGCTCGTAGGTGGCGAGCATGCCGTCGTGGAGGTCGAAGCCGGGGAATCGGCGAGCAAGGTCATCGCGGCTCAGGATTTCCCAGAGGCCGCGCTGCTGCATCAGTTCGGCGTTGGCGGGGTAAGCAGGATAGTGCTCCGGATCGACGAGGTGGACCTCACCGATCAGCCGCAGCAAGGTCTCGCCCGACTCGGCTTCCAGATCGCTCCAGAGCTCGAAGGCTCGCCCGGCGAGTGGCGTATAGCCGTCGTCATGGACAGCCGACATCCGGATCATGCGATGGTAGCCGTGTGACGAGCCCTGGTCATGGCCCGGCTGGAACATTTCGAGACCAAGCACACGCTGGCCGCGCTTCGCGAGCTGGTAAAGCGTCGCGCTACCGATTGCTCCGAGGCCAACCACGATTGCGTCGTAGGAACTCGACATCTGGCACCTACCTTCACTAACGAACGGTCGCCGCATCGATGATAACCCCAATCGGCGACTGGACGCGCCCGGCCTGGTCTGTCACAGTTGAGGTTGGCCGCCAAGCCGGGAATTGCTCGGAGTGAAATGAGGGAACGATGAGCCAGTCAGTCACAACCACGAACCATCCGGTCCGCTTTGGACTCCGCTCCAGCCAGCACCACCGCAGCTGGGCGCAGATTCGCGAGGCGTTCGTGGCCGCGGACGAGTGGGGGCTGGAGTCGGCCTGGGTGTTCGACCACATGATCCCGCTCAGTGATCCGCGGACAGGACCGAACCTCGAAGGCTGGACGTTGCTGGCCGGACTGGCCGAGGCGACAAAGAAAGTCATGCTCGGCACGATGGTGACCGGCATCACCTACCGCAACCCGTCGCTGCTGCTCAAAGAAGCGACAACGGTTGACCACATCTCGAACGGCCGGGCGCTGCTGGGCGTCGGCGCAGCCTGGTTCCAGGGCGAGCACGAGATGTTCGGCTTCGAGTACCCCGGCAACGGCGAACGTGTCAGCCGTTTCCGCGAGGCGCTGGAGATGTTCGAGCTGCTGCTGACGCAGGACAAGACCACCTACGACGGCACCTACTACCAGCTCAAGGAAGCGATCTTCGAGCCGAAGCCGATCCAGACGAAGGACGGCAAGCCACATATGCCGGTCGTGATCGGTGGCTCCGGTGACCGGATGCTGCGGATCATCGCCAAGCACGCCGACTGGTGGGACAACAACTTCCGCGACGACAACGAGTACCGCGAGCGGCTCGGCAAGATCGAAGCCGCCTGCGCGAAGCTTGGCCGCGACCCGAAGGAGATCCGTCGCTCGACGACACTCGGCGTCGATTTCACGAAGGGCAGCGAGAAGGAGCAGCGCGAGCGGCTCGACCAGCTCCGGGCGCTCGGTATCACCGACTTCCTCTTCGCCGTTCCGCCCGATGTCAAGGAGATGCGCGGATTTGTGGAGAAGGTCATTCCGGAGTTGCGGCAGGCCTGGGCGTGATCTTCATGGTAGAGGCGAGGCGGCTCCTCGCCTCTACCCAATGGTTGCCAGTTGCTCGGCCGCCGCGACCTCAGCAGCGTAGATGTCCTGAATCTGTTCGCGGAGGTCGTTGAGCAGCGCCATCGACTGCGACGCATCAAGCGGGAAGTCTGTCTCCATCGACTGCTGAATTTCGGTCAGACGTGAATCAATCGAACGAAGCTCGTCGAGACCGTCAGCGCCGCGCGAGAGGAAGACCTGCTCGCGGCGCAGCAACAGGTCACGCGCCTCGCCGAGTGGTTGTGCGGAGTCGGGAAGGGCGGAATTGGCGAGATTCGTCCAACGACCAGCGATCTCGCGCCATGCGCTGGCGTGGCCGACCAATTCGGGACGTTCGGTGGCGGCAGCGGCCTCATCGAGAAAGTCGGCGTACATCCCACGCATCATGCCGCTGCCGTTGCCGCCGGCTTCGATCGACTGGTAGATGCCACGCAGGCCACTGTAGAGGTTCGGGCCGGGTGGGAAGACGGTCGGCCAGCCCTTCCTGTCTTTCGGGTTCGCGATCAACCCAGCCCATTTCTGCCAGGCAGCCAGCCCGAAGTTGCGGATCGGCGGGTTGAGCAGCCCGTCCGCACAGGCGCGGATCCCGGCCACAATCGCGCTGTCCAGGTCGATCTCGCTACCCGGCTCGATCGTCACGAGCCGGTGTTTCATCGACGTGATCGCCTGTCGCGCATCGGCGAGCTGGGCCAGTGTCATCGAGAACGGCGTCGTGGCGCGATCGTCGATTGTGACGATCCCGGTCGCGTCATTCAGCCCACAAACGACAACCAGGTGATACATGTACTTGACGAGATGTTCGGGCAGCAGCGTGTGCGGAACACTGGCCATGTCGACAGCAACGGCAGCGGGCGTTCCGGCATCCAGAGCGACGCGCAGATGCGTCTCTGCGCCCTTGCGGCCGGCCGTCTCGCGGACGGTCGTCGCAACACCGATCCGCTCGCAGATGCGCGGAATGAACAAGCCCGGCGAGTGTTGCCACTCGTGGCGAGCGCCGAGCGCCATCGCTGGCAGGATGCCTTCGAACTCGAAGACCCAGTAGCCGCCGCCGATCCCACCACCGATTCCAAGCAGCATCGCCTCACTGAACGGCTCGCCGGTGTGCGGCGCCTGCACGCCATGAAACGCGAGCATATTTCGTAGCGCCGATGTCTCCGTGTGCGTTCCGCCCAGTAAACGATACCCGTCGAGGATCATCAAATCGCCCCTCCAGAGATGTACGCACAGTCCAATGAGATGATCCTGATTAGAACGAACTCGAATGTCAAGAATGTGGAACGCGGCCACTCAGCGCGTCACACATCCCCATACACCGGAATCGCCGCGCCACGGATGATGCCGGCGGCTTCGGAGACGAGGAAGGTGACAACACGGCCGATCTCTTCGGGCTTGACCCAGCGAGAGGGATCGGAACGCGGCATCGACTCCCTGTTCTGGGGAGTGTCAATCGTGCTGGGGAGGATGCAGTTGGCGGTGACGCCTGTGCCACGCAACTCACGGCCCAGCGAGCGAGTCATCGCGACAACGGCGGCTTTGGCGGCCGAGTAGGCTGCCGTGTTGGGCGTCGGGTCGATGGCAGGACGCGAACCAACGGTGACGATCCGGCCATAGCCGCGCTCGGTCATGCCCGGCAGGACGGCCCGGGCGGCGACGACGGCCGTATTGAGGTTGAGCTCGACCATCTCGCGCCATGTCTGATGATCGGTCTGGATGAAGGTCCCACCGGTGAAGCCACCGACGAGACAGACCAGCCCATCGATCCGTTCATGACGGGCAATGATCCGCTCGACGAGCGGGACGGCCGCATTCGGGTCGAGCAGGTCTGCGACCTCGACCTCGATCCCTTCAATCGGCGCCGTGATGGGCCGGTGGGCAGTCGAGATGACGGTCGCGTTGGCCGCTACGAGCTCGGCCAGGACGCCGCGACCGAGGCTACCGGTGCCGCCGGTGACGAGAATGACGCGATCTTGAAGGTCAACCAGCATGGATGTTCCAATCAGCACAGATGTTCGAGAATGACTTGACAAGCGATATCATTCTAATTAGAATGATATCGGCAGGAGGGCAGGATGCCTGACGACGACAGGACCGTATCACAGACGCCGCTGGGATTCACGCTCGCGGCGGCGGCCCGAAAGCTGGCCAAGTTCTACGTGGCCGCGCTGGCAGGCGGTCCGGTCACGCCATCGCAACTGTTCTTCCTGCGCCAGCTCTGGATCGAGGACGGCTTACCGCTGGTTGTGCTTCGCGAGCGCGCCCAGTTGGACGCGACCTCGGCCAGCTGGCTCGCCGACCAACTCGAGAAGGCCGGCCTGATCGAGCGACGGCGCAACGACCCTGACCGGCGGCTGGTCAGGGTCTGGATGACCGATGCGGGCCGCTCGCTGCACGACGAGCTCGGTCCACAGATTGATCGCTGGGAGGCGTCACTGCGAGACACGCTCGCGACGCATCACTCGCGGCAGGAGATCGACGCCTTCGAGTCCGTCCTCCGGACGGTGATCGACACGCTGCCGGAAGGTGACGACCTCTGGGCAGAACTGTCCACCGCCTGGGACACCACCCTGGACGCTCTGCGGCTCTATCTGGAATCCGAAGAGCACTGAATAGCGTCATTCCGAATGAACTGGAACGAATCTGAAAGGAATCTGGCATGCAGACAATGCCTCTGGTTGGCCGCACGGTCGAGAAGGAACTGTTCATCGCCGCCGCGCCCGAGCGGGTCTACCGCGCCTTCACCGTCAAGGATGACCTGGAGCGCTGGTTCGTCACAAGCGCCGACATCGAGACGCGGGCTGGCGGCGCGTTCAACCTTCACTGGAATAACGACTCCGTCAACGGCGAGTATGTCCAACTCGACGCGCCACGCCGGATCACCTTCACCTGGGACGAGCGCCCGAAGTACGGCATCACGACCTGCACGATCGAACTGATCCCCGAAGCTGATGGGACGCTCCTGCGACTAACCCACACCGGCTTCGGCGACGGCGACAACTGGGACGAACTCTACAACGGCGTCAACTCCGGCTGGACGGAGGAGCTGGGCAACCTCAAGACCTGGCTTGAGACGGGTGTCGAGAAGCGCTGGACGTAGACACTACTGAGGCATGCGGGATGGGGACCGGGTCGAGGCAGTCCTCCTTCCCTTTCCTGCATGCCTCAAACGACGTTTCCGATTCCCTTCAGCCAATCGACAGCGGCAAGCCCGGCTGTCGGAGCGTGCTGACGATGCTCATCGCGACGATCCGGCCGGTCTTGGGGTTGTCATCGGATGGGACGTTGCGAATTTCGAAGCGGAGGAGTCCGAAGTCGCCTTCGGCTTCCACCTGGTGAACGTTGCGGTCAACGGCTGGGTCAGCGATGACGCGAACGATGGTTCGGTCGAAGCCGATCCCAGCCAGGCTGACAGCGGCGGTGACGTTGACGCTTTCCGGGAAGCGCAATGCCGCCTCGCGAGCAGGACCGTTGAAGACATCGCGCGCCTCGGTCATACCGTCCGCCTCGGCTCCGAGCAGCGTTCTTGCCGGCTTGCGGGTCGTATGGGTGACCCGCTCGATGCCCCCGATCGCGGCCGCCGCGAGTGCGTCCAGCGCCCCAATTGCGCCGGACGCCACGCGGATCTGGCTCCCACCTTCCCGTGCTGCGTCAAGCAGGTCCCGTTCGACCTCTGGGACGGCAAGGACGCCGACACTGACCGCGACGAGGTCGATGCCAGCCGTCAGGACATGCGGCCCGTGCTCTCGGAGCGCGTCATGGCCGGCAATCTCTACGACGACATCCGGCCGGAGCCGAAGCAGTTCGTCGAGCGTCCCAACAACAGGCAGTCTCGTGCCACTGGCTCTTGGGATGCCAGTGCGGGTGCAGGCGGCGATGATATCGATCTCGTCTGAGTAGCGCGTCGCGAGCTCAACGACCGGTTGGCCGATCGCGCCGAATCCGATCAACCCGACTCGTCGAGGTCGTTCACGCATGGTCATCATCCTCCCCCTATCGTCTGCCCCGCCATTGTACGGCCAGTTGCCACTCACCAAACGTGCGCGGTGGACGAGGAACAGTGCCACTTGCATGTCTTCCTGACCGCATTGAAGGATCCCTCAACGTAAGACAGAGGTGCGCGCCAGGCGGCTAGTGCAGCGTTCGCGTCTTGGGACACTCCGTGTGTTTCACGGCCAGGCGATCACTCACGACGTTTCAGGATGCCAGAGATGCGGGGGCTGTTCCTCATTCCGTTCGTGTCCCTGGGCGACACGATCTGGCTCTGCAATCGACGGGTTGGACCATTGCGGCTACGATACCGGGACCGGCCGACGTGGCGGCGAGGGAGAGAGGGGTGACGATGCGGGTGAGTTGTGCGGTGGTTCCGGGGGATGGGATTGGCCCAGAGGTGGTGGCCGAAGGGATCAAGATCCTCGAAGCAGCGGCGGCGATGGATGGCAGCTTGTCGTTCGACTTTGAATGGTTCCCGTGGAGCTGCCAGTACTACGCCGAGCACGGCGAGATGATGCCGTCCAACGGACTGGACATCCTGAGCGGCTACGAGACCATTTTCCTCGGCGCGGTCGGCTTTCCCGGCGTGCCGGACCATATCTCGCTCTGGGGGTTGCTGATCCCCATCAGGCGCACCTTCCAGCAGTACATCAACCTGCGGCCTGCCAAGCTGCTGGCGGGGGTCCAGTCGCCGTTGCGCGACAAGGCGCCGGGATCGATCGATTTCGTCGTCGTCCGCGAGAACTCCGAGGGGGAGTACTCAAACATGGGCGGCCGGATCCATACCGGGACGCCATACGAGATGGCGATCCAGGAGACCGTCTTCACCCGGATGGGAACCGAGCGGGTGATCCGCTATGCCTACGAGGTGGCCAGCAAACGCGACAAGCACCTGACAGCGGCGACGAAGTCGAACGGCATCAACATCACGATGCCGTACTGGGACGAAATCGTCGGCGAGGTTGGCGCGAACTATCCCGGTGTCCGGACCGACCTGTTCCACATCGACGCGCTGGCCGCCTACTTCGTGACGCGGCCGGAGTCGTTCGATGTCGTGGTTGGCTCCAACCTGTTTGGCGACATCCTCTCAGACCTCGCGGCTGCCGTGATGGGCGGGATAGGGATGGCGCCAGCCGCGAACCTCAACCCCGAACGGCAGTTCCCGTCAATGTTCGAGCCGGTGCACGGCTCGGCGCCCGACATTGCCGGACGCGGCATCGCCAACCCGATCGGCCAGATCTGGACGGCCAAGATGCTGCTCGACCACATCGGCAAGGAAGAGCTTGGCTCGGCTTTGCTCGACAGCATCGAGGCAGTGCTGGCGGCCGGCGTCGTCCAGACGCCGGACCTGGGTGGCAAAGCCACAACCAGCGAGATGGGCGACGCTATTCTGGCCGAGTTCCAGTCGCGAGGATAGATTGTTCCCACTTCGTTGGAACCGTCACTGTCTCGCCATCGTTCGTGTTGTAATGGGATGATGACATCCTGAAATTGTTGTGTTCGTGACGCAAACTGGAGCAGGTGATGAGACGCGCGGGTCTGGTGAACAGTGCCTGGCGGATCGGTGTGGCCCTGGCAATCGTGTGCGGGTTGATGCTGGCGGCAGCGCTGCCAACTGCTGAGACCGGCGCGGGCAGCAGACGTCTGGACGATCCGGCAGTTCGATACCGACGAGAAGGTCTACGCGCTGACATTCGACGCCGGAGCGGACCGGGGGTATGCAGCGCAGATACTCGACACGCTGGCACAGAACGGCATCCGCGCCAGCTTCGGGATGACCGGCGTTTGGGCCGAAGCAAATCCGGATCTGCTCCAGCGGATCGTCAACGAGGGCCACCATCTGATCAACCATTCGTGGAACCATCCATCGTTCAACACGCTCTCGAGCGCGCAACGGGCGGACCAGCTCAAGCGGACTGAGGACGCAGTCCGCGCGATCACCGGCGTCGATATGCGCCCGTGGTTCCGGCCACCATATGGGGAATACAACGACGGTGTCCTGAACGATCTGGCCGCCAACGGGTACTCGATCAACGTGATGTGGTCGACCGACTCGCTCGGCTGGAACGGACTGAGCGCGACTCAGGTCACGCAGCGGGTCGTCGATCAGGCGATCCCGGGCGGGATCGGTCTCTTCCACGTTGGCGCGGCATCGTCGGACGCGGCGGCCCTGCAGGGGATCATCGACCGGCTTCGCGAGCGGGGCTTCCGCTTCGACACCGTCGAGGCGATGGCCGGCATGGACGAGCGCTACTTCCCGGAGACCGGCCACACCGTCAAAGGCAACTTTCTCGACTACTGGAACCGCTTTGGTGGGCTGGAGCTGTTTGGCTACCCGATCTCCGACGAGTTCGAATGGAACGGGATGACAGTCCAGTACTTCGAACGGGTACGGATGGAGCATCAACCGGGGATGTGGCCGGAGCGCTACGACATCCTGCTCGGCCGGCTCGGCGCCGAGCTGACCGAGGACCGCGCCGACGAGCAGCCGTTCCGGCGCGTCACCGGCAGCGCCAACGCGAACTGCGACTATTACAGCGAGACGGGCCACTACCTCTGCTTTGGGTTCCGCGATTATTGGTACAAGCACGGCGGCCTGGCCGTGCTGGGTTTCCCAATCTCGGAGGAGTTCAAGGAGGTTAACCCGCAGGACGGCAAGACCTACACCGTCCAGTACTTCGAACGCGCCCGCTTCGAGTGGCACCCGGAGAACCAGCCACCATGGAACATCCTCGGCGGCCATCTGGGGCGGACGGTGTACGAGCAATGATGATGGTTCGGGAATCGGGGCGCGTGGAACGGACGGCCATCTCCGCCATTCCCGATTCCCGATTCCCGCCGCTCATTCCCAGAACCAGCGCCAGAGGCGTCGGCCAAAGCGGTTGAACGCGATGAACATGAAGAAGATGCCGAAGCGGCCGACAGCGCTGAAGAGGAGCGGTCCGACGACCCGAATGATTGAGATCATCTCACGTGCTCCTGTGTTGTCGAAGCAATGGTCGATTAGACAAGAACCAATGATCCTGCTCTAGAGGCGATGGCCGAACCGACGGCTGCCAGCATGACAGGCGACCTGAACATCTCCGGGCACTCGACTCGGCGGAGATGAGGCTCAGCAGCATCAGGATTTCCTCTCAGATTTCGCGCTCAACGAATCGCAGGATCACTCTGTCGCAAGGCTGTAAGGGCGGGCTACCTCAGTCGTGAACTCCGTCGCCAGGCAGTCCATAAACACTTCGTCCCAGAGCTTACCGTCGCGGGGGACGCACTCGCGGCGGCGGCCGATCTCACGGAAGCCCGCCTTGGCGTAGGAGCGAATTCCGGCCAGGTTGAAGCCAAAGACGTTCAGCATCACATTGTGCAGGCTGAGGACGTTGAAGGCGTGGTCGAGCACCAGCCGGGTCGCCTCGGTACCGAGACCCTTGCCACGGTCAGCGGGATCACCGATCAGGATCCGGAACATGGCGGTACCGCGCCGGAAGTCGATCGCCGTCAGACTGGTGGTACCAATCGGACGCCACTTGTCCTGCGCGTAGATCAGGAAGTAGATGCTGTGCGGGTCCTGGAGCTCGGCGTCGAGCCATTCGCTCTCCTGCTGGAGCGTACGCGTTTGCGGCAGACCGAACACATTCCAGCCAACCTCGGGTTCGTTGACCCAGCGAGTGTGGAGCGCGTAGAGCTCCGGGCGGAGCGGACCGAGCGCGACCCGCTCGCCGAAAATGGTCACAACCGGGCGATCGTTGTCCATATCGCCTCCAACCTCCCGTTCATCCAGCTATCCGTGCCGGCCAGCGCGCAGGTTGTCGATCGCCTCGTGGGCGGCGTTGTGGCCCGGCGCGCCCATCACGCAGCCACCCGGCCAGGCGCCGGACCCGCAGAGGTAGAGGCCACGGATCGGACCCTCATACGATGACGAGCCGGGGACGGGGCGCATGTCAAACGCCTGCTCTGGGACCAACTCGCCCTGGAAGATGTGGCCACCGGTCAGCCCGAAGCGCGCTTCGATGTCGGGCGGCGCCAGCACCTGCATGCTGATGACGGCGTCCATGACGTTCGGCGCGTATTCGGCAAAGCGGCGCATGAAGTGTCCGGCGATCTCGTCGCGGCGTTCGTCCCAGGTACCGTCGGCCAGCTCATACGGCACGTACTGGGCAAAAATCGAGAGCGTGTGCTTGCCGGGAGGGGCGACCGAGGGATCGACGGCCGACTGCGAGTGAATGTTGAAGAACGGGTAGTCGCTGGGGCGGCCATTGCGGGCGTCCTCGACGGCGCGCTGCATGTAGTCGATGTTTGGCGCGATGAAGAGGCCGCCGGTCTGCCCCCAGGACTGCTGCATGCCATCGCCGTCGAGGGCGGTGAACTGCGGCAGTTCCTCCATCGCGAGGTTGATCTTGATGACCGGCGACTCGATCTGGATCGCCTCGATGTCACGGCGATAGGTATCCGGCAACTGGTCACGTTCGACGAGCTTGAGGTAGGTACGCTTGGGGTCGGCGTTCGAGAGGACGGTCTTGCCATAGACCTCCTCGCCGCTCGCCAGCGCGACGCCGGTCGCGACACCGTCGCGAACGATGACCTGCTCGACGTCAGTGCCAGTGCGGATGTCGACGCCGTGCGAGCGGGCAACGCTGGCCAGTGCCTTGGTGACGCCACCCATCGCGCCACGCACATACGCCCAGCGGCCCCGGCTGCCAGTCGCCATCCCCATCGAGTGGTAGAGCTTGACGTAGCCGGTGCCGGCATCTCGCGGCCCACGGAAGGTGCCGATCAGCCCGGAGGCGGCAATCCCTGCCTGGATCTGCTCGCTCTCGAAGAAGTACTCGGCCATATCACCCGACGAGCCGAGGATCAGCTTCTGGAAGACGTGGGCGTCGCCCTTCTGGTTGAAGGCACCGGCGAACTCGGCGAAGCTCGGCGGACGTCGCAGGATGAACTGGTCCATCACCTGGCACGCGCGCTCGACGAAGTCATCGTAGTAGGCGAAATTGTCGGCGTCCTTCTGCGAGAACTTGCGAACCTCCTCGATCATCCGCTCCGGCTCGTTCCAGTAGACGAGGTACTGACCGTCGGGGAAGGGCATGAAGAAGCGCGGGTTGCGCTCGATCAGTTCCAGCCCATGTTCCCAGACATCCAGTTCGTTGAGCACCTTCTGCGGGGCCAGCGACAGGACGTACGAGCCGGTCGAGGCGATGAAGCCGGGGGCGTCCTCGAACTCCTCGGAGATCGCTGCACCGCCGACCGTGTGATAGCGCTCAAGCACACAGACATCGTACCCCGCCTTCGCGAGGTAACAGGCGGCGACGAGCCCGTTGTGTCCACCGCCGATGATGACCGCGTCGTAGGTTTTCATTCGCTTTCAACCTTCATCCATCAGCCATCAACCTGTGCCAGCGCACGGAGATGGTTACTCTATGCGATCAGGAATCGCTGGCATACTACAGTATCTTCTCGGCGCAGGCAGAGGTCGGCGGTGTTCACAATGACCGATCCTGTAATCCATTCCACCGTCCGTCTTGAACCATGAGAGGATTGCGGCAATGAAGCACCTCATCACGATGGATGATCTCGAACCCTTCGTGATCGAACCAGGCGAACGAGGGTACATCATGGAGGGCTCGAAGCATGGGTTTGCAATGAGTTCGGTAATCGTGACCGAAACCGCCCCCGGAGGTGGTCCAAGACTGCACACCCACACGACCGAGGAAGTACACGTCCTGCTCGAAGGTCAGATGCGCTACATCATCGGCGACACCCAATTCGACGCGAGGGGACCGTACATCGTGAACATCCCTGCGGACACACCACACGCCTTTATGAACAGTGGAGACGTACCGTTGCGATTGATCTGCTTCTTTCCATACCCGGAGATCTGGTCGCAGATGGTCGGATTGGGGCGCAATCCGCTTCTGACGGACGTCTGACCGTGGGACGAACAGCTACTCATCACTCGATCGTCTGCGCCGACGGAGATGAGGAAACCTGGACGCTGATCGAAGACGCTCCGTGGGAGAGGCTCACACGACGAGGAATCGCACTCGCCTGGCACAACGGGCGGCCCGCGAGCAACGACGAGTGGTTGGCGCGCATCGGCGACGCAGAGGGGCTGCTGCTGCTCTGGTCGATTCCTGACCAGGTGATGGCTGCTGCACCGAACCTGAAGGCAATCGCCTGGGTCGGAACGGGGGTGTCGACGTTCGTCAACATCCCGCTGGCGACCGAGTTGGGGATCGTCGTCTCGAACACGCCAGGGTACGGGAGCAATGCCGTCGCCGAACATGCGCTGGGGCTGATGCTGGCGCTGGCCCGCAAGACGGTTCCGCTGGCGGCCGCGATGCGTGATGGTGGCTGGCCGAGCGACAACGTCATGGGCGTTGAGTTGTCCGGCAAGACGGTTGGAATCATCGGGCTGGGCGGTATCGGCACACGTGTCGCCCAACTCTGTAGCGCGCTCGGGATGAGGGTGCTAGCATGGACGCGGAACCCGTCGCTGGAGCGTCTGGCTGGCATGGGCGCGTCCTTTGCCGAACTGGACGACTTGCTGGCGGCGTCCGATGTCGTGACACTGCACCTGCCGCATACGCCCGACACTGACCGGCTGCTGTCGGCCGAACGGATCCGACTGATGCAGCAAACGGCGTTTCTGATCAATACTGCTCGCGCTGAACTGGTCGATGAGGACGCGCTGGTCAGTGCCTTGCGCGACGGTCGTATCGCCGGGGCAGCGCTGGACGTCTTCGCGGACGAGCCACTTCCGGCGGACAACCCCTGGCGCGGGCTACCGAATCTCATCCTCACCCCACACATCGGCTGGAACACCCCGGAGGCCAATCGCCGCTCGGTCGAAATCGCGCTCGACAATCTGATCGGCGCGTTAGCGGGTGAGGCGAAGAACGAGGTGACAGGTATCAGGTAACAGGTGGCAGGAGTTTTGCCTAGCTTATAAGCCAGGCCTCCCCTGCCACCTGATACCTGCCACCTCAATCGTCCCAGACACGTCGCGCCACCTCAGCGACGAGGCGGAGCTTCGGTTCCTGGATCTCCCAGGGAACAGGATTGCCGCTGGCGACAGAGGCGAAACCGCATTGTGGCGAGAGGGCGAGGCGGTCGAGCGGAACGTAGCGACTGGCTTCGGTGATGCGCGCGACGAGGTCGTCGGCGGATTCCATCGTCGCCCGCTTCGTCGTGATCAGCCCGAGGACGACAATCTTGTCGTCCGGAACATCAGCCAGTGGCGAGAAATCCCCGGAGCGCTCGTCGTCGTACTCGAGCAGCAGCCGCTCGGCGTGGGTGCGGCGGAAGACTTCGGATGCGAGGGCTGCGTATGAGCCACGCGCCATGTAGCGGCCTGCGTCGTTCCCACGACAGACATGCAGGCCAAAGGTGACACCGGGGTGGCCGTCGATGACGGCATTGATCATGTCGATGCCGTCGTGGAGCATCCGATCGGGTTCGAAGCCTTTGCTGGCGAACCAGGCCTGCTGATGCGGGTCGAGCAGCATCCCGAACTCGGGCGCGTCGATCTGGATGTAGGTCGCTCCAAGTAGCGCCAGTTGCTCGACTTCGTTGCGCAGAATGTCGGTCACGTCGGCCATGTAGGCGTCGGTCGAGGGATAGGCGGCATCGGAGACCCCCGGCACCCAGTAGTAGGCATACATCGTTGGGCTGGGGATCGTCATCTTGGTCGGCTTGTCGGTTCTGGCGCGCAGGTAGACGAATTCCTCTGCCGAGAGGTTACGCTTCATCCGGATCTTGCCAGTCAGCCCGACAGTAACCGGGCTGGTGTCGATACTGCCGTCGAGCCGGAACCAGTCAACGGTATTGCCTGAGATGACATCGAACCCCTCGGCGGCCTGGACGAGCTGGCTGGCGAAGACATTTCGCCGCATCTCGCCATCGGCGATGACATCGACGCCGGCCGCTTCCTGGATGGCGATGCACTCATCGACGGCGCGGTCCTCGATCCGCTTGAACTCGGCGTCGGTGATCGCTCCGGCGCGATGCTGCTCGCGCGCCTCCAGCAACCACGATGGCCGTAACATGCTGCCGACGATGTCTGCGCGGTAGGCTGTCATTCGACGTATGCTCCTCACGTCATGTCAATGTCGGGATTTCCACGCTGCCTCATATGCGTCATGTTAACCGCACTTCGAATCAGGAGGCTCCATGTTGCAACAGCGACTGCACGGCATCCTGCCGATTGTCTACACGCCCTTCGATGCCAACGGGAACGTCGATGAGGAAGACGTGCGTCGGTTGGTGAACTACCTGCTGGATGCTGAGGCGCACGGGCTGGCGGCAGTTGGTGGGGCCAGCGAGTGTCACAAGCTGAGCCTGGCCGAGCGCGAGTGGCTTGCCGAGGTCGTGATCGATGAAGCAGGCGGGCGAGTGCCGGTTATCGTCGGCATATCGGCGGCGAACACTGGCGAGACGGTGGCGCTGGCTCGGCATGCGGAGGCGGTGGGCGCAGTGGGCGTCTTTGCGACTCCGCCGCTGTTCGGAGCCGTTACGGCGGCAGCGCTTCAACACCATTTCGGGTCCATTGCCGAGGCGGTTGCCATTCCGGTCATCGTACAGGATGCCGTTGTCTCGGTTCCCCCGCGAGAGGTCGTTCGCCTGCACGAGGCGTTCCCCAACATTGCATACGTGAAGGAAGAAGCGCCGGCCAGTTCCGGTCATCGCATCACCGAATTGAAGCGACTGCTCGGAGATCGCGTCGGTGTGCTGTCCGGTGGCTCGTACCTGCTCGACGATCTGGCGCGCGGAGCAGATGGAGCGATTCCCGGAAGCGTCGGTGTTGGCGACCTTGCACGCGCCTACGATCTGTTCCGAGCTGGGGATTTCAGCGGGGCACGCGCCGCCTATGACCACTTCCTCCCGGTCGCGCACTGGCGGCGGCAGTTCCCGCTGCTCGGCGCGAAAGAGATCCTGCGCCGCGTCAGCGTCTTCAAGGCAGCGCACCTGCGCGAGCCGGTGGACGAGTACCTCGACGAACACGACCACCGCGAACTGTCGGCGTTGATGGAGCGGATGGGGCCGCCATATTAGGCTCGTGCAAGCTACGGCTCGACTGGCCACTCCGTGTTCGCGCCCCACTCGGCCCAGGAGCCGTCATAGACGCGGACATTGGGGTAGCCGAGGGCGCGCAGGGCGACATACGGCAGACAGGCGAGCGTGCCGTGGAGACCAAAGACAACGAGTTCAGAGGCGTCAGACGTGATGCCTGCGGCAGACAGCCGCTCGCGGAGGAGATCGGGCGCGAGCAGGGCGTATCCTTCCGGAGTCAGGAAGTCAGTGCGCGAGATACGGCGGCTACCGGGGATCGTGCCAACGCGCAGGCGATCGAACCAGGTTTCGGCGCGCTCAGAGTCGGTCCTGGTGTCGATCACGACGTAGGAAGGATCGTTGATGCGGACGGCGATGTCGTTGCCGTGGGCGATGACGGATTCATTCTGGACCGGCTCGATCGACGCCGGGAGGCAGGTCCGCTCTGTCGCTGGTAAGGCCGTGGCCGGCGGACTGCCATCCCTGACTGCCACCGTCGAGCAGGCGAACGTTGAAGAAGCTCTGGACGTGCAGCATCCAGGCGATTCGCGCTGCGTACTGACCACCACGGTCGTCGTAGCAGACGACCATCGATTCGGGAGTGATGCCCGTCTCACGGACGATGTCTGCCCGCGTCGGAGCGCCGGTCAGCATTCCGTAGGTGTTGTTGTTGACCTCGATCGTATCCTGCCACCAGACGTGGGTCGCGCCGGGAAGATGTCCGTCCCGATACCGATCGAGCGACGAGCAGTCGAGCAGGCGAAGATTCGGGTCGTCGATCCGTTCGGCTAGCCAGTCGACACTGGCGAGTGTGCTCGTATCGGGGTACTGGTCGGTCGAGGTCAGCACCTGCGGCGGGTCAGCGTCGTCACCAATGGAGCAACCGGCCAGAGAGAGGACGGCCAGCCCGGTCAGCCCAGCCACGCCACGCAGGAACGCGCGACGAGAGAACGGCTTTGCCGCCCGTGGCACGAGCGATGCAGACGTAGACGTGAACCTGCGATTGTCGCTGGAAGGTGGGGACGCAGCGCGTCGATGCGGCGGACTCACTGGTTGATTCAGACAACTTTCAGGTTTGCTTCACGCGAAGCTCATATCGCCCGTTGATACTGGGACATGTACCGGGACGCCCCGGTCCAGCGGCGGATGCGATCATGCCATAGCCGCTACGGGCTCGCGATGGTCGAGCCGCCCAGACACCGGGAAAGGCAGCCAGCCCACATGACATCCAGACTCACATTGTTCAGGACACTCATTCTCAGTGTCATCCTCGTCGTCACGATCGGCCTGCTGGCTGCCTGCTCAACAGGAGGCAACAACGACGATTCGGACGATGCCGGAGCCAGCGACACGACTTCGACGTTGACGACGACGGCGCCGGAGGGCGAAGAGACTTCCAACCAGCCCGCAACCGAGACCAACGAGCCGGTCGGCCAGCAGACGAGCGTCAGTACGAACGACGACGAGAGCGGCGACGATCCGCTGATGGTCTACGATCTCGACGGTGACGGACAGGTCGATCAGGCCGAACTGTTCTCGCTGGCCGACCTCGTTGAAGAAGTGAACCCGGCCGTCGTGACCGTCATCAACCAGCAGGAATTTGATGGCTTCTACGATCAGCAGGGCGAACCGCAGACAGCCGGCACCGGCACCGGGTTCTTCATCACTGAAGATGGCTATCTCGTGACCAACAATCACGTCGTTGAGGGCAGCGACGACGTCTCTGTCATCTTCGCTGATGGCACCGAGGTTGATGCCGAACTGATCGGGACCGACCCACTGACCGACCTGGCCATCATCAAGGTTGACGGCGAGATACCGGGCTACGTCGAACTGGGCAACTCCGCGGAACTTCGACCGGGCGAGCGCATCATCGCGATCGGCAGCCCGCTCGGCTCATACACGAACACTGTCACCGAAGGGATTGTCTCCGGGATTGGTCGGAGCGTGCAGGGCACCAGCGCCGCGGTTGACAACCTGATCCAGCACGACGCCGCCATCAACCCTGGCAACTCCGGTGGCCCACTCTTCACGCTCGACGGCAAGGTCGTCGGTGTCAACACGCTGGTTGTCCGGCAGTCCGGCACCGGCATCTCAGCCGAGGGACTCGGCTTCGCGATCCCGAGTGATACCGTCGCCCAGGTCAGCGAGGCGATTATCACCGAAGGTCGGGTCGAGCGACCGTATCTCGGCATCACCTTCCAGCCACTCTCGCCGACGACGGCCGCGACGCTCGGAATCGATATCGACCACGGCGCGCTGATCGTCGAGATCCAGCCAGGCCCGGCCGCTGATGCCGGCCTCCTGGTTGACGATGTCATCACCCACATCAACGGTGAAGCGGTCAACGAAGACAATACGCTCACGGATCTCCTGTTCGAGTACGAGCCAGGTGATACGGTCGAGCTGACTGTCTACCGGTCATCAAGCGCTGAGACGCTCACGCTCGACGTGACGCTTGGAACACGGCCCGACGGCCTCTAACGCACCCACGCGATGAGCGGCCCGTGCCGCTCGACCCAACCCCCTTTGCCCAGGACGCTCGCCAGCCCGGCGGGCGTCCTCGTCGTCTCACGCAGCCTCGCAGTCCTGTCGTCAGGACAGAAGTACCGTCGTCAGCGCCAGATCGCTGCTCGATACTTGATCGAGAGTGCTCTGCAATAGAGGAACGGTACTAGTGAACGATCCACGCTATGGCTTTTCGACGCTACTGATCGTGGCAGTCGTCGCTGTCCTGCTAGGCGCAATCGCGGGCGGGACAGCCGGGGCTTTCGCAGGCCGGCAGGCGGCTGACGGCACCGCAACCGGCAGCATTGTCACACCACAGACGCCCGCAACTGCAACACCTGAGGCGACCAGCGAGCCAACGGCAGCAGGCGGCGAAGCCACTCAGGAAAGCCAGCCGACATCGACTCCGGCGATTCCGGTCGTGACCGGCGACGACGGGACATCGAGTGAACCGCTGGCCGACGTCGTCACTCGTGTCAACCCGGCCGTCGTCACCGTCATCAACAAGCAGGTCTTCGCGGGCTTCTTCGACAGTGGCAGCGACCTCCAGCCGGTCGGCAGCGGGACCGGGTTCGTCGTCTCAGACGACGGCTATATCGTCACCAACAACCACGTCGTCGACGGGAGTAACGCGATCGACGTGATCTTCCACGACGGCACCGTTGTCGAGGCGCAGATGATTGGGACCGATCCGTTTACCGATCTGGCCGTCGTCAAGATCGAGTCCGGCGTGCCAGGAACCGTCCCACTCGGCAGCACCGACGCGCTCCGCCCTGGCGACACAGTGATCGCGATAGGCAGCGCGCTCGGCAACTACACGAACACTGTCACGACCGGCGTCATCTCGGCACTGGGTCGGCGACTGGAGGTGGATGCCGGTGTGACATCCGAGAACCTGATCCAGCACGATGCGCCGATCAATCCAGGCAACTCTGGTGGGCCACTCTTCAACCTGTCCGGCGAGGTGATTGGCGTCAACACCTACGCCATCCACCAGGCATCCGACGGCCGCTACGCCGATGGTCTTGGCTTCGCGATCGCCAGCGAAACTGTCCAGCAGATCGTCTCGATCCTGATCGAGGAGGGCAAGGTCAACCGCCCATACTTCGGCGTGTCGTACGTCGCGCTGAATCCGCTGGTCGCCGGCTCGGAGGGGTTGCCGGTTGACTTCGGAATCCTCGTCACGAGCGCGCCATCCGGTGGCCCGGCTCGCGACGGAGGGATCGTCGAAGGCGATATCATCACCAGCATCAACGGCCAGCAGATCGACCGTGAGCATCCCTTCGTCAACCTGCTCTACCAGTTCCAGCCCGGCGATACGATCGATGTTGAGATCTATCGCCGGAGCACCGACGAGTTCGTTGTCGTGCAGTTGACGCTTGAGACACGGAGAGAGTGACTGGACGCGGCTGAGCCTGACCCACGTCCCGATCGAAGGAGGCGCCGATGCAATCCCCCATCCAGAAGCAGGCCGAACTGCCGTCACGTGGGCGGGTGCTGGCGATCTGCGCGCATCCGGATGACATCGAGTCGTGGTGTGGCGGAACGCTGGCACTGCTGGTGGAGCGGGGTTGCGAGGTACGGCTGGCCGTCTGCACGGCTGGAGAGAAGGGGAGCGACGACCGGCAGCTGACGGCGGCGGCGGTTGCCGCGACACGGATCAGCGAGCAGCGTGCGGCAGCCGCCCGGCTCGGCATCACCGCTGTCCGTTTCCTCGACGGAAAAGATGGAGAGCTTGAGGATACGCTGAACTTCCGGGCGCAGATCGTCCGGCTACTTCGTGAGTTCCAGCCGGCGTGTGTCTTCACCCACGATCCGGAGCGGCCATATCCGCCCTACATTGCCCATCGCGACCACCGGGTCGTTGGCAGGGTCGTCCTCGACGCCGTCTACCCAGCAGCACGGGACCATCACTATTTCCCCGAGCAGATCGCCGAGGGGTTGCCGACACATGCTGTCACGCAGGTCTGGCTCTTCGCAAGCCTGATTGCGTCGACAGCAGTAGATATTTCAAGCACGCTGGAACGCAAGATCGTCGCCCGGCTCGACCATCGCTCGCAGACGAGCGATCCGGACGAGCTACGAATCGCCTGGCGCGAGCGGGCTGCCGCGATCGGCGCACCGTTCGGCCTCGCGGCAGCGGAGACGTTTACGGTCGTGCAGTTCTAATCTGCACAAGGAATCCTGAAATCTCCTCACATCATCAGTGATAGAGGCGACACTGCGTTAACCGGGTTGACTACATTGCGCATTGCCACCATGATGTCGATACGGACGACACCACATGGCAAAGGTTGGCGCTATGACTGCGACTCCACACCTTCCGTTGCCACGCACGCGACTCATCGGCCGCGAAACTGACGTTGCCGCGATCAGTGCCCTGGTGGTGCGCGAGGATGTCTCACTGGTCACGTTGACTGGCCCGGGTGGCGTCGGCAAGACGCGCCTCGCGATGGCCGTTGCCGAGCGGGTCGCCGGGAATTTCCCCGATGGCGTCGCTACTGTCGCATTGGCGGCGATCCGCGACGCAGCTCTCGTCCCGACCGCAATCGCGCAGGTGCTCGACGTGCGGAACGCCGGCCACGGCTCGATCGACGCCAGTCTCGCGAGTGCGATTGGTCAGCGGCGCATGCTGCTCCTGTTGGACAACTTCGAGCAGGTGTTGGAAGCCGCACCTGTCGTTGGTGAGCTGCTCGCAGCCTGTCCGCAGTTGACTGTCCTGGTCACCAGCCGCAGCGTGCTACACCTCTCAGGCGAGCAGAACATCTCGGTCGAGCCGCTGCCGCTGGCCGATGCCGAGCGGCTGCCGCCGTTCGACCAGCTTCGTGAGGTCGCGTCGATACGACTGTTCGTCGAGCGCGCGCGAGCAGCGCGATCGGACTTCGATCTGACCGAGGCGAACGCGGCGACATCGCCGCCATCTGCGCGCGGGTAGATGGCTTGCCACTGGCGATTGAGTTGGCCGCCGCCCGCGTCCGTGCTTCTGTCGCCCAGTGCGTTGCTTGCAAACCTGGACCATCGCCTGCGGCTGCTCGTAGACGGCCCACGCGACCAGCCGTCCCGCCAGCAGACGCTGCGCGACACGATCGCCTGGAGCTATGACCTGCTCACGCCGGACGAGCAGCGGCTCTTCCGGCAGCTCGCCGTCTTCCGTGGTGACTGGACATTGGAGGCGGCGGAAGCCGTGACGGAGACCGGCGACGAGTGTTGACGGCCTCAGCGCACTGGTCGATCACAGTCTGGTGCGCCGGGTCGAGCGGAGGATGGCTCCACGCCGGTTCATGATGCTGGAGACGATCCACGAGTACGCGACTGGAACAGCTCGCCGCCGCTGGAGAAGAGGATGCGACCTATCAGCGTCTGCTCGCTACCTGTGCCAATGGTTCGAGGCGATCCGGCTGGACTGGTCCACAGCGAACGCGCGCGCGTGGCTCGACCAGTGTGAGCTCGAACGCGACAACCTGCGTACCGCGCTCACGCTGGGGCGTCGAGCATGATCCGGAGACCGCGCTACGGCTGCAACTGACGGTCTCGCCCTACTTCTGGCAGTATTGGAGGCGGTTTGGATACTTGACGGAGGCACCACGCTGGTACGAGCTGGGCCTGCAGTCCGCCGACCGCCTCTCCGACCCGACTCGGGCCAGCGCTCTGGTCGTCGCCGCCTTGATGGCCGCCGAGCAAGCGAGTCCACCTTGGGACGGCGCCTCGCCAACGAGGGGCTCGCGCTCGCGCGCCAGAGCCAACAGGATGATGCCGCGGGGCTCGGACTATTCGCCCTTGGCCGCTCCGCCCTGCGAGACCAGGACTTTCAGCGCGCCGTGCTCCTGTTCGAGGAGAGCGTGACGCTCTTCCGTGCGATCGGGAGCGAATGGCTGACCTACGCGCTCAGCGGCCTGGGCTCGGCACGTGCTGGGTTGGGCGATGACGTGCGCGCTGCCGACGCTTTTGCACAAGCGCTGCACGAGGCACGCGTCTCGAGGACCCACAGGATATCGCGGCGGCTGAGATGAATCTCGCGATGCTCGCACTCAAACAGCGAGACATCCCTCGGGCCAGGGAGCTGCTCGCGGAGAGTGTGGTGACCCAGCGCCCGCTGCGCGGTCCGGTGCTCGCGGCGGAGACGCTGGAAGTGTGCGGCTGGCTGGCCTACGAAGACCTGCGGCCGGAACGCGCGGCGCGGTTGTTCGGAGCAGCCAGCCGGCTGCGCGATCTCACCGGTACCCGGATGTATGCAGCCGACCACGACCGTTACGATGAGGTCGTGCTCCGCGCCAAGCACAGCTCGATGCCGCGAGTTGGGAAGGGCGTGGGCAGCCGGTCGGATGATGTCCTACGACGAAGCGCTGGACGAGGCTGTCGCGACGGAGGCCGCGGCCAGCGTAGCGAAAACATCACCGCTCCGACCATGGCTGGGTCTGTCGCCACGTGGAACTGGACGTGCTGCGCCTGCTCGTCGAGGGGCAGACGAACCAGGAGATTGCGCACCGCTGGGGATCAGCCCGCGCACGGTCATCAACCATGTCGCCAACATGATGAACAAGCTCGGGCTCGAGTCACGTACAGCAGTCGCGGCCTGGGCCATTCGCCATGGTGTTGCCTGAGGCAGGCTGCGCAGTCCATCGCAGTTCGCCATGCGTGCCCACTAGTAGTTTATGACTAGCTCCGATGGGTCTGCTGATAGTAGTTCTCCACGATGTGCGCGTCCCGTTCCAAGCGCATGCTGTTGGTGTGGTTGACGACATGGTCGCCGCCACAACGGAACAGCAGTAGATGGAACGGGAGACACACCATGCAGGCAACGGTTCGCACAAAGTGGTTCGGTGATCAATCGCATCAAGCTCACATTCGTGGCCGCGGGGATCGTGGTAAGCAGAGTGACGGCCACGGGGACTCAGCCGGACGGTGAGTTGCCCGGCATCGGCAGAAAGGAGACGGTCAACCTGAGCGCCACCGCCGCCGATGCACAACAGCGCACGCTCGCGATGGATCGGCGGAGTTCACTGAGACTGGCATCTCGCATGGCGGGCAGCTGAGACCGGAACGGAGTCTCGAAGCGAACGGGCTGCCGATCGCTCCTCCCGTCGTCCAGGCGCAATCCACCGACACAGCGGATCTTGAAGCGAATGGGCTTCCGATCGCGCCATGTCACGTCAAGGCGTCGCGACTACGCCATCTGGTTCGGCGTTACCCGGGACCCACGCCGGCTTCAGCAACCTAGTGAACCGACACTCTTTGACCGAGCAATCATCGGACCAAAATCTGAGACCACGCTGAGACACCAACAGCGATCACAACCGGGCGGTTAACCGCCCGGTTTCCGCACCCGTCGTGCCGGTGGATGTCGGCGTGGTTCTCGATTACGACCGATCGTAATGAACTCCCCTACATGCCCGTCATTCCAGTCCACTATCGACGTTCGTGACGAGGTTCGATCCGGAAACCATGCCTATGTCGAACCACATGGCACCTGCCAACACAAGCAGCGCCTGCTGGACGCGGAACATCGACTGCGGGAGACGCTAGCACTGGCTCGGGAGCAGTTGATGCAGTGCCAGAATGCCTTGGACCAGCTCGCAAGATCGAGATGTCCTTACTTCTCCGGCAGGTGACCCATGAATCGTCGTCCGGGTGCCGGACATCCTGTCACTCGCAATGCACGGCTGCCCTGAGACGTCGGATGACGCACACCTCCATTGCAACAACGGCCAAGCGCTCTCACCGCGCGAGACTGAGATACTGCACTTGATCGCAGTTGGAATGAGCAACCGGCGATTGCCGATGGCTCTTCCTGAGTCCTCGCACCGTCGAGCGGCATATTGCCAACATCTATCTGAAGATTGATGTCCACAGTAAGGCCGAGGCGACGGCGTTCGCATTGCATCACGACTTCTGTGACTCGAACTGGGAAACGCGAAGGAGTGAAGACGTGAGATCGATCCCGACTCAGGAACGGCAACGCCGCCTCCCCACATCGGGGAGGCGGCGCTGTTGATTCCCTCGATCAGCTGATCGCGTAGGTGACGTAGACGGTCAGGACGACTTCGGTCTGGCCGGGGTTGATCGTCGGGGCGGACGAGCGAGCGGCATCGTCGAAGGCTGCGCCGCCGCCGTTGTACGGAACCGCGGGCGAGGACGGCGCATAGCCCTCGCTGATGACCTGGATCGGGCCAAGGGTCGCGTTCGCTAGCCGGGCCAGCTCGGTGGCCTTTGCCTCGGCGTCGGCGACGGCCAGCTCACGCGCCTGCTGGATCGCGCTGGCCGGGTCGTCGAGGGCGAACCAGATGCCACCAACATTGTTGGCGCCGGCATCGATCGCGGCCGAGATGACGTTACCGGCATTGTCGATGTCGCGGATCTTGGCGGTCACGGTGTGCGAGACGACGTAGCCGGTCACCGGCTGGCCTTCACGCTCGTAGTCGCGCTCGGCGTAGATCGAGTAGTTGCCGGTCTGGATGTCGTCCTCGGCAACGCCGTTGGCGCGCAATGCCGCGATGATGGCGTCCATCTTCTCGTCGGCCGCCGTCTGGGCCGCGTTCAGATCGGCGTTGCGCTCATCGACCCCGACCGACATCATGACGACATCCGGCGGGAGCGACACACGCCCTTCGCCGTTGACGCTGATCGTCCGGGAGGCGTCAGTCTGGGCCGCCGTCACGCCCGAGTCGCTGCGGGTTCCGACCGTTATCGCGACCGCCATAATCAGCGTCACCGCGACCAGCGCGCCTGCGAGCGGCAGGACCCTGTTTCCGAGGTTCATTCGTGTTGCCCTTTCACATCGGGAGTCTCAACTGTTGTTACTGGATAGACGCCGCGTGTGAACGAGCGGTTCCCGCGATGGGTGACAGCGTCAATTGCCCTGGCACGTCACGCATCACACGTCAGGATGCGCTCACCAGCGCCCGCGACAAATACTCGGTCATCTGGTCAGGAGGCAGCGGCCGGGAGAAGAGGAAGCCTTGGGCGAGGTCGCAATCCAGGTCGCGGAGGTGGGCGAGCTGGGCATCAGTTTCGACGCCTTCAGCGACGACGCGAATGCCGAGGGCGTGGGCAAGGCCGATCGTGGCCGCAACAATCGCGCATGCTTCCGGTTCGCGGCCGAGCCCGTCGATAAAGGCGCGATCGATCTTGAGGACATCGACCGGGAACCTGCGCAGATAGGCGAGGGACGAGTAGCCGGTCCCAAAGTCGTCGATGGCGATCAGGACACCAAGCTGCTTGAGTCGTTGCAGGCGCTCGACTGAGCTCTCAGCATCGTCCATGACAACCGTTTCGGTCAGCTCAAGCATCAACCGTTCGGCGGGTAAGCCAGTCTCAGCCAGGATCGCAGAGACCACCTCGATCAGATCCGGCTGAAGAAACTGGCGCGCTGAGAGGTTGACGCTGATCACGAACGGCGGTGTCCCCGTCTTCAGGCGGCTGTCTGCCGCGATCCATTCAGCGGCCTGCCGGCACGCCTCACGGACGACCCAGGCGCCAAGTGGAACGATCAGGCCGGATTCCTCGGCTAGTGGTATGAAGTCTGCCGGCGGGATCAGACCGCGCACTGGATGCTGCCAGCGAACAAGGGCTTCACAGCCAACCGTCTCGTCTGTCGCCAGCAACATCTTTGGTTGATAGACGAGGCAGAGCCGGCCGCCATCGATCGCCTCGCGCAAC
Organism: uncultured Chloroflexia bacterium; assembly: GCA_963763325.1. GTDB lineage: Bacteria > Chloroflexota > Chloroflexia > Thermomicrobiales > CFX8 > JBBECJ01. The sequence continues at coordinate 189,423 of CAVXOL010000019.1, forward strand.
TCCTCCTCCATCTGGAGCCGCTGCAACGAGGATGCGTGCATCTCAGCGTCGAAGAGGTCGTAGCGGTTCTTGCCAAGATGCTTGGCGCGGTACATTGCGACATCGGCGTGACGCAGGAGGTCATCAGGCGTTTCGATCGTGCCCTCGCTGAGGACGATCCCGGTACTGACAGTAATCATGATGTCGCGGCCAGCCAGCCTGAACGGCAAGGCAAAGGCGTTCGTGATCCGTTCGGCGACCGCGACTGCCTCGACACCGTCCTCGATGGATTGCAGCAGGATCGCGAATTCATCACCCCCGAACCGCGAGACAGTGTCCTCGTCCCGGACGCAGGCGGCGATTCGGGCAGCGGCATCGACCAGCAAGCTATCGCCTTCGCCGTGGCCGAGACTGTCGTTGACGACTTTGAAGTTGTCGAGGTCAAGGAACAGGATCGCCGTCAGATGACGGTGGCGACGGGCGCTCGACAGCGCCTGATCGAGCCGGTCAAGCAGCAGTGCCCGGTTCGGGAGGCCGGTCAGCGTGTCGTGTAGCGCATCATGGCGCAGTTGGGCTTCAAGCCGCTTGCGTTCGGTAATGTCCTGCATCTGCGCCAGATACTGTTGCTGGCCGCCTGGGCCTCCCTGTACGCGTGACAGGTTCAGGATCGCCCAGACCTCGCGGCCGTCGCGGTGCTGGTAGCGTTTCTCGATCTGGAAGCTGTCGATCTCTTCGCTGCTCAGTTGCCTGGCAAACGGAAGATGCAGGTGCCGATCGTCCGGATAGGTCACATCCTTTGAATGAAGAGCATTCAACTCATCCTCGTGATACCCGAGCATCTGACAGAAGGCGGCATTGACGCGCAGGTAGTGTCCATCAAGATCCATCAACGCCATCGCGACCGATGCATCGTCAAACACGCTGCGGAAGAGCGCCTCGCTCTGACGTAGCGCGTCTTCCGCCGATCGCATGGCAGTGACGTCAACGAACATGCCTTGCCAACTTGCCGGGCGACCGTCAGCGTCGTGCACGAGCCGCGCCTCGTCGTGGACGATGATCTCACGGCCGTCACGGGCGATCATGCGATAGTCGATGCTGAACAGTTCACCGGTCCGGTCGGATTCGCGATCGGCTTCGAGGACCCGCTCAAGGTCGTCCGGGTGAATCAGCGACGCCCAACGCGCCTTGTTGGTCCATTCTTCGACGGGGTAGCCGAGGAGCGCCTCGACCTGCGGGCTGAAGTAGATCCCCGACGCGAGATCGCCGCCCGGATCGTAGATCTCCCGGTAGGTAACAGCCGGAACCTGCTCGACCAGCATCTGGTACTCGCGCCGGGCGGTTTCAGCGCTGTTGTAGAGGCGTGCATTGTCGATCGCGACCGACGCGAGCTGGGCGAGCTGGACGAGCAGTGATTCGTCGGTCTCGGTGAACTCTCCATCGTCCTTGTCCGATAGCTGAACGAGGCCGAGGTTCGAGCCATCACGGCTCACCAGTGGCGCGGCGAGCCAGCCGTTCATTGGGACGTGGGTTGCCGCTGCTGCGCCTAATCCACGCCAGGCGGGGTGCGCTTCAAGCTCTTGCTGCGTCAACCGCATCGGCCGATTACGCTCACAAACGAGCCGATAGATGCCCGATCCGTTCGGTTGTCCATGATCGATTCGCCAACCGGTATAGCGCTCGGACAGGGAAACGGCCGTGATGACCTGTGCCCAGTCCTGATTGATGGTCACGCTCGTCACCGACAAATGCGCGCCAATCAATGCGCGTGCCCGCTCGGTCAGGATCGATGCCACCTCATCGAGAGTGAACGTCGCATTGAGCGCGAGGGATGCATCGGCCAACTCGCGAAGCTGACGCGCTCGCACCTCAAGCTCGACCTGCGTCTGCCGCAGCTCGGTGATATCAGAGGTCAGACCGGTGCGCTCGAGCTCGCCACCGGGGGCATCTCCGGGCCACTCCTCGATGGTCACGACAGCCCGTCCAGGGCCACCACCGGCAAACGCGCTATCCGAACAGATTGTCGAAACTGACGTGACGCAACGACGGGGGGACCGCGTGCTCGAAGCAGGAAACATCATCCGCAACGACACGACGGAAGCCAGCGGCAATCGTGTCAGCGTCAGCGCCACCAAACGCATGCTCGAAGAAAGAGAAAATGTCGTGATCGATCGGTGACGGACTGATCGAAGGGTGGCATCGCCATGCACGGTTCGCTTCGTCAATCTGCCCGTCGCTGGCGACGATCGCAATTCTGGCAGTCAATGAATCGAGAACTGACCAGACATCGTCTGGAGCACTGGAAAATGCGCGCACGCGCCGCGATGTCACGACTGATGATCTCCTCGACCTGCACTCGCCGACAGCGGTACGTGGCTCTCAGGTGTATTCGGTCAGTATGTAGGAATTCGACTCCACCGAAACCCACCCTAACGTCACGAATTCGTTCCATCCAGCCGTCCCATGAGGCAGCGACGTCGCTGGATACGCAAGAGTCCTGGCGCGACCGACGTTGCGCTCGGCCGCGCGACTGGATAGGCTCTAGGGTCGGTCGATCGGCGACCTGCCGTTTGGGCGCCCAACAGGGGACGAGTGCGGAAACGCGATGATGGTGAGTGAGCGACGATGACGGGACGAGATCCTAACCAGGCATTTCAACAGCGTGTTCGCCAGCGAATGCGCGAGGGCTGGCAACTGGTCGGACGCACGGACGACCCACCGAAGGCACGCCTGCGGCGTCGCGCCGACTCCCAGAAGGGGCCACGCCGCGACCCGGACAACCTCATGTTCCAGCATGTCTACCGGGAGATCTGGGTTGACGAAACAGGCGTGCTGAAGGACGAGGAATCGGCGGAATGAGTCAAGAAAGCCAGCGGCCGGCCATTCTGGCTGGTTGACGATCTGTGATGCAATCGTGACTTCTGGGAGGTTCCAGCCAATCGCTGATGGTTGCTACACTTATCCGCACAACGGTATACGGTGCGGTAATAGCACGTCCCTGAGCGCGAGGGCGACGAATGACCCTACCCGGCGCATGGCTGCGCCTCGGCATTGCAACAATAGGCAGGCTCCTGCGTCCACGGCAGTTGCCGGTGCTCGTCCTGGCTATCTATATTCCGTTCGCGCTGCTCCACACAGCCGCGACGACCAGCACCGCCCGCTTCGAGCTGCCGCGTACGGAAACGCGCAGCCTCGGCGATCCGTTCGAGGCACTGGAGCATATCCGAACCGAGAACATCACCTCGGTCGAGCGGCTCGATGCGCTGGCCGATGACCAGACGCTATCCGAAGTCGAGCGACTGGTCTACTCGCACGCACCGCTGCTGATGACCCAGCCGGAACGCGCACTGCGATTGAACGACACGATCCTGGGGCTGTATTACACGATCAGTGAATCGACTTCCGAATCGGCGACGGCGACGACGATCCACTACTACCTCTGGTTCAGCGACGAGAACGGCGGAATGCCGATCGAGAAGCGGATGGCACGCTATGGCCACCCGCTCGACCGCGAGCTGATCTACCGCGTGACGTTCCTCAACGGCGAGATCGTGGCAGCCTACTACCAGGCGCCACACCACCAACAGGTCCGCTTCGACTACGACGCAACCCAACGGCCGGTCTTCCAGATTGCCAGCGCCAACCACAACTTCCGGCGCGTTGGGCAGGCCGAAGCCGCACGAACCGGCGCCGACGGGATGCTGGCACTGATGCCGCACGTCGAGACGGCCCGCAACTACCGCAACCCGGACTACCTTGCGCTCGCCGCGCGCGAGGTCTGGCTCCAGTACGGCATCGATGTCAGCGAGTACGTTTACATCGCCTTCTACAATCCGGACTACACCGGCGAGGTAACCCTCTCAGTACGCGTCAGTGGCCGCTGGTACTACCTGCACGAGGCGCTCGGCACCGGCATCACGACCCACGGCTACCGCCGGGTCGCCATCCATGTCGGCTCGCGACCGCTACCGGGCGACATTGAGGAAGTGCGCATTATCACGCGAACCCACAAGCAGGTTCCGCTCGAAGTCTCCTCCGTCTACGTCTTCCCCAGCCCGCAGATCGAGGGGTAGGGCTCTCCAAACATCGTCGTGCCTGCAGGGGAAACGGCTACTTTGGCCCCGCTTACCGCAAGCCCGGTTCGACGTACAATGGCGGAACAGTCAACAACATCAGCCATCATCCACGATAAGGAACGCGAGTGTTGCGAACATCGCAGATCAGCACACCGTCGCGTTCGGAGACCGCTATCTGGATTGCGTTCACCTCGGCGCTGACGGTCGTGTTCCTGGCGATCACAGTTCCCGATCTGGGGCGGTATCCGCTGGTGAGCGGTGACGATTCGTGGGTCATGTCAGCATCCTACAAGCTGGCGACGACTGGGGAGTTCGGCTCCGACCTGTACGCCGGCTTTCATGGAGCTGATCAGCACTACTTCATCGCGCTGCCGGCCTATCATCTGCTTCAGGCACTGAGCTTCGTTCTCTTCGGAGCCGAAATCGCCACAGCCCGGGCAGTAACCGTCGCTAGTGCCATCGTTGTGCTGTGGGCGACGACTTGGCTGGGGCTGCGCTGGTACGGCCTGACCGCCTCGATCATCACCGGAATATTACTGATCCTGCTACGCGTCAACGTCGTCAATCTCTGGCCTGGCGTGCCACTGCTGGCGGTTGGCCGGACCGGCCGCTATGACTTGACGGGCGTCGCGTTCGTCTGGTTGACGTTGGTGTTCCTCGATCTGGCAATCCAGCGTAGTGAGACTCGCCGGGCGTGGCCGGCAATCGCGAGCGGTGTCTGTGCCGGGCTGGCGACCTTGACGCAGTTCTTCGGGATATTCGCAGTCCTGATCGTTATGGCGATGCTGGCATGGCGGGGTGATTCTCGACGACAGACTGTCGCGCTCGTAATGAGGGCTGCTGCCGGATGGGCGGTCGTCGTCACGCCATACCTGCTGTATGCGGCGGCACACCGGTCTGACTTTCGGGGCCAGTCGAGGTTGAAGTCCGGTCGGACTGACTTCCTCGACGTCACGTTCTACATCGACAATCTGACCGACGAGATCGGTCGCTATCAGCATCTGGTTGATTCGGATCGAGTTGTCGGCAACGGAATCGCTTCCTGGCTCTTTGTCGTTGCGATCGTCCCGATCCTGGGCTGGCTGGCGTGGAGGGCCAGAATTCCGAGACAGACTGGCGACCGCATCCTACTGACGACGCTACTCGTCGGTGTGGCAACGTTGGCACTCGTCGACAGCACCAATGCGCCGCTTTACACGATCGTACTCTGGCCGGGATGCTGCATCGCCGTCGCGGCGGCAATAGCAACCGGATTGACGTGGGCGAGAAACACTGCGCGCGACACGAGCGTCATCCACCAGCGTCCGGTCGCGATGATCGCGCTCACCGGGGCGATTCTACTGACGTTACCAGTAGCTGTGGACGGGGTTGATGCCTACCAAGAGGATCAAAGACGGAAGCAGGCGGTCTCGAACTACACAGACATCGCCCGCGAACTTGACCGGGCGCTCCCAGACCAGACAGGAGTTGTCGGACACGAGCGCTGGTGGTGGGGGCTGCACGATCGACAGTACCTTGCGCTGAACGTGCTTCAGCTCGAATGGGAGCAGCAGGCGGAAGAGTCGCGACATCCTCCATCGTTCGCGGATATCTTCGACGTGACGGGTTCCCATGCACTAATTGTCGACGATAACGCACGCAGCGAGATCAGTCGCTATCCGGAGGAGCTGCGGCAACAGATCGAGGCGCTCCTCGCGACGGGAATGACTCAGATATTGGTCCTGACGGACCCAACGTATGGCCGGTTTGAGGTCTACCTTCGCCGGTGAATCGGCTGTCGTCCGCCATTCGACGGGCAGCCGGAGGGGTCGCGCGCCCCATCCGGAAGTGGTAGGTCATCGCAGAGGAAGTCCAGAGGTGCGAGAAGTTCGAGGAGTGTTGCGCGAGGTTTCCTTCGATAGAGCATGATGCGGGCCACGGATGGATCATTCCTACGTGCGAATCCCCGTCACTCGCGAATTCGGTCCTACCGAGAACCGCCCGGCCACGGCAAGCCGCAGCCTCCGTCTTTGAATGTCTGTAGCTCTCCGGTGGCTGGAAACCAGGCCCAGTCGTCGCCCGACTGGACGAAATGGAGCGTGCGATCGCTCACACCAACGGTTCCATCGGGATTCCTGAATGCATCGGTCAGCTCAAACGAGAGGTCGATCCACCAGGCATCGATCGGGCCGATCTCATCCGCAGCGTACTCGCGTTGCTCAACGTCGTGGATTTCAAATGTGACGAAAGCAGCCGGAAACTCCTCGCCGCAATCAACCAGTTGCTCCTGCGGGATGACGGCCTGATAGTCTGGATGCAACGACGCCCACACGTCACTGTACTGGCCGTTCTGAACCTGGGTCAGAAGATCCTCGGTTGCCTGACGGGCGGCAGCCTCATCCCCGGATGGTCCGTCGTCGTCCCGACAGGCGAGGAGTGCTCCAGACAGTACCAGCACGAGAATCCAACGCATCGTCTGCCCCAAGCCGACTACCCGCTGCCACCATTGTCCAAGCGTAACAACTGAACGTTGACCTGGCGTGCTGGCGGAATAGAGCGAGGATGTGACGCCGTGGCATGATCATCGACACCGGCAGCGTGCGGCATTTCGAGCAGTACCGAAGGAACCATCATCGTGGAACTGATCATCGATCCGGAGATCTTCGAGCGCTTCCCTGGAATGACGATCGCTGTTGCGGTTACTGACGGGCTCGACAACCGGCAACCACGACCGGATATCGACAACTTCTGGGTCACAGCCTGGCAGGATGCGCACGTCGCGGCCAACGAGTACGAGAGCGCCCAGGCGCACCCACGCGTCGTGCCGTGGCGGGCGCAGTTCAAGGCGATGGGGCTGGCGCCGCGCGACTACCGTAGCTCGATCGAGGCACTCATGCGGCGAGCACGGAGTGGCGGCGAGCCATTCAGGATCAGCCCGCTGGTCGACTTCTACAACGCAATCTCGCTACGGCATGTCATTCCGGTTGGCGGCTTCGACCTCGACACGACCGGCGATCCGATCGAGTTGCGCAACACTCGCGATGGCGACACCTACCAGGCGCTCGGCAGCGACCACGAGGAGATGCTCCCAGGCGGCGAGGTCGCATATGTCGCCGGAAACGTCACCCTGACGCGCCACTTCGTCTGGCGCCAGTCGCGCGCCGGAATGGTCCAGCCGGAGACGACGAGGCTGTTCCTCGTCGCCGAGGTGCTGGAACCGGTTGGACGCGACGCTGCCGTCGCCATCCACGACGACTTCGTCAGCGGTCTCGACCGCTTCTTCGGTGTCCAGGCCGCGTCATTCCTGCTCGACGCCGACCACCGTGAGGTTCGAACTCGATAGCCTGCCGTGACCGCTCGACACGACGATCGAAGCGGCGTACAGTGACGCCACGAGTGACATGCGGGCCAGGACTCGGAGGTCGATCGGATGGGCGACGAGCGAGAGCAACCACTGGAATCGAGCCAGATGGACGCGGTGATCGTCGGCGCGGGCTGCCGGGTTGTACATGCTGCACCGGCTGCGCGGGCTCGGGCTGGCGGCGCGTGTCTACGAGGCGGGAGACGGCGTCGGCGGCACCTGGTACTGGAACCGTTATCCGGGCGCACGCTGCGACATCGAGAGCATGGACTACTCGTACTCCTTCTCCGACGAACTGCAGCAGGAGTGGCAGTGGTCCGAGCGATACGCCGCCCAGCCGGAGATTCTGCGCTACGTCAACCACGTCGCCGACCGCTTTGACCTGCGCCGCGACATCACGTTCGACACGCGCGTGACCGCCGCCCACTTCGACGAAGCCGGCAATCGCTGGACGATCGAGACCGACGCGCGGCGAACGCGTGTCGGCGCGCATTCTGCATCATGGCGACCGGCTGCCTCTCGACCTCGCAGGTGCCCGAACTTCCCGGGCCTCGACACACTTCAGGGCAAGTGGTATCACACCGGCCGCTGGCCGCACGAAGGCGTCGATTTCACCGGCCAGCGCGTCGGGGTCATCGGCACTGGTTCCTCGGCGCATCCAGGCTATCCCGGTCATCGCCGAGCAGGCGGCCCACCTCTACGTCTTCCAGCGGACACCGAACTTCAGCGTCCCGTCCCGCAACGCCCCGCTCGACCCTGAATACGAACGGCCGGTCAAGGCGCAATTACGCTGAGCTCCGCCGGCAGGCGCGCGAGTCGCGCGTCGGGATTCTCGTGCCAATCACCCAGCACACGGAGAAATCCGCGCTGGAGGCGCGCCCGAGGAACGCGAGCAGCGAATATGAAACGCGCTGGCAGCGCGGCGGCCTCGGGCTTCATGGCGTCGTTCATCGACCTGGGCTCGAACGATCGAGGCGAACGACACCGCCGCCGAGTTCGTGCGCGCCAAGATTCGCGCGATCGTCCACGACCCGCAGGTCGCCGAGGCGCTGGCACCGCGCGACCACCCGATCGGCACCAAGCGCCTCTGCGTCGATACCGGCTACTTCGAGACATACAACCGCGACAACGTCACGCTGGTCGATCTCAGGACGGCGCCGATCGAGGCGATCACGCCGACAGGGCTACGCACGACGCGACGATTCGAGTACGCCTTCGACAGCATCGTCTTCGCCACCGGCTTCGACGCCATGACCGGCGCGCTGACTCGGATCGACATCCGCGGCCGGGGTGGCGATCGCGCTGCGCGAGAAGTGGGCGGCCGGGCCACGCACCTATCTGGGCATCGCCAGGCGCGGGATTCCCGAACCTGTTCATGATCACCGGCCCCGGCAGCCCGTCCGTGCTCAGCAACATGATCGTCTCGATCGAGCAGCACGTCGACTGGGTCGGCGGACTGCATCGACTACCTGCGCGAGCATCACGATCAGACGCATCGAGCCGACGCTCGAGGCCGAGGACGCCTGGGTCGACGCACGTCAACGAGGTGGCGCACGACGACGCTCTACCCGCACGGCCGACTCGTGGTACATGGGCGCCAACGTCCCCGGCAAGCCGCGCGTCTTCATGCCCTACATCGGCGGCGTCGGCAGCTACCGCACCCGCTGCGCGGAGATCGCATCCAACGGGTATGAGGGGTTCGTGCTCACCTGATTCTGCCTCTCGCAGTTCGAGATGCCGTCCGTTCTCGGGAAGGGATGCGCATCCCACCGGAACATCTTCTTTACAATCCACATTGCATTTCCTATGCTACGAACGTAGCGAGAGGAATTGCAGTGCAATCGTTCGAGCCTGCTCCGAACATGCGGGTCGAAGATCCGAAGCAGATCAAGGCATTCTCCGATCCCTTGCGGGTTCGGTTGCTGGTCAATCTGGCCGAGGGCGAGGCGACGAACCAGCAGTTGGCTGACCGCTTGGGAGAGCCACAGGCGAAGGTGCTCTATCATCTGCGGTTCCTCCTCGATGCCGGACTGATTGTGCTGGTTGACACGCGCATCAAGGGCGGGAACGTCGAGAAATACTACCGCGCCGTTGCGCGGACCTACGATATCCGCCCAAGCCCCGAACTGCTGGCAGACATCGTCAGTGCGGAGCTTGACACGTTGGCGCGGGATGTCGCGGCGTCTGCCGCACTCTTCCCCAGCGGACAGCGGATGCTGGCCCGTGTCCGTAAGATGTCCCCTGAGCAGGCCGAGTTGTTCTTCGACCAGCTGATCGCGCTGGCGGATGAGTTCTGGCCGCTCGATGCTCCAGATGAGTCCGGCGACGACACCCACAGCTATGCCTTCGCCGCTCTCGTCTTCCGCAACCCGCGTGATGGCGAGGACGAGGGAGCATGACGACAGGCGTCCTCGAAAGCACGGACGCTCACCTGCCACCTTTCAACCGCTGGCCAATCTATGCTCTATTGTCGGCCAACGCGATCTCATCGGTTGGCAACATGCTGACTGCGATTACAGTGCCCTGGCTGGTCCTGGAGATGACCGGCAGCGCGGCGCGGACCGGCATCTCCGGCTTCGTCGCCGTCCTGCCGCTGGCGATTGCCGGGCTGTTTGGCGGGACGCTGGTCGACCGGATCGGGTTCCGCCGGATGAGCATTACCTCCGACCTCGCCAGCGGCCTGACTGTTGCCGCGATCCCGCTGCTGCACCTGACCGTCGGCCTGGCGTACTGGCAACTGCTGGTGCTGGTCTTCCTCAGTGCACTGCTCGATACACCGGGCGGTACAGCGCGTCAGAGCCTGGTTCCGGACCTGGCGAAGCTCGCCGGGATGCCGTTCGAGCGAGCCAACGCGCTCGGGCAAACCATTCCGCGAGTCGCAATCCTGCTTGGACCGGCCTTGGCAGGTCTACTGATCGCGACGATCGGCACTCAGAACGTGCTCTGGATTGACGCGGTCACGTTTGCCCTCTCTGCGGCACTGGTGGCCGGAGTCATCCCGCATGACAAGCCACGAACGGCAGCAGCCGGCCGGTACCTCACTGAACTGCAGGCAGGCGGTCGCTACCTGCGCGAGCACCCGACGCTGTTATGGCTGATCGGCACCTTCGCAGCACTGAACATGTTGCTCGACCCGATTTTCGCCGTCGTCCTGCCGGTCTACGCCGAGCAGGAGTTCGGTAGCGCCGTCCGGCTCGGTCTGATGGTCGCGACATTTGGCGCCGGAACAGTCGCCGGAGTCGTCGCATATGGTGTCGTCGGACCGAAGTTGCAACGCCGGCCAACACTGTTGACGACGATCGTTCTGGCCGGGCTGCCCCTCTGGCCGATCGCACTGATCGACAACTACCCGGTCATCCTGATCTCACTGTTCGTGATGGGCGCATCGATCGGGCCAATATCGCCGCTGGTGATGACGATCCTGCATGAGCGCGTGCCAGCCGAGTTGCGGGGGCGTGTCTTCGGCGCGATGACAGCGATCGCATCCGGGACAATCCCGCTCGGCATCGTCATCGTCGGCTTCACGATCGAGGGCTTCGGCCTGCGTTCAACACTCGTGATCCTGGCCACCGCGTACCTCATGATGGCCGCGACTGCGTTCGTCAATCCGGCGTTCCGGCAATTGGAGAAGTAGCCGTTCGGTTGTCAGTCTGACAGGCTGGCATCTGAACGGCCGACAGCTACTCGCCAACCGTCCGTGAAATGACATCGAGCAGTTCATCGAGGTCGAATGGCTTGGCGACGAAGCCAGCGTTCTGTGATCGCAGGAATGCAGCCTGGCTCCGGAGGAACTGCTGGTCAGCGGTGCAGATAATGACCGGCAATCGCGATGTCTCAGGATTAGCACGCAGGTCCGTGAGGATCGAGACGCCGGAATCGGCGACATCCATCCGAACATCGAGCAGGACCAGCGCCGGACGGGCAGCGACGATCGACTCAACCGCCGTCGTCGCCTCGCGAAGTACGAGCGTGTCATACCCTTCGCCATTGAGAAGGTCACGGATCATCTCGGTGTAGACCCGATCATCATCCACAATTGCAACAAGTGGCCGCGTCGTCACCTTCGCGCACACCGCCATTGGAGCGCCATGAGTACCCCCGTGTGCCAGTCTTGTGTCGGTTGCCGGTACTATTGAGTATCTTGTATCAGGTATGGCGGTGACACGCAATCACAGGCATCTGCCCGTGAAACGCGGTCCACGAGTCAGCGAGATGATGACACTTCGGGTCGATCTTCAACACCGATCGCGCTGGATGAACCAAGGTCACGGAAGGCGCGGACGGCGAACAATGCCAGCGGAAGGGGCATGAAGAGCGTTGCCAACAGCGCGAGAGTCGTCTCCAGACCGAAGCGTTCGAGCAGGAAACCGACGGCGAGCCGGCCAACAGGGACGGTACACCAGCCGATCGCGCCGGTGAGGCCCATCACGCGGGCGCGCATGTGTTCCGGGATGCGCTCGAAGTAGATCGTGTACTCAAGGACGTTGGTCAGGCCGAGCGCCATCCCGAGTGACGCGAGGATGGCAAGCGTCATTGGCAGATTGGGAGTGAACGCAAGCGCCGCCAGCGCGATCGGCACCATCAGGAAGCCAACGAAAAAGACGCTCCGCCGTGAGAGCCGGTGACCGATCCAGCCCATCGTCGCTGTTCCGGCCAGCGCACCGCAGCCACTCGCCGCCGCCATCAGGCCGAAGGCGATCGCACTGTCGAACACATCGCTGGCATAGACGGGCACGATCAGCGCGTCGACAGGCCCGATCACGAGGTTCATCGCCGCAAAGAAGACGATCAGCGGAAACAGCACCGGTTCGAAACGCACGAACCGCAGTCCGGCGAACAGTTCCTGCAGGTATCCACCCATCTCATGCGTCGCGTCGCGGACGGTGTCAGGAACGAAGACGGTCATCAGCAACGCAGAGATCGCGAACGTGGCCGCGTCGATCCACAGAACATTGCTGGCGCCAAATGCCGCGATCATCACGCCGGTCAGCGCCGGAGCAGCCAGGCCGAGGACGGTCGACGAGCCTTCGCTGATGGCGAACGCACGTTCGGTGTTCATACCGCTCAGCTTCGCCAGGTCCGGCAGCGCGGCCATCCGCGCCAATCCGGCCGGCAGGTCGAGTAGCGCCCCGACAAAGATGCAGGCGAGCAGGAGTGGAAACGAAAGAAGGCCGAGCGCGTGCAGCAGAGGGATCAGCAGCACGGAGGTACCGCTCGCGAGATCAGAGACGATACTGACGCGCCGGTAGGAGAAGCGGTCGACGATCGTCCCTCCGAAGAAGAGCGAGATGACAACCGGGACAGCACCCGCGAAGACGGCGACTCCAGTTCGTGCCGGGCTTCCAGTCGTTTCCAGCACGAACCACGGAATGGCGATTGCCGTGAGCAGATTGCCGGTCCGTGAGATCGTATCGGCCGCAATCGTCGCCAGGAGCGGGGCGCGACGCGACTGTGACTCGGTATCCATCCGTATCCGTTCCTCCTTCCGCGGCCCCCGAATCCGGCCCGGAAGAAGGGGACGGCGAAGGAAGCCGCTCGCCCTACCGCCAAGGGAGAGACTTCCTCCACCGTCCTTCACTGCGTACGGTGGTCACCGCGCCGATCGGTCTCGCCACCGGTACGACCTGAGGTCACCGATGGCTCTGATCACCCGCCATGGGGTGGAGTGCAGACACGCGGCTTTGATTGTGCGCGTGGAATCTACTATGTCGGGGGCGACAAGATCAAGGCAGCACGTCACACCCCGGCATATCGGTTGCATGGCAAACCAGGATGACACATCCTGCCCAACCGAAGCGTATCCGGGCTATGACTTAGCCGTCACCCTCTCGCGCGCCCTCAGCCAGACGATGGCGTCTTCACGCAGGATGTCGAGGCAGTGGTGATCCACCACGAACGCCCGCAGCTCGCCGGTGTAAACGGCGTGCTGAATGACATGGCGGCCAATCCCGGACACGTGCGCCAGCTCTTCAGGCGTGTAGTGGTTCTGATGTACGAGACGATCGATGAGCTCGTGCTCAGACAGCGGCTGTGTTCGGTCGTCCATCGTGCTGCCCTCCTGTGCGCCGGCAGCATCCCACCGACGCGCTGAACGCGGATCAGTACGACATAACTCCATTGTATATCGCATGTCTACAGGTCAAGGCGCTCGATGCGGCGCGCATCCTGCGTCACACGGCGGTTAAAGGGGGAACTGCATGGCACGCCGACACATCGCTGTCGTCAATGATGACACTGTCTTTTTGCAACTGATGGACGACCTGCTCTCCGAAGAAGGCTACGAAACGACGATTATGAAAGTCTCATCCGATGCATTCGAGCGTATCAAGCAACTTCAACCCAGCCTGATCGTCCTCGACATCTGGATGAAGACAGCCGACTCTGGCTGGGAAGTGTTGAATCTGGTCAGGCTGGATCCGGCCACCGTCAACATCCCGGTCATCGTGTCTTCGACCGACATCCGCGACCTGGAAGCGAAGGAGCCACTGCTGCGATCGCTCAACTGCGACATCCTCCCGAAACCGTTCAATCTCCAGATCCTGCTCGACAAAGTCAACGAGGCAATCGGCCCACCACAATAGGGCTGTCGTTGGAGCCGCCGCGAACCTCGCCATCATGACGCCGCATAGATGAATGCTAATGGGTTCTTCGCTGCGGCGCAGAACGACAGGTGGTGCTTGCTGGTTCCACCCCATCGCCGTACTATCGGCGTCGGCAAATGAGAGCAGCGACGCGGCCGATGAGTGAGGGACGGGAGTAGGCGATGCGATTCTTCATGGGTGGGATCAACCATGAAACCAACACATTCTCTCCGCTACCAGCGACCGCGGAACGGTTCCGCGACATGCACTATGAACGTGGCCAGGAACTGATCGAGAAGAACACCGGTACACGGACGGTGATCGGCGGCTTCATCGACGCGGCACGCGAGTTGGGGATCGAGCTCGCGCCGACGATCCACTCGTTCGCGATGCCATCCGGCGCCGTCGTCCGCGAGGAGTTCGAGGCCCAGATGGCCGACACCCTTGACGATCTCGAAGCGGCGATGGCAGCCGGGCCGATAGACGGCGTCCTGCTGGGGCTGCACGGCGCGATGGTGATCGAGGGAATCGACGACGGCGAGGGCGAATATCTGCGCCGCGTGCGCGAGGCGGTCGGGCCGGACGTGCCGATCGTCACCGAACTTGACCTCCACGCGAACATCTCGCGCGAATCGACCGAGGTGGCTGACATCATCATCGGCTACGACACCTACCCGCACATCGACACCTACGAACGGGCCGTCGAGCTGACCCATCTGCTGGCGCGGCTGGCGAAGCGAGAGGTCGCACCGGCCGTCGCATTCCGCCAGATCCCGATCCTCGCCAATCTGCCGGCCCAGTTCACCGGACGCAAGCCGATGTCCGACTGGGTCGCGCTCTGCCACGAGATCGAGTCGCGGCCGGGAGTGCTGACGGCAACGGTCGCGGCCGGATTCCCCTACGCCGACATTCCCGACACAGCGATGAGCGTCTATGTCGCGACCGACGGCGACCAGGCACTGGCCGACCGCTGCGCCAACGAACTGGCCCAATTTGCCTGGGACAACCGTAAGGGGTTCCAGGCAACGCCGATGGCGATCGACGAGGCCGTCCAGTACGCGATGGCGACTCCCGGACCAATCCTTTTAGCAGACGTGGCCGACAACACCGGCGCTGGAGCATCTGGCGACGGCACCGAGATCCTGCGCTCGCTCATCAAGCACAACGCCCGCTCAGCCGTCGTCGCGCTGATGTACGACCCGGAAACGGTCCAGCAGGCGATCGAGGCGGGTGTTGGCGCGACGATCGACGCGACGATCGGCGGCAAGGTCGATGACAAGCACGGCGCGCCGGTCCAGACGCAGGCATACGTGCGCGCGATCACCGACGGATTCTTCTACAACGCCGGACCGATGAGCACCGGCCAGGAATCGAAGATGGGGATGACGGTCGTGCTCGAGATCGGCGGCCGTGGTGGGATCGAGGTCGTCTGCACCCAGTTCAGGCGCGCTGCGAACGACGCCAACACACTCCGCTCGGCCGGCGTCGAGCCGACACGCCGCCAGATCGTCGTCATCAAGTCGTCGGTCCACTACCGCGCCGACTTCACCCCGCTGGTCAAGGAGATCGTCGAGGTCGACGCGCCCGGCCTGGCCGCCTCCAACTGGAGCCGCTTCGACTTCCAGCGCCTGCGCCGCCCGATCTACCCGCTGGACGGCGACTTCGAGTGGAGTCCGCAGGATACACAACAACGTGGTTAGTCTTCGATGAGGAGAATCGATAATCAGTTCGAGGTTGTCGGATGGCCCTGGATGACCGCCCGGTCTCTCAGGATGAGCTAGGACCCAAGCTCACGGTACGTCTGACGACGCGTGCTAATGCGATCAAGAGCCGACCCTATTGCGAGACGGTATCAGTGCCGGGCGCCATACAGTCGAACCCGTCGGGCAAAGCGGGAGATGCTGCCAAATGCGAGAGTGACCAACGATCTGAGCAACACTGTGATCTTCCAGCCGAGAGCGCGAACCGGCGCCAAGCCGGGCCAGGCCTGGCCCGGTTAGATCGACGAGCCGTAGAGGTTGGGTGAACTCAAGTGCGCATAGATTCGTGTCTCGAGCATGGCAGGTGTCATAGGTTCTGAAAACGGCCGGGAGTTGAAACGACACAACTTGGACAACCACGGGGCATTCACGGCGTGAAGAAGCGGTAGAATGTTTCGCCGGAGTGCAGCATCCGCAGGGCAGTGCCATCGACGATTGCATCGAACCGGTAGCACTCAGGGCTGCGTTCATCGTCGCCTTCGCGAAACGATCCGTTCGGCAGCGGCATGAGCGGCACTTCATGGCCGCTGGGGTAGACAAGCCTCAGGCCACCCTTGCGAAGGACGATCCGGTAGTTCGAGAACCACGGGTTGTGGCTGCGATAGTGGCCGGGGAAGGCATCCCACTCGGAAGGGTAATCGAACGTCGTCGGACCAGCGTAGCGTTCATTCACGAACCAGCTCTCGCCGTAAGCGGCCTCGCTGACCGTCCCGTATCCGTCGCGAATGAAGCGCAACAGGAAGCGGTCGAAATCGGCAGGCTGATCGAGTCCTTCGCCACCGAACGCGATCTGGGATACACCATCGTCGATGGCGTGTCGTTTGTGCTGCGGCGCAATCCGGACGATGTTCGAGGATCGGACGTCTTATTCCTGGTGAAGGATCGAGTCATTAATCTGGACATGCTACTCAAGCCGTGGGAGGGTGCTCCAGACCTCATAGTCGAAATCATCTCGCCGAGTCGCAGGGCGACGGACATCAACGAGAAGATCCGAGCCTATCAAGCGGCTAGCACCAAAATTATCCGGGTCGTCTGGCCTGACACACCATCGGTAACGACCTACGATGCACATGGGTCGATCAGAGATCTCCAGTCAGGGGATATCCTGGACGGAGGCGAGGTTTTTCCTGGCTTCACTGTCACGGTAAGAAGAACCTTTGAAGTCGGACCCGATTCCTGAACAGAGGTACGACGGAATCAGGTGCCTGTCGGCCGTGACACGCCGGTAACGGAAGGTTGCAGTTGCTGGGAAGCGCCCGAGGCCGCCTCAACGGCCACGACCTCATCGACATCGATGTGGCGTGCGCTGGGGAAAGCGGCCTTAAGGAGTGTTGGGACCATCGCCATTGAAGTGATGCTGAGCAACGCGAACCCGATCCGGCCATCGACCGCTCGCCAGGCACCAAGCACCTGACCCTCTCGAACGTGGGTTATGCGTGGTGTTGCTTCGCTCGCGGTCGCCAGTGTTGATTGGCCATCGAAGATCATGCATTTGACCAGAACCAGCATTCGCCACGTCATCCGTTCGCGTGTTGCGTGCGAGCATCGCTGCCCTTGAGTCTGCACATCACGACGCTGACAGCACAGTCCCGGAAGTACTACATTTTGATCGGACGGCGTCTGCATCCCCGAAGGTTGTAAACGATGTGCATCATCCCGATGTGGTTGACAACCACGGACTTCCCACAATCCGGCACCCGACCGGGAGTACCTGCCACAGGAGCACCCCGAGCGAGTTCAAACGTTCCCATTCAACAACGGCCAGATACTCGCGCTCGACCTTGACGATGCCCGTTGTGCCGTAGAATGTAGTCGATCGACGTGTTAATCGATTGATGATTGTGAGATCGGCATGGTAAGGACGGTGAGTGCCACTGAGGCACGGGTACATTTTGGAGAAGTCACCCGACGCGTAGAAGAGCGTGGCGAAGCGGTTATAGTCGAGCGTGATGGACGTGAAGTCGTCGCGATCGTTCCAGTCGCTGAATACCGCCGGTTTGAGGCATCCCGCGCCAGCGACAAGGACTGGTGGGAGATGATGGAGGAGACGCGGGCACTGGTTCGCGCCGAACTCGGGGATCGCGAGGTAACGCCCGCTGAAGAGATGATTCGGCAGATTCGCGAGGAACACGATGGCCGATTCCCCGATCTGCCTTGACGCGAACATTATCGTCAAACGGCTCATCCAAGATGGAGACGCCGCGTTACACGAACGATGGGCCGCCTGGCATAAGGCAGGTCAACATTTCGTTGCGCCGATTCTCCAACGCTATGAACTGACGAACGCGTTCCATCGCTACCAAGCGGCGGGGCAGCTCTCGGTAGCGGCAGTCGAGAGCGCGCTTGCCTCGGCACTTCGCCTCCCAATCACCTTCTATGATCAATTGGACGATCACCAGCGAGCAATGGAACTTGCCAGGCAGTTCAATCGCCCCGCCGCCTATGACGCACATTATCTGGCGCTGGCTGAACGGCTCGGCGTCGAGTTCTGGACCGCCGATCGCCGTCTTGCAAACGCGGTGCGTCAGTCGCTGCCATGGGTGCATCTGGTTGGTGACCTGTCAGACCGATCGACGTGACCGGCTCCGATGCTGACGTGACGTGGCGACATCTCATGAACAGGCTGACGGCTGACTGGCTGACGACCTAATTCGGCGTCGTGATCGTCGCGCCATTCCAGGAGTCGATGAAGTCGAGGAACCGGCGGATATAGGGAACGAGCTCCTGGGCAGTCGGCTGGCCGTCGATGCGGGCCAGCGTTCGCTGGTAGGGGGGCATGTCCTGGTTGTCAGGCTCGATCGCGGCGTGGAGCTCGACGTGCTGGTCGGGGTCATCGGAGAGTGTTGCGTGGACGAGCAGCGCCCGTTGGAAGCCATCTGACTGCCAGCGGATGATCGTCTGCGCGCCACCGGCCTGCTCGTCGGACATGAGCTGCACCTTGTGACGCCAGCCGTCGGTTGCCAGGGCGGCAGCCACCGTCAGGATGCCACTCATCTCCTGTTGCTCGCTGGCGTCGTCGCTACCTGATGATTGCCGCACCCGTCTCAGTCCTGTCCGTTCAGCGTAGCCTGCCTGGAAGCTTGGGCTGCGCCAGATCAGCACCGCCGCACTCAGCAGCGTGATGTGCAGCAAGCCTATCAGGATGCTGAAGACCGGGGTGTCGCGCGAGTAGATCGTGCTCCAGTCGCCGGCAACGCCACCAAGCGCGTCGAAGATGGGATAGAAGACGAGCGCGTTGAACAACTCCAGCGCCGCGAAGACGAACAACAGATAGTTGATGGCAGGTCGCTCCCGGAACGGCCGGAACCATGCCAGCAGGAACGCGCCGACACCGAGGATGATGTTGATGGCCGAGCCGGAAAACGCGATCAGGCCCAGTTCGAGCGGCGTGTAAAAGCCGAAGTGAGCGACGTAGCCATAGACCATGTAGAAGCCGAAGTCGACGATTTCTCCGCCGAAGAGCTTCACGAACAGGGCGTGCGCGCCCTCGTGGGCCAGCACGCTGAGTGGCAAGAGGACGAACATCGCCAGCCGCAGCACCCGCTGCCGCTCGTCGGCCGTAAAGCGCGCATCGAACAGCGCCACACGGTCGCGCCAGGTGTCCACCAACGTCGCGACGGCAGCGACGGCGACGATCAGCCCCAGGATTGGCGTGTCAAACATCGAGGCACCACCAGTAGGTGATAGGTTTCAGCTAACAGGTGACAGGGGTTTGCCACAAGTGAATCACGCTCCTGTCACCTGAAACCTATCACCTGTTACCTCAACTCGAACACCTCAACACTGTTGCTGCCTGGCAGGCCGAGGGCAGCGAACGTATCCCAGGACATCTCGATCGCCCAGCGGGATTGCCACAAGGCGAGGTGCTGCTGCTGGACGGTATCGCCGATCGTGCAGTCGAGGGTGACGCCGTTGGCGACGAGCCGTAGCCGCTGGCCGACCATGTAGCCGGGATGGACGCAGTAGAAGCCGTTCGGATCGACCGACCAACCAGGGACCGTGTTCCCCCAGCTCTCGTAGAGGTACATCGTCCGCTCCCACCAGGCGACATCGTAGCCGGCTGCGTAGAACGCCCCCGCTCCGCCGTTGACCTGACCGGCGCTCGCCGTCCGCTGGCCGCTGGCGGGGCCAAGGTGGAAGACGCGAATGCTGTTGTTTCCATGCAGGCTGAGCGCGTCGAAGGCTGCCTGATTGAGCGAGACGACGCCATCGCCGGCGGTCGGAAGGCCAGGATCGCCCCCCTCACCTCCAACCGTGCAGTCGATCGAGAGACCGTTCGCCACCAGCCGGAGTCGGTCGCCGGCTGCAAAGCCGGGCGACACGCAGTAATAGCCGTTTGGATCGGTGGCCCAGCCAGCTACGGTACCGCCCCAGGAGGCGGTCCAAGCCAGATGTCGCGCCCACCAGGCACTGTCGTAGCCAGTCGCAAACGCCGACGCCGCGCCGGACGACACCTGCTGTAGTGGCTGAGCAATGCTGCTGACCTCAACCGGCGACGCCTGCCGGTTAACGAGCGCATCGCGGGTCGTCAGTACCGCATCGACGAACGCCGACGAAGGATCGCTGGTTCCGCCATGATAGGCGGCCAACGCGGCGCGTTCGTCACCGGACTCGGCCAGTAGACGTGCGAGTTCCTGCGCGCCGACAATCGCGTTCGACGTCGGATCATCGTTCGTCGGAGCAATCTCCGAACGCACACCCAGCAGCCCGCGCCGGTCGCCAGTCACCTGGAAAGGATCGCCGGCAGAGGAAACCTCGGAGATGGACGCGAGCAAGTAGGGGTCGATTCCAGCCGCCTGCGCCGCCGCAACCAGCTCTTCGCCGAACGGAACGCTGGCAACCAGCGGCGAGAGCGCCAGGTCGGCCGGTTGGGTCAGACCACGCCAGGCCCGATAGTGCTGACCGACGTTGCCGGACTCCGTCTGCCACTTGACCGGGTTGTCCGGTGTGTATGAGAGCACCCGCCGCTCGAACGCCTGGACGAGGACGCGCGTCTCGACACCACCAACGACCGTGTCGACCCAGTACGGCTCCGTCAGCGGGTGTCCAAGGACATAGAGCCACTCGTAGACCTGCGATTCACCCCAGGTCTGGAAAGGAGCCGCGATGTTATGGCCGGTGACATCGTCATAACTGCCGACCAGAACCTCCTCGCCGCTGTAGCCGTCGGCATCCGTCGAGCCATCGGCTCCGAGGACGGCGGTAACCGTCTTGCCAACACGTTCGTCGGCATCCGGTGTTGTCGTTCCAGCAACACGCAGCGCGTGCGGCTGGGTCGACAGCTCCCCGAGTGTCGCGTAGGTGACGGCATCCGGCTGGTCGGGATCGCCAACAACCGGAATCTCGGCTGGACCCCGCTTGACCCACTCCTCAGCACCGAGCTGGATCGAACCAGACAGCAACTCAGTCACCAACTGGCCGCCGGGAGCCGACCAGAAGTTGCTGGTCTCGGCGTTCGGATCCAGGATATCCAGCCGGCCTTTGTCGTAGTAGACGAGCCGACGCGTGCCAGTTGGGCTTTCGTCGTAGCGTTCGATCGTCATTGCCAGCGGGGCCGGGCCAAGCAGCCAGGCGCGCGCTACCTCCAGCCGGGCGACGGGGCCATCGGCGGAGTCCCAGATTGACTGTGCAATTGGATGAATCGGAAGTAATCCGTTGGGAGTTGGATCACTGAACGAGGGCTGCAAACCAGTTTCGTTTGCGGCAGCTGTCTGTGGCGCCCAGTTCGCTGCAAGCGGCGCGAGAAGCACCAGCATCAGGAGCAGCGACAGGACCGCCGCGAGCGGCTGTCGACAATTCAATTGGAGACCTTCCCCGGACCCGCGTCAGACCCCACGACGCGCACACCGGATCACTCACCACGAGTCACACACCAGGACGAAATCAGGACATCCTGCAAGGCTTCGTGAAGAGCTTCACAAACTTGACCGCTGCAAGTTGTATCACCTTGCCCATACGAATGCGAACGTTCGTTCGTTTGTCGGTAACCATAGAGGATGATCGGGAACCGGGTCGGGAACCGAAGGCGTCGTGCGGACCAGTCTCATTAAACGCCTCCGGTTCCCGAACCCCGGTTCCCGATCATCCTCGTATTGGCTCGCCCAGCAGCGACCACCACGGCAGGGCAATCAGGAAGATGACGAGGACGCTGACAATCGTCAGCAGGACACCGGCGCGGAAGAGTTCGCCGGCAGAGTAGTGGCGGGTGCGGAAGGTAACCAGCGCGGTTGCTAGCTGAACGGGATAGTAGACAGTCGTCTGGGCAACGATTGGCACGATCAGGCCGACCGTCAGTGGGTTCAGTCCGAGCGGCCCGGCCAGTGACATCAGCAGCGGGATTGTGATGCCGAGGACAGCCGTCCGGTTCGGCAGAATGATGTTGATGAACGCAATCATCCCGATCAGCGCCAGCATGAGCGGAACGAGCGAGAGATCGGCCAACGGCAGGTTGTTGACGATCGAGTCAGCCAGCCACTGAGCCGCGCCGGACTGGTTCAGCGCGACGGCCAGCGAGAGTGAGCTGCCGGTGACGAGAAAGATGGTCCACGGCGAGGACGCCTCGAAATCATCCCAGCTCAGCACACCCACGACCGGCAGAAAGAGCGCCGTCGCGCCGATCAGAGCCGGAATGGTCGGATCGAGGCCGTGGATGCCGTCGGTCAGCCAAAGCAGCGTCGTCGCACTGATGATCGCCAGCGCGCGCCACTCCGGAGCGGTCATCGGTATTGAGCCGGTTCGCTCGTTGGCCACATCGGTCGCGACCGGTACCGGCATCGGTCCAGGGCGGTAGAGCAGGAACAGGACACCCGCGAAGATGAACAGGATCGCGTAGTTCGGGACGGCCATGTACGCGAACCAGCGCGCCCAGGAGAGGTCGCCCAGCAAGGCACCTGCCACAACCGGAACCGAACCGCCGGTCAGGACGGCGGTCGATGCCTGGATCTGGATCGTCGCCGTCGCCAGCATGATCAGTCGCGGCAGCCGATGACCACGCTCGATCCGATGGCTGCGGAAGATCGCCTCGTAGGCCGGGATCAGCATCGCGGAGCGGGTCAGCGCCGACGGGACGAGGATCGCCATCAGCGGCATCATCGCGACCATCTGCCCGTAGAGCCGATCCCCGCTGCCGCGCGCACCACGGATCAGGAAGCGAGCGAAGCGCTGGGCGAGCCCGGTCCGAACGGTCGCCGTCCCGAGCGAGAGCGAGCCGAGCATGAAGAACGGCGCCGGCGACTGAAACCCGGCCAGCGCAATCCGCAGCCCCTCGCTGCTCTCGCCGGGAGCGACCAGCGCCAGCATCGCTACGACCGCCAGCGAGGTAACGGCAATCGGCAACGACTCCGACAGCCACAGCAGCAACGAGGCAGCGACGACTGCCAGCACCCGCACGCCCCACGGTTCCAGCCCACCGATCTCCGGCTGAAACAGTGCGACGACGACGGGAATGGCAAACGCCAGCATCGTCAGCGCCAGTCGTCCGCGCTGCCGTCCAGGTTCAGTCATGGCTTCGCGACCACCCTACCCTCCGCGCCAACTGTAGCGGCAGGGCGAGGATCCGGCCAGCCACCCGGCGCAGCGATGGATCTCGACCCTGCAGCCTGCGTGTACGGATACACCATTACCAACGACATTCGCGACTCTCGTTCAGAACGATCCAGACCAGTAGACTCACGAGGCCGAGATCGATGAGGTTTCCGGCATGCGGGGATGACGCGCATTCCCTGATATGTGTGACCGTATATCGACCTGGAGGGAATCGTGGCTGGGGTACGTCCGCCGTCGCGCCATCGTCGTCACGCTCGTCGTGCTGCTCGTTCTGATCGGAACGCTTCAAACACTCGCCGCGACGATGACCCGCCAGAACGCGGCGACAATCACGATCGCAGAGAGTGGTGCGGCATCGCCATTTCCATCGACGATCGATGTCAGCGGATTGTCAGGAACCATCAGCGATGTCAATGTCACACTGAGCGGCCTGAGCCATGAGGTCGCCCCAGATATCACAGTCCTGCTTACCGGCCCGACCGGGCAATCAGTCGTGCTGATGGACGACGCCGGCGCGAACAACGGGCGAATGACGAGCGACATCACACTGACATTCGACGATGCCGCAGCGAGCCAGCTCCCACAGGGCTTCGAGGGCGAGCTCTCGTCCGGGACGTTCAAGCCAACGCCTACCGAAGCAAACCTGGAGGATTGCAGCGACACTCCGGCACCGCCGTCAACCCCATCTGGCCCATACGGCACAGAGCTCGCCGCCTTCAACGGCACCAACCCGAACGGCACATGGTCGCTGTACGTGTTCGACGACTGCACTGCAGGAGGAGGTGAGATCGCGGGCGGCTGGAGCCTGGAGATCCTGGCGCTCGGCGCGGCCGTTTTCGTTCCCGACGACATGACGGTCGAGAACGATCCCGGCCAGGCCGGCGCGGTCGTGACGTTCACGGCGACCGGCGTCGATGACGACGACACCCCGCTCGAACCGGTCTGCACGCCGCCGTCCGGTTCGTTCTTTCCAATCGGCCAGACGACGGTATCCTGCATGGTCACCAGCACCAACGGCCGCGAGGCCACCGACACGTTCACGATCACCGTCATCGACAGCGAGAATCCGGTCCTGACGGTGCCGGGAGACATGAGGGTTGACGCGGACGGTCCTTCGGGAGCAACCGTCACCTACTCCGCCAGCGCGACCGACAACTCGGGCTCCGTAACGGTGGACTGCAATCCTCCGTCTGGTAGCACCTTCCCGATCGGGCAGACAGAGGTCACCTGCACAGCGACCGATGGCAGCGGCAACAGCGTCAGTGACACGTTCACAATCACTGTCAACGAGCTACCCGATAGTCCGATTGATCTCCTCGCGCAACTGCGAGCCGACACGATCGCGCTCGTCGACACCAGCAGCACCGAGCGATCGATGGTCGCCTCGCTGGATATCGCGCGCTTTGCCCTCGACCAGGGCAATCCGTGGTTAGCGCGCCTCGCGCTCGTCCAGTACGAGATGCTGCTTCAGCGCGAGATCAGCACGCGCCGCATCTCGCCAGCGGAGGGCCAGCAGTTGCGTGACCAGCTGCAGCAGGTGATCGAGTCGATCTCGTAGCCATCGAGCCAGCTAGCGCGACCTGCCAGCGTCGACAACCGCACTGCTCCGGTTAGACTGCCTTCAGGCACGAAGATCGTGGATTGGGAAGGGTTGGCGCGGATGCGGGAAGCGAACGCTGGCTGGCTTGGGAGCGGATCGATCACGCCGGATGGGCCGGTCGTTGCTGGATCGACCGGCACCTGGACGATTCGCTACACGGCTGGTGTCGCCGGGATCGATGACGGCGGGCGGATTCGGATCGCCTGGCGCAGCGTCTCCGACTGGCCGGCGCCACAATTCGCATCACCCGAGGCAGACAACTACGTCGAGCGTCACAACCGACGCGCCGGTTCGACTGACGCCGGTCTACGGCTCCGACGGCATCCGGCCATGGAACCGGACGTTGACGATTCGCGTCTCGGACGGCGCGCTCGCGCCCGGCGATATCGTGACGATCACGCTCGGCGACACAACCGGCGGCAGTCCGGGCATGCGCGCGCAGACCTTTCCCGAACGCCGGTTCCGGTTTCAGTTGCAGGCCGATCCATTCGGGGCAGGCGTCTACGAACATGTGACCGACCTGGGATTTCCGATCACCGGCAGTCCAGCGACGCGGCTGGTAGCCGTCGCGCCAAGTGATGTCGTGGCAGGCGAACCGTTCCGACTGCAGGTGCGGGCGCTCGACCGATGGGGCAACCCCGATCCTGGCTATCCGGGCGCAGCATCAGCTTCGATGGCGACGAGCCGAACGGACTACCGTCCGCCTACACGATGAGGGAGGCCGATGCGGGCGTCCACTGGTTCGGGGGTTTGACGCTTGCTGACGCAGGGGTCCACACAATCCAGGTCCGCGACGATGCCGGGCGAGCGACCGAGAGCAACCCGATCCGCTGTCATGTACAGCAGCCAGACCGGCGCCTGTACTGGGGCGACCTGCATGGCCAGACGGAGGAGACGGTCGGCACCGGCTCGGTCGCTGACTATCTCGCGTATGCGCGCGATGTCGCGGCCATTGACGCGACCGGTCACCAGGGGAACGACTTCCAGATCACTGCCGAAGTCTATGAGCACATTCAGTCGAGCCTGGCGGCCGCCAACGAGCCGGGCCGCTTTGCCACGTTCCACGGCTACGAGTGGTCCGGGAACACGCCAGCCGGCGGCGACCGCAACATCTACTATCTCAACGGCGGACCGATCCACCGATCCAGTCACACACTGATCGCACGACCGTTCCGACGCTGACACCGACCGGTATCCCGTTGACCAGTTGCATGCAACGTTCGCCGGTCGTGACGACGTTCTGAGCGTGCCACACATCGGTGGGCGGCACGCCAACCTGGACTTTCACGACGCGCAGCTTGAGCCGGTGATCGAGATCGCCTCGCAGTGGGGGCGCTTCGAGTGGTTCGCGAAGGACGCGCTCGAACGTGGGTTGAAGGTCGGTTTCACCGGCGGCTCGGACGACCACAGCGGCCGTCCCGGCTGGAGCGCGGCAACTGTCGCGCACCACGGGGTCCGTGGTGGGCTGACCGCATTCCTGGCTAACGACCTGACCCGCGAGAGGCTCTGGGAGGCGCTCCGCGCCCGCCGCTGCTACGGAACGACCGGGGAGCGGATCATCCTGGATGTCACTGTCAACGGACATCCGATCGGAGCGGAGTTCCAGGCCGAGTCAGCCGCCGGTCGTTCGCTGCCATGTGATCGGCACGGCGGATCTGGACACGATCGAGATCCGACGCGGTCTGGAGACGGTCCATGTCGAGGATCTGCTGCCGCTGCCGACACCAGGCGCACCGCAGCGGTTGCGCGTCGCGTGGCGTGGGGCGCGTAACCGGGGCCGGGGCCGAGCGCTCGACTGGAGCGGCCGGCTCGACCTGCACGGCGGCACGATCACTGGCGCGACGAACTACGCCATCGACCACCCGCTCGACGGCATCACAGGCTGGGACGCCAGCCACGTCACCTGGCGCAGTTACACCGTCGGCGACTGGGACGGCATCATCCTCGACTTCGATGGCGATGACGACACCGTCATTGACTTCAGTTCGCCAACGATGTCGTTCAGTGTGGCCCTGCGTGACATCGACCAAACGGGTTACCGACAAACAGGAAACTTGCTCGAACAGCAAGCTGTCGTTCGCCGCCTGTCGACCGGAGCGGGACAACGCGAAGCACAGATCGAGTGGCGGGACGACAACGCTGAATCAGGCGTCAACCCATACTGGATCTGGGTCACGCAGTCCGACGGCGAGATGGCGTGGAGCAGCCCGATCTTCGCTACCGTGAGTGAATAACGGGTCACCGCTCCCCGCGTAGGGGCGATCGCCGCGGCGTCGCCCTGCTTGACGTACGAGCAGCCCGGAGGAGGGCGACGCTGCGGCGATCGCCCCTACGCGGGGAGCGGTGCAATTTTCAGCGTCCAGTTCCGCTCCAGAGCGGTTCGCCGGTCGTGAAGCCGGCGTCCTCGTCCCAGCGATTTCGGGCGGTGACCTCTGCGAGCGGGAGGCGAGCGGCGACGCCCCAGCGGCCGGTTGGGTAGCCCATCGTGACGCAGCCGTACATGCGCCAGTCGTCGTCGGTGGGAACGCCGAGCAGCTCGAAGACCTCGTCACGGTTGTAGCTGAGGACCGTCGTCAGGGTTGTGCCGACCCCTTCGGCGCGGGCAGCCAGCATCGCGCTCCAGAGGGCAGGATAGACCGAGCTCTCGGATGGCCCATTCCCGAACGCGAAGAGCAGCAGCGGCACGTCCGCGAAGTGGTGGGCCAGGTAGTCTGCCGAGCGACGGACGCGGTCGAACTCCGGCGTCGTCGTCCCGTAGCGTGCGAGGTTGAGCTGCTGCCAACCGTCCAGATAGAGCTCGGCCAGCTTCGCCCGCAGGTCCGCGTCGTCAACCAGCAGGAAGCGCCACGGCTGACGGTTGCTGCCGCTCGGCGCGCGAATCGCAGCGTCCATGATTCGCTCCTGGACGTCGTGTGAGATCGCCTCTTTTGTCAGTTTCCGCATCGAGCGGGTGGTGTAGAGGGCTTCGTAGATGTCCAATTGGATTGCCTTTCATCGTCTGGATTCGGGAATCTGGATTCGGAGAGAGGAGAAGACGCTTCCACCCTCGATTCCCGATTCCCGATCAAAACACTACAAACAGCACCACCGCCGTCACGACCGGCGGGATGGCATTCCAGATCCAGCCGCTGCCCCCGCTGTGAAGCTCGCCGGTCCTGGCGACGTCCTGCAGACCGTAGAGCGGGTTCAGGTGCCGGTACGGATTCTGGGGCCGGACGGCTTCTTCGAGGAGTGCGAACGCCATCGCGCCGAGGATCAGGATGATCGCCGCGACAACCGGCCAGTCCCAGACATCGTAGATCGGTCCCCAGAGGGCCGTGATGAGAACGGCCAACAGGATCGCAATGACAGTGAACCCGATGCCGAAGCCGAAGCGCATGCCGAGTGCTCGTATCATGCGTCCGCCTTCCAGAAACAGGTATCGCCCAGCCGCCTCCTGCGGGTAGTATCCACGGGTACAGAAACGACGGCAACACGACGCAGGTGGGAGGGGTGTTCAGGATGCAGCTAGATGATGTCCGGCGTGTCGCGGTGATTGGCGCCGGGTTGATGGGTCACGGCATCGCCCAGGAGTTCGCGGTCGCGGGCTACGAGGTGCGGATGCACGACACGAGCGACGAGAACCTCGACCGGGCGATGACGCGCATCCGCGCCAACCTGACGTTGATGGCCGAGGCCGGCGTGGTCGATCCGGCGCAGGCCGAAGCGGCTCCGGATCGGTTGCACCCGACGACCTCGGTTGCCGAGGCGGGGTCGGATGCCGACATCGTGATCGAGGCCGTCTTCGAGGATCTGGAGCTGAAGCAGAGGATCTTCGCCGAGCTGGACGAGGTCTGCCCGCCGCACGCGCTGCTGGCCAGCAACTCGTCGTCGTACATGCCGGGCAAGCTGGCGGGGATGACGGCGCGGCCGGCGCAGGTGCTGGTCGCCCATTACTTCAACCCGCCGCACCTGATGCCGCTCGTCGAGCTGGTTCGCCACCCTGGGAACGTCGGATGAAACAGTCGAGACGATGTTCGCACTCTACACACGAATCGGGAAGAAGCCGGTCGTTATCCAGCACGAGGCGCCGGGGTTCGTCGCCAACCGGCTCCAGATGGCAATCTGGCGCGAGGCGGCCAACATCGTCGCGCGCGGCATCTGCACGCCGCAGGATGTCGACACCGTCGTCCGCTACGGCTTCGGACGCCGCTACTCGGCTGGCGGGCCGTTCGAGCTCGGTGCGTTGATCAGCCCGGATGTCCGCCGGGCGGTCGCGGCTGAGATCATGCCCGATCTGGCCAACAGCGCACCACAAACCGACCGCGGAGCCTTCACCCTCACACCCGACGAGGCTGAACAGGTGCGGCTGCGGGTCGCCCACGCCCTGCTGGAGATCGCGAAGTGGGACACGTGATCAGGACGTGGGATGGCGGCCTGTCCTCGTAGGGACAGTCTCAGACCTGCCCGCGTGGGACCATATCAGAGTCAAGCGGCGCCTCACGGCGCGGGAGGTCTGAGACATGTCCCTACGAGGACAGGAATTGTTGTGTCAGCCGCGCATCTGCCTTGCGATGCGGTCGGCGCGTTGATTCGCTTTGTGCTCGTTGACGACGAGGATGGCGTGGATGACCCCCGGTACCCAGAACAGCAATGTCAGGAACAAGTTCAGCAACGCCTGAAACGGACGACCGGTGAAGAGGACGGCGACTGGCGGCAACAGAATCGCGAGCAGGTACATCATCGGGCGCTCCTCGTCAGTTCGAAAGCGAGTCGGCGACGTTCCGCTGATTATCCTCACAGGATGCCAATCGTCGCACAGCCTACTGACGGCAATGTCACGCTGTGGGCCAGCGTTGCCGGATCGGGCGGGTATCCGGCTGACCGACACGCTCCCAGACGGTGTGGACACAACGTGTGACGTGCAGCTCGAACACGACATCAGCAGGACGGATGGTGTGTCCGGCGGCGTCGACCACTGCTCCGCGGGTGGTTGAGTCAACGATCTCGGCGGCGATGCCGTCGAGCGCGATCTCCTCGTCGTCGGGGCCGAGCGACGCGTGCAGCGCATAGCGGTTGTCGCGCCGCAGGTCGTGACGCTTTGGTGAGGTCGCGCCTACCGCGACGAACAGACCATCGCCCGCGAAGACCGGGACGATGGGATGCAGGCGCGGCGCACCGTCGGATCGGATCGTGGCGAGGAACGCGATCCCGGTTGCGTCAAACAGGCGACGGCCGGCGACCGCGAGCGTTGGCGCGGCTGCCTCGAATTCAACCCAGCGCGCCACGATCTGCTCCTTCGATGATGTCAGCTCAGATGATCGTTCCGCCGGTAACGGCGTAGCGGTTGACCGGAAATGGCTCGGCGACGGCGGCGCTGCACGCAGCAGCGAGGTACGGAGTCAGCCGCTCGGCCAGCAGGCGGGCCTCAGGGTTACCGGCACGGATGCGATCGGCGGCCTCTTGCGCCTGTGAGCGAAGGTGGTCCTCATCGACGGTCGTCACACGACCGCCCGCGACGACGACGCAGCCATCGACGAGGACCTTGTCGACGCTCGCGCCTGTCTCGACGTAGACCAATGAGCGTAGCGGGACCGATGACTGGCCGGAGGTGGACGGAATCAGCGCGGAGCAGGACGAGGTCAGCCTTGTATCCGGGAGCAATCGCGCCAAGGTCGTCGGCCATCCCGAGCAGGCGAGCACCGCCGGATGTCGCCATCGCGAAGGCGTCGGCGGCGCCGATCCAGTCTGCGGTGTCGTGCGGGAAGCGGACGCTGCCGATCAACGCCGCAAAGCGCATCGCCTCGAACAGGTTCTGGTTGTCGGACGACATCGACCCGTCGGTGCCGATGCCGACGTTGATCCCCGCGTCGAGCATCTCGCGGACGGGCGCGATCCCACTGCCAAGCTTGAGGTTACTGGCCGGGTTGTGGGCGACGGAGGCTCCAGCATGGGCCATCGCTGCGATGTCCTCGGGTGTCAACCAGACGGAGTGCGCGCCGCAGAAGCAGTCGTTGAGCAGGCCGAGCGTGCCGAGATGACCCGCGATCGTTGTTCCCCAGCGCCGCTGGGCGTAGATCGCCTGGACCTTCGATTCGGCCAGGTGGGTGTGGAAGCCGACGCCGTGCTCGCGCGCGATCCGTCCGAAGCCCAGCAGCAGCTCCTCGCTGGCCTGACCGGGGATTGTCGGCGAGACGGCAGCACGGATGCGTCCGCCAGCGTGACCATCCCAGCGGCGGACGTGTTCCTCGGCCAAGCGCAGGAGACCCTCGGTTGGCGCGGGTTGAATGGCTTCGACCGTCGCGCGAAGATCAGGCGGCAGCAGGTCAAGCAGGTCAGGGACAGTCCGGTAGAAGACGACATCAGCGACGGCCGGCGCGAGGACGGCGCGCATCCCGACATCGGCATAGGCACGGACGACGGCCTCGCAACCGTCGAGCGTCGGGGCCGGCAGCGCCATGAAGAGATCGTAGGCGGAGGTACAGCCGGTCTTCAGCATCTCGATCGCGCCGATTGCCGCCGAGAGGTACTGCTCCTCGATCGTCCGGCCGGCCAGCAGGACCGGGCCGTTGTTGAGGAGGTCTTCGAGCGTCCAGTTGTCGGCGCTGCCGCGCGTCAGGTTGTTGTGACTGTGGGTGTGGCTGTTGATCAGGCCGGGGATGATGATTCGGTCGTGAGCATCGATTACCGTCCAGTCCACCTGGGTGGACTCCAGCCGTCCGATGGCCTCGATCCGGTCGTTGTCGATCAGCACGTCGGCTTCGATCAGCTGGCTGCCGTCGTCACTCAAGACCCGTCCGCCACGAACGATCGTCTTCATGACCGCCTCCGATCCGTCCACCGTCGATCAGTCACGGTATAGTGGACGCCGCGATTCTGGGGGCAGAGGGTGGCGCTGTCAACGCGTCGAGTGAGTGGGAGCAGGGGATGAGCGAAGGATTCCGCGCGATCGGGAAGCGGATGAAGCGGCCCGACTCCGGCCCGAAGCTGACCGGACACGAACACTACGTCGGCGACATCGACCTGCCCGGCATGCTCCACGCATCGTTTGTCTTCTCCAGCCATGCGAGCGCGCTGATCCGTGGCATCGACTCGTCAGCGGCGCGAGAGGTTGAGGGCGTCGTTGCCGTTGTCACGGCTGACGACCTGCCGGAGTTCGCGCGCGACGACTCGCCGGCTGACCGTGGGATGTTCTTTCTCGCCCATCAGCGCGTCTCGTTCGTTGGGCAACGAGTGGCGGCCGTCGTGGCAGAGACAGCGGCAGCGGCAGCGATCGCCGCCGAACTGGTCGAGATCAACTACGAACCCCTGCCACTGGTGGCCGGACCACGCGAGGCGCGCAGGGCTGGAGCACCAGCAGTTCGGGAGTCGTACCTCGACAATGTCACCAACCAGGCACATTTCGAGCGCGGCGACGTTGGCCGAGCCTTCCGCGACGCAGCAGTGACGGTCGTTGGCGACTTCCATTCGTATGCCGTGCACCAGAGCTATCTCGAGCCACGGGCGGTTGTCGCGGCGGCTGACCCGACCGGCGGGGTGACAGTCTACACACCGACGCAAGGCCAGTTCGCGATCCGAACGGCGGTTGCGAAGGCGCTGCGGATGGCCGAGACGGAGGTCCGCGTCCAGCCGATGACGGTCGGCGGTGGGTTCGGCGGCAAGTTCATCTGGCTGGAGCCGGTCGTCGCGTTGCTTGCGCTGCATGTCGGTCGGCCAGTACGGGTCGAGATGACGCGCAGCGAAGATTTCGTGACAACGACACCGGCGCCCGAGGGGTTGCTGCATGTCGAGATCGCGACCGATGCGGACGGGACGTTCACCGGTCTACGCGCCGATATGACCTTCGACACTGGCTTCTTCTACTCGCACGCGCCGTGGCAGCAATCGAGCCTGATGGTTGCCGCGAACTACCGCTTCCAGCATCTGGATATCACGTCCACCGAAGCGTTGAGCAACCGGACCAGCGCCGGAGCCTACCGCGCGCCGGGGCGGACCCAGACGGCGTTCGCGCTTGAGACACTGATCGACGAGATTGCCAATCGGCTCGGCATCGACCCGATTGAACTACGACTGCAAAATGTCGCCGTCACTGGCGACGAGCTTCCGGACGGGACGTTCTGGCCACGAATCGAGCTGGTGCGGCTGTTAGAGGCGGCGCGCCAGCATCCGCTCTGGACGACGCCGTGCCTCGACGGTGAGGGCGTCGGGGTCGCAGTTGGCTCGATGGTCGGCAACACCGAGTCGGGCAGCGCGACAATGCGACTCAACGCGGACGGCACCTTGAGCGTCGTCGTCGGCTCGATCGACCTGACCGGGACGACGAGCGGGCTGACACAGATCGCCGCCGAGGTCTTTGGTGTCGATCCGTCGCTCATTCGCGTCCGGACCGCGCCATCCGATGTCGCGCCCCACTCGACCGGGACCGGCGGCAGCAAGATCCTCTACACGGTCGGCAACGCGATGATCGAGGCGGCCCGCGATGCCCGCGAGCAGGTACTGGCGGTCGCGGCCGACGCGCTCGAAGTGGGCGTCGGCGACGTTGAGATCGAGAATGACAGCGTCGTTGTCCGTGGAGCGCCGGACCGCTCGCTGATCGCTGGCACAGGTCCACGCACGAACGGTCGCGGCCGGTAGCCCGTATGCACCGGTCTATGGACGCGGGAATGTCGCGAACCCGTACAAGGCGCCACTAACCGCCGTCCACATCGCGCGTGTCAAGGTCGATCGGGAGACCGGCCAGACACGCGTGACCGGCTATGTGGCGCTCCAGGATGTCGGGCGAGCGATCAACCCGGCTGAGATCGACGGCCAGATCCACGGGGCAGTCGCCCAGGGGATCGGCTGGGCGCTCAGTGAGGCGCTCGTCTTTGACGAGGACGCGCAGGTCGTCGGCGGGACGCTGATGGACTACGCGTTGCCGCACGCTGGTGATGTGCCAGCGATCGAGACACAGATCTTCGAGTTCCCGTCCGAGCATGGCCCGTTCGGCGCGAAGGGGGTCGGCGAGGTGCCGTCCGTGCCGCCGGCGGCAGCGATTGCCAACGCGATCGCGAACGCAACCGGCGTCCGCCTGAAGCAACTGCCGATGACGCCGGAGCGTGTCTGGAAGGCGCTCAACGAGCGGAATGGCCAGCCGCGCGGATGACGGCGGGAGACAGAGCAGCCAGCCCGACCGAACCGCGTGGGTCGATCTTCACGGCGCTCCAGCGCTACCCTGCCTTCCGGCTGCTCTGGATCGGGACGGTCGCCACCAACCTCGGCCAGTGGATGCAGAACATTGCCCTCGGCTGGCAGATGCTGGTCCTGACCGACTCGGCGTTCATGGTCGGGATGATCGCGTTCGCATCAGGCATCCCGTACCTGGTGGTGGCCCTGCCGGCCGGTGCGCTGATCGACCGGGTCGATGAACGTCGCCTGCTGCTGATCGCGCAGTGGTGCGCAATGGTCGTCGCCAGCCTGCTGGCGGCGCTGATCCTGCTCGGCTGGGCCGAACCGTGGCACCTGATCGTCGCGGCCGGTCTGAATGGGACGATCATGGCCGTCAACCAGATGGTGCGGCAGACACTCGTTCCGGCGCTCGTCTCCCGCGAGCACATGGCCAACGCCGTCTCGCTCAACTCGGCCGGCGCAAACGCGATGCGGATCATCGGGCCGTCGATCGCCGGTGTCGTGATCGGTGCGTTCGGGGCCGGAGTCTGCTTCGTCCTCCAGGCCGTCGCGCTGGTTGGTGCGCTCTTAACGACCATCCGGATCGAGCCGATCGAGCATGCTCGAACCGGCATCGCGCAAGGCGGCATCCTCGACGGCTGGCACGAGGTCCGCAAACGGCCAGCGCTCGGCTCGCTGATCCTGATCACCGCGATTCCAGCCGTCCTCGTCTTTCCGTACATTCAGATGATGCCGGTCTTCGCGCGGGATGTGTTCGACATCGGACCGAGCGGGCTGGGATTACTGATGGCGGCCAGCGGGGTTGGAGCATTGACTGGCGCGCTGACGGCGGCGACGATGGACCGCGTTGCCCGCAAGGGTCGGGTCGTGATGCTCCTGACGGTGATCTACTGTCTGGCAGTCTGCGGCTTTGCGATCAGCCCACTCCCGGCGCTGGCGATGATAGGACTGCTGATCTCCGGCATCTCCGGCTCGATCTTCGGGTCGTTGACGAGCACGCTCGTCCTGCTGCTGGCCGATCAGCGAGTACGCGGGCGAGTGATGGCCGTCTACACGCTGACCAACGGCTTCACTCCGTTCGGGGCACTGGCCCTCGGCGCGGCAGCGGAATCATTTGGAGCGCCGAAGGCTGTCGGCATCGCCTGTGCGGCGTCCGCGCTGCTGACTGGCATCTGCGTCATCTTCATGGACGAGTTGCGCGAGACGTAGCAACCTGAGAGGAGCACCTGATGATCGAGCGATCGACGAATGAACCGGCACTGACGGCCGGGGAGCAACGCCTCTACCATATGCTGCTCCGGATGGTTGCCGACCAGAACGAGACGATTGGCGCATTTCCAGAGGTTTCCGACGCACACGCCGGTGGCGACATCGACGCATTTGGCGCGCTGGTTGACGCCGGCCTGATCGAGCACGACACGGAGACCGGGCTGGTGACGGCGGTCCTGCCATTCGTCGCGGTCGATCCTTCCGTCCTGGTGCTGCTCGACGGGAACGTGGAGTTACCGCGCCGGGCAGCCGGTGTCCTGGCCGCCTTCGCACTGCCGCCACTGCTCGGCCGCACCGTCGGGGTCTACGACGAGTGTCCGACCTGTGGGAAGACGGTCCGGGTGTTGATCGACCCCGACCGTATCACCCGGAAGACGCCGCGTAGCGCGGTCGTCATTCGGATACCCCAGGACCAATCGCGCGAGGGACGACACGCGATGGCGCGGCTGGCCTGCTCGCCGACGCACGCGCAAGCTGCAATGGATGCCTCGGGCAATTCTGACGCGGTCATGCAATCGGTCGAAGGGCTCTTCGTTGGAGCTCGCGATCAGTACGCTGCCGTGCTCCAGCACCAACGATCAACTCCAGATTGACAGAACGCTGACCGTCCGTCACGATGGGGCCACGCCACGCAGACAATGACGCTTTGACATCCAGCACTGAAAACGCGCGAGTGGACGATTACGATGGCTACTCAACGCTCGAAGCATCCGCATGCCCTGCCGTTGCAGTTGACAAGCTTCGTCGGACGTGAGGAAGAGATCGCTCGCGCGCGGGAACTCCTTCACACGACGAGACTCCTGACCTTGACCGGCGCGGGCGGCTCCGGCAAGACACGCATGGCGATCGCCATCGCGGAGGATGTCCAGGATGTGTTCACTAACGGCGTCGTCTTCGTCTCGCTGGCACCGATCGCTGCTCCGGCCCGCGTGTCGTCGGCCATCGCAGAGGCCATGAAGGCAGCGTTCTCGCCTGATCGGCCGCCGATCGACCAACTGGTTGACATGCTTGACAATCAGAACCTGTTACTGGTGCTTGACAACTTCGAACAGGTTGTCGCAGCCGCCCCATTGGTGGCCGATCTGCTTGTTGGCTGTCCACGGCTGACAATCCTCGTGACCAGCCGCGTGCCGCTGCACCTCTCCTCCGAGCAGGTGTTTCTGGTCCCACCTCTCGCGTTACCGGAAACGGGCGACAGACTCGTGCTGGACGACATCAAACGCAATGCGGCAGTGACCCTCTTCGTCGTCCGAGCCAGGACGCACGATCCGACGTTCCAAATCGCCGAGGGGAACGCGCGTGGCGGTCACCGACATCTGTCGACGTCTCGACGGACTTCCGCTCGCGATCGAGCTGGCGGCTGCTCGAATCGGAGTTCTTCTCTCCACGTGAGTTGGCCGACCGTATCGAGCGCCGGCTGCCTGCGCTGGCACGTGGGCCTCTCGACGCACCACGGCGTCAGCAGACGATCCGCGACGCGATCGCATGGAGCTACGAGCTGCTGACCGAGGAGCAGCGCGTGGTATTCCGACGCCTCTCGGTCTTCGCTGGTGGCTGGACGCTCGACGCCGCCGAAGCTGTCGCAATGGACGCCGGCATCGACGTTGTGGAGATACTCGGCGAGCTGATCGACCAGAACCTTGTCTACCAGACCACGCAACCGGATGGCACGACGCGCTATGGGATGCTGGAGACGATTCGCGAGTATGGGAACGAGCACTTGATCGAGCGGGGCGACGACGGTGCTCGCGCACGCCACGCGGTCTACTTCACCGAGTTCGCTGAACGAGCTGAAGGCGCATTCGACTCTACCGACCAGGCGACCTGGTTTCGTCGGTTCGCGACCGAGATTCACAATTTCCGAGCAGCGCTGGCGTGGTCACTCGATGCCAACCCGGTCGTAGCGCTGCGCCTGGCCGGC
Organism: uncultured Chloroflexia bacterium; assembly: GCA_963763325.1. Taxonomy (GTDB): domain Bacteria; phylum Chloroflexota; class Chloroflexia; order Thermomicrobiales; family CFX8; genus JBBECJ01. The sequence goes on from CAVXOL010000019.1 coordinate 226,638, forward strand.
GCGCTCGAGTCTTTCTGGCTGACGCAAGGACATTTGCGTGAGGGCGGAGACTGGCTGGAGGCAGCCCTCGCGCGAGGAGCGGACGCGCCGCCGCTGGTCCGCGCAAACGCTCTCACTGGGTGCCGGCGAGCTCGCGTGCTGGCAGGGAGATCATGGGCAGTCCAATTACTGGCTTGAACTGGCTCTCGATCTCTATCAACAACTCGGAAACGACCTTGGCGTCATCCAGTCGATCTTCTCTCTGGCACGAACGGCCCACTTCCAGGGAGAGCTCGATCGCGCCGACGAACTCTATCAGCAGGTCGCTCAGTTGCATCAAGAGCGCGGCAACTGGAGTGGCGTCACAGGAGCGACGGGGAATCGCGGGATGGTGATGGCACTGCGGGGCGATTTCGAACTGGCGACCGTGCTTGTGGAGGAAGCAGTTGCGGCTGTGCTACGTGCATGGACTCTCAGCACAGCCTGCCATCTGGCTCACATATCTTGGCCAGTTGACCCTCCGTCACGGCAACATGCCACGGGCGCGTGCGCTGATTCGTGAGGGATTGCAGCGAACCGAGGCGAACCTCCCTGCCAGATCCCAGAACGGCCTTGAGACATGCGCGGCACTGGCCACGGCGGAGCGCGATCCGGAGCGGGCTGCACGCCTCTATGGCGCGGCGAGCCGAATACGACAACGATCTGGTTACACGAGAGTCGCTTCGGAGAAAGCTTCGTACGAGCAAGCACTCGCAACCGTGCGCTCGGCGCTCGGTGAAGAGCAGTTTGCGGAGAGCCTGGCAGGCTGGCGCGTCGATGTCGACCGATGAGGCGGTCGCCTATGCCCTCGAAGAGCCTGCTCAGCCGGTAAAACCTGATCCACCACCATCACCACACTCAAGCCTGACGCCTCGCGAAGCCGACGTGTTACGGCTGATCGTCGAGGGAGCGTCGGATCGCGAGATCGCGGCCGCACTGTTCATCAGCCGCTACACCGTCTCGCGCCACGTCCAGAACATCCTCAACAAACTCGGCCTGCCCTCGCGGACGGCCGCCGCGACGTACGCCGTCCGCAACGGACTGATCTGACCGGCACCCACCGCCCGCCACTGGATACACCTAATACTCACCATATCGACTGACGAGGGAAATGGTGATTCGTCTCGATGGCTGCCGCCTCCCGAACAACGATGCTGTGGATGTGATCAGCGGATGGTCCACTGACACTCAACAGCAGACAGAATGGGAGATGCACATGCAGGCACAGACGATCGACGCTCGCATCGTCCTGATGATCCGCGCGTTCGTGTTCGTACTCATCGTCGCAGTGGCGACGCCACTGACAGCGTCGGCGGCCGACGAGGACGAGTTCTCGGAATGCATGAGTGGCGGCTACGACACGTATCTGGAATGTTTCGAGGCCACCGTTGGCAACAGCGATGAGCGCGGACCCGCTGCCGTCACCCGGCCGGCCATCGTCCTCGGCACGCTCTCCGATGTCCTCTTCATGGAGTTGAACACGTGGGGAGCGGACTTCGACCTCGCACCAGCTGCAATACCGTACCTCCCAAGCCCGATGCGCGATTCAGTCATTGACAGCCAGATCACGACATACTGAGTACGTGGTCGATTCCAGATCGCTCATCTCCATCCTCCACCCCGGAGCGGACTCGTCCCCACATGGCGAGTCCGCTCTCGTCTCGTTCGCGAATTGACACGCGGCGGGATTCCGGCCACCATTCCCCGAGACGACGAGAGATGTAGCGGGGAGTGAGCACGATGACAGCAACCAGTACCACCTTGTACTACCCGGCAGCCGGCGACGGTTGGGAACGGCGAGACCCGGCCGAGGCCGGCTTCGACGCGGCCAAACTGGCCGAAGCGGTTGCATTCATCGAGGCGCAGGGGCACGACCTGGAGCACGAGCAGCGTGTGTCGCTCGATCTGCCGGACAACGAGACGGTCGGGCCGATCAAGCCGAAGGGTGGCGTCAACGGGCTCGTCATCCGCAACGGCTACATCGTGGCCGAGTTCGGTGACACGCCCTCGATCGAGATGACCTACAGCGTCGCCAAGAGCTACCTCTCGACGGTGGCCGGGCTGGCCTTCGATCGTGGGATGATCCCCGACCTCGACCAGCGAGTCAGCGAGACGCTCGACGCGCCCGAGTTCCAGGGCGCACACAACGGCAAGATCACCTGGCGGCACCTGTTGCAGCAGACCAGCGAGTGGACCGGCACCCTCTGGGGGATGCGCGACCTCGCCGACCGGAGGAAAGGCGTCGATCGCGAGATCCAGGAGCCGGGCACCTTCTACGAGTACAACGATGTTCGCGTCAACCTGCTCGGCTACGCGCTGCTGCTGCTCTGGCGGCGACCGCTGCGAGAGGTCATGCACGAGCACGTGATGGGGCCGATCGGCGGCGACGACAACTGGGAGTGGCACGGCTACAAGACGTCATGGATGGATATCGATGGCAAGCAGATCCAGTCAGTCTCGGGCGGCACCCACTTCGGCGGCGGCGTCTGGACGGGTTCGCGCAATCACGCCCGGCTGGGGCTGCTCTTCCTGCGCGAGGGGCAATGGGATGGCCAGCAGATCATCTCCGAGCGCTGGGTGCGCGAGGCGACGACACCGAGCGAGGTCGAGCCGGTCTACGGCTTCATGTGGTGGCTGAACCCGGAGCGGATGCACTTCCCACGCCTCTCGGAACGCAGCTACAGCGCCCAGGGAGCCGGTGGCCACGTCATCTGGGTCTCGCCGGAGGACGACCTCGTCGTCGTCCTGCGCTGGGTCAAGTCCGATTCGCGCGAAGAGTGCCTGGTTCGGGTGGTTGAGGCGTTGCACGGGTAGCGCCGCCAGTTGAAGAGAGGTGCGCGGGATGAGCGCGATGGTCGATCGGGAGTTTGACTACCTCATCGTCGGCGCGGGTTCGTCCGGCGCTGTTCTCGCGGCGCGGCTGACCGAGAATCCGCGGACGACGGTATTGCTGCTCGAAACCGGGCCGGATTATCGAGCCGCTGATGCTCCGGTCGAGATGCACAGCGCGAACCCGCTCGGCATCATGAATCCGGAGACGTTTCCGACCTACCAGTGGCCTGCGTTGCTGGTCCGCCGATCGACGGCGCAGGAGCCACGGCTCTACGACCGTGGGCGCGGGATGGGCGGCAGCTCGGCGATCAACTGGCAGGTGGCCCATCGCGGGATGCTGGACGACTACGACCGCTGGGCCGAGCAGGGCTGCGCGGGCTGGTCGGGCGAAGAGCTGCTGCCGGCGATGAACAAGCTGGAGAACGACCTCGACTACGGCGACGCCTTCTACCACGGCAACCGCGGCCCGATCACAATCTACCGGCCGCCGATCTCGCAGTGGGGCAAGGTCGATCAGGCGCTGCTGCACGCCGGCCTCGACCTCGGTTACCCGTGGCACCCCGACCTGAACGCGCCCGACTCGACCGGCATTTCTGCGCTGCCGGTCAACCGCACGACGACTGGACGCGTATCGACCAACGACGGCTATCTCGAACCGGCGCGCGATCGTCCGAACCTGACGATATCGGCGACACACACGTCGACCGAGTCCTCTTCGATGGCTCGACGGGCAACCGGCGTGCGTGCCTACCACGGCGACGCGTGGGTTGAGTTCAAGGCACGGGAGGTCATCCTCTCGGCCGGGTCGGTCTTCACACCGCCAATCCTGTTGCGCTCAGGGATCGGGCCGGCAGATGAACTGGCCGAACTCGGCATCCCGGTCGTTGCCGACCTGCCGGTGGGCCGCAACCTGACCGACCACTCGTCGGTTGGCGTTCACCTGCACTTGAAGCCCGAAGCACGGGCGACATCGTGGGACGACCGACTACTCAACTGCTACATCCGCTACAGCTCGGGGATGTGCGGGGCAGGCGAGAACGATATGGTCATCACTGGCCGCAACCTGAACGGCTACCACGAGGCGGGACTCGAGGCCGGCGCGCTCTCGGCGCTGACCTGGCAGAACTTCTCGCGCGGAACGCTACGGATATCCCGACGCCGATCCATTCTCGATGCCGGTCATCGACGAGAACCTGCTCTCCGACGAGCGCGACCTGATCCGGCTTCGCGACGGGGCTCGGCGACTGTTCGCGATCGCCGCCCACCGCGCCGTGACGGCGATCAGCGAGCGAATCCACCTCTCGACCGGCGTGACGAAGACGACACCGCTGACGATCGCCGACGTTCAGGACGACAAGGCGCTCGACGAGTGGCTGCTGGCAACTGTCCGCGACACCTGGCACCTGGTCGGCACCTGTCGGATGGGTGCGGCCGACGATCCCCGGACAGTCGTCGACCCCGACTGCCGCGTTCTCGGCTTCGAGGGGTTGCGGGTGATCGACGGCTCGATCATGCCGGATGTCCCCCGCGCCAACACGAACCTGACCTGCATGACGATCGCCGAGCATATGGCGACACGGATGCCGAAAGGTTGAAGGCTCATGCTCACTTCGTCGGGATGGAGCGCGGTTATCCGCCGATCTGACCGAGGGTGCGAAGGAGAATTGCCTGCTCGTCGTCGGTGAACTTGCTCGTCAGCGCCTCGTGAACGGCGGCGGCGTGGACCTGGATGGCGCGGTCGATGAGAGCCATGCCAGCATCGGTCAGGCAGACGCTGATTGCACGGCGGTCGTCGCCGGCAGGGCTTCGGTGGAGCAGGCCACGCTCGTCGAGGCGGGCGACGAGCCGGCTGAGCGCCGGCTGGCTGAGTGGGACGGCATCGAGCAACGATGTGACGCGAATCGCGTCGTCGGGATGCAGGCGCAGATAGAGCAGCGCGTCGAATTCGTGGATCGAGAGGGCGCATTCGCGGGTGAGGTCGGCTTCGAGGCGCCGTTCGACGCGGTTGTGCGCCATCCGCAGCGTCTGCCATGCGCGGGAGCAGGCGGCGACGTCGTGTTGTTCGGCTTCGGCCATCTCGGTTACTCCCTCGGCCAGTGATCCCAGCTGCTGAGGAGTGGCCCCAGCGACTCCTCCTCGAACGCCAGGTGAGCGAGCAGGTGCTCCTCCAGATCGGTCAGCGCCGCGGCGAGTTCGGCCGTCGCTGGTCCGGTCTCATCGGTCGTGATCCGGCCAGCGACGGCGGCGATCCGCTCGGTGATGTGGTGGACAGTGAGGTGGTCCTCTTCGAGCCGGTCGACGACGCTGCCGAGCGACGGGGCGTGCTTGCGGACCATCGGGAAGAGCGCCGCGTCCTCGATGGTGTGGTGGGTGTGGACGAAGCGGCAGTAGTGCATGCAACCGAACTTGAGCCGCCAGAGCGGGCTGTTCGTCTCCAGGTCGCGGATCTCGTCGAGGATCGCCTGCGGAGGGAGGCCGTCACGCGCGGCTGCGGCGAGGCGGCGGACCGTCTGGAGGTCGCGGCGCAGGATCGTGTGGATGTAGAGCAGTTCGCGGAACATGCCCTCCTTTGGAGGACTGGTGATCTCGGTCGGTGTCGTCGCAGTCGTCAATTCGGACTCTCCATGAATAGATCTCGGGGCGGCTTGTTATATGTATGCGCATAGATATATCATGCCGGCGCACGTAGCGGCAACGTTGATGACCCAGATGAGTTTCGGAGGTTCCTGATGGCGGATTACGGCCACGATCTACAGTTCGGCTTCTTTCTCGATCCCTCGACCGGCACGCCCGACCGGACGATCGAGATCGCGCGCGTCCTCGACGGCCTCGGATATGACCTGATCGGGATTCAGGACCACCCGTACCAGCAAAAGCACTACGATGCGATGGCGTTGATGAGCTTCATCCTCGGCGCGACCGAGCGCGTACGGGTCTTCCCGGATGTCGCGAACCTGCCGCTCCGGCCGCCGGCGATGCTGGCGAAGCAGGCGGCGACACTCGACCAGCTCAGCGGCGGGCGATTCGAGCTCGGCCTCGGCGCGGGGGCATTCTGGGACGGGATCCGGGCGATGGGAGGCCCGGTCCGCGAGCCACGGGAGGCGCTGGCAGCGCTGCGTGAGGGTACCGAACTGATCCGCAAGTTCTGGCAGGGAAAGTCGCTCCGGTACCAGGGCGAGTTCTACGACGCGGTCGGCGCGCGGCCGGGACCGGCGCCAGCCCACGAGATCGGCATCTGGTACGGTGTGATCGGTCCACGGGCGTTACGGCTGACCGGCGAGGTCGCCGACGGCTGGATCCCGTCGATGTCGTATGTGCCGCCATCTCAGGCAGCGCGGTCGAACGCGATCATCGACGATGCAGCCAGAGCAGCAGGGCGCGATCCCGCCGCGATCCGGCGGATCTACAACATCGGCGGCGATGTCGCTCCAATCGTCGAATCGGGTTCCAGTGACGACGACAAGCAGATCGTCGGGCCGCGTGAGCACTGGGTCAACGTCCTGACCCACCTGGCCGTCGACCACGGCTTCTCGACGTTCGTGTTGTGGGGCGTCCCGACCGCGCCACGGCTGCGAATGTTCATCGAGGAGATCGCCCCGGCCGTCAAGGAGCGAGTCGCGGAGATGCGGGCGGGGACGTAGCTCCCCTCCGCTTTCAACACGAATTCAGACGCGCAGTCCCACCCCCACGTAGGCGCTGACCCTGGATCGGCGCCTACGCTGGGGTGGGATCTCGCTGCCTGGGCAGACGCTAGCTACGCGACCTTGTCCACCATCACCTGGCCGGACTTCAGCACCATCTGGATGTCGCGGAGGGCGCCGATGTCGTCGGTGGCGTCGCCGCGGACGATCAGGACGTCGGCGCGCTTGCCGGCGGCGAGGGTGCCGAACTCGTCGGTACCGATCGCTTCGGCGGCGCGCGAGGTGGCGGTGACGATGGCGTCGCCGCGCTGAAGCCGATGTGCTCGACGAGCAGTTCGAGGTCGAGCTGGAAGTCGTCGAAGCCAGTCATCGTGACACCGGCGTCGTTGCCGGAGACGAACTTGACGCCGGAGTCGACCAGCTTGCGGAGGCTGTCGAGACGCTGATGACGGGTAGCGGTGAAGGGATTCTGGATGCCCTCCTCCTCCATCCACTGGCGGGCGCGCTCACCGACGCCGAGTGTTGGGCAGACGTAGATGCCGTTCTCAGCGATCTGGTCTGCGGCCCGCTGCTCGTAGCCAACGCCAGATCGGGACCATGAACGAGCAGTGCTCGATCGTGCGAACCTTCGAGGCGATCGCATTGTAGATACCGGGCGTGCCGTGGCAATGGGCGGCGACGTAGCGGCCAAGCCGTTCGGAGTCCTGGACGATCGCGATCATCTGAGCTTCGTCGAACTGCGCCTCGCGCGGGTTGGTGTTCGGCGTCAGCCCGCCGCCGGTCGCCATCACCTTGACGAAGTCGGCCCCGGCCTTGACCTGCTCGCGGACGGCGCGGCGGGCGTCCTCGACGGTGTCGCACTCGTTGCCGAAGAAGTAGCAGTGGCCGCCGGTCGAGGTCAGGACATCGCCGCTGGCCCAGACGTGCGGAGCCGTGATGAGCCCTTGCTTCGACGCCTCGCGGATTGAGAAGACGATCGAGTTGAGCGTGCCGCAGTCGCGGATCGTCGTCACGCCGGACATGATCGCCTGCCGGGCGTGCTCAACGGCGCGCATCATCTTGATCTCGTAAGTGTCGTAGAGCGCGTCCTGCAGGCACTGGCGGCTGCCCGAGAGCGTCAGGTGGGTGTGCATGTTGATCAGCCCCGGCAGGATCGTCGCGTTGCCGAGGTCACGCGCGTTGGCTCCGGCCGTGCCGAGGTCGGCCTTGCGGCCGATGTTCTTGATCGTGCCGTCCTCGATCTGAATGAACGCATCGCGAATCGGTTCGGCGCCGCTGCCGTCGAACAGCGTCGCCGCCGTCAGTGTCGTTACCGCCACGTCTGTCTCCTCTTCTCCCCAAGGTTCCGGTTCGTCATGCCGGTATCGTCGCACATGGATACGAAATCTGGTGCAGACTGTCTGGATCGAGCGACAGAGTTGACCGTTGCATGCAGCAGGACGACAACGGGAGGACCGACGTGGACGACAGCTCGCAACCAGATCGACGGAGCGAACGTGGCCTGCTTGGCGACACGCCGTCGCGGGCGTATGGCGACAAGCTGGCGCTGTTCAATCGGTTTGCCGAGCCGGAGATTCGTCAGTTGATCGAAATGACCGGATTGCGGCGCGGTCAACGGGTGCTCGATGCCGGGTGTGGGGTCGGGCTCGCGACCGCCTGGTTTCGCGAGCGTGTCGGGGAGTCAGGGCTGGTCGTGGGGTGTGACCTGTCAGGGCCCCACCTGCAGATAGCGCGCGATCATGCTGCTCCTCGCGGCCACGGTGCAGCTTTCGTCCAATGCTGACGTCGCGACTCCGCCATTTCTGCCCGACACATTCGATCTGGTCTGGTGCGCGAACACAATCAATCATTTATCGGACCCGGTGGCCGGGATCAGGCGTTTGGCCGGACACGCTGCGGCCGGAGGCCAGATCGCGCTCGTCCAAAGTGGGTTTCTGCCGGACATGTTCTTCGCCTGGGACGAGCGTTTGGAGCGGGCGGTCACCGGTGCGGTGCGGCAGTATTACCGCGACAAGTACAACCTTGACGAACGCGACGTGACTGGTATGCGCGGATTGATCGGTCTGGCTCAACGATCGGGGCTTGCAGCGATAACGGTACAGACGGTCATCATCGAACGGACATCGCCGCTGTCCAACGCCGATCGGGAATACCTGCTGGAGGCCGTCTTCAACGGCTACTGGGGAGATCGGCTGCGCCCGTATCTGGACGCGAACGACTGGTATGAAGTGCACCAGCTGTGCGATCCAGAGTCGGACGCGTTCTGTCTCGACCGGCCGGATTTTCATCACGTGCAGACGCTGACGATGGTGATTGGGCAAATCGACGCGCAGCAGTCAAATGCGCTGTACATTCAACATTAACGGATCGGTCGAGGAGACCGTAATGATGGCAGCTTATCCATGTCTCGGTTCTTCGGGCTGACAGCTCGCGCGTCCATCCATCCGCGACGCACGGAGAACAGGCGGTTCACCAATGCCGTCACCGATTCATCCGCCGCCGTTCGAATCGTTCACGCCCTTCCTCGCTGACGCCGCCTTCGTCTCCGTCGACGCCCAGCAGCGCAAGGGTCGCAGCATCATTCAGGCAAATGCGTTCACCGACCAGTTCTGCGAGGACGAGACACCTTGGAGCCTGACGCTCACCGGATTCAACGGGATCTTCACGGCCGGAAAGGTCCAGGTGCAGGCATTCGTTCAGGCGTGCACGTTCGTCTGCACGTTCACTGAGGGATCCGCCAGCGTTCAGTCGAAGGGCAAGAAACTGGAGTCACGGCGGACTACACGTTCCAGCAAATCCACGTACCGCAATCGACGGTCCTCTCCTGACTGCGGCACGCGGTCAGCCGATCCGGACCGGCTCCTCGGGGAAGCGATAGCGAACGGCGTGTTGGCGAATCTGGAGGGCGTAGACGACGGTCAGCGGGCCGAGGCGACCGAAGATCATCGTGATGCAGAGGATGAGCTTGGCGGGTTCGCTCAGGAGCGGCGTGATGCCGGTCGAGAGGCCGACCGTCGCGATCGCGCTCATTGCTTCGAAGAGCAGCGAGAGGAACGTGAAGTCGCTACCAGTGTAGTGCTGGGTGATCGTCAGCGCGAGCGTTGCGATGAAGTGGGCCAGGAACATCAACGCCACGACCGCCAGTGCACGAAAGACGAGCGCCGTTGGGATTCTGCGGCCAAAGACCTGCGGCTCCTGCTGGCCGCGAATCGTCGAGACGACGGCCAGGCCGATGACGCCGACCGTCGTCAGCTTGACGCCACCAGCGGTGGAGGCGGAGGCTCCGCCAATAAACATGATCGCAACCCAGCAGAAGAGGGTAATTGAGGTCAGGTCGGCGAAGTTGACCGTCGCGAAGCCGGCTGTCCGGGCGACGACACTCTGGAAGAGGCCAACCAGCGGTCGCTCGATGACGGGAACGTTCGCAAGCGTCTGGTTCCACTCCGCAGCAAGGAAGATGACCATGCCAGTTGCAATGACGGTCGCATTGGCGACCATGATGATCTTCGATTCGAGCGCAAGTGTCTTCCAGCGTCGCTTGGCGTTCAGATCGGCGAAGAAGACGAACGAGAGCGCACCGAACTGGACGAGGGCAATGACCGTCAGGTTGACGAGAATCGATTGCTGATAGCCAACCAGCGACATGAACCCGCCCTGGAGATCGAATCCGGCGTTGCAGAACGCAGAGATCGAGTGAAAGACCCCGTGCCAGAGAGCGATATGAACTGGGTGGTCGTCGGTAAAGCGCAGGAACAGGATCAACGCACCGATCGCTTCGACGACGAGGGTGAAGCGCGTGATACGGGCGGAGAGGCCGGCGGCTTCGCGCAGCGAGAGCGTCGGCGCGCCGTCCTGAAGGAGGAGCGTCTCGCGCAGGCCGGTCGTTCCGCCACGCTGGAGGATCCGCAGGACCAGGCTGGCGCCAACCATGAAGCCGAGGCCGCCAGCCTGGATCAGGATGAGGATGACGGCCTGCCCGAAGAAGCTCCAGTGGGTCTGGGTATCGACGACAACCAGGCCGGTGACACAAAAGGCCGAAACGGCTGTAAAGAGTGCATCGACGAAGTTGGTTGATTCGCCAGATCGCGATGCCCACGGTAATGACAAAAGACCAGCCGCGACGAACACGACGGCAACCAGGCCCAACGAGAAGAGTTTGGCGTGCCGGCGAGGACTTGGGACGCCCTGCCGTTCGAGGGCATGTGGGAGGTCGATCGTCCTGGACGCCTTGAAGCGGCGTCGGACGACACGATCCCCCGGCCGCCGGACGGGGGGCTGGCTCATCGATCGAGCTTCCGCGACGGGTCCATGAAGGCGGAGAGATCGCTGTCGGGACCGACCAGTAGCAGCTCGTCACCCGGCTCGATCCGCTCCTCGTAGCTGGGCGAGATCAGCAGCTGACGGCGGCGCTTAATGAGCAGCAGATTGAGGTGTGAGAAGGTCGAGGTGCCAAGCTCGGCGATCGAGCGGCCAACAAAGTGATCGGGAGCAGTGACCTTGGCGACACCGGAGTTCTGAGTCAGCGAGATGTAGTCGCTGATATGGCGGACGGCCAGCGAATGGGCCAGCCGGCTGCCTGCCTCGGCCTCGGGGTAGATGACCTGGTCGGCGCCTATCCGGGCCAGCAGGTCGCCGTGCAACGTTGTGCGAGCCTTGGCGACGACCCAGCCGACGTTGAGGCGCTTGAGGTTGAGGGTTGTCAGGACGCTGGCTTCCAGGTTCTCACCCTGTGCGACGACGGCAACATCGGAGCGGTCGACATTCAACGAACGCAGCAACTCCTCGTCGGTACCGTCGCCCTGGGCCGCCAGCGAGACGAAGTTGGCCATGTCGGCAACACGCCGTTCGGAGATGTCGATCGCGGTGACTTCGTAACCGAGGTCATGCAGGTTACGAGCCAGGCTGGTTCCGAAGCGCCCCAACCCGATGACTGTCACGCGTTCCGGTCGCCAGGCTTGGTCGCTGCTCACGCACAAAATCCTTCAGCTTGTCAGTCGGCCAGCTATCAGTCGGTGACAGTGTACGACGGACAGCAAGGCGAAGGGAGCATGAGCAATTGGGAGCGCGCAGGAACGCCTGCCATCTGCAAACTGACGGCTGACGGCTGACGGCTAGACTGGCTGGGAGATCAGCCCGTGAGACATGGCGTAGATGGCGGCCTGGGTGCGGTCTTTGACGCTGAGCTTCTCGAAGAGGATCGAGAGGCGGTTCTTGACGGTGCTCTCGGCCAGTTCGAGGGTGCTGGCAATCTCCTTGTTGGAGAGGCCGCGCGCGACGAGGCGCAGGAGTTCCAACTCGCGGTCGGTCAGGCCCGATACGTTGGTTGGGGCGCGGACATCGGACATCTTGCGGAACTCGTCGAGCAGCTTGGCAACCAGTGACGGCTCAAGGATCGACTGACCGCGCGAGACGGCCCGAATGGCCTCAATGACGCGCGTCGAATCGCTGTTCTTGAGCAGGTAGCCGTTGGCTCCGGCGCGAATGGCACGAATGATGTGGGTGTCCTCGGCGAACATGGTCAGGATGATGATGCCGATATCGGGGTATTCCTCGCGCAGGCGAGCGGTCGCGATGATGCCGTCCATGGCCGGCATCGAAATGTCGAGCAGAACGACGTCAGGGTGAAGTTGATCGACGAGGGCAATCGCTGAAGCACCGTCGCTGGCTTCGGCGACGACCTTGATGTCAAACTCCATCTCCAGCAGGTGCCGCAGCGCCTGTCGGAAGAGGACGTGGTCATCTGCGAGTATGACGGAGATTGCGCGAGCCATGCTGCCTGCTACTCTTCTGAAATCCTGTCCCAACTGGAACCAGATCGCGATCTGCTGGCTGTTGTCCGTGCCAAATCGTTCCTACAGGCATTGTAATCGGGCAGGTATCCAGTCGCGCATCACACGAAAGTCCCGAACCGACGCCATTGCGGCGTGCCAAAGATGAGTAATCGCGTCCTTCTCTATAATGGTGCGATTGTGTCTTCCTGTGATCGGTGATGGATCACCCCGGGGGATAAGGGGTACGGGCGGTGCTGTTCCTGTTCAGCCTTCGCCTGCGGCTCAGTGGTGGCCGTAGTGAAGACCAGCACGATGGTGAGCCGGACGCCGCGCTGATCGAGCGCGCGCGCGGTGGAGACCTATCCGCCTTCAACCAGCTCGTCGCCCGGCACGAACGAGCCGTCTTCAACGTCGCGCTGCGCTACATGCGCTCCCGCGAATTGGCCGAGGATGTTACCCAGGAAGCGTTCCTGCGTGCCTGGCGCTCGCTGGATACCTTCCGCAACGATGCCGGCGAGGGATTCAGGGCATGGCTGCTGCGGATCGCTTCCAACCGCGCGCTTGACGTCCTGCGGGCCAGAACACGCCGGCCGGCCGACTCGCTCGATAGCCGGCTCGACGACGACGAGAGTGCCTGGGAGCCAGAGGGGAAGGACGAAGCGCCGCTCGATTTTGCGGTCCGGGGCGACCTCGGAGCGCGGCTGGAGCAGGTGCTGGGGCAGATCCACCCCGACCAACGGCTCGTCGTCATTCTGAGCGATATCCACGGCCACGCCTACGACGAGATCGCCGAAATCGCCGGCGTGCCGATCGGGACCGTCAAGTCGCGCATCAATCGCGGACGGGCAAGGCTGCGCGAGTTGCTGCTGGCCGACGCCGATAGCAGGGAACTTCTGGGCGCCCACGCTCGTCTAGAGAGTGGTGACGGCCATGCATGAGCCGGAGCCGGGGCCAATGGTGGCCCGCAGATTCGATGCTGAATTGGGGAAAGGAGGCCGTTGATGAGCGATGACACGCGCGAGCGTTCGCCTGAGCGCTGCTCGCGACGCCTCCGCTCCTCCCAACGGCACTGACGGGGACCAGACCATGTTTCAACCCGACGGACATCTCGCTGCTGAGATGGTGTCGGCCTGGCTAGACACACCAGACGACTTCAGCGAGCAGGACCGGCTCGCGATCGAGACGCACCTTGCTGGATGCGTGCAATGTACCCAGATTGCCGCCGATCTGACGGCGATTGTTCGCGCGTTCCAGGCACTTCCGCTGGTCGATGCGCCGCGCTCTTTCGCGCTGACACCGGAGATGGCAGGGCTGACGCGAACGCCGACGTTGCCTGTTTCACGGCTGGAAGAGCCGGCGAACGTGCATGAGCGCACGCTGGGGCGGGAACCTCGCCAGCCGATGCCTGACTTCGGGCCGATGCTGTGGTACGAGCGCCAGATGAGCAGGCTGCGCTGGGCGACGGCGATCGCGACGTTGCTGTTCGTCTTCGTCTTCAGTGCCGATCTGCTCGGCAACATCGACACCAGCGGCGGCGATGACGACGATTCTGCGACGTTCGTCGAAGAACCGGCCACGACTGGTGGCGGGGCGCAAGAGTCTGCCTCCGGAGCCGAGGCAACAAGCACAACCTCAGCAGCCATGGCGGCACCCGCGGAAGAGGAGACAGCGGACGATGTCGCGCGCAATTCCGAGCAGGAGCCAACTCCGGCAGGCGCCGCTGAGGATGAAGCAGCCGGCAGCGGAGCGGCACCGACGGAGGCGGCGAGCGAAGTTCAGCCAGAACCGACGACGGCATCTGACGACGGCGAAGCGGACGCAGAAGAGGCGGAGGAAGAGGCCGCTCCCGAATCCGCAGAAGTCGAGCCGACCGGCGACGATGCCGAGACGCTGGTGACGATCGAGACGCCCGTTCCGGAGCCGACCGATCTGGCGCAGCAGTCAGACGAGACGATCGCTGCCTACAGCGGCGAGGACACGGCGGCGGAGAACCAGGAGAGCAGCACGCTCCACCTGATTGAACTGGCACTCATCATCACGATCGCCTGGCTGATCGTGGCGATGATCGCTCTACCGAGACTGCGGCGACCGTCGCGGTAGTAGTCCTCGTCGGCGTTCGATGTGTCGCGAACCTCTCCCCCAACCCCCTCTCCGCGTCGGAGAGGGGGCTTTTGCTCACTGGTGTCCAACGCTCGCCTGGACCTCCACCGTTATCTACCGAAATACCGATCCACCGCACGCACGTACGCCTGGGCAAAGGCTGTGATGGTGGCGTCGTCCTGGATGAGGGCGCGTTCGGTCGGGTTGGTCTCGAAGAGCGGTTCGACGAGGACGGCTGGGACGCCGGCCAGGCGGTTGCCCTCGAAGGCGAACGGGGCGCTATAGACGTTGCCGAGCGTCGCGAGGTGGCCGTAGGTCTTGCCGATCGTACCGTCCTCAGACGCGTTGGCGTAGGGTGGCTCATAGCCGCGCGAACGAAGGGCGGCCAGCAGCTCGTCGCGGATGATGACGGCCAAGCTGGCGTTCTGGGTGCCAGCATAGTCGCAGTAGTAGATCGTCAGGCCACGCGCATCCGGGTTGGACGAGCCGTTGTAATGGAGCGAGATGTAGAGGTCCGGCTCGAGTTGAAGAGCGCGCGTGGTATGGGCATAGCCCTGGTTGTAGCCGGGGTCCATGCTGCCTGCGTTGCCTGGCATCAGTGACGGATCGCCGTAGAGGACAGTCTCGTTGTCGGGCCGGGTGAGGAAGACGGTGTAGCCAGCCATCTCCAGGGCAGCCTTCGTGGCAATCGCCGTCCGCATCGTGTCCTGGTATTCGATGCCAAGCGCGCCGCCGTTCGTCCGGTCGTGGCCGGGGTCGAGGACGACGACTGGCGAATCGTCCGGTGGGGCGGGCGTTGGCTGGCTGTCGCCGTAGCGCCACTGGTAGTAGTGCCGGCCGACGTTCCCGGCCTCGACCTTCCAGCCCGAGGGATTATCGGGCGTGTAAGTCAGGCAGCGACGCTCGAAGCACTGGATCAGGACGTTGGTGTAGATCCCATCCAACTTGACGATCGACCAGTACGCCTCGGTGATTGGAAACCCGGTCGCGTAGAACGGGTTGTCAAAGAGCGGGGCCGTTCGGAAAGCCGCGTCCTGATAGACGAGCGCACTGGAGTTCATGAAGGCCCAGAACGGCGACGCGATCTGGTGGTTGATGCCCTCGACCTGGACGCGATGGGCGGCCGTAACGCCGTAGGTCGCCAGGCCGGCATCGTCGGGCAGGATCCCGGCGCGTGTGATGCGCTGGGTGATGGCTGCGCCATCAGCGACTGGCGCGACGTTGAGGACATTCGCAAAGGTCCAGTAGGTTGGGCCGGTCGGATCGTCCGCATCACCGGCGACGTTGATAACCGCCGAGAGGCGCGGCTCGAACGTGTTGTTACCCAGTTGCAGGAGACCAGTAATGAGTTCCTTCGCCAGCAGGCCGTTCGTGACGTACCAGGAACTGCCGGGGCCGATGTCGGGATCGGTCGTGATCTCCATCCGTGACTTGTCGTAATACTGGACGAGCCGCTGGCCGTTCGGACCTTCGGCATATGGTTCGAGCAGGCCTGGCGTGAACGCTTCCGGTCCCCACATCCAGGTCCGGTTCGCCAGCAAGTCGGAGACCGGGCGGTCAGTCCGTGCCCAGGTGCGGGCGAAGGCGCGGTTCCATGGGCCTTCGGCCTGGGTGGGTATGGCCAGCAATGGCAGGAACACGATGAGGAGAGCAACGGCAACGCGGATGGAACGGGCGTTCATGGCGTGTCCTTCCGCGAGGGTGGCGCTGCGGCTGTCGGACAGGATGAGATTCTATCGTGATGCAGAGGTGGTGGGTTGGTTTCGTCGTCCCTGATCCGTACGGCGCAGCGCAGCCGCCATGCCGCAGCAGGCCGATGGTATGGGTCTTACCTGTTACTTCGTGACCTTCTGCATCCCCTTGGTCATGACCTCCATCGCGCTCCAAAGCGGACCCTCGTGAAAGGTCTTGAGTTGCCCCATCTGGAAGGCGAGCATCATGTACATGCCCCACTTCCCCATCTGCCACAGCTTCGAACCACGCACGATGTAGTCGCTCATCCGCTCTTCTGGAACCTCGACGGCGTGGGTCGGGTCTCCAGTGAGATGCAACGGCACCTGTGCGTAGAGCCCGGAGTCGAGCTGCTCCATGATGCACATGCTCAGCGGGTCGAACGCGGTGTATTCCGCCTCGCCTTTGATCTCGGCGGCGATGTTGTGCGAGACGGTGCCCGCCATACCGAGTGCGAGGAACGCCTGCTTCACGGGGAAATCGCCACCGTCTCCGACGACGTAGATATTCTCCATCCCCCGCACTCTCCACGTGTCGGGATCGGCGTGGATGAAGCCACGGTCGTCCGTCGGCATGCTGTCGAAGCGGGTGTGAGCGGCATAGGGAGGGAAGGAGATCATCCAGTCGAAGTCTATGGTTGTGCCATCCTTGTAGATGGCAGCGCTTCGGCTCGACTCGCTCGATCCGCTTCTCGCGGTGGGCCTCGATGCCGCGCTCGTTGAACTCCTGCGTCGTCCGCTCATCGAGCTTCGGCCCGAACGCGGCAATGAAGGACTTCTCGAAGGTCGTCCAGGTGATGCGGAACTGATCACGCACTTCTTTCCGCCGCAGGTAGGTCTCCAACATGAAGACCATCTCGTAGAGCGGCCCGGCACACTTGTTGTTCTCGGGCACGTTGAAGAGTACGTGTTGCTTCTCGCCCTTCTTCGCCCGGTCGACCATCTGTTCGACGGCCTTCGCGAGGTGCAGCGAGTCCTGGAACCCCCAGATCGTCTCGGAGTTCTCGATCATGCCCGGCACATCGCTCGGCTGCATGCCGGCGCCAGTGGCCAGGATCAGGTAGTCGTATGGCAGCTGGCGTCCGTCGCTGCGAATGACCCCTGCGTCCGGATCGATCTCGTTGACGTGCCATTCCTGGAACTCGACTCCGCGACGGGCAGCTGCACGCCGGAGCCCGAGATGGGTCATGCGCCGTCGCTTGAAGATGTGCGAGAACGGGGGATAGATGAAGAAGGGGCGCAGCGCGAGCTCGTCGGTTTCTGAAACCAGCACAACCTTTGCCTTGTCGCCCAGCCTATTCACGAGGCCTGCAGTCGTTTCGACCCCACCCATGCCTCCCCCAACGACCACGACGACCGGTGCCACTGATGACATCTCCGGATCCTTTCTGCGTGTCAGGTGCCGCGGTGACCGCTCGTGGATCATTCGCACCTGGCTCTTCTCTGGAAGATGAGCGGCGAAACCGACTCGGTCCAGGTCATGCGCCGGTTCGCGCGCTATGACTGGTTCGACCCTACGCGAGTGCGGACAACCATCGCAACATGTTCCAGCCCCGAGCCATGTCAATACCATTACAGTCAGCGCGGTGTCGGTCCGTGAGGTCGCACTGGGTGTGACCTCCTGAGCGCAGGTCACGAGGCTACGGTGCGTGTCACCCGGTCGTGTTCGCCTCGTCCATCGTCACCTCGTCCCTCGTCCCTCGTCCCTCGTCCCTCGTCTCGAATTGTCGTAAACTTCACAATCTGAGGGCAGTCTGCCAGTCAGTCATCCGGACAGATGATCATGACGGAGGAAACAGCCACGTGCTGATCCCAGGCGGTTGCTCACACGCAGGTGGATGACGATGGTGTCGCCCCGGTTTCTGCCGGCGGCGCATTGGTTTATCTGGCCTGTTGCGGCAGGGGATTCGGGTGACTTGGCGACTGGGCCGAGCGCCTGTGGTCAGGAAACACCGGGGAGGCAGACCCAGCATGGTCGACACCGCAGCAACTTCGCCCCAACCAGCGCCAGCGAACCAGCGTACGCTGACGCTCGGCGTCCCACGAGAGATCGCGGATAACGAGCGGCGGGTCGCGCTGATTCCAGACACCGTTAAGAGGCTTGTAGCTCAGGGGCTCCAGGTACTGGTCGAATCGAATGCTGGAACGAACGCCGCCTACGTTGACAGCGCATACAGCGATGCCGGAGCGACAATCGTGCCGGACGCGAGGAGCGTCTATAGCGGCGCCGATATGGTCATTAAGATTCAGCGACCATTTCCCGAAGAGCTTGAGATGCTGCGGAGCGGTCAGGTGCTGGTCGCGATGCTCTCGCCACTCGTGAATACCGATCTGGCTGTCGATCTCGCCCGACGCGGTGTTACCAGCCTGAGCATGGATGCCATTCCGCGCATCACCCGCGCGCAGTCGATGGACGTCCTCTCGTCGATGAGCACGGTCGGCGGCTACAAGGCCGTCCTGCTGGCGGCTGACTTCCTGCCGCGCTTCTTCCCGCTGCTGATGACGGCCGCCGGAACGATCCCGCCGGCCAAGGTGCTGATCGTTGGCGCAGGCGTGGCGGGGTTGCAGGCGATCGCGACGGCACGCCGGCTTGGCGCAGTCGTCGAGGCGTACGACACGCGGCCGGTCGTCAAGGAGCAGGTGGAATCGCTCGGCGGCAAGTTCGTTGAGGTCGATATGACCGGCATCGAGGCCCAGACCCAGGACGCGGGAGGCTACGCCCGTGAGGCCAGCCCTGAGTTGCTGCGCCGCCAGCAGGAAGCGATGACGAACCGGGCGATCCGCTCCGATGTCGTCATCACGACCGCGCTCGTGCCGGGACGCCCCGCGCCGAAGCTGATCTCCGAGGATACCGTCAGCAAGATGGCGCCCGGCTCGGTCATCGTCGATATGGCGGCTGAAGCAGGCGGCAACTGCGAACTGACGGTTCCGGGGGAGATCGTCGTCCGGCATGGCGTGACGATCATCGGCCTGCTGAATCTGCCGAGCACGATGCCGTACCACAGCAGCCAGATGTACGCGAAGAACATCCAGAACCTGCTTGCGCTGCTGATCACCAAAGAGGGACAACTGAACCTCGACTTCGGCGACGAGATCATCGCCGGCACCTGCATCACCAACAAGGGCGAGGTCGTCCACGAGGCGACGAAGGCGCGGTTGGGAGCTGCGGTGGGATAGAGGTCGGGACGTGGGACACGGGACGCGGCGGAGATCCATCTCGCGTCCCGCGTCCCACGTCCGCGTCCCACAACTTGGATTTCGCATGACGAGACGTTGGGGTTAGTAGAGGGGGGTTCGCAAATGGATGGAGGGGCGCTGTCGTCCGAGTTCATGCTCGGCGTGTATGTGTTCCTGCTGGCGATCTTCCTCGGCATTGAGTTGATCGGGCGCGTGCCAGCCACGCTGCATACGCCGCTCATGTCGGGGACGAACGCAATTCACGGTATCGTGCTGCTTGGCGCGATGATTGTCCTGGGTCCGGCGGATGAGTGGTGGCTGCGAGCACTGGGCTTCGTGGCGGTCATCCTGGGGGCGGCTAACGTCTTCGGTGGCTTTGTCGTGACCGACCGGATGCTGCAGATGTTCAAGCGCAAGCCGGGAGCGGGGGCCAAGCGATGAGCGACTTCGATCGCGGCGATCTGATCCAGATCGCATACCTCGTTGCGGCCGTCTTCTTCATCCTGGGCCTCAAGCAGCTCGGAAACGCCAACACGGCCCGGCGCGGTAACCAGATCGCAGCCATTGGGATGGCTATCGCGACTGTCGCAACGCTCTTTATCCCTGGCTTCGATGGCGTCAACATTCTGCTGATGCTGGTCGCGATCGCGATCGGCGCTGTCATCTCGGCCTATCCGGCGCGGATCGTGCCAATGACGGCGATGCCGCAGATGGTGGCCATCTTCAACGGCATGGGTGGCGCGACGGCAGCGCTCGTTGCGGTCGCAGAGCTGACCGGCCACGAGTTCATCACCAAGGGTGACACGATCTCGATTCTGCTGGGTGTCATCATCGGCTCGATTTCGGCGACAGGCTCGGTTATCGCGTTCCTCAAGCTGCAGGAGATGATCAGCGGCCGGCCGATCCAGTTTGGTGGCCAGCAGATCATCAACGGCGCGATCGCACTCTCGGTCGTCGTCTTGAGCTTCGTCATCTACTTTGGAATGGATGACGTTGGCGGCGTGCTGGCCAAGGTAGACAGCACCAATATGCTGTTGATCCTGATGTTCGCGCTGGCACTGGCGCTCGGCGCCCTGTTCGTGCTGCCGATTGGTGGCGCGGACATGCCGGTCGTGATCGCGATCCTGAACTCGCTGACGGGTCTGGCAGCGGCGATCACCGGTTTCCAGCTCAGCAACCAGGCACTGATTATCGCTGGGTCGCTGGTCGGCGCTTCCGGCGCGTTCCTGACGCTTCTGATGGCGCGGGCGATGAACCGCTCGGTCACGAACGTGCTCTTCGGCGCGTTTGGCGGCGGCGCGACAGTTGGCGCGGCTGGACCAGCAGGCGATGCCAAGCCGATCCGTGAGACGACACCGGACGACACGGCGATCATGCTGGCGTACTCGCAGAAGGTCATCATCGTGCCAGGCTATGGCCTGGCGGTCGCCCAGGCACAGCACGCCGTCCGCGAGCTGGCCGAGCAGCTCCAGGAGCGTGGCGTCGAGGTGAAGTACGCGATCCACCCGGTCGCGGGCCGGATGCCGGGCCACATGAACGTGCTGCTGGCCGAGGCCAACGTGCCGTACGATGAACTGTTCGAGATGGAAGACATCAACGACGAGTTCCCGCAGGCGAACGTCGTCCTGGTGATCGGCGCGAACGATGTCGTCAACCCGGCGGCGCGTGAGGACAAGAGCAGCCCGATCTACGGAATGCCGATCCTCGATGTCGATCAGGGCACAGAACGTGGTCGTCCTCAAGCGCTCGATGGGCTCCGGCTTCGCCGGCATCGAGAACGAGCTCTTCCACGATCCGAAGACCGCAATGCTCTTCGGCGACGCCAAGGACTCGCTGACCAAGCTGACGGCGGCAGTCGAGGCGGCATAACGTAGGGAACAGGGGATCGGGGACAGGGAACAGGAGCTCGTCGACGTGGCGCCAACTCCTGTTCCCTGTCCCCGATCCCCTGTTCCCTAGTGAAAATGTCCGTGTCCGCCACCCACCACAAGGTAGAGGCTGAAGGCAAGCAGGAGCAGGCCGGCGACGATGTAGAGGACGACGGATGGAATCTCTTCTTCGCCGGCCTCTTCCCAGTCGTCTTCGTCGGTGGGGGGACGCGGTTGGGTGTTGATGCGGTCCACGTCGCGTTCGGCCATGCCGAGTGTTTCGCTCTCCTGGTGATATGGACATCCGTCAGGATTCCACGGGCTGCTACCAGCTAAGGATACCCGACGCAGCCTGCCCGTCGTTCGGATGGTGGCAATCGACTGCCGGACGACATCGAGCCGCTGCCGGTATCAATGACGGTCAACTGCGGCTCGGGCGTGTTGATGTAGGCAGCGATCCAGCGGCTGTCCGGCAACCTGGCCGGCTGGCGGTCGTTTGCGGATTGTTCGGTGATGATGTCGGGTGGTTCGGACAAGTCGGATGTCATGACGTCGATCTCACCGCCGTTCGCGAAAGCGATCCGGGTTTCATCCGGCGACCTTGACGGCAGCGATGTGTCGGGGCCGGAGCCGACGAGGATGACCGTGCTGGAGACATCTGGATTGAAGATGGCCAGCCGAACTTGGTAGCCATCACTGATCAGGAACGCGAGCAGCCCAGTCGACGACCAGGCGCCCGACCCGGCGTTGCCCAGGCCGAGGTTGGCCGGTCCGCCGAGGTTGTTGCCGATGGAAGTCCTCCTGTCACTGAGACCCATCATCATTGCCGGTGGCACGGGCCACGCGCTACCAGTCAGGTGAACCTTCCTCCGTGGGGGTGTGCGTCAAGCGGACCCGGTTCGATCCATCAGCGTTCATCACGTAGATCTCGGCCACGCCGTCGCGCCAGGAGACGAAGGCGATCTGGTGACCGTCGGGAGACCAGACCGGTCCATGGTCCAATGAGGTGTCCGGCGTGAGGTCAACTGTGGTGCTGCTGTCAATCGTGATCCCATAGACACCGACCTGATCGTCGCGCTGCGATGCGAAGATGATGGTGGCGCCATCCGGCGACCAGCTATGATGCTCATCGTAGCTCGCGGCCTGCGTGAGATTTCTTTGATCCGATCCGTTCGCGTTCATCAGGTAGATCTCGTAGTCATCGTCACGATTCGTCTGGAAGGCGATGCGCATCCCGTCGGGTGACCAGCGCGGATCGGATCCTCCGACAACTTCACTGGTGAACGTCAGTTGGGTGTCGGTTCGACTTTCCACATTGATGACGAACACCTCCGGGTTTCCGTCGTGGTCTGACACGAAGGCGATCTGAGAGCCATCGGGGGACCATGACGGCTGATACCCGTCGCCGATCAACATCCTAGGCATGCCTGAGCCGTCCGCGTTCACGATCCAGATCTCGCCGTGGTCACCACGCCAGACAGCAACGGCGATCCGGGTTCCATCGGATGACCAGGTCCAGCGCTCGATCAGGTCGGGGAGGAATGAGGTCAGGCGCACTGGATCACCGCCACCGGCATGCATCAGATAGAGTTCGCCAGAACAGCACACGTCCGAAATGGGCATTCCTGGCGTCACGTCACGGTCGGACATGAAGAGCAGGCGCGAGCCGTCAGGCGACCAGAGAGGCCCCCAGTCGTAGGCTGGGTGTTCAGTCCGGTTCAAGAGACCGGTACCGTCCGGTTGAACGACATAGATCTCGTGTCCGGCAGTGAATGCGATCGGATTCTCGTGTGCGTAGCGCCACCGGTGATAATGCTGGCCAACGTTGCCCGCTTCGACGCGCCAGTCCTCCGGATTGTCCGGAGTGTAGGTCAGGCAGCGGCGCTGGAAGCATTGGAACAGGACATCGCGGAAGACGCCGCCTACCTTGGCCCGAATCCAGTACGCCTCAGCGATCGGGAACCCGGTCGGGTAGTACGGGTCGGAGAAGAGTGGCCCTTCGACGTACTGACCATCGACGACAATCGGCCCCGTCGACGTCATGAACTCCCAGAAGACGCTCGCGACCCGATGGTTGGTCTCGGGGGCGAGAACGGCAGCCGTCACGCCGTGGCCATGCGCATAGTCATCGAACTGGATGACACCGCTCGGTTCATGCGGTGGCGTGACCTTGATGTAGGTGCTGACTTCCTCGCCCTCGTCCAGCGGCGGCTCGGTGAGCAAGCCTGCGAGGTGGGCGTAGGTGATGCCGAATGGATCGTCCGGGTCGCCGGCGACATTGACCCGCGCGGGATCGCGAGCCTCGAAGATCGCGTCACCGAGCTGGAGCCGACCGGTGATGAGCTCAGTGGCGAGCAGGCCGTTGGTCACGTACCAGTCGCTGGCCGGGTCAGCAGCAGGATCGTTCACCTCCATCCGGCTCTTGTCGTAGTACTGGACATAGCGCGTGTCGCCAGGCGTGTCGCCATACGGCTCCAACCGGACGCCGCTGAAGGATTCAGGTCCCCAAACCCAGGAGCGCGCGACGGCAGCGTCGACGACCGGCTTGTCGGTCCGCTCCCAGGTGCGGTAGAGGGCGTTCGTCATGTCGTTCTGCTGGGCAATGACCGGCTGGCTGGCGAGCACGGCCGGAAGCACGGATATCGCGGCAATCACGACAACGACGATGATCCGGACCAGACGGTGGTTGGGTGCCATGTGAACTCCTCCGTTCAGTGAACAACGGATCAGGACGCGGGCAGATCGGGAGCGACGCGTCTCAGGCCGGTGCCGTCCAGAGCGATAACGTAGATGCCCCAAACGCCTTCCATATTCGAGTTGAAGACGATCTGACTGCCGTCGGGGGACCAGGTGTATTGGCTCTCAGGGCTGAGCTGTGCGGCAAGGAGTGTCGTCGTTGAGCCATCAGTAGAAGCGCCATGGAGCTTGTCGTCGAGCCCATATAGCAACAACGAGCTATCTGGAGACCAGACCGGCAGAACGATGAGCGTAGGCACGACGAGAACCGGATCGGATCCATCGGGGTTCGCGATGTAGAGGCCGGGGGATTGATTCGTCTTGAAGGGATAGTAGACGACGCGGGAGCCATCAGGGGAGAGGTAGCAGGTCTGGACAGCGCAGATGTTCTCGCCGGCAGGCGTCTCGCCTGAACCGTCGAGATTGACAACGACCGTTTCGGGCCCTGGGCCGATGCGGGGACATTGCGGGAGTACGCGAGTTGCTGGCTGTTGGGCATCCAGCGAAGACTGTAGACCAGCAGACCGCTGGTATCGACCACGATGCGGCGGTCGCTGCCGTCGGCGTCGACGACATAGATGCCTTCACGACCGTCGTCCCTGGCGTGGAAGGCAAGGAGTGTTCCGTCCGGCGACCAGATGGGCGGGTTATCGAAGATCGGCGCGTGGCTGACGATGGTCTGGTTGCTGCCATCGGCACGCATGATGGAGAGGCCGACTCCCCCATCGCGCTCGGTGATGTAGGCGATCCATTCGCCGGTTGGTGATAGACGCGGCACGAGGCCGCCATCAATCGTCAGACGCGTCAGGTCGGTACAGTCGACGTTGACGGTGTAGATCTGCGATTGTCCCTCGTGGTTCGAGTCGAAGACGAGCCGAGAACCATCGGGGAGCCAGCCTGGCGAGCCGGTGTAGAGGTCGGCTGGCGACATGGCGCAGCCGGTTTCGTCCGGTAGCAGCGGCCGGGCGAACACAACAAATTGTTGCCCCTCGCTCTCGAAGCGCAGATCGTACGCAGCGTCGGCCAGCGCGGATCGCATGGTCTCAAGTTCGCCGCCGGTCACGACCGCGCATCGTCCCCCGTCCAACCAGTCCTCCTTGAAGGGGATGCCAATCGCCGACGGTGGTGTCGTGAGCGGCCAGACGACCACCGCACTGGCTGGACCGGCCGGCGCGACGATGACCTCAAGCCGGTCGATGACGTATGGTGTGGCAACACCGACGACGCTCCCGGCCGGCAGCCAACTCGTATCGAAGACGCCGTCCTCCGACAACCCGGCCGATTGGCCGCCACGACCGATCAGTTGGTCCAGGAACGTGCGTAGCCGGCCTCGGCCCTCGCGTGCTGCGTCAGTGGCATCCTCAGCGAAGTTCTCAGCGTTGAGGTCGTAGACGGACGATGTCAATGTCTGGCCGTTTGCGGTGACGGTGAACGACGTGGTGGTAGCCCCATTTGCAGATCCAAGCGCCTCGCCGCCGGAGTGAAAATCCCTGTCCAGCAGCCCAGCATCCTGCGCCAGGTTGAGAATGGCCTGGATACCGTCCTCGTTGAGTTGGATACCGAGCAGTTCCGGCATTGCCAGCGGAACGTCAGTGTCTGGCCATCTAGCCGGTGTCACGATCTGGCCGTCACCATATAGCGTCAGCAGCGGCATCTCGACCAACATCGATTGGATCGCCATCGACCCGCCAGTGATGCCGATCCGCAGGATGACATCAGTGGAGCCAGTCGGGTGGCTGATCTGCGTTGGTTCAGCGTGGGGAGTGGAGGTGACAGTCGATGGATCGATCGGGCTGGCTGACGTTGCTGTCCCGGACTGGACGGCGGTCCTGACGGGCGACGGTGACGCGAAAGCCGACTGGCTGGCCAGAGTGGTCTCGCCGTTCGGCGCATCGGAACCCTCACAGTGTCCATCGGACCCTTCGGGAATCCAGAAGCCGCCACGCTCGTGACATTCCGACTCAGCGTTGGTTGACGTACCCCCGCAGGCGGCAGCCAGCGCGGCCAGCAGAAGGCTAACCAGTACAACGCAAGCGATCGGTTGTCGGCAGATGCGGGATGGCACTGAAGACACCCTTCTCCGAGAACGCGTTGAGCAGGATCATCAGGGTCTTCATGTATCGGTATGGCCAAAGAGCAGAGAACAATACAACGATGCCGACCCCTGCCGGGAGCCTGCAGAAGATGAAAGAACCGGACAACTACCAAGACGTCGGCCTATGCGATACGCGTATCACATATTATGATGCATTAACGTTGCGCATGCCACGTTAGTTCCCTGATGGTTCGCCGTATCCCGAGGATCGCCGCTCGTGTAGCATCGACCGGCACTACGGTGACGCCGGTTCGCCGTCAATCAGCAGGTTGAAGCGGCGGCGCATGTCAGCGGCCATCGCGACGTCGTTTGGCGTGCCGTGTGGTGTGGACGCGCGAGCCGTGAAGTAGACGAGTCCGGAGATCGTTTCGAGCAACTGGAGCGCGTGGGAGCGACGACTGACGGGTGAGGCAGCGTCGGGGTCGCCACCGGCGCGCAGATAGCCGGTCAGGAGTGGTTCGATCAGTTCCGGGTACTTCTCAAAAATCCACCAGCGGAACTTGACGAACTCGCGGGTGGGATCTTCCGGCATGGTTCGATCGAAGTCGATGACGCCGGCCATCCGGCGCGATCCTGGGTCGCCGTCGATGATGACATTATCGAGGTAGAGGTCGGAGTGGGTCGCGACGGCGGGTTCGGCCATCCGGCTGGCGGCGACTGGCTCGATGATGGATCGAGCGGTGTCGAGCAGTGGTTCGGGGATCAGTCCTGCCTCACGAGCGAGGCCGAGACGGCGTTCGAGATCGCGTTGCAGAAGGTCTCCCTGTCGAATGTCCGGGAACTGGATGGCGTGCAGCCGCGCGGACCATTCGCCGATGTCATGGCCGATTGACTGCTGCTCGTCGTCTGTCAGCGACGCCCAGGCGTCCGAGAGCGTTTCACCCGGCAGCCACGAGAGGATCAGACATGGCTCGCCGTATTCCCCGGCAACGTCGGTGGCCAGCACTTCGGGGCAACCGACGCCAGCCTCTCGCAGCCGATCGAACATCATCTGCATGCGGGTCATGCGTTCGACGCGAGGGAAATACGGGAACTTGACGACGGCTTCGCGACCAGAGGCGAGCTGGACATGGATGTTGTCGTGGACGAATCCGCGTGGGATCGGTTCTGCGTCGATGACAGCATCGCCCAGCAGACGGGTAACAGCGGTCTCGGCGCGCGCGATCAGTGCGCGTCGGTGTCAGAAACCACGCCGCGAGCCGAGCCCTGGAATACTGCTGGCTCGGTTGGCAATCAGACCGACGGCAGCCAACGCGAACGCGCCACCGATGCTGAGGATTCCGGCCATCCGCAGCTTGCCGCCACGACGGCCCGGTGATTCCAGAACCTGCTCGATGAACGGCATATCGCTCGTCCAGGCGCTGGCCTTTCGGACGGTCACCTTCCGCAGAAACGGCAGGCTCATGTCGTACTCGACCTCCGAGAGCTGGACGCCGCCACGGTACGCGCGAGGATCCTGTCGCACTGCCGGTGCGGTGGAGCGCGAATCGTTGCGCTGGGCGAGCGACTGCTCGACGACGCGGATCAGATCGGGAGTGAGCGACAGCAGCAGCCGTCCGAACGCGGAGGTTCCGCGGGCAGCCGCGGAACGCGAGTCGACAACGATGACTTCGGGCCGTTCCACGCGCGGCTCGATCCGAGCCGGTCGGAGTGGAACCGGCAATTGCCTCGACATCGCGCAACGCCCCTTTCCCGTTCGCTGACCGTCACACGCATCGCGCAACGGCCTGACTCCGGCCTCTGTGCCGGTTCGGCAGACTCCTGGACCCGTATCTTACCCGCGCGATGGCAAGAACGGTAGGACCGAGAGGCACGGGGCATGAGGGATGAGGGATGATCGGCGCTGTCCGTTGGCAGCGCCGATCATCGATTATGCCCGTGCCTCACGCCGTGACTGCCTCGGCTTCGGAGAGCAGGTCGCGGAGGTCGAGGCGGTGGGTAAACATGTTCAGGCTGCCGTCGGGTTGGCGGGGCCATTCGGCGGGGTCGCGGTCCCAGGCGAGCTCGATACCGTTGAAGTCGGGATCGTGCAGGTAGAGTGCCTCGTGGGTGCCGTGGTCAGATGCGCCGTCGATCTGCCAGCCGTTGTCGAGCAGGCGCTTGAAGGCGACGGCCAGGTCACGGCGAGTCGGGTAGTTGATCGCGAAATGATAGAGGCCGGTCGTCCCGCGTGGTGGCGGGTTACCGCCGGCGCTCTCCCAGGTGTTGAGGCCGATGTGGTGATGGTAGCCACCTGCTGAGAGAAAGGCTGCCTGCGTGCCGTAGCGAGCGACAACATCGAAACCCATCAGGTCGCGGTAGAAGGTGACGGCACGCTCGAGGTCAGCGACCTTGAGGTGGACGTGGCCGATGTGCGTACCGGCCGGGGCGGGTTGGTAGGTCGTAGTGGTGTCGGCCATCGTGGTTCTCCATTGTTCTGCCGGATCAGGCCGGCGTGTCAGTCTTCAGACGCTTGCTCCAGGCGACGAGTGCTTCGATCAGAGCGGCCAGCCGCTCGCGGATGTCGTCGTCGGTCAGGTTGCCGTCGCTATCGAACTTCTGGCCTGCCTGGTTGACCAGCAGTTCGGGTTTGATCATCGTATATGCCTCGATCATGCTGCCGAGCACCTGACGCATGGCGAGCTGCGAGCGGGCCGTGCCGAACATCCCGCCGGATGCACCCATCAGCGCAACCGGCTTGTGCTTGAGCGGGTTCTTGACCGCTGGGCCGCGATGCCCAGTCAATCGCGTTCTTGAGGACGCCGGGGATGCTGTAGTTGTACTCCGGGGTCGCGATCAGCAGCGCGTCCGCCGCGCGAATCCTGTCGGCGAAAGCCTGGACCGGTGCCGGGACGCCCTGCGCCTCGACATCACCGTTGTAGAGCGGGATCTCACCGAGATCGTAAAGCTCAATCTCAACTCCTTCTGGTGCGAGATCCTGGGCGGCGCGGATCAGCCCACGATTGAAGGATGCCCTGCGAAGGCTGCCCGGAATGCCGAGGATCTTGAAGGGTCGGTCGTCGCTGGTCAATGTCGTCCCCTGTCAACTCGTCGTTACGATGATCGGCTAGTGTACCGCCAGACGCGTCCGGGGCATACTGCGTGCAGGTTGCATGCCCGAAGCAGTCGCAACCGCGTACCGAATCCGGAGCAGGAGGAGCATTGCAGACGCCCCAGAGATTGATGATCGTGATTGCCAGCACACGCCCTGGCCGGGCCGGTCAGCCAATTGGCGAGTGGTTCCGAGTCAAAGCCGAGTCGCACGGTGAGTTCGAGATCGACTACGCTGACCTGGCCGAGATCAACCTGCCGTTCATGGACGAGCCGAATCATCCCCGCCTACGGCAGTACACAAAGCAGCACACGAAGGACTGGAGTGCTCGGGTTGATGCAGCCGATGCGTTCGTTTTCGTGACACCAGAGTACAACCACGGGATGACGGCTGCCCTCAAGAATGCGATTGACTACCTCAACCATGAGTGGCAGTACAAACCGCTCGGGTTCGTCAGCTACGGCGGCGTCGCGGCCGGAACGCGGGCGGTCCAGGCAATCAAGCCGATCGCCAATGTGCTGAAGATGACGCCGATCCCGGAAGCGGTCGTGATCCCGCTCTTCCAACGCTTCATGACCGAGGACGGGACGTTCCAGCCGGAAGAGCTGATTGAGGACGCCGCAGTGACGATGCTCGGACAACTCGGTCGCTGGGCGACGACGCTTCGACCGATGCGGGCCAGCGTCAGCCAGCCGGCATAGTCCGCAACCGCGCAGGGGCGATCTTACCCCTGCCGGTTCGATCCGGCATCCGAATTAGCGCTGCTGCTGGGTCGCTTCGATGTGGAAGACGAGCTTGACCTTGTCGGCAACGACAGCGCCGCCGGTCTCGAGCAGCGCGTTCCAGTTGAGGCCGAACTGCTTGCGGCTGATCTCGGTGCTGGCTTCGAACCCGGCGCGGTGCAGCCCGTAGGGGTCGAGGATCTGACCCTCAAGCTCGACATCGAGCACGATCGGGTGGGTCTGGTCACGAATCGTCAGGTCGCCGTAGACCTTGAACTCGTCGCCGCCGTTCGGCTCGATTCGCGTGCTGTGGAACGTCGCCGTCGGATACTGCTCGGCATTGAAGAAGTCGTCTGAGAGCAGGTGGCCATCACGCTGCGGCTCGTTGGTGTTGATGCTGGTGATGTCGATCGTGATGTTGACGGACGATGCGGCCAGGTTGGTCTGGTCCCACTGGATGGCACCGTCGAACGAGCCGAAGCGACCCTTGGCCTTCGCGACCATCATGTGCTTGACGCTGAATTCGGCGATCGAGTGGGCGCCATCAATGGCCCAGGTCGTAACGCCGGTCGTGGTTGTGGTTGGAGCGGTCATCTGTGCAAATCCCCTTACATCCCCACCGCGAGGCACATCCTCTCGGTGTGTAACTAATCTTATGTAAGTGACTATATCATCGTTACTTACTGTTGTCAAGTACGTGGCACTGCGGTAGAATTCGAGCAGATGGAGGTGTCCGATGGACCAGAAGCTGCAACCGACACCTGTCGCGTTCTGCCCACGATTTCATTACGCTGTTGAACTGATCGGTCGTCGCTGGACGGGCGCAATCCTGCGCGCGCTGATGGGCGGCGCGACGCGCTATTCCGATATCACCCACGCCGTGCCTGGGCTGTCAGACCGGCTGCTCTCCGAGCGGCTGCGCGAGTTGGAGGCCGAAGGGATCGTCGAGCGAACCGTCATCCCTGAGATGCCGGTCCGGATCGAGTATCGCCTGACCGCAAAAGGGGAATCCCTTGAATCGGTCCTGGTGTCAGTCTCGAATTGGGCCGAGACGTGGATCGAGGCTCCGGTCGCCGAGGCGCGTTGCGAGGAAGTCGAGCGGGCGGGGTAGGCGGGACGCAGGGTTCGCCGCCCGCATCACGCGTCATGCGTCACGGAATTTCAGCCATTCAACAAATCGCAACACTTCAGCGCGCTGGGTGTCGGTGAGCGAGGCGGATGCCTGGAGAATCGCCGAGGTCGAGGCGTCGCCTGAGGCTGTCATCTGGTCGATGATGAGGGTGAGCAGGGCAGGCAGCGTGAGATCGCAGGCGGCGGCGACGGCGGCGAGGGTGTCGATGGCGGGTGTCGTCTCGCGGCGTTCGACGGCATAGAGCGAGGTGTGGGCGACGCCAACTCTTTCGCCAAAGTCGCGGAACGACCAGTTTCGCTCGGTCCGCAGGCGGTGAAAGACCTCACCAGCCGCCATGCGATAGGCCGCTTCCGGCGATCCATTGTCCAGCTTGGCCGCCATTCGTGATCCTTCACGTTTTCCCGACAAGCAGCAGGGGAGGGTGTAATACCCTCCCCTGTAGTATGCCGCCGATCGGCGACGGCTGGTCAGGAGATTTTTTGCAGCAGTTGCCGTTCCTGGACGATCGCGAGCGCGAGCGTCTTGTAGCCGGACTCCTGAAAGAGGACTGTGACGCTGTCATCGACAACGCGCTGGACCTCGCCCTCCCCCCAGGCGTGGTGAATAACGATGTCGCCGAGTGCGAAGGGAGCGGGCTGGCTGTCGATCACCGCGTCGGTGGCATGTACGTCAGGCTGTGTGCCGCTACGGAGCGAAGCGAGGGCGTGGTTGTCACACACGTCGCAATCGTCGGCGTCGTATTCCTGACCGAAATAATTGAGGATGTACTCGCGCCGGCAGGCATGCAGCTCGGCGTAGACACGCATCATCTCCAGCCGGCTGCGCTCGTAGTGGCGGCGCTGCTCTTCACGCTCAAGCGGGATGTCGGACGGGGTGAAGTCCGGGACGATCAGTTGGATCTGGCCGCGTCGGTTGCTGACGATCTCGTGGTCGGCCAGCAACTGGACGACACGCGCAAGATGACCGTTGGCAATGCCGCTGTCTTCCGCGAGTTGGCGCATCGTTGTCCGCGATGACTTGAGCAGGCCGAAGCGGACCCGTTGCAGGTCGTCCTCGCAGATCTGGCCGGTGCCGCTCAGGAACGCGGCCCGGCCGAGGTCGCCGGGGCGATAGATGATCGTGCAGCGCGCGAACTCGCCATCGCGTCCGGCCCGGCCAGACTCCTGATAGTAGGCTTCGACGCTGCCGGGAATGTCGCGGTGGATGACGAAGCGGACATCGGCCTTGTCGACACCAAGACCGAAGGCGTTAGTGGCAGCGATCACGCGCAGGTCGCCGCGCATGAATCCTTCCTGGACCCGTTCGCGGTCTGCCTTCTTGCGCTGGCCGTGATAGTAGTCGGACGGGATGCCCCACTCAGTCAGCCACTCGGCGGTCTGGCGAGCGGCATCGGTCGTGGCGGTGTAGATGATGCCGCAGCCCTGCATGGTGTCTTTGAGTCGGCCCTTGAGGCCGTCTGAGTAGTCGCGGCCGTTGCCTTCGATAAACATGTGGTGCAGTGCGCGACGCTCATCCGCCTCCGACTCGACCCTGACGACCTCGAAGAACAGATTGGGACGATCGACACCACGAACGACGATGTCCGGTTTGTGCATGCCGAGCCGGTCGATGATCTCGCGCCGCACCCACGGGGTTGCGGTCGCCGTCAGCGCCAGGACAGTTGGCCGGCCGAGATCACAGATGATGTTGCCGAGGCCGAGATAGGAGGGACGGAAGTCGTGGCCCCATTCTGAGAGGCAATGCGCCTCATCGACGACGAAGAGCGAGATGTTGGCGCGCCGGAGCGACTGCATGAACTCGTTGTTTGAGAACCGTTCAGGAGTGACGTAGAGAATCTTGGCCTGCTGGGAGATCACGTACTCAAGCTCGCGGCGCGATTCGGCCTCGCCCTGGGTGCTGTTGATCAGCCTCACACTGAAGCCACGCTGCTCCAGTGACTCGACCTGGTCTTTCATCAGGGCGATCAGCGGCGATACGACGACCGTGACGCCAGGCAGCAGTTGAGCCGCAAGCTGGAAGACGAGCGACTTGCCGGCGCCTGTCGGGAGGACCGCCATCACATCTCGCCCGGAGAGCAGATCGCGGATCACCCGCTCCTGACCGGGCCGGAACGATTCGTGCCCGAACCGGCGCAACAGTGCGTCCAGCTCGTCGTGGGTCGCGTGCATCGCGCATCCCATCATCGCTTGCGCTACGGTGTCGAGCGTCCGGCACCTGAACGGGTCCGGGCGTCGTACGTATGCACGATTCGGGCCACCCAGCGCCAGCGATCGGTCGATGTTCGAGCGATTCGTGACTTCGCGTTCGTTGTGGCTCCGCACAGCGCCTGTCGATAAGCGTCCGTGGCTGAGGACGCCGAACCGCCCGCGTCCATCCTGACGCGGGCGGTCGAGGTGCTTGGGTATGCCGGTCCTTTTCCGCGGCCGGGCAGCCGATCGGAGACCGATCGAACGATAGGTTACGACTGGCGGAGCCAGCGGACGGCGACGGCGTACGTTTCGCGGGTGGGTGGTCCCGTCAGGAATTCCGCCACGGAGGCGAGGTTTCGTTCGAGATTGCCTCCGCTTGCCTGACTTGCCAGCATTTCCGCCTCGGACGCCCAGGCGGACGCCGTAAGCGCTTTCCCGGTGATGGCATCAGTCATCGCGAACAGTCCAACGAAGCCAGGTTGCTGACGCAACTCCGGAAGCAAGGTACGAAAGTGTTCGATCGCGGCATCGGCCTGCCCCGGCTTCATCTGGGATGTCAACATCCTCGCGTAAGATGGAGTCTGAGTAGCGCGCTCCCAGATCCTGAGATCGTAGAGTTCCCGAACAGGAGGCGCGGCGAACACGCCCGCGAACTTGGCAAACTGCTCCTGCAGATAGCCGCTCGCTTCCGACGACTGTAGCTCCTGGTCGTCCCACATGCTGATCGAGACACCCTTGCCGCTGGAGCGGTCGGTGACAAGGATCATAGCGTGGCAGCCCTTGTACTCGGACGCAGCCGGGACGACCGAGTCGCGGTAGATGCTGACTGCCTCATCGAGCTTGTCCGGCTGAATCTGGACGGTGACGACACGTGCCTTCATTGGATCTCCTCGCTGTTTCAATGCGATCAGACATGGGTCGACGATGGTGAAACAACTGTTGAGAAGATGCTGCCCGGTGAAGACAGATTAGGCGCAGCCAGATGCCACGTCAAGTGCCATTATGCGTACATTGGCTAAACGTGACTACGCATTACGCACGCGATACGCCTCACGGGCTTCGCCAATCACCTGCCAGGTCTCGTTGAGGCTGTGCCAGCCGAGGACCTCGGTCTGCTTTGGTTCGAGCAGCTTGTAGGTAGAGAAGAAGGCTTCGATCTCGCGCAGCCAGTGAGCTTCGAGATCGTCAAGTGAGCGGATACCTTCAAAGCGGGGATCAACGGCGGGAACGGCCAGTACCTTGAAATCGGCACCCTTCTCGTCGGCCATATCGAGGCCACCGATCGGCCGAGCCGGAATGTGACAGCCGGGGAAGGTCGGGTGGTGCGTGATCACGAGGATGTCGAGGTGGTCGCCGTCGGGAGAGAGCGTTTCGGGGATGTATCCATAGTCAGTCGGATAGTGGACCGACGAGTAGAGGACGCGGTCGAGCACGAAGACGCCTCGTTCCTCGTCGAACTCGTACTTATTGCGGCTGCCTTGCGGGATCTCGATGAATGCCTCGACGATCGTCTCTTCGCGGCTCATGGCTGATTCCCTTCAATCGTTGAACGCAGCGTCTGCCAGGCGGGAGGATACTTGGCGACGAGCCTGCGGATCGTGTTCGAGTTGCGGACGGTGGTCGGTGCGCCGAGCGCCTTGCCCAGTTCTGGCCCCTTGAGCATCGAATCGCTCATCTTTCCACGAATCAGCCAGTAGAGCTCGCGGCCGCCGACGTAGAAATCGTCCTTGTGGGAGCGCAGCGCCATGATCGCACGCTCGGCATCTGGAGTCGGTGTCGCGGACAGGAAGGCGATGTGGAGTGTCGCACCATTATCGGTGTATTCCGTCTCCGGGAACGGCTGATGGGCCGCGATCTCTGCCAGCTCGGTGGTCGAGCGGAGAAACGCCTCTGCCTGATAGCCGAGTGACGCGTGGAGATGATCGTCAATCCGCTTTCCGAGCGTGGCCGGATCCTCGGATGACTCGAAGATCACGTTGCCACTGGCGATAAACGTTTCGACGTTCGAAAGCCCGATCTCCCCGAACAGTGCGCGCAATTCGTCCATCTTGACGGTGCGGCCACCAACGTTGATCGCACGGAGAAACGCAACGTACTGCGTGGTTGATGGCGACGGCAAATCATTCCTCCGGTTCCGTCAATCAACGGGGATCGGATGAACCAGGACAGCAAGCGTACCGCAGCGTGGCTTAGACGGTGCGCCCGGCGATGAAGCCAAGCCAGACGGCGATGATCCCCGCGACAGTCGATCCAACGACGTTGAGGACGGCACGATCAATATCTCCGGCTTCGACAAGCTGATGCGTTTCGTACATCCAGGTCGAGAATGTCGTATAGCCGCCGAGAATGCCAACCGTCAGGAAGCGACGAACATCGGGTGAGACACTGACGCGCTCGGCGGTCAGCGCCATGATGAAGCCGATCAGGAATGCGCCGCTGATGTTGACGACGAACGTGCCAAGCGGGCTGGCGCCGAAGCGAGCATTGATCCAGCCGGCCAGCGCATAGCGGCTGACCGCACCGATCGCCCCACCTACCGCGACCCAGAGATACGCCACGAGCTCCACGTCCCCCCTGAACGAAAAAACTCCTGGCAGGACAATTGCCCCGCCAGGAGTCATTGGCATCAGATGCGGTTCGGGCGTTCCCACCCCGGCGGACTCCACCGCCAGCCTGCATTCTACCCTAGTACGGGATCGGTGGCGCACATGGCAAGATTGTCGCGTGTGTGCATTGGTTCACAATCGGGGCAGGGATGAACGAGACGCAAGACGACGGCAGTGAGGCGAACTCAGAGGTAGCTGCCGAGGATGGGGATGCGCCAGAGGATCGGCGCGCACGCACGAGCGACGACTTCCTCGTGCCGGGGCCGTCGCCGGAGTCGAATGCCGGATTGCGGCAGTGGGGCTGCACCTGGCTGGCGTTCTCGCTGCTGTTGATCCTGCTGATGCTCGGTCTCTCGTTCGTCTGCCTGACGCTGGCGAACTGGACGGGAATCGCCTGAGCGTTCAGGCAGTGCTGCTCCATGAACGCTCACAGAGCACCAGCCGGTAGCCATCCGGGTCTTCGATTGTGACGCCGATCTGGTCCCACCATGGGTTATGAGCGGGAACCCGCTTCCCACCGGCCTGCTCGATACGCTGGATCAGCGCAGGATCGACGGGCGCGTCCAGATAGAGGACCCAGAGGTCGTCCGGCGTGAGGACTGGCTCGATTGTCCGTGCCGTGTCGTGAATCAACTCGAAGTGCCAGGTGGCGCCGGGCAGGCCGACCATCAACAGGTTGCGCTCGCCGACGGAGGTGCCGCGACCACGTTGTACGACCTCGAACCCGAGACCATCGACATAAAACCGCTCGGCTGCCGAAAGATCGCGCGACGGCCTGGCGATGCGAAGATGGGTATTCCGATCGATCAAGGTCCCTCCAAACGAGTCAGCCTGCCTGAGAAGCGCGGCTCGCGGGGCATATGCGCGGCGCACAAGATAGACTACAATGACGAGCGGCCTGACACGAGGAGAGGGAGGGAACAACTGGGATTCCCTATGCCCACATGCCAGATGGAGGAGAAGCCTTGGCGCAGATGACCGGGGGACAGGCAATCGTCCAGTCCCTGAAGAAGCATGGTGTCGATACGATGTTCGTGCTGCCGGGTGTGCAGCTCGACAATACCTTCGACGCGCTTTACGACGAGAAAGACGCGATCACGCTCTACCACACGCGCCACGAGCAGGCGACGAGCTATATGGCTGACGGCTACGCGCGGACGACCGGCAAGCCGGGAGTCTGCCTGGTCGTGCCTGGGCCTGGCCTGCTGAACGCGATGGCCGGTCTCTCGACCGCCTACGCCTGCTCGGCACCGGTGCTGGCGATTTCCGGTCAGATCAACTCGGACCTGATCGGCAAGGGCCGCGGCATGCTGCACGAGATCCCCGATCAACTCGTCGCCGTCCGCTCCGTGACCAAGTGGGCCGCGCGGATCGACCAGCCGGAGGATACGTCGAAGCTCGTTCAGGAAGCGTTCCGGCAGATGCTCTCCGGCCGGCCACGTCCGGTCGAGATCGAGATGGCGCCTGACATCATGGGCAAGCTCGGCGAGGTCGACCTGCTCGGACCAGCCCAGATCGACAAGCCGGAACCGGACATGGACAAGATCTCCGAGGCCGCCAAGGCTCTCGGGAACTCGAAGAAGCCGCTGATCTTCGTCGGCGGCGGTATCTTCGACGCGACCGAGGAACTGCTGGCATTGGCCGAGATGCTCCAGGCGCCGGTCGTCATGTCGGCCAACGGCAAGGGCGCGGTTGACGCCCGCCATCACCTCGGTGTCAACACGCTGGTCGGTCGCGAGCTCTGGAAGGACGCCGATGTCGTCCTGGCCGTTGGCACGCGCTTCGTCCAGCCGTTGACCCAGTGGGCCCCCGACGACGAGATGACGATCATTCAGATGGACGTCGATGCGGAGGAAGTCGGCCGCAACTACACGCCGAACGTCGGCATCGTCTCCGACGCGAAGACAGGGCTGGCAGCGCTGGTCGAGGCTACCGGCAAGCACAATAGCAGCCGCGAATCGCGCGAGCAGGAGATCAACGCCCTCAAGCAGAAGTTCGACGACATCCTCTACGAGATCCAGCCGCAGGCATCCTGGGCCGAGGCGATCCGTGGCGAGCTGCCGGAGGACGGCATCCTGATCGCGGAGTCGACCCAGGTCGGCTACTGGTCCGGGATGGGCTTCCCGGTCTACAAGCCGCGCACCTATCTGACGAGCGGCTACCAGGGCACGCTCGGCTACGGGTTCGCGACGGCGCTCGGCGCGGCTGTCGGCAACCCGCACACCCGCACGATCTCGATCAACGGCGACGGCGGCTTCATGTACAACGTCCAGGAGCTGTCGACGGCCAAGATGTTCAACATCCCGCTAACGACGATCGTCTTCAACGACAACGCGTTCGGCAACGTCAAGCGCATCCAGCAGGAGAGCTACAACGGCCGGACGATCGCCAGCGACCTGTTCAACCCGGACTTCGTCAAGCTTGGCGAGTCGTTCGGCATCCAAAGCTTCCGCTGTGAGACGCCGGAGCAGCTACGCGCGGCGATCCAGGAGTCGTACAAGCTCAACGGCCCGACCCTGATCGAATGCCCGGTCGGCCCGATGCCGAACCCAGGCCGCGTCACCGGCTGGGGCCGCCCGGCGCCGAAGTCGCGCAAGGACCTGTAGTCCGAGCCAACCGCGACAGACATCTCATGACGTGACAATCGGACGGGGTGGGCCCGTCCGATTGTCGTTTCAGCCTGTCCGCCTCATGCGCGTACCCGCACTCGATGACGTGTCACAACGAGGAGCTGGTCAAGTTGATCGACATGGTGAGTGAGAACGTAGTCCAGCCGTTCGATTGCCAGAGCGAGCGGCACGTAGGCTCCGAGACGCAGGTAGATCACACCCATGTGCGGGCGTCGTTCCCGGATGATGAGTTCACCAAAGTCACGATCGTCGGTGATCAGGATGCGATTCTCGGCGTAGGCGATGCGCAGAACATCGACATCGGGCAACCCAGGCGGATGCTCGCGACCGACTCGAATCGCGTCGTGGCCGAGACTTTGAAGATGTGGGATCAGGCGAGCGTTGCTGCTCTGATCGAGCAGAAATCTCATGCTCCGAACGACGACGCACTGGTCGCCAACTGGCGCTCTGGTCGGCGTCCCGTGAGCTTTGCGTGAGCGTATGAGAGCGCGGCCTGGACATCCTCGCGTGTGAGTTCGGGATAGGTGGCAAACAGGTCTTCCAGATCCGGGTTGTGGGCCAGATGCGCGACGACACGTTCAACCGGGATACGTGTACCGCGGATGACTGGTTTTCCTGTCATCACGGCCGGGTCCTGGGCAATTCGCTCCTGATAGACAAGTGGTTCAGTCGCCATTGGCTCCTCATCTCGTTTCATCAGGCAAGCGTATCACTGAAGCGGACCCGATTTCGTCGCGCGTTTGCGGATTTGGTTCGGAGGATGGGCGTTGATGCATTGGCAAATCAACGTCGTGAGAGTCAGCGGGATCAACATACGTCTCCCCGCTCCATGCAAGTTCGATGACCTTTGGAATGCGCCGTACGTGCCCGGGATGGAGCAGATCCGGCAACCGCTCTGGGGCGAAAAATCCTGCATCGAGCATCTCAAGCCCAGGAATGGGGCACGGATCGGGGCACTCCACGAGGAACACGGGATGCACGATGTGAACCTTCGCGAGTGTTCCTCAGGATCGACCGTCGAACAATCCGAACAATCGGACGACGCTTCCTGTCAGTCCCGCTTCTTCCCACAGTTCACGCAACGCCGATTCTGATGAAGACTCACCAATCTCCGCGATACCTCCAGGCAGCGCCCAATGCCCGTTGTCGCGGCGTTGAACGAGCAGGATTGCCCCACCGTGATCGAACACTGCAGCCTCGACGCCGATGGCGGGGAGAGGCGCATCCAGGGTTCGGCGTCAAAGGTCGCGCGGATGTCATCCAGCGATCCATCGTCAGCGATGGCGGCGAGCTTCACCGCAAGCCCCATCATGCGGTCGGCGCGCTCGCGCTCGTAGACGTTCTCGGCAAAGTTGCGGCTGAGCGACGCCATGCCGCGCATCTCATCGGCGATCAGATACAGTTCCTGTCGGATTTCGCCTATCATCCTCCCCATCCCGCCACGGGCAATCAGGTTCCTTCGCGGAGCCAGTGTTTGTTGAGCCTGGCGACGACAGTATAGGTGGGGGCGAAGACGTTGGCGATGTCGTATCGGGCACGTCCAGCTGACGCAGCGTTGGGCGTGTGATGACGAACAATCTCACGGCCGGCATGGCAAGTCCAACGGCGATGAAGACCGCCCCTAGGTCGATGACGCCTAGCGCAACCCCGGCAATGAGGATCGCGAGCGGCGTCGCGGCGTTGTCGGCGGCGAGGATTGCGCCGAAGAAGCGTGCACGCTGCTCCGTTGGGATGCGCTGCTGGTAGATGGTCGTGACGATCGGGCCATACGGGCCGGAGGCGAGGCCGTTGACAGCCATCGCGGCGATAGCAACCGGGAGCGCTGGAGTGGTCGCGAGCACCCAGATCGGGATGAGCGAGACGAGGCCCGAGACGACAAAGACCCAGCGTTTCGGATAGCGATACCAGACGATCCCGTACAGCATTGCGCCAGTAAGCGCACCAGCGCCAAACCCTCCGAGCATCAAGCCGAGCGAGGCGGCATCACCGAACGCCTGGAGCGCAAAGACGGGCAGGATGACCGTGTGCAGCGCGCCGCTGAGTGCGTTTCCGGCCGTCGAACTGACGGCAAGCAGCAGCAGCAGGCGATCGGATGCGATGAACCGCAGGACATCGATCATGTTCGCGACGGCTCCAGAGCCATTGGCCCTGTCGCGTGCGGGAGTTCGAAGATCCGCGGGAACCAGAAGGCCGACCAACAGTGCCGATACGGCGAAGCTGGCAGCGTCGAGCCAGAGAACGTTGCCCGCGCCGATCAGTGCAATCAGCAGACCACCCAACGGCGGGCCAAGCAGGAACGACAACCGCCAGATCGTCCCGGCGACGGCGTTGGCCCGTTCGAGGCGGACACCGGCAGCCATGGCAACATCGGGGAAGAGGCTCTGCCGAGCCGTCGCGCCCGGTGCGTCGAGGATCGCGCCGAGGAAGGCGAGCGCCAGCAGGTGCCAGAAGGCCAGACCAATCGTCTGATGCAGCATCGGGACCAACGCGACGGTCAGGCCACTGAGCAGGTCGGAGACGACACTCATCCGCTTGAATCCAAGGCGATCGACCAGGCTGGCGCCGAAGAGGGCCGAGAGAATCAGTGGGACGACCGTGAAGAATCCGACGAGACCGGCGCGAGCCGCGCTGCCGGTCGTCTCAAGGACGAACCACGGGATCGCCAGTGCCGACAGTTTGTTGCCGACCCCGGAGATGGCGTTGGCAGTCAGCAGGGCATGCAGCGGCCAGCGGTTGCCGGTCAAGGCGGCGCTCTCAATCATCGTCTTCCCTTGTTAGCAGATGGCTAGCAGGTTGAAGCCTGACTCGATCTGAAGATGCCGAGCACAGCAAAGGCGTCCCGCGAGGAGAGCACATCGAGTCGAGACAGACTGCTCACACTCTCGATCGTCGTCCGAATAGCCGGTTGGCCGGCTACCTCCAACTCATTCAGCGGCAGCGTCCTGACGCGTCCGTTTGCATGGCGGAATTTGCCAACTTCAGGCAACGCCATCACGAGCGAGTGGAGGGATGACGAACATGCCGTGCCGCAGCGGTCACAACGGACGTGCAGGCCCAATTGATCGCGTGGAACAGTTGCCGACACCGAAGGCATCGAGCGGATGACGGTCGCGCGCGCGCCGCAGTTGGTGCAGGCGATGTCCGGGGTGACGAGTGCGCGGCGGAAATAATCGTTCACCCAGGCCTCGATCCGTCGGCTGATTGCGGCCGGCTGGCGCAGGCCGCCGATCATCGTGGCGATGTGCGTATTCGACAGCGGCATCTCGGTCGCTGTGACCTGTGGGTCGTCGTCACAATCCGGGCAGCGGAACGCAACGATGCCACCTGGGTCGTCACCTCGCATGTGCAGTTGTCGCGTCCCGCAACGCGAACACCAGAGACGAGTGTCCCGCCAGCCCGGCAGGCGCGTTGCCGACGAGTGGTCGGATCCGTCCGTCAGGTGTTTTGGTTCGAGCGCCCGCCGAAGGTGTGTCCTGGCGCGGGAGAGGCGCATCGAGACCGCCGCCTCGCTCAGCCCGGTCCGCGCGGTGATGTCGGCGAGCGATACACCTTCGTGGTGACGCATCAAGAACACCGTCCGGGTCTTCGCCGATAGCGACGCGAGCGCCTCGGTCAGATCGGCGCTCAATTCCCGGCGATCGATGCCATGCTCCAGATCCCAATCGTCCACGCGATCATGCCGCTCGGAAAAAGGGACGATGCGAGCGTCACGGGCGCGCTGTCGCCGCCAGCGCAGGCAGACATGACGGGCAATGGCCCACAGCCAGCGATCGAGTCCGTCGACATCCGTCACCTTGTGCGCGTTGCGACAGCCTTCAAGCAGCGTCTCACTCGCAAGATCTTCCGCCGCATCCGCACTCCCGGTCAGCTTCCAGCAGTATCTAACCAGCCGGTCATATTGCTGCTGGTCCAACGACCATGCAGTTGTTCTCGAATCCCTGCCACCGTTGATCCCACACCTCCGATCCGCCCTATTCATCACGTCTCTGATATGTATCGCGATCGGACACGCGTTTCTAACATCACTTTTTCACTCAGCAGGCTGGCGCAGGTAGCATGCGACTTCGACCATGCGTTGGCGAACACGTCTCCTCGTGGATCCGCACGGGTGGCACGGTGAAATCCCTCGGTCGTCGAGATGAGCAAGGGGACGATGACTGCTGGCGTCGAAGGCGTCTACCGAGCCGGCAGCCAGCGCTTGTTGAGCTTGGCGACGACCGTGTAGGCGGGGTCGAAGACGTTGGCGATGTCGTATTCGATGGTCTGGCCGAGCAGGATCGAGGCGGCGCGGGTGTCAGGCCGTAGTCGTGGGCCAGCCAGCGGACGAGCTCGGTCGTGGCGGCCTGGAGGGCTTCGTCGAGCGGGCGGGCGTTGCCGATCGCCATGATGTAATCGTCGTTCTCGGTTCGCGGCCAGACGATGTTGGTGTCCTTGACGACCGAGACGGTGAACTGGACATCCATCGAGATCTCGACGCCGGTGCCGACGATCTCGCCGTCGCCCTGGACGGCGTGGCCGTCGCCGAGGTGGAAGAGGGCGCCGGGCACCGCGACCGGGAAGTAGACGGTGACGCCCGGTGCAGTGTCCGCGATAGTCCATGTTGCCGCCGTGGACCCAGGAGGTCGCGGTTGAGATCG
Organism: uncultured Chloroflexia bacterium; assembly: GCA_963763325.1. Lineage (GTDB taxonomy): Bacteria > Chloroflexota > Chloroflexia > Thermomicrobiales > CFX8 > JBBECJ01. Next base: position 269,553 of record CAVXOL010000019.1, read on the forward strand.
CCTGCCCGTCGGGAGGGGCGACGCCGAAGCAGCCGAGCATCGGCTCCAGAGGAACGGTGAGCCGGCCAAGCGCCGTCTCAGGCTCGACGAGCGTGACGGTGCCGGCCGCGATGTCGACATCCCAGTTGCCGCGCTGCGGTTCTGGCAGAGTGCGCACGAACTCAGGATCGAGGATCCGCTCGGCGATCAGCGTCGAGGTGTAGCCATGACGACGGTTGGGCGTGATCGAGTCGAGCCGGACAGCCAGCGCGTCGCCCGGTTCAGCTCCCTCGACGTAGAACGGCCCGGTCTGTGGGTTGCTGCCGTGATGGACCCGCTCGCCGGCGGCGTCGCTCCCGCCAGCGTCGATCGTCGTCGTGACAACCGTGTCGCCATCGGCAATCCGCAGGACTGGATCGTGGCTGCCAATCGTTGAGAAATAGTGCGACGGCGTGAAGCGGTGCAATGTCATCGGTTCTCCCTTTCCCTCCCAATTCGCTGAGGAGGATACGGCATCTGGTCTGAAACTGGGAGAGCCTTGTTTCGTGCAACACAAGTACCCGCAACAGACGGTTGGGTACGATGGACGGGAACCGACGTGAACGAAGGGACGAACATGAGCACTGAAGTACGGGCGATCCTGGCGGACATGCGAGCAGGCCGCCGACGCGTGTTCGCGGAACTGGAGGGATTGCCGGAGGAGCGGTTGACCGAGCCGGCGCATTGGGGATGGGCGTGAGATGGATGCGCGCTTCATCCTGCTGCGCTACGCCGACCATGAGGAGGAGCACGCGCTCCAGGTACGTAAGACGCTGGACGGTTGGCTGGCGGCAGACCGAGTCGCAGCAGATCCTCGGCGCGGCCGAGATGACGCGCGGAGACCTGCTACGGAGCACTCATCGGGCTTGGCGACGCCGACATGGATCTGGCACCGGAGGGCGAATGGCCCCTTCGGCTGACGCTCTGGCACATCGTCCAGACTGAGTCGGAATTACACGACCGCAATCACGTGGGCGGCGGATCTGTTCCGCAAGGGTCAGGAGTGGGAGCAGCACGAGCGGCCGGAGTCGATCTCGGAAGAGGGCGACTTCGAGCGCGTTCGTCGGACACCTGGATCGCGAACGCGAGGAACTGCTTACAGCGCTGGCCGGTATCGAGGATGAGGTGATGACGGCTCCGGCTGTCTGGTCGGAAATTCGCGTCAATGTCCGCTTCCGCCTGATGCGGATCGCGCACCACGAACGGGAGCACACGGCGCACATCCTCAAGTGGCGACAGCAGGTCGGGCGGCAGCAGACCGACGCTCAGCGGCTACTCGGCAACGCCTGGAGTGCGCGTGGTGTCCTCGAAGCACATCTCGTTGGCCTGCCGGACGAACTGCTCGACCGGGAACCCGCCAACGACGACGGCACGATCCGCTCAGTGCTGAGGCATCTACAACAAACAGACGAGTGGCTGAAAGGCCGTGTACTGGGTCAGCGGTGAGGGCGCCACACTGCCCCTGATTGCCGACGTGACACCTTCTCCGAGCACTCGATTCAGGCATCTCGCGCTTCAGGCGCCGACGTAGTGCTTCTGGTGGGCGCGGTCTTCGCGGCTGGCCCAGCGGAAGAAGACGATGGCGACGGCGGCGAGGTAGATCGTGCTGGTGCCGATCCACATGATGAGTCCGCCAATCTGCTGGTCGTTCATGGCCGAGAGGCCGAAGACACGCCCGGCTTCGCGGTAGCTGGGGTAGAGAACGTGGTCGGCATAGGTGATGAGCGCACCGACGACCTGGCCCGGAATCGTTTGGACGAAGAGATAGAGCATCGCGACGGCCGGCGCAACCTTGCCAAGTTCCTTGCTGGGTGCGAGGACCGACCACCAGGAGATCATGGCGACTCCCAGCAGGAACGTGTGGGCGGCGATGTGAACAGGCAGGTATTGCAGCGAGAGATCGTAGACGACCGGGACGTGGTAGACCGAGTAAGGCAAGTGAAAGAGGACGAATGCGATCACCGGTAGCGTCAACACTCGCCAGACACGCCAGAGTCGACCGCCAAACGCATTGACGACGGGCTGGTACATCCATGCCGGGATGCCAAGCAGGATCAGTACCGGCGCGACAATCGTCAGCATGACGTGCTGGAGCATGTGGAAGCTGAGCAGGTAGTCGTCTGCCAGCACACCGATCGGCGACATGAGTGCGAGGACGATCGTCGCCAGGCCGGCGGCGAAGCTGATCCGGCGGGCGCGAGGAATCGGCTGGATACCGTCGTCGGGGCGGCCAGCCGCGCGTCGATAGTAGTACCAGGCAGCGGCCGTCACACCGAAGGCGACACCTGGGTCAGGCGACCAGCTCCAGAACGAGACATCGGCATCGGTTGTCATCTGGAATAGCGGAAGCAGCGGCAGGAACATCTGGAAAACCACCTGTGTTACGTCCTGTCCCGCGGGGATCGCGACCTGGACAGGAAACGCCGGCTGGGCATCCCGCCCCGCCGGCAGAGAACGATTTAGAAGCGGTCGAACAGGGCGATTAGCGAGATCACCACTGAGCCACCGACAACCATGCCGGACGCAAAGAGCAAGGTAAACAGCTTATTGTCGAACTTGAGATGCATGTAGTAGCCGACGACGATGACGAACTTGATCACCGAGAGGACGAGCAGAATATAGACGAGGAGGCTCTCGATCGCCTCAATGTAGTAGGTCGCGACCTCGATCGCAGTAATAATCGCCAGAATGGCGGCAATCAGCACGTACTGCATGATTGGCGGGTGAGCGTGTTCTTCGGTGTGCTCTCGGTTTGGCATCGCCATCTGCGGGGCTCCTTGTAGCTCTTAGCTGTCAGCCTTCAGCTATCAGCCAGTCATTCGTTCGATTCACGCCGTTCGCTGTCCCATCAACCGACTGGCTGAAGGCTGATGGCTGAACGCTGACAGCTAATACGGCAACAGATAGACAAGCGTGAAGATGACGATCCAGACGATGTCGACGAAGTGCCAGTAGAGACCGGCGATCTCGACATTCAGGCTGTTACGCTGGGTGATCAGGCCCTTCCTGAACGAGGCGATGAAGAGCGAGAAGAGCCAGACGACGCCGATCGCGACGTGGGTGCCGTGGAAGCCGGTCAGCGTGAAGAACGACGAGCCGAACAGGTTGCGCGAGATTGTCAGCCCTTCGTGATTGAACTCGTAAAACTCGTAGATCTGACCGCCGAGGAAGATGAGTCCCAACAGGCCGGTTGCCAGCGTCCAGATCCGGAACTGGCGCAGATTACCGCGCTGGATCCCGGCCAGCGCCAGGACCATCGCCAGCGAGCTCATCAGCAGGACGAAGCTGGAGACGGAGGTAAACGGGATGTTGATCAGGTCTTCCGGGTACGGTCCGACGACGCTGCGGCCCTTCGAGATCATGTAGGCCGAGATGAGCGACCCGAAGAACATGCAGTCGGACGCGAGAAAGACCCACATCGCGACCTTGCGGCTATCAAGGCCGGTACTTGTTGGATGCTCTATCACCCCGTGATCGGCAGCCATTCCTGTCGTTCCCTCCGGTTAGCTGTCGGCTTGTCAGCCAGTCAGTCGGTCAGCGAGTCAGCAATCAGCCTGTGCGCTCGTTTCGTCTACCGGTCGCTCCATTGCCAGTCACCAGGCTGATTACTGATTGCTGACTGGCTGACCGGCTGTTCGCTAGTCTCCTGCCGCGCTCGTCTCAAGGTAGGACGAATCGTCATTGAAGACGGTGCCATGACCGATGGCCGGTTGCAGCACCCATGCGTAGATCGAGATGACCGCCAGCGTCAGGCCGGTAAACGTCATGAGGTTCTGCGGGATGATTCCGAAGACCGACAGGCCGATGCCGATGTCGTTCTCGATGAAGTCACGCAGGCTCGGCGTCGTCGCGATGAAGCCACCCATTGCCAGCGTAATGCCGAGCGCGGCCAGCAGCGGCCAGATAGACGGGTTCGGCAAATGGATGTCGTCGTGGCCGGCATGCCCGTGATCGTCAACGTGGTCGTGCCCTTCGGCATGGCCACCTGGGACGGCGTGCTCGCGAGCGTGCTCATCGGCAACATGAGGTTGCTCGACTCCCTGGACACCATGATCATCGCCGCCATAGATATCAGGATACTTCGCCGACCAGAACGGGATGCGGCTGGTGACGACCGGAATGGTCGCGAAGTTGTAGACCGGCGGCGGCGACGGGATCTCCATTCAAGCGTCGGCGCCATCCCACGGATCGTCAGGCGCTTCGTCACCGAGTCGTCAGGCTCATCCAGACGTTGACGATGAAGACCATGAACGCCGATCGCAGTGACGAAGACGCCCATCGTGTCAGAGCAAATTCCAGACGTTCCAGCCGTAGCCGGAGTCGTAGGTATAGATGCGGCGTGGCATGCCCTGGACGCCGACCCAGTGCATCGGGAAGAAGGTGACATTGAAGCCGATCAGCATCAGCCAGAAATGGATCTTGCCGAGCCTCTCGTTGTACATCTTGCCGGTGATCTTCGGGAACCAGTAGTAGATGCCGGCGAACAGATCCCGAAGAGCTGCCGCCGAAGAGGACGTAGTGGAGGTGGGCGACGACGAAGTACGAGTCCTGATGCTGTGAGTCGACCGGCGGCGAGGCGTGCATGACGCCGGAGAGACCACCGATCGATGAACATCGCAGACCAGCCCGATCGAAAACAGCATCGGCGTCTTGCAACTGAGATGTGGCCGCCGTACATCGTGCCGATCCAGTTGAAGATCTTCACACCGGTCGGCAGCGCGATCAGCATCGTCGTGATCGCGAAGACGGCGTTGGGACCGGCCCCATGCCGACTGTGAACATGTGGTGCGCCCAGACGCCGAAGCCCAGGACAGCCGATACCAATGCCGGCGAATACGACGGCCGAATAGCCGAAGAGCGGCTTGCGCGAGAAGGTCGGCAGAATCTCCGAGATGATCCCGAAGGCGGGCAGGATCAGGATATACACCTCCGGATGTCCAAACACCCAGAAGAGATGTTGCCAGAGCAGCGGGCTCCCGCCGGCTTCAGGGATGAAGAAGTTGGTCGCGAAGAAGCGGTCGATCATCAGCAGCGTGACGCCGACGGTGAGCGCCGGGAAGGCGAGGACGATCAGCAGCGACAGTGATCAGCGTCATCCAGACGAAGACCGGCAGCCGCATCATGCCCATGCCCGGCGCGCGCAAGTTGATGATCGTGACCAGGAAGTTGAACGCCGCGGCGAGCGACGAGATACCAAGCACCTGAAGCACCAAGCACGCAGTAATCGACGTTGTTGCCCGGGGAGTAGGCGCTCGAGGTCAGGTTGGCGTAGGAGAACCAGCCGGCATTCGGCGCTTCGCCAAAGAACCAACCGATGTTGAGCAGGATCGAGCCGAACAGGAACAGCCACTAGGAGAAGGCATTCAGGCGTGGGAAGGCGACGTCGCGCGCGCCGATCATGCAGCGGCACGAGGAAATTGAAGAATGCACTCGACAGCGGCATGACGCCGAGGAAGATCATCGTCGTGCCATGCATGGTGAAGAGCTGGTTATAGCTGTCGGCCGAGACAAAGTCGTTGTTCGGGCGCGGCGAGCTGGACGCGGATCAGCATCGCCTCGACGCCGCCGACCATGAAGAAGAACATGCGCCAATCACGAGGTACAGGATGCCGATGCGCTTGTGGTCGACAGTCGTCAGCCAGCTCCAGAGACCGTATTCCTCGGTCACTGCAGGTGTTTCTACGACTGTTTGACGGCCTGGCGCGACCTCTACCCGTGTCGCCATCTCGATATCCCCTCGCTCCTCAACTCGCTGGCCAACTGGCCGGTTGGGCTGCTATTCCTCTAGCGTCGCAATGAAAGCGATGATCGCCGCGAGATCATCTTCGCTGACCTGGTCTTCGCCGAACGCTGGCATAACCCCACTCGGGAAGCCTTCGTGAATCCGCGCGTTCGGGTCCCTGACTGACTCGGTAATGTAGGCGTCGTCAGCCATGACAGTGCTTCCGTCGGCCAGCGGTACCTCCGAGTTGTACAGCCCCAGCCATGTTGGTCCGATTGCTTCGGTGCCATCGATACTATGGCAGCCAGTGCAACCGTTGTCCTGGGCGACCTGCTGCCCGCGCTGGGCGAGTTCACCACCACCGGCAGCTCGATCGCGCTGCTGCTGAACCCAGGCGTCGAAATCTGCCTGGGTATGGACCTCAACCTGGAACTTCATCAGCGCGTGACCGACGCCACAGAACTCGGCGCACTGGCCCTGGTAGGTGCCGGGCTCGTCGGCCTCGATCCACATCGTGTTGGTTCGGCCTGGGATGTTATCAGTCTTGCCGTTGAGCTTCGGCACCCAGAAGGAGTGGATGACATCGTTCGACATCAACTCAATATCGATGATCGTGTCTTCCGGAATGTGGAGCGTGTTGGTCGTCTGGAGCTCCTGCTCCGGATAGTTGAATCCAAAGAAGAACTGGTTGCCGGTCACCTCAACCTGCATGACTGGCTGATCGTCAGGAGTCGACTCAAGGTCGGCCAGAACCTGGAGCGTTGGGATACCGATGGCAACCAGCACAACGGCCGGAATGACCGTCCAGGCGATCTCAAGCGTCGTGTTGCCGTGGACAGGAACCGGCCGGCCGTGGACCGTCCGTGGGCGGCGACGAAAGCGGATGAGCGTATAGATGAGAAGGGCTTCGACGAGGACGAAGACGACGGCGGCGCCAACCCAGATGATGTTGTAGACGAACCAGATGCGATCGTTTGCTCGCCCTTCCTGGGCGATCGTCGACATCGGATCGTCGGTGACACCGCACGCGCTGAGCGTGGATGCCAGCACGAGCAGGGCGAATACAGCCAGAATCCGGTACAGGCGTCCACTGCGGAAGCCCCCCGGCCACCGGCCTGGGAAGCGTCGGTCCATCCCCATTCACCCTTTCCCCAACACCGGAGAAACCGCTCGATGAAAACGTCAGGCAGGACGCGCGCACACTGAGAGTGAGTCTAGCATAGATTGTGAATTCGGCCACAACGTAGCGATTAGCCGGTCAGCCGTCAGCTACCAGACGAACGGTTGACCGCTTGACTGGCTGATAACTGACCGGCTACCTCACCAATGGCCCGGATGGCAGCGAGCGGGTCCGGGCCGAGCGGTGGGCCAAAGCTGAGGTGGCGGACGCCGAGCGCGACCAGTGACTGAAGACGTGCAACGAGGTCTTCCTGTGTTCCAACAATGCCGATCCGCAACATGCGGTCGGTGACGAGGGCGCGCGCTTTGAGCGGATCACGCTCGGTCATCAGCGCACGTTCTGTTGCGCGAAAGTCGTCGGAGGTCAGGCCGAGGCGATCGAAGATGAGCGGCGAGAGGGCGTGGCCGTAATAGGCGATCTTGTCGCGCAGAACGTCCTCGGCCGCCTTCCGGTCGTCTGAGATAGAACACCACACGCAGGCAGCAAGGTCGATCGCATCCATTGTGCGGCCCGCCCGCTCGGCGCCTTCGCGGATGAGCGGTTCGACGGTGGCGTAGTGTTCCGGCGGGAAGAGCAGCGGAAGGACGCCATCAGCCATCTCCCCAGCCAGCCGCAGCATGTTCGGCGAGAGGGCCGCGAGATAGATCGGGATGCGCCGCCCTCCGACACCGGAGTTGAAGCGCAGGTAGGCTTCCGGTTCCCAGCCTGGTGGCTGCACGCCATCCAGGACGGCACGGAGTTGCCGGATCGCTTGCCGTGTCGTCGCCAGGGGGCGCTCGTACGGCAGCCGGACCCATTTCATGAACTCGGCGGCTCCGGCTCCGAGACCCAGATTGAAACGCCCGCCGCTGACTTCCTCAAGCGTCGCGGCAATCATCGCAATCTCGGCTGGATGCAGCGTGTACGGGTTCAGGATGCAGGTGCCGATCTCGATCCGCTCCGTCGCGAGAGCAACCGCCGTCAGGATGGCCGGCGACGAACGCAGGAAGAGGTCGTGGCTGACCCAGAACTGGTCGAATCCAGCCACCTCGGCCGCCTGTGCCAGCGAGACGTAGTCCTTGACCGGCAGATCGTTGTTCAGCCGCAGCGAGAACTTCATTTTCCGTCGCCCGCCGCGATAACGGCGTCGGCCTCGATCTCGACCAGGTACTCGGCGCCAACCAGGCGGCTGACTTCGACGAGGGCATTGGCTGGACGGATGTCGGCGAAGTAACGGCCATGGACGCGGCCGATGGCCTCCCAGTCGTCAGCGTTGGTGACGTAGATGCGGGTGCGGACGACATCGCTCAGGCTGGAGCCCGCCTCGGTCAGCGCACGTTCGATCTTCTGGAGGATGTAGTCGGTCTGGACAGCCGGGTCGTTGAGGCCAACAACATTGCCGTCGTCGTCGGTCGCGGTCGTCCCGGCGACATAGACGAAACGGTCAACGCGGACGGCACGCGAATACCCGACGATGCCCTCCCAGACGGTTCCCGACGATACCCTCTGTCGGTCGTGCTTCTCACTCATGGTTCGTTCCCCTCTTCTCTCCATTACGATGACCGGCCCGCATTGCGATCCTGACGGTGGCGCGCGGCACTATTCCCTTATCCCATATCGAGGACTAGAATGGGAGATGCGGCGGATGTACCGTCAAGGATGCACGTCGCGTGATATGCGGAACGGAGGCTCCCATGGCGAAAGACAAGAACCGCTCCAACCGCGAGGTGAGGAAACCGAAGAAGGCGAAGCCAGAGACGAAGCCAGCAGCTCTCGGTGAGCGCGTACCAGGCAAAGTCGTCACCCAGCCGAAGCAGCCCGCGAATTAGCCATCGATCGCTCACATCCGCCCCGGCTCGATCTGGCTGCCTGGCCGGGGCGGCCCACAACCCGTTCATATCTTCTGGACTGCCGGATGTTCGCCTGCTGTACCCGATTCGTCGCCACCTGGCAATTGATACCAGCGCGCTCGATACAGTTCCCTGTAACCGAGCGAGGCGTACAGCCGGTGTGCATCGACGTTGTCGACTTCCGTTGTCAGCGCCGCGCGTTGCGCGCCATGCTCACGTAAGGCGATCAGTCCGGCGGTGACGAGCGCTCGACCGAGTCCGCGCCGCTGGAATTGCCGTCCGACGGCCACCGGCTCGGTTCGACCTTCAACGACCTCAGCCCGCGCCGCCTCGCTGCCGGCGATCGAGCAATAGCACATTCCCGCCAGTTTTCCGTCACCCGTAACCGCGACAAGGTCAAGCCCCGGCTGATGGTCCGGATCGTTGCGCATCGCACGCCAGTGGCGCAGCTTTGCGGACCGTGGGCCAAAGGCTTCAGAGTAGAGCTCGAGCCATGCGTCAAGCTCGGCATCGCCGCGTCGTGCCCGGATCTCGAAGCCTGGTGGTGCTGGGAACTCCGGCAACGACACGTGCAGCGCTCGTCCCATTCGCAACTCTTCGTCGATAACCCGGTAGCCCCGGTTCTCGCAGAAGTCGACCATGAGCGAGTCGTCGTCGCGAGTGAGGACGACAAGCGAGTGCGGATCATCGGCGGTTGCCAGCGTGCGCTCCGCCCAGGCGAGCACATCCGCTTCGAGCCGGCCTCGCTGGCTGGGATGGACGAGCATACCCAGGTAACGCGCCTGCCAGAGCAACGCGAACGCATGCAACTGGCCGTCGGTTTCGAGCAACAGCGTGTGGCGACGACTGAAGGCGGGGTTGGTGAGGTTCAGGCGCAGGTTGGTCGAGGACAATTCCATGTCGACGTATCCAGCATCCTGGCACGACAGCAGCAGGTCAAACAGACGCGGAAAGTCGGAATCGGAGAACTGGCGTTCCACCGTCGTCAAGCACTGGCTCCTACCTGCAGGCCGCTGCACTATGTTGGTTCTGAATCGACTGGTCGCGTCACAGCACCGTCCGAGTGTACGCCGGGGGACGGTGTGCCGCCCGAAACTGACACGAGACTGAAACGTCCCACTGACACGATCGATTACTCCCGAACACATTCCAGGGAATATGGTGATCGTGCCGATCAAGGACGGCCGGATTGATGACGAACGTGGAAGGGAGAGACGGCATGAACCGCATCATTGTGCCGCTGGATGGGTCGGACACCTCTGAGATAGCGGTTCAGCACGGCGCCCGGCTCGCCCACACACTTGGCGTCGCCACTCTTGCTCGTCCACATCATCGATACGGCCCATGTGTATGACACTCGCGCGCTTGCGATGATGCCGGTACGGACGGAGATGGAGCGCTATCTCGGTGATGTCGCAGTCCGTGAGGGCATCGAGTCAGAGGTCGATATCGATGTCCGCTACGGCTCGCCGGGGTATGAACTCCTTCACCTGGAGGATGAGTATCCTGGCGGAATCATCGTCATGTCCACACGTGGACGTAGTGGCCTCGGACGTATGGTGCTCGGTTCAGTCGCCGACCACCTCGTCCGGCACAGCACGATGCCAGTCGTGCTGATTCGCGCCGGCACGGCTTTGACAGCAACCGAGCCCCTCCTCAATCTGCTGGTGACGTTGGATGGGTCGGATCTGGCCGAGCAGAGTTTGCCGATCGCGGCGGTCCTGGCACGCAAATCAGGCGCGACCCTGCACCTGCTGCGCGTCGTTGAACCGCTCGACACGGCTCCGGCAGCGAACGATCCCCCAGACGCGATCTGGCTTGATCCCGGCCAGAGCGCACGAATCACTTCCGAGATGGAGATTGAGGCGCGCGACTACCTCAGACGGATCGCGATGTCGTTACAAGATGTGGGCATCGATCCCCGCACATCAGTGAGGATCGGACGGCCAACTGAAGAGATTCCTCACGCGCAAGCAGACACTCGGGCTGACCTTGTCCTGATGGCCTCGCATGGATTTGGTGGGGTTCGCCGCTGGTTGATGGGCAGCGTGACGACATCGGTCATCGACCATCTGACCGTGCCGCTGTTGGTCGTCCCTGCCGGGGTGGCGGTACAAGAACCAGCGAGCAATGTCCACGAGACAATTTCAGGCGTCGCTGGCTAGAGCCGAATGCACACACTGAAGCCGCCACAAGCGGTGGCGGCTTCAAGCACTGGATCGTGATGGAACGTTAGCGGATCGCTGTCACGTCATCATCTTCGTCCAGTTCAAGCGGTTCGATTCCACGTTCGATCGTTTCGTAGCAGGCAGCGCAGATGCGCATACCTGCCCCCCCATCGGCAGACGTCTCGTCGGCGGTTTGCCGCAGGTAGTAGTCGCTCATCGGCCTGCCACACTTCTCGCAAACGTGGACTGTTTCTCCGGTGATTTCGCGTCGCTGCCAGGCCAGCTCGTCGTCAATCATCGCGATCCATCCCTTCGTATACGAGCTCCTGATCGGAGTCTCTCACCTTATCATGTTCGAGCTTGCCGGCGCGACGGATGGCTGGCTCACTGCGCAGCTTCGCGAGGTGCTCGTCAAGCCGGTCACGCATGTCATCGAAAGCGTCACGTAGCGCCGTGGGTCGCCATGGCCCGCTGCCATGAACGACGATTGTGCGGCTCGGCAGGTGGAGGACGAGCTTCGCGATGAAGGTGTCATCCCGCGGTTGGTGGTGGACCGTCACATCCAGCGATTTGAGGTCATCCGCGAAGTTCGCCAGACGTGTGTCCAGGAAACGAATTTCACGCTCGACAACTTCACGCACGCCCGCCGACAGGTGTCCATCAACGTGATACCGGACGTTCATGGTGGACCTTCCTCGCTTGAACCAGGAGGCATCGCCGAGGCGAATGGCCATCCGAAGCCACCCGTGTGGCTTCCACCATCATCGTGCGCCGGACACCGTCACGAACCCGCATCAACGTGCAAATAAGCCTCACAATGTCGTGTCAATCTCAGAAACCGGACCATCCGCCACATGGCCAACGACAGGACTGTTCGCTTCTTTCTGCACGACGGATGCCGCAGGAAGGCATCCGGCAAGAGACACGAGCAGTGCAACCGTGCCCGTTCGTGTCTCATGTCTCCGTCTCAATCAGTCGACGCCGCACCAGTCGATCAGCAGCGTCGCAATCGTCCTGGCGGCGGTCTGGATCTCGGTGAGGCTAACGTGCTCGTTGGCCTGATGGGCCAGCGCGACATCGCCAGCGCCGTACATCAGGCAGGGGATGTTGCCGATCTGGATGAAGTGCCGCATATCGGCGCCGTATGGGACGCCCATGATCGTGGCCTGCTCGCCGGTGACGCGTTCGTGGGCATTGGCGACGGCCTGGACGATCGGGGAGTCGGCCGGCAGATCGGCGCCAGTGAACTGGCCGCCGAACCATTCGAGGACGGGCGGATGATCGCGTAGCCAGTCATCGGCGTCTGCGACGGCCTTGATACGCGCCTTCACCTGCTCCCAGAAGACGTACATGTCCTCACCCGGCAGGAAGCCGACCCGCACTTCGGCAACCAGCGTCTCGGGAACAGTCGAGGCCCAGACACCGGACTGGACGACGCCGACGTTGATCGGCACCTTGTTCGCGATGTCATCGTAGAGCGGGTGGCGCAGGGTGGCATTGCGCTCGCGTTCGAATGCCTGGAGATCCTGGAAGATCGGGATGAACTTCTCGATGGCCGAGACGCCCTCGTCGCGGGCAGCGGCATGCGCCGACTTTCCCTGGATCGTGATGCGGAAGACCAGCGATCCCTCGCAGGCGATGACGATGGACAGCCGCGTCGGCTCAGTGATGACGGCAGCATCGGCCGAGTAGCCACGCAGCAGCGTCGCGACGGCACCGACACCGCCGTCTTCTTCACCGGTCGTCGCGGCGATCGTCACGTCCCCACGCAGCTTGACACCTGCGGCATCCAGCGCGTCGAGCGCCAACAGAAAGGTGGCCAGGCCGCCTTTCATATCGAGTGAACCGCGGCCATACAGGTTGTCACCATCGACGACACCGGACCACGGGGAGTGGCTCCAGAGCACGTCGTCGCCGGGATCGACGACATCGATGTGTCCGTTGAGCAGGATCGAGCGGCCGCCGCCACTCCCCGCACGGACGCCGACGACGTTCGGGCGACCTGCCATGCTCTCAATCGCGCCGACATGATCGCGGTACGGCGCGAGATCGGTCGGGTCCGGCTCCCAGCGGTCGACCTGCAACTCACGAGCTCGGAACTCGCGCTCGACGACATCCTGGACCGGCGCCTCATTCCCGGTGATCGACGGAGCGCGGACAAGGTCACCGAGGACGCGGATCAGTTCGTCACGCGACTCGTCGATCGCGCGGTAGACCGCCTCAAGTCGCTCCGTATTACGCATCGCGCACGACTGCGTCACGGAGGAGCGGGCGGGTCAGACAGGTCGGCCCACCGGTCCGGTTGTGGGAGATCTCGTCGCCGGAGTAGGTGATCACCTCACAGCCGGCAGCCCGTAGCCGCTCAGTGGTAACGACGTTCTCCTTCAGAATGACGCAGCGGCGCGGGCCAAGCGCGAGGACATTGCTGCCCTGGCTGCCGAACTCCTGATCCGGAATCGGCACGAGTTGAATACCGCGCTGCTCTAACAACTCGACCATCGCAGTCGGAAGTAGCGGCAAATAGACGACAGCCAGATCCTGGTCGAGCATCGAGATCAGCGAGAGCAGGTGCAGGCACTCAGACGGGCCGTGCCAGTGCGGCAGGTCGTAGCCAATGACCGAGACACCACGAGGTGAGAGCAGGTCGTGCAGTTGGAGGATACCCTCGGTGTTGGTGCGGTAGCCGCGCCCCACTGCCAGCGTTCGTTCGTCGATCCAGCAAGTGTCGCCACCCTCGACCTTGCCCGGCGCGGTGATCCGGCCGACGACCGGGATACCCAAATCATCGAGCGTCCGGGCTGCCAGATCGACCTCCGCCTCACGCAGTGGCTTGCCCATCCGGGTCAAGATGACGCCGTCATCGACCGTGATCATCGGGTCATAGGGAAAGATTCCGTCCTGCAAGGCCGGATCATCGATCTCGCCAGTGACGACCTCGACACCTGCGTCACGCAGGATCTGCCTGAACGCCTCATGCTCACGGACGGCCAGATCGTGGTCCATCGGCCGCAGGTATCCAAACGCCTCCCACGAGACACCCGTTCCGGACGGCACCGGCGGATAGACCAGCACCCGCCGCAACGTTCCGGACATCGACTGCCCGCCCCACTTCCGCGCCCTCTCGTCGGCCACGCTGTGTTGTCCCTTCCGCATCCATCATCCATCGCATCGCGAAGCGTATCGCATGGCGCGATTGGACGGCAGAATGGCTTGCATGTCATGGATTCGGCGAATATTCAAGGTTTCCATGACACAGAGGGCGGTGATGGGAGCACCTGAACACTAGGACGCGATCAACGGTGCCGAGCCGAAGAAGACGGCGAAGGCGCGGCACCAGATGACGACGCCCTGGAACTGGGAGATGTCAGTGCCGGGTGGGACATCGTAGTTGATCGAGCCGTCGGTGGCGCGCAGGTCGCCGAGGTTGATAGCAGCGTCGTTGAGATAGTCGGCGCTGGCAGCCAGGTAGACAAACAGATCCGGACCGTTTCGGACGGAGAACTCTTCAAGGCGCAGTACATAGACGCCGGGTTCGGTCTCGATCAGGAGCGCCGTTCCCGAGGCGAAATGGAACTCGTCGGCCCCGCTGAGCGGGCCGCTGCTGATCAGCCGTGGCGTGAAAACATCCTGTACGGGTTCGACGGTTGGCTCTGGTTCCGGTTCTGGCTCCGGCTCTAGCGTCGGTTCCGGCTTCGGCGTCGGCTCAGGAACTGGTTCAAGGGTTGGATCGATCAGCGACTCGACCGTCGGCTCCAGTTCCGGCTGTGTGGTTGGTCGTTGGGCGACCTCTTCAGTCGGTGGCCGGTTCATTGGCAGCCGTGTCCGGCTCCGATGTCGTGATTGGCGTCGGCTGGATCGGAATGGTCGCAGTTACCGTTTCAGTCGCGGCCATCACGTCCGTCGTCACCAGCGTTGGCGTGCGGGTCGCGCCCGGGATGCCCGCTACGGTTATCCCTGCCCCAGCTAACGGACTCTCCTCATAAACAGTTGTCCGCGTCCAGAGTGGCGAAAGCAGGTAGTAGGACACAGGGATGGCGACCACCAGCAGCGGGACGGCAATCAGCGTTGTCCGGAGTTTGTGCCGCATGACGGCCAGGTGCCAGCCATAGCGATACGCTACCGTCGCCAACAGCATGACTGCCACGGCTGCCAGGGCAGCCACCAGCCAGCGGTAGGGATAAATGTCGTCAACCAGCCGCTCAATGTTGCCGAAGATCTCCACACGCTGCTCCCTGTCGTCGCAATCGTCTCGCAACACCCAGACTGATGCACGACTGTTACAGCAGGCTTACGAGTCTTCACAGTTGGCCGACGCCGTTGTATAATGAGAATCATTATCATGTAGGAGTGATTCCTACATTCCGATTGCGGGAGTCGGGATTTCGATGACGGTCCACGGAAACGGAGCCGAACGAGTGCGACGAGCCCTGCAAACCTTTTTTGACTGGTACGAGCGCCACTACACACTCAACATCAGCCTTGCCGCACTGCTGTTCATGCTTCAGCTGGTCCACCTCTACTGGCTCTCGGCTGATGTGATCGCTCAGCGGCTGGTGGGAGAGAGCTACTTCTCGCCGGACGGCATCTTCTACTACGCGATCCTGATCATCGACTACACCGAAATTCCGGCGTTGTTGTCAGTCTCGTTGATCTACATCAACGAACTGCGCAAGGGCTGGAGTTGGAAGGCGATTCTGTTCCTGCTGTTCCTCAACAGCCAATGGCTGCACATATTCTGGATCACTGACGAGTTCGTAACGGCTGAGTTCAGCGGCGAGACCACCCAATCGAGCCTGCCGATCTGGCTGGCATGGGTCGCGATCATGATCGACTACCTCGAATTGCCGGTCATTTACGACACACTCAAGAAATTCGCCATCTCCGTCCGTGAGCAGCGCGTTGGAGCGTTCCTGCGCGAGGATTTGCGCGAGGCATAATGGCGGAAGTCGGAAGATGGAGCGGGAGACAAGCTGCCGGAGAATCGAGACAATCTCGACCATAAGCGGGATGCTTATTCTGCTGGCGATGCTCGCAACACTCCTTCACCTTCAAGGTTAACTGTCCCCACATCGCAACCAACCAATCCAGGCAATGCCCCTCTGTACCGACAGGGCGAGTATGATGTTGTCCGGGATTGGGAGTCTGGGATGGCGGCGGTGGTGACTGATCAGATGAGTGGAGTGTCGGCCGAACGACTGGCGTTGCGCGAAGAGTTGCGGCGCGAGGTCGCCGGGCTCTGCCGGCGCTTTCCGGACGAGTACTGGCGCGATCTCGACCGCGAGCGCGGCTACCCCGAGGCGTTCGTCCGGGCGATGACCGAGGCTGGATTCCTGGCGGTGCTGATCCCGGAAGAGTACGGCGGGCTGGGGCTCGGCGTCACGGAAGCGGCCATCATCCTTGAGACGGTCAATCGGTCGGGCGGCAACGCAGGAGCCTGCCACGCCCAGATGTACGTGATGGGGACATTGCTGCGGCACGGTTCCGACGCGCAGAAGCAGCATTGGCTGCCGCAGGTCGCCAGTGGCGAGATTCGCCTGCAAGCCTTCGGTGTCACCGAGCCGAACAGCGGATCCGACACAACCCGGCTGCGAACGACTGCCATCCGAAAGGGCGACACCTACGTCGTCACCGGCCAGAAGGTGTTCATCTCGCGCGTCGAGCACTCCGACCTGATGCTGCTGCTGGCGCGGACGACGCCGCTGGATCAGGTTGAACGGCGCTCACACGGGCTGTCGGTCTTACTGGTCGACCTGCGCGACGCTCCGAAGGAGCATCTAACGGTCCAGCCGCTGGAGATGATGATCAACCACCACACGACGGCCGTCTTCTTCGACGGTCTGGAGGTACCGGCCGCCAACCTGATCGGCGAGGAGGGTCGCGGATTCCGCTACATCCTCGACGGGATGAACGTCGAGCGGATCCTGATCGCGGCCGAGTGTATCGGCGACGGCGACTGGTTCATCGAGCGCGCCTCCCGGTACGCTTCGGAACGAGCCATCTTCGACCGGCCAATCGGTCAGAACCAGGGCGTCCAGTTCCCGATCGCGCGGGCGCACGTCAACGTCCGTGCCGCCGACCTGATGCGCGAGCGGGCGGCGGCGCTCTTCGACGCCGGCCAGCCGTGCGGGGCCGAGGCGAACATGGCCAAGCTGCTGGCAGCCGACGCGAGTTGGGAAGCGGCCAACGTCGCCCTCCAGACCCACGGAGGCTATGGCTTCGCGACCGAGTACGACATCGAGCGCAAGTTCCGTGAGACGCGCCTCTATCAGGTCGCGCCGATCTCGACCAACCTGATCCTGTCGTATGTTGCCGAGCATGTGCTGGGGCTGCCGAGGTCGTATTGACGGCGGGACACTGGAAACGGGTGACGCGAACGCGATGAGTGATCCAGAGCCAACCAGTGTGGGATGGGCACCGTACCCCGGCGCCCCGATGCCGTTTCCCGGCCCCCTGTCAGGTGTCACGGTCGTCTCGATCGAACAGGCGGTGGCAGCGCCGTTCGCGACTCGGCAATTCGCGGATCTCGGTGCGCGGGTCATCAAGATCGAGCGGACCGGAGTCGGGGATTTCGCGCGCGGCTACGACACGACCGTCAATGGGCTGGCCAGCCACTTCGTCTGGACCAACCGCTCGAAGGAGTCGCTGACGCTGGACGTAAAGCACCCCGAAGGGAAGTGGATCGTCGAGCAGTTGCTGGAACGGTCGGACGTCTTCGTCCAGAATCTGGCACCAGGGGCGGTCGAGCGGCTGGGGTTCGGCGCACCGCGACTGCGCGAGCAGTACGGGCGGCTGATCGTCTGCGACATTTCCGGCTACGGGTCGTCCGGGCCATATCGGGACAAGAAAGCCTACGACCTGCTGGTGCAGTGCGAGACGGGCGTCGTCTCGATCACCGGCACGCCGGAAGAGCCGGCCAAAGTCGGCATCTCGGTGGCTGACATCGCCGGTGGGATGTACGCCTTCTCCGGCATCCTGACGGCGCTGTACTCCCGCGAGCGAACCGGACAGGGCGCGCACCTCGACATCTCGCTCTTCGACGCGCTGGCCGAGTGGATGGGCTACCCGGCTTACTACACCGGCTACGGCGGCACGCCGCTGGCCCGTGGCGGAGCCAGCCATCCGGCAATTGCCCCGTACGGCCCGGTCGAGGTCAGCGACGGCAACGTCTTCATCGCAATCCAGAACGAGCGAGAGTGGGCGCGGCTCTGCGCCGAGGTGCTGGAACAGCCTGAACTGGCGACCGATCCGCGCTTCGCTTCCAACAGCCAACGGGTCGCCAACCGTCCCGCGCTCGATGACCTGCTGGCCGGTGCGCTCTCCGCGCGAACGGCCGCCGAGGTCGAAGCGCGGCTCGATGCGGCCGGGATCGCCAACGCGCGCCTGCGAACCGTCCAGGAATTCCTCGACCACCCACAACTTTCCGCCCGCGACCGCTGGCAGATGGTCGATTCACCAGCCGGTCCGATCCGCGCACTCGTCCCACCGATCGCGCTCGACGGCAAGCAAGCGCGAATGGACCCGATCCCCGATACCGGCCAGCACACCGACGCGATCCTGCGCGAGCTCGGGTATGGAGATACCGAAATCGAGCGGTTGCGGGCGGACGGCGTGGTGTGACGCAAGATGCGACGCAGACCTTACCGGGAGAGGTGCCACACCGCGTACGCGTCACGCGTCACGCGTCACGAAAGGACACACAATGAGCATGAAAGAAGGCTGGCGCGGCCGGTTCTACGAAGATTTCGAAGTTGGCGATCTTTACCGGCACCCGCTCGGGCGGACGGTGACGACGACCGACAACATCTGGTTCACGCTGCTGACCCAGAACACCGCGCCGATCCACTTCGACCATCACTACGCGGCCCAGACCGAGTTCGGCAAGCCGCTGGTCGATTCGACCTTCACGGTCGCGCTGGTAACAGGCCAGTCGGTGACCGACATTTCGCAGAACGTGATGGCGAACCTGGGTTGGGATGAGGTGCGGCTGCCAAACCCGGTCTTCGAGGGAGACACGATCTATTCGCAGTCGGAAGTGCTCTCGAAGCGAGAGTCAAACTCACGGCCCAACGTTGGGATCGTGACGGTCCGGACGACCGGCTACAACCAGGACGGAACGGTCGTCATCACCTTCAACCGGACGATCATGGTCTACAAGCGCGGGATGGCGCCGGAGATTCCGCGACTCGGTCCGACCGACGGATGATCGACCTGCCGAACATCAACCTCGCTGTCAGACGATCGCAAGTTGTGCTCGCCGTCTTCGGCTTCCTCGGCGGTGTCATCAACGGCGGGCGGTTCAATCGAGCGGCTGGTCAGCCCGAGCGCGCGACGAAGATGGTGATGACCCCAGACTCGGTACGCATCGACAACTCCAAGCGCTGCGACTGCCGTCAGTGTTCACTGGCCACACATCGTTAGACCCCCTTCCTTCCTGAACATCAACTCGCTGCGCGGCGGAGACAACAGGAGCAGGTTGGGTCGAACGGATGCAGTGCGACGTCGTCTGGTGCGGCGTCAGGCTCCAGCGCGCGGCCAATGACGTTGACCGGCGCGATCTCCTGGACACAGAGCGTGTGGCAGACAGGGCACTCGACGTTCGCATCGCTGAAGCGCATCGGGCGCAGTTCCTCAACGAATATGTCACAAGCAGGGCAGGCGTAGCGATAGATCGGCAATCGTCAACTCCTGAGCGACTTTGGCAACTCGCCAGTGTGTCGTCCACGATGATACCCGGACGCGACACGCGACGCTTGCGCGGTGAAGCTGATACCCAGTATCATCCAGATGATACTGGGTATCAATAGCAGTTGCAGGTGTCTGCTACCGATTCAATCTGGGGGAAGTCGTGAAGCACGTTGTCTTGTCGGTCCTGCTGTTGCTGGTTGCGTCGTTCGTTGTCGCATGTGGTGACGAGGACGATGGTTCCGATGGCGAGTCTGGAGACTCGGGGATCGCCATCGCCGCGACGACAACGATCATCGCCGATCTGGCGCGCAACATTGCTGGAGAACGAGCGGACGTAACTGCGATTATTCCGCCGGGAGCCGACCCACACGACTTCGAGCCGACACCGGGTGATGTCGAGAAGATCGCCGATGCGGAACTGGTGCTTGAGCACGGCCTCGGCTACGACGAGTGGGCCCATGATCTGGTCGAGCAATCGGGAACTGACGCAGCGGTCGTCGAGGTGACCGACGGTGTCACGCTGATTGAGGCCGGCGACGACGAGCACAGTGAGGATGCCGATGAGCACGAGGGGCACGACGAAGACCCGCATGTCTGGTTCGATGTCGAGAACGTCAAGGTAATGACGGCCAACATTCGTGACGCACTGATCGAGATCGACCCCGACGGCCGCGAGGCGTACGAGGCCAACACGGAGGCGTACCTGGCGGAACTGGACGAACTGGATGGCTGGATTCACGAGCAGGTGGCGACGATCCCGGAAGGCGACCGCAAGCTGGTAACTTCGCACGAGGCGTTCGGCTATTACGTCGCCGCCTACGGGTTCGAGTACGTTGGTGCTGTTGTACCGTCACTCGACAGTCAGGCGCAGGCGTCGGCCCAGCAGGTCGATGCGTTGCTGGACATGATCGAGGCCGAGGGCGTCCGCGCCGTCTTCACCGAGACGACCGTCAACCCCGACCTGACCGAACAGATTGCGGCTGAAGCCGATATCGAGGTCGTCACGAACCTGTTCAGCGACTCCCTCTCAGACGACGGCAGCCAGACCGACACCTACATCGGCATGATGCGCCACAACACGACGGCGATTGTTGAGGCGTTGACCTAGGCCTGAAGGATGCGACAGAAGGCACGCGCGCGCATGGTCTGGAGCATTTCACCAGTAGTGTTATGCTGGCATGAGTCGGTGGATTCTCAATTCGCCCTCTCGATTTCAGAAGCGACACAGCGATGGCTACTCTGACGATCGATCTACCACTCGATCATCTACAACCGCTTGCAAGATGCGAAGCCGAATGCGTTCGGGGCCGCCGGCAGGAGTCGCGCGGGATTGGTTGGCTGAGAGATTACCTCTACCGGCTGCCGTCAGTGAGCGTGAGCGGGTCCGTGAGACGTTGCGCGCCGCTGGATTACTCGTTGAGTTCTCACCCGAGGAGATAGCAGACGCCGAAGCCATGACGGCAACGCTTGACAGAAGTCAGTGCTACGTTGGATCGCGCCGGAGGCAGACCACTGAGTGAGATCGTGCTGGAGCAGCGCGGGCCGAAGGTGTGACCGCTTTCTTTCTGGATACAAGCGCTATCGTTAAGCGGTATCACAAGAGGTCGGCACCAGTTGGATCCGAAGCCTGATTGACCCGTCCACCGGCAACACCATCATCATCAGTGAACTCACGCTCGTCAAGGTCGCCGCTGCACTGGCAGCGAGACACCGTGCTCCATCGGGTATATCCCAGCATGCACGAGACACTGGTTTACGCCTCTTCAAACGGCACTTTGCTACGCGAATATGTGGCTGCTCCGGGCAACCGCGATCGTCAACTCGTTGATCACTTTCATGCCGAGACTGGCATCGGCGTCGAGTGGGCGCTCGACGAGTCCAACTGGCGGCTGGAGGTCTTTCAGGTATGCCCGGCGACGGCGCTTGAGGCGTCAGCCAGGCCCACGCCGCATCGCTCGCCGACTTCCTGATCGGGTCGCATGCGAGCCTTGCACGAAGTTCTGCTGACCGGAGACGACCCGTTCTACCGGACGATGCTTCCATCATTGACCGTCGAGCGCGTGTAGCACGAGCCATACGCTCGAGATGCAGGTTTGGAATGAGTCATGTGGATGATTGTCCGAGTCAGTGCTCATCCTTCATGCCTTCGCTCGCACATCCCGAAAGCAGGCGGCGGTTCGGGCGAGCCCTTCAGCGAAGACATCAGGGGTCTGGCCGACGCCGATCCGGAGATGGTGCTCGTAGCCGAAGGCCGAGCCGGGCGCGAGCATGACGCTGTACTCGGCGGCGAGACGGTCGGCCAGTTCCGCCGATGGGATGTCGAGGTTGTAGCGCATCATGGCCAGCAGCCCGCCGCGCGGCGGGGTCCAGCTGGCCAGGTCGGCGTTTTCGGCGAACCAACGTTCGGCGGTCGACAGATTCGCTGAAACGATCTCGTGCGTACGCTCCACGATCTTGTTGCGGTTGCGAAAGGCGAGAACGGCCAGCGCGTCGTTGAGCTTGCCGGGCGAGAGCGAGATGTAGTCGCGCATGTGCCAGCATTGAGCGATGAAGTCAGCCGGACCTGCCAGCCAGCCAGTGCGCAGTCCCGGCAAACCGAACGGCTTCGAGAATGTCCCGACCGTGACGGCCAGTTCGCCGAGGTCGCGCATTGGCGGGGCCATCTCGTCGCCGCCGGGAATGTCGAGCCAGCGGTACGCCTCGTCGCAGAGGACGCGGGCGCCGAGCGACTCGGCCAGTGCATAGATGCGGCGCAGGTCGGCGGCCGAGAGCATCGCTCCGGTCGGGTTGTGCGGGGTGTTGATGACGATCAACTTCGTGTTGGGCCGGACCAGCGTCTCAAGCTCGTCGAGGTCGTAGCGGAAATCGTTCTCCGGCCGCAGCTTCCAGAGCGTCACGTCGCAGCCAATCGCGCGTGGGACCGAATACAGCTGTTGGTAGGCAGGGTAGACGGCCACGACGTGGTCACCCGGCTCCAGCAGGACGTTGAAGGCCAGGAAGTTCGCCTCGATCGCGCCGGTCGTGACGAGGATGTTCTCCGGTCCCGTGTTCGCGTAGGTTCCTGCCAGCAGCGAGCGCAGTTCCATGCGATCCAGGCGCTTCCGAGTAGCCGAGCCGCATGTCTAGCAGCCTCGACAGCGTCGCATCGCGCTCGCCAGCCGGCAGCATATCGAGCAGCTCGTTGACCGACATCGGGTAGATGCCGCTCTCTGCGATGTCGTACTCGACCTGCGTCTCCCAGGTCGTCATCCAGCGTTCGAGGGCGAATTGTTCGATCTTCAAGATGGTGTTTCCTTTCAATTCAATACGCGACTGTTACGGCGGCGAGAATCACGTGAAGCCAGACAGGACTGCCAACTGTCCCCCTGTCGTCCTGAGCCGCAGCGAAGGACCTCTCGCTGCGCTTGACTGCCCATGGGCAGTTGAGCCCGGAGAGGTCCTTCGCTGCGGCTCAGGACGACAGGGGGACGGACCTGGTCCATCTCAATACGATCACTGTTGCTTGCAATTCCGGAGGTGCTGGTCCCCTCAGGCCGTCCGGCAAGACAGCGGACTATACCGGCGCGAGCGGGGTGTGTGGTTCGGCAGGCAGTTCGACGCGGATCGGGTCGTTGGGGCGGACATCGCCTCCGGTCAGGACAATCGCCATCACGCCAGCTTTGCGGACGATGTTGCCGTCGGCGTCTCGGCCGAGGGTAGCGGCCATCAAACCCTGCTGGATGCCGTCGAGCTGGTTGCAGGGGTTACGCAGGCCGGTGAGTTCGACGACAGCCATCCCTCCAAGGTGGAGGCGCGTGCCGGTGGGAAGGCCGAGCAGGTCGACACCTCGGGTTGTGACGTTTTCGCCCATCTGGCCAGCGACGAGTTCGAACCCTTGCTCACGCAGTTCGTCATGCAGTTCCGCGTGGATCAGGTGGACCTGTCGCAGGTTCGGCTGGGTTGGGTCACGTTTGACACGCGAGCGGTGCTTGACGGTTGTGCCGAGATGCGCGTCGCCCTCGACACCCAATCCTTCCAATAGCCGAATGCATCCGTCGTTCGGTTTCGTCATCGTGTGTGCCGCGCTGCGGCTTACTGCCGTCACACGTCCATCCATGCGTCCCGTATCCCCTCCCACATCCGGTTCGGCTTGTGGTTTGTAGTCTAACGCGTTGGTCCTTGATGAGTTGGCTGGGTGGCGGTTGGGGAGTCGACGTAGCCGGTCAGATCAGTGGAGGTCACGAGGTGGCGGACCTCCTGCTGGCGTCCGTGGCCCCGCTCGACGGTGCGCACCTCGCGTCGGTCCAGCAGTGGTAGCGGTGGATCACCACCGGCTGGCGGATCGAACAGCCAGTGCAGATCGCGCTCCAATAGCGGCTGGTTGCCCTTGACCAAAAGCAGGTAGTCGCCGCCCGCATCCAGTACCTGTTGGCACAGGTGGCGCTGGCAAAACAACGCATCCCCCGTCAGCACTCGCCCCGTCCAGTCCAGTTGCGCCAGCAGCGCCGGGGCGACGGTCAGTTCGGCCTCGGCTTTCGTGACGGCCTCAGTCACGACCTCGGCCTCGATCGGTTCATGGGCCAGCGCCATCCCCGTCGCGTGACACACCGCCGTCAACACATCGATCGGCGTCCCGCTGTCGCGGTACTGGAGTTGGCCCCGCAGTGCCTTGCCATCGAGACTGATGCCGATTGGGGTGGAGGCGTTTCCTGTCGACGGCGCGAAGTAGGCCGTCAGCGCGCGGGCCAACCCATCGACATCCAGCCGGGCGAACAGCCGCTGGAGCGTCGACTGGCATGGCGTTCGCCCGGACACGAAGCCGAGCCGGGCGAGGACCTCGGCCGGTTGGAGGGCACCCCATTCGGCGATGGCGAGCACGGAGTGCTGGCCAACGAGCAGGGCACTGATGGTCAACGACAAGACGGCGGAGAGGGATAGCGGACACTGGCCTGGCGACGTGGGTCGGGAACGTGAGCCAACGCGGACGACAGACTCGCTGGGGTCGCATGCGGCATACTCAGCATTGGGCGCTCCTTCGGATTCGGACCGGTGTGTCAACAACCCGATCTTCACCGATGAGCGCCCATCTCGCTATCTCTTGAACCGCATTCACTCACGCATAAGCCCTGCGGTTGGGGAGGGGTTTTCTCCACCATTGACACATTCACCCACTCGCCCCATCCTAACGGCCACCGAATGCATACTGGTGACCAGCGGGAGAGGTGCGTGAGATGGCGGATTCGATGCGAGACATCGAGCGGCAGATACTCGGCGAGATCTGGACTTCAGAGCGACATGATGGAGAGCCTGCGGTACCTGTGTGACGACCTCGGCTCACGCTTTGGCGGGACCGAGAGCGAGCAGATGGCGGCCGAGTATCTTCATTTGAAGATGCGCGAGTATGGCCTCCAGAACGTCCACCTCGAAGAGTTTCCGGTCTACACATGGGAACGCGGCGTCTGCGAGTTGACGCTGACGGCTCCGGTTGAGCGCAACATCTCGGCGATCGCGATGCCGTTCTGTCCGGCGGGCGACTTTGCCGGTGAGGTTATCGACGTTGGTGAGGGTGAGACGGCCGACTTCGAGCGCCTCGGAGAGGCCGTACGCGGCAAGATTGTCCTCTCGGCGGCTGAGACGAACACGCCGGGTCAGGTGACGCTGCACCGTACCGACAAGTACCGGCTGGCGCACGAAGCCGGCGCCATCGGCTACATCATGGCCAACAAGAATCCCGGCCTGCTGCATATCACTGGCGGACTCTACGCCCGTAAGCCAAACGGCCCGGACGACATCGACCACGACGGCCCGATCCCGGCCGTCGGCATCAGCCACGAGGCGGCTGAGTTGCTGCGACGGCTGGCCGAGCGCGGTACGTTGCAGGTGAAGATGCACCTGGAGAGCCGAACCTGGCGATCGCACTCGGCCAACGTCGTCGGTGACGTTCCGGGCCAGAACACCGAGGAGGTCATCGTCTTCGGCGGTCACTACGACGGTCACGATATCGCCCAGGGCGCGGCCGACGACGCAGCCGGGACGCTGGTCGGTCTGGAGGTCGGGCGGCGGCTGGCGCCGTTCGCGGGACAGCTCAAGCGGACGATCCGCATCGTCTGCTTCGGCTACGAGGAACTTGGCCTGGGCGGCAGCTGGAAGCACGCCGACCGATACGACTCCGGCACCGAAACGCTGCTGTTCGCGATGAACCTTGACGGTTCCGGACGCGGCATGGGCGGCCAGGAGAAGATCACCGTCACCGGCGATCCGGAGTTGCGAACGTGGTTCGAGACATTGCCGGGCAAGCTCGGCTACGACTTCGAAGTCGCCAACCGGATCAGCGCCCACTCGGACCACTTCCCATTCTTCCTGAAGGGCTACCCGACCGCCTCACTCTCCAGCGCCGACTCGACGGCCGGGATGATCGGTCGCGGCTACGGCCACACCGAGGGCGACACAGTCGACAAGGTTCACTTGCGCGGCCTCCAGATGGGGGCAGTATTCGCGACCCGCGTCGCGCTCGTTCTGGCCAATGCAGAGCCTTTCCCGGCCGCACGCCGAACCGAGGAGGAAGCTGCCGAGGTGCTGCGCAAGTCAGGCCAGGGCAACTTCCTGGAGCACCATTGGGGACGCGCAACCCGCGTGCTCGACTGACGACCACGAAGGCCGCAACCGTGATGGTTGCGGCCTTCACTGTTGCTACCCAACCGGGCCGGCGCGGTAGACCTCGACGTGGTTATTGCGGTCGAGGCCGAGGGCAGCGAAGGTTGGCCAACTCAACTCGACGGCCCAGCGCGTGCGCCAGCCGGCGACATGTTGTGACGCGACGGTGTCGCCAATCGTGCAGGTCAGCTCGACGCCGTTGGCGACGAGCCGCAGCCGCTCGCCGACCTTGAAGTCGGGATGGACACAGTAGTAGCCGTTCGGGTCGTACTGCCATCCAGAGACAGCGGTCCCCCAACTGTCGTAGAGGCGCATCGTGCGTTCCCACCAGGCGACATCGTAGCTGGCCGAGTAATAGGCCGCGCGTCCGGCTCCGAGCTGCCCTCCCGGTCCGGGCGTTGCGGCAGGCGGCGTCGGCTCATCTCCTCCAGCGGGCTCCTCGCCATCCAACGTCGTTGGGTGCGCCGCAAGGATCTCGTCGTACGCGTCGAGTGTTGCACGAACAAGCGGACGCAGCTCTTCCGGGCTGCGGTCGAGTTGCTCGCCGGTCAGATACGACGCGACGATCGAGCGCGTCTCCGTCTCGCCATTCGCCGTCCAGCGTGCCAGTTCGGTCGCGCCGTAGGTCGCGTTGACCGACGGATCGAGCAGCGAACCTCCACCGAGCGCGGTCGCGACGTCTGCTCGGACGGCCAGCAGGCCGGCGCCGCCGTTTGGCTGGGTCACAGTCGGGTTGCCATTCGAGACGCCGCGTGAGAGTGCCGCCACCAGGCGCGGATCGAGGCCGTTCGCGACGGCTGCCGCGCCCAGTTCCTCGCCGAACAGCTCGTGGCTGGCGAGCGAGACGAGGGCAGGATCGTCCGGCTGGCTCAGGCCCCGCCAGGCGCGATAGTGGAGACCGGCGTTGTTGGATTCGATCTCCCAGCCTGCAGGCTGGCCCGGTGTCCAGGTCAGAATGCGGCGCTCGAACGCCTGGACGAGGACGCGAGTCTGTACGCCGTCAAGCAACGTGTCGTGCCAGTACGGCTCCGTCACGGGCCGACCGATCAGCCAGGCAGCCGGGAACGACTGGCGCGCGACCCAGTCCGCGAACGGCGCGGCGACGTTGTGGCCGGTAACCCAGTCGAAGTCGGCGACGACGATCGACGAATCGGTGACGCTGCCGTCCTCAACCGAGCCGTCCCCATCGACGAGCGCCTGAACCGGCTGGCCGATCCGTGACTCAGCCACGAGTCCCGGAACATCCTCGGTGCCGATCGCCCAGCCATTGACCGATGCCAGCGGCGCGAGCGTCGCATACGTCAGCGGGTTCGGCTGGTCGAGATCACCGGCGACCGGGACGGACGGCGGCGTTCGATGGACGATCGCGTCCCCGGAGAACGGAATCTGGCCGGCGAGCATCTGCGTGACGAGCAGCGCACCAGTGACGAACCAGCCGTCATCGGGCGACCTGGAACGATCCAGAATGTCGAGCCGACCCTTGTCGAAGTAGACCATCCGGCGGACGCCGTCCGGGCTGTCAGCGCTGTATTCGACCGAGGTCGAGATCGCGTCCGGACCCCACATCCAGTCGCGTTCGACCTGATCGCCAGCGACCGGACCGTCGGTCGCGCTCCAGATGGCCGCGATGGCCGGATCGACCGGGACGCCGTTGCGCGTCGTCAGTGTCGATGCCCCCGGCTGCGCGGCGCCCTGGAGTGCAAGCGGAATCGTCGTAATCAACAGGCCAGCCAGCACCAGCAGACCAGCCTGCCACAGGCGATGGATCGCCATCTGCAGTTCTTCCCTTCCCTCTACCGTCGTGACAGCCGCTGGCAAACGGCAGGACACGGGTCGCCGGGTGGCGTCCGCAGGTCATGGCCCGTTGGAACGGCTGTCGAACGTAGCGTGGGAGCATCAGGGTGTTCGCGCACGTTCCCCAGCGTGCGCGGCCTGGATGCCCGGCTGTCATCCTTACCGCCGAACCTGAACTCAGGATGTCGGAAACCTTTGAATATTCTGAGGATGCCGGCCTTGCGGCGTCGGATTGGTTCGGATACCGTGGCGCAACAGACGAGCTCGACGGAGGACGACGATGGCAGATAGCGCTGCAACGGGGGCAATCGTGGACGGGATCGACCGGGCCTATCTGGTTGAGACGCTCGCGCATCTGGCGACGATCCCAACTGATGTCCCACTGGGCTTCGAGACACTGATGGAGCCGGACGATCCGAAGCTGGTCCATTACGTTCAGCAGCGTGCTGCGCCCGGAACTGATCCGGATCGGCGTCTACGATCTGCTCGACGCCCCACGCAACAACCTGATCGCACGGCTCGGCAGCGGCGAAAGTGGCCGCTCGCTGCTGATCCAGAACTACACGCCAACGCAGCACAACAACCTGATGGACGACCCGTTTTCCGGAAGGATCGGCAACGCGCGCGAGTATGGCGTCGACGAGCCGGTCGTCTTCGGCCAGGGGGTCAGCCAGTGCAAGGGGCATCAGGCAGTCATGCTGGCAGTCCTCAAGCTGCTTACCGAAAGCGGCGTCCCACTACGGGGGCGGCTCTACTGGGCGATCAATAACGAGGGACGATCGAGCCACGCCTGCTCGAACGCGATCCTCGACACGATCGGCGAGACGCCAGAGTTCGGGATCATTCAGATCGCAACCGGGATGAGCGTCTCGCTCGGCAACCGTGGACGGGTCGATGTGGATGTTGAAATCGAGGGCGTGGCAGCCCACTCAAGCCAGCCCGAACATGCGCTGAGCGCGATCGATGCGGCGGCCGAGGTCGTTGGCCGGCTGTTCGATCTCAACTGGCCCGATCGTCACCCACTGCTCGGCGGGCGACACGCCGTCGTCTACAAAGTGCGCTACGAACCACTCGCGCCGCACACGCTGCCGTCGCACGCCTACATGGCGATCGACCGGCGGCTGTTGCCCGGCGACGATCCCGCTGCCGCGACCGACGAGATCCGAGCCGCCATCGGCGATATGTCACCGTATCACGTCCACGTCTCGCAGGGCGTCACGATGCTGCCGGCACTGGTCGATCCTGACCATCCCGGCGTCGTCGCCCTCTCCGACGCCCATCGCGAGGTGACCGGCAGCGACACCGCCAGCCACTACGGCAGGGCTCGTTCGACGCCGGTGGGCCGTGCGCGCGGGGCGTCCCGACCGTCATGTACGGGGCGGGCGGTGGAGCGGGGCTGACGGCGACCGACTTCGTGCCAATCGCGATGGTCGAGCAGGAGGCACGCGTTCTGGCGACGTTGATTCTGAACGAGCTCGCATAAGCCGCTGGGTGGCTCAGGCGTCGGATGGTTGCGTAGAGGAGGGCTGGCAATGGCGGCACGACGACAGATCGAGTTCGGGATCAGCCTGCCGAACCGGGCGGTGCTGTTCGGGTTGCCGGTCAAGGACCTGCTGGACACCGCCGTTGAGGCTGAGGCGACCGGGGCGTTCGACTCGGTCTGGGTCGGTGACAACTTCCTCTCGAAGCCCCGGCTGGAGGCAATCGCGTTGCTCTCGGCGCATCGCGGCCCGGACCGAGCGGGTCCGGCTAGGCACGATCTGCCTGGCGACCTTCCCGATGCGGCACCCGCTCGAGCTGGCGATACAGTGGGCGAGCCTCGACGTCATTTCCGGCGGACGGACGAATCTCGTCGTCTGCAGCGGCGGGGCTGCCAACAAGGGGCCGCTCTTTCGCAACCGAACTGGCCGCGATGGGGATCGAATCCAACGAACGGATTCCACGAGTCGAAGAGGGAATCGAGTTGCTCCGCAAGCTCTGGGGCGATGAGCCGGTGACCCGGACGGGCGATTCTACACGATGGAAGAGGTCGTCGCATTGCCGAAGCCGGCCCAGCCGCGAGTCCCGATCGGGATTGCTGGAAACCCGTGGCGCAGTCCAGCATTCCATACCAGTCCGAAGGAGCAGGCCAACGAAGAGCGCGTCCTGCGACGCGTCGCCCGGCTGGCCGACTCGTGGCAGACGGACGCGCATCCCACCCGAGGTGCTGCGCGAGCGCTGGCAGCGCATTCAGGAGTACAGCGCCGAGTATGGCCGGCCGGGGGCGGTTGACGAGATGAGCCTGCACCTGATGGTGAACATCAACGATGATGTCTCGCGGGCTCGTCAGGAGTCGGTCGAGTTTCTGACGAAGTATTACGGCGAGAACACGATCGCGCCCGAATTCCTCGATATGTGGCTGGCTTGCTGGCTCGGCAGAGCAGGTCGCTGCCAAGATCGCCACCTTCATCGAAGCCGGCTGCACGACGCCTGTCCTGCGCTTCACCTCTCCCGACCAGCGCGGCCAGCTCGAACGCGCCGCGCGAGACGTGATGCCGGCGCTCCGGGCGGCCTTTACCTGAGCGACACCATCCACCACTCCGCCTTTCGGTGGACTCCGGCATCGGTAGAACGCTTCATCGCCCGCCGCATCGTTCAGACGATGCCCGGCGAGCGAGCCGCCAATATCGTTGTCTTCGTCAAATCGATCGATGGAAGGGAACAACAATCGATGGCACTTGCTACGTGGTGGCGCGGTGATCCGTTGCCACAGCCTGCCGCGCTCGCGAGACTGACGATCGCCGTCAGCCACGATGCGGAACTGATCGCCCTGATGAGTGGGCTGGAGGTCGAAGAGGTCACGTCGCGGCTGGACGCCGGACATCGCTGCTACCTGGCACGCTTCGACGGAACGCCGACCAGCTACGGCTGGGTGGCGACGCTGGCAGCCTCGATCGGCGAACTGGAACTGGAGTTCAGCCTGCCGGACGGCGATCGCTACCTGTGGGACTTCGTGACGTTGCCGGAATGGCGTGGACGTGGAATCTATCCGAGGTTGCTGTCTGGGATCATCGACGCGAGGGAGCGGACGCGGAGCGCTTCTGGATCATCTACGCTCCCGAGAACGCGGCATCGGGCGCTGGAATCGCGAAGGCAGGCTTCGGGCTGGTCAGCGATCTCGGATTCCTGCGCGGTCAGGGCGTCGCGACGGTCGCCCTCAGCGAGAACCGCGCCGAGCTGGGAGCTAAACTGCTTGGTGTCAGTCTCTACGAGGCGGTCCAGGATGGCAGCGTCATCTCTCCGTGCTGGCGCTGCGTGATGGCTGGCAACGCCGCCTGCTGGCCTCAGCATGACAGCAGCGTCTCATATTCCTGTACCTGCGTCAGCGCCGTCCCGGTTGGGAGGTAACGGATGTATTGGATGATAGAGGGCCTGTCATGAGTGACGCGCAGACCTCCGGAGATGCCGTAAAGCACATCGCCTTCGTTCTCTACCCGGGATTGACGCTGCTCGACCTTGTCGGGCCGCTGCAGGCACTCGGCGGGCTACCGGCGCCGTACCGGACGACGGTCGTCGGCGCGCGAATCGAGGCGATGCCGAGCGACACGCCCCTGCGTGTCACGCCGGACGCGACCTTTGCCGACGTTCCAGACCCGTACGCCATCATCGTGCCGGGCGGTTCGGCGGGAACGATCCGCGCGATGGCTGATCCCGAGGTCCAGGGCTACATCGGCTCGGCCAGCGAAACGGCTGAGATCGTCGGCTCGGTCTGTACCGGCGCAATGGTCCTGGCGGCAGCAGGGCTGCTTGAGGGACGCAACGCGACGACTCACTGGGCGTTCGCCGAGCATCTGAACCGGCTTGGGGCGACGTACCAGCGCAAGCGCTGGGTTGAGGACGGGAAGTACATCACCGCGGCCGGTGTCTCGGCCGGCATCGACATGGCGCTGCAACTGGCTGGACGGCTGGCAGGCGAAGAGTACGCCAAACGCATCCAGGCTGTCCTCGAATACGATCCTGAGCCACCCTTTGGAGCGATGGACTGGTCACTGGCCGACCCGACATTCTGGTGGTCGAGAATCGGGACGCCTGATGAGCAGAAGGCATGGCTGGCCGGTCTGCTCGAAGGCCGCCCGGATTTGCAGGAGCGGCTGGTGTAGACCGACGCTGCCGCATGTCGCAACGTGATTGCTCCACTCCTCGTAGGGACCGGACTACGACCGGTCCGCGGCCCGCAGGCCGACGGTTCGATTGTGGCCCGGTCCCGACACGGGCGCACACCTATGCGTCACGATCACTGTGCCGTGTGATGACGCATCGGCCTGCGGGCCGCGGACCGGTCTGAGTCCGGTCCCTACGAGAAGAGGGCGATATCCTGTAAGCCAAACGAATACAGATCTGCCATTTTCCTGCTACGATGCGTCCTCGCGTGTCCAGATTCGGACTGCCCGGGGGCGCGGCTCGCGGGCAGCAGGGAGGCAGAAACATGAGTGGAGACGAAACCGCCATCAGCTATCTGAACGAGAACTACAAGCGGTTCTCGAAACTGGCGCGAGACATCTGGGAGAATCCGGAGATCGGGCTGGAGGAGAAGTTTGCCTCGAAGGCCATCGCCGACGAACTCGAGAAGGCAGGCTTCTCGGTCGAGTTCGGCGCGGGGCAGATGGAGACCGCCTTCGTGGCCAGTTGGGGAGAGGGCAGCCCGATCATCGGCATCCTGGGCGAGTATGACGCGCTGCCGAGCCTCTCGCAGGACGCCACGCCGGAGCGCAACGAGCTGGTGCCGGGCGGGCCGGGCCACGGCTGCGGCCACAATCTGTACGGTGTCGGCGCGCCTCGGCGCGGCTCTGGCGATGCAGAAGGCCATGACCGAGCAGGGCATCAAGGGCACCGTCCGCTACTACGGCTGCCCGGCCGAGGAGACGCTGACCGGCAAGACCTACATGGCCCGTGACGGCGTCTTCGACGATCTGGACGCGTCGGTCACCTGGCATCCCGGCTACGCCAACACTGTCTGGTCCAACGGCTCCAGCCTGGCGATGAACTCGTTCAAGGTCCATTTCCACGGCATCGCGGCCCACGGGGCAGCGTCTCCGCACATGGGACGCAGCGCGCTGGACGGCGCGATGCTGATGGACATCGGCGTGAACTACCTGCGCGAGCACATCATCCAGGATGCCCGCATCCACAGCGTCATCAAGGACGGCGGCGAAGCGCCGAACGTCGTCCCGCCGACGGCCACGATCTGGTACTACGTCCGCGCTCCCAAGCGCGATCAGGTCGAGTCGATTTACCAGCGCGATGCTCGACTGTCGCCAAGGGCGCGGCCCTGATGACAGGAACGACCTACGACGTCGAGTTCCTGACCGGCTGCTACGAGCTGCTGCCGAACCCGACCATCTCCAACATCATGCTGGAGAAGATGGAGGCGCTGGGCGGCATCGAGTTCAGCCACGACGACATGGAGTTTGCCCGCAAGCTGCAGTCGTCGATTGACCCAGAGGTCCTCGAGATGAGCCGCCAGCACACGCTGGAGATGGCCAAGGAGGGCACGACCGCTGACGACATCGGCGATGTGCTCTGCGAGAACGTCATCCGTCCATCGGACGAGTTCCGCATCATGCACGGATCGACCGAGGTGGGCGATGTCAGCCAGATCGCCCCGACCGGCAACCTGCTGACCTGCTGCCACCCGCTCGGCTCGCCGGGCCACAGCTGGCAGATCACGGCCTCGTCCGGCGCGGAGATCGGCTTCAAAGGTATGGATTACGCCGCCAAGGCGATGGCCCTCACCGGCCTGGAGCTGATGGTCAACAAGGAAGCGCTCGACACCGCCAAGCAGGAGTTCGCGAAGGCCACCGGTGGCCGCAAGTACGTAACCCCGCTGCCGGAAGGCGCGACACCGCAGAAAGGCGGATGACCGCCGATCCTCCCAACCTCTCTCCCATTCCAGGGAGAGGGGTTGGAAGATATGAGCTTCCGTACTGGACATCGACCGGCGCTGTCGGCAATCATTCGGGCGACGCGCGTCCGTACATCGTCCGATTCCAGCCGCTGGGAGAGCACCATGAGCGCCGAGACGTCGGCGGAACTTCACGGCCGAAACGCACTACTGACATCACTCTATGGCCAGCTTCCAGTGGGCGTGGCGATCTTCGACCTCGATCTGCGGTTGCAGCACGCCAACGCGAGCTGGACATCGTTCGTTGAGCACGCCACAGGCATTCCAGTCGCGAACCTGATCCCCGGCACCTGCCTGAGCGATGTGATGGAGGGTGACGAGGAGTTCCTGGAGGCGCTGCAACTCGTAAGGAATGGCCAGGTACTCCAGAAGAGTGGGCATCCATTTCCGGGGCCGAGCCGGCGAGACGTTCTGGGACATCTCGCTGGCA
Source organism: uncultured Chloroflexia bacterium (assembly GCA_963763325.1). Lineage (GTDB taxonomy): Bacteria > Chloroflexota > Chloroflexia > Thermomicrobiales > CFX8 > JBBECJ01. The sequence goes on from CAVXOL010000019.1 coordinate 303,953, forward strand.
CCGGTCCTTGATGACGGGCTCGTGACCGGCATCATCAGCGTCATCGCCGACGCAACAGACCGGATCCTGGCTGAGCAGGCCGTTGCTTCCAGGGCGCGGCTGACCGCCTTCCGGGCCGACATCAGCCAGGCGTTGGCCAGTTCGGACGATGTCGGAATCGTCCTTCAGGCATGCACCGAAGCAATGGTCCGACACGCCCCGGCTGCCTTCGGACGCATCTGGGTGCTCGACCCGGTCGAGAACGTCTACCGACTGCGAGCCAGCGCCGGTCTCTACACCCGCCTGAACGGTGAGTACTCACGCATTCCAGTCGACTGGATCTACGAGAAGACCTTTTCAGCTTTCAAACCCGAGATCGCGACCGACGTGCAGCGCACCCACCACGTCCGCGATCCGGCATGGGCTACGGAGCAGGGGCTGGTTGCCTGGGTCACCCACCCGCTGGTCGTTCGCGGCCAGATCATCGGTCTGATGGTGATGTTCGGCCGTCAGAATTTCGACGCGGACACGCTTGATGAGTTAGCCAGTGTCGCGGACGCAATTGCCCAGTTCCTCGAACGAAAGCATGCAGAAGCAGCCCTGCGCGAGCGCGAGGATTTGTTCCGGCGGGTCTTCGAGGCAGCCGCCGACGGCTTGGTCATCACCGATCTGGAGTCGGGGCAGATTCTAGAGGTCAATCCGGCCATCTGCGCAATGCACGGGTACTCCCGCGAGGAGTTCCTTCACCTGAGCCGTGGCAACCTGATCCACCCGGACGCAGCCGAGAAATGGCGCGACTACGTCGCGACGATCCGGTCCGGCCAGACAGCACGCGCGAATGCGCTGGCAATGCGCAACGGACGGGTCATCGTTCTACGCCGAGGCACAGGGCAGCCCGATCCTCTACCGTGGCAAGCCAGCCGCCCTCGGGATCATCCGCGACATCACCCACGAGCAGGAGCAGCACCAATTGCTCGAACAACGCGTTGACGAGCGCACGCGCGAGCTTCAGACGCTGCTCGACATCTCGCGGACAGTGACGCTGACGCCCGAAATTGAACCGTTGATCGAGCTGATCTTCGATCAGATGCAGCGGCTGGTCCCATATGAATCGGCAGCAATCTCACTGGCGGAGGACGGTATCCTGACAACCGTCGCGGTGCGCCGGGACGAGCTTGGCGCCCAGTACCCAACCTCGCTCGGCAACCGCTTCAGCATCGACGCACCAATGCCGGGCTGGCAGGAACTGATGCGTGGCAGGACCGTCTACACGCCCAACGTGCACGGCGATGATGAGGTCGCGACGACCTTCCGCTGGCGCGTCGGCAACGCGATTGACACGATCTATGCGCACGTCGTCTCGTTCCTGGCCGCTCCATTGATGGTGAAGAACGAGTTGCTCGGCGTGATGTTCATCTCATCGGCGCAGGAGAATCGCTACACCCAGCACGAAATTGACCTTGTCACGGCAACCGCCAACCAGATCGCCGTCGCAATCCAGAATACGCGGCTACACGGGCAATCACGCGAAGTAGCGGCGCTCGAAGAACGCCAGCGGCTGGCTCGTGAGCTGCACGACTCGGTCTCGCAGGCGCTCTACGGGATCGGCCTCGGCGCCCGGACAGCGCGGGACGCAACTGGACCGCGATCCGGCCAAAGTCGCCGCACCGCTCGACTACGTCCTTCAGCTCGCCGAAGCCGGAATGGCGGAGATGCGGGCACTCATCTTCGAGTTGCGGCCCGAGTCGCTGGAGCACGAGGGGCTGGTTGTGGCGCTTGAGAAGCAGGCGGCGGCAACCCGTTCCCGGCACATGATCGCCGTCAACCTGTCGCTGAGTGAGGAGCCGGAATGCTCGATCGAGACCAAAGAGATGCTCTACCGCATCGCCCAGGAAGCGATGCACAACACGGTCAAGCATGCGCGGGCGTCGACGATTGATCTGCGTCTGTCGTCTGACAATGGCTGCCTGACGCTGGACATCGTCGACGACGGACGCGGTTTCGACACCAGCGGCGCATTCCCCGGCCACCTCGGCCTCGTCTCGATGCGTGAACGCGCAGCCGGAGCCGGCGGCACGGTCTCGATTACCAGCGCACCGGGCAGCGGAACGCACGTGCATGTTGAGGTAACGAGGGGATAGGGAACAGGAGTTGGTCCGTGGGGATTGAGAGAGCGACTCCTGTCTGTCCCTGTCCCCTGTTCCCTGTTCCCTGTTCCCTCGTCTACGGTGTCGTACTGAACGTGTCGCAACTGGCGAAGTCCGCCTGTTGGTAGCCGGTCATGAACCACTGCTGGCGCTGTTCGGAGGAGCCGTGGGTCCACGATTCTGGTGACACGCGGCCCTGGATGCGCTCCTGGATGCGGTCGTCGCCGACGGCTGCCGCCGCGTCGAGTCCGATGCGGATGTCTTCTTCGCTGAGCGGGTTCAGGAAGCCGGTTTCCTCGGCGTGGGCGGCCCAGAGACCGGCGAAGCAGTCAGCCTGTAGCTCGACGCGAACTGCCGCGCTGTCTGGTCCGGTGTCGCCATCCTGCGCACGGGAGAGGATGCCCTGCAGGTTCTGGACATGATGTCCGTATTCGTGAGCCAGCACGTAGGCCTCGGCAAACGGGCCACCCTCGGCACCGAAGTCGCTCTCCAATTGCTTGAAGAAGTCAAGGTCGAGGTAGACGCCCTGATCGGCAGGGCAGTAGAACGGACCAACTTGCGAGGTCGCGTAGCCACAGCCTGTGTCGATGCCGCCAGTGAAGAGGTACGCGGGTGCCTCGACGTAGCGTGCGTTGTTCTCAGCGTACTCATCTGTCCAGAATGCCTGAATGCTATTGACGAAGCCAACGATCCGGCAGTCCTGCGACTGGTTCGCGTCGGCACCAGTCTGACAGTTCTCGGCAAGGCTTCCGGACTCAGTGCCGCTCGAACCGTTGTCAACTGCACCGGGATTCGTTGATCCACCGCCATCGAGCGGGTTGCCGCCGAGCAGCAGGGTGATGATCAGGATGATGAGGCCAAGCCCACCACCGACCCCTCCGACCGCCATGCCGCGACCGCCGCTGCTTCCGGCGCCGCGCCGATCCCGGACTTGAGATGGATCGAGCGTTGCCCGTTCCCTGAACCTTGCCATGTCGTTTCTGTTCCTTTGTTGTTCCGTACTCAAGCGGTCGACGGACAATACACCGTCAGCCCACTGGGGACCCCAAAAGCATGACGTATGCCCCCGATAGGTCGTCAACGTCTCGATTGCCTACGCACGTCCAGCGTGGATCGTGGGGTACGGGCACAGAATAGCAGACGTGCATGACGCGAATGACAAGACCCATGAGCTGGATCAGCCGCCGACCCGCGCCATATGTAATGAGGTGAAAATCGTCAGGCGACGATGCGATCGCGGACGTTCTGGAGACGCTGCTCACAGAAGTCGAGTAACTGGCCAGTGATGTGGTGACGTTCGGGGATACGTGTGCTGATCCAGATGTGGCGGACGAGGCTGAGTGTGATGTATCCAGCAACAGCCTGTTGATGTCCCGGACCTGCCAGCGCGAGGTAGCGTTCGACCAGCGCGCGCTCGCGATCGGCGAGGGCAACCGGAGAGCCGAGCTCACGAAGGCTTTGCTCGATGATGTGTGCGGCGAAGTTGCCGATGTCGAGGGCTGGGTCGCCTGCGCAGTACAGGTCGAAATCGAGCAGGACGACGCGGTCTCCGTCAACGAGTAGTTGGTCGGCGTAGTAGTCGCGATGGATGCCAACCTTCCCGCCAGCAGGTTCTGGGATCGTCGCCGCCAGGCGATCGGAGGCATCCAGCACGCGCGCCAGCCGATCGGCCCAATACGGATGTCGTTCGCCGACGAGCGGTAGCCGATCGTGAAGGATGCGCATCTCGTCATCCAAAGTGTGGCGGCGCGAGGTGGGGATGCCTGCCTGGTGAAGTTGATGAGCGATCTCGGCTGCGGCCTGTGCGAGATCCAGACCTCGCGGACCCGCCAGCTCCCCTGTCAGCTGGACACCAGACTCTTTGCGTTGGAGTTGCATCTGAAGCTCAGGCACCAACCCGAGCGGCTCCGGAACCGGAAGACCCGCCTCACGGGCGCCGAGCAACGTCGCGTGGGTGCGCGTGTCCAGCCCCTTCGCGCGGATCTTCCCGACGATCGTCAACGGACCAGCCGGCAACACCGCGTCATACTCGATCAGCGCGCGGCGACCGGGCTTGTGACGGACGAGGCGGGCGGCGATGATGTCGATCGAGCCAAGTTGCCGCGCGAGTACACGTCGCGCCTGCTCGATGTCGAGTGCCTGCCCGAGGCTGGGGATGGCCGGATCGAAGGGTGTCGCACTCATGCGGCGCTCATGGCGCGCTCGGAGACGATCTCTAACGCCCGTTCGAGTGTTGCTTCGGTTCGCTCTGGCCAGTCCGGCTCCCGGTTGCGGAAGTAATGCGGAGCGAGTTGGAGGAGGCCAATGGCGGTGTAGAGATCGACGCGCGCCGGTGGGATGCTGTAGCCGGCCAGCAGCGCCGCACGGACCGGCGCAACCCGCTCGACCGGCAGATCACGGCTCAGTGCGTCGCGCTCAAGATGGGCGATGAACAGTCCGAGATCAGCGGCCGGATCGGAGAGGACTGCTTCATCCAGATCGAGGATCGTGACCTGGCCGGCGTTGACCAGCACCTGCCGGTCGTAGAAATCACCGTGGGTCGGCATCTGGACAGGTGGAGCATCGTGAAGCTCAGCCAGCAGCTTTGCGACGATCGCGTCGGTCAGTCGCCCGGTTGACGGGAGAATGAAGCGCACGCCTTCGCCGGTCGCCTGGATCGTCGCCATCTCGGATGCACGATCACGGTGACGCAGTCCTTGGCCGTCGCGTGTGTGGAATTCGGCCAACGCTGCGCCAACACGTTCGATGGCAGCGAACGACAGACCAGGGCCACCGATGCACTCGGAGAGGGCCGCACCATCGCGCCAAGCGAAGGCCAGCACGCCATAGCGGGTTGCATGACCGATCAGGCGAGCGTCGTGGCCAAGCGTCTCGGCGGCTGTCCGAGCGGCAGCATAGGCTCGCGGAGCGTACAACTTCAAGACGGCACGCGGCACGCCGTCGACGTCGACCCGACCAACGAACCGGCGCTCCGGCTTGTAGCGCAGAAGGTGGATCGTTCCGGACTGGAATTCAGGGCGGTCGCGGAAGACGCGGGCGAGGATTGCCGACCGTAATTCTGGATCGAACAACTGCCCAAGGCGCTGAAGCTTATTGTCATTGGGGAAGAAGACGACCTCGACCGCGGAGTCGGGAAGAATCAGCCGCGCCGGTCCAAGCGGCCCGTCAACACCTGGGCGTTGCTCCGCCTTCATTAGCTTGTGCCAGTCGTCCGGATGGTGCGCTTTCGCGTAGCCACAGATGAGCCTGTCGCCCAGGTCAAGTGTGAATCCGCTCAAGCTGTTGGTACCGGGCTTGTAACGAACGTACTGGAACTCGACGACTCCGATGTGATGACCAGGAAGTGCCCGACGCAACGCCTGTCGGAAGGCGTCCTGGTCGAGCAGCAGCAGCAGACCAGGCAATCCTGGATCGCGGGCGACGAGATCGGCATCAGCTTGCAAGAACATGGATGTCGTCCTCCCGCGAACGTTGCAGCTTGCGTGTCAGTTCGTCTGCCTCACGCTGTCGTTCGTGGATCGCGGTTTGCAGGTTGTACATTGCGGCGTAGCGGCCATTGAGCGCCATCAACTTCTGGTGCGTTCCCTGTTCGAGGATGCCACCTCGGTCGACGTAGGCAATCAAGTCGCTGTTGGAGGCAGCGACGAGATCGTGGGTGACCATAAAGGTCGTGCGGCCAATCGCGAGCCGGTCGAGCGCCTGGCTGACAGCCTGCTCGTTCTCCTCATCGAGCCCGGCAGTTGGCTCGTCGAGCAGCAGGATCGGCGACTGTCGGACGGCGGCGCGGGCGATTGCGATCCGCTGGCGCTGGCCGCCGGAGAGCGTCACGCCGCGCTCTCCAACCATCGTGTCGTAGCCGTCCGGCATCAGCATGATGAACTCGTGCGCGTTCGCCAGCCGCGCCGCTGCTTCAATGTCCTCCTGGCTCGGATCGACCGCTCCGTAGGCGATGTTGTCGCGAATCGTCGCGGCGAAGAGCAGATTCTCCTGCAGGACGACGCTGATCTGCGAGCGGACCGACTCAACCGTGAAGCGCCGGATGTCGCGACCGTCGATCCGGACGACGCCGGTGATGGGATCGTAGAGGCGCAGGATCAGGTTGATCAGCGTTGACTTGCCGTTGCCGGATGGCCCGACCAGCGCGACCTTCTGACCCGGAGCAACGCTGATGTTGACGTTGTCGAGCACCGTCTGGCCCTGCTCGTAGGCGAAGCTGATGTCGTCGAGCTGGACGACACCCCGGAAGGCCGGCGCCGGAACGGCATTCGGCAGGTCGGCGATATCAGGCTTCTCCTCAAAGACATCGAGGATGCGCTCGCCGGCGGCCGTCGCCTTCGAGAGCCGGCCCGTGTACTTGGCGAAGTCACGCACCGGCTTGAAAGCGCTCTTCAGGTAGGTCAGGAAGACGATCAGATCGCCGGCCGTCAGTTCCCCCCGCAACGTCAGCAGCGCGCCGTACCAGAGGACGAGGGCGGTTCCGACCGCGATCAGGACATCGACGGAGCGCTCCAGCGAAGCTTCGAGCCGCTTGGCCTTGACGCCTTCCGTCAGGCTGCGGTCGTTGTTGGCCTCGAAGGCATCGGCAAACACGTTCTGGAGTGAGAGCGCCTGGACGACCTTGATCGAGCCGATTGACTCGGCTGTCGTCGCGGCGATCTCGCCTTCCTGCTTGCGCTGCGTGCGCGAAACGCGCTGGATCTTGCGACTGAGGTTGACCGTTCGCAACCAGAAGAGCGGCATGACGGCCAGGCCGAGCAATGCCAGCTTCCAGTGCAGGATGAGCATGACCGTCAGCATTCCGAGCAGGACGAGGACGTTGCCGATCATCGGCAGCAACGCCGTCACGGTCACGTCTTTGAGCATGCCGACATCGCTGATGACACGAACGGTCATGTCGCCGGTCCGTGAGCGGGCATGGTAGGCGAGCGAGAGCGATTGCAGGTGTCTGTAGAGGTCGGAGCGAACCTGCGTCAGCACCCGGTTGCCAACCAGCGCGAATCCGACCGTACTGCCGTAAGCGGCCAGTGCCCGAAGCCCGGCAAACGCGACCACGGCAAACGCCGCGAGGCCGAGCAGCAGCATCGGCTCGTCAGCGGCGGTCTGGACACCAGGGCCGGCGCCGGTCTGCGCGGCAGCCGGGGCAATGATGCGGTCGATGACGAACTTCAGCGGCCACGGCTCGAGCAGGCGCATCGCGACCTCGGCAAACAGCGCCAGGAACGAGAGCGCGATCAACCGCCGCTGGCTGCGCAGGTAGGGCGCAAAGGCGCGGACGACCCGCCACATCCCCGGCAACGTCTCCTGGACCGTGGTTGGCCGGGCCATTCAGGCATCCGCCGATTCTGGGTGGCGGTTGGGGAGGCGTATCCCCGCCAGCTCAAGCACACGGCGGGCGATGTTGTCCCATGACTTGCCGCGAACGACGGTCTCGCGTCCCGCGAACGCCAGTCGCATGCTCAGGCCCACGTCCTGGCGCAAACGGTCGAGTGCAGCCGCTAGCGCGGCAGGATTATCGGGGGGTGTCAGCAAGCCATTCTGGCCATTGTCGATGACGTCGGAAATCTGGCCGATCCGGCTGGCGACGACCGGGATGCCGGATGCCATGTACTCGTAGACCTTGAGCGGCGAGAAGTAGAAGTTCGGGTTGTCGGGATATGGCGCGACGCCGGCATCCATCGACGCCAGCATGCCGGGGATCTCGGACGGATCGACGGCGCCAGTGAAGTGGACTGCGTTCTCGAGTCCGCGCGCGGTGACGTCTGCCTGAGTCCGCTCTCGCTCGGTGCCGTCTCCGACAATCAACAGGCGTGTCTGTGGCGCGTGGCGGTGCAGCAGGTCAAAGGCTTCAACCAGCGACGGCAGGCCGTGCCACGGCTTGAGCGTGCCGACGAAGCCGACCGTGAAGAACGCCGGGGTCTGCGGGCAGGATGGCAGGCTGGCCGGGCGAGAAGCGTTTGGTGTTGACGCCGTTTGGGATAACGTGGACGCTGGCGGGATCGACGTCGAAGCCGCGGACATACTCCGCCACCTCATTGGAGACTGCCACAACGACGGTCGCGGCGGCGAACGCAGTTACGGCAATCATCAGCGCCGCGTCTCGATTGACAAGCCTGCGATGTGCTGCCTGCTCGTCGATGAGCGGCGCGTTAACCTCCAGGATGCCTGGAACATCAGCGTCACGCGCGAAGCGCATTCCGGCGTAGCTCCAGAGAGAGTAGCGTTCGTAGACGATGTCGAACGGGCCGTGGCGTTCGAGCGCCAGCGCGAGGTCGGTGTTCGCGGCCAGTGCCGCCTGCTCGCGGCTGGCGGGATCGCCCTTCGGGACTCGGTGGCAATCGGTGCAATGGCACTGAAGCCAGATCGGCCGGGAGCGTCTCCGCCAATGCTGGTGGCGAATAGATCGACTTCGACGCCCTGGCTCCGCAGCGCGCGGATCGACTTCCTGAACATGAACCGAGGCACCCTTCCGGCCAAAGACCGGAACGCCGGGATCGGCGCAGATATACGCGAGTCTCATCAGGTCACGCTCCCGAAAATGCTGCAACTGGGATCGACACGACTTCGTTCGGTGATGCTGAGACGCTCGAAACTGTCTCCAGCCCAATCACCTCGCGCATCCGCGCCGCATTGCGATGGATGTCGAACTCATCCACGATCAACATGCGAGCCTGTTCCGCCAGGGCCACCCGGAGCAGCGCATCCACGAGCAGCAGTTCCAGCGCATCGGCCAGCGCACGCGGGTCGCGCTGGGGAACCATCAGACCAGTCTCGTCGTGGTGGATGACTTCCGGGATGCCGGTCACGTCGGTCGAGACGCAGGGTGTCCCGAGTGCCATCGCTTCGAGCAGGACGGTCGGCAGACCGTCGCGGTTGCCGTCAGTGCCGTCAACGGACGGCGCGGCGAAGACCGCGGCGTGCTGCACCAGATCGATCACCTCGCGTTGCGGCCGAGGTCCAAGCAGCTCGACATGGTTCTCCAGCGCATGCGTAGCGATCTGCTCCCGGAGATCCGCTTCAAGCTCACCGCCGCCGACGATCTGGCCGGTGAATGTGACACCGCGTTGAGCCAGCAACGCGAAGGCGTCAATCAGTACTTCGAAGCCCTTCTTCTCGACCAGGCGGCCAACAGCGACGATTCGGGTTGGACGATCAATCGGCGCCATGTACGGGAAGCGTCTCAGGTCGATGCCGTTGTAGACGCGCTGGACACGGGCGGCGTCCCAACCGAACGTGTCACGCAGGTAGGCCAGGTTGTAGTCGCTGACCGTGACGACCGACGCAGCGTCCGTGAGCTTGCGGCGCAGGTCGGTGTGCCGGACGCTCTCGTGAAAGATGTCCTTGGCGTGGGCTGTAAACGAATAGGGTAACCCGGCGAAACGCGCCGCCAGGCGCGCGACCGATGTCGCAGAGCTGGCGAAGTGGGCATGCAGATGACTGATGCGCCGTTCGCGAGCATGTCGCGCAAGGATCAGCGCCTGATAGACATCAAGCCCAGCATCGCCGACGGCGTCCGGCATCGTTGCCCAGAAGCCGGGCAGGATGTCTCCGGCGGCCTCTAACGCAGTCCAGAAATCATCCGCGCGAACACTCTTGTCCGGCAGGTAGGTCACACTGCCCCGAACACGGGAGAGCGCGTCCTGAAAATGGGTATCGATCGGCGGACGGAGCGAGAAGATGTCGACCTCGATGCCGGCCGCCTCATGGGCCAGGATCTCGTTCACGATGAACGTCTCCGAAAAACGCGGGTAGCGCTTGACGACGTAGCCAACACGCGGTCCTGCACTAGGCAACATGGACATACCGGCCTCCTGCCTGGTAATCGAGCGTCCAGGCAACGGGCGCCGTCACGGTCAACAGTTCCTGCACGAGAACTGGCAGGCGATCGAGTCCTTTGAGATCGAGCAAATCGCGGGCCCGTGTCCTCGAAGGACGATCCGAGGCGAGCCAGGCACTCATTGCCGCTGGCGTCACTGCGTCCGGGTGGAGGACGTCGACGAGGCCGAGCTGGCGCAGCCTCTGGGCGCGGATCCACTGTTCGCGGCGTGGTTTGACGCGCGGCACGATCAGGGCCGGCTTCTCGAAGGCGAGGAGCTCGCCGACCGTGTTGTAGCCGCCCATTGCGATCACGCGCTCGGCGCGGCTCAGCAGCAACGTCGGCTCCGGCAGGAAGTCGAGAACACGCAGGCGAAGGTGCGTGGCAGCTTCCGCATGGAGCTGCTGTTGAACATCGTCCGGCATGTACGGGCCAGTGACGACGACCGCGTTCATGTCTTCCGGCAGACGTGCTTGAACAAAGGCGGTGGCAACGCTTTGGCCATCCTGGCCGCCGCCAACCAAACAGAGCGCCAGCCGGCCCGGTGGCAGGCGAAGTGCCTCAACCGCCGCATCGCTCTCGGATTCGGAGAAGCTCGGGCGCTGCCGGCCGTCAAGATAGCCGGTGTACGAAAGCTTGGCCGCGACATCAAACGGGAAGCTGTAGGCGCGCGCCGTGTCGAAGACGAGGGGATCGCCGTAGACCCAGATCGCGTCATAATGTTCACGCAATGCCTGGAGGTTGTCCGCGCGTTCCCACTCGCGGGCAACGACCGCAGGCTCGTCAAGGATGTCGCGCATTCCGAGCACGATCCGCGTGCCACCGGCTGCACGAAGGGCGGCAAGCGCCGGGTCCAGTTCACGGGCTGCACCACGCGGAACGTTGTCGACAATCAGCACATCGGGAGCGAAGGCCAGCAGCGCGGCCCTGATTGTCTCGGCACGCAGCGAGGTCATATCGCCCAGCGACATATCTAGCCGGCGGGAATGGTAATGGCCGTCGTCGCCTTTGCGGAGGGACGGTAGACTCAGGACATCGACGGCAGGAGGCATTGCAAAGGCGTTGGTCTCGTTCGCGCCGCTCACCAACAGGATGTCGGCCGGGGTCGATGCGCTGGCCAGCGCATTGGCGATCAGCATGTTGCGGCGGGCATGCCCGAGACCCATCGTGTCGTGTGAGTACAGCGCGATCCGGCGGCGTCGCGTGTCGATCGTCGGGATGCCGATAGCCTCGGGGTGTGCTGCCGAATTCGCTATAGCCACCTGTGTCTCCGTCCATCGATCTTGTGCCGCTAAGCAAGCGTCCCGAACCGGGCCAGGGAGCTTGCCGATCACATCCAAGGCTATGGATCGGATATGAATGCGACGTTAATGGCTCATGAGAGGCTTCTCATTTTCGGCTTCCATGAGAGGATTCTCACACTTGTCTCATCCGGCGCTCATCTGATCGCGACACACTTGATGAAGACGCCAATGGCAAACTGTCGACAACTGCAAGATGGTTCAAGAACCTGGCACAGATGCGCACACCTTTGGAACAACAACGTGAACTCCCAAAGAGCATGTTGAGGACGTCCTTCCTGCTGACGGCCGCGCTGGTGCTTGCGTTGCTCGGGTTCGGTACTGCGAGGCTACTGGCCAGCTGGCAAACCGTCGATGACAACACGCCGCCAACCACGACAAATTCCGCCAGCCCGACCGTGACACCGACGCTGGCGACGACTGACATCCCGGGCGCGGACATCGCCGACCTGCCACGCTATCCCGGCGCAATCCGGACCGGTTACCAGCAGCGAGCGCAATCCAGCCTGCTGATGACGCGCGCCGAGTATGTAACGGGCGACGACCTCCAGGACGTCCATGCCTACTACCGTGCAGTGATCGATGAGCGCGGCTGGCAAGTTGCAGACATCGATTTCTCAGCCGAGTCGCGCTACTTCTTTCTGCTGGATGACGCACGCGAAGCGACTGTACGTCTGATCGAACAACCGGCCCACGTCAATGTGACAATCACATTGACCGCGCCGGAGGGAGGCTCAACACCAACATCAACATCAACGCCAACATCAATACCAACCACGACTCCGGAACCGGCAACCACGACACCGATACCGACACCGACACCGACACCGGAGCCGACGGCGACACCAACGCCGCCGCCAACGGCGGAGCCAACACCTCAGCCAGAACCGACGGCGACACCGACGCCGGAGCCACCTCCGCCCCCGCCCCCGACGCCTGAACCGCCACCACCGCCGCCACCGCCTGCACCAGAACCTCCCGCGCCGGAACCGACGCCGGATGACGATGACGACGATGACGACGATGATGGTGATGATGGTGATGACACAGATGTCGGCTGAGTCGCGCACCGGGGGGCCGTCAACCGCAGGGCGGACATCGCCGCTGCGCGTCACAGGCGCTCATGCCACGCCGCTAGATGGCCGGTGGGTCGAAGCGGTATCCAGCACCGCGAATTGTGGTGATCAGTGGAATACCGTCGGCGGGGTTGACCTTGCGACGCAGATAGCGGACATACACATCGACGATGTTCGATTCTGGGTCGAAGTCGAGTTCCCAGACCGCGGTGAGAATCTGTTGCCGCGACAGCACCTGGCCCGGATGGCGCATGAAGTATTCGAGCAACGCGAACTCGCGGCTGGTCAGATCGAGCGGGTCGTTACCGAGCCAGGCGCGATGAGCCAGCAGATCGATCCGCAAGTCACCGGCGCGCAGTTGCGACGCACTCTGCTGGTCAGCTCGTCTGGTCAATGCGCCAATCCGCGCCAACAGCTCGGCGAAGGCGAAGGGCTTGGTCAGGTAGTCGTCTGCGCCGGCGTTGAGGGCACGCACCTTGTGTTGCAGATCGTCGCGGGCAGTCAGCATCAGTACCGGCAGCGTCGGGCGGTTGACGCGGATGCGCTCCAGAACCTGATGACCGTCGAGACCAGGCAGTGCGATGTCGAGCAGGACGATATCGACCCTCTCATCAGTCGCAAACACGACGCCATCCTCGCCATTGTCGGCGATCACCAGCTCGTGACCATGAGCAGCGAGACCGCGTTCGAGAAAGCGGACAATCGCCTCTTCATCCTCGATGATCAGGATACGCATTGGCAGAACTCACTCATGACCGTTGATATCTGGCGGTTGCACCTGAGAGCGCATCTTATCAAGATCACGCCCTGTACGAAGCGGAAACACCAGTGAGCTGGATTCATCAACGACGCGCAAACAAGTCCTGGATCATTACGGCGGCCGTCGCAGGACTCGTTGTCATGCTGATGGTTGCCGGCACAGCGGGCCTGCTGGTTAACCGCAGCGTCAACAATGTTGCACGTGACGCGCTGGACATCGACGTCCGGCTTGAGGACACCGGTGGTGATCTGCGAACTGCCGTCCTCGACCTGCGTCACTATCACCGTAACTTCGTGTTCGCTGGCCCGTCTCGCGGGGGCATCGAAGATTTCGACGCCGCCTATACGGTGTTGCTTGTGGAGATTGATGAGTTCGAGCAGCTTGCCTTCGACGATCCGGACATCCCCCAGGCGACGGCGTTGCGCGCGGAGGCGGATCGCTACTATGCCGATTTTCGGCCCGCTGTCGATCTGTACAGCAGCGACCCACAGGCGTTCACGGTCGCGAGCGACGAAGGTCTCGTCCGGATCGCGACACTTGATGAAATGGCCCGCGAGATCGAAGAGATCGGTGATGTAGAAGCGACGAACGCGCTGGAAAATGTCGAACGATCGACCCAAACGGCAACGATTGATCTGGTCGTCGTGCTGGCCGGGCTGGCGGTTGTCGGCGTCGGGCTCGCGTTCCTGTCGGTCCGAACGTCGAACGAGATGCGCCGGCTGTATGCCGGCCAGCAGGCGGCTGCCGAGGAGTTGACGAAGGCGCTGGAAGCCCGCAACGTCTTCATTGCTGATGTCTCACATGAGCTGCGGACGCCAATCACCGTCCTGCGCGGGAATGCGGAAGTTGGGCTTGAGCTGGACCGGGGTGGTGTCCACGGCCAGATCCTCGAAGAGATCGTCAAGGAATCGACGCGAATGGCGCGGCTGGTGGAAGACCTCCTCTTCCTGGCCCGCTCTGATGCTGATGCGGTCCCGCTGGAGCTGAAGCCGGTTGCCATTCCAGCGTTGCTCGCCGGGCTGCGCGAACCAGCGACGATTCTCGCCCAGCAGCACGGCGCATCGCTGATCGTCGATCTCGATGGTGACGGCGAGGTACGCGCCGATGCCGAGCGCATCGAGCAGGCCGTCATGATCCTGGTAGACAACGCTGTGAAGTACGCTCCGGGCGACTGCCCGATCACGCTCAGTTCCACCGTTCAATCGGCATCGTTGAAGATCCAGGTCAGTGACTCGGGACCAGGGATTCCTGAAGCAGAGCTGCCGCTCATCTTCGAGCGATTCCACCGCGTCGACAAGACGCGCTCTCGCAAGTTCGGTGGTGCAGGGCTTGGGCTGGCAATCGCCCGGAGCATCATTGAGGCGCATCGAGGTCGGATCTCGGTAGAGAGTTGCCCGGGCCAGGGTACGACGATGACGATCTCGCTGCCGATGGCGAGTGAGGTTGCGACGGTTCGAACGCCGGTGGCTCGGCCACTCGGGACACGATAGGTGTCCATCCGGACAGCCAGAAATCCGTTCCAGACGCCGTTTCGCATCAATCGGTTGGTGGATAAAGTACGAGGACAATCGGCTGACGACGGCGTCAGCCAGGCCGCGATGAAGCGGGATGTGACGACGCAACGATGACGTCGCGTCGGGACTGGAACCGGGAGGGTCGCACGATGCGCAGCGCCGCCATCTGCGCCGGAATCGCAATCGCCCTGGTTGGAGCCATCGTGATGATCGGCTTCCAGGAAAACGTCGTCCTGCTCTGGGCAGCCGTGACGACGTTCGTCGCTACCTCGGTGAGGTAACAGGTGACAGGTGTCAGCTAACAGGGGCTGGTTCGCGAAGGTCGAGAGTGAACGTTATCGCCCGGAGACCAACCCCTGACACCTGTTACCTGTCACCTACCGACTACCAGGCATCGTCCTTGACGAATCGAACGATCTTGGTGCCACAGACCGGGCAGACGCCCTGGAGGGCCTTCCGGCCGTTATCCATTTCGACGCGTTCGGCGTCCTTGATATCCCGCTTCTCGCGGCACTTCACGCAGTATCCATCCATGCTCAAACTCCTCTGTATTGCCGGCAAAGCGCCGGTCGGCGGCATTTCGCCCGGAGCCGGTTGCGCAAGCATGGTGCCGCGGGAACTCCTACCCGTTCGGACAGTTCTCCCGCTACCTGAAGCGATGATGTACGCCGGAGCGACATACACGATGATAGTGTTGCGGTAGGGAGCGTCCCGCCGGATTGAACAACAACCGTATCAAGCGGGAGAAAGAGACTCGATGACAGCAAGCATCAATGAATTCAGCAACAGCCTCGCCGACGCAGTCGAACGTGCCGGCGGCTACACAGTCCGCGTCAATGCACGGGGACGTTACGGATCGAGCGGAGTCGTCTGGGCCGAGGGGATCGTCCTGACGGCCGATCACACGATCGAGCGCGATGAGGAGATCACGATCACGCTCCCGGACGGCAGCGACCTGCCGGCGACGATCGCCGGACGCGACCCTAGGAGCGACCTGGCCATCCTCAAAGTCGAGGGACTGACCATCGCCCCCGCGCCACGGGCCGAAGATGGCCGCGTTGGCAGCATCGCGCTGGCGGTTGGCCGCTCGGGTGGCGGAGAGAACGGCGTCGGCGCCTCACTCGGCATCATCTCCAGCATCGGCGCGATGGGACGTGGACGACGGCGTCGCCGGGGCGGCAACGCATCGGTTGAGTCAATCATCCGGCCTGACCTGACGATGTATCCAGGCTTTTCAGGCGGGCCATTGATCGACACGAGCGGCGCGATGGTCGGCGTCAACACTTCCGGCTTCCGGGGCCAGCCACTGACGATCCCACACGCGGCAATCGGTGAGGTGGTCGAGCAGTTGCTGACCCACGGCCGGCTGCGACGTGGCTACCTCGGGATGACCAGCCAGCCGGTGCGGCTGCCGGAGGCCATCGCCACGACAGCAGGCCAGGAGACCGGCCTGCTGGCAGTCGGCGTCGAGGAGGACAGCCCGGCCAGCCACGGAGGTGTCATGATCGGCGACATCCTGATCGGCGTCGGCGGCGAGCCGGTGCGTGACACGGATGACCTGCGGGCGGCGCTCGGCCCGGAACTGGCCGGCCAGCCGGTGCAGCTACGGATCCTGCGCGGGGGCGAACTGCGCGAGCTGAACGTCACGATCGGCGAGCGCTAGCTGATGCGTGAGCCGGGAGACGCGCCTGGACTGCACGATCTGCGACTGGTTCCCGGTGATGGCGAGGACGCTACCAGCGTCTTCGTCATCGCTCCATACCCGTCGCTACGCGCCGGGCTTCGCGCACTCGTCGAGCAGACACCGGGACTGGCTGTCCTGGCAGACGCTCCCGATGACGAAATCGACTCACCGGAGCAACCAGCCGCAATCGTCATTGATGTCGATCTCGACCAGTTGGGCCTGATCGAACGACTCACGACACGTTACCCCGATGCCGCCCTGTTGCTGTTGCTCGACAGTCCGACCAGTTATCGCCAGATTCGACCGGCCGAGCGTTCGATGGCCGTCCTGCTCAAGGACGCTGGCGCAGCGGAAATCGGCGCGGCAATCTTCGCCGCTCTCCAGGGACTCGTTATCCTCGACCCGGCAATCGCCCATGAGCTGACGACCCAGATTACTCCGAACCACCCACGCGCCAGCGAGATCGACGACATCGACCCTCTGACCGATCGTGAGCACGAGGTCCTTGAGTTGCTCGCGCTTGGCCTGCCGAACAAGACGATCGCGATGGAGCTCGGCATCTCAGAACACACAGCCAAGTTCCACGTCGGCGCAATCATGTCGAAGCTCAGCGCGGCCAGCCGGACCGAAGCCGTTGCGATTGCAGCACGGCGGGGGTTACTAGTCCTCTAAATCATCCCGAAAAGGGGTGCCAGAATCATGACGCGAACGCCGCGCGGAAGTTGAGAATGTCGGCGATTCGTTCGCCGGCGTCGATCTTCGTGGCGATGTCGCGTTCCTTCTCCTCGATGGCGAGACCGGCTTCGACCAGTCGTTCGGCATCGGCCTTCGCGACGACAACGACGCCGTCATCGTCGCCGACGATCCAGTCGCCTGGCTCGACGGTGATGCCGCCGCAGGAGATGCGGGCGCCAACAGTGCCGAGGCGGCGGTTGGAGCCGACGCGCGGCGTGACATGCCGTGAGAACGACGGCAGCCCAAGCTCGCGCAGGCCGACGACATCGCGCACCGGCCCGTCGATGACGACACCGGCCAGCCCGGCTGCCTTCGCGTCCCGCCCCATCAACTCACCAAAGAGCGCCTCAGTCGCGTCACCAAGCCCATCAACGACCAGGACGTCGCCGGGCTGCGCCTCGGCCAGCGCCTTGTGAACGGTGACGATGCTGCCGGTCAGGCAGCGAACAGTGAAGGCCGGACCAACCAGCTTGAGTCCCGGCACGCGGGTCTTGATCCCGGCGTCCATCGTCGTCATCCCGGTCTGGGCGTCACTCAGCGCCGCCGTCGGGATCGTCAGCAATGCCTCGCGAATATCCACGGTGATCTTCCTTCCCCTTCCGTCCGATCATGACCGGACTCTATCATCGCAGACTCACATCAGGGCCGACACGACGGTGCTAACTCAATAGAGTTATGATTCTAACGTCGTCATTCTCCAGAATTGATAGGAAGTCCGATGAAGGGCCTGCGCTCGTTCGGTCCAATCGCGGCATTCGTAGCGCTGTTCGCGATCATGAACAGCTCCTCGACCGGCTGGCAGTTTCTCCCGGTTCTGGTCATCGCAGGCGTCCTGCTGGCAGTCGCAGTATGGCTGGGACTGCGGACACGTGCCTTTGTCGCCTCGGCCTGGAACGCAGACGGCACAGTGGTCGCGGTCGAACGAGGTGAGGGATCGAAGCGCAGGAACCGTTCGGTACCACACTACTACCCGACGGTCCGTTTCTCGACGATTACTGGCGAGGAGGTGGCCTTCGTCAGCGAGGTCGGCTCTAATCCAGCGGCTCACAAGGTGGGAGACCGCGTGACGGTCCTCTATGACCCACACCACCCTGAGGATGCTCGTATACGCTCATTCCTGCAACTCTGGTTCGTGCCCAGCCTGCTCGCCGTCGTCGGAGCCATCTCCGCGATCGCTGCGCTCGTGATGGCGATGTAGCGTCGATACACGATCATTCCAACGCAAGGATCTCCTCAGCAGCACGAAGACCAGAGAGGTACGCGCCGTGGACGGTGGCAGCGAAATCAGCGCTTGTCGCTTCACCCGCGAAGAAGAGGCGCTCGCCAACCGATGCGGCCAGATCGTCATAATGATCCGGGTTCGCGCCGAGGGCCATGAACGAGTAGGACCCGTGGGCGTACGGGTCCGCGCCCCAGCGGGTAATCAGCGACGCTTCAGGATCGGGGA
The DNA here is from genome assembly GCA_963763325.1 of uncultured Chloroflexia bacterium. Taxonomy (GTDB): domain Bacteria; phylum Chloroflexota; class Chloroflexia; order Thermomicrobiales; family CFX8; genus JBBECJ01. The sequence continues at coordinate 322,409 of CAVXOL010000019.1, forward strand.
TGTCGTCGCCGAACATCGTCCGCAGCGTCGCTAGCGCAGCGGCGACGATCTCATCATCGCTCAGGTCTTCGATCGTGCGGCCGTAGTCGGCGGCATTGAACGCCAGCAGAACCGGCTGGCCGGTGTAGTGGGCGATGTTGAGCCACTCGGTCCACTCGCCCTTCCGTTCGGAGATGTAGCCGAGCATATCGGCCTCCTCGGGCCAGAAGATGCGCGGGAAGCGCAGATAGACTTTATTAAGGATGCCCATCCGCATCCGCTCGATCGCGCGCAACTTCTCTTCAGGTAGCGGAGGGGAGAAGGTCACGTAGCCGGCCTTGAGGACGCCTTGTGGCAGTGTCACGACCGCAAAGTCGGCGTCAAACGTTTCCAGGCTGGTCGTGACGGTGACACCGCCATCGTTCCAGTGGACCTTGCGAACGACATGGCCGAGCCGGACATCCAGTCCCTCGGCCAGCCCGTGGACGATCTGGCTGTAACCGTTTGGGAAGAGCAGGTCGTCACCGTCGAACGAGTCGCCACCATCGAAGTAATAGAAGGAGAGGTCGGCAATATCGGCAGCGTACTCGTGCTCGATCGCGGTGTTAACCGAGTAGGCGAGCTGGCGGATCGTCGTTGGATCGGGCCGCTTTGAGTCGATCCAATCCTCGATCGCGTCACCGAGCGCGATGTCGTCCTCATCGGACTCGTCCATGTCGTCGCGCTCGCTGTCGAGGTCGTCGAGCATCTCGACAAAGCGGTTGTCGATCTCGTCGTGTACATCATCCTCGACCAACTGGCCGTCAGTGTCCCAGAGCCAGGTGTTGTCGTAGTTGGTGACGGCCGTCGTGATATCCAGCTCGCTGGCCAGGTCGGTGATCGGATTGTCCTCACTGCCGTGGATCCAGGACGCGCCCATGTCGAGCGGTATCCCCGGCCAGGTGTGATCGGTCCAGATCCGGCCGCCGACTCGTTCGCGTGCTTCGACGACAATGACGCTGTAACCTTCTTCGGCCAGCACCCGCGCTGCCGCCAGACCGCTGATTCCAGCGCCGATCACGAGAACGGTCGCGCCGTCTACTCCGTTCGCAGCCATCGCTCCGTCTCCGTTCTCAGTGTTGCCCGTCGTCTTGTCGTCGTCGCCACCGCAAGCCGGCCAGAGCGATACAACGGCTCCAGTCAGTAATAGCGTGAGCATATCGCGCCGGGTCAGCATCGCGCCCCATTCTCAACGACGCGAACAGCCCAGTTCAACCGACCGGCCCGGCGGAGTATAGAGCGTTCAGCGGTTGTTCGGGAGATCAGCAGGCGCAGATGCCGCTCCGGTACGACCGCTCCGCCGAGCGCTGGCCAAGCGCCCGGCGTTCACTTCCCAAGACACGGGTGGATCGAGGGACTGTTCCCAAGGTCTGTGTCCAGTTCCGGCACGGATATTGCCATCTACCCGGTAATAGATCATGACGCTCTGAACAGGGGATACCCGCCAAGGAGGGAACCGAAGATGGCTGCGACGAAGACGAGTAACGACATTCTTGCGCCCGACAACGCCAAGAAGCGTGACGAGATCGTCGCGCTGTTGACGAAGGCGTACTGGATGGAGATCGAGACGGTGATGAGCTACATTGCCAACTCCGTCAACCCGGATGGTGTCCGCGCGCAGGAGATCATCGAGTCACTGGCCGAAGACGTGACGGAGGAGCTTGGCCACGCCCAGGAGTTCGCACAGCGCATCAAGGAACTCTACGGCGTCGTGCCCGGATCGATGGACTTCAAAGCCGAGCAGAAGTTCCTCCAGCCACCCGACAAGCAGACCGACATCATCCACATCATCAAAGGCGTCATCGAAGCGGAATCGGGCGCGATCGAGCACTACAACAAGATCATCGAAGCGACCGATGGCGTCGACTACGCCACCCAGGACATGGTGATCGGCATCCTGCGCGACGAGCAGGGCCACCGCCGCCTCTTCGAAGGCTTCCTGCGCGAGTTCGAAGCTGACGGGCTGGCGTAGGGATACAGGGACGTAGGGACATAGGGACATAGGGATTAGGAGTTTGCTCTTTCGAGAACAAGTTCCTAATCCCTATGTCCCTACATCCCTATGTCCCTATCCCTCAACAGAAACGGCACAACATGACGAAGCAGGCACGCACGCTTTCATCGTTGCTTGAGTCGGCGCGCTGGGGGTGGCTGGATGCCGTGGCGGGGCCTGTCCAGGGGGCGGCGCATGCGGTGTATCGGGCCAGTCCGGTCGGGATGAAGGTCAAGAGCCTGCTGAATGGGACACCGTTCCGGCACGCGTCCACCCGGCGCTGGTTGCTATCCCACTCGGCGCATGGACAATGGCGGCCGTCCTGGATGTCATCGAGGGACAGGCGGGACGACGCGAGCGGCGGGGGTTACGTGTCGCGGCTGATACCTCGGTGGCCGTCGGCGTCGTCAGTGCGCTGCCAACCGCGATGAGCGGCGTCGCCGACTGGGTTGACCTGTATGACCATCACCGGCGAGTGGGAATGGCGCATGCGCTGCTCAACACGGTCGCGCTCGGTTGCTACGCTGCCTCGCTGGCGTTGCGGATGAGCGGGAGCGACCAGCGCGGGCTGGCAAAGGCGCTGTCGAACACCGGTTACGGCGTCGTTGCGCTCAGCGGTGCGCTCGGCGGCGAACTGGTCTTCACGCTGGGTGTCAATGTCCCGCACACAATCTACCCGAAGCCGCCGGACGACGAGGCAGATGTCCTCGCCAGCGATGAACTGGTGGAAGGTACGCCGGTCGTCGTCGAGGTCGGCCGGGTGCCGGTCCTGCTGCTGCGGCACGACGGGGAGATCCACGCCGTCCAGGACTGGTGTCCGCACGCGGGCGGACCGCTCTCGCAGGGCACATTCGACGGTGACATCGTCGAGTGTCCGTGGCACCAGTCGCGCTTCTGCCTGGCCGACGGCGCGCCGATCCAGGGGCCGGCGGCGGTTCCACTGCGGACCTTCGAGGTGCGTGAGGCCGGTGGGCGAATCCTGGTGAAACCGAGCTACGAGGCGCAGTCATGGCCACCTCCGCCTGATCCGATCCGCGACCGCCCACAGCACATCCGGCTGTCGCCGGATGGTGAGAGCCAAGCGACCACATGACGATCGACCTGGTGACGACGGCGCGACGAGTCGCCGACAAGATCGCGACGCTCGCGGCCGGGAGTGACGACGAGCGAGTGTTTCCAGTCGAGGAGTTCCGGCTGATCCGCGAAGCGGGGTTGCTGGCGGCACCGCTGCCGTGCACATACGGCGGCCATCGGCTGGACGGTTCTCAGGAGACGACGCTGGAGATGCTGCTCGTCCTGAAGGAGATCGGACGCGGCAATCTCTCGATCGGGCGGCTCTACGAAGGGCACGTCAACGCGCTCCAACTCATCCAGATCTTCGGAACGCCGGAACAGATCGCTCGCGCAGCACACGACGCGGGCGAGCGTGGGCTGCTGTTCGGTGTCTGGAATACCGAAGCAGGTGACGGCGTCAGACTGACCCCGATCGACTCCGACCGCTACCGGCTGGACGGCGCCAAGACGTTTGCATCCGGCGCGGGACAGGTTCAGCGGCCGATCGTTCCCGGAGCACTGCCGGACGGTGGCTGGCAGATGACGATCGTGCCGATGGAGACGGCAGACGTGGAGATCGATCCGAGTTGGTGGCAACCGATGGGGATGCGGGCGTCGACCAGCTACCGGGTCGACTTCACCGGTGTCGAGATCGGTCAGGACACGCTGCTCGGAGCTCCGGGGGACTATCATCGCCAGCCGTGGTTCTCGGCCGGGGCGATCCGCTTCGCGGCCGTCCAGCTCGGTGGAGCCGAAGCGCTGCTGGACGCACTGCGCGACTACCTGCGCGATCTGGACCGCACCGGCGATCCATTCCAGCGCGCGCGTGCCGGTCAGGCGGCGATCGAGGTCGAGACCGGTAACCTCTGGCTACGTGGAGCGGCCCGCCACGTTGATCTGACACCAGACCGCACGCGAACCGACGACCCAGCCCCGCAAATCGCCTACGCCAACATGACGCGCGTCGCGATTGAGCACGCCTGCCAGACCGTCATGCGGCTCGTCGTGGAATCGGTGGGCGCGCGTGGCCTGCTCCGACCACATCCCATCGAGCGGATCGTCCGCGACCTGACGCTCTACCTGCGTCAGCCTGCGCCGGACGCGGCATTGGCGGTCGCGGGTGAGTACGCCCTGCAATCGGAGGAGCAGCCCAGCCTGCTCTGGCGCGATGAGTGACCGCTCGACGCTCCCGCCTGCTTACTTCGAGCGGGTCTACGCCGAGTCCGACGATCCGTGGGGCTTCGAGACTCGGCCCTACGAAGCTGCCAAGTACGCGGCGACACTCGACGCGCTGCTGAGGGAACGCTACCGCTCGGCGTTCGAGATTGGATGCTCGATCGGCGTCCTGACCGAACGACTGGCGCAACGTTGCGAACAGGTGCTGTCGGTCGATGTCGCCGAGCGCGGCGCTCGAACGGGCACGCGCCCGCTGCCGGCATCTGCCGCACGTTCGCTTCGAGCGGATGTCGGTGCCCGACCAGTTTCCAGACGAGCAGTTCGACCTGATCCTCGTCTCAGAGGTTGGCTACTACTGGAGTTGGGACGACCTTGCGCTCGCCCAGCGCCGCATCATCGAGCACCTGGAGCCGGGAGGGCACCTCTTGCTCGTCCACTGGACCCCATACGTCGCGGATTACCCGCTGACCGGCGATCAGGTCCACGATGCATTTCTGAGCGGCGCGAGTGACGGCAACGGTCTCCGTCACCTAGTCGGCAGCCGCCAGCAGACGTACCGGCTGGACCTCTTCGAACGCGTGGATGCTCGCGGAATGCCCGGCGCGCAGTTCGCTGAGGATGCGGCGTAGATCGGCGATCGCCGTCTCGATCGGCACCTGTGGCTCGCGAATGCTCGCCTTCCCAGTCACACGCGCGATGATGGCTGGTACTGATTCGACCAGGAACTGCTCACCGCGCTCGCCCATCTCCGCCCAGCGTCCGAGTTGGCCGGAGAAGCCGAAAGTCGGTCCGGCCATCCGGACGGGACGATGTCACAACCCGCACGGCTGGGGAGTGGCGGATTCTGGCGCGTACCCGGCGGAGCGCGTCGTAGAGGGCGACATCTTCGAGCAGCGGCAACGGCGGTATGCCGCCGGCCCGGCAGTAGGTCGTCGACAGTAACAGCGATGCTTGGGTCCAAAGTGCTGGAAATGGCGCGGCCAGGGATCGAACGGATCGGGGGCGAGCCGAGACTCAAGTTCTGCGACCAGATAGCGATACGTCACATCGCGCAGGTGGAACATTCGCGCATGTGGGCCGAACTCGGCGAAATCGGCCGGGTCGACCAGAATGCGGCCAGCAACTGCGTCCGCGCCGGACTTCAATCTCGGCCAGCGTCGTCGCGATCCAGTCGGGCGCGACGATGGTGTCGGCGTCGGTCGTCGCGATGACGCCGCGTGGTCCCAGCCGCGCCGCTGCCGCGTCCATCAGCAACCGCCGCGCCCGTCCGACATGGGCCTCGTCCTCGGGCAGATCGACCTCAACGACATGCAGCGCGAGCTCGGCGTTCCGGTTCGCGAACGCACGCGCGAGCTGCCGCCGAGTCATCGACCGAGTTGTTGACGAGCAGGATGATCTCGTAGCAGTCAGGACTGAGCGGTGAGCCATCGAGAGCGAGCTGTCCGGCCAGCGCCGACAGCGTCGCAGGCAGTCGAGTCTCCTCATCGCGGACCGGGATCACAACTGACAGGACGCAGCCGGTGCGAGGCGGTACCCAGACCAGCATACTCGCCGGCGGCGCTGTATCAGGATCAGCGAATGTGAACATTGTTCTGGACTTTCCATCATGCTGCAAACATCTGGATCACGCTGGCGGTGATGGGGCAAACATGATGATCCAGACAGTCACAATGCACGACAGGTGCCAGATGATGGCGTGACCCAGGAGGACTCACATGAGCGGGCCGACAGCGCTCAGCTTTCGGCTTCGGCACGAGGGTACGGCGCGACGACAAGCAGCGCGGCGGGACGAACAGTCAGCGCGAGTGGTGTCGTGCCGAGATCGTCGGAATCGGCGCGGGCCGGCAGCGGGCTGTGGCCCTCGACCCGGACACTGGCAGAGCGATAGGTGTCGACCTTCGGTGAGTAGCGATGGCGTCCGAAGGCGGTTCGCAGCAGATGCCACAGCAAGCCCAGTCTGGAGAACCGACGAAAGAGGGATACGTCGAACTGGCCGTCATCGAGAAGCGCGTCGGGCGCGACCGTCAGGCCAAGGCCCGTGTACGGGCCATTGGCCATCGTGACCATCAGCGCACGCGTGCGAATGACGCGATCGTCGAGGTGGATGACCATTCGGGCAGGCCGGTAGCGAATGGCGACCCAGATCGCTTCGAGGATCGAGCGGTACTCACCTGCGTCGAAGCGCTGCAACGCGGCAAAGACCGGTGCGTTCACACCTACCGAGGCGCTCTCGAAGAACGTCACGTCGCCGGCATCGCCGACATCGATCCTGCGCACGTTCCCATCGGCGATAATGGCAGCCGCCGCCTCAAGATCGCGCGGAATCCCGAGCATTCGCGCGATGTTCATGACACTTCCCAGCGGCAGGACACCCAGTGCCGTGGATGGTCCCAAGCAACTCGCGCGCGATGACCCGCACAGTCCCATCCCCACCAGCCGCGATGACAGCGTCGTATCCCTGGCTGGCGGCGTCACGTGTCAGTTCACAAGCATGTTCTTCGGACTCGGTGATGACCAGTTCGGCCCCAGACCCGAACCGCTCCACCAGGTCACGGACATCGTCTTCGCTTGTGCGATTGGTCGTCAGCCCGGCCTTCGAGCCGCAGCTCGGATTCAGCAGAATCCGTAATCGTCGCGTCGTAGCTTGCTGTTCATGCTGCGCCAGTAACGGCCTGATCCGTTTCAACGGCCACAATCATCCTCCAAGGCTCTCCCGAGGAGATACCTGCACTCACGTTCTGAACGTGACGTCATGAGACCGGAGAATCGATCACACCCCGATTGCAGCGCAAGTGCGCGACCATCGACATCGAGAATCGATTCACCGTTCTCCACCGGCGGATGAGAACGGTGAATCGTGGCCATCAGGTAAAGGTCACGCGTCTCGAAGCGCCTCCCAGCTGGCACGACAGAGCTGGGAGATGAGGTGGGTCGCGGCATAGTTGCCCGGCAGCCCGCTGGGAACCTCGACCGGCACGTGCTCGGTGTAGACCGTCAGGATGAAGAGCGGCGTCGTGCCGTCGTCGGCGTAGACGATCCCAGCATCGTTGATGTTGCGCGCACCCGTTCCCGTCTTATGGGCCACCTTGACCGTCCCGGGCAGCATCGCCGGCAGTCGCTGGCGCAGCTTCTGCCATGACAGGATGTCGATCCCAAGCTGGCAGAGATCGGTCGTCGAGCCGAGTTGCTTCGCGACGGCTTCGTCACGCGTCCCCTGCTGGAGCAGGTCGAGCAGCCGTCCAACATCGGCAGGCGTCGTCGTGTTGGTGGCGTCGACAGCGTGGTCGCGGGTCAGGTTACCTGGCGGGATGCCGTGGCGATGCATCGTGTTGGACATCCCAATCGACTGGCAGAGCGCGTTGACGGCGTCCAGCCCGACCAGGTCGGCAACCGTCCCGGTGCAGGTGTTGTCGCTGACGATGATCATCAGAATCATGGCGTCGCGCAACGTGATCGTGAAGCCGGGCGTGAAATGCTGGAAGACGCCACTGTTATTGTTCTGGTACTTCGCCTGGATCTCAACCGGCTGGTTCAGGTCCAGCTTGCCTTCGTGGATCGCTTTCAGGGCGGCAACCAGGATCGCGATCTTGCGCGTGCTGGCCGATGGCACGATCACCTGACCGTTGCGGTCGGCCTCTTCGCCGGTCCTGAGGTTCTTCAGGTACCAGCCGGTATGAAACGGCTGCTCGTCGCAGAGTCCGTTCAAGCGGTGCGATAGCTGCTGCATCGAGCGTCTCCCCTCATCCAGTGCAGAACCCTCACGGCGCCGCCATTGTAGAGCGGATGCCGTTGGCTGTCGCCCTGCAGCACGTGCCAGCCTGCGATCGGGCGGCGGTGTCGAGGTATCCGGTCGGCACGGTGCTTCCGCTCAGGGAGCAGAGCGCAGAATCCGGCCTGCCACGTCCGGTAGCCCACTCAAACGCGAGAGGCCCGTCCGTGTGGACGGGCCTCGGTCGTGGTGGGTCGTGGTGCGTCAGGCGTGGGTCAGGCGTGGGCATGTCCATCCTGTGGGACGGTCTCGCCATCCGCCTGGAACAGTGCCCCGACCTGCCACGGTGCTCCCAGTGCCGGGATCAGCCAGCGGTCGAGTCCCCAGTACCCGGCCACCTTCCAGGCCAGCACCAGGAAGACCGTCAGTCCGAACAGAACCGGGTTGGTCGAGGACGACCCGGCCAGCATGAAGCTGAAGTTCATCAGCGTCCCGAAGAAGGCGGCGATCCCGACCAGGGCACCCACGATCAGCCCGATCCCGACCAGGAACTCGCCGACCGCGATCAGCTTCGCGAACCAGGTGTACCACTCGTGATCGAGCATGTACTGCAGCACATCGCGGTACCACGCATAGGTGATGGCGGCACGGCCCGGTGGCTCGGGGATGGCGACGGCACGTTCCCAGTAGCCCTGGAGCGCCGAGCCACCGTCCATCCAGGCACTGTCACGCAGCTTGTGCTCACCGGCCTGGAGCCACTCGAGGCCGATGAAGTAGCGCAGCGGCATCCAGAAGATGGCGCAGATAGGTGTTGCCGAGGAGCATCTTCCACAGCGTCGGGTCGTCGGTCTGGCCGGCGGTGGTCGTGTCGCTGGTCGGACGGATGTGGACGCCGTCGTCGGGCAGGCGGCGTGCCTGCAGGTAGCCGGCGACGAGGATCGAGGCCAGCATCAGGTAGGTGATGATGGTGTACTCGGAGTAGTAGTGGCCGGAGAAGAGGTTGTCGAGGTTGAACAACCCGTCGGCGAAGGCCCACGAGAGGAACAGGAACAGCACCGCCGAGACGGCGGTCAGGAGGTAGGTCGTCGTCCGTGTCATCGTGCGCGTCATCTCGATCTCCTATCGCTTGATCTGAAAGGTCATCAATGCGCGATCAACGGCTGTCAGGTGCCAGTCCCCCTCGTCAACATCACCCTCCGATCGTTCTGATCCTTCATGCCGATGCGTTTCCAGTCATCTGGACTCGCGCTCACGAGTCGGTTATTAGCGTCAACGATAGTCGCCACGTATATGCGTTCCTGTGAATCGGACGAAGCTCAGACGTTACGAATTCGTGTCAGAAGACCGACGAGACAGGAGGTAGCAGGGATCGGCCAGGTGGGTGATCAGCTGCGATCAGGTGCGATCGTCACTCAGCCGTACGGGATGCAACCGCTCGGTGAGTGCGTTTACCGCGCTGGAGACGACGTCGTCGAAGAGCTGTCCGGTGTCCAGTCGAATATGCTGCCAGTCGCTGAATTCAGTTACTGGCTCGAACCTGGGACGCCTGGCTGGACGTAGGTCTCCCAGCGCGCATCGGAGACGGTCGTCTGGTCGTGTTCGCGTGCGGCAAGCCGCTGCCGAACCACGCTCATCATCGGCGACTGTCTCAAGACAGAAGGCGAGCGCACCCGCTCTCCGCGCCAGGTCGCAGGCCCGCGCGCGCCACTCCTGCCGTTGAAACGTCGCGTCGACGATAACCGACTGGCCCTCGGTGAGCAGCTCGCGTGCTCGATCCAGGAGAGTTTCGTAGGTCCGTTGCGTGAACGCTTTGGAATAGATGCCACACTCATACCCCTCGTAGCGATGATCCGCGTCGGAGATGCCCGCGAGCTCCTTGCGGACGGCGTCGGACGCGATGACCCGCAGATCAAGTCTGGACGCCAACGCGTGTGCGACGGCCGACTTCCCGGTACCCGGAGAGGCCCGACATGATGATGAGGATCAGTGGTTGGTCACTGGCCGCATAGCGGCAGGCGAGGTCGAAGTAGTGGCGCGCAGACGTTCGTGCCGTGGTTGTCGCTGCCTCGTCGATCTCGGGTTCGTCGAGCTGGAAGCTATTGACCTTGCCACGCACGTACGCCCGATAGCATTTGTAAAAGTTGAGGACGCGCGTCAGCCCGCTATCACCGGTTGTCTGCTGATATTTCGTGACGAATCTTTCGGCAAGATCCGGTCGGCCGCGCCGGTCAAGATCCATGGCCAGGAACGCGACCTCCGACGCGACATCGGAGTAGCGAAAGCGGCGATTGAACTCAATGCAGTCGTAGATGCAGATGTCATCGGTGAAGCAGACGGCTGACGCTCGCAGGTCACCATGGCAGTCACGGATATATCCGGAGCGAATCCGCTCGTCGAAGACATGTCGATGGCGGGTCAGGAAGGTGAGGGCAGCTGCCTCGAGGAATTCTGCCTGCCACGACGACAGCGTGCGGCCAACGTACGGGCGTGTCTGATCGATGTTCTCACGCCAGTTGCGCTCGATCGTCCGCGGGGAGCCGTAGCGCTCGATGCGTGGCCCGGTCGCTGACATGGCGTGGAAGCGGGCAATCTTGTCGACCAGCCGATCTAGCATTTCCGGCTTCAGTCGTCCCTCAAAGAGGAGACGATCCATCATGAGGGCGTCAGGAAGCCGGCGCATCTGGACCGCGTAATCGATGACGCTCGCCTCGACCGCCGATTCGATATCCGTTCTCGCCGCCGCATGACCGGCACAACACCCAGGTAGGTGTCGCCGCACAAGCGCCGGTTGAGTTCCACTTCCTGGCGACAATAGAAGTGACGCCGCCGGAGCGTCGTGAAGTTGAGGAAGCCGAGGTCGAGTGGCTTCTTGAGCTTGTAGACCAGGTCGCCAGCAATCAGCACATACGAGATGTGCGTCTGGATCAGTTCGACGTGCGTGACCGTGTGCGAGTATGCGTCCGGCTTCATCAATCCCGCGATATGGTCAGGTAGCTGTGCTCCGATCGGCGATTCAGCATTCAACTGGCGACTCCTCGCTGGTCCGTGAGATTGCCGGAATCCGTAGGGTGTCGCCGGGAAGACCGACGCGCCTTCCCGGCGACACGATTGAGACACTTCCTGCTGAGCCAGATCATCAGCGAACCGCCGTCGTTAACCGACTGGCACGGCGATGGTAGCGATCTCTCGTGCCCAATCTGCTGCTCGTTCGATCTCCCCATCCTCCACTGGCCCTTCGCTCGATTCAACGAAGAAGCTCTCCGGCTCGGTCACGATCCGGGCGCCGTGCTTGCGCAGACGTTTTGCGATCCCGAGCGACGCCGCTCCAACGATGAAGCGTGGCTTGCGGAAACGCGTGTCGAATGTCGCGGTCGCGACATCCTTGATGCTGCCGGCCGGCAGGCTCTTCAGGAACAGCTGCATCGGCTGGCTGACGCCATGGGCGTGCGTCGGGCCGCCGATGACCAGCAGGTCTAGGGCAGGCGGGACCTCGAATGGGTCGGTAACTGCATGGAGATCGACGGTGTACGCGTCCTGCAACGCGTTCGCGATCGCCTCCGCGATGTGCCGCGTGTTCCCGAACTTGGAATCGTAGATGACCAGTGCGTTCATCGACGTCGCTCCTTTCGTCGCGCGATTTATCGAGTGCCAGTCTCGACCGTGTACTGGTAGCGCAGGACCTCTTCGCCCTGGTAGTTCTGGCCGCTCAGCGTGACCGTTATCGTGTCGCCACCGTCGTCTTCGATATCGACGAGCCCGAACTGCCCGCTGTCTGCCGAGGTGCCTTCACTGTATGGGCCGCCCTTGAGGCCACCATGCTTGTCGAGCGGGGCCGCGTGGAAGACAGGGAATCCGCCGCCGCCGTCAGTCGAGAAGTCGCTGTTCGTGCCGTCGTCGATGGCGAGCGAGTGAGCGTCGCCGCTGAGCATCAACAGCCCCTGGATATCGTTGCCGGCAATGAAGTCGGCGAGCTCTCGACGCTCGGTGGTGAAGCCTCCCCAGGTGTCACTGCCGACACCGGCAGCGTCGATCCACGGACCTGAGTTGATCCAGACGATGACCGGGTAGACACCCTGCGCGTCAAGGAGCTGCTGCTTGAACCAGGCCTTCTGCGCATCGCCGAGCATGCTCTTGTCGGCGTTGTCGACATCAGCGTCAGGATCGCGCTCGGAACGTGTGTCGGTCAGGATGAAACGGACCCGGCCAACCGTGAACGCCTGATAGATCGGCACATCACCTGATCCAGCCGGCAGTTTGTAGTGCGGGACGTACTGCTGGTAAACGGTTCGGACGACTTCGCGCGTCGGTGACATGCGATCGCCGTCGTTAGGTCCGTAGTCGTGATCGTCCCAGACATATGCGATCGGCAGGCTGCGATAGAGAGCGGCTTGTGCCGGTTCTGTCAGCACCTGGTCAAGCTCCGCCCGGAAGCGATCGGGATCGGCGACGTCAATGTAGCTGTAGTGAATGTCACCCAGGTTCATATAGAAGAGCGGTTCAGCCAGACGAATAGCGTCGAAAACCTGCCCGTTGGATCCAGTGCGAGCGCAGGATGCGAACGCGAAGCTGAACGACGCCGCGCGATCCGGGTAGGTCGTGAACTGACCCTGCCGGATCAGATCCAGACGACCATCGGCCTCAATGGCATAATAGTAGTCTGTGCCCGGAGTCAGATTACCGACAGTGAACGACACGACGCGTTGATTCAGATCGTCAAGCGCAACATCCACAGCCGAGTACATGGGATCTGTCATCTCGGCTGCCGAGCTGACTGCCAGCCGAACGTTGTCATAGTCATCCGCCAGCTTGGCGTTGACGGTAATTGAGGTGGCGGACGCGCCGCCGGACCAGACCCACTCGACCAGGTCGATGGCCGGAGCGCTCGTTGCCGACTGCGGGTGGGTGGGGCCGAAGAGGTAGTTGTGGAAGTACGCGGAGGCGTAGCCACCGGCACCGACCAGGGCCAGCATCGCAACCGCGAGCGCGACGACCGCCTTCAGCGATTGCTTCCGCTGCCAGACAAACCAGAACATGACGCTGGGGATCAGGAAGACGAGCGCGGCCAGAAATGAAAGCTGGGGTTCGTTCTCGACCGTCGCGAGAACACCGAGGAAGATCGCGCCGAACGCGATCATTGACGCCCCAAGGGCCTCCCACCGCAAGGCGATCAGGCTGCCGATCGCGACGAGAAAGAGCAGCGCCAGTTGGACGGGTGTCTGCCAGGTGCCGAGTTCGGGGTTGGAGGGGATTCCATCGCGCAGGCCCAGTCCCAGGAACACGATCGTTGCGACGACGACCCAGATTCGTGCGGCCCAGCGAATCCGGCCCGCGGTTCGATCGGAGAGCGTCAGGGCATCGAACGGTCGATGCCGATTCAGTGATTGCCGTTGAGTGACACCTGCGATTCCACTCATCAGACGCGCCCTTCCGGCGTCCGTTCATCGATGTCTCTCGTCGGTGACTGACGTATACCGGCTGGAGAACGGACTGTGCCTCTTTGATGATAGGTCCTGCGGCATATCAATCATGACTCACGACGGGCATTCGTGTGTCAGTCATGCAACAACACTTCGTGCGCGTTCGTAACAGCATTGCGCCCGGATGCGGGTTCCGGGCGCTCGTTCCAATGGCAAGGTCGACCGCGCCTCAGTGCTCGGCATCACCTTCCATGATGGCAAGCCGGGTGTAGTAATCAGGCAGCTCATTGAGGTGAGCGAGCGCGATCTTGCCGGTCAGGATCGGATCGTCGTTGGTGACGTTTGTCGCTGGGTCGTGAAGGCCATGCTCAAGCTCGACTTCCAGCCCCATCCGAAACTGTTCGAGATCGTAGTCAACCCGTCCCCAGTCGATGCCGATGACATCGGCGATGCGGCGCGCCTCCTCGGTCGTGAACTGTTGTCTGTCAGTCATCCGGAGCCCCCTTCTCTGGTACAGCACGTCCAAATCACAACCTCGACGATGTCAGGTCGAAACGGCATGCAGGTCTGGTGCGTTAGTGATGAAACGATCGGTCGTTTCGCGCTCTGCCTCGGACGCGAGACGCTCAGCGCGCTCCTTGATGCCCAGCAGCATCTTGCGCATCATCAGGAAAGCGCCAGGCGACATCACCTCCCACCGGAGCCGCGACTGCCACCGGTTTGCCGGCGCACGGTTGCGCGTGATGAGATGGGTTCTGTCGCCATCGAGCGGAACCAGCGCAAAAGACCAGCTCCAGGAACCGTCAGGATAGGCCAGCACGAGCGACCGGCGCGGGACGAGCGCTTCGACTCTGAGCCGAGGGCCGTTTGGGTTGAGCACAAATTCATCGCCGACATCCATATGCTGCCATTCCGGGACGATGCGATCAGCGCTGTGCATGTTCAACCCGTTCAGATTCTCGATCCAGTCGTAGGTGTAAGCACCACCGCGACCCGGCCCCATCTGTACCAGCCAAGGCCAGACATACTCCGGTGGCGCATCGATCGCAACGCCCTGCGTCGCCTGGACAGCCGGTTCAGGAACGATCTCGTCGCCAGGCAGCGGTCGGGATACGTCGTCCTCGGTCACTCCCCAGTGGTTGGACCACGGTCGGAAACCTCTCCAGTAGAGCAGCGCGAGTGGTGGGACTGCCACTCCGAACAGGCGACCCACCGTCCAGGATCGTTGTGCCTTCATTGTCTCCCGCTTTCTGTATGCGACGGAATTAGCCCGAGGTTACGCGTCGGGCGTGGAGTTCCATCTGCCGTCGCAAGTCCTCGACAGCGTCCGTCGCGGAGTGCCCCATCCCGACCAGCACCCAGGGGAGTGATGTGGTCGGCGGCGTGAGGCCACGGACTGTCCCAACCGCAACCCAGTCTCCGGTGACCCCCGACCGTGTGATCGTGTATTCGGCCCGGAGCGGACCGACGCAGATCTGAGGCACGGTCTCCCGGGTGGTGAGGTCGATCACGGCCGACATGAAGATCCTCCAGACGTTGCCACACTGACCGCGCATCATTGGCAGTCATATACGCACTCTACCCACGTCGCGTTGCAGACCGGCGACGATCACCACAAGGGATGTAGCAGTTCCGTGTCAGGGCGCGATTGCAGCACGACTGACGAATCAGTTCGGATGCGCTGACACGCCGAAAACTGGCACGCGATTGAAACACACGATCGTGATGTTGCAACGCGCTGACAACAGGCTCGGTCATAGTCTAGCGAGAGCGGAGGGTGCCTCCTGCCTGGTGTCAGCGGAAAGCCACCGGCAGTCGATCCACCGCGGGGAATCGTCGATCCGCTTTCTTGCCGTGATCGACGGGACGACGGAGGCTAAACACATGAACTCCCTGACTACATGCCTCGGCGTCGTTTCGGGTGGGTTCGCGGCACTCGTGCTGAGACCCGTCAACAGTTACCAGGGCTTCATGGTGAAGTCGACAGCGACGGCGAACACACCGGCACTGGCCGTCCTTGCGACAGCAACCACGCTGATTGGCCTGAAGCGCCGGTCGGCCTTTGCGACGCTGACGGGGGTGTTCGGCGTTGGCGTCGCGACCTGGCACATCCGCGCGGTGACAACTCCCCACGATGCGTTCGAGCGGGCGTTCGGACCTGACTGGAAGCGTCGTATCCCGCCTGACATCGAACGGCACATGTTGCAGCGGCGGCTGACGTGGCGGTTACCGGCGGTGCCCGAGCCACGCTGGACCCGCGACGTGCCGTTCTGCACGATTCCAGATACGGATCGCGAGCTGCTTGCTGACATCTGGCAGCCGCCAGTCGGAGTCGAACCGAACGGAACCGCAATCGTCTACCTGTACGGTGGATCGTGGCACTTCTTCGACAAGGATGTCCTCACGCGCCCGTTCTTTCAGCAACTTGCCGCGCTGGGATACGTGATCATCGACGCCGGTCATCGAAGCTGCCCGGAGACCGATGTCACCGGCATGGTTGGTGACGTTCACCGAGCGGTGGCATGGATCAAGGCGAACGCCGGAACCTACAGGGTCGATCCTGATCGGATCGTCGTGATGGGCGGATCGTCAGGGGCGCACATCGCGCTGCTGGCAGCCTACGCACCAAATGACCACCGGTTGACCCCGCCAGAGCTGCAAGGAGTGGATACCTCGGTGATGGCGGTCGTCTCCTACTACGGCATCCCGGACATGTATTCGGCGTATGAGCGCTGGTCCAGGCAGGAGGCCGCCGCGCCGCGTCCGCCAGCGGAGTCTGCAAAGCATGAGCCTGACCCGTTTGCGGATCGCGTCACAACGCTGATGCTTGGTCGTTCGCTGACGGCTGCACAGTCACCGCCAGGGCCGCGAGTTGATGACCTGATGCGCAACCTGCTCGGTGGATTGCCGGACGAGGTTCCGGAGATGTGGGATCTGGCGTCGCCGATCCTTCAGGTGACATCATCCAGCCCGCCGACGCTGATCTTCCAGGGCACCCACGACGCTGTCGTCCCGCTCGAAGCAGCACGGCGCCTGCATCAGACGTTGGAGGACGCCGCAGTGCCGGTTGTCTACATCGAGTATCCAGCAACCGAGCATGCCTTCGACCTGATGTATCCGCCGCTGGCCAATCCGGCCGCCAGGGCCGCGCTCTACGACCTGGAGCGGTTCCTGGTACTGGTCGCCAGCTACCGGGGCCAGCCAATGCCATAAAGCGCTACGAGATATCAGCATGCGGGTGTTGCGCATGGCTGAAACAGCGTCGGTCTGGTCCCGACATGACGATTGCTACACGATTGCGACAACTCGCATGCAACATTGGATGCTGCTGATCCATCCGGTCGTGAGAATGGTGGCAGTGGTTCGAGCCGAGTTCGCACAGTGCCGCTGTCCGCCGGATTCCGCCGTACGCGACGGGATGCTCAAACAGTCGCTGTCTGTCTTCGACGCGAACCAGCTACCACCGTGGTGATTCTGAAGCCGGAAGGAGGTCGAGATGGATATTGAACGGCAAGCTGATGGTGCGCCGGTCCTGGTCGCCTACGCCAGCAAGCACGGAGCGACGCAGGAGATCGCCGAACGAATTGCCGATCGGCTGCGCTCGTATGGACTCGAATCGGTAGCCAAGCCGGTCACAGCATCTGGCGATCTGAACGGATACTCGGCCTTCGTTATCGGCAGCGCCGTCTACCTGGGCTCATGGATGAAAGACGCGACCGCGTTCTTCCAGCGGCATCGTGACGTTCTGGCGGAACGACCCGTCTGGCTCTTCAGCAGCGGTCCGCTCGGCACCAGCCCGACGGACGACGCAGGACACGAGCTGAAAACGGAGGCGCTGCCAAAGCAGACACAGGATCTGGACGTGGCGATCGCACCGCGGGAACACCGCGTCTTCTTCGGCGTGCTTGACCCCGCAACGCTCGGGCTCGCTGAACGCGCGATGAGAAAACTGCCGGCCGGGCGTCAATTACTTCCCGAGGGGGACTTTCGCGACTGGTCGGAGATCGAAGCCTGGGCTGATGGCATCGCGACAGTGCTAACACAGTCTGCGTTGGACGATGGCATGAGTGCCGCCACTGTCTCACATAGCGCAAACTCAGGAGGTATCCGATGAAAGCGCTCATCGTCTACGGATCAGGCCGTGAGCAGGCCGCAAGGATCGCGAGGTACATCGCCCAATCACTACGGAACCACGGCCACGACGTTGATCTCATCGACGGCCGGGCGTTACCGATCCAGATCGACCCTGCCGGCCTCGATGTCGTCGTCATTGGGGCGTCGGTAAACTCTGGTCGGTTTCAGCGCTATATCGTGGACTTCGTCAAGGAGCATCAGGCTGCCCTGCGACGTGTGCCGTCGGCGTTCTTCAGCGTGTCGTTGCGAGAGGCGGAACCAGAACCGGCGCATCGCGCGCAGGCGATGAACCCGATCCAGCGGCTATTCAAGGACACTGACTGGAATCCAGACGTCGTAGCCAGCTTTGCCGGATCGATCGAGTACTTGCGCTACCGATGGCTGATGCGGATCATCTGGAGCCGTTTGCCGTTGCCGGGCGACGACCAGGCGCGAGCCGGCAGTCACCGGCTGCCCGATGGCTACGAGTACACAGACTGGGCGGCGGTCTCCGCCTTCGTACAGCACGCGGAAGCGATCGCGAAGGCTGGGCGACCTGTCCCAAGCCAGCGGTGACATGCGGAATCGATGGTCGTCGCAAGAGGTCAGCCGACGCCGGGATCTGAACGGTTAGATCCCGGCGTTGAACCGCTGATCGTCGATCGGTTCCGCGAGGACCGTCGCGTACGTGGATGTTTCTGATCGTGACTGGCGCGTAGCGACGGGACCTGCGACGACGCGATCCTGGCGTCCGACGTTCAACGTAAGCATCTGAACCAGTTCCACGCGCGAGTGCCAGGTAAACGACTGGGACAGCTCATACCACGACATCAGCAGGTTGGCGTCTTCGGAATTGAGCCGTTCCAGCCGATCCTGGTCTGCTTCGAAGAGATAGAGACCACCAACCCTGTCTTCGAGGATGAACGTGTCCGAATCCATCCACGCGTACGGAAGTGCTGCCAGGCGATATAACATGGATCGAGCTCCCTCCCAATCGCGACCCTTGGAGTCCGAAGTGATCAGGTCGAACAGGCCACGGACTGCGAACCTGATGAACGTCGTCGTCATCCTAGAGGTGCAGGCACGATCGGTGTGTCGTGATTTTGGCCGAACCGTTACAGATGTGTGACAGATGCGAAGACGTGTCCGCGCCGCCAGTCACGCAGGCATCGTGTAGCGTCGCTCGATCGTCTGGCGCATCAGCTTGCGGAGTCCACGGGCCGGTGTGCGTCGCAGTGCTTCAATGTCCTCGATACGATCGGCAAGCTCGCGGTCGCCAATCGAGTCGCGGACCCAGTAGGAGAAATCCCGTCTGAGAGCATGATAGCGCATGGTGGCGTCATTGACATCGTCTCCGATGTCCATAAACGCGATCGGATACTGTGCTCGTCGCTGCTGGTCGGATGGACCGGTGAGGTAGAAGCTCCGTTTCGGACCCATGTCACCCACGGCGTACTTGCGCCGGTGTCGGTGGTGACGCGATCGGCACGACGCGGCATCGTTGTCGCAATTTCGTTGTGTCATCAGGCCGGACGTTGTGCGCTTGTCACCAGATTCACGGTATATCGCAGGTGGCGAATCTCGCCGTCCAGCGAGGAGAGCACGGATGGCCACACAACAGGCTGCAACCTTTGGCGGACGAACTCGATCGGAACGTGCCTTCGCGATCGTCGCGATCGTCGTCGCCGTCCTGATCGGGATCGCGCTCTTCGTCGGCCTGTTCTACATCTTCAGCGATGATGTCGGCATGCCCGTTGTCGTGACGAGTGAGGACGACGGCACGTCGAAGCGGATGGCGCCGGATGCCGAGGTATTGATTGTCCTCGACAGCAATGCGACGATCGGTTACGAGTGGACGGTCGACGCCTACGATGCGGGAGTCGTCGAGTTCCTCGGATCGACCTACGTCGCTCCGGAGAACGGTGCAGTTGGGCAGGGCGGCACGCAGGAACTCCAGTTTCGCGCCATCCACGAAGGCACGACGACTGTGACGCTGAAGTACTCGCGCCCGTGGGAAGGCAATGCGTCAATCGCCGAACGTTTCCAGATGACATTTGAAGTGCGTGACTGACGACCAGCAGCGTAGCCATCAGGTTGACATACGCTCGACCATGTTCGAACGCTGACCATGACAGGACCCAGCCGGGACGATCCAGACTGGAATTACCTGCCATGGTCCATTGACGAACGGTCGCGCTGAGGCTATCTCACACCCACGACATCGGCGACATCAGTCCTTTCGAGCGTGATCGGATGTCCGGCGTGTTCCCAGGCGGCATAACCCCCGATCAGGTCGGTCACGTTCGTGTAGCCCTCGGCGGCCAGGATGGTGGACGCGATGGCTGAGCGTAGACCACCCTGACAGTGGATCACGACCGGCACATCCGTTGGGACCTCCGACAGGTGGTCCCGCAGGTATCCCAGCGGGATGTTACGGCTTTCTGCCAGGTGACCGGCGCTGTACTCCCCTCCACCACGGACGTCAATGATGTGCACCCGCTCGCCGTCGGTGCGTTGGAGTAGCTCGTGAACCGTCAGTTGCGGGATCACCGCCAGGGTGCCGTGCGCGTTGGCCCAATCGTCGAGAATGTCTGACGACCAGTAGCCGGCGATGTGGTCGAGTCCAATCAGGCGCAGCTCGTGTGCCAGTTCGACGATGTCGCGCTCGTCGGCGATCAGCGCGAACGGCCGGTCGTACGGCAGCAGCCAGCCGGCCCAGGTCAGGAAAGACGACCCGGCCGGGATCGCCAGCGTCCCGCGGACGTAGCCGCCGGCAACCGCCGATGCCGGACGGACATCGACGACGACCATACCTTCAGCCAGCGCTGGTTCGAGCGCGTCCGACGGCAGCCGGCGTGGTTCCGGCAGGTCGGCCACGATGGCCGCCCCATCGCGATTGATCCGCTTCATCTCTTTGAAGTAGCGTGGTGGCTCAGGCTGGCCCTCGAGGACGAGTTCCACAAACTGCTCCTCGTTGGCGACATTCAGACCCCAGTTGAACAGCTTCTCATAGCCGACAGTGCTGGAAGGAATCGCTCCGAGCGCCTTGCCGCAGGCGCTGCCGGCGCCGTGTCCCGGCCAGATCTGGACATAATCGGGCAGGTCCTTGAACCGGGCGAGGGAGCGATACAGCCGTCGAGCGCCGTCCTCCATCGTGCCGGCGAATCCGGCCGCTCGTTCGAGCAGGTCGGGCCGGCCAACGTCGCCGACGAAGACGAAGTCGCCAGTGAAGATTCCCATTGGCCGGTCAGCACCAGCCGTATCGGTCAGCAGAAAGGAGATGTGCTCGGGCGTGTGACCCGGCGTGTGGAGCACCTCCATGCCTGATGTTGCCGACCATGAACGTGTCGCCGTCGTACACGCAGCGTCGCGCCGGAGGAGGCAGCCCAGGCGTACTTCCAGTCGGGCGTGCCTTCGTCGGAGAGGTACAGCCGCGCGCCGGTTCGTTCGGCCAACTCCCGCGCACCGGAAACGAAGTCGGCGTGGATGTGCGTTTCGGTGACGGCGGTGATCCGCAGCCCCTCGCGTTCGGCCACGCTCAATGTATTGGTCGATGTCCCGGTTCGGATCGACGATGAGGGCTTCGCCGGTCGCGGCGCAGCCGACGAGATAGCTCGCCTGCGCCAGTTGATCGTTGTAGATGTACCGCAGAATCATCGTACTCCTCCAGATGTCGTGTTAGGTTCAAGGTCCTCAAATGCTGCGGATCTGCGCGTTAATGCTCCGCTCCCGTCGCCAGCGTTGCGACGACCTGTCGCATATCGCAGGTCGCCCCGCGGTTGTATGGCAGTTTCGAGAGCAGCATCCCCATTGCACATGTGTCGGTCGCGGCTGAGTAGGCGAGTCCGCCACCAACCGCGGCCGCGATCAATCCGAGTTTCGGAGACACGAGGAGGCCGGCCATCGAACCGACCACGACCAGCGTCCCCGCGATTCCGCGCACCTGACGTTCAAGACCCCAGCGCTGGCGTCCGCGCCGGAGTGGTTTGCCGGCTGCTTCCCAGGCAGCGATCCCGCCTTCCAGAATGTGGACCCGGTCCAGCCGCGCCTCGCGGAGCAACTGCGCCGCCTGCCGGGCGCGGGTACCGCTGCGGCAGATGAGAATCGCCGGCGACCGCAGCGCGTCGCTGAGTTCCTCACGGTGCTCCGGCAGCAGGTCGAGCGGGACGTTATAGCTGCCTGGGATGTGTGACGACTCGAATTCTGCCGGTGTGCGGACATCGATCAGCTTGATCTGTGAATGCTGTTCCAGAAGTTGCGCGGTCGCCTCGATGTCGACAATCTCTCCAAGTGCGATCTGGTTCTGCATTGTTCCCTTTCCCCTGATGGTCTTCCTGCGTGACGAGCGTCTCCTCGCTCGTCTCATCGGCTTAGATGCGGTTGAGGCCGTGGCGGTTACATCGTGTTGCCGCTAGCCGAGCATCATCACGTCGCGGTTCTGGTACAGGATGAAGACCCCCATGAAGATCAGGAACATCGCGAACGAGCGCTTGAGCATCTCCTGCGGGACGTAGCGCATCAGATAGCTGCCGGCCAGGATGCCGGTCACTGCCACTCCAGTGAACACGACGAGCATTCCCCAGGCGATCGAGACCTGATCCAGATAGCCGGCAAAGCCGCTCGCCGACTTCATCGCGATCACAAGTAGCGACGTTCCGACCGCCTGATGCATCGGGAGCTTGCCCAGGAGCACCAATGCCGGCACGACCAGGAACCCACCACCAACCCCGACCAGACCGGTGATGATCCCGACGACCAGTCCCTCGACGACGATGTGCGCCAGCGGCAGGTGCGGTGCTGAGCCATCCTCGACGACTGCATCACCCCTGACCGCACGGCTGCGCAGCATGAAGAAGGCGGCTGCCAGCATCACGATCGCGAACAGCAGGAGCTGGACAGCACCGCTGATGTAGACCGACAGGCGCGCACCGAGAAATGTCCCGACCATCGCCACCGCCCCAAAGATGAGCGCCACTCGCAGGTGGACGTTGCCGATGCGCCAGTGGCCGATCGCGCCGATGAGACTCGTGATCCCGACGACCGCGAGGCTCATCGCGATCGCCTCCTTCGCCTCGAAGTTGAGGATATAGACGAAGATCGGGACCGTCAGGATCGAGCCTCCACTCCCCATCAGACCCAACGACAGCCCTACCAGAGCTGCCAGCACAATACCGACGACGATCACTGCTTCTTCCGTTTCCGTATGCTCCGGGCCGCGCTTGCCCGATTCGGCAATCGACTGATGGACTCACGCGTTTGATGCGAGCCCGAGCGCACTGGTTACATCGCTCCAGGCGTCGACTGGCGGCGAGCCATACAATTGGCTGTCGTTCGCGCGACAGGGGAAAGCACCGCGCTCGACCGCGAGTGGGCGGCATCGGTAAGGAGAGACAGGTCATGAGCAAGCCGTGGGACCTCGACCTGGCTGTCTACGACGATGAGGCGGAACTGCTGGAAGGACTTCGGCGGCGGGACCGCTACGCTTGCTCGTGCATGCTGAAGCGCTACGCACCGCGGCTCTACCACCTGGCGCTCCAGTTGACAAAAGACCCGGACGAAGCCGAGGACGTCCTCCAGGAAGCCTTCATCCGCAGTTGCGACCGCATTGATGATTTCAAGGGACTGAGCAGCCTCGGGACCTGGCTGCATCGCATCGTACTCAACACAGCGCTGATGCACCTGCGCCGAAAGAAGCCTGACCTCGTCCGGACCGATACCTTCGATCTCGCCCCGGCAGATCTTCCCTCCGGCGACTCACCGCCGCAGCATTCCGAGCCGGTGCGTGAGCTGGTATCGACAGAACTGCGTGAGCAGATCGAGCAGGCTGTCCTGGACCTCCCCGACACGCTCAGGACGGTCTTCGTGTTGCGAGAGTTCGAGGGGCTCAGCACGATCGAGACGGCTCGGACACTCGGCATCAAGGAGTCGGCTGCCAAGGTCCGGCTGCATCGCGCCCGGATGGCCCTGCGGGAGTCGCTCGCAGCCTACGTCCATGGATCGCCCCCAAGCGTCGAGGAGACAACCTGATGGATACGCACAACCACCAATCCTGTCGCCAATTGCTCGACGCACTTGAGGCGCTGACGATCGACGACAGTGACGAGATCGAGCGGATCATCGCCGCTCACCTTGCAACATGCCCGGTCTGCGCCGGTGAGGAACGTCGCCTCGGTGAACTGATCGCCGGGTACACCATGGCGGAGACGAATCTGCCGCCCGGCCTGGAGTCCCGGCTACTCAACCGGCTCTGCCCGCCGAACTGACCTCCGGCTCGTCCACGGCAAGTAGATCGCTTGTGATGTCCCGAGTCCGTAGAAGTCACTTCGACCTTGCCTGCCGCATTTCAGACCGAGAAACGCCTGACCGGGGATGACTTGTGCCACCCCCGGCTCGGTTCGATGCGGCGTACGCGGATCGGCCCAACTCGTCCTATTGCTGGATGCCAGCGGCGACAGCCGGGAGCAGCACGACATTCGAGCGGACCCATCCGGAGACGCCGGCCGCGTTCTCGGCGCGCACCTCGTAGGCGAGCAGGGTTGCCGGGTGCAACCGCTCTGTCACTTGAAGCGTGGTCACGTCCTTCGCGACCAGTCGATCGAATTCGTCGGGCAACCGGCGGATCGTGAAGCCTGCCTCAGTCGTCGACGTGTCCTTCCACGTGAGCGTCACATCGTAGGCGCAGGTCTGCATCCACGAGACACCCTCGCAGTCGTACGGCGCTGAGACGGTCAGCACGACTTCTTCGGGCGCTTCCGGAACCGGAAGTACCGTCGGAAGTGGCGTCACTTTGTTGGATACGACCACGCTCGACGGCCCGACGATGTTGTACGCGGCGATTGACAGGACGACGTCCTTCTCTGGCACCAGCCTGAACGTCTTCGACCACGTCGTCGCGTTAGCAACGGCCAGATAGGTTTCTGCGTTGAAGGTGGTCGTGATCAGGAAGCCGTCTTCGTCCTTCACCGTATCCGTCCAGGTCAGCGTCAGTGTGTATGCACACTCGGTTGGAACGTCGTTGACAAGCGTGCAGTCCGAGGGCTGCGAGATCGCCAGCACGACGTTGGTCGGAGCTGTCGGGGTCGTCGGCTCCTTCAGATAGACGTCAGGAGATTCCACCCACTCGGACTCACCGTGCAGGTTGTACGCCTGCACCTGAACGCTGATCCACTCGCGCGGCTGTAGCCGGAATGTGCCGGTCCACGTCGTGACGTTCTCGCCGACGCGCTTGGTCGTCGCCGTGAAGTCGGGACGCACCCGGAAGCCATCCTCGTTGTTCGACTGGTCGGTCCACGTCGCCGTCACCTTGTAGGTGCATTCGACGGCAATCCGATTGACGAAACTACAGTCGCTCGGATCAGATACGGCCAGCGTCACGTCCGTTGGAGCAGCCGGGATCGGCTCGTGCAGATAGGCCGGCTCGGACGCCACCCAAGCCGACTGGAGGTCTTCGTTGAACGCTCGAACGTCGGCACTGACCCACTCGCGAGGCTCAAGCCTGAACTCGCGCGTCCATATTTCAACTCCGGCTGCGACCGTGTAGGTCGTCGATGCGAAGCTCAGCCGGATCTCGAAGCCGTCCTCATTTGTCGACTCGTCATCCCAGGTCACTGTCAGTGTGTAGAGGCAATCGGGCGCGACGCCGCTGGCGAACGTGCAGGCCGATGGTTCCGACGCCTGTAACATCACGTCAGACGGAGCAGCCACCGCTGTCGGCGTTGGCGCCTGTGGCGTCACGGCGTTCGACACCACCTTCGCCGAGTTACCAGCCTCGTTCCAGGCGACGATCGAGAGCGTCACACCCTGGCCGGGCTTCAACGGGAACGCCTGCGACCACGTCGTCGCGTTCGCAGGTGCCGTGTATGTTGCCGTATTGAAGCTGGTCGTGATCTTGAACCCGTCCTCATTGTTGGACGCATCCCTCCACGCCAGCGTCAGCGTGTAGGTACATTCGCTTGGCGCAGTCGCGACATCCGTACAGTTGGTCGGGTTCGAGACTGACAGTGTCAGATTCGTTGGTGACGCGGGCGCCTTCGGAACCTGTGCATACCGCCACGCGTAGTAGTGACGACCGATGTTGCCCATTTCGACTCGCCAGCCGGCTGGGTTGGCGGGAGTGTAGGTCAGCACCCGCCGTTCAAAGACCTGGACCAGCACATCGTGGGAAGTGCCGGCAACCTTGATCTTCGTCCAGTACGCCTCGCTGATGGGGTAGCCGATGGCGTAGTACGGATCCTCGAAGATCGGTTCCGTCAGATAGCGGCCATTCTCGTAGACCTCGCCGCTGCTGTTCATGAACTCCCAGAACGGCGATGCGATCTGATGATCGATGCCCGGGACCTGGACACGATGAGCGGCAGTGACGCCGTACTTCGCGAAGGTCGGGTCATTCGTGACCGTCCCGGCTCGCGAGAGCCGTTGCGTCAAGGTTGATCCCGACGCTGCCGGCCCGGCAGCGAGCAGATTCGTGAACGTCGCGTAGGTTGGCCCCGTCGTGTCATCCTCGTCTCCTGCGACGTTGATTGCAGCAGGACCTCTGGTTTCAAACAGATTGTCACCCATCTGCATGTCACCAGAGATCAGTTCGACAGCCAACAGGCCAGTCGTGACGTACCATAAACCGTCGTCCGGGGCGCTCTGATGCGTAATCTCCATCCGTGCCTTGTCGAAGTACTGGACGGCCCGCATGCCGCCGGGCGATTCAGCATAGGCCTCCTGGATCACGCCGGTATTCCCGCTCGGCCCCCAGATCCAGGTGCGGGGGACGCGTAACTCGGCGACCGGCCGGTCGGTTCGCTCCCAGGTACGCTGGAAAGCGATGTTCCCGGGAGGAATTGCACCAGCCGCCACAAACGGTGTCGCGAGAGCCGCGACAACTGCCATCGAAACGAGAGCCGTGATCAGACGCCGCAACAGTGCGTGCATCGGATCTCCTTTCACACGGCCACCGTCTAGATCGCGTCGTCGAGGTCCGATGACGGCGGCAGGCGAGCACAAGGAATGGCGACGCCCGAACATCATCAGCGATACGACATCACAGCGTCATGAGAGAGTTGTGCTCACTGCTACAGTTCCGTGTCAGGATCCTTCAGATGGAATGGAGGCGTAGCCGAACGGCGTGTGGTGACACCGAGGCACGGGCATGATTACGGCATCCAGACGGGATCACGATCAAGGCTTGGGGAGTTGGTGAGATTGGCCTGCTGCATCCCGTCGGCCTTCATCACAAAGATCTCCGCATTGCCATCGCGGTACGAGACGTAGGCAAGCTGCTGACCGTCCGGCGACCAGCGCGGTGAGAAATCCCCGACGTATGGATCCGTCGAAGCTCCAACCTGGCCGTTCGTAAATTGCTGCAGAGTCGTTCCGCCGGCGTCGATCGCGAAGATCGCGCCGTAGACAACGCCAGCCGAATCGGACAGGTCCATCGTCAGTGCGGTACGGCTGCCATCCGGTGAC
Source organism: uncultured Chloroflexia bacterium (assembly GCA_963763325.1). Lineage (GTDB taxonomy): Bacteria > Chloroflexota > Chloroflexia > Thermomicrobiales > CFX8 > JBBECJ01. The sequence goes on from CAVXOL010000019.1 coordinate 349,344, forward strand.
CAGTTGATCTCGCCCGCAACGCGGCCATCCTGAGTGAGATTGATGACTCCGGACCCATCCGGCTGCATGACGAAGATATCCGCCTGCCCCGCATCGCGATGTGAGAAGAAGGCAATTCGGGAGCCGTCCGGCGACCAGGCCGGCTGGGAATCGTTGGCGGGATGGTCTGACAGGTTTATTACCTGCTCCGATCCCTCCAGCCTGACAACGTAGACGTCGGCGGCTTCGTGCTCGTGGCTGTAGGTGAACGCGATCGCCGTCCCGTCCGGAGACCAGGCCAGGTCGCTGATCGTCTTCCCGCCCTCGAAGTAGTGAAGGCGTCGAACATCTGAGCCGTCGGCATCCATCACGTACAGCGAGGAGCCAGGATCGGGACACTGCAAGCAGCTGTAGGCAATCCGCCGGCTGTCGGGTGACCACGCGATGTCCATTCCGGATGTCACTAGCGGCAGCGATAATTCCGACGAGCTGGTGAGATTGACCAGGCCCGATCCGTCGCTGTTGATGACGAAGACGTCGCCGAACGACCGTGGTGCTGTTCGACGATACTCGCGAACGAAGGCGATGCGCGTGCCATCCGGAGCGACCGTGAAGGTCGGTTCGACTTCCGGGCTGTTGGTGAGGTTGACGAGGTCGGATCCACTCGCGTCGATCGTGAAGATGTCCCAGTTGCCGGTGCGCATCGACGCAAACGCGATGCGAGGAACGCCTGGCAGCTCTCCATAGCGCCAGATGTAGTAGTGCTGGCCGACGTTGCCGGCTTCCACCTGCCAGGCCGGGGCGTTTGACGGCGTGTACATGAGGCAGCGTCGCTCGAAGCACTACCAGAGCACGTCTCGCTGGATTCCGCCCACCACGATCTCCGACCAGTACGCCTCAGTGATCGGATAGCCGGTCGCGTAGAACGGATTCGAGAACAGCGGCGCTGTGACATTCTGGCCGTCGTCCCAGACCGTCGCCTCGTCCGTCATGAACGTCCAGAACGGTGACGCGACCGAGTGGTCGGTTTCGGGGACATACTTGGCGGCCGTCACACCTGAGCTGGCATAGCTGTTGTCGATGCCGATCGTGTTGTCCTCGGTAAACGTCGCCGTCAGGACACTCCCGACCGGTGCTGGCGGTGCAGTTCGTAAATCGAGCCGGCTGATGTCAGCGTAGGTTGGACGCTCTCCCGGATCACCGACAATGTTGACCGACGCCGGTTCGGGCGACTCGTCGTAGGCAGCATCGCCGATCTGGTAGGTGCCATCGACCATCTCGACGACGAGCAAACCGTTGGTGACATCCCATGGGTCGCTTCCGCGATACGCGTTGTCTTCCATCCGTGATTTGTCATAATAGCGCACCTGCCGAAACCCGCCCGGCGCGCTGTCGTAAGGTTCCGATTGGACGCAGTAGAAGGGGGTGGGACCCCAGATCCACGAACGAGCATCCGCGCCGTCGTCGACCGGCTTGTCGGTGCGAGCCCATGTGCGATCGAACGAACCATCAGCGGCAGTGGCACTCGCCACGAGCATGAGCGGTGATGCAACGCCGGCCAACGCGAACACGATCGCAAGGATCACGAACTGGTTCCGGCTACGGCGCATGAATCCTCCAGATATCAACTCGCGAATGCATCACCACCGTTCGGAGCTGCTGGCAGCGGCAGCGTTCAACGCGGTCGTGTCGATGTCGGCTCCATGACCCAGCAACGGTGCACGAGATGACACATCCTGACCAGTCGTCGTCGCAACCGATGGCGCGGCGATGTCGCTCGGCAGCAGGTCGCCGGCGATGGCGCGCGCTTCCGTTGCCAGGCGATTGTAGAAGTCCGCCGCGATTGCCGGCACCTGCCTGAGACTGGCCAGCAAACGCTCGTGTCCATCCTGGATGGTCCGATCCTCGTAGGTCTCGAATGCCTCAAGCCCCTCGCGAAGAGCAACCTTGATAGCGGCCAGGAACCGGCGATCTTCGCGGTAAATGAGGTTGCCCAGCCGCCGCAGGTAGTCCCAGTCTGGGTCATCGTCATCGAGCACGTGAAGCAACGCGTCGAGTCGCGCGTCCAGCAGACCGGCAAGTCCCTGGACGAACGCGGCATTGGCGGTCGCGGAGACGATGTCGAGTTCCCGGCGCAACCAGCGCACATCCGCGTCCGGCATACAGAGACCGGTTGTCAATGCCCAGAGCTCGTCAATGCCCGCTCCGACAGCCGTCGGGAACTGGTTGAGCATGAAGCGACGGTGCGTATCGGCGATGATCTGTACCTTCATCGGCGTCATCGCCGTTGGCGATTCTCCGGCGGTCAGCGCGTTTCTCAAGACGCTGAAGTCATTCATGAGAGCATTTTCCATGTCGACCACGAGGTAGACAAAGCGCACCCAGGTGCGGAAGAAATCGGCCAGCGAGACGTAGCGGAGTCCTCTTGCCCCGATCGCGACACCCCAGACACCTCCGAACTGAAGGCGCCTGACGGCACCAATCTCGTACATCCCAAGCATCGCATCGACCTCGCTGTTGCGATGGTGCTGGACCGCGCGGTAGGCGTGTGTCGCATCGGTCCCAGCGTTCTCGATGATGAGCCGCTGACCACCGGGATGTTGATGCATGAAGTCAGTCATGTCGTAGACCTTGCCACTGACGATGAACCAGTAGCCATTCCGGCCGTTGTTGTGACGCACGACGTCCGAGATATCGATCTGCCGCTGGTCCTCAACCGGACGCCCCATGTAGGTCGTGAAGACATCCTGCTTGTAGCGGCCATCAGCGACGAGGTCATAGAACATGTCCCGCGCCCGTGCGGTACGAGCCTCAGCGTCGGCTCCGTCTGCCCAGCGCCCCAGGATCGCGCGAAGTGCGTGTTCGACCGTCACCGCGAACTGGACCCGGCCACAGACATAGACGTGCGCACCGCGACCACCTGCCTCGACAGGGCGGACAAGATCCCAGATGGCTCGCGCAGTGTCCTCAACTGCCAGCAATCCGTCCAGCCGGCTGCGGAGACCGGGTTCAAAGACAAACGACCCACCAGCCGCGTCAGGAACGAATCGGACGCTGGTGTCCGAGGCGGAGAACGCGACCTGGAGTTGCAGTCGCCCTCTGGCGACCATCGGCTCAAGTTCCTCGCGGAAGTAGAACTGCTCGGGTGTTCGCGTCCCAAAGAAGAGCCAGTTCTCACCGCCCCCGTCTTGTCTGAGACGCTCGTCGAGGAATCCCCGGAACGGTGAGATGCCTGCGCCGGCCGCGAACATCACGATCGGCGTTGTTGGATCAGCGGGCAGGTGGAAGCGCGAGGCCGGAACAATCTGCAACGGGATCGACCGTTCCGCACCAGAGCGGAGTTGCCCAGCCGCGATACGACGAATAAAGGTCGAGGCAGTCCCTGACCGGCGTTCCGCTCGGGAGACGGCGCTGTCCTGCGTCAGATAGTCGAGCCGGGCGACGGTCAGGTCCAACCTTCGAGCGCCCTCAGTCGCGTCTGCCCCCATCGCCGACGAGATCGAGTAGAGGCGAAATGGCTGGGGCGGGACCAGGTTGCAGATGCTCTCTGCTTCCCATAGCTCGGCCTTCCAGAGCCGTCGCGTTTCGAACCCGCCGGTGTAGAGGATGTCGAGGAGGTCCCACAGCTCCCACTGATCCTCGGAGCGCGCTTCGATAATCGCCCGCAGCGTGCTTGACGCGGTCAGCGTCGCGAGCGACTTGGCGACCTCGCGTGAGACGGGACGAATCACCCCGAGCCGCAGGAGGTCAGCCAGCCGCAACGTCGGCTCCGGGGCGCGGGCGAAGCGGACCTGCAGCGCGTCGAGCCAGGCCCGGTTCAGCCGGATTACCTCGTCACCACTGGCTCGGAGCGAGCGCAGCGTTCGATCGACGAGTTCGTCACTATTCTCGACATAGACACCGCAGCGGTCGCCCGGCCGGTACTGGATGCCAGTGCCAGCCACGTCCAGTCGGAGCCGCGCTACATCGGAGATGTCTGGGCTGTTACGCACGACGCCAGTGGCGGTTGGAAGCGTCATCGGCATGCCGGTCGGGCGGTATTGAGCGACGCCGGTGTACCGCTCCATCCGTGTCTCGTCGAGTTCTGCGTTGATTCGATCCCAGGCCTGTTCGGTGAACCGGTCTCCGAACGCGCCGATCGTGACCGTCCGACCCGCCTTGAACGCGATCCGCAGGAACCCGTACGCCTTCAGGCGGTGAACACCAAGGAAACCCTTCTCACCGGCATATCCGTCGAGGACGGCCTGAAAGAGTCCTTGCAGGCTGCGATCGTTGCTGCCCTCGACAAACGCACGGACCGACACCTGCCCGATCGCGGTCAGGAATGCTTGCCAGTGGGGTGGAAACCACTCGCGCAGGTGGGCGGACTCCTGACCGAGTGTCGAGTCGTAGTGACTCCGGCCCAGGAACACATCCATCAGCGGGAAAGATTGGTGAGGCAGACCCTGCGTTGCCCTGCGTGCCCTCGCGAATCGGCAGCGCGAATGGAGCGACCGTCTTGGCCCAGACGGCCTGATCGACGAACGTGTCACTGTAGGCGTTCGGGTCAACCTTCAGGTAGGTGACCTCGGTGAGCTCCCGCAGGCATTCGAGGATGCCGAGCAACTCCGTCTTCAGGGCGGCGATGTCACCGTGCGACGACGGCTTCCTGTGCCCGGATCGTGCGTCCGACCAGCGGACCTCCCTGGGCGACCAGTTCGACCTGCGCCAGATGGAAGACGTGCTCCTCCCGGTTACCGACGCTTGGAATCAGCAGACTCGAGATTCTCGACCCGCATCGGATCGGGACGCTGCGGGTCACGGATCTTCCAGTTGTAGACGATCAGGTCGAGGTAGGACATGAACGGCGCCGGCCGGCCTAACCGGCGGGAAATCTCCTGCCACGGCTGCTCGATGCAAGCTGGAAGTGCGTCAGGTGGCGTATTGCGAACACGGACGTAGGCATGTGCAAAGAAGCTCAACAGCGCGGATGCGCGGCAGAGATAGCGATCGGGAAGGTCTTCTGCCGTTGCGCTGAGGAGTGGCATGGAGTCGAACACCGGGCGCAACTGGAGCGTGCGGTGCAACTCGGGCATCTGCGGCACCATCTCGTCCCAGGCGCGATGGCTGGGTGGAAGCTCCAGAAGCGGCTGGTGACTTGGGAGGAAACCGTGCATCTCCGATAGAAAGCCGAGGTTCTCGTGACCGAGTTCCTCATTGATCGCCATCGCCTGGTCCAACACCCGGCGGCTTGGAATCGGCTCTTCGGAGGTCAACACGTCGTACCTTTCAGCCTGACGAACATTCGGCAGTGTGGCCGGTCGTCAGAATTCGGTGCCTACATCACTGAGTAGAGCACCGCGCGGCAGATATCGGCCCGCGACACCGTACCAACGAGCCTGCCGTCATCGACAACCGGCAGACGGCGGATCTGCATCTCAGCCATGACGGTCGCCGCCATCGCCGCCTCGTCCGTTGGCTTCATCGTTATTGGCGTGGTGATGATGAGCGGACCGATCGGTCGTGTTGCGAGTTCACGCCCCTTTGCGACGAAGAAGGCGAACGCGTCGGACAGCGACCCTCCCGCCGCGAGGATTTCGTCGGTATTGGGCAACACCGCCCGGATCAGATCGCCTTCGGAAAGTACACCGACAAACGTCTTCTGATCGTCAACAACCATCAGGTCGCTGACCTCAGCGATGCTGATGATCTCGGCCGCGCGATGGATTGAGGCGTTGACGTTGATGTGGACGGGATAGAACGCCATGATGTCACGAATCAGCATGCAGCGTCTCCTGCCCGTCTGCCTGCCGGCCACGCGGGACGAATGCGGGCGGAGACAGAATGGTGCAATCCCAGATAGCATCGTGAGTCAGGTATCCGCTGGTATGGTGCCGATCCCTGATCCTGGTGTCAAGCAGCAGACAAGGCAAGCGCGTCAGTGACGATGCCATCGAGCGTGGGCGAGACGGAGATCACAGCGAGGCTACCGGCTCATTCGACCTGGACGGTCACCGTGAATCGCTCGTGAGAATCGGAGGGCGGTTCCCAGGGTTGCCGGTAGATCAGCTCGAGCAATGTCGCGCCGGTTCCGACCGCATCGAAGGTGAGCGTCACGATCCCAGACGCGCCTTCGGCGTCGCTGTCAGGGTCAAAATCGCTGTCCTCGTAGCGGAGGATTGCTTCATCAACCGCGCTGACCTCCCACTCGAAGCCAGTGGTCGGATTTCCTTCCAGCTCAACACGCAGCGTCTGCCCCTGGTCGAGCGCGACGGTCGTCCCGGCCGCGCCGCCGTCAATCGTTACCTCATCACTGTCATCGCCGGAACAGCCGGCCAACATCATGAGGAGCGCAAACGTCAGGACGCACAATCGCTTCACGGCAGTCGTTTCAGATACAGACGTCGGTCACCGGCCAGAATCGGCAACTGGCCCTCACGATAGCATGTTTGTCTGGTTCACTTGGTTTCGGTCGCGCTACGGCGGCCGGGATGTTCGCTGGGATGAGTCGGGAGATGGGACATTGGAACGTCGAGGTGGCTTCGCGCGATTGGGACAGATTGGGCTGACGGTGTCAGCGTGGCTGTACGCAGCATGCATCGTCGTCCAGGTCTTTCTAGCCGGACTGAGCACGGGGCTGCTCGGCGATGAGCCGGAACGCTGGTCCGACCACATCTCGTTCGGTCAGATGATCGGGACGCTGCCGATCCTGCTCGTGATTTTCGCATTAGTCGGCCGGCTACCCGTCATCACAATCGTCCTCACGGTCGCCATCTTCTTCCTCTACGGTCTCCAGTACCCGTTTGCCAACACTGACAGTAGCAATGTCGCCGCCCTCCATGCCGTGAACGCGCTGGTCATGTTCTGGCTCACGATACTGATCGCCCAGCAGGCGCAACGGTTGGCCTTTCCGGCGCGAGCATGAGGGGTGAGTGACGAGGCCCGAGGTAGGAAGACCCATCGCTCGGGCTTCGTCACTCCTGCCCACGTCAGGGCAGCTTCAGCAGGCACCCCTCGTTGCCGCGCAACCTGAATGATGCAAGGTCTTCAGCGCCGTCGCGATCCATCCGGGTTGAGGCGACCATCTGACCCTGACCACCGACCGGCAGATTGAGCGTCTGTGTCTGGTCGGTGAAGTTGAGCGCGACGAGGTAGCGTTCGTCGTCCTGCTGTCGTATCCAGACCATGCAGTCGTCAGAATCAACGTCGACCTGCACGTAGTCGCCGAGTGAGAGGGCCGGGCTGGCGGCGCGTTCGGCGAGAAGCCTGCGCGTCAGGGCCAGCATCGAGCGCGGATCATCGAGCTGGCTCGCAACATTCAGCGTCTCAGAATCCGGCGCGATTGGAAGCCAGGGATCGACGCCTGGCTCGCTGAATCCAGCGTTCGGACCAGCGTCCCAGAGCATCGGCGCGCGCTGGGGATCGCGGCCGAGGCTCAGATCGCCGACGCGGATGCCCCACGGGTCCTGGACCTTCTCCAGCGGAACCGGCACGTCCTGCATCCCCAGTTCGTCGCCCTGGTAAAGGGTCGGCGTCCCACGCAGTGTGAGCAGCAGCATCATCGCGATCCGTGCCCGCTCCGGCCCGATTCGGCTGGCGACGCGCGGCTCGTCGTGGTTACCGACAACGTAGTTCGGCCAGGCACCGGATGGGATCGTGTTTTCGAGTGAACTGACAAAACGGCGGACAGCGGCCGCGTCCCATGGGACGGCCAGCAGGCCGAAATTGAACGGCAGGTGCAACTCGTCCAGCGCGCCGCCGTAGTAGCTCGACCAGATTTCCAACTCGAAGATGTGGATCTCGCCGATTGCAATCCGCGGCTGCTCGTCGCTGTACTCTTCAAGCAGCGAGCGCATCTCGCGGTACACGTCATGAACGTCCTCATGGCCCATGTCGTGGATGTGCAGTTGCGAGTCGTAGTCACCCTGGTCCTTGTGGCGCACCAGATCGGCGTTAGGAGCAGGTGGGTTATCCCGCAACTCGGGATCCTTCATGATCCGATGGGCCACGTCGATTCGGAAGCCGTCAACGCCACGCTCCATCCAGAAGCGCACGACACCGAACATTGCCTCTTTCACGTCCTCGTTGCGCCAGTTCAGGTCAGGCTGCTGCGGGAGGAACGAGTGCAGGTAATACTGGCCGGTCGTCTCGTCGAGCGTCCATGCCGGACCGCCGAAGCTGGCCTGCCAGTTGTTGGGGAGGCTTCCGTCAGGTTCCGGGTCGCGCCAGATATACCAGTCACGCTTCGGGTTGTCGCGCGAGGAACGCGATTCGATGAACCAAGGGTGCTGGTCGGACGTATGGTTCGGCACATAGTCGATGATGACGCGCATGTCTCGCGCGTGCGCCTCCGCGACGAGCCGGTCGAACGTTGCCAGATCGCCGAAGAGCGGATCGACATCGCAGTAGTCGGAGACATCGTAGCCAAAATCGGCCATCGGGGACGGGAAGAATGGCGAGAGCCAGATGGCATCGACACCGAGTGTCTCGCTCAGGTAGTCCAGCTTCTCGATCGCGCCAGCCAGATCGCCGACACCGTCGCCGTTACTGTCACGGAAGCTACGCGGATAGATCTGATAGACCACCCCCGACTGCCACCAGAGCGGCTGCATATCACCAGACGACAAGACTCCACCCTTCAGTGCGTACGAACGAGATACGCGTGGCCTGTTGGAAGGGTATCAGCATCAGGTGTGCCGTGAGGGTCGGGAATCGGGAATCGGAGGGAGGACAGGGCACATCTTCGTTCGATACGCCCGAGTCCCGACGTCCGATTCCCGACCGCTTTACGTTCCCGGCGCGGTGTCGGGCTTGACGCTTTGTGTGTGCGTCTCGTCGGTGTAGCCAGATCGCAGGTGGACCGGCGGCTCCTTGGTCTTCCCACGCAGTCGCAGATTGAGCATCTCGACCAGGACCGAGAAACCCATCGCGAAGTAGATGTAGCCCTTCGGGATGTGCTGCTCAAACCCTTCGGCGACAAGCGACATACCGATCAGCAGCAGGAACGAGAGCGCAAGCATCTTGACGGTTGGGTGCTGGTCGACGAACTCACTGATCGTCTTGGCCGAGATCATCATGACGCCGATCGCGATCACGACGGCAGCGATCATCACCTCGACATCGTCAGCCATCCCGACGGCGGTGATGACCGAGTCGAGCGAGAAGACGATGTCCAACAGCATGATCTGGATGATGATGCTGGTGAACCCCGCTGCGACCTTCGAGCTGGCATGCCCCTCATGCCCTTCAAGCTTCTCATGGATCTCGTAGGTCGCCTTACCGAGCAGGAAGAGACCACCGAGGATCAGGATCACATCGCGACCGGATATCTCCTGGTCGGCAATCGTGAACCACGGTTCTGTCAGCCCGATCACCCACGACAACGAGAACAGCAGCAGGATGCGCATGATCATCGCGCCACCCAGCCCGATCAGCCGCGCCTTCTGCTGCACCTCCTTGGGCAGCTTGGCGACCAGGATCGAGATGAAGATGATGTTGTCGATCCCAAGGACAATTTCCAGCGCTGTCAGCGTCAACAGCGCAACCCAGATCTCAGGACTGGATATCCACTCCACCAGCGCATCCCCTCACGTCGAACGAATCCGGCGGCGCGATCGCCCACGACGATGCGCGACACGATTGTATGTCAGTGAGGGGTATGCAGGATGAGTGCCCGGTGTTCAGCTACTCGCCACGCTCCAACGCAAGCAGAGCCTGCTTGCGCTCCTCGCCCCAGCGGTAGCCGCCAGTCGTGCCGTCGGAGCGGACGACACGGTGGCAGGGAACCAGCAGCGCGACCGGGTTGGTTGCGCAGGCGGAGGCGACGGCGCGGACGGCAGTCGGCTGGCCGATCTGTTTCGCGATCTCAGCGTAGCCGCGAGTGGCGCCATACGGAATCTCGCGCAACGCCTCCCAGACACGGCGCTTGAAGGCGGTCGTCTGCACGTCGAGCGGAAGGTCGAGATGCGGCAACCGGCCGGAGAGGTGCGCCGCAATCTCGGCCACCCACTCGTCCAGGCCGCTGTCGTCACGCACGATCTCGGCGGCCGGATACTCGGCGCGGAGCGTCGCTTCCAGCTCGGCGTCGTCGTCACCCAGGTAGATAGCCGAGACGCCATGCTCGGTCGCGCCGACCAGAAGACGGCCGAGCCGGCAATCGGCGATCGTGTAGCCGATCGACATCCCCCTCCCGCCCCGCAGATAGGCGCCGGGCGTCATGCCCAGCTGGCCGGGTGCGCGTTCGTAGAGGCGGCTGCTGGAGCCGTATCCGGCGTCGTACATCGCGGTCGTCACGTCGCTCCGCTCGCGTAGCCCGACTTTGACAGTGCCGAGCCGGAGGGCGTCGGCGTAGGCACGCGGCGAGATGCCCAGCATGCGCTTGAAGGTGCGTTGCAGGTGATGGGGCGACATGCCGACCGCCTCGCCCAGTTCGTCAAGCGTTACGTTGCGGTCGAGGTGCTCCTCGATGTAGCGGCTCGCCTGCTCGACGGCGCGCGCCTGAGGCAACACGTCTTCCGGCTTGCAGCGGCGGCACGGGCGGTAGCCGTCGCGCGCGGCAACCTCGCCGACCGGGTAGAAGACGACATTCTGGCGTAACGGTCGTCGGGCCGGGCAGGATGGGCGGCAGTAGATGCCAGTGCTGCGAACACCAACCACAAAGCGGCCATCGTAGCCGGCATCGCGCGCCTCGAACGCCTTCCAGCGCTCCTCATCGGTCAACGGATCGTCTGTCGCGGTCATTGCAATCGTCTCAAGCATGTTGATTCCCTCACGAGGCGCCATCCAATCGATTCTTCCTGCACTCATCGTATGAGATCGACGACTGACAAACTATCCGGCGCTTGCGCTCAATCAGGCTGCTGCGCCGCATCATCGGAGGTAAACAGCAACCGTAGCGCCGCGATGTCGCGTGCTCCGTATCCCTGGTCCCGGGCGGCGGTCAGCGCCTCGCTGGCGGCAGCGCCGAGGCCGAGTGGCAGTCCAAGTTCGCGGGCGAGGTCGAGGATGACGGTGATGTCTTTGAGGACGATGCTGATGTTGGCTCCGCCATCGTCATTCCCTGCCAGCATCAGCGGAAACGAACGCTCGAAGACGCGCGAGTTGCCCCAGGCATTCCGGACAACCTCGAATGTCAGCGCCGGATCGGCCCCCGCCTTCGTCGCCAGCGCCAGGGCTTCGGCAGTCGCCACGGCGTGAATCGAGACGAGGAGCTGGTTGACGAGCTTGATCGTGCAGCCGGCGCCAGACGGCCCGACGTAGTAAATGCGCTCGCCGAACACCTCGAAGACCGGGCGAACGCGCTCGAATGCCTCGCCATCGCCGCCACACATGATTGTCAGCGTCCCGTTGACGGCCCCTTCCGGCCCTCCGGAAATTGGAGCGTCCAGAAACGTGACACCCCGCTTGCTCGCCGCCCGTTCGATTTCGCGGCTGAGTTCCGGGCTGACGGTCGAGAGGTCAGATCAGAATGGCGCCCTCTCTCGCACCGTCCAGCAACCCACGCTCGCCGAGATACACCTCCCGGACGGCCTCCGGCGTCGGCAGCGCCGTCAGAACGACGTCACAGGCCGCACCAATCGCTGCGGCATCCGGCAACGGTTCAGCGCCGAGCGCGACGAGTGTATCGACACTCGGCCGGCTGCGGTTATTGACCGAGACGGAGTAGCCGGCTTCGATCAACCGCTGCGCGATCGGCAGCCCCATCGCACCGAGTCCGATACAGCCGATTCGCGATGTCTCCACCGGACGCTCCCTTTCGTGCTGCGCGACACGTATGTGACGACAGCGTAGCACTCCCCCATCACCCTGAGTGACAGCGAACCCCCTGCGCCAGCGGACTCACCAGTCAAGGCGGAGAGGTCCTTCGCTGTAGCTCAGGACGCCGAGGGAGGCTGCTGCACAATGAGAATGCCGTCCAGCATACGGCCGCTCTCAGACTGCCCAGTACTGACAGGACGAGAGCAACGACACCATGACACCGAATCGGTCGGGATGCTGGCTGGACAGGCGGGCCATCCGCAGTACAGAACAATCGACTATGCCATCATGGGTGCGCGAACAGGTTGGCATCCGGTGCGTCGTGCGCCTGGCCCAGCGGCACATGGGCTACCCGACGTTATCCTCATCGCACCACCGGGCCGGACACCGTGCAGGGCAACTGCACCCCGTGTCGCACACGGATTCCGTGGAGATCGTGCTACCTGGTCCCGAATTGAAGGAGGAAGAATTGGATAGTCAGGACCGACCAATAGGATATCTCTCTTCCGCAGCGACCGAGGCGCTGCGATGCGCCAGCACGGCGACAATCACGACCCAGCTGCTCAAGCGGGGCTTCCGCAACACGTTTCTAGCCGGGCTGACGGCCACCAGGCCCGACATGCGGATGGTTGGCTATGCCTTCACACTGCGCTACGTTCCAATGCGCGAAGATCTCGACCTGGTCGACATCGACAACACGACCAGCGCTCAGCGGCTGGCAGTCGAGGCGGTTGGTCCTGGCGACGTGCTGGTCATCGACGCGCGCAATGATGTCGGGGCAGCCACGCTCGGCAACATCCTGGCCGAGCGAATCCTGGTCCGCGGCGCGGCCGGGATCGTCACCGACGGCGCGATGCGCGATACCTCTGCCTTCCGCGAGATCGGGCTGCCGGCCTACATCCGCGCAACCCATCAGACACAGAGCACGGCACGCCACCACCCGGCAGACATGAACGTCCCGATCGGCTGTGCCGGCGTCCTGGTCATGCCGGGAGATGTCGTTGTCGGCGACGCCGATGGAGTCGTCATCATCCCGCGTGCCGTCGCCGAGGAGGTCGCCTTCGCTTCCCGCGAGCAGGAGGAACGCGAAGAGTTCATTCTCGAAAAGATTCGCGCCGGCTCCAGCATCCTTGGCGTCTACCCGCCAGACGAGAAGACGCTGGCGGAGTTTGAGGGACGTAGGGATATGGGGACGTAGGGATGCACGGGCAGAGCCGACCCCGTTGGGGTGTCATCCTGAGCCGCAGCGAAGGATCGCCCGGCCTTGACACGTGGCCCGTAGTCCCTCAAATGCCGGTTGACAGCGAACATATGTTCGCATACGCTGGCTCTCCCTACAATTGAGTTCGGATCCACGAGGAGGTCAGATGATCAGGCATGTGGCGGGCGTCGGCGAGATCGTTGAGGATGTTGCGGCAGCAGTTGCGTTTTATCGTGATGTGCTCGGTCTTGAGGTGGAGTACGACGGCTCCGAGCCGTATGCCGAGGTGAAGGTGGCCGGCATCGGGCACTATGGGCTCTGGGGCAGGAGGCACGCCGCCGAAGCGATCCTCGGCGACGCCGCGTTGGCTGACCAGGTGCCGCTCGGTTTCGCGATGGGCTTCGAGGTCGATTCGGTCGAGGAGGCCGCACAGGTGTCCACCGAACGCGGACTGACACTCACGCAGCAACCGAAGACCGAACCGTGGGGCCAGGTGACAGCCCGCTTCATTCTTCCCAGTGGCCTCGTGGGTGAATTCTCTGAGACACCCTGGGCGAGACAGATCGGCGAGTAGCGGTCAGTCGTCAGCTATCCGCTGTCGGCCATCAGCCAATCCGTGGACGTTCAGGTCTGCGCCGTCTTGAGAGAGTGGAGTCGTGTCCGCTCTCTCAAGACGGCGCCGTGTCTTCAGCGCCTCACGCTATCCAGCCTCAATCTGCTCGTTGCTATATCTCATCACATTCCACACTCCTGAATCGCGTTGTCTGTATCGCGTCTCACGCCCGCGCTGCCGTGGAACGCCAGATGCGTAACTGACCCAGCCGGTGCCATGCAGGTACTGGCTGAAAGAATCGCAGAGATACGACGATCGAAAGGGAGACCCGCATTGACTGGAAGACTGACGCACCGCTCCTGGCTCAGCACCTTGAGCATCGCACTGATTGGCTTTCTGATGCTGACGCTCGTTGCTGCCTGTGGTAGTGACGATAACGGTGACGACGACAGCGACGACAGCACGACAACAACCGAGACGACATCAAGCGGTAGCACTACCGCGACCGAGGCTGACACCGGCAACACGACCGGTGCATCCAGCAACACGGGCGACGCAATGGCAATCGGCCTCTGCCTCCAGTCGAGCACAGACGGCGACATTGTCAACGACCTGCGCGACGGCGACACCGAGAGCGCCGAGTCGATGTACCGTGAGTGCCTCGGCGATGCGCTGCCTGAATCGATGGTCAGCCAGCTCGATCCAATCATTGAGCAGGCCGGAACCTGCGGCAGCGATGCCGCCGCTGACCTGAGTGATGAGGACGTTGCCGCGATCGAAGATGGTGACGAGGCCGCGATCGAGGACATCACGTCCGCCACACTTGAGTGCCTGTCAGCCGACCTGGGCATCGACCTCCAATAGCCCTCCGCAGCGTGGCGCCCGGGACGCGTCCTGGCGCCACGCTCGACGGCCCGGCCACGACCGACCGGCTGAATGGGGGACAGGATGACGGACCGGCACGCAAAACGAGGACGCTGGCTTCCAGCCAGGATCGGATTACTGCTGTCGCTACTGTCGCTGGTGCTCGTTGCCTGCTCGACCGGCGGCGACGACCCGGCACCGACGCCAACCGCAACGGTGACCGCAACAGCGACAGCAACACCGTCACCAACGCCGTCGCCAGTACCGACAGAGACGCCTTCGCCGACGCCGTTCATTCCGCCAACCGTCGCGGTAACGGACGACGACTCTATTCAGTCGTGTCTGGAACGCAACCTGACAGCGGACCTCTTGATCAGCCTGTCAATGGACGAAACATCGCTGACCGAAGACATCCTGGAAACCTGTCTGGAGACGACGATCCCATCGGAGTTGACGTTCTTGCTGAACCCGATCATCGAGGACGCTAGCGAGTGCGCGCTGGATGTCTCCAACACGCTCACCAACGAGGAACTGATCGCTCTGGCTGGCGAGAACAGCGCACGCAAAGATGAGATTACCGATCGTGTCACCGACGATATTCTCTCGTGCCTGAGCGACCAGTACAGCCTCGGCATCTTCTAGATACGATACTTTGAAGGATAGTGCCACGCTCGCGGGGTCCGGTCGCAGATCGGACCCAACCCAAGGTCCACACGTCGACACAGTACGGCATGGCTGGACAACGTTTCAGCACGCTGCTCTCGTATGGTGAGCGGGACGAGTTGCAGTGTGGAGAATTGGCCGGGTCGGGTCAGCCCCGGCTGTGATCGTCAAGTGGGGCACCGGAATCCGCCATACCTGCTCGGAACCTTTCAACGTATCTGATGAGTTTCTTGAAGGTTAAGGCGCGGGTTTCTAGGGCTTGACGGGAGCCGGGGCCGGCTCTTCGAGCCAGGTCTGAAGCGCGTCGCCACCCTTCGCGATCCAGGCGGGAAAATTCTCGCGAATCTCGCTGATGGTGCTGGCCATGTCGTCGCGTGTAATCGTCTCGTCACTCAACCAGGCCCGCTCGCCGGTATCCGGGGCGCCTCCGGGGCCACAACGGTGGATCCAGATGCACCAGAAGCGTGGCTCAGCCGGGTGACGGTCTGGAGCAAGGCGGTAGGTATAGGCGGTTTTGTGGGGTTTGAAGAAGAATCCGTGGCCGATGTGCTGGCGGCTGGGAATGATCTCCAGCGATTCGAGGACCATGTGAACCCGCTCTCAATTTTGACCTGCACCATCCAGTGCGGGAAACATGAGTATACTGGATGGCACCACGAACGGTGACGCCCCGTCACAGTGCAGGTTGGGCCTGCCCTGCCGCGGGTGTGTCCTGAACACGTCGTAACCCTCAATCCCGCCCACAGCGATGATCCAGCGGAACGGCCAGATCGCCGTTCCGCCAACCGCGCCGAAGCGGCACAACGCGTAAACGCGCCTGTAAAGGAACGAACATGACCGGAGAATTCTCCGAAGACGTCATTGCCTGGATGCAGGCACACCCAACCACAGACGGCCATCCGCTGGTCGAACTGGCGGCCCAGTTCGGCCTGTCGCCCGAACGAATGCGTGACCGGCTGCTACGGCTCGTCAATACCGGCCAACTCGTCCAGAGCGAACCGATCACCGGCTTTGCTGATGCCAACCCGAGCTACGCGCTGAAAACTGCCGACTGACCACTAGCCATTGAATGTTGCCAACGCGGTCCTGAGCACGACGCGGACAGTCGCGCCGATGCTGGGGACATTGACCCACTCATTGGCCTGATGGTAATTGCTTCCGTACGGACCGAACTGGATGCACGGGATGCCGAGGTCGGTGGAGAAGTAGTTGGTGTCGGCGACACCCTGGTTGTACTGGAACTCCGGCTCATGCCCGGCTTCTGCGGCATAGGCGCGGCTGAAGCGCTCGACGAGCGGATCGGTGGCGTCCGTCTCCCAGGCAGGGTAATAGGGTGGGTCGATCGCGAACTCGAACGACGCCGGTGAGTCGAGTGACGCAGCGAGCTGGCGAATGTCGGCCAGCACCTGCTCGCCAGTCTCGCCTGGGATCGTGTGACGGTTGATGGTGAAGCGCGCCGTCTCTGGCACAGTAATGACATACTGGGGGCTGCCACTGTTCAGCGCGAGAACCGTCTGGGTTGGCGTCATCCGCGGATGCTGCCCCATCGGCAGCTCGTCAAGCCGGGCAACGAGCCGAGCAGCCTCGACCGCAGCATTGATTCCGTCGGCAGGCCAGGAACCATGAGCCGCCTTACCGGTGATATCGGCCCGAACCAACACCTTACCGACGCCTCCGAGGTTCGGCCGCTCCCAGTTTGCCTCGGTCACAATGCAGGCGTCGGCGCGGATGCCCCGCTCGACGAGCCCGAGCGCGCCAACCGAGTACGCCTCTTCATCGACGACGGACGTGAAGATGAGGGTTCCGCTCCAGAGATCTGTCCGCCTTGCCAGCGCGCGGGTCGCCATCATTGCGGCAGCAACGCCCGACTTCATGTCGCAGGCACCGAGACCGTAGAGCGTGTCACCCTCGCGCCACGTCTGCCACGGATCGTGTTGCCACCCTTCGGCCGCGAGGACGGTATCGACGTGGCCGTTCAGTAGCAGAACCGGACCATCGCCGTTCGCAATCGTCACGATGACATTCTGGCGACCATCCTTGAGATCCTGCAACTCCGGCGCAATCCCGTTCTCTCGAAACCATTCCGCGACAACCTGTTGCGCGCCCGTCTCCTCACCGGGGTAACTGCGCTGATTGACGAGCCGCACCGTCAGTGCCGCGGCCTCCTCAGCATCCGAATGCTCTTCCAGCCATGTTGCATCCACCACGAGTTCGATCCCCATTCTCATCATCCCATCAGCCCACTGGCCGCGCAGATGATAGCCGATGGCGTCTCACGTCCCGTCAGGATCGTGGCTACAATGTTGCGAGTGCGCCATAGGTGCTTCGAACATAGCGAGGCTCGGTCATCGTGCCGGGTAAGGGAGGGTCGCAGCGATGCTAGCGCGGGGGAAATCTGTTCGCCGGTGGCGAGTGCTGCCAGTGACGCTGTTGTTGCTGGCTTCACTGCTGGTACCAGCGTTGGGGGCGGCGCAGTCGGAGCGGACGCTGGCGCCAATTGGTGGCGGCTACACGACCGAAACGTTAGAGCAGTTCGCGCGACTGGTGATCGAGCATGCCGATGGGGAGATGGTGCTGATCCTGGTCAACCCGGCCTCGTATGGGGACGATCCGGACGACCGGGCCGAGAACATCGAGCTGGCTGAAGAGCGGACGCAGCAGGTAGAAGACGCCTGCAACACCGTCCTGGCTGAGTTGGGCGGCTTCAGTAGTTGCGACGCGCAGCTGTTGCTGCTCTTCGACCGTAACGACGGGTTGACACCAGAGAACAGCGCACTCTACTACAACGAGGAGACGGACGGCTCGTACATCCTCGGCGGAGACCAGGGCATCGCGATGCACGTCCTGGCCAACTCGCCGGCCGAGACAGCAATGAACGCTGCCTACGAAAGCGGCGTCGTCTTCGGCGGGACGAGTGCCGGCGCGGCTGTCGAATCGCAGGACATGATCAACGGCTACACCGATCCGGGCTGGCCGTACAACGCGCTCGAGCGCGACAAGGTCATCATCTGGTGGGCCAACGACGGTGACGACGAACGCGGTCTGATCTTCGGCTCCGAGACGATCATCTTCGACCAGCACTTCTACGAGCGCGGTCGCTTCGGGCGCCTGCTCAACATCGTCGCCCAGTCGGACGAGCAGTACAGCGGCGACAGCCGGCTCGGCGTCGGCGTCGACTACGGAACCGGCGTCGCGCTGACGAACGAGTCGATCCTCTCGCGGGTGTTTGGCGACTCGTCAATCGCGGTGATCGACGGCGAGTCGCAGGATGCGACGTTTGCCTGGAACGGCCCGAATGAGACGCTCTCGGCCCGCGACCTGCTGACGCACATCATTGGAACACACCCGGCGGAACAGTTCACGTACGATGTGGACCGCCGAATGCCGGTTCTGAACGGTGATGACCTCGTCCTGGAAGACCAGGGCGACTGGTCGCAGCAGATGCTGCGACTGCCAGGTCGTTCGACCGTGTTCCTCGGCGGTGACCTGCTGGAGTTCGACGGACCGGTCGTCCAGGACTTCGTCAACCGACTTGAAGCCGGACGCGAAGGTGAGGTCATCATCATCGCGGCCGGGACAGCAAGTGTGAGCGACAGCCAGGCATTGGCCGCCCAGTACGCCGGTGCGCTCGATCCCTACCTCAGCGCAGGCTACCCGATCAAGACCTATGCATACGGCTCCGACGAGTTGGATCTCGGTCTGTGGTGGCGGCTGGTCCAGTCCAGAGCCGTCATCTTCGTTGGAGGTGACCAGTCACTGATGGCAGAAGCCGTCGCCGACGACGAGTTCCGCCTGCTCGTGCGGCTTGCGACGCTCGGTGCGCCGCTGGTGATGACCGACGGTGCGATGACGGCTGTCATGGGCGACTGGTACGTCACCGATCCCGACCCGACCGACGACGACTACCAGGATGTTGGAATCGAGGACTTCCAGGCCGACGGCGTCACAATCGCGCCGGGGCTGGGAATCATCGATGGGGCCGCTTTCGAGCCACTCGTGACCTGGGACCAGCGCTGGGGTCGCCTCTACAACCTGGCGGCAGCCGACCCGGCGACGATCGTCTTCGGCATCAGCGAGAACACTTCGCTCGTCATGGATCGACACGGCGCGAACGTCGTCGGCGAACGCTCCGTGATCGCCCTCGACGGCCGGGGCGGGGCACCTACCTGACCGGCGACAACGGCGCGCTGACGGCGCTCAACGTCCTGATGAACCTGTACGCGCCGGGGGATACCGTCGTTACCAGCCGCTGATCCAGGCTGTCTCGGAGAAAGCGTGGGGCCGGAGACGTTGCCTCCGGTCCTGCGCCATCATTCCGTTGACATCGGGTCCGAGCGTGACCTGTCGACCTCTGGCATCGTCGGCCGCATCGGTAACAGCCGGGCGACGGCAGCAGCAAGTTGCTTGAGGTCGCCGGACTTGTCGAGATAGACATCAACGCCGGCGTCGATGGCGCGGCGGGCTTCGTCATCGTCGATGACGCCACTGAAGAGGATAATCGGGATTTGAGCGGTGTCCGCTCCCATGCGGATGCGTCGAACCAGCCCGAGGCCATCGAGCCGGGGCATGTTCACGTCGGTAATCAGGAGATCGACCGGTTCCTGCCGTAGTCGTAGCAGTGCATCCAGCCCATCTCCGGCCTGGCTGACCCGGTAGCCCTGCCGCGTGAGATAGGTGGCGAACAGCGTGCGCAGTCGATCATCGTCATCGACGACCAGGAGATGTGCAAGGATCATCTGCTGATTATCCTGAGATCTCCGCTAACGGAATGGTCAGGTGAACCTGTGCTCCGCTGACCCCATTGCTTTTCGTCCAGACGCTACCTCCATGGAGTTCGACGATCTGTCGGACGATCGCTAAACCGAAGCCAGCAGCCGGCCTGAAATGTCCGGTTTCCGCATCGACATGGCTCGCCAGATCGAACATGCTGTTGATTTGGGGCTGGGTCATGCCTTGGCCGCGATCACGGATGTCAACGTGAGCGACACCGCCTTCGGCGCCGGTTGCGACATCGATCTCACCACCAGCCGGCGAGCGCGTAATCGCGTGCTGCACAAGCCGCTCAATGACCTCGGCCAATCGCCCTCGGTCGCCATTGACGATCAGCCCGCCCGACGACCGGAGGTTGATGCGAGTGTCACTGCCTGGTTGCAGAAGGAGTGGCACGACGGAACGCACGATCGCGTTGAGGTCGGTCGGGACCATCGCGAGGTCGATCTGGCCGGCCTCCAAACGGTCGAGATTGAGCATCTCGTCGATCATCGTGTTCAACCGGTGGGCATCCGTATTGATGTCGTCCGCGAACTCTCTGATCTCAGCGAGTGAGAGGTCTTCGTCGCGGATCATCTCACTGAATCCCTGAATGCCGGCCAGTGCGGTGCGGAACTCGTGGCTGGCGATCTTGACGAAATCGCTCCTGACGTGGTTGACCCGTTCGAGGTCGACGTTGACCGCACGCTGGGCGGTCGCAGCCACGTCGAGCCGTTTCTGGATGCGTTCGCGGTCAATCTGGCGTGCGATGAAGCAGGCCAACGCCTGGACGAAGTCAACGTCGTCGGGCGTGATTTCCCTTGGAACGCGGTCGATTGCCGCCAGCGTGCCGAACTGCGAGCCATCCGCCAGGGTGATGCGCGCTCCGAGGTAGCTGCGCGCAGACGAGAGCTCGGACACGATCGGATGCGACTGGTAGCGTGGATCGCGTGAGATGTCGTTGATCGCCAGTGTATCCGATGTACCCGAATCGCTGATTCCGGCACAAAACGTCTGCGACAGGCAAAGCTTTGACCCATGCTGGAGCGCGCATCCGTCCGGGCGGCTCTCGACGACGAGCACGCGCAGCACCTGATCTTCGCGATCGACACGGGCAAGGTAGGCGGTTCGGACACCGAGTTGGTCGATAAGCGCGCGCAGCAACGTACTGCCCGCTTCTCGCAATGAACCGTGCCGGCGCTGCATGACCGCCGCGACGGCATGCAGATGACTGTGGCGCGTCAACGTCGTCACGACTGCTCAGCCTCTCGTGCCGTGCGCGGGGTGACCTCCCAGGACGATTCCCGCATGACCTGCTTCGCCTGGGCGACAAGCGTCACGATGTTTTTGAACCAGGTGTAGGCAAAGATGCCGACGACGAGATAGAAGAGGAACCATCGTCCCCGTTGCTGGATCTGCTCGTCAGCCAGGCGGTAGGTAAAGAGCAGCTGTCCCGGCCCGGCACTCTGGGTGAAGAGAGTCGTCATCAACCAGAGCGGCACAACCCAGTTGATGTGCTCGAACCCGTATTGCCAGATCCAGAACAGCATGATCGGGATCATCTGCATAGAGATCCAGGGATAGATCTCACGCCAGGCCAGCAGATAGACCAGCCCCGCCTTCTGGCGTGGAGTCAGCGTCTGGCTACGTAGTCCGCGCCAGGTGTGCTTGAAGGCGACCTGAAACCAGCCCTGTGCCCAGCGCAGGCGTTGGTTCCAGAGGGCCGTCAGCGTGACTGGAGCCAGTTCACGCGAGACGATCTTCGGGTCGGTCGCGATCCGGTATCCCTGCTGGATGACACGCATCGACGAGTCGATGTCCTCGGTGAGCATGAAGCCGTGCATCCGCGTCTGGCGCAGGAGGTCAGCCCTCCAGTAGCCATTGCTACCGCCGAAGATGCCGAAACCATGCAGGCGGGTCCGGCCAGGGTGCGACACGGCGTAGATTGACTCGAACTCGACCGCAACCACCCGCGCGATCCAGGATTCATCGCCATTGCGTACCAGACAGTGTCCCTGGACGACGTCATAACCGTTACTGAGCCAGCGCCATGCACGCGTGAAGTTGTCTGGATCGGGGTGATGATCGGCATCGAAGACGCCAATGAACTCACCGTCGGCAACCCCCAGGGCGGCATTGACGTTCTGCGCCTTTGAGCCGCTGCCGTCGACGCGGATCGGGATGAAACGTGAATCGAGGCTCGCAATCTGGCGCAACTCCTCTTCAACCGGATGCGAGCGTGGGGTGTTGTAGGCGAGGATGATCTGCAGCGGCCCGGGATAATCCAGCCGCTGGAATGCCTCGATCGTGTCGATGATCGTTGCCGCTTCGTTGGGGAGATAGGCGGCGATGATCGCGCTGGCCGGCGGATACTGGCTGCCCGGCTCACGTGGCGGGCGTTGTGGTCGGAGCGCGCAGATTCCCTCGGCCCAGATCAGCACTGCCGTCGTCACCAGCGCCAGGACGACGACGATGTAGACGACCGGCACGATGTTGATACCGCGGCTGGCTAGCGCAACGTAGACACAGAACGGGATGACGATGCTCGCCAGTTGGGTCAGCGCGATCTGCACCAGCGTCCGGCGGCTCGACCGTGATGTCCTGATCCGGCCGTCGTCAACGGATGCAGCCGGCGTCGCGGGCCGGTTTACCTCCGCCACATACCGCTTGGGATCGAGGTCGAGTTGATGGGCGGCGTGGGCCAGCGCCAGTCGAGCCCGTTCGACAATTTTGCTCACAACCGAGTCGGCATCGTACTCGGCGAAGCCGATGTTGGGTGTGAAGCGAACATGCTCTGACCCGAGATCGAAATTGGACTCTGTGATCCTCCGTACGAGCAACTGGAGACGACGGTAGGCAGTCGAGGAATCGGTTTCCGGCATCAGGATCAGGAAGCGCCCGTCGGTGTCGCGGCCGAGCATCTCGAGCGGCAAGGCGTCCTGATCGACCAGCGCGGCGACTCGCCTGGCAATCCGCGCATCACTGCGCTGCCCAAGCCTGGCACGCAGCAACGCCAGTTCGTCAAGTTGGAGATACGCCAGACACCCTGGCCGGCGGCTCCGGCGGCTACGCATGATTTCCCGGCTCAGTTCACCGCGAAACGCCTGCTCGCCGAGCAAACCCGTGCGCCGATCCTGCGCCATCGCGCCGGGCGGTGTTGGAGGCCGCTCAACCTTGGCGTGCACTCGCGCAAGCAACTCGCTCATCTCAAATGGCTTGGCGAGATAATCGTCGGCGCCAAGTTCGAGACCATTGACGATGTCGTCCGTGCCGCCTCTCGCCGTCAGCATCAGGACCGGGATGGCGCGGGTCTCGGAAACCGTCCGCAGGTAGGAGAGCAACCGAAAGCCGTCCATGTTAGGCATCATCACGTCGGTGATGATCAGATCGGGAGCCGCATCGCTGACGCGTGCCAGTGCGTCGAGGCCGTCAATGGCGGTGACGACGTCGTACCCGGCGCGCTCGAGGGCGACTGACACCAGTTTGCGGATGCGGCTGTCGTCATCGACCACCAGGACCGTGCCGATACTCGGCGCCACCTCCGTAGCGGAAGGCAGGTCCGGCCCACGGTCGAGAATCAGCGGCTTCGGCGCGGATTCGGCGACAACCGGCTTTCGGTCACGGTACGTGCGTACGGTCATCGTCTACTCCGCGTAACAGAAGGGCAACATGCCTGCTGGAAGTCTGTCAGAGTACGGAACGCGGAGACATAGCATAGAGGTCCCAAGCAGTGGCCACCAAACGTATCGGCCACGCACCAACGACACTCAGTAGACGGGAACGGTTGCTATGGCGACCAGTTCGCCGGCAAGGTATAGCGCTTCTCGACCTCGTCGCGGATCTTCTCGCGGCTCTTGTCCGGGGAGATCTTCTTCGCGCTGGCGACCTTCTCGGCAGCGTCGGCCAGGTCGTCGTCCTTGATGACGTGGCGGAACCAGTTGGTGTAGTCACCGCGTTCGAGGTGCCAGGTCCAGGTCTCGTCGTCGATCCCTTCGGCCATCTGGAGGAAGACGATCAGGTTCTGGGCGCGCAGATTGAGCGTCTCCTTCGGACCGCGGAAGACGAAGTGCTCCTCGTAGATCAGTTCACCAGCAGCGTACTTGCGCTGGTGGCGGCGACGCTCGGCCTTGGCTGGCGTAACCTCGACCTTGACCGGCTTCGTCCGGCTACCCCGCTGCCAGAGAATCACCTGACCGGGTTCCAGATCGGCGTCCGCAACCTTCGGGGGCTTGATCTTGAGCGCCTTCGCGAAACCGCCGAAGGTTGCATCGACGTCGCCGCCAACGGCGATGATCGTGTTGACCTCCGAGAGGACGCCCGGCGCGACCCAGTCGGGGTGGACGGTGATCATCAGCATCTCGCCGAACTGACGCGGGATCGTCGTGTCGGACGGCTTCCAGTCGCGCGGCAGCAGGTGATGGACCTCATCAACGATGATCCAGTGCGGCCGGCCGGTCTTGACGCGTAGCTCCTGCAAGCGCGGCAGCAGCGAGGCGAAGAAGCCGGGCCGGTCTTCGAGCCGGACGCCGAGCAGATTGATGACGACGTTCTCTGCCGGGTGGGCCAGCAGTTGCAACGCCTCATCGACATTCGGCGCGAGATCATGGTTGCCGAAGGTGATCGCGCCTGCGAAGCTCTCGTAGTCGCCCTCAGGGTCGATCAGGCAGAACTGGTATCCCTCCTCGGCCAGCCGCTCCATGATGGCGGTTGACGCCGTCGATTTCCCGCTACCGGACGGCCCGGCGACGAGGATGCTTGTGCCATACGGCTTGAGCGAGACGTCCTGCTTCTTGCCGTTCGACCCGCCAGCTCGGGGGCCGAGCAGGATGTCGTGGCGGGTGCGCTTTGGTGCGATGCTGGCCAGGTCGTCTTCGATGATCATCTCGATGAACTCGACGACGCCGGCGCCATACTCGCCCTTCATCACCACATCTGCGCGCTCCTGAATGGACGGAAGCGCGTTGGCGACGGCCGCCGACCCCTCGCAAAGACTCAGGAAGGCGTGGTCGTTCTCGGCTTCGCCGATACCAGCGACATTGTGCGGGGAGAGATGCATCGCTTCGAGAGCCGCGCGCGTGCCGGACTCCTTGTTGACCGAAGCCGGCAGCAGCATGACAGCATCCTTGTTGAAGATGATCTGCCATTCCAGCCCAAGTTCCTGGATCACTTCGAGCGCCGTCGTCTCGTACGGCCGCACGGTCGCGACGATCGAGTGGCCGACCGTCAACTTCTTAACGCCACGAGCGCGGAGCGCCTCAACCAGTTCGGTTGGTGGAGCCTCGCCGAGGACCGTCTCGGCCTTCGTCTTCGGGTGGTAGAGCAGGCCGCCGTTCTCGGCGACGACGTAGTCGAACAGGTCGAGCCGGTCAAACTGCTGTTGCAGCACCGGCAGCTCGCGTCCAGTGACAAGAATCAGTCGCCTGCCGGAATCGACCATCTTCTCGAGTGCGATGATGGACTTCTTCGTGACCTTGCCGTTCTTTGCCAGTGTGCCGCCGAAGTCCACGGCGAGCGCGAGATATCGCAAATCAGAAGCCTCTTCCTGAGATAGTCAATGAACGATGACAGACGCCGTAGGCAGGCTTCTGTCACCTACAGGTATACGCAACCAGCGTACCGGGGAGGCAACTGTGATGTGGTGAAGAGGATGTTGGGCTCTGCCAGCGTGCCCGAGGATACCAGTGCCGTGCTGACGACTGGCGGTAGCCCGAGGATCGTTTCGATGCGCTCGGCCAACTGGTCCGAAATCGCGTGCTCGATCCGATCGGCTTCAGCGGCGCACATCTCCGGGGCGTAGCCAAGGGCTGTGATGAGGTACGACTTCGATCAGCGTGTAGCGTCGCAGGATATCCTCGACGCTAGCCATGCCTTCCAGCGTCAGGCCGACCGCACCGTAGCGATCGTGACTGACCAGATCGAGGCTGACCATCGCCGCACCATCTGCGATGCCGACGCACGCGTGATCGACAGCCGATCCGCGATTGCGCAGATGGTAGTCGTGTCATCATGGCCCCCGAGTGTCAGGATGGCACGAAGGTAGTCCTCGATGGCTGGGGTAAGTTGGCTGGCTTTCGAGGATGATCTCGACATGCGTTCTCCGTGGATGAGGAGCCGTTTCCCCGGTCGTCCTGATCCGCGGATCGGGACGACCGGGGAAATGCTTCAGGCCGCGACCAGGAGTGCAGTGACGTACATGATCGCGATGCCGGCCGTGACGCCGCTGAAGGTCGTCCAGTTGAGCCAGGGCTGGTTCTCGCGAGCGGTGCCACGCATGATGATCCGCGTCACCTCGACGACAACCTGAACGATCGCGCCGATACCGATTGCGAGGAAGATCGTCGTCCAGAGCGGCGAGTAGATGAAGCCGCCGATCCAGACGCCGAGGATGGCCGGCGCGCCAGCCAGTAGCGCCAGCCCGGCGAAGTGCTTCATCGCGGGCCGCTCACGCAGGATCGGCGCGGCGATGCCGACACCCTCGGTGACGTTGTGGAGCGTGAAGCCGATGACGAGGAAGACACCCAGCGCGACCTCACCGAGCGCGAATGCGGCGCCAATCGCCAGCCCCTCGCCAAGGTTGTGGAGGCCGATCCCGAGCGCGATCTGATACGCAACGGCCAGCCCTTTGCGAGGCGCGTCACTCTTGCGCGACGAGATTGTCATCAGCAGCAGGAAGGCCAGCAATGCGACGATCGGCACAAGCAGCGGCCCCTCGAAGGCAGCTGGAACAGCCAGCGCAACCTCCTGGGCTTCCCCGAACATGTCGATCGCGAGGAAGACGAGCAGACCGACCGTCAGCGCCAGGATGAAGCGCATCGCGTTACCGCTGAGGCGGCGCATGAACGGGTACCAGAGCAGGCCGAGCGCGACCGGGATGACGCCGACATAGATGCCAATCAACGCGAAGCGCGCGAACGTCGCCGCATTGGTCTCGGGCGACTCGATCGCGACAGGAACCTCGGCATCGAAGACGACACCAGTCGCGGAGATGATCGCGATCGCGTGTGCCTCGCCCTCGACCCACGGGTAGGGGATGTCGATCGTCGTCGATTCCAGCCGGTCGAGCGTTTGCGGGCCGTCGAGCTCGAATTGCCAATAGGCATCGTCGACCATCACCTGGGCGATCGTGATCTCGTCGGGGCCGTCGTTGACGACATCGAGGGTGATCCGGTTCGGTTCCGGCAGCGTCACGCGCTGGACGTTCAGCGTCTCGATCGGCGGGACCTTGCGATCGCCCAGGCCAGCGTCGGTCGCGACGATCAGCGCCAGAACTCCCGCCAGCAGGACGAGCGGCAACAGCCCCAGTCCGATCCAGCGCAGATCCTCGCGCGGACGATCCGCTTCAGCGCGGCGACGCCCGAACCTCCGGATCGTTCAGTGCGACGTCAGACATCGATAGCTCCTCGATTCCCGTCCAACGCTACTCGACAACCTCGAACGCACTCATCCAGCCAAGCTCAGGGAACTCGGACTGGTGGGCGTGGAACATGTAGAGGCCCGGCTCGAACCCCGCGAACGAGATTTCGAGGATTCCGCGCTGCGCCTGACACTGCATGATCGTGTCGACCGTCTTCAGCGTCGGTTCCAGCGTCGTGCCGTGATCGTAGTAATCGAAGAAGTTGGCGTGCAGGTGGAACGAGTTGATCGGGTCGAACTCGGTCATGTTGATCAGGTAGACGCGCACCGGCCGGTCGCGCTCGACGCGGATCGGGTGCTTCATGTAGTGGAAGGCGACGTGTTGACGGCGTAGACCTCGTTCTCGCCGTCGAAGGTCGTGTCGAAGGCGTTCATGACCATCACGAACTCCTGCCACTCCTTCGATTCGTCGTAGTCGGGATGGCGCGAGCGGCGGCCTGTGTCGCCATGCTTCTCCGGGTCGGGGTTGATGATGAATGCGCCGTAGAGCCCCTTGTGGATGTGCCGCTTGAGCGGGATCGCGTGACAGTGATACAGGTGGCATGCCGAACGGTGTCGGCATCGAACTCGTAGGTAAACGTTTCGCCGACCTCGATGTTGCCGCGACCGATGCCGGTCACGCCGTCCATGAAGCTGGAATGGATACCGTGGTAGTGGATCGTGTGCGGGTGGCTGCCGGCGTTGGTGAAGTGCAGCCGCAGCCGGTCACCCTCGTTGCAGCGGATCGTCGGCCCCGGCACCTGGCCGTTGTAGGTCCAGGCCGGGAAGAAGACGCCCGGCGCGATCTCGATCTCCTTGTCGAAGGCGACGATCTCGTACTCGCGTAGCGTCTGCCCGTTCGGCAGCGTGCTGACGGTGCCGTAGTCGAACGTCGTCAGGTAACTCCATCGGGTCGATCCCGATCGCGTCCGGGCCAACATCTCCAACCGTCATCGAGAGCGAGTGGCCGTCGTGGTCCGTCTCGGACTGTTGTCGTGACGTCGCGGGGTGCGCGTGCGGTCCGTCAACTTCCGCCCGGCCCGACTCGGGTATGAGGACGCCGAGCGCCCCAGCCGAACCGACAACGGCTGCGCTTGCCGCGCCGAATCGCAAAAAGTCTCGCCGGTTAAATCGCTTCCAGTCGGGCATGCGTTGCACTTTGTCCAATCACGATACAAGCAACATGCAATGAGTATATTAGCCTTACCTAATTTGTCAATGAGTCTATGTGCCGATGCCGGATAAGCCGTCGTCGGTTTTGTCATATAGGGCAACATGCGTGCGCGAGTATCCAGGCAGCGTCACGAGGACGAAGACGCGGCGAGCACGGGATTCTGAACTGAGTGTCGAGGGTTGAGCATGCGCGCCGCCGTCACGATAGCGGCGCTGACGATCAGTCGCTGGGGATGTCGCGCTGATCCTGGACGTCGGAACGGTTATCTATCCCTTTGAGGTCATACGGGCGATGACCATGATCGGTTTCCCTTGTGAGCGAATGGCTCCTTACATCATCCTGCGCCTTACGTTTTAGCGGGCGCTGGCTGGATCGACCCCTATGGTGACGGCACGATGTGCACGACACAGCCCTCATGACCACGCAACTCGAACGTCGTCAGCAGTTCTTCGCCGTCGCGGTCGAGGTGGGTCGAGAGGACGACGGTGCCGGTCGGGTGGGACGGCAGTGTGAGGCTGCGCGGCTCGCCGGTGAAGTTGAGCGCGATCAGGTAACGGTCGGCGCCTGAGATACGCTCGTAGACGAGGCAGTCATCGGGAATGTCGGTGATCGGCTCGTAGTCGCCGAGCATCAGCGCACGGCTGGCGCGGCGAAGGGCGAGCAGGCGGCGAGTGAGGGTCAGCATCGAGGTCGGATCGTCTCGTTGAGCCTCGACGTTGAGGATCTCGTAGCCATCCTCGATTGGGAGCCAGGGTGTAGCGTCTGGCGTCGTGAAGCCGGCGTTGGGTGAATCGTCCCAGAGCATCGGCGCGCGTTCCGGATCGCGGCCCATCGTGCCGGACGTTCTGCCCCACGGGTCCTGGACAGCGTCGAGGGCGACCGGAACATCGACCATGCCCAACTCGTCGCCGTTGTAGATCGTCGGCGTCCCGCGCAGGGTGAGCAGCAGCATCATCGCGACGCGCGCCTGCTCGGGACCGATCCGGCTGGCGATTCGCGATTCATCGTGGTTGCCAAGGACGTAGTTCGGCCAGCCGCCAGTCGGGATGACCTGTTGCATGGTCGTCACGAGCTCGCGAACCTCGTTCGCGTCCCAATCGATCCCCAGTAGCCCGAAGTTGAACGGCAAATGCAATTCGTCGAGTTGCTCGCCATAGTAACTGGCCCACTTCGGCCAGTCGAAGACGTGGATCTCGCCGATGCCGACCCTCTCAGTGAACTCGTCGAGGACGGCGCGCATATCGCGAAGAACGCAGTGCAGTTCATCAGTCGCATAGTCGTAGACATGCACCTGCTGGTCGAATTCCTCCTGCGGACGGTGGATGAGCTGGATACCCTCAGTATTTGGCGGGTTGTCGCGGAGCTGGACGTCCTTCACCATGCAGTGGATTGCGTCAAGCCGGAAGCCGTCGACGCCCCTCGCCAGCCAGAAGCGCATCGCGTCCAGCATCGCGGCCCGCACCTCCGGGTTGTGCCAGTTCAGGTCGGGCTGCTCGACGAGGAAGGAGTGCAGGTAGTACTGGCCAGTCGGCTCGTCCCACTGCCAGGCCGACCCGCCGAAGATCGAGAACCAGTTGTTGGGTGGCGAGCCATCCGGCCGTGCGTCGGCCCAGACGTACCAGTCGCGCTTTGGGCTGTCGCGCGAAGCGCGTGATTCGATGAACCACGGGTGCTGGTCGGACGAGTGGTTCGGAACGAAGTCGATGATGACACGGATGTCGCGCTCGTGGGCTCCGGCCAGCAGCCGGTCGAACGTCTCCAGATCGCCAAAGAGCGGATCGACCGCGCAATAGTCGGCAACGTCGTAGCCGAAGTCGGCCATCGGTGACGGATAGAATGGCGAAAGCCAGATGGCGTCGACGCCGAGCGTGTCGCTCAGGTAGTCCAGCTTCTCGATCACGCCGGCCAGGTCGCCGGTGCCATCACCGTTACTGTCGCGGAAGCTGCGCGGATAGACCTGATAGATGACGCCCGACTGCCACCAGAGTAGCTGCTGCCCTGCTTCCACGATGACTCGTCCTCTCCTGCTCACCTGTTTCCTACGCTGATCCCACGCAGTGTCAGTCTATCGTGGTGACGCGTGAAGCGTGGCGCGGAACATTGCTATGTCAGCCCTCCGCCAGTAATGATGACAAGCAGCATCAGGGTGTTGAAGGAGACGTTCCCCGTTACGCATCGCGCACCGCGCGTCACCTATTCGGTAAAATACGAGCGTGAGCGTGGTGGACAGCCTCTCGGCTGTCTGGAGTCGCGGTTTTCACATCATGACATGACGACGTTGAGGCATCGTGCCTCTGCCGGTTATCCGACAGGGACGGATGCCCGTGTCTATCTGTCCGGCAGGTAGACGAATGCGGACCGGCATTGAGCCGACCGGACCACACCGTACAGCGCGTTGGGCTGCGAACCTGCAGATCCAGCCGCTACAGGAGGTCCATGGAAAACTCCGGGTTACTCGTCAATCTCGCGTTCGCGTTAGGGACGGCCTTCGCCGGTGCCATGATCGCCGCCCGATTGCGGCAGTCGGTGACGCTTGGCTACATACTGGCCGGGATCGTGATCGGGCCGTATACGCCAGGCTTCGTCGGCGACCAGGTCGCCGTTGATGAGCTGGCCAACGTCGGCGTCATCCTGCTGATGTTCGCGATCGGCATGCAGCTCTCGTTCGACGACCTGAAGCGGGTTGGTGGGGTCGCGCTGTTCGGCGGCGGACTCCAGGTGCTGCTGATGATCGGGGCAGGCTTTCTGGTCGGGATCGCGCTCGGCTGGACCTGGCTGGAGGCGCTCTTCTTCGGCTCCGTCCTCTCAAACTCGTCCAGCACCGTCCTGAGCAAAGTGCTGGCCGAACGGGGCGAGCCGGATTCGGTTCCCGGCCGGATCGGCATTGCCTGGTCAACCGTCCAGGACCTGAGCACAATCGTGCTCGTCGTCGTCCTGACGGCGCTGGCGGAAGGCGGCGATGGGCTGGCCACCGACCTGGTCTGGGCGACGATCAAGGTCGGAATCTTCATGATCCTGTTGATCCCGATCGGCTCGCGGGTGTTGCCGTGGCTGTTCGACCATGTCGCCAACCTGCGCAATCGCGAGGTGTTCGTCCTGACGGTCGGCGCAGTCGCGATCGGGACCGCCTATCTGTCATCGCTGTTCGGGCTCTCGGTCGCGATCGGGGCGTTCGTCGCAGGTGTCGTCATCAGCGAGTCCGAGCTGTCGCACCAGATCCTCGGCGACATCGAGCCGCTACGCGACATCTTTGCCGGGCTCTTCTTCGTCTCAGTCGGCATCCTGGTCGATCCCGGCTTCGTCCTGCGCAACCTGCCGCTGGTGGCGGTAACGGTCGTGATGATTGTCGTCGTCAAGGGGCTGATGGTCGTTATGATCTCGCTGGCGTTCAAGTACCCGATGCGGATCGCGATTCTGGTCGGCGCTGGGTTGGCGCAATCGGCCGAGTTCTCGTTCCTGCTGGCCCGGCTCGGAGCCAACCTCGGCGCGATCTCGGGCGACGTCTTCAGCCTGATGCTGGCCGGTGCTGCCGTCAGTATCGTCCTCTCGCCGGCCATGCATTCGCTCGGTCACCGGGCCGCCGGTTGGTGGGAACGGCGCCGCCCTCCGACCGGCGAATTGTCGATGCTGGAGACCGACGGACAACCGGCGATTCGCGGACATGCCATCGTCTGCGGCTATGGGCGGGTCGGCCGGGTCATCGGCGACGCGCTGCTCCGGCGCGGCTTCCCGATGGTCGTCGTCGAGCAGGACCAGCGCATCGTCCGCGATCTGCGCGACAACGGCGTCCACGCGCTGGCCGGCTCAGCCGATCACCCGTTGCTACTCCAGCGTGTCAACCTGAGCCGGGCGCGGGTCCTCGTCGTGGCCGTCCCGGATGCGCTGACGGCCCGCAGGATCGTCGATCAGGCCCGAGCGATCGCGCCACGGCTGGCAATCGTCGTCCGAACCCATACCGAAGCTGAGCGTGAGTGGCACATGGCGCACGGCGCGACCGAGACGATTCACGGCGAGCTGGACCTGGCGATCGAGATGACGCGCTTCGCCCTCCACCGCTTCGGCGTCCCAGCGACCGAGACGGCAGCCATCATGCAGCGCATTCGTCACCGATCCGTCCGACCGGTCGAGGAACCCGTCTAGCAGAACATTCGACACGTTGGCGAATCGCTCCCGATCGAAGGACACATGCCGCCACGAGTCAAGCATTTCGGCAGCGAAACGATGACCAACAGGAAAGTTCGTTCCGGGCTTCCCATTATGGTATGCTCTTGTTACCTCAGGTATGACAATGCCTGTCGTGCGCAGCGGAAGAACCATTCCGCACGCTCAACGTGGCAGGCAGAGTGAGTAAGCAAGCTCGGCTGGGGCCGTTGTTGTGGCCTGGCCGGGGTATCTGTGCTTCCGGACCGGACGT
Source organism: uncultured Chloroflexia bacterium (assembly GCA_963763325.1). GTDB lineage: Bacteria > Chloroflexota > Chloroflexia > Thermomicrobiales > CFX8 > JBBECJ01. The sequence goes on from CAVXOL010000019.1 coordinate 382,069, forward strand.
CACCGACGAAAGGAAAGGAATTGCCAGATGGCAACCGGAATTATCAAGTCAATGCTGCGCGATAAGGGCTTCGGCTTCATCGCTCCTGACAACGCTCAGGGCAATGGGTCGGACCTGTTCTTCCACCAGTCCAGCGTGGCTGACTACGGCTTCGACATGCTCGAAGAGGGTCAGCGCGTTGAGTTCACCGAAGAGCCGGATCCGCGCAACGCCAGCCGCAGCCGCGCCGCGAACGTCTCGCTGGTCTCGGAGTAATCTCCCGCCAACCTGACATCGCACGGTAAGCCACAACCGCCCCGGAGCCTGCTCCGGGGCGGTTGCCGTGTTCCTGCTTGCCGCTCAACCCGCATCGAGCGGACCGGATGTCTGGCTGAGGCGCTCTGCTATACTGATTTCACTTTCCGGACGCGGATATCACAACTCCCTGACATGTCTACCGGATGGCAGGCGTCGACACACCATTGCTATATGAACCTCGGCAACGATTCAGCGATGTCGTTCACACGAGGAGAAATGCATGGTTCAAACCGCACCCGATCCAGCCGCTCAGATCGAGTTCAATCACCGTCTCGCGCGCCGTTTCTACGACGAACTCTGGAACAAGGGCAACTTCGCCGTCGCGCGGGAAATCCTGCATCCCGACCACTATGACCATACGTTGCCACCGATCCCCGGCCTCGAACAGGGCCCTGAGGGAGTCCTGACGCTGATGAGGACCTTTCGGGACGCGTTCCCGGACCTGGTCATGTCGGTTGACACCGTCATCAGTGAAGATGACCTCGTCGGTGAGGTGCTGACGCTCCGCGGCACGCACACGGCGCCATTCCTCGGCATTCCGCCAACCGGCAAGTCGATTGAGATCAGGAGCGTCAACATCTGCCGGATCGAGGATGGCCAGGTGCGCGAGCGCTGGGGTGCATCCGACGACCTCGGTCTGATGCGGCAGCTCGGCCTCTTGCCGGAACCCGGCACGCGCGCCTGGAATGCGTCGATGAAAGCGGTCGCTGCCCAGGTCCAGTTGCGCCGGCATCGAACCAAGGTGGCCGGCGCGCTGGCGGCAGGTGGCGCAGGGGTACTCGCGCTCGTCATGCGCCGCCGGGGAAGTCGGGGGTGAGCTCCGGCCCGGTTCCACACTGGCATCGCTACTACGATGCTGACGAGCTGGATGAGATCTGTCGCGCTATTCAGCCAGACACCGTCATCTCCAACGGCAACCAGTTACGTGTCCGCGTCTACGAGCAGCCAGCCAGCGAGGCGCCGACGGCGATGTTAGCTCACGGCCTGTTGGGGTACGGGATGTCGTTCGCCCGCTTCCACCTGCCGTTCTGGCGGCGTGGCTGGCGGGTCGTCCAGTTCGACATGCCCGGCATGGGTGAGAGTACCGGCACGCGCGGAGCGGCAACCGTCGACGAGATGATCGCTGCCTGGCGCGATCTCGCCGCCTGGGCCACGGCGCGCTACGACGGACCGCGCTTTGCCATCGGCAATGCTGAAGATGGCGTGCTCGCCTACTACGCACTCGCCAACGACCCACGGATCACCGCACTGTCGGTCCATACCTTGTTCGAGTACGGCGATCCACACGCGGCCGGCTGGATCCATCCAGCCGCAACACGCCTCATTCGCCCGGTGTTCCGACTGGTAGACCGGATGTATCCGAGCGCGAGCCTGCCAGGGCAGTGGACGATCCCGTGGCGGCACGTCTTCGCCGGCCCGGGCGATGCCACCTACCGTCAGGATCTCGCGGACGACCCATGCAGTCTGCGGCGTGGGCGAGTCTCACTGGGCAGGTCGCTCATCACGCCACGACACCCAGATGTATCGTTCGAGTCCTGCACCACCCCGGTCCAGGTCATTATTTCCAGCCGCAGCCGCATCTGGCCTGCCGGACCCGTGCGAGGCTCAGCCGAGCGGCTCGGCGGTCCGCGCGAGATCATTGAGATTGACGCGCCACACTGGGAGACAAGCCGCGCGTTCCACGACAGCTACTGTGCGCTTGTGATCGCCTGGTTCGAGCGTTGGCTGACGGCAGGATGAGACCAGAATGTGGCGTATCTGGCGTGCACAACCACCGACTATCGGATGAAGCCCGAAAAGCTCCACAATGTCGTCTGCTAAGATGGAGGAAAGAGGTGAACAATGGCAGCACGATCCGATATTGAGCAGATCTATACACGGCACATCAAGCCGCTACCTCCGGCGGTTCGCCTGCGCCTGCTCGCCGTGATCGCAAGTGATCTCGTAGGAGACAACGAAGAAGACGAGCCGAAGGAGCGGAGCATCCTGGAGCTTGAAGGGCTTGGGGCTGAGATCTGGCAGGGAGTTGACGCACAAGAGTATGTTGACGAACTTCGTGATGAGTGGGAGCGTGATGTCTGACCACGTTGGATGACGCGCTATCAAGAATCACGTCAATTGGGATTGATTCCACCGTCTTCATCTATTTCATTGAACGCCACCCCGATTACATACAGATCGTCAGAGAGATGCTCAGGCGTGTGGATGCCGGTATCGTCTCTGGCGTCGCTTCGGTTGTGACGCTGACTGAGGTTCTAACCAAGCCGATGCAGATCGGCAACCAGCGACTTGAGCGTGATTATCGCTCGCTGCTTCTCCACAGTCGCCACGTTTCACTCGTCGCGGTCGACACGACGATCGCCAAACGGGCTGCTGACTTGCGCGCACGGTGGGGGATACGCACTCCCGATGCGCTTCAAATCGCTACCGCGGTCGAGAGCGATTGCCAGGCATTCCTGACCAACGACCATCGACTACGCCGGGTGACCGATATTCAGGTGTTTGCCCTGGATGATCTGGAAATGTAGCCCTACCGCCGAAACATCCGTCTGTTCCACCGTTTCGAACTACCTGGCAGGCACCATTGCCTGTTCCTTCTCAACCACCAGATGTGCCTCACGTGCTTCGTCCTCGGCGATACGTGCCGGGGATTTCTGCGTCAACGGGTCGAGCCGCTGGGTGACGAAGAAGGTCATGATCGCGAAGACGCAGGCGATCAGGAACGGCACCTGGAAGCCAACGTAGTTGAGGATGAAGCCGGTCGTGACCGGGACGACGATCGCAGCCGTGTGCTGCAAGGTCACCCCCATTGCCAGCGACGGCGCGATCTCACGGCCAACAGCGACCTTGCGCAGGTAGGTCGCCGCGCCAATCGACGAGAAGGGGAAGATGAACGAGTAGATGACATAACATGCGCTGGCGATGTAGACGTTGTTGACCAGCGCGTAACCGCCGAGCGCGAACAGGTAGGCGACGTTGACGATCGAGAGCATCTGTCGTTCACCGTGCATGTCGATCATTCGGCCGATCCACGGGCTGGCGAACATCGCGCCACCACGGACGACGATCAGCAACGCCGAAATCTCCGGGACACCCATCCCGTACTCGTGGACCAGTACCCAGAGGCCAAACGAGAAGAAAATCTGCTGGCGAGCGCCATCGAGCAGGCTCAGATAGTAGTAAAAGCGATAGGAGCGCCGCAGGACGAATTTCTCACGCTGCGGCGTCACCGCCTGCTCACGGCCATCGTTGAGGCTTGGGAAACGGAAGATCGCCAGTGCCGCGATGAGGGCCAGCACACCGGCGATCACGAACGTGGCGCGAAACGAGAGCAGGTCGTAGTGGAAGGTGATCAGCACCATCACCATCGCCAGCATCGCGCCGCCATTGTGGATCGCGCCCATCTGGCCCAGGATCCGGCCACTGCGCTGCTCGGTCGTCAGGCTCATGCCAAGCGCGTACTGTGTCTGCAGGACGGTGTGATAGCCCATCGAGGAGATGATGACCCAGGGCGCGACCGTCCAGAACGAGTTCGACAGGCCAAAGAAGATGTACCCGACCGTCAGCAGGACGAGCGCGAGCGCGGTCAGTCGCTGGATCGAAAGGCGGTAGAAGATGGCCGTCAGGAAGATCATCAGGAAGCCGGGCACCTCCCGGATGGCGGTGATGTAGCCGAACTGTGGTCCTTCCAGCCCGAGGACATCCTCGAAGTAGTTGGTGACAACCGTCTCGTGAGCCGACATCGCCAGCCCGAAGCAGGCCGACATAATCGCCAGCAGGATGAAACCCCGCCCGGCGGGTGTCCGCCAGAGTTCTACGAGTCGCGCCTGTAATCCCACGCCGGGTATCCCTGCTCTCCGGTCCCTTCACATTGGCCGCGTACCATCATACGGGATTTGCGCGTGTCGTTTCTGTTTCGCCAGCAGCGGTGGCTGCTTAGACGAGTGCGCCAATCGGCACGTCGGTCACGAACATGTGGCCGGGAGAGTGGGTGATGGCCAGCGGCGGCTTCGACTGGAGAACGACGGCCTGCGGAGTGACGCCACAGGCCCAGAAGACCGGGACTTCGCCGGAGTGAATCTCAGTCGGATCTCCCCAGGCGGGCGTAGCGAGGTCGGTGATGCCGAGCGCGGCGGGGTCGCCGATGTGGACGGGTGCGCCGTGGGCGCGTGCATAGCGGGCAGAGATATCCGAAGCGCGCTCGACCTGGTCCTCGCGGATCGGCCGCATCGAGACGACGAGCGGGCCGCTGAAGCTCCCGGCCGGAACACAGGCGCGGTTGGTGACGTACATCGGGACGCCGTCGCCACACTCCAGGTGTCGCAACGGGATCCCAGCCTCGACCAGCGCATGCTCGAACGTAAAGCTGCAACCAAGCAGGAAGGCGACCATGTCGTCGCGCCAGCGGTGGCGGATGTCGGTCGGTTCCTCAACCAGTTCGCCATGCTCGTAGACACGGTAACGTGGCAGATCGGTCCGCAGATCAGCCTCCGGAGCGGCCTGGATTGGAATCGGCGAGCCAACATCTGTCACGTCGATGATCGGGCAGGGTTTCGGGTTACGGACCGCAAACAGCAGGAAGTCGTATGCCAATTCGCGCGGCAGGATGACGAGGTTCGCCTGCGTGTAGCCTGGCGCGAGTCCGGCCGTGTGCGTCGCCCACTCACCGGCTCGGATCGTGGCGCGGACGTTGGCTGGATCTGCTTCAGCGATCAATTGATGCCGATTCAGGTTGACGCTCATTGCCATTCTCGCTCTCCTACTTCGTCCTTGATCTGTGCGATCCGTACTCTACCAACCCACTGATGTGTGGCTTAGGATGGCGGCAGGCGTAACTACCAAATCGCGCGAAGGAGCACTGATCATGTCAGTTGAGGAGCATAAGGCTATCGCCCGACGATTGCTCGAGGATCTATGGAGCACCGGAATGTCGAGCAGGCTGACGCACTCTTTACCAGCGACTTTCTGCACCACAATGTGCCAGAAGGGACGCCGCGCGGACCAGCCGGACAGAAGCAGTTCATCCCGGCAGTCCGAGCGATGGTCCCAGGCTTACGAATCACGATTGACGATCTGATAGCCGAAGCGGACCGCGTCGCCGCTCGCTGGACCGGGACCTACACGACGACAGACGGTGGCCAGAAATCATATCCGGGCGTCGACATCCTTCGTTTCGAGAACGGCAAGATCGCTGAATTATGGTCATTCGTACCATAGTCATCCTGATGTAGCGCTATCGCTCCTCATGAATCACTCTCCATCTTGTTTCCATCAAACGGGTACGGTTGGTACGCTTGCTCGCCGTCCCAGCATGGTGGTCGGCATCTGATGCTGCCGTCTGGATACCCTGATGCGACTCCCGTTTCCGGCCATTCTGCTCGATCCGGCGCTCGGCAAGGTGATGCTGCTGGCGGGCTTCGCCGGGGCAGCCTTCGGCCTGACGGTGCCGTACCTGACGCTGATCGCGCGCGACCGTGGGATCTCGCTGCGAGTGATCGGCGTGATGGCGGCCAGCTACCTGATTGCCCAGATGTTCCTGCAGATGCCGTTCGGCGCGCTCTCCGACCGGGTCGGACGGACGCCGCTGATCGCGCTCGGCTTCGCCGTCGAGGGGGTCGCGACAGGCGGCTTCGTCTTTGCCGAATCCGCGCCGGCGTTCATCGGGCTGCGCGTCGTCCAGGGAGTCGCGCTGGCGATGATCATGCCGGCACTACGGGCGCTGATCGCCGACGTAACGCCAATGGAGGTCCGTGGGCGGGCGTACGCCTGGCTGTTCGCGGCCTTCGGTGGCGGGCTGATGCTCGGTCCACCAATCGGTGGCACCCTGGCCAGCCCGCTGGGACGCAACCCGGTCTTCCTGATCGCGGCGATTGCCAACATCCTCCTCGCCATCTGGGCTGCCTTCAACCTGCACGCGCCGAAGCCAGCCGGTCAGGATGCCGACGCCCCACGCATCCCATACGCGGCGATGTTGACGCGCCCACTGGTCGGCGCGTTCCTGCTCGGCTTCGGCAGCCGGATTCTCGAAGGAATGTTCACGGGGATCTGGAGCATCTACCTCGACGACCTCGGCGCCAGCGACTTCGTGATCGGCATCACCTACAGCACCTTCTCGCTGGCCTTCCTGCTGATGACGCCGATCGGCGGGCGGCTGGCCGACAGCGGCAAGCGATGGGCGAAAATCCTGTTCGGGAACCTGACGATGGCATTTCTCATTATCTGTTACGGCCTCGTCCAGTGGATCCCCGGCATCCTGGTCATTGGTCTGCTGGAAGGGGCCGTGGCGACGATCCCGACACCAGCGCTAGACGCGTACCTCGCCTCGGTCGCCGATCCGCGTATCCAGGGGCGAGTCCAGGGTACCTTCGCGACGATTGGCACCTTCGGAGCGGCCAGCGCGGCCCTCTTCGGCGTCTGGCTCTACGACACCGCCCAGTTCCTGCCGTTCGCCGCTGCCGGAGCCATCCTGATCACGTTGACGCTGATCGCCGTCCCGCTCGTCCGCGCCGCTGAACAGACGGTCCGCCCGGCAGGAACGCCGCTCGTGACGGCTGCAGCAGGTGAGTAATCGCCTCCATGCTACAATCCGCGTCGGTCGCCGCGATGGTGGCCGTCTCGTAGCAAGGAGGACGCATGTCGTTCGCCTGTCTTTGCGCTCCCACGCCAGCGGCGTAGGGAGCGGCACAACGTAATCCTCATCTTCGATCCATCCCGTTCCTGAACTGCCGTGGGCGTGGCGTTGCCGTCCGCGGTCTTGTCGTGTCCCGCGACCGTTGGCGGTTGGCTGCTGCATGCAGCCGGGGCAACGGCAGCAGTTCCTGGAGTATGTGAACGAGATGGGTATCTTCCGACGAATCACCGCTGAACGTTTCAGCAGTGCTCTGGCTGGCGACAGCACTCTCCTATGTCACCGGCGAGATCACGAAGCTGCTCTTCCCGCTGCTGGCGGCTGATCTGACGCGCTCTCCGCTGCGCGTCTCGCTGGTCGCGTTCGCGCTCAGCGCGCCGTGGCTGATCGTCAGCCTGCCGGCCGGGGCGTTGGTCGATCGCCTCGACCGGCGCGGCATTCTGCTCGGTGTCAACGCCGCTCGTGTCGCGGTCCTGGCGGCGCTGGCGCTACTCTGGTCGCTGGGTGTCGTGTCGTTGCCGCTGCTTGTGATCGCAGCCTTCGCCTACGGCATCAGCGAGACGTTCATCGAGCCGACGACGCAGGCGATCACGCCGATGGTCGTCGAACGCGGTGGGCTGGAACGCGCCAACACGCGGCTGATCGGCGTCCAGATGACGGTCGAGGTGCTGGCGACACCGCTCGGCGGCGCGCTGGCGGCGATCGGGCTGGCGGTTGGGCTGGCCAGTGGTAGCGTCGGGTTCGCGCTTGCCTTTGGGACGTTACTGCTCCTGCGCGGCAGCTACTGGCCTGCACCAGCCGTTCGTCGCCACCTCGCCCATGAGATCGCCGACGGAGTCCGCTTCCTCTGGAGCCAGCCGCTGCTGCGGACGATCGCGCTGATGGCGGCCGTCATCAACGGCTGCTGGACCGGCTGGGCCGCCGTCTTCGTCCTCTACGCCGTCGAGCCAGGGCCGATGGGGCTGTCGACCTTCCAGTACGGACTCGTTCTGACTGGCGGCGGGATCGGCGGCATCATCGGCACGCTGCTGGCCGCGCCGGTCAGCCGGCGGTTTGGACGTCGCTGGTGCATCGGCATCAACATCATTGGCAATGCCATCGGCTTCGGCGCGGCGGCGCTGACGGTCAACCCGTTCCTGGTCGGACTGGCAGTCGTCATCGGCGCGATCGGCGGGCCGATGTGGGGCATCGCCGCCACATCGCTCCAGCAGCGCGTCGTCCCCGACGCGCTACGTGGCCGCGTCAGCGCCGTCTACCGCTTCATCGGCTTCGGCGCCCTCTCGCTCGGCGCCCTGCTCGGTGGCCTGCTGGCCGAGCTAGCTCGGTATCCGCGCCGTCTTCATCGTGACAGCGGCTCTCACGCTGCTGACGCTGGTCCCGTTCGCGAAGGTCATCACGAATGAAGTGCTGAGTTGAAAGTGCTGTGCGAGGACACCCAATCCCTCATGCCTCATGCCCTCGATAACTGCCCGACAATCACCATCCGCATCACCTGGTTGGTGCCGTCGTAGATCTGGGCGACTTTCGCGTCGCGGAAGTAGCGCTCAACCGGGCTGGCGGTCGTGCAGCCTTTGCCGCCGAGGATCTGAACGGCGTTCTCGGAGGCGCGCATGGCGACGTCGGTGGCGTAGCCCTTGGCCATCGCGACCTCGTGGCTGGCGCGCCGGCCAGCACTGACCGAGTTAGCAGCCCGCCAGGTCAGGAGCCGGGCGGCATCGGTCTCGGTCCACATGTCGGCCAGCAGGAATCCGACGCCTTGGTTCTCGGCGATCGGACGACCGAATGCCTGCCGTTCGAGCGCGTGAGCTCGCGCTTCCTCGTACGCGCCACGGGCGATGCCGACGCCCTGGGCAGCGATCGCGACTCGCCCGACGTCCAGCGAGGCGAGCGCGATCCGCAGTCCTGCTCCCTCGTCTCCGAGCAGGTTCGCAGCCGGGACGCGGCAGTCCTCAAGGGTAATCACGGCCTGGGCCGAGGCGCGCATGCCGAGCTTCGAGCCCATCCCCTTGGTTGAGAAACCGGTATAGCCCCGTTCAACAATGAAGGCCGAGACACCACGCCCGCCGGCCTCCGGATCGGTCTTGGCGAAGATGACGAAGATGTCGGCGTCGGGGCCGTTCGTCGCAAAGATTTTGGTCCCGTTCAGGACGTACTCGTCGCCATCCCGGGCCGCGACGGTCTGCAACGCAGCGGCATCGGACCCGGCACCCGGCTCCGTGATCGAGTAGCACCCGAGCAGGTCGCCGTCGATCAGCGGGTCGAAGTAGCGGGATATCTGCTCCGCCGTCCCGAAGCGATGGATCGTCCCGGCTGCCAGCATCGCGTGGGAGCCGTAGGTGAGGACGTCCGAAGCCGAGTGCCGCGCGATCTCCTCGCAGACAATCGCGAACGGTAGCAGGCTCGGCGTCTGGCCGGGAGCGATGCCCTCGAACGCCATCCGTCCGAAGCCGGCCTTGCCGAGGCCATCGACGATACCGCGTTCGAATCGCTCGGCGCGGTCGCGCTCACCGGCGCTCGGCGCGATCTGCACCGCCACATACTCTCGCGCCCGCGTCTGCAACGCCAGCAGATCGTCCGGCAGGTCGAAATTGATCTCAGTTGCCACGAGCACGCCCCTCCCAAGTCAGACGGTTGTCAGTGAGGATCGTAGCACGGCAAGGGGCTGGATCAGGAGTCACCAAGCAAGGAGTCAACGAGCTGTTGAACGGCTCGAAGATCATTCAGGAGTACGTCAACGTCATCGAGGGTTAGCCGGTACTGCGGACTATATCGACAGACATACGCTGTGTCGCGAAGGCTGCGATATGCATCGTGAATGGAACGGAACTCCCGGACAAACAGGACAAACCTGGAGCGTTCTGCATGGTTCGCCGGCTCGATTTGCTGGCGTTCCCACAAATAGGCATTGATGTAATGGACCGCTGAGTAGAATGCGATCACCGCCACCCACTCACGAACGGTCGGTTCATCATCAGCGAGCGTTCTCAGAAACGAGGCAGCGGTCTGGTGTCGTCTTGCAGCGACGAGAAAGTCGCGCGTGTGCTCGTTCACGCCCCAACTGCGAGATCGACGCGAGTCGCGCGGGATGGGATCGACTGATGTAGGTCATATCCTCCAGGATAGTGGCGAGGGTCGAGGATGTGCATCTCAAACAGCGCGTCTTTGAACCCCTCGTCGTCGAAGACAGCCAGAGACGCTCCATGCAGTTCGCGGTGCTCGTTCATATCTATCGGTTCTGTAATCAGCCAAAAGACGACCTCTTCGTGCTGCGACTCTATCCAGAGTTCGCGCACACGTGGATCGTTCCAGAACACGCGCGCCAAACGTATTCCAAGCGTATGCGGGTCAATGCGGTGTCGAATGGCCATCTGCGGCTCCGATCAAGATCTCGTGTGCTGTGTGGAGGATAACATGGCTCCGCCCGCACACGCTGAGCCTGTATCACGGTGAACACCGTTGCCGTATCCCGGTTGACCGCGCCTTGCCGGCAGGAAAGCTATTCTGTGGACAGTTGATGACGGAGACGCAAACAACATCGCAGCAGCCGCCATCGATGACAGGCCCGAGCCGTTCCGGCCAGGAACAGCAGTGGAGCGGCCCGGGCCGCCAGTACACAGCACACTCCTCCCTTCCCCTCCTCCCCTTCCCTTCTGATGACGGGCGGCCCACAAGCCGCCCGTTGTCGCGTTCAGTGCACATCAGTGCACAAGTGAAGTGGTCCGACCTGATGCCACCGAATGGCCCTGACGCAAATCGGACGAAGCCGACTATCCTGTCACCGGTGTCGATCGGCCGAAGGAGGAGGAACACAATGGCGTGGTTGCCGGATGTCGAAGTAGACGCGATGGAGCCTGAGGCCGCCAAGCTGGCCGAGGCGCACGAGAAGGCGTATGGGACCGTCCTGAACTCATTGCGGATGACGGCATACACGCCGGCCATCGCCTCCGGCGCAGCGGCGATGTCGCGAGGGTTCACCCGGTCGAGCGTGGTATCAGCGAGATTGAGCCATCTCCTGAACTTGCGCGTTGGCGCAATCGTCGGTTGCCCCTTCTGACAGGATCTCCACGCTGCCGGGAGCAGCGAGGATGGCATCAGCCACGCCGAGATCAGCGCCGTCATCGACGGCACGTGGCGCGACCAACCGGAATTCAGCGACGCGGAACGGCTCGCACTTGACTACGCCGAGCGGATCACAGCGACACCGCCCGCGACCGATGAGGCACTCGTTCGCAGGTTGCAGGAGCTTTTCGAGCCAGCCCAGATCGTCGAGATGGCTGAGATCTGTGCCTGGGAGAACTACCGGGCGCGCCTCAATGCCGCCCTCGGCGTCGAAGGGCACGGGTTCTACCAGCCGAAGGGCAAGTAGCTGCCCCCTGTCGTCTTGAGTCGCAGCGAAGGACCTCTCCGCGTTAGCTCCCTCGGTCGTCAAGGCGGAGAGGTCCTTCGCTGCGGCTCAGGACGAGAGGGTGGGCTCCAACGTTCTAATCCGATACATTCACCGTAATGGTCGAATCCAGGCGCCAGGGATAGGATCGCTATTCCGATGTAGCATCTGTCGTAACGTAGACGAGTCAACGAAAGGCACCGACAGATGCCCGATTTCCCAACAATTTTGATTCACAGCGGTGATGCACGAGAGAATGAGATCGTCGCGGCCAGGATCGCGGCAGCGCGGCCGGAGTTGCAACTGCTTACAGCCCACGGCGAAGACGAGGTCCGCCAGCGGCTGCCGGAGGCCGAGGTTCTCTTCGCCTGGGAATTTCCGATGCATCTTCTGCCACTGGCGGAGCGGCTGCGCTGGTTCCAGGTGATGGGCGCCGGGCTGGAGCGGCTGGCCGGTGCCGATGTTCCGGACGGCATCGTCGTCACTAACATGAAAGGTATCTTCGGGACGGCGATGGCCGAGTACGCGCTGGCCTACATGCTGGCACATACCCAGTCGATTCATCGCATCCTGCGCCAACAGGAGGAGCAGCGCTGGGAACAGTTCGAGCCTGCGCTGTTGTCCGGAAAGACAGCCGGGGTGATTGGCCTCGGCTCGATCGGCCGTGAGATCGCCCGACGCTGCGCAGCCTTCGGGATGCGGGTGATTGGCGTCAACCGCAGCGGCGCGCCGGTAGCCGAGGTTGACCAGACCTATCCGGCGTCCGAGATAGAAGCGTTCCTGCCTGAGTGTGACTTCCTGATCTCGGTTGTCCCGCAGACCAGCGAGTCGACCGGCCTGCTCAACGCCGAGCGGCTGGCGTTGATGAAGCCGACGTGCTTCTACGTCAACATCGGTCGCGGCAACGTCGTTGATCTGGACGCACTGCAGTCAGCGCTGGAGTCCGGACGGCTGGCCGGCGCCGCGCTGGATGTCTTCCCGACCGAACCGCTGCCGGTCGACCATCCGATCTGGACGACACCGAACGTCACGGTGACGCCGCACATCTCCGGCGTCAACCGGCCCGAGGATGTCACCGGCGTCTTCCTCGACAACCTGCGCCGTTACGAGGCAGGCGAACCGTTGATCAACGTCGTTGACCTGACGCGAGGGTACTGACGATCAGGGGGGCGCTACAGTTTGTGATACCGCTGTGATACCTGTGGCCGAGCAAGCGTGCTATACCTGATCGCATTCCACCACGGGTGTCGCGATTGTGGGGGCGCGCCCTGTTCGGTGGCACAGCCGGGAAGGTAGCGCTGCCTTCCCGGCTGTGTGTATTTCCGACGCTCCGGCTCGCGAATCGGTGATAATGCCCGCGCCACACTGGGCCAGCCACCGTCGGGAGGGACAAACATGAGCGCCAACCAGGCGACGCACCGCGTCAGCAGCGACCGCATCCACACCTACTGGAGCAACGCGCTCGAACCGGCGCTGACCGTCAAGCCGGGGGATACCGTCGTCATCGAGACGCTCGAAGCGTCGTACGGCCACGTCGCCCGCAACGTCCGCGACCTGGCGCAGCCGGGACTCGATCCGGAGCTGATCGAGATCATCGCAGCCGACGCCTACCCGGAGCGACACCATCCCGACCGCGACCCGAGCATCCGCGGCGGCCACGCGCTGACCGGGCCGGTCGCGATCGAGGGCGCCGAGCCGGGCGACACACTCGTCGTCGAGATCATTGGGATCGAACCAGCCGCCTGGGGCTACGCCTCCTGCTCGCCACGAGCCGAGCGGCTTGGGCTGCTCAACGATGATCTTGGCAACCTTGACCATGACGTGCACTGGTACTTCGACTTGCGGAACGACACTATGCCGACTTCAAGCCGGGCATCCGCGTTCCGGTCGGCCCGCACCCCGGCGTGATGGGTGTCGCACAGGCCGAACCTGGGCAATCTCAACGATCCCACCACGATCAAATGGCGGCAACATGGACATCCGCCACCTCCAGCCGGGCGCAACACTCTACCTGCCGGTGCTGGCACCCGGCGCGCTATTCTCGACCGGTGATGTCCACTTCGCGATGGGCGATGGGGAGGTGACCGGAACCGGCATCGAGATGAACGCCGAGGTGACGCTGCGCTTCGACCTGCGCAAAGGAGCGACGATCCCCGGTCCGCAACTACACACCAACGGCGAGCCACTCTCGATCCCCGGCCCGGCCTTCGCAACGACCGGTTTCGATCCGGATGTCCGCGAGGCCGCCCGGATCGCCCTCCGCGCGATGCTCGACCATATGCAGCGCGAATACGACCTCTCCCGTCACGAGGCCTACATCCTCGCCAGCGTCGTCGTCGACCTCAAGATCAGCCAGATCGTCGACCGCCCGAACTGGACGGTGACCGCGTACTTGCCATTGTCGGTGTTTTCGTGACGCGTGATGTATGACGCGGACAGTTCGCCGATCTCGCGCGTCACGCCAACCCAAACAGCCTTGCTGCCGTGTCGCCAAGGATCCTGCTACGGTGGCGGCGATTGACGGCGCTCTCAATCGCGGAGATGGCTCCAGACACGTCGCCGCCAAACTGGGGGTAATCGGAACCAAAGACGATCTGGTCTTCGCCGACGGTGTCGATCGCGCACTTCAGCGACGCTTCGTGCGACGAGGCGGTGTCGAAGTAGATGCGCTCGATCATCTCTGACGGCGGCCGGTTGATCCCCTGGCAGTCAGGGTAGTTGCGCCAGCCGGCGTCGAGCCGTCCCGTCAGGAACGGAATCGCGCCACCGAGGTGAGCGGCAACGACGTGGATGCCGAGGAAGCGGCCGAAGAAGTTGGAGAAGATCAGCCGCGAGATGGCCAGCGTCGTGTCGAACATGAAGCCAACCAGCGGCGCCAGCGCGTACTGGTTCATCGTCTCGACCCCGGCCGGCACCATCGGGTGGATAAACATGACCGCCCCGCGCCGGTTGGCCTCCTCGTAGAACGGATCGAAGCGTGGATCGTCGATCGGAGCGCCGTCGATGTTCGCGCCGATCAGGAAGCCCGGCATCCCGAGCACATCCATGCAGCGCACCAGTTCGGCAATTGCCGAGTCGATGTCGGCCGTCAACGGAATACTCGCCAGTGCTCGGAAGCGATCCGGGTACGCTTGGACGATACCGGCCAGACGATCGTTGGTCAGAACGGCCATATCGATCGCGTCCTGACCTTCGAGGAAATAGACGTTCGGCGTTGAGAGCGAGAGAATCTGGACATCGACACCTGCTGCATCCATCGCCGCTACTCGCTCGGCAGGATCATGCGCCACCGGCCCGACCGTCAGAAACCGCGAGCCATGCTCCTTGATGATGAGCTGGTCGTCCGCCCCCCGCTCGACCTGGTAGCGGCCCGAATCGAGCAGTTTCTGCAGATATTCCTGAGGCTGGACATGAGTGTGGACATCGACGCGCATCGTGTGAACATCCCTCCGTAGGGACAGGTCTCAGACCTGTCCGCGGCCCGCAGGCCGATAGCTCGATAACAGTTGGGCTTCAGGAGACGGCCGCAGGCGTTGACACGATCATCGAAGCTCAGATGATCGACGCGTCGGCCTGCGGGCCGCGGACAGGTCTGAGACCTGTCCCTACGGCGAGACGGCAATTATCCAGTAATCTCCCGTCGCTCGAAGGCGAGCATCGCAAGCAGGTAGAACGCGAAGCCGCTGCCGGTCAGGACGGCAACGTGGGCCCAGTTGAGCGAGCCAATCAGCGGATCACCCCAACTGTAGTAGTACATTGGCAGAAACCGATTGTAGGTCACCAGGCTCGTCACGAACTCAGTCAGCGAGTTGAACATATACGCCGCGACGACAACGCCGGTGGCCAGCAACGCCGCCCACATCCGGTTCTTGAAGACCGCCGAGCAGAACAGGCCGAAGCCGAGCACGAACAATCCCCACGGGATCGCCGCGATCATCGCGAGCGCCATCTTCGTCAGGTCGATGTCGACTCCGGCCACCAGCGCCCCAGCGACCGAGCCTGCGGCAATCGAGAGCGTGATCAGGACAAGACCGGCCGCGATCGCCAATGCCTTCTCAGTCAGCACGCGCCAGCGCGAGACCGGCCGCGCCATCAGGACGCCAAGCGTCTTGTCGCCTTCCTCACCGGCGATTGTGGCGCTGGAGGCGATGATCAGGAAGATCGCCAGGAACAATGGCAGAAACGAGAAGAACTGGACGTTGAGAAAGCCCTCAGGAGTGCCGGGATTCGCGCTGCCGAGGATTGCCTGCGCCGCGTCACCGGCCAACCCCTCGAACATCCCCTCCTGCGCGTCAGCGACGGATGGGTAGATGTACAGGACGAAGAACGCCAGCGTCGCCAGGCCGATACAGAAGGCGAGCAGATTCCAGCGCAGGTCATAAAACGTCTTGGTGAAGACAGATTGCATCATCGTCGGGCGTCCGTTTCGTTGTCTCGGAGTTCTCCATCGCCAACCGGCACGGCAACCGCCGGCCGCTCATCAACAACCCGTTCGGGCGGGACCATCTGGCGAATCTGACCGGGCGAATCGGCGGTTCCGTTGGTTCCGTTGGTTCCGTTGGTTCCATTCATTCTGGCCGGAACCGCGTCACTCTCCCCGTAATAGCCGAGGAAGATCTCCTCGAGGCTGACATCCTCGGAGTAGAAGTCGACGACGTTGTGGCGCGCGGCCATCTTGATGATCGTGTCCATGTTCTCGCGCACCATCAACTCGACCGTGTTGGGGTCGCCATTGACGCGCGCATCGGAGACCCCAGGGATCGCGCTGAGCTCGTCGAGCGGAACCTGTCCGTCGAAGCGGATCTTCATCCGTCGTGGCGAGATCGCCTTCAGTTCGTCAACCGTCCCGACCCGCGACAGCTCACCCTCGCGAATAATGGCGACTCGATCGCAAATGCGCTCCGCCTCGGCCAGCACATGCGAGGAGAAGAAGACCGTCATCCCGTTGGCGCTCGCCTCGTGGAGAATGCGGTACACCTCCTGACGGACGAGCGGATCGAGTGCATTGGTCGGCTCATCGAGGATTGCCAATTGGGGCTGATGCAGTAGCGACTGAACGATGCCGACTTTCTGCTTGTTCCCCTGCGAGAGCGAGCCGATCTTGACATCGAGATTGGTCACCTTCAGGCGCTCGGAGAGTTCCAGCGCGTAGCGCAGGTCCTTGACGCCATAGAGCGAGCCTGAGTACTCGTACAGTTGGCGGGGCGAGAGGTTCTCGTACAACGCCAGCTCGCCCGGCAGGTAGCCGATCCGGCGGCGGACGCTGGTGCCATCCTTGCGGACGTTGCGTCCAAAGATCTCTGCGGAACCGCTGGTCGGCCGGATGAGGTCAATCAGCATCCGGATCGTCGTCGATTTACCGGCGCCGTTCGGCCCGAGGAAGCCATAGATCTCACCGCGGGTGACATCGAGATCGAGATCGCGAACGGCAACGAACTTCCCGAAGCGCTTGGTCAGCTTATGCGTGCGTAATACGGTTTCCACTACACCCCTCCGCGCGCCACCAACCGGGCCGCCGGGTCTTGCATGCGTGATGGACCAATCGCCCTTACAAGCCGTCATCGGCTTGGACGACGCCAACGGTCGAACGATGCCTACTACGCAAGGGCTATGCCTGAACGAGAGAACAGGGGCCAGGAGATAGAGAACAGGAGCTTGACGGTTCGTGGAGACGGCCTGAACTTCACAGATCGCGTATTACAACGGTAACTCGTACGTCTCAGCGAGGCAGCGCAGAATGTCGTTCGTGACGCGGTCGACGACGGCGTCTTTGGCAATCTCGGAGGTGCCTGGTTCCTGGCCCAGGATGAGAACTTCCTCGGTCGTTAGCGTCTGACTGACCTGCGACGCGCAGCGGCTCGTTTCGCCAATGATCGGGTTTGCCAGACCGACCAACTCAGACGGAAGCTGGGTTTCCAGACACGCACGGATGATGTTGTCGGATAGTGTCGTGTTTTCACGGTAGAGTGACAGCAGCAGCGCCGGGGTCAGGTTGCGCTCGAAACAGGTCTGGATCGTGTCGCCTGGCTCGATGGCGACTGTTGCCAATGCGACCTCACCCTCTGCCGCGCCGTCCGTCTCTACCGGCTCTCCATCATCTAGAAACGGCACATCCGGTCCGTAGAACCACAATGCCGCCGTGCCACCGCCGACAACGACTGCCGCTAGCAGAGTGAGAACCAGGCAGCCCCGCATCCGATACCATCCTCTGTGAACCGGCTTCAACACGCAGCGGATCAGTCAGCTTGAACGCCGGTCGATAGCGATACTCGCTCGACTGGTGGCAAGGGCTTGGTGGCGAGGGCGAAGAAGATCGAGCCGAGGCCGGCCAGGGTGGCCATGACGGCAAAGCCGATCTGGTAGCTGCCGGTGGCGTCGGCGGTGATGCCGGCGACGAGTGGGCCGGCTACGTTGCCGAACATGACGATCAGCGACGAGAAACCCATGATGACACCGAACGACTTGCGGCCGAAGTAGTCGGCGCGGATAGCCTGCATCAGCGGACCCCGCATCCCCCAGGCGGTGCCGTGAAAGACGGCGAAGAAGAGCACCCAGAACAGGCCCGAACCGAACGCGAGCGCGTAGAGGCCGATGGCGTGCCCGAACATCGCGAACATCGCGATCTTACGCTTCTCGAAGCGGTCGCCGAGGAAGCCGCCAGCGATTTGACCGGCCATCGTCACCGCCGTCATGATCGAGACGATGACCGTTGCGCCGGTCACCGAAAATCCCTGGTCTTCCTTGAGGAAGACAACCAGGTGGACCATCAGGGCCGAGACGACCAGCACCGCCAGCGCATGACCGAAACCGATGAACCAGAAGGCGCGCGTCCGCAGCGCCTGGCGCGGCGTGAAGTTGACTCGCTCGACAACCGGCGCCGCTTCAACTCCATCGCCGACACTTTCGGCGGGCCGCTCACCGTCCGGCAGCATGTCGTACTTCTCCGGCTCGTCGCGCATCATCTGCACCAGTGGCAACCCGATGACGAGGACGAGCACGCCGGAGATCATCGCCGTTGTGCGCCATCCGAATTGCACCAGTGACCAGCCGACGATCGGGACGAGGATGCCACCAAGGCTCATGCCGGTCTGCATGAAGGCCATCGCAGTCGCCCGGCGGCGTTCGAACCACTGGACGACGACCGTCGTGACCGACATGAAGCCGCTCAGACTGGCGCCAACCGCCATCGTCAGGAAGGCAAGATAGAACATCGGTAATGAGTTGATTTGCGAGAAGAAGAAGAAGCCACCGGCCAGGATGATGAGACCGATCCGCATAATCGTCCTGGCGCCGAAGCGGTCCAGCATCCAGCCCTGCGGCGGACCGAGCAGCCCGCTCTCGACCCGCTGCAACGAGGCCGCGCCCGACAGCGCCGTCTTGCTCCAGCCGAACTCGTCACGCAGGACGGCTGCGTAGGCGCCGTAGCCCTGCATCAGCAGGACCGTCTGCAACGCCTGAATGCCGGCCGCCGACGCGACGATCCACCAGCCAAGAAACACTCCACGCGCCCGCGCCCGGACACGCCCCGCCGCTATCACGTTGACCCCGCTCACTCCCCAGGACCAGTTTCCCCTTGCCGGACATCGTAGCACGGAGGTGACAGGTGAACAGGGACAGGGACAGGAGCGGTTTCGTGCAGGCCCGGAGCGCATGTTCCTCACATTCGGACCAGCCCCTGTCCCCTGTTCCCTGTTCCCTGTCACCTCTCGTCATGTAGAGTGGTGCCGGGTCGGGATGATTTCGCCCGGACGCAATATACTCATGCGTCGAGATGTCGCGTTGTTGACGTTGTCGAGAGGCGAGTCCGAGTGAGGGCTGCCAACCCTGAAATGTTTTGTTTACGATGATCAAGACCCGACGTGCGGTCTATTCGCGCGCAGCACGATTACGGTTAACACGCCGGCAGTTGCTTGCCTCTGCGGCGGTTGGCGTTGCCGGCATCGCCGCATCGTTGGTGACGCGCCAGGAGCCGGAGCCGGATCAGGACTCGGCGAACGACGCGGGAACCATCAGCAGCGTGACGCAGCCGTTGTCGGACGCCAGCAGGAGTGTCGTCAGCCGGTTGCCACAGCCGTTGGTCAGCACGGCGGCGAGCGCGCGAGAAGCCCAGGCGTTTCACAGCCATATTGGCTGGGCCTACACCTGTGACGAGTTGATCCCGCCGGAGCAGATGCGCGCCGACATGCAGCGAATGCGCGACCTGGGATGCACGTCCATCTATATCGGTCACGACAACCCGGCCCGCGCCGGATGGGGATCGGCGGAACCGGGACTTTCGTTCGCCGTCTGGTACGAGATTGAGGCCGACGGACCGGAGGCGCCCGCCGCCCAGCAGAAGCTCGCGGTCATCGTTCAGGGGATCGACATCGCTCGCGAGGTCGGGCTTCAGGTCGTCCTGCCGATCGACTACCAGATCCAGCAGGGGCGCCTCTGGTCGGAACATCATCCGGACGACCTCGCGCATGGGCCGGACGGCCTTCCGCTCAACTCACATGGCGACGCGATCGCCTCGCCCTACTCGGAGACGTTCCGGCGCGACCGGCGGGCCTACTACGAGTGGATCCAGTCGCGGCTGCTGTCGGTCTATCCACATATTGTTGCGCTCAACCTCGGCGACGAACCAAGTGGTAGCGACTACTCGCCGCACGCGATGGCCGCCTTTGAGCAGCGCTTCGGCCTGCCATGGGATGCCGCCAGCAGCTGGCAACGCGGCGAGTTTCAGGCCGGCGTCGTCGCCGACTTCGCACTCTGGTGCGCCTGGCAGTGGGAACTGCTCAACCCGACGATGCGGACGCTGTTCACGCTCCACATCGAACGTTCCCGGCCATTCTTTCCATGTTATGAACGCATCTACCAGCAGGCTCCGCCGACGCTGATCATCTCAGCCGATACGCATCTGCATGACGCCCCGGCCTGGGTTCCGCTGACCTGGCAGGATACGAACCTGCTCCACAATCTCTGCCGCCAGCTCGGCCTCTGGTCGATGTCAACCGGCAAGGACGTCATGCCCTGGCACAGCGTCAATTACTGGGGGCTGAACGACGGTGGCATCCCGGAAGCGCTCGACAGCCATGCCATCTCCGTCAACGAAACGTTGGATGCCGGTGGCCGGATCGCCATGACACTGGCCTGGGGCTGGAACATCCGCTGGCAGGGACTGTTCCGTGACGAGGGCAACCTCGACCACATCGACAAGGAAGCGATGCTCGCTGCCGTCTCGACGGCGATGGCCGAGGCGCAACCAAAACTCTCCGAACGTCGCGAGCCGGAGCAGCACACCATCCTGTATTTCCCATCGAAACTGCTCTACCAGCTCATCGATGAGACGCAAGATCCGTTCACGTTCGAGCAGTCACCGTGGTTCGACATTTATTCGACCGATTTCACCAGCGACCGCTACGTCACGCTGACCGATGGTCCGGCGCTGGAAGAGGCCAACCGTCTCGGCTGGCCGATTGTCCAGATCGGCAGTGACACATTCGAAGGCCCGACCGACAGCATCAACTACCTGCCGCCCGACGTCCGCGAGATCCACCAGGGCACGCTCTGGTTCGGTGCAACGACCTGGGCGGCGACCCAGGCCGTGCAAGTGGCGATCGAGGAGTACGAGGCGGCCGGGCTGAACTGGTCCAGCGAAGCCGGCCTCTACAAGGGGTCACTGTTCGCGAACGGCCAGCAGGGCAGATACTACGAGTACGTCGTATTTGAGCGGGCGATCTTTCATCAGGTCGGCAACCGGTTCGAGACGACGCTCGTGTTCCGTGACCTCGCCAACGGCCAACTCGAGTTGGGTGAAGGCAACCTTCGATTTCTCGCGTTCCCCGAAGCGATTACCGAGCGGCTTCAGTCAACGCCGATCATCGGCGATGCCGGCTCGCTCGCGCCGTCATTCACGACGCTACGGCCCTACCTGACACTGACCGGCGAGAACCTGGACGACGACCGGACCGGCGAGGTCGTCGATACCTCGGTCGCAGCCGATGGCACGCTCGGCACCTACAGCGATTCGCCAGTCGACGAGATTCGGTATGTGCTGTTCGACAATGGACACAACGTCCCGAACGTGCTCTACAACGAGATCATCCGTCGCTACGGCAGGCAGATCTCCGACTGGTGGCCGCGCATCGGCCGGCCAATCGGTCGAGCGCTCTGGATGCAGTCCATGCTCGGCGAGGAGGGGCTGCGCTGGGTGCTGGCTCAGCCGTTCGAACGCGGCATCCTGACCTACCACCCGCACTACGTCGACCGGCCGCAGTTCGTGATCCAGAACGCCCTGATCGGCAACCTGTTATTGCGGCTCGTGACCGGCACCGACGAGCCGTACCGCCCGGAGTATCACGATAGGTTCCAGGTGGTAGGTATCAGGTGATAGGTAACTTGAACTCATTCCTTCGTAGGAGCAATCCTGAACAGCACCTCACACCCGTCACCTGTCATCTACTCCCCTAACCGCCGCACAATCACGTCGTAGATCTCGCGGGTCGGCGGTTCGGTGAGGAAGTGGGCGATTCTGGCGACCTGATTCTGGTAGTTGCCGCTTGTCTCGCTCGCGTACATCGCTGATTCGGAATCCCAGAAGGTAAAGTGCATCGTCTTGCCGGTGGCGCGATTGCCAAGGCCGAGAAAGCCGCGGTGGCCGCGCTGCCGCTGCGCGTTTGACAGCACCGTCGTCCGGACGATCTCAAACGCCTGATCGATCGTTTCTGGCCGGACGCGAACGGTCGTGACCCGCGCGTACTCCAGGTCATCATCAAGGCGGGAGAGTCGCTTCGGCAAGGCATGGATGATGACATCGTACTCCTCACGGATCGGCGGAACCGCGAAGAGGCTGGCCGTTCCGGTCAGCACCGACTCGGCGATCGCACTGGCCTTGGCCATCGACTCGGGCGAGTCGTACAGGGCGATCACCATTCCCTGGCCGGTGTCGCGGTCGCCGAGAGCGAGCAGGCCATCGAATCCCACCGCCTGCTCTTCGGCCTGCGTCGCCCAGCGGTTGTAGATACGAATGACATCGTCCATCTTCTCGGGCCAGTTGATCGATGAGCGAATGGCTGCCAGCATGTCGTCCTCCGCTGCTCGGTTGTCATGATGCTCACGGTCGCGTGCATGGATGATGCCATGTGTGATGCGGAGTCGGGAATCGGGATTCGGGAGGATGAGCGGATTGGTTCCGTTCGATGCTCGGGGCCGGGAATGGGGATTAGGGAGGAAGATCGCGATGCCCAACGGCGAATCAGATCAGCCGCTTGCCGCCCGCCCCTTATCGGCTACGACATGGATGTCGTAGCCGCGCGCGTGACGAATCAGCTCAGTGACGAGCGATCGCTGGCGGAACTCCTGCCAGCGAGAACGGGTCGAGTGGCCGATGACGATCAGGGTTACATTGCGCTCCTGAGCGATGTCGAGAATCGATTTGACGAGGTCCGGCCCTTCCGCGATGACGACCTCGGCCCCCAGGTCTTCGGCCAAGTTCGGCATCCCGTTCGATGATCCGACGCGCCTCATCAGGAAGCTCCGCGAGCGGAACGCGCGTCGCATGGACCGCGACATACGACGCCGCCAGCCCGTGGGCGAGCCGCCAGGCATGTCGAAGCACCTGGCCAGCCAACGGTCCCGGACCGAAGCACGCCATCACTGTCTCGGTCGCAGCCCATGGTCCCTGGATGTTGTGATCAACCATGTAGCGCTCAAGCGCCGTCTCGACTCCTTCGGCCACTCGACGGAGCGCAAGCTCGCGCAACGCCGTCAGATTGCCCGTCCGAAAGAACTGCGTCATCGCCGCTTGAGCGCGGTCACCCGGATAGATCTTGCCCTCGCGTAGCCGCTGGCGCAGTACATCGGGTGGAAGATCGATCAGCGCAACCGTCGTCGGCTCTTCGAGGATGGCATCCGGCAGGGTCTCGCGGACACGAATTCCCGTGATGGATTCGATGATGTCGTTGAGGCTCTCCAGATGCTGAATGTTGAGCGATGAGATGACATCAATCCCAGCGTCGCGCAACAGTTCGACATCCTGCCAGCGCTTCTCGCGCTCGCTGCCCGGCACGTTCGTGTGCGCCAGTTCGTCGACGAGACAGACCGCCGGCTTGCGAGCCAGGATCGCGTCAACATCCATCTCCTCGACGACGACACCGCGATAGGAAATCGACCGGCGCGGAATAACCTCGAGGTCACCAATCTGGTCAGCCGTCTCCGCTCGGCCATGTGTTTCAACATAGCCACAGACAACATCGACGCCGGCTGCTTTCAGCCGGCGTCCTTCATTCAGCATCGCCCAGGTCTTACCGACACCCGGGGCCGCGCCGAGGAAGACGTGCAGCGATCCTCGGCCCGGTTCGGTGTCGACGACGCCCGACTCGGAAGCCAGCCGCTTCAGCATCTCCTCGGGCGTCGGCCGCCTCGGTTCACTCGACGTTGGCATCGTGTCCTACAGATCGTCCAGCGCGAGGTTGAGCTTGAGGACGTTCACTCGCGCTTCACCCAACACACCAAGATCGCGACCTTCCGTGTAGCGATCGACCAGCGCGCGAACCTGATCTTCGCCCACGCCACGCTCGCGGGCAATCCGCGGCACCTGGTACTCGGCGGCAGCCGGTGAGATATGCGGATCGAGACCGGAGCCGGATGCGGTGACAAGATCAACCGGGACCGGCATATCGCCGCGCTCCGGGTGAGCCGCCTGGATATCGGCGACGGTAGCTTCGATCCGCTCGATCAGGACCGGATTGGTTGGTCCGAGGTTTGAACCGGACGACAAGTTGGCATCGTATCCGTCTCCGGCCGCGCTCGGCCGGCCCCAGAAGTAGCCCGCCTGCCCGAAGAAATCCTGACCGATCAATTCCGACCCGACGACCTCGCCGTCTCGCTCGATCATGCTTCCGTCAGCCTTGTCAGGAAAGATGATCTGGGCGATTCCGGTCATCGCCAGCGGGTAGATCAATCCCGTCAGGACCGTCATCACGACGATCATCGCCAGCGCGGGCCGGACGACGTCACGGATCATCGAACGTGACGGCTGAACGGATTCATTGGTATTCACTGCTAGTGTTCCTTCTTAATGGGTGATGCGTGACGTGTAAGGCGGAGCTGAGCCATTTCCCGCGTCACGCATCACGCGTCACTCGTCACGCCAACCCGATCGTCGTGATAACGAGATCGATCAGCTTGATGCCGATGAACGGGACGATGATTCCGCCGAGCCCATAGATCAGCAGGTTGCGGCGCAGGATGTCGGCGGCACCCAGCGGCCGGTAGACGACGCCGCGCAGTGCAAGCGGGATCAGCGCGATGATGATCAACGCGTTGAAGATGACCGCCGACAGAATCGCGCTCTCGGCCGTCTCGAGCCGCATGATGTTGAGCCGATCGAGTTCCGGATAGGTCGTCACGAACAGGGCCGGGATGATCGCGAAGTACTTGGCCACGTCGTTGGCAATCGAGAAGGTCGTCAACGAGCCACGCGTGATCAGTAGCTGCTTGCCAATCGCGACGATCTCGATCAGCTTGGTCGGGTCGGAATCGAGATCGACCATGTTGCCGGCTTCTTTCGCGGCAGCCGTCCCGGTGTGCATCGCGACACCGACATCGGATTGCGCCAGGGCCGGAGCATCGTTGGTCCCATCGCCGGTCATCGCGACCAGTCGCCCCTCGGCCTGATGGTCGCGGATGAGCTTGAGCTTGTCTTCCGGCTTCGCTTCGGCCACGAAGTCATCGACACCGGCTTCGCCAGCGATCGTCCGCGCCGTCAGTGGGTTATCACCGGTAATCATCACCGTCCGGATTCCCATCCGGCGCATCTCCTCGAAGCGCGCGCGCATGCCGGGCTTGACCGTGTCCTTGAGATGAATGACACCGAGCACCACACCGTCGTCAGCGACGACCAGTGGGGTCCCACCCTGCTCCGAGATGGTCGTGACGACTGGCTGCAGGTCGGCTGGGGTCTCCCTGACGGTCAGCAGCACGCTATCAACCGCGCCCTTGATCGTCCGGGTGCCGTCGAGCTGGATCCCTGATACACGGGTCTCGGCCGTGAACGGGATCAACGTCGCCTCAGACAGAATCGATGGATCGGCACGATACCCCTGCTCCTCGGCCAGAGCGACGATTGAACGCCCTTCCGGCGTTTCGTCGGCCAGCGACGACCGGAGCGCGGCCTGCGTGATCTCAGCGACGCTATGACCGCCGACCGGGATGAACTCGCTCGCCATCCGGTTGCCGTAGGTGATCGTGCCGGTCTTGTCGAGGAGCAGCACATCGATATCGCCGGCTGCCTCGACCGCGCGGCCCGACATTGCCAGCACATTGCGCTGGACGAGCCGATCCATCCCGGCGATGCCGATTGCCGAGAGCAGGCCGCCAATCGTCGTCGGAATCAGCGTCACCAGCAGCGCGATCAGGACCGCAACTGAGACAGGTGCCCCGGAATAGATCGCGAATGGCCGCAACGAGATCACGACCAGCATGAAGATGATCGTCATTCCCGCCAGCAGGATCGTCAGCGCGATCTCGTTCGGCGTCTTCTGTCGAACGGAGCCTTCGACGAGCGCGATCATCCGGTCGAGGAACGACGAGCCTGGTTCGGCCGTGATCTTGATCGTCAATGTGTCGGAGACAACCAGTGTCCCGCCAGTCACCGACGAACGAATATCAGTCCCCGGCTCTTTCAGGACAGGAGCGGACTCGCCGGTGATGGCAGCTTCGGAGACGAAAGCAACGCCATCGATCACCTCGCCATCATTCGGGATCAACTCGTTGGCATCGACACGAACGATGTCGCCGGGCCGCAGTTCCGCCCCCGGAACCATCTCTGTCCGGCCATCCGGCAGCACCCGCCGCGCCATCGTCTCGGTCCGCGTTTTACGCAGCGTCGATGCCTGCGCCTTGCCACGGCCTTCCGCCATCGCTTCCGCGAAATTGGCAAACAGGACGGTGAACCAGAGCCAGGCGGTCAACTGACCGAGAAACAACAGGCTCAGGTCCCCAGCGTCGCCGACGATCTCGCGGACGAAGATGAACGTCGTGATGACGCTACCAACCTCGACGACGAACATCACCGGGTTCCGCGCCATCTGGCGCGGGTCCAACTTCAGCACGGCGTCCTTCAGCGCCGGGACGATAATCTCCGGGTCCCAGAGGCTGCGCGTCGTCGCGACACGCTTCTCAGGTTTGTCGAAGTCGGACGGAGGCTGCGGCTCCTGGCGCGTGGGCATCATTGGGATCGTGGACATCTCAGCCCGCAACCTTTCCAGCCTGCATCAACAGGTCCTCGACGATCGGGCCGAGGGCGTAGACCGGGAAGTAGGTGAGCGCCGCAACAATCAGGATGACGCCGCAGAGCAGACCTGCCGAACAGCGGCCCAGTCGTCGGCATCGTCCCGGCCGTTTCAGTTCCACGCTTCTTGGCCGCCAGCACACCAGCCAGCGCGACGATCGGCACAATCATCAGGAAGCGTCCCGCCAGCATGGCGATCCCCAGCAGCGTGTTGTAGTAAGTGGTGTTTGCTGTCAGTCCGGCGAAGGCCGAGCCGTTGTTGCCGGCAGCCGACGTGAAGGCGTAGAGGATCTCCGTCAGCCCGTGCGGGCCTGGATTGAGCCGGCCAACCAGCCCATCATCGACGACCGCCGAGAGCGCGGTGAAGCCGAGAATGAACGAGCGGGATGACGAGCAGCGTCAGCATGACCAGCTTCATCTCGCGCGGCTCGATCTTCTTGCCCAGGTATTCTGGCGTCCGGCCCACCATCAGGCCGGCGATGAAGACGGTCAGGATTGCGAAGATCAGGAAGCCGTAGAGTCCTGCGCCAACACCGCCAAAGATCACCTCGCCGATGGCGATATTGAGCAGTGGGATCATCCCACCCAGCGGCGTGAACGAGTCATGCATGGAATTAACGGC
Source organism: uncultured Chloroflexia bacterium (assembly GCA_963763325.1). Taxonomy (GTDB): domain Bacteria; phylum Chloroflexota; class Chloroflexia; order Thermomicrobiales; family CFX8; genus JBBECJ01. Next base: position 409,271 of record CAVXOL010000019.1, read on the forward strand.
GCCACAGGATGCTGCCGTCGTGATCGTCGCAAACAGCGACGAGGCAGTGATGCCGAAGCGCGTTTCCTTGCCCTCCATGTTGCCGCCGGCCTGCTCGCTGGTCGTCTCCTGGGTGACAGCGTCCGGAAGCAGTTCGTTGCCACGCGCCTCGAAGGTCGTCGTCGCGATCACACCGGCCAGGAAGAGAACCAGCATCGCGCCGAAGATCGTCCATCCCTGGCGCGGGTTGCCGACCATCCGGCCGAAGGTATAGGTCAGCCCGGCCGGAATCAGGAAGATCGCCAGCATCTGAAGGAAGTTCGTGATGCCGTTCGGGTTCTCGAACGGATGGGCCGAGTTGGCGTTGAAGAAACCTCCACCATTCGTGCCGATCATCTTGATCGCTTCCTGTGACGCGACCGGCCCGAGTGCGATCTGCTGTGTCCCGCCGGCCAGCGTCGTCACCTCGCGCGGCGCATCCAGGTTCTGGATGACACCCTGCGAGGCAAGCAGGAGCGCCAGCACGATAGAGAGGGGCAGCAGGATCCAGAGGACGCTGCGCGTGAGATCGAACCAGAAGTTGCCGACCGCCCGGGCATTGTGGCGCGCAAGACCGCGCACGAGCGCGATCGCGATTGCCATACCGGTCGCGGCCGAGACGAAGTTCTGGACTGTCAGACCCGTCATCTGCGTCAGGTGGCTCATCGTCGCCTCGCCAGCGTACGATTGCCAGTTCGTGTTGGTCACGAAGGAGACTGCCGTGTTGAAGGCCAGATCGGGCTTGACAGCCGGCATATCGGCCGGGTTGAGCGGCAGACCACCCTGCAACCGCTGGATGACGTACAGCAGCAGCACGCCGGCCAGGTTGAAGGCCAGCAGCGCCAGCAGATAGGTTGTCCAGCGCATCTCGCGCCGCTGATCGACGCCCGCCAACCTGTAGACCAGCCGCTCGACCGGCAGCAACACCGGATCGGCAAACGTTCGCTCGCCGCTGTAGACACGCGCCATATAGACACCGACCGGCTTTGTCAGGAGCGCGAGTGCGGCGACATACAGTCCGATCTGAAGTACGGTATTCGCTGTCATCAGGTTCTCAACTTTCGTCGCAACCCACGCGCCAGACGGGACCACCGCCCTGGAGCGGACGGCGGATTGTGTACCCGAACTGGAGCAGGGAGCCTGACGGTGCGCGGGTGAGACTCACCTCGAGTGATCTGGTTCTCTACGCCACCTGGCGTGATCCGCCTTCGTGGAACATCAACCAGATTGTCCCAGTGCATGCTTCGCTCGCCTGTCATCTCGAACCATGTCGCTACATCCTCTCAGGGAAGAGCAGCGTCCATGTCAGGTAGACGAGCAACGCAACGCCGATCCCAAGTGCGATGACATCACCAGCGCTCATTCTGACGACTCCTTGGGTGCCCCGAGCCGATCGAGCCCGAGCAGATAGGCCCAGCAGGCCAGAAACGATCCGATTGCCAGGACCAGAAACAACAGGTCCGCCATCATCTAACTCCTCGCGCGCTGTCCACCCGACGCCGGAACGCCATCGTCGCCAATCGTTCATTGATGAGGTCTCCGCTGTTCGGGAAACATCAGCACAGTCCCATGCCCGTGCTCCCGGCCAGGATGCGTAACAGATATGGGGCGAGCCGGCGGTCCATCGAGCCGCTCGCTCAGGGCTATTGACGGTGAGTTCATGATCGTCTTCTGGCGACTCACGCCAGTCCGGGAAGATCAGAACGTACAGCATGAAGAGCAGGAACGCAATCCCGAAAATGCGCCCGATCCAGTCGAACATCGTTCCAGCGCTCATCGATCTATCCGCTTCCTGCCGGCAGCCTGCTGGTACCAACTGCGGCTACGACAACATGACGAACTCGTACGGCAACTCATGTCAGACGCCATTCAGCAGACATCCGAACCCTCATCCTCCATCGATATCAGCAGTGATCGGATGGCCGGCAGATTCGACGAGCCGCGCCAACGTCTCGATCGGAAACGGCTTGTTGAGGACTGCGTCAGGCTGAAACTGCTCCAACCGCTTCTCTGACGGCGGGACGGCTGAGAGGATGACAACAGCCGGCTGCCTGGTCACACGATCGCTCGTCTGACGTAACCAGCGGAGAACATCCCAGCCAGTGTCATCAGGCAGGTTGATGTCGAGCAGGAGAACATCGACCTGATGCCCGGCGAGCAACACGCGCGCATCAGCCACCGTCCCGGCTTCCAACACCTCGTGGCCGAGCGCTCGGAGGTAACGCGCCAGAATGCCGCGTAAGCGATCCTCGTCTTCAACGAGTAGTACGGATTTCATAGACGACGTCCCCTCAGCGCGGACAGGCACGACAGCGACTACTCAAGACTGATGTCACTATCACCCAAACCGCGTCAGGGATGTATCAAGGGATGTGGGCCATCGCATCAGGATCGTGTCAGGATCGCAGCCTGACAGGTTTGGAGAGCCCAACCTGAACCGCCGTCCGGCTCACTCCTGGAGAACCCGGGAGGCATCGGCAATCGCTGCCCACGGATTCACGCTACTGAGGGGAAGGAGGCATCAATAGCCTCGGCCGCGATCGACGACATTGCGGAGCGGCTCGCCGGCCAGGAAGCGCCGCAGGTTGTCGGCAAACAGCGCAACGATGTTGTCACCAATGTACGGCGACGAGTGCGAATCGTGCGGGATGATCGTGACGCCGGGCATGTCCCAGAGCGGATGTTCGACCGGCAACGGTTCCTGCGGGTGGGCATCGAGGTAGGCGCCGGATAGAGTGCCGTCCTCCAGCGCTGCCAGCAGGGCAGGTTCCTGGACGACCTTCCCGCGCGAGACGTTCAGCAGATACGCGCCGCGCTTCGTGGCTGCGAACTCGTCCGGCCCGATCAACCCTTCGGTCGCCGGGGTCAACGGGCAGGCAATCACGATGTAGTCGGCTTCAGCCAGCATCTCGATCAGGTCACCGGGGCCGCCGACGCGCTCGAAACCGTCGAGTGGAGCCGGTGTCGCGCGGATACCAAGCAGACGCATCCGAAAAGCGCTCGCCAGCCGGGCCGTTGCCATGCCGATATTGCCGGTGCCGATGACGAGCATCGTCTGGCCGCGCAGCTCGCGACAGTGCAGTTCCTCCCAACGTCGCTCGCGCTGCCGCTCGGCCCGTTCCGGCAACCGCTTGGCATGTGACAGCACCCCGGCCATCACGCTCTCAGCCAGCGCATCGGCATGGACACCAGCCGCGTTCGTCAGTAGCACATCGTCTACCCAGCAGCCCCAGGTTCAGGATGTGACCGACGCCGCTGCTGCACGACTGGACCCAGCGCAACCGCGGCGTCACGAGCCGCGCGAATCCCTCGGCGGGGATCTCGTCCAGGTAGGGCTCATTGCCGCTCGCCTCAATCAGCAGCACATCGGCCGGGTCCGGCACCTCGCCACGTTCCAGTTCAGCGCGGGTGGTGTGAATCAGCACTATCTGTTCCGAAACGCCCTCGATCTGCTCGACGTGCGCCTCCGTCAGCCAGCGCCCGTCAGGGAACGGCTGCTGATACGACCTCGGCACTCCCGCAACAACCACTCGAACCTGCGGCATCGACGCCTCCCTCCGATCGGCACACATCATCGGTGCTATCGCTTGAAGATGCCAGCAGGACGCTGGAAACTGATGGCGACACGCTCCGCTTGAAAATGAGTCGCCAACAGCAAAAGATCTCTCCTTATCTGGCCATCGAATAGCCAGCGGAGAGATCCTTCACCGCAGTTCACGATGACAAACGGGTCAGCGCCAGAGGCGCTGAAGGTCGGTCAGGTCGTCTGTGTCGGTCCGTTCCTCGCGGGCAGCTAGGATGAGCGGTGCCGGGCGGTAGCCATAGGCGCGCGGGCGAAGTTGGCGGGCGTCCCGCTCGGTGACGATGCGTATATCCAGGTAGCCGGACGCCAGCGGTGTCAAGTCTCGGCCAATTGCTTCGCTGAGGGCGTCGTTCAGGGAGTTGACGATCGCGTCGAGTGCCGATGTCCGCAACTCGACGCGGACGATCAGGCAGATCGGCTCGAACATCGTCGGCTGCTCCGGCGCGCACTCCTCGGCGGCCGGGACGTCCTGCTCCTCGTAGACGGCGATGACGTTACTGTCCAGCGAGAGCAGCAGCGACGCCACCTGCCGGGCCAGCTCGAAGCGGAAGTACATGCTGGCGTCGGCATCACCCGCGATCAGCCGGCGGCGAGTCTCGGTGACGTTGCCGAGCCCCAGCCGGCCCGTCGCGACGGCGACCGCCGCGTTCACCATCTGTGGGGTCACCTCTGCCAGATCGACCGTGGCGCGAGGGGTGAAGGACATGCTCATGCGATCCTCAGTTCCAGCGACAGGGTGATAGGTCATCAGGATCGGGCCGCGACATCCCAGCGTAGCCGTGCGGCTATTGCAACGCGCTCCAGCGCAATCAGGAACGCAGCCTGGCGAAGGGTTATACCTTCAACGTCAGCCCGAACGACGACCGTATTGAACGCGTCCGTCATCATCGCGTCGAGCCGCTCGCGGACATCGACCAGCGTCCAGCGCTGGCCCTGCAAGCCCTGAAGCCACTCGAAGTACGAGACGACGACCCCACCAGCGTTCGCGAGGATGTCGGGAACGATCAGGACGCCCCGGCTGGCGAGGATCGCGTCAGCCTCGCTCGTCGTCGGGCCGTTGGCACCCTCGACGATGATCCGCGCCCGGACGTAGTCAGCGTTCGCGCCGTTAATCTGTCCTTCGAGCGCGGCTGGAATCAGCACGTCACAGTTGAGCAGCAGGATGTCGGCGTTCGAGATCGGCTCGGCGTCTTCGCCGATATAGCCTTCGAGCAACCGCTTCGGGTGATTGTTAACATGCTCGTTGATGCGGGTGATGTCGAGGCCATCCGGGTTGTAGAGCCCACCGCTGACATCACTGATCGCGACGATCCTGCAGCCGGCCTCGGCCAGGAAGCGGACGGCATCGTAGCCGACCTTGCCGTAACCCTGAACGACGATCCGCGCCTCATCCAGCGGGATACCAACCCGGGTCAGCATCAGTTTCGCCGTCAGCGCAACGCCGCGCCCGGTCGATTCCCCGCGTCCCTCGCTACCGCCGAGCGCGATCGGCTTGCCGGTAACGACGGCGGGATCGTAGGTGCCGGTGACTCGCTCGTACTCATCGAGGAACCAGCCCATCGTCTGGTCGCTGGTGTTGACATCCGGCGCCGGAACGTCGACACGCGATCCAATGAATGGCGCGAGAGCCGCAGCGTAGGCACGTGTCAACCGCGCCTGTTCGCTCGTCGACAGCCGCGTCGGATCGACCGAGACGCCGCCCTTAGCGCCGCCGTACGGCAGATTCAGCAGCGAGCACTTCCAGGTCATCAGACTCGCCAGGCCGCGCACCTCATCAATATCGACATCGGGGTGATAGCGGAAGCCGCCCTTGGCGGGACCAAGCAGCCGCGAGTGCTGGACACGATAGCCCTTGAAGACGTGGATGGTGCCATTGTCCATCTCGACCGGCAGCGCGACATTGATCTCACGCTCCGGCGTCTCGATCAGTTGCAGCAGTCCATCAGCGAGCCCCAACCGCTTCGCGGCGGCGCGCACATGCGCGGTCGCGTCACGCAGCAGCTGTGACCCCTGCGATTCCCGCTCGATGACCATCGTTGCCGTTGTCGTCGTCCTCGGCTGCGTTTCCTGCATCTGCTGGCGTCCTCATCCTTCGCGTAGACATCCGTATGCCGCTTTGCCTTCAAGCCACGCCTCTAAGCCTGCCTGGCAGACCGTGAGAGCCGGATGAGAACGGAGAAGGAAGGCATGAGAATGTCATGAGAATCTCGGGAATCGGGAGCCGGGGCGGTGAACGCCGTATCCTCCTCGTAGGGACATGTCTCAGACCTGTCCGCGCCGTGAGGCGCCCGCGTCGGTCGAGCATGTATCAGGAGGAAGGTACGGCGTTCACTTCCCCCAACCCGTCACGTCGCGGTGCTGAGGCTGTACCCAACTCCCGGTCGGGTGATCAGGTAGCGCGGGTGCTTGGGGTCGGGTTCGAGCTTCTGGCGCAGGTAGCGGATGTAGGTGCGCAGGTAGTCGACCTCGTCACGGTACTCGATACCCCAGACCTCCGTCAGCAGGGCCGTGTGAGTCATGACGCGGTCGGGCTGGCGGGCGAGGGCCAGCAGCAGGCGGTATTCGGTCGGTGTCAGGTGGACCGGCTCGCTGGATACCGAGACCCGTTGCGAGGCGAGATTGATCGTCAGCTCGCCAACCTCGATGACGGCCGGGCTGTCCTGCTTGACCTGTGTTCGCCGCAGGACAGCCTGGACGCGTGCCAGTAGCTCACGCGCGCTGAAGGGCTTCGTGATGTAGTCGTCAGCTCCGGCATCGAACCCGGCCAGCTTCTCTTCCTCGCGGGCGCTGGCCGTCAGCATGACGACTGGCACCATCGAGAACGCGCGAATCCGGCGGCAGATCTCGAAGCCGTCCATCCCACCTGGCAGCCTCAGATCGAGCAGGACGAGGTCGGGCATTTCCAGCGCGACCTGCTCCAACGCCCGTTCGCCGGTCGGGGTGACCGTCACGCGGTAGCCCTGCGATTCGAGGACGGCGCGGATCAGCCGCACCAGTCGCGCCTCGTCCTCAACGACCAGGATCTTTGCGTCCAACGCCTGTCCAGCCGGCTCAGTCATCGGCGTTGTCAATTCCACGCCGCGGGACCGTGAACGAAAGCGTCGTCCCACTCCCGAGTGTGCTTTCGGCCCAGATTCTGCCCCCCAACGCGCGGACGATCGCGTCGCTGATCGGCAGACCGAGGCCGGTCCCGGAGACTTGAGGCCCGACGCTCGACCTGGCCCGGAAGAAACGCTCGAACAGCTTGTTGAGATGCTCCGGCGAGATCCCGATCCCCTGGTCACTGACGCTGATGATCACTTCGCGCGGCCTGACCGAGCCACGGACGACGATCATCCCGCCATTCGGCGAGTACTTGACCGCATTGTCAACCAGGTTGGTCAGCACCTGCTCGATCCGCTGGGCGTCAGTCTCGATGACCGGGAACTCGTCCGGGAAGGTGACGATGAAGCGATGCTTGTCCGAACGGATCTGCATGTTGTCGACGACCCGCTTGACGATCCGTGGAACGAGGATCGGCTCCGGCAGATCCTGATCTCACCTGCCTCGATCGCAGCCGAATCGAGAATGTCGGTGATGAGGCGCGCGAGGTGGTCGCTCTCCTCGTCGATAGCGGTCAGAAACTCGGTCCGGCTCTCAGTGTCCCACTCGACATCGTCAAGAAGCAGCGCCGTCGCGTAGCCCTTGATCGACGCAAGCGGCGTCCGCATCTCGTGGGAGAGCATCGAGACGATATCGAGCTTCAGTTCGGCTGCCTCGTTCAATAGACTGCGATGCTCGTCGGCGACCTGCTGCCGCGTCACGATCGCCGTCGCCAGCAGGTCGGCGACCCGCTCCAGCGCCTGTTCGGTTCCGCTTGCCAGCGCGGCATCGTCCGGCCCGGCGTCGATCACGATCCCGCCGATAAGCCGATTCGCGTGGTGCATCGGCACACAGACCTGATGCAACGTCCCAATCTCCGGCGGATTGACGTTCAGGCTGACCGGATCGATCAGCACGACCTGGCAGGCCGCCCCCGGCAGGACGTGTTCGACGATCACACGCGGCGCGATATCGACCAGGTCCTCGACCGTCCCGGCAGCCAGAAACGCCCGGCAGACGGCGAACAACCCTGCGTCCAATTCAACGACCCGATCGTCCGTCGCCATCAATCCGACTTGTCCTGGCCAAACCGGCGCAATCGTAGGATTCTACCGACTCGCGTCCGGTGTGTCTGCGACGTGTTCCCATAACTGAATACATCAATCGTAGATCCTCATCGATCAGCTCAACGCGACGTCCAGCGTCATCATGACGACGAAGCCGAGCAGCGTCCCGAGCGTCGCCAGGTCGGTGTGATTGCCTGCCTGCGACTCAGGGATGAGCTGTTCGATGACGACATACAGCATCGCACCGGCTGCGAAGGCCAGCGCGTACGGCAGGATCGGTGTGATGGCGACGACCGCCAGCGCGCCGATGACGGCCGCGACCGGCTCGACCGAGGCAGAGAGTTGGCCATACCAGAAACTCTTCAGCCGCGAGACGCCCTCACGCCGCAAGGGCATCGCGACCGCAATCCCTTCCGGGAAGTTCTGTATACCGATCCCGAGCGCGAGCGTCACGGCTCCGGCCAGGGTCGCGCCATTGCCAACGTCGGATTCGATCGCCACCGCTCCGAATGCGACACCTACCGCCAGCCCCTCGGGGATGTTATGAAGCGTGATCGCAAGCACCAGCAACGTCGTCCGCCGCCAGGCCGTCTCGACACCCTCGGCCTCGCTCATCGGCTGGCCCAGGTGCAGGTGTGGCATGAACTGGTCCGCCAGCCGCAGAAAGGCCGCGCCGAGCATGATACCGGCAGCAGCCGGAAACCAGCCGGGCGCCCACGATTCAGACTCCTCAACCAGCTCAATCGCCGGGATCAGCAGCGACCAGACACTGGCGGCGATCATGACACCGGCCGCGAAGCCAAGCATCGAATCCAGCAGCCGCTGCGACATTCGGCCGATAAGGAGGACAACCGCCGCACCCAGCGCCGTCACGAACCAGGTAAAGCCACCAGCCAGCGCCGCCTGCGCCACCGGGTCCAGATCCCGAAACCAGTCGATCATGTCGACCTTTCCGTGCTGCGTGCTGCGTGACGTGTGGCGCGTGCGATACTGCCGCGAGGTGCGTGGTCAATTTACATACCATCACTGAACCAGAAGGGTGACCGATGGACAACCGCATCGAACCAGGTCCGGGACAGGAATCGGTCTGGGACTACCCGCGACCACCGCGCATCGAGCCGTCGTCACGACGGGTGCGGGTGATTGTCGATGGCCAAACGATCGCCGACTCGACCCGCACTGTCCGTGTGCTGGAGACGAGCCACCCGCCGGTCTGGTACATCCCACCTGAAGATGTCCGGATGGACCTGCTCGATAACTCGGAGACGCGCACCTTCTGCGAATGGAAGGGCACGGCCAGCTACTGGACACTCCGGGCCGGTGGTCGTACCGTCGAGGACGTTGCCTGGAGCTACGAGCAACCGATACCGGCATTCGAGTCGCTGCGCAGTTACCTGGCCTTCTACCCCAGCCGCGTCGATGCCTGCTTCATCGACGACGAGCGAGTCACGCCGCAACCCGGGAGCTTCTACGGCGGTTGGATCACGTCGGAGATCGTTGGACCGTTCAAGACGAGGGGATAGGGTACAGAGAACAGGAATCGTGTTCGTTAGTGATCATCCCCACGTCCGTGTAGGGGCCGATCCTGTATCGGCCCGCGCCGTGAGGCGCCCGGCACGGCAAGGGCATGGTTCGCCCCACGGGCGCAGGCGTCAGGGGCCTCGGCGAACGAACGATGCCCCACGCGGATGCCTCACGGCATGGGCCGATACAGGATCGGCCCCTACACGGATGTGGAGATGATCCCGTACATGGCTTGTACAGACGAGGCGTCCGGCATAGGAGAAAGGGAAACGAATGCCAATCACGTTCGGGATGCATGTCGGGCAGCAGAACATCACGATTGACGAGTTACGGCGGCTCTGGACACTGGCCGACAACAACGGGTTCGCCTGGCTGTCGGTCTGGGATCACTTCTACTGTGCGACGAGTGACGAGGACCCGCACTTCGAAGCGGTCGCGCTGATGGGCGCGCTGGCGGCCGAAACGAAGAACATCCGCTTCGGCTGCATGGTCTTCGCGGCGCCGTTCCGTAACCTCGGGATGCTGGCGAAGTCGATGATCACGATCGACCACCTCTCGGGCGGTCGAGTCGAGTTCGGCCTCGGAGCCGGCTGGCACGAGCCGGAGTTCCGCGCGTTCCACTACGATCTGCTACCGGTCAAGCAGCGGCTCGACCGTGTCGAGGAGGCGATGGTCGTCATGCGCTCGTTCCTCGACAACGAGGTGACCGACCACCATGGCCAGTACTTCGACTTCACCAACGCCTACATGAACCCGCGTCCGCTCGGCAAGCTGCCGCTCTGGATCGGAGGGCTCGGCGAGCAGCGGACCGCACGGATGGCGGCGAAGTACGCCGACGGCTGGAACATCCCCTACGTTGGCCCTGGCGCGTTCCAGCACAAGGTCAGCGTCCTGCGCGAGTGGTGCGAGAAGGAAGGCCGCGACCCGGCCGAGGTCCAGACGGCGACCCAACTCGGCTTCTTCATGGCTGCATCCGACGACCCGGACGTGATGGCCGCCGCTGAGGCTGACATGCAGCGCAAGACGCCGCACCAGACGCCATCCGGCCAGCTCGCCGGCAGCCCGGCCCAGGTGATCGAACGCCTCAGAAAGTTCGAAGAAGCCGGCGCAACCAACATCAACATCGCCTTCCGCCCCCCAGTCGACTGGGAGGCACTGGACGTGTTTGTGCGCGATGTGATGCCAGAGTTTCAGTAATCAGCCGGTCAGATCGTTGACGTGTGCTGATAGTGCGGACCTATTCAAACGTCGCACCTTGCTGACCGGCTGACAAACTGACTGGCTGACCGTCTAAACGAGCTCCGCCGTCACGTTGTACGTCACGTTGCCCTTGAGGGCGGTCGAGACGGGGCAGTTCTCGCCGGCTCCGGCGGCGGCCTGCTTGAACGCCTCGGCATCCATGCCGGGGACGGTGCCGCGCACGTGCAGATCCATCGTCGTGATCTTCGGCCCATTGTCGAGCGAGAAGGTGCACTTGGCGGTCACTTCGAGCTTCTCGGCCGTGTTGCCTGCCTGAGCGAGACCGTGCGAGAGCGCCATCGCGAAACAGGCCGCGTTGGCGGCTGCGATCAGCTCTTCGGGGCTGGTCCCTTCTTCAGCCTCGGCGCGGTTCTTCCAGGTCACGCCCAGGTTACTGATCGCGCCGCTCCCGACGCTGTCGATGGTGCCCTTGCCGCTCATCAGGTCACCGTTCCAGGTCACGTTCGCGGTCTTCGTCGCTCCTGCCATCGGAATTCCTCCCTATACCCTGCTGTATCCATACCGACCGTCAGCGTACCGGAGTTGGCGCGCCGTCGCAATCCAGGGATCAGACTCGCTGATGCCGGATCGCCGCTATCGTATCGGAGCCGGGATGATCGATGGATACCGCCGTCCATGACCTATGGACCTGTCGCTGCGGGTTGACACTCAGGCATTCTTGACGCTGGTCATGATGGAGGTCTCTGCCGCTGGATGAACAACCTGCTTGTCTGCCCACATTGCAATGGCGCGATTTCGCGCGCAACTCCGGTCTGTCCGACCTGTGGAGAGACAACCGGCCAGGGTCGCTCGCGACCAGGTGTCGAGGGCGGCTACCAGCCTGCCTCCCAAAGTGTCATCACGATCGTGATCGACGCCCTGCGCACACGTCCAGGACGGCGACGGCCCAGCACACAACCGATTGCCGAGGCCGTCAGCGATTCGTAGCCGCCAGGCTCGCCGGGATCATTCGTCATAGACGGCGATCGTAATCCGGTCATACCAGGCAACTGATGTGCCGGTGAAGCTCTCGGCGAACACACCCCATGAGCCGGCCACCGACGAGGCATCGTTGATGACGCCGATCTCGATGTCGTTGATGTCGAAGTAAATTTCATCACCGACGACACTCATGAACAGTTCGTTGACCTCAAGGATCTGGACCGTCCCAGCCTCGACCGCGAAGAGCTCGACCCACTCACTTGAAATCGAGACGTGGCAGCCAGCCCGGCCATCGGTTGCAAGCCAGCAGACGTAGAACGTCCAGGTGTTGTCACTGTCGGTCACCGACCGGCCAACAACCCCGACCGCGCCGTCGCCCTGGAGGCCGGCCTCGATCAGGATGGCGGCATTTCCGAGATCCCCTGCATCAACTGCGACGATGTTCTGCCATGCACTTTCAGGAACCGTCAGCGTGTAGAGACCGTTCTCGATCGCGGCGACGACACCGAAGTCGGACTCGCCAGTGAAGAACATCGTCGCAGCCGGATCATCGAATGTCTCATCAACGACGAGGGTGACACCATCATCGTCAGCCACGATCGGCGTTTCGGTTGGCTGCGTGAAGCTCATGCGGGGCGTCGGTGTTTTCGCGATCGGGCGAGGTGTTGTCACGACGGTCACCGGCCGGCGCGTCGGTGTCGGATCGCTGGAGGCGACTGTCGAATCCGGCGCAATCCCACCACGTTGGCCAGTGTCGACGGCCGATGGGCTGGCTGCACTGGTCGGACTGGCAGCGGTCGTGGCGGTCGGTAAGGGCGGTGTCGTCGCCGTCGAGGTTGGGACAGCCATCGTCGGTGTTGCGTCGTCGCCTGTGTTGTCGTCATCATCGCCACCACCACAGGCGACGAGCGTGAGGAGCAGGAAACATGTCAACAACCATCGCATCGATGTCGCCCCTTACAACGTGCGTCGGGTTTTCCGGTGAAGGCAGTATATGCCAGAGATTGCGTGGGCGGAATCCTGGGCGGAAGGCCGCCTAGCGCTTCCGCCCCGTCGCGTAGAGGAAGTGGACCGCCGTCGTCTGCACGTCGGCATCGATGCCATTCCGGGCGAAGGCAGCGGCCAGCGCATCAGGCTCATCGAACCGCTTGACGATCTGAAACGTTCGGCCGTCGTTCAGGCGTCGCGTCATCAGTTCGGTCTCTGGCCCCGGTGGCGGCTGGTCAGGCGATGTCGAGCGGGCGTCACGCCTGCCCTCGATCAGGCCGAGTATTCCGCCCGGACGTAACGCACTCGCGACCGTCGCCAGGAATGACTCCACCCGGTCAGCCGGGACGTGCGAGAGGAAATAACCCATGAAGAGGCCGTCGTACTGCCGCTCCGGCTGCCACGAGAACAGGTCAACCTGGCGATATTCGGCCTTGCCGCGGTATCCGCCAGCGTCGAGACGCGCCGAATTCACGGCGATCATCTCCAGCGAGCCATCCAGGACGGTGATGTGTCGCACGCGTGACGCGAGCCACTCGGTCCAGATACCGGTCCCACCAGCCAGCTCCAGTATCTCGCCGCCCCAGTCAAGTGCCGCGAACGCGGAGCGCACCTCTTCCTGCTCGGTGAACCAGATGCTGTTCTCTTCGCGGCCACGGTCGTAGCGACCCTCTCGCATCCACCACTCGTCATACTCCACAGCCCGCGCGTTGTAGTACTCCTGCTGCTCGCGCAGGATGTCCGACGGTTCGATGTCCGACATCGTTCCTCCTCACGACGACGCGTAGACGGCGCGCGTCATCAGTCCAATCGCCAGGATCGTCAGGCCAAGGCCGGTATATGCCCAGCGCCGCGCGCCGGAACCATCGCCGGTGTCGATCAGCCGCTGCAAGGCCGGGCGAAGCGCGCCATCCCCAATCCCCATCAGGGCAATCGCGATCACGATCGAGGCGATAACGATCATGCCCCACTCGCCGCCGAAAAGGTTCCCATACCCGCGCGTGCGCCAGATCAGAAGCGCGCCGAACAGCATCGTGATTGTCCCGACCACACTGATGATCCGGGCCGCAGCGATTGCAGTCTGACCCAACGCCAGATTGCGCTCTCGCTCCAGCAACGGGACAACCCACAGCGCCAACCCAAGATAGCCACCAAGCCAGCCCGCCGCGAATGCCACGTGCCCATAGCGCACCAGCCATGTCACGGTCTCTTCCACATCGTCACCTTTCCCGATCTTCAACGCCGACGATGGCGAGTGTAATACGACACCAGACCAGCTGCGGTGGCATGCAGGATGCCTTGCACCGGTCGAGAATGATCGATCCAGCAGCGATGGAGTCAGACTGCAGATGCGTGATATGTTCGGACCAAAGAGCTACAAGGGCGGGCGTGTTCAGGTCTGGGGCTGCTCACCCGGTTGCATCATCCTCTCGATCGTCGTTTCAGTCATTATGACCGTCCTCCTCAACCTCGCGATAGGCATCTTCTAGAGCAATCCCACACATCGGCTCGATCGCTGCTACACTGCCCCCAAACCCGCGCAACAATCCTCCCTGCTCAGCACACCACTGCGCGACATCGGACGACAGATCGTCGACAAACGCTACCGCTCTCTCAGGATTGGGCCGGGTACCCTCTGGGTGGCGGGCCGGGGGGTGAGGGCCGCGTGTCACGCTACGGATTCGTCATCGACCACCGGCGCTGCATCGGCTGCCACGCCTGCACGGTGGCCTGCAAATCGGAGAATGAGGTCCCGGTCGGTGTCTTCCGGACCTGGGTCAAATACACCGAGAAGGGCACGTTCCCGAACACACGGCGCTTCTTCACCGTCGAGCGCTGCAACCATTGCGACAATGCGCCATGTATCGAGATCTGTCCAACCAAGGCGCTCTTCCGCCGCGACGACGGCATCGTCGACTTCGACCCATCACGCTGTATCGGCTGCAAGTCGTGCATGCAGGCCTGCCCGTACGACGCCATCTACATCGACCCGTTCACCAACACCGCCGCCAAGTGCAACTACTGCGCGCACCGCGTCGATGTCGGACTGCTACCAGCTTGCGTCGTCGTCTGCCCGGCCAAGGCCATCATCGCCGGTGACATCGACGACACCACGAGCGAGATTCACCATCTGATCTCCCGCGAGCAGGTCGCCGTCCGCAAGCCGGAGCAGGGAACCCAGCCGAAGGTCTTCTACATCGGCGCTGATGACGCCAGCCTGACACCAGAGGCGCTGACCTGGAGCAACAGTTACCTCTGGGGCGAATTGCGCGCCGACGGCCGCCCGTCGGAAGCAACCACCGCCGACAACTGGCAAGCCATGCCAGCCGACTCGACCGTCGTCTACGATGTCCACCACCCGAAGCCGTGGGGCTGGAAGGTCGCGACGTACCTCTGGACGAAGTCGATCGCGGCCGGCGCGGCGCTGATCGCCGCAATTCTGCTGATCTTCGGCTGGGGCGCCGACGGCGACACCCTCAACATCGCCGCTCCGATCATCGCGATGCTCTTCATCGCCGCCACCGCCGTCCTGCTGGTTGTCGACCTCAAACGGCCCGAGCGCTTCTGGTTCATTCTCACGAAGCCGAACCCGACCAGTTGGCTCGTCTGGGGCGGCTACATCCTGGGAGCCTTCGGCGGCCTGGCCGCCCTCTGGCTACTGGCGGCAGCCGTTGACCTCGACTTCCTGCAAGGAATGGCGATGGCGATGGCCGCACCGCTCGCCGTCGCGACTGCCGGTTACACCGCCTTCCTCTTTGCCCAGGCAGAAGGGCGCGACTACTGGCAGTCGCCGATCCTGCTGCCACACCTGATCGCCCAGTCGGTCGTAGCCGGTTCCGGCGCATTGCTGATCGCCGGTGCGCTGCTCGACACCGGCCGTGATGACATTCGCCTGCTCTCAGCAATCCTCGGCATCGGCATCGCTGCATCGACTGCACTGATGGTGATGGAACTTGGCGTCCCGCACGTCAACGCCCACGTCCGACGAACCGTCCATCTCATCACCGACGGGCCTTACCGCAGCCTGTATTACGGCGGCGTGTTGCTGATCGGCGCGTTGGTTCCGCTGGCCTTGGTGGCGGCTGTGTTTGGCGGCGACGGAGAGCGTTGGCTGGGCGCGTTGGCGGCGATTGCGGCGCTTATTGGCTTGTGGGTGTACGAGCGGGTGTGGGTCAGTGCCGGGCAGGATGTGCCGTTGTCGTGAGGGTGGGTCCGTTTGAAGTGCTCTGACTGAAGGGACATCCGCGTGCCGCGTCACGTCGTCCGTGGACAACCCATCGATGCTTCCAAGAAGGACATGGCGCGATGCCTCCGCTCTTCGATGACGCCTTCAGAACGACATCTCTGGTCTTACCTTCGAGCCAACCGCTTCGAAGGTCTTCAGTTTCGACGGCAACAGGTCATCAACGGATACATCGCCGACTTCTACTGCCACTCAGCTTCGCTCATCATCGAACTGGACGGTGACATCCACGACAGCCAACAGGAATACGACGAAGAACGGCAGCAAGCACTTGAAATGTACGATTTCCGCGTCATTCGCTTCACAAACAATCAAGTCATGAACGATCTGCCGACAGTACTCGCGGCGATCGGAGCCACGATCAACAACGACGACTAACCATTCCCCCTCCCTTTTCAGGGGAGGGGGTTAGGGGGAGGGGTTTTCGAATGCAGACCAAACCAAACAGGAACACGACCAATAGCCCCTCTCGGCCCGAGGGAGTCCGCGAAGTCACCGAACCCTTCGTCCCCGAACGCACCTCCGGCCTCTCCTCCTACCCCCCACCCGAGCAATGGGACGACTGGACCGAACTCGACGCGAAATCCTGGCCGGAGCGAGTCGAAAAGCACTACGCCATCGTCCCAACCATCTGCTTCAACTGCGAGTCCGCCTGTGGCCTGCTGGCCTACATCGACAAGGAGACGATGCAGGTCCGCAAGCTGGAGGGGAACCCGTTCCACCCCGGCAGCCGCGGGCGCAACTGCGCAAAAGGCCCGGCAACGATCAACCAGGTCAACGACCCGGAGCGGATCCTCTACCCGATGAAGCGCAGCGGGCCACGCGGCTCCGGCCAGTGGGAGCGCGTCTCCTGGGACGCCGCGCTCGACGACATCGCCGGGCGGATCCGGGCTGCCCTGACCGAGGGACGCCAGAACGAGGTCATGTACCACGTCGGGCGGCCTGGCGAGGACGGCTACATGGAGCGGGTGCTCCAGTCGTGGGGCGTCGATGGCCACAACTCGCACACCAACATCTGCTCCTCCGGCGGCCGGACAGGGTACGCCTTCTGGATGGGGATTGACCGGCCCTCGCCCGACTACGCCAACGCCAAGTTCATCCTGCTCGTCTCGGCCCATCTGGAGAGCGGTCACTACTTCAACCCACACGCCCAGCGCATCATCGAGGGCAAAATGGCCGGCGCGAAGATCGCCGTCATGGACCCGCGTCTGTCGAACACGGCCTCGATGGCGAACTACTGGATGGCGCCGGCCCCTGGGACCGACACGATCGTCCTGCTGGCGCTCGCCAACCAGATCATTCAGCACGACCTCTTCGACCGCGAGTTCGTCCGCCGCTGGACGAACTGGGACGAGTTCATGACCGTCCTGCACCCGCAGGTCGAGCCGACCTTCGACAACTACGTCGCGATCCTGAAGGAAACCTACGCTGGCTACACACCGGAGATGGCCGAAGCTGCCAGCGGCGTCGCAGCCAGCACGATCGTCGAGGTCGCGCGGGAGATCGGCAAGGCCGGGTCAGCCTTCTCGGCCCATACCTGGCGGGCGGCGTCGGCAGGGCATCTCGGCGGTTGGACGGTGCCGCGAGCGCTCTTCTTCCTGAACGTCCTGACCGGCTCGGTCGGCGCCGAGGGCGGGACGATGCCGAACGTCTGGAACAAGTGGGTCCCGCGCCCGTTCGCCGAACCGGCCAAGCAGCAGGTCTGGAACGAGCTGACCTGGCCGAAGGAGTACCCGCTGACCCACCACGAGATGAGCATCCTCCTTCCACACTTCCTCAAGGAGGGTCGCGGCAAGCTGGCCGTCTACTTCACCCGCGTCTACAACCCGGTCTGGACCAATCCGGACGGCTTCACCTGGATGGACGTCCTGAAGGACGAAGACAAGATCGGCATCCACGCCGCCCTGACGCCGACCTGGTCCGAGAGCGCCTGGTTCGCCGACTACGTCCTGCCGATGGGCCACGGCCCCGAGCGGCACGACAGCCTCTCCTACGAGACGCACAACGCCCAGTGGGTCGGCTTCCGCCAGCCGGTCGTTCGCGTTGCGATGGAGCGGATGGGGCAGAAGGTCGAGACAACCCGCGACGCCAACCCCGGCGAGGTCTGGGAGGAGAACGAGTTCTGGATCGAACTCTCCTGGCGGATCGACCCGGACGGCTCGCTCGGCATCCGCAAGCTCTACGAGTCGCCCTACCACCCCGGTCAGAAGGTCACAGTCGATGAGTACTACCAGTGGATGTTCGAGAACTCGGTCCCCGGCCTGCCGGAAGCAGCCGCCGCCGAGGGGCTGACTCCGCTGGAGTACATGCGCCGCTACAGCGCCTTCGAGATCCGCAAGGCCCCCGAACGCCAGTTCAACGACCCGATCCCGGATGCAGAACTCGACGGCGCGCTCACCCAGCCGAACGGCGTCATCGTCAGCCCCTCGCCACGCCCGCACGCGCCGAACATCGTCCCGATGCCCGGCATGCCACCCGGCTCAATGGAGGGACGCGCCGTCGGCGTCGTCGTCGATGGCGTCCCGCAGC
This sequence comes from uncultured Chloroflexia bacterium, assembly GCA_963763325.1. GTDB lineage: Bacteria > Chloroflexota > Chloroflexia > Thermomicrobiales > CFX8 > JBBECJ01. The sequence goes on from CAVXOL010000019.1 coordinate 427,485, forward strand.
GCGGCTTCCCAACGCCGTCCGGAAAGCTGGAGTTCTTCTCACGTACCCTCTACGACTGGGGCTGGCCGGAACTGGCGATCCCCTGCCACATCGACAGCCAGGTCGGCCCGGACGAGATCGACGCCGCGAAGGGCGAGATGGTCCTCTTGCCGAACTACCGGATCCCGACACTGATCCACACCCGCTCCGGCAACAGCAAGTGGCTCAACGAGATCAGTCACAGTAACCCGCTCTGGCTGCACCCATCCGACGCCAAGCGGATCGGCGTCGATACCGGCGACCTCGTCCGGATCGAGACCGAGATCGGCTACTTCGTCGACAAGGTCTGGGTGACGGAGGGGATGCGCCCCGGCGTGGCAGCCTGCTCGCACCACCTCGGCCGCTGGCGATTGCAGGAGAGCCAGGGAAACGAGCGCTGGTCTTCCGCGCTCGTCGACATCCAGCAGACCGAACCGGGCGTCTACAAGATGCAACAACTCCACGGCGTCGGCCCGTTCGAGAGCGACGACCCGGACTCCAGCAAGATCTGGTGGCAGGATGCCGGCGTCCACCAGAACCTGACCTTCCCGGTCCAGCCCGACCCGATCTCCGGCGCCCACGCCTGGCACCAGAAGGTCCGCGTCATCAAAGCCGGCCCCACCGACCGCTACGGCGACATCGTCGTCGACACCAACAAATCCCACGAGGCATACAAGCGCTGGCTCGCCATGACCCGCCCAGCCCCCGGCCCCGGCAACCTCCGCCGCCCGATGTGGCTGCTACGCCCATACAAGCCGGACCCGCGTGCATTCGCGGTAGACGGCCCAGTCGGGAGACGGGAGCGGAACTAGCAAGCTGCCATGAGTAATACGCAACGTTGATGATTGTTCAGTGTTGAACCCCTCCATCGCTCGGTGACGATCCTACGTCTGGTCCGTTCACGCGCACGGACGTTGTCGATGTCGTGCTTCACACGCCATTTCACGTGGCGTAATATTCTCGCGTTCGGACCGAAATACACCTGACAGACTCACGCACTGCTCGGATACCGCCGCTGAAGCGGTCTGACGAAACGAAGCGCTACGGCACTTCGTGCCGATCTACGAGATGCCAGCGTCCGTCGCTGCGCAGGAAACGTGGAGATGGGAAAGCAACCAGGTGGTGAGTATCGGGCACTGCCGGCGAGTCTTCATTCCAAACGCAGTCGTGACATCTGGGTGCTGAGCAGAACTGGGAGGAGACGTGAGCAACACCAGCAGTTCCAGCCGTCCACACCTGTCTCGCAAGCGCGTGCTGCTGATCAGCGTCGTCCTGATAATCGCCGTCGCATTTGGCGCTGAATTCGTGTCCCGCATCCTCTTCGCCCCCTGGTCCATTGGTGTCCTCGGACGCGACACCATGACAGGGAGTTGGGTCGGGGAAATGCGGGCGCAACAGGGGGCTGTCTATGGGCTGTTCCTTGACCTGGATTACAAGAGTCGCGGTGTTGGCGGTCGTCGCGGTTCTAATGCCGGTCAAACCTCAAATCTGGAGGGACATGCCATCCTTTGCACGCCAACGGGAGAGCGCTTCGACTACGCTGTCTCCGGGCACGCAAACCGATCGGGGAACGTCGAGACCCTTTGGCTTGAGTATGGCGATCCTTCGCTAAGCGCCTTGAACCTGCGGCTGTCCGGTCGCTGGCGCGCAACCGAACTCTCGCTGACACCGGACGCGAATCCCTTCCTTCCTGACGGCAGGTTCGTGTCGACGAGAGCGCTGAGCAGCGCCGATCCGGACGACTCGTTCGCGCCAGCGGTCCTGACGAAGGGCGGTTCGGACGAATTCGAAGACATCTGCCAGCGAGTTCAGCAGTAGCGGCTCGTCTCGAGTTCAGATCGTCGCATCGATATGAGTCCACTGATTCCATCGTGGACCAAACAGCCAACATCACTCACACAAAGACGGCTCCGAAGAGCCGTCCCTGCGTTCCCACCCTCCGTTGGCCAGAATGGGGTGGATGGTGTTAGCAGTGGTTAGCCGGCGTGAACAGCCGACTGGATCGACGTCTTGACCTTGCCGTTCACGGTCGTTGAGGCCGGCATCGACGTGCTCGCCGTGCCGGTCAACATGCCGGTGATCAGGGCGTAGAGAACGGCCTGGCCAGTGTGGAGCCGGTTCTCAGCCTGGTCGAAAACGATCGACTGCGGGCCGTCGATCACCTCGGCGGTGACCTCCTCGCCGCGGTGGGCCGGCAGGCAGTGCATGAAGACGGCGTCGGGGTTAGCCTGCTCCATCATTTGCGGCGTCACCCGATACGGCGTCAGGGCCGCGAAGCGCTCGGCGCGGGTCAACTCGGAGTCGCCCATCGAGAGCCAGGCGTCGGTGTAGACGGCGTCAGAACCCTTCACCGCGTCGGCCGGCTCGTGCATGATGTTGACCGAGCCGCCCATCTTCTTGGCGATCCCCCACGACTGCGCGAAGAGCGTCTCGTCCGGCTCGTAGCCGGGAGGCGTCGCGATCGTCAGATGGAGGCCGGCCATCGCGCTGGCCTGCATCAGCGAGGTCAGGACGTTGTTGTCGCTGCCGACGTAGGCGAGCTGCTTGCCGGAGAACGTCCCCCAGGCTTCCTTGAGCGTCAACAGGTCGGCCAGGCTCTGGCACGGGTGGTGGCCGTCGGTCAGCGCGTTGACGACCGGGATCGTGGCCGCCTCGGCGACGAGCTTGATGTCATCGTCGGCGTACGTGCGGATCACGAACGCCTCGGCATAGCGCGAGACGACGTGAGCCGTGTCCTCCAACGTCTCGCCCCGACCGATCTGGAGCTCCTGCGGTCCGACCGTCGACGGGACGCCGCCGAGGCGGGCGACGGCCGTCTCGAACGAGAGACGCGTCCGCGTGCTCGGCTTGGCGAAGTAGAGGACGACCGTCTTGCCGGTCAGCAGGCCGTGCTTGCTGAGCGGGTTGGCCTTGAACTCAGCCGCCAGGTCGAGCAGCTGGTGCATGTCCTCAATCGTCAGGTCGGATGTCTTCAGCAGGTCCTTCACGGGATCTTCCTCCAGGTTCGGTGCGCATTCGGCGCGTTCGGTCAGGCAACACAAACGTCAGGTATCGGAACGCCTGACGTCGAGTCGCTGCCATCACGCACGAGGGATCGGCAGCAGCGTCGTCAGGCGCAGCGCCTGACCCGCCTCAATGACTGTGGAGGAAACGCGAGAAATTACCGCCAGAACGGCAACGGCGAACAGGTTGTTGGTGGAAAGGTTACGAGCGGTCATCGAACACTCCGGACTCAATCAAGGCACACAACGGACGAACCAGCGGCAGGATTTACCTGCGCCTGATCGACCTTCGCCTCAACTGCCCGAACTGTCCTGCCATAACGGCGACCACTCCAATGAACGCGCCCATCGCGAGCGCAGTCCGCACACTCTAGCACGCATGTGACCGGAAGTCCAGTATTTCGCTGACGCAGTCAGGGCGATTGCAAAGTCGCTGACTCGCCCACCGAGCACCAGAGAGGCTCGTGCGAATCTTCGGCAAGTCTAGGCATCGATCCCCTGTTTGGTGTCCAGTCGAGCCACGGCAGCGACGACATCGATCATTTCTCACGGCTTTGCAATCGCCCTGTGAAGCAGTCGGTCACGATGTCGGCGCCGCGTCGGCCAATTCGTTGCGAGCCGTCGCCAGCAGCGCCGTCGCTTCCAGATATAGCCCATCCGGGCGCTGATGTGACGCGACTCGTTCCGCGAGAACTGCGCGGACCCGCTCTTCCTGCTCAGCGTCGAGTGCGTCGAGCCAGCGACGCACGCCGGTGCCAAGGGCGTTCTGCCAGTACTGATCGATGCTCTCGTAGTGGAAGTCGTGAGAATCGGCGATGACGCGCACGCCTGTGAACCCGGCGTTCGTCAGCACTCCGGCGAGCTGGGCAGGGTCGGATATCCAGCCCGGCTCGTCGAGCCGACCCAGGCCAAGATCGTTGAGGACGACGCCGAGATCGTGTGTCTGCGAGATCTGCCAGGTGGAAACGGCAAGGCGACCACCGGACTTCAGGACTCGCCGGAATTCGGAGAGGGCGCGATCGAGGTTGGGAAAGAACATGATGCCGAAACCGCAGAGGACAGAATCGAAGCTCGCGTCGGAGAAGTCAAGCTGCTCGGCGTCCATCAGACGCACCTGCGCCCGACCGCCAAGCCGCTCCGCCTCGGCACTGGCGATGCGGATCATCTCCTCGGAGATGTCGATGCCCGTGACGCTGCCGTTGGGGCCAACACGTTCCGCTGCTGGAACAAGGATGGCTCCACGTCCCGTAGCAACATCCAGCACCTGATCGCCCGGCCCGATGCCGGCCACTTCAACCAGCCGCCGTCCAAACCAGGCGAAGCAGCCCGGCCCGACGATGTCATACTCGTTCGCCAGCCGGTTGAAGATGGCTCGTGTCTGCGCCTTCCGTTCAGCGCCGTCGTCCGTCATTGGCCGTTCCGCCTCCACTCACACTCCCGCAAACGTCCAGCCCTGGATATCGGCGACGTGCCGGTAGCCCATCCGCTCGTAGACCGGATAGCCGCTGCTACTCGACTGGAGAGCTGAGAACGTGCACCCATTGGCAAAGCCGTCCTCGACGCAGCGCTGGGTCATGATCGCGCCGATGCCCCTCCGGCGGTAGTCGGGCAACGTTCCGACAACGTGGACACCCGCGACGCCATCGGTTTCGAACAACAATGAGGTCGCGATCGGTCGTTCATCCATCCAGCCGACGATAACAGGTGACGCCGGCTGTGGCAATGAGCGCCGGATGCTCGAATCCGGCCACGAAATCGCGCGGCATGCCGTAGGTTCCGGCGACGACATCAGCAAATGCAGTCTGCTGTTCGGAGGTCGTGACAGGCTCGATCGTCAGACCACGAAATCTGTGACTCGCGCCGTTCGGCGGGAAACAGGAACATCTCGGGCGTCGCGCCATCATCGGTCAGGCCAAGCTGTCGCGCGACCGGCTCAAAGCGCGTCACCATCTCGCCCCACGTCGCCACCATCGACTGACAGCCGTGGCGCTCGGCGAAAGCGCGGACCCGCTCAACCGTCGCGAGCGGGTCGTCAGGCCAGGTCAGGATCGCTGCTGGGTTGAAGAACGGGACCGGCAAGCGGGTCGCGATCATCACCAGGCCGTCCTCTGCCTCGACGGCACCGCCGTAGCACCGCGCCATGATGCTCCAGAACGTCAGGAAATTATCCATCGCCGCCGGCAGGATCGCCACGACGGACTCGGACGAGTCTCGCATGTTCCGCTCCAGTCGCCGTACGACGCATCACGCCGCGTGCGTCATCCGGCAGAAGCAGGACGACTGGATCGGGACATCGGCGCGGGCGACCGCGAGGTCGAGCCGTTGCCGGATCATCCCGGCCAGCTCGTGCTTGCCTTGCCGAACGAGGCACTCGTGGTAGCCGTGCAGAGCTCCAGACGTTCTCCGGGTGCTGGTAGGCGCGGGCGAGGCTGTCGTCGAGGCCGAGATCAGCACGGTAGACGGCTTCAGCTTCGGCAACGTGGCCCTGCTCCAGCAGCAGCGCGCCATAGGCGTGGCGGGTCGGCTGCATCCAGCCCCACGGCTCGTCGTAGGTCAGACCGTCGTCGAGCCGGATCGACTCACGCAGGTGGGCGAAGGCGGCGTCGAAGTTCCCCTTGCGGTACTCCAGCTCGCCGTCGAGCATCTCGGAGGCGATCGCGAGGATGTCGAGACACGGGTTGTTGAACAGGTAGCGCGTCTCCGGAACGCGGGCGACGGCAGCCCTAAACAGCTCGCGCTCCCGCTCGGCCTCATCAACGCGGCCAGTCGCCGCCAGCGCGACACCCTTGGCGTAGTGGATCATCGCCGTCGTGACACAGTAGAGCGTCTGGTTCTCCGGCAGCGGCGTGTCGATGATCTCCTGCCACTTCCCGAAGCGGATCAGGACGTGCATCTTGACCGGAATGAACCCTTCGAGCCAGTCGGCCATCGGCGGCACCTCGACCTCGACCAACTCCGGCGGAATCGTCGCGACGACCTCGTCGGCGGCCTGAAGCGCGACCTCCGACTGACCGAGGAACATCGCGCCGTAGAGCTTGAAGTGGAAGTTATGGACGCGATAGAGGGTGTAGAAGTTCATCGCCCCTTCGCGTTCCAGATACTTGTTGTCGGCCAGGATTGCCTTGTGGTTGGAGGCGACGACGGTCCCGTAGTGGCCACAGAGGACATCGATGTGAGTCGGCATGTGCTCAAGATGTCCGGCGTCCGGCACCAGCCCGCGCAGCCAGTCACCGGCCCGCAGCGCCTTCTCCGGATACGGTGACATCTCCATCAGATGGATGTACATGTGCAGCACGCCCGGGTGGAAGCGGCTGGCCGGGTTCTCCAGTGCCGTTTCGAGGATCTGGCGCGCCTCGACCGTGCTGGCTCCTTGGGCGGGCGCACGGGCCGGGAGATCCCAGAGCAGCCACGGCGTCCGGTTCATCAGCGCCTCGGCGGCGAAGGTCGCGATATCGAGGTCGTGGCCGTGCTCGCGGTAGACGAAGCGCATCGCGTCGGCGTAGTCGTCGGTCCAGCGCGAGAGGTCCTCAGCCGGCTCGGCTGCCTGATAGCGCTTCTGAAGGGCCGTGATCAGCGCCCGCTCGGCAGGGCTGGCCTTGTCGAGCAGTTCCACGGCCCGCTGGGTCGCGTGGTACGTCTTCGCGACCGTCTCGACCAGTTCGGTCTCTCCGAACCGTTCCCACGGATTGTTGTAGTTCGGCCCAGCGGCATACGCCACGCCCCAGTGCGCCATCGGGCACTCCGGGTCGGCCTCGATCGCGCGTTCGAAGCAGCGCACCGCTTCCTCATGATTGAACCCATACGTCCAGTTCAACCCCCGGTCGAACCAGAGCTGCGCGTCAGGCGAGGATGTTGAAATCGTCCGAGTATGGTTACCCAGATCGTAGTAGTCAGACATGTAGGTACTCCTTCGTTCTTCGGGAATCGGGGGTATCAAGCGGCACTCGTCTCTCTGATACCCCCGATTCCCGATTCCCGATTCCCGACCAACGGTCACGCCGCCTGGCTCATCCGGCAGAAGCACGACGCCTGGATTGGCACGTCGGCGCGGGCGATGGCGAGGTCGAGGCGTTGGCGAATCATGCCGGCCAGCTCGTGCTTACCCTGGCGCAGCAGGCACTCGTGGTAGCCGTGCAGCGCCCAGACATTCTCCGGGTGCTGGCAGGAGCGCGGCAGGCTGTCGTCGAGGCCGAGATCGGCCCGGTAGACGGCTTCCGCTTCGTCGACGTGACCCTGCTCCAGCAGCAGCGCGCCGAGCGCATGGCGCGTCGGCTGCATCCATGCCCACGGCTCGGCGTACGGGAGGTTGTCTTCCAGATAGACGGCCCGGCGCAGGTGGTCAAACGCATCGGCGTGGTTCCCCTTGCGGTATTCCAGCTCACCGGCCAGCATCGCCCCGGCCACGGCGAAGATGTCGCTCATCGGAGTGTTCTGGAACTGATAGGTGTCCGGAACCTGCGCGACAGCTGCGTCGAAGCGCTGCTGCTCGGCCTCGGCCTCGGCTACGTTTCCGGTTGCGGCGAGTGCAACGCTCTTCGCGTAGTGGATCATGGCGGTCGACGTGCAGTAGAGTGTCTGATCGGCCGGCAGCGGCAGGTCGATGATCTCCTGCCATTTGCCGAAGCGGATCAGCGCGTGCATCTTCATCGGCACGAACGGTTCCAGCCACCAGGCCATCGGCGGCACCTCGACCCGCAGCAGATCCTCCGGAATCATCTCGACCATCTCGTCGGCTGCCGCCAGCGCGACCTCCGACTGGCCGAGGAACATCGCGCCGTAGAGCGTGAAGTGGACGTTGTGGACGCGGTACATCGTGTAGAGGTTCATCACCCCTTCACGCTCGGCGAACTTCCGGTCGACGACAGCCGCCTTCTGGTTCCACTCGATGACCGAGTGGTAGTGCCCGCACTGAATGTCGATATGGGTCGGCATGTGTTCGAGGTGGCCGGCGTCCGGCACCAGACCGCGCAGAAAGTCACCCGGTCGCAGCGCAGCTTCAGGCGTCGGCGACATCTCCATCAGGTGGATGTACATGTGCAGGACGCCTGGATGGGTGCGGCTGGCCGTCGTCGCCAGCGCGCGTTCGAGGATCTCCTTCGCTTCGAGCGTGCTGGCGCCTTCAGCCGGTGCGCCGGTCGGCTGATCCCAGAGCTGCCAGGGCGTCCGGTTCATCAGCGCCTCGGCGGCCAACGCCGCGATGTCGAGATCGTCGCCGAAGTCACGGTAGACGGCCCGCATCGCGTCCGCGTAGTCGTCATTCCAGCCGCCAGAACTTCGAACGGCTCGGGCGGCTCCGGCGCCTGATAGCGGGACGCGAGCGCCTCGACCAGCCCGCGCTCGGCGGGGCTGGCGCCATCCAGCAACTCCATCGCCTGCCGGGTCACGGCGTAGGTTCGGGCGGTCGTCTGGGCCAGATCAATCTCGTCGAAATACTCCCACGGCTTGTTGTAGTTCGGCCCGGCAGCGTAGGCGATCCCCCAGTACGCCATCGCGCAACCGGGGTCGGCGTCAGCCGCCCGCTCGAAGCAGCGCACCGCTTCCTCATGGTTGAACCCATAGGTCCAGTTCAACCCGCGATCGAACCAGAGCTGTGCATCCGGAGAAGACGTTGAGATAGTCCGGGTGTGGTTGCCAAGGTTGAAGTAGTCGGACATCTTTCTGCTCCTTTGCGAGGTCAATGCGACCAGAATGTGCATTCTCGTAGGGACAGGTCTGAGACCTGTCCCTACGAGAACACGCGAGATCACGCCGCACAACAACTCGTGCGGCAATAGCACGATGCTTCAATCGGGACATCAGCGCGTGCGACGGCGAGGTCGAGGCGCTGCTTGATCATGCCGGCCAGTTCGTGCTTGCCCTGCCGTTGCAGGCATTCGTGGTAGCCGTGCAGGCTCCAGACGTTCTCCGGGTGCTGGTGGGCGCGGGGCAACGTGTCGTCGAGGCCGAGGTCGGCGCGGTAGACCGCTTCGGCTTCAGCGACGTGTCCCTGCTCCAGCAAGAGCGCACCGTAAGCGTGGCGCGGCGGCTGCATCCAGGCCCACGGTTCGGCGTAGACCAGGTTGTCGGAGCGGTCGATTGACTCACGCAGGTGGGCGAAGGCGGCGTCGTAGTTCCCCTTGCGGTACTCCAGCTCACCGGCCAGCATCGCCTCGGCGACGCCGAGGATGTCGAGGCAGGTGTTGTTCTGGAAGAAGCGCGTCTCCGGAACTCGCCCAACGGCGGCCTTGTAGAGCGCCTGCTGCTCCTCCGCCTCGGCGATTCGCCCTGTCGCCGAGTACGCCACACCCTTGGCGTAGTGGATCATCGCGGTCGTGACGCAATACAGTTCCTGATCCTCCGGCAGCGACATCTCGATGATCTCCTGCCAGCGGCCGAAGCGGATCAGCGCGTGCGGCTTGATCGAGAAGCGGCCCTCCAGCCGGTCGGCCATCGGCGGCACCTTGACGTTCAGTAGCTCGACCGGGATCGTCGCCGTCATCTCGTCGGCCGCTTCGAGCGCGATCTCCGACTGGCCGAGGAACATCGCGCCATAGAGCTTGAAGTGGACGTTGTGGGTCCGGTAGAGCGTGTAGATGTTCATCGCGCCCTGCCGCTCGACGAACTTCCGGTCGGCATCGATCGCGGCCTGATTGCAGTCAACGACCGTCTGGTAGTGCCCGCAGAGCACGTCAATGTGAGTCGACATGTGCCGCAGGTGGCCGGCGTCGGGAATCAGATCGCGCAGCCGGTCGGCGACGGTCAGCGCCCGTTCGGGCCAGGGTGACATCTCCATTAGATGGATGTACATGTGCAGAACACCTGGGTGGGTCCTGCTGGCCGGATTCTCCAATGCGCGTTCCAGCACCTCCTTTGCTTCAAGCGTGCTGGCGCCGTCGGCGGGGCCACGGGCGTGGAGGTCCCAGAGGCGCCAGGGTGTCCGGTTCATCAGTGCCTCGGCGAACAGGGCCGCGACATCCAGGTTGTCGCCGTACTCCCGGTAGACCGCCCGCATCGCGTCGGCGTAGTCGTCGCTCCAGACCTGAAGATCGTCGGCCGGCGTCGTCGATTGGTAGCGGTTGGCGATGGCGCGTGATGAGCGCCTGATCCGCCGGACCGGCCTTGTCGATCAGCCGGGTTGCCTGCTCGACGGCCCAGACCGTCTTCGTCAGCATCGCCGCCATCGACTGCTCGTCGATCTGGTGCCAGGCGCGGTTGTAGTTCGGTCCGGCAGCGTAGGCGATTCCCCACCAGGCCATCGCACACTCCGGGTCGGCTTCAAGGGCCGCTTCGAAACAGCGTACCGCTTCCTCGTGGTTGAAGCCGTAGGTCCAGAGCAGGCCACGGTCGAACCAGCAGCTGTGCGTCCGGCGACGAAGTTGCGATCGGCGAAGTGTAACACCCAAGGTCGTAGTAGCTCGTCATCGTTTACCTCCTGTCTGAACCGGCACTGGATCATTTCTGGTGTCGAGAAGATTGCCCACGTTCATGCCACGCAAGCGAGGTGCAAGGTCATCGTGATCGTCACACGACGCAGCATGACTGTTCACGCCCACCGCGACAAGGGCAATACTGCTCACTTTACCAACCGGCACACCGCGACCGACTGTCGGGTTTCCTGGTCCGCATGTATCACGCTGTTGCGTTGCATCGTAACACGGTCGATTGTGACGGATACCGGTCAACCTTCGGTATCGTTCTGATGGCAAAACAGGTCAGTGTCACGAGAGCGGAGAGGCCGGACGGACGATGAAACCACATGTCACCCTGATCACACTGGGCGTAACGGATTTACAGCGATCGCTGGAGTTCTATCGCGATGGCCTGGGGCTGCCGACGAAGGGAATCGTTGGAGACGAATTCGATGGCGGTTCGGTCGTCGTTCTTCAAGCTCGACGGTGGGCTGGTGCTCGGACTCTTCCCGCGCCCGGAATTACTCAAGGACGCAAACCTCGACGCCACGGACAGCGGCAGTCGACCCCAGACACGGCCACGTTCAGCCTCGCCCACAATGTCGACTCGAAGGAGGAGGTCGACCAGGTCATGCGAGGAGGCGGCTGACTGCTGGGGCAACCATCACCGCCGATGCCCGCGACAAGGACTGGGGCGGATATTCCGGCTACTTCCAGGATCCGGACGGGTTCCTCTGGGAAGTCGCCTGGAATCCCGGCGGCTTCGGTGATTAAAGGTGAGAGCGAGAACTGATGAGTCACACGATCGTCATTGCCGGCGCCAGCATCACTGGAGCGCGAGCGGCGGAGACACTGCGCGCGGACGGCTTTGATGGCCGGATCGTCCTGGTCGGCGCCGAGCCGGAGCCGCCCTACGAACGGCCACCACTCTCGAAAGGCTTCCTGCAAGGCGACGGTCGAGCGAGAGCCGAGTTCACGCTGCATGACATCGACTGGTACGAGCAGCAGGGGATCGAGCTCACGGCTCGGCACACGAGGCGACATCGCTCGACATAACCGCCAAGACCATCACGCTGGATGGTGGCGCGTCGCTCACCTACGACCAGCTCCTGATCGCGACCGGCGCGACACCTAGGCGATTGGCGATTCCGGGCAGCGATCTGGCCGGCATCCACTACCTGCGCTCGGTGGCCGATGCCCGCGCGATTCGCGATCGGCTGGAATCGGCCACGGACGTCGTCATCGTCGGGATGGGCTTCATCGGCGCCGAGATCGCCGCCGTCGCCCGCCAGGCCGGGAAGGAGGTCGTCGCGCTCGAAGCGAGCGAGCTACCGATGCTGGCGGCACTCGGTCATGAGGCCGCGACACGCATGGCCCGGATCCATCGCGAGCACGGCGTCGACCTACGGCTCAACGCCGTTGTAACCGCGTTCCGGGGCGATGACCGGGTCGAGCAGGTCGAAACGGCGTCCGGAGAGACAATCGACTGCGATCTGGTTATCGTCGGGATAGGTGTCGAGCCGGCTACGGACTGGCTCGGCGGATCCGGCATCCGAATCGAGCGCGGTGTCGTCATCGACGAGTTCTGCCGGACAAACGTCCCGGATGTCTTTGCCGCGGGTGATGTCGCCCGATCGTGGCACCCTGGCTACGGCGAGTACCTACTGGTCGAGCATTTCGACAACGCCGGTAATCAGGGCACTGCCGCCGCAAAGAGCATGCTCGGGAAGGGTGAGCCTTACGCGCCGCTGCCGTACTTCTGGTCCGACCAGTACGACCTCTCGCTCCAGTTCGCCGGCCACAACGCCGGCCACGATCAGGTCGTCACCCGTGGGACCGCCGAATCCGGCTCGTGGTCCGCCTTCTACCTGCGCGCCGGCCGCTTCGTCGCTGCCCTCTCGGTCAACCGCTTCAAGGACTTTTCCGCCGCCCGCCGCCTCCTGCGAGCCGGGAAAGATGTCAGCGCCGACCAGTTGGCCGACGAGGACGTTGAGTTGAAGACGTTGTTGCGATAAATGCCAGAGCTGCGTCTCGCCTGCATCGCGTCAGGTATCATCGCCCCGGTCAGGCACGACAGGAGCAGCGCGATGGCGCGACGGATAGGGATCAGGCTGGGCTGGGTGCGGTGATGGCTATCCGCGCCGGCGAGAAGCCGACGGACGCGCCCTACAAGCCGATTGGCGACTACGCGCTGATTGGTGACTGCCGATCGGCGGCACTGGTTGCCCGCGATGGCTCGATCGACTGGCTCGCCTGGCCGCGCTTCGATAGCCCCAGTCTGTTCTGTGCGTTGCTCGACAGCGAGCGCGGGGGTACCTTCCGGATCCGGCCAGCCGACCAGTTCCGATCGACGCGCCGCTACCTGCCCGATACCGCCATTCTCGAAACCGCCTTCGTGACCGACAGCGGCGTCTGCATCGTGCGCGACCTGATGCCGGTCGCTGCCGAAGCGGACAAGCGCAGCACACTGCTGCCGGAGCACGAACTACTGCGTGAGATCGAAGGGATCGAAGGCGAGGTCGCTCTCGACATCTTCTGTGACCCACAGCCGGAATATGGCCGCAAGCGCGTGACGTTCCAGCAGCGCGGCGCGCTCGGCCTGGCCTGCTCCAGTGACGGAGGTGTCCTCTACCTGCGCTCCGACCTGCCGGACGGGCTGGAAATCGCTAGCGATGGCGCGGTCGCTCAGGCACAGGTCACGATCAGAGCAGGCCAGCGTGCGTATGTGTCACTCTCCTTCGCAATGGAAGCTCCAGCCGTCATTCCCCCACTTGGCGAGGCCGCCCGCGAGCGGCTGGAACGCACCCATGCATGGTGGCGGGCGTGGACAAAGCAATGTACTTACACTGGCCCACATCGAGACCTCGTCTGTCGTAGCGCGCTGACACTCAAGCTGCTGACCTATGCCCCATCTGGTGCGATCGTCGCTGCGCCGACGACATCATTGCCGGAACAGATCGGCGGCGAAAAGAACTGGGACTACCGCTATTGCTGGCTGCGCGATGCCGCGTTGACTTTGCGGGCGCTCTGGGGAGTCGGTTTCAACGAAGAGGCCGAGGCGTTCGTCTCATGGGTATTGCATGCCACCCGGCTGACCTGGCCGGAGTTGCAGGTTGTCTACGACGTTCACGGCCGCAATGGTCTCCGCGAGCGCGACCTGGTCCACCTGGAGGGTTACGCCGGCTCACGTCCTGTCCGGGCCGGCAACGATGCGCGCAACCAGTACCAGCTCGACATTTATGGGGAAGTCGCCGATGTCGCCCTCCAGTACGCCCAACACGGCGGACACTTCGACGCCGACGCCGTCAAGCTGCTGCGGGGCATCGCCGACACGATCAGCGCCCAGTGGCGCAACCCGGACGCCGGGATCTGGGAATCGCGCGGCGAGCCGGAACACTACACGCATTCAAAGGTGCTCTGCTGGGTCGCGCTCGACCGGCTGATCATGCTGCGCGACCGCTTCGGGCTCGACATCGCCGCTGACCGGCTGATCGCCGAACGCGGAACACTGCGGGCCGAGATCGAGGCACGCGGCTACAATGAGCGACTCGGCAGCTACACACGCTCGTTCAACGATGACACTGTCGATGCCAGCCTGCTGTCGCTGCCGCTGTATGGCTACCTCGACGCAACGCACCTGCGGATGCGTTCGACGTTCGACCGGATCCAACGCGAGTTGGGATCCGGTCCGCACAACGAATTGATCTACCGCAACCTGCCGGCTGATGGAGTCCCGGACGAAGGCAGCTTCGGAATCTGTGCCTTCTGGGCCGTCGAATGCCTCGCGCTGGCCGGCGACATCGACGCCGCTACTACACGCTTCGAGCACCTTCTCGCCTACGCCAACGATGTCGGCCTCTACGCCGAAGAGATCGACACCTCGACTGGCGCCGCCCTCGGCAACTTCCCACAGGGCTTCACTCACATTGGCCTCATCAACGCCGCCCTCGCCATTCGAGATGCGCACGAGCGGGAGCGGGCGAAGGTCGGCATCCGGGCCGGGGACCCGCGCACGGGTGACGGAAGTGGGAGCCGGCGAAGAGGATGATAGAGGCATAGGACATGTGGGGCGAGGCATCGGGGAAGACCAAACCTCGTGCCTCGTCCCTCATGCCCCATGCCTGATCACAAATCCCCGTACAATGCAGAATGGCATGACGCGAGAGAGGGAACACCACGTGGACTGGGGAAGCGTCCTGCTCTGGGGTTTTGTCGCGACCGTCTTCCTGACCGGCATCATGTCCGGCAGCCAGGGCGCGCACCTGACCCGAATGAGCATCCCCTACATGCTTGGCACAATCTTCAGTACCGACCGTGACCGCGCCCGGCTGATTGGCATGCTGGTTCACTTCGCCAACGGCTGGGCGTTCGCCCTGCTCTATGCCGCTGCCTTTGAGGCCTGGGACCGGGCGACGTGGTGGCTCGGAGCCGGGATCGGGCTCGTCCAGGCTGCCTTCGTCCTGACGGCCGCGATGTCGATCCTGCCGGGCATGCACCCACGGATGGCCGGCGAGACAAGTGGCCCAACGCCGACCCGCCAACTCGAGCCGCCCGGCTTCCTGGCCCTCAACTACGGCGTCCGAACCCCCATCGTCATCGTCCTCGCCCACCTGGCCTATGGCGCGATCCTCGGTACGTTCTACTAACGCCTGCCGATATCCTCATTGCAGCGACACGTCAGCCAGCAGTGACGCGCGGCATGACTTCCTCGGCCAGCAGGCGGAAGGTTTCGGTGTCGGCGGCGTCGAGTGACTGGCAGACGAAGTGCTGGACGCCGGCATCGATCATCGATCGGTAATAGGCAGCGACCTGCTCGGGTGTGCCGACGATGCGCGAGTAGCGTTGGTCTTCGGTAAGGCCGTTCGGGATAGTAGCGCGCCAGCTTCGCCTGGGCTTCGGCCTCGGTCTCGGCGATCATCAGCCAGGGCGTGAAGTGCGTTCGCAGGATGTCGTCGTAGGGGCGGCCGATCGCTTCGCAGTGCTGCTTGAGGACCGCATACTTGTGCCGGACATCGTCAGGGGTTCGGACGCCGCCAATCTGCGGTGATGGCCCGAAGTTGCAGGCGTCGGCATACATCGCCACCTGCCGGAGCGTCACCCGTTCACCCGCGCCAGCGATCATCAGCGGTGGATGCGGCTGCTCGACTGGCGCGGGTGTAATGCGCGCATTCGTAACCTGGTAGTGCCGGCCGCTGTAGCTGAACGGCGCATCGCCCCAGACACCAGCGATAATCTCCAGGGCCTCGACGAGCGCGGCGTGTCGCTCGGGTGTCGGTGGATACGCCATTCCAAGCTCGCCGAACTCCGGAACGTCCCAGCCAATTCCAAGGCCAAGCACCGTCCTGCCGCCACTCAGGTGGTCGAGGTCTGCCGCCTGCCTGGCCGTCATGACCGGATGGCGGTAGAGGACGCAGTTGACCACCGATCCGAGACGGACACGTTCGGTCGTCACCGCCAGCGCCGCCAGATGCATCCAGACTTCGGTCGCATGAGCCGGGTGATCTCCGATGTAGAACGCATCCAGCCCCAACGCATCAACCAGCCGTCCGGCTGCAAGCACCCGCGCGCCTGGGTGAGGGTCATCGGGTCTGGCGAACGCCTGCACGCCAAACGTCACCCGCTCGGACCGCTCGGACACCCACGGGTGCGGCGCGTCTCCAACCCACTTCATCCAGACCAACCCTTCACTGGAAACGGCACTACCAACCTTCATCCTGCGCCTGGAATGCGCGGTCAGCAAGGGCCAGCTCGGCCACAGAGCGCAGTGCCACCGGAGTTATTAGCGCCGAGGAAACAATCGCAGTGCCGCGCATGGCAGCGTATCATGTGAGTCATCGTCGGTTCAGATGGGCCTCCCCGGCTCGTGTTCAGCAGGCAACAGGCGCACAGCAGGCCATCTGTGCCCTGAGACACGTGACGTCCAGCCGGTGAGAATGATGTCTTTACCGACAGTTGTCGCCATCAGGAAGAATGTTGGATGCACGCCCGTACGCAGGTAGACGCGCAACTGCGCCTTCAAGATCTGGAAGCGGCGCCACCGACCGCCGCACCTGATCGCGTCCGCGTGCCGTTCCACATGAGCCTCTCGCTCGTGATCCACACATGAGTGGGGGATCGAACGACGACAGGCCAGCCGGAAACCAGATCGCGAGCGGGCTGCTCGGCCGCGACCGCTTCCAGCATGCATTCTTTGCGGCCGTGATCGGTATGGCAATCGTCACGATCGACGGCAACTTTCTGCAGGTCAACCCAGCCCTCTGTGATCTGGTCGGTTACAGCGAGGACGACCTGCTGCGCGAGACACATGCGTCGATCACCCATCCGGACGATGTCCAGATGGACGCCGAGCAGACCAGGCGCCTGCTGAGCGGCGAAACTGACAATGATCAGATCGAGAAACGCTATATTCACCGCGATGGGCATGAGATCTGGGCCGAGCTGTCGGTCTCGCTGGTCCGCAACGACAGCGGCCAGCCTCGGTACCTCGTCGCGCAGATGGTGGATATCACTGACCGAAAGCTGTTCGAGCAACAACTCCTTCATCAGGCATTCCATGACCGGCTGACCGGCCTGCCGAATCGTGGGCTCTTCATGGACCGGCTCGAGCACGCTCTGGCCCGCCGCCCGCGTGAGGAAGAGACGATCGCCGTCATCTTCCTCGATCTCGACAACTTCAAGGTCATCAACGACAGTCTCGGCCACCGCGCCGGAGACCAGTTGCTGATGACGATGGCCGCTCGGCTCCAGACGTGTGTCCGCGAAGGTGACACCGTCGCCCGGCTCGGTGGCGACGAGTTCACCGTCCTGCTGGAGCACATCACCGACATCACCGACGCGATCCTGGTTGCCCAGCGGATCGCCGAGCAATCGCTGACGCTCTACACGATTGGTGACCGCGAGATATCCGTGACGGCCAGTATCGGCATCGCCCTGCCAGGTGAGGAAGGTGAATCAGCCGACGATCTGATCCGCAACGCCGACATCGCGATGTACGAAGCCAAACGACGGGGCAAGGCGCGGTACGAAGTGTTCGCCGCGCCGATGAACGTCCGCGCCAACGAGCGGCTGGATATCGAGATTGAGCTGCAACGGGCGATCGAACGCGGTGAGTTCGTCCTGCACTACCAGCCAGTCGTCGATCTACGGACGGGACGCATCTACGAGGTCGAGGCACTTATCCGCTGGAGGCATCCACTCCGTGGACTGCTGCCACCCGCTGACTTCATCTCGATCGCCGAAGAGACCGGCGCGATGATCGACATCGGCGGCTGGGTGCTGCGGCGAGCCTGCCGGAAGCTGATGCAATGGCAGCAGGAGTTCCCGGCCCCGGCCGGTCAGCCACCTCTAACGATGAGCGTCAATCTCTCAACGCGCCAGTTCCTGCAACCGTCGCTCGTGGACACCGTCCGAGAGGTCCTCAACGAAACCGGGATCAACCCACAGACCCTGAAGCTCGAGGTGAATGAGCGCGTCATCATGGAGGATGCCGCCTCGGCGATCGCAACCCTCCACGATCTGCGGTCGCTGGGGATCACGCTGGCGATCGACGACTTCGGGACCGGCTATTCATCGCTCGCCTATCTCAAGCAGTTCGCGGTGAATATCCTCAAGATTGACCGTATGTTCGTCGACGGCATCAGCCGCGATGCTGAGGACACGTCGATCGTCGAGTCCGTGATCGCGATCGGCAAGTCACTCGGCATCAGGACGGTCGCTGAGGGCGTTGAAACGCCGGCCCAGCTCGCGTTCCTGACCGCTCGCGGCTGCAACAGCGGCCAGGGCCACCTCTTCTCGCCACCGCTGCCCCCGGAGGAGTTCACCACCCTTCTCCGCAACCAGACCACCTATCGCATCCCACCGCCGGGTGGTGGCCTGGTGTTGTCCTTCCTGGGAGGATAGCCGCGCCGTTGTCCGTCGTTACGGCTCAGTGTGACGGCGGGGAATCAAGCACCAGCCGAATGCTGGCATGAGGATCGAACGACAGCGCTGCCAGACGAGCCCACGTCAATTCAACGGACGGCCGGAGGAGGTGGCCGGTCTCTGAGTCATCCGGAAAGAGCAGGCTCAACTTATGGGAGATACGCCCCTTCAACCCGGAGTTGTCGAGGGTGTAGCGCAACGTGTCGATGAAGCAATTGCCGGTCTGAGATGACGGCACTCCGACCACCTCCGCGCCAAGCTTGAAGAGTAGCGACGCCACGTCAAATCCCGCGCTGTAGGTCCGCGCCGAAGTCAGGACGACAACACGCAGCCCCGGGTTCCTCCCCAGTCGATTGGACCGGTACGCGGCTGAGAATGTCGGCGACATCGCGACGGCTGCATGCAGCTTCGCGCGCCGCTCGGAGAGGATCGCATCCGACTGCCCCTCGCGTTGCTGCCGCTCCCAGGCAATCTGCTCGGTGAAGTCATATTCAACGTCACGGCGGGGCACACTTCGATTGTTGTCATAATACAACGCTGAATAGCGACGTACCTGATAGCCGGGATCACGACTCACGAGCGCGTCTTCACCATACAGGAACCAGCCGAGGATCGTCGCGAGGAAGCTGTTCCCGCCGGTCGAGTCACGCAGATCGACCAGCAGCGTTTGCAGTCCACCTGCATCGACAGCCTCGAATACATCGCGGAAGAGGTCGGTCGCGGCTGGGACGGCTGCGATCCGCGCATCGACTGTCTCAGGAGGGTCATGTCCCAATGCCAGCCGTGCCGTCTGCTCAAGATGGTGGCCGAGCGTGTGGTGGTAGCCCATCGAGCGCCAGATTTCAAACGCCTCGCGGTACCACATCAGTGGGCCGATCCGCAGCAGCGCCGTCCGCTCATCAAGCATCTGCCAGCCGAGTTGCGCTACATTCAGCGGCTCAAGCTGAATCGTGCTGGCCGGCTCAATCAGAGCGCCAGGTGCCTCGGCGGACCATGGAAACGTCGCAGCAACGGATTCACCATCCGGTAGCGACAACGTCACGCGCAGCCCGTCTGGATCGTAGCCAGTGCCCAGCAGATCGTGCAGCAAGCCGGGGTGGGCAAGCGCGCCAGCGAGGTGGACAAGGTTGTTGTAGACGTTGTCATACCCGCGCAGATCGCCCATCCGGGAGGTCAACTCAACGAACGACACGTCGCCAACCATGACCAACCGACCGCCGAGCAGCACACGATCCTCGACGCGATAGACCGCTGCGACATACAGGCTCTCGTCAACGATGCCCCACTCGACCCAGGGACGCGAACGCCGTGCCAGCCCCTCCTCGGCGCGAGCATCGACCGCCTCGTCCGGATCGACAGGATCGTAGATGGCCGTGTGCCCGTCCCCAACCGACGCCACCAACGGGCGGAGCAGCTGCAACAGTTCGGCCGCCGTCACACCGCCGTCCGGAACCGCCGCTACAGCGTCCTCAACCCGCCGGTTGAACGCGACCATCCCACCACCACGCAGGTACGGATCGGGATGCGACTCCGCCAGCAAACGCGCGAGCTGCCGGATGTCGGATCGAGAATCCATAGCTGAAAGTGGCTTGAGCAGGCCTGACGCTGAATCAGTCACAACTCCCCAATAATTGTCCACCCGTACTGTGCAAAGTGCCGATCGATCGCGAAGGCGATAGTGATTCCGAGCCGCTCCATCACGGCGAAGCTGGCAGCATCTACAAACGAGAATGCCTTGTCTTCGTATCGTTCGATGATCTCCCAGGCACGCTGCTCGTCTAACTCGGTAACGCGCTCGATCGTGAGTGTCGGGCTTTGGCGCAATCCTTGAAGCACGGTCAGGGCGAGATACTGGTTGCCTCGGGCAAGGACAAGGGCATGGAGTTCCGCAAGAACAAAGTTCGTCGTTACCAGGTGACTTCGCTCGGAGATCAACCGCGCGATCAACGCGCGGGCGGCGTCGGACGCACGATTGTCACGATCTGACGCCGCATAGAACGCCGACGTATCAACGAAGACACGGTTAGGGGCGATCGGCCCGGAACCGCTCATCGACGCTCGGTCAAGTATGCCTCGGCAAGGTATCGATACTTGTCCTGAGCCACGTCATTGTTCGGCTCGCCCGAAGCGAAGACGCCGAGAATACTCAAGAGAGGATCATCACCTGCAAGATCGATGTCCGAACTGGTTGACGTCTGGTCTGATTCTTCGGGATCAGCATCGTGTTCAATAGATTCAATCGTGCGAGTGGACACATCACCGATCTCAATGACTTCTTCTCCGGTATGTACCTGTACGTGCCTGTGCTCGGACGCGGCGCGCTTCAACACGATCACAATGTCACTATCCGGGCTGAGATGGAGGATGCTCGGTTCCGTCGCCACAATCGTCTCCTACCGTCGTTCTCCTGCGACCAGCAACGATCATTTTGCCACGCTGCACCCAGATAGCACCGCTACCGGCAATTCTCAAACACCCTGCGAACGATCGCCAGCGTCGCCGCATAGGTCGAATCCATGCCGCGATAGGACATGCCGCGGGCGCCGAGGGTGTGGGCATGGGAGTAGGGTGTATCAGAGGCGTAGTGGATGATACCGATGTCGATCGGGACCTGGCTGAGGTTGACGCTCTCGCGCTGAGGGTGGCGCGTCAGGTAGGCATCCTCATAGAGAGCCGAGAGGAACGGGCCGGCTTCCATCTCGACGACCGTGTAGTTCTCACGATAGTAGAAGTCGAGGTAGCCGCGGTTCTGGAGGTAGGTACCTTTGACGGTGACGGCGCGCTGGTTGTCGAGGGTCGAGCCGTAGACGAGGAACGGCGCGAGGTCAGCGCTGGAGAACGAGTTGGCGAACCAGTAAGTGTTGTCGGAATGTTCGTCGTAGACGACATCCGAGATCATCACGTCGCCGATCCGGGCGTTGAGCGTGGCAGCCTTGCCGAGCACATAGACACCGCGCAACTGGGCGACTTCGGCCGAGACCTGACTCAGAATGTGATAGGCGGCCAGCCCGAGTGGGTAATTGATGTTGACGATGATGGCATCGGTCTTCGGCGGCGGGCCACAGACTTTGAGGATGCGCGGGTCGAGGTCAGCCGCGTCCAACCTGGCAAGATCGATGATCTGAATGCCGACATCGAGGGCGCTGTCCGGCTCGATCGTGACGATGCCGCGTTCCTCCTCCTCGCGATTACGATCGGGGCGGTCAGGACCGTTGGCAGCATAGTAGAGGCGGGCGGCGAAATAGAGGAAGTTGTCCCACGAGGAGCGGGTATCGCCCGATTGCAGCTTGCGCAGTTCCGGCAGCAGATCGGGGTGCTGGCTCTCTTCGATAAAAGCGACCAGCTCATCACGCCGGCGCCGGGCAGTGCCGCTCAGGATGTTGGCGATCGAGTGCAGGTTCGAGGAGACGAAGTAGACAGGTCGTTCGGTCAGCCCCAGATCGTCCAGCGCCCTGCCTACTGGCCCCCACCAGCGCCGCGCCGAACGTGAGAAGCCCAGGTGCGTCCCACCCAGCATGTGCAGGTGGACATCGCGCTTGCCGGTGGCGACGCTCCGCAGGTTCGGCCAGAACTCGGCTCCCCAGGCAATCCGGAGTCGCGCCCAGTCGCTCGCGCCAATCCCGAGCGCAACACCAATCGCGTCCAACTCTTCCGGATCAACATGCGCGCGCGCGGTGCTATCAACGCCGATTCGGCGCCTTCAGGTCCTCGTCGTCACGAATTCGGACGTGCAGCTTGTTCCATTCGATCTGCCAGGCGACGATCGTCGGGATCAGGTCGTCGAGATCGGACATCGAGCCGACGTAGACGGCCAGCGTCTCGTGGCCATCGTAGTGCCAGCGGCGGCGACGGCCAGGAGCCGAGACAAGTTCCCAGCTCGCAAGATCGGTATAGCCGTGGCGATCGAAGACGGCCGGCGACTGGCCAAGCAGGATTCTCTTGACGCGCACGATCTCCGGTGGCAACCGCAGCGTGCTGTACATGAAGGCATTCATATCGGGCGATGGGTCAGCGGCGTGGGAGTGCAGGCTGGACTGGATGTTGAGGTGCGCCGCGACGAGCGCATCGACCGCGACTGGCCCCGACGAGCGCAGCAGCGTCGCATAGGTCCGAGCGTAGAGATCGACCTCACGCTTACCGGCCGGCGCCGTCTGGCTATCGTTCAGTCCCGGCCCAACGGCGCCGTCTGTCGCATCCTCTCCGGCCATCATCCCTCGGTCCCGCACCTGCATGGCTGTG
The DNA here is from genome assembly GCA_963763325.1 of uncultured Chloroflexia bacterium. Lineage (GTDB taxonomy): Bacteria > Chloroflexota > Chloroflexia > Thermomicrobiales > CFX8 > JBBECJ01. The sequence continues at coordinate 450,052 of CAVXOL010000019.1, forward strand.
CCTCCTTCGCTCACCTCCGGACGGCCGCCACAGGCCGTAGTGGATGATACCCTGCCACGGAACTCATCCAATACTGCTTGCCATCCCTTCGTCTGAAGGTTCGTGCACTACGGGATAATCAACCTGGTCTCCGTCGTCATTGTGACAGTCCTGTGATGCCCGATGTCCCAACGGCGAGTGTCCGTACGCTACTCTTGCCGGATAGCGGGGCAGTCATCTCCAGGAGGTTCAGACGTTGGCGCGAATCGTCAAGCCAGAGCATGAACAACAGCGGCGCATTCTGATCGTCGAGGATGAGACCGATATCCTGGCGCTGATGACGTTTGTCCTCGAACGGGCCGGATATGACGTTGTCTGTGTCACGGCGGTAGCCGAAGCGCGGGCGGCGATCTCGCTCTACGTCTTCGACGCCGCGCTCGTCGACCTCTGCCTGCCTGATGGCCGTGGCGACGAGGTCGTCGACATCCTGCGCGCAACGTCACCGAACACCCACATCGTCGTCACGTCGGCGTTTACGCAGTCGTCACTCGTGCCGGAATATGCTACCGACGCGGGCGACACGTTCCTGGCGAAGCCATTCAGTACCGGCGCCCTTGTCGCGGCCATCGCGAACCGGCCATTGGTCGCGAGCGTCTGACCGCTCCTCTCATCACCGCATACACCATTCCATCCTCCCGCTCGGACCCGGGGCTGCAGACCCGGGCCTGAGCATCTCCGGCACTCGTGTCCCACACGTTGCGCCGGCATTGACGCTCGGCAATACTGGCAAGGGGATAGGGAACAGGAGTGAGTTCATTGCCGCAATCGAATGATGTCGCAAGCCCAGCATCAGCTCGTCCGTCACCCCTATCCCCTTGCCAATGCGCGTAGCCATCGGCGGCATCTCGCACGAGACCAATACGTTCTCGTCCATCCCGGCTGATCTGGCGCAGTTCCAGACACGAACGCTGCTACGCGGCGCGGCGCTGATCCAGGCCAGCCGCGGCGTCGGCAACGTGCTGGGCGGGATGGTCGACACGGCATCGGAACTCGGTTGGCAACTCGTCCCGCTGCTGTTCGCATCGGCGACGCCTTCTGGAAAAGTGCGGCGCGGGACATTCGAGTCGCTGGCAAATGAGCTGGTCCGAGGATTGTCGGACGCGCGTCGCGATGGTCCGATCGATGGCGTCCTGCTGGCACTGCACGGGGCGATGGTCGCCGAATCCATCGAGGACGCCGACGGTGAGCTGTTGCGAAGGGTGCGGAGGGCAGTCGGACCGGAGACGCCGATCGCGGTCGTCTTTGACTTCCATGCCAACCTCACGCCCGCCATTGTCGAATACGCCGACCTGATCCTCGGCTTCGAAACCTACCCGCACATCGATACCTACGAGCGCGGCGGCGATGCCGTCAGGCATCTGGAGATGCTTCACCGGCGGGCGATTCAGCCCGTCCACGCGCTGCGCCAGGTGCCGATGCTCATCTCGCTGCCGGCCCAGTGGAGCGACGCGTCGATGCCGATGGGAAGGCTGATGAGGATGGCGTTACAACTGAAGCAATCGCCTGGCATCGTCAATGTCGTTCTGACCGGTGGATTTCCCTACAGCGATATTCGCGATGCCGGCCTCGCAGTCGTCGTGACGACCGACGGTAACCCGGATCTGGCTGAGCGGACCGCAGATCGGATCGCGCGTGCGGCCTGGGAACGGCGCGAGCAATTCCGGCCCGACCTGACTCCGCTCGCAGACGCCATCCAGATCGCTCGAGATGGAGCAGGCAGTTCCGGTCCGATCGTCCTGGCCGATGTCGCCGACAACCCCGGTGCCGGTGGCTCCGGTGACGGAACGGCCATCCTCGCCGCGCTGCTGGAGGGCGGTGTCGAGGGAGCTGCGCTGGCCGTCATGACCGATTCGGAAACGGTTGATCTGGCGGAACGGATAGGAGCCGGCAACCGTGGCTGGTTCCAGCTCGGCGGAAAGATCGATCGGCTGCACGGTCCAACGCTCGAGGTCGAGGCGCGCGTCCGGACGAGCGGCGAGGTCACCTTCACCCATCGTGGTCCAATGGGCGCCGGATCGCGGACACGGCTGGGGAAGACAGTGGTCCTCGAGGTCGGCGCTGCCGGACACCCACCGGTCGAAGTCATCGTCTGCGAACGTCGCCTCCAGGTGCTCGACCCTGAGCTGTTCCGGGCGGTTGGGATTGCGCCTGAACGCCGTCGCGTCCTGGTTGTCAAGTCATCGGTCCACTTTCGCGCCGCGTTCGAGCCGCTTGCCGGAGCGATCATCGCCGTCGACGGCCCGGGACTCTCGTCACCCAACCTCGCCAGTTTCCATTACCGTCGAGTCCGCCGCCCGATCTGGCCGTTAGACGAGGGAACAGGGATGTAGGGAACAGGAGTGAGGCATTGCTATCCAGGCTCCGGCTCCCTATATCCCTGTTCCCTCGTCCAACGGCTTGCACAAAATGGCGCGACAGGTCATTATTCCTGTATCGACGGAAGATCAGACAATTCAGCCGCCACGCTACCCCGGCATCGGTATTGCGGGTCGGGAATTGGCGCACGAGGATAGTAGATGGCCAGTCAGCCGCAACCGACGATCCTTGTCATCGAAGATCACAAGGAATTTCAGGAACTGGTGACGACCCTGCTCGAAGGCGAGGGCTTCAAGGTCGTTGCCGCGAGCTCGAGCGCAGCAGCGCTGGCGGCGCTCGACATGCTGCGACCATCGCTGATCCTGCTCGACAGTTCGCTGCCGGACGGAGATGGCGTCCACCTGGCTCGGTCAATTCGTGCCAAGCGGATCGCGGCCCCGATCGTACTGATGACGACGGATTCACGCTCCGATGCCCTCGCAACCGAGATCGGCGCGCTCGAGATCTTAGTCAAGCCCTTCTCGACCGCATCGCTGCTCTCGACCGTCCGCGCCCGACTCACCAGCCCAACCACGCCAGACATCAACATCCAGACCGGACAGATGGACGGCATTTCACTCGACTTCGTCTCGCCGACTCGCGACCTCGGCGAGACTCCGCCCAGCCGTACGACGGCACCGGCGACACAATCCCCTAACTCGGCAGCAGTCCAGCGCGTCCCGCCCGCTCCGGTGTCTCCTGTCGCGCCGGTGGCGGACACTGCCACGGGACAATGGGAGTACTGTCAGCTGATCGCGGCCGGCCGCAGCGAGATGCGTGGTGAGACGTACTACAGCGTCGATCTCGTCTACATGGGTTCGACGCTGACCTCGCGCCGGATCGCGAGTCGCGAAGGACCGGCCGCCGCGTCGTGGACGACCAACCCCTGGAAGCAGGCGATTGGCTTGCTCGGACTCGCCGGTTGGGAGATGGTCAACATCCAGCACGGTGACTATGCTGGCCGAGCCGCCGAGAACTCGACCCTCTCATGGAACACCGTCGTCGCCTACTTCCGCCGCCCGGTCCTCCCAGACCGGCCAATTACCGAGCCGAAGATCAGTCTGACGCGAACGTGAACACATGAACCGAGCATTGCGTGAACGCCTGAAATCATGCCGACGGCTGTTGCACCGCCAGCGAACGGCACGCCCGTGATTCGCTCAATCGACGAATTCCTGCGCTACTTCGACGGCGTCCAGCGGCGAACCCTGCGGGATGTTGCGGCCCTTCCGGCTGAGGCTGACGGCTGGACACCGCCCGCCGGTGAGGGCGAGCAGGCCTGGAGTGTCAACACCGTCATCGCCCACATCGCAGCGGCGCGACGCTTCTTCGCCGGCGCCTATCTGGCTGAAGGCTGGGTCGCGCCGCCGTTCCCCGATACCTCCAACCGCCGTCGCTGGCTGCCGGTCCTCGAATCCAGTGCCGCCGAACTGCAAACGGCCCTGGTGAGCACGCCTGAGGAGTGGCTCACCCGGCGAGTCCCGCTTGCCGACACACCAGGCGACATCGCCGGCTGGCGAGTGCTGCTGATGCTGACAGAACACGAGATCCACCACCGCAGCCAACTCGATACCTGGGCCGGCCTCAATGGCTGGAACGCTCCCCAGATCTTCGGCCGCCGTTGGGAAGAGTTCGATGGACGAAGAGATGGATGATCTCGGTTTCATGCTGCGATTTCCATGTCCCATGATCTCTATATCCCTCAGGAACAGGTATGCTTCGCGGCAAATTGACACCAATCATCGGGCAGCATGGTGAGGACGCCCCGTCACCCGCGTTCCATGTTTCAGATCAGGGCCAGTTGTCCGTCGATTACGCGATCTGCGATGGTCGGGATGTGCACCACGACCGGGGTGAGCCAGGGAGCAGCACGCGATGTTTGCGCACGTACGAACGATCAGACTCGCGCCGGGAGGTCTGTCGCAGGCGATTGAGATCCTGCGAGACGACGAACTGACCGCCCTTCGTCAACTGGCGGGCTTTGTCGGGCTAATCGCACTGGCCAGCCTGTCCGACTCAGCAGCCGGAGAGCGGATCGAGGTCGTGTCGCTCTGGGACACTCAACAGGCCTTCGACGACCACGGTGCGGCCGGGTATCAACGCGCACGGCCCACGCCGGCCATGCCGCAACTTGCCACACCAACCGAGGAGCACGTCTACGATGTAGCCCAGATCGCCGGGATGCAGGGAGGTAACGTCGCACGCTTCATCTCGGCTCGCCTGCATCCCGGAAACATCGACACAGTCATAGGCCTGTTCGAAAACGTCGTCATGCACGCGGCAACGGAGCAGAAGGGCTTTCGGCGCGGACTCCTGCTGGTCGATCGGACCACTGACCGCGTCGTCTCGATCGGGCTCTGGAATTCGGAAGCCGATCTGCACGCCAGCGAACGAGTTGGATATCTTAGCCAGCAGATCGGCAACTTCACCCAGTTGGTCTCCGCACCGATCACGCCGGAAACACTGGTCGTTGCGGTCGAGGGCTGATTCGGGACGCGGGACGCGTCGGGTCGAGTCACTCTCCGACACGTCCCGCGTCCCGCGTCCCGCGTCCCGATAAACGCATGACCCCGACCCACGCTGCCACCAGCAACCACGGCAGATACAACGTCAACGTTAACCACCACTCCCAGAAATCGATGCCGTAGCGCGTCGCCCAGCCAAACGTGTCCATCTCCCAGCCCCAGGCGGTCATGTTCTGGAGAAAGACGCCGAAGCCTGCCAGTGCGGCGGCCGCGAAGGCCGGGCCGCCAAGCACGGCGCCCAATGCCAGCGCCCAGGTGAAGTACCACCCTTTCGTCCACGATGACAGCGCGAAGTAGTAGAGAACAATCGCCGCATAGGAGCGGGCTTCGAGCGAGCGCAGCCTCCAGAGAATCAGCAGATAACCGAGACCGAAGGCTGCCAGCGACAACGGACGCAGCCAGGCGTCGTCGACGTAGCGGTGCAACAGGCTCAGTGGCGACGACGTCATCAAGCCGGATTGCTCGCGAACGGCATTGAAAGTATCCAGTCCCTGCCAGAGAGGGGCATACGCGATCGCGACCAGGGCGATCGAGGCCACTGCCCCAACCAATGCCCGCCGCGGCTGGTGACGGCACTTCAGTAGAAAGAGCGGCGCTAATAGTAGCGGAACGAACTTGACCAGCACCGAGAGTGTCAGCGCCGGGAGCGCCAGATCCGGACGCTGCCGGCGCATGAACCAGAGCGCCGCCAGCAGGAAGAGCACCATCGGCGCGTCGTTGTGGGCATCCAGTGCGAAGTGGGTGATCGCCAGCGGGCTCCAGCCATAGGCCAGCAACGCCCATCCCGCTCGCTGCTCGGAGCCGGTGATGTCGCGCGCCAGCAGCCAGACGAAGGCTGCCACCCCGAAATGGGCTGCGATCACGATCAGCTTGATGAGCAGGAGCGCCGTCACCTGCTGTCCACCGGCCGGCCAGGTCACCAGCGCCGAGACCCAGACCCAGACCGGCCCGTAGGGAGCGGGATAATCGCGCCAATCGCCCCCGGTCGGCGGGAAGTAGAGATCGTTCGGAAACGAGTTGGCGGTATCGATGTACGGGTTGCCGCCGTATTCGCTGATAATCCTCCCGTACATCAGGTAGCCGAAGACATCAGCCGCCAGCGCCGGATAAGTCGTGAACAGCAGCAGCGGCGCGAAAATGGTGACAGCGACGATGACCGGCATGGCGCGAGCGTGCGGGACGCGCGGAAACAGCAGGAGCGCAGCCAGGTAGAGCAGCGACGGCACGATCGCCGCCAGCGCGAACTGCATGAACCCGTCCGCCGTGTAGCCGAAGATCGTCCCAATGTATAGCGCCGCGCCGGAGAACGGCTCGAAGTCACCGAGCCAGAGTGGCCGCAGCCAGAGGACGGCATAAGCCAGCAACGTCGCGCCGCCGAGCGCCGCGAAAATCCCAGCCGCGTTGCGATCCAGCCAGCCCGGAGACCGCCGACCCTCCGTCACAGATACCCCCAGGCCATCCAGATGCCTGCTCACTACGAACAACGGCGGACAGCGTGCCACACGGACCTGCTTCGAGACGACGCCGCATGATCGCCATCTGGCTCCGATACGGACTTGCCGCGAGCATGGGATGAGGCTATCGTCGCAACGGCTGGCGACGACAGGAAGGGAACCGATGGCACGACGCAACATTTCCTCAGGCTCGCATCTGGAAGGACCCATCGGCTTCTCACGCGCCGTCCGGATCGGGCCATACATCGCCGTTGCCGGGACTGCGCCAATCGCGGAGGGCGGCGCCACGACCGCACCAGGCAATGTCGAAGCCCAGACCCGGCGCTGCATCGAGATCGCCTCCCAGGCGCTCTCTGAAGCAGGCGCCAGCCTGGCAGATGTCATCCGCACACGTATCATGCTCACCGACATCAGCACCTGGCAGGCCGCCGCGCGCGCCCACGGCGCCGCATTCGGCGACATCCGTCCCGCCTGCACCTTCGTCGAGGTCTCCCGCTTCATCGACCCTGACTGGCTGGTCGAGGTGGAGATGGACGCGGTTGTTGAACGAGACTTGGAGTCTCACCGGTAGGGGCGATGGCCGCAGCCACGCCCTGTCTCCGACCGCCGTCGGATCAGAACAGGACGAGGCTGCGGCCATCGCCCGCTACCGGTGAGACAGGGCTGTACGGTTATACATGAGAGGAATCGTGGATGGCGCTCGCACCAATCAACACTCGCAAAGGCGACACGGTCGACGACTACCACGGGACGCCGATCGCCGACCCATACCGCTGGCTGGAGGATCCGGCTGATCCCGAGGTCGTCGCCTGGACCGAAGCGCAGAATCGCCGGACGCGTGGGTTCCTGGACGCGATCCCGGCCCGCGAGCGACTCCGCGAGCGGCTGACGAAGCTCTGGGACTACCCGCGCTGGACAATCCCACAGAAGGAGTCCGGTCGCGCCTTCTTCCTCAAGAACGACGGACTCCAGAACCAGGCCGTCCTCTACGTCGCGCCCACTCCGGACGCCGAACCAGTCGAGTTGCTCGATCCCAACACCCTCTCCGAGGACGGCACCGTCGCGCTGACCAACATCTCACCCTCCGACGACGGCCTGCTGCTCGGCTACGCGCTCTCGGAAGCCGGCAGCGACTGGCAGCGGCTGCTCGTCCGCGATGTCGACGAGCGCGACGATCTGCCGGACGTGATCCGCTGGTGCAAGTTCTCGCCGATCGCCTGGACCCGCGACAGCAGCGGCTTCTTCTACGCCCGCTTCCCGGAACCCGGAACCGTCGCGCCAGAGGACACCAACAACTTCAACCGCGTCTACTACCACCGCCTCGGCGACACCCAGGCGCAGGACACGCTCATCTACGAGCGGCCGGACGAGAAGGAGCTGCACTTCCACCCGACCGTCACCCACGATGGCCGCTACCTGGTCATCACGCGCCGTCCACGGCACCGACCCACGCGCCCGCATCTACTACATGGAGATCGGCGGCGACGGCAGCGTCACCCCGCTGATCGAAGAGGCCGACGCCAAGTACGAGTTCATCGACAACGACGGCCCGGTCTTCCTCTTCCTGACCGACCTCGACGCCCCACGCGCGCCGCGTCATCGCGATCGACACCCGCCAGCCGGAGCGCGAGCACTGGCGCGAGCTGATCGCCGAAGGCGGAGCACCCGCTGGCCTTCGTCGTCGCGGCCGGAGAGCGGCTCGTCGTCGTCAGCATGCGCGACGCACAGCACCGGTTGCGCTCTACCGCCGTGACGGCACGTTCGACCGCGAGGTCGACACTGCCCGGCATCGGCTCGATCGAGTCGATCTCCGGCAAGCCGCGGCGACCCGGAGCTGTTCGTCTCCTTCACCTCGTTCCTCTACCCGACGACCCCCTTCCGGCTCGACCTCTCCAACCCCAACGCCACCGCTCGAACCGCTCCACGAGTCCGGCATCGACTTCGACGCCGTCGCCTACGAGACGACCCAGGTCTTCTACACCTCGAAGGACGGCACGCGCGTCCCGATGTTCCTGATCCACAAGCGCGGCCTCGCGCTGGACGGCAACAACCCGACCCTGCTCTACGGCTACGGCGGCTTCAACATCTCGCTGACACCCAGCTTCGCGATCCACCGGCTGGCCTGGCTGGAGGCGGGCGGCGTCTTCGCGCGTGGCCAACCTGCGCGGCGGCGACGAGTACGGCGAGGAGTGGCACCAGGCCGGCATGCTGGAGCAGCAAGCAGAACGTCTTCGACGACTTCATCGCCGCCGCCGAGTGGCTGATCGACAACGGCTACACCCGCCGCGAGAAGCTGGCGATCAACGGCGGCAGCAACGGCGGGCTGCTCGTCGCCGCCTGCATGACCCAGCGGCCCGACCTCTACGGCGCCGTCGTCTGCGAGGTGCCGGTGATCGACATGCTGCGCTACCACAAGTTCACCGTCGGCCACTTCTGGGTGCCGGAGTACGGCAACGCCGAGGAGAACCCGGAGCACTTCCGCTTCATGCTGGCCTACTCACCGCTGCACAACGTCCGCGAGGGCATCGACGTAGCCGCCGATCCTGATCACCAGCGCCGACACCGACGACCGCGTCGTCCCCGCCCACGCCAAGAAGTTCGCCGCCACCCTGCAAGCCACCCAGACCGGCGACAACCCGATCCTCCTGCGCATCGAAACCCGAGCCGGCCACGGCCTCGGCAAACCCACCACCAAGATCATCGACGAACGCGCCGATGTCTACGCGTTCCTGTTCGAGGTGCTGGGGATTGCGGGTGAGTGACGAGGATCATGAACACCCGGATCAACTGATTCGCGATGCGATCGAGTTGAAGCGTCTCTTGAGCGAACGTGAGCTCAATATCATTACTCGGCACGTTGCACAAGCAGGCTTCGATGACTTGAGTCTGGAACGAGCGCGCGGACGAGTTGCTGGCATTACCTGGAACGGCAAGGTGCTGCAGGGAAGTGACATGCTTCGCCCCGCGGAGGCGCACTTCCTACGACACGTGATCGTTCAGCAGGAGTGGCCAACCGACACCGATCTGACCGCGTATCTGCAAAGTCTTCGCGATGTCATTGAGGATCCACGTAGCGGACTGGCCGTCAGTCGATTCCAGGGGGCTGACCAACTGACCGTTCTGCGGCATTCTCTCGAACTTCGCGGCCCCGACGGCTTCCGATGGGTTCTTGTAGACTATCGAGTAGCGACAGGGCACTGGGTTACTGCGTTCCAGCCCTCCGATGGCCTTGCAGTCCTGCAGAACCCACATCGAACGGATCTCCGATGGCTACGACATCCACAGCTGACGACTCGCATCGACCGGGAACTGAATGCACTACTCGCCGAATTGCGCGACCTTCCGACGTCGCTCGCGAGTGGGATACCCTGTCAGATGCAGCACGTGCATCCGTGGCGTTCGACTGGGATCACATGCTCATCGATATCTTGCGAAGCGTCGAGCAATGCGCACAGCAGCGCGAACTCAATAACGATCAACAGCGTCGGCTAGACGAAGTCTATGGTCTGATCGAAGACATGCGCGACGACCTGCAACGTCTCGGATTCCCGGTTCCATACGTCGTTGTCGAGATCTGCCGGTAAATCGCATCAAGGTGAGGCTCGGAGTCCGTTATGAATGCATCGCGGCAACCAAGCGCTGACTCAACCTCGAATCTGCGCTCATGGTCAAGCTCACGCTTACCGCTCAGAATCGGAGATGTTCGGAGTTGCTACCGAACGTCTGGCTGCCGCGTGCAAATCGTTCTCCTTCAGGAGAAGCGAGCAGCATGGAGCTCGATTGGGACAGCGAAATGGCGGCATTGCGCAGCCGTCATGTCTCGCAACGATCTCACCGCAGGATCTCCTTGTAGTCCGTTCACGCTATCGGTGAGACTCACTGCGATCAATCAGGCTGTTCAGCACCTCGATTGCGACTCATCCAGTCCGACGTCATTGCGGAGCATATCGCAGGCGAAGCGGAATCTAAGCGCCGATCCCACCGAGGGCATGATCGCCCAAGGACTGACGACATCACGACTACTCCACGTCACCCAGCACCTCAGCGATAGCGTGTCGAGCGATGCCGGCCAGCGTCGGGTTCGTGACCTTGTAGTACGAGAGGGCGCCGACACCGAAGGACAGCGCCCAGCCGCGTCCGCGCGCCCAGGTTGCGTCGTCGACCTGCACGGCCGCACGATATGCGGCGCGGGCGTCGGCCGTGAAGAGCGTCCAGGCAACCAACATGTCGCAGGCGGGATCACCCACGCCCATCGTTCCGAAGTCGATCACCGCGTTGAGCCGGCCATCGACGACCAGCAGGTTTCCGGATTGCAGATCGCCGTGGATCCAGGTCGGCGGCCCCTCCCAGACCGGCGCGGCGAGCGCAGCGTCCCAGGCCGCTGTCGCCGCTTCGGTGTCGATCATGCCGTCGAGTTCGGCGATCGCGGTGCGGGTCGCGGCGTCACGCGGTGCCAGCGGCACGCCGCGCGAGACGCCTGGCGAGCCGGAGCGTGGCCCGTCGCCGGGGTCGATCCGCTGGAGCGCGACGATGAACCGCGCCAGGTCGATCGCGAACTGACACGGATCGGCGATGCGGTCGAGCGTCGCGTTCTCGCCATCAACCCACTGGCAGACGGACCAGTTCCACGGATAGCCCTCGCCGGGTTCACCCATCGCGAGCGGAACCGGGACCGGCAGTGGCAGGTGCGGCGCCAGATACGGCAGCCACCGGCACTCCTTCTCGATCTGCCCCAATTGCCCAGTCGATGCGCGGTAGTCGAACCGCCATCTCATCGCCGAGCCGGTAGAGCGCGTTGTCAGTCCCGGCCGACGGCACCGGCACGATGGCCAGGTCGGCCCACTGCGGGAACTGCGCTGCCAGCAACCGGCGCACAAGCGCTGCGTCGGTCGGCACTTCGTTCTCATGCATCTTCGTGATGGACACCACATCTCCTTCCAACGAGGCAGAAGCATTCCACCGATGGAGGCGATTGGCGACCTGGCGTGCATAGATTAGGATGTGCAATCAGAGATGGGGGTGGTGTGGCATTCACGAGCAGGGTAGCCGACAACGTGCGGACCGGCTTCGTCCAGGCGTTCGCATCATTGAAGGTGCCGCAATACCGGCTGCTCTGGCTGGGGATGCTCTTCTCGATCGGCGCGATGCAGGTCGATCTGGTTGCACGCGCCTGGCTGGCCTACGACCTCTCCGGCTCCGGCCTGACGCTGGGGCTGGTGACGGCGGCGCGCGGGCTGCCGCAACTGCTCCTCTCACCCTACAGCGGCGTCGCAGCCGACAAGTACGACAAGCGCAAGCTGCTGGTCTGGTCGCAGACGGCCGTCTTCCTGCTGGCGCTGCTCAACGCGATCCTCGTCCACGCTGGCGTGATCGAGATCTGGCACCTGGTCGTCCTCGGCCTGGCGCAGGGCGTCGCCAATCCGTTCACAATGCCGACGCGAACGGCGCTGATCCCCGACCTGGTCGAAGAGCGGCAGATCCCGAACGCGCTCGCGCTCGAATCGACCGGCCGTAACATCAACCGCATCCTCTCGCCGGCGCTGGCCGGTGTCTGCCTGGCGATCAGCCCCGCCCTCGCGTTCTACGTCATCGCCGTTGGCTACGGGCTGGCCGTCCTGACGCTCTACCGGCTGCCGCGCGGGCTACGTGGTGAGGGCGGCAAGGGCAGCGCCGGAAGCGAGATGATGGCCGGCTTCCGCTACATCTGGGAGCGCCCGTCGCTCTTCGCGCTGCTGGCGCTCGCGTATGTCCCGATCCTGCTCGGCATGCCATTCCAGTCGCTATTGCCGGTCTTCCAGAAGGATGTGCTGAAGATCAGCGAGTCGGCACTTGGGTTCATGTACACCGCCATCGGCATCGGCGCGATCGTCGGCTCGGTCGTCATCGCCGCGATCGCTGAATCGCCGCACAAGAACCGGATCCAGATGGCGTCGGGCGTCGCCTTCGGCCTCTTCCTGTTCCTCTTCGCGCTCTCGACCAATTACGGGTTGTCGATGGTGTTGCTGCTGCTGATCGGCTTCTTCAGCACCGGCTACCTGACGATCAACCGGATGCTGGTCGGCATGCAGACCGAGCGCCGGATGTATGGCCGGGTGATGGCGATGTACGGCATGACCTGGTCGCTGATGCCGATCTCACTCCTGCCGTTCGGCGTCCTGGTCGACATCTTCGGCGTCTCGGCCACCGTCGCCGCAGCAGGACTGCTGGTGGCTGGCTTCATCAGCGCGATCGCCATCATCTTCGCGCGCTACTTCCTGCAGGCACCGGAGACACCGACCTACGAGGGATCGGGCATCCGGGATTGACGAGCATCACGCATCACGAATAAACCCGCATGGCCCGGTGACTGGCCATGCGGGTCGGGGATGTTGGGTGTGGGGTGCCGTTACGGGCAGGAGATGAAGGTGTTCTGACCCTGACCGCCGAAGCAGGTGTCGTTATCGAGGCTACCGTCGAGGGTGTCGTCGCCGAGGCCACCGTAGAGCGTGTCGTCGCCGGCGTCGGCATAGATCCGTCGTTACCGTCGTCGCCGTGGAGTTCGTCGTCGCCGGTAAGGCCGTCGATCCAGTCGTCACCGGGGCCGCCGTGGACGAGGTCGGCATCTAGCCCGCCGTGAGATCTCGTCGTTGCCCTCGTCACCGTACAGCTCGTCCTCGCCGGTGAGGGCGTGGATCGCGTCGTCGCCCTCGTCGCCGTGGACGATGTCGTTGCCGACCCCACCGAAGACGTAGTCGAGGTCTTCGCCGCCGAAGACCAGGTCGTCGCCGTCGTCGCCATAGACACGATCGAGCCGCGTTGGCCGCACAGTTCATCGTTGC
>CAVXOL010000020.1:0-160042 GCA_963763325.1 uncultured Chloroflexia bacterium
GTAGTACGTACGCGGGACCTCTACTCCGGTTCCGTGTGTTTGCCCTGTGAGTCGTATGCTCCCCACGGCTGAGCGAACGTGATTATATCCGATCCTTGGCATCTGTTCCAACTCGGCAGTGAAGCGTGACTTTCGGCTCGTCCTCGTGAGGTCCGGAGTCGTGCGATACTATGTTGACCTGCCCCCATTTGTTGGTCCAGTTATTCTGAGATACCCCCGAGATCTGACCTGCCCCCCAGATTGGTCCACCTGACGGGTTAGTCGGCCGCCTTCTCAAGCGGTTCCCAACTGGCCAGCACAGCTCTCGGAGTCCGCTGTTGCAGCGACCGGTGGGGCCGTTCCTCGTTGTACTCGACGCGCCAGGCTTCGATCACCTCCTTCGCCTCGGCAAGCGTTTCAAACCAATGCTGATCGAGACACTCGGCCCGAAAGTGTCCGTTGAAGGACTCGACGTAGGCATTGTCCGTCGGTTTTCCCAGCCGAGAGAACTCCAGCGTGACCTGGTTTCGATACGCCCACGCATCCAATGCCTTCGAGATGAACTCCGGGCCATTATCCACTGCAATGCGTTGCGGCAGGCCAGCGGTCTCCTTGAGCTGGGTCAGCACCTCGACCACCCGTGCTCCGGTAATCGACGTATCGACCTGAATGGCCGGGCTCACTCGACTCACGTTATCCACTATCGTCATGACCCGGAAGCGCCGGCCGTCCACCAGGCTATCGGTCAGAAAGTCGATGCTCCAGCGTTCATTCGGCTGCTGTGCTGGGGGTGGAATCACCCGCGGCAGGCTGACGCGCTTCTTGCGGTGCTTGGTCCGAATCGATAGCCCTTCTTGCCGATACAGCCGATACACCCGTTTGTGGTTGATCGGCCAGCCCTCGCGCCGTAAGAGCACGTGCAGGCGCCGGTAGCCGTAGCGAACACGAACGGCTGCCAACTCACGCAGCCGCTGCCGGAGCGGTGTCTGGTCTCTGGCTTGGCTTTGGTAGCGGTGACTAGAGCGCGCCACGCCCGCGACCTGACAGGCTCGTCGCTCACTGACACGATAGCCGACCCGAAAGAACTGCACGACCGCGCGTTTCTGGGCCGGCTTCACCAGTTTTTTCGGAGGGCCTCCCCGGGCATCTGCTTGTCGAGGGTGAGATCGGCCACCAACTGCTTGAGGCGACGGTTCTCGTCCTCAACCTGCCGCAGCCGACGGAGTTCGGCCACGCCCATCCCGGCGAACTTGCGCTTCCAACGGTAGAAGGTCTGCTCGGAGACGCCCAGCTTGCGGCAGACCTCGACGACCGGGGTCCCACCCTCGACTTGCCGCAATGCGGCGACAATCTGCTGCTCGGTAAACCGCGATGCTCGCATCCTGTTCCTCCGATCCGCGATCCGTCGATTTTAACGGTTCAGATGGACCAGGATTCGGGGAGCCGGTCACAGTGCGTAGGTTGCCTCGAACTCGTCGGGCGGCAGATAGCCGAGGCTGGAATGCAACCGCTCGCGGTTGTAGACATCCTCGATGAAACGGTCCAGGTTGGCCTCGGCCTCGTGAAAGGTCTGATAGTCGTTGAGGTACACCTCCTCACACTTGAGCGTCTTGAAGAAGCTCTCGGCTTTGGCGTTCTCATACGGATTGCCCGTCGCCGCCATGCTGAGCTGCACACCAGCCTGCTCCAGGCGCGCCACGTAGGCGGCGCTGGCGTATTGCACGCCCTGATCCGAGTGATGGATCAACCCTGGCCGCGGTTGGCGCGTCGTCAGCGCCACCTCCAGCGCCGCCAGTGTCAGGTCCGTGTCGATGGTCCGGGACAAGGCCCAGCCGACACAGCGGCGCGAGTAGCCATCCACCAGACACGCCAGATAGACGAATCCGGTCGGCAGGCGAATGTAGGTGATGTCGGCCTGCCAAACCTGATCAGGCCGCTCGACGACGAGGTCGGTGATCAGGTTCGGATAGCGGGCAAGGCCATGTGCCGAGTTCGTCGTCACGACGAAGCGTCGTTTGAGCTGGCAGAGCAAGGACGCCTCGCCCATGACGCGCAACACCCGCTTGTGGTTGACCGTCCAGCCCTCACGCTGCAACTGCTTGGTGACGCGGCGATACCCGTAGCCCGGATAGGCCAGCACGATCGCCTCGATCGCGGCCCGCAACACCACGTCGCGGCTGGCACGCGCCTCTGGTGACGGCTGCGTGTAATACCAGGTACGACCGACGCCGAACACCTCACACAGCCGGCGGATCGCTATCTCGGGATGGGCAGCATGGGCGGTAGTGATCATGGCGTGTCGCTCCGCGAGCGGGCACCCGAGAGCCCCCTTTTTAGGATCGCATTCTCCAGCGCCAACTGGCCACAGAAGCGTTCCAGTTCGGTGATGCGCTGTTGGAGGGCGTCCGGACCGGTCAGATCCTTCGCGGTGAAGGCGGCTTCGCCACGTGCCGCGTACTCGCGTCGCCAGCGCAACAGCAGGCTCTCGGTCAGCGCATGTTCGCGGCAGATCTGGGCAGGGCGTTTCTCCCCAGCCGCGATCTGGCGCACCACCATCAGCTTGAAGTCCCGGCTGTGGGTGCGTCCGTTCACCATCGTGTCATCCTTTCGGCGTGGCGCTCAGTCTACGCCATCACCTGAACGATTGACTTTGATCGTGGTTCGCTATCTGGGGTGCAGTCCAACGAGTCTAAGGTACATTGGGTGCGTCCCTCGACTGGCCAGCGCACCAACGACCTGTTCAGTGATCGGGAGGTTGAAACTGACGATGCCGTTGTCTGCCAGGATGACGTCGCGGACGCCGAGTTCGGACGCGACACTGGCACCAATCGCGGCGTACAGGAACGCTCGCGTGCGTTGGGTGTACCCAGCTGGGTCCTTCTTTCCCCGCCGATGGATCTCGAAGCTGACATGTGGAAATGCCCAGTCCCTGAAATGCGCTCGCAACTCATGTCGGAGGTCTCGTTGCCGGGCATCAACCAGCAGGTTCGGTTGATGACTGATGAGCACCGGCCTGCGTCCGGCCGACACACTGTCGATCGCCGCACAGAGACTATCAGCACCGCCAGAGAACAGGACGACGGCATCCGGCTGCCCATGCAAGTCACGACTGCCTGCCAGCAGCGGAATCTGTCGTTCATCCGGCGGCGCCGGAGCAAAGTGGAACTCCCAGGCATCGTCAGTGAGATACGCGAGCACCTGCTTGAGCCGAGATCGGACGTCCTCACAGGACCAGTAGTCTGGGTCGGTGACAGGAATGCTGAGGTGCATCCGCCGACGCCAGCCCTGCCGATGGACATCTTTCTCGCCGCCACGCGATGTCATCTGGTCGGCGGCATACACAAATGCCGCGATCCGAACCAGATCGGCCGCCCGATCCGAGACGTGTGCCAGGACGGTTTCCTCGAGATTGGCGATCTGCAGGTTGAGTTCGGCGCCTGGTCCACGTGTGGCGATGGTGTGCAGGACCCATCCGCTGCCGTTCCACGCAGGCGGCACGGCAGCACCATCACAGACAAAGGCGTGTCGCTTCTCGGTCATGGATGCGACACCAGGAGTTCTCGGCGCAACTTGCTCAGCGCATAGCTGACAAATCCGGCCGCGTCATCTCGGCCAATGGCGCTGCCATTTTCCCAGCGGCGCTTGCTGTACCAGTCGGCTGCGAAGCCCTCCATGATTTTCGACGACTCCCGCGCATAGGTGTTGAGTCCTCGCAGGAACTCCTGGCTCGTGCTCAGATCCATGAATCCACGTCCCTGGCCGACATGGTTGGAGAGTTCGCGGTCGATGTAGAACCGCAGCGTACGGCCGAGGAAGTCGGCGAAGAACCTGCCGGCAACCGGCGCAAACGTTGCCGGCGTCGAGTAGGCCACGAAGGCATCTTGCAGGTCGTCGAGTGAACTGCCGAAGAGCGAGCGTCCGCGCGTTCCGACCGTTTCCGAGAGTGAGCGGCGTAACGCGAGTGAGGCGAGTTCGGCAAATGGTCCAGACTCCAAGTAGTCACTCGTTTCCCATCGCACGCGGTCACTGATCGCGGCAATGAAGGTGAGTGCAGACCCATCGTCGGGAATCTCGATCCCGAGCCGGGACATGGCGAATCGAAAGTCCGGCTCACGGGATGCAGCCGCGATCCGGACAAGCAGCCAGTAGCTGAGGGTGAGCGACGGGTCGCCAGCGAGGTCCTTGAGCCGACGTTCGGCGGCGTACAGCGTCGCGCGGGCGATCGTCGCCGGATCGTTAGCTGAGTCTTCGAGGAGCGATACGACCCGCTGCCAGCGGACGGTGCGCGGTAGCGTCCCGAGATGAATGTGGCCCATTGCAACCTACGTCTAGGTGGACGATTGAAGCCATGAGCGGCGAGGCTACCAGCCAGGTTGTCGGACATGAATAGGAAACAAGTACTATGGGTGAGCAACACCGTTGCACTGTGCCCATTTTCTGGCGCTTCAGCTGGGTGCTCAAGAAAGCTCTCTTAGAACCCGTGGACTCGATAGCATATGAAACGATGATTATGAGACGCGATGCTGAGACAAGACAGGTCCCATCAGCATGCGGTAACGACGATTGGCAAGCCGGGCTCCTCGACGTGAATGAAAAATTGAGACGCCGCCACTGCTCATGACGTGATGTGGTCTTCGCCACTGCGTCTGGGAACGACACGTCGACTGGTGTGCCAATGTCGTGACCAACCTCGTCATCACGGTGGCGTCACCAAGCGACGTACGCGCGATGAGGTATATGATGGAGAGACATCGTTCGTCCTCTCGTCCGTCGGGACAGGTGACCCGCCGCTAGTCTGCGGTGTGGAGCATGGATGACGCAAGCCGCAAGTGACGCGGTGTCCGGCCGACGCTCGTCGGAGGATGACTGCCATCGGGGACGAGGCGACTATGCACGAGGACATCGCCGCCAGCCAGCCACACGAGTCGCCCGATCGTGGCCGACTCCCTGGTGAGCCAGGCTCAGAACACCGTCACCAACTCGAGCGATTCACCACGCCCGCTGACGAGTCCGTCGACCGACTCGCGCGCCTGGCCGCTCGGATCGTCGCTGCTCCCGTTGCGCTGATCTCCGTCGTCGATCGGGATCGGACGGTCGTTCTCTCGGCATCCGGCGTTGACGCCCGGCTCGAGACTGAGGAGCCGTCCTCGGTTGTCCATGCCGTGAGCCAGCACATCGTCACGCAGGAACGGCCAGTGGTCATCGACGATGGCCGAACGCATCCACTGGTCGGTTCCGACCGTACCATTGGGACGACTGCCGTCGGAGCGTGGTTGGGCGTCCCGCTGCGATCGAGCGCTGGAGCTGCGATTGGATCGTTGAGTGTCATCGATGCCGTTCCCCGCCGATGGACGGATGACGAGATCATGACGATGCGTGACCTCGCCGCACTGGTCATCACCGAACTCGAACACCGCCAGACGCATGCGGCGCTGCGTGAGAGCGAAGCCAGATTCCGTGTCCTGGTGCAGCGGGCGGTTGAGGGCATCACGATTCTCAGTGCCGACGGCACCGTCACCTACCAGAGTGATTCCATTCAGCGCACACTCGGATATGACTCCGAGGCCTTCATCGGGGTCAATGTCTTTACGCGCATCCACCCGGACGATGTCGGCATCGTCACGCGAACGTTTGCCCACCTGCTCGACGACCCGACCTCGCGCCCCGTGATTCAATTTCGCTTTCGGCATGCGGATGGCTCCTGGCGATGGCTTGAAGCCATGGGCAGTAATTTGCTCGGTGACCCCGCCGTTCGCGGTATCGTCATCTCCTCATCAGACATGACCAACCGTCTCGCGACTGATGCTGCACTTCGGGAGAGCGAGGAACGCTTCCGTCGTGCGTTTGACGATGCGGCGACTGGACAGGCGCTGGTTGGACTGGATGGTCGCTTTCTGCGCGTCAATGCGAGCCTGTGCCGGATGCTCGGATGCACACCTGACGACCTCGTTGGCACCCACTTTCGCGCCATCACCCATCCGGATGATATCGACGTGAGCGACGCGATGCGTCACGACGTGACCGATGCCGAGACGGCATCCGTTAAGTTCGAGAAACGCTACATCCATCAGGATGGGCATGTCGTGTGGGTCACCGTGACGTCGTCGGCTGTCCGACGATCCAGCGGGTCGTCCACTGTACCTCGTGACGCAAGTCCAAGACATCACCACCCTCAAGCAGGCGCAAGCGGAAGCCGTCGCGGAGATTGCTCGTCGCGAGGAGTTTCTCTCGATCGCAGCCCATGAACTGAAGACACCAATCACGTCCATCAAGGCATCGTCGCAGTTCCTGCACCGATTGCTCCAGGACGAGGGGCGAGATGCACTCCAGCTCCAAACGCTGGTGACGCAGCAGCACGGACAGATCAGACGACTCGAAGAGCTGGTGAGCGATCTGCTGGATGTGTCGCGGATTCGTCGGGGTCGGTTGGACCTCCGGCGGGAGCGCTTTGCGCTTGGCGATCTCGTGCAGGAGGTGATCGAGCGGTTTCACTACGCCCCTGAATACACCCGTCACCATCACCTGGCCGTTGCGGACCATGGGATGGTGATCGGGGATTGGGATCGCGCGCGTCTCGATCAGGTGGTGACGAACCTGGTGTCCAATGCCTTGAAGTATTCGCCCGACGGCGGTGCTGTGCTGGTCGGCGTGGCCAGTGACCGTCATCATGCCGTGGTGACCGTGCGTGATCACGGCATCGGGATTGCCGAGGAGATGCTGGATCAGGTGTTTGAGCCATTTGCTCGACGTGCGTATCACGTGCCCGTGATGTACGGAACCGGACTCGGCCTCTACATCACGCGGCAAATTGTCGAACAGCACGGTGGCCAGATCGCACTTGCCAGTACGCCGGGACAGGGGACGACCGTCACGGTCAGACTCCCGCGCGTTGTCGATCTGATCTCATAGCATCCCCACTCGCTCACGGAGTGGATCGCTCGTGGTCTCGTGTTCGTCCGTCGCATCGACACGAGCGATCGCCGGATCCGTCATGCCCAGTCGTGGGTTCCACGCGGCACCAACGTGCGTGCCGTCGCCCCCACTTCATGGACGTTACGTCGTGACCGGCATGACCGGCATGACCGGCATGACCGCGCTACTCATTTGGCCAGTGCCTGGCGGCCGCACGCGAACCCGTCGAACACATCGGTGCAGGTCGAAACGATTCGAAACGGCGAGGATCGCTGGTCATGCTGGCAGGCTTCGGTGCCATCGACGTGCCGTTGGCGAAGGCAGCCGATCGGCGAGTGATCAGCGTCCACCAGGGACTCCGACCAGCCAAACTGCTGAGCCGCGGCGCTCGTAGGGCGACGACGGGTCGGCCAGTGGAGCCCTGGCGGCGGCTTCTGACGGTTGAGGACGTCCACGAACGAGCGGTCGGCTGCCGGCTCATCGGTGGGGATGTCGAACAGGATCCAGAGTAGGACGCACGGTAAGCGTCGCCGTGGTCTCCTTCTGCGACGGCGATCCGGCGACCGAGAGCACGGGGCGCGCCGACCGTCATAGCCAACGTCGGCCGCGGCGAGGAATGCCACGCCACGCGGCGCGCCCTCCACATCGTCGGAAGGACATACCGACAATCGCATACGATCGACGGCGACCGAATGCCCCGCGAATCCTGTCTGGCAGCGGTGCCCGCGAGACCACGTCGCACGCACGCGCGTCAGGCGGGAGCCAGCTCGACCGTGCCTCCTCGCGCGCGCCCAGCGGCCGCGTCGACGCGCGAGGAAGTCGCCGACCGCCTGGTTGAAGCGCTCGGCTCTACGAGGTTGATGGTGCGACCGAACTGCGCCAGAATGACGAGACCGGCGGTCGCGATCTCGCGCTTCATGAAGATGCCCGGCTCGATGCACGGCTCATCCTCGTCACCCACGACGAGTAAGGTCGGGACGGTCAGCTGGTTCAGCCGCTCCTTGAGCGCGACGATCGTCGGGCGGCGGCGGATGACGCCGGCCATGGCCAACGCCGACCCGGTGGCCGAAAGCTGGGCCAGTCCGGCGAAACCGCTCCCAACCGGCGCGGTCCTTGCGCTTGAACGTGACCCGCGCCGCGCCCTCCGCGTACATCTCGGCAAAGGCGGCCATCCCGTCCGTCCGCAGGTACGCGACGACCCGGTCATTGTCGCGCTCAAACTGCTCGCGTCCGACCGTCCCCGCCCCACAGCCGGCCACCACGACCGAAAGACAACGGTCCGGATACGTCAGTGCGAAGTTCAGCGCGACGTTGCCGCCCATCGAGAGCCCGACGACGTGCGCGCGCTCGATGCCCAGGTGGTCCAGCAGCCCGCGCAGATCCTCGACCAGCAGCTCCTGCGTATAGGCGTCGATGTCCTCCGGCACGTCGGAGGGCGGGTAGCCGCGCTGGCTGTAGGTGATGCAGCGGCAGCTGCCCGAGAAAGCCTCGACCTGCGGCTGCCAACTGCGGTAGTCGCCGGCAAACTCGTGGCAGAAGACGATCGGTGGCCCGTCGCCGGTCACCTCGTAGTACAGCGTGACGCCGTTGACCTGTGCGTGTGGCATGGTGCCTCCGTACCGAACCAGGCTGGTCGAGCGAGTATCTCACACACTCGGCGGCGTGCGGAGGTTGTGAGACGGTGAATGTGAGACGGGTTCTGAGACAGAAAGTCTGCGCAAATCTCACCAGAAAGTCACTCACGGCCGAGCGTGTCGAAACGGGACGTTCGTGAGACACTGCGAAGTTGCTCGCCGGCTACCCAGCGATTGGTGACGCGAACTGCGTACAGGCCGGGGGTGGGACCCTGGGGCCCCACCCCCGAACCGTGGTGCCGCTAACGCGGCCAGTCGTTGTAGCGTCTGCCTTAGGCCGGGTCGCCACCTGTCCGCCGTCGGCCCACGAAGGCGGACAGAGCAGCGAGGCTGAGCCCGCCCGCGGCCAGCGGCTGCTCGGGGGTGTCGTTCGTGCTCAGCGCCAGCGCGCCGGTCGCACTGAACGCCATCGAGCAGTTGGTGAAGCCGCTGGCGGCCGAGAGCAGCGCCGTGCCCCCGACCCCAAAGGTGCCGGATGTGCTCGTGTTCAGGCCGTTGACGTAGGTCTCCACACCCGGCGACGCGGTGGCTGTCATGCCGTCGATGCCGAAGGTATTGACGTTCGGGTCGGTGCCCTGCTTGCGGAGGTTGATGCCCGGCGATGTGGTGCCGGTGTCGTTGTTCGTGCTGCCCGCCGTGGTGTTGCCGCTGATCTCCAGGCACATCGTCGTGTCGACCTGCGCTGGAACCCGAGTCGGCGCGAATGCCAGCCCGCGCGGCGTTGGTGGCATCGGCGCAGCCACGGTGTTGTTGCAGCACGCTGGCGGTCATCGTGCTGTTGGAGTCGCGTACGATCACGTAGATGCCGGGCCCGTCGGTGCCCATGACGTTGTTGCCGGAGACCGTCGTCGTGTGGGTCCGGTGCACCGGCGTTGTTGGGGTCGTCGGTACCGATCGCGATCCCGGCGCAGCCGACCGCGCTGTTGGCGTTGATGAAGTTGTTCTGGACCGTCGTCGTGACCGTGGACTGGCCCGTCGGCCTGGAGTTCGATCGCGATGCAGTCGATGTTGCGGATGCGGTTGGCCGCCGTGCCGTTGTTCGAGACGTTGTAGTTGCCCTGCCCGCTCCCGTTGATTCCGCCGGTGACGAAGCGGTCAGGCTGGTTGCCGATGCCGCCGTTGCCGCCGTTCATGAGGTTGCCGGTGACGGCGATGACATTGGTGCGCGCTCCCAGCCGTGCCGTACGTCACCGGGCGGGCCCCAGTGCCGCTGTTGGCCTGGAGCACGAAGCCGGCGCCGGCGCGGAAGTCGGTGATGGTGTTGTTGGCCAGCGTCGCCTTCGTCACGACGCCACTGGTCGAGGCCGAGGAGTTGGAGATCAGCAGGACGGCGGAGCCAGGCGTCGCCACGTCGCCGGTGTCGGTGAACAGGTTGTTCGAGATGGTGACGTTGGCGAGCGTCGCCCCCCAGTTCTGGATGTCGACGCCGTTCGCCTCGACCTGCGTGCAGCGGTTGTTGGTGAAGGTGAACGTGCCGCTGACGTTGGCCGCATTCAGGTCGTCGAACGAGACGCAGCTGTCGTCGCTGACGGTGCCCGCGCTGTTGATCGTGCCGTTGATAAAGCTGAAGCTCGCCACCCCGGTGCCGTTGATGCCGTGCCCCGTCGTGTTCTGGATGTTCAGGTTGTTGAACGACGGCGTTGCTCGTGTTGGTCAGGGAGATGCCGTCACCGGTGGTGTTCTGGATGGTGCCGCCGGAGTTGTCGCCACCCTGCGCCGGTGTTGCCGTTGCCGGTCACGGCCAGGCTCCCCAATGCAGCCGTGTTGTTCAGCACGATGCCGTTCGTCCCGCCGCTGGCGGCGATGCTCTTGAACGTCCAGCCAGCCGAGCCGATCGTCGTGCTGGTGACACTCAGCGCCGTGCCGGTCGTCGTTGTGATCGTGTTGGTCGTGCCGCCGATCACTAGCGTGCCGGCGCTGCTGGCGGAGAGGCCGGTCCCGCCGGTGTTGCTGATGACCACGCTGCCCAGGGTCGTCGTACCCGTGTTATTCGACAGGTTCACCCCGCCACCAGCACCGTTGGTCGCGCTGAGCGTGCCGATGGCCACGCTCATATTCGTCCCACCAGCCAGGCTGAGCGCCAGCCCGGCCGTGGAGGTGAGGTTGAGCTCACTGATCAGAAGGGTGTCAACGTCAGCCCCGACGATGCCGGCTGGCGCGCTGACATTGAACCCCTGCAGCTTGTTATTGACATTGAGCGTCACGGCTGCCCCGCTGCTCGGGCTGATGGTCGGTCGCGTGCCGCTGATGTTTGGCCGGGCGATCGTTCCAGATGGTGGCGTGATGCTGAAGAAGCTGTCGAAGCTCGCCCCGGTCGCCCCCTGGCCGATCAGCCACTCACCCGACAGCAGCGTGATGCCGCCTGTCGCCGTGCCGCTGTAGAGGAAGATGCGGTCGTTGGCGGCGTTCACGTCGTCGGCGTCATTCGCCGGACTGGTCCCGGTCTGCCCCGAGAGGAATTTGAACGGGCTGAACAGGGTCCCGTTCCCGTTGGTCGCCGCGTTCGGATTGACGAACCAGATCACGGTCCCGCTGACGGCGACCGTCACGGTCATCGGCGCGCTGCAGAGCGACGGGGTTGGATTGCCGTTGTCGCAGACGGTGTAGGTGAAGGTGACGTCGCCGGTGTAACCAGGCGGTGGATCGAAGGTCGAACGCGCCGGTCGTGGTGTTGAACGACACAAGTCCACCAGCCGGCGTGGTCGCACTGACTGTCCCGACCGTGAGTGTCGAGGTGAAGCCGGGGTCGCCAGCGTCGGGGTCGCTCGCGCCATCGAGCAGGTCGCCGGCCGGCTGGGTCAGGCCGTCGATCGACAGGCGCATGTTGGTCTGGGCCGTGTAGCTCTTGGTCTGCGCCGTTGGCGCGTCGTTGACCGGCGTCACCGTGATGGTGAAGGTCTGCGTCGCCGACTCGTTGACGCCGCCGTTGGCCGTGCCGCCATCGTCAGTCAGTTTGACGCTGACGGTCGCCGTCCCGTTCTTGTTCGCTCCAGCCGTGTAGGTCAACGTGCCGTTGGCACTGACGGACGGCTGGCTGCTGAACAGGCCAGTGTTGTCGGTGGTCACGACGAAGGTGAGCACCTGGCCGGACTCGTTCGGGCCAGCGCTGATGCCCGTCGCCCACGGGTTCACCGTCTGGGCACCGGCATCCTCGCCCACCGTCTGGTCCGCGCCCTCGGCGAAGCTTGGTGCATCGTTGACGGCATTGACAGTGATGGTGAAGGACTGGACTGTGGACGTGTCCTGTCCGCCGTTGGCGGTCCCACCGTTGTCCTGCACGACTACATCGAAGGTGGCCGTGCCGTAGGCGTTCGCCGCCGGGGTATAGGTCAGCGTGCCGTTGGCAGCGACCGCTGGCGGCGTGGTGAAGGTCAACGTTGGCTGGGCCACGACGTTGCTGACCGTGTAAGCCAGGATCGTCTGGCCGCTCTCATTGGCCGGGCCAGTGCTGACGCTCGTCACCCAGCCAGTCACGGTCTGCGCACCAGCATCCTCGTTGACGGCCGGCGGGTTGGCGGCCGTGAAGCTCGGCCGATCGTTGATGGCCGTGATCGTGATCGTGAAGGTCACGGGAGCCGTCGTGTCGACCCCGCTGTTGGCCGTGCCGCCGTCATCGGACAGCGTGACGGTCACCGTCGTCGTGCCGCTGGCATTGACGGCTGGTGTGAAGCTGAGCGTGCCGCTGGCGCTGATCGCTGGCTGGCTGCTGAACAGACTGGTGTCGTCGGCGGTGGCGGTGAAGGTCAACGCCTGCCCCGACTCGTTCGGACCGGCCGAGACCGCGCTGGCCCAGGCCGCCGAGTAGGCACCCGCATCCTCGTTGACGGTCACATTGCCGCCTGGCGTGAAGCTTGGTGCGTCGTTGACCGGCGTAATGGTAAGCATGAAGGTCTGCGTCACCGACGCCAGGTCGTCACCAGGAACCCCTGGTGTGCCAGCGTCGTCGATGAGCACTACGTCGATGGTGGCCGTGCCAAAGGTGTTCGCGGTCGTCTGGAAGGTGAGATTGCCAGTCACGACGTTGATGCTTGGCGGCTGGCTGAAGGTGAGCGAGCCGGTCGTCCCGGTGACCGTCGTCGTCAGCGTGAGCCCCTGGCTCGACTCGTCACTCGCTCCGGCACTGATGCCAGTGGCGAAGGCGCTTAGCGTCACGAGGCCCGCATCCTCCAGCGCCTCCGCAGTCGTCGGCATGTCGAACGTCGGCGCGTCGTTGACGGCGGTGATGCTGATGCTGACCGTCGCGGCACTCGACTCTGCGTGGCCGTCGTTGACGGTGAAGGTGAAGCTATCGGTGCCGTTGAAGTTGGTGCCCGGCGTGTAGAGGACCGTCG
Source organism: uncultured Chloroflexia bacterium (assembly GCA_963763325.1). Lineage (GTDB taxonomy): Bacteria > Chloroflexota > Chloroflexia > Thermomicrobiales > CFX8 > JBBECJ01. Next base: position 12,857 of record CAVXOL010000020.1, read on the forward strand.
CGCTACAGGTGTTCACGGCGGTGCAGTCCGCAGCACTGATCGTCCCGAGCGAGCCGTTGCTCGGCCCGGCGGCAATCGCGAACGTCAGATTCTCGTCATCGGCGTCCGATGCGGTCAAGGTAATGGAGAGCGGCACGTCCTCGTCGGTGCTGACGCTCTGGGCGTCCGCGACCGGCAGGGCGTTGATCTTGATCGTGACGGTCGCGACGTTGGAGTCCGCCTGTCCGTCGTTGGCCATGTAGGTGAAGCTGTCGGCGATGGTGCCGGCATCGGCCGTGTAGCTGAATGAACCGTCGGTGTTGAGTGTCAACGTGCCACCCGTGACGTCGCTGACCAGCACCGCCGTGAGCGTATTCCCATCGGCGTCGGTGTCGTTGCCGAGCACACCAGGAGCCGGCACGCTCAGCGTCACCACGCCGTCGGTGTCGTAGCTGTCATTGGCTGCAACCGGTGCGTCAGCGAGCGGGCTGATGGTAATCGAGATCGTCGCCACCGCCGAGGTCGCCGTGCCGTCACTGACCGTGAAGGTGAAGCTGTCATCGCCAGTGACATCGGCGTTCGGGGTGTAGGTCACCGTCGCCGAGCAACTGCCTGCGGTGCAGGTCGGCGTGCCAATCGCGCCGAGGCTGCCGTTGGTCGGCCCGGTCCCGATCGCGAAGGTCAGGCTGTCGCCGTCAATATCACTGCCCGTCAGCGTAATCGTCGTCGCCAGATCTTCCGTTGTGCTGACGCTCTGGCTACTGGCCGTCGGTGCGTCGTTAACCGGTGACACGGTGATGAAGAACTGCTGCGCACTTGACGTATCAACGCCACCGTTGTCCGTGCCGCCGTCGTCCTTGACGACCAGCGTGATGGTCGCCGTGCCAAAGGCGTCCTCGGCTGGCGTGAAGGTCAGTGTGCCGTCAGAAGCCACGGCCGGCCCGCTGCTAAAGAGCGCCTCGTTGGTGTTCTCAGTGACCACGAACGTCAGCGTCTGGGTACTCTCGTTGCTGGGTCCCGTGTTCAGGTCGGTCGCCCAGCCGGGGATGGTCGTCAGCCCTCCGTCTTCGGCCACATTGGGGTTGCCGCCCCCGGTGAACGAGGGCGCGTCGTTGACCGGCGTGACGGTCACGGACACCGTCGCCGTGTCACTCCCGCCATTGCCGTCGTTGGCGATGTAGACAAAGGAATCCGCCCCGTTCTGGTTCGAGAACGTGGTGTAGAAGACGACGGTCCCATTATTGGTCTCGTCCCCTGGTCCCGACGGCGAATTCGGTGGAAAGGACATCGATAGCGTCTCGCCGGTATCCGGAGCGATCGTGTCATTCGCCAGCACATCGAGCGTGGTCAGGCCACTGTCCTCGAGGACCGTGAAGGTGTCGTCGACCGCGTCAGGCGGGTCATTGACCGGGGTGATCGTGATGGTGACGGTGGCTGCCGCCGACTGCCCACCCTGACTATCGTGGGCCGTGTAGGTAAAGCTGTCATTGCCGAAGATGTTCGCGTCCGGCGTATAGAGGAAGCTGCCATCGGCGTTGAGGGTGAGCGAGCCACTGCTGACATCGGTCACAGCTCGGCCGTGAGGGGATCGCCGTCTGGGTCGGTGTCGTTGCCGAGGACGCCAGGGGCGGCGGTGTTGAGCGCGCCATCTTCAGTCACCGTGTAACTATCGTTGACAGCGGTTGGCGGCTCGTTGAAGTTCAGCGTCACGGTCGCGGTTGAACTGCCGACCGGGTTGGTCAGCGTGTAGGTAAACGTGTCAGTGGCGACCGGTGTCAGCGGCGCGGTGTAGGTGAAACTGCCGTCGAGATTGAGCACGACACTGCCGCCGGCGGAGGTCGTCGCATCGTAGGCGGTGATCGTTGCGCCGTTGACCTCGTCATTGCCGAGCACACCCGGTGCCGCAACCGTGCCGGTGAAGGTATCGTCAACGAGGTACTCGTCATCGTTGGCGACCGTGAAGTGGATGACCTCGATTGTGACCGTCGCGCTGCTCGTGGCGGTGCCATTCGAGATCGAGTAGCCGAAGCTGTCCGTGCCGGCGAACCCGGCTGGTGGCGTGTAGGTGAACCCACCATCCGGCGCGACGCTGACCGTCCCGCCCTGGCTGGAGACGGCGTCGAATCCAATGACCGTCCCGGAGTTGCTGGCGTCGTTGGCCAGCACCCCTGGCGCCGCGACGGTCAACGGCGTCTCGAAGCCGGTGACGTAGGTGTCGTTGGCGGCGACCGGCGCGGAGGGCGCGATCCGGAACAGCGTTTGCCCGGACCGACAAGTGCCGTCCGGTCTCGCCAGCAACAGTCGTGCCCGAGAGGTGCTGCTCGGTGGGAGGTTGGCGCAGACGAGCGTCTCGGTCGGACCGTGCAGGATCACTGTCTGCTCGGTGAACATGCAGGGCAGGAACGGCAGCGCTAGTCGCAGCGTATCGATGTAGGCCGTGGTGCAAGCGACGACGGCGGGACTGCTCGGCGAGAGGTTGACCTTCGTGTAGCCGGCGCCACACTCGGTTCCGTTGAACGCGAACAGTTGACCGGAGCGGTCCTGACAGACGAAGCTCAGCGTCCGTGGTGTCTGCGCCTCGGCCGTGTGCCAAGCGAGCAACACGCCAGCGAGCAGCACCACGCCGATCAGTGCGAGATGGATCAGACCAACGCGGCGCGTGGTGGTGCGGAACATCTCGACCCCCTCCGAACGCCGTGTTCAACGGGTTCGCGATCATCCTGTGAGATCGCCGATCAATCAGGCGATCCGCGCTGACGTGTCGATGGACGTGAGTACTCGTCGCAGTATCATCGAGGAACAACGGGCTGGACAACGAGGATTGACGGTGTTGGGACGAAAGTACCAGATCAGCATGATCCGGGCTTGCCGTCGTGTCGCTGGCATCCTTGCGCCACTACTCACGGCATCGGGAGTCATTCGGTCTGCGGTACGGGCAGCATAGGACGCGGGAGGCGTTTCGTCAACCTCTTCGTGTGTCACCGAACTTTCACATGCGCAGAAGCAACTCGAAGCCACAGATGCCGTCCAGACCGAATCAGCAGCACCCTCAGCGCTGGCAGAACCTCCCACATCGTCGTGCATCCTCGACGCACGCACCGACGCATGGTCGTCTTGGCAAGCCGACCGCAGCCCCTGCTCCGGCATACGGTACTGGCTGGCACGCCTCGGGGCGTCGACCCACATCCACGGTTGGTGGTCCTGATCGCGGCGCTGGATAATCCCGAACACGGCATGATTGCGATCTCCCAGCAACGGCTGATCGATCTTCAGACCAAGATGACTCCGGAACGTCGGCGACAGGCGGTTGGACGATCTCGAGTTCAGCTCAGACCGTGGCCGGTACACAGGGGTAGTCGCTATGCGCACGGCTGATGGCGCAACGAGGTCGCCGGGCGAAGCTGCACCGTGGGTTGATCGTCTCAAAACTCGTGAACATGGACAATGCATGAGACACACTTGGCACCTGAAGCCGCATCAGCGTGCGGGAACGCATGCCTCGCAGCGACGAATGGTAATACATCCGGGCCAGGTGAAAAGGGTCATCATCACGGTTGCAGCGCTGAGCACCAGGGCGTCAGTCGCAATGCTGCGAACCTCAGTAGTCTCACCGCGTCCGATGCGCGGCTCGCGGCCGGTCGTACGGAGCACATGTAGCACCCGGAAAGCTGCGTCGTCCCCGGCCGGTGCTGTTAGTCACGACGAGAAGGGAGATCAAAGTGTATGCCGGTGGCGGTCTCGTGACACTGCTGCTCGTCATCATCCTGCTTAGCGTCCTCTTGTAGTCACCTAGGAATGATTGACGTGTACGGAATTCGGGCAGCGCATTGGTTGCCCGTTGCTCCGTCTGCAGTCCTCGATCGACCGTGTCGGCCAGTTTCCGGTCTGCAATGAGTCGCTCATGTTCGATCGATGCCGTTCGTGTCCGATGCTCCGGATCGCAGCCCAGCAGACTGGGTCAGGACGCGGGTGGCCAGGCAGGGTGCCGGTCGTCGGCACTGATCGTGCGTCGTACACGCGTAAGGCGCATGGCACAGAGACTGTTTCGATACGGTCTGACGATACAGCGACACGATAGGGCCAGCGATGAGTAAGTTGCAACCCGGTGACGCGACGCCGTCCCAGTCCCAGTCGCTTCCGCCGCTCGATCCGACGCATCCAGCCTGGTTCACCAACCAGGCAGCACTGGCACTGCTCACACGTTTCACGACCGTCCACGGCTATAGTCAGATGCTCAGGCGTGTCGTCGAACACGCTCCAGAGGACGCGGTTCGTCTCGATCGGTATGCCCACGCGATCGAGCGCGAAGTCGCGGACCTGGGACGCCTCATGCAGCAGTATCTCGAGGCCATGCACCTGCACGCGGGATTGGTGACGCTCATGCCGCAGCCGGTTGGACTGCGTGACCTGCTCGACGCGATCGCGGAGTCGTCGTCCCGTCTCCCCGAGTGGACCGAGCGGCACCGGCTCGAGATTGAGCAACCGGAGGCCCTGATCGGCCAGTGGGATCCGCACTGGGTCATACCGGCGCTGTCGGCCGTCGTCTCGAATGCCATGAAGTTCACGCCCGATGGCGGCACGATCCAGATCCAGGTCCGCCGGCAGGACGGACCGGCCGTCGTGACGGTCCAGGATCCAGGACTAGGGATTCTTGAGGACGAGCGTGAGCGCGTCCTGCTCCCCTTCGTCCGTGGCGCGGCCGCCAAGGCACGGTCCCTGGCTGGGGCTTGGGACTCTACATCGCCGATCAGGCGATACGGGCGCATGGTGGGAGCATTGACCTGCGTGGCGCACCTGACGCGGGGTCGACGGTGACGATCCGGCTACCCCTTCAGCCCGAGCCGGTCGCCTGATCGCGGCCACCATCTGGTGGTGGTGACGCCAGGAGCTGCTGACAAATGGTCGTCAGCAGTTCGTCGATATCAAAGGGCTTCTCGACGATGACGCAGCCGTGGTCGCGGAACATCGGTCCTTGACCTCGGAGCAGCTGGGCATCGGCCGAGCAGATGATCACGGGACGCTGCACCACCGATTCGTCGCCGCAGAGCGCCACGATGACATCCCAGGCCTGGAACCGATCGCCGAGATGCAGGTCGAGGATGACGAGGTCAGGAGCTGTCTGTCCGACAAACTGGACCGGATCGTCGACGCCCGGCCAGAGCACGGCCGTATACGACGCATCGGACAGCAACTCGCCGAGCAACTGCCGGTGTGGCGGAATCATCATCGATGACGGCGATACTCGGTCGTGTGTCAGCGGCAACGTCCATGGCGCATCACTTCATATTCTGACAGATCGAACGTGAGGCAAGTATAGGACACCCGTGGTCCGCGGTCCCTCGCCCAATGGTCACGACGCTATCGAGGATGCTCCCCGTGGCTCTCGCGCCAGTGGACGTGGCCGGAATCGCCCCACCGATTGGCAGGGCTGGTGTCATGATCGGTGGTCTCTGACCGGTGCCGACCGTTGGAGGTCCGGTGGGCAGCCGACCGGTCGCACCCGAATCTGACCGGATCGATCGACCTGGATCTGCCGGTACCACCGCCGGCTCGCTGCGCCGTCTGGTTGACCACTCCCTGCCCGAGCGAGCGCGGTGGTGTGTTGCTGGACAAGACCAGGAGCGCCTGCGCTCGCTCGGGGGGCTGGTCGCGTAGGAAGACGACTTGCCACCCCCGCCGGACGTGCATCGCGACGCGAGCACGGAAGCGCGCCAGCACCACATCGTCATCCAGCGCTCGATGAACCCCGCGTTCCATGCGTTCCATGCGGTCACCCAATCGTTTGTTCATCCTCCGCAGGTGTGGCATCAATGCTTAGCCGGCCAGCGCCTGGACCCGATCCAGCACCTCATCGACGACCGGCGCCTCATTAACCAATGCATCGGTTGCCAGCAGCTGCCGGTAGACGCGCTCATACCCATCCGCCATCGCGGCTGGTGAGAAGTGGCGCTCAACGTGCGCCCGACAGGCGCGCCGATCGATCTCGGGGATCCGGTCGACGGCCGTGATCATCTCCCCAATCGAGTCACAGATGAAGCCCGTCTCGCCATCGGCGACGACCTCCGGCGTCGAGCCGCGCCGCATGGCAATCACTGGCGTGCCGGTCGCCATCGCCTCGGCCATCGTCAAGCCAAACGGCTCGGGAAAGTCGATCGAGTGCAGACTGGCATAGGCACCGCCCAAGACGGCGTCCTTCTCTGCCTCGGTGATCTCGCCGATATACTCGATCAGGTCGCTGCTCTCGATGAGTGGGGCGATCGCGTGCTCGTAATACTCCTGGTCGACTGGATCCACTTTGGCAGCGATGACGAGGCGCATCCCGACCGAGAGCGCGACCTCAATGGCCCGGTCTGGCCGCTTCTCGGGACAGATCCGTCCCAGGAAGACCAGATAGTCACCTGGCTCCGGGTGCAACTGATAGCCCGAGAGTTCGATGGCGTTGTAGACGTTGCCGACCCAATCCAGGTGCGGCACCGGTTCGCGTTGCGCGTGACTGATCGAGACGAGGTGCTGCTCAGGGAAGCTCTCGAAGAGCCGCTTGAGTTCTGGGAGATCCAGTCGGCCATGGGTCGTCGTGACGGTTGGTACCGCAGACAACCGGGCGAACGGAAACGCGATGTAATCGACATGGTTATGGATCACGTCGAACGCGTCGGCCTGGCGATAGACCTCGCCCGCATGAATCAGGGTCGCGGCGACGTAGTCCTTGACCTCAGGATCCAGACGTAAGCCACGTGGACAACTTGCCTTGAGTCGAGCGGTCGTCGTGGAGTCCCCGCTGGCAAACAAGGTGACGTCGTGGCCACGCTGAACCAACTCCTCGGTCAGGACGGCGACCACCCGTTCGGTCCCACCATACAGGGGCGGCGGAACCGGTTCGATCAGGGGCGCGATAATGGCGATGCGCATGAATAGTTGTCCTCTCACGGCCGTAGCCCGCAGCAGGACCACGGATAATGAATCGGGTCGGTGTTACTGGTGATCAAACGCAACACCTCCAAGGCACGCCCAATGCCACCTTGCGAGCCAGATGCTCGGATGAGCTTCGTACGTACGTGGTCCTGGTACGGATGTGGGATGTCGAATGGGCGGGTACGCTTGCTCATGCCGGACTCGTTCCGGGTAATGCATGCTCATTCCAGTCGTCAGCCGCGCCTTCCATGGCGCCCCGGAGCCAGTCGTCCCACAGGCTCCTCGGAGGCAGGGCTATCGCGCCTTGAGCACCCGGACTATGACTTGGCTCGCGCCAGCCGGCTGACGCAGATCGGCCACGTGACCCTCCAAGATACATAGCCCTCGTCCGCCAACCACGTGCCGCGTCCGTGTCGTGCTGGCGCACAACTGTCAAACGACCCGCACGCCGGTCGGTGGCACCGCGTCTGCGCAGGGACGCGCCGCAATGGCGATACGTGATTCGTTCGCCGCTCGCCAAAGCAGCTGAAAGGAGGAGCGTCGATGCACCACACCACCTCGAACCGACCACATCTCACGAATATGACCGGCTCACTGGCTGGACAGTCTACACGGGTGATGACCAGAACGCTAGGGACGGTTGTCCAAGTCTGTCATCCGTCACACGCGACCTCATCGGCGCACGGGTGCCACTACCTCCGGGTTGTACCTGGCAACCTGCATCGCCTCCGGCTGGTGCGCCTCAGTCATCGTCCCCGAGCGATTGATCCATCGTGTGGATCCGGATACTCGACGGGTGTTGCTCGCGGTGCCGAAGAACACAGGTGACCCACAGCGGCTGGGTCCAACCCTGTGACGAGACCTACCAGCGGGAGTAACCACGACGTGACGACATCGTCCGGTGAGGACGTCAGCCAAGCTTCGCGGCTCTGGCAGGTGTCTCGCTCCGCCGGGGCCACGATCACACGCTCTACGACAGCCGACCGAAAGGGACAACAATGCCGCTCCAACTCACGATGCCAGAGAACCTTGATGCCGATGGACAGCGGCTCTGGCACGCCTTCATGGCGGGGCGCTGCCGGCTGCAGGTCGCTAAACGGACGCATCGTGCCGCCAAACAGGCCTTGCGTGCCAGCCTCGGACCGGCCGGCTCACGCGACCCAGTCCTCGCGGCCCGCTATCACGCGGCCCGTGAGGAACTGGCTGATGCGACTGATGCATTCGCCATCGCCAACCAGCAGTATCACGCTTATCGCCGCGTCCAGGTCGTCCGGCTTGTCGTCCAGCGCCTGGCCGGCAGCGGCCGTCCTGACCTTTCTGGCCGTCTTCCTGCTTCAGACAGTCGGAATCACGAGTCAAAGGCGATTCAACTCAAGCTCGACGAACTGATCCGGGCCTAGCAGGGCGCTTAGGACACCCTGTCGACATTGAGGAGACGACCGACGACGAGTTGGATCTGCTCAAAGACGACTATCGCCGGATCGCCCAGCATATCCGACCGGCAGACGAGGGGTTGGCTGACCTCAACGGTAGCCGGGCGAATTCCGTCATCTCACGCACCGGTCCGATCGTGACTGACGCGGTCAGCTGACATGTGAGGATCCGCCCTGCTCCTGCATAGCGGTCAGGACAGCGGGGCGAGTAGTTGCATCCCCGCTTGCAGGTCACGTAGGAGTGGAACACCGGTTGCAGTCGTGCTCACAATCCTCAGCATGCTCACAGCCCACCGCGTTGGATTGCATGTGGCAAACAACACTCCTGACATACACCGGATCGGTGTTAGTCCAACCACATGAGGAGCATCCACCCTGCGAAGCCGAGAATAAGCACCGCATCCAGGATCCATGTGATGATGTGGAACATCTGAAGCTCCCGTTCAGCACGGTCACACTGACATCGACAACTCGGAGCGAACGAAACGGAGTGTGGATTGCTCCACACTCCGTTCCCCTCGGCAGGCTATTGTCATTGGTGGATGCTCGAACTAGGCGAGTCCGAGTTCCTCCAGCACGCCGATGATGGCGTTGAGCAAGTCGGCGACGAGGTTGAGCGACAGACCGCCATCCAGCAGTCCGGCAACGGCGCAAAGCAGGTTGCCCAGCAGGTTGCCGGGGCCTTGCTCAGCGGTGATCTCAAGGTGGACGGTATCGAGATGGACGACAAGACCCAGCAGGTTAAGGTCGAGCGGGCCAAGCGTCAGGTCGAGAATCTCACAGGTGGCGGTGGCTTGCACGGCCTGGTGTGATCTGCTGGGTGGTGGTGCCGAGGACAGCACCGGTCGAATCGGTCAGCGTTCCGGTCACGGAACCGAGCACGGTCAGCGTGCCACCGCTGGCCTTGAACTGCTGGGCGGTGAAGGTGCCAACGAAGGTGCCGGTCCCGCCAAGGGCATCAGTGAACGTTCCGGTCACATCGGTCGTCAGGGCGCCGTCAGTCGGTGCCTTGGCGGGTGGCTTGGCGTCAGCGGTCAATGGGCCGACGAGGAAGGCGCCAACCAGCGCCACGAGGATGCCGACCGCAATCAAGCGGTGATGCGTCTTGCTGAAGATGGACGTTTCGGTCATGATGGAGATGTCCCTTCTCTGTACCGAGGTGGGTCAGGTCGCGGGGAGCTTACCCCTCCTCGCGACACACACTGTGGTCGTTGCACCACCTGCCGAGTGGTAAGGCAACACCGACGCAATCACGATACCGGCAACTGCACCGGGGCAGGTGAAGCGCAGCGAACGTACGCGGTACCATGACCGATACCCCGGTGAGGAAGTACTATGGTTCGCCGTGTCGGCAGGCGTTGGTTGGTGCGATGCAACGCGGCTTTTCGTTCGTGGCGAGTTACCGTTACCGTCTTGATCAGTTGTTATGGCGAGGCTTCGAACCGGAGTTCTGCACAGACCACGGCTCCAGGACCCCGCATGTAACACGGCAAGACGCGTCCCGTCTGAGATGCGTGATCTTCAAAATGCCCACTGCTGTGTGTCGTCGGCAGCCTGCTTCCTCTGGTAGGTTCATCGGTATCTGCCTAGACACCTCACTGAGTATCTCCCCATGAACCAGTTCTTCAGGTTCCATGCTCGTGCCCTGCAGTTCACATGGATCGGAGTTGGCTCGCGCCTTGCGTAGGCAGTGCTCGAGGACGGTGTGATCTGATGCGACCTCGTCGTCCAGCATCACGGTCGTCTCGATCTGGTGGGTTCCGGTGCGACGGAGAGCCGCGTTCTGCCGGGATGTTCGGGGAGGTTGAGGGGAGGGTCTATGCGACGTATCTGCGGTCTCACTCATCATCGCCTGTGTCGCCGTCGTCACGCTGACTGCACCAGCCACCGCCGGCATCGGCTGGTGCAAGACCGATCCGGTCGTCCTCATCGACGGGGATCTGGTCGACATCTTCGTCAGCGCGCCACTGACGGCACCACTGGTCGTCACCGGTCCGACCGAGATCGTCGTCGCGGTGCCGGTCGGCATCGATGCTGCGGTCGTCGTGACCGATCTCGGGTTCGGATATGGCGAACGGGTGACCGTTGTCGCGTCCCATGCGCTCCGCGTCACGGGTGAGCGCATTCCGATCCGGATCGCCGTCTACGTCCCGGCAACCGACGCGTCGCTGCCGGTCCAGGTCGAGGTCGTCGATCGCGTCGTGGACCTGCTCGGTCCGACCACCGTAACGGGAACAGCCAACCAATGGATCGTGCTGACGACCTCCATCTAACGCATCGATCAGGGACACCAACCGCAGCGCGTGACGCTGCGCTGACGCCTCAACGCTGGGCCATGCCGGTGGTGATCACCCTCCTGGCGGTAGCTCGCGGCCGGACTGGCCGGCGGCGTCCTCTGGAACACGAGGCTGCCCGCCGGCGCGCAGGTCGCCGCTTGCCGTGCTCTTCACCGGTTTGATGGCATTGGCCTGGGCCTTTCCTCTCCCGCTCGGCGAGAAGACCAAGCTGTATCTCGACACGACGATCACGATCGGGGCGATCCTCGCCTTTCAGCCTGGGATCGCGATGCTGATCGTCGGGTATGGGCACGCTCATCGGCCAAGTCCTGCGCCGTGAACCACTCGATGAAGTCGTGTTCAACAGCGCTCAGGTCATGCTCCAGGCCGCAGCCGGTGCTGGTGTCTTGCGCCTCGTCGGTTGGGAGGCAGCACAGCCAGTCGCGCTGTCAGGGCTGACGCTCCTCGCCATCGGCGCCAGTGCGACGGCTGTGACGCTCGTCAATCTCGCCGCCGTCTCGACGATCGTCAGACTCCAGATTGGAACGCCCATCCTCGAGGTTGCTCGTCAGTCGCTGAGCGGCGTGATGGTCGTGGCCCAGTGCGTCCAGGTGAGCCTCGGCGTGGTGGCGGCCATCCTGGCTGGTGCTGCAGCGTGGAGTGTCGTCTTGCTGCTGGCTCCAGCGGCCGCCGTCTACTGGGTCCTGCAGCACAACATCACACTGCGCCAGCGCTTGCCGATCGGATCCACGAACGCGAACTCGAGCCTGGCCGAGATCGAGCGGATGGCCGGGTTCGGGAGCTGGGAGTGGAATGTCCACGACGCGACCCACGCCTGGTCGGCCGCGATCTACGCCTTGACGGGCACCGGCCCGGACGCCGTGACACCGGTTGAACCGGTGATGCTCCAGTTCGCCCATCCGGCCGATCGAGGGCAGGTTGCGGCGGCGCTGGAGCGAGGCCATCGCGACCGGCGAACCGATCGACCTCGAGCACCGGATCGTGCGGGCGGACGGGATCGAACGGGCGGTCCATACCCACGCCGAGGTGATTCGTGCTGGAGACGGACCGGTGCGGCTGGTCGGCACGATGCAGGACGTCACCGAGCGCAAGCGACTGGAAGCGCAGTTGCGGCAGCACCAGGTCCAACCACTCACCGTCCGCGAGCTCGAGGTGTTGGAAAGTCTGGCACGCGGCCATTCCAATAAGGAGATCGCCCGCGAACTGGGCATCAGCGAGCAGACAGTCAAGAACCATGTCTCAGCCATCATGCGCAAGTTCCGGGTCAGTGACCGAACGCAAGCCGTCATCGTTGCCGTCAAGGAAGGTTGGATCCGCCTTGATGGCATAGGCGGTGAGCAGCCGCTGCTCAGCGCCAGCATGCGGTAGCGCGGCCGCCGGATCGCTACGGGATACCTGCCAGTGATGGAAAGTGACGCCGACAGCCACAGCACATTGACCGTCGGATGCCGTCCAGCCTTGCGGCTCGTCAGCGACCGTCGAATCCGTCGGAGCCCTCGTCCAGACGAGGGTCTGCGTGGCCATGTGTCAGACGTTGGCGGACGAGCTCGCTACGACGCCGCTCAATAGGTTGAACAACGCCCATCGCGATGGACTCGATCGTGCAATGGCACCGTGCACGCACTGGCCATTGGACGACGCGAGAGAAAGCAGGGCCTGATGCGCGCCGTTCATCAAGAGCATTCGGCCGACGCACAACGATTCACCGCCGACCGACGGATATAGGCACGATCAAGAGCGTCGAGCGTCGTCGGGGGACGGGATCCATCGCCCCTGACCGAGACGCACAAGTGCAAGCTGACATCGGGTTCACCAGTGCGGTCGTGATCGATGGTGACGTTACCGCCTTCCACGTCGGTGACCGGGTGCGGTTCAGTGCTGCTCCTGCTCCGGACCGGCCCGGCTACGCCGATGCGACCACGGTGCAGGCCGAGGCCGTAGGCGGTCCACGGCAGGTGTCGGACACATCGCTATCTGATCCAGACGCAGCACAGGGACGACCACCCGGCGCTGCTGTCTCAGCGGCCGCGCAGGCCGCGAAGAATCAGGAGGCGGCCCGCGTATCAGGTGAAGGCCCACCTAGCTAAGCAGCTCCGACGAGTGTGGCACGCTGGCTGCGTATTAACGCCTCAGCACGACCCACTTCCTTCGGGCGGTGCCCGCTGCAGATGGAGCACCGTCCGGTCCAGATACCCCATACCCCCTATTTCAACCAGCACAGCCGGTGCACTTGCACTGGCCGTGCTGGTCTCTCTGGATCTCCCGCTCTCGCTGACCGGCGTCGTCTGACATACAGCCCGTGTGCCTCCGTCTTCACGTCCAGATCGGTACGGTCTGGGACGAACGTCTCTCGACCGACGGGACGCTTGGTGCAGGGACAATCATGACCATTCGCCCTAGACTGGGTCGCACACGACCAGTCGCCTTGACCGGGAAGAGAGGCGTCCATGACGACAGACCCAGCTACCGTGTTCCGCTCGAAAGTCCGGCAATATCGCCAACTGGGCTACGAGATGGTGGAGGTAGATGAGCAGGAGCGCCGTGCGAAGGTTCGTATCGCTGGTGCGCGCGATCAGCGGCGGCATGCTCCAGCACGCCGTACCGGGGAAGCATGATCTCTACCGATTGATCGAGGTCGACGCCACCGGCAACGTCCGTGACGAGCGCGTTCACTCCTGACAGATGGTAAGCGAAGCGAGACGATCCGACACCGGACCGTTCGTGAGCACAGGTCTCAATGCTGGTATCGCGGACGAACTCCACGCGAGTGACCGCCACCTTTGCCATTTGGAAAGTCAGCGCCCGATCGGTGCTGAACCCGTCGTGCAGCAGGATCACCGTCAGTACCTGTCACGTGACTCGGGATCGTCGTAGCGGATTGCGTTTGGCGGCATTGCCCAATCGGTCGCGATGCCGCGCGCTCACGCACGATGCTACGGCACCTCCGCAGATCCCAGCGGTGGTCCGACAATCTCCATCCCGAACTCGGGGCCATTGGCCGCGAGGTCGGGATGGCCGCGGGTGCCCTCAGCCGCCAGGCGCTCGAAGCAGCGCTCCAGACCGGCTGGGTTGACGACCGCCACGTCGTCACGTGCAAGCGGGGAACGGAGCTCAGCGACCTCGGTAGCGCGTCCGATCAGGGGCGTGCGTGGTCGCGGGAGTGGCTGACGCTGGGCGTCAGGGTGCAGGACAGCAACCATGGAAACGGCCCCTGAAGCATGATGCGTATCAACGTAGCGCCCATCATGAGCGCACAGGACCACCTATGCCAACCATGTCGCCCGAGTGCGGCGTTGGGTACGGCCATTTCGGCCGGGCTGCGGCGAATCACCCGGGCCGATGTCCGCGGCAGGTTCGCGGGCTGCGGCTACGACATCACGTCGCAACCTCTATGATGGATGCTCTAGTGGTTCGCCACGGCATAAACCGTCAGTCAGTGGCGGTCACAGGCCAGGATTAGACCAATTGAGCCGGATGACGTGTTGTGCGCCGTTCTGCCCGAAGATCGTTCATGCCGAAGGCCTGGCGCTGCTTGTCAAGCCGGATACGGGGGTATGGTGATGGGGAGGTTCAGCACGGCACTGGCCGCAATCCTGATTGGTCTCCTGAGTGCCGTTGTCTTCCTGATCGTCTTCGCCGTCACGGCGCTACCTGCGCTGGCGGTCGTTGAGGACGACAACGCGTACGTCACCTGGGGCGTGTTGATCCTCTGCGCGTTTCTGGGCTGGCTGGCATCCCGCTTCACCAGCCGCTGGCTGCTGCGGCGCTTCCAGAAGCGGTAAACCGACTGCGCTCCTCAGCTTCCAGGTTGTCACGATCCTGACACGTTCGATCCGCATCAGCACACACTCCTGACCCAGTCAGCAGCGACAATCAGGGTGAGAGTGGTTGAGGACGGCCAGGCGCGGTCCAGACCAGTAGACCGCTCGAAAGGAGATGTCAGATGACCGCAACACGACGACCGCCACCGATCAGGGAGCGGCTGTTGCGCCGGCTCGACGAGATCGACCGACAACTGACCGATCTGAAAAGCTCGCTGGCCGAAGCAACTGATAGCCAGTGGGATGAGGGGACCCTTGCGAACCACCCAGCCGATGAGGCGTCCGACATGCTGCGCGCCGAGACCGATCTCAGCCGGATCTACGATCTATATGACGAACAGCAGGACATCGGCGCGACATTCGATCGGATGGCGAACGGGGTCTACGGCATCTGTATCGACTGCGGTACAGCGATCGATCCAGGACGGCTCGACGTTATTCCAATCGCCAAGCGTTGCCTGAAGTGCCAGCTCCGCAAGGATGCGCGGCAGCAACCAGTGCGCTCGGAGCGACGCATCGGGATGGAAGAGACCTTCAGAGTCTGACCGCTGACGATGCCTCAACCAGGTTGAGGTCGGTTCACTGAACAGGAGGCATCGGCATGCGTCGCTACCCGATCGGCTCTCGCGGTCGAATCTTGCTCGTCGCCGGCCTGGCAAGTGCTGTCACAGTTGCCCTGACCAGACGCTGGATGCACCACTGGGGAGTCAACGACGACGAACTGGTTCGGCCGCTGGCCGGCGACGAAATCGTCGAAAAGCCCCGCTGGGAGATGACGCTGGCGACGACGATCGACGCTCCACCAGATCGAGTTTGGCCGTGGCTGGCGCAGATGGGCTATCAGCGCGGTGGCCTATACAGCTACGACTGGCTCGACCGTCTCTTCGGTATCCTCGACCGGCCCAGCGCTGACCGGATTCTGCCGCAGTTCCAGGGTTTGAGGACAGGTGACATCATTCCGCTTGGTTCCGGCCCCAACTGGCCGGTCGCGCTGGCGGAACCGAACCGTACACTCGTGATCGCGCCCAGCGCTCCGGGCTTTACGGTCTCCTGGGCGTTCGTGCTTGAGCCGGTTGGCGACGGCGCGACGCGGCTGCTGAGTCAGCAGCCGTGCCGATTTCGCGACGACACCGGCGACCGCGCTCTACCCATTGTTACTCGACCCGATCGCGTTCGCCATGACACGAAGAATGCTGCTGGGAATCAAGCAACGGTCAGAGCGGCACTCCGGTGTTGGAATTACGATGACTTCCAGATGTCCGAGCGATTCCGGCGTGGTGGTTGAGGAGTGAGTCGATCTTGCCGCACGACAAGCCGGCTCCGTGCTGGCATCAGCAAGCGCGTGAGCGACCGATCTGCCGCTCGTCTGAGCCACGGGTGCCACCTGGATGATTGACATCCTGCAGGAGAACCCGCTCCTGCTGCTGTTTGTCGTCGTCGCCATCGGCTACCCGGTTGGGCGGCTGCGTATCGCGGGTAGCTCGATCGGCGTCGCGGCTGTCCTCTTCGCCGGATTGGCGGTCGGCTCGCTTGACCCCGATCTGAAGCTGCCGGTAATCATCTACCAGCTCGGCTTGGTCCTCTTCGTCTACACAATCGGCCTCAGCAGCGGTCCGAGCTTCGTCGCGTCATTGCGTCGCGAGGGGCCACGCTTCAGCCTGCTTATGGTCGGAATGTTGTTGTTCGCCGGCGGTATCGTCTCGCTGGCCTGGCAGCTACTCGACCTGAAGGCGACCCACGCGTCTGGCGTGTTCGCCGGGAGCTTGACCAACACACCTGCCCTGGCCGGTGTGCTCGACTATGTCGAACAGCAAGCCCCGGCCGAGACGCTCGAAACGATGCTGGCCGAGCCGACCGTCGCTTACTCGGTCACATATCCGGTCGGTGTCGTCGGGGTGATCGTTGCGATCGTCGTTATGCGACGGCTCTGGTCGATCGATTACGCACGCGAGGCACGGTCGGCTCGCCAACTGACGACCGGTGTCCACCAGCTCGGTAGTCGCACGATCCGCGTCACAAACCCCGATGTCGCTCGCTTTACGGTCCGAGATCTGATCCATGCCCATAGCCTGAACCTGGTCTTTGGACGTGTTCAGCATGGTGGCAGGCACACGCTCGTCCGTGAGGCGACCCGGTTGGAGCCAGGGGATCTGGTCAGCATGGTCGGTCTCGAAGATGACCTCGACCGGGCGGTCGCGCTGCTCGGGGAGCCGACGAGCGAGCGGCTGGAGTTCGATCGGAGTGAAATCGACTTCCGGCGTGTGTTCGTCTCGAGTCCGCTGGTTGCCGGGCAGCGGCTGTGCGACCTGCACCTGCCGCAACAGTTCGGGGCGATCGTCACCCGTGTCCGGCGTGGTGACGTCGAATTCGTGCCGCACGGCGACACGGTCCTGGAGCTCGGCGACCGCGTTCGGATCGTTACCCCGCGTGAGAACATGGACGCCGTCAGCCGCTTCTTCGGCGACTCATACCGGGCGTTGAGTGAGATCGATATCCTGACCTTCAGTCTCGGACTGGCTGGTGGCCTCCTGCTGGGGCTGATCCCGATCCCACTTCCAGGCGGCGTCACGATCGAGCTTGGATTGGCTGGTGGACCGCTGATCGTCGCGCTGATCCTCGGAACGCTGGAGCGGACCGGTCCGCTCGTCTGGGGACTGCCCTACAGCGCAAACCTGACAATCCGCCAGCTCGGGTTGATCCTCTTCCTGGCTGGTGTCGGCACCCGCTCGGGCCGGGCGTTCGTCGAGACACTCGTCAGTCGCGAGGGGTTGACCCTGATGCTGGTGGGAGCAGTGCTGACCGTATCGATCGCCACGCTAATACTCTGGATCGGCTACAAGCTCCTGCGTGTCCCGTTTGGGTTGCTGCTTGGGGTACTGGCCGGCTTTCAGACCCAGCCAGCCGTCCTCGGCTTCGCGCTCGAAGAGACGCAGGACGAGCTTCCCAACATTGGCTACGCGACCATCTATCCAGTCGCGACGATCGGTAAGATCGTTCTCGCCCAGGTGTTGTTGGCGCTCTGGATGTAGACGGTTGTCACAGGCGTGTAACGCTGCTACCGGGGCATTAACAATAGTATGACGGTCGTGATCCGATGCGTATCCCGAGCCGCTCCGTACCCGTTGCCAGCATCCCGTTCGAGACAGATTCCCCCAGCACCGACGGATCCCTCAAACTGTTGCGACCTTGATACGCGACCAGCCTGGCTGCGACCTGCCTGCAATGTCGTCGCCGTACGCTAATCAAGAGGCGGCGCGCGTATCGAGACACGATGGAGTGCCAGCCGCGCGTCGCCGTTACTGGGCGGAGGTAGCGACGGTGCAAGGCACACATCCATCTGTGCAGCGGATGAATCCTGGCCATCCCGTGCCGGGACTTGTCCGGCTCTACACGCGTCTGAAAGCTGCAAGTGTTGGTGTACCGCTCGTAAGGGCTGCTTACATCCCGCACGATGAGTCGCTGCCGCACGCGCACGCGCTGACCAGCACGATCCTGTTCAACGGCGACACCGTTTCCAAAATCTACGCGCCGGGTCTGGTACCGCGGGCCATCTACTGGCTGGCGTTCCAGGCAGCGTTCCCCTACATGCGCAATCAGGCAGCGCTGCGAGCGGCCGTCCTGCGGCGCAACCTCGCCGGAATGCTGACCGAGTATTGGTACGGTGAAAACCGGGTCGCCCGCGCGATCGGAATCGACCAGATCGACGGACACTTCGCGATCACGAGTGAGTTCATCCCCGGTGGGCCGCCCCGCGATCGAGGTCTGTCGCACGACTTTCTCGACGATCTTGCCCACCGGTTCGATGACGTCGGGCTGCCAACCTGGCAGGTCGATCCCCGCCAGCCGCGAGCGATGGACAACATCCTTGAAACGCCGGACGGCCGCTACCACATCGTCGATCTCGAATCGGGGCTCGTCTCGCCGCTGGCGTCGCCGCGAGCCTGGTGGCGAGCGTTCCAGCGTGGACAGGTGCCGATCTACGACGACATCTACTTCGATCTGACCCGTGCCTATGTCGATCGTGAGGCGGCGTCTATTCGCGCAACGAAGGGCCAGCCGTGGCTGGACGATCTGCTGGCGACGCTCGATCAGGCTGAAGCCGAGACTATTGCCTGGCACGCGAGTGAGCCTCGTGTCTGGAGCCGGCTGGTGCGATGGCTGAGCCGTTCCATCCAGACAGCCTTCCATTTGAGCAGGAGGGAAGGGCACTGATGGCTAGCACAACAGACCGCCCCGGAGCTAGTCGCGCGCACAGGCTTCGGTTGCCATTTCTCTCGAAGCACGGCACGGGGCAGCAGCACCAGTCGCGAGCTGAACGCTGGTTCGAGGGGGCCATCGACGCCTGGGCGCGTGACGGGCGGCTGACAGCTGCGGATGCGGAGATGCTGAGAGTTACGATCGAAGAGCCGCAATTCGTAGCCGTCCTGCCGCACTTCGGCGTTCACCTGACGATCGGCGTCATGTTGCGTTTTCCCGTCGGCAGCATCGTCCGTTTCAGCTATGTCCTGCTGAATCTGCTTTTGGCAACCGCGAGGTTGTTGTTGCGCCAGATCAACCGTCGGACGTGGCGGCAGGCTTTCGGGATCCACTCGCCGCTGGTGCTGCTGATCGCCGGAATGCCCGGCATCGGCACCTTCGCATACCTCGCGTCGCGTCCAATGCGGACCAACCCGTTGCTGTTACGGGTCGGCCTGGATGCCGCCTTGCTCAAGTTTCCATGGAACCTCTACGAGCGGACCGGACTGCGGTGGGTGGTTGCGCGGCCATCGGCGGCCATCATTCAGGCGATGCAGGAGCAGCCACAGTCGTTGCGCCTGACGATCCCGGCGCCAGCCGTCGTCCTCATCCTCGGTGTCATCGCTGTTGGACTGTTCGCGGCTGACATCGCTGCGCAGGCTCTCAATGAGCTGCGGATCATCGACCCGGACACGATGGGCTGGCGGCAGCTTGCGCGAATGCTCGATCTTGGTGCCGAGGCGTCATTCGGGACATGGTTCCAGGTCATCTCACTCGTGCTGCTGGCCGTTATGCTGGCGACGATCTCGATCGCACGTCTCCGCAGTCATGCATCGTTCGCCATGCACTGGTTCGTCCTGGCGCTGTTGGCACTTGGGTTCTCAATCGATGAGCAGGCCAAAATCCACGACTCAGGTGGAGGGACGGAGCAAATCCGTGACTGGCTAGGGATGTCGGGCGTCCTCTTCTACGGCTGGGTCATCGTCGGTGGGCTATCGGTGCTGGTGGTAGGGCTCGCCTACCGGCGGTTCCTGGCCGACGTCCCGCAGGCGACCCGGCGGCTGTTCTTCCTGGCTGCCGCCCTCTATGCCGGCGGGGAAGTCGGAATTGAAGCGATTTCCGGCTGGTACGCCAGCAGGGCCGGCAATGAGTCCGACTTCGTTTACCAGACGATCACGTCGTTCGAGGAGTTCGCCGGAATGGCCGGGATCGTCGTCGCGATTGCTGCCGCGTTGCACTATGCCCAACTCCACGTCGGTGACATTGGCATCACGTTGCATGACGGAATACGGACGGTGCCGGCAGACGAGGATCAATTTCAACGCGGCCGGCCAGCGACGGACCTCCAGGAACGATCCAGCACGTCATTGCTGACGACCGCCGAGACTGCGGATCCTGGCACGACTTCGTAACATGAAGATCCGGCAGGTACAGGCCGGGTCTTCTCGTCGAATGCCGGTCGAATGACGACAGTGACGACGCTTGTGCAATTGCACAAGTGCCATCGAGGAGCCGGACATGAACCTGTTGGAGATCGTCAATCGAGCGCCTGTTCCTGAGCCGTGGTCGGAGGGCGAGAAGATTCCGTGGAACGATCCGGGGTTCAGCCGGCGGATGCTTGCCGAGCATCTCTCGCAGGCACATGATGCCGCCAGCCGCCGGGGATCGAAAATCGATGCCCACGTGGACTGGATCGATCGTGTTGTGCTGGATGCCCACCCGTCGCGCATCCTCGACCTGGGCTGCGGGCCGGGGCTCTACACGAGCCGTCTCGCTGAGCGTGGGCATACATGCCTGGGGATCGACTTCAGTCCTGCCTCGATCGAGCACGCAACGGGCACGGCGAGCTCGGAAGACCTCGATTGCGCGTATCGTCTTGGTGACATCCGTGAGATCGGAATACGGCGTCGGGTTCGATCTGGTGATGCTCACCTTCGGCGAGTTCAACGTCTTCCGGCCAGCCGATGCCCGAGCGATCCTGGCGAAAGCCCGGCAGGCACTCAATACCGGTGGGTGGCTGCTGCTGGAGGTCCACACCGTCGATGCCATTCGGCGGATCGGGGCGGCTGGGTCGACGTGGCGAAGTGCTGCAAGCGGCCTGTTCTCAGAGCGACCACATCTGCGTCTGGAGGAGTCATTCTGGGACGATGAGCGGTCGGTTGCAACCGAACGGTACTTCATCATCGATGCCGAGAGCGGGACCGTCACTCGCTACGCCGCGAGCATCCAGGCATACAGCGACGTGGAGTATGGGACGCTGCTCTCGGATGCCGGCTTCAGGCTTGATGGCGTATTCCCGTCGTTTGGCGGCATAGACGATGGCGGGGATTTCTTCACGCTGCTGGCGATGGCTGCATGATGGTCAATGGTTCCTGGTCGAGGGCGATATGGGATCGATCGCAGTCAGGACGACGCGGGCTGTAAGTTGCACGCCCTACAGGCGGTTCAATTGCCGTGCAAACGCGGCCAACTCGTCGCGGAAGGCGGGGTGAGCAATTGCGATCAGGGCGTCGGCGCGGTGGCGCAGACTCTTGCCGTACAGCTCGGCGATCCCGTACTCGGTCACGACGTAGTGCAGATTGCCCTGAACGAGGGTCAACATCGAGCCGGGTCGCAGATGGCCAACGATCCGCGAGGCTGTACCACCGGCCGCCGTCGCCGGCAGGGCGAGGATCGGCTTGCCTTCGGGCGCGAGCGAGGCGCCGCGCATGAAGTCGACCTGACCGCCGATGCCGCTGTAGACACGGTCGCCGATCGATGAGGCGCAGACCTGTCCGGTCAGGTCGATCTCCAGGGCGGAGTTGATGGCAACCATTCGTGTGTTGCGGCGGATGACGGCCGTGTCATTGGTGTAGTTGACGGGGTGCATCTCAACCATCGGGTTGTCATGGACGAAGTCGTAGAGCTTGCTGGAACCCATCACGAACGAGCTGATCAGCTTGCCGGGATGGAACGAGTTGTGCTCGCCGGTAACGACGCCGCGCTCGACGAGATCGACGACGCCGTCGGAGAACATCTCGCTGTGGACACCCAGGCCACGATGGTTGCCCAGCGCGGCAAGGACGGCGTTCGGGATGCTGCCGATGCCCATCTGCAGCGTTGCGCCGTCCTCGATCAGTGAGGCGACGAATGCGCCGATCTGGAGCTCGATGTCGGACGGTGGGTCGGTTGGGATGTCGTCGGGCGGCTGGTTGACTTCGACGGCGCGGTCGATCTGATCGATGTGGATGAAGCTGTCACCGAGAGTGCGCGGCATCGAATGGTTGATCTGGGCGACGACCGTCTTCGCCGTCCTGGCCGCCATTAATGCGACATCGACCGACGTGCCAAGTGAGCAGTAGCCGTGCGCGTCGGGCGGTGAGACGTTGAGCAGCGCAACGTCGATCGGAAGGTGGCCGTCGCGGAACAGGATCGGAACTTCCGAGAGGAAGGCAGGGATGTAGTCGGCCCGGCCAGCGTTGACGGCCTCGCGGACATTGGCGCCAACGAAGAGTGCCTCGTGACGGAAGCTGGTCTCCATCTCGGGCGCGGTATAGAGCGCTGGACCGGTCGTGTGCAGGTGTGTGACGCGGACATTGCGCAGGGCTGGTGCCCGGTGGACCAGGGCATCGATCAGGACGTGTGGTGTCGCGCACGAGCCGTGGACGAAGACGCGATCGCCGGACTGGACGCCCGCGACAGCATCGTCGGCACTGCTTACTGTCGCCGCCAGTCCCGACATCCGCACGCTCCCGTATCCCATGGCAACGCGGCGGGCCGGCTGACCTGCCGCACGATCTATTCCCGATGAGGATACCGAACACTAACTGCGCAGTGTAGTAGCAGCCCGGCCTCGCCCGGTCAGTCGCTCAGGCGATCGGACAAGGAGAGGCGCGGGTCACTACGTATTGGGTGGATGTGTCACATGCTCGAGAGCATCTCGGCGGTCTCGATCTGCTGATCCTGAATGACGCGGGGTGGAATCGCGAGAATTGGCGTCGTGCCGCGGTGGAGGACCTCGTTGGTGACGCTGCCAAGTGCCATGCGGCGGATTCCCGAGCGATCGTGGGTGGCCATCACGATCAGATCGGCCTCGGTTGTCTCGGCGGCGCGCAGAATCTCATCGGCCGGCTTGCCGAAGCGGACCTCCCAGACGACGCGGATGCCATCGCCGCGGATGACGCTGGCTACCTGGTCGAGGTAGGCGCGGCCGTTCGTCAGGCATTCCCGCTCAATGTCGCTGGCGCGAGCGTCGTTGATGCCGGACATCTCGGGGATGGCCGCGGCGTAGGACGAGACCCAGAAGGGCTCGCAGGCGTGGACGAGACCCAGTGTCGCACCCGACTTTCGAGCGAGATCGATGGCCAGCGGCAGGGCTGTTTCGCTGTACGACGACGTGTCGAGCGGGACGAGCAGCGTATGCAGAGCCTTCACTCGTGGCGTTCCGGCGCCACGAACGAGCGCGACCGGCACCGTTGCCCCTCGCAGGACCTTATCGGCCACACTGCCGAGCATCAGCCGGCCCAGACCGCTGCGTCCGTGGGTTGACACCACCAGCATCGTTTCGGGATCCTCCTCGGTCAGTTCAAGCAGCGTATCGACGGGGTTGCCGCGCAGGACCAACGTAGTCACCTCGACATCATCCGGCAGAGCATCGGCCAGCCGACGCAGGTAGGCTTCAGCCTGAAAGCGATCAGGGATGACGAGGCTTGGCAGCAGGTCAAGCGCGATCGGCTCTTCCAGGACATGGACGAGCACGAGCCGTGCATCGTACGCCTGTGCGAACGCTAAACCGAGCCCTATCGCGCGTTCGGAAAGTTCCGATCCATCAATTGGGACGATGATTGCATTCACATTCATGACAGGCTCCACATCGCTATCGTGCTACGTTGCAAGCTCAACGTCGCGGACTCACTTTCTCAGTTCATCGTAGGGTCCGATGCATGGCGTCCGTATCACATCCACCTGCGGGCCGTTACAATTTCGTGCCGAAATCCCATCACAGGCATCTGTTGAACTGTCCTGGGTGGTAGAGTCTGGGCAGATTGGCGATTGACATGAGGAGCACGCGCGTGCAGAAGCGGCTTATTCTCGTTGCTGACGACGATGCACCGATTTTGCGCCTCGTCCGGACGAAGCTCCAGATGGATGGCTATCGTGTCATCACCGCGATCAACGGCCAGGAAGCGCTCGACATGTTCGAGAATGAGCAGCCTGACTTGATCATCCTTGACATCATGATGCCGGTCATGGACGGGCTGGAGACAATGCGCCGCATCAGGGCCGATTCACACGTGCCGATTATTCTGCTGACAGCGCGCGGAGCCGGGCGGGACAAGATTCGCAGCCTGGACATGGGCGCTGACGATTACGTCACCAAGCCATTTGACCCGGACGAGCTCTCGGCGCGGGTGTCGGCAATCCTGCGGCGGACAACGCAAGCAACACAGCCGGCTTCGCAGGTGCTGGATTACCCAGAGGTCACGATCGAACTGACGAACCGGCGCGTGCTGGTTCACGGCGAAGAGGTGCAGTTCAGCAAGACCGAGTGGGAGGTGCTGAGCATGCTGGCGGCCAACGCCGGTCGGGTGATGACGCATGGCGAGATGTTGGCGCGGATCTGGGGGCCGGAGTTCCGCGACGAGACCTACTACTTGCGAACCTGGATCAGCCGGATCCGCAAGAAGCTCGACGACCACGAGGACGAAGCTCCGTTGATCCGTACCTTCCCTGGCATCGGCTACCGGCTCGAGTCGCCTGACGACCATGGCCATGCAGGATGACGTTGTCGACCCGATCTGCAAGGCGCTGACCCTCGCTCTCGGCGTGCCAGTAGTAGAGCTCCGCCACGTCGAGACCGGCATTCAGCACGAATCCTTCCTCGTCCTGCCTGGCCGAGCTGGTGAGCCGGCCATGTTCCGCGTTGATGAAGGGCGGTACCTCGCAGTCCGCTACCACAGCCAGTCAACTGCGGTCCTGCTCGTCGGGCCGTTCCGAGAGCCGGGCGACCCGCCATCGGATCTGGTCATGCTTGGCGCAGCCGAACAGATGCGGGTGGACGTTGTCGTCCGGTCGGCAGCGCGTGGACTTGGTGCAGCGTCCGATATCAGCGAACAGCGGGTGGAGTTAGCCAGCCAACTGGAGGTGTCCAGTCGTTCGATCCTGGCGATTACAAGCACGCTGGGTATCGACACCGTCCTGAACCGGATCGTCGATCTGGCTCGGGAACTCTCCGGCGCGCGCTACGCGGCGCTGGGCGTGCCAGGCCCACATGGCGAAATGGAATCGTTTCTGACATCAGGGATGTCCGAGAATCAGGAGGCGCAGATTCCCCACCGGCCACGCGGGCTGGGACTCCTGGGCCTGCTGTTGCGCGAGCCACAGACGCTGCGGCTCAGGAACCTGCACGAGCACCCCGCGTCGGCCGGATTCCCGACGCAACCATCCGCCGATGACGAGCTTCCTCGGCGTCCCGATCATGTCTCGCGGGGTGGTGCTGGGCAACCTCTACCTGACCGAGAAGCGGACCGGCGAAGAGTTCACTGACGAGGATGCCCGCCTGGTCGAGGTGTTGGCGCGGCACGCGGCCGTCGCGATCGAGAACGCGAAGCTCTACCGGCAAGTCCAGGCACAGCAGCAGCGCCTCCAGTTGATCCTCGATCAGCTTCCAGAGGCGGCCATCCTCGTTGAGAGCGATCCGGAGCGCATTACGCTCGCCAACCGGCACGCGTCCGACCTGCTGGGTTGGCCGATCGAGACACCGGTCCCGCTTGAGGTGTTCCTGGCGCGGAATCCACGGGTTCAGCCCGATGGGACGCGAGTGCCGAACGATGATGTGCCGTTCGTGCGTTCGTTGCGGCGTGGCGAAGTGGTCAGCCGTTCTGAAGTCCAAATCGACCGCCCGGACGGCCAGCGGATCACCGTCCTCGTCAACAGCGTGCCATTGTACGGGCCGGATGAGCGGATCACCGGCTCGATTACGGTCTTCCAGGACATCACCCAGATAAAGGACGCCGAGCAGCTCAAGGACGACTTCCTCTCGCTCGTCTCCCACGAGTTGCGGACGCCGCTGACGACGATCCAGGGCGGCGCGCTCCTGCTCCAACGCGACTGGGAGGAGCTCGACCACCAGACGCGACACGAGTTCCTGGCGGATATCGCCAGCGAGAGCCGCCGGCTGGGGAGCCTGATCGAGAACATGGTCCAGCTGGCCAATATTCGGGCCGGCCGGATGCGGATGGAGACCGAGCCGGTCCACATTCGGCGGTTGATCGAGGGGGCCGTGACGGCCGTTCGGCAGTTCGCGCAGGAGCGGGAGGTGACGCTGGATGTCGCGCCGATGTTGCTGGCTGAAGCCGATCCCGACCGGATCGACCAGGTCGTCCGCAACCTGCTCCACAACGCGATCAAGTACTCACCGGTGGACCGCCCGATTGAGGTGACAGCCGAGTTGCGGGACGGGATGGCACTCCTCGGTGTCCGTGACTATGGCCCCGGCATTGACACGGACGACGTGCCGCGCCTCTTCGACCGCTTCAGCCGGACCGGCAGCGCGATTGCCAGCGGCGCGCCCGGGATGGGCCTCGGCCTCTACCTCTCACGCCACGTCATTGAAGCCCACGGAGGCACGATCTGGATCGAACGCCCGGATGGGGGCGGGAC
This sequence comes from uncultured Chloroflexia bacterium, assembly GCA_963763325.1. GTDB lineage: Bacteria > Chloroflexota > Chloroflexia > Thermomicrobiales > CFX8 > JBBECJ01. The sequence continues at coordinate 39,176 of CAVXOL010000020.1, forward strand.
GCGGTTGTGCTTCACCGTACCGGCGATCGTGGACGAGGATTGACCGCCGACCACCGATCGAGCCGGCGGCAGCACCGCGCCCTGATTCCCAGCCAATGCGTCCCGGCCAGGAACGAGCGCGAGGCGCTGCCGTCGCCACTGTCCGAGGAAGTGTCACGCTTCTGTAATGTTCCCCGCGCGACTTGTCGCGATCTGGGTGCCAGCGGCTGGGTACGCTTGTGGTGGGACGACTTGCGACAGTCTGGAGGATTGGCACGATGCCCAGCACAATCATTATTCCGCTGAGCGACCCGCGGCAGGACGAGGAGGGGATCGCCGAGCAGGCGATCAACTGTACGCAGATGCTGGTGAGCGGCGATGCGCGGGTCGTGCTGCTGTCGGTCATTGAGGATGAATCGAACCGCGCCGAGCGCCAGGCGTATCTGCACCACATTGCCGGGATGATTGCCAATGATGTCGAGACGGTCATCGAGATTGGCGAGCCTGCTGACCAGATCCTCGCCGTTGCCGGTCGGGTCGAGCAGCCACTGATCATGATGGCCAGTCACGGGCGACACGGAGCGCGGCTTCGGATGCTCGGCAGCGTCGCGGCGACGGTCGCGGCCGGCGCGAAATGTCCAGTGATGATCCTGCCGGCCTCACCTGCCAGCCAGGCGCCGATCTGCACGATAATCGAGCGTGTGCTGTTGCCGATCAACGACGCGGTAATCGCGGGCGCGCTGATCGAGGCGATGGTGGCCGAATTGGGCGAGGAGCGAGCGCGGCGGATCGAGTTCCACCTGCTCGAGGTGACGGCACCGATCCCGCCGCAGCCTGCGACAGTCGGTGGCGAGCGCTACGTGGATGCTGACGAGGTCCCAGCCCATTTCCTGCGTCGGACAGCCGAGACACTGCGCGAGCAGGGTTACCGGGCGACCTGGCACCTGCGGATTGGCGATCCATCGCGTGAGATCACCAGGCTGGCGGCCGAACAGTCCATCAATCTGATCGTGATGCCCTCGCACAGCCGGCATGGGTTCAACAGCCTCGTTCCGAGTCTCTTCGCAGCCCAGGTGCGGGCGCCGATGCCTGTACCGGTTCTTCTTGTACAGCCGAAGATCGCGATTGGCTGACGTCGCCGACGACCTCACTTGACGGAAGAAGAAAGGAATAGCAGATGGCACGGACGCTGTTGGTCCCACTGATTCGCCCCGAGGAGGATGTGGACGACGCGAGCAAGGCGGCGCTGCCGATCGCGCAGGCCCTTGCCGAGCGGCTTGACGCTGAGGTCGTCCTGGTGTCAGTTCTCGCCCTGGCGGCTGAGGCGACCGACGACGGCGGCCAGCGGCTACTGCACGCATCCGACGCCTTCCCCGGTGATGATCGGTTGCTGGCAGTCAAGCAGCAGGCGGAGGAGATTGTCGTCAATCTGTCCGACTGGTTGGAGCAGATGGCGGCGCAGTTCCCGGCTGGCCGTGCCCGGACTGTCATCCGCTACGGTGACGCCGGCAACGAGCTGCTCCACGTCGCGGCGACGCTCGCTGATCCGGTTGTCGTGATGTCGAGCCACGCCCGGCGTGGGCTGGAGCGTGCTGTCGTCGGTAGCGTCGCCTTCAAGGTCGTGTCGGAGGCGACCTACCCGGTCGTGATCGTCCCGGTGACAACCTCGGAGACAGCTCCGGAGACATCGGCCGACCTGAATCGGTTGCTCGTCCCACTCGATGGCTCGCTGTTGGCTGAGTACGCGTTGGAGGCTGGCCTCACGCTGACTGGTAGCGAGCCGCAGGAGGTTCACCTCGTCCAGGTCGTCGAGTCGCTGACGGTCGGCTCGGGTATGGTGACAGACGACTACTACGTGGCGGAGCGTGAAGAAGCACGGCAGTACCTGACAGGTGTCGCCGAGCGGCTGCGCGCTGCGGGGCTGACGGTAGAGTGGAGCGTCCGGCTCGGAATGCCCGCTCAGGAGATCGCAGCAGCCGCAGCCGAGACCGACGTCGGCCTGATCGTGATGGCGACCCACGGCCGCAGCGGCTTCAAGCGCGCCGTCCTCGGCTCAGTCGCCGAACGTGTCCTCAACTCCGCTCAGCGCCCACTCATGCTCCTGCGCCCTACCGAGGAAGATCTGAAGGCGCATGTGCCGCTCTCTTCGTCTTCTGATCGATAACAGACGGCAGGTGACATCGAGGCCGGGCTCTCGTCCATACCCTTGTGCCTGGCTCGCCAGAATGCGCGATGTCACCATCAATCTGAAGAAAATGTGAAAAGAGGTATTGACAGCCAGTCACCCCCATGCTACTGTATGTACAGGTCCCGAGGAGTTACGACGGACCGACGCACCGGAGTCAAACGAGCAATCGCAAGACGATGGTTTCCAGCCGAAGTGTCGAACCGAGTCACGGTCGTGTGCGGGCGTCAGTTCAATCGCAGTCGTGAAAACGTCGAAGGCCAGGCTTGGATCTTGTGCAGGATTAACCTCCAGCACGTGTCTGAGATCACCTGATATTGAACGACCGGGCAACCGGGGATTCATCTCAAGGAATTTCATGACCTGGCGTCGGTACTCATCAAGGCTCGTCGGGGCCTGTTCTTTTGCCCAGTCATCGCGGCGTCGGCCATCGACGCCGCGTTTTTGTGTGCAGGACGTGGGGCAGATCCTGGTAACGTTCGAGAGGCTGACGCTCCGAAAGGATCGAACTCATGAACAGCGCCTATCACCTGGTGCCGGAAAGCTGGTATCGCGCGCAGCCAGCGGATCGCTCCTACCTGCCGGAGCCGTTCGACGCGGACGGATTCGTCCACCTCACACACGGGCTGGATGATGTGCTGGCCGTCGGGAATATGTTCTACCGCGAAGATGCCCGACCCTATCTGATCCTGACAATTGCCCTGGATCTGATCACGTCGGATGTTCGCTACGATGATGACACCGGGCGCTACCCACACGTCTACGGACCGCTCGACAGGGCAGCCATCATTGGCGTCCAGCGTGTCGAACGACGGGACGACGGCAGCTTCACCGGCGTTGCGCCGGACATGACAATGGGGCGATAAGAACCGCCCCGAGAATACGCCATTGATATGGAACTGATCCGGACTAGTCGTCGCCGGACGGGCCTCCGGGGTTGGGTCGGCCAGTGTCGGCCTTGTTCACGCTCTTCTGGATCTGGCTCATGATGTCGATCGTGCCGAGCAGATCGAGCGCCATCACCACAAGTCCTGCGATAACGACGAGACCCACGAACAGCATCGTGTTCTCGCTTGGGAAGTCGTCGATCAGCTTCGGCCGCAGGAAACCGTAGACCCAGGCCAGGCCGGTTGATACGGCTCCGAAGAGCGCCAGATACAACCCAACCGCGCTCGCGCCGCCCCAGCCACGGCTCCGCCGCTCTGCTGTGACGACCGAATAGGCCATCCACGTACTGGCCAGACCAATGAGCAGCCACATGATTGCGTCCATCGCGGTCCCTTCCACTACGTTGTCGAAACACCGTGACTATTGCCACTGTAACAGGGAAACCGCAGCGTGGGAAGATGCTCAGGCGACGAATTCGGTAGCCTTTCCGGAGGGCTTGAGCGATGTCGAGCCTGAACGTGGAACGGACGAGCGAGTGAGCGAGTTGGCAATCCTGCTGGGAGCCTATGTAGTGCTCTATCTGCCGCTGACCGCCTACTTGTACGGCCGCCAGCGACGGTGGATTGGGATGGTCGGCTGGGACGTGCTCGTCCTCGGCCTGCTGCTCGCCTTCGGTGGTGCTGGAGACGCCTTCGCCTGGGCCGGGCTGCTCTGGTCAGCCGTCGCCGCAGCCGGTCTCCTCCTGATCGTCAGCGACATCTTCGAAATGCGACGCAGGCGCGGGTGACGGGCATCGAGCATGATGCTTGTGACAAGCGGCGAGTCCACGTCTCAGGCGTCAAACGTCATGCCTCAAAACAGCCTCGCCAGACTCGACCACAGGACCCAGCACATGCAGCAGACAAGCAGGAAGCCGACGACGGCGACGATCAGACAGTTGCGCCGGCTGCCCTCGGTGACGACGACACGTCCCTGTTCGATACGGACGGTTGTGAACCCGCCTGGAATACGGTTCCCGAACGGACCGGCTGGCCGCTCCTCTTCGAGGACACGCGGCTGGCCACTGGAAACATCGATGACGGTCTCCTCATCGGGCACGTCATCCTGGGGTAGTAGGGAGCCGCAGGCAGAGCAGTGGACGGACGCCGTCGGATTCGGCGCGCCGCAGTTCAGGCAATGGACCACTCCCGAGGATTGCCACTCGTTATCTTGCACGCTTTTCCTCTCCCGATCAGCGCTGGACCGCCCGCCGGGCACGTCGATGGTGCAACAATAGCACTCGGAGCAGGGTGAACGTCCAACCCATGCGATGACGAACAGGGTATGCAACTGAGCGCGCCAGCAACAACGAGTGCCGCCGTCGGGACGCTGTACCTCGTTGCCGTCCCGATCGGCAATACCGGCGACATCACCTATCGGGCTGTCGAGACACTGCGCTCCGTTGACCTGATCGCGGCGGAAGACACTCGCGACTTCCGCGAACTGCAACGCGAGCTATGCGATCACAACTCGCGTCATCTCCTATCACGACCACAACGAGCAGTCCCGCTCTCGGGAGCTCCTCGAACGCCTGGTGGCTGGCGAGCACGTCGCGATCGTCTCCGACGCTGGGACACCATTGATCAACGATCCCGGCTTTCGGATCGTCAACGCCGCCATCGAGGCGGGCGTGCCGGTCACGAGCCTGCCTGGGCCATCAGCCGTCACGACGGCGCTGGCCGCCGCTGGTCTGCCGACTGCCAGTTTCCTGTATCTCGGCTATCCTCCCCGGACAGCCAGCAAACGTCGTTCCTTCTTCAAGAGTCACGCCCGCCAACCAGCCACGCTCGTCTTCTACGAAGCGCCGCACCGCTTGCTGGCGACCGTGTCCGATCTGCTCGACACGCTCGGCGACCGTCCAGCCTGCCTGGCTCGCAACCTGACCAAGCCCCACGAGCGCTACCAGCGCGGCGAACTCAGTAGACTGCTGGCCGAGCTGACCGCTGAAGAGACGATTCGGGGCGAGACAACCGTCCTCGTCGGCGGCGCAACCGGCGATGAGCCGGAGGATCGCAGCGGCGTCGAAGAAACAATCGCCGAGATGCTGGCCGCCGGCGACGATAGTCGCACAATCCTCGACCACCTCATAAAGGAGCACGGCTTGAAGCGGCGCGAAGCGTATGAGCTGATCCTGCGAGCAAAACCCCACCCCCCAGCCGCCACCCGCTACAAGGGAGGGGGAGTTGAACTCCCGGTCATCTACTCCCCTCCCTGTAGGGGAGGCGGCTGGGGGGTGGGGTCCGTCTCCGCCCGAGTCCTCGCGTCACGCCGTTACCGGCACGTCGATCCGTCGCTGGTCGAGCGGTTGGCGACTGAGGAAACACCGAAGGCAAAGAATCTCGCTGACGCCGAGAAACGGACGAAACGGCGGCTGCACCAGATCTTTGGCGCCTATACCGGCCAGCCGGACTACACCCGACTGATGCTCGACCTTGCCGACGCCGGGCAGGAAGCGACTGACGAGGCCGTTCGGGACGCCTGCCAGACAGCGATGGCGGCCCACGCCTCGACCCGCGAGCGGCTGCCGATCCTCGACGAGTTCTATGAGCGAATCTTCGCCATCACTGGTGTACCAACCACGGTCGTCGACATTGCCTGCGGACTGAACCCGTTGGCTGCGCCGTGGATGCATCTACCGGACCGAGCGTGTTACGTTGCGTACGACATCGATAGCCAGATGCTCGGCTTCGTCGATGGCGCGCTGGAGTTGTTTGGCATTCCCCACCGCGTCGAGATGCGTGACATCGTCAGCGATCCGCCCGACGACGCCTGCGACCTTGCGCTGCTACTGAAATCCGTCCCTTGCCTCGACCAGCAGGACACTGGCGCGTCCGCGCGCGTCATCCGTGCAATCCACGCCAGCCAGATCGTCGTCACCTTCCCAACCCGCTCGCTCGGCGGCCACGGCAAAGGGATGGCACGCAACTACCGCGCCCGCTTCGAAACGCTACTCGCGGAACTCGGCGACGAATTCGATCTCACCAGCGAGGTTGAGCTGGCGAATGAGCTGGTGTTTGTTGTCGGTCGGGATGTGGGACGTGCGACGCGGGACGCGGCTGGAGTGGCAAACTGAATCCGACCGCGCCGTCCCACGTCCCGAAAGGAACCTGATGACCCCCGACCGCCCAACCCGACTCACAACTCGCCACGGTGAACTCATGATGCCAGCCTTCCTGCCGGATGCGACGCGGGCCGGGGTGCGCAGCGTAACGTCCGACGACCTGCGGGCGGTTGGGATTCCGGCGATCGTCGTCAACGCGTTTCACCTGATGCGGCGGCCCGGTGTGCGGGTGATTCAGGCGGCCGGTGGCGTCCACAAATTCATGGACTGGGACGGGCCGATCCTCAGCGATTCGGGCGGGTTCCAGGTCTACTCGCTGATCCGCCAGAATCCCGACTACGGCGTCATCCGCGCCAACGAGGTCATCTTCCGCGAGCCAGGCACGAGCGAGAAGTGGACGCTGACGCCTGAGAAGGTCGTCCAGATTCAGTTCCAGCTCGGATCCGACATCGTCGTCTGCCTCGACGACTGCACCGACGCCGGCGACGACCTCAGTGAGCAGGCCCGCTCGGTCGAGCGGACGATCCGCTGGGCACGACGCTGCAAGCAGGAGTTCGAGCGGCTCGTGAGCCAGCAGAAGCGTGACGACCGGCCACTGCTGTTCGCCGTCGTCCAGGGCGGCGCCAGCGAAGAGCTGCGCCGCGAGTGCGCCCGTGCGCTGGTCGAGATCGGCTTCGACGGCTTCGGCTTCGGCGGCTGGCCGCTGACCGAGGATGGTGAGCTCCTGACCGATGTCCTGCGCTGGGTTGTCGATGCGCTGCCGGCCGTCGGCGCCGAAGCACGCGCTCGGGATCGGCAGCCCGGAGCACGTCGTAGCAGCCCACGCGCTCGGCTACACGATGTTCGATTGCAGCCTGCCAACCCGCGACGCGCGCCACAACCGGCTCTACGTCTACCGGCCGGGCTTCCCGGACAACGGCCTCAGTCCGGGCGATGCCTTTCGCTCGACCGTTTACATCCTCGACACGAAGTACCACAGCGACCGCGAGCCGATCGACCCCACCTGCGACTGTCCCGCCTGCCGGAAGTATAGCCGTGCCTACCTCCACCACCTGTTCAAGATCGGCGACAGCAGCGCCGAACGGCTGGCAACGCTCCACAACCTGCGCTTCTACACGCGGATGATCGCTGCTCTGCAATCAACCGCGTGACGGCACCCCGCACAAGCGAACGCCCTCGTTTTGGGGTCGAGGGCGCTCACGGAGGGTGGGGAAGGAGGAGAGTAGGAATAAGCTGGATTGTCTGGATGTTGACAGTATCTCCCGGCAGGTTTGCCTGCACATCCTGAAGATTCATCATTTGTGGCTGATAGGGCCACTAGTGATTCTTCACTAGTTGACGAAGGGTGCTCGATCGCTGGTCCAGATGGGCGCCACTCCGCACCTGCTAATCTGTGGCTGTGTAACGACGGCGATGACTACAATTCCGTGGAACCGATGCCGACATGCGTCGAAACGGGGTATGCCGCAATGCAGGAGGACGACCTTGGCACGTGTAACGCTCGTTGCAGAGGAAGCACTTTCCCCAGGTGTACAGTGCTATATCGGCCAGACGGCCGATGGCGTCCTGCGTGGGCTGGGTGGTCACCGACCTGAACTGGCTGAGCGCTGGCTTGCGCTCTATCTCCCGCTGGTGCGTGAGGACGGCGCACTGCCCGTTGAACTGAAGGAACTCGTCCGGTTTCAGATCGCCGGCTACTACGGCTGCGACCACTGCCAGGGGTTCATCGCTCCGGTCGCGCAGGAGCGCGGCGTTACCTACGACAAGCTCGCCGGCGTCCTGACGCCCGACGATCCGGCGGCGCTGCTGGATGACCGCGAGCGGGCGATGCTGCGTTTCACGCTCAAGATGGCATCTGGCAAGGGCGAACTGGACGAGGCCGACTTCAATGACACCCGACGCTTCTTCGACGAGCCGCAATTGGTCGAGCTGGGGTTCCTGGCAGCCCTGCTGATTGGCTACGGCCGCTTCACGATCACCGGCTTTGGGCTGGTCGAGTAGCCCGTCAAATCCCGTTGCGGACGGCCCAGGTCGCGGCGGCTGTCCTCGAATCGACGCCGAGCTTGTTCATGATGTTGATCACGTGGTTGGCAGCCGTGTGCGGTGAGATTGAGAGCGCCGTTCCGATCTCCTGATTCGACAAGCCGTTGACGAGCAGGCGAAGCACTTCAACCTCGCGCCGGGTGAGACCGGCAACCGGGGCAGGCGCCACCGCACGTTCATGTGTCACATCGGCCGACCGGGCGAGTTCGATAGCCTCGTCGAGCGAGAGTTCCCGGCCAGCCTGCCAGGCATCGTTCCAGATCGCCGGGCTGACCTGAGCCTTCGCCTCGGGCAGGTAGGCGTCGTAGTACGCCTGCGTCATCGGTGGCACGCGGATGCCAATCGCTTCCCGGATGGCGCTGACTGCGCCCAGGAGCCGGGCTGCGCGTAGCGGCTGCCGTCGAAGCGTCGCGATCCAGGCGGCGACTTCGATCGCCTGCGATGCGAAGCGAGGGTCACGCAAGTGCTGCTGAATCTCAAGCGCTGTGTCGATCCGCTGGGTCGCCAGCGGTAGATTCCCCTGTTGCATGGCCAGCAGCGCGTATTCGGGGATGATGTAACCAAGCCCGACGATATGGTGCGCCTCCTCGGCCAGAGCGATCGCTTCAGTCAGGCAACGCTCGGCCTGCTCGTCGCGGCGTTGCAGCACGTAGACCGCGCCGAGGTTGCCGAGCGCGCTGGGAAGCAGCCGGTCGTCAACATCCCGAGCCGCAACGACGGTCGCTTCGTAGAGCCGGGCGGCCTCATCGAGATCCGCGGACCACATCGCCGCCCGGCCCATGCCGTACAGACACCACGCAGCGCCGCTGGCATCTCCCAGCGATTGGTAGAGGTCGTGTCCTGCCTGGGAGAAGCGCCGTCCGGCGGCGTAATCGCCCTGGGTTGTCGCGAGGAAGCCGGCCTCGAAGAGGGTATACGCGCGCAGGGCGGGCGTGGCCGGCTGGCTGCTCGCGAGCGCAAGCTCACACCAGCGACGGGCCTCGCTGTAGTAGCCGAGCGTTTCCCAGCAACCGCCGATCGCCTGAATGAAGCGCAACGCGATGTCAGCGTCGTGCTCGACTGCCCAGGTCAACGCGCTACGCAGATTCCCGAACTCGGTTTCGCTCTGCGCGACCCAGCGCGCCGCGTCGGGTCCGATCCACTCAACTTCGGCGTCCTCGAAGGTGTGCAGGAAGTACTCGGCATGTCGACGTCGGACGGCGTCGACATCGTCCATCACATCCAGCCGTTCCAGTCCGAACTCGCGGATTGTCTCCAACATGATGTAGCGTGGTGTGCCGTCGTCGGTCTCCGTCTGCCCGACGAGGCTGTGGTCAACCAGGACGCTCAATCCGTCCAGGACGTCATCTGGCTGATCGTAGACCGCTTCGATCGCGTCCAGAGTACAGCCACCGACAAAGACCGACAGGTGGGAGAAGAGTCGCTGGGCGTCCGGCGAGAGCAGATCGTAGCTCCATGCAATCGCGGCTCGCATCGTCTGCTGGCGGGTCGGGACGTCGCGCGGACCGGCAGTGAGAACCTGCAACCGTTGCTCCAGCCGAGCCAGTAACGCTGGCGGCGAGAGGATTCGCACTCGCGCAGCCGCCAGTTCGATCGCCAGCGGCAAGCCGTCCAGTTTCGTGCAGATCGCCGCGACTGCGGCTGCATTCTGTTGCGCGAGCGCGAAGCTGGAGCGTGCCTGGCGCGCATGCGCGACGAAGAGCCGGACGGAATCCACCTGCTCAAGATCATGTAACGCAGGCAGATGCTGGAGGTCGGGGAGCGCCAGCGGATCGACATCGACCGCCTGCTCGCCGGAAATGCGCAGCCGCGCGCGACTGGTGATGAGCACCGTCAATGCCGGACAGGCCGCCAGCAAATCGGCAACGGCGATCGCCGCCGGCAGTACCTGCTCGAAATTGTCGAGAACCAGCAGCATCTCATCGGCCTGACATGCTGCGGCAATACTGCTGGCCAGTGATTGATCGGCTGTCTCACGAACACTGAGTGCCTGAGCGATCGCAGAGATCACCAGATTCGGATCGATGATCGCCTGCAACGGGACGAAGCAGACACCGTCGCGGAACTGGTCCTGTAGCCGCTCACTTGCAGCCAGCGCCAGCCGCGTCTTTCCGACTCCGCCCGGCCCGGTCAGCGTAACCAGCCGGCTGGATGGCTCGCGCAGGAGGTCGCAGAGCGCGGCAATCTCCCGCTCACGGCCGATCAGCGGCGTCAGCGGCGATGGCAGATGATTGGCTCGCTCAGTCGTCGATGCGACGAGCATCCTACGGCTCACTTCCCCACTTGGGTGCAACCACACCCATGATATTCCATCTTCCCGAACGCAATGCAATGTGTCAAGTCATTCACTTTGTCAGATACGGAATTGCGTAACAGTTGCCTGGATGGTCCACTCTATGTTGGGCTTGCGACCAGCCACATTGCAGCATCAGCGCAGTGCCGGATACGGAACACGGCAACTTTCTCCCCGGAAGACGCGGGCGTTCCGGAAGGTTGTGAGGATCGTCATGTATATCGATGATCTGCGCCGGCTCCCGTTGCTGTCGTAATATCTCGAATGATGACAATCCTCCGTTACGGGTTGGTGTGACGCTACGGATCGGATGATGCGATCCAGCGGGTATCAGGATCGTGCCGTACACCCTGCAAGCCACAGATGCTGCGGTTTCCAGGTCACAACAGTGTTCACGACACACCGGGCATGGAGAGCGATTATGAAACACCTCCTTCGCCGACTGACATTGGCGACCATGCTGCTGTTGCTCGTGCTGATCGTGCCGGCCTTTTTGGCCTGCGGTGGTGACGACAACAACGAGGATCTCTCTACTCCACCCACGGCTGGCGCGCCAACTGCGACGACAGCCAGCGGAACCGGTAACGCGCCCCCCACGACGGCTGGCGATGACGATGAGCAGTCAACGACTGACGCCGCCGACGCTTCCCCAACGACCGGTGCGACCGACGCATCGCCAACTACGGGCGGCAGTGGCACGGCTGGCACGGAAACCATCGGACCATTTGCGGTCGAGGAGTTGCTCTTCGGCAAGGCGATCGAGGCGCCGGAGCACGAGGGCGGGGTGCTCGTCCAGGGCGGCCGCGCAGGACATGTCAACCTTGTTGCCGGTCGTGACGCAGGATGGCCCATCCAGCGCTGTCCAGGGGTTGATCTTCGAGTCCGTGGTGTCGGTGCACCCCGACACACTGGAGCCAATTGGACTGCTGGCGGAATCCTGGGATGTGACCGAGGACGCCTCGGTCTACACCTTCCACCTGCGTGACGGCATCAACTGGTCGGATGGCGAACCGTTCACGGCTGAGGATGTCGAGTTCACCTATCTGACGTACATGAACCCGGATACGGGTTCTCCGCACGTCAGTGTAATCAGTGCGCAGATCGACAGCATCGACGTGCTGGACCCGTTGACCGTGCAATTCACTCTGACGGGCACCTTCCCGGACTTCGCAGTCGAAATCATGGTCTTCAATATCATCGCGAAGCACATCTGGGAGGACATCGATCCGGCCGCGATGCAGCAGGATCCTGGCGCGACCGGCACCGATCCGTTGCGCGTCGTCGGGACTGGCCCGTTCACGTTTGAGGAATGGGTCTCCGACGATCACGTGACGCTGGTTCCGAACGAGGATTACTGGCGCGGCGCTCCGGTGCTGGATGCATTCATCTTCAAGGTCCTGCCCGATGATGCCGCAGCTGTGAACCAGCTCAAGACTGGCGAGATCGACTTGAGCGGCTTGACGCCGTCCGCGGTGGGCGAATTCGACGGCAACCAGGATGTCGCGGTCATCGACTACCCAACGCTCGATTTCACCTTCTACGGTCTCAACCTGGATGCGAGCAAGACGACGCTTTTCCAGGATGTCGAGGTACGCCAGGCCTTGCTGTACGCGCTCGATCGCGAGGCGATGCTCGACTCGATCCTGTTTGGCTATGGGGAGGTTGCCGTCGGCACCATCCCGACGATGTCCTGGGCCTACAACCCTGACGAGATCGAGTTGAAATACCCGTACGACCCGGAAATGGCGAAGCAACTGCTCGACGACGCCGGCTGGGTCGAAAGCGCCGATGGCGTCGCGTGAGAAGGACGGTCAGCGACTGACCTTCACGATGTACACCAGCGCCGGCAACCAGGTTCGCGAGTCGTATCTGACGGTCCTCCAGGAGTACTGGGCCGAGATCGGCGTCGAGATGACGCCCGCAGTTCGAGCCGTTCCCCGCGCTCATCGAACGGCTCACCGAGACGTTTGACTTCGAAGCCTTCCTGGTTGGATTCACCTGGGGGGCGGCGGTCGATCAGTCAATCATGTTCACCTGTGATGCTGCCGGCGGCAACGGCTTCAACTTCACCAGCTACTGCAATCCGGAGGTTGACGCCATTCTGAGCGAGGCGCTGAGCGAGACCGACCGGGATCGGCGCATCGAGCTCTACACGGAGTTCCAGAACATCGTCATGGAGGACCTGCCGGAAACCATCATGTTCTTCAGCCGGGACATTGGAGGCGTGAGCACGCGGGTTCACAACCTGTTCCCGAACGGTGTCAACATCGTATTCAACGCGCACACGTGGTGGGTCGAGGACTAACAATCCCACGGGATTGTCGTCCCTGCACACTGCGTACGATCCCGAATTGATACCCCGTAGGGGTCATCGTCGGAAACCACATACATGTAACCCTATCGCCTGGATTACGTGGTATGGTGGGATCAGTTTCCGCATGAGGAATGGCTGAGCGGGCGGCGCTACCTCGACCTGGCAGGCCTGCCCGCCGGGGCGGGCGAGGGGGCAAATGCGCGCGGACTCATTCCTCGTGACTCCCCTGCGATGTCGTTACCCACGCAGCTCCTGGTTGGTATCATGGACGCATTCCCCTGCGAGCGGCCCTGTGCCGCCGAGGCCCACGAGGAGGTGCGCCATGCGCGTCCTGTTCACGACGCACCCGGCGGCCGGGCATTTCCACCCGCAGGTGCCCCTCGCCCGCGCGCTCGGCCGCCGCCGGGCACGAGGTCGCCTTCGCCTGCTCGCCCGCCTTCCAGTCGACCGTCGAGGCGGCCGGGTTCCGCTGCTTCCCCGCCGGCCTCGCCTGGCTGGAGGCGGAGATGGCGGTGGCGTTCCCGGCACTGCGCACGCTCGCCGAGGAGGAGTGGACCGAGTGGATCAGGACCCACATCTTCGCGGGCGCAGCGGCCGAGGCGCTGGCGCGCGATGTCCTGGCGCTCGCCGACTGCTGGCTGCCCGACCTCATCGTGCGCGACGGCGTGGAGTTCGGTGGCTGCCTCGCGGCAGAAACTCTGGGGCTGCCCCACGCCATCGGCGGCTTCTGCTCCTTCGGGCCGCCGGGAATCGAGCGGGCCATCTTCGGCGCGCCGCTGGCGGTGCTGCGGGCGACCTTCGGCCTGCCGCCCGACCCCGACCTCCGCATGCACCAGCGCTACCTCAGCCTGGTGCCGACCATCCCCGGGTTCGTCGGCCCGCAGCAGTCGGTCGCGCCGGTTGTGCATTTCCTGCGCCCGGTCCCATTCGACCAGTCCGGCGACGAGCACCTGCCGGACTGGGCACTGACCCTACCGGCAGGGCCGACCGTGTACGCCTCACTCGGCACCATCTTCAACCGCAGCCCCGGCCTGTTTACCGCGATCCTTGCTGGCCTGGGCGACGAGCCACTCAATCTCATCCTCACGGTCGGGCGCAACCAGGACCCGGCCGACTTCGGCCCGCAGCCGAACAACGTGCGCATCGCGCGCTATGTGCCGCAGACGCTGCTGCTCCCATACTGCGACCTCGTCGTCACCCACGGCGGCTTCAACTCCGTCCAGGCGGCCCTCAGCCAGGGGGTGCCGCTGGTCATCGTGCCGCTCGGCGCGGACCAGCCACTCAACGCCGCCGCCTGCGCGGACATGGGAGTGGGGCGGGTGGTCGAGCCTGAGGAGCGAACCCCAGGAATGATCCGCGCCATGGTACGGGCGGTCCTCACCGACCCAACCTACCGGGCCAGTGCCGAGCGGGTCCGCGACGAGATGGCCGCCCTGCCAGGTCTGGAATACGCCGTCGCGCTGCTGGAGCGCCTGGCGCGGGACAAGCAGCCGATACGCTCGGCGTGAAGCAGGAACGTGCTCGCCGAGATGCGACGAGTGGATCGTCTTTCGCTACTGAGGGGAGTCGCCCCGTGCGTGTCTATCTTGAAACCGATCGGTTGATCCTGCGACAGTTCACCATGGATGATGTCGATCACCTCGTCGAGCTCGACAGTGACCCCGAGGTCATGCGCTACCTGACCGGCAAGCCCACGCCGCGTGACGAGATCGAGCGGGACCTTCTGCCGTGGTGGCTGGCCTACTACGAGCGCGGCGACCGGTACGGCTTCTGGGCAGCCATCGAGAAGCAGGCCGGCGACTTCATCGGCTGGTTCCACTTTCGACCCGGTCCCGACGCACCGAACGATGCGCCGGAACTCGGGTATCGGCTCAGGCGCCAAGCGTGGGGCAAGGGCTACGCGACCGAAGGCGCTCGGGCGCTCGTCCGCAAGGGCTTCACCGACTCCGATATCCGTCGGGTCACGGCCTCGACCTTCCAGGACAACCGCGGTTCACGACGGGTACTGGAGAAGTCGGGCCTGCGCTTCGTCCGCGCGCTCCGCCTGACACCGGAAGCGAAGGTATATCACGGGATTCCTGCGGTCTGGGACGGCGACGTCGTCGAGTACGCGATCGAGCGGGACGAGTGGGCGGCCCAGAACTAATGCTCACGTCATCCATCGAATGAGACGCGCTGCTACCTACTCACGATCACGGCGCTGTTTGACCGGACAGACGGGAACGCCCCCGGGGATACGGGGAGCGTTCCACAACGGGTGTGAGGATTGGAGTGTGCGAGGTTAGTAGGGTAAGCCGCGCCGATCGCTGAATGGAGCAACCAGTGGCGCATCGTCGCCCGGCAACGCGTTGATCTCCAGCAAGCGCCAGCGCTCGAACGTCACGACTGGAGCCGGGGCGGCTTCAGGGAGCGCATTCATCTCGCGGAAGCGGTACTGCTGATAGCTCATCGGACGAACGGCAGCGGCTTCCGGCAGCATGTTCATCTCGATGAAGTGGAAGTTGGCGTTGGTATTTGGCTCTGCCGACGCAGAGACATCGGCGTTGGTTGTTGCGTCACCGCTCTGGGTGATGGCCGCAACGGCAGCCCCGGTTCCCAGGACCCCCAACAGAAGAACGATGATCACGGCGATCCGAATCTGATTGCGCTGAGTCCGCTTGACGGTTGCTGTTGCCTGCATTGTGTGCCTCCTGTTTGTCTGCTATCCCCGGATGTCATTCGACAATCACAGCATGCGTTCAGGGGCGAGGAGGCACATCCCGCGACCTGATCAATCGCGGCACGCATGGTAGTAGTCAGGGCTGACTATTTCGTTCGCAGCGGTCAGGCCAGCCCGTGCCGGACGGCATAGGCTGCGGCAGCCGTCCGCGACTCCAGCCCGAGCTTATTCAGGATGCTGGCGACATGGTTGGCCACCGTGTGCTGGCTGATGAACAACTCGGCCGCGATCGATGGGTTCGAGTTCCCATCAACGATCAACCGCAACACGTCCAGCTCGCGTTCGCTCAACACTGACCGTACGGTTGCTGCCGGTTCGTCCAACTCAGCGACACCACTGATTGCCAACTCAATCGCATCCTCCAGCGACATGCGCTGTCCGGCTAGCCATTCGGCATCGAACGCCTGCTCATCAAGCTCCGCGCGGACAGTCCGGATAGAAAGGTCATGTAGCGGCACCGAGGTTGAAATGATCGGAGTTCGAATACGCCTTCGAAGCTGATCCGCCGCGCCGAGGAGTTGAGCGGCGCGGCGTGGCTGGTGCAGTCCAGCCGCGACGCCAGCCAACCCCTCGATGAGGTGGGATATCGGCAGGATCTCGTCAGCCTGTTGATACCAGCGCAGGCTCACGGAGAACATCTCCTGTGCCTGGGTCAGATTCCCCTGTCGCAACGCAATATCCCCCAACTCGCCCTGCCATGTCACAACGGCATCAAGATCGCCGTTGCGGAGGTCGCGTTCCAGACCCTGGTTGGTCAGGTTGGCCGCCAACTCCAGATCGCCCTGCGCGATGGCGACACCGACCATATTGGCGATCGTGTAGCTCATCACCCATGGATAGACGATCGACCGCTGGATATGCAGACTCTCCTCGTACAGTCGCATCGCCAACGGATAGTCGCCGGAGAAATGCGCCGCCCGGCCCAGACCGTGTAACGCACCCAGGCTCCCGACCTGGTCACCCGCCTGTTGAAACAGATCGAATGCCTCCTGCGCGCACGCTCGCCCGTGCTCGTAGTCACCCAGGAACACGGCCAGCGTCCCAAGATGGCTGAGGGCCCAGGCACGCTCCAATGACGGCGTTGAGCACGCCGCCAGTGCTCGCTCAAGCCAGCGTCGTCCTTCAGTCCAGTGGTCGGCGATATGCCAGTAGAAACCGAGCTTCGCCACGATCCTGATCGCCGCGGCTGAATCGTGCTCCAGCGCCCAGTCGAGCGCGACACGCAGGTTGTCGTGCTCAGCCTTCACGTCCGCAATCCACAGATGCACCACTGCTGGCGACATGTCCTCCCAGGCGAGCCGGTCGAGCCGTTGCAGGTACCAGGCAACGAACCGGCGCATGACATGCTGGCGATCGGCATCGGCGAGCCGCTCCTGCCCGTACTCGCGGACCGTGCTGAGGATCGTGAACCGCGCGTGATCGGCGCCATCCGTGTGCTCCATCCGGCGCACGAGGCTGTGGTCGAGCAGCGCGTTCAAGCTGTCAAGGACCGGGGCGCCAGTCTCGCAGATCGCCTCGATTGCCTCGATCGTCCAGCCTCCCGCGAAGACAGACAACTGATAGAACAGCGTCCGATCTTCCTGACTGAGCAGGTTGTCACTCCAGGTGATCGTGTTACGCAACGTCTGCTGGCGGGTTGGCGCGTCGCGTGGTCCGCCGGTCAGTAGCGACAATGGGTGCTCCAGGCGGGCTAGCAGTTCGACGGGCGGAAACGCCTTGCAGCGTGCGGCCGCCAGTTCGATCGCCAGTGGGAGCCCGTCCAACCGGTGACAGATGGCAGCGATCGCGGCCGTGTTCGCTGGTGTTACAACGAAGCTCGGTTGAATGGCGCGCACCCGCTCGATAAACAGCATTGCGGCAGGCGAGGCGGTCAGGTCATCGGGAGAAAGCTGATCTGCCGATGCCGGCAAGCCAAGCGGCGTGACCGGATACTCGCGCTCGCCATAGACGTGCAGCGCAATCCGGCTGGTGGCCAGAATCGCGAGATTCGGACACCGTGCCAGCAACTCACCGAGCGACGGCGCTGCCTCCACGACGTGCTCGACGTTGTCGATGACGAGCAGCAGCCGCCGCGAACCGAGCGCCACTGCAAGCCGGTCAAGCGGCGTCGTGTCCGGTGCTTCAGCAATCCCCAGGGCTGCGGATACTGTTGGGATGACGAGCGTATGGTCGCTGAGTGGGGCAAGCAGCACGAGCGACGACACCGTCCAGGAATGCCTCTCGCAGGCGACTCGGCAGCAGCGATCGCCAGCCGCGTCTTGCCGACACCGCCCGGCCCGGTCAGCGTGAGCAGCCGGTCATCGGCTGGCTCCAGAAGGTCGCAGAGGTCGGTGATCTCACGCTCGCGGCCGATCAACGGGGTCAGCGGAGATGGCAATTGATTGGTTCGCTCAGACGACGATGTGACGAGCATCATTCGGCTCGCTTCCCCACCCGGTTGCTGACCGCGCACCCGTGATATTCCATCTTCGCGAGCGCAATGCAATGTGTCAAGTCATTCAGTTTGTCGGATACGGAATTGCGTAACAGTTGCCTGTGCGAACCACCATGTCGGGTCCAGCCGGCTAGCTGGTGGTTGCGGCATCAGCGCAACATCGGACAGCGTACACGACGGAACGTCCCCGAATCACGAGGACGTTCCTGAAAGGTGTGAGGATTGGATGGTGCGTCGATCAGTTGCGCCCTAGCCGAGGGTCGCCGAATGGAGGAATCGAATGTCGATTCGCCGCCAGGCAGCTCGTTGATCTCGTTGAAGTGCATGGTCTCGATATGTCTGAACTGTAGACGGCACCAGATCCGCCATCCGGTTCATCTTGATAAACTGCTGTCGATCGACGGCTCGCATCCGCGCTGGTGATGCATCTGGGAGCTCATTCATCTCTGCGAAGCGGAAGCGTATCGTTCGTCTTCGGCTCGACAACCGAAGAAATCGGCGCGACTACCGATGGCGATTCGTCGCGAGTCAACGAGACGGCAACGCCGGCCAGGGAGTACGCCCAACAGAACGGCGGAGATCGCCGTCACGATCCAGACTGGGTGAACGTGGAAGCGGCGTGTCGTTGATGTTACCTGCACGTGGCTTGCTTGTTCCAGTATCGTACGATCCTCACACTGCTTGGACAGTTAGAGGATGTGCTCAGAGGCAGGGCATCACATCGGCGGCAAGCCTGATCATTCGTGGGGCGGCCGGCGGTAGTCAGTGTCGACTTATCGCGGTAAACCGTCAGACTCAGCCCGTACCGAACGGCATACGCGGCAGCCGCCGTCCGCGATTCCAGCCCGAGCTTGTTCAGAATGCTGGCGACGTGGTTGGCGACGGTGTGCTGGCTGATGAAGAGCGTCGCGGCAATCTCCTGATTCGTCAGGCCGTCAACGACGAGACGAAGCACCTCTAGCTCTACGCGCTGAGAGACCAGCCTGATGTGTGGCGAGCAACGACCTGGTGGCTGTAGGACGGACGCTGGATAACCTCCAGCGCATAATCGAGAGATTGGTCGAGCGACATTGCGCGACCCGCTCAGCCCATGCGGCGTCCCAGGTCTGCGGGACCAATGCTGCGACTTCAGCGATCGGAACGTAGACGCTGGTAATCCTTGCGCTCCAACGGCGGGACTGGTACACCAAAGGCGCTCCCGTAAGTCGGTCGGCAGCGCCAAGGAGGGCTAGCAACACGGTCTGGCTGGTCATCGGTGCGCTGAGAATCCAGGCAGCATGTCTTCGAGCGTCTGGGCGGCGATCGTGGATCCGCGATAGGGCGTCTGAAGGACGGTCGATGCTCTCCTGGAGCAGAGCCGCGGGCGATCGGTACATCTCCCTGCGTACATGGCTCCAATCGCTGCGTCGATCGGCAGCGAGCAATGCGATGCCGCTCACATCTCCGGCATCGCGCGCCAGCGCGAGCGCCTCGTCAAGGAATGCGGCGGCGCGCTCAAAGTCACCAAGTGTCAATGCCAACCGAATCCGAGGTTGCCGAGCCCGGTCACCAACGGAGACATCGATATTGCGAGATCACGCGCGCAATCCTGGTAGCTCTGTTGATAGAGCCGATCCGCCTGAACGAGATCGCCCTCGAACATCGCGATCCGCGCCAGACCGATACAATGCTTCCGCGCAGTGCCACGCTGATCATTCAATCGGCTGCGTACATCGACAGGCTTTCCTCGGTCAAGGATCCTGACGCTGCAGCATAATCGCCTTGAGTTATCGCGAGGAAGCCTGCAAAGCCACAGCGCGTCCGCCCGCGTCAGTTCCGGAAACCGTGGATATCATTCAGGGCAAGCTCGAACCAGCGGCGCCCTTCGCTGAAGTATCCACGAGCCATCCAGTAAGGGCTGGTCGCGCGGTTCAGCCTGAGGGCCAGATCAGGCTCGCGCTCCGCGGACCAGCGAAGCGCCGCCCGTAGATTGTCGAGTTCGACATCACCGCGCCGTAGCCACGATCAACTGGCTCGACGGACCATTCGAGTCACGCGCTACCCGCTCCATCCAGTCGAGGAAGTAGCTGGCGTGCCGGCGATGCGTCTCATCACGCTCATCCGGCGTCATACACTCCAGGCCAAACTCACGGATCGTCTCGAGCATGCCGAAGCGCGGTCGCGTCTTCAGGCTCGTCGGTCGCTGGCGTTCGTGACTCAATCAGGTTGGCCTCTACGCAGCGCGGATCAATCCATCCAGTGATGTCGATCGTCTCGCCATCCCAGCCGGTACAGACAGACTCGGCAGCGGCGAGAGTGAAGCCACCCGACGAACACGGCCAGGCGTCGGAACAACTGCCTGCTCAGGCGGATCGAGCAGGTCGTAGCTCCAGGCGATCGTGTCACGAAGCGTCTGTTGGCGGGTCGGCGCGTCACGCGGTCCGCCGGTCAGCATCGACAACGGATGCTCAAGTCGAGCCAGCAACGCGGCGGGCGGGAACGCCTTGCAGCGCGCGGCAGCCAACTCGATTGCCAGCGGGAGGCCGTCCAGCCGGCGGCAGATGTCTGCGATCGCGACCGCATTCGCTGCGGTCACGACGAAGTCCGGCTGGCTGGCGCGCACCCGCTCGACAAAGAGAGTGCGGCAGGCGATCGGTCAGGTCGATCGGGGGACAACGGCGACATCGATCACCGGGACGCCAAGCGGCGAGACTGGGAAACTCGCGCTCGCCATAGACATGCAGCGGAATCCGGCTGGTGGCGAGAACCGACGAGATTCGGACAACGCGCCAGCAACTCACCGAATGCCGGGGCTGCCTCCACCACGTGCTCGACGTTGTCGATGACGAGCAGCAAGCGCTGAGCACCGATGGCCGCCGTCAGCCGGTCGATTGGTGTCGTGTCCGGCGCTTCCGCGATTCCCAGCGCCGTGCGTGATCGTTGGGACGACGAGCGTATGGTCTCCAAGTGGAGCAAGCAGCACGAGAACAACACCGTCGGGGAACTGACCTCGAGCGCGTTCAGCAGCAGCGATCGCCAGCCGCGTCTTACCAACGCCACCCGGCCCGGTCAGCGTCAGTAGCCGCACCTCCGGCGATTCGAGCATCGACCGGACAGCCTCCATCTCCGGCTCACGCCCGATCAGCCGCGTCAGCGGCCTGGGGGGTGCGGCGAAGCCGTGCGATGGAATAGACACAGGCGGATCTCGGTTCTGTCATGCGCAACGTGGACACTGGCATGATGACGACTCGGTCCGGATACGTCAAGCGCAGATCGAGACGTGCATCGGCAGGTATCATCAGTGTGGAATGAGGGAGGAATGTTCATTGGCTGATGACGATACAGGACCCGAGCCGTGACCAGGCGCAGGCACAGGCCGAGCTGGAAACGACCGAGCAACGACCGGAAATCACCCCACCAACAATCGAGAAGCGCGCGCTGGTCGTCGTCGCCCACCCGGACGACGCCGAGTTCTCCTGCGGCGCGACCGCCGCCAAGTGGGCGCGAGACGGCTGGGAGGTGTCGTTCCTGATCGTGACCGACGCGACCGGCGGTGGCGACGACCACGCGACCGACGTTGGCCCGGCAGCACGGAAAGTGATCGCCGACACGCGCAAGGCCGAGCAGCGGGCCGCCGCCGAGGCGCTTGGCGTTTGCAACGTCGAGTTCCTCGACTACCCAGATGGCCGGATCGAACCGACGCTGGAACTGCGCCGCGACATCGTCCGCGTCATGCGCCAGTTGCGGCCGTGGATCGTCGTCTGCCCCAGCCCGGAGCGCCGCTGGGACCCGTTCTTCATCGGCCGCCACCACCCGGACCACCTGGCCGTCGGCGTCGCGACCTCAGCCGCCGTCTACCCCGCCGTCCGCAACGCCTGGGACTTCCCGGAACTGCTTGACGAGGGGCTGCGCGAGTGGCGCGTCCACGAACTCTGGATCGTCGGCGCGCCGATCTCCAACCACTTCGTTGACGTCAGCGACACCGTCGACGCCAAGATCGAAGCCCTTCGCGCGCACCAGTCGCAACTCGGCCAGCACATGGAGGAAGTCGAGCGCTCTGTCCGCCGTGGCCTTGCGATGATCGGCGCCCGCCACGGCGTCGCCTCCGCCGAGGAGTTTCACCGCGTCGTTATGTAGGGAACACGAGTCGGGAGAGCAAGGGCCAAAAGCCCCCTCTCCGCGTCGGAGAGGGGGTTGGGGGTGAGGTCCGTGAACGCCGATCTGGACAAAGTCACATCTGCACGGAGCATCCTGATCGTCGGTGCGCACCCGGACGATCCGGACGCGTTCGCGGCCGGGACCGTCGCGCGCTGGACGGCAACTGGCGCGCAGGTGCGCTACCTGGTCGTGACGTCGGGTGACAAGGGCGTCCCGAATGACGAGATCAACGATCCGACCCGTTTCATCACGATGCGCGAGGAGGAGCAGCGCCGCTCGGCAGCCCTGCTCGGCGCCGAGGAAGTCGTCTTCCTGCGCCACCGCGATGGCGAGGTGATGGATACGCTGGAGCTGCGCGGCCAGATCGTGCGCGAGATTCGGCGCGCGAAGGCCGACCTGATCGTCACCCACGACCCGCTGACGAGAATGTTTCGCCAGCACCCCGACCACCGCGCCGTCGGTTTCGCGACGTTGGCGGCGGCCTTCCCCTCCTGCCGGCTCGCCAGCTTCTACCCCGAGCAGATGTCCGATGGTCTGGAGCCCCACAGTGTACACATGCTGCTGCTCGGTGGCGGCGACCCGACCGATTGGAACCTGTACGTCGACATCAGCGAGACGTTCGAGCGCAAGATCGACGCGCTCAGCCTCCACGAGAGTCAGGCATCAGCCTTCGTCGGAGGACTCCGTTCCCGCATGACCCAGCGTGCCAAAGATATGGGTGCCCCGGCCGGACTTGAGATGGCCGAAGCCTTCACGTTCGTCTGGCTCGACTGACCGCGAGCGAACTCGACAGGCGAGGACGGAGGACAGTCTCATCATCGCCTGTCGAGTTCGTTCATCGTCACAACGTGCATCTCCGTGTTGGACGCGGTACACTACACTCACGCAAAACATGAGTGGTCCAGCCTGTGTACAAGTCGTTGCCTGCATGCCGATCCACCCCGGAAGTTGCGGTACCTTCTGTGCCAGATTGTCATGGACGGGAACCACACTCTTCCCATTCACCCTTCAGCATGGTCTGAGTGCCTGCAACGACGGTGGCGGAGAGGGGTGAGGATGTCCGAAGCTTCGTTTCCGGTGCAGCTGATTACGCGTAGCCTCGTGACCGCGTTCGAGGCTGGGGCCAGCGAGATACCCTCGCCGGAAGGCCGCGTGCTGATTGGCCAGGTGGCGCTGCGCACGCTGATGGACACGCATCTCGATGAAGAGACGCGCGCTGCGATGAGCGTCTCCGAGCTGCTGCTCTCGATCACCGAGGATGAGCCACGCGTTCTCGTCCACCACGCGGTCCGCAATCCCGAACCGCCGGATTGGGACTGGTCGTTGGACAGCTTCCAGATCGGAAAGCGCGGGTACATCGCGTTGATTCTGGGCGAAGAGGACGAGGAGCCGTTCCAGCCGGTATATGGGGCCTGGGAGCCGTTCGAGAGCCAGATCGCATTTGAGACCTGCTTCGTCGCTGTCTACGAAGCGTACCTCGATCCGATCCTGTTTGGCACCCACGTCTGGCTCGGCAACGGCGTCAATCGCCGTCTGATGTCTCGCGCCCTCTGGGCCGGCCTCGAACGCGCGGATATTGTCCGATGGGAACAGCTCCGCGATTATGCGCTCCCGCTCGACACCCCGAAAGGCCGCCGCTCCGTCCTCAACTACTACCTGCGAAACGCACCGGAACCGTAGGCGAGCGACGGTAGCCGTTGGAGTTGGACGGCGCCGTCCAACTCCAACATTTGGCATCCCCTCGTCTCTAGATCGACACCTGCATGAAGCGGTCGATCATGGCGTTGACCTGGTCGGGCACTTCCAGTTGGTTGAAGTGGCCTGCGCCAACGGTCTGGCCGATCATCACGTGCGGACATGCCTCGCGGAGCCGGTCCAGGTCGGCCAGCGGCACAGCGGCGTTGATCAGCAGGGCTGGAGCCTTGCAGCCGGTCGCCGAGCCGGCTGTGTCGCAGGTGAAGATCGACTCCATCGCCGAGTGCATGACGTACTGGGGTGCGCTCGCCATATGCTCGACGATCTGTTCCTTACGCTTGGGGTCATCGGTCGGCAGGAACAGCATGTTGCTGACGAAGCCGCGAGAGACGTTCTGATAGTCCGGACTTCTGAGCCCCTCAACGAACGCGGGAATTTGAGACGCCAGCGCCTCGGGTGGAACGAGCGGTGCGTCGATCGCGACGACGGCCCCGACGAGGTCCGGGTGGCGTGCAGCCATCTCGAAGGCGACGACACCGCCCATGCTGTGGCCAACGACGACCGGGCGAGTCGACGCCCAGTTGCTCACAGAGAAAGGCCAGGTCGTCAGCGAAGCCAGCCATCGAGTATTCCTGCTCCGGCTTGTCGCTGTCGCCGTGGCCGCGCAGATCGACCGAAATTACTCGGTGCTGCTTGCTGAAATGTTCGGCCTGCGGGGTGAAGTAGGTGTGATCGCACGTCCAGCCATGGACCAGCAGCATGGGCGGGCTGCCGGATCCCTGCTCCTCATACGCGAGGCGCACGCCATCTCGACTGAGGGCCTGCATGGTGAACCTCCTCGTCTGACATCGTCCGGCTCAATCATCTGTGTTGCCCATGATAGCGCATCTGGTGGCATTGCAGGGACTACTGTTGCCATACGAGCGATGAGTTGCCGCCCATCTCCTGAACGCAGCTCACGCTGGCCGGCCAACTGGCCGCTAGAGAATCCAGCCGCGCTGTCGCTCCCACTCGGCGAGCGCCCGTTCCTGGCTGGGGCTGCTGATGGCTCCGGGGGAAAGAGTGCGCAGTTCGGCGATCGCTTCCTCGAGGCTGGCTCCGTCACGAATCAGCCGGGCAGCCAGGACCGTGCCGGTCCGTCCCTGGCCGATGAGACAATGGACGGCGACCGGGCGGTCCTGGCTGAGGTGGAAGTCGATAAATGCCAGCGCATCCTGGAGTTGATCGGGATCGGGCGGGGTCAGGTCTTCAACCGGCAGGTGCAGTGACTCGATCCCGTGGCGATCGAGCGCATCATCCGGGAGCGGCTTCTCCGTCAACGACAGCAGCGCGCCGATCCCCTGCTCACGCAGGAAAGCGAGGTCGCGCTCCAGCAACTCAGCGTCGTCTCGCCGACCACCCGGGCGCCCGCAACCAGCCAGCTCACCCTCGACCAGCCAGTAAAAGCCCGTCATTCGCCCGTCGCCCGCCATGTGCTCCAACCGCAGCCACGCCCCGATCCTGCCCAGGAGCCTACGCCAGCCGGAACCGGGCGGCATCAGGCAACCTGGCAGGTCAGGCACCTGCCAGGATAGGCAGGCATCTCTTCGCGCCGTGGAGTGGACGCGCGCGTCACGCGCCGCCGAGCCGGACGTACTTCATACGCTTCTTCCCCGCTCGGAGCAGCACGATCTCGTCGGACGGCTCGAACGAGGCGTCGGCGTCGGTGACGCGGGCGTCGTCGAGCGAGAGGCCACCCTGCTGGGCGAGGCGGCGGGCCTCGTTGCGGCTGGTCGCGAGGCCGGCCTGGACGAAGAGTTCGGCGATCGTAACCGGGCCATCCAGCGTCAGGTCGATCGTCGCGTCGCTGGCGAGGATCGTAGCGTCCGGCGCGGCGCCTCGATCGCGCGAGAACAGGGCGCGGGATGCGGCAGCGGCCTCGTCGGCAGCTTCGGGCCGTGCGTCAGTGCCGTCACCTCCCAGGCGAGGACGGCCTTCGCCTCACGCAGTGCTGCGCCTTCGACCGAGGTGAGGTCGGCGATGCGGTCTTCCGGAAGGAACGTGTAGAGTCGCAGGAAGCGGGACACGTCGTCGTCGGTCGTGTTGACCCACCACTGGTAGAAGTCGAGCGGGGTCGTCCGCTCGCGGTCGAGCCAGACTGCGCCGGCCTCGCTCTTGCCCATCTTGCGACCGTCGCTGGTCGAGATCAGTGGCGTGACGAGGCCATACGCCTTGCCGCCCTCAACCCGGCGGATCAGGTCGGTCCCGGCCATGATGTTGCCCCACTGGTCGGATCCTCCCGCCTGCATGATGCAGCCGTACTCTGGAACAGGTGCAGGAAATCGTAGGCCTGCAATACCCGGTAGTTGAACTCGATGAACGACAGACCCGTCGTCTCCAGCCGGACCTTGTAGGTCTCGGCCGCCAGCATCTCGTTGACCGAGAAATGCCGGCCGATGTCGCGCAGGAACGGGACCAGTTGCAGCTCCAGCAGCCAGTCGGCGTTGTTGATCAGCAGCGCGGCCTGGTTGTCGCCGAACTTGCCACCGTCGAAGTCAAGGTAGCGCGCGAATTGCGGCAGGATCGAGCGCAGATTCTCGTTGATCGTCTCGACCGTTAGCAGCTGGCGCATCTCGGTCTTGCCGGACGGATCGCCGATCATGACCGTCCCGCCGCCGCCGATCGCGATTGGCCGGTGGCCAAGCCGCTGGAGGTTGGCCATCAGCATGATGCCGACCAGGTTGCCGATGTGGAGGCTGGTCGCCGTCGGGTCAAAGCCGATGTAGAACGTCACCGGGCCGCTGGCGAACGCGTCGCGCAATCCCTGCTCGTCGGTGACATCATGGACGAAGCCGCGCGAGCGCAGATAGTCGAGCGCGTTCATCCCGGCCCTCAATGCCTGCTCCGGCCCGGTGATCGTCGCGGTCATCTCGCTCATGGTCTCTTCCTTACCCACGCGGACGCGATTCAACTCTCGAATTGTAGCGGTCAGTCCTCGTCAGATGATACTCCGTCGATGATTACTGCCGCCTGTGGAGATGATCGATGAGCTGATTCGTCCGATTGCGCGCTTCAGGCATACATCTGGCGCAGTGATCGGCACCATGGAACGAAGATCGGCCCTGTCCGTGAGTTCGTACCGCGACTCACAAACAACACCGATCTTCGTTTCGCACTCCTTCAGCTGCGAGACAGCCCGATCGACGCTAGCGAGCACCAGAGGCGATGACGAACGCGGCCGGTGGGCTGGTGTAGGTGCCGTCGTAATACTGGCGCAGTCCGGCCAGCACCTCTCCGACGGCGATCTCGCGCTCCTCGGTACCGAGTCCGTCGATCAGCGGGCGGACAGGGACGGCGGTGTCGTAGAAATTCTGCCAGTTCTCCTCCGGCGGTCCGGCCCACGGCATCGGGACGAGCGCGAGTCTCCTCCTGGACATCGCGGAAGCCAGCGCGCTCCAACTCGGTACTGAGCGTGCCTGCCTGGGCGAAGCGGAACGGATGCGGCATGTCGGGCAGCGGCGTCGGCAGCTCGGCAGCGCGCGCGACGAACGGTCCGAGCAGATGCTGAAGGTACGCGCCCTGGTCAGGCGGCCCCCAGCAGACCAGCGCCACCCTCCCGCCTGGTCGCAGCACGCGGCGGATTTCGGCCAGCGCGCGCTGGAAATCGGTGAAGTACATCGCGCCCAGCTTGGATGTCACGCGGTCAAACGTCTGCGTCGTCGAAGGGCAGCGCCTGCGCATCAGCCTGGCGACATTCCACGTTCGTCATCCCACGCGCCCGCGCGTTCTCCTGACAGGCACGTACCATCGCGTCAACGAGGTCTGTTGCAGTGACACTGCCGGTTGGGCCGACGAGCTCGGCGAGCGTCAACGCCGGGTCACCGACGCCACTCCCAAGGTCCAGCACCGCGTCGCCAGCGCTCACGCCAGCCGCCTGAGCGAGCAGTTCGGTTGCCGGACCGAACTGACCGATCTGCTTCGGCAGCCAGCGATGCCAGGCGGCGACCGTCTCGGTCGCGGTCCACTCCTCCAGCACGAGCTGCTGATAGGTCGTCGATCGTCGAGGTCGCTGAGAAGTCCATCCAGCGCTCCCTTCGTGGTATCTGACGGCGTGGACTCCCAGTCTGGGCGTCGAGGCGGTCAGGCACCAGACGTAACCCACATCCGCACCCACGTCTTCGGTCACATTTCGCGCAACTCCCGGCCTCGATCGCGGTACACTAGCGTCAACGCATAGTCTCATCAGCAGCGATGACGCGGGGTCCTGGTCAATGACGGGTGGTCCGCCGACAACGTTCGCCGACGCGCTCCGCCGGGCGCGACAGCGCCGCGGGCTCACGCAGGAGGAATTGGCCGAGCGCGCTGGCCTCAGTGTGCGCGGCATCAGCGATCTGGAGCGCGGGGTCAACACGACGCCGCGTCGCGACACGGTCGCGCTGTTGCTGCAGGCGCTGGCGCTGGACGACGCCGAGCGCGCCGCCTTCGAGGCCGCCGCACGTCCCCGCCGCGCGTCGCCGGCCAGTGTGGCCATGAGCACGCCGCTGACCTCGCTGATCGGCCGCCAAACCGACCTCGCCGCACTGGCGGCGCTGCTTCAACGTCCGACCCTTCGGCAGAAAATACGATCCTGAACCGAGTCGAAGGATCAGAGCAGGCTCCTTCGGCAGGACCAGTGCTGGCTGTGCGGCTCGTGACGTTGACCGGACCCGGTGGGGTCGGCAAGACGCGTCTTGCGCTGCAGTTGGCGGAGGATCTCGTACGGCAGCCGACGCGACGGCGTCCGATTCGTCAGCCTGGCGAGTGTGACCGAAGCCGAGCATGTGGCGGCGGCGATCGCCAGTGCGCTGGGACTGACGCTCGCAGGGGATGCGACGCCGCGCGACCGGCTTCTGGAGCGCTGGCCGAGCGCGAGCTGCTGCTCATCCTCGACAACTTCGAGCACGTGCTGCCGGCTGCGCCGCTGTTGAGCGACCTGCTGACGGGCTGTCCGCAGTTGCAACTGCTCGTCACCAGCCGAGCACTGCTGCGCCTCTCGGGCGAGCATGTCGTCGATGTGGCACCGCTACCGACGCCCGATTCCGCGCACATCCCACCGCCTGAGCAACTCGGCCGCTATCCAGCGGTGCGACTGTTCGTCGAGCGGGCGCGGGCGCTGCAGCCGGCCTTCGAACTCACGGCGAGCAATGCGGAATCGGTCGGACGCATCTGCGCGCAGCTGGACGGCTTGCCTCTGGCGCTCGAGCTGGCGGCGGCGCGCATCCGGCTGCTGCCACCGGAGACAATGGCCGCGCGGTTGGAGCGCAGCCTGGCCGTACTGACCGTCAGGAGCCGCGTGACTTGCCGGCCCGCCAGCAGACGTTGCGCGACACGATCGCCTGGAGCTGTAACCTGCTGACCTCCGTCGAGCAGGCGGTGCTAAGGCGGCTCGGAGTCTTCGTCGGCGGCTGGACCCTGGAGGCAGCCGAGGAGGTCTGCGCCGGGCCGGACCTGCCGGGCGACGCGGTGCTACCGGCGCTGGCGACACTGCTCGACCACAGCCTGATCCGCGCGACCGCTGATGAGGGAGCGCCACGCTACAGCATGCTGGAGACAGTCCGGGAGTACGTTCTGGATGATCTGGCACGGCACGGCAACGAGCACACCACGCGCCAACGTCATCGCGACTACTGCTTCGACCTCACGCTCCGGCTCGAGCGCGGGCTGTACAGTGGCGAACGGCTGTATTGGCACCGCCGGCTGGTCGCCGACCTGGACAACCTGCGCTCCGCACTGCGCTGGACGCTCGACCAGGGCGATGGCGAGCGGGCGTTGCGTTTCGCCGGCAGCCTCTGCTGGTCGTTCATGCACCTGGAAGCACACCAGGAAACTCGGCGCTGGGCGACCCTCGCGTTGGCACTGGCGGACGAAAGGACCGATCCGGCGGCGTTGGCGCTCGGTCACTTTACCCTTGGCTTCGCCCTCGGGCGCTTGGGCAACCTCGACGCCGCGCGCCGCACCCTCATCGACAGCCATGCACTGTTTGAGAAGGCCGGCGACCGGCGAGGAGCCGCGCTCGCACGCCAGTTCGTGGCCGTGTTCGCGCTGGGTCAGGGCAGCTACGACGCGGGACGCGCGGAGCTCCTGCAGTCGAACGCGGTGCTGCGGGAGGTCGGCGACGACTACTTCCTGGCCAACGGGCTGTTCCTGCTGGGAGAGGTCACCGCACCGAGCGATCCCGGATCGGCGCGCCTGCTCTACGAGGAGAGCCTGGCCATCTTCCGCGCGAGCGGCGACCCGTGGGGGATCGCCTGGCCGCTGGCCGGGCTCGGCGGTTTGGCGCTACGTGAAGGTGATTATCCGCGCGCCCACGCACTGTTCGAGGAGGCACTCGCGCTGCGACGATCGATAGAGGCGCGCTGGGGAGTCGCAATCGCGCTGACCAGCCTGGCCGAAGTCGAACGCCGCACCGGCGACTACGCGCGCGCCGCGGAGCGCCTGTTCGAAGCGCTGGAACTCTTCCGCGAATCAGGGGACTTGGAACGCGTCGCCTGGGTGCGACAGTGCCTTGGGTTCCTGGCGATCGACCAGGACGACGAAAGCGCCGCAGCGCACCTGCGCGAGGCGTTCATCCTCCGCCGCAGGCAGGGCCACTTGCCGGGCCTGGCATTCGTCCTGGACGGCATGGCAACCCTCGCGGCGCGCGCCGGCGCGCCCGACGCCACTTGCGACGCTCGTGAGCTGTTCGCGATCGCCGACCGACTCCGAAGCGCCGCAGGCATGAGGGCAGCCAACGAGGAACCGACGGTTCGTGCCGCGCGCCGTGCCGTCGGGGTACCAGTGCAGGATCCCAACCAGCCCGACGTCGCCGTAGACCAGATCCTGATCGCTGCCGAGCACCTGCTCCTGGCGACACTGGCACGGACATCTGACCAGCCTGCACGCTGATCTAACGGGTAAACTGGCGTGTTGGGGTGGGCAGGATCGACGGGGAAACGAACAATGAGTGACGATGCTCGGCGCGGCTGGTCGACAATCCAGCTACCGATCGCGCTCGATGTGCTCGCGCCGGATGGCTCGGAGATCCGAGTCCTGGCCGGGACCGAGCAGAGCAGTATGGCCCACGGACTGCTACCTCCCGGCGGCGTCTCACGTGCCATCCGGCATCGAACTGTTGAAGAGGTCTGGTACGTCCTCTCCGGCGAGGCCGAGATCTGGCGGAAACTGGGCGACGACGAGCAGATCGTGACGGCGACGATCGGTACGTCGCTGACGATCCCGGTTGGCACCCAGTTTCAGTTCCGGACAATCGGTGACGAACCATTCCAGTTCATCATGATCACGATGCCGCCGTGGCCGGGGGAGGCGGAAGCAGAGTTCGTCGATGGAGTATGGTGAGCCACGCTACGGCTACGACCGATCTGCAGCCTGGCAGCAGGTCAAGCCCATGACACGCGCGTGAGCGCATCCGACACCTACATCTCGGAATTACACCCGCTTGCATCATGCCGAGTTCCGTGTCCGGTCATATGATGCGACCACGTTGTGCTCGATCTGAGCCGATCCGGTGGAAATCGTGAGAGGTGGCCGCATGCGCGTGGCTCCCAATGCGCAAAGTCAGACGAACCGGCCCACGACAGCACCCACGTCACCCGTTGACGAGATGGTCTGGGTTCCCGCTGGAGTGTTCCAGGCGGGGTCGAACGACTTCTATCCCGAGGAGCGGCCAGTTCGTCACCTCACCGTCGACGGATTCTGGATCGACCGCCATCCGGTTACCAACGCGCAGTTCAGCCAGTTCGTTCGTGAGACCGGTTACGTCACCGTCGCGGAACGCGCACCCTCCACTGAAGATTACCCAGGCGCGATCCCCGAGTTGATGGTGCCCGGATCGCTGGTGTTCCAGCGAACCTCAGGGCCGGTGCGGCTCGATGACTGGTCGCAGTGGTGGCGCTGGACTCCCGGCGCGTGCTGGCGGCATCCCGAAGGACCCGGCAGCAGCATCACCAAGCGCAAACGGCACCCCGTCGTCCATGTGGCATATGAGGATGCGAGCGCCTACTGTGCGTGGCATGGACGGCAGCTGCCATCCGAAGCGGAGTGGGAATATGCCGCCCGCGGTGGACTCGATGGCGCCGTGTTCGTCTGGGGAGACGATGAACGACCCCAGGGTCGCGTGATGGCCAACCACTGGCAAGGTGAGTTCCCCTGGCAAAACGACCTCCTCGATCGATATGCGGGAACGTCACCGGTTGGATCGTTTCCACCCAACGGCTACGGCTTGTTCGATATGGCCGGCAACGTCTGGGAGTGGACCGACGATTGGTACGTTGCAAACCGGGAGTCGCTCGACGCGCCGAGCCCATGCTGTGCGCCAATCCTGCCCCCGCGGCACTCGCTCCTGAAGAGAGCCTTGACCCAGACCAGCCGGAGATTCGCATTCCTCGGAAGGTGCTCAAGGGTGGCTCGCATCTCTGCGCGCCGAACTACTGCTTCCGCTATCGCCCGGCTGCCCGCCAACCGCAGATGGTCGACACCGGCATGTGCCACCTCGGCTTCCGCTGTGTCGTTCGTCCATCCGCTGCCAGCGACCCGGCCCAATCAGAGACTTGCAGACCAGCGAGTTGAGCCGGAAACATCAACACTCCGGCTCACCTCTCCTGTCAGGTTGGCAACGCGCGGTAGGACGTGTCGTGGAGCCAGTTGCCCGACACGTCCCCGCGCTCCGTCAGCGACCGGACGGTGATTTGCGCGTCGAGCTTTTCCATGACCTGATCGATGGTGAAGCTCGCGGCCTTCTGTCTAGGCGGATACTCGATGAACGTGGAGAGGAAGCGCCCGACGATCGTCTGCGTTGGGACGGCGAGGAACACGTGATCCATCAGCCAGTCGAAGTACGTGTTCGATGTGATGTCCGCTCGCTCAAACGGATCCGTGCGCAGGTTGAACAGCTTTGGGATGCGCAGGATGGTGAACGGCTCAGCCCAGACCTGGAGCCGTTCCGGCCGACGCTGCTCCATGAAGACCTGCTTCCAGTTGTCGTAGCGCACTGCCATGAGGTCGCCATCGTCGGAGAAGTAGAAGATCTCCTTTCGAGGACTCTCCTCCTCGACTCCGGTGAGATATGGCAACAGGTTGTAGCCATCCAGATGTACCTTGTACGTCTTGTCGCCTGCCTGGTGGCCGGTGAGCAGCTTGTCTTTGATCCCGGAGTCGCCGGCGGCAGCCAAGCAAGGTTGGTAGCCAGTCGAGGTGACTGACGATCTCATTGGACACGACTCCGGCCGCGATCTTGCCCGGCCAGCGAATCATCTCTGGAATTCGGAATGCGCCCTCCCAGTTGGTGTTCTTCTCGCTGCGAAACGGAGTCATGCCTCCATCTGGCCAGGAGTTCATGTGTGGGCCGTTATCGGTCGAATACACGACGATCGTGTTGTCGGCGATCCCGAGCGCATCCAGCGTGTCCAGTAGCTGGCCGACGGTCTGGTCATGGTCGATCATGGTGTCGTGGTATGGAGACTGCCAGCGGCCTGCCTGCCCCAGGCTTTCCTGCTTCGTATACGTACGAAAGTGCATGTGCGTCGTGTTGAACCAGACGAAGAACGGCGTTTCAGCCTGATGCTGGCGCTGGATGAAGTCCGTCGCCATCTCCAGCACTTCGTCGTCGATTGTCTCCATGCGCTTCCTCGTCAACGGGCCGGTGTCGGTGATGAGCTGGGTGCCGTCTGGCTCGGCCCATGAGTGAATCACGCCACGAGGTCCGAAGTTCTTGCGGAAGTCAGGGAAGTCCTGTTCGGTCGGGTAATCCGGGAGCTCCGGCTCCTCTTCAGCATTCAGGTGGTACAGGTTGCCGAAAAATTCATCGAACCCGTGATTCGTCGGTAGATGGTGGTCCTGATCGCCGAGGTGGTTCTTGCCAAACTGTCCGGTTGCGTAGCCCAGTGGCTTGAGCAGTTCAGCAATCGTCGGATCTTCCTCGCTCAGACCCGTTTTCGCCCCCGGAAAGCCGACCTTGCTCAGTCCGGTGCGGAACACACTCTGTCCGGTGATAAACGCCGATCGACCCGCTGTGCAGGATTGTTCGCCATAGGAATCGGTGAAGCGCATACCTTCGTTCGCGATCCGGTCGATATTGGGCGTGCGATAGCCCATCAGCCCATCGGAATAGCACGAAAGGTTCGAGATGCCGATGTCATCCCCCCAGATAACGAGGATGTTCGGCGTGGGTGGCGTTGGCATGAGCTTCCTCCATTGAGCATCGCTGCGAGATGTGTCCGACGATCAGGTTTCGCGCGCACGTGCCCGGATTGCGTTCGTTTGGTCGTGCAGACCATCGAACGTCAAAATCCGGACCGCTCGGCGTTGAAACCCGCTAGGCTTCCTTTATCGATGAGTCCTGCGAAACCTGAATCGGTCCAGCGGTAGCAGATACGGGTCGCAGTTGCCGCAATGACAGTGATGGTACGACCGGCAACTACACCGTCGCGGTCGTGCCCTGTGCTGCCTGTCAGGTGCACGATACACGTCGTCAATCACAGACGAGTGGGGTACGCCTATGTGTCTGACGCCGTTTCGACGTCCTCCCCTCATCGAGGATGCTTGCGTGCATTCGCCAGTCATGGATCAGCGAAACAAGCCGTCGCTTCTGGAGCATTCGGTCGGCTGGGAAAGGTCAACGATGAACGCGGCTATCCGTGCCGAGATGGTGTGCTTCCCATGTCATCCGTGACGAAAGAGTCCGACCGATCACCGTGGAAGTCTGTCACCTTCGCGTTGAACTCGATCCGTCGCTGGATGAAACGCGAGTACCGGGCCTCCCCTGCCGATCTGAAGAAGGATGCCGTCGCGGCGGTACCCGCGGCCATGTCGGGCATCGCAGACGGAATGGGCTCGGGAATCCTGGCCGGCGTCAATCCGATGTTTGGGCTGTATGCCGCTGTCGCCGGTCAGACAGCAGGAGCACTCGCCTCGAGCTCGCGCTTCATGACCATCAACACGACCAGCGCAACTGCCCTGGTGGCAGGCGGTGCGATTGCCACGTTCGATGGTGACGCGCGCACCGAGGCCCTGCTGATATTGACGTTTGTGATGGGACTTTCCCAGATCGCCGCAGGGGTATTACGCCTCGGTAGTCTCACCCGCTTCGTCTCTGACGCCGTGATGACCGGGTTCCTGACTGGCGTCGCCGTTCTCATTATCCTCGGCCAACTCGGGAACTTCACCGGCTATCAAAGCGATGAGTCGAACAAGATCTCAAAGACAGTCGACCTGATCGGGCATCTTGGTGAGGTGGATCCACAGACATGTGTCTCTGGTGGCCTGGCCCTCGCCCTGGCTATTCTCCTTCCGCGTACGCGCCTTGGGAGCATTGGTATCGTCTTCGCGCTGGTCGTCCCGAGCCTGCTCGTCGGTATTCTGGGCTGGGATGCTGTTGCGATCGTCAGCGATGAGAGCCAGATAACCGGCGGTTTGCCGGCGATCGCCCTCCCAAGCCTTTCAGCACTGAACATCAACCTCGCCACCGTCGCACTCGCGGGCGCGATCGTCGCTCTCGTCCAGGGCGCCGGGGTTGCGCAGAAGTTCCCTAATCCAGACGGTCGTTTGTCCAGCGCGTCACAGGATTTCACTGCTCAGGGGATCGGGAACGTCGCGGCCAGTATGTTCAGCGGCATGCCGGTCGGCGGGTCGGTCAGCGCGACCGGAGTAAACGTCAGCGTGGGAGCTCGGACGCGCTGGGCGAATGTCTTCTGCGGCATCACCCTCCTCCTGATGATCCTCTTCGTGAGTGATCTCGTCTCACGGATCGCCATGGCCGCGCTGGCCGGACTGCTCATTTCCGTCGGGCTGAGCATTGTCAACCCCAGTGAGACGCTCACACTCTGGCGGGTGAGCTGGTCATCACGCATCGCAGTTCTAGTCACCTTCGTCGCGACTCTCGTGGCGCCAATCCAGATAGCCGTCGGAATCGGCGTCGCGCTGTCGGCGATCCTCCACCTTTACCAGTCCTCGAAGAAGGTTCGGATTATTGAACTCCGCCGCCTGCCAAATGGCCGCTATGAGGAATTGGAGCCGCCTCAAATCCTGCCAAGCAATGCCGTCACGCTCCTCGACGTCTATGGCAGCCTGTTCTATGCCGGCGCATACATGTTTGAGCGATCCCTGCCATCGCCGCAGGGTGCGGAGCGACCAATCGTTGTCCTGCGCATGCGCGGGCAACGTGACATCGGGATAACCTTCATCAACTGCCTGTCACGCTACGCGGAGCAGATCAGTACGACTGGCGGTCGGCTATACCTTTCTGGCGTTGGCAAGACGCTGGAAACTCAAATTCGGCGTAGTGGAAAGATCAGTGTCTCAAGCCCCGTATCGGTGTATCCGGCCACGAGCATCATCGGCGAGTCGAGTGAGCAGGCGCTCCGTGATGCGGCTGCCTGGCTGGTCGAGTACGTGCCGCAACCCGAAGACGCTGAGTCCGGGGCCGACGAAACACATCAACCCAGCACCGTGTCATAGCCATTACGCATGACGAAGCCTGCGCCGCGGTATGATGCGATGGATGCCGCCGCCGTCAGCGGCGGTACGGCGCAGACCTACACCCTTGCGGTCGTTCCCCGGTGCTGCCGTTCAGGTACAGAGACCGGTCACCCAGCGACAAGCAGTGCAACCGCTCTCGTGGCTCCTTGCAGTTGATCTCCCGCCGGGCCAGGAGTTGCATCTCACGCAACCGGGGCTTTCGAATCCGCCTTCACGCGCTCTGGAATCTCGTCACTCTCTTGCTGGATGCGATTGCCATACCACCTGGCCAGTGGGCTGGCTGAGATGCCGTGCAGGATCACGCTCAGCCCGATTGTCCACGTCATCGCGCCGATGAGCGTCAGCGGCAACCCACCCTCTTCGAGCGCGACGATAGCGGTGACGAGGAAGACGACCGACGCCAGCCCGCGCGGACCAAACCAGCCCATGATCGCGATCGTGTCGCGGCGAAACCCGGTTCCGATCATCGCGATCGCCACCGGGATCATCCGCATGACCGTCAGTGCGAGAATCGCGAATACGACAACCTGCCACGACATTGCCTCGTCAAGTGCCAGCGGCACCAATGACGCGCCGAAGACGGCCCAGACGAAGAGCGATGCGCCGATCCCGGCAGTCTCAGTGAACTCGGCAGCCTCGGTAGCGGAATGTTTCATCATCGTTCCACAGAACAGACCGGCGACGAAAGCAGCGATGAATCCGTTTCCGTCCATCTCTCGTGAACCGAAGAACGCCGCGATACTCAGGGAAAAGAACGCGATCTGGGCCATCTCCGGGCTGGTGTAGTTCCTGGACAACGCCGTACGGATCAGCCATCCTCCAACCACACCGACCACGACGCCAACCATGACCCCGAGCAACAACTCGGACGCTGCATCGGCAAGCCAGCTGCCCTCCGAGGTCGGGACTTCCGAGACTGCCAGGGCGATAAACAGCATGACGAATGGCGTGACAATTCCATCGTTCAGACCACTTTCGACGTTCAAGGATTGGCGGATTCGGACTGGGATGTTTCGATTCGTGAAGATTGGCAGGCCCAGCGCGGCATCCGTTGGAGCCAGCGCCGCGCCAATGAGCAACACGATCCCCAGATCGTCGTCAGGGAAGAGCAGGTACGCGAGCAGACCCCCAAGCGCGATCGTCAGCAGGAGGCCGATCGACAGGAGGCGACCCTCTATGCCGGCTTCCTGCTGGACACGCCGTCTCCGCAACGTCGAGGCATCGGCAAAGAGAAGCAGTGCGAGCGTCAGTTCCGTGAGTTCCTTGACGACCTCGGTCTCGAGCGACAGGTCCACCACGGACAGGACGTGCTCGCCGAGGATCCAGCCTCCCAGCAGGAAGATGATTGGCAGAGAGATTGAATGGCGTGCCATCCATTCGGATGCCAGCACCCCGATAGCGATGAAAACTGCAACGATCGCGATGTCTTCCACAGAAGATCCTGCTAACTGACCGGAAGCACTTTTCCAAAGGCGACTACCGTCGGCCTTCCCGGAATGACTCCCTGGCCTATGGCCTTCGGCCCTCCATCTCGACCACCAGTGACCGAGTCAGAAACGTTCGTATCAGCACGAGCAGACCCAATACCGCGACGCTCTCTATCGTCAGATCGAGAATGACAGTCCGGATTACATCCGCTGCCACGAGGATCACCAGACCAAGCAACAGAGGCTCGCCGATGTGCCGTCGGTAGAGTCGATACGTTCCAGTCGCCGGACGATCGCCGAGTCGTGCCAGGATGAACGAGACCGTCGCGTAGGCGATCGCGATCGTAATGATCGTGACTGCCAGCACTTCGATCCCGATCGCGCCGTATTCGACCCATTCGAGCACACGATCGATGAAACGACTGTCGGTGCCATGTTCCATCAACTGGCTCGCAAGCCAATTGCATGCTCAGCCCCTTTGCTGAATGGCCCGTGCGACGCCGTCGTCGTCCCAATCGGTGTGGCAAGCAACGCTTTCGACGCGTCATCAAGACGTAGCTTGACAATGGCCGGATGTTCGCCCAGCCCCTTCGGCCCGGGGGCGTAATCTACAGCACTGATGTCTTCGACGGCCGTCACCGGCAACGCATCGTTGCGCACGAGCGCGAGCCCGCTGTGGACGATGAGGACATCATGTACCCAGCGAGCGTAGGCTGGAGCTCTCGGCCAGGAGTCCTTGAGCCCAGGGTATGCGCCCGACACACGTCGCACCTTGCATTTGTAGACTCCTGGAGCGCCTTGAAATTGTCTGCGACTCCAGATCGACGCGCCAAGCGCGCCGATCACAAGCCAGAGCGGAACACCGAGCGCGGCAAGGATGATCCAGATCATGCGCTACCCCGTTCATCCCGCCACGGCGATACATGGCGAGCAGTCGATGCCTGGCGGGATCGGTGAGGAGGTGCCCTGTCCGGGCTCCCCCTCACCGTCGATCTATTGCCGCGCCATCAGCATGTTCAGCGTCGCTTCGTCGTCCGCGATCATGTCGCCAGACACATCGATCGTCACGCTATGGATCGTGCCGGTAAACGCGAACGGCGACGGATAGCCACCGTTGATGACCGGGCTCCCCTCGTCAATGCCGACATTGAGCCCTTCGAGCTCGAAGAAGAGGGGCGTCGTATGTGGGAAATCTGCGTTCGCAACGAGCTTCCCATCGACGTACAGTTGCGCTCGGCCAGGCGTTCCCTTGCCGATCTTGAAGTCGGGCGGGCCGGTCGGCTCGAACTCGTAGCGCAACGTGCGGTGTCCGGTGGATATCGTCTCGGACGAACTGACTTCCAGCAGGTCACGGCCGGCGTAATTGTGGGCGTAGTGCAGCCGGCTGTCCCGCATGTACAGGATGTACCCACCCGCGATGCCACCCTGCGCGACCAGCACGCCCTCTGCGCCATCGGCGGGTATTTCGACCTCGGCGGTGATGCTGTGCGGCCGGTTGTACACATGCGGTGCGGCGAACACCGGAACCACCTGGCCATGAGGATAGTAGACGAAGCTCTGGCGTGGTTTCGCGATCTGGGGCCGTTCAGTCACCAGGCGAGGCTGCATCGACCCGTCGATCGGCAAGACCTTGTACTTGCCGGCCTCGACGTACCAGAGCGTGATCAACTCGATCAGCTTGTCGCGATGCTGACCGGCGAGGTTGACCGACTCGGTCGGGTCTTCAGCAATGCGATACAGCTCCCACCCGCTCGTGTCGAGTTCCAGCAGGATCTCGGGCGTGATCTCCTGTCCGAGGCCGTGCCCCTTTTGGGCCGCCTCAGTGAACGACGGACCTGGCCACGGGCAGACGGCGCGCCAGCCGTCGTGATCGATCGCCCGATGGCCGAACATCTCGAAGTACTGGGTGACGTGTTCGCTTGGCGCCTGCCAGTCGTCGAACGTGTGCGCGAAACTGACTCCCTCCAGCGGTGACTGCGCGACGCCGCGAACGGCGGCCGGGGGCGTGATACCAGCGGCGGCCAGGACGGTCGGAACCATGTCGATGGCGTGGGTGTACTGGTGGCGGACCTCTCCGCGCGACGAGATTCCGTTCGGCCAGGCGACGATGAACGGATCGGTCGAGCCGCCGCGATAGGTCTCGCGCTTCCAGCGTCGGAACGGGGTGTTGCCGGCCCAGGTCCAGCCAAAGGGGTAGTGGTTGTAAGTTGTTGTGCCGCCCAATTCGTCGATCTTCTCGAGATTGTCCTCGAAGCGTTCGGGGATTTGATTGAAGAACAGCATCTCGTTCACCGAACCGGCAGGACCGCCCTCGGCCGAGGCGCCGTTGTCGGAGATGACCATGATCAGCGTGTTATCCAGTTCACCAATCCGCTCCAGTGTGTCGAGAACGCGGCCGAAGTGATGGTCGGCGTGCGAGACGAAGCCCGCGAAGACTTCCATCATCCGTGCGTATAGGCGGCGTTCGTCGGCTGAGAGGGATTCCCAATCCGGCACGTCTGGATCATCGCGCGAAAGGACGGCATCGGGATCGAACAGTCCGATCTCCTTCTGATTGGTGAAGACCTGCTCGCGGTAGGCTCCCCAGCCTGCGTCGAACTTCCCGGCGTAACGGTCGGCCCACTCCTTCGGGACGTGGTGCGGAGCATGCGCCGCGCCAGGGGCGTAGTACATGAAGAACGGCTTCTCCGGCGCGTTGACGTGTGCGTCCAGAATCATCGAGATCGCCTTGTTGGCCAGATCGTCCGAGAGATGGTAGCCCTCTTCGGGGGACTTGGGCGGAGGGACCGACATGTTGTCCTGCGTCAGGTCGGGATACCACTGATTGGTCTCGCCACCTAGGAAGCCATAGAAGCGCTCGAAGCCGCGTCCCAGTGGCCAGCGATGGAACGGGCCGGCAGCAGTGTTCTCTTCTGCGGGCGATAGATGCCACTTCCCGATGCAGAAGGTGTTGTAGCCATGACCCAATAGCATCTCTGGGAGCATGCCGTTCTCGAACGGCATCCGGCCGTCGTAGCCGGGATAGCCGGTCGCCAATTCCATGACGCAGGCAACTCCACTGGAGTGATGGTTGCGGCCGGTCAGAATGCAGGACCGGGTCGGCGAGCAGAGAGCAGTCGTGTGCATGTTCGCGTAGCGCAGCCCCGAGTTGGCAACCCGGTCGATGTTCGGAGTCTCGACCAGCCCGCCGAACGACGAGAGTTGGCCATATCCGACATCATCGAGGACGAAAAACAGGATGTTCGGGGCGCCGTCCTTTGCGCGTTGCGGGGCGGGCCAGGCTGGAGTGGACCCATCGACCGTCCGTCCGATCTTGCCGGGGAATCTCGACCCTGGCTGGTATTCGTTGAGTGGCATGCATTCCTCCTGATGCGTGCGACGGTGCAATCGGCTAGCGAACGCAACAGGGACTCTTCGAGTTCAGCGGTGCGCGCAGCCTGGACGTCTGCATCTGAACTGACGACCGGAACGCCGCACGTCATCCAGCGCCCATGGCAATGAGTCCTCGCGGCCACGGCGTCCTTGCAACACAGCACCCGATCGCGTTCAGCGCAACCGTTCACCATTCGATTGAGAGGATTGTCGCGGCGAATCGCCTGTCTGCCGCCAGACGCCGGGACGTAGATCGGGGTCGTAGTTCCCACTACCGACTGAACACGGTGCTTATGTTCCGCTCTGGAAGGTGGTGATGTCTGCCGAAATCACGAGGTCACCTTCCCAGCATCACACGCATCCGCACCGCCAGCACTGGAGGGATGCTCGGGAAGCGAGCCCACCCCAGCGCGCGGATGGGATCTGGGCTGGCGACAAAGGCTGGTTCCTCGATGCCGTCCATGACCAGGCCCGCGTTGAAGGCCATTGGCAGCAGGACCGACAACGGCCTGTGGAAGTACCAATGCGGGGCAGGCTCACCCGGCATCCCAGCCCCTTTGCCCGGCGGGATATCGAGGTAGTCAACAACCTTGATCGCGGCTGTCTCGACCAGCATGCCGCCGCGATCTTCCTCTTCGAGCGACATCCGGATGGCGTTCGAGTTGTAGCAAGGGTGCGGGATTGAGAAGACGAACCGCCCGCCGGGAGCCAGCAGCCGCGTTACGGCCCGGAACAGCGGCTCGATGTCGGTCATATCCATCAGTGCCATGTTGCAGACGACGGCTTCGTAGCGGCCCTCACCGAGCGCCAGCAACGCTGCCTCGTCGGTCGCGTCGACTTGCTGATACGTCACCTTATCGGCCAGGCCAGCCTCGCGAGTCCGCGCAGCCGCCAGTTCGACGAAACGCTGGCTGAAGTCGGTCGCGACAACGGTTGCGCCGATCTGGGCCATCCGCCGCGCCATCTGGCCATTGCCGCAGGCGATCTCCAGCACCCACTCGCCCTCGCGCAGCGCCAGCAGCCGCTCGGTCGCTGGGCCGACCAGCATCCGCTGGAACTGGTTTCCCTCACCCATCCGATCGTCCCAGAAGTCAGCCTTCGCGTCCCAGATCGCGCGCGTCTCCTCGGTCAGGTCGCGCGTCGAACTTCCGGGCGTTGTCTCGTCCTGCATGAGCGTCCTCCCCGTCACCAACGGTAGCGGCTGACGATCATACAAGGAGTAGCCGGAATCGGGAACCGGGATTCGGGACTGCGAGCGGCGACTCTACTGCTCTTTGCTGGTTCCCGATGCTCGCCGCTTCGCGTACTGCCGGCGCATCTTCACCTGACTTCCACAGCCTTCCATGCTGCACCAGCGGCGGCTGCCGTTCTTGCTGCCGTCGTAGAAGAGCCAGCCGCAGCCGTCGGGGTTGGCGCAGACCTTGATCCGCGAGGGATCGCCGTCCGTCAACAGCTCGACTGCCGAACTCGCGATCGGCCAGAGCAGGCTGTCGAGCCTGTCATCGCTCGACGGCCAGTCCCAGCGAAACCGCCCATCACCGCGACCGAGTCGCGCATTGGTAATCGCGTCTCCGTACGCACGCTGAATGATTGAGAGATCGCTGGCACGAGGTTCGTCACCGTCCGCGATTGCCCGAAACACACGATGGAGCGCTTCGCGCAGCGCCAACGCCGTGCCGAGCACTTCCGCCGCGCGCTCTGGCTCTTGTTCGGCAAGTGCCAGCAGCTGTCGCGCGTCGTCATCGCCGAACAGCTTTCGATGCCTGGCCCAGTCGATGAGATCCGGTAACGTCCCGATGATATCCTCCGGCTGGTCACCGGCACGATTCTCGACCGAGTTGACGAAGTCCAGGCAGAGCCGCCCGGCAAGAAAGCGCAATGCCTCGACACATACATGTCCAATCGCCATCGGATGAAGCCTCTCTCGCACGCTGGCTGTGACCGGTCTCGCTCATCCGTCCATCTTACCACTGAAACTGATCTTTACAGGTGGCACGCCCTCTGCGATGATATTACCATCAAACGACGTTTCACTGGGTGCATTCACGCGATGGGAGCCGCATGACAATGGAGAGCACTGACAACTTCGGAACGGCAACGACGGCCACGCGTCGCTTCCTGACTGGCGGGTTGTGGGAGAATCGCGACTTCCTGAGGCTCTGGGGGGCGGAGTCAGCCTCACTGTTCGGCTCGTCGATCACGAAACTGGCCTTCCCATTGATGGCGGTCACCCTGCTGGACGCGTCGGCGGCCCAGATGGGGCTGCTGGTCGCTGCCCAGACGGCGCCATTCTTCCTCTTCAGCCTGCTGGCCGGTGTCCTGGTCGATCGCCGCCAGAAACGTCCGATCCTGATCGTGGCCGATATCGTCCGGGCCGTGCTGCTGTTGTCGATCCCGGTCGCGGCCTGGCTGGGCATCCTGCGGATCGAACAGATGTACGCCGTCGCGTTCATCGCTGGGATCTTTCTGGTGGCCTTCGAAGTCGCCCATTACGCGTATGTGCCGGCGCTCGTTGGCCGCGAACAGGTCGTTAACGCGAACAGCAAGCTCCAGATCAGCCACTCGGCCGCCGATTCTGGCGGGCCGGGAGTCGCCGGGCTCCTCGTCCAACTCATCTCAGCACCGTTTGCCCTTGTTATCGACGCATTCTCATACGTCGCCTCTGCCATCTTCCTGCGGCAGATTCGAACGCCTGAACCACCGATCCAGCGCGCGGACACCAGCAGCATCCGTCACGACATCGCCTCCGGTCTGCGCGCGCTGCTCGGGCATCCACTTTTGCGTCCGATCGTGCTCGCCGGTATCAGCGCCAGCATCTTCCTGACCGGGGTTGAGACGCTCTTCGTCCTCTACGCGACCCGCGACCTGCAGATCAGCCCGTTTGTGCTCGGCGTCATCTTCGCCGCCGGGGGGATCGGCGCGATTCCCGGCGCGCTGCTTTCCGAACCTGTCGCACGACGGTTCGGCGTCGGGCCGACCATCATTGGTGGCTGGATCATCAGCGCCGCAACCTGGCTGCTCGTTCCGCTGGCAGTGGAGCCGATCGTCGTGCCGCTGCTGATGGTTGGCATGCTGCTGGGCGGGGTTGCCGGGACGATCTTCAACATCCAGCAATGGAGCCTGCGTCAGATCGTGACTCCCGACGATCTCCAGGGCAGGGTGACCGCCAGTCACCGTTTCCTGATCTACGGCGCCTATCCCCTCGGTGCGCTGCTGGGCGGCGCGCTCGGCACAGCACTCGGCCTGCGAGAAGCCATCGCCTTCTGCGCCGTTGGAGCCCTCATCTCCCCAATCCCGGTCCTCTTCACACCCCTCCGGTCGCTGCGCGAGCAGCCGGCCAGATAGCGCGGGCTGTCTGACGCGTCGCGTCCTCCAGAACCCGCTGGTCCCCCTCCGAGTACCGGACTCGCGTGGGAGTATTGCCCCGGTTTCCAGACGGAATTGGGGACCATCGACGCAGTGTTGCTGGACCGTCATCCACCTACTATAGATAGAAGTTCATCCATTCAGGAGTACAAGACCAATGCGTGACCATTCAGCAGGTGACATCACCGTCCTGGCCGTCGATGACAGCGCGAGCATTCGCAAGCTGGTCGAGTTGACGCTGCGTCGCGAGGGTTACAACG
The DNA here is from genome assembly GCA_963763325.1 of uncultured Chloroflexia bacterium. Taxonomy (GTDB): domain Bacteria; phylum Chloroflexota; class Chloroflexia; order Thermomicrobiales; family CFX8; genus JBBECJ01. The sequence goes on from CAVXOL010000020.1 coordinate 83,877, forward strand.
TTGTCACTGCTGATTCCGGCCTGACGGCGCTGGCCTCGCTGGCACGCCAGCGGCCCGACCTGCTTCTGCTGGATGTCATGCTGGTCGCGCTGGATGGTTTTCAACTCTGTCAGGTCATCCGCAACCATCCGACCTTCAGCGACCTGCCGATCATCATCCTCTCAGGTCGTGAGACGACCGCCGATCGCGAAGCCGGCCTGCGTGCCGGTGTGAGTGCCTACCTGACCAAGCCGTTCCGGCCCGAGCAGTTGCTGGAGGCCGTCCGTGAGCAACTGGCCGCGGTCCCGACGGTCGCCGCCTGATGTCTGCCGTCGTTGCCGTGCATGAGGCCGGCTCGTTGATTGCTCCTCCGGCACACGTCGTTCTGCCGGAACCAGTCGCGAACCGCGCCGAGCCGGTTGCGGCCGAGACGCTGGCTGCCTGGCTGGGCCAGATCATCAACGAGGATCGCGACGGCTACGTCCTGCTGTCGAGCGCAGGCCAGACGATGGTTGTCCTCTACGCCGACGGGCGTTTGATCGAGACGGCCCAGACGCGCGGAGGCGATGCTTCAGGTGCGCGAGCGTTGCACGTCATGCTGGATTCCGAGCAGGGCGAATGGTTTGCCGTCAGTCATCTGCTCAAGCCAGATCTGGCGCGCTGCCTGGCCGGACTCTTCGCACCACCCACCAGTCTGAGCCCATTGACGCTGGCCGGCGGGTCGCTCGACACGGTCCTCGCCCGCTTGCGACGCCAGCAGTTCAGTGGCGCATTGCGGCTGATGGTGACAGAGGGTCTGGCCGTTATCGTCCTGATCGCCGATGGCGTGCCGTTGTCGTCCTACAGCACTGACGAACGGATTCTGAAGCCAGACTTGTCCGACATTACCTTCCTGGCAGCCTTCGACGATCTCTCAGTCGCGCTCCATCCAGCGCCAACCCGTGATCTTGCCTCGGTGCTGGACGCCGCGCGGATGGCGGAGCCTTCCAACCTGACGGGTGGAGATGGTCGTGACGCGCTGATCGTCGAGTCTCTGCTGATTGAGGCCTTCTCGACCCTCGAGTATGAGATCAGCGCTGCGGAAATCAGCGCGCCAACGCTCGAGCATCTCACGATGGCACTCGCCGGAGCCTACGGCTTGCTGGCGGACGCCCAGATCGTGATTGGCCGGCCCAGCTCCGAGCGAGCACCCAACGACCCACTCATCATTCCGTTCTGGAACGAAACCCAGCGCCAGCTCGACACGACTCGCCTGCTTACAACCTTCCGACGCGTCGGCGTCCCGAACGTCTGGTGGGTCGCCGCCAAAGCTCTTATCGAGGTCATCCAGCAGCGGCTCGTCCAGCAGCTTGGCTGGCTTTCAGAGGCTGACCCGGCCGCCGCCGACACGCTGGCTGAGGCGGCTGAAGACATCTTCCAGCGGGCGCAAGCCCTGACGGGGAGGTGAGACGACGGTTGCAACTCTTCGGGACGCGGGATGCGGGACGCGGGACGCGGGGCGCGATGCATTCCGATCGATCCCAGGCACACGTCCCGCGTCCCACGCCCCACGTCCCGTCGTTGAGAAGGAGTAACTGATGAACCGAAAGATTCTGGTTGTTGACGATAGCGCGACTGAAATGGCGGTCATGTCCAACTCATTGAAGGCAGAAGGTTTCGACGTTCTGACTGCCGCCAATGGCGACGAAGCCCTCACGCATCTCGAAACGACCACGCCAGACGCGATCGTCCTCGACGTCATCATGCCAGGCAGGAATGGATTCCAGCTCTGCCGGCAGATCCGCAATGATGAGCGCTGGTCGAAGGTGCCGATCGTCCTGGTCACGTCGAAGGATCAGGAGTCGGACCGCTTCTGGGGCATGAAGCAGGGCGCCAGCGACTACATCACCAAGCCGTTTGCTCCGGCCAGCCTCGTCGCCGCCGTTCGGCGCTTCGTCTAGACACACGGAAGAGGCTGAGGATGGCGAACCTGGCACAGATCGAGCTCGCACCGGAAGTTGGCGAACGCGAGCCAACCTGGATCGGCGAGCAGTACATCGTCCTGACGGTAGCTGGGACCGACATCGCCGTTCCGCTCGGGATGGTGCTTGAGGTCGAGCGTGTCCCGACGCTCGTGCCGGTCCCGGGCGGGCCCGGCTGGGTGCGCGGGATCGCCAACCTGCGCGGCACGATCCTGACCGTCGCCGATCTGGCCGCGATGCTGGGCCTCGGTACCTGGACCCAGCGTGCCGACGCCCGTGTCATCGTCGTCCGTTCGATCGAGCCATTGGCGCTCGGTGTCGACGGCGTCCGTGGCATGCGCCGCCTCTCGCCCGGATCGCGCTTCAATCTCGACGGCGCGCTGCCCGACCAACTCACCCGCTTCGTCACCGGCATCCATCGCGATGGCGGCGACCTGATCCATACGATCGACCTGCCACGGCTGCTGGACGACGCCGACGAGAGCGCACGCCGCTCGGGCGCGGAACGGATAACCGGCCTGCTCAGCGACCGTCTTTAGCAGCTTCATCCAGCCGGACCGCCTGGTGGGCGGTGGCGAACAGAAGGGGGATCCTGGTGGAAGATCAACGGACCCAGATCATCGATCGAGCAAGGGAATGGCTCGAACGTCGGCGACTGGAGCGTCAGCCGCAAGATCATCACGCTCGTCGCCGTCCTGACCCTCGTGCCGCTGGTCGCGATGACGGTCATGACCTACGTCCAGTCGTCGTCGGCACTCAACAGCGAGATCGACCAGTCGCTCGAGCAGCAGGCGCTCACCTCGGCCGAGGCGCTCGACAACGCGATCCAGAAAGCGGCCCAGGATACGCTGCTGCTGACGACCAACGAGTTCCTCTTCTCACAGTCGGTCGGCATCGGCACCAAGCAGGACTTCCTCAACAAGCACGACGGTGTCTGGGGTTACGGTGACCTGGCCGTCTTCACCACTGACGGTGCCCTCTTCGCCGGCACCGGTGAGAACTACACCGATCAGGCAACCGAAGCCTATTGGGACGATGTCGTGACCTTGCCAGCAGGCCAGGTCTATTTCTCCGACATCGCCGTTGATGCCGGATCGGGCCAGATGGCCGTCCAGGTCGCCGCGCCTGCCTACAACGAGGCCGGCATCCTGCGCGGCGTCGTCCGGATGCTCTGGACCGCCGATAACCTCCAGAATGTCATGACCGGGCTCGGCATCGAGTCCGACGTCCAGATCGACCTGATTAACACCCGCCACGCCGTCGTCGCCAGCACGCTCGGCGGTCAGATCGGCCGCGTCTATCCGGAGTCCGAAGCAGCCGCTGCCGCGCTGGCCGGCGGGCAGGACACCGTCAGCGAGTCAATCGTCGCGACGATCGACGGCGTCGATGTGACCAAGGACGTCATCACCGGCTACGCACCGATCCGTGGAGACGAGCGGTTGGCCGGTCTCGGCTGGGGCGTGCTCGTCCACAAGGACGCCGACGCCGCATTCGCGCCAATCGCCACAATCCGCAACTTCGCGCATCGTCCTGCTGCTGGTCGTCAGCGTCATCGCGCTGGCTGCCGCCTGGTACTTCGGTCGCAAGCTGGTCGAGCCGATCCGCAACCTGGCCGACGTCTCCGCTCGCGTCCGCGAGGGCGATATGACCGCCCGCGCGACCGTCATGAGCCAGGACGAAGTCGGTCAGACGGCCGCTTCGGTCAACCAGATGCTCGATGAGATCACCGCTCTGGTTCAGACGAAGGAAGAGCGCGACAACCTGCAGCGCCAGATCACCGGCCTGCTGATGGAAGTCTCCGACGTCGCCGAAGGAGACCTGACCGTCGAGGCGCAGGTGACGGCCGACACGCTCGGATCGGTCGCCGACGCGTTCAATTACATGATCGGCGAGCTGCGCCAGATTATTTCCAACGTCAACGAAACGACGGTCGCCGTCAGCAACTCGTCGGCCGACATTCTGCAAACCTCGGCCTCGCTGGCTCGCGCCTCCGAGACGCAGGCCAGGCAGATCGCCGACACGTCGCAGGCCGTGACCGAGATGTCGCTCTCGATTCAGCAGGTGTCGCAGAACGCGACCGTTTCTGCCGAAGTCGCCCGTGAAGCGCGCACCAATGCTCAGGCCGGATCGAAGGCCGTGAACGCGACGATCGAGGGGATGCAGCGTATCCGCTCTGAGGTCCAGGAAACGTCGCGTACGATTAAGCGGCTCGGCGAGAGCTCGCAGGAGATCGGCCAGATCGTCCAGCTCATTGAAGAAATCGCCAACCAGACGAACCTGCTCGCCCTCAATGCCGCCATCCAGGCCGCGATGGCTGGTGAGCACGGACGTGGCTTCGCCGTCGTCGCCGAAGAAGTCCGCCGCCTGGCCGAACGCGCCGCAACCGCGACGCGTCAGATCAACGGCCTCGTCACCAGCATTCAGACCGAGACGGCGGAAGCGGTCGTCTCGATGGACAACAGCACCCGCGAGGTCGTCGCCGGCTCACGACTGGCCGACGAAGCCGGAGGCGCGCTGGTCCAGATCGACGGCGTCGTCGGTCGTCTGTCCGAGCTGATCGACGCCATCTCCGGCGCCGCCGAACAGCAGGCGCAGGCATCGGTCGAGATCACCCAGGCGATGACCAACATCTCCGAAATCACCCAGACGACATCGACCGGTACGTTGCAGGCGGCAGAGTCGGTCAACCACCTGGCCTCGCTCGCCGAGCGGCTGCGCCAGTCGGTCTCGACCTTCAAGCTCAGCCGTGACAACGAACCACGCCCGGCACGACCGGACTGGAACTACGGCGTCGGCATCGCGGCGGACGGCGATTAGTCGGGAATCGTGGTTCGGGAATCGGGAATCGAGGATCGATGCGCTCGGATCCCGATCCTCGATTCCCGAACCACGATTCCCGCCCCAAAGGGGAAACAGATGGCCAAACACGGCGAAAGCGAACTGATCGACAATTTCATCATGGAGCTTCAGCCGTACCTGGCGCTGATCGATCAGGCGGTTGAGGAACTGGCACGGCCCGCTCCGGACCCGCAGGTTGTCAGTCAGGCGACTGAGTCCCTTGCGATCATCCGCGACGCCAGCGGCGTCCTTGCCTTCGCGGGGCTCGTCGCACTGGCGCGCGCACTCGAAGACACGATCGAAGACCTGCTCGACTCGGTCACGCCCGACCCCGATCAGAAGCTCGTCCGAGCGCGGGCGCTGTCGGTCGGCATCCACCGGTACATGGACGCGCTGGCCGACGGCCACGACACCGATGAGTTGGTCAGCCGTGTTCTGGCGCCATTCGAAGCGCCGTTCGAGGAGTTGGCGACCGAGGTCGTTGCGGAACCTCATGTTGTGCCGGTGACCGCTAGCGAACTCGATTCCAGCGACTTTGTCTCAGGCGAGGCTGATCCCGAATTGCGGGAGATCTTCGAAGAGGAAGCCACCGAACTGGTCGCCTCGTTCACGCGCGGCGCGCTGATGCTCGTCAGCGCACCTGACCGGCCCACATTGCTGACTGGCCTGCGGCGTGATGCCCACACCATCAAGGGCGCCGCCAACATGACCGGCTTTCCACTGATCGGGTCGGTCGGAGCCTCGATCGAGACGTTGCTTGATGCCCACATCGAGGGCGACGTCCCAGTCGAGCGCGAGACGCTCGGCGTCGTCCTCAGCGCTCGCAAGCTGCTGACTGGCATGCTGGAGACTCTCGACGACCTCGTTCAGTTCATCGAGCCGGCCAGGGCGCTGAACGAGCGCGCCAACGCGATTACCGCCCGGATTGCCCCGTTCGGTCTGCCCAGCGCTGAGAGAGACGACGAACCCGCTGCGGACACAATCGCCTTCGAGCAGCCTGTCGTCATCGAAGCTCAGGGAACAGAAAAACCCTTCGAACTTGAGCCTGCCGACATCGCGATCGCCGTCACAGATGCGCTGTCCCCCAATGAGTCAGCCGAGGTCGATGCCGAAGCGAATCAGCCGGCCGATGTCGTCCACAGCGCCGACACCGAATCGATCGTCAACGATCTCGTTGAGCAGGAAATCGAATCCGACACTATCCCAGGCGTCATGGAGCTGGACGAAGCAGCCACACGACTCACCATCGACGTTCCGGCCGATGAGATCGCGTCCGTCTGGGATGCTCTCGAGCCGACAGTCCCGAACGATAGCGCGGACACGCCATTCGTTGATATCGAGCCACAGGCAAGCGGATCGACCGAACCGGTGGATTCCGACTTCAGCCCGACGACCGATGGCGGGCTGAATCCGGGCGACGACGAATGCATTCCAGCCGCCGAAGTCGAGCCACAGATTGAAGAGATCCTCGTAGATGAGTTCGTCGTTGACGAGAGTCTGGCTGCGGAGGATCTGGTTGATGAGCCTACGGTTGATGAACTCCTCAGTGAGGAGTCACCTGGTACCGAGTCTCCCGTGGACGAGCCTGAGCTCGACGTCTATGAGATCGCTGCCGAGATCGCAATGCTGGCGCGGTTGCGAACCTCGCTCCAGCCGCAGAACGCAATGTTCTTTCCGACCGACGCCAGTGATCTGACCAACGACATCGACGCCTTGACAGCCGAAATCGTCGACAGTGGTGCAGGCGACCTGACCGCTGTGCCTGCGGCACTCGATGCGGAAGCGGCAGGCGATCCGGAGTTGATCTCCGAAGAAGTCACGCCGATTATCGATCGCATCGACCGTGTCCATCCTCATCCGATCACCCTGGCTGGGATGGTCCAGGACGAAGAGCTCGCTCGGCCATGCGCTCCTTGACCTGGCCTTCGAAACCTCCGATGCGCCAGAGATCATCCGACCGGTCATTGCCGACACGTTCGTCAGCGACGAGCGCATGCAGCAGGAGTTGCGCGAGACGTTCGCGGTCGAGGCTGCCGAGCATGCTGACAGCTTGACGCTGGCGGCGATGGCGCTCGAACGCGATCCCGAGAGTGTCGATGCCCTGCGTGAGTTGACCCGCGTCCTCCACACGCTCAAGGGAGCGGCGGCGGCGGCCGGCTTCGACGAGATCGGCGAACGCTGCCACGCCATCGAGGACAACCTGGCCGCTGGAACCGACATCGACCGCGCCTTCACCGACCAGGTCCTGGAACTGGCCTCGCAGATCGAACAGGCGACCGGCGTCGAGAGGCTGGCCGACATGCTGGTCGAAGATGCTGCCACGACCGAACCGGCCCAGGCACCAGCACGCACGGCTGGCGACCTGCGCGTCGAGATGCGCAGGCTGGACGGACTGCTCAACCTTGTCGGGGAGCTGGTCATCAACCGCTCGACGCTCGACCAGCGCCTGCAACGCCTCAGTGCCTCGCTCGATGAGCTGGGCCATATGACCGACCGCCTCCGTCGTTCGGGGCAGACGCTCGAACGCGTCGCCGGCGAAGCCAGCCTGTTTGGACCGCTGCCGCTACCCGGAGACAACCGGATCGTTGCCATCAACGACCACGCCCTGCGGCACGAGTTCGACACGCTCGAGATGGACCGCTACACCGACCTCGATGTCCTCGCCCGCGAGCTGGGCGAAGTTGCCTCAGATATCGCTGCCGTCGCTGGCGAGGTCCGCAACCTGCGCGGTGACTTCGAGACCGTCTCCACCCACCAGCGCCGCCTGACGAACGACATCCAGGACGAGCTGATGGACATCCGGATGGTGCCGCTGGCGACGCTCTCGCCATTGCTACACCGCGTCGTCCGGCGTGTTGCCAACGAGTGCGGCAAGGATGTCGACCTCGTGATCGAGGGCAGCGAGATCGCCTTCGACAAGGCGCTGGTCGATGCACTCAGCGATGCACTCCTGCACCTGCTGCGCAATGCTGTCGACCACGGCATCGAGCCGGTGGCTGTCCGCACCCTCATCAACAAGCCCGCCCATGGCCGGATCGTCGTCCGCGCCTGGCAGGATCGGGGCAACGCCGTCGTTGAAGTCATCGACGACGGCGGCGGCATCGACACTGCCCGGCTGGTCGAACGCGCCCGTGCCTACGGCTTCATCACCGCCGAGCACGTCTCCGAGGCCGAGGCGCTCCAACTCATGTTCCTGCCGGGCTTCACGACCCGCGACAGTGCCAACAGTATCTCCGGTCGTGGCGTCGGGCTTGACGCCGTCCGCGAGGCGGTCGAGCGTGTCAAGGGCCGCGTCACGGTCGATACGAAGCCCGGCGCCGGGACGATTTTCCAGCTCCGCCTGCCGGTCATGCTGGCCGTCGCCCAGGCCTTCCTGGTCGAAGCCGGTGGCCGCCGCTACGCTGTTCCGCTGGCCGATGTCGACTTCGTCGCCGACCGCCGCCAGGCGAAGCTCAGCCGCGTCGGCAACGCCGCCCTGGTCGAGATCAACGACACCGTCATCCCGGCCATCGACCTCGCCACCCGCCTGGCTGGCGACAGCGACCGGCTCAACGAGGAGACCGGCTGGCTGCTCGTTACTCGCAGCGGTGGCGAGGCGCGGGCTATGCGCGTCGATGCCCTCGACGGCCAGCAGGAGATCGTCGTCAAGCCGCTGGGCCGCTACCTGAGCGCTGCCCCCGGCGTGACCGGCGCGACGATCCTCGGCGACGGCCAGATTGCGCTCATCATCGACGTCACCGAAGTGACCAGCAAGCGCCTGATCTCCGAACCGGCCGCCCAGCCGACCTCGATCGACAGCGGCCACCCCGGCGTCGGGACAGCCCTGATCGTCGACGACTCGCTCTCTGTCCGCCGCGTTCTGGCCCGCACCCTCGAACGCCATGGGTGGACGACCATCCAGGCCCACGACGGCGTCGAAGCACTCGAGATGGTCCAGACCGGCGGGATCGACATCGTCGTCACCGACATCGAGATGCCCCGGATGGACGGCTTCGAGCTGATCAACTCGCTCCGCCGTGGCGGCTGGCAGACGCTACCGGTCGTCGTCCTGACTTCGCGATCGAGCAGCAAGCACCGCGATAAAGCTATCGAGCTCGGCGCGAACGCCTACATCGTCAAGCCGTTCCAGGAGCAGGAGCTGCTCCAGACGCTCGAACGCGAAACGGTCGCGATCCGTGTCGCAGGATAAGGGGAAGCGTATGAAGCGGCTGCTACAGGACGACAACGTGACTCCCCCAGTCATTCTGGCCCGCGTTGAGAAAACACCGTTGACACTGGTACCTGACTCCGATGACGGAACCAACGCCACAACGCCTCTCGAGGACAACATCTGGCGCCTCTCCGCGCTGGAGGCACAGACCGCCGACCGGGACGAGGAGCCGGCCTAGATGCTCGCGACCGCACCACCGCGCACAGCGCTTCCGTCACCCACATCGCGTCCCGAGACCACCGACATCATCCGCGTCGAAATCGGTGGCGTCGGTTTCGCGCTGCCGCTGGCAGCCATCGCCACGATCCTCTCGCCATCAGCGATGACAACCAGTGGATCGGGCCAGAGTTGGGCCGGTGCCGTCCTCAGTCGTGGCGGCGAGATCCCAATCGCTGACGGCCGGACGATCTTCGAACTTGACGGCCCAACAATTGACGACCAACGGCTGCTGATCCTGCGTGGAAGTCCGGCCACTGGCCTGCTTGTCGATGCCATCTACGGCACGACAACGCTCCCGGCCAGCGACATCGAGTGGCTCTCGCCGCTCTTTGGTTCCGTCGACCGACTGCTGACCCACGCTGTCGCCTGGCAGACCGACGGTGCACTCGACCTCGTCATCGACATACCCGCCCTGCGCCGACATCTCCACGCCAAACCCGATGAAACCCCATCCGGCGCGACCGCGGCGACCGCCGCCCTCTTCGCAACCCCGCCGATCGGCGACTGCCTCGAACTCCGACTCGACGCCAGCGACCGCACCTGGCTACTGCCAATCGACTACGTCCGCCACATCAGCGACCCACGCCCACCGGCCCGCCTCCCTCGCACCACCCCCACCATCCTCGGCCTCCTCGCCTGGCGCCGTGAACCGATCCCCCTCATCGACACCGCCCACGCCCTCGGCCTGCCCGAATCTACTCCCACCACCCTCATCGTCATCGGCCCAGCCTCCCAACCCGACGACGCCCTCCTCGCCCTCACCATCACCGCCGTCATCGGCGTCGCCCCCACCGGCTCGACTGCTCCGCTCCTCGACCTCGCAGAGGTTGTGCGTCGTCTGGGATGACGGTCCATCTGAAACAAGGTTTCCATCCCGAGCGTTGCGCCCGTCACACAACCGGGCCTACAATCGCGTTTACCATATCGTCGTCTCCGCCATGAATCTGAATGATTGATAGTTCTCTCGAATCGCCAACAGTTCGATGACCTGCATCATCGACGAGATTGATCGGGTGCTGGCCGAGCACTACAGGTTCACGGACGAGGAACTGGACTTCATCATCAACTACGACATCAAGTGACGGATGGGGCGTGATGGGCTGGCCGGCGACGAGTGAGCGGACGCGACGATCTGGAGACGCGATTCACACTGACGCAACACGCGCGTGACCAGATCGAGGATCGCGAGATTTCGATTGAGTGGGTCGCGCGAACGCTGCTCAATCCAGCGATGGTCGAGATGGACTGCACCGATCCCGAGCTACGCCACGCGCTGGCGCGCGTTCCAGAATATGACAACCGTGTGCTGCGCGTCGTCTACAATCAGACGACAACGCCACCCCGGATTGTCACGGTGTACTTCGATCGAGGGCAAAGGAACCGGCTGTGAAAGTACGCTTTGATGAAGAGGCCGATGCGCTTTACATCCGTCTCAGCGACGCCCGCATCATCGAGTCCGAAGAAGTCCAGCCGGGAATCATCCTCGACTTCGACGACGAGAGTCACGTTGTCGGGATCGAGGTCCTGCGCGTCTCGCGGCATGTCCCAGGCTTCAACCTGAAGCAGCTTCAGGTCGACGTTGCGTAGCGGTGGCGCGCGACGAGCTGGGCGCGGTCGGGACGAGTGAGCGAGGATAACTGTGAGCGTTGAGTCACCCCTGTTCGCACTTCTGCGCGAGCGGTTGCGGGTGCCGGAAGATCTGGAGTTGGAGTTCAAGGCGGCGCGTGGCGGGCTGCCGAAGAGCCTCTGGCCGACCGTAAGCGCGTTCGCGAACACGATCGGAGGCTGGATCATCCTTGGGGTCGACGAGCAGTCACTATTCGAGGTCGTTGGCATCCCCGATCCCCCGGCGATGCTCCAGAGTTTCTACGATCAGATGCGCAATCCGCAGAAGATCAGTCAACCTGTCTGTGGGGCGATGGACGCATCGATCGAACAAACGAATGGCACATCGATCATCGTAATTCGCGTCCCGGCTACGGCTCGCCGCGAGCGGCCGGTCTACATCAATGGCAACCCATACCTTGGAACCTACGTGCGCCGGCACGCGGGTGACTACCATTGCACCAAGCCCGAAGTCGACCGCATGATGCGCGAGGCGTCTAACGATGCTTCAGATTCAGCGATCCTTCAGTACTACACGCTCAATGACCTGGACCCAACAACGCTCGCCAGCTACCGACGGCGCTTCCAGACGTTGAATCCAGAGTCGCCATGGAACACATATGACGACCAACGCTTCCTTGAAGCGATCCGCGCCTACCGGAGGGATCGTGAATCCGGAGCTGAAGGGATTACCGTCGCTGGCCTCCTGCTGCTCGGAACCAATGGCGCAATCCGGGATTGGCGAAGCCGCCACCTCATCGATTTCCGGCTTATCCCCAGCGAGGTCAATCTGGATACCCGGTGGGACGATCGCGTGCCGTGGGAGGGCAATCTTCTCGGCGCATTCGACACCATCGTTCCGCGGCTGACCGCAGATCTTCCCACGCCTTTCCGTCTACAAGGTGAAACGCGAGTAGATCAGAGTCCGGTCCATGTTGCCTTACGTGAAGCACTCGTGAACCTGCTCGTCCACGCGGATTATTCCGAGGCCCAGGCATCGCTGATCCGCCGCTTTCCAGAAGGCTACTCGTTCCGTAACCCAGGCAACTCACGAGTTTCCGTCACCGACTTGATCAGTGGCGATCGCTCCGATCCGCGAAACCCCGATCTCGTGACGATGTTTCGACTGATCGGACTGGCGGAAGAAGCGGGCAGCGGCATGGCCAAGATCATCCAGTCATGGCGGGCGCTCGGCTTCCAACTCCCGGCGATTGATGTCGGAACTGAGCGCTACGAGTTCTCGCTGGAACTGCGCTACGCGCATTTTCTCCGCGACGACGACCGCGCATGGCTGATCTCGCTGGGTGATGACTGGAGTGAACCTGAGCAACTCGCGCTCGTTTCCGCTCGCCACACAGGAACAATTGACAACTTGACGCTCAGGAGTGTTACTGGTCTCCACTCGGCGGATGCGACACGCGTGCTACGCGGACTTCGCGATCGCGAACTCCTGCAGATGGTCGGTGGCGGTAGGTCCGCCCGGTATGAGCTAAGCCCCCAAGCACTCGCAGTTGCTATGCAGGTTGCTCTCCCGTTTGATGACACCGGCACAGCGGACTCTACAAGTAAGGTGGAGAGCTCTACAGGTAGTGAAGGGAAGTCCACAGGTAACGAAGCGAAGTCTACAGGTACGGAGGACGACTCCGTGGACGTACACCAACTTCTCCAGGAGATCGCGCGGCCCGCTCGCGAACGCCGGCGCCTCGATGCCACGACCCGCGACGATATCCTTGTGAAGCTCTGTACGGTTCAGCCGCTTTCCCTGCGTGAACTATCCAGGTTAATGGACCGCGACGAAGGGGCATTGAGAGAGATCATTCGGTCGCTCGTGAGTAGCGAGCGCATCTCGTTTCTGTACCCAGATCGCCCGAACCACCCGCAACAGAAGTACATTGCCGTCTAATCAGGTGCAAGTGGCCTGCTAGCATCCTATTGACAGTTGATAAGAACACACGCCGAAATCAATGAACATTGTCCATAGCCCTTAGGCAATGTTCATAGAGCAGGACCGATCCACGATGCGATCAAAGGTGTCACATTGCACGATCTGCTTGCAAGATATCGGCTGGTGCGAGGGCTTGATCGACCGCACATCGCGCTCTTCTGCTCGCGCAAATGCCCCGGCAACGTCATCCTGCGTGCCTGTGATCTGGCGGTCGTGCTGCGCGACGCCGGTCTGCCGGTCATCGGCGGCTTCCAGACACCAATGAAGCGCGAGATACTGGCCGTCCGACGTCGCGCCACCTACGCGAGCACCCTGAGATCGACAACCCACCGACCCAGAGCTACCGCCCACATTGCCAACCTGCCCAAACCCGGTCACAGTGTCACTGTTGGCCACCTTGGCCGCCTTGACCCCCTTACCCAACCAGTCCAACTGGCTCATCACGACCATTTCAACTGGCTCATCCAATGAGCATGATCAACTTGAGTTCACTCGACTCACTTCTGCCGATGATCGTCAACACCATGAGCGCCTTGAGCACCTTGAACGCCTTGAGCGAACATGGCACACATATCGGCCCTCAAACCGTTCGAGTAAAGGGAAGCACCCATTGCGGCCGGGCAGCCACCCACCCGCTACTCCTCTGACCCGCCACAAGGTGCGGCATCCTCGAACAACCCGGCAACCGCAACCCTGATCGGCAACGTCGGTGACACGAGCTCGTTGTCCACATTGAACCGCTGCAGGCTGGTGAAGTCCGCTAGCGTCGCATCAGGCTCGCTGTATACAAGCACATCCCGCGTCTCAGGCCGCAGGATCCAGTACTCGGGAACACCGGCACAGGCGTAACCACCTCGCTTCACGAACACGTCGTAGTCGGGGTGGCTTGGCGAGAGCACCTCCGCGATCAGATCAGGGACGCCACGAATCCGACCATCCGCCGCGATGATGCTCCGTCGTTCCACACGGATAAGCAGAAAGTCGGGCTGAACGACGGGGTCATCGCCGGGCATGACAACACCGATCGGAGACATCGTACCGATCCCGACGCCCTGATCCTCAATTGGGATCGCGATGTCGCGGAGCAGGTTGCTGACGACACGCTGGTGCCAAAAACTCGGCACCGTCGCCATGTACAGCACACCGTCGATTATCTCGTAGCGGTTGCCATCATTCGGCAACCGCTCCCACATCTCATACGTCCACGAAGCATCAGACGACCGGAGCAGGAACTCGATGTCACTGAGGACCATCGCGGATCGCTCCTGCTTCTAGCCGACGACCCCATCACGCCGGTCGAGCATCGCGAAGGCGGCGCTGGCGATGTGTTCGGCGTCGATGCCGTAGTGCGGTAGAGGTCGGCGCGCGAGCCGGACTGGCCGAAGTCGTCGACGCCCAGCGAGACGACTGCGCGCCATGACGCTGCCCAGCCAGGCCAGCGCGTGCGACGCGCCGTCGGCCACGGTCACGATCGGGGCGCGGCGTTCGCTGGCGTGGAGCAGTCTCGTCGAGGTGCATCGGCAGGGCGCGGGCGTCGGATTCCAGCCCCATCTCCCAGCGCTGGTGACGCTGCCATTCCTTAAAGAGCAGTTGCGCCGAGGTCAGGTTCAGCACATTGGCGGCCACGCCCTCGTCGTGCAGCAGGCGGGCCGCCTCGATCGCTTCCGGGACCATCGTGCCGCTGGTGACGATCTGGACGGTGTCGTGCGGGATCGGCGTCGGCGCGTCGTGGCGGCGCATCGATGAGGCGGTAGCCGCCGGGCAGCACCTGGCGGCGCAGCTCGTCCTGGCCGAGCCGGTCTGAGGCGGGCTCCAGCAGCGCCTGCTCGATCGGCTTGGTCGAGAGGCGCAGGTAGCTGGAGAGGCCATGCTCGCGGTCGCAGCACTGGCGCAACGCCTTCGAGCAGCGATCCACTCCAGCTCCTGGGCGAAGGCCGGCTCGTAGGCGCGCAGTTCGGCAGCTCCATGCCGATGGACGGCGTGATCGTCGACTGGTGCGCGCCGCCCTCCGGCGAGAGCGAGATGCCCGACTGGGCGTGCCGGCGATGATGAACTTGCGGTGGGAGTAGACGCCATAGATGAACGCGTCCAGCCCGCGGCAGACGAACGGGTCGTAGACGGTGCCGATCGGGAAGAGCAGTTGGCCGCAGAGTTCGTGCGAGAGGCCGAACATTGCCAGCAGCATGAACAGGTTCATCTCCGAGATGCCCAGCTCGATGTGCTGGCCGCTCGGCTTCGGCTCCCAGCGCAGCAGGCGCGGGCCGCTCGTCGCCAGGTCGGCGCTTCCTGCGCTGGCGAAGACCCCGGCCTTGTTGATCCAGCCGCCCAGGTTGGTCGAGACCGAGACGTCCGGCGCGGCGGTCACGATGCGCTTGCCGACCTCCGGCAGGTCGGCCAGTCGCGTCAGCAGCCGCCCGAGCGCCTCCTGGGTGCTGGTCTGCTTGGTCCGGTCGTGGCCGAGGTGCTCCGGGATCGCTTCGGCCTCGACGGCGCGGCGCGGGACGCGGTCGCCCGCCGTAGATGCGCTCCCAGGACTGCGGCGCAGCATTGCCCTTCCGGGGAATCGGGGTCGAAGCGCGCCCACTCCTCTCCGGCGGCGATGCCGAGGCTCTCGCGCACCGGGTCGAGCTGGTTCGGGTTGAGCAGCGCCGAGTGGTTGAGCGCATCGCCGGCGAACGGCAGGCCCCAGCCCTTGATCGTGTAGGCGAACAGCACCGTCGGCCGGTCGCCGGGTGCGAGAGTCCTTCGTCGATGGCGTGCGAGCAGGTCGTCCAGGTCGTGCCCGCCGAGGTTGGCCAGCAGGCCCGGCAGCTCGTCGTCCGGCACGTCGGCGACGACGCGCTTCGAGTCTTCGTCGTCGACGTTGGTCCGGTCGAGCAGCCGCGGCGCGCAAGGTCGCGCCGTCCAGCCGGATCAGCGTCTGGTACTCCTCGTTGGCCATGTCGTCGATCGCCTGGCGCAGGGCATCGCCACCCGGCTTGGCGAAGACCTCGCGCAGCCGCCGCGCCATACTTCGTCTTCCAGCACCCGCCAGCCGGATCCGGCGAAGAGCTGCTTGATGCCGCGTGGCGCGGATGCCGGGGATGACCCGGTCGAGGCACTGGCGGTTGAGTCGACGATCCAGAGACGTTGCCGACGTGCGCCAGCGCCTCCTCGATCAGCGCCTCCCAGATGTTGCCCTCGTCCAGCTCGGCGTCGCCGATCAGGGCGATGAAGCGGTTGCTGGTGACCTCGCCGAAGTGCTCCTCGCGCGTAGCGGTGCGAGAGCGCGGCGAACAGCGGCGCGACCGCGCCCAGCCCGACCGAGCCGGTCGAGAAGTCGACCGGGTCCGGGTCCTTGGTGCGGCTGGGGTACGACTTGCAAGCCCCTGTACTCGCGCAGCGTCGTCAGATACTGTCGGGTCGAGCTGTCGCCGAGCAGGTACTGGATGGCGTGGAAGGCCGGCGAGGCGTGCGGCTTGATCGAGACGCGGTCGCCCCGCCGCAGCGAGTGGAAATAGAGCGCGGTCAGGATCGAGACGACCGACGCCGACGACGCCTGGTGCCCGCCGACCTTGATGCCGTCGCTGTTGGGGCGCACGTGGTTGGCGTGGTGGATGATGTGGGTCGAGAGCCAGAGGATGCGCTTCTGGATCGCATCCAGGACGGCAAGCTGCTCCGACGAGAGTCGCTGCTCATCGCCGAGCAGCTGGCTAATATCGGTAATCTCCGACGACTTTGCCGTCCGGCTCATGGGGCCTCCTTCGTGATTCGGGAGTCGGGACGCGGGAAGCGGAACGAAAGGGCGGAATTCATGTCACCGTGGATTGTCCGTTATTCGGGTGGCAACGGGCAACCTGTGCACGCATCCGCGTCTCCGATCCCGACTCTCAGATTCCCTCGACATAGATCCGCCGCACAATCCCCTCAATGTCCGGCTCTTCGAGCGGCAGATCCCACCAGAGCTGCGAACGCTGACCAACGACGACCCCTATCCGTCGCGCCAGCTCACGCCGCTGTCGCCACTGCGGATCGTCAGCGCGATCTCCCACCAGGCGAATATATAGACGGGCATCAGCAACGCCTGACCGAGCCAGACGAAGGTCAGTGCATCTCTCTCCGTCCAGCCAGCCTCGACTACACGTCCCTGGTAAGCTGCGATGAAGACGTACGAGATCATCACCCCGAAGAACGCATTGGTAATCAACCCGGAGACACTGGCCGCTCGGTAGGTGAGAAAGCGCGCGAATGCCCGCTTCGCGACCTCGACATACAGCCGCACCGGACCTCCCGCCGCCATCGTCACCTTGCACAAAGGGCCGATGATTGTAGCAGATGACGTTGAGAGCCAGTATGTTGCAAGGACGTCGCGCACGACAGCGTCAACACATCAACAATTGATCGACGGAGTGCTCCTCGTTTGCTCATAAGCTACGCCACATCTCTGACAGGCTGTTGCGGAACTGACACACTCTAGACCCGGATGTCATCCGTCCGAGAGTGGGTTGGGCGGATAATGAAAGTCGTGGTCCGTAAATCCATTGGAGGAGGGAAACTGTGAAGACCCCACAGGAGCTATTTCGACCTGTCCGGCGCGGTCGCGATCGTCACTGGCGCCGGTTCGGGATTGGGCGCGCTCTTCGCCACGGCACTGGCCGAAGCTGGATCTGACGTTGTCTGTGCCGACCTGCATGTGCCGGGCGCTGAGGAGACGGCTCGCGAGATCGAGAAGATCGGCCGGTCCGCGCTGGTGGTTGAGGTCGATGTCGCCGATGAGGACGCCGTCACGCGGATGGTCCACGCCACGCTCGACCGCTTCGGCAGGCTCGACATCCTCGTCAACAACGCAGGTATCGCCGTCACCGGCCCTCCGGAGGATTTGACCATGGCGGACTGGCAGCGCGTCGTCGCTGTCAACCAGACAGGGGTGTTCCTCTGCGCTCGCGAGGCGGCCAAGGCGATGATTGCCAGCCACACCTCCGGACGGATCATCAACATCGCCTCGATTCTCGGAGCCGTCGCATCTCAGCCGGGGCCAGCCACTGCCTACGCCGCGAGCAAGGGCGCCGTTATCAACCTGACTCGCGACCTGGCCGTCCACTGGGCGCCGCACGGCATCCGCGTCAACGCGCTCGGCCCGGCCTACTTCCCCAGCGCGATGACTGGCGACGCCTTTGCTGTCCCAGAAGTCGTCATCGAGCTCGAACGACGTACCCCGATGGGTCGGACCGGCCGGCTCGAAGATCTCAAAGGTCCGATCGTCTTCCTGGCTTCGGACGCATCAAGTTACGTCACCGGCCAGACGCTGTTCGTCGACGGCGGCTGGACCGCATGGTGACATAAAAGCAGCAACGGTTCACTCAACACCGAAGAGTTGCCCGGCTCGACCCGGAGGCGGCAGGATCTGATCGTTGGTTGATAACCATGCCTGTCTTGCCAACCTCATTGCTAAGCAATACCCAGCAAAGCACAAGGCTTGCACTGTCTGTTTTGACGCGTTGGCACGATATTGACACGTCCATCCGTCGGACGGCGCATCCCGGTAACACTGAAGCCAGTATCGTGAGAGGAGGTTGATTGCCGACGTCGTCGCAGAACACTGCTCATCCGTACTGAAGGTCATCATGCATCCCGAACCGGAGCGACCACCCGTCGCCGTCCTCCGCAATGTGGTCAAGGCCTTTGAGACAGCGGCCGGCCTGTTTCAGGCGCTACGCGGGGTGAGCCTGCGGATCGACGCTGGCGAGTTCGTTGCCATTACGGGTCGGTCGGGCAGCGGCAAATCGACACTGATCAACGTGCTAACCGGGATCGACGGGCCGACGAGCGGTGAGGTGCTTGTCTGCGGCGCGGCGCTCGAGACCCTGAGCGAGAACAAGCTCGCCGTCTGGCGTGGTCACAACCTGGGTATCATCTTCCAGTTCTTTCAGTTGCTCGCGACGCTGTCGGTGCTCGACAACGTGATGCTCCCGATGGATTTCGCCGGGAAGTATCGCGCCAGCGAACGACCGGAGCGGGCGATGGCCCTGCTGGAGCAGGTCGAGTTGGTCGAGCACGCCCACAAGCTGCCGGCTGGCCCTGACATTGGCGACGCTGACGCTCGGAGGCGCGATCTTCGCCAGCGTCGCGACCGTTCAGACCTCGCTGGACGGCACCTTCGACGAGATGATGCAGTACTGGAGCTATGACGTCGAGGTCAACTTTGACGAGGCCACACCAGCCGAACTGGCGATCAGTGAGGCCGAGACGGTTCCAGGCGTCGAGCAGGCCGAAGGCTGGATCGCTACCAATGCATCGCGCCTGCGTCCCGACGGAACCCAGAACTCGAACATCTGGTTGCTGGCTGTCCCGGACGACAGCGATCTCATTCGCCCGACGCTTGTCGAGGGCCGATGGCTTGAGCCAGGTGAGAATGATGCGCTGGTTGTCAACGTGGACTTCCAGAGTGGTGAGTCGGACGTCGAGGTCGGCGACCTGGTGACCCTCAACGCCGAGGGACACGAGCTCACCTGGCCGGTTGTTGGCGTCGTCACCAGCCAGTTGATGGGTCCCGTCGTCTATGCACCCTACGAACCATTCAGCGCAGCCGTCGACATGGCCGGTGACATTAACCGGGTCGTGCTGGTCACTGAGCGGCATGACGCAGCGGCTCAAACGGCCGCTGCGGAGCAGGCTGATGCGCAGCTGCGGGCTGCTGGCCTGCCGGTCGTGGGGGTCGAAACCAACAGTGACATGCGTGGTGGAACCCAAAGCCTCTTCACGATCCTGGTCGTGCTGCTCGTCGTCGTCAGCATCCTGCTGGTGATCGTCGGCTCGCTCGGACTGATGGGCGCGATGTCACTCAATGTTATCGAGCGCACCCGCGAGATCGGCGTGATGCGGGCAATCGGAGCGTCGAACGGCATGGTTGCCAGGATCGTGATCGTTGAGGGATTGGTCGTCGGGCTGCTCAGTTGGTCGCTTGGCGCGTTCCTCGCGCTGCCGCTGAGTTGGGGGCTTGCCTATCTGATCGGCGTCGCCCTCGTGCAGTCACCGCTGGCCTATGTCTTCTCGATCCTCGGCGTCCTGCTGTGGCTGGTCCTCGTCGTCGTGCTCTCGGTGCTGGCGAGTGTTCTCCCGGCTCGTCGTGCCTGGCGGCTGAGCGTGCGCGAAGTGCTGGCATACGAGTAGACCGCGACCATCTGAACACCTCGTAAACCTGATCGGGATGGACGTCGGTCCGTCCCGATCCACTTGGTTCTCGGTGATCACCGCATCAGTTGCGGCACTGGCTTCCCCGTCGTGGACTGTCCTGGCGGATCAACTCGATCCGAGGATTGACACAGGATTGATACAGATGGCTCCTGAAAAGCACCTCGCTGTTGTGCCTGCGGGGCTATCCTGCGGATGATCCGGCGTCACCCGCCGATCAGACGGTCGACGGCGGACGGTGCCGGCAGGGAGGATGCCTTCATGCGTACCGGGGGCCTGCCACGGATCGTCGCGATCGGGTGGGTCGTTGTCGATAGCCTGCGTCTCACCGGGCAACCGGTCACGGCTGACGAGGCAGTTGACGACATCAATGCCGTTGTCGAATCTCAGTTCGACGACTCGCGTGTTCCGGGCGCGACGATCGCCATCGTCCAGGACGGCGAACTGGCCTACGCATGGAGCTTCGCCATCGACGACGGCTTCGCCATGACGGCCCAAACACCGTTTCCCATTGGTTCACTCACGAAGTCCTTCACGGAACTGGCCGTCATGCAGCGCTGCTTCCAGCGGAAGGGTGACCTCAGATGAAGCCCGCAGTTGAATCCCAACGCCACTTCCCAACGGTCGGCCTGCCCCGCACATCCCAACTTTCAATGCCACGCTATAGTGGTGCGCTGCCACGGTTGTCGCTGCTGTTGGTCCTCGCGCTGCTCGTCTGGACCGGCCTCCAGCAACTCTCGACACCGGATGTCGTCCCGGCCACCGCGTCTGCAACCGAGTTCTCGGCCGCCCGGGCGATGGAGCACCTGCGCGTCATCACCGTCGAGCCGCGCGCCGTCGGCCTCCTCGGCCACACTGCGACTCGCGAATACCTGGTTGCCCAACTGGAGGCGATGGGCCTTGAAACTGAGGTCCAGGACGACCTCGATCGCCGTCACTGGCGAGGGGGGCGCCGAAGGGATCGGCGCGGATACGGTCTACAACGTTCGGCCCGTCTGCCTGGCACCGACAGTACCGGCGCGATCGCGATCGACGCCCACTATGACACCGGCGCGACCGGTCCTGGCGCGATGGATGCCGGCTCTGGCGTCGTCACGATACTGGAGACGATCCGCGCGATCCAGGCGGTCCGGCGCTCCGCAACGACCTGATCGTCGTCTTCGCGGACGCTGAGGAAGAGGGCATGCTTGGCGCGGCCGCCTTCAACCAGCAGCACCCGCTAGCGGACGATGTCCGGCTGGCGATCAACTTCGAGGGAGCTGGTGGCGATGGCCCGGCTCTCCTCTACGCCACCAGCCAGCACAACAACTGGCTCGTCAAAGAGTTCCTCGAGGCTGCTCCGCAGGCCAGTGCCTCCTCGCTGATGACCGAGATCGTCAACCTCTACGAGGCTGGCCGACTCGACTGTGACCTCGGTGAGTTCACCGATAACGGCAGCCTCGGTCTCGGCTTTGTCGTCCTCGGCGACACGCCCGTCTACCACACTGTCCGTGACAACCCGGACGTGATCGACCCCGGCAGCATCCAGCAGGAGGGCGACAACACCCTCGCCGCCGTTCGCCACTTCGGCAACCTCGACCTGGCCGACACGCCACAGAATGGCGACCGCGTCTTCTTCAACATCTGGCCGGGCGTCGTCGTCCACTACCCGGCGACCTGGGCTCTCGTGCTGGCGCTCGCCGAAACCGCCATCATCGGCACCCTGCTGTTCACCGGAATCCGGCGCGGGCAGCTGACCCGCCGTGGCCTGCTGGCAGGGGCCATGGTCTACCTGCTCGGCACGCTCGGCGCGGTCACCGTCGCTGCCGCCACCTGGTTCGCGATCCACGCGTTCAACCCCGACTACCAGGTCATGCTCGTCGGCAACTACCAGTCCGGCTTCTATGTTGTCGCCCTCGCTGCCCTGACCGTCGCTGTCGCCGCGGCGCTCTACACGCTGCTGGACGGCCGCGTTCGCCGTCAGAATCTGGTCGCCGGTGTCCTGCTTGGTGGTCTGCTGCCGCTCTGGTTTGCCAGCGTCGCCCTCCCCGGCATGAGCTACCTGATCGCCTGGCCGTTGCTCTTCGCAACGCTGCCGCTGGCCTGGTCGTCTTACGCCGGCCGACTGGCCGAGCACCAGTGGTGGCGTGCCGGCATCCTTGCCGTCTCCGCCGTCCCGGCCATCGTCATCCTGCCGGGAACGCTCCACGCGATGCTGGGTCTCGTCAACCGGCTCGAAGGGTTGTCCGGACTCGGCCTGCTGGGACTGCTGATGATCTTCGTCGCGCCACTGGCCGGCCTCTTTGTCCCGCACCTGCACTTCGTTGCCGGTGAGCCGAACGCTCGACGCCGTCGCCGCTGGGCCCTGCCTGGCACGGTTGCGCTGCTGGCCGTCGCGCTGCTGGCCTGGGGCAACCTGACCTCGGGCTTCGATGCCGATCAGCCCCGCCCCGACCGGATCGCCTACGAGCTGAACGCCGACACCGGCCAGGCACAGTGGGTCAGCTACGATCGTCAGCTCGACAACTGGACCCGCCAGTTCTTCCCAGCGGAGACCAGGGCCGTCGATCACGAGACCGCCATGCTCGGGACGCTCTCCGCCTTCGTTGCCCCGGCCCCGCTCGCGACCCTCGCGCCACCGGAGGTTACGGTCATCAACGACATGACCGACGGTGACCTGCGGACGCTGACACTCAACATCACGTCTCCGGAGAACGCCCGCATCAGCGTCGCCGACATTGACGCGCCGGGAGAGGTTGTTGCCGTCGCCGTCGATGGCCGTCCGCTCGACCTGAGCGGCCTCGACTGGGCACGCGATGGCGAGTTCCCGATCATCTACCGCAACGTCCCGACAGCCGGCTGGGAGTTGACGCTGACCATCCGATCGACCGAGCCGGTCGTCGTCACGATCGAGGAGACCAAGGACGGTCTGCCCGACGTACCGGGCTTCACGATCGAGCCACGCCCGGCTGACACAATGGCCGCGCCGAGCTACGCCTACGACCCGACAACCGTAATTCGCAGCTTCAGCTTTGAGTAGTTCCGCATGCAGGACGGGCGGCATACCAGCAGGAAGGAAGGCACCAGATGCATGCATTCAACAACGCCCCTCAGCTATTACCGAACGGCTCCGCATCGAGACTGATGCGAAGGGAGGACGCGATGAGCCGCACGATTCGTTTCCTGTTACTCGTCGTGAGCGTCCTCGTGGCGCTTCTACCGGCGGCCGTCTTCGCACAGAACGGTGACGACGACGGCGATCTGCTGCTGCGGATCAACGGCCCGATCACTGTTGCTCCGGGAGAGACGCACGAGACCGTGGTGGTGATCTCCGATGACGTGACGATGGATGGCACGATCGACTCGATGCTTCTTGTCATCGACGGTGATGCTATCGTCACCGGCCAGGTCGATGGTGACATCACCGTCATCCGCGGCACCCTGACACTCGAACCGTCGGCACGCGTCGACAACGTCAATATCGTTGACGGGACACTCGTCCGTGCTGACGGTGCCGTCATCGCTGGTGAGTTTTCGCAACGATCCGACTTCCTCAACGTCTGGCAACTAGGCCTGATCTCGGCGTTCGTCTGGCTCGGGATGACGCTGGTCGTCCTGGCCGCCGGGATTGTCTTTGCCGCTGTCGCCGGACGCCAGCTGACGACCGCCGGTGACCAGATTGCGCACAATCCCGGTCCGGCAGTCCTTGCCGCGCTCGTCGCCTGGATCGCGATGCCGGTTCTGATGGTGCTGGCCATCTTCACGCTGGTCGGCATTCCAATGGGAATCGGCTACTTCGTCTTCGTGCTGCCGGTGCTTTGGTTCACTGGCTATCTGGTAGCTGGGACACAGCTCGGCAGGCTGATCATGCGCCGTCGTACCGCTGGGCAGCGTCCGTATCTTCCAGCCGTGCTCGGCCTGCTGATCCTGCAGTCCGTCAGCTGGATACCGTGGTTTGGCCCGATGATCGCGTTCGTGGCCGGCGTCGTCGGCAGCGGCGCGCTGCTCCTGCTGGCCTGGCAGGCGTGGCGCGGCCCACAGGCCGAGCCAGCCGCCCAGCAACCATCGCTCAACCTGCCCGCGCAGTTGACGTAATCTGTTGGTGGCCCGCCCGGGACGAGACCGGCGCGGCCACCAACCAGAGAAATGGAAGGAACTGATGGCAACTGAAATCGCGCTCGATCCGCAACGACCGGTCGATCAGTCCTCACTTGCCCGAGTTGCCGCTGAAGCCATGCCAACTGTGCCTGAGCCGGAGATGGCTGTCTCGCTCGACAGGTCGGGCACAGTCGTCGACGCGCTACGCGCTTTCGGCGTGGTCATCGGCCCGTCAATCGTGTTCGATATCGTCACGCTGGGCAGTGTCCCGGCCCTGCTGAGCAGGCGGATGCGGCCGTTTGCGGTCCTTGGCACGGCGCTACTGGCGGCCTACTGGTTCGCGATCCGCCCCTGGCATCTCCGCTGGGGAGCAACTGACGAGGAGGTCGTCAAGACACTCCCCGGCGATGATCTGGAGCCGGATCCCGGCATTCAGATGACGCGTGCCATCACGATCGACGCGCCGGTCGAGGCTGTCTGGCCCTGGTTGGCGCAGATCGGCCAGGAGCGCGGCGGCTTCTACAGCTATGAGTGGCTCGAGAACCTGGCTGGCTGCCAGATGGTCAATGCCGAGCGGATACACCCCGAGTGGCAGCATCGCGAGGTGGGCGAGACGGTCAAGCTTCATCCGCTGACCGGACTCATGGTGAGCCGATTCGAGCCGAACCGAATCTTCGGCATCGAGGGCTGGGGTGTCTACGTCGTCGAGCCAACGAACGATGGCAAGCAGACGCGCCTGATCGGTCGTGCCCGGGTTGGTCGAGGGATGACGGCGCTGTTCTATGCCCTCTGCATCGAGATCCCGCACTTCGTGATGGAGCGTAAGATGCTACTGGGTATCAAGGAACGCGCCGAACACTCGCATATCGATTCAGTCAGGTGACCACTCCGGATTACCGGTAGCGCACGCGAGTGGCCAGCTTCCGGTGACCGCGTCCGTCGCCCTTGCCGGCGTGCTGTCGAAGAGAGGGTTCTCCACATGTTGCAACGCGTCGATATCACGCCGGCTCGCATCATAGACTATGAACCGTTCATTGGTTCCGCTGGTGTCACCCGGCTGATCGATCTGGCGGAGTTGCTGCGTGGAAAGCGAATCCTGCACCTCAACGCCACATCGTACGGCGGCGGCGTCTCCGAGTTGCTTCGTTCGTCGATCGCGATCCAGCTCGGGCTTGGCCTCAACGTCGAGTGGCGCGTCATTTCCGTCGATCCTGCGTTCTTCAGCATCACGAAGGGGTTCCACAACGCACTCCAGGGCAGCGAATTCACGCTGACCGACGAGCAGCGCGAGACATTCCTGCTCCAGAGCGCCTACAACGCCCAGCAGCTCGTGGGTCAGTATGATGTCGTCATCGTCCACGATCCGCAGCCGGTCGCGCTGCTCAACCTGCATGGTCGCGATGACGCCACCTGGGTCTGGCGCTGCCATATCGACACCTCAAACCCGAACCAGCATGTGCTCGACTTCCTGCTGCCGTTCATCAATGAGTACGATGCGCTCGTCTTTACGATGCCGGAGTTCGTACCGACAGCCCTCGCAGACAAGCACGTCCACATCATCCCGCCCGGGATTGATCCACTCTCGCCCAAGAACCTGGAGTTGCCGCGGGACATCAGCCAGCGGATCATGAACTGGGTCGGGATCGATCCATCTCGCCCGCTCGTGACCCAGGTCTCGCGCTTCGATCCCTGGAAGGACCCGCTTGGCGTCATCAGGGTCTACCGGATGGCACGCGCCGAGGTGAAGGGGCTCCAGCTCGCGCTGCTCGGCTCGATGGCGCTCGATGACCCGGAGGCGTGGGCGCTGAAGAGCCAGATCCAGGCTGAAGTTGGTGATGATCTGGAAATCACGGTCGCGACCAACCTGACCGGGATCGGGAACATCGAGGTCAACGCCTTCCAGCGCTATTCCGACGTCATCATTCAGAAGTCGATCCGTGAGGGATTCGGGCTCATTGTCTCGGAGGCCCTCTGGAAGGGTACACCAGTTGTGGCGGGCCGAACCGGCGGTATCCCGCTCCAGATGCAGGATGGTGTCGGCGGCTATCTCATCGATCCGGACGACGACGCAGCCTTCGCGGAGCGCATCATCCAGCTCTTTCGCTATCCGCAGCAGCGCGATCGGCTTGGCTCGTTTGGAAAGGATGCCGTCCGAAAGCGCTTCCTGATCACACGCTTTGTCGCCGACGAACTGACCTTGCTGAGCGAATTGACTGGTGGCGCAATGCCCGACACGCATTCGAGGCAGGGAATGGGATATTCGTCGTAGGAGTCCTGGCCGGCGCGAACGCGCCGGGTATCAAGGGGAAGGAGCCACCGGTTCCATGTATGCAAGAGTCGTTGAGTACCATGCCCGTCCGCACATTACCCGCAGCGAGGCCGCGACGATGTACCACCAGATTATCGCAGTCCTCGACGGGATGGATGGCTTCCTCGGTTCGACGTTCCTGATGAACGAGGCAACCCACCGGGCTGTCTCAATCACCTGGTGGCGTGACGACGCCTGCGCCTCCAGCGGTGGCCGGAAGAGCCTGCCGCTGTTGATCCGGATCAGCGACATGATGGTCAGCCCGCCCGTGATCTCCGGCTACGACGTTGTCGACCAGGTTGCTGACCGGCTTGTCCCAGTCTCGGCCATGCCGAACGACAGCGTGCCCGCCGACCCGTCCGGAGTCATCTGACGATGCTCGTCGATAAACTCTCATCCTCAGTTCATCGCGTTTTAACGTCCCACCGACATCATCGATACAGAGCGATCGGCCGCCAAATCCGGCGGTCGATCCGGACGGGCGATTGTTGACCACCAGAAGGGGAACCGGGATGGAAAGACTGATGACGCGCAAGCGCTGGCTGATAGGCGCCGGCGCAGGCTCACTGCTGCTGGTGGGAGGGCTGGCTGCCGGACCGGTCGCGAGCCTCGCACAAGGTGACCCGGACGCCAAACTGAGCGAAGAAGAGGCTGTCCAGATCGCGATTGGCGAGTTCCCTGGGACGACCTCGACGTCGGTTGAACTGGAAGAAGAGGACGGCCGCGCCGTCTATGAGATCAACCTCTCCAACGGCTACGAGGTCGAGGTGGATGGCAACAGCGGACAGATCCTCGAAACCGAGGCGTCGGACGATGACGACGGTGATGACGACGGGCGATGACGACGACGACTAAGACGAAAACAGCCGTACCGTCGCAACGATCGATGACGGCACCGGCCTGCTGTCGCAGCCGCCATGATGCGTGATCGGGCGCTTGTTGACACCCAGGGCGCCAAGAAAAGCGCTCTCGTCTCGGTCGATTCTGACGACTGATTTCCCCGACAGATTCACAGACCGGAGAAGCGCTCAACGCTTCTCCGGCGCATTCGGGACACATTCGCGGGCATCTGTGAATGGAGTGCGGTCATGCTCGACAAACGGAATCCACATCCGCTCCGCGTGATGGTGCTGCTGGTGACGGTCTGCACACTCATTGGCGTCGCGGCAGCCGTTCCTGTCCTCGCCCACCAGCCGAAGATCGATGATCCGTTTACGAAGACGTTCAACATGGAGCGTTGCAACTGGAGCACGACTGGCCGCAACATTTTCTTCAGCCTCGACCCGGGCACGCGCACCGTCCATGAGGGTGAGGAAGATGGCGAGCCAGCCAAACTCGTCACGACCGTCCTCGGTCGGACGAAGCGAGTCGATGGCGTGTGGACGCGTGTGATTGAGGAGCGACACTTCGCCAACGATGAAGTCGTGGAAGTCTCGCGTAACTACTATGCACTGTGCCGCGAGACCGGCAGTGTCTTCTACTTTGGCGAAGAGGTCGATTTCTACGACGACGGGGAGATCGTTGGCCATGAGGGCGCCTGGCAAGCGGGTACCGATGGCGCGGTTGCCGGACTCTACATGCCTGGCCTGCCATTACTTGGCGCACGCTATTATCAGGAGATCGCTGACGGCGTCGCCCTCGACCGCGTTGAGATCGTTAGTCTGACCGAGCACGCGGAGGTGCCGCTCGGCGCCTTTGACGACTGTATGGCAACCGTCGAGACGACGCCACTCGAACCGGGCGCCGAGAGCCTCAAGACATTCTGCCCGGATGTTGGCATTGTCGATGACGACGGCCTGCTGCTGGTCGCATACCGGCCAGCCCACCGGAGTCGCTAATCAGTTCCGGCCACCGATCAGTTAACTGGTCGCTTCGCTGGTTCCGGACGAAAGACCGGGTCGTCGACGGGAACATCGTGATCGGCTACGGCTGCGTATCGGCTCCCGGCAATCGAACGGTGAAGACACTGCCTGCTCCAGGCACGCTGTCGATCGTGACGGTGCCTCCATGGGCATCGACGATCTGCTTCGTGATGTAGAGGCCAAGGCCAACACCTCCAATCGATTGCCGGACAGTCGTCGCCCGCTCGAAGGGCTGAAACAGGCTCATGACCTCTGCCTGATCGATCCCAATCCCGTGGTCCTCGACGGACAGCAGCGCCTCACCATCAGCCTGTCGGATACGGACGCGGACCTCCCCGCCGTTGGGTGAGTACTTCAAGGCGTTTGAAACGAGGTTGCTGACGACCTGCCGCAGCCGCCGGGCGTCCCATACGCCGGTGACCGGGCTGGCGGCATCGAGCACGAGCTGATGGGTGGGCAAGTGGAAGTTGGTCCGGCGCAGCACGGACATGACGTCCGAAGCGATTGCGACCAGATTGCATGGCTCGAGTTCGAGCTCGAACTGCCCGCGTTGGATGCGCGCGGCGTCGAGCAGGTCGAACGACAATGCCTCCAGCCGGCTGATCTCTCCCTGCAGGTTTGCCACCATTGAGATGATCCGCTGGCGATTCGGTTCGGGCCGGTCGAGATGCCGCGCGACGAGCTGGGCGGCAGCCTTGACCGATGTGAGCGGCGTCCGAAGCTCATGCGAGGCGGTCAGGAGAAAGTCCTGCCGCGCCTGTGCCGCCTGCTTTGCCTCTGCGAACAGGATCGCGTTATCCACCGCAATGGCTGCTCGCCGGGCGATTTCCTTGGCCAGATCGATTTCGTCATCCTGGTAGAGCCTGCCGGACTCAGCGTACACGAGCGTCATTGTGCCGACCGCCCGCCCGCGTGACATCATCGGGACGATCACACCCGAACGGAAGCCGAGCTGGCGCATCGCTGCCAGGTGTTCCGGCGAGGTTGCCCCCTCGACGAGCATCTCGTCGGTTATATCGCGGTAGATGACCGGCTCCCCCGTCCGCCGGGCCAGGGCGAGGGCGCCCGTCTCCGAATCGTCCGGTCGTATCGTTTGCTGCAGTTCGAGCACCCACTTGACTTTCTCCGGGTCGGAGTGAGCCAGCGCGATCTGCGTCTGCCTGCCGGTCTCATCAACCATGTTGACCGAACACCAGTCCGCCAGCCGGGGGACGATCAGTTCGGCAACGCTGCCGAGCGTTGCCTCGTAGTCGAGCGATGCGCCAAGCACCTCGCCGGCTTCTGCCAGCAATTGCAGCGCGTTCTCAGCCCGGTGCTGCTTGGTGATATCGCGTGCAATTGTTGAGGCGCCGGTGATCTGGCCATCTTGTCCGTGAATCGGCGAGATCGTCAGTTGGACATCGACTCGCGTTCCATCTTTACGAACGCGCACGGTTCTAAGTGCTTCGATCGCCTCGCCGGCTCGCAGGCGGGCCATGATCGATGGCAGTTCGTCTGACCGGTCTGGCGGCACGAGCATCGCGATTGGCTGGCCGACTGCTTCATCGACCGTGTAGCCGTAGAGCCGCTCGGCGGCCGGGTTCCAACTCGTGATGATCGCATCGAGCGTCTTGCCGATGATCGCGTCGGCCGACGACGCAACAATTGCCGCCAGCCTCGCGTTGGCCTGGACGCCGCGAACTCGTTCGGTCGCGTCACGCAGGATGCAGACGGCAAAGCTGACTTGCCCCGTCTCCCCACGGATCGGCGACGCGTTGACGATCCACCAGCGCTCCTCACCACTCTGAGGGTGATGGCAGACGATCGAGCGTCGCGCAGATGGTGCTCCTTCGAAGACATCTCGGGCAGGAAGATCAGCGACTGACAGCGGCTCTCCCGCTACGTCGAACAGTTCGAATTTGGCCAGCACCTCATCAATAGCGTGACCCAGCAGGCTGACCGAGGAAGGAACCAGCAGCATCTGGGCGGCGGCTTCGTTTGCGTAGGCGATCACACCATCGGTGTCCTGGACGACGACGCCATCGGCGACGCCTTGCAGAATCGCTTCCAGATGTTCACGTGACTCAAGCACTGGCGGCGAGGTGTGCCCGGTAGCAACCTTCCCCGGTCCGTTTTCGTCGGTCATTTGGCCAACCTTGCTCGCGTCCAGTAGCTACGTCACGGATGCTGCGTCAGACAACCATCGAAGTCTACTCGTCCGCCCGTCTCATCGGCACACTCCGCGTCGGCGCAGTTTGCATCGACTGTCCGCGGTCGCATGCTGAGGAGGCAGAGCAGCCCTGATCGGCTCCACACCGGACGCCTCACCGTCGAGCGTGCAGCCGGCGTCGCCCTCGCTAACGCGCAGTCGTTGCGCACAACGGCTACAAGGTACCGTTGGCGAAGTCATTGATACACGGTGTGCCGAATTCGCCGACGCCAGTGCCAACCACCTGGGACTGGAGCATTCGGACGATCGCTCTACCCGAAAACATCCGCGACTGAGAGAGTGAAGCCCGGCAGCACGTCGCCGCCATCGAGCGAGTCCTCTTCATACAGGACATGCGCTGCTCGGTCGGCAGCGTAGACCGTCACGGTGCGCTGGATTGGAAAGACGACCCAGATGAGCTTGACACCGGCGTCCAGGTACTCGTTGACCTTTTCCTGCACCTCGTTGGCGCTGTCGGATGGTGAGACGACTTCGACGGCAAGGTCAGGGGCTAGCTCAAGGAACTTCGCCCAGGCATCTTCTGGTGGCAGGCGTTCCGCGCGGACAAATGAAAGATCGGGGATGCGGACGGTATACGGGTCGCGGGCGAAGATGTACGCGCCGTCTGCACCGGCGATGTTGCCGAGCGCGCCAGCCTCAACAAATGGTGAAAGTCTGGCGGCTATTCGGATCGCAATCCTGCTGCTTTGGTGCCCCGAAAATCGGTAATTGAACCAACTCTCCGCGCACGAGTTCGTAGCGATGTCCGTCATCCGGCATCGCCAGAAGATCGTCTGGCCGTTAAGCAATGTCGCGATCGTCGAATCGACAGCCATCTCTCGATCCTCACTATCAGTGCACTACGATATCCAGTGTAACGATACACCGTTTCACGAACGTGCTGGCGATTACAAGGCTACACACTGGACGGCGCTCGGATGCGCGTTCGAGCGCCGCACCTGTCTTCGTTTGCTGGTGATTACGGATCGATCCGCGTCAACGTGCCGTCGATCACGTTGCTGACCCAGATCGCGTCGTAGCCAGCGGCGATGCCCCACAAATCAGGTGGGCCGCCGGTGTAGCGAGCGACGATCTGGTTGGTTTTGGGATCAATTTGGGCAACCTCCCGCGCTGACGCCGAAATCACCCAGATTCCGCGTTCATCTATTGCGATGTCACCGGGGCTGGTGAGTGGAATCCTCGCAATGACCTCGCCAGTATCGGGGTTCAGGCGCAGGACCTCACCGACAAGGTCGGAACTCATGTTGGAGATCCAGAGCGATCCGGCATCGTAGTGCATGCCTGGTGCGAAGACTGGTCCGTTCACAATCCTGTCAACGATCGTGTTCGTCTCCAGATCAATTCGTGTCAGCGTCCCGTACTCGTCGCTGCTGGCAACCCAGATCGCGCCGGGAACGATCTCGATCTGGTCAGCGAAGCTGATGTCGAACGACGCGAGCACCGTGCCGGTCTCCGCGTTGATTCGAACGACCCGGCCTTCGAACCTCGCCGATGCCCAGACTGTCGTACCTTCGTCGTCGATCGCCAGTGCGCGCGGCCGTATCGATGTCTCGATCGTTCGGACGATAGCGTTCGTGTCTGGATCGATCAGCACGATGACACCCTTGGCACTGGCGGCATCCGTGCCGCGCCAGCCGCTGGCCCAAACCCCATCCCGGCCAATCGCAACGACGGCAACAGGCGAATTCGCGCCCGGCGCGGCTGGGAGCGCGTCGAGACTGATTGTCGCCGTCATGCTTCCGGTAGCAGGGTCGATCCTCGCGACATGACTGACACCATCAATCGCGATCGACAGCCAGATCGAGTCAAAGCCAGCCACCGGACCCCAGGGCGTGACGCCGGGTTCAATCACGTCGCTGACGTTGTCGAGCACCTCGGCTCCGATAGAGATCAGGTTGACAGACGTAGCTTCAGGGGCCGCCGGAGAGGAGACTACGATCTCCGTCGGGTTGGCAACGGCAACGGTGTTCAAGCCCTGCTGAGGGACGGTTGATGTTGGATCGGATCGTCGGAGCCCATACACGCGACGAGTACCGGTGCAATGACGAGAGTCACTCCGAGAATCGCGGATCGGACGCGCGACATCTGTTCACCTCTTCGCTCAATGACCCAACTACGGATAGGTCGATCGGTTCGACGATCTACTCGTCGAAGTCAATCCGAAGAACCTTCCCTTCGTTCGCCAGCGCGACCCACAACGTGTCCTCTGCGACCGCCATCGTCGCCACGCCGGTGCCGGTGGCAAATCGCGCGCGTGTTTCACCGCTCACAGGATCGAGCCGCAGCACTTCACCCGTCGACGAACTGTGGACCCAGAGCATCCCGTCGGCAGCCGTCAGCCAGTCCGGACCGACAACATCGACCCGCGCGACGACGTCATTGGATGTTGGATCGATCTTGAACAGGGCGCCGAGATTTAGGTCTGCCGACCCAGACGGTTTCGCCGGAGACCGCCACTGCCAGTGGCGACCCAATCGATATCGTTGCGACGATGGCATTTGTGGTGGGATCAATCCGGGAAACGGTGTTGTTGGAGAGACTTGTGACCCAAACTGCCGAATCAGTCGCAGCGATCATCCCGCGTGGGTCGTCGATTGCGATCGTTGCGAGCAGTGTTCCAGTCTCGGCGTCAATTCGAATGACGGCGTTATGGTACTGGGACGTCACCCATAGATCGCCGGATGCGAGGACCAGTTTATCTGGTAGTGCCTCCAGCGCCACGATCTGATCCAGCTCGCTCGTCGTCGCATCAATGTGCGCGACTTCAAACACCTCCGACTCACCCGATCCCGACGAACGAGAGAACCAGACTCCATCGGAAGATGTCACCGCGAATACCGGCGAGCAGCCGCAGCTAAGTCCGGACGGGTCCTGCCAATCAATCGGCCCGATATCCACCTCAGCAACGATCTCGTTGGACGCGGGATCGATTTGTACGATGACGTCGTGCTCGATATCCGGCACCCAGACCCCGTCGTTCGATGCGGCCAGACCGTACGGGCGCCCACCAACATCGACTGTTGCCGAGACTGGTTGCACGACGTTCGGTGTCGGTACGATCGTGGGTGATACTGGCGTCGCTTGTGGTGCTCCTGTTCGTTCGGCTGTGCCGCGCAGGGTGATCACCAGCAACCCTCCGACGAGGACGAAGATCAGCGCCGCGGCGGCCAGCTTCAGGGTTTCGCGCGGCCATGACTGCGGCTGTCGTTTCGTCCAGCGATCCGTCTGCGGCAGTAGTTCCGGACGTTGGCTCAACCCGGCGCGAAGGCGATCCAGCGTTTCCTCGTCCTCCGCCTCTTTGGACTCTTCACCGTTGAGATGGGCGAGCCGGTCCGGCCGAGGTCCGTGCCGCTGGGCGAGGACGCGTAGCACGTCCAGTCGGCAGGTCAAGGCTGTCAGGAATGCCATCCCGCGCGGCGGCGTCGAGCGTGCGCCGGACGCGGTCGCGCGTCTGCTGATCGCTGATCGGCGCCAAACCTCTTTCACCTGTGGTTCAGAGTTGGATTCATCGAACCGGGATTGCTGCTCTCCGAGAATGACGCGCAGGCGTGAGCGCGCGTCGACAACCGGGACCGGACTGTCCCCGCCGGCACGCCGAGCCGTTCAGCAGTCGCCGCGTCCGGCAGATCGAGGTAATAGTGCATCACGATCGCCGCACGCTGCTCGGCGGTGAGTCGACCGAGGGCCTTCCAGACCTTGTCACGCGTCTCGGCGGCCAATAGCAGCGATCGGGATCCGGGCTCTCGTCGATTGGGTCCGGATCTGTGTCCGGGTGTCTAAGGTCGGCGACCCGGACAGTGCGCCTCTCGCGCATTGCTAGCGTGATCCGCATCATTCGCACGATCCGCAGGAACCAGGGGCCAAAATGGACGGCCTGGATCGAACTGGGCGATGCGATCGTAGACGCGGATGAAGGCTGATTGCACGATAATCTTGCGCGAGGTCGCGGTCGTGCGTGATGAGGTACGCCACTCGCGCAGCCGGTACCTGCCAAGCGAGCATCAGAGACTCAAGTCCCCGAATATCCCCTTGCTGGAGGCTCATGATGGCGGCGCGCTCGTCATCCACCGGGTCCTGCATATTCCATGTCGCCACAGTGTCTACTGTTACTATCCGCGACAGGTCTGGAATGCTCATTCAATATCAGAATGAGTAATGTTACTCTGCGCGTAATCTGCATGCGGTGGTCATGCGCGATCAGTGGTTTCGGGCGGATCATTTGGGCGACGGGATAGCGATCCAGGTTCGCTGTCGTCGTTCGCGACATCAGCGCTTCAAACCGGCAGCAGGAACTGGCCCGACCTTGGATGGCCGGGCCAGTGATGGGTGGGTGGAGCGTGCTGTTCGCGTTGATCTACCGCCGCACCGTGCTAACGGATCCGGCAACCCGGGTCATGGCTCAGGCTGAGGTTGAGCAGACCCTCGCCCTGACCGCACGCGGGAATCTGGCGGTCTCGCCACCGTAGGCGAGCCATCCCTCACCCTGGCCAGGAGCGACATGCGCGACGAGCATTGGCCGTGTGGTCGCGGCGGCGAGGTTCAGGCGGCCCTCGCCCATGCCGGGCGCGTCGTACGCTCTCGGCATAACGGCCGAGTGAGGCAGGATGCCATTGACGAGACCCTCTCCCGATCCCTGGGGCATGGTATGCAACGGGGCGCTGTTCGCTCGAAGCCTCGTTACCGGTCGACGGCAACGCCCTCGGCCTGATCGAGTGCGACGATCAGCAAGGCAATGTTCAGGAGAATGCTGAACGCAAAGATCGTAATACCCGTCCGGCCGATGACGAAGCGCTGCATGGTTGCCTGCATCGATGTACTCCTTCAACGCGCGTGAGCGCCATGACGATGACGTGAACGGTCCACCTGGTTGAAGACGAGGTGTCGGCCTGCGTCGATCGAATGCTCGGTGGGTGTCCTTGTCTGACCCATTCCGACGCGAACCCTCTGGAGCAGTTCAAAGTGCCGGCATTTTTTCTCGAACTGTCCAGGAGCTTCAACTGCAGCTCTAGCAGGCCGAGCTGACGATTCCGCTTCCGACGCCACGCGTCCGTGACGCCGACGAGTAATGGGAATTGAGCCAGTACCACTGCCGACTGGTTGTGGATTTGCGTCTACCAGTACTACTCACGAGGGCTCCAGAATGTTCATCGAGATCGTGCAGCCAGCGTGCAGTAGCGATGCAACGGTGACGCGCTGATGGGCGAAATCGTTCCAGATCTGGTCATCGCAGACAGTTGACGCGTCCGGTCTGTGGTGGGAGCATCGCATCATAGACAGATGGGCGCAACTACTGGGAGGAAGACAATGACGATCACTGCGCGAGGAGCGATTGCGAGGACGCCGGGGGCGCCGGCCGAGATCGAGGAGTTCACGATCGACGATCCGGGGCCGAACGAGGTGCTGGTCCGGATCCAGGCGTCGGGCGTCTGCCACACCGATCTCGGCGTCAAGAGCGGCACCTATGGCACGAGCGGCTTCCCGTTCCTGCTCGGCCACGAGGGGGCCGGGATCGTCGAGGCGGTCGGGCCGGGCGTGGACGCAGCCGCGGTCGGCGAGCACGTCATCCTGGCCTGGCGGGCGCCGTGTGGCGTCTGCCGCTTCTGCCGGGTCGGCCAGCCGCACTACTGCGCTGCCAGCCTCAACGCCGAGAAGCGCATGCGCATCGATGAAGGGCGACACGCTCAACCCGGTGCTCGGGATCGGCACCTTCTGCACCCACACGCTCGTCCACGCGCGGCAGGCGATCCCGATCTCGCCGACCTGCCGCCGGCCCAGATGTCGCTGATCGGCTGCGGCGTGATGACCGGCGTCGGCGCGGCGCTCTACACGGCCGGGGTCGAGCCCGGCACCAGCGTGGCCGTCTTCGGCTGCGGCGGCGTCGGCGACAGCGTCATCCAGGGCGCGCGGCTGGCCGGCGCGACGACGATCATCGCCGTCGACATCGACCCGCGGAAGCTGGAGTGGGCCAAGGGCTTCGGCGC
The DNA here is from genome assembly GCA_963763325.1 of uncultured Chloroflexia bacterium. Classification (GTDB taxonomy): domain Bacteria; phylum Chloroflexota; class Chloroflexia; order Thermomicrobiales; family CFX8; genus JBBECJ01. The sequence continues at coordinate 120,241 of CAVXOL010000020.1, forward strand.
GACCCACACGGTCAACGCCCGCGAGGGCGACCCGGTCGCGCAGATCAAGGAGATCACCGGCGGCAACGGCGTCAACTACTCGTTCGAGGCGGTCGGCAGCTCGCAGACGCTGGAGCAGGCGCTCTGGTGCCGCGATCTGGCCGGCACCTGCGTCCTGATCGGCGTGCCCGGCCCCGGGCCGACGACTCGACATCGACGATGCAGCAGCTTCTTCGACCTCGGCGGCAGCCTCCGCGTCTGCTGGTACGGCGACTGCCTGCCGACGCGCGACTTCCCGATGCTGGCCGACATGGTACGAGCAGGGCCAGCTCAACCTCGACGACGTCGTCACCCGCAAGATCGCCCTCGACGAGACCGAAGAAGCCTTCGAGGCGATGAAGCGAGGCGAGACGCTGCGCTCGGTGATCATGTTCGATTAGCAATCAGCCGTCAGCTATCAGCTATCAGCCTGTTACTGGGTATCGGAAGGTTCGTCCCTTTCGATACAGGCTATAGGCTGAGGGCTGATTGCTGACGGCTGATTGCTTCCCGCGCCCGATCCGCCCACCAGGCGAGGTCGGCGCGGGCCTGTTCGCCGCCGCGTGTGGCTTCGGTCGCGGAGTACCAGCCGAAGCGGATCAGGCCGCCCAGGATTGAGAGGTCGAGCATCGGTTGCCAGTCGTTGGGATTGAAGCGTGGGCCAAGGTGGCGTTGGAGGGCATCGCGGTAGATCTCCATCGCTTCGATCCGGTCGCCGGGGAGCCATGGCGTCCGTGCACCCAGATACCAGATCATGTCGAGCGGCGCGACATTGACGCCGGCGATCGCCCAGTCGATCAGCGTCAGGCGAGGAGCACCGTTGACGTGCTCGATTGCGATATTGGCGATCCGGGCGTCGCCGTGGACGAGCGTCTGTGGGAAGCGCGCGAGGGCCGTGACGAGCGGGGCAGGGTCGTTCGATAGCGAGAGGCAGATATCGTAGAGATCGGGAGGCAGTAACGACGCTAGGTTGTCCCAGCCCTGCTGAGCGGCCAGCGGCATCACTCCTGGCGCGTCGGCGTGTCGGCGGGCGGTGGCGGGGGAGATGATGCTGTAGTGGATGTCGGGCGGGCAAAGGCCGGTCGCGGCGTCGGCCAGTTCCGGCGCATCCCAGAAGGTCGCGTGCATCGCGGCAAGCCCGTTCAGGATCGCGACGTGCTCGCCGTAGGTGATCGTTCCACGGTTGAGGATCAGCGCTTGACCGATATCGCGCATCAGGATCGCCCAGCCGTCGCCGTCGCGCGCGCAGGCGACATAACTGTGCCCAATCGCAGTCGGCAACTGGTCTAGCAATCCGGCCTTCCAGACGCCTGCCTCGCGGCCGAGGTCGTCGTTGGTGGCCCGCATGAAGTAATCCCACTCGGCCGACACTCGCTTCAATACGTAGCGCCGTGTCGCACCGTTCGCCAGCAGCACCTCGACGACCGATAACCCGCTACCGGACCAGGCAGATGACCGTTCTTCCAATTCCACTTCTCTGACTGAATTGACCCGCTCGCCTGTCAACAGCGACAGCGTCTCAGGCGTGAGCAGCAGTTCGATGCTCTCAATCAATGGATTTCCCCTACAGCTATCCGATGACGACGAGCGACAGGTCGGAAGGTCTCCGGTATTATCCACTCTCGTTAAACTGCCGCCATCTCTGCCAGCGCCCACCGGACACAAATACGGGCATCTGGCCGGCTGACTGCTGACCGACTGACAGGCTGATCGCTGACGACTGAAAGCTGAGGGCTTCCGGAATGACCATCTCGCTGTGGCAGGACACGGCCGTCTGGCCGGGAGAAGTCGAGCACGAGCAGATCGTCGCCGATATCGCGATCATCGGTGGCGGTGTCGTTGGGGCGACGCTCGCGACCTTGCTGACCGCGGCAGGACGTGATGTCGTCGTCCTCGAAGCGGGGCACGTCGCCAGCGGAGCGAGTGGGCGGAACGCAGGCCACTGCCTGGCTGGACTGCGCCACAACTACCATAAGGCGGTCGAGCGGTTCGGTCGCGAACAGGCGAAGGCGCTGCGCCACCAGTTGCTTGAGAACCGCGAGATGGTGCACGGACTGATCAAGCAGTTCAACGTCCCGCACGAACGGCCCGGCTCCCAGTACCTCGGCTTCAACGAGGTCGAGGGCGCCGAACTGCTCGAATGCGTCCGTGCCTTCCACGCCGATGGCTTCGACGACATCGAGTACAGCGAGACCGACCCGTACGGTCGCGGCTTCGTTGGCCGCATCTACCAGCCCGGTGACATGTGGCTCCAGCCGTATCTGCTCGTCACGCGAATGATGGCTGCCTCACGTGCGCGTGTGCTGGAAAACTGCGCCGTCCGCGCCATCGAGCAGAACGGTGACACGGTCACCGTCCGCGGCCGGACCGCGACCGTCGAGTGCAAGCAGGCGGTCCTCGCTACCAACGCCTACTCGCGGACGCTCCACGAGTACTTCCGCGACAAGGTTACTCCCTGCCGGGGGCAGATGTACGCGACCGCGCCGAGCGACGAGCCACGGCTGATCGAGATGCCGACCGGCACCGACCGCTCGACCGGCGACAACTCGGCCTACTTCCGCCAACTTCCGGACGGCCGCTTTCTGATTGGCGGGTTCCGACGTGCCTTCATCGACGACGAGCTGGGCTACGGCGACGAGACGACGCCGCAACTCCAGGCGATGATGCAGGGCTGGGTGGCAGAGCGGTTCCCGGAGATCGGCAAGCTGAGAGTGACGCACCGCTGGGCCGGGATCCTCGGTTACACGCCGGACGCGCTACCGATCGTCGGCCGCCTGCCGGACATGCGGAGTGTCTACTTCGCGGTCGGCTTCAACGGCTCGGGCATGAGCTACGGTCCGCTGACGGCGCGGCTGACCGCCGAATACATGCTCGATGGCGCCCACCCTGGTCTCTTTCATGTCGACCGGCTCGGCTAATACACCCGAACAGGAGCATTGAATGACTGTTTCACTCTGGCAGGACACGGCTGCGTGGCCGGGAGAGATCGAGCACGAGCGCATCGTAGCCGACATCGCCATCGTCGGCGGTGGGATCGTCGGCGCGACGCTGGCGACGCTGCTGGCCGACGCGGGACGCGATGTCGTCGTCCTCGAATCTCGCTTCGTCGGCAGCGGCGCGAGTGGCCGCAATGCCGGTCACTGCATCGCCGGGCTTGCGCACGAACTACCACCAGGCCGTCGAGCGGCTGGGTCGCGACCGCGCGAAAGACGCTTCGCCAGCAGATGCTGGAGAACCGCGAGATGGTGCGCGGTTTCTGCGACCGGCTCAACGTCCCGTACGAGCAGCGAGGCTCGCAGTACCTCGGCATCGACGCCGCCGAGGGTGCTCAACTCCGAGCCTGCGCCGAGGCGTTCCTGGCCGATGGCTTCGAGGTCGAGTTCTCCGAGCAGGACCCGTACGACCGTGGTTTCGTCGGCCACCTCTACCAGCCAGGCGACTTCTGGCTCCAGCCCTGGCTGCTCGTGACGCGGCTGATGGCGTCGTCCGGAGCGCGAGTGCTGGAGAACTGCGAGGTTCACTCGATCGAGCAGCGCGGCGACACCGTCACGCTCCGTGGGCGAACGGCGACGGTCGAGTGCAAGCAGGCGGTCCTGGCGACAAATGCCTACTCCCGCCATCTCCACGAGTACTTCCGCGACAAGGTGTTCCCGAAGCGTGCCCAGATGTACGCGACCGAACCCAGCAGCGAGCCGCGCCTGATCGAGATGCCGACCGGTTGTGACGACGGCAACGCCTACTTCCGCCAGCTCCCCGATGGCCGTTTCCTGATCGGCGGCCACCGCGACCGCTTCGTTGACGAGGAAGTCGGCTACGGCGACGAGACCACTCCCCAGCTCCAGGCCAGCATGCAGACCTGGGTCGCCGAGCGTTTCCCCGAGATCGCGAAGCTCACCGTCACCCACCGCTGGGCCGGCATCATGGGCTTCACCGACGACGCGATGCCCCTGATCGGCCGCCTGCCAGACATGCCCAACATCGCCTTCGCCGTCGGCTTCACCGGTTCCGGCATGAGCTACGGCCCCCTCGCCGCCCGCCTGACCGCCGAGTACGTACTGGATGGCACGTATCCGGGCCTGTTTCATGCTGACCGGCTGGGTTAGCAATCGTCCTTTGGGAGTGGCGTGCACTACAATTGCGGTCATGGAATGGAGGTTCAAGCATGGCAGCACGACATCGCGAAGACATGAACCACGATTCTACAGGCGACGATGGCGCGGTGATTACCAAATCCACCGCTCAAGAAGGTTGGGCGCGGCTGGATCAGCAGGCTCGCGAATGCCTGGGTCTCAGTGCGGACGCGTTCTTGCAGGCGTGGTTGAACGGTCGGATTCGCATGGCGGTGATGCAGGGTCCGGACTACGTTCCCTGGCGGAAGCGGCCGATTGTCGTTCGCGAGTCCGAGTGCGTTGAGAGCGATGACGAGATGTCATCAGGAGTAGAGCTATCCGCCGACGAGTTTGATGAGATGTACGACAAGCTGGTGCGGACGGAACTCGGCATCAGCGGGACAGAGTTCATTCGGAAGTTCAAGGCGGGCGAGTATCCTGATTGGGATCCTGAATTGGCAGACCTCGTCATGATGATGCCGTTTGTCACCGAACAGCGCGACTAATCGGTGGAGCGACGACGGGTTCGTGACGCGGTCGAGCAGCATCGGTCGGCTGCTCAACGCGCCATAAGTTGTGTCTCTTCGGCTACCCTTATCGTTCGGCAGGCAGCCGCCAGTGCTCCTCACGTATGGCTGGTTGTACTCAACAACGGCAGACCAGCCGCTCTCGACAACGATGTGCTGATCAGGGTGACCTACATCATCGACACCAGTGTGGCAGTCAGTTCAGATGTCTCCATCACTGGTTACGGCTACACGGTGTCGCACAATTCACGTGCGGAGATCGTCTCGTATCAGTGGCATCCTGACGCTCCGGAAGGTATACCGTTCCCGCACGTCCACTTCGGTCAGGCGTCAGCCCGTCCCGACTCTGTTGTCCGCCCCGGTGAGCAACACAAGGTCCACTTCCCGACCGGGTTCGTGTCGATTGAAGACGTCATTCGGCTGCTAGTCGAAGAATTCAGCGTCGGGCCGCGCCGGTCGGACTGGCGGGAAGTCCTCGGACAATAATGGACGCGACCACGACTTCAAGACAGGAGTATTCGCTGGATCAGGCAGAATTTGCTCGGACGCTGCGACTGGGACTTGGGCGTGTCGTGCTGTTTCTCCAGCAGAACGATTCGGCACCGCATCGGGACATCATTATTCGAGCCTGCCTTGATAACGATGTCTTCGACTACCCGATGAACTCTGACCGCCAGCAGTATCTCTTCGACGTTGTCTTTGCCTCGTCGGAAGGGCCGTCGATCCGACGACAACTCATCGACGCGATGAAGTGCATCGAGGATGTCGACGACGGCTGGATGCTTGCGGCCCTCGTTCGGATGTTCGCCCAAACCGGAGATCAAGAGGCTCGCGATGCACTGATCGAGAGCATCAGGCGTGATCCGTCTGACCATCCGGGACTTGAAGAACTCGTAGAGCTTGATGGGCTGAACGGGCTCGTTCGCGTTGCCGAGTTCGTGGGCGATCGAGGATTCTCCGATCCCGAGCACTCATCCAACGAGGTGCTCGTATCGCGGTCGTTCGATCGATTCGGCGAGGAGCAGGTGTGGAACACTCTTGAATCCGCGAGTCAGACGAGCAGCCAGGTCGCACTGTTTACGTCGCTAGTACGGGAGCGACGCGAACAGTGGTCCACATCTGCTTCGACTCAACGACAAGAGCCTGATGACATTGGATTCGATCAACTCCGCTCCCTCATTATAGGCGGAAAAGCGACGTGGTGGTTTCTCCGGAGTTGGGGTAAGTGGGCCAGTGACGGCGATGTGCTTCGTGCAGCCGAAGAGTTGCTGACGATTCAGTATGAAGAAACACGCTACCTGTCGCGATTCCTGATGATCTTTGGTTGGCGCGCATTCCCGCTGCCACATCAGTCGTTGGTGTACATGGCTACGATTGATAATGACAAAGTTCAGAGTGCGGCGCTTGCAGCATTGACAAATGTTCGGCACCCTGATGTTCGCCAACTCGGCCTGCAGTTGACAATGTCCGACGAGCCGTGGGTGCGGGGTCGTTCGCTGGATCTCGTCAACACCGATCCCCAGCCGAACGATCACCTGCTCATGGAAGCGATGATCGTTCGTGAAACTGACGACGACGCCTTGCATTGGATCGGCATGTCAGTTCGCGATGCTGCTGAGAAGACCCGATCACGAGAATTCGCAGGCGCCTTGTTAAAGCTCTACGAGCGCAGTCCGTGCGCGATGTGTCGGACATCAGTCGTGAATTGGTTGATCGAATTTGACGCGCTGCCGAACCAGATCGCCCTCGAGTGCTTGTTCGACGCCGCCCCCGACACTCGTGAATCCGCACAAGAGTATCTAGCGCAGATAGCCCATATACCCCCTCTCCCAGAATTGGGAGAGGGGGATGGGAGGCGATGGCCGTCTACGCGTCGTTGAGCGCAGCCCAGACCTTGCTGGCGGTTAACGGCATGTCGAGGTGGGTGATGCCGTGGGGAGCGAGCGCGTCGAGGACGGCGTTGACCACTGCTGGGGTCGAGCCGATCGTCGCGGCCTCGCCGATGCCCTTGGCGCCCATCGGGTTGAGCGGTGTTGTCGTGACCGTCCGGTGCAGTTCGAACATCGGGAAGTGCTCGGCGCGCGGGAGGGCGTAGTCCATCAGCGTCGCCGAGACGAACTGGCCGTCGGTGTCGTAGACGGCTTCCTCGTAGAGCGCCTGGCCGATGCCCTGGGCGAGGCCGCCGTGGACCTGACCTTCGACGAGGATCGGGCTGATGACGGTGCCGCAGTCATCGACCGACCAGAACTTCGTCACCTCCACCTGGCCGGTGTCGGGGTCGATCTCGACCGTCGCCAGGTGGGTGCCGAACGGGTAGGTCTCGCCGGTCGTCGAGAAGAAGTCAGTCGTCGAGAGGCCGGCGTCGATCTCGGCCGGCAGGCCGCCCGCGTAGGCCGCCGCCGCGATCTCCTTGAAGGTCAGCGCCTGGTCGGGCGAGCCCTTGACGCGGTAGCTGCCGGACTCGCGGTCGTACTCGATGTCGCTGGCCGAGACTTCGAGCTTGTGACCAGCAATCGCCATCGCCTTCTCGCGGATCTTGACCGAAGACGCCATGATGGCAGCGCCGCCGACCGCCATCCCGCGAGAGCCCATCGTGCCGTTGCCCTGCGGATTGCTGGCGGTGTCGCCGTGGTGGACGACGATCTCGTCGTAGTCGGCGCCGATCTCGTCGGCGATCATCTGGGCGAAGCTCGTCTCCTGCCCCTGGCCGTGTGGCGAGATGCCGGTGAAGACACTGACCGCGCCGCTTGGCTCGACGCGGATCGTGCTGCGACTCCCACGGGCCGAAGCCGCAGATCTCGACATAGGACGCCATCCCGATCCCGACGATCTTGCCGTCGGCGCGGGCCTGCTCCTGCTGCTTGCGGAGTTCGCTGTAGCCGGATACTTCGAGCGCCTTGTCGAGCGCCTTCTCGTACTCGCCGGTGTCGTAGGTGAAGCCAGCGGCGGACGCATAAGGAAAGGCGTCCGGCTGGATGAAGTTCTTGCGGCGCAGCTCGGCCGGGTCCACTCCCATCTTGTGGGCGAGGATATCGACGGCCCGTTCGACATAATAAGCGGCTTCCGGACGGCCTGCCCCGCGGTAGGCGCCGATCGCCTGCGTGTTGGTGTAGACGGCGCTGGCCCTGAGGTCGACGTTGGGGATCGCGTAGCAGCCGGTCGACATCATCGTCGTGATCGGCGGCATGTCAAGGCCCATCGGGTAGGCCCCTGCATCGCCGATCACGTTCAGTCGCAGGCCGGTGATCGTGCCGTCCTCGGTCGCGGCCAGCTCGATCTCCGCCAGTTGGCAGCGGCCGTGGTTGGTGGCGACGAAGTTCTCCGAGCGCGATTCGACCCAGCGGACCGGCCGCCGCAGCTTCTTCGCGATCGTCGCCGCCAGCAGGTCCTCACGGTAGACGCCGATCTTGGCGCCGAAGCCGCCGCCGACCTCGGGCGCGATGACGCGGATCATCGTCTCCGGCATGCCGAGCTGGGCGGCCAGGTCACGCCGCGTCCAGTGCGGAGCCTGGGTCGATTGCCAGACGGTGAGCCCGCCGGTCAGCGGATCGGGCGAGACGAGGGTGGCGCGCCCCTCCATCGGCAGCGGGACGACGCGCTGCGAGCGGATCCGTTGCTTGACCGTGTGCGCCGCCTCGTTGAACGCCTTGTCGGCGTCGCCGCGTGCGCGCGAGTACTCGACGCCGATGTTGTTCGGGACGCCGTCCCAGATTCGCGGCGCGCCCGGCTGGCTGCCGGCCTCGACATCGGTGACGGCCTCCAGCTCCTCATAGTCGATCTCGACCAGTTCGGCGGCGTCGCGTCCCTGTGCCTCAGATTCGGCGAGGATCGCGACGACCGGCTCTCCGGCCCAGCGCACCTTGCCGAGCGCCAGCGGCCACTGCGTCGGTGTTGGTGGCGGTCCAGACGGCTCAACCGCGTCGACCGTCCCGACCGTCTCGCCGGAGACGCCCTCCTCACGCGGGGACGCGATCAAGTCGTCCTCGCTCATCGGCGCACCCTCACCACCGCCACCGCCCGGCAGCGGAGAGCCGAAGGCAGCGTAGTCCTCCTGAGTGTAGACCGCGATCACGCCCGATGCGGCCTTGGCGGCCGAGGTGTCGATGCTCTTGATCCTGGCGTGCGCATATGGCGAGCGCAGCAGGACGAGGTGTGCCATCCCGGTCAGTTGCAGGTCGCCGGTATAGACCGACGAGCCGGTGATCAGTCGCGGATCTTCCTTGCGGCGAACGCGTGCCCCAATCATCGCGCTGCGAACCATCCTGCGCTCCCTCCTTGAAAATCGTCCAGTCAAGCCTGTCGATCAGTAGTACCGGCATCAGGGTTGGGACGGGCCTCTCGCCCGATAGCGTGCAGAGTACCAGCAGTTGGCGATTTGTGGGAGTCCTGATGGAACGAGCATCGTGTGCTGTGCTGTCGGACGCTATCTCAGTGCTTGGAGTCCAATCCGTCTCTCCGGTACTCCAGCATTTTTGGAGCACCATGTTGGTCAGTTTCTCAAGCGCGATTCCAAGCATGCTTCGTGGAATCATAGACAAGCGAATGGCACTAGCGGCACGGCTATGCAGAGGCCAGCAATGGAGTGAACCCCATTTCCCGAACCAGCGGCAAAGTCAACCTGCAGCCAGTTGACCGGCTCCCCGAATCCTGGTCCATCTGAACCGTTAAAATCGACGGATCGCGGATCGGAGGAACAGGATGCGAGCATCGCGGTTTACCGAGCAGCAGATTGTCGCCGCATTGCGGCAAGTCGAGGGTGGGACCCCGGTCGTCGAGGTCTGCCGCAAGCTGGGCGTCTCCGAGCAGACCTTCTACCGTTGGAAGCGCAAGTTCGCCGGGATGGGCGTGGCCGAACTCCGTCGGCTGCGGCAGGTTGAGGACGAGAACCGTCGCCTCAAGCAGTTGGTGGCCGATCTCACCCTCGACAAGCAGATGCTCGCAGGAGGCCCTCCGAAAAAACTGGTGAAGCCGGCCCAGAAACGCGCGGTCGTGCAGTTCTTTCGGGTCGGCTATCGTGTCAGTGAGCGACGAGCCTGTCAGGTCGCGGGCGTGGCGCGCTCTAGTCACCGCTACCAAAGCCAAGCCAGAGACCAGACACCGCTCCGGCAGCGGCTGCGTGAGTTGGCAGCCGTTCGTGTTCGCTACGGCTACCGGCGCCTGCACGTGCTCTTACGGCGCGAGGGCTGGCCGATCAACCACAAACGGGTGTATCGGCTGTATCGGCAAGAAGGGCTATCGATTCGGACCAAGCACCGCAAGAAGCGCGTCAGCCTGCCGCGGGTGATTCCACCCCCAGCACAGCAGCCGAATGAACGCTGGAGCATCGACTTTCTGACCGATAGCCTGGTGGACGGCCGGCGCTTCCGGGTCATGACGATAGTGGATAACGTGAGTCGAGTGAGCCCGGCCATTCAGGTCGATACGTCGATTACCGGAGCACGGGTGGTCGAGGTGCTGACCCAGCTCAAGGAGACCGCTGGCCTGCCGCAACGCATTGCAGTGGATAATGGCCCGGAGTTCATCTCGAAGGCATTGGATGCGTGGGCGTATCGAAACCAGGTCACGCTGGAGTTCTCTCGGCTGGGAAAACCGACGGACAATGCCTACGTCGAGTCCTTCAACGGACACTTTCGGGCCGAGTGTCTCGATCAGCATTGGTTTGAAACGCTTGCCGAGGCGAAGGAGGTGATCGAAGCCTGGCGCGTCGAGTACAACGAGGAACGGCCCCACCGGTCGCTGCAACAGCGGACTCCGAGAGCTGTGCTGGCCAGTTGGGAACCGCTTGAGAAGGCGGCCGACTAACCCGTCAGGTGGACCAATCTGGGGGGCAGGTCAATCACCTGAACGATATGACTTTCGCATAGATGGTTAGCGGCACGGGATGCAGAGGCCAGCAACATGCTCTACCCTGAACTTGCTGAACTGGATGTAAATGGGTTAGTTGAACGCTTGGTCGCTCCCTGCCCCGTGGGCGACGAATACGCGACAGCCTACTACGACGATGTCGCGATAACCCTCAGAGCGCGCGGACAGCGTGGGACAGACACACTGTTGGAGCACCTTTCTACGTTGGATGAACTTCGTGCTGCATCGATTCTGGTCGCGTTCGCAACACCGCCCCTTGATGAGTCGATGATCCCGGTGTTTCGTGCGCATCTTGACGACGGACGGCCACGCGTGCTTCTCGAAGTCATCGATGGGCTCTGTTATCTCCGCGATTATGAAGCCCATGACCGAATAGTGGCGTTTCACGAACATGCCTCTCCGTATGTGCGCGGTGCGGTGCTCCGGTATTTGAGTCGGCTCTTCCCAGAAGAGGCATTGCCGTACCTGCGGAAGGCTCTTCGTGATCAACACTTTGTCGTGCGGGAGAGCGCCGTTGATGAGTACGACGAACTGGATGCCGTGGAGGCGCTCGATGATATCCGGCCGATGCTCAGTGATCCACATCCAGATGTCAGGCAAGCTGCTCATACCACAATCGAGAACTTGGAAGCGAGCCGTTTCAGGCAGCATTCCACATAGGGATCATCGACCTGTTACGAATAGGTCGCGCGCAGTTCGTCGGTGCTGATGTGGGCGGGGACATGGTCCTCGTCGTAGATGGTGTACTGGCTGCCGCCGGCGTGCTTGGCGCGGTAGAGGGCGATGTCGGCGGTGCGGAGCAGGTCGTCGGGCGGGATCTCACTTGGTCGGTTGAAGGCGATCCCGAGGCTGGCGCGGACCCAGAGGCTGCGGCCATCGACGTTGATCGGCGTTTCGAGGCCGGCGATGATCCGGTCTGCGATATGGGTCGCTTCCTCCAGCGTGTGGATGTCTTCCAGCAGGATCGTGAACTCATCACCGCCGAGCCGGGCGACGGTGTCTCCGGCCCGCACCCAGCCGCGCAGCCGGTGGCCGAGCGCGATTAGCAGCTTGTCGCCGGTCGCGTGGCCCCAGCTGTCGTTGACGGCTTTGAAGCCATCGAGGTCCATAAATATGACGGCGATCGTCTCGCCGTTGCGGCGCGAACGCTCCAGCGCGTGCTCGATCCGGTCGTGCAGGAGCGCCCGGTTTGGCAGGCCGGTCAGGCTGTCGTGGAACGCCTGGTGGGTCAGCCGCGCTTCGAGCTCCTTGCGGTCGGAGATGTCCGACGCCTGGCCGATGATGTAGAGCGGCGCGCCCTGACTGTCGCGGACGATCGCGACGCTCAGCAACGCCCAGACAGCGTGGCCGGCGGCGTGGCGGTAACGCTTCTCGATCTGGAAGTGGTCGATCTCGCCGGAGAGCAGCCTCTCTCGGTACGAGCGATTCTCGATCAGGTCGTCCAGATGCGTGATCTGGTCGTAGGTCAGGTCGAGGATCTGTGCCTCGGAGTAGCCGAGCATCTCGCAGAATGCCTGGTTGACGCGGATATAGCGGCCGTCCGGCGTCGAGAGCGTCATCCCGACCGTCGAGAAAGCGAACGCCCCGCGAAACAGCTCTTCGCTCTCGCGCAGTGAGGCTTCGATCCGCTTTCGGTCGGTAATGTCCTGGATCTGGCTCAGGAAGTAGCGCGGATTGCCGTCGCTGCCGTGGACGAGGGAGAGGTTGACCAGTCCCCAGACGACATGGCCCTCCTTATGGAGGTAACGGCGTTCGGTCTGCTGGGGGCTGGAGCTTCCATCCAGCAGGTCAAGCCGCCAGCGTTCGTGGGCGGCTCGCTCGTCGGGGTGGATCAGGTCGGTTGGGTCGAGTGCCAGCAACTCGGCCTCTTCGTAGCCCAGCATCTCACAGTGTGGCCGGTTGACGCGCAAAAGTCGCAGGTTCAGGTCGGCAACGCCCATCGCGATCCCGGCGTCGTCAAAGGTACTGCGGAAGTACTCCTCGCTCTCGCGCAGCGCCTCCTCGGCCAGCTTGCGGTCGCTGATGTCCTGGACCTGTGCCAGCACCGTCGACGGGTTGCCGTCCCGGTCGCGTGTCAGCGAGAGGTTGACCAGCCCCCAGACGATGTGGCCGTCCTTGTGCAGGTAGCGCCGCTCCTCCTTGTAGGAGCGGATCGCGCCGGAGAGCAACGCCTCACGCTGGCGGCTGGTGCTGGGCAGGTCGTCGGGGTGGATCAGCGTCCGGACATCGATTCCGACCAGTTCGCTCTCGCTGTAGCCGAGCAGCTCGCAGTGCGCAGTGTTGACGCGCAGCAGCTTCCCATCGAGCGTGGCGATACCGAGCGCGACGGCGGCGTCGTCGAACGCGCTGCGGAACCGTTCCTCACTGTCGCGCAGCGCCTCCTCGGCACGATGCCGGTCGCTGACGTCGATCATGATGCCCTGATAGAAGAGCGGGAAGCCGTCTGTATCGTAGACCGGCACGCACTCGTCGCGGACCCAGACCACCCGGCCATCGCGGGCGATCAGGCGATACTCCATGCTGAATCGCGCGCCGATCGCCTCCGTCCTGGCGTTCTCCTCGCGTAACGCGTCGCGGTCATTGGGGTGGATGATCTGATAGACGAAACCGGGATTCTCACGCCACTCCGCCAGCGAATAGCCGAGCATCTCCTGGACGTGCGGCGAGACATAGAGCATCGGGTGCGGCTCGTCCCAAGCGTTGATGTAGATGATGGCCGGCATCTCTTCGACAAGGGTCTGGAAGCGCGCTTCCGCCTCGCGTAGCTGCCGTTCTAACTCGTGGTTCATTGGTTCAATGACACCCTGTATCGCTTCTGAAATGACTGGGTATGGCGACATCGGCTGCCGAGGCTACCCATCCTTATTAGATTTGTTCATGTCGTCACCAGTCGGCGGGACCCTTAGCAGGCCTCAGCATTGAAACGAATCACCGCGATGTGCGACTCGCACGTCGCACGTTGCAGTGCTGGTTGTAGCGTGCCGCTTGACGCCTGCCAGCGTCGATCACCTAATCGTCCTACCCGGCTCTGCCCGAAAGAACCTGACGAGGGGACAGGTGTCACCTGTCACCAACCCCGGTTAGTCTTCGGCAATCTGAAAGGTAACGACCCCGGCCTCGATCGTCAGGCCGGTCGGATCGTCGGAAACGATGAGGACGGCAGAAACCATCTCGTCTTCACCGAGGGTTGCGATGACGGTCTCGCCTTCGTCTACGACTTCCTCGCCGTCGAGTAGTTCGATGCTGACGGTAATTTCCTCGACTGTCTGGTCTCCGTCGTTGATGATCTCGAATGGTATGTAGTAGCGGTTATCCCGTTGCTCGATCTCATCCTGCAGAACGGTGACACTCAACCTGGCCGGGTCGGCCTGACCGGTCGCGTATCCCTCGTAGAGGATGGCGCCAGCCAGCGCCACAATCAGCAGAACACTGATTGTGGTCGTGACCTTTTCAGCCGTCGATCGGCCCTCGTTCTCCGAAGGAGCAGTTCCCGACTGCTCGGCAGCAGGGCCGTCGGTATCCGATCCAGCCTCAGGAGCGTCGGGACGCGGCTCCCGCCCATTTTGCAGCCGGCTGGTGGCTTTCTGCAACAGTGTCACTTAGACCGCCAGCCTTCCGGCTGCTGCGCCGAGCGCGCCTGGGAAGGCGAGGACGACCGTCATGCTCATGATCGTTCCAATGGCGGTCGCGGGACCCAGTGCGCCCACAATCCAGAGCGTTGTCGCGCAGACGAGTAACGCAACAATGTAGGCGGCAATTGTTTCGGTCAGCGGGTGCTGCAGGATGCCGGGTGATTCGCGCCGCGTGCGTTGATTCCGGAAGTCTGCCTCGAAGACGATGATGTAAGAGATAAGCAGTGAGAAGACGATCAGCCCGACCAACCGTAGTTCACTCAGCTCGGCAGCCAGGAGCGCGACCTCGTCAGTGGGCGCGATGTTCAGCGAGAGGAAGAGCGCCCCACCGGCACTGGCGACGAGCTCACGGGTCGTTGCCCCTGTCTGCGTGGACTTGCCAGCCTGGCGATCCTCCTCCTGCCCCTGGCGATCTTCCTGCCGTGGCAGGATGTGGTTCGCAACTGCCACGCCGAGCGAGACCGGTAGCATCTCCAGTGCAATTCGACCGAGCGCGACGTCCAGTGGGGTTGTGAAATCGACCTTTCCGAGCATGAACAGCGTTGTGACGGTCACAACGATCGAGATGCCGATCGCATCGATCGTTTCAGCCAGGATCGCCGGCCAGCCAGGCGGCTCGTTCTCGCGGAATCCGATCGTCGCCACGAACACCAGCGAGATGCCGATCGTCAGTCCCAGCAGCACCAGGGCATGCAACATCGAGATCTTCGGGCCGCCGAACCAGAGCTCCATCGTATAGAGGAGAGGGATGCCGAAGAGAAATCCCCCGGCCGCGCCGTGGGCGAAGTCATCAATCTCCGACGTGAACTCACTCCGCAAAGACCTCGAGACCACTGGAGACCCCGCCCGTTCAACGCGTATACCGATACGGACGCGCAGAACGCATGTCCCATGCCGAGGCAGGCGGAGTGACGCGATTGGTGCCAGGAGATTGGCATAGGTGCGAGCGTTCAGACGAACGATCGTGACGCTCAACGACCAGACTCTGACACCTCACGCGTGTCACCTTTCGCCTAACACCTCCAGCACGGGAGCGAACGCTTCGATGCTTTCGAGCGTGTTGGGTTCGAGCCAGAGGATGAGGTGGCTGACGCCGTGGTCGGCGTAGGCCCGCAGGTTGGCAGCGATCTCCTCGGTGCTGCCGCCGAGTGGTGTGAACTCCCAGTGGGGCGGGGTGCTTGCGGGCGCAGTTCCGGGCATCTGCACATAGACACCGGCAGTTCGTCCGAGGGTCGACGGGTCGCGACCGGCAGCCCGGCAGGCAGCGTCAACCTTCGCGTTGAGCGGGGCAACCAGTTCTGGCTGGTTCTTCGTGTGGGTGAAGTATGCGTTCCAGAGGTCGGCGTACTGCGCTGTCAGACCCAGCATCCGCTCGCCGACCGTCCCAAGCAGGATCGGTGGACCTTCGCGGCGCGGACCACGTGGACGTAGCTCGCACTCGCGGGCGGAATAGTACTTTCCCTCGAAGTCGATCTGACCATCCTTCAATAGCCCGTGGATGATCTTGAGCGCTTCCTCGAAGCGCGAGACGCGGTGATCGAACGGGAAGCCATATGCCTGGTACTCCGGCTCGTGCCAGCCGGCCCCCAGCCCGAGGATCAACCGGCCATTGGAGATCTCATCAACCGTGTCGGCGATCTTCGCCAGTAATGCCGGGTTGCGGAACGAGACACACGACACGAGCGGCCCGATCTCGACCCGCTCGGTGACAGCTGCAATCGCCGCCAGTAGCGACCAGCCATCCCAGACGCCCTGGGTGGGTACTCCCTCGTTGCGGAATAGCAGGTGGTCCTCAACCCAGACCGAGTCAAACCCGGCTTCCTCCGCCAGCTGTGCCATCCGGCTGATGTCGCTCCAGCGCGGCGTTCCCTCACGTCCCTTGTTCTCGGCAATCGGCAGTTCGATGCCGACTTTCAGCGGTCGTGCCATGTCAGCTCCTTCTGAGGCATACGGGATGGGGGATGAGGGACGAGAGAAGCGACCTGATTTTCATTCTTCATGCCCCATCCCCCATACCATCCAACACTTCCAGCACCGGCGCGAATCGTTCGATACCGGCGGCCGTCATCGGCAGGACGTGGACCTGGACGTGCTCGATCCCTTCGCTCTGGTAAGCCCGTAGCCCGGCCGCGATCTCTTCGGGTGTGCCAGTCAGGGCCGGGGATCCGCTGCCGTTGAACGATTGCGGACCGCCGGGAGTGTCGTTGAAATCGACGTAGGCGGCAACAGTCCGGCCGAGTGTCGCCGGATCGCGGCCCGCCTCGCGGCAGGCGGCATCGACCGTCTCACGCAGCGCCGGGATGTTCTCAGCGCTGTTGCGGGTGGTTGAGAAGTAAACATTCCAGAGATCAGCGAAGCGCGCGACCAGCCCGAGCATGCGCGGGCTGACCGAGCCGATCATGATCGGCGGCCCGTCCGGTCGCGGTCCGCGTGGCCGCAGCTCGCACTCGCGGGCCGAGTAGTACTTGCCATCGAAGTCAATCTGGCCATGTTTGAGCAGGCCGTGGATGATCGTTACGGCCTCTTCGAAGCGCGAGACGCGGTGATCGAACGGGTAGCCGAAGGCACGGTACTCCGGTTCGTGCCAGCCTGCCCCGAGGCCGAGGATGACGCGGCCACCGCTGATCTCGTCGATCGTGTCGGCGATCTTTGCCGTCAGGGCAGGGTTGCGGAACGAGGTGCAGGTTACCAGCGTCCCGATCTCAACTCGCTCGGTAACAGCCGCCAGCGCAGAGAGCAGCGAGAACGACTCCCACGGGGCCTCGTCTGGCTGGCCCTCGAAACGAAACAGCAGGTGATCCTGGATCCAGAGTGAGTCGAACCCAACTTGTTCGGCCAGCTGGGCCATCTCCTTCAGGTCACTCCAGCGTGCTGTGCCACCGTCATACAGGTTCTCGACGTCAGGCAGGCCGAAACCGATCTTCAATGAACGTGGCATGGTGATCCTTTCCTCTTCACGGTCGACCCAACTCCCGTCATGCGTGACGCATGATGTGTGGCCGACGTCCTCTCACGACCTCTACGTCTCACGCTCGTCATGTCCCGGTCCCCTCATCACGCAGGATGAACTGCCGCAGCGACGGTTCATGGTCGGCGTAGTGCTCCCAGGTTTGGATGCCGATCGCTCCACTCGTTGTCAGCGACTCGTCCCAGCCGAGGAAGGTCGGATCGTCCAGTTGTTGCTGGTTGAGTGCATGGATCGCTTCCATCAGTTGTGCGAAGGCGTGTTCGGCTCCAGCGATTACATCCGCCAATGGCGTCGAATGGTATCGCTCGCGGAGGGCGGCGTTGCGAAGATCCAGATCGTTCATGTCAACATCCGGTGGAGGAGGATCACTGCCGTAGGACTCCTCATCGGTCGCTTGACGACCCTCACGAGCGGCGACCAGTTGGGCTGCGGTCCAGCGGTCGTATGCCATGACGTGCGCCAGGACTTCCTTGGCGGACCAGCCGCTCTCGCTGCCTGGTTGCTCCATCCGTGTCTCGCCGATCTCGACCAGCAGCCGGTCGAATGCCGCCCGTGCCGTCTCGACTCGGTCCAGCACATCGGCTTTGTCCATCGGAGTACTCCTTGCCGCACGAACCACGGATCGCCAGGAGGGCTATTCTCGCACGGGTTCGGGGCGTGGCGTTGGGACGGACGACGGATTACCGGAGAGCCATCCAACGAGCCCGCCAACTGCCGCGACGACCGGCAGCCCGACGCCAAGCAGGCTGAAGCCACCGAGAGCCAGCAATCCACCACCGATCATCGCACCGGTCGCGGTCCCGAAGCGCAGGACCGACGAGTGCAACGACATCGTCGCTCCCTGCGGCGCCGGTGTCTCGCTTGAGACGATTCCGGCCGCCGCTACCTCGGCGATACCACCGAAAAGAGCAATGAAGAACAGGAGTGCGAAGGTAGCCGGGATTGGCGGCTGCGAAATCAGTGTCACTCCGATCAGCACACCCATCGCCGTCGTCGTGAGCGCGAAGGCGCTGCGTGGGTTGACCCGTCGTAGCCGCCCACCGACGAGCAGACTCCCGACCATGAACCCTGGGCTGATCATCAGCCAGAGGAAGCCTGCCAGCTGGACCGAGGCATCGAGGGCGTCGGTTGCGAATGCGCCGAGGTATGTCAACAACCCTGTCCAGGCGACGCCGCGCAGAAACTGGGCGGTGTAGATCAGCCGCATCCGCTCATGCCGGATAATCGGTCGATAGGTTGCGAGGATGGTTGCGAAGCGCAGTGGTGACTGCACGGTCGGCTGGTCGCGTGGCAACTCAATCGCGGCCAGCACAAGCCCGAACGAGGCCGCAATAGCCACCGCGACGAACGACCAGCGCCACGAGTACGCGTCGCCGATCGTCGAGAGGACCGGAAAGCCGATGATGTTACCGGCGGACGATGCGGCGTAGATCGTCGCGATTGCTCGTCGTCGACCCTCGCCCTCAGAGCGGGTGCCGATGATCGAATAGGCCATTGGCGTGATTGTCGCGGCGCTGAACCCGCCGACGAGCTGGGCCAGCAGGATCGCCGTGAACGAAGGAGCGATCGCTGTCCCGAGGTCGCAGATGATCAGCGCCGCCAGGCCGCAGAGCATCAGCCGCCGGTAGCCGATTCGGTCAGCGGCCGGGCCGATGATCAGCCCGAATGTCGCTCCCAGCAGGCCGGTGATCGTCAGCGCCTGCCCCAGCACCGCGACCGAGGTATCGAGGTCGCGCGCGATCTCCGACAGGAATGGCGACAGCGCCAGCGCGTTCAACACCGCCAGCGACGCCGGCAGGCAGAGCGCTGTCATCAACCGTCGGGTCAACTGGTTCACGTGCCGGGTTGACGCCGTGTCCGAGCCGTCCACCATCAGCCTCTGCTACCGCATCGGACGGCATTCGATGCCACGTGTGCCCGTAACAAGGTCATCGCGACACCGTCGCGGCACCGAAGAACTGTTCCGGACTCAACCCGTAGCGGACCAGGTCGACGCCCCAATAGTGCATGTCGCACTCATAGACGAAGCCGATCCGTTCCAGCACTCGGCGCGAGGCTACGTTCTCAGGGATGACAAAGCCGATCAGCCGTTTCAGCCCGGCTGTCTCGAAGGCGTAGCGGACGGCGGCACTGGCCGCTTCTGTCGCCAGCCCACGTCCCCACACGTGCTTTGCCAGCGCGTAGTCCAGCTCGGTTTCGTTCAGATCGGCGATATGGTTCAAGCCGGCCTGGCCGAGGAAGTCGCCCGTCTCCCGGTCGGTCACGGCCCACTCCCCGAAGCCGTGGCGTGGCCAGTGGTCGGTGAAATACGTATAGAGTCGTTCGGTGCGCTCCACGGGCGTCGCGTCTGGACCCGGCAGGTAGCGTGTTACCTCAGGATCGGCGTAGATCAGTCTCGCCCAGTCTTGAATATCATCCTCATTGAGCGGACGCAGGCGTAAACGCGCCGTCTCGATTGTTGGTACGTCGTTTGATGCCATCATTCACCCTGCCTCCTCGAATGCCGGCCAGCATTTTACGCTGGGTGGCACCAACGCGGTGAGACGGAGCGATTGGATGCCATTTCATTCTGAGCCGCAGTTCGGAGATCGCATACCCGGCGTGAGCTATGTCGAGCGCCCTGGCGTCTATGCGCTGGTGTTCCGCGACAACCTGTTGTTGGTGGTCGAGACACCGGTTGGCTACTTCCTGCCGGGTGGTGGGACGGACGAAGGCGAATTGCCGGAGGACGCGCTCCAACGGGAACTGCTCGAAGAGGCGGGCATGGTGGTCGATGGCGCCGCTGAGTTCGGGACAGCGCGCCAGTACGTCATCGATTCAGCAACGGGCATTGGCTACAACAAGATCGAGACATTCTTCCGCGTCACGACCGTTGACAAACAATCTCAGTCCGCCGAGTCCGACCATATCGTGCGCTGGGTATCTGTCGCTGACGCGATCGCCGGACTCCGCGAACCTGCCCAGTCCTGGGCGGTGAGGAGTGCTCTACGTTGAGTCAGAGTGGACGTCAGTTCGACTGCTGGAAGCGTCGCCAGCGAGGATCAACATCACCCGGCATTCCGCCTTCGGCGATGGCTGGCGGCAATTGCCAGCGCCAACTTCCATGCGTGACTCCCGGCTGGCAGGTGATGACGACACCGAGCCGTACCCTGGCCTGCTCGATACTCGACTGTGAGAGTCCGAGGTCGTGCGCTCGCGCGAGGATTTCGATTCCCGCGATTCGCCGCTCGATGCGCAGCGCCGCGAAGAGCCACGCTTCGGCGCGGACCCACTCGGGATACTGGTGTGCGCGCTGGGACAGTCCGAGCGACATCAACGCCTGTCTGATCGTGAGTTCGTCGATCGATGCTGCGTCGGCTCGCAAGTGGTGCTCGACCAGGTAGTCATCGAGCGAGATCGGTGGTTCGTAGTCGTCCGACACGGAATCGCGTTCAATGGTCGGTAGACTCACCCCCTGCTGTGGCGCTTCCCCCACATACGTAATCCCAATCCACTCCCAGAGATCGATGATTCCATTATCGCGCTGCCAGGTCTGCTGGCTCTCCATGACACAACCCTTCACATGGGAATAGAACATATGTTCTACTTCTCTCGCCCATGCTACGAGGAGCACCCCGCCGTGTCAAGCAGTTGAGCGATGTTGAGCGATATGGATTCAGCAGACGTGCTAATGGTCGCTGTCTAGCGCTTCCAGAACCGGCGCGAACGCTTCGACACCGGCCAGCGTCATTGGGTCAAGGAAGATCTGGATGTGGCCAATCCCTTCAGTGGCATAGGCGCGGATCGCGGCGGCGATCTCCTCAGTTGTCCCGCGAATCGGCGTTTGCACATCCGGATGGCCGGTCGTGTTGGGCAGGTCGAAGGCGACGAACGCGGCAACCGTCCGTTCGAGGCTGGCCGGGTCACGCCCCTCGGCGCGGCAGGCAGCATCGACGGCCTCCCGTAGCGGCGCGACGCCGGTATGGCTGTTACCGGTCTTGCCAAAGAAGGCGTTCCAGGCGTCGCCATAGCGGGCCATGATCCGCAACATCCGCTCGCCGCTGGAACCGACGAGGATCGGCGGGCCATTCGGTCGCGGCCCACGTGGACGCAGTTCGCACTCGCGCGCCGAGTAGTATTTGCCCTCGAAGTCGACCGCGCCGGTCCGCAGCAGGCCGTGGATGATCTGGATCGCTTCCTCGAAACGTGAGACGCGGTGATCGTATGGCAACCCCATCGCCTGGTACTCACGCTCGACCCAGCCGGCGCCGAGGCCGAGGATCAGCCGGCCATTCGAAATTTCATCAACGGTATCGACGATCTTGGCCAGCATGGCCGGGTTGTGGAACGACGTTGGGGTCACTAGCGGGCCTAGCTCAACCCGTGACGTGCTGGCCGCCAGCGCCGCCAGCAGCGACCAGTTCTCCCAGACGCCCTGCTGTGGTGTGTCGGGATAGGCGAGGATGAAGTGGTCGATCGTCCAGACCGAGTCGAAGCCGATCTCTTCGGCCCGACGCGCCATCGCCAGCAGGTCTGACCAGCCAGCCGTCCCGCCACCATGCCGCCCCTCGGCCTGCGGCAGCATCATGCCAACCTTCAGCGGACGCGTGCGGTGCTCAACCACGGCAGACTCTCCTCACACTGTACCCATCACGGTCGTGGAGAACAGGATACCCGCGATTTGGAGCTAACGATGATTCTCGGGGTTGTCAGTTGCGAGCCCGGCCCACTGGGCCGCGGCGAGGAGGCGCGTGTCGGCTGAGACGAAGGTTAGCGGATCAAGATGGCTGCCAATACTGGTCGACGCGAACGATTGCGCGCTAACGAGGTGGATGGCGTCCAGCGAACGGAGCGGAATCGTCCGTGGAGTTTGGACTACCAGCGATGCCGCTGCGTTCAGAACCTGGAGATTGATTTCGACAATGGACATCGCTCGGAAATGACGACGGAATCGGCGCAGGATTCCATCACGGTCCATCGCCGTGATCGTACCTTCACGAACGAGTCTCGCGAGGGTTGTACTGATCTCAACGATTGTCAGTGCGGAGATGGATATCGCGTCGGTCGCACACACATTGCGAACCCAGCCTGACCCTGTTTCTGGCAGATACCGCTTTGCAAGGGCACTCGTATCGAAAAAGTAGCTTGCCATCCAGTGCTAGTACCGCTCTTCGTCGCGCATCTGGATGATTATTTGCGACAGTGGAGGGTCAAGCACGGGTAGGTTCGCCAGAATTTCGTCGATCTCATCCTCGGTCATCGGGTCATCGTCGAGCCACGGAAGTAGTTTGGCGACTTCCGCCTCAGACATGATGATGCCTGTCATCGCCTCGCGCAGTCGTCGCGTTTCCTCCTCGCGTGTCAACGGAGCAGAATTGCGTGCGTTGTCTGGGGCAACATTTTCGATCATCTCAATCATGAACTCATCGACTGACCGCTGCTGACCGGCGGCGAGAGCCTGAAGTCGCTCATAGAGCTTGTCGGGGATTGTCAGAGTTGCCATGAGAATCTGCCCTTCGTCAACGAGCCGTTACGCAATCAATTGTACTTGCATGTGCGTCCCGGCACTGAACTTGCCTGCTTGAGATTCATGGTGACTTCACGTCACCTGTTCGTAGAAGACGGACATTCGTGGAAGCGACAGCGTGGCAGACCTCATCGGGACAACAATCGGGAACTATCGGATCGAATCGTTGCTTGGCATGGGCGGGATGGGACGGGTCTACCTCGGCGTCCATCTGCACCTCAACCGGCCTGCAGCCGTCAAGGTCATGCATACGCACCTCGCCGGCGAGGAGTCGTTCAAACGGCGGTTTCGGCAGGAGGCTCGGGCCGTCGCGGCGCTGAGCCATCCGCACATTGTCCAGACCTGGGACTTCGGAACGCAGGATGGCAACTTCTACCTTGTCATGGAGTTGTTGACCGACGGGTCGCTACGGTCACTGATTGCTTCCGAGGAGGCTCAGCAGCCGGGGTGGAACATCCACGTCGGGCTCGACCTGGTCCGACAGGCAGCTGAGGGATTGGCCTACGCCCACAACCGCGGGATGGTCCATCGTGACATAAAGCCTGACAACCTGCTGCTGTACCGGCTGCCGGACGACCTCGGCGATGGGACGCACGACCTGTCGGTCAAGATCACTGATTTTGGATTGGCGCGGCTGACTGAGGAGGCGACGGCGGCTGGGCCGAGCCTGGTGATGGGGACACCGGCCTTCATGTCGCCGGAACTTTGTCAGGGATTGCCACTCGACGGACGGAGCGACATCTACTCGCTCGGCGTCGTTCTCTATCAGGTTGTTACAGGACGACTGCCTTTTGAGACACGCGTGGCAGCGGAAGCAGCCTACAAGCACGTCCACGCGGTTCCGCCCAACCCACGCGAGTACTGGCCGGAGATTCCAGCATCGCTGGAAGACATCGTCCTGCGGTGTCTGGCCAAGCAACCGGACGAGCGGTTTGCGTCGTCGTCGGAACTGGTCCGCGCGCTTCGCGATGTTCACCAGGACCTATCGTTGATCGCTCCGCCACTTTCGATTCCGACCAACGGAAGCAGTCGCAGCTATCGAACCCTGTCACCACCTCCAGCCAGCCGGCCAATGCCGACACCTCGCTCGGCGGCGCTGGCCCATGTCGTCGTCTCGGCCGAAGGCGGGGGAGGAACTCGCCAGGTTGTTGAGTTGGGGCTGGACGGACTGCTCGTCGGCAGCCTGCCGGACAACGACCTTGTCCTCGGCGATGACGACGTCTTTGGCCGTCATCTGCGGATCGATTGGGATGGCGAGCAGGCGTTCGTTACCGATCTTGGCTCGAGCAGCGGCACATCGCTCGGTATCGTCCCGCTTTCGCCACACATGAGCCAGCCCTGGAACGCTGCCGACGATCTGCGGATTGGCTCGCGGTCGCTGCGGCTGATGATGCCGGCTGTCATGGTGGACGATCCCGCCGAGCAGACGGTCGCGACACCGATACCGATCATTCCAGCCGTCACCACCGGCGCGTTGGCCGTCGAACCGGCCGGTGTCGCGATGATGCCCACCGGCGATCGTGAAATGCCGACCCGTGTGCAGCCGTCTCGATGGGGTCGTCTGCCATTGGTCGCGGCAGCTGCTGTCATTGCACTGCTTATTTTGGCCGGCGGGCAACAGGCGCTGACGTCCGGCAGTGGAGACGACGATCGCGACAACCCGGCGTCGCTGCCCAGCCCTGATGATGGTTCCTCGACGCCGACGCTCGACGCCGCGGAGGTTGGTGACTCGACCGAAACGTCTGCGCCAACCCAAACAGTCCGCCCGAACACCAGCGTGCCGGAACCCACCAGCGCCGCCACCACGACGGCACCGGCACCGGCAACGCGGACGCCGTCGCCACAGCCGACCGATGCGCCAGAGCCGACAGCTACCCAGTCATTGCCACCAGCGCCGACCAACACACCGGTGCCACCAACTGCGACGCCGCCGGCAGCGACACCGACGCCTGTACCGCCGGAAGCGACTCCTTCACCAGAGCCAACGGTTCCCCCAGAGGCTACAGCGCCGGTTGAGCCGACCACCCGCGCACCAGAACCAGAGCCGACCGTTGAACCTGGCGACGAACCTGTCGAAGAGCCGACTGCTCCGGTTGAAGAAACCCCAGCATCTGGCGATTCTCCAGTAGCTGAGCCAACACCAGGTAGAGAACCCCGCCGGGAGAGTGAACCGGCCGAGACGCCCGCAACATAAAAAACAGGCGAGGCACCGTGCCTCGCCTGCAGCTGTCTTTATGGACCCGATCTAGCCGAAGTCGAAGAGGTCTTCGAGGAAGTTGCGCTTCTTCTTCTTTTTGTATGGCTGACCCTGGTGGGATGCGTCGTCGCGGTAGCCACGCTTGTAGTCGTCGTCATCGTCGTCGTCGTCATCGTCGCGGCGGACGCTGGTGTAGGTTCGAGTGTTGAACTCACCCTCAGCGCGCATCAGCCGTTCCAGCTCGCCACGATCGAGGAAGATGCCGCCACACTCTGTGCAGCGCTCGACGGTTACGCCGTTGCGTTCCATGACGCGCATCGGCGCCTGGCACTTCGGGCAAAGCAGTTCAATCGTCGTGCTCATGTCTGACTCCTCCTTGAGGACTGCTCGATTTCGATTCGAGTCAGTCGTTCGAACGGTTAAGAATAGTAGCAAGTGTGAGACCACTTCCCGGCTCCGCTCAATGATGAGCCGGGGAGCAGATCGTCCGTCATTCCCGGCGCGACATGCCGGAGACGAGCATGATGTAGTACAGCAGCTGCATCGCTGCCGCGGCGAAGCCGGCAATGTATGTCCAGGCGGCGGCGTTGAGGACCTGCTTGTTCTGCTCGTGCTCGGTCCGGTCAACGATGCCCAGCGTCGTCAGTTGTGCCAGCGCCCGTGACGAGGCGTTGAACTCGACCGGTAGCGTGATCAGCGCGAAGATGGTGCCGGCCGCGAAGAGCGCGACACCAAGCCAGGCCAGTCCGGTGATCCCGACCATGATGCCGGCCAGGACCATGATCCAGCCCAGGTTCGAGCCAACGCTGGCGACCGGGACGAGCGCGCCGCGCGCCTTGAGCGGAGCGTATCCCTCGGCGTGCTGCAACGCGTGTCCCGCCTCGTGGGCGGCGATGCCCAGCGCGGCGACCGAGGCTGACCCGTAGACCGGCTCGGAAAGCCGCAGCGTCCGCGAACGTGGGTCGTAGTGGTCACTCAACTCACCCGGCACCCGCTCGACTGGCACGTCGTAGAGGCCGTTGGCATCCAGGACGAGACGGGCAGTCTCGGCTCCGGTCAACCGTCGCTGGTTCGGCACCTGCGAGTACTTCGTGAACGTCTTGCGGATGCGATTCTGTGCCCAGAGCATCAACCCAATCGTCGGTAACATCAGGATGATGTAGAGCGGATCGAAGATGAACATCGTTGTTCCTCCTGTGCCTCATTTCAGAGGCGGTACGTGTGGTTCTCTGTCCGACGTAGCGTCGGGATCGTTCCCGGATCACCGCGTCGTTGCGGTGGACCCTGCCGGGTTCAGGGACTACATGAAGGCAGCGCCAACGACGATGACGCCGATTACGCAGGCTGCCAGTAGCAGGATCACGACGATCGCGATCCCACCAATGACGAAACATCCGAGGTCTTCAAGATCAGGCACGACGTAGCCTTTCAGTCGGTCGGCTTGTCAGCGATCAGCTGTCGTCTGTCTGCTACAAGCAATTCGGTCGCCATGGGAGCCATCCAGCCCTGCGCTAATCGCCCTGCATCGTTGGCTCCAGCTTCTTTGAACGCTCATCTGGATGCGCCTCTTCCTCAAGTGGCCGGAGTAGTGACAGAATAACCGAGCCACCGATCAGCAGGACGATGATGGCCAATGAGGCGGCAATAGGGACGTGGTAGACGTCCGCACCGGCCATCTTGACCCCAACGAAGACGAGCACCGCGCCGAGACCGACCTTCAGATAGTGGAAGCGGTCCATGATCCCGGCCAGCAGGAAGTAGAGCGAGCGCAGGCCGAGTATCGCGGCAACGTTTGACGTATATACGATAAACGGATCATCGGTGATCGCAAATATCGCCGGCACCGAGTCGAGCGCGAAGACGAGATCGGTTGCCTCAACCAGTACCAGCACCGCCAGAAGCGGCGTCGCGACACGCTTGCCCGCCCTCATAATCGTGAAACGCTGGCCAACGTACTCCGAGGTCATCGGCACGAAGCGTCGGAACAGCCGCAGGGCGACGTTGTTCTCCAGATCCATCGTGTGCTCGCGCTGACGCAGGATCTTGATACCTGTGAAGATCAGGAACGCGCCGAAGACGTAGATGATCCAGTGGAATGTCTCCAGCAACGCGGCGCCAGTCAGGATAAACACAAAGCGCATCACGAGCGCCCCGAGGATGCCCCAGAAGAGCACCCGATGCTGATAGGCAGCGGGTACCGCGAACATGCCAAAGATCAGCGCGAAGACGAACATGTTGTCGACGGAAAGCGCCAGCTCGACCAGATAGCCGGCCGTGAACTCCAACCCGGCGTCGCTACCGGCCCAGACGTAGATGAAGGCGTTGAACAGCAGCGCCAGCGAGACCCAGCCAATTGTCCAGAGTCCCGCCTCCTTCAGCGAGACAGTGTGCGCCTTCCGGTGGAAGACGAACAGATCGAGAGCCAGTAGCGTGAGGATCACAATGGTGAACCCCACCCAGAGAACCGGCGTACCAATCGATTCAGACACGAAGGCGACCCTCCAGTACCCAGCCGTCGCGACGGCAATACAGACAGGGGCAAGGCCCCCGCGGCCGGTGAACGATCACCAGTCGCGAAGGTCTTGCCCCCAATCACCATCACTGGGTTGGGTGCCGGGCCGGAGCATTTGCTCGCAATGACGACCTCGGCACAGAGAGACGCTCTGAGGCTACTCCCCTTCGTCAAACTAATATACCTGCCGTTTCTGAACGGCAGATGAACGACCGATGAAAGAAGAATGATATGTAGTCTGCTGCCTCAATCGCCACGATCTGGGCGATACTGTCCGGAGGAGTGGAGGGTGCAGATGGGTTTGTGGCGTACATCACCAGGTCTGTTCTGGACGACGGCAGCGCTGATCCTGATCCTGCTCGGATTTGGGATCGCCAACCTGACCGGAGTGGGATATGCACCAGGTGACGAAGACTGGCGCACGTTCGTCGGCGTCTTTTCAATCGTCAACGCACAGTTCCTGCTGGCTGGCCTGCTCCTGCTCGGCTACCGATCCCGGTTCGGAACGGCGCTGCTTTCTTTGGCCGGGCTGTTTGCCTTCTTCAGCTTTGCTCCAATTCCGGGCGTGTTCCAGATCCATGCGATGGCGATTGTCTACCTCGCCATTCGTCGCGCCAGACGGCTGCGCCGAGGCGATCAGATAGCCGCTGTCTAGCGCCCAGGCGTGCCGTTATCGTCCGCTCGTCCAGTCCTCGCGATGGATTCCGCGTGTCTGGAAAGCGTGGCAGTCGTCGCGTTTCGCCTTAGCCGGCGCTGTCTTGTCCCACCCCCGGACGCGACAGCGTCTCGCCGCGTTGCCGCTCGTAGAAGCGCCGCGCCTTGGCACGGTTGCCGCAGCCGTCCATCGTGCACCAGCGCCGGCTGCGGTTGCGGCTGGTGTCGTAGAACAGCCAGCCACATGGATCGCCAGCGCACTGTCGAACTCTCTGCAACGTCGCAGATGTCAGCAGGTCGGCGGCGGATTGGGCGACGCTCCAGAGGACACTGTCGAGTGATGTGTCCTGATCATTCCAGGTCCATGCATAGCCAGTGTCGCCGGGGACGATTTGCCGATGCTGACGAGTCCGCGCCAGCTCCCTGTTCAGCAGCGCCAGATCGTTGGAATCTGCGGACTGCTGCCGGGCGATGCCTCGAAATATCCGGAAGAGCGCTTCGCGCATGGTGATGGCCTGAGCATAAGCGGCAACGGCCGCCTCCGGCGCTGCCTCGGCAGTTTGTGTCAGCCTGGCGGTGGCTTCCTCATCCAGAACACCAGCCTGCCGTCCCCACGTCAGCAGATCGCTGTACGACGTCAACAGCTCAACAGGCTGCTCGCGCTCGTGCCAGTCGGCCGTATTAGCGAAATCGAGGCAGAGAAACCCGCCCACGAACTGATACTGTGGCAGTGGCTGGATCGTTGTGGTGTCCATCGTTCAGCCTGTCATGGGTGCTGCGGCCCCGCCCGTCGTGAACGCTCTACGTTCCCGTTACACACCAACACGCTCGCGCCAGGCCCGGATGTCGGCGGCGTGCTCGTCGTAATGCTCGAACGTGTCGCCTTCGATCAGGTCAAGGTCGATGCCAGGGTGCTGTCGCAGCGCGGCCATGAAGCGCTGATGGGTGCCGTGCAATTCGGAGAGTGCCTGCTCGATGCTCCAGCCGGCGCGCTCCTCGTGGACTCCATCATTGATCGAGTCCACGCTCGCAGCGCTGACCTCCGGCTCCGGTTCGCCTGTCAGCGCGCGTTCGACGGTGCCGATCGACCGGCCCTCCCAATACGCGACATGACCCAGGACATCTTTGACCGACCAGTCACCAGCAACGCCTGGCTCACTCATCCGTGGTTCCGGGAGCCCCTCGATCGAGTCCATCAGTTTCGCCCAACTTGCCTCAACCCGTGTGACTGCATCGCTCATCTCGCAGCTCCATCCTTCACGTCTCTAACCATTAAAGCAAGAATAGCAGGTCAGTCTCATCGCAGACGAGCGAGGCAACTTCATCCTCCGTTACAATCAACGACGACTCCTTCCAGCCAGCGCACC
The DNA here is from genome assembly GCA_963763325.1 of uncultured Chloroflexia bacterium. GTDB lineage: Bacteria > Chloroflexota > Chloroflexia > Thermomicrobiales > CFX8 > JBBECJ01. Next base: position 149,596 of record CAVXOL010000020.1, read on the forward strand.
CTGGCCGCAGATGCCAACTGAACGATGCTCGTTCGTGCTTCGCTCAGAGTGGTTTCGAGAGAGTGACGGTATACGGCGCAAATCCTTCGCGCTCGTAAAACGCGATGCCGGCGCGGTTCCAGGCGTACGCGCCGACTTCGACCTTCCTGGCATGTTGCGCGATCAGCCAGTCACAGGCACTCGCAAGGAGCAGATTGCCAACGCCACGTCCACGGTAGGCGTCGTCAACGAACAGTTCGTCGATGGATCCGGAACGGACGGCGCCGGAACTGCTGAGAGGGTTCGGCTCGTGGACGGTCACGACCAGATAGCCGGCCAGCCGGTCGTGTTCCAGCGCCAGCTGTGTCTGACAATCTGGCCCACGCGCCAGTACCTCGTGCAGGTAGGCTCGGCTCGCGGTCAGGACGGCGGAGAAGTCGTCGGCCTGTGGCGGATGTCCCGCCCGGCTGAACTCACGCAATCCGAGGAAGAGCGGCAGCAGCGACGCTTCGTCGTCCGGAGTTGCCGCTCGAATCTCGATTCTCTCTTGATCATCGTGCTCTCGATCAGTGTTCGATGTCATCATGTGTCCTCCGTGATGGCACACCTGCTGCAACAGTCGTTTCGAGACGCGTCGAACGCAAGCATCAAGGAGGGACGATCATGCGGCAATACGAATACTATGGTGCAGCAGGACATTACGACGACTGGGCTGACCAGCGCTGGCGCTACGGTCAGCCCGGGCGACAGGATAGCCGGTTCTCAGCGGCGGTGAAAGGAGCGATCGCCGGCCTGGCCGGAACCGCCATTATTTCAGTCGGTCTGCAAGTTGGCCCGAAGCTGCTTGAGCAGGCAGGCGCATTGCCGGCTGGGTCGGCCAATGCCGAGCAGCCGACCGAGAAGCTTGCCGAAGGTGTGGCCGAACGAACGCTTGACACAGAGCTCAGCGACAACACGAAGGCGGCCGCCGGGCAGGCCATCCACTGGGGCTACGGGACACTGTGGGGTGCGATCTACGGCGTCGCCCAGCATGAGCTCAAGCTACCAGCACCACTCGCCGGGGCGTTGTTCGGCGGGGTGATTGGCGGTGTTGCCTCAACCGTCGTCCCGGCCCTGAACGTCGCACCACCACCGACCGAGCAACCAAAGGCGATGAACCTGTTCATGGGCGGCATCAACATGGTCTATGGAGAGTCTGTCGCCGTTATTTACGACATGCTGGATTAGTTGTCAGGTGTCAGGCTTCAGGAGTTTGATTCTAGCGTCGAAAATGATTGATCCAACCCCTGCGTCCCAATTCCTGAAACCTGACATCTGTCACCTGACATCTATCCGATGAATCACAATCGGCGGCGTCAGGCGTTGCTCCTCGTGGGCTGAGTGCTGGATGGCGCGGACGACGTCCATCCCTCGTGTGACCTGGCCGAAGGCGGCGAAACCCTGACCGTCGGGATTGCGCAGTCCGCCGAAGTCCAGCGACGGTTGATCACCGATGCAGATGAAGATGTCGGAGACAGCGCTGTCGGGAGCGAAGCGTGCCATCGAGATCGTCCCGTCACGATGGGTCAGGCCGGTGACCGTCGTCCGCTCCAATTGGATTGGGGCGAACCGTTCGTTCTCACGATCCGGATTCACTCCGGCCTGGATCACCTCGATCCGGATGTCGTTGTCCGGCTGGTTGTCGGGCAGGACGGTCCGATGCCAGCGCCCTCCTTCATAGAAGCCGGCCACGACATAACGCTTGAAATTTCCGGCGGTCACCGGTGCCCGCTCGACCTCAATCTCGGCTTCGATCTCGCCAAGCTCTGTTTGGATCAGCACTCGAACTGTCTCTGCCAATGTCTTAACCCTTTCGCTCGTCGGGCGACCGTCGACCGCTGCTATCTGAACAGGTGCAGGATACGCGGACTCGTTACGTGGCTCAACTCCGTGTCGTGACAATCGGTGAGCGTCCTGCTAGATTGCGGGTGGAGCCAGCCGACATGACAGGAAGGACAGGGACGCTATGCAGCAACTTCTGTATGCGATGCAGTTTCGTGGTGAAGGCGCCCCGGCAGACGATGGCACGATACACGCCAGCACCAGTTCACCCAGTACCCGGATCACATCGTCGGTCGGCGCGGCTGGTCTGGGAGGCGGGATCGAGCGAGGCGATGGCGGCAGGGCGACATTCGTCTCTCAGGTGCGGATGACCGGTGATACCAGCTTCACCGAGACCGGCACGATCACCTTCGGCGACGGCAACAGCTTCGACTTCAGCACAATCGGCGAAGGCTATATGGGATCAAGCCCCATCGATGGTACGGCACACGGAGCGATCTCCTGGCGCATCGATTCTGGCACCGGCCAGTTCGCGGGGGCGACCGGTATCATCACCTCGAACTTTACGTTCTCAGCACAGGGTGAGGTGACCGACTACCAGTTCGGCGTCATCTGGCTCGCCTGACCGGTCAGATCACCATGGAAACCAGAGTCAACGTCGGTGTCGCTGGCTCCAATCTTCATATGCAGACAAGCTAAAGACGGCGCACGGCTGCCGTCTCCGCCAATGCCGCGCGGATGCTCGTCAGGTGCGATTGCGGGTGGCCGAGGATTATTCGGCTGATCAACTCCTCGACCGTCCAGCTCGCGCCGCCGAAGAGTCCGATCTCCTGAGCCTTGGCAAGATCCTCGTCGCTGAGCGACCGAAGGTAGCGGGCGGTGCGCCGTGCGTGACGGTCGAGCGATCGGAGCGCGTCATCCTTCGTGCCGGGCAGGAGGTCAACGGCGTTGCCGGCGTTGGCCTCGTCCAGCAGCGCGCGGTCTGTATAGATGGCCGGGAGCGGCTGGCCGGCCACGATCGCGCGGATCAGGGCCGACTCGGCCGTGTATCCGATCGCGATGTGCTGGATCAGGACGCCGACCGTCCGCTCTTCGTTCGGGACGATCGTTGTCCAGTCAGTGTCGGTGAGTGATTCGCAGAATGCGACAACCTCGCGGTGGATCGCCTCGAATTGGTCCACCAGCTCGTCGATGCGCTGTCCCATCGTCGGTCCTTTCCGGTCGATCTGGATTGCATCGCCATCATAGCGAGTCCAGTGTCCGGTTGGCGATCTGGACGACAGCCGGGAGCGGGTCGCCGGTCAGGGAGCCGCCTGCGAAGGAGATAGCGCGATTGCCGACCTGGATGATGACGTAGGCGACCCGTAGCGTCTCGCCGTCGATTGTCAGCGTGCCGCTAGCGGCGAGCGACAGGTCGCCCAGCGGCTCGATCTCAACGGCGCTGACATCCGTGTCTTCGGCTACCTGGGCGTCGGCGTGAGCGGACTCGACCGCTGCCCTCGCGCCGTCCGGCGTCCGGAATGCGACGACGACTGTCGCCAGTAGTCGGAGCCCGTCCGGCCCGACATCGGTGTCCGGCTCCGGCTCGAAGTGGCGCTCGGCGGCGCCGGTGAACCCCCAGCCGAGGAGCCGGTCGCGTTGTGGCTCTGGTTCGGGGTGAAGGGCGGCAAGTTCATCGAGCGCCAGCGAGCCTTCGGCTGTGACGACGTAGCCGTTCGGCAGGTCTTCGAGTCCTGGCAGGCTGTCGAGCAGGTCTGTTGGTACTGGATCTCTGGTCTCGGCATCCTCGGTTGCTGGCGCAGGCTCGGATGGCGTGGTTGGATCAGGCGCGGCGTTCGCGTCTTCAGCAGTTGCTGACGCTGGCAGTGGGTGATCGACGGCGCCGGTCGAGCCGGATGAGGTCATCGTTGGCTGGCCGGCGTTGGTCGCTGCTGGCGTGATCGCTGGCGTCGTCGCGGAGGCCGTCGCGGTCGGTTCCCACTTGTCGGCAGCGCCGCCGTCTGCGGAACCAGGCTCATCGGGTTCGAATAACGCGCCGGCCAGTAGCAGCGCGGCAATGATGAAAACGGTCACCCCCGCGACGATCAGCAACGGTGTCTCGCGCAGGCTGCGCGAAGTATGCCCCTGCGATATGCGATTGCCCGGCTGCTGCATCGGTGGCCCCCTCCGCATATGACGGCTTCGCTCCTCGGCGGTCATCAGGGCAATAGACGCAATCGCGATGCCGGGATGTGAAGCCCGGCATGCGGCGCGGTAGCGGTCGGGCACGGGTCGCGGTACAGTGTCGGAACACAACACGAGTGCGAGACGGCGTGCAGAGGGCATGATGAGCGGCTGGCTGGGCAGGACGATTGGCAATTACCGGATCGAGGCAGCGCTCGGTCTCGGTGGGATGGGCCGCGTCTTCAGGGCAGTTCATATCCACATCAATCGTGTCGCGGCAATCAAGGTCCTCCACGAGCAGATCGCGATCGACCCGGCATTTCAGGCGCGTTTCCTGCGCGAGGCGCAGGCCGTTGCGGCCCTGCACCACCCCAACATCGTCGACATCCTCGACTTTAATGAAGACGACGGCATCTTCTACCTTGTCATGGAGTATGTGCCGGACGGTTCGCTGCGGACGCTGCTCAAGGAGCAGACCGAGCAGGGCCGGACGTTGCCGTTGGCGACCGGGCTGGACCTGATCCGGCAGGCAGCTGACGCGCTCGACTATGCACACCGCGCCGGGATGGTCCATCGGGATATCAAGCCAGACAACCTGCTGATAAAGCGCGATCCGCTGACCGGGAACCTGGTCGTCAAGGTTGCCGACTTCGGGCTGGCACGGATGAGCGACAGCACGGCGCTGACGGTAGAGGGCCAGACGATGGGGACTCCGGCCTACATGTCGCCGGAGCAGTGTCAGGGGATCGACCTCGACGGCCGAAGCGATCTGTACTCGTTGGGGGTTGTCCTCTTTGAGGTCGCGACCGGCGCGGTGCCGTTCGTCATGAAGTCACTGACTGACGCGATCTACAAGCATGTCTACGTCCCGCCGCCCTCGCCGCGCGACGTCCGGCCCGACCTTCCTGATGCGCTCAACGAAATCATCCTGCGTTGCCTGGCCAAAGACCCGGCCGAGCGGTTCGCAACCGCCGGCCAGCTTGCCGAGGCACTTCGGCAACTGGGCGATGTGTCTGACGCCGCCGGTGTTGCTCCAGTGCCTGCCGCCGAGCAGTTGCAGATCATGCTGGATAGTGGTGAGGTGCCGCTAACGCCGGGGCAGTCGACGGCGCTGACGGTGACGATCGTGAATCGTGGTCAGACGCCTGTTCGGGCCAGCCTGAGCATCGAGGGCGTGCCTGAAGAGTGGGTCGCTTCGCCTCCGCGTGACGTTGAGATCGCACCGGGCGCTGAGGTCAGCGGGCCGTTGCGGGTCGAGGTTCCAGGTGGCGCCGGAGTCAAGACGGGTGAGTATCCGGTCATCGTTCGGGCGGAGAGTGCGGACCACCTCATCCGGGCGGAGGCGTCGACGCGGTTGGTCGTCAGTGCCGTGCAAGCAGGTCCGCAGACGCTGGTTGTGCCGCCAGTGACCGGCGGGCCGCCACCTCCACCGCCGCCCCCGATGGTCTCGGATGCTCGATCGGAGCCTGGGAGACCGGCCTGGCTGACGGCTGCCGCACTCGCGGTGCTGTTGCTGGTTGTGGCCGGCATCGCCTACGCGCTGTTGCGCCCCGATGACTCCGAAGACGATGATAATCAGATCGCTGCCGGTGCGACTGAGACCGAGACGGATCAGGCTGCCAGCACAGCGACCGAGACGGTAACCGAGGGCATCGCTACCAGCGCAGCGACGGCAACGCTTGTCATCATTGTTGACCCCGCTGAGACCCCGACGGAAGCGGTTGAAGTGAGCGAGACACCAACCGGGGAACCCCAGGCAGCGGCGACCGATACTCCGGCGCCAGCCCTCCCTGCCGAGTTCATCATGTTCTCGACTGGCCGCAACCTCGACGACCCGGCCGGGACGCTTGACATCTATGTGATGGACCCGGACGGTGCGAATCAGCGCCCGATCATCAGCGAGCCGGACGACGACTGGTTGGCGGCGATTTCGCCCGACGGCGCCCACATCGCCTGGGTCTCGCGGCAACACGGCAACCACCAGATCTATCTCGTCCACTCCGACGGCTCGGGCCTTCGGCGGCTGACGAACTCCAGTGGCGACGACCTCCACCCCGTCTGGTCATCGGACAACGTCCACATCATCTTCTCCCGTAACGAGGACGGCGACGAAGAGATCTACAAGATCAACATCCAGGACGACACGCTGACCCGGTTAACCGACAACAACGCCTACGACGGCTACGCTGCCTGGTCTCCGGACGGGACCCAGGTTGCCTGGACGAGTGGCGTCGACGGCAACAACGAGATCTACATCCGAGATATCACCGACGAGTCGGCCACCCCACGGCGCCTGACCGACAACCCCCAAAACGACTTCAACCCGGTCTGGTCGCCGGACGGCTCCCAGATCCTCTTCGTCTCGAACCGGTTTGGAGACAACGACATCTTCGTCATGCCGGCCAATGGGTCGTCGGGGCCAACCCAACTGACGACTGACAGCGCCAGCGATTTCGCCCCGGCCTGGTCTCCGGACGGCAGCAAGATAGCCTTCTGCCGCGTGAAGGACACCGTCCGCGACGTCGTCATGATCAACACCGATGGTAGCGGCGAGACGATCGTCGCGTCTAACGCCAGTCCAAACGACCCCGACATCACCTGGTCACCGGATAGCGCCCACATCGCTTACCTCAGTGAGGACGCTGGCAACTACGATGTCTGGACCGTCGCTCTCGATGGAAGCCAGGCGGTCCAGTTGACCGACGCCCCTGGCAACGACGCAAATCTGACGTGGTTCTCGCAAGGCAGGTAAGCACTCCTCGATTACTCGCGGATCAACTCCACTCATCTTTCAATTGATACACGACTGATATGCGGATTGCGCTGCCGTTGATGCAGCAGTGACGCCTGTGAGCGTAGCCTGGGTATGACGGGTTCCGAATTCGATGTTCGTGTGATCCGAAAGTGAGTGGCGACCATGAATACCGTCAACTGGAGAGCATGGTTGTGGGAGTATGTCCTGCCGACACTGCTCGTGATCAGCCTTGGACCGATCTGGGTTGCGATCTGGGGTGATCTCAACATCCTGGCGTTTGGCCTCGCCTTAATGATCGCGGCCGTGACAGGGTTCATGCTGCGTCCGGTGCATGCGTGGGTGATGCCAGTCGCAGTCGTTGTCATCTTCGCGATGGTAGTCTACGCGCTCGAGATCCTCGGTTTCTCGGAGCCAGAGTCGAACGTCGGGCTGGTTCCGGGACTGACGCTCATCGTCGGCCTGCCGCTGACGTTCTGTAACTGGCTCGGACGTGAGTTGCGCCGCAATGCACCACCGCACTCCTGGCGACAGACGGGGCCGCACGCTCCCGCATAAACGGAGACGCTCCCGAGCATGAACGACCGGGGGAGGTTCCGCCTCCCCCAACCTGATTCTTCCACCTTCCAGCGCCCACGCGTGACCGAGGGAGTTCCGACCACAACCGGCCGGCTAGCCGACGACGACCTGCCCAGACTTCATGATCATCTGGATGTTTCGCAGAGCGCCAATGTCGTTCAATGCGTTGCCGCGAACGGCAAGCACATCCGCGCGCTTGCCGGCTTCAAGGGTGCCGAACTCGTCGGAGCCGATCGCTTCGGCGGCCTGGCTGGTGGCGGTTCGGATCGCCTGGGCGGCTGAGAAGCCGATGTGCTCGACCAGCAGCTCCAGGTCGAGCTGGAAGTCGTCGAAGCGCGTCAGCGCCATCCCGGCGTCGTTGCCGGAGACGAACTTGACGCCGAGGTCGTTGAGCCGGCGCAGGTTCTCCAGCCGCTTGTGGCGCGTCTCCTGCTGCTTCGGGGACATCGCTCCGGCATCAATCTGTCGCTGGCGGTTGCGCTCGCCGGTGCTGATCGTCGGCACGACGTAGATGCCCTGTTCCGCGACGCCGTTCGCTGCGACCTCGTCGTAGACGACATCGCCGGGGACGACGAACGAGCAGTGCTCGATCGTCCGCACCTTGGCCGCGACGGCGTTGTGGATGCCGGGAGTCCCATGGCAGTGGGCGGCAACGTATTTGCCGAGGCGGGCCGAGTCCTCGACCAGCGCGATCATGTCGTCGCGCGAGAACTGCTCGCGGTTCGGGTTGCTGTTCGGCGTCAGGTTCCCGCCGGTCGCCATCACCTTGATGTAGTCGGCTCCGGCCTTGACCTGCGAGCGGACGGCTCTCCGAACGTCCTCGACCGTGTCGCACTCGATCCCAAAGAACCAGCAGTGCCCAGCTGTCGAGGTCAGCACCTCACCAGCCGCCCAGACATGCGGGGCCGTGATCAGCCCCTGCGCCGATGCATCACGAATCGCGAAGACGATCGCGTTGAGCGTCCCGCAGTCGCGAATCGTCGTGACGCCCGACAGCAGCGACGCCCGCGCGTTCTCGACTGCACGCATCAGCTTCGTCTCGAACGAGTCATTGAGCGCGTCGTGCAGGACCGACAGGCTCGCGCTACAGGTCAGGTGCGTGTGCATGTTGACCAGCCCGGGCAACAACGTCGCCTCTCCGAAGTCCCGCGCATTCGCCGCCGCCGACCCCAGATCCTCTCTGCGGCCAACGTCCTTGATCTTCCCATCCTCGATCCGCAGAAACGCATCCCGGATCGGCTCGTCGCCGGTCCCGTCAAAGAGCCAAGCCGCAGTCAGTGTCGTTACAGCCATCTCATTCCCCTCGTATGTCGGTTGTTCGGGAATCGGGAATCGGGTCGGTGAACGGAGATCGCTCCTCCGATTCCCTCGAATCCTGATTCCCGATTCCCGTCCTCACGCGTCCAGCACCGCAAACAGCCGGTCCACAATCTGCTCCGGCTCGTCGGCCAGCAGGCAGTGGGTGTTGATCTCCAGCCCGCCTTCGTTCACCTTGCAGTGGATCGACGGGGTGCCGCCCTTGAGAGCCTGGAGGACGGCTATTGCCGTCCAGGCTTCGGTCGTCGGGTAGACGGTCAGGATCGGCGCGGGGTGTCGCGCCGGATCAGCGACCAGTTCGCAGCGGACGTCCGAGCGCTCCTGGAGGTTGGCGCGCAGAAATTCGGCCTGTTGCAGGTGCTGGGCAAAGTCGGCGTCGTGGTCGTGCTGCATGAAGCGGTCCAGCGCCGCCCAGAGTCCGGCCATCGCCTCCTTGCTGACCTTCATCCCGCGTCCGATCGCTGCATTCGGTGCGCCATTCATCACCGCCGCCTCGATCAGGTCACGCCTTCCTGCCAGCAGTCCGCTGTCCTGTGGACCGCGAATGCCCTTTCCGCCACTGTAGATGACGAGGTCTGCGCCCCAGGCGATCCAGCGCTGGAGATGCCAGACCGGCGGCAGGGTGGAAGCCGCATCGACGATGACTGGAACGCCCCGCTCGCGTGCGACCTCAACGACCGTCGAGAAGTCGAGCGCGCCGGGAGTCGTCGACGGTGAGTCGATGTAGGCGATCGCCGCCGTCCGCTCGGTGATGGCCGCTTCCAGTTCCCAGCGCTCGGTCCCGCGTGGCAGCCCGATCTCAACCAGCGTCGCCCCGGCAGCCCTGAACATCTGGTCGTAGTTGATCCGCTGGCAACGGTGGACGACGATCTCGTTGGCCATCCCGATGGTATCCGGCAGCCGCCGCACCTTCGCCCGGTCTGTCCCGGTGATGCAGGCCGCTGCCGCCAGCAGCATCCCGGCTGCCGATCCAGCCGTCACGTAGCCTGCTTCGGCGCCGGTCACCTTTGCGATGACCTCGCCGACCGCCGCGTTCAGTTCCTCCAGGACAACGAATGCCCGCGACGCCTCGACCATCGCCGCGCTGACTTCCGGCGGCATCAGTGTCCCGCCGACGCTCGTCGTCGCGCCGCTGGCGTTGATGATCGTCCGCACTCCGATCCGGTCGTAGATCGTGGATTGCTGCGTTCTCAACCCTTCGACAGTGTCAACCATCACGTCCCTCCTTCGAATATGGGTGGTGCTACTACGGGCAGTGCGAGCCGAACTCGCGATAACGACGGACCGGCTGCGCGTGATATTGTCGGCAGGTTTCGATCAGTGTGTCTCTCGCGACGGTGAAGAGACGCTCGCCCTTCTCGGCCGACGCCGTCGTCGGGTCGCCGTGGACGCCGTGCTCTCGCTCTCGCCGCCGCTCCGGGAAGCCGGTGAATGCCTGGATCTCGGCGCTGAAACCGGGCCGCTCGGCGTCGGCGACCATCCGCTCGCGGTCGATCAGATCCGGCCGCAGGAAGAGCTGGAGCGATGTCTCCCACTCGCCGCCGTGCCCGATGAAGCCGTGGTCGGTCTCGGCCTCGTTGCGGAGAACGTCCCAGGCCATCTCCCAGTGGGTGATCGGCAGGACCCAGATGTCCTCCTCGGCCAGCTTGATCGAGACGACGCGCTGGATGTCGCGGTTACCGCCGTGGCCGTTGAGGAGGATGATCCGCTTGAAGCCGTTGGCCCAGATACTCCGGCAGATCTCCGAGACGAGCGCGATCCAGGTCTCGACGCTGGCCGTGATCGTTCCGACTTCGCCCATGTTGTAGTGCGTCAGACCGATCCAGACCGGTGGCG
>CAVXOL010000021.1:0-134796 GCA_963763325.1 uncultured Chloroflexia bacterium
TGTCCGCGTGGCTCCCACATCAGTGCACGGCGGATATCGTCGTGCTGTTCGAGCATCTCCTGACGCCGGTCGAGGATCGTCGCGCCGCGCAAGCGGGGAACACCGGATGTGATCAGCCGCAACGGTTCACCTCCGGCATGTGCGTCAATCGTCGTCAGCGTTCGGACCATGGATGACCCCCTTCAGTCATGAGGCATGAGAACAGGGATGCGATGCGCGGATTCACCCTGCCTCACGCCCCATCGCAAGAACCAACGATCCGCGAATCGGGATAATCGCCGGCAGGACCGCCAGCGTCAGAACCGTCATCACGACGAATGTCGTCGTGATGCTGGTCGCATCGGCAAGGACGCCATACAGCAGTGGCGCGGCGGCCGAACTGATCAGGGCAGCCGTGAAGTAGATCCCGAAGCCACGCGCGCGCCGGGCAGCCGGCACGAACTGAGTGACCGCGACTGCCAGCGCCGACGAGGTGCCGTTCAAGGCGAACCCGAAGACGAGCACCAGCGGAATCACCATCCACGGCGTCGCCCATGTCAACGCAAGCAGGCTCCCAGCCGTCGCCACTTCAGTCACGACAATCACCGCCGCTATGCCGTGCCGGTCAGTCAGCCAGCCGCAGGCGAACTTTCCGGCCGCCCCAGCCGCGAAGATCAATCCATACAGCGCACTGATCGCCGCCGCGTCGAACCCCTTGTCAACCAGCACGAACGGCAGGAACGTCAACGCAGCGCCACGGGTGGCGTTATCCAGCCCACCCGCCAGCAGGACGAAGTTGAATCCCCGCCGGATCGGCGTGCCGTCGTCTTCGATCGGACCGCGCACGTGTCGCGTCCCTTTGCGTGTCTCGCTGCGCTGTCGCAACAGCACCCAGAGGGTGTAGAGCGCCGTCGCGATACCAACGCTGGCAAACGCCGCTCGCCAGCCGAACTGGACCGCGATGATGCCCGCCACGAACGGACCCACCAGCTTACCCAGATCGCCGGAAAAATTGAGCGTTCCCATCGAGGTCGCCAGTTGCTCGCGCCGGACGTGGTTGGAGACGATCGACGATCCCAGCGGGTGCTGGGCGTTGCCGCCGATGCCAGTCAGGAACGCCGCCCCAAGCAGCAACAGGAAGCTGCTGGTCAGCGCCATTGCAACCAGCCCAAGGCCAACCCAGAGGTTGCCAAGCAGCAGGACGAGCATCTCCCCGTAACGCGCGCCAACCACCCCGGCCGGCACCTGCAGCACGCTCGACGCACCGGAGAAGGTCGCCTTGAGCAGTCCGGTCTCGGTGTAGGAGAGACCGAGGTCGGCGGCAATGAACGGCAGCAACGGGTAGAGCAACGCGAAGCAGGCGTCATTAGTCAGGTGGACGATTGAGGTTGTGACGAGGACCGACGAATCCGACAGCGCCCCAGCCATCCTGGCGCGCACGTGCGACATGCCCATCGCTCACCACCGACTGCCGGTTGCATCAACGCATCCCGGCTCTACCGGCGCGACCGAGCCTCACGTTCGCGGGTCGCGCCGACATCCACACACCACCTCCGCGGTACGCTACCACACGCCAGCTACCCAGAGGATTCTTTGGCCAGTTGACGAACCGACTTCCGACCGCCACTATCGGAACACACATCCAACACGTCGCAGACGTCGCACAACACTGCGGAAGGACCCGCTAATGTCGCAAACCACGGTCTGGAGGATCCTCGTCGTCATTGCGGCCGTGTTGCTTCTGGTCGGCAATACCGCGATCTGGGTACTCCGCAGCATCGAAAACGATGACGCCTTCGTCGAGATCGCGCTCGAAAAGATTCAACGTGAGGAAGCTCGCGAGGCCATCGCCGAGGAGATCGTCTTCGCGATCATGGGAAACCAGCCGTTGCTCTATCAGTTCGCGCGGCAACCCGCCGAACAGGCCGTCACGCTGTTGCTGGCGACCCCTGCGTTCGAGCCGCTCCTGACCCAGATCGCGAGGAACCTGCACCAATTGATCGTTACTGGTGAGGAGCCACCGATCATCATCGGCACGGCCTTCCTGCCGCCGATCGTCGCCGCAATCATCGCAGCGACCGGCCCCGCCGGGTTATTTTCCTTTGAGGATCAGGAACTCCAGATTCGACTGTTCGCCAACCAGGAGATCCCTGCGCTGGACTGGCTCATCGATCCTCTTCAGACGGCCGGGCTGCTCTGCGGGATAGTCGGGATCATCATTCTGGGCCTGTCGATCGTCGTTGCCAGTGACCGGCGGCTCGGCATGCGGCGGGCCGCAATCGCGCTGTTCGCGGTCGTCGCCATCTCGTTGCTGGCCATCTTCCCCCTCCGAAGCCTCTACCGCTCCAGAGTCGATGGTGACGCCGCCGAGGCAATTGCGCCGAGCGTCATGAACGCACTCGTGACCCCACTGATCGTGCAGACCCTCCTGCTGCTCATTCCTGCCGTCATCCTCCTCGCACTAAGCCTGCGACCGCGGCCAGCGATGACTCCGGCGCCAGTCCGAGAGGCGTGAGGAGGACGCCGGGAATCGGGAATCGGGAAACGGGGGTGTCGAAGGTGCCGACATTGTCTGAATCCCGATTCCCGATTCCCGATTCCCGATTCCCGACGCTCTAAATCCGTCCGTCCCGCGTCAGTTGGACAATCGGAAGGTCGGCGACAAGCGGGTCGGCGGCGGCGGCGTCTTCAAGGAGCCGTGATGCCTCCTTCAAATCGCTGTTGACAGCTTGCCGGTCGACGTTCGTGTACTCGCCGTCCTGATAGATGACCTTGCCGGCCACCATGCTGAGGACGACGTTGCTGCCGGTCTCGGCGTAAACCAGGTTCGGAACGAGGTTGCGCGCCGGCCTGAGCAGCACCGGAGCCAGTGGCGGCCGCGTCAGGTCGAGCATGATGATGTCGGCTTCCTTGCCGGTCTCCAGGCTCCCGACCTTGTCGCCGATCCCCAGCACCGTCGCTCCCTCGATCGTCGCCATCCGCAGCACCTGCCAGGCCGGCATCGGCAGCGGGCTCTCAGCCTTGATCTTGGCAAACATCGCCGTCGCCCGCATCTCACTGAAGACGTTGTGCGAGTTGTTGCCCGGCGCCTGGTCCGACCCCAGCCCAACCAGCCCGCCAGCCTGCTTGAACCCCCAGGCCGGCGGCACAACGCCGTCGATAATACCGATCGAGTTCGAGCAACAGATCATCCGCGCCCCACGCTTCGCGACCAGCTCGACCTCATCCGGCGTTGTCGTCGAGAGGTGGACGGCGATCAGGTCGCTGTCCAGCAGCCCAATCGAGTCGAGGAACGGAATCGCCCGCAGACCGTAACGTTGGAGTGTCGCCTCGTTCTCGCGCGGGTCCTGAGCGGCGTGCAGGTGCATCAGCGTCCCACGCTTGCGCGCCTCCTCCTGGACACGCAGCAGCATCTCCTTCGAGAGGAAGTCGGCCGCGTGCGGGCCGAGGATGACCTTGATCCGGCCGTTGTCGTAGCCGTCCCAGTTGTCAAAGACGGCCAGGCTGTCGGAAAGCGTCCGCTCGCCCATCTCCGGATCGAGCGGCGTCGGCTCGCCCGGCTTCCAGCCGGCCGCGATCCACTCATCCCGCTTCGCCCAGTTCAGCTCGCTGATGTTCTCGCAAACGACAGCCCGGTTGCCCATCTGGACATGGCTCTCGATCAGCTCGTTCAGCGGCCGGACATAGTCGCCAAACGTCGTCGTCCCGTTCGCGACACCCTCCATCAGCGCGACCATCGTCCCCAGCTTGCGATATTCGGCCGGGATGTGACGCCCCATCGGCCCATACGCGCTCGCCATCCAGGTCGCCACTTCCTGCGCCCAGCCCCGCGCCAGCACCGACGACGAGTGCGTATGGGCATCCACCAACCCCGGCATCACCAGCCGGTCGGTCGCGTCGATCGTCTCCCTGGCGTTCCCCGCCTTCTCCTCAACCTCAGCCCGCGGCCCGACCGCAACGATCTTCCCGCCATCGATCGCGACCGCGCCGTCCTCGACGAACCCAACCCCCTCACCCGCCATCGTCAGCAGGTGTCCACCAGTAATCAGCGTATCAACCATCTGATTCCCTCCACTCCGATACCGCGCAGGATGGTATCGCAATGTGAGCGACGGAGTTGACAGTGAGCCGCCTAACGATGCTAGAGTCACAACACGATTTGGACTGTTCGGAGCGGAGCTTGGACATGGAATTTGTCGTCAACGGCCGGACAATGTCTCTCACACGCGACGAAGTCAACGTCCGATTGAATGGTGTGAAGCCCGAGATCGGGCAGAAGCACTTCGTTGTGATCAATGGTCAGGAGTACCCTGTCAAGCAAGCATATGAAGTTGCGCTTGGTATCGACCGCGACGAGTTCAGATCAAGTCGAGCCCGCTCGTTGTTCACCAGGCTTGGATTCACGCTCATTGAACGCTGATGCCGACTCTCGCAAAGGCGTCTTGTGGTTCAGGTCAGTCCATGCTCGACGGCGAAGCGCGTTGCGGCAGCCCGCGAGTTGACATTGAGCTTGGTGTAGATCGAGGTCAGGTGCGTGTTCACCGTCCGCCGTGCCAGGAAGAGTTGCTCCCCCACTTCGGCGTCGGTCAGCCCCAGGGAGACAAGGCGAAGCACATCACGTTCGCGGACAGTCAGTCCGAATGGCGAGCGGTCACGAACAGCCGACACCTCCGGCAACGGCTCCAGCCCCAGCGAGACGGCTGCTTCCAGCGTTAGCGTTGCCCCTTCGTCCCAAAGCCGCGTGAAGGTCTCCGGAGTGAGCAGTCGCCTCGTGTTCGCGACGATGCGTTCGTGACGCGTGCGTTCGGAAGACCGAAGCGGTTGGTTGAGTTGCGCTCCCCATGCCTCGGCGGCGCCGAGCAATCGTGCGGCACGATCGCCAATCGCTGCGATCGCGGCAATGCCGGCCAAGCCTTCCAGGCACCCGGCGATGTGTCCCGGCTGGCGCTGATTGCGATACAGATCGATGGAGTCTGAAAAACGCTCGCGCGCAAGCACGGCGTCTGCCACTTCGAGCGCGAGATAACCAAGCTGTTTCAGCATGTATGCAGCGTGAGAGTCATCTCGCAGGTGTCGCGACAGCGACAGTCCCTCGTCGAGGAACGCTTCGGCACGCTGATAGTCGCCCGTAAACATCGCCACGGTGCCGACATTGCTGAGTTGCATGGCAATATCACGCAGATCGCCGACTTCCCGGAAGAGGTTCAGACTTCGTTGTGTGAGGTCCATCGATTGCTTGAGATCGCCCGAGAGATGCAGTTCGGCTAAACCAAGGGCGCCCAGATAGTTTGCCTGGCCGTGCCGATCGCCACGGTCGATCGCGAGTCGCAGCCCCTCCTCAAACAATGGTCGAGCTCTTTCGATATCACGCTGATACGCCATCACGTACGCGCGTTCGTTCAGGGCAACGATCAGACCATCGATGTCACTGATTTCGCGGCAAATGTCGATCGCAGCATCGAGATACTCCGCCGCCGCTCGATACTCCGCGACTTCGCGCAGCAGCATGCCGCGTACGGCAAGGGCTCTCGCGCCTTCGGTCGTCCGGTCATCTGCTACTCGCTCCAACGACTGCGCCAGCCACTGGGCACCTTCAACGAAATGTCCGTGGTTGTGCCAGTACCAGCCGAGAGCACCGGCTAGCCGAACCGCGCTGACCGAGTCGCGCTCCAACGTCCAGCGCAGCGCTGCGCGGAGGTTGTCGTGTTCGGCGTCCAGGATCCCCAGCCAGTCCAACTGGCGCGGGCCGTGTAGCTCAGGGACAGCCAGTTCGGCAAGGTCTACGAAGAAGGCAGCGTGCCGGTCACCTGCAACTGTCACCTCGTCGTGCGCCTCAAGCTGCTCCAGGGCGTATTCGCGAATCGTCTCCAGCATCCGAAAGCGTGGCTCTCGATCAGGTTGCGCGACCTGCTGAACAAGATGATGATCGACCAGCGTTGCGAGCGTTTCCAGAACGTTCCCGCTGACTGCAGATGATGCGGGATTGCCGGCCACAGCCTCAGCGGCGTCCAGCGTCCAACCACCGGCGAAGACGGACAGCCGGCGAAGAAGCTGCTGTTGGTCTGCCGTCAGCAGGTTGTAGCTCCAGGCGATCGTGTCGCGCATCGTCGCCTGCCGGGCCGGGAGATCGCGGGCGCCGCCCGTCAGGAACGGCAAGCTGTGATCAAGCCGCGCCAGCATCGTCCGAGGAGGGAGGTACTTCGCGCGCGTTGCCGCCAACTCGATCGCCAGCGGTAGCCCATCGAGCCGATGACAGATCTGCGCCAGCGCGGAAGCGTCCTCATCCGTCAGTCGGAGATCGGCCTGCGCATCCATCATTCGCTGGATGAACAGGGCAGTCGCCGGAAAGTCCGACGCCTGCGCGGCCGAGAGCCGCTGGGAGGGATCGGGAAGCGCGAGTGGTGACACGACGAACTCCCGCTCACCGCGCAGGCGCAATCGGGCACGGCTGGTCACCAGCGCCTTCACCGACGGAGCCGCCGCGAGGAGGTCAGCCACGATCGGTGCTGCGTCCAGCACCTGCTCGAAATTGTCGAGCACCAGCACGACAGCCCGGTCGCGCAGGACATCGATGACGAGTTCGATGACCGGCAACTCACCCATCTGCCGCAGGTCGAGGGCATGCGCGATCGTCGCTGCCACCCGATCCGGATCAGTGACGGTCGCCAGCGAGACGAAGACGACACCATCCGCGTAATCGGATTGCAGGTCTTTGGCGACCGCGATCGCCAGCCGAGTCTTGCCGACACCACCTGGGCCGGTCAGCGTCACGAGTTGCACATCGTTGCGCCGCACCACAGCCAGTGCCGAGGCGATATCGGCGTCGCGGCCGATCAGCGGCGTCGGCGGGCGCGGTAACGTGCCGGGCTGGTTAGAGCGAAGCGTGTGCGACATGACCGTAGCCCGCTTCTTTGTCTTGAATCGTGCTGTGAACCATCATGACGTTTGATGTCAGCAGCGTCAACCAGTTCGAGACGATGGAGGATCGATCAGGCCAGTCCGTGCTCAACGGCGAAGCGGGTCGCCCCTGCACGAGAGTTGACGTTGAGCTTGGTGTAGATCGAGGTCAGGTGCGTATTGACGGTCCGCTGGGCCACATATAGGCGTTCGGCAACCTCTGCATCCGATAAACCCTTGGGGAGACCAGTTTTAAGATGTCGAGTTCTCGCGCCGTGAGACCCGAATGGTGCTCGAACAGCCGCGACTGGCGGTGGGGGCAACGGCTCGAACCCCAGGATGAGGGCCTCCTCCAGCGTCAATGTCGTTCTTTGTCCACACAAACGCCTGAAGGTCTTGCTGCATCCAGCGAGTCCCGAGTCTCGGCCACAAGTCGCGCGTGGCGCAGACTTCCTGCTAGGCACGTTGGACTGGCTGGTGAAGCCGCTACCCGACATGCCTCGGCTGCACCAAGCAGCCTTGCCGCGCGCTCAGCCATGTTGCTGAAGTGTAGCGGTGCCAGCGAGCCACTCCACACAGTCAACGACATCCCCCTTCATACCCAGCGTTCGATACAAAAAACTACTGCGATCGGGTGAGGTGCTCAACAGCCAGTTGAGGATCGCGAAACTGGATGGCAAGGACACCCAACAGCAGTTGCATGAGCGCGATCTCCCTGTGATTGCCCAAGTGCCGCGCTACCGCAAGTCCCTCTTCAAACATATGGCCTTGCACGTCATGATAGTCCGCAGTGTAGAGGCAATCCATAGCCAAGATGGGCGAGTTGATTTGCGACGTTGCGTAGATCACCGAGTTCCCGGAACAGACTCAGGCTCTCGTTCCCAATCGACAACGCATGCTCGGGTTCACTGGACGTATGGAACTCGATCATCGCCAGGCTGCTCAGATGATCTGCCTCACCGTGCCGACTGCCATGCAGCCTCGCCGAGTAGAAGCCCTTCCTCCACAAGCGGTCGGGCGGAATCCAAATCTCCCTGGAACGCAGCAAGGAACGCGCGTTCATCCAGAGCGACGATCAGGCCAGTGATATCGTTGATCTCACGGCAGATGCCAATGGCCGTATCGAGGTTCGTCGCTGACGAGGAAAAATCCGCCGTCGTGCGAAGGAGCATGCCAAGCGCCGTATGCGCCCTGGCATCGTGTCTGTTTCGGGTGTCAGGAGCACGCTCCAACGCCCGTTCCAGCCATTCGGCTCCCTCAACAAGATCGCCATGCACGTACCAATACCACCCAAGCGCGCCAGCCATCTGCAGCGCCATCTCAGGATCGTATTCCGGGACCAGCGCAATGCTGCGCGCAGGTTGTCCTGATCGGCAGACAGCCGGTCTCTCCATGCTAATTGGAGGGGGCCCAGAAGCTCTCCGGCAGCTTCCTCGGCCAGAGCAGCAAAATAGGCGGCATGCCGATGACCTGCCAATGTCGACTCTGAGCACGCTTCCAATTGCTCGAGAGCAAACTCGCGAATCGTCTCGAGCAAGCCAAAGCGCGGGCTGTCAGCCGTTCGCTTAACCAGGCTCTGTTCGACCAGCGCATCGACAATGTCGAGAACTGCTTCGTCATCGATCTCAGACATGCAGTGCGGCGACCGCATCCATTGTGAATCCACCAACGAATACTGCCAGTCGCCGAAAGAGAGATTGCTGGTTATCGTCGAGCAGATCGTAACTCCACGCTATTGTTTCACGGAGCGTGCGCTGTCGCGCGGGCAAGTCGTGGAACCGCCAGTCAGGAGCGGGAGACGCCTGTCAAGCCGGTCGAACAATCCCTGAAGTGGCAGCACTTTCATTCGCGCCGCGGCCAGTTCGATCGCGAGCGGCAATCCGTCAAGGCGGCGGCAGATTCCGGCGACGAGTTCCGGTCCGCGTCTTCCAGGTGGAGTTCCGGCAGAAGCTCGCGCGTCCTTCCAGAAAGAGCGCGACCGCGCCGAACGCCGCCAGATAGTCAGTCGCCATCCCCGAGTCCGGAACGTTCAGCGGCGCGACGACGACTTCGTGCTCTCCACGAATGCGCAATCGAGCACGGCTCGTGACGAGCGCGCTCAATCCCGTACAGCGCGTCAGCAGATCGCTGACAATGGGAGCGGCATCCAGTACCTGCTCGAAGTTGTCGAGAATCAGCAATGCCCGCCGATCACCGATTACGTCAGCCAGACTGTCGACCAGCGACTCGTCGCGCGACTCGCGGACGCCAAACGCCTGCGCCACTGCTGGAACGACACCCCCAGCATCGGTGATCGGCGCAAGCGAGACAAACACGGCATCATCAGAGCCGGCGATAGACAACAGGCGTGCACACTCGATCGCCAGCCGCGTCTTGCCGACCCCGCCCGGCCCGGTCAGTGTGACTAACTGAATGCTCGTCTTGCCGCAGCAGATCCACCACGACCGCCACATCACCGTCACGGCCGATGAGCGATGTCAGCGGACGAGGCAATGCAGGAGACCGATTGGCGCGCAGCGCGTGCGACATGGCAGTAGCCCGCTTCTCTGTCTTGTATCGTGCTGTGACCCATCATGACGATCGATGCCGACATCGTCAACCTGTTCGACACGCAGGAGAACCGATCAAGCCAGCCCGTTCTCAACAGCAAACCGTGTTGCCGCAGCACGCGAACTGACGTTGAGCTTAGTGTAGATCGAGGTCAGGTGCGTGTTCACCGTTCGCCGCGCGACGAAGAGGCGTTCGGCGACCTCGGCGTCGGTCAGTCCCTGAGCGACGAGTCGCAACACCTCAACCTCGCGTGCCGTCAGCCCCGCTGGATAGATAGTGGTTCCCGTTGCACCGTCCAGCACTGCCTCAAGGGCATCGACACGTGCCAGCGTCGGAGCCGCTCCAAGCGGAACGCAGATCGAGCGCACCTCTTCCAGCAGCCGACGCGCCTCATCGAACGCGCCAGTCACCTGCCGCAATTCAGCCTGTGCAAGGAGCGTCAACGCCCGCTCAAACGGCGCGGCACAGGCGTCGGCCAGATCGAGCGCAACGCGCAGGGCTTGCTCTGCGGAATCACCATCCCCGGCTTCCGTGTCGAGTTGCCCCACGATAACGATGGGCTGCGAGCAGCGCCAGCGGCTGGCGTGGTTGGGATGCGTACTCGATCGCGCGAGCTGCATGCTGTCGGGCCAGGCCAGGTTCGCCAGCAGCCCGCTGGTAGCGCGCCCACAGCAGTTCCGCGTCCGAGCGACCGCGTACATCGCCGCTCCATTCCAGCCAGCGGTCGTGAGACATGAGCCAGGCCTTCGCCAACGGCAGATCGCCGACATCCAGCGCAAGATTCCCGGCCAACCGTTGCAATGCATGATCGTTATGGAGGTTTCGCTGCTCCCGGGTGGTGATCCGGACCGTCAGGCAGGTACTCGCCGATGATCTTCCATGACAGACCCGGATCGCCCTGATCTCGTGCAAGCTGCCCAAGTGCCGGCCCGACGAGCGGATAGGTCAATGTGTCGCCAACCGTTCTGAGAGCCAGCGCGGACTCGCGGACCTCGTACCAGGCGCCGTCCAGCAGACCGGAAACGAGCGTTCTGAAATATGGCCAATCGTTGTTGATTGCCGTGCCACTTGCCTGCCGCCAGATCTGTCGGGCATCGTCGATCAGGCGTCGCCGTTCGTCGACCCGGTCTGCACGATACGGAATGGTGCATTCGAGCCATTCGTCGGCGGTCGCAACGGCAACCATGACTCGATGGTTGATGCTGCGGTAGGCGCTGCGCGCCCGCTCAAACGCGTCTCTCGCCTGCTCGACACGACCAGTCGCGGCATACGCGATCGCCAACCCATGGACCGCATCGGCATAGCCGTCGCGGACTTCCAACATCGACTCCGTCTCCGCGGCGTATCGCTCACCGATGGCGATCGCCTCAGCATTGCGGCCGACCCAGGCAAGCCAGAGGACGAGCGTTCCGCGCCGGGTAACGACTCCGGTGGCCGCGCTATCGACCTGGCTGTCCGATCGTCGCGCCTGTTCGACCGGCAATGAGTCGGCGACCCAGGCAGCGATCGGACCGCTCATCTCCTCACCGTGCGACCGCGAGACGGCATCGAGCGCGGCGACCCCTGCTTCCATCTCGGGCAGTCCTCGATCAACCTGGAAGGCCATACAGCGCAGCATTCCTCGGTCGGCTTGCGCGTAGGCAGCCAGGATCGGATCGCCCACAGCATCGGCCACGTCGCCGGCGCGCTCCATCAGGGCGATGCCACGCTCGAGATCGGAAAACCGCAGCAGCCGGCCGATTCGATAGAGCAGCCAGCCTCGGTCATTATCACGAGTATCGTCCGGTTCGAGCAGGCGCAACGCCTCCTCGAACCGTTGGGCCGCAGACTGCATCGCGTATGCACGCTGCGCTCGTTCGCCGGCTCGAACCAACCAGTCGACCGCGCGAGGATCTGCAGCCTGTTGGAGGTGCCGAGCGATGGCGTCCGGGCCGTGCGCCGCATGTTCGATGAGCCAATCGGCGATCCGGCGGTGCCAGAGACGACGCTGGGCCGGCAACATGCCGCCATAGACTGCTTCCCGAACGAGTGCATGCACGAAGCGGACGGTTGTGTTGTCACCGGTCTCCTCAAGCAGGTACGCGTCAATCCCTCGCTCGACCAGCGTCAGGAGGCGGTCTTCAGCAACGTCCGCAACCGACTGCCAGAGATCGAGCTCCACCACGTGTCCAATAACGGCCGCGATCTGTAGCAGCGATCGCTCGTCGTCTTCCAGCCGGGCCAGCCGGCCCTCGATGACCTGGACGACCAGTGGCGGAACCGGCACATGATCGAGCGCGCGGAGCGCCCAGCCACTCGCCGCCGGCGTCAGGAATGCTTCCTCCTCAAGCGTCCGCAACAACTCGCCAACGAAGAGCGGATTGCCCTCGGCCTGATCCTGAAGATGCGTCACAAGCTGGTCTTCATCTGCCGGCGGCAGCCGATACCTGACGGCCACAAGCTGACGAATGTCGTCAGCCGCCAACCGCCGGAGCGTCATACGCTCCCCGCCCGCTTCCCGGACGAGGAGCGGCAGTAGGTGAAACAGGGGATGGTGGCGGGTCACCTCGGTGTCGCGATAGGTGACGACGATCAGCACCGGATCGTCCGCCAGCCGTCGCGCGAGAAAGCGCAACAGGTCAAGACTCTCGGGATCGGACCAGTGCAGGTCTTCGAGAACGATCGCCAGCGGCCGATCAGCCGTCAGCGAATGCAAGAGATCGTGACTCTGCTCGAAGAGTTCTTCTTTCCCCGGCGCATCGACAGATGCTCGATCCGTTGCCGCCATCATCGGCAACAACGATGGACCACCGGCCACCGGAACATTCCGAAACACATCTCGCCAGGGACCATACGGCGGCGTCATCGTCAGGTCGTAGCAATGCCCGGCGAGCACACGAACGCCGCTGGCGATCGCGTTGCGCTTCAAGTCTTCGACGAGCGTCGTCTTGCCGATCCCCGCTTCGCCACCAAGCAGCACAACGCCGCCACGTCCCTGTCAACGTCGCCGAGAGCAGCGCGTGAAGACGCTCCTGTTCGCGGACTCGACCGACCAGCGACGGCCGCTCCGGCCGCCAGTCGTCAGGTGGCTGCATGGACTGCCCCGATGTTGCCCTTGAGTAACGCAAGCTTAACGACAGTGTAGCGAATACCTGCGCATATCGCATATCCGGTGCCGCCCCGCTGATACGTCGAATCAATCGGAGACCGGGCAGCCCTGTCCCAGGCATCTACATCGAAATACCAAGTCGCCCGCGCGTGATCTGGAACTCGACGTTGCCGCGCACAGTCATCTTCGACATGTACTCGCGACCGGCGACCCGCAGAGCAATGTCCAGCAGTGGCTCGATCCCGGCATCGTCAATCACCAGATCGAAGTCAACGCCATGCAGCGAGTCAGCCGTGGTCGTCTGGATGACCGGGATCATCCGGTGGGCTACCAGCGGGTGGCTGGCGCTGTGAGCAACGATGATCTCGACACCGGTCGCACCGAGGCCGGTCAGGATCTCGCCCCAATCGCCGGTTGGCGTCTCCATGACGTGCAGGCCAGGGGTCGCGGCAGTTTCGCCATATCCGAGCGATGGCGACGGCGGCTCGATCCCAAACACAGACAGCCAGTCCGCAGTCGACGCAAGCGGCAACGCGCTCTCCGGCATGACAACCGTCCCGCCCGACGCGATGACAAGCCGAGCAAGGCCGGCGTAGGTCGGCGCAGCATCCGGCGACAACTCGCCAACAGCGGCGAGTCCGAGCCGAAGCGCACCCAGACCCGCATCGGCATATTCCAGCGGCGGTGCGTGTTTTCGGGCAGTGGCGAACCAGGCGGCGACCTTCTGCTCAACGGCGTCGATGCCGCCATCCAGCTGGATGCTGGCCCAGCCGAAGCGGGCCGGATCGTGGCCACGCTCGCGCAGGGCGTGGCGCAGGTAGTCGTTGTGCGTCTTCTCGCAGCCGTGCTCCAGCAGCAGCGCCGGACCGACCAGCGGATGCGTCAGGTGCCCGATCAGCGTCCGGATGTAGATATCCTCCGACGAGCCAGAGGATGCCCCGCAGCCCTCCGTGTGCGGCAGCGCGACGTAGCGAGAGATGCCGCCCTCACCGGCATGGCGTGCATCGAGCCAACCAGCGATTCGTCGCGCGATTTGCCCTGCGCAGAGACTGGTCGGCAGCACCAGCCCGACCCGGTCGGTCACTGTTCCGCGCTCCGTCACGATCGCGCGGAATGATTCGGGTAGCCAGCGCTCGTTCTCTTTCATCCAGAACGATCTCGCTCGCACACAACACCGGCTCACCACTCGGCGCCGGCAACGCCTGGATTGCCGCCAGCTCGCCGGGACCGGTCAGCGGCCAGTCACGCCAGATCGAGACCTGGCTGTGGCCGGCCTGCTCGCCAACCGTCCGCTCGCCGCTGGCGGCTGCAATCGTCCGCGTCAGCAGGTCACGACCGAGGTCGTCCATCGGCACACCGTCGAGGTAGAGACCGGCATTGACGTCCATGTCGCGCTCGAAGCAGCTCGTAGCGGCCAGTCGTCGTCACGATCTTGATCGTCGGGACAAACGGGAAGTTGGTAATTGAGCCGTTGCCAGTTACGAAGTAGAGCAGGTTGCTGCCGGACGCGACCTGACCGGCGATGCTCTCCAGATCGTTGCCGGGGCTGTCCATGAAGTAGTAGCCGGGCTCCAGCATCCGCTCGCCGTAGTCGATCACGTGGTCCAGGCGAACATCCGGGTCGCGCTTGGTGGCCGCGCCGAGCGACTTGATCGCGATGTTGTAGAGGCCCCGGTAGAGGTTGCCGCCCGACGGATTCCCCTCAGCCGTATGTCCGTGCCAGGCCGCCCGCTCCTTGAAGCGCTCAACGACTTCGAGGAATCGTCGCGCCGTCGCCAGATCGCGGACGTTGCGCAGCACGTACGCCTCGGCACCGATCAACTCATCCGTCTCTGCCAGGTTGGCCGCGCCACCGTAGCGGACGACCTCCCGCGCCGCCCAGGCCGCCAGCGGGTTGCCGGAGACACCGGAGAACGCATCCGATCCGCCACACTGCAACCCAAGCTTCAGCGCCGACAGCGGCTGCTCCGTCCGCCGCGCCGTCGCGACAGCTGGCAACCAGCCACGGATCAGCTCCTCGCCCCGCGCCAGGTCAGCATCGAAGCCGTCGCGCAGCGTCACGAAACGATGCAGCACATCATCCAGCGGGTAACCCTGCTCACGCATGTACCCGCGCAGCATCGCGCCCGTCAGCGCCTCGTCGCCTCGATCGACGACCAGCACCGCGCCAATGTTCGGGTGAACAACCATCCCCGCCAGCGTCCGCAACAGCAGATCAAGGTTGTTCGGCGTCCCGGCCCCGCCCTCGGTGTGAGTGACACTGACGATCCCGTCGATTCCGGGCGTCTCGGCCACCGGACGCAGCCGGTCTTCCAACGCCCGCGCCCAGCCACCCGTTCGCGAGGTCGTTGCCAGAATGACGACGTAGTTGCGCGTCCCGACTCCCCGCGCCACACCACGGTCATAGCCCAGGAACGTCGGTGTTATGTCGCTCTGAGCCGGCGTTACCTGGCATCCCGGCTGGAAGCTGGCCTCGTCGAGATCGTATGCCTCCAGCGCCGTGTCGCGAAAGTTCGGCGTTTCCGGCAGTGCAAAGCCAACCTCGCGCAGCCGCAGCGCATCCAGCATCCGCGCGTTGTGCAGGTACTCGCCCGGCGCGATGTCACGCAGCGCATAGCCGAACGGCAACCCCCACGACAGCAACGCTGCCCCAGCCGCGATCGGCTCAACCGCGAAACGATGCCCCTCAAGGAGCGTCCAGTCGATCGTGGCCACTTCGCCGCCGATCGCCACTCGCGTCCCAGCCTCGACCCGCCGCGTCACAATTGCCGCGTTGTCCCCAACCGCCGGCAACCGAGCAATGTCCTCCAGCCCGAGCGTCCCCACGCGTCCCACCTCTCGCCGTCCACTCTCGCTGCCCTGAGAATAGCAGCAAATGTAGTTCGGGAGTCGGGGGTCGGAGGACGTCACCGTGTCCTGGCAGGGGCCGATCCCGTCTCGGCCCCTGTCAGGACGGAGTAACGTCGCATCTCGTCATCTCTATATCCCCCTATCCCTACCTCCCATCCGCCTCATGCCTCGTCCCTGAATAAAGTACCGGAGTCCCGACGCGAATCACGACGCTGTTCGATATAGTGATGAAACTGATCGACACCGACAGCCGGAGGGTCGACGCAGGGATAGGGACGCTAGCCAACGGCGCGCGGCACCGTCTGTGTGTCCAGTTGGCGGCGTGCAAACACTGAATAACAATGCGGACGGGCGACGGCCCCGGAGGAATTGATGAGCGAGCAGCAGCATGAGACGGCGAGCGCGAAGCGCAAGCCGGCAGGGCGCTTCGGCAGAGGCGCCGGTCAGCAACCTTTGCGGGAGCGCTTACGCTCGCGGCGCCTCTGGATCCTGATCGCTGCCCTCGCCGTCGCCAACTGGGTGCTCGTTACGATGCTGTTCCCCAGCAACAGCGACCGCGTCACGATCTCCTACACCGCCTTCCGCGAGCAGGTCGAGGCCGGCAACGTCACCCGCATCACGACCCACAAGGACGACATTCAGGGCGATCTGACCCAGGCGATTCCCGATCCCGCCGAGACCACTGGTGACGACACCACCTACACCGAGTTCCAGACGACGCTGCCGTCCTTCGTCGATTCCAGCGCGCTTGAGCCGTTCCTGATCGAAAACGGCGTCACGATCGACGCCGAACCGCTCGAGCAGCCGCGCTCGCTGCTGGCGACCCTCCTGCTCGGCTTCGGTCCGACGATCCTGCTGATCGGCGGCTTCCTCTGGCTCTCCGGCAAGGCGCTCGGCGGGGCAACCGGCATGCTGACGATGGGCCGCAGCCGCGCCAAACGCTACGACGCAGCCGAAGCCGGTCATACGCCGATCACGTTCGCGGATGTCGCCGGGATCGACGAGGTCCAGGCCGAGCTGGTCGAGGTTGTCGACTTCCTCAAGAACCCGGCCAAGTACCAGCGGCTCGGCGGGACGATCCCGCACGGCGTCCTGCTGATCGGCCCACCCGGCACCGGCAAGACGCTACT
Organism: uncultured Chloroflexia bacterium; assembly: GCA_963763325.1. Lineage (GTDB taxonomy): Bacteria > Chloroflexota > Chloroflexia > Thermomicrobiales > CFX8 > JBBECJ01. The sequence continues at coordinate 16,495 of CAVXOL010000021.1, forward strand.
GGCTCGCGCCGTCGCCGGCGAGGCTCACGTCCCGTTCTTCTCGATGAGCGGCTCCGAATTCATCGAGATGGTCGTCGGCGTCGGCGCATCGCGCGTTCGCGACCTCTTCAGGCTGGCGCGCGAGGCTGCCCCGGCCATCATCTTCATCGACGAGCTCGACGCGATCGGCGGCAAGCGCGGCAGCACGCCGCCAGCAGGTGGCAGCCAGGAACGCGAGCAGACCCTGAACCAGATTCTGGTCGAGATGGACGGCTTCGCGGCCCGCGAATCATTGATCGTCATCGCGGCCACCAACCGCGCCGATGTCCTCGACCCGGCCCTGCTCCGCCCTGGCCGCTTCGACCGCCGCGTCACCGTCCTGCCGCCCGACAAGGCTGGCCGGGCTGCCATCCTCGGCGTCCACACGCGCGGCGTCCCACTCGCGCCGGAAGTCGACCTCGACGCCGTCGCTGGTGAGTCAGCCGGACTCGTCGGCGCCGAGATTCGCAACCTCGTCAACGAAGCCGCACTGACCGCCGCCCGTCGTGGCCGCGACAGCGTCAGCCAGTCGGACTTCACCGACGCGCTGGAGAAGATCGCGCTCGGCGCCGAGCGACGGCTGGCGATGTCACCCGAGGACCGCGAGCGGGTCGCCTACCACGAGGCCGGCCACGCCCTGATCGGCCTCCTCCAGCCGGAGAGCGACCCCGTCCGCCGCGTCACCGTTGTCCCGCGTGGCCAGGCGCTCGGTGTTACCCTCTCGGTGCCCGACGCCGACCGCTACAACTACAACGAGTCCCACATCCGCGCCCGGCTCGTCTCGACCCTCGGAGGCCGCGCCGCCGAGCAACTCGTCTACGGCTCAATCACGACCGGCGCCGAGAACGACATCAAGCAGGTCACCGCGCTGGCCAGGGCGATGGTCGCTCGCTGGGGCATGAGCCAGGAAGTCGGCCTGCTGGCGATCGACTCGCGCGAGTCCGGCGACTTCCTCAACACCGGCCCGAACGCCGGCAGCAACGCCTTCAGCGAGGAGACTGCCCGCCTCGTCGACGCCGCCACCCGCCGCATCATCGACGAGTCCTACGCCACCGCCCTCGAACTCCTCACCCACAACCGCCACCGCCTCGAATCCCTCACCGAAGCCCTGCTGCGCGACGAATCCCTCGACCTCGACCAGATGCTCGAAGCAACCGGCCTGACCCGCGACCGCTTCACCGAAGAAGCGCCGCTGGCGATCGCGATCGGAGATGGTGATGGATGAGCGGCAACGCTCCGAAGTTGGTTGTGCGGCGATGTTGCTCTCGCCAATCCTGCTCGTCGGAGTGTTCGCCCTCGCCAACGCGAGTCGCGACAGCAACACACGGGGAAACACCTTCTGGATGTTGGTACTGTTGATCACCGCCACCGTGATGTTCTCGGCCGGAACCATCGTCTGGCTTCGCAACCGATCTCACGAGGACGAACCAGTCAAGTAGTGGCCGTGCCTCGTGCCGGCCACGTCCCCCACCCAACGAGCGCGACCGGAACATGGCCGGCACGAGGCACGGCCACTACTTCAGGCACGATCTGAGCTACGGCACCGCGACAACGAACACGTACTCCGTCTTCGCTTCTTCATGAAGTTCCTGAGCGATCTCGTCCGGCAATGGCCAGCGGATCGTCACGTCCATAATGTAAAGACCACGATCTTCCGGTCGAGACACTGACAGCGGTTCGCCATCGAGGGTGACGGTGGAAATCGGGTCGGTCTGCTTAACAAACGCTGGGTTGGAGCCAATCGCGTTTCCCTGCGAGTTGACCAACATCGCGGTGTTCTCTTCGTAGCGGTAGAGCGCAATGTCCGTCGTGCCAGCAGGATACGGGGAGTCACGCAGTTCGAACCGGGCTTCGGCGCCGGACGGCCACTCGATCGGGTCGATCGCGAGAACCACGCGACCACCGAACTCAAAACCGCTCAACGTCTCCGTCTCAGGGTCGTACCACGCGTTCGCCGCAACGATGCCGACCGATTGACCGGCTGGGGTAACAAGCACCAGTTCCGGCGGTCGAATCTCGTTCGGCCCAGCCGTCGGCGTCGGCAACCGAGGGCCGCCCCGAGCCAATCCGAGCGTCGGCGACGCGCTAGCTGACTGTGACGCTGTGTCGCGCTCACCACGACACGCGCCTGCACTGACCAACAGCACGACGATCAGAGCCAATACAGACTTACCAACGCTGGACAAGACTACCTCGAACACGTCTCACACAAATCGCACCAACCGGCAGATCGAACCACAAATGTACACATTGCCTGAACCAATCGGGACCGCTATGATGGCGATATCAGCACAACCAATCGCATCGACGGAGCAGCAGACATGGCAACAACCATCAACGACTTCACGTTCGATTACGAGCAGTTCGACTACGCGCACCTGCTCGCCGTCCTGCCATTCACGCGAACAGCGGCCATCGGCGATGCCACACTGACGATCACGTCACTTGAGGTCTACAAGGCCGGATTCGCGGCGAATCTCCTCTTCGAGCAGGAGACCGAGCCGCCGTACCCCCAACGACCCGATCCCAATGGACCACTCCTCTTCCGTGGGATGCCAGCCATCACTGCCCATGACGATCTCGGAACCCACTACGAGGGCCGACCGCGCTCCGGTTACGGTGGCGGCGGAACAACCGTCTCCCAGATACGAGAGGTCTACAACTTTGCTCCCACGCTCGATCCCAACGCGACGACATTGACGCTCGACATCACCTTCGTCACCCGCCTCGGCTGGAACCTCGCCGGCGAGCCGCAGTGGACTCCGGACGACATCATCGCCGGCCCGTGGCAGACCGAATTCAGCCTACCGGAGCGCCAATGAACGACGATCCAGCCGCCAACCCGCCACCGGGCGGTCGCGTGGCGCCCGAGATGGGGTCGCACAATCTGCTGCGCGTCGTGCCGGTCGCCCAGCACCAGCAGGTCAGCGATGTCTCAGTCACCGTCTACTCGCTCGAACTCTACGAGTCCGGCTTCGTTGTCGTCGCGCGCCTCAATTGGATCGGTGAGAGCGGTGGCCTCCCAAATCTCGGATGGACCGCCGAGGACGACAGAGGCACGACCTACACCCACTTCGGTTGCGGCGGCAGCGGCGGTGGCCGCCCACCAACCCAATTCTCCTGGCGGCTCGGCTGCTCCTTCGGCGGGTCGATTTCTGCGGACACGGCACAACTCATACTGACAGCCACCAGGCTCGGATTCCAGAAGATCATCTTCGACGACAACCAGGAACCGCACATTGAACTCGCCCAGACGATCGCCGGACCGTGGCGGTTTGTCATCCCGATCGACAATCGCACACCGTCTTGAGTGGATTCGCCAGAGCCGTTGACACAGTCCAGACAAGCAGGGGCCGGTCGTTGCACCCAACGCGAATCTCGACACCTCATAAGACCCGCCCGGCTCTCCACCCTACATCTTTGAATGCACCAGCCACGCCAACCACAGACTTACTTCGCTGGTTCGTGTCTTCCACCGGCCCGCACCGCCCCGGTGATGTCGCCGTAGTCTGCGTCGGGTGCGTGGGCAGGGTCTCCCTGCGCGCGGGCGAGATTCACGATCGTGTTGATCAGGCCGAGGTGGGAGAACGCCTGCGGGAAGTTGCCGAGGAACTCGCCCGTCTCGGCATCGACTTCCTCGGCGTAGAGGCCCAGATCGTTGGCACGCTCCAGCAGCTTCTCCAGCATCGCCGTCGCGCGGTCCAGCTCGCCGATACCGGTCAGGCAGTCGATCAGCCAGCAGGAGCAGAGCAGGAAGTGGCCCTCGTCGCCAGGCAGGCCGTCAATGTTCTCACCATCGGTCGTGGACGACGTAGCGGCCAACCAGCCCGTCAACCGCCAACTGGCGTTCGACTTCCTCGATCGTCCGCCGCATGACCGGGTGATCGACCGGGACGAATCCGCGCAACGGGAAGGCCAGCGCGGCGGCGTCAAGCACATCGTCGCCGAACCCCTGGCTGAAGTAGCCGCCGGGCGCGACACCCAGCCGCATGATCTCTGCGTGGATTTCGTCACGGGCGGCGCTCCAGCGTTCGATCGGCGCATCGCGGTCATCGACCTCGGCCAGCCGGATCGCCCGATCGATCCCGACCCAGCACATCACGTTCGAGTAGGTCATCCGGCGTGGCTCGGAACGCACTTCCCAGATCCCGGAATCGACGTTGCGCCAGCGTTCGAGGATCAGCTCCGCGACCTCACAGACATACTCCCAGAGCGCAGTGTTGACAACGCCACCAAAGCGCCGGTGTGCCCAGGCGGCGTCGACGATCTCGCCAAAACGGTCGAGTTGGGCCTGATTGTGGGCGCCGTTGCCAACCCGCACCGGCTTCGACCCCTTGTAGCCTGAGAGATGTTCGAGCTCGATCTCGGCCAGATCGCTGCCGCCATCGACGCGGTACATGATCTGGAGCGCGGTCGGATCGTCCTTCGTCACATCGATCACCCATTGCAGGAATCCCTCGGCCTCGTCGCGGTAGCCGATCGAGTTCAGCGCGTGGATCGCGAACGATGTGTCGCGGATCCACGCGTAGCGGTAATCCCAGTTGCGCACCCCGCCAAGCTTCTCCGGCAATGACGTCGTTGCGGCGGCCACCATCGCGCCACTCGGCAGGTAATCGAGCAGCTTCAACACCAGCGCGCTACGACGGACGAACTCCGGATACGGACCGTCGTAGGTGCACCGGGACATCCAGCGCTGCCACCCTTCAACCTCACGCTCATACAAATCGCGCGCTTCATGTTCCGGCAGGTCGGCCCAGACGACTGCGCCCATTCCGTGGTAGCTGGCCGAGGCGAAGCACTCACTTCCCTCGCTCGCCAGCCAGGTCGCGACCACACCTCCATCAACCGCTGTCATCTCGGCTGAAAGGATCACCCGCAGGGCAGCCGACTCGCAGGACAGCAGCGCACCACGTCCCGCGATCAACTCGACGCTCGTTCGCTCGCGGCCGTAGTTGAAGCCGGGCCGGATATCCTGCCGCATTGGGACAGCGCCGCTCACCCCACGCACGATCCGCAACAGAATGCCGTCCCAAAGCCGCTTCGACAGGCCGAGGTCGGAGCCGAAGGCGATTGACGGCATCAGGTCAACCAGTTCGACGACGCCGTTTGCAGTCGTGAAGGTCGTCACCAGGATGTTGGTGTCGTCGAGATACTCGCGGGTGGCCGTCCACGGCTCATCGGGGACGATCTGCCAGTAACCGCCCCGCTCGGCATCGAGAATCCGCGCGAAGACGGAGGGGCGGTCGATGCGCGGAAACGGACACCAGTCGATTGAGCCATCGGCGCCGACGAGGGCGACCGTCCGCCCATTGCCGATCGCGCCGTAGCTCTCGATCGGCAGGTAGCCATCGGCATCACGTTCATAACTGGATGGACGTAGCATCATACCCCTTTCGTTGACGACACTCAGATGATAGAACGTCCATGCCAATCGTTGAGCATGACACGACCTTTCTGCAAGTCGCGTCGCAACGGGCTTTACCCTGTCCGCAATGGACAGGTAAGATTGGAACTGTCGAACGATACGCAGGGACATAACGCTTCGTATGCTCAATCTGTTCGGCTATGCAGTCTGCATGGCGGAGCGCGAGATGCCGTCGGGCCCGGCGGCATCTTCGAGCAACGCGAAAGCCGGACCGACCCGGGCGGGGATGGCCGCGTCGAGTCCTGCGTCATATGAATAGTTTGCATGTGGAGGAGGCTATTCGGGGTACCGCATCAGCGCGCAGGGATGCGCTCAGCAGATTCGCAGTTATGTTGGAGAACTGCTAGAGTTTCAGCAGACATCCAACTCGAACCAGGGTATACATCTCGCTCGGAATGAGGAGAGCAATGAACAAGGTGTTGACGCGCCTGTCGTTGGTTATGGTCCTGATGCTGCTCGTGTCCATGCTCGCTGCCTGTGGTGGCGGTGGCGGTGACGACGACGACAATGGCGACGACGACGAGGCGACCGTAACCGCGACATCCAGCTCGGGCCAGGAAGAGGACGAAGCAACGCCGACCACGAGTGGTTCAGTCGCGACGCCAGCAACGGTCGCCCCGACGCCAACGACGGCTGCCAGCCCAACGGCGGAACCAACCGCAACAACTGGCGCCTCCGGTGAACCGATCGCTGTTGACGCGCTCTGGTTCGCCAGCGACGGCCAGTCCGTCCAGGGCGGCACCAGCCTGGTCGTCGTCTCAGGTCAATCCGAAGGAAGACACGACGCTGCGGGTCGGCTTCTTCGAGTCCGAGGTCGGCGGTTCCGGCCCGCAGTGGCGCGCGGCCGGCTGGATGCCGGTCATCACCGTCGTCGCTGCTGATCGGGGATGATCCCTCCAACTACGAGTTCTCGTTCGACGTCGCCGGGCGCATCGACGGCCCCTCGGCCGGCGCGCTGATGACGTCGCTGTCCTGGCCGGCTACCTCGGTGACGAGGTCAACCCAAACGCCACGATGACCGGCACGGTCAACCCGGACGGCACGATCGGCCCGGTTGGCGGTATCCCGCACAAGATCGAGGGCGCGGCAGCAGCCGGCAAGACACTCGTTCTCGTGCCGGGCGGCCAGCGCTACGACTACGACTACGCCGCCGGCCAGTCGGTCGATCTGGTCCAGGTCGGCCAGCGCCTCGGCATCGAGGTCAAGCTCGTCCCGGACATCTACACGCCTACCGCGAGCTGACTGGCGCGAGCTGCCCTGCCCCGATCAGCGCCAGGCACAGGCATCGTTCCCGTCGTTCCGCCTTCGACAAGTACCGCGCGCAGAGCGACCAACTGGTATGCCACCTACCAGGACGAAGCGCAACGACTTCTTCGCGCTGCCGGCCGATGTCCAGGAGTATCGGCTGGGCCTGGTCGGCCGGCCGACTACTATGCTGGCAAGGCCGACCAGTACCTCACCGAGGGGCAGATCGCGGCAGCCTATGAGAACGCCTTCAACGCCGCCGCCACTGGCGCGCATAGCCCGCGAAGCTGCCGAACTGGACAACATCTACTACCACCAGCGGCACCGATCCGCTCGATCGATCGGCTGTACTTCCAGCCGTCGGCAGAGACCCGGATGTCGGCCGTCTCCCAGCGGCTCGAAGCCGAGAACCCGCGCACGGCCACCGACTGCGGTCGCGCTGATGGATGCGTTCGCCAACCTCTCGATCGCCCAGGGTCTGATCTTCCAGGCCGACGACGCGATCGAGCGACCTACTGGCAACGACCCGGAAGCGACCGAGGACGACCTGCTGACGACGATCTACGCCGCCAACTACAACTACGTCTACGCCGACATTTCCTCGACCTGGCCGAGGACACGCTGGAATCGGCACCGGCTTCGGCAGTTCGCCGGCTCCGAACCTGGAAGTGCTGCCAGGCCATCTCCGAGACGTTGCGACGCGGCGCCGAGGCGAACATCACCTACTTCGAGTCGCTGATCATCGAGCCATGGGCGCAGGAGTACGGCATCCACCCCGACCTGGCCAAGTACTACTTCCAGCAGTCGGACAACAGCTACCTGACGGCGGTCGCCGCCGTCGCAGGCGCTCGGTTCACTGGCCGGCACATGATGAAGGCGGAGGCACAGGCCTCGGTCAATCTCGGCTCGGCGCTGACGGCCTACTGCCAATCAGCATCGCTGATCGCGAAGTACTACTCGCTCGGCGCGCAGGTGGACGAGACCGGCTACGTCGTCGGCTACGATCGCCAGTCGTCGCTGGTCGACATGCTCGACCTGGCCGACCAGCGCGCCCAGCAGTGGCTCAGTCTCCGTCGCCGGACGAGGACCCGATCCAGGGCCTGTACTACTACGACAACGCCCGCCTGCTGCGCAGCGGTGACGCCCGAGGAGCAGCTCAGCGCGCTCAACTACTACTGGCAGTCCGCCATCCTCTCCGAGACACTGGCCGTCTTCGCGACACCAAGCGAGTAGACACCAGCCAACAGAGGACATGCTGAAGCGGGGGCGGGTTACAGGACCCGCCCCCGTCGCGTCACCCCGGGCAACGTTGACAACGTTCGAAATGCATTCGCTTCGCTGCGGCTCAGGATGACGATCCACGGGGTGCTGTCCGCATTGAACTGACGTGCTCTCGACAACTGCTTCCGCGCGATCTCTCCCTCTGTTCTCAGTTTACACACGCTCCGTATCCCACATGACCGCGCTAATCCCCGACATCGGGTGTAATACATCCATGGTCGATGTTGACCAGCAACGTACAACCAGTAAGGAGACGTCAATGTCCTCACTTCTTCGGCGCTCAGTCCTCCTCCCGGCGATGGTCTTCGTGATCGTGCTCGCGGTCTTCATGTTCATCGCCTAACCTATCCCGGCACTGATCAAACGACCCGGAGCGTGATGCTCCGGGTCGTTGCGTTGCTCGCGGAAACCGATCAGATGCCGCTGATCGTCACCGTCGACACCGCGCCGGTCGCCAGATCGACGCGGCGGATAGCGTGGTTGTTCGTATCAGCGATCCAGAGCGTGTCGTCGCTTACGCTCACCCCAGCCGGCTCGAAGAATCGCGCCCCCGTTCCAATGCCATCGTCTGCACCGACCCGTCCATCGCCGAGCCATGTCTCAATTCGTCCCGTCTTCAGATCGAGCCGCTTGAGCTTGTTGTTGTACGTGTCGGCAACGAAGATTGTGTCGCTCGCGGCATGCCAGGCAACACCAAGCGGATGCTGGAGCCTGGCGGTCTCCGGACCGCCGTCGATGTCACCGAAGTCGAACAGATCCTTGCCGATCAGTGTCGCCACCCGGCCCTCGCCGTAGCCAGGCAGGTCTGCTTTCCGGACTGCGCTCGTCTCCGAGTCGGTGAACACGAGCGCGCGGCTGCCGAACGCCGCCAGTCCGCTCGGCTGCGCCAACCAGCCGCTCGATGTCGAGCCGTCCAGCAACCCCTCGTGGCCGGTGCCGGCGAACCGACGCACCTCTGGCGCGCCCGGCTGATACATCCAGAGCTGATGAAACCCAGCCATCGTGATCCAGAGCACGCCATCGAGCAGGACAACGTCCCACGGCGAGTTGAGGCTCGTCCGCAATGCCGGGCCGCCGGACGTGTAGCGCATGGCCTGCTCGCCGGTCCCGGCGATCGTCGTCACGACGCCGGTCACCAGATCGACACTCCGGATCGCATGATTGTCGGTGTCGGCCACGTAGACCGTCCCGTCATCGACCGCCAGCCCCTGCGGATGGTTGAACATCGTCGATGCATGAGCGCCGTCGACCAATCCTGCCTCACCGGACCCGATCACCTGCCGGACCACACCGCCCAGCGTCGTAACGACAATCCGGTTGTGGTTCGTGTCAGCGATCACGAGCCGATCGCCAGCCGCAACGACCTTTCCGGGGAATGCGAGCGGCGTCGTTGGCGCGGCGGGATGGGTGACGCCGGTGAGCGGCGTACGGTCCAGCAGCCCGGCCTGCTCCCACTCCGCAAAACCAGCTTCGAGGAACGGCTCGAACATCTCAACCGTGAACTCGCCCTCATGCTTCGCGACGACCTTGCCCTCCGGATCGACCAGCATCACCGACGGCCAGGCACGAACGGCGTACGCGTCCCAGATCCTCCGGTCCCGGTCGTTGACGACCGGATGTTCGATTTCCAGCCGCTGGACGGCCGCCGCCAGATGGGCGGTATTCTCCTCGGCCGGATACTTGGCGCTGTGGACGCCAATCACGACCAGCCGGTCGGCGTAGCGCGTTTCCAGCTCCCGCAACTGCGGGAGAATATGCACGCAGTTGATTCAGCAATAGGTCCAGAAGTCGAGCAGCACCAGCTTTCCGCGCAGGTCGCGCAGCGTCAGTGGCCGCTCGACGTTGAACCACTCGGCTCCTTCCGGAAACTCCGGCGCGCGAACACTCCCCCGATACGCCTCCGACATGACGACCTCCCCGCTGACGTGCCAAACGATACAGCGAGGATATACCACGCCACCTTCGAGGTACGATTGATCGGATTCACGCTAACCGCTGTAATGCCCGGGACTCATGGTGATCCCCGTACACACCGTAGACACCCATCCGTCTACAGAATACAATCGAGGTGGATTGGCGTGTACGCACGGATTGTCTGTTAATCACGCGGTTTGCGAGTCACGAGAGCGTTAACACGATAGATACGTCGCGGTGACATCGATGTCAGATGCAACCGCCTGGCGGCTGTCAGAGGAGCCGTGTCACAGCGGAGGAGAGATACGCATGAGATTCAGAATGACCGGCCTGCTGACACTTGTGCTGCTGGCAACAAGCTTGTTGCTCCCCGCGACGGCCGGCGCTGACCACAACGAAGGCCCCACGCGTGTCTACTTCCCCATCACCGGCCACACCGTCGCCGACGAGTTCCTCGACTACTGGCGGCACAACGGCGGGATGGAGATCTACGGTCTTCCGCTCTCTGAAGTCATCACCGACCCGAAGACGAAGCTGCCGACGCAGTACTTCGAGCGCGCCGTCTTCGAGTGGCACGAGAACAACCCCGACGAATGGAAGGTTCTGCTGCGCCGGCTCGGCGCCGACCTGACGGTTGGCCGCAAGAACGAGCAGCCCTTCAAGCGCATCCCCGACTATCAGACCCCCGGTTGCACCTACTTCGACATCACGGCCCATCGCATCTGCGCCGGATTCAAGGCCTACTGGGAAACCTACGGCGGCATCCCTGTCTTCGGCTACCCACTCTCGGAGGAGTTCGAGGAGCGCAACGCTGACACCGGCCAGACCTACATCGTCCAATACTTCGAGCGCGCCCGCTTCGAATATCACCCGGAGCACGCCGGCACCATCTACGAGGTCCTGCTCGGCCGGCTCGGCGATGTCGAAGCGAAGAAGGACAAGATCGACACAGCCCCCGCCCCACGACCGGACGGCGTCGAAGACTATGACCCCAACCTCTGGTACGTCCCAGCCCCGCCACCACCGCCGCCACCTGCCGGCGCGCCGACCTGGGAAGCGCAGTGGATCGAGATCGACATCTCCGACCAGTACATGCAGGCCTGGGAGTACGGCTACGTCGTCAACGGCACCTACGTCTCAACCGGCGTCGCCGGCTACGAGACGCCAACCGGCTACTTCTCCGTCTTCTCGAAGCTGCGCTACGACGACATGACCAGCGGCCTGGCCGTCCCACCCGGTGAGTACTACTATGTCGAGGATGTCCCACACGTCATGTACTTCGCCGCCGGCGGCTACGCGATCCACGGCGCCTACTGGCACAACATGTTCGGCACCCCGTTCAGCCACGGCTGCGTTAGCACCCCGCTCTGGCAGGCCGAGTGGTTCTACAACTGGGCGCCCTACGGCACGACCGTCTGGATTCACTGGTAGAGCCTGATCGCTGGCGATCAGAGCTGATCTGGATCGATCGCGAAGACCAGGAAGCGCGTCACCTGGAACGACTGGTGGTTGTCGTCGCTGCCGATGATGAGCGTCTGCCTGCCGTCGTCACGCAGCGGACCGAGCGCCATGCTCTCGAAGTTCTCGGTCAGTGGGTTGATCTCGCCAGTCCACTCCCGATCGCCGGCTGGACAATCGGAGACATCCACCAGCAGCTCTTTCGTGACCGGCTGCGCGTCAGCATCTTCGAGCCGCTCAATGGCCGCGAAATCCTCTGCGCCATCCAGCGAGACACGATAGATCTGAGTCGTGAACCCTTCGAGCAGCGACAGCCCGCGCTCCATCACGAGCAGTTCAGTGTCGGAGATCGCGGCGATCTCCGAGACGTCATGCTCTGGTTCAGACAGGTAGAAGAACTCAGCGCCCGGCTCGAAAGTCTCGTCGGTCGCGTCATAGCGCAGGATACGGATGCGGCCCCGATCGTCGTCGGTCTCCCCATCTCCAACCAGCGGCTCCTCGACGGCGGTAAAGGCGTGGTTCCCTGACGGCGCGACCGTCAGCGATTCGAACGTCTTGTTCCCAACCGCTCGCCCCGCTGGCTCGACCAGGAAGTGCTCCGGCACTGGCAGGTCCGCGACGTACTCGCCGTCCGCCGTGTAGCGGCGGATCGACGGCTCAAGCTCGGATGAGACCAGCAGGTCACCAGTCGGCAGCACCGCGATTCCCTCACCGTCGATATCGACATCGGGTTCGCCGGACGTGTCCCGCAGCCTGAACGCACCTGTGATGACCGGGGAATCGGCCGTCGCAAAGTCCAGCTCGTAGGCTCTCCCACCGCGATCTGAGAGCGAGAGATATGTCGCGCTCTCCGGGTCCCACGCCAGCGCCGACAGCCCGCCGACATCGTCACCGTCGTACGTCACCTTATCGAGCACGTCGGTCGCCGCAACCAGCTCGACTCCGACGTTGCAAACGGCCGCCACCGGCGCCACCGTCGACGATGCGGTCGCGGCTGCGATCGGCGCGGTAACAGTCGGGCTTGCTGGCAATGATCCGGTAGTAGTGGGCGCTATTGACATCGAATCGGTCGCCGAAGCGGCCGGAGCCTCAGTTGTTGCAACAGTGGCGGTTACGGCGGTTGAAGATGTGACAGTCGTCGGGAATCGGTCGGCATCCGGGCCGCTGCATCCAGCCATCAGCAACGCCAGCGCGAGCCACGCCACGAAACGTCGCGATCTCATCAGGTGCGGAACGGTCCACGATTGAGCCATCGCTCAAGAGCCTACCAGACAGACCCTGCCTATGGCCCCGGATGCTCGATGTGCGTGTCGCGCGCCGCACGATCTCTCGCGATCTCCGACGCGAGTTCCGCGCCAAAGATCGTGATTGATGCGGTACTGAACACGAAGACGAGCAATGCGATCAGGCTCCCGAGTGCGCCATACACTTCAGTGAACGATGCAAACTGGATCAGATAGAAGCTGAAGGCTGCCTTCAGCACCTCGAACCCGATCGCAGCAATCAGCGCCCCGCCCCAGACATCGCGCACACTCAGCCGCTGGTTGGGGATCAGCACATAAATCGACAGAAAGAAGAGAAACGAGAATACCAGCGGCAGCGACAGATTCATCGCCTGCCAGGCGACCGTCGCCGGTGCACCATCAAGCCAGCGTGAGAGATAGGAGCGGATCATCCCCAACGATACCGTCATCGCCGTCGACATGAGCACCATGATCACGACCGCTACCACGCTCACCAGATCGTGCAACCGCCCGTGGATGAACGAATGCGATTGAGAGACATTGAAGGCGATGTTCATCGACTTCCTCAATGCCCCAAACACGCCACTGGCCGCAAAGAACGAGCCGACCAGTCCGAGCAGGCCAACGATCCCGCTGCTTGGGCTGGCGATGCCGGCTACGATCTCCTCGACCTGATCCTGGACGCCGGCGCCGGCTGGTAGCACCGTCATGATCTGGTCAACAACCTGCTGCTGAAAGTCAGGGTCACGCGCCAGCAGACCGATGGCCGCGACCATCACGACCAGCAGTGGAAACAGCGACAGCAACAGATAGTAGGTGATCGCCGCAGCGTAAATCGATCCGTGTGTACTACTGTAGTCCCGGAATGCGCGTTCCAGCAGATCGCCGAACCGAGTCTGCCGGGGACGGTCAACGGGGTATCGAATGTACGAATAGATCGTCTGCCTGTTCATCCGGCCCAGCCTACCGCGTTCGCCCGGAATCGGGTATCAGGACTCGAGAAATTGGGGAAGCGGCAGACACGTTTCGGCGCAAGCGGCCCCGATCCTGATTCCAGCACCCCGATTCGCGAAGCGACTACGATAGCGCGCGCTTGACGATCTTCAGCGTTTCATCGAATGGTTCTTCCAGCCCGCCAACGCCGACGAAGCGGAAGACGCGGTTGCCATCCTGGACGAAGATCGCCGCTACCGAGACCTCGGTGCCATCATAGTCAGCCGTGCCGGTCAACGCGAAGGTCGCATCACCGAGTTGTTCGATCTCGGCCTCGTCAAGGTTCCAGCCGTCGCGATTACGTGCGAACTCACGCTGATACTTGATTGCCGCCAGCGCGTCTGCCGGCGAACCGAACTCCATGCCACGCGCCTCAAGCCCGAGCAACTCGCTGACAAACTCGCTGATGCCCGGCGACGGCAACTGGTACTCGCGAAGTGACCCGCCACGGAACTCCCATTGTTCCAGCAACCGCAGATATTCAGTCGATTCCTCGACCTCATCCGCAACCTGCTCGGCCGTCAGCGTCGCCTCTTCCCGCTCCAGCCGCATGCCGTCCGGCACGTCGTCCTCCGACGGAAGGTGAACACGCAGGTCCACAACCGGCGTCGGAGTTGGCGAGGGTGTTGGTGATGGCGTCGGAGAGGGTCGTGTTGGAGACGGCGTCCGTGTCGGTGTCGCGGTCACCACCCGCGTTGGTGTCGCGGGAACATAGATCCACGGCGTAAATGTCGGCGGCGGCGTTGACGTCGGCGTTGCATAGCGCCACGGCGTCTGGGTCGCCAGCGCGTTGCGGTCACCTTGCGAGCTATCGCGCTCGACATCACCCGCGAAGAAATCCTCGAAGCTGCACCCACCAGCCAACATCACCAGCCCAAGACTGCTGGCAACAACGACACGAACTGACCGGCCCAATGTCAACATGGAAGCCCCTGACGCGAAACCACAACGCCGTCTACGATGACACTTGCACTCTACACAACGCAACCCACATACCGTGGCTGCGCCGCGCTTATGACAAGGCGATGCGTACGTTCTCGTTACACGTCAGAAAATAGTGGCGGACATGGGAGGGACAGGCCATCGCCAGTGTACCTGGCCACTACCGATCCCTCCGGTATCCGTACGTACACCATAGCACAGGTCGCCAGAAGATGGAATCGTGAAAACAACGGCTCACACAAATCATCGAAATCAAGCGTTGACCGAGCGACGAGGTACCCCCGGCAGGAATCGAACCTGCGACATACGGCTTAGAAGTACCAACGGGCCCGGTGGACGGATGTATCCCACCGGGTTCTTCCTTTGTACAAGCCGAGTACAAGCCGAGACGGTGACGCTCGTCGACAGTGGCAGTGATCGACGTTCTGCTGACAGCATTTATGCTGTCATTTTGCTGTCTGAGAAGACCGCTCTCGGAACTAGAGATCATCCAGGACGATCGAGCCATTTATTCGCTTCTCTGCACGATGCAACTAGTGCCTCGCTTGTGCCACAATTCACGTACGACCGCAACAGCGAAGCATTGCGATGTGCAGCCTGCGTCGAGCGGCTATTTGACCCTGTCAGACGGTAGGTGGGGTGGTATGTCCTGGCTCGGTAGATCAACAGCTGGTCGGTTCCTGGTGCTCGTGATGCTGCTTGGCCTCACTCACGGCAGCCTGCGCTGGTCAGGATTCGGCGAACGACGGCAGGCAATACAGGCGACGTCGACTGCTACGCGCCAGTACCTCCCCGAAGGCATGAGCCGTGACGACTGGATCAGATGCCTGCGGCGACGTTCTCGCCGAGATGCAGCGGAATCCAGCCAACTACCGGCTCGACCCTGGCGCGAACCGATACGAGCCAATCAACGCGACGTTGACTGACTCCGGAGAGTTCCACTCAGCAATCCGACGCTACCGAAGCGTGCAAGATGATGCCGAACAGGGTGGCGATGTCGCAGTGCCTTGGGTTGACGAAGGCGGAGCCAGGGCGGCTCGGGAAGCGCGAGGGACTGTACTACGATTGCTTCTCGCCCCCATACGACGGTCATCCAGCGACAGCGGACTGGATCGCAGCGTGTGGTGAACCACAGAACCACACGACAGCCGGCGCAGGAAGCCAGACCGATCGTACGACCCAGCAGCAATCTGATGCCGAGTACCGTCGCCAGACAGAGTACTGCGTTGAGGAAGCGCTCGAAGGACGCGATACCTGCACAGCACCGTCTCTACATGGGCGGTGACTTCGACGAGCGTGCCGTCAAAGAGGCTGAGGACGGAATACCAGCGTGAGTATGATCAACAGACTGCCTATTGTATGCAGGAAGCACTTGAGGGCAAAGACACGTGTACGAAGCCGATGGTACATGGGTCACGACTTCGACGAGTGGGAAGTCGTCCCGAGCTGAGGAGCGAGTATGATTCGTGCATACGATGCCAGCAGACGGATTACTGCATTAGTGAAGCCGACAAGGTAAAGACACCTGCACTAGTCCGATGGTACATGGGAGCTGATTACGACGAATGGGCAGTCAAGCAAGCCGAATACGAATACCAGCAGTGCATATGACGCACAGACGGATTACTGTGTCGCTGAAGCTCGAGCTGGGACGGGATACCTGCACCAGTCCGATGGTACTTCGGTCCGGAGTTCGATGAGTGGGAAGTCCAGCAAGCCGAGTGGGAATACGATCAGCTGGTACTGAATCGAACATGTGAAGAGGATGATTCCTACTGGTGGGATGATTCGTCATCGAGTGACGATGACTCCTACTGGTGGGATGACTCGTCGTCAGGCTACGATATGTTTGACGTGGGTTGCCGGTGATCCGTCGATCCCTCGTCGCGATGCTCATTGCCGCATCGATTGGTCAGCTGTTCCGGAGGTAGTGAAGAACCTGAACCGGCGTCGACCGATGGTCAATCCTCTCGGTTGTCACCAGCCGGGGAACTGTTCGCGACACAACAGGCGCAAGGATCAGTCGATGAATCGGGCTCAGTGACGCCGATGAGGAATCAGCGTCAAGGGGATCTGAAGCCGCCGATACCACTCGTGATAGTCGTTCAGCCGACGAACACCCCGACGCCACAGCCGCCGCTACCAACGCCGCAGCCCCCCACGGCGACACCAGTTCGACCTACCCCGACGACTGCCCGACCGACGGCGACTCCAACTGTTGCGCCGACCCGCACACCCAGACCGGCGCCAACGCCAACATCTTCGACGACGAGCCCCGCGCGAAGGTGTCTGTCTTGCTGACCGACTCGTTTGCTACATGGCCCACCGAGTACCCGTCGGAATCAGGCGATCCCGGCTGGATGGAGCCATACAACGGCGGCTACCTGATGGGCGTCTATGCCGGCGCCAGCGGCTACATGCAGGAGGCATGGACCGACCGAACCGACTTCGCCGACATCAGCGCGTGGGTCGAGATCCGACAGAAGACCGAAGGCGTCGACAGCTCGGGCTGCATCTCCGTTCGCCACGACGCCGACGACGGCGACTACAGTCTCTGCATCAGCGCGAATGGGCAGACGTGGGCGTCCCACTACTACGTCGACGCTATCCGGCACGTGGCAGGTCGAGGATCTGTGGGTGGAGAACTACCGCTCAGGATCCCGCCAGCCGACGCAGTGGAACACGCTCAAGATCATCGCCAAGGGCAACCAGCTGTGGTTCGTCGTCAACAACACCGTGCTGGGATCGGTCACGCACGACGCACGCTCAGTCGGTGCCGTCGCCGTCGCGGTGATGAACTGGGACGCAGAGCGTGAGGCGGAGTTCGAGTTCAGGAACTTACGGATCAGCGACGTGAGGTGAGCTCGTCAGTGGAGGGATGGATGGGAAACCTAGCGCCATCGAAGCGGACGTCGCTATACGCCTATGACTCCGACACCATAGGCTCGCCCTGTATCGGGATCATAAATCGGGACCGATCCCATGATGGACAGTATTTGAGTCATGTGCTGCGATGAGAGCTTCGCGGATTGAATCTCGATCATCGATGCGTGTCGCCTGGAGTGCAGGGATGACCTCCTGTGCGCTCTTTGCGACGTCTGGGGCTGCAACCGCGATCGTCTCGAGAAACGCGGAGCACTCTTCCGATGGAATGGCTGCGGCGATACGAGCAACTCGTAGGTGTTCGCAGCGGAACCGGAGCTCTTCCCACGCTGGAGCAGTGTAGTTCGTGAGAATAGAACCCGAGAAGCTCCTGCTCTCGCTGAGATACATCGTTCTCGATACTCGAACTGAACCCACGGTCCGAGAGGTACTGATCGATCGCCGGCTCGTACACCGCCTTCATGATCTCTCGCGAAACTTCGGTCAAGAACGCTCGGAGCCTCTCAGTTTGGAAGCATCTCAGCTGCGAACGCGCGTGGCATCAATCTGCGGAGCACCAAATCATGGTAGACAAGACCGCGTGCGATGCGTAGCTCCAACTGGTCGACAGTACGTATTGCTGCGAACGGTGCCCAGATAACGACCGACTCACCAAGATCACGCACTTCAAATATGTCGTGTTTGTCAGAGCTCTTCTGCATTTCGGCGTTGTGTAGCCGAAGCGTCTTTCCCAACGACACAGCATGATCGCTTACCACACCCAGTAGGTTCTCCGAGCATGGGCGTCCAGCGCCTTCTCGATATGCGTACTCGAAGTGAGTGAGCGACAGTGATAGAGTCGGCTTTGAAAGCATAGGCTCAGCGTGATTGAGCACGAAGCCACATATGACCTCCACGTGATCACGCGCTACTTCAGGTGGGACCTGCACTCCGGTATGGACGACTAGATTCCGGAGGTCAATCGCTTGGTCCAGATGTTCGTAGCACCGAGCTAGTGTGGTATCGAAACCACTGCAGTACCGAAGCTTGAGTGACAGTCCAGCTGACTTCAAGACATCCTCGACGGTACGAAGCTTCTCGAGCTGCCTCTTCCCGGTGTAGTTCATCGCCTTTGCAATTGACTCCGGTGTCTTCGACCCGACTCGATCATCGCGCGAAATCCACTCGTCAATGCTGCTCTCAAGACTGCTCGCGGCAAGGATGATAGCTGGAACAACCTGACCGAACTCCAATGCTCGGAGGGCATCCATTGCCGTGAGTGCGTACGTCGGCGGCACCTGCGGTTTGCTCAGTTCGTTGAGCAACGCTGGCATAGCAGCTGGGGTTGAGACCGATCCTGGGTGGGGTGAATCCTCCTCCGTAGAGCCTCATCGTCCCCGATATAGTGTCGGAGCGCTGGGTTAGCAGGGCAAGGTCCCACTGCGATACGGGATGCACATCGATCGAACGAACTGCAAAGCGATACTTTTCCAAGAACGTATTGAACACGTGCAGTGCGACGTGGCTCTGGAATCTCGAACGCGCTCATCTGATCTTTGTTGACGGTGCTGATCCGTGGCACTTGAAGAAGAAAGTCGAGATCGCCTTCGCTTAGATCAAGTGACAGCTTCGAATATCCTGCCAATCCGCACGGATCTCTCACGAAACTAAATGATCCCGTTGCTGAGCCCACTCTGGGGTCGGCGCTGTTGTTATCCACGAACTCGTGGTTCATCACGACCTCGAAGCTACCCATGTTCATCGTGTAGGCGCCTGGATCGAGTGGAATGAGGAATGGTAGATCAAGCTCGATGGAGATCATTCGAAACTCTTCCGACGTTCTTCTGTTGCGCGCCGAAGCCCGACGATGTGAGTCACGTTCAACAATTCCGAAGCATGAACAGAACGTTTGCCTCGGGTTAACGGCATAGCGAAGATGGCTCGCGTGATTCCGCTGTGCCCTGTCGTCACCGAAAGCCATTGACCATCGACTCGCGGCTGAGGTGGCGAACGAGATCCGCCCACTCTGCCTCGAGTTGCGCTCGGTGGAATGTCGTGATGATCACCGGCTGATCTGGGGCGCCATGCGTCGAGAACTGCGTCTAATCGGCGTCAGTGATGCCCAGTACGGGGTCCCACCAGCTGCGGCACACAGTAGCAACGTTGATGCTCGCTCACGCCATTGATCACCGCATCATCATGGAGGTGCTCGGGCACAGCAAGATGAGCCTGACGTTGAACACCTACAACCGGGTCATCGCCTCGATAAAGCAGTCGACAGCCGAAAACTCAATTTCATGCTGGCCGACAAGAACATCGTGTTACCTCCCGGTTTTGCTGTCAAGCCGCTCTCCAGCGGGCACCAGCCGTCGACAGACTCACCAGTTTTGGCTTCCACATAACGATAACGAGGTACCCCCGGCAGGAATCGAACCTGCGACATACGGCTTAGAAGGCCGTCGTTCTATCCACTGAACTACGGGGGCATTTTGGTGTGTGACCGAACAATTATACGCCGCTCGTTAGCCCTCTGGCTCGTTTGGTGACGCGTCGTCGGATTCCTGTTCGGTCGACCTGCGTGCTCCTCCGGCTCGCAACGACGCCGCGAAGTCGGCCAGATGCCCCGAGAGCTGCTCGCCAAAACCAGAGATCGTCACCATCGTGACCTTGCCCTTGCCGACATTCGCCTGGATAAGAATCTCAGCCGTCACCCGTGGCAGGACGCCCTCGCGCCCGCCCATCACGTAGACCTGGTTCGGCCGTGCCGCCTT
Organism: uncultured Chloroflexia bacterium; assembly: GCA_963763325.1. GTDB lineage: Bacteria > Chloroflexota > Chloroflexia > Thermomicrobiales > CFX8 > JBBECJ01. The sequence continues at coordinate 36,648 of CAVXOL010000021.1, forward strand.
CCCGGATCGATAGCCTCGCTCGGTGAAGAACGCAATCGCCGCGTCCATCACCTCAGCCGCTGGCGCGCGAGCGACCGCCTTGCGCTGGAACGCCGTCCGCGACATCTCGGCGGTAATACGAATCCGTTCGTCACTCATCGTTAGCCATCAGCCTGTCAGTCGGTCAGTCATCAGCCAGTTGGTTGAGGTGAACACGCCAATCAACGATCCAGCGTCCCAAACTGACAGGCTGATCGACTGACAAGCTACACCTCCACAACCCACGACTCACCCGGCGCCAGCACAACACACTTCGCGCTGGTCGCTTCTTCGACCTTCTTCTTGAACTCCTCGACGTCCTGCTGGATCGGCGGAAAGGTGTTGTAGTGACTGGGGATGACGACCTTCGGCCGCAGGAACTTGACGGCGCGAACGGCGTCATCCGGCCCCATCGTGAAGAAGTCGCCGATCGGGATGATCGCGACATCGATCCCCTCATCGCCGATCAGCTGCATGTCGAGGAACAGCGCCGTATCGCCAGCATGATAGATCGTCTTGCCCGCCATCCGGACGATCATCCCGGCCGGCTGGCCGAGCGGGCCGCCTTCGGAGTGCGCCGACGTGTGCCAGGCTGGCGTCAATTTCACCGTCCCGCCGTCGAACTGAGCAGTCCCGCCGTAGTTTGGCGTGATCGTCTCGCAGCCCTTCGACTTCAGGAAACCAGCCAGCTCGACCTGCGCCACCACCGGCGCGCCGGTCCGGTCGGCCAGCTTGACGGTGTCGCCAACGTGGTCGTCGTGCGCGTGCGTCACGAGGATCGTCGTCGGCTCGATATCCTCGGCCTTGATCGTCGCCGACGGATTGCCGGTGATGAACGGATCGATGGCGATCAGCTTCTCACCAGCCGCGAACGTGAAGGCCGAATGCCCGATGTAGTTAATCGTGATCGGCGGATGCTCCTGCTTCTCCTGCTCGGGTGCGCTCATGTATGCTCCTCCCGCAATTCCATCTCGTCCCGCCTCATCAACCTGGGTGTCCTAGTAACAAATTCGCCAGAAGTAGGGGCCGTGCCTTGTGCCGGCCCTGCGTGCGGCCCTGTCCTCCGCCCTTGCGGCTGCGGGTCCAAAGCAGGCCCGGCACAAGGCACGGCCCCTACTTCTGGCGCTGCCGCACGTTCCGCACCATTACCGTTCGTAGACAACCCGTCCATCCGCAACCGTCATATCGACCTTCACCGCGCCGACATCGCCCGGATCGACCTGCGTAATATCCGTCTCGAAGACGACCGCGTCGCCGAGCAGTCCCGGCAGCCAGCCGCCCCTTGATGTGCTCCTCGAACGAGGCATAGGCGCCGTTGTGCGTGTAGGCGCGGACCGCTTCGTCGAGCGAGACGCGCTCCTCCTCCCAGATGACGTCACCCTCCTCGGAGCGGCGTGTCATCATCGTCTGCAAGCCCAGCACCGCGCTGGTGTCGACAACCGGCGCGTCGGTCGAGGCGGCGGCGACGATACCGTGTTCGTAGAAGGTGTTCATCCCGTAGGCGTAACGGATCCGCTCCCAGCCGAGGTTCTGGATGTACGCATTCTTAAAGGAGTACAGGAACGTCGTCCCAGGAATCGGCACCGCTCCGACCCGCTGAATCCGCTGGACCATCTCGTAGTCGATGATCGAGCAGTGCTCGATCCGGTGCCGGTGATCAGGCCGCGGCTGCTCGGCCAGCGCCTCCTCGTAGGCGTCCAGTAGCAGCGTGATGGCGGCATCACCGATCGCGTGCGCACAGCACTGAAAGCCAGCCTTGTGTGCGCGGATGAAGCGCGCCTTGACGGCCTCGATGTCCTCATCCATCCAGAGACCGACGTTCTCGGTCTCTCCTTCGTACGGCTGCGACATTCGCGCCGTCCGGCCGCCGATCGAGCCGTCGAGGAAGAACTTGGCCGGGCCGATCCGCAGCCACTCGTCGCCGAAGCCGGTCCGCATCCCGAGCCCGATCAGGTCGTCCAACGTCTGGTCGATCATCATCATCAGATACGTCCTGACCGGCAGCTTCCCCTCGCGCCGCAGCTCGCTGTAGGCCTGCATCTCCTCAGCCCGGTAGATCCCAGCCTCGGCGAAGCTCGTCACGCCCTTCGAGAGATAATCCTCACCTGCCGCGACAATCGCCGCCTTGATCTGCTCGACGCTTCTTTTCGGGATCGCGTTACGGACCATCGTCTGGGCCGCCTCGCGGACGACGCCGGTCGGCTCGCCGTGCTCGTCGCGATCGATCGTGCCGCCCTCCGGGTCCGGCGTGTTGCGATCGATCCCGGCCAGCCGCAGCGCAACCGAGTTCGCGGCGGCGATGTGGCCGCAGGCACGCACAACCAGCACCGGATTGTCCGGCGAAACAGCATCCAGGTCGTGCCGGTTCGGATGCCGCTGCTCGGCCAGCCGCGCCTGATCGTAACCCCGCGCCGTCACCCATTGCCCCGGCGGCGTCTCACGCACTCGCGCCTGAACGCCGGCCACGATATCCGTAACCGACACATTTGGCGGCGTCCGCGCGTCGACCTCGGCCAGCGAGAACCCGACGTACATCGGGTGACAATGCGCGTCGTTCAGCCCGGGCGCGATCGCTCGCCCCTTCAGGTCGATGACGTCGACGCCCTTGCCACGCCAGGCCAGGACATCCTCGTCACTCCCGACGGCTGCGATCTTTCCGGCGCGGATCGCGACACCCGTATTCCCGGCCGGCGAGACCATGTCGCCGGTAATGACCCTGCCGTTGACGAAGATGATGTCGCCAACCGGCGATTGATGCTTCCAGTTCTCCACCTGCGTAACTCCTCGTCCTCCCCGCTACAATGTCGCCTACATGGTACGTCAGATTGAGCAACAGCCGCGAGAGACGCGTGGTATGTCGAAGGAACGACGATGCAGAACGCATGGAGCGGCTCGCTTGTCGATCGAATGGTTGGTGCAGCCAGGCTCGATGTCCCAACCTATGAGGAGATCGAGCGCGACGAGAACGCCACCCTCCAGGCGTTCGTCGTCGTCGTCCTCGTCGCAGCCGCCAGCGGCCTCGGCCTGCTCTTCGTCGATGGTGTCAGTGGCCTCTTCGGCGGCATCGCCCGCGCCATCTTCAGCTGGATCGTCTTTGCGCTGGTCGCCTACGTCGTCGGAACGAAGCTGATCCCCGACACCAACACTCGCACCAGCGTCGATGAGCTGATGCGCACCACCGGCTTCGCCCAGACACCCGGTCTGCTCAGCATCCTCGCCTTCATCCCGATCCTCGGCTGGCTCGTCGCGATCGTCGCCTGGATCTGGACCATCGTCGCCGTCATCGTCGCCCTCCGCCAGGCGCTGGACACCTCGACCGGTCGCGCAATCGGCATCGCGCTGCTCTCGCTAGTCGTCATCTTCATCATTTCGCTGATCTTTGCAGCCATCGGCCTCTCGTTCATGGCGCTGTAACATCGACAAACGCTGAAACTCGTGGAAGGGCGACGATGCTGAGTTTGGACCGCACCGGTATCCTCCGGAGCCAGTCAGGTGGTCATCAACGTGTCACCTTCATTGAACTGTTCTTCGATCTCGTCTTCGTCTTCGCCATCACCCAGCTCTCCCACGGCCTGCTGGAACACCTGAATCTGCGCGGCGCGTTTGAGACGTTGCTACTGCTGCTGGCAGTCTGGTGGGCCTGGGTCTACACAGCCTGGATGACGAACTGGCTCGATCCGGATTCGCGCCCCGTCAGAGTCGTATTGATCGTGCTGATGCTGATCGGCCTGCTGATGTCCACCTCGATCTCGCACGCCTTCGACAATCGTGGGCTGATCTTCGCGACAGCCTACGTCGCAATGAACGTCGTCCGCAGCGCATTCGTCCTCTTCGCGTTTCGCAACACGCCCGGCCAGTGGCTCAATTTCCGGCGCATCATCACCTGGCAGGTTGTCGCCGGCCTCTTCTGGCTGGCTGGCGGCTTCGCGGATGGCTCAGCCCGCGACATCCTCTGGGTGATTGGGATTGCCATTGAGATCGCCGGACCCGCGATGGGCTTCCTCGTGCCGAAACTCGGCCGCTCCTACACGACCGACTGGGTCGTAGCCGGCGACCACTTTGCCGAAAGGTGCGAGTTGTTCCTGATCCTCTCGCTCGGCGAGTCCATCCTCGTGACCGGCGCGACCGTCGCCGATCTGGACCTCAAGCTCTCGACGATGGTTGCCTTTGTCGTTGCATTCATTGGCAGCGTCACCTTCTGGTGGGTCTATTTCGACCGTGGCGCACAGATCAGCACCGACGTCTTCGCCCATTCGGACGACTCCGGCCGGCTGGCCCGTTCCGCGTACACATATTTCCATCTGCCGATCGTCGCCGGCATCGTCCTGACTGCCGTCGGAGACGAGCTCATCATCGCCCACCCAACCGGCCATACCGACTCCGCTACCGCCGCTGTCATCCTGGGCGGCCCGGCGCTCTTTCTGTTAGGCCACATGCTCTTCAAGCTGGCGATCTTCCAGCAATTGTCGATCGCTCGTCCGGCCGCCATCGCGGCGCTCGTACTGCTGATACCAGTCGCGACCGTCGTCTCTCCTGTCGCGCTGGCCTCGCTGGCAACGGCCGTCGTCATCGGCGTCGCCATCGCCGACATCGTGCACTATCGCCAGCTGGTGGCCGCCGATCCTCCAGCCGTCGCCAACGATTAACCGCCTGGGCCGGTCATCACTCCCCGTGCTGATCGCGCCACCACCGCTGAGCGACGTGGTCGGCACGGGCGATCCAGATGTCGCCGGACACGATCGCGTCGTCGAACAGGTTAGCCAGGCGCGCGCCGGCCCAGGCCGCTCGCCCTGGAGACACGCTCGTCCACCAACGAGATCCTGCGGACGACCAGCTTCGCGCAGCCCCGGCCTGCTCGGCCTCCCTGCCTCCATCCCGATCCGTGGCGTGAACGTTGCAGTGGTCGGATTCGTCTGGTCGGTGATCGACGTCATCGTCGAGTTCCGGCAGTCCCTCGACACCTCAACCGGCCGTGCAATCGGAATCGCGCTCTTCTCAATTCGTCATGATCTTCGTCATCTCGGTCATTCTGTCAGCGATCGGACTCTCGGTCGCGGCGATCTGAGCCATCGTCGCCCGGCCGTCAACGCGGTGGAGGGCGTTCGATGTCAACTCACAGCCAATCCAGCCTTCTCCGGGATATCACGATCGGTCACCAGCGCGTGTCGCCGATCGAGTTGTTCTTCGATCTGGTCTTCGTCTTCGCGATAACCCAACTCTCCCATACGCTGCTGGAGCACCTGGACCGCCGTGGCGCGTTCGAGACACTGCTACTGCTGGTCGCCGTCTGGTTAACCTGGATCTATGGCGTCTGGATGACCAACTGGCTCGATCCGGATAAACGGCCTGTCAGGATCGCGCTGATCGCGCTGATGCTGGTCGGGCTGCTCATGTCCACATCGATCGCGCGCGCCTTCGACGACCGCAGCCTCGTCTTCGCGGGCGCCTTCGTAGCGACCCAGGTTGGCCGGAGCCTGTTCCTCCACGTCGCGTTTCGCGATGTCCCCCGCCAGCGACTCAACTTCCAACGCGTCATCATCTGGCAGGTTGCCGCCGGAATCTTCTGGCTCGCCGGCGGGATCGCGGAAGGGGTTGATCGCGATCAGCTCTGGCTCGCCGCGATCGCGATCGAGCTCGCCGCTCCGGCGCTAGGGTTCTTCGTTCCCGGCCTCGGACGATCCCACACACGGGATTGGGTGATCGTCGGCGACCACTTCGCCGAGCGGTGCGAACTGTTCATCATCATCGCACTCGGCGAATCGATCCTCGTGACAGGCGCCACCGTCAGCGAACTGGACCTGAATTCCTGGACGCTGGTCGCAACCATCGTCGCCTTCACAGGCAGCGTCGCGTTCTGGTGGGTCTACTTCGACCGCGGAGCACGGATGATCAGCGACGTCCTCTCCCGAGCCGAAGATAAAGGACGCCTGGCACGCTCCGCATACGTCTACTTTCACCTGCCGATCGTGGCCGGCATCATCATCACCGCCGTCGGCGACGAGTTGACGATCGCCCACCCGACGGGCCACACCGACCTGGCGACGGCAGCCGTCGTCCTCGGCGGTCCGGCACTCTTCCTGGCCGGCCACACGCTCGTCAAGTGGGCGATCTTCCGGGTCGTCTCGCTCTCACGCGTCGCCGGAATCGCCTTGCTGGCAGCCCTCATCCCGGTCGCAACGTTCGCCTCCCCGGTCGCACTAGCCATGCTGGCGACGACGGTCGTCATCGCGATCGGTATCGCCGATGTCACTCACTACCGCGTCATCGAGACCGCCAGCGATCCGGCCGTCGCGCACGACTGACACGCACCACAACTACTCCCCGTGCTGATCGCGCCACCACTGAGCGACGTGGTCAGCGCGGGCGATCCAGACGTCGCCAAGCTCGATCACGTAGTCGAGGAGGTTGGCCAACGCGCGGGACGGCCCAGGCCGGCCACTGACCCACGGGTGCAGCGTCAGGCAGAGCAACTTGCCCTCGCCGTGCAGGACATCCAGGTCGTCGCGCCAGAACTCGGCAGCGTGGCGCGGGTTCACGGTCCAGTCCACGAAGTACGTGTAGTCATCGTAGAAGCGAGACGGCGGGAGCTGGACGAGCGGCGTCCCGGCTGGATCGGGCCGCTCAACCCACGGCAGGTCGTCGCTGGCCTTATCCATCTGCCAGAGCAGGCCGAGCTGCTGCATGACCCGGCTCGTCTCGTCGTTGTAGCGCCAGGCCGGTGTCTTGTGACCGAGCGGGCGGACGCCGGTCACTCGCTCGATCGCCGCGATCGTCTTCCCGGCGTCCTCCAGCTGCTCGTCGAACGACATCGGCGTGTAGTAGCGATGATCCCACGAGTGAATCGCGTTCTCGTGCCCGTCAGAGTGCGCGCGCTCGACGGCATCCGGCCGGTCCTCGACACAGCGCCCGACCCAGCAGAACGTCGCCGGCACCTCGCGGTCGGCCAGCAGGTCGAGCAGCCGCCAGACACCGGCCTGCAGGTCATATTCGGTCTGCGACTTCCAATAGAAGTCGTCTGTCCGCGATGGTTGGCCTCGCCGTAGGTTCCGTCAACGTCGATACTGACGATCAACGCCGAGCGGTGCCCGGCTGGCCAACGCCCCGCGCTTGCACGCGGTCTCAATGCCGTGATGTTGTCGTGACCGGTCATTCAACGATCTTCCAGTACGGTTCCTCATGAGGTGCCTTGGCGCCCGACGATGTCTCACAGGTCGCAGGCAGCCACAATCTCTCAGGTCGCCGGCGACGTTCCTGGGCGATGGTACTTAATCCCCTTGCCCGTCGTGAGTGCCTCGAGCGTCTCTTCCACGGTCATCAGCACCGTTGTCTCCATCGCGGAGATGGCGCCGCCTGCCGTGATTGCAAGCACACAACTGGCCAGTGCAACGTTGTCGGGCGCCTCGAGGATCGCGTAGCCGTCGTACTCACCGAACCCATACCAGAAGCCGTGGAGCTTGCCCCCTACCTGTTCGATGTAGGCGCGCTGCGCATCGCGGCGATCTTCTGGATTTTCCATGAGCTTCGCCCACGTCTCAGGCGTGTAACTGAAGCGCGTGAGATAGTACGCCATCTGGAGCCTCCCTGATGTGCGCTGTGGTTGACATGTTCAACCGGCAGCCAGAGGCCGATCATGCGGCACCGCACAGATGAAGTCAACACACGGCAGATTGTCTGCGAGCGACATGATCGATTACCGCTTCGGCTGCACACACGCAACTCTCTGTCACTCAATCCGCATCGACGGCTGATAGCCCGTCGCTACTCATCCTCACCCGAAGACCAGGCCTTCAATTCCTCGGTGAACGCGACGAAGTTCCGCAACGCCGAGTCGATGATGTCATTGCCGTACTCAACCGTCGCCTTGCGCGCGTCGCCAAGGCAGCCGTTGCGCGTGTACTCGTCAAAGCGATACGGGACGCTGACGCCGTACGCCTGGAGCGTCGTGCGGAACTCGTAGGTCAGGTCGGTCATCTCGCCAGGTGCCAGCGCATCGGTCTTGACGACACTCGGGATCAGTGCCTTGGCGACCGAGGTCTCCATCTCGCAGGCGTGGCCGGTGATGCCGGTCATGTTGTGCTTCTCGGCCAGCCCCTTGTCGGCGAACCCGAAGTAGCTCGCGGCACCGATGAAGGCCGGGTTGACCTCCTCCTGAATCCGGACGATCGCAACATTCATCGCCGGGATGTTGCCGCCGTGCCCATTCACGATCATGAAGCGGTTGAAGCCGTGCGCGTGCAGCGACGACACGACCTCGGTCAACACCTGGATGAACGTCTCGGGCGTCAGCGTGATCGTGCCGGGGAAGTTCATGTGATGGAACGAGACACCCCACGGCATCGCCGGCGCCACCATCAGCCGCGGATATGCCATCTCGGTCGCCCGCCGGCAGAACTCGTACGCCGCGCTGATATCCATCGACAACGACAGGTTCGGCCCATGCTGCTCATTCGAGCCAACCGGCAGCAGGACAACCTCAACCTGATCCCGGATCGCATCAACCTCCGGCCACGACAGGTTCGCCAGTACCAGGTCACGCGTCTCGCTGGATGCTGCACTCATGGGATATGTTCCTTTCAATGGATGTGCATCCCGTCAATGTTCGGGCGCATGCTAACCGATTGCGATGCAGCGCGCGCTCAACTGACTCTCCGAATCACAGTTGTAACCACGGTCGTTCGCCGAGGACAGCACCCCGTGGATTGTCATCCTGAGCCGCAGCGAAGGATCGCCTGGCCGTGACGACGAGAGCGGTTCGGATGCGCCAGCCGTCCACTCTCGGTATGCGCACTCCTTCTCGCACGCTAAGCGATCCTTCGCTGCGGCTCAGGATGACAATCCACGGGGTGCTGTCCTCGGCGAATGACGATGTGCCAAACAGAACCGGTTATGGCAACTCGATGGCGGCGAACACCAACTGTGATATAATCCGTATCAACGGATAGCGCGGGTTCGCCGCGCGATAGTACGCCAATGTTCCCCTCCATTGAACGCGCAGCGCGGGGGTCGTCGAGCCGTACTAGCCGGCCTTCGGTTCCCTGTCTTATTTTGCCTGCCGCTGCGCCTGAGGTATGTCCAATTGACTGCAACACTCGAATCACGACGCGACGACAGCGTCGTTCGCTGATCTGCGCCTGAGGCCGTCGACGATGTCGGCGCTTGGGAGCATGAACATTACCGACCCAACGCCGATCCAGGCCAAGGCGCTTCCGGCGCTGCTGGCCGGTCGCGACGTTATCGGCCAGGCCCGGACTGGTTCCGGTAAGACGCTCGCCTTCGGCATCCCGGCTGTCGAGCAGGTGGACCCGAAGCAGCGCGCCGTCCAGGTGCTGGTACTCGTCCCAACCCGCGAGCTGGCCGTCCAGGTCGGCGGTGTCTTCGATACCGTCGCCGCCGGACGCGGCGTCAAGACCGTCCTCATCTTCGGTGGACGCACGCCGGGGCCGCAGATCGCTGCCCTGCGCCAGGGCGCCCACATCGTCGTCGGCACGCCAGGCCGTGTCCTCGACCTGCTCAACCAGGGCGCGCTCGACCTGCGCAACGTCCGCTTCCTCGTCCTCGACGAGGCAGACGAGATGCTCGACCGTGGCTTCGCGCCCGATGTCGAGCGCATCCTCGGCCGGACCCCGCGCGAGCGGCAGACGGCGCTCTTCTCGGCGACCGTGCCGGAATGGGTGTCGGAAACGTCGCACAAGCATCTCCGCAATCCGGTCCACGTCAAGGTCGACCCGCGACCGGAGGACAGCGCGCCGATCGAGCACACCGCCTATGAGTTGAACGGCGTCGATAAGCAGGACGCCCTGCGCGAGCTGCTCGACAACCGCCCGGACGGCTCGACGATCGTCTTCGGCCGCACCAAGCACGGCGTCAAGAAGCTTGAGAAGATCCTCCAGCGCGATGGCTACCCGGTCGCCGCGCTCCAGGGCAACCTCTCGCAGAACGCGCGTGACCGTGTCATGGAGGACTTCCGCTCCGGCGCTGTCCAGATCCTGCTGGCGACCAACGTCGCCGCCCGTGGATTGGACATCACGTCGGTCGCGCACGTCATCAACATCGATCTGCCCGAATCGCCGGAACTGCTGACCCACCGCGTCGGCCGAACCGGACGGATGGGCCGCAAGGGCCAGGCGATCACGCTGCTCGGCCCCGAGGACAGCGCCAAGTGGCGCCAGCTCGAGCGCGGCCTCGGCAAGCGCATCCCGCGCCTGGCATGGCCCGGCGCCCAGGCGGCCATCGACCGCAGCCCTGCTGGTTACGCGCCGCTGACGGCGACGCCGCGGCCAGCGCCCACCCGTCCATCTGCATCGCGCAACGATGCGCCTCCGGCCAGCGCGCCATCGCGTCAGCCACGCCAGCCGCGCGCCGCACGGCCGCAGCCAGCACAGCCGGCACAGCAGTCGCAGCCCACATCTGGCTTCCAGGTCCGCGACTTCCGCCCGTCGCCAGAGCAGGTGAAGGACTACTTCGCCAACCCGGTGCCGGCAGCACCCCGACCGGCCTACAACCAGCGCTCACGCGGCAACGACCAGCCAGCCGAGCGCGGCCAGCGCGGACGCCACCAGATCATCTGTAGCGGCTGCGGGCAACAGTCCGAAGTCCCGTTCCAGCCGGACCCATCCCGCCCCGTCTACTGCGAGGCGTGCTTCACGCCGAAGCGAAGTCGGCGACGATAGGCTGACCTCACCGCCACCCAAAGGTCCGCGGCCCCCTCTCCGGTCGGAGAGGGGGCTTTCGTATTGCCATGCGGCTTACTTCCTCTCCCCGAGCGGGAAGGGCCGGTGGTGGGGTCAGTCCATCATCACCTCATACCGTCGCCGGTGCCGGATATGCCGGTCACGCAGCAGCCGCGCAGTGTCGAGCGAGCGGACACGCTTCTGGCTCGGGTTCTCGTAGTCGGAAAATCGGATCGTGACCGGCAGAAAGCGCCCCAGATCCCCACGCCGGATCGCGTCAGCGATCTGGTCGTTGTCATTAACGCCCGGTTCGTCAGGAATCGTCACATCCGGCGGCATCACCCCCGGCTCACCTTCGAGCCAGACGTAGAGCGTTCCGCCAGCCGATCCCGTATCCTCGCCTGAATCCACCCCGACCTCGATTCCCAATTCCCGATTCCCGAATCCCGTCCGTCACGACCCCGGCGCGATTCGTGCTAGGATAACGATTGGCCGGTTGCGACAGCCGGGTGGTCAAGATTTTGTCGCAGGAGTGAGGACGCAGGGGCTACCACACCCTGATAGCCTATCAACAGTTGAGACGCTTCGCCGGGCGCGCCAGGCCGTTAGTCGGCAGACCAGGGGGACGCGCGCGGTAAGCGCCGATCCGGGGGACGAAGGGACGACGTCCATGGCAGCACCAATCACAGCGACACCTGGCCTTGAGGGCATTGTCGTCGCGCAGACACAGCTCAGCTCGGTCAACGGCACCGAGGGAATCCTGACCTATCGTGGCTACAACATCCACGACCTCGCCGAAAATACCTCGTTCGAAGAGATCATGCACCTCCTCTGGTACGGCACCCTGCCGACCCGGGCCCAGCTCGATCAACTGACCGAGCACCTGCGCCGGCACCGCAATCTCTCCGAGAGCGTCAAGAACACGATCCGCGCCCTGCCGACGCACCGGCGCACCGATCGACTCGCTCAAGGCCGGAGTCACCGCGCTCGGCATGGAAGATCCCGATCAGGACAACCTCGAGCACGACGCCCTGCTGGAGAAAGCCATCCGCCTGACCGCCGCCATGCCGACCATGCTGGCCGATGTACCAGCGGCTGCGCACCGACAAAGAGCCGGTCGAGCCGGACGCCGAACTCGGCATGGCCGCCAATTTCCTCTATATGGTCAACGGCGAAAAGCCAACCGAGACCCAGAGCAAAGCCTTCGACCTCTACCTCGTCCTGCTGGCCGAGCACTCGATGAACGCCTCGACCTTCACCGCCCGCTCGACCGTCTCCTCGACCTCCGACATCTACTCTGCCGTCACCGCCGCGCTCGGCAGCCTCAAGGGCGTTGCCCACGGCGGCGCCAACATGATGGCGATGAACATGCTGATCGACATCGGCCACCCCGGCGAGATCGACGATTATGTCGATGAGTCGCTACGCATCAAGCGCCGCCTGATGGGCATGGGCCACCGCATCTACAAGACCCGTGACCCGCGCGTCGATCACCTGATGAAGTGGTCCGAGAAGGTCGCCGACGAGATCGGCGACGACAAGTGGTACCAGCTCGCACACCGGATGGAAGAACTGACCGCCCACCACCCGTACTTCTCCGAGCGCAAGCTCTACCCGAACGTCGAGTTCTACTCCGCCCCGCTCCTCTACAACCTCGGCTTCCCGCCCGACATGATGCCTGGCGTCTTCGCCATCTCGCGCATCGTCGGCTGGAGCGCGAACATCATGGAGCAGTGGCAGGACAACCGCCTGATGCGCCCATCCGCCGAATACATCGGCCCGAAGTCGCAACAGTTCGTCCCAATCGACAAGCGCGGCTAAACAATTCCTCGCGCCGGGTACCCGGTAACGGGTGGCGCGATGGCCGCAGCCTCGCCCTGCTCCCCCTTCCGACGTGCATGGGTGGGGAGCAGGGCGAGGCTGCGGCCATCGCGCCTACGCGGCGGGGTTGCGTGTTCCAGGCGTAGGAGTCCCCTTGCGCAACGACCTCTCCCACATCTACTGGATCGGCGGCCCGCCCGACTGCGGCAAGACGACCGTCGCAAGCATCCTCGCCGAGCGCCACGGCCTCCAGACATACCACTTCGACCGCCACGAGATGGCCCACTTCGGCCGCCTCGATCCCGAACGCCATCCAGCCCTCTACGCCGCCCACCCGGACCGGATGACAACCGAACAGCGCTGGCTCGGCAGCCCGCCGGACGAGATGGCGCGCGACACGATCGCCTGCTGGAGCGAGCGCTTCGCAATGGCGCTCGACGACCTCCAGGCAATGCCAGGCAACGCCTGCCATCATCGCCGAAGGACCGGGCATGTTCCCCGAACTGCGTCGCGCCGCTGATCGACTCGACCACACAAGGCCATCTGGCTCGCCCCAACCGAGCCGTTCAAGCGCGCCTCCGTCGCCCGGCGCGGCAAGCCCGGCAACCGCCACGAGACCAGCAACCCCGACCTCGCCACCCACAACCTCACCCAACGCGACCTGCTGATGACCGCCCACATCCGCCAGACCGCCGCCGAACACGGCCTGCGGCTGATCGAGGTCGACGGCACCGAAGGCGTCGAGGCAATCGCCACCATCGTCGAAGAACACTTCGGCCTCTAGCGTCGCACGAAAATGGCTGTCCCTACCCTCGCAGGGACCGGCCTAAGACCGGTCCGCGGCGGGAGCACTTTGGGCACGGCCGACGCGTCAGAACCGCGTGGCATTGGCGGACAACGCTGCTGCACACCGCTCGAATCTATCGATCTGCCAGCCGATGCAAGATTCGACGGTAAGATAGCCCTTGGTACAGCCTACAGGCACTGACAACGACAGCGACAACGAGAACAGGCGACACATGAGCGAACAACTGCGCTTCGACATCCACGAACGGGTCGCAACCCTGACGCTGAACCGGCCCGAAAAACTGAACGCCTTCACCCAGGAGATGATCGACGCCTGGGCCGAAGCGCTCACGGAGTGCCGCGACAACGACGATGTCCACGTCATCGTCGTCACCGGCGCAGGCCGTGCCTTCTGTGCCGGCGGCGACCTCGTAGAGATGCGCCAGCGGATCGAGGAAACCCCGTTTCAGCAGAAGGACTTCATCTGGAGCCACGTCCATCGCGTTGCGACAACCCTTGAACTGATCGACAAGCCCGTCATCGCCGCCGTCAACGGCACCGCCAACGGCGCCGGCATGGACATGGCGCTGATGTGCGACCTGCGCTTCGCCGCCGACAGCGCCCGCTTCGCCGAAGGCTATGTCAAGCTTGGACTCGTCCCCGGCGATGGTGGCGCCTGGTTCCTCCCGCGTCTCGTCGGGACGGCCAAGGCGCTGGAGATCCTTTGGACCGGCGACACTCTCAACGCCCAGGAGGCGCTGGAGCTCGGGATCGTCAACAAGGTCTACCCGGACGCCGAACTCCTGGACGAGACCTACGCCTTCGCCCAACGCCTGGTCGAACAGCCCGGCCATGGCCGTCCGAGCCATCAAACGCCTCGTCTACCAGGGCCAGCGCAGTGACCTCCGCACCCACCTCGACGCAGCATCGTCGCTAATGGGCATCACCGGCAGCAGCCACGACCACCGCGAGGCCATCCAGGCACTCGCGGAGAAGCGTCCGCCAGCCTTCAAGGGCAACTGACGAAGCGCCGTCGTTCCGCACGCGCCAACAGTGACACACTATTGATACGTCGCGACGCCTCTCTCTGTTGCACCCGCCACAGCCAGCAGTCCACATTCAATGTGGTAGCGAAGTGGAGGGACACATGAACACTGTTGAACGCCTCGTTGCGTGGACGAAACGTGCCGCTCGCGAGCACTGGCTCCCGCTGCTCATCATGGTTGCCCCGATCGTGCTCGCTGTCGGTGTCTGGACATCGGAATCGTGGTGGTTCGCGCTCATACTGGTGGTGCCTGTTGCCGCAGCGATCGTTGGCTACATCCTGAGTCCACGGCACGTCTGGATCATGTGGGCCGGGGCGGTTGTGACCCAGTGGATCGCGATGGGTATCTTCGACCGATACGCGAACGCTGGACCCGACGAAACGGCAACCAGCCTTGTGCTCGAGGCATTGATCTGGATGGCGCTAGGGGTCGCGATCCCACTCTGGGTGGGACGCATCCTCAGCATGAAAGTCGAACGACCGATGCGCGGCGGCAACCACACACCAAGGGGATTCGCGCAATGACCATCGACGTCAGTCGTATGTTGGGCTAGTCACAGTTTCGTGACCAGCCCACCGCTGCCGGGACGGACCGCGTCCGGGTAACATATGGCATCCTCCTCCCAGTGAGCATTCGATCCGAGCGGGAGGGCTGTTGAGTCGATGGCGGGTAGCGAACTGAGCAAGGTGGCACTCTTTACGAACGAGTACCCACCAAACGTCTACGGCGGTGCCGGCGTCCACGTCGAATACCTCAGCAGGGCACTGGCGAAGAAGGTCGCCGTCGAGGTGCGCTCGTTCGGCGAGCAGCGCGTCGAGGACGGCAACCTGACCGTCCGCGGCTACCTCGGCTGGGACGAGATGAAGCGGAACACCGACCCGCGCTTCACCGGCGCCCTCGACGCCTTCTCCCGCAGCCTCGCGATGGCCAAGGACCACTTCGACGCCGACATCGTCCACTGCCACACCTGGTACACCGACATGGCCGGCTACCTCGGCGCGGATGCTCTGGGATGTCCCCTTCGTCCTCACCACCCACTCGCTCGAACCGCTCCGTCCCTGGAAGGTCGAGCAGCTCGGCGCCGGCTACAACATGTCCTCCTGGATGGAGCGGACCGCGATCGAGAGCGCCGACGCCGTCATCGCCGTCTCGCAGGAGACCCGCAACGACGTCCTCGACCACTTCCAGGTCGATCCCGACAAGGTCCACATCATCCACAACGGCATCGACCTCGACGAGTACCGCAAGGCCGAATCGGTCGATGCCCTCGTCGCGCGCGGCATCGATCCCGAGCGCCCCTACGTCCTCTTCGTCGGCCGCATCACGCGCCAGAAGGGCATCATCCACCTCGTCAACGCCATCCCCGACATCGACCCCTCGCTCCAGATCGTCCTCTGCGCCGGCGCACCCGACACGCCGGAGATCGGCGCCGAGATGACCTCACGCGTCGCCGAGGTCAGCCAGGGCCGCCCGGACGTCATCTGGATTCAGGAGATGCTGCCGCGCGAGGAGATCATCCAGTTCTACTCGCACGCCGCCGTCTTCGTCTGCCCCTCCGTCTACGAGCCGTTCGGCATCATCAACCTCGAAGCGATGGCGACCGAAACCGCCGTCGTCGCCTCCGCCATCGGCGGCATCCCCGAAGTCGTCGTCCCCGGCCAGACCGGCGAGCTCGTCCCGCTGGAGCTCAAGCCCGGCACCTTCGAGCCGACCAACCCCACCCAGTTCGCCCGCGACCTCGCCACCGCCATCAACAGCGTCGCCCTCGACCCCGCCAAACACCACCGCTACGGCCTCGCCGGCCGCCAGCGCGCCGAACAACACTTCTCCTGGGACGCCATCGCCGACCGAACGCTGGATCTCTACCGCTCGCTCGTCGGCTGACGAACCAATGTAGCCTGCGTCAGGATCGTGTATCGTTTGTCCACTCCATCCAGATGACCCGCGAGGAGAGCGTCATGATCGCCATTCGCAAGAAGATCGTCACAGACGAGGACCACAGGCCAATCGAAGTCGTCATCAGCTACGACGACTGGCTGGAGATCGAACGACTGCTCAACATCCAGCAACGCGAGCCGCGCCGTGTCGATCTCTCACGCTTCGCCGGCACAATTACGCTGACCGAGGATCCGCTGGAGTTCCAGCACCGAATCCGATCTGAGTGGGACCGTGAGTGGGACCAGACCCTGCCTCAGGAACCTGAGTGAGCGTCGTCCTCGACACAAACACCGTCATGTACTTCCTTGGTGGAAAACTGGCACAGCCACTGCCGGATGATGACTACATCGTCTCAGTAATCACCCAGATCGAGTTGTTGTCATATCCGCTGTTGTCGCCCGATGACGAGCAGCAGGTGCTGGAGTTTCTGACATCGGTGACGGTCATCGATCTCTCTGCTGAGATCCGAGACGCAGCGATTCGGCTTCGTCGCAACCATCGCCTCAAATTGCCCGACTCAATCATCGCGGGGACGGCGGTAAGCCTCGGCGTCGTACTTCTTACCAACGACCGGCGACTCGCGAACACGCCTGGCCTGCAGGCCAGCCTCACCGCGATCAAGCCCTGAATCGTCGCCTGCAGGCATCCGCGTTCGCCTGTTCCTGCGGTATCTTCCCCGCTGTACCGAGACAACATCCGCGCAATGCAGGACACTGCGCAAATTGAACGTGGTTAGAGTTGGACTTGGCAGCCAACCTGGCAGGGATCGAAGCGCTTCGCTGAGTCGCCGCCGACAACCTGCGGGCAATTTTCCGCCTCCTCACCCGCGCCCGACCCGGCCTCAGCGACAAGGAACAGGCCAGGTCCGCGCCGTCGCCCGCCAACTCCTCGAGACACTCAAGCACGAGAAGTTCGTCCTCGACTGGCGCAAGAAGCAGCAGTCCCGCTCAGCCGTCCGCGTCACGATCGAAGAAGTGCTCGACACCGGCCTGCCACCGATCTACACGGCCAACGACTACCAGCAACGCTGGGCAGATATCTACCAGCACATCTACGACGCCTACATCGGCCCCACCCAGAACATCTACACCACCGCCGCCTGACCCTGCCCCAACTTGCTCACCCAATCAGCATGAACTGAGCACCTTGAGCACCTTGACCATCTGTCATACTGCCCCCGCACACATGGCCCCCTTGGCCCCCTTCCCCCTTACCCGCCCCGTCCCACAAACACAGGCTCCGTTACCCACATCCATCCAATGCAAAGGCGCTCACGCACTGACCATGAACGCCTTTACCACCTTTACCGCCTTTACCCCTTTACCGTCATACGTCCCAACCGAGACACTCACATCCCCATCTCAACTGGCTCAACTCGACCATTTCAACTGGCTCACACAATGAGCATGATCAACTTGAGTCACCATGACTCACCCTCGCTCACCTCGCCAATCCGAAACAGCCCTGGCACAAGAAACCCTCCCCAAACCGTTCGAGTAATAGGAAGCCCTTGCAAGAAGGGGCGGGTCGTTGCAACCAACCAATAGGTCTAATGATCGAAAGACCCGCCCGGCTCCCCACCCGACCAACGCAACCACGGACCCACGCGCAACGACCCGCCCGGATCCTCACCCGGCCAACTCGATGCGCCCGACGCGCCTCCGAGCACAGCAAAGAGGGGCGAGTACACGACTCGCCCCAGGTCATCAGTTGAATTGGAGAGGAACCTAGGGAGTGCCTTCTTCAGTAGGTTCCGCAACAACCTCTTCGGTCACGACCGGCTCCTCAGTCGGCTCCTCAGTCGGCTCAGCCGTCGGTTCGACCGTCGGCTCGGCAGTTGGCTCGACAGTTGGCTCTTCGACGACTGGCTCCTCGACGGCTGGCTCTTCTTCAACCGCCGGGTCCGGTTCCGTCGTTGCCGTCGAGACACCTTCGCCGACCAGCGTCACATTGCGCGACGGCAGGTAGTAGCTCGTCAGCCAGAGGTCGTCGATCGTCTCGCCGTTCGCGTTCGTCACCGTCCGGTGGATCGTCGCCGTAAAACCGTCCTGCGCGTGCTCGACGACGACCGACTGGCCCGCCGGGACATCCGCGCTCTGCTGGCGCACCATCGTCGGGTTGGCCTTGACAACGTTCTCGATGATCGGATCGTCGGCGTTCACCGTCCAACCCTGGGAGGTGCCCCAGACCTCGACCGTGATCCACTCGCCATCGGCGACGGCGTTGATCGCAACCCAGTTGTCGGTCGTGTTGATCCAGGTGTTGTCGAGACCGTAGTCGGGGTCAACCGTCGCGTCCAGACCCTGCATCCCGCCGTGGCCACTGCCGTAATTCGGAATCCAGTACAGGTGCCAGTTCCGCTGGCCGATCTTGACGCCGGACCAGAACGCTGCCTGGAACGCCGTCGTCGCGACCTGACAGATGCCGCCCGCCACCGACGGAACTGTCTGTGGGACGCCGTTCTGACCGGCGATGATGCCGTAGCCCATCTGGTAACCGTCATCGAGCGTTGCCGTCCCGCCAATCGCCTTGTTGAACGAGAACTCTGCTCCTGGCGCGACGAGATAGCCGTCCAGCAGGTTGGCCGCCAGCTCGACGTTGACACGGCGGTTGTTGCCCGAAGAGCCGTAGTAGGTCGACGCCGAGCCAAGCAGGTCGCTGATGACAATCTCGCCGGCAATCGCCGCCTCGTCGTGCTGCTCTTCGACCACCAGCGGCGTGTTGGTGTTCCCACCGAGCGCGTTGGCGACGATGCGGTTGACGCTCGCGTTGATATCGACCAGCCGGCCCGGTAGCGCACCATCCGGCGCGACGATCGACCAGTCGATCCAGCGGTAGCCGGTCGCGGGCCGGTTGAGGCTGTGGGCGATCGGCTCAAGCATCGAGAACAGCGCGACCGTGTCGAACGTAATCTCGCCAGTCGTCTCATCAACCAGCATCGCCGAGGCGAACGCCGTCTGGTCAAGCCCCTGCTCGCCATCCGACCACGAGACCTTCATCCCGGCAGCCGCGATCTGGTTCGCCTGGGCGAGCAGCGACTGGAGATCGGCCTCGGTCAATGTCGCCGCTTTCTCAACGATCGCCAGCTCAACCAGATGCTCACCGGCCATCAGATCACGTTTGATGGCTGCCACGCTGGAGGAGACATCCAGCGTCAGACCTGCAACGTCCGGCTCGATCCGGAACGTCGCATCACCGTTGTAGACGATGTCGGCAGGCATCGCCGCCCGGTTCACGGACGAGACCAGCGATTCGATGACTGGATGGAGCGCGCGATCGTTGAGCGTCAGTTCACCACCCTTGGCGCTCAGCATCTCGGCCAGCGCTGGCTGGGTGATCTGCCAGAACTGCTCGCCATTGGTGACGACCAGCGGCTCTGCCAGCAGCGCCGCAGCCTCAGCCCGGACCTTTTCGAGGTCGGCCGTCGCGACAGCCGGCTTGAGCGGGACGACCTTGATCTCAATTGGCCCGTGGTTGAGATCGATCACGGCGTGGCGCAACATCTCGGCAACCGCTCCAGCGTCGATGCCAGTTCCTTCGGCTGACGGGGCGATCGTCAGTTGGGTGCCGTTCCAGACGAAGGCGGCGTCCTTCGGCGGCGTAATCTCGCTCTGGCCCAGCGCACCGAGCGTCGCCAGAAGCTTCTGCTGGTCCAGCGTCACAACTGGTGCGACATCGATCCCGCGCGTGTGTGCTTCGAGCCGCTCAACCGCCGACCCAACCAATCCGCCACGTCCGACCTGAACAACACGATCGTAGGTGGCATCGACATCAAAGCCGATGCCAATTTCGGCTGGCGATACCGTCGCGATCTGCCCATCGACATCGAGTTGAACTGGTTGCTGGAGGTACTCCTGAAAGCGTTCCGTGAGCCCGGTTGCCGCCACATCCCAATTGCCGCCATCGACAGCAACACCGGCGACGCTGACCCCGCGCTCGATCTCACCATCAGCCGGTGGCCGCCCGGCGATGATTCCGGTGATCAACAACAGCAGCGCCGGAAACGCCAGCAGCGCGATCGAGCGCATCAGCAGGTGACGCTCGTCAGCCGGATGAACCGTCCTGACAGCCTGCCTGCGATGACCTGCGGATGCCTTACCACGCCGCGCCGATCCACCACGCTTCGCGGATATCCGCGAAGAAAGACTCCCAGTACTCACTCGCTACGCCTGCCCATTGTGTCTGTTGTAATCGAAATCGCTCATTCTTCCGGTCGTCGTCGACGCAACCAGCCGGCCCAACACGGACGCAATACGCCCGCGGGGCACTGTAAAGCTCACAGCACCAGACCACCATCAAGCATGATTGAACGACGTGATGGTCATCGATATTGAACCACGCAGCAGCGCTTCTGTCAGAATTGTCCCACTGTCAATGCCTCGCTACGCGTTCGTACGCTCAGACGAGCGATGGCGTATTGTCATCCTGTCAACCAGTCGCCCTTCGACGCGCTGGCAGGTGGTTCGGTAGCGCAATCACTCGACGATAAAACGTTCGATCCCCTCAACCGGTGGCGGGTAGTGCGGGTTCAGCTTCCGAATCCGCTCGACGACGGCCCGCGCGACGACTGCGTCCCGATACCACTTGCTGTTGGCGGGGACGACGTACCATGGCGCGTCCACGGTCGAGGTCGCGGCGATCGCGTCCGCGAACGCCTGCTGGTAGTCGTCCCAGAGTTTTCGCTCTGCGAGGTCGTGTGGATCGAATTTCCAATGCTTGCTGGGGTCGTTCAACCGCTCCTGGAGCCGCGTAGCCTGTTCCTCCTTCGAGATCCGCAGGTGGAACTTGATAACTGCCGTCCCGCTCTCGACCAGCAGGCTCTCGAAATCGAGGATATGCGTATAGCGTCGTTTCCAGGTTGCCTGGTCGATGTCGCCGTGAACTCGAGGCACCGTCACATCTTCGAAGTGGGACCGGTTGAAGATCCCGATCTGCCCTTTACGTGGCACCCGCATGTGGATCCGCCAGAGGAAGTCATGCGCGCGCTCCTCTTCGGTCGGCGCCCTGAACCCGGAAACGTCGCAGCCCTGCGGATTCAGACCGGAGAAGATGCGGTCAATCGTCGAATCCTTGCCGCCAGTATCGGTCGCCAGCAAGACGATTAGCAGCGCCCGCTTCCCTTCGGCGAACAGCCGCTCGTGCAGATCGCGTAGCTCCACAAGGTCAGCATCCCGCGACGCTTCGTAGTCGGTCCGCTGATCCCTGAATGCCTTCGCCGCATCGGGATCGATGCTCTCCAGCCTGAACGCCTTCCCCGGTTTAACGCGATACTGCTCGATATCCAGCTTCACCTTGTCGCTCCCAGCATTCAGACAATCAGCGATCCGCTTGCGGCCATTGTAGGAGGATACAGCCGAAAGTCCGCTAGTCAGGCTGATTGCTGACAGCCCGCCATTCGCTCAGTGACACAACACCGAGTTCCGGCCGGCCCGGATCGTCGAGCATCGCGACGAATTCGAGGCTGTTACCATCCGGATCGCGAAAGAAGATCCCGACAGCCGGCATCCAGGCGTGGACTGATGGGTCGTCGCTCCCAGTGCCATAGAAGTCGTTGACGCGAATGCCGTTCGCCTTGAGCCGTTCGATGGCCGGCTCGATCGCATCTTCGGTGATCTCGAACGCGAAGTGCGACGTGTGCCAGCGCTCCTGCGGCA
The DNA here is from genome assembly GCA_963763325.1 of uncultured Chloroflexia bacterium. GTDB lineage: Bacteria > Chloroflexota > Chloroflexia > Thermomicrobiales > CFX8 > JBBECJ01. Next base: position 58,581 of record CAVXOL010000021.1, read on the forward strand.
CGCCCCAGACACCGAGCATCGCGTTGCCCGGCGCTCCGATCCAGTAGAAGGTCACCTCCCGCTCCGGCAGGTGGTATGCCTGCTCCAGCCCCAGCACGCCTCCATAGAACGCCATCGCTCGCGGCAGATCGGTCACATGGACGTGCGTTTCGAAGATCCGTCCGGTCGTAATTCCCAACGGTGGAAAGCTCATCTGCATCAACCATCCCGTCCATCGAGTTCGATGACGACCGGCAACGATGTCCGCGCCCAACTGCTCAGTTCGTCGGTGCCGCTCCGCTCGCCGTACTTCGTCGCGACAACCTCTCGCGCCCGCACGTCGTCTGGCTCGTCCGGCCCGATGATCCGTGCCGACCCGTGATAGGTTGTGCCATCTACCCGGAACCGGACCGCTGGGTGTTGACCAACGTTTCTGACCCAATCTGACCGATCGCGCCCGCCGGCCAGCAGAAAAATCGTCTTCCCGGCACTCTCGGGCTCGACCGCAAACCAGATCTCGATCTCATGCGCCCGCCCCGACACCCGACCAGTCGTCGTCAGGTACCCATTGCGCTCACGCGCCTCCTGCTCGGTCATGCCGATAACTGATGTCATCTCGTCTCCACTTCATCATCGAATTGGGCGCTGCGTGTTCCCAGCCAATACTGGCCGGCTCTTCCATTCAATGGCACGATCATCGCAAGGAACCGTCTCGTCAACATCGGGCGAATGTCGTATTTTCGCGTGTCGGGGGCAATGGAGTCGTTATGAACAATCCACCAGCATCGCCCGCCGCCTCGTCCTACGATGCCATCGTCATCGGCAGCGGACCGAACGGATTGGCAGCGGCGATCACACTGGCCGAGGCGGGGCGATCGGTGCTCGTCATCGAAGCACACGAGACGGTCGGCGGCGGCGCACGGACAGCCGAACTGACACTGCCTGGCTTCCGGCACGACATCTGCTCAGCCGTCCACCCATTCGGGGCTGCGTCGCCGGTCTTCCGGGCAATGCCACTCGAACGCTACGGACTGGAGTGGGTCGAGCCGCCTGTCGAGCTGGCGCACCCATTCGACGACGGCAGCGCTGCCATCCTCCACCGCTCGGTCGACGTGACGGCATCCTCGCTCGGCGTCGACGCTGACGCCTGGCGCAAGCTGATCCAGCCACTGCTCGACGATGTCGAGCCGCTATTCGATGGCCTGCTGGGGCCGCTGCGACTCCCGCGCCACCCGATCGCGATGGCCCGCTTTGGCCTGGCCGGACTCCGCTCAGTCACCGGCCTCTCAAGGACCAGCTTTTCCGGCAAGCATGCACCCGCCCTGCTCGGCGGGATCGCCGCCCACTCGATGGTCCCGCTGGAGCAGCCGCCGACGGCCGCCTTCGCGCTGATGCTCGGCCTGGCTGGCCATTATGTCGGCTGGCCATACGCGCGAGGCGGATCGCAAGCGATTTCCAACGCGCTGGCCGCCCACCTGAGCGCCGTTGGCGGCGAGATTGCCACCGGATGGATGGTTCGCAGCCTACGCGAGCTACCGAAGGCTCGCGCCATCCTCTTCGACACCTCCGCACGCGGGATGGTCGGGATCGCGGGCGATGCGCTGCCGAACGGCTACCGGCGTCAGATCGGCCGCTTCCGCCGTGGACCGGGCGTCTTCAAGATCGACTACGCCCTCTCCGCGCCGGTGCCGTGGATCAACGAGGAATGCCACAAGGCCGGGACACTCCACCTCGGCGGTACGCTCGAAGAGATGGCAGCTGCTGAACGAGCGGCAACACAGGGCAAACACCCTCGACAGCCGGTCCTCATCACCGCCCAGCATAGCCGCTTCGACCCAACCCGCGCTCCGGATGGCCGGCACACCCTCTGGGTCTACTGCCACGTCCCCGCCGGTTCGACGGTCGATATGACCGACCCGGTCGAAGCCCAGATCGAACGCTTTGCCCCAGGCTTCCGCGACATCATCCTCGCCCGTCACACGCACAACAGCCTCGATTTCGAGGCCCACAACCCCAACTACATCGGTGGCGACATCAACGGCGGCCTCCAGGACCTGCGCCAGATCTACACCCGCCCAGCGCCGCGGCTCGATCCCTACAGCACTCCCAACCCACGCCTGTTTCTCTGCTCCTCCTCAACGCCACCCGGTGGCGGCGTCCACGGCATCGCCGGCTGGTTCGCAGCCCAGTCGGCCTTACGACGCGTGCTGACATAGACACGCTCCCTGCGGCCGGACAACATCCATCCCCGCGCGGAATGGGACCGAACCACGACCGCCGCCGAAACAAGGCACATCAATAGGACTGAAGTACGCTGGTTTCACCGATCTGGCCGTGAGTACCGATATGTTTTCGGGCCAATTGTGGCCTGTACCCGGTTTGAAGAAATCAGTACAGTGACGCTATCGGTTACGGATTGCGCAACCATTTGTTGACGAGGGTGACAAGCCATGGCGCTTGCAGGACATATTGCCGACTTCCCACTCGCCGAGCTGCTCTTCTTTCTCAGCAGTAAGCACCGCACGGGGCAGCTCGTGCTCAAGCGTCCGCTGACGACGATGATCTTCACGCTGCGCCGTGGCAGGCTGATCGCCGGCCAGATGCTTCCGGCAGACCAGCGCCTCGGCGACCGGCTGGTGGCCGAAGGATTCCTGAATGCCGGCCTGCTCGCAGTCGCGCTCGAAGTCCAGCGGCAGGAGACACACCACCGCCCGCTCGGAACACTCCTGGTCGATCTCGGCTACGTCGAGCAGGGCGTCGTCATGAGCGCACTGCGCGGGCAGATCGCCGACTGCCTCTTCCGCTTTCTGATCGCGCCGGGTGGGACATTTACGTTCCGTGAGAAGCCAGTCGATGCGCGCCGGATGGATATCGATATCAGTGTTGAGGTCGAGGTGCTCGAAGCGATCCGCCGCGCCGACGAATGGATCGCTGGCAGGATGGACTCCAGCCCGATCTACCTTAATCAGCAGATCAACGCCGACGTGCTGCAGTCAATCGTTTACGAGCGCTGGGACGTTGTCGAGGCGATGCTCGATGGCGTGGCAACGATCGACGATATCGTGACCGCAACCGGCTGGGAGCGCGAACGCGTGATCGACACCGTCCTCCAGTTCCAGGCACATGGCGCGATTGATCTTGAGGTCCCAACGATCAACCCGCGCAACCTGCTCGTGCCGTCACACTACATCGAGCCGGAACGTCGCGGCGCACGACCCCCACTTGCGCGACCTCGAGCCGCCAGCCGCTCAGCGTGAATTGAATCCGCTCGTGCTGGAGAGTGCCACCTCAGCCTCGCGGCCGATCCGGCGAATGATGTCGGCCGCGCCGGCCAGATCGTGGATCAACCCTGCCGACTGACCGGCCGTCGCCACCAGTTCATGCAATCCTCCCTCGACGATGGCGCTGGAGATCTGATCGCCCAGACTCTCCGCGTCGAGCCTGCCATCGGCGGCCGAGCCTCCGATATCCCCGCCCATGTCTCCTCGTCGAGCGACGTCATGATGTGGTTGAAGGCGAACGGCCGATCGGAGCCTGGACGGTCGGCACATCAGTACCCAGAACGCCACACAACGGCGTCTTCATCACCCGATGCCATCCCTTCGCTGCCCGTGACGTTGCACGTAGCACACCTGTCAGTCCATTATCTGCCGGTGTCACGTGGGATGACCGTCACTCGCTGCAACAATAACCGGAAGGAACCGCGAATGCCGGAAGAGCGCATCTCGTCCGAACGGGTCTTCAATGGCAGGCTGGTCAAGGTACGGGTGGATGCCGTCCGGTTGCCGTCGGGGCGGGAGGCGACGCGCGAGGTCGTCGAGCATCCTGGAGCGGTCGCGATCCTGCCGGTGACCGAGGCCGGCAAGCTGATCCTCGTCCGCCAGTTCCGCTATGCCGTCGGCAAGAACCTGCTGGAGGTGCCGGCCGGTACACGTGAGCCGGGCGAGCCGGACGAGGAGACGGCCCGTCGTGAGCTGCATGAGGAGGTCGGCCTCGCAGCCAAGACAATCGAGCTTCTGGCGCGCTTCTTCATCTCCCCCGGCTGGTGCAACGAAGAACTGGTCGCCTACCGCGCGACCGGTCTGCGTGAGATCGGCGCCCAGCCGGAGCAGGACGAAGACCTTGAGATCGTCGAGGTCGATCCTGCCGACGTCCCGGCGCTGATTGCCAGCGGTGAGATCGGCGACGCCAAAACGATCACCGCGATCCTGGCCCACCTGCGGGATGTCGAGCGACTGCCGTAACCCGACTACAGGCGATTGCTGGGACGAGCAGTCTCCAACGGCAACTGGACCCACGTCCGCAACCGCATCGTGATCTCGTTGCGGACTCGCTCGAAGGTTCGGTAGCGCTCGGCCTCCGATCCCACAGCGGCGCTCGGGTCGGGGAATGACCAGTGGATACGCTGCGGGCTGCCGGGGAAGACCGGACAGGTCTCGTTGGCGCTGTCGCAGACGGTGATGACGTAGTCGAACTCCTGGCCGAGGTATTCGTTCAGATGCTTCGAACGCGCGTCTGAGATATCGATCCCGACGTCGGCCATCGCCCGGATCGCCAGCGGGTGAACGCGCGTCGCCTCGGTCCCAGCCGAGACGACCTCGAAGCGCTCGCCGCCGATCTGCGCGAGCAGCGCCTCGGCCATCTGCGAGCGGGCGGAGTTGTGGGTACACAGGAACAGCACCCGTATCGGTCGCACGCTCTCTGACTCGATCATGTCGTTTCCTCCAGTCTCTTCCACTGCAACTCGTCGCCACGGACAAGGCGGTAGAGCAGCGCACCACACGCGGCTCCGACGATCGGTCCGACGAGATAGAGCCATTGACTGTCCCAGGTGCCGGACACCAGCGCCGGAGCCAGCGACCTGGCCGGGTTCATCGATGCGCCCGAGATTGGGCCGGCGAACATCGCTTCCAGCCCGACCGTCCCGCCGATCGCGATCGCCGCCGCCTGGCCGACCGCGCGGACATCAGTCGCGACAGCCATGATGACGAACATCAGAATGCCGGTCAGCACGATCTCAAGCATGAACGATTGGCCGTCACTGCCATACGGCAGGGTTGTGCCCAGCGCGCCACTCGTGCCGAACATACCCCGCAGGGTCAGGCTGGCAAGGACTCCGCCGGTGATCTGGGCGACGAGGTAGGCAGGCACATGCCGGGGTGGGAAATGCCGCGTGAGGGCGAAGGCCAGTGTCACGGCTGGATTGATGTGGGCACCGGAGATGTGGCCAACGGCATAGATCATTGTCATCACGATCAGGCCGAAGGTCAGAGCGATACCGACATGGCCGATCGCGCCACCGGTGTAAGCGTCAATCGTGATCGCGCCGGTGCCCGCGAACACTAATCCATATGTGCCGACCAGTTCGGCGAGCGCAGGTCGCCACGGAGTCCAGTCGCTCATCCGGCGTCGCGCTCCAGATCCGGCCCACAAGGTAGCGGCGTCGGATCGTACTCGCTGTCGTCCAGCAGCCAGCCAAGATACGCCGACGCATCGGTCAGGACAGGCCGGTTGAGCCGGTAGTACAGCCAGCGGCGATCGGCTGGATTGGCGTGCGACTCGATCAGTCCGGACCGGCGTAGAATGCCAACGTGGTGCGAGACAATACTCTGCTTCAGTTCCAGCCGCTCAACCAGATGGCAGACACAGAGATCGCGTGTCCTCAGGTGCGCCAGGATCGCCAGCCGAGTTGGGTCGGCCAGTGCCGCGAGCACCTCCTGAGTCTCACTGACATCGACAGTGGCAACCATCGCGGGCCCTTCCCAACCAACGTATCGACGATCATTAATGCATAGTCTACGTGAGAGCATAGCAGATGCTGTTAAGCGGAGATGAAGGTGTCTTACAACCGGGTAGCAGCGTCGCCCTGGAATCTTCACAGGGGGTTGACAAACGGTCCCTTGTTTCGTAAATTAACGAACATACCCCCACCTGCGACGTTGCGGTGGTGGATTCCTGGCCAATGAGTTCGTAATTTTACGAACCTGAACGGAGTAGATCCCATGGAGCGGTCGAGTCTTCCGGTCGCCGTCATTGGTGCCGGCCCCGTCGGTCTCGCGGCAGCAGCGCATCTCATCCAGGCTGGTGAGACGCCGGTCGTCCTTGAAGCCGGCACGACCGTCGGCGCGAGCATGCGCGAGTGGAGTCACGTCCAGGTCTTCTCGCCCTGGCAGTACAACATCGACCCCGCCGCTCGCGACCTGCTCGACGCTCACGGCTGGGTCGCACCAGACGACGAGGTCTACCCGACCGGTGGCGAGATTCTCGCCCAGTACCTCGAGCCGCTCGCCGCCCTGCCCGCGCTGGAGCCCCACATCCGGCTCAACGCCCGGGTCGTCGCCGTCGCGCGGCTGGGCTTCGACAAGATGAAGACGGCCGGTCGCGAGAACGCTCCATTCGTGTTGCGGATCGAAACCTCCGACGGTGACGAGTACGAGGTCCTGGCGAAGGCCGTCATTGACGCGTCCGGCACCTGGGAGACTCCCAACCCGCTCGGCACCAGTGGCGTGCCTGCTGTCGGGGAAACGCGCCTGGCCGATCGCATCTTCTACGGCATCCCCGACGTTCATGCCACCTACCGACATCGCTACGCCAACAAGCGTGTCCTCGTGATCGGCAGCGGCCACTCGGCCTTCAATGCGCTGAACGATCTCGTGGCGCTCAAGCGCGAGGCTCCCGAAACCGAGATCCACTGGGCGATTCGACGCCAGGCACCGGGCCAGATGTTCGGTGGGGGTGAGAACGACCAGCTCGCTGCCCGTGGTGAGCTTGGTCGGGGTGTCGAACAGTTGGTCGCCGGTGGTGAGATCAACCTCGTGATGGGCTTCCGGGTCACGCGGCTCGGCTATTCCGACGATGGCGTCATCGTTGCCAGTGACGACCGCGAGCTGCCACCGGTTGACGAGATCATCGCCACGACCGGCTTCCGCCCCAATCTGTCGATGCTCTCCGAGTTGCGTCTCGACCTCGACCCGGCCGTCGAGAGTCCGACTGCCCTCGCGCCACTGATCGACCCGAATGTCCACTCCTGCGGCACCGTCCGTCCGCACGGCGCCGAGGAGCTCAAGCATCCGGAACCCGACTTCTACATCGCCGGCATGAAGTCCTATGGCCGCGCGCCGACCTTCCTGATGCTGACCGGCTACGAGCAGGTGCGCTCGATCGTGGCCGCCATCGGCGGTGACTGGGGGAGCGCCCGCCGTGTCGAACTGTCGCTGCCGGAAACGGGTGTCTGCACGCTCGGCAGCAAGCTGGAGGCGACGAGCGCGATCGGTGGCGGATGCTGCACGACGGCGTCACCAGAACCAGTCCTGGCCGTCGCGACCGTCGGTTCCAGCTGTGGTTCGCCGTCAGGCTGCGGAACACCCGAACCAGAACTGGCAACCGTTGGAGCGTCACATTCAACCGAAGGAGGGTGCTGCTCGTAAAACTCAGCCAATCGGTTACGATCACCGCAGGCAACCTGCAACGAAAGGGATAACCAGATGACAACGACAACATCCCAGACACCAGAACAACTCCGCGACACCATTCGCGAGCGCTACGGCGAGGTCGCCCGGTCGGTTTTGACACTGCAGCACACCTCCGCCGCAAGCTGCTGTTCCCCTGCTGGATCGTCGGGCGCGAGCTCGTGCTGCAGCGGCGAGGCCCAGGCATGGGGCGCCGTCAACTACGACGCCGCCGCGACAGCCGATCTTCCAGAGGAAGCCGTGCTGGCCTCGCTCGGATGCGGCAACCCGATCGCGCTGGCAAGGCTGGAACCGGGTCAAACCGTCCTCGACCTCGGCTCGGGCGGCGGGATCGATGTCCTGCTCTCGGCGACCCGCGTCGGGCCGGAGGGTTTCGTCTACGGCCTCGACATGACCGACGAGATGCTGGAGCTGGCCGAACGCAACAAGGCGGCGGCGGGCGTCGAGAACGTCAAGTTCCTGAAGGGCCAGATCGAGAGCATCCCGCTGCCCGACAACAGCGTCGATGTCATCATCTCCAACTGCGTTATCAACCTGTCGGTCGATAAGCCGTCCGTCTTGCGTGAGGCCTATCGCGTGCTCAAGCCGGGCGGCCAGTTCGCGGTCTCCGATGTCGTTATTCAGGGCGAGCTCGCGTCCGAAATCCGCTCCAGCGTCGAAGCCTGGGCCGGCTGTGTCGCCGGCGCGCTGGAGGAGCAGGAGTATCTCGACGGCCTCGCGCTGGCCGGGTTTGAGGACGCTTCGATCGAGGTGACGACCGTCTACAACCCGAGCGATGTCGTCTCCTGCTGCGCCAACGTCGAATCACCTGATGGAACTGGCCGGATCGTCTCCGGCTTCATCCGGGCACGCAAGCCCGCATAGCGGCGACGCTCAAACGCGGACCAGCCGCCGGAAATTCCCGGCGGCTGGTCCGCGTTTGTATTGCGTTTTTGAGCCGACGAGACACGATGTCGTACTCGGGATGTCGGCGGTTATCCGGGATTCTCTCCATCACAAGAGGCACAGCAGGCGCACGCAGACTCGCCCATGGCGTAGTTGATCACACCGCCGCGCCGGTCGAGCTCGATCTCGCAGCACGCGCGCAGCAGATCGTGTAGCTGCCGTCGTCCACGCTGGACGCGACTCTTCATCCCGGAGACGGATATCTGTTGCACAGTCGCCGCTTCGCGCTGTGTCAAACCTTTGACCTCGGTCAACTCCAGCGCCGCTCGGTAGGTCGGAGTGAGTTGTTCAAGCAGCGGCGTGAGACACGGCGCAAGTTCCTCGATTGCCGAAGAATCATCTGCGTCGACATCCGGTGCCGGTACGAGGTCAAGCTCAGTATCGACCCCCAGCCGTTCACGGCGGCGTCGCGGGGCTCGGTAGTAATCGATGATGCTGTTGCGCGCGATCTGGTAGATCCAGGCATGGACGCGCTCTTCGTCCTCGACAGAGTCGATGCGCTCGTGGATACGAACGAAGATATCCTGCACGACGTCATCGACATCGGCAGGGTTCTCGATCCGTCGTGCGACGAATGATCGTAGCCGTTGGTGAAACGCGTCCCAGAGGACCTCAGTCGTCGCCATCATCTCGCTGACAGACCCTCCCTCACTCGCGATTGAGGACGGTTGACACCGCGTCCGCAAAGCATACGGCGCGGTGTCACGCGCACGTCACTTGCAGCCGCAACCCTTAGATTCTGCCTGCGAACCGGCACTCGCCGTTTCGCAGCATGACGCCTTCGCCGACGGCTCACAGCAGCTTGCCTGCTCCGTCGCGGAGCAACACGTCGAAACTGACGTTTGTTGCGGGACACGAACCACCGGCGCGCCCGCCTGGATCTCAGTCGTACCGTACTGACTCGTCATTGAGGTGTTCCCTTCTCGATCGACTCACGTTCTCAATAGATCCCGCTACGAGTAGCGCTATCTATAGAGACGGTGTGACCGGAAAAAGGACGCAATCGGACCAAGGCGAATCTTCGATTTGTCGCGTACCTGCCGTCCGGTCGTTGTCAATCAGTCCGTGACGAGCCAGGTCCCACCGCGCATCAGTTCGCGGCCGACGAGTTCGTTGGCTTCGCGCCAGGCCTGCATGCGCTGAGGATAGATCCGGAAATAGGAGTACGGCGTAGCGAGCTGGCGCGGGTCAAAACCGGTCTTGTTCGCGAAGGCATCGCCGACCTCGGAGGCGAGATCGCCGGATTCAAGCATCTCGACCGTTCCCTCGATCAGGACCAGATCGCGGGTCGGGCCGACACCGACCCGCGCCTTGCCGGTCGCCTGCAGGTTGCGGCTGGTCGGGCTGGATGTCGGCGTGGCAATCAGCAAGGTCGTGCCATCCCAGAGGAACGACAACGGCACCAGATACGGCGTTCCGTCAACGCTCGCCGTGGCGATCCATGCGTCTATGTCATCCTCAAGCCGGCGCAGGCTATCCTGCCTGCGCTGCAGATCCGCTGCGGGGCGGCTGGGTCATCGTAGCCATGCCTCTCCATTCGACCGAGCAACCGATGTCAGAGCGAATCCCCGCTGGCGGCCAGCGGGGATTCGCGACTGAGCACGATGATCGCACAGCTGTCAGAGACTCAGCCAGCCCATGAGCCAGCGACCTGCCGGGTCGTCACGTTGACGCGGTTGAAGAGGTTGACCGTCGCGATGAAGACGACGAGCGTTCCCAGTTCGGCCTCGTCGTAGTGCCGGGCGGCCTCTCCCCAGACCTCGTCGGGAACCGGGTCCGACCGATCGCTGAAGCGCGTCATGCATTCGGCCAGCGCCAGCGCGGCCCGTTCTGCGTCAGTGTAGTAGGGCGCATCCCGCCAGCCTGCGAGTGCGAAGAGACGCTCGTCCGTTTCGCCGGCCTTTCTGGCACTCTTCGAGCCCATGTCGAGACAGAATCCGCATCCGTTGATCTGGCTCGCACGCTGGTGGACCAGTTCCAGCGTCGAATGAGCGACGCCGCCCTCCTTCAGGGCCGCGATCAGTGCCAGGATCGGCTCAAGTGCGCCGGGGACGACCATTGCCGGGTTACTCATACGTGGTTCCATCGTTACGCTCCTTTGCGTGCGGTTCGGTGTCGTTACCGAATCCTGATCGTGAACACTCAGCGGTCGTTCTCAGGTTTCGTCCTACATCCCGCGCTCCTCGTCTGATCGACCCGGTTCTGTCCATCACTTCTATGACTCATCAACGACGAGGAATGTGACAGCGGGTTCGCGTACATGCGTACGTACGCACCCCGGACCACAGTACTTTGCGGTACTAGTACTCCTTCACCGACCAATCATGCGCTCTGTCCCATTTCCCAATTGATAGCCCGACACTACTATCTGAAGTACGCAAGTCGGAGATTTTGAAACGGGATGCAGGACATCCCACGGGGCGAGAATCACGGGTGACGGGACGCCAGGCCAGGGGCGGCGTCGCCCGAGTTGAAGGAGAGCGGTCATGGGAAGCCAGCGTTCGTTCAAGACCGGAACCGTCATGATCATCGATGACCATCCACTGTTCCGGCAGGGCATCCGCCGGCTGATCGAAGAGAGCGGCCGCTACACCGTCGTCGCCGAAGCCACCAATGGCTACGAGGCGATCCGCGAGGCCGACATCCACGAGCCACAGATCATCGTCTCCGACATCCAGCTTCCTGGCGTGACCGGCCTCAAGATCTCGCGCATCCTGAAGAAGCAGCACCCGAAGAGCCAGATCATCTTTCTCTCGATGCACATGGACGACGAGCGGCTATTTGACGCTGTCCGCGCCGGTGCGGCTGCCTTCCTCACGAAGGACGTCACCGCCGAGGATCTGATCGCGACGATCGACGCTGTGATCCGTGGTGAGCAGCCGATCAACACGACGCTACTGACCCGCCCGCAACTGGCATGGAAGGTCCTCTCTGAGTTCCGGACGATGACCGACGACCCGGCCGCCCGCTATAAGACCGCGATGCCGCTCTCGGTTCGCGAGGTTGAGGTGCTGGATTGCGTGTCGCAGGGGCTCTCGAACAAGGAAGTCGCCGACGCGCTCTTTATCACCGAGCAGACAGTCAAGAACCATATGACCAGCGTGCTGCGCAAGCTCAACGTCGAGGATAGAGTCCAGGCCGTCCTCTTCGCCGTCAAGAACGGCTGGGTTGAGATTGGCCCTGGCGTCTACTCTGCCGCGTAATTACGACTAATCCTCCCTCTCCTCCCACCCATGCGACGCCGGCTCAGTTATCGAGCCGGCGTTGTGGTGTTGGCGAGGTATGCGTGAGCACAGGGGTCGGCCCTTCACGATTTCTATCAGAACCCTTTACCTGACCTTCTCCCAAATGCTGGTTCGCATCGATATGGTGACGGTGGCGCGGAGAGTGACTCCCGTCAGCGTAGGGAGAGCGAATCGCTGGGAGGAACTCAGATGCTTCAATTTGGTGACTTTGAGTGGCAGATCGCGCGGCACGAACGCGAACGGCTGGTTCCGGTCTGGCGCGAGTCAACGTCGCGAGACTCCGGACACGTCCGACACGCCTCGCGCCGCTGGCGCTGGCCGTCGATACCATCCCGCCACACCGGGATGGAGCTACACCTGTACATTCGCAGTGAGTGGATGCGGCCGGCTGTCAGAAGCGGGCACGCCTTCGATTGAGCCAGGCAGTCGACGACCCTGGCAAAGGCTGCCGGGGTCATCGACTCTTGTTCGATGGCGGTAGCGATTTCCTACTGCCCGGTGACGATCGCAATGCGTCCTTCGATATCGGCGTCGAACGGCTGCGGCAACTGCTCGACGTACTCGACCAGCGCGTCAAGATCGACCGGTCCAACTGCCCGATTGGTGCCTTCGGTCAGGACCGTGAAGTTGTCGCCTCCACCTGCCAGGAACGAGTTCACTGCCACGCTGTACGCCGTCTCATCGTTCGGCAGGGCCTGCGTCGCGCCATCCGGCAGCACCTGGCGGATCTCGACGATGCGCGCGCCATCCGGCAGGGTTGGATCGTAGTCGTATTCCAGTCCGGAGATCTGCAGGAAGCGTGTTCGGTCGCCTTGCCACTGCTGGTTGAGCAGCGTATAGATCTGCGCGCCGGTCAGGTCCATCGTCGTCATGTCGTTGCCGAACGGCTGGACGGTGAACAGTTCGCGCCAGATAACCTCACCGGCCAGGATGTCGTCGCGGATGCCGCCAGGGTTCATGAAGGCGAAGTCGGTCCCCATCTTCCAGCGCTGGGCGTCGGCGATCAGGTTGCCGAGTGCCGACTCACCGGCCTCGTTCTGCTCGCGGGTGATGTCTTCGGCTGCCGTTCCAATCTGTCGGTTCAGCAGTGGACCGGCCAGGTTCGTGTATTCCTCGACCACCTGGGCGATCTCGGTGTTCGGCTCGATCGCGTCATTGTACGTATCGACAAGCGTCGCCTGCTTCTCGACAACATCGCCGGTCTCGCGGTCGATGATGAGGTCGATGTCGGCAACGGCAGACGAGTACGACCACGACTGAGTGACGAGCTTGCCATCGATTGTGGCGACGTAGCCCTGGTGGGTGTGACCGCTGACGATGACATCGACTTCGTCGGAGATGTTCGACGCGATGTCGACAATCGCGCCGGTCATCGCGCCGTCCTGCAACTGCCCACCCTCATGGATCAGGACGACGATCACCTCGATACCAGCCGCGACCAGTGTCTCGGTGTACTGATCGATCACCTCGACCTCGTCGAGGAAGCTGACGGTTTCGATTCCACCTGGAGAGACCAGGTTCGGCGTGTCGCTCGTGACGAGTCCGATGAAGCCGATCTCGACGCCGTCAACGGTCAGCGTTGCCGTCGGCGGCAGGATCGGCTCGCCATCGTCCTTCCAGACGACGTTGGCGGCGAGGTACGGAAACTCGGCCCCAGCGAAGCATCCGGTGACTGGCTCGGTCACCGGATGGCAGCCGCCGTTCTGTAAGCGCAGCAGTTCGTCGATGCCTTCGTCAAACTCGTGGTTGCCGACCGAGCCAACATCGAATCCCATCTGGTTGAGGATGTCGATCGTCGGTTCGTCCTGCAGCAGCGCCGACTCTGGCGGGCTGGCGCCGACCATGTCACCAGCATGGACGAGCAGCGTGTTGTCCGGGTTGTCGGCGGTTAACTGGTCGATGTAGGCGGCCAGGTAGGCCGCGCCGCCGATGGGGCGGTCGTTGAGGACACGGCCAGTTGGGATCTGGCCATGCAAGTCGTTGACAGCCAGCAACTGGACCTCGACCAGATCATCCTGTGGGTTCTGCGCTTCCTCCAGTAATGTGGAGAGCGCACCGAGGTTGACCAGCCGGCTCTCCAGCTCGCCACCGTCGTTGTCGAGTGCGGCCCAGAGCGAGCCGTCGGCCGCGACCGTCAGCCCTTCGACCTTCTCGAACGGCGCGAACTCGTCCAGCACGTCAGTCAGCAGCATCTTGTCGACGACGTGGCCGTTCAGGTCGGAATCCTCGCCGATCAGGCCATCCCATGGCTCGACGCCGTCGAGTGTGAAGACGGTGACGTGCTTCACCTCTGCCGCCGCGCCAACCAGTTGGTCACGCTCGATGACGGCGTAGTAGCCGCCGCCGATGTTGGTGATCTCCGAGAGGCCGACCCAGCCGCGGTCATCCTCCGGTCGCTCGAACGGGTAGAGGAAGAAATCCCACGTCCCGGACTGGAGGTCGTAGCGGGCAATCCGGGTGTAGGCGGTGCCATCGACCAGCACATCGTCGCCATAGCCGAGCTGGATCGCCGCCAGCAGGTAGCGGCCATCGTCCGAGACGGCGACACCCTCGAAGCCGTTGCCCTGGACAAGACCGCCGGTTGGCGAATCAACCTCGGCCGGCAACCCGATCTCACGCAGCACCTCGCCACGAGAGTTGGTCTGGATCAGCAGGTTGGGAACGTAGCTGTCCTCACTGAAATCGGCGTTGCCCTCGGACGCCAGCCAGTAGCCGTAGTAGCCAGGCCGGTTAATCGAGGTGTCGAGCGCGATCCCTTCGAGGTCGTAGCGCGCCTGCTCACCGTCCTTCGTAACTGGCGCCTGGGTCGTCACGAGCGCTTCACCGTTGTTCTGGACGAAGATGCGGTAGATCGCCGACGGCATCGCGTTGTCCGGCACAGCAAACAGCACCTGGCTGTTGTACGACGATGCGGCCAGACCCGAGATCGCCGCCCACGGCATCTTCTCGTTCGGCGCGCGGAGGACCGGCTGGTTCGGGTTCGCTGGCGCGTTCGGGTGATCGACGCCCTGGAAAATCGTCAGCGTTCCGGAGACCTCGTCGGAGGTTACGAACAGCCCTCGCTGTGGCAGCGCCAGCAGTCCTTCCGGCGAGATACCGGTCGGCAGGATCTGGATGAACTTGAACGCCCGGCCACCCTGATGCTCGTAGACGCCGACGAACGAGCCACGCTCAGAGCCAACGAAGACGAACTCGCGGCCATCATAAACGCCGACCTCGACACCTTCGGCCTCGATCCCCTTGGCCTCCGAGCGGCCATCGGGATAGTGGCTGTAGATCGCAGCCGTTTCTTCGAGGCTGCTGCCACTGTCCCAGACGAACCGGCCATCGGCTCCCCAGACGCTCCAGCCGCGACCGCCGGTCCAGTCGAACTCACCCTCGTCGGCCGAGTAGATCAGCGAACCGTCCGGGCTCCAGGCAACGCCGTCAGGGAAGCGGGCACCAGCGTAGGGCTCATCCGCCACGTCCGCCGGGTAGGTGTCGCTGAACGAGATCGCCGCGTCCTCGGACAGGTCAGCCGGCCGATCATCGACGATGCCGGTGCTGAAGACCGACACCAGTTCCGCGGCAGCAACATCTACGATCGCGATGCCGTTGTTCTCCTGGAGCGAGACAGCCGCCATGCCGTTCTTGAGATCGACAAACTCCGGCTGTGGATCGTCTGGGAAGTACAGCCCGGCATCGGCCAGGACGTTTTCCGGAAAGTCAATGTCGACGACCACCGATGCCTCGAGATCGGCCGGGTTGATCGTCACGATCTGGATGTAGCCGGGGCCGCTGATGTCGCCTTCCAGACCCGGCTCCTCGCCATCGGTTAGCAGACCATCGGCGTCAACGACGACCGGCTCATTCTCGATCGCGACCACGATAACCAGTTCACCGTCGATGACGGTTGAGGCGACTGAGTCAGGTCCGTCGCCAATCGCGATCTCACCGGCGATCTGACCGCTGGCGACATCGATGATGACCAGCATGCCCGGTGTTATCTCCGGAACCTCCCCCTCCTCCTTATAGGAGGTGTTGACGCCGACGATCGCCCAGACACCGTCAGGGCTGATCGAGACACTCGTCGGCTCGCCGCCAACTGGGATCGTCGCCACCTGTTGCGGGTGGTGCGCATCGGTTATGTCGACAACACCGACCTCACCAGCGCCAGAATCGACATAGACGAGCGTGTTTCCGTCCGGCGTGCCACTGACGATCTCAGCAACACCTCCCGGAGCATTGTGTGAGGCAATCTTTAGAAATCCCTTGATCTCCGTGTCGCCGTCGTCCGCGACCGCCGGTACCCAGACCGATAGCGACGCGAACACCAGCAGCGCTGTGAGCAGCACGCGCTTCATGCGACTTCCCTTCACTCCCATGCTGTGCCGCATCGCAGGCAGTCATGTTTGCCCGCACTCGTTACGGCACACAGAGCGTAAATGGGACACAGTCGGAGGATGTTGCATTGATGTTAATCGTCACGAGCGAGTATGCGCACGATCAACTCCCGGCCTCACGCAACGCGATGTCTCCGCGCCGGTATGCGCCGTCGAAGCTGATCGCGTCGGCGGTGGCGTATGCGAGGTCGCGGGCGGCGGCCATTGTCTCGCCGCGACCGACGCAGGTGAGGACGCGGCCACCAGCAGTGACGGTTTCGGTGCCGCGTCGCGTGGTTCCAGCGTGGAAAACGACTCCACCGTCGGGTACGGCGTCGAGGCCGGCGATTGGGTGACCGGAGGTGTAGGAGCCGGGATAACCACCTGAGGCGAGGACGACACCGACGCAGGCGCCGGGGAACCAGTCGATCGGCGGCATACTGGCCAGTTCGCCTCGCGCCGTCGCTTCACACAGCGCCACCAGGTCGGCGTCGAGCATCGGCATGATCACCTGCGTCTCGGGGTCACCGAAGCGGCAGTTGAACTCGAGCACCCTGGGGCCGTCCGGCGTCAGGATCATCCCGGCGTAGAGGACGCCGCGATACTGGATGCCACGCGCAGCCATCTCACGGACGGTCGGGACGATCACGTCGTCGAGAAAGTGACGCTGCATGGCGTCATCGACGGCCTTCGGCGGCGTGTAGGCGCCCATCCCGCCAGTATTCGGGCCAGTCTCACCATCGCCGATCTTCTTGTAGTCGCAGGCGGGCAGCAACGGCAGGACCGATTCGCCATCGGTCAGCGCCAGGAACGAGACTTCGCGGCCAGTCAGGAACTCCTCGATCAGCACGTCGAGGCGGCGTCGCCGAGCGAGCGCGTTTCGAGCATGTCGCGGACAGCCGACTCGGCTTCCTCGCGCGTCTCGCAGATCACGACGCCCTTTCCCGCCGCCAGCCCGTCAGCCTTGATGACGACCGGCAGCGGCGTGTCGTAGACGGCGTCGAGGGCAGCCTGAAGGGTATTGCAGGCTTGTCGCCCGGCCAGCCGCGACACCAGCAGCAGCCATGATCTCCTTTGCCCAGGCTTTGCTACTCTCGATCCGCGCCGCCTCAGCAGTTGGACCGAAGACGAGGTGACCGCGCGCCGTCAGGACGTCAGCCAGGCCGTCCGCCAGCGGCGCTTCCGGCCCAACCACGGTCAGGTCGATCCCACGCGCCTCGATCTCACGAGCGAGCGCGTCGAAATCGGTGAGCGGCAGGTTCTCGGCCAGCGACATCGTTCCGGCGTTGCCAGGAGCACAGTAGAGCCGCCCGATGCGGCTGCTGGCGGCCAGTTTCCAGACCAGCGCGTGCTCGCGCGCTCCACCTCCGACGACCAGAACGTTGGTTGCCATCTTCCCACCCCTCGCTACGATCCCGACGCAGGAACGACGCAACCGACGCCTGCCGCACAGAATCTATCGCATCTGGATACCTGCGTGTGGCGAGGCCACTTGCTGGGAGGGGACGATGGGTAAACCCGACCATGCATTGTCGGGTCAGCCGGATGGTGCCTCCAAGATAGCCAGCGTATGCTGGTCAGGAGGGTTCGGCTGGCCGTGCCGGTCGTGCTGGCGTCTCTGACATCGCCCTGACTCGCTCGATGTGCGCGAGTGTCACTTCGCGACCGCGCAGCAGGAATTCGCGAATGAGGGCGAGCTGCTCGTCGCTGTAGTCCTCCATCGAGGCAGCCGAGGCGATGACGAGTTCGCGGTAGATGGCGCCCATCTGCTGACCGGCCGATGGCGTCAGCTCGACGTAGATCCGGCGGCGGTCAACCTCGTCGCGCACGCGGCGCGCGAAGCCGGTCTTCTCTAGCCGGTCGATCACGCTCGTGACGGCGCCGGTCGTCAGCCCGGACGCTTCCGCGAGCTGACCAGCCGTCATCGGGCCGAACTGGCCGAGCATCTGGATGCAGCGCAGGTCGGTCCGGTTGACGCCGAGCTGGTCGGCGATGGTCTGGCTGAGCGTGTCAACGGCGTTGTGGACGCCGCGCAAGGCAGCCTGCACGTCGAATACAAGGTCCGAACGAGCACTATCAGGCTTGCTTGACAATTGAATCTCTCGATCTTTAAGATATACGACCGTCGAGGAAGTATACCGGTTGGCGGAAGGGCTTTCCAGATCATGATGAGGAACCTGGCACGCATCTGTTATCACCACCGGCGGCTGACGCTGGCCGGCTGGATACTCCTGCTGGTTGGCCTGGTGGTGTTGAGCCAGACCGTCGGCGGCGAGACGCGGACCGAATTCTCGTTGCCCGGCTCCGAGAGCCAGGAGGCGTTCGACCTGCTGGAAGATCGCGGCTTCGCGACTCGCGCCGGTGAGCCAGCCCAGATCGTCTTTCAGGCCGAGCAGGGTGTCAACGATCCGGCAGTCCAGCAGGCGATGGAGGCGCTCTTCGCGACTGTCGAGCAGGAAATCGAGGACGCGGAAGTCATCAGTCCCTACGAGCCTGCCGGCGCGAGGCAGATCTCCGAGGACGGCAGGATCGCCTACGCCGAGGTGAACTTCGCGGATCGCAGCCAGGAGGAATATCGGGCGGCTGGCGAGGAGATCCGCGAGCATCGCGACGCGATCGACATCGATGGCCTGCGCGTCGAGCTGGGCGGCACGATGTTCATCGAGGAAGCCGAGTTCTCGAGCGAGATCATCGGCATCCTCGGCGCGATCGTCATCCTGCTGATCGCCTTCGGCTCGGTCCTGGCGATGGGGCTGCCGATTGTGACGGCGCTGTTCGGCATCGGCTGCGGCATCGCGCTGGTCGGGCTGACGGCGAACTTCCTGTCGGTCCCCGAGTTCGCGGCGCCGGCAGCGGCGATGATCGGCATCGGCGTCGGCATCGATTACGCACTCTTCATCGTGACGCGCTATCGACAGGGGTTGCACGACGGACTCGATCCCGAGTCGTCCGTCATCCGCGCCGTCGATACGGCTGGCCGGGCCGTGCTGTTCGCCGGGACGACGGTCGTCATCTCGCTGATGGGGATGTTCCTCATCAACCTCGACGCGATGCGCGGGCTGGCCGTCAGCGCCTCGCTGGCCGTCCTGATGACGATGCTGGCGTCGGTAACGCTGCTGCCGGCCATTCTTGGCTTCGTCGGCCGCAACATCGACAGGTTCGGACTGCCACACCGCCAGCAGGCCGAGGGCGATACGCGCCAGTCGATCTGGTACCGCTGGAGCCGTGTCATCCAGCGCCGCCCGTGGCCGGCCGTCATCATCGGCACGCTCGTCCTGCTGGTGCTGGCCGCGCCGATCGTCTCGATGCGGCTCGGCTTCGGCGACGCCGGCAACCGGCCAGAGGGCGACACGACCCGCGAAGCCTACGATCTGCTCTCCGAGGGCTTCGGACCTGGCTCGAACGGACCGCTCCTGCTGGCTGCCGAGCTGCCGAATGGCGAACAGGATCTGGCGACACTTCAGGGACTCTCCGAACAACTCAACCAGACCGACGGTATCGCCTTCGCCAGCCCGCCGTTCCCGAACGAGGCCGGCGATGCGGCGATCATCCAGGTCATACCGGCGACAGCGCCACAGGACGAGGAGACGTCTGATCTGGTCCACCAACTGCGCGGCGAGATCATCCCGCCGGTCAACGACGCGAGTGGCCTCGAGGTGCTGGTCGGCGGCGCTCCGGCTGCCGTGATCGACTTCTCCGATCACACCGCCGATGTGCTACCGATCTTCATCGGAGCCGTCCTCATCCTCTCGTTCCTGTTGCTGATGGCGGTCTTCCGCAGCCTGCTGGTGCCGCTGAAGGCAGTCATCGTCAACCTGCTCTCGATCGGGGCGGCGATGGGTGTCGTCGTGGCCGTCTTCCAGTACGGCTGGGGGTTGAGCCTGATCGGGATGGGCAAGGAAGGACCGGTCGAAGCCTGGGCGCCGATGATGGTCTTCGCCATCGTCTTCGGCCTCTCGATGGACTACGAGGTCTTCCTGCTCTCGCGCATCCGCGAGGAGTACGACCGCACCGGCGACAACGCCACCGCCGTCGCCGATGGGCTGGCTGCGACGGCGCGGGTCATCACGGCGGCTGCCGCGATCATGGTCTGTGTCTTCGGCAGCTTCATCCTCGGGGCCGACCCGGCCCTCAAGATCATGGGGCTCGGTCTGGCCGTCGCCGTCCTGCTCGACGCGACGATCGTCCGGCTCGTCCTTGTCCCGGCCCTGATGGAGCTGCTCGGCGACCGCAACTGGTGGATCCCGCGTTGGCTCGACCGCGCCCTGCCGACGCTCAACGTCGAACCAGCCGATGATCCCGTCGTTCCAGCCAGCGAACAGCGCCGCCACGACCAGATCCCGGTCACGGGGAAGTAGCGATCAGCGAATCGTCGTCGGCTGGCGATTGCCAGCCAACGACGACCAGTTCAGTTCCGAAAGAGGAGGTTGCGAAGGATTTTCCTGTGTCGTTACCCGTCTCAGAAACAGCGTCCCAATAGCGTCTGTCTCGGACGGTTTTCAAGACGAAGCACCGTTACTACGAGGGCAACAGCTTCCATTCCCCTTCGGAGACGACTTCGACGGTACCGTCGACCACCTTGATGGCGGTGTCGTCGTCGATTGCGTAGGCCGGATTTGACAGGTCTGCGACCCAGCGTTCTGCGGTGGCCAGCGTGTTCTTCGGCAGCATTGGATGTCCCAGGTGCGGGAAGATCGAGAAATCGACCAGGCCGAGCATGGTATCGTCGCGACCGTTGGGGGACATCCATTCGACGTCCCAGTCCCCGACGCTCGGGGTCATGACCAAGCTCCCGGCGCTCAGCCCTACCCAAACCGCGTTGAGCGATGGTAGGAGTTCGGCCAGGCCGGACTGCTGCATCCAGTAGTACAGATACCGCGGGTCGCCGCCATTGACGAGGAACACGTCCGTCTCCTGGACCCACGAGACCCAGCGTTCCCGATCGATGCTGGGTAGTGCAGTCAGTTCCAGCACGCCGACGGACTTCCAGCCCAGTTCGACCATCGGAGTTTCGGGTTGGTTGCCACTGATGAACCGCCATGCCCCTTCCGGGGTGACCCATGTGTGCCCGTATGACGCGGTGGTAATGCAGAGGGCGTTGGACTCGGCGATCGGTTTGTCCAGCATATCGACCAGCGCTTGATGGATACTCGGGTTCTTGATCCCTGCGGACGTGAGTAGTAACTGCATCCTGCCCTCTCTCATCATTGACTTTGAGCCACGCTACACTAGCGCGAACGGCATACTAGCATGTGTACGTACAGAACACAAGTTCGCATCAAGAGTAGCCGACGATCCACCTCAAGGCGTGCTGACCAACCATCTCCGGTTGCCCGTATAATCATTGTCACGACACCAGATCACCACGACGCCCAACGCTGTCTGCATCGCTCCATCGCACTGGGACGGACGGCATTGATGGACGAGTTGACGTACGACGCCGCAGCAGACTCCGATCGAGCGCTCATCGTCGGACGGCAGCGCGAGCTGGAGCTGCTCCGACGCAGGTTGGCTGCGATGTTGGCCGGTCGTGGAGGGGTCGTCCTGGTTGGTGGCGAAGCAGGGATCGGCAAGACGACGCTTGTCGAACTGCTCTGTCGCCAGGCCCTGGAGCGCGGGGCGCTGGTGCTGACCGGGCACTGCTACGACCTGACCGCGACACCCCCCTACGGGCCGTGGCTGGAGATCACCGACCACTATCAGGCTGGCCCAGGGTTGCCTGCATTGCCGGATGTCCTCAGGCGCGGCACGGACATCAGCGACCTCTCGAACCAGCTTGAGCTCTTCGATGTG
The DNA here is from genome assembly GCA_963763325.1 of uncultured Chloroflexia bacterium. GTDB lineage: Bacteria > Chloroflexota > Chloroflexia > Thermomicrobiales > CFX8 > JBBECJ01. The sequence continues at coordinate 80,373 of CAVXOL010000021.1, forward strand.
ACGCGTTCTTTCTTTGCTAGCATCAGCATCTCCCGGCCACTCGTACTGGTGCTGGAAGATCTGCACTGGTCCGATCCAGCCAGTCTGGATCTGCTGCGCTATCTGGCACGCCAGCTGGAACACCTGCCGATGCTGCTGGTCGTCACCTATCGGGAGAACGAGGTCACGATTCAGCATCCGCTCTATCCGTTGATCCCACTGATCGTCCGTGAAGCAGATACCGAGCGGATCGACCTCAGGCAGTTCGCTGACGCGGACGTGCGGGCATTGGTCGACGACAGGTATCGGCTGCCGGCGACAGACGCAGCAGGGCTCACGGCGTATCTGGTCACGCATGCCGACGGCAACCCGCTCTACATCCGGGAAATGCTCAGGACGCTCGAAGAGGACGGATTCCTCCAACTCCAGGACGGCGGCGACTGGACGATCGGCAGACTGGACCGTGGGATCGTTCCGCCGCTGATCCGACAGTTAATCGCTGGTCGGGCAGGCCAATTGAGCGAAGAGACGCGCGGACTTCTGGCCGTCGCGGCCGTGATCGGGCAGGAAGTAGCAATCGAGCTCTGGAGCGCGGTGACGGCTGCGGGCGATGCGGAATTACTGACGGCGATTGAGGAAGCGATCGCGGCCAATTTCGTCCGTGCCACGCCGGATGGGGCGAGCGTGCGCTTCGTCCATGCGCTGGTTCGCGAAGCGTTTTACGAGGGGATGCTACCGATCCGCAGGCGACGACTGCATCAGCAGGTTGCTGAGCAATTGGCTGCAACACGGCAGCCAAACCTCGATGCGGTCGCGGATCACTTCCAGCGCGCGGGCGATCCACGCGCGATCGAGTGGCTTCTCTCAGCCGGGGACCGGGCGTACCGGACCTACGCATGGCGGACGACGATCGACCGCTTCGATGCCGCGGCGCAGTTGATGGCGGACGACCCAGCTCGAGCGCAAGAGCGCGGCTGGCTGCTCTATCGGACGGGACGGATGCTGCGGATGTCCACACCGGCGGAAGGCGTGGAGCGCCTACAGGAGGCCGAGCGCATCGCGCGGGCAACCGGAGACGACGTGCTTGCTGCCTATGCGCTAGCTGACACTGGCCTCGTGCGCTGCTTCACTGGCGATATCCCACGCGGCATCCACGAGATGGCAGCCGGCGTTGCGGCGCTGGACGCGCTCCCCGCGGATCACCTCGGTCGTAACCCGTCGATCGCCATCTGGATCGCGGACGCACTGCGCACAGACGAATCGAGATCGCCAGCGAATGCAAGCGTCGCCGGCGCATGTTCCTCACAACGCTCGACGCGCAACCCTCGCGCTATGGCAGGCGATCGTCGGACGACACGCCGAGGCGATCGCCAATGGCGAGACAAGCCTGCAGGAGGTTGCTGGCACGTCACACCTGACCGAGGTTGCAGCGGGATTGCTGGGCGATGCGCACCACGCACTCGGTTTCGCCTATGCCGAACTGGGACGACGAGACGATGCCGATGATGCCTTCAACCAGGCACGCGAGGTCTATCGCAGCTTCGACCACCATGAGCTCGTGTCCGGCTCTGCCACACACCACCTGTGGCTGGTTGTCTGTCCTTACTTCGCGACAGATCTCGCCAGGCGCAGATGGCTTGCTGCCGAAGCTGAAGCCGCGAGAGCACGAGGTCATGGAGCACTGGGCAGGCCGATCTCAGCCGCCTCATCAGGCACGCTGGCACTGATCTACCTTTCGGGCTGGTGGTCTGAAGCCAAGGAGATGATTGACGCGGGGCTTGAACAGACGAATGCAGGATTGCGCTCCTACGCCCTCTGTGCCCTTGGATACATCGCCTGGGGCCAGGGCGACTACGAGACAGCCTGGAAGCAAATTCGAGAGACACTCCCGGATGGATCGCGCACCGAGCCAGGCGGTCTCCCCTTCGGTCCGGCACTTGAACTGCAGCGCCTCGCTGTCAATCTCGCACTCGATCAAGGGGAACTGGATCATGCGCGAGCTTGGCTGGAGGCGCAGGATCGCTGGCTGGCATGGGGTGGCGCAGTTCGTCGGAAGGCAGATGCTCGACTGCTCTGGGGGCGTTATCACCGCGCGTGCGGCGACTCCGAAGCGGCTCGCCAGGATGCCTCCGACGCGCTACGCCTGGCCAGCGATCCGGACCAGCCGCTGGTACTGCTGGCGGCTCATCGCTTCATCGGTCTGCTCGACACCCGGGATGGCCGGTTCGCTGAGGCCGAGCGGCACCTTCAGGAGGCGCTCGCCCTCGCGGACGCCTGCGCTGCGCCGTTTGAACGAGCCTTGACCCTTCTAGCTTTGGCTGAGCTTCGGGTTGCGACCGGGACGGTTGACGAGGCGCGTGTTCTGGCAGACGAGGTGCGTTCGGTCTGCGAACCACTTGGTGCGCGACCGACGCTCGCCCGGGTCGATGCACTGCTCGAACACGCTGGACAGCAAGCCGGTCGGCCACCCGGCCGGACTCAGCGATCGCGAGGTCGATGTCCTGCGCCTGATCGCCCAGGGGCTGACCGACGCCGAGGTTGCCGAGCAACTCTTCATCGCGCGGCGGACGGTCAACACGCACCTGACATCGATCTACACCAAACTCAATGTCAACTCTCGCGCTGCCGCGACGCGTTTCGCTGTCGAGCATGGCCTCACCTGACGGCAACCTACGTTAGATAACGTACTCGCTCCCGATCGGCGCTCTCCGGAAAGACACGTCATCTACACGATGTGGCGTCGTCTGGAAATCCCTATTCTGCATCCATCGACAACGCACTGATGGACAACGGCGAAGGGAGCCAGACAATGCAGGCAACAACCACCAACTCCCGGCAGTTCGGATTCAACAAGTTCGGCACGACCATGATGGCCCTCGGCATCGCGGCAGGGATCGCGATCGGCGCGGCGGGTGGAGCGATCATCGACAACCTGCCATCCGTGCGGACAAGCGAGACAGCCGATCGTTCTCCCGAAGGCACACAGCAGCGTCAACCAGGGCGAGGGGATGCTCGCCGGTACCTCCGACGTCACGGCAGCCGTTCGCGCGTACACCGACGATCGACAGGGCGACGGTCTCCTCGGCGGTCACCTGGCCGTCTCCGCGCCGTTCGTCGCGCACCCGTCGCTCGGTCAGGGTGAGGGCATCATCGGCGGCCTCGGTAGCGCGGCAGTCCTGAGCCCGGCGGTCAAGGCATACGCTCAGGCCGGCATGGGCGAGGGCTGGGTTGCAGATGGTCGTCCAGCCTCGACGCGCAGCACGAACCTTTCAGACGGACAGGGCGAGGGCTGGGTTGGCAACGGCCAGCCGTAATCCAATCGACCTTCACCCCAATACGCACACAACTCCTCCTTTCCCGCTGGCTACCGGCCCCATCCGGTAGCCAGTTCTTTGTTGTCTCCGGATGAGAGGCAGGCGTTCAGGTGCCGCTCGTTCAATCGATGTAGCGCGTCAGTTCCTCCAGCGGCTTGCGGTCGATGCGGGCGAGGATCGCATCGGGGTCGGTGGCGCGTGGGACCGGTTCGGCAGGGTAGCCGAGCGAGAGGATCGTCAGGATGTCGTGGTCTTTCTCGACGCCGAGGATGGCTTTGCAGTCGTCCTTGTTCACCGGCGTGTTCGGACAGGTGCCGACCCCTTGCGACCAGGCGGCCAGCATCAGGTTCTGCGCCATTCGGCCACCGTCCCAGGCTGACTGACCTTTGAGGACAACGGCGACGGCTGCGACACAGCCACGGACGTTGTCAGGCGCGGCGACGGTTTCGGCCAGCCGAGCCAGCGTCTCACGATTGCGGACGACGACCATCTCCCACAGTTGCCGGTTACGGGCGCTGCCGGTCGCGCGGCCGGCGTGCAGGATCTTCGTCAGGACATCGTCGGGGATCGGCTGGTCCGTGTACTTGCGCACATCGCGCTTGCTGATGATGTTCAGGTATGCGTCCACGCTTGGCCACCCTTCATGTCATGTGTCACTCCAGCTTGCCCGGACAGGATAGCGGATGTCTCCGTTCGGGCTGTCGGATCACTTGCAGGTTGACATCCGGCGGTAGCGCCTGCATACAGGCAGTAGATTCCCCGGACGGTGGCGAGAGCGATGGACAGGAGCAGCCAGGTGGCAGGACGACAGGCGGAATTGACGGAGATGGCGTTGCCCGAGTTCGGGTTGCCGGTCGTTGAGCCAGTGATTCCGGCGGCGATGTATGAGGCACGGATCGAGCGGGCGCGCGAGCGGGCGAATGCCGCCGGGTTCGACGCGCTGGTGATCTACGGCGACCGCGAGCACTTCGCCAACCTGGCTTATCTGACCGGCTACGACCCGCGCTTCGAGGAGGCGCTGCTGATCCTGTGCGCGGGACCGGAAGCCAACGCTGTTCGTCGGCAACGAGGGGCTGGTCTACTCGGCCGTCTCGCCGGTCGATCTGGAGCGGGTGCTGTATCAGACGTTCTCGTTGCCCGGCCAGCCGCGAGACACCAGCGAGCCGCTGGCCAACCTGCTGGCCGACCGCCGGGCTTGGTGGCGCGGGACAGGTGGTTGGCGTGGCCGGCTGGAAGTATTTCGAGCCGTCCGAAGCCGACGAGGCCGAGTACTGGATCGACGCGCCGGCCTTCATCGTCGATCGGATGCGCTCGACTGGGCTGCGAGGTGCGCAACGCCAACCGGCTGCTGATGGACCCCGCCAACGGGTTGCGGGCGATCAACGAGGTCGAGCAACTGGCGCGCTTCGAGTTCGCGACGACGCATTCGTCGCAGTTCGTGCGCAACGCGATCTGGGGCGTCCGGCCCGGCATGTCGGAACTGGACGCCGTCCCGCTGATGCGGCTCAACGGGCTGCCCTTCTCCGACCACCCGATCCTCGTCGCCGGGCGCGAGCGGACCGAGATGTTCATCCCCTCACCGTCCGCCTACGTCCTGAAAGAAGGCGACCCGATCTTCGCCGCTGTCGGTGTCTGGGGCGGCAACACGGCGAGGGCCGGGTTTCTCGTCCACGACGAGCGCGGACTGGCGACCGGGCATCCGCGATTATGTCGATCGACTCGTCGCGCCGTATTACGGCGCGATTGCGGAGTGGTACGAGACGGTCGGGATCGGCGTGACCGGTGGCGAGCTCTGGGAGGTGATCAACCGGCATCTCGGCGATCCGTTCTTCGGCGTCGGGCTGAATCCGGGCCACCTGATCCACCTCGACGAGTGGCTCTCGTCGCCGATCTTCGAGGGCAGCACGATCCCGCTCCAGTCGGGGATGGCGATCCAGGTCGATGTGATCCCGATGACGCACAGCGAGTACTACTCGACCAACATCGAGGACGGCATCGCGCTGGCCGACGACGCGACCCGCGCCGAGTTCGCCACGCGGTATCCCGAAGCGTGGTCGCGGATCGAAGCCCGCCGTGCGTTCATGCAGGAGGCGCTTGGCATCCGCCTCAAGCCGGAGGTGCTGCCGTTCTCGAACATGCCTGCCTACCTGCCGCCGTACTGGTTTCGCCGGAGCGGGCGATGCGGGTGGGGTGAGGCTGGGACGATTGTGGTGGTCTCTACTCATTCGAGCGGTTTGAGGGCGGAAATGTGTGCCAGGGTGGTCGCTGTGGGTTCGTGTGGTCCGTGGCAGGGTTGAGTCGAGGGCTCAAGGTGCTCAAGGTGCTCATGTGGTTCATGTAGCTCAAGTGGCTCAAGTTCATTGGATGAGCCAGTTGGAATGAGCGGGTAAGGCTGCCAAGGTTGCCAACGTGTGTGGACAGGCATGGTCAAGTGGACCAAGGAGGCCAAGGGGGCCAGGAAGTTCAGTGGTCGGGTTGGCCTGGTCGACTGTTAAAGGCGGTAAAGAAGCAAAGGCGTTCATCATTGGTGTGTGAGCGCCTTTGAGGGATCCGGCGGGGAGCAGGGCGAGGCTGTGGCCATCGCCCTACCGGTGAGCGTGTAGAGCGAGTGCCGCGTGCCATAGCCCTCAGCCGGTCAGCGGGAGGCCACACTCGGGGCAGAATTTGGTGCTGGCGCGGGCTTCGGTGCCGCAGCCGGTGCAGGTGGTCTTCGGGGCGAGTGAGGTGCCGCATTCGGGGCAGAACTTGGCGCCGCCGGTCTCGGCCATGCAGGACGGGCAGCGGGCGACGACGGAGTGGGTGACGTCGATGCCGGTGGTGAGGTCAACGGTGGTGAGCTTGTCCTGCAGTTGGCGGAAGCGTTCGTCAGCCTGGAGGGCGCCGAGCTCCTGCTCGAGCTTGGGGAGCAAGCGGTGCAGAGGCCGGCCTGCTCGTTCCAGCAGACGTCGCGGCAGACCCAGTTGCCGCAGCGGTGGCACTGGTGGAAGTACGGGCGCATCTCCTCGACGGCCTTCCTGAGGGCGGCGTCGCGGCCAGCGCCACGTGCCATGTCAGCCATCTCCTCGACGGTCGATGCGCCGCGTCCGAAGGCGCCGGCGAAGAGGCCGCTGGCGGCGCGGAGCAGCCCGCCACCCATCCCGGCAGCGGATTTCTGGGAGCTGCTGCTGTAGCCGTTGCCGCAGCGCTCGCAGTCGAACTCGAACTGGTAGCCGTACTCGGTCGATTTGTCCTGGTAGTTATCGGTAAATGGGATCATCCCGGTCGTCATCGTCCATCCCTCATGGTTACGAACCGCACATCGTCTGGAGGATAGAGGAATGGGTATTGGGGCGCATTGACCGTCGTGTCGATTTGTGTCCTGTCCGGATGGACAGCTATCTGTCGCGAGAGGCGAACTACCAGCGTTGAACCGTCTCAGAGAACAGCACCCCGTGGATGGTCATCCTGAATCGCAGTGAAGGATCGCCTGGCGATGGCTTCAGGTACGGTCGGGGCGGATCAAGCGTGCTCTACATATCATCGCACCGTTGCTTTGGACGTTGAGCGATCCTTCACTGCGGTTCAGGATGACCATCCACGGGGTGCTGTTCTCTGTGGTGATGTATGGGTGGGATAGGTGTCATATGTTGTAATCGGCGTACAATTGCAGCATCGGTTGATGTTATGTCTGACGGCCGGGCCAGTGGTGGCGGCTGGCTGAAGGGGTGCATTCATGGAGCGGATTCGGCGTAGCTGGGAGCTTGGCAAGGCGAGCTGGTCGATCATGACGCGAACCCGCAACTGCTCCTGTTTCCGACTGATCGCGGCGATCGCGCTGCTGATCTCGTCGGCGACGATTGGTGGCATCGGCTGGGGCGTGATCTACGCGATGGGGCTGGATCTCTCGTCCGAGAGTCAACCAACAACGTGCCGGGCGTCGATCATCCTCGCTCTGATCAGCCTGGCCGGGTCGATCGTGACGATCTATTTCAATACGGCGTTGACCGGCGCCGTTCTGCGGCAGATCGATGGACAGACGGCGACGTTGAGCGACGGGTTGCAGGTGGCGAACTCGCGCAAGCAGGCGATTGTCGGCTGGGCGCTGCTGGTGGCAACGGTCGGACTGCTGCTGGCCGTTATTCGCGACAAGGGCGGCGTTGCCGGTCGGGTGGTCGCGATGATCGGTGATATCGCCTGGACGCTGGCGACCTTCTTCGTCGTTCCGGTCCTGGCGACCCACAACATCGGCCCGATCGACGCGCTGAAGGAGAGCGGACGACTCTTCAAGCGCACGTGGGGTGAGCAGGTGGTCGGCAACGCCGGGATCGGCCTGTTCGCGTTCATCATCGGGCTGCCGTTGGTGCTCGGCGCGATCGTCGTCGCTGGGCTTGGCTTCGCGACCGGCTTGATGCCAGTCATCGTCGTGACGCTGATTGTCGCAGGGCTGCTGATCGGGCTGGCGGTCGCGATTGGCTCGACACTGAGCGGGATCTACCGGACGGTGCTGTATCGCTGGGCGACGAGTGGCGAGGTCGCCGAAGGATTTCCGCAGGAGGCCGTCCGCGGTGCGTTCGCGCCGAAGGGCGGGAGTATTTAGCGGCGGGAATCGGGAATCGAAATTCGGGGGGTGGTTAGAGCCGATGTCCTCAACGACAGAATCATCGTTCCAGTCTCGATTCCCGATTCCCGAACAGACGGCCCAGGATGGAGAAACACCGTGTCAGTCCGAGCAACGGTCCTCTGCGAAAATTCAGTCTATGGGATGGGTGACGCCGTCGCTGAGCATGGCTGGTCGGTCTGGCTGGAGACTGACGCCGGTCCATTCCTGTTCGATACCGGGCGTGGCCACGGATTGTTGAACAACGCGCGTGTCTTCGACATCCCGCTCGAAGACGCCCATGGAATCATGATCAGCCACCACCATAACGATCACACTGGCGGGCTGCGCGACACAGTCCGCACAATGGTCAAGCGCTCGGGACGATCCAGCATTCCGATTTATGCCCATCCCGACCTGTTCAAGGACAGTTTTACCGACTTCCACGGCGAGATCGGATTCAGCGGTGTCCCACACAAGCGCAGTGCTCTGGAAACCGCGGGCGCTGAGTTCCTGCTCGACGCCGGTTGGAGAGAGATCGCGACAGGTATCTCGATGACTGGCGAAGTGCCTCGACGGACGACGTACGAATTCGGGGATCAGTTTCTGAAACACCGCAACGAATCGGGCGATCTGGTTGTCGATCCAGTCCGCGACGACCAGACGGTCGTCATCGACACACCGGACGGGCTGTTTGTCGTCCTCGGTTGCTCGCATGCGGGACTGATCAACATCCTGACCTACATCCGCGATCAGACCGGCAAGAGCCGCTTCCACACCGTCATGGGCGGCACGCATCTTGGCCCGGTCGGCGAGGAGCAGGTCGAACGGACGATCGAGGCACTGCACGAGTTCGATATCCAGCGGATCGGCGTCTCGCATTGTACTGGGCCGAAGGTGGCCGCCAGGATCGCGCACGAGTTCGGAGAGCGCTTCTTCTTCTGCAGCGTCGGGACGGTTGCGGAAACCTAGCCCCAGATCGACTCAAGCAAGGACCGCAGATCCGGCGCTCGTGTGTTACCGGCGACGAGTCGAATGACCGTGCCTGCTTGGCAAACTCGGCACTCTCCGCTATGCTGTACCCGAACGCATGTTCGCTGTACGTACGGCTGGTGATGTATGCGAGTGGCTGCTGGGCAAGACACGGTTTGACGTGTCGGTGACGAGCACTCTGGTTGGAGGATTTCGATGGATCTGGTCGATCGGATGCTGGGGCACGACCACTGGGCGACGACGCAACTGCTGGAGGTGTGCCGAGAGCTGACCGATGCACAGATCGATCAGCCGTTCGATATCGGACATCAGACGCTGCGCGAGACGTTCGATCACCTGATCTACAACATCGGGTTCTGGACCTCGGTGATGGCTGGAGGAGAGCGCGACTCGCCTCGGGCCGAACAGCAATACGACCGGTCGATACCCGGGCTGATCGAGCGTTACGAGGCCAAGCATGCATCGTTCGCGGCCACCGCGCGTGCGGCGCGTGACGAGCAGCGGTTGAGTGACACCTGCGTCGACCACTTCGGCGGCACGCCGACCCTGGGTGGCTTGATCCTCCACGTCACGCTCCACAACGCGGAGCACCGCAGCGAGGTGCTGCACATCCTCCAGCGCCTCGGAGTGCCCAACCTGCCTGAAATCGACTTCGCGCTCTGGGACCAGACGGTGCAAATCGCACTCAAACGGATTCAGGAGGAGCGCGAATCATGGCACGCGCTGCTGGCCGAGGTCGGCGAGGATCGCATGGAGGAGCCGGGGCCGATGGGCGAGTGGACCTTCAAGGATCTGGCCGGGCATCTGCTCGGCTGGCGCGAGCGGACGATCGCGCGGATCGAGGCTGGGCCGGGCGGCAATCCTCCAACCCCATGGCCGGCGACACTTGAGAGCGACGACGAGATCAACGACTGGATCTACGAGCAGCACCGCGATCGACCGCTGCGCGATGTCCTGGCTGACATGGATCAGTCGTATGAGCGCCTCGCCAACGCCATCGAGCGGGTGCCGGAAGGAGATCTGACCGTGCCAGGCCGCTTCGAGTGGGCGGGAGACGCGCGGCTCTTCGAGGCTGACTTCTCCGGCCACCTGCGCGAGGAGCACGAGCCATCGATCCGTGCCTGGCTGCAGTCACGCTGATCCGTCGAGATGACGAAAGGATCGCCGCCGATTGGCTTGTTGAAGGGACGATGCACCAGTGACCGGCGTGGACGAACAGGCGACGCCAGAACCGCCAGTTGAGGGCGATGAGGCTGCAACCCTGCTGGGCTTCCTGGAACGCCAGCGCGCGACCTTCGCGTGGAAGAGCGGAGGACTCGACGCCGCCGGCCTGCGGGCGACGCTCGGTGCGTCGACGATGTCACTCGGTGGGATGCTGAAGCACCTCGCCCGCTTCGAGGACGATATGTCCTCCGAGTGGCTGCTGGGGCAGGAGCAGCGCCCGCCGTGGAACACGATCGACTGGGACGCGAGCCACGACTGGGACTGGCGGACAGCCGCCGACGACTCCCCCGAGCAGCTCTACACGGGCTGGCAGGAGGCCGTCGCCCGCTCGCGCGCGCTGTTCGCAGAGGCGCTGGCGAACAACGGTCCCGGGCGACCGGGCGCAGAGATCCCAGGCGCGCCGGGTGCGCTGCCCAGCATACGCTACGTCCTGATCAACATGATCGAAGAGTACGCGCGTCACAACGGCCACGCCGACCTGATCCGGGAGTCGGTAGACGGGCTTGTCGGGCACGATCCGCCGGAATGACGATCGGTGATTCATCTCAACGTGACACGAGAACGCCTGGGGGCATGGCCTGAGATGAGGATGACCGCGCAGGCGCTCAACCGCGCCACGCTCGGCCGGCAATTGCTGTTGCAGCGCGAGTCGCTGGGAGTCGCTGACGCCGTCCGACGGGTGGTCGCGCTGCAGGCGCAGGAGCCGGCCTCGCCATACCTCGACGCTCTGGAACCGGCTCGCTGATTTCGATCCGGCCGAACTCGACGTTGCCTTTGCCGGCCATCAGGTCGTCAAGGCAACGCTGATGCGGATCACATTGCACGCGGTCCACATCGAGGATTACGGGCGTTTCCGCGAGGCGATGGAGCCAACGATGCGTGCCGCCAGGCTCGGAGACCGGCGCTTCCGTAGACAGCGGGCTAACTGCCGAGGATGCCGACGCGCTGGTTCCCGAGCTACAGGCGATTCGCCGATCAGCCCCGGACCGCCGCCGAGATGAGCGCCTGGCTGGACGAGCGGCTCGGGGGGACGACGCATCCCGGAGCGTGGTGGGCGTTGCGGCAGTACGCGCCGCTGCTGCGCGCGCCGACCGGAGGACCGTGGTCGTTTGGTTCCACGACCTCATACGTCGCGCCACAGTCCAGGCCAGTCCTGTCGGGCGCGGACACGTCCGACGAAGCGCTTCGGGCGCTGGTGCTGCGCTACCTTGCGGGCTTCGGGCCGGCGTCGATGGCCGATGTGGCGCAGTTTGCACTGGTCCCGCGGGCGCGAGCGAAGATCGCACTGCAGGCGCTCACGGGCGATCATCGAGCAGCTTGAAGGGCCAGACGGTCGGCCACTGTTCGACGTACCCGGCGGGTTGCGCCCGGACGAGGACACACCGGCCCCGCCCCGGCTGATGGCGATGTGGGACAACATCCTGCTGGCCTACGTCGATCGGAGTCGGGTCATCCCGCCTGACTACCGCAAGATCGTGATCCGATCAATGGTGACGTGCTGCCGACCCTGCTGGTCGATGGCTACGTCGCGGGTGTCTGGCGGGTCGTTGAAGGTGGGATTGAGGCGACGGCCTTCCACCCGCTGGCAGAGGATGTCTGGGAGCGTCTGGCCGCCGAGGCCAGGTCGCTGATGGCGTTCCTGGCCGGCCGCGACCCGACGGTCTACCGCCGTTACAACCACTGGTGGAGCAAGTTGCCAGGTGGCGAGACGCGGCTGCTTGCCTGAGGCTGAAGATCGTCCGCTCAGGCGGCGACCGACGATTGCAGGGAGATGACCTGCGTGGTGATCAGTCGTTCGAGGTCAGCGCGGACGACGTTCATGTCCACGTCCCGTTCGATCAGGACACCGAGCATCTCGCGGCGGATCGAGCGGGTGAGTGACGATAGCTCGACGACTGGTGCGACCGGGACCAAGAGAGGTCATCAGCGGCTACGACGTGAGGATTGCAGTCCAGGGCAAGACGCGGGACATGGGGTGTGTGACTCGGCTTTGCCGTTTACTGCGTCCCTTTGTCGATTTGAACCGGCGCGGAACGACTAGATTCTGTCGGTAGGTACCGAAGGCGACTGCATCGCCTGGATTGCATGTATCAGGAGGAACGACGATGTCGACGACGACACGAACAGCAGCGCTTGCTACGGAGTTCGAGGCGATCAACGCCGAGGTGATCGCGGCCGTCAGCGAGTGCAGCGACGAGCAGTGGCGGCAAGCGACGACGGACGATGGGCGGACGGTCGGCGTCATCGCCCACCACGTCGGCGAGACGAACGGTGCGTTCGCCGGGATCATCGAGCGGCTGGCAGCGGGTGAGTCGTATACGCCTAATGTCTCAATGGACGAGGTGCACGAGTCCAACGCGAAGCACGCGCGAGAGAACGCTACGATCGGGAAGTTGGAGACACTCGATGTCCTGCGCACCAACGGCGAGGCAATTCTCCGGGCGCTCGCGAGTATCGACGATGGGACGTTGGACCGGGTCGCCGGTACGTTCGGTGGCCATGAGATGACTGTGAACCAGGTGATGGAGTGGGTCGTCATCGGCCATGCTGCCGAGCACCTGGGGACAATCCGCAACACACTCGGCTGAGCAGCGGTCGATGCCGTATGCTGGTCGCGCTGAATTGGAGGGTTGATGGCTACATCACTCAGTGAGCGTGACTGGCAGATTCGGCTTCACATCTACGAGTTCTTTGTCGAACACCAGCGCCCGCCAACGACAGCCGAAACGGCGGGCGCGTTCGGGATCGCGGAAGATGAAGCCAGGCAGGCATACCGGCGCCTGCACGACGCACATACGCTCCTGCTCGAGCCAGGTACGAGCGACGTGCGGATGGCGAACCCGCTCTCGGCGGTCGAGACGCCGTATCGGGTGAATGTCGATGGCCGAACTTTCTTCGCCAACTGTGCCTGGGACTCGCTCGGCATCCCGGCCATGCTGGGCGCTCGACGCGACGATCGAGACGGTCTACACCGATGCGGAAGGGGCGGGCACGCCGGCACGGTACGCGATCGTTGGAGGAACCCTGTCTGGTGACGACGGAATCGTCCACTTTCCGCTGCCGTTCCGGCGCTGGTACGACAACCAGATTCATACCTGAGCGACGATGATGCTCTTCCGGTCGGAAGAGGAGGTCGATCGCTGGTGTGCCGCGACCGGTGAGCCACGCGGCGAGACGGTGCCAGTTCAACAGATCTGGGAACTGTCCAAGCTCTGGTATCGCAACCGGATGGACCCGAACTTTCGGGGCCGGACTGCTGAACAGGTGGTTGAGGTGTTCAGGCAGGCTGGCCTAACGTCGGAGTTCTGGCATCCCTGATACGAATTAGATCCAGTTTTGAAACGGGCCGATGCTGGATCGGCCCGTACCCGTGTGTGTCCCGATTCGGGTTCAGGTTCCAGCGACTACTCCCACTCGATCGTGCCGGGCGGCTTGCGAGGTGATGTCGTAGACGACGCGGTTGATGCCGCGGACCTCGTTGACGATGCGGTTGCTGATGCGCGCCAGCAGGTCGTAGGGCAGGCGCGCCCAGTCGGCGGTCATCGCGTCCTCGCTGGTGATGGCGCGGATGGCGCAGACCTTGGCGTAGGTGCGGGCGTCGCCCATGACGCCGGTCGAGTGGACCGGCAGCAGCACGGCGAAGAACTGCCAGATGTCGTCGGGCCGAGACCGGCGGCTTCGATCTCCTGCCGGACGATCGCGTCGGCGCGGCGCAGGATGCGCCAGGTCGTCCGCGGTGACCTCGCCGAGCAGGCGCACGGCCAGGCCGGGGCCGGGGAAGGGCTGGCGCTCGACGATCTCCGAGCGGCAGGCCGAGCGCGCGGCCGACCTCGCGCACCTCGTCCTTGAAGAGGAAGCGCAGCGGCTCGATCAGCTCGAAGGCGCAGGTCCTCCGGCAGGCCGCCGACGTTGTGGTGCGTCTTGATCTTGTCGGCGGCCTTGTTGTCGGCGGTCTTGCGATCTCGATCACGTCGGGGTAGAGCGTGCCCTGGGCCAGGAAGTCGGAACGGCTTCGTGCCGGCACTGCTCGCCGCGGCGCGCTCGAAGACGCGGATGAACTCGTCGCCGATGATCTTGCGCTTCTGCTCCGGGTCGGTGACGCCGGCCAGCCGTCGCAGGAAGCTGCTCGGTGGCGTCGACGTAGACGAGCGTTCATGCCGAAGTGGCGGCCGAAGACTTCCTGCACCGTCTCCGGCTCGCCCTCGCGCAGCAGGCCGTTGTTGACGAAGACGGGGGTCAGCTGGTCGCCGATCGCGCGGTGGATCAGCGCCGCCGCGACCGAGGAATCGACGCCGCCGGAGAGGGCGCAGAGAACCCGGCTCGTCGCCGACCTGCTGGCGGATGTCGTCGATCGCCTGCTCGATGAACGACTCGGCGGTCCAGTCGCCGGTGCAGCCGCAGATGTCGTAGAGGAAGTTGCGCAGGATCGACGCGTGCCGCGCGGCGTGTGGGCGACCTCCGGGTGGAACTGGACGCGTAGAGCGTGGCGGTCGGAGCCCATCGCGGCGTAGGGGGAGTTGTGCGCTCGAGGCCAGCGGCTCGCAAGCCGGGCGGCAGCGTCTCGATCCGGTCGCCGTGGCTCATCCAGACATCGAGTCTCGTCGCGGCAGATCGCGGAAGAGCGGCGTGCTCGGCCGTGCGGCGCGATCCGCGCCGGGCCGAACTCCTTGTGCGTCGGCCGCCGGCGACCTCGCCGCCGAGCGCGTGGGCCAGCGCCTGCATCCCGTAGCAGATGCCGAGCACCGGCAGGCCGCTCTCGATCACCCAGTCGGGCAGTTGCGGCGCGCCCGGCTCGTAGACGGAGTCGGCCCGCCGGAGAGGATGATGCCCATCGGGTTGAGCTTCTTGACCGTTTCGTAGTCGACATCGTGCGGCAGGAGTTCGGCGTAGACGTTGGCCTCGCGGACACGGCGGACGATGAGTTGGGCGGTCTGGCTGCCGAAATCGAGGACGACGGCGGAATCAACATGGACCGGCGACTCGCTCAGCAGCTCGGCTGCGGCGTCGATCTCTTCTCTGACCTGGCTGGACGTGTTCAAACTGGCTCCTTCGGCAGCGGGCAGATCGGAATACATGCGGTGAATTGTACTTA
This sequence comes from uncultured Chloroflexia bacterium, assembly GCA_963763325.1. Lineage (GTDB taxonomy): Bacteria > Chloroflexota > Chloroflexia > Thermomicrobiales > CFX8 > JBBECJ01. The sequence goes on from CAVXOL010000021.1 coordinate 95,551, forward strand.
CCCGAGCCACGCATCAGGCGGGCCAGACGACGAGACGCCGCTGTGCATCTGGGTAGGGGCACGCATCCTGTATCGGCCTGCGCCGTGAGCGCTGACCGCTTACATAGGAGCAAGCGTTGGGGATCCTCGTTGCTGCATCCATGGATCAAGCAGGCGCCTCACGGCGCGGGCCGATGACAGGATAGCGGCCCCTACCCAGATGCACGATTCGCTTCTATCCATCGCGCGATGTTTCATAAGTCCAACACGTACCTGTCAATCATTACTTGTGTCTCTACCCCCCGAAAGTCCTGGCCGCGTAGGATCAGGTCATGGAAGCAGAGTGGTCTGCACCACGAGGGTGGTCACGACAAGGGCACACTCGCCGAAAGGCGGGGCCGCAAAGCGACAGGTCTACGGCGGATCCGGTCGCCACGACGGCTGCGCTCCCGAATGACAGGGATGCAGACCGTTTCGCACCGCTATGATGGCTGCGCCACCGAATGTCCCCTCGTTCTTCACGCCATGACCCATCACCAGATGGGGAAAGGAAGAACGATGCGGCGGTTTCTTCTCCACAGTCCACGTCGACAGATACTGGCCGCTCTCGTCTGCGGTCTGCTGGCGACACTCGTCCTGACGATGCCTGCGTTCGCCGGGGTTACCTGGTGTCGGGCAGATCCGATCGTTCGTATCCACGGCCACGAGATCCAGATGTGGGTCGGCGTGCCGGAAGGCTACGAGCAGCACGTGACCGGCCCGATCTCCTTCAAGATCGAGACGCCTCCGGGCGTCGAGCGCAAGGTGCTCTTCACCGACGCCGGCTTCAACGGCCACGGCGAGACCGTCACCTGGGGCGACACCTGGGGGCAGGCGAAGCTGACGGTCAAGGTACCGATGAACCAGGACGCGATTGGTGTCGGCGTCCAGGTTCCGGTCGAGTTGACGATCAAGTCTCCCTGGGGGACACACGTCATGTACGGTACCCACACTGGGACCTATCTGACTGTTCCGCTGTACTAGCTGACACGCGGAAGAACAGGTAGGAGGTAAACAGTGCGAAAAGTGTTCGCCGCCACGACACTCGGACTCCTGGCCGTCCTGATGCTGGCGGCTCCCGCGATGGCCGGACGCACCTGGTGCGCGCGAGACCCGATCGTGCGGATCAACGGCCACGACGTGCAGATGTGGGTCGCTGTCCCGGCTGAATACGTGTCGCTCGTGAGTGGCCCGATCGATATCGAGATCCTGACCGCGCAGCCCGTCGATGCAGAGGTCCTGTTCCTGGACGAGGGCTTCAACGGGTATGGTGAGACGGTCCGGTTCGGCGAGATGCGAAAGGGCAAGGTCTACAGCGACGGCTCCTTCGACATCCAGCTGAAGGTGAAGGTGCCGATCAGAGACAAGAAGATTCGCAAGATCCCGCTCCAGCTCACGTTCACGATCGGCGGTGACGCCATCGTGACCAGTGACGCTGCCAACTCGGAGAGCGTAGACGGCACGATGACGGAATCCAGCACGGTTACCTACTCAGGCGGATACACGTTCGTCGTTGAGATGTTCAACGACAACACGACGCTGACAGCTCGCTTCCCGGCCAGCTGAGCGTGTGCGGGGTAGCCTCCCTGGGGCTACCCCGCAATCCCCTTCAGGATGAGTCCTGCCCCAATCGCGATCAACGGCACCCCCGCAATCGCGCCAATCACGGTCAGCGTCAGGACGACACCTACGACAACCAGGACGACGCCAATCAGCACCGCCAGCAACCGGCCGGTCAGGTTGACGATTAGTCGCGCCAAGCCCCAGATGAGCCGAAACGGCAGAAGCAGCAGATTTCCAATGGCGCTCATGAGTTCTCCTTGTAGCTAGTCAGCTTGTCAGCCAGTCAGCCAGTCAGTCCCGTCAGTCCGTCAGTCAGCCGAGGACAGCACCCCGTGGATTGTCATCCTGAACCGCAGTGAAGGATCGCTTAGCTTAGGGAACACGAACGCGTCGATCGGCAGTCGAATGCGTCGATCCTCGTCGATCGCCGAACCGTTTAGGGCCAGGCGATCCTTCACTGCGGTTCAGGATGACAATCCACGGGGTGCTGTCCTCGGCTGACTGACGGACTGACTGGCTGACCGGCTGACTAACTACCCGGCCAGGCCGCCAGTTCGCGGCCGTGCTTGCGGAGCCAGGCGCGGTGGATCTTGAAGTCGGGGCAGAGGGTGGCGACGTGCGCCCAGAAGGCGGGCGAGTGGTTCAGTTCCTTCAGGTGTGCGACTTCGTGAGCGATGACGTAGTCGAAGACGTCCTCCGGACCGAGCAACAGCCGCCACGAGAAGTTGAGGTTCCCCTTCGAGGAGCAGCTACCCCAGCGCGAGCGCGTGTCCTTGATCGCGACCCGTCCGAACTCGACGCCAAGCACGGTTGCGTGGATGGCTGCACGCTCGGCGGCGACCTTCTTCGCCTGTGCGCGGTACCAGTTCTCGACGGCGGCAGCGGGCGGTGTGCCGTCGGTCAATGAGATGGTCAGGATGTCGCCGTTGCGGCGGGCGCTGTTGCGGCTGGCGCCATTGACGACCCGCAACCTCAGCGTGGCGCCGATGAACGGCAGCGACGCGCCGTCGGCCAGTTCAACCCGCGCCTCGTCGGCGACTTTCAGCCGGTCGAGCGATCGCAGGACCCAGCCCTGGTTACGACGCACCAACGTTGATGCCTCGCGCAATGAGAAGCCGCGTGGCAGGACGACTTCCAGCCCGATGCCAGGCAGGACACGCAGGCTCATTCGCCGTGCGCGTGCGCTCCGACGGATGCTGTAGCGCACCTCGCGCCCCCCGAGGGTGATGACATCCTCAATCGTCCCGACCCGACCCGCACTCATGCCTTTTCCCTCACGCCAGAGACCGATGCCACGTACACCCGGCACCCGACTTGCGGAGCCAGAGATGAACGGACACTGAGTCTACCGGAGGGACCAATCCATGAGCACACCGTTCCCGACCGAAGGCGGCGCCCACAGCGAGGAAGGGATGCCGGCAAGCCTGACATTCAACAACTTCCCGCTGCACACCCACGACGGCGTCCAGGCAGCCTGGACGTTCATCAAGGACCCGCGCAACGCCGATCAGTATGAGAAGGACGAGGTCGAACGGTTCAAGCAACGAGTCCAGGAGTACGCCCGTCAACTCGGCGTCACCCTGCGCTGACCAGAAGGAGTGAGACAACACGATGAGCAACTACATCAAACGCCGCGACGACGTGAACCCCGATCAGGGCATCCGCGAGCACGGCAAGATCGAGTTCGCCGATCCCACGAACAACAAATATCCGATCGATACCGCTCAACACGTCCGGAGCGCGTGGTCCTACATCAACCACAAGGACAACGCCGCCGAGTACGAGCCTAGCGAGGTCGAAACGATCAAGGGTCGCATTCGCCGCGCGGCCAAGCAGCATGGTGTCGAAATCAGCGACGAGTAAGTCAGGATGGAAGGATGGCCCATGGAAGACCGGCGCCGCCTGGACGACCTGGACGACGACGAGCGTGACGATGATGGATCGCGCGGGATCTGGGCCGCCTTCGAGCGCGAGGGCGGCGGACGCCCGATTGCGGATGTCGATGTCGACGTTGACACCCTCAAGGAGCGCCTGAAACGCGGCGCCCGCCTCCGTGCCAGCCGCGGTGAGGATCATATCGGTTGAGCGACGAATGAAGCCTTTACCGAGCCTCAACGATGCCATTGCCCCGGGAGCGACGAGAACGAATCCCGCGCGCAGGGATCTCAAGGTACGGCAGGACACGGTTCATCCGCGACGTTTACAGCGGGTGCCCGTCTTCACGATAGCTCACGTCGTACCGTGCCGTCAGAATCGTCCGCAGGCGTTGTTCATAGTCGCTCCGTAGGTGGTACCACACGAGATATCCGAGCGTGCCCGCGCTCCAGGCGATGAGCATCACGGCGTAGACGGTCCCCCAGAGGCGTCCCGCATCGATCGCGTGGCGGGTCGCCCAGACCGCAAGCACACCAAAGAGGAGCGTCCCGGCTGACGAAAACATGACGGTTTCAGCCGACAAGAATGAGCCAGGCGTCACGGGCGAGAATGCGACAAAACGCCGGCGGGAGACCGGGAAAATGTAGGCCGCTTCCAGTTCGTGTGCCACCAGGAAAGCCCCGCCTAGGTGCGCGTTGATACGACGCTCGATGGCGGTGGAGTAGGTGCGCGCGAAGATGACATAGGAGTACAGGTACGCGGCATGGAACCCGATGAACACCACGTAAAACGGCAACAGCAGCGAGATCCGCTCAACACCCCACAATCCGACCGCCGTCAGCCCGAAGAGCGACACCAGGTGGATGTTCAGGAAGCGGTAAAACTGATCGTAGTACCCGTACAGCATCGAGCGCATACGTTCGAGTTGTCCCTCGAGTACGCTCAACTGCTCCGATGTCAGCATCGCTGGACCTGATGTCGTCATAGTTGCCCCCGATTGCATCCGGACGACCACATCTACGCTTCTCCTTGTCCAACTTGTCCAACGCCTTGAAGACGTTCGTCCAGCGTTGCCAGTCGTCCGATCGGCTGCCTCCATGATAGCGCGGTGTCCCGTCGCACCTGACGACGGGACATGAACCACATACCTCGGCCTGCCAGAGGTTCGTCTCATCAGACGCTGAGTTGGTGGTGACGGCACCAATGATGGCCGGGACGAGTGCCGCAAGGTCGAGCGGCATGACCATCCGGGTAGACACGTCGACGTTCCTGATGTACCGCCGATCAGAACCAGTGTTACGACGCCTGTGATGCAGCATACATATACCTATTGTTGAGGTCGATATATTCAGTGAATGGCCATCGGACCGTCGCCATGCAGAGGGGGCGACTACGGAGAGGAACGGATATGGCGCACTCGCGATGCTCCCTCTAGTACGGCCAGGACGCTCAACATGTTGGGGATGTTCCACGCCTTGCCAGAGTCGGCATTTCCCGCCACACTACGCGCGGTGTCCAGGGAACAATGCGGAGGAGTAGTGCGATGCAAGACACGCTGGAACTCAGCAGACCAGTCCTGCTCGACGGCGGGATGGGCCGCGAGTTGCGCTTCCGGGGCGTTGAGATCCTCGACACGATCTGGTCAGCCAACGCGCTGCTGACCGCTCCGGAGGTCGTCTACGAGATCCACCGCGACTACATCGCCGCCGGCGCCGACCTGCTCACGACCAACACCTACGGCCTGATCCGTGCCGAACTGGCCCGCGAAGGGATTGAGGCACGGTTCGCCGAGCTGAACGTGCTCGCCTGCCGGCTGGCCGAACGGGCACGCGACGAGGCGGAGCGCCCGGTTCTGATCGCCGGCTCGCTGCCACCGCTACGCGGCAGCTACCGGCCCGACCTGGTCGGCCCGGTCCAGGAGATCGAGCCGCTCTACCGCGAGCAGGCCGAGCTGCTCGCCCCCTACGTCGACCTGTTCATCTGCGAGACGATGTCGAGTGCTGCTGAAGGGTACGCCGCCGCGCACGCAGCCGTGGAAACCGGCAAGCCGGTCTGGGTGTCCTGGACACTGCACGAGGACCGCTCCGGACGATTGCGCAGCGGTGAGACGATCGCCGAGGCGGCCGCCGCGCTCGACGGGCTGCCGATCGTGGGGATGCTCGCGAACTGCTGCGCGCCCGAGAGCATCAGCGCCGCGATGAGTGCGCTGGCCGCGACCGGCCGGCCCTACGTCGGCGGCTACGCGAACACCTTCCCGCCCGTGCCGGACGACTGGACCCTCGATGGCGATGCGCCAACCGACGGCGTGATCGGCCTGCGCGACGACCTCGACCCGGACGCGTACACGGCCCATGCCCAGCGCTGGCTCGCCGCCGGGGCGACAGTCATCGGTGGCTGCTGCGGCACCCGGCCGGCGCACATCGCCCGTCTGCGCGAGTTGCTGCACCGTTAGCGAGGTCCCACCCGCCAAGCCGGATGAGCGCCGTCACCCTCTGTCAACCGAGCGCCGCCGACGTGCGATTGGTCGTCGTTCGCTGACCCGTTTTGTGACTGAAGTCACGTAGACGCCCCTGCTCGCGGTCGCCTAGAGTGAACCAGCACAGAGACAGTGACGTTCGGCGCGGTGCGATCCGGTCTGCGTTTGCGCCGCTTCACATGGACACGGGTTCCGGCTGTACGTACAATCAGTACGTACAGTGAGGGCTCGGGACTAGAATGTCGTTCACGCCGTGTGCGATCGGGCGTGCAAGAGGGTGATGGTCAGATGCTCCAGCGACCGCGCGTGCGGCCTCGTGTTCCCAGATCCGTCGTCGTGGTCCTGCTCCTCGTCTCCGTTCTCGTCGCTTCCCTGGGAGAAACTCAGCAGCCACGTGTGGTCGGTGCCGCCCAGGTCCCGAGCGGCATCCTGCCAAGCCCGATCGAGGTCATGCAGGATGAGAGCAACTACTTCCTGAAGGTCAACCTGCACGACGCTCGTGTGCGCTTCCAGGTCGGGCTGGCCAACGGTGATGCCGGCGGCTACGAACGGCTCTCCGGGATGGCGAGCCGCTACGACGGCCAGGGGTACCCTGAGTGGGCCGTCATCAATGGCGACTATTTCGCGGGCGACTGCATATTGAATGTGAATTGCGCACAGGGTATGACCTACATCAATGGTCAACGACGCGACAACTGGGAGCGCTACGGCGCGACCTGGCAACAGCGCGCCAACCTGGGCCTCGATGTCTGGAACAACACGCAGATCGCCATCGGCGACGCGCAGCCGGAACGACACTCGGTCGTCGCCGGTGGGCCATGGGTCGTGACCAACGGCGGCCCGCCGACCTGTGAGGCGCGCTACATCGATGGCTGGACCCACTTCTCGACCGGCGAGGTGTTCTTCGGCGACCAGCGGTTCTATTGCACGACCAGACGGGCGCTGACGATGATCGGCTACAGCGCGGACCGGCAGCACCTCTTCATGGGTGTGTCTGCCGGTGGTATGAACGTCCTCGAACTGGCGCAATGGCTGAAGGATCGTGGCGCCTCCGACGTGATGAAGCTCGACGGCGGTGGCTCCAGCGGCATCATCCATAACGGGGCCCTGAAGAAGGGGGCGACTGACCGTCCGCTGGTCAACTCGCTCGCGGTGCTGGTCGATCCCGCGCCGCGCGCGCTTCCCGCGACGGCGCCCACGGCGGGCATCGTCGATGCCATGGCTGCCACCCATGCGTACACGGATCAGCCGGTGGCCGAACTCGGGTTGAGCCGTACGTGGGTCTGGGGGCCAGAGCCACTCGGCGCGCCGCTCCTCGAGCCCTACGTCGGGTCCACCGCATCCGGGGACGAGACAGCCAATGGCTATCGCTGGGTCCAGTACTACGACAAGGGACGCATGGAGGTGACCGAAGCAGGAGGCAATACAGGTGCAGACTGGCAGGTAGCCGGCGGCCTGCTGGTGCGCGAGATGGTCACGGGGCAGATGCAGGTCGCTGATGACGGCTTCGAGTTGCGCTCGCCGGCGGTGGTCAACGTCGTCGGGGACGCCGACGATCCGGTCGGCCCGACCTACGCGACCTTCGCCGGCCTGTTGAGCGCGCCTGCCGCGGCCGACGGCGCGACCATCACGCAGCGCGTCTACCGCAGCGGGAGAGTCGCGAAGGACCGTCCCTGGCGAGCCGCGGGGTGACGGCCGCCCACCATGTCCAGGTGCCGGGGCTGGACCATCAGGTCGCCTCGCCATTCTGGGAGTTCATGAACACCACCGGTGTCGTCGGGGTGCGCGGTGGCAACGTCATCGCGCCGCTCTTCCAGAACCCGTTCTATGCGACGGGTCTGCCGATCACGGAAGCCTACTGGGTGGCCGTCAAGGTGGAGAACCGCTACAGGGACGTGCTCGTCCAGTGCTTCGAGCGCCGCTGCCTGACCTACACGCCGACCAATCCGGATGGCTGGAAGGTTGAAGCCGGCAACGTGGGGCAGCACTACTACGCCTGGCGCTATCAGTCCTCCAGCGAGGCGACGACGCTCCAGACAACGATGCTCGCGCTCTCAGCAACGACCTCGACTGCCACGAACACCGGCATGAGCGTCGAGGCTGGTCAGCAGCTCTACATTCGAGTTACTGGGACATGGTGCATCGGCGGGAGCGAGTGCGCTGGGCCTGACGGCTTCCGCGATGCGGATCCGGACCAGGAGCAGCCGCTTCTGCTGCCCAGCGCGAAGATTGGCGCGCTGATCGGTACGATCACCTCGGATGGTTCGGTACACCCACCCGATCACGACTGGTTTGTGATCGGGAGCGGAGGACCGATCACCGCAGATCGGAGCGGCACACTCTACGTGATGTTCAACGATCGCGAAGTGAACTGGCCACTGGCCCTTACCGACAACTCCGGAGTGATGACCGTCACGATCGAGCGTCCATGACGACCACGACCGCTCCACATTGGGAGTGCGCCATGACTGCAGCACGATACGTCTTGCCGATGCATCGAGTGAGGTCGTGCGCTGCATCTACTCCATGATGACGACGACCGAGCCGGGGCAGTTGCGTGAGATCAGGACGCGCAATGGCTCGGTGTCACTGAGGTTGTCCTCGGTGTGGATGGCGTGGGCGGGGATGTAGATGAAGTCACCGGCGCTGGCCTCGACGGACTTCGAGAGATCCTCGCCATAGCGGAAGCGTGCCTGGCCTTCGAGGATGTAGATGGCCGTCTCGCACTCGCGGTGATGGTGGACGGTCGACTTCGCGCCGGGACCGGTCGAGACGATGGCCGCGTAGATGCCGTCCGAGCCGGTCGTGTCGGCCGAGACACCGATGTCGCGGAACATGTCCGGCGTCTGGCCAGGCGTGATCTGGCGTTCGCTTTGCCGTCGGACGATGACATCGGCGTAGAGCGCGCCGTGGTCATGCCCCTCGTCTTCGGCTCGGACTTGCAGATTTGGGTTGGCCGGTGTTGTCCGCTCGTAATGTTGCACTTTGCGTTCCTTTCTCACTTGGCCACTCTAGCCAGTAATACCCGCTGAGCGTTGCGCGATATCTCGTTCATCTGCACTTTGACCACGTGCCCCGCAGTCAAGGATGGCACCACGCTTGCGTTTCCTGTGACGGTACTGAGGTGCATCTGCGCATCTCTCCATGTTCGCACAAAGGGATGGAGTCATAGACGTGACAACTGGAAACTACCCGCCCGGAGGCACCTGGGAAATCGACAACGGCTGGGACGTGATCACCTCCGACGGTGACAAGCTTGGCGATGTCGAGGAAGTCCATCCACATTACCTCGTCGTCGGCAAGGGGCTGATCTTCCACAGCGAGCGATACGTTCCGGTCTCGACGATTACCGCAGTCGATGGCAACAAGGTCTACCTTAGCGTCTCGAAGACCGAGGTCGATCAACTGGGTTGGGACACGATTCCCGATCTGGCTGATACGAATAGCACAACAGGGCTGACAGACACAGCCGATACGACATTCAGGACGGACACGTTCGATCGCACACGGCGCGATGGCGGCGCGGTCGACGTACCGGTCGTTGAGGAGCAGCTCGAGGTCGATACGCGGCAGGTCGAGCGCGGTACGGTCCACGTTCATAAGGATGTCGTCGAAGAAGAGCGGCAGGTGAATGTCCCGGTCCGTGAGGAACACATCCACGTTGAGCGACGGGCCGTAACTGGCCAGGACGCCTCCAATCTCGGCGATCACACCTTCCAGGAGGAGGACATCGAGATCCCCCTGCGTGGTGAGGAGGTCGAGGTCAGCAAGCGGCCGGTCGTGACCGAGCATGTCCGCATCAGCAAGGATGTTAACGAGCACGACGAGCAGGTTACGGGCCGGGTTCGACGTGAAGAAGTGGTCGTCGAAGGTGACGACACGATCGAGCGCGGCGACCGCCCGTAGGCATTGACGCCGAGGCGAAGATTGACAACCAGCGCATAACAACGGACGATTGAAAGTGAGCGAGACGGCCAGAACAGAACATCTGGCTGGTATCGCTCACTTTCATGTAGAGCCCCCGAGTAGAAAGCTTGGAACTGAACTCATGAAACTCCCGTGGATAACACGCGGTATCGTTGCCTGCGCGGCGATCGTCATCGCAACGTTGACACTTGCGCAGCACACGATCGGGATGGAGCGTGCATCCTGGCTACCCCGTCCAGGCCGTCTGCCAGGGTGGCGTATCGGACGCCGATCGTTCCTCGCGAAGCGCGATCAATCGGGTGAGCAGGAGTGGATGGATCTACCGGGGCAGGATCTCAACCTGCTGGCGACGATGTTCGTCGACCTCCAGCGCGTGAACCGCTGGCTCGGTGGGACGTGGATCACAACGCGCGGCCTGGATCGCGTCTTCCGTGACTATCCTGCGGGCGAGGCAGTGACCATTCTGGATGTTGCCAGCGGGTCTGGTGACATCCCACGGGCCATCTCAAGCTGGGCGGGCCGTCGCGAGCGCCCAGTCTCGATCGTCGCAACCGATATCAACCCAGTCGTGCTCGGGCTCGCGCATCAGAACGAGTCGATGGATGATCTACACCTCGTCGCGGCCGATGCGATGCGGCTGCCCTTCGCCGACGACGCGGTTGATGTCGCGGCATCCTCCTTCTTCCTGCACCACCTCGACCCGCCAGATGTCGTTGCGGCGCTCCGCGAGATGCGCCGTGTGTCGCGCGGAACGGTGCTCATCAACGACATGGTGCGCGGTTGGCCGAGTTTCGCCGGAGCCTGGCTGTTCAGCCGGATCTTTACCCGCAACCCCATCAGCCGTCACGATGCACCGCTCTCGGCTCGCCGGTCATACACCCGCGCCGAACTGCGAGAGATGGCTGCTGCCGCAGGGCTGGAGCCGACGGCAACCTATGGCTTCGCCGGGTACCGTGTCGTGATGGTCACAACTGACGCCGATCCTGTTTCGCGGACGATTCCAGTCAGCCAGGCTGTCGCGGAAGCGGTGCCGGTCTGAGTCAGCCGAGCCACTGCTGGGCGCGAAGGGCTGCATCGGACCAGTACGCCAGTTCGGCTTCTTCGCGGGTGCGCGTCGCGGGATCGTCACTCGATGCACCGAGCGCCTTGGCCCAACCGAGGCGCACCGTCCCGGCCAGCAACGATAGTGCCAGCTCGCGCTCCCACTGCTCACCAGCAGCCGGCAACCGGCCATGGGTCTCACGCGCGGCGCGGTAGACCTCGATCGCGAACTCGCGCGATACCGGCAGCCGGGCCGAGTTGACCGCCAGATACCAGCCGAGGTCGAGCGCGCCAGGCGCCCTGAGCGACAGACTCCAGTCGAGCAGGATGACCTGCTCGCCGTTGAAGCCCAGGTTACCAGCCTTGGCGTCGCCGTGGACGAGCGTGTCGGGACAGGCGCGTAGCCCACGCACGAGCGGCATCGGATCCGCCAGCAGCGGCCCGACGACAGCCCAGGCCTCCGGCGCAAGCCGGGCGAAGGCATCCCAACCAGGGAGGATGTGTGGCGTCACGGGATCGCGCGGCACCGTCGAAGTCTCCCGTTCGGCAGTCGCCGGTGCCAGCAGCGTCAGCCAGTTCGCAGGCGTGCAGAGTCCCAGCCCCGTCATCAGGCGGGCCGGGAAGCCGAAGAATGTTGAGTGGAGCCGCGCCAGGGCGTGCAACGATCGGGTCAGCTGCTCTTCGCTGATCGGATCGTCGCCGGGTGGGACGAGCGCCGGCCCGACATCGTGCATGATGAGCGCCGCGCCGTCCGGAATCTCGACAGCGCCAACGACGGCCGTCGAGATTCCGGAGGGAAGCGCCGGATAGATCCCGCCTACCGCGAGCTGGTACTCGCGCATCCGCTCATCGTTCGTCGCCCGCCCGATCCAGTCGCCGCGCGGCTGCAATCGTTTGACAACGTAACGGACCGCCCCGTCGAGAGTTCCCGGCAGGACCAGCCGCTCCAGGCTGGCCCCAGTCGCCGAATCGACCGACGTGATGACGCTGCGTTCGATCCCGGCGAGTGCACCCGACCCATGGCGCTGTTCAAGAAAGGCGATGATCTGGGGTTCGAGTGGCGCTGACGGCATTGTTGGTGACTCCTTCGTTGGGGAGTTGCGACGAGGCGTCATACCGTGGGCAGGGGCCGTATCCTGTATCGGCCGAGCGTGCCGATGCAGGATACGGCCCCTGCCGGGAGAATGGTCTCCCGCGTCCCTCATGCCTCATCCCTCACGACCGCATTGTATCCGCATCCATCGTGATTGCCCGATTGGGAAACTACTGGCATTATCGCCAGCGTCTATTCGATGCGGGAAGGATGAGGGGAAGATGTCTGAGATTGAGTTTTTCAGCCAGCCGGCCGGAGACGAGGCGCGGCCGTTCTCACGGGCGACGAAGGCCGCCGGGCTGGTGTTCGTCTCCGGAATCTCCGGCGGCGTTGCCGGGAGCGCGACCGAGGAGGCCCGCGCCGCCATCAACAACATGAAAGCTGTCCTCGAAGAGGCCGGGACGACGTTGGAGCGCGTGATCCAGGTGACGCTGCTGATCACGAACTCTGCCGATTATCAGGAGATCAACGCCGAGTACGTCAAGCACTTCCCGAATGGTCTCCCGGCCCGTCACACGGCCCGCTTCGGCGTCCCGACGCAGGCGAAGTGCGGGTTTGCGTGCATCGCGCTTGCGGGGGACGAGGGATGAGGCATGCGGCCGGGGCATGAGGGATATTCTGGGGCGGTCTCATCCCTCATGCCTCGTTCCTTCGCATCGGAACGCGTGAACCACAGGCGAGTCGTCATCGCGGCGCCGGGCCAGGGCGAGTTTAATCCGACTACGCATATCTCCAACGTATGAGAAATGCGATCGCCATTCTGCTGGACGTGGTACCGCGAGCGATTCATAATCGACTCCTTCACCCGCCTGAGCCGTCGCAAGAACAAGGAGCGTTCCGCATGCAGCCAATCGGGCAGACAGATCGAGTTCGGATTCATGACGCCGCAGCACTGGCGTTCGTGGGAAGAGCTCGTCGAACTCTGGCGGTTCGCCGAATCGACGGGCTGGGACTCGGCCTGGCTGATGGACCACTTCTCTTCAATGCGGGATGGGGAACTGGGGCCGTGTGTCGAAGCCTGGACGGCGCTGGCCGGGCTGGCTGCACTCGTCCCTCGCATCCGGCTCGGCACGTTCGTCAGCGGCATCACCCACCGCAATCCGGCCATCCTCTTCAAGCAGGCCGCGACCGTCGATGCGATCTCAGGCGGGCGGCTGGTTCTCGGGATGGGCGCTGCCTGGAACGAGCGCGAGCACCAGGCGCACGGCCTGACGTTCCCTTCTCCGGGTGAACGGGTCGATCGCATGGGCGAGGCGCTGGAGATATTGCACCTGCTCGAACGGCAGGACACAACCACGTTCCATGGCACCTACTACAGCGTCGATGAGATGCCCTTCTCGCCGAAGCCGGTCAACGGCCACCTGCCGCTGTTGATCGGCAGCAAGGGGCGGCGAATGCTGCGGCATGTCGCGCGCCACGCTGACCTCTGGGAGGGTGGGACGACACCCGACGAGATCGCCAGACTGCGTACGCAACTCGCTGAAGAGTGTGCGGCGATTGGTCGCGATCCTGCCAGCATCACGATCGTCCTCGAGGCCGTTCATACGATCGTCCCCGATCCGCTCGGCTCCGAGGACCGCTTTCGCGAGCACGTGCGCGTCTACGCCGAGGCCGGCGTGCGCTGGTTCCTGTTCAACATCCCAGCCGGCCCACTGACTCCAACACTGCGGACCATCTCCGAACGAGTGATTCCGGAGCTTCGGGCGATGTTCGGGCCCTGACCAGATCGATCACCACAATCGACAGACGGCGACGAGTGTTGCGAAATCGCGCGCGGCGTACTATGTTGCACGGCGCGCGTATGGCACACTACCGCGCACTTGGGGAATACGAATGAGCCAACTGAATAGTATCGGCCTTCGAGGCATCGAGAGACGCCAGGACACGCTCCACGCGAGCGTTGCCGTCCGGCGCATTCGACCGTTAGCGCTGATTTGAACAGGACACTGCCGTGATTCTACGGATGATTGTCAGACGCCTGATCTTTCTGTTCTTCGTCCTCTTCGGTCTTTCGCTGATCACTTTCAGCCTCTCGCGCGTCATTCCAGGTGATCCGGCGAGGCTGGTGGCCGGTCCGCGCGCTAGCCAGGAATCGGTTGAGATCATCCGCGAACGCTACAACCTCAACGATCCGCTCGTCAGCCAGTACGTCGACTACATCAAAGGGGTCGCGATGCTCGACTTCGGCGATTCGACCAGCACGCGCCGGCCAGTTCTCAACGACCTCAAACAGTACCTCCCAGCGACGATCGAGCTGACACTGTTCGCCTTCCTGCTCTCGGTCATCATCGGGTTGCCGCTTGGTGTCATCTCAGCCGTCCGTCCCAATAGTGTCGTCGACGTGATAGGGCGTGTCGTCTCAATCACCGGGCTGGCGATGCCGTCCTTCTGGCTGGCGTTGATGCTCCAGTTCGCCTTCTTCGCCAAGCTCGGCTGGTTACCCGACGGTCAACGCATACCATCAACAACCGAAGCTCCCGGCCAGATTACGACCATGTACACGATCGACTCGCTGCTGCATGGCGACATCGGCCTCTTCTGGACGGTCGTCAAGCACCTGACCATGCCGGCCACCGTCCTCGCCTACGGATCGCTGGCGGTTGTGACCCGGATGGTGCGCGGAGGGATGCTGGAGGTGCTCAATCAGGATTATGTCCGGACAGCCCGCGCGAAAGGGCTGACCGAACGGGTCGTCGTCGTCCGTCACGCGCTCGGCAATGCGTTGCTGCCGACGATGACAGTGCTTGGCCTGCAGGTCGGCCTGTTGTTCGGTGGCGCTGTCCTGGTCGAGATCGTCTTCTCGTGGCCGGGGGTTGGGCGCTACGCCGTCAGCGCCATCAACGGCTTCGACTACAACGCGATCATGGGGACGACGCTGCTGATCGCGTTCCTGTATGTGCTTGTGAATATGGTCGTCGACGTGCTGTATGTCATCATCGACCCGAGGATAAGCTACGCATGAGCATTGAAGAGACGAGCGCCCAACCAATTCGCCCCGTCGCTGACAGCGGCACAACCGGCGCGCAAGCAGCCGAAACACTGGCCGGGGCCGGGCGCGTCGTGCGCCTCTCGGAGGACAGAAGCCGGCGCGCCAGGCTGCGCCGCTTCAACAATCAGTTCTTCCGCGGCCAGCCACTGAACGTGCTCGGCGTCGCCATCATTGTCGTCTTCCTGATCATGACTGCCTTCGGGGAACAACTGGTCATGCTGCGCGGCGACATGTACGATCCGACCCAGCCGAACATCGTCGATAAGCTGACCGGCCCTTCGTGGGAACACTGGTTCGGGACCGATGACCTCGGCCGCGATGTCTTCGCTCGTGTTGTCTCAGGCGCGAAGTATTCGCTGGCGATTGCCTTCGTGATCCTGATCATCGCCGTCACGAGCGGCACGATCATCGGCGCCGTCGCCGGCTATTTCGGCGGGATGATCGATGAGCTGCTGATGCGGCTGACGGACATGTTCCTGGCCTTCCCGGCGCTGATCCTTGCGATCGCGATCGCCGCCTCGCTCGGCCCAAGCCTGCGCAACACCGTCATCGCCCTCTCGGTCGTCTACTGGCCATGGTATGCCCGGTTGGTGCGCGCCCAGGTACTGAGCATCAAGACGCGTGAGTATGTCGAAGCGGCACGCTCGATTGGCACACCGGGGAGCAGGATCCTGTTGCGCCACATCATGCCCAACGCCGTCAGCGTCGTCATCATCCAGATGACACTCGATGTCGGCTACGCGGTCCTGGCGACCTCCGGCCTCTCGTTCATCGGCCTCGGCGCCCAGCCACCGACCCCGGAATGGGGCCGCCTCATCACTGACGGACGCCAGTTCTTCCGCGACTCGTGGTGGTTTATCACCTTCCCCGGCCTGGCGCTGACGTTGACTGTACTGGGCTTCAACCTCGTCGGCGACGGCCTGCGCGACTATCTCGACCCACGGACGCGCAAGGCGTAGCGGAGTCGGTCAGCCAGTCAGCCAGTCAGCATAGGAGAACCGGGGAATAGTCCACTCCCTCCGGACGCTACGATCCGTTGACGCCTGAAAGCGAACGTCGATAGCAGAGGGAGTGGACATGCCAACGGAGCGAGTACCGGCACTGGTTGAGACCGATTGGCTGGCGGAGCATCTGGACGATCCCGGCCTGCGGGTGCTGGAGAGCACCGTCTTCCTGAAGCGCGATCCTGAGACCGGGGCGGCGACGATCGAGAGTGGCCGCGACGAGTGGGCTGCCGGCCATATCCCCGGTAGTGCCTTCGCCGACATCATCGAGGACCTGTCCGAGACCGACAACCCACGCTTCCGCTTCGAGGCGCCGTCGGCGGAAAAGCTGGCAAAGGCGCTCGGCAGGCTGGGCATTGGCGACGATGCGCGGGTCGTCATCTACGACCGGGCCGGCAACGCCTGGGCCGCCCGTGTCTGGTGGATGCTGCGCTCGGCCGGATTCGACAACGCCGGTGTTCTCAACGGCGGCTGGGCGAAGTGGACTGCCGAGGGGCGTCCCGTCTCGACCGAGCCATCGACCTATCCGGCAGCGACGCTGACGCCGACGCCACGTCCGGAACTGTTCGCGCAGAAGGAGGATGTCCTGGCGGCAATCGAGGACGGCGCGACCTGCATCGTCAACGCGCTCTCGCCGGCGAACCACAGCGGCGAGGAGCTGACCTACAACGGACGGCGCGGCCACATCCCGACCGCCGTCAACGTCCCCTCGGCCGGCCCGACCGGCATCGTCGATCCTGCGACAATGACCTACCTGCCGGCTGCCGACATTCGCCGCACGTTCGAAGAGAGCGGCGCGCTGGCCGGAGAGCGGGTCATCAGCTACTGCGGCGGCGGGATCGCCGCGTCCAGCACGGCTTTCGCCCTGCACCTGATCGGTGTCGACAACGTGGCCGTCTACGACGGCTCCCTCACCGAGTGGACCGCCGACCCGGACCTGCCGCTGGTGACGGATTGACGGGTAGTTAGCCGGTCAGCCGGTCAGCTGTCAGCCATCAGCCTGTTGGTTTGTCTCGATAGGGACGATCCGTCCGATACGCACGGACAGGCTGATTTCGACTGCTGATGGCCGACCGGCTGACCGGCTGATAGCTGATGACCCGTACAATGGGCCGTCCGTAGATGGAGCGAGAAGGAGGAGTGCGATGGACGGTCCGTTCGCGCGGTGGGAGGATGTCGAGGAGTGGACCGGCCACGAGGGTGGCTGGCGGGGGCGGCGGCTGGTCTTTGGCGGGAACTGGGTGCTGCATATGACGGTCGAGGCCGGCTTTCACTGGGCGCACAGTCATCCGCAGTCGCAGGTCGTCTGGCTGACGAGTGGAGAACTGCTGGCGAAGATCGGTGATCCTGAGCAGCCGAAGGAGATCCGGGAGCAGGTGATCCGCCCTGGCGACCTGCTGCTGATCCCCAGTAACGTCCATCACGACATGACGGCGCTGACCGATCTCGAAGCCTGGGAAACGCGTGGGATGGAAGGCCCTGACGGCTGGGAGGAGTTCTCGGTCCGGATCGCGCCCGGTGGAGGCTGAGCGCGATCGGCGGCTGGCCGAGGCCGTCAGCCTGCGAGAACGTGGCCATGCCGAACAGGCTCGTCCACTGCTGATCGCGCTGGCGGGGGAGCTTCCCGATGACGCCGAGGTCCAGTACCAGGCGGCCTGGGTGCACGACTATCTCGGGCTGGAAGAGGACGCCGTCCCCTATTACGAGCGGGCGCTGGCGCTCGGGCTGCCGGAGCCGGAGCAGGAGGGACTCGTCCTGGGTCTCGGCAGCACGTATCGCAACGTCGGGCGGGTCGTCGATTCGCTGGCGCTACTTGAACGGGGTGTCATCGCCTATCCCGAGAATCACGCGATGCGCTGCTTCCTGGCGCTCTCCCGCCTCTCGAACAATGAGCCGGACGAAGCGCTCGCACTCGCCTTTGATGTGATCCTCACCACCAGCGACGACGCAACGATCGAACGCTACCGACGTGCGTTGTCATCGTATCGGGATGAGTTGCGGGACTCCTGATGCCTGGGAGATAACGCGGCATTCACAGCCGGTAGGGGCCGATCCTGTATCGGCCCGCGCCGTGAGGCGCCCGGTTTGACGATGGTATGCGCTTGCCACAGGTCGCCAGTCGACTGGCACCCGTGGGAACCATAACAGCATCAACGGGACGCCTCACGGCGCGGGCCGATACAGGATCGGCCCCTACCGGCTGTGAGATGCCGCCGTATCTCCATGCGTCGCGTGAGTCCTTGGCTTATCCTCCACTGCGGTTCAGGATGACAAGTCGAAGAGTCGTGTCCTCGTCAACGCGTCACGTGTCACGCCGCAACGCCTCGGCGGTCGCAGCATCGGCCGGGAAGAACGACTCGATCGTGAGCTCGTCGAGGGTGACGTCGACGGCGGTGCCGAAGACGGTCGTTGTCGTGAAGAATGAGAGCAGGCCGTTGGGGGTCCGCAGGCGGATCGGGACGACGAGGTCGCCGTAGCGAGCATCATCAAGGCGATGGGCGTTGTCGTCTGGGGCGGGATACCCGCTCAGTTCCGTGTGCAGGTCCGCCAGGACCGGATCGTGGCTCATCTCAACCTCCCGCGCGAGCCGCGTCAGGATGTGGCTGCGCCAGAAGGCGAGGTTTGCCGTTCGCTGCGCGAGGCCGTCGGGGTGGAGGCTGAGCCGCAGGACATTCACGGGCGGTGCCAGCAGCTCGGGCGCGACGCCATCCAGTAACGGCCCGACGGCGCGGTTGGCTGCGACGAGGTTCCAGTGCCGGTCGATGGCCAGCGCGGGATACGGCTCGTGACCGGCCAGGACGAGATCGACCGCCTCACGCACAATACGCATGGCTGGGTCGTCGAGCGGTGTCGCGGCATAGATAGGCGCGTAACCTGCGGCGACGAGCAGCGTGTTGCGCTCACGCAGCGGGACGTCGAGATGCTCAGCCAGCCGGACCAGCATCTCACGGCTTGGCTGCGACCGGCCAGTCTCGACGAACGAGAGGTGCCGGGTCGAGACATCGGCGTTCAGGGCGAGGTCAAGCTGGCTGAGCCGGCGATGCTGCCGCCAGTTTCGCAACTGCTCTCCAACCGATCGATGGGTGCGCTGTGCCTGTGCCATGTCGGGATCGTACCGCCGATCGCGCATCGCCGCCATTACCTGCGACGTAATCGACGGCATGTAGATTCCCCGGCAGAATGGACGCACGGTAGCCGGCGACGATGGGTGACGCCGGCCAGACAGGGACACAGGAGGTCCAGCATGTCCACGACGACGGATGTCAGCACAACGGTTAATACCTACGTCGCGGCCTGGAACGAGACTGACCCGGTGCGGCGGCGCGGGTTGATCGCCGAGGCATGGGCCGAAGACGGCAGCTATCTCGATCCGGTGCTGTCCGGGGAGCGCCATAGCGGCATCGACGCGATGATCGCGGCTGCTCAGGAACAGTTCGACGGCTATGTGGTCCGGCTGGCCGGGCCGGTCGATAGCCACCACGACCGCATCCGCTTTCAATGGGAAATCGGCCCGACGGACGGTGGCGAGGCTGCCGTTATCGGGATCGACTTCGGGGTCGTCGGGCCTGACGGCCGGCTGCAGTCGATCACCGGGTTCTTCGACCGCTATCCCCAGTAGCAACAGCGTTCCGTTGCACGGTCCGAGGGGCGGCGTCCACCGCCCCTCGCGAGATATGGACAGGAGGAATCTGTGATCACTGCCATCCTGAGAACCAACGCCGAACAATCGTCGTTGCTACGCCGGTCGCTGCTGGCAGATGTCGTCGTGTCCGGCAGCGCCGGTCTGCTGCTGACACTGGCCGCCGGGCCGCTCGGGGATCTGTTCGATCTGCCGGTCTCGCTGCTGCGAGTCGCCGGTATCTCGTTCCTGCCCTACGCGGCGTTCGTCGCCTATGTCGCGACGCGCGCGGAGATCCCACGTCCCGGTGCCTGGGCAGTCGTCGGCGCCAACCTGACCTGGGCAGCTGTCAGCCTGCTGGCGCTCGTCGCTGGCTGGGTCGATCCATCGGGCATCGGTGTCGCGTTTGTCGATTGCACAGGCGGCAGCCGTCAGCGTCTTTGCCGGGTTGCAATACGCCGGCCTGCGTCGCGAGGCGTGAGTGCGCCGGCCTCGGTGACACCGTCACTCGTTACGATGGCGGCGTCACCGGCTCTCTGCGATCCACGCAGGTAGACGAGCCAGTAGATACCGCCAACCAGCAGGCCGCCGCCGATCAGGTTTCCGATGGTGACGGGCAGCAGGTTATCGAACAGGAACCCGGTCCAGGTCAAGCCGGTAGTCGCGTCGGCTGCCGGGCCACCGGCGGCGATGACCGCCTCCTCGTCCTTGAGCAGGATGCCGAGCGGTATGAAGTAGAGATTGGCGATCGAGTGCTCGAAGCCGGCCGCGACGAAGGCGGCGATCGGCGGGATGATCGCGAAGATCCGATCGACGTTGCTGCGAGCCGAGAAGCAGAGCCAGACTGCCAGGCAGACGAGTGCGTTACAGAGGATGCCGCGCGCCACGGCCTCGGTGAACGATAGCTCCACTTTTGCATTCGCGATCGAGACCGCGCTGGCGCCCACACGTCCATCGGCCAGCTTCCACTGCCCGGCAGCGTAGACCAGCCCAACTGTTGCAAGCGCGCCAACCAGGTTGCCAGCATATGCCAGGACCCAGTTGCGCAGGAGCAGCCGGGTCGAGACGCGTCGCCCCAGCCAGGCCATCACGATCAGCGTGTTGCCGGTGAACAGCTCTGCCCCGGCAATGACGACCAGGATCAGGCCCAGTGAGAACGCGATACCAGCCAGGAGCCGGGTCGGCCCCCAGCCGAGCGTCGAGTCAACGCCGATGACGGTCGAGAAGACGGCCCCAAGCGCGATGAATGCCCCGGCCAGGACGCCGAGCGTCAGGAGCGTCAGCGTGTCCAGTTGGGCCTTGGCAATGCCCACCGTTTGCGCGCGGCCAGCCATCTCGGCAGGCCCATACGGGTCGATCCGCAGATCCGTGCTGGAGATGCGCGGAGAGATCGTATCAACCACGCATCACGTCCCTTCCTGCCCGAGCGCATTCACAGTCTCACGGTTCGCGCGACACCGTCTGCCAGCCTGCTACCAGCCCCGGATGATCTCGGCTGAGACGTTCAGGCGCACATGCTTGTGCGTGATCGCCGCGACGCAGGACGTCGGGATCTTGAAATCGAGGTGATGGATCAGTCCTGTTCTGGCAACGATTTCGATCAGGTCGCCGTCGTCTTTGTAGACAACATGCTCGACTGTCCCGATCTTCTGCCCGTCGGACGCGATGACATCGGTACCGGTGTCGATCAGGATCGACGTATCGGGCAGGTCGGATCGCACCTGGACCGGTGCCGCCTCGATCACGGCCGCGAGATATCCAGCTGGATCTGAGACGTGCATCCCCCGACCAACCGAGCCGGCTCCCCACATGACAGGCTGGCTCATGGTGGGGCCGCCCCCGACCGCAAACCGCGCTGACCGGTAGTTGGTCGTGTCGGCGACGACGTAGTCATGGGTCACGAGGGGCGGCATTTTCTCAACTTCGGCTGCATCGATGTTCAGGTAGACGGTGCCTTCCGCGTTAACGCGATCGACATGACGCATACCGACGATTCGGTCGGTTGGGAAGAGAGACCCCTGATGAACGATGATCTCGACCAGGTTCATTTTGTCGGCATCGACAACCAGACCGTCTACCTTGCCGACCTGCTTGGTGTCCGTGCTGAAAACGACGGCTCCGAGACGTACATCAAATGTCATGGTCTGCCCCCTTCGTGCTGCGGCTGGTGTGGAACGCGTCCACACTCATCTCGCTCACACTAGCGGCTGGCCTGTCGCAAAAGCGGGTGACAGCGGCGGCAGATGTATCAGTCTCGTGACAATCTCGATCCAGCCAGATCGGATTTCGTTGCAGGACGCTGCCATTGACGCCACTCATGGTCGAGGATGGCGTAGATCAGGGTGTCCCACCAGCGGTCGCGAAAGTACTGGTGCTCCCGGAAGTGCGCTTCGCGGCGCATGCCGAGCTTTTCGAGGACATGTGCTGAGCCGATGTTGTCGGCGACGCATTCTGCCCAGATGCGGTGCAGCTTCAGCTCCTCGAAGCCGAAGCGGACGATGGCCGTTGCCGCTTCGGTTGCGTAGCCATTGCCCCAGTCGTCCGGGTTCAGTTCGTAGCCGATGTTGGCCTCGCCGAGGTCGGGATCGTTGACACGGATACCGCAGTTGCCGATCAGACGGCCATCCGGCTTGCTGATGAGGGCCAACTGCCACTTGCAGCGCGGATCTTCCGCCTGCGACGAGACGAACATGGCGACGAGATCGCGGACGAACCCCTCCCGATCGGGCAGGTCGGGGTTGTAACGCTGGTAACGCGGGTCGTTCCAGTAGTCCAGGATCGTGGGCCAGTCCTCAGCACGGAACTCGCGCAGGAGCAGCCGCTCAGTCTCAATCTGCATCCAGCCTCCAGGGCGAACATGATGCATCTCCGACATGCCGTTCGCTGTTCGCAACAAACCTCCGTTTACCACTTCGTGTGATTCACAGGTTGTCGCGAACAGGTTAGCGGATGCGCTACACTGTGCGCGATTATCACGGGGCATCGTGAACGGGAACGGTCCGAGATGGTCTGTCCCAGGTGCGGGTTATGGAACCCCCAGCGGAACGCGACCTGCGAGTCGTGCGGGGAGCCACTGCACGCGAACCGGACGCCCCAGACTCGCGATGACCAGATGGCCCTTCCATTGACCGATGCTGCCGCGATCGCCGCGGCGTTCCCGGCCGGGATACCCGGCATGGCAGCGCAACCGGCTCCCGCGCCGCAGATCGTCCAGACCGCGCCGGCCCAGCCGCGTGCCAGGGCTGACGAGGCATCGCTCTATGCGCCAGTGCTGGGGCCGGCCAACCGGGAGAGCTTCTTCGCTGCCCAGCGCCGCCACCGTCGCGCGACCTGGAAGCTGACGGCTGGATCGGCTGTCGCCGCGATCGTTACCGGTATTCCGCTCTCGCTGGTGCTAACGCCGGTCCTGTTCGCCACAATCCTGATCCTGACGCGGCTGCTGCACATCGTTGTGCCGGTCCCGGATATCGTCTGGGACACGTACCGCGACACCGGTCTCGTCCTGGGCGATGTCGTTGAAGCAACCGACGATCCGGCGACGCCGTTTGTCGAGGAAGATGACTTCAGCCGGGTACCGATCTCGTTGTTCATCAAGGCAGCGGCGGTCTGGCTCCTGCCGGGCATCATCCTGATGCTGATGATCTGGCCGGCATTGATCCACCTCTTCCGGCACGGCGGCGCTGGTGGCGTCCTCCTCTCACTCGGCGCGCGCGAGCCGGTGATGACCGATCTCGAGGAGCGCCAGCTCGTCAACGTCGTCGAGGAGATGGCGATTGCGGCCGGTCTGCCGCCGCCACGCGTCAGGCTGATCGACGCAAGTGTTGCAAACGCCGCGGCAGTTGGCTCCTCGCCTGAAGACGCCACAATCGTTGTCTCCCGAGCACTGCTGGACGATCTCGACCGCGACGAGACACAGGGTGTTCTGGCGCACCTGATCGCCTCGATCGGCAACGGTGACCTGCGCGGCGCGATGTCGATCGTCGCCATCTACCAGACCTTCGGGTTCGCCTCGGCGCTCGTCAAGGCACCGATCTCCGGTCCGGCCCGAACGACCGTCAAGCGGATGCTCGGCTACGTCTTCAGCCGCCACAAGCCGCAAGAGCGCGCCGCCGAGGCGAACATCATCTCGGAGATGCTGACATCGGGCATCTGGGAGAACCAGGAGGACGACTTCTCGGATATGGACGAGGGTGCTGGCGCGGTCGTCGAGCGGCCGGGCCCATCGGTCCGGTGGCTGCTGTATTTCCCAATGCTCTTCATCGTCGTCTTCATGGCGACGCTGCTACTCGAGTTCCCCGACGCGCTACGGCGCCTGTCACTGCTGGGCGTCTTCGGACTCGCAGGTCTGATCGTCTGGTACCAGCGCCGTTATGTCGCCTATGCCGTGCCGAGGGCGTTGAAGATGGCGCGCATGATGGTGATGTTGCCCTACTACATGGCGGCGACACTGCCGCAGATCATGATCATGATGATGACCAGCTTCATGCTGGAGCCACTGCTGGCCTTCCTCTGGCGGACCCGCCGCTACCTGGCCGACGCAACGGCTGTTCAGCTCACCCGGCAACCCGACTGGATCGCCCAGGGACTGAACGGGCTGATCCAGCGTGGCGCGATCATCCCTGGTGGCAAGTGGGCCGGACCTGCTCTTCGTCGTCGGTCCGCAGATCGGGTCCGGCTTCAGCGCAGCCAGCGGTGGCAGCGTCGTCAGCTTCCATCCGCCACTGGCAAAGCGGCTCCAGAAGCTGCGGCGGATGGGAGCATCCGGCGCCGAGGTTCAGCAGGCGCCGAAGCGTCCGAAATCCAGGTGCGCGACGACGCCAAGGTCCATCCACTCGTGCGGCTGTTCATCGTTCCGATCGGGTTCATCCTGATGACAGTCGTCGCGGTCCTGATGGTCGTCGCCCTCGCGCTCCTGGGGCTGCTGGCCTTCGGTGCCTGCGCGATCCTGATGGCAGTGGTGTATGGGTTGTTTTTGCTGCTCGCGCCAACGTGAGACGTCGGGAATCGGTGTTTGGGAATCGAGGATAGGTTGCCGAGATAAGAGCGGGCGTAAGAACCCGAAGCCGCCGATCTACTCAATTCCCGATTCCCGAACACCGATTCCCGAAGCATCGAAAGGATCAGACCATGTTGCCAGCAATCATCATCGGCGCCGTCTTACTGGTGATCGCGATCGTGCTGATCGTGATCTACAACGGGCTGGTCGGCAAGCGCAACCAGGTTCGCAATGCCTGGGGACAGATCGACGTCCAGCTCAACCGACGGCATGATCTGATCCCGAATCTGGTCAACGCCGTCAAGGGATATATGGCGCACGAACAGGGCATTCTCGAACGGGTAACGGAGCCGCGCGCAGCCAGGCGATCGCGGCCGGCGCGAACGTCCCGCAACGCGCCGAGGCCGAGAACCAGTTGACGGGGGCCATCCGCTCGCTGTTCGCTGTCGCCGAGAACTACCCGCAACTGCGCGCCAGCGAGAACATGCTCGCGCTCCAGGAGGAGCTCGCGAGCACCGAGAACCGGATCGCGTTTGCCCGGCAGCACTACAACGACAGCGTCATGGAGTACAACACCGCCCGCGAGACGATCCCGGCCGTCTTCGTCGCCGGGATGCTCGGCTTTGTGCAGGAGCCACTCTTCACCCTCGATGCAGCCGCGCCCGAACGGGCCGTGCCGCAGGTGGCGTTTTAGCTGAGGGAACAGGGATCAGGGAACAGGGGCTATGATACGCTCGCAATATGAGTGAGTTGGAAACATCCACGCCGATAGAGTCACGGGCAACGCAACTGATGGTGTTCCCGCGGACAGTCGCACGCAAGCTGGCCGGGGTGATATCGGGGCGGGATGAAGCGGAACTGTACCGGCGCGCAGTCGGTCTGCTGGAGTTGCAGCTCGAGGACATCGTCCTGGAGGTCGGCTGCGGCGCCGGGGTTGGCATCGAACAGGCGGCCGAGATCGCTGCTCTTGGCAAGGTCTGCGGGATCGAGCCGTCAGCGGATCTGCTCGAAGAAGCACGAGCGCGAAACGCTGACGCACTCGCCAGCGGTTACGTCGAATTGCAGCAGGGGTTGGCGTCACACCTGCCGTGGCCGGGCACGACGTTCCACAAGGTGCTGGCCGTCAACAGCCCGCGCGACTGGCCGCAGCCGGTGGTCAACCTGCAAGAGATTCGCGCGTGATGCGACCAGGCGGCAGGCTGGCCGTCGTCATCCAGCCGCCTCGGCGGGCGGCGCGCGATGGCGTTCGCGATCTGGCCGAGCTCTGGGCGCACCGGGTCGATGAGGCTGGCTTCCAGGAGGTGCGCTTCGGCATCGTCAGCGTCGGCCGTGGGAGCGCGGCTGCGATCACCGGGACGGCGTAGCGGCCAGGAGTCTTCACTGCCATGAGCGGATTACCGTTTTCGAGGACACCGCTGATTGGCCGGCACAACGAGATCGAGACGGCCAGCGCCGCCCTGCGACGTGGCGAGACCCCGCTGCTGACCGTCACCGGGCCTGGTGGCGTCGGCAAGACCCGGCTGGCGATCGAAGTCGCACGGCGTCTCCTTGGCGAATTCACGGACGGCGTCACCTTCATCCCACTCGCGACCGTCCAATCGCCCGATCAGGTCGCTCCAGCCATCGCGCGAGCACTCGGCGTACAAGCGAGCGGTCTAGGCACGACTGCCGAGGGGCTGGTCGCCCACATCGGCGACGGGCGACGACTGTTGGTTCTCGACAATCTGGAACATCTGCTCGATGCCGTCCCGCTGCTCGCCGAACTGCTCTCATCATGCCCAAACCTGTCGATTCTCGCGACGAGCCGAGCCATCCTGCGCATCACCGGCGAGCGCGTCCTGCCACTCCAGCCGCTGCCGGTCCCGGAGCGAAACACCGCCAATGCGCCAGATGACCTCCGGAAGAACCAGAGCGTCGTGCTCTTCACCCAGCGCGCGTCCGCCGTCCGTCCAGATCTCACGATCACCGACGAGATGCTGCCGGCCATCGCTGCGATCTGCGCCCGGCTCGATGGGCTACCGCTCGCGATCGAGCTGGCGGCGTCACGCGTCACGGTCCTCTCTCCAGTAACTCTCCTCGAACGGCTGGACAGCCCGCTCCCTCTGCTGACGACCGGCGCGCGCGATGCGCCCGAGCGGCAGCGGACGTTGCGCGCCACGATCGACTGGAGTTACCGGCTGCTGGAGGAGCGCTTGCAGGCGAGCTTCAGACGCCTGGCCGTCTTCGTCGGCGGCTGGTCGGTCGAGGGATCCGCCGCCATCATCAGCGATGACGTACCACTCACGTATGTCGAAACAGTCGACCGGCTGGAAGCGCTGATCGAGCACAGCCTGATCGTCGAGGCTCCCCGCCCGACCGATCAACCGCGCTTCACGATGCTGGAGACGATACGCGAGTACGGCCTGGAACTGCTCGCGACGACTGACGAGTTGAACGGAACTCAATTACGCCACACTCGCTATTATGTCGATTATGCCGAACAGAACGATCCGAAGCTCTACACGTATCCCATCGACCCGGCGGTCATCGACGCGTGGGTGACCGAGCACGACAACATCCGCTCGGTCCTGCGACGGACGATCGACGGTGGCGATGCAGCGACCGCGCTGCAACTCTGCGGCGCGATGCGTCGCTTCTGGAACACTCAGGCCGACTATCGCGAGGCGCGAGACTGGCTGGCGCAGGCGCTGGCCCTGCCAGGCGACGTGCCTGGGCCACTCCATGCTCGCGCGCTGGATGCATTCGGCGCGATGTCGCTCAACCTCGGAGAATACGAGAGTGGTCTTGCTGCGCTTCAAAAGGCGTTGGCAGGCTACCGCGCACATGGAATCCGAGCACGCGAGGCCCGCGTCATGAGCGATCCCCCGCACGTTGCATTACTCCGGGGCGATCTCGACACGGCGGAACGAGGATTTCAGGACACGCTGGATTACGCGCGGACGTATCCAGAAGCCGCGTGGATGGCGATCGGGGGAACACGGGCGCTCGGAGAGGTTGCGTTGGAGCGCGGCGATCTGACCCGCGCTCGGGAGTTCGTGGAATCCAGCCTTGCCGAAGCACGTGCGATCGGCCACGAATGGGCAGTGGCGATGGGCCTCACCGCGCTCGGTCTCATCGAGAATGAGCGCGGTGAGTATGCCGCGGCGGATGCCTTCTTTCGTGAGAGCATCCCTGTTGCCCTACGGTCGCGCCAGAATGGGTTCGCAAGTACGAACTACCTTCGGCTCGGGCAACTCAGCCTTCTCCAACGCAAGATCCAAGACGCCGCCCGCTGGTTCCAAACCTACCTCAACTCCAGCCCGTTTTCGATCGACGAAACCGTCGAGTGTGTCGAAGGCGTCGCGGCCGTTGCTGGGGCTATGGGAGGCGCCGAAACCTCCGCGCTTCTGTATGGAGCGACGAGCGAGTGGCGGTCGCGAACCGGTGTCATCGTCCCACGATCGCGCCGGCTGGAACACGAGCGCCATCGCGAGAACGCGCAAAGGAGCGTCGATCCACACTGCTGGCAGGAAACGTTTGACGCCGGATGTCGGCTCCCTATGGATGCCGCCATCGAACTCGCCCGACGGTTTCAGCTTCCTGAGGTAGCCCCCCTTGTCATCCCGCCTCAGATATCACGACCGCTGCTGACACCACGCGAGCGAGATGTCCTCCGTCTGCTGGCTGCCGGGAAGAGCAACCGTGAGATCGGCGACGCGCTCTACCTGAGCGTCCGGACCGTCGAGCGCCACATCGCGAACCTGTACGGCAAGATCGACGCGCACAACCGAGCCGAGGCAACTGCGTGGGCACTCACCCACCTGGGCGTCGAAAGTCATACCTCGACTACGTAGTACCCAATTTCCAGATCGGACCATCATCTACGCAGTTCCACGGACGCGAAAGCGCCTTCCTCAGGACTACAGTCGATACCGTCGAGAGATTCGCCGGACGTCGATCGAGGTCACCGTCAGGTTGCGCGAAAAAGCGCCCGGCGGACTCTCGACCTGCGTTCCGTTCATACGAGAAGGGAGGGCACCATTCGGCAGAAATCACTCAACCAACCGTTCAACGTGCAAACCGATTGGAGAACTTCAATGCCAACCCTGAACACGCGCACGGCCCGGTTCCGGTGGCTGCTCGTCTCGGCAATCCTGCTGCTCAGCATCCTGCCGATGGCGACAGCGGCACAGAGCGGTCCCGAGATGTGGGTCATGGGCCAGGACACCAGCCGGATTTTCATCATGCGCGGCGAGACCCTGGTCAACACGATCCAGCTCCCGGCTGGAACCGGCCCACACTTGACGCGATTCTCGCCGAACGGCCAGTTCGCCTACGTCGCGGGCGTCACAGTCGGAGACATGATCGTTCTCGACGCCTCGACCCATGAAGTGGTTCAAACACTCGACTTCGGCACGAGCGGCGTCCACGAAGCCGCGCCATCGCCAGATGGATCGGCCGTCTACGTCGCCCAGCAGTCCACCCGCGAACTGATTCGTGTCGCCGCCGATACGCAGTCGCGAACCTGGACGGAGACCGGCCGTGTCGCGCTCCCTGCCAGCCCCGTCTGCACGATCTTCCTGCCGGACAGCAACAAGGCGTACGTCACGCTCTCCGGCCAGGACATCGCGATCGTTGACCTGGAGGCGATGCAGGTGACCGGCACGATCGACATCAATGGTCAGGCACGCTGCAACTACGACTGGACTCGCAACGGCAAGCAGCTCTACTTCACCTCCGAGAACGGAACCGACGGCTTCCTGTACACGATCGACCTCGCGACGGACACACCGACATTGCTGCACACCTTCGCCGGCGCCAGAGATTTGCACACCCCAGTCGTCAGCGCCAACGGCAAGGAGGTCAACATCATCGGCCGTGGCAATGACCGGTTCTACACCGTCTCACTGGAGACGCTGGCGGTCAGATCGTTCGAGATCGGCACACCGGGTGTCGTCGACCAGCCCGACGGCATGATCATCAACGGGAATACGGCCTACATCAACTTGAAGGCGACCGGCAGGCTGGCTGTCCTGCGGCTGAATACGGGAACGGTCACCTACGTCGATCTGGTCGCCCCGTCGCCCAATGCCGCGCTCAACATCGTCCGGCGAACAGACTAGCCCACAGCGATATCCCGATCGACGCAGATGCGCTCCGGCCTGACAGCCGGGGCGCATCTCGTTGACCCGACGCGCTATCCTGTGGCCCGACTTCCGCGTGAATGAAGCAGGCAGGACAAGTTGAGCGGAACGACACGGATGCGGCTGACCGTCCTCGGTGGAGCGTCGGCCGGGCCGGGGCCGCGCCAAGGCTGTTCCGGATATCTGGTCGAAGCTGGGGGGACACGGCTCGTGCTCGATCTCGGGCCGGGGACGCTGCCGGAACTGCGGCAGCATACCGAGATGGCCGCCCTCGACGCCGTCGTCATCTCGCACATGCATGTCGATCACATGCTGGACCTGCTCGCGCTCTGGTGGGGGTGGATCCACAATCCGGTGCCGCTGCCCCGCTTGCTGCCGCTCTGGCTCCCGCCTGGCGGGGTCGATGCTCTGCTCGCGACGGCGCGGACACTGGCCGGGGCCGGATGATGTCGCGCAGCTTTCGACGACGGTGTTCGATCTCCACGAGTACGACCCGGCCGAACCGCTGACAATCGGTGATGCGATCGTTCGGTTCACCCCAACGCGCCACTACATCCCGTGCTGGGCGATCCGGGTTACGGGCAACGACAGTTGCAGCCTCGTCTACACTGCTGACAACGGCGATGCCACCAGCCTGGTGCCGTTCGTGACCGGTGCGGACGTGCTGGTCGCGGAAGCGTCGCTGCCGAAGCCGCCCGCCGATCCGGATACTTTTCGCGGCGTCTCGACCGCCGTCGAAGTTGCGACGCTCGCGCGCGACGCCGGAGTCGGAACGCTCGTCCTGACCCACATCTGGCCGGAACACGATGCCGAGGTCTCCCGCTCTCAAGCCGAGGCCGTCTTTTCAGGATCGGTCGAGATCGCCCGTCCTGGACTGACGATCGACTGGTGACGACGACCAGTTCGCGCACCACTGCATCGTGACGAGGTCGCCGGGGACGTAGTAGACCATCCGGAAGCGTGCATCGCGGACGAACGGCTCGGAGGCGAGCCGGAACTGGAGCGTGCCGGTGCCGGGGATGTTCAGGCGCACGGGAACCAGTGCGCGGGCGGCACTGACCGGAGGAGGCGTCTGCTCGACGAACGCCCAGTAGTGCTGGAAGCGTGGCAGCGCGAGCAACTCACCCATGATCCCGGCATACCACGGTTCGTGGCCGAACTGCCGCATCTCGTACTGGAAGGCGCGGATGATGGCCGGCAAGAGCACGTCCGGCTCGGCCACGCGTGGACAGATCGGCGACGACGGGTCGAACCAGGCGACCAGGAACGACTCACCAGCGATCCGCCCGAAGGATGGATCGTCCGGCACGATCCCGAACAGGCGTGGGGCAATCCGGTTCCAGGCGATCAGCCGGTGGGTGCAATCCAGCACGAAGGCGGGGAATGGCACATCGTGCAATTCGTGGTGGCAGATGTCGCGCGCCCAGGCGATGTCGGCGTCGTCCGGTGGCGGGGTTGAGACGGCGTAGCCGAACAGTTCCAGCACCTCGCGCCGTTCGCTGTAGCGAGTGTCGAGCGCGTTGAGGATGCGCTCCAGCGTCCCGCGCTCGGGTTGGGCCACCCGGCCGGATTCGAGGCGTTGCAAGTAGCCGGTCCCCAGGTCCGCCTCAGCCTCGACCCACAGTTGCGTTCTGCCGGCCGCGCGCCGGATCGCGCGCAGTCGGGAGCCGCCTGATGCGCCGGGGTCGCTCGCTGTTCGTGCCACCAATGACTGCCTCGCCAGAATTCGACTCCGATGACGATGACTCGCCCCGCGATGCTGCCTAGCATAGTCGAAAGCGATTGCCCCTTCGGACGAGAGATGACGTTGGTTCAGGTCAGGACATGCATCACCCGACATCGCAAACACCAGCAATCGAACAGACTGCGGGTCCGCCCGAGCGGCAACGATCGGCGAACCGGGCGCTCTTCGTGCGCGGGTTCGCCGCGATGCTGCCGCTGTGGACCGGGGCAATACCGGTCGGACTGGCCTACGGCCTGGCGGCGCATGGCGCCGGTCTGGGCGCCATCGAGGCACAGGTGATGAGTCTGCTGGTCTTTTCAGCCGCCGCCCAGATCAGCGCCGTCTCACTCCTCGACGACGGCGCGTCGTGGGTGATCGTACTGGTGACGACGCTGCTGCTGAACGTCCAACTGCTGCTGATCGGGCTTGCGGCAGGTAGAGAAACACGACCGGGCTGGCTCGGACGATTGCCGGGTGCCTTCTTCCTGACGGAAGGCGCCTACGGCGTGGCAGCCGGCAGCGGCCGGTTGACGCTGCCGGGGTTGATCGGCGCCGGAGCCAGTATGTACCTGGGCTGGAACATCGGGACGGCGCTCGGGATCACGGTTGGTGACGCGATCCCCGATCCGCGCGGGATTGGCGTCGACCTGGTTGCCCCACTGGCGTTTCTGGCTGTCCTCGTGCCGCTTGTGCGAACGCGACCGGCGATCGTGACGGTTGTGGTGGCGGCTGCGACCGTCGTGGCGCTGGTGCAGGTCGTTCCATCCGGAGTGGCCGTCCTCGGGGCGGGGCTGGCAGGAAGCGTGGCGGGAGCAGCTGCTGCCGAACGTTGGAGACCGCGATGAACACGCTGGCAGTCGTGCTGCTGATGGCGGTCAGCATCCAGACGATCCGGCTGAGCGGGTTCATCGCCGCGACGGCGACGATCCCGCCCGTCTGGGAACGGACGCTCGGTTATGTCCCGATCGCGACCCTGTCGGCGCTGGTAATGGCGAGCCTGACGGCACGGAACGACCAGATGTCGACGGCATCATCGCGACCGCCTGCGCAGCCGGAATCTCGTATCTGACGCGGAAGACCTGGGCCTGCATCGTTGGCGGGATGCTCGTCTACTGGCTGCTGCGACTGGTAGCGTGACGATGAGAGGACGATCTTGATGAGTGACGATCCCGACACGAACGTCAGGCTGCGCCACGACCTGCGGCCGGGAGACATCGGCTGGGTCGTCGAGCGGCATGGGCTCCTCTATGCGGAGGAGTTCGGCTGGGATATCCAGTTCGAAGCCGTCGTCGCCGAGATCATCGGCGGCTTCGTCCCGCGCTTCGACCCGACCCGCGAGCGTTGCTGGATCGCCGAACGCAACGGCGAGCGCGTCGGCTGCGTGTTTCTCGTCTCCGGCGGAGGGACGGTTGCCAAGCTGCGGCTGCTGCTGGTCGAGCCGGACGCGCGCGGGCTGGGGCTGGGCAGATGGCTGGTCGATGCGTGCGTCGCGTTTGCCCGCGCCACCGGCTACATGCAGATCACGCTCTGGACGATGCACGTCCTGACCGCCGCGCGCCACATCTACGAGCAGGCCGGGTTCCGGCTGGTCGACAGCGAACCGGGCCGCCACTTCGGCCACGACCTCATCAGCGAGACGTGGGTACTGGAGCTGTAGGTGGAGTCAGTCAGCGGCCGTCGCCACCTGCTGCGGTGTGGCGAGCGCGTCCAGCAACCGCTGGGTCGCGAGCGCGATCTCATCGACCGCCGTCTCGAACGCCTCGGCATTGCGGCGCGACGGTTGACGGTATCCGCTGACCTTGCGGACGAACTGAAGCGCGGCGGCGCGGACTTCCTCCTCCGTCGCCGGTGTCTCCTCATTGCGAAGCTTGATGATGCTGCGGCACATGGGTCCTCCTGAGTGCTGCGTGCTGAGAATTGCGTGCTGAGTAAGGATACTCCCCGCGTAGGGGCGATGGCCGCACGTCACGACGTTGCCATTCCCTGCCTACTTCCCTATCATCGCGCAGGGAACACTGGGGAGGAAACGCGATTCGCACATTGAAGAGGACTCAGCACTCAGCACTCAGCACTCAGCACTTCGGAAGGGGAACCGATGACACAGATGACCGGTGGGCAGGCGATCGTCAGGTCGCTCAAGGCTTATGGGGTCGACACGATCTTCGCGCTGCCGGGCGTCCAGCTCGACAACATCTTCGACGCGCTCTACGACGAGCAGGACGCTGTCCGCGTCTACCACACCCGCCACGAGCAGTCGACGGCCTACATGGCGTTCGGCTACGCGCAGGCGACCGGCAAGGTCGGCGTCTGTCTGGTCGTGCCGGGGCCGGGCCTGCTGAACGCTTCCGGCGCGCTCTCGACCGCCTGGGCCTGTAACTCGCCGGTGCTGTGCCTGACGGGGCAGATCTTCGACCATCAGATCGGCAAGAACATGGGCGCGCTGCATGAGATTCCCGACCAGATTGGGATGATCGCGCATATCGCCAAGTGGACGGCCAGCGTCAACACCCCGCAGGACGCCCCGGCTGCCGTTCGGGAAGCGTTCCAGCAACTGACGAGCGGCCGGCCACGACCGGTCGTGATCGAGATGCCGCCGGGTGTGATGGGCGAGCAGGGCGATGTGACGTTACTCGACGCAGCGAAGAATGGCGCGACACCGGAGATCGACGAGGACGCGCTGGAGCGGGCCGCGAAGATCCTCGGTGCGGCGAAGTATCCGGTCATCTTCGCCGGTGGTGGGACGACCGAGGCAGGTGAGGCGATCCGGCAACTGGCCGAGACGCTCCAGGCGCCAGTCATCATGACGCCAGCTGCCAAGGGCGTCCTCTCCGACCGCCACCCGCTGGCGCTCTCGCTGCTCGGCGGTCACAAGGTTTGGGCGAAGGCCGACGCCGTCCTGGCCGTCGGCACGCGCTTCGAGCGCCCGCTGACCGACTGGGGCATCGACGGGTTGCAGGTCGTCCGGATGGACGTCGACGCAGAGGAGTTCGATCGGATCACGCCACCGGACGTTGGGATCGTCGCCGATGCGGCCAACGGCTTGACAGCGCTGGCAAACAAGGTCGAGCGCCACAACGGGAAGCGTGAATCGCGGAACGACGAGATCGCTGTCGTCAAGGAGCAGGTCAGCGAGGAGCTGTTCGAGAAGGGCCAGCCGCAGGCGTCGATCGCCGAGGTGATCCGCCAGGAGTTGCCGGACGATGGCCGCTTCGTTGGTGATGTTACGCAGGTGGCGGCCTTCTCCGACATCGGCTTCCCGGTCTACGAGCCACGCACCTTCATCACCTCCGGTTTCCAGGGGACGCTCGGCTACGGCTACGCGACCTCGCTCGGCGTCAAGGTCGGTTGCCCGGACGTGCCGGTCGTCTCGGTCAACGGCGATGGCGGCTTCCTCTACACGATGCCGGAGCTGGCGACGGCCAAGCAGCACGGTATCAACGTCGTCGCGGTCGTCTTCAACGACGGCGCCTACGGGAACGTCAAGGCGATCCAGCGCACGCGCTACGGCGGCCGCGAGATCGCCAGCACGCTCGAGAACCCGGACTTCGTGACGCTGGCGAAGGCGTTCAACATCGCCGGCCGCCGCGCCGAGACGCCGGAACAGCTCCGCGAGGCGTTGCGCGAAGGGTTCAGTCTCAACGAGCCGATGCTGATCGACTACCCGACCGCGCCGATGCCGATGGTCCGCCAGCTCTCGCGCGGCAAAGTGCGCGGATAGCAGGCATCAATTCGCGAACAGGAGACGCGCCGGGTGAATGCACCCGGCGCGTTCTCAATCTCGACGAGCTTCGGCGCGAAATCCCGGCGGGGCACGTTCGGAACTCGTTGCAATGCACAGCGCCCGTTCCGAACATTGCCTGATGCCGTGAATGCCTGCACCTGCTATTGTGGTCGTTGTGACATCCAGAATCAGACACGAGCCGCCACGGCAATAGGAGGGATCATCGATGGTACAGCATGTACAACAGGACTCGACGACGGCTGCGACGATTCGAGGCAGTCGAACGCTTCAACGACGCGTTCAACCAGCATGATGTCGACGGCGTGATGGACGCGATGACCGACGACTGCGTGTTCGAGAACACGTCTCCGTTTCCTGATGGTACCCGCTATGAGGGACAGGCAGCGGTTCGGACGTTCTGGGAGGAGTTCTTCGCAGGTTCGCCCCAGGCACACTTCACGACGGAGGACATCTTCGCTGCCGGAGACCGCTGCACGGTCACGTGGGTCTACCGATGGGGCGGCGACAGCGCGGACGCCGGCCACATCCGTGGCGTCGATGTCTTCCGGGTGCAGGACGGCAAGGTTGCGGAGAAGCTGGCGTACGTCAAGGGATGAGGCGTCGGGAATCGGGAATCAGGGCTGTTGGACAGAGAACGTCCCGCCAACAGCCCTGATTCCCGATTCCCATTACAACACTCCGAGTTGCCGCCGGAACCCGAGCTCGTCCCAGCCATCGAAGCCGGCGGCGATCATGCCGTCGCGAATGTGATCGAGGCTCATGCCGCCAACCTTGATCGTCGCGCCGCTGGCTGGCGCTCCCTCGAAGTCGGCGCCGCTGTGGGTGCCGGTCAGTGTCCAGCGCGTGACGACGACATCGCCCTCGGCAACGATTTCCTCGACTGCGAAGTGCAGGTCCGGGAAAGCCGTCTGCCACTGCCGCCATTGGTTGCGGAACGCCTCGCGGCCGGCCCCGAAGGTCGGGTCGTTACCGGCTGCGTCAGCCGCGATGTAGCGATCGATCGCCGATTCGTCACGCCGATTCCAGACTTCCTCGAAAAATCGTCGTGCCAGTTCCCGGTTTTCGTCTGCCGACACACTCGCTCCTCTCTTCCTTGCCCGTCGAAGCAGCATAGCCGATGCTGTCATGAACCGGTGGTAGAGTGATACGAGATTCGTTTGAACACAAGGGGAGGGTCACATGACACGTGAAGAGCGCCTGGCCGAGCTTGGCTTCGAACTGCCGACGATCGAGGTCGGCAACCGGCCACTGATCCCGTGGGTCCAGGTCGGCAACCTGCTCTATACCTCCGGTCGAACACCGGATGCGTCCCACAAGACGGGTCAGGTCGGCTCGGACGTGACGGTCGAGGAGGCGTATCAGGCAGCGCGATCGATCGCCGCCGGCCAGCTGGCTGTCGCGAAGACTGCCCTCGGCGACCTGAGCCGGATCAAGCGCGTCGTCAAGGCGCTCGGGATGGTCAACAGCGCGCCGGGTTTCGGCGACCAGCCGGCCGTCATCAACGGCTTCTCCGACCTGTTGGTCGAGGTGCTCGGCGAGGAGGGCCGCCACGCCCGTTCGGCGGTCGGAATGGCCGGCCTGCCCGGCAATGTCTC
Organism: uncultured Chloroflexia bacterium; assembly: GCA_963763325.1. GTDB lineage: Bacteria > Chloroflexota > Chloroflexia > Thermomicrobiales > CFX8 > JBBECJ01. The sequence goes on from CAVXOL010000021.1 coordinate 132,335, forward strand.
GGTCGAGATCGAAGTGATCTTCGAGGTCGCCTAGCGTCAATGCCTCTGGACTGAACGACGACCAAACGGCAGCGCCCCCGCCGCGATGGCGGGGGCGCTAGCTCATCGATTCGTCAGCCTGCCCAGATTACTCCGGCCAGGAGACCTCGATCACCTGGCCCATGCCCGGCATGGCGCCGTAGTTCGAGATGTAGAGGCTGCCGTTCTCACCGAAGGCCATACCGGCCGGCGTCATCAACCAGGTGCTGACGGCTGTCTCCTCGGTCACCGTCCCATCGGAAGCGACCTTGAAGAGCGCGCCGCCAACGGTCGACGGATCGGCCGGATCGGCATTCAGCAGGCCACCGGCCGTGAACTCGAGCACGTAGAGGTTGCCGTCAGTGTCGAAGGCCAGGTCGATGATGTTGGTGAAGCCCTCGGCATAGATCGTTGGTTCCGCACCCGGCACGACGCGCCAGACCCTGGCCGCACCCGGCACGAACGGGAAGCCGGTCAATTCGCCGACGTAGAAGGCTCCATCCGGTCCCTGGACGACGCCGGTCGGCACCGCCTGCATCGGGATCTGGGTGCCTGGCGGCAGGCCAAGGAACTCCGGCGCGTCAACCATGCGGTCCGCGAAGGCCGCCAGCGTCGAGATGTCGCCCTCATTGGGAACCCAGAGCAGCGCGTTGGCGCCGGAGTCGCTTACCGCGCCACCGTCAGGCGTCACGGCTGCTGAGAACGGGTTGGAGTCGATCGCGCCACCGTCCGGGTTGGCGACACTCTCGTAGGCCGCGATGTCGATGATCGGGAACCAGCTCCCCTCTCCTGTCGCCACGATGACCTGGCCGAGACCAAGCGTCCGTCCGTTCTCGTCGAGCGCATCGCGATCCTCAGCGGTGGCTCCAAGGCCCACGATCGCGTAGACGCCTTCGTCATCGACGACGACATCCTGCGGACCAACGTACTCATTCTCCGAGAAGAGGTACGAGGGGACATCGGTCATGACATCCTCGACCGAGCCGTCCTCGCTGATCATGCTGACTCTGCCGGACTTGCCGAAGCACAGTTCCGTCTCGTCTTCACCCTCTCCGACGGTGACGCAGTCGTCACCAGCCACGCCGGCCTGCGCAACATAGACGTTGCCGTCGTAAACTGCGATGCCGCGCGGGCTATTCAGCCCATCGGCTATCACCTCGATGTGTACCGGCTCCTCGACCGCGGCCGTTGTGCCACCGAGCAGCGCGAGTTGCCCACGGACGGCGCCCGGCGGGTATACGCCGGTGTGGACATTGACGTAGAAACCGGCTGGATTGTTCACGATCGACGCCGCCAGCGCCGGATCGACGAGCCCGCAACCCTTGCTCAGGCCCGTTGCCGGTGCCTCGAACGGCACGACGACCGGCCCGGTTGTGCCGGGGCCACCTTCGTGGATATGGGCTGCAACCGGCGTATCGGTGCCGGCGACGCTCAACTGATAGCAGACCGTGTTGGCATCGAGATCGATCGTGACCCTGGCATAGCCGAAGCCATCCGGATCGCCGGGCGGAATGCCGTTGCCTCCGCTCAACGTTGCGAAGAGCGAGTAGATGTTCCCAGAAGGAGTCGGTCCCTGGGCGAGGACTGCTGCCGGCAGCAACAGCGCACAAGCCATGATGACCGCGAGGAGAGGGTGACGTACGTGCATCTCGCGACTCCATTCCTATAGAAACAGATGGTGGGCCACAATGGCCGACCGGCTTCATTGAGCATGATCGATTCAAAGAGCATGATCGCGTCAAAATGTCAATAGGCGCTGCGGACGTTCAACAGGGCATATCTGAGAGTGGAGAGCAGGGGCAGGAACTGCCCAGAGGGCGCCAACACAGCCTCTACTGTTGTTGGGTATGGCAGGCGTTCAGCATGGGCTGCAGCGCATCGATGAGAGCGGCGATGTGCTGCTGGAGACCCAGGCCACTGTCGAGCCAGGCGCTGCGGGGTGCGGCGGGATCGGTGACGAGGAGCTCGATCCCGGTGCGGTAGGTGGCGATTGCCTGTTCGAGCTCCCTTGCAGCCTGGCGGTGATCGGTTGTACGCGCAAGCAGATGCTGACCTCGTAGCTGGTGGGCGAGTGCCGTGACCTGATTAGCCGCAAAGCGAGCCGCGAGCAGGTCGAGGCGAACGAGGTCGCGGAAAGGCTCATTCGACACGTCCACCGCGAACTCGGCCAGCGAGATCACGCCGGCCAACTGTGGGATAGCGTGCTCGATGCTGGCCAGCCGCCGTTCGGTTGGCGGATCAGCGATCTCCGGCCGGCAGTCGATCTCCCCGTCACTGACGATCGCGGACATTGCCCGCTCGAAACGACCGAAGAACTCAGCCATTGTCGCGGCGGCTGGTCCGAAGCGGTGGCGGCAGAAGTCGGCGACGATCTCCTCGACAGGTTCGTCGACATCCCAGGTCAGCCGGGCAACGACGTACAGGTTCAGCGGGTAAGCCCACCA
>CAVXOL010000022.1:0-362172 GCA_963763325.1 uncultured Chloroflexia bacterium
GAGTGGCCGGTCTCGGGGAAGTAGTGCGCGCCGGTACTGACGCGGCGCGTGATCTGGCCATAGCTCTCCCAATACGTCAGCTTGGTGGCGATCTCGGGGTCGGTCGGAGCCGGCTGGACGGTGCCATGCGTGTCGATGGCGCGGGTCGTGATCGTGTGCTCGCCGTCGGCGGGTTCGTCCCAGTCCAGGCTCCAGATCGTCCAGGTGAACTCGGTGTCGCCGCCCTCCTCACGCGTCGCTGGTTGCCAGGCGCCGTCGTCGATGCGCACCTCAAGCGATGCGACCGGACCGCCCCAGGCAACGGCGATGATGCGGTACTGGCCATCCAGGACCGTGACTTTGGCCGGGGCCGACTTGAGGTTGACCGGGCCGACCGAGGTAAAGCGTGCCAGCTTCATACCGTCACGTTCCTCCTCGCGGATCGTCACATAGTCGCGCGCCATGTAGCGGCCTTTGTATGGCCGGTCGAGGATCTCGATCCGTGAGAGCCACTTGACGTTGGCGATGCCGTACCAGCCCGGCGCGATCAGGCGGACGGGGGCACCGTGCTCAGGCGGCAGATCCTCACCATTCATGCCCCAGCAGAGGATGTTGCGCGGATCCATCGCCTCGGCCAGCGACATGCTGCGCGCGAACTGTTCGGTGAGTCGGGAAGTCCCTGACCTCCTCGGGACCGGTCTCGGTGCCCCAGAAGACGACTTCGCTGCCGTCGGGCAACGGACCGGCGTCCTGGAGCAGCGCCGCGAGTGGCGTGCCGGTCCAGATCGGCGTTCCCGATCAGCCCGAAGTTCCAGCCGAAGCCGTGGTTGCCGGAGCACTCGATCGTGAAGGCCACCTCCTGATGTGGACGGGCCTGGAGATCGGCCAGCGAGAGCGTCAGCGGGTGCGCGACAAGCCCATGCACGCCCAGCCGCCAGGTGGTCGCGTCGATCGTGGGTTGGGCGTAGTGCTTGATGGTGAAGAACGCGTCGTTGGGGGTGATCCAGGAGTCGAGGGCTTCCCACGTGAGCAGGTTGCCGGCAATGTCGGGCACCGGATTCGGTCCCGGCTGGTCCAGCCAGGGCAGGACCGCTTCGCCGGGCCGGGTCGGGAAACTGAGCGCGACCGGGCGCCGGCCAGAGCGCGTGCTGCGTTGAAGCCTGGCGCTCTGCCGCCAGCGTCGGCACCTTCGAGCCGAGCAGCGCCAGACCGGCCAGCGCCGCGCCGCCCTGTAAGACACTTCTGCGCGATAACTCACGTTGATCCATGACGTGGCTCCCTTCCGCGAACGTGAGTCCGGTGCCAAAGGAATCGCCGGATGCCGGCGAAGGCAATCGCATGCGCCCTTCGAATCCCTCGGCATAACCACACTAGGCCCGTTGTCCTACCCGCGCATCCGTGAAGATATGTAGATTGGGTATGTAGTTCCCTGCATTTGACGGACGTCTGGCTGTCTGCACTGCGTAGATGAAGACTATCGACACAACGACGCGAGAGGACGGGCTGCCGGCTCAGGTGAGGTGGTGGCGCCGCGCGTAGGCGGTCGCTTCGATTTTGCTGTGGGCGTCGATCTTCAGATGATGTTGGCGATATGGCGCTCGATCGTGCGCGGGCTAATGTAAAGCGCATCCGCAATCTGACGGTTGCTGTCGCCGGCCGCGATCCGCCGCGAGACTTCGACCTCACGAGTGGTCAGGCCGTCAGGATTGGGACGGTTGAGTCCAATTCGCGGTTCGAGAGCGGCCGCTCGCTCAAGCGTCGGGCGCGCGTTGAGTGGGACACAGATCAACCGCACCCGATCCAGCATCGCGCTTGCGTTGGCTGACTGGCCGTTGCTTGCGTGCAACTCGGCGAGCGCCAGCAGGGTGAGTGCCTGCTCAGACGGTGCGACGCAGGCGTTGGCGAGTGTCAGTGACTGGTCGAGGTGTGCTGCCGCGCAATGGTCGTGTCGCTCGCGCATTTCGAGCAGAACGAGAAGGCGATGGGCGGTTATGAGCCGGAAGACGGCTGACGCGATTCGAACGAATACTTCAGTGCGGATTCGGCATGCTGGAGAGCGACGCCGAGGTGGCCAGGCTCGCTGGTGGTAGCGCGCCCAAAGAAGTTGTTGGTCAGCTTGCCAGAGATCGGACATGCTCGGGTCGAGCCATTGGCGATGAGCATCTATCCGGAGACGTGCTGTCGTTAGGTCTCCAGTGTCGAGGGCCAGTTCGGCGGCCAAGGCGATTGCACTGGAGCGCGTGAGCGAAGTAGCTGTTTCCAGGCTCCATCGCAGGCCCTTCGGGAAGTAACTGGTGAACTCGTTTCCACGCCTGATCGGATTCTCCACGATGGCGATCCAGCACGCCAAGCGTGACGATTGCTTCCTGCACCTGAGTGACCCACGGGGCAGGAAGATGGTGTGTCGCCAGTTGACGAGCCTTCTGCCAGCGGCCCTCGAGAACATCGAGTGGCAACTCCCCAGGTGCTCCATCACCGGCAGTCGTGATCGTGATCCCGCAACAGCGATCCCATGCCTCGATGTCCTCCTTCACGAGCCGGAACCCGCTCGGCGATCTGCTCTATTCCATACGGGATGAGTACGAGCGACAGTTCAGCTGCGATGGTGTCCTCTACCATTGCGAAGTCACCCGAGCGCGTCGTAAGCGGCCCGGGCAGTCGCGAATGTGCGGCGAGCATCTTCTGGCCGGCCGAGTCCAGCGTAAGCATGGCCTAGACCAATCAACGCACCGATTCCGTGAGGTTGATGCAGATACCGATCGCCGAACGAAGCGAGCATGTCATCAATGAACGCTTCACCTAGCGCAATCGTCTCGATCGTACACGAACCGGATTTACCGAGCCAGTTAATCAGGATGCCCCGCTGCGAGTTGACCCCGCGCACGTCGCTGGCCCTCTGCTGGCTCAGTGCTTCGTCAGGACCGCGCCGGGCACCATAGGATGGAAGCAGCCGTCGGATGACGGCGCGCGCATGAATATCGACAGATGAGACGGGCTGCGTTTCGAGCAGTACATCAATCGGCTGCCACACCGTGCCGTATATCCAATAGTCCTCGCCGGATGTCGCCTTGCATGCAGCGTTGTAGATCCGCGGGTGTAGCAACGATAGGCTGCAAGCACCGGATCTCCGATAGCTCGGGCTGTCTGCTCAGTGGCGTCCAGCACTTGAAAGGACCATAGATTGCCCGAAAAGCGCAACAGATACGCGGCGTAGAAATGAAGCCAGCCGCGTTCCTGGACGCGAGTGTCATCATCCTCCAGCAGGTCCGCAGCCGTTGTAAGGCGCTCGGCAGCGGTGATCAGGCGTTTGCTCGCTGCGCACGCAGCCCAGCGCCGGACCAGCCACTCGACGGCGCTATGGTCTCCTGCCTGCAGCGAGTGATAGGCAACTTCGTCCGGGCTGGTGCTCGGGACCGAGATCAGCGCTTCGGCGACGCTCCGGTGCCAGATGCGTCGACGTGGCAGTGCCAGAGGCTCGTACATCGCCTCTCGGACAAGGGCGTGGCTGAAGCGCAGTCCTGCACCGCCAGGCAGTTCCTCTGAGACGTGTGACGTGATGGCTTCGTCAACGACATCGGCAAGCTGCTCGTCAGGCAGGCTGCTGACGGTGCCCCAGATGGTGACCGGCACCTCGTAGCCGATGATGGCGGCGATGGCCAGCGCGTCGCGAGTGGCAGGCCTCAACCGGCCAAGCCGCCGGTCGATGACCTGATGGAGGAGCGGTGGGACGACCGAGTCACGGGGTTGGATCAGCGTCCAGCGTTCCCCATCGTGGCGGAGTAGTTGCTCGATTTCGAGTGTGCGCAGCAGTTCCACGAGGAAGAGCGGATTACCGTCCGAATGACGCGCGAGATACTCTGCCAATTGTTGCAGTTCGGCGCCTGACAAGTCGTAGCGCCCAGCGATCTTCAGCTGAATTGCTGCAAGATCCAGCCGACGCAGGTCGAGCCGCTCGGTATCGGCTTCTCGAACCAGAATCGGCAGCATCTGGAAGAGTGGATGTTCGCGGGTGATCTCGTCGTCGCGATAGATGCCAACCAGCAGGACTGGCAGGTTGTCGCACCTGCGTGCCAGATGGCGCAGCAGATCGAGGCTGGCGGGGTCCGATCAGTGTAGATCTTCGAGGATGAGGACGAGTGGTCGGCTCTCCGCGAGCCTGGCTAGAAACGTCTGGACCGTCTCGAACCACGTCAGCGTGTCGACCGACGCGTCCAGGGAGAACGCCAGGACTGGCGGGATGCCGTTGTTCGCAACTTGCCGCTCGAAGGCGTCGAGCCATGGGCCGTACGGCGCGGTAGCGGTCAGGTCATAGCAACCACCGCTTAGGACAAGCGCGCCACGACGCAGGGCCTCGTCCGTGAGCCAGCGAACGAGTGTCGTTTTGCCAATCCCAGCCTCGCCGCCGACCAGGACGAGGCGTCCGCGACCGTCCACCAGGGCAGCCGCAAGCAGATCGCTAAGCAGGCGTTGCTCACGTTCACGGCCGACGATCTGCGCTGGCGGACGCGGTTGTCGAACTGGTCCAGTCTGCGATGTTGCATCCATCGTGACCCACCATCATCTTCATTGCGTCAGATGAAGACCACTATAGCATCGAAATCGCAAGCATCCGGCCCGTTGGCTCGTACAAGGCTCACGTCGGGACAGGCGACCAATTGACCGATTCAAATGTTTCGCCTGAAGCAAATCGTATGGTGATTAAGGGAATTCATATAGCCCAAATGGGCTAGCCGCATGGTACTATGTCGAATAGTCACGACATAACCACGCAATTTTGTCTATGAATGATTTAGCGCAATCCTGGCGGGGGAAGGATACAGCGTGGATACGTTTCGCGCACAGCATCTGTCGATACGAAAGGTACTCGTCTTCCTCCTCTGTATTGGGGCACTCCTGTCGGGCGCGGCCTGGGGCGTCGGCTGGCAGTCCGGTAGTGCGGCCAGCCCGCGGCTTGTTCTGAGCGTTCCCGACGAGGTGCTCGTTGGCGATCCGATTGAAGTCCGGCTCACGATCGAGGATGCGAACGGCATCTCCGGCTTCGAGGTGACGATCGGTTTCGACACCGAGGCCGCGTCGTTGCAGAGCTTCCGGCCAACCGAGAACGATCTGGCCGATATGGGGCTCGATGTACAGGGGATGGGGCCGGTCGAGGTGCCTGGCGGGATTGCCCTCGGCGCCTATGCCTGTCCATACAGCGATTGCGCCAGCACCACCGCTGATAAGCGCAACGAGCAGAACGGCACCGGGACCTACCGGCTGGCGACGATGACCGTAGTTGCCTGGCAGTCCGGACCATTGACGATCGACCTCTCTTCGGCACGTTTTGCCGACCTGGCCGGGCGTCCGGTCGAGGTCGATCTCTCCTCCGCCGTCGTCACCGTCGAGGTCGTGTCGAATGGCGAGGTGGAGTAGCATGAAGCGACTGACGACGCTGCCACCAGCTATCTCCCGCTCGATCCGCTCGCTGCTGACGGCGATGCTCGTGCTTGGGCTGATGCTATCCCTCTTGCCGGCCGGTCACGCGGCCGCCCAGGAGGCTGCGACGGCTGAGGTTGACCCATCGCTGGCCCATCTTGACTTGAACGACGACGGCCAGATCAACGACATCGACATTATGTACGTGACGACCGCCTGGGAGTCGCGCAAGATCTCCGGCGACGCCTGTTCCGGCCCGGCGCCCGAGGATGTCAATGGCGATGGATGTGTCGACATTGCTGACGTTCAGTCAGTCGCCGGCAACGTCGGTGTCTCGATCCTCCCAGTTGGCGAGTTGTCCGACGCATGGCGCGCGGCGGCGGTTGGCGACCCGACCTTTGTCGTAACGACGACCAGCGACGCATCCGGACAACAATCCCGGCGACGGTGTCTGCGCGATCGCCGGTGGCGGCTGCTCGCTGCGGGCAGCGATTGACGAGTCCAACCAGATGCCAGGCGCGAACACGATCAACTTCAACATCCCCGGCAGCGGCCCTCACGTCATCAACGTCGATGAGGTCGAGACGGACGATCGCGCCTTCACGATCTCCGACACGAGCGGCCCGACCATCATCAATGGCTACTCGCAGCCTGGCAGTTCGCCGAACACGAGCGCGACCGTCAGCAATGCTGTCATCAAGATCCATATCAAGGGGCCGCGCGTTGCCAACCCGAACGTCCGCAACTACCGCAGCATCGACGGTTTCCGCGTCTTTTCGGCCGGGAATGAGTTCCGTGGGCTGGCCTTCACCCATTTGCGGCGCTCGATCTGGATCAGCGGCAGCAACGCCCATCACAACATCGTTGCCGGAACCTTCATTGGCACCGACCCGGCCGGCCAGCCGTGGTACGACGCGATCACCGCTCTTGAGCCGTGGGCTGATGACGGCGGCGCGTTCGGAATCTGGATCACCGACGGCGCGCACCACAACCGAATCGGCGGCACCGTCCCGGCCGACCGCAGCATCATCTCCGGCAACGCCAATGATGGCGGCGGCGGAACCGGTGAGGGCACCGACTACAACCAGTTCATTGGCTTGTTGATCGGCCTTAGTCCGGACGGCACGCGCCGCGTTCAGAACGGTAGCGATGGTCTGGACCTGAACTTCGGTATGTCCTACACCCAGGTCGGTGGGACCGCCCCTGGTGAGCGCAACATCATCTCCGGAAACCCTGGTGACGGTGTCGAGATCTCGCATGACCCATCGACGGAATACAACACGGTCGCCGGAAACTATTTCGGGACTGCCCCCGACGGAAACACCGTCGTTAACGGCCTTCACTTCAATGCCGGCTACTCCGTCACGATTGAGGACAGCCCCGCCAACAACATCATCGGCCCCGGCAACGTCATGGTGAACAGCTTTAACGGCGGCGTTCATATGTATGGCTCGGAGGGCTTCAACAATCAGGTCTTCGGAAACCGGATCGGCATCACGCTGAACGGCACGGCGACCGCCCAGGTCTCGAACCGGGGTGAAGGCGTTCGCCTGCGCTTCGGCGCGTCGAACCACACGATCGGGCCGGACAACATCATCACCAACAGCACCGAGGCAGGTGTCCTGGTGATCGACGACGCCTCACGGTTCAACACGATCACGCAGAACTCGATCTACAACAATGGCATCGGGATCGACCTCGGCGGCGACAAGGTCGCTGGCGGAGACGGTGTGACGCTGAACGACGGCGCCTGGGGGAATGGACCGAACCAGTTCATCGACTATCCGGTCATCACGTCGGCGACGACGACGACCGTCAGTGGAACGGCTCTGCCAGGCTACCGGATTGAGGTCTTCATCGCCGATTCCGCTCCGGGTCAGCATGGCGAGGGGCGCACGTTCGTCGGCTCCGGCATCGCCAACGGCAGTGGCCAGTTCACGGTTCCGGTCAGCGGTGTCCCGTCCGGCAGCGCCGTCACGGCCACGTCGACCGACTCAGCCGGCAACACATCCGAATTCTCGGTGAATGTCGCCGTCACTGGTGGGACGTCCAATACCCCGCCAACCGTTGGCATCAACAGCCCGGCCAACGGCGCGACGATCGATGGGTCGTTGACCATCTCCGTCAATGCTAGCGACATCCAGGATGCAGCCGGGACGCTCGATGTCGAGGTGCGGATTGACGGCGGCACGTGGCAACCGGCGATCTGGAATGGCGTAGTTGGCCGATATCAGTATCTCTGGGACACGACGACGGTAGCCAACGGCAGTCACACGATCGAGGCGCGGGCAACCGACAGCCAGGATGCGGTCGCGACAGCCGGCCCAATCAACGTCTCGGTCGATAACGAGGTCGTGCCGAACTACACGCTGCCGGCGCTGATCCAGGCAGAGGACTACAACCAGGGCGGCGAGGGCGTCGGCTACCACGACACGACCGCCGGCAACTCAGGGAATCGCTACCGAACCGACGATGTCGATATCGAGACCTGCACTGACCCGGCCAACCCGTCCGGCCAGACTTGCTACAACGTTGGCTGGACAGCCGCTGGCGAGTGGCTGGCCTACAGCGTCCGTGTTCCATCGGCTGGAAACTACACCTTCGCGCTGCGTGTCGCGACTCCCAGCAGTGGCCGCACCGTCCAGCTTCAGATTGATGGCGCGAACCTCGGCGCTACGATCGCGGTCCCGGACACCGATGGATACCAGGCATGGACGACCGTCTCAGTGGTCCGAGCCCTTCCGGCCGGTGACCATGAACTGCGGCTGCTGATCAACGGCACCAACATCAACATCAACTCTCTTGAGATCATGGCCGCAGCCGCGAACACGCCGCCATCGGTCACGATCGCGACGCCGGCTGATGGCGCGACCGTCTCCGGCACGACAACCATCGGCGTGACTGCCAGCGACGCCCAGGATGTGGTTGGGACACTCGGCGTCGAGATCCGGATTGACGGCGGCTCTTGGCAGTTGGCGGCCTGGAACGCTGGCGCGAACCGCTACCAGTACGACTGGAACACGACGACGGTTGCCAACGGTAGTCATACGATTGAAGCGCGGGCGACTGACAGCAACAACGCCAGTGACACCGATGGTCCAATCACCGTCAATGTCAACAACGAGGTCGTGCCGGACTTCGTCCTGCCAACCACGATCCAGGCTGAGGACTACAACGCTTACAACGACACAACGGCCGGTAACACGGGTGGCCGCTATCGCTTCGACGACGTTGACATCGAGACCTGTAGCGATCCGACGACCCCGGGCGGCACGACCTGCTACAACATCGGCTGGACGGCGGCGGGCGAGTGGCTGGCCTACGATGTCCGTGTCCCGACAGCAGGCAGCTACACGTTTGCACTGCGGGTTGCGACGCCGAGCAACGGCCGAACGGTTCAAATCCAGCTCGACGGCTCGAATCTGGGCGCTCCGGTCGCGGTCCCGAACTCCGGCGGTTATCAGGCCTGGTCAACCGTGACAGTCGTCCGGTCGCTGCCGGCTGGTGACCACGAGTTGCGGCTAGTCCTGAGTTCCACCAACCTGAACCTGAACTATCTGACGGTCACGTCCGGCGGATCGAGCAACACCGCTCCGTCGGCAACGATCGCGACACCGTCCAACGGCACGACCGTTTCCGGCACGACGACGATTGGCGTCGCAGCCAGCGATGCCCAGGATGCAGCCGGGACGCTCAACGTCCAGGTTCGGATCGACGGCGGGACGTGGCAGGCGGCCATCTGGCACGCCGGCACCGGACGCTACCAGTACAGCTGGAACACGACGACAGTAGCCAACGGGAACCACACGATCGAAGCGCGTGCCGTCGACAGTGCCAGCGCAACCGGGACATCCAGCCAGATCAGCGTGACCGTCAACAACGTCAGTGGTACGGCGGTGGCACTGCCAGCCACGATCCAGGTCGAGGATTACAGCAACTTCCACGATTCCGACGCCGGCAACACTGGCGGAGCCTACCGCAATGATGACGTTGACATCGCCGCCTGCGCCGACGGTAGTCCGTGCCACTACATTGGCTGGACGATTCGCCGGTGAGTGGCTGTCGTACAACGTCAGTAACAGCAACACCGCAATGTACACGTTCCGGCTGCGTTACGCTTCGCCGTACTCGTCGCGCTGGGTGCGGATCGAAGTTGATGGAACCTTGCACTCGATCGTCTCGCTGCCGGCCAGTGGCGGCTGGGAAACCTGGCAGACAGCCGTGATCGGGACGTCCCAGCTCGGCCCCGGCCAGCACACGATCCGGCTGCTGATCGAGAAAGACGGCATCAACATCAACTGGCTCTCGATCACCTAATGGGCTCGACATAAGCTCGGCGTAGCGACGACAAAAGACGACTGGCCACGGCAATTTGCCGTGGCCAGTCGTCTTTTGTCACCCTGCGATTCACTCTGGCTGCGATCTGGCCGTGAGACTGATTCCGTAGTCAAGAATGCGTGGACGTGCTCTCCGTCCCGGCCAGCGCGGCCAACAAAGAAGTGGCCGGCTGGCACGCACCATGCGGGCACCCAGACCCTTGGCGGCTGCGGGCGTGGGGACGTGCGTCCGTCACGAGACGGACAGGCTGCTGCCGCACGGGACGGAAACCAGCATCGTGTCGCGGTAGCCCCGTCCAACATGCGCCACACGCCGGCCAGGCGTGGTGGGGAAGCGCAGGCCGTCGCGAACGTGCCGGAGTGGCACGGACGCAGACGACGAATGCGTCGTCTGTCATCAGACGGGCGATGTGGTGAAGTGACCAGGGAGGTCTGATGCACAAACGCATCATGATGCCGTTAGCAATCGTGGTATCGATGCTGATGGCAACGATGAGCGTCGTCGCTGTTAGCGCGATCCACGAGGATGAAGGGACGACACACGAGTTCGCTGACGACGATTTCGAGGCAACGTGGAACCGCACCGACCTGCCGGTCGAGACCGGTGAGGCCGACGATCGCACCTGGATCTGGGGCACGATCTACACCGACGGGATGATGGAACCCTACGCTGAATCGCCGGATGGCGAGCGGCTGGTCCAGTACTTCGATAAGTCGCGGATGGAGATCAATCATCCCGATGCCTTCAACGACGGCCTCTGGTATGTCACCAACGGTCTGCTGGTCGTTGAGATGGTCGAAGGCTGGTACCAGATCGGCGACGCGGAGTTTGACGAAGCGCCCGATCCTGCCGAAGTCAACATCGTTGGCGATCCAGCCGGCGAAGAGGGACTCGGCCCGACCTACGCCGACATCAATGCGTTCGGGCTGATGGAGATGCCGGCAACCGCCGAAGGCACGACCGTCGTTGCGACGATTGACGCCGAAGGCAACATCTCCGACGACGAGACGTATGCGACCTACGCCGTCACGGCTGGCGAGCACGTCATGGTCGAGGGCATCGACCACACCGTCGCGTCCGTCTTCTGGGAGTTCATGACGTCCCAGGGCGTGGTCTACGAGAATGGCGAGTACGTCACTGAGGACATCTTCGAGAACGAGTTCTACGGAACCGGCTACCCGGTCACCGAGGCCTACTGGACGACGGCGATGGTCGCCGGGACCGAGCGTGACGTCCTCTGGCAGTGCTTCGAGCGCCGTTGCCTGACCTACACGCCGGGCAACCCGGAAGCCTTCCTGGTTGAGGCCGGCAACGTCGGCCAGCACTACTATCGTTGGCGTCACGGCGATGACGAGCCGGAACCGACGACCGAGGAGTACGAGGTTCAGTTCGGTTCGCTCAACGGTTCGGGTGTAACCGGTACCGCGCAGGTCTCGTTGACCGGAAACGAGCTGGTGATCGACCTCCAGGCCAGCGGCCTTGAGGAAGGCACCCACCCGTGGCACATCCACGGCATCGGCTGATGGCACCGATGCGATGTGCCCGACGATGGACCTCGATACCAACGAGAACGGTTACATCGAGCTTGCGGAGGGCATGCCGGCATACGGTGATGTCCTCGTGCCGCTCGGCGATCTGACGGTTGACGCGACCGGCATGGTCGAACACTTCTGTCACGATCACCCTGACTGAGGAGCAGCTCACCGATATCGGCGACTTCCTCAACAACGTCCTCGTCATCCACGGGATGACCGTTGATCTCGACGGCGAGGGCGATGGCGAGGCTGCATACGAGGCCTCACTGCCGGTGGCCTGTGGCGATGTCAACGAGGTTGGTTTCTTCGACGAAGCCGAGTCGTTCGATGTCGACATCACCGCGCTGAACGAATCCGGCGTCTCCGGGACGGCTCACCTCGAGCTGCTCGGCGATCTGCTGATGGTCGACATCTCGCTGACCGGCCTTGAGGCCGGGATGCACCCGATGCACATCCACGGCCTTGAGACGGGCGACGCGTCCTGCCCGACGATGGATCTGGACACCAACGGCAACGGCTACATCGAGCTGGAAGAGGGGTTGCCGGCCTACGGCGGCGTCCTCCTGACGCTCGGGATGCCGACGACCGACGAGAGCGGCGAGCTTGAGTTCAGTGGCTCCTACATCATCGATCCGGCCGTCCTCGGCGACCTGCTGACGCGGACGATCATCGTCCACGGCATGACGGCCGACCTCGACGGCGAGGGTGAGGGCGAGGCGGAGTACGTTGCGTCGCTGCCGGTTGGCTGCGGCGACCTCGACACGCCGGATGAGCCGGAACCGATCGCGGATGCCTACACGGTGATGCTCGACGCGCAGAACGAATCGGGCGTCAGTGGCTCGGTCCTCTTCACGCTCGACGGTGACCAGCTCACCGTCGCCGTGACGGCCACCGGCCTGACCCCGGACCAGACCCACATGATGCACATCCACGGGCTGGAGACTGGCGAAGCCAGCTGCCCGACGATCGACCTTGACGCGAACGAAGATGGCTTCGTTGACCTCACCGAGGGGGCCGTTGCCTACGGCGGCGTCCTCGTCCCGCTTGGGGAGCCGATGGCTGATGCCGGCGGCAATCTGGTCTACGAGACGACGTTGAACGGTCGATCCCGAAACGCTGCCGGCGCTGACCGATCTGGCGGTCGTCATCCACGGCCTGATGATCGATCCGGACGGGAGCGGGTGAATTGCCGGCTGCCTACGACGCAGCGATGCCGGTTGGTTGCGGGGTCATCGAGGCTGGTGGCGCTGAGGCCACGGCTGAGATCATGGACGGCACCGACACCATCATCGGCACGGCCCACCTGGTCGAGACAGCCGATGGTGTCCTCGTCCACGTCGAGGTGACGGCCGGTGTTGCGCCAGGCATTCATGGTACCCATATCCACGAGACGGGTACCTGCACGCCGCCTGACTTCATGTCAGCCGGTGGGCACTTCAACCCGACGGCCGCGATGCACCCGAACCACGCAGGGGATCTCGGCAACATGCTCGTCCTCGAGGACATGACGGGTCACCTGTTCCTGCTGAACGATGAGATCACGCTCGGTGAGGGCGACAACTCCCTCTTCGACGCCGATGGCAGCGCGATCGTCATCCACGCGGGTGAAGATGACATGGTGACCGATCCGGGAGGCAATTCCGGCGCGCGCATTGCCTGCGGCGTCATCACAGCGGCTGCCGACGACCTGTAACACGCGAACACGCGCGCACGTCAGACAGCCAAGCGACCCCGGAGCGACTGCTCCGGGGTCGTTCTCTGTATCGCTCTCTGGTGTCGGCAGGAAATGGTGCGCCAGACAACTCCAGGTAGGGGCCGCATCCTGTATCGGCCCGCGCCGTGAGGCGCCTGCGTGATTCAGGGGCGTTCGCCGAGGACCTTGACGCCTGCGCCCGTGTGGGAGCCATCCCTGTCTCAAGCCGGGCGCCTCACGGCGTGGGCCGATACAGGATGCGGCCCCTACCTGGAGTTGTCTGGCGCACCATTTCCTCTCCCAACGAGTTGGTCAGTCAGCGGCCAACGCGCTTCCAACCGGGACAACCAACGGAACTGGCTCCGCGACGATCCCATCCGATTCCGCCTCCAACGACGCCCGCTGTAGCAGCAGGAAGAGCGGGACGATCGCTCCGGCCAGCATCACACCAGTGATACCGATCGCGAGCGCGGCGCTCGTCCGGGTGGCGATCGCCAGCAGCACGATCTGGATCGGGCTGGCGGCCAGCGAGAAGAGCAGCGACTGGAGCGAGATGACAGTCGCCCGCTGGGCGCTTGGGATCGCGTCGTTCAACATCGCGGACAACACCGGCTGGCTCAGCGCGAGGGCCAGCGCGATGATCGCGAACAGACCGATTGCCGCTGGAGCCGCCGCAAGCCAGATCAGCAGCAGCATCCCGATGACGACTGCCGGGACGACGATCAGCAGCCGCGTTCGTCCCAGCCAGCGGTCGGCGCGGCTCGACAGCCACGACCCGACCATCGACCCTGCGCTCGTCAGCAGCAGGATTGCGCCCATCATCCAGATCGGAATCCCAACCTCTTCCGCGTATGGCTGGACCAGGAAGCCGACGGCGAGGAGCGCGAAGAGCGAGACCGTTGCGCCGAAGAGGATGACATAGCGGACGAGCGGCTGGTTGACGGCGATCCCGACTCCAATCCGGAGGTTCTCACGGAAGCCCGGCGCTGTCTCGCCCTCCTCAGCGTGCGGTGGTTCCTTCATCGACAGTGCGACGGCGGCTGCGAAGAGGTAGAGGATCGCCGTAAGAACAAAGCAGGCCCGCATGTCCCAGGCGGCGATGAACCCGCCCAGCAGCCCGGTCACGCCGCCCGCCGCCTGGATGATCGCCATGTTGCGGCCGGTGATCTCGGCGAACGATTCTCCACGGCCTTCCGCCTTGAGGCTGTCGTACAGCAGCGCTTCACCTGCGCCGGAGAGGAAGGCGTAGGAGGTGTTCCAGAGCAGGTAGCCGATCAGGAAGACCGGCGATAGGGCGCCGGTCAGCATTGCCAGCATCGCGAGCGCGTTCAGGAACGCGCCGATCGCCAGCGAAACTTTCCGCCCGTAGGTGTCGGCAACGACGCCGGTCGGGATCTCCATCAGCGCACCGATGAAGAGAGCGACGACTTCGAGCATCCCGATCTGGCTCAGGTTCACGCCGCGATCCTGGAGGAAGATGATCCAGATACCAGCCCAGAACATGCTGCTGGTCAGCAATGAGAAGAGGTAGTAGCGCCGGATGTTGCGTCCATATGGTGTCTGATGTGTCACGATCGATCCCTTTCAGCTCCGTTGCTGAGGTTCGACGGCAGCTCGTTGCCGTTCATCAGATAGTCGATCCAGGTGGGCCGAAATCGACAGGTTTGGTGCGTGACGCGTAGGTGAGGGCAAGTGGTCTCGTCCTCACCTACGCGTCACGCATCACGCATCACCAACTCCGCTCAAGGAATCTTGACCGGTGGATGAAGATCAACGACGATGCGCCGAGCGATAGCAATGGTTGTAGGAAGGTCAGGGAGTGAGATGTTCGCCGACTACGATTTCGGGTTGAACCAGGAGCAGGAAGAGCGCGCGACGCGTCTGCACGCCGAGAGCATCATCATCGACACGCTCTTTCAGGGGCCGTGTGGGTACCGTTCGTTCACCGACGAGATGCTGGAGACGCTGAAGGCAGAATTCGAGGAGCATCGCCAGCCGGACAAGGGGCTCTGGTCAGCCGTTCAGATGCCAATCCGTGGCGCGATCAAGGGCGAGTTCCCCGATTTCTACACCTGCTGGCACGATTCCGGGCTGACGGCCGGCAACCGGCAGACGGGCGGCGACTCGCCGGGCGATGACATCGGCAGCTACGCGCTCAACCAGTCTCAGTTCGACAATCTGCCGTGGTTGATCAAGGCGACGAAGGCGGAACACTTCCGCCGCGCCAAGCAGGAGGACATCCACGCCGGCTTCGTCTCGACCCAGAACACGCTCCAGTTCGGCCAGGACCTCGACAAGCTCGACGAGGCCTGGGATCTCGGCATGCGGATGATCCAGCTGACCTACAACTCGGTCAACTTCGTCGGTGGCGGCTGCACCGACCGCGTTGACTGCGGCGTGACCGACTTCGGCAAGAAGTTCATCGAGCGAATGAACGCGCTCGGCATCATCGTCGACACCGGCCACTGCGGCCGGCAGACGACGCTCGACGCCTGCGAGCTATCCAATGCGCCCGTCGTCGCCTCGCACACCTCCGCCGAAGCGGTCCACAAGCACGACCGCGCCAAGAGCGACGAGGAGTTCCAGGCGATCGCGGCGACTGGCGGCTACATCGGCGTCTACGCCGTCGGCATGTTCCTGACCAGCGAGAAGCCGGCGACGGTCGATCACATGCTCGACCATATCGACTACATCGCGAAGCTGGTTGGGCCGGAGTACGTCGGCATCGGCTCCGACTGGCCGATGCAGGCGCCGGAGTGGGGCCTTGAGATGCTGGCCCGCTACGCGATGAAGATCGGCTTCCGCGAGGAGCACGGCGTCCTGGCGCCCAAGAACCTGATCGGCTTCGACGACTACCGCGACTTCCCGAACGTCACCCGCGGCCTCGTCGCGCGCGGCTACTCCGACGAGGAGATCACGGGCATTCTTGGCGGCAACTTCCTGCGCGTGTTCGAGCAGGTTTGCGGGTAGCGTGTAGCTATCAGCCGTCAGAAATCAGTCATCAGCGTGTCAGTTGCGGTGGAAACGCCTGTTTCGGCCTCAACACCGTAGGCTGATAGCTGACGGCTGATGGCTATACCGCTGCCTGGCTGACTATGACCGGGAACCCCGTCCGCGTCACTCGGATGGCCTGGCGGCCAATCTCGGTGACGGACATCGGCTGAAGGAGGTCGAATGAGACGGTATCGCCGATGTCGACCTGCTGGTCACCGGGGCGCAGGTAGAAGATGACATCGGCGCCATCGTCGTCCGGCTCGATGAAGCCGAAATTGCGCTGCGGATCGTAGAAGGACACCGTTCCGGTCCCGCGTTCCACCGTTTCCCCCTCAAGGCGTTCGACCGAATGGCTGCGTGCCAATGCCGTATCAAGGATAAAGGAGAACGTGCTACGGCGAAAGGGACGCGGAACGCAACGCCCCTACTGGTTGATGGTCATCCACGTCGTCACCGGCAGGTGGTCGGAGGTCCAGATCTCGTCGATGCGGACTTCGGTGACCTCAATGTCGGGTGTGGTGAAGATGTAGTCGATCCGGCGTTCGTCCTCAGAGGTTGTCGCGTCGCCGATGAGGTCGGCGCTGTCGTCGAAGCCTGCTTCGTGCATCATCTGGACGACGTCGCTGTCGGGCGGGGCGTTGAAGTCGCCGGCGATGACGGCTGGCGTGCGCTCGTTCCAGAAGTCGAGGAGTTGCTCGACCTGCTGCAGGCGCACCTCGCTGGCACCGCTGGGGTTGTCGAGGTGGGTGCCGAAGGTCCAGAGCGGGCCGGCCTCGGTTTCAACTGCAACGCTGATGACCGACCGCTTGAGGTTTTCGCTCGACGTGAACTTGTGGACTTCCTCGTCGCTGACTGGTGCTTTCGTCAGGATCGCGTTGCCCCAGAGTGCCGTCGTCGGAAGCGGCCCCGAAGTAGAAGGGCATCTCGAGCCGCTGGCTGAGCCAGAGCACCTCGTCGATGCCGCTCAGCACCAGCCAGCCACGTCCGACTTCCTGAAGGATGACGATGTCCGGGTCGTTCAGCTCGATCGTCTGGGCAGTCTGCTCCAGGTCGAAGATGTTCTCGCGCGAGAAGCCGGCCTGGATGTTGTAGGTCATGACGGTGACGGCCGCCGGCAGCGGGTTGATCTCTTTCGGCTTGGACCACGTGAGCGCTTGCAGGGCGCTGACGGTGACGAGGAAGACGGCCGCGATCGTGACCCAGATCCGCAGCGACGGCGGCTGCCAGGCAGGGTTGACTGTCGCTCGTGATCCGTTCACGAAGGCCCCGGCCAGCAACAATACCCAGGCAACGACGATCAGGACCGGCGGGCCGGTGTAGGTGTAGTAGGCGAACAGCAGGACAGCGTGCAGCAGCATCCCAACTGTCAGCCAGATAGACGGGCCGCCGCGCATCTTCCAACGGCCCGGTTCGCTACCGAGCAGGGCCAGCGATAACAGGACATAATTCCCAGCGATTCCAAAAATCAGGGCGATCGCGCTGATGCCCGGCTGTTGCCACGAGACCCAGACGCTGAAGATCCCGATCGCAACCAGGATGAAGACAGCGGCCGGACTCTCGACCCTCAGCGACCGGAGCCAGTCTCTTGTCCCGGCGATCGACGGCGGCGCGACCGCCAGCCAGCTGATCAACAGGCCCAGCAGTGTCCCGGCTGCGAGGACGCTCGCTGCGGCCGGGAAGTCTGTCTCAAGCATCGTCTGCGCCAGCCCGAGGTTGCCGGTCATCAGGTGGAAGATCGCCAGCCCAGGGCCGAGCGCGATCAGCGATATGGCCGGCTCGTTCGTGACCCGTGGCGGGTCGAGGGAGATGACCATGATCAGCGCCGCGACGAGGATGAGGGCGACGACGATCGTTGTCGCGTGTGCCTGTGCGTTCGGCATCCAGGGCAGATCGACCGTCTCGAACCAGATTCGGATTCCAACATCCAGCGCCATGCCAAGCAGGACACCGAGGGCTGACGGATCGCGCAGCGACTGGAACATCAGCGTCAGCAGCCAGCCCCAGCAGATGATGACGATTGCGCCGAGGATGACCCGCGCTTCCGGCGATTGCCAGAATTGCAGCACCAGCCGGGCAACTGCCAGCCCGACCGCTGCAATGCTGAGCGACAGCCGCCAACCGGCAGTCTTCCGTAGCAGCCCACCGAGGCCAATCGCCAGGAAGACTCCGAGGGCAATCGCCCCAAGCTCCAGCCGCCGGCTCTGATCAACGGTGAAGATGAGGTAGGCGACGAACACGCGCGTCGCTTCAAGCATCAGGACGGTTGCGGTTGCCGCCAGCATGACGGCGTAGCCAGTCCAGGTTCCGGGCGCCTCAGGGGCCGGTAGTGGTTCCCTGGGCCGCGCTCTGGTCCTCGTCGCCACCGTTCCCCCTCAGCTCCGACTCGATCTATCGTGTCTGGCAAGGATTGTACGGGACGCCGGTACGTCGAGATGTCGGGAATCGAGGATCGGGAACAGGAAGTTACTAACCACCGATTCCCGATCCCCGACGCCAACGCATATGCGATGCTATGCAGGAATTGAGCCTGAAATCGGGAGGGGAACCAACAGATGGCAAATACGTACGATGTTCTGATCACCGGCGCGAGGGTGATCGATGGGACCGGGAACCCGTGGTTCTACGGCGATGTCGCGCTCAGTGGCGACCGGGTCGCGGCGGTCGCGCCACGCGGGCGATCGATCCGGCAAGTCGCGCGAGAGGTCGTCGATGCGAGCGGGCATGGTCGTCTGCCCCGGCTTCATCGACATCCAGAGCCACTCGCTGATCCCGCTTCTTCACCGACGGGCGCTCGCTCTCGAAGGTCACCCAGGGCGTGACGACCGAGATCATGGGCGAGGGTTGGACGCCGGCCCCGTTCGGCGGGCGGATCGGCCGAGGCCGTCGGCGCGTTCCGGGCGACTGCCCGAAGCAGACGTGGAGACGCGTCAAGTCCTGGAGCGCGCTTCCGCGACTGGCTGGACGACTTCGGCGACGCCGGCTCTCCGGTCAACTTCGGCTCGTTCCTCGGCGGCGGCACGCTGCGGAGTACGCCAAGGGCTGGGAGACTGGGCGACCCGACCCCGGAGCGAGATGGAGACGATGCGCCGCGTCGTCGGCGAGGCGATGGAGGACGGCGCGTTCGGCGTCGCCACCGCGCTGATCTACCCGCCGAACGCCGTACAACGACCGACGCCGAGCTGCTACGAGATGTGCGCGCGTCATCGCCGCGCACCACGGCGTCTACATCACCCACATGCGCTCGGAGGCCGACGAGTTTCTGGAGGAGCTGGCCGAGACGATCGACCTGGCCCGGCAGACGGGCTGCGCGCTGGAGCTGTACCACCTGAAGGTCGGCCGGCCAGCGCAACTGGCCCAAGATGGCCGACGGCGATCGAGATGATCGACGCCGCCCGCGCCGAAGGGCATGGACGTCACCGCCGACATGTACCCGTACATCGCCGGCGGGACCGGCCTGGCGTCGGCGATCCCCGAACTGGGCCGCGGCCGACGGCAAGCTGCTGGACAATCTGCGCGATCCGGAGACGCGCGAGCAGATCCGCCACGAGATGCTGGAGCCGACTGGCGGCTGGGAGCCGCTGGCGACGCTTGGCCGGGCCGGAGGGCGTGCTCGATCGCCGAGCTTGCAGAGCCGGAGCAACCGGCAGTACATCCGGCAAGCGCCTCGTCCGAGATCGCCGAGGCGCGCGGCCAGCACTGGACCGACTGCGCTGATGGATCTGGTCACTCGAAGAGGAGGAGCTGGATCTTCGCGATCTACTTCATCGATGAACGAGGACAACCTGCCGCTGCAACTCCAGCAGCCGTGGATGAAGATCAGCACCGACGCCGGCGGGCTCGATCCAGCGCAGGCCGGGCCACGCCGTCACCCACCCGCGCGCCTACGGTACCTACCCACGCGTGCTGGGCAAGTACGTCGCGCGAGGATGGTGTCATGACCGCTGGAGGACGCCGTCCGCAAGATGAGCTCGGCGGTCGCCGACCGGCTCTGCCTGCGCGACCGCGGCCTGCTGCGCGCAGGGCATGTACGCCGATGTCGTCATCTTCGACCCGGACACCGTCGCCGACCGCGCGACCTTCGAGGACCCGCACCAGCTCTCGGTCGGCATCCGCGACGTCTGGGTCAACGGCCAGCGTGTCCTCGACAACGGCACCCATACCGGCGCGAAGGCCGGTATGCCGGTCTATGGCCCAGGCCGGAAGTAAGCGCGAAGATTGACACCTGTTGCGGAGGTCCATCGAACCCTACGGGAATCTAAATGGCAATACGCGAATTGCATGAACCGTGGCTCCGTGATGCTGCCGAGGTCGCTGCCGAACTACAGACAGATGTTCGGCAGGGACTGAGTGCCGGCGAAGCAGCCGTTCGCCTGGCACGCTACGGCCCTAATCAGCTTGAGGCAGCCGCGCCGGTGCCGGCCTGGCGCAAGTTCCTGACGCAGTTCGCCAATCCGCTGATCTACCTGCTGTTCGGCGCCGTTGCGATCTCACTGATCGCCTGGATCCTCGAGGGCGCCGAGGAGGTTCCGTTCGAGGTCATCGTCATCCTCGTCATCATCATGCTCAACGCCGTCCTCGGTTACGTCCAGGAATCGCGCGCCGAGCAGGCAGTCGCGGCTTTGCAGCGGATGGCAGCGGCGACGGCAGGCGTCGTCCGTGACGGGCGCGAGGAGCGGATCGCCTCCGGCGACATCGTGCCGGGCGACGTCCTGGTGCTCGGCCGAAGGTGACGCGGTCGGCGCCGACGGTCGACTGGTCGAGGCAGCGTCGCTGACGGTCGCTGAAGCGTCGCTGACCGGCGAGAGCGAAGCGGTCCTGAAGGATCGACCGCTACGCTCGGCGAGCCAGCCGGCCTGGGCGACCGCGTCAACATGGTCTTCAACGGCACCGCCGTCACGCGCGGGCCGGGGCCGGGCGGTCGTGACTGCCACCGGCATGGACACCGAGATGGGCAACATCGCGCGCCTGCTCGGCAGCACCGAGGACGAGCGGACGCCGCTCCAGCGCGAGGTCGACCGGATCGGCCGGATGCTCGGGATCGCCGTGATCATCATCGCCGTCGTCGTCGTCGGCGGCGATCCTGCTGACGTCCGACATCGAGGATGCGTCCGACCTCGTCGATGTGCTGCTCGTCGGAGTCTCGCTGGCAGTCGCGGCTGTGCCGGAGGGACTGCCGGCCGTCCTCTCGGTCGTGCTGGCGCTGGGCGTCCAGCGGATGGCCCGCCGGAACGCAATCGTCAAGAAGCTGTCGTCGGTCGAGACGCTGGGATCGGCCTCGGTCATCTGCTCGGACAAGACCGGGACGCTGACGCGCAACGAGATGACGATCGAGAAGGTCATCACTGCGTCCGGTGAAGTCGAGGTCACCGGAAGGGCTACCGGCCCGATGGCGAGCTGCGGGTCGACGGCCAGCCGCTCGACGATCCGGTCGCTGCTGGACGAGGTTCGGGCGGTGCTCGCGCGGCGGCAGCCTGGCCAACGACGCAGTGCTGCGCGAGGAGGGCGGCGAGTGGGTCATCCAGGGCGACCCGACCGAGGCCGCCTTCCTCGTCGCCGAGGCCAAGATCGAGGGACTGCACGACGCGCGCGAGGCGCGTTTCGAGCGCGTTGGCGAGGTGCCGTTCACCTCCGAGCGCAAGCTGATGAGCACACTCGAGCCCGACACGATGACGAGGCGGGCATCGCCGTCGTCACGAAGGGCGCGCCGGACGTTCTGCTCGCACGGTGCACGCGCGAGCGGGTTGCCGGAGATGTCGTCGCGCTGACCGACGAGCGGCGGAGCGAGATCCTGGCCGGCGTCGACCGGCTGGCCGACCAGGCACTGCGGACGCTGGCGGTCGCCTACCGGCCACTGCCCGGACGGAGATCGACCGCCTGAGGACGAGTCGATCGAGCGCGACCTCGTCTACCTGGGGATGGTCGGGATCATCGACCCGCCACGCGCCGAGGCGAGGCCGGCCATCGCCGAGGCGCATGCCGCCGGCATCCGGGTGATGATGATCACCGGCGACCACCCGCGGACGGCCGCCCGGATCGCCAGCGACCTCGGCATCGCCGGCGCCGGGCGCGCGCAGCGCTGACCGGCGCCGACATCGAGGCACTCGACGATGATGGGCTGCGGGACGCCGCTCGGGAGGTCTCGGTCTACGCGCGGGTCGCCCCCGAGCACAAGCTGCGGATCGTCGAGCGCGCTCCAGGCCGACCGGAACATCGTCGCGATGACCGGCGACGGCGTCAACGATGCTCCGGCGCTGAAGGCGGCCGACATCGGCGTCGCGATGGGCATGACCGGCACCGACGTGACGAAGGAGGCGGCGGACATGATCCTCGCCGACGACAACTTCGCCACGATCGTCACCGCCGTCCGCGAAGGGCGCGCGATCTTCGCCAACATCCGCAAGTTCCTGCGCTTCCTGCTCTCGTCGAACATCGGCGAGGTGTTGACGATGTTCTTCGGCGTCGTGCTGGCCGGCATGATCGGGCTCGACGCACACCGGCGAGGCGATCGCCGTCCCGCTGCTCGCGACCCAGATCCTCTGGATCAACCTGCTGACCGACTCCGCCCCGGCTCTCGCGATGGGCGTCGATCCGCCGCCTGACGACGTCATGCAGCGTCCGCCACGACGGCTGACCGATCGCGTCATCGACGCCGAGATGTGGCGCGGCATCTTCTTCGTCGGGTTCGTGATGGCGGTCGTCACGCTGGCGGCGCTCGACCTGCGCCTCGACGGGCGGCCTGCTCGGCGGTTCAGGCGAAATCGAAGAGGCGCGCACGATGGCATTCACGACGCTCGTCTTCGCCCAACTCTTCAACTGCTTCAACGCCCGGTCAGACCGCACGAGCGCCTTCCACCACCTGTTCACCAACCCGCTGCTGTGGGGTGCGATCGCGCTCTCGGTTGTGCTGCAGGTCGCGGTCGTCCAGATCCCGTTCCTCAACGACGCCTTCGGCACGACGCCGCTGTCGCTGACCGACTGGCTGCTCTGCACCGCCCTCGCCAGCATCGTGCTCTGGGCGGACGAAGTGAAGAAGCTGGTTCAACGATGGATGCGGCGGTGAGACGGCGTCGAACGGGCGGCCCTGCCAGGAGGGACCACGTCGATCCACCGATTCCTAATCTCCGTTTTGTTGGACAGTGCCTACGATCAGTAGCCGTGTCGCGCCGCAGGGCGTCTGTCAAGGCCGTTGGAGCCGACACCATGGCGGCAGGCTTCGCGACCTGGGGGTGGCGAGACAGGTGGCCGGGCCGGCAGGGGTGGGTAGGAACACGTCTGCGGCGAATCGAGCGCAATCGTGATCGGCTCGCCGTGGTGGAGCAGATCGAGCGGCTCGCCGGATAGCAGTTCGTAGCGAGCGTGGTCGCTGTTAACATCGACATGCAGGCGGCGGTCGCGATACATCAGTCGGAAGGACAGGCCGGTAAGCGTCTCAGGCAGGCGCGGAGAAAATGCCAGGGTCTCGCCATAGTCGCGCAGACCGCCGAACCCGGCGACCGCAACCAGCCAGGCACCTGCCAGCGAGGCGAGGTGGAGGCCGTCGGATGTGTTGCCGGCCAGATCGTGCAGATCGACGAAGGCGGTCTCACGGAAGTATCCGTAGGCCAGATCGAGATGCCCGACTTCGGCGGCAACGATGGCCTGGATCGCGGCTGAGAGCGTCGAGTCTCGAACGGTGATCGCCTCGTAGTACTCGAAGTCGCGTGCCTTCTGCTCCGGCGTCGAAGTGGTCGCCGCAGAGATAGAGGGCGAGGACGAGGTCGGCCTGCTTGATGACCTGGCTTGAATAAAGCAGGTAGTACGGATAGTTCAGCAGCAGCGGATATTCCTCGTCGCCGGTCGCGCTGAAGTCCCAGGGCCGATAGCGCGTGAACCCTTCCGACTGGGCCGTCACGCCAATCTCATGGTCGAACGGCACGACCATCGCGCTGGCCGCCTTCAGCCAACTCGTGACCTCACGCTGATCGACGTGGACCTCAGCGGCGCGATCCGGATAGCGAGTCACGACATCAGCGGCGACGCGCAGGTTCCGCGCCGCCATCAGATTGGTGAAGACGTTATTGTCAACCAGCGCGGTGTATTCGTCCGGTCCGGTGACGCCGTCGATACGAAAGCACCCTTCCGCATCGTGGTGACCGACCGCCAGCCAGAGACGTGCCGTTTCAACCAGCAGCTCAAGACCGGGACCGCGCTCGAACTCGGTGTCGCCGGTTGCGGCGACGTAGCGGCGGACGGCGTCGGCGATGTCGGCGTTGATGTGGAGCGAGGCCGTGCCGGCCGGCCAGTAGCCCGAGCACTCGTCGCCGCGTATCGTCCGCCACGGAAAGGTTGCCCCGGCCAGGCGCAGTTCGCGCGCCCGTGCACGAGCCAGGTCGAGCGTCGAGTGTCGCCAGCAGAGCGCATCGCGGGCCGCTTTGGGAGCGGTGTAGGTCAACACCGGCAATGTGTAGGTTTCGGTGTCCCAGAACGAATGACCGTCGTAGCCGCGGCCGGTGAGCCCCTTGGCGGGAATCGCGCGTTGCTCCGCCCGTGCGCCTGCCTGAATGACCTGGAAGAGCGCGTATCGCACGGCTTGCTGGAGCTCATCATCGCCGCCGACAACGACATCGGCACGGTCCCAGATGTCATCGAGGTACTCACGTTGCCCGGAGAGGAGCCCGTCCCATCCGACGCGTTTCGCTGCTGAAAGCGCAGCATCGACCTGATCGCGCAGGGCCGGCATCGAACGCTCGCTCGACCAGCCGTAGGCCAGCAGCTTGATGACCGTCAGCTTCTGACCCGGCGCCAGTTCGGTGCTGATCGTGACACGCGCCAGGTCCTGCTCACTCTCCGACTCGGTGACCGTCCCCGCCGGTCCGTCGATCAGGTGGTCGATTCCGGCAGCCATCCGGAGCCCACTGCTGCGGGTGTGGTGGCCGAGTGCCGCGCTGAGCTCGTTGTGAGTGTGATACTCGCTCACCAGTGGAGCACGGAGCGCGGCGGCGGCGCGTGGATCACCCTCGTTCTCCGGTAGCGGTTCGTTGGTGACCAGCGACGACTGGAGAACGATTCGGGCGGGCTCGTCGACCGCCTCGACCTCGTAGTAGATGGCTGCCACCGCGCGCTGGACGAACGAGACCAGCCGCGTCGAGCGAATGCGGACCGCCTTCCCGGCCGGCGATACCCATTCCACCTCGCGCCGCAGGACGCCATCGCGCAGGTCGAGCACGCGCTCGTGGCGCACGAGCGTCCCATAGCGCACGTCGAACGGTTCGTCGTCGACCAGCAGCCGCATGAGCTTGCCGTTGGTCACGTCGATCAGCGACTGCCCCTCTTCGGGGTAGCCGTAGCCGCCCTCCGCGTATGGCAGCGGTAGCGTTTCGAAGAACCCGTTCAGGTACGATCCGGGAGTGTCGTGTGGCTCGCCTTCGTCGAGGTTGCCACGCAGCCCGATGTGTCCATTGGAGAGCGCGAAGATCGACTCTGTCTCGGCCAGCAAATCAAGTCGCAGGTTGGGTTCGGTGACGGACCACGGCTCGACCTTGAACACGCCTGGATCGATCATCGCTCCTCCAGCAGCTCGCTCAGATCGGTGACAACGATGTCGGCGCCGTTGCGCCGCAGCGCTTCCGCGTGTCCGACGCGGTCAACTCCGACAACCCAGCCGAATGAACCAGCACGCCCGGCCGCGACACCGGCGACGGCGTCTTCGAAGACCGCACAGCCTGCCGGCTCGACGCCAAGGCTGGCGGCGGCAGCCAGAAACGTGTCGGGCTCGGGTTTGCCCGGCAGACCCGCCTCGCTGGCGACGATGCCATCGATGCGGACTTCGAACAGATGCTCGATCCCGGCTGCGATCAGCACCTCGCGACAATTCCGGCTGGCCGAGACGACCGCCGTCCGCATCCCGACCGCGCGGACAGCCTCGACGAACCGCACCGAGCCCTCGTAGACCTCGACGCCATTGCGCCGGATGATCTCGTGGACGAGGTTGTTCTTACGCGTCCCGAGGCCGTGGACGGTCTCTGCCGTCGGTGGATCGTCGAGCGAGCCTTCCGGCAGAACGACCCCACGCGATGCCAGGAACGACCGGACGCCATCCTGCCGGAGCTTACCGTCGACATAGAGGGTGTAATCGGTCGCGATCTCGAAGGGGACGAACGGCTCAACGGTTTCCGTTGAGCGTTCGAGCAGGTACGTGTCGAACATCTCTTTCCAGGCGGCAGCATGAACCTTCGCCGTCTGGGTCAGGACACCGTCGAGGTCGAACAGGCAGGCGCTGATGCCATCAGGCAACACTGGAACGTACCGCGTGTTCGTCGCTGTCACTGCCAGGAACCCGCTTCCGTCATCAGACCCCGTCCAGGTGGTGGATGGGTCTACTGACTTCGCATTCTAACAACCTTCCCGGCGATGAGGACGGGGATAGCGGCTATGCCTGCGATGGCACCATTCTGCGGCGGACCCAGCTCAGGCTGCGGCGCAGGTTGGCAATCAGCCGTGGCAGATCGACGCGGAAGAGCAGGAAGACGCCAGCGACGCTGGCGACCTGGGTCGCGATCAGGATCGGCCCGCCGACCGGCGAGGTGATCACCTCGCTTAGCGACGATGCCGCCTGGCTGGTTGCGGTCAGTGCAACGCCATAGATGGCTGCGCGGGCAAATCCGTAGACAATCGCGCCCGGCGCCAGCGGGATGCGCGCCATCCCGGCCGCCATGAAGAGCAGCGACTTCGGGACCGGGCCAACCGCGAACAAGCCCAGTAGCGGGATGCTCAGCCGCTTCTCGTCCCTGATCCTCGTTATCGCTCGTTCGACATCGGCCTGTCGTCGCGCCGGAATCAGCCGCGTGCCAAACCTCCGGCTCGCGAGAGCGAGTAACACACGCCCAACCGTCGCCCCGAAAGCGCCGATGATGGTGGCTGGAAGAATCGCCACATCCTGCTGGACGTGGAAGTAGGCGAGCATCGCCCACGTCGGCGGCGCCAGGATCGGCGTGATGTTGAAGAGGATCGACAGGAGTCCGACGAGGAGCAGGTTCCAGACGTGATCGAGCATGTGCGGTTCGTGCCTCCATACTGTGTGGAAGCAGACGGCCACGCTTCCCGTGGCCTTCTCTCATCACACGCTCTAATAGTAATCGCATTCTTGCGGTTCCGTTACACCGCATCTGTCCGACCGCTCAATCTGCGTCACCTGCTGACACAACTCATGGCTGGACGCGTAGCCGCACCGAGAGGAAATCGAACAGGACCCGAATGACCGCCAGGAGAGGGACCGCAAAGACCGCGCCGCGCAAGCCGTCGATCTCGCTGAGCGCGATGACTGTCAGCAGGACGAGGATTGGATGGACGCGAACAGCCTGCCCCTGGATGCGTGGCGTCAGCACATTGCTCTCCAACTGCTGGATGACGATGTAGACCACGATTGTCAGGATCCCGATCGTCGGCGACTGGTAGAAGCCGAGCAGGACGGCGGGGATCGCGCCGAGATAGGCGCCCAGGTACGGGATGATCGCCGTCATGGCGACCCAGAGGCCAAGCAGCACCGGGTAGGGGATGCCCAGCGCCCAGACGGCGAGGCCGGAGAGGATACCCTGTAACAAGCATGACATCGCAAGCCCGCCCAGATAGCGCGACAACGACGATCCAAAGTCCTCCCACAACACCTGCGCGTCGCGACGGTACTTCGCTGGAGCAGCGCGGATGAACGTCGCCTTCATCCGTCGTGCGTCGAGGAGGAGATAGACCGCGACGAACACGATCCCGAACACCTTGACGAGAATGTCGAAGATGCCGGTGACGGCTCCCAGGAGATCATCGAGGAAACCCTCGGCTACCTGACTGGCGC
The DNA here is from genome assembly GCA_963763325.1 of uncultured Chloroflexia bacterium. Lineage (GTDB taxonomy): Bacteria > Chloroflexota > Chloroflexia > Thermomicrobiales > CFX8 > JBBECJ01. Next base: position 27,779 of record CAVXOL010000022.1, read on the forward strand.
GCTCGATCGCGCCCGTCCGAAGATCGTCGATGACGGCGTCCGAATCGTCCGAGACCATCCCTCGTTCCTGCAACGGTCTGAGAGTGTCGCGCAGGAGCCGATCCCCCTCGTCGGCCAGGTCCGGGATCGCTTCGATCAGGCTGCTGATCTGGTTGATGAGCACCGGGATCGCGACAAAGATCGCGACGGCGAGGATGATGAAGGTGCTCAGCAGTGTCAGGACAATTGCGACGCCACGCCGCATGAAGCGGGACAGCAGCCGAACCGGGAACGACAGGATCAGCGCCAGCAGCGCACCGCCGAGGCTGATCGTCAGGATGACCGGCGCTGCCCGGATCAGCAGAATCAGCCCGATGACGGCAGCCAGAATCAGCAGGTTTCGAGTCCGGGGCGAGATTGGTATCGGAGTCGGCGCGCCCCGCAGGACCATCTCCGGAGTGACTGGGAATTGGCCTGCGTCGTCGCCATCGACAGTCCGCTTGTCGTTACTGTTGCTATTACCGTCGTACATCGCGTCGCCTTGTCCTGCCACCTGGCGAGTATCCGTATCGAGACGCTCATCGATGGCGCTGAGCGGTGGTCCAGTATAGATTTGATTCGCCGTGATGGAGATGGTGGTTTCGACGGATCGGGCCAACGACCGGGGGATGTGCTGAAGACGAGACGAAGGTGACGACATTCCTGCTGGTGCTCGATCTGGCCGGGACGTTCGTGTTCGCGATCAGCGGTGGGATGGCCGGTGTCCGGTACAAGCTCGACCTCTTCGGCGTCCTCGTCGTGTCGATCGTGGCGGCAACGGCCGGCGGCATCCTTCGGGATGTGCTGATCGGCGCCGTCCCACCGGCCGCGATCAACGACTGGCGCTACATCGTCGTGTCGTGTATCGCTGGGTTGATGGCGTTCCAGTGGCACGCGCTGATCGACAAGCTGCAGAATCCCGTCTCGGTGTTCGACGGCGCGGGGCTGGCGCTCTTCGCCGTCACCGGCACGTCAAAGGCCCTGGCCTATGACCTCGATCCGGTCGGCGCGATCCTGCTCGGCATCCTGTCGGGAACTGGAGGGGGCGCGTTACGCGACGTGCTGGTCGCACGGCCACCGACGGTGTTGCGCTCCGAGCTGTATGCCGTGACCGCGATGGCTGCCGCAATCGTCGTCGTTGGCGGCGATCTCCTGGACCTTCCACCCAGACCGGTCGCTCTGGCTGGAGCCGCGCTCTGCTTCGGGCTGCGCCTCGCGGCGATCCGGCGCGGATGGGGGCTGCCGTCTGCCAGGTAAGAGACGGGGGACGGGGCACGGGGCACGAGGGTGAGGATGGCCCCTACACGGGGATCGTCCCGCGTCCTGCGACCCCTCATTCTCCATGCCTCATCCATGGGAGCTGTTGCAAACGAGGTTTCATTATGCTGTCGTCAGGCCGTCTCCGCTTCGTTTGGCGGCAGCCACGCTCTGAGCAGGAAGTACCCAATCCCACCGGCTGCAAGCGATCCAACCAGAATGCCGATCCGGGCAGAGTCCGCGAGCGGATCGTCACCGAAGGCCAGCTCTGAGATGAAGAGTGACATTGTGAAGCCGATGCCGCCGAGCCAGGCGACGCCGAAGACGTGCTTCCACTCGACTGCTGTGTGCAGGACGGCGATCCCACTTCGAACGGCCAGCCACGCGAACAGCGTAATGCCGATCGGCTTGCCAATCATCAGCCCGGCAATCACGCCCCAGGTGACGGTGCTGCCGATCGCATCACCAAAGCCATCGACGAGGGGGATGCCTGCATTTGCGAACGCAAAGAGCGGGACGACCCCGTAGGAGACGGATGGATGGAGCCGGTGGAGGAAGTGTGTCAGTGGTGCTTCCACCTGCTCCGTGAGGCGCGCCAGTGACTGGGTCGCTTGCTGCTGTTTCTCATTGGAGAGCATGTTCAGTGTCGAGTAGGACGCCTGCTCGAAGTCACCCATGATCCGGCGGCCACGGGCCAGAAACTCGCTTGGGTTGATCCATGCTCGGGTTGGCACGGTCATCGCAACCAGGACGCCCGCCAGCGTCCCGTGAATGCCCGACTCGAAGACGGCCAGCCAGAGGCCAACACCGAGGACGGCGTAGACCGGCCAGCGGTAGATTCCGGCGCGGTTGACGACGATCAGGACCAGGAGCAGAAGTCCTGCTGCTCCGACCGCGTCCCACGCGATCTCGTCGGTATAGAAGACGGCGATGACGCCGACGGCCAGGATGTCGTCGATGATCGCGAAGGCGGTCAGGAAGACGAGCAGCTGTGGGCGAACGCGACCGCCAAACAGGCTGATGATCCCCAGCGAGAAGGCGGTGTCGGTCCCGATTGGGATGCCCCAGCCGTGCGCTCCCTCTCCTCCCAGCACGAGCAGCGAGAAGATCAGCGCCGGGCCGATCGCGCCGCCTACCGCTGCCGCGATCGGCAGGGCTGCCTGGCGCGGGTAGCGTAGCTCGCCAACCAGCACCTCGCGCTTGATCTCCAATCCGACGATGAAGAAGAAGAGCGCCATCAGCCCGTCATTGACCCAGTGCCGCAACGTCTCGGTGATCGCGAAGCGTTCGACACCGATCGTCAATTCCGTGTTCCAGAAGTTCGCATACGTGTCCGATAGCGGCGAGTTGGCAAACACGAGCGCCAGGCCGGTGCCGATCAGGAGCAGTCCGATACTTGAGACGTTGGATTGGACGTACTGATTGAGTGGTGTGCGGGCCAGTGCGAGTGGACTGGCCTGGGCGGTTCCGGTGATGTTGCTCAACAGCGGCGGCGCCTCAGCGAACTCCTCACCGCGCTCGTACCAGAGTTGTCGTTCCTCCGACTCGGTCCAGCGTCTGAGATTGGCTTCGCTGTCGAATCTCAGCAGAATCCGATACCGATTGTCTCCACGCGAGGGGCGGAACAAACGAGCGCCGATGTAACCTGGAAATTTCGATGACGCTTCGTTGAACCCCCGCAGGTAGTCCTCGAAGTCCTGCTCGCGTCCCGGACGAACCGGGATGAAGATGCTGAGTGTGATCTCGGAATCGTCTGCACCGGTGCTGTCGAGTGATCGTCGTTCCTGCGTCGACTCCGCCGCACGTGCCGGCAGCAGTTCTTCGCCAGCGTCGCTAACCGAACGGACTGGCGGGCTGCCCAGCTCGTGCTCGTCGCCTCTACTCATTGCCAACCGCTTCCTGTCGTTGCTCGCGGACGCTCTCAGACCGTCGCACGGCTAGCGCGTTGATCAGATTCCCCTTGAGCCTGCTTCCTCATTTCCGGATATCTCGCCGGCACGGCTGTGGCACAACGTATTGCGAACGTGCTGGGGCTGACGTGATCAATCAGCCCCGAATGGCTGCCAGCACCTTCGCGATGAATTCGTCGAAGCGGTCGGCGTCGGTCCAGCGGACGACGGTTAGCATGTCGTGGTCTGGATCGACCCAGATGACATTGCGGCCGTAGCCGAGCGCGAAGAAGCTCGACTCCGGCGCGCTCGGGAAGAGTTGGCGGTCCGGGTTGAGCCACCACATGTAGCCGTAGGTCGGGTTGACGTCGCCCGGGGTTGTGGCCCGGTCGATCCACGCTTCGGAGAGCAGTTGCCTGCCGCCCCAGTGGCCGCGCCGCAGGTAGAGCAGGCCGAAGCGGGCGTGGTCGCGGGTGCTGGCCCAGACGCCGCCACCGTAGTGGCCGCCGCCGGCCACCGACTGGACCTTGAGGCCATCGAGCGTGATCCACGAGGTGTCGTAGCCGTGCCACTCCCAGGTGTGGCTGGCGCCGATCGGGTCCATGATCTGCTCGCGGAGGACAACAGGCAGCGGGCGACGGAGCGCGCGCAGGACGGAGTAGGCGGCCAGATTGACGCGGACATCGTTGTACTCGTAGAAGGTTCCGGGTGTGTTCAGCGTCCGCTCGCGGCCCTGACGGCGGTCGGCCAGGTCGGGCTTCTGCCAGAGGGTGCCCTCCCACTCGCTGGTCTGTTGCAGCAGGTGATGCCAGGTGATCTGCTCGTTGTTGTCGCCGTCAAAGGTGCCGTCGGTAACGTAATCGCGGACCGGATCGTTGAAGTCGCGGATCAACCCGGCATCCCAGGCAACGCCGGCCATCGTCGCGACGTAGCTCTTGGCGACCGAGAAGGTCATGTCGACTCGCGCCGTGTCGCCCCACTCAGCAACGATGTAGCCGTTGCGGGTGATCATCCCATTCGTCGGTCCACGGTCGCGATAGGGGCCAACCGGCTCCTCCCAGGGGTCCTCGGCCACCCGCTGCTCGTAGAACTCAGCCAGCCGGTATGGCATCGACTGGTTCTCGCTGTCGGCGCTGAAAGCGGCTGCCTCGGCGATCCCGTCCACATCGAGGCCGACCTCGATCGGGTCGCGCCACTGCCACTCCCAGCGTCCCGGTTCGTATGCTGTTGCCACGGTCCTCACTCCTCAACCGTCCTCGTGCATCCATCGGCGCATCGTCGCCGCTGGCTGGAGATCTGTCCAGCGACTGGTCAGGATGCGTTCTGGGCGGCTTCGCGCCGTTCGCGCTGGTACTGCTGGAGCAGTGACCGTGCGTTCGTCAACGTTGCGAGGTCGTCGCGACCCTCCGCGACGGTCGCGAAGGCGTCGCCGAGGGCACCCTCGACCGATCGCGCCAGAGGCATAGGCTGAGGTGGCTCCTCCTTCTGGCGTTCCTGTTTGTTGCCGGTCGGCGCGAGGATCAGGTAGAGGAAGATCGCCATCACGAGGCTCAGGATCAGTTCGATGCTGATCGTCAGGGCATAGAGGACGAAGAAGGCGCTCATCCGCTTACCGCCGCTCGTTGACGAGGGTCAGGGCGTAGCGGTCGATGGCGTCGATGGCGCGCTCGATACCCGGCCCGGATCTCCCCATCGCGACTTCGTCCATCGCGGCCCGCAGCCCGGTCAGCGTCGGGTCGAGCAGGAACTCACGCTGGGCGCGGGATGGTGCCGACTGCAACGAACGGCGCGCCAGCCCTTCGTCCTCGCCCTGCCGGCGCAACGCACGGCTCTCCAGCAAGTGGACGAGCACGTAGGTCGTCATCCCGATCCGCACCACTTCAAGAATGCAGACGATGACGACGATTCCGATCCAGAGTGTTGTGGACATGCGATAACAGGATTCCTAATTGACGTGGGCAGGAACTGATACGAGGCGATAGATTCCTTCATCTTCGGCCTGCAAATCGATCCTTGCTGGCTGGAAATCGCGAGGGCCACGGATCAGCAGCCTCAGGAGCAAGGCCGTGCTGATTATAGATGCCGACGGCCTTGCGTGTTTCTCGGTTGGCTGGCACGAAGCCGTCTCTATCGATTGAAAACAGCGTATCCGGCTGAACAATCCCGTACCGTCTTCCACTGATCGTTAGCGTTTCGCCTATTCGAATGGCCTCTCCCGTATTGATCGACCGGACATCGGATGCAACATCAATGCCCGGAAGTATGATCGTATTCTGAGGGCGGGGGCGACTCCGGGGTGTTATCAGCCGCAGATCGTGACGCCTTGCAGGTGGGCGCAGTGGTGCTCGTGGTTTATTCCCATTGAGTTTGACCATTCCCTGCCGTTCTCTGCTCTTCTTGACGACAACGCCACAGCGTGACAGACTAGCCCATGCGCTGGGCAACCGGCGTGACAACCCAGAATCCGGCAGCGGGTACTCGTCTTTGGGCGAGGTCACAGGGGGAAACCGGTGCGAGACCGGTGCTGTGCCGCAACTGTAACGCGCGTCGTGCGCGGAGCCAGGTCACCTGCCGTTGCCGTTCCGGTTCGCTTCGAGCACGAGTGAGCTGGGATGGTCAGGAAACCGACCTCCCTCTCTCACCCGCTCGAAGGCGGGTTTTTGTTTTGTGCCGCCTCGCCCCGGACCAGGGCGCGGCCGGATCGAGAGGGGGACCCCGTGGTCTACCACCGTGGGCGCTCGTTGCCCGTTGCCCTGCTCCTCGTCGTGCTCCTGGCGTTCTCTGCTGGACCAGCCCTGATCCAACCCGCACAGGCTGCCGTTCCACAACCAGACGCGGCCGACGCTGCACTTGACTGGCTGCGGACCCAGCAGATGTCGGATGGTGGGTTCGCGGCCTTCAGCGAGGTCAGCGATGCCAGTGTCAGCGCCGATGCCGCGTACGCGTTCGCCGCGGCAGGGGTGCACCCGGACAATGTCGTGTCGGCATCTGATGCCAGCTTGCTGGGCTACCTGCGCTCGGTCGCTGGCCAGGAAGTGGCAAATCCGGGCCGGGCTGCCAAGCTTGTGCTGGCGTTGCACGTTGCCGGTGACGACCCGCGTGATGTGGGCGGCACCGACCTCGTCAGCGCCATTGAGCTTGGCCTGAATGGCGAGACCGGCTGGTATGGCGATTCGTTCTTTGGCCACTTGCTGGCTCTACTCGCGCTTGCCTCACAGGATGCAGCAATTCCAGACGCGGCTATCGACGCGATCGTGACCGCCCAGACGCCGGAAGGCTCGTGGGGCTTTAACGGCGACCCAACGGCGGGAACCGGCGACTCGAACACGACGTCGATGGCGATTCAGGCGCTGGTCGCGATTGATGGCGATCCCGCTGCGATTGACGCGGGACTCGACTACCTGCGCTCATTGCAGAACGCCGAAGACGGCACGATCTCCTACGACTCGCTCTCGGTCGGCGATCCGGGCGGCGACGCCAACTCGACGGCGCTGGCGATCCAGGCGTTCGTTGCAGCCGGTGAGGACCCGGCGACGCTGGAGCACGGCGACCTGCTGACGGCGTTGCTGACCTTCCAGAACGAGAGCGGCGCGTTCCAGTTCCAGCCGGCTTTCCCTGACGACTCGCTGCTGGCGACGGCGCAGGCTGTTCCGGCGCTCCTCCTAAAAGCGTTCCCGTATGACCAGCTGCCGGTGAGAAACCCACTTAGCGACGCAATGGCGCCGGCCGCACCAATCGACGGCTGCATGTACCACGAGATTACGCAACATAACGTCTGTGCGCCGTTCGCGACGTATTGGGAGGCGAATGGTGGGCTGGCGAACTTCGGCTATCCGCTGACGGAGGAGGTTGAGTACAACGGCCAGGTCGTCCAGTACTTCGAGCGCGCGATCTTTGAGTTGCATCCCGAGAACGCCGGGACGCCGTACGAGGTGCTGCTGACGCGCGTTGGCTGGGACGCCTACCTGCTGGCCCACAGCGGCGGAATGACTGCTGCCGACCCGATTGGAGGCGGGTGTCACTACTTCAATGAAACGACTCACAACCTCTGCGGTGGTTTCGCGGCTTTCTGGGAGAACTTCGGTGGGCTGGCTGTCTTCGGCTACCCGATCAGTGAGGAGATCCAGGAAGATGGGATGACGGTCCAGTACTTCGAGCGAGCGCGCTTCGAGTGGCATTCCGGCGCATGGCCGGAGCGCTACGACGTGCTACTCGGGCGGCTGGCGGCGGATGCGCTCGACCGTGAACTCAACCAATAGAATGCCAGGAGCGCGGCGGTTCATCGTCGCGCTCCTCATTCTCTCGGCGATCGCGCTGGCCGGCATCCTGCCGGTGGCGGCCCAGCGTCCGAATGGGGCCGGGCTTGTCGTTCGTTTCGGCGACGGGTCGCTGATCTACGCCTACGTCCAGTTCGAGGAAGAGACGATCACCAGCGAAGAACTGCTCTACCGCTCAGGGCTGGCGGTGGCGATCGCGCCGTACAGTGGTCTTGGGGCAGGCGTCTGTATGATCAACGGCGAGGGTTGCCCGTCCGACGACTGCTTCTGCCAGTCGTACACGACACCGGCCTACTTCTGGCACTTCTACGCTCACGATAGCGGCTGGCGCGAACTGCTCCAGGGCGCGTCGAGCCGCAGTGTCGGTGACGGCGACATCGACGGCTGGTCGTGGACGGCTGGCGAGTCCGGCTTGCCCGCCGTCACGATCGACGAGATCGCGCTGATGAACGGTGTCGATCGCAACCCCCCCGAAATCCCTCCGACTGAGACGCCGACGCCGGAGCCGACCAGCACCCCGACGATCAGCCCAACCAACACGCCACTCCCCACGCCGACGCAGCCACCACCCACCAGCACGCCGGAGCGCATCTCGACAGCAATTGCCGAGCCGTCCGTGACCGTCACTCAATCCGCGTCAACGACATCCGGAACAACGCCGACATCTGGGATTGGGCAGGTTGCTGCGACCACATCGTCAACGCGCGAGTCGAGCCCAACCGCGACCGTCGCACGGACATCAACGCCGATTGCACCATCTCCGACGCTGACGCTGATTGCCAGCGCGACAACGGTCGCCGTCCTCGTCCAGCCTGATGGGACGACGGTTCCGGTCGAGGTTGTTCAGGCAGACGACGGCACGTCATCGACGAACCTGATGCTCTTTAGCGGGCTTGTGGTCGTCGCGGCCGGGGCGGGTGCGTTTGTCTGGGTACGGGGGAGGCGGGCGGCGTGATCAACCCTCTCGCCTGGCTGCTCTGGTTCGTCGGCGTCACCAGCGTGCCAGTCGTCAGCCGGAATCCGTTCTACCTGGTGCTTGATTTGCTGGTCGTGCTGGTCGTCTACCTCTCGCTGCCGCGCGCGAGCGGGGCAGCCCGCGCCTGGCGGCTCTTCGCGCTGGTTGGATCGACTCTGGCGCTGTTGTCGGTCGGGTTCAACGTTCTGACCGTCCATGTTGGTGACAAGGTCTTCGCGACCCTGCCGGATTCGTTGCCGATCGTTGGCGGAAACCTGACGTGGAATGCGTTCGTTTACGGGATGCTTTCTGCGCTGGCGATCGCGACGTTGCTGATCGCGGCGGCGACGTTCAATACGGCTGTCCGGCAGGGCGATATCATCCGACTCGTGCCGGGTAGCTTCGCGGGGCTGGGGATCGCCGGCAGCATCGCGATGACGATGGTGCCGCAGACGATCGCGGCTGGACGCGACATCTACGATGCGCAGCGCTCGCGCGGACATCGGTTTCGGGGGTTGCGCGATGCGCGGAGCCTGATCGTCCCGCTACTGGGGAGCGGGCTGGAGCGGGCGGTGACACTCTCGGAGGCGCTGGAGGCGCGGGGTTTCGGGGCCAGTGTTGCGGTTGCCGAGCCCTCCGGCACCCGACGGTTGCCGCTTCTGGCCGCCGTCTGCCTGCTGACGTTGTCGCTGCTGGCGATTGCGAGCGGTCGGTTGGCAGTCGGGCTGGCACTGATGGCGGGAGCAGTCGCCTGTGTCCTACGGGCGACTCCATCTCGTAACCGGCGCACGCGCTTTCGACCGCTCGACTGGAACATGGCCTCGCTGACGGTGGCAGGGGCTGGCGTCGCGGTCGCGCTCGTCTTCGTGGGTCTGCTGACGCTGACCGGCACGACCATCTCGTATGATCCGTTCCCGCGCCTCACAATGCCCCCGTTCGAGCCGTTGGCGGGCGCGACGATACTGTTGCTGCTGGCGCCGATCTTCTGGACCCAGCCATGACCGCCGTCGTCGCCGATCGGTTGTCGTATCGCTTCCCGAAGGCGACGGTTGATGCGCTGCGCGAGGTGTCGTGGGCCGTCGAGGACGGATCGGTGACGCTCGTGACCGGACCGTCGGGTTCCGGCAAGACGACGCTGTTGCGCTGCCTGAACGGGCTGATCCCGCACTTTCACGGGGGGATGTTCGGCGGCGATGTCTCGGTCCTCGGCGTCAACACGCGCGCGGCCGGGCCGCGTGATCTGGCGCGTGAGGTCGGGATGGTCTTCCAGGACCCGGAGGCGCAGTTCGTCACCGACCGGGTTGAGGACGAAATCGTCTTCGGGATGGAGAACCTCGGCTACGACCGCCGGACGATGCGAGTCCGGCTCGAAGAGACGCTCGATCTGCTCGGCATCAACCATCTGCGGCAGCGTGAGGTCGCAACCCTCTCCGGCGGTGAGCGGCAGCGGGTGGCGATCGCTGCCGCATTGGCGACCCGCCCTGCTGTGCTTGTCCTCGACGAACCGACCTCGCAGCTCGACCCGCTGGCGGCCCACGATGTTCTGGCCGCCGCACAGCGTCTCAACAGCGACCTGGGGATGACGATCGTTATCAGCGAGCACCGGCTCGACCGCGTCCTGCCCTTCGCCGACCGGCTGGTCGCGATTGACTCGGGTTCGTTCTATGAGGGTCCCGTTCAGGATGTCCTGTCACTGATGGACGATGTGCCGCCGCTGGTTGAGCTGGCGCGGGTTCTTGGCTGGGAGCCGGTTCCATTGACGGTGCGGGAGGCACGGCGCAAACCCCTCCCCAACCGCCACCCAGAGGGTACCCGGCCTGCGAAGGGAGGGGCTTTAGATTCCGTGCGGCGAAAAGCCCCTCCCTTCGCAGGCCGGGTACCCTCTGGGTGGCGGTTGGGGAGGGGCTTCTCGAACGCGCCCGGAAACGCCCTCCTCACCTTTGACGCCGTCACCTTCCGCTACGACCGCACCACCGCGCTACGCGACATCACGCTCACCGGTCATGCCGGCGAAGTCATCGCATTGATCGGCCGCAACGGCTCCGGAAAGACGACGTTGCTCAAGCATGTCAACGGTTTGCTGCGCCCGAGTGGCGGGCGAGTGTTGCATGAGGGAATCAATATCGCACGGACGCCCGTCCACGAGGCGGCGCGGACTGCCGGGTACGTGCCGCAGCATCCGACCTCGATTCTCCATCAGGAGACGGTGCGCGATGAGTTGCGCTTCACGCTCCGGGCGCAAGGGAAAGAGATCACGCCGGGGCCGTTGCTGGAGCAACTCGGCCTGCTGCATCGGATAGACCGGCACCCGCTGGACCTGAGTGGCGGCGAGCGCCAGAGGTTGGCCCTGGCAGCGATCGCGATTGGTGAACCGCATATCCTGCTGCTCGACGAGCCGACACGCGGTCTGCCCGGTAATGATAAGCGGACGCTGGCCACGTTCGTGCGCGAGTACGCTGCTAAGGGCCGGCTCGTCGTCGTCGCCACCCACGATGTTGAGTTCGTCGCCAACGCTGCCGACCGCGTCATCATGCTCGCCGAGGGGGAGATCGTTGCCGACGGGACTCCCGCCGAGGTCCTGGCCGGCTCGCTTACCTTCGGTACCCAGATGAACCGGCTGTTTGGTGGCGACGTGCTGACGGTCGAGGATGCGATAGTGAGGAGATAGTGCTGAGTGCTAAGGCGAGAGGAGTGGTTGACGCGATCGGTCACTAACTCCTTTCGCCTTAGCACTCAGCATTTTTCTCGTTCCGTCACTGACGGGACTGGCATTGGATTGGTAAGATTATCAGCCATGCCCGTTGACCGGCACGGTACGTTCCATCATCCCGATCCCGTGTCGAGCAGGCAAGATCATAATCTGATCTGCAACGGCTCCGCGTATTTCACTTGAGGACAATTGCATGCCCCGACGCTCCAAGACGGCACCTGAGAACAGTGACGCGCTAACCGATGCCGAGGACCTGGGCGATGCCTATGTCGCCGCGCCGGAGCGGGTCAAGCCGGACGACGAATCGACCTACCTGACGCTGCCGACGCTGATCCTGCCGCAGACGTTGTTGCTGCCGCGGATGTCGCTGCCCTACCCGCTCGATGACGAGGAAGAGACCCAGGCAGTTGATGACGCCATTAAGCACGATCGGCTGATCCTTGTTCTGGCCGCCAGGGACCAGGACGAAGATGACGATGACCTCGATGACGACGAGGAGGATGAGGACGCCGACAGCGTTTCTCTCGATGAGTCGCGTGCCGGTGTCGTGACGAGCTACGGGTCACTGGTCGCCGATGACGAGCTCTGCACGGTTGGCGTGATCGCTGAGGTTGGCCACAAGATTACACGGCCCGGTGGGCCGGCCCATGTCATCCTCCAGGGTGTCGCCCGTGGTGTTGTCAAGGAGATCGAGCAGCGCCGGCCGTTCACGCTGGCGAAGGTCAAGCGGATCGATGACGCGAACGTTGAGACGCTTGAGGCGAAGGCGGTCATGTCGCACGTCCTTGAGCAGGTCGAGTCGTACATCGCGATGCTGCCGAACGTGCCGGAAGAAGTCGTCACGATGGTGCGCAGCGTCGATGAGCCGGGCTGGCTGGCCGACCTGATCGCCTTCTCGCCCGAGTTCGAGTCGGCCAAGAGGCAGGAGGCCCTGGAGAGCTCGATCCGGTCGAGCGGTTGCGCCACATCTCCGTCATCCTCCAGGAGCGGCTGGAGTATCTGACGCTGCGGCACCAGATCCAGTCGGAGGCACAAGCCGGGCTGGACCGCCAGCAGCGTGAATACCTGCTGCGTGAGCAGATGCGCACGATCCAGCGCGAGCTGGGCGATGTGGCCGCGCGAAGAGGCGCTCGTCCAGGAGTTCCGCGACAAAATCGAAGCGGCCGGGATGCCGGATGAGGTCAAGACCAAGGCGCTCCTCCAGGTCTCACCGGCTGGAGCACCAGCACCCGTTCTCCCCGGAGATCGGCGTGATCCGTTCCTACCTGGAATGGCTGACCGAGCTGCCGTGGTCGATCGAGACTGAGGATAAGCTCGATCTCGAGGAGGCTGCGAGGATCCTTGATGAGGACCACTACGGTCTGCCGAGAAGGTCAAGGAGCGTATCCTCGAGTTCATCGCTGTCCGCAAGCTTGCCGGCAATCGGATGAAGGCGCCGATCATCTGCTTCGTCGGCCCGCCCGGCGTCGGCAAGACCAGCCTGGGCCGCTCGATTGCCCGTGCGCTGGGCCGCTCCTACGTGCGAATGTCGCTCGGTGGTGTCCGCGACGAAGCCGAGATGCGTGGCCATCGGCGCACCTACGTCGGCGCGATGCCGGGCCGCGTCATCAAGGCGCTGCGAGACGCGAAGACGCAGAACCCGGTCATGGTGCTGGACGAAGTCGACAAGGTCGGCTCGGATGCGTTCCGTGGCGACCCATCATCGGCGCTGCTGGAAGTGCTCGACCCCGAGCAGAACCATTCGTTCTCTGACCACTACCTGGAGGTTCCGTTCGACCTGTCACAGGTGATCTTCATCACGACCGCTAACCTGCTCGACCCGATCCCGGCGCCGCTGCGAGACCGGATGGAGATCATCGAGGTTTCCGGCTACACCGAGGTCGAGAAGCTGGAGATCGCCCGCAAGTTCCTGTTGCCGAAGGCGCTCTACTCGCACGGCCTGGAAGAATCGCAACTGATCATGCCGGACGAGGCGCTGCTGCGGCTGATCCGTGAGTACACGCACGAGTCGGGCGTGCGCAATCTCGATCGAGAGGTTGGCGCGCTCTGCCGCAAGGTGGCGCGACGGGTGGCCGAGGACGCCGGAGCGCGAGAGCTGGCTGGTCGATGCGCGAGGATCTGCCGTCGTTCCTGGGTATCCCGCGCTTCGAGTTCGGGCTGGCCGAGGAGAACGACGAAATCGGCGTCGCGACTGGCGCCGCCGTCACGAGTGCTGGGGGCGACCTGCTCTCGGTCGAAGACGACGGTGATGGCCGGGAAGTCGGAACTGACGCTGACGGGCCAGCTCGGTGATGTCATGCAGGAGTCGGCGCGGGCCGCGATCTCCTACGCGCGCTCACGCTCGCAGGAGCTTGGCATCCCGGTCGGCTTCTTTGACAGCCACACGATCCACATCCATGTTCCGGCCGGTGCGATCCCGAAGGATGGCCCCTCGGCCGGCGTGACGCTGGCGACCTCGCTCATCTCGGCCGTGACCGGCAACAAGGTCCGCAAGGATGTCGCGATGACGGGCGAGGTGACATTGCGTGGCAAGGTGCTACCGATCGGAGGCACCCGCGAGAAGGCGCTGGCTGCCCACCGCGGCGGGATCACGACCTTCATCATCCCGAAGCGCAACGAGAAGGACCTCGACGACCTGCCCGCCACCGTCCGCGATGAGCTCGATATCCACCTCGTCTCGCACATGGACGAGGTGCTGGCGATCGCGTTCGTGGCTGCTCCACGCGCCGTCAAGGAGCTGGCCGCCGTCGGCGACTGAGTCGACAGCCGTCAGCCGTCAGTGATCAGCCTGTTGGTCGAATGCCAGTATTCTCTCCACGGGTCAGGCGCTCAGCCTCCTGAGCCTGGCTGATTACTGGTGACTGACGGCTGACGGCTGTCGACTCCTTGCTATACTCCGATGGCCGGACATACCCGCCGGGCCGTAACCACAGCCATCCAGGAGGACACCATGAAGCTGATCTTCGCGATCGTTCAGGACGAGGACGCCGACAACCTGACCGATGCGCTCGTCAGTGAGGGGTTTCGGATCACCCGGATCGGCAGCACCGGCTCGTTCCTGCGGATGGGCAACAGCAGCATCATGGTTGGCGTCGAGGAAAGTCAGGTGCCACAGGTCATCTCGATCATCCGCCGCGTCTGCCGCCGCCGCAAGCAGATGGCGGTCCCCTACTCACCGGCGCTCGAGCCGGGGCTCCTCTACATGCCCGAGAACTTCGAGGTCGAAGTCGGCGGCGCCGTCATCTTCACCCACAACGTCGTCCGCTTCGAGCGGCTCTGATACTAGAGGGATGCGGATTACTCCGACGCTTCGCCGCGTGACGAGGTCTCAACCTGATCGTGGGCTGCGACGACAAGCCGCATTACTTCGATCATGGATTCCTTCACCATGTAGTACATACCCGGGCCATTCTGGACGAACGATCCGCCTTCATCCAGATTCTCCTCTACTCCGACGATTTCTCCGAGTGGGACCTCAAACGGCTCACCTGTGGAGAGACCTGTAAACGTAACGTTCAATGTGCAGCCTCCGATGTTGCTCGACTGAGTACCGAATACGCGCGAGTTGTACTTGATAACAGACTGGTCCATCGAATCAGGTCCATCAATATAGCGTGAGACGCCCACTTCTGAGATACGAGGATCTTCCCGAATCGTTCCTGTCCGGTACCCTCTAGCGGATCTTCAATTTGGGCGATCGGATTCATTGGGACGGAAGATGGAAACAGGTGGATCATGTCGCAAGTGTCCCGCAGGTCGACCGGGAGCGGTTGATCGAAATTGTCACGGAACTGGTTGGTATTCCGAGTGTCTCGGGCGATGAGCTGGCTATCATGCAGCATGTCGCCGGGTTCTTCGAAGGCGCCGGTGTCAAGCATATTGTCACAGCGAAGGATCCACAGCGGCCGAACGTCGTCGCGTCGATCGGCAACGGCAACGGGCCGGTGATCGCGATGAACGGGCATCTGGATACGGTTCCGGTCTCCGACATCGACCGCTGGAAGACTGACCCGTTCAAGGGCGTCCTGAGCGAGGACGGCAAGCGCATCTTCGGGCGCGGGTCGTCCGACATGAAGGGCGCTGTCGGCGTCATGCTGTACGTCATGACGGCGCTGAAGGACGTGCCACTGAATGGCACGCTTCAGGTCCACGTCGTCTCCGACGAGGAGCGTGGGGCCGATTACGGGACGAAGCACCTGCTGGCCGAGATTGAGGCCGGGAATCTGCCGAGGCCGGACTATGTCCTGATCGGCGAGGGAAGCCAGCTCAAGGTTCGCAACGCCGAGCGGGGCATCTTCGGCTTCCGGGTGCGCTTCATCGGGCGGGCGTCGCACACGGCGGCCGCGCGAGTATCCGGCATCAACGCGATCATGCTGGCCGCGAAGGGCATTCTCGCGTTGGAAGGCGACATCGACCGCGAGCACCCGGCCATCGGCAAGCCGGTCATCTCGGTCAACAAGATCGAGGGCGGGATCGTCTCCAACATCGTGCCGGGTGAGTGCATCATCACCGTTGACCGGCGGACGATCCCCGGCGAGACGCGCGAGAGCGTCCTGGCCGAGGTGCGCGAGAAGCTGGACGCCGTCAAGGCGGAGGACCCGAACTTCAACTACGAGATCCTTGCCTCCGACGAGGAGGAGGGCTACACGCCGGCCAACATCACCGACGAGTCGTCACCAATCGTCCGTGCCTTGCAGGATAGCGTCGAGACGGTACTGGGCCGCGAGCCGGAGTTCTTCAAGACCTGGGCCGGCGCGACCGATGGTCGGCTCTACCGCTTTGCCGGGATCGACACGGTCGGTTTCGGCCCGAGCGGCGAGGCCGCCCACGGCGCGAACGAGGCCGTCTACGTCGACGACCTCGTGACGCAGGCGCAGGTCTACATCGCGACCGTCCGCAACCTGCTGGCGTAAGCCGCTCGCATTGCCCGAACGCCTGGCATCAGTCCGCTGATCCAGCTGGCCGTCGTCGTCAGCGCGTCCGCCAAGCGCGGCGACGACGCCGTCCAGCCCGCGGCTCTGGTCGCGGTTCTCCGGGGACTCCTTGCCGATCGGGGTGTCGGCGACGAAGCGGTAGAGGTCGGCGGCGCCCTGCAGGATGAGCGGGGTCAGGCCGACATCGGCGAAGGTCGTCGCGATCTCCTCCATCTCGCCGACCCAGCGGTAGGCTTTCGGCGGCATCGTCGGGACGGATCGCTCCAGCCAGGCGAGGACATCGGGGACGCTGTGCTGCTGCTCGGCGCGAGCGCCTCTTCGAGTCCGAGGGCGCGGGCCGCCACCAGCAACTCGACGCCGAGCGCCTGAAGTCCCTTGGTCAGCGCGCCGTAGCACATCTTCAGGCCGGACGCCTGGCCCATCTCGTCGCCGATGACGCGCACGTCCAGGCCGTAGTGCGGCCAACGCTGCCGCCTCGTCTGCGCCGGGGCCGGAGGCATAGAAGCGTGTGCCGGGCCGGCGCGGTGGCGCGCCGATGATGCCGATGTCGGCCACCCGTCCGCCTGCCGCAGCTGACAACCTCGCCGACCTCTCGTACCGTGCGCGGCGCGATCGCGTTGCAGTCGACGTAGAACAGATCGGCCCCGGTTGCGCGCAGCGCGTCCGCCACCTTCGTGGCCGTCTCCAGCGCGACGGCCGGGACCAGGACCGAGAGGAACACGTCCGCCGCCTCGACCAGTTCTTCAAGGCTTGGCACATCCTCGATACCCGCCTCGGCAGCCAGCGCCCGCGAGCGCTCGCTGCGTCCGGTCAGGCAGGTGAGCACGCGCAGGCCGTTGTTGTGCAGCACCGCGCCAATCGAGTGTCCCATGTCGCCAGGGCTGAGCAGGCCGATTGTGGTAATGGACATGGGTGATCCTTTCATGATGTCTGAACTGAGTCCGTTGCGCTTCGCAATCATGACACGCTTCCGCCTGGTACGATGCAGCACTCGCTTCAGGAGGTAATGTCGATGCCGGCTCCTCGTTGGTTAGCGCGCTCGAACCGCTATGTCCTGAATCCGATCCTCGGACGGCTCGCACGGCACCTGCCCGGCTTCGGCGTCGTCATTCACACCGGCCGGAAGTCGGGCCGGACCTATCGAACGCCGGTCAACATCTTCACTCGCGACGGCGGCTATGTCGTCGCGCTGACCTACGGGCGCGAGTCGGAGTGGGTGCGGAACGTTCTCGCCAGCAGAGGTTGTCGGCTGGAGACGCGTGGACGCTCGCTGCAACTAATCGAGCCGCGACTCGTCCACGACGAAGACCGTCGCGCTGTTCCGGCTCCAGTTGGGTTCGTCCTTGGTCTGTTGCGGGTGAAGGATTTCCTTGAACTCAATCGGGAAGACAATTCTGCAGGTTCGTCGTCACCATCCGCGTAGGGACAAGTCTCAGACATGTCCGCGCCGTGAGGCGGCCACGCGGATGGTGACGACGAACCATTGGGGTTGCGGAACGCGGTAGGATAATCACTGTTACGCCAGACAACCGACGTACCACGTCAGATCGCGACCGTACGCACGGTTTCTGGGCATCCAGCAATTGACCGGGACGGGCAAAAGGGGTAGAATACGACAAGGATTTAGAACATCCATTCTACTTTTCGGTGCGACCGTTCCGCCAGATGAGAGGTACCGCAGTGAGCGAACGCGACAAGGCTATCGAGGTCGCTCTGGCGACGATCGAGCGTCAGTTCGGCAAGGGCTCGATCATGAAGATGAGCGAGTCGACCCGGCTGCCAATCGAGGGGATCCCGACCGGCTCGATCGCGCTGGACATGGCGCTCGGCATCGGCGGTGTCCCGCGCGGCCGGATCATCGAGATCTATGGCCCGGAGTCGTCCGGTAAGACGACGCTGGCCCAGCACATCATCGCCGAGGCGCAGAAGATGGGCGGCGTGGCCGCCTACATCGATGCCGAGCACGCGCTCGACCCGCTCTACGCCGAGCGGTGCGGCGTCAACCTCGACAACCTGCTCATCTCGCAGCCGGACACCGGCGAGCAGGCGCTGGAGATCACCGAGACGCTGGTCCGCTCCGGCGCGATCGACATCATCGTGGTCGACTCGGTCGCCGCGCTCGTGCCGCGCGCCGAGATCGAAGGCGACATGGGCGACTCGCACGTCGGCCTCCAGGCGCGACTGATGAGCCAGGCGCTGCGCAAGCTGACCGGCGCGATCTCCCGCTCGCGGACCTCGGTCATCTTCATCAACCAGCTCCGGATGAAGATCGGCGTCATGTTCGGCAGCCCGGAGACGACGACCGGCGGCCAGGCGCTCAAGTTCTACTCCTCGGTGCGGATGGACATCCGCCGGATCGAGACGATCAAGCAGGGCACCGACTCGATCGGCAGCCGCGTCCGCGTCAAGGTCGTCAAGAACAAGGTCGCGCCGCCGTTCCGCCAGGCCGAGTTCGACATCATGTACAACGAGGGCATCTCGAAGGCCGGCAGCGTCCTCGATGTCGGCGTCGAGCTGGGCATCGTCCGCAAGAGCGGCGCCTGGTTCTACCTCGAAGAGGACCGGCTCGGCCAGGGGCGTGAGAACGCCAAGGAGTTCCTCAACAACAACCCCGACATCCTGAACACGATCGAGTACCGCATCCGCGCGACCTCGCCGGAGTTCGCCGGCCACGACGCGCCGCAGGACGAGGTGCTGGCGATGGCCGGCGCCACCAACGGCCTGATCGAGGACGACGAGATCGTCTAACCGGTTACGACACGAAGACGTACGACGGGCGCTCAATCGGGTGCCCGTTGTCGTTTTCTGTCATCAATGTGGTGGCTGCCTCGTCGAGATGCGAGCAGTCGAAAACCCCTCCCCAACCGCTCCCCTGCGAAGGGAAGGGCTTTTCGCAGGGGAGCGGTTGGGGAGGGGTTTCTTACACCTCGATCGTTTCGCCATCTCCTGGAACGAGCACTCGCTCGCTCAAACCCAGCATCTGCGACAGCCTGCGACAGCATCTCGCGCGTTAGCAGGCAGTGGTTGATCGTGTCCATGTGGACGGCGATGATCTTCGCGTTCGGGGCTGCTTCGGCGACGCGGATGACCTCGTCGGCTGTCATCGTGATCGGGTCACCCTTCAGGAACTGGGCCGCGCCAGCGTTAAGGACGATCACGTCAGGCGTGTGCGCGTTCAGGGCTGCTTCGACCTCCGGACACCAGACGGTGTCACCCGCAATATAGAGGGTCGGCTCGCTGGACGCGCGGAAGACGAAGCCGGAGACGTGGCCCATCAGCGCACCGATCTCGCCGGTGCCGTGCTGGCCACCGGTGCGGGTGACCTCGAAGCCATGCCAGCGTTCTCTCTCGTCAATTGTGATCAGGTTGCTGTAGCCCTCGGCGGTGAGCTTGTCGACGTCCGGCGGCTGGCAGACCATCGGTGTCTCGTGCGGGATCAACTCACCCGCGCGGGCGTCCCAGTGGTCGCGGTGTGTGTGCGTCACGAAGACGCCATCGACGCTGGCGATGAGCTGCTGGAGCTCGTCGTCATCGATCGGCAGGGGCAGCATCGGGATGCGATGGGTGTTGGCTGCGTTACCGATCGGGTCCAGGGACTCCTTCTCGGCCAACATCGGGATCGACCAGGATACTGATGTCGCCCCAGTCAACGACGATCGTCGCATGGCGCAGCAATCGAATCTTCACGAACGTCCTGTTCTGCTAATAGTTGAAGAAGACCGTTTCGCCCGGCCCCTGGAGGATAATATCGAAGTGATAGACGGCGGTCGCGCCATCGTCATCGACGCGGGTAGCGATCAGCGTCCCGCGCCGGTCGGCGGGCACCAGTTGCAGGATCGGATCGTTGGCATTGGCCGGCTCGTCGGCGAAGTAGATGCGCGTGTAGAGGTGGGTGAGCAGACCGCGGCCAAAGACGGTGACGGCGAGATGTGGGGCTTGTAACCGCTCACGGTCGAACGCGACCGGCCCCGGCAGGATCGTTTCGAACCAGAAGCGGCCGTCGTCGTCGGCTCCTGCGCGGCCGAAGCCGGTGAACTCCGGGTCGAGCGGCGCGTCACTGTCGTCGTTCGGATGGTTGTAGCGGCCATAGGCGTTGGCCTGCCAGATCTCGATCATTGCGTCCGGAACAGGAACACCTTCGCCGTCGTAGACCTGGCCTTCGATCCTGATCCGCTGTCCCTCGGTGTTGGGACCGGTCAGGACATGTTGAGTGGCATCATCGCGAACCAGGGACGGCCCAAAGAACGGGCCGACGGTTTGCGATGAGGTGAGTCCGTTGGCGCGTGTCTGTGTCACGATGGCTGCTCTCTCGGTGGCTCGAACGGCGTTGCATTCGGGCCGCGCAGGACGATGTCGAACCGATAGCCGAGCGCCCAGTGTGGCTCGGTGACATCGTGGTCGTAGGCGGCGATCAATCGCTCGCGTGCGGGTTCTGGGACGGCCATATAGATCGGGTCAAGCGCGAGGAGCGGGTCTCCGGGGAAGTACATCTGTGTCACGAGCCGCGAGCGCATCGACTGCCCGAAGAGCGAGAAGTGGATATGCGATGGTCGCCAGGCGTTCGGATGGTTCCCCCATGGGTAGGCGCCGGGATGGATCGAGAGGAAGCGGTAGACGCCTTCGGCATCAGTCAGGCAGCGGCCCATCCCGAGGAAGTTGGGATCGAGTGGCCCCGGCCAGCTATCGCGCCGGTGGAGATAACGCCCGGCTGAGTTGGCCTGCCAGACCTCGATCAGCGTGTTCGGCGCGGGAGTACCCTCTTCGTCAAGACCCGGCCAGTAACGATGATGCGTTGCCCAATCGCTTCGCCGCCGGTCCCGGCGTTGCGGGTCAGGTCGGCGTCTTCGGTGGAGACGGCCGCGACCGCGCTGTAGGCCGGCCCCGGCCCGGTTGTCTCGGAGAGCGTCAGCGGAACGTTGATGAGCGGGAGTCCGGGCGAGCGGAGGATCGTCGAGCGGTAGGCCGCGTACAGGTATGGCGGGAAGACGTCGCGGTCGCCGAGGACGATCTCTCCAATCGTTGTGTCTACCACGGGTTGCTCCTCAGTTCTCGTCGTTATCGTTCCTGGTCTAGCGATTGAGACCGCGCCACTATACTACCAGTGGAGACGGTCGATGGATGCGGACGGGGGGAGTGTGGCTGGTGGATGACGCGCGCTACGAGACTGGGATGCAGGTACGCCGCGAGGTGCTCGGTGACGAGCACGTCGAACGAGCCAGGCAGCGTGAAACCCCGCTGGACGCACACTTTCAGCGCTTCATCACCGAGACGGCCTGGGGCGCGGTCTGGTCCCGGCCCGACCTCGACCGGCGGACGAGGAGCCTGATCACGATCGCGATCCTGGCGGCGCTGGGCCGCGAGCACGAGCTGGCGCTGCATATGCGCGCTAGCCGCAACACTGGTGTCAGCGATGCTGAGATTGCCGAGATGTTGTTGCACGTCGCGCTCTACGCCGGGATACCGGCCGCCAACACCGCCTTCGCGATTGCGAAAGCCGAACTGGGGTCAGCCATGACTGATGATCCGTCGGGCATACCGACATGAACGAGGAGACGGACGTGCCGCATCTGGTAGGGGCCACATCCTGTACCGGCCCATGCCGTGAGGCATCCTCGGTGGGACATGGTGCGTTTGGCGAGAATCATCAACGTCTGCGCCCGTTTGGGAACCATGCCATCGTCTTACAACGATGCCTCACGGCATGGGCCGGTACAGGACACGGCCACTACGTGGGTGTCGGCCAATATGGTCCGGTGTCTGACATGGACCAGGACCAGACACTGTTTGGGACGCCGGAGATGGCGGCTATCTTCTCGGCCGAGGCGCACGTGCGTGCGCTGCTGACGTTCGAGGCAGGGCTGGCACGGGCGCAGGCGCGCGCGGGTGTAATCCCAGTTGGGGCAGCGGACGCCATCGCGGCGGCTTGTCGGTCGGAGTCGTTCGATGTGCCTTTGTTGTATCGCGATGCTGTTCCGGCTGGGACGCTGGCGATACCGCTCGTCAAGGCACTGACCGCGAAGGTGGCCGGTGACGATGGGCGCTACGTCCACTGGGGCGCAACCAGTCAGGACGCCGATCGACAGCGCGCTGATGCTGCAAATGCGGCTCGGGCTGGATCTGCTGATCGACGGCTTGTTGGAGATCGGCGCCGCAGCGGCGGGGCTGGCCGAGCGGCACCGGCAGACGCCGATGATGGGACGCACGTTGCTCCAGCAGGCGCTACCGATCACGTTCGGGCTGAAGGCGGCGCACTGGCTGGCACTGGTGAGTCGCCTGGCGCGGCGGCTGCATCGCTTGCGATCGGAATCCCTGTTCGTCCAGTATGGCGGAGCGGTGGGGTCACTGGCAGTGCTTGGCGACGATGGGCTGCCTGTCATGCAGTGCCTTGCCGAAGAGCTTGGCCTGCAGGTTCCCGACCTTCCCTGGCACACCGAGCGCGACGGTATTGCTGAGATCGCCTCCGCTGTTGGTGTTGTCGCCGGAGCGATGAGCAAGATCGCCGGGGACGTGCTGCTGCTGGCACAGACGGAAGTTGGCGAGGTCTCGGAGGCGAGTGTGCCGGGAAAGGGCGGGTCGTCCGCAATGCCGCATAAGCGCAATCCGGTCGACGCCACCTTCGCGGTCGCGTCGGCACGGCTGGCGCTTGGCGGCGTGCCGATCATTCTCAACGCGATGGCAAATGAGCACGAGCGCGCCGCTGGTGGCTGGCAGACAGAGTGGTCGGTGCTGCCAGATCTCTTCAGTCACACCGCCGGCGCGGTCGAACGTGTCCGATCCGTTCTCGACGGGCTTGTCGTCGATCCCGCTCGGATGCAGGCAAACATGGAGCTGACTGGCGGGCTGATGATGGCCGAGCCACTGACGACGGCGCTGGCAGCGTCGATCGGCAGACCAGCAGCGTTCCGGCTGGTCGAAGCGGTGACGAGGAGCGCCAGCGATGCGCGACAGTCGCTCCGCGATGCGGCGCTTGCAGACGACCAGATTCGAGCATCGCTCTCGCTTGAGGAGATCGAGCGGGCGCTCGATCCGGCGAACTATCTCGGCAGCACCGATCTGTTCATCGACCGTGCGCTTTCGGCGTATCGCGACGTGCTGGTATTGCTCGGCGGCGCGTGATCTTGTTGGGCGGGGATATGGGCAGGTCACGCCGTGAAGTGTGTCACGTCGGCGTGGTGGGGAGCCAGACGGGTCTCCCCTCTCCGCCAACGTGATCTGGAACCGATCCGTGGGATCGCCCAGTCCCCACCCGCCAACGAAACTCGCATCGACAGCCCGAACACCAACCTCGGCGCCACCACACCAGCGAATATCACTGCATGACAACACAACGCGCCGGCATCATCGCCGGCGCGTTGTGCTCCTGAGGAGAAGAGTGGTGGTTAGCTGTTGATCCGGCCGCCGTCGTTCTTCCAGACCTGGATGACGGTTGGGCGAACGAGCGCTCCACCGTCCGGCCAGGCAGTGATCGGCTCAGCGACGGTGCCGCCTTCGCCGGGATGCTGAACGGCGACGACCAGGTTGTGGAAGTCGTGGACGAACTCGAAGCTGGCGCACTCGGCGCCGGTGACGACGCTCAGAAACTGAGCCGCGTAGCCGCGCTGTGGTCCATCGGTCGGGACGGCGTAGAGGCCGTCTGCGATGCCGAGTGGGGCCGGCTGGCCGTCGGTCGAGATCCAGAGGTTGCCCTCGTGGTCGAAGTTGACGTTGTCAGGGCAGGCGATCGGGCTGACCTGATCCTTCGGGAAGCCGGCGAAGTAGGTCGACTCGTCGTTGGGGTCGCCGCAGAGCAGGAAGATGTCCCAGGTGAAGGTCGTCGAGGCGGCATCGCCGTCGGCCTCTGCGATCTCGATGACCTGGCCGCTGCGATTGTCCGGGCGCGGGTTGGCGGCGTCGACATCCTCTTCGGTGCGCTGGTTATTGTTGGTCATCGCCGCGTAGATCTTGTGGTTGACCGGGTTCTGCTGGATGTCCTCCGGGCGATCCATCTTGGTCGCGCCGAGCAGGTCGGCGGCGATGCGGGTCTTGACGAGGACGTCGCCCTGTGAGGTGAAGCCGTTGGACTCGTCGAGGCCGTTCTCGCCGTAGACGAGCGGCATCCACTCGCCGCTGCCATCATCGCTGAACTTGGCAACGTAGAGGACGCCTTCATCGAGCAGGCCCTGGGCCATACCGCGCTTGATCGGGTCGTATGCGTTGTCGGAGACGTACTTGTAGACGTAGTCGAAACGCTGGTCATCGCCCGAGTAGAAGACGACGCGACCGCTTGGAGAATAGCCGAAGGTGGCACCCTCATGGCGGAAGCGGCCGAGAGCGGTTCGCTTGATGGGTGTCGAATCCGGATCGTAGGGATCGATCTCGACCACCCAACCGAAGCGGAACGGCTCGTTCGGCTCGTTGGTGACGGCGAAGCGGCCGTAGTGGTGTTCCCAGCCGTAGCCGGAGGTTTCGCCGGAGATGCCGTAGCGGGCGTGGACCTCGGCGCGCGGGTCTTCAGGGTCCATCAGGTCGAGGTTGCCGAAGTAGCCCTGGAAGTTCTCTTCGCAGGTCAGGACCGTACCCCACGGTGTGAAGCCGCCGGCGCAGTTGTTGAGGGTGCCGATCACCCATGCGCCGGTCGGGTCGTCCTGCGTCTTGAGCCAGTCGTGTCCTGCGGCCGGGCCACTGACACGCATCGGCGTCGTGGCCGTGATGCGGCGGTTGTAGGGCGAATACATATCGATAGCGAGGCGGCCATCCTCGCCACGGATCACTTCGAGGACTGAGCCGCCGTGGGCGGCCAACTCGACATCGGCCTGTTCCTTGGTCGGGTTCTGGCTCTCGTAGTCGGCCCACATCAGCTCGCCGTTGGTGTACTCGTGGTTGATCCAGAGCAGGCCGCGACGGGACTGCTTGTCGTAGAACGGGAGCGGGTGGTAGCCGATGTAGTCGCAGTTGTAGCCGACCTGCTGCTCCTGCGCCCAGGCGCTGAGGTTGCCTGGGTCATAGGCGGGAGCGCCGGAACGGATCGGATCGCCCCATTTGGCGAATGGTGCCCAGGAGTAGCCATTCGCAACCATCACCTGCTGCGCGTCCTCTGGCTGCGGCGGGATTGGCGCGTACTTGACCGATCCCGCCATGCGACTGCGCCTCTGCCGCGATCGCTGTCCCAACGTTGGTCTTGCCGGTCAGCGGGTTGACGACGACCATCGCGCCAGCTGCGAGACCGGCCTTCAGGACGCCACGGCGGCTGATGCGCCGTTGCAGCAGGTTCGCGAACGTCTCGCCGGTCCCGCGTTGCGACAGGACGACATCGGCGCGATCGAGCAGTTCCTCACGAGTTGGCTGTTTCTTGCCCGGCTTCGAATCACTTTGCACCAACTGGTGTTCCTTCCCCACATCGACGCAGCACAACGTCGCGCTGCGATTCCGGGGACAGCGTCGTCTACCAGCCAGTGGGGTTCGTTAAGCCCGTATGAAAGTTGCGTTAAGGTCATGTTGGATGATCCGGGATGCGAACAAGATGAACAGCGTAGCCGAGGTCCCCACCCCGTCACCCGTGTCACGCGCTGGCAACAACAAACGGGCGGCTCAGCTTGAGCCGCCCATTGCGTGTGTCCCGAGATGTTCGCCGTCGTTAGACGACGCGGCGTGCGGTGTAGTAGCGCTGGCCCCAGTAGCTGTCCCAGATGTCGGCGATGGCGACGCCGACGCGTTCGCTCTGGGCGTTGACCATCTGGCCGCCGCCGATGTAGATACCGACGTGGGAGAGGCCCCACTTGTAGGTATTCTGCTGGAAGACCAGATCACCCGGCTGGAGGTTCTCCGGGCTGACGTACGAGCCGGAGGACGCCTGCACTTCGAGCGATCGCGAAATGTTGACACCGGCGACGCTGTTGAAGATGAAGTAGGTGAAGCCCGAGCAATCGAAGCCGCCCGGCGTCGTGCCACCCCAGACATACGGGACACCGATGTAATTGAGCGCTTCCGAGACGACGATCGCGCCGATGCCTGTCTCCGGTGCGACCGGTTCCGGTTCCTCGACGACAACCGGCTCTTCAGCTACGGGCGCCGGCTGCTCGGCCGGCTGTTCGACAACCGGCTCGTCGACTGAGCCGAGGGTCGGGTCACTGGATGGCGCCTGGTCCGACCAGGCGAGGTAGCCACCGTGGACCCAGCCGGTCATGCTGGAGTAGTCAACCATGTACCAGCCGTTGCCATCGCCGTCCCAGTACGGGCCGTCGAGGACGGTCACGACGACGCCTTCGGCGAGGATCGTGACGATTCCGGCGTTGTAGCTGCCTTCGTCGCGGAGGTTGAGTCCGCCGCCGCCGGTGCCAACGACCGACGCGCGATCGCCGATGGCGAGGCCGCCGGAAGTTGCCGGCTCTTCAGCGACCGGCTGTGCTGGTGGCGCCGCGCCACCGCCGATCGAGAGATAGGCCGCGGCTGCGTAGCCGGTCATGCCGTCCCAGGAGACCTGAGCCCAGCTGGTGCCGGCCGCGTCGTAGATATCGGTAGCGAGGACGCCGACGGATGCGCCTTCCGGCATGACGGTGATCGTGCCGGCGTCGGTCGTTGCGCCGTCACGCAGCCGCAGGCCGTAACCATCGGTGCCGACGACGGTTGCTGTCGTGCCTTCTGCAACGGATGTGCTGGTATCGGCTGTCTCGCGGTAGGCAGGCTCAACGTACTCACCGGACAGGTAGTCGGCGACGACCCATCCTTCGATATAGCCATCCCATACTTCGACACCAACGAGGAACCAGGCGGAGCCGTCATCAAGCCACATCGGACCTTCGATGACGGTAACGGAGACACCCTCATGCAGGGTGTTGATGATCGATCCACTGAAGCCGGGATAGTCCCGGACGTTTACCCCATCGCCATTTGTATAGGCGATATGCGCTGACTCACCTGGAACGAGATTGAGATCTGCAGCGACAGGGATTCCGAGAGCTAGCGTCATTGTCGCCGCTACTACTACTGCCAGTAGTGTGCGACTCTGGCTCATGCGTCTCAACGAGTTTCCCTCCTACGACACCCCGTGAGGGAACCCGATTCCTGCCGAACCAACGCGGCAGACGCATTGCAATACTGAAGCGCATGCAACACGACGGATCCACCCCAGAGCAGATACCCATCGCATCCCCAATAGCGACGGATACGGAACTGCTCAAACCCTCCCGAAGCTGTCCAACTGACGTACTCTCGACGGCATTCGGCCCCACTTGCGATACCCCTATCGCAGTGCCGAATGACCTGGCCACATAGTCGTGGCCGAACGGTTCACGATACCGCGCCGGCTTATACCCCACAGTACAGCCGAAACATGTCTCGTTGCCGCCAGACGATCTCATCGTCTCTCAGGTCTGCTGGCGTCTCCAGTTCAGCCCTCGAGACGTCTTTGTCTCAGGACGGGTGCACCTTAGCACACGCGCAAAGATCATGTCAACCATTTCATATATAGTGTACGTACACCTGTCGTGGTGTCACACTACCAATCTTCGCGACTCATCCGGTCGATTCTGCGTGAAACGTAGTCTTCTCCTCGGCCAATCCCCAATGCAATAAGCCCTGCCAGTCCAATGACAATTCCGGCATAGAGCAGTGCGTAGAGTGCGGCGACGATCAGGTCACGAGTCCACGACGTTGATGAGTCCGAGATGCTTGCCAGTATGACACACGAAGTCAATGCCGTGAATACTGATCCGAGAATGGAAAGTAGAATTCGACGCGTTCCCCGACCGTGACGAATGAAAAACGCATCTCCGACACCGATTCCGAATGCGACAAACGGCGCACAGATCCATGTCAGTGCCGGTAGCAGTCCGCCGAGCGCACCGTGCAGGAGCTGGCTTGCGACGACGAGCAGCGTGAGGGCAAGCAGCACAAGCCACGACCAGCGTCGTAGCTGGACTGGATCGGCGGTCAACCTGGCGATCAGGCCTGGCTTACGCTGCGGGCCGTCATCCATTGCTTGCCCGTGTGACTCGGTTCATGCTCTCGCGTTCTGACAATGGTCCTCTTCTTTATAGGAAGGATGGTCAAGACAAATGGTACAGCGCGGTCAGTCGGTGCGGTGGATGACGTGTCCTGGTTGCTGGCTATCGTGGCAGTTCTACCGGCGGCACGTTCGGCACGTTGGCCCGTCGGGTTACGACGTGAAGACGATTTACGCCAGGGCATCGAGAGTTCTGGCTGCGAAACGATGGTTGAGACGGTTTTGTGACTCGTGCAGCGCTCCGATGTGATCTCCGATGTGAGAGGTGCAGCCTGCAAGCGTGACGGCGGCGCGATGGCGTACCCTATCTGCAGCGCGTCGTGACGGCGCGGTGGCTGGACTCACGATTGGCACGGCTGGATGCAATCGATCGACGACGCGGGAGACGGCGATAGCCGGGTGGTTGGGCACGTCGAGTTGCCGGTTGCGCGGCCTGCGCCGCACGAACGGCTCGACCCACGGGCGCTGACGGCATGGCGGATCTCGGGGTTGCTGTCGTCGCTGGTGACGCTGGCGATCGCCGGTGCGATCAGCTGGTTGCTCTGGTATCTGGACCAGCCGTCGTGGCTGGTGGCGTTGCCGCTGGTGGTCGCGCTGGTGGTTGGGGTTGTGTCAACCTGGGTTGCGCCATCGATCCAGTGGCGACGCTGGCGTTATGCGGTGACCGAGCGCGATATCGAATTGCAGCGCGGCGTCATCATCATTACGCGGACACTGATCCCGATCGTGCGGGTCCAGCATGTCGATACGCACCAGGGGCCGATTCTGCGGCGCTTCGGCCTGGCCGGGATCGCGATCGCGACGGCGGCCGGGACCGAGGAGATTCCAGCGCTGGCGGTCGATGTCGCAGACGATTTGCGCAACCGTATCTCCGATCTGGCAGGCATTGCCGACGATGTCTGAGCCACACCGCCTGCACCCGGCGGCGATTGTCCTGATGGGTTTGCAGATCGTGCGTCAGTTCGCGATCCCGGCGCTGATCCCGCTTGCGCTGCAACTGATCAACAACGGGTTTGGCGCGGTCAGTCTCCAGACGGCGGTCTTCACGATCGTGATCCTGCTGGCGCTGCTGATGCTGTCGTCGGCGTATGGCGTGCTGGCGTGGCACCGCTTCACCTATCGGGTCGAATCCGGTGAATTGCGGATCGAGCAGGGGATCTTCAACCACCAGCGACGCTTCATTCCGATCGAGCGGATTCAGACCTTCGATTCCAGCCAGGGACTGCTCCAACGGCTGCTGGGTGTCGTCAGTGTCCGGGTCGAGACGGCCGGCGGCGGCGGGGCGTCACCGGAGGTATCGCTGCCGGGTGTCTCGCAGGCGGACAGCGAACGGCTGCGGCAGGCGCTGGCGGCAGGCCGGGCCGGGGTTGCGCTACCAGTGCCGGGCGTGAGCTCGCCTGACTCTGTCGAAGAGCTCACGCCGCCGGCCAACGTCTGGAAGCTGAGCGCGAACGACCTGCTGCTGGCTGGGAGTACCGGCGGCCGGGCCGGGGTGGCGCTTTCCATTATTGTGGCGGCGATCTCGCTGGCCGATAACCTGATCCCGTACGACCGTCTCGGAGGACTGGCAGAGCGGGTGACGGGCTTCGTCGTCGTGGTTGGGTTGGCGGTCGCGCTGGCGGTCGTGACCTGGTTGCTGGGCGTGGCCGGGACGATCCTGGCCCATGCCGGGTTCACGATCACCCAGCAGGGCGACCACCTGCTGATCGAGCGTGGGTTGCTGGAGCGGCGGCGGGCGACGATCCCGATCGAGCGAATCCAGGCGATCCGGATTCTTGAGGGGGTCGTGCGCCAGCCGTTCGGGCTGGTCGAGCTGCGAGTCGAGAGCGCCGGGTACGGGCCAAAGGCGGGCGAATCGACGGTGCTCTGCCCGCTGTTGCGCCGGAAGGATGTCCGGCCGTTCCTGGAGCGGATGGCGCCGGCACTGGCGGTCGAGGGGGCATTCGAGCCACTGCCGGAGCGCGCGCGGCGTCGCTATCTGTTCCAGTTTTCGGTCCTGTTGCAGCCGTTGCTGCTGATCGTGCCGGTCATCTACTTCTTTTATCCACTGGGGCTGTTCAGTCTGGTGCTCCTGCCCGCGCTCGTTCTGCTGGGGTATTGGCAGTATCCGCGACGCCGGCTGGGCGGTGGTTGGCGAGACGCTGCTGCTGCGCTGGCGCTCGGTCTCGCGGACGACGGTGATTGTGCCGCGTCGTCGGGTGCAGGTTGGCGAGACGCATGCCAACCCGTTCCAGCGACGGGCGAAGTTGTCGAACCTGTCGATCCGGGTGCCGTCCGGGTCCGGCGGCGCGTCGTTCGGATTGATGCACATGGACCACGAAACGGCGCTGCGGCTGCTGGCCTGGCTCGGGCCGCGACGGTAACAGGCCTTCCAATATCAAATACTCGAACGGTTAGCGGGCGGAAATGTGTGCCAGGGGTGGTCAAGTGGCTCAAGTGGCTCAAGCTCATTGTGCGAGCCAGTTGGGGCCATCTGGTGATCCCTTCTGGCCGAGGGGTTCAAGGTGCTCAAGGTGCTCATGCTCATCGGTAGGAGTGAGTCGAATTGAGTCATGTTGATCATGCTCATTGTGTGAGCGAGTTGAATGAGCCACATGAACCAGATGGCCAAGGGGACCAAGGGGGCCAAGGCGTTCAGTGATCCGGTTGGACGGGCTTAGGGCGGTGTGCAGACGTTATGCCGTTCCGTATCGACGCGTCGGCCTGCGGGCCGCGGACCGGTCTGAGACCGGTCCCTACGAGTGTGGGGCCATCCTTCTGCACACCGAAGGCGTATAGACCTTAAAGGCGTTCATGGTTGGTGGGTGACCGCCTTTGATTGGTGGTGGGTTTGTGCGGATTGTGGGGATTGGCGAGCGGCCGGATCTGATCGCAAGTGGTGGCTGGCTGGCAGTTTGCCGAGTGGGGGCATCTGGAGCCGGGTGATTCCTTCGCGGCGCGAGTGGCCGATCTGGAGCGGCAGGCGGCCAGCCGGGGTGGGGTGGTGGGGAGTTGTGGCGTGGAGGGGGACGAGCCGCTCGGGTGTGCGGGGGTGATGGAGCAGACCTGGGAGGTCTATCGCGCCTCGCCGGGGCAACGCGATCTCTCGCCATGGCTGGCGAGCGTCTATGTTCGGCCGGAGGCGCGCGGTCGTGGGGTGGCGACGGGTCTGGTCCGGCACGCGACGGCGCAGGTGGCGAAACTGGGTATCCGGCGCTTCTACCTGTTTACGGACAGTGCGCGGGGGCTGTACGAGACGTGCGGCTGGAGGGTGATCGGGATCAGACCTGCACGGCGGACTGGAGATCACGATCATGGCGATTGACCTTGCGTGATCCGCGACAGTGAATCTGCAGCTTCGAATCGTGTCACCGTGAACGGAGCCGTATTGCCTGTCATCGTGGATCGGGACGAATCATGCCTGGCCGGACTTCGTGCGGCGCGGAGGTGTCCATTTGGGGGTCAGTTGCCGGCGTCGACGGCCGTTGTCGTCGCGCTGTGATTCGTAGCGGTTCATCAGGGGCGTGACAGAGACGCCGTGAACGACGACCGAGACGGTGATGACGCTCAGGGTCAGCGCGATCAGTGTTTCGGCGTGCTGTGGTTCGAGGCCGTGCTCGATGGCGTACATCAGGTAGTAGATCGAGCCGATGCCGCGGACGCCGAACCACGAGATGTAGTGGCGCTGCTGGGCGTCGGTGTGGCTGCCGAAGAGTCCGGCCCAGACTGACGCGGGGCGGATGACGAGCAGCAGCAGCGGGACGAACCAGATGACATCGCGGGTGAAGAACTCGGGCGAGAGCATCGCGCCGACGAGGACGACCATCCCGAGCGCGCCGATGCGGTCGATCTGCTCGTTGAACGCGAGGACGGCGGCCGTCATATAGGCCGGTGCCTTTTCAGGATGCGTTGCGTGCTCTTCATCCTCAGCGCGGATGGATACTTGCACGTCTTCGGGTGCATCTTCGGAGGTAGAGTGGGTGCGTCGATTGACGGCCTCGATCCGCCGGACGGCGAGGCCGGCGGCAAAGACGGCCAGGAAGCCATAGCTGTGCGCCAGCAGCGCGCCGCCGTAGGAGAGGGCAATCAGGCCGAGCGCCAGAAAATCGTCGGTTCCGACGGCTTCGCGATGGGTCTGACGAAGATAGATGACGAGCCGTCCGACGAGGGTGCCCGCCAGCGCGCCGATCGCGAGGCCGACCGTGACGGCCCAGACCAGATCGACGGTGACCCAGCGCCAGCCGCCATCGCCCAGCTCGTGGAGTCCGAGGAGGCCGAGGCCGAGCATGACGAACGGGAAGGCGGTGCCGTCGTTGAGGCCGGCTTCGCTGGTGAGGCTGAAGCGCAGGCGGTCGCGGTCGCCGGGTTCGCGAACCTGGACATCGGAGGCCAGGACAGGATCGGTTGGGGCGAGGATGGCGCCGAGCAGGATGGCGGCGCCGATGGGCAGACCCAGCCCAACGACGCCTGCCAGCGCGACCAGCCCGACCGAGATGCTCATCGAGATAAATGCCAGCCGGAGCGGGAGGCGCCACTGCGGATCGCGCAATGGCACGCGTAGCTTCAGCCCGGCCGTGAAGAGCGAGATGATGATGGCGATCTCGGCGACGCGTTCCAGCAGCGCGGCGTCGTCGATCGGGTCGAGGTCGATCACGCCGATGACAGCCGGACCAAGCAGGATGCCGCCGAGGACGTACAGCATCGACGCTGAGAGGGGAATGCGTGACACGATCGAGTTGGTCAGTGCCATACCGACCAGCAGCAGACCGAGCACGACGAATCCAATACTGACGGTGATGTCCACAATGGCCCTTTGGGACTTCGAATCCATCACGGCGTCGGCGCGTGATGTTTCAGTCGTGGCGCTCAACGGTGCAGCAGCCGACGTCAGAACGCAGGAATGGTGCCGGGCGGGCATCACGAAGGGCCACGCGGCGATCGCGCGAGTAGCCGCGTGGCTTTTCCGCGTAGGCGTGGAGCGTGGTTCGCCGTACATGATTAAGCGGGTCTAGCGCCTCAACAGTTCCCCAGGGCGTGTCGTTAAAATTGACTCTGCCTCAGCAACGATGCGTCGGACAATGTCGGCGGCTGGCTCGATGCCGTGGACGAGACCGGCGCTGGAGCCTGCCAGAACGCGGGCGGAAGTGGTGTCGCCAGCGGCAGCGGCGGCGTCGAGTTGTGCGCGTAGCTCCTGCTTCTGTGCGACGACTTCGTCCTCGCGGCCATGCCAGGTTGCGGTGAACTGGTTACGCAGGATGCGTTCGGCAATCTCTTCGGGGAACGGCGCATCCCGGATGATGTCGTAGACGCGTGTCAGGACGAAGTCATCGGTCCCGGCCTGGACGATCTGCTGCTTGTCCCATTCCTGGCCGGTGGATTCGACGCTGGCGACAAAGCGGGTTCCCATCCAGACGCCATCGGCGCCGAGCATCAGCATGGCCGCCAGGCCGCGGCCATCGGCGATGCCACCTGCCGCGACGACGGGGATACCGCCGACGGCATCGATGACGGCTGGAACGAGCGGCAGGGTCGCGCTGACCATGCCGGTGTGGCCGCCTGCTTCCATCCCCTGGGCCGCGATGACAGCCGCGCCGGCTTGCGCGGCGGCCCGTGCCTGGGCGACGGTCTGTACCTGGACCATCGTCTTGATGCCGAGCGGCTGCCTCGCGGATGTGCTCGGTGGCGTCCGCGAAGGCATGGCTGATGACCGGGACGCGATGTTCGAGCGCGACATTCATCAGCATGGCGGTATCGGGCGCGGATGTGATGAATCCGACGCCAAAGGGCCGGTCGGTGTGCTGCCGGACACGGTCGATCTGCTCGCGCAGCCACTCCGGACTCTGCAGGCTTGCGCCGATCATGCCGAGACCACCGGCGGCGGAGACGGCCGCAGCGAGGGTGGCGTCGGTACTGCCCGCCATCGGCGCGCTGATGATCGGATACTCGATCCCGAGCAGGTCACAGAGTCGCGTATGCAGCATGGAATCCTCCTGGCTCGTGTGGTGGCGACGGTTACGGCGCACAATACCACGAGCGGCTCTGGGAGAAGGTGACGGCGCTACGATAGGGATATTGGCACAGCGGGATGGCGGGGTTGGAGTGCTACACTGGGCGGTAGGAAATACGCGTGGCGAGGGAGCTTCAATGACGCACAATCGCATTGCTCCAACTGATCTGGTGTTCGCATTCAGTGCGGAACAGGTGCGGACGCTGACTGGCCTGAGCGATCGGCAGTTGCGCTACTGGGACAAGACGGGCTTTTTCTCGCCGAGTTATGGGGAGGCCAACCGGCGGCGACCGTTCAGCCGTGTGTACTCATTTCGGGATGTCGTTGGACTACGGACGATAGCGTTGCTGCGGTCCAGTTGCCGTTGCAGCAGTTGCGAAAGATTGGTGCCTGGCTGGCTGAGAACTACGATGAGCCGTGGTCGAGTTTGCGTTTCACCGTTGCCAGCCGAGAAGTGTTCTTTCGTGATCCTCAGAGTGGTCGATGGGTGTCAACCCGACCACCCGGCCAAGCGGTCTTGACGACGTACTAATCGGGCGACGAGATGCGGAATCGTTTGATAGTACGATGGCGAGTTCGAAGTTCTCCTCGAAGGTATCGATTAGAAGTTGCGTCGCGAGATCGACGTCTGAACCCTTTTCTTCGGTTCGAAGTACCTCGCGAAGTTGGGGCCACCGGGCGGCTGAGGATTCGCGGGACGCATCCAGTTGGATGTGTCTGGAATGAGCCCGAGGTGGATCGTCAGGTTCGGCAACGTCCGGATCGCCCGGAAGTAGGTTTCCTGGCGCGCAGCGATGAATGCGTCGTTCGGACGAGGCTTGGCTCGCGCCGTAAAGTAGTGGATCGCCTGAATATCGGCATCTTTGACAACGAGTTCAGCCAGTTGCCTGACTTTGAGCCATTTATACGGAGTGTTTCGGACGAGGCAGTGGTAGAGGTGGAATCCATCGACATAGAGGATCGTCTTGCGCATCGGTGTTTGAGATGCGGAGCGTCGATGACGGGGGAGTGGCGTGACAAGCTGAGACCGCCTTCCGTAGAAGGCGGTCTCGCGGCCGGCCGTCGACGCGGCTGGGGTGGTATGACCACATTCTACCATTTTCAAGAATCGTTGACAACTATCTACGCCAAATTTTACCCGATTCTTGTGGGAGAACGCGGCATCCGCACCGCCGTCGAAGTGCGCGGACGTTTGAGATCGTGTCAGCACTTTGGTGGCGGAAACTAGCGCCGGACCGGGACGCCCGCCTGGGCGAGGTAGGCTTTCGCTTCGGCGATCGTGTATTCGCCGAAGTGGAAGATGGAGGCGGCCAGGACGGCGTAGGCGCCGCCTTCGGTGAGGCCTTCGAGGAGGTGTTGGAGGGTGCCGACGCCGCCGGAGGCGATGACGGGGACATCGACGGCGTCGCTGATGGCGCGGGTCAGCTCCAGGTCGTAGCCCTCTTTGGTGCCGTCGGCGTCCATGCTGGTGAGCAGGATCTCGCCGGCGCCGAGTGCGACGCCCTGCTTCGCCCACTCAACGGCGTCGAGGCCGGTTGGCTTGCGTCCGCCGTGGGAGTAGACCTCCCAGCCGGGACCGCGACGGCGGGCGTCGATGGCGAGGACGATGCACTGGTTGCCGAAGCGCTGGGCGCCCTCGGCGATCAGTTCCGGGCGGGCGAGGGCGGCTGAGTTGACGCTGGTCTTGTCGGCGCCGGCCCGCAGCATCCGGTACATGTCGTCGGTGCTGCGGATGCCGCCGCCGACGGTGAGCGGGATGTGGACGCGCTTTGCCGTCGCGCGGACGACGTCGACCATCGTCTCGCGGTTGTCGCTGGTGGCGGTGATGTCGAGGAAGGTGATCTCGTCGGCGCCGGCCGCGTCGTAGGCGGCTGCCAGCTCGACCGGGTCACCGGCATCGCGCAGGTTCTCGAACTGGACACCTTTGACGACGCGGCCGTCGGTCACGTCGAGGCAGGGGATGATCCGGCGGCAGAGGGTCACGAGCTGCCTCCGGCGCGTTCGCTGCGCTCGGTCGTGATATCCAGCTCGGCGGCGCGGCGGGCATCGCTGACGGCTTCGACCTCGGCCTGGGCCTGGTCGAGGTGCATCCGCGAGCGTTGCTCGTGGAGGTGCCAGACCTCGCGGCGCAGCTTGGTCCAGAGTTCGCGCACCTCTTCGATCCTCATGTCGATCACGTTCAGGCGGTAGGTCAGCTCACGGTCGACATCGATCTGACCGTCGACCCGGCCGTTGATGTGCTCGTAGCGTTGCTCGGCGATCTGGCGCAGGTCGCGGACCTGGACATCGAGTTGGCGGCGGATCTCGTCGATCCGCTCGCCGAGCAGGTCGTCGCGCTCGTCGGCCTGGACGACGTAGCGGTCTATCTCGACCTTGATCGCGCCGTCGATCTCGGCCAGTTGCTCCAGCGCCGGGTCGATGTGGACGATCGAGGCGCGGACATCTTCGATCTGGCCCTGGAGCTGGTCGAAGACGCCCTTGAAGTCGTCGATCCGGACCGAGAGGTTACGCGTGTCCTGGGTGACTTCGGTGCTACGGCGGCGGACCTCCTGCTCGAGGATCTTGACGCTGTCCTCGGCCAGTTGCAGCTCGCGGCGCAGCGTTTCGAGGTCGGTGCGCAGCCCCTCGATCGACTCACGGGTGACCTGGGTGACGCCGGTGTTGCGCTCGGCGACGGCGGCGATGTGCTCGATGATCGACTTCAGTTCGTCGTAGCGACGCTGCTCGTCGTCGAGTCTCGTCGCGGCCTCGCCGCAGCGTTTCGATGATCTCGGCGATGTGGGCCTGGAGCGAGCGGATCGGGCGGCTGGTTTCCTCGATCTTGCTGTCCAGCTCGGTCAGTTGCTGGCGGACGCGAGAATCCTCGAGGCCGCGCGCCTGGAGCGACTGTGAGACTTCGTGGCGGTGCTGCTCGGTCGAGGTGCGCAGTTGGGAAAGCGCCAGCTCGTACTGCTTGAAGCCTTCTTCGTTGCGGCTCTGGCGCGCGACGACCTCACGGACCATGCTGCGCATCTCGTCGAGTTGCTGCTGCAGGGTGTTGATCTTCGCCTCGTCGCGGCGGCGGCGCTCCTCGTCACGGACGTTGTCGCGCATATCGATTCGTCCGCTCACGGCTCAATCTGCCATTCATCGCCAGTCAGGACAACATCGCCGGTGTAGAGCGCCCGGCCGACGATCGCTTCATCGACGCCGGGGATCGTCGCCAGTTGCCGTAGATGCTCCCGCGTCGCGACGCCGCCGGATGCGACGACAGCCACGCCGAGCGTGCCGATCCGGGCGATCGCGTCGAAGTTGGGCGAGACAAGTGTGCCATCACGGTCGATATCGGTGTAGACGACGCGCCGGATGCCCCGCTCGCGCATCCCCTCGATCAGCGCCTCGGCGGTGACATCGGATGTCTCGGTCCAGCCGCGGGTGGCGACCAGCCCGTTGCGCGCATCGACGCCGAGGACGACTCGCTCCGCCCCGTAGTCCGCCAGCAGGCTATCCGACCAGCTCCGGCTGCTCGATCGCGGCCGTCCCGAGCACGACGCGCTGGACACCGGCGTTGTAGAGCGCCGCGCCGTGCTCAAGGTGCGGACCCCGCCGCCGACCTGGACCGGGATGTCGAGCGCGGCGACGATTGCGCCGATGACATCGCGCTGGGCTCGGACGCCGTCCCGCGCGCCGTCGAGATCGACGACGTGCAGCATCCGCGCACCAGCCGCCTGCCAGCCGCGCGCGACCTCGACCGGATCGTCGGAGAAGACGGTCTCGCGAGCGTAGTCACCCTGGACGAGGCGGACACAGCGCCCGCCGCGCAGGTCGATGGCGGGGACGACCGTTAAACCCCGACCGCCCAGCCCCCTCCCCTGAAAGGGAGGGGGGCTTGGCCGTAGCGTTGCTCACGCCCCCTCCCTGTAGGGGAGGGGGCTGGGGGGTGGGGTTACTCACGACCTACACCACGACCCGCGCCGCGCTGGTGCGTTCGACGCCGCCAGCCTCGACGATGCGGGCGAAGTTGGCCAGCAGCCGGAGGCCGAAGGCGCCGCTCTTCTCCGGGTGGAACTGGGTCGCGATCATGTTGCCGCGTCCGACGACGCAGGCGAAGGGACCGTCGTAGTCGGTCTCGGCCAGGACGTAGGCGGGGTCGGTTGGCGCGCAGTAATAGGAATGGACGAAGTAGAACTCGGCGCCGTCGGGGATGTCGTCGAAGAGCGGGTGGTCCTGCGCCGTGGGGCGTCCGCGTGACCTGGTTCCAGCCCATGTGCGGGACCGGCAGCGTCGTCTCGAAGCGGCGGCCAACGCCGGGGATGACGTCCAGGCAGGGCTGGCCGCCGTTCTCGTCCGACTGAGGACATCAGCGCCTGCATGCCCATGCAGATGCCGAGGTAGGGTACGTCACGGGCGATGATGTCAAGGACCGGCTCGACCAGCCCGCGCCGTTCGAGGTTCGTGATCGTGTCCTGGGCCGCGCCGACTCCCGGCACGATGATGCCGTCCGCACGCCGGACGACGGCGGCGTCGCTCGTCAGCTCAGCCGGGATGCCGAGCGCATCGAGCGCATTGACGACGCTCTGGACATTGCCGGCGCCGTAATCGACCACAACGATGTGTGTCTCTGGATTCATGGAGGTTCAGCCGTCCAATGGTTCGCTGTCACGCGGCGACCGTGTACGGAGGTAATTGAATCAGGTTTTGGGCTGGGATGTCTCAATCGATCCTTCTTGCGATTTCGTGTGTCGCAAACCCCTCCCCACCCCCCCCTGCGAGGAGAGGGGCTTTGCGCCGCACGACGTCTGATAGCCCCTTCCTTCTCAGGGGAGGGGTTGGGGAGGGGTCTGCGACACATCAAATGTTCACGAGGACCGTACCGCTGATCCCTCGTCCAACGCCCGCAACACCGCGACAACGCTCTCGCCGAGGGCGCGCAGGTTGTAGCCGCCTTCGAGGATGAGGGCCATCCGGCCGTCGCAGAGATCTGAGGCCGCATCTTTCAGCAGGCGTGCCCAGGTGGCGAAGGCGTCGGTCGTGACGCGCATCATGGCGAGGGGGTCGTCGGTGTGGGCGTCGAAGCCGGCTGAGACGAGGATGAGTTGGGGCGCGAAGGCGTGGAGGGCGGGGATGACGGTGTCGGTGAAGCGGGCGAGGTAGACCTCGTCGTTGCTGCCGGCCGGGAGCGGGATGTTGAGGGTGTAGCCCTCGCCAGAACCGGCGCCACGTTCGGCAGCCGAGCCGCTGCCGGGGTAGAACGGATACTGGTGGAGCGAGATGAAGAAGACATCCGGACGACGCCAGAAGGCGGCCTGGGTGCCGTTGCCGTGGTGGACGTCCCAGTCGACGATCGCGACGCGTTCGAGGCCGTGGGTGTTCAGCGCGTGCTCGGCGGCGATGGCGATGTTGTTGAACAGGCAGAAGCCCATCGACTGGTCTGGTTCGGCATGGTGGCCGGGTGGGCGGACGAAGGCGAACGCGCGTGGGGCAGCACCGGTCATGACGGTGTCAACCGCCTGGCAGGCGCCACCGGCCGCCAGCAACGCCACCTCATAGGAGTCAGCCGAGACGTAA
The DNA here is from genome assembly GCA_963763325.1 of uncultured Chloroflexia bacterium. Classification (GTDB taxonomy): domain Bacteria; phylum Chloroflexota; class Chloroflexia; order Thermomicrobiales; family CFX8; genus JBBECJ01. The sequence continues at coordinate 67,332 of CAVXOL010000022.1, forward strand.
GTGTCGGGGTCGAGCCAGGCCCCGCCCTGCCGTGCCGCTCGCTGGACGAGGTCGATGACGTGGGATGCGTGGACGGTGCGGATGGTGTCGAGGTCGGCCGGCTCGGGAGTCAGGACGGTGCGATCGTCGAACATGCCTGCGGCACGCAGCGCTCGGCCAAGCGCGGCGATTCGCTCCGGCGATTCGGGGTGGGAGCCGGTGTCGTGGTCCTGATACGTGTCGGACCAGATGATGGCGGTGCGCGCGTCGTAGTTCATCTGGCGAGTATACGCGCTGATTGGATCGATGCGGCCGGAGACGTGCCAACGGCCCCGCAGGTGCGGGACCGCTGGCGTTCGATACGCGCTCTGTGCGAAGTCAGCTGAGCGACTCGGAGAGTTGCTGCGCCTGCTGGATGAGTTGGTCAGCCGCGTCGCCGTCGATCAGTCCGAAGGCGTCGTAGAGACGGACGTGGAGGATGTACTTTCGTTGCCCAACCGGCGCGGCGCCGGGAAAACAGTGTCGTGTCAGCTGCGCGTGTTAAGCATCCTAGACTACTTGCCGGTGTTTACGTACTGGATGCAGTCGCCCTGGTTCTTGAAGGCAGACCCATCCGCGCGGACGACATTCTGCCAGCCGCCGTGCTTGCAATCGTCCTTGGTCGTCGCGACCTTGTACGGTTCGAAGTCGTAGGTGACTGAATCGCCGTTCGTCGTTCCGAGGCTGAGGGCGTCGACCGACGCGGTGAGTGCCGGGTTGCCACTGCCCTGGTTGACACCGAAACCGCCGAGGATTGTCGCATCTGGATTGTTCGCGATGATCTCATCCCATGTCTTGTCACAGGATGCGGTCGCACCGGCACATTGGCCGTTGATCGGTTGCGTTGACCACCAGACGCCGGTACCGGAAGCAATCCAATCCTGCCATTCGCCGCTGACGACCGGTCCCTGGTCGGTGTTATAGACCGGCTCGAAGACGAGCGTGGAGAAACCACCAGCTGCGTCACCGTTGTAGTCGATCTGGATGTTCAGCGCGGTTACCTGCTGAGCATTGCCGCTCGTTCGATATGTTGAGTAGCTCATAGCATTGATGTCTGCGAGCAGCGTGCCAACGTGGTCGTAGTTGAAGAGGAAGACTTTCTCTCCACCTGTAACCGTCGTGAGCTGAAGGCTGCCGACTCCAAGCGGAGGTGTATCAGGGCCGACAATGAATTCGCCAGCAGTTGGCGGCGTGCCGGTACGGGTGTAGAGCACCCAGTCGTTGGTTGGCGGCGTGTTCTCGACTTGCCGGTCGACGTCGTCTTCGGTGACGACTTCGGGCGTGTTGGCAGCGGCGACGCTGAGGACGGTCATGCCGAGCAGACCGATGAGGACGAGACTGGTGAAGAGTCGCTTCACGTATTCCCCCTACCCCGAATGCGTGGTTCACGACACGATGTCGTGGACCTGCACTGGATGCGTACGCGGTCAACCGCAGGTGAGCGTGCAAGCACTCGCTCACCGGTGCACCGCGTGCCGCAGGTACCAGTACGTTGTTCCTATACCAGGGATCTTACGTCATGCGATCCAGTAATGTCCAGGCGCCATCGTGTGCGAGTAGCAAAGTTGCCAGAGACACGTAATGTGGGACAAATGGTTTGTGTGAACGACGAAGGACAGGTCGCTCCGAGGCGATCGCTTCAGCGGGCTTCGATCAAGCCGCGTTCGATGAGATCGTCGGCCATGCTGATGGCTCGGTCAGTATCGAGGCCGGCGGCTGCAGCGATGTCAGCGATCGTCGTTGGGCAGGAGATGGCGGCGAGGAAGGTGAACTCTTCCGGGCTGATGATGATGTCGCCGCGCGCCCAGACACCGCCGGAGAGGACGACGCTGGTCTCGGCTGCGATCGCGCCGCGCTTGCGACGGAGGCCAGGGTCGAAGAGCAGCCGCTCACCGACGTTGGCGAGTCGTGATGCGGCTGAATAGAGGGCTGACTCCATGTCGGAGCGGACATCTCCGGCGAACTCGATGACGCCAATCAGTCGGTCCTGGCAGACGATCGGGATGCCGAGGTAGCTCTTGAGGGCGATTGGCCGCAGCCCGCTGCCGTCGATCTTCGAGATTCTCGGGCGGGTGACGATCAGCGGCTGACGGCTGAGCCCGACCGTGTATGCCATCGCGATCTCGGCCTGGTCGGCCATGTGGGTCAGGACCGAGCCGCTCTGGCGGGTGTAGATGATCCAGGCTCCGGTTTCGAGCGGGCGGATGAAGCGCGCTCGGGAAGCGCCGAACAGCTCAGCGCACCAGTTGAGCGTCTGGGCGATGAACTCTTCCTGGGTCTCGGCAAGATCCTGGTCGAAGGCGGGCATCGCATCGCCGAGGTGGGTCGGGCCGAACGCGAACTCGAACGGCTGGATCTCCGCCTCCGGGGGCTCCGGCAGGTTGGTTGTCAGCGGCTTGCTCATGCCGGTTGTCGCTCCATGCGCTCGGTCCGCGAACGCTCGGTTATCGCGGCCGCTGCCAGATCGTGCGCGTCGTGTCGCCGCGGATAATCGCCCTGACCAGTTGGCGTTCGTTGCGTTCGAGAGTCTGGAACGCGTCGCGGCAGTCCTGGACGACGTCGGCGTTGCCGGTCTGCTCGCAGCGCTCGATCATCGCATCGTAGACGCCGGTGTCCTGCAACGAGCGGACGAAGCCGACCCAGGGCGCGAGCCGCACCTCATCGGGCATCGGGAACTCGGGCCGCATCCGTTGCAGGCTCTCCAGCCGCTCGCGGGCGTTGGAGACCATATTGTCGATCATGATGGCCGGTGGTGTCTCAATCGACTGCCGCAGGTCAAGGATAAGCGTCTTCCCGAGGCGGGGGAAGAAGATGCAGATGACATCACCCTCTCGAATTGCTTCGATGATGCGCTCATGGTAGGTATCGAAGACGTTGTCCATCGCCACGCGCTCCAGAGTCTGGGTCAGAGTCATGGAAACCAGTTCGTACCGGGCAGTGCCTCGGGATCAGGTGAAGTTTACCCCGTGCGGCAACCGATCTGGTTGATCCGCATCAACCCCGGCAATGATATCGAGCATTGCCTGCTGGATCCGACCGTTGCTGGCGACGATCTCACGCGCGAACGGGTCAAACGGCTGGCCAGTGTATCCGGAGACGATACCGCCAGATTCGGTCAGCATCAACGCCGCAGCCGCGATATCCCAGGCAACGATCCCGCGTTCCCAGTAGCCGTCGTAGCGACCGGCCGCGACGTAGGCCAGATCGAGCGCCGCCGAGCCATCACGGCGGACGGCCTGGGTCGCGTCGGTGAAGCGCGCGAAGGCGGCCAGATTCTCGGCCCGCCACTGGACATCGTAAGCGAAGCCGGTCACCAGCATCGAGCGCAGGAGTTCGGAGGTGTCTGAAACGTGGATCGGCTCGTCATTGAGCGTCGCACCGTGGCCGCGTTGGGCTGCGAACAGCTCGTCGCGAAGCGGATCGTAGACGACGCCAACGACCGTTTCGTCCTCGGCGCGGAAGGCGATGCTGACGGCGAACATCGGATAGCCGTGCATGAAGTTGACGGTGCCATCGAGCGGGTCGACGATCCAGAGGCGGTCGCTGCCGGAGTTCTCACCGGCCCCGCTGCCCTCCTCGGCCAGCAGCCGGTCATCGGGGAACGCAGCCAGCAACCGCTCGGCGATCAGTGCCTCGGCGGCCTTGTCGGCCTCGGTGACTGGGTCGACGGCGCTCTTGTACTGGATGTTGCGGACATGGCCGAACTTCTCGCGCAGGATCTGGCCGGCTTCGCGGGCGGTTGCGGTGGCGATGGTGAGTTCGTGGTGGTAGGAGGTATTCATATTCAATGTGGTTGCCCTGAGCCGCAACCTCGTAGGGACCGATCTAAGATCGGTCCGCGGCCCGCAGGCCGAGGTGCGACACGGTCCGCGTGACATCGAAGAAGATGCGCAACGCCTGCGCCCGTGGTCGGGTGCCGAGCATGTGTCGAACCTTCGGCCTGCGGGCCGCGGACCGATCTTAGATCGGTCCCTACGAGATGGTTTCAAGTCCTCGCTCCAGGTATTGATACTCGCTGAATCCTCGCCCGGTTACTCGTTGGATTGTCGCTATCGTACTGCCAGTTGCTCTGGATTCGCCTCGATGTACCCTCGTACTCGTTCGAGATCTCGGTCATCGCGGATGATGTGATCGTAAAACGACCGCTGCCACACGGAGGCGCCAGGCGTCCCGCGCAATTCGTTGATGCGTCGTGTCGAGAACGACTTCAACACCCGTATGATCTCGGAGAGGTCATAGTCTGGTTTCTCGTTGCATCTCCTTCCGAAGAAGGAAGAGAATTCCGTGAACGTGATTTGGCATGATGACAAATGCGTCCAGTTCAACGAGTGGGTAGTGCTGCGGCAGTGCGTTCCAGCACTCGTCAACAGCCTCGCCAAAGGCGCTTTGGTTCATCACGCCATCGACGACATCTCCCAGGAGAAAGGCACCATCTCGCGTGCGGATCGTAAAAAAGTACGATCCTGGAGTCGAGTAGTCGTAACCCTCTGCGCGTGGTGATGAACGTCGCGTAATTTTCTCTACCATCGTCGTCTCATTGGCGAGGAAGCGTCCTCAGAATCCCGTAGGGACAGGTCTGAGACCTGTCCGAGGGTGAAAACAAGCTTGGGGAGAGTACGTGGTGTGAAGGACGCAGAAGGAGGAGAGGAGAAGGAGGGGGGGAGGGAGTGGGGAGGAGGGGGGAGAGGAGGAGGGAGAGGAGGGAGAGGGGGGGGAGAGGAGGGGGGGGGAGGGGAGGGGGGAGGGGGGAGAAGGAGGGAAAAGGGGGGCGCGGGAGGAGGAGGGAGGAAGGGAGCGCGGAAAGGAAGAAGGAGGAGAGGAAGGAGGGGGGGGAGGGGAGGCGGGGGGGAGCTGAGGGGGAGGGGGGGGGGGAAGGAGCGGGGAGAGGGGGGAGCAGGGGAGGGGGGGGAGGGGCGCGGCCGCGGCTGGCGACCGTCGGGAGGGGAGGGACGCGAACGAGACGCAGAGGAGGAGCGGTGGGCAGGCCCGTGCGTGGAGCAGGGAGACCACGTGGTACGTCGTTCGTGGGCTCGGAACGCCTGCGCCCGGTTTCGGGAGCGCTCCTGGAGGTGCCGAGACGGCGCGAGGCGCGCGGGACGCGGCCGCAGGCGGGGGGGGGGGGGGGGGGGGGAGGCGGGAGGGGGGGGGGGGGGAGGGGCGGAGCGGGTGAGCGGAGCGCGGGGTAGCGGACGGGGGGCGGGTGCGGCGGGGGACGGCCGGAGTTGGTAAGCTGGCGCAGGTCGTGCGTGCCAGTCATGGGGTGCACAGTTTGACCGCGCCAGCGCACGTGGTACGCGTGCTCACCACCGTGCAACGCTGCCTGACATCAGGGACCCGGATGAATCGCCGCAGCACCATCCAATACCTATCAAGTCCTCCTCGATCCGCGCGGGCCGCGGACAGGTCTCAGACCTGTCCCTACGAGGTTGGGGCGAAGCGTTACCCACGCGCGCGCTCGATCACGCGGACGCCTGGCAGCGACGACCACGGGAGTTGGGCGTGGACATCGAGTTCCCAGCCGGCCAGCGCGCCACGGCGGAGGACCTGATGGGCGGCGGCGGCGATCATGGCGGCGTTGTCGGTGCAGAACTGAAGGTCGGGGACGAAGAGCGGGATGTCCTTGCCGCGCAGCTTGCTTTCCAGACGGTGGCGCAGGAGGGCGTTGGCGGCGACACCACCGGAGAGGAGGACGCTGGCGGCCCGTTCGAGCTCCGCAGCGCGGACGGTCTTCTCGACCAGGACATCGACAATCGCGTCCTGATAGGAGGCGGCCAGGTCTCCGACCGGCATGTTGGGAGAATAGACCGGCGGTGTGTGCTCCGGGAACGGTCCGGGAGCCGGTGCGGGCCGCTTGCGGGTTGTCCGGTCTGGATGATGCTCGAGCTTGCGGTACTGCTCGGCGGCGCGTAAGAGCGCGGTCTTGAGGCCGGAGAACGAGAAGTCGTAGCTGTCTCCCAGCCAGGCGCGTGGGAGCTGCTCGACGGCGCGATGCCCCTCGGCAGCCTGCTGGATAGCCGGTCCACCGGGGTAGCCGAGGCCGAGGATGCGGGCGCCTTTGTCGAATGCCTCTCCAGCCGCGTCGTCGAGCGTCCGGCCGAGGATCTCATAGACGCCGTGCTTGTGGATCAGCAGCAGGTCGGTGTGGCCGCCGGAGACGATCAGGCAGACGGCGGGAAAGACCGGCGCTGGCGGGAGCGGTTCGTCCTCGTGGCCGGGAGCGACGAGCCAGTTCGCGTAGACGTGCCCTTCGAGGTGGTTGACCGGCACGAGCGGCTTCTTCCAGGCGAAGGCGAGCGTCTTGGCGATGTTGACGCCGACCAGCAGCGATCCGGCCAACCCCGGCCCTTCAGTGACAGCGATCGCGTCGATGTCGGCGCGGGTGACGCCGGCTGTTTCGAGTGCTTCCTGGAGGACCGGCATGATGGCGGTGATGTGCTGGCGTGAGGCGAGTTCCGGGACGACGCCGCCGTACTTCTGATGGAGCGCGATCTGGGAGGCGACGACGTTGGAACGCACCCAGCGACCCTCGTGGACGACGGCGGCGGCGGTTTCATCGCAGGATGTCTCAATCGCGAGGATGTTCATTGGGCGCCCTGACTGCTGGCGGATTCGAGCGACGTGGATGGCTCATTATGGAGGAGCGTGCCGTCCAGCCGCTGCTGGATGCCCTCGCGCAATGACGCGAAGCGCTGCTCGAACTCGGCCGAATGGAGCGACGGCGACCACATGATGTAGGCATCTTCGCCGTTGTCGCTGTAGTAGCGGCGGCGGACGCCCTGCCGGCTGAAACCGTACTTGTGGTAGAGCGCCTGGGCCGAGTCGTTGGAGACACGGACTTCAAGCGTCAGCCACTCGGCCTTCCGCTCCCAGGCGCGCTCGAAGAGATCGACCAGTAGCAACTCACCAAGCCCGCGGCCACGGTGGCTTGGCGCGACGCCGATTGTTGTGACGTGCGCCTCGTCGTAGAGGACCCACATACCGCCGAAGCCAACGACCTGGTCGGTCGAGCGTGGATCGTTGCGACGGACGAACGGCAGCAGGTTGCTCAAGCCACCACGCGACTCGTGGCGGACGGAATCGTTGGGATTGTCGGGCCGGTACCAGAGCACAACATAATAGTTGTTGGAGAGGTTACGTAGCTCGCGCCGGTAGGCCGATTGCGGCCACGGGTTGCTGAAGCATTGGCGCTCCACACGTGACACCTCGGCGATATCTTCCAGACGCATCGGGGCCAGGTAGTAGCTCACAAAGTCGAATCCGATCCAATGTTTCCGGAGGCCACCTCCGGCCGCTGCTGGTGCAGATAGAGTGGTTCGAGTGTCGTCAGGTCATCGACATCGCCAGCCAGGAGTCGCGGCAGCGCCATCTCGATCATGATAGACGCGCGGCGCCTGCGCATTCCGGCGCCCGGCAGCACGACGTTGGGAAGCTCGCGCAGCGCCCGTTCGTCGGCAACGCTCAGGTCACCGGTAAGCACGGTCGGGGCCAGCAGATCGGCGGCAAGGTCGGCGGCTTCGCGATTGACGATCTCGCTTTGCCGCGTGAGGCTCCCGTTGCTGTGGCGGTAGTCAGCATAGACGACCCGGCGACGGCCTGCCGGGACGAACGCGCGCACCGGTAGTCCCCAATCGGCGACTGCGCGTGCTGCGATATCGAGCGTGGGAATACCGACGATCGGGATCGCTCCGGCGAAGGCAAACCCCTTCGCAACGCTCATGCCGACCCGCAACGCGTTGAACCCACCCGGCCCGGTCGCGATGACGACTGCGGCGAAGTCGTCGCTCTCGATACCAGTCAGGCGGCAGAGGTGGTCGATCTCGGTCAGCAGGGTGGCGGTCTGATTGCGCGCTGCTTCCCAGGCGATCTCGGCGCCGAAGACTTCGTTGTCGGCCAGCGGCGCGAGCGCCAGCGAGGCGACATCGGATGAGGTGTCGATCCCCAATATCCAGCCGGTTCGGTTCTGCGTCACAGGCGCGTCCTCACCCACGGTTGCCCAGCACTTCCGCCTTGAACTGCTTGACGATCTCGACGTAGCAGGCGCCGCGAGGGATCATCCGCAGGTTGCGCTTCGAATCGGACACCGTTTGGAGGTCGATCAGCAGGTACTCCTTTGGCATCCAGTCGCGTCCACGCTCCGGCCATTCGATGACAGTGACACCGTTGGGGTCGCTCAGATACTCGTCCAGCCCAATCGAGTCGAGGTCGCTGTCGCCTTCGATCCGGTAGAGGTCGATGTGGTAGAGGCGCAGCGGCTTGCCGTCCGCGCCGGTACCGGCATGTTCGGCGACGATCGTAAAGGTCGGAGACTGGATCTGGTCGCCGGTTTGCAAGGGCCGGGCAAGGCCCTGGACGAACGTCGTCTTGCCAGCTCCGATATCGCCGGAGAGGAGCAGGAGGCTGCCACGCTGGACAACCTTGCCCAGATGCGCACCGATTGCGCGCGTCTGGTCGGGGCTGTGGCTGATGATGTCGAAGGCAGGTCTACGTGAGGCGCTCAAATACCGCTCCTTATGGGTGGGAATGATAACCGAAGGAGCGAGTGCAGCGTGCTGGGTGTTGACGGAAGGGCGGAGTCGTCCGCGCGTTGTCCGGGGCAACAGCAAAGAACCTCTCCGGGATCGCCCGACACGGTGTCAGGGTGGAGAGGTCCTTCGCTGCTGCCCAGCGTAACGGGAAATCAGGTTGAGCCGGTGAGGATCGCCGGTTCGCGTGACGGCCTGGGATCGGGGGAGGCAGAGCGTTGGACGAGGACGAAGATTGCTGAGAGCATGATCAGGCAGCCAACCGCCTGGATCGGCGCGATTGTCGTTCCCAGGATCATCCAGTTGCCGAAGATGGCTGCTGCCGGGTAGGTAAACTCGGCCAGCGTCGCGCACGACGCGTTTGTGCCACTCAATCCGCGATAGAACAACAGGACGCCGAATAAGCCAGGGATCAGCGCCGCACTGAGCAGGCGTGCCGGCGATGTTGCAATGCCGGTAACGACCTGACCGACTGAGCCGTCATAGACGGCAACGACGAAGAGGAACGGGAGCGCGATCGAGATTCTTGTGGCCGTGAGCGTGACGTATGAGATGTCGCGCAGGACGAGCCGCGCCAGGACCGTTCCAGCGGCCCAGAGTCCAGCGGCGCCGATGGCATATCCTGCCGCGTGGAGCTCTCCGAACTGTAGCCATGGAACTGGCTGAACGGTTGCGAAAGTCAAGAGATAGACACCAACGATTGAGGCAACCAGACACGGCCAGTACCCTGCGGGCAGCCGCTCTTTCAACAGGACCAGCGCCAGGAGCACGACGATGAGGGGCTGCGCGTTCTGAAGGAGGCTGGCGGTGGTTGGGTTTCCGCTGTTCAGCGCCTGGGTGAACAGGAGCGCCGCGCCACCGGAGGCTCCCCAACCGATGATAAGCAGGACGAGCCAGCTTCGCGCTGAAAGCGCGGCAAGGATTCGCCGCTGGGCGATCAGGACCGGGACCGCGAACGCGCACAACAGGACATGCTCGGCCAGGACAATCGATGTTACTGACATGCTATCGAGGAGCGGGCGTCGAATGAGACCTTCGGTTCCCAGCATCGCCGCCGCCGCTGCCACGAGCAGGAGACTGATCCTGGGTGACAGCGGCCGAGAAATCTGAGCCATGATTACATCCGATCTACGCCAGTTTCATAGCATTCCTGCGCCTGAGCTTGTGCAGGCGCGGCGCGGCCACATCCCGTTGGTTGCGATAGTGGGCGGATGGGCTCGGTTGCATCAAACGGCCATTCCTTCCGACGGCGAATCCTCTGACGCATTCCAGAAACATTGACGGCATTGGTCATTGCATTCGTCATTTGTCGTTAGTTTGAGAGACCCGGGGACTGGCTACCATTCGCAACACCCACGCAGTGCCCACGCAGCGCCCACGCAATGCATGCATGGGCGCCGCTCGCGGGGTCTTTCGCTCGCGAGGGTGCCTGAGGACGCCTGGAAGAGGGCATTGCCCTGCGGTGAATCGTGAGATCAGGGGATCACAATGACCGGTATGGCGTGCTCACCGATCGAACCTGCGACATTCGATGTCTCCGTGATGAGCGCCGGAGGCTGGGGTGGAGTTCGCCGGTCGTGAGCAATCCGTTCAGCCGAGTGTCACCGGAAGTGTTTTCAGGCTGCGGAACGAGAAGCCATCGTTCCAGTCAGGTGTGTCGCTCGCGAGCTTCATCTCCGGGCAGCGGGTGATGAGCGTCAGGACGGCAGTCTGGGCAATCGTACGGGCGAGCGAGGTGCCGAGGCAGTAGTGCGGGCCGTGCGCGAAGGTCAGGTGCCGGTTCGGGCTGCGGTCGATCACGAACTGGTCTGGGTTGGGAAACTGGGACTCGTCGCGGTTGCCGGAAGCCAGCAGGACATGGACGTTGCTGCCCGGCTCGATCGTCTGGCCGGCGAGGTCGATCGATTCCTTCGCGACGCGACTGGTGGATTGAACGGGGCTTTCGAAGCGCATGATCTCCTCGATTGCAGGCCGGATCAGGGTCTGGTCATCGCGCAGGCGAGCGAGGGCATCAGGCTGACGCAGCAACGTCAGAATCGCGTTGCCGATCAGGTGAGCAGTCGAGTTGTTGCCGCCGACGAGGATCGCGACGACCATGACGACCATCTCGTCGTTCGTGAGCCGGTCGCCGGCTTCCTCGGCCTGGACCAGCGTTGTGATGACATCGTCAGCCGGTTCGCGGCGGCGCTGCTCGATAATCTCTTCGAGGTACGCCTTCATCGCCAGCATGCTAGCCTGCCCCTGACGCATGACGGCGACGCGGTCGTGGACGGTGCCGAGGCGGTCGTAGATGCGGACCTGATCGTGGCTCCAGTCGGAGAACTGCTGCTGGCGCTCGACCGGCACGCCGAGGACATCGCCGGTGACCCAGCCTGGTAGCGGCGTCGCGAAGTCGCGCATGATGTCAACGGTTCCGTCGGCGGCCATCCGGTCGATGAAGCCGTCGCAGATCTCCTGGATACGGATGCGGCGGCGTTCGCTGGTACGGGCGGCGAAGGCCGGCATGACGAGGTTCTTGAGGCGGGTGTGGGTGGGAGGGTCGGTCAGCAGCATCCGCTGGCTGAGGACATGGCGTAGCGGTTCCAACTCACGCTGGACGTCATCCGGCAGGACCCGGAAGGTCGCATCCACCCGCGCCGACGAGATGCGCGGGTCGTTCAGAATCGCGACGATGTCGTCGTAGCGGCTGACGAGCCAGCTGTTGGTCGTCTCGTTCCAGACGACTGGCGTCTCCTCCCGCAACTGCCGGTAGACCGGATACGGGTCCGCCTGAATCGCGGGATCGCTGAAATCAATCGCGGTTGCGGTGGTCATGAGTAGCCTCTCCACGTTCTCGCCTGCACGCAACGCTCGTTTCCCCTCCACGGTAGTCGGTCGCCTGAGGAATAACTCGTGTCTGAGAATCCAGTTATTCGCGATTTGCGTTGCGTCCAACGACGTACATCAGACTGGTCAATGGATTTGCTGTCGGTAGAATAGGACATAGACGGCGAGTGTCGATAGATGGGTCGAAAACATGGCAGTACGCAAGCGCACTCGAAAACTTGATGACAGCCTGGTTGAGTTGAAGTCACCGATCGATGACGAGGGACGCGAACGGCTTCGCAATGACCCCAGCGTCCGGTATCGAAAGCGTGACCCGAATACGCCGCCGCGTGTGGTTGAGCCGTGGGTGACCGTTATTGAACCAGTCGATGTCCTCTGGCTGCTTGGTCGCCGCACGGAGGATGGCGAACAGTGCCGGATTCGATGAGGTGACCGCATCCATTCGCGATGTGTACCTCGATACGAGCCTCGATTTGTGCGGCAGTCGTCCGGGATAGTCGCCACCATGCCGCTGCACGGGCCTATTGCGAAGCACTCGTTGCTGGCCGAGTCCGCGTATATATGTCGCAACTACTTCGAATTGAGTTGTTGCAAGCGATGCGCGCACTGGCAACGGTTCCAGAGGGTTTACCCGGCAGTATGCGACGCCGATTTCGGCTTGGTCACTGGGGTGATGATCTCGCCGTGCGTGATGGGTGGATGCAAATCGGAATGGCGCAGTTCGACGGACTGGTCGGATCAATTCAGCGAAGTCTACGAACTAGCCGTCGATCTTCTCAGCATGGGAGCAGGTAGCGGCGTTGATGACGCGCTATCACCTCAATTCGTAGATGCGCTCCATGCCGCAACGGCGATCGAGGCGGGAATCTCAACCCTTGCGACACTGGACGTCGATTTCTGCCCGCGTTACAAGCTTGAATGTCGAAGTCGTTCGCTAGTTCCCCCGACAACGAGTCGCTAGACCGGTCTAATCTGGTAGATGACGCCGCGACCGGTGTCGAGGACGTAGAGAGAGCCGTCGAGGCTGCTGGCCATTGCGGTTGGGCGGTCGAACCCGGTGATGAAGTCGACGATGGCAGCCGGGCCGGAGGCGCTGGAACCACTCGACGGGGTTGCGACGCCGGGACGATCGTCGGGGCGGGAGGGCTGGAGGCGGACAATGCGGCTGTCGGCGAGGGCGAGCATGTCCTGATATGGGTCGCCGGAGGTGCCGTCGGGACGGTAGAGGACGAGGTCCCGGATGGTTGAGAACTGCGAGGCGTCGAGCAGGATTCGCTCAGTCCCGCTCTCTGGCAGGTATTGGGTGAGCTGGCCGGCATCGTCAATCAGCCAGATTGCTCCGGCGTCGTCGACGACCAGTGATGTGACGGTTCCGGCGTCGCGGCTGGATGATTCGATGTCTTCTTCGTCGAGCGCGTCCGGCCCGATCTCGTAGAGCCCTGCCGAGCCGGTTGTCGGTGTCGCGGAGCTGGTCGTGGTTGTGCGGTCGCCGGTCAGGTAGAGCGTTGCTTCCGGGCCCGGCGCGAGGTGGACGGATTCGCGCTCGAAGCTGCCGTCGATGATGGCTTCGCTGCTGTCGGCGACGCCGTTTGCGTCCAGATCGTGGTAACGGTGCAGGCCGCTGTCGTCTACGACATACAGGTCGGTCCCGGCCCAGATGAAGCCGGCGGGGTTGGCCAGATGCTCGACGAGGGTGGTCGGTTCGTCGTCGGGCTTGCGTGGGTCGAGCAGCTCGATCCGACCGTCGCTATAGCCCAGCGCAAGCTTGCCGTCGGGGGTGACGGCAATGTCGTAGACATCGCCGACTTCGGCGAGGGCGACGGCGCGGTAGCCGTCCGGAAGCGAGAGGCCGGCAGCCTCGTCCATGAGCGGGAGGACCTGGCGCTGCTCGGAAACGGCAGCCTCCGCGCCAGGGTCGTTGCCGTAGCGCCAGTGGTAGTAGTGGCGTCCGGCGCTGGTCAGGCTGAAGCGTTCGGCCAGCGGCAGATCGGGCGTGTAGACGACGACACGGCGCTCGAAGAGTTGGACAAGGCTGATCCCGGCTTCACCCTTACCGGACAGGGTCCAGTACGGCTCGCTGATCGGCAGGCCGAGGGCGTCGTTCGGCTCGATCCCGAATGGATCGGTCCTGAGCCAGGACGCGGTGACATCCGGGACGTTGTGACCGGTGATCGGCTCGTAATTGCCGGCCAGGATACCGACTGGAGGGCGTTCCTCGCTGATCGAGCCACCGGGACCGATCCAGTCATCGAGAAGCTCGCCGCTGCGGTCACCAGGTTGGATCACGACAGCGTCCGCGAAGTCGGCGTAGGTGAGTGCGGCATCGCTGGTGTCGGCGGCGCTGCCGAACATTGGGATCGGGGCGGGTTCGTCCTGGACGAAGTCGTCATAGCCGAGCTGGACGTAGCCGGTTGCCATCTCGCGGACGAGGAGTCCCTGGCTGATCGAGCCGGTAGTCGTGGTGGTGGCGCTGCTGTCGGCCATCTCCATCCGGCCGCGCTCGAAGTACTGGACGAGCCGGCGATTGCCGGGCGCGCCGGTGAATGGCTCGACCAGGGAGACGAGCGGCCCACCGCCCCAGAGGAGTTGCTGCTCGGTCCCGGAGGAGCGAGCGTAATAGCGGAAGAATGCGGGGTCGGCGAACTCGGACGGCTGAGACGACCTGACCGGCAGCGTCGAAACGGCCAACAATACACCAAATGCGAACAACAGGGCGCGAATCACGAGAAACCCGAAACATCCATTAGTACGACATGGCAGGGAATCGACCGATCACGGTCGTTCCATCTTGTACAACGAACCGGATCGGCCCCGGTTATGCGCTATCCCGTTCAATCCGGACGAATGTCAGGGGTTCTGGCGTCGATGTGGGACGATATACGGGAAAGTCCTGTCCGCCCTGTCCATTAGTACAGCCTGCTCCTGACCCTCGGTGCGATGGCTTGGGGCTTCAAACTTCCATAATATGAAGAGCATCAGAGACAACGATGCGGTTGGCTGCTCTGTCGGTGGGGGCTGACAGTCAACTGGAACGTATCGAACACGGTATCACTGGATCGGTAGTTTGTAGATGTACGACAGCATGGACGCAAGTCACCACGCGAATCGCCGGGCGGTCGCGGGGCTGCTGCGTGACCATGCTGACGAGATCCACGCTGCCTGGTACCGCGTTATCGAAGAGCAGAGCCCAATCCCCACTCAGCACTCAAACCTGTTGCATTCGTTTATCGATGCGCTGGCCAGCTTCGTAGCCGATCCTGACCCAGCGATTCCGGCTGGTGTCGCGGCGACATGGTGCCAACTGATTGAACCGACGACGACCGGCGTCGTGGCGACCGCGGTTGCGATGGGATTGCTGGGTGAGGCGCTGCGGCAGGGACTGCCTGACTTCGAGTCAGGTCCGATCCAGGAAGCCTATGCCGTTGCCGCGACGGCGCTGCCTGATTTCTCGGCCGAGTTCGTGCGCGGGCTGATGCGTAACAGTTCGTTGCCGATCGACGAACAGCACTGGTACCACGTATCGCAGCGGCTAGCCGACGAACGCGCGCACCGCCTCAAGCAACTGGCGATCCTCAACGATATTTCGATCGCGCTCTCCTCAACCCTCTCACTTGAAGAGCTCTACGAGATCATCTACCAGCAGGCCAGCCGCCTGGTTGACACCTCCAACTTCTACATCGCGACGCTCGGCCCTGCCCCTGGCGAGATGACCCGACGGTTGCATTTCTTCGGCGGCGTCCGTAACGCCCTCGATCCCGATGGCACGATTCGGATGGGGTTGACGCTTGAGGTCGTCCGGGAGAGCAAGCTGGTCATCGTTGATGATTACGTTGCCTGCTGTCGCGAGAGTGACATCCCGATCACGCCGGAAATCGACCAGGAGAAGACGCTGGCGTGGCTTGGCGTCCCGATCGTGGCGGGAGATCGCCCGATTGGCGTGATCGTCGTGATGTCGGAACAAGGCCCATTCGATCGTGACGATGCCGAGATTCTGGCGGCGGTCGCGCGGCAGGCCGGCGCGGCGATGGAGAACGCGCGGCTCTTTGAGGCGCAGCGCAACCAATCCAGCCAGTTGCAGGCGATCAACCAGATCTCGCGCGCGATCTCGACGATTCGGGAGCCGGACCTGCTGATGCAGACCTCCTGCGCGTTGATCCGCGAGCTGTTCGGCTACAGCGTCGTCTCGATCATGCTGGCGCATCCGGACAACGATCTGCTCGTGTTGCGGACGCAGTCTGGTCTGGCCGGCGATGGCATCGTCGGCTATTCGATGCGTCTCGACGGGCCAGGGCTGATTCCGCTGGCCGCGACAACCCGGCAGCCGGTCCTGGTCAACGATGTCTCGAATGACCCGCGCTACATCGTGACGCAGCACACAGGCCATATTCGATCTGAAGTGTCGATCCCGCTGTTGCGTGATGGGCGGCTGGTTGGCGTCCTCGATTCGCAGTCACCGTATCTCAATGCGTTCACGGAGGACGACGTCGAGCTGCTGACGACGGTGGCCGAACAGCTGACCGTCGCGCTCGAAAATGCCGAGCTGCTGGTGCTGGAGCGAAAGCGCCGGACCGAGCTGGCGTTGATCCTGGAAGTGTCGCAGGCAGCCAATTCATCGCTTGTGCTGGACGATGTGATCCAGCGAGTGGCCGAGGGCATCTCCGATGCAGTCGGCCTGCCGTCGTGCGTCGTCTACCTCTACGACGACGAGGGCGACCGGTTGCTGCCGTCGGCGTTCGTGGCGCGCGACGGTTCGGAATTGGATACCAGCCGCATCAGCAAGGTGATCCCGAATACCGAGACATCGCAACTTCTGCGGCGTATCTTCCTCTCCGGTCAGGAGGCGTCGGCGATCGAGATGCTGACCTGCGATGTCGATGACGAACTGGCGCAGGTGCTGTCGGCGACGGCTGTCCTGGCGGTGCCGTTTGTCGCCAAGCAGCAGTTCCTCGGCTTCGCGCTGCTGGTGGCCCACGATGCTGAATATCACTTCTCGCCGCACCAGCTCCGGGTGGCCTACGGCGTGGCCGGCGCGGCGGCGCTCGCGCTCGAAAACGCCCGGCTCTACGCTCGCTCGCACACGCTCGGTATGGCCGAGGAGCGCATCCGCGTCGCCCGCGAGATCCACGACGGGATGGCCCAGGGGCTGACGGCGGTCGCGCTGAACCTCGAAGCCGCCGAGCAGATGTTCGAGATCAAGCCCGTCAAGGCGAAGGAAAAGATCAACCGCGCCCTGGAGCTGACACGCTCCAACCTCGATGAGGCACGCCGCTCCGTCCTCGACCTGCACGCCAGCGCGTTGCAGGAATTGACACTGACAGAGGCGCTCCAGCGCCGGACCCAGCAATTCCTCGACGAACACCGCGAGCAGCATGTCACCGGCGCCTTCGATGGCGAGGGGATGTATGGCCGTCTCTCGTCGCGGATGGAGCTGAGCCTCTACCGCATCTTCGAGGAGGCGCTCGACAACGTTGCCCGGCACGCTGGCGCGACCCATATCGATGTCTCGATCGCGCGCGGCGGTGACGATGTCGTCCTGGTCGTGACCGACAATGGAGATGGTTTCGATGTCGAGCAGGCACTCTCCGCACGCCGGATGCCCGGTACGTTCGGGCTGGTAGCGATCCGCGAGCGGGTGCGTTTGCTACACGGCACGCTGGAAGTGCAATCGGCGGACGGCCAGGGGACGACGCTGGTTGTGACCGTTCCCTATGAGGCACAGCACAGCGGCGCGCGAGCGCCGAAGGCACCGGACACCGTTGTGACACCGGTCGTCATCGCCGGAGATGGGGGCTGATATGCCGCGCATGGGAAGCCCGCAACTCGCTTGTAACGGGCCGGCGCCAGGCGAGGCTGCCTGTGCTGCTGACTGGGCCGGGACCGGCAGCCTATGGTCAGATGTGACAACGTCTGTCACGATCCACAGTGTCGTGTGAGAAAGCAGTACTGGGGGACATGATGATTGACATTCTCGTCGTCGACGACCACCCGATCGTTCGTGAAGGCATGGTGGCGATCCTCGAGTCACAGGCCGACTTCAACGTTGTCGCCGAGGCGGGCAACGGCTCAGAGGCGCTCGATCTCTACAAGCGACACTCTCCGAACGTCGTCATGATGGACCTGCAGATGCCGACGACCGATGGCGTTGCGGGGATCCAGGGCATCCGCGCCCACGATCCCGACGCGAAGATCGTCGTCCTGACTGCATACGACACCGACGAGCGCATCCTCCAGGCCGTCCAGGCTGGCGCGCGTGGCTACCTGCTGAAGGGCGCGCCGCGCGATGACATTTTCCGTGCAGTTCGGGTCGTCAACATGGGCGGCTCGCTGCTGGAGCCGGCGGTTGCCGGAAAGCTGCTCTCGCACGTCGGCGGCATCATGCGCGGCGAGAACAAGGAAGACGAGCTGACCTCGCGCGAGCTGGATGTCCTGCGGCTGATGTCGAAGGGGCTGCGCAACAAAGAGATCGCGACCGAGCTGTTCATCACCGAGCGGACGGTCAAGTTCCACGCCAACTCGATCTACCAGAAGCTGGATGTCAATGGCCGGACCGAGGCGGTCTCGCGTGCCATTCAGCGTGGGCTGGTAACGCTTTCGTAGGTGCCAGGTGTTAGGGGCTGACCCGTGAGTGAGGAGCCTTCGCGCTCCATCCCACGGACCAGCCTCTAACACCTATCACCTAGCACCTGCTACCCGACACCTCGTCGTCCGGCGCAGTGACGAGCGTTCCCAACTGTCCAGTGGTCCCGGTGTGAAGCAACGGGGCCAGTATGATCGTGTCCGTCCACGGTAGAGCCGCCTGTAGGGGAATGTCGCGATAGGACGGGGTACCGTAACTGCCGGCTTTCGGAAAGCGAGCCGGAACGGGCGGGTAACAACACGATCTTCCGTTTGCGCACACCCACCGGAGTGAGCTGGAAACGCTCGTCGCTGAGCCGGGCGGTTGACAGGTGTCAGATATCAGGTGTCAGGAGTTCGTTCCGTTGGGGAGACATATCGTCTCGACCCGCACGAATCAATTTCTGACACCTGATACCTTCAGTCCACGTCGGGTATATACGTGCAGCGGCAACCGCCGTGGCGGATGCAGCCACGGACGGGCAGTTCGGGTGGGTCTGCCACCCGCCAGGACCGCTTCGCGAGGCGGTCGCAGACTTCACAGCAGCCGGGCAGGATACGTAGCTTGCGTGCGTGGTGGATTTCGCGCAGGGCACGGAGCTGTTGCTGGTTGGACTCGTGACTCAATTGCATGCGGACAAGGTGCTGGGCAAAGACGCGCATCCGGCCGATGTCGGTCCGCTCACGGCCGGCCTCGAACGCATAGCCTGGTGATGACTCGACTGAGAGGCAGATCGGGTTCGAGCCGTTGAGGATCTTCGCTACCTCCCGTTCGGCGACGCCGGGCGTCAGATGATAGGCCCGGAAGGCGGCGTAGGCAGCATCGGCCAGATCGTCTGGCGTGGTCACCAGTGTCGCGAAGACGCCGTCGGGATAGCGCAAGCGGGAAACAGTACCCGACTCGATGACCGTCATCTGCGTTGGCTGGTGGTTGATCATACGGTGGAAGATCGACATGCTGGCCTCCTGACGCTTCCCGCGGACCCGGGTCAACTGCGACCGAGCAAGTTCATTCGTACTCCGCGAACGATGCGTATGTCCTTTCTAACAGGAAGGCCGTCCCGTCGGAATAGCCCATTTTGGCTAGCCATCAGCTATCAGCCAGTCAGCCAGTCAGCCAGTCAGCCGGTCAGCCGGTCAGCACCTTTTTGACCAGCGGACACTTTCGTTCCACGCTTTTGTGCGCACGCAAAAGGGGAGAGCAGCTGCTCTCCCCTTCGTCCAACAAGCTGATAGCTGACCGGCTGACCGGCTACCGCTGCTTCGACTTGGCGAAGCGATCGTTGATGGCACGCCAGTCGATCGTGTTCCACCAGGCGGTGAGGTAGTCAGGGCGGCGGTTCTGGTACTTCAGATAGTAGGCGTGCTCCCAGACATCGACACCGAGGATTGGGTAGCGGCCCTCCATCAGTGGGTTGTCCTGATTCGGGGTGGACTCGACCTTGAGGGTGCCACCGTCCGAGACGAGCCACGCCCAGCCGGAGCCAAAGCGGCCGGCGCCGGCGGCGTTGATCTGCTTCTTGAGCTCATCGAACGAGCCGAAGGTGGATTCGATCTCCTTGGCGATCTCGCCGGTCGGCGCGCCGCCACCTTTCGGGCCCATGATCTGCCAGAACATCGAGTGGTTGTAGTGGCCGCCGCCATTGTTGCGGACGGCGGTCGCCTTGTCGGCTGGAACCTTGCTGATGTTCTTCATCAGCTCTTCGATGTCCATCTTGGCGAACTCGGTGCCTTCGAGGGCATTGTTCAGGTTGGTGACATAGGTGTTGTGGTGCTTGCCATGATGGATTTCCATCGTCTGGGCATCGATATGCGGCTCCAGAGCATCGTGCGGATACGGCAGATCAGGCAGTTCAAAAGCCATGGGTGTTTTCCCTCCCTCGAGTCGTCAAGACGACGTCGGTTTGTCGTGCGCTCGGCTGGCGGACCGGCCCGTGGCTAGGATAACCCCGCCTTGTGCGGTCCGCAATGCACGAAATGTCGCATTTCGGTTTGCCGCAGGATAAGTGCCGCCGTCTGTTGCCGCCGTCTGTTGCAGCGACCGTGGTCGCGCAGATCAGGATACGTCGATCTGACAGGTCATTCACCTCTTTCCGGTCGATCTGTACAACGGTTGCGTGCACTGTTAGCATGATGTGAATCGGTCAATTCAAGGACTCCAGGATACAGACAGTCACCTCGGATGGGGTGCGTGACCTTGCCGCCGGACCAGTTCGTTAATGGCCGAGAGGGAACGGCGATGGCGTTGTCAGGCGAGACTGGCTCAACCGAGTACTGGAAGAAATACTTTCCAGCGGCAGAAGTCGAGGAAATCCTGTCGAGTTCGGCGACGACGTGGGTGGAATCAGGTGCGTATCGGCTTCACGTGCGGCTGTACGAGCAGCCTAACCCCGCGCCGACCGTCATCGTCAGTCATCCGATGTTGCCGTATGGACTGATGATGGCTCGCCTGCACCTGCCGATCTTCCGCGGTGGCTACAACGTCGTGCAATGGGATCTGCCGGGCTTTGGCCAGAGCGAAGGGTCGCCGGCTGCCTGCACGGTCTCGGACATCATCGCCGCCTGGCGTGACGTGCTCGCCTTCGCACATGCGCGCTATGGCGATCCGATGTACACGCTGGCGATCGCCGAAGACGGTGTCACCTGTTATTACGCGCTGGCGAATGACCCGCGTGTGCGGGCGATGTCGTTCCATTGTCTGCACGAGTATGGGGATCCTGATGGCCTTCATTGGATCGGGCCGCACTGGTTCATTCGGTTGTCTGGAATGGCCGCGACCGTCGCGCTGAGGATCCGACCCACCTTTGGCATCGAGGCTCACCGTGCGTTCCCCTGGGAAGCGATCTTCTCCGGGCCGGATGACCACTTGCTGCTGCAACTCTTCGAGCGCGACCCGCTGCGCATCCAGGAGTACAAGCTGCCGCTGCTGCAATCGCTGGCGCATGCTCATCGCCCCCCGGTCGTCTTCGAAGATTGCAGGACGCCGGTCCAGATGATTGTTTCGGAGCAGAGCCAGATGTGGCCGGTCGAGATGCACTGGCGCTACTTCAACCGGCTGGGCGGTCCCAAGGAGTGGATCACCCTCGCCGAGATGGACCAGTGGTCGTTTTCCAGGGAATTTCAGGAGATGTACGCCGGGCTGGTCATGGGCTGGTTCGAGGCGAACGGCGCGGGGCGAACGTTGGCGGTTGATGACGACCAGGCCGCGCACACCTCGCATGTCCGGATCGAGACAGGACTCTCCGAACGGTCAGCAGCACTCGGGAAGGCGCCGGCATGACGACGATGATTCTCCCGCCTGGCCCAAAAGGAGTCGCGTTCGCTCGCTCCGCCATCGGCTACAGCCGCGCACCGCTCGACGCATTCTCCCGGCTGGCACGCGAGTATGGCGACGTCGTGCAGTTCATGGGGCCACCGATGCGGGCATTCCTGATCAACCATCCCGACTACCTCGAAGATATCCAGCGCCGGCAAGGCTGGAACTTTCAGCCGTCCCGCGTTCTGGTCCAGCGGCGACTTGCCCCACAAGGCGTCGCCACCAGCTCGGGCTACCTGCACCAGCACCAGCGGCGCGCGCTTGAGACGGTGTTTACGTCCGAGCATTTGACGCAGTTGACGGGAACCATCGTCCGTCGCGCGGAAGTGGCGGGTCAGTCCTGGGAGGATGGACTGACGCTCGATATCCAGCGCGAGATGTCCGAGTTGATGCTGGCAGTATTCGCCGGGATGATGTTTGGCGAAGGTGTCTGGCAGGACGAGCAGGAAATGGCGGCCTTGATCTCGGTTGGCGACTATGTGTCGCGACGATCCACCTACCCGTGGGGGATCGTGCCGGAGCTACTGCCGGTCCTCGCGGACAACCGCCGCTTTTTCCAGGCATTGCGGGTGGTGAAAGAGGAGATTCGGCTGCGGATTGCTGAACGGCGGCTCGGTGGCACCGATCACGGTGATGTCCTCTCGATGCTGATGACCGCCCGCGACCAGGCCGACGGAAGTCGTCTGACTGATACCCAGGTCTGCGACGACGCGATCACGACGATATTCGCCGGCGCGACGCCAGTCGGACAGAGCCTGGTCTGGACCTGGTACCTGCTCTCACAGAACGCTGACGCAGAGGCGACGTTGCACGCTGAACTCGACGACGTGCTGGGGGGCCGGCCACCGACGCGAGATGATCTGGCGCGGCTGCCCTTTACCCGAATGGTCGTCCAGGAGTCATTGCGGCTCTATCCGGTGTCGTGGATTCTGGGGCGTGAGGCGATCAGCGACTTCCAGCTTGGAGACTACACCGTCCCGGCGGGATCGATTCTGGTGCTCTGTCCGTATGTGACGCATCGTGATGGACGATTCTTCGCGGACCCGGACCAGTTCATCCCGGAACGTTGGGCTGCCGAGGAGTCCGCCAGCCGTCCGCTCTTCTCGTTCTTTCCGTTCTCCGGCGGGATCAACGGCTGCCCGGGACAGGCGTGGGCGCCGTCGATGCTGGCGTTAACGCTCGCGACCGTCGCTCAGGAAGTGGAGGATGCGGCTCGCGCGTTCTCAGCCGATCGAGCTGGACCCACTGTTCGTCCTGCGCGCGAAGGGCGGGATGCAGATGCGTCTGGAACGGCGCGGTGGGACCCGCGAGACGCTGACGACATCTGGAGGGATGCAATGACCGCCGAGCAACCCGGGCAGGAGATCGAGCCGCCGGCAGCCGGCCAGGTGGGGAAAGTGAACTACCGGCCCGACCTGCCCGACCTGCCCGAGACCGCCGTCCCGGCCGCAGCTGGAAAGTCCAGCACCTGGAGCCTGCAGGCGATTGTTCTGGGGATCGGCCTGCTGGTCGTGACAGTGATCTTCCTGATCATCATCGTTCAGTGGGCGCTGGGCCAACCGACCGGATAATGACAATCGCCACGTTGGTGGCTACTATTAACAAACCGCACTGGAGCAAGACTGATGGATGACCCATTTGCCCGACTTGGACTCGCACTGGTTCGTTATCGGTGGTTTGTGCTGGGCTTCTGGCTGATCGTGCTTGGAGCGACCGGGGCGTTGCTTGCGCCACACGCGGCGGGCGTCATGAAAGCGGGCGCGGTCGTCGCCCCAGGCTCTGAATCAGACGTCGCATCGAAAATCCTTGAGACAGAGTTCAATCTTTCAACGTTGAACAATGCGCCAATCGTCTTCCGCTCCGACACGCTGACGGTGTCCGATCCTGTCTACCAGCAGGAGGTCGAAGCTGCCGCCGAGCGCGTCAGCCAGGTCGAGGGCGTCCGGAGTGTGGTGACGTTCTTCAACACCGGCAATCCGGGCCTCGTCAGTGAGGATGGGCGCACATCGGTCGCGATTGTGTCGCTGGACGGCAGCGAAGGCGAGGTCCAGCATCTGACGCCTGACGTTCGCGAGGCACTTGAGGGCACGACGCTCGAAACGTATCTGACCGGCACGCCAGCGTTGAACTATGACTTCACGACCCAGAGCGAGCACGATCTGCGCAGCGCGGAACTGGTGACGATACCGGTTGTCCTGCTCCTGCTCGTCATTACCTTCCGCACGATCATCTCAGCAGCCGTTCCGCTGCTGCTGGGTGGCGCAGCCGTCGTCCTGGCAATGGCATGTCTGTACCTGATCGGGTCGCGGACAGACGTGTCGATCTACGCGGTCAACGTCGCCTCGATGATCGGGCTGGGGCTGGGGATCGACTTCTCACTGATCGTTGTCAACCGCTTCCGCGAGGAGATGAACGCCGGCCGGGATGTCGCGACCGCGACGGCGGTCACGATGGCGACGGCCGGCCGTTCGATCATGTACTCAGGCGTGACGGTGCTGCTCGGGATGGTCGTGCTGACGGTGATGTTCGACCTGGTCGTGATTCGTTCAATCAGCCTGGGTGTCATGCTGGTTGCGATGACGGCACTGGTGACCGGGTTGACACTGCTGCCCGCAATACTGGCGATCCTCGGCCACCGATTGGAATGGCTGCGCGTCATCCCGGAGACGCAAGCGATCGGAGTCCGAGCACAGCGGATTCTGGTACGGGCTCAGCCACACGATCATGCGCCGGCCGTGGTTGTGGCTCGGTGCGTCGTCACTGCTGTTGCTCGTCATCGCGATTCCGGCCAAGGATCTCAAAATGCTTGGGTCGGAGCCGGGGATTCTCCCGTCCACGACCGAGTCGGTCCAGGGCGTTCGTATTCTGGATGAGGTCTTTGGGCCGAATCGTCTGACGCCGATCCAGGTCGTGATGCGGGCCGATTCGGAAGGCGAAGCCTGGACGCCGGAGTTTATCGAGGCGATCGAAGAGCTGACCAGCCGTATTCAGGACGATCAACGCACCGCTGACGTCACGTCGTTGACGACGTTTCTCGCTGATTCAGCCGCTGCCGGCGCGCCGATCCCACCGGAGAGCCTGACTCCTGAGTTCTTCGCGTCCGATCCGCAGCGCGCCGCGATCGTGTCTCAGTTCGTCAACCTCTCCGGCGCGAACGATACTGCCGTCATCAACATCGTCTCGCGGCACGGTGAGTTCACCGATGAGCATGAGGCGCAGATTCACGATCTGCGGGAGCAGATCATCCCGACATCATCAAGCCTGGCCCCGTACACCTTCTTCGTCGGTGGCAGCGCCGCGAGCTTCCATGATTTCAGTGACAGGCTCTATGGGCGATTCCCATACCTGGTCGCCGCGGTCCTGATGCTCTCGTTCATGATCCTGATGATGTTCTTCCAGTCGGTCTTCCTGCCGATGAAGGCGATTCTCATGAACCTGATCGGAATTCTGGCGACCTATGGGGTGCTGGTTATGATTTTCCAGTACGGATGGGGGGACAATCTCTTTGGCTTCGAACAGCTCGGCGCGATCGGCGTCGCGACCCCGGCGATCCTGTTCGTGATCCTCTTCAGCCTCTCGACCGATTACGAAGTCTTCATGCTCTCCCGCGTGCGCGAGTATTATCACGAGCTTGGCGACAACGACGAGGCGGTCGCGCGCGGGTTGCAGCACACGGCAGGCGTCATCACGGCTGCCGGGCTGATCCTGATTGGCGTGTTTGGCTCGTTCGCGACGGCAGGGGTGATCTCGATCAAGGAGATCGGGATCGGTCTGGCGGTGGCCGTCCTGATTGACACGACGGTCATTCGGGTCGTGATGGTCCCGGCCACAATGAAGTTGATGGGTGACTGGAACTGGTGGATGCCGGCCTGGTTGAAGCGGATCGTGCCGGAACTGAAGGAAGGGCATGTCCCGGACCTGGCTCCGGCAGTCGTGATGCAGGGCGCACACGGTGGCGCGGTTGCGCTCCCACCCGCCGCGTTCTCGGGCACGGAAGCCGCTCCGGTCTCCCAGCCGAGGATGGCGGGCCAGCTCCGGTCGACGGGCGCTTCGGTCGGGGCGAATCTGATCCAGTTGCCACGCTCTCGCCCATTCGTGATCGGTCGGGACGAAGATGTTGACCTTCAGATCTTCGATCCGCGCATTTCGCGGCGGCATGGGCGCATCGACCATCAGCGCGGAACGTTCGTCCTGACGGACATGCACAGCACCAATGGTGTCTACGTGAACAAGGTTCGCGTCGATGGCTCGGTGGTTCTGCGCCACGGCGACAACGTTGAGATCGGTAATACAGGGCAAGTCACGTTCCGTTTCGAGCTTCGTCCATTATCGGACGCGCCAGCGCCCTCGTAGTGTATGCCGCCACGGGCGTCGGACGATTGACGGAGTGAAGGGGACACGTTTGTGAAGATTCCCACGGCATCGATGGCTGACCGGCTTCGGAATCCGATCTCATACGCGGTTGATCCGGTTGGCGTGCTTTCCGAGATGTCCCGAAAGTACGGCGACATCGTGCGCTTCATGCCGCCGAAGTCTCCATTTGACACGATCATGCTCAACCGTCCCGAATGGATTGGGGATGTGCTGGAGGGGCACGCCTGGAACTTCTCGATCGTGCGTGTCCTCTCGATCGACAGGGCACTCCATCAGGGATTGTTGACCAGCGACGGCTACCTGCACCAGCGACAACGTACAGATGATGTCGGCGCCATTCCATAGCTGGATCCCGACCGTGACGGACGCAGTCGCCAGATACGGCGATCGGTTGCGCGAACGGTGGCAACCAGGTACTGAGCTGGATATGCGAGCGGCGATGCTGCGCCTGTCGGCCGGCGTGTCGATGCAGATTGGCTTTGGAAGCGAGGGCACTGAACCATCGCGGGAGTTGCTCTCTGCCGCTGTCGTGGCGTGCCGATACCTGTCGCGTCCGTCAACGCATCCGCTTGGTTCAGGTCTCGAAGCGGCGCCTATCCAACCGGAGAACCGACAATTCTGGGCGGCGATGAAGCAGCTCGACACGACGATCTATCAGCGGATCGCCGAACATCGAGCTGGTAACGGCAACGCGGGCAACTTGCTTGGGGTGCTGGCTGAAATCGATGATCCGGACACTGGTTCGGGGATGTCCGACCGCCAGCTGCGCGACGAGATTATCACGCTCTTCACCGCCGGTGGTGCGCCGATGGCATGGGCGCTGACGCGTGCCTGGTATCTGCTCTCTCAGCATCCAGAAGCCGAAGCGAAGCTGCACGCAGAGCTCGACACGGTCCTGTCAGGCCGGTTGCCGACAGCGGCCGATTTCGAGAAGCTCACCTACACGCGCATGGTGCTGAACGAGACGTTGCGACTGTACCCCTCGGCGTGGGTGTTCGCGCGGAATGTCCTCAACAACTATCTGCTTGGCCCGTACATGTTGCCGGCCGGAGCGATCGTCGTCTTCAGCTCATATGTGACGCAACGTGACGCGCGGTTTCTTTCCAGACCCGACCTGCTTCATCCCTGAACGCTGGACACCGGAGGAAGTGGCAAACCGTCCGGCATTCTCCTTCTTTCCATGGGGTGGCGGCCCGCGCTCGTGCTTCGGTGAACCGCTGGCGATGGTGACAATGACGACACTGCTGGCGACGCTCGCGAGCGAATGGAGTCCTCGCTTCGTCTCCGGTGAGCCTGATGCATTCTATGCGCGCTTTACGCTTGGGTTGAAGCATCCGATGGTGATGCGGCTCGAGCGGCGGACGCGATAACCCTGATCCGGCCGCTTCGCTTCGTGAGTGCGCCGATCGCAGCCAATGGCGTGGCGGCGACGATCAGGAGCGGGTGGAGCGGGGCGATGACGCGCTCAGCCCGTGGGGCGCGATCGCGAAGCCAGGAGCGGAATGCCCAGGCCCATTCGAGGCCGACTGCTTCATGGCGCACCTGCCGAACGTGGAAGCCGGTCGTTTCGAGGGCGCGGGTGAGGGTGGCAACCGAGAACGTCGTCAGGTGGCGGGGCGGATCGTAGCCGATCCAGCGGTGGCCGAGAACGCGGGCCTCGATCGAGCCGGCGTTCGGCAGCCAGAGGATGAGCGCACCGCCGGGAGCCAGTACCCGCTTGATCTCGCGCAGCGTTGCGATCGGGTCGCGGACGTGCTCCAGTGTGTGCGAGAGGATGACTGTCTCGAAGCTGGCGTCGGGGAATGCGGCGTCTTCGAGCATTCCCTCGCGGACATCGAGGCCACGTTGTCGCGCGATGGCCACCGCCCGTTCGCCCGGCTCGACGCCAGTAACGTTGGCGTTGCCCTCGCGCCGGATGGCCAGGAGCAGATCGCCGGTCGCGCAGCCGACATCGAGGACGCGATGCGGCGGGCCGAGCAGCGCCAGAGCTGCCGGACCGAGCGACGTTCGAGCCAGCCTTTTGCCTTGCCCGACAGTCCTGGCCGGGTATGTGGCGCGTACGTGTCGGAGTAGGCGGCGGCGAGTTCGGCGTCAGTTGGCTGTGGGTGGAGGCGGAGGAGGTTGCAGGTCGTGCAGCGGAGGAGGGTGTGAAGTACCTCGGTGGGCTGGCGGGCGTCTCAAACCCCTCCCCAACCCCTCCCCTGGAAAGGGAGGGGCTTTTGCCGCACGAGAATGAAAGCCCCTCCCTTTCCAGGGGAGGGGTTGGGGAGGGGTTTGCGGGAAACACCAACTCGACCCGCCCTTCCCGTCCACCACACAGCGGACAGGCGAACCCTTCGTCACTCATCCCGGCGCAGGACTTTCCGGATCGAGTAGTCACGGGGGTGGTGGGAGTCGCCGCTGGTCCGCGCGTGGTGGGCGATCATCTCGCCGAGCAGGCCGAAGACGACGAATTGGGAACCGACGATCATCAGCAGGACGCCGAGGGTCAGTAGCGGACGGTGGCCGATCGGTTCGCCGAGGGCGAGCTTGAGGAAGGCCAGGTAGGCGTCGATCGCGAAGCCGAGGCTGAAGGTCAGCAGCCCGATCAGGCCGAAGAGATGCAATGGGCGGCGGGTGTACTGGGTCAGGAAGACGACCGTCAGCAGGTCGAAGAAACCACGAATGAAGCGGGTTGGTCCGAACTTGCTGCGGCCGTACTTGCGCGCCCGGTGCGGGACGCGGACCTCGGCGACCTTGAAGCCACGGAAGTGGGCCAGGACCGGGATGTAGCGGTGCATCTCGCCATAGAGCGGCACCTCTTCCACCACCTCGCGGCGGTAGGCCTTGAAGCCGCAGTTGAAGTCGTGTAGCGGGACGCCGGAGACGACGCGGACGACGCGGTTGAAGATGGCCGACGGCAGCGTCTTCGAGAGCGGGTCCTGCCGGTCGGCCTTCCAGCCGGAGACGAGGTCGGCCTCGTCGGACAGCAGCGGCGCGAGCAGGGTCGGA
Organism: uncultured Chloroflexia bacterium; assembly: GCA_963763325.1. GTDB lineage: Bacteria > Chloroflexota > Chloroflexia > Thermomicrobiales > CFX8 > JBBECJ01. The sequence goes on from CAVXOL010000022.1 coordinate 95,994, forward strand.
ATCTCGGCCGGCACGTCCTGGAGGTCGGCGTCGAGGGTCACGATGTACTCGCCGCGCGCCGCCGCGAAGCCGGCTGCCAGCGCAGCCGACTTGCCGAAGTTGCGCCGGAGCTGGATGACCTGGACGCGATCGTCGGCCTCGTACAGTTCGCGCAGGACATTGTATGAAGAGTCGGTCGAGCCATCGTCGACGAAGATGACCTCGGCGCTGCCCGGCAGCGCCAGCTCGGCCAGCGTCGCGTCGATCTCCTGATAGAGGGGGCGAAGGCTCTCCGCTTCATTCAGCAGCGGAACAACGACCGACACGCTAACGCCAATGGCTGATAGCTGATGGCTGATGGTTGATGGCTGTGTCTCCAGCAGATCGGTCACGTTCATCCTGTGACGATACTCCGTCGGCGTCCGCGCGCCAATGTGTAACCGAGCGCGGCGAGCCAGGCAATGGTGCTGATCGCGCTGACGATGACGTAGAGTGTCCACCGTTGCGGGCGGAACGTCAGATTCGATCGTCTGGGAGCCAGCGGGAATGGTCAGTGACTGGAGGACGCCGTCGTACTGGTTGATGTCGCTGTTGTCACCATCGATCGTCGCTTCCCAGCCGGGGTAGCTGACCTGTGAGATGACCAGCTCGCCTCCGGGAGAATCGGCCGGAACGGTCAGTCTGAGTCGGTCGGGATCGTCCTGCGTGACGGTGACTTGGACGTCGCTGCCGTCGATCCAGGCGCGTGGGCGCGGATCGGGCGCCTCCCAGATGACGAGGCCGGTGTCGGTGCGGAGGGCTTCACGGTAGCCGCTCGGGTGCTCCTGATCATTGGCAGCGATGACGTAGCGGGCGTTGAGGTTGCGGTACTCCTCGGAGTTGCGGTCCTGGCGGGCGCGTGCGAGATAGGCGTCGTAGTCGGCCAGCGCCAGCGGATCGATGAGGCCGCCGATGTCATCCAGCCCGACGAGGAGGGCCGTGTTGGGCTGCCAGGCGGGAGCGATCGCCTCGATCCGGAACGGGCCGTCCTGCTCGTATCGCTCGCGCAGGAACTCGATCGCCTGCGGGTGCTGGTATCCGGCCAGGACATTGTCGGTGGTCGGGTTGAAGGGTGATGTGGCGTGGAAGAGGTCGAGCAGGACGACGACGAAGACGGCCAGGGCGATCCTGCTGCCGCGCAACGTCCCACGCCAGATCGCGGCAGCGACTGCCAGACCGAGTGCCAGCCAGAGAGCCAGCAGGATCGCGTTATCGAGCGCGATGACCGGGCGGTTGAATCCGTCCGGGTCGCTGACGACGCGCGACATCAACAGCGGGACGATGAAGCCGGCGACGATGACGAGTGCGCCGGCCAGCCCGACGACGCCCCATTTGAGGGTAGTTTGCTGGCGAGGACTCCAGCGCGCGCGCTCACGCAGAAGCGCGCCGAGGCCCCAGCCAGCCAGCAAGGCGACCGCCAGGTCGAAGAACATGAACGCCCGGCCCGCGCCACGGACGCGGTCGTAACCCGGCAGGAACGCGTATGCCCAGCCGTGGACTGACGCGAATGGACCGAGCAGGAAGAGCAACGCACCCGCCGCCAGGACTGCCCAGAAGACGCGCGTTCGCGTTGGCCTGACGAGTAGTCCGAAGGCCGCCAACGCCAGTGCCAGGACGCCGGTGTAACCCCAGATTTCGGTGTTGGAGAACGATCCCCAGTAATCGGTCGGGTTCGAACCGTAGATCGTCGGCAGCAGCAGGTGGATCAGCGCGACCGGCTGGACCGAGAACTGGCTGGCATCGGCGTATTCCAGCCCGCTGCGAACCGTCCGCCCGGTCAGTTCGAGCATCGGGAAGATGGCTGGGGCCGAGAGGCCAAGGGCGAGGAGGGCCATCACGGCGAGTTTCAGCGCGCGGGGTAGGAGCGTGTCGCGGAGGACGGTGCCCTTAGCCCTGTCATCCTGAGCGGCAGCGAAGGATCGCCTGTCGTCGGTGACGGAAGCGGTTGGTTCAGTCGTCGAACGCTCAACGTCCCGGTCTGCCTCTGATGCATCAAGTCCAGGCGATCCTTCGCTGCCGCTCAGGATGACAGGGGAAGAGGTGCTGTCCTCGGCAACACTCTCGTGACCCAGAACCCGATTCCCGATTTCCGATTCCTGGCTCACCCGCCACAGCTCAAACAGCGCCACCGCCACAACGACCGTCAGTGTGAAGAGCAGGATCGGCTGGTGGCCGGCGAGGACGGCATGGGTGAGGGCGAGGACGCCGAGGAGGGCGGCGATCCACGAATCGCGGCGGATGGTGGCGACGACGGCGGCCAGGAGCCAGGGTGCCCAGGCCGCCGTCGCCAGCATCGGGTAGTGGCCCAGGTGGGCGACCATGAAGCCGGAGTAAGCGTAGATCGCGCCGGTCAGGACGGCCCCATCGCGGGGGATGGTGTAGGCACGCGCCAGCCAGTAGGCGCCCCAGCTCGCCAGCAGGAAATGGAGGATGACGAGCAGCTCCAGTGTGGCGTAGTCGAATGGATTGGCCAGCAGGTAGGCCAGCAGGTTCGGCGGGTAGAGCAGCCCGGCCTGGAAGTTGGCCAGGTGTGGTGCGCCGGAGAAGAGGTGCGGGTTCCAGAACGGCAGCCGCCCTTCCTGGACCTCTCGTGCGGCGAAGGCGTGGATTGGATAGAAGAATGAAGCCAGATCGCCGCCACCCTTTGGTACGACGGCGCCGGTTCGGTAGGGCTGCCAGAAGAAGAGCAGGTGGATGAGCGCGAGCGCGGCGAAGGCCGCGACTTCCGGCAGCAACCACGGCCAGCGGCTCCGGAGCCCGGGCTGCATCGCCGCGTAGGCGACCGCTCCAATCGCCAGCGCCAGCAACGCGACCCCCCACCATGGAAGGAGCGGCCCGGAGCGGACGGCGGTGAGGGCGTCAACCGGCATGCGGCCCCAGGTCTCGTAGGGACAGGTCTAAGACCTGTCCGCGGCCCGCAGGCCGATGCGTCGATACCAAGGGGCTTCGACGAATAGAGCGCAAACGATTGCGTCCCATTCGGCGCGCCGGGGATCGACGCGTCGGCCTGCGGGCCGCGGACAGGTCTTAGACCTGTCCCTACGAGACCTGGGGCGAGCATCGCCATCTCCTCGCGACGAGAGTCATCTGTCTCGATGCATTCGCTCATGGGATAGCAATGATAACGGCGTCTGGCGACTACCGCATCACACATCACGCGTCACTCGTCACGGACCTAGACGTTGAACAGGAAGTGGGCGATGTCACCGTCCTGGACGATGTAGGTCTTGCCTTCGAGACGGAGCTTGCCGGCCTTGCGGGCTTCGGCCATCGTGCGGGTCGCGAGCATGTCGTCGTAGGCGACGACCTCGGCGCGGATGAAGCCGCGGGCGATGTCGGAGTGGATCTCACCGGCCGCTTCGACGGCGGTCGCGCCCTTCCTGATCGTCCAGGCGCGGTTCTCATCCGGGCCGACCGTGAAGAATGAGATCAGGCCGAGCAGGCCGTAGGAGATGCGGACGACGCGGTCGCGGCTGGATTCGCTGATGCCGAGGTCGGCCATGAACATCTGAGCGTCTTCGTCGTCGAGTTGGGCGATCTCCATCTCGATCTTGCCGGCCAGCGCGTGAATTTCGATGCCTGGGCGTCCGAACTGCTCGCGGGCCTGAGCCGTCAGCGCCTCCATCGGCTCGCCGAGCTGCTCCTCGCCGACGTTGAGGAGGACGAGGATCGGCTTCTGGGTCAGGAAGCCGAAGCCGCGCAGCAGGCGCTCCTCTTCGGCATCAACCTCAACTTCGCGGATCGGCTTGCCGTCCTCAAGGGCGACTTTGAAGCGTTCAAGGGCGACCGCCTCGCGCTCGTGGGCCTCCTTCTCAGTGCCGCGCAACTTCGGGATCGTCGCCTGGATGCGGGCGAGGCGCTTCTCAATGATCGCGAGGTCGGAGAAGGTGAACTCAAGGAAGAGCGTCTCCAGGTCGCGCAGGGCGTCGACGGACTCCTCCGGGTGCGAGACGTTGCTGTCTTCGAAGGCGCGGACGACCAGCACGAGCGCATCGGCCTGAGCCAGGTGGCCGAGTAGCTGCCCGCCCATGCCTGACTCGGCCAGTCCCTTTGCGACGCCGGCCACGTCGAGATACTGGACATCGGCGGGAACGACGCGCTTCGGGTTGAAGAGTGGGGTCAGGGAATCGAGGCGCGGGTCTGGCACCTTGACGGTCGCCAGGTTCGGCTCACCCTCGCCGGACGAGAACCCGCCGGTCACCGCCTCCGAGCGCGTCAGCGCGTTGAAGACGGTCGTCTTCCCGCTCTGCGGCAATCCAACGATGACGAGTCGAAGCGACATTGCGTAGGTACCCTCCCCAGATGGCCGAATGGTGGCCGGAACGTGCAAAACACCAAATTGAATCACACGGGGGCGGGAGCCGGGATGCGGGAATCGGTAGTGTTGGAGATAACAGTCCCACTCGATACCCTCGAATTCCCGATCCCGACTCCCGACGAATGAACCAAACCCGCTCTCGATGCGACAGACTAGGCAGTGATGCGTGATGACGAGTTGATCGCGGCGGTCGGCGCTGGTGATCAGATGGCACTGAAGGAGTTGTTCGAGCGGCATGCGCCGTGGATCGCTGGGCGATTGCGGCGGACGCTGCCGGTTGATGCTGTCGAGGATGTGGTGCAGGAGACGTTCATTGCCGTCTGGCGCGGGGCGGGGTCGTACGCGGGTGGCGGCGAGGTCGGCGGCTGGCTCTGGGGGATCGCGCGGCGGCAGGCGGTGAACTGGTTGCGCAAGTATCGGCGGGTCGCGCCGGAGCTGTGGCCGGCGGATGCGATCGATCCGGCGGCGGTGGCGATTGCGCGGGCCGATCTGCAACGGGCGGTCGCGACGCTCGGGCCGGAGGGGCGCGAGCTGTTGCGGCTGCTGTATGTCGAGGACCGGTCGGTGGCGGAGGTGGCGCGGGCCTCGATGTCCCGGCCGGGACGGTCAAGAGCCGCGCTTACCGGCTGCGCCGCACGCTGCAGGCGGCGCTGGGAAAGGGAGGCGAACGTGACGCTGGAGAGCCTGCATCCCGACGACCCGGCCCATGTTGCCGGTTGCGCCGTTTGTCGCGAGCGCGCGCGCGAGCGACCTGGATGTCGATCTTGGGCGAGTCTGGATGCGGGTTGCCGGGGAGGCGATGGCGACGCCAGTCGGGACGGGTCGAGCGGTTCGCGGCTGGCTGCTGCACTCGCCGGGGCTGGCGCGCGCGTTGTTGCGACGCCGTCGTTGGTGCTGTCGTGGATCGTCGCGAGCGCGATTGTCCTGGCGGTGGGCGTTGCCGTGACGGCGGCGTCGGGCGGCGGGACGCCGTGGGTGGCACTGCTGGCGCCGGCCTTGGCCGGCATCGGCGTCGCCTACGCCTACGGGCCGGGGGTCGATCCTGCCTTCGAGCTGAGCCAGACGATGGCGGTGCTCGGATCGGATGGTCTTGCTGGTGCGCGTGCTGGCAGTCTTTGGTGTGAACGCGCTGCTCGGGCTGGTGGCGACGCTGGTGGCCGCGCGAGCTGGTGGGGCTGACGTTCGGCTGGCTGCTGCCGATGACGGCGGTCGCCGCGCTCGGGCTGGCGGCGGCGACGCTGGCGCGGTCGGCCAACGTCGGCGTCGCGGCTGGCGCTGGCCGGTTGGGGCCTGATCGTGCTCGGCAGCGCCGTACGACACGCGCGACCTGGCGACGGCGGTCGAGTCCGGCGGGCTGATGCCGCTCTATCTGAGTGGCACGCGTTGTCTGCATCGGATTGGCGCTCTACGCGACGAGCGGCGAGCGGAATCGGGGCGCACTGGGAATGGTCAGTCGAACTCGTCCGATGTCCAGCGGGTTGACGCAGGCCTTTGGGCGGCGACCGTGCTCGATGGGATGGATCTGGAGATTGGGGCGGGCGTCTTCGGGCTGCTGGGGCCGAACGGAGCCGGCAAGACGACGCTGTTGCGGACGCTTGCCACGATCGTTCGACCCAAAGCCGGCAGACTGCGGCTGCTGGGCTACGATCCGGGCGAGACGACGAGCGCCGGCTGCTGCGACGGCGGCTCGGCTACCTGCCGCAACAGCTCGGCTACTACCCGAACTTCACCGTCTTCGAGTTCGTCGAGTACTTCGCGCTGCTGAAGGAGATGCCGAACGACCGAGGTGCGGCCGGCCGTCGCACGCGCCATCGCGCGGGTCGGAGCTGGAGGAGCGGGCGCGCTCGAAGCTCAAGACGCTCTCCGGCGGGATGCTGCGGCGGGTCGGGATCGCGCAGGCGATCGTCAACGAGCCGGACCTGCTGCTGCTGGACGAGCCGACAGCCGGGCTGGACCCCGAGCAGCGCGTCATCTTCCGCGCGCTGCTGCGTGAGATCGGGGTAGACTGCGACCGTCATCGTCAGCACCCATCTGGTCGAGGATGTCGCGGCGGCCTGCACCGAGGTCGCGCTTCTCAATGCGGGCCGGATTGCATTCCGTGGAACACCCGACGAGCTAACGGCACTCGGCGAGGGATACGCGGTCGGCGACTCGCCGCTCGAACGCGGCTACAGCCGCGCCCTGGCGGGAGCGCGAGGATGATGGCGATGATGCGGCTGTTCACAATCGAGGCACGGCGGAGTGTCGCGATCTGGTTCGTCGTTCCGCTGGCAACGCTGGTCGCGTGGGGAACGGTGACGACGATGCGGCCAGACGGCACGCCAACACAATGGGCGCGCAGCAGCATCCAGCTTGGGATGATGTGCATTGTGGCGGCGTTCATCATGTGTGGCGTAGGCGCATGGGTGGCAGGGCGCGGCCGGCGTCGGCAGACGGAGGAATTGCTGGCGACAATGCCACGCCCGGCGTCGATGCTGGATGCCACGACGCTGGCCGGGACAGTGATCTGGGGGCTGCTGGCCTGCCTGCTGGCGATGGCACTGGTCTTCTCCATCGCCTATCGTGAGTCGACCTGGGGAGGACCGGAGCCCGCGCCATTCATCATCGGGCTCCTGACCGTCGTGGTCGGAACGGCGGTCGGCTACGTTGGCGGCACGATCATCCCGAGCCGCTTCGGGGCGCCGCTGATGGCGGTCGTGTTTGCCAGTGCGGTGTTGCTGGTAGGGACACGCTCGACGGCGCTCGCCTACCTCTCACCACTGGCGATGGACCCGCGCGGATCCAGCCCGTATGACATCTTTTACCAGGCACCGATGGTTCCGCTGGCGCGGACGGCGCTCTGGCTGGTTGGTGTGGCTGCCTGCGCGTGCGCAGCGACCGCGCTCTGGCGGCGGAGAACGGTGTTGGTCTCGGGCATGTTCGTCTTCGCGCTGGCTGTCGCGGCAACCGGGGCGGTGCTGACGATGCGGGCGTTCGTCCATCCGCCGTGGGAGCGGATCTACGCGGGGCAACCGTTGGCTGAGTACGAGCTGGCCTGCGTCGAGCGCTCAATCCCGGTTTGCGTCCACCCGGCCTACGAAGCGCGGCTCGAAGCGTACGCCGATCGGATCGGTGTCCTGGTCGAGCCGCTGATCGGCGTGCCGGGTGGGCCAGTTCGCGCGGAACAACTATCGTCGCAAAAGGAACCGCGGGACGATGGCACGCTGGAGATCATCCCGATGGGTCCGGTTGTGCAGTTTGCCGCCTTCGATCTGGTTCATCAGCGCGGCACGGACCTCACCCCGGCTCAGCTCGCGATCGCGTTCTGGTTGTTGGAGCGGGTGGGCGAGAGCGCTCAGGAAGCGTCGGTGCTGTCCGGGTTTGGACCGCCGGATGCGGCGGTCATGGCGGCGGTCAGGCGTTTCGCCGCGCTCAGTCCAGAGGCACAGCGAGCGTGGCTGATGGCGAACTTCCAGGATCTGCGCTCCGGCCGGGTCGACATTGAGGATCTGCCATGAGGCTCTGGTTACTCTATCTTCGTTCGCGGCTGGCGTTTCCGGCGCTGGCGGGGTTACTGCTGATCGCCGGGCTCTGCTGGGTGGTTGGGAACCGCTGGGGGAGCCAGCCCGATCTGTACCTGATCGCAACGGTCACGGTTCCGCTGGCGGCAGCCGTCGTGATCTGTGTGACGACGGTATCGCCGTTCGGCGAGGTCGAGCAAGCGCTGGGCCGGTCGCTGATTGGGATCAGGCTGAGTCACCTGGTAGGGCTGCTGACTGTTGCCGCCGCCTCGCTCGCGGTCGCGGCGACGGCCTGGTCGGGCGTGGATGTCGAGTGGCGCTTCGTGCGGAACGTGCTCGGGCTGGCCGGCCTGGGGCTGTTGTCCGCGAGCGTGCTGGGCGGGCGGCTGTCATGGGCGCCGCCGATTGGGTTCGCGACATTGGCCCTGTTTCAGAACGGCGTGACGACTGGTGGCGCACCGGGCTGGGCCTGGGTCGTCCAGCCGATGTCTCGTGAGACGGCGTCGATGCTTGCACTTGCCCTGCTGCTCGTCGGTCTGGCGCTGGTGGCAGGCTTCGGTGCGCGGCTGTCGAGCGAAGATGCGCCGTAGCCATCAGCCATCAGCCTGTGGTTGTATCTCCGTTGGGGCTTGTCATGTTCTATCCTGATGTGGTCTGGCGAGGTGTGGCCTGCGATCGGTGGGGAGGGTGCGATGAACACGCTTGGGGAGCGGCTGGACTGGGTTCCTGCCCGGCTGGTGGAGTTGCTGGAGCGATACGAGATTCCGGGCGGGTCGGTCGCGGTCTGGAATGACGGCGAGGAGTATGTGGCAGCGGCCGGGATGGCGAATGTCGCAGCCGGGATCGAGGCGACGCCGGAGACGCTCTTTCTGATCGGCTCGATCACGAAGGTGTTCACGACGACGCTGATCATGCAGCTTGTCGAGCGGGGTGAGGTCGATCTCGATGCGACGGTCCGGACGTACCTGCCGGAACTGCGGCTGAGCGATTCGGAGGCGACCGAGACGGTCACCGTTCGGCAACTGCTGACGCACACGAGCGGGATCACCGGTGACTATTTCCCAGACTGCGGACGGGGCGATGACGCGGTCGAGCGGTGTGTCGCGAGTCTCGGCGACGTCGAGATGCTGTATCGGCCGGGGGCGATGTTCTCCTACTGCAACAGCGGCTTCATCCTGGCCGGCAGGCTGGTCGAGCGGCTGACCGGCGGAACCTGGGACGCCGCGCTGCGGAGCCGCCTGCTGGATCCGCTGAGCGTGTCGGCGTTCGCAACGCTGCCGGAGGAGGCGCTGCTGCACCGAGTCGGCGTCGGCCACGTGCCTGACCCTGTAACCGGCGAGTTGCGTCCCGGTCAGATGTGGCCCGAAGTCCGTTCCGGAGGGCCAGCCGGCTTCACGCCGTTTGCGACGACGGGCGCGCTGCTGCGCTTCGCGCGCCTGCATCTGGATGGCGGTGGTGCGGTGAGTGGCGAGCAGTTACTCAACGTCGTGAGTGTCGAGGCGATGCAGGACCAGCAGGTCGAGATCACGCCAAGCGGCGGGTTCGACGGCGATGGCTGGGGATTGGGCTGGGCGCGGTTCCGTTACAGCGATGGCGAACGGGTGATTGGCCACAATGGCGGGTCGTCGGCGGTGCTGCGGGTGCTGCCGGAGCGGAACGTTGCCATCGCCTCGCTGACGAACGCCAGTGGTGGGGCACTGGTCGGGCATCACCTGATCGACGCGATCGTCGAGGAGCTGGTTGGTGTCCGGATTCCACCTTCGCCGGAACCACCACCGGTCGCGTCTCGCGACCTGACCGCCTACAAGGGTGTCTATCGCCATCACACGTTTCGCCACGAGGTTGTTGCCGATGGCGATCACCTGATCGTGACGACAGCGGGCGGCCACGTCAGGCCGATGACGCTGCGACCGCTCGATGGGACGACGTTTACCGCCAGCATGCCGGGCTTCGACGTTCCGACGAAAGCAGCCTTCCTTGAACCAGACGCCGATGGACGCCGAGGCTATCTGCACCTGCTCGGCAGGGCGTGTCTGCGAGAGGCGTAGCGACACGTTCAAGCAGTTGCCGGCGTGACAGGGAGTCATCACTGTGCTATCCTCAGTGTACGTACACTCTGAACGAGGAACGTCCTGGGGGGTAGCGATGGTTCTGGTGCGACGGGCAAGCAAGTCGACGAAGCTGTACGGCTATACGGTCGAGGAGGTTGCGCGCTTCCTGCAGTATGACCGGCAGGCGGTGCGTTACTGGCTGCGGACCGGTCATCTGGCGGGGCGCTATGACGAGCGACTCGGCGACTGGCGAGTGACGGCAACTGAGCTTGTTGCGTTCCTGCGGCAGACGAGCGAGCCGATGCCGACCGGCGTCGTTGGTGACCTGAGCCAGCCCGACGAAGTGTTGGTGGATGAGATCGTCTTCGCCGCTGAAGGGATCGAGCCGATCGCCGTTGATCTGGTGGCGACCCGTCCGCAGCGGACACCGGAGGCGCAGGCAGTCCGCGTTCGTACGCAGGAAACTGTCCTTCCGGCCTGTTGACGCATTAGAACATCTGTGCTACTCTGGGGATGTCGCTGGAGAGGGTACACCGCCGCTCCAGGAAGGGGAGAAGGAACCGTTTCGGCGAGTCCTTCGACGGCCGGCCACCGGCAAGGCTGACCGATCCAGGCCAGTCAATGGCACGATCCCCAACCCGGAATCCGGTGCCCCCTTATATGGCGGCGCTCCACAAACCCCCGGTCGTCGCGGCCCCACACCGGACGACCAGCACCCCCAATTCCTCCCCACCCCTCGCGGGCTGTGCTTCCCTGCAAAATGGCACGGCCCGCAACCCCTTTTTCAGCCGGTCAGTGATCAGCCGTCAGCCTGTTGGTTGATGTGGTGGCGTGCGTTTCCTGGGTGGCACGGTCTATCGTGTGGCCGTTCAGGCATAACTGCGTTAGACGAGTGGCAAATACTCGACACCCGACCAACAGGCTGACGGCTGATCGCTGACAGCTACAGCGCTTGCAACTGCGCCATGTGCTCGGCGTCGTGGTCGACGATGGATTCGACGACATCGGCGATGCTGATCTCGCCGTGGATGTCGTGGGTGCCGCTGCGTTCCCAGTCGCGGAGTGAGAGACCCATCAGGAGCGAGACGATCTCGCCGCGGGTGGTGTTGAAGGCGTCGAGGTTGTCGTCGATGCTGCCGCCCATCAGCTGCTCCTGGATTTCGGCAGACTTGCCGGAGCCGCCGGGGCGGATGCGCGGTTCCTTCTCACGCAGCAGCAGGTTCAGCCGTTCGAGCCAGAGGTGCTCGGCCGCTGCCATGTGGGCGACGACTTGTGCGGCGTTCCATTCCCCTTCGGGCGGCTCGCCTGCCGTCTCAGCGGCGGACTTGAGTTGCGTCGGCCCCTGGACGACGATATCGAGCAGTTCCCGGTAGGAATCGAGCATCGTGGTTGACCTGTCTTTCAGGTTCGTGACGTGTGACGCGTGATGCGTGACGTGAGGCGATATCGCTCTCTCGCGTCACGCATCACGCGTCGCACGTCACGAGCTATTGCGCAACAATCTGCCAGGAGACGCCGAACGGGTCGATGAAACGGAAGGCTCGTGGGCTGTCTTCCTGGAGTGTGTAGGAGGCGAAGAGGGCGCGGCCACGCAACTCGTTGAGAGTCTCGATTGGCGCGCTGATGCTGATGTAGGCAACGCGGGCTTCCATCAGGACGGCGGCGGCGCCGGCATTGATGAGGACGAGCGCGACCGGGCCGTTCTCCATCCGGATGATGTTTGGCTCGATGCCGGACGCGAACCGATCGTCCCAGTCGTAGTCGGCCGGTAAGAGCTGCCAGCGGTCGTCGTCGCGGCGGGCGCGATAGCTGACGCTCATCCCGAAGAAGTCGCGGTAGAACGATTCCGCCTGGTACGGGTTGCGGACACGGACAGCGACGTGATCGACGGCTCCGAGCGTGACGTCGTTGACTGCCTCGGCGACCGCCAGACCGCTGGCGACCCGGCCACCAAAGGGAACATCCGTCACCTTCGCCCCACCTTCCATCATCCCGGCGTCCAGGTAGTGGACGTTCGGCATCGTGTTCTCGTACCAGTATTGGTTGCCCTGGATCAGGCGCCGCAGTGCCTTCGGGTCGTGCTCGACCAGGGCAAAGCGACCGCCCTTGTATGCCTCGAGGTAGACATCGCCAGTGTCACCGGTTTCGGCCAGCCAAAGGTAGACGACATCGATCACATCCAGCGAATGGGCCGTCACGCTCAACTCGGCACGTGACCCCTCCGCACTGGTCGGGTTGGGACGACGCTCGATCAGAACCATCGCGTCGCGGGCCGTCCCGATCGCCGCGTTGGCGGATTCATGCAGCGCCTCGGGCACATCGAGGACAAAGCGATAGGCCATCTGGGGTCAGCTCCTCAGCTCTCATCCACTCGGCCGAACGCGGCCCACCTGCCTGCCGCGACGGATCACCTGGGATTGTAGCATCGAGTGCTGAGTGCTGAGTGCCGAGGTGGACCGCATCGTCCCTTGTCATCCCGAGCGGAACGACGTTGCGTCGAGGGATCGCAGCGGAGGGCGTGGCATCCTTTCACTCTACCGGTTCACCATCTGTCATCCTGGCGCGGCTCAGTTGGAGATTGCGTGCTCGACTGACTCGGAGGTCTGGTGACGGACATGTGTGCTGGACGGTTCAGTCGGAGGCAACTCATCAGGTTGGTAATGGGCGGTGCGCTCGTTCCATTGGTTGGTGCGTGTGGTGGTGACGGTGACAGGCAGGATAGGTCTGATGGTCGTTCGGCTGGCTCGCCCGTGATGGAGGATGCTCCGTTCGTGTCGCCGGACGCCAGCGCTGTCGCGGCGGGCAGGCTGGTGACCCGGCCAGGCAGCGGGGTGCCATCCAGTGAGATCCAGAGGGGTTTGCAGACGTTGGGGCTCGACCGCGACGAGGACGCGATCCTGTACGTGCCGGAATCGTATCGCCACGAGCAGCCGGCTCCGCTGGTCGTCCTGTTTCACGGCGCTGGTGGGGATGCGCGTGCCGGCATCAGCCCGCTGCTGAACCATGCCGATATGGTCGGGGCACTGCTGGTTGCCATCAACTCTCGCGAGGGGACGTGGGACATCATCACGTCCGGCGGGTTCGGCGCGGATATCGCGTTGCTTGAACGGGCGCTCCAGGTGACGTTCTCCCGCTTCGCCGTCGATGCGAGTCGGATCGCCGCTGCCGGGTTTTCGGATGGCGCGTCCTACGCGTTGTCGGTGGGGCTGACGAACGGAGATCTGTTCACGGCGATCATGGCGTTTTCACCGGGATTCCTCGCGCCAGGCGAGGTCGCAGGGCAACCCCGAATCTTCATCTCGCATGGCACGCAGGATGTCGTCTTGCCGATCGACCAGACGAGCCGGGAGATCGTTCCGCAGCTCCAGAGCGCGGGCTATGCGGTGGAGTACGTCGAGTTCGATGGACTCCATTCAGTGCCGGATGACATTGTTGAAGACGCGCTGGACTGGTGGCTCGACGGAGACCGCACGGTGACGCCAACGTCGTAGGACTCAGAACTCATTACGGATTCGGGACGCTCATTACCCCGGCGTCGGTCGTGACGAAGATGTCGGCGCCGTCGAGGGCGAACTGGATGTCGGTGACGACGGCGTCGAGCGCGATCTCGTCGTAGCGGACCCAGGTCGCGCCGCCGTCCTGTGAGATGTAGAGGCCATGGCTGGTGCCGGCGTAGAGGCGCTGCTTGTCGGTGATCCCGATCCGGAGGACGTGGACGCCGATCGCGTCCTGGTCGGCCGTCGTCGCCCGGCCGGGCAGCGGGGCTGAGCTGGACGTGACTGATTCGAGCCCGAACCGACTCGATGACCAGGTCGCGCCGCCGTCGTCGGAGACGTGGACGGACTGGACGCCACCGACGACGATCCGGTCTTCGTGTGCGTCGAGCGCCGCGTGGCCGGGGATTTCCAGCAGCAGCTCACCGAGCAGGGGCTTGGCCGGATCGGTGATGTCGACGGTTCGCAGCCGGCTGACTCCATCGCGCGAGGTGCCGAGGACGAGCAGTCGCTCGCCGGCGAAGGCGATATCGACCAGCGGGAAGTCATCCATGACGGCCAGCCGCATCCAGGTGTTGCCGGAGGTCGTCGAGATGGCCAGATAGCAGGACGAGCCGTAGAGGATTTCGGGGATGCTTGGGTCGATCGCCAGCGGGGAGATATTGCGGCCTTGTGGCTGGACGCGCCAGCTGTTGCCGCCATCGTGGCTGACCTCGAAGGGAGACCTCGTCCGAGATACCATCGACCGTGCACGAGGGATGGTCGCCGCGATAGATTCGGTCCGGGTCGGCCGGGTCGATCAGCAACTCGCGGCCGTCGTTCTCGGTCCGGGTCCGTTCCCAGCGCCCGCTCTGGCGGCGGTAGAGCGCGGTGGCGGTCAGCGCGTAGGTGGGGCCCTGAGCCGGATCGGGGATGAAGATCTGAACGACCGGCTCGTTGTCGATAACGATGATCTCGCGCGATGGTGTCTGGGTCGTCGTTGGGCTGCCGGACGCCTCGGGGGAAGCGTCTTCGACGCTGAGCGATTCGCAGCCGCCGGTCAGGACGGCGAGCAGGAGCAGCAACCCGGCCGACACGCGCTGCACGCGCGACCCCTGGCGCGGTCTGGAACTGGCGGGCAACGACATCAACGCGATCCTTGGTCAGGGGAAACGGTGCATGCCGCGCATGATACGACGGCCTGACCTGAAAATGAACAGACGTTCTGGAACCGGCTGATGCCTGATCCTCTTATCTTGTAAGACAATCTGCGGCGATCCGGTATGGCCGGCTTGAACATTTCTCGCGTGCCCTGAATCTCGCGTAGGGGCGATCGCCGCAGCGTCGCCCTGCTTGCCAATCGTGCGGTGAAGGGACGGCGACGCTGCGGCGATCGCCCCTACGCGAGGAGGATGTCGGTTTTGCACAGCGGCACGATCGGGTACGATCGCGGGCAGGAGTTGGGGATCGCGAAGGGGATGGCCGTGCGGACACCGGAAGAGCGCTTCGGGTTTCAGATGGGGGCGGATCGGAAGCTGGTGCGCTGGGGGGCGATGCTGGACTACTTCCAGGAGCTCGCCGGGGCCAGCGACCGCGTGATGTTCGAGCAGCTTGGGACGGCGACCGAGGGGCAGCCGTTCGTGCTGCTGACGATCTCGTCGCCGGAGAACCTGCGGCGGCTCGACCGCTACCGCGAGATTCAGGCGCGGCTGGCCGATCCGCGCGGGCTGGACGACGGCGAGGCCGAGGCGCTGGCGGCCGAGGGGCGCTGCGTGATCCTGCGTGACCTGCTCGATCCACGCGACCGAGGTCGGGGCGCGTCCAGATGACGCCGGAGCTGGTCTACGAGCTGGCGACGCGCGACGACCCGGAGGTGCGGCGGATCCTCGACGAGGTGATCCTGCTGCTGGTGCCGTCGCTGAACCCGGACGGGATGGAACTGGTGGCCGACTGGTACGAGCAGACGCTCGGCTCGGCCGCCGAGGGGACGCCGCCGCCGACGCTCTACCATACCTATACCGGGCCACGATAACAACCGCGACTGGTTCATGTTCACCCAGGTCGAGACGCGGCTGGCGATCGAGAAGATCCACAACGTCTGGCATCCGCAGATCGTCTTCGACCAGCATCAGATGATGCACGGACGGCCCGCGCTACGTCCTGCCGCCCTTCATCGACCCGTACGACCCGAACGTCGATCCGATCCTCCAGCAGGAGGTCGCGCTGATGGGGCAGGCGATGGCGGCCGACCTGACGGCGGCGGGCAAGGCGGGCGTGGCGACCAACATCATCTTCGACGCCTACTCGCCGTCGCGCGCCTACCAGCACTACCACGGCGGGGTGCGCATCCTCGTCGGAGGCGGCCAGCGTCCGGATCGCGACGCCGATCACGCTGACCGCGCGAGCAGTTGCGCGAGACGCGTGGCTTCGACCCGCGAGCGCCCAGCTGGAACCACCCGCTGCCGTGGGAGGGCGGCGAGTGGCGGTTGCGCGACATCGTCGAGTACAACCGGATCGCGACCTTCGCGGCGCTCAACAACGCCGCCGCCTACCGCGACCGCTGGGTGCGCAACTTCTGGCTGCGTCTCGAAGCACGCCGTCGAGACCGACAGCCCGCACGCCTTCGTCATCCCGGCCGGCCAGCGCGACCCGGTCACGACGGCCGAGATGCTGGAGGTGCTGCAGACCGGCGGCGTCGAGATCCACGAGGCGATGGCGCCCTTCACGGCCGACAGCGTCGAGTTCCCGGCCGGCTCGCACGTCGTGACCGGTCGCCCAGCCGTATGGGCGCTTCGCCAAGACGCTGCTGGAGACGCAGCACTACCCCGATCTGCGCCTCTATCCCGGTGGCCCGCCGAAGCCGCCCTACGACATCACGGCCCACTCGCTGCCGCTGCAGATGGGCGTCGAGACGTTCCAGGTCGAGACGCCGTTCGACGCCGAGCTGCGGCGGGTCGAGCGAGTTGCGCCTGCCGGACGGCGCGCATCTCGGGGAACCGGCCCGATCCACGACGCTCGACCCACGCGATGCAACGCCAGCGCCCGGGCGGTCAACCTGCTGCTGGCGGCGGGCAGCGCGCGTCTCGCGGCTGGCGAGTGCCGATCAGGGGCTCGAGGCCGGGACGTTCCTCGTCGAGGGCGTCGCCCATGACACGGTCGAACCGGATCGCGCGAGAGACGCATGTGACGGCGGTTGCAGCGCCGGGCAGGCTGGGCGCCGGGGCTGCGAGCGCTGCGCCAGCCACGCGTCGGCCTCTACCGCTCGCTACCGGCCAAACGGGATCGACGAGGGCTGGACGCGCTTCATCCTCGAACGCTACGACTTCCCGTTCACGACGCTGCGCAACCGCGAGGTCCGCCAGGGCGACCTGACCGCCACTACGACGTGATCGTCCTGCCGCACCAGTCGCCGCGCGACATCCTGGACGGCAACCCCGCCCACGACTACCCGGCCGAGTTCGCCGGCGGGCATCGGCGACCTCGGCGTCATCCAGCTGCGGCGCTTCGTCGAGGCGGGCGGGACGCTGATCGCGCTCGACGCCGCCTGCGATGTGGCGATCAAGCACCTCTACCTGCCGGTCACGAACGTGCTGGAGGGCGTCCGCAGCGACACCGTTCTACAACCCCGGCTCGCTGCTGCGGCTGCTGCTCGACCCGGAGCACCCGCTCGGCTGGGGCTACGAGCGCGAGGCGGCGGCGCTGTTCGTCAACTCGCCGGCCTTCGACGTCCCGAACGGCGGCAGCGGCGCCCAGGTCGTCGGCCGCTACCCGTTCTCGAACCAGCTCCTGGCCGGCTGGATGCTCGGCGGCGAGCTGATCCGCGGCCGGGCGGCGCTGGTCGAGTCCCGGTCGGCAAGGGCCGCGTGATCCTGTTCGGCTTCCGCCCCCAGTTCCGCGCCCAGGCGCGCGGGACGTATCGGCTGCTGTTCAACGCGCTGTACTACGCGGCGATGGAGTAGCGAACGCAATCAATGGTTGAGCGGGTTAATGCAAGATGGTCGTGAAACGATGGGGCAATGTCGATTTGCATTGTCGATCGGGACGGAGATGACTGTGCATGTTGAACTGAAATCAATTACATAGATGCGTCGTGGTGGGCTGGACGAATACGCCCGGGTACGACTCGACCGATTTTCCGTTAGCGCGGCGGCGTACACGACGTCGATGGCGAGAAGTCTTTTATGCCTTCGACGAAGGCTGGTCCAGTCGAGCACCGTCGTCGAGTACCGAGGATACCGATGGAAGGACTATCGCGGACGCTGCATCCACGTGGGGCTCGTTGCTCCGCGACTGGTCCACGCAGGTCGAGAAGTGCGATGAATGGTGGCCAATCGTACGAAGCCGTGATGCTGGATCTGCGTTGAACGGCTGGTTCGATGTCATGCGCTGGACTGAAGATTGAAACGAGCTATATCGAAGATCGAATGGCAGCCAAGCCTCACCGGTCGGGTGCCACTGCGATGCGACTGAATACGGAACACCAGACCGGAGCGCGGATACAGATTCACAGATCTGCGGACAACTCTGGGTACTGACCACCGACGGGATGAGTCGCCAATTTACGTGTACACTGCTCAGTTTCTCGTCGAATACTGGCGACTCCAACGGGTGACGCGGGACGACCGGCATACTCCGACTGAAGTCCTGGACGGCTCGGAACGCACATCGTTCCCCGTCGCGCCGAGGAGGACACACTATCGAAAGGAATAGCTGGCTGGTCGAAGTGATAATCCAACGTCGGACCATCGGCTGATCGTGCCCTCGCGATGACCGACGTCGTGCTGGGAAGATCGTGCTCAGTTGGCTCCGGATCGGACGAGCTGGCGAACATTGGGCCGACCCATCCAGGCAGCCATCATCTACGTTGTCAGATTGACAAGCGGAATCAGCAGGCCGGGGATGCACTTTGACTGTGAGTAGTCGATCGCTCGATTTGCCGAACTCAATCGTGCTCAATCGCTATGACACTCAGCATCCAGGGCTGGATTGCCATCGAGCGATGAGACGATCGCTTCAGCAACAAGGGCATCCTTGCCGCTGAAGCGACCGCATCGTTACGACCTCGCCACCGATGAGCGAGGGGGATTGACGGCGTTCCGGTGTGCTAGTCATCCAACTCGACGACTGGCAGGCCGTGGATGCCGAGGGTGGTGGAGATCTCGCTGCCGTGGTGGATGTCGTGCTCGAGGATGCCCCAGATGACCGACTCGTACGAGACGGCGGGCCGGACGACTCCAGAGTCACGTGACGCATCGAGCCACATCTGGGCGTATGGCTGGAGCGCGGGCTCGACCTTGCTCGCGTGGTGCTCACGTCCCGCCTGGTCCAGGGGCGGGATGGTCCGTTCGAGGTCGGCCGGGGTCAGGCGGGCGAGCGTTCCCTCGATCAGTTGCCAGGTCGTCTCCAGCCCGGCGACCAGTTCCGCCGCCGTGTGGCCCGGGTCGATGTCCGCTTCACAGACGTCCAGCGCCCAGAGGTCGTAGGGCGTCACGTCGTCGCTCCCCTGCGCCCATCCGCGCGTGGAACCACCAGGCGCGGTTGGCGACGATATGGGTCATGTACATGCCGATGGTCCAGTGGCGCGGGGTTGCGCGCAGGGCAAGCTGCTCGACGGTGAGTGGCGCGATGGCCGCGACGAGGCGCTGCTGGTACCTCCCCCAACCCGCGTAGAAGGGGAGGAGCGAAAGCTGTTGGTCTGTCATGACAGGCACTCCTTGCTCGCTCCTGAGAGACGAGCCGTACGATCGGATCGACACGCGAGGAACCGTTTCCTCGCGCATGCCGGGCAGACAGCATCTGACGCGTGGTTCCCGACTGGGACGCACGTCATCACTGGAAGCACGCGTGGTGCTGTCCGCTTTCCTGTGTTGTTGGTGAATGCAGGGTGGGGCTAGCTAACCGGCATGGGTGTCGAAACCTCCCAGTACATGAGTGACGACGTCGCCATTATGCCGCGAGAACTGATCCCGTCAAGGATGACTCGGCCAGCTGTCTAGCGGCTGTCTGCGATTGTCAGCATCATGAGCGTCTCGTTGTCTTTGACTTCGCCGGTGGCGCGGAATCCCAGGCTCTCGTAGAGTCCCCGCGCGACATCGTTGCCCTCGATGTAGCCGGTGAAGATCTCGTTGCAGCCGTGCCGTTCGACCATCAGTGCGATCACTGCCTGCATGATGGCGCGCCCATAGCCACGGCCCTGGTAGCGTTCATCGACGATCAGGCTCTGTACCTTCCAGCGATCCCGCGACAGTTGATGCCCGTACATCACGAACCCGACCGGCTGGTCACCGTCATAGGCTGCCAGCGCCCAGAGTTGCGGTGCGTAGACGTAGGCCTCAGCCAGGGCGTAGACAACGGGCGCGACGAATTTGTCCTGCCCTTCAGCGACACCGAGTCCAATGACGGGCTCGAAATTGTCATGCGTGATCTCGCGTAGCTCAATCGCAGGCATCTTGTGGCTCCTAGCAGCAGGCGTCACTGGTTCGCATTCGTGCTTCGCGGTTCTCAACGAGTATCAGCTATTATCAGCCACGTGCCGTCCACAACAGAAGGGCCAGCCAGGATGGCTTCGCGGATTGCGAGTTGGTCTTCGTAACGAGATGTTGACGACGCTGACTGACTCGATGTTCCTTCCCGTTGAGGCGTCTCAGGCTCGTCACGTTTGGGAATGGCGTTCGGGGTCGAGGGGCGCGTGAGCGTACTCTTTCGGTCGTATCGCGACGCCGACGACCTCAGGCGAATGAAGGGCTGCCTCTCGGAGGCGGCGAGACGTAGCGTGCCGTCGCATGTGCTGCATCCTGGCGACCTGGACTGGCAGCTGTTTCATATGGCGGATCTTGCGCCGTCCGATCTCGTCGGTCTGTGGGAACGGGAGGCGGGGACGCTCGTCGGGTTCGTGATCGTCTATCCGGGATTTGGTGGCTTCGACATCCAGGTCCATCCGGACTGGCGTGACGGCGAACGCGAGCGCGAGATGCTTGCCTGGGCCGAGGCGCGAATCGCGGAGATCGCGGACGGGGCTGGGAGGGAATCTCCCGGCTTCTTCACGCTCGTTGATGCGCGCGATGAGACACGGATCGATGTTCTGGAGGAGCGAGGGTACCGTCGCGGCGGGGCGTGGTATCGGCTGGCGCGCCGCCTCGATGCGACATTGACCGTGCCGGAGGTTCCCGATGGATTCCAGATTCGCGGGCTGGCAGGCGAGGACGACGTGGTGGCGCGGGCGGCGGTGCTGGCTGCGGCCTTCGGCGCGGAGCCGGATGCGGAGCGACTACCGCCGGTTGATGCGGGCGCCGGGCTACGATCCCGACCTCGACCTCGTCGCCGTCGCGCCGGACGGGCGCTTCGCCGCCTTCGCGCTCGGTTGGCATGATGCGGCGAGCGGGATCGGCCAGTTCGAGCCGGTCGGTACCGCGCCGGAGTTTCGCGGGCTTGGACTCGGCGCGGCGCTGTTGAGCGAGGGCTGCCGGCGGCTGACGTGCGCGCGGGGCTTCGCAGGCAATCGTCATCGTTGACGGTGAGGAGGAGCCAGCGATGGCGCTCTACACATCGGTTGGGTTTGAGCCGGTCGCGACACTCCATGCCTACACGTGCCAGCCAACGGCCACGTAGAGCGAGTTGAAGATATCAATGCCAGCCACGCCTATTGGCAGCGGCCTCCTGCTTCGACTCCAGCCCCTGGATGCGGGTCCTGTCGTGTACCGCGCGGCGACGCAGTAATAGGCTGCACATCTACGACATTGTCGGAATCGGCGTTGCTCGCTGCACATAACAGGGCAAGATTCGACGAATTGTGAGTTGCAAGCTAACACAAATTCGCCCTTAAGATCGCTGTCTGGGAGGATGCCCATGGAATCAAGGAAACACGATGCGGAAAGTGAACGTAATCCGCAAAGAGAGGCCCGTCTGTTTTGTAGGATTCGACATGCCAAGGAATTCTGAGACACCGACTGGATCCATCTACGTCCTCTACCGGCTGGGGGGTGAACACTTCGATCCGCCCCACATTGCTGACCTGATTGGCATCACACCAACAGAGATGCACCGGAATGAACCGGATGGGCGGAACAAAGGGTACGGCTGGCTCGACATCGACGCATCGTTCGATGCAGGCGACTTGCGCAAGTTGCCCGCAGCTGATCAATGGCGCTATCACGGAGTCCCTCAAACGCTTACAGCCGTCGTGGTCGATTCTGTGTGACCTCGGGACGCAGTACAACGCTGAACTGTGTGTCAGCGCCCACGTCAACGCTCGATACGTTCCCAATAACCCATATCTGCATGGCCCTACCTCAGATAACCCATCGCGGGAGTGGGGCGTCGAAGTGAACCTGCTTCCGTCAGTGATGCGGCCCATTCTTGATCTGAATGCCATGATCAGCGTTGCGGTGCACTGTCATCATTATCCTCATAACCCGTCACACCGTGAACCGACGGACGAATGCGAATAGTGGCTATTATCCGCTATGTGCCGTCCACAGCAGAAGGGGCCACGCCAGGATGACTTCGCGGATTGCGGTTGATCTGTATAGCGACACGCTGACGAAGCCGACGGAGGCGATGTTGCGCTTCATGGTCGGGGCGGAGCTTGGCGACGAGCAGAAGGGGGAGGACCCGACCGTCAACCTGTTGCAGGAGATGGTCGCGGAGCTGCTCGGCAAGGAGGCGGCGGTCTACCTGCCGAGCGGGACGATGTGTAACGAGATCTCGTTCGCGGTCCTCTGCCGGCCGGGGGACGAGATCATCATGGACCGCACCGCCCACCCGCTGCACTACGAGGTGGCGCGCCGGCTGCCATCAGTCACGCGCAGATTCGGGCGCTCGATGGCGTGCGGGGCATCTTCACGGCCGCGCAGGTCGAGGAGGCGATCCGGCCGAAGAACCGCCACTCGCCGCGCAGCCGCGTTGTCGCCGTCGAGCAGATCACGAACTCGGCGGTGGCGCGATCTGGTCGCTGGAGCAGATAGGCGGTCTGTGAGGTGGCGCAGCGGCGTGGACTCGCGACCCATCTGGACGGCGCGCGGCTGCTCAACGCGGTCGTCGCGAGCGGGACATCGGCGGCTCGAGTTCGCGGCGCCGTTCGATGTCGCGTGGGTCGATCTGACGAAGGGGCTCGGCGCGCCGGTCGGGCGCGTGCCTGGCGGGATCAAGGGAGTTCATCGAGGAAGCCTGGCTCTGGAAGCACCGGCTCGGCGGCGCGATGCGGCAGGCGGGGGTGATCGCGGCGGCGGGGGTCTACGCGCTGCGGCACCACGTCGAACCGCCTGGCCGACGACCACGCGAACGCGCGCGTCCTCGCCGAGGGGCTGGCGGAGATTCGGGGGATCGCGATCGATCCGGAGTTGGTCGAGGCCAACATCATGCTGTTCGATGTCGGCGGGACGGGGATGACCGCCGCCGAGTTCGCCGAGCGGATGTTGCGCGAGCACGCGATCCGCTTCAGCGTCTTCGGGCCGACGACGGTCCGGGCGGTGACGCATCTGGATGTCTCGCGTGATGACATCGATCTTGTGCTGACGGCGGTTGCCGAGATGGTTGTGCGTTGACGATGGCACCGATCCGGTAGGGGCCGATCCTGTATCGGCCCGCGCCGTGCATGACCGACGCCTCTGGATGCATGGGCGTTAAGCGAGGATCCCAAACGCCTGCGCCCGTGCTGGAACCGTGCACGCGTCGAGAAGGCGCCTCACGGCGCGGGCCGATACAGGATCGGCCCCTACGGGACGATGAGGTCCGCGATGCGTATGTCCGGGCGGGTGTGGCTACATCGGGTCTTTGAGGTTGGCCGGGTCGCCGCCGCAGAAGAGGTAGAAGGCGTTGTACATGTACCACTGGCGGCGGATCGATTCGCGGTCGTCGTAGCCGCCTTCGAGCATCATGCGCTTGAAGCCGTGCGAGAGGGCGTCGAGGCCGCGCGATTCGGGCGTGATGTCCTTGTTCGGGCTGTCGGCGCCACGCACGATCATCGCGACCCGCTGGAGCGCCTCGTCGTCCTTCGGGCCGTGCGGCCTTCAGGATCGCGTCGAAGCTGACCTCGTCGCCGTGGTGGCCCATCTCGACGCCGGGCAGGTCGAACGGGATCGCGCCCTCGCGTTCGGCGACCGCCAGCACCTGATCGGTCGGGACGTAGAGCATCTCCGCGTCGGGATCGATGAACGTCAGGATCAGCCAGGTGCACGATACCCGATCGATGCGAACGCTCTCGCGCGTGATCCACTTCATACTTTGTCCTCACTCCTCCTGCACCCTCCTGGACCGGCCAACAGGATACCCGCCAACCAGGCAGGTGTCACCGGCGTGGCACGATGAGGCAGATGGATGGGCATCTGCGCGACAATGACGTGCCGGGGGATGATCCGTCGCGCGTTGAGCGCTGGTGACAGTGGATGGGGATAGACGAGTTTCTATGGCCGAGACAGGTTCGCCGATTGAGGTAGTTCAGCATCCGTTCATGTTCCGTTTGCTGCAGGTTCGCCGCACGCAGTGGCTGACGCCGGGGATGGTGCGGGTTACGCTGGGTGGTGAGGCACTGGAGGGTTTTCGCTCGGACGCTGCTGACGATGGCGCGCGGCTGTTCTTCCCGCCCGACCCGCTCGACGCCTCATGGGTGCCGAGTGTCGATGGTAACTCGCTCGTCTTCCCCGGCGAACGTCCGCCCGGTCGCGAGTACACGCCGCGCCGCTATGACCCGGTTGCTGGGGAGCTGGACTTCGACTTCGTCGTCCACGGTGACGGCGCGGCGTCGACCTGGGCGCGGAATGCCGCGCCGGGGCACTACCTCGGGCTGAGCGGCCCGCGTCGCTCGCGGACGGTCACCGGCAGGGTCGACTGGTATGTGCTGGCCGGCGACGAGACGGCGATCCCGTCGATCGGCAGGCGGCTGGAGGGGCTGGCGGCCGGGACGCCGGTGTTTGCCGTGATCGAGGTCGCCGACGCCAGCGAGGAGCAGCCGCTGCCGACCGAGGCGGACCTCCAGCTGACCTGGCTGCACCGGTCGAACGTCGCGCCGGACGACACCGGCCAACTGGCGCGAACGCTTGCGACCATCACGCTCCCGGACGGCGACGGCTTCGCCTGGGCAGCCGGTGAGGCGACGGCGATGCGGGCGGTACGCCGTCACTGGCTGGACGACCGCTGCATCCCGGACACGCGGATGCGGGTCACCGGCTACTGGAAGCGGGCGATTCCCAACTACGATCATCATCTGCCGCTGGACGAATGATCCGGAGCGCGCCGGATTTGCGCCGGGCATGGGCGATCGTCCGATGAAGGACGTCGGCTACGTCATCTGGGTGATGCTTGGCTGGCCAATCGTTGCTGCAATCGTTGCCGCATTCGGCGCAGGGTTATTCTCTGACAGCAATGGCCAGGTGTTTCTCGCGCTCTGGTTCGTCCTCGTTGTCGGCGGGTGGTTGTTCACAATGCCACGCATGCCGCGACAGTGATCGGCGTCCCGGTTCGGCCTTGATCCTGGTCGACTGCGGCAAAAACGGAAGCAACCGTTTCAGATCGTGATGACGACTTTCCCCCGCGCGTGGCCTCCGTCGACGTAGCGGAGTGCATCGACGACCTCGGAGAGTGGGAAGCATGCGGTCGATGATCGGGGAGAGCTTGCCGGCTTCGAGGAGTTCGGTGAGGTAGGCGACATCCGGCTGGTTGAAGGGTTTCCAGTCGATCGGGAGGCCGAGCTTCTTGTCACCGAAGCGGGAGATGAGCGGGCCGAGCGCCAGGGCCAGCAGGATCGGACCCGTCTTCCCGCCGACACAGGCGTACACGCCGGTGGGCTTCAGCACTCGCCGGTAGGCGAAGATCGAATCGGCGGGCAGCGATGTCGACGATGTCGGTCGTAGCGTATGCCGCGTCTGGTGATGTCCTCGCGGGTGTAGTCGATGACGTGGTCAGCGCCGAGCGACGCGCACCATCTCCATCTTGCTCGTGCTGCAGACGCCGGTCACCTCCGCGCCGCGCGCCTTCGCGATCTGGACGGCGATCGGGCCGACACTGCCCGACGCGCCGTTGATCAGCACTGCTGGCCCGGCCCTGATCGGCCGTTTGTAGCGCAAGCCGAGCAGGGCGATCGATGCCGGCTTGCGGCACCGTCGCGGTGTCCTCGAAGCTGGTGTTTTCCGGGTTCAGCGCGAAGGCCCGCTCGCTGGCGCAGACGTATTCGGCGAAGGCTCCATACCCGAAGTTGGTCATATCGCCGAAGACTGCGTCTCCCGGCTTGAACTTCGTGACGTTCGGACCGATGGCTTCGACTGTTCCGGCCACGTCGAGCCCCAGCCGGCGGATCTTTGGCGCGCGCAGGCCGGTGAAGATGCGTGCGAACGCTGGCGTTCCGGTCAGGTAGTCGAGGTCGGCGCGGTTGACGGACGATGCGTGGACGCGGACGAGCACTTTGTCGTCGGTGGCGACCGGCGTTTCGATCTCCTGGAGCGTGACGACATCGGGAGAGCCGTATCTGGTCCGGACGGCCGCTCTCATCGCGCGTCCTGCCAGAGCGGTTCCGGGACGGTGAAGCCCAGGTCGCCGTCCCAGCTGTTGCGGGCTGCGACTTCGTGGACTGGCGTGCGGCGGGCGAGCCCCCAGCGGCCCTTGGGGTAGCCCATCGGGATGACGGCCTGCAGCGCCCAGCCTTCGTTCTGCGGGACGCCGAGGATCTCGTGGACCTCGTCCTTGCAGTAGGCGGCCAGGATCGTCGTCATCGTGCTGCCGACGCCTTCGGCGCGGGCGGCCAGCATCGCGTTCCAGAGGGCCGGCAGGACGCCGCTGCCACCGGTCTTGCTGAACCCGATCAGGAGCAGTGGGACTTCCTCGAAATGTTGCTCCAGATGCTGTGCCGAGCGAGCAGTTCGCCCCATCTGCCCTTCACTCTTCGTCAGTTCTGCGAGGTTGATGCCGAATGCAGCCGCCATCTGCTCGCTTGCGTGCCGGTAGAGAGGTCCGAGTTGCGCCATGATGGCCGGATCGTCGACGAGGATGAAGCGCCAGCCCTCGCCGGTGTGCGGTGCGCGGATGGCGGCGTCGAGGATCTTCGCCTGGATGTCGTAGGGGATCGGGTCGGGCTTGAGCCGTCGCATCGCGCGGGTTGTGTAGAGCACCTCGTGGAGATCCATCGGACGTATCCTCCCCGGTCGATCTGACCGATTGTCACTGGCTACTTACAGCGTAAGTCAGATAGTATATTTACACTGTAAGTCTGTCAAGGGGTCGTGATGAAGGAGTCAGATGGCCACGCGAACCGACCAGAGCGCCGAGCCTCGCCTGCCGCTGAGCCGGGAGCGGGTGCTGGAGGCCGCCATCCGGCTGGCCGACACGCACGGGGTCGAGGCGCTGACGATGCGCCGGCTGGGGCAGGAGCTCGGCGTCGAGGCGATGTCGCTCTACAACCACGTCGCCAACAAGGAAGAGATCCTCAGCAGGATCGCCGAGATCGTCTTCGCGGAGATAGAGCTTCCGGACGGTGATGATTGGAAGGCGGAGTTGCGAAGGAGCGCGATTTCCTCCCACGATGTCTTTCGGCGTCACCCGTGGGCGCCGGGCGTGTTGTCGCCGGACCGTATCTCGCCAGCCCGGATGCTGTGGATGGAAGCCGTGTTGCGGACACTGCGGGAGGCGGGCTGCTCGCCGGAGCTGGCCTGCCACGCCTTCCACGCGTACGACAGCCACATCACCGGCTTCACACTCTGGCTGGCAAACATGCCGGCCACCGGCCAGGCACTGCGCGAACTGGCGGCCGACTTCCTCAAGATCCTCGACGCCCGCAAGCTGCCGTACGTCGCCGAGCACATCGAACAGCACACCCATCCACCCCGCGAGGGCGACAAGGGCGCCTTTGTCTTCGGCCTCGACCTGCTGCTCGATGGCGTCGAACGGCTGCGCGACGAGATGTGGCGTGCGTGATCGGCTACACTGACGAGACGATCAGGGGCAGGATGGATCGCGGGGCAGGTGGCGGACGAGCCGACGATTGTTGCGGATAGCGGCCAGCCGAAGGTGCCGTTTCTGTTGCGGCGCGCGGGGGAGACGCGTGTCCTGCTGTCGCCGTTGACGGCGGAGCAGGTTCGGGAGCGGTTCGCGCTGTATCTCGGGGCCGGCAAGAAGCGGCAGGACCTGGTGCGGGTGCAGGGGCGGACGGTCGTCGCACGACGGGTCGATGACCATTTGCAGATGAACAGCTACCGGCGCTTCATGCTGGGGGTGCTGACGACGGCCTTCTGTGCCGTGGACGAGGCGCCGGGTGGGACGCGGGTGCTGATGTCGCTCTCGACGATGCGCTACCGGCGGGTCTACACGGTCGGGCTGCTGATGGCGGGGATCGTCGGTATCCTGATCTTCGCGCCGGCCAGCTCGTTATGGATGCGGACACTGCTGGCCTTCGGGATTCTGCTGGTTGTCTCGAGCTGGCGGTTGTCGCGGCCAACACGTGAGACAGTTGAGGAGAAACGCTTCCTGGCCGAGTTCATTCGCAACCTGCTCGACGCCGAAGACGTCAGCCCGTCTCCGAAGCGGGAGACGCGAAGCGCCGCTTCCACACTTGCCCAGCGGCACAGGGGCTGAACCGCCGCACGCACGCTCTCCACACATACACTGCCTCACCAAGGAACAACCTCGACTCATCGCGCGGCTGTCTGAGTGCTGGCCTGCCCCAGCACTACTACCACGACCGAATGCACATCCGTGGACAGCACGATCTGAAGTTGACACGTTACCGATACACGCATTGCACAGACGTTGTCTCTCTGTAACGCCACCGGGCGTAGTGTCACTGTGAGATACCGCGCCCGACGTTTGTCAGTGACCTGCCCTGCCAGGCGGGGTGGAACAGGATAGAGACGATGAAACGCACGAAGACACTTGCGTGGTGCAGCACCATGCTGCTGGTGTTGACGCTCGTTCTCGCTGCGTGTGGAGATGACGACGCGGAGACGCCGACCAGCACCTCCAGCGCCGGAGCGGTCGACACGCAAGTCGCAGGGGCGGTTGCAGCGACGCTGACCGCTCAGCCTGCAGCGACGCTCGCTCCGACGACGGTTCCTGCGGCAACCCTGACGCCGGTGCCGACATCGACGCGCCAGCCGACACCCGCACCGTCGCCGACGGTCAAGCCAACCGCAACATCGCCGATGGCCCCAACGCCGCAACCAACGGCGACAGCGACCGTGACGCCGGCTCCAACATCGACACCATCGCCAACTCCGACGCCGACCGTCGTGCCCGCGCCGACACCACCGCTGCTCGGCGATCGCGTTGATGTGCCACCGCTGTCCGAGTGGGATCCGGTTGATGAAGATCGCTACACTGGATTCGTGGGCGACGAAGGGACCTACCACCTGCGGATCAACGAGCCGTGTTCAGGCGTGTTCGTTTGTGGGGTGTCCAGGGAGCCGTTGGCGGAATCCGGGCGCGTCGACCTCAGCGTGCAGGTGGATGTGCGGCTGGTAACGGCAGCGTCCCCGTCGTCGTCGGCCTGCGTGGCGCTCGGCTATGAGGATGCCGACGGACACTTCGCCGAGTTCTGGCTTTGCCTGATGGCTGACGAGAAAACGTTCGCGGTGTATGCCGATGGCAACGTTTCGGACGGCACTGACTCGTCGCCGACGTTCCTGTTCGCTCCCGCCGTGCGGACGGGAACGAATCCGGCCACCGACTGGAACCGGCTGCAGATCATCATCGAAGGCGACCATGTCTGGTTCATCGCCAACCGGGTTGTGCTGCACTACGAGGCCATGATGGCGAGCGCGAGCGAGATCCCGACGGTCGGGATCCATATCGGAAACACCGGCGACCCGCCGGTGGAGTTCGAATTCGGAAGGCTATCGGTCCATCTCGTGA
Source organism: uncultured Chloroflexia bacterium (assembly GCA_963763325.1). Lineage (GTDB taxonomy): Bacteria > Chloroflexota > Chloroflexia > Thermomicrobiales > CFX8 > JBBECJ01. Next base: position 125,185 of record CAVXOL010000022.1, read on the forward strand.
ACTGAGCCACTCCCGTGGTGCGGGTCTGACCGGAGACCATCGTGCGATAGCCAGCAGTGGCGATCGATGGTCGCCGCGCCTGGGCTGTGTTCCGTTTCCCATCAAGACGGCTGTGGCCGAGGCGTTTTCACAGTCGTGCAACCTGCCGCGAACCATGATCGTGTATTCTCGCCCTCGACGATGACAGCCCGACAAGGCGCGATAGTCGGAAGGCATGGTTTCGTGACCACTCGCTCAGCGACAGGTATCCCGCACGACTACCACATGCACTCGGAGCATTCGTTTGACTGTAGTGTGCCGGTGCTGGATCGCTGCCGGCAGGCGGTCGAACTGGGGCTGGCCGAGATCTGCATCACCGACCACTGCGACTTTGTGCCGGTTGACAAGGGGTTTGGCTACTACCGGCCGGACGCCTACTTCGCTGATGTCGAGCGGGCGCGGGTCGAGTTCGACGGGCGCGTCAGACTGCGGGCCGGTGTCGAGATCGGGGAGTGGCACCGCTACCCGGAACAGGCGCAGGCGATGGCTGATGCGTACCCGTACGACTTCATCATCGGCTCGCTGCACTTCATCGGCGAGGAGATGACCGGGCTGGTCCTCGAGCCGCTGTATTTTGACGGCAGGAGCGAGAAGGACGCCTACGAAACTTACTTCACCGAGCTACTGGCGATGGTGCGCCATGGCGGGTTCGACGTGATTGGCCACATCGATGTCCCGAAGCGGGCCGGCTTTTCGGTCTACGGCGGCTACCGCTGCGCTGATTTCGAGGAGCCGATCCGGGAGGTTCTGAAGGCCGCGATCGAGGCCGGGATCGGGATCGAGGTCAACACCGGCACCGCCCGCCGTCCGGTCGGCATCCCGTCACCGGATGTCGATGTCCTGCGGTGGTACAAGGAGTTGGGTGGCGAGATCCTGACGATCGGTTCCGACGCCCATCGCGCCGACCAGATGACGCACGGCTTCGAGGTCGTCCCGGCCATGCTGGAGGCAGCGGGGTTCGAGGCGGTGACATGCTTCGAACGGCGGAAGCCCTTCTGGGTGCCGGTCGGGTAGCGACCTCCTTCCTCCAGAGCCACCCAGCGGATGCACCGGCCCTGCGCGGCGGGGGCTCCGTTCCAGCCGGTGCTCGCTGCACCAATTCCCCCTCCGGGATGCATGGCGAACGTAGATAAATGCCGTAGGTCGGCCGGAATCCTACGTAGCTTTGCGGATGCCCTGATACATCCTGGCCCAATAGAGTACAGGCGACGCTGACGCCAGCTGGCGGTAGCGTCGCCTGTGCGCGCGAGCGCGTCTTGCCCGGCGAGGTAGCCAGGTGACTCACCCCGCGTGTGCCGTGTACTCGTCCGGCCAGGCACGACATTGTCCTGTCGTTGCTGCGGCTCCTCTCGATGCTGGAGGTCAATCACATGCTGCGCATCACTCACGTAGCTGCTTATGTCACCGTCATCGCGTTGCTTGCTGGCGCGATCCTGCATGTTCAGGCCTTCGAGCCGGGCAACGAGCACTTCGGACGCCGTTGGGCACGCACAGACCAGCCGGTCGCGGACGGCGACATTGCCCGAACCTGGATCTGGGGACCGGAGGCCAACACCGGCGTGGTGACGGAAGCCTACGCAGAGTCGCCGGACGGTCAGCGCCAGGTGCAGTACTACGACAAGAGCCGGATGGAGATCAACGATCCGAACGGCGATCCGAACGTCGCCCTTCTACGTCACCAACGGCCTGCTCGTCATCGAACTGATGACCGGCAGGCTGCAGTTGGGTGACGACGAGTTCCAGCAGCACCAGCCGGCCCAGGTGAACGTGGCGGGCGACCCGGACGATCCACTGACCTACGCCGACCTGGCCCCGCTGCGGGTGGCGGGACCGGTTGCCGACGGCAGCGTCATCACCCAGCGCATTGACAGCGATGGGGCCGTTGGTATCGATGCCGAGCCTGCGCGTCATGGGGTGACGGCGGCCCACCGGCTGACGGTGCCGGGGATCGACCATCAGGTCGCCAGCCCGTTCTGGGATTTCCTCAACTCGACCGGACCGGTGATGCTCGATGGGCAACTCGTGACCGAGCGGCTGTTCGACCCGTGGTTCTATGCGACCGGTTTCCCGATCACCGAAGCGTACTGGGCCGAAGGTGAAGATCGGCGGGACACCGCGGCTGGTGCTGTTGCAGTGCTTCGAGCGGCGCTGCCTGACCTATACACCGGGCAACCCGGATGGGTTCCAGGTCGAGGCGGGCAACGTCGGGCAGCACTACTGGACGTGGCGCTACGAGCAGATACCGGATGAAGGGGCGCCGACGGCGACGGTGACCAGCACCGCTACGCCGACCAGCACGTCAACAAGCACACCAACGGCAACCCCCACCCAGACGCCAGTGACCGAGTACGCATTCGTCGACGAATGGGGTGGCACGTACACGCCGATTGCCAGGCTGTCGATCATGCGGGGTGTCGGTGTCGATGCGAACAACAATCTCTGGGTCGCGGATAGCCTGAACCATCGGCTGGTCCAGTTCGATCCGGATGGGATCTTCATGCGCGTTGTTGGGTCGATGGGGGCAAAGTCGGGCGAATTCAACTACCCGACCGGGATTGCCGCGAGCGAAGCCGGTCTCCTCTACGTCGTCGACAGGGACAACGACCGCGTCCAGGTGCTAGCTGCTGACGGAGCGTATCTGGAGCAATGGGGGCAGGAAGGCATTGGGAATCGCGAGTTCCGCGGACCACACGCCATCGCCATCAATGGTGATGTTGTCTACGTCGCTGACAGTGGTAACCACCGCGTCCAGACGTTCACGTTGAACGGAACCTATCTAGGGCAATTCGGCAGCTTCGGCACCGGCCCAGGACAGTTTGATACGCCGCTTGGTCTGGCGTTCGATCCACAAGGCAATGTCTACGTGACCGACACCGGGAATACCCGCGTCCAGAAGTTCGATCCGAATGGCACTTACCTCAGCCAGTTCGGAAGCCCGGGGGCGAATCCTGGCCAGTTCAATTACCCGGAAGGGATCGCGATTGATGCGGAGGGCTACATCTATGTCGCCGACAACCAGAACGATCGCGTGCAGCTCTTTTCACCGGACGGCAGCATCCTGAACGTGATCGGCGAGAGAGGGAGCGAGTTCGGCCAGTTCAGCCAGCCAGCAGCGCTTGCGCTGGATCATGATGGGAACCTCTACGTTGGCGATGAGTTCAACCTTCGCGTCCAGAAGTTCAGCGCTGGTGGGGCATTCCTGTTCGACGTTACCGACAGCAGGCGCGGTCGGTTCAGTGTTCCGACCGACATCACGTTTGATGAGAGCGGCGGGCTGCTCGTCATCGACGGACACAACGACATACCGACGATCACGCGCTACACCCTGGATGGCGAACTGAGAGAGACGTATGGATTTGCCCGCACTGGCGGCCAGTACGACATCCTACATGGTGTCGCGGTCGGGGCATTTGGAGACATCTACGTGACCGACCGGTTCTCCAACGTCGTCCAGCGCTTCTCGTCGGCCTGGCTGTACAAAGGCGAGTGGGGAACGACCGGGACGTTGCCGGGGCAGTTCAACGGGCCGACGAAGATCGCAACCGATGCCGACGGCAACGTCTACGTAACCGACACCGGCAACAACCGCGTCCAGAAGTTCGATTCCAACGGGGTGTTTCTGGATGCCTGGGGCGGCGCCGGTAGCGGGAATGGACAGTTCAAGATGCCGGAAGGGATCGCGATCGATGGCGAGCGCGTGTACGTGACGGACTATGGAAACGACCGAGTGCAGGTGTTTTCCCGGAGTGGGGAATACATCGACCAATGGGGCAGCACCGGCAGCGAGTTGGGCCAGTTGAAGTCGCCTGTCGGGGTAGCCGTGCGACAGGATGGCTACCTGCTGGTGGTCGATTACGGGAACAGTCGCGTGGTTGTGTATACGCCCGACGGCCAGGCGGTTGATTCGTTCGGGTCAACCGGTAGCGGACCAGGACAGTTCGATGTGCCGTTCGGGATCGCGATCGACAACGATGGCTATGTCTACGTGACCGACATCAACAACCATCGGGTGCAGAAGTTCAAGCCAGGTCGCTGAGCGGATGCGTCCTCGTCAGCGTCCATGATCCAGACCTGAGACAGGCTCCCCTTAAGGGGAGCCTGCTCGCTTGTGTCGTGCTGGAGGTTCCCGGATTCTGCTTACTCCGGCCGGCCCTCGGTGTAGATCGTGTTCCACATACCGACGTAGATGTTGCCGTTGGGGAGGGCGAAGCCCTGGGCGCTGATCGGCACGCCCTTGACCCACGGCTTGTAGACATCGTAGGCGTTGCGGTAGACGACCGGGATGTAGGCGACTTCTTCCTGCATGATCGCTCTCGGCCTGGCGGTAGATCTCGAGCCGGGCCTCCGGGTCTGGCTCTTCCTTGCCCTGGACGACCAACTCGTCGAACTCGGCGTTCGACCACGCCTGGCGCTTGCCCGACTCCTTGTTGGAGTAGAACATGTCGAAGTAGCCGTTGTTCGGGTCCGGGTAGTCGTAGTACCAGCGCACGAAGACGAGTCTGCGGTGTGTTGGTGAACATCAGGTCGCGGAAAGCCTGGAAGTCCATCACCTGGATCTGGATCTCCAGCCCGATCGCTTCCATGACCTGGGCGGCGATGTCCTCGGCCATGATGTTGGAGTTGAGGGCGGCCTCGTTGCGGAGGATCATCGTGACCTCCGGCCAGTTCTCGCCACCTTCGTAGTCGGTGCCTTCCAGCTCGGCCAGCGCCTTCTCCGGCGAGAAGTCCATCACGTCGGCGAATTCGCTGCCGAAGTAGCCGAAGAGGCCCGGCGGGACGAGGCAGTAGGCCGGGTCGCCGCCGCCGTTGGTCAGCTCGTTGATGCGCTCGCGGTCGATCGAGTGCGAGAGGGCGCGGCGAACCTTGATGTCGTCGAACGGCGCGACCGTCACCTGCGGCAACAGCTTCCAGATCAGCGGCTCAACCCACTTCTGGACTTCGGCGCTCATCTCCGGGTCGGACTGGACGCGCGGCAAATCGGCGCCGGGGACGATCGTCCAGTCCACCTCACCGGCTTCGTAGGGCAGCAGCCCCTGCTCGGTCGGGATGATCAGGTTGTTGACCGTCTCAAGCGTGATGGCGTTGGCGTTCCAGTAGTTCGGGTTCTTCTCGACGACGCAGACCTGGCTGTGCTCCCACTCGGTCAGCACGAACGGGCCGTTCGAGATGACCGGTCCGCCGATCTCGCCCGGGTCAGTGAAGTTGCCGCCCGCCTCGGCCGACTCTGGATGGGTCGGGACGCAGGCGTAGTAGGCGACGATGATCGGGAAGAGGCCGCGCGGTGCGATCATCTCGACTTCGAGCGTCCAGTCATCGACGACGGTGACACCGAGCGTGTCAGGGTCGGCGCCTTCGAGGTTGATCTCCTCGGCGCCCTTGATGTCGAACAGGATCGACGCGTACGGGGCCATCGTGTCCGGGTTGAGCATCCGCTTCCACGAGTAAGCGAACGTCTCGGCCGTGACCGGGTCGCCGTTCGAGAAGCCGGTGTTGTCGGGGCGGATGTTGAAGGTCCAGACGGTCGCGTCCTCGTTCGGCTCCCATGACTCGGCCCAATCGGGGATCGGGTTGAAGTCCTGGTCGAAGTTGAGCAGGCCGGCCCAGATCTGCGGGACACCGTTGCAGTAGAGGTCGGCGTTGAAGTCGTGGCTGGCCGGATCGCCGTTGCGGAGCGTGTCGTTGAGGAACTGGACGGCGTCCGGGACGCTGGTCGTCTCGCCGGCCGCGGTGCTCTCCGCGCCGCCGTCGGTGGATGGCGATGCCTCGCTGTCGCCGGTCGTGGCGGTAGCGTCTGTACTACCACTGGCGGTTGTGCCGGTTGCGGCTGGCGTGTCGGTGGTGTCGTCATCGTCGTCACCACCGCAGGCGGCCAGGAGTGAACCTGCCGCCGGGGCTGCCAGCGCCGCGCCAGCGATCTTCATGAAGGTGCGGCGGTCGACGCCGATGCCGCGCAGCCGCTTTTCGAGCAGGCGTACCTGCTCCGTGTCAATCAGGACCACTCGAACTCCTCCTGAGCCTCGGCAACGGCCAGAGCCAGTGTCCGTGCCACGCTCGTTCCGCTCCCGGCGACAGCCGGGTGCTTGTCAAACCAAATACTCTATTCAATATATCAGATGCGGCATATGCACAATGGCGTATTCTTACCATTTCGTGGCGTATGTCCGCCGATCCGGCTCCTGACGTCGTCGCATGTGAAGCATTCGGTTCGAGCGGCGCTCACGCACCAGCAGGGGCGATGGCCGCAGCCACGTCCGTGCCGGTGCGTTCAAGTGACCGTTCGGCTCAGCTTAATGGGTGTCAGAGACGTTCCATCCAGCCAACAGGCGATGGTGATCATGGTCGAGGTGCGTGCGCATAGCGGTGGCTGCCGCGTCCGGATTTCCGGTGAGAATTGCGGCGAGGATGGCGGCGTGCTCATTGACCGCGTCTGGAGCGGGTGCGATCTCATTCGGGCAGGTAGCCTCGAAGCGGCGGATGGCTAGCCGGAGCGGTGTCAGCGTGGTTTCCAGTGTCGGGTTGCCGGCCACGTGCAGCAATGCGTCGTGGAAGCGGATGTCGGCTTCATGGGCGGCCCGTGTCTGCGTTTCGCCTGGGTGAGCAAGGGCGGCATCGACGGCAACCGAGAACGCCTGTGCCGTTCGTTCGATCGTCGGGTAGTCAAGGATACCGCCGGCCCGCGTCGCTGCCAGCCGGACGACGAGGGACTCCAGCTCTGCCCAGACGGGATACAGTTCGATCAACTGTGCTGGATCGAGGGGGGTAACGCGCGTCCAGCGGCCCGGATGGCTCTCGACCAGCCCCTCGTGCTCGAGTTGCAGCAGCGCTTCGCGGACAGGCGTCCGGCTGATACCGAAGGTCTGGGCCAGGTCGGTATCGCGCAGGATCTCTTCTGGCGCGAGAGTACCGTCAACGATCCAGGCGCGCAGCGTCTCGGCGACGGTTTCGCGCGTGGGAACGCGGGAGATCGGCTCGGCGACGACAGGTACCGGCATTGGCGTCATCTCCATCATTATTGTTGTACGTAATGCGCAGTATACTGCACCGTTTCCAACTTGCACGCAGAGACTTCAAGCGGAGAGGTTGCGGCGCGGCTCGCGCCTGGATGGAATGCCGAGGACGGGCCGGTGTTAACACGTCGTAACCATGCCTCAGGCTCTCTGGTTACCTGCCATGATGTCAGTGGGTTGCCCCTCACGGCGGCGAAACCGCGACAGGAACTCCCCGGACGTTGGATGGCTGCGTTGCGATTCCACTCCGTCACGTAGCCCGAATTGGCTACGTCACATGGCCCAGATGGGCTGGGCCATTCGGACAGGAGGTGCGCGATGCCGGGCATACGACGTGCATATGTGAGAGACCCAGGAGAGGGATTCCGGCCAAGCGACAGGGGGCCAAATTGGAACCAGTGTGGGTCTTGTTACGCTGCTTTCGCACGATGCCGGATGGGCCCTGCCTCGTCCTCGGTGCCTACCACTCAGCAGGCACTGCGATCGCGTCTGCAGAGCAACGTGAGCACATCCCGTCTGACGCCTGGAAAGAGCCGCGGCGAGGTCACCAGGTATGGCATGCCGAGCATCGGCAGTTTGAATACAAACTCGAGTCGTTCATGGTCCCGGCCGAACCACCACCGCCGATGGACTCGATCGAGCTGAAGTCAATCAACTGATTTCCGATCGACGACGAATCGTGTCCCGATCCGCCGAGAACGGTCATGTCATGATGTCTGCCAATCGACGTTTACCCAGCCATTGAGCGATCAGCCTCGACGCGATAGAAGAACTCCGCCAGCGATGGCACTGTGGCAGAAGACTGTGCGCGTAGTTCGGTGATGGCTTCCTGCTCCAGTTGAGCGATGCGCGAGACGGAGAGTTGCAGCCGCTCAGACACTTCGTGGCGCGATTGCCCGACAATCTGGTGGTCGTCGAGCGTCAGGCCAAGCCGCAACGCCAGAACGGCGAAGTGTGGATCGCGCAGGGTCGCCAGTAACCGCTCCAGCGTTACGACCGCTTCCAGCCGGCGAATTGACCGAATCCGGACGGCCGGGTCGTCAACGATCTGTTGCGCCAATCGGTCCCAGCCGGTTTCTTTCGCGCCGACGGACATGCCGGTCAGTACGCTCAGGCGTTCCCAGCCGTTGCTGCGAGAGCTATTCGGTCGCTCGCGATGATGTTGCACGTTGGACTTTCCTTCTATCGTTTCGCAAGGGGATGTCACAGCCGTCCCTGCCCATACCAGCATCTACGGTTATCTGCTGGTATGGACAGTACATGTGTCATGCGATCGTAGCAGCGGCACGATAGTCCTAACTTCGTACCATACGACTGGGTGGTTTGCGAAAGCGAAGTGTCGAGAAGTCGCGCAATACGTCCGTGGTGACTCAGATGTTCACCAATTCGTGACGATATGAATCACCAGATCATGACCGATGTCGCAAACACTGGTTCATGCGGTCCCATGGCACTCAAACGGGTGACTGGGATCGTCGTCCCCGGCGGATGCCCAGTCCTACCGGGGACGTTCTGTGCTCGGTGTTCAGCGCGCATCTCGCAACGCCTGTTCGCCAACAGCGCCGCGACGAATCGCGCGTTGAGTGGTCATGACGTCTATTTGTTCCCGGCGGGGAAGCCGAGGCCGAGGCGGCGCAGCGAGATCCACCGGCCGTCGCCAATGATGAGATGGTCGATCAGGTCGATGTCGAGGACTTTCGCGGCGTGGTTGAGCTCGGCGGTCAGCGAGATGTCAGCGGCCGAGGGAGTTGGATCGCCGCTGGGGTGGTTGTGGGCGATCGCGATGGCTGGTGCGTTGGCGCGGACTGCTTCCTTGAAGACTTCGGCAATTCGGACCTGGGCGGCGTTAACGCTGCCCTGATAGACGGTGACGGTCCGCTCCAGCCGGTGCTTGGTGTCGAGGACGGCGACCCGGAGCTGCTCATGGTCGAGGGCGGTCATCTCGGCGACGAACAGCAGCGCGAGATCTTCGGGGGTGCGGACCTGGGGTCGGTCCTCAGGGGCGAGGGCGGCGACGCGCTTACCGATCTCGATCGCGGCCTGGAGCTTGATCGCCTTGGCCGGGCCGAGGCCGTGGACCGCCAGCAGCGAGTCGAGGTCGCGCCGCATCAGCCCGCGCAACCCGCCGCTCTCGGCGACGATCCGCTGCGCCAGCGCCATCACTGACTCGCCCTTCGAACCGGTGTTGAGGATGATGGCCAGCAGCTCGGCGGTCGAGAGTGCTCCCGGCCCGCGCAGGCGAAGCTTCTCACGCGGGCGCTCGTCCTCCGGCAGCTCCTTCAGCGCCAGCCCATTCCGCCGGATCTCCTGCACCGCTCCGCCCCCCAACTTGCGTATCGTGAAAGTTGGGGCAGTATAGCGCGAGTCTGGTACGCAGCAACCTCGAAGGCGGGGGAATCGCTGTTAGCGGTGCACTACGATCGCGAGTGGTGCGGGCGTAACTTCCGAGCGAGGATGACGCCGATGGCGCTAATAATCAGCAGCAGGGCCGCCGGTGCTGGAAGTCCAATGAACAATCCCGCGATGCCGATGATCCCGATACCAATGACGACGACATCAGTGATGCCCAGCGAGGCAGATGGCCGGTGGAGCACGATTGCCACTCCAACGGCCACGATCAGGATTCCCAGCGGTCCGGCGAGGACGCCGGCATCATGAGCGGCAGCCAGTGCCGGTCGCGTACGTGTGTCGCCGGTGTACCCCAGCGCGCCAAGCGATTCGAGGATCTGCCCCGCCGCGATCGCCGTCAGGCCGACGATGATGATCCTCCGTGCTCGGCGTGACGTGGGTCGTGGACGCGGAGGCGGCCACGACCAGATGGATGCGACGATCAGTAGTACCAGCGGGATGGCGAGTGCTGCATGACCCGTCGCGTGCTCGACGTCGTCCGACCAGGCGTAGTGCGTGCCGACGCGTTCGACGGTGATACTGAGCACCACCATTGCCACGATGGCAGCAAACGTTGTGAAAGCAACCATTCGCCATCCTGGTTGCGTTGTTGCATTGAGCATGGATCCCCCGATTATCACGAGCGAAACGATCGATGCTGGATAGAACGCGACGATCGTCTCGCCTGTGACAGTGGTTGGCGTCGTTCCAGGGTGATCCAGTTGTTGCAACGCTACGCACCTTCGCGTGCGACGGCTGTCGTAGCATGTCGAGCGGTCGGTGCGGAATGAGGAACGAGCGACGCCAGGGCCGACCCGCTCCTCACCGTGTACCTCGCGTCCCTACTTCCCTGGCGTGATGTTCACATTCCCGTGGAACATGTTGTCCGGGTCGTAGGCAGCCTTGACGGCGGCCAGGCGGGCGTGGTTGGGGCCGAAGACCTCGTTGAGCGGGTTGCCGATCGAGGCGTTGACGTAGGAGCCGAAGCGCTGGCCGGCAAAGACGTCTTTGACCGATTCGGTCCAGGCGACGTTGGCGGCTTCGTCGGCCTCGTCGAGCCAGGCGGCCAGCGCGAGGACGGCGTAGCGCGTGTTGCGATGCGGGAAGGCGGTCGCGGTCGGATCGACGCGGGTGGCCGCGCCATTGAGCACCTTGATAACGATGACGTTGCCGAGCGAGTTGCCGGGCGTGGCGCGTTCGACCAGGCCGTCGATGACCTCATCCGGCAGGGCCATCAGGGTGTCCCAGCGCTCGTGGAGCTTGAAGCCTGGAGGCGCGAACGGGTCGGCTGCCGATGAGGCCTGCGAGTACGGCATCGGCTGGACCATGTCGGCAACCGGACCGGCCTCGCGGAACGGCGCGAGCAGTCGCTCGCCTTCGGCGATGTCGCCGGAGTAAACCGGCATCAGGGCGACGATCGACATGCCGTCCGGCATCGTCGCCATCCCCAGGTACATCGTCAGCTCATCCGGCGCAGATTCGGCGATATCGCGATAGAGGCGGACGATCTCGGCGGCGCGCTCAAACGGGTAGATCAGCATCCCGCCGAGGACCTGGGTCAGCGGATGGAGCTGGAACTCGTAGGCGGTCACGACGCCGAAGTTGCCGCCGCCACCACGGATCGCCCAGAACAGGTCGGGGTTCTCGGTCTTGCTGGCGCGCAGGATCTCACCGTCAGCGGTGACGATCTCGGCCGCGAGGAGGTTGTCGATCGCGAGGCCGTGCTTGCCGGAGAGGAAGCCGAAGCCGCCGCCCATCGTCAGGCCACCGAGACCGGTTGTCGAGGCATCGCCGACCGGTGAGACGAGGCCGTACGCCTCGGTCGCGCGGACGTACTCACCGGCCCGCAGACCGGAGCCGGCGCGGGCAATCCGCATCTCTTCATCGACTTCGACAGACTTGAGCAGGGAGAGGTCGATCAGGATCCCGTCGTCAACGATCGAGTGTCCGGCGACGCCGTGGCCGCCGCTCTTGACCGAGATCTCGACGCCGTGCTTGCGGGCGAAGCGGATGACCTGCGAGACATCTTCGGCGTCCTTGACCTGGACGACGAGCGCCGGGTAGCGGTCGAACTTCGCGTTGAGGATGTTGCGAGCGGCGTCATAGCCCTCGCCGCCGGGGCGGATGACGTTGCCGCGCAACTGCTCGGCAAGCGTGCGGATCTGCATGTCGCTGAGAACCGCAGTCCTCTGCTGGCTCATAACCATTGGTAGTGCTCCTCCATGAGTTCGTTCTCACGTTGCGTCCACCCCATCGTGGACACGCTCACGAGAGTACCGTCCAATGGCGGAGACGGGTACGCACCCTCGGAACAGATTCGTGTGTCGCGATTGAACAGGAGGGGATCTGTCTGAATGGACAGTGGCGAAGGCCGGAGGTTTGGCGGCTAGTTGCTGGGATACCAGCGCGTCGCGCCGAGTGTGTCGAAGTGGTGATCGTAGGTCCAGACTGGATCGGAGCGTCGAATGCTTGCTGCGACCAGCAACGCGTCGCAGAGGCTGATACGCTGATCGGTATACCGCTCGATGTAGGCGCAAGCCACCAAGTGGTCGGCAGGTTCAGGAAAGATGATGAGAGCCTGGCGATTCGTTTCGGCCAGCCACGATCTCGCTTGCTGGAACCCGAGCCGTTGAGAAAGCAGCCGATGCGTCTCGATCATTGTTGTGACGAGAACGGCGACACGAAAGTCGGCGTCTCGGAGAGCGATACGCTCTTGATGTGCACGTAAGTGATCGGCATCACTGCGATCAATGAGTGCGTAGAGCGGACCCGTATCGGCCAGAATCGTGCGATTCAATCAACACTCTCGGCAAGGACTCTATCGTGGTCTCGGCTGGTGTCACTGTAGCCACTGCCATGCTCAGCCGGTGTTGGATTGAACGGCTCGGTCGGCATCATGACGCCCCGCGTCATAAGATACTCTCGTAAAGCATCTTGAACGGTAACCGCACCCGACCCGGCCGACTGTGCATCAAAATATGCGTCAATTGCGCTGTGGATTTCCTTTGCCCGGCGGCGGTCAGCGTCACTGGCGATGTATGGCACGTCATCGTTTTCTGGCCTGGTGACCGATCTCTTTTCCGATCCGGCATACCCGCGTCGTCGCAGGTACTCGCGAACAGCCGATTGAACGACGGATGCTGCCGTTTGCGCGTCTGGCTGGTCGGCGATGAACTCTTCCAGGGCGAGTTCAAGGTCGTTGTCAAGCGTCACGCTTCGTTGCCCCATGTTGTCGCTCCTGTTCGAGAATGCCATGTTGTCGTGTCGCAAGCGGAATTCACTGCATTACCGAATTTGGATGTGGCGATCGACAACGACGATTGTATCCCATCCCGTAGCAGTGAATGTTGCGCGGTATACTTCCCGTTGCGCCGTGCCGGTGAGGCGCGGCGTTGTAGTATCGAGTCTACGTAAACATCCGTGATCCCAGACTTGCATGAGGAGCCGTTGTGATTCTCAACCGTTTGTTCAAGCGTCGTGTCGAGGAGCAGCCCGAGCTTCAGGAGGGGCTGAAGAAGACCCGGCGCGGCATCTTCGCCGATATCACCGCCCTCTTCGACCGGAGCGCGATCGACGAGGAACTCTACGAAGATCTCGAATCGCTGCTGATCCAGGCCGACCTCGGCGTTGACACGACAATGGAGCTGGTCGAGGCGCTGCGTGAGGATGTCCGCCGCGAGCGGATTACCGATCCGGCCCGGGCGCGCGAGTTCCTGCGCGACGAGATGGTCAAGCTGCTGGAGAACGCGACCCGCAATCGCAAGGTGAAGATCTACCAGCGCGGTGTCCCGTTCGTGACGCTGGTTGTCGGCGTCAACGGGACCGGCAAGACGACGACGATCGCCAAGCTGGCCAATTTCCACAAGGCACGCAACCGCAACGTGATGCTGGTGGCAGGCGACACCTTCCGGGCCGCCGCGATTGACCAGCTCAAGATCTGGGGCGAGCGGCTCGGTGTGCCGGTCATCGCGCACGCCCAGGAGGCCGATCCCGGCGCGGTCGTCTTCGACGGCATGCAGGCGGCGCACGCCCGCAACGTCGATATCCTGATCGTCGATACGGCCGGACGGCTGCATACGAAGTTCAACCTGATGGAAGAGCTGGCGAAAGTCCGCCGGATCATGCAGAAGACGGTCCCGAACGCGCCGCAGGAGGTGTTGCTGGTCATCGACGCGACGACCGGGCAGAATGGGCTCGTCCAGGCCAAGAAGTTCGCCGAATCCGCCGGTATCACCGACATCGCGATCGCCAAGCTGGATGGAACGGCGCGTGGCGGCATCGCCTTCGCCATCTCGCGCGAGCTCGGGATACCGATCTCCTACATCGGCACCGGCGAGAAGGCGACCGACTTCGCCGAGTTCAACCACGAAGCGTTCGTGGATGCGTTGTTCTTTGAGGGGGACGAGTAACCTCACCCCCACGAAACCCCTCCCCCAGCCCCTCCCCTAAGAGGGAGGGGAGTGACGATCGGAGGGGTCAACTTGATACATCGAACCGAACTCCCCCTCTCCTTCCAGGGGAGGGGGTCGGGGGGAGGGGTTTCCGTTGTTCGAAACACTCACTGACCGCCTCAATGGCGCCTTCTCGCGGCTGGGCAATAAGGGCCGGCTGACCGAGGAGAACGTCGATGAGGTGATGCGCGAGGTCCGCCGGGCGCTGCTTGAGGCGGACGTCAACTTCAAGGTCGTCCGCGACTTCGTGGCTGCCGTTCGCGAGCGGTCGGTTGGCGAGGACGTGCTGAAGTCACTGACGCCGGCGCAGACCGTCATCTCGATCGTCCACGATGAGTTGATCAAGATCCTCGGCGAAGAGCCGGTGCCGCTGGAGACGGCCGAGACCGGCCCGACGATCATCATGCTGGTCGGCCTGAATGGCGCCGGTAAGACGACGCACGCCGGGAAGCTCGCCAGTCATCTACGGAAGGCTGGGCGAAACCCGCTGCTGGTGGCGGCCGATGTCTACCGGCCGGCCGCGATCGACCAGCTTCAGACGCTGGGCCGGCAGTTGACGATCCCGGTCCACGCTGAGGGGACTGACCAGACGCCGCTCAAGATCGCCCAGAACGCGATTCGGGCGGCAAGGGACAAGGGCCAGAGCCCGATCATCATCGACACTGCCGGCCGGCTCCAGATCGACGAGCCGATGATGCAGGAGCTGGAGGATCTCGAACGCGAGATCGGGCCGACCGAGATCCTGCTGGTCGTCGACGCGATGACTGGTCAGGAAGCGGTCAACGTCTCGCAGGAGTTCTCGCGACGGCTGGGCGTTACCGGCCTGATCCTGACCAAGATGGACGGCGACGCTCGTGGTGGCGCGGCGCTGTCGATCCGTTCCGTGACCGGCATCCCGATCAAGTTCATCGGCACCGGCGAGCGGATGGACGCGATCGAGCCGTTCTACCCCGACCGGCTGGCGTCGCGCATCCTCGGGATGGGCGACGTCCTCTCGCTGATCGAGCGCGCCCAGGAGCAGACCAGCGAGGAAGAGCGCCAGGCGCTCGAAGAGAAGCTGCTCGAAGGGCAGTTCGACCTGGAGGACTTTCTCAGCCAGCTCCAGCAGATCAAGAAGATGGGGCCGCTGACGCAGTTGCTGGAGATGATCCCCGGCATCGGCTCGGCGCTGCGCGAGCAGAACGTCGAGATCAGCGACGACGCTTACAAGCAGGTTGAGGCGATCATCCGCTCGATGACGCCCGAAGAGCGGCGCAACCCGAGCCTTATCCGCCACGCGCGGCGCAACCGGATCGCGACCGGCTCCGGTACGTCACCCGACGAGGTCGTCGATCTGCTCAAGCAGTTCCGCGAGATGCAGAAGATGATGTCGCAGCTCGGCGGAATGGCCGGTGGCGCGATGCCAGGCGGCAAGAAGGGCAAGCGGGGCGTGATGAGCCGGATGCCGGGCCAGATCGGCCAGATCGGCCAGATGCGCGACATGGTGAAGCAGATGCAGGACTCCGGGATGGACCCCAGCCAGCTCGGCGGGATGGGCGGCCTGCCCGGCATGGGCGGCGATCCACGTGAGTTGGAAGCGCTGATGTCCGGCCAGCAGCAACTAGGCCCGATGCAGCAGCGAACCCGTAAGGCTCAGAAAGGCCCGTCACACACCAAGCCGCAACGGCCAAGTGGCGGCAAGCGCAAGAAGAAGCGCTGATATCCGCGAACGACAAGAGGGGCGCCGGAATGGCGCCCCTCTTGAATGAATGGTGTGGAATTGAGAAGCCGACCGGCGTTCGGCGGGCAGCCTCCCGGATGATGAGGAATGCGTTAGACGGCGCGGCGGCCGGTCAGGAGCTGGGCGATCAGGACGACGAGCGCGATGACTAGCAGGATGTGAATCAGCGAACCACCGACCGAGCCGAGGAAGCCCAGCAGCCAGAGAACGAGAAGCACCACCAGAACTGTCCACAACATGCGATAAATCCCTTTCAGTATGACCCCAGCCGATCACACTGACCGGCTCCGGTGCGATACGCTTTTGTGCGCAAATATCGGCACCGTACGCTATCTCTTACGCATCCACCGTGCCACGATGGAAAAACGGACTGGCTGGAGGCAATCGCGTGGAAGGGGATCCCATTGCACGATGTACTCGTATCGACCGAGTGGCTGGCTCAGCATCTGGATGATCCGAGCGTTCGGATCATCGACAGCCGCTATGCGTTCGACCACGATTGCCGGCTCGACTTCGATGAGAGCCACATTCCCGGCAGCCTTTATCTCAACTGGGCGACCGAACTGAGCGACCCGAACAGCGACGTTGACTTCATGATTGCCCCACCGGAGCAGGTGGCGGGCGTGATGCAGCGGTTGGGAATTGGCGACGGGACGACGATCGTTACCTACGACCAGGAGGGCGGCCACTTCGGCTCGCGGATCTGGCTGATCCTGGCCCGCTACGGTCACGGCGAGCAGGTCAAGATCCTGAACGGTGGTTGGACGGCCTGGATGCAGGAGGGCCGGCCGACGACCAGCGATCCGACACCAGTGCCATCAACCGATGCGGCGTTCACGATGGATCAGGCGGCGTTCCGGCCGGAGATCGTTGCCGACTGGCGCGATGTTCAGGGCGCAGGCGACGACACGGTCGTCCTCGATGTGCGGCGCTGGAGCGAGTTCACGGGAGAGGAAGTGCGCGCGAAGCGCGGCGGGCGAGTGCCGGGGGCAACCTGGTCATTCTGGCAGGACAACCTCGACTGGGATAGCGATCGCCGCTTCATTTCGCCGGAACGGATCGCCGAGCGTGCGAGCGAGGCAGGCATCGAGCGCGGTACTCCAGTTATCACGTACTGTCAGGGTGGCGTCCGCGCTGCCCACGCCGCGATCGCACTGCAACTGGCCGGCTACGACAACGTTCGCGTCTACGATGGCTCGTGGGCCGAATGGGGCAACCGCGACGATCTGGAGATCGAGACGGGCGAGGCGACGTCATAAGTGTCATGCGCTGGTGCCAGCGCATGACCTCTGAGCAGTGCATTGCGTAGGTGGGAGAACTCAGGCACCGGAGGATTTTGGGTTTCTGCGAGTGGCTTTGCGCGGGCGAGGTGGGCGGTTCGGGTCGCGCTGTTTGCGCGGCCTTTCGTCCGCCCAGACGAGCGGGCGGACGATGACGCGATCCTCAGCAGGGTTGATGTCGAGAACGATGTCTTTCAGGGCCGGAAAGAGCTGCTCATTACCGGCTTCGTCGCGGACGACGTAGGTGTCCACTTCACCTGCTTCGAGGATTTCAGTCAGCCTGCCGAGCAGCGCGCCGCCTTCGTCATAGACGGAGAGTCCGATGAGCTGGTAGTGGTAGAACTCGCCGTCCTGGGGAGGCCTGGCCTGGCTGCCGGAGATGCGGACGATCGTGCCTCGCAGCGCATCGGCGGCGTCGCGGTCGGTGACTTCCGGAAAGGTCAGCAGCGCCTGACGAGCGTGAAAGCGGACGTTGCCGAGACGGCGCGGTGTCGGATCATCATCGAAGTAGACGCGGCGCAGATCAAGCAGGTGGTCGGGGTCGTCGGTGAAGATATCCATCTTGACCTCGCCACGGATACCGTGCGCACCGACGATTCGTCCGACGGAGAAGAAGACCTGCTCCGGCGGTGTCGTCGGGTCCGGATTGGTTGGGCCAGCCGGCTTGGCGTCGCGCCAAGGGGTGCGTGGGCGTTGCGGCGTTTCGCTGGTGCTGGCATCTGGGGTATCGATCACAAGTCCTCTTACCAAGAATTCACGTAGGAGCCGCATCCTGTATCGGCCCATGCAGGGCACCCCGCATGGGTCGATACAGGATGCGGCTCCTACCGGCGGAAAGGCAATTACCGTTGTCCGGGCCTACGAGTCGATGTCGAGGCTGGCGCGCAGACCCTTGCGGGAGGCGGCGATCGTCAACAGTGTCCGCATGGAGCGCGCGATCCTACCCTGACGGCCGATCACGCGGCCCATCTCCTCTTCCGGGACGATGACCTTGATGTGGACGTTGGTGCCGAGCCGCTCAGGAACGACTCGGAAGGCGTCCGGCTCTTCGACCAGGTTGCTCACCATGAACTCGACGAAGGTTGCCAACTCATCGATCGGAGCATCGCCGGTCAGCGCAATGCCGGATGGCAATGGCTCGGCATCTGCTTCCTCGTCGTCAGCCTCTTCGTCGTAATCGTCGTCGAATTCCTCGACATCATCCGGCTCTTCGACCTCATCGAGATTGTCTCGTTCGTCGGTCTGGTTTTTTGCGTCTTCTGAAGTCATCGGTGTACCGGGCTCCTCATCTTGGTGCGGAGTACGGGCGGCAGGAGCGTAAAGGTTGCTGGCTGCCGGATCGACCACCCGGATATCGCGGATACAAGACTGGCTACCGAACAGGCCGGTAGCCAGTGGACGTGCCCTGATCGGAATCGTAACAGACCGCTCGAAGGGTGCTACGCCTTGGCCTCCGCATCGGTCGCTTCCTCAGCGGCCGGCTCGTCGGCAGGAGCTTCAGCAACCGGAGCGTCCTCGGTGGCAGATTCTTCCGTGGTAGCTGCCTCAGCGGGAGCTACCGCGACGGTTGCGGCTGCAACGGGCGCTTCCTCAACCGGGGCGGCAGCCGCCTTCGCCTTCTTTGCGGGGGCTGCTGACGCGGCGTCGGATTCAGCGGTCGCGCCGTGGGCCTGCATGACCACCGGTGTCGTGCCGCGGCTTGGAACCTCAGTCACGTAGCCTTCAGCGACGCCCTCTTTGCTGATCCGGCCCGGCACGGCTCCGACGCGGACGAGCAGCGATCGGACGGTATCGGTAGGCTGTGCGCCGCGCTCGAGCCAGTACTTGGCGCGCTCGGAATCAACCCGCAAGGTCATCGGCTGGGTCTTCGGGTTGTAGATGCCGACCGTCTCGATGAAGCGGCCATCGCGTGGTGACCGTGACTCGGCGACGACGATACGATAGCTTGGTTGACGCTTGGCTCCCATACGCCGCAGTCGCAGTTTCAGCACGCTGGCAGTTCCCCTTCTGTACCCGTCTGTCTCACGGTAAGATGTTTGCAGTTTACAGCACACAACAATACGACCGGCTCGCAGCCGGAACACTCAATGCTACCTCAGGTGGTGCCTTGCCGTCAACGACGTGCATTCCCCGAGCCTTACCTGATTCAGCCAGTCCTGAACTGGAAACTCAACCGTACATCAACAACGTTTCGATGCAAACTCCACCGTGACCATATGCGAACGATGACATACTGCTGTATGTTCTGTATGACAAACATGCAAGGTGTGGGCGTAGGTTGCTACCACTATGCGGTCAACCTTTCATGCTTTATACTTCTCGTATCTGGGCACGGTTCCAAAGGTCGGAGTTTCTCGATGCGTTGATGTTTGTCTCAACGTGCCAGTGGTTGTCATACGCAATCCGGACGAATCCGCACGACGCCAGTACGTGTGGAGCCGGGCAAGTAAGGAGCAGCCGAGTGGCCGCCAAGACGCGGAATTCGATGGGACCAAGGATCCGCGAGCTGCGCATTGAGCGAGGGATGACGCTCGATGAACTGGCTCGTGCCGCCAACATCTCCGCCAGTCATCTCTCGCGGCTCGAACGCGGTCAGACGGCGCCGTCGTTCAAGGTCGCGGCCGACATTGCCCGGCACATCGGCGTCAAACCGAGTGAGCTCGCCACGATCCAGCGAGAGCAGTCTGACGTCGATACCGCGCTGATAGAAGCACTGACTGCGCGGGGCCTCAGCGAGGCGATGGCCCAGCACATCTGCGACAAGATCTCGACTGTGGCGCGGGCGGCGTTGCTGGAGATCGTGCGCTAGGTTCGTGCAGAGGAGAGATGAAGTGGGGCTACGATCTCCTCTTCATGTTCTCCTTAGCAATCGCTACAGTGTCTTTCCGTAGATCCAGCGCTGGTGGAGTTGATTGAAGCCGTGGCGGGCCATGTTGCGTGGCGATGCGTTGTCGGTGACAGTCTGTGAGGTGGCCAAATCGCAGCCGGCGGCCTGACCGTCGGCCAGCCGTCGCTGGATCAGCGCCTGCTGGGCCCCCTGCCCACGGTAGGCCGGCATCGTCGTTGCGACGAAGAGCTGCGCGACACCTTCAGTCACGTAGAGCACCGATGCTGAACCTGGTTCGCCTTCGAAGCGGACGAGGTAGTGATACCAGCCGGGAAGGCCGATCGTGCTGGCGAAGATCCGACCTCGAACCGAGTCTTCCGCCACTTCGTAGCCGAGGTTCAGGACGCGCGCAAAGATGTCCCGCTCGTCCGAGGTGACCCCCGAGATACGCGGGTCGGATGCTGCTGGAAACGTCTCGATGGATCCGATCGACCGCGCCCAGATGGACTCCTGGTAGTCACCAACGAAACCTAGTTCGGTCAGTTCCTCCTCCGGAAGTCGCGCGGCGAGTGCCGGTGGGGCGTCAATGCCGAGGACGGTTGCGCCGCGAGACCGCGCAGCCGGTTCGATTCGTGCCAGTGCCGCCCCTGGATCGGCGGCGTCATTGAGGTTCAGGACACAGGAGTAGCCAGGGTCATCATCGTGTGGCGACCAGACGGTCCAGATCCCGTCCTCTTCGTGCCAGCCGGTCGCAGCGATGGCCGCTGCTGCCCGGTAGAGTGTCAGGAACGCGTCGTTTTCGGCCCGCTCAACACGGGCAAGTGTCAGGTCGTGGGACACCACTTCCTCACCGTCCTCCCTCGTTCGCGACCGGGTAGCCTGTGAGTGCTGGTCATAGTGTTCATCATACCCCTGACGCTGGCTGGACGTGCCATACTCGGTAGTTGGCGGCCCCTGCCGGGGGATGCTATGACGGTTGTCTATGGTGGGGTTACTCAGGGCAGTTGATGACGCTGGGCGGCGAACAATCCACAGACACGTGGCAGACGGCGCTGATGGCGACGCTCGTCGACGCAATCGAGCACCTGCAGGTGCTGATCTTCGACGAGGGCTGGGATGCGCTGCTGGCCGAGACTGGCAGCCAGGAGGATGCGTTGCGCGAGAGTGTCGCGCGTTACGAGCGGGAACTGGCGCGGTTGTTCGGCTTTCTGCGTCACTCGGGCGCGCTACC
Source organism: uncultured Chloroflexia bacterium (assembly GCA_963763325.1). Taxonomy (GTDB): domain Bacteria; phylum Chloroflexota; class Chloroflexia; order Thermomicrobiales; family CFX8; genus JBBECJ01. Next base: position 146,128 of record CAVXOL010000022.1, read on the forward strand.
GGATGCGGTCGCCTGGTCAACGCTCAAGGTCGAGTTCCGGCGGGCAGCGCTGGACGAAGAGACCGAGATCAGCCTGCGGACCGCGCTGGAGTCCGGCTTCTACGCCGCCGAGCCGGTACCGCTTGGTGATCATTCGCTCTACCTGCGTTGGTCTGCAGCACTCAGGGCGTATCTGGCCTCCCGCGCCGTAGCGTCGATGCGGAAACCACGTCCGGATGCCTCCGAGGACGAACGGCTCCTATGGGCGTACGAAACGCTCGCAGATCTCGAAGAGCACGACGCCTTCAACGCCGCGTTCATCGCCTGGCTTGAAGCGGAATCGTCCGACCGCGACGCTGTGCGTGATGTCGTCAATCACCAGGAACGGTTGCTGACACTCCCACGCTTCGATCTCGTCCTGAACACCAGTCTGCGCTGGCTGGCCACTGCGGCAGATTGTTGATCGGCGCTTGACAGTCGCGGCAGACGGGACTACGATGCGATCGGAGTAGAACATATGTTCTGATCGAGTGGAGGGCCGTCATGCGAACCGATGCGGACGATATGGATGACACGGCCACCTTCTGCCGCAATGACGACTGGGCGATCAGTGTCGATGGCTTGACGGTCCGCCGCGCGCTGGATGAGGTTGGGCTCCACGCCCCGGCGCGCTTCTACCCTGAATGGGCCTGCGCCGAGGCATTCCTGCTGGTTCTCCTACGGACCGGCATGCGTCTGCCATCCGCGACCGTCTACCGCCGCGCCGGTGAAGTTGGCTTGCGCCGCAAGGCGATCCAGCGCGCTCGCATTCGGTTGGGCGTCATCTCGACCAGGCAGCGCGGAATCCGGCAGGCTGGCTGGGTCTGGTCGCTTCCATGCGATCTGGCGACTGAGACCGGTGTTTCAGTGGTCCAGCGCCGCTGGCAGCGGTGGCGCGAGATCGGCTGATACGTGCGCGTGGCCGATGTCTACACGAAACGTGCCACGCCGTTGATATCCGGTTGCCAGCCAGCGAGGGCCGGTCCTGCACCATCCAGCAGGTGTGGAGCGTAGAGAAAGAGCCACGGCGCATCATCACGGATCAGTTGACTGGCGTGCTGATAGAGAGCGTGGCGCTCGGAATCGGAGACGGTCGCGGATGCCTGGTCGATCAAGGCGTCGACAGCATCATTGGCGTATCCCTGCCACCACGGCCCTGCGACACCGCCGTGCAGCTTTTCACGCAGGACGCGATAGGTGCTCAACGGTGACGAATCGAAACAGCATGCGTCCGCGATCTGCTTCGCGCGGACCATCCGTGCATACGCGAGTCGGTCGCTGTGGACGCGACGAGTGACGGTGACTCCAAGTTCGGCGTAGTCCCGCGTCAGATGGTCCACCAGCGCCTCGGCCTCATCTGGTAATCGGGTCGGCAGGTCGATCGTCAGCTCAAGGTCCACTCCGATATCCGGCTTCCGCGAGCAACGCTTGTGCACGTGTCGGATCGTATGGGTAGCGAGGGACAGCCGAATTATGGCCGGCATGCAACGGCGTGAACGGCCCGTTCAATGGCCGCGCTTCACCACTGACGATCTCGTCGATGATGCGATCGACGTCCATCCCATAGTTCAGTGCCTGCCGGACGAGCTGGATTGGCGCACGGTCCGGCCGCGGCGTTGAGCAGAAACGCGACGCAGAGTCCACCGGGAGATCTGATTACGCGCGGTGTCTGTCCGTTGCTCGACCTGGCGTCGTTGGGTGGGTCCGAGGCCAATGGCGAGGTCGGCGTCTCCTTCCAGCAGCAGGCGCGTCCGCTCGCCGGCGTCTGGGATCGCTCGCCAGTGCAATTGGCCGATGGTCGGTTGTCCACGCCAGTGCCTGTCGAACGCTTCCATGATGAGCACTCCGTCGCCGGTCTCGGCGAGACGGAAGGGGCCGGTGCCGACGGCTGACTCACCCGACGCTTCACCGTCCGGCAGAATGACGATGTCAACCAGCAGGTCAAGCAGATCGGCCATTGGCCGGCCCATCCTGATCCGGACGATGCCAGGCGATGGCGTCTCGATCCGTGCACCTTCGAAATAGCTGGCCATGACCCCTTCGGTCGCCATCTCACCGCCGGCGGCCGGGCTCGTCGCCCGGGCGATGCTGGCTGCGACATCGCTGGCGACCAGCCGGCGGCCATTGTGGAACCGGACATCATCGCGGATCGTGAACGTCCATGTTCGCGCGTCGCTTTCGCACGACCATTCAGTCGCGAGCGCCGGGTCGAATCTGCCCGGTCCAACGCGACGCACGAGCGCGTCGTAGAGCGCGACACGTGTATTCAGCAGTGTGCGGCTGTCGGTGATTGCGTGTGGGTCGGCGAGCCGTGCCTGCTCCTGGACAACCCGAATCGTCATTGGATCGTGTTGCATTGATCTTTCTCCACAACTCTTCTACGCGACTCCGCCACCTGCCAGCAGCAGGATCGAGCCCATCGCCGCCGCCAGGACTGAGAGGGTCAGCAGGCCGAACGAGAGAGCCATGCGCTCTCGGCGGCGCGTCAGCCAGGCAGCGGTTGCCAGTGTCAGCGCCCCGAGCAGCCAGACGCCGGCCAGCGCGAGCAGCTCCGTCGTGCGGTCGTCAGCGGTGGCCGGAGCCGGGACACCGGTTGGTCGGAGGCCGTCGTCGCTGGCGGTTAGCGCAAACGGTGCTTCGAAGTCCTCGACACCGGCCCTGCCGATGATAGCCGTGACCTCCCAATCGCCATCAAGCGAAAGGTGGGCGCCAGCGCCTCGGAACGTCCATGGATCGTTCGGACTCGTCTGGTGAAGCTGGATGCGCTGGCTGCTGCCGGTCATGCCGCCAGTGTCGAGCGGGGTGAAGCGCAGGTCAACGTGCTGGAGTTCGCCGAAGTTGTCGGGATCGACGGGTCCGACGACGACGGAATACTCGTTGTCACCGATCTGCCCGGGAGTGACACGGAGCGTCACCGATGCCTCTGGTGTGATCCGCGTTGTCGCGAAGACGTCCTCTCCCGGGTCCAGCAGGTCGCGGGCGGGAATGCTCGATGTCAGCAGGCCGGTCGCCGCGACAGGCAGGACGACTAGGCCGACCTCGATCCGTAGTGTTCGCCGAAGCCCGCGCGCGGCTCGGGAGGAGATCGTCTGGTGGTCCGTTTCCAGGGCGGGGCGTACAACCAGCCAGTGCCATGCGCCGAAGCCGACCGCGCCGGCAACCGCAACCATCTTGACCGTGAACCAGAACCCGTAGCGGGTCGCGGTCAGTCCGTCGATCGAGGTGACTTCGCGGAAGGCTGCGATCGTCCCAGTGACGGCCAGCACCACAAATGCGGCCAGCGCGAGGACCGAGAAGCGCCGTATCAACTGTGTTCGCACGCCGGCCTCTGAGGCAAGCGGCAATGACAGGACGAGCGCCAGCAGCCCGCCGGTCCAGACTGCTGTACCGAGCAGGTGGAGCACGTCGAACGCGACAGGCAGCGACTGCGCGCCACCGCGCGCCGCCGCGTGACTGCCGAGGCTGGTAGTCAGCAGCACCAGCCCTGCGATCCAGCCGGCCCAGATCCAGACCACGCGCCCTTGGCCACCCGTCGACATCAGCCGCCGGCCACGTGTCAGCAGCCAGAGCAGGACTGCCAGCGCGACGATCAGGACCATGCGCGAGAGCCAGAGCGCACCGTAGCGCGTTCCGCTCAGCAACGTCACTAGCGGCTCGCCGAGGACCGACGACATCGGTCGAGCGGGTCGCGTTCATGATCTGGACGACCGCTGATGCCAGATGGCCGACGATGACGGCACCGAGCGCCGCGAACAGCAGGAGCCGGAACCGGCGCGCGGGAATCGCGAGGCGGCGCCCATCGGCGTCGCGGCAGGACCGGCATCAGGACGACCGGTATGAAGATCAGGACACCGGCGACGGCCGCCTGGCCGAGCAGATTCAGCCAGCGGACGGCGGCATCAATCGCCTGCGGGACGACCTTGTCGCTCGTGACCGTCTGCGCCAGCTCGGCCTCCTGGGTCAGGCTTGGCAGGATCGCATCTCCGACGGTGAAGGAAAAGTAGCCCTCCGAGATGTGGCTATCGACGGCCGACAGCGTTGACCAAACGACCGTGTAGCTGCCTTCGGGAAGTGGGTCGGCGAGTGTCAGGCGCAGGGTTGGATCGGTGCTGTCCGGAACTTGTGCCAGATCATCAGCCAGTACACGCGAGCCGTCACGACGCAGGACATCGATCCGGCTGTACTCAACCTCGATCTCTTCGCTGAACCAGAGCGTGATCTCGGCCGGCCCGTTTGTGAAGCTTCCGGCGGCGGCAGGGTCGGAGCGTAGCAGCGTCGCGTGGGCAGACACTGGAGTTGCCCCGGCCAGCGACAGCAGCCAGAGGCAGGCCCAGAGAAGCAGCGCGGCGCCTGCACGCTGCGTCGCGGATCGTCGCTGAGATTCGCTCATCAGGGGCAGATGCTTCCCAATGCGGGGCAGACAGATTCCCAATTCACCCGGCCGTGGTCGCTTACCTCGCCAGACCGATCGGATTATACGTGCCAGGTAGCCGCCGAACGTGAATTGGGAACAGTTGACAAGCAGCGCAAACAAGCATAGAATCCGCTGCCATACTCGCCAATTGAGTTGATCGTAGATTGATCCGCGCGGAAGACGTTGCAGATCGTTTCGCGAGACGCATCCATCGTTGTCTGGCAGGCCCTCACGGTCCAGACAGCCATCGACGGACGCGACAATAGACGTGGCAACAGTGGAGGTGTTGTCCTCTCGCCGGACCGGTGTCGTCCGACCCAATCCAGGATGCGGTCATCCGGCGACCGAAACATCTGGGATCCCCGGTATGCCCTGACCGCGAGTGTTGCGGCGGGCCGCTCGCAAATGGAGGAGGCCTCAGGTGGTCGAGAATCCGGTCAATCCAACCGATCCCACGAGATCCGATCGATCGTTGGCAGCGGAAAGGCTGATTGATGGACGCATGAGCCGTCGAGATCTGCTGCAACGAGCATTTGCGCTCGGATTGAGTGCGCCAGTGATTGCCGGTCTGCTGGCAGCTTGTGGCGGCGACGATGACGACGACGATACCCCGGACGCGACCAACACGACGACGGGCGGCGATGCGGCATCCCCGACCAGTGGCGGGGGGCAGGCGTCGGCAACCAGTGCCGGCCAATCGGCAACCGCGCCCGCTGGTGGCGACACCGCCGGGGCCAGCGACAAGACGCTCGTGATCGGCAACAACAACGAGGAGATTTTCACGCTCGACCCGAGCGAGTACTATGAGATCCGCGCCGTTCCGGCCATGTTCTCGATGTACCAGCCGCTCATCTATCAGGACTACAGTTCGGGTGAGGCGAACCTGACGTCGTATGTTCCGATGCTGGCGAGTGAGGTGCCGTCGCTCGAGAACGGCGGAATCTCGGAGGACGGCCTGACCTACACCGTCAAGCTCAGGGAAGGCGTCAAGTTTCACACCGGCAACGAGATGACGGCCGACGACTGGGTCTTCTCGATCAAGCGGCTCTGGTTCCTGAAGAAGAACCCTTCGTTCCTGGCCGAGCCGTTCTCCGTGGACGACAACGTCGGCATTGAGGCGGTCGATCCACTGACGCTGAAGTTCACGCTGCTGGCTCCGAACGCTGCTTTCCTCGCGTACCTTGCCGGCTTGAGCTACCTCGCCATCGACTCGAAGGTCGCCGCCGAGAAGGGCGCGCTCGACACGCCGGCGGCCGAGACCGACGATACGGCCGGACCCGCGTTCCTCGAGGAGTCGCTGGGGACTGGTCCGTACAGGCTCACCTCCTTCAAGAGCAAGGAGGAGGTCGTGATGGAGCGCTTCGACGACTACTGGGGCGAGCCGGCCTACTTCAAGCAGATCGTCATGAAGAATATCCTCGACTCGGCGACCCGCCTCCAGCAGCTCGAGGCCGGCGAGATCGATATCGCGCAGGAACTGGGCGTCGATGCCTTGCAGTCGATCGAGGGCAACGACGGCTTCCAGATCGTCAAGGCCAACTCGCTCGCGCACACCTACCTCGCGATGCACACCGATCCGACCGTCGGCGATATCCTCGCGGACGTCAAGGTGCGTCAGGCGGTGGCGCAGTCGATCGACTTTGATGGCTTTTCCGAGCAACTGCTGGGCGGCGCTGCCGTCCGCCCGGCGACGGCCGTACCACTCGGCCTGCAAGGGGCCGAGGCGGTCGAGTCGAAGAAGTGGATGGAGAACATTGACGCGGCCACGCAACTCATCAGCGAGGCGGGCGCCGAAGGAAAGACGATTACCCTCAGTTACGGCTCGACCGATGTCTACGACGCTGTCGCTGCCGAGGTGATCGCCGCCAAGCTGCAGACCGACATCGAGCGCTGCGGCCTGAAAGTCGAGCTCAATCCGATGGAGGCGCAGCAGCGGTTGTCGGACTACCGCGAGGCTAAGTTGCAATGTACGATCTCGGCCTGGTCACCGGACTACGTCGATGTTCACACGTACGCCTTCCCGTTTGGTGGTGTCGCCGACATTTCGCCGTCCAAGCGCATCGCCTATGTCAACGAGGAGAATACGGAGTTGCTGGAGCAGGCGATCGCCGAACTCGACCCGGCCGCGCGCGAGGCGCAGTACGTCACCATTCAGGAGAACATGGTCGAGGACGCCGGATTCGTCATCCTCTGGCAGCCCGTCTATCAGGTCGGCATGCGGGCCGACCTGACCGGCTATCTGATCGACCCAGTCGCCCAGTCACAGTACTGGACGATTGCCGAAGGTTAGCTCTCACGGTACCGGAGCAGAGGTTGACTCCGCTCCGGTACCGTCCCGCTGTAACGCGGCGCGCCGCGAGGACACGACAAGTACAATGCGCGCACGATGCCTCATTATGTTCGCCAGGAGCCATCTGCTTCTCTGATGCCCTGACACCGGACGCAGTCTCGCCTGGGGGTTGTCTGTGGCCACGTTCCTGATTCGGCGCATCCTGCTGTCACTCGTCGTTCTGATGCTCGTCACGGTCGTGACGTTTGCGATCGCCCATGCCGTGCCGGGCGATCCACTCGCCACCGTTGTCAGCGATCGCGTCAGCGACCCGAGGGTGATCGAGTCGTACCGCCGCAAGTTCGGCCTCGACAAGCCCATTACGCTTCAGTACGTCTACTACATGAAGAATCTGGCTCGGGGCGACCTCGGCCTTTCGATCACGACCTCGCAGCCGGTATCCAAGGACTTGCGGCGCTTCCTGCCGGCCACGCTCGAGTTGAGCGGCGCGGCGCTCCTCTTTGCGATCTGTGTTGGTGTCCCGCTCGGTATCCTGGCTGCGCTGCGGCACAACCAGCTTGGCGACCATATCGCGCGCGGCCTGTCACTGATCGGCGCGTCGATCCCGGTCTTCTACCTGGCGTTGCTCTCGCTCTACATCGTCTCATTCCGCCTCGGGTTACTGCCGTTCGGCGGGCGGCTGGAAGCCGGCCAGACGCCGCCACCGCATGTAACCGGTATGTACACCGTCGATGCCTTGCTGGCTGGCGATCTGGGACTGTTCTGGGAGGCGTTCAAGCACCTGATCCAGCCTGCGCTCGTCCTCGGCGCGTTCTCGATGGGTATCGTCGCCCGGATGGTGCGCTCGTCGCTGCTTGAGGTGATGGGACAGGATTACATTCGCACCGCCCGGGCCGAAAGGGTTGGCTGAGTTCAGGGTTGTGGGCATCCATGCGCTGCGCAACGCGCTGATCCCGGCCCTGACGGTGATGGGCCTGTTGACCGGCAGCCTGCTGGCTGGAGCCGTCCTGACGGAATCGACGTTCGCCTGGCCTGGCTTGGGGCGTTATGCGGTTCAGGCTGCGTCGCGGCTCGACTTCCCGGCCATCCTTGGTGTGACGCTGATCTCAGCCACGATCTATGTCGTCGTTAACCTGATCGTCGACATTCTGTACGGCGTGCTGGATCCGCGCATCCGGCAGAGCTGACGCAAACGGCAAGCATTCGCGATAGCAGGAGCAGCATGGCCGCGACACCGACGACTGCCGATCGCCTGACGCTGGGACATGCGTCCTCTCGCCGCGAGCGCGCGCCATTTGTCCAGGGCATCCTGAATCTACGGCGTAACCGGGCGGCGATGATTGGCGCGGGCGTCATGCTTATCTGGATCCTGATCGCGATCTTCGCGCCACTCATTGCGCCATACGACGATCCGAAGCAGCAGAATCTCGACGATCGGTTACTCAGTCCATCGCGGGCCTATCCCTTCGGCACCGACGACCTGGGGCGCGATGTCTTCAGCCGCGTCATCTACGGCGCTCGCATATCAATACCGGCCGGCCTCGGCACGATCGCGGTGACACTCGTCATCGGTGCCACGCTTGGCGCGATCGCCGGATACGCCGGTGGCTGGGCCGACTCCATCATCATGCGCGTCGTCGATGTCGTGTTGGCTTTCCCATCGATCATCCTCGCGATGGCGATTACGGCCGCGAGGGGCGGTCCTGGCCTTGAGAATGCCCTGCTCGCGATCGTGCTGGTGCTCTGGCCGGAGTACGCGCGCGTCATGCGCGGCACGGTCCTGTCGCTGAAGTCGAACGAGTATGTCACCGCTGCCGAGGCGGTCGGTGCCAGCCGCCCGCGCATCCTCCTGCGCCACATCCTGCCAGGTGCCCAGGCACCATTGGTCGTCAAGAGCACGCTCGATGTCGGCGCCGCGATCGTCCTGACGGCGGGATTGTCGTTTCATCGGGCTTGGGGCTGTCCCGCCTGACCCGGAATGGGGCGCGATGATCAACCTGGCGCGCACGAAGTTCCAGTACTGGTGGATGGGTGCCTTCCCCGCCATGGCCATCACGACTGTCGTCCTCGCGCTGAACTTCATCGGCGACGGCCTGCGTGATGCCCTCGATCCCCGGCTCCGCAAGTAACGTTTACTACCTACGGCGGCCAGCACCATGTCAGATAGTCGACAGCGTGTGATCCAGCGGCGGCGATGCTACGTATCAACAGGTAACAGCGGCAGAATGCTGCTGTTGCCGATGCGATTCCCACCCCTCCTTTCCCTTCAGCGAGACCCCGGTTGCTACCTTCAAGCGCCGGGTCTCTGCTTGTCTGCTTTCCGGCAAGTGGCACGATGCCTGTATCATCGTCGGTGGAGTCAATGTCGAGACTGAAGCAGGGTGGGCAAGATGAGCGAGCACGACGGAGTCGTCGAACTGACGCGGCAACTGGTGGCCGCCCGCAGCGACGCGACGGTTGGTGAGCAGGAGGCGATCGAGGTCGCGCGGACCGCGATGAACGCACTTGGTTTTCACGACGTATCAGTTGATCCGCTCGGCAACCTGACCGGTAGCATTCCCGGTAGAGACGGGGCCGGCTGTGTTGTCTTCGACGGGCATGTCGATACGGTCGGTGTCGGCGACGTGAGTACCTGGGCCAGCGATCCGTACGCGCTGGAGCAGCGCGGCGACGCGATTGTACGGGCGCGGCGTGTCGGACATGAAGGGTTCGATCGCGGCGATGATCTATGGCATCGCCCGGCTCAAGGACGACCCGGTGGCCTGCGATGTCGTTGTCTCCGTCTCGGTCGCCGAAGAGTTGGTCGAGGGCTACGCGCTGGGTCATGTCCTCGATCGCTATCAGCCGAAGGCGGTTGTGATCGGCGAATCGACGAGCATGGCGCTGGCGCGCGCTCAGCGGGGCGGGCCGAGGTGCTGGTCGAGACGTTCGGCGTTCCGGCCCACTCCTCGACGCCGCACCTCGGCCGCAACGCGATCAAGCCGATGGCGACGCTCGTCAACCTGCTCTCGAACCTTCCGATGCCGGCCGACGATCTGCTCGGTCCGGCGATCCTCGAAGTCACCGACATCATCTCCCACCCGTATCCCGGCCTCTCGGTCATCCCCGAGCACTGCATGGCGACGTTTGACCGCCGGATGCTGGTCGATGAGTCGGACGAGGACGTGCTGGCCGAGGTCCAGGCGATCCTCGACGCCTACGTCCAGGACGATCCGTCGCTCGACGCGCGGGCGACGATCGCCGTCGACCGCTTCGACACGTACACCGGTTTCACGGTCGAGGCACCGAACTGCGCGCCGGCCTGGCGGATGGCCGACGACGCGCCGATCGTCCAGGCCGGGATCGAGGCGCTGACGCATGCCGGGCTATTGCCGATCCTCTCCCACTACGGGTTCTGCACCAACGGCAGCGAGTCGGCCGGCCGGCGCGGCATCCCGACGATCGGCTTCGGCCCCGGCGACGAGTCCGAAGCGCACCGGATCGACGAGTCGATGGAAATCTCGCACCTGTTCGCCGCCATCACCGGCTACGAGATGCTGGCGCGTGAGTTGGCGAAGCTGTGAACGGCGGGAATCGGGCCGGGTACCCTCTGGGTGGCGGAGCCGGGAATCGAGGTCGAGAGACATCGGGAATTGAACCGGCAGCAGAGAGCGCCACTACTCCCCGATTCCCGATATCCCGATTCCCGACCCACGACTGACCCACAGGACGAACTCTTCGACGTTCTCGACGCCGAGGGGCGGCCGACAGGTGTGGCGAAGCCGCGTGGGGAGGTCCATCGCGATGGTGATTGGCATGGGGCGGTCCAAATCTGGGTTGGTGGTGTCGGCGAAGACGGTACGTCGTTCGTTCTGTTTCAGCGCCGGTCGCTGACGAAGGACACCTGGCCGGGGTATCTGGAGACGGCGATCAGCGGCCACATCAGGTCGGGCGAGACGTTCGAGGAGACGGTGCGTGAGGCGGAAGAGGAGATCGGCCTGGCGGTCGGCGCAAGCGACTTGACGTTCATCGGTCGTCGCTTCATCGCAGGTAGCGACGGCGTCGTCAGCGAGCGTGAGGTCCATACGGTCTTTGCCGTTCGCTGCGACCAGCCGCTGTCGAGCCTATTGCATGCACCCCGAGGAGGTCGATTCGCTCGTTTCGATCCCGCTGGATGCCGCGCTGCGTGTATTCGCGGGCGAGGTTAACGGAGTGGACGGGATCGAGTGCCGGCGGGATGGCACGCCATTCGCCGCCCGGTTCTCACGCGACGAGTTCATCATCGTCGATGTGGAGTACCAGCTGGCGGCGCTCCCGGCGCTGGTGGCGGTCATCGACGGCAGGACGCCAGCGCCATTTGAGGTGCGGACGATGGTTGCGATCCAATAATCGCGTCACAGATTACCCATCACACCGGCTCGATCACGGCCAGGATCGCGCCGGTCTGGACCGTCTTGCCGGGTTCGACGTGCAGTTCGGTTACCGTCCCGGCTTGCTGGGCAACCATCTCATTCTCCATCTTCATCGCCTCGACGACGCAGATGAGCTGGCCGGCCTCGACGGTGTCGCCCTGGCTGACGGCGACCGAGAGGACGGTGCCCTGGATCGGGCTGGTGAGCGTGTTGCCGGTTGGGGCGGCTGCGGTCGACGAGCGACGGGGCTCGCGGCGCGGTGCGGCGCGTTTCGCACCGCCGGTGACACCGATGCCTTCGGGGAGCTTGACGCGGTACGGGCGGCCATCGACCTCGATCGTGATGACGCCGTCCGCCGACTCGATCGCTGGAGGTGGAGAGAATGGTGTCGTGAGTGCGGCCAGGGCCGGTCCGCTCCAGGTAACGCGTGTCGTAGTTACCGGCTGCGAAGTCCGGGATGTCGGACGAGCGCGCGGAAGAGCGGGATCGTCGTCGCGACGCCTGCGATCTCGAAGTCGGCCAGCGCGCGGTCGAGCCGCGAGAGCGCTTCGCGCCGATCGCGGCCCCAGACGATCAGCTTGGCGATCAGCGAATCGAAGCGCGGGTCGATCGCGCCGCCCTCGTCGAAGCCGGAATCGACGCGCACGCCGAAGCCGCCGGCGGGACGTAACGCTGGAGCGGCCCTGGCGTCGGCTTGAAGTCGCTGCGCCGGGTCCTCGGCGTTGATCCGGCACTCGATCGCGTGGCCCCACGGCTGCGGGCGGCGCGCTGAACGAGAGCGGCTCGCCGGCGGCGATCCGGAGCTGCTCGCGGACGAGGTCGATGCCGGTCACCAGCTCGGTGACGGGATGCTCGACCTGGATGCGGGTGTTCATCTCCAGGAAGTAGAACTGGCCGTCCTGGACGAGGAACTCCAGCGTCCCGGCGCTGACGTAATCGACCGAACGGGCCAGCGCTTCGGCCGTCTGCGTTCATCGCGGCGCGCATCTCGGCGTCGATGGCGGGCGACGGGCTCTCCTCGACCAGCTTCTGGTGCCGCCGCTGGATCGAGCAGTCGCGCTCGCCGAGGCCGACGACGTTGCCGTGACGTGTCGGCCATGATCTGGATCTCGATGTGGCGCGGGTGGTCGAAGTAGCTTCTCGGCGTAGACGGTCGGGTTGTTGAAGTAGCGCCGCGCCTCGCCGCTGGCGCCGTTGAAGGCATCGGCGACTTCGTCCGCCGACCAGTGCTACGCGGAAGCCGCGCCCGCCGCCGCCTGCCGCCGCCTTGAGCGCGATCGGGTAGCCCTGTTGCTCGCCAAAAGCACGTGCACCGTCGATGTCGACTGGCCCGTCGGTTCCCGGCACGACCGGCACGCCGGCCGCCATCGCGCCTGCACGCGCCTGGACCTTGTCGCCCATCGTCGCGATCGCCGCGGCCGGTGGGCCGATGAAGACGATCCCGGCCTGTTGGCAGGCCTCGGCGAATGCCGGCATTCTCGGCCAGGAAGCCATAGCCAGGGTGGATCGCGTCCGCACCGGTCTCGGTCGCCGCCCGCAGGATGGCCTGATGTCGAGGTACGGTAGCGGATGCTCCGAAACGAGCGTCACGACTTCGTCGGCGTAGCGCGCATGCAGCGGGTCGCCCTCACCGTCGAGACGACCGCAACGCTGGCGATCCCCTCCTCGCGGCAGGCGCGCATGACCCGGATCGCGATCTCGCCGCGGTTCGCGACGAGGACTTTACGTAGTGGCATTCTTGACCCTTATCCTGTGTTTGCGATGGTGTGACATCATCCAGAAGTCGGGGCCGTGCCTTGTGCCGGCCCTGCGCCGTGAGGCGCACGCGTCGATCGAGCCGCGTAGGTGGGGAACAGGGCCGGCACAAGGCACGGCCCCTACTGTTATCGCGAATGAGAACGGTCACGGTACCCATCCTCGCTCGCGTTCGCGATCACGCCAGGCGTACTTGCCGCGCTCCGACCAATTCGGCGCAACTCGTCCTGAACGCGCCCACGTGTGGTCTTCCTCCGGCTCGTCATCCGGCTTCCTGCATCGCCGCGATAATCGCGGTGATAGCCGCGACGACGGCGGGTGATAGCTCGTCATTCCGGCTCATAGTGGGATGTTCCCGTGCTTGCGCTTCGGGCGCTCGACGCGCTTGTTCTCCAGCCGGGCGAGGGCGCGGATGAGCCACTTGCGCGTCTCGCGTGGGTGGATGACGGCCTCGATGTAGCCGCGTCCGGCTGCCTGATACGGGCTGGCGAACTGGTCCTTGTAGTCGGCGACCAACTCGCGCTCTTTCGCGACCGGGTCGGGCGCAGCGGCGATCTCGCGGCGGGCGATCAGGCGGACGGCCGCCTCCGGCCCCATGACGGCGATCTCGCCGGTCGGCCAGGAGACGGACAGGTCGGAGCGGATCGACTGCGAGTTCATGACGACATAGGCGCCGCCGTAGGCCTTGCGGGTGATGACGGTCAGCTTCGGGACGGTCGCCTCGCAGTAGGCGTAGAGCAGCTTCGAGCCGTGGCGGATGATGCCGCCGTGCTCCTGATTGACGCCCGGCAGGAAGCCTGGGACATCAACGAAGGTGACGAGCGGGATGTTGAAGGCGTCGCAGAAGCGGACGAAGCGCGCCGCCTTGTTGGACGCGTCGATGTCGAGCGTCCCGGCCAGGAACTTGGGCTGGTTGGCGACGATCCCGACCGGCTTCCCGTCCAGCCGGGCGAAGCCGATGATGATGTTGCGCGCCCAGAGCGCCTGGACCTCCAGGAACTCGCCGTGGTCGACGATGTGGCTGGATGACATCCAGCATGTCATAGGCGCGGGTCGATTCGTCGGGGACGAGCGTGTCCAACTCGATGTCCTCGCGCTCGGGATCGTCATCGGCGGCGACGGCGGGGAGCGGATCGAGGTTGTTGGAGGGCAGGTAGGACAGGACGGCGCGGACCAGGTCGAAGGTGTCCTGCTCGTCGTGGCCGACAGAAGTGGGCGACGCCGGAGACGCTGTTGTGGGTGATCGCGCCGCCAAGTGCCTCGTGGCTGATCTCCTCGCCGGTGACGGTCTTGACGACATCCGGGCCGGTGATGAACATCTGCGAGATGTCCTCGACCATGAAGGTGAAATCGGTCATCGCAGGAGAGTAGACGGCGCCACCGGCGCACGGCCCGGCGATGATCGAGAGCTGCGGGATGACGCCGCTGGCCTGGACGTTGCGCCAGAAGACTTCGCCGTAGCCGGCCAGTCCCTCGACACCCTCCTGGATGCGTGCCCCGGCCGAGTCGTTGATGCCGATGATCGGACAGCCGATGCTCATGGCTTCAGTCCATGATCGCGCATCATCTTCTCGGCGAACGCCTCGCCCAGCGAGCCGCCCCAGACGGTGAAGTCCATCGAGAATACGGCTACCGTCCGGCCATCGATCGTGCCGAGGCCGGTTACGACGCCGTCGCCGTAGGGTTTCCTGTTCTCCATTCCGAAGTAGTTGGAGCGGTGCTGGACTAATGCGCCGTACTCGACGAACGAGTCGGGGTCGAGCAGCGCTTCGATCCGCGCCCGCGCCGAGAGCTTCCCGCGCGCTTCCTGCTTCTCGGCCGACTCCTCGGCTTCGAGGTGCAGCGCTTCGATGCGCCGCTCGAACTGCTGGACGCGGGTTTCTTCGAGTGTTGTGTCCTGTGTGTCGGTGGCGTCCACCCGCCAAACCCCTCCCCAACCCCTCCCCTGAGAAGGGAGGGGCTTTAGATTACATGAGCCGAAAAGCCCCTCCCTTCTCAGGGGAGGGGTTGGGGGGTGAGGTACTCCGTCACCTCCCCGGTCGATATTCCCCCCACACCTCGCGCAATGTGTCGCAGATCTGGCCGAGGGTTGCGCCGGTCAGGAGGGCTTCGCGCATCGGCGGCAGCAGGTTGTCGGTCCCTTCGGCGGCGGTGCGGACCGCGCTGAGTGCGTTGTCGACGGCTTGGCCGGCGTGGTCCTGCTTGTACTGCCGGGTGCGTGCGATCTGAGCCTGGACGCGGTCGCGGTCGATGTGGTGCAGCGGAACAGTCGTTTCCTCTTTGTCGCGCTGGAAGTTGACGCCGACGATTCGTCGCGCGCCGGACTCGACCTCTTCTTCCCAGATGTAGGCGCTGTCTGCAATCGCGTCCTGGATGAATCCGTTCTCGACGGCGGCGACCGCCCCACCCTGTTCCTCGACCTCGGCCATCAGTTCCAGCGCCAGCCGCTCGATCTCGTCGGTCAGTGCCTCGACGACGTAGGAGCCGGCCAGCGGGTCGGCGGTGTCGGCCGCGCCGCTCTCGAAGGCGATGATCTGCTGCGTGCGCAGGGCCAGCGTGGCGGCCTCGGCGGTCGGCAGCGAGAGCGCCTCGTCGTAGCCGTTGGTGTGCAGCGACTGGGTGCCGCCCATGACGGCCGCCAGCGCCTGAATCGAAACCCGAACGACGTTGCCGAGCGGCTGCTGGGCTGTCAGGGTCGAGCCGCCGGTCTGGGTGTGGAAGCGCAGCATCAGCGACTTCTCGTTCTGAGCGTTGAAGCGCTCGCGCATGATCTTCGCCCACATCCGGCGCGCGGCCCGGAACTTGGCGACCTCTTCGAGGAAGTTGTTGTGGGCGTTGAAGAAGAACGAGAGGCGCGGCGCGAAGGCGTCGACATCCAGCCCGGCCGCGATGGCCGACTCGACGTAGGCGATGCCGTTCGCAAGGGTGAAGGCGACCTCCTGGACGGCCGAGGAACCCGCCTCGCGGATGTGGTAGCCGGAGATCGAGATCGTGTTCCAGCTCGGTAGCGACTCGGCACAGTAGCTGAAGGTGTCGGTGACGAGCCGCATCGACGGGCGTGGTGGGAAGATGTAGGTGCCGCGGGCGGCGTATTCCTTGAGGATGTCGTTCTGGATCGTGCCGCCGAGTTTGGCGAGGTTCGCGCCCTGCTCCTCGCCGACGATCTGGTACATCAGCATCAAGATCGAGGCCGGGGCGTTGATCGTCATCGAGGTCGTGACGTCGTCGAGGGTGATGCCGTCCAGCAGCCGGCGCATGTCGTCGAGCGTCGAGATTGAGACGCCGACGATGCCGACTTCCGCCTCGGCGCGCGGGTCGTCGGCGTCCAGCCCGAGCTGGGTCGGCAGGTCGAACGCGCACGAGAGGCCGGTCTGCCCGCGTGCGAGCAGCAGCCTGAAGCGCTGGTTGGTCTCTTCGGCAGACGAGAACCCGGCGTACTGGCGCATCGTCCAGAGCCGGCCACGGTACATGTCGCGGTAGACGCCGCGTGTATAGGGATACTGGCCAGGATCCGGCTCCGGCTCACGATCGTCCGCCCTGTAGACGGGCTCGATCTCAATCCCCGATGTGGTTGTTCGTGTCTCGGTCACCGAGCCACCACCGCGCCCACGCATCGCTCCCTCCACTTCGACTACCGGGAACGATACACGATTGCGGGACGCGGGACGCTACGGAATGTCCGGGCCGGATTCGTCCATGCCGGCCCACGGGTGGTTCATGTGGACGGCTCGGGTGTGGTCGGGGATGTCCCGCGCATCGCTCGCCCCAGGCCGCCGGCGCGGTGACAGCAGATCGATCGCCAGGACAGTGCCGACACAGAGCAGGACGATGACGAGCAGCATGCTAGAGTCCCAGATAGGTCTCGATGTGGTTGACCAGCGTGTCCATGACGTAGCTCCGTTCGCTGGTGGTCGTGCCGCCGGTTCGCGGCGAGCGCGATCCGTACTGGTACCACGGGCCAGTATCGCAGCCGTTTCGGTCGATGGCGACTGGCCGGCCGCCGTCACGGCTAGAACCCGCGCAGCCTGGTTGGGGTGATCTGAATGGCGACCGAGTACTCGGTCGTGAACTGTTCGGTCGAGACGCTGCCGGGGTTGTCGAGGTTCTCGCGATACTTCTCGACCAAGGCGGGAAACGCGTCGGCTGCCTTTACGTCGGGGACGATACGTGCCTCGCCGGTGATGACGACGACATCGCCACCGTAGTAGTCGGAGTTGAGGTTCAGCGAGACGCTGGGGCGTTCCGCAATGTTGCGCGTCTTGACGGTGTCCGGCCGGCTGAAGATCACGATCGACTCGCCATCCCAGAGGAACCAGACCGGGCTCGGTTCCGGACGTCCATCGGCACGGACGGTTGTCAGCCAGACGATACGTTCGTCCTGCAAGCGACGGGCGACGCGCGCTCCAAAATCGGTCGTTGTGTCTATCGTGAAGGTTCCCATAATCTGTCCATTCGCTCGGCAGGCAATGCTTCAGAAGCGGCTTGTCCAGTACAACGACATTCCAGGTCGTTCATTCCTCAGCATCGTTGCCGCCGAAGAGTTCGGCGAGGACCGGCTTGACGACATCCCAGCCGAAACCGCGCCGGGCAAGGAAGGCCGAGAGGCGGCGGCGTTGGGTCTCCTCGTCGTAGGACGAGAGCGAGCGCAGGCGCTTGCGAGCGATTTCAAGGGCGGCGGCGTGCTCGTCGATATCGGTCTCTTCGAGGACGCGCTCGACGACGTCGCGCTCAACGCCTTTGGCGCGTAGCTCGGATTGGAGGGCGCGTTTGCCACGTGGAGCGTGTTCGGCCCGACTCTCGACCCAGAACTCGGCGAACTTGGTGTCGTCCAGATAGCGCCAGCCGCGCATCTTGTCGATGGCGTAGTCGATCGACGCTGGTTCGTAGGCCTTCTGCCGCAGACGGTCGCGCACCTCGCGTTCGGAACGCGGGCGGTAGGAGACGAAGTTGAGCGCGGCGGCCGTGGCCTTCTCCCCGTCGGCGATGCCGGCCAGTTCGCGGACCTGCTCCAGCGTCAGTTCGACGCCACGCTTCAGACCGCGCGTCGCGACGATGATGTCGGGCAAGGCGAAGGCGAACTCGCCGTCGATAAAGACGCTGATCCGCTCGGGATCGCGCTGCGTCGGACGTCACCTTCGTGATCGTCCCGGCGGCGAGCGGGCGTGGCTCGCGTCTGGTCGTTTGTCCGGGTGTACGCCTTACCTGGCGAGGCTTGCGGGCTTCCAATAGTCGTACTCCATGAGCCTGGCCGACGATTCGGCGGCGTCGGTGCCGCAGAGACGTTCGATGACGTGGAGGGACATGTCGATCCCGGCAGAGACGCCGGCTGAGGAGATGACGGCTCCGTCGTCGACGAAGCGGACGTTTTCCGAGCACCTCGACGCCGGGGAAGGTCTCGCGCATGCGCTCGATGCTGCCCCAGTGGGTGGTCGCCTTCGAGCCGTCGCCTAGCGAGCCGGCCTTGGCGATCAGGAAGCTGCCGGTGCAGACGGATGTCGTGAGTTCCGCCTCGCCAGCGACCGAGCGGATCCAGTCGATGACGACCGGGTTGTCGATCTCGCGTCGCGTTCCCATCCCACCCGGGACAACGAGGATGTCGATCTTCGGCGCGGTTCGCGAAGGTGTAGTCGGGGAGGAAGCGTGTCCCGGCTGCGGCAGCGACCGGCCCGTCCTGCTGCGCGACAGTGAAGGTGTTGAACAGTCGCTCGCCGTCCCGCCTGGAGGCCGTGAACGCCTCGTATGGCCCACAGAAGTCAAGCAGTTCGACGCCTTCGAAGATCAGGATGCCGACGTTTCGAGTCCTGGGTTGCATGTCGTGTCCTTCCAAAACCCCTCCCCCAACCCCCTCCCCTGAAAAGAGAGGGGGCTTCCGGTGCGGAGGTATCTAGCTAGCCTCTCCGAACCAAAAGCCCCCTCTCTTTTCAGGGGAGGGGGTTGGGGGAGGGGTTTCTACGGCCGGTTCGCCTCCATCAACGGCTCCAGCTCGAACAGTGTAAAGCCAAGCAGGGCCATCAGGCCGAAGTAGATCAGCGCGATCGTCACGCGTTCACTGGCTGGGACTGTGTAGTAGTCGCTGGGGCCGCGGCCACGGATGGCGTTCCAGGTCTCGCCGGCACCGAAGACGAGCACCAGTAGCAGGATCGGACTCGGGCGCAGAAGCATGACGACGACGGCTAGCGCGTAGCCGACGACCCAGATCCAGCGGGAGATCGCACCGGCGATCCGGCCTCCGTCGAGCGGCATGATCGGCAGCAGGTTGAACAGGTTCAGGATGATGCCGATGTAGGCCAGCACGAGCCAGAGCGCGTGGTCAGTCGCGAGGTAGACGGCGTAGGCGGCGAAGGCACCGAGCGAGCCGATGATCGGGCCACCGAGGCCGACGTAGGCTTCCATCGTCGCGTTCTTCGGGAGCTGCTTCATGCCGATAAAGGCGCCCATGAATGGGATGAAGATCGGCGCGGTTGCGGCGACGCCATAGCGGCGGAGGACGACGACGTGGCCGATCTCATGGATGAAGATCAGGACGACCAGGCCGACCGCGAACTGCCATGGGAAAAGCAGCGCGTAGGCGCCGACACTCAAGAGCGCCGTCATGCCGGTTGCCAGGAACTTGAACTTGAAGAGCGCGAGAACCCACTTGAGCTTGGTCAGGAGGAAGATCAGCGCGACGCCGACCGGGCCGAAGAGACCCTTCAGCCGCGATTGGCGCTTGTCCGAACGGACGACCTCGCCGTCACCACTGACGCGATAGTCGGCCTCGTAGACCTTGTTGGGGTCGAACTGCGGTTGCATGGTTGGAACTCGATTCCGAGATTGGCTTGCGTCGCAATCCGCCACGCCATCGTGGCACACGACACACTCAGTACAACACCGTACGTCACCGATCCATGCCCGGACGTGTCAGGTACCGGGTTGCGTCGGGTTGACTCAAGTTTACCATGCGGGGGAGGTGACGCGTGATGCGGTGACGCGGAGGATCGGCGATCACTCACCGCGTCACGCATCACGCATCACGAGCCTAGAACTGATTCCAGAGGTACTGGTTCGTCACCTCGTGGTGGAACTGGATCTCGGCAGGCTTGATGAAGGTGCCGAGCAGGCGCGGGCAGCGGTCGGCCGAGGCCTGCTTCAGTTCGGCGTAGCGGTCGCGAACCTCCTCGCCGAGCAGGTCGGCGACGTGGTCGCTGCCGCGCAGGTCGTCGATCGCGTCGTAGATGTTGTCGGGCAGGATCGACGCCGCGCTGGCGAATGCCCTCGACGCGAGCGGGCCTTCCAGGCCGGTGCGCAGCAGCGAGTAGATCGCCATGTACGGGTTGGCGTCCGGCGCGATCGAGCGGACCTCGACGCGGGCCGAGCGCTTGTTGCCGATCGGGATGCGCACCATCGAGCCACGGTCGATCGCCGACGCCTTGATCTGGTTCGGCGCCTCGAAGTGCGGGTCGAGCCGGCGGTAGGCGTTGACGCTCGGGTTCAGGACCAGGCAGAGGTCGAGCGCGTTGGTCAGGATGCGGTCGACGAACTCCCAGGCGTACGTCGAGAGTCCCTCCTCACCGCGAGCCGTCGTAGAAGAGGTTGGTGTCGCCCCGGCCGATCGAGATGTTGGTGTGCATGCCGTTGCCGTTGACGCCGGTGACCGGCTTGGGCAGGAAGCTGGCGGTCATGTCGAGCCGGTTGGCGACCTGGCGGCAGATCAGCTTGTAGAGCATGACCTGGTCGGCGGCGATCAGTCGCCTCGGTGTAGGAGTAGTTCATCTCGAACTGCGCCGGCGCGACCTCCGGGTGGTCCTTCTCGTTCTCGAAGCCCATCGCGCGCTGCACCTCGGCGGCGGTGTCGATGAACGGGCGCAGCGGATCGCCCGGCAGCGAGTGGTAGTAGCCGCTGGTGCTGATCGAACTCGAAGCGCGCCGGTATCGGCGTAGCGCCTGCTCGGCGTGGCTGCCCTTGAAGAGGAAGCCTTCGATCTCGTTGGCGGCGTTGCAGGTCGTGCCGTCCTTGGCGTAACAGGTCGGCGGTGAACGCCTTCAGCTTGGCGCGCATGTCGGCGCGGTAGGGCGTGCCGTCGCGCTCCAGGACCTCGCCGAAGACGAGCACCTTGCCGGGGCCGAAGACGTCCGACGGCAGCCAGTAGAAGGCCGGCCAGTCGATGCCGAGCCGCAGGTCGGACTCCTGCTGGCGCGAGAAGCCGCGCACCGACGAGCCGTCGAAGGTCAGGTTGTCGGCCGACTTGAGCAGGAACTTCTTGTCGTAGTCGAGCATGTGCAGCCGGCCTTCGAGGTCGGTGAAGCAGACCGTGACCGCCTTGATGCGCTTCTCGTCGGCCAGGTACTGCAAGCGCTCGTCGTGGATCTGGCCGGGATCCTTCCGCGCCATCCGGTCGGCTTTTGCCTCCAGGTTCAGCTCTTCCAGCTCGTCGTAAGGGATTTCCAGAAACTCGCGCAGACTCCCGCTCACACTGTCTCCTTGCTGCACCGCGCCCAATACATCAGTCCTAACGCCCCCACGCCGAGGCTCTGGCTGCTCGCCAGCGGCGGCGTTCTGTTCGCTCCGCCTATTGTGCGTCGTGGCGATTGGCGATGGTATGTGCAATGCAGCAGGATTCGACCGGTCTTCTTGTGCATGCCGCACAAGAAGACCGGTCGATTAGGTCTATTGGACGTTGGCAGTCGCCTCAGTCATCGCAATCTGGTCGATTGCCTGCGTACGAACGTAGGTTGTGAGGTTGTCCAGTTCCTGGCTGTAGAGCTTACGCAGCATGCCCGGCGCGAACCTGCGCTCGAACCAGCCCTGAATGCCCGGCGCTGAGGGGAAGCTGGTTCTGATAGCGACCCGGCTGGCGTCGTCCTCCTGGGTCACTTCGAAGGACGTGACGGCCCCGAACTCAAGGTCGGTTTCCTCAAGGACACCGGGCCGCGGTTCACTGATGCGTGCCCGCATCTGGCGCTTTCTCCCGCCGAGCTTCAGGTCGAAGCTGATGACGGTGCCATCGCCGACGCCGCCCTGCTCGACGGTCAGATTCGAGAAGGCCGGCGGCAGGATGGCCGGGTGATGCGTGTGGTAATCGGCGATGATTCGGTAGATCAGGTCGGCGGGAGCGTTGATCCGCCGCTCGACCTCAAGCTGTACATCGTGGGCGCGTTGCTGCATGGTCCCCTCCGACAGTGCACACCGACGCCATTGTCGGTGTTCGACGCTGGCAGGATACGCTTCGCTGCCTGTTGAAACGTCTGTCCGGGTGTCGAGATTTCACCTGTCCATTTGATATGGTGGCCGCTGAATTCGCGAACGGAGGCACCCCGATGCTTGATCAAATTCAGATCGTCCGCGCCTGGCACGAGGCGGTCAACTCCGGCGACATCGAGCAGCTTGCGGAACTGGTCAGCGACGATGTCCAGATTGGCGGCCCACGCGGGACGGCGCACGGGCGCGAGGCGCTGATCGACTGGGTCCGGCGGACGGGCATCCGAATGGTCCCAACCGTCTGGTATCAACGCGGGCAGACGGTCGTCGTCTGCGAGCAGGCTACCTGGCCCGGCGAGGACGGCACGCCTGGTGACCCGCAATCGGTCGCGTCCGCCTTCGTCGTTGGTGACGAGCGCATCCGCAGCATCGCGCGCTACGCCGATCAGAGCGCGGCGTTCGGGGCAACCGGCCTGGCCGAGACCGATCGCATTCAGACGTGACGCGATGGTGAGGAAGGTCCACCTCGACACCGACTTCGGCGGCGACATCGACGATCTGGCGGCGCTGGCGATGCTTCTGAAATGGCCGGATGTCGAGATCACCGGCATCACGACGGTTGCTGAGGAAGACGGCCGGCGGGCGGGATACGTCCGCCATGTGCTGCAGCTAGCCGGTCGCGAGAACATCCCGCTTGCGGCGGGCGCCGATGTTGCCTCCAACCGGTTCCGCTGGCTCCCAACCTATCCGCCGGAAGAGGCGTTCTGGCCCGATCCGGTCGCGCCTGCACCTGGCCCGCCCGACATCGCGCTGTCATTGCTGAAGTGCAGCATCGAGGACGGCGCGCTCGTGATCGGCATCGGCCCGTACACGAATCTCGCGCTGCTGGACGAGCGCTATCCCGGCATCTTGCGGCAGACGGCGGTCCTACCTCGTCGGCGGTTGGACGCAGCCGCCCCGATCGACCCGGTCCAACTGGGGCAACGAGTCGGACTACAACATCCAGATGGACATTGCCGCCGCTGAACACGTGCTGACGCATTGCCGGCCAACGCTCGTGCCACTCCATGTGACGGTCGAGACTGCGCTGCGGCATGCTGATCTGCCGACGCTGGATGCCGGGGACGCCGTCAGCCGGTTGATCGCCCGGCAGGCCCGTGCCTATGATGCCGCCGGTGAACTGGAAGCGATCGACCGCGATGCGTGCACCGACTTGCCCGCTGATTTCATCAACCACCTCTACGACCCGCTCGCCTGTGCCGTCGCGCTGGGTTGGAGCGGCACGGTGATCGAAGAACTGCCGCTGACGTTGACCATCGAGGACGGTTGGCTACATGAGCGTGTTCGAGATGGGGGTGTTCCGACGCAGGTCGTGACTCAAGTCGACGGCAAGGCGTTCGACGCCGTTTGGCTCGACTATGTCAGTCGCTGATCGTTTATGATCGTGATGACACCGAGATCGATTCGGACATGGAGTCGACACGAGCCGCCAGGTTGAGGGAGCGCATGAAGCCACCAGGTAGCGCAGTCACCCAGGCACCGCCGTTGGCGTTGACTGCCCCATAGCAACCAGACTCTGACAGCCGATCGTGGTTCTGCCGGGTGTGGCAGCAGGCTTCCGATGGAGTACATCGTTTGCCTGTCCACCGATGCACCCGTTCCGCAGCACCATCATGTCCGAAGGGACGAACCGATGAATGATGGATTGATCGACGGCTTTCGACATAACACCTGGGCGACGAATCAGGTTCTCCAGGCCTGTGCTCAGCTCACCGAAGACCAGTTGAGCACGACCGTGACCGGCACCTACGGAAGCGTCATCGCGACGTTGCGGCACATGGTGTCGTCCGAGGGCGGCTACTGCCGGCGACTTACCGGCGACGAGCCAGACTGGTACCCCAGCCGCGACAACGAGCCGGACATCGCCGAGCTGTCGCGTCGCGTCGATGACCTCGCCGCCCGCTGGGAGCGGTTTCTGGCTCCGAGCCGTTCGACGCCGAGCGGCTGTTCGTGATCTCGTGGCACGACGGCATCGACCGCGATGTCCCGGCCGGGATCGTGCTCAACCAGGTGCTGCACCATGGCAACGAGCACCGCACCCAGATCAACACGACGCTGACCTCAATCGGCGTCCAGACGCCAGATCTGGGCCTCTGGGACTTCGCCGAGGCGACCAACCGGGCGCTACAGCGAACTGCGGTCTAACCTTTGCTGATCGCGCCCGTTCCACGGCGTAACTCCGTCATGGAACGGGCGCACAACCCGACCAAGGAGTGCAATGACGCAGCATCAGTTCAGTGACGCCCGGCTGGCCGGGCTGTATGACCGCTTCTACCCGCCTGAGCAACGCGCTGACTTCGCCTTCTACCTGCCGCTGATCCTGTCGGCGACCTCGGTTCTCGACGTTGGCTGCGGGACCGGCGCGCTACTGCGGATGGCGCGCGAGGCAGGCCACGCCGGGCGGCTGGTTGGCCTCGATCCAGCGGCTGGGATGCTCAACCAGGCGCGAGATCTCACCGACATCGAGTGGGTGCTTGGCGACCTTTCGACGGCGCAATGGACGCAGGAGTTCGACCTCGCCGTGATGACCGGCCACGCCTTCCAGGAACTGATCGACGACGACGAGATCCGCGTCGCGCTGACTGCGATCCGCACGTCGCTCGTCAATGGTGGCCGCTTCGCGTTCGAAACACGCAACCCGCTCGACCGCGCCTGGGAACGCTGGCCGGTCCAGTACTCCGACGAGACGACCGACGCGGACGGTAACCTGGTCCGCTGCGTCTACCAGGTTGAAGTCTCCGCCGACGAGCGCGTCGTAACATCGACCAGCACGTTCACCAGCCCCGGCTGGGACCAGCCAGAGGTGAGTCGTGGCTCGCTCCGCTTCATCGACGCGGCGACGCTGGCGGCGTTCCTGACCGAGGCAGGGTTGGTCATCGAGGAGCAATTCGGAGACTGGAATCACTCGCCGCTGACGGTGACGAGTTCTGAGATCATCACGATCGCGCGAACGCGGTGAGCATCATCTTGTTACGTATACTGACGATGAACGAGAGCGAGCGAGATGATGAAGCACAACATCGGGGACGATCACGAACGCCGATCCAGCCGTGGACATGCGAATCCTGCTTCGACGGCTGTGTTCGTGACTGCTGAAGAGCTTGAACGTCGCCGGGAGTTCATGGAGGAACTTGATCGCATCTGTCGACGGCGTGGCCCGGTCGAGATGACAACCTGGGACCTCATGAACATCGGCTACTACGACATCGACTTTGGAGAGGTCCAGTTCACACCCGAAGAACACGAACGTCGTCGTGCGCTCGCTGATGAGGCAGATCGTATTCGTACTGTAGTTGGTCCGTTGGGGTTCTCCGCGGACTGCGATGATCCACGAGTTTCGAAATGGTCAGACGGGACACATCAGCGAAAAGGAGACCGTATGACTGGGAGACATGACCGCAACCGAACCGGAGGAATGATCGACCTTCCTCGAATCGACACACCTCCGTCCATTGCGCCGACGCCCGAGGAGCTGGAACGACGTCGACTTATCGTCGAGCGTATCCTGGCGCGTCGCGAGCGAGTTGGACCGATTGGAATACGGGCCGACGAGTGGCTCCACGAGGCTGAGGCCGAGTCAGAGACGTGAGCGGTACACGTCTCAGGTACATTCTCGATGCCTCGATCGCGATGAAGTGGTTATTCGACGATGAGGATCACATCGAGGAATCGCTCCACATTCTTCGAGCGTTTCAGCGAGGTGAGATCAACCTGCTTGCACCCGATCACATCTACTACGAGGTGCTGAACTCACTGAAGTCCGGAATCATTCGAAGTCGTGTGTCCGAGGCAGATGCTCGTGCCGCAATGGTGGATTTCCTTAGGTTGCCGATCACGACGGTTTCAGGACCAACGCTCCTGAGGAACGCCTTTGAGATCGCACTGCTGTACGACGCACCGTATTACGACAGCCTGTATCTCGCACTTGCGGACAGCGAGCAATGTCCGATGATCCACGCCGACCGCCGCCTGCACAACACGCTCGCCGGCCGCTTCCCCCGCGAGCTGTGGATCGAGGATGTCGCCGCGACGTAGCACGTGCGGGCGAAGGCATTATCGCAACCACGGTTCATCGGTGAATATCGCGCGCCACGGGACCAACAAGCAAACTACCAGACACAAGATCGTCAGCCCCCAGACGGATAAAAGCGCGTTCCACGTGTCCTCGTACTCGATTCATGCGGGTGCGTTGGTATGGAACTAGCATCATCAACGTCACCGCGACGGCCAACGCGATCACGCCCCACGGATTCCATGTGACGATAGGACTGTTGCGAAAGAGACGACGAGCGCGTCCGCGAATCACGAACATGATGACAATTGGCGGCCCGGACAAAACGATCCCGAAGAGGTATGAACGCTGCCACGACTCCGGCGATCGTTCCACCGGTAACCGGTATCATGCGCGCACTCCCGCTCGCATGTGCAGCACCTCCAGTAACTGCCGCGTCGTCTTCTTGGCGAACGGCAGCGATTCGTCGCTGGGGCTGACGCCGACGCAGCTTGGGCAGCCGTCTTCGCAGCCGCAGCGGGTGACGTGGTCGAGGGCGGCTTTGAGCAGCAGGTCGTGGGCGGCGTAGAGCTTTTCGGAGAAGCCGATGCCGCCGGGGACCTTGTCGTAGATGAAGACAGTTGCGGCACCGGTGAAGGGGGACTGCACCTGGGCGTAGACGCCGAGGTCGCGCGGGTCGCACATCAGGTAGACGGGGGCGATGTTGCCGAGCAGGTTGGCCAGGCCGGAGAGGGCGCCGTGGAGGATCGGCTCGGCCATCCGCTCGGAGAGGTAGGTCGGCAGGCTGGTCCAGTAGGCGCTGGTGTGCATCTGAGCTCTCGGGCAGGAGGACCTTGCCCCAGCCGAGGTTCTCGTGGGTGTGCATCCGGATCTTCTTGAACTGGGTCACGATCGCGCCGACCAGCACCTCGCCGTGGTGGCGCTCGGCTGACGCGTCGCCGTCGGAGAACTGCTCGATCACCTCGACGCGGACCGAGAGGCTGGCGTCGGTGTAGTAATCGACGTTGACCGGCTTGACGTAGGCCTTCTTCTCGTCCCAGTCCAGTTCGTCGACGTGGTACTGCTGGCCGTCGTGGATGTAGATCGCGTCGGTGTGGACCAGCATCGGGGCCGAGAAGGCATCGACCTCGCCGATGACGCGCGGGCGGCCGTTCTCGCCCTTCTCGATGATGACGACGTTCTCGCGCGCGGCGGTCCGGAGGCTGACGTCCTCGGCGGGGTAGGAGTCGGCCATCCAGTGCCAGGTGTCGTTGACGTAATGGAGGATGTTGTTCTCGGCGAGGTAATCGAGCGCGTCGGTCGGCTCGTAGTTGCCGAACATCTCGCCGCGCTTGAAGGGCAGCTCGAAGGCGGCGCACTTGAGGTGGTTGACGAGGATCAGCAGGTTGTCGGGGTTGATCAGGCCGTTCTCCGGGCGTGCCTTCGAAGAAGTACTCCGGGTGGTTGACGATGAACTGGTCGAGCGGCGATGAGCTGGCGACCATGATGGCAGCCGACATCCCCTCGCGGCGGCCGGCCCGCCCGGCCTGCTGCCAGGCGCTGGCGATCGTGCCGGGGTAGCCGGTCATGACGGCGGCGTCGAGCGAACCGATATCGACGCCGAGCTCGAGCGCGTTGGTCGAGACGACGCCTTTGATCTGGCCGCTGCGGAGCCCGGCTTCGATCTCGCGCCGCTGGTTCGGCAGGTAGCCGCCGCGATAGCCGCGAATGGCGTTCGACTGGCCGATCTTCGGCGGCAGCGCCTCGCGCAGGTAGGTCAGCAGCACCTCGGCCGTGACGCGGGCACGGGCGAAGACGATCGTGTGGATGTCGTTGCGGATCAACTCGCGTGGCGAGGCCGCTTGCCTCCAGAACGGCCGAGCGGCGGATGCCGAGCGCGCGGTTGACGACGGGCGGGTTGTAGAGGATGAAGTCCTTGCGGCCGCGTGGCGCGCCGTTGCGGGTGATGACCTCGACCGGCTCCTCGATCAGCTTCTCGGCCAGCTCGCCGGGGTTGGCGATCGTCGCCGAGGCGAGGATGAAGCGTGGCGACGAGCCGTAGTGGCGGCAGATGCGCCGCAGCCGCCGGATGACGTTGGCGACGTGCGAGCCGAAGACGCCGCGATAGCCGTGCATCTCGTCGATGACGACGTACGTGCAGGTTCTCGAACAGAGAGTGCCACTTGGTGTGGTGCGGCAGGATGCCGGAGTGCAGCATGTCCGGGTTGGTGATGATGATGTGCCCGGCCTGGCGGATCAGCCGGCGCTCGGCAGCCGGCGTGTCGCCGTCGTAGGGGTAGGTCTTGAGGTCGGCCTCGGCGGCGTCGAGCAGCGCCTGCAAGCCGGCGTACTGGTCCTGCGCCAGCGCCTTGGTCGGGAAGAGGTACATCGCCCGCGCGGTCGGCTCGGCGAGCAGGTGGTTGAGGACCGGCAGGTTGTAGCAGAGCGTCTTGCCCGACGCAGTCGGCGTGACGACGACGGTGTTGTTGCCGGAGATGACGACGTCGAACGCGTCGGCCTGATGGACGTAGAGCTCGTCGATGCCGCGTGTGATGAGAGCGTGACGCAGGCGTGGATCGAGCGCCTCCGGGAGCGGCGCGGTGATGGCGTCCTGGGCCGGGACGGTCTTCCAGGCCGCGATGCAGGAGGACCAGCGCTCTTCGCGGTTGAGACGGTCGAGGAATGCTTCGAGGGACATGTGAACCCCACCCCCAGCCCCTCCCCTACAGGGAGGGGAGTTAGTGCGCACCGGTTGAGGCGCACGGATGTTCTATACGGACATTGTAGCAGTCGTTGGAGTCGTTTCAGTGCTATTCTCCCGCGTCGTGCATCCGGGTTGAGGAGAAGTGAGACGACGATGTTGGTGGGCGAGCGGGTGACGCTACGGGCGATGCGGCGAGAAGATCTGCCGAGGCTCTGGGAGTTCAACAACGATCTTGAAGTGGAGTTGGCCGGAGGTGGTGACCCGCCGATGCCGCAATCATTCGATCGGCTGGTAGCCGACTGGGAGCGGGAGGCAGCCAAGGGCGGGCGTGACGATAGCTGGTTCGCGATAGAGGTCGATGGCGAGTTCATCGGCCAGTGCGGGCTGATGCACGTCAACGAGACGGCGCGGACGGCCGAGCTTGGGATCGGGATCGGCGACAAGCGCTATTGGGGACGCGGCTACGGACGCGAGGCGGTCAACCTGCTGCTGGAATACGCATTCCGCTACCGCAACTACCGCCGCGTCTGGCTCTGGGTTCACGGCGACAACGAGCGCGGCGATCCGATCATACACCGCCTGCGGCTTCGTCGAGGAGGGCCGGTTGCGCGAGCACGGCTACTCGAACGGGCGATACGTGGATGCGGTGTATATGGGGGTACTGCGGGACTGAATGGGTCGGGAATCGGAAATCGGACAGGTAGGATAAGACTTTCCATCCATCATCAAAGTCCGAATGTGCGCTGACGAATCGGTCAACGTCATCCGCCTCCGATTCCCGACTCCCGACTCCGACCAGACCCACCAGAGCAGCACTACCCCCAGCCAGACCAGTCACCATCGAGATAGCCGCCAGCCGCATGACGTTGTAGCGGACGGCGGCGATGTCGGGGCCGGTCTTGAAGTCGTTGGCTCGTTCGGTGTGGATGACGATTGGGGAGTGCGTCGATCTCCCAGATTGCGGCGTCCTTCAGTTCCACCGATGCGTTGTACTCGTTCACGTAGCGGTCGAACGGGACGATGATGCTGACGGCCGTGATCCAGAGGCCGATCACGGCGACAACGATGACCGCGCCGGTCGCGATTCGGCGATGTGGGACGCTGGCTGCCAGAGGCGTTCGATCACCTCGCCGGCCGGGAGCAGCAGTAACGGGATGAACGGCAGCAGGAAGCGGGTTCCCCAGACGCCGCCGCCGTCCCAGATGTAGTAGCGGCTGTAGAGCGCGAGTGTCGCGGCGAACATCCCGGCGATGACGAGCGCCAGATCGAGGCGGCGACGGGCGAAGTGCCAGCTTCCAGCCAGCGCCAGCAGGAGCGGCGGGCTATACCAGAGCAGACCCTTGCCGGGCGAGGCGAGCAGGCCAGCCATCCCGGTCAGGAATGGCTCGGTGAACTCGCTGGCCTCGTTGCCGTAGCCGGTCTCGAGGACATTGCCGAAGCGGACCCAGTTGTACGCCCCGATCCCCACCAGCCAGAGCGCGACCGGCGTGCCCCAGGCGACGCAGGCCAGCAGCCCGTCACGCAAGCTCCGCCGCCCCCACTGCCACGCCAGCCAGAGCAGCCACAATCCCGGCGCGATCAATGCCACACCGATCGCGATGCGCGAAGCCAACGCCAGTCCGGCCGCAAAGCCGGAGAGCGCAAGCCAGGCGAGGGCTGATTGTCTCGGGGACAACCCGTTGAAACTGATTCGAGTGTGATGTGCTGGCGAGGACCGTACCCTTTGCCCTGTCATCCTGAGCCGCAGCGAAGGATCGCTTAGCCTACTACACAGGAGCGCGTTGGTCGGCACGAGCGTTCGCGTCCTGGCTGACGCGCTGCTCTTCAAGGCCAGGCGATCCTTCGCTGCGGCTCAGGATGACAGGGCAAAGGGTACGGTCCTCGCCAGCGTCGTGCGTTCCCAAACCCGTGTCAGATTGGTCGTGCGCGGCACGCACCAGCCCGTAGACCGTTGCGAGCAGCGCCAGCATCGTCAGCGGCTCGCTGAGGAAGGTGGCGGCGTAGTGGGTGAGCGGGGTCGCGAAGGCGAGCAGGAGGGCCAGGACGTAGGCCGTTCGGCGGCTGTAGCCGATGGCACGTGCCAACAGCCAGAGAAGCGCGACGGCCGCGCCGCCGAGCAGCGCGTTGGTCAGGGACGTGCCGTAGATGATTGTGCCGAGGCGCTGGTTGCCCCAGGGATCAGACACCACCTGGAGCGGCAGGATCGGTTCCAGCAGCAGGTCGCTGGCGATGTAGGCAGGAATCGCGACCAGCGACTGGCCGATGCCGTATTTGGCGTAGCCGCGCCCATCCTCGCCGGGGATCGAGCGCGCATTGTCGCCGTCGTCGAGCGGCGAGGCGACAGCGAACGTCCCACGCTCGACGATGCTCTCGGTCACCTGGAACATCAGGATGTCGTCGCCGTAGAGGAAGACGCCGCGTGAGAGCGCGACGTAGATGAGGCTGACGGCGACGAAGAGCGTCAGCGCAATGCGATTGTCGGTCCAACTGGCGCTAATCTACCGTCCTCGTATTCTGAATAACGCCATCTGGCCACTGCCGGAGGAACGTTGGCTTCTGGCGTTGTTCTCGATCGTCGTCTATGACCGGTTCGTGCCTGTCGTCCGAAACGTCACTGATTCGACGTTACCAGTTTCGTCGCTCGCGCTCCTGCGCCAGCCATTCAAGGCCGGCGTCGACGCGGGCGCGGTGGTCGGGGTGGTTGAGCCAGCGGGAGATGCCGGAGGGGTGTGGGAGCGGCAGGACGAGCGTGCCGATCTCGCGCAGCAGCGGCAGTTCGGCTGGCCGGGGTGTGCCGACGATGGCTGCGAGGGGCAGGCCGCGCACTGAGGGGAGCATCGCTTCGATCGAGAGGCGGCCGAGCGAGAGGATCAGTTCCGGTTGGACGAGATGTAGCTCGGTTGTGAGATGTCCGGAGCAGAGGGCGATCTCGCGGCGGCTGGGGGCGCGGTCGCCGCCGCCGGTCTTCGCCTTGCCGGGGAAGCACTTGGTCAGTGAGGTCAGGTAGAAGCGGTCGGCGTCGTGGAAGGCGTCGTCTGGGAAGCCGGCCCGGGCCAGCCAGGCACGGAGCGTCCTGCCGGTCGCGCTCGAATAGGGCAGTGGTCGCTCGGCGGCCTCACCGCCCGGCGCCTGGCCAATCACCATGATGCGCGCCGTCGCGTTGCCGCGCAGGATTGGGTGGGCAGACGGGATGTAACCGGCGTCCACACAGTGTGTGCAGCGGCGGATATCCGCTTGGACGACCGGCAACTGCCTGGCGTGCGGTTCGGTCGTGGGTTCGGGCATTGTTAGTGGTGTCCAGTCTTCCAGGTGCATGTCGCGCACATCGCTGAGTATGCCCGATGGACAGGTTGAACCTCGATCAATTCACGGGACTGGACAGAACGCAACAATCGCATACGATAGACGGTGCCTGCCAGTGTAGAGCCAATTTGTCAGGCGTGCGTGTGAGCGGCCCGGGTGTCGGGCCGCAGGTGTTCGGTGTGTAATAGAGGGAGGGTCTGTGTCACAACGTTGGTGGCGCATGATTGTCGCCTGCTTGATGCTTGGAGCGATGCTCGTCCCGATGAGCGTTGTCGCCCAGGATGAGGGCGAAGGCGGCTGGACAACCTGGACCTTCGCGACGGGCTTCAACCGTCCGCGAGGGCTGGACATCGACGAGAGCGGCAACCTGCTCGTCGGCGACCAGGGAACCGGTAACTTCGACGCCATCGTCTATCGTCTGTTCGACACGAACGGCGACGACATGATCGACGGCGGCGAGATGAAGGTCGCGCTGAGCGACCTGCCATCCACCTATTTCTCGCTCGGAGAGGGCGGCGAAGCGGCCGCCGAAGTCTCGAGCATCAGCGACGTCGAGTCCGTCGGTGGCGAGATCTACACGCTGATCGGTGGGTTCCAGGTGGATCCCTACAGCGATCGCCACGGCTCGATCTGGTCGACGACCGAATCCACGCCTGGCAACCCGCTGCGCCAGGCAGGCCCGCTCGTCAACATCTCGGTTGCCGAGTCGGAGATGAACCCGGACGGTGGCGCTGTCGATTCCAACCCGTACAAGTTCGCGGTTGGTGACGACGGCAACTGGTACGTCACCGATGCCGGCGCCAATGCGGTCTTCGTCGTCAACGGCGAGGATGGCTCGGTCGCTCCGTACGCCGTCTTCCCGCCGGCCGAGGTTCCGGCTGGCTTCCCGATCCCGATCCCGTTCGTCGAGTCGGTCCCGACCGGCATCGCGGTTGGCCCGGACGGCGCGCTCTACGTCGGTGAGCTGACCGGTGGTCCGTTCCCGGAGGGCGCTGCCCGCATCTGGCGGCTCGAGGACCTCGACGGCGACGGCGACGCGATGGAAGCCGGCGAGATGGAAGTCTTCGCCAGTGGCCTCTCAACCGTCACCGCGCTGGCCTTCGACAACGAGGGCAACCTGCTGGTGGCCGAGTTCCGTGGCGACCTCGTCATCTTCGGCGAGCCGAGCATGGGCCGCGTCCTGCGCTGGGTCGATGGCGCGTGGGAAGTGATCGCGGACGGCCTGGTCTCGCCGACCGGCATGGCTGTCGGTGATGACGGCACGATCTACGTGGCCCAGGAGTTCCTCGGCTCGATCGCCGCGGTGCGCTGGGAGGGCGGCGGCCCGCCTCCACCACCGCCAGGAGCCGATCGTTGAAATTGTTGCCGAGGGGCTGAACAGCCCGCGCGGTATCGACGTCGACGCTGATGGCATGGTCTACGTCGCTCAAGCCGGCTCGGCAGGCGAGGATTGCCTGACGGTTGGCGAGGGCGAGGAAGCCGTCGAACTGTGCTTCGGCACGACCGGCGCGGTCAGCATGATCATGGATGGTGAGGTTGAAGACGTCATCAGCGGCGTCACTTCCTACACCTTCTCTCCTCCAGAGTACGTCGGCCCGCAGGATGTTGTCGTCGGTGACGACGGCAGCGTCTACTCGATCGTTGGTCTGGGTACCAACCCGGCCGACCGGGAGATGCTCGGCGAGCGGGCGACCGGACTCGGCTGGCTGATCGAGGCGGACGGCGCCGGCGGCTATGCTGCCGTCCTCGATGTCGCAGCCTACGAGGCTGAGGCTAACCCCGGCGGTGGCGAAGAGATCGATTCCAACCCGTTCTCGATCGTCATGACCGAGGATGGTTGGGTCGTCTCCGACTCCGGCGCAAACGCGCTACTGGCGGTCGATGGCGAAGGCACGATCTCGACGCTGGCGGTCTTCCCGGACACGATGGCCGACGCACCGGATTTCCTTGGACTGCCACCCGGCACCCAGATTCCGATGCAGGCCGTCCCGACCGGCGTCGTCCAGGGGCCGGACGGTGCGTTCTATGTCGGACAGTTGACCGGCTTCCCGTTTGAGCAAGGCGCTGCCAAGGTCTGGCGCGTGATGCCGGGTGAGGAGCCGGAGGTCTACGCCGAGGGCTTCACCAACATCATTGATGTGGCCTTCGACGCTGATGGCAACCTGTTCGTGCTGGAGATCTTCTCGAACGGCCTGCTGGGCGTCAATCCGGAGGATCCCGCCACGCTTGCTGGTGGTCTTTCGATGGTCGCCCCAGACGGCACCGTCGAGAGATGTTGAGATCGAGGGACTGGTTGCTCCAGGCGGCATGGACTTCGGTCCGGACGGCACCCTCTACATCTCGAACTACGGCCTGATGCCAGGCATGGGTCAGGTCATCAGCGTCACCTGGGAGTAACGTCTTCCACCTCGAACGCTGAATGAGTGAATGCCCCCGTCATTATGGCGGGGGCGTTCTCGTTCCTTTCACGTCCCGCGGCCACGTCCCGAAAAACCCTCGATGCTATACTCGCCGTTGGCCCAGGCGTGACCGAGTGAATCGGCGCGCGAAGTATGGGCATGGGGGTGAGTGGTCGTGAACGAGCAATTGCGTCTTGGCGCCTACCTGCTGACCGCATTCGGGGTCATCCTGCTGCTGGCGTCGGTGTTCGCCGATCCGCTGGCGCTGGGGACGCCAGGATCGTCGTTCGGCTGGAAGCAGATGCTTGGAGCCGCGTTCGGGCTGGTCATCGCGACGCTCGGCCTCGTCATCCTCCGTCGTCCAGAGGATCGGACCAGCGTCGAACGACCGGTTAATACTCCTGTTCTCTGTTCCCGTTCCCTGTTCCCTTCCAGAAAGGTTGTCGCGTCGTGAAGGGGATCATCCTGGCGGGCGGGCTGGGTTCGCGGCTCTATCCGCTGACACACGCGACCAACAAGCACCTGCTGCCGATCTACGACCAGCCGATGATCTACTACCCGATCAGCACGCTGGTCGCGGCCGGTATCGACGACGTGATGGTCGTTACTGGCGGGCCGCATGCGGGGCATTTCGTGCCGGTTCTGCGGAACGGCAAGCAGTTCGGGCTGCGCCACATCGAGTACACCTATCAGGAGCGCGAGGGCGGTATCGCCGAAGCACTCGGCCTCTGTGAGGAGTTCGCAGACGGTGAGCCAATCTGCGTGATCCTTGGCGATAACACGACCGATGCCGACATCCGCCCAAGCGTCGAGTCGTTCGAGTCAGGCGCGGTCCTCTTCCTGAAGCAGGTTCCGGACCCGCAACGTTTTGGCTGCCCGGTCCTCGATCCGGACTGATCCAACCCGCATCCTCGAGATCGAAGAGAAGCCGCGAGAGCCGAAGAGCAACCTGGCCGTGACCGGCCTCTACATCTACGACGCGACCGTCTTCGACTTCATCCACGACCTCAAGCCCTCCGAACGCGGCGAGCTGGAGATCACCGATGTCAACAACTTCTACCTCCGCGAGAACCGCCTGCATTGGGTCGAACTGGACGGTTTCTGGAGCGACGCCGGGACGTTTGAGAGCCTATATCGGACGAATCGGTACTGGGCGGAGAAGAAGATGGGGAACGTCGGGTAGGGTCGCTCAGGCGGTCCTCGTTGAGCCACGCGGGCGTCGCAGACCCCTCCCCCGGCCCCTCCCTTCGGGGGGCTGGGGAGGGGTCTGCGACGCCCGAGCCCGTAATGAGGATGGACATCCTCGAATCCCCCGCATCAGGCCACCACAAGCTTCCTCCCCAGACTCTCACCGGCCCAATTCGGCTTGTAATACGCATACACCCGGCTGGCGACGGCTTCGGCGCGGACGGGGTAGAGGGCGCGGGCTTCGAAGGCGAGTGTGAGCGTTTCGCCTGGTTCGATGTCCTCGATATAGAAGATGACCTTGCGGCCGGCCAGTTCCCAGCGCTTGAGGAGTGGGTCGCTCTCGACGAGTGCGTCGATGGTGGAGTCGACGGCCGCGAAGCCGGTTGGGATCGCGATGTCGAGGACGACCATGCCGGCGCCGAGCATCTCCGGCGGGTTGTAGGTGATCGTGGCGGTGATGTCGAGCGTGTCATCGACCTCGATCTCGTCAGCGCTGTAGTCGACCGAGAGGTCGAAGATCGGGCGCTCGATCGCGCCGGATTCGGGTAGGTTGTAGCGGCGAACGGCCTGGCCCATGACCTGGCCGGTGCCAGTCGTCTCGATCGCGAGGGTTCCGCCAACCGGAACTTCGACGACCTGGAGAATGTCAGCGTTTTCGGCATCGATGTGGACTTCGTGGGTGAAGTCGCCGCTGCTCAGGAAGACGGTCGCGTCGATGTCGTCGCGGCTGCTGCTGGCGGCAGTCGTCATCGCTTGCAACGCGACGACGGTGTCCTGGGTCGAGCCGAAGCCGCCGCTGGAGTTGCGCTGCGCGGCCAGCCAGCGGATCGCGCGTCCGGCGTCGAGGTCGCGGTCGAGCGCCAGCAGCGCCAACGCGGCGTATGCCGTCGTTTCGACGGCGGCGCTGCTCGGACCGGGGTAGAAGCTGTCGAACGATTCCGTGTCGACTGGTTGCGGCTCCTCGCCCCAGTGGAGTCCTTCGTCGTCCTCCTTCGCGATCGCCATCAGCGCGTCGAGGGCCGCGCCGGCCTGGCCGCTGCCGGTCAGGGCCAGCGCGTAAGTCGTCAGTGCCAGTGGGTAGTCGTCGGTGGTGTCAGGTAGCTCACCTTCGAGGTAGCGAGAGGCGGCTGTCGCGCCGTTGCTGTCACCGGCCTCGTGGAGGGCGATTGCCATGAATGCGGTCAGCGCAGTTGTTCCTTCGAGACCGCCGAGCAGTTCGGTGTGGTGCACGAAGCCGACTGGCTCAAACGAGCCGTTGCTCTGCTGGTGGCTTCGGATCCACTCGTTGCCGGCTGCGAGGACCGACTCGTCGATGTAGACGATCTCCGCCGCCTGGGCGAAGGTCTTGAGGACGAAGGCGGTCAACCAGAGGCTGCCAACCTCGTCGCTCTCGCCGAAGGCCGAGAAGCTGCCGTCGGAGCGGCGGTAGGTCATCTCGCGCTGGTAGCCGGTCAGCATCAGCGTCTCGGCGCGGGCGCGGACCTCCGGCTTGAGCTGGCCGGTCTCGTTCAGGTAGCGGGTGACGAAGACGTTTGGTGCGAAGAGGATCATGTTCTGCTCGCCGCAGCCGAACGACATCTGCAGCAGTGATTCCAGCCCGTCCATCGTCTGGCTCAGGACGTTGCCGGTCAGCGCGACGAAGGCGCGGCCGGAGCCATCGACGGTGAAGTCGGGCAGGCTCAGGTCCACTTCGCGTTCGCTGCCGGCCGCCAGGACGAGGTTCTCGACCTGCTCGCGGGCGACACCTTCCGGCTCGACGATCATTTCCTTGACGATCGCGTCGGCGACCGACGTGCCGCGCGCCGTCACCCGCAGCGGGTGGACACCCAGCGCCGTCGTCCGGATCGGGAAGGACGCCGCGCCGACCTCGTTCGGGCCGACGGTGACGGACTGGGTCAGGCCGCCGAGCGGCTCGAACCAGTCGGCCGGTTCAAGCTCGACCGTGAACGCTTCAGCCGACTGCGTGTAGTTGTAGAGCGCGATCGATGCCGGCAGTTCCTCGCCACGGATGGCAGCGAAGGGCAAATCGACCGTTACGAAGAACGGTTGGAAGACGCGCAACTCGGCCTCGCCAATGCCGAACCCGTTCGCCTGCGAGAGTGCAACGGCCCGGAACATCCAGGTCGTGATGCTGTCTGGCGCAGTGTCGGTGTGGGTCGCGCGGCCGTTGTTGTCGGTCGTCAGGTCGGACCAGATCCACGTCTCCGGGAAGAACTGACGGATGCGTTGTGGCTGGGCCTGTGCTGCCGCGTCCTGCGGTTGGGCGCCGCTGGTCGCAGTCGTCGCCACCGGTGCAGCCGCATCGCCGTCGCTCTCCTCTTCCGCTTGTGCCCCCGCTGCCGCGAAGAACTGCTGCTGATCGAGTTCCTTACCCTCCGGAACCGTCTGGTTCGTCAGGACGACGACACCCGCGTCGCGGAAGGTATCCTCGGCTCCGGGGATCTTCTGCGGTCCCCAAGGATCGAACATCGGCTGGAACTCGATTCCGCCCTCGGCCTCGTGCAGCTCGGCCTGCGGCAGCAGCGAGAGTTGCTCCAGTTCAGCGAAGACTTGTTGCAGGTTGAGCCGGTTCTCGGCCAGGATGAAGACCGAGCGATCGACGGCAACGAGTCCGACCCGCGCCGGGCCGTCGGTCTGGATCTCGATCTCGATCTCGTCGCCCGGCTCGACCTCCTCGACGCCGGGATCGACGCTGACGGCCAGCGGGTAGTCGCCGCTGACGGTGAACGGCACGTAGTCGGCGGCGACCTCACCGGTCGGCAGGATCTGGTAGACGAGCAGCCGCGCTTCGGGGGCCATCATTGGCGTCAGCGTCAACTCGATCTCGGGCGATTCCGAGACGCTGGAGAACACGACTTTGCCACGCGCCAGCACCTCGTAGAAGAAGCTGCGCGCCTCGTTGGTGGCCGCGACGTGGAAGCGCGCCGTCTGACCGACTGCCAGCGTTCCGGTTGTTTCCTGAGCGACGTGGATGAAGGTGCTGCTCGGTGAGTAGCCTGCCCGCAGGTTCAGGTATGCCCACGACATGTCGTTGACGGAGGCGTCGACGGTCAGCAGGACGGCGTCGTCCGGTGGTGTAACGGTCAGTGACCCGACGCCGTTGCTGGTCTCGACCGTTTCGGTGTCGTTGCGGGCCTGGCCGTACTCGTCGTCCTGCCAGTAGAAGTTGACGCGGACGGTCTCTTCGACCGGTTGCTGACCCGGCGTCTCGGTGACGACCAGCAATGTCAGCGGTAGGCCGGGCTTAAAGCTGCTGCTGTCGGGGATGAGGCGCAGCACGACCGGCCCCTGAGCGATTGAGACAAGTTGCGTCGTCGATTCTTCGTACTCGGTCGCCTGTTCGACAACCGTGACTTCGAGCTGAACGCTGCCCATCCCGCCGCCATCCGGCGACCCGGCGACGTATCCGACGGCCGGGATCTCAAAGACGAGCCGGCCATCGCTGATCGGCTGGCGGACGGTCGCGTACTCCTCCCAGTCGCCGACGTAGCGTGAGGCGACGATCTCGACTTCGCCATTGACCGGCTTTCCGAACGCGTACTCGGCGGCAATCACGCCGCTGATCGGCTCATCGACAAGCGCCCAGTCGCGTTCCAACTCGACGCGAACCTCGTACTTAGGCAGGACGTAACGCTCGACGCGGATGTCGGTCTGGGCGCTACGGCGCTCATTGCCGGCCAGCACCGACCAGACGCCGAGGTTCGGCTCGGTCGAGAGCGGCAGGTCGAGCGTTGCCATCCCGTACTCGTCGCTGGTGACGGCACGCTTGAAGACCTTGATTCCCTGGGCATCGAGCACCTCGACCGTGACTTCGCCCGTGACAGGCCGCAGCGTCGGGTCGAGCGTCAGGACACGGATGTGGACCGTCTGGCCAGGCTTGTAGATCGGCTTGTCAGTCTCCAGGAAGACGAGCGTGCCGTCCTCGATCTGGACCTCGGCCATGTCCTCGAAGCCGCGCGCCGAGACCTTCAGGCTGTAGTCGCCCTCAGCGACGTCAGGCAGTTGGAGCGGAACGGACCCGCGACCCGGTCACCCAGGCCGAGCCGCTGGCGATGGTCTCGCTACCTTTGATCAGGTCGACCTTGACCGTGCTGTTGGCGATTCGCTGTCCACTGAAGAGCGCCAGCGAGACGGATTCGAGCTGGCCCGAGCGCAGCACCCTCGGCGCGACGGCCAGATAGCCTTCGACCTCCTCGTCAACACGAGGCTCGGCCGTTGCAGTCGCGTTCGCCTGCGGATCGAACGAGTCGAAGGGGTCGAGCGGGTCGTCAGGATCCGGAGTATTGCCGTCGTCATCGAGCATCATCGAACCAACAAGCACACCGGAAGCGACCACCGCCGCCGTCGCACCGCCAACCTTGAGAAACGTCCGCCGAGACACGCGCCGCATCATCGTCAGCCTCCATTCTGCGTGTTGAAGGGGAAACGCCGGAGACGGGCTGAAAGTTCCAATTGTTATGGAAAGACGTGACGTATGATGCGTTAGAAGGGGAGAACGCGATGAGTGACGACCGAGCGAAGACTGGTAATGCGGCCCCGCCGGCAGCAGGCGTTCGGCTCCAGTGGGCGGACCTGCCGGACCATCTGCGCGCTACCATCGATGGTCGGCTGGGCAGCCGCGTCGTTTCGGCGCGGTCGCAAGCCAGTGGATTTTCGCCCGGTGTTGCCGCCCGGCTGACGACCGCGAACGGGCAGCGTGTCTTCTGCAAGGCAGTGAGTTCGGCACCGAACCCGGAGTCGCCGGAGTTTCATCGGCGTGAGGCAGTATCGTTGCGGCGCTGCCAGATGACGTACCCGTCCCGCGACTGCTGTGGTCGCACGACGAAGGCGACGACGGCTGGGTAGTGCTGGTGTTCGAGGATGTCGAGGGACGCGAGCCTGTCCTCCGTGGACCACAGACGAACTCGACCGTGTGGTTGACGCGATCGTCGGCCTGTCGGACGCGCTGACGCCATCGCCGCTGGATAAGGCGTTCGCCGGTACTACCGAGAAACTGGGGCATCTTCCGGATCGGCTGGTGGCAGCGGATCGAGTACGAGCGCCCAGTCGGGCTGGATGACTGGGCGCTGCGTAACCTCGCGTCGTTGATGGCGCTGGAAGCTGAGTGCTTCGCAGGCGGTTGCCGGCAACACGCTGCTCCATCTCGATCTGCGGGCCGACAATTTGCTCGTCACCGACGAGCGAGTGCTGGTCGTCGACTGGCCGCACGCCCGGATCGGCGCGCCGTGGCTGGATATGGCGTTCTTCGTCCCGAGCGTGCGGATGCAGGGAGGCCCGCCGCCCGAGGAAGTCTTCGCTCGCCACCCCGCCGCCCGCGATGCCGATCCGGACGCGGTCAACGCCGCCCTCGCCGCCATCGCGGGGTTTTTCACGCGCCAGTCGTTGCAACCCCCGCCACCTGGCCTCCCAACGCTGCGCGCGTTTCAGGCAGCGCAGGGAGTCGTCGCCCGACGATGGATAGCGGAGCGGACCGGCTGGCATTAGCGTCCGCGATGACCTCCAGTCTTGCGGGCGGTGACACGGGGGTCTGTTGTCGTTGGCTGATCGCACGTCGCTGAATAGAGGCAGGATGTTGCCACGTCTCGAAACTCCACGGCTGGTCCTCCGGCAATTTGTTCCCAGCGATTGGGACGCGGTCAAAACGATGTTGTCCGATCCGGAAACCACTCGGTACATGCATTTTGCGACCTTCACGGATGTCGAACGCCGTCAGTGGTTCGACCGGTGCGTCGCGAACGAGCACCAACCTGGTGACGATGAGGACGCGCTCTATTGGGCCATTGCGCGGAAGGATTCTGGGCACATGATCGGCTGGTTCGGTATTGGGACTTCCAGCGATGCCGCCGTTCCGGGCGAGCGCCGTTTTGGGTATCTGCTCAATCGCGCCTGTTGGAACCGGGGCTTTATGACTGAAGCCTTGCGTGCCGTACTTGCCTTCGAGTTCGGCGCCCGCGGCACGCCGCAGCTCCGAGCGACATGTAACGCCGCCAACCTGGCGTCGGCGCGCGTGATGGAAAAGGCCGGCATGCGCCGCGAGAAGACGGTGTTCGACGACGACTTTGATGGCAAGCGGGTGCAGCATCATCACTACACCATCACGAAAGCCGATTTTGAGGTTCGGCGGTAGCGATTCGTCCAGAGTCTTGACGTTCACTTCTCCCACGCATCTGTGAACGGGACATCGCGAACTCGCCATGTCTCATTCAGCGTGTAGATCGTGCGAGAATCCAACGGATGTCGTGGCACGCAGAACCGGGAGAACGGCGATGAGCGGTACAACCACTGACGCGGCGACGCTGGCGATCTTTGGGAAGGCGCTGGCGGCGGCGGCGCAGGAGATGGGGATCAACCTGGTCCGGGCGGCCTACTCAACGGTTGTGCGCGAGGCACGCGACTGCTCGGCGGCGCTGCTCGACACCGACGGGAACGTCATCGCTCAGGCTGAGATGATCCCGATGATGCTGGCCGCGCTCGGCGAGTGTTTCGCCGCCTGCACGCGCCGGTTCCCGATCGACACGATCCAGCCCGGTGAGGCGCTGATCCTGAACGATCCGTATGCGGGCGGCCATCATCTGAACGACATCATCTTGTTTACGCCAATCTTTTTCGAGCGGGAATCGGGAATCGGGAATCGGGAATCGGTGCTGATTGGTTTCGCGGGTTCGCTGGCTCACCATCTGGACATCGGGGGTGGAGCGGCCGGGATGAACTCGCGGGCGACCGATATCTATCAGGAGGGGTTGCGGCTGCCGCCGATGAAGTTCGATGTCGCGCGGGACTGGGTCGCCGAGGACGGCATCCTGAGACGGATGATCGCCGGGAACCTGCGGACGCCGGAGAAGACGACTGGCGATATCAACGCCCAGTTTGCCGCCAACGACACTGGCCGTCGCCGCTTACAGGAACTTGCCGGCCGCTACGGCGTCGACGGCTTGCGGACGCTGATTCCCGAACTGCTAGCCTACACCGAGCGGCGGGCACGGGCCGAGATCGCGGCCATCCCGGACGGCGTTTACCACGGCGAGGACATGGTCGATTCGGACGGCATCAGCCCTGGCCGGCTCGTTGTCCGCGCGACGGTGACCGTCAGCGGAGACGACATCGCGATCGACTTCGACGGTACCGGTCCGACGACGAAAGGTCCGTTCAACTCGCCGTTCTCGTCAACGATTGCGGCCAGCCGGGCCGCTATTCGTGGGATGTTTCGTGACAGCGCGATTCCGG
This sequence comes from uncultured Chloroflexia bacterium, assembly GCA_963763325.1. Classification (GTDB taxonomy): domain Bacteria; phylum Chloroflexota; class Chloroflexia; order Thermomicrobiales; family CFX8; genus JBBECJ01. The sequence continues at coordinate 189,043 of CAVXOL010000022.1, forward strand.
CCAACGACGGCTGCAATCGCCCGATCCGCGTGACGGCCCCGGCCGGCTGCCTGCTCAACCCAACCTTCCCGGCGCCAGTCCGCGCTCGCATGCAGCCAACCTCGCGCGCCTACGACGCGATCAAGAAGGCGCTCGCGCCGGCCATTCCCAACCAGGTCACAGCCCCCGGCTTCGACACGACATCGAGCCTGACACTGGCGGTGTTGCGGCGGGAATCGGGAACCGGGAGCCGGGAATCGGGCAGTCGGTCAGTGATCCCCGATTCCCGCAATTACGATATGTTCGTCGATATCTGCGGTGGCGGACTTGGTGCCGGCGTTGGGTACGATGGAGCAGATGCGACTGATAATCCGGTGTCGAACTGCTCGAACACACCGGTCGAGGCGCTGGAGGTCGATCATCGCTTCTGTCGAATCGTCGCCTATGAGCTGCTGCCGGATTCCGGTGGGGTGGGGCAGTGGCGAGGCGGTCTGGGGTTCCGGCGGGTTTACGAGATCCTTGAGGACGGTGTTGTCTTCTCGTCCTATTCCGACCGGTTTGAAACGGCTGCCGAGGGCTTGTTCGGTGGTGGCGCTGGCGCGTCAGGCTCCTACACGCTCCACCGTGACGGTGAGCCGATTGCGCTCCCGATGTCGCTCAACATCGACCTGCGCCGTGGGGACCTTTTGGAGTGCCGCTTTGGTGGCGGTGGTGGATACGGAGATCCATCCAAGCGTGATCCGCAGGCGATTGAGCGAGACCACCTCGAAGGAAAGACGACACCGTCTCACCGGTAGGAGCGATGGCCACAGCATCGCCCTCCCCGTACCTGTCAGGTGCCGGTTTCGTGGTCCGGCCAATCTCCCGCTTCGTCACCGTCGGGCCAGAGGTGCGGGCCGCTGTGTTCACCGTTGCAGAGCAATTCCTCGCCTGAACGCGTTGCGACGACGGTTGGGCGACGAGTCACCAGATCCGGGCGAGGCTGGACTGGGTAGCGAGTTGGCAGTGCGACGCGGTGCAGGCGGCAGTAACCGCGCTCGACAGGACCGGGTTGTCGTAGATGGTCCATCGTGACATCGGTGTTCGGCTGCGATGATTCGGCGTCCGAAGCCACGGCGTTCCTTCTTCCAGATCCATCATCAATCGACGTCACGATTGACGTGATATTCACGCTCAGTGTACTCCCAACGGTCTGCCTGCTTGAACTCCTCGAGGAGCTCCGACGTGAACGGCTGCTCCGGATGATGACGGTTGCGCCAGACGACGAAGGCGTAGACGTGGATGCGGTTGGTGCGGAACTCATCGATCATCAACTGGCCGACCGGTCCGCAACGTTCGGCCAGACGCGAGCGATCCAGCGCATCGAAGAGTGGCTCTCGGTCGTAGGCGATCCGTCGCCACTCGGGCTGCCAGCCGGTCGCGTCACCTTCGAGCAGTAGATATTCGGCGTCGGGCTTCCCTTCGAGCGGCAGTCCGACCGATCCGGGGTTGAGGACACGCCAGCCGTCTATCGTGCGATCCATCGCGAGGTGCGTGTGGCCGGAGATGACGAATGGCTCTTCGACCCCGGCCAGCATTGCGGCCAGATCCTCGACGGATGCGTCCCGGTGCATCGCCTCCCAGTGGCTGCGGGGAGAGCCGTGAACGAGGCGGATGGCTGGGGCGTCGGGGAAGCGCAGCGAGAGCGTATCCGGCCAGGTCGCGACGATGTTGTGCTGCTCGTCGCTCACCTGCTCGCGTAGCCAGGGCAGGACGCGAAAGTCCTCCGGTGTCCAGGTGGCTGGAGCACGAGGCGTGTCGTAATCCAGCAGATAGTACTCATTGTTGCCACGAATGACGGCCCAGCCCTCGCGCTGGATGATCTCGACCACCTCGGCCGACGATGGCCCCCAGTTGATCGAATCGCCGGCGACGATGACGCGGTCAACGCGTTCGCCATCGAGGTCGCGTCGAACAGCCTCCAAAGCGGGGAGATTGGCATGGATGTCGGCGAGGACTGCCAGTCGTGTCATTCGAAGCGTCGTTCCTTTACAAATCGCTACATGTCGTCCTGTCAGGATCGTTACAATTGCCGCATGGTAACTGAAACACCGTCAACCAATTCCCTGGATTCAATCAACTGGGACGCCAACGGCCTCGTGCCGGGCATCGTCCAGGATGCACGGACCGGCGAGGTGCGGATGCTCGGCTATCTGAATGCCGAGTCGTTGCTACGGACGATCGAAACGGGACTGGTCCACTTCTACTCGCGCTCGCGACAGATGCTCTGGCAGAAGGGCGAGACGAGCGGCAACGTCCTGCGGCTGGTCGAGGCGCGGGTCGATTGCGACGGCGACACGCTGCTGCTGCGCGTCAATCCGGTCGGCCCAACCTGCCACACCGGCGAGGAGAACTGCTTTTACGCATCGCCGCTGGCAACTGGCGAGGCCGCGCCGGTCGGTGCCAATGTCATCCCCCGGCTGAATGACGTGATCGCTCAACGGCAGGCAGAGATGCCGGAAGGTTCCTACACGACCTATCTCTTCCAGCAGGGGATCGACAAGATCGGCAAGAAGATCGGCGAGGAAGCCGCCGAGGTGATCATTGCCGCCAAGAACGGCGATCCGGCTCCGCTGGCCAACGAGGCCGGCGACCTGATCTACCACCTGCTGGTGATGCTGCGTGCCTGCGATGTCCCGCTCGACGACGTACTGACTGTTCTCGACGATCGGAGAAGTGGCAAGTGAGCCGCCGCTTTGACGCCGTCCTCTTCGACTGGGACGACACGCTTTGTGGCGCCGAGCCGCACCGCTTCGTCTATGCCCAGCAGGTCGCGGCCCGTTTTGGTGTCGAACTGACGATGCCGGAAGTCTACCGGGCGTTTGTCCAGGCCGGTGATTCGACGCTGATCTCGTGGCAGACCAATCCGAATCTGCTGCCGGAGGCGCTTGGAATCGATTCCCGCCACCACGAGGAGTTCTCGGTCCGCTTTCGTGAACGCGACATGATCAAACGCTTCACGCTCTTCGATGATGTGCTGGCGATCATCGAAGGTTTGGGCGAGCGCAACCTTCGGACCGGCGTCCTCTCCAACAATGATGAGGTCGCCGAGCGGATCGCGGAGATGGATGTCCACCACCACTTCGAAGTGATCGTCTCACCGCAAACCTTCGGCGTCGGAAAGCCAGAACCGGAGATCTTCGTGCGGACGATGGAGATGCTCGATCTCTCGCCCGAACGCGCCATCTACGTCGGTGACTCCTACGACAACGACGTGATCGGTGCCCGAGCCGCCGGCCTGACGCCAGTCCTGATCGATCGCTTCCTGATCAACCTCGACGGCCACGACGCCGAACACCGCGTCGAAACGCTCCACGACCTGGCGGAGCTATTGGACCGGCTGATTCATTCGTAGCGTGTGATGCGCGATGTGTGACCCATCATCACATCGCCGGAATGCAACGGGTGGACCAGTCGGCCCACCCGTTGCACTCTGAATGACTGGACTGATGGCTATCTAACCCCTTGGACACCGAGGACGCCGGCGAGGGTCCGCAGGCGGGACTGGGCCGGGCGGACGTTGCGGCCTTCGGAGGCGGTCGTGATGATGTCGGCGGCGAAGTCGCGCAGGACATTGACGGCTTCCGGCGTGTTGAGGTCGTCGTCGAGCGCGCCGCGGAAGCGGGTCTCGAAGCCGAGACCGTCGAACTCGTCGCCACGGCGGGAGTCGAGCAGGGCGGCTTCCTTGAGCATGCTGGCGAGTCCCTCGTACTCGGCCGGGCCGGTGTCGCGGTAGTCCCACGACTCGCGGTAGTGGTTCGAGTGCAGGTAGAGGCGAAGGGCGTCGGCGGTGTGGATGCGCAGGACGTTGCGTGCCAGGACGAGGTTGCCGAGCGACTTGCTCATCTTCTCGCCCTGGTAACGGACCATCCCGATGTGCATCCAGAACTGGCAGAACGGCTCCTCGCCGGTGGCGTGCTGGGACTGTGCGATCTCGCACTCGTGGTGCGGGTAGATCAGGTCGCTGCCGCCGCCGTGGATGTCGATCTTCGGGCCGAGGTAGCGCATCGCCATCGCGGAGCACTCGACGTGCCAGCCGGGTCGGCCTGGTCCCCAGGGGCTCTCCCAGGCCGGCTCGCCCGGCTGCTGCCCCTGCCAGAGGATGAAGTCGAGCGGCCCCTCCTTGCGCGGGTCGTCCGGGTCGGCCCCGCGCTCGCGCGAGAGCTCGATCATCTCATTCCACGCGTACTTGCCGAGCGCGCCGTAGTCCTCGTCGTTGGCGACGCGGAAGTAGACGTTGCCCTGGCTCTCGTAGGCGAATCCGTCGGCGATCAGAGCAGCCGTGATCTCGATGATCTTCTCGGTCTCCTCGCTGGCACGCGGGAAGGCCTGTGGCCAGAGGCAGTTGAGCGCCGAGAGGTCTTCGACGAGCTGCCTGGTGTGGCGGTCGCCGAGCAGGGCCCAGTCCTCGCTGTCACGCCTGGCCCGCTTGAGGATGTCGTCGTCGATGTCGGTCACGTTCTGGACATACCGGACTCGCCAGCCGAGGAACTGGCAGTAGCGGTTGAGGACGTCGAAGGTGAGGTAGGTCATCGCGTGGCCGATATGGGTCGTGTCGTAGGGAGTTACGCCACAGACATACATCTTGACCGTCCGGCCATCGAGCGGCTGGAACTCGCGCTTCTCGCCCGACAGCGTATCGTACAGTTTCACTGCGTCCCCACTCCTGCTAATAATCCCAACGACACATTCTGAATAACTCGTGGCTGTTTTTCACACGACGGCACGCGTCACACTGGACTGGACGTCATCTCGAACGCGCCGTGCGCGACGGGTATTCCCGCGACGGCGTAGTATCCCATGATCGGCCCTCACCCCCCAACCCCCTCCCTGATCCTGGGAGACGGGGTTGGGGGGTGAGGGCTGGCCCCAACCTTGCATCCTCTACCATGCGCCGTACCATTGGGCGATGCAACTGACACAGACGACAGGACACGGTTCAGATGGCCGACAACAATAGCGACAACAGTAGCGAAAAACAGAACGATGCCACGCGTTCGCGGCGGCGGGGGCGGGGCTTGCGTCCACACTGGGTCGACCAGGCAGGAATGCGCGAGAATCCGTCGCTGAACGCGAAGGAGCGGATGGGCCAGCCGACCGAGGACGAGCAATTCCTTGAGAGTAAGACGCGCGAGCCGGCGGCGTCCGCCTTCATCCATACCGACCCCTGGCGCGTACTACGCATCATGGGCGAGTTCGTCCAGGGCTTCGACACGCTGGCTGATGTCGGCAAGGCTGTGACGATCTTCGGCTCGGCGCGGGTGACCGAGGACGATCCAATGTACCAGGCAGCGCGTGACCTCGCCGCGCGGCTGTCGAAGGAGGGGTTCGCGGTCATCACCGGCGGCGGGCCGGGGATCATGGAAGCCGCGAATCGCGGGGCTGTCGAGGCGGACGGCCAGTCGATCGGCTGCAACATCGAGCTGCCGTTCGAGCAGGGGATGAATCAGTATGTCGAGATCGCGGTCAACTTCCGATACTTCTTCGTCCGTAAGACGATGTTCGTCAAGTATGCCGAGGCGTTCGTCATCTTTCCCGGCGGCTTCGGGACGCTGGATGAGCTGTTTGAGGCGCTGACATTGATCCAGACGGGCAAGATCCACAACTTCCCGATCGTGCTGTTCGGGAGCGACTACTGGCAGGGTCTGCTTGAATGGATCAAGGATACGCTGCTGGCGGAGGGCAAGATCTCGCCCGACGACCTCAAGCTGCTGGCCGTGACCGATTCGACCGAAGAGGCCTGCCGGATGATCGTCGAGTGCTACGACAACGAGTGCTGGCTGGCCGAGGAAAAGTCGGCGGCAGCGCGGCTAGGGATCAGGTGACAGTGCGACAGGGGACAGAGAACAGGAATTCGCTGCGTGACGTACACTCCTGATCCCTATCCCCTGTCACCTGTCCCCTACTGTAGAATAGCGTCCATCACGCGCTGGGCAGGGGAGTAGGCAGTTCCGGGACAGGTGTGGAGGATCCAGTTGCAGGTTGCCGTGCCGGACGGAGTCCGGTCGTCGCGCGCTCGGATCAGGGTGGCGCTGGTCGCTGCCATAGCGCTTGCCCTCTGTATCGGCGGTTTGCCGGTGCAGGTAGCTGGAGCCGCCAGTGGCCCGCATGAGCTGATCGTCACCTTCCGAAGCGAGTCACCCTACTGGGCACCGTACGCTACCGCCGAAGGTCGGGCGCTCGACGCTGTCGCGTGGGCCGGAGACGGCTTGCAGGCCAGGCGGGCGCTTGGCACGCGTGGAAATCTGGCGCTGTTGACCTACGACAACGCCGCCAAAGCCGCCCAGGCAATGGTGAAGCTGCGCCGAAACCCTGATGTCCTCACGGTCGAGCGGAATGCCGGTCGCCAGCTTGCTTGGGTACCGGATGAGGAGTCATACGCCGACCAGCAGTGGTGGCTCGATCTGATTGATGCCCCTGACGGCTGGAACATCTCCACCGGAGTCGAGGCGACGGTCGTCGCCGTCATCGACAGCGGCGTCTCACCGACTCATCCGGACCTTGCCGGCCGGCTCCTTCCCGGTTACAACGCGATCGACGGCAGTAGCGACGCTTCGGATGTCGATGGGCATGGTACGCATGTGGCCGGCATCATCGCTGCCCAGGACAACGGTTCCGGTACCGTCGGCGTTGCGATGGGCGTGATGATCCTGCCGATCCGGGTTGTTGACGAGGCCGGTGATATCGACGTCTCCGATGAGATCGAGGCGATCTACTGGGCGGTCGATAACGGCGCGGATGTTATCAACCTCAGTCTCGGGGCCGAGGAGTACATCCAGGCCGAGCGTGAGGCGATCCAGTACGCATACAACAGTGGTGTCGTCGTCGTCGCGGCGGCCGGCAACGCCTTTAACGAGGTCAGCTACCCTGGCAACTACGACGAGGTGATCGCGGCTGGTTCGCTCAAGGCGGACGGTTATCCGACGGGGTTCACGTCGCGCATCACGCGCGTGGATATCGCGGCCCCTGGCGAGTCGATCTTCTCTCCCGGCTGGGACAGTTTCTACGGCGACTACTGGGATGATGTCTTCTACGCTGATAACTCTGGCGTCTCCGGCACATCGTTCTCATCCGCGATCGTGGCCGGCGCTGCCGCGCTGATCAAGTCGGTCGATCCAACAGCCGGCGTCGAGCAGGTGCGGAGCCTGCTCAAGAGCACAGCGACCGACGCCGGCGGGGTTGGCGCCGAGGCTGGAACCGGGGCCGGCCTGCTGAACGTCGAGGCAGCGCTGCGGGCATCGCTGGCGACGGAGGTCGGCGAGACCTGGTACCGCACCGATGAGCCGGTTGCGACCGGCGTCGTCAGCCGAACCTGGATATGGGGTCAGGAGCCGTTCGAGACAGCGTTCGAGGCCTACGATGAGACGCAGCGCGGCACGCGGCTGGTCTACTACTACGACAAGAGCCGGATGGAAGTCACCAACCCGCACGAGGATCGTGGCGAGCAGTGGTATGTCACGAATGGCCTACTCGTGATGGAACTGATCACGGGGAACATGCAGGCCGGTGACAACCGCTTCGACCAGCGCGGCGCGGCAGTCGTCAACATCGCCGGTGATCTGGACGATACGAGCGGACCGACCTACGCGTCGTTCGGCAAGCTACTGACGCTCCCGGCTGTTGGCGCAAACGAGACGATCATGCTCACAATCGACCGAAACGGACGGGTCAACGCCAATTCGCATCTCGCGGACTACGGCGTGCAAAGTGGGCCATTTGTCGCCGAGACGAAGCATCGCGTCGCGAGCGTCTTCTGGGAGTACCTGAACAGCGTTGGCCCGATCGCAAAGGGCTCGGAACTGACTGAGGCGATGCTCTTCGATCCGTGGCTGTATACCACCGGGTTCCCAATCACCGAAGCATACTGGGCGCGGGTTACGGTCAAGGGCGTGATCCAGGACGTCCTGGTCCAGTGCTTCGAGCGTCGTTGCCTGACCTACACGCCGGGCAACGTGCCGGGCTGGCAGGTCGAGATGGGCAATGTCGGCCTCCACTATTACAACTGGCGTTACGACCGGGCCGCAACGGTTGCACCGGCGATCAATGACGACTCATCGTCGCCATCTTCGGGTGAGATCCGGAAGTCTCTGCGCCAGCGCTGGAGCGGGGGACCTGTCTTCTAGCATGCAGATACGACGATAGCATCCGGAAGTTGTCAACCGGATCAGGACAGGCGTAGTAACAGAACGGTTGACGCGCCCGACACAATCATTCGCACGAGGGAAGGTACATTGACGAACTCAACCAACCGCGCCGTCGCTATTGCGGCGGCTCTTCTGCTCTTGCTGACCATGATCGTGCCGGCAACCGCCATCGGGCCGCAGGCATCGGACAATACCGCGCAGACAAACGAACATCGCGCTCTGAAGCACCCGGTCCTGGACTCAACGCTGGCCAGCATCGCCGTCGACGTCAAGCGTGGTTCGCTCTCGCCAACTGTCGCCGCTCGCCGTAGCTATGTCTCTCGGGGCACGAACGTCGGGACGACGGTCTGGGCGGCCCGGCAACCAGCCGAACTCGCCGCCTGGCTGGAGACGATCGGTGCCACGGTCGAGCATGTTGGTGTCGAGATGATCGAGGCGTATGTCCCGGTCGATGTTCTTGAGACAGTTGCGGCACACGTCGACGTGCTCTCCGTCCGAATGTTGATGCCGCCGGTCGAGAGTGTCATCAGCCAGGGCGCGGCCCTCCACGGCTCACCGGTCTGGAACGCGGAGGGCTACACGGGCGCCGGGGTCAAGGTCGGCGTCATCGATGGCGGGTTTACCGGCATCAGTACGCTCATCGGGACCGAGTTGCCGCAACCAATCGCGCGTTGTATCGGTCTGTCCGGCATCGTTACCAACAACCTCGCGGATTGCGACCGTTCGACGGTTCACGGCACGGCTGTCGTCGAGACGCTGATCGATGTCGCTCCGAACGTGACGCTGTACGTGGCGAACGTGTCGACGCTCGGCCAGCTCAAAGAGACCGTCAACTGGATGGCCGCTGAGGGCGTCACCGTCATCAATCACTCGATCGTCTGGCTCTGGGAGGGTCTCGGCGACGGCGCGGTGATCCATCCCGACCTGTCGCTCGGCATCGTCGATTCCGCTGTCGAGTCGGGAATTACCTGGGTCAACGCGGCCGGCAACTCGGCACGTTCGAACTGGTTCGGCCCGTATCTCGATAGCGACGGTGACAGCGTCGTGGAGTTCTCCGAGGGTGTCGAAACCAACGCCATTTCCGTCCAGGCCGGCAAGCGCGTCCGCCTCTCGCTGCGCTGGGATGACGCCTGGCCGTATGCGGAGACGGATCTCGATCTGCTCCTGCTCGACGTGGACGACACCGTCGTCTGGGCAAGCCGGGACTCGCAGGCAGGCGAAGCCGGAGACATCCCGCTTGAATCGCTGGCCTTCACCGCCCAGCGATCAGGCACGCTGCGAGTGTCGATCATCCACTACAGCGGCGATCTGCCTGACTGGCTCCAGATCGAGGAGCTCGACGGGACACCGCTCTCGATCGCGACGGCGGCGCACAGCATCGCCACGCCCGCCGAGAGCGCGAATCCAGGGATGCTGGCAGTTGGCGCAACCTCGTGGACATCGCCGACCGTGATCGAACCGTTCTCCGGACGTGGTCCGACTCTCGATGGCCGGATCAAGCCAGATGTTGTTGGGATCGATCGGGCCGACACGGTCTCGTTCGGCCCATCCGGGATGGCCGGCACCAGCCAGGCGTCGCCGCACGTCGCGGGGCTGGCGGCGCTTGTCATGCAGCGCTTTCCGGACTACGGGCCAGTTGAAGTCGCGGGCTATCTGCGCTCGAATGCATCGCAGTCGTGCAATCCGGACAACGTCTGGGGGTATGGACTGGCCCTTCTGCCGGAAACGGTCAGCGATGAGCATCCACTGCCGTGTATCACCAGCCTGACGCCCAATCAGGTTGTGCCGGGAACGTTCCCGCTGACGGTGACGGTGCATGGCAGCGGCTTCGTCGAAGGCTCGGTCGCGCGTTGGAATGGCGAGGACCGCCCGACGACGTACGTCGGCCCGAACAAGATCACGTTCGAGGTTGAGTACCTCGACACCGATTTCCCGTCCGAGGTTGAGATCACTGTGAGCAGTCCTGCTCCCGGCGGAGGCGTCTCAAATCCACTGACATTGACGATCGTCGACATCGTCCGTGAGCCGGTCGATCATGCCGAGTTCAACCAGACCTGGCAACGGACCGACGATCCGGTCAAGTACCTGGTCGTCAGCCGCACCTGGATGTGGGGTGACGGCCCGGCGACCGAGGCGCTGCTGGAACCGTATGCGGACTCTCCCGGTGGGCAGCGCTCGGTCAAGTACTACGACAAGAGCCGGATGGAGGTCAACGACCCCAACGAAGACCCTGGCGAGTCGTGGTATGTCACCAACGGCCTGCTGGTCGTTGAACTGATCACCGGCCAGATGCAGATGGGCGACGATCTCTTCGAGGAGCGCGTTCCGGCCGAGGTGCCAGTCGCCGGTGACCCGGACGACGAGGCTGGCCCGACCTATACGACCTTCGCTGAACTGCTTGATGCTGAACCGTACGCCGACGGCGAAGCAATCGTCCAGCGTGTCGACCGCGACGGTAACGTGACGGTCGACGATTCGCTTGCAGTGTATGGCGTGACCGCCGCGTCGCTCGTCGAGGCTCCGGGCATCCGGCATCAAATTGCCTCGCCGTTCTGGGAATTCATGAACTCGACCGGGATGATCTACGAGGATGGCGAATACTACGAGTCGCAGCTCTTCGAACCATGGTTCTACGCGACCGGCCTGCCGATCACTGAGGCGTACTGGGCCGAGGTCAAGGTCGCCGGAGAGCACCTGGATGTGTTGATGCAGTGCTTCGAGCGGCGCTGCCTGACCTATACACCGGACAACGATTTCGGCTGGCAGGTGGAAGCAGGCAATGTCGGGCTGCACTACTACGCCTGGCGCTACAACGGAGCGTCGTAACGCATGGTGTCTCTCCCATATACGTCCTAATTTCCTATGGAACGCCCGACGCTGGGCGGCTATCCTTTGGCGACTATCCTCGGGTGAGGAAGAGAATAACGTCACTGCCGATCGGTCAGACCGCGGCGGTTGTCTGACTGGGAGGACGCCACTGTGACTTATCGTGCGCGCCGTTCGGCGGTGCTGTTCGTTGTGCTCGCGCTGTTGCTCACTTCAGCCGCGCCTGTGCTGGCGATCGGACCGACGCCGCCTGGGATCGACGATCCATGGTCCGGGCGCGACGTGTTAGCGAATGCCGAAAACCTCAAGCACCCGACGCTCGACTCCAAACTCGTTCAAGATCAGCAAGGACATACGTGCTGGAGAGCGATCGCACGAGTCAATCGCGCGCCAGGCGAAGGTGTCGAAGGGAACGTCCGTTTCTGTCTCGGTCCATGTCGCCGATACCCCGGCATCGATCGTTGCCTGGCTGGAATCGCATGGATCCGTGGTCGAAAACGTCGGGCAGCGGCTGGTTGAGGCATATGTGCCGGTCACTGAGCTTGAATCGCTTGGTAGCCAGCCGGATGTGCTGGCAGTGCGTTCGACACTGCCGCCATTCTCCAAAGTCACGTCGCAAGGCGTTGGACTTCATGGTGTTCCAAGCTGGAACACCAGCGGCTTCACCGGCGCAGGCGTCAAGGTTGGCGTCATCGATGTTGGCTTTGATGGCGTTGGCTCGTTGATTGGCAGTGAACTGCCGCAGGTGACGGCGCGCTGCTATCCCGTGGCTGGCGGGCCAACCTCCAACGTCGCCGATTGCGATCGCGGCAGCGTCCACGGGTCAGCGGTTGCCGAAACGGTGATCGATGTCGCCCCCGGCGCAACGCTCTACATCTCCAACCCAGGCTCGTGGCTCGAGTTGCGTGCGACCGTTGACTGGATGATCTCCGAGGGCGTGGCGATCATCAACCATTCGGTTGGCTGGGCGTGGTCCGGCCCTGGCGACGGAACGACCGTCTACGCCGACAGCCCGCTCACAGCTGTCGATCGCGCGGTCGCGGGCGGGATCACCTGGGTGAATGCGGCCGGCAACGAGGGACTCGCGACGTGGTCGGGCGACTACCGCGACACGAACGGCGACAACATTCTTGAGTTTGCGCCAGGCGGAATCGACCTCAACATCGTTCCAGCCTATTCCGGTCAGTCGATCGACATCATGATGCGCTGGGATGATTCCTGGACGGCCGCCAGGGCTGACCTCGACGTCTTCCTGCTGGATGGCTATGCGAACATCGTCGCGTCCAGCCAGGAGGCTCAAAGCGGCGGGGCTGGTGACGCGCCAATAGAGTATCTGTCCTACATGCCGACCGAGACCGGGTACTACTACATCGCCGTTGAGCACCACAGCGGGAGCAGACCAGACTGGCTGCAGATTCAGGAGTTTAACGGACTCCCACTGAGCCTCTCGACAGCTGCGCACAGCGTTGCTAACCCGGCTGAGAGCGCGAACCCGGGACTCCTGGCTGTTGGTGCTGCGTCATGGTTGACACCTGATGTCATCGAAGATTTCTCCAGCCAGGGTCCAACCCGAGACGGGCGGATCAAGCCGGACATCGTGGGAATCGATCGGGCCGACACGGTTTCGTACGGGCCGTCCGGCTTCCCTGGTACGAGCCAGGCGTCTCCGCACGTGGCTGGCCTCGCCGTGCTGGTGAAGCAGCGCTTCCCAGACTACGGCCCAGCCGAGGTCGCGCAGTATCTGCGTTCGAACGCGTCGCAGGCGGACTCTCCGAATAGTATCTGGGGCTATGGTCTGGCACGTCTGCCAGAGGTCGTTGCCAACGAGAACCCGGTTCCAAACGTCAGCAGCCTCTCACCCGCCTCAGTCCCACTCGGCACGTATCCATTGTCAGTGACGGTCAACGGTAGTGGATTCGTCCCTGGATCGGTCGCGCGCTGGAACGGTCAGGACCGCGCAACGACCTATATCAGCCCGAGCCAGATCACGTTTGAGGTTGAGTACCTCGACACCGACTTCCCCTCCGACATCCAGATCACGGTCTGGAGTCCGGCGCCAGGAGGTGGCACCTCGAACGCGCAGACGCTGACGATTACGGATGGCTTGCCTGTTGTGCCGGTTGCCGTCGATCATCCGGAGTTCGACCGCACCTGGCAGCGCACTGACGCGCCGGTCAAGCAACTCGGGGTTACCCGGACCTGGATGTGGGGCGACGGCTCGGCCAGCGACGCGCTGACAGAGGAGTACGCGGGTGAAGCCGGCGACTATCGCTCGGTCAAGTACTTCGACAAGAGCCGGATGGAAGTCAACGACCCGAACGGCGATCGGTCCGCATCGTGGTTTGTCACCAACGGTCTGCTCTCGAAGGAGTTGATTACTGGCGAGATGCAGATGGGTGACGACGCGTTCGTCGATCACGGCTCGGCTGATGTGCCGGTCGCTGGTGACCCAGACGATGCGGACGGCCCGACGTATGCGACCTTCAGCGAACTGCTCGATGCGCAGCCATACTCGAGCGGTACGACGATCACCCAGCGGATTGACCGCGACGGCAACCTGACCAACGATCCATCGCTGGCGCAGTACGGGGTGACGGCTGCCCACCTCGTCGAGGTGACCGGGATCCGCCATCAGGTTGCCTCGCCGTTCTGGGAGTTCATGAATTCGACCGGCGTCATCTACGAGAATGGCCAGTACCTCAACGCCCAACTCTTCGACCCGTGGTTCTACGCAACCGGCTTGCCGATCACCGAAGCCTACTGGGCCGAGGTCAAGATTGGCGGCGAGTACCTGGATGTGCTGATGCAGTGCTTCGAGCGTCGTTGCCTGACGTACAACCCGGCCAACCCAGAAGGCTGGAAGGTTGAGGCGGGGAACGTCGGCCTGCACTACTACATGTGGCGCTACGGGATGATGCCGTAGCGGCGGGAATCGGGATTCGGGAATCGGAGCTGGGTCGCCAAGCCACCCAGTCTCCGATTCCCGAATCCCGATTCTTATGCCAGCGTCTCGCCCAATGCTGCGACGACCTGGTCCACCTGCGCGTCGGTGATGACGAGTGGGGGCAGGAAGCGGATGATGAGGCTGCCGGCTGGGAGGGCGAGGACGCCGCGATCCTGGAGGCCCTTGAGGATCGGCGTGACGCGGGTCTTGAACTCGACGCCGATCATCAGGCCACGGCCACGGACGGCGCGGACTTTCGGGCTTTCCAGTGCCAGGATGCCGTTGCGGAGTCGTTCGCCGCGTTCGACGCTGGCGGCGAGGAGTCCCTCGTCCTGGATCGCCTGGAGGGTGGCGAGGCCGGCCGCGCAGGCGAGCGGGTTACCGCCGAAGGTCGAGCCGTGGACGCCGCCGCCCATCGCCGAGGCGATCTCCTCGGTCATCAGCGTCGCGCCGATCGGGACGCCGTTGGCGAGGCCCTTGGCGGTGCAGAGGATGTCGGGCGTGACGCCCTCGTGCTGGCAGGCGAAGATCGTGCCGGTCCGGAGGGCGGTCTGGACCTCGTCGAGGATCAGCAGCGCGCCCGCATCCTTCGCGATCTCGGCGGCGCCGGCCAGGTAGCCGTCGTCGGGGACGTGGATGCCGCCCTCGCCCTGGATCGGTTCGAGGACGATCGCGGCTGTGTCGGCGTCGACGGCCTCGTGGAGCTGGTCGAGGTCGTTGAACGGGACGTGGGCGACGTCCGGCAGGATGCTGGCGAACGGCTCGCGGTACTTCTTGTCGGCGGTGGCCGCCAGCGCGCCGATCGTCCGGCCGTGGTAGCCGCCACGGGCCGCGACGAGCTTGCCCTTGCCGGTCGCGACGCGGGCGAACTTGAGGCCCGCCTCGATCGCCTCGGTGCCGGAGTTGCTCAGGAAGGCGCGGGTCAGTCCGTCCGGTGACGCGGCCAGCAACGCTTCGAGGAACTTCGCGCGGGTGTCGTTGGCGAACGACTGGTGGACGTTGAGCAGCAGCCCGCCTGCTCGGTGATGGCGGCGGTGACGGCCGGGTGCGCGTGCCCGAGGACGTTGACGCCGTAGTTGCTCATGACGTCGATGTACTCGCGGCCGTCGCTGTCCCAGAGTGTCGCGCCGGCGCCACGGACGAGCGCGATGTCGCGCTTGGCGTAGAGCGGCGGCTGGAGGTCGCGGTCGGTGGCGACGATGTTGGTGGTTGTGGCGGTCATTCGTAGTTCCTCCCCGAGCTTGGTTGGGTGTCGAAAACCCCTCCCCAACCCCTCCCCTGCAAAGGGAGGGGCTTTTGGTTGGTCGGGGTGGTTACGTTGTTGCGGCTAGCGACGTGGTTGCGAGTAGTTGGGTTCCCTGGCCGCTCAGGCGGCGGTGACCGGGCGTTCGACGTTGGCGTCGCCGAAGACGACGAGCGGGATGCCTTCGCGGACGGCGTCGATGCCGGCCTGGACCTTCTTCTTCATTCGTCCCCCGGCGGCCGTCATCGCGGCCTCAGTCGAGTCGTCGCTGGAGACGTCGATCTGGTGGATGAGCGAGGCGGGGTCGTTGACATCGGCCAGCAGGCCGGCGGTGTTGGAGAGAATGACGAGTGCGTTCGCATTGAGCGCCAGCGCCAGCCGGAGGGCGAGCTTGTCGCCATCGACGTTGATCGCCTCGCCGTTGCTGCGAGAGGGCGGGCGGCGTCAGCACCGGCAGGTAGCCGTTGTCGAGCAGCAGCGTCAGAAGGTCGGTGTCGATCTCCTTGAGGCTGCCGGCGTAGTCGCCACGCAGCACCTTCGGCTTGCCGTCCTCGACGACGCGGAGGGCGTCCTTGCGCGTGCCGCGCGCGATCCCGCCATCGATCCCGGAGAGGCCGACGGCGTTGACACCACGCGCCTGCAAGCCCTCGACGATGCGCTTGTTGACCCGTCCCGCGTAGATGGCCAGCAAGTCGTCCATCGTCTCGCGGTCGGTGAAGCGGCTGACCTGGCCGGTGGACGATGTCACCAGCCGCGGCTCGCGACCGTGCTCCTTCATGAACGCATCCAGCGCCGCGTTCGCGCCGTGGATGAAGACGACCCGCTCCCCCGGCCAGAGTGCCGCCAGATCATCGAGCGTGTAATCCGTGTTGATCCCGGCGCTCCCGCCGAGCTTGATGACGAGCATGGTTCCCCCTTCGGCGAGGGATGTAGGGATCAGGGACGTAGGGACATAGGAGGAAACGATTAGGCTCGCCTTGTTCAGCCCATTCTCCCTATATCCCTACGTCCCTGATCCCTACATCCCTCAAATCGGATGCAGTCCGACAAACTCCAGCCCCGCCGTCTCCTCGAAGCCGTGGCGGATGTTCATAGCCTGGACGGCCTGGCCGGCCGCGCCCTTCATCAGGTTGTCGATGGCGGAGAGGGCGACGACGCGGTTCGAGTGCGGGTCGGCCTCGAAGCCGACGTCGCAGAAGTTGGTGCCGGACAGGATCTTCGGCTCCGGCGAGCGGTGGATGCCGCTGTTCTCCTTGACCATCCGCACGAACGGCTCGTCGCGGTAGGCGGCGCGGTAGACCTGCCAGAGATCCTTGTCCGTCACCGGCTCCTTCGTGAAGGCGTGGCAGGTGGCGAGGATTCCGCGAACGGCCTCGACCGAGGTCGCGGTGAAGCTGACCTTCGGGCAGAAGCCATCGACGGCAAGCTCCTGGATGACCTCGGCCGAGTGGCGGTGGCCGGTCGGCTTGAAGGAGCGAACGATGCCGCTGCGCTCCGGGTGGTGGCTGGCTGGGCCGGATTCTCCGCCAGCGCCCGACGAGCCGGACTTGGCCTCGACGACGATCGGCATCGCTGGATCGAGCAGGCCGGCTTTCGCCAGCGGCCAGAGGGCGAGGATCGCGGAGGTCGCGTTGCAGCCCGGACTGGCGATGTAGCTGGCGGACTTGATCTCCTCGCGGTGCAGTTCCGGCAGGCCGTAGACACTGGCCGACGGCGCCAGCATCTCCGGCTTCGGGTGTTGCCAGCCGTACCAGGTCGGGTAGAAGTCCGGGTTATTCAGCCGGAAATCGGCGCTCAGGTCGATGATGACGCTGGCTTTCTCCAGGTACTCCTCGACACGCGGAGCCGCCGCTCCATGCGGCAGACACAGGAACAGCACATCCGACCGCTCCAGTGCATCGGGCGCGATGTACTTCAGCGTCGTCCGCTTGCGCAGGTTCGGGTGAGTCGTCGTGACGAGCTTCCCTGCCAGCGAGCGCGACGTGACCTGTGATACCTCAACATCAGGATGGGCCAGCAGCAGACGCAGCAGTTCGCCACCGGTGTAGCCGGAACCGCCGACGATGGATGCAGTTAGCTTAGTCAATTGTGCCTTCTCTCAGTTGGGAATTCTGGTGCGTTACCAAGGATGGACCGACCTTGCCCTGTCATCCTGAGCCGCAGCGAAGGATCGCTTTGCGTGCAGCGACGGGAGCGCGTTGGTCGGCAGTCGAAAGTTCGCATCCTGTTTCACTACCAGCATGTCAAGGCCAGGCGATCCTTCGCTGCGGCTCAGGATGACAGGGCAAGCAGTGCGGTTCCTCTATCGACGCCGCTCGTCTGGTTTGCATAACAACGCATCACGCATCACGCAGCACGACCGTTCTTACCGCGTGCTCAACGATGACCTTCGCGATCGGGACATCGGTTGTGCTGCGCAGGCCTTTGAACTCGGCGCCGCCGTTGATCTCGATGACCTTGAGGCCGTCGGGCGTCTCGACGAGGTCGATGCCGGCGATCTGAGCGCCGACGGCGTTGGCGGCGGCGCGGGAGATGGCGACGATGTCGTCGGTGATCGGGCAGGCAGTCGAGGTTGCGCCGCGGGCGACGTTGGTGATCCAGTGTTTGGCGTTACGGTAGGAGGCGGCAATCACCTCACCGCCGACGTAGAAGACGCGGATGTCTCTGCCCGGCTTATCGATGAACTCCTGGATGTAGAAGACCGAGTGCTGCGGGCCACCGAGGGCGCGCTTCTGCTCCAGGATCGTCCGCAGCGCGTCGGAAGAGTTGGCGCGTGCCAGCAGACGTCCCCACGAGCCGCTGACCGGCTTGACAACCAGCGGATAGCCGAAGCGTTCGCCGATCACCAGCGCGCTCTCGACAGTAAAGGCGATGGCCGTCCGCAACGCCGGGACACCAGCCGTCGCGAATGCCAGTGACATCAGCACCTTGTCGTCGCAGGTCGCGACAGCCGCGCTCGGATTGATGGTCGGGATGCCCCAGCCCTCAAAGATTTTCAGCGCGTAGCCCCCCCGCGTGTGCGCGACACAGCGGTCCAGCACGACATCGACGGCAGGTGGTTCTGGACACGACAGGTCCAGCGTCAACGTCCGATCCTGCAGGACGACCGTTTCGAGGCCAAGCTGCTTCGCCGCCGCCAGGATCAGCTTCTCCTCCTCGCGGAGGTGGGAGACGAGAATGCCGAGGCGTGTGACGCGTGACGCGGGATGCGTAACGCGGATTGATTGGTCAGTTGTGGCAGACATCATCACTGAATCCATACGCGTCACGCGTCACGCATCACACGTAACGACATGCCCTCGATTGCGCTGACCAGCACCTCAACCCCACGCTCGAACTCCGCGAGCGGGATCTGCTCGTCGGGGGTGTGGTCGAAGCGGGCGTCGCCGGGTCCGTAGGAGACGATCGGGCAGTTCCAGGCCGGGCCGACCAGATTCATGTCGGAGGTGCCGGTCTTGACCTTCAGGCGTGGCTGGCCGCCTGCGGCGCGGATCGCGGCCAGGAACGGCGCGACGAGCGGCGAGCGCTTGTCGACGCGGTAGGCTTCGGCGTTTGGCCGCCAGGTCAGCGCGGATGTCCCGGGCAATGTCGGCGACGTTGGCCATCAGCCAGGCCGAGGCGATGCCTCGGCGGCAGCCGGAAGGTCATCTCCAGCGTCGTCATCTCGTGGAGGCCGTCGCTGGATGTGTTGACGCTGCGGAGGGTAGCGTCGGTCGTCTCGAAGCCGGCTGGTGCGTCGTTGTTCTGGACGGCGAGCCAGTCCTTCAGGCGCGTCCAGAAGGCGATTGCCAATTCCGGTGCGGTCGCTTCCGGCCCGGCCGAGTGGGTCAGGCCGGTCGTGGCGGTCGCCGTCAGCCCGATCGAGCCCTTGTAGCCGAGGACGAGGCCGTCCCAGCCGCTCGGCTCGCCGATGACGACGGCGGCCGGCGCAGCGTAGTGCTCGCAGAGCCACGACGCGCCCGGCGAGCCGAACGTCTCCTCGCCAACGGCGCCGATGACAGTCAGCCGGACACCTTCAGGTAGCTGCGCCCGCGCTCCAGCCGCGACGAACGCCGCCAGCGGGCCCTTTGCGTCAACGGTGCCGCGACCGTGAAGGATGCCGTCCTCGAGCCGGACCGGGATGTCGCCTGGAACGGTGTCGATGTGGCCGAGTAGCAGGATCTCGCGCTCGCCGGTTCCGATCATGCCGACCGCGTTGCCGGCACCGTCGATCGACGTCTCGTAGCCGAGGTCGCGCATCGCCAGACAGAGGTAGTCGACGGCGGCGGCCTCCTCACCGGAGATGCTGGGGATGGCGACGAGTCCGGCCAGCATCTCGACCGCCGTCATCGTCATTGTGTCAACTGCCATCCTGAGCCTCCCGTGATTGCGATAGTGTGTATTCAGCGATCTTGCCGGCAAGATCGATACCGGCGTCGTTCAGTGTGCGGAAATCGACCAGGTTGCTCGCGCCGACTACGATCGGGCCGTCGCTGCTCTCGACGACCTCGACGGCGTAGATTCCGCTGCCGAGCCGCCCAATGACCTTCGTGCCAATCTCTGCCAATGCTGTCGTGTCCCGCGGGTACGGCGTGTATGCGACTTTGCCGCCATCGGAGCAGACCGACTCAATCCCGATGATCTGCGAGCCGACGACGACGATCCGCGCAACGGCCCCGAGGACGTACTGCTGGACCAGGAGCGCCGTCTCGCGCCCGAGCATCGCGCGGTGCTCGATAGCTGCTTCACCGGCGTCCAGGTCGGTGACGACGGCGTCCGGCATTCGCGGATCGACCTGGAGCGATTGCAGCAGCGCCGGGTAGCCGACCTGCTCCAGCGCCTCGACCGCGGGTTGCTCGCCGAAGGCGACGATCGTCTTCGGCGTCGGGATTCCGGCGATGATCAGGTGCCGCAGCAGCGCCAGCCGGTCGGCCAGCAGCCGGGTTGTCGCCGCGCGGTTGACGACGGTTGCGCCGTTGGACGCCAGCAGCGCCGCCAGCGTCGCGCGGTCTGCCGTCGCGACCTCGCGGTCGAGGACGAGCGACGGCAGCGATGGCTGCGTGCCGGTCAGCGGAATCGAGAGCGTTGTCGCGTCACACAGCAGCGCCTCGGAGTCGCGGTCGCGGAACGCCGCAATCAGCAGGCGCTCTTCGACGCGCATCCGGGGCGCGAGCAGGGTGATCGGTCGTGGTTGAGGTGGTCATGGTGGCGACAAACCCCTCCCCCCAGCCCCCTCCCCTAAGCGGAGAGGGGGAGTTCGGTTCGGTGGATCGAGTTGGCCTCTCCGTTCCTGCTCCCCCTCCCTTCGCAGGGGAGGGGGTTGGGGGGAGGGGTTTCCACCGACCGAGGGGCTAGCGAGGTGCTGCCGTCTCTACTCCCCCCAGTCCTCTTCCTCAGCCGGCGCGAGGCCGAGGCTGACTGGAGCGACGCTGAGGACTTCGAGCTCGGCGCTGCAATCGACGCACTGGACGATCTCGCCAACGATGGCGTCGGACAGTTCAATATCGGCGGCGCACTCTGGACAAGCGTTCATGTGTTCTTCCTTCTTTCTGGTTCTCGTATCAATCGGTGCTTCAGTAGATGACGGCTTAGACGGCTGGGAGGATCTCCGGTTTGGGGAGGCTCCCGTTGCTAGGGTCCGGCCTCGGCTGCGGGTAGCGTTTGTCAATCATTTGCCCTCCACCGGCATCCCTGGCCGCGTGCCATCCAGCAACTGCTGTTTGATGCCGGCCAGTTCAGCCTTGCGCTCGGCGATCGCGGCCCGGCGCTGCTCGATGATCGACGCCGAAGTCTCCAGCCGCAGGTCACCACTTGTTCCCTGGTGGGTGCGGTTCTGGAGCACCTCGCGCGGGTCGAGTTCGCCGAGGTCGTCAATCATCTCGGCGATCCGGCGATAGGCGTCGCGGAACGGGACGCCTCTTCAGGACGAGGTCGTAGGCAGCGTCGGTCGCGAAGAGTTCGGCCGAGCAGGCCTCGATCATCCGCTCCTCGTTCGGCTGGAGGCGGGCGACGGTCAGCGCCGCCATTGCCGACGACTCCTCGACCATGTCGAGCGACTCCATGAACGGGCGCTTCGTCTCCTGCAGGTCCATGTTGTAGCCGGCTGGCAGGCCAACCTGGATGCCGAGCGTCTGCTGCTGGAAGGCGAGGATGATGCTCCCCTTCGCCCGCAGCATCTCCATCGCGCCGAGGTTGTTCTTCTGCGGCATGATGCTGGAGCCGGTCTTGAACGAGTCGTCGAGGGTGAAGAAGCCGTACTCGCTGGTCGTGAAGAGCAGGATGTCCTGGGCCAGCTTCGAGAGGTCCAGCATCACCTGGACGCAAGCCTGGATGATGGCCGACTCGAACTTGCCGCGTCCCGTGCTGGGCGTAGAGGACGTTGCTCTGCACCTTCGCGAAGCCGAGGATGTCGGAGACGTACTGGCGCTCCAGCGGCAGGCCGACGCCATACGAGGCAGCCGACCCGAGCGGCGACTGGTCCGTGAGCGCGACGGCGGCGTCCAGCAGCGTCAGGTCGTCCAGCAGCGATTCGAGGTAGCGCGCCGGCCCAGACACCGACCGACGAGAGCATCGCCCGCTGCATGTGGGTGTAGCCCGGCATCGGCGTCTGCGCGTGGCGGGTCGCCAGATCGAGCAGGGATTCTGCCGCGTCGAGGACGGCTGTGTAGACGTTCAGGACCGCCTCACGGGTGAAGAGCCGGATGTCGACGACGACCTGATCGTTGCGCGAACGTCCGGTGTGGATCTGCTTGCCGGCCTCGCCGAGCTTCTCGGTCAGCCAGCCCTCGATCTTGGTGTGGACATCCTCGTCGTGCAGCGTCAGGTCGAACTCGCCGGCCTCGGCCAACTCGACGATGTGGGCCAGCTCCTTGCGCAGCGCGTGGAACGTCTCGACCGGCAGCAGCCCTGCCTTCGCGAGTCCCGCCGCGTGGCCGATCGAGCCGAGCGCGTCGGCGACGACGAGCCGCTGGTCGTAGACCAGATCGTCGCTGATCTCAAACCGCTCGACGCGCGGATCGAGCTCGTATCCCTTATCCCAGAGCTTCGTGACCAACGGGTGTAACCCCTCCCTCCACCCGCCTCTGCGGGTCCCGGCCCCTACCCTAGAAGAGAGGGGGCTTTCAGGTGACATGTGTCAAGTTGGCCCCTCCGATCCTTACTCCCCTCCCTTCTTAGGGGAGGGGGCTGGGGGAGGGGTTTCGTCAGTCCGCTACCAGCGCCTCCTTCACCCCGCTCTCGTTCGCCGCCATCTCAGCGTCGCGGAGGGCGAGGACCTGGTACGGCAGGCCCTTGATGTAGGCGGCCGGGCCGCAGAGTTGCTGGTTGAAGCCGCTGCTGGCGATCGAGCGTAGCTCCGGCTTGAAGAGCGACGCGGCTGACTCGCGCTTCGATGATGTCGATGTTGCCCTTGTAGAGCGTGACGGTCCAGGTGCCGGTGACGACCGACTGGGTGCTGGCGATGAAGGCGTCGAGGTCGGCCTTGAGCGGCTGGAACCACTCGCCGTGGTAGACGAGCGAGGCCCAGGTCTGGTCGACCGTCTTCTTGAAGGCCACCTGCTGCTTGGTCAGCGTCATCCCCTCGATGTCCTTGTGGACGGCGAGGATGATCTTCGCGCCCGGCGCCTCGTAGATCTCACGGGACTTGAGATCCATGATCCCGTCTTCCCAGATGTCGATCTTGCCGATGCCGTTCGCGCCGCCGATCTCGTTGAGCGTCTGGATGATCTCCGGCAGCGGCAGGTGCTGGCCGTTGAGGGCGACCGGCAGGCCGTCCTCGAAGCGTCAGCGTGATCGTCGTCGGCTCGTCCGGCGCCTGGGCCGGCGGCGTCAGCCACATCCAGATGTGGTCCGGCAGGACGGTGTCGAGGCCGATCCCGCCAGAGGCGATCGAGCGGCACCACATCGTCTTGTCGTCGCCACCGGAGATGATCTCGGTGACTGGGACGCCGTAGTGGGCGCAGAGGGCCAGTTCTTCGGTGCGCGTCAGGTCGAAGTCGCGGACCGGGACGATCACCTTCAGGTCCGGCGCGAAGATGGTGAAGACGTTGTGCATCCGGTACTGGTCGTTGCCCTTGCCGGATGAGCCCTCCATCAGCGCGTCGCAGCCAAGCTCGACGGCGGCCTGGGCGACCTTGGCGGCGATCAACTGGCGCGTCATCGAGGTCGAGACCGGGTAGCCGTTGTAGTCGGAGTTGGCCATGATCGCCTTCGCCAGCCACTGCTCGGCGAACTCCTGCTTGGCGTCGATCAGGATCGGCTCGATCCCGAGCAGCGCGGCCTTCTCGAAGGCCATCGCGATCTCGTCCTCGCCCTGGCCGACATCGACGGTGATCAGGACCGGCTCGGCGTCGTACTTCTGCTTGGCGAGGACGATGCAGAGCGTCGAGTCCAGCCCGCCGGAGAATGCGATCGCGATCTTCTTGACGGCCGGAACATCGGTCGCGGCGACCTTCGCCAGCGCGCCGTCGAGCAGCGTCTGGTCGGTGTAGTTGTCAGTTGGTGTCAGTGTCGTTGTCGTAGACATCGTCGGGTTTCCCTCATATCTCCCTGGATCAGCGTGGTCAGTCGGGCTGCACGGCCTGACGGGCCACCGGTCGCACGCATCGACGAGCAATGCGCACGCGGCACGTCAGGCGTACAGCCTGACGCGTCCAGGGATAGGGGAAACGCCAACTACCGCGAGGATCGCGGCAACGGACGACGTACTATGGGCGGAATCGGATTGATGGGCTGTCACGATCTACTCCAGAACACAACGAAGAGCGGTGGGTCAGGCAGCGGGTAAGTGGCTGATCTTTCAATCAGCCGCGCCTGGGGCTCCTCATGCGTTTGAAGTTCGCGTTCATGGCGTTCGTGACATCCTTCACAGAGTCTGCATCGTGACGCACACTGTAACACCGATTGCGACATGATGTCAACTTCGGATTATGTTCTGGTCAACAGGAAGTGGAGGGCTAGCCGTGAACGACCATGACCTGATGGCCATTCAGGCGGCGACGCTATTTCGGTTCGATGAACGCGGGCGGATACTGGGCAGCAACGAGCCGAACGGAACATTCGGCCCTCGACTCTTTCTCGGCCGCACGAATGATGGCCATGTCGCCCGCTTCGGCGCGACGGTGCCGGACGCCATGATCCGACGTGTCGAGGAGATCATCGAACGAGAACCGCGTGTCGCCGATCTGTCACCTGAGCCAGCCGTTATGGACGAGTTGCGGGGGGCGCTGTCAGAGCACGCGCCGGTCTCCAGGGAGGCGGGAGGCCCAGCCTATCGGTTCCCCGAGTCGATCGCGGCACCTGGTAACGTCGTCCAGTTGACAGAGGCCAACCGCGACCTCGCCGAGAGACACGTTCCGCTGGCTCTATGACGATCTTCACGGCTGGGCGCCAGGCTTCGCGGTCATCGAAGATGGTGTGGCGGTGTCGGTCTGCTTCAGCTCGCGAATCGGGGTCGACGCTGCAGAAGCGGGGGTTGATACACTGCCGGACTATCGTGGCCGGGGCTATGCGGTTGCCGTCACCGCCGCCTGGGCTGCGGCAATCCGCTCGTCCGGGCGGATACCGCTCTACAGCACCGCCTGGGACAACCTCGCATCGCAGGCCGTCGCTCGACGACTGGGCCTGATCATGTACGGCGTCGACATGAGCTGGGGTTGACAGAACGCCGATTGATCTGTAGCGTCTATTCATTAAACGCGACAGGCGTTGATGAGGACGAGTACCCGGTAGAAGCGGGCCAGAGAACCGCGTTGGCTGTGATGCGGGACCGACTGCGCCGGAGAAGAAGACCTCGGAGCCTCGCCCCGAACGGCGCGATGTGCGCTCAGTAGGCGGCGACGGCATGGCCCACCGTTAGCGGGCCGCCGCGACGATCGCGAGGATCATCGTGGGCAGAGGCCGCACCCGCCAGGGCGCGGCGAAGTGGGGTGGTACCACGAGCCTGACACCGCTCGTCCCCAACCGGGGGCCGGCGGTTTGTTGTTTCCGGCGTTTTCCCGACACCGTGTCAATCATTTTGAATCCAATCCGGTACGGGCGATGTCGCCCGTATCGAATTGGGTTAACACAGAAAGTCATGGAGGTTTCGATGCGCAGCATGAATCGCGGACGGTCGATCTCGTCGTGGATTCGTGGTGCCTCGAAATCGTCCGTTCTCCAGCAGAACGTCGTCTCCAAACGCTGCGGGCCGGCTACGCGTCATTCGGCGCGACTGTCGTCCCGTGCTGCCGATGAGATGCAACGATCTGAACACCAAGAAGGAGAACGGAACCATGCGCGCATACCCACGAATCGCGGTCATCTACGGCCCGCTGCGGGTTGAGGAACGACTGCTCTTCAGCGAGATTGAGCAGCGCGGCATATCCTGCGAGCGGATCGATGACCGGACGCTCGACCTCTCGTTCGACCCAACCGGCTGGGACTACGATGTCGTCATCGCCCGTGGCGTCTCGCAGCAGCGGACGTTCCACGTCGTGACGATGCTGGAGGCGGTCGGTGTGCCGGTCGTCAACGGATCGGCGGTGCTGGAACTGTCGAACGACAAGGTCCGTACGTCGGCGGCGCTCGCCAGAGCCGGTATGCCGCAGCCACGACTGCGGGTGGCGTTCTCTCCGGAACAGGCGCTGGCTGCAATCGAGGATCTCGGCTACCCGGCCGTCATCAAGCCGGCCGGTTGGATCCTGGGGGCGGCTACTGGCGAAGGTGAATGACCGCGACGCGGCCGAGGCTGTCATCGAGCACAAGCAGGTGCTCGGCGGCTTCCACCACGGCACGATCTACATTCAGGAGTACGTCGAGAAGCGTGGACGTGACATCCGCGCCTTCGTCGTCGGCGGCGAGACGATCTGCGCGATCTACCGCTCGTCGGAGCACTGGATCACCAACACGGCACGCGGCGGTCTCGCCAGCAACTGCCCGGTCACTCCGGAACTGGCCGACCTCTGCGCACAGGCGGCGGGAGCCGTTGGCGGTGGCATCCTCGCGATCGATGTCTTCGAGGATCCCAACCGTGGCCTGCTCGTCAACGAGATCAACGCGACGATGGAGTTCCGCAACAGCATCGAGACGACGGGCGTCAACATCCCCGGCCGGATCGTGGACTATGCGCTGGAGGTTGCGGGGCGAGGGGTGTTGCGGGCGGCGTAGGCGATCGGTGGTCGTGAATCGGGATTCGGGAGTTGGTAAAACCGTTCATCCCCAGACGGGACCGTGGTTCGGTCCAGACAAGGACTGCGTTACCCACCCCCGATTCCCGATTCCCGAACCACGATCACTCCTCGTCCGACGCGCTCCCCACCTCCGGTGGATCGACGATCGGCAGCTCATTGAGCAGGATCGGGTTGTCGTCGGCGGCGATCCGGTTGTAGCGGGTGAAGCCGCAGCCGAGGCAGCGGTGGACGACGACCTGTTCCAGATTGCGGCGGTAGAAGACGCCGATCGGCTCCATCAGCGAGCGGCACTCGCTGGCGCGGTCGCCGGGGGTCTTGTCGTCGACATGCAGTGAGTAGAGGCACATCGGGCAGTGGTTGCGCTGCTGGCCGCCGGTCGGCGGCTCGCCGATGAACGCCTTGCAGTTGCGGCACTTGAACGGCTCACTGATGATCGCCCGGCGCTTCTCGCGCGCCTTGCGTTCGACCGCTTCGTTGATCTCGTCGTCCTCCTGTTCTTCGTCGATGTCGAGGACGGCGGCCGGGCGGGCGCGTTCGGTTCGCTTGGGCTTGCCTTGCTTGGCGGGCTTGCGGGTCGAGCGGACCGGTTCGAAGTCGATCGCCTCGTCGGTCAGGTCATCGAATGTATCGTCATCGAACTCTTCGTACTGCCAGTTCCGTTTGCTGTTGGACGCCACCGTCGTGCTCCCCTGTTTCCAGTTGCGTCAAATACCCCGGCGCTGCGCGGGCGCCACGGGGTGTGGATGGTTGGTATGAGTGATCGGGAGAAGGGGAGCTGCGTGGCACGCGCTGGGGTCGTGATGATGTCTCGGTCTGGGACATGACGTCGGGCCAGAATCGCTCCCCGGTCAGCCGGTCACAGCGGCTGTGGCAGCCGCCGTCCTCGCATGGCTCGTTCCTGTCATCTGCCCTGCCTTTCCGGCGGGTCTGTGCCCGTATCGCGTGGTGCTATGCGAAAAATCCGCGATTATGGCGTCTAGAGTAGGCGAGGAACGCCCGATCGTCAATCACCCCAGGTCGCGAATCATTGCCTGGCGGGGGCGATGGCGGTATTCTCGCCCGGCGGAGGTCAACCGCCGACTGGGGATGGAGAAGGAGATAATCATGACACGCCCACTCTCACCTGAGACATTGGTCTACGGGTTCACGGCCGCCGATGACCCGCAGGTATCGCCTGACGGTCGTTCGGTGTTGTACGCGCTGGCGCAGATGGACAAAGAGACGAAAAAGGGTACGGCCCAAGTCTGGATCTGCGATATCGACGGTGGCAACGGGCGACAGCTCACCTGGGGCGGCAAGCGCAACGGCGGGGCGCGCTGGTCTCCGGACGGCAGCCAGATCGCGTTCGTCTCGGACCGCGTCGGCGAGAAGAAGAGCGGAATCTTCGTCCTGCCGTCCGGCAGCGGCGGCGACGCTCGTGAACTGACGAAGCACAACCAGGGCATCAGCGACCTCGTCTGGTCGCCGGACGGCGCCCACATCGCCTACAGCACAATCTTCGATCCGGAGAACCCTGACGAGGAAGAGGCGCCGAAGGATGGCGCGCCGAAGGTGCGCGTCACGCGGCGAATCGACTACAAGCAGGACGGCCGCGGCTATCTTAACGACAAGCGGCTGCACATCTGGGTGGTTGGCGTCGAGTCGGGCGATCGACGGCGGCTGACGTCCGAGGCCGTCGACCACGCCTTCCCGCGCTGGTCGCCGGATGGCGGAACGATCGCCGTCCAGGTCACCAACCGCAACGGGATGTGCTCGCAACTGGCGCTGATCGACGTTGCGACCGGCGGCATGAAGCGGATCGGCCCGGAGATGGGGACCGTCTCGACCTTCTCGTGGTCGCCTTCCGGGGATCGGATCATCTTCAGCGGCGACGAGACGCAGACCTTCCAGTCGGACTACTTCGTCTATACGATCGCGACCGGCGAGGTGCAGCGGCTGACCGATGATCTGCAATCGCTGCCGGTTGGTGGCGCGCCGGGCGACGCGGCTCCGTCGCAGCCGATCTGGCTCGACGATCGGCAGGTGCTTTTCCACGCGGTTCGGGCCGGTGGCAGCGGACTCTACGTCATCGACAGCCAGCAGGGCAGCGTCGAGCCGGTTCAGACATGGCAGGCGCAGCACGGCGGCTTCAGCACCGACAGTAGCAACCGCTACATCGTCCAGTCGCGGACGAGCATGACTGAGATCGGCAACCTGCACGTCTGGGACAACGAGACCAACGAGGGCAAGGTCATCACCAACTACAACGCCGACGTGCTGGCCGAGCACCCACCAGCCCAGTGGGAACGCTTCGATATCGAGCGGGGCGGCTACACGATCGAGGCCTGGCTGCTGAAGCCGGCCGACTTCGACCCAGCGAAGAAGTATCCGGCCATCCTCGAGATCCACGGCGGGCCGAACGGCTTCTACGGCTACGCCTTCACTCCGCTCCACCAGCTGCTGGCGACGAACGGCTTCGTGACGGTCTACTCCAACCCGCGCGGATCGTCGTCGTACGGGCGCGACTTCACCCAGCAGGTGACGCTCGACTGGGGTGGAGAGGATTACCTCGACCTGATGGCGGTCATGGACAAGACGCTGGAACTCCCCTACGTCGACGCCGAGCGGACCGGAGTGTCCGGCTACTCCTACGGCGGCTACATGTCCGCCTGGATCATCGGCCAGACACAGCGCTTCAAAGCTGCCGTCTGCGGTGCGCCGTGCTTCGACCTGGAGTCGATGTACGGCACAAGTGACATCAGCCATACCTTCGGCGAACTGCAGTGGGGTGGTCAGCCCCACGAGTCCGAGGAGTGGTACAAGGCGCATTCGCCCTCGACCTATGCCCACCGTGCGACGACACCGACGCTCATCATCCACGGCGAGGCGGACGAACGCTGTCCAATCGGCCAGGGCGAGCAGATGTTCGTCGCGCTGCTGAAGGCTGGCTGCGAGGTCGAATTCGCCCGCTACCCAGGCGGCGCCCACGGGTTCCGTCGCAACGGCCCAGCCGAGCACCGCGAGGACTGCTGGGAACGGACGCTCGGCTGGTTCAAGGAGCATCTGGGGCAGGCGGAGTAGTCGGTCAGTCATTCAGTTGGTCAGCCGGTCAGGCTGTTGGTTGGAGTTGATACGTTCGACCAGCGAACTGACTAGCTGACTGGCTGACTGGCTGACCGGCTGACTGGCTATCAGCCGAGTTCCCGCCGCGTCCCGAAGTCGACGCCGGCGAAGGAGCCGACCAGACCGCCGACCAGGACGCCGATGCCGCCGCCAACGAGAGTGATGTTGACGCCGTCGGTCACGTCGGACGCTACGAAGGCGGAGATGGTCGCGCCGACGACGAGGCCAACCGTCAGGCCGACGACGAGGCCGATCGCGGTGCCGTCATTCTGGGAGCGGGCCGCGCGGGTGTCGATCGCGTCGGTGCTGACTTCGGGGATCGCGAAGACGGTGCCGAGGATCGCGCCGTAGATCAGGTGCAGGACGAGGTTGCCGATCGCCGGGAGTGGACCGGCACTGAGGTCGCTGCCGAAGAGTCCGCCACCCACGGCCGGAAAGAAGACGATCAGCGAGAGCAGCCACGGCAACAGGGAGAAGAGCATCCCGCGCAGCCAGCCGGGACCCGACATTCGCCGTTCGACAATACCGCCGTAGACCAGCGCCCAGGCGAGACCTGCCAGCAGGTTGATGCTGAAGGCGGCGATTGGGATGTCGAGCGCGCCTTCGGTCAGTTCGTTGTTTCGCAGGTTCCAGAACCAGTTCGAGAGTTGGCTGCCGTCCTCATCACCGAGGAAGCCGGTGAACGCATATGCGAACAGTAGCAGCAGCGACATGACGATCGTCGCGACGAAGCCGGCGACGATTGAGCCGCTCAGCCAGCGGCTGCGTTCCGGCTCGACCTGCTCGCTGGACATCATGTCGTGCATGGCCTGGCGCGGGCTACGTCTGGGCGGCCTGGGCTCCGCCACCTCTTCTGGCTTCCAGAGCAGCACAACGACGGTTCCAATCGTACTGGCAGCGGCGGCGATAATCGCGTTGCCCCAACGGTCGCTGGTGGCATGGTAGATCGCGGCAGCGTATCCAATCAGCATGATGGCCAGGAAGGCCAGGTTCCAGCCGGCGAGTCGTGATCGTGTCATTGGGAACCTCCCCGCTAGGCGGTGGTCGTAACACTGCCGAGTGCCGCGACCGTTATCATTTGATCCTAACCATAGTCCTGTACGCGAATTCGTCAAGCGTTGGTTTTCTCTAACGCAATCGTGATATTGATCACATATATTGTGATGTTTGTCACATGTCAGCGGATGGATTCTCCGATTCGATTTCCCGGCAGGTGGATTGCGATGGCAGAATCAGGTTGTGAATGTCGCGTGTCGTGGAGGAAACGGCGTGTCCGAGCGGTTCAGGGAGATCATCGGCGCTGGTAGCTCTGTCCTGTCGCGGCAGGAGGAGGAGCTTCGCGAGCGTGCCGTCGGCCTGCTGACGCGGACCGAGGCGGTCGCGCGGGCGTTCCCCGGCTCGGATCGGGCCGACGAGGAACTCCGGCTCCTGCGCCAGGCGCGCCAACAGCTGGAAACGCTCTTCCTGCTGGTGATCGTCGGTGAGTTCAACGCCGGCAAGTCGGCCTTCATCAACGCGCTGCTCGGCGAGCCGGTCATGCCGGAAGGCGTGACGCCGACGACCAGCATGATCCACCTGCTGGTCTATGGCGAGGCAGGGCAGGAGGATGTCACCAACGACGGCATCATCGTCCACCGCCATCCGGCCCCGTTCCTGCGCGAGATCAACGTCGTTGATACGCCCGGCACGAACGCGATCATGCGCGAGCACGAGGCCATCTCGCAGCGCTTCGTGCCACGCTCCGACCTGGTCCTGTTCGTGACCTCAGCCGACCGGCCCTTCACCGAGTCGGAGCGGGTGTTTCTCGAAGAGATCCGCAACTGGGGCAAGAAGATCGTCGTCGTCCTCAACAAGATCGACCTGTTGGAGGGCGATCAGCAGCTACAGGAGGTGGTCGGCTTCATCTCCGGCAACATGGCGCGACTGCTGGGGATCGAGCCGCTGATCTTCCCGATCTCGGCCAAGCTGGCCGACCGGGGCGACCCGCGCGGACGCTTTGACGCCTTGCGCGAGTACATCATCAGCACGCTTGACGAGGAAGAACGGATTCGCCTCAAGCTGCTCAACCCGCTCGGCGTCGCGGAGCGGCTGCTCGGCAGCTACGCCGGGATCGCCGATGAGCGGCTCTCGCTGCTGGAGCTGGACGCGGCTACGATCGCTCGGATCGAGGCACTGCTGACCGACTATGAGGCGGAGATGCGGCGCGAGTTCGCCACCTACATCACGCGGGTCGAGAACATCGTCCACCGCCTCAACGAACGCGCCGACCGCTTCTTCGACGAGTACATCCGGATCGGGCGCGTCTTCGACCTGATGCGCTCCGACAACACCCGCGAGGCGTTCGAGCGCGATGTTGTCGCCGACACTGAACGGCAGATCGACGACACGATCAACGAGCTGATCGACTGGATGGTCAATCAGGATCTACGCGACCTGGCAGGCGGTCACTGAAACACTCGACCGCCGGGCGCTGGAGCGTTACCGCGACGACATGGTCGGCGAGGTCGGCACCCGTTTCGCCGCCGACCGCCAAACACTGATCACGCACGTCGCGCGGCAGGCCGAGTCGGTCGTCGAGCGGTATGACCAGGATGCGGAGGCGGCGGTCCTGGCTGCCAACGTCAAGGAAGCGATGCTCCAGGTTGGCATCGTCCAGGTCGGTGCCGTTGGCCTTGGTGCGGTTGTCGTCGCGATGGCCACGACGGCAGCCGCCGACGTGACCGGCATCCTGGCGGCGGCGACGGTCGCAGGTCTTGGCCTCTTCATCCTGCCGGCCCGCAAGCGCAAGGCGCGTTCGGAACTGCGCCGCCGCTCGGCCGAACTGGAACGCCAGCTCAGCGATGTCCTCAACGACGGTTTCGAGGCCGAGCTGGGCCGCTCCGTCCGCCGCATCCGCGATGCGATCGCCCCCTACACCCGCTTCGTCACGACCGAGCGGACGAGACTGGAAGCTGTCCGGGCCGACATCGCCACCGTCATCAAGGACGCCCGCGACCTGCGCCGGGAAGTCGGAGGATAACGAGGAATTAACGTGGCTACCGATCTCAGTCCTCTTCCGGGAACGGAACGACACCAGGCGATATTGCGGGCTTTGTGCGACCACTATGCGCAGGATGCTCGCGTCAGAGCATTTGTGGTCTTTGGCTCCGTCGGGCGAGGGAACTGGGATGCATTCTCTGATATAGATCTCGACATTGTTGTCACTGATGATGTAGACATTGATCCCATCGAAGAGTGGAATCGATTATCTCCAACGCTGGCGGCGATCGATGAGCGTGTCGCGCTCGTGGTTCCCGCGGCCAGCGACGCCGTCGATATCGTCCTCGATTCGTTAGTCGAGCTTTCCGTTCGCTACCATTCGCTTGACACGACCAGTCCAAACATCATCGAATCCATGCGTGTCCTCCATGGCAGCCTCGATGCGAATCTGATTGCGGAAGCCGCGAGCAAACGTCTGCTCGTTCCGGGGAAGACCGCTGAGGATGTGCTTGCATCCTGTGTTCGGCACGCGCTGTATTGTGAACGGAGTTTGCGTCGCGATCGGCTTTGGAGCGCAACGTATGCCTTGCACCAAATGCGGATGGGTCTCATGGACGCATTCGGAATGACACATGGCGGCGTCCGAGGTTGGATATCGTTCGAGGTGGATGCTGATTCCAGGTTACAGGATCTGCTGGCCGCGACGGTTTCGAATCATCACGCGTCGTCAATGCGGGAGGCATTGCTCGGCCTCATCGACATTCTCGAGCATCACTCTGGGGCTTTCACGGACGGGCAAGCTGAGCTTGCCAAAGGTGGTCGGGCCGTCCTCGGCAGGTTGCGCTTGCGTATTCTTGCTGAGAACTAGTCGGCAGACTGTCTGGAATCGTACTTGAAGGGGAGGGGTAGTTCAATCGATCGCATACGGAACAGTGACTGGCGTAGGTCGTGGAGCTGGCGGACGCTTCGGGGCCAACGTTGTCCGGGTGATCGTGCTGTTCGTCGCACTCGCGCTGTACTCGTGGCTTCGGAGGACGTATTTTCAGCAGCCGCCTGTAGAGGGGTTCGACAACGCGCTCGAGATTATCGACCTCCAGCGGACGCTGGGGTTCGCCGTTACGCGCGTCGAGTTGCCAATGCAGCAGTGGGTGCTTGAGCGCGGCTCGCTGATCGACTTCTTCAACTTGTACTACCAGAACTTCAAGCCGGCGCTCTATGTCTGCGCGGTGCTGTGCCTCATCCTCGCGCCGGTTGACTTCCGACGCATCTGGCGTTACTTCATGATCGCGACGCTGATCGCGCTGCCGTGGTATGCGATCTACCCGCTCGCGCCACCACGCTTCATGGAGCCGTTCGGCTACCCGTTCGTCGATACAATGGCCGTTTACGCAGGCGTCCAGTCGTCGTCCGACGTGGTTGGCGGGGCGAACCAGTTTGCCGCGATGCCGAGCATGCACATTGGCTGGACGGCGATCGCGGCCCTCTTGCTTGCGGCGGCGCTGCCCCGCTGGCGAATCGGTGCGTTACTTGGCGGGCTGCATCTGGCTTTGATGTGCGTTACGGTCATCGTCACCGGCAATCACTACGTGCTGGACATCGTCGGAGGCTTCATCGTCGCAGGTGCGGCGATCCTCGTCGAGCGAAGTCTGTTCTCCGGCCGTGTCAGAGCACGGTGGCAGCATCGATGGGGTGGCTGGAGTAGATCTGGACGGGGCGAAATCGACACTGCGACCAGACCACCGAGGGTCCTGTCGGAGCGTTGATGTGGCACGCTGATTCGTGGCGAAGCACAATGGCACAGGTTTGGCGTTGCAGCGAGTGACGGTTTGGTCATTTGCGGACCAGTGTCGTCGGGTGCGCCACGGGAGGCCTTGCAAGATTGCAGCACGTCGAGTCATATCAGAACGTCGCGGATGCGCCGGTCGACGTACCTCAGGTTTCGAGACGCTGGTGGCAACCAGATAGCTTCGCGGCGCTGGCGATTGTCGTCGTCACAGCCTTCGCAGCGGGGCAATTGTTCAACGGCGGCACGCTGATCGGGCAGGATTCAGCGACTCAGTTCTATCCCTGGTACGACTTCCTTGGTGAGCAGTTGCGGGCTGGTGAGATTCCTGGCTGGAACCCATACCAGTTCGCCGGAGCCCCATTCGCGGCCGACCCGCAATCCGGCTGGACCTACCTGCCGGCCATGCTGCTCTTCACGATCTTCTCACTACCGCTGGCGGTCCCGGCATTTCTGCTCCTGCACCTGACGATCGCGGGATTCGCGACCTACGTCCTGGCTCGCTTGCTGAAGATCGGCGTCGGCGGGGCTCTGGTTGCGGCCATCGCCTATGAACTCTCCGGGCCAGTCCTCGGCCGGTCAGTCTGTTGCCCGGCGGCACTCGAGGTCGCGACCTGGGCACCGGTTGCGCTCGTCGGAGCCGAACTGGCGATCCGTAGCCGCACCTGGTCGCGGCGACTTATTGGGTGGTCGATTGCGGGACTCGCCCTGAGTCAGGGGCTGGCTGCCTGGCTCGGTCAGGGCTCGTACTATCTCCTGCTGGCACTCGGGGCGTTCATCGCCTTCCGGACACTCTTCTCACCTGCCGTGCCCGACCGATCATGGCCGGGCCGCGTGCAGGATGCGGCGCTGCATGGCGGCGCCGTTCTCGCAATTGGCTTTGGGCTGGCGGCGGCCGGGATATTACCGCGACTGGAGTATGTCAATCGCTCCAATGTCGCTGGGGGACAGTACAGCGGCGAGAGTGCCTGGGCGGCTGAGATTGGCGGTGTGACGCCTGGCATGGTGCTCGGCCGATTCTTCGACCCGTCGTTGCACTACCCTGGCACGGCTGTCGCCATCCTGTCGATCGCCGCACTCTGGCTGGCGCGCGATTGGATTGGGACGAAATTCTTCGCTGCCTTCGGGCTCTGCGCGCTCGTGCTGGCTGCGCCATGGACGACGCCGTTACACCTTCTGCTCTATGCCGTCCTTCCGCGTTTCGAGGAACTGCACAAGCACTGGCCTGAGAGGGTTGCTGTCGTCGGCTATCTCGCGTTCGCGCTGCTGGCTGGCGCCGCGATCGACACGCTTCGGCGCGAGCGGCTCTCACGTGGGCAGATCATAACGGTCATCGGCCTGCCAGTCGGCAGTGTCGTGACCTTGCTGCTGGTGCGTGCCACTGGTGCGTCGGTGGTCATTGGCCTCGGTGTCCTGGCGCTGTCGTTGCTGATTGTCGTCAAGGCTCGGGGACTCAGGTCTGTTCGTTGGGCAGCACCGGTACTGGTCGTAGCGGTTGTCGCGTTCGATCTGCTGGTTGGGTTTCAGGGGATAGCGTCGCAGGCGCCATACGGCGGTTTCCACCGTGTCGACCTTGATGAGTATTACGAGCGGACCGGCGCAGTCGCCTTCATCGAGCAACAGGAAGCCGAAGATCCTGGACGTTACATCGGGTTCGACCAGTCACAGCGGGCGATCGCCGATGGCCAACGTGTGCTCTATCGCTACCAGTTCGCATCACCGGAAACCGTCGAACTGCTCGTCAACAACCGTGGGACATTGCATGGCCTCGATGACGCGCAAGGCTACAACCCAGTCCAGCCGAAGCGTTTCGTCGAGTTCCTGACGGCGCTCAACGGCCACCCACAGGAATATCACGACGCGAACGTCTATTCCATCGGGGTCGGCTCTCCATTACTCGACTTGCTGAACATTCGCTATATCGTGGTGCCGGCCGACATTCCGAGCGATCGCAGCGATCTGCAGAGGATGAGCGAACTGTTTCCAACGATCTACGCTGACGAAGAGGTGCGGGTGCTTGAGAATCTGCAGGCCGTCCCGCAGGCATGGATCGTTCACGAGGCTAGACAGGTCGCTACCGGCGACGCATTACCACTACTGGCGAATGGCAATGTCGATCCACGCACAACGGCGTTGCTCGAAACGACACCGCCCGAGCTGGCACCGGCCTCTGACCCATCGGCGGATCAGGTAACGATGACGGCTGAATCGCCCGACCGTCTCGAACTGGAGACATCGAGCGATGCACCGGGGCTGTTGATGCTGAGTGAGTCATACGATCCGGGCTGGAAAGCGTACGTTGATGGCGAACCAGTGCCGGTGCTGGTGGCCGACCATCTGTTGCGCGCGGTCCCAATCCCAGCCGGCGAGCATGTCGTCGAGTTGCGCTACGAACCTACGTCGCTCAAGATCGGGATCGCAATCTCAGCAGCGACGGTCGCGACGATTGTCGTTGCATTCGTGATCCTTGAGTGGCGCGCGCGGCGACCGATAGCGGGGGCCTGATCCGCATCGGACCAGCCCCTGATACCTGTCACCTGTTCCCTTCGTCACCGCGCCTGCTTGAGCATGATCGTCGGCCGGCGGGGCTTCTCGACGGCGTCGATCGCCAGTCTGCGGGCGCATTGGCGTGCGGCGTCGCGGAAGGCTTCGCCAGGAGGCGATTCCGGCTCGGAGACGGTGATCGGGTGGCCGATGTCCCCGCCCTGGCGGACAGCGGTGTCCAGCGGGATCCGGCCGAGGAGCGGGACGTTGTAGCGCTCTGCCGTTCGTTCGCCGCCGCCGAAGCCGAAGATCTCGGTCTGCTCACCACACGACGGGCAGATGAAGAACGACATGTTCTCGACGATGCCGAGGATCGGTGTCTTCACCTCCTGGAACATCTGGATACCCTTGATCGCATCAGCCAGCGCGACGTCCTGTGGCGTCGTCACGATCACCGCGCCGGAGAGCGGGATCTTCTGGACGAGCGTCAACTGGACATCGCCAGTGCCGGGCGGCAGGTCGATGACGAGATAGTCGAGTTCACCCCAGGCGACCTCGTTGAGGAACTGGTTGATGAGCTGGGCCACCAGCGGGCCGCGCCAGATCAGGGCGCGGTCGGCATCCAGCAGGAAGCCAATCGACATAATCTTGACGCCGAACGCCTCCAGCGGGACGATCTTGTTCTCCTGCATGATCGGCTTGGCGCTGGTGCCCATCATGAGCGGGATGCTGGGGCCATAGACATCGGCGTCCAACAGGCCGACTTTGGCTCCGTCGCGGGCCAGTGAGGCGGCGATGTTGACGGCGACGGTAGATTTGCCGACGCCTCCCTTACCGGAGGCAATCGCGATCACATTCTTGACGCCGCTCAGTGGCGTCTTGTCGGGCATGCCCCATCCCACTGGAACGCACGCGAGCGGTGAAGGCGATCGCGACATCATCGACACCCGGCACGGTGACGGCAGCAGCACGGACATCGTCCTCGATCTTGCCGCGCAGCGGGCAGGCTGGTGTCGTCAGCTCGACGTTGATCTTGACGCGTCCGCCGTCGATCTCGACGCCCTTGACCATGTTGAGCTCGACCAGCGAGCGGCCCAGATCCGGATCCTGTACAGGGCGGATCGCCTCGATGATCTGATCTTCGGTGATTGTTGGCATTGGTGTGTATCCCCCTCAAGCAGACCGGCGGCACGTCGATCCTTGACGGACGTGTCCGGTACCTTTCTATTTTGCCGCAGGCGGGAAGGTTTCTCAACCTTTAGGTTGTCTAACTGTGTCGGAGTGACTCTGATCGAAGGGGCTGCGAAGGACTGAATGGTTGAAGGGGAACCGTACTCCCTGGATTGTCATCCTGAACCGCAGTGAAGGATCGCTCTGCGTACGAGACAGGAGTGCGCCGCTCGGCAGTGCTCCACTGTCCCGCCCGAGCCTCCGTGTATCCAAGGCCAGGCGATCCTTCACTGCGGTTCAGGATGACAATCCAACGGATGCGGTTCCGGTTGTACCGGCAGGCTTTCGACGGTATCGGATGACCAGCGATGCACACGATACACTCATGGGTATGACCATCGACGACGCGTGCCACGTCTATCTTCGATGCCGTGCATGCCTGCCCGGAGGGGGCGGCCGACACAGCATTCGTGTCGAGGGTGGCCCGTGATCCCGGTCTGGCTCGTCAGGGCGCTGCGCGGTGACAACCTGCCGGTTCGATTCGTGCTGCACCTTGTCGTGATTACCGGGCTGGTCGGGACGCTACTGCTGGTGCCGGTCGCCGAGGAGTTCTACACGCGTGGCGTCGCGACCGGACGCGCCTGGCATCCGATTCCGCACACCGATGTCAACCCGATGGGGATCAATACCTTCCTGAACGAAGAGCCGGACCCGGAAGTTGTCGAGCGGTCGCTGGACATGATTCGCGACGGCGGCTACGGCTTCATCCGCCAGATCTTCGGCTGGTACGAGATCGAGCCGCAACCGGGCGTCTACATCGATTCCCACGGGAACTCGACCTGGGAGAAGTACGATCGGATCGTCGATGAGGCGAACGCGCGTGGGATCGAGATCATCGCCCGGCTGGAGAAGCCACCGCCGTGGTCGAAGGCGAACCAGCCAAACCCAACCGTCGATGGCCCACCTGACCGGCTCTCCGACTATGCCAACTTCGTCGAGCAGGTCGTCACGCGCTACCGTGGCCGGATCACCTACGTCCAGATCTGGAATGAGCCGAACCTGGAGGGGGAGTGGGGCGCGAAGCCGATCGACCCTGCTGGGTACGTTGATCTGTTGGAGGCCGGCGCCGATGCGGCGCGTGGGGCTAATCCGGAGGTCGTCGTCCTCCTCGCCGGACTGGCGCCGACCGACCAGACCGGACCGGAGAACCTGAGCGACCTGCTCTTTCTCGAACAGGTCTACGAGCTGGGCGGGGCCGACTACTTCGACATCGTCGCTGTGATGGTCTACGGCTACGGCTACCCACCGTCCGACCGCCGGATCGACTTCGAGCGCAACAACTTCTCGCGGCCGATCCAGACGCGCGAGATCATGGTTCGTCATGGGGATGACGAGACGCCGATCTGGGCTGTCGAGTATGGCTGGGTCTCGCTGCCGGACGATTGGGATGGCGAGCCGTCGCCGTGGGGCGAGCCGGTCAGCGAGGAGCAGCAGGCAGAGTATCTGGTCCAGGGCTACCTACGCGCGCAGCGTGAGTGGCCGTGGATGGGCCTGATGGCTGTCTGGACCTTTCGCTTCCCGCATCCGCCCGATGCCCCTGACATGATTGGTAACCCGACCCAGGGGTTTGCGCTCGTCAAGCACGACTTCACGCCGCGTCCGGCCTACCTTGCGTTGCGGGACCGTGCGCCACGGATCAAGGCCAACGGCATCGGCTCGTATCCGCTGACGGAGGCACAACAGGAGCAGATCGAGCGGGGTGAGCCGATCGATCTGGTCATCTCTGGCGAACGGGTGGATCTGCTGGTGTCCGGTAGCGGCGTCGTCGAACGTATCATCGACGGCACGATGCGCGATCCACTCAGCTTTTCCACCCCCGATGGTTCAACCGAGCGCGTGACGCTGGCGCGTGGGATGCGTGACACTGGACACACGATCTCGCTGCGGATCACGGGTGAATCTGGCGAACCCCCTCCAGGGGTGATCGGCTATGTTGTCTCCCACATCTGGTTCCACAGCTGGGTCTATCCGTGGCTCAGCGGCATCCTGCTCGTCGTGCTGGCCGGCAACGTCGTGTCTTTGGGGTGGGCGGTCTGGGATTGGCGGCGCAAACCTGTGAGCGAAGCCGTTCCACCAGAGGCTGTTGCGTGCGCGTATGATAATGCTGCAAGTGAGTTGGGTACAGAATTGGAAGGTTCTAACGATGAGAGCGATTCAACGCGACTTGCGAGATCGAATCACCGTTAACCCGGAAATTCTCGTTGGGAAGCCGATCGTCAAGGGAACACGCATCTCAGTTGAACTCGTGCTGGACCGACTCGCCGCCGAGCCTGATTTCGACGTATTCTTCGAAGACTATCCGAGCCTGACTATCGACGATGTCCGCGCGTGTCTTGCGTATGCCAGCGCCGTTATCGCAGGCGAAGAGATCTACTTCCTGTCGTCTGAGGATGATGCGTTCGCTCGCACATGAAGTTCCTGCTTGATGAGAGCATGGAATTACGCGTTGGCCGGTTTCTTCGTTCGCATGGTCATGATGTGACAGCCATCGTACGCGACTACACGCGCTCAATATCGGATCGCGATGTGTTAGCCGTTGCCTTCAGCGAGAGTCGAGTCCTTCTCACCAACGATAAGGACTTTACGTTCCTTGTTTTCAATGAGCTTCGGCCTCACGCAGGCGTGATTCTGTTTCGTCTTGGCAGAGGCGGAGCGATCGAAAACAAGGTCAACCGACTGCGATACATCCTTGATCACCACACCAACAATCTCGATGCATTCATCAGCATCCACCCTGACGGAGTCACCATCCGGCGAACACCTATCGTTGATGGCGAATAGGTGTAGAGCAACCTGACGCTATCCCTGCGCCCCGGCGAGGATCCAGCGTCGAGCCGACTTGGACTCGTACATGCGCGTGTCGGCGACGGCGAGGATCTCCTGGCGGGTGAAGCCATCCTCGGGGGTGGTCGCGATGCCGGCTGAGATCTGGATTGGGAAGCGCTGGCCATCGATCACGATCGTTGCGTCTTCGGCCAGATCCAGCAGGCGAGTGGCGATCTGGCGCGCGCCGTCGGTGTCCGTGTTCGGCAGGATCAGCAGGAATTCGTCACCACCGTAGCGGCCGGCGTAGTCGATGTCGCGGATGCTGGAGCGCAGGAATGCCGCAGTCTCACGTAGCATCTGGTCGCCAGCCTGGTGACCGTGGGTGTCGTTGATCTGCTTGAAGCCGTCCAGGTCAACCATCAGAACCGAGAAGGGCGGGCCGCCGCGCCGCGCCCGGGCGACTTCGGCGTCGAGCGTTTCGAGGATTGCGCGGTGATTGAGAACATCGGTCAGCCCATCGGTATCCGCGCGCTCTCGCAATGCCTCGTGCAGGCGGGCGCGGTCAATCGCGATCGATATCTGGGCTGCCAGGTCGCTGGCGAGGCGGACCTCGTCGGGCGAGAACCTGCGCGAATTGCGTGAGAAGAGGTTCAAGATACCAAGCGACTGACCGTTGACGACCAGCGGCACCAGCAGGATGCTGTTGGTGTCGTCCGCACGTAGATGCTCCTGCTCCCGGGTGGTTAGCTCCGGGTCAGTCGCGAGCATGTTCAGCGTCACCTGTTCCTGAAGCACGCGCCGGGAGACGGGCCAGTCGTCGAACGAGATGCGCTTGCCAATGGCGGACGTTCCTGGCCAGGCGTCAATGGTCGATTCTGCCGCCAGGACGGTGTCGCCCTGTTCCTTATCCCAGATTTCGATCGCGCAGGCTTCGGCATTGGCGACGCCGAGGCTGGCTTGCGCGATCTCGGCCAGGACGGCGTCGAGATCGAGGCTGGAGACGGCTGCCTGGCTGACGCGGAGGAGCGCCGCCTGCTCGGTGGCGTGTTGTCGAGAACGGGCCAGCAGCCGCGCGTTGTGAATCGCGAGTCCAGCCTGCTGGCCAACGGCAGCGGCTGCAGCGACATCGGCCGCTTCGAATGGCGTCGCGTCGAAGGGCGTCCAGGCGTCGAACACCCCGAGAACCCGTCCGTGCGCGATGAGTGGAGTAACGAGTGTGTGCAACTTGCCGATCTCTGCAAACATCTGTGCATCATCGGCAGGGATGCCAGGCTCACTGATCGATTGTGGCGACGGCTTCAGCGATTCGATGACGCGTTGTTCAGCGGGATACGCACCAATCGGTGCTTCGATCAGTGATGAGAGGCGTCTGGACTCTGCATCGCTGAATCCGACAACAGCGCTATTTTCAACCCTCGTCATGTCCTCGGAGAAGACGTAGACCTCGGCACGTGATCGACCAACCGAGTCGGCGGCGGCCGATGCAAGCAATGGCAGGATCTGGTCGAGGTCGAGTGTCGAACTGATCGCATTCGACGCAGCGACGACGCCGGTCATACGGTCGCGTTCACGCGTACGGCGAGCGAGGTGCTCAGTCTGGAGAGCTGCATAGCCGAGTCGGAGGGCGAGCAGACCACCGGCGAGCAGGACGAGGATGACGATGACTGGCGATGCGTTCGGGTGGGTCGCAGCGTATGCCGAGATGCCGGTGGTGATCGCGACACTCAGGACGGTAAGTGCCATGCGGGCAAGTGCGGCACGTCGCGGACCGTGATGCTCGTTCGCGAGAGTCGGTATGCCATTCGCCTGGGCGGCGACCAGTGCCGCGATACCAAAACACAGGAACCCAAGCTGCCAGCCCAGGTCGATCAATGCCCCAACGGCATACTCCTTATTCAGCGCCAGCCGTCCGTAGACGAGGTTGGCAGCCGCGAAGGCGACAAAGCCTGCCAGCAGGAGTCCGAGTGGACCGCGCGTCAGCAGATCTGTCCGGATGATGAGCGCGAGTGCGGTCAGCATGATGAGGCCGAATGAACTGACCTCCCATGCCAATGTCACGACCAGTGCTGGAGTCGACAAGCTATCTGTGTGATTGAACGACGAGAGGAACACTTCGTAGGCGATCAATGCCCCGGCCGTGACGACGATCAGACTGTCCAGCACAATCTCCGCCGCTGGTAATTCGCCGATCATGTTTCGGACCAACAGCGCCAGCCCGATGAGCATGAACGGGTAGAATCCGGCATAGCCGATGTCGGCCAGTGACGGGTAGGGTACGGTCGTCCAGAGGACGATGTCATACCAGTTCCAGACCATCTGGCCGAGGAACCAGGCGATGCAGCCGAATCCGAAGAATTGCCACGGGCGGCCTGCATTGCCCAGCCTGTGGGCGGTCCGCAAGCAGAGCAGCCCGGCTCCACCGGAGACGATCGTGAAGATGGCGTTGGTGAGGATCGTTTCGGAATCACCTGATGGCCGGACGATGACGTAGAGGGCGACGATCATCGCGCCGAGGATTGCCAGCGAGCGAATCGCCAGATCAGTCCGTATCAACGAGATCCAGGTGCGTTCGTCCACAGGTTGATGCTTCATTGCGATTGACGACACACGCCATTTCCTCATGCAAGTGACACGACTCGTGTCATCCTAAGCATCGCGCGGTGAGTTGCGTATGGGAAGGACATCCTAATCTTCCAGGGTCATCCGACTGCTTCCGACGGTCGAATGGCGGGGCAGATGGACATTTGACTGTCTGGAACAGGATTGACAGCGAAGAGACAGCGTTCTAAGATCAGGGCAGAAGTAGAACAGATGTTCTACTTCCTGGCATGAATGGGCTGAGGGGGTGCCGGTGGACGGGCACGGTCGACAACGCTGGGTCATCCATGCGGACCTCGACGCCTTCTTCGCGGCGGCGGAGGTGCTCCGCCGGCCGAACCTGGATGGTCTGCCAGTCGTCGTCGGTGGCTCGCCGGAAGGTCGCGGCGTCGTGGCTGCGGCCAGCTATCCGGCGCGAGCCTTCGGCGTCCGCTCGGCGATGCCGATGGCCGAGGCGTTGCGGCTCTGTCCGGATCTGGTCATCGTACGTGGTGACCATCGCTACTACCGTGAACTGTCGAGGCAGTTCCGGGCGATCCTTGATTCGTTCTCGCCGCTGGTCGAGGTCGTCAGCATCGATGAGGCTTATCTCGATGCCAGCGATTCCGACCGACTCTTCGGCGGGGCGGTGGCACTGGCGCGAGAGCTGAAACGGCGGGTTCGCGACGAGATCGGTCTGGCCGTCTCGCTCGGGGTCGCCAGTAACAAGCTGGTGGCCAAGATTGCCTCCGACCTCGACAAGCCGGACGGTCTGCGGATTGTTCAGCCTGGTCAGGAGGCGGCGACGTTCGCGCCGTTGCCAATCGAGCGGCTGCCTGGGATCGGCCCAAAGTCGGCCCAGCGGCTGCGCGAGAGCGGTATCCGGACGCTCGGGGAACTGGCCAACGCGCCGGATTTCCTGCTGCGAGCCGTCGCCGGCAATGATGCCGAGCGACTACGGGCGCGGGCGCGCGGCGAGGACGATCGCCCCGTCCGCCCGGAGTGGGAGCGCGAGCCGCAGAAGTCGATCGGGCATGAGGAGACGTTCGGCCGCGACCTGCGTGGGTTGCGTGAGCTGGACGCTCCGCTCTACCACCTGTCGGAGGAGACAGGCGCCGAACTGCGCCGCGAGGGGCTGATCGGCACGACGGTGACGCTCAAGCTGCGCTACAACGACTTCACGACGATCACGCGTCAGCAATCGCTGCCGAAGGCGACTGACGCGCACCAGGAGATCCACCGGCTGGCGCGGACACTGCTGACCCGGGCGCTGGCCGAGCGTGACAGCCCGGTCCGATTGCTGGGGGTTCGGGTGTCCGGGCTGGCGTCGGCACGGCAGCTCTCGCTGTTCGACGATGCCGACGACAGGACGCGGAAGCTGAACGCCGCGATTGACCAACTGACGGCGAAGGGAGGCGAGCGGCTGGTCGTGCCGGCCCGATTCGTCAGCCCGCGCCAGAGGCCGCGCCTATAAGGCGCGGCGAATGACCTTATTACGAGAAAGGGGGTGAGACGAATGCCGGAACAATCGAGCACGACGCGCAAACGCGGGACGAAACAACGCTGGGAATGTCGCTGCGCCGATCCACCGATCCTGCTGGCGATGTACGAGCCAGGCGGACAGGTGGAGATCAAGTTGCGCGACCGCTTCTACCTCGCGTCGGGCTGCGTCCAC
This sequence comes from uncultured Chloroflexia bacterium, assembly GCA_963763325.1. Lineage (GTDB taxonomy): Bacteria > Chloroflexota > Chloroflexia > Thermomicrobiales > CFX8 > JBBECJ01. Next base: position 233,961 of record CAVXOL010000022.1, read on the forward strand.
GCGACCTGCCCGCGTTGCGGTACCCAACATATCCTCGACCTGCGACCGTCCTCCGAACGCGGATGACATCTGTCCGTCGCCGGAGCAGGCGCAACTGATCCCGCCAACAGGCGGCTCCAACAACGGCGGCTGGTTCTAGCCGGACCCGGCACGCCCTCCTTCCACAGCACCCTGATGCTGCCTCATTCTGCAGAGCGCCGAAGCGCCACACCACCGGTCGTTCCGGTCGGTACGCGTGGCTCCGCGCTCCCTGCGTCGTGACCCCGCTGCCGCCCGGACCGGCCGGTCCGTGGAGCGCATAATGTCCACCTATTCCACACACGACTGGCTTTCGCAGCTGGCTCGCGAGTCCCTCGGCGATTTCGCGCTGGCAACCGAGATCGACGCAGACCTCTCCTTGCGGGCGTTGCGATCACAATTCGATCCAGTCGAGCGAGACATCCTTTTCAATCTGCTGACTCTGAAGATCAACCGCTTCTGCTCCCGCTTCCGGCGCTGGAACCTGCGCCCGTGGGAGTTCGATGATGTACGCCAGGAGGCGTATATGGCGTTCGTCGATGTCCTGAACGGCTGGCGGCCCATCCCCGGCGGCGATGCACCAGCCGGGTTCGCGTACTACTTTATGCGCGTCTATCCACTGCGGTTGACCGACCGAGTCCAGCATGTCGTCGGTACGCGTCGTGGCCGCCCTCGGTCGTCAATCTGGAGCGAGGAATTGGACGACCGAGTCGACCCCTCCGAGATGGAGCAGGATATCGAAACCCTTGCCTACATCATGGATCTCTCGGCCAGACTCGACGCCGCCAATGCCAGGATTCTACTGCTACGTACCGCTGACGACCTCGGCCCCGATGACGTCGCTGCTCAGACCGGCATCAGCCGCCGCACCTACTATCGCCGCTGGAAAGGAATCGCTGATACGATCAGGAAAGAAGCGGGGTGAGTAGCTCGGGATGCGGGACGTGGGACGCGGGCCGCGGAGTTACGCTCCTGCATCCGCGGCCCGCGTCCCACGTCCCGCATCCCGACCATGAGGGAGAACACATGCAGATCATCGTAATCGGCGCCGGCGTCCTGGGGTCATCGCTGGCGTATCGGCTGGCAGAGGCGGGGCAGCATGTGACGCTGGTCGAGCGGGCCGGGTCGGCCCAGGGAACGACCGGCTCGACGTTCGCCTGGATCAACAGCAACCAGAAGGTGCCTGAGGACTACTACGCGCTGAACCTGGCAGGCGTCCGGGCGCACCGTGAACTGCGCGACGAGCTGGGCGACGCCCCGTGGCTGAACGAGGGCGGCAACCTCTACTGGTTCACAGAGGGGGAGAATGCCAACGAGCTTGAGGCACGGGTGGCGCGGCTGCAAGGTTGGGGCTATCCGGCCGAGTGGATCGGTCGCGAGGCCGTCCGCGAGCTTGAGCCGAACCTGACTCCTGAACCTGACGTCGAGCAGATTGCCTATTTCCCCGAAGAAGCCTGGGTCGACGGACCGGGGCTGGCGGCGCGCTTCATCGCGCTGGCCGAGGAGCACGGCGCGACCGTCCGATTCCGCAGTCAGGTGATGGCGATTGAACAGTCCGGCGGACGCGTGAATGGCGTCACTCTCGCGAACGGCGAGTGGATTGCCGCCGATGTCGTTGTCAACTGCGCCGGTCCAGGCGCTGGGGTCGTCGCGAAGTTGGCCGGGCGCGACCTGCCGATGGCCTCGACGCCGGGACTGGTCGTCCGTGTCAGCAACGCTAGGGAACTGATTGGCCGCGTCATCCACTCGCCGCTGATCCACATGCGGCCGGACGCCGACGGACTGGTCATGCTGCACCACGGCGACGCTGACAACGCGATGGAGCGCGGAGAGACGCCGCAGGCGTGGATCGAGACATTCTTCGAGCGAGCCGCCTCCTACGTGCCGGGCTTCGCCAACGCTCGGCTCTCACGCTGGTCGGTCGGTATTCGTCCAATCCCGGAGGATGGCCGGACGAGCGCCGGCCTCGTCTCCGCGCATCCCGGCTACGCCGAGATCGTCACCCACTCCGGCATCACGCTCGGCCCGCTCCTCGGCCGCCTCGTCGCCCGCCAGATCGTCGATGGCGAGACGGACGCGCTGCTGGAACCGTTCACGCCGGACCGGTTTTGACGATCGTGACGGGTGACGCGTGATTCGCGGGAGGGGACGTCACCAATCCTCGTAGGGACATGTCTAAGACTGGTCCGCGCCGTGAGGCGCCTTCGTCGGGCATCGTGCGTTCGCCGAGGAATCCTGACGCCTGCGCCCGTGGGGAACCGTGCAATTGGTTCACCGGGCGCCTCACGGCGCGGACCAGTCTTAGACATGTCCCTACGAGGATTAGGTGACGTCGATTCCAACACAAACGTGACACCAACATGATTGTCGTAACGAATTGGAGTTCATCATGACTGTGGTCGATCAGATCAAGGGACGCCGTGGGCCGGTAGGATTGCGGGCACACGACCCGGAGAAGGCGTATCCTGGCTATACGCTGTTCGCGCCGAGTGGCGCTGGAGATCGCGTATATCTGATCGACATGGACGGCGCAGTCGTCCACGAGTGGGCGCTGCCGTACCCGCCTGGACTCTACGGCTACCTGACCGAGCGGCGGACGCTGGTGCTCAACGGGCGGATCGTTGAGGAGCCGACGCGCTTCCTCAGCACCCAGCCGTGGAAGGCCGGCGCGATCGCTGAGTTCGATTGGGACGGCAACCTGCTCTGGGAGGTGCGCCACCCCGACCATCACCATGACGGCCGGCTGTTGCGCAACGGCAATGTCGTCCTGCTCTGCATCGCGCGCCTGCCTGATGAGATCGCTGCCCAGGTACGCGGTGGGCAAGCCGGCACCGAGCACGAGGGCGCGATCTACGGAGACTACGTCGTCGAGATGACGAAGGCCGGTGAGGTCGTCTGGGAGTGGCGCGCCTGGGAGCATCTCGACCCGGCGACGCACCCGATCACGGCTGTCCAGGACCTGCGCCACGAGTGGACGCACGGCAACACGATCTTCGAGATGCCGGACGGCAACCTGCTGCTCTCGTTCCGCAATATCTCGACGGTCGTCATTGTTGACCGCGCAATCAGGCGAGATCGCCTGGGAGCTTGGCGCGCCGCCGCTGGCGCAGCAGCACGCGCCGAACCTGTTGGAGAACGGCAACATCCTGATCTTCGATAACGGCACCCACCGACTCGACCACCCGATCCCGCACTCACGGGTGATCGAGGTAGATCCGGCCACGAAGGAGATCGTCTGGTCGTACCAGGAGCACTACCCGTTCGACTTCTACTCGCCCCTGATCTCCGGCGCCCAGCGGCTCCCGAACGGCAACACCCTCATCTGCGAAGGCTCCTTCGGCCGCATCTTCGAGGTGACGATGGAGCGCGAGGTCGTCTGGGAGTACGTCAATCCGTACTTCGTCGCCCCGCCGCTCCCCGAAGGATGCGCCACCGGCCAACCGTGTATTCCGGGCGTATCGGTATCCGAAGGAACTGGTCGAACGGTAGTCGTCTCACGGGTAGGGGCGATGGCCGCAGCCTCGGCCCTTTCCGGGCCGCACGGGTATCAAGTAGGGCGAGGCTGCGGCCATCGCCCCTACCCGTGAGACGCTTTACCCCGTCAGCTTCCCAATCGCGGCATCCAGCCGCGCCACGACACGCTCCTGGCCGATGACGCGCAGCGTCTCGAAGAGGCCGGGAGACTGGGTCCGGCCGGTGACTGCGACGCGGATCGGCATGAAGAGTTGGCCAGCCTTGAGGCCGAGCGTTTCGGCCAGCTCGCGCAGGTGCGTTTCCAGCGCGGCTTCGTCCGCCACACCTTCGGTCGCGACGATGTTGCGGACGCGCTGGAGGGCGTCGGCGATAACTGGCGGGTCGGTCTTTTTCGGGACGAGCAGGTCGGCCTCGTACTCGTCAGGGTCGGTGAAGAAGTAGCTGGTGAGCTGTGGAGCTTCCGTTAGCAGCTTCATCTTGTCCTTGATGAGTGCGATCGCGTCGCGGGCGTGGCTGTATTCCGGCGAGCCTTCCGGCGCGTCACCGATCAGCTCGGCTGCCTGCAGCAGTGGGAGGCAGCGCTGGGTCAGATCGTCCAGCTCGATGATGTGGTTGATGTAGTGCTGGTTGAACCAGTTCAGCTTCTCGTAGTTGTAGCGGGCCGGGCTGGGGTTGACGCGGGTGATGTCGAACTTCTCGATCATCTCATCGCGCGAGAAGATCTCGGTGTGGTCGTCGTACGACCAGCCGAGCAGCAGCAGGTAGTTGGCTAAGCGCTTCCGGCAGGTAGCCCTCGGCGCGGTAGGCGAGCGCGCTGGCGGCGCCCTGGCGCTTCGAGAGCTTGCCCTTGCCGTCCGGGTTCAGGATCAGCGGCATATGGTAGGCCGGCGGCATCTCCCAGCCGAAGGCGTCGTAGATCAGCACATGCAACGGGAAGGACGGGATCCACTCCTCGCCGCGCGTGATCATCGTGATCCCCATCAGGTGGTCATCGACGACGACGGCCAGGTGATAGGTTGGGAAGCCGTCCGACTTGAGCAGAACGGCATCCTCAAGCGTCCGGTTCTCGTAGGTGATCTCGTCCGCGCAGACCATCAGTAACGACCGTTGTCCCTTCGAGCGGGATGGCGAAGCGGATGACTGGCGGGTTGCCTTCGGCGCGTAATGCCTCTCGCTCCTCGTCGCTCAGGTTACGGCAGCGGCGGTCGTAGCCGGGTGGCTGCTTCCTCGCGATCTGCTCGGCCCGCAGCGCGTCCAGCCGCTCCGAGCTGCAGAAGCACTCGTAGGCGTGGCCGGATTCGACCAGCTTTCGGGCGTGCTCCTGGTAGAGCGGCAGCCGCTCGCTCTGGTAGTACGGCCCGGCCGGCCCATCGACATCCGGCCCCTCGTCCCAGTCGAGCCCGACCCAGCGCAGCGCGTTGGTGATGCTGGTGACGCTGTCTTCCTTGTAGCGCCGCTGGTCGGTGTCCTCGATCCGCAGGATGAACTGGCCGCCGTGCTGTCGCGCGTAGAGCCAGCTGAACAGCGCCGTCCGGACCCCACCGACGTGCAGGTCACCCGTCGGGCTGGGCGCGAAGCGGACGCGAACGGGGCGACTGGAGTCGTTCGTGGCAGTCATCAGGTGTCCTTCATCTGGCAGGTCAGTGTGTCAGGTGGTCAGTCTGTCAGCCTGTCAGTCTAGCATGTAGACGGGATTGGCTCAGGACTTCTGGGGGATGAAATCGGGGGTTGCGTTCATCGCCATCTTGTGATAACATTCACAATTGTGTCGCTCGATACGAGCGGCATCTTCTGTGAGTGGAAACCACGCGCGCCGGCATGACAACGAGGCCGCGCCGGACGAATGACGAAGGGGTCGATCGACTACATGAGCACTGCAGCAATTCTCGTCGCCAGGATTCGGAACCGCGAGCGCGTCATGACCAACATCGCCGAGCGCAACCCGGAGACGTACCGCAGCAACCCGCACTACACGATGCTCCACTCGGCTGTCGTCGCCTACCGCGACGCCCTGACCCAGCTCGAGCGCGTGGGTGTCACCGAGACCGAGCCCGTTCTGGCCTAGCATCTGACCGGGGAGGTGCTACGCCTGCCCTGGTTGCTTCCCACAGCATCTTTCTGTCCGGGAGGGTGGAGAGGAACGAGACCCCGAGGGTAATCCCTTCGGGGTCTCGTCATGTCTCGGCGGCGTATGATTCCTGATGAAGAGAGCCGTGAGAAGTAGGGGCCGTGCCTTGTGCCGGCCCTGCTTCCCACCTACGCGGCTCGTTCGGAGCGTGCGCCTCACGGCGCAGGGCCGGCACAAGGCACGGCCCCTGCTTCACATACCGATACATCTCGTACGAGCGCAGGAGTCTAGCCATGTCCCTTCCCCCGTTGATTACCTACCTTCAACGCACCGAAACGTGTGTGGACGACGGGTTTCCGCTGGTTGAGATCGGTGGTGAGACGTATTGCTCGGTCGAATACGCCGATGCTCTCGTCGGTGGTCAGAAGGTGATCGGCGTTGCTGACAATGTGGACGGCGACGGCACGATCGATCTGCTGTTCGCCGAAGGCTGGACGATGCCGCTGACCTGCCCGTGTTGCGGCGGCGCGCTGCACCTCAAGCCGCGCTCGCTGCCGGAGGTCCGCGCGCTGCTGATCGGCCGAACCCTCGAAGGCTTCCGTCACGGCGAATGGGTCGGCAAGGAAACCCCGCCGAAGCGCCACCCGATCTTCGCCCTCCAGTTCAGCGGCACCGAAGACCGCAACGACCGCACGATCGAAGTCTCGCTGGAGTCGGTGCGGCGGCTGCGAAAGCCGTGATGCGTCGGGAACCGGGAATCGGAGACGGAGGAACGGCGAATCAGTTACCATGCTGCTGATAGCTGATAGCTGATAGCTGACACACTGACCGACTGACAATCTGAGGAGCGACGATGCGCGTACTGGTGACCGGGGCGGCGGGGGTGATCGGGACGGCGGTGCGTGAGCATCTGGGGGAGTCGTACGACCTGGTGTCGATGACGCACCGGCCGGCTGATTTCCCAAGCATCGTCGCCGACATCTCCGACCTGGCGGCGATCGAGCCGGCGTTTGAGGGCATCGATGCCGTCGTCCATCTGGCAGCGACGATATCGGTGACGTCGCCGTGGGAGGATGTCCTGCGCGACAACATCATCGGCACCTACAACGTCTTTGAGGCGGCCAAGCGGGCTGGTGTTGGCTGCGTCGTCTTTGCCAGCAGCAACCATGCCGTTGGCATGTACGAGGTCGAAGCATCGCCGGATATCTACGCGCTCGACGATCCGCGGGTCGTTGACCACCATGCCGAGATCCGCCCGGACAGCTACTATGGCATCTCGAAGGCGTATGGCGAGGCGATGGGCCGCTATTACTCCGAGAACTTCGGGATGCGTGTCTATTGCCTGCGGATCGGCACCGTCCGCGCTGACGACGACCCGCGCTCGCCGGAGATCGCGACGGCATCCGGCTGGTTGCCGCTGACGCCCGATCAGGCCTACGACCGGCTGCGAGCCACCTGGCTCTCGCAACGCGATTGCGCCCAACTCATTGCCCGCTGCCTCGACGCAACCGACGTCCCCTTCGGCATCTATTACGGCATCTCTAACAACCCGCGCCAGTTCTGGGACATCTCCCACGCCCGCGAGGAAATCGGCTACGAGCCGGTGGATCGCCGCGGCGAGTGACGGAAAGTCACATTTCCTATTTCCATCCCGATTGGCATGCGTTATGCTAACGATAGGGCAAACGAACACTGTGTACGTTCGCATGCAAAGCCGTGGTGCGATGGAGGATTGCGATGAAGCGGTTGGACGAGGATCGTCTGGTCGATGAGTCGATGCGCTTATCTCGCGAGCTCGACCGGGCGCTCCAGCGCGACCCGCTCCTGCTGCGGCATATCCCGACGGGTGCCAAGATCGTGCTGGTCTCGGAGCGGATGCCAGAGTTAACGGAGTACGCGCTGGCGCAGGCGGAGCGTGCCGCAGCGCCGAACGAGCCGGTCTACTTCGTGCTGGCTGACACGTTCCTGAACGACAAACAAAAACCCTGAGCGAGCTAGCGCCGAATTCACCGCCTGACAAACCGCCTCCGATCAGCGATGATGCCGTGTGTCCAACGCCTGACGATGGTAGGAGGGGAGAAGGCGCATGAAGCGGGTGTTGATTACTGGGGCAAGTGGCCTGATCGGTGGCATCCTGCGTGAGCGGCTTGCGGACCGCTACGACCTGATTGGGCTGACGAGGCGTCCAGAGGACTTCCCGCACATCCTTGGCGACATCAACAATCTCGACGACATGCTGGCGGCTTGCGCAGGCGTCGACGCTGTCGTCCACATGGCCGGTGTGCCGCACGTCGCCGCGAGTTGGGCGGATGTCCTGACAACCAACATCAATGGCACCTACAACGTTTACGAGGCAGCGCGTCAGCAAGGAGTTGGATCAGTCGTCTTCGCCAGCACGAATCACACCGTCTCCTGGTGGGAGGCCGAGGCCGGTAGCTCGCTCTACTCCCTTGACGATCAGCGCGTCTTTTCGCCTGATATCCCCTACCGGCCGGACAGCTACTACGGCGTCTCAAAGGCGGCCGGCGAGACACTTGGCCGCTTCTACAGCGACGTCCACGGCCTGCGGGTCTTCTGCCTGCGGATCGGCTGGGTGCTCCGCAACGACAACCTGACGGCGGCTGACATCCAGGGCGAGGTCGCGCCGCCGCTGACGGCAGACGAGGTGCGGCTACGGGCACGCGCGATCTATCTCTCGCACCGCGACTGCGCGGAGCTGGTGCGTTGCTGCCTGGACGCCGACCACGTCCGGTACGGTGTCTACTTCGGTGTCTCCAACAACCCGCGCCAGTTCTACGACCTCAGCAATGCGCGTGAAGAGATTGGGTACGAACCGCAGGATTCAGCACCGGAGTCGTGACGCGTGACGCGTCACAAACCCCGCGATCAACCAGGTACGCCGTTCACAGCAATCACCAGCGCTATTGTGAGCAGCATGGCAGCCAGCCAGCGGGCCTGTTGCAGTTGCATGGAAACCACCGGACCTCCAGGAAGCGAACGGGCAGCATTGCCCACGAGCCGTCATTTCCTCATGACCGCCACACTACGCTTCGTCCGACTCCGTGGCTGTAGCGTGCTTTACTTCAGGTGAGTTATCGGAATGGCATCGGTTGCATTCGGGTTGGGAGCGCATCGTTCGTGAAGATCTTTGATACACATGTCCACTTTCCCTGGGGTGAGGACCGTCCGGCTGATGAAGTGATTGAGGAGTTGGTCGAGCGCGCCCAGGCGGCGGGCGTCGTCCACCTCTGCCTGCTTGGGTCGCGCTTTGGCGACTACAACGAGCGGGTGACGCTGGCGATCGAGAAGTATCCCGAACTGTTTGTGGGCCTCTACGGGATCGACCTCGACGAAGAGGGGCCAGAGGCGGTCCACGAGGCGGCTGCGCGTGGCTTTCGCGGCCTGAAGGTGATCCTGCCGCTCAAGCGCTACGACGACCCTGGCTATTTCCCGATCTACGAGGCGGCCGAGGAGCACGGGTTCGCGGCCCTCTTCCACACCGGCGTCGTCGGCGGTGGCGCGGACTACCGTGTCCAGGACCCATTCGACCCGGAACTGATCGAGCGGGTCAAGCCGTGGGAGCAGCGCTCGCGTGGACGTGGTGTCTCGTCGGCGCACATGGAGCCAATCTACCTTGACACGATCGCGTTCACCTTCCCGGAACTGAAGGTGATCGGCGCCCATCTCGGCATCGGCTACTACGACGTGGCCGCCCACATCGCTCGCTGGCGGCGCAATGTCTTCTTCGACATCTCCGGCGGCGAGATGGTCCGCCGCCACATCATCGAGCGCAAGCTGATCCCGAGCGAGATCTCTCACTTCAAGCTACTCTACGGCTCCGATAACAACGACCGCTTCGAGGACGAGATCCGCGACTGGCAAACTATGTTCGACATCCTCCGACTCGACGACGAGCAGCGCGAACGGATCATGTTCGGTAACGCGGCACGCCTGTTCGGGATGATCCCAACTGCGGTGTTTCCGGCGCCGGCGGCGGAGTTGGTGGGTGAGTGACGCGTGATGCGTGACGTGAGGAACCAGATCATATCCGCGTCACGCAACACGCGTCACGCGTCACGGAGAACACATGAACGCAACCACCGAACACCTTGACGCGCTGCGAGGCAAGCGCGTGACATTCATCGGTACTGGCGTGATGGGCGAGGCGATCATCGCTGCCCTGCTGGACGGCGGGCTGCTGGAGGCTGGCCAGATCACCGGCAGCGAGCCGTACGTCGAGCGGCGGGACGAGTTAGCGGGGCGCTACGGCGTCCGGATGGTGGCCAGCAATGCCGAGGCGGTCGAAGGCGCGGATGTCGTCATGCTGACGATCAAGCCGCAGTCGCTCAACACGATCTTCGCCGACCTGAGTGGCCATCTCGTGCCGGAGCAGGTCATCGTCTCGATCATCGCCGGAGCGACGGTCGAGCGGCTGCGGCATGGCCTCGACCACCAGCGGATCGTACGCTCGATGCCCAACACCCCTGCCCAGATCGGCCAGGGCGTGACGGTCTGGATGCCGACATCCGCCGTCAGCGACGAGCAGAACCTGATTGTCTCGGCGCTGCTGAGCGCGATGGGGCATGCTGTCCGGGTCGATACCGAGGACGCTGTCGATATGGCGACGGCGCTCTCCGGCACTGGCCCAGCCTACATCTTCCTCGTCATGGAGGCGTTGATCGACGCCGGTGTCCACATGGGCTTTCCGCGCCGGATCGCCGAGGAACTCGTCTTGCAGACGATGATCGGCTCGGTTCTCTTCGCGCGCGAATCGGGCAAGCATCCCGCCGAGTTGCGCAACATGGTTACCTCACCGGGCGGGACGACGGCGGCGGCGCTCTATCAGATGGAGAAAGGCAGCCTCCGGACCGTCATCTCCCGCGCCGTCTGGGCCGCCTACCAGCGGACCGTCGAGTTGGGCCAGGACAATCCCGCGCCGGTTCCGCCGCCGGCGTGATGCGTGTTGCGTATTTCGAACCAGAGGTGCCTCATCAATGATGCACCAGTCCCCTTGCCCTGTCATCCACCGCCAGAGGGCACCCGGCAGCGAAGGATCTTTCAGCGCACGAGCCGCACGTGTGTTGATCGGCAGCGCGGTGTCGTCCCTTCCGAACCGCTCCTGTCACGAATGCCAGGCGATCCTTCGCTGCCGGGTGCCCTCTGGCGGTGGATGACAGAGCAAGGGGGTGCGGTCCCCGTTTGCCGCTCAACTCTGGCTCGAAACATGCACTGCGCCATTCCTGAGATGGAGATACCGATCGTATGATCACCGCAGCTGACACCAAACGGGCGCGACCAGGCACCATGGAGCGCGTCTGGATCTACACCGGCGGCTGGGTGGGGCTCGGCTTCCGGATGGGGATCGTCGTCCTGGCAGCGCTTGCGGCCAGTCAGCATGTCCTTCGCGGTGACTCGCTGCTGGTGCTGCTGGCGATCGCTGTTCCGGGCGCGTTGCTGGTGCGGCCTGCGGCGATGCCGTTGGCGATCTACACAGCGGCCTGGCTGGCGTTCTCGCTGTTTCGCGCCTGGATGGACGACGTTGGAATGCCCGATCAGGGCGCGCTCTTCGCCGATGTCGACCGGTTGCTGGCCGGTGGAGTGACACCGACCGAGCATCTGCAGGATGCGTTCTACACGCCCGGCTCAACCGGCGTACTCGATGCGTTGATGACCACCGTCCATACGTCGTACTACGTGATGCCGCACCTGGTGGCGGTCGGCCTCTGGTGGTACGGCAGCCGGACCGGTAAGCGTTTTGCCTTCCGCACCTATCTGGCCGGTTCGATCGCGACGATGGCGCTCGGCCTGCTGCTCTACGGGCTGCTACCGACCTCGCCGCCTTGGATCGAAGCGACGGTTGACGACGAGATGCTCGTCCACCGCATCACGCGTGCATCCAACGCCGGTGAGACCCGTGACCCCGAGCAGGTCTATACCTTCTTTACCGACCCCAACCCGATCGCAGCGATGCCCTCGTTGCACACGGCCATTACCGTACTGATGGCCTTTGCCCTCTGGCGCGTCCGCCCGCTGCTCGGGATCGCTGGTGGGCTCTATTCCCTCGCGATGGGCTTTTCGCTGATCTACCTCGGTGAGCACTACCTGATTGACGTGCTGGCTGGGGCGCTGTTGGCGGTCGTGGTAGCAATCGTCGTCGACCGACGGCTCGCTGGTGTCGTGTCAGGACCAGACATTGAGGCAGACAGGAACAGCATGCAGAAGCATCCAGTTCTGCGCCCCGCAGACGAGCACTTCCCCTCTGACACAACAGCGAAGTTGTCTGTTCGCGCCATCTTTTCTTTTGAGAACGCTTACCGCTCATGCTATGGCACTGAATTAACGGACTGATCAACATGTGTGATCGCCTGCGAATCGTCTGACGGCTCATCCCTCAGGGCTTGTGAGCGCGCACGAGTAGCTTGTCGCCGAGGTAGCTGTAGGGTGGGTGAAGGCGCGCGAGGCGGAGGGCACCGTTGAGGCGTGGGTTGGCACGCGCCAGGCGGCCGATGCCGGGGACCCAGAAACCATAGACTTCGCGGTCTTCCAGACCACCGAAGAGCGCGTCCATGTGCTGCGGCCAGAGGTAGTGGCGGGGTTTGCGGCCGAAGCGGACGCGCCGCCAGACCTCGCGGCCGAGCGCCCAGCCGAAGCCAGCGAATGGCGAGTTGAACTCGACCAGCAGCGTTCCGCCCGGTTTGAGGACGCGCCGCATCTCATCGACGAACGCGCCGAGGTGGGGCGTTGGAAAGAGGTGCAGCATCCGGATTGAGATGACGGCATCGAATGTTCCGTCGGCAAACGGCAGCGTCCGGCCATTGGTACAGACGAGTGCCGGAAAGTCCAGCCCGTCGCTATCGCGCTTCTCGGCAGCGCGCTGGAGCATCTCTGGTGTGAGGTCGGCGGCGACAACGACTGAGCCCGGTGCGGCAGCCGCCAGCGGCAGCGATGCGCGGCCGGTCCCGGCGCCGACGTCGAGGATCGTCATCCCGGTTCGTGGCTGGATGAGATCGACAATGAACTGCGCCTGCAATTTAGCAAAGCTGCCTTGAAAGCGGTCGTCGTAGATCGCGGCACCTTTGCCGTACCAGCGACGATACGTATGATCGTATTGGCTTTCAGCCATGTTGGGACGGGACCCTTCCAAAGTAACGATCGCGTGCCACGGTCAGCGCAGCCGAGCGGTCGTGGCTGCGCGTGTGGGCATGTCGAGTCCGGAATCTATCGTACGACGAATGACAGCGCAAAGAGGTAGTCGGGTGCAGAAACAGGACCTACAGTCGGACGCACCGCACGCGTCAACAATCCTCTTCGTCCGGCACACCGAGGTGCACAATCCTGCCGAGGTCCTGTATGGCCGCTTGCCACGCTTTGATCTGAGCGAGACAGGCCGCGCGCATGCCGATCGAGTCGCAGCCTTCCTTGCAGCATGGCCGGTCTCGCTGGTCGTCTCCAGCCCGCTGCTGCGCGCGCGGCGGGTAGCCCGGATCATCGCTTGTCGTCATCCCGGCGTGTCAGTGCGCACCTCCGGATTGCTGAACGAGGTTGGCAGCGCCTGGCACGGCACCCCGTTTCGTGACTTTCCGCCAGCGTTCAACACCTATGACAACCGGCGTCATCCGGATGACGAGTCGATGGAGCAGATTCGCGACCGGATGCTGACGTTTGTGAGACGAACCGGGCGGCGGCACGTTGGCGAGACGATCGTTGCGGTCAGTCACGGTGATCCAATTACGATCCTGCGAGTTGCACTGCTGGACCGACCGCTGACAGTCGCCGCCCTGCGGGGTGACGATTACGCCGCGCTCGGCTCGATCACCCGCGTGACGGTCGCGCCTGATGGTCAGCCGTTGTCGATGGACGTGCTTGCTGCAGTGGATTGAGTACGGGTGGAGAACGTCTCACCGGCCAGACTATCTGACACCCTCCCGATAGCGCAGAATCTCGACCGCTGAGCCAGTCAGAACGGTGTCTTCGAGCCGGACGTTCGGCTTGCTGACTTTGACGCGCACTGCCTCGACGCGTGGCTGGCCGTCGAGAACCGCACCCGCGATTCGCTCGGCGAGTGCCTCGGTCAGACTCACCGGCTCTCCTTCTACGATGGCGCGAGCGGCGCGGTAGACTTCACTGTAGTCGACGGTTTGTGTCAGATCGTCAGTTTTGCCCGCCGCGCGTAGATCGCAGCGCAGCTCGATATCAACGATGAAGCGCTGTCCCAGTTCGCGCTCGGCCGGGAGTGTCCCGTGGTAGCCAACGAAGAGCATGCCTTCGAGCAGAATTCGGTCTTCGGTCATCCAGTGCTCCTTTTCGTGCGGGAATCGGGATTTGGGAACCGGGAATCGGAGATGAACGCCGACTAGCCAATGCACGGTTCGGCTCCAAGTTCCCTCACGAGAGAGTGTTGCAGATGGCGGTCGGACCGATCCGTATGCTCCAACGACCAGCAGTGACGATCAGCTATGCGCAGACGCTTGACGGGCGGATTGCAACGCGTGCCGGTAGCTCGCAATGGATCAGTGGGACGGAGTCGCTGCGGCTGACGCATCGCCTGCGCGCCAGTCATGATGCGATCGTTGTGGGTTCCGGAACGGTCATGTCCGACAACCCGAGGCTGACTGTCCGGCTGGCGGAAGGGCGCGATCCGCTGCGTGTGGTCGTTGATAGTCGCCTGCGAATCCCGCTCGACGCCAATGTCCTGATTGGTGATGCCGCAAGCGGAACCGTTCTGGCTGTGACGCGCCATGCTCCAATCGAGCGCCGTGGAGCCGTCGAGCGGCAGGGCGCGTCAGTTCTGATGGTGGAGGACGACGCATACGGACACGTTGATCTAGCGGCGATGTTAGCGGCGCTTGGCGGCCGTGGAGTCTCTTCAGTCATGGTAGAAGGTGGGGCAGGGTTGATCACCGCCTTCCTGCGCGCGCGGCTCGTGGATCGGCTGGTTGTGACGGTCGCGCCAAAGATACTGGGTCGCGGCATCGACGCCGTCGGCGACCTCGGCATCGACGATCTGGCGGATGCCGTTCAACTCACTGTAGTGACGTACGAGCGGCACGGCGACGATATCGTCATCGATGCGCGCGTCGGCAACGCGGAGGATGAGGACGACGATGGCGGCTGAGCCGATCGACGCGCGGTCACTGTGGCTGGCTGGGCCGCGTCAGCCGGAGTTGCGGAGCGATCTGGTCCCACCACCGAGACCAGGCGAGGTGCGAGTTCAGGCGGTTGCGTCGGCGATCAGCCAGGGAACGGAGATGCTGGTCTATCGCGGTCAGATACCGGACGATCTGCCGCTCGACCTGCCGACACTATCCGGATCGTTCGGATTTCCGATCAAGTATGGCTACGCACTGGCCGGCCATGTCATCGACACCGGCGCCGGCGTCAGTACGCTCGCGCCCGGCGACGCGGTCTTTGTGCTGCACCCGCATCAGTCGGTCGCGCTGGCGCCGGAAGAGCTTGCCATGCGTTTGCCAGATGGACTGGACCCGGTCCTGGGAGTGTTTGCCGCCAACGTTGAGACGGCGCTCAACGTCGTCCACGATGCGCCGCTACGGCTTGGGGAATCGGTGGCTGTCTTCGGGCTTGGGACGGTCGGACTGCTGATCGTGCAATTGCTGAAGATGGCTGGCGCCGGTCAGGTCATCGGCATCGACCCGATTGCGCGGCGGCGGGAACTGGCGTTGACGTTCGGCGCTGAGGCTGTCTTCTCCGCAAGTGACGATCTGCCTGAACGGATTCGGACGCTGACCGGCGGGCGCGGCGCGGATATCGCGATTGAGGTGAGCGGAGCCACGGTCGCTCTCCAGCCGGCCATCGATGCCGTTGCGGTCGAAGGGACGGTCGTCGTCGCCTCATGGTATGGAACCAAGCCGGTGTCACTCACGCTCGGTGGCCATTTCCACCGCGGGCGAGTCCGTTTGCGCTCGTCACAGGTTGGCCGGATCGCACCCGAGCAATCGGCACGCTGGGACGTTCGACGGCGGACGGCGACGGTCGCGAGCCTGCTGCCCTGCCTGCGCCTGGCCGAGCTGATTTCCCACCGCATCCCCTTGGACGATGCCGCTGCCGCCTACCGGCTGATCGACGAGCATCCGGAAGATGTCGTCCAGGTTGTGCTTGAGTATTGAAGTCACGTATCCCACATCTCGTCAGGAGGATAATCATGTTTGAAATCGGTGTCGCAGCGCAGTTCGAGGCGGCCCACCGGCTGGTGGGTGATTTCGGCCCGGCGGTTCGGATGCATGGGCATACGTACCGGCTGGAGGTAGCGGTTCGAGGTGAGCGGCTGGCCGAGGACAACACACTCTACGACATCGGGAAGCTGCGCGAAGCCGTTGACACGCTCGCGAGTGAATTGCATTACCGCGATCTTAATGAGGTCTCCGGGCTGGAATCGGTCAACACGACAGCCGAGGCGGTCGCGAGCTTCATCTGGGAGCGGCTCGCCCCTGATCTGGCTGAGGCGGGGTTGGCGACGCTAACGGTTCGTGTCTGGGAATCGCCACAGGTCTACGCGGCCCGTGACGACGCGTTACGCGGCTGACTGTCTCGATGAGGGTTGCATTCCTGACGGCCGGCGATCCAGACAGGCTGACTGGCGGCTATCTCTACCATGCCCGTGTCTTCAGCGTTCTGGGACAACGCGGTGTCGTTATCGACGAGATCGTTGTCTCTTCCGATGCGTCGCGTGCCGCTCAGCGCCATATTGCGCCGGACGTTTGGAAACTGAGCGAACGTGTCCTGGATGCGGATGTGGTCGTCATCGACGCGCTCGCTGCCATTGCCTGCCACCAGTCGATCGCCGGCTGGCAGGCCGTTCGCCCGCTGGTTGCGATGGTCCATGAGCTGCCGAGCGTCGCTGGCGATGTCGGCGATGCTGTCCTGCTTGACGCCGAGGATCGTCTCCTGGCGGCTGATCTCGTCATCGCCGTCAGCCGCCATGGAGCCGATATCCTGGTCGAGCGCGGAGTGGCCGCCGATCGGATACGGATTGTTTCGCCCGGCTGCGACCGAGTTGGCGGGCAGCCCGAGCAACGCCGTTCGCGGGCGGGTCGGTTGCGGGGATTGGCGGTCGCGCAGTGGATCCCTCGGAAGGGAATCGACACACTGGTCGAGGCCTGGGGGTTGGTGCGTCACGCCAATGCTGACCTTGAACTGATTGGCGAGACCGGGGCAGACCCAGAATATGAGACGTTCGTCCGGTCGCGTCTCGCCGCCGCGTCGCAAACGATCGAGGTTCGCGGAACCGTTTCTGACGATGAGTTGGCGCGCGCATACGCTCGTGCCGATCTCTTCGTCCTGCCGTCGCGCTACGAAGGGTATGGGATGGTCTACGCCGAGGCGTTGCTTCACGGACTGCCGGTCATCGCCTGCGACTGCGGCCCGGTTCCGGAACTGCTGGGGCCGGATGCCGGATTGCTCGTTCCTGCCGGCGATGTCACCGCGCTGGCCGTTGCGATCGACCGTCTGCTGGCAGACGCTGCACTCCGGGAGCGGATGTCGGCAGCGGCGATCCGCCGTGGACGCGAGTTGCCGACCTGGGCCGAGACCGCCACCGCGTTTGAGGCCGCGTTGCATGCCGCGATCAGGGTGCGCCGGGCATGACTGAACGCGCTGTGCGGATACTGCTGGCTCGTCCGGATCACCTCGGCGACCTGTTGCTTTCGTTGCCGGCAGCCGCCTGGCTACGCGAGGCTGTTCCGAATGCCCGGATCACGGCGCTGGTTCCGCCGTCGCTGGCGCCGATTGCGCAGCGCTGTCCGTCGATTGATGAGACGTTGACGGTGCCATTCCCACCACCGACGGCCGGTGACGCACCTGACGGCTGGCCATCGATACTTCAGGAGCATGCCGCTGCTCTTCGCGATCGCTTCGATGTCGCGCTGCTGCCGCGCATCGATGATCCGTGGTCTGGCGCGCTCGTCAGTGCTGCGAGGATTCCGTACCGGATCGGCTTCGACCACCCCCGCACACGTGCCCATCTGACGACGATGCTGCCAGTACCTCTTCGGCAGCAGGTGACTCGGCTGGCGTTGCAGGTTGCCGGGGCCGCTGTCCGAGAGCTCGAATGTGTGCAGAGTCCGCCCGATCTCGTGCCCGGCCAGCCGTGGATTGTCCCGACCGCTACGGATCATCACGAAGCGAGCGCCGTCCTTGCCGCATGCGGAATCTCGAACGAACGGCCAGTGATTGTGCTGCATCCCGGTGCGGGCTGGCCGTTAAAGTCGTGGCCCGTCGAGCGCTGGGGCCGACTCGCGTGTCGCGTCCAGCAGCTATGGGGCGTGCGTCCGGTCGTGACCGGCAGCCCTACGGAGCACGAGTTGGTTGCCTCGATCGTCGCCCGGAGCGAGGGCGCCGCTATCAATGTTGCCGGGTTGCTGTCACTTGGAGGACTTGCCGCGCTCTATACTCGATCGTCTGCTGTCGTCGGCATCGACAGCGGTCCATTACACCTGGCAACCGCAGTCGGAACGCCAGTCGCCGGGATCTATGGCCCGGCTGGCGCGGATGAATTTGGTCCGTGGGCGATACCGGAACGTGCGCGCGTCGTCGAAGCAAGGCTGGCATGCAGCCCATGCCGGATACTGGCGGCCCCACCGTGCGGCGCGGTGACCCAACCTGCCTGCCTGCGCGCGATCTCGGTCGAGGCAGTCATCGCGGCGCTGGTCGAGTTGCCTGGCATGTCGCAACGCGCGTAATGCAGCGTGTCAATCGTCGCCGGTAGCGTGGGAGATAATGACATCGTCCATCGCTGGGTACATGTGGCCCATCTTCTCCTGCTTTGCCTGCAGGTAGCGCACATTCTGTGGGCGCGCCGTGACGGTGACCGGCACGCGGCCGGCGATCTCGACGCCGTGTCGTTCCAGTCCTTCGATCTTGGTTGGGTTGTTGGTTAGCAACAGAACGCGCCGGATACCGAGTTGGAGAAGCATCGCGGCAGCACCGGCATAGTTGCGGGCATCCTCTGGCAAGCCAAGCCGCAGGTTCGCCTCGACCGTGTCGTAGCCTTGTTCCTGGAGCGCGTAGGCACGTACTTTGTCGGTCAGGCCGATGCCACGTCCCTCCTGCCGAAGGTAGAGCAGAGCACCACGACCTTCGACTTGCAGCATGCGCATGCTGTCGTCGAGTTGTTCACCACAGTCGCAGCGATAGGAGCCGAAGACATCGCCGGTTAGACACTCGGAGTGCAGGCGAACGAGGACTGGTTTTCCGTCGTCGACGGCCCCGACCGTCAGCGCGACATGCTCCTTGCGTTCGGCGTCCTCAAAGACATGCATCCTGAATTGACCGTAGCGCGTGTCCAGGCTGGTGCTCGCGACCTGCTGTACTGTGTCCATGGTCTTACCCGATCTCTATTCGGTTCATTCGGCGTTCCTGGCGCGTTCGGCACCGATCTGGTGTATTAGGGGAAACAACGCTCGCCGGAGAAATGTGACACGCGTGCCCCCAGCCTATACTCGTCAATGTGTCGTGCTTCTCACGTGCAGCGACTGTGGAATATCGCTGCCTGGCAACTGGTGGTCTGGCAGGCTGAAACGCAAGACACGAACCAACGGAGGGGAAGATGGAGAAATCTGACACGATTCGCCACTCCTGGAACGCCGCGACCGAAGCCCATCAGAGCCATCACGCAGATCTGCCACGCTTCCTGCGCGAGGGTGGCAGCACGCTGTTTCCTGAGGAAATTGACCTGCTCGGCGATGTCGCCGGAGCCAGTTTGGCGCACCTGCAATGCAATGCTGGTGAGGATAGCCTCAGCCTGGCGGCACTCGGCGCGCAGGTGACCGGCGTCGACCTGAGTGACAGCGCGATCGCTCACGCCCGGCGGCTGGCACGCGAAAGCGGCATCGCGGCGCACTTCGTTCGCGCTGACTTGTACGACTGGTTGCATGACGCGATCGCGGACGGTGCTCAGTTCGATATTGTGTACTGCTCATACGGTGTCGTCTGCTGGCTGGACGACCTGACGGCCTGGGCAGAAGGGATCTCTGGCATCCTGCGGCCAGGCGGGCGGTTCGTGATGGTTGAGTTTCATCCGATTGCGGCGACATTCGATAGCGGCTGGCAGCATCGGTTTCCGTACGGAGGCGGGCGACGACGTGATCTCCCGTCAGGCGTCGGCGATTACGTCGGCGAGGCCGCCGGAGGGCTGACGCCGTCCGGTTTTGTCGAGGGCGTGCGAGCGTTCGATAACCCTCATCCGGCCTGGCTATATCAGTGGGGGATTGGTGAAGTCGTCACAGCGCTCACCGGGGTCGGGTTGGTGGTGACGACACTACGCGAGTACCCGTGGTCGAATGGCGAACGCGGGTTTGATGACATGCAGGAGTTGCCGGGCCGTCGTATGATCCCGCCGGAGTCAGTCCCGGAGCTGCCACTCATGTACGGGATTGTCGCGCGCAAACCGGAGGTGTAGCCATTGTCCGCTGAACAGCCACGCCCCGCTGTGCCGCCTGCCTGGGAACCATCTGGCGGGATGCCGGCCATCCGGATTACGGATGTCCGCGCGATCTGTACCGCGCCGGACGGCATCCGGCTCGTGGTCGTCAAGGTCGAGACGAGTGAGCCTGAGCTGACCGGCCTGGGCTGCGCGACGTTTACCCAGCGACCGCTGGCGGTTGTAACGGCAGTTGAAGAATACCTCAGACCGTTCCTGATTGGGCGCGATCCCGACGACATCGAGGATATCTGGCAGTCAGCCTACCTCTCGTCCTACTGGCGTGGCGGGCCGGTGCTGCTGAATGCGCTTTCGGGCGTCGACATGGCGCTGTGGGACATCAAGGGTAAGCGCGCCGGGATGCCGGTCTACCAGCTCTTCGGTGGCAAGTGTCGCTCGTCGGCCGCGCTCTATGCGCATGCGAATGGGCGCGACGCTCGGGAGGTCGAGGAGGACGCTCGGCGGTGGATCGAGCAGGGCTACCGGCACATCCGTTGTCAGGTTGCGGTGCCGGAGATGGCAACGTATGGCGTCCACGGCCTCCCCGGCAGCGAGGCGAACCCGCAGCCGCTCGGGCTGGATGGCGGCCGCTGGGAGCCATCGGCGTATTGCCGGACGATCCCGAAGCTGTTCGAGCACCTTCGATCGACGCTCGGCGACGAGGTCGAGCTATTGCACGACATCCACGAGCGGATCCCACCCATTCAGGCGATTGGGCTGGCAAAGGCACTTGAGCCGTTCAATCTGTTCTTCCTTGAAGATCCGTTCGCTCCGGAGGACATCGGGTACTTCCCGCTCCTGCGCCAGCATTCGGCGATCCCGCTCGCGATGGGAGAGCTGTTCGTCAGTCAGGCCGAGTACGTCCCGCTCGTCCGCGACCGGCTGATCGACTTCATGCGGGTCCACATCTCGGCCATCGGCGGGTTGACACCTGCTCGCAAGCTGGCGGCCTACTGCGAGCTGTTCGGCGTTCGGACCGCCTGGCATGGCCCCGGCGATGTTTCGCCAGCCGGTCACGCCGCCAACCTGGCACTCGATCTCTCCTGCTGGAACTTCGGCATTCAGGAGCAGCACCTGTTCGGCGAGCAGACCCGCGCCGTCTTCCCAGGCACGCCGGAGATTCGCGACGGCGCGATGTGGCCGAACGACCGGCCCGGCCTCGGTGTCGAGATCGACGAGGCGCTCGCTGCCAGGTTCCCATTCCCGGAGCACCCGCTCAACGGCGGCTGGCCTGCCATTCGCCGGATGGATGGGACCGTCGTCAGGCCGTAGGTAGCCGATAGCTGTCAGCAATCAGTACAGTCAGTCGTCAGTCGTTGGTTTGGGTATCAGGGAGGGGCGAGCGATGCGTGTTGCAGTAATCTCGGATATGCATGGGAATGCGATCGCGTTCGACGCGGTGCTGGACGATATACGCGGGCAGGGTATCGACCAGATCGTCTGTCTCGGCGATGCGCTTCAGGGTGGGCCGCAGCCGGCTCAAGTCGCGAACAGGTTGCGGGAGCTCGGCTGCCCGGTCGTGATCGGGAACGCGGACCAGTTGGTCCTGGCCGGCGAGGTCGATGACGGCGAGGAGCTCACCGATCTGCAGCGTGCCGTCCGCGACTGGAGTGCCGCGCAACTCGGCGACGAGGGGCTGGCGCTGATCGAGCAATTCGAGCCGACGGTCACCATCGATCTGGCAGGCGGCCGGCAACTGTTGTGCTTTCATGGCTCACCGGCGTCGTACGGTGACATCATCCTTCCCGAAACCAGCGAGGACGATATCCAGCGGCTGCTTGGCCCGCATCTGCCGGCGCTGCTGACCGGCGGCCACACCCATCTTCAGCAGCTACGGCGCGTCGGCGACTCGGTGTTCTTCAATCCGGGCAGCGTCGGCCTCGCCTTCAGCAGCCAGCAGGCCAACGATCCGCCGCTGGCCGACCCGTGGGCGGAGTACGCCATCCTGACGGCCGACGACAACGGGTCGTTCGCGATTGAATTCCGGCGGCTCCCGTACGACGTCAAGGCGTTCGTCACCGTCATCCGCTCGAGCGACATGCCCTACGCAGAGGTACTGGAGCATCGTTACAGCCGGCAATCTGGAATGTGATTGTCGGGGATCAGCCGCCAGCCGCCATCTTCGGCAGACGCTTGAATGAGGACTGGTTGTAGCGCAGGACGACGGAGTCCTGGTTAACCTGCTTGACCTGGTCAGCCGAGACGAGGGTCTGGTTGCGGCGCAACAGCCCGTGGCGGATGACGAGAGCTGAGATAACGCCAGTATTGCTGTCGTGAACGAGCGTCTCCACCTTGCCGAGAGGCTTGCCCTGTTCGCCGATAACGCGCATCTGGGTGCGCAGGTATGACTTCGGATCAACCTCATGGGACCCGGAATCACCATGTGAAGCGGTCGACTGCGGGGCGGTGTTACTGTCCATAGCGATGTCCCTCGGTTGCGCCGTGCCAGGCTACTACGTCATCGCAGTCTGCCGTGGGAGGCATGTTGACAGCATGCGCCCGAATGGCACTTACGTCAAGTAGGGAGCCACCAGCCATTCGCCTTGCGAGTTGGTCGAACCCGCCGGATGCGACCGCCCAGGACCATCTCGCAGGGACGGATCACCAGGGGATGCCTTGGAGGTCGAGGACGCCGTCGACCGGAGCCTCGGTTGTAACTGGTAAGAGCATCCAGGCTGACTCGGCAAACGCGTCCATGCCGCCGTCAACCTCAGCAACGACCGTCCCGTTGAAGCGTTGCCAGCCCAGTGCAGCGTAGAACGGGATCGCCGACAGCGGGCAGACCAGCAGCGCGAAAGGCGTCCTCAGTTCATCACGCATGAAGGCAGCCGCCTCCCGCAGGGCCGCCGCGCCATAGCCTTGACGTCTGAACTCCGGATGCGTCAGCATCTCCGCGATCCCGGCGATGCGGACAGGTTTCCCGTCGAGCAGTGCGTCCCGTTCCAGAATCCCTGCGTGAGAAATCAGTCGCCCGGTGTCGTCGCGGACGCAGATGTCCCAGGCTGGATCAGCCCATCTGACACCTTTCAGTTCCGCCGGCCCATCGAACCCGTTCGGATAGACGATGTCTTCGAGGTTCCAGAACTCTTCGATCTCGGTTTGGGCCATCTCACTGCGGGGCTTCAGGATCACCTGCATCGTCGTTGCCTCCCTCGATACCGCAATCTCGCTCGGACCAGATGTCTAACACCGGGAACGAAATCGAGAGAATCGCGGTTAAAATCGACATGACGCACGCGTGACAGTGTCGCATTCTTCCAGATTCCGGAAAGCAGGTGTGCTTGATGGGTGGAATCATCTCACGTGGGTTCCGTGGCCGCCGTCGTAGTGCCGAAACCGAGGGGCGTCTGCCTCCGGGCCAGTATCTGACGACCGATTTCCCGGTCCTCTCGGCCGGCCCGACGCCACGAACGCCGCTCGACCAGTGGGATTTCCGGCTGACTGGCGACGTTGAGACCGAGCAGCACTGGACGTGGGAAGCGTTTCAGGCACTCCCACGCGAGACATTTACCGTCGATATTCACTGCGTCACCCGCTGGTCGAAGTTGGATACGGCCTGGAGCGGTGTCTCGCTCGACACGCTGCTGGGTGCCGTCGAGTACGACGCCGACTACATCACCGCGTTCTGCGATGGCGGCTACACGACCAACCTGCCGCTCGACGAAGTTACCGGTGGGAAGGCCTGGATCGTCGATACCTACGACGGCCGGCCGCTGGACCCGGAGCATGGCGGGCCTGCCCGGCTACTGGTGCCGCACCTCTACTTCTGGAAGAGTGCCAAGTGGGTGCGCGGCCTGCACCTGACCGACGACAACCGGCCTGGCTTCTGGGAATCGCTTGGCTACCACAACCACGGCGATCCATGGCGCGAGGAGCGCTACTGGGAGGACTAGGTAGCGTGACAACCGCAACGCGATCACGGCTCGGATGGCACGTCGCGACCGTCGTCGAGACACGCCGAGAATCGGCCAACGCTGCAACGGTCGTATTCGACGTTCCCGGTTGGCCTGGTCATCAGGCGGGGCAGCACATCGACCTGCGGCTGACCGCCGAAGATGGCTATTCCGCGACACGTTCCTACTCGATCGCCACACCGCCCGAAGCGGCACAGGTGGCGATAACAGTCGAAGCACTGCCGGACGGCGAGGTGTCGCAGTATCTGGTCGAGGATGTCCTGGCCGGGGATCAACTCGAACTACGTGGACCGATTGGCGGCTACTTCGTCTGGGAGGCAGCGATGGGCGGGCCGTTGCTGCTGATTGGCGGAGGATCAGGCATCGTGCCGCTGATGGCGATGCTTCGTCACCACCGCGCAGCCGGTAGCGAGGTGCCAGTTCGGTTGTTGTACTCGGTCCGATCGCCGGAGGATGCGTTGTACCTCGAAGAGATCGATCATCTGGCCGGCACTGGCGCGAATATCGAGGTCATCCGGACCTTTACTCGCAAGGCGCCTCCTGGATGGACCGGCCACACGCGTCGCATCGACGCCAGCCTGCTTCACGAGGTCGCCTACCCGGCTGCGGATCGACCGCTCGTCTATGTCTGCGGTCCGACTGCGCTGGTCGAAGGCGTCGCGGAGGTACTCATCGAACAGGGACACGGTCCGTCACGTATCCGCACTGAACGCTTTGGACCAACTGGAACATGAGGAGGGACGTCATGCCCAGCGAATCATCTGATAACCGGCTGGACGGTAACGCCGCTGCCGGGCTGCTCGGCGCGATCTTCCCGTTCGAGATGACGCTGGCCGTCGCGGTCTGCGATGGATGTGGAGCGATGGGACAGGTCGCGGCCTTGACTGTCTACGCCGACGCGCCAGGGCTGATCGCTCGCTGCCCCGGTTGCGAGGCCGTACTCATGCGCGTTGTCGAGGGGCGCGGTCGCTACTGGCTCGACATGCGCGGGCTGCGCTCGCTCGAGCTGGTAGACGCGTAGGCGCTGATTTCGATCCGGTACCGGATTCGCCCTGTCCTGTTGGGCAGGCGGCAAATCAGCCGCGCGACTGACGCGTTGAAGCCGGGGGCAGTCTATCCTGCGAAGGAGGATTGACGACGAGGTCGATCCAGCCGCAAGGACGCGGACCCGGCTCACTGATCCTGGGCATGGACCCCGCCCGTGAGCGTCGCGGATGGAATCGACAGTCCGGCAGCAGGCTCACGCTCCGGACACGTGTTGTTTCGTCCCTGACCGACCCCAGCGGGCGACCTGCCCCGAATGCGGCGGGCTGCCTGTGATGAAGGACACGCCAGCGCGGCGGGCTCAAACCCCGCCGCGCTGGCGTGTCCTGCTCCGCTGTGACCAGCATCGCCGAAAACTGACACACTATTGTCATGCTCTCCGTCGACTCGTGACAGCCTCAACGCAACCCCTTCGATACAATGGATGCAAGTGAATCGCAGGTGAGAATGATTCGCATACGTGCCTGCGAACGGGGGTGTCGCGTGAGCACTGAAGTCATCGAGCGGCAGGCTGGAACGGGTCAGCATCTCGCAGGAGAGCGAAACCATCAGGCAGATCGCGACCGCGAACAGCCATCATGGCTATCTCAATACTCGATGGCGATCGCGACTGGATTGACGGCGATCTTTCTGTTGTCCGGATTGCTGCTCAGCTACTTCAATGTGATTGGACCAGATATCCAGCGTGCACTGTATGCCGCCGCATACGTCACTGGCGGCACACAGGCGGCGATCACCGCGATCCGTTCGCTCTGGGCACGGCACATCGATGTCGATCTTCTGATGGTCCTGGCTGCGATTGGTGCGGCGATCATTGGAAACTGGCTCGAAGGCGGCATTCTTCTCTTCCTCTTCTCGCTGGGTAACACACTCGAACACTACGCGATGGGTCGTACCTACAGCGCGATCCGCGCCCTGATGGATCTGCGCCCCGACGATGCGCTCGTCCTGCGCGATGGAGTCGAAGTGGTCGTCCCCGTCGAGGATCTCGTGCTGGATGACACCGTCATCGTTCGGCCCGGCGAGCGGATCCCCGCGGACGGTGACATCGCCCGTGGCCAGTCGCAGATCGACCAGTCGGCCATCACCGGCGAATCGATGCCGGTCGCGCGTGGGGTTGGCGAAGGTGTCTTCGCCGGAACAATCAACGGGCATGGTGTGCTTCACCTGCGGGTGACGCGGCTGGCGAGCGAGAGCGTCCTGGCGAAGATCATTGAGATCGTTGACCAGGCGCAGGCCGAGAAGTCCGCCACGCAGCGTTTCACTGACCGCTTCGAAGGGCTGTATGCCGGAGGGGTGATTGTTGTCGCGGCGCTGTACGCCGTCATTCCAGTGTTGTTCTTCGGTCGCGATCCCGCAGATGCCTTCTATCAGGCGATGATCCTGCTGGTTGTCGCGTCGCCCTGCGCGCTGGTGATCTCAACACCCGCCTCGACGCTCTCGGCGCTTGCGAACGCGGCTCGCAACGGCATCCTCTTCAAGGGCGCTGCGCACCTGGAAGATCTCGGTATCGCCAGAGTGATCGCGTTCGACAAGACCGGCACGTTGACGGCCGGTCACCCACGGCTGACCGATGTCGTCCCAGTTGGCGACATCACCGCCGACGATCTGCTGACGCTGGCGGCGTCGGTCGAACGACACTCGGAGCACACGCTGGCGAGTGCGATCGTTGAGGCCGCCGATACGCGCAAGTTGCGACTGGTTGAAGCTGGTCAGGTTGAAGCAGTCATTGGGCGAGGGATTCAGGCCACGGTCGATGGTGATCTGATCCTGATCGGCAACGACACGCTCTTCGCAGAGAATGGCCGGCCAGTCGATGGCCGCGTGACAACCCTGCTCAACGGTTTTCGCGACGATGGTAAGTCAACGATGATCGTCGGCCGGGATGGACATAATGGCGTCGAGGTCCTGGGTGTCCTGGCCGTCGCTGACACCGTCCGTCCGGTTGCTGGCGAGGCGATCCGGCAGCTTCACGAACTGGGTATCGAGAAGACCTTGATGCTGACCGGCGACAACGAACGAGCCGCGCGGGCGATTGCACGTCAGACCGGAATTGGAGAGGCACGGAGCGGGCTATTGCCGGCGATGAAGCTGGACGCAATCGATGCGTTGAAGCGGCAGTACGGGATCGTCGTGATGGTCGGCGACGGTGTCAACGATGCACCGGCGCTGGCAACGGCGTCGATCGGTGTCGCAATGGGTGCGGCCGGGACCGATGTCGCGCTCGAGACGGCCGATGTCGTCCTGATGGCCGACGATCTGACGAAGCTGCCCTACGCGGTCGCGCTCTCACGCCGGACACGCCGCATCATCCGCCAGAACCTGACCTTTGCGCTGGCGGTCATCGCCGTCCTCGTGACTGGGACGCTGCTGGGGATTACGACCCTGTCGCTCGGCGTCGTCGGCCACGAAGGCAGCACGATCGTCGTCGTCCTCAACGGCCTGCGGCTGCTTGGCGGTGTTCCCTACAATGAGTGGGAGCAACAACGCTTGCCGGTCACCGTTGGCCAGCCCGTATAATCGATCTCCAGAACCGTGATTCAGAAGCGCCTGCGTGTGAGTAGATTGAGACGGCGCCCGGATGGCTCGCATGGCACCTCAGGACCTCGATGAGCAGCTAGTCGCAGAAGAGAGCATCTACGATCGGTTCGTCTCAGTCGAGGAATACCTGCGGATTGAGGAGAGCAGCCCAATCCGCCACGAGTATGTCGCAGGGATGCTCTACGCGATGACGGGCGGGAGCCTGCGCCATAGCGAACTCGTCGGGAATGTATATAGCGCCGTTCGACCAGCGGCGCGGCGACAACGTTGTCGCATCTACTCATCCGATGCGCTCGTCGAAGTCAACGCCGAACATCTCTATTATCCGGACGTGGTCGTCACTTGCGATGCACGGGATACCGACGAGCGCATCCTGAGGCATCCATGCCTGGTCGTCGAGGTGTTGTCACCGAGCACGCGAGCCACTGATCGGCGTGAGAAGGCCAGTGCATACCGGACGATCGAGACACTGCAGTCATATCTCATCGTTCATCAGGATCGAGTGCGAATCGAGCATTACTATCGAGATGATGCAGGGGTATGGCATCTGGAGTTCCTGACAGATGGATCGGTGACTTTGGGCTGCGCAGGCATCGAATTGCAAATGGCTGATATCTACGAGGAGTTTCCTGCCCCAGAAGAAAGTTAGTTCATGCGAGGCAAGATGGAGGCCGGGGAAAAGTTCCCGGCCTCCGTCGCGTGTAGCGCAGTCGATCAGCCCTTGACGGCGCCCGCCGTCAGGCCGGCGACGATTCGACGCTGGAAGATCAGCGTCAGAACGACCAGCGGGATCGTGATGATGATCGTGGCGGCCATGATCTGCCCCCAGGCGATCTGGAAGCCGCCGGGTGTGTCCGGCGCGAAGCGGAAGATCGCCAGCGTGACGGTGAAGTTCTCCGGCGTCTGGGTGAACGAGAGCGCGTAGAGGAACTCGTTCCAGGCTGAGATGAACGCCAGCAGGCCGGTCGTCACCAGGCCAGGCGCCGCCAGCGGTAAGAGCACGCGGTAAAACGTCTGGAGCGGTGTCGCCCCATCGACGTAGGCCGCTTCCTCCAGTTCGCGCGGCATCTGCTGGAAGAAGCTTGTCAGCACCCAGACCGTGAACGGCAGCGTGAAGACGAGATAGGTCAGGATCAGCGCGCCGAGCGTGTTGTAGAGGCCGAAGTCGTTGACCATCGTGTAGAGCGAGCCGAGGATCGCGATCTGCGGGAACATCGTCATCGAGAGGACGATGTAGAGGACAGGGGTCCGCCCGCGGAACTTGAAGCGACCGAGCGCGTAGGACGCGAACGCTCCGATGACCAGCGACAGGATCGTCACCGACCCGGCGACGATGGCGGAGTTCAGCAACGCGCGCATGAACTGGCCGTTCTCGAAAACGGCGCGATAGTGATCGAGCGTTGGCGATGCCGGGAAGTACTGGACCGGCGTCCTGAACAGATCGTTGTCAGGCGTGATCGACGAGCGGAAGGCCCAGTAGAACGGGAAGATCAGGTAGGCCAGGATGAGTGCCAGCAGAATGTAGAAGCCGATCCGTCCGGCAATGTTGTTGCGCTTCTGTGCTGTCTCCATTACGTCTGCTCCACCTTCAGCGTCGTCACGTACGCCACAACGAAGATGCCGATGATCAGGAAGATGCCAACGGCGATGGCACTTCCGTAGCCTATATCGGAGAAACTGACGAGGTTCTGTTGTGCGTAGACCGCCATCGTCTGGGTCGAGCGTCGTGCGCCGAACATGACGTAGAAGACATCGAAGACGCGTAATGCGTCGAGCGTGCGGAAGATGATCGTAACGAGGATCGCCGGCCGCAGGAGCGGCAGCGTGATACGCCAGAACTGCTGGAGCTTATTGGCGCCATCGACCGTCGCCGCTTCGTAGACGTCAGTCGGGATGACCTGCAAGCCGGCTAACAACAACAGCGCGACGAACGGCGTCGTCTTCCAGATATCGACAGCAGCGATCGCCCAGAGCGAGTAGCGGTCCTCGGCGGTCCAGGCGATGTTGCGGTTGATGATGCCGAGCTTGTCGCACAGCAGATCGTTGAAGACGCCGAAGATGTCGTTGTACATCCAGGCCCACATCCGGGCCGAGACGACGGTTGGGATCGCCCATGGGATCAGCATCGCCGCGCGGGTGAAGCCGCGCCCCTTGAAGTTGGAGTTGACGACCAGCGCGATGATCAGGCCGAGGATGAACTCGGCGATCAGGGTGATGGCTGCGAACTGGAGCGTGGTCCAGATCGCGTCGCGGAAGACCGTGTCTTCGATCAGAAAACGATAATTGTCCAGACCGACCCATGTGGTTGGATCAGTGCTGGCGAGGCGCTTGTCGGTGAAGCTGTAGTAGATGGTCTGGGCAAGGGGATACAGGGCGATGAACGCAACGATGAGGAGCGTGGGTATCAACAGCAGCCAGGCCGTCCTGGTCTGCGATGATGTCAGCGCCGTTCCACGTTTCCGGCGGGGCGTCGTGGCGACCGGGGGTTCCACCGTCGCCTGTTCGCTCATCAGACCCTCCTCGCGTATTGGTCGGCACCGGACCGCAACGCCCGGTGCCAGTCACTGGCTACGACGAATGGTCCACTCGACGTTGAGAGGCTTCGCCCACAGGGTAACGCGGATTGCCGCACCTGTGAAGTCTCGTGACAACACAGGTGCGGCAATCGGAGCGGGCGTTAGCCGACGATGCGCTCGATGCGGTCGGCCACACTTGGGATGATGTCGTCGGCGCTGCCGCCGGTGAGGACCTCGTTGACGCCCTGGAAGAACTCAGTCGAGACCTGGTTGTAGTCCGCGCCAGTGGACTGCGACGGACGTGTCACACGCGTCACGCCGGCCAGGTTCTCCAGGTACGGCTGAGCCGCGATGACGTCCGGGTCCTCGGCCACCTCGGCGATGAGCGGCACGAACGACGCGACGATCGCGCGCCACTTCACGACTTCGGGGCTGACCATGTACTTGACGAACTCGGTCGCCGCTTCCGGCTCCTCCGAGTAGGTCGAAACGGCCAACTGCCAGCCGCCGAGCGTTCCGACGGACTCCATGCCATCTCCGGCCGGCAGGCCCGAAACATCGAAGACACCGGCGACGGCGGAATCGGCTGCCGCGCCGAGCGAGTAGGCATACGGCCAGTTGCGCATGAAGGCCGCGTTGCCGCCCTGGAAGGCGTTACGCGCGTCCTCTTCGCGGTAGCCGGTGACACCGGTCGGCACGATGTTGCCAACCCAGCCGCCGATCTTGTCGAGAATCGCCTTGGCCTCGTCGTTGTCGACAGTGACCTCGCCATCCTCGACGATCGTGCCGCCACCGACCGACGCGATCCACTCGAGCGCGTTGCAGGTCAGGCCCTCATAGGCAGCGCCCTGGAAGACGAATCCGGCGAAGTTCGGGTTGTTGGCTGCTTCGCCCTCCATGATGGTCGTCGCCATCTCTTCGAGCTCGTCCCAGGTAGTTGGCGGGCCGTCGTACCCGTATGTTTCGAGCAGGTCGGTCCGGTAGTAGAGGATGCCGAAGTCACCGAACCACGGTGCGCCGACGAACTTGCCGTCGATCGTGTTGTTCTGGACGATCGACTCGTACCACTGGTCCGTCGCGCCCTCGAAGGCAGGTCCGAGGTCGAGCAGATGCGGTGCGAAGGCGCCTGGCCAGATCACGTCGACCATCATGACGTCGATGTCGCCGGACTGGGCGTCGAACGCGCGCTGGTAGGTCGAGTAGGTCTCGGTTGCGTCCTCCGGACGTGGGATGACCTCGATCTCAATCCCTGTCGCCTCGGTGAACTTGGCAGCCAGCGTGAGATCGAGCTCGTTGCCGATACCGACACCGTCGCCGTAGTACGTGAGCTGGGCGCCGCTGAAGGCCGATGCCTCTTCGGCGTTCGGAACCTCCGGTGCTACGTTGATGTCATACTCGCTGTCCGTGCCCTCAGTCGGCGTGCCATCCTCGCCAGCCATCGTGGGCGACGCTTCTTCTTCGCCCATTGTCGCGGTGGCGTCGTCCGCTGGTTCAGTACCTTCGTCATCGCCGGTGCCGGAGGTACTGGTTGGGGCGTCGTCGTCACCCTCATCGTCATCGTCGCCGCAGGCAGCCAGCAGTGCGCCGATCGCGGGGATCGAGAGCCCCAGCATGACCGAGCGCCGTAGCACCTCACGCCGGTTCAGACGTCCTGCCATCGCCTCCTCAAGCAACTCGTTGTAGCGCTTGTCGTTGGATCCTGTCATGGGCGTTGCCCTCCTCAGTATTGCCAAACGCGGACTCGCATCCGCAACCAAACCGTAGCCCATCCTCTGTCGCGAGGATCTCTCCTCGACCTACGGCGTGACACCAACAACGGTTTCACAGTCTGCCTGGGGATCGACTATATCCAGGGAAGTGACTGCGAACCGGAAGATGTCGAACTGAGATGCCGTACAACCATAGGCTGTACTCAGCAATCCGCATGCCGCAAGTTTAAGACGTCAATGCGTCTACCGATCTGAAACCGTAACACAATCGGAGTCACGTTCGCACAATCGCGCTAATGGTGACATGGAAATGCTCTGATGCAGTGCCGCGCTTCCCGGTCCCTGTCGCATCACTCGCCTTGCTGCAGACGGGAATCATCGCCACAGTTTCCTGCTGCCTGCATCCTATGAGCCGTTGTCTTGAAACTACCGTACGCCAACCGCAAGCGCACGACCTTCGATGAAGGTGAAGTCGGGCCGGCGGAACATCGAGCCTGCGCCTTCGGGATCGGAGAGGCGCTGGAGATGGGCGCGCTGTTCGTCGCTGAGAGTGTAAATCCCTGGCGAGGCAGTGCAAAGGTAGGGCATCGCGACCTCGAGAAAGCCGCGTTCGTCATCGGTCAGCGGGTGGACATACTCGCGCATACGCAGGTAGCCACGGACCTCGCGCAGGCCGGCCTCGTGGAAGTAGCCGCGCAGCTTGTGGCCGGTGAACCAGTCAACATGCCCTTCGGTTCCGGTCTCGCCGTGCGGGAGCGTGCCTTTCAGTGCGATCAGCAGATCGTCCGGCATTGGGCCGAGCATCATCGTGTGCATCTCGACATCCTGGGCTGCAACCTTCCCACCGGGACGGACGACCCGAACCATCTCGCGGATCGCGCCGATCGGGTCCGGTTCGTATTGCAGCGACCCTGCGCACCAGACGGCGTCGAAGCTGCTGTCCGCGTAGGGCAGCGGGTGGAGCGGCCCGAGCTGGAGCTCAACCTGATCGAAATACGACGAATCAGCAATCCGGCTGGCGGCAAGATCGAGGTTGCGTTGATCGGGATCGACACCGACGATCCGCCCCTCCGGCCCGATGATGCTTGCGATCCAGGCGAAATGGGTACCGCTCCCGCAACCGAGGTCGAGAACACGGTCACCCGGCAGCAGCTCGACCTGGTTCAGCAGCGAGTGGTAGATCTCGGCCATTGCGCGGAAGTGGCGGTGCATCCAGAAGTCGCTGGTGAGGTCGAGCGCCGCATCACTACGCAGGATCGTCCGGTGGGAGCGTTCGTCGTCCATGGGAAATCCTCTCGGGATTCGGGAATCGGGGTTCGGGATTCGAGGTCGTTTGAGACGCGTGTCTGCGATTGTTACCCCCGAATCCCGAATCCCGATTCCCGACCTTACTCGTCTCGTAGCGATGCCGCGAACGCATCGACGAACGCGTTGATCTCCGGCTCGTCCATCGGGGTTGAGAGGCAGGCGGTCAGCGTTGGCGCCGCAAAGATGCCGCGTGCGAGCATCCCGCGGAAGATAGCCTTGCCACGTTCGGCTTCGTCGGCCGTCGCGACGCTGCTGCGGTAGTCGCTGAGTGGACGATCGTGCAGGTGGATCTGCGCCAGCGAGCCCATCCCAGTCACCTGGCCCCGGACGCGAGCGCCGTCCATCGCCTCGGCAAGCCCCTCACGCAGCATGTCGCCGAGCCGGTCGAGCCGATCGAACTCCGCATGGTTCAGCTTCTTCATCGCGACCAGGCCAGCCACCATTGTGATTGGGTTGGCGTTGAAGGTGCCACCGTGTGGGGCACGTGGAGCGCCTTCCGACGGGTCGAAGACGCTCATGACGTCAGCCGACCCACCGAACGCGCCGACCGCGAAGCCGCCGCCGATGATCTTCGCCATCGTCGTCATGTCGGGCGTGACCCCAAGCGTCTCCTGGGCGCCGCCGTAGGCGGTCCGCAGCGAGACGACCTCGTCGAAGATCAGGACGATACCGTGCGCATCGCACAGCTCACGGAGGCGTTGCAGGAAGGCCGGCTCGGCGGGAATCAGCCCGGCCCGCAGCGGCATCGGGTCGATCAGGACCGCTGCCAGCTCGTGCTTGTGCTCGGTGATGCGCCGCTCGGCCATCTCGGCGTCGTTGAAGCGCAGGACGATCACCTCATCGAGGACCGATTGCGGCGTGCCGTGCGAGTAGGCGACCGAGACCGGGTCACCATCGCCCCAGTTACCGGGATTCGACGCCAGGCTGACTTCGACGAAATCGTACGAGCCGTGGTAGCAGCCTTCAAATTTGACGATCTTCGGCCGGCCCGTATACGCCCGAGCCGCCTTGACGGCCATCATGACCGCTTCAGAGCCGGAATTGGTGAAGCGCATCCGCTCCAGCGACGGAATTCGCTCGACGAGCAGCTCGGCAAGTGCGATCTCGTGCTCGGTCGGCATCGCGAAGGCGGTTCCGTACTGGAGCTGGTCGATGACGGCTGCATTGATGTCGGGGTCGGCATGACCGTGGATCAGTGAGGTGTAGTTATTGAGGAAGTCGAAACGCTCCTGGCCCTCGGCGTCAACGACGACAGCGCCGTGGCCGCGTGCCGCGTACGGTGGGTACGGCGACTGGTAGATCGTCGTCCGCGAGTTTCCGCCCGGCATGACCTGCCGTGCGCGGTCGTAGAGCCGTGCCGCCTCGGACGTGTCGGACCGAAACAACTCCTGCTGCCTGTCAGTAACGACCATGCTGATCCTCCTCCAGGATGGCGTGCGACAACGTCGTGTCGTGCTATCGGGAGCGTAGAGCCGATAGCCGTGAAACGCAAGCGTAAACGGATGACTTACAACCCTGTGTCGAGTATCGCCTGCCAGTCGTCCCGACGTGGCTCAACGTGGAAGTCGGTGATGGCGGAACGGACGACATCAGCGAGTGTCACGATGCCCGTGGGGAGATGGGCGCGATGAAATTCGTCTCGTCCGATCTGGGCTGCTGGACCGATGTGGAAGTGATGATGTTTCGCGGAGTTTGGATCCTTCGGGTGCCAATGCCAGGCGATGAGTTCCCGGTGGTCTGCGTCGAGAAGTCTGTAAATGTAGGTATCGACCTGAAGATTCCAGCGATGTTCGCGCGGGCTACTCGGAAGTTCTGTCAGGAGATAACTCTGTTTGACAACGATAGCGAGCGACGCGCGCCTCCCGATCCGAACCGGTAACCCTCCGGCAAGCGCAATATCTCCCGTCACCGTCTGCATGGTGGATCCATCAGCAACCCGTCGCAGGACACTTTCAGTGACACAGGAAAGTTGCAACTGTAACGTGCTCATGTGCCGCATCACTGTTTCGCGCTGACTAGGCCCGTTCACAAGCTGGGCTCGTAGCCCTCGACCGCCGATAACAGGATCGCAACATCCATAATCTTCACATGATCGGGATGGCTATCGACATCGCCAAACTCACGTGCTTTCCATTTACGGCGAAACTCGGCACCGCTCATACCCATGTAAAAGCGGGCATTCTCGTCAAAAATCTCCCAAGCTTCCTCGGGTGTGATGTCGTAGATTGGTGTCACGACCTCGTCAGTCGGATCCGATGTGTCGCGACGAAGCGCGTTCATGTTACCTCCGCTCAAATGTGCCCATTCTATCGGAATCCAATGATGATCGGCACGACGGAACGATTCGATTATGTACAATTCAGCGTTTGTGCATGAAACGGTCATTGGCGACGGCGAGGTGGTAGCAACACGGTGGTAGACGAGACGCAGAATCAGGCAGAGATTGCACGGGAAGCGGCGCGTAGACGGACGTTCGCGATCATCTCGCACCCGGACGCCGGCAAGACGACGCTGACCGAGAAGCTGCTGCTGTATGGTGGCGCCGTCAACCTGGCCGGTTCGGTCTCGGCCCGCAAGGCCCAGCGCCAGGCGACAAGCGACTGGATGGCGATGGAGCGCGAGCGTGGCATCTCGATCACCTCGACCGTCCTGTCGTTTCCCTATCGCGGCTGCCAGATCAATCTGCTCGATACTCCGGGCCACCAGGACTTCTCCGAGGACACCTACCGGACGCTGACGGCCGCCGATAGCGCCGTCATGGTGCTCGACGCCGCTCGCGGTATCGAGCCGCAGACATTGAAGCTGTTCGAGGTCTGCCGCCGCCAGGGCATCCCGATCTTCACCTTCATCAACAAGCTCGACCGCCCGTCGCAGTCGCCGCTCGCTCTCCTGGACGAGATCGAGCAGACGCTGGGGATGGCCGTCTGCCCGATGAACTGGCCGATCGGCGACGGTCCGGACTTCCAGGGCGTCTATGACCGCGCAGCCGATGCCGTCCACCGCTTCGAACGCACCGAGCACGGCGCCCATCGCGCGCCGGTCCGGTGGCAGGCATCGATGATCCGACGCTCGACAGCCTGCTTGGCGCGAACGCCGCCGCCAAGCTCCGCGAGGATGTCGAACTGCTGGAAATGGCCGGCTCGCCGTTTGACAAGGACCGTGTGTTGGCTGGCGAACTGACGCCCGTCTTCTTCGGGAGTGCGCTGACCAACTTCGGCGTCCAGCTCTTTCTGGACTCCTTCGTTGACCATCGCGCCGCCGCCGGGAGCGCGTGCCGACTCGACTTGCGTCCGGTCGACGCCAGTGAGCCGGTCTTCTCCGGCCAGATCTTCAAGATTCAGGCGAACATGGACCCGCGCCATCGCGACCGGGTCGCCTACCTGCGGGTCGTCTCCGGCAAGTTCGAGCGCGACATGGCCGTCCGCCACGCGCGGACCGGCAAGACGATGCGCCTCTCGCGGCCGATGAAGCTCTTCGGCCAGGAGCGCGAGACTGTCGAGGAAGGCTACGCCGGCGACGTCGTTGGGCTGATCAACCCGGGCGCGTTTGCGATCGGCGACACCGTCTCCAGCGAGCCGGTCGGCGCGTTCCCGCCGCTGCCGAGGTTCGAGGCCGAACATTTCGCCCGGCTCGAAAACACGCGGACCGACAAGTACAAGCAGTTCCTGCGCGGTCTGGAAGGGATCGAGGAAGAGGGTGGTATCCAGCTCCTCTACCCAGTCGATTCCCACCGCCGCGAGCCGATCCTGGCGGCCGTCGGCCAGCTCCAGTTTGATGTCGTCCGCGCCAGGCTGGAAGCGGAGTACGGCGTCGAGACGCGACTGGAGCCGCTCGGCTACGAGCACGCGCGCTGGGTGCGGGCCGAACCGGAGACATTGGTGACGCTCGGTAACTCTCGTGGACGCTTGCGCTGCGAGGACCGCGACGGCCAGCAGGTGGTCCTCTTTTCAACCCGCTGGGACCTCAACTACGCGATCGAGAACTTCCCAGCCGTCGAGTTCTCCAGCACGGTTTGGGACGGCCGGCCGGAACTGGCCGCGCGCTGATCGCGCTTACTCGAAGATCTCCGCCACGACGAGGGAGAAGCCTGGCAGAACCTCGTCGCCATCGAGCGATTCGTCCTCGTAGAGCACGTAAGCCGAATGGTCGGGCCTGTAGACGGTGACAGTTCGTTGGACCGGATGAACGACCCAGATCAACTGCACGCCGTAATCCAGGTATTCGCGTACCTTCTCCTGCACGTCGTCGGCGCTGTCTGAAGGCGAGACGACCTCAACCGCCAGGTCGAGAGCGAATTCGAGGAAGCGCCGTCGCTGCTCGGGAGGCGGCAAGCGATCCATCCGGACGAATGATGCGTCCGGAATGCGGACGGTGTATGGATCGCGGGCGAGGATGAACGCGCCGTCCGCGCCCGCGACACGACCGTGTTTGCCAGCATGAGCGTAGGTACGAAGCGCCGTAACGATGCCTGCGGCAATATCGCTGCTCTCGTAGCTCGACATCGGCGTTGACACCAACTCTCCCCGAAGCAACTCGTAGTGGTTGCCATCTTCAGGCATCGCCAGCAGATCGTCGGCCGTCAATAGTGTTGCAGTCGTCGGTTCGGCAGCCATCTGGCAGTCGTCAGCGGACGGCGCATCGTATGAAATCAACGTGAACGACAGATCGACAGGACGGGACATCCGCCCCGTCCTGTCACATCATCGTGTACTGAATGTAGCGTTCGTTAGCCGCAGCCGAGGACACTCCGGATTTGCGTTGCGTCCGCGATGATGTTGTTTGCCTGCTCGACAGTCAGATTCTTCCCGCGTTGCGCCGTCGACTGATTGATCAGCGATTGGAGCGTGTCGCAGGCGAACTCGGTCTCGCCAAAGGCGACCGCGACCCGGGCGGCCGCGACCTTGGCCCGCAGCGAGGTCTTGATGCCGACCGGCAGGTTCAGACCGTCGATGTAATCGCGCAGGTCCACCAGTTGCGCACCGGCGCCCTCGACGATGACCGAGAAGTTCTCGTAACCGCTTTGATTGCCCATCGCGTCAGTCGCACGGCAGGTGATTGCCCACCAGCCGACGGGCAGGACCGTTCCCGACGGCGTTGAACAGGTCACGGTCGGGTTGGGATCGACAACATCAGTTGCCGTGACGACGTAGTCCACAATGGCACCCTGTTCGCTCGTCGCTGGGACGACGATCGTGACCGGCAGGTTCAGTACCGGCGCGGTCGTATCGACTACCGTCACCGTGAATGTGCCTTCGTCGATGTTGCCGTTCGAGTCCGTCACGACGCAGGAAACGATCGTGTCACCGAGCGGGAGCGTGTGGCCGGAGACGGCGTCGCATTCTGGTGTCAGGACGCCGTCCTCGGTGTCATACGCCGACGCCTCGAACAACACCTTTGCGCCATCGGGGCCGGTCGCCTCAACTGTCATGTCGTTCGGTAGTTCAAGGACCGGCAGCTCATCAGTCGGTGCGTCGTCACCATAGACGATCGCAAGACCGTCCGGCCCACCCTCGGCCGTCCGAATCAGCGACGCGCTCAAACCGTTGTCGAAGACCGCCTTCGCCGTCGAATCGCCGGTCTCGTAGGCCCCGAGGCTCAGACGGGCGTCGATCGACAGCTCGGCGCCAACGACAGTCCAGAAGGTCGCCGTCTGTGGACCGAAGGTGAACGGAGCGGGCAGTACGACGCTATTGCCATCGCGAGAGCCATCGATCTCTCGCGAATCGTCCTCGTAGATACCGTCGTTGGTTGCGAGTGTCCAGGTCAGGTGGCCAGAGGTCGATCCATCGGAGGGATCGCCGGGATAGCGTGAATAGTAGCGCTCACCGTCGGCGTTGTACCAGACCAGCGGGCCGCAACTTTCCTCCAGTTCGCACGGATCAGAACTGGCGCCATGAATCATGTACTCAGCCGTGACGAAGGCCGAGGCGACCTCCGGCGCTGTCTGGGACCCCCACATCTTGGAGTCGGCTGAAATGTAGCCAATCAGGCTGATATCAACCGCAAGCTTGACCGGAGAGCCGGCCTCCAGTCCGCTGCTGCCGGCCCCGACAGTGACGCGGTGCTGGAATCGCAAGGTCATATCACAGTCGTCCGAGTAGTCCTCACCAGCCTGATTGTCCCCATAGACGAGCTGTCCCGGTGCGACGACACCACGAAGCCTCCCATCGCCGGCAACACCCCAGAGGGCACTGGTCTGTGCTGAGACGGTGCCATTCTCGGCTGAGAGCATGCGGTCGGAGAGGTCGGAGATCGTACAGCCGGACTGGAGAGAGGTGTCTCCGTCCGGTGGAGTGGATAGGCCGTCCGCAGCGGCGCGCGGCGCGAAGACGACCAGAGAGAACAGCGTCGTGAGGACCACGGTCATCGCCAGCCCGGTCTGCAGGCGTTTAGCCGGCGCCATGCCGGGCATGAGTCGTACATCCATGTACGTTCCTTTCCAACGTCAATGTCGGATCGCGAACCTCGTGTGGGAGGGCATCCAGTGTCCGTGAAACGTCCGTGTTTCACGAGCGTTTGCTGGCCTCAGCCCTGACGGCGTGACGGCATGCGTGGCACCTTCTCCTCCTTTCTTGCTCGCCTCTTCCACGTCGTGCTGCCAGTTGGTACTCGGAGTGCCTCCGATGTCCTGCCACGTATCCTGAGGCAGCCTCCGCAGCGAATCCAGCCATCCAGCCCCCACATTGTGGTGGCGAGCCCAAGTGTGGGGGTAGTGTCTCCCTTCTCTCCATGCTGTTGTCGTTGCGATGCACATCCCCGGAAACGTGCGAGCTAGACATAAGCACCGCTGCGGGGGCTCACCCACGGCGGTGCTCGACGGCGTTCCTCATCTGTTTGTTCAGATCGTTCAGCGACACTGCAATTGACTGGAATCCAACCTGACGATGCGTGCAGCAGTGTGCGGGGAACCGTCAGCTACCGCATCGGCTCCCATGTGATGAGGGCGATGACGCTTGGAAGCTGGAAGTCATCGATGCCCTCGGGCATCTCGGCCAGCAGCTGCTGCAGGCGCTGATCCTTCTCGGAGCCTTCCGACAGCCAGAGGCGGCGGCGGGCGCTCTCGCGGATGTCCTCCTCGCCCATCGGACGCATGTGCCGCCAGGTGAGGCGCACCTCGGGCATCGCTCCGCGTGCCAGCAGCAGGTGCAGGAACTCGCGCGCGCCGGGGAGCTGGTGGCGGTACTCGCCATGCACCTGTTCCCAGAGGCGGGTAAAGCCACCTGATGGTGCGCGGTCCATCAGCATCACGCAGCAGCGTTCGCGGGTGGCGCGTTCCAGGCCATCAACGAACGCGTTGATCTCGCGGATGTCGTAACCGACATGGGCGACGAGCGAGAAGTCGGCCTCAACGTCTCCAGCGACGTCGAGCCAGCGGCCATGGTGAATCTCAATGTTCTCAATCCCATGCTCGGCCATGCTGCCTCGAAGGACGGTGAGCATTCCCTCGCTCGGATCGACGGCGATGACCTTCTTGCTACTGAGTGCGAGCGGCAGAGCGTAGCGGCCACCGCCGGCACCGATATCGAGCCATGTTGCGTCGGGGTTCGACATCCTGCGCAGTTCGTTGAGCAACTCGTCGTTGGTCCGACGCGGATCGTCGGCGAAATGGTGGGCGATTGGCGCGTAGTAGTCCTGCTCGTGCCATTCGCGCAGCCGCTCGACCTGCTCGTACTCAGCCTCGACCTGTGCGTGCCAGGCGTCGCCAAGCTCGACAGGATCCGGGTTCAACGGTGATCGGTTCGTCATCGGGTTGCTACGTCCGTTTCCTTATTCTGTGGTAGTCCTCAGCGAGGACGAACACGTTCGTCTGGTGGCGGATGTTATTCGTCGTCCACCTTCGGCGGCCTTACGAAATCGTTGAGCAAGTCTTCCAGCGCGGCGTCAAGGTCGTCGGCCGTCCCCATGTGGACCGGTGAGGTCTGGATGACTGTGCTGCGTGGAGCCGTCAGCCAGTGGAACCGTTCGGATGGTGGCAGTTCGGCCATCGGCCCGCCATCGGCGCTACCGTCAGATATCGCGCAAAATTGATGCAGGTGGCGCTCGATCGTTTGGATATCGGTCTCCGGCGCGAGTGCCAGCAGGCGAGCTGTGTTCAGCTCGACGATGGCGCGCAGGTAACCGGTTGTGCGGGCAAAGAGGACGACGCCGGCGTTGATGGATTCGCCCCGCTCTACGCGCGGGACAACCCTGATGACGGCGTAGCTATACCACACGGTGCGTCGGCCTCGGTGCGTAGCGAACCGGCCCGCGAGCCTTGGCGTCGATCGCCTCCTGGAGCCATCGACGCGGCCCGTTCAACCGCTGCGTGAAGTACGACACATATGCGTCACGCTGCTCTTCGATCGTCGCGAACACGTCCTCGCCGCCAAGCCATTGGTCGGGAACGCAGCAGACGACGTCTCGGATCGCCTCTTCGGTCAGACGTGGGCGCAGCCGCTCATCAGCGGTGCTGAGTTCACCCGCCTGATGGAGCAGGACATGGTCCTTGATCTGCGGGAAGGTGGACTGGACCCGGCTCTCCCAACCTTGCCAGGAATGGTGGAAGTAGAGCGACGCGCCGTGGTCGATCAGCCAGAAGCGTCCACGCCAGACGAGCAGATTGGTGTTACGTGGTGTCCGGTCGATGTTGGTCGTGAAGGCGTCGAACCAGACGATGTCGGCTGCCAGTTCAGGTGAGAGGTCGCGGTCCGCCGATGGATCGAACGCCAGCGCTCCGGGCAGGTAGGCCAGCCCGAAGTTGAGGCCAACGCTGGCGCGCAGCAGATCCTGAATCTCCGGGTCCGGCTCTCCAATCCCGAACCCATCCTGGAGGCTGACGACGGCGGCGTCCGGCACCGGAAGTCCGAGCACCTGCGCCAGCCCGGCCCCGAGGCACTCGGCGACGAGCGCCTTCTTTCCCTGCCCGGCACCGAGGAACTTGACGACGAAGGAACGGCCGTCTTCGGTTTCGACGATGGCCGGCAGCGAACCACCTTCACGTAGCGGCAGGACATAACGCACGCCAGCCAGCCACTCAACGGTAACGAGCCTGTCCATCTCTGGCGTATTCACCTTGCCGGCGCCTGTGTCATCATGCCGGAAGTCTACACACGATATTCGGCAGTGGGTGGGAACGGCGGTGTTGATGATGATGCTTTCCGGCTTCGGAGACGAGATTGCGACGGACCTCGACGAACAGCTTGACGTCTTGCAGCGGGTCGGACTGGATCTGCTCGACCTGCGTGGCGCCTGGGGGAAGAACGTCCTTGCGCTGAGCGATGCCGAGGTTGCGACGATCCGCGAGTCGCTGGCCGAACGCGGGATGCGTGTCTCGTGCGTGGCGACGCCGGTCGGGAAGGCGCCAATCGATGGCGATATCGCCGAGCAGCAGGCCGCCCTGACACGCGGGATCGAGATCGCACAAGCGCTTGGTACGGGCAACGTCCGCATCTTCTCCTACTACATCCCTGACGGCGACGAGCCGGAACGACACCGCGACGAGGTCATCCGACGGCTAGCGGCACTCGTTGATCAGGCACAGGCAGCAGGCATGACGCTGCTCCACGAGAACGAGCGCGGAATCTACGGCGACT
Source organism: uncultured Chloroflexia bacterium (assembly GCA_963763325.1). Lineage (GTDB taxonomy): Bacteria > Chloroflexota > Chloroflexia > Thermomicrobiales > CFX8 > JBBECJ01. Next base: position 276,559 of record CAVXOL010000022.1, read on the forward strand.
CACCCGATCGTTGCCTCGACCTGCACGAAACGCTTGACTCACCGAGCTTTCTTGCCCTCTGGGACCCCGGCAACTTCGCCAGTTGCGGCTACCGCCCCTATCAGGACAGTTGGGAGTTGTTGCGTCCCTACATCGGCTACGTCCACGTCAAGGATTATGACCGGGCTGCGAAACGGGTTGTCGTCGCCGGAGCCGGCGACGCTGAATGGCCTGCCTGCCTCCGCGCGCTTCGCGATGCCGGCTACAACGGCGTCGTATCGCTGGAACCGCACCTCGCCGTGGCCGGAAAAGCCGGAGGGTTCACCGGGCCGGCCCTGTTCGTGGAGGCAGTCGAGGCGCTGCGAGGCGAAATGAAGGATGCAGGACTGGTTTCTCAATGAGAAGGGAGGGGTTTGCGACTCCCACCCTCTCATGAGAGGAACCAGTCCTGCATCCCTGGGCTACCGCGCTCCCGGCCCCTTCACAAATCGGCCCGGTGTCGCGCCGGTGTGGGCACCGTCTGACAAGACACGCGCTCCATTGACCCAGACGTCACGGATGCCGGTCGAGAGCTGGTGCGGGTCGGTGAAGGTCGCATTGTCGATAACCGTCGCCGGGTCGAAGATGACGACGTCGGCGAACATGCCGGACCGCAGTTGGCCACGATCGGGGATGCCGCAGCGGTCGGCGACTGATGACGTCATCTTGCGGATGGCGTCTTCGAGCGGGATCACCTTCTCCTCACGGACATACTTGCCGAGGACGCGCGTCCAGGTGCCGTAGGCGCGTGGATGGGTTGGTCCGTTGGCCTTCGCCCAGGCGGGGTCCATCCCACCGGCATCGCTGCTGACCTTGTTCCACGGTTGCTGGAGCTGGAGCTTGACGTTCTCCTCCTCCATCGCGAAGTAGATCGTGCCAATGCGCTGCCCCTCGTCGGCCAGCAGGTCGACGGCCGCGTCGAACCAGTCCTGGCCGCGCTGCTCAGCGATCTCGCTGAGGCGCATACCCGTGTATTGCTTGTTGTGCTCCTTGATGAACGAAACAGGCATGACGTTCTCCGGCCCGATCAGGTCACACATTGCTTCCCAGGTGCCGTCGGGGTCGAGGGTGGCGGCCTTGATCCGCTGGCGCATCTCGGGATCGCGGAGGTTGTCGTAGAGCTTGCCGCCTTCGGCCACCCACGGGGGCAGGACGGATGTCAGGCCGGTGCCGCTGGCCGTGTAGGGGTACATATCGGCCGTGATATCCAGCCCCTCGGCGCGGGCGCGATTGAAGCGCTCGATCGCTTCCGGCATCTTCGAGAAGTTGCGCGTGCCGGAGACCTTCAGGTGGTAGACCTCGACGGCCGCCCCGGAACGCTGGCCGATCTCGATCGCCTCATCGAGCGCCTGGATGAAGGTGTCGGCCTCCGAGCGCAGGTGGGTGATGTAGACGCCGCCGTACTTCGCCAGCACCTTGCAGACCTCGACGATCTCATCGGTGCCGACGAAGGCTTCCGGCGGGTAGATCAGCGCGTAGGAGACGCCAATCGCACCATCCTCCATCGCCTCGGCCATCACCCGCCGCTGGACGTCCATCGCGGCGTTGTCCGAGACACCCATCTCCATATTGCGGGCGTAGCGCCGAAGCGTGCCACCGCCGAGGAATGACGCGACATTGGGCGAGACGCCGAAGTCCTCCATCGCCTGTAGCCAATCGCCGAAGCGGCTCCAGCCCTTCGCCTTCTCCACCCACTCATCGAGGTCCCACGCCTGCGGCCGGCCCGCCATCGGATCGGTGAAGTGGCCGCCGACAGGCGCCGGCGTCCACGCCTCGCCCATGATCTCGGTCGTGACTCCCTGCGTGATCTTCGACAGACAGCGCCCATCGCGCATCAACGGCACAATCGAGTGCGACTGAATGTCGATGAAGCCAGGACAGACGACCATCCCGGTCGCGTCCACCACCTCAGTCGCATGCTCCGGGTCCAGCCGCCCGGCCGGCGCGACCTCAACGACTCGGTCTCCATTGATCGCGACATCCCCGTAGAACCACGGGTTGCCGGTCCCATCGACGACCTTCGCCCCGCGAACCAGCACATCGATACCAGCCATGTTTCGCTCCCTCCCATGAGTAACAGCCGGAGGCAGTGTAACGAGCGATGGGAGATATGGGAACCGCTCCCCGGTAGGGGCGATGGCCGCAGCCTCGCCCTGCCTGATGCTCGTGGGGTCCACGCAGGCCGAGGCTGCGGCCATCGCCCCTACCGGGGAGCGGTTCCCTGTCGGGCTCCCGGCCCCTTGACGAAGCGGCCCGGTGTCGCGCCGGTGTGCTCGCCATTCGACAGGACACGCGTGCCGTTGACCCAGACGTCGCGGACGCCGGTTGAGAGTTGGTGCGGCTGCTCCCAGGTGGCATTGTCGATGATCGTCGCAGGATTGAAGATCACGACATCGGCATACATCCCGGCTCGGAGGAGGCCACGGTCGCGCAGATGGAGGCGGTCGGCAACGGCTGAGGTCATTTTGCGAATGGCGTCTTCAAGCGGGATAACCTGCTCCTCGCGGACGTACTTGCCGAGAACACGCGGGAAGGTGCCGTAGGCGCGTGGGTGGGTCGGCCCAAGGGGTTCGGCCCAGTCAGGATCGATGCCGCCAGCGTCGGTCGAGACCTTCATCCACGGCTGCTGGAGTTGGAGGGCGAGGTTCTCCTCGGTCATCCCGAAGAAGATTGTGCTGATCGACTGCGCCTCGGCAGCCAGCAGGTCGATTACAGCATCGACCCAGAGTTGCCCCCGTTCCTCGGCGATGTCCGATAGCCGCCGGCCGATGTAGTGTTGATGTTCCGGAAGCTTGAAGCCGATCGGCATGATTGCTTCCGGGCCGGCTTCCTCCTGCGCGGCTTCCCAGGTGCCGTCGGGGTTGAGGGCTTCGGCGCGGATCTTCGCGCGCATTTCGGGATCGCGCAGGTTGTCGTAGAACTTGCCGTCGGCAGCCGCCCACGGTGGCAGGACGATCGAGAGACCGGTGCCACTGGCGATGTACGGGTACATATCGGCAGTGACGTCCAGACCCTCGGCACGGGCGGCGTTGATCCGTTCGATGACGACCGGCATCTGCGGCCAACTGAGCCTGCCCGACGCCTTCAAATGGTAGATCTCGACTGGGACACCCGAACGCCGGCCGATCTCGATCGCGTCATCGATCGCCTGCGTCAGCTTGTCCGACTCGTTGCGGATGTGGGTGATGTAGACGCCGTGGTACTGGTGGACGACTTTGCAGACCTCGACGATCTCGGCGTCGGTCATGTAGATATCGGGCGGATAGATCAACGCGAAGGAGACACCGAAGGCGCCGTCCTCCATCGCATCGGCCATCACCCGCCGCATCGCTGACATCTCATCGGGCGAGAGGTGCTCCATCTCCATGCCCTTGATGTACTCGCGCAGTGTCCCGCCGCCGAGAAACGAGCCGATGTTGGGCGAAACACCCTTGTCGATCATCGCGTCGAGCCAGTCGCTGAAGCGGGTCCACTCGCGCATGCGTTCGGACCACGCTTCGGCGCCGTCGATGGCCAGCATGGCCGGTTCGGTTGCGGTGATACGTCCCCCGAACGGCGCCGGAGTCCACGCTTCGCCCATGATTTCGGTCGTGACGCCCTGGGTGATCTTCGAGAGGCAGCGCCCATCGAGCATCAATGGCACGATCGAGTGTGACTGGATATCGATGAAGCCAGGGGCGACGATCATCCCGGTGGCTTCGACGATTTCTTCAGCGCTCTCCGCCGGCACGCGGCCAGCCGGCTGGATATCGAGTATCCGGTCGCCGGATAGCGCGACATCGCCATAGAACCACGGATTTCCGGTCCCATCGAACACTCTGGCACCACGTATCAGGACATCGATTCCGGACATGACTTGCTCCTCCCTCTCATCACACCCTGTCCAGTGTACGATGGAAAGTACGGATTGCGGAAAGGCAAGGATCATGGTTGAAGATCGATTGGGCCGATTGCGCGAGCTCTGCCTGGCACTACCAGAGGTATCCGAACGGCTGAGCCACGGCGAGCCAAGCTGGTTCGTGGGTGGCAAAAAGCTCTTTGTTACCTATGCCAATCACCATCACGACGACCGGCTGGCCTTCTGGTGCGCAGCACCACCCGGCGATCAGGAACTGCTGGTCGCGTCAAACCCGACCGGTTCTTCGTTCCGCCCTACGTCGGCCACCGGGGCTGGCTCGGCGTCCGCCTCGACGTTCCAACCGACTGGGATGAGATCGCCGACCTCGTCACCGACGCCTGGCGGGTGATAGCGCCGAAGCGGCTGGTGGAAGCACTTTCGACTCACCTCACGACCGGCGCCAGCAGCCGCGACGGATAGGCCCGCGTGTGGTGGACCGTGTTGGTTGCGATTCGCACTTCGTCGTCGTCGCCGGTTGGCGCGTTGGTGTTCGGGTTGCGGGCTGCATTCGGCCAACTGGCGGAGGCGACGGTGACGCGCAGCCGGTGGCCGGCTTTCCAGACGTTCGATGTCGCCATCAGTTCGATCCGGTACTCGTAGACCTTGCCCGGCTCGATGGCGGTTGGCTGGGCGTCGATCCCGTCGCGGTAGGCAGCGCGCATCGCGCCACTGGTCAATTGCTCCGAGCGGCCATCGGGATGGACATCACAGAGGGCGACGTGCCAGTCGGTATCGGGGCAATCTGAATCGGCGTGGAGGACGATAAACGGGTGGCCGGTAATCTCCAGGTCTTCCGCGAGCGGTTCGGAGGTGTAGACCAGCACGTCGTCGCGGCGTAGCCTCCAGCGATTGTCGAGCGGGACGTCACCGAATGGCAGCGCAGCAATGTCCTGGACGCTGGGGGTCGGGTTGTCCGGGTTGTAGACGTAGCTGTCGGGTGGTTCGTCACCATCGGGGGCGTCGCGAGTGATCGCTGCCGTTGCCGGCCAGCGTGTTGGCAGCGCCGTCTGAATGCAGGTAAAACGGCGTCTCGACCGTCCCTGCCGGGGGCCATGAGTCACCCTCGCGCCACTCGTTGACGCCCATTGCGAAGGTCCGGACGCGCTTGTCGTGTTCCTGGCCGTTCTCGATGCCCTTCAGCCAGCGGTCGAAGAAGCGCAGGTGGAGCGCGTTCATATCGGTCAGGGCGGCGGGTGTGAAGTCGCGTCCTCCGAGGTGCTGCTTCGGCGTCCTCGTCCCGGCGTGGTCCCAGGGTCCCGAGACGAGCCACTGGCGGTCGGCAGCCGGGGAGTCCTTCAGCATCCCGTGCCAGTAGAACATCTCGCCCCATTGGTCGCCATCGAACCAGCCGGTGATGTGGAGGACCGGCAGGTCGATCTTGTCGAAGTGGCCGGTCAGCGAGAGCTGTTGCCAGTAGTCGTCAAAGGTGTTGTGCTCCAGCCACGTACGCCAGACGGTGTTGGTCCGGCCTAGCGCGATGTCGGTGTCACGCAGTGGCTTGTGGGTGAAGATTCGCGGCCAGTCTGGGGTCGCGACGCTGCCGTGGATCGGTTGCTGAAGCGTCCGGCCGCCGACCAGGTTGAGCCAGAACATCCAGTAGGCTGCGAAGATGCCGTTGTTGTACGGTAGCTCCTCCATCCAGCGTCCGGCTGCCGCCGTGCTGACGAGCGCCGTCAGGTGTGGCGGTTGCTCGCGGGCCGCCATCCATTGGACGAAGCCACCGTAGGACCCGCCCATCATGCCGACCTTGCCGTCGCACCACTGCTGCTCGGCGATCCACTCGATCGTATCGTGGCCGTCCGGCCCCTCGTTGACGAACGGCTTCCACTCGCCATCCGAGTCACAGCGACCGCGCACATCCTGTGAGACGAAGGCATAGCCATGCTGGGCGAAGTAGACGGCGATATTGACCCAGGTTGCCATCGTGTTGTCGTACGGTGTCCGCTGCAGAATGGCAGGCCAGGGTCCGTCACCTGCCGGCGGCAGGTAGACGTCGGCCGATAGCTCGACGCCGTCGCGCATCGTTACCCGCTGGTCGAGTAGCAGTCGTGGCGCGGTTCGCGCGGTCGTTTCTGGCATTGCATCCCTCCCCGTATCTTTCATTGCAGTCGGGTGAGCGTATTGGGGACGACGCAGAGTGTCAACGGGACTGGACCACCCCTACTTGTGATGATTGTGCGTTCGCGCGACAATCGGCCGTCACTCAAGGAGGTAATCATGCGCAGTGAGCAACCGGTCATCGCTGATCTGCATTGCCATATCTTTCCAGTCGAGGCGGCGATCCGGGCCGGGACCTCAGTTCCGATCGAAACAAGGGATGGCAGCTATTGGGTTGGCGGCGTCGACCTCGATGCCGGACTGCTCGATCTGGACGTCCAGATCGAGGACATGCGGCGTCAGGGTGTCACGCGTCGCGCGCTGGCGGTTCCGCCGTTCACGCTGCGCTATGACCTGCCGCCGGAAGAGGCTGCACGCTGGGCGCGTTCGATCAACGAGGGGATTGCCGAGGCAATTGCGCCTCACGGAGAGGCCTTTGTCGGCTTCGCGACGGTTCCGTTGCAGGATGTCCCGGCGGCTGTCGCGGAACTCGACTACGCAGTCGGCCAGCTCGGGATGCAGGGTGTTGAGATCGCGACCCACATCGCTGGAGTTGAGTTGGACGATCCGCCGGCTGGACCCGTTCTGGGAGCGGGCGGAGCAGTTACGCGTGCCGATCCTCGTCCATCCGCACGACCCGCTGGGCGCGGATCGGATGGGTGGCTACTACCTGCGCAATCTGGTCGGCAACCCGGTCGAGACGGCACTGGCCGGGACGCGGCTGATCTTCGGCGGTGTTCTGGAGCGATATGCCGATCTGCGCATCATCCTCTCGCACGGCGGCGGCGCATTGCCGCAACTGGTCGGTCGCCTGATCCACGGCCATTCCGTGCGACCAGAGGCGAAGGTGAATATCAGCGGCCCGCTCTCGAACCTGCAACGTCTCTATTTCGACACGATCGTCTTCCGGCCCGAGCCGCTGAGGAACCTGATCGCGACCGTTGGAGCATCCAGGGTTGTCCTTGGCACCGACTACCCCTTCGACATGGGCGAGTACGATCCGGTCGGCCTGGTCCAGCGTGCCGGGCTATCTGACGCGGACGTCGCCACGATCCTCGGCAACGGCCAGCGGCTGCTGTCGCGAGAGCGGTGGATGTGACACGGGAGGTACGGGTGGACGAGCTGAAGGGCAAGGTCGCGTTGATCACCGGAGCGGGGCGCGGCTTCGGTCGCGCGATCGGCGAGCGGTTCGCGGAGGCCGGCGCAACGCTGGCGCTGAACTACCGCGAAAGCGCGGCAGGTTGTGACGAGGTGGCTGAGCAGGCACGCGCCAACGGCGGCCGGGCGATGACAGTCCAGGCCGATGTAACCGACGGGCCAGCCGTCGAGGCAATGGTCGCTCGGGTGATCGACGAGCTTGGCCGGATCGACATCCTCGTCAACAACGCCGGCATCATGTACCACGAGCCGTTTGGCGCATCCGGCGAGGAGCACTGGCGGCGGGAGATGGAGGTCAACGTCTTCGGCCCGCTGCGGCTGACGCACGCCGTCGTGCCGGGGATGATCGAGCAGGGATACGGGCGGATCGTCAACCTCTCGTCGCAACTGGCGCTGGTCGGTTGGGAGCACGCCCCGGTCTACGCCGGGACGAAGGGGTTCATCCTGACCTGGACGAAGTCGCTTGCCCGTGAGCTTGGCCAGCACGGCATCACCGTCAACGCCATCGGCCCCGGCTCGATCATCACCGACATGAACGCGGATGTGTATCCCGATGAGGAAGCTAAACGCCGCCGAATGGGCGAGCTACCGCTACGCCGCTTCGGCTCCCCGCGCGATGTCGCTGAGTGCGCGCTCTTCCTCGCCTCCGACGCCGGCAGCTTCCTGACCGGCCAGATGCTCGGCCCGAACGGCGGGAACGTGATGTAGTGCGTCCCGAATCCCACGTCACACGTCTCGTACTACGCCATCCCGATCAGCGCATGCACCGAACTGAGCATTTCGTCGATATTGAACGGCTTGACGATGTAACCGGTCGGGTAGTTAGCCCGGCCATCATCACGGGCGCGATCGAGCAGCGACTGGTTCGTCGAGCAGACGATGACAGGGATATCGCGGGTCAGGGCGTCCTGGCTGACGCGGTCAAGCAGGTCCCAGCAGGCCTGCTTGCCGACCTGGAGATCGAGGATCAGGAGATCAGGCTTGACGGCCGCGATCTGGACGAATGTTTCCGGCAGAAAGTTGGTCGTCGTGACGTTGTAGCACTCCTCTTCGAGGAGCATCCGCACGAATTCCAGGAAGGTTGACGAGCCGTTGATACAGAAGACGTGTTGACGGGTCATCTGAACCCGTTCGGCCTCCGACATGCCGTTGAATTGCGCGGCTTCCCGTTCTGCGCTGATAGTGGCGTTCGTCATAAGCTGATTCTCGCGTACTTCCGTCTCTACTGATTCGGACACGGCAGCGGCCCGGCCCCTGCAGGCCCGAACACGAATCCACGATCGACATATCGTTGATCGGTACGCAACTGGAATGCCACGCCGCAACGCTACGGGAGGGCGTACAGCCGTAGATCGGGGATGCGCTCGAAGTGGCGCATGTTGAAGGTAAACAACGTGACGACGGTGACAAGGGCGGTAGCAGCAATCAACTCTGTCAGGGATCGATCGAGGCTGGACGCGAAAACACAATCTGCCTCGACTGGCCGCGCAAGTCGAGGCAGATTGCGGAATTGGACCTGGACAGCGATCCGGATGAGGGTAGTCGCCGTGCTTACGTCACTTCGAAGTCGGCGCGCATGCCGAGCTCGTAGTGGCCGGCGACGTTGCAGAGCATGACATAGTGGCCGGGAACCAGGTCGTGGGTCTCCGGGTCAGGTTCGCCGGGGCCGAAGGCGTCGGTCGAGACAATGACGTCACCTGAGCCTTCCTCGTCGACCTGGGTGCCATCGCCGGTCAGGTTGAGTTGATCGAGCGCGAGATCGGTCTTGATCAGGACGAAGTTGTGGTCCATCGTGCCGGCATTGACGACTTCAAACGTTACGTCACCGGCCGGGACCGAGGCCGCGCTCGGCTCGACGGCCCATTCGGTCAGAACGACCCGAACGGTTGTCTCGTCGCCCTCGTCATCGTCGTCGGCATCATCCTCATCGTCTGCATCGTCATCGGCATCGACGGCCGTTGCGGTTGGATCGACGCCAGGCTCATCAGCGGTGTCATCGCCGTCGTCATCTTCGTCGTCACCGCAGGCAGCCAGGAGCGATCCAGCCAGGCTCAAGAGTCCGGCTGCTCCGGCAGCTTTCAGCAGCGTCCTGCGTGTCAGGAGCAGTTGGTCCAGATCATTGCTACGAAACAGGGACATCCTCAATCACCTTTCCGATCACATCCGCGAGCGACACCTTCAGGATGTACGTGCATCCATGCAGGCGCGTCGCGCCGCCATGGTTATCGCAAAGCGTGCGCCAAGTGGCAGATTGGAAGCATCGGGGCGCACACATGCGACTACGGCGGGGACATGTCCTGTGGACCGTGCCCCGATTCCACGTTGCTGAACTTCGAGTCCGCTCAGGCTTCGATCAGCAGGGACATGGGGTCTTCGAGCAACTCCTTGATGCGAACGAGGAACTGGACGGCCTCGCGGCCGTCGACGATGCGGTGGTCGTAGGAGAGGGCCAGGTACATCATCGGCCGGATGACGATCTCCTTGTTGACGACGACCGGGCGCTCCTCGATCTTGTGCATGCCGAGGATGCCGACCTGTGGCGTATTGAGGATCGGCGTTGACAGCAGTGAACCGAAGATGCCGCCATTGGTGATCGTGAAGGTGCCTCCCTGGAGATCGCTGATCGTGAGCGTGTTCTCGCGGACCTTGGTCGCCAGCTCCACGATCTCGGCTTCGATCTCGGCGAAGGTCTTGCGGTCCGCGTCGCGGACGACCGGAACGACGAGGCCCTCTTCGGCGCCGACAGCGATGCCGATGTCGTAGTAACGCTTGTAGACGATTTCGTCGCCCTGAATTTCTGCATTGACGCGCGGGAACGCCTTCAAGGCGCCGATCGACGCCTTTGTGAAGAACGACATGAAGCCGAGGCCGACACCGTGGCGTTCCTTGAAGGCGTCGCGGCGCTGCTTGCGGACCTCCATGACAGCCGTCATATCGACCTCGTTGAAGGTCGTCAGCATCGCAGCCGTCTGCTGAGCCTCGACCAGCCGGTTGGCAATCGTCTGCCGGCGGCGCGACATCCGGACGCGCTCCTCACGGTCGGAGTGGCCATTGAGCGATGGCGCGGCAGGGGCCGGCGCCGGCTGAGTTTGCGGTGCTGTCGCTGAAGCTGTTGCTGGAGCCGGTGCAGAAGCCTGGGCTTGCTGCTGCGGCGCGCTGTAACGCGCAACGTCCTCCGGCCGGATGCGGCCACCAGGACCGCTGCCCGACACGGCCGCCAGATCGACGGAACGTTCGGCTGCCAATTTCCGGACGGCTGGACCGGCGCGACGAGCAGCGTCAGCTGCGGACTCGCTGGCAGGTATAGCCTCGGCGGCTGGAACCTCCGGGTGTTGCTCCGGCTGGGCTGGGGTGAACTCTTCAGAGCCGGATGTCGCGGCGGCAGAGGGGGCAGGCGCGGCGGCTGCGCCCGACGGATCGATCGTGCCAAGCACCTCACCGACGGCGACCGTATCGCCTTCGTTCCGGGCGATACTCTCGATCACACCAGCCTGGTCGGCAGGCACCTCGACGTTGACTTTGTCCGTCTCAAGCTCGACGATTGGCTCAGAGCGGGCGACCGTCTCGCCCGGTTGCTTGAGCCACTTCACAATGACCGCATCGACGATTGACTCGCCGAGCGTCGGCACCCGAATCTCCACCGCCATGGGATCTCCCTTTAGCTTGTCAGCCGGTCAGTTTGTCAGCATTTCAGCCAGATTGTGGCTGGCGAAACCATCCGAGCGTGAGGATAGCGCGTTGCAGACGTTTAGAACAGGCTGACAAACTGACCGGCTGACTATCTGGCCGGCTCACCGGCTGACAAGCTGCCCGACTGACTGGCTGATGGCTACCGAAACAATCCGCGACTGTTCCTCGCTGTGGTCGTCGGACGAGCCTTCGGCCGGGCTGGCGCGTTCCGGACGTCCTGCGTAGGAGAGTGGCATCCCGCTCTCGGGTCGGATCGTGTCCAGCAGTTCACGGATGCGTGGCGCGATGTAGAGCCAGGCGCCCATGTTCTTCGGCTCTTCCTGGAGCCAGACGACCTCGTTGAGGTTCGGGTAGCCCTCCAGGACGGCCCGCAACTGCTCGGCCGGGAACGGGTGCAGTTCCTCGACGCGCACGACAGCGACGTTGTCGGCCTCCGTATACGCCTCGTGGGCGACGACATCGACGTAGACCTTGCCGCTACAGAGGACGACGCGAGTGACCGCATCGGCCCGCGAGCGCGCCTCCCGGTCGTCGAGGACCGGCTCGAAGCGATTGTGGACGAGATCCTCAAGGCTGGAACCAGCCTGCGGGTGGCGCAGCAGGCTCTTCGGAGTCATCACGACCAGCGGACGCGGGTCGGACATCAACGTCGCGGCCTGGCGTCGCAGCAGGTGGTAGTACTGAGCCGAGGTCGTGCAGTTGGCAACCCGCAGGTTACGGCCGGCTGCCAATTGCAGGAATCGTTCGAGGCGGGCGCTGGAATGCTCCGGCCCCTGCCCCTCATAGCCGTGTGGCAGCAGCAGAACCAGTGCTGACGACTGCCGCCACTTGGCCTCGGCGGCGGCGATGAACTGGTCGATGATGACCTGGGCCGAGTTGGCGAAGTCGCCGAACTGCGCTTCCCAAAGCACGAGCGTCTCAGGCGCGTAGACGCTGTAGCCGTACTCGAAGCCGAGGACGGCCATCTCCGACAGCGGCGAGTTGTAGACGGAGAAGCTGGCGGCATCGGACATCGCCTGGAGGGCGGTGTGGGTCTTGCCCGTCTCCGGGTCGTGCAGGACGAGGTGGCGCTGGGCGAAGGTGCCGCGTTCGGCATCCTGACCGGAGAGGCGGATCGGCGTGCCCTCCGAGATGATGCTGGCGAAGGCAAGAGATTCGGCGTGCGCCCAGTCGATGCCGCCCTCGCGCTCCAGCGCGCCACGGCGACGTTGGAGTTGTCGCGAGAGCTTCGGGTTGAGCGTGAAGTCGTCCGGGAAGGTATGGAGCTGGTCGTTGAATCGCTTGATCATCGCTTCGGCCACGCCGGTTTCGACCGGCTGGCCTGGAATCGCCCCCTGGTTGTGCCCATTCTGGCCGTGGCTTGTCAGGGCAGACTCGCCCTTCTCGGCAACGGCCTTGATTTCCTGCAAGCGGTCGAGGGCGGCGTTCATAAGCCGTTCACCCTCACCGGCAGGGATGACACCCGCGTCTTCGAGCTGCTGCGCCCAGAGTGCCCGGACGGTTGGCCGGGCGTTGATCTCGACGTACATGCGCGGCTGGGTGATCGCCGGGTCGTCGCCCTCGTTGTGGCCCCAGCGGCGGTAGCCGACGAGGTCGATCAGGACATCGCTCTTGAAACGGATGCGGTAGGCGATCGCCAGCCGGGCAGCCGCCAGACAGGCTTCCGGATCGTCGGCGTTGACGTGGATCACCGGCACCTCGAAGCCCTTGGCGAGGTCGCTGGCGTAGAGCGTCGAGCGCGAGTCTTCCGGCAACGTCGTGTAGCCGATCTGGTTGTTGACGATGATGTGGACGGTGCCGCCGGTCGCGTAGCCGCGCAATTGCGAGAGGTTGAGCGTCTCGGCGACGATCCCCTGGCCGGGGAAGGCGGCGTCGCCGTGCAGCAGGATCGCCAGCGCAGACTCCGGGTTGTAGACCGGTTGCCCGCCGCCATCGCGTTGCTCCTGTGAAGCGCGTGTCATCCCCTCGACGACAGGGTTGACGTACTCCAGGTGGCTCGGGTTGGGCGACATGATGATCGGCACGTCGACCATCGTGCCGTAGGCGGCATCCTTGGTTCGGCGCAGGCCGAGGTGGTACTTCACGTCGCCGGTCCAGCCAATGTCGGTGCTCTCCGATGCACTGGCGCCGAGCCGGTGACCGTAGTGGCCGAATTCGTCGAAGATCGCTTCGTAGGGCTTGCCGAGGACGTGCGCCAGCACGTTGAGCCGCCCACGGTGGGCCATCCCAATCACGATCTCCTGGGCGCCGGCCTCGGTTGCGTCGATGACGATTTCATCCAGGACTGGGACGAGGCTGTCGGTTCCTTCTATAGAGAAGCGCTTGGCGCCGAGGTAGGTCGTGTGGAGGAATCGCTCGAACGACTCGACGGCCGTCAGCCGGTCGAGCAGGGCCCGCTTGGCGTCATCGGAGAGCGGTTCGCGGAAGCGTCCCGTCTCGGCGGCCTCGCGCAGCCAGTCGCGCCGTTCCGACTCCTGGACATGCGCGAACTCGTAGCCGATCGTGCCGCAATAGACGGAGCGGAGCTGCTCGACGGCTTCGAGGGCGTTAGACGCCGTCATTCCGATCGGCCCGCCAACGATGCTGGCCGGCAGGGCTGCCATCGTCTCGTCGCTGATGCCGTAGGTTGCGGCGTGAATGGCCGGCACGTCTTTGACGGGAGTTGCGTTGCCGATTGGCGCGATCGTCGCAGCCTTGTGGCCGTGGGTGCGGATTGCGTCGGCGTAGTTCGCGGCCGCGAGGATGACTGCTACATCAGCGGCTGGCGTGGCAGTGGCCGCTCCATTGGCCGAGATTGCCACAGCTGTCGGCGGCGACCAGGTCTCGAAGAACGACCTCGTCTCAGCGTCGACCGAGGCCGGGTCGGCCAGATAGCGCTCGTAGAGCTCAATGACATAGCCGGCGTTCGGCCCGTAGAACAGTGTTGCCGTAGAACTGGCAGTTGTGTTCGCCATGCTGGTTACCAATCGTCTCCCGGCGGTAGCAACCGCCCGGCAGTCCCTCGTCCCTCGTCCCTGACTGGATCATGCTGCACTGATGCGTTCGCCTGGCGGCGATGGCACGGCAGACCAGACCGCGCGACGCCGCGAATGCTTGACTCGGATAATAGTACATCGCGCCCAAATTCGCACGACGCCGCGCACAAAGCACGCGGAATACGAGGATCGAATAGCATCGGATGGAGGCGCGTCAGCGCTGACGCCTGCCCCATTGGCTCGCGACGAGCCAGACTGCCAACGCGGCAGCCAGCGCGGCAATCGTCATTCCGACCAGATCGAGGAGCGTTACGGCGTCCCGCTTGCCGAGCGAGATGATCGACGGCCCTTCCCACGGTTCTTTCGCGAACCAGTTGCCCGGACCCGCCACACAGGCAGCCGCGAGAAACGCCAGCACTGGTACGAGCAACCAGCGCACGCGCAGCGAACCATCCAGGCCCCACCCGGCACGTACCCAGAACAGACTGGTCACGACGAGGACTGCCATCACACCGGGGATCGACAGCCAGCTTCGCAGCACGACCGTCAGTCGGTGGCGTAGCGACCGCTCCGGATCGACGATCTCGACCTCATCGTCACGGAAGAGTTCGCTGCCGCGCGGACATTCGGCAGGAGGGCTCGTGCCGATCCATACGACCCTGGTATTCCTGACGCATGCATAGATTGTCATCGTCTGTGAATCTGGACGCGAGCGGATAACCGCTCCTATCGCCAGAACACTGACGATCAGACAGCCAAGAATGAAGACGACCACGATCGTGCGCCGTCGTGGACAGTCGAGCGAGCATCGCACCAATTGACGTAACCGGGATGGCGCGCCGGGCATCTGCTTCTTCCGCGTTCGATTCATTCCGGCTACAGGCATCCCAGTCTACGACGACGCGTGGTCCAACGAAAGCCAACGACAACGCGCGATTGTCACAAGGACGGTCGTCAATCCGGCGACCGAACGACAGCCTGACTGACGCTTCCCCACTTTCCAGCACTGGGGTGACGAGAAGGTCTGGAACATCGTGTTGCCGTTGTGTGATTGCGTGGGAACGATTCAGAGAACTTCGCGATGCTCCGCGAACGTTATGAGCGACGCGAAGGGCAACACGGCAGTGTTGCCCTTCGTACGTTGTCCGAGAGTTGATGGAATGAGCAGGGTCTACACGTCGTATTCCACGTCCCGGTTCAGCGGCCAGATCGGGCGACGGACGCGTTCGAATTCGAGCTGGTTGAGGTTTGAGGTCGTCCAACCCGGTGGGTCAGTGCGGATAATCTCCGCTGCCAGCGGCTCGAACGCTGCCCGGAAGTGGTTCTGCGACTTGAGCGCGATGATCTTGTAACGGCTGATGTCGATCCCGTGCAGCAGGAACAGCTCGGCGTCGATCGTCTGGCTGCTCTCAGAGCCGACGATGATGTCGATACCGTCAACGACCAGCCGGGCCATCTTGCCGAGGTCACGCTTACCGCCGCGTCCCATCGGCGACTGGGTGATGAACTGCCCGTCGGTGACCGCCTTGACGTAGGCGCGAACCTCAATCGGCGCGCCGAGCATCGGAGGATCTGTCTTCCCGCCGATCTTCGCGTCGATCGTCGTGCCAGGGCCGGCCCTGTGCGCCTGCTCGGCTGTCTCAGGATCGTAGACGAAGCCGAAGGCGGCGTCGGTCAGCTGCGCGTCGAGCATGGCCCGTAGCAGGTGGGTGCCGTCGCCGGGTGAGCCGCCGCCGGGGTTGTCTGAGACTTCGGCGATGACGACTGGGCCACCATCGACTGCCAGCGCCTGCCGGATCGCTTCTTCTGGTTGCGGCAGTTGCGAGAGGAACTCGTCACGCATCTCCCAGATCCGACTGGCGACAGCCTCGGTCGCTTGCCGCGCCAGGTCGGGGTCGCCGTCTGTTGTCGCCATCACGCTGGTCGAGACGACCGGAACATCCGAGTGCGGGTAGCCGTGGATGAAGGAGACGTCGATCACGCCTGGCTTCGCCTCCCACTCCCAGCAGAGTTCGTTGATCTCGCGGGCTGGGCCGTGGAAACTGGTGACCGGCGCGATCATCATCGGCAGGACGGTCGAATGCATGACTGGACGCACCTCACCGCGTACCGTCTTCGCCGCCAGCTCGACCGCCTCGTAGCCGCGCTCGTAGCCATCGACGTGCGGGTACTCGTGGACGGTCAAGCAGCGCGGTCGCGTTCTCGATCATCGCGTCGGTCGAGTGGCAGTGCAGGTCGAGCGTCCCGATCAGCGGCACATCCGGCCCGATCAACTCGCGAACAGCCGCCAGGATCGTCCCTTCGATGTCATCGACACCTTCCGCCGAACCCGCTCCATGCAGCGCGAGGCAAACGGCATCTACCTTCCCGGCCTCGCGTAGTCCGTCCAGCAGGTTGCCCAGCATCGTGTCGAACGCCGCCCGCTCGATCGTCCCCGACGGGTGCGCCTGGGCCGAGAAGGTCGGCACGATCTCGATGCCCAGCACCTCACCAGCGTCAATCATCCCGCCCAGGTAGCTGCGGACGCCCTTCCTACGCTCGATAATCTCCTGCCCGATCTCCCAGCCCTGCCGCTGAAACTCCGTCACTGGCGTCGGTGGCCCGAACATCGTGTTCGTCTCATGGCTGATCTGCCCGATGGCAATGCGCATGGTGATTCCTTTCAATCGGGAATCGGTAATCGAGGGATTCGGACGGAACACTGATTTCCGACACCTCATGAACTCCGATTCCCGATTCCCGACCTACGCGTACTCCACGTCCCGATCCAGCGGCCAGATCGGGCGCTGGATGCGTTCGAACGGCATCGTGTCGAGGTTCGACGAGGTCGAGCCGGGTGTGTCGCAGCGGATGATCTCGCCGGCCAGGTGCTCGAAGCCGGCCCGGAAGTGTTGCTGCGACTTGAGGCAGACGACCTTGTAGCGGGTGACGTCGATGCCATGTAGCAGGAACGGCTCCTGGTCGAGTGTCTGGGTCCGGATCGAGGAGATGATGACATCGACGTTGCCGATCACCAGCCGCGCCATCGGGCCGAGGTTGACCTTGGCTCCGGCGCCCATCGGCGTCGTATGAACGAACTGGCCGTCGGTCAGCGACTTGACGTAGGCGCTCGTCTCGATCGGTGCGCCGTGAAGTTCATCGGTCTTGCCGCCGATTGGCACGTTGATTGTCGCGCCAACACCTGCCGCGTGTGCCTGTTGGGCGACCTCAGGGTCGAAGATGTAGCCGAAGCAGGTCTCCGGCTGGTTGGCGTCCAGCAGCGCACGCAGCAGGTGGGTGCTGTCGCCCGGCGCGCCGCCACCGGCGTTGTCGGAGATGTCGGCGATGATGACCGGCCGCTTGTCGGACGCCAGAGCCTGCCGGACGGCGTCCTCAGCCCCCGGCAAGTCCAGCAGGAACTCGTCACGCATTTGCCAGAGGCGTCGCGCGACGTCCTTGGCGGCCCGTTCGGCCAGCTCCGGGTCGTTGTCAGTCGTGACGAGGATCGTCGTCTGGATCTTCGGGATGTCGGTGTGCGGGAAGCCGTGGACGAAGGCGACATCGACGATTCCCGGCCCCGATTCCCACTCAAAGCACATCTCGTTGACGGCTTTCGCCGCGCCGTGCATCGTCGTCGAGGGTGGGATGATCATCGGCAGGACTTCAAGGTGCCGGGCTGGCTTCAGTTCGCCCTTCGCGATCTTCGCCGCCAACTCGACGGCCTCATAGCCACGCTCGTAACCGTCGGTGTGGGGATAGAGGTGGCAATTGAGCAGGACATCGGCGCCATCGACCATCGCCTGGGTCATGTTGCCGTGCAGATCGAGTGTCACGACGATTGGGATCTCGCGGCCAACGATGGCGCGGATCTCCTCCAGCAGCGTTCCCTCCAGATCGTCGCGCCCTTCGGCGACCCCGGCTCCGTGCAGTGAGAGGCAGATCGCGTCCACCTCACCGGCTGCCTTCACCCCGTCGATCAACTCGTCACGGATCGTCTCGTACGCGCGACTGCTGATCGTCGCTGACGGCTCGGTCGAGGTCGCGAACGTCGGGACGATCTCGATTCCGTACGTTTGGCCAGCCGCGATCATTCCACCCAGTGGATCGCGCACACCCGTGTGCTTTGTCAGCAGTTCATCGCCCGCGACCCAATGGCGCGCCTTGAACTCCTCAACCTCCGTTAGCCCCGCACAGAATGTGTTCGTCTCGTGCGCGAACTCTCCGATTGCTATGCGCATGTGTTCCTCCCCACGAGGGATGTATGGAGAAGGAACCGATCCCTTGGACTGTCATCCTGAGCCGCAGCGAAGGATCGCCTAGCGTACGAGACAGGTGCACGTCGATAGGCAGTACACCCGTGTCCCGCCCGAACCGCCAGCATCGTCGAGGCAGAGCGATCCTTCGCTGCGGCTCAGGATGACAGTCCACTCGGTCGGTTCCTTCTCCTACGTCCCTACATCCCTAATTCCTCGGTCCCTAATCCGCTGCCTTGTCACAAATCTCCAGTACCTCGTCGATGATCGAGAGCCCACGCTTCGCTTCATCTGGCGTGATGATGAGTGGCGGGGCGACGATCAGGACGTTCCAGTGCAGCATCAGGCTGACGCCGCGCTGCATGGCAGCCTTGCCCATCTCGCCGACGGCGCCCATCTCGGCGGCGCTGGCGTTGAACGGTGCCAGCATCTCCTTCGTCTCGCGGTTCTTGACCAGTTCGACGCCCCAGAAGCAGCCGCGGCCGCGGACATCGCCGATCGACTTGTGCTTGCTCATCAACTCACGCAGGCCAGGGCCGAGGACCTCGTCGCCGATCGTCTTCGCGTTCTCGACGACGCCCTCTTCCTCCATCGCCTCGATCGCGCCGACTCCGGCCGCGCAGGCCAGTGGATGGCCGGAGTAGGTCAGGCCACCGAAGAAGACCTTGTCGCGGAACGAGTCGGCCACCTTCTGGGAGATCAACACCGCGCCGAGCGGGACGTAGCCGCTGGTGATGCCTTTCGCGCAACTGATAATGTCCGGGACGACATCAAATCCGAGCGAGCCGAACCAGTGGCCGGTCCGGCCGAAGCCGGTCATCACTTCATCGAGGATCATCACGATCCCGTGCCGGTCGCAGAGCTCGCGAACGCCCTGCAGATAGTCGCCGGGCGGGACGAGAATGCCGTTCGTGCCGACGATGACCTCCAGAATGATCCCGGCGATCGTCTGCGGCCCTTCGTACATGATGACTTCTTCGAGGTGGGCCAGCGCTCGCTCGGCCTCCTGCTGCTCGTTCTCCGCGTGGAACGACGAGCGGTAGGTGTACGGGCCGATGAAGTGGACGACGCCCGAGATCGATGGTTCCGACGCCCAACGACGCGGGTCGCCGGTCAGCGCCATCGAGCCGTGCGTCGCGCCGTGGTAGGAGCGATAGGCTGCCAGCATCTTGTGGCGGCCGGTGTGGGCGCGTGCCAGTTTAATCGCGTTCTCATTCGCCTCGGCGCCGCCGTTAGTGAAGAAGACCATGTTCAGGTCGCCCGGCGACCGCTCGGCCAACAGATGCGCGAGCTCGGCCGTCTTGTCATTCGCGAACGACGGCTGGATGACACAGAGCCGATCGGCCTGCTCCTTGATCGCGTTGACGACTCGTGGATGCTGGTGGCCGAGGTTCGAGTAGATCAGTTGGGACGAGAAGTCGAGGTAGCGCCGCCCTTCCATGTCCCAGAACTCGCACCCCTGCCCGCCAACGACCGGCATCGGGTCGATCTTCCCCTGCGCGGACCAGGAGTGGAAGACGTGCGCACGGTCCCACTGCCTGACGCGCTCTTCGGTCTGCATGTCCATCGTGACCATGAGATGTTCCTTTCAGTCATGAGTGCTGAGTAAGGACCGGACCCTTTGGCCTGTCATCCTGAGCCGCAGCGAAGGATCGCTTGGCGCTATGGACAGGTACGCCCCGATCGGCAGAAGCCGCGTGTCCCGCCCGAACCTTCCGTGTCGTCAAGACCAGGCGATCCTTCGCTGCGGCTCAGGATGACAACCCTTACCACTCGACCCTTACTCAGCACTCTGCACTTTCTACTTCACGCGATCGTACAGCCGTCCATGTCGGCGCAGGAAGCGCGGCGAGCCATCGGCGTGCAGGATGATGTCGCAGACGGTGCCGGTGCCGTCACCCTCGACGACGAGGAAAGCGTGTTCGCTGATGGGTGCGACGATGTCGGAGGGATAGTCGACGCGGCCTTCGACCCCGGGCCAGCCGCCGGTTGCGACGATGCGAAGCCTGTCGCCTTCAACCGTCAGCGTGATGTCGGCGTCGGGGTGGGTGTAGTGTCCAGCGTAGCAGGCGAGCGTTTCCGACGGTAGCGTGATCATGGTTGGAATCTCGTCGATGAGGCCGCACTCATCCTGCAGCAACCAGCGGTCGAAGCGCAGGTTGGCGGCGCTGCCGTAGTCGCTGTTGGTCAGCATCACAAAGGCTGTCTGCCGCTCCGGGATGACTGTCAGTTGCGACTTGAAGCCGTTGATCGAACCGCCGTGGCCGATGACCTGGACGCCATCGATCCGCCGCAGATCCCAGCCAATGCCCCACTCATGCGCCCAGTTGCCGGCCTTGCGTTGCGGCTCGCGCATCGCCGCCAGCGACTTCGCGCTAAGAATGCCCTCGCCGTCGCCCATGTGGAAGGCCGCGAAGCGCAGCAGTTCCGCCGCATTTGATGCGACACCACCGGCCGGGAGACGGTTGCGCGGGTAGTACTGACCGGCGACCTGGTGCTCGCGGCTACCGGGTGCGGTTGGCGCGTGGCCGACGGCGTGCGGCCAGCAGAGCATCTCGTGGGCGAAGAAACAGCTGCGCTCCATCCCCAATGGCTCGAAGATTCGCTCGCGCATCAACACGTCGAACGGCTTCCCACCAGCCACCTCAAGCACCCGCCCGGCCAGGTGGAAGCCGGAGTTGGTGTAGGCCCACAGCTCGTCCGGCCGGTAGACCTGCCGCAGCGTGTGGAACTCGGCGATCGCCTTCGCGAGCGCGTCTTCGCCCTGTCCCATGTCGACGAAGAAGTCACCATGCAACCCGGAGCCGTGCGAGAGCAGGTGCCGGAGCGAGATTGTCCGCTGTACCTCCTCGTCGGCCAGCCGCAGGTCGGGCAGGTACTCGACGACGGGCGTGTCCAGCGTCACGACGCCATCCTCGGCCAGGATCATCGCCAGCGTTGCCGTGAACACCTTCGAGATCGACGCCACCCGAACCAGCATCTCCGGCCGCATCGGCTCGACTCCGTTGATGTTCGCGATTCCCCAGGCGTCAATCCGAACGTCACCGTCCTTTAGGACACCGACGATCACGCCAGGTATCTGCCAGTACTCCATCTGTTGCTGGACCGGCTCGTCCAGCGTTGTGGTTATTGTTTCGGTCATCCACCCTCCCATCGCTCGGACCATTCCGGCTGCCCGCATTGTCGGACAGGTTGCTCGATTCGTCACGCCTTCCCCTGTCATGCTGAGGGGTACGCTCCCCTCAGGACGACAGGGGGAGCCACTCACGTTACGATGTGCGCGCGAGGGGAATGGAGTGAGGAGGATGGATGTCACATGACAATGCACTGACGCTGCTGCTGACCGGCGACAGCATGATCACCCGCCGGGTGACGCAGGCCGGCGACGCGCGGGCAGTCGCGTTGCGGGAACGGATTCAGGCGGCGGATGTCGCGTTCACCAATCTGGAGATCCTGCCCAATGACTTCGTCGGCTACCCGGTCCAGGACAGTGGCGGCGATCACATGGCGGCTAACGCGTGGGTGATCGATGAACTGGTCGCGATGGGCTTCGATCTCTTCGCGACGGCCCACAACCACTCGCTCGATTACGGCGTCGAGGGCGTCCTGGTGACGATCGAGCGGCTGGACGCGCGCGGTGTCTCGCACGCCGGGCTGGGTCGCAACCTCGGCGAGGCGCGGATGCCTGCCTTCCACGACACACCGATCGGGAACATCGCGCTGCTCTCGTGCAGCTCGACCTTCGGGCGCGGCCAGCAGGCCGGCGAGCAGCGGCCCGACATGCAGGGGCGACCCGGCCTCAACCCGCTACGGACGACGACGACCTACGTCGTCTCGCCCGACGAGTTGGACCAGCTCCGAGCGATTGCGACCCGGCTCGGACTGGAGCAGCGGCGTCTGGAGCGACTGGAGTTCGGCTTTGGCGCGCCGCCCAAAGACGACATCTGGACACTGGGCGAGATGCGCTTCCGGGCCGGTGACGAGCCAGCCATCGAGCAGACGATCGACGAGCGCGATCTGGAGATGATGGCCGCCTGGGTGCGTGACGGGCGGTTGCGGGCGGCCTGGGTCGTCGTCAGCCTCCACGCCCACGAGCAGGGCGCGACGAAGGATAACCCGGCTGACTTTATCGGCCACTTCGCCCGCCAGATGATCGACGAGGGCGCTGACGTCGTCGTCGGCCACGGCCCGCACCTGCTGCGCGGGATGGAGATCTACCGGGGCAAGCCGATCTTCTACAGTCTCGGCAATTTCATCGACCAGCACGATCTGATCGAGAAGCACCCGGCCGACGCCTTCCAGCGCTTCGGCGTCGATCCGACCCTCACCCACGGCCTGCTCGCATGGACCCGCGACGACGGCGGCACAAAGGGGTTCGCCGCCGACCGGCGCTACTGGCAGACGGTCGTCCCGATTTGCCATTTCGACGGGAACGAGTTGATCCGGATCGAGATTCTGCCGGTCGCGCTCGGCTTCGGCCAGCCGATGCACGCGCGCGGCATCCCGCGTCTAGCCGAAGGCGACGAGGCGTCGGTGATCCTGCACGACTTCGCGCGGCTCTCGGAGCCGTTCGGCGTTCGGATTGAGATCGACGACGAGCGGGGACTTGTCAACCTCTAATCACTGAAAGGAACACATCACCATGTCCCAGAACCAGCCACCGAAGCCGCTGCCGTTCGGCATCCACGCCCACAATCGCGGTGTCGTCACGCCGCAGTACGCCGTCATGCCGCCGGAGGGCATCCTCGCCAGCCGCTTGCCGGGGTTCGAGCGGACGACCGTCCGCTTCCAGACCTCGCCGGAGATGGGCGCGCACTTCGCCCAGGCGGGGCTGGAGATCGAGCCGGGCGGGGGGACGACCGCAACCCGCGATGACGGCTTGGAACACTTCTTCTACCTCGTTGCCGGCACCGTAACGATCAGCATTGGCGGCGAAGCGCACGACCTCACTCCTCACGGCTACGCCTACGTTCCGACGGGCCATACCTACGACATCCGCGCCGGCGGTGACGGGCAGATCCGCCTGATCTGGATCAAGCGCCCGTATACGAAGATTGACCTGCCGGTTCCCGCCCCGGTCGTCGGCCACCGCGACAACGTCGAGCGAACACGCCAGCACACCCAGGGCCGCTACTGGCAGTATCTGCTGCCGCTCGGTGACCTGGCGTTCGATATGGAAGTCAACATCCTCGGCTTCGAGCCGGGCACCTACTTCCCCTACATCGAGACGCACATCATGGAGCACGGCCTCTACATGCTGGAGGGCCAGATGCTCTACCAACTGGCCGGCGACTGGCACGAGGTGAAGACCGACGACTTCATCTGGATGAGCCACTACTGCCCGCAGTTCTGCTTCTGCACCGGCTGGGAGGAAGCCGCCTACCTGCTCTATAAGGATGTCAATCGTGACGTGATCTTCCCGGTCTAGGCCGCCCCGATCCGGTTTTCACGGTGAATAACCCTGCGGGACAAACGACGTCCCGCAGGGTCATGATGCATAGTCATGTTGGCGACATGCCTGCTGAGGGCAGGAAGCCGCTGCGACGAGAGATGACGCCTCGGCCTTTTGGACAGGAACGCACGGAACAGCTCAATGCCGCAGCAGACACATGAGCCTTTCGAACTGGCGGAGACCGATCCGGCTGATCACGTCTCTGCCAGTTCGCGCCGCCGTGGGCCGTTTCGCCCCTCAGCGCGTGTGCTGCAGTCGCCGATCTACCGACGCGTTTGGGTTTCGGGAATCATTTACTACAGTGCCCGGTGGGTTGAGATCATCACAACCGGCTGGATCGTTCTTGAGCTCACCGGCTCGCCATTCCTCGTCGGGTTGAGCGGCTTCTTCCGGGTGCTCCCGATGCTGATTCTGGGTTCGCTCTTCGGTGCCCTTGCGGACCGGTTCAAGCGGATTGACATGCTGATCGGGATCCACGCGGCAGGTCTGCTGGCCGCATTGCTCCTGATGAGCGCATTCATGATCGGGATCGAGTCGATCTGGATCATGTTTCGCATCATCGCCTGCATCGGTTGTGGCTCGGCAGCCGATTTTTCGGCGCGAAGCACCCTGATCTCTGAGATTCAGGAGCAATCGCTGCTCGCGAATTCGATGTCACTTGAGTCACTCTCGATGAATGGCCCCAAGATCATCGCAGCGGTCGGCGCGGGAGTGCTCTTATCCATCGGAGGCGCGACACTCGGTTATGGATGCCTTGCGCTCCTGTATGGATGCGGATTAGCCTGGTTGCTGGCGCTGAAGCACCACCTTCCAATGCCCGCGCCTCGGCCGCATGCGGAGTCACTGCGCGTGATCTCATCGCTGCACACCGGCTGGGCGTCGGCGCTGCGTATCCCGGTGGTGCGCGGCGTGTTCATCGTCACAATCATCATGAATGTGATGATTTTCCCCTATCAGCAACTGATCGCGATCGTCGCTGGCGACATCCTGTCAGTCGGTCCGTTCTGGATGGGCGTGCTGGCTGGAGCCGATGGTATCGGCGCCGCGATGACGTCGGCCCGGCTGGCGTTCGGCCCGGGGGCCAAACGGCCGGGCTTGCTCTTCGCTGGCGGTTCAGCCGCGGCGGCCGTTCTGCTTGTCGCACTGGCGCTCTCGCCGATCTTCGTCCTGTCGCTGCTGATCCAACTGGTGCTTGGCGTCTGTTCCGGGCTCTTTGGGGCGCATCAGTCGGCGCTGGTTCTCAACGCAACACCCGTGGAATCCCGTGCTCGGGCGCTGGGGCTGATCGCGACGGCAATCGGCATGACCCCAATCGGCATGCTCGCCATCGGTGGGCTGAGCTCGACGATCGGCGCCCAGGCTGCGATTGCAATGATGGGTTCCCTTGGTCTGGTTGGGCTGCTGCTCGTCGTCATCGTCAACTCGCATCTTCGCGCGGCTCGGATCACATGACCGCTAGGAGCCGGCGACGGCAACCGCGCTGCCCGTCCAGCCAGGAGTCGTTCTGATCGGGTTCGCCTCTCATTCGAATGATGGCCCGTGAACCTGTCCGAATGGACACTCGAAGTTCATCCCCTCGGTCGATGTGGAAAACGGGGCCAGAACCTATCCTATGAATGTCGGAAGTCGACAACGAGGTCGACAAACCGCAAGGACGCGGACGGCACTGCAAAACGATGATGTTGGACTGACGAGGAGGTCACGGGATGGAACTTCAGACGATGTACGCGGAGTACGAATATCGCCGACGGGTTACCGCCAACGCGAACGCCAAGTCGCAGGCGCGTACCTCGATCTGGCGACGGATTATGGGCTAACGCTCACTCCGCTCAAGATACAGACATTACTCCTCCACCCACCCCATTCCCCCACCCCGAGACCGCCTGGCCCCCGCCAGGCGGTCTTGCTGTTCAGGAGTCGATGAGGCAAGGGACAATTGTTGCGAGCACTGTTTCTTCGCGCCTCATCCGAAGATGTTTCTTACGTCCGGTCCGTTCCGATCACGTAGCCGGAGGGCGGCACGGCGCCAAGCAGGTGCTGGACGAAGTAGTCCCAGCGCTTGCGGAGGAAGAAGTGGTTGTTGGGCGAGTTGCCACGGGTGTCTTTCGGAGCGTGGACGAGGTCGATGAAGCCGTGGTTGGCGTTCGGGAGGACGAGCATGTCAACGTCCTTGCCGGCCTTGATGAAGGCGTCGATCAGCTGGATCGTCAGGCCCGGGTGAACGTTGTCGTCCATCTCGCCCCAGGCCAGCAACAGCTTTCCGCGCAGGTTGGCCACCAGCGGGAGATTCGACTGTGCTTCCCAGGCGGCCTGGTTGATGTCCGGCATCCCGAGGTACATCTCGCCCCACTCGGCCATGTAGCCGCGCTGGTCGTGGTTGCCTGCGGAGGAGACAGCCACCTTGAAGAAGTCCGGGTGTTGCAGCAACGCCTTGACTGACGCGTAGCCACCGCCCGAGTGACCGTAGATGCCGACACGGGACAGATCGAGGGACGAGTCGCTGGCAGCCAGTTGGCGCAGGGCGGCGATGTGGTCGGGCAGGCCGCCGCCGTCCTCGAAGTTGGCGTAAGCGTAGTCGTGGAACGCCTTCGAGCGAAACGGCATCCCCTGACCTTCGATCATGACAACGACG
Organism: uncultured Chloroflexia bacterium; assembly: GCA_963763325.1. Taxonomy (GTDB): domain Bacteria; phylum Chloroflexota; class Chloroflexia; order Thermomicrobiales; family CFX8; genus JBBECJ01. The sequence continues at coordinate 302,711 of CAVXOL010000022.1, forward strand.
AAGCCCAGCTCTGCAAGCGACTGGGCCGCCCAGAATCCGGCGATGGCCGATGTATCGGGGCCGGGGAAGCCGACCGGCGCCTGCACCCGCTGTGGGCCGGGATAGATCGAGTCGAGGACAGGATAGCGGCGGGTTGGGTCGTAGTTCGTCGGGCGGATGACGAGTGCGTGAATGTCGGTCACGCCGTCGCGTGCCTTCAACGTGTACCGCTCTGGTGACTGCCAGCCGGACGCCTGCAATCTGGCGATGTCGGCCTCTTCGAGCGCGACGACGACTGCGCCGCTGCGGTCGCGGACGACCGATATTGGCGATTGATCTGGTCGGGAATAGGTGTCGATTAAGTAGCGACCGGACTTCGAGGCCGTCACCTGATGATCGGCGTCCTCTGGGGAGAGGGCTGTTACCTCTCCACCATCGAGGCTGACGCGACTGATCTGTCGCTGGTACGGGTTCTGGCCAGCCTCCCGTCCGCCTGCCGTGAAAAACGCAACCCGCGCGTCTTCATCGACGTGCAGCAGCTCACGGACAACCCATGGGCCGCCGGTCAGTTGCCGGACAACCTCGCCGTTGGCGTTGTACAGGTAGAGGTGACCCCAGCCGTCGCGCTGCGAGTGCCAGATTGCCTCGCTGCCATCACGGGAGACCCAGGCCATCGGCTTGTCCGTCGTTGGCGAGAGGTGCGGAACGGTAAGCGTCCTGCCACGCTCTTCGACGATCTGCGTCGTCGCGCCAGTCGTCGCGTCGATCGTGTGCAGACTGGCGGCGAGGAAGCCGCGTTCGCGTCGGATGAACCAGGCCCGGTCACTCCCCGCGCACCAGCCGACGTAGCCGCGCTCCGGTGGCGCGAAGGCCACGCAGGCGATTGGGTCAGCCTGAACGTCGGTCCGCGCACCGGTCGTGGCGTCGAAGACGACCAGCCCGGCTTGCGCGAGTTCTGGATCGCCCGGCAGCGGCATCCGGTAGCTGTGAGGGATGGCCCGCGCTCCATCGCCACCGGGATGCCCTTGCAGCAGCCACATTTCGCGCACCGCGCGCTGGTCGAGCCGGTGGGTCAGCAGCTTGGTGGAGTCCGGCGACCAGACGGCTGAAGGTGGGATCTTCTTGCCACTCAGCCGGTCGGAGACCGCTGACGTGCGCCCCTCCGGGAGCGAGGCGTAGTCGTTGTACGCTTCGCCGTCGCTGGTTAACTGCCGTTCCTCGCCGCTCTCGGCATCGCGTACCCAGAGGTTGTGGTTGCGGACGAACGCTTCCCGCCTGCCGTCCGGCGATTTTAGTGACCCTCCGCCGCGCTCGACCGGCTTTTCGATCTCACGACACGTGTAGGTACCGAGGTCGCACTCCCAGCGATGCTCGTAGGCGTCGAAGCGGACGCGGTCGGCATCGTTCATCTCGATCTGCTCGAACGGGAGCTGGCCGTGCGTCGTCGGACGACCGGTTGTGCGCGTCAGTGCAGCAGCCAGCCGGATGTGATTGAAGGCGGGTTCGCGTGTCCCAGCTTCCGGATCGACGACGATGAACTCCGTGCCGTCGCTGGTCCGATTGCGATACCAGAAGCGCTCGGAATCACCGATCCATTTCGGATCGACACCCATGCGAAAGACGAGTTTCTCGACGTTCCACGGCAGGAACGATTCGGCGCGGGCGTAGTCGTCGCGGGAAACGGTTAGGCGGGCGGTCGTCATCGTTGCTCCTTGGTTCACGTCTGACGCTGTTGATCCTCAGGCGTATAATCGCACGGTATGAACTACAACCCTGCCAACCCGTTGATCATCCAGAGTGACAACACCATCCTCCTCGAAGCGGCGAATCCGCTCTACGAGGAAGCACGGGACGCGCTGGCCCGGTTCGCCGAGCTGGAGAAGAGTCCGGAGCATATTCACACCTACCGGATCACACCGCTCTCGCTCTGGAATGCCGCTTCTTCGGGTTACGACGCGCACTACATCGTCACGGCGCTGGAGAAGCTGGCCAAGTACGATCTGCCGGGCAACGTCCGGACTGATGTCATCGACTACGTCTCGCGCTACGGGCGGGTCAAGCTGGTTCGTGACGGCGAACATCTGCTGCTCGTCTCCGAGGACCCGACGCTGCTGGTCGAGATCGAGCATCACCGGCACATCAAGCCGTACCTGCTGGGGCGAGATGGCGCCGGGCGGATCATCGTTGATGGCGCGCGGCGTGGGCATGTCAAGCAGGCGCTGGTCCAGTTCGGCTACCCGGCCGAGGATCTGGCCGGCTACGTCGATGGCGCGCCGATGGAGATCGCGCTGCGTGATGCTGAGGCCGGTGACGGCGCGCCATTTACGCTACGCGACTACCAGCGCAACGCAGTCGACATCTTTCACGCCGGTGGGTCGGCTCAGGGCGGCAGCGGCGTGATCGTTATGCCCTGCGGGGCCGGGAAGACTGTCGTCGGGCTGGGTGTGCTGGCCGAACTGCAGTCGCAGACGCTGATCCTCTGTTCGTCGATCGTCGCCGCCCGGCAGTGGATCCACGAGATACTGGACAAGACCGATCTACCATCCGACGCCGTTGGCGAATACAGCGGCGAGGTCAAGCAGATTCGACCGATCACCGTCACCACCTACCAGGTGCTGACCTGGCGGGCGAACCGGACGGCAGATTTCCCGCACTTCAAGATCTTTGCCGAGCGCGACTGGGGGCTGATCGTCTACGACGAAGTCCACCTGCTACCGGCGCCAGTCTTCAGGATCACAGCCGAGATTCAGGCCAGGAGGCGGCTGGGGTTAACGGCAACGCTCATCCGGGAGGACCGGCGTGAGACGGATGTCTTCTCGCTGATCGGGCCGAAGCGTTACGACGTGCCATGGAAGGACCTCGAAGCGCAGGGCTGGATCGCGACGGCCGAGTGCCACGAGGTCCGGATCCGGATGCCGGACGAGCTGCGCTTCGAATATGCACTGGCCGAGGAGCGCGAGAAGTACCGTATCTCGGCCGAGAATCCGGCCAAGTTGCCGGTGCTGGATGCGCTGGTGCGCCAGTATGATGGTGAGCAGGTGCTGATCATCGGCCAGTACATCAGCCAGCTTGAAGAGGTCGCCGCCCGTTACGACGCGCCGCTGATCACCGGCAAGACGCCGACCCGCGAGCGCGAGAAGCTCTATTACGCGTTCCGGCATGGTGAGCAGAAGCTGCTGGTCGTCTCGAAGGTGGCCAACTTCTCAATTGACCTGCCGGACGCCAGCGTCGCGGTCCAGATTTCCGGCACGTTCGGCTCGCGACAGGAGGAAGCGCAGCGGTTGGGACGCATCCTGCGGCCAAAGGACGACGAGAATCTGGCCCACTTCTACACGCTCGTTACCCGTGACACGCGTGACCAGGAGTTTGCTGCCAACCGCCAGAAGTTTCTGACCGAGCAGGGCTACCGCTACGAGATCCTCTACGAAGATGAGGTTGTACCAATGCCGCCATCTGCCGTTGGTGAGGTCGCCGGGGCAGCAGACGCGTGAGCCGGAACGTCACCAGCGCCATGTTCCACCCGTTCTACGACGAGGACGATGTCCGTCGCCTTTGCGGTCTGACCGTGTTCGCCCTGGCCGACGTGATGCAACGTGCCGGCCATGTGTCCAGTGCGGAGCGAACGTCGGACACGTTATCTGGCGATGTGCGCGGCACATGGAGGCGAGTCGATCGCGTCACGATCCAGACGAAAGGCAACCGACTCCAGTCCGAATGCGCCCGCCACGGGGCTGGTTTCTGCCAGCACACCGGCGCGCTGTTGCTCCACTGGCTGCGCGAGCCTGGCATGGTAGAGATTGTCCACCTGGGTGACAGCGTGCCTCGCGGCATCGATAGCGGCGCTCTGGACGACTACTGGGACAGTGATCCGACCGTTCTGGCAGCGTCGGACATTGTCGATCAGACACCTGAGACAGAAATCGCCCGCCTCCTGGAAGGTGAGACGATCGCCGTCGTTCGCGAGATTGCGCGACGACGTGGCGTGAAGGTCAGCGGCAGCCGTAAAGCCGATGTCGTGCGCGAGGCGGCGACCGGTCTGGCTGACCCGGCCAACATTGACGCCGCGATTGCCGGCCTCTCCTCAGGCGAGAAACTCTTGCTGGATGCATTGCAACTCTCATCGCCAGCCGGTGAGACAACCGAACCGCGCGCGTTCGACGCCTACCGGATGCTGGGCGGGCAGGGACAACCTCCGCTGGACAGACTGCGTGATCTTGGCCTGGCGATCAGTCCGGAGTCGGCGCACTACCATGCGCGATCGATTCGGATACCGCTGGCCGTCGTCGCGCAGCTGCCGCCGCGGGACGGGCTGGCGGGGCCGGTGGAGCGTCGGAAGTCGCCGGCTGTGTCCGAGCGCCAGACCGGACTGGCGCTCGTCTCGCTGCTGACGATCGTCGCCCAGGACGCGATTGCGGGCGGGATGTCGTCGAACAACGAGGGCGCTACCCCGCAATTCAGCTTCATCCCAGCCGGTTTCGTCGTCCATCCGTCTGATAGGGATCGCCTGACGGAGTTGCTGAGAACTTACAACCCGGACGAGCGGATCAGGCTGGTTGCATCGTCGCCGATGGCGACCGCGGACGTTGCGCGGCTCGCGCTGCAATCCGGGCAGCCGGATGTGGTGGTTGAGTTCACCGCGAGGCTGATGGTCTCACTCGGGATTGCGACTGAGCAGCCCAGACTGACGATCGAGCCTGACATGCTGCGACAGTTACTGGAGCTGGACGCGTTCAACCAGCTCACGCTGCTACTGCAAGGCTGGCTGGGTGTCTCAGGTTGGGCAGAATCGAGCCTGATCTTTGGCGATGGCGGGCCGATTCGATTTGCGTGGAACCCACGTCACGCGGCGCCACATGTTTCGAGGGCGATCTCCGAAGGTGTCTGTCTCGTTTCTCGCCTGGTTGGTCGGATGGCGGCTGATACATGGTATGACGCCGCGACCTTTGTCGAGACGGTCGAGAAACTGGTGCCATCCGGCGCCCCGTCACTGGCGACGTTCCGGCAGTCATCGCAGCACCTTGACATGACCTGGCATGGTCAGCCTCGTCCCGGTCAGCGGCTCACGTTGCGTACACCCGAGGGGTGGTCGCTCTTTATCCGGGCGGTCGTCGACGCTGTCCTGGGCGGGCCGCTGAGTTGGCTCGGTCTGGTCGACGTGCAGCAGGAACGCCACCGCGTCACGAGCTTTCACGTTCGTCCGGTGGCCGCGATCCTCTCCGGCAAGCAGTTTGACCCGGAAGATCTGATGGTGCAGGGTACGGTCAGCGTCGATGATGACCTCATGATCGTCGTTCCGGCCGGTTCGTCCAGCATGGCCGCGATCGCGCCGATTCTGCAAGCCTCTAATCTGACAAGCGTTGCGGGCGATGGCCTGCACTACCAGTTGACCCCGAACGGGCTACAGGCACTCTTCGAGCATGGTCTGGATGCCGATGACATTGCCCGGATGCTCGCCGAGCAGACTGGGGAGCCGATCCCGGCCACAGCTCGCGCGACCATTGACCGTTGGTGGTCCAGCTACGGTCACGTACGCCTGTACGATGAGTTGACGCTGATCGAGCTTGGAGACGATCTGTTGCTGCGTGAGCTTCAGGTGGCCACCTCGCTGGCGTCGGTCGTGCTGCACCAGTTCACGCCACGGCTGATTGCCATCGAGGATAGAGCGGTCGATCAGCTTGTCACGGAGTTGAGCGCGCGCGGGTATGCGCCACGAATTGTTGAGGGCGGCTGATGGATATTTCAGCCGAAGAGCTGATGCAGGGCTACGACCTCGCCTCGTTGCAGCAGATGGCGAAGGCACAGGAGGTCAAGGTTGACGGTGGCGGGAAGGTCTCATTCGTTCCCGCGCTCGCGAGCAGGTTGTACGACGTCGCTCGTATCAAGCGAGCGCTCAATGACCTGAGCAAGCCGGAGCGGACATTGCTGGATCGGGTCATCCTGGCCGGTGGCGAGGTCCCGACAACGCTGGTCCGCAATCAACTGGAGGGCGACGGAATTACCGACAAGCCGGTCAAGACGGCCAGCTACGGCTACTCCTACTACCAGGAGCAACGCGGCTCGTATCGCAACCTCAACTCGCGCAAGTTCGAGGACCTGGTCGCTCGGCTCGGCGCACTTGGACTCCTCTTCACGCTCGATCCGACGCATTCGACCGGCTACATCGTCTCGATTACCGTACCTGGCAAGCGGCTCGTGATTCCCGACGCGATCCTGGAACTTCTCCCGCCCGTTTCGATGGACGCAGAGACAGTCTCGGAGCCGGACAGCATTCAGATCGGTGATGCGACTCCAATGTTGCGTGACCTCTATCTGCTCTTCAGCCTCGTCGACCGCGAGACGATCGCGCTGACCAACCGTGGCCTGATCATGAAGCGCTCGTTGACGAAGATCGGGCAGGTGCTGGGGCGTGAGGCGGAAGTGGCTGCCATCAAGACCGAAGATCAGTTGGCCGGCTTCAGCCTGCTACGTGGACTGGCCGAATCGTTGGGGCTGCTGGCGGGGAGCGTCGGTGAGTTGCTGCTGGACCCGAGTGGCGAGCAGTTTCTGGCCCTGCCGTCAGCCGAGCGTCGCAAGCAGCTGTTCGACGCCTATCGGACCACATCGCGCTGGTCGGAACTCCATCGGATTCCAGACCTCGACGTGCGTGGCAAGGGTCTGAACGTCTACTCGGCGCCGGAGAACATCCCGCCCGCGCGGCAGCGGGTGCTGGCCGAACTTGCGGAGTTGCCGGTTGGTGAGTGGATCGCGCTCGATCATCTGATCTCGCGGCTACGGATTCGCGCCTACGAATTCCTCTTCTCGCGCACGCCGTCGCCGAACTCGTACTACGGCGTCAACTACCGCTACTACGGTTTTGGCCACTTCAATCCGTACAACCACAGCATCAACGGCCTCGGAGTGACACTCGATATCGAGAGCGAGCGTTCAGGCTGGAACGTCGCCGAGGCCGGGTTCATCCGAGTCATCGTGACCGAGGCGCTGCACGGACTTGGCATCGTCGATCTTGGCGGCGATGGCAACACGACGACCGCATTCCGCATTACCGAGGACGGCGCGCGGCTGTTGCGCGGAGAGCCGTTGACCGTCGATGAAACGGCCTCCCAGGTGATCGTTCAGCCGAATTTTCAGATCTTCGCGTTCCATCCGACTGGTGAAGATGTCCTCTTCATGCTCGACCGAATCGCTGATCGCGTCCGGACCGGCCAGGCGATGGAGTATGAGTTGACGCAGGCGTCGATGTATCGCGCTCAACAGACCGGCCTCGACACTGCTGCCGTTATCGACTTCCTGAAACGGGTCAGCACCCACGAGCTGCCGCAGAACGTGAGCAGGACGCTCGAAGAATGGGGGGCCCAGCACGAGCGGGTCACGATCCGTAAGCGCGCTTCGATACTCCAGACGGCTGGCGAGGCCGAACTCGACGCCATCTGTGCCGACGAGCGGATCGCACCATTGCTCGGCCGCCGGCTGACACCGACGGTCGCGCTCGTCTCGACCGACCAGCCAGCGGTCATCTACCATCGAATGATCGAATGCGGCCTGTTGGCGACATTGAGCGAAGGCCCCGGTTTTCAGCCGGGTCCGCAGCTGCGTATCGAGCCCGATGGAGCCGTTGCATTCCGCCAGCCGCAGCCGAGTATCTTCGCGCTTCATGAGTTGCGTCCGTTCGTCGATGACGAGGGAGGCAACCTCCGGCTCACCTCTGAGAGCCTCCGTCGCGGCGCCCGGACTGGCATCAGTGCCGACGGCATCATCGCGATCCTCGAACGTATCTCCTGTGGCACGTTGCCTGACGAGCCAGCCGCGCTCATCCGCCGCTGGGCAAAGGATTGGGGAAGCGGCGCGATCTACGACGCAACCATCCTGCAACTCGACCAGCCAGAGCAACTGGCTGACCTGCTGGCAGATCCCGACGTCCGCCCGCATCTCCAACCAATCCCTGGCGCGCCGACAATCGCAATCGTCCCGCCTGCATCACGCAAACGCCTGCGGACGTTGTTGGAAGCGCGCGGGATGACGTTGCGTGACACGTGACGCGTCACGGAACCCGCTTCGCCCATTCGCTGTCGGGGAATCGGTCCAGCAGCGTCTGCCAGACGGCGTACATCTCGGGGTTGGAGTGGGTCAGCAGGTAGGTGGCGATGCCGCGCCGGTAGATCGCTTCGGCGGCGAGAGGGCCGGTCGGGTCACGCTGCTCGGCCTGTGCGAGGAGTGCGATCGCTTGCTCAGCCTTGCTCCAGCGGATCCAGTGCTCGGCCTCGCCGATATCGAGCATCGTCAGGAACTCGTACGGTGGCAGGAAGTTCAACGAGCGGTAGTGGACTGTCATCCGCCGGTCGGCGACCAGCAGCGTCGGCGTCCAGATCACGTTCAGTGGTCTGACGACCTCACGCGGCGACTCGAACAGGTGTAGCTTGAGCGGCACGAAGCGATCGGTCACCGCAGCTGCGACCTGCGGGTCCGGGTACGTATCGGCATCCAGCCGATCGCATCCCCGTCAGGGGACCTTGAAGACATCGATCAGGATCGGCCGTCGCTGGCGCAACGCCTGCTCCTGTGCCTCGACCGCGTCGGTGAGCCAGTTAATAGCCACGATCTTCCCGCCCGTCTGTTGTTAGCGTCCGCCGCCCATCCGCCAGAGCGTGCGCCATGCTCTCGGCGGGTCGAAGTCCCAGAGGCGCTGGGCGATGCCTGGACGGTCAGCGTACCGGCCGGAGCGCTCGACCTGCTCGTCGGCCCGGTAGCGTCCTTGCCGCACGATCGAGTAGCCCAGCCAGCGCAGTGGTTCCGGCTCCCAGTCGAGGGGCTGGTGGTGGGTCATCGGCAGGTGTGTGAGATCGGTGTCGGCTTCAGTGATCAGGTCGGCCAGGACGCGTCCGGAGAGGTTGGTGGTTGCGACACCCTCGCCCGTGTAGCCATACGCCATCGCCACGCCGGTCGTACGGTCATAGTTCATGATCGGCATATGGTCGCGCGGGACACCGAGGACGCCGCCCCACGAGTGGGTGAAACGCACGCCGGCCTCCTTGAGCATCGGGAACCATTCGTAGGCCGAGCGACGGCCATGTTCGAAGACTTCCTCCGGCCGGTCGAGCGCGTCGGTGATGGTTGACTTGAACGGGTACGTCCCACGATACGGGCCGAACGCGATTCGACCATCAGCCGTATGGTTGAGGTAGCCGCCGGTCGTCCCGAAGCCACCGACGACCTCCCGTCGTTCCCAGCCGATCTGCCGCCAGAGGTCGTCCGACAGCGGCTCGGTGATGACGATATGCGATGTCGCCGGGATCACCCGACGGCGTAGCTTCGGCAAACGCGCCATATATCCTTCGCCGGCCAGGACGATCGCCTTCGCTGAGATGTTGCCCCGCTCGGTGTCGAGTCTCGGAAGTGGGCCGGGAACGTAGTCAGTGACGCGCGTCTGCTCGTAGATCGTTCCGCCGTGGCGTTCGACGGCTCGGGCGAGTCCGCGAGCCAGCCGCGCCGGCTGGATCGCCGCGCCGTCCTTGACCCAGAACGATCCGACCGCCCCGGCAACCTGGATGCGCTCGGCAGTTTCGGCGGCGTCGAGCAGCGCGTAGCGATCTTCGAGCCCGATCGCCTGGTACTCGTCGTACATCTCTTCAACCTTGGGCAGGTCGTACTCGGCACGAGCGATCTCCAGCGCGCCACCTCTCGCGAAGTGGGCGTCGATGTTCTCTTCGGCGCAGACGCGCTCGATGTCGTCGATCGTGTCGTACATCGCGAGCGAGACAGCGCGGGCCGCTTCCAGCCCGTAGTGCTTCACGATCTTCAGTGGTGGATATGGGAAGACCGAGTAGCACCAGCCGCCATTGCGACCCGACGCGCCGAACCCGGCGACCTCGGCCTCAACGACGACCACCGTCAGCGAAGGATCGCGCTTGAGCAGGTGATAGGCGGTCCAGAGGCCCGTGAAGCCAGCTCCGAGGATGGCGACATCGACCGAGATCGAGCCGTCCAGCGGCGGTCGTGGCGTCAGGTCGTCGCCGGAATGCTCCAGCCAGAAGCTGTATTGCCCGTAGTTCTTCACGGTGTCTTCGCCCCCTCCCCGATTAGCACGCTCGGTCGTGACGTACAGGATAACGCGCTAACTGCCGGAACCACAGGATGCAGGTTGGCGGCACGCCGTACACTGGTAGTCGAATCCTGCGAGAGGGGAAGACATGAGCGGACGCGTCCAGTGCCCTGAATGCCTGACGATGATGGCGGTCGACGCGCGCTTCTGCCCCGGCTGCGGCACTCCACGGACATGGGTGCGTGACGAACTCGAACGCGAAGCCGCGCGAAGTGGCACACCATACGCGACGCTGCTGGAGCGTGCCCGGCAGGGAACGCTACGACTTTCTGAGCCAGAAGATATGACGCCCGCCGCAACATCGTCGAATCGGCCGCTGATCGCAACGGTGCTGGCGATCGTGACGATCCCATTTGCGATCGGGCTTGTGGCCGTGGGCGCCAACTGGATCGTCATCGCCGGGTTGATTGTCGCGATTGCCATCCTATACAGCACGATGCAGGGACGGATCGACCAGCTCGAATCTCGTCTGAGCCAGCTTGAGTCCCGCTCGATAGAGTCAGCGCTTCGCGGTGTTGGCGAACGTGTGACGGCTGACGTGCAGCCGATGCCGTTGCGACCGGAACCGGCGGTCCAAGCCGAGCCAAAGGTCGTCGTCCCGGAAGCTCCGCCATTGGTTGCGGCGTCCGTCCGACAAGAGCAGCCAGCAGCTGGTTGGGCAACCACACCCACATTGCCCACGCCAGAGCCGGCCATCAGCACACCTCGCTCGATCGGCGATATCGAAGACCTGCTCTCCGGGCGAATCCTCGCCTGGGTCGGTGGGTTGGCCATCTTCCTCGGCGCCGTCTTCTTCCTCTCGCTGGCCTTCAGCCGCGGCTGGATCGGTCCGGAGGGGCGGGTTGCGATCGGCATCGGTGCCAGCGTACTGATGCTCCTGGCCGGTGGCTGGTTCTTCGAGCGGCGCGAGCGGATCGTCGGCCACGTCCTCGTCGCCGTCGGCCTCGGGGTGATGAGCCTCTCGCTGCTGGCGGCGACCAGCTTCTACGACCTGATTGCCGTCGAGGTCGCGCTGCTTGGCACGCTCGTCAGCGCACTCGTCGCAGCGGCGATCGCTATCCGCGCCAACTCGCAGGTCGTCGCGCTCTTCGGGCTGGTCGCCGCGCTGGCCGCGCCGCCGGTTCTCGGCGCTGACGCGGACGGGACGACGATAGCCTTTCTCTCATTGACGCTGGTTGGGACGACCGCTATTGCCCTCTTCCGCTCGTGGTCCTGGTTGCCACCGGTTGCCTTTATCCTGACCGCTCCCCAGATTGGAATCTGGATCGCCGACGACGCTCCGGTCGGCGCAGGGATGCTGATCCTGGCCGGCTTCTGGCTGCTCAACGCGATCGCGGCTGGCGGCGAGGAGATTCGCCACCGCAGCCGCGAGGCGATCCTGCGGACGGTCTCGGCGACCGTCCTGCTCGGCAACGCCGCCTTCGTCGTCTGGGGCGGCTTCCAGTTGCTGGACGGCGAACATGAGGGCTGGCGGGGTGTGTTCCTGGTCGTCGTCGCGATCGCGCACGGCCTGCTCGGCGGTTGGTTCCTCGTTCAGCGTGACGAGCGGCACCCGTTCGGGCTGCTGGCAGCCGGAACCGGCATCGCGGCCTTCAGCATGGCCATCCCGGTCCAGCTCGGCGGTCCGGTCGTGCCGATCGCCTGGGCGGCCGAGGCGGCTGCTCTGGCCTGGGTCTACGCGCGACGTCGTAACGGCTACTGCGCCGGTGTTGCGCTCGCGCTGCTGGCCGGGGCGCTGGCCCACCTCGTCATCATTGAGTACCCGTTCTGGGAATTCGGCGAGTCGGTCGCCGACACCCCATTCCTGAACGCATCAGGAGGGACGCTGGCCTTCATCCTCGGCGCGCTGGTCGTCGGTGGCTGGCTCGTCCGGCAGATCGAGGTCCGCATCGGCCTGGCTGTCCTCGGTGTGGGACTGCTACTCTATGCGTTGCCGTTCGAGCTGTCGGGAATGTGGCTGCTGGCCGCACTCGCGACACTCGCCGTCGCCGTCTTCGCATTCGATCAGTGGCTCGATCGCGTGCCTGGCTTCGCGGCTGTCCCCGGATCGCCCGCGCGGCGCGCTCTCCTGCTTCCGGCTGCTGCCAGCGCCGTTTTCGCCGCTGCACATGCGCTTGCAATTGAACTGCCCCTCGACGAAGTCGCAACCTGGAACCAGCCGGACACACCCTTTACGAGCGACCAGACGTTGGCGGCCGTAATCCTGATCGTTGCGGCCCTGGCGGCTGCCGCCGTCACCCGCTGGCAGGAGGCGCGTGTTGCAGGCATCCTGGTAGCGACAGGTGTCGCCGCCTACCTGATGCCGTTCGAGCTAGGTCCGGCTGCGATGGTCGTTGCCTGGGCAATGCTGGCAGGCGTGCTGCTGCTCGTCTCGACCCGTCTGCGCGATGACTTCCACGCGTTGCCGGCCGGAGCTGCAACGCTGGCCGTCCTCGGACTTGCCGTCACCTTCACACAAGTTGCGCCACCGGAACGACTGTTCGTCGATGCCGAATCACAGATCAACCATACGGCGTTCCTGAGCGGCGCGACGGCGGCGCTGGCAGCACTGGCGCTGCTGCTGATCGGGCTGGCCTGGCGCTATCGCGCCCGGCACGAGTCACGCTGGCTGGTCGTCGGCGCCGGCGCGCTTGGCGTCTACCTGCTCTCAGTCGGCACGGTCGACATCTTCCAGGCCCGTGTCGGCGGCGAGACCAGCCTCGACTCGCTCGAAAAGCAGGCACAGGTCGCGCTCTCGATCCTCTGGGCCGTCCTCGGCGTGACCGCCTTCGTCGCCGGCATCCTGCGTGGCCGAACCCTCTCCGGCGCGCCGCTACGTGGCGCGGGCCTCGCCCTGCTGGCTCTCGCGACCGTCAAGGTCTTCATCTACGACATGGCCTCGCTCGACGCCTCCTACCGCGTCCTCTCCTTCATCGGCCTCGGCATCCTGCTGCTGGCCAGCTCGTACGTCTACCAGCGGCTCGCGCCGAACCGCAGGCCGCCGATTGATGCAGCGTCGGGGTGAGGCGGATTGTCACGCTGGATGGCTGGATGCGATTTCATCGCCGCGACTAATTGCAGCCTCTAGCGAGGGGAACGCGCCGTCTGCCAGTGCCCAGGTTTCAGCACCGAGGAATTCACCGGTGTCATAGCGAAAGAGCCGCATTAGATATACACCTTCGTCGCGGAGAAAGACGATATGTTGCGAGAACGCTCGATCGTTGTAGTGGATCCTCGAATGCCAATGCGCTCCAATTGCCGGGTCGCGTGCAAGATCCATCGATGTTGGTGGGTCAATCATCCACGGGCGAGGACGCCAAAGTCGATCGTGCCACGGACGTTTGCGCTTCATCGGCTTGATGTACCAGTCACAGATTGCTGACCACCACCCGTCATACCGGGCTTCAATCACAAGCGAATCCATATCTCGGTCTGGCTGAGGATTTGGCTCAACGCGCCGAGTCTCAAAGGTCACGCGGTATCCGGTCGGAAGAGTCTTCCAATAGGTGGCCTGCCACGGTTCAAGAATCTCCCAACTGACAGTCTCCGGAATTGGTTGATGGCTTCTCCAGATGTAGGGCGATGCAGCGAGCAGACGTTCAACGAGTTGGCGGTCGCTGGCAATGATTTCTCCCTCGTCCGGATCGATTCCCCAACTATCGAAGTAGTATCGGTCCCAATTGGGCCGCGCCGCCGATTCCCAACGAGCCGCACCTTGTGCTGTGAGACCGTAGGTCAGCGGTGGTTGGCTGGCGAGAGCCGCATTGATCTCGTCTTTCGTTGGAACGAAGGGAGCTCCGACCTGATCTAGCCAGAATCCACGCCTCTCAGCTAGCCGCAGCGCGATGATGTCTCCCTGTTGGAACAAGTGGTTGAGGGTGTCGATCAGAGCGTCACCCCAAAGCTCAGGCGATGAGATGTTGAAATCGAGATCGCGTTCAGTTCTTGCCAACGCCGGCAGGTAGTCCCGGTGGTCACGTACAACCGTCAGCAGCCAGTATTCGTCCTCAGTCATTGCTTCCGTCATGCTCGTCATTCAACCGCCGTCAGCCGTTCAAATCAAAGGTCATTGCAGGTAACTGGACAGAGAGGACCTTTCACAGAAGATGGCCAAGCAAACTGACAGTTCCAAAGACTGCCGCACCCAGTCCTCCGAGTCGAGCTAACCAGCGGTGAAATTGCCTCGTGACGTAGTCAACTCGGGTCTCGATATCTTCGTCGGGGAGGTAGGTATACATCGAGTCCCAGAATAAGAATATGACAGTTCCAATGATCATCGTTACGACCGATGCCAGGATGCTCACACATCACCGACTCTCAAGAAACGCTCAGTTCAATCCATGGCGGGGCTAGGAGATCATTAGATACATTGGTGTCGACGGAGATAGGCATGGATCGGCGGCGAGATCACAGTTTCGAAAATGAGCAAGATCGTTGTCCAGTAAGCCACGTCGTCGATCGCGTCCCTCCACCGCCAGACTCCGCTTTGCCACCTCGTCAGGAGCAACATGCCGGCTGCGATACATAGGGCTGCGGTCAGAATCGAGAGCGTCAGCCAGCGCCGATCTCTGACAGGGTTTTCGGATTGAACTCTCTTGCTATCAGGTGCTGACTGCATCTTTCATCACACGCGTTTCCCCGCATCCGTGATTACGGCAACGCAAGAGAATCCTATGAAATTGTCAAGGTCGACCCGATAGCCAAAATGGGTGAGATTGGGTTCGCCTCGGTCTCAATATGGAGATTCGCGCTACCCCACCGCTCGCCGCGCCCGTGCGACCGCCGTCAGCCGCTCCAGCAGCCGCATGATCTGGTCGGCGAGCAACGCCAACGCCGTGACGGCCAGTGTTCCGGCCCAGATCATCGACTGGTTGTTGCGGGTGATGCCGTTGAAGAGGAGTTCGCCAAGGCCGCCGGCGTTGATCCCGGCGGCGATCGTTGCCAGGCTGATTGTCGTTACGAGCGCGATCCGGATGCCGGCGATGATGACCGGAAGCGCCAGCGGGAACTGGACGCGCAGCGCGATCTGCCAGGAGGTCATCCCCATCCCGCGTGCCGCCTCCAGTACCGCCGGATCGACGCCGCGCAGGCCGGTGGCGATGTTGCGGACGAGGAAGAGCTGAGCGTAGGCCGCCAGCACAATCAACGCTGGCTGGCGGCCGATCCCGACGACCGGGATCAGGAAGGCGAAGGCCGCCAGGCTCGGAATCGTGTAGATAACGCCAAGCGTGCCGAGGACCAGCAGGTTCAGCGACCGGAAGCGCACGATCAGCAGCGCCAGGAGGATCGCGACCGGCAGCGCGACCAGTGGTGGGCCGGTTCGCCTGAGCCGCGAGGCCAGCACACCGAGCGGGACGAAGATGGCGATCGCCAGTACGAGCGCACTCAGGCTCAGCCGGACATGGACGGACAGTTCGTCGAGAGACCTCGACGGGTCATCCATGATGTATTGCCATGCATCAACCAGCAGGTCCATGCACCTCCCCGTCCAACGCGAACGTCGTATCCGTACTTACGTACGCGACAGCCCTTTTGCGGCTACCGCGACGACCGCGCCATAGACGCAGTGGGCGGCCAGCGCGTCGAGATGCACCTTCACTGGATAGCTGGTGGGCGCTTTAGCAACTCGTAGCGCCCACAGCATCAACTCGTCGCTCAGGAGCCAGAGCGCCGCGCCATACACCAGCCCATGCTTGACGCTCGGATGGCGATGCAGCACCTGAAACGGAACTCCAAGCTGAATCCCATGCCACCAGTGGACCCGATTGCCCCAGGCCGCCACCTGCTCACGGTCAAGTTCGATTCCGAGCAGTTCCGCCCCGCGCCTGGCCACCTTTTCTGGAGACGACAGAGCCGCTTCGGACGACTCCTGCGACTGCGATTGTCCGCCGCATGTCTCGCCGATGCTCTCGTCAGACCCGCTCCCGGATCGTCGTGACTGCACCCACGAGCCAACGGCGGGAATGATCGTCATCTGGCTGGCATCCATCACCGCCGTGCCGATCGCGCCGGAAACGAGCCCCGTGGCAAGACGTAGCAGCATCGAAGACACCCTTTCCGCGCTCAACACAGCGACAGCCGTGTGTTACTGCACGTGTGATGCCAGAGGGATGAGGCACGAGACTCTTGCCTCGTGCCTCATCCCTCGTGCCTTGTGTGGGTGATGCTTAGAGCACCCCGGCCCCAACCAGCGGACGGACGCCGTGCGGCAGGGCGCCGCGGGCGATCAGGATGGAGTCGATCTGGGCCAGGTGCTCAGCGTCGTGGTCGATCAACTCCAGGGCGAGGTCGCGGATTGAGACCGTGACATTGTCGACATCGACGCCAACACGTTTCCAGCCGTCGTGTGGCAGTTCGCGCAGGAGCGAGAGGGTGGACTGGCGGATACGGCGGAACTGGCTCATGACCATGAAGACCGAGTCGTCGGGGTCGTACTCGGTCGGGCCGATCTGCTGGACTCGCCGCAGATCGGGAACCTGGGCAATCGAGATCAGGTGCATCTTGGGGAAATAACGCGCCTCGTTGTCACGAAGGTGGGCGACGACATCGCGGACGGACCACTCGCCCCGCTCGACGGGACGGTTGACCTTGCTCATGTCCCGCTGCGGCGTGATCCGCTTCGAGAGCCAGTTCGGCATGTTCGTCAGCGCCAGGATGATTTGATCGTGCTCTTCCATCTCCCCCAACTCCCGTTGTAGCCGTCAGCCAACAGCTGTCAGCCTTCAGCCGTCAGTAGCCATTATAGTGGAGTGTCGAGACGAATTCGGTTCACATGAGCTGAAAGCTGGTAGCTGATGACTGGCGGCTGCCGGTTAACCCAACAGGTCCCGCAAATACTGCTCGTGAGTGGCGTCGTGCTCGGCCGCGTGACGAGCGTACCAGAGGACGGTCTGTTCGCCGAGCTCCGCATGGTGGCCGCGACGGTGCCAGTCGGGCGGGTCGAGACGTGAGAGCATTCGCGTGAACTGGGCGCGGTTTTCCGTAAACTGCTCAAGAGCGACCCGCGCATTCTGTGACGCATAGTCGCGCTCAATTGGCCAGAGCGTCTCGTCGACGACAGCCAGAAATGGGTCGTCCTCAGCCAGAATTCGCCCAACGCGCACGATAAATAGCTCCTCGATATCGCGCAGATGACAGAAGACCTCGACCGGCCCCCAGCCGCCCCCAGCTGCGGCTCGCGAGAGTTTGTCGTCCTCGACATTCTCCGTCAGCGCACGGATTCGATCAGGGAATTCCCGCAGGCGGTCGAGCAACAGATCGATGTCTTCCTGGTCGATCACTTGCCGGCCAATCGAGTGGATTCGATTCCCCAACCGCCTGTTGCGGTTTCCCACTGTGGCGTGCCCGTTTCGGCGAGTTCGTCCAGGTGGATGGCAGTTGCAACGGCGATGCGAGCCAGTGCGCCGGTCGCGTCGATCAACGGTGTCTCAATATGCCGCTGCTGAAAGACGACCGGAATCTCTGTACAGGCTGCCAGCAGGACATCGGCGCCACGTCCGACCAGTTGCTGGGCGGCTTCGGTCAGGAGCGATGTCGCGGCTTTGCCGGTTCGCCCCGCCTTGACCTCGCGGATCGCGGCCATCACGCAGCGGCGCTGGATGTCGTCGTCAGGGACGATCACGTCGACGCCCCGGCTCTGGAGAGCGCGCTGGTAAATCTCGCTGGTGATTGTGCCGCTGGTTGCCAGCAGTCCAACCGTCTTCGCCTCGGCGTAGTCGTTGCGAATCTCGTCGGCGGCCGCGTCGATCATGCTGACGATTGGCTTATCGACCGCCGGCTGGATGCCATCGAGGAAGGCGTGGGCCGTGTTGCAGGGCATCACGATGAAGTCGGCGCCCATCCCGGTAAGCACTCGCGCGCCATGGACCAGCCAGGGTGTCGGGTCCTCGCCGTCGCGCAGCAGTGCCTCGGTGCGGTCCGGCACACGTGGATCGGCGTAGATGACGACTGGAATGTGCTCCTGGTCGCTGGCAGCGGGCGTGACCTCGATGATCTTCTGATAGAGGTCCGCTGTCGCTAGCGGCCCCATCCCTCCGAGGATCCCGATGACAGCACGCCGGTCCTCGTTATCCTCGTCCTCAATAACCGGCTCATCGAGCAGCAGGTCGGCCTGGGAAGTCCCTTCGGAGCCACGCGCGACCGCGACCGATCCGTCGAAACCGATCGGCTTCCAGATGATCTGGCGTGGCGAGCGTTGCCCCGGTGCCCGGCCACCGCGTCCGAGTCCATTGCGGCGAACCGTTGCCAACCACGGCATCCGCTCGGTGTAGACCTCGATCTCGACTTCCTCGTACGACAGGCCACCATCGGTGACACGGTATGCGCGCAGATTGGGAGTCGGGCTCGTCAGGCGCGAGGCAATCAACATTAGCGCGTCGGGCCAGTTGGCTTCGCGCAGATCGGTCGTCGATGGGACTGGATGCGAGTTTGGGTGCGAATGGTAGATCGCGCCGAGCCACCAGCCCTGCCGGTCCATGTCATCAACGGCGCGCAGGACTTCGAGGTCGGACATTCGGTAGCGGGAGGAACTGCGCAGGATGTTCGTGCCGGGGTAGACCTTGACGGGTTCGGAGCCGGAGAACGCGATCAATCCGCAGCCCTCGTATGGATGGACTTCTCGCAGATGCTCGATCATCTCGTGATAGAGCCGCTCGTTGAGCCGCAGCACCGGCGGGCTCGACGCAGGCGCGCTCGTCACCGGCTCAGTGTCCAGCTCCTGTGCATCGTCCTGCATTGACGATCGGCTGAAGAAGCGACGCGCGGACTGCATGGCCGTCCTGGCTCCCGCGGATTGACTTCCACCCTACGACGATTGCACGAGCTGCCCTGGTGACTGCTTCCCAGACGCTAGATCTCAGACAGGCTCCGTCACCAGCACGAGAATATGCCCGCGCAGTCCGCGAAAGTATAACAAGGAACCCGCCAGTGCATTCTTGTCACTGTTCCTGATACCGACCTCCGACCAATCGTGAGGACTCGACCGATATCAACCCACCAACAAGTAGGGGCCGGTCTTGTACCGGCCCTGCTCCCCACCCACGGCGTTCGGGTTTCGAGCAGAGCCGGTACAAGACCGGCCCCTACTTGTTGGTGCTCTTCAACGTGATTCATTGAGACGATTGTTCACATATTCTTAACGGACGCGCGAGTCACATCCGGTCGCGAATCAGCGGCAACGTACTGCAGTGAATCCCGCCACCGTTCTTGCGGATTTCGCTGTAGTCGATCTCGACCGTCTCGATTCCGCGCTGGTTGAGCCGTTCGACCGTTCGTGGGCAACCCTCGGAGATGAGCACCTTGCCCGGACGAACGGCCAGACAGTTGACAGCATGTCCCTCATCCGGCCAGCAGTGGATCGGTTCGATGCCGAGCGCCCTCAACTCATCCAGGAACCAGTAGGGCAGCCGTGTGACGTTGATCAGCGCCTTATCGCGATCGACCATCAGGATGCAGCCGTCGAGGTGCAGCGAGTGGCCGGTCAGCGGGATGCGGATCAGGCGGGTGCCGCTGGCGCGCAAAACCTCCTCGACCTGGCGCGCACCCTCCTCGTTCTGTCGGAACGACATCCCCAGCGCTGCGACGCCGGGCTTCAGGAAGCAGAACGAGCCGCCCTCGATCAGGCCAGTGCCGTGGATCGTTCGCAGGATCGGCATTCCGAGGCTGGCGATCACCTTCGTGACGTACGACTCCTCGCCACGCCGCCCGTAGCCGTAGTCGACTCCAACAGGCCCCATCCGGCAGATGATCGCGCCGCCATCGACGGCAATCGCCTGGTCGCGGGTGAAGACGGCTTTGACGTCGCCCTCCGAGCCGCCGACCTCGACGATCTCGACCCCTTCGGCCTCAAGCGCCGCCCGTAGCGCGTCGTGCTGCCGTTGCATCAGTGCGATGTCCGGGCCTGTCGAGTCGCGCCAGTACCACTGCTCGCGGTCGTCGATCAGCGCCTCGATCGTCTCGTCGTACTTGTCGGGGTCGATCGTCCGCATCTCGTCGCCGGGCCGGTGGAGCGCCACCAGCCGCAACCGGCCGACATCGTCACCGACGCCCCACTGCCGCCCCCAGACGCGCTCCTGCATGGCCGCGTCCTCGAATGGAGGCTCGGCACGCGGCGGAATTCGCTCCAGCACGACGTGGTAGTACGCTTCGCTCTTCCTGATCTGACCCTCTGGCGGTGTTGGCATCGCGGCCATCCTCATCCATTCCACGTGTTCTTCCTGATCTGGATTATCACCCAACTCGTGAGGATGCCCATGTGAATGGAGACGGTGGTGCTTCGCCGACAGAGTGGAGTTCCCGTCCCGACATCAATCCTTGGTGCGCAGCCCGCGATCTGCTATGATGCCAGGCACGCAATCGATGTCCGAAGCGACTGATGCAATTGGGACATTATCGGCAGCAGTGTCAGATGTTCTGAATCGCGACTTGTTCGTCGGCTCTGGCCGGGCGTTCGCCCGAGTCGCGATCAGATGTCTGCGTTCCGCATGATAGCGCCCGTCGTCAGGGACAGGGATGTCGTGTCGATTGCGAGAGCGGAAACGGGGTCCACGGTGTGAGGACACTGGGGGCGTTCAGGCGCTGAATCGAATCAGCGCCGGCAGGGGAGATACCATGGCGGATCCAACGATGTCGTCGCGAATGCAGGCGCTGCAGTTCGCGTCCCGACGGCCGAACACCTATATGCAGCGCTCGACATATTTCCGGCGAGCCGGAGACTCCGACATCTGTGACTTCACCTTCGGCAACCCGCATGAGATGCCGATGCAGGAATATGTCGAGGCGTTGCAGCGCGCGGTCGTCCCGCAGTCGAAAGACTGGTTCGCCTACAAGTGGAGCGAGCCGGCGTCGCAGCAGATCGTCGCTGCGTCACTTCGCGAGAAGTTCGGTCTTCCGTTCGAGCCGGCCGACATCGCGATGACGACCGGCGGAGCTGGTGCGATCGCAGTCGCGCTGACGGCCATTCTCGAGCCCGGTGACGAGGTGATCTTCAACCTGCCGCCGTGGTTCGGCTACGAGGGCATGGTCGTCCACAACGGCGGCGTGCCAGTCAAGGTCTCGGTTCGTCGCGACACCTTCGATCTCGACATCGACGCGATCGAGGCCGCCATCACTTCGAAGACGCGAATGGTCATCATCAACTCGCCGTGCAACCCGACCGGAAAGATCTATCCGCCGGCTACACTCGAACGGCTCGCCGCAGTCCTCAGCGCGGCGTCAGCGCGCAACGGCCGGACCGTCTATCTGCTATCCGATGAGGCATACAACCGGGTCGTCTTCGACGGCAACCAGTTCCACACGCCGCTCGAGTTCTATCCTGACGCTCTGCTTGCCTACTCGTATGGTAAGACACTGCTTGCGCCCGGCCAGCGCATCGGCTATCTGGCGCTGCCACCGACGATGACCAACCGCGAACCGATGCGTGAGGCGATCATGGCGGCCCAGATCGTTCACGGGATCGGCTTCCCCAATGCGCTCCTGCAACACGCCCTGGCCGACCTCGACAAGCTCTGCATCGACATGACCCACATGCACCGCAAGCGCGACCTGCTGGTGGGTGCGCTGCGGGAGATCGGCTATCAGGTGCATGTCCCGGAAGGGACGTTCTACCTGCTGCCGCAGTCCCCGTGGGAGGATGACTGGGCCTTCGTTGATCTGCTGGAGCAGCACGACGTCTTCGTCCTGCCCGGCGAGATCCTGGAGTTCCCCGGCTTCTTCCGCATCTCGCTGACTGCCAACGACGACATGATCGAGCGCAGTCTCCCACGCTTCCGGGCCGCGTTCGAGCAGGCCCAGGAGTCCGGTACCCAGGACCTCGCGGTCGCGGCTGGCGGCTAGCGCAGCATCCAACCAATCGACAACGCCGCCCAGGTCTCGGGCGGCGTTGTCGCATCTATCGCGGATAGAAGACGCCGTTGCGCTCGCGACCGAGATTGGCATACAGGTTGACCGATGTCGGCCGGTCGCTCTGGAATGCAGAACCCACTTGCGTTCTGGGATGACCAGACGATCGACGCCCCATCCGGCGCGACGCTCTCCCTGAATTTGAACACGAAGTCCTCGGCCAGGGTTGTTCGACCGTGCGCCACGGCCCATCGACGTTCCACTCGACCCGGAACGACACCGTCGCGTCGTCAGGTCGGGATCGCATGGGTGATCGAGTCTAAAGAAGTCGAAGACAGTCGTGGATCGGCAAGTCCGTCATCTCAAGGACGGCACGGCCAGCCCCGTTGATGGACTTGGACGGCATGCTTTCGCGGACGGGAACGGTCCAGACAGACGCCTGTTGGGCTGATGCCCGGCTCGTAGTCATGAATCTGCGGGCTGCTGAGCAGTGATCCTCCGGATCCTCGACAGATGTCGAGTCATATGAAGGCGAATGTCTCCTGATGACGTTTGGCCGTCCAGGCCGGACGTAGACACCTTCCATCAGGCCGCATATCGACGAAGTGACCAAGGCGGGTGCCATGCTCCGAGCTGTACCCATGGCACGAGGACGAAGCGTTGAACGCGAGGAAGCCGTTGAAGTCGAAGATCGTGGACTCATCATGGCCCTCGTTGAGGTTGTTGACGTGGAGCAGTTGTCCTTCGACCACGAAACCACCGCCCGGGATTGGACGCGGGGCGCTCGAAGCGCCGTGTGGACCGGCGTGAGCGAAAGCTGGTAACCGCGTTCCGGCCGCGAGCGCCGCACCGGTCGCGCCCGCCATCGTCTGGCAACAGGCGCCGGCGGGTCATGGCTCGAGTCAGTAACGCCTGCCGGAGCGCAGGCCGGTGTGTGTGTCGCGTGACCACCTAGCCCGGGTGATCGATTCTGCCAGCGTACGAAGGTGTGACATGCCGATGTTCCCTTCGTTTCAAGTTCCTAGCAGCGCCGTCGATTTAGCGTGCTCGTCTGGACGCATGCTTGTGAGAAGCATCCGGCGGCTGGGGACGACGCGACCCCCTTCTCGCGTCACCGTTCTACGCAGACGGCAGCAATGTCGAATTGCGTCCGCCCGAACGAGCCCAACGAGCTCGTGATGCAGATTCCCGATAGAGCAGACACTACCTTAACCTGGCGATGATGTCAACAACGTATTGCCCCAGTCTGATTGCGCGGCATGCGCGGGCAGTAGACACGATCGTGACGACTGATATCCGTGGACCACAGGATGTGGTAGCCTGATCCCGCCATGGCGACCTGCTCGGGCGACAAGGAGAGGTGTGGAGCGTGGACGACGCGACTGCGATGAACCGGTGCATCGAGTTGGCGCGGGCAGCAGCCGAGCGCGGTGACCAGCCATTCGGCTCGGTGATCGTGATGGACGGGCGGATCGTTGCCGAGGGCGACAACAGCATCGCGACTGACATCGACCCGACCGCCCACGCCGAACTGGTCGCGATTCGCCGCGCATGTCAGGCGCTGGGGCGGATTGACCTGACCGGCGGGACAATCTACGCGAGCGGCGAGCCGTGTCTGATGTGTTCGTCGGTGATCCGTGCCACGCGCCTCTCGCGCGTCGTCATTGCAATGCCGTCACGCGGAGCGACCGGAGGCGCGACGTCGGCATACCCAATTCTGAAGATTAACGGTGTTGCCGGTCTCACCTCGCCGCCCGAAGTTGTCGAGGGGTTCTTTGAGGATCGCGTACGCGCATTGCATGTCGAACTGGGCTGGCCTCCGTCTGGTGCATGATTCGAGTCGTTCAACTCATTGGCTGCCAGCGGTAGCCGTCAGCCTCTGGGACGACCCGTCCCCAACCGGGGAAGCGGGCGTGCGACCAGGTGACGAGCGCGTCTTCGGCCACCAGGAGGGGAAAGACACGCTGGCGAGACGCGAGCATCGCGGCGGCGTCGCGGCGGGTGGGCGTCAGCCAGTCAGGGTGTTCGAACTCGACCGCGTAGTGAGCAATGTCTCCGAGGTGCCACCAGACCTCGCCTGCCGACTCAACGCGTAGCGCACGATGACCGGGTGACTCACCAGGTGTTGGGAGGGTCGTTACACCCGGAACGATGTTGCTCTCCCCCTCGACCAGATCGAGCAGCCCGGCCTGCATGATGACCTGCAGCCGATCGCGCATGAGGGTATTGACTGGAGCAAACGGACTGGCTGCCAACGGGCGCTGTTCGCCGTCCGGTGTGAAGTGCATGTTCCAGTCGGCCTGGTCGAGCTGGTATCGGGCGTTCGGGAAGCGTGGAACCAGCACTCCTTCGCGCTCGACAGCGACACCAAGACAGTGGTCGAAGTGGGCATGGGTGATGAGGACATGCGTCACGGCGTCGTTCTCCACCCCCAGCTCGGACAGCCCGGCGTAGAACCCTGGCGTGAACGACCAGCCGGTGAAGACCGCCTCAGTCGCGTGCGAGGTGGGCGTCCCTGGGTCGTCAAGCCCCGGATCGATCACGATCGACGCGTCACCGAGCCGGATGAACGCTCCTCCGCTGCAGAGCTCTACGTTCCCGTCCGCGTTCGCCTCAGGAACTGCTGGCCGCCAGATGTCCTCAGTGACATTGAGATCGACCGGGTACGGCCCTGCCCCTTCGAGAATCAGTGTTATCTCAGCGTCGCCAACACGACGTGTCGAGAGATACTCGCTCGCTAGCGTTGACATGTCTGTCCCTTCCTGAATGTTGAATAGTGTGACGCGTCGGCTCATCATCAACGTGACCATCCGGATTGGCAAGTCACCGGAACATGGCGATCAGATTCGAAGCGAAACGACGCCGTCCATCATGGACGGCGTCGCTCAGTATCAACGTTCGACGTAGGATGGCCGTTCGCAGGGTGTTTACCGTCCCGCCGCGATCCCGATCCCGAACGGGTCGGCGCCGCCACCACGCAGGCCGGTATCGGGGTCAACGGTGACGCCGGTCGGGCTGGCGAAGGCGCGTGGCGAGAACGAGACTTCGGCATCGACGACGTCGTGGCCCATCGTCACGTAGCCGGTCGCGGGTCGCTTGTGGGATGCGGGTGTCGGCCAGCAACTCCGGACCCGAGCAGTCGACCAGCGGTGCGCCACAGGCGGTGGCGATGTCCATGTCAAAGTCGAGGACGTTGAGCGTCATCTGCATGCAGGTGTCAATGATCCGGCGGCCACCCGGCGCGCCGACGGCCAGGACCGGGACACCACCCTTTGTCGCGATGACGTGGGCCATGTTGGAGGCCGGCCGCTTCCAGGGCGCGATCGAGTTGGCGCGGCCGGGGATCGGCTCGAACAGGTTCATGCTGTCGTTCATGATGACGCCGACATCCGGAACGGTGACCATCGAGCCGAAGATCAGCGTCAGGGTCTGCGTGACCGAGACCATGTTGCCGTCCTTGTCGACGACCGAGAGGTGCGTCGTGCATGCCGCCGTCCATCGTGACGGCCATCTCCTGCTTGATGCCGCTGCCACGCCGGATCCCCTCGCCGGGCTTCGATTGCGACGCGCGATTGGGATCGATCTCTGCTCGACGGCTGTCACCGTATTCCTTCGAGGCCAGCAGATCCCAGTCGATATCGACATAATCCGGATCGCCAACATACGCGAAGCGGTCGGCAAAGGCGCGCTTGCTCGCCTCGTCGATGGCATGCAGCGTCTGGGCCGTGTTGTGGCCGGTGGAGCGGATGTTGAAGCCGTCGAGGATGTTGAACGTCTCGGCCAGCGTGATTCCGCCGCCCTGGAACGGCAGCAGGACCAGCTCGTAGCCCTGGTAGGGGATGACGATCGGCTTGACGACGGTCGGCTCGAATCGCGCCAGGTCGTCTGCCGTCATGATGCCGCCGAGCGACTGGAGGTGGCTGGCGATCTTCTCTGCGACTTCGCCCTTGTAGAAGCCATCCTTGCCCTGGGCTGCGATCTTCCGCAGCGTTCCGGCCAGTTCCGGCTGGCGGATGCGCGGGATTGGGCTGGCCGAAGAGCGGTGCCGGCGGTGCGCCGTTGTTGAGGAAGATGCGTGCTGTCTCCGGGTCGCGCTGGATCGTCTTCTGCTGCGAAGAGAGCAGCATCCCGTTGTACCAGTTGACCTCGAAGCCCTCTTCGGCCAGTTGCGCAGCCGGTCCGACGACTTCGGCCAGGTCCTTCGTGCCGTAGTGCTCGACCGCGTAGGCAAGGCCGGCGACCATCCCGGGCACCGCGCAGGAGAGCGGGCCATAGGCGTTCGCCTGGTCCTTAACGCCGCCGAAGCCGACGACTGAGCGCTCGTCGGAGGTGATTTCGTACATGTCGGCTGTCGCCGCTCCCGGCGCGCGCCCGAAGTAGTCGATCACGACCGGCTCTTTGCCGGCCATCTGGATCGTCATGAAGCCAACGCCGCCGATGCCGCTCATCCACGGCTCAACGACGCCGATCGCGAAGGCCGCCGTCGCGGCTGCGTCGACGGCGTTACCGCCCTTATCGAGAATATCCAGCGCGGCGTAGACCGCCGATGGGTGCTTGGCCGCTACCATCGACATTGCGCGAAACGGCCAGATCGCGTGTGACACGGAGTGTTGTTTCGTGGTTCATGGTGCGGTTCCCCCTCATCAATCTGGCGCAGTCCTCGCGTAGGGGCGACGGCCGCAGCCTCGCCCTGCTCGACACCCGCGTGGCTTGGCACAGGGCGAGGCTGCGGCCGTCGCCCCTACGCGAGGACCAGGCGTTGTCCCTACTAGTGCCCTGCCTGCGCTGCCAGCGCGTCCGCAATCTTCTTGTGTGCGTTGGTCATGTCGGCCAGCGATTCTCCGGCCCGCAGGCGCTTGCGGGTTTCCGGTTCGCGCTGGGCGATTGGCTCGCAGTGCTCGACGAGTTCGGCGACCTGGTCGGGTTGCAGGACGAGAACACCGTTGTCGTCGGCCAGGATGATGTCACCGGGCGCGACGCTGACGCCGCCGCACTGGACGACGGTATTGATCTCGCCGTCCATCGCCAGCGAGCGGGTCGTGATCGGCGAGATGCCGCGGCTGAAGACGAGGTATCCCATCTCTTCAATCTCAACGATGTCGGTCGCTGGTCCATCGACGATCGTCGCCGTCGCGCCAGCCATCAGTGCGCCGAGCGACGTCATCTCACCCCAGCAGGCGTGCTTGTTGTCACCGTTGCGGTCAATGACGATGATGTCGCCCGGCTTGACCATCGAGATCGCCTTGTGGACGACCGTGCTGTCGATCGCCATCGCTTTGATCGTGAACGCCGGGCCGCAGATGATGAATTTGCTCCGCCCGATTGGCCGCAGCCCGATATCCATGAATCCAAAGTTGAGGACATGGCCGATCGTGGCCGGCGGAATACTCCGCAGTCGCTCCAGCAGGTCCTCGGAGACCGTCGTCTCGACTCGTTCATTGACGATGATCATCGTTCTTCCCCTCCCATTCCTCTGTCTGGATTCGGGTACCGGAAACGACTCCTCGTCCCCGATTCCCGCCCGTCGATTCCCGCCCCGTTACGACCGAATTCGCGGATCGAGGATGTCGCGCAGCCCATCACCGAACATGTTGATCGAGAGGACGGTGATCGCGATCGCGACTCCCGGCATCGTCGCCACCCACCAGTGGCTGCTCAGGAACGAGCGGCCGTCGGCCAGCATCGCGCCCCACTCAGGTCGCGGCGGCTGTGCTCCGAGTCCGAGGAAGGACAGGCCGGCGGCTGCCAGGATTGCCGAGCCAACCGAGAGTGTCGCGAGAACGACGACCGGGCTGACGACGTTCGGCAGAATGTGGCGATACATGATCTTCGAGGTTGGCACGCCGACGACTTTGGCCGCCTCGACGTACAACAACTCTCGTGCGGAAAGCACCTGCCCGCGGATGAGGCGCGTGTAGCGCGGAATCTCGCCGATACCGACTGCGATCATCACGTTACGGATGCTCGGGCCGAGGATCGCGACGATCACGAGCGCGAGCATGATGTTCGGGAATGCCAGCATGATGTCGATGACCCGCATGATGATGCCGTCGGCCCAGCGACCGTAGTAGCCAGCGACCAACCCCAGGATCGCGCCGACGGTTGCCGCGATCGAGACCGCGATCAACCCGACCGGCAGCGAGACCCGCGCACCGTAGACGACGCGCGTGTAGATGTCGCGGCCGAATGCGTCGGTGCCCATCCAGTGGTCGCGGCTCGGGGGCAGCGTCCGGCTGGGTGGATCGATCTTGATCGGGTCGTAGGTCGTGATCAGCGGCGCGAAGATGGCGGCCAGGATGAGCAGGAGCAGGATGATCAGCCCGGCAAGTGCTCCCTTGTTGCGGACGAGTCCTTGCACGAACTCTTTGCGGCGACTGCGCGTTTGAAAGGCGCGAAGCTGTAGCGCAGGGGTACCGACAGCAACATTCTGTTCCATATCGGCGACTCCTAGCGGTACTTGATGCGCGGATCGAGCCACGCATACGACAAGTCAATGATCAGGTTGATCAGCACGTAGGCCAGGGCGGCGAACAGAATCGTCCCCTGTACCATCGGGAAGTCACGACGCAGGACTGCCTCGGCGGCAAGTCGTCCGATTCCGCGTCGTGCGAAGACCGTCTCGATGATGACCGCTCCGGAGAGCAGACCACCAAACTGAAGACCGACGATCGTCACGACCGGAATCAGCGCGTTGCGCAGCGCGTGTCGCAGGATGACGACCCGTTCACTGAGCCCCTTCGACCTGGCAGTCGTGACATATTCCTGCTGCAACACTTCGAGCATCGTCGAGCGGACCAGCCGCGCGACGGTCCCCGACGCTACCAGGCCAAGCGTCAGCGCCGGAAGCACCAGCGTCTTCCATCCCTCGGATCCGGTACTCGGGAAGATCGTCCAGCGTAGAGCGAACAACTGGATCAGGATGAACCCCAGCCAGAAACTGGGCATCGCCAGCCCGAACAGCGAGAAGACCATCGTCAGGCTGTCGATCCAGGTGTTGCGGTTCAGCGCGGCGATGATTCCGAGGACGCCGCCGAACAGAATCGCGAACCCCAGTCCGGCAACCGTCAACTGCAGGGTATACGGCAGTACCTCAATAATTGAATCGCGGACTTCACGATTCGTCTGGAATGACCGGCCAAAGTCTCCTCTGGCGGCATCACCCAGATATCTGACGTACTGCACGATGTATGGGTCATTCAGCCCAAGCTCTTCGCGCAGATTCTGATACGCGTCTTCCGACGTATCACCTGCCGCGGCGCCGCCGCCCATATCGCCGAGCAGAATACGAGCGGGGTCTCCTGGAATCAGATGCAGGATCGAGAAGGTGATGATCGAGACACCAAGCAGGACGGGGATCGTCAGCAGCAGCCGCGTTCGAATGTACTGAAGCATGAACAGTTTCCCTCCGGCGAGCCCGGTTGGTATGGATCGGAGCGGACACTCGCGTCGAGTGTCCGCCCCACCGAGCCGTCGTTTCGATCGTCGCTTACTGTTCCATCCAGGTGTCGTGGAACCAGACACCGCCCAGCGGCTGGAAGTGCAGCCCCTTGACCGAGGAAGTCGCGCCCCAGAGGACGGTCTCCTCCCAGAGCGGGATGATCAGCGCCTCGTCCATGATGTACTGCTGGATGTCTTCGTACATCGTCTTGCGTACCTCGGGATCCATCTCGGATGTCGCGTTGTCGAGCATCTCATCGAGGGCGGGATCTGGCTTCATCGTCCGGTTGAAGTTGGTGCCCTGGATGTTCTTCGAGTGGTAGAGCGTCGTCAACACGACTGGATCTGTGTGCGAGAAGTAGATGCGGGCGATATTGTGCTCGCCGGCCAGCATCAGCGTCGCTGTTGCCGCGTACTCGAGGATCTGCAGGTCGACTTCGAAACCAGCCTCGAGCAGGTAGGCCTGAACCAGCTCGCCGGCCTGGCCGTTCGAGCCGGAGGTCGTGATGTAGACGACGTGCAGCTTCTCGCCGTCCTTCTCGCGCACACCGTCCGAACCCATCGTCCAGCCGGCCTCATCGAGGAGTGCGCCGGCTGCTTCCGGGTCGTACGGGTGCATCGTCTCGACGGCCGGGTTGTAGCTCCAGGTTGGCGACGAGAGGGGTCCCTGAGCCGCCTTGCGCGTGCCGTACCACATCGTATCGACGATCGTCTCCATGTCGACGGCCTGAATGATCGCCTGGCGGACAAGGATGTCGTCGGTCGGCGGCTTGACGGCGTTCATCGGGAGTACCTGCGGTGAGCCAGGGACAGTTGGCAACAGCACCTGGAAGTTGTCATCGCCCTGCAATCGCTCGACCTCCTGGGCCGGGATGGCGTCGATGATGTCGGATTCGCCGTTATCGAGCGTGCCCATCAGCGTCGTCGGCTCAGTGATGAATGTCACGATGATCTCGTCGAGGTAGGCGGGACCTTCGTTCAGGTAGACGCCGGGCGCCCAGGCGTAGTCCTCGTTGCGGGTGAACGTCATCGAGGTCTGCTGCTGCCATTCCTTGAAGACGAATGGTCCGGTGCCGACCGGGTTGAAGCCGAAGTCGGCTCCGTGGAGCTCGACGGCCGCCGGTGATACCGGCGAGAGGACACTGTGCGACAGGTTGTTGAGGAACGGAGCGTACGGAGCGGTGAAATGCACTTCTGCCGTCAAGTCATCGACGACGACGGTCTCCTCGTACGGGCCGAGGTAGCCGATCGCTGTCAGCGACTTGAGCTCTGGCTCCATGATGCTGTCGTAGGTGAACTTGACGGCCTCGGCGTTGAACGGGGTCCCGTCGTGGAAGGTGACGCCTTCCTTGAGCTCGAACGAGTAGACCAGGCCGTCGTCGGAGATCTCCCATGCCGTCGCGAGGCCATGCAGGAAGTCGCCCGTCTCGATGTCCTGAACCACCAGCGGATCGAACAGGTTGTAGAAGAGGCGCCAGGCGACCGTCGCGCCGGAAACGCGCGGGTCCATCGTCGGAGGCTCCGAAATGTATCCGAGCTTCAGCGAACCACCTGAGACCGCTTCTCCCTGATCCGGCGCCATCGTCGGCTGGCTACCGGTGCCGGTCGATTCGGTTGGGGTGGGTGCAGGCCCGCTGGTTGTTGGCGACGCGGCACTGCCGGTTGTCGGCGTCGCATCGCCGCCGGTTGTCGGAGCATCATCGTCTCTGTCGTCGTCATCGCCGCCACAGGCTGCGAGCAGGCCGGACATGATGCCGACACCCGCGCCCAACAGGACCGTTCGACGCGATACCCGTGATTCCATCATTCCCGACTGGATAGCGTTGCAGAATGTCCATTCGTTCTCCCCCTCAGTGTCCGCGAGCCAATGTCGAGATGCCGGTGCTCGTCCCGGTGACCGCCAGCCAGGCGTCATGCCAGGTCGAGTACGCCCCGCGACAGAACGTGATGGGCCAGATACGACAGAAGCCAGTTTGCAGGTACGCCGCGGCCGGCTGGTCGATCCCCGAAACAGGTCGGCCCCTCGCCGATGCTGGTGATCCTGCGCTTCATCTCATGTGATCAGGTCCATACTCAGGATATATTACGCTACATATTGATATGCGACTACTGTTTGCCATGTTACGGTTGCAATGATGTCCACCGCACGACGCACGTCGCGGGCTGTGCGGCCGATGATTGATTGACATGCGATAGGAACACATCACCATGCTGCACAACGGTGCGCTGACGGCGACGCTGCCGCCCCTGATCAAGCCAACGAAGGCTGAAGACGCCTACGACGAACTGAAACGGCTGATTGTCAGCTTGCAGATCGCGCCCGGTGAGCCGCTCAACGAGCGGACATTGATGACGATGATGGATGTCGGCCGGACACCACTGCGCGAGGCGATCCAACGGCTGGCACTCGAACAACTGGTGACGAGCCTGCCGCGCCGTGGCTATTTCGTGCGCGAGCTATCGATATCCGAACTGAACGAGATGATCGCCGCGCGTCACGTCGTCGAGCCGGCGGTGACCCGGATGGCCGTTCCCAACCTCGCGGCTGCCGATATCGCGAAACTTCGCGAACTGGTCGAGGTGACTCGGCGTGAGCTCGAACGCGACAACCACGAAGCGGGGATCTACCACGACCTCGAGTTTCACCGCACGATCGCTGACGCCTGCGGTAACCGCTACCTCGCTGCCGCCGCGATCCAGATCAACACCAGATTGCTGCGCTACTGGTACGTCTCGTTCGCGATGCTGACCTACGAGACGCCGACCTTCGCGCATCACGATTTGTTGCTCAACCGGATCGAGGCTGGTGACGCCGACGCCGTCGAAGCCGCCATGCGCGACCATATCGAGATATTCCGCGACCGGATGCGACAGATCGTCGGTAACAATGCGGGCTTTCCAGCCAGGAGGGAGATGGCGCGTATCGGATGAGGAGCATCTGCTGAGTACGTAAGCACGGGATGTGGCTGACAGACGAATCGACGAACACACCAAGAGAGGGAGACGATGACGGACACACTACGAGTCGGGTTAGTGCAGATCAACACCCAGGATGACAAGGACGCCAACCTGCGGCGCGCCGAGGAACTGGTCGACGCGGCTGTCGCCCGTGGGGCGCGCTTCGTCGTCATGCCGGAGTACGTGAGCTTCCTCGGCCCGAAGGAGCAGCACGAGGCGATCGCCGAGCCGATCCCCGGCCCGACGACCGAGCGCTTCGCGGCCAAAGCCCGCCAGCACGGTATCTTCCTGCTGGGCGGCTCGATCCACGAGCAGTCGGACACGCCCGGCATGTACTACAACACGTCGGTCATGTTCGATCCCGCCGGGGAGATCATCGCGACCTACCGCAAGATCCACCTGTTCGACATCGACCTGACCGGCAACGTCACCGCCAACGAGTCGTCAACGATCCTGCCCGGTGATGAGATCGTGACGGCGGATGTCGACGGCCACACCGTTGGCCTCTCGATCTGCTACGACCTGCGCTTCCCGGAGCTCTATCGCCAGCTCGCGCTCGAAGGCGCTGAGATCCTGCTCGTGCCGGCCGCCTTCACGATGTTCACCGGCAAGGACCACTGGCACGTCCTCCTCCGCGCCCGCGCGATCGAGAACCAGACCTACGTCCTCGCCCCAGGCCAGTTCGGCGCCCACGGCGAGAACAACGCCCAGTGCTATGGCCACAGCATCATCATCGACCCATGGGGCACCGTCATCGCCGAATCCTCGGACAGCGAGGGCGTCGTCGTCGCCGACCTCGACTTCGCCTACCTGCGCAAGATCCGCAAGCAGCTCCCGTCGCTGGCCAACCGCCGCCCGAGCGCGTACCGCGAGCGCATCGCGGCTGGTATCGCCGACTGATCTGAATTCACGCTGGTCACGCGACGATATCGAACGTCGCTATCACCGCATCGATATCCAGTGGAGATTACGGTCACTGACTGACCGTAATCTCCGCAACCTCTTGGAACTCGTCCAGCGACGCGTCGAGCCGGACGCCACCATCCCGCTGGCCAGCTCGACTCGTACGCCCAAAGCTGGCCGAACCACACACTGTGGCCACCTTCCGTCGCCACTCATCGGATCGCACAACCCACTCACTCAATGAGCATGATCCACTTGAGCACCTTGAACCAGTTGCTCCACCAACCACCGCTAACCGATTGGCGATGCATTTCATTGACCTGATCGACGAAGGTGGCACAGATCACCGGCCTCGAGACGTTCGAATGACTGAGATGGACACTTCGATCGGATCGATCGAACGTGACAAGAACCTTCGCCTGCGATGTATCATCTGTCTCGGGGCCATTCAGCTATTCGGCAGGAGGCTCCATCATGTCCTCAGCTATCAACATCCCCAAGTTCGAGCGCTTCTTCCGTACAGTCGCTAGCCTGGACGTCGACCACAACGACGTCAAACGCTACAACGACTTCATCAACACCAGGATCAACGACCTGCTCGTCCGCGCCGAAGCCATCGCCAGGGCGAACAGCCGCGACGTCATCGAGCCACACGATCTGCCGATCGGGAAGGGATTGCAAGAGCGCATCCAGGAGTTCCAGCGGCTGGACGAGGATATCCAGCTTGAACCAATCCTCGATCATATAACAAGCATCCCGACACTCGATCTGTCTACCAGCGTGGAAACCGACGAATTTCTCCCTGATGTCGCTGGAGGCCTGAGCGTGGCACTGGCCCGCAGCTTCACCCTGATCGACACCACACTCAGAAATCCGTCGTCCGTCCATTGGGAGCGCGCATTCAGCCTCTTCAATCTGATCATCTAAGTGAGAGCACCTGACGACCGCGAGCGGGCGCTGGCCCTCACCGACCAGATTCTCGCCGCCGCCGAGCAGATCGGCATGACCAAGCTGGCCGGCGAGGCGCTGGCCCTGACGGTGCGCCTGCAAGGCATCCTCCGCGCCTGAAACTCCGCGTCACACAACCCCACTGGTCACTGGTCACTCAGAAAACCGAGCCCCTGCGGGTCGGGAACCGAGGCGGTGTCGAGTTCTTCGGGGTCGACGAACGAGCGCTGGATGCGGCGTCGGAGCAGGCGCAGTTCGGCTTCGACCGGGGGGCGGCGCTCGTCCGGTACGGATTGGGCGAGGCGGTCGAGCATGGCCAGCAGGCGGCGGTTGACCTGCGGGTTGTCAGCGCCGTAGTGGCCGATCTCGCGCATCGCCAGGCGCAGGTAGGCGGGCCAGGTCCAGTGCGGCACGATCACGCGGATCGCCCCATCTTCGTCACGAACGGTGCCATCACCGAGGTCGCGGCCAGCCAGCAGGTGAAGCAGCGCCTCGATGCGGTCGATGATCTGGACTGCGGTCGTCGGCGCGTTGATCGCGGGGGAAAGCGCGGTGACCGCGATGTCGGTGAGGATACGCAGGACGTAGGCCGGGTCCTGGTCCGGCGTGCGCTCGACCCCGACGGCGATCATGCGGCGCAGCCAGCGCGAGAGCGGAGCGCGTGCGGCATGCACCTCGACGAGCGGCTCGCCCTCCAGGACGTAGTCGCCGACCATGTGCGGAAAGACCATGACGCCGTCAACACGCTGGGCGATCCGGACCAGCGCGTCGCGGTTCACGCCGAGCACGTACCCGCCCTCGCCGCGGTTCGGGATGACGACGGTCGGGGAGCCATCGTGCAACTCGCGCGGGTCCACCGCCGGCCGTTCACCGTCATACGAGTGCGGATACGTGTGCTTGATCACCCGTCGGCAGCGGTCGGCGATGGACGACGCCATCGTCGCCGGCTGCATCGTCGCGACGAAGTGGTTCACGAACCAGAGGAAGAAGACGAAGCTGAACAGGATCAGCAGGCCGCCGACAATGACCGACAGTGCCAGCGTCTCGCTGCTGCGCATGTTGCTCAGCACGATGAAGACGTAGGTCGCCGAGGCGAAGAAGAACCCCAGCGCCAGTTTGATCGGGGCCTGCCGGTACCAGATCGCCATAACTCGCGGAGTCAGTTGCGCGCTGGCAAACTGCGGCACCAGCAAGAGCATCGTGACGATGAAGCCGATGAAGGTCAGCAGGCCGCTGAACATCGCCGTCAGGATCGAGGTGGCCTGCGATTCGCTGTACTCGAAGAGAATGTTGGGGTTACGCCGGTCGAACTCGACGACCCCCTGCGCCAGCAGGAGACCGCCGGCTGCCATCAGCAGCGGCAGGATCCACAGGCTGGTCGATAGATACTCCCGGAGCCAGGAACGCAGGTACCAGAACATACCCTACCCCGATCGACGCGCGTTCTTTAGAAGCGCCTACTTAGCCCATGTGCTGGCGATGCTGAGGGCACGACAAGCGGCCCAACGATAGCGCTATGTGCGCTCCGTTGGGCCGTGCAGCGGTCACAACTGACCCTGTCGATCGTCCAGACCACGTCCTACGCTGACTTCAACCGCGGATCGAGCCGGTCGCGCAGCGCATCGCCGAGGATGTTGAAGGCAAGCACCGCCGCCGAGATGACGATCGCCGGCCAGACGACGCCCCACGGGTGCTGGCTCATGAAGCGGCTGGACTGCTGGATCGAACGGCCCCAGGAAGGGATGTCGGGCGGTGGCCCGAGGCCGAGGAAGCTCAGCCCGGATTCGAGCAGGATCGCCGTTCCCATCGAGAGCGAGATCTGAACGAGGACCGGCGCCATGATGTTCGGCAGTACGCCGATGCGAAGGATGCGTGCCGCGCTGGAGCCGATCGCACGTGAGGCCATGATGTAGTCGTTCTGCTGAACCGAAAGCGTCGCGCTGTAGGCGATTCGCTGGAACCTGGGCGTATAGAGCAACCCGATCACAAAGATCACGTTCGCGACCGATGATCCCCAGAACGAGACGATGAAAATCGCCAGCAGGATCGGCGGGAAGCTGAGGACGGCGTCGGCCAGTCGCATCAGGATCGTGTCGGTCGGGGAGCCGAAGTAAGCCGACGCCATCCCCATGATGACGCCCAGCACCATTGCGATCACGACGCTGCCGAAACTGACGATCAGCGTTAGCCGCGCGCCGTAGATGATGCGCGCGTAGAGGTCGCGGCCGAACTCGTCGGTGCCGAGCAGGCCGCTCTCGCCGGGGTCCATCAGCCGCTGGTCGGCGCGGATCTCCGACGGGTCGTGGGTCGTCAGCAGCGGCGCGGCGATGGCCGCGAAGCAGAGCAGCAGGATGAAGCCTCCGCTGATCAGGACGCGCGGACTGCGGTAGAACCAGCGCCACCAGTCCCGCAGGCCCGCAACACGCGGCGTCGCACGTGTCTCGATGGCTGTCGCCAGTGGCCCCCCGCTCGTCTCTTCCACTTTCTACCTCTCCGTTACCTGTGCTGGATCCGTGGGTCGAAGAGCACGAACGAGATGTCGGTCAGGAAGTTGATCAGGACGAAGATCGTCGCGACGACCAGCACGACCCCCTGGACGACCGGGTAGTCGCGGACGCCGATGGCTGACAGCAGAAAGGTGTTCACGCCCGGCCAGTTGAAGAGGAACTCGACCAGGACGCTGCCGGCGAACATCGCGCCGAACTGTAGCGCGACGACCGTCACGACCGGCAGGAGCGCATTCTGGAGGACGTGCCGGCGCAGGATCGTGATCTCGCCGAGTCCCTTCGCGCGGGCCGTCCGGACATAGTCGTTGCCCATCTGCTCCAGCATCGACGAGCGCGTCATCCGCATCGTGATCGCCATCGGGCCGAGCATCAGCGCCACGACCGGCATCGCGGCCCGCTTCAGAAACTCGGTGAAGTCGTCACGTGGAGCGACGAAGCCGTTGGCGGGCAGCCAGTCGAGCTGGATCGCGAAGAGATAGACCATCAGCAGGCCGCTGACGAAGACCGGCACCGAGAATCCGAGCAACGCGATCGATGAGACGGCCGGATCGATCAGTGAGCGCCGGTAGCGAGCAGCCAGGATGCCGAGCGGAATTCCAATCAGGACGGCCAGCACGATGGCCGGCACGATGATCATCATCGTCCGGGGCAAGCGGGTGAACAGGTCGTTCGCCACCGGGCGGCCGTTGACGAATGAGTTGCCGAGGTCGAGCCTGACCGTATCTCCCAGATAGGTAACGTACTGCTCCCAGATCGGGCGGTCCAGCCCCAGTTCCGCGCGGACGCGCGCGATGTCCTCCTCGGTCGGGTTGGAGTCGATCCCGCCGAGTACGGCCATCGCCGGATCGCCCGGTAGCAGATGCAACAACAGGAAGACCGTCGTGACGATCAGGTAGAGCAGGATGATGGTCGCGATCAGCCGCCGGATGACGTAGGCGCCCAACGGTGCTCGCTCCTCTCTTCGAGAATCGGGAATCGAGAACAGCGCGCGGGGTCTAGCTGCCTCGACTTCCCGATTCCCGGACTATGCGTCCGGGTCGATCCAGATGTACTCCATGAAGGCCTCGGAGCCGAGTCCGGCAGCGGTGATCCGCGTGTAGCCCTTGACGTTGGCAGCCATTACCTCGGCCTGCGGGCGGAACAGGATGAAGATCCACGGAGCATCATCGAGCAGCACTTCGG
Organism: uncultured Chloroflexia bacterium; assembly: GCA_963763325.1. Taxonomy (GTDB): domain Bacteria; phylum Chloroflexota; class Chloroflexia; order Thermomicrobiales; family CFX8; genus JBBECJ01. The sequence continues at coordinate 340,538 of CAVXOL010000022.1, forward strand.
TGAACTGCCTGTAGATCTCCTTGCGCGCGTCAGGGTCCAACTCCGAGCGGCCCTGGGCCAGCAGCTCGGCTAGCTCCGGATTGTCGTAGCCGACGCCCATCGCGTATTGTGACGCTCCGGTGTCGAAGTAGACACTGTAGGCGTCTGGATCGGGGTAGGCGAGGCTCAGCCCATCCTGCATCATCTGGTAGTCGCCGGTCGTCCGCCGTTCGGTCAGCGTCGGCACGTCCTGCTGGATGATGTTGACGGTGAAGCCGAGGTCTTCGAGTTGCTGGGCGACGACCTGGCCGGTATCGGAGTGGACACTGATCGTCGCGACCGCGAAGTCGAGCGTCACGGTTGACGGATCGACGCCGGCTTCGGCGAGCAGCTCCTGTGCCCGGTCTGGATCGTAGGACCAATGGCCGTCAAGCTCTTCGTGGTACCACGGTGACTCACTTGGGAACAGCGCGACCGTCATCTCCTCACCCTCGCCACCGAAGGCGACGGCGATAACCGCCTCTCGGTCGATCGCGAAGTTGAGTGCCTGGCGGACGAGAGGGTTGTCGAGCGGTGGCCGGCCGACGTTGAGTCGGACGATGTTGTAGGTGTCGAAGCCCTTGAAGCTGGTGTAATTGTCGTCTTCCTCGAACTCGGCCATGTTCTGCCACGGCACATACTCAACGAAGTTGATCTCGCCGCTGCGCATCGCGTTCATGCGGGCGTTGTCGTCGGGGATCGGCACCTGCTCGATCGAGTCGAGGTAGGGCAGGCCCTCTTTCCAGTAGTTCGGATTCTTGACGAGCGTGTACTTGACTTCCTTCTCGAACGAGTCAAGCATGAAAGGTCCGGTGCCGTTCATCTCCGCGGTCGGGTCGACGCCCGATTCGATCCAGTCCTTGTCGATCATGTACATCGTGCTGGTCGCCAGGACGGGCAATAGCGTCGCGTAGGGCTGCGGCAGCGTCATCGTGACGGTGAAATCGTCGGTCGCTTCGTAGGAGCCGACGTTTGACAGCTCGACGCGCCGTGAGGCGCCTGTCTCCTCATCCATGATCCGGTCGAACGTCGCGACGACATCCTCTGCCTCGAAGGTCGCCCCGTCGTGGAAGGTCACACCCTGGCGCAGGCTCATGACATATTCCAGGCCGTCGTCAGAGACTTCCCAGCTTTCCGCCAGCGCGCCGACCAGGTTGCCGTCAACGTCATACTCGACCAGCGTGTCGTAGATGTTGCCCTGCAACGACGACGAACTGGCCCCATACGCGATGTGCGGATCGAAGGCGATCGGGTCGCGCAGAAGTCCGAAAATAAGTGTCCCGCCAGCGACACCCTCACCAGCCGGAGGTGCAGCCGCGCCAGTCGTCGAAGTTGGCTCTGGAGCGGTGCCGCCGGTTGTTGCTGTCGGCTCGTCGTCCGTTTCGCCGGTCGTTGGGCTGGCCTCGGTGCTGGGTGGGGCCGTACCAGCGGGTGATGTGGCGCCTGGGCCACTGCTGGTTGTGTTCGTTGGCTCTTCGTCGTCATCATCGTCGCCACCGCAGGCGGCCAGCAGGCCACCGATGACCGGCGCACTCAGTCCAAGTAATGCGGTCCGCTTCAGCAGCTTTCGTCGCGAGACCGGGCCGGCAAGCACTGCCTCAAGTCGTCCGTGCTGCTCATCGTCAGCCAGTCGATACCGATTCTCCATCGTGGTGCCTTCTCTCCTCAATCATCAGGATCGATCGCGTCACTGAATCCGGGTATCGTGTTCCCTAAAGATGTTGACGAACTCTACTCCTTTGTCAACCACATGGGCCAGTAGTTTGCCACCTGCGTCGGCGCTGAAGTTCGACACATCGCCCATCACGCCGTTCGGCGCGAGGTCGAGCGTGTCGAAGTAGATGTGTCCTGCCACATCGCCGAGCGCGACATTGGTGCTGCCACGGATGGTCATCCCGTCGTAGGTGTTCAGGTTCTCGGTCTCGGTCAGGTCGAGCCGGCAGTCGTCGGGGAAGAGGAACATGTTGAACGACATGATCGGGTCGCTGCCATGCCCGATCGCGACGCCCTGCTTGCCGTATGCCTCGGCCATCGTCGCTGCCGAGAAGAGGCGGAACGGCTCGATGCAGCCCATCCGGACGCCGTATTCGAGCCGGACCTTGCGTGCCACCTGGTCGAGGATCGGCATGTTGCCGTTGTGGCCGCAGAGGAAGATGAGGTGGTCCAGCCCGTGGTCGAGGAAACTGACGACGACGTCGTACATGACGGCCTTGACCGTCTCGGCCTGGAGCGTGACGGTTCCCGGAAAGCGACGGAAGACCTCCGAGTAGCCGTAGGGCAGCATTGGCGCGACGATTGCGCCGGTCTGCTCGGCAATCTGGTCGCCAACCCATTCACTGATCCGAAAGTCGCCGACCGGTGTCGCCGGGCCATGTTGCTCGATCGACGCGCTCGGGATCAGGATCACCGGATTCGCTGCATACGCCTCCTCCGCTTCCTTCCACGTCATCTGGGCCAGCCGGGTCTTTGCCATGGTGGCTCCTCTCGTGAGGGACATAGGGATGTAGGGACGTAGGGATATAGGGGCTGACGAATATTCTCCTACATCCCTACATCCCTGACGTCCCTAGTCAATAATCTCCGCCCCTCGCTCACGCAAGTAGTCGTCAGAGTCTTCGAGGATGACTTCTCCGCGAGCGATGGCTTCGAACCAGTTCTTCTCCAGCTCCATCCGCGCGTGGGTGCGGGCCAGGACGGCTTCGGCTTCTTCCTTGCGGACGACGACGGCGCCGTCCTCGTCGCCAACGATGATGTCGCCGGGGTTGACGATGACGCCGCCACAGTCGATCGTCGTGTTGATCTGGCCGACGCCCTCCTTGGTCGGGCCGACTGGCGTCAGCCCGGTCGCGTAGACGACGAGGCCGATATCACGGATTTCGGCGACATCACGGACGAGCGCGTCGGTCAGGACGCCGGCGATGCCCTTCGCCTTGGCGATGCCGCTCATGACGCCGCCCCAGACCGACAGGTTCATCTCGAACCCACCCGAGATGACGATCACGTCACCGGGATTCGCCATGTGGATCGCCTTCGTCGCCAGCAGGTTGTCCCCCGGGCGTGCCTTGACAGTGAAGGCCGGTCCACAGAGCGGCGCCATCGGCGCGTAGATCGGCTTGATCCTGGCGTCGAAGGTCTGATAGCGGCCCTGTATATCGGAGATGTTCGCCGACGCCAATCCCCGGAACTGCTCGACAATCGCCGGATCAGCCCGCTCGAATGACTTGCGAACGATAAACCCTGGATCGTGGTGCCACGACTCCCCCTGCATCGGATCCCTAACTCAACTCATCCTTGACGAACGCGACGATCCGCTCGACGGCGCGTGACTGGATCGGGCGCCCTTCTCGGCCGTCCCGACTTCCGGGTTGCCGACGACGCCTGAATCGGAGCGGGCGCGCATGCCCTTGTACTGGGTGATGTCGGCGTAGGGCACGCTGTCGGTCGGGGTCTGGTCCTTGATCCGGTCGCGGACGACCATGTCAGGTTCGAGGTGCAGCATGATCGAGGTGCCGATCTCGGACGCGTGGCCGTTGGCGTGCGGGCCGGAATCGACGATGTCCTTGACGAGCCCAGCGGCGAAGTCCCACCAGAAGACCTGCGCGCAGCGGACGCCGTGCTTGTCCTGCAACTCCATCGCGACCTCGCCGATCGGGCCGATGTTGCCGCGATGGCTGTTGATGAACAGCACCCGCTTGAAGCCCCACGAGATGACGCTCTCGGCCGTCTCCCTGACGTAGGCCATCAGCGTTGCCGTCGAGATGTTGAGGGTGCCGGGGAAGTCGCCCAGCGAGCGGGAGAAGCCGACCGGCAGCGTTGGCAGGACCGGCGCGCCAAGCTGTTCGCCGACCAGCCTCGCGATGTGGGTGACAACGATCGTGTCGGTCCCGACCGGCAGATGCTGGCCATAGACCTCAACCGCCCCGGTTGGGATGATGACGAGGTCGGTTTCCTTCCGCAGGGCGTCGAAATCGACCCACGGCTTCTCCATCATGTACATCGCTGCTCCCACTCCCTCTCGTTGGTGGCGACATGCGTAGGTTGTTACCGTTCCCGTGAACGATAACGTAGCACAGCACTTTCTAACGGTCAATTGCCTCGACTGCCGGTGTCATCCCATCGCGGGATAGACCCCGATCCCGCCGCCGCCACGGGGGTCGGCTCCGGCTTCCAGATCGCCGGATTCGGTGATGCGGATCGCCTGGACGCGGGACATGTAGGTGCTGCGTTGGACATCATTACCGATCGCTTGCAAGGCATCATCCGTCTCGGACGGGAATGATGGTTCGATGAAGAGCAGCTGCTCCTCTTCGCTGTGGAACCGGGGGGCGGAGACGGCGCTACCCATGTCCATGCCGTGGTCGATGACGTTGACGAGCGACTGGGTGACGGCTGTGATAATCCGACTTCCACCTGGCGCGCCGACGCCGATATACGGTTCGCCGTCGCGGAAGACGATCATCGGTAGCAGGCCGCCGAGCCGCTTGCCGGGGACGATCGAGTCCGAGTGGCCGGGCAATGGGTTGAAGTGGCCGAGGAAGTTGTTCCAGAGGAAGCCCAGCCCCGGCGTGACGACGCCGGACCCGGCCAGCGAGCCGATCGAGTGGTTGAACGAGACGACATTGCGCTGCTCGTCGACAACGGTGACGTGGGTCGTGCCGGGATCGACGGCCCCGCCACGGACGACGATCCGGTCACCATTCCTGATGCGGTCGGCCCAGTAGGCTGCCCGCTCCGGCGAGGTCACCTGCTCGGCAAACGTCAGGCCGTCATCGAAGTCGATGCCCTTGAGCCGGACGTTGTCGCTGAAGCTGGCGCGCTGCACGCGAGCGAAGGTGTCGATGTAGTCGATGCTGTTGTGGCTCATACCCGCGACATCGAAGTTCTTGAGGATGTTGAGCATTTCGACGACCTGCGCGCCGCTGCCGGGCGGAGCCGGGCTGGTGATCTCGTAGCCACGGTATTCCGAACGCAGGATGTCCTGGTCGATGACGGTGTAGTCGCGCAGGTCAGCGGCGGTGAAGAGGCCATCGTGCTGCTCGAAATCGGCGCTTGCCTGGCTCGCGATCTCGCCGCTGTAGAAGTCGTCGCCACCGGCATCGGCCAACTGCTGAAGGGTGTTGGCATAGTCGGCCAATACGATCTGGTCGCCGGCCAGGAACGGGCTGCTGTCCGGCTTGAGGTAGATCTGTCGCGCGCCGTCGGTTGCGTTCAGCTTCTGCATCAGGGCCGGGTAGCCAGGGCGGGCGTCGTGGGCGTCGCTGGCGACGCCGGGACGCCAGAAGGCGGCGATGTAGGGGTAGACGGTGTAGCCGCCTCGTGCCAGCCGAATTGCCGGCTCCAGCAGTTCCGCCCACGAGAGCCTGCCGCTGCCATAGCGCTGGACGGCGTCCCAGCAGACCTTGACAAAGCCGGGTGTCATCACCGACTGGTGACCGACCTGGTTGGCTTCGCTCTCAATGATGTAGCGGCCGATCGTCTCAGCCCGCCCCTGGAACTCATCGAGCCAGTCGAGCGGGACCGGCCGCGAGCCGATCTCGACCTCGCCGTTCATCGCGACCGCCTGCCGGTTTCCGGCGTCGTAGTAGTAGAACAGGCCAGTCCCGCCGATCCCGCACAAGAGCGGGTTCACGACGCCCTGGACAAAGGCCGCCCCAACGGCCGCGTCAATCGCGTTCCCACTCGCCGCGAAGATGTCCTGGCCCGCCTGCGCCGCCAACGGCTCCGGACAGACGATCATGTTGCTCAACGGGTGTGTCCTTTCGTCACGGGGGAGCGTCGGGAATCGGGAATCGGGGGCATCCGTTCTGTTCGATGCCCCCGATTCCGGCGCTCTACCCCTTCCGCCAGTCGCGAATGTCCCAGACTTCGACCGCGAACGGCGACGGGTTGTAGCCGGTCAGGTCAGCGCTGGCGGCAGCGACGTTGTTGCTGGAGACGAGGCCGATGTCTGCCTGGTTTTCAACGACATGACGCTGCATGTCGAGGAAGATCTCGGTGTAGACCTCTGGATCCACCTCTGTAGCTGCCTGCTGGTAGAGCGCGTTGAACTCCTCGTTCTGGTAGCGCTGGATGTTGCGACCGGCCCAGCCGTTCTCGGCCTGAGCGATGTCCTTCAGCGGGTCGGCCGACAGGTAGCGTCGGTACCACAGCAGCGGGTAAATCTGGGCAGCGTTGCGCTCGATCCCGAAGTCGTAGTACAGGTGCTGGAACGAGGCGACGTTGCTGGCGTCGAAGTAGGCGCTGGCATCGACAGCGGCGATCTCCAGCTCGATCCCAAGCTCACCGAATGACTGCTTGATGACCTCCTGTTCCTTCTGGCGGACGCTGTTGATCGACGCCGAAGAGATCCAGCTGAGCTTGCGCCCGTTGAGTTCCCGGATCCCGTCGCTGCCGCGGACTGCTCCGGCCTCGTCGAGCAGGGCGTTGGCCCGGTCCAGGTCATATTCCCAGGTGATGCCTTCCGGCATGTAGTCGGGGCTCTCGTTCATCGTGTAACCGGTCGCTGTGCCGGCGTCGCCGTAGAGCTGTTCGGCGATGTCGTCACGGGGGATGGCAAGCGCGACCGCCTGACGAACACGCAGGTCCTGGAAATGCGGGTGGGGGACATCGCGATGGGATCGCTGGCCGTCCAGCTCCGTCTCGGGGTCTGAGTGGTTGAAGAGCAGCTTCTCGGTGCCGGATCCGGGCCAGGTCACGAGCGTGCCCGCTCCGGCGTCCCGCAACGAGTCGAGGATCTGCGCCTCGACCTGGAGGTTCCATGCCCAGTCGGCCTCGCCTGACTGGAGGACGGCCCGGGCGGCACTCGCCGCGTCGCCTCCGCCCTTGAGCTCTACCTCGTCGAAGTAGGGTTTGCCCGGCGCCCAGTAGTCCTGATGAATCTCGTAGAGGACGGTGTCACCTGGGACGAAGTTGGTGACTTTGTACGGCCCGGTCCCGACCGGCATCAGGTTGAACGGCGCGTTTGGCGCCTGTTCCCCGACGAAGTCGCTCAGGATGTGCTCGGGCAGGATCGTGCCGGAGCTGCCGACGAACGGATTGAACCAGGCAGCGACCGGGTTTTTGAAGTTGACCTGAACAGTGTAGTCGTCGATCGCCTCGACCGACTCGACGTCGCTGTAGAAGCCCAGCGTCGTCGCGTTCGAGAGCGGGTCACTCAGATAGCGAAACGTGAACGCCACATCGTCGGCCGTGAAGTCCTCGCCGTCGTGCCACTTCACTCCCTGCCGCAGCGACCAGGTCACGCTCGACTGGTCCTCGGCGATGCTGCCATTCTCGATGCTCGGGATCTCGGCTGCCAGAACCGGGACGAGTTCACCGTTCGGTCCGAACTGGGCCAGGGGTTCCATGCAGATGTGGATCGCTCCGATGTCCTTGCCGGCGACGGAGAGGTGACCGTTGAGGACAGTCGGCGCCTGCCACCAGAGGATACGCAGCATCCCGCCACCGCCGCGCTCGCCCCCGTCTTCGGCAGCCGTCGCGGTTGGCTCATCATCGGCAGGTTCAGTGGCTGCACTGGTTGGTGAGCCGTCGGTCGCTTCGGTTGCTTCGTCGTCCGGCTCTTCGGTCGCTGCGCCGGTACCGGTGGTTGCGGTTGACTCGTTGGTTGCGCCGGTTGTGTTGGTCGGTTCGGCGTTCGTCATCGTCGTCACCGCCGCAGGCCGCCAGGAGGCCCGCGATGGCCGGTGCGCTCAGGCCGAGCGCGGTAGCGCGCTTGAGGACTGCGCGACGGCTCAATCGCTGTGACTGAGCGGCTGCGAGCAAGTCCTGAAATCGTTCGTCCGTCATGCTATGCCTTCCCCTCAGGCTAGGACCGGTTTCCGCGTCGCGATTGACAGGTCGATGGGACGGTTGAAGTGGCGCTCGGGGTGGCCGGTTCCGCGTGGTAGACCGACCAGGCTGTACCGGCGCTTGACGCCGTCGCCGATGACCTGTACGGTGGTGTTACCGTTCCCGTGAACGCTACCGGGAACGGTAACACGCTAACATGGGATCATCCGCCGGTCAATCGCTCGATCAGTTCAGGCATCAACCGTGCCATGCTGCCACCGGTTTACCCGGATAAGGCACACTTGGCGTACCGGCACGCAATATTCGGCAGCAGGCAGGCTGCGTAGTGGGATGGTCAGCATCCATGAAGAATGAGCGCGGTCGCCAGCCGACCCTCAACGACGTTGCCAGGCGCGCGAACCTTTCGAAGCAGACAATCTCACGTGTCGTCAACAACAAGGGTGAGGTCTCCGAAGCCACCCGCCAGCGTGTACTCGAAGTCATTCGTGAGATCGGTTACCACCCAAACACGCTCGCGCGCAGTCTCGTGACGAGCCGGACGCACGTGATCGGTCTCGTGCTGCCGAACATCGATCAGCCGTTCTTCCCACAGATCGCACGTGGGGTGGAGGACGCCGCTGCCGAGGCGGGTTACAGCGTCTTCCTCTGCAACGCTGCCGGAGATCCCGCGCGAGAGCTTCAGGCAATCGAGCGGCTGCGTGGCCACCGGGTGGCCGGCATTATCAGCTTCAGTTCACGACTCAACGATGAGGCCGTCGAGCAGGCGATTGGTGGCCTCTTCCCGATCGTGATGGCCAACCGGGAGTTGCTCGACACCCGTGGGAATGTCATCTGGCACGGCTATGAGACCGGTCCTGGGCTGGCCGTCGAGCACCTGATCGAGCTCGGCCGGAAGCGGATCGTCTTCCTCGGGCTTGAGGCACACGGCAACATCGACTCGATCAAGCAGCGTGGCTACGAGGCAGCGCTGGAAGCCGCAGGTATGCCCTTGGACCCGGACCTGATCGCCCGCACTGCCGGTGAAGGTGGGCGCGGCTTCAATGCGCTGGCCCAGGGCGGCCACACGGCTATCGGGTCGCTGATCGAGCGCGGCGTCAAGTTTGACGCGATCTTCGCGTCAAATGACCTGCCGGCGATTGGTGCGATGCACTATCTGACGACTGCCGGAATTCGGATCCCTGACGATGTCGCGGTTGTCGGTTTCGGCGGCGCCAATGTCTCCGGCCTCGTGACACCCACACTCTCAACCGTCAGTATCCCGCTCTACGAAATGGGTGCGACCGCGTTCAGCGCGCTCCTCGACCGGATCAATCACGAAGACCACGGGGAGCGGCTCGTACAGGAGTTGCCGGAGTTGATCGTCCGTCAGTCTTCCGGCGGGCCAAGGCTGAGCGGCGCAGTCGCCGTGCCTGAGCGCGAGCGGGTTGTGGCGGGGTAGGTCCTCGTTGGAATTTGGTGGGTGTCGCAAACCCCTCCCCAACCCCTCCCCTGAAAATGGAGGGGCTCTTTGAGTCGTACGCGCTACAGCCCATCTCAGGCCGGGTACCCTCTGGGTGGCGGTTGGGGAGGGGTTTGCAACACCCATTGCCTTCGACAGGACACGAGCCCTTACCCCGCAGGCAGCGGCGGCCGCTTCAAATGCCATTCCGTCGCCTGTTCGAACGCGTGTGCGACCTGCAAAACCGTCGGCTCGTCCCACCAGCGGCCTGCGATCTGGAGACCGATCGGGGTGGCTTCGCTGCTGAAGCCTGCCGGAATGACGATGGCGGGGTTGCCGGCCAGGTTGTAGATACCGGTGTACTCCGGACCGACCTGACGCAGGTCGATCGAGCGTCCGTCCAGCTCTGTCGTCCACTCGCCGGCTGCTCCGGCGCGGACGGCGTTGGCAGGGCCGGCGATCACGTCGACCTGATCGAACAGCCGCCGGAAGCCGTCACGCATCAGCTTGCGGACCTGCTGGGCGTGGATGTAGGCCGTTGCCGGGACGACGTTGCCGAGGTCCAGCCGCATGATGGCTGCTTCGCCGAGCTTCTCCGGTGACTCACGCAGGTTTCGGTAGTGGACGTTTGCGGCTTCGCGGCAGCATGATCGACTGCTGCAACGCGACGCAGTGCTGGACGTATGGCAACTCGACATCCTCAATGACGGCTCCCAGGCGACGCAGGACATCAAATGCCTCGTCGGTCACTCGCACGACATCGGGATCGATCTGCTCGTATGTATAACCGCGCGCCCGGCCGATCCGCAGACCGTTGATGCCATTGCCGAGCCGTCCGCGCATCTCCGGGATGGCGATCGACGCCGAGTACTCGTCACGCGGGTCGTGGCCGGCGATCGCCTCCAGCATGATGGCCGCGTCGGCGACCCGTCGGGTGAAGACGGTGACATGGTCGAGGCTGTACGAGAGCGGGACGACTCCCCAGCGGCTGACCAGGCCATAGGTGCCCTTGAAGCCGACGACGCCGTTGACGTTGGCCGGCTGGCGCCCTGATCCGCCCGTGTCGGAGCCAATCGAGCCGTGCGCCATCCCGGTCGCGACACTGACGGCCGAGCCGGAACTTGAACCTGCCGATGATCGTTCAGCGTGCCACGGATTGAGCGGTTGTGGGAAGGCTGGGTTCATGCTGAAGGCGTACTCATACAGATTAGCTTTGCCGAGCAGGATCGCGCCCGCTTCACGCAACGTCGCGTAGACCGCTGCATCCTCGTCCGGCACCCAGTCTGGGTTGACCTGTGACGCGCACGAGGTGCGGATACCCGCCGTCGCGACGTTGTCCTTGAGCGCGACCGGGATGCCGTGCATTGGCCCACGCCGGTTGCCGTCGCGAATCTCTCGTTCTGCCTGGCGTGCCTGCTCCAGGGCCACGTCGCCAGTGACGGTGATATAGGCCCGCATCGTGTCGTTGTGCCGCTCGATCCGCCGCAGGACGGCCTCGGTGAGCTCAACCGGCGAAACGTCCCGGCGTGCCAGCCGGTCGCCAAGCTCTTCGATCGTCGCGAAGCAGATGTCGTCACTCATCGCGTTGCCTCGCTCTCGTAGGTGATCGCTGGCGGCTCGCTGTTGCCAGCTTCGATCTGCCGCAGTCTTTCCAGGTTGTCCAGATACGCCGATAGGGTTGTGACGAGCTGGTCGAGTCGGTTGTCGGGCAGATCGAGATTCATCGTATGGGCGAGTGATCGAACGACATCGTGCGACATCCGCGATTCATCAGCCATTACGGGGACTCTCCTTCGATGACCGAATCGAGGAACCGCCGGACGATCCCGGCTACCAGGCGCGGGTTGGTGTAACCGACATTGTGCGGGTGGCCCTCGATGACGTGCAGGCGGCTGTTGGGAATCTTGCGCTGCATCAGGCCAGCGTCGCTCAGGTCGGTCAACGTGTCGTGCTCGCCGGTCACGATCAGCGTTGGACAGGTGATCTGCCGTAGCTCATCCCGCAGATCGACGGTGACGACCCAACGGTGGAGCGCAGCGATCGTCTCGACCGGCGTCCGCAGGATCTCGTCGATGATCCAGTCAGTACGGGCCGGGTGATCGAGACCGAAACGGCGCTCCATATCCTGCCGGAAGAACCCTGCGGCATCGCCACGATCGAGCGGTGCGAGCCAGTCGTCGACGTTCTCGGTCGGGCTGCGGAAGCGTGGCGTCGTTGCCAGTAGCGTGAGCGTCTCGATGCGTCTCGGCTGGCTGGCCGCCGCGTGCTGGCCGATGATTCCACCGCCCGACGCACCGACCCAATGGACGCACTCGATCCCGTGGTGGTCCAACACGGCCATCACGTCGGCGACGAACCCGTCGATCGACCACTCGTATCCGGCTGGCAACGGCGACATCCCCTGCCCCCGTCCGTCAACCCGCAGGACGCGGAAGCGATCTGCCAGGGCAGGCACCCACTGCCGGTAGAGACGTCCATTCCCGGCCAGTCCCGGATGGAGCAGGACAACCGGCGCCGGATTGCCAGCCCACGGCTCGGTGAAGTCGTCGAGAACGTGGTGGATGAGTGGGAAGGGGTCTGTCACGTTCGTTTCCCTAAGGTTCAATCATCGGTGCGGGCGATAGCCGCAGCCTCGCCCACACCGGTGACGGTCAGGCGTTCCCCAGATGCTTCTGGAACCAGTCCAGGATGCGGCTGTACATGTCGATCCTGTGGTCAGGTGGGCCGGTGACGAGGAAGATGTGGCTTTGGCCGGGATAGCGGGCCAGCTCGACCTCGCAGCCGGCTTTCTTGAGCGTCACGAACATCTGCTCGGCCTGACCGACCGGGCAGCGTTCGTCGGCCTCGCCCTGGATGATGAGGGTTGGCGTCGTCGCGCGGTGAGCGTAGGTCGAGGGTGAGTGGTTGATGTAGTTCTCCGGCGCTTCCCACGGATCGGTGCCGCCCCAGTTCTTCGTGAAGTTGGCCGAGATGTCGGATGTGCCGAACATCGAGATCAGGTCGAACGGTGGCGAGCCGCAGACGCAGGCCGCGAAACGATCGGTCTGACCGAGGATCCAGCTCGTCATGTAGCCGCCGTAGGAGTAGCCGTGCATGCCGGTCCGCTTCGGGTCGACGTACGGGCGTTCGACGAGCTCGTCCATGACAGCCATCAGATCCTTGTAGTCCTCGCCGCCCCAGTCGCCGAAGACCTCGGCGGTGAAGGCGCGGCCATACGTGACTGAGCCGCGCGGGTTGGCCATCGCGACCAGGAAGCCGTTGGTCGCCAGGACGGCCTGCCAGGGCATGATCTGATGGGCAAACGCGCCCTGCGGCCCGCCGTGGATGTCCAGCACGAGTGGGTACTGTTTCGACTCGTCGAACCCCGGCGGCTTGAGCAGCCAGGCTTCGATGGCGTACTTGCCCTGCTGGACTTCGAAGCGTTCCCAGGTCGGCAGTGGCGCACTGGCGAACAGCTCCTCGTTCTGGGTGGTGATGACGCTTGTCTCGCCGGACTGCGCATCGTGGACAATGATGTTGCCGTGATCCTCGAAACTACCGCGGCTGCTGACGATGTAGCGCTTGCTGTCGTCGAGGCTCAGACCACCGACCGTTGCCTGCCATCGCTGGACCGGCTCGACGCTGCCAGCTTCACTGTCGACGACGTAGAGGCCGTTCATTCCCTCGCGGGCGCCGAGGAAGAGCACCTGCCGGTCATCGAGCCAGACCGGCCGCTCCGGTCCGGCCAGCCCCCATGCCAGCGAGCCGACGTGGATTGGCAGGTCGTCGGTCACCTGTCGGGTCGTGCCGCTGGCGACATCGACGACGTACCAGTCGGACTGACCGGTCTCGTCAGGGTCAACCGCCATGATGATCCGGTCGCCAGTGGGTGACCACGACCAGGAACCCGGGCGTCCAAGTCGCTGTTCAATGACCTGTTCCTCGTGGGACTCGACATCGATCAGGACGAGCCTGGCGTCGAAGCCCGTTCCGGTCATTCGCAGAACACCGAGTCGCGCGCTGTCCGGCGACCATTGTGGCAGCAGGTGGTCCTGTGCCTCCTCGGTCAGTTGGCGTCGTTGGCCACTTTCGACATCGACGACGAAGAGCTGGTTGCGCGTGTCGCCGAGAAACCCGCGTCCGTCCCACTTGTAGTCGAGTCGTCGCGTCGTACGGACCTTCGGGGCGGCCTTCGGGTCCGGCTCGGTTTCCTCGGTGTTGTCGGGGTCGACCTGCGCGATGTAGGCGATTCGGGTGCCGTCCGGAGACCAGTGCAGGTCGCTGACCGGTGCTTTGTGGCTGGTGACCTCGCGTGGCTCGCCACCGGCGATCGGCAGGACGTAAATGCCGCTCGACCCGCCGCGGTCGGAGAGAAAGACGATTCGGCTGCCATCCGGGGACCAGCGCGCCATCCCATTGCTGTCACCGCTCCAGGTCAGCCGCCGCTTATTGCCGCCGTCGCGGTCGCAACGCCAGAGTTGGATGTTCGGCTTCTTTGTCTCGCGGTCGGTCTGTGCAAGCGCGTAGACGATCGTCGATCCATCCGGCGAAATGCGTGGATCGGTCGCTGCCGTCACGTCGTAGACGATCATCTCGGGCGTGATCGGGTTCCCCATCCTGTCGTGCCTCCGTGCATATGAAACAGGTCTTCCAGCCGGCGTAGCAGATTGGGGTGCGGTGATGCCTCCGGTTGGCGCGACAGCATGACAGGCACGGGGAGGATTGTCCAGTCTGGGAGGTTCCCGTTGAGGTTCGGAGTTTCCAAACCCTTCTTGCGTAGGGAAGGGCAGGGGAGGTTCGGGTTGCGACACCCCGAACCTCAACGAAGAGCCGACGCGGTCACCGACGCCGCAGCACCCACGTCAGCAATGCAAACACAGCGCCGAACGCGGCTCCGAAGGCAGCGGCCTGGGGCGTTCGCATCAGGACGTGCACGTCGGCAGCATTGATATCGGAACCGGCCAGCAGGACGCCGATCCGCGAGTCCTGGAGCGTGACACTGCTCCCGGCCGCGACGAGTCCGGCCGTGCCGTTGAAGCGCATGTCGTTACCGGCGGCCGCGATGATGGCGCCGGTGGCCGTCACGTCGACATCGTTCCCGGCAGCGACGGCGCCGATGCCGTAGAGCGATGCTGAGGTGTCGGTGTTGCGCGCGAAGCCGATGACGCCAAAAGACATCCCTTCAAGCTCGTCGGACTCCGGGACGTGAGGAAACTGGTCGTTCATGATGCCTCCGTGTTAGATGACGAGTGATGCCTGTCGCGATGATCGCATATTCGCCTGACGGTTCATTCTGGACGGTCAACGGCTGTTCGGCACGATTGTCCCGTATCCTGTGCACCTGACGTGACGGTGACGCAGGGTCTGGAGTGGGTTCGATGTCGAAAGCAGGAGCCGGGGCGCCGGGCCGGACGGTGCGCTGGATTGATGTGACAACGCTGGCGACCGGCCTGCCGCTGCGGGTTGCAGTACATGAAATCAACGGTGGGCGATCGGGGCCGACGGTCGGGATCACAGCCAGTATCCACGGTGATGAGCTGGCACCGGTTGAGGCACTACGACGGTTGCTGGCGACGATCGACCCGGCGGACATCAGTGGACGGTTGCTGGTCGTCCCGGTCGTCAACCCGCTTGCGTTCCAGTCGCAGACGCGGCACACGCCGCAGGACATGCAGAACCTCAACCGTGTCTTCCCAGGTGACCCTGACGGTTGGCTGACCGAACAGCTCGCGGCGAAGATGGTGCGGGAGGTGATCCCGGAACTCGATGTCCTGCTTGATCTGCATGCCGGGGGTGCCCTGCCGACCGTCGACTATGTCTACATTGATAACGATGAGGCGCTCTCGGCCTCGCTCGGGACGAAGGTGCTCTATCGCGGCCCTGGCTACCCAGGTACGTTCTCGGCTGTCGCCGTCGAGCGCGGAATTCGCTGCGTCGTGACCGAGTTGGGCGGCGGCCTCGTCCGTGACGAGCATTACATCGAGATGACTGTCGCCGGCATCAGGAATGCGCTCCGCCACGTCGACCTCCTCCCCGGCGAACCGTCCCGGCGCATCGACCAGATCGTCGTCGATCACCTGACGATCATCCGGCCTCATCACGGAGGTCTGCTCGTCCCATCTGTCCTGGCCGACCAACTCGGCGAAGTCGTCCCTGGTGGGACACTGCTCGGAACCGTCTACAACCCGCAGACCTTCGAGGAGCTTGAAGCCATCCGCGCCCCCTTCGACCGGACGCTGATGATCCTCACCCGCGGCGCCGCCACGCGGGTGGAGGCAGGAGATTACGGGTGGATGGTGGCGGAGCTATAGGTGTCAGGTATCCGGTATCAGGTGTCAGGAGTTGGTCGGGTGAGACGGAACGCGAGTGCCCGATGCCCACGGAGTGACGACCTGATCCCTGACACCTCGCCCTACAGCGCCTTCAGCACGTCGCGTCGGGTAATGATGCCGAGCGGACGTTCTCCCGGTTTGCCGTTCTCGGTCAGGACGACGGCATTGATCTGCTCGTCGCGGAGGGCGTTGATCGCTTCCTGGGCAGCGCTATGGGTGGAGAGCAGGGTGGTCGCGAGGTGGCCCCGCTGGCCGATGGCTTCGCCGACCGTCAGGCCGGAGCCGTCGACGGTCCCCTCAGCTTCGAGGACGACGATATCGCGGTCGGTCAGCAGGTCGATGACGCCGCCGCGCTCGTCAACGACGATCAGCTGGTTGTAGCCGTGGTCGAGCATCCGGTCGCGCGCGTCGGCGACCGGCTCGGTTGCCCTGGCTGTCACGACTTTGCGGCGTGCCATGTCGCGCGCGCCTTCGGCTGCCATCCGGACGATGGCCTCAACGCCATCGATGATGCGCTGGGCGGCTTCCGGGCGCAGCATGATGTCGGGGTTGTGGAAGAGGGCGTTGCGGGTGTCGCGGAAACGTTCGGCCTGGCCGGCGATACTGCGGGCTGTGCCTTGTAGCCCCTCCAGGTGCCGGATCGAGTCTCCCAGGCTGGCGCGGGAGTCGTCCATCCCAAGCGCATGCGCCAGATCGCTCAGAAAACCGTCCAGCACCTTCAACGCTCGTTCGCCGGCCGCCGCGAGGTCGTCCTCAGCCTCGCCGCGTACCTCAACCAGTTCGTCCAGATACTCTGCCAGGTTGAGCTGATGCTCCATCGGTTGTGCTGCTGGCGCGGCACGCGTCTGCTGCGGACCTGCTGACCGCGCGATTGACGATTCGACATGAGTTACCTCCGTAGGTAGCAGGTCTCAGGAGTTTGGTTCGTTCGTGCTGGACTCCTGCTACCTGCTCCCTGTCACCTCACCCAGATGCGCGGTCCCGCATAGCGTTCAATCACTCGCTCGTTCGGCTCGACGCCGAGGCCGGGACCATCAGGGACGGTGACGTGGTCTCGGTCGTAGTAGTTCTTCATCGGGCCGATATCTTCCGCCAGCATGATCGGGCCGCCCATCTCAACGGTCTGGACGTTGTGGAGCGCCAGCGCGAGATGCAGGCCGGCTGCCGAGGCGATCGAGGATTCGACCATCGTACCAACCTGACAGACGTAGCCGGCCGTTTCGGCGATTGCGTTGAGCTGGAGCGCGGCCAGCAGACCGCCGGCCTTCATCAGCTTGATATTGATCAGGTCACAGGCGCGGAGCTGGACAGCGCGGAGAGCGTCGCGAGCGTCGTGAATCGCCTCGTCGCCCATGATCGGGACACCGGCAGCACGACGGACATCAGCCAACCCTTCAAGGTCGCGCCAGTCGACCGGCTGTTCGACGTACTCCGGCTGATAGGCAGCGACGCCACGCGCGCCCTGGATCGCGACACCGGCATTACGCCAGCCCTGGTTGACGTCGATCTTGACCTTCACGTCCGGCCCGACTGCCTCGCGGACGGCGGCAACCCGGCGGACATCGCCACGGACATCGTCGTAATCGCCGACCTTGAGCTTGACGGTCGCGAAGCCGTTGGCGATGTGGGTCGCGGCGTCGCGGGCCATCTCTTCCGGCGACTTGAGGCTGACGACGCGAGAGATGGTGAGATGATCCTTGGCCTTGCCACCGAGCAGAGCGTATACCGGCAGCCCTGCCGCCTTCCCGGCCAGGTCATGGAGGGCGATGTCGAGCGCGGCCTTCGCGGTTGGCGCGGAGCCAACTCGTCCTTCGACGGCGCGCATCGCCGCCGTTCGATTACGCGGGTCGAGTCCGAGCAGGGCCGGGGCGATCACTTTCAGCGTCTCGACCGTCCCACCGAACGTTTCGCCGGTCACGTGCGGGTCCGGCGTGCCTTCTCCCCAACCGGTGATACCGATGTCCGTCTCGATCCGTATCAACGCCGACTCGACGTCCGGAAATGTGCCGTACGAGATGACGAACGGTTCGATCAACGGCAGTCTGATCGGGATAATCTCGATTCCGGTGATCCGCATGGATTGGTTCCTTCCTCTTCCCTGTCACTGTGTCCACTTCTGGTGACGCGTCACGCGTCACGCGTCACCGGCAACGGCTCCGCCGGTGGCCGTCGTCCGGAGTTGGTGACGATAACGCCGGTCAGGATCGTTGCGCCGCCGAGGAGGAGCCAGACGGTGATCGTCTCGCCAAGCAGCAGCCAGGCCGAGAGGACACCGAAGAACGGAACGAGGTAGACATAAACAGCCACCTGGCTTGGCTGAAGGCGCCGCAGGCCGCGATACCAGAGGATGTAGCCGACGAAGATCGCGAGAACGCTCATCGTCCCAGCCGCCAGCCAGCCGCGCCAGCCCAGATCGGCGGCGTCTGCGAAGACTCCTGGGAAAAAGAGAAAGACCGGTGCCAGCATGATCGCCCCGAGGATTGTTGTCAGTCCTGCCACGACGTGCGGCTCATAGTCGGCCAGCAGTGGCTTCGAGAGGACAGTGTAGATCGCCCAGCCGAGCGGGGCACAGATCAGGATCAGGATGCCCGTCGCGTTGTCGACCGAGAAGCTGGCGTTGCTGCCGCCCCAGAGCAGGACGATCAGGAAGCCGGTGAAGGCGATCGCGATCCCGGTCAGCTTGCGGCGCGTCAACGGCTCTCCGAGCAGGATGCGGCTGAAGATGGTGGTGAAGATCGGGTTACTGGTCACGATCAGGCTGGCCAACGCCGCCGCCAGGAAGGACTGACCGACTGCGATCGCGATGTTGTTGACGACCGAGCCGCAGAACGCGATCAGCAGCAGCCGCTTCCAGACCTCAGCCGGCATCCGCGGCACACTTCGCCATGTCAATCCAAGTAACAGGATGAAGCAGATTGATGCCAGCCACGAGCGCATCAGCAGGACGCCCTCTGGCCCTGTCCGCTCGACGACGTACTTGACCGCCACGAACGTCGCGCCCCAGATCATCGCCGTCAGCAGGAGCGACAGGTGTATGAGGATCGGGAATCGGGCGAAGGTGGAGTGCCGGGTGTCGGGTGCCGAGCGTCGAGTTGTGTCGACGTCGGTCGTCGTTGCCAGAGATCCCGAGGTGCTCACTCAGCATCAACACTTTCCACACGGCACTCGGCACTCGGCACTTCGTACACTTCCAGTATGGCACGACGGGGATCGGTGAAACGGGCAGGGACAAAGGAGAGCGCGGCCGAGCGGGTAGATGCCCGGCTGGGGCGCTTTGCCGCCGACGGCGCGATCCCGCTGGAGGTGACGGGCCGGAAGGTGATGGTCGAGGGCGGGATTCCGAACGAGACCGTCCGGCTTGCGCTGATTCCCACGGGTCGCAAGGACCGGCCGCGCGCCGAGGTAATCAGCGTCCTCGATCCCTCGCCTGAGCGGGTCGTGCCACGCTGCAAGGTGATCGACATCTGCGGCGGTTGCGAGTGGCAGCACCTGTCGCAGGACGGGCAGTTGACCAACAAGGCGGCGATCGTTCGGCGGCTTCTCTCGGCCCAGCGGTTACCAACCCGGATCGACGCCATCCACCCGATGCCCGATCCGTGGGACTACCGGATTCGCGCCCAGATCGCGCTCGGGCCGGAAGCTGGCTTCCGGATGCGGCGCTCGAAGCAGATCGTTGGCTTGCGGGTCTGCCCAGTCGCCCACCCGTCCATCTCGCGGCTGCTTGAGGAGCTCAACCGGCTGATCCGTCTGCGAGAGATCCCCAACTATCGCGGCAAGGCGCTGTTGCACGCGCAAGTCGCCGGGTCGCCGTCTGAACCGCGCCTGCAACTGCTTCTGGAAGGCGTCGATGGCCTGCGACTGGCGCCCGGTGCCGAGACTCACGAGGTCGCGGAGCGGTTGATGGCGCTACGTGGCGTCGAGAGCGTCAGTGTCCAGGATGGTGATGGCCAGATCCACGTCGTGACCGGCTCGAAATATGCGTGGGTTCGGCTGCGTGGACGGGATCTCGCGCTACCGGCAGGCTCGTTCTTCCAGTCCAACTGGTCGCTACTGCCCACGCTGCTCGACCGCGCACTGGAGTTGGCCGACCCGCAGCCGGGCGAAGTCGCTGCCGACATCTACGGCGGAGTTGGGCTGTTCGGCCTCTTCATGGCGGCTGCCGGAGTTGATGTGACGCTGATCGAGATCGACCCGCGCGCGGTGGAAGCTGCGAGGGTGACAGCCGCTGCCTGGGGAATCGAGACGATTGACTACGTCGCCGCACCAGCCGAGGAAGCGGTCGCGAGGTTGCCGCGCCTTGACCTCGCGATCGTCGATCCGCCCCGGACCGGCCTCGACGAAACGACGATCGCGGCCCTGATCGAGCGCGACATCCCCCGCATCATCTACGTCTCCTGCTCCCCGATCACCTATGCCCGCGATGCCGCCCAACTCGTCCGCGCCGGTTACCGGATCGAACGATATGAACTCTATGACTTCTACCCACAGACGGGCGCACATATCGAAGGGTTGGCAAAGTTTGTCAAGTCGACGTCGGCATGAGGAATCCAGCGAGGACCTTCGTGTGACATCGGGAACGCTTCGACCTGGATACCGAGTAGTCGAAGCATCTGGCGCCTCTCCTCATATGACAATTGGTGTGCGTTGATCGCCACACGCCGGCACCATTCTTCGAGGTTGTCGAGACTCACTCTGATCGCTTCCACGTCTGAGCTACGAGCAATCATGGCGGCTCGCTCCGCATCGAGTTCCCGAATCCGCTGGGCGTGGACTTCAAGCCGCGCGACGAGCGCATCGATCACGGCCGATGATTCTGCTTTCTCAATCGCTGCTGTCGTGTTGTGTATCGCCATCGACGTGTCTTTGCGCGTCCGCTCGATTCGCGCAAGGTCATCAGCAACTGGATCATTCGCGAGATACCGTTCAAGCTCGGCGCGGACTTGTGATTCTTGAGACAGTCGCCGAACCACCAGCGACCAGAGTTCCCGATCCAGCATCGTCGCACTGATGTTTACCTTGCCGCGGCAACCGTTCTGGCATTTGTACTGTCGGTAGCCACGTGACCCGCTGCACGTCATCCGCTTTCCGCAGACGCCGCAGATGATGAATCCGGCACGGAGCAGGAAGTCCTCCGGATTCGGAAGGTTTCGTGACGCTTCCTGCTTGTTGATCTTGAGTCGTGCGTTTGCGGTCGCCCACGTCGCTGCGTCTACGATCGCCGGTGCCGCGCCAGGAACCGGCGTCCCTTCGATCTCGACTTGGCGTTTCTTTCCGCCCGGTAGCCGTTCCGTGCGCGTTTTCAGAGCGATCGGTTCACCCTTGTAGATTGGATCCGCAATCAGTTTCGTGATCGTCCTCGAGCACCATTTGTTGTTGCCGTTCGGACTCGTGACCCCACGTTCGGCAAGCTGCGCGATGATTTGTAGCGTTGGCATACCTGACGCGAACAATCCGAATACCCATTGCATGACATCAGCCTCGGGTTCGTTGAGGACATAACGCGCGGCGCGATGGACCTTGCCGTTCAGTTCGAGGTCTGCCCATTTGTAGCCGTAGCGCGGCTTGCGGCCGGTTGGTATTGCGCCATACGTCGGACGTGCCTGTCTCGCTCGAGTTGCTCGTTCCTGAATCTGCCGCCATTCGCCACCAGCCTGCCAACCATGCAGGTACATCATGAGTTCCCCGGCATCGTCCATTGGAGTTACCCAGCGATCGTATGCCGCGTACAGTTGAATACCGATATCTCGCGCCTCTCGGTGTAGCAGTGCTGCGTAGATACCTCCACGGCTTACACGATCGACAACGTAGAACACGACATGCGACACGCGGCGATCGCGCATCATCTGGCGCAGTTCGCTCATGGCTGGCCGGTCGAAGTACTCGACTCCTGTGTACGTCTCCTGAAAGACGTGCGCGACATTTAGTCCCAATTGTGCCGCGAACGCGCGGCACGCGGCCTCCTGCGTGTCGAGGCTCGTTCCTGCTTCCTGACCTGTTGTACTTACTCGGACGTAGATCGCTGCTTCGTTCCCCTGCATGGTGTCTCCTATACTTCCGGCACCTGCATTGCCGCGCGAACG
>CAVXOL010000023.1:0-731466 GCA_963763325.1 uncultured Chloroflexia bacterium
ATTGGTGAACGGGTCGCAGCCGACCGCGCCGTGACGAGGTTTGCGTAGCTTTGCCTGTCTCAGAATCCCATCTCAGAATCAACGTCTCGCGACGAGCAACCACCGCTGAGTTTTGAACCCCCGACTCAGCGCCTCTGAGGATCCGATCTACAGTCCCTTCGGCGGCGGGACTCCAAGCCGCGTCATGGCGGCTGTCAGCCGGGCGAGGACGGGCAGGCGTTGCTCCGGCTGAAGGACGGCCTGGCCGGCGGCCGCCAACGGGCCGAGCGCTGCCAGATCATCCGTCGAGAACGTGATGCGCGTGCGCCGCACCAACTGGCGCGGTCGCCCCGGCTTCCGACGAAAATCGATCATCCTTGATCACCCCCTCCCTGATGCCACATGCTTTCAGTATGCGGGTGCGGCACAGGGGGATCGGGTCTGGACTGTCTTGGCGGGCCGTCTCGGGGCTTGACAGTATCCGCATACAATCAGACTACAGCTGGATGCGGAAGGCTCGGGGGGACCGCGTTCGTGAGGGCGCCAGCACGCGGCGTTGCGGTAGCGAACACTGTAGCAGGCATCGTTCAACACGATAGACTTCGCTGGACACAGCGTGTGGTAGGTATGGCGGCGAGGCCCCGCCCTAACGAACCCCTGAGGTAGCTGCATGACGGAGCCGCCATCGAGCGTCGTGGTGCGAGATGCGCAAGGCAACGATGCCCCAGCGGCAGGAGGCGATCCGCCGCTCCGCGTCCAGCTGCTCGGCGGCTTTCATGTCACGGTCGGCGGCCACGTCGTCCCCGACGCCGCCTGGCGGACGCAGAAGGCGCGCAGCCTCGTCAAGCTCCTGTGTCTGGCGCCGGGCCACCAACTCCACCGTGAACAGGTGATGGAGTTCCTCTGGCCCGCACTCGAGCCTGCGGCAGCGGCGGGCAACCTGCGCTTCGCGCTGCACGCCGCCCGTCGCGCCTTGGCGCCCGGCCATGCCGCCGGTATCCCATCCTTCCTGCACCTCCGCCGAAACATGCTTGTCCTCGAGGCGGCCAATGCCGTGTGGATCGATGTGGACGCCTTCCAGGCTGCCGTCGCGGCGGCACGCGTGGCCAGGACCCGGCGGCCTACCAGGCGGCGCTCGAGCGCTACACCGGTGACTGTTACCCGAGGATCGCTATGAGGACTGGGCCACCGCGCCGCGCGAGTCGTTGCGGGACACGTACCTGGGGCTGCTGGTGACGCTGGCGCAGCTTCACGAGTCGCGACGGGAGCATGCTCCGGCCATCGCGGCCGTGGAGCGGCTGGTCGCAGCGGACCCGACCCACGAGGATGCGCACGTCGGCCTGATGCGCCTGTACGCGCTCGCGAGCCGGCCCGGGCAGGCGCTGCGCCAGTATGTGCGCCTGCGTGAGGCGTTGGCGGAGGAACTGGAACTCGAGCCGGCCGTAGCGGGCCGGCGCCTGCACGAGGAGATCGCCGCCGGACGCTTTCCGCCACCGCGAGGCATCGCCCAGCCGCACGCGGGCGCTGGCGGTGGCGGTGCCTGACCAGCCGCCTCGGCACCACAACCTGCCGGTGCCGCTGACGCGCTTCGTCGGACGGCAGGACGAGTGCGCTGAGATCAGCCAGCTGCTGCCACGACCCGCCTGTTGACCCTCACCGGGCGGGTGGCTCCGGCAAGTCGCGCCTGGCGATTGAGGTCGCGCGGGAACTGGTCGGGCGAGTCCAGGATGGCGTGTGGCTGGTGGAGCTGGCGTCGTTGACCGATGCGCGCTGGTCGCTGCGCCATCGCGGCTGCCGCTGGGCGTCCGCGAGAAGCCGGGGCAAGCGCTGACCGCGACGTCTCGTCGATGCGCTCCGGCCGAGAACGCTGCTGCTCGTGCTGGACAACTGCGAGCATCTGATCGACGCCTGTGCCGAACTGGCCGCAGACGCTGCTCGGCGGCCTGTCCGCAGCCTGCGTATCCTCGCCACCAGCCGCGAGGCGCTGCGCGTGCCTGGCGAGCTGAGGTGGCGCGTTCCCTCCCTGGCTCTCGCCGATCTCGTCCGCCGCGCCGCAGTGGTCGGAGTCGGCCGTGGAGCGCCTGGCGCAGAACGCGGCCGTCGCGCTCTTCGTCGACCGGGTCCGCTGGGTTCAGCCGGGGTTCGTCCTCACGGATCGCAATGCGGCTGCGGTGGCGCAGATCTGTCATCGGCTGGACGGAATGCCGTTGGCGCTGGAGCTGGCGGCGGCGCGGGCCTCCGTGCTGGCGCTCGAGCAGTTCGCTGCCCGGCTGGACGACGCGCTGCGGCTGCTCTCCGGCGGGAGCCGCACCGCCCCAAGGCGGCAGCAGACCCTGCGGGCAACGCTCGATTGGAGCTACGGCCTGCTCGCTGACGCGTGAGCAGGCACTGCTCCGCCGGCTGGCGGTCTTCGCGGGCGGCTGGACGCTGGAGGCGGCTGGAGGCTGCCTGTGCGGGACGGGAGCGAGCAGGGATTCGAGGCGTAGCGGCGCGCATCGACGAAGCTGAGGTGTTCGGTCTGCTGGCGCAGCTGGTCGACAAGTCGCTGGTGCAGGTCGAGGAGGACGGGTCGGAGCTGGGCGCTCCACGTCCTGCGCTACGGGCTCCTGGAAACGGTGCGGCAGTACGCGCTGGAGCGGCTGATGGCCGATGACGACGCAGTGCCGGTGCGGGATCGGCATGTCGCCTACTCTCTACGCACTTGCGGAAGAGGCCGAGCCGGCGTTAGTTGGACCGGATCAGGTCGGGTGGCTCGATCGGCTGGAACAGGAGCATGACAACCTGCGGGCGGCGCTGCGATGGTCGGCCGAGCGCGGCGACGTCGAACGGGAAGCGCGACTCTGTGCGGCGTTGTGGCGCTTCTGGTACTACCACGGCCACCTCATCGAGGGTGAGCGCTGGCTCGCCGACGCTCTGGCGCGTGGCGACGCTGATCCGGTTCCGCGCTCATGCGTGGGCCGGTACTGCAGGCCGCCGGCGCACTGGCCTGGCAGCGAGGAGAATTGGCGCACTCCGAGGCATGGTCCCGCCAGGCGCTGGCCCTCTTCGAAGCAGCCGGTGATCGGCAGCGCATCTCCGCCACACTCCATACCCTCGGGATCGTGGCCGAGATGCGGGGAGAGTACGAGCGTGGCTGCAGGATCGACTATGCAGGAAGCGCTGCGGCTGCGGAGCAACTCGGGGACAGGCCGGGCACCGCGCACACGCTGGCGAAGTCTCGGTAATCTGGCCCGGGAGCAGGGTCGCCTCGACCACGCCACCAGGCTGTTTGATCACAGCCTAGCGCTCCAGCGACAGAGCGGCAACAAGCGTGGCATCGCGATCGCCCTCGCCAGCCTGGCCAACATCGCCCTCGACCGGGGCGACTTTGCGTTGTCGGAAACGCTGTCAGTCCAGAGCCTCAGGTTGTACCGGGGCTGGGTGACAAGGCACTGCGTGTACCTGCCCTGCAGAACCTCGGCTATGCCGTGTTGTACCAGGGCGATGCCGAGCGAGCGGTGGCAATCCAGGCCGAGTGCCTGCGGGTGGCCAGCGACGCTGGGGACAAGCGGGGCATCGCGCTGGGATTAGAAGGTCTGGCTGCCGCGACCGCGTTGCTGGTCAGGGGTGCGCAGGTTGCCGGCTTCTCCGAGGCGAGCAGGCGGCGCGCCTGTTCGGGGCGGCCGAAGCGCTGCGCGAGGACATGCACGTACCATTACCCCCAGCCGATCGCGTGATGATCGAGCGCCCAATGGCCGCTGCGCGGACCGCCCTCGGTGACGCGGCGTTCGATGCCGCGTGGTCGCTGGGACGCGCCGTTTCGCTGGACGAGGTCATTGCGGAGGCGCTGGCCGTGGCTGAGGCTCCGACGGCTCAGCAGGGCACACCGATCGCGGTGCCCAGCCCAGTCTCTCAGCCGGCGTGAGCGCGAGGTGGCTGCGCTGCTGGCGCAGGGAGAGACTAACACGCAGATCGCCGCGACGCTGGGGATCGCTCGGCCAACGGCGGACAAGCATGTCAGCAATCTCCTCCGCAAGCTCGGGTTCTCGTCTCGCGCTGACGTTCGCGCCTGGGCGATCGAGCTCAATCTGGTGTCCGTCGATCCTCCCTGCATCCCCTAACCTCCTCGGGAGTCGCGACCTACATAACCTACATATATGTAGTCCCACGCGCTAACGCCACGTCAACACTGGTTGCCTAGGCTGGTTCTGTCGGCAGATCGGCGCTCACGCGGCTTGTTGGGCGAGACACTCGGCAGGAGCAGCGACCGTGCGGCGGCACAGCTCATTTCTCCTGCGCTGCTGGGACATCGGCAGCGACAGCGAGCGCATCGAGATCGAGCACATCCAATCGGGCAGGAAGACGCTGGCCACATCGATCGCGGCAGCCGTGGAGTGGCTCTGCGCCCATAGCGGGGAGGTTGCTGACCAACCGAATGCAACCAGCAGACGAAATGAGGCGTCAGATAACCCGTGAAGGAACCATGATGCGCACCTGATCACAGATCGGCGTGATCTGCCGATGCACGACGGGACGGCCGTCGGTGAGTCCTGTAATAAGGCGTTCCGGACAGTGGATGCCATAACGCCTCTGCAGTGGTGTTTGAGGGTGGTCTCGCCCGGCCATGGTCGGCGACGCTACCGAGCTAAAGGAGCATGCA
Organism: uncultured Chloroflexia bacterium; assembly: GCA_963763325.1. Taxonomy (GTDB): domain Bacteria; phylum Chloroflexota; class Chloroflexia; order Thermomicrobiales; family CFX8; genus JBBECJ01. Next base: position 4,619 of record CAVXOL010000023.1, read on the forward strand.
ATGCACGCCATTCGTGGTTCGTCCCGCCTTGTGCGGTTACTGCTCGCGGTCGTGATGCTCGCAATGGGGATTGCAATTGGTCTGGGGGCGATGGCCGTCGCCCAGAGCAACACGGTCTACCATGCCTGTGTCAACAACAGCAGTGGCACCATCAAGATGGTGACCGCGAGCGGAACCTGTGCGTCCAATGAGATGCGAATTGTCTGGAACCAACAAGGACCACCGGGGGTGGCCGGTCCTCAGGGAGCGCAAGGCGACCCCGGCGAGATGGGTCCACAAGGCCCACAAGGCCCACAAGGGCTGCAGGGGCTGCAGGGTGAGCAGGGTGATCCAGGGCTCGCGAATCTCACCAGCACCGTGCGGAACCAGGGGAGGTTACTCTGTAGCGCGCTTGATCTGACGTGCAACGGGGGGAACGGCTATAAAGGCACTGTCTCGGTGTCCTGTCACGACGGCGAGATCTTGACTGGAGGCGAGGCCGTCATCCATGAAGATGCAACCTTCTTTAGTGTCGTCTCGCCGTGGGATGCGGCCGTCACTGCCAGTGGCCCGACGAGCGACGGGGAGGGATGGGTCGCGTCCGGCGAAAACCACGAACTGGCCAGCGGGGTCTGGCTGACAGCATACGCGTTCTGTCTCTCGGCGCCGGTGACCTAGATGATCCCTGGGCGAACATCGCGGTGGTTTCCATGAGAGGCGGCCGTTGACCAGGTGCGCGGGGAGATCGACCAGTTGCAGGCGCGCGACGGGCAACTGGTCGAGGGGCTGAACCAACTCGCGAACCGCGTCGCCGCCCTGGAAGCGGCGCGCTAACGCGCCACGGCGCCACCGGTGAGGCGCAGCCCCGCCCCACAACGATGGCCCCAGGACGCGCGTCTTGGGGCCATCCAGCGCCGCTCAGTGCGGGCAGGCTAGCGCGTCGGCTCGCAGAGCGAGCGTACCATGTCATCCCTATTCGCAATCGGCTGCTCGGGATCGTCGTTGTAGCGCTGATGGCCCGGGCTGCGCCTGCAAGCTGGCCACGATCCTGCCGTGGACATCGAGGGAGCAGCGTCATTCGACGCAACGCAATCAGCGCCGATGAGCGTCGCATGTAACGGAGGCACAAGTTCCCATCACGTCGCCATTCGGTCATCTGGGTAGTAGGAGCAACTCGATCACGATGGCGCCAATTGATTCCTGCGAGGCGCCTGAAGTGGCGGATCTGACGCCAGGCGGTAGCGCGGTGCAACGCCCGGCTCCGTTCGGTGCCCCGCATTTACGGATAAGTACTCCGGCTAACAATCATTAGTCGTAGTAGTCTTAGCTCATCTGTGGGCTAAGACTACTTGATCGACCCAGTTAAGCGCTGTTGTGTACTACGTCTAAGCACGACATCCACGGTTAGACACCCAAGCTCCTTGGTAAGAAACACCATTAGCCGCGCGCCGTTAGACACTGTCCCACCGATAGCGTGAGCGCCAGTACATCTCATCGGAGAAGCCCAGGCGGCGGTAGCGAGCGATCGGGCTGTCATGCGGATCGGCATTGAGCAGAACGGCGCTTGCCCCGTTAGCGTAGGCACGGCGAATCGCCTCGGCAGTGAGCCAGCCGCCCAGGCCACGCCGGTGCCACGGCGCACGTGTGGCGAGCGTGTGGAGAAACCAGTCCTGCCCGCCGATGCCGCTGAGAACCGCGACCGGCTCGCCATCAATCCGCACCAGCAACCCGAAGCCGCCACCCGCCAGCTCAGCCAGCCGCAGGGCGGCCTCAGCCTCGACCCACTCAGGGCGTAGCGGGGCATCACTGCTGGCAAAGCCCTGCAGCTTGGCTGCCGCGAAGGCGTGCACATTGTCGGCCGTCAGGTCTTCAATCGTCGCGCCCGGCACCGGTCGAACGACGGCAGCGGGCCGACGTGAGCCAAGAAGAGCTCCTCCTGCACCAGCCGGCAGCCGGCCGCGCTGAGGGCTGGCCCGAGCGAAGCCGCAACGTCTCGGTCATCAACCAAAAGGGTGACGGGCTGTCCGGCGAAGTAGGCGTGCAGATCGGCCAGCAGCGCTGGAACCGTGTCGGGTGTGACGTCGCGCAGGGTGACGCGATTGGCACCGGGTGCATGGACATTGCGGCCGTAGAAGCCGAAGCGCCGCCGCTCGACGATATAGCCCAGTTCCGGGAACGATTGCGTATACCAGCCGGCCACCTCGGCGGCCAGTCGGTCGCGCTCAGGATGTCGCATGACCACTGCCTCCCGATACCGACAGCACGGCCGTCTCGCGGATAACCATTGTTATGAGGCTGCATACGACTGTTACATATGTGACTGCGGCGGCGTGGTAGAGGTGTCATCATGCCTTATGGCAAGGCACCCTGGCCGAGAGTCGCAGCCGGATGGGGGTGCGCCCTTTCCGATCGCTCAGGGGAGGGGTGCCTTGCCGTTCAGCGTCCGCGCTACAATCCCCTGTACCAAACGCGGTGGCACACCGACTGCGGCGTCGTCTACGCCACTCACTACTGGCGCATCCCTCGGCTGGTGCCCACATCATCAGTCGGGGGAGCTTTGCGGTTAAACGCATTATCCGCATCCGTTTCCGCGCCAGTACTGGTGATCCGCTGACGTGTTACCAATTCGTAACAAAAGCGTGAGTTGCTGGCTTACATTTCCAACGATATTGCCCGGTTATGTCGTACGAAGGGACCAACTGGATAGATGCGTGTGAGGACAACGACCTGATGCCCAAGCGTCACCTCCTGATACAGATTGAGTGTGGCTTCTGCCACCAGGTGCGCGTCAGTGACTTTCCCGGGATTCGCGCTGGCACCTGGCTCTCAGCGCCGTGCAAGGGCTGCGGGAAGACCCGCGCGGACGAACTCCGGACACGCCGCCGTCGACCCCGATCCCCTCGACCGCCGGTACCTGAACACCTCCTCGATCGTCTCAGCCGATCCTAGCGGATCGCTCGGTACTCACCATTGGCCAGTTCTAGCGCGATCGTCCCAGCGTTGCCCGTCGTCGGTCTCGACGGCATGCAGGGTGCTCCCGTCCGGCTGCTGGCGTCTGCTCGTGACCGTTGGTAACAATTCAACCTCATGCATTCAACTCGTCACCGCTCCCAGAATTGCCACCAGACGCGCTGTGTGGCTGTCTCCTGTGCCCGACGCGACAGCCCTTAGCCGCGCCTCTAACTGTCAGTTGCGTGCTTCGCTCCCACGACTGTCTGTCGCCACTGTTCCATCGTTCGCGCAGGCATGGCAGGATGGCTTCCAGATCGTGAATCCCCTAACCCGTACAGGACAAAAACAAGGGGGGCATGGGTGCGGTTTGACAGCAAGCCGGAACCTTTGACCCGCCCCCCTGACGCGCTACAATCGCCTGCACCGAACGTAGGTGTCCTGATACCTTGCAGTTTACATTGACTCCGGGATACTCGAAATCGATTTGGAGGCAGTCCTTTTACTGGCGCATCCCCCGGCTGATGGCCCACATCATCAGTTGGGGGAGCTTTGCGGCTAAGGGAGGCGTTGCGGGTCGGGCGTCGGCGGCGCCCCCGCAAGTGTCGGTGCGCCGTGCCACACCTAGGCACCGGCGATTCGGCCATCCCCGACGGTCGCCTCCCCCTGCGCCTCGGCGAGCGCCGCGTGCAGCAGCGCGGCGGCGGCCCAGCGCTTGACCGCCTCGGCCGTCCGGGGTGAGGCCGCCGATGTCCGTCAGCACCATGATGCTCTCCAGCCCGACGCACATCGCCAGGGCCAACACCAGGCGCTGCAGGCGTTCCGCGCCGAGCCGGTCGCGGAGCGGCGCGAGGGCGTCGGCGAGGTAGCGCAGGCGATGGCCGGGCCGCCGCGGGACCGCGGACGGGTCGTCGGCACGGGGGCCAGCATGGCCCGCACGAACGCGCGGAAGGCCGCCTCGTGCTTGGTGACCAGGGAGTGGTCGGCACACACGACCGCGTCCAGCCGCGCCGCGGCGGGCCGGGCGCCCCGCCGCCGCGTAGACGGCCTCCAGGTCCGGCCGGTTGACCGCGTCCAGCAGGGCGTCGCCAGGAGCGCTCCTGGCTCGGGAAGTAGCGGTAGGCGGTGCTCTTGGAAATCAGCGCCGCCTCGGCGACCTCCGCGACGGTGGGCGTCTCGCCGCGGCGCACGAAGTGCGGCGGCGGCGGCCATCAGCGCCGGCGCGCGTCCGGCGCTTCTGGTTCATCCGCCCGAACGAGTCGTACGACGACATGGGGACACTCCTTGACAGGCGCGGCAACCGCGCTTATGATACTCGACACCTTTATGGGAATGTGTCCCAGACTCTACGTAGAAAGGCAGACCGATGATGACACGGATCTGCCGAGTCGCCACCGACAATACCAGCGGCCGCCGGCATGCGTGGTCCGGGCGGCGGCCGGGCTGTCGCTGGGGCTGCTCGGCCCCGCGCTCCGCGCGACCGGGGCCTCGGCCCAGGACGCCACGCCGGCAGGAGGACACACGATGGCATCCGCATCGACCACTACACGCTCGCCGACGACGACGCCGAGGCGGTCTGGTTTATCGGCTGCTTGGCGACTGATCAAGGGCGTGGGGGCGCAGACGGGGGGCGCCCTGGCCGCGGTGGAGTTCCGCACCCGCCCGGCTTCGCCACCCCGCGCCACGTCCACCACACGGCGGACGAGGCGTTCTACGTCCTGGAAGGGTCCATGCGCGGGTTCTGCGGGGACCGGACGTGGCAGCGCCGACCGGGGGGCTTCGTCTGGCTCCCGCGCGGCATCCCCCACGGCTACGCCGTCGAGGGCGACGAGACGCTGCGCACCCTGGCGATCACCGTGCCCGCCGGCTTCGACCAATTCGTCGTCGAGGCGGGCGAGCCGGCCGCGGCGCGGGCCTTGCCGCCGCCCGCCGCGCCGGACATCCCGAAGCTGCTGGCCGCCGGGGACCGCCACCACATCGAGACCGTGGGCCCGCCCGACTTCTAGGCCGGCGGGTGCCGAAGGAAACGAGCCACGCCCGGCCACGGGGTCGCGGACACAGGTTGAGCAGCCGGATGAGCGATGCCTTCTGAGCGGTGGGCGTTACAGGCACGCCCCAATTGCCGGTCGGCCACCATTGACCGTGACGGCCGGTACTCGCCGTTAAACAGTTCGAGTGTGACGAGCTCCGCTTCCTCGACTGTCGCGTGGATGCTGCCCCGTTCGCACAGGTACCACTGGACGCCAATCATCACCCCGGCATCGCTGTACCAGGGACCGTCCGCACCATCCAACGTTGCCCGTCGACTCAAGCGATCGTCGCGCGTTACAGTCACCCGATGTCCGGTCCTTGACGAGTCCGAAGGACGATCCGCAGGGCAAGGTCGAACCTCAGTTCACTGCTTGCTTCACGAGCGCAGCGATCCGCGCCTCGGTGTCAGCATTCATCTCCGTCAACGCGTAGGAGGTTGGCCACATAATGCCGTCATCGAGATTCGCGCTGTCGTTGAAGCCGAACGTCGCGTACCGCGCGTTGAACTTTGACGCCGCCTGGAAGAAGCAGACGACCTTCCCTTCCTGAGCGTAGGCAGGCATCCCGTACCAGGTTTTCGGCGAGAGGCTTGGGGCGCTGGCGGTAACAATCGCATGGATCCGCTCGGCCAGGATGCGGTCCGGTTCCGACATCGCCGTGATCGCCGCGAGCACGGCGAGTTCCCCTTCCGCCTTGGTCTTGTTCGCGCGCGCTTCTGCCTTCACCTCTTTAGCACGTGCCTTCATTGCGGCACGTTCTTCAGCCGTGAAGCCGTGGGTCGTCTCACTGGTGGTGCTCTCGGCAACTCGCTTTGGCATGACGTGCATTCTCCTCTGTGATACGTACTGGTCACCCACCGCCCGGTCAACTCGATGCAGTTACCGTCCCGGTTGACGACACATTACCGATCCCGTCGCTGACGCCAGAACTGCCACCACGCCACGTCTGTCGCTGCGTCTGTGACCGTCTCCGGGGCGCTGGGAGCAGGCGTGGCTGGATGCTCCTGTTGCGCCTCCATGATGCTCAGACGGGCTTGTAGCTTGTCGCGTTCCTGGAACGCCTGGTTTCGCTGAGCCGTCAACCGACCAGCCTCTCGTTCCAGTTCGCCGATGCGCTCAACGAGCGGCGCCAGCCACTCATCGCGGATCGCCTCCAGCTGTTCCCGGGCCGTCACGATCGAGGTGATGGAAACCACTTCCGGAAGTTACGTGGAAGACGAGTCGGAAGACATCCCGGAAACGGAAACTCGTTCCGAGTCTTCCAGAAGCTTTCCGGCATCTTCCACGGAAACGTAGTCGGAAGGTCTGCTCATGACACGCTACGATGCCCTAGGCGGGGCGCTGGTGTCAACGCTGGCGCTGGACACAGTGAGGCCAGCCGAGGCGCTTCAGCGGGCCGGAGAATCATCCTGACAGGCCGATCAGGAAACCTGCCAGGGGCGAAGAAGGTAGTGAGGATGTAGAAGTCGAAACGGACTGTGCTGCCGCCTGTGTCGCAGCGTCCATGCCACGACCGACGAAACCGTGCTAGAGTCGGGATCTCGGCTGTGGTTCGTCACGATCAGGATGGAGCGCACTCATGCTACAGAAGCTGCTCAACGCCATCCGTGGACTGTTTGGACGCAAGCCATCCAACCAGGCCAGTGCCCCAAGCCGGGGATACAACGTCTCGGACCGTACAAGCCCAGAGCATAGAACCACCGAGCAAACCGCAGCATGATCGAGGCGTCGCATCGCGCCGTCAGGACCGTAACAATGCCTGACGCGCATCCGTCGAGATCGAGCGCTGGATCTCTCGTGCAATCTCTCGATCGAGGCCAGGCTCGCGTCAGCGCCGCGACGAGTTGGGTATTCACTCCGCTCTGTGTCCGGTTCGTCAGTGCCAGATCCTCAACCTCAGACCCAACGCCTGTGCAATCGCAGCACCAATCGAGAATGACGGACTGGTCAGCCCACGCTCGATGCGAGACAGGTGGCTCGCGGAAATCCCGATCTGCGCTGCGAGGTCGGCGAGTGTCAACCCGCGCTCCTGCCGCAGTTCTCGAATCCGCGGCCCCATTGGATTCCGGTCTGCCGTTTGCGTACGCATGGCCCCCTCCTGTCGATCATGACCACCGACCGAAGACACTGGGGCATGATACGGCCACTCAGCTGGTCACGAGAGATCGCTCAATGATCAGCGGGGCGATGGCGCCTGTATCGCACATGACAGCAGCACTGTCGTGACCGTGATCGCGTGATCGCCCGCTGTGGCTCATCCTCGTGACAGGTTCAGACAGCGAGTCTGGACAGCGCAGAAAGGATCTGAAGATGAGCGGTCTGTTGCGCTTCCAGCGTCTCTCATACGTGCTGGTCGGTGTCATCGCCTTCGTCGCCGGTCGCGCCATCTAACGCACCGTCACACGGTGATCGAGCGCACTGATCAGGCCCCCAGCGTTGTCGCTGGGGGCCATGTCGTTCCCGGCGTTTCGCCCCAATGAGATTGCCACCATCTGCGACGTGCGCTTCAGCCGCCGGCCCAGCTCCAACACCATCAAGCGACTGCTCGATGAGGAGCTGCCGCATCTCGTAGTCCGCGATCTCAGCGACGAAACCGATCCGGATGGTTGGTCCCTGCTGCATGGAGCACCTCCTCTTGGTCACCCACACCGGGTGCAAGCTGAGGCGGGTCAGTCCCGCCCCCGATCTGGGGAGGAGGTGTCGGCTACTCAGTGAGCGATCGTTCGGTGATCGTCCTTCACGACGCTGGACGGGCAAGCGCACTCGGCTCACCCGTCCGCGGGCTCGTTAGAAGGGGATGTCCTCCGGAGAGACGTCGTCTGCCACCGGATGCAATCCCATCGTGTCAGTGGCTCCATCGGCCGCTGGACGTCGACCGAGGAAGCCGACGTCACTGGCGATGATCTCGCAGACGCCGCGCTCCTTGCCTTCCTCGTCCTGAAACGACCGGTACTCGAGCCGACCTTCGACGTAGAGCGGATCACCCTTCTTGACGTAGGCGCCGGTCGTCTCAGCCAGGCGGTCCCAGCAGATGACGGTGTGGAACTGGCGAGCGTTCCTCGCCACTGCACCATGCGGTTGGTCGCCAGGCGAATGTTCGAGACGGGTTTCCCGCTCTGCGTGTGGCGCAGTTCGGCAGTCGCGGGTCGCGTAGCAGGCCAACGTGACCACTCTGGATGCCACTCGTCCTCCTGCACCTTCCCCGTTTTTGACCCCTCGAAACGGCGCATCCGTGACCGGAATGTGGTAAAATTGTGTGGCTTCTTGCTGATTCGAAACCGTCCAGTACGGCGAACACGCCTTGGTGCTGGAGGAAGGCCGGTGGTGAGGCGTGCGGGATGATGCCGTCACGCAGCGTGACCCTCGGCGTCTGGCTGACCAATCACGATGCGGTTGGACGGAGGAACACCATGGCGACCGGGTTACGGGTCACCTACTATGCGATTCTGACGCAACGGACGGGTAAACAGGGAGGCCTCTTTCGCGAGATCTATTGCCAAGCGCCACGGATCTGGCGCTTGGAGTATGTTGATGGGAACGGTGACTGGGAACCCGACCACGATCTGGTGGACTACGTCAACTACGAGTTCTCGGCCTTCGGCAAACCTGGCGCCGAGAAGATCACCGAACGCGTGGCCCACGCCTGGTACCGGGAGACCTTCCGGCAACCGATGCCACCGCCGGATCTATCGAACCACGTGTCAACGAATCGCCCCGTCGATTCCGACGGACGGTAGACCCGTGACGCCGGAATCCGTCATGCTGGCACCGTTGCAGACCACGGCAACGTCCGACGACCTTGGTCGTTACCGGTTGTTCGCCGATGAAGCCACATCACCAGCATCGTCAGCGCGCTGGAGGATGAGAAGGCTCGCAGGAACGCTATGATGCAATTCACCCCTCGAACGAAGGCAGGGAAACATGCACACCCGGGTCGCCGTGTACTATCGAGTGAGCAGTCAAGAACAGAAGCGCAAGGAAACCATCGAGACTCAACGGGCAGTGGTCGAGCCACTCGTAGCTCGAGACGGATTGATCGTCGTCGGGACCTATGCCGACGATGGAGTGAGCGGGACGATCCCACTCGCACACCGACCGGAAGGCGCACGGCTCATCGCTGACGCACAAGCCGGCCAGTTCGATATGCTCCTCGTCTACCGCGTCGACCGGTTGGGTCGCAGTACCATCGACGGTCTCCAAACCGTGCAGGAGCTCGCAGACCACGGTGTCCTTGTTCGGAGCGCCACCGAGCCGCTCGATACCACCACGGCGATGGGACGCTTCATGCTGACCCAACTGTTCGCCTTTGGTGCCTTCGAGCGCGAGAGTCTTCTCCAACGTAGTAAGGACGGCACGGACCGGCTCGCACGTGAAGGCGCCTGGCTCGGTGGTATCGTGCCGTTCGGCTATCGCGTCGAGGGGGAGGATCGCTACGCCCGTCTGGTCATCGCCGATACGCCCCTCCCCGGTTGCGAGATGAGCGAGGCGGACGTGATCCGCCTGATCTACCGCATGCTTGGAGATGAAGGTGCTAGTTGCCAGAAAGTGGCAGATCGCCTCAATGCCATCGGGGTCCCGCCAGCATACGTGCGCGACGGCCGTAAGGTCCAGCGTGGGAAGCGGACACAAGCGACGCAAGGTCTCTGGCGAGCGGGACGCATCCGCAACATGGTGATCAGTACGACCTACAAAGGCATCCACCAGTACGGGAAACGGAGCGCGACACCTCGCGAGATCATTGAGCGGCCGGTGCCAGCGATCGTGACGCCCGAGGTGTGGCAACGTGCCCAGACAACGCTACGGAAGAACATGATGTCGTCGCCCATCGCGAAGCACAAGTATCTCCTGCGCGGGCTGATCAAGTGCGGGTGCTGTGGACTGACCTACTGCGGTACTGGCTGGTCAGGCGCTGGAGGCGCAACGAAGCGTTACTACACCTGCAATGGCCGCAGCCAGCGCCGCGGCATCTACGGGGCGAAGGGCCAGAAGTGCCCTGCCAAAGCCATCAGTGCCGACCTCGAGGAACTCGTATGGGCAGATATCGACGCGTGGGCTCGAAACCCAGGACCGATCGTGCAGGAGTTGCAGGCACGAGTGGCCGAGCGCAACGATGAGGCAGCCAGCCTCCGCGGCGAGATCGCGGTGCTGGAGCGGGCGCTCGCGCACACCCAACAGGAGCGTGATGCCGTGCTGACTCTCTACCGGAAGGGCCGCATCGACGGGACAAGCCTCGATCGACAACTGGACGCCGTCGCGGCTGAAGAGGCGACCCTCACCGCAGACCTCGAGCGCATTCGTGCCCGGATGCAGGCCAGCGACGAGACGAGCCGTGTCGTGGTTGAGGCTGAGCACCTGTTGCGCGAGTTGGGGACGCGCCTCGATGGTCCGCTCTCGTGGGAAACCAGGCGCGACGTCGTCGAGGCACTCGTCGCTGGCATTGTCGTGGAAACCGTGGAGCAGAACGGCAAACGCCATGCCGTGGCCCATGTCACCTATCGCTTTACCGAAGTCACTATCCGCACGGACAGGGATTCATCGCAGCGATCAAAATGAAGTTGGCTGGATAGGTGATTGCACCGCTGGCGCGTGAGATGGTGACGATCCGGTCTTCAAGAGGTTGGCGCAAGACCTCGAGGACGTTCTGGCCAAACTCGGGCAACTCATCAAGAAAGAGAACGCCGCGATGGGCCATGCTGATCTCGCCGGGTCGAGGAAAGCGCCCCCCACCGACCAGTCCGGCGTAGGAGACAGTGTGATGTGGCGCTCGAAATGGACGCTCACGAATCAGCGGCTGGCCGGAGGGTAGCATCCCGGCCACCGAGTAGATCTTCGAGACTTCGATCGCGTCGTCGCGAGCCAGCGGCGGCAGGATCGATGGCAGGGCGCGCGCCAGGAGCGTCTTTCCGGTGCCAGGTGGCCCCGTCATCAGAACGTTATGACCGCCAGCGGCTGCGACCTCAAGGCCACGCTTGACCTGTTCCTGTCCTCGAATGACCGCGAAGTCGGTCGCGAGCGACTCGAACGTCATCTCGTCATCGCGCTTGCCGGTGTACGGCGGGATCGGAGCGCTGCCGTCGAGGTGCTTTATGAGGCCTGCGAGTGTGTCAATCGGGTAGATGTCGATACCATCTACCAGTGCCGCCTCGTCGGCGTCGTCGAATGGCACGAACGCGCGGCGCAGACCGGCGCGGGCTGCCAACGCGACCATCGGCAGGACGCCGGTCGTGTGGCGGACGCCGCCATCGAGGGAAAGCTCACCGAGGACGACGGCGTCGTCAAGGTCAGCGCGCAGCGATCCGCCGGCGATCAGCAGTCCGAGCGCGATCGGCAGATCGTAGGCTGGGCCTTCCTTGCGCAGGTCGGCCGGCGCGAGATTGACGATGATCCGGCCAAGTGGGACTCGACCACCGCTGCTGCGGATCGCAGCTCGGACACGTTCCTTCGACTCCTGAACGGCGGCGTCCGGAAGCCCAACGACAACGATCCCTGGCTGTCCGGACGGTGAGTTGGCGAAGACTTCGACTTCGACCAGCGCGCCATCGAGGCCGACTGTCGCGCAACTGAGAACCTTAGCCAGCACACCGCCTCCTCCATCCCGCGCAAGCAGAAGCCCGTGCCAGGTTGAGGGAGGCACGAACCTGTTCATCTGTGGACCCGCGCAGTGTAGCACGGTGACGAAATGTTGGCGCATTGGCGAACAGTTGCGACAGTCAGAACCGGGCTACCAGAACCAACGCTTCTTTGGCTCAACCATTACCACCCCGAGAATGCGCGCGCCAACCCGCTCCAACGCGTCACGGGCATCGATCGCGTGCGGGCGGCGGGTGCCACCTGCCGTTACGACAAGGATGACGGCATCGACACGCGGGGCGATCGCCAGTGCATCGGCATATTTGGGTAAAGGTGCCGACGATAGAACCGCAAATCCGTGCGTCTCCACCAGTCGGTCGAGGGCGACGCTGAACCCGTCACCCGCCAGGGCATCGGGTGATCCAGCCTGCCCCGGGCCGACTGTCGCCAACTGGCCTGGTTCTGTCTGAGATACGACGGCGTCAGAGCCGTTCATCAGCTCGAACAAGCCTGCTGCCTGGGACGGAGTGTTACGCACGTCGGTGTCGATCAGGACACAGCGGTCGCCGGCTTGAGCGAACGCCGTCGCTAGCTGCTCCGCAACGTCGCTCCGTTGGTCGCGATCGACATCGACGACGAGGATCGAGCGGATTGGACGTTCGCCAGTCGCGAACTTCACGGTCGAGCGCAGCGAGCGATACGCTTCGGCGATCTCGTGACGACCCAATTTGAGATCCGGATGCTCAACTTTACGCGCGCTCATCCAGTTTGTCCCTCACCTACGGCGACTCTCGCCTCACCATCGGGAATTCGCGCCAGCACTGGCAATTCCAGGTAGCGCTCCAGATCGGCTGTCTTCTTCAGCGTGTCGTCAAGATAAAGGAGCCCGAACGCGAGCATCAGGCCAGCTACGGCGCCTAGCACTCCTGCCGCCAGCGTGTTGACCTTGACGCGCGGGCCGCTCGCTGTTGTCGGTGCGCCCGGAGTATCCAACTTGAGCATCGTCACCATCAACGGAAGCCCGGTGTCCTCCGGGCGTGGGCGCTCAAGCAGTTCCTGGTTCTCTTCGGCGTTACGCAGCACGAAGCCATCAGCCAGCGCATTGACAATCGTCGCTGCTCGCGCGGCGTCGGTGTCTTCGGCGACGATCTGTACGATGTTGGAATCCGGGTTGTGTCCAAGCGCCAGCTTACTTTGCGCGAGCCCCGGATCGATGTCGGAACCTGCCTGCTCCAACGACCAGCGAACGAATTCCCAGTTGTTGATCAAATCCTTGTAGGACGCGAGGCGGTTCTTGGCGTAGAGGTCCATCCAGTAGTCTGGCGGCTCGGCAACTGCCATCACGCGTGTGCTGACGGTGTACGTTTTTGGTTGGTTGCTGGTCGCAACGTAGGCGACCAACGCTGCAACGATCGCTGCCAGCGCAACGATCCACCAGCGCCGTAGAAGCGCGAGGGCTATTTCCTCTGGCCGCATCATGCCTTCCGCTCCGCCGGAACACTGGCGAGGTGTGGCAATCCAAGCATCGCGGCAGTCGCCTCGCCGTCATGAAGCGTGTCATCCAGATAATCGACGAAGAACGCGAGCAGGATCGCGGCTCCAGCCGCCGCGATCACCTGGAGCACCAGCAGCAATCGTGCACGTGAGGTATCGGGTCCAGCACCGCCGGGCTGGTCGATGACGCGCACGACCGAACCAGAGTCCTCGGAGGGCAAACCGATGTAGTCGAACGCGGCAGCTTCAAGTTCAAGCGTTGCTTCGCGCGCGATCGCCTCGGCCCGTGCCGGTTCACCCGAGTGGACGGAAACGGTCAGCACGCGGTGCTCCCTGTCGGCTGAGATGGCAGACTGGACTTCTTCGCGACCAATATCGATGCCTGTAGACTGGACACGTTGAGCGACTGCGGCTGCGAAGACGTTGCCGCGAACCGCCTCGACCAGATCGTCGATCGCGTACTCGCTGGCGATGAAGTTGTCGTCGGCGGGGTAATCGGTGAATTCACCGTCAACCTGCTCGCTGATGACGCGAAGCTTTGCATGCGTCGTGTAGCTCGTATCGCGAGACATCTCCTGAACGACCGCCAGCAGACCAACCAGCAGCGGAAGCGCCACCAGGATCGGCCAGCGACGCCGGAGTGCCTGGAGATAGACTTTCAGTTCCATCGACCACGCTCCCCGGAACGAACGCTCTCCATCGTCTCCTCGATTACTCCAACCAACTCTCGTTCAAATCTCTCTCGTGAGAACGACTGTGCATGGTCGACCAGCCGCTCAGGATCGAAGCTGGTACGCTCGAAGCGCGCCAACGCGGCGATCAGGCTCTCGGTCGTCTGCTCTCGGACGTGGATCCCCGTCACCCGTCCACGACAGTATCCAAGGCGCCACCGGCCGCAAGTGCTATGACCGGTCGCCCCGCCGCTTGAGATTCGACCTGAGCGATCCCAAAGTCATCCTCCGACATGAAGATACGACGCTCGGCAGCGCGCGTATACACTCCGCAACTCGTCGTCACAGACTCTACCGAGAAACCGGACCGTCGGTCCCGCCTGCGCCTCCAGTGCCGCCCGATCACGTCCATCGCCAACGATCCAGAGCGGCAGGTTGAGTGCGTTGCATGCCCCGATCGCGAGATCGAACCGCTTATAGGGTACAAGCCGCGAGACCATCAGGAAGTAATCCTGAACCTCGCTGGAAGGAACTGGACGAAGGGAGCTCGACCTCGACCGGCGGGTTAATGACGGTTGCATCCCGTTGCCAAAATGCTCGAATCCTGTCACGGACGACAGATGAATTCGCCACGAACCGGTCAACCCGGGCTGCCGTCGCGCGGTCACGTTGCCGGAAGACAGCCATCAGCGGCCGTAGCGCGATCCGCGCCGACTTCGGCAATCGCTCGCGCTCGACATAGGCATCCAGGTTCCATGCGAAGCGCATCGGAGAGTGGGTATAGCAGATGTGAGTTGCTCCGGTGGGCGGTCGAACCATCTTCGCGAACGCGCTGGACGATGACAGCACGAGGTCGCAAGCGGGGAGTCGCAACGATTCGAATGCGAGTGGATAAGCCGGCAGCGCCCGCTGGTGCTGCCGATGGACACCGGGAATGCTATCGATCCATGTGCTGCGGATGTTCCACTCGCGATACGCGTCCGGCATCGCTTCTGGATCGAAGATCGATGTATAGACCGGCGCATCCGGCGCAAGGTCGTGCAGCACCTCAAGTAGTCGTTCAGCGCCGCCGTACTGGTTCAGGTAGTCGTGGACGAGGACGGTTCGACCACTGATGCGCGGCACAGCCCGTGTCGCAGGGGTGGCCATTACTCGCTCGGTGAACTCAGTACGCACCGCGAGCCGTCACGATGGCTGGGATCGTACGGAGGATGATCTTGATGTCAAGCCAGGGCGCCCAGTGTTCGGCGTAGTAGAGGTCGAGCCTGACCATTTCGTCAAACGTGAGATTGCTGCGTCCGCTGACTTGCCAGAGCCCGGTCAGGCCGGGTGTCACCAGCAGCCGGCCACGATGCCACTCGTCGTACTCAGCCACCTCGGCAGGAACAGGGGGGCGAGGTCCGACGATGCTCATCTCGCCAAGAATGACGTTGAAGAACTGCGGCAATTCGTCCAGGCTGAACTTGCGGAGCACCTTCCCCACGCGCGTCCGGCGCGGGTCATTCGGGTTCTTGATCAGCCGGGGATCGACGTTCCCCAGCTTAATGAGTTCATCGCGCATGCTCTCAGCGTCGCGTACCATCGTTCGGAATTTGTAGCAGACGAAGCGACGTCCGTTACGGCCAACGCGCTCCTGTCGGAAGAGGACCGGACCATCGGAGTCCAGTTTGATGGCGATTGCGATCGCAATCATGAAGACGGAAAGTGTGGTAAGGACGACCAATGACAGAGCAACGTCCATCATCCGCTTGACGAACAGGTTCCAGCCGGCGATTCGGGCAGGCTTCAGGCCAATCAGCGGCAGACCGGCAACCTCGTGAATGTTGACGCTGTCGAGCGCCAACTCAAACAGATCCGGCACCAGCTTGAACTCGATATCGTCGGCTCGGCATTGGTCAACGATCCACAACATCTGCTCGTGAGCGGTCGGAGGCAGCGCAATGATGACTTCGTTGACGTCGTGTCTGCGAACGACTTCCCGGATGCCGGTGCTCGGACCGAGGTAGTTCGGTCGTTCAACACGACGATGAGTTGCGATCGCCAGATGTTCGGAAGTCAGGTCGTCATCAATGTAGCCAACCACCTGGTAGCCGAGCTGAGGCTGGCCAAAGAGCCACTGCATCATTCGTTGACTGGCTCGACCGGCGCCTACGATCAGCACCCGATCAACTCCAATACCGCGCAGCCAGAGTCGTTCGCGGACGATCCGCACGACGATTCGCTTGAAGACGAGAAGCGCGATGATGACGAGCCAGGCAAGGACAAAGACCAGCCGTGATGGGTAAAAGCGTTGGAGGAAGGAGTACAGAATCACGAGCGCCATCGAGGTCGTTACCGCGTTGGCGATCAACGACACCTCGTCGAGGAGCGTCGTCCAGCGAGGCATTCGGTAGAAGCCACGGAACTGGAACATTCCAACCACGAGCAGCGCCAGAAGTAAGATCTTGCCGTGGAAGAAGGAAAATGGCTGCTGAGAAGCTGGTGACACCGTTCCGCCAACGTGGAGGCTATAGCGCAACCAGTAGGCGAGCCAGAAGCCGAATATGACCAGGGTTGCATCAGACAACATCCGTGCACCAATGATCAGCCAGCGAGGTGCATCCCCGACCGTGCGATGTTCGTTCCGGCCGTTCAGCGCCAACCCGTTGTTCGTCCCTCCGTCTGGTCCACTGCCGGACCGAAGCAGGCGCACTCGGCTCGGAACGTGTCGCTCCAGCTTTCCCTAATCCGCCTGACCGTCGAGTATAGCACACGGACACTTTCTCAAGGTGTGCGAGAGAGCGCGAACGTACGCACAAAACATGGGATGACAGCAGAGTACGAGGTTCTGTCTGCTATGATCGGGATCCGAATCAGGTGGCCGGCGAAAGGATCAACCCGGTGGAGCGGCTCTGGACGCCGTGGCGGATGAAGTATGTCGGCGGAGATCGGCACGATGGTTGCATCTTCTGTCATGCGCTGGCGGCTGACGACGACGTAGACTCGCTCGTCATGCATCGTGGCCGGCACGCATTCGCGGTCCTGAACCTCTATCCGTACAACTCTGGCCACTCGATGATCGTCCCTAACCGGCATGCGTCTGAACTTGAGGCGCTCGATCCCGAAGCGCGCGCTGAAATGTTTGAGATGGCCAGCGTGATGGTCGAGGCATCGAAACGAGTCTTCAAGTGCGACGGATTCAATCTCGGACTCAACATTGGCGCGGTTGCCGGCGCAGGCGTGGCCGAGCATCTGCATCTGCATGTCGTCCCGCGCTGGTCGGGCGACGCCAACTTCATGCCGATCCTGGCGAATACGATGGTGATGCCGGAAATGTTGCCGGTCACCTACGCCCGGCTTCGGGCCGAGTTGGGAGGGATCGTCGCTAAGCGCGAGCGTGGCGCGACGCTGCAAGCTGGCGGCATTGTCCTCCTGCCCAGCCAGGGCGTGGTTGCCCTGAGACGAGGTCGAACGGGGGACATCGCGCTACCGAAGGGTCACGTCGAACCCGGCGAGACACTGGCGGAGACCGCATTGCGCGAGGTACGCGAAGAAACGGGAATCGACGGGACAATCATCGGTTGGGCAGGCGAGTCAGTGTTCCACTTTCCTCACGATGCCCCAGCCGCCGTACTATTTCATGCGGCGTATTTCGTTATGACTGGCAAGCCGACTGACGAAATGAACGCCCATCTTGCGACCGACACGATGCTCGTCCCGCTTGGCGATGCGGCGGAGCGTGTCACGGTTCCAGCAGTGCGCGAGATCGTCGAGAGCGCAATGCCGACGCTGCTCGAACTCGCTGGCGCAGATCGATGACGCGTCGATGGCGCGGCCCACTCGTAACGTTGGTGGCGATGGTCGCGTTGGTCTCGACCACCTTTCAGGTCCCTCAGCCATCGCTTGCTCAATCTTCAGGTGTTTACATCGCGCTCGGAGACTCAATCGCCGCAGGCATCGGTTCGAGCCTGCCACGCGAACGAGGAAACGCTCCCGTCGTCGCCGACTGGTTGGCAAGGCTGTCCGGCGAGGCTGGTCCATTCGAGAATCTGTCCGTGACGGGCGAGACGGCGGCGACGTTCATTGACGGCGGTCAGCTGCAGCGTTTCCGCGAGACGGTTGCCCGCTCGGAGGCTGCTGGTGTTCCGATTGCCGCTGTCTCGTTGGCACTTGGCGGAAACGAGTTGCTAACGCTCGATCAGGCCGAAGTTAGCGATCGCCAGGCTGGACTGGACGACTTCAGCAACCGATATGCGGAAGCAGTCGCTGCCGTTCGGGACGAGATCGGGCCGGAAACGCCATCTTGTGGTGTTGACATACTACGATCTCACCGAGGGAGACGCTGACGTTCGGTCCTCCGATAGCTGGTGGGTCGAACAATTCAACAGTGTCATTCGACGTGTCGCCGAAGAGCAGGATGCGCGGGTCGCGGATGTCGCTGAACAGTTCGCCGGCAGGATCGCGGAATTTACGCTCTACCCGTTCGACGTGCATCCATCGAACGCAGGACACTTGGCAATCGCGCGTTCCGTATGGTCAGCGCTCGCGGTCGATACTGAGCCACCATCCGTCGAAGTGACGTCATCTGTTGAGGCAACGCGATCGACACCGACGGTCACTTTCTCCGTTCGGGACAACGTCGACGTAAGTCATGTGGCGGTGTCCGGGGGCGGCGTCAGCGTGTATGGTCCGTTCGAATCCGCAACCGACGAGTATGCGGTCCTGCTCGATCTCGGCTCGATCGAACTTGGTGAGGTTGCGCTGACGATTGAAATCGGCGACGATGCCGGTAACGTCTCGCGCGAGGTCGTAACGCTACAGGTTGATGTTGGAAGTAGAGGCGAGAGCCAGTAAATGAGCGCACCACGCGGCGCGCCAATGCGCGTCGATCCACCAAAGCTTGAGGGATTCGACGACGAGATCGACCTCCAGGGTCGGCTCGGGGCATTCTCGATCTCCGACATCTTCCAGATGTTTACCTACACTGAGAAGACCGGCACACTGGCGATGATCCAGGGCTGGAATACTCGAACGATCACCTTCGAGAAGGGCAGGATCTCGTACGTCGCCGCCGGCAGCCGGCTGCCGACAATTTCCGAACTGCTCATCCGCAATGGCCGCGTCCGTCGCGAGGTCATCGATCAATACGGTTACGGGAAATCGGACCCTGAAATTGTTGGCGCGCTCCTGCGCGAGGGGCTGATCAACTCCTCAGACATTCAACGCTGCCAGGATCAACTCCTGGAGGCTTCGATCTACACGCTCTTCCTCTGGCGAAATTGTTTCTTCACCTTCCGCGCCGAACAGCTCGTCAAGGAGGGTGGGGTGGCCGTCTCAGTCGACAGTACACACCTCATCATCGAAGGTACGCGTCGCGTCGACGAGTGGATCGAGATCAGCCCTATCGTGCCGTCCGTCTTCATGATCTTCCGGAAGACCGCTCGTCAGCCAGCCTCTAGGCCGAGTCGCGAACTCTACGATGTCTTCAGCCGCATCGATGGGCGGCAGGACGTCGTGGCGATCGCCCGTGCGACGAAACAGACCCAGTTTGAGACGGCTCGAAAGCTCTACGAGCTGGTTCGAGCCGGATACATCGAAGCCATCCCGCCCAACCGTGAGAAGGTTATCGAGCTGTTTAATCTTGCGGTCGAGTCGATCTATCTGAAGTTGATCATGTTCGACTACGCACGCGCTGCGCTCGAGTTCGAGAATCAATTCAATCGGTTCGCGATCGATAACCGGCTCAAGGTTCGGATGTCGGCCGGGAAGATCTTGATGAGCGATGCGACAACGCCGATCAGTGGCACTGAATTGGTGGACCTGTACCGGCTGTTCATCGGGATCCAGAACAACAAGTTCTCAAAGATGTTCGATCCGGTCATCGCCAACGGGCTGATGGAAGGACTCTATCGACACACGGACCCGGACATGCAGGCGATGATGCGGATGTACGAGTTCGTCGAGATCGAGGGCCTGTTGATGCTGGATCTGTTCGGCGACTCGACTGCTGACCCGGTGACGGATCGGTCGTCGCCTACTTAGCCCGAAATCCGAGCACTCGTCGAGTATTCCGGCTCATGCATTACGGCCAGCGCGGCGATTGGACATTCGAAGCAGCGCAATTGACGGCAGCCATTTCGTCCTATTTCATGCAGGCCCTGACTCTCGATCGCCCGCGATACACGGAATTGCTGCTGACCTACGATCTGCGCGAGCGTCGACTTTGCGATCGAGTCGTCGGCAGCTCCTTGCATCACTTCCCAGAGCGATCCCACGTGCTCGGCAAGCAGTTCGTTGCCAGTCGCGTCAGCGTAGGCAGAGAGAAACGGTGCAAGGACATTGACGGCGATCTGGTTTGAGCGGGAGCGTCCGATCGACGGCTGGACCGATTCCAGCCAGCTTCGCCACGATTGCCCGCCGTCCAATGGGAGGTCCAAAAACGTTGCCAACATCCCATCGGGTTGTGCCCGTTCCAGTAGAGCGGCGAGCGAGGCGAGCCGCCGGACAGGGTGGTTCATCGGGCGAACTCGGTTCAAAGACCAGGTCGTTGCTGCAATTCGGTGTTATCCGATACTCACGTGCCAACTCCGTCGAATCGTTCCTCGATTGCTATTGCACTCGCGCCCGAGACGCCTGCCAGATCCGCGTGTGCCGGTGACAGCGGTAAGAATCCGCCGATCCCGAGAAGCAACGCCGTCGCGGAATGTGGTTGCCTGGTTACCATCGCCTCGATTGATGATAGCGGAATCCGATCCGCGATCTCCGCCATCCCGTCCCGGTTGTGCATCAGACCAAGCGCATCGAGCAGCCCTCTGTAGAGGACTTCGCCAGCTGGAAGGTGTTGCATGTCCTGTGAGAAGCGCAGTTGTTTGGCGGCCATCCGTTTCCAGCCTGCTCGCCGAAGGACTTCACGGATCGCCTCCGATCGTCCACCTGCCAGCGTTGGCAGGCACGTTCGGCTCCCCAACGCGCCAAGTGCTTTGACAAAGACCTGCTCTGAGAGGATGTCGAGCGGTCTTGTCAGAAAATCCGTCAACACTACCGTCTCGATTGGCGTACCGGCCGGTCCGGACACATTGCTGGCGAAGTCGTTCTCGGCCACGACGTGCAACACAACGGTGTCGTAGGCCGAATCGTGCTGGTGGCCGTGCCGCATCCAGTCCGAGGCGCGCAGGTGCAGCTCGACCGCGCCTCGAAGCAACTTGCCGTCGATCTCCAGCATCGCATCGCGGAAGTCTGGTCCGTCCTGATGGGTCCAGACGCCGCCGTAGACGACTGTGACACGCCGGCCATCGACTGTCCGCATCTCGCGCGTGAAGAGTCCATCCTGCCAGATCCTGCTCAGCGTCAGTTCTGAAACCGGGTGGCCTGCCATGACCTGCCCTCGTTCGTTCGCGAATCACATTTGGAACTCAGCAAGTCGGCAGTCTATCATCGTCTGCCGGTTACCGTGAAAGCGCCGGCTACCGGCGGAGGATTGACGGAGGGAACGTACGTGAGCCAGGCTCAGAAGACCGCACTCATTACCGGCATCACTGGCCAGGACGGCTCGTATCTAGCGGAACTGCTGCTCTCGAAGGGCTACCGAGTCATCGGCATGATGCGCCGCACGAGTACTGAGACGGTCGGCAGGATCGGCCACCTCCTCGACCAGATCGAACTCGTCCACGGTGACCTGCTCGACCAACTCTCCTTGATCAGTCTCATTCGTGATTACCAGCCTGACGAGGTGTATAACCTTGCCGCTCAATCCTTCGTCCCAACCTCCTGGCAGCAGCCGGTCCTGACGGGCGAATTCACGGCGCTTGGTGTCACGCGGCTGCTCGAAGCAGTTCGGCTCGCGAAACCGGACGCGCGGTTCTATCAGGCGTCCTCCTCAGAGATGTTCGGCAAAGTCCAGGAAGTCCCGCAAAATGAGGACACGCCGTTCTACCCACGTTCCCCGTATGGTGTCTCCAAGGTCTACGGCCACTGGATAACCGTCAACTACCGCGAGTCGTACGACCTGTACGCTGTTTCCGGCATCCTCTTCAATCACGAATCGCCTCGGCGCGGGCTTGAGTTCGTGACCCGCAAAGTGTCACATGGGGTCGCGCGGATCAAGGCCGGAGAAGCGACGACGCTTCCACTTGGCAATCTCGACGCCCAGCGGGACTGGGGGTTCGCCGGAGACTACGTCCGCGCGATGTGGCTGATGCTTCAGCAGGAGACGCCGACTGACTATGTCATCTCGACCAGCAGGACTCACACCGTCCGCCGTCTCTGCGAGATCGCGTTCGAGGCCGCAGGGATGAAGTGGGAGGACCATGTTGTCATTGACGAGCGCTTCTTCCGTCCAGCCGAGGTCGACCTGCTGGTCGGCGATGCAGAGAAAGCCCGAACTGAGCTCGGCTGGAACCCAGAAGTCAGCTTCGAGCAAATGATCGTCGATATGGTAACCGCCGACATCGACCTAATACGCAGCCAACCTCGCGGCATGTGGCCGTTGAATGTCCGCTACGCGTAGAGGTATGCGTGTCGTCTTGGCGCCCAACATAGGACGCTTGTGCTGTGGTGCCGAATGGAATTGACGCGGAATGAGGCCTCGCCCCGCTGCCGACGATGCGGAACGTTCTCCCTCAATTCTGCCGGTTGCGATTCGGGCAGGCCACATAGGGCCTGCCCAACGCGGCGAATCGAATGTTGCTGCGGGCTAGCGGCTGATCGACTGATATTTGCGGACGCCGAGTGGCGTGAAGACCGCAACGATGGCGATGACCCAGATCGATGGTAACGAGCACCGGGTGTTCAGCTGGGATTCCGCTACCACTCATGGGATTCGGGTTGCCCCAGAAATCGCGGATTGCGGCCGTGAGCGTGCTGACCGGGTTCCACTCGGCGATCGGTTGCAGCCAGCTCGGCATGGTTTCCGGGGGAACGAACACATTCGACAGGAAGGTGAGCGGAAAGATGCAGTGAATCCGACCTGCTTCGCGACCTCGACTGTCTGCACCGGAGGCCGAGCCAGATGCCGACCCACGTCATCGCGAAGCGCGAACAGCAGCAGCAGGCCGACTCCAGCGAAGAATTCGGGGACGCTGCTGTGGACGCGCCAGCCGACCGCCAGGCCCGAGAGCATCAGCACGAGCAGGATACCGGCGTTGTAGACAACGTCGGCGGCGGCGCGCCCGGTCAGCACAGCCGAGCGGGCCATCGGGAGAGACCGGAAGCGGTCGATGATGCCCTTGCTGACATCGTCGGTCATCCCGATCGCTGTCGTGGCGGCGGCGAAAGCAGATCGTCTGAGCGAAAATGCCAGGCATCAGGAACTCGCGATAGGAGCCGCCGCCAGGCAATGGAATCGCGCCGCCGAAGACGAAGGCAAAGAGCAGCACGAACATGATCGACTGGAGGATCGCGAAGATCGCCAGTTCCGGGATGCGCGGGACTCGCTTCAGATTGCGCCAGGTGACGATCATGCCGTCCGCGACGGCCTGTTGAAGCGGCCGCTTGAGCAGCGGCCGATGGCGCTCGTCGGCGATTCGAGTGCTCACGAATTCCTCCCGGCCTGTGACGTTGTCGCTCGGTCATCGCCTCGGCGGCATGTCCGGTCAGTGTCAGGAAGACATCATCCAGTGTCGGTCGGCGAAGGCCGATGTCGTCGATGTCGATGCCGCCGTCGTCGAGGTCACGAACGACCTGAATCGAGTCGTTGCGCGCCTCCGTGGCTGGCACCGTGAAACGCCGGGTGTGCTCGTCGAGCGTGCATTCGCCGTCGCATGTACCGCTGCAGTAATCTCCATCGCCTGCGCGATCTTCGTCGCGCCGGTGGACGATGACCTCGATCCGCTCGCCGCCGATCTGCGACTTGAGCTCGTCCGCCGTTCCCCGGGCGATGATCCGGCCGTGGTCGACGACCGCAATACTGTGGGCCAGCTCGTCGGCCTCTTCGAGATACTGGGTGGTCAGCAGGAGCGTCGTCCCTTCGCTGACTCGCTCGCGGATCGACCTCCCACATCGCCATACGGCTGCGAGGGTCGAGGCCTGTCGTCGGCTCATCGAGAATGAGTAGCTTCGGTCGTCCGATCAGCGCGCTCGCCAGGTCGAGCCTGCGCCGCATGCCGCCGGAGTAGGTCTTGACGGGCCGGTCGGCCGCGTCATTCAGCGTGAAACTGTTCGAGCAGCTCGCCTGCGCGCATTCTTGCGCCTCTCTTCTCGAAGTTGGTAGAGCCTGGCCGAACATCCAGAGGTTCTCGCGGCCGGTGAGATTCTCGTCCACCGCCGCGTACTGACCGGAGAGGCCAATGACCGAGCGGACCTGGTCCGCCTGGCTTGACGACATCGAAACCGGCGACCGTCGCCCGTCCTGCATCTGGCTGCAGCAACGTCGCGAGGATCCGGACAGTCGTTGTCTTGCCTGCGCCGTTCGGGCCGAGCAATCCAAGGACGCTACCCTCTTCGACGGTCAGATCGAGCCCGTCGAGCGCGCGAACCTCTCCTGACCGACTCTTGTAGACCTTAATCAGCCCTTCGGCAGTGATGGCAGTCCCGCGTTGACTGGCGAAAGCAGTCGATGTC
Source organism: uncultured Chloroflexia bacterium (assembly GCA_963763325.1). Taxonomy (GTDB): domain Bacteria; phylum Chloroflexota; class Chloroflexia; order Thermomicrobiales; family CFX8; genus JBBECJ01. The sequence continues at coordinate 28,848 of CAVXOL010000023.1, forward strand.
TGCATCCGTTCGGCGGCCCGTTGGCGGTAGCCCACCTTTGGGGCGGTCGCTACGTTCATGAATGGTCCCTTCAGTGCGCCGCGATGACGACATCGGCGTCGAACATCGTCTTGTTCCCAACGTAATCCGACTCACGCGGTGCCGTCCTTACGTAGAACATCTCTAAGCGTAGGACGGATGCGGACGACGGAAATCGGAAGAACGTCGTAGTTTTGCCTGGTTCACACCTCCTGTTACTTGTTGGCATCAAATCGGTAGCCGCGCGATTATAGCGTACGTTGTACGGAGTTGCAATAGTATCGTACGTACGCATTGAATCACCATCTTACGGCTCGGGACGGATATACTCATCGTGCGCAGCTGAGAGGTAGTCGAACGGTAGGCTGGGTTTTCGACAGGTGACACTGGAATACAAGGGCAGAGGGGATCCGCAACGGAGCTTGGAGCTGCTGTGGCGGGTCAAGCGGGAACCGACGCGGGGGCCGAAGCCGAGCCTGGCCGTCGAACAGATCATCGACGCAGCGATTCAGATCGCAGACGTTGACGGCCTGGCAGCCGTCACGATGCGCCGTATTGCAGAACGGTTAGGAGTCGGCGCGATGTCGCTGTACACCTATGTCCCTGGCAAGGCCGAACTGCTCGATGTCATGCTCGATCAGGTCTATGGCGAGACTCGCGCTGCCGACGATGGAATCGGTGGTTGGCGCGCGAGACTGGAATCGCACGCCCGTCAGGACTGGGAACTGTACCAGCGGCATCCATGGGTGTTGGAAGTGTCGCAGACGCGTTCGATACTTGGTCCGAATGAAATCGCGCTGTATGAGTCCGCATTGCAGGCAATCGCAGGCCAGGGGTTGAGGGGGCGAGACATGATGTCCGTCGTCAGCCTGATCGCCAGCTACGTCCGTGGTGCGGCACAGTTAGCTGTCGATGCTGCCCGTGTTTCAGAGCAGACGGGTATCTCAGATGAGGAGTGGTGGGCAGCACGCGAGCCGGTGCTCGACAAGTACTTCGATCCAGCGCGATACCCAACGCTCTCCCGTGTCGACCTGGAGGGAGGGTTTGACCCAGTCGGATCTGGAAGCGAGTACCATGTGCAACTTGCGCTCGAGAGTTTTGAGTTTGGCCTCCAGAGAGTCCTGGACGGCATCGAGTCGTTCATCAAGCAAGGTGCAGGCACATCCAGCGGATCCCAACCCGACCGACAGGCCCGTCCGCCAGAAGAATGACGTGACCTTCGCGGTTGACCGCCCTTTCCGAACCAACCTATAATCCAATTCTGGCGAGGTGTGCGGAACAAGTCCTGAAATGAGGAGTCATGAAGCTGATCATCGCGGTTGTACAGAACGAGGATGCCGACGCTGTTGTCGATGCTCTCCTGGAGAATGACTTCCGCGCGACCCGGCTTGCGAGTACCGGTGGCTTCCTCAGACGTGGCAACACGACGATCATGATCGGCGTTCAGGACGAGCAGGTCGACCACGTTCTCGATTTGATTCGCCAGGAGGCTCGCAGCAGATCGCAATCGCAGGACGCTGGCGAGGTCCAAACCGCAGCTGCGACGGTATTCGTACTTGACCTCGAGGAATACCAGCGACTCTAGCACTCGCCTGACCGACAACCTGACAGCATCGTGTCGCCCGAGACAGTGGGGCAATCTGAATGGATGCCTTTGCTCGTCCGTCGTTGTTTGCAATCCTGGGCGTTCCGCTGCGCGTCAGCCGCAGCTGGCTGGCTCTCGCCGCGATTCTTGCCATCATCACGATCGATTCATTGCGTCCAACCGGCGTCGGCTACGAGTGGTACGTCGCAGCGACGATCGTTGCCGTTGGCTCGGTCGCATCGGTTCTGCTTCACGAGGTCGCGCACATCCTTGCCGCTCGAAGAGTTGGCGGAAAGGTGCTGGCGATCGAGCCGGCGATGTTCGGTGCGCTCTCAGACGACGCTTACCTACCACAAGACCCGCGTTCGGAGGCCTGGGTAGCGGCTTCCGGTCCCCTCGCGAGCCTGCTCCTGGCAATGGTGTTCGGGGCGGCATGGCGCTGGTTGTTGCCTGACGGTAGCCTGGCGTCTGGCACAGCAGGTTTTCTGGCGCTCGTCAATCTCGTCGTCTTCGCTGGCAATGCGATGCCTGGTTTTCCGTTGGACGGTGGAAGAATTTTCCGCGCGTTCGTCTGGTTTCTGACCGACGATCTGATCACCGGAACGAAGATGGCGGCAGCCTATGGTCAGGCCATCGCGCTGTTCTGTTTCGTGCTTGGCGCGATACTGCTGTCGCTTGGGGACGGTGTATCTGTCTGGGGCGCGTGGGGGTTGATTGCAGTCTGGACGATCAATCGCGCCGGACGAGAGGGCTACATTCGCACTGTGTGGCGTGAGACCAGCCGCGACCTGACGATCGATGATGTCGGGCTTGGGAACAGCCGCCGAATCGACGCCGGACGAACGATTGATGACGCGATCGACGAGATCCTGGCGGGTGTGGCCGAAGGTCCGATTCTGGTTCGTGATGGCGACGCGATCGTCGGGATCGTCACCCTGCGACATATCCGCAAAATCCCGCGCGCGATCTGGCCCGAACGGCTGGTCCGCGACGCGACACTGTCGATCGACGGCGCCCCTCGTATTCAGTACGACGCGCAGCTGATCGATCTAGCCGAGCTGTTCGAGCAATCCGGAAGCGATCTCGTGATCGTCGAGACGCGTGGCAAGATCACTGGCGCCCTGGAGCGTCACGCTGCAACCCAGCGGGCGAGGGCGAGAGTGAGGGTCATCCGCACTCAGCAGCGACAGAAAAAGAAGAAGTAAGCTCGATCCCCTTGTGTACGTACACCTCGGCTGCTACACTCGTGACCATGAGACAACGCTTGAGCCGCAATGTTAAAACAGGTCTCTCAGTGGCGTAGACGCACCTGGTTTCGGTCCTGACGGGGGTGGGCCGGAACGCAAGGAAATATCTCTAAAAGGGGAATCTATGGGTTTGTTTTGCCGACGGGCGACCGTTCTGGCTGCAGTTGCGGTTTGCCTGTTCGCCGTTTTGCCGACTGCCGGATCGGCCCAGACGATTGACCAGCCCAATGTCGTTGCCTCTCACGCGATCGTCGTCGATGCATCGACCGGGGACATCCTGCTCGACATTGGAGCGGGTGAGCCAGTTGCGATGGCAAGCCTGACCAAGCTCTTCACTGCGTTCGTCGCCATCGAGACGACGTCTCTTGATCGCCAGATGAACGTGACTGATTCTGACCTTGTCGGAGAGGCAAGCATGGGGGTCTCTGCCGGCGAGATCCTGTCGTTCCAGACGTTACTTCACGGCATGTTGTTGCCCAGCGGCAACGACGCCGCGACCGCAATCGCCCGTAACCTCGGCGCCCAGGCCGGCGACAGCGACGATCAGGCGACCCAGCGCTTTATCGCCCGCGCCAACACCCGGCTGGCTACGCTCGGACTCCATAACACGCATCTCGTGAACCCACACGGTCTCGACGCAGACGGACACTACTCGACGGCGCGCGACATCGCAGCGCTGACCCTCTTCGCACTCGACCACGAACCAGCCTTCGCGGCGACGCTGCAGACAGCCGAATATGAGTCCGAGGGTCACGCGATCACCAACACGAACCGGCTGCTCGGTCGTCTACGACGGCCTCGTAGGTGGAAAGACCGGTGTCACCGACAACGCGGGCTATTGCCTGATGCAGGTTGCCGAACGCAACGGTCAGCGCGTGATCATCGTCCTGCTTGGTAGCACGCCAGACGCCTGGTATGACGATGCCGAAGCGCTGCTGGACTACGGCTTCGCAGCGACCGCCGTGCCTGGCGCGGCGACACGATACGGCCAGATCACGTTCTCGAGTGTTCCGGCGATAACGGCTCCAGCCTCGCAGGCAATCGACGGCCTTGCCGTGACAGACGCGGGTCTGGGAGCGTCGCTCGTCTCGCAGACCGAAATCGTCAGCCTGCAACGTCGGTCGCCCTGGCTCTGGGTGATCGCGGCGATTGTTCTCGCGCCTGCGTCGTTGCTGATGCTGTCCCAACTACAGCGGGAATTGAGCCGTCGTACGGCCAGGGTGCCTCAGCGCAGTTCAGCGCGGCAGGTGGCTCCGTACGGTGGCGAGGTTGTCTTTCGCGACACTGGTCTGATGGCGGCCTCACAGCGCCGCTCCGTGGTCGAGCATCCTGACTGGCGGAATGTCGCCCCTGACTACCGGTTCGACGAAACGATGGATTGGCGCATTCCCAGCCACCAGCCGGTACGCCGACGCAACGACCAGCAGCGTTACCCCTCATTGTCTCCGGCTTACGGAGGCGACTGATTCGCCAGTAATCGTAACCAAACTGCCTCGCTGGGCCACGACGGAGAGGATGACCCGCCGCGCTGCGATAGAGCGAGGCGGGTCGCCGTCACTTGCCCGGCGACCGTAAGGCTGATATAATCCGTGTCAAGGAAGTTGCAATATTCGCTCATAGTTGGAGGCCGCATGCGAGAGAGCGAGCCACTCTACGTCATCAGCGTCGCGTCACGGCTCCTGCAGTTGCACCCGCAGACGTTGCGAAAGTACGAACGTGAAGGCTTCGTCGCACCATCAAGGACGACCGGCAACCTGCGCCTGTACTCCAGCGAGGACATCGACCGCTTGCGGCAGGTCAAGACGTTGGTCGAGGAGCGAGGGGTCAACCTCGCCGGTGTGCAGATGGCGCTGCAACTGACAGGTGGGATTCGCGCGATGCAGGCCGAGTTGCGCTCGACGGGCCGCGACGACTACGGCAAGATCGCCGGCGCACTGGATGAGTTGCTGACAATGATGGACGCCTCCCCAGATGTCGATGACCAACCGCGCGGAGTAGCGGTCGAGGTCAAAGTGAACAGGAAGTCACGATAGCCATGAACCCAAATCGTCTGACTGAAAAAGCGATGGAAGCCATCGCAACAGCACAGCAGGAGTCCGAGCGACGCCAACACGCGACGCTCGATGTCGATCATCTTATCCTCGCCCTCGCGACGCAGCAGGGCGGTGTCGTACCGCGAGTCTTCGAGCGACTTGGCGTCGACTCGTCATCGATCGTCAACGGGATCGAGGCGGCGGTTGCGAGCTGCTCCGAAACTGCAATTTTCGGCCCAGCCGACGCTGAGCGGCAATCTGCGAAATGTCCTGCACCGCGCCGAGGAGGAAGCCCGAGCATTCGGCGATGAGTACGTCTCGACAGAGCATCTTCTGCTGGCCGCGTTCCAGAGTGCGGACAAGAGTTCGTCAATCCGCCTTCTCAACTCGCTCGGCATCACGCGTGACAAGGTTTTCGAGGCGCTGACCCAGATTCGTGGGTCGCAGCGCGTTACCGACCAGAACCCTGAGGGCCGTTATGAAGCGCTCGAGAAGTACGGACGCGATCTGACGGAACTGGCCCGTCTCGGAAAGCTGGACCCAGTCATCGGCCGGGACGAGGAGATCCGCCGCGTCATTCAGGTGCTCTCACGCCGGACCAAGAACAATCCGGTTCTGATCGGCGAGCCTGGCGTTGGTAAGACGGCGATCGTCGAGGGTCTGGCCCAGCGCATCGTCCGTGGCGACGTACCTGAGGGGCTGCACGATAAGCAGGTTGTCTCGATCGACTTCGGCAGCATGATTGCCGGTGCGAAGTTCCGCGGTGAGTTCGAGGAGCGGCTGAAAGCCGTCCTCAAGGAGGTCACCGACTCCGAAGGTCAAATCGTCGTCTTCATCGATGAGTTGCACACGGTCGTTGGCGCTGGAGCGGCCGAAGGCGCGATGGATGCCAGCAACATGCTCAAGCCGATGCTGGCGCGCGGCGAACTGCATGCCATCGGCGCGACGACGCTCGACGAATATCGCAAGCACATCGAGAAAGATGCTGCGCTCGAACGGCGCTTCCAGCCGGTCTAGGTCGGAGAGCCGACGGTCGAGGACACGATCTCGATTCTGCGTGGGCTGCGCGAACGCTACGAAGTGCATCACAACGTTCGGATCCAGGACAGCGCTCTGGTGGCAGCTGCCGTTCTCTCCAACCGCTACATCACGGCCCGCTTCCTGCCCGACAAGGCGATTGATCTCGTCGATGAAGCAGCTTCGCGGCTGCGAATGGAGATCACCAGCCTGCCGGTTGAGCTGGACGAGCTGAACCGCCGCATCATGCAGCTTGAGATTGAGCGTGAGGCGCTGCGCAAGGAGCGCGACGATGCGTCTCGCAAGCGGCTCGACGAGCTCGAGAAAGAGCTGGCCAACCTCAAGGAGTCGAGTAACGCGCTGACGGCGCAGTGGGAGCGCGAGCGCGGCAATGTTGCAGGAACTGTCCGACGTGAAGTCGCAGATCGAGGCGACTCGTGTCGAAATCGAGCGCGCGCAGCGTCAGGCCGACTACGGTCGCGCCTCGGAACTTCAGTATGGGCAGTTGGCTCAGCTCGAGCAGCGGCTGGCCGAGCTCGAACGACAGGCGCAGGTGGATGATAGTTCTCGCCTCGTCAAGGAGGAAGTCGACGCTGAGGACATCGCCGAAGTCGTCGCTCGCTGGACGGGTATTCCGGTCAGCCGGCTCGTCGAAGGTGAGATCGAGAAACTGGTCCAGATGGAGCAGCGATTGCACGCGCGAGTCATCGGCCAGGACGAGGCGGTCGAGGCTGTCTCCAACGCCATCCGGCGCGCTCGGGCTGGGTTGTCCGACCCGAACAAGCCGCTCGGCTCGTTCATCTTCCTCGGACCGACTGGCGTTGGTAAGACGGAGTTGGCACGGGCGCTGGCTCAGTTTCTGTTCGACGACGATCAGGCAATGGTGCGGATCGATATGTCGGAATACATGGAGCGGCACGCCGTCTCGCGGTTGATCGGCGCGCCTCCAGGCTATGTCGGATACGAGGAGGGTGGTCAGCTCTCTGAAGCGGTTCGTCGCCGTCCATACTCGGTCGTCCTGTTCGATGAGATCGAGAAGGCGCACCCCGAGGTGTTCAACGTCTTGCTGCAGGTTCTCGACGACGGGCGACTGACTGACGGTCAGGGCCGGACGATCGACTTCCGCAACACAGTCATCATCATGACCAGCAACCTCGGCTCGTCGTACCTGCTCAGCCAGAACGACGACGACGCACGAATCGGGTGATGGAAGCACTGCAAGCCAACTTCCGACCTGAGTTCCTCAACCGGATCGACGAGGTCGTCATCTTCAAACCGCTGTCGCGCGACCAGATCGGTGCGATCGTCGAGATTCAGCTCGAACGCGTCCGCCAGCGTCTTGCGGAGCGCAACATCACGCTCCAGCTATCCGGTGAGGCGCGCGAGTGGATTGCAAACCGTGGTTATGACCCGACCTTCGGCGCTCGACCGTTGAAGCGGGTCATTCAGAAGGAACTGCTCGACCCGTTGGCGATGAAGCTGCTGGCTGGCGAGATTCGCGACGGTGAAACGGTTACAGTGACGAGTGGCTCGGGTGGCCTGGTCTTGACCGGCGCGCTCTCAGCTGCACCGCTGGCTGCCTGATCGTCGATACTGTACCGCGTATACTAGAGGGCGGCCGGGGTGACCTGGCCGCCCTCTCCGCATGTGAAGCGGCGCCTCGCGCCGGTCTTAGTGAAGGCGAGTCGTCGGAATGGATGTGCTGGTCGAGATCATCAAGGCTATCGCCGCCGTTGGAGTGATTGTCGTTATCACACTTCTGATTCCGATCCTGTTCATGTTCATCTTCACGATCGCGACCGGAATCGACAGCAAGATGGATCGTTAGCGACTCCCCACCCTGATCGCGATCGGGAACAAACCTCGAACAGCCAGCGTCAACCTCTCAGACGCGTCACGAACCGACATTCCTGGTTCCGCGATCGAAAGAGGTGGATGACATGGATGCCCTGACCAGACCTGCGGGCCGTACCCGCCGTTTCGCCCCAATCCTGATGGCCACCCTGATCTTCGGCCTGTTCGTTACCGCTGCATGTGGCGGTGACGATGGCGGTGACGATGACGACTCGGCATTCAACGACATGCCGGTCGCAGCAGCGACGAGCGCCGGCGGCTCGGCAATGATGGTTCCTTCCTCGAACCAGGAAACTGCTGGGGCCGCAGCGACGCCTGCTGGTGATTCGACGAGCGACGCGCGTCAAGCAGCACAAGGCTGGCAGCAACGCATCATCCGGACAGCGAATGTCACCTTGAAGGTGGTCGAAGGTGATGGCGGCGTCGGCGGCGCGCTCGAATCGGTGCGAGTGATGGCGACGACCAAAGGCGGCTTCGTCTTCTCGTCCAACTCTTACATCGAGCAGGACCGTCAGTTCGCGCAGATCACGATCCAGGTACCGGTCGAGCAATTTGACTCGACGATGAATGACTTGCGAAGTGCTGCGTTCGTCGAAGAGGTCGTGCGTGAAGAATCGTCGACCCAGGACGTCAGCGAAGAGTTCGTCGACAACGAGAGCCGCATGAATGCCCTGCGTGAGACCGAACGGCGTTTCCTGGCGCTGCTGAGCGAGGCTGAGACGGTGGACGACATTCTGCAGCTCGAACACGAATTGACGGACATTCGTTCGCAGATCGAGACGATTCAAGGACGGCAGAACTATCTCGAACAGGTGACCTCGTTCTCGACCATAACCGTCGCCCTCCAGCCATCGGGCGAGATCGTCGAGCCACAAATCGCTGGCGGAGATGGCTTCAGTATCACGAACATCGGCGATCGCGCGTGGGATCATTCACGTGGTGCGATTGAGGCAATCCTGATCACGACCATCACACTCGCGATCGTCGGCGCAGCGGTCCTGCCGTTCGCGATCATCAGCTGGTTTGCATACCGCATCTATCGCACACGCTTTCGCGACGCGACATCCTGAACTCACATGGAAGGGGCGTTGGCCGCGGCTATCGCCCCTTCCATGTGAGTGTTGTGTAGGCGACTTACCCGCCCAACATTTCCAGAGCTGTCAGCGCGTAGGCCTTCGTTGCCTCAATCACTTCGTCGATGCCGACCCATTCGTCAGGGATGTGGGCCAGAGCGGGGTCGCCTGGGCCGTAGATGATCGTGGGAACGCCGGTGGCAGCGAAGTGGCGTCCATCAGTGCCCATCGAGAACCCGGTCAGTTCGGTGTTGAGGCCAAGGTACGTGTTCGCGGTCAGCATTGCCTGAACGACCGGAGAGTCGGGCGCGCTCATCGACGCGGCGCCAAGGCCGGCGGCGATGACCTCGACGCGGATGCCTGCCATGTCGGCGACGGCTCGCTCGGCGACCTCGCGGATCTCGTCAACGCCGGCTTGCGGGTCTTCGCCTGGAACGATCCGCCGGTCGACGTAGATCGAGCATTGATCGGCAACGACGTTCTGCTTGACGCCACCCTGGATCATGTTGATCGATGCCGATGAGTGGTGGAAATATGGGTGGGTCCGCTCCTGAAGTTTCGGCCACAGCTCGCTTCGCAGGGCCATGATGACGGCTGCCATCCCTTCAATCGCGTTTGCGCCCTCCCACGGCAAAGCGCCGTGGGCAGCCCGGCCGTGGACGATCACGTTTGTTGAGGCAAAGCCCTTTTCTCCGACCGCGACGCAGTTGAACGTCTGCTCGCCGACAATCGCGAAGTCAGGCTTGGTCGTGATGTTTTCGGCAACAAACTTCGCGCCGTGCCGGCCGCCTGTCTCTTCATCGCCGACGACGTTAACGATCAGTGTCCCATTGAATGGGACCCCCGATCGAACGAGCGCGATGGCACCCATCACCTGGGCCGTTACACTTGCCTTGTCGTCTCCTGCTCCCCGGCCGTAGACTCGTCCGTCAGCAATCTCGGCTGCGAATGGCGGGTGCGACCACGCCTCGACCGTTCCGGTCGGCACGACGTCGACGTGCGCGTTGAATAGCAGCGTCGGACCGTCGCCGCGCCGGATAGTCGCGATCAGATTCGGAATGATCTCGGTGTCACCAATGAGTTCCGTTTCAAATCCTTCGGAAGCCAGCTTCTCCTGGCAGATACGGACCGATTCCCGTACGTCTCCCGGTGGATTGACTGATGCGCTATCGCGCACCAGCGACTGGAGAAGCGCGATCGTCTCGTCCTGATCGATTGCTCCGAGAACCTTCTCGGCGAGCGTCCCATCCATGGTTGCGTCCCTTTCCCCAACTCCCCATTCGGTTGCGCGAGTATAGCGGCTCGCCGTTGACCCTGTGGCACAATGGGCCAAAATGACCGAGCCGATGGTTGACGCCGGTGACATGCCTTGTCCGCGTTGTGCCGAACCGCGCATGCTCACGAATCCAGGCTTTTACTCGAGTTGACGAACCAAGGATGAGGAACTGGACGTTTGACGAAATCATTATCGCTTCCTGCTGTCACCGCAACGCTGGACCAGGAGTGGGCGAATGCTATTGATGGATGCATCCTCGACATGGACGGCGTGCTGTACCGAGGTGACACGATCATTCCGGAGGTACCTGCATTCATCGAGGCGTTGAACCGGGCCGGTGTCCCGTACGCGATGGCAACCAACAACTCGACGAATACGCCCTTACAGTACGTCCAGAAGTTGGCCGCAATGGGTATCAACGTGCCGGAGGCGAGCATTGTCACGTCAGGCGTCGCTACCGCGACGTATCTCAAGAGCCGCTTTGAGCGTGGGACGACAATTTACGTTGTAGGGATGGCGGCGCTCGAAGAGGCGATCTTCACTGACGGCTATTTCTCACCAGCGGGCGACGATGCCGAGGTGGTGGTTTCCGGCGCGAACTTCGAGTTGCGTTATGAGCACCTGCGGACTGCGTGCCTGGCGATCCGGGCAGGCGCTTCATATGTCGCAACCAACGCAGACAAGACGTTTCCGACGGAGGTTGGTTTGATCCCAGGGGCAGGAGCGATCGTCGCCGCACTTGCCGCCGCTACTGGTACCGATCCCGTCGTCATCGGCAAGCCAAGCCCGGAGATGATCGACTCGTGCCTCAACATCATCGGTGTCGACGCTGAACGGGCGTTGATGATTGGTGACCGGCTTGACACCGACATCCTGGCCGGGGAACGAGCCGGGACGCCGACGCTGCTGGTACTGACAGGAGTTTCGACCGTTCAGGAGGTTGCCGATACCGGCATCGTCCCAACCGTGATCGTCGAGACGCTGGAACCGCTGACCGAGGCACTGGCACGGCGGGTTGGTGGAACGACGGGACCACGATGATGGGCGACAATTATGACGTTGATGACCCGGCAAAGATTCAAGGCCGCGACGAGATCATTCCCGGCACACGAAACCTCGGCGAGATTCGGCTTGAACGTGCGCTCGACGCGCTTGGAGACATCGGCGGCCGGCTGCTGCTGCTCGGAGCGGGCGCCGGACGCTATGCGAGGGCACTCGCGAACGCGAGGCCGGACCTGGACGTCTATGCCGGAGACTTGAGCCGCCGGGCGATCAGCGAAGCACGGTCATATGGGGGCACTCCGATCTATGTGGTGATGGATGCCCAGGCGATTCCGTTCGCTGACGAAACGTTCGATGCCGTTGTCTTCTTCGACCTGATCGAGCATGTGCCTTCGCCTGCGACGCTGCTCGCAGAGTGCAAGCGTGTGTTGCGGGCCGGTGCTGTCCTGCACTTCTATGTCCCGCTCGAAGACCAACCGCGCACGATCTACCGAGTGTTGCGGCGCAACCGGCCGATTCCGATTCACCGATGGAAACACAAGCATGTCGGACACATCCAGCGGTTCGACGAGCAGCGGATCCTTTCGCTCACGCGGGAGGCGGGATTGACCCTTGACGACACGTCCTACTCCTTCCATCTTGTTGGCCAGGTCCATGATGTGATCGATTATTGGCAGCGGGAACGATCGACTGGCGGGAGTGGAGTTCTGCCCGTCTCTGCAGTGAACATGATCACTCGCGGTGCATTCCTGGTTACGTGGCGACTGGCGTATCTCGAGGATCGCGTCTACTCCGGTTCCAAAATGGCGTCCGGCCTGCATGTGTCGGCAAAAAAGCAAGTCGACGTGATGGCGCCAGCTGACGCCGCCGGCATCGACCTTCAAGTCTGTAATAACGCCAGTGCGCAGGCGTCGGTGACTCCATGACCAGGGTTCGGGCGCTGGTGGTTGGCTCGCTGGTGATGGACCTGAGCTTTCAGGTGCCGAAGCGCCCCGAGCCGGGTGAGGTTATCCTGGCCGAATCGTTCGGCGCGTTCCGGGGTGGCAAAGGCTACAACCAGGCCGTCGCGTTGGCTCGGCTCGGCGCCGAGGTCACAATGATCGGCGCACTCGGACCAGATGCCTATGGTGACGAGTTCGTCGCCGCGCTGGAGCGGGAGGGGATCGATACATCGCGGATGGTTCGATTGCCCGATATCCACACATCGATCGCCGTTCCGCTCGTGACGCCGGACGGCGATGTCGGATTTGTTCATGCTCAGGGCGCCAACGCTCATCTTAAGCCTGAGCACTGTCGTGACCTGCCTGAGCATGACATCGTGCTACTTCAGGGCGAGATTCCGCCTGAAACTTCCATCGACGTCGCACAACAATCGCAGGCATTGCTCGCGCTTGTCATGCTTAACCCGGCTCCCGTCCATCACGTTACGACGCGGCTGTTGAGTTTCGCGGATATCCTTTGTCCAAATGAGGTTGAAGCGTGTAGCCTGCTCGGCGTCTCGAATATCGACGCCGTTGATCTCCCGGTCCTGGCAGAACGGCTTGCGACCGATGGTCGAATCGCCGTGGTGACGCTCGGCGCGCGCGGTGCGGTCTGGTCGGATGGCACCATGAGCGGTTCAGCGGTTCCACCACGTATCATCGCTGTCGACGCGACCGCCGCTGGAGATAGTTTCTGCGCTGCCCTTGCCGTTGCAATTGTCGAAGGACAGCCCCTCGACGAGGCGGTCCGCTTTGCCTGCGCCGCCGGAGCTCACGCCGCGACCATCCGTGGCGCGGAGCCGGGCCTGCCAACTCGAGAGCAGGTCGACGCGTTGCTGAAGCAGCAGTAGGCAATCCATTTCATTTGTCCACAGGCCACAGGCTACTGCCAGCGACGAACGACCAGCGCCTACGTTGTGAGCGCCTGTTCCGTCGTTGGGTCGAAGACATGCAACTGGTCGGTGCTGACCGCGAGCTTGGCGACATCGCCAGCAATCAGCTGTGTTCGTGGATCGACGCGGGCGACGATCATTTCACCAGCTGGACCGCGCAGGTGCAGCAACGTCTCAGCGCCGAGATGCTCGACGAGATCGACTGGCATGTCGACGGTATTACCTTCGGTGACGTTTTCCGCGAACTCGACGACCTGGATGTGCTCGGGCCGGATTCCAACGAGTACGTCCTGTCCTGCGCGCTCGCGGACGCGCTCGGCACGTGACGCTGGAACATCGACGCGGAAGTCACCGGCGGCGATGGATGGCCCGCTGCTGCCGTTCGCGACAGATGCTGGAAAGACATTCATGGCAGGACTGCCAATAAATGTCGCCACAAAACGGTTTGCCGGAAAGTCATAGAGGTTTTGTGGCGTGTCGAGCTGTTGCAGTTCACCAGCATTCATGACCGCGATTCGGTCACCCATCGTCATCGCCTCGACCTGGTCATGTGTCACATAGACGGTTGTCGTCTTGAGCCGCTTCTGGAGCTTGATAATTTCGGCGCGAGTCTGCACGCGGAGCTTGGCATCGAGGTTCGAGAGCGGCTCGTCCATCAGGAACGCTTGTGGTTCGCGAACGATCGCGCGCCCGAGCGCTACACGCTGTCGCTGGCCGCCAGACAGCGCGCGTGGCTTGCGCTCAAGGAGTTGCGTAATTCCAAGAATCTCGGCGGCGTTGTCGACACGGCGATTAATCTCATTCTTGTCGGTGCGGCGCAGTTTGAGGCCGAACGCCATGTTGTCACGAACCGACATGTGTGGATAGAGAGCGTAGTTTTGAAAGACCATGGCTATGTCACGGTCTTTTGGATCGAGGTACGTGACGTCGCGTTCACCGATAATGATCCGACCGCTGGTGATCTCTTCCAGCCCGGCGAGGCATCTCAGAGCTGTCGATTTTCCACAACCTGAAGGACCGACGAGGACGAGAAACTCACCGTCCTCGATCTCAATGCTGAAGTCGTTAACGGCCGTGAAGGTGTCAAACGACTTTGTCACGTGGTCGAAGACAACCTGCCCCATTGAGACCCTCCTTCGCTCAGCACTGCTGGGCACATCTTTCGGGCGTCAAACGCGGCACCGGAGTCTTGAGACGCCGATCGCGTGTTTGTGAGTTTCGGATGCGCTGCTGCGCTACAGACAAGGCTAATCGCAACCTCGACGCGCGTCAACGTCAATACCGATGCTGGCATTCCGCTTGCATCGTCGCGTTCCTCAGAACCGGGCTCTAACGGCGCCGGAGTTGCAAATTGGAACGACTGGGCGAACAGATATACATCGCGAGTGGAATATGCCATGACTGTAACGTCGTCAGCCAATCAACGGGTTGCGGATGCCGCCGGAGTTGCAGACGAACAGGCCGACGTAGTCGAGTCGGCCCGGGCTGCTGGCTTACGGTATGTGGCCGACTCCGAGCCGGGTATCCGTCGAGTGAAACGCGGCAAGGGCTTTACTTACACCGGACCAGATGGAGGACGGATCAGCGACGACCGGACGCTCCATCGAATCGCTTCGTTGGCGATCCCTCCTGCCTGGACAGATGTCTGGATCTGCGCGTCGTCTCGCGGACATCTCCAGGCGACCGGGCGCGACGGCAAAGGGCGCAAGCAGTATCGATACCACCCACGCTGGCGCGAGGTGCGCGACGAAGCGAAGTACGATCGGATTCTCGCATTTGGCAAAGCGCTGCCAGTGATCCGGGAGCGGACGACCGCTGATCTGTCAGCTCGCGGGTTGCCGCGAGAAAAGGTCCTGGCGGCCATCGTCCAACTCCTGGAGGGTACGCTGATCCGAGTCGGGAACGAATCGTACGCGCGCGAGAACCGGTCATATGGCCTGACAACGTTGCGCGACAAGCACGTCGACATCGACGGCTCAGAAATCGTGTTTGAGTTCACCGGAAAGGGTGGCAAGCGGCACTCCGTCGATATTCGTGACCGTAGACTTGCTCGTATCGTCTCACAGTTACGTGATTTGCCCGGTCAGACGCTGTTCCAGTACGTCGCCGATGACGGTTCGCGTCACTCGGTCGGTTCCCACGACGTGAACGCCTATTTGCGGGATATTACGGGCGAGGAGTTCACCGCCAAGGACTTTCGCACCTGGGCAGGAACTGTCCTCGCAGCGCGGGCGCTCGAAGAGATTGGGACATTCGACAGCGATGCGCAGGCGAAGTCAAACGTTGTCGCAGCGGTCGAATCAGTGGCGATGAAGCTAGGAAATACGCCCGCGATCTGCCGAAAATGCTACGTCCACCCAACGGTCATTGATGCGTATCTGGAGGGGTCGATGACTGAGACGCTTAAGTCTCGCGCAGAGGAACTGCTCAGTGCTGAACTCGCCGATTTGCCTCCTGAAGAGGCCGCCGTCCTTGCATTTCTGCAACAGCGTTTAACTCGGGAAGCCGAACAAGCCGGGAAGTAGTCTCGGCAACGGGATGAGGCTCGTTCCTGGATCTGCGTCCCGATTCAGTAGTAGCGAGGGGAAGATGCACCGGTGTGGCGTTGCCCCGGCAGCAAGCCTGACCGTACTGGGCTGAGGGAGGAAGGGAACTCGCCTCGTTTTGCAATCTCGCCGAGACGAGGACACGATTCCCTCACCTCGTTGTGCTGCCGCTTGTCGACTCGAACCAGTGAATCTCCGGTTCGACCGCGAGTCTGGTGGACATGTCGCCGCTGCCCGTGTCGATCCCACCGGCGAGGCGATCCTTCGGCAGTTGAATTGAGAACTTGCATCCATCGTCGCTGTTGGATCAAATCATCCGGTCTCACCTTGAGCGATGACGCCACTGCAGGTCAGTTGCGTCGATTATCGCCGGAATCGGGCGGCGCATGTGCCAAGTTGTTCGGTTGTCGATCGTCTGCTCATAGTTACCCGACCTTCGGAAGTATGTGCTCCTTGGCGAACGCGAAGAATCCCTCTTGATCAGGTCCGACCTGATGGATGTAGACATTGTCGACACCAGCGTCAGACCATTCCTTGATTTTGTCGAGGTATCGTTGCGGATCGGGTCCGAGCACAAGAGACTCCGCAATCGTCTCTTCGTCAACCAACTGAGCTGCCTGTTCGAAGTGACGCGGTAGCGGAAGTTCCTGACCCAGCTCGCCAGGAATACCGCCGTTGGGCCAGATCTTGAGGGCCGTTTTGGCCGCTTCTTGCTCAGTGGATGCCCAGCAACAGGTGAACTGCCCGTATCGTGGCTTGTTGGTCCCGCCTGCTGCTTCGAAGGCCTTCACCAATTCGGCATCGGGAGAGGTGCAGACGAGGCCGTCGCCGACCCGACCAGCCAGTTCGGCAGCTTTCGGGCCGGATGCCGCGACCATGACCTGGATTGGCTCGTCAGGCAACGTGTAGAGTCGCGCGTCTTCAACCTGATAATAGAGGCCCTTGTAGCTTTGGAAGCCGCCCTGCCAGAGTGTCCGCATTACCTCGATTGCTTCTTCCAGCATGTCGCGGCGTTCGTCGGCAGACGGCCACCGCTCGCCTGTGACGTGCTCGTTGAGTGCCTCTCCGGTACCGACGCCGAGAAAGAACCGGCCAGGCATCATCGCGGCTGAGGTCGCCGCTGCCTGAGCAACGACGGCCGGATGGATCCGAATCGTCGGACAAGTGACGCCCGTCCCGAGGCGCAGTGAACGTGTCGCCTGTGAGATGCCGCCGATGACGCTCCAGACGAACGGAGAGTGTCCCTGCGCATCAACCCACGGGTGGAAGTGGTCCGAGATGAGTGAGAACGTAAACCCAATCTCTTCCGCCCGCTTCGCATGCCTGACGAGATCGTTTGGCTGATGCTCTTCGCTCGACATCGCATATCCAAGTTCAACCACAGATGACGCTCCTCCCGAGTCCCAGGTTTCGTGGGGCATTCACTATTTGTTAGCCCAACGCGTCGTATGCAATCTGTGTGCCTGATCGGAAATTCGCGAACGTACGCGGCTCACGGTGAAGCGTCCAGGGCAGCTCGCTGAAATTCCTACGTCGGGTCGGGACCTACATCCCATGCTCGATTCCCTGCCTCGCGGACGATGATGATCTCAGCACAGATCAACGCATCGCGCCGGCACAGGTTGTCGTGTCGGTAGCTGCCAAGGACACGAGGAATCGGAGACGTTTAACCGTGCCTGGAGTTTTCGGCTCGATTTTGGTGTTTGTCCCACGTTTGCTATTGGCCACACTCGTCGCTGTCGTCTTTATCGTGCAGCCTCGACTCGGAGAACCGACCTCGGCAGCGCAGACGACCGCGGAAACGCCATACACAGTCTGGATCAGCGAGACGGGCCAGACGATCTCGGGTGCCTTCCTCGATTACTGGATTGCCCACCCTGAAATCGGAAACCCGGTTAGTAGTGCAGTCGTTGAAAACGAGCTATGGTCGCAGTGGTTCGAATATGCGCGGCTCGAACTCGAACCTGGACAGTTCGAGGCTATGACCGTCAAACAGGTCCACCGCCACCAGATCGGGCGCTCGTTCGCGTTCCGAGCCGGATACTCGGATTCACTCAACGCCTTCAAGCCGCTGGCAGCGGGTCCGGACCGTTACTTTCCCGAAACCGGCCACACACTGACAATGGGTTTCCGAACGGCATACGAGCAGTGGGGCGTAGCGGATCGGCTAGGGTTGCCGATCTCGGAAGAGTTCGACATTGGGATGATCACATATCAGTTCTTCGAATATGGGGCCTTCACCTGGGGGCCAGCAGAGGTTGCTGAACTCGTACCACTCGGTCGGCTGGATGCAGGCATCCACGGCCAGCTCGCGAAGTGGCAGCCACAGCCAATTGACGCGGTCGACTGGGACTCGACTGGCCTGGACATGATGGCCCTCAGCTACCGGCTCCCTGGAGAACGCTCGCTGGAAGTCAACCTCTCAACGTTCACGTTGACAGCACGCGTGGGAGACAAGGTGGTGCTCGAGTCGGTCACATCCATCGGATCGCCGTACTCGCAGACGGTTACAGGACACTTCACAATCTACCTCAAGTACAGAATTCAGTCTTTGTCCGGGATCGGTTGGGATGGACAGCCATACTCGGCGCCCAATACTCCTTGGGTGATGTACTTCTATGAGGATTACGCGTTTCACTCGTCGCTGTGGCGGACCGAATACGGGTACATGGACAGCCAGGGGTGCGTTGTCCCACCGATGGATGTCGCTGAAGCGATCTGGCTCTGGGCTGACTACGGCACGCCGGTCTGGATCCACGAATAGTCGCTACCTGTCCGATACGCCAGCCAGTTCCTGCCCAAACAGACGATGATTCCGCGTTCGCGCTGATGCAATCATCGTTCATGGGAAAGGAACCGCTGCGGTCGTTGATTGCGTTGCTCCTGCGTTCGATTCCTCCCCAAGCTTGATTCGCTTCATCCCGGCCTACGCTGTCGGGACAGCAGGGAGACAGGGCGAGTGACGCAGCAGGAGCAACGGCAGCAACACGACGAGTCAATCGGCGGCTTGGCCAGGCGCTGGCTGAAAACTCAGTTGCGATTCAATGGAGATCCAATCAAGTCGCGACGTCTCCAGCAGGAATCCGACGCGATTGAGCAGCGTATGCACGCGAAGGCGCACGACGATGTGGCCAGCGCGGTCGTAACGGCCCTGATGCCCGACTCATGGAAGCGCAAGATCGCCAGCCTTGAACAGGCCAACGAAGAGGGCAGGCTCCAGCGCGAAGAGCGGCGCCGGACTGAGCACGAGGGGCGCCCGAGGGTGCCGTGCGTCCTGACGTTGGCTGGCCATGTGTCAGGAACGATCGAAGCTGAAATCCCCATCCGCATCGGCATGCCTTCCGAGCCGGGCGACGCAATGACGATCGACCTCGAGCCGCTGGAGCCTTTGGCGATCGGCGGACATTCGTTCCTGGGTCTGCTGTTCGCCGTTCCGGCGTATGACGGCGAGGGGACGTACGATCTCAACGCACTCGAAGAGCGACTACGGCTGGACTCATGGGATCCACTCTGGTTCCAGCTCACGATCGACACGACTGACGATGGGCTCTACTGGTCACCGGACTACGGACGGGGCGTCGTATCCGTCTCCGACACGACAATCCTCGTCCAGATGCCGATGTCGAATGGGAATGGCATCGATGTGTCCGTGGACCTTCGAGTTGCGTTTCCAGTTGCAGAGACAACGTGATGCGATCGAACGTGAGCAATCGCGTGTATCGTGTTCGTTGACCGGCCCTCAGCCTCCTGCTACGTTGGGTTGAGTTTCCGACGTGAGACGGTATTTCGCGAACGGTAGGGGGAACGTTGCACGCGAGAGACCTCGAAGTGCTCTTTGACTATTCGTACGCTGCGACACGGATCATTCTGGGAGCAGCCGAACGACTTACGGACGAACAGTGGATCGAACAGCCGCCACTCGATGAGTCGCGGAGTCTGCAATCTATTCTCGTCCACATGCTCGACACTGAGCAAGGATGGCGAGAGAACCTACGAGAGGGACGTCGAAACGCAAGCCCCGAGCTCAATCGCTACGACTTTCCGAGCGCCGCTGCACTGACCGCCGCCTGGCGTGAAGACGAGCAGACCATGCGGGCCTGGCTCGCGTCGCTCGATGATGAGATTGTCAACGCCGCCTCGTACATTCCTCAACTTCGGCTCTGGCAGTGCCTCGTACACGTTGTCAACCACGGTACTCAGCATCGAAGCGAGGCAGCGATGCTCCTGACGCACTTCGGAGCGTCGCCTGGTGACCTTGATTTCACGTTCTACTTCAAGGGATTCAGTGACGACTGATCGAGACGCGGCTCTCAACATGGGTGAGTGTCGCCCCAGTGGATGATTGATGACTAGCTCGGTGCCACCTGCTCGAGGACGATAGCGAGGCGGTCATAGTCTCGCTTCATGAGGCGGGCAAGCCTGCGCGTGGCATCGGCGAGCCAGATGTGGTTGTCGTCGAGCCATCCATCAGCCCAGCGGAGATGAGCGGCGATGAGTTGTTCGGGCATGATTTCGCCGTGGTAGTTCAACAGCGCCGCGAAGTAGCGCGGGTTGGCACAGAATGCCTCGGCGGTTGCCCTGTCGCAACGATGGACGCTGTAGTGGAGTGGGACGGGGAGCGCCGGCAGCGTGTGGCGAAAACCGGGGCCGTCCCGGTAACCAATGACGGCAACGCTGAAGACGGTTCGGAGGACCAACTCCAGTTCCGGATGCCGGTCGTAGATCGCGGCATCTGCGAGGTGGTCACCACCGCGCCGGACGGCTTTGCGGCTCGTGTCGAGTCCGCCGGTTGCTCCGTGCGAGACGACGCCGTAGTAGGCGCGGCTGTCGTCGAGACCGCCGACACAGACGAGGGCTCCGAGATCGGGCAGCAGATGGAGCTGGTCACTCTCGGCGAGGAAGCCGGTCGTGCTGGTCTCGATGACTTCGCCAAGCCTGCTGCTCGCGATCGCGCTAGACGAAACGGCCACGCTTGCTGCCATCCTTTCCGGTTCGAGTGACGACCACGCCCTGACTGGCGAGGGACCGTTCGACGGTCTCCTCAACCAGTCGTCGATCGGCCATGTTGAGGACGGCCATCTCGTGTGCCTCCTGGAGCGCGACCGGGTATCCACGTCCGAGTTGTGCCTGATCCCACAATATGGCGTGGACGCGGTCAAGTAGTTCATGGTCATCAGCAACCCAGCGTGGGACTTCGATACGAGCAATCTCACGTCCGGTGTGGACGTACCAGAACCAGACGCGATGCTTCGCCTGGTAACGGCTCAAGATCCTCGATTCGCTGGGGAACGCAGATGTGCGTTCTCCGGGCTGGAGGTTGGCAACCTGTTCGATGACGTAGCGATCAGTCACGCGCGGTAGGACGTCGCAAGCAGCTGTGTGCCCCTCGTTCATGATTCGCCGCCAGCAGTCCATGCAATCGATGTCGCGATTGTGGTCGGGATAGTCGCAGGCGGCCACTCTGAGAGTACCGAAAAGGTCGGTCGCGCCTGGAGACGAGATATAGCCGGCGACTGGAATGCGATATGCCTCAAGCACCGACAAAACATTCAGAAAGTCTGGCAGGAGCGACTCGACGATCTCGTCGTCGAGCGATTCCAGCATCCAGAGAATCAGCGTGCCGTCGACCAGCGCGAGGGCCGGCAGCGGCTCGCCTTCGAGGAGGTCGACTGCCGCCTGAAGCTCCGCTACCGCCCGACGCAGGCCAAGGACCGTTTCGTTCACAGGCATCCGACGCGGGCCAGCGCGAACGAACAGGTCGTCTTCGCCGAAGCGCAGAATTGGCTCGCTCGACAGCGTCGCCATCGGGTTAGAGCCATAGCGCAGGTAGACGAGGCCGATGTTGAGCAAGTAGAAACGGGCCGGGCTGTGACGATCGGGCAGGATCATCGATCCGTCTGTCGCTGCGACGGCGTAGTCGGCCGGAATCGCCGGCAACGGTATCCGTGTCGCGAATCTGATGGGTTTGGCGAATTGTCAGAAACGTCACACCTGCCTGATCGAGGCGTGCGTCCAGGTCTTCGGAATCGAGCGAGTTCCAGATACGATGAAGCGCGTCAAAGCGGTGCCGTTCGTGGTCAGGATTGACGGTCGCTACCATCTCCGAAATGCTGGTGACGACACGCGCGAGGTCGAGTGTCACGCGGACACCGCACCAGGTTCGAGCTGGGCTCCGCGTTCGATTCGCGCGATCCAGTCGGCGGGTTGGCGTAGCTCCGCCATCGTTGGCAGCATCTCCGGACCTTCCCAGACGCGGTGGGCGAATCGATCACCGCGCAAGCGGACGACCTCGTTGATGAATGACTCGCCGAGACGATACTGTTCCATCTTCATGTCGAGTCCGGTCAGCCGGATGAAGAATTGCTCAGCCGGCGACTTGTGACGCTGGCGTTGCTCGAAGCGTCGCGCGATCTGAGTGTAATCTGGCATCAGGTCACGTCCGACGGCGTTCATGATGTAGTTCGAATACCCCTCGACGACGGCCATCGTCGCCTGCATCCGGCCGAACAGACGACGTTGGTCGGGAGTCATGACCATCTCGATCCAGGCGGATCCATCGCCGTCTCCATTGCTGCGTGCCCGTTCCCAGAATGCCTTCAGCCCGCTGAGGCCACGCTTGAGGTATTCGAGGTCTTCCGTCAGGTAGGTGAAGTACTCCTGGATCATCGCGTTCATGTGCTCGCGGACCCATGGGTAGGCTTCGAACTCGAATGCGTGTGTCGTCTCGTGGAGTGCGAGCCATAGCCGGAACTGATCGGACGGAATGCCGAGCATGCGCTCGGTATTGCGAATGTTCGGTTGGACGAAGTACAGCTTGCCGCTCGTTTCGATCGGCTCGCGACCGAGCAGGGCAAGGTCGTACTGGCCGAGCACACGGCGAGCCAGATAGCCAAGCAACACGCCGAGCTCTGCGCTGACGACGGTTCGGTTCAACCCGCTCCATAGCGCATTTGTTGAGCGTCGAGCGTTAGGATTGCCGAAGATGTCGAGGTGTTCCAGTGGTTCGAACATGTGCTGGAAGGCCACGATGTTGGCGTTGATCCAGTCGACCCGGTCGAAGGCGTAGATCTCGTCGAGCGGTCGCGGAAGTGAGACACCGCTGTGAGCCGAGACGAGTGGAATGGTTCGCTGGACGAGGTCGTAGTATTCACCATCGAGGCGACGGCGCTCGCCGATCGTCAACGCTGCGTCGCGGTTCATCGCGATGGCGACCGAACGGGCGCGGTCCCAGTCGATCAATCCGTCGCCGGTTGACTGACTGGCTGTCCACTCCTGGGCGCGGCGACCGGCCCAGACGCCAACGACAGCGCCCGTCAGCAGGCCAAGCCCCATCAGGCGCGGATCGACTTTGGATTTGGAACTCATTGAGGATCCTCCCAGTGCTGGTTGGCGGTCAGACTCTAGCTGCCAGTGCCGACCAACGTGACATTGCGAGCAGGTGCGTAGGTGCTGACGAAGTCTCGCTCATCAACCACCTGGCCGTCCTTGCGGACGACGCGGCGGATCATGGCGTTGAAACCGTCCTCGGCATGTTCGACAAACACGGTCTGGCCGGCTGGGAGTTGATCGGTCTCTTCGTAGACCATCTCCTGGCTGGCGGTTTGGTAATTGGTGATGACAGGCGGATCGATCTGGACTTCCCAGCCAGGGTTGGTTCCCCATAGCTCGAAATGAACATTGACACCGTCGGTCCACGACTTGAACGCCAGCCAGTCGTTGGTGGTGTTCTTGAACTGGAAATCCAGCCCGTATGCGTCGTCGACGGTTGCGTCGAGTCCCTTCATGCCGCTCGGTGGCTGGCCGTAGCGAGGAATCCAGTATAGATGCCAGCTACGTTCCTCGATTGGCATACCAGAGCGGAAGACCGATTGGAAAACGGTTGTCGCGACCTGACAGATGCCTCCGCCAACGGATGGGATCGTTGAGATCGATCCGTTGCTGGTGCCGACAATGCCGTAGCCTGTCCGGTAACCGTTGTCGTACGTCACGGCGCCAACGGCCGCGTTGAACGAGAAGACGGCACCAGGGGCGACCATCGCTCCATTCGCGCGACTGGTCGCAAGCTCGACGTTATGGAGCCGGTTGGCAACTGAGCTGCCATACTCGGTCCACGACTCGGCGAGCCGATCTCGAATGTAAACGGTACCGGCCATGTCGGCCGTGACTTGCGGCTTGACATCCTTCGTCACGATCGCCAACGTCTCAGTGCCGTCTTCAAGCGCGGCTCTGACTCGCTCGGATGTGGCTTCGACGTCCAACTCGCGACCTAACTGTTCAGGCGTGCGGACCTGGACCTGGTCGTTGATCCATCGGAACTCAGCGTCCTGGCCTTCAACCTTGACCTGGTGGGCGGCGGGAGCGAGCAGTTTCCGCATCTCTTCTTCGTCGAATGAGATCGTGACGTTTGGGTTGCGATCTGCATTTACGTCGAATCGCAATGCGGCGGCGAGCTTGGCGGGGTCGATCGTGGCGCTGCCATTTTCCCAGGTCAGCGTGATTGGCCGCGACGTGAGCCGTTGAGCCTCGACGCTCGCGGCACTGACTTCCTCGTCGGTCACGTTTGGCTGGACGGACGTCGTAATGAGCTCGGCCTCCGTGGCACCACTTCGAAGTGCAGCTATGGCCGCGTCGATGGACGCGCCGACATCGAGCTTGTGCCCTTCAACTTCCGGTTGGAGGATGAACTGTCCGCCGCTGTTCGTGATCGAGGCATTGACGCCTGGCTTGAAGACAGAGGATTCGAGCTGTCGGATCGCATTGCCAAACGCGCGCTCGTCGAAGGTAACGCTGGCTTCGTCCGCCAGCTCAATCGTGACCATCGCCATAAGGTCTTCAGCCGGAATTGCCCAGACGCTGCCGTCGAGGCTAACGTGGAACGGATCACCGGCCAGCGTTTCCACCTCGCTCATGATAGGACGGAGGTCGGCTTCAGTGGTTGCCTGCGCGATCTCAACCGTCGCGATTTCGATCGCGTCGTTGGACATTGTGGCGACGCGTTCCTGGAACCGTTGGAAGGTCTCGCCGACGTCCACCGCGAGACCCGTGGACCCTCCATCGATCACTACCCCACCATCAGGCTGGAGGACCAACCTCGCATCAATCGGCGCAACAACAAGCTCTCCGGCATGAGCGGCGAGGTACGCAACGAAGGCCTCTCGATCGATGTTGACAACAGGTTCAACAGTTATCCCACCGGAGAGCGCATCGAGCCATCGTCGTGACTCGCGCCAGATCGTGTCTTCCCGTCCGAACGCATATGCCTTCTCTGCCGTTGCGCCAGAGTCAACCGTGACTCCAAGTTCGGCAGGGGTCGGATTCAGAGTCGTCCCGTCGAAGACAAGCGGGATTGGTTGATCGTAGAACGTTCGGTAACGAGCGTCGAGCGCGGCTTCTGCCTCGTTGATCGATTTTCCGCCAAGCTCAATGCCGCCGGAGTTGGTCCCGGTGAAGATGGTGTTCGCATGTGCGACGCGCCCGTACGTGAGCAATGTGCCCGCGCCAAGAATGACGAGGACGGACAAGACAGCGGCGGTCAGCAACAGACCGGTGGCAATGCGCCTCGTTGGCCCGAAGACGTCATTGCGATTGGAACGTGGGCGGCCGATAGTGGCAGGAGGGCGTTTTGAAATTACTGACATAGTGAACCTATTGGACCTTCCTGAGCGTCATTCTCGACGTTATGCCTAACAAAGTATGCCAGTCGAGCGTGATGCCATAGCGTACGTACAGTGTACGCTGCCGGATTCGTGAAGGCTAGCCGTGCCTCGATTGCGCAAGTGCGGCGGTAAGGCGGCGCAGATTCATCAGTTGATGCGGGGAGATCGTTGGTCTGATCCAGTTGGCAATCGTCGTGCTCCCGACCGTTGCACCTGATTGGATACTGCTCCGTTCGCGCAGCCGAAATGGCAATCCAGCAATCGCGGTAGCGCGACCTTGGAGAGACGCTCCGTCGCGAGCCACGGTTCCATATCCAGCGGCAAGCAAGTCGAAAGCGACGATCGAAGCGCGGTCGCGTAACCAGATCTCTCTCGGCAAGCAGCGTGCCAATGTCCAGATACGGTTCCGGGCGAGTAACCTGCGCTTGAACGTCGACCCTTCTCCCGAGGATGCCGAGTAGTCGTGCGATGCGATCGCGCTGGTGACGTTGACTGATTCCCAGCCACGGAGACGCAATCGCCAGGCGAGATCGACGTCTTCGAGATAGAGGAAGAACGCTTCGCACATGCCGCCAACCTCGCGAAAGGCGGATAGTCGGTAGGCGGCGGCACCGCCGCTGGCGCCAAAGACCGGGCGAAGATCATCAGGTGCACCATCAACACGCTCGCCGAGCCGGTCGTCAATCGCGACCCCATTGCGATGGACGCAAATTCCAGCCGACGCAACGATCGACGGGTTTGAGGTAAAGACCAGCGTACCGCCCGTTGAACCGAGAACGTGGTCGTCAGCCAGCGGTTGGACGAGGGATTTGACGAAGTTCGGGGATGGCATCGTGTCCGGGTTCAAAGTAACGAGTGCGCCGTCGTGGTCGATGCGCGACGCGGCGATGTTAATGGCGCGGGCAAAGCCGACGTTTCGTCGAAGTGGAATGATCGCGACCTCAGGAATTGCCTCGCGGATCAGGCGCGATGATCCATCAATTGAGGCGTTGTCGATGACAATGATGTGATTGGGATCGTGCTGGTCCGCGAGTGCATGGAGGAGGTTCAGGATGGTCTGACCGCCGTTGAAATTGACGATCGCAACTGTGGTGGGGAACATCGTCACAGCGCAACGACACCCACGGACCGGGCCATCATGCGTATCAGTTCCTGGACTGTGCGCGAGTGCTCCGCGATCGATGCAATCGAGGTTTCTTCTTGCAGTGCAGTAGGGTCGCGCCAGACGGTCGAGAATCCAAGTGTTGGGATGGCAATGTTGTCGAGGAGCCCAGCCGGAGAGTCTCCTGTCGCGACCGGGATGACGGGAGCGATCTCCTCCAGGCTGAGTCGATCGATCGCCGACGATCTAGCGGCGGGGCGCACGAGGAGCGTCTCGACTTGTGCGGTGGGTATCCGGTCGACGACAAACATCGCGATCGAGCGGGCGACGGCGGGAGCGTCCTGTCCGGGCATGATGAGCGCCTCGACGATTGCAGTGGCTCGACTGGCAAGGTATGGACCCGCTCCATCGAGTCGAACATCCCGGACGACAATTGACGGTGCCAGGAATGCGCCGAGCGTCAAATGGCTCGATGAGAGCTGGTTTTCCGACGGCGGAATTCCACGTGTCAGCCAGGCTCCTACCGACCATGCCACGCGTTGGAGAGCTCCGAGGCCGTCGACATCGGGCGTGACGACGCCATCGTAGAAGCCGGGCACGAGCACTTCACCTTCGATCGATTTCAGCGCGGACAAGGTCGAGACCATCTGGTGCCCGACGTCCGTCTGTACGCCGCCGTAGGCGCGCTCGACGGTGGCCCCGACGTTCTGAACGGTAATGCCGATCGTCACGACGCCGGTGCTTGCAAGGAAGATGGCCGGCGCGGGAATCGGCAGATCCGCAACGTCAAAGAGCGCGCCAACGATGTCACGATCGGTATCGTCGAGCCAGGATGCGAACGCCTTCGATCCGTCGTGTCGATCGGCCTCAATAACGAGCGTCACCTTCTCGGCGATCGTTTCATCGGCAAGCACGGAACCGAGTACCGCCAGTACACCCGCTTTGCGGGTGATGCCTGGAGCGGCCACGATGTCCCCGACAATTGACGGCGGACCTGGGTCGTCGACTTGAGCCATTGGATGCGGATCGTCGAGGTGAGTCAGCAGGAGGATCGGTCCGTGACCGACGACGACGAGTGGCATCGTTCCGGGTAGCTGGAAAATTTCGGTCGGCGCGCCGCGGCGCTGGATGATATCCCAGACTAATCTCAGCGCACGGGCTGTCGATTGAGGATCGTCAATTCGGGGTGAGTGCGAGACCAGCAGGCGGAGCGCGCGAAGGATTGCGGTCGTGTCCCAGACCTGCTCGGATGCAGTTGCCATCAATTCCATCACCATTGTCGCGTCGGTCGGCTCGACGATGTGAACAGTGTACCCAACCTCGACACGGCCAGCGTCGTTGACCGCGCTCGCTTCTGGTGGTAGAAGGCAGTCGGCGTGCACGAGCGGTTGACGCGCCGACGCAGTACGAGCAGCAAGTCCGGGGAGGGACCAACGATGGCAACGACAGTAGTTGCGACCGACAAGGCGCCGGGGGCGATCGGGCCGTATTCGCAGGCGATCAAGGTGAGCAACCTCGTGTTCACGGCAGGACAGATTCCGCTCGATCCTGCAACCGGCAAACTGGTCGATGGAGACATTGTCGCCCAGACAGAGCAGGTCATGAAGAACCTGCAAGCGGTCGTCGAAGCGGCTGGTTCGTCGCTATCGCAAGTCATCAAGACGACCTGCTTCCTCACGAACCTCGACGACTTTGCTGCCTTCAACGAAGTCTACGGTCGGTACTTCTCGGAGAATCGTCCCGCACGGTCAACGGTCCAGGCGGCGCGACTGCCAGCTGGTGCAAGCGTCGAGGTCGAATGCGTCGCTGAGTGCAATTGACGTGGTCGATGTAAAAGAACGGCGAGGCTGATGATGGCAGATCCGGCAACGTGGATCGACGAGGTATCAGCGGACGAGGCAATGACCCATACGCGTGAGATCGCGCGCTGGGTGCGGCTGTCTGGTTCTGCGGACGAGCGTAAGGCGTTCGACTATATCGAGCAGGTGCTGAGCGGCTACGGCTTGTCGACGAAAATCCACGAGCCGACCTGCCTCGTCAGCCTGCCGATCTCCGGGGCACTGGAAGTTGACGGCCAGCGAATCGAGCCGTGCATCACGCATTCCTTCTCGATCTCAACGCCGGAGGCTGGTCTGGCGGGCGAGATTGTCTACGCAGGGCGCGGGTCGGCTCAGGAACTGGCGGCCGCCGGGGTCGCAGGCAAGATTGCGTTGACTGACGGTCTTGGAACTCCGGGCAAGGCCAAGGCGGCAACGCGAAGCCGGTGCGCTGGCGGTCGTCAACATCTCCGGCGACCACATCCACGAGATGATCGTTTCTCCAGTCTGGGGTTCGCCGACGCCTGACCGGTTGGCGCTGCTGCCTCGGGTAGTCATGCTGTCGATCGACACTGCGGCTGGCGAAACGCTGAAGCAACGTCTGGAGCAGGGACCGGCTCGTGGTCGGGTTTTCGCGACCGTCGATACCAGCTGGCGTCCAATCCCACAGCTCGTCGCTGACCTGGATGTCACGGGACGCGAGTATGCACTGTTCAGCGGTCACGTCGATTCGTGGCACTATGGTGCAATGGACAACGCATCCGCGAACGCGACGATGATCGAAACGGCTCGTATCCTGGCCGGGCATCGGGATGAGCTTCACCGGGGAGTACGCTTCGCGTTCTGGTCCGGCCACTCGCACGCGCGCTACGCTGGCTCGACATGGTTCGCTGACGCATACTGGTTCGATCTACGCGAGCACTGCATCGCACACGTCAACGTCGACTCAACCGGGGCGGTTGGGGCGACGTTGCTTTCGGGCGCGAACACGATGGCCGAGGCGTATCCGCTGGCTCGTGAGGTGATTGGGAAGCAGACAGACCAGCAGCTGGAGTATCGCCGCTTTGGTCGTGCAGGCGACCAGTCGTTCTGGGGAGTCGGACTGTCGTCGTTCTTCATGTCGCTCTCGGAGCAGGGCGCCGAGAACGAGATGACGGCTGACCAAGCATTCCTGTTCGGGGGTACGAAAGCCCGGGGCGGTGGCCTGGGCTGGTTCTGGCACACGACTGAGGACACGATCGACAAGATCGATCCCGAACACCTGGTGCGTGACATCCGAGTTTACGTCGAAACGGTTGGTCGGCTGGTGACTGACCCAGTCGTGCCTCTCGACGTTCGCGCTCCGCTCGAAGAGATGCTCACGGCACTCGATGGCATCGAGCCGCTCTGGGCAGACCAGCCAGGTCGTTCGAGTGACGATGTGAGTGACTTCGCGGAACTTCGAGATGATCTACACGCAGCACTCGTGGCGGCGGAGGCGCTGATGTCTCGCGTGAACGGCTCGACGGGAGGCGACGACGCGGCCGAAGTATCTGCGTCGATCGTCGGTGCATGCAAGGCGCTCGTGCCAGTCCACTACACGATTGCTGGAGAGTTTGGGCACGATCTGGCGTTGGACGGACCGGCACTGGCTGGACTCCGACCTGCCAAGCCGCTGGTCGCGATGAGTGACGACGAACTGTGGGGGGCGACCCACGCGCTTCGGCGAGAATTGAATCGCGTGAGGGCCGGCGTCCGGGCGGCGACCGTCATCATGTCAAGGTGACCGGTAGTCATCAGGAGGCACGATTCTGGGCCTGAATGTCACCGGACCCGTGATATACTGGGGATGACCAGGGCGCGTAGCTCAGCTGGTTAGAGCGCACGGTTCACATCCGTGAGGTCACTGGTTCAAGTCCAGTCGTGCCCACCGCAGCGGCCACATATTGTGGCCGTTTGTCGCATGCGTCGTATCCCTCGCTTTGCGAGGATGCGGAGAGTGAGACGAGTATGGCGATTCAAGGCAGGATTCAGCTGACACCGAACGGAAAGCTCGAGCTTGAGCGCGAGCGAGATCACTTGCGCGAGGTGAAGCGTCCAGAACAGCTGGCTCGGATCCAGGAGCTCAGTTCCGAAGGTGATGTTTCCGACAATAGCGAGTACGAAGACGTCAAGGAAGAGCTCGTCTTCATCGAATCCCGCATCCGCGATATCGAGAACATTCTGCAGGACGCTGAAATCGTCGAAGCCCATGATTCCGGTGGAGTCGTCTCGTTCGGCTCGACGGTGACGATCGTCGACAGCGAGCAGATCGAAGAAATCTGGACAATCGTGGGGCCGCAGGAAGCCAATCCGCGAGCAGGGAAGATATCGAACGTGTCTCCTGTTGGCGCGGCGCTGATTGGTAAACGGATCGGCGACAACGTCACCGTTGAAACGCCGGGCGGCGAAACAGTCTTCACGATCAAGGACGTCACGTAGCGTCCGTAACAGAGGTCATGCAGACTTGTACCGCGGGAGCCGGCAACGGCCCCGCGGTTTCCTTTTGTGAAGAGCCGGACGAACAGATGGAGCGAGCGATATGGACCTTAACGAACAACAACTCGTCAGGCTGGAAAAGGTTCGCGAGATGCGTGAGGGGGGAGTTGAGCCATACCCGCCGCGCGCCGAGCGCAGCCACACATCTGCCGAAGCACTGGCTCGATATGCGGAACTGGAAGGACAACTCTCAGACGGCCGCGATACTGAGCCGGTCGCGATTGTCGGACGGGTTGTGGCATTCAGGGACATGGGTAAGTCCACGTTTGTGCATGTTGAGGACGGCTTCGGCCGGATTCAGCTCTACTTCAGGGCAAACGTGATCGGTCCGGAGTCGTATGAGGCCGTCACACACCGTATCGACCTCGGAGACTTCATTCGAGGCCAGCGGCTATCTGTTTCGAACAAGGACCGGCGAAGTGACGGTGGAAGTGGCCGAATGGGCGCTGATCTCGAAGGCGATTACCCCACCGCCAGAGAAGTGGCATGGGTTGACCGACGTCGAGCAGCGTTACCGGCAGCGACACGCGGACCTCATCTCGAATCCGGAGGTGCGCGAGATCTTCGTCACGCGCGCGAAGATCATTACCGGGCTTCGACGGTTCCTCGATTCCCAAGGATTTCTGGAAGTCGAGACGCCGACACTGCAGCCGATCTATGGCGGCGCGGCGGCGCGGCCGTTTACGACCCATCACAACGCGCTCGACCAGACGCTCTACCTGCGGATTGCCGACGAGCTCTATCTGAAGCGGCTGATCGTCGGCGGCTTCGAGCGCGTTTACGAGATTTGTAAGGATTTCCGCAACGAAGGGGTGGATACGCGACATAATCCGGAGTTCACCCAACTTGAGTTCTACATGGCCTACGCGGATTACAACGATGTGATGGACCTGTCCGAACAAATGCTTTCGACGGTAACGCGGGAGGCACTTGGGACGGCGACGATCAGCTGGGAAGGGCACGAGATCGACCTCAGCCCACCGTGGAGACGGTTGTCGATGGCTGAAGCGATCTTCGAGGCGACCGGGATCGATTACGAGAAGGTACGCGACCAGCAGGAACTCTACCGGCTGGCAAAGGATGCCGGGGCGGATGTGGCGCCGACTACGGTCTGGCCGCGTATCGTCGATGAACTGATGAAGACGTTTGTGCGACCGAAGCTGATTCAGCCGACGTTTCTGATCGACTATCCGGTCGAACTCTCGCCGCTGGCGAAGCGGAGTCCGGAACAGCCTGGGACAGTTGAGCGATTCCAGGTGATGATCGGTGGCGTCGAGCTTGGGAACGCCTATTCGGAGCTAAATGACCCGATAGACCAACTGGAGCGGTTTCAGGAGCAGGCGAGGGATCGCAGCGCGGGCGACGAGGACGCGATGCCGATTGACGAAGATTACGTCCAGGCGCTGATGTACGGGATGCCGCCGACAGGGGGCTTCGGAATGGGCATCGACCGCTTCACGATGCTGCTGACTGACCAGCAGTCGATCCGTGAGGTGATCCTCTTTCCGGCTATGCGAACCCGGCACGACAGTGGAATCGCCGACGAGGATTGACTTCGGTTCTTGCTGGAGCGACGACGTGTCGATTCCGCGCGTTGACGCCGGAGTCTGCTGGAGCCTCCCGTGTCATCCTGCGCCGTTGAGCGGGATGTGGATAATTAGACGCACTCAGGCGATCATGCCCGCCGCGGTGGCAGCGATGCGGATGTCGCTGACGAGTTGAGCACGCGCTCCCGCCTGGGCTTCGGGGTCGATGCTAGACAGGCGCATGACGTAAGCGGGCTGGATCGTACCGACGGCGAGACGGCCATCCGAAAGCGGGACGAGCTCGCCGTGATGTTGCTGGAGGCGAAAGTCGGGGCCGATGATGTAGCGAGACGCAGGGGCACCGATTGCGAGCACGACTCTCGGGTTGACGTAGCGCATTTCCAGATCGAGCCAGGTGCGGCAGGCCTTCGCCTCTCCGGCTTTAACGGGGCGATTCTCCATCCTTCCATTCTTGAGGTTGCCGTCGAAACAGCGGACGAGGTTCGTGATCCAGAGATCGCGGCGATGCAGGCCGATTTCGTCAAGGATTTGATCGAGCAGCTTGCCGGCAGGGTCCGGTGAACGGCTTACCGGTGTCGTTGTCGGTTGGGCTGGGGGCTTCGCCAACCAGCATCAACGTTGCATCTGGGTTGCCGAGGCCGAACACGACCTGGTCCCGGGTGCTGGAACGGACACAGGCACGACAGTCGCCGACAGCGAGCCGCGCCGATTCGAGGGTTGGAAACAGGGGCAATTCAAGCATCGTTTCTCCTTGCGTGCATACGAAGCGGGAGTGACGGAAGCGGAGTCTGTGAAATCCTCAACGAACCAGAAAGCCTATGCTATACTCGCCAACGAACTCGCCGACTGTGCCAACCGGGGGTGGCATAAGTTGGAACGAGCGTTCTGGTCCCGATCTGATCGGCCTTGCGGCGTCCTTTCCCACATCCTGACACAACCGGCCCACCGGAATCGGGTACCATATGGCGGCGTGGTCATGACCGCGGACATCATCCTTCCATGCGCCCGCTGAACGCGCTCAATTCTGGAATCGCGTACGGGGTTGTCGCCGGCAGGGGGCGACGAGAGACGAGGGGGACGATGCGACGAGAGCAGACGATTGCCGATCGAGTCACAAGCAGCGCGCTTGTGGCGATCGATCGTCCGGCATGGTTACCCGGACACACAGCGCAACCAGGCGCTGATTGTCGCGTCCAACGTCTTCCTGCACCTGCACCCGGTCAAGATCAAGCGCTACGCGACAAAGGTGACGTACACGTTCTGTCTCGGCGGCCTCTCCTTCTTCATGTTCCTGATCCTGGTCATGACCGGCGTCATGCTGATGTTCTATTACGTACCTGCGACTGACCAGGCGTATCGCAACATGCAGGACATCGAGGCGTCGGTCACCTTCGGCCAGCTGATGCGCAACATGCACCGCTACGCGGCGCACGGCATGGTCATCGCCGTCTTCCTGCACATGTGCCGTGTGTTCTACACTGGCTCGTACAAGCCGCCGCGCGAATTCAACTGGGTCGTCGGCGTCATCCTGCTCTTCCTGACCTTCCTGCTCTCGTTTACGGGTTACCTGCTCCCATGGGACCAGTTGGCGTTCTGGGCGATCACCGTCGGTACGACAATGGCCGAGGCGGCGCCATTGATCGGTCCGAAGGTCCGCTTCCTGCTGGTAGGCGATATTGAGATCGGTCAGAGTACGCTGATCCGGTTCTACACGCTGCATGTGATCTTCCTGCCGCTGGCGGCGGCATTCATGATGGCTGTCCACTTCTGGCGTATCCGTAAGGACGGTGGAATCTCCGGCCCGCTCTAGTGTCGTAGGGCACGCGCGGTGACGGTGGCGGGACGAGTGATTCTGGGCGAAAGAGGGTAGACCAGTGGCAGAGGCAGTACGGAGACCGGGCGGAGGCAGTCCAGACAGGCAGTATCAGCGACGAGAAGCGGCAGCGGCTGCTTGAGCTCGTGCGTGGCCGCACAGCGGCTCGCCCGACTGACCTTGCTGAAGACGAGGTGATGGTCTGGCCGACCCTGGTCGTCGTCGAGGCGCTGAGCGCGGTGATCTTCCTGTTCCTGTTGCTGATCGCGTCGATCATGATTAACCCGCCGTTGGTCGAGGTTGCCAATTCAACGGTGACACCGAATCCGTCGAAGGCACCGTGGTACTTTCTAAACCTGCAGGAATTGTTGTTGCACATGCACCCGTCGCTGGCTGGCGTAATTGTGCCAACAGCTGCGCTCGTCCTGATTGCCGCGATTCCGTACGTTGATCGCTCGCCACTTGGTGTCGGTATTCTGTTCACGTCAGACAAGGGCAAGGCGATCGTACGAGACTCGGTGATCATCACGACGGTTGTGCTGATCGGCCTGATTCTGTTCGACCAGTATGTGGGTGTGACGAAGAGTCTCTCGGGCAAGGTTGACCCGCTGATCTACGAGCAGATTATTCCGGTTGCGATCATGGTCGGGTTCTCGCTGTTGCTGGTCGCGTACGTGAAGGCACGCTACAAGCCGACGCGCCGTGAATGGATCATGGCACTGTTCACAGGATTCGTCGCATCGTATTTCGTCCTGACGATCGTCGGTACGTTCTTCCGAGGCTACGGAATGGAACTCCAGCTGTACTGGCCGTGGGAGAATCTTCACGCTGGCGAGCACTAGTCACTGTACGGCCGATGATGGCCTGCGCGGGCGAGTCCCGCGTCTGTGGAGAATGAGGGAGTTGAATGTTCGCCCTGGCTCGAACGTTAGTGGGATTGCTGCTGGCGTCAATCATTAGCAGGCTCGTCATCGTACTCGGTCGGTTTCACCAACTCACACCGCAACGACTGGTATCGCGTCGGGCGTTCCTGCGAAACTCAGTCCTTGGCTCAGTTGGCGTTGTTTCGGCGCTCTCAGTTGGTAGCTTCGTTGCCTTCTTCTGGAACAACAAAACCGGAGCGTTCGGCGGAGAGATTCCGGTGCCGCTCGAGCTGGTTCCAGCCGTTGGTGAGGCACCGTACCGGAATCAGGGCGGGAAGTTCTACATCATCAACAATGAGGACGGCGCGCTGGCAATCTACTGGAAGTGCGTTCACCTCGGCTGCACGGTTCCCTGGAATGATGACAATGACCAGTTCATTTGCCCGTGCCACGGCTCAGTCTACAATCGGGTGGGTGAGCGGGTTGCCGGGCCGGCACCAAGACCGCTGGATTTGTTCCCGATGGTCGTCGATGGTAGCAACGTTATTGTGAACACTGACCCTGAAGGCGCGATCGTGCGCAGTTCGTACGACCCGTCTCAGGCGGTCAAACTGTAATTGATGCGACGCGAGTGAGCCGGGTATTGGTAGGCGAGTACCGTGATCGACAGGTGGCCGACAGGCCGTAGGCTGGTAGGAAGAGACGAGGACGAGTGGGAGCGTCGCAAAAGTTAGCGACTGTCGTCGCAATAGGACTGGTCACCGTCGCGACATTCGCCGTCGTCTACCTGTTCAACGAGCCAAACCGGCGAGAAACGGCCGCGCAGGACAAGCTTGACGAGTCCGCGCACCGTGGCGTTGAACTATATGTCTCGAACTGCCTCGTCTGTCACGGCGAGGATGGGCTGGCGACCGGTCGACAGGGCGTCCCACTCAACACACCGGACAACCAGGTAGAAGGAGCCCTCTGGGAATTACGCGAGCCAGTGATTCGCCGCACGATCGAACGCGGTCGTGGACCGATCATGCCTGCCTGGCACGAGGACGAGGGCGGTCCGTTGAACGACGAGCAGGTGACCGATCTCGTCAATCTCATCCACCTCGGTTATTGGGATGAAGTCTATGAAGCGGCGCTGGCAGCCAACGAGGGACAGATTCCGACGCCACCGCCACCGCCAACGCCGTCTGGCGATACTCCGGAAGACCCAGACGCGGCCGCCGGCCAGCAACTCGCAGCGGCGAACTGTACGAGCTGTCATTCTGTTGACGGGAGCGACGGCACCGGACCGACCTGGCAGGGATTGTTCGGGAGCGAGGTTCCGCTTGAAGACGGGAGCACCGTCACGGCTGACGAGGAGTACATCCGCGAATCGATCTTGAATCCGACAGCCAAGGTCCATCAGGGTTTCCCGCCGATCATGCCGTCGTTCGAAGGCGTGCTGACTGACGAGGAGATCAACCAGATCATCGCCTTCATCGAAACACTCGCGGAGTAATCGGCAACGCGCCGGCTGAGAGGACATACGGGATGTTTTATCGCGCGACCGAAGCGATGGAGTTGATTCTGGTATTCCCGCTGATGATCATCGGCATTCTCCTGACCCATCTGGTCCAGCGTTGGGCCGACAAGAGCGCGGGCGAGGAATAGAGTCTCAACCTGCAAGTGCTCGGCGGGTCCGGTTGTCGGCCCCGCCGATGTTTGTGTACACCTGCCAGAGATCGCCAAATATCAGACCGTCATCCGCTTGACGTGGTCAGGGACAGTAACGAGTCTGCAGGAGCAGCTACGGGTCCTCTTGAAGCCGATTGCCGGGTGGCCAACTCCGAGTTCCACTGTGCATGAGGCGCACATGGACGGCTGGGGATTTCTCATACTCGGACGACGTGGCAAATTCGGTCGTCTGTCGGCGGATGAGGGGCCGGCGGCGCTATCCGTGGGCGGTGAGCCAGGCACGCCATATCAGGCCGACGGCTGCCGCGGACGCAATCCCGAGCACGAGCGGTTCGCGGTTTGATGAGCCGCGTGAGGCAAACACGTAGCCTGCTCCAGTGAAGACCATCAGGCTGACGCCGTACAGGTAGTGAAAACTGTTCGCCGGGCGATAGTCATCGAGGAACAGGATCAGGCCGACGATAGCCTGCGCGACCGAGACGCCAATCGTCAGAACGTATGTTGATCGGTATGCTCCGTCGATGGGCCGACCGGTGGCCATCAGGAAGAGTGCCCATAACGCCAGGCCACCCGATAGAATCAGCAGAGTCGTGTACAGGGCCGAGTGGATCTCCAGCACGCGTTGTTTCCTCCCAGCGGTTCCGATTGCAGCGCGTGATCGCGCCCGTCACGTCGGCTGACGAGGACGAACGAGTGTGGACAACTCAGCCTGAAACACCCTATCAACTTCGCCAGTTTGCGGCAAGGACACCTGCGGAAACCGGGAATGGATAACGGACTGACTGATGGCCAAGCGAACCTATCTCTGGTGCGATACATGCAGGCGCTCATTCGACTTTCCTGACGCTCCAGCCGGGATCTGCCCGATTTGCGGAAACAGGATGCGTGAGTTGGGATGGTTGACTGCATTCGTGCGCGGCGTGATGGCACAGGAGCTCGTCACGTCCGGGCTGCCATCCCGGCATCGAACGTTGATCCGAATGATCTGGACTGCAAATGGAATGGGCGAACGCTATTACAAGGCCCTTGCTCCGCCGGTACCTTACAGCAAGTTCGAGGGAAGGGTCACGGACTTCGTCTGCACGGCCGCCAGCGAGGGCTGGGTCCGGTTTGTCCTGCCACCAAGTCCTGTTGGCGCGGCGGACGACGCTTACAGGATGGAAATCGACGATGAGGAACGATTTATCACCGAAATGGCGGCGCTATTTGCCGACGATCCCGCGTCAGGTTGATGGCTCAGGTTCCGTCGACTCGGTCAGGTTGCCTTCCTCAGAGAGCCGTCCGTAAATATAGACAAAGACGTCGCGAAGAATGGCGGCCAACGGTACGATAATGATCACCCCGAGCAAACCAGACACTGCACTGCCGACAACGAGCAGGATCATGATGATTGCAGGGTTCAGGTCGACGGCGTCACCCTGGATCTTCGGCACAAGGAACGTATTTTCGACTTGCTGAATCACGACGAACAGGATGATGACGGCCCAGATCTTTCCGGGGTCGGTAGCCAGGACGACGATCACGGCGGCAGCGCCAGAGAGCCACGGGCCAAGGATTGGAATCATCTCGAAGATGCCGGCCAGGACGGCCAGCGGGACGGCGTAATCGACTCCAACGAAGTAGAGGCCGATGAAGGTCACGACACCAACGACCAGCCCGAGCAGCAACTGTCCCCGAATATATGCTGCGAGGATGCGGTCGGCGATTCCGACGATGTTGCGAACATCTGGCTGGATCGCCTTTGGCCAGATGCTATAGAAGAAGTCGAGCGCTCGGCGCTGGTCCTTTAACACATAGAACGTCCAGAGTGGCAGGAGAATGAGTCCAGCTAGAAAACCGAACACGCGCTGGATCGTACCGAAGGTGGTCATGAGGGCTGACTGGGCCGCGCCAGCGACGACGCCTCCGATCTGGTCCAGGTTCGCCTCAATTTCAAGGCGAATGTCTACTGGAACCGTCTCCTCATACCACTCGTTCCAGTAATTGCTCTCCTCGCGAACGGTTTCTGCGTAGTCCGGGAGGCTCTCGATCAGTTCGACGGTTTCGTTGACGAGACGTGGGCCGATCGTGGCGATCGTGGAGATGAATACCATGATCGCCGTGATGTACACGAGCAGGACAGCGATCGTGCGGCGCGATCG
The DNA here is from genome assembly GCA_963763325.1 of uncultured Chloroflexia bacterium. Lineage (GTDB taxonomy): Bacteria > Chloroflexota > Chloroflexia > Thermomicrobiales > CFX8 > JBBECJ01. The sequence continues at coordinate 67,499 of CAVXOL010000023.1, forward strand.
ACCGAGCCAGCCACGGTCCGGGATGGCGAGTTGAACGCGATTGACGAGTGGGGAAATCACGTACGAGAAGACGAGACCGAGCGCGAACGGGAATAGCGCTCCGCGCGACGACCAAACCAGCCAGGCGATGACAAGAACGGCGGCGATGACGAGCAGCGTACGGTATTGCTGCATCCGTTCTGATCGGCTATTCGTCTCGACCGGCACCCGGCAAGCTCCCCTCGTCACTCGTTGGCCGGAGGACGATACCCGATCGTCGCCGGCAAGACAACCGCCCCGCGAGATGGTTGCGGGGCGGTTGTCTTGCCGGCGACTTCACGTCGCTACGGTTGTAGTTCCAGCGATTTCGACGAAACGACCGACCCGGCCAGCTCAATGAAGCTTGCGACTTCGACGGCGCCCAGGTTTTCGCCTGATCGGAGACGAACGGCGACGGCGTCTGCTTCGATTTCCTTATCGCCGACGACCAACATGTACGGCACCTTCTGGTTCTGTGCCTGGCGAATCTTGTTCTGCATTCGGTCGCCGCCGTTATCGACCTCAACCCGCATGCCTGCCTGTCGTAAGCGAGCACCGACCTGCTCAGCATATTCGACGTGCCGGTCGGCGATCGGGATGACAACAGCCTGGATCGGCGCCAGCCAGACCGGAAAGGCGCCCGCGAAATGCTCGATCAGGACGCCGAGGAATCGTTCGGTGCTACCGGTTACCGCGCGGTGAATGACGACAGGCGTATGAGGTTGCCCGTCTTCGCCGATGTATTCGCAACCGAGGCGCTCAGGCTGGATGAAATCGACCTGGATCGTTGAGAGCTGCCATTCGCGCCCCAGGACATCTTTCGCCATGAAGTCAGCCTTCGGGCCGTAGAAGGCCGCCTCGCCCGTCGACAGGGACGTAGGAAACGCCCTTTGCAGTCCATCGCGTCTCGCAGTGCTTGCTCGGCGCGGGTCCACTTCTCGTCATCCTGGACGTATTTGCCCTCGTCGCCACGGAGCGAGAGCTGGATGTGATAGTCCGTGAAACCGTAGGTGTCGAGGATCTCCGTGATCAGATCGAGTGCCTGTCCGAACTCTTCGCCGATCTGCTCTTCCGTGCAGAAGATGTGGCAATCATCCTGCGTCAACGAACGGACGCGGGTAAGGCCGCTCAGCTCGCCGCTCTTCTCGTATCGGTAAAGCGTCGCGAACTCGGCATAGCGTAACGGTAGCTCACGATAGGAATGCAGCTGCTGGTTGAAGAGCGTCATGTGCGACGGGCAGTTCATCGGCTTGAGCCGCATCCGGACACCCTCATCCTCCATGACTGGGAACATCACGTCGCTGTAGTGCTCCAGGTGGCCGGATCGGATGTACAGGTCTTCCTTAACGAGATGACCGGTCCAGACGTGCTGGTATCCGTAGCGGGTCTGTGTTTCGCGGACGTATGCACTCCATCAGGTAGCGGACCATCTCCCCTTTCGGGAAGAAGATCGGGATCCCCTGGCCGATGTCCTCGGACAGCGTGAACAGGCCAAGTTCACGTCCAACGCGGCGGTGGTCGCGTTTGCGCGCTTCTTCGAGCTGATTCAGGTATGCGTCCAGGTCTGCCTGCGTTCGCCAGGCCGTGCCGTAGATGCGCTGGAGCATTGGACGCTTCTCGTCACCGCGCCAGTAGGCTCCGGCAATGTTGAGTAGCTTGAATGCGCCGATCTTCGACGTGTCCGCGACGTGCGGTCCCCGGCAGAGATCGAGGAAGGGCCCATTCTGATAGGTGCTGATGACTTCGTCGGGAGGGAGATCCTGGATCAGTTCCAGTTTGTACGGTTGATTCGGCGAAGAGCGAGAGCGCGTCATCGCGAGAGACTTCTCGGCGCTCAAATGATTCGCGGGCTTTGATGTGTCTGCCGCATCCGCGCCTCGATCTGCTCCAGATCATCGGGCGAGAGTGAGCGCGGCAACTCGAAGTCGTAGTAGAAGCCACTGTCGATCGCGGGGCCGATCGCGAGTTTCGCGTCCGGGAAGATGTCGAGGACTGCCTCGGCCATCACGTGGGCGGCAGAGTGCCTCATTCTGGCAAGGTCGTACTCTTCCGGGTTGTCAGATGATATCTGCATTTCGTCTGGGGCGGCTGCCTGGCTAACCATGGACTCACTCCTTCGTCAATTTCAAGTCAGCGGGTGAAGATCGAGTACGGGCAACAGACGGTAATCACGACGCCGTTGGCGGCTTCGTACTGGTCATCCGTCCCTCCTTCCCCTACCGATCAATGATTCGACGCAAACACAAAAGCGCCTGCCGCCTCAAGGGACGGCAGGCGCTATCACGGCCTGGCGTGGTTCCACCCTCCTTCCGGCGCGGAATGCGCCGCTCGGGGTTGCCCGTTAACGGGGGCAAGGCGGGAGCAGTTACTTGCGCGTTGGCGCGTTCGCCGCTCGGCTCGCGGGGGGTGTTCCCAAGTGTCGAACTCGCAAGACTTCCAGCCGGTGGTCTCACGTCTCTGAAACCGAATACTTCGGTACTCGTCCCGGTCAGTGCCATGATTCAGGGATCTGGTGGGCGGTACTGGACTCGAACCAGTGACCTCTACGATGTCAACGTAGCGCTCTAACCAGCTGAGCTAACCGCCCGCGTCGAAGATCATACCACCACGATGGCTGAACTGACAATCGGGGAACGACGCTTTTATCGCTGTGTGGCTTCGAAGCGCAGGCGGTCGATGAGGCGCTCAGAGAGCTGGATCGAGATATAGACTGGTTGATAGGCCCCCTCGGCGATTTGCTGTGCGCGCGGGACATCCGAGGCCGCCGAGCGCCGTCGTCGGCGAGACGCCTCATCGAACTGTTCGACGGCAGCGTTGATCCAGTCGATCTCGTCTTCGCGAAGCATACCCTGATTGCGATCGGCAATGGCAAGCAGTGCCGGAGAGACTTCGCTGGCGGTTGCGGCGAATCGAGACCAGGCAGGATCGTCGATTTCGACGAACAGTGGCTGAACGACCGACTTCCAGCGGTAGCGTTGCAGAAGAGATGTTGCGTAGCGGACATCGTATGCGGCGTCGCGAGCGATCTCGTCGCCGAACTCGTACTTCGGGGGTAGTTCGTGGTCGCGGCGGTCGCGCCAGCGGTCGCGCCAATCTGGACGAAGGCGAGCGGCGGCTTCATAGAGCGTCGCCAGTGTCGCGAAGAGGTCGCGGTAGGCTTCTGCACGGGCAGGGCGGGAGCGATCGCGCCGAAAGATCAACGTCGAAGTACGAATTAGCAGGACCGAGGTAGTGAGAATCAATCGTTGCGGAACCAGGAAGTGGTTCATGCGGACATGGACTCCTTCCGGCCAGGACGGTTCAGCGACTCAGCGGCGAGTGCAAGGAGTGCGCTCGTTGGCCTGTCGGTCGCAGATCGGCTGACGTAACGATAGCGAACGATGCCTTCAGAATCGATGACGAAGACAGCCGGCCTGGCGATGATGTGGTCTACCATGTCATCGTGATCGCCCAGACCAAGTCGCTGAATAGCGGATGACGCCGGATCGGACAGAACATCGATAACGCCGCCGATGTCGTTGCACATATCATTGGCGCCGACGACGTCGTCTGCACTGATCGCGACCACTCTGACGTTGAGAGCACGGAATGTGTCAATCTCCCGTGCTAACTCGGTCAACTGGGTGCGACAATGCCCGCACCAGTGCCCGCGATAGTAGATGACGATCGTCGAGCGTGGATCCAGGGTGCAGGGACGATCGCGGCAAGTTCGCAACTCAAATGCAGGGAACGGCTCCCCAGGCGACGCGGCGATTGTAGGACCATCGGCGGTCAATGGCCGAGGAGCCGAACAGACTCGAGGCGCGGCTGCCATTGGAGATGCCAGGCGGCGAAGCGAGCCAGTAGATCGCGAGCTTCAGTCTGAAACGGCCGCAACGGAGCGTGGCGCACCTTCCAGCGTCCACTGACCTGCTCAACGACGAGCTTCGAATCAGAGAGAACATTGACCTTCACGCTGGCTGGATCGCGCGCGTCGCGCTCGAGCTCACGAATAATCGTCCTCAGGCCGTGCAGCATCGTCATATACTCTGCCTCGTTATTTGTCGTTTGGCCCGGATAATCGAGCCGGACGGGAGTCGGCGTTTCGATGACTCCCTGATAGACGAAACTGCCGTAGCCTTTGCCAGGATTGCCGAGCGATCCACCGTCGAAGACGAGGGTGACATCGGCTGGTGGGAGTGGTGGACTCAACGGCTTCGGGCGTCTGGACACCGCGGACATCAGGTTCCTTTCACGGACAACGCGAGTCCCGCCGCATCGGCGGGACTCGCGCAGAGTCTATCAGGAATGTGCTTCCTGTCGGGCGCGGTGGGCCGCGATGATCGAGTCAGTGAGGTGCGACGGCACCTGCTGATAGTGGCTGAACGAGGTCGTGAAGGTGCCGCGTCCCTGGGTTAATGAGCGCAGATCGGTGGCGTACCGTTGAACCTCGGCGGACGGCACGGTTGCCTCGATCGTCGTGAAGCCATCTCCTGCCGGCGTCATGCCGCTGACGTGCGCGCGCTTGACGGTCAGGTCGCCCATGATGTCGCCGGTATAGGTGTCCGGAACCGTGACGGCGAGCTTGAGGACTGGTTCGAGAATGACCGGGTTGGCTGACTGAGCCGCCTTCTTGAACGCCTGCGATGCGGCAAGCTTGAAGGCCATCTCCGAGGAGTCGACATTGTGGTACGAGCCGTCGGTCAACGTAACCTTGATGTTGACGACCGGGAAGCCGGCCAGGATGCCCTCTTCCATCGCCTCGCGGACGCCTTTTTCGACGGCCGGGATGTATTGTCGAGGCACCGAACCGCCGAAGATCTTCTCCTCGAACTGAAAGTCCTCTTCCGCCGGCTCGAGGTCAATGAAGACGTGTCCGTATTGGCCGTGACCGCCGGTCTGCTTCTTATGCTTGTACTCGATCTTTTGAACCGCCTTCTGGATCGTCTCGCGATAGGGGACGACCGGCAAGCCGATGTCGACGTTGACGCCGAACTTGCGTGGCCATCCGTTCCATGGCAATCTGGACGTGCGACTCGCCGAGGCCACTCACGATCGTTTCGCCGGTGGCGGGATCACGGCCGATGTGGAGCGTCGGGTCCTCATCCGCTACACGCTGGAGCGCGCTGCCCATCTTATCGAGGTCCGACTTGGTCCTGGGCGCGACAGCGGCTGTGAAGAGCGGCTGCGGAAACTCGATCCCATCGATGATGACCTTGTGCTGAGGATCGGTCAAAGTGTCGCCGGTCGTCGTCTCGACGAGCTTGGCGACGGCGCCAATGTCTCCAGCACAGACTTCCGAGACGGGAATCTGCTCCTTGCCGCGCAACAGGTAGAGCTGGCCGACGCGTTCATCTTTGTTCCGATTGACGTTCCAGATATGGGTGTCTGACTTGAACGTCCCGGAGTAGACGCGGAAGTAGGTCAGCTTGCCGACGAACGGGTCGGCGATCGTCTTCCAGACGAAGGAGGCGATCGGTCCGTTTGGATCGGCGTTAAGCGTGACCTCACCGCCGTCAACCGACTGTGCCGTGATCGGGCCGGGTGCCGGAGCGAGATCGACGATTGCGTCGAGCAAAATATTCGCGCCGCGGTTCGTCGATGCAGCGCAGGAGAGAACCGGAACGATGTCGCCCCTGGCGACACCAGCGCGGAGTCCCGACCGCAGTTCATCTGCGGAGATCTCATCGTCTTCAAGGTAGCGAAGCATCAGGTCTTCGTCGTTTTCGGCGATCTTCTCAACGATCTGGAGACGGTACGTCTCGACTTCGTCGAGCATTTCTGCCGGAATATCGGCGTCGGTTGTTGTGCCATCACGATTGTCGGAAAACAGGCTGGCACGCATTGTCAGTAGATCGACAACGCCGCGCAGTCCAGATTCGCGGCCGATTGGGATGCAGAGTGGCACGACCTTCTGCCCGAAGCTTGCCTGAGCCGCAGCGAGGCTCGATGCAAAGTCGGCGTTCTCGCGGTCCATCTTATTGATGACGACGATCGTCGGCAGGTTACGTTCTGCGGAATAGCGCCACGCGTACTCGGAACCGACTTCGACGCCGGCCGAAGCGTCGAGAAGGACGACGGCGGCATCGACGACGCGCATTGCTGCTTTCACCTCGCCGACGAAGTCGGCGTACCCGGGCGCGTCGATGATGTTGATCTTGTGGTCTTTCCAGTCGAGTGGTGCCGGTGTGGCGCTGATCGAGATTGTGCGCTTGACCTCATCGGGGTCCCAGTCGGAGACGGTGTTTCCTTCTTCGACGCGCCCGAGCCGGTTGATGGCCTTGCCTGTGAAGAGCATCGCCTCTGTCAATGACGTCTTTCCGGCGCCACCGTGTGAGAACAATCCTATGTTACGGATCTTTTCGACGGGGTATGTCTTCACAGCCCACCTCCCGTAGCCCGATCTGAAACGGGGTGCGTCGATTGCCTGGAGCAGTCCAGCGAGAGGACGCCCAGATCATGGCCGCATCGTTTCAGGTCGGAATCTCATTGAATCATCGGTGTTCCGGCGTAAGATCTCGACCGGATCCGTCAGGCGCCACCTTATTATAGCCTTCACGTCAGCACAACAACGTGCTGCGTTTTCTTGTACGACGGAGGGGGAGGGATCGTGGACGATCGAGCGACGTTGAGAGAGCGGATCAAGGATCTGCTGAGGGAACTGGCGGGTCTGGATGGAGTCTCCGGTCATGAGCATGCCGTGGTCGCAAGGCTTCAGGAGTTGCTTGCTCCAAACGCCGAATCAACCATGGTCGATTCGTACGGAAATGTCTTTGCGCGAGTGAACGCGGAAGGAAGCGGCCCGTCGCTGATGGTCGCGGCGCACTCCGACGAGATCGGGGCACTGGTCAAGTCGATCGAACCGAACGGGATGATCCGATTCGAGCGTGTTGGTGGAGTCATCGAGACACTGCTGATCGGCAGGCATGTACGCATTCGTGGGCTGCGAGGAGTCGTCGGCGTTAAGGCTGGTCACGTGCAATCCGCCGACGAACGTGGGCGCGCGCCGGGAATCCGCGAGCTGTACGTTGACATGGGGTTTGACTCGGCTGCCGAGGTCGAGGCACTGGGCATCCGCGTCGGCGACGCGATTGCGTATGACGAGCCGATGGAGGTATTGGCGAATCCGAAGCGAGTCAGCGGCAAGGCGATCGACAATCGAGTGTCGTGCGCGCTCGTCGTGCTGTTGGCCGAGCGAATGCGAAGCCAGGAGCTGGGTTGCACACTGCATGTCGTCGTTACGGTCCAGGAGGAGGTCGGGCTGCGAGGAGCAAAGATCGCGACTCACCGACTGAACCCTGACGCTGCGATCGTCGTCGATACGGTGCCGTCAGGCGGGACGCCGGATGTCGACTTCCACAAGGATCTTCGGATGCGAATCGGCGGTGGGCCTGTCCTTGGTCTTGCGAGCTCGGGAGGCTCGTCCGGCCACCACATTAACCCAGGGATGCGCGACTTTCTGCGCCGAACCGCTGCCGACGCCGGGATTGCCCTCCAGGAAGCGATCTTCTACGGCGGTACGTCGGACGCCTCGGCAGTCCACCTCGTGCGGGAGGGTGTCCCGTCAGGAGTCATCAATATCGCACGGCGTTACTCGCACTCTCCGGTTGAGACACTCGATCTTGACGACGCCGTTGACACGCTCTTGCTCCTTGAGGCATCAGCGAAGGCGTTCGACGCAGCGACGAACCTGGGATTTCTCGATGCCGAGTGGGGATAACGTCGCTGTAGCGATGTCATCAGAGCTTGCGTTACCGAATTGCGCTGGACCGATGAATCACACGGCGCTGGTGTCAGCAACTGTGGCGTGGCGGCGCCAAACGAGGCGCAGGCCGTCGATTGTGAGGTCAGGGGCGTAGGTCGAGATGCGTGGACATCGATCTTTGAAGACCCCGCCGAAGCCGCCTGTTGAAACAACAGTGGGTTGTTCGCCCAGCTCATTGTCGATCTGTGCGATGAGTCCATTGATCAGGCCGACGTATCCGAGCATGATGCCCGACTGCATCGCCGCGACCGTGTTGCGGCCGATGACGGACGATGGGAAGACGAGGTCGACGCTGGTGAGCTTGGCGGCTTTCCCGACGAGTGCGTCATGAGCCGAGCGCAGGTCGGGCGCGATCGCTCCGCCAATGAACGCGCCATCGTGGTTAACGACGTTAAGGGTCGTTGCTGTTCCGAAGTCAAGAACGACGACCGGACCTCCGAACTTCTGGTAGGCAGCAGCTGCGTCGACGAGCCGGTCGGGGCCAACTTCGGTTGGATTGTCGATATCGACGGTGATACCGAGGTCAGTTGATGGGCCGACTACGACCGGCTCGATCCCAATCCGGTCGCGGATCATCGTCGTGATCCAGGGAGTGACTGATGGCACGCTGCTGCTGACGACGGCGCCATCAATCGCGGTCAGGACGATTCCATCCGCAACTGCGAGCGTATTGAGGACGATCCACCACTCATCGGGCATGCTGGTGCGGTCGGTGTGGACGCGCCAGCGTGTCTTGAGCTGGCCGTCGACGTCAATGCCAAACTTGACGTTTGTGTTTCCGATATCGACGAGTAGCAGCACCGTTTGAACCTCCGGATCCACCTACAATGATGTTGTCATTGTGTCGGGAGCGTCGCCCACGAGCACCTGCGATGTGTCGGCTTCCAGCGATCTCCGAATCTCGTCACGCACGTAGTCGTCTCGCTCCATTGACCACGCGGACAGCAAGACGGGGATAGCGGCGTCGGACATCAATTGACGCAACGCGACGGCGGCATGACCGCGTACCAGCGGCTCATCGTGGAGGTTGAGCGCGTTCGTCAGGATTGGTTCCGCGCGGGTATCGCGGCTGTTGCCGAGTGCGATTGCGGCGTTGCGGGCGATCCCGGCGCGTTTGGCGCGCGTGACTGGCGTACCGCTGTACGTCTGGCGGAACTGCTCCTCAGTCATCGTGGTCAGAAACTCCAGTGACGGGAACGAATTATCGATTGTCTGAGGACTGAAATCGGGGTCGACGACAATTCTGGCGGCGTTGGTATACGGGCAGACATCCTGACAAATGTCACAGCCGAAGACGAGATTCCCCATCAGCGGGCGGAGGTGGTGGGGGATGACACCGCGATGCTCGATTGTGAGGTACGAGATACAGCGTGGGGCATCGATCCTGTACGGTTCGACGATCGCGCCGGTAGGACAACGGTCGATGCAGATCGTGCAGCGTCCGCAGTCCTTCGCTAGCGGAACGTCCGGCTGGATCTCAACATCGAGCATGATCTCGCCGAGCATGGTCCACGAACTGTGGCCAGGGACGATGATCATCGAATTCTTGCCGTACCAGCCGGTGCCTGCGCGGGCGGCAACAGCGCGGTCGACTGTTCGAGCGGTATCTACCAGGATGCGGGACTCGACGGTTCTCCCGAGAAGCCGTTCTATGGATGCGACCAGCTCGCGCATCCGTTTCTTCAACGTCGAGTGATAGTCGCGGCCCCAGGCGTACCGAGCGATGCGCCCTCGCAAGACGCCGTCGTTTGGCGGCTCAGCGTGGCCCGACCAGAATGGGACGGCGACCGATACGATCGAGCGGACATCGTCGTGAAGCGTGGCAGGGTCTGCGGACTGACGTGCTCGTTCGGAGGAGAACCAGTCCATACCGGTCATGTGGCCGCGTTCGATGTGATCGATGAGGTACTTCTCGACAGCATGGAACGGCTTACCATCGGTGACGCCGACGATGGTGAGCCTCGCCTGGCTGGCCATAGATGAGAGATCAAAACGAGAGACGGCGAACGAACTCACGATGACGACCCTGTCAGGTACTGGTCCACTTCTGCGCGATCCGGGAGGCTGGCACGTGCGCCAAGTTCCCGGCAGGCGAGGCCGCCGAGGAGGTTGGCGCGACGCAGGATGGTGGTGTCGTCCATTCGGTCGAGCAGTCCCCACAGGCAACCTGCGGCGAATGCGTCACCTGCTCCGGTCGTATCGACGACATCGACGGTGATGGCTGGCGACGTTTCGGTACTTGTCTCGCGGATCGCGATTGCTCCGTTCGGTCCCCGACTGAGGAAGACGACCTGACATGCGCTCGCGACGAGGTCGCGCTGAACGCGGGCGATCGAGTCGTCCAGCGTCTCGGTGCCAAGCAATGCTCGCAGCTCGCGCTCATTCCCGGTGAGTGCATCAAATCGAAGTGCGTGTTGCCAGCCGGAGCGGTTCGGCATCTCGACAAGATACGTCATCGTTCCGAAGAGCTTCGTGCGGGGGCTACGGTGCGCCGGCAGGTCGAGGAAGAACGCGCGCAGACGTGGATCATCGACGTCGACGTGGACCCACTCATGTTCGAGCATCCGATCGACTGGGAGCGCGTCGCCCATGGTCGGCTTCACGCCCTGGATCCAGTAGATCGTCCGGTCACGTTGACCTGACGCGCCGGAGACGATAATAACGCCTGAATCGGATCTGGAGCCTGACCGGACGGCGATGGCACTCGTGTCACAGCCAGCCGCGTGCAGGGATTCACTCAGCGCGAGTCCTTCGGGATCGTCGCCGACAACCGATGCAATCATAACCTCAATCCCAAGCCGGGCGAGCGCGTGGCAGGTATTGCCAGTTGTGCCTCCGGCCTGTTCGATCTGCTGGCGCACGATCGCATACTCACCTGGTCCAGGGTAATGGTCGGTGACGATAAATCGGTCCCACGAACAAAGCCCGATTGCCGCAACTCCCCGACGCATCTGCTTCAGCCTCCGTCCCCGCGCCAATTCGGGCGCGGCCGCATCGAACGATAGCACAGCCCGTTTCGGCGACGGCCGTTTACCCGCGTACAATGATTCCGATAAGAAACAGGGGAGTAATGGCCGAGGAATCAATCATCGTTGTCGAAGACGAGCCCGCACTGGCGGATGCACTGCGCTTCAACCTGGAGCGGCAGGGCTACCGCGTGACGGTATTGCACGACGGACACTCGGCGGTCAGGGAAATCGATGAGGCAGGGCCGGATCTGGTCGTACTGGATGTCATGTTGCCAGGGTTGGACGGGTTTGAGGTTTGTCGCCGGGTGCGATTGCGCTCAGAGGTGCCGATCTTGATGTTGACGGCACGTGGCGAAGAGGTTGACCGTGTCCTGGGACTTGAAATTGGTGCTGATGACTACCTGACGAAGCCGTTCAGCCTGAGGGAACTTCAAGCTCGTGTGAGGGCGCTCCTTCGCCGGTCGGCGGTGCGCGAGTCAGCCAATCGACAGGAGCAGCGCCAGTTCGGGAATTTGCGCGTATCGCCTGGCGAGCGAAGAGCGTGGCTGGGCGAAGCAGAGATTACGTTGCGTCCACGCGAGTTCGACTTACTGGCGTATCTGGTCCGCAACCAGTCGCTCGCCTTGTCGCGGCAACAGATTCTGGACGGTGCCTGGGGCAGTGACTTTTCGGGAGACGAGCGGACTGTCGATGTACACATCAAGGGGTTGCGTGATCTTGTCGAGGACGATCCTCGCCATCCAACCCGGATCGTGACCGTCCGCGGCGTCGGCTACCGCTTCGAAGGGTAAGTCAATGCGAGGGCTGTTCGCGCAGATTCTGCTACCGATGGTTCTCCTGCTCGGTGGCATGATTCTCGGTGGACTGAGTGGCTCACTTGTCTGGGGAGTCGTTGCGGGCGTTGTGGTCGCAGCACTCGTTGCCGGCTGGCTGACTCGTCGAGCGGCGAGGCGGTTACAGATGCTGGAGAGAGTTGCCAGAGAAACGTCGGACATCGACGTAGAGCCGCTCGCCATGCTCGATGCACACGACCAGATCGATCACGCATTGCAAACGGTCGCCCAGGCGGCTGTCACGGAAGAGCGACGTCGCCGGGACACATTGTTGTTGCTGACGCAGTTGACGCAGGTTCTTGACCGGATGAACGACGGCTTGATGAGGGTCGCACATGACGGCAGGGTGACGTACGCGAACGTCGCCGCCGGGTCGTTGTTCGGAGGGAGGAATCCAACCGGCAGGACGTTCATGAGCGCAACTCGCGATCATGAACTGAATCGTGCCGTCAGGCGCTGTCTCGACACTGGCGAAGAGCAACAGCACACGCTTGAGATACCAGGCGAGGGCCGGCTCGTGAACGCAGTCGTCGTTCGGCTCAACGAGAGGCCGGTAGAGGCACTCGTGATGCTGCGCGACATCACCGAGGTGAACCGGCTCCAGAATCTTCGACGCGACTTCGTCTCAAATGTCTCTCATGAGTTGCGGACGCCACTGTCGACGATCAAGATCCTGACTGAGACGCTGCTCGACATTCGCGAGGACGATGAGGAGGCGGGAACGTTCCTGCAGAAGATCGACAATGAAGTTGATTCCATGACGGCGCTTGTCCGCGATCTGCTCGACCTGACTCGGCTTGAAACGATTGGCGGGACGCTCGTTCTGCGCCACATAGATTCGGCATTACTGGTACACGACGTGCGTGATCGAATGCGTCCACTCGCTGAACGCCATGACGTTTCGTTGAAGACTCAGGTTGAGGAGGAAATTGGAGCACTGGTCGGTGATGAGCGGCGGTTGAATCAGGCGCTCATCAACCTCGTCACCAATGCGGTTGTCCATACACCTGCTGGCGGCACGGTGACGATCGGCGCAGGTCCGAGTGAGGGGGGCGTGCGGTTCTATGTCCAGGACAGCGGCGTAGGTATCCCGCCCGACGATCTGCCACGGATCTGGGAGCGCTTCTTTAAGACCGACAAAGCGCGGACCGGCCCGGGGACCGGCCTCGGGCTGGCAATCGTCAAGCACATCGTTCAGGCGCATTCCGGAACGGTGGCGGCGACAAGCGAGGTCGGGAAAGGTTCGGAATTCTGGTTCGTGATTCCCGAGAACCTGGGTCCGGTTCCGAAGCCGACACCAGTATATGAGACCGCGACGGCTCCGAACTGAGGGCCGGCGTTGACCGGCAAACGCCGAATCTGGATCGTCCCCTGCCCATGGTCTGGTCAACGATCTCATCGAAGGTGTGTTCAGGCGACGCCGGCGGTTTCGCGTTCGGCCTGGCGTTCGGCTACGACGGCGTAAACCTCTGCCTTCAGAGCATCAAAGATTTCGTCTTCCTTAACGGTGCGAACGATCTCGCCCTTGCGGAAGATAAGACCCTTGCCCTTGCCAGCCGCGACGCCGACATCGGAGTCACGTGCCTCACCGGGGCCGTTGACGACGCAGCCCATGACAGCAACCTTGATCGGCTCGTCGATTTCCGCCAGGAACGCTTCAACACGGTTGGCGATGCTGAACAGATCGACTTCGACGCGGCCGCAGGTTGGGCAGGCGACCATTGTCGCGCCCTTCTGCCGCAGCTCCAGCGACTTGAGGATTTCGTAAGCGACGAAGACTTCCTCTTTCGGGTCGGTCGTGAGCGAAACGCGGATCGTATCGCCGATGCCGAGGGCCAGGAGCGTACCAAGGCCAACTGCCGAGCGGACGCTGCCGGCTCGTGGAGTGCCCGCTTCGGTTACGCCAAGATGGAGCGGGTACGCATTGCGCGTGGCCATCCGCTTATATGCTTCAAGCATGACGGGAACTTCGAAGGCCTTGAGTGAGATCTTGATATTGTCGTAATCGAGGTCTTCGAGTATCCGAATGTGGCCGATTGCGCTGCGGACCATGTGCTCGGCAACCAGTTCGACCTGGGTAGCGTGCTGCTGGGCCATCTCGTCGACGAACTCCTCGGTCATCGGCGCGACAGAGCCGAAGTTGACACCGATGCGGATCGGCGTGTTCCGTTCCTTCGCCTTTTTGACGACCTCGCGGACATCCTCGTGCTTGCGGATGTTGCCAGGGTTCAGGCGCAGGCCATGGATTCCGGCGTCCAACGCCTTTAGGGCCAGCGTATGTTCGAAGTGAATGTCGGCGATTAGCGGAACGGGCGAATGAGGAACGATGTCAGGCAGAGCCGCGGCCGCCTTCCGATCCGGGACTGCGATCCGAACAATCTCACAGCCAGCATCTGCCAACTCCTGAATCTGCCGCAGGGTGGCTTTTGGGTCACGAGTATCGGATGTCGTCATCGATTGGACGACGATCGGCGCGCCGCCGCCGATGCGGACATTGCCGACGTAGACGGGCTTGGTGAGGCGGCGCGGTGCGAGTAGGGACACGGATTACCTCCTGATAGCGGAATGTCGAGGCGCGGACAGTAACTGACGGGCAGCGTTGCAGGATTACCGCGTCAGGTCAAGTATCTGTTGACAACATTACTCCAGGAACGAGTTGCCGCTGATGAGCCGCTCCACATCGACGAAGGCAATTCCGATCATAATGGACAGCAGGAGCACCATCCCGACGAAATGGACCATGCCCTCTTTCTCAGGTGATATCCGGCGGCCGCCGCGAAGCACCTCGATCAGCACGAACAGTAGCCGGCCACCGTCGAGGGCAGGCAATGGCATCAAATTCAGCAAGCCGAGGTTGAGCGAGAGAATAAACATCAGGTTGGCGATCGTTACCCAGAGCGGGAGCGGGCTGTCGTTTATCACCTCAGAGGTGAGCTGTCCCATCCCGATCGGTCCGGCGAGGTCGTCGAGCGGAGTCTCGCCTCGAATGAGGCTCAAGATTCCCTCGCCCATCTGCTGGATCGAACTGAAGAAGAGATTGATCGACTCCCTCGGGACCTGGGAAGTCGGGATATTCTCGAATCTGAGGTTCTGGATGAGTTCCTCGCCGAGCGGAGGGTCGTTCATTGGAACGTCCGCGGGAATCGCGACAGGGATCATCAACGACTGACCGTCACGTCGAACGGTAAGATCGACTGTCTGACCAGCGTTGTTGCGGATGTAACCGGCATAGGCCATGTAGTCATGCACCAGCACGTCGTTGACGGCGGTGATCGTGTCGCCGTCCCTCAATCCCGCAGCAGCGGCCACGCTGTCGGCTGGGACGCTCGACACCTCGATGTCAGCCAGGCGGAAATCGCCGAGGGCAATGCCTGTACGCCCTTGGTCCGCCGGAGGGTTTTCGCGTGGGATGACGGTCGTCTGAATCTCTTGATTGCCTCGCAGAAGGGTGACCGGCATCTCTCGACCTGCGAATTCATTTGTCAGAGGACCGATGTCACCTGCTTCGATAATCGCGACGTCACCGGCAGAGACAACCCGATCACCCACTTGCCAGCCAGCGGCTTCCGCCGGGCTGTCAGGTGCGACCTGGGTAATGTAGACATTTGAGGTTGGCTCTCCCTGGACGGCGACCAGGAGGATGACGATAACGAACGCGGTAATGAAGTTCACGATCGACCCTGCAGCGAGAAACCTGGCCCGTTGCCCGGGTGTCTTCACCTGCATGCTGTCGCTGTCGAACGACTTGCCATCCTCGCCCTTTACGCGGACGAATCCGCCGATCGGCAGGGCATTAATCGAATAAATCGTGTCGCCCCGCTTGACGCCCCAGATGCGCGGCGGCAGGCCAAAGCCGAACTCCTCAACCAACACACCCGCACGTCGGGCCATGACGTAGTGACCAAGCTCGTGCAGAAAGATGAGCGCACCGAGAATCGGGATGATGTAGAGCGCATTGAGAAAACCCACGGTTCACTGCTCTCTTGATGAAATCGCCGGTCAGGTCGACGGCGACAGATGCGGCCGGCAATGCGCCGGACCATTTTGAATCGTACCTATGCTGAAAAGACGACGTCAATGGTACTGGTTACGGATCAGGACCGACGATGGCTCGGGCAGTCATGCCCAGCCGGAGCTTGAAGTTATGTATGTTAGAATGACGCGGCTGCCGGGGAGTCTGACAGCCGAGGTGGGACTCGCCCGAAGAGGGGCAAGTGCTGTCGCATGTCGCGTTTCCCGCATATGCCGGCGCGCTGTCCGCGTGGGGACAAACCCCCAAGGGTGATGTGGTGAAGGGAACATTTCGAGGATGATCGTCGGTATCCCCAAGGAGATCAAGGACAACGAGAACCGCGTGTCCACAACTCCATCCGGCGTCTCAGAGTACGTTGCGCGCGGACATCAGGTTATTGTCGAACGCTCGGCAGGCGTCGGGAGCGGCTTCGCGGACAGCGAGTACGAGGCAGCTGGCGCGACGATGATCGATTCTCACGCCGGTGTCTTCGCACAGGCAGACATGATCGTGAAGGTCAAAGAGCCGATCGAGGCTGAGTACGGCCTCATGCGCGAGGACCAGATTCTCTACACCTATCTCCATCTGGCAGCCGAAGAAGCCCTGACGAAGACGCTGATCGATCGCCGGGTGGCGTCGATCGCGTATGAAACAGTCGAACTGGCGAATCGAGCATTGCCCTTGCTGACGCCGATGAGCGAGGTCGCTGGCCGGATGTCGGTCCAGGTGGGCGCACACTACCTGGAAAAGGTTCACGGAGGCCGCGGCCTGCTGCTTGGAGGAGTCGCGGGAGTTCCGCCGGCCGATGTCGTCATCATCGGTGGCGGCGTCGTTGGAACGAACGCTGCTCAGATGGCTCTCGGCATGGGCGCAAACGTGACGATCCTCGATGTGTCGATCGACCGCATGCGTTACCTGGACCAGGTTTTGCACGGTCGTTTCCAGACGCTGGCATCGAACCGTGGAAATATCGCCGAGGCGGTTCGCAACTGCGATCTGCTCATCGGCGGAGTCCTGATTCCTGGCGCGAAGGCGCCGAAGCTTGTCACGGCTGAAATGGTCTCGACGATGCGCAATGGTTCGGTGATCGTGGATGTCGCGATCGACCAGGGCGGTTGCATCGAAACCGTTCGTCCGACGAGCCACAGCAACCCCACCTTCGTGGTGGATGGCGTTGTCCATTACTGTGTGACAAACATGCCCGGAGCGGTGCCGCGGACGAGCACCTTCGCGCTGTCGAATGTCACTCTTCCATATGGCTTGCAGTTAGCCGCGAAGGGGATGCAAGCGGCAGTGACCGACCCAGCGCTCGCAAAGGGTGTCAACGTCTATAAAGGGAAGGTCACATACCCGGCCGTGGCTGAGGCATTTGGCCTTGAATACACACCGCTCGATCGTCTGTTGGCGTAGCCGTTCGTCCGGGGTCGATCGCAGATACTGTCAACGGCCCCGGATACGTTCCCTGTTTCGAACCGAGAGGATCTAGCCCATGCGAGATAGCATCGAGCGCTTCCTGGGCGCTCTGGAAGCGGGAAATGACTTCTCGTTGAATACCGTCTCGGCGTATCGAAATGACCTTAACCAGTTCGTTGGGTTCATCATTGAGGACCAGGGAATCGGCTCGTGGACCGAACTACAGGATACGCACCTGACGTCGTACGTGCTCCAGATGCGTGAACGCAAGTACGCCAGTTCGACAGTTGCCCGCAAGACAGCTGCGATCAAGTCCTTCTTTGGCTTCATGGCCCGTAGCGGCGAGCTTCGCTCGGACCCGTCCGAGTCGCTGGCGTCTCCTCGCGTGGAAAAGTACGTGCCGAAGGCAATGACCGAGCAGCAGATTCAGTCGTTGCTGCACGAGCCTGCCCGTGAGACGAGGCCAGAGAACTCCCGTGATTGCGCCATGTTGCAGACACTGTACGCGACGGGCATGCGCGTTTCAGAGCTTGTCAACCTTGATCTCGATGATGTTGACCTGGAGCGCGGGACAGTTTGTTGTACCGGCAAGCAGAACCGACGGCGCGATGTTGAGCTGAGTCCGGAGGCGACGGCGGCACTCAGGCAGTACCTGGAGGTTGGGCGTCCGGCGATAGCGAAGGTCGCAGACGAGCCGGCGCTGTTCCTGAACCATCGCGGACACCGGCTGACGCGTCAAGGTTTCTGGCTGATTCTGAAGCAGTACGCGCAGGCGGCAGGGATCGACGAGATTACGCCGCACACGCTACGGCACTCATTCGCTGCTCATCAGATCACCCGCGGCCGTGACCTCGGTGACGTGCAGCGCATCCTGGGCCACGTCAGTATCTCCACGACGCAGATTTATCAAAAGATCGCGAGCGACATGCAGGACCCGGAGCGGCCGGCGATCGTCGAAGCGTGCGACGACGTGCTGGCTATCGAGCCGGAGGCGGAACTGGCAGGAGTTGGCGCGGAACCGTAGCCCGTGTGCCACGCAGGCCATATGAAACGTTGACAATGGGCGGGCGAGACGTTACGTCTCGCCCGCTTTCGATTCTGGACGAAACTTGAAGACGAGGGGGCAGGGACGATGAGTGAACCGACACGCCCGGGCGTGACGCTTGAGGCGCTGGCGTCACTGTGCAAGCGGCGAGGCTTTGTCTTCGCAGGCAGCGAGTTGTACGGCGGACTGGCGAACACGTTCGACTTCGGACCACTCGGCGTCGAACTACGCAACAACATCAAGCAGGCATGGTGGCAACGTTTCGTCCGCGAGCGTCCGGATATCGTCGGGCTTGACGGCGGGATCCTCATGAGTCCGCGTGTCTGGGAGGCGAGCGGTCACGTTGATGAGTTCAACGACCCGATGACCGACTGTCGCGAATGTCGCAACCGTTACCGGGCCGACACGCTCATCGAAGACTCGCTCGGTCGCGCCGCTGAGGGTATGACGCAAGCCGAGATGACGACGTTGATCCAGGAGACGCCCGTTGTCTGCCCGAATTGTGGCAAGTCAAACTGGACGCCTGTGCGAGCGTTCAACATGATGTTCCGGACGCAGATAGGCGTCGTCGACGAGACGGCGACGACGATCTACATGCGTCCGGAAACGGCACAGGCGATCTTTGTCCAGTACAAGAACGTCATGCAATCGAGCCGGGTGAAGATCCCTTTTGGGATCGCGCAGATCGGCAAGGTATTCCGCAACGAGATCACGCCCGGTAACTTTATCTTCCGGTTGCTCGAATTCGAGCAGATGGAGATTGAGTACTTCATTGAGCCTGAAGGTTGGGAGCAGCATTTCGAGGCATGGCTTAGCGAACAGGAGCAGTTCGTCCATTCGCTCGGCGTTCGTCCGGACCGCGTGCGCCGTCGGGAACATGCGGCGGAGGAGTTGTCTCATTACTCGAGGCGAACCGTGGATCTGGAGTACCTCTACCCGATCGGTTGGAAAGAACTGACTGGCCTGGCCTACCGCTATGACTTCGACCTGAATCGGCACCAGGAGGCGTCCGGCGAGGATCTGACCTACTTCGACCAGGCGAAGAATCGACGCTACCTGCCGCACGTCGTCGAGCCGACAATGGGTGTCGATCGACTGATGCTGATGGTCTTGTGCGACGCGTACGAGGAAGAGGAGACGGTAGACGCGAAGGGGGAGTCAACCTCCCGCGTCGTTCTGCGATTCCATCCACGCATTGCGCCGTACCAGGTGGCTGTTCTGCCGCTCTCGAAGAAGGAAGAGCTGACGGTTGTCTCCGAGCCGCTATTCGCTGAACTGCGGAAGCGCTTCTCGACCGAGTACGACGAAACACAGAGCATCGGCCGCCGCTACCGGCGTCAGGATGAGATCGGGACGCCGTACTGCGTCACGGTCGATTTCGAATCATTGAACGACAACGCAGTGACGGTCCGCGAGCGTGACAGCATGGAGCAGGTACGTGTGCCGATCGCAGAGGTAGCTGATCTGATCGAGGCGCGGCTTGCAGAAGATTGGGTTCCTCCTGCGATGCGGGAGAAAGTGTCCAATCAGTCGTCGTAGTCGTCCAGATCGTCGTCGCCTGTGATCTGGGCGAGGATCGCGGAGAGCTCGTCGTCGGAGTGGAAGCTGATGACGATGCGACCTCCTGACTTCCCCCGTGATATGTCTACACGCGTTCCGAGCGCGCGTTGAAGCGATGTCTGGACTGACGCCAGGCCGGGATCGAGCCGTGGCGTTGCTGGCCGACGGGAGGTGTCCGACATTGCGCGCTGCGCCAGGCGCTCGGTGTCCCGTACGTTGAGGCCGAGGCGGATTACCTGCTGCAGAATCTGCTCCTGGACGACCGGGTCCTCGACTGCGAGGAGCGCGCGAGCGTGGCCGGCGCTGATCTGTTCGTTGGCAACCGCTTCCCGGATCGATTCGGGTGCGGACAGTAATCGGATGGCGTTGGCGATTGCGGGGCGGCTCTTGCCGACGCGCTCCGCAACTTGCGATTGTTTCATTCCGAATTCAACCGTCAACTGGCGGTAGGCAAGTGCCTCCTCGATCGGGTTGAGGTCGGCACGCTGGATGTTTTCGACCAGCGCAAGTTCGAGGATCTGGGACGGTGTCGCTTCACGGACGAGAATGGGAACAGTCGTAAGGCCGGCACGCTGTGCCGCGCGCCAGCGGCGTTCGCCGGCGATAATCTGAAACGGTTTGCTCGTGCCTCGACGAGAGACGAGAATCGGCTGGATTATTCCGTGCTCGCGAATCGAGCCGGCCAACGAGTCGAGTTGGTCATCGTCCCAATGGACCCGTGGCTGGAGTGGGTTCGGTTCGAGTGCGTCGATGTCGACACTGCTTGTTGCACCGCGTTCGGTGTCGGCACCGATGCCGGGAATCAGTGACTCCAGTCCCCGACCCAGGCCACCTCGTCTGCTCGACACCCGCCACCACCGCTTTCTGTCATTCTGATCCGAACGAAGTATACCGCCAGCGTCTCCCGCATCTGTGCAAAGCATCACAATCTGACCAGCAGGTCGCTATACTTCATGCTGGCCCGGTGGTTGCCGGGCGGCTGACGAACGGAGCTCGGGGACTTGGGCGAAGACATCACCTCAGCGATATCGCTGATCATCTCGGCGATCATGCTGGTCGGAGTCGTGGCGTTCCTGAGCCTCTGGGTACGCCGTGCGAATGAAGATGAACGGATCGGCAAACGCGCGACGCCGATGGGTCTCTATATCGTTTTTGGTGCATTCGGGTTCTTCCTGTTCCTTTACGGCCTCGGATCCTCGTATCGAGAGTGGCGCGAGGGAAACAGCCCGGATGACGTATCCTATCTTGCATTGGCAATCGGAGTCATCGCAGGCCTGACACTGATTCCCCCATTCAGGCGGGTGCTGGCGAAGCTCATCCCGTTCGACCCGAAGTCGTGGCCTGACACGATCGGGCTGTTCCTGATTGCGGCGATTGTTGCCTTGTCGTCAGTGGCGCTGTTCGTCGAGGCAGATGAGCAGGAGCCGGCTACATATTTGCTGCTGGTCGTGACGGCTGTGACCGAAGTGGCGCTCGCATTCGTGATCGTCGGTGCGCCGTTCTACCGATCGTTCAAACAGGCAGCCAAACGACTTGGATTGACAATTCCCTCGATTCGGGACGTTGGGATTGCGCTCGGACTGGTGCTCGTCGCGTTCGTAATATCGGCGATCTCGTCGGTCCTCGTGCGTTTCCTCCAACCTGACCTCTACGACCGGATCAACGAGAATCTGGGGACGATGACCTCCGGGATCGACACCTGGTGGGGTGCGCTGGTGCTGGGAATCTGTGCCGGAGCGGGCGAAGAGATTCTGTTTCGAGGAGCGATCCAGCCCAAATACGGCATCATCGTGACCGCAATCGTCTTCGCAGTACTGCATCAGCAGTATGGCGCGAGCTTCGTGACGGTCGGCGTCTTCGCCGTCGGAATCCTGTTCGGGTTAGAGCGCAAGTACGTCAGTACAACGGCATCTATCATCACCCATGCTACATACAACACGATCGCGATTCTCGCGGCACAGGCGACCGACGACAGCGCGACGGCGAGCATCGACGTCGTGCGGCACGCGATTTCGTGGTTGGCCTGACCCGCTCGTCAGGCTACATCGGTGAGATAGGTTTTCGTCGGGTGTCGTGCTCCGTCATAGCGCCGTAGTAGATCCCGGCTCGAGACGCGTACAGAGCCTCTTTGGGAAACGGAAACGCCCACCGCCAGCGCTGGCGATGGGCGTTTCCGTTTCTGTGGCTGGACGGATCAGCTTCAGTTGTACGAGAACCAGTCCCAGGTACGGTCATCGTAGACGACGTAGACGGTCGTCGGTGTCTCGATCATCCATCCGTGCTCGAACACCTGGGTCATCCCCGAGTAGCTGATCGGGTACTCATGCAGTGCGTAGCCGACGCTATCCTGGATTGACTGATCCGATTCCCAGAGAGCACCGAAGTCTCCGCCAGGTGAGTAGATCCCTCCTTCGGGCATCACGAACGCATCTGGAGTCTCTCCGCCAAGAATTCCGAACACATCCCAGCCGGAGCCGAACTTGAAGACGTAAATGCTTGAACCGGATGCGTCGAGCATCATGACGCCGCGCTGGAAGTCGAGTTGATCGGTTAAAGTCGATTCGGCCGCTGAGACCGGCTGGCCCAGGCGATCCTGAACAGCCTGGTCCCGCCAGTACACATCACCAATCGCACCGATGACCGGGATCGAGTCGGGAGTTGGAGTCGCCGTCGGCTCAATCGGTTCGGTTGCGGTCGCCGTCGCTGTGGCGGTCGCCGTAGCGGTTGCCGCGGCTGTCGGAGGAATCGGTGTCACGGTCGCCGTTGCAGTCGGTGACGGCGACGATGTTGCTGTTGGGTCTTCATCGACCGAAAATTCAGTTGGCTCGGGGGTCGCCGTCGGAGCGAGAGTGGTCGGGATAAGCGTCGGAACCGCCGGTCCGACTGGCGTCCCGCTGCCCGGGATGGGTGTTGTACCGGAGTCTGCTCTTGACGTCGGTGTTGCCGAAGCAGAACCTGCAGTAGTCGGACTAGCGTGAACTGCAGCTTCTGTCGGCACAGTTGTCGCAGACGGATCGATCGATTCGACTGTTGGTGTCAGCGATGCTCCAGGTGTGGGAGTCTGGACAGTTGTTTGACTATCCGATGTCATGAAGGCAAGTTGGAATGGCTCACTCAGTGGGTTGCCCCATTTGTCGGTCGCATCGGTCGATATTTTGATTTCGTAGAACGTGTCAGGCTTGAATGGCGTGCCGTCACCAATGATGAGCGTGTTACCGTCCCACGTTTGCGACAGCCGCCGTTCTTCAGCCTCAGGGAGAATCCCGAGTGCAGCAATGACTGATTCGTGGTTCATGTCCTTGTTGAACTTAATCTCGACCGGTGTCGTGAGTGGCCACGTTTGCTCCTGGGTGGGCCTGGAAGACGCCACGGCCGGGTCAATGCCGCGCTCGTAGCCGCCGATGATCAGGTAGGTGGCGACGACGAAGATCAGCAGCACCGAGGCAACTGCGGCCATCGAGTATCCGAGCCTGCTGGTGATGAGGAAGAGCCGTCGAGGCTCGGCATCGATTGTTTGAGCGAAGATCGAATCAGTGAGATGTTGCGGTGCGTGAACAGCAGGCAACGCCCTGATCGAGCCACCAATGCCACGATAGGCGTCCAGCGTCAACTGGCAGTCGCGACAGGTCGCGAGGTGTTGTCGGAGCCGAGCGTTCTCCTCGCGGGTTGCTTCGCCGTCGATGAAGGCGGAAATCAGCTGGCGGCAGTCGTTGCAGGCTCGGTCAGCCATCAGCTCACCTCGCCATCGGCGGCGATGTAGAGCTTGCGGAACTCTTCACGGCCCCGGAAGAGGACTGACTTGACCGCCGAACGCGACATGCCCAGGATGTCACCAATCTCTTCACACGAGAGTCCTTCGTACTCGCGAAGGACGAGCGCTGCGCGATTGCGCGGAGACATCTTGTTGAGGGTCGACTGGACGGAAGACGTTGTCTCGTGCGCGACGACGTTTCGTTCAGGGTCGTCGACGCCACCGTCCTCGAGCAGGTGCTCGTGCTTGGTGTTGTCCCAGGGTAGCCAGCGGATCCGTTTGCGCCGCCGCAGGACATCGAGACAGGCATTCGAAGCAATACGGTGCAGCCAGGCAGAGATGTTGAGCTCGGCATTCGTGCTGCCAAGACTCCGATATGCGCGCACGAAGCAATCCTGCGTGAGATCGTACGCATCATCCGGATCGCCCATCATGCGATAGATGAAGTTGTAGATCTGGCGCTCATATCGTTGGACGATCGCTTCAAATGCTGCTTGATCGCCCGCTTTCGCCCGGCTTACCCACACATCCTCTTCGGATGCCATCAAGGCCCTTTCCACCACAGCCCTCCGTACGTATTCAACGTTCGAGAGGGCGGCTGGTTGTGCGCGTTCCATGAGTAGTTCGGCACGCGCAATCCAGTGAGAGACCGGGTGCTACAATCCGAAGTGCTCTATCATGAAGCCCATCAACTGTTTCCCTGGAAGGATACCCCAATGGCGCATCCATTTCTCGAACGGATCCGATCCGGTCCGATGCTATGTGACGGTGCGATGGGGACGATGTTGCATTCGATCGGCGTTCCGCTTGATGCCTGCTTCGACGAGTTGAACCTCACCCGTCGTGACGACGTGCTGGCCATCCATCGCGACTATATCGCTGCTGGCGCTGACATCATTGAAACCAATACCTTTGGCGCGAACCGCTTCAGGCTCGCGGAGCACCGGCTTGAAGGACGCGTCCGTGACATCAATTTTCGCGGCGCGAAGCTGGCCAGCGAGGCGCGTGAGATCTCGGGTGTTCCGGTCCTGATCGCCGGCTCGATTGGCCCAACTGGCCGAGCCCAGATGCCGTTTGGATTGATCGATCCGGACGGGGTTCGGGCCGCGTTTCGCGAGCAGATCGAGGCGTTGCTCGAAGGCGGTGTCGACCTGCTGCTGTTCGAGACGATCAGCGCCCTTGATGAGATCCGGGAAGCGGTCCGGGCCGCGCGTGAGGTGTCGGACCTGCCAATCGTCGCGTCGATGACGTTCTCCGACGATGGGCGAACGCTTGCCGGTCACTCCCCACAGGAGGTCGTCAACGTCCTCCAGGGGCTCGGCGTCGATGTGATCGGCGTCAACTGCAGCGTCGGTCCTCGACGGGTGCTTGATGTCCTGGCAGAGATGCGCGAGTACACGGCCGGCGTACAACTCTCCGGGCAACCGAACGCCGGCTGGCCGATGCAGGTTGGCGATCGCGTCATCTATCCGTCGTCGCCTGACTACTTTGCCAACTACGTGACCGAGGCGCTCGACCTGGGTGTACGGTTGGTTGGTGGGTGCTGTGGGACGACGCCAGCGCACATCAAGTCGATGCGCGCGGCGCTCGACAGGTGGTCCGGAGAGGCTGCGGCCGTGGTGGTCAGCGCGCCACCGGTGCGCAAAATCGAACTGTTGCCGCCGGAAGAACCGACGCAACTGGCGCGCAAGATCGGTCGCGAGTTCGTCGTCTCGGTCGAGCTCGATCCACCCCGAGGGTTGAATCCGGAGAAGATGCTCGCCGGAGCGAGGCTGTTGAAAGAGGCCGGCGTTGATGCCGTGAACGTCGCTGATTCGCCGATGGCTCGCGTGCGGATGAGCGCTCTGGCGTTGTGCTTTCTGGTCCAGACTGAAGTCGGCGTTGAAACGATCCTGCACTTCACGACGCGCGATCGAAACCTGATGGGGCTGCAATCTGACCTGCTCGGTGCGCACGCACTCGGAGTCCGCAACATCCTGGCACTGACCGGTGATCCGCCGAGCCTCGGAGACTATCCAAACGCCACAGCGGTCTATGACATCGACTCGACCGGGCTGGCGAAGGTGCTCAACTCGATGAACGAGGGGACCGATGCGATGGGTTCGCCAATCGGGATGCAGGCGAGCTTCACGATCGCTGTCGCGGTCGATCCGACCCGTGACGATCTGCCGCAGGAAGCTGACCGCCTGCGACGCAAGATCGGTGGCGGGGCCGACCTCGTCATGACGCAGCCCGTCTACGAGATGGCGACCTGGCGTGAATTCCTGGCGATCTACGAGGATCGCCACGGGCCGCTGACGGTGCCGGTCATGCTTGGCATCCTGCCATTGCAGAGCCACCGACACACTGAATTCCTGTACAACGAGGTGCCCGGCATCCGCCCAACCGAGATCATTCGCGAGCGGATGCGGTTGGCCGGAAGTCAGGGACGCAAGGTCGGGGTTGAGATCGCGCAGGAGCTGCTGCTGGAGGCGCGTGACGACGTGCATGGCGTCTACATCATGCCGTCATTTCATCGGTATGAAGTCGCGGCAGAGGTCCTCGACGTCCTCCACGACCGCAGGTTGACGGCGGCGTTGCCCGCAGGCTAGGGCCGATGCTATACTGCATCGGTTCCCGCCTCGCGCGGGGCATTTTGCGTGCGGGTCCGATTCGGGCAGCATGCCGGCCCGATCCGCATGGCGACCGAGCAGTCTCGGCCGCAGTCAGAACACAGATTGGCGAGGGTGGGAAACCATGGTCGACACGATTCGTGAGCTCGAACGTGAGTTCTTCAAGAGTGACATTCCCGAATTCGGCCCCGGTGATACGGTCAGGGCGCACGTAAAGGTCGTTGAGGGCAACCGTGAGCGCCTGCAGGCGTTCGAAGGTGTCGTCATCCGCCGCCGTGGCGGGGGCGTCAACGAGAACTTCACGATCCGCCGAATCGCGTCGCACGGCATCGGCGTCGAGCGAACCTTCCTGATTCACTCTCCTCGTGTTGACCGGATCGAAGTTCTTCGACACGGTCGGGTACGCCGCGCGAAGCTGTATTACCTGCGCGGGCGAACGGGCAAGGCCGCTCGTATTCGTGAGCGCCGCCGACCTGCCGGTTCGGTGATGTAAACCACCCCAGTCGTCAGAAGACGAACGCGCGGCCCAATGTTGGGCCGCGCGTTTGCGTGTTCAAGGTTGCGCAGATACGTCGTGGCAAATCCCATGCTAGAGCGTGATGCACAGCATCTGTCATTCAGACGCGTGACATTGTCGATCGACTGCAAAGGAACGGATCTATGAGCAGCCACCCTGAGGGCGGGAGAAGCCCGGAGCAATTGCTCCACGCGGAGTCCTACACCGAAGAAGAACTGGCCAGCCTTGTCGGCATCGGTGTTTATGAAATCAGACGTGCTGCCCTGGAAGGGCGACTGCGCGCTCGAATTGTCGATGATGAAGTGATCTCGATCCGTCGCGACGACGCACTGGAGTGGATCCGTACGCTCGACTAGCTGGAAGCTGGGTGCCGCCTACGAGACTGCGCTAGAATGGCGGCAAGCGACCGAAGGTTTTGATTGCGTTTGGACAAATCGCTGTGTCACTGGCCAACCAGAGCCATCGCAAGCAACCACAGCGATGTCCGACGTTGCGTTGGGAACAGCAGGCTTGGCGGGATGGAAAGCAACTCGTCGCTGGTGTTGACGAGGCGGGCCGCGGAGCCTGGGCAGGACCTCTTGTTGCGGCAGCAGTCGTCCTGCCACGGGAGCCGCACGCGCGCGGACGAATTACGCGGGCAATCAACCTTGCTGCGACTGTCGTTCGCGATTCAAAGCAACTCTCGGCAGAACAGCGACGACGCGTCGTTGACGTTCTGCGTTCGCTCGACGTTTCACACGCGGTCGCGGTGATCTCGGCGAAGGAGATTGACGCGATCGGGCTAGGTCGAGCGAATCGGCTCGCGCTGTGCAGCGCCGTTAGCGGATTGATGCCCGAGCCGGAGCACGTCCTTGTTGACGCGTTTCGGTTGGACGACCTGCCATGCAGCCACGAACCCATTATCCACGGTGACAACCTTTCACAATCGATCGCGATGGCGTCGATTGTCGCGAAGGTATTCCGTGATGGGCTGATGGCAGATCTGGATGTCGCGCTCCCGACGTATGGGTTCGGTTCCCACAAGGGGTATGGGACGGCGTATCATCGTGCAGCGATTGAGAGGCACGGCGTCACCGCCCACCATCGTACCTCGTTCTCGCCGATTGCAGAGTTGCTGGCACGTGGCGCGGACGACTGACGCTGGTAACGCAGGCGAAGCGTTTGTCACTGGTCGCCTGCAGCGAGATGGTTACAGAATCCTCGATCGCAATTGGCGCGTCCGTGGTGGCGAGCTGGACATCGTTGCCCTGGACGGCGAAATACTGGTGTTTGTCGAGGTCAAGGTTCGGACCGACGGCCGTGTATCTGTTGCCGAGGAGTCGCTCGACACGCGGAAGCTTGGGCGGTTGATGATGGCGGCCGAGATGTACGTCGAATCGCACCCGGAACTGCTGGACAGACTCTGGCGGGTGGACTTCGTAGCGATCACGCTCGCTGCAAATGGAACTGTCCGGCGATACAGTCACATCGAGAATGTGACGTTGGAGTGACATCGCCGGAAGTCGGCACTGGGAAGAATGGGTTGCCGTGAGCCAGTCGGTGAAGGAGCATCGGGACAGCGCACCCGACAGCGTTGGATGCGTCGTCATCACCGTCAGCGATACGCGAACGGCCGAGACCGATCGCAGTGGGCAAATCATGCGCGAGCGGTTGGAGACGGCCGGGCATAGCATCGTCGGCTATGAGATCGTCAAGGACGAGCCGGAGCAGATCAATCGAGTGCTCGACCAGTTCACCAGGATGCCGACGTGCCAGGCAATCCTGTTCAATGGCGGGACCGGCATAGCGACACGCGATACTACCTTCGACGTCATTTCAGGCAGGCTGGAAAAGACGCTACCAGGTTTTGGCGAGCTGTTTCGGATGCTGTCGTTCGACGAGATCGGTGCGGCGGCAATGCTGTCGCGAGCGACTGCCGGTGTTCTCAATGGTCGATTGATCTTCTCGACGCCCGGATCCTCGAACGCGGTCGCGCTGGCGATGGACCGGCTGATTGCGGGGGAACTGGCGCATCTGGTATTTGAAGTGAACAAGTAGTCGTCTGTCACTCGTCCGTAAGAACTGCGCTGCATGCTGGAAACGCGTCGGAGCGACGCGGCTCGCTCCGAAGTGGGAGACGAGGTGAAGTGTGGCCGGCACGATTCTTGTCGTTGACGACGAGCCGAGCATCGTTGAAGTCGTTTCGCTGTACCTGCGACGCGAAGGATTCAACGTGCTGACAGCCGGCGACGGTGACGCGGCGCTGACGGCAGCCCGTGAGCATCTCCCTGACCTGATTGTGCTTGACATCATGCTGCCCAAGCGGAGTGGACTCGAAATCACGCGCACGCTGCGGATGGAGCGGCCGGTGCCGATCATACTGTTGACGGCTCGAAGTGACGAAGCGGATCGGATCGTCGGGCTGGAACTCGGCGCCGATGACTATGTTGTGAAGCCGTTCAGCCCTCGTGAGGTCGTGGCTCGTGTCAAGGCTGTCCTACGCCGTACCGGTCGGGACGAGGCGGACGTCGGGGAGCGGCCACTGACATTGGGATCCATGAAGGTTGTTCCAAGCGAACGCGTCGTGTCGATCGATGGGAACAGCGTCGATCTGACGGCGAAGGAGTTCGACCTGCTCTATTTCCTGGCGAGTCACCCGCGTCAGGTGTTTACACGAGACCAACTCCTCGACCGGGTCTGGGGTACAGAGTACATTGCCGACGAGAGTACGGTGACGGTCCATGTCCGGCGACTGCGCGAGAAGATTGAGCGCGACCCATCGAATCCGGAGTTCGTCGTGACTGTCTGGGGCGTTGGGTACAAGTTCAGTGGTTAGTCTTCCGGCAGCCGCGACACGTCCGTTCCGGAAGGCGGGATCGTTCCCGTTGCTGATCTGGATCGCCGCCTTCATCGCCGCGCTCATCGTCGGTGTTGCATTGATGGAGTTGCCGGTCGGCGATCTGTGGATCATCGTCGTCTACCTGGTCGCCTCGGCCACGGTATCGAGCGTCGTCGGAATGCTCGTCTATCGCCTGACGGAGGTTCAGCGCCGGTCGATCCGGATGAAGGTGCTGCTGGCGCATGCGCTTGGGGCTGCGATCGTCATCGTCAACATCTTCGCGGCGGCCCAGTTGATGTTCATTTCGGCACACGACCTCGGACTGTTGATGCTGCTGCTCGTGGCGTGCGCTGTCTTCTCGGTGACCTTCGGCGCGGCTGTCGCGGATCGCATGACGATCGCGGTAGAGCATCTCTCGGCCGGGGCGCGCGAGGTCGCACAAGGGAACTTCGCGACGCGGGTAGAGGTGTCCAGCAACGACGAGCTGGCTGACCTGGCGCGCTCGTTTAACGAGATGGTGGCGCATGTCAATCACGCGGCAGAAATGCGGCGTCGGGCGGAGGAATCGAGACGAGAGCTGGTTGCGGCCGTCTCGCACGACCTTCGGACGCCTTTGACGGCAATTCGGGCGATGCTGGAGGCACTGTCCGATGGCCTGGTGGATGATCCGGAAACGGTCCGGCGATACCACGACACGATGCGCTCGCAGGTTGATCATCTCAGTCGACTCATCGACGACCTGTTTGAGCTCAGTCAACTGGACGCAGGCGGTCCGCGGTTGGAGCGACAGCGGGTCGATCTGCGAGCGATCGTTGCTGACGCCGTCGAGAGCTTCGCGATGAGCGGCACGACACGAAGGTCTGCTCTGAGCCTTCAATCAACCGAGCCAGTCATCGTCCACGTCGAGCCGGTGAAGATCGCCCGTGTCGTCAATAACCTGATCGAGAATGCGATACGTTTTGCTCCTGCCGACACGACGGTAGATGTGTCCGTGAGGAAAGTCGGAACGCACGCTGTCGTGGACGTCAGAGATCGAGGAGAGGGCATCGACGCGTCTGACTTGCCCTACCTCTTCGATCGCTTCTATCGCGGTGAAAAGTCTCGTTCTCGTGAGTTTGGCGGGGCCGGACTCGGGCTGGCAATCGCGCGTGGCATCGTCGAGGCACACGACGGGATTATTGATGCCGGTAACGCAGATGGGGGCGGCGCCGTTTTTTCGTTCAGCCTGCCTCTCGCTGGAGTTCAGCAGTCCTCTGTCTGGGCCGCCAACCATGCTCTGTTATCATCGGGCGGTTGAGATCAGCGGTGAAACAGGCAGCAGGTTGCGCGATGAATGACGATACGACGGCTGACGCACGCGACGGGAAACAGGTCAAGCCACAGCGAAATGCTCAGGTTCTGAAGGGGATGCGCGACTTCATCCCCGAGCGGATGATCGCGCGTCAGCGCGTCGTCTCGATCCTTCGCGACGTCTTTGAACGGCATGGCTTCGAGCCGATCGACACCCCGGCGCTCGAGTATTACGAGACACTCGCCGGCAAGTATGGCGAAGACGAAAAGTTGATCTATCACTTCGCCGACCATGGTGGTCGCGAGATTGGACTTCGATATGACCTGACGGTGCCGTTGGCGCGCTTCGTGGCGGTCCATCGGAATGAGCTGACGTTTCCGTTCAAGCGCTATCACATCGGGCCGGTCTGGAGAGCCGACCGGCCTCAAAAGGGGCGCTATCGCGAGTTCTGGCAGTGCGATGCCGATATCGTTGGCACGCGCTCGATGCTGGCAGATGCTGATGTCGTCTCGATCGTGATTGAGGCGTTGCAGGCAGTCAATATGCCCAACTTCGTGGTTCATATCAACCACCGCAAAATGCTGGAGAGCCTTGCGCTCCTTGCCGGCGTCGAGTCGGGCCGTGCCGGTGGTGTGTATCCGAGCGATCGACAAGCTCTCCAAGATTGGTCAGGATGGAGTTGTAGCGGAGTTGGAGAAGGCTGGGGTAGAGGCGCAGGCTGCACGACGCGTCGTCGACCTCGTCTCGATCTCCGGGCCACCCGATGTCGTGCTCTCCTCTGTTGCTGAGCGGCTGGAAGGAATCGAACTGGCTCGTGAGGCACTCGCAGACCTGGACAACCTCTTCAACTACCTGGCGGCGCTCGGTGCGCCGGAACAGCACTATGAATTCGATCTGGCGCTCGCACGCGGCCTCGAATACTACACAGGGCCGGTGTTCGAGACGACGGTCGAGGAGCCGAAGATCGGTTCGCTGGGTGGCGCCGGACGCTATGACGGTCTGGTCGGGATGTTCTCCGGGCAGGAGTTGCCGGCGACCGGTATGTCACTTGGTCTGGAGCGGATTATCGATGTCGCCGAAGAGCTGGGACTTCTGAATTTCGGAACGACTGTCTCCGCAAGTGTTGGTCACGATCTTCGACGCCGACTCGGTGACGACATCTCTGGAGCTGGCTTCAAGTCTGCGCGCGGGCGGAATTCGGACCGAGACGTACCTGGAAGAAGGACGTGACCTGGGCCGGCAGTTGCGCTTCGCAAGCCGGCGAGGGATTCCCTACGCCGTTATCGCGGGACCCGACGAGCGCGCACGTGGCATCGCCACCGTTCGCGATATGGATTCCGGCCAGCAGGACGAAGTTGCGCAGGGATCGCTCGTTCGGTTCATTCAGGAGCGGCTGTACCCGGTTTCGTAGGTCGCTGAGCGGTTTGATCCGTCACTGTCGTTTCCAGTCGGATTGCCGTCTCCGATCGGCTCTGTCGAACGCGGTCGTAGACACGTTCCAGATCAAGTACGCGCGCCTGCCACGAATAGTGCTCGATGATACGGCGGCGCAGCGCCACGCGCTCCGCCGCATCATCGTCGAATGCGGATTCAATCGTGTCGGCCAGCAGATGCGGATCACCGGTCGACACCAGATGGCCGAGGTCGCCAAGAATGGCGCGATTGGTCGGTGTGTCTGTGGCGACGACGGGTAGACCAAGCGCCATGTAGTTGAGCAGCTTGCCGTTACTCTCAGTCGTTGACAGCTTAGGGGCGACGGCGACGTCGCCGGCGGCCAGCAGGGCTGGAGCGTCCTCGTACGCTACGCGACCTGGGAACAGGACATGGCCGTTCAGACCCATCGCCGTCGCCAGTGCAGCGTACCGATCCGCGCCAGGATAGCCCGCGATGATGACGTAGACGTCGTCGCGACGGGCCCTGATGATCCTGGCGGCGTCCAGAAGCAGCGAAGTACCCTGATATTCGGCCAGAAGCCCGAGATAGACGACGACCGGAGCCTCAGGCGGGATTCCGAGCCGTTGACGCACCGCACGGCGTTCGACTCTAGCCGTCGCTGGATCGAACCGGCAAGTGTCGACGCCGTCGTGGATCAAGACGACCCGTTCTGTACTAAGCCCGCTGGCGCACAGATAGCCCTGCGCGGCGATTCCGCTTGGAATCACTGCGGCCGGAAGGCGGTCGATTCGCTGTTCCAGGCGACGGAAGAATCGCTCGCGCAGGCCGCGCTTGCGAATAAAACCGTGGTCAAGCATCTCTTCTGTCAGTGATCCCTGGTAGTCGAAAACAACCGGCGTGCGAAGAATGCGGCCAATGACGGAGCCGATCAGCGCTCCCTCGTGCAGGTGTCCATGGATGACATCGGGCCGAAACCGGATCGCCTGCCGCAGCGTCTCGGCGAAGAGGGCGACATCTAGATACGCCTTGTGTCGGGACGACCCGACCTCGGTCCGCTTGAGCCAAGGCACGTCGACCGAACGGCGAATGTCGATACCGGGCAGATCGCGACCATTGTGATACGTGCAGACACGAACGGTGTGACCGCGTGCCTGAAGGGCGCGGACTTCCTCGAGGATTCTGACGTGGCAGCCGTAGTCCGCAAAGAACGACGTTGGCGCAACCATCAGGATCCGGAGCTGCTTGCGATTGGCGGGCGGTGTTTCATCTCTCACGTCCAGGTATTCTACGGGACGTGACAAGCAGTAACCGGGGCAGCATTGCTGCGCGGATTCATGGTGCGAGCACCACGAGGCCGAGGGTGTCGTTTTGCTGGTGACTGAAATGGGGTAAACCCGACACCGACTGGCGGAAGTCAGTGCGAAAGAGGAGCTTGATGGCCGTTTCGCGCAAGCCCGCGATCACGAGTGGTTCGGCACAGCTACGGATCGAGTTGGCGTACTCGCCGAATGTCGTCTCCGTGACACGGTGGTAGCGACCAGCGGCGACCAGCTGTCGGAACTCCTGCTGGCGTTGATGGCCTCGCTCGATGGGGAGCGGTGGCTCGGCTCCACGTCGAGCGCATCTCCGGGAGTGACGGTCAGCTGCGGATTCTGTCGATCGATCATCACTGGAGCGCTCGCTATCGTGCGCTCGATGGATCAGCGCTTGCCGGTTCCGCGAGGGCATCGTCCTCGGCGGTCGTCAAACGTTTCGACGCCGCCTCACGCGTAAACTGATCGATCGCCTGCGTGAGCACCAGAATCTGATTCGATAGTTCGAGGAGTTCCTCGTTCTGGCGCTCCTCGGCCTGGACTGTCTCCCAGGCATGATCGGCGATCACCTGGCGCTTCTCGTCCGCTCGATTCTGACTGATCATCACCAGTGTCGAGAGGAAGATCGCTTCGAGTGAGACGGCCAGTGTCAGGGTCGGCCAGGGGGACCGCTCAAGAACCAGCATCCAGCTGGCGAAGACAGCAATGTGGAGATACACAAAGGTCATCGAGCCGGCGAAACTCGTGATCTTGTCTGCCAGGCGATTCTCGGCACTACGCGCGCGCTCGCGGCCCAGTTCAAGTAACGCCGGGTGTTGTGGCTTGAGTGGCTTGGCTGGCCCGTTTGGATTGCCAACCGTTTCACGCACCATTATGGTAATTCCTTCCACGGTGTCCGATGACGTTTCACAGGTTGATCCTGCACGTCGCGAAGGCGCTGTTTGACCACACCTATCCCGTCCAGCCTATACGTCGCCACGTATTGTTCCGATCGAGGCACTCCTCGCGACCGCATCATCGGCGGATCAAGCGCACCATCTGTTAACCTCCCAGTACGTTGGCAGGCTTTGCCTGTCCCTCACCTTGCGCGGAACGTGGCGCCACGTCGTCCCAGTACGAGGCGAAGACCTCCCCCCAGGTCGGTTGCTCCGGATCACCGCGCGCTCGGTAGCTGCCCCAGATCAGTGAGACCGCTGCGATCAGCACCAGTGCTGGCGCCAGGAGGAAGGCGAGTCGGACGCCGAATGCGGTCGCTAGCGCGCCGAGTCCCAGCGTCGCCACGACACTCATTCCTTTGGCGATCGTGGTCTGCATGCCGAACGTCGTGCCCTGGCCAACGAGCGGCACGCGCCGGTTGACATACGTTTGGACAGCGACGGTGGCGCACGTCGCGCTGAACTGGGTCAGAATCGCGATGACTCCCGCTGCGAGGACTCCGTCGCTGAGGTCGATGCCGAATATCGACAGCAGCCGCAGCGGGCTGAGTGGCGCGAGGATCTCTTCCACCAGATCGATCAGGCCGAAAAGGATCATTCCAACAGCGAAGCCCCCGAGCGCCAGGCTGACCAGCCAGCGTTCGCCGGACCGCTGCACGAGCCCTGGCGCGAATAGCGATCCGGCTCCCCACCCGATGGCACCTGGTGCGAAGACGTAGATCGTATTCGCCGGATCGGTGTCGAGCACGTTGCGCACATAGACCGGTTGCAGTGTCTCGAACACGTCGCCCAGAGTCGTGACGATCGCTCCACTCAGGATCATCGTCGCCACAGCCTGGTGGGTCAGTAGCCACTCGGCCATGGCGTGCAGCCCATATGTCCGTGGCAACCCGTTGTTGCCGGCGTGTTGCTCGCGGTGCGCTGCCACGCTGCCGGGATCGCCTGGTAGCTTCAGCGCCCGGGTCGCGGCCAGGCTGAAGATGACCGCCGCTACGTAGGAGACGATCCTGATATCCCAGAGCTTGATCAGCAGCGGCGCAAGAATCGCCGAGCCGAGGGCGGTGCCGATCCCGCCCGCGACGCCGAGCAGCACCGTCACAGTCGCCACCTCCGGCGCCGAAGCGACGATCGCGACGGCGGCCTTGAGGGCTGGAGAGGTGATCTGGCTAAGGATGCTGACGCCGAAAATCAGCAGCAGGATCGGCAGCAGATCGGTGCCGACGAAGGTCGGGATGACGATACACAGCGCGGCCTGCGCGCCATAGCCTATGGCGAGAGCGAGACGCTTCGGCGTCGAATCGGCGACGGCGCCGCCTCGCAGCCCGAACGAGAGCGCGGCCAACGCGGCGCTGGCGCTCAACAGTGACACCTCAAGTTGAGAGGCGCCGATGCGTGCCAGATGCACCATGGCACCGTAGGTCAGCATCGCGCTGGCGGCCCCGGATAACGTTCGCGACGCCAGCAGGACCGAAATGTCGATGCGGCGCAGGAGCGAGATGTCGGCGAGCTGCAGGTGGTGAAACCGCCGCAGCCGTGGCCGCTCTCGTGGCGGCATTGGGGTCGTCATCAGGCGCGATCTCATGCGGCGCCTGCCACTTGGAGCGTTGACTCGCTCATGACGGTTCCGGCGTGTCGCGCCAGGCGCGCGCGACCGCCGGGATGGCCGCCGCGATCGGCAGCGCCAGCAGCGCCCCGAAAATCCCGAGTAGCGTGCTGCCAACCGTCACGGCGACGAGGATCGCCAAGGGTGGAATCTCGAGCGCCTTTCCAAACACGCGGGGGGAGATGACGTAGTTCTCGAGCTGCTGGTAGGCAATGTAGAGCACCAGCACGACGAGCGCGGTAGGCGCTGAGACCGTGAGCGCCATGAGGACGGCCGGGATCGTTGCGAGTGTGGCGCCGGCGAGCGGGATGGCGTCGAAGAAGGCGGCCAGGACAGCCAGCGCGACTGGCTCCGGCACGCCGGCCAGGGAGAGGGTTACAAAGCTGAACATGCCGAAGAGCATCGACAGGATGAGCTGGCCACGCAGGTAGCCGCCGACGACGCGGCCGATCTCCTGGCGGATGCGCGTCGCCCGCGCCTGGTTGTGCGGCGCCATACCGCTGACCAACCCCGCAAACAGACTTGGCCCATCGAGAAGCAGGTAGGCCGTCGCCGCCAGGAGGATGAACGCGTTCGCCACCCCGGAGGCCACTCCTCCGCTGGCGGAATACACCTCACTCAGCACGGTCTGCGAATCGACCGTGGCAGTGTCTCGGGCATTCCGGAGCCAATCCTGGAACTCGGGATAGATCTCGAGCCGCGCTTCGAGCGTATCCATGTAGGTCGGCGCGTCGTTGATCAGCCGCCTCCCCTGCTCCACCGTCGGCGGCACGATGATGGCGATCAGGAGCGTGAACGCGATGACGAGCAGCACGAAGATCAGTCCGACCGCACGTCCACGTGGCCAGCCGCGGTTCTCCAGCCGCGTCATCACCGGATCCAGGGCCAAGGCCAGCAGCAGGGCGACCGCGAAGAGCAGGAGCTGGCTCCACAAGTGACCGAACAGCCAGACGGCGGCCACCACCACGAGCACCCGGAGGATCGTGCGGTTCGGCAGTTCGTGGCGAACCGTGAGGCTGCGCGTGGCCGACTGCGGGCGGGCGCTTGGGACTCGCGGCTCGGCGATTTCAGTTGCGTCTCGCTCTACAGTGAGCCGACCCGTATTGTCTGCCTGTGCGACGTGCACCTTCTGTTCCCTTTCAGCACCCTGATCGATAGACAGCGCTCGCGATGGGGTGAGCCAGTTGACCGCCGATCCCGCGCTCGGCTGGAGCGCTCACCGCTCGATTTCGGTCCGGCCCTGCGCGAACCAGTCGACCTCCGCCTCGAAGGAGGCAAACGCCCGGACCCACATGCCGCGGGTCTCCGCGAAGCGGCCGAAGAACGCGGCGTGATCGAAGTCCGACTCCGTTGG
The DNA here is from genome assembly GCA_963763325.1 of uncultured Chloroflexia bacterium. Lineage (GTDB taxonomy): Bacteria > Chloroflexota > Chloroflexia > Thermomicrobiales > CFX8 > JBBECJ01. The sequence continues at coordinate 104,682 of CAVXOL010000023.1, forward strand.
TAAGACTGCGATCTTGCGCATCCGCATCTCAGGCAAAGTGGTGAGGTAGCTGGCGAGGTTCCAGACATCGGCCACGGTCATCGTCATCTGAGCGTTCCGCACGTCGAGGATGACGTCGAAAGCGGTGAGCCCGCGAGAGGCGGTCGAGACCTCGGCGAGGAGCCGCTCGCTCGTGGCCAAATCCAGTGCCCCGTCGGGGGCAGCCCGGACACAATCGCGGCCGTGGATGATGCGCACGTTGGTCGCCATTTGCACGTCTCCTCAGTTCATCCAGCCGCCAGCGCCGGTTGCAACGCGACGACACGCACCATGGTCATACACCTCGCCCCGCCACGCCTACGACGCGCTGGCTGGCCGGGTCTGCCCCCACCCCACCGATCGCATCACCGCATTGCACGATGCCCGGACTGATGGTCAGTAGCCGATAGGCTTCGATGACACCCTCGATGGTGAGGAGTCCCACCACAGCGCCATCCGCGTCGAGTGCGACCATCGCCTTCGCACCGCTGGATGTCATCCGCTGCAGCGCCTCAACGATTGGTTCGGTCGGTGTCGTCGTCGGGGTATCGGTTTGCATGACCTCGCTTACGGCCGTCGTAGGCGGATGGCTCCGCAGTCCCTTCAGCAGATCGTCAACTCCGAGCAGCCCGACGAGCCGGCCGGAGTTGAGCGACTGAACCGGAAACGCGGTCTGGGCGGTGCTCAACAGGAGATCGGCGGCGTGCGCCAGCGAATCGTGCGGGGCGAGCGAGCGCGGCTGAAGTGTCATCGCCTGGCCGGCCGTGACTCCGCGCAATACTCGCTTGACCTCGACCTGCTTTGCTTCCTGAGCGCCGGCGAACCAGATGAAGATCGAGATCAGGATCAGACTCCAACTCCCAGTCGTGAAGCCCAGGAATCCAAGCAAGAGGGCCATACCCTGACCGATGAAGACGGCGATCTGGGTGGCGCGCGCGTAGTCCATCTGCGTCGCCAGCAGTGCCCGGAACACACGCCCGCCATCCAGCGGGAAGGCGGGGAGAAGATTGAACAGGGCGAGCAGCAGATTGGCCATCGTCAGGTAGGCGAGCATGCCGCTCCAGGTGGTTTCGCCGACGGAGTCGTAGAGGTCGTTCAGGCTGATCACCGACCGCCAGTCCAGGAGCCAGCCGATCCCGCCGAGCAGCGCGGCGAGCACGATGTTAGACAGGGGGCCGGAGAAGGCAATGCGCAGCTCCTGCCAGGGGTTGCTCGGCATCTCCTCCATCCGGGCGACTCCGCCGATTGGGAAGAGCGTGATGTCGTACACACGGATGCCGAACCGCATCGCCTCCAGGCTGTGTGCCAGCTCGTGCATGACGACGGCGGCGAAAAGGAGCAGGGTGGCACCAACGCCGAACAGAGCGCCTTCTAAACCACCGTCGGCGTTCGTGCCCCAGTAGTAGGCGGCCCAGACGAAAACGAGGGCAAACGTCGCGTGGATCTTGATGTCGATGCCCTTGATGCGAAAGAGAGTGATCGACCAGCTCATGCTATCGCCTCTCTTTCCTGACCACGGAACACGAGAATCAGGAGCATGCCGGCGATGAACCCGCCGATGTGGGCGAAATAGGCGACCCCGCTGTCGTTGGTGTCGCCAATGCTGCCGACGCCGCTGATCAGCTGGATCAGGAACCAGATGCCGATGAAGACACCAGCCGTGACACGCGCCGGAAGTGGTCCAATTGGGGTCGTCAGGATCGCAGTCATCTTGTTTTTCGGAAAGACGATCATATAACCACCCATGACGCCGGCGATCGCGCCGCTGGCTCCCAAGAGTAGATCGGTTGATGAGGGATCGACGGCGATCTGCGCGGCACTGGCAGCAAGGCTGCAAAGGAGATAGAAGCCGACGAAGCGCTCTGTGCCGAGGTAGTTCATCTCGAGTCCTGCGCCGAAGGCCACGAGGAAGACCATGTTGCCAGCGATATGAATCAGGCTGGCATGCATGAACATCGACGTGAACAACGTCTCCAGTTGGTAGCCGCTCGTGATCTCATCCGGTTTGAGCGCGAATCGCTCGACGAACGAGGTTCCCAGGGCCAATTCCAACAAGAACATCACGACGTTGAGCGCGACGATGCTCGCGACCGCGATCGGAAAGGTTGATGGACGAGAAACAGCAGTACCGGGAACGACCATTTTCACACTCCTTTCATCGATCCTGTTGCGGATCAGGCGCCGGCACGAGCGCGTTCTGCGCCCTGCCGGCGCATTCACTACCCTAGAGGTAGTTGATGTTCAGATAGTCAGTGACGTGGGTCACGCCTGGCGCCGACCAGGCGGCGTCGAGCGCCTCCCGCTTCTCCGCCCACGAGGACACGTACCCGGAGAGGACGACGGTTCCGTCTTCGTAACTCTCGATCGTGATCTGGTCCGCGTTGATGGCGGCGTTGCGCTGGAATCCCTGCTTGATGGCATCCTTGACGTCGGTTACGTCAGGCATTGGCTGGAGCACGATCTCGGATCGGACCCCACGCACGCCGCGCACATTGCCTGCGACGAACTCGGCTTCGTCACGCTCGAAATGCCAGTGCGCGTTTCCAGTTAGAGTGACGATGCCGTTGTCGACCTTGGCGTCGATCGTCGACGGCACCAAAACGTTCAGCATCAGCGCCTGGAGCACGTCGGCGCGTAACTCGGCATCGTTGCGCCGATCACCGGCGAGAATCCGGACCTCCAGATCGTTCCTGACGTCGCGGACGCCGAACACGCGCTTGGTAGCGCGGCCCGCCTCAATCTTTTGGCGAGGGCTGCCGACCGTCCCCCGTAGCGTTACGACTCCGTCCTCAGCACCAACCGCGATTTCGGAGGATTCGATCCTCGGATCGGCCTTCAATTCATCCTGTACGACTTGTAGTAGTGTCTGGTTCGTCATGGTGGGTACCTTTTGCCTCCTCAAGATAGCTGTGGTGATGACTGTGTCTTGTCCGGCGACGGCGCCTGTCGCCCGGACGCTCAGCTGGCGACTCCGACTAATTGCTTCGCCTCGTCGGCGTCACGGCGCGCTTCGATCGCCTCCAGCGTTGCGGCCCAGGCATCCACCTGCGCGAGTTCGAGCACCGTCACGGCGGACTCCGCGTACTCCGCCGCATCATTGGCCCGCTTTTCGAGCTTGTTCACCTCACGCTGGTGCTTCCAGGTTTCGATGTCGGCGGCGGTCTCGTGCTTCTTTGCGTCCATGCGGGATCGCATCTGGTCGACGTGATCACTCATCTGCTTGCGATGCTCCTCACGCGCTGCGTCTGCCTGGTCGCGTTTTGCTTTGAGGCTCTCGATGGCCTCTGTCCGAGCCGTCTCCATGTCCGTTCTCGTCTTCACGATCGATGTCTCGATCTTCGTGAGGCGTTCGTGTACCTTGGATAAGAACTCCTGCATGGTTGCCATCTTGGTTACTCCTTCTGCGCGGCGTAGTCCGACTACGCCGATATGTGCTTCATCTGCTTCCTGATCCAATGCGTCGGCCGGCTCTGGTGGGGTTCAGTGTGGGTGGAGCCGTTCACTGTGCCGTTCACTCCTTTCGCGCTTCTGCTCCTCCCAGGCCGCATCCCAATCTGCTTGCGCTTGCTTCTCGGCAGCCATCATTTGCGCTTGCGCCGCCTTAATTTCGTCCTTGCGGCGTACCTCTTCTGCCGCCGCGAATGCGGCCTTGACGTCCTCAGTCGACGCGCGGAACACGGTCCCGCCGAGCTGCTTCATGGAACGGTCAAGCGCTTCGACATCGAATTCGCCGACTTCGGCTATCAACCCGGTCTCCCCGGGCGGAATTCGGGCGGCGATGTCCAGCGCCTCGTCGGTTCCGAGGAGACCATCGATTAATCTGCCGACCAGTCCGTGGGGACGCGAGACGATTTCGAGTCGGTCCTGGTAATCACGCACGGCTGGCTCACCGCCCGGAAACCGCTCGACCACAGCGCCTGCGTAGAGTGAGATGTGTCCAGTGTTGTCAAGTGTCTTCATCACGCCGAGGGCTCGGTACGCCGTACCCCGCTCTGTGAACCTCACGACAACGATGTTCCTCATTGAGAGTTCCTTCCGGTCTGGGCGATCGATCAGTCATCCAGCGAAAGCTCGTCGACGACTGAGATGACGCCTGGGGTAGCCCACGCGGCTCGCTCCGCCGCTTCACGTTCGACAGTGGACCGAACCGTGCCGCGCAGTGTGATCGTTCCTTCGCGTGCCTCGACGTTAATCCTGATTGCATCGGCGACAGCACTGCGTTCCAGCCGCTGCTCAATGCGCTGTCTGACGTCCGCCTGCTTTGAGCGCGGGTTCAATTTGATCCGGCTCGCAATGAGGTTGCTGACCCCGATCACTCCGGCCAGGTCCCGAACAGCGTCCTCGGCTGCTCGCTTCTGGTAGTCCCAGGGCACCTCGCCACGTAGCGTGACCCAGCCGTTGGTGACCTCGCAGGTGACCAGGCCGGCGGGAACCGAGACGGCCTCATCCAGTGTCCGTCTGACGGCCGCGCCGATCTCGGCATCGGTGGGCTTGCGTAGCGTCGTCGGCGCGACGGCGATCTCGTTGATGACGCTGGTCACCCCGGAGATTCGCCAGGCGTCGCGACCGGCCTGCATGCGTTCGTCGTTGCTTCCAACTGATCCGCGTAATGTGACGGTTCCCAGCACTACCTGGGTCTGAATGTCGGCTTCGTGGATACGTGGGTCCCAGGCCAGCTCGTCGTCCAGATCCCGCTTGATGACGACATCGGACTTTGTCATGTCAACTTGCCTTTCAACTCGCTCGACGAGGCTGGCCCGATGGAGCGGTATTGCGACCGTGCGTCACGATGGACGGCGACACGTGATCGCCATCATTTCTGCCGACCCATGCCGGCAGGCGTCATGGCTAGGCCGTCGAGGTCAGTTGGCGCCCCGCCTCGTGGAGCCGGAAGCCAAGGCCGATCAGGAACCCGCCGTAAACGATGGAGTACAGGCCGATGGCCCAGACCAGCGCGAGCGCTCCATCACCAGGGAAGAGCGCCGCGAGCACGCCGAACACGATCGAGGCGATGCCGCCGAGCGCGAGGAACCACTCGTTATCGATCACCTTGCGCAACTCGATGGCGGTGACGACGTCGAAGATGCCGGTGACGATCGCCCAGGCGGCAATCACGTACATGAGTGCCAGGGTGGAGATGTCCGGCCAGATAGCGACAACCACGCCGGTCGCGATGCCGAGGACCCCGTTGAAGATGAACCCCCACGGGCTCTGGCCAGCCTGGCGCGCGTCGTTCGCGGCGAACAGGTTCGCCACACCGATGCTGATCGAGAATGCTGCAAACATGACGACCAGCGACAGCACGGTGAGGTCGGGCCAAACCCATGCGATGATGCCGAAACCGATGGCGAGCACCCCTTCGAGTGCGAAGAGCCACCACTTATCGGTGATGGCATTGGCGATGGACCGCATTGCGTTCCGTTCCTTTCCAGCGGACAGATGTCCGCGATACATGCGTGAGAAATCGGGTTGATGTCGGTGCCGTGTTGCCGCGCCGCTGCACATGCACCACAGTGCTGAGTGCTACAGGGCAAGCGCTTCCCTTGAGCTGCCACGCCTGGTGCAGCTTTGCGCGACGTTCTTGTAATCGGCCTGGATGTCAGGCCGCCGCTCGTCGATCTTCTACTTGCGTGTAGGGCGCGCCGCTGCCGCGTGCTCGCGTACCGCCGCAGCCTTGGCCGCACCTTCCAGGCGAGCCGCCTCAATGCGTGTCTTGGCGCGTTCCTGCTTTGCCCGCAGTCGGTCCTGGGCGGTGTCGATCTTCGCCTGTAGCTTGGCCTTGTCCTCCGCGCGGGCCTGGTCATACTCGGCCCGTAGAGCAGCGATTTCAGCCTTCGTTGCCGTGACATCCCGTTCGTACATGTCGGCGACGAACTCGGTGCGTGCGCTCCTGAAGACGACTCCACCAGCGGCTTCCATCTTGGTATCGAGCGGAAGGACCCACTCTTCCTGGATTTCAGCGACGACGGCGGCAGTTCCGGGTTCCAGGTGATTGCCAACCTCGTTCACGAAGTCCAGGTCGATCCCGAGCTCCGCGAGGTCGTAGGCGCTGCCAGCGGCTGTGCCGGCCATCGCGCCGACGGCGACACCAACCGGTCCGCCGAGCATACCGACGAGTCCGCCGGTGAGCATCCCGACCGCGGTGCCGAGCGGTCCATCCTCGGCGGTCTCTCTGACCGCCACCGTCCCGCTGGCGTCCTTCGCGATGACGGCCTCTCCGTAGAGCGTGATGCTGCCTTCGGCGTGGAGTTCCTTGAGTATCCGAACGCCCTCGTATGCCTGGTGTTCGCTGTTGAATACTGTGACGACCATCTTGTCCATGACTGCGTTCCTTTCGGTCTACGATGCTGGGCGCGATCAATTGGCTGCGCCCGAGTGCCTGCTCTGCTCCGTGCTCTTTTTCGGTGTGTGCTGCTGCACCTCCTTCGTCATCATCGTTCCGGAAGGAGTCTCTCGTCCGAGGGGATGACCCGTCGTCACACAATTTGTATGAATCGCGACTGTGGAGTTGTATGGCTGTAGAGGGAGTCCGTCGTCACCCGAGGTGGCTGACGAACGTGCGGCGGACTTCGAGTAGCTCCAGGCTCAGCGCCTCAATCTGGCTCAGCACGCCGTAGAGTGCCGCCCGGTCGCGCAGGTGACCGAACAGCAGCGTGTCACCGTCCTGTGTCCGCGAATCCAGGTCGGGGAAGGCGGCAAGTGTCGTTTCACCGAGCACGCCGCGCACACGAATCTCGTAGCCAATGGGTACTGTCAGGTCATCCATGGGCCGAGTATGGCGAGCGAGCGGATGAGCGCGCATCGTCCGAATCGGATGAGTGAACAGGTTACCGCTTCGGGGGAGTGGACGAGCGGAGAAGACCGAGTGCACGGGAGCGCTCGACAGCCTCCGTGCGACGGTGGACGTCGAGCTTGGAATAGATATGACGCATGTGAGTCTTGACCGTACTGGTCGAGAGCGAGAGCTCGGCGGCGATCTCAGGCGCGGACAAATTGCTGGGCAGGAAGCGCAACACGCGCAGTTCACCTTCACTGAGATCTTCGTGAAGCTCGAACGGGTCGCCTGAACGGAGGGGCGGAGATGCTCCGGTCAGCATGTCGAGGATGTCCGCCACGAGGACGGGATGAGTCGTTCGCTCAAGCCGGTGGCGTTCGAGCAGCGCCTGGGCGGGAACCAGCGCGAATGCGAATAGCGTCCCATCCTGCTCGGCCAGATCAAGTGCCCGCTCGATGGCAGCATCTCTGGCTTGCCGTTCACCAATCCGATCGCGCGCAATCGCCTCAAGGATGAAAGCCTGGACGACGGTCAGTTCCAGGACCATCGGCGCGACGCCAGCGAGCACCGGTGCGAGAACGTCGAGCGCAGCACGTGCGTCGCCATCAGCAAGGTGGAGCGCGGCGGTCGCAGCGCCCAGCTCACCCCAGGGCTGCTCCTCCTCGTCCGACAGCTCGGCGATCGTCGCGCGAGCGGCTGCCAGATCTCCTAACCGCAGCTGGGTGTACACCGTGAACTGCCGGGTGAGGATCAACAGCACATGTCGCGTAACGAGCCTGGTCTGGCATTGCTCGGCCGCATGAAACGCGGTGAGTGCCTGTGTGAACTGACCCTGGCAGATGTACTGAAGTCCTCGCGCCAGATTGATAAGCAGCGCGGTGGCGGGATCGACCTCCGGGCTCATGGCCCGTTCGGCTCGATCGAGCCAACTCTCGCCTTCCGCGAATCGGCCTTGTGCCAGGTACGCTATGCCTGTTGCCGCCATTGGAACACAGGAGATCGGCTTCGTCGCCCAGCCCTGCGCCTCGGCTATCTCGATTGCTTCCAAGCTGTGTTTCAACTGTTGGGTGAATGAGTGCCGACCGGCTGCCAGCGCGAGGTGGGCGAGACAGTTGACCTCGATGTACGGCCGGCCGATTTGCCGACCCAACTCGAGTCCCTGCTCCAGGTGGTGTATTGCCTCATCGATCCGCAACGACCACAGTTCGACAATGCCAAGGTTCTTAAGGGCGAATGCCCTGGCGTCGTTGGAGAGCGTGACATCACTCATCGTGTCGGCGGACGACGGTCCTATCAGCGCCTGTGCCTCGTCGAGGGCAGCGCTGAAGTCACCGCGCCGTCGAGCAAGCGACAGCCGGGTAACGGCAAGGGCGATCTGGAATCGGCGCAGCCGCTCGTCAGGCACGGCACCGGCATGACGCTCCGCAAGGTCGATGAACGCAGCGACGTTGTCGAGCGACCCATTGACCAACTGATCGCCCGCGAAGACTCTGGCTAGCTCCGGGTCGGAGACGGCGTCGGCCGGGAACGCGGCGAGCAGCGTGTGGATCGTCGCTTCGTGTCCGTCGAGGACGAGGCTGAAATTGTGGTCCGCTAGCAAGCGGGAAGCGTACGGCCAGTCCTCGGCAGCCTGAGCGTGTCGAATCGCGTCGATCACGTACCCGTGCTCGGCATACCACGTGGCCGCGGCACGGTGAAGTCCCGGAATGACTTCTGGCGCGGTTCTGCGCAGCTCCAGACGTAAGAGGTCCACGAACAGATGATGGTATCGGAACCACGAATGTGCTGCATCCAGCGGCACGATGAACGCATTCGCTTGCACGAGCGAGTGCAGGACGCGTTCCGCTCCGGACGTTCCGAGGAGAGCGTCGGCCAACGCGCCGTTGACCTGCTCGAGGATCGACGTGCAGAGCAGGAGCTGTCGAACTTCCCCGGGCTGGCGTTCGAGAACCTCCGCCAGCAGGTAATCGGCCACGGTACGCTCGCTGCCAGAGAACTCGACGACGAAACGTTCGGGGTCTGGATGATCGGTCGAGCGACAGTGCGGCGAGCCGTAACCCGGCTGCCCATCCCTCCGTCCGCTCGTGTAGCCTGCACATGCTCTCTTCCGACAATGTGATACCTGACGCGGTGAGTAGCTCGCGCGTTTCGGCGAGTGTGAAGCGCAGGTCAGGTTCACGGATTTCGGTCAGTTGGCCGGAGAGCCGCAGTCGGTGCAGGCCAAGCTGCAGGTCGCGCCGGGTGGCGAGGACGATCCACAGGAGTGGCGGGCGCCGTGCGAGGAAGCGCTCGATCTGCACGAATGCCTCCGCGGAACTCAGTTCGTGCAGGTCGTCGATGACAAGAATGATGGGATCTTCTAAGGAGTCAAGCTCAGACACCAGTCGGTCGACCACCGTGTCACCGTTGAACTCCGGCGATGGTGTCAACTTCTCGACGAATCCATTGGCACCCGAGGCAACACGAAGTTGATTGACCAGTGCGAGCCAGAAGCGTTGCACATCACGCTCGCCACGATCGACCGACACCCATGCGGTGCGCTCGCTCAGTCCTGATGCGTTAATCCACGACCGCAGCAGGAAGGTCTTGCCGCTCCCAGGTGGGGCCGACAACAGCGTCACACCGCCCGCGATACCGGCCTCCAGCGACTCAAACAGCACGTGTCGAAGCACGACCGGCGGTGTCGTCCCCGGAAGTTGCGGACTCGCCGGGGCAAGCGAACGCGTGCCAGCCGTGAAGCGCTGGCGATAAGCCGGTACGTCCGGAGCGTCTCCGTACGTTCCGTTTGTGACGATCGGTCGATGTCGCCGTGGCGTAGCCATCGATCCGTGGTCCCTGTGCTGGATCGGACGATCCATTAGGCTTCCAAGCGTGGGAGTCCGATGACTTGTAGTATAGCCGCTGTTGGTGTCAATCGCGCATATCCCGAGGCGCAGCAGTGTGCAGCAATAATGAGCATGGGTGTGAGACGCGCTCGTCGTGCCAGCCTGGCGCATTGCTGCTGGCCGACTCATCGTTCCCTATACGGCTGCTCCAGTCGTCTTATACGCCGTGAGATTCATCTGGACTTGGCCAGGTTCTGTGGACAGATCGACATCAGGTGACCAGCCTGACGGTGGTCACGACCTCCTCGAAGTCGACCGGGCTCTCGTAACCGATGCCCGATATCTTGACGAACCGGGCACAGTCGTGAATAGTGGCCGGCGCCGCCCGACGCAGGCTGCTGGGCACGACGCCATCTTCGTCACCACGGAGGGAAACAGAGCCACTATGTCATCGAGTACACCGGCCGCGAGCGGCCAGCCGTCGAGTTCTGGCAGCGACATCGAGTCGTTCACGCGAGCGATGATCGTCGTCGCCCACCCTGACGATGCCGAGTTTTCTTCGGCTGGCACGTTGGCCAAGTTTGCCCGGGAGGGGAAGCATGTCGTGCTGGTCCTCTGTACGTCGGGTGATAAGGGAACGGCTCGGCGAGACATCAGCTCGGCAGACCTGGCGGCGATGCGTGAGGCTGAACAGTTGGAGGCAAGCAAGCGGCTGGGATTAGCGGAGACGGTTTTCCTGCGGCTCGGTGATGGCGAACTCGTGCCTGACATCGCCTTCCGCGAAAAGGTCGTCCGCGAGATCCGCACTCACCGCCCCGATGTCTTGATAACCCATGATCCCTTCCGTCCTTACGCGCTCCATCCGGATCATCGGGCGGTTGGCATTACTGCCGTCGATTCGGTTTACCCTACAGCCCGTGATCCTCTCTACTTCCCTCAGCATCTGCAGGAAGGACTGGAGCCGCACAAAGTTGCTGAGCTCTGGCTCTACGGTTCAGAGGTGCCGGACACGTTCATCGACATCAGCGACACCTTCGACACGAAGATCCACGCATTGAAGGCGCACCAGAGCCAGGTAGGCACGGCAGAGACGCTGGAGCAGCGTATGCGTGACCGCGCCGAAGAGCTGGGTCGCGAGCACGGTCTGCCGATGGCAGAGGCATTCAAAGTCGTCAAGATGCGGCGGTAGTTGGCACCTGGGAATCAGGAAGTGGAAAGCGGGGGCTGATGGAATCGAACATCGTTCGGGAGAAGCTGGCGCAGGCCGTCGAGATTCTGAATGAGGAAGATGTTGACCTCTGGATGCTGGTTGGGCGTGAGACCGACACGCTGGGTGATCCGAGCCTGCCGCTCGTCGTCGGGACGAGTGTGACGTGGGAGTCAGCGTTTCTGGTTTCGCGGACCGGCGAGCACATCGCGATTGTCGGGACCGGGGATGTTGAGAACATCAGGCAGACCGGAGCCTGGGACGAGGTAGTCGGTTACGTTGAGGGAATCACGGCACCGCTGGTCGCGGCGCTGGACAGGTTGAACCCGAACGTCATCGCTCTGAATTACTCGACCGACAACAACATGGCTGATGGGCTGACCCACGGCATGTACCTGTTGCTGGAAGAGCAGTTGCGCGGGACGCCGTATTGGGAGCGTGTCCAGTCGGCCGGTGAAATTCCGACCAAGGTGCGTGCGAGGAAGTCTCCAACCGAGCTGAAGCGAATCCGCGAGGCAGTCCAGACAACTGAGCGAATCTGGGAGGCGGTCGCTGGCTGGCTGCGGCCAGGACTGACGGAGAACCAGATCAGCACCTTCATGCACGATCAGCTGGAGGAGCGACGGATCGGTTCGTCATGGGATTGGAAGTACTGCCCGACGGTCACGGCTGGACCAGATTCGCCGCGCGGACATGTCGGTCCGACCGATATCCTGACCGAGGCTGGCCACCTGATCACGATCGACTTCGGGGTGAATCAGGAAGAGTATTCGTCGGACATGCAGCGTACGTTCTACTTCCTCAAACCCGGAGAGACAGAGGCTCCCGAGGAAGTTCGGCGTCACTTCGCGATCGTCGATCGTTGCATTCAGGAAGCCGCTACGTTTATCAAGCCTGGAGTGGCCGGTTGGGAGGTCGACGACATCGCGCGGAAGATCTTCTCCGAAGAGGGGTTGGACGAGTGGCAGTTCGCGCTTGGCCATCAGATGGGCCGTGCGTGTCACGACGGCGGAACGGTGATCGGACCGCGCTGGGAACGCTATGGACAGCGTCCGTATGGGGCGCTTGAAGAGAATGAAGTTTACACGCTCGAAATCGGCTGCCTCGTTCCAGGTTACGGCTATGTCAGCCAGGAAGAGGACATCGTCGTTACTGCTGATGGTTGCGAGTTCCTTGCGCCGCCGCAGCGCGAAGTAATGTTGATCCGCTCGTGACGGTCGACGGGCAGACGACTGCGACGAGCGGCAGAGGGGCTCACTCCTGACTATCTGAGGCTTCTCGAAGAGTTCGTCAACCTGGACAGCGGGACACACGATCGAGCCCTCGTTCAACAGGCCGGTGAGTTCATTGCGAGCAAGTTTGCGAGCGTCTTTGGCGGTTTGGATTGGGTGCGTTCGGATGATCCTCGCATCGGTGACACCTACATCGCTCGACTTGATGGCGGTTCGGGACGCAAGGTCGTGATGCTCGGTCATCACGACACCGTCTACGGCGCTGGGACGACCAAGGTCTCGCCCGTTTCGGCTCGAAGACGGTCGCGCATACGGGCCGGGCGTGATGGACATGAAGGGTGGGGTCGTGCTGGCGCTTTTCGCTGTCCGGATGCTGCGCGAACTTGGTGTCGAACCACTTCCGGAAGTCGTGTTCGTCGGTAATCCGGACGAAGAGATTGGCTCGCCAACGTCTCGATCGGTCATCGAGGAGACAGCTCGTGATGCTGATGTCGTGATTGTGCTCGAGCCGGGTCGGGAGACCGGCAGCGTTCAGACGACGCGCAGCGGTGTTGGGATGTATGAATTGGTCGTTGAAGGCGTGTCGGCGCACGCTGGCGCGCGTCCTGAGGACGGTCGGAGCGCTGTCCTCGAACTGGCGCACAAGACGATCGCCTTACACGGGCTGACTGACTTCGCCAGCGGCACAACGGTCAATGTCGGGGTCGTCAGTGGTGGGACGCGGCGGAATGTCGTGCCCGACAGGGCCGAAGCGTTGATCGATCTTCGAGCGACGACGGCAGCAAGTGCGACAGCGGCTGACGCCGCGATTCGAGCGATCGCGGTAGATTGCGTGGTCGAAGGAACGCGCGCTCGGGTCGAAGGAGGCTTGAACCGGCCGCCGATGGAGAAGTCGGAGCGGACGGATCAGGCGTTGTCAATCGCCAGGGATCTGGTGAGAGAACTTGGACTGGACTTCCTCGAAGTATCATCGGGGGGCGGCTCGGATGGGAACTTTACCGCTGCTCTAGGCGTTCCTACATTGGATGGCCTCGGACCGGTTGGACGGAACGCGCACTCGCCTGACGAGTGGCTGGACGTCGCCAGCATTCCAACCCGAATGGCGATCGTGGCCGGACTCATCGCGCGTGAAACTGCCGGCTCTCCAGTAAGCTGAACTTGATGAGCACTTCACATTTCGATGCTCGTCGCTGTGCTATCGTTTTCGGTGTTTACGGCGGGTATCGATGTCGAGAGGGTCTGTCACTGGTGGGAGTCTCAGGTGAGCAATTCGACTCCGGGACGCACGCTGCGGACCCTGCCTGGCGCTGGACGGCTTAGTCGCGGAAGTGCGAACCGTCGTCGCCCCATCATCGCCCCGCCGGCAAACGAGATGCACTATCGGATGGTCGAGTACGGTGGAATGCGCTGGTATGACATCGAGCGCCCGACATCCGCCGATCTTGACTACCTGCGTGAGGAGTTCTCGGTCCATCCGCTGCTGATCGATGACATCGTTAGCCGGAGCCAACGACCGAAGCTCGATATCTACGACGACTATCTCTTCCTCGTCATGCACTTTCCTGTCCACGTCAAACAAACGCGCACGACGATCGCTTCCGAGGTCGATATCGTTATCGGACCGGACTACGTCGTGACGACGCATGACGGCAACCTGAAGCCGTTGATGCGGGTCTTCGAGAGTGCAATCGAGTCAGAGGAAACGCGCCAGGCGCTGATGAGCCAGACGACGGCGCACCTGCTGTACTACGTGATCGACCGTCTGGTTGACTACTGCTTCCCGGTCGTCGGCCGTCTTACCGAGCGGATCGAAGAGATCGAAGATGCCATCTTTTCGCGTTCGGACCTGCGGCTGGTCCAGGAGATCTCGATTGTCCGGCGCGACCTGATCGCGATGCGACGGATCATCAAGCCACAGTTGCCGGTCATATCACAGCTCGAACATCGGGCAATCCCGCTGGTCCAACGCGATATCGATGTCTACTTCGGGGACATTGCCGACCACCTGGCTAAGCTCTGGGATTCGCTGGAGGATCTGAAAGAGGTGCTGGAAGGGCTCAGCGACACGTTCGATTCGCTCGCCACGCATCGGCTGAATGCTGTCATCAAGACGCTGACAGTGATCTCCGTCCTGATCCTGCCGCTGACGTTTATCACCGGGATCTTCGGGATGAACGTGCCGATCCCCTACGAATCTTCAAATTATGCCCTGTTGGTGATTGTCGCGATGTTGTTTCTCATCACGGTCATCATGCTGGCCGCGTTCCGGCGGCGTGGATGGGTCTGAGCATTCGGCGAGCATCGGTCTGGCAGTGGCTTCTATTCAGCGCGGTCGGATCGCTAGCCGTTGGCGCGGTCATCGGCCGACTGCTTGTGGCGCGCGGGCCGGTCGAAGTGCTGGCCGGACTACTGGCTGTCGCGGCGGCCGGTGCGGTTTTGCGGTCCGTCTGGGTTGGATTTGGTGCTGTTCTGGCGGTGGCCTGCGTCCTGCCCTACGCGACGCTTCCAGTTGGCGCCAGCGTGACGCCGGCTTTGCTGGAGCTCGCACAGCTGGCAACGGTCGGGATCGTCGTTGCCGTTATCCTGATCGACCGACGCCAACATATTCGGACAGGTGGCCCTCAAGCCCTCGTCCTCGCGATGGCGGGCGCTATCGTCGCAGCATTTCTGCTGGGACTTGGTCGCGGTTACTCAACTCAGACGTTGCACGACTTCTTCAAGTTCCTGCTCGCGATTGTGTCGTTCTGGCTGGTGATCCAACTGATTGTGAACACGAGCGCGGCACGTGGACTACTCTGGTTGCTCCTGGCGGGTGCGACCGGCGCCGCAACGATCGGGCTGGCGCTATACGCGGCTGGTCCCGCCGTGACCGAGCGCGTCCTTACGCGACTCGTTCCATACGGATACCCAGGTGGACGAATCGTGCGCTATATCGAGGACGATCCGTCGCGGCCGATGCGACTGGTAGGAACCGGCGTCGACCCCAACTCGTTTGGTGGATTACTCATGGTCGGGTTTGTTCTGGCGGCTGGTCAACTGCTGGTCAGGAGACGCTCGGTGCCGGTCGGCCTGTCGGGGCTGGCGTGTGGGGCTTGTGGGCTCGCGATGCTGCTGACGTACTCGCGTGGCGCGTGGGTTGGGGCGTTTGCCGGTGTCGTGATGATCGTGTTGTTGCGGCGACCGTGGTTGCTGGTGCCAATGGGCGCGCTTGGGACCGCCGCGGTGGCGGTGGGTCTGGGGGCAGGATTCGTCGAGCGCCTCTGGCTCGGGTTCACCCTGCAAGACCCGGCCACAAAGCTGCGCCTTGACGAGTATCGCAACGCGCTGGCGATCATCCGCGCGCATCCGTGGTTTGGGGTGGGCTTCGGCGATGCGCCGTCGATCGAGCTTCAGGCGGGGGTCTCGAGCATCTACTTGACGATTGCAGAGCGTGCAGGGCTGGTTGGTTTGCTCGTGTTCCTGATTGCGGTCGGGCTCATCGTGTGGCGTGGGTTGCGTTGGTCGTGGCGAGAGACTGGTAGCGAAGATACCGATCTCGCGCTGTGCTACACGTCGGCGCTCGTCGCAGCACTCGTCGTCGGGCTGGTCGACCACTACTTCTTCAACCCGCAGTTCCCTCACATGGCGACGCTCTTCTGGGTGCTGGCCGGCGCGATTGTCGCGATCGTGTCGCCGGTAGGTTACGAGGCGACGCACGAGAGAGTATCCTCCCAATGGATGGATCGATCACCGAGTGGTGCACGATCGCGCTCTCGACCGGCATTGACGACAGAAGGAGGATGAGGATGGCAGGACGACAGATCGAAGGAATCTTCGCGCCAGTCGCAACACTGTTCGACAGTGACGGAGAGTTGGACCTGGCGAAGTACCGTAAGAACATGGAGTGGTATTGCGCGTCGCCGTTGGATGGCGTTGTCGTGATGGGGTCGAACGGTGAGTATGCGTCGCTCGACACTGACGAAAAGCTACGGCTGATCGAAGCCGGCACGAGCGCCGTGGCTGGTCGGAAGAAGGTGCTGGTCGGTACAGGTGTCGAGTCGACGCGAGGCACGATTCGATTGACGCGTGCCGCAGCCGAGATGGGAGCGGACTACGCGCTGGTCGTCACTCCGTATTACTACCGGCCTCGATACGATGGGGCTGCGTTCATCCGCCACTACCAGACAGTCGCAGACTCCTCGCCGATCCCGGTGCTCATCTACATCATGACAGCCTATACCGGCGTCGATCTGCCGTCTGCCGTTGTCGCGGAGCTTTCACATCATCCGAACATCGTAGGGGTTAAGGATAGCGCGGGCAACGCGGTGAAGTTTGCTGAGATGGTCGCTGAGTCAGATCCGGACTTCGCCGTCCTGGCCGGGTCGGCGAACTTTCTGTATCCGGCGCTGTGTCTTGGTGCCGCCGGTGGGATTCTGGCGTTGGCCGACGTCGCGCCACGAGAATGCGTCGAGGTGCGCGACCTGTTCGCGGCCGGTGACCACGAGCGGGCGCGAGCTGCGCAGTTCAACCTTCTGGCACCGAACGCAGCCGTCACGACCCGCTTCGGCATCGCTGGGTTGAAGTCGGCGTTGGAAATGGTCGGGCTCGAGACGAGCGATCCACGCCCGCCGATGCTGCCATCGACCGATGCAGAGCGGACTCAGATTCAGTCGATCCTGGAACGAGCCGGAATACTTGCCCGAGTTTGAGAACCTGGACAACCCGATTCGGATCGGGTTAGTAGCGGACACCCATCGGCGAAACCAGAAGCGTGGATTGCCAGAGGGGTTGCTTGCCGGACTTGAGGGATGCGATCTGATCTTCCATGCCGGCGACATCAGCGAGCGTTGGGTGCTGGATATGCTGGCTGAGGTTGCGCCGGTTCGGGCAGTGGTTGGCAACAACGACTCGTTCGAACTGCTGAAGGAACTGCCGGAAGAGCGGCTATTTATGTCTGGCAGTCATCGAATCGGATTGCTGCACGGCTACAGCGACATGGCGAAGCGGGCGACGACGGCCAAGGTCTGGACGCTTGAGCGCATGCGTGGAGTGGTTGACTGCGCTGTCTATGGGCACAGTCACCAGCCGGAGGTGACGGAGCGCGAGGGATTGCTGATGGTGAACCCTGGATCTCCAACGGACTTCAGGTGGGCGAAAGGGCCAACATACGGCATCCTTGAGATCGGCGAGGCAATTCGGGCGCGATTGATCGATCTGTAGAGGACGGCCACCAGCGACACCCGAATACCGGGACTTCTCCCCGCGTCGCGAACGGCTCGAACCTGAGTCCGTTTGACGCGGTATTCGTGTTGCGTTGCTCGTGTGGTGCGAACTATAATAGCGACTGCGTTCCGCCGAAGGCACGACACGACGATGGCGCTGTCGCGCGCCGTTCGGCAAATCTGACGCGCGAGGATGGTATATGGACCGTAGTGACTTTGACGAAGCCGCGACCCGTCTGCAGGGGAGCGTCGGCTTCAAGGACGACGAGGCGGCCGACGAACTCGGACGCTCGCTCATGGAACAGCTTCTGGCTGATCCGTCTCACGACTACCGAACCCTGAAGTATGGCGATGTCATCGATGGCACCGTCATGCACGTCGATCGGGATGAGATCCTGGTTGACATCGGGTCGAAGTCGGAAGGCGTGATCCCGGCGCGAGAATTTTCGACGCTGGACGATCAGGAGCGGAAGTCGATGGGTGTCGGGGACCAGTTACTGGTCTTCGTCGTACAGCCTGAGAACTCCGATGGGCACGCCGTCGTCTCGATCGACCGTGCGCGTCAGGAAAAGAGCTGGCGGATTTTGCAGGAGCAGTACGAGGGTGGCCTCGTCATCGCCGCCGAGGTTGTCAACTACAACAAGGGTGGCCTGCTCGTGAACCTCGACGGCGTGCGTGGCTTCGTGCCCGCGTCGCAGGTCACGGAGATCCGTGGCGGCGACGATGCCCAGAAGCAGGCCGACATGGCCCGCCTGATTGGCAACAGCCTCCAACTCAAGATCATCGAGATCAACCGCCACCGCAACCGGCTGATCCTCTCAGAACGCCAGGCTCTCCAGGAGCGGCGTGACGAGATGAAGGAGAAGCTGATCGAACAGCTGCGTGAGGGTGAGGTCCGCCAGGGCCGTGTCTCCAGCATCTGCGACTTCGGCGCCTTTGTCGATGTCGGTGGTGCTGATGGACTTGTCCACCTCTCCGAACTCTCCTGGAGTCGCGTGAGGCACCCATCGGAGGTGCTGCACGTCGGTCAGGAGGTCGATGTCTTCGTTCTCGGCATCAATGCCGATGAGAAGAAGATCGCCCTCTCGATCAAACGGACACAGGCCGAGCCGTGGAGCCGGGTTGCAGCCAAATACGATGTCAACCAGCTCGTGGTCGGGACCGTGACGCAGCTTGCCAACTTCGGTGCGTTCGCGCGGATCGAGGATGGCATCGAGGGTCTGGTGCACGTCTCGGAACTCTCCGATGCACGCATCTCGCACCCACGTCAGCTCGTGAATGAAGGCCAGGAACTGCTGCTGCGGATTATCCGCATCGATCCACAGCGACGCCGAATGGGCTTGAGCCTCCGGCGTGCGCTTGAGGCAACCGATGACGAGGTTCGCGAAGCGCTCGGCGATGAGGCGGTCGAACTCAAGGAACGCCTGCTGGCGCTCGAGGTCGAGCCGGATCCAGACGCCGAAGATCAGCCGGAGCGTGAGGCGCCGCAGGAAAGCGTTGCTGCTGAGCCTGAACCAGTCGTCGAAGAGACCGCGACACCGGCACCGGTGGCTGAGGTCGAGGTTTCCAACGCGATGACCGAAGCCTTCGCGGCTGCTGAAGCTAACGCTGCGGCAGGCGACGACGATACAGAGACACCGCTCGACGTGCCGGTCGAAGCCGAGGCGGCGACTGAAGCAGCCGTCGAAACGGAGACCGCTGTCCAGCCGGCTGCCGAAACTGAAGAAGTTGCAGCGGCCGGGGAACCGGTTGAGGCAGACGAGGTTGCTTCGATCGTCGAGGTCGCGGCGGACGACGTTGTTGCCGAGGAACCAGAAGCTGTAACGCAGGCCGCGATCGGCAATACCGACGAGGCCGATACCCCTCCTGACGCTGAGGACAGCATCGCCGCGATACCGGTTACTGATTCCGAGGACGCTGACGTCGTTGGCGCTGCTCCCGCCTCAGAGGACGCCGAGAAGAGGACAAGCTAAGCTCGCTTGATCCCGCTCGTCGTCGGCCCTTCAATTGCGATTGATTTACTAGCGGCCGGACATCATTCCGGCCGCTAGTGATATAACCAGAGAACACCAGTGCGAATGTCCCCACCAATGATGGTCGGGGTCTTGCGCTCTCTTGACACCGAGAGTACGCTCTTGGCAGGCAGCCACAGTAGTACGGCCCACGCCAGGCGTTTGGGCAACGTGCCCTCCCCATGTCTCGCGTGGCCGTCGGAGAGACCACATGGCAGATAAATTTGAGAAGTTTACCGAGCGAGCGCGCAAGGTCCTGACACTTGCGCAGGAAGAAGCACAACGCTTCAACCACAACTACATCGGGACAGAGCACCTGTTGCTCGGCCTGGTGCGCGAGGGCGATGGCGTTGCTGCTCGAGTCCTCAGTAACATGGGCGTCCAACTCCCGAAGGTGCGGTCGGCAGTCGAATTCATCATTGGCCGCGGCGAGTCGGTCATCATGGGTGAGATCGGCCTGACGCCCCGCGCCAAGAAGGTCATCGAGCTGGCAGTCGACGAAGCACGACGGCTGAACCATCACTACATCGGGACTGAGCATCTGTTGCTCGGCCTGGTGCGTGAAGGTGAGGGCATCGCGGCCGGCGTGCTGGAGAGCCTGGGCGTGAACCTCGAAAAGGTTCGAGCACAGGTGATGCAGGTTGTCAGTCAGAACGCGGGCTACCAACAGTCCAAGCAGGCGACCAAGACACCGTACATGGACGCGCTTGGGTTTGACCTGACCGAGGCGGCCCGGCAGAACAAGCTCGACCCGATCATCGGTCGCCAGAACGAGATCGAACGGGTCATGCAGATCCTGTCCCGCAAGACAAAGAACAACCCAGCCCTGATCGGCGAGCCAGGCGTTGGCAAGACGGCCATCGTAGAGGGACTCGCGCAAAAGATCATTGCCGGCGACGTTCCAGAACTGCTCCAGAACAAGCGGCTGGTTGCGCTCGACATCGGCGCTCTCGTAGCTGGCACGAAGTACCGCGGCGAGTTCGAGGAGCGTCTGAAGAAGATCGTCGCCGAGGTCAAGGAGACAGGAGCGATCCTGTTCATTGACGAGCTGCACACTCTCGTCGGGGCGGGCGCTGCTGAAGGCGCCGTCGATGCCGCCAACATCCTTAAGCCGGCGCTCTCGCGTGGCGAAGTCCAGACGATCGGCGCGACGACGCTCGATGAGTACCGCAAGTACATCGAGCGCGATGCGGCGCTGGAGCGGCGCTTCCAGCCGATTCAGGTTCCGGAGCCGAATGTCGAAGAGACGATCCAGATTCTTTACGGCATCCGCGAACGGTACGAAGAACATCACAAGCTCAAGATTACTGATGAGTCGATCACGGCCGCTGCTCACTTCGCAGCGCGCTATGTGACCGACCGATTCATGCCGGACAAGGCGATCGACCTGATCGACGAGGCGTCATCGCGGGTGCGAATGTATCGATCCGCGTCGCCACCAAGCCTGAAGGAAGCCATGCGCGGCATGGAGAGCCTCCAGCGCGAACTCGACGCGGCAGTGGCCGGTCAGGAATTCGAGTTGGCGGCAGATTTGCGAGACCGTGAGCGCAAGCTGCGGATGCGGATTGCCGAGCTCGAGAAGGACTGGAAGGAAGAGCAGGGCAGCGACGTGCCAGAGGTGTCCGAGGAGGACATCGCTCAGGTCGTGTCAATGTGGACCGGCATTCCACTGACGCGGCTGGCGGCCGAAGAATCGGAACGCCTGCTTCACATGGAAGCCGCATTGCACGAGCGGATCATCGGCCAGGACGAAGCGATCTCGACGATGGCGAAGGCTGTGCGTCGAGCGCGTGCCGGTCTCAAAGATCCACGCCGGCCAATTGGGTCGTTCATCTTCCTGGGCCCAACCGGAGTCGGTAAGACCCTGTTGGCGCGAGCTCTTGCTGAGTTCATGTTCGGCTCCGAAGACGCTCTGATCAAGATCGACATGAGCGAGTTCATGGAGCGGCACACCGTCTCGCGGCTGGTCGGTGCGCCTCCGGGCTACGTCGGCTACGAAGAGGGCGGCCAGCTCACTGAGGCTGTTCGCCGCAAGAGCTACTCGGTGATCCTGCTCGACGAGATCGAGAAGGCACACCCCGAAGCGTTCAACATGCTGCTCCAGATCCTTGAAGACGGGAACCTGGCCGACGCCAAGGGGCGGCGTGTCGATTTCCGGAACACGATCATCATCATGACCTCGAACGTCGGCGCCGAGCAGATCACGAGCGACAAGCAGTTTGGTTTCCAGGCGGTTGTCGAGAGTGACAAGAAGCGCCAGCAGGACTACGAGCAGATGAAGGAGCGTGTCCTCGGCCAACTCAAGCAGACGTTCCGGCCGGAGTTCCTGAACCGAATCGACGGCATGATCGTCTTCCACGCGCTGACGACGGAAGAGATTCGCAACATCGTCAACCTGGAACTGGTCCGGATCCGGACTCAGTTGCAGGAGCAGGAAATCGTCCTCGAGGTTACTGAGGCGGCGATGGATCTGCTCGGCGAGCGAGGCTACGACCGCCAGTACGGCGCGCGTCCGCTGCGTCGCATCATCCAGAACCTGATTGAGGATCCGATGGCTGAGGCGCTGCTTGAGGGCCGCTACAAGGCCGGGCAGAAGATCGTCGTTGATGTCGAGGATGATCTGCTGCGGATCATCCCGGCCGAGACACTTGCGACGGTGTCGTAGTTCTTTCGTCAGACGGACGTGACCAAGACGGGGGCGCGCAGGCGTCCCCGTCATTCGTTGTAGGCAGAAAGCATCTCGGTGGCGAAGACACGAACCAAATACGTTTGTCAGCAGTGCGGCCTTGAGAGTCCCGCCTACTACGGTCGCTGCCCTGATTGCGGAACCTGGGGATCGCTGGTCGAGACCCTCGAACCGAAGACGGCACCGGCGCCTGGGAGGAGAGCGTCGGCCATATCGGCCGGCGTTCCGGAGCCGCTCAAGTCCGTCAAGAGCGCTGACATCACCCGCCGGCCGGTCCCGATCCAGGAGTTCTCAAGGGTTCTGGGCGGCGGTGTCGTTCCTGGATCGCTGGTTCTGGTCGGCGGTGACCCGGGCATCGGGAAGTCAACATTGCTACTCCAGGCGGCAGCCGGTCTCGCCAGCGAGACGTCCCCGGTGCTGTACGTCACTGCCGAGGAGTCGGCTCAACAGGTAAAGATGCGGGCCGATCGATTGGACGTCGATCAGGACGGACTGTTTGTCCTGCCGGAGACGAACATCGACACGGTCCTGGCCACAGCGGAGCAAATGCGCCCATCGACAATCGTCATCGACTCGATCCAGACGGTCTACACTGATGAGATTACCTCGGCAGCCGGGAGTGTCAGTCAAGTACGCGAGTGTACGGCGCGGTTGATGGCGTTCGCCAAGCCGCGCGATGTGGCGATCTTCATCGTCGGGCATGTGACCAAGGAAGGCGCGATCGCTGGCCCTCGTGTGCTGGAGCATATGGTTGATGCGGTGCTCTACCTTGAAGGGGAGCGGTTTCATCAGTACCGCATTCTGCGTGGCGTTAAGAACCGCTTCGGCTCAACCGACGAGGTGGGTGTGTTCGAGATGGTCGAGTCCGGGATGCGAGAGGTCCGCAACCCAAGCGAGGCATTCTTGCAGGAGCGCGCCGGAAATGCGGCCGGCTCGACAGTGACGGTCACGATCGAGGGCACGCGACCGATCCTTGTTGAGGTGCAGGGTTTGACGTCGACAAGCGCCTACGGAACTGCCAGACGAACTGCCAATGGGTTCGATCTCAACCGCCTCCAGATGCTGATCGCCGTCCTGACCAAGCGGGTTGGAATCGGGCTGGCCGACCAGGATATCTACGTAAACGTCGTTGGCGGTTTGCGGCTGACCGAGCCAGCAGTCGATGTCGGCGTTGCGCTGGCAATCGCATCCAGCTTTCGTGAGACTCGAATCGACCAGCATCTTGTCGCCCTCGGTGAGGTTGGTCTCTCAGGTGAGCTACGATCGGTGACGCAGCTTGAGCGCCGATTACAGGAAGCATCCAACCTGGGATTTCGGCAAGCGCTCGTTCCGGCAACGCTGGGGCGCGGCATGGTCCGGCCTCCTGATGGTTTGACGCTCGTGCGCGTATCGACCTTGAACGAAGCGATCGAGGCGGCTTTGGGTCGGTAGCTACGGCAGCGGCGCCGGTCGTTCCAACCTGATGAGGCGCAGGAGCTCGTCGACGATGAGGCGCGCCGCCTCGGGAGTGGCTGCGTTGAGCGCGGCGGAGCGCATGGCCATCAGGTGGTCGGGAGACTCGACAAGATCCACAACCAGCGACGATAGACGGGCAGGCGTCAGGTCAGGTTGCGCCAGCATCACCGATGCGCCAGCGTCTGCAAGGTAGAGAGCGTTCTGGCGTTGCTCCTCAGCACCGGGAAGTGGGATCAGGATTGACGGCAAACCGGACGCCGCGAGTTCGGCGATTGTTCCGGCGCCCGACCTTCCGATGACCAGCGTCGCGGCAGCAAAGACATCTCCGATCTCATCGCCGACGCGTTCGACGACGGAGTAGCGCTGGCGTAACGCATCGGGTAGTTGATCGGCCCGGGAGTTGAGCATATCGATGTCGTCTGTAGACGAGCGCGGTCCGCACTGGTGCAGGATCTGGACGTGTTCCAGAAGCTCTGGCAGTGCGTCCGCGACCGCGCAATTAATGGCATGCGATCCGAGCGCGCCACCCGTCACGTAGACGAATGGCAGGTCGGCTGAAAAGTTGTATCGATCGAGGGCAGACCGGGCGCATCCATCCTTCACAACTCCGCGGACTGGATTGCCGGTTACAACTACCTCGCATTTGACCGCACCAAGCGCCTCGCGAGAGCGGTGGTAGGACAGCGCAATGGAATCGACATAACGGGCATTAATCCTCGTGGCAAGGCCGATGTAGGCTGTCTGCTCGTGGGACATCGACGGGATGCTCAGCCGTGACGCCGCTATGGCGATCGGCGTGCTGACGTAGCCACCAGTTGCGAACAGCACGTCAGGCTTGAATGCCCGTAGGTGGCGCCAAGCCTGGGCAATTCCGATCGGGACGCGGATCGCGTCGATCAACGTCTGAATGGCAGGATAGCGCCGTAGCTTGCCGACCTGGATCGACTTGAACGGTATATCCAGACGCTGGGCGGTCTCATACTCATAGCCTCGCCTGGAGCCGATCCATAGAGGGGCTATCGGCATCCGTGAACGCAGTTCATCGAGAACAGCGACCCCCGGTGATACGTGCCCTCCTGTACCGCCGCCGGCAATGACAATTCGTAACGGACTGTCGGCTATGCCGATGGTAGACTCCGAATTCACGGACAGGCGCCTCCAGCTTGCGTGCGCGCTGAGCAACACGCTCAAATCGTTACCGAGGAGTGTCACATAAACGGCCAGCCCACTCAAAGCGTCCCGGTGCGATTGTCGCTGCTGATTGGCGTGATTGCGTTCACGTCGACGTTGATCCTCGACCAGCTTTCCAAATGGATCGTCCTGGAGACGATCGGACCGGACGGCTCGCGGGATGCCGTGGAGATCATTCCTGGTGTCCTGCAATTCAAGTTCGTCCGCAACACCGGGTCAGCGTTCGGAATGTTTCAGGGTAATTCGGACATTTTGAAGGTGCTGGCGATCGTAGCCGTCGTTGGACTGTTTGTGTATTACGCCCGGACGGCATCGCGGGACTGGATGATTTCCCTCGCGCTCGGCCTGCAACTCGGAGGAGCAATTGGGAACATCGTAGACCGATTCAGGCACGGCTACGTTGTCGACTTTATCGACTTTCCGCGGTTTCCGACGTTCAACATCGCTGACTCGGCCATCACCGTTGGTGTCATCCTGCTGATGTACGCGATCCTGTTTCGGGACACCCAGAGTGATAGCAGCACCGATAGGCAACGTCCCGCCGAACAGTCACGAGTCGCGAGTGATGATGTATGAGCGCACCTGAATCGTTCGTCGTGCGGTTGGAGGTCGCTCCGGACGCCGACGCACAACGGCTCGATCGGTTCGTAACCGATCGTCTACCTGACACGTCTCGCTCGTTCGTTCAGCGTCTGATCGACTCAGGCGAGGTGCTCGTCAACGGTGCATTGCCGCGACCGAGCCAACGGGTGTCGTCGGGCGACTCGATCGAGGTGCGCGTGCCGCGGCCGACCGAGCCGGCCGAGATCACACCAGCACATATCAACGTCCCAATCGTCTTTGAGGATGATGATGTCATCGTGTTTGACAAGCCGGCTGGGCTTGTTGTCCATCCCGCTCCGGGACACGAGCACGGGACGCTCGTCAACGTGCTGCGCTGGATTCGACCAGAAATTGTGATGCCGGGGACCGAACGCCCAGGAATCGTCCATCGGCTGGATAAAGACACATCGGGGCTCATCGTTGTCGCAAAGAACGAGCGCGCGCGTCTTTCGCTGTTGGCGCAGTGGCAACGGCGGGATGTGCTCAAGGAGTACACAGCGCTCGTCGTCAGATCGGTGCAGGACGAGCTTGTGACGGTCGACGCCCCGATCGGCAGAGACCCTCACAATCGAAAGCGGATGGCGGTCGTGCGCGAGGGGCGACCTGCCATAAGCAATCTCCGCGTCGAGGCGCGTTTTCCAGGGTATACGCTGCTGGACGTGCAGATCGAGACCGGCCGAACACACCAGATTCGCGTCCACTGTGCGTTCATCAAACATCCTGTCGCTGGTGATGTGCTGTATGGCGGTGCGACGCGAGACCTCGCCATAGATCGGCAATTCCTCCATGCTAGGCATCTACGATTCGCGCTGCCTGGGGGTCAGCCTGTCGACGTTGAGGCCCCGCTTCCAGCGGATTTGACTGCGGTGCTTCAGACGCTCGAAGCGCGATCATGACAGCCGATCTCAGGCGGGACATCGAACACATCTACAGGTCCGCCTTGAGCTCGGTTCGGGCTGACAATGCCGTTCGGTCACATCTTCGTATCAGTTCTGACGGAGTGCTTCAGATTGGCGGGCAACCGGCCCTCATCGGCCCCGCTGGCGTCTATGCGATTTCGATTGGTAAAGCCGCGATTGGAATGATTGACGCTGCGATCGAGATCCTCGGGGAGCAGTTCAGGTCCGGTATTGCCGTTAGCAAGTCAGAACCCGGGTCGAACGACCGCCGCGTGAGAGTCATCTACGGATCACATCCCGTGCCGACGTCCGATTCACTCGCAGCGGGCGACGCAGTGCTGAATTTCGCCGGCACCGTACCCTCAGGCGCGCTCGTGTTGTGTCTGATTTCCGGAGGCGGATCGTCGCTCGTAGAGAGCTTGCGCGAGGGAGTCGAGTTGGATCGCCTTCGTGAGGTGACCTCGTTGCTGCTTCGTGGCGGGGCATCAATTTACGAACTCAACGCGGTCCGGTCGCGGTTGAGCCGGATCAAGGCCGGTGGGCTTCTCTCGGCGCTCGCGCATACGCGGATCCACAATCTCATCGTATCGGACGTTCTGACCGACGATCCCCGAATCATCGCGAGTGGCCCAAGCGTGTCGGCAGAGGACGTTGACGCTGAAGCGGCGGCGCGACGATATGATGTGTCAGGTCCGATTCCAAGCGCACGTGACCAACTAGCTGTGCCCTATCCGCCGACGACGATCGTCGCGAACCTGGCGATCTCGATTGATGCAGCAGCTATGGCGGCTTCCGAGCTTGGATACACTCCGGTCAGATTGAGCCGCTCGATCGACGGAGAGGCACGCGAAGCAGGTAGGTTACTTGCAGCCGTGTTGGCCGATAGTGCGTCAGGTGCAACATCCTTTGGGAGACTGACATGTTTGCTGGCAGGCGGCGAAACGACGGTCACGGTTCGCGGATCTGGAGTCGGAGGGCGCAACACTGAGGCGGCAGTTGCCGCTGCCATCCGCCTCTCTGGCGTAGATGACGTCGCGATCGGCTTTCTTGCGACCGACGGTGACGACGGTATGACCGGCGCAGCCGGGAGCATCGTCGATGGCGCGACGGTTACCGAGGAGCGCCGATCCGGCGCGATTCGGGCGCTGGACGAGAACGACTCGTTTTCGTTCCTTCGTGAGACAGGCAGCATCGTCGTGACAGGTCCGACGGGCACGAATGTGAACGATCTTGTCATCGGATTGCTGAGATAGAAAATGTGGTCGGGACCCAGGCAGCGAGTCTGCTATAGTACGCGACCAACGGTCGAAACTGGGAAGGAATCGTCGGGTATGAATGTCAGCGAGGCGATCGTTACGATCCTCGCCGAGAGCGGCGTCGAGCATGTGTTTGGACTGCCCGGTGATACGGGGATGGATTTCTACGACGCACTGTATCGAAACGAGGGTCGGATCCAGCACATTCTGACGCGTGACGAGCGTTCAGCGTCGTTCATGGCTGATGCCTATGCCCGTGTGACGGGGAAGATTGGAGTCTGCGAAGGGCCGAGCGGTGGAGGGGCGACCTACATCGTTCCAGGTGTCGCCGAAGCGCACGGCTCATGCCTGCCGCTGCTGTGCCTGACATCCGACACCCCAATTCGCGAGGAAGGGCGAGGCGTCCTGACCGAGCTGAATCAGCCAGCGCTTTTCGCGCCGATCACCAAGTGGTCGGCACGACTGAATACTGCCGACACTGCGTCGGATGTCGTCCGTCGGGCCGTCCGGTTGGCAACGACCGATCGGCCAGGAGCCGTCGCGCTCTCGATGCCCGCCGACGTTCTCAAGGCCGAAGTCGATGACTCCAATGTCTACGGCACGCCGCAGTTCATGGCAGCACCGGCCTCGCGTACCCGGCCGGATGCCGACGCGGTCAACCGGGCAGCCGACCTCATTCGTGCGGCGAAGCGGCCGGTGATTGTCGCGGGAGGTGGCGTTCTGATCTCGCGTGCATGGGATGCTCTGACGGCGTTTGCCGAGGCTGGTTCGATTCCGGTTGGAACGTCGATCAATGGCAAGGGAAGCATCGCTGAGACCAACCCGCTCAGTCTCGGAATCGTTGGAGGTAACGGCGCTCGACCGTATGCGAATCGCGTCGTCGCTGAAGCCGACCTGCTGCTACTGATTGGGACACGAACAGACTCTACAACGACGTTGAATTGGACGCTGCCGGCCAAGCGGCAAGGTCCGATTGTCATTCACATCGACGTGGATGCCTGGCAGATCGGAAACAACTACCAGACAGCGGTTGGATTGATCGGCGATGCAGAAGCGACGCTCAAGGATCTGCACTCGGCGTTCGGTCACCGACCTGCCGACGGCGATCGCAGACTCTGGCTGGACCAGATCGCAGCTCAGAAGCGTGAGTACTTCGAAACGGTTACAGGTGAGGCTCAGTCTGATTTGCAGCCAATCAAGCCGCAGCGTGTGATATCGACGCTGAAGCGACTCGTTGATCCAGAAACCATTCTGGTCGCCGATCCCGGCACGCCGACTCCATACGTAGGAGCGCAGTATCAACTCGAACAGCCTGGTCGATGGACCGTCATCCCGCGAGCTCACGGTGGACTCGGTTATGCCTTGCCGGCGGTTGTTGGCGCGTACCACGGTCGCCCGAATGCTCGAACCGTCGGGTTGATGGGCGACGGCTCGTTTGGGATGTCTGTTGGAGAACTGGAGACAATTTCGCGCCTCAACCTGCCGATCGTGCTGCTGCACTTTAACAACGGATGCTTTGGCTGGATCAAGGAGCTTCAGCACCTATACCACGACCGACGATACTTCTCGGTCGACTTCAACCCGGTTGACTATGCCGCTATTGCCCGTGGGTTCGGACTTAACGCCTGGCAGGTGACTGATCCAGCGCATCTCGAAGGCGCGATGCGGTCGGCGCTTGAGTCGGGCGGACCGTGCTTTATCGACATCGTGACGGAGGCGCAGATGACAGAGACGCCGCCGGTCCACGCATGGTTGGAAGCAGTCGCCGGACAGCCGTAGTCTCGCGTGATGACGGAGACCGACAATGGCCAGACCCATGCTGCTCGATGTGGATACCGGCGTTGACGACGCCATCGCGATCGCACTAGCGTCGCGGCTGGAGTCACATGAGCTTGTCGCGCTGACGACAGTCGCAGGGAACGTTCCGGTTGAATACGCAACTGCCAACACGTTGGCAGTTGCTCCCTGGATGGGGATCGATGTACCGATCTACCGAGGAATGAGCGAACCGCTGGCTCGTCCGCTGTTCGATGCCCGCGAGCATCACGGTTTTGATGGTCTCGGGGGGTGGACGCCTCCAATCACGCCAGCGAAGCTCGAAGTGGAAACGGCGCCAGAAGCAATCGTCCGGATCGCCCGTGAGCACCGTGGAGAGATCACGTTCGTCTTTGTTGGCCCGTTGACAAACCTGGCGGTCGCATTGTCGTTGGAGCCCCGTATCTCTGAGTGGGTCGATCAGGTTGTCATTATGGGTGGCGCGTTTTTCGTTCCAGGGAACACAACTCCGCATGCGGAGTTCAACATCTATGCCGATCCGGAGGCCGCCGCGAACGTCGCGCGATCGACGCTTCGTACGACATGGGTTGGGCTTGATGCCACCCACGAGACTGGGATCACCCGCGAACAATGGGAGCAGCTCGGTGATAGCGACGACGCAGGGCATGTCCTGGTTCGCGAAGTGACGCGTCGGACGTTGACGGAACTCAAGCGACCTCGGTTTCACTTGCACGATCCACTCGCCGTCGCAGTTGCTGAGACGAAATCGGCTGCGGTGATGAACGTTGGGTCGGTCATCGTTGACGTGGGTGAGTTCCAGCGCGGTCGGACGCGCCTGGCCGAGGCATTTGGCGGAGACACGAATAGCAATATTGCCCGACATGTGAACGCCGAGGTCTTTGGTACAGTGCTTGGTCGCCTGGTCCCGTTCACCAACTGATGTCATGGAAGGGCGGCTTGACGTCAGCCGCCTGTACGTACACAATGGGTCGAGAGATCAGCAGGCCCGGAACGGAAGTGTGCGACATGTTAGAGGGAGCTCACCTGATCGATCAGGTCCCACTTCAGGATGTCGATTTGCTGCATCGGCTGAACCAGTACTTCTCGACGCTCGAATTGCGCTTGCGTCAGGGACAGGGATGGCTGATTTACAACGCGAGCGGGAACCGGGCGGGCCGGATCAACCGCTTCATGCTCGACCGCCTGACGACGAGTGAAGTGTCATTCAGCCATTTCTTCCTTCCGTGGCGAGACTTCGCCCTGACATCGTATCTGTTGCAGCGGGAACTGCTTGATACGCCTGGGCGGCAGGATGAGATGAGTGAACGCGAGCGGAACGAGTTCGCGATCGCCACTCGAGTTTCGCGGCAGACGCTGGCCCGACTCGCAACCGCCGATCTGCTGATCTTGACCGGTCTGACTCCGCAGCACGAGTTCGAGGTGAACTATCTGGACCAGACGATTGACAGGCGCTACTCGAGCCGACTAGCGACCATCATCCTGACACCAGAGCAGCCTCACGAACTGGCCCTCGACGTTGCCCGTATTGGTGGAGACGGCGGAGAAGCCTGGGCGCGGATGTCAACGAAACTCTACGAGACGAATCTCGTCGCGGTCTGAACCACCTGCCCGTAGATCAGGCGAATTACGAGGTTCGCTCGAGCGCGAGGTTCGCGAACGACGCAAGTTGGTCGGCGACGATCGGGTCGTCGATCGCGTTCAATCGTTCAATTGCACGATCGATGAACATCCGGGCCGATGCCACGGACTCTTCGATCGCCCCCGACTCCTCGATCAGCGACGCCACGGAGGCATAATCGTCGTCTGAGACATCGACGCCATTGACGACCCGTTCGACCTCGCGAGCGATCGGGCTCCCGTCTAGACGCGCCAACAAGAGCATCGTCGGCAAGGTGACGGTTCCCTGGCGCAGATCGAGGTTTGCGGGTTTTCCGATCGTGTCGGTCGTTGAGCTCAGATCGAGGACATCATCAACGATCTGGAACGCCATTCCGACATCGCTGCCGAACGCGCGCATGTTCTTTATCTCGTCCTCGCTTGCACCGCCGATGACGGCTCCCATTTCGGCTGCGCCGGCGAAGAGTGAGGCGGTCTTTCCATAGATGCGGCGTTCGTAATCGTCCCTGGTCTGGTCCAGGCGGTGCGCGGTAAACACCTCACGCAATTGCCCGTCGCAGATATCGGCCAACGATGCGGCGAAGACGGCAACGACGCGCGGATTCATCGTTTCGGCGGCCAGAATCGCGGATTGAGCGAAGAGGTAGTCACCAATAAGGATGACGGTTCCGGAGTCGAACATCGAATTGAGCGTCGGTTGACCACGGCGAAGTTGCGACATGTCGATCGTGTCGTCGTGAACCAGCGACGCGGTGTGCAGCATCTCGACACCAGCAGCGGCGGGGATCAACGGTTCGATGTCGTACGTGTAAGCACGTGCCGATAACAGGAGCAGGGTTGGCCGCAGCCGCTTTCCGCCCGCTCCAATGATCGCCTGCAGAATGTCGCCCAGGACTGGAAACTCGACCTGCGCTGCCCTGCGTACGCGCTCTTCTACGCGAACGAGATCATCGTGGAGGCTGCTGACAACCTGTGCGAACTCCACCGTGGTGCTTGTCCTGTCTGCTAGGGATTCCGTGCGATAACCGCGCGAGCGATGCAGCAACACTGTGACGAATCTCACGAGGGATTCGTCACACGCTGGTGAAGTATACGAGGGCTACCGCAGGCCGGCAATTTCGCGGGGACTGAGCAGCGCGAGGGTGATTTCGTCGTCATAGAGACTGCGTTGTACACTTCCGTGACGCGGGGGCGTCGTACATCTCTGGCCCGGCATATTCAGTTCGAACGCGACACTCAGCCCGGCTGTGCGCGGATGTGCCACGTAATGCCGGAACGGCCTGATTCGCGATGGCTCCGGTGTGCTTCAGGAGGGGCTCGATTGATTCCAGATCGCGGCATCTCTGGTCGACGGCGACCGTGGGATCAGGTCAGCTGGTGGTACAGCATTATCCTGGCCGTTCCACTGGTGTTGTTCATCATCATGGCCGTTACATCAGGTTCGGATGATGAAAACGGGCTGACTGGAGTTGTCAGAGACGCCTTTACCGGTGACCCCGTTTCAGGAGCCGTTGTGTCAACCGCGAACGCAACCGCAACCACCAACGGCGACGGTTCGTTTACCCTGGCTGACCTTACTGCAACGACGCTCCTCATTAGCCGGGCAGATTACGCGAGTACTCACGTCGCCGTAACCTCTCCAGACGAACAACTGGACGTTTCCCTCCGACCAACGACGGTTAGCGGAACGGTCACGAATGAGAAGAACGGCGATCCGATGCCGGGAGTCACCGTTGCGGCCACGGCGCCGGATGGCACGACAATCTCGACTGTGACAAATGACGATGGCGAGTACACGCTCGAAAACGTCCCGGAGGGAGCCGAGGTAACGGTTACGTTCGAGGGCTTTACCGTCGCCACGCTTCCGCTGGGAACGGATGCAAACCTCGATTTCGAGATCCGGCCAGATGTCCTGACCGGATCAATCGTTGACGAAGGTGGACAACCGGTATCTGGAGCCATTGTGACGGTTGGGACGGCAACGACGACGACGGCCACCGACGGCACATTTCGAGTCGCCGGTGTTCCCGAGGACGGCGATATTCTCGTTCGCAAGCCCGGGTACCACGACGTTACTGGTGAGGTTCCCGAGTCGCTGCGCTTCGAAGCGACGATGTCGCAGTTCCTGGTTCGGGCGATCTACTCTACAGCTCAATACGCGGCGAGCGACGAGCTGTGGGGTGAGTTAATCGACATCGCGGATCGAACGGAAATCAATGCGATCGTCCTCGACCTGAAGGATTCGACCGGTAGCGTCTACTACGACACGCAGGTGCCGATGGCAACGCAGATCGGCGCGAAGGCTCCGCTCTATGACATCGAAGCGAGGCTCGCGGAACTCGAAGAGAAGGATATCTACTCGATCGCTCGCATCGTCGTCTTCGAGGATCCTGTCCTGGCGGAGGCACGGAACGACTTGGCGATCCACGATGTCACAACTGGTGGTCTCTGGACAACATGGAACGGCCTCGCGTGGGTGAATGCCCATGAGTCCGAGGTCTGGCAATACAACATCGCTCTCGCGCTCGAGGCCGCGGAGCTTGGCTTTGACGAGATCCAGCTTGACTACATCCGTTTCCCATCTGACGGGCTGCTTGAGAACGCGGATTATGGTCCGGAGTATGCGGACCGAACGAGACTGGACGCGATTACTGGCTTCCTTTCCGAGATGCAGGCCGCTCTCAAGCCGACGGGGTCGTTGCTGGCCGTTGACATCTTCGGTATTGCGCTGCTGGAGGACGATGACGCAGGAATCGGACAGAACTTCGCCGCGATCGCGCCGCTCGTCGACGTGGTGTGTCCGATGATCTATCCCTCGCACTTCTATCCCGGTGAGATGGGTTTCGACATTCCAAACAACCACCCGTATGACGTGATCCTCCAGAGTTTGCAACGTGGCGAGGACCTCGTACCCGAAGCCCGCGACAAGTTGCGACCGTGGCTGCAGGATTTTTCGTACGGTGAAGGCATTGAGTACGGAGCACCGGAAGTCGCGGCTCAGATTCAGGCCGCTGAAGACTTTGGTGCTTCGGGTTGGATGATCTGGGCTCCTGATAACGTCTATTCTGAAGCTGCGTTCGACGCTGAGTAGCGTCTGTAACAATGCCAGGACAAATGCAGGTCAGTCCGGGCCAAATCTGACAGAGGGTCGCATGTGACGATCGATCGCCAGCCGGTCCTGCCGGCGACGTACAGACACCGGTCGAGCCTGCAGGCGTATCTGGCTGCGATCCGTCCAAAACAGTGGACCAAAAACGCTGTTGTCTTCGCTGCGCTCGTCTTCGACCTCAAGCTGTTCGACTTCAGCCGACTCCTGACGGTTATCGGCGCGTTCATCTGTTTCTGCCTTGCCAGCAGTGCTGTTTACGTCATCAACGACCTCCGTGACGTTGAATCCGACCGCCTGCATCCAAAGAAGCGTCACCGGCCGATCGCTTCCGGCCAGATTAGCAGTCAGTCGGCGTGGCTGTTGGTCGGAGTACTCTTGCTCGCGAGTGTTCCGGTGGCGCTGATGTTGCGACCTGCATTCGGGGCTGTCCTGCTTGGATATCTGGCCCTGATGACGGCCTATACGTTTGTGCTCAAACACCTCGTCATCGTCGATGTGTTTGCGATCTCGGCCGGATTCGTGCTTCGGGCTGCTGGTGGAGCGGTCGTCCTCGACGTTCCGATCAGCCCCTGGTTATACGTCTGTACAGCGTTGTTGTCGTTATTCATTGGATTTGGAAAGCGGCGCCACGAGTTGCTGCTACTCGAGGCGAGCGCGGGATCTCACCGGAGAAACCTCGACGAGTACTCACCGGAATTACTCGACCAGTTCATCACAATATCGGCCGCCGCGACGATTATGGCCTACTCGCTGTACACGTTCGAAGCAGATACGCTGCCTGACGATCGATCGATGATGCTGACTATTCCGTTCGTGCTCTACGCGATCATGCGGTACCTGTTCCTCGTCCATCGTCGGGACGGCGGCGGCTCTCCGGAACAGGTCCTGTTGACTGATCTCCCACTGTTAGGTTGCATAACGCTTTGGGGGTTCGTCGCTGTGACGATTCTCTACGTGGGATAAGATGACACGGTAGACCGTCGCAACCTTGAGTCGTACTTTGTCAACTTTGCGCTCACATGCTAGAATAGAGCATGCCTTCACCGTCGGTGGAGCCATCAGGCTATCAACCTTCAGCACTGGCCCGAACCGGGCCATACATCCCGAGGACAATCAACATGTATGTGGTTCGCAAGGGCGGGAACAGGAACATCGAACGTATTCAGCACGATATGGAAGATGTCTTCCATGCGCTGATGTCGTCTGGTCGACCGATCAGAGTCCGCATCGCAAGCGGGGCAACGCCAGCCTGGCGACCGCCTGTTGAAGTATATGAGACGGAAGACGCACTCGTCGTGCTGGTTGAACTGGCCGGGTTGTCAGAGGAGGACATCGAAGTGGTCCTCGATGACTCAGTCATGACAATCCGCGGCGATCGCAAGCCTGCCGCCTGCGAAGACCGGAGGACGGTCCACGCGATGGGCATTCTCTACGGTCCGTTCGCAGCGGAAGTATATCTTCCGTTCAGCGTTGACCACGATAGCGTTGAGGCGACCTACGAGTCCGGCATGTTGCAGGTTCGCCTGCCGCGCGCAGCCGTCACAAGAATTTCGATCGGCAACAACGGTCGGTAGACGCCACCACCCTGAGCGGGTTCCGCCGATCCGCAGGATTCTCGAATGAACCGAGCAAGAAGGAGCCAGTAGTGGCTGACGAACACAACACTTTCAATGATGAGAAGACCATCGACAACGAAGTCGAGATCGTCGACGCGATTCCGATGATCGACTCAGTCGATGACACGCAGACCACTACGACGTATCCGATCCTGCCTCTGCGGGCGACGGTCGTATTTCCGATGACGGTCGTACCTTTGGCTGCTGCCCAGCCCCGATCGATACGGCTGATTGATGCTGTCGCATCCGGCGACCGGACTGTTGTCCTGGTGCTTCAGAATAGTGCCGAGCAGGAAGGTGCCGGACCGGGCGAAACTGCTGAGATCGGCACACTGGCGACGATTCACCAGATGATGCGCGTGCCTGACGGTAGCGTCCGACTCGCCGTCCAGGGACTGAAACGTGTCCGGATTGACCGTTGGGTGTCAGAAGATCCGTATCTGACGGCCGAAGTCACCGAAATCCCGGAGACAGAGGAAGACGACATTGAGACGAAGGCGCTCATGCGTTCAACCGTCGAGCTGTTCCAACGTCTTGTCAGCCTGGTCTCAAATCTTCCTGACGAACTGGTGACAGCGGCGCTGAACATCGACGAGCCGCTCCAACTCGTCTACCTGATCGCAACTAATCTGCGGATGGAGCCGGAAGAGCGGCAGGAACTTCTGGAACTGAACTCGGTCCGCGAAAAGTTGGAGCAGATCTCACGCTTCATGGCCAAGGAGCTCGACCTGCTTGAGCTCGGTAAGAAGATCCAGGGCGAGGTCCAGGAAGAAGTTGGCCGCAACCAGCGTGAGTACTATCTCCGCGAGCAGATGAAGGCAATCCAGAAGGAGCTCGGCGAGTCTGACGGCCAGGAGGCCGAGGTGACGGCACTACGCGAGCAGATCGAGAAATCCGGCATGCCGGAGGAGGCACTCAAGGAAGCGAATCGGGAGCTTGACCGGCTCTCGAAGCTGCCGCCGGCCGCTGCCGAGTATGGTGTCATCAAGACATACCTTGATTGGCTCGTCTCGATGCCGTGGGATGTTTCGACTGAGTCGGACATCGACGTCAAGGCGGCGAGAGAGATTCTCGATCGAGATCATTTCAACATGGAGAAGGTCAAGGACCGCATCCTCGAGTATCTGGCAGTTCACCGTCTCCGTAAGGAGCGGATTGAACGGGGTGATCCGGTTGAGGGTCGTGAGCCGATCTTGTGCTTCGTGGGACCTCCAGGCGTCGGGAAGACCTCGCTGGCGCAGGCAATCGCGGACGCAATTGGGCGCAAGTTCACGCGGATGTCACTCGGTGGTGTTCGCGACGAAGCCGAGATTCGCGGTCACCGACGCACCTATATTGGTGCGATGCCGGGCCGGATCATTCAGGCGATCCGCCGGGCTGGGGCGAACGATCCGGTCTTCGTTCTAGACGAGGTCGACAAGCTGGGTGCTGACTGGCGCGGTGATCCGTCGTCCGCGTTGCTGGAAGTGCTCGACCCGGAGCAGAACGACACGTTCCGGGACCACTATCTCGACGTTGCGTTCGATCTCAGCAAGGTGATGTTCATCACGACCGCCAATTTGCTGGATACGATCCCGGCTCCGTTGCGCGACCGGATGGAGATCATCCAGCTCTCGGGCTACACCGACGAGGAGAAGCTACAGATTGCCAAGCGCTATCTGGTGCCGCGGCAGTTGCGTTCGAACGCGATTCCTGAGCTGCCGGTCGATTGGGACGACGCCGCGCTACTGAGCGTTATTCAGGGCTACACGCGTGAGAGCGGTGTTCGTAATCTGGAACGCGAGATCGGCTCAATCGCCCGCAAACTTGCGACGAAGCAGGCATCTGGAGATGCGCTTCCAGACCGCATTACTACGGATGTGGTTCGCGAGTATCTCGGCCGACCACGGTTCTTCTACGAGGAGCTCGAGACACGGACGTCGTTGCCTGGAGTTGCGATTGGAGTCGGTGTGACTGCAGTCGGCGGGGACATCATGTTCATCGAGACCTCGCAGAGCGAGGGGCGCGGGAACGTGACGATCACTGGCCAGCTCGGGGACGTGATGCGTGAATCTGCTCAGGCCGCGATGTCGTTCGTCCGTTCGCGTGCGAGCGATCTCGGGATTGACTCAAGCGTGTTCAAGGATGTCGA
Source organism: uncultured Chloroflexia bacterium (assembly GCA_963763325.1). GTDB lineage: Bacteria > Chloroflexota > Chloroflexia > Thermomicrobiales > CFX8 > JBBECJ01. The sequence goes on from CAVXOL010000023.1 coordinate 142,312, forward strand.
TATTCACGTCCATGTTCCAGCCGGCGCTACCCCGAAGGATGGGCCATCGGCTGGGGTCGCCCTGACGACGGCACTCGTGTCGTTGTTGAACGGCATCCCCGTCCGCGAGGACGTGGCGATGACTGGTGAGGTGACGCTACGTGGGCAGGTGTTGCCGGTCGGTGGAATCAAGGAGAAGGCGCTGGCTGCGCACCGAGCTGGGGTGACGACGTTCATCCTGCCGAAGCGCAACGAGGCCGACCTTGACGATCTGCCGCCGAACCTGAAGGACGCGTTGCGCTTCGTTCCAGTCGAAACGATCGACGAGGCACTGTCAGTCTCGCTCCCTGAAGAGTTCCATATGAGACGTCAGACTCCCGAGGATTTCCGTGCACGGCAGAGCGGTGAGCGGATCGCAGCCCAGGCAGGCGTCGTCTAAGCACAACGAGTTGAACAGTCGGAAGGCGGCCCAGACGGGCCGCCTTCTTGCGTCTTCAGCAACGTATCGCTAGACGGTGGTAGTTACCTTCTTCGCGGCTTCAGTGACCAACGCCGTAAACGGCTTAAGATGCTCAGGGTGTTCGCGGAACATCATCTCTGGGTGCCACTGGACGCCGAGGACCCACGAGCTGCTCGGATGGGAGACTCCTTCGACGACTTCGTCCGGTGAGACGCCGTTGATCTCCAGTTCGGGTGCGAGTTCGCGGATCGCCTGATGATGGAATGAGTTGACGTTGATCTGGTCTGATTCGTAGGTTCTCGCGAGAAGCGTGCCGGGTGTAATGGTGACGATGTGGCTCGGATCTTCCTTACGGATGCCGTTCTGCTGCTGTCGGTGCTCGATCTGTGTCGAGTACTGATCGGCGACGTCCTGAATCAACGTTCCGCCAAGCGCGACGTTTAACACCTGGATACCACGGCAGATGCACAGCATCGGAATATCTCGGGCGGTTGCCTCACGGACGAGCGCTATCTCCAGTTCGTCGCGACCGTCATGTATCCCATAGGTGGCGTCGTGGACCTCGCTGTCGCCGTAACGATCGGGGCGGATGTCGCCTCCGCCGCTGATGAGCAATCCGTCAACGATTGAGATGATCTCGTCGATGTTCCCGGCTTGGGGAGGAATGACGACCGGTACGCCTCCGGCTGCTTCTATCGCCTCGGTGTAGGTGGTTGCCATCGCGTAGCGACTAAATGTTCCATGAGGTTGTGTGTCCTCCATCGGAGATGGGGTAATTCCAATGATTGGTTTCCGAGCTGACATCGTGTAGACTACTCCTCCGCTCGTGGTGACCTGCCACAGATTCGGGGTCGCGATCGATGATACTGCGATTGCTCGAATTCAGGTAGACACCGGAGCAGCGGTCTGGTAACATCCCAGGTCGTGCCGTCGAGGCGGCATCGCGGAGACGTGATGCGGCTGAAAGAGGCGCTGGAGTCGATTGCGGAGAGGTTCATTCAGGACCTTGACAGCGACTCCGGGGGTTGGGTAGAATTCTCGATGCGCTCCTGAAACAGGTTGCGCGGACGGGATCCACTAATCCCCTGGCACCTTACCAACTGAGACGTGATTCGCAAGCGTGTGGGCGCTTGGGAAGTGCTGCTGTGGGAACACAGGAGGACGACCAAGCAGTCAACAGAAACATGAGCAGACCACTTCTTCGGAGGTGGGAACTCTTTTGATGGAGAGTTTGATCCTGGCTCAGGATAAACGCTGGCGGCGTGCCTAATGCATGCAAGTCGAACGGGCGCACTTGTGCGTGACCGTGGCGGACGGGTGAGGAGCACGTAGCTGACCTGCCCTGGTGTGGGGGATATCCTCCGGAAACGGAGTGTAATACCGCATGTGCTTCACTTGGAGGGATCTGGTGAAGGAAAGCCGAGAGGCGTACCAGGAGGGGGCTGCGTCCGATTAGCTAGTTGGTGGGGTAACGGCCTACCAAGGCGATGATCGGTAGCTGGTCTGAGAGGACGATCAGCCACACGGGGACTGAGACACGGCCCCGACTCCTACGGGAGGCAGCAGCAAGGAATTTTCCACAATGGGCGCAAGCCTGATGGAGCAACGCCGCGTGGGGGATGACGCACTTCGGTGTGTAAACCCCTTTTCGAGGGGACGAAGGCAATGACGGTACCCTCGGAATAAGGATCGGCTAACTACGTGCCAGCAGCCGCGGTAAGACGTAGGATCCGAGCGTTGTCCGGAGTTACTGGGCGTAAAGCGCGCGCAGGCGGACACGCGCATCGGCGGTGAAAGCCCCCCGCTCAACGGGGGAGGGTCCGTCGAGATGGCGTGTCTGGAGGCAGGGAGAGGCCAGTGGAATTCCGGGTGTAGTGGTGAAATGCGTAGAGATCCGGAGGAACACCAGTGGCGAAGGCGGCTGGCTGGACCTGACCTGACGCTGAGGCGCGAAGGCGTGGGGAGCGAACGGGATTAGATACCCCGGTAGTCCACGCAGTAAACGATGGGTACTAGGTGTGGCGGGAGTTGACCCCTGCCGTGCCGGCGCTAACGCAGTAAGTACCCCGCCTGGGGAGTACGGCCGCAAGGCTAAAACTCAAAGGAATTGACGGGGGCCCGCACAAGCAGCGGAGCGTGTGGTTTAATTCGACGCAACGCGCAACACCTTACCACGGTTTGACATCCCTGGAACCTGCCTGAAAGGGCGGGGTGCCTTCGGGAGCCAGGTGACAGGTGCTGCATGGCTGTCGTCAGCTCGTGTCGTGAGATGTTGGGTTAAGTCCCGCAACGAGCGCAACCCCCGTGGCTAGTTACGAGGTGTGTCTAGCCAGACTGCCGGAACCAAACCGGAGGAAGGTGGGGATGATGTCAAGTCAGCATGGCCCTTACACCGTGGGCGACACACACGCTACAATGGCCGGGACAATGGGCAGCCAAGCGGTAACGCGGAGCCAATCCCACAAACCCGGTCTCAGTTCAGATCGTGGGCTGCAACTCGCCCACGTGAAGGCGGAGTTGCTAGTAACCGCCGGTCAGCATTACGGCGGTGAATATGTTCCCGGGCCTTGTACACACCGCCCGTCACGTCACGGGAGCCGGTAACACCTGAAGTCGGTGGGTGAACCTTCGGGACACAGCCGCCGAGGGTGGGATTGGTGACTGGGACGAAGTCGTAACAAGGTAGCCGTAGCGGAAGCTGCGGCTGGATCACCTCCTTTCTAGGGAGTACGGCAGGATCGGTGTCAACCGAGCGCTGTCTTCCATGGTCAACGGTTGGCCCGTTTGACTGGCTGGCATGGCTTCACCATCGCACCTGACGATCCCAGTGGGGTAACCCACGCATCGGGGGAGGGTGGCGACGAAGGATGTCCGTTCAGAAGGTCCAATCGCTACAACACCCCACATGCACGCGAATCACGTCTCAGTTGGGAAGGGCGCAAGCGGGCGTTTAGCTCAGCTGGTTAGAGCACACCCCTGATAAGGGTGAGGCCCGTGGTTCGAGTCCACGAACGCCCACCGGGCGACGCGCTGCGACGGGGCTGTAGCTTAGTCGGGAGAGCGCCGCCTTTGCACGGCGGAGGTCCGGGGTTCGAATCCCCGCAGCTCCACCAGGCACATTAACAATTGAGGATACGAGAGACGCAAGAGAACAATCGCTTCTCGTTGCACTGCCGGCGCGTGAGTGCCGGAGGGTATCGAGACGAGCGATGCGTTCCATCTGAGAGAAGAGAACCGTACAGAAGGCGCACGGTGGATGCCTTGGCGTCTGCGGCCGATGAAGGACGTGGCCACGCGACGAAACGCCTCGGGGAGCTGCGGGCAAGCATTGATCCGAGGGAATCCGAATGGGGCAACCCGGCGCGGGTGATACCGCGTCACTCTGGGCTGAATCTATAGGCCCACGAGAGGTAAGTGGGGGAACTGAAACATCTCAGTACCCTGAGGAACAGAGAGTATTCCCGGAGTAGTGGCGAACGAAACGGGAGGAGCCGAAACCAGGTGCGTGCCAAGACTGCCGTCGTTGCGCACCCGGGGTTGGACGGACCAGTCGATGGCCCGGCAGGAGCCATCATCAAGTGAGAAATCAGATCGCTAGCCGAACGCTGCTGGAAGGGGCGACCGGAGTGGGTGAGAGTCCCGTAGGCGAAAGTGGTCTGACTTGACCTGGGATCCGGGAGTACTGCGGGACACGCGAAATCCCGTGGGAAGCTGGGGGGACCACCCTCCAAGGCTAAATACCGCAGACGACCGATAGCGCACAGTACCGTGAGGGAATGGTGAAAAGCACCCCGTCGAGGGGAGTGAAACAGATCCTGAAACCGTGTGCCGACACACTGTCAGAGGCTGTTGGCGTAAGCCAGGCTGATGGCGTGCCTTTTGTAGAATGAACCGGCGAGTTACCGTGTGTGGCAAGGGTAAGGGAGTGACACCCGGACCCGGAGGGAAACCGAGTCTGAAAGGGCGACGCTCGTAAGAGCACCAGTTGCATGCGGTAGACCCGAAACCAGGTGATCTACCCATGGCCAGGCTGAAGCGCGTGTAAGAGCGCGTGGAGGGCCGAACCGACGTCTGTTGCAAAAGGCACGGATGAGCTGTGGGTAGCGGTGAAATGCCAAGCGAACCTGGAGATAGCTGGTTCTCCCCGAAATAGCTTTAGGGCTAGCCTCACACTGAGGCGACACTGGAGGTAGAGCACTGTTAGGACGATGGGGCTTCCCGCTTACTGACTCCTGACAAACTCCGAATGCCGGTGCCGTGGGTGTGGGAGTCAGACGACGTGAGCTAAGTTTCGTCGTCGAGAGGGAAACAGCCCAGACCGCCGGCTAAGGTCCCCAAGTCTGATCTAAGTGGGCAAGGATGTCAGCGTGCCGAGACAACCAGGAGGTTGGCTTAGAAGCAGCCACCCTTGAAAGAGTGCGTAATAGCTCACTGGTCGAGTGCGCTGGCGCCGACAATGTCCCGGGGCTCAAGATCAGCACCGAAGCCGCGGATGTGCCTTGTAATGAGGCGTCATGGTAGGGGAGCGTTGTCGTCAGCTGAGAAGGTCGAGCGGGAGCACGGCTGGAGCGGCGACAAGTGCGAATGCCGGTATAAGTAGCGCGAGGGCGGTGTGAATCCGCCCCACCGAAGGCCGAAGGGTTCCGCAGCCATGTTGATCAGCTGCGGGTGAGTCGGGCCTAAGCCGAGGCCGCGAGGCGTAGGCGATGGACAACAGGTCAATATTCCTGTACCACGTCAATCCGTCATGAGCGATGGGGGGACGCCGGGTGGCAGGCCCAGCGGAGCGATCCGTCCAAGCCGGTAGGGTGACACTCCAGGCAAATCCGGAGTGTTAAATCTGAGAGGTGATGGTCAGTCAAGCCTACGGGTGCGACAAGTGGGTTGAGCCTGAACGGCCACGAAAAGCCTCTAGCCAGGAGCGACGTGCCCGTACCGCAAACCGACACAGGTCGGCCGGTAGAGCATACTCAGGTGGACGGGAGACCCCTCGTTAAGGAACTCGGCAACTTACTACCGTAACTTCGGGAGAAGGTAGGCCCCGCGTAGCGTGTACGGTCCAAGCGGCCGGAAGCGTGAGGGGGTTGCAGAGAAGAGGCCCAGGCGACTGTTTACCAAAAACACAGGTCTCTGCGAACGCGTAAGCGGACGTATAGGGGCTGATGCCTGCCCAGTGCCGGAAGGTTAAAGGGAGCGGTGCGAGCTGCGAACTGAAGCCCCGGTAAACGGCGGCCGTAACTATAACGGTCCTAAGGTAGCGAAATTCCTTGTCGGGTAAGTTCCGACCCGCACGAAAGGCATAACGATCTGGGCGCTGTCTCAACGAGGGACCCGGTGAAATTGAAGAGCGCGTGAAGATGCGCGCAACCCGCGGCAGGACAAAAAGACCCCGTGCAGCTTTACTCCAGCTTGCCATCGGGCGTAGATCTGGTCTGTGTAGGATAGGTGGGAGGCTGTGAAGCCCGGACGCCAGTTCGGGTGGAGCCGTTGGTGAAATACCACTCTGATCAGATCGGCGCTCTAACCGCTGACCGTTATCCGGCAGTGGGACAGTGGCTGGTGGGGAGTTTGACTGGGGCGGTCGCCTCCTAAAGCGTAACGGAGGCGCCCAATGGTTCCCTCAGGCCGAATGGAAACCGGCCGGAGCGTGCAATGGCAGCAAGGGAGCTTGACTGCGAGGCCGACCAGCCGAGCAGGGACGAAAGTCGGGCATAGTGATCCCACGGTACCGCGTGGAAGGGCCGTGGCTTAACGGATAAAAGCTACGCCGGGGATAACAGGCTGATGATGCCCAAGAGTCCACATCGACGGCATCGTTTGGCACCTCGATGTCGGCTCGTCTCATCCTGGGGCTGGAGGCGGTCCCAAGGGTTGGGCTGTTCGCCCATTAAAGAGGTACGCGAGCTGGGTTCAGAACGTCGTGAGACAGTTCGGTCTCTATCCGCCGTGGGCGTTTAGAAGGTTGCGAGGAGCTGGCCCTAGTACGAGAGGACCGGGCTGGACGAACCGCTGGTGTGCCAGTTGTACGGCAACGTGCATCGCTGGGTAGCTACGTTCGGCAGGGATAACCGCTGACAGCATCTAAGTGGGAAGCCCGCCTCAAGATGAGCCTTCTCGCTGGCTCAGACCAGGTAAGACCCCCGGAAGACGACCGGGTCGATAGGCGGCCGGTGGACAGTGGGTAACCAACTGGAGCCTAGCCGTACTAATGGTCGAGGACGGTTCTGTTCAACTTCAATGGAACGCTTTGCTCGTCTCGATACCCTGCGACTGCCGGTGGCAGTTGCCGGAGTATGTTGCGTCTGCTTTTCCCTTCGGGTGTGTGCGTGGCCGAGAGCGCCATGGCTCCACCCAGTCCCATCCCGAACCTGGTCGTGCCCCATGGCAGCGCCGGAGAGTACTGCACGGGGAACCGTGTGGGAGGCGAGGCCGCTGCGCACACTCCCGAGGGGACAAGCACCCGACGCACTCTCGTATCCTCACCCACCGCGGGGTGGAGCAGTGGCAGCTCGTTGGGCTCATAACCCAAAGGTCGTGGGTTCGAATCCCGCCCCCGCTACCAAATCAGACCTCCGACGCATGCGTCGGAGGTCTTGCTATATCCAGCTGTTCTGCGAACCTGCCGCTATTCCGATGTCGACGCAAACAAGCCGAGTTGCGTCGCCGGACGGGTCTCACGCAGAGCTCGTATATCCGTGCGTGGCGTAACAACTGGAAATGTGTGGTCAAACTCAGATGAAGTTGCGTACAGCGGCCGGAATCGCTCTGCCATGTCACGCAGCCGCTTGAGCAGGTAGGCCCGGTCCTCGTCATCCGCATACTGGCTCAGCAGTGCAAACTGTCCGTCGACGCGCTGATAGACCTGCGCACGTTCGCCCACACGCAACTCTCCAACTGCAGTCGCGAGCTTTCGATTGGTTAGACTTGTATAGGTTTGGTCGGTGATCGTCTCCCACCGACTCAATTCATCCGGGGTCAACCCTCCAGAGACGATACGTTCGGCAAGGTCGAGATAGTATTCGCGAGCTGATCCGAAAAGCTCAGGTTGAAGAAGACGTGAGACAGCGTCGCGGACGAAACGGCGCAGATACAGCTCCTCACGACGGCTTCGCAGGCTGCTCCCTTTGAGTATGACGCGGCCGTCATACTCCAGAAGCGCGTAGTTCTTGAGCTTCAACGACAGCATCCCCTGATAGCGGCCGTCATGCGCGAGCCGGATGCCGTCTCCAAGAGATTTGGTGACGGCATCTATAAGCGACTGCTCATCGCCAATGGTCTCGCAGTCGTCAGGTGGCTGAAAGTAGACTCCATCGGTGTCTATCTCAATCGGCAATGCTCCTCGTGCATCCAGTTGTTCGACGATCTGCATGATGATCTCCTGTCCGCGGAGTGTGACCCGGCGCGCGGCATCGTAGTCATTGAAGTAAGCACGCCCGTAGCCAAGGTATCCGTAGAACGAGTTGATCAGGACCTTGAAGCTTGATTGGATTCCATTCCACCGAGCGCGCTCGATTCCGGTCGTTAGCAACTCGGCGCGCTTTGCGCGTAGTCGTTGCTCCGTAAGCGTACGCAGCATCGGTAAGAAGACACCGAGCGTGTCCGCTGCCGGCGCGATCTGGTCCACGAGCATGATTGATGGATACAGGCTTTCGACGTCGCACTTGACAACGGGCGCGAACCGACCGACGGAACGAACCTCAGTGTAGCCGCCTGGATAGTCGTGAGGTTCGGCGGGTTTGGGAATGCTTTCGCCAGCGATCAGATAGGCGCGGACGAGCAGGTCGTTAATCTTCTCGCCAGGGCCTCCGGTTGCACTGGACTGGAGGCTGCGAGGCAGAATTCGAGTCTGGTAGAGCTCAGTTGGCAAGGTGAGTTCGCTGAGGGCGTTGACATCAAGGACGTCATCAACTGCATACAGGATAAGTTCATCTCGGCGATGATGCCATGCTTCCGTGATGTGTGCCCCATCGATTAATGTTCGATCGGAGCGTCCTAGACCGAGGGCCGCCATCACTGGCTTGAGCGCATATGAGTCGAGTTGGCCACCGGAATCGTACCGTTGGATCTGCTGATAGGTATCGATGAAATGGCGTCCGTGCACATACGCCGCTCGAAACGGAATCGTTCGTGCTCCGGCCTTGAACCGCTGCTCGTTGGCGATGCGGACCGAGGATCCATCGCGTCCCCAACAGAGTAAAACGTTCGAGCGTCTGGCTCGTTCCACGAGGAACGTTAAGTCAAAGTTGAACAGGTTGTGGCCCTCGATGATATCCGGATCCTGCGCTTGCAGCCACTCGGTCAGGGCACGGATCATCGCCGGCTCGCTGAGACGATCGGCACGCAACACCAGTGGATCGGATCCGTTGATCGTCGCGGTGATGATCACGATCCGTGCGTCGGGTACGGTCGGATCGAGGCCCAGTGTCTCGATGTCAATCTGTGCTCTCCGGATCTCGTCAAATCGCATCCCGCGGAAGAATCCACGACCCGAGTCGATCAGGTACTGTTCGGCCGCCGATGAGAAACTGATTACTGGTGTCTGGGTCTCGCGCATGCTTCGATGGACGTTGCTCCATTTGGACCAACTGCTAAATCGAACGCGCCTGGAGTACTCGCCGTCGCCGGTGAGGACTTCAATGTCGGTGACCCCGTCCTGGAGAACGTAAGCAACCTCTGGCGTCGTAATGAGCCAGGGTGAGAGATCTTCGAGATCCTGTACGACCCCTGCAACGGTTCGCCGAAAGACGCTGACCTTATGGTCCCCATGACGCTCGACCGCCACAATCCGCGAAGTCTGGTCAGGACCAAAAATCGGGTCGATCTGCGGTTCGTCTGCCAGTGGTTGGCTGTCCAAATTACTCGTCCAATGTCCGATTGTCACACCGTGTTGGTCTCGTCGATTTGCGTCGGATTGGCCAGAACACGGCGTGTGAATCCGTTCCGCTACCATCGTACTATTGTTCGGCAATTCGCTGATTCCTATGATCAATGTACACAGCGGGTGGGAACCCACAGATGCTGTCTTGTACCTTTGAGAGCTTGCGATCATCGATCGTGGGGAGATGTTGATGCGACGAAGTGGTCGGCTGCTCATCGTTGTCGGCGTGGTGATGGGACTCGCAGCCTTGCTGCTGGCTATCTTCGCGCTTTCAGGTGGCGATGATGACGATGGTGGTAGTGGTGACACGACTGGGAGTGACCCGACTCCCCAGGACATCACAATCGTCCAGGCAACGAAGAATCTCGATCCACATGTAAAGCTCACCGCCGCAGACCTCGAGGAGGTTGTTGTCAATGAGTCCGAACTGCTGAACCCAGCTGATCACCCGCGACGAATCAACGAAGTCATCGGGTTCGCTTACAGTGAAGAGCTGGTAGAGGGCCAACAGATTCTGCGATCAAGACTCGAAGTATCTGGGATTGCAGAAGAATTGGTGCCGGGCTCGCGTGCCATCTCGATGCTCGTTGATCAAAACAATCTTGTGGCGGGACTGATTCGTCAGGACGATAGCATTGACATCGTTTATGAGATCAACGCATAACTGTTGCGTGTAACGCCGACGACTCCGCTTGAAGTTTCGGACGAACTCCAGCTTCAAACTGAGGTTGGTGATTCCCCCGTTTGGAGAAGCTCCCGATCCAGAGCCGTACCCGTATCCAGGCGAACCGGGTTCACGATTCGCTAATTACTGACGCAGAATGCGGGCAATCCGGTCGCGAAGATCGTGCTTCAGAACATCAGAGTGCTTCGTGTGATTACTCCAAGTACGTCGGCAACAGGGACCAATGGATCCCAGGATCAGAATTCCGGCAGTTACCTGGTGCTCGAGGTTACACCTGACCAGGCTGAGCTTGTCCACATGATGACGACCGTCGGAACTTACCAGGTGATGCTGCGTGGCGCGGAGGACGAGGAGATCGTATCTTCGATGGGCGCGAACATGGAACTGCTCGTCACCGAATACGAGTTGCCAGTTCCGAAGACGGTTCGATTGCCAGAGTCGGGAGCGCAGTAGGGTTGGCTGGAACGATTCGTGTTCTGATCGTCGACGATGTCCAGGAGAGTCGGGACAACGTTGAGCGTCTGCTGAAATTCGAATCCGACATTGAGATCCTGGGAACTGCCTCGCGTGGCCAGGAAGCGATCGACTTTGCGCTTGCCAAGCGGCCGGACATCATCCTGATGGATGTCAACATGCCGGATATGGATGGCATCACGGCGACGCGAACGATCATGTCGCAGTTGCCTGGCGTTGGCGTGATCATGATGTCTGTCCTGAACGAGCCGGACGTTCTGCGGCGCTCAATGACCGCAGGTGCACGCGAGTACCTTGTGAAGCCATTCAGCCTCGACGAACTGCTGGATGGCATTCGGACCGTTCACGCAAATGCTCCGAAGATCCAGATTCAGCAAGTTATCACGCAAGAAGCGGGTACCACGACCGCGGCGCTCGACGCGCCAGGCAGGTAAAGGTGTCGTCATCTGCGTGGCGGGTGTGAAGGGCGGCACTGGACGGTCCACGATTGCCGCCAACCTTGCAGTGGCGATCCGTCAGCAAAGCCAGTTGCGAGTAGCGTTGGTTGACGCCAACATCGCGTTTGGTGACATCGGGGTCATGATGAATGTCAGTGACTCGAAGACGATGCTCGATGCTGTCCCGTACCTCCGGCAGATTGACTCTGAACTGATCAACAACATCGTCGTCGAGCACGGGAGCGGAGTTCAGCTTCTGCTGGCTCCTCCGTCTCCACAGGAAGCGGAGGTTGTCACCGCAGATCTCGTCAAGGGGTTGATCTCGGTGATGACCAGATATGTTCGATGTCGTCATCGTTGACACGCGACCGAGTTTCGATGATCTCAACCTTGGGGTATTCGACGCCTCGGATGCGCTCCTCCTCGTCGTGACGATGGACATGACAGCAATCAAGGATGCGCGCCAATTCATCGAAGTGACCGAATTGCTCGGATACCCAGAAGACCGATTGCGGCTGGTCCTCAATCGAGCTAACACCTATTCGGGTATCCCTGCATCTGAGATCGGTGAAAGCCTGCGCCGGCCGCTCTGGGCGCGGATTCCTGACGAGCCAGGGCCGGTACTGCGCAGCGTGAACGAAGGCGTTCCGATTGTGTCGTCTTCAAACGACAGCAAGGTTGTCGAGGAGATCAATCGGATGGCACGGGAGATATTGTCGTTCGCCGATCCAGATGCAAAGGTCGTGGCAAGCGACCAGCGCGTCCAACGTGCGGGACTCGTCCGCAAGCTCCTCGGGAGCCGAGCCGCGATCTAGGCGGGATGCTGTCAGGTTCAGACCTGATATCGTATGGAGGTACCACTATGTCCTTACTGAGAAGAATCGGTACCACCGGAACCGCAGAGGGAGCGGCGCCGGCAACAACGGACGGGCTGGTCGAGGGATCGGACCCCCAGGCATCCGGCTCACTTGGAACCCGTTCGTTGAACGGATCCGGGCAGCTGGCGACGGCCGGTTTGACGCGCCCATCACTTGGTGGCCAGCCGCCACAGTCAGGTAGCAGTAGCCTCCGTCGACCATCTCTGAGCCAGACGGGTGGGCAACGTACCGACTCGTTCAATGACTTAAAGAGCCGGGTCCAGAATCGCCTGATTGCAGAGCTCGATCCTCGGATGGACCTCTCCAACGCGGATGAGGTTCGACGAACCGTCGAGGAGACGTTTACCTCAGTTCTGGAGTCTGAATCGATCGTCTTGACCCGTGTCGAGCGATTGCGCCTGTTCGAGGCGATTGCGGCAGAGATCCTGGGGTACGGTCCGATCGAGCCGTTGCTGAACGATGACTCGGTCTCGGAAGTCATGGTCAACGGACCAAAGCAGGTGTACGTTGAACGAAATGGTCGACTGGAACTGACTGACGTTCAGTTCCAGGATGACGATCATGTCATGCGCGTGATCGATCGGATCGTCAGTCCGTTAGGCCGGCGCATTGACGAGAGCTCTCCGATGGTTGATGCTCGACTTCCGGATGGCTCGCGAATTAACGCGATCATCCCACCAATCTCGCTCGTCGGCCCGGTCCTCACGATCCGTAAGTTCGCACGGGACCCACTCACGACCGACGATATGATCCGCTTCGGCACGATGTCTCCCGAGATGGTGATGTTTCTCGAAGCGTGCGTGAAAGCACGCCTCAACATCGTCGTGTCTGGCGGCACGGGATCCGGAAAGACAACGACGCTCAATATTCTGTCCTCATTCATTCCCGATGATGAGCGTATCGTAACGATCGAGAACGCCGCTGAGCTTCAACTTCGGCAGGACCACGTCGTGACGCTTGAGTCCCGGCCGGCGAATATTGAGGGCCGTGGTGAAGTAGCGATCCGCGACCTTGTTATCAACTCGTTGCGCATGCGTCCCGAGCGGATCGTCGTCGGCGAGTGTCGCGGCGGTGAGGCGTTGGACATGCTTCAGGCGATGAACACCGGTCACGATGGCTCGATGACTACCGCTCACTCGAACAGCCCGCGTGACACGCTTGCTCGCCTGGAGACGATGGTGCTGATGGCGGGTGTGGACCTGCCGGTGCGTGCAATCCGCGAGCAGATCGCGGCTGCGGTCGATTGCATCGTCCATCAGTCGCGCATGAAGGACGGAAGTCGGCGTATCACTGCGGTGACCGAGGTACAGGGCATGGAGGGCGATGTGATCATTCTCCAGGATATCTTTTCATTCGAGCAAACAGGCGTCGAGAATGGCAAGATCGTCGGTCGCATCAAGCCGACGGGTATTCGTCCCAAGTTCATCACCCAGCTTGAGCAATACAACGTTTTCCTGCCGCCGAACATCTTCGGTGTGCATGAGCGTCTGTTCGGATAGTCACGCGATATACGCCGAAACTGAGGTTGCACGTGGAATCTTCACAGTTGGTCTCGATCATTGCCGCACTGTTTGTCTTCGCGTCAGGTGCACTGATATTCTTCGGCGTCCAGGCGTCGCGTGCCCGTGCGTCGTCACCGGAGATGGAGGATCGACTCGACCGGTACGGGAACATTGCTGACGGAACGGTTCCCGAGACAGGTGGCGGCGCGGCATCGAAGGTCAGCGAGCGTCTGGACCAAGCTGCCAAGGGAACCTCGTTCGGGGAGAAAACGGGAACAGCGCTCGCACGAGCCGACTTGCGGATGACAGTTGGTGAATTCATCGCGGTCCGCGGTGCGGCCGCTTTTGGCGGCTTCATGTTGGGTATCGTAGTCGGTGGGATGCAACTCGGCCTCACGATTCTGTTTGGCATCGTATTTGGCATCGTTGGCTGGATGATTCCGCCAAAATACCTAAGTATCCGTGCGAATAAGCGCCAGAAGGCCTTCCTCAACCAGCTTGGCGACACAATCGGGCTGATGGCCAACTCCTTGAGAGCCGGGTACAGCCTGCTTCAGACAATGGAGCTTGTGTCGCGAGAGTCGCCTAGTCCGATGTCGGATGAGTATCGCAGAGTTGTTCGGGAGGTTGGACTCGGGGTATCTCCGCAACAGGCATTGAACAATCTGCTGCGTCGCGTGCCGAGCGAGGACCTGGACCTATTGGTTAGTGCCATTAACATCCAACATGAGATTGGTGGTAACCTCGGCCAAATCCTCGACACAATCGGAGAGACGATTCGAGAGCGCGTGCGAATCAAGGGTGAGATCGGTGTGTTGGTCTCTCAGCAAAAGCTCTCGGCAAATGTGATCACAGCGTTGCCAGTCCTTCTCGCTGGCGGTCTCTTTTTCATCAATCGCTGAGTACATCACCGGTGTGTTAGTTTGGCCGTGGGTCTGTATTCCGATCGGCGCTGCGGTTTTGGTCGTCATCGGATACTTCGTCATGCTAAAGATTGTCGCAATCGAGATCTGATAAACGGCCGTTGCGTTGGACGAAGGTCGATAGTGTCGAGGAGACAGCAATGATATTGGCACTCGCGTTAGGTCTCGCTGGAGTTGCCTGCATCGTCGTATTTGCCGGAGCCAGAAAATCTGCTGCGACTGTCTCGATTGAGGACCGCCTGGCGCACTTCTCAGATCGACAATACACGCTTGAGGAGTTGGAACTCGCGTTGCCCTTCTCGCAGCGCGTGCTCACACCATTCTTTCTCAGGGTTGCGCGGTCTGTATCGCGCTTTACCCCGAGGTCGAACACCGAGAAGATCCGAACGCAGTTGATCGAAGCTGGTAGCCCGTCAAAGCTCGGTGTTGCCGAGTTCATCGGACTGAAGATTGTTCTCAGCGGTCTCTCCGGTGGTTTCGTGTTCTTGTTGATGGTGTTGTCCGGCGGAGGCGTCCTGCGACTGATCGGCGTTCCCGCTGCTCGTCGGTGTCGTCGGGTTCAAGATGCCGGGCATCTGGCTGAGTCGAAAGACGAAAGACCGACAGAAGAGTATTCAGAAATCGCTTCCCGACGCAATTGACTTGCTGACGATCTCGGTTGAAGCCGGGATGGGCTTCGACCCCGCTTTGCAGCGTGTAGCTGACAAGTGGGAGAACGAGTTGACGTGGGAGTTCCGGCGAATGCTGCACGAGATGCGAGTCGGTAAGAGTCGACGCGAGGCGATGCGTGAACTCGCCACGCGCTGTAACGTAGAAGATCTGAACGTCTTCGTCGCGTCGATAATCCAGGCTGACCAGCTTGGTGTCAGCATTACGCAGGTGCTTCGTACACAGGCAAAGCAACTTCGAATTCGGCGACGCCAGCGTGCTCAGGAAATGGCGCAGAAGGCACCGATCAAGATGCTGTTCCCGATGGTGTTCCTGATCTTTCCTGCCCTTTATGCAGTCCTTCTTGGACCAGCCATACCGAAGTTGCTCGAGGGCCTCGGATAGAGCCTGTCTGACGAATCATGTTCCCAGCCAGTTGCCATGGCTTGCGATGACCACCATCGTCCGGAAGCTCGCTGTTCGCTCCTCATAGCGGGACGTTATGCCACGGAACTGCTTGAGCAGGCCGACACAGCGCTCAACCACGTTGAGCCGCCCGTAGGCATCAGCGTCGAAGCGGCGACGCCGTTGGTTCAATCGGGTTTGGATCGTAGGGCGGATGCCGCGTCGGCGCAGGATCTTTCGGCAGGGAGGATAACCAGAGCCCTTGTCGGCCAGGACCTGGCTCGGACCGTTCCTGGATCGTCCGCCCCGGACGTTCGCCACCCGATCGCCGTCGAGTACCTCCCCAACTGTGTGCTCACGTGCCGTTGTCCTGGCGTGAGGACGCGCGAGAGGGGCGTCAATTGCCGTCACACGCCAGATGTAGTTTTGCCGTTACCCTGCCTCAGCTGCGTCCGAGCACCTCGTCTCCCGAACGTTGGACCCCCTTGTTTCGTCCGCCTGACTCTCGCGACGCTGGAGCGTGCCATCCGGACCCGCCAGCCGCGTCCGGGGCTGATCCACCATTCGGATCAGGGCGTGCAATACGCCAGTGACGCCTCCGTCGATCGACTCGACGCCGCCGGTGTCCAGATCAGCATGGCGACGGTCGGCAACCCGTATGAGAACGCCAAGGCCGAGCGCTTCTTCCGGACGCTCAAGCATGAGGAAGTGGAGTCTGAACCAGTACGACTGTTTCACGGACGCTGACACCCACATCGGACGCTTCATCGACGATGTCTACAATGCCAAGTGGTTGCACTCCAGTCTGGGGTATCGACCGCCCGCTGAGTTCGAAGCAGTTTACGCCGCATCATATCGAGAAGATGCCTTGACCAACTGTCCGGATTAAGGGGTGCAGTTCAGACTTACTGCTCGAACAGCCAGTCAAGTCGAGCATCACGATTGACATTCCTTCGCAAGTCCGTCCGCGACGTGAACAACTGAAGGTCGAAGGAAGACGGATGGCGATGCTCTATGTATTCAACAACAGGCTCCGCGAGTTGCGGCGGGCAGGCAGGCTTGGCATCTATTCACCGCTCGACGATGATGTGTTCAATGATATGCGCGAGTACATGGAGGAGCGCGTCTGGGAGGCAGGGTCGGTTATCGTCCGGCAGGGCGATCACGGGCGTGACTTCTTTGTCATTGTCGAGGGCGAGGTCCAGGTCGAGCTCGAGCACGAGGATGCGCGTCGACAACCGGAGGTGATTGCACGGTTACGAGCCGGACAGTTCTTCGGAGAGTTGTCGCTATTGACAGATGAGCCGCGGAACGAATCAGTCGTCGCGGCGACGAGGTGTAAGATCCTGACGCTATCGCAGGAGGCGTTTGAGACATTCCACGACGACAGCGTGACTGCCCAACGGCGGCTCCCGGAGATTTCCGCGACTCGTCGTCGCGACGGAGGAGCCTCAATCTCTAGTCGTGAGTCGTTCGACGGCGTCTTCAGACTGAGGCACATCACCACGACATATTGCTGAAATAGCAACGAGCGGCACAAGTTGGCAAAGCGTATTAGGATATGGTGTATAAGAGGAGACTGAGTCGTGGTGCCTTCATGCACCCACCAGACATAGGAGCATGACAATGCGAGAGAATGAACTTGCCGATCTGCTTATCCGCATGGCGTCAGACCGTGGAGTAGATATTGAATCGGCAGCGGAGGAATTGGCGTCGATCGCATTACCATCGTTCGTTGACGCCCGTCAGTTCCGTAGCGCAGTGATACAGGCACTGGAATCCAACCTGCGCGCGCAGGTTGAGGAGCGTTTGCAGTCGATACGTCGACGATTCGACGTTGATTCGCCTGCGCAGGGAACGCCGCCGCGGCCGATCATATCGCCTTCAACGCCAGCTCCAGCACCAGCACCAGCAGTCAGCGCTCTCCGTTCGCCTGCCGCAATGGACGGTCTCCCTGACCTGGCTGACGCGACGATGGCAGACTTTACACCGTTATCCGACCCGCCAACCCCAGAACCGGAACCTGTTCTTGAAGAAGAACTCCCAACCGATGCAACGATGGTCTGGACGACACGACACGGTTAGTTGGTGTTCCCGGCTACGCCTACACTTCCGTCAACGCCGTGGTGACACGGTGGCCGTCTCGCGCATTCCAAGTAGCTTGTACGTGGTGACCGGAACAGATCGTCCTTTAACGTAGATGTCCGAAAGTTCTTCGAAGATGACTGCGTCCCGGACACGTTCCAGTGCTGTGTCACTGATCAGGATCTCCCCTGACCTGGCCTCGGCCTGAAGGCGAGCGGCGACGTTCACAACGTCGCCGATGGCAGTGTAGTTCATCAACTGCGCTGTCCCGATGTTGCCCACGACGGCCGGTCCTGCGTTAAGGCCAATCCCGAATCCGACGCGAACACCTGTGTCGTTGCGGAGACGGTCGAGGCTGGCGCGCATCGCCAACGCCGCTCGGACTGCCGCCATTTCAGCGTTTGGTACCGGCACGGGAGCTCCGAAGATGGCCATGACTCCGTCGCCGAGGAACTTGTCGAGGGTTCCGAGCTCGTTGAAAATTTCCTGCGTCGCCAGCGCCAGGTAATGGTTCAGCATGGCGACGACTTCCTCCGGCGTGTGCCGTTCGGAAAAGCCGGAGAAACCACGCACATCGGCGAACATGATTGTGACATCCTGACGCGATCCTCCGAGTTGGACCGCTTCTGGAGAATTCAGGAGCCGCTCTGCAACGGAGGGTGCAAGGTAGCGGCGGAAGAGTTCACGCATGCGGTCGCGCTCCGCGCTCTCGGTCCGACGCGCCTCTTCAAGCAGGACGATGTCGGTTCGGTCGTTCAGAATGAAGACCGTCCCTTCGGCCTGGCCGTCGATGTCGCGAATCTGTGCGACGCGCCCGGCGATAATCGCGCGATCGCGCGCGCCGACATTGCCTTCCCACTCGTGGGACATCATGAAGGTCTGGGAATCGAGCTCTGCCTGAATTGCGAGATTACCGATCCAGGACGACAGCCCGGCAGGCAATACATCCGGGAGCCTGGCTCCGAGAGCAACGTCTGGCCGGACGCCAAGCATCTCGGCTGCGGCGGGATTCCAGTGCGTGATGACGCCGGTCTTGTCGATGGCAATCAGTCCGCTGCTGAGTGAGCGAAAGAGCGACTCCTGTCGGGCACGACTGTTTTCCAGCTCGCGCGATCGGATCACCAACGTTTCGTGCAACCTTGCATTCTCGATTGCCGTCGCGGCGAGTGCAGCGAACGACACGAGCAGGTCAAGATCCGTTTGGTCGAAGACATTCGATCGCGCGGCGGAATCGACGTAGAGGACGCCTATTGCATCTTCCTTCAGGATCAGAGGCACGCAGACGATTGATCTGAGCGATAGACCGACTATGCTCATAGAGTTGTTCAATGAGGGATCATCCAGCGCGTTGGCGACGACCACTGGTTTGCGTTCGGCGAGCGCCTGGGTCGCGACAGTGCGAGAGTAATCTTCGAAGGTGCCTGGTCCGATGTTGTGGGCGGCTCGTGGGACGAGCGATCCGTTTTCGTCTCGCAGGAGAACAGCGCCTCGCTCTCCCCCTGTCAATGTGATGAGCTGTTTCATCACCGAACCAAGCGTCGAGTCGACATCGAGGCTCAATGCGAGTTCACGACCGATTCTGTTCACAACGGCCAGCCGGTCAAAGGTCGAGTCGTGTTGTTGAGTCATCGAACTGATCTGGACAACTACCGTCGTGATGTTGTCTTCGCCGCCGTGCTGCCGTGCGGCGTCGACAAGGTATGGGGAAGCCGCAGCCTGGTGGCGGTTAAGAATTTCGCGAATCTCAGGATCTGGCACCTGGCGGTGGAGGCCGTCCGAGCAAAACAGCAGCATGTCATCCGGGAGGAGATCGATCTCGTGCATATCGATCTGAATCGTTTCTTTGATCCCAAGGCAGCGAGTAATGATGTTGCGGCGTGGGTGGGTGGTCGCCTGATCTGCCGGAATTTCCCCAGCGCGGATACGCTCCGCGACCCACGTGTGGTCCTGGCTGAGCTGTGAGATGACGCCGTTGCGGAATAGATAAGCACGGGAGCGACCGACATGGGCGACATAGAGCCGGTCATCGACGATCACACATGCGAGGACGGTCGCACCGGTGATGTCCTGAGCTGTCCCGCGAGGATCGTTCTGGGCAAATAATAGACCGTTCGTCCGATCAATTGCACTTCGAAGTCGGTCGGCAGTCTCGGGGATAGCGGAGGTCCAGTACGCATCGACAATTGAATGGACGGCGAGTCGACTCGCCTGCTGGCCGCGACCACCGCTTCCGACACCGTCGGCGATGACCCAGAGGGTGCCCTTCTGGACTCGCTCAAGAGGACTCGATGGCTCTCGAACGCCGAGTGAATCCTCATTGAGCTTGCGGACGATTCCGGCGTCCGTAGCTGTGCTCGATTCCAGCAAAAGCGTTGCCTTCATCCCCAAATCCTGACTTGCGTTGCGTGACGACTCGTCACGGGCGAGAGCGTCGCTCGGATGGCGGGTCGATCATCCAATTCTCCGTTATCGCAGTGTACATCGTCTCGTCTTGAATGACCTTATCGTGTGACGAGTTCCATCCCACTTCAATGATGAGCGCGACGACATGTGACGGATTGGCATGCTCATAGTAGTATGTGACGTCGAGACACGTGCCGGTGTGTCGTCGGTCCTCGTCGATGCGGAAGTCAATGGCGGGTGGGGAGCATGCCTTCTCAAGGGTCGATTGTCAGCGTCGAAAATGTGACGCGAGGAACCCATGTCGCCGGGAACGTCCGGGTTGCCCGATCGTTTCTCGCTCGAGGACGCGGGTTGATGATGGAGTCCGATCTGCCGCCGGATTCGGGTCTGCTCATCGATCCATGTAGCTCGATCCATATGTTCTTCATGCGGTTCGCGATCGACGTTCTCTACGTCGATCGTGCGGATCGAATCGTTCGCGCCCAGCGTACCATCAAGCCGTGGAGAATCGGGCCGATCTTCACCCGTGGGGCGAAGTATGTGATCGAGCTGCCGGTTGGAACGATCGAGAAGAGCGGTAGTGATGTCGGCGATCAATTGCGCGTTGTCGAGGGCGGCGGCGCGTCCTCGTGAGTCCGTCCGACGCCGCTCGGGAGCGGGCGGCATCACTCGCAGACACCGTTCATTCGGACTGGTTCCGTGCGATTCGAGGCTCTCGTGTCGTGTCGAGCGTCATCGATGCAGTCGTCCGGACGGCACTTCCGCCAGTATGCGCAGGCTGCGGAGCCAGTGGACACTGGATGTGTCCGATCTGCGTCCAATTCGTAAGGCGTATCAACCTGGAGAGCGTATGCCGGCGCTGTGGGAGTTTCCTGGTTGACGCTCCAAACTGCGAAAGATGCGTTGACTGGAGCGGAGCTGTCACAGCCTGCCGAAGCGCCTATGTGTTCGAAGGTGCAGTTCGGAAGACGATCCATCATCTGAAATATCACGGAGAGTACGCGCGTTCTGAGTGGTGTGGTCGTGAGCTCGCTCGCCTTGTCAATGAGCTTGGATGGCGCCCTGATCTTCTGGTGCCGGTGCCGCTCCATCGTTCACGACTGCGCAGCCGTGGATATAACCAGAGCGCAAAGATTGCCGCAGTTGTCGAGTCGTCGTTGGCGATACCGTACGGCAGTGTCATCGTCCGCACGCGAGCAACAGTATCCCAGGTGGGTCTTGACGCTGATGGGCGCCGCGAAAATGTGCTTGGTGCATTCGGATGTTCACATGACTTGAGAGACCTCGCCGTTCTGTTGATTGACGATGTCGTGACCACAGGGGCGACGTTAGATGCGTGCGCAGAAGCGTGCCGGAACGCCGGTGCAGCCGAAGTCTGGGCCGCTACGGTTGCAACTGGCTCGTAATGATCAACGATCGTTGGAAATGCTGACCCAGGCCAAGACAAGTGCGATAATAGCGAGGATCGCCATAATCACAGCCGTACTGACTACGGCAACTGCGACATCACTCATCCGCTGATTGCGAGTCGCGCGACTGTCTCGGCGGCGGCACGCTCTGCCCAACGATCGGCTTCGGAGATTGCGTCGAGTGTCAACGCTCCGGCTGCGGGTTGGTGTGCTTCGACGACGCTGGCGACGACGGCTGCGATGCCGTCGAACGAGAGCTGGCCCGCCAGGAACGCGCGAACCGCGACGGTGTCGGCTGCAGACAGGACGGTTGGGTACGTGTTGCCGCACTTACCTGCATGTCGAGCGAGCTCCAGGAGTGGGAAGGCGTCGAGATCAGGCGGCTCGAAGTCGAGACTGACAAGGTCCTCAGCACTCATCCGCCGTGCTGGTCCGGGAATACGTTCCGGATAGGTCAACGCATACTGTATCGGCACGCGCATGTCGTGAGATGCGAGTTGGGCGAGCGTCGAACCATCGACGTATTCAACGAGTGAATGGACGAACGACTGTGGATGGACGACGACGTCGATCCGATCAAAGGGACAATCGAACAGCCAATGTGCCTCGATGACTTCAAGCCCCTTGTTCATCAGCGTCGCTGAATCGATTGTGATTTTCGCGCCCATGTTCCAGGTTGGATGATTCAGGGCAAGCTCGGGTGTAACCGTTGATAACTGTTGCCGACTCCAGCCCCGGAATGGTCCGCCCGATGCTGTCAGGACTAACCGGCTGACTTGAGAGAGGTCGGCGTAACTCTGGCCAAGACACTGCCAGAGCGCAGAATGCTCACTATCAACAGGACGGAGTTGCCCCGGGTATTGACGGGCGACCGAAGTCACGATTTCACCAGCTGCGACGATCGCTTCCTTGTTTGCCAGCGCGACGATCTTTCCTGCCTTGAGCGCCTCGATTGTCGGCACGATTGCCGCGTGACCCGTGGTAGCGACAACGACAATGTCGGCTTCGGGTAATGTCGCCAGAAAGGTCAGCGCGTCCGGTCGATCAACGACGGCCGATCCTGTCAGCGATGAGCCGTGGCTGGTGCAGGCGACGTACGCTGGCCGAAATCGATCGATTTGTTGTTGTAGCGCATCATGACTGCGGGCGGCTGCCAGCGCGAGAACGCTAAACCGCTCGGGAAGCGCGGCGATGACATCCAGAGTGCTCCGTCCGACTGAGCCAGTCGAGCCAAGGACGACGACGTTGCGGCGGGGATGCCCGCTCACGGATAACCAAGCCAATCCAGGAAGATTGCTATGTAAAACGTCATTGGGACGGTTACCAGCAGGGCGTCAACGCGATCCAGCAACCCACCGTGCCCAGGGATGAAGGAACCCATATCCTTGATACCGATGTTGCGCTTTATGAGTGACTCACTGAGATCGCCGATCATCGCTCCAACCGCGATAACGCCTCCCGCGATCACCATGATCGGAAATGGCACCGGTATCCCAAAGGCATAGGCAGTAAGGCCACCGGTCAGCATGCCGCCAACCAGACCGGCGACCGCGCCGACACGAGTCTTGCCCGGGCTGATGTGCGGAATCAGTTTCGTTGACCCCCATTGCCGGCCGACCAGGTAAGCGAACACATCCGTCATCCAGGTCGTAACGAGGACAAATAGCAGCCACGCAAGCCCGAGCGCCGCACCCTCATCTCCAATCACATTATCGAACTCTGCGATCCACTCCATGTTGACCGGCCCCTGGAAGCGCCGGATGAGTACGAAATGCATCATTGTTACGCCGATGTACATCACGCCACAGAGGCTGAAAGCCCAGTCGAGCAACGCTCCGTTGATGTCCTTCTTCATCAGGTGCTGGGCCAACGCAATAAGGGTGTAGCCGACCATTGCACCAGTCAGTGTCTGAAATGGGCCGTCAGTCCCAGCAATGATGAAGAGCGCAATGACGGCGACCGATCCCGTCCAGGTCGATGGCCGAGCGCCGACACGTTCGAACGCGCGGTACAGTTCATAGAGTGCGCCAAGTGCGATGACGGCGACGGTGATTGAGAATACCGGGCTGCCGAGGAGGGCAGGAATAATCGCGACCAGCACGACACCAATTGACGAAATCGACCGCTGGCGCATGGCAGGTCAGTACGACTGTGCCGGCGTCGGCACGGGATCAGAGAGGCCGCCAAAGCGTCGCTCGCGACTTAGGTAGTCTGCGACGGCGGCGTCAAGATCCTCAGGGCCGAACGCGGGCCAGTAGACTGGCGTAAAGTGATACTCGGCGTAGGCCGCTTGCCAGATGAGGAAATTGCTGGTGCGCAATTCTCCTGACGTTCGCACGATCAGGTCCGGGTCTGGTTTGCCAGCCGTGTACAGATAGCGATTGACCGTCTGCTCATCGACGTCGGCAGCATCTAGTCGGTCTGCGATCATGCGCTGAATTGCGGTCACGATCTCTGCTCGTCCACCATAGTTGAACGCTAGCGTCAGGCAGATGCGGGTGTTTTTGCGTGTCAGATGAATGGCGTCGCGAACTGCTTCTGCGAGTTCCGGCGAAAGTCCGTCGAGGCTGCCGATATGTTCCAGTCGGGCACCCTGGCGATGAAGTTCGCCGGTTTCCGTGTCGATCGCGTTCGCGAGCAGCTGCAGGATTCCGTCGACTTCGTCTTTTGGCCTGCGCCAGTTCTCCGTCGAGAACGCCCAAAGTGTCAGGAATTCGATTCCCAGTTCGGCGGCTCGAGTTGTGATGCGGCGGATGTTTTCGGTGCCGGCCTGATGACCAGCGATACGTGGCAGGCCGCGCTCGCGCGCCCAGCGGCCGTTTCCGTCCATGATCAGCGCGACGTGTCGCGGTACGTTCCGTTTCGTTTCGCTATCGTCGCTACTCATCCGCGTTGCTGCCCAATCGTCACCGCTAGACTTCCAGGATCTCAGCTTCCTTGGCGCTCCCGATCCGGTCGGCCTCCTCGGTGTAGCGCTTTGTGACGGTATCGATGTCAGCATGAGCACGACGCTCATCATCCTCGCCGATCATCTTTTCCTTCATCAGCTCCTTGACCTGGTCGACGGCGTCGCGACGAACGTTGCGAATCGCAACTTTGCCGTCCTCGACCTTCGTTCGTGTCATCTTCACGAGCGATTTGCGCCGTTCTTCAGTAAGCTGAGGGATTGCGAGCCGAATCATCTGGCCGTCATTGTTAGGTGTGAGACCAAGCTCGGACTTCTGGATGGCCTTCTCGATCGCACCCATCGACCCGCGGTCCCATGGCTGGATGACGAGCATCCGCGGTTCGGGAGCCGAGATACTGGCGAGTTGATTGAGCGGCGTCGCTGCACCATAGTAGTCGACCTGCAACCGTTCGACCAAAGACGGCGCCGCGCGGCCAGTTCGGATGCCGGTCAGCTCGCGCTGGAGCGCATCGAGCGCGCTCTGCATCCGATGTTCTGCATCCTGCTTGATGTCATCAATCATGGGCACCTCCGACTGGGTTGAGGTGGCGAACCGTCAGAACGGTGGAACGCTCAACCCGCCTGTGGGTTGGAACAGATGAGCGTGCCGATATCATCGCCACGTGCGGCTCGCTGGATGTTACCATCCTCCTGCACATTAAAGACGATGATCGGGACATCGTTATCCCGGCAGAGGGCGATTGCCGAAGCGTCCATCACACGCAGATTTCGTTCCAGCACTTCCTGGAATGAGAGGACGCTGTATCGCGTGGCGTCAGGATTGGCGAGCGGGTCTGCGTCGTAAACACCGTCGATCTGGTTCTTGGCTGCCAGGATGACATCAGCGCCAAGTTCTGCCGCACGCAGAGCAGCGGCCGTGTCGGTTGTAAAAAAAGGGTTGCCGGTCCCGGCTGCGAGGATGACGACGCGGCCCTTTTCCATATGGCGAATAGCGCGCCGGCGAATGAAGGGCTCGGCGATTTGATTCATCTCAATCGCCGTCTGGACCCGGGTGAAGGTCCCGAGGTGCTCGAGCGCATCCTGGAGCGCAAGTGCGTTCTGGACCGTGGCGAGCATGCCCATGTAGTCGGCAGTGGCGCGGTCCATGCCGGTCGTGCTGGCCTCGAGCCCGCGCCAGATGTTGCCGCCGCCGATCACAATCGCGACTTCGGTGCCACTCTCGCGAACATCGCGAATATCACCGGCGAGCCGCTTGACGACGATCGGATCGATGCCATAGCCGAGTTCACCCTCAAGCGCCTCGCCGGAGAGCTTGAGGATGATGCGGCGATACTGGCGGCGAGTGCAGCTGTTGATGGCCATTACTCGGCAGCTACCGTCTCGGCTGTTGTCGATTCACCGACCTCGAAGCGGGCGATCCGACGGACGATGATGTTCTCACCGAGCTTGCCAATGGCTTCGCGCACCAGGTCGTCCATCGTGCGGCGCGAGTCCTTGATGAACGCCTGCGAGAGGAGAGCAACCTCCTGAAGGTAACGCTTCTCATCTCCGTACTCCCGTGCACCGGCATCAAGGGCGTCAGCAGGCACTTCGTCAGCGTTAATGTACGTCGGGCGCATCGCGGCGACCTGCATCGCAAGATCACGAGCAAGCTGCTTGAAGTCGTCGGTGCGGGCGACGAAGTCGGTTTCGCAATTCAACTCGACCATCGCCGCGATTCGACCACCGGTGTGGATGTAGGTGTCCACAATACCCTGGCGAGCATCTCGACCAGACTTTTTGTCCGCCTTCGACAGCCCCTGCTGGCGCAGGATCGCGACTGCCTTCTCGACATCGCCGCCTGACTCTTCGAGTGCGCGTTTGCACTCCATGATGCCGGCGCCGGTGCGTTCGCGGAGCTGCTTGACGAGTTGAGTGGACGACATCTTACTTCCTCCTTGCCCCGGATTTCGACCGGGTTGCGTGACGCATAACTTGTCATGGTACGGCCCGCGCAGGCTGCCGATGCAGCGCGGCACGGGCCGGAAAAATGGTGTCGGAGTTATCGACGGCGGGCTGGAGTGCCGGATGGCTGTTCGCTGTCACCCTCGTCGTCAGTCCCGTTGGTGTCCTCAGGATAGCCGTAGTCGGCTGCCGTCGGAGTCGCTTCCATCTGCTCGGAAATCGACACCTCGTGTCGCGTCCGTCCCTCGATGATGGCGTCTGCCAGACGGGACATGATCAGGCGAACCGAACGAATTGCGTCGTCGTTGGCGGGGATGACATAGTCGATCGGGTCGGGGTCACAGTTTGTATCAACCAGTGCGATGATCGGAATACCAAGCCGGCTCGCCTCTTTGATCGCGAGATCCTCGCGACGGGGATCGACGACGACGATGGCTGCCGGTCGTTGCGTCAATTCCTTCAGACCACCGAGCGAGCGTTGGAGCTTCTCGAGCTCCTGCTCCTTGCCCATCGCCTCCTGCTTCGGCAGCAGGTTCAGTTCACCGGAGGTGTACTGTCGCTCAAGATTGCGCAGATACTGCAGACGCGAGCGGATGGTGACGAAGTTCGTCAACGTGCCGCCGAGCCAGCGGCGATTGACGAAGAACATGCCACAGCGACTGGCTTCCTGTTCGACGGTGGCCTGCGCCTGCTTCTTGGTGCCGACGAAAACAATCTTTCCGTTACGCGCCGCCAGGTCAGCCACGAAGTCTTGCGCTTCGCCGAGCAAGCGAGCGGTCTGGTGTAGATCGATGACATGGATGCCGTTGCGTTCGCCAAAGATATAGGGGCGCATCTTGGGGTTCCAGCGCTTGGTCTGGTGTCCAAAGTGAACGCCAGCCTCCAGCAGCGCCTTCATCGTTACCTGTGTGTCTTCGCGGGACAGCGTTGTGACCAATGGATTCCTCCCGTGTTTGCGCTTCCGCGTGACTCATCCCGCGCTTCCACCCGCCGGAGCGGGAACACGGAGCGTCGGTCCTCACGCGTGCAGAATTCATGTCCACAATTGCGGACCATCGGGGAGTATACCACGTAGCCGGGATCGGACCTCAGTTACTGAATGAGGGTGAGGTAGTCCTCAACGATGTATCCGGTACCCACTTCGCCTTCGACCGGCCACCAGACGAAGCCATCCGCTTCGACAGGTTCGCCAATTACGGTCAGTTCCGTCCCATCGAGGACGACAGCCACAATTCCGCCATCAACCGACGCAGAGTCTCGCATGTTCACACCGGTTCCGCCGGTGTTGGCGACCGCGACGATCGCGCCGTTGTAAATCTCACCACCGGTGGACGGTGGCTGCTCGGCTTGCGTGGTCGGAGTCGGCTCTCCGCCAGCTGGTGGTGGCGTCGTGCCAGGTTGTGTCGTCAACGTAATTCTCGGCGTCTGCGTCCCGCCAGCCGGTGATGTCGCTGTTTGGGACGGAGTGATGATCGGGATCGTCGTCGTTGCCGTTCCGCCAGCGCCAAGTGTGTCGTCTCCGTCGTCGTCATCGTTGAAGAATGGGATGATCCACAACAACGCGACGAGCAGGATCAGGATAACGCCAATAATCGGCAACCCGATCCGGACGTAGTCGGTCCAGTAGCGCTCTTCGGTGTAGTAATCGAGTTGACGCTCTTGACCTCGCGGGTCAGACGCTCGTCGATCTGCGGGTGGCGGAATGTCATCATCGATTGGATCGCCGGGATATCCGGATGAACCTGATACAGGGAAGATCGGCTGACCTCCTGGTGTTGTCAATGAAGGTCGGAACGTTCCGTCGTGCTGTGCGGCCAACGGTCGGTGTCCAGACGATACCGGCATCGGGTGCAGTGGAATGTAGGGCAACGGGCCGGAGTGTTGGCTCGTCTCCCAGTAGTTTCCCATACCGCGTTCGCAGTCGAGATCTTCTTCGCCGACGAGATGGCTTTGCTGTGGCGAGTACAACAGTGGGTTGCGGCACCAGCCCTTGCGCCAGATTGGCGCGGCTTCGTAGTGCTTGCACGAGCCGCACTTTCGCCCTGTCATACCCCTCGCCCCCCATCACGCCTGATACCACGCCACACGGGCACTCCGCTTCCCCCAGCGGAAGCCCAGCGCCAACAGGCCAATTCAGGATGGAATGCAAGGAAGACCTGTTGGTCAGATCAAGGTTGGGGAGCAGTATAACACGGCAGGATCAGGTGTCGGGGACTATTCAGGTTCTTCTTCTTCTTGAGAACCTGGTAATACGTCGTCAGTGGCACGCGTTGGCGCGCCTCCAGGCGTGAAACTTCGCAGAAATGAGTACGAGCCTGTGCTTTGACCAGGTTGAGGCGAATCAGGTTCCGGCTCTTCAACGAGAGGCTCTGGTTCGGGTTCGCTATCAGGCGGGGCGTCCATCCGTAGCTGACCCTCGTAAACCGCGCCTTCGACAACAATGAGCCGTCCAGTTTCCACCCGCCCTCGAACAGCGCCGGTTGAGCGGATCTCCAGGCGACCATGGCAAGTGATCTCGCCGCTCAATGTTCCTGAGACGACGATCCCGGCTGCCTCAACCTTGGCGTCAACCTCCGCGCCTTCGGCGATGAGGACGACGCCGTTGCACAGCAACGTCCCGGTGACGCGCCCCTCTACGCGAAGATCGTGTGATGTTGACAGCGTGCCATCAACGACCGTGTTGGCATCGATGACCGTTGACATTCCTGTCGAATTCCCGGTTGCCGCTGGACCAGTTGCCGGGGCTGCCGTGCTCGTGAAGCTCATCCGTGGCTCTCCTCGATTACGCTCTGATGCTCGTGCTACATCGCATGGGCAACCGTTATTCGACTGGTTCCGGCGCCTGCATTCGGAGGTCACCCTCGATCGCTGCCCCTTCGTGGACAACCAGCGAGGGTGCCGTGACATCACCGGTGACACGACCGGTTGGCAACACTTCGAGCCGACCGCCGCACTCGATTGTTCCTTCGACCGATCCTGCGACGACGACGACGTGCGCGGCAATCCGGGCGTTGACGTGAGCGCCCTCGGCAACGAATATCTCGTTGCTTGCCGCCAGGTCGCCCTCGACATGGCCGAACACCTGCAACGACCCGTGTGAACGTAGCGTACCGCTCCACGTCGAGTCAGCTGCGATGACTCCAGTCGCGGCGTCAGCGACACGAGGAGTGCCAGCGATTGATGGCCGTGGTGCCGCCGAACGAGCTGACATTGGAACGCCGTCCTCGGCCGTTTCGACTGTTTCTGGCATCGGTTCGGCGTCGTCGTAGAACTCGTCGTCTTCCTGATCTGTCCCAAGCTGTTGACGTAGCGCCGAAATTTGCCGCTGGAATGAGTCCGCTCTGCTTTCCTTACGGAATACCATGCATCAACTCCCTGCGCTGCCCCCGGGGCAGCCTGTCATGCGTTCGGTGCTCGAATCCATTTACATTCACGATTCGGCGGTCAACAGTCGTATGCATCGAGTTACATCAGCGTTGTGAGCCACATGCCTTACGAACGAGTATAGAGTGTACGTACAGTGGTGTCTAGAGTTGACAGAATGACAACGATTGCCAGCGTTGGAGACTGTTGCCAGTCGGTGTGTGGGGGCGACTTCCGATCGTCGATCGCCGCATGGTTGGGTATCCTGAAGATGGTCTGTGATTGACAACGTGTACGCCCGACAGGACTCGAACCTGTGGCCTCTTGCTCCGGAGGCAAGCGCTCTATCCACTGAGCTACGGGCGCAAATTCGCGAAAACCGCCTCTATAGTATACCTCAGCCCGGACGCGATCGAAAGGAATCATATGCTGGTCGAACTGACGGATCGTGTGTCGTACGCCCCCGGAGGGGTCAACATTGGCGTCATTCGGTCCGGCGACTACGGGGCGATACTGGTCGACACGGGGTTGAACGACACGGCGGTTCGGAAGGTGCTGCGTGAGCTTGACACAATGGGACGAACTGTTACGGACATCATTACGACCCACGGACATGCCGACCACTTCGGCGGCAACGCGTTCACCGTCAAGCGGACCGGCGCTCGAGTCCATGCGCCGAGTTGGGATGAAACGATTCTTCGTTACCCGTTGTTCCAGCCACTGAGTCTCTTCGCGGGCGCCGACCCACCGGCGTCGATGCGGACGGGATTTCTGCTGGCGGCTGAATCGCCGGTTGACGTGATCTATCACGCCGGACCGATGACGATTTCAGGTGTCGACGTTGAAGCGGTGTCGCTGGGCGGCCACTCTGGCAATCAGATGGGCATTCTGATCGATGGTGTCTTCTTCTGCGCGGATGTGGTCCTGCCGGAACGTGTGATCGAGCGCTACAAGATGCCATACCTGTATTCAGTGCGTGACCATCTTCCGTCACTCGATCGTGCAGAGGCCGTCGCTCATCACGTGGCGGTTCCTGGTCACGGACCGACTTTGGAGCACGTTTCAGTCGGAGCTGTCCCCAATCGACAGCTGGTCATGCTGGTCGCGGAGATGATTGTTGAAATGTGCGCGGAGCCGCTCTCACCCGAGGACGTGCTGGCTCTTGTGTTACAGCGGCTCGGCGCTGATCCGAGCGACGCTCCAGCGTATTACCTGCTGCATCCAACCGTCTTCGCGTATCTCAGCTATCTGGAGGGCGAAGGAGCGCTGGATCACCACATTGAGCGAGGACGATCGCTGTGGAGGCTTCGCTAGCTGCCTGATTTGAGGTCATCGTTGACTGTCGCGGCGATGCGGTTCCCGAGGTCGACGCTGTAGTTGGTTCCGCGATCCTCAGGATAGATCTGTGCCGTATTGGCGAGATACAGTCCCGAGATTGGGGTCTGGTGGGCAGGAATCTTCTCTGAATAGCGCAGGCCAATAATCGGCTGGGCGGCTCGCTCCCGGAATACCCACATTTGCCCGATCCACGACCGATCGAACTCGGGGTTGACGATCTGTAGCTTCGGCTCGTACTCGTCGAGGAGTTCGTCGTCGGTCATCGAGACGTACGGATGATCCCAATCAACGTACTTGCTCACGTATACGTAGTGCCAACCGCCGTAGTGCTCTGGTCCGATGAAGTTAGTGTGCTCGATGATGCCGGTAAAGGGTAGACGGTCGTCGCCGATGTTCATCCAGTAGGTCTGTGAGAGCGGTTGCTTGAGCTTGAGCAACATACAGACGGCGCCCTGATACGTTGCGGACGTAAGTTGAGATCGATACGGCTCAGGCATGTCCGGCACGAGGCGAAGCAGGATCGGTGACGGTGTCGTCGCGATAATGGCGTCCATCTGATCGGTACGGCCGTCCCCGCCGCGCAGTGTGAAGCGGTCCGGGCCGTCGTCGTGGCAGTCGAGTCCTTGAACGCCGACGCCGACGCGGATGTCGACACCTGTGTCGCGGCAGGCGTCCGCGAGGCGGTCGATGAGGACGTTGAAGCTGCCGAGGATGTAGCCAAGCTGTTCACGGGCAAGCAGACCGGGGCGGGATTGAGTGCGGAGGAAGATCTTGTTCCAGAACCACACCATCGAGACTTCCTGTGCCCGGTCTCCGAACTTTGCGATGAGTTGCCGACCCCAGACTCGGTCGAACGCTCGCTGGCCGACAGCACGCCGGAGCCACTCCCAAGCAGTGACCTCTTCGAACTTTCGCCACTTGCCGCTCGATTCGGTGATGCGCTGAAGGTACAGCGTAGCGAGGCCAACCCGGATTCGGTCCGTAAATGGGATGAAGCCGAGCCGCAGCAGATCGGTCGCGCTGGTCAGAGGGTAGACTCGACCATCAGCGAAGAAGCCGACGTTAGAATCGATCCAGACGAGCCGATCTTCGATGCCGAGCTCTTCGATCAGACCGACGATGGCGGTGTCACTCATGAAGAGGTGGTGGTAGAAGTATTCGAGATGGGCATCGTCACCAACCGGGAAGGCGGCCGCCTGGCCACCGAGCCGATCGTGTTGTTCCCAGAGCGTTACCTGGTGTCCGGCCTGGGCGAGGCGGTATGCGGCCGTGAGGCCGGCTATACCGCCGCCGATGATGCCAACGCGCTTTGTGTTGCCGTTCGTGTCCGTCACGCTGTTCAGGATGCCGTCTTCGCCGGTGTCTTCGAACCGCTACCGAATCGGAAGAACCGGGCAATTTCGCCGTTCTCCCACGAAACGAGTAGCTGGCTGGCGTTAAAGATTGAGGAATAGGTTCCCGCGATGACGCCGACGAGCAGTGCGAAAACGAACCAGCGCGTCGATTCGCCACCGAACAGGTAGAGTGCCATTAACGTCAAAACGACCGTCACCGACGTATTCAGCGAACGAACCATCGTCTGTCCGATGCTGTAGTTGACGGTCTCTTCGAAGGTAGGCGAGGCATGGCGTTCAAGATTTTCGCGGATTCGGTCGAAGACGACGATCGTGTCATGAACAGAGAAACCCATGATCGTCAGGATCGCGGTGACAAAGAGGGCGTCGACTTCGACGTCCGCCACCCACCCCAGGATTGAGAACAGCCCCAGCACAAAGATAATGTCGTGCATCATCGCGATGATTGCACAGGCTCCATACCGGAGCGGCGCCTGGGTCCTGCGGAACGCATATGCGATGTAGGTGAGCACGCCAATTGACGCGAGCAGGACTGCGATGATGGCTCTGTTTCGAATCTCTTCCCCGACGGTCGGGCCAACCGTCTCGATCTGGAGTTCTTCGAACTCGCCGAACGCTCTCGCGGAAGTCGTTCTCGATCGCGACCTTCGCCTCTGACCCTTCAGCCAGCTCCTTCATGCGGATCAGTACGACGTTTCCGTCTGAGATCTGAACCACTGAGTCAGGGAAGCCGTTTTGATCGAGTATGGACCGGACTTCCTCGGTGTTGACGTCGCGCGGCATCGCCAGTTCCCAAGAGGTGCCGCCAGTGAAGTCAATGCCGAGGTTCAACCCGTTTACGACGAGCGAAATGAGCCCAGGCACGATCGCGATGGCCGAGATCAGATACCAGATGTGGCGCTTGCCTACGAGGTCAATCATGTGAGTGCTGTTTCCCCTATCTCAGCCCCGTTAGTCGGCGACGCCGGCAGCAGAGTTACGAGTATGTTCGACACCAAGCCACCACTGGTCGGTAATTGGTCGAACGTTCAGAATAACGCGCAAGAGCGTGCGGGTGACGATAATGGCGGTGAACATCGAGACGATGACACCGATGAATAGCGTCAACGCGAAGCCCTGGATGATGCTGGCTCCGGTGTAGCGACCGAACCAGTAGAGGATGACGCAAGTAATCATCGTCGCAATGTTGGAGTCTCGAATCGATGGCCAGGCATGGTCGAATCCGGCCTCGATCGCGTTTCGGATCGGTCGCCCGGTCCGAATCTCGTCCTTCAAGCGCGAGAAGATTAGAACGTTGGCATCGACAGCCATACCAATCGAGAGGATGAACCCAGCAATACCTGCTAGCGTCAGTGTCACTGGAATCACCTTGAAGAGCGCGAAGACGATGGAGGTGTAAACGAGCAGAGCCACTACTGAAATCAGCCCTGGCAGCCGGTAGTAAAGAATCATCATGATGGCGACGAGCGTCAAGCCCACGATGCCAGCCACGATGCTCTTGTCGATCGAATCCTGGCCGAGTGTCGGTCCAACAGTTCGGCTTTGGACGACTTCGAGCGGTACTTCGAGAGCACCTGACTTCAGTTGCAGAGACAGGTCGGTTACCTGCTGGCTTGTCAAGCCACTGATAATGCCCTCGTTAGAAATGGCGCTGTTGATGGTTGCGGTGTTAATGACGACCTTATCGACAACGATCGACATCGGCTGGCCGATGTGACTGCTGGTGTACTGGAAGAACGTGTCAGCGGCATCGGCATCCAGTTCGAAGCCGACAACGATCGTTCCAAACTGATCCTGCGTCGGAAACGCGTCGGAGATGTCCGCGCCGGAGACGATCGTGTCGTAGGTCGGACCCTCGACGGTCGCGACGGGCGGAGCCGTCGGGCTTGCCTCAGGAGAAGCAGTTGCGTCGGTCGATGGAGACCCCTGGGCGGATGGCGTCGCCTCGCCCATGACTGTCGGAGTCGGCGTTGCGTTTGGGAGAACTGCTGGACCGAGTTCCGTGTTGACGCGCGTCCCAACATTCAACGGGACACCCTGCGTGTCGATGATTTCGAGCAGGGCGGTTTCACGCAAGAGGCTGATCGCGGATTCGGGATCTTCGACGCCTGGTAGTTCGACGACAATCTGATTGTCACCCCGAGTTTGAATCAGCGGCTCGCTGACTCCGAGGCCGGCGACTCGCCGTTCAATCGTGTTGCGTGTGCCGTTGAGGACGTCCTCGTCGACGGTTTCGCCTTCTGGCGGTC
This sequence comes from uncultured Chloroflexia bacterium, assembly GCA_963763325.1. Classification (GTDB taxonomy): domain Bacteria; phylum Chloroflexota; class Chloroflexia; order Thermomicrobiales; family CFX8; genus JBBECJ01. The sequence goes on from CAVXOL010000023.1 coordinate 176,635, forward strand.
GTGCTTCGAGAATGACCTGAAGACCACCTTGCAGGTCCAGTCCCTCGTGGACGTAGATGTTGTTATCGTCTTTGAAATCGCCTAAGTCAAGGAAATTGGATGGGAGCGAAATCCACGTCGTCACGAGCGTGACGAGAACTATCGCTATCAGGACCAGATTCGACCGGGAACGCAACGGACTCAACTCCTCGCCAGCATCGACTTCGTCGCCCCATGGCGACGTGCAATGCGCAATTCAGCACGTGATCATAGTCGATCGGTGAGTGTACGTGTCGGATTGGAGGGGTGTCAACCGTGACGGATCGTGCTGCGTCTCATTCTCGATACAAACGTCGCCGATGGATGTAATCCGCGACCTTTGGCAGAACCTGATATCGATAGGGTCCACCTGAACGCACGGACGCTCGAATCTCGCGTGACGAAATTCCGATGAGCGGGACTGGAACAAGCTCGATGCGGTTCCGTGCATCTGGAACTGCCTGTTCGATCTCGGCGACCGAGACGTTTACATCTGGTCTGAGCGCGACGATGAGTCGAGCGCGCTGCGCGATCAGATCCGGTCGGTGCCATGTAGGGAAGTCCCGCAACGAGTCCTGGCCCATCAGGAAATGAAGCTCGCATTCGTGGCCGAATTGCTCTTGCAACACACGCAGTGAATCCGCTGTATACGATGCACCAGGGCGGTCAATGTCGATCGTGCTAATCGAAAACTCAGGCGAGTCAGCGATTGAGAGCCGCAGCATCGCGAGACGATCGGCGTCGGCGCTCAGTTCCTGGTCTGGCTTGTGTGGTGGACGTCCAGCTGGAAGAAAGACGACTCGATCGAGGTTCAGATGGTGCCGCATGATCTCGGCAACGATCAGGTGGCCGACGTGGACTGGATCAAATGTGCCGCCAAAAATCGCAAGCCGTCGAATTGCGGTCACGCGCTGTCCAACCTGCCTGATCGACCTGCCAGTGGTGATCGGAATGCCGACGTTGCAGTATAGCAACCGTAAGTCGGTGATTCAGGTCGGCTCATGTTGGGTAGAATCGTCCGATGATGCATGACGATCCCGCTGACACAGCACGACGCCCACGCGAACGGCGGACCTTTTCCGACAATCGACGGCAGGCAAGCCCGATCCGCATTCCGCAGCCACCGATCGCGAGCGATTGGCGGGATCGAGTCCCAGCGGCGGTCGTTCGGGTCCTCGTTGGAGCAACATTCATCGCACTGCCTGCCTTCGAAGATCGCCTTGGCAGCCTGGCGCTCCCTGTCATCTGCATTGTGCTCGCGGTATTGACAGGCATCGCCAGTCTCCTGCTCGGGCGATCCGAGGCGCAGCGATCGTGGTCTTTGAACGCGACAGATGCCGTGACGCTACTCCTGCTTGTGCCGGTCGTTGCCGTTGCCTCAGGCATCGAGGTGGCCGATATCCGACTCGGTGGCGCCACCGATCACTTTATCGCTGCGTCCCTGGCGGTGCTGGCCGCCGTTGCAATCGTCTCGATTGTCGCAATCCTGGCCAGTGTTGAATCACCGCTTTCGACCGGTATTTCGTTGTTGCCTGCGACGTTGATTGTCGCGGCGACGATAGCGGCAGCTGAGCAGTTCGCTGCTGACAATCTTGGACAGGGGTTGACGGCTGCGTGGATGATCGCTGCGCTGGCGACCCTGCTGGATGGTGTGTTGAGCGAGCGCTACCGATCGCTCGTGCCTCCGATCGCGTTTGCTCTGTTCGCGATTGTCGTCGCCGTCGCTGGCAGCTCGGGTGCAACCGATGTCAGCCGCTCTAATGCGACGATCGCGTTTCTGACAACGGCTGCGAGTGGCGCGGCACTGTTGCTGGCGCCGGTAGGAACACAGCGGGCCCGGTTGTTCGTTACCGAACCAATCCGGACCCGCTTTGATCGCTGAGTAGGGACGCAGCTAGCCGCGCTTGGCGCCAGCTGTCTTCGGCGCTCGGCCGTTACTCCTGCTCCTGTTTCGGCCGTTGCTTCCGTTGCCGTTCTGGGCTTCGGCAGCGTCCATCTCGGTCAGCGTATCGACCAGCGCATCAGACTCGTCGCCTCGTTCTGACAGAACTGTTAGTGACGCGACTTTCTCACCGCTGCCCAGCCGCATGACCGAGACGCCCTGTGTCTGACGACCGTAGCGAGAGATCTGGCTGACCGGCATTCGGATCACAACCCCAGCGGTCGAAATCAGCATCAACTCCTGGTCGGTGTTGACAATATAGGCGCCTGCCACCTTGCCATTTCTGGCTGTCAGCTTCATCGCCGTGACGCCCTGGCCGCCACGGTACTGGCGGTTGAATTCGGAGAGCTGGGTGCGCTTGCCGAATCCACTGTCCGACACCGTCAGTAGGTCATACTCGCGTGTTTCGGCATCGATGACATCGGCTGCCATGACGCGATCGCCAGCTGCCAGCCTGATGCCATGGACTCCAGCAGCCTGCCGGCCCATTGACCTGGCGTCCTCCTCGTGGAAGCGGATTGACTTCGCCTGCTCGGTTACGAGGATGATCTCGTCTTCACCGGAGGTTGTCCGCACCCAGGCCAGTTCGTCGTCCTCATCGAGGCCGATGGCGATGAGTCCCGAGGAACGTACTGACGAGAACTGGTCGAGCGAGGTGCGCTTGATGCGACCCTTCCGAGTGCAGAAGAACAGGAAGCCGCCGGCGCTGAAGTCCTTGATCGGCATCATGGTCGCGATCGCCTCATTCGGCAGGATCGAGATCAGGTTGATGATTGGCACACCTTTGGCGGTCCGACCGGCATCCGGCAATTCGTGGACCTTGACCTGAAACACTCGTCCACGGTCGGTGAAGAACAGCAACGAATCATGCGAATTCGCTGCCAACAGGTGTTGCACACCGTCGGCTTCCCGCATCGTCAAGCCCGTCACGCCTCGTCCACCGCGACGCTGGGTCTTGTAGACATCGTCTGGAATCCGCTTGACGTAACCACGGTTCGTCAGCGTGACGATGACGTCGACCTCCGGGATAAGGTCTTCGTCGCTGATCTCACCGGGATCGTCGACGATCCGCGTCCGACGGCCGTCGCCGAACTTTTCTTTGAGATGTTCGAGATCTGCCTTCACCAACGCCAGAATCTTGTGTGGGTTGGCAAGCAGATCTTCAAGCCTGGCAATTTCCATCATGACTTCGCGGTATTCGTCTTCGATCTTCTTGCGTTCGAGTGCGGCAAGGCGACGAAGCTGCATATCGAGGATTGCGGTAGCCTGGACCTCAGATAGCTTGAAGTCCTTCATCAGGTTGGTACGTGCGGATTCCGACGTGCGTGACGCGCGGATGGTCTTGATGATGGCGTCGAGGTTATCGAGCGCGATCTTGAGACCCTCGAGGATGTGGGCGCGACGCCTGGCGCGCTCCAGCTCATATTTGGTTCGGCGCGTCAGAATCTCCTGGCGGTGCTCGATGTGGAGCTGGAGAATGCGCCGGAGTGTCAGCACACGTGGCTGCTCACCGTCGACGAGCGCCAGCGCGTTGACACCGAACGAGGTCTGCAGAGCCGTGTGCTTGTAGAGATTGTTCAGGACTTTGCGCGGTTGCGCCTCGCGCTTCAACTCGATGACGATGCGCATCCCGTTGCGGTCCGATTCATCCCGCAGGTCGTGGATACCATCGAGTCGTCCGGCCTTGACCAGCTCAGCGATCTTTTCGATCAGCGCCGACTTGTTCACCTGGTAGGGAAGCTCGTTGACGATGATCGCGTACCGATTGGCGCGAGCCGATTCCTCGATGAAGGCATTCGCGCGGATGACGACTCTGCCTCGTCCGGTCGCATAGGCCGCCATAATGCCTTCGCGGCCGAGGATCGTCGCGCCGGTTGGAAAGTCAGGACCGGTGATGAACTGCATCAGGTCTTCGACGTTTGCGTCGGGATGGTCAATCAGGTGGATGATGCCGTTGCAGACTTCCGTGAGGTTGTGTGGCGGGATATTGGTTGCCATACCGACGGCGATGCCGGAAGCACCGTTGACGAGCAGGTTTGGCAGCTTCGCAGGAAGCACCTTCGGCTCTCGGGTCTGGTCGTCATAATTCGGCTTGAAATCGACGGTGTCCTTGTCGATGTCCTGTAGCATCTCCTCGGCGATGGCCGAGAGCTTCGTCTCCGTGTAACGCATGGCGGCTGCACCGTCACCGTCAACCGAGCCGAAGTTACCCTGGCCTTGAGCCAGTGGGTAACGGAGTGAGAACTCCTGTACCATACGGACGAGCGCGTCGTAGACAGCGGTGTCGGAGTGAGGATGGTACGACTTGAGCACTTCACCAACGATACCGGCGCTCTTGCGATAGCGGGTGTTGGCGCGCAGTCCCATTTCGGACATACCGTAGAGGATGCGCCGCTGGACCGGCTTGAGGCCGTCTCGAACATCGGGGAGGGCGCGCTGGACGATGACGCTCATCGCGTAATCGAGGTAGGAACGCCGCATCTCCGAGTCGATATTGACGGGCTTGATGTTTCCAATTTCCACGAGTCTGAACCCCCAATTCAAGGGCGAGAACGTCATTATGCTTATCGGTCAATTATACCAGTTTTGGCGTACGGACGCCGAAACGAGCATTGACGGTGGCTGAAGCACAACTCATCTTCCAGCGAAGCGGGTCGATGCTGGTAACGCCCGGAAATGGTCTCGATCGCATTCTGCGAAGCGTTCGGTGTTGTGCTCAGCTGCGGTCAATCGTCGCCGGAAACTATCTCTACGATCTATCGCTCATCGCACTCTGGGGAGCCGCCGCGAGAGGTGTCACGGCCATCGGACTTCTCAGCGATCTGGCGAAGCTTTCGTCAACACCGGTACCCGTCTCGATCGCGGCGAGGATCGCTGATGCGTTCGGACGCTATGGCGCAATTGCGATCGAGGATCGAGATTCTGGACCGTCGATAGTCGCGCGGAGCCAGGATGTTCTGGCAGCGATTGGCGTAGATCCGCCAGCAGACGGATCGACCGTCGTTGCACTTCCTTCACGTGACATCGCTCGCGTCAAGCTTGCGGCGGTTCAGGCCGGATGGCCAGTCGTGGACCGCCGCCAACGTTCCTCCAGTTCAACGGCAATCACGCTGCGCGGCGAGGTCACGTTGCGGTCGTATCAATCCGACGCGCTGACGGCGATTGCGGGTGGCCGGGACGGCGTCGTCCTGCTCCCGTGTGGAGCCGGCAAAACGATGGTTGGCGTCGCGGCTGCCTCCCAGACAGGCGGGCCAGTTCTCGTCCTGGTTCCATCGCGGACGGTCGGCGAACAGTGGCGAGCCGCATTCGCGGTTACGACAGATTGCCAACCGGATGACGTACGTTGGATGAGTGACACACCAAGTGATTCTCCGATTGCGCTTTCTACCTATCATGCTGCCACGACGGGAAATGTTGCTGGCGAACTCGTAGGTCGACGCTGGCGGCTGGTGATATACGACGAGGTCCAGTCGTTGCCGGCTGACATGTTCCGGCTCGCCGCCGCGATAGAAGCGGACCGCCGGTTGGGGCTCTCAGCGACACTCGTGCGTGAAGACGGACGCGAGGACGAGGTCTACGCGCTCGTCGGACCACCACTCTACGAGGCGTCATGGCTTGAGCTGGAACGCGACGGCTGGATCGCACCGGCACGCTGCGTCGAAGTACGCGTCCCTGCCGGATCGACGCGAGCGGATTCACTTCGCTACAGGATGGCGGTCGTCCAGCGGCTGCTCGCGCAACACGATCATGCGGCGACGATCGTTGTCGGAACGGACGTCGCGAGTCTCCGCGCGATCGGTCAGCGGCTCGACTTTCCGGTGCTGACTGGTGCGTCGTCTGCCGAACGGCGGGCAGGACACCTCGGTGCGTTTCGAGCTGGCGATTTGAAGACGCTGGGTCTGTCCCGGATCGGATCAGTCGGGATCGATCTGCCAGATGCGAGCGTCTTGATCCAGGTTTCTGGCACCTTCGGATCACGTCAGGAGGAGGCTCAGAGACTCGGTCGGGTGTTGCGACCTGCAACCGGCAAGACGGCGCACTTCTACACGATCGTTGCGGAACGGACGCGGGAGCAGCATTTCGCGGCGAGGCGTCAACGGTTTCTGGTCAATCAGGGCTACACGTACGAGATTCTGGATGCAGCGTTGCTGCCTCGTTCGCCAGCCAGTCGCTAGTAAACCTCATCGGGAAGCAGCGTCTCGGCGGGAGCTGACCAGAGCGCACGTCGTGGCATCCACTGCCCTGCATGTGCCTGGACAAGCCGTTCGAGTGAGCGGATCACGCCGTCGGCGTCAGTCGCCCAGTCGTGGACATCCGTCACAGCAAGGTGGCCGGTCCGTTGGCCGGGCCGGAGGACGAGCGCTGCCACTCCGACAGTGTGTCGATCCAGCGGTGGCAACGTGAGCTGTGCGGATGCTCGAAAAAACTCAATCGTCTGGCACGATCGCGAGTCAGCATCAACCATAGTCACACGCTCGCTCGAAGCTCCGAGAGCATCCGCCAGGAGATCTGGCATCCCGATTGTCGCGGTGAGCCAGTGCGTTACGGCAGAGGTGTCAAGCTCACTGGTTGTCATCGGTTTCGCGCAGGTAGTCCCGAGGCGGTTGACGATACGAGCGTGGTCCCGAACAGCTCGGATGGCGCTGCGGACTGCTGCGCTGTCGGACCGCTCATGCAGGACGAATGACAGGTTCAGGGCAAGTGCTCTCTCGTCGACAGAGCGATAGCCGGCCCCCGGTAGAAATAGTCGTTTCAACACGGTGGCACGGGCATCGTCGATCTCCATGAATCACTGGTTAGTTGGCGGACAGGACGTACTGGTTTGTCCCTCTGACGGCTAATAGCTGTTCTCCGCTCCCGGCCAGCAACGAATTGTCACGCGGCGTCTGGCGCGGTGGATGACGATCTCGACAACGCCATCGTTCGCGGACGAACCTGACGTCCTGATTGTTTCGCGATGCAGCGAATCAACCGCGCTCGATTCTGACACGGTTGCTCAGGTGAGTTGTGTTCCGCAATTCTGGCAGAACTTCGATCCGGGAGCGTTGACGGTCTGGCATTTCGGGCAGCTACCGGTTGTCTGCAGATTGTGACCGCAATGGGGACAGAACTTCGCACCAACTGGAACTGCCTGGCCGCAATTCGGGCAGAAGCGGCTACCACTCGCAGCCGGAGTGGCGGGCTGAACTTGCTGGCCAGACTGTCCCTGGTTCGGGTCGTTGCGCATGGCGTCGCGCAGTGCTTCACCCATCGCCATTCCGACACCAAGGCCGGCCCCGAGACCGGCGCCCTCGGTCAGGCTGCCACCTCCTCCGCCCTCGCCGCCTTCACCCATGTTGCCGATCGCTTCCGCGGTCTGAAACTGTGTGTACGTGCGCATGTCGCCAAGAATCCCCATAGACGACCGTTGGTCGATTCGTTCCTGGACCTCATCTGGCGGTGTGATCGCGCTGATCTGGAACGATCGAAGCTCCAGGCCCAGTCGCTGGAAGTCATCAGCCAACGCGTGTTCGGCGGCCACAGCCAGATCCAGAGACATCGCCTGCACATCAAGGAGGCTCGTCAACGTTTCGCCGAGCATGTCGTTGAACTCGTTGATGATGATTGAGCGCAGATAGTCCTCGATGTCAGAGGTTGTGTACGTTGAACGCGTCCCGACGACCTGGACCAGGAAGAGCGTGGGGTCCTTGACCATCAACGAGTATGTTCCGAACGCTCGAATTCGTATCATGCCGAATTCCTTGTCACGGAACAGGACGGGCTGCTGTGTTCCCCACTTCATGTCGGTGAATTCGCGAACGTTGACGTAGTAGACCTCGGCTCGAAACGGGCTCTTCGACCCGAATGGGATGCCGAGCAGGTCCGAGAGGATCGGGATGTTAGCGGTAGAGAGCGTGTGCCGTCCGGGCGGCAGGACATCGAGTGCTTTGCCGTCCCGGTAGAAGACGGCACGCTGCGATTCACGGACGACACACTGCGAACCCAACCGAAACTCACCGGACCCGTATTCGGGGATTCGGTGGGCGAGCTCATTCGGGTTCTCATCGACATATTCGATGAGGTCGATGATTGCCATGGTCGATCTCCTCTCCCCGCCCAGGTCCAGTCGCTGGTGCGAAGTTAGCTCTCTCCAGACTCGCCGGTCGTAGCGTTGGACGGCTCGGTGCCGCTACTCAGGCTTTGAAGGTCCTCACCTGAATTGCGCGACTTCAGCGCCGCCAGTTCACTCTCAATGTCTTCGTCTCGGTCGAGTTCCGCGAACTGCCAGTCCAGATCCTCGCCCTGTAGCTCTCCAAGTGCCGCCGTCTTCGACTCCTCCTGCCGAATCCGCTTCTCCATGCGATCAAGCTCGCTATACGAGTCGAGGCCGGGTAGCGTCGAGAGCGTTTCGGTGATCTGGCGCTGTGCCTGGGTTGCGCGGTGTCGGGCGATCAGGACATCACGCTTGGATTCGGCCTCGTCGTGCTTCGCCTCGAGCATCTTGAGTTGTTGCTTGAGCTTGGTGACCATCTCCTGCTGAGAGGACAGTTGAGTGGCGTAGACGGTTGCGATGCTCTCAGCGTCGCGCCGGCGGCGGAGTGCCTCGCGGGCCAGGTCATCTTTGCCACTCGTTACGGCGAGTTCTGCGCGCCGCTCCCATTCTCGGCTGTCGCGCTGGGCATCCTGGAGATCGGCTTCGAGTTCTTTCTCCTGCGCGATCATGTTTGCGACCTGCATCCGCGCATCGCGGATGTTGGTTTCCATCTCGCGCAACAACTCGTTGAGCATCAGTTCGGGGTCCTCGGCCCGGTCGATCAGGTCATTGATGTTAGCCCTGATGAGTCGAGACATTCGATCCAGGATACCCATGGGTCCTCCCTCCGGAGCGCCGGTCGGCGATCCTTCAACATCAACCTACTTCTCGCGCGTAAACACATCCAGGCTTGCGGGGTTCGCTTCAGTGCCGCTTAGACCAATCGTGTCCGTACCCCAATCGAATGCAAACAGAAGGTCATCGCCGGATGCCGCCCGATACCGTCCGAATCGAACCGGCTGATTGGCCGCAGCGCCGGATGCTCCGATAACCTCTCCCTTCCCGTCCACGACGATGTCCCGATTATACGTACCTCCATCGACCGTCACGGTTTCATCGTCGAGGTTGCCGGTGATTGAGACACGGCGCATCCAGTAAGACGGTTGCGACGGATCAGCCGAAACGACCAACCATGCGTCCCCGGCACCGCCTCGAAGCTGAAACGCACGCCATGCGCCATGATCGGTCTCGACAGTGACCCGGCCGGCGACCGAGTAGTTCACCCCATCGTATGAGACTGCCTCGGTCTCGTGTAAACGATAAGCCGCTGGTGCCGCCTTTGGCGTTGCCGGTTCCAGATAGCTGACAACATCCTTCTTGGGCAGCGACTTTCCCGCGTGAATGACTTCATGGCGCTTGTCGAAGCGTTCGTGCAGTCCGTCGACCGTTTCGACGATCTCCGAGGCAAGCGACTTGAATAGCTCATCTTCCGGGCTTGTCTTCTCAAGAGCGGCTATCTGCTCGGAGAGGGTGTCCTTCTGGTCGGCGAGGGCACGGTCAAACAGAGCCACCTGATCGAGGGCGTCCGCATCGACCGAAGCTTCCGAGAAGAGTGGAGCGTAGCCGTAGCTGGCGGTACGAACCCGATCGATGAACGATGTCAACCGCCTATATGGCTTATCAACGACCGGGATAGCCATGATCTTTCGTTCGTCCGCAAGCGTCGTTGCCAGCCGTCCCAACCTTTCGGCCAGCTGTCCGTATTCTCGTGCCAGTTGTTCGCGGATGACGCGGTCGGAGTCGCGGCGTCTCTCCTTGTCGCGGTAGCCCGCGTAGCCAGGAATGCTGTCGAGCATGCGATCAATCGTTCCCCCTGAGGACATCGTTCACCTCCTGAGATCATCCGGTAACGGTGCGCCCGTCAGGGCAGAAATATCTCGACTCCGCAGAAAGGACAGCGAACCAGCCCCTTGCCTGCCAGTGAGACCTGACCGCCGCAGTTGGGACAGGTTTCCTTGCCACGCAACTCGGATGCCTGTCGGGCAAACAGGATGCCTCGGTCCCAGTCGACGTAACCGGCGAAGAGCCCCTTTGATACAAGGTCGTAGAGGTCGGCACGGACGCTGTCGCGCGTGCCGGCCATCTGTAGCGCGAGATCGGCAATGCTGATCTCTCCCGCGCTCTCGATAATCCCGAGCATCTTGCGTTGTCGTGCGGCGATTTCGAACTGCTTCGCTTCGGCTCCACCGCGAATGTACAGGAAGATGCCTCCCGCCACCAGAGGCAGGACGAGCACGATAAACAGGATGGCCCCGCCAAAGACCGCTCCGGACAGTCGCAGGCCAGACTCGTCGTCTGCTAACCCGGACGCCAGCCAGGCGATTGCGACGGCGCCGACCAGGAGACCTCCGCCAATCATCAGCAGTCCGACAGTTCGACCAGTCAACGTCATCAGGCAGCTCCAAGTACACGCGATACCGCGCTCTCAACGTCGGCTGTTGTAACCCGCTTCAGGCAGGTTCGGTCGGGGCATCCGGCGGGTCGACCAAGGCGATAGCCGGTGTACACGCACGGCTGACATGGCAGATCCTGCCGGACGACGATCGATCCGCCATTGACAGCTCGGTGGTCCCAAGCGTCGAGCGACCCTGCCGGTCGCCATGCTTCCGAGTTTGAGGGACCAAAGATCGAAACGACCGGCGTGCCAACGGCTGCAGCGAGATGTCCGATGAATGAATCTCCGCCGATCACGACACATGCGTGACTCAAGACATATGCCAGTTCCGGCAGCGGCGTTCGAGAGGTCAAGTCAATCGTCGACGGTTCAGCCTCGCAGATTGAGGCCGACGCGTTGTCCGCGTCCGGTCCTCCCACGACCACAGGAACAATGCCACGCTGGCGCAGGTAGGAGGCAATCGCACCGAATCGGTCGGCGGGCCATTCTCTCGCGCGGGAGAATGGACCTGTCGCAGGGAAAATCGCCGCATACGGCTCCTGAAGCGCCAGCATTAATCCATGCGTCCGCGAAGCGTTGATGACAGGAATATCCTCCACAGCGATCCCACCGGCCGCGACTGCGACATCACGCATGTAGGTGGCTTCGTGCTGTTGTCCGAATCCGCGATCGACAACCGGATGACTCAAGAATGACCCCCGGCCGTTGTCCAGGCCGGCGACGTAGTGGCATCCGGTCGCTCGGGCGAGAGCGGCAAACTTCCGAGCACCGAACGCGGTCGTCAGATGGTGCAGTATGACGACTCGATCGTAGTGAGCTGACCTGAGCGTCAGGGCCAGCCGTGCCGCGATGTGTAACGCGGTCGGCTTCATGAGCGATCCGACCTCATCGAACAAATGCTTTGGGAACTGAACGGGAAGTAAGTCGTGTCCGATGAGGTCCAGCAACGGGATCGACGACGGCGTTACCAGGACATCGATCCGAGCTTCCGGAAATGCCATTCGCAACGAGCGAAAGGCAGGTTCGCAGAGAAGTAGGTCACCAAGATCTGCCAATTTGATGGCAAGGATTCGCTTCGGCGGTCGCCTATCGTCCATGCGTTGCCCGCTGAATTACGGCCAGCGTGTCCGTCGCTGTGCGGTTCCAATCGAACAGTCGCGATCGCCTGAGTCCCGCGGCAATCAGTTGTTCACGCTTCGGTGATGCGAGTGCGTGTCTGAGGCCCTCGAGAATCGACGAAACTTCAAGCGGGTCAACCAGCACGGCCGCATCACCGGCGACTTCGGGCATGCTCGAGCGGTTGCTGGTCACGACGGGGCAGCCGCAGGCCATTGCTTCTAGTACCCCCATCCCGAAACCCTCGTACAGCGAAGGCAGTGCGAACACTCGGGCGCCATTATAGAGTGCCGGAACGTCGTTGTCGGAGACCTGACCAAGCCGTCGGATCCTGGCAGCCGCACGGCTGTCACGAATCCGCTCCTCGATCGGCTCACTGAGCCAGCCTGAAGATCCTCCAATGACGAGCATCAGGTCGTCGTCCATGCTCTCGAACGCCTCGACGAGTCGGACCAGGTTCTTCCGTGGCTGGACGGTGCTCAGGAAGAAGATGTATGGCCGATCAATACCGAGCCGTGACCTGACCTCATCAACCGCTGAGGCGTCGAGCACGCGAAAGCGATCGTGGTCGACGCCTGAATGGACGACGGTGATCTTGGAGGAATCAGTCCCGTATCGCCTCACCAGGTCGTCGCGAGTCTGGGCTGAGATTGCGATGATCTGATTGGACACTCGAGCGTTCCATCGGGTCGTCAGGTCGAGCACTCGACGTGCTCGTGTGGGATGAGCTTCTGGTTCGGCGAGAAAACCAAGGTCGTGGATCGTTACAACCGAAGCTGGCGGATGTACTAGTGGAACGACGTGCGACGGGACAAAGAGTGCCGATGGCCTGTCGCGGCGTATTGCGAGGGATAGACCAACGTGCGTCCATAGCCGACGCTGTCGAATCAGCGCATGACGGACGTTTGATCCATCGAGAGCCGAATCAGGCGGGGAGCGATGATAGAGCGTCAGCTTGGGACGTGCTGACACGCCAACGATCGCCCGTATCAACTCGAACGAGTACCACTCGGTTCCCGTTCGAGCGGTAGAGGTAGCTCGGCTAGCGTCGATCGCAATCCGGTTAGTTGGCATGTTGGCGTAGCACCGATCGGGCGGCGTCAATAACTGATTCTGGAAAGATCGCCAGCATACACCCGCAGCCAGCGGGGCGGTCTGGGGAAAGATCGCCGCATCGCGGACATGTCCAACCGGCACGGACGACGCGATGGAGCGTGGGGTCTCCCCACGGACCGTACCGCCGTGGATCGCTGGGGCCGAAGAGGTGGATTGAGGGCGTACCAGCCGCGACTGCGAGATGGAGTGGCCCGCAATCTGGACCCATAACGACCGCCGCATTTCGCATCACTTCAGCCAGTACTGACACGGAGGTCTGTCCGGCCAGGGATGTGCAGGTCGGACACAGAGCGGCGATTCCGGCGCATAAATCAGCTTCAGCGCCGGACCCGGTTACGATCGTATGAAGTCCGTCACGACCGAGTTCGTCAACGACCTTGACCCAGCGATGAGCCGGCCATTCCTTGACGGCTGCACCTGAGCCGGGATGAACGACGACATATGGCTCGGTTATCCTCCGTGTCATCAGCAGTCGTGACGCGGTGTCCGCTGCTTCGGCGGAGAGTTCCAGGGTAAGGGGGAATGTTGACCACGTCGGAGGCGAACCCGGCACGCCCGTCGCAGCGATACGGAACGCACGAACGGTCGCGTGGTCAGAATCGTGGTCGTCAGCAGTAAGTGTAGAGAACCTCGACGCTCGGGAATCATTGGCTGTGACAACCTCGGGTGCAATGAGTGACGCGAGCCATGCTGCCCACCACGCGTCGGGCCGTAAAACGTATGCCAGCCGAGCGCGAAGCTCGATGAGGCGCGCTGCATGAATCCTTAATTGAATGTAGGGGTCGATTGGCGAGCCCCTCTCGGATCTGGAGAAGCCTGGAAACGGGAGTGTGATGATTTCGTCAACCGGCCACGAAAGCGACGCGACCTCATGCGACCAGGGGCCGACGATGGCGATCAGGCGGCTGGTTGGGTGTTGGCTGCGAATCAATCCGACGGCTGGCTGTGAAAGGACAATGTCTCCTAGATGGTCTGGCTGGAGGATCAGCACGGTGTCGTCGGGCGATGACCAATCTTTGCGGCGCGTTCGACCGGCAAGAGGGAGCATTGCGTCTCGTATGCTCGATGTCAGGCGCCGCATGCAGTCAATCCGTGTGCGAGGCTGACCGCATTTCGGGTTGCTTCGATGGCCATCTCAGTCGTGATGAGGTCTGTCGAGATCGCGGCGCCGACACGTGCGGTGTGACGCAGATCTTGATCTTGTATACGCCACGAATCGGGGGGCGCGAGCACCTGAACGTGCCGGCCGAGTGGCCGGTATCGGCGTGGATTGGTGGGGCCGAAGATTGCGACAGTCGGGGTTCCCAATGCAGCAGCAATGTGCGTGACGCCGGTGTCAGGGCCGACAAACACCGCCGCCCGGTTGATTACTCCTGCCAATGTCTCGATGTCGATCTTGCCAGCGAAGTTAGCTGAGTCTTCCATTCCGGCCAGATCAGCAACACGTCGCGCGACTTCCACATCATCTGGCCCACCACTTAAGAGCACAGTCGTCCCCTGGCGTTGCGCTATCCGTGCGAGTTCCGCAAACCGCTCGGCGGGCCAGCGCTTGTCGAGCATCGTCGCGCCAGGATTCTGCGCGCCACCGGGATGCAGGACGACTATCGGCGAACTGATGCCGGACAGAAGATCGGCTGACCGACGCAGTCCGAGTGTGGTTGGGAAGATTTGCGGCATGCTGGCTGGCGTCGGTATGCCCAGTTCACGGACGACGTCCAGATAGACCTCCGACTCGTGGCGCATTTCCGGATTCAGCGATCGAGCATGGCCAGAGGCGTTGGCACGAGAGAGCCGTGTCGCAAGCCGTAACCAGCGTGATCGGTCGAGACAGACGACGGCGTCGTAGCAACCCTGGCGAAGAACCCGCGAGAGCTGCAACGCCGACGGCAGTTCGAGCCGATCCGGAACAGGTCGCGTCGAGAGGCCTCGGCGGAACTGGAATGCGATACGGGAATGCAGGCCGACAAACACATCGACTATCGCTTCTGGGTGTGCGGCGACGATGGCGTCGACGGCCGGCAGCGCCATGATGCAGTCGCCAATGCAGCACGGCTTGATGATCGCGATTTTACGCAGGTTGTCGTGCGACGAACTCACGAGTTAGCGGAAATGTCCGCGACCGCGAACATCAGTTCGCCGCGTACTGCAAGCTCCCCGCCGACGGTCGCCGTCGCATTCCCCATCCCAACTCCACGCCGCATCTTTCCAAGTTCCACTTCGAGTCGAAGCGTATCGCCCGGCTTGACCTGGCGCTTGAAACGCACGCCGTCGATTCCGGCAAAAAATGGCATCTTGCCCTTGAATTCGTCCATTCCGAGAATCGCGACCGCTCCAACTTGTGCCAACGCTTCGACGATCAGCACGCCAGGCATCACAGGGTAGTCGGGAAAGTGGCCTTGAAAGAATGGCTCGTTGATCGAAACATTCTTGATGCCAACCGCGCGAACGCCGTATTCGATTTCGATGATGCGATCGACCAGGAGAAACGGATACCGATGGGGGATAATCGCCTGAATCTGCTGCGCGTCGAGCACTGAACACGCATCCCTTCATTGTCAACGGGCCATGCCGCACTGGGAGTCTAGGAACGAGGCACCGTAAATGTCAAACAGCCCACGAGGCGATCACCCGTTTTCGGGACGGACGGTCGTTGTTGGAGCGGGCGCGTGGGGAACGACGCTGGCGAATCTAATTGCTTCGACAGGACGTGAGTGCGCGTTGATTGCTCATTCGGAGGCACACGCAACTCAGATCGCCGCGGCCAGGATGAATGAGCGCTACCTCCCGGCGATTGGCATTCACGAGCGGGTTACGATAACGCACGACGTTCGTCATGCGGTGCGCGACGCCGACGTTGTTGCTATCGTCGTTCCGTCGCAACACGTGCGAGCCGTAGCCACCGAGGTCGTGCGAAGCGCTCGTTCCGATGCGCTGTTGGTGAGTTGCGCCAAGGGAATTGAGCTTGGGTCGCTTCTTCGGATGTCTGAAGTGATCGTGAGCGCAACCGGCATTGGAACGGACCGGGTGTGTGCGCTGTCCGGGCCGAATCTGGCGCGAGAAATTGCTCAGGGGCTGCCTGCTTCGGCAGTCGTCGCCAGCGAAAGCGAGGCATCGGCTCAGATCGCGCAGCAGGCACTGGCGGCGGCCTCCTTTCGCCTTTACACAAGCCGTGACATAGTCGGGGTCGAACTTGGCGGTGCGCTCAAGAACGTCATTGCGCTCGGTGCCGGCGTTGCCGATGGTCTTGGACTCGGTCAGAACGCAAAGGCAGCGTTCATGACTCGCGGACTGGCCGAGATGATCCGACTCGGTGTCGCGGCCGGCGCAAACCCATTGACATTCGGCGGATTGAGCGGCCTGGGTGATCTGATCGCGACCTGCGAAAGTCCACTGAGCCGAAATAGATCATTTGGAGAGCGTCTGGGTCGAGGTTTATCGCTTGAGAACGCCACCGGAGGATCGCCTCACGTCGTCGAAGGATTGACGACCGCTCGTGCAGCGCTCCAACTCGCGCAACGGTTTCAGGTTGAAATGCCGATCGCGGCGACCGTGGTCAGCGTCCTTGACGGACGGTTGACGGTCCGCGACGCGATTGGATCGCTGATGTCACGCGGCGCGCGTCCTGAACTCGATGGTTTGGCCTAGTCAGCCGCGATTGCAGAGTCGAGTAGCTGGCGGCGGTGTGGGCCAACACCGATGTATCGCACCGGCACGCCGATCAGCTCTTCGATTCGACATACGTAGGCGCGTGCTGTCGGCGGAAGATCTGCCAGGCTCTCTGCTTGCGATGTGTCCTCGGTCCAGCCCGCCAGGTCTTCGTAGATTGGTACGACGCGATCGTAATCGGTGATTCGGGCCGGTGGTGCGGCGAGTGGATGACCGTCAAGTTGATAGCCGATGCAGACGCGTACCGTGGTCATACCGTCAAGGACATCGAACTTGGTCAACGCGACCTCTCCGATGCCATTGAGGCGGGCGGTATAGCGAGCCTGGACCGCGTCGAACCAGCCCGTCCGGCGCGGGCGACCGGTCGTCGTTCCATATTCAACGCCGCGTTCGCGAAGCAAATGGCCCGTATCGTCGTGGAGTTCGGTCGGGAACCCTCCGGCTCCGACCCGTGTCAGATAGGCCTTGTAGACGCCGATGACGCGACCGACCTGCGTCGGGGCGATACCGGCACCCTGGCACAGTCCGGCGGCGGTTGGCGACGACGACGTGACGAACGGATAAGTTCCATAGTCGATGTCAAGCATTGCAGCCTGGGCGCCTTCGACGATCACGTTCGCGTCCGACTCAATCGCATCCTGAACATCAGATTCGACATCCCCAAGATATGGTGAGAGGCGTTCGCCATACGCCGCGAACTCCTCAGCAATTTCGTTGAGGTCGAACGGCGGATGGTCGTAGATGGCGCGAAGGATCGCGTTCTTCTCAGCGAGGACAGGCGCCAGGCTGCGGCTCAGATGCTCGGGATCGGTGATATCCGCCAGCCGGATACCGCGACGGGCTGCCTTGTCGGCATAGCACGGACCATTGCCGGTCTGCGTCGTTCCGATCAAGTCGTCACCCCGGCCAGCCTCTTCAAGCCGGTCAAGAACTGGATGGTACGGCATGATGAGGTGGCATCGGCTCGAGACGCGTAGGTTGGACGTGTCGATCCCGCGCTCGTCGAGCCGAGCGAGCTCCTCAAGCAACGTCTTCGGATTGAGGGACACGCCCGCGCCGATGATGCACAGACACTCGGGATGGAGGATGCCGGAAGGTATCAGGTGGAACTTGAAAACGCCCTTGTCGGTGACGACGGTATGGCCTGCATTCGCGCCGCCGTTGGCACGGATCACGACGTCGGCGGTGTTGGCGAGGGCATCGATGATCTTACCCTTGCCTTCGTCACCCCACTGGCCGCCAAGTACGATCGATACCGGCATCAAATCCGTCCCCCGTTTGAGCGAATTGGTGGCAACGCGTCGGCAGGATCGCCGACTAACCGCCAACCACCGATTCTATCACGCGTTTGCGGTCGCTCCGGCAGGTTGGCGAGCGTTCTGAAGCTCCTCGAACAGGCTGCGCTCATGCTCTGAGAGATCGGTCGGGAGGACGACGCTGACACGCGCGAGGAGGTCGCCGCGTTCCGATGATCCGGCTGCGACGGGCCAACCCTGCTTGCGTAGCCGGAAGACTCGTCCATTCTGGGTTTCGGGCGGAATTGTCAGCGCGACTCGTCCCGACAACGTACGGACGATCGTCTCGCCACCGAGGATCGCAGTGTATAGCGGAACACTCATGTCGGTCTTAAGATCATTTCCTTCGAGCTCATACGATCGATCGGACTTGATGCGCACTTTGAGATAGACATCACCCGCAGGTCCGCCATCTCGCCCCGGCGATCCCTTGCCAGCGACACGCACGCGTTGCCCATCCCGGATGCCGGCTGGAATCGTGACCTCGATCCTGTTGCGCCTGGTCGTGGATCCAGTTGCTTCACATGCGAAGCAGATAGAGCCCTGAACGACGCCGGTTCCGCTGCACTCCGCGCAAGGCTGCGGAACCTGCATCTCAAACGCTCGTGTCGTTCCAGTGTAAGCGTCGTGCAGGGTGACTTCGATCGGGTACTCGTGATCATCACCGCGACGTGGACTGCGACGCTGAGCTCTGGCAGTGCGACCGGTCGAGCCGAACAGCGTCTCGAAAAAGTCCGAGAAGCCCTCACCACCTGAGGTACGATAGTCGAACCGGACGTTCGGATTGCCACCCGCCTGGCCGCTGAACCACTGTGTGAAGTCGGTCGGTGATCCGCCGTCGGCTGCGGACTGATACCGTTCCCAATCCTCGCCGAATCGGTCATAGCGTGCGCGCTTGTCCGGGTCCGACAGCACCTGGTGTGCTTCGTTCAATGCCTTGAATTTTTCCTCGGCATCGGCGCTCTTATTGACGTCCGGATGAAGCTTGCGGGCTTGCTCACGGTAGGCCCGTTTAATATCCGCGTCATCAGCGCCTCGCGACACGCCGAGCACGGAGTAATAGTCTTGAAACTGCATCGTTCACCGCTCCAGCGTTGATCATCGTATTCTGAATCATAGTATAAAGCCTGAGTCGCTATGACGCAAGGTTCGGTCAGGATCAGGTTGCTCCGGATCGGGCCAACCGGAGTCTTCGCCTGCGTCGGAAGAGGATGACGACGAGTGATAGAACCATGATGAGCACGACCGCGATCAGAATTGGAGCGATCAAGGCGATGACGGTGACGACGATTGCAAAGCCATCCTCAAATGCACTCACGATGGGGTTTCCGACGCCGGCTGTTGTCGCAGTCACTACAGGTCTGAAGGTTGTCTTGGTCGTGTGTATGCCTCCGGCCACCAGCAGACCGAGAATCATCGCGACGATCGGGTTGATTGACTCAACCGACGCGGTGCTCGCCATCAGCAGGACTGCTCCGGCAGTTGGACGGATGGCTGATTGGATCAAATCGTTGACATGGTCGACGATTGGGATCTTGTCTGCGAGCAGCTCGATTCCAAGCAGGATACCAATGACGGCAATCACGACGGGAGACGAAATCACGTCGTACGGTGCCGCCAACTGAATCAGGCCGGTATACCGGTCGGCCAGCGCTACCGCGAGGAGTGGGATGTAGGCATTCAAGCCGGCGGGCATTGCCAGGCCAAGGCCGGTTAGTAACTCAAACACATCGCGGACCGATCACGAGTTAGCCGAGTGTGAGGAGCGACTAGAATGCGGTCTCCGCAGGCAGAGGAACTACCCTCACACGCCGGTAAGCCTGCCCCAGAAGGTGCGCTTGTGCCAAAGTCAGCCATGGGGTGATGACGAAGAACCCGATCCCGCATGTCACGATCCCAGCGACGATACCGATAAGGCTGGCGACAAAGTAGACCAGCACACAGAGCAACATGAGTCCTGCCCCTCTGCGGGCCTCCGAAACAATCTCGCCAAACTCGAACATCGCAGAAAACTCGCCACTCAATGCGTATCGTGCCGCAACGATTTGCCCGAAGATAGCTGAGAATACAATACCGATCGGTAGAAGGCAGGCAAACCCCAGTGCCCAGACGATGCCCGACTCGGTGACGGTACCGGCAATGATGATCGGGCAGATCAACAGCAGAACTGGCAATTGCCAGATCAAGACGCCGATCGTGACCAGCAGTCCGCGCATGAAATAGTCTCCGAAATCATCCCACTCAGGCAGCGGCAGATCGGAGCCGTTAAAGACCCGCTTGAGTATGTCGAGGGCATAGCCGTACAGCGCAAGGTTCAGAATCGGCACGAGTGAGACGGCCGCTCCAATCAAAACCTTCGAGATCCATTTTGGATCGGACGTAATGAAGGTGTACGCTCGACCGATGTCCATCACTGCTCCTCGCACAACTCGCCGAGTCGTTTGGCACGTCTCTGACTTCACGCCGATGGAGCAGAGTAACATGGCGTACGAATGCGGTCAATCGTCGAGGTTAGCGCGCGATATCGACCATCTCGAACGTGACCTAAAACCATCAATGCGGGAAAACACGGCCGCAAGTGTGACGATCAATACAACAGCCGCAATACTTCGCTGACTCAGTGAATCCTGGGCGAATGGCTGGAACGAGATTAGGCGAGCCGTGAAGTGTGTACCGAGTTGATCGTCGATCGTTGCAATAAGGTTATTGATCCCGTCGGGGTGGTGGTAGAAGCGCTGAGGATTGGCGACACCGACGAGCATCAGGACGATCCCGATGCACCAGGCTCCAATGACGGCGGCGCGCCCGAAGGTTCCTAACCTGTTGATCACAACTGCGAGCGTTCCAGCGGCGAACGGCGCGATCGGAACAAGATAGCGTGCCGGCGGTCCCCATTCGCCCCACCAGACACGGTACAACGCGACGACGACGACATACGGCGCCAGAGCGGCCAGTGCCAACCGTCCCGTACCCGTTACACGACACCAACGAGGAATGCCGGCAATCGCAAACAGGTAAATCGGCGCGGCAATCAACAGTCCCCATTGTGAATCCAGCAACAGCCCGAATCCAGCATTGATCGACCCTGTCAAATCGTTGAAGCCAGCGTGGTCTGACGTGTTCTGGATTGGACGGTCGTAGAGCCAGAGATTATATGCAACCAGTGAGAACCCACCGAGAGCGATTGGCCCGAGTGCGAGAACTGCCTGTGTGAGGTTGCGCGATGTCCAGAGGCGTATCAAGGCCACCACGACCAGAACCACGACCGTCGGCACGAAGCGTTGATGCAGCCACGGCAGCACGCCGATTGCTGCGCCAGTCAACAACCATTGCAGGCCTGTGTTGGAGGGCAAGGCAAGTCGCCGAACTGAGTAGATCAGCAACAGTGCTGCGGGAATCTCAGGGAAGATCAGCACCGCATACGGGGCAATCGGCATGGAGACGGCCAGCATCGCGGCAATCGCAGCCGCCCAGGCTTGGGATGCTTTTGCCTCTCGTGCGAGGAAGTACATGTTTGCGGCGACCAGCACCGCGCAAGCGGCGACGATCGCCACAGCTCCCTCCCGGCCGATCGATTCGTAAGGGATCGCTATCAGCAGAGACAGACCGATTCCATGCTTGGTGTGGAGTCCGTCCAACTCCGTCGTCGCAGGATGCGGCGGCAGCGTCCTCGGGAATGCAGGCCAACCGTCCCAATCGCTCGGAAGGGGATCACCCGGATAGAACTCATCATAGTCACGAGCGTCGTAGTTGTTGGATTCGTCGAAGTCTCTGTCACGGACGATGCTGATCGTGGTCATGATGTAGAACGGTTCGTCGCCGGTCAACGGGTCAAGCCTGTCGATAGCCTGGGCGGCAAACAGGATGTAGGCGACTGAGACGATTGCGATTAGCCCGGCCAGCCAGCGGTCAGATGCCAGCTTCACCGAGTTGTGTCTGCCGAGAAGATGGAATGAACATGCGCCCAAATCGAGACAGCGATTGCCGCTCCAAGGGTATTGACGGCGACATCAAAGAGGCTTGCATCGCGTCCCGGAACGAAGGACTGATGGAATTCGTCGCTGATGCCAAACAATACCGCTCCGGCAATGGCCGCGATCCTCGCAGATTTCGATGTATTTCCGCCGCGATCAAACGCCAACAGGAGCAGCGTTGCCAGAACGCCATACAGGAACAAGTGGGCAGCGATCGAGAGCAGGAACGTCGACAGCCCGAAAGGTTGAGTAAATCGCTCCTGCGACGACATCACAAAGATGAACGTCATCCAGGCGACTGCCGGAACCGCCCGGATCAACTGGTCGAGCATGACGGCAATACTCCTGCATCCCGATAACTATCGATGAGCCGATCCGTGATCGCAGCGACAGTGAAATGATCGACCACTCGGTCCTGCGCCGCTGATGAAAGTCGCCTGACCAGTTGCGGGCTACGGTGCAATTTCAGAGACGCTTCCGCAAACGCCTCAGGTTCGGACGACTCAATGAGACAGGCAGCATCGGAGGCAACTGCTGGGACATCGCCGATTGCGGGCGCGATTACGGCACAGCCGGCGGCCAACAGCTCCAGTAACTTTACCGAGTTCTTAGACCGAGCTATGAGAGAGTCGGTATACGGAAAGATCGCAATGTCAGCCCGCCCAAGGATTTCGGGCAACCGTTCATAAGCTACATATCCCAGTTGATGTAAATCCAAATTCCCAAAACCACTACGAAACTGTGCAGATTCGCCGACGGTAAGCACGGTCGATCTTGCTGATCGAGGAAGCACAGCCGATAGTCGCGTGAGATAACGCGGTAACCAGTCATCTGGGAACTCGGCAAATCGCGAGTACAGAACGATAGTGGATGTGTTTAGGTCGGATCCAGGCAGGTCGCTGCGAGCGCTCGAAATACGCTGTGCCCAGCCTTTATCCAGCCCATTTGGCACCCACGCGACCGAATCACTTGGAGAATCGCGTAGCGCCAGTGCCCGACGCCTGAGGAGATGACTGGCCGCCGTAACAGCCGTGGCGGATCGAAGGAGTGTTCGCTCCTGCCAATCGAACAAGCGCCTTTGGAATACGGAGTAGCCACCGTGCTGGTTCCAACCGCCGTCTCCTTCCCAGTCGTCACTGTCGATTATGAGGGGCGCGTGATGTGAAAGGATTCTTCCCGCCAGTCCACCGAAGCCCTTGGGCTTATACACGTGGACCGCACGGGGTCGAAGCGCCCGAATCTGACGGGACATCTGACTCACGGCGACCGGAAACGACAAGACACCGGTCGCTGCCGTGTTGACGATCTCCACCTTCGAGACAGTGTCTACAACACCTGACTCGGAGGGCATATCCCATGGAACCGTCACAATGGCACAGCGGATTCCTCGGGCGGTAAGCTCGCGTGCAAACGGCAACGCACGCGCCTGTAGTGTTCCAAGCCGCCAGGCGGCGAATGTTCCGGCGAACACAATATCGACGTGACGCTTGTTGGTCGCTGATCGCATGACGAGCGATGGTACAAGAGAGACACCAGCCATCGCCACGTCACAACGAAATACGGGTGGAACACAATTGTGTCCCACCCGCTTCTGTGGCCCCACGGAATCCGGAAGATTACTGAATGACTGGCCGAATGACGGTGACGAGCTTGCCCTGAACCTCGACGTTGTCTGCAGTCGTGTAAATCGGGTCCATCGTAACGTTTGCTGGCTGGAGCCGCACCTCGCTACCGTCGATGTAGAAACGCTTGAGCGTCGTTTCCTTCTCGCTCTTCAGCCAGACTGCGACGGTGTCGCCGTTCTCACATACGATCTGATGCCGAAGAACGACAACATCGCCATCGTTAATCAGCGCGTCAACCATCGAATGACCCTTTACGCGAAGCGCGAAGAGTCCTTCGGTCCGTGGGCCGAGCACATCGGAACTGATCTCGATCGTATCGAGGTATTCCTGGGTCGCGAGATCGTCAGGCACCGGGATCGGCTCACCAGCGGCGATCCGTCCAACGACTGGAATCGAGATAATCCCCCTTCGGCCCTGCGGACGCCCGACCAACTCGATCCCGCGAGAGATGTTGCGGTTTCTTCGGATCAGGTTGCGTTGCTCGAGGACGTTCAGGTTGTAATCGACGACGCTGGTTGAAGAGATCGCGAGACCTTCCTGGATCTCGCGAATCGTAGGTGGGTACGAGTGTTCATCGCTGAAACTCTCGATGTAGCCAAGAATGTCCTGCTGACGTCGTGAGAGCTGCTTCATACCTCAATACCCCCGGTTGGACGATCCGCGTGGACCCGGACCACTCCCGGGTCGTCCCGATGTAGCCAGTATAATCTCGAACATCTGTTCGTGTCAATCAGTAGCAAATCGCCAGCCCTGGTGCTTTTGGGCTATTCGCCTCTGTGGCTTCATTGCCTACACTATGAAGGATCTTAAACAGGCGACGTCGATTCAACATCGCGGTTCGGCTGGCGAGTTGCTATTGACAGGTGTGTCATGAACGTTCTCGATTTTGCAATCGTTCTCGCATTTGGGATGCTGATCCTGGTTGGCTTCTTTGGCGGCATCGGTCGTGTGACGGCTGGTATCTTCGCCGTCTATCTGTCGTCGGTCGTCGCGGCAGCGTTTTACGAGCGAGTTGGCGACATATTTGTCGAGCAGGTCAGCGACATGCGGGTTGCAACCGGTCATCTACTCGCCTTCATGTTCCTGTTCATGCTCCTGACCGGCGCATTCTTCTGGGGCATCGGACAGACGATCAAGGCCGTCGAATTGCGGCGCGGACGGTTCGCAATCATGGATAATGTCGGAGGCGCGACGCTGGCCCTGACAGCGGGCGCGCTGGCGATCGCGATGACGATCTCGGTGTCCGTCATTATCCTTGGCGCGTTCAGTCAGTCCGCTATGGTGGAAGGCGACGAGAATCTGGGAACCTTGGGCAGGCAGATACGGGGCTCGGAACTCGTTCCGATGTTTCTGAAGCTTCAAAAGCCGCTGGTTGTCACCTATGAACCGTGGTTCCCAAACGGCTTGCCGCCGATTCTCGAAGTCCCTCCCCAGCCTGCGACCTAGGCGACCGGAAGGCTTTATTGGCAACCGACATTCTAACGACGTTGGAGTTCGACCGAGTCCGGGAGAACCTCCAGCGTCATTGCCAGTTTTCTCTAACAGTTGAACGCGCGGGCGAACTCGGTCCGAGTGCAGACGCCTCGACCGTCCGCTATCTGCTTGACGTAACGACCGAAGCGTTTGCGCTCACTGAGGAGTTTCCTGCGTTCAGCGTTCGCGGTGCGCGCGACATCCGCCGCCATCTACAGCGCGCGAAGCTCGGCGGGATGTTGCAACCAACGGACCTGCTCGAAGTGTTCGACACGATCGTTGCTGCCCGAACGACACGACGAACCTTTGTGCGAATCGAAGACGCCGCCGTTCGGTTCCCAACGATCAATGAGTTCGTTGGCTTCATTGTCGAGTTGCCGAGTATCGAAGCGGACTTGCAGCGGTCGATAAATGAACGCGGCGACGTCCTTGACTCGGCAAGTGACAAGCTCCGCACAATCCGTCAGGAGATGCGAAGCGCCCACTCCCGCCTCGTTGAGCGCATCAATCGCTACATCCAGAGCTCCCAATACTCAGCCGCAATCCAGGACCCGATCGTTACACAGCGCGATGGCCGCTACGTCATTCCGGTCCGGGCAGACCGGCGCGGACAGGTTCCCGGTGTGGTACACGACACGTCGGCCAGCGGGCAAACACTGTTTCTCGAGCCGATGGAGGTCGTCGCCCTCAACAACCGCTGGCGCGAGCTGCAATCCGCCGAGCGCCACGAGATCGAGCGAATTCTGACGATTCTCTCGAACCGGATCGGTGACGAGGCAGACGTCCTTGACCGGACGCTTGAAGCGTTGTCGGCGATCGACCTGGCTCTCGCAAAGGCACGTTACGCTTCAGGGATCAGAGCAACGAGACCGGTAATAGTCGATCGGACATCAGAACACGGGCGACGGATCGCGCTCCGCAGGGCACGCCATCCGCTGCTGGACCAGACGACGGTCGTCCCAATCGACCTCGTCCTCGGAGACGACTTCCGAGTACTGGTCATTACCGGCCCGAACACTGGTGGGAAGACGGTCGCGCTTAAGACAGTAGGCCTGATGACGCTAATGGCCCAGTCCGGCCTCTTCATCCCGGCTGACGAGGGCAGCGAACTCTGCGTCTTTGACGGTATCTTCGCTGACATCGGCGACGAGCAGAGCATCGAACAAAGCCTATCCACGTTCTCCTCGCACATGGTGCGTGTCATTGCGATGTTGCGCGATGTCACCAGTGAGAGTCTGGTCCTGCTGGATGAGATGGGAGCTGGTACTGACCCCGAAGAAGGTGCAGCGCTCGCTCGAGCACTGATCGAGGATCTCCTCGCGAAGAACTGTCTCGCGATCGCGACGACCCACTACTCGGACCTGAAAGCCTTTGCTTATGCGACGGCAGGCGCCGAGAACGGCAGCGTCGAGTTCGATCTCGAAACGCTCTCACCGACCTACCGACTCGTCGTCGGCGTCCCGGGCCAGTCCAACGCGCTGGCAATCGCCCAACGACTGGGCATGCCCGATCGCGTCATCGAGCGCGCACGTTCGTACCTGAATCCCGAAGTTGAACGGGTCGATTCGATCCTCGGCGAGATCCGGCAGCGACGGAACGAAGCCGAAGCGGCGCGGCGAGAGGCCGAGCGTGCTCGGTTAGACGCAGAGCGGATACGCGCGTCTGCCCTCCAGGAGCTCGCCGAGGCAGAGACGATTCGAGAATCTGCCCGCCAGGACACGATCATGGAGGTCGAGCGCGAACTCGCTGACGCACGTCAGGCGTTGCGTCGTGTCCGGGAGACTCCTGAACGATTGCCGCGCGAGCAGCTTGAGCCTACTATCCAGGAATCGCGCACCGAACTTGAGCAGGCGGCGCAGGAAGTACGCCAATTCGTCCGCAAGCGCAGGCCGTCGCCGGCGTTGCCGGTCCAGCTCCGCGTTGGTGACACTGTCGAAATCACATCGCTGGGCGGAGAAGGCGAAGTGCTTGGTTTCTCCGACGATCGCACCGAAGCCGACATACAGATGGGCGCCTTCAAGGTCCGCCAGCCAATCGCGCTGCTGAAGCGTATCGGAGGGCCACGAAAAGTCACGCAACCGCGATATGTCGCCCCGCCTCCTCGCCGCGATGTTGACATGGAATTGCACCTGCGTGGACAGCGGGCGGCCGGCGTCGATCAGCTTGTCGACGATTATCTCAACGATGCATACCTCTCTCGATTACCATATGTACGAATTGTCCACGGCAAGGGAACCGGTGCGTTGCGCGAGGTGGTGCGGCAGGTCGTCGCCAAACACCCGCTCGTCGAACGCTGGGAGACGCCGGCTCAGAACGACGGCGGTGACGGAGTGACCGTCGTCCACTTGAGGGAATCATGATAGACGAAGCTGCAAGCGACTCCGGTCGGGTCGTCGAAATCGCGGTCGCACCAAACGAGATTACGGCTGACATGTGGCGTCAAGTCCTCGAGGACGAGGGAATCATCGTCGCCCTCAAACCGGGCGGCGCTGGCTTTGCCTTTGGGTCCAGTGCGCTGATGGAGCACATCGTCCTTGTCCGCGAGGATCAGGCCGAGCGGGCGCGCTCCATCATCGCCGAGCTGGAATCTTCAGACGAAGAGGGTTCATCCTCATCGTCCTGAGCGGCGATGCTGGCTCGCCTGGCGGCGACTGCATCCAGGACCGCGTTGATCGCTTCCCAGCGATCAACCCGCAGGTCAGGAACGTGGAGCCGAACCTGGTTCGGCGTCACCCTCACTCCAGCACCGATCTCCCGGCGAAGTTGCTGCTGGTCGAGCCGCGAACCGATGACCGGCCGGATGACGATGTCACCATCTCGCTCGATGATGCCGACCAGCCCCAGCCGACTCGCCCGGTGCCGAAGCCGGACGAGACCGAATAGCTGGACAGCTTCTGGCGGGACCGGGCCAAAGCGATCGGCCAGTTCCACGTCAAGGTCGCGCAGTTCGCGCTCGTTGGTGGCCGCTGCGATCCGGCGGTAGGTGTCGAGCCGCAGCTGTTCGTCGCTGATGTACTCCTCCGGGATACCGGCGTCAACGGCGATGTCCAGAGAAACCTCCTCCGGCTCGGCGATCGGATGGCCGGCGCGGACCTCTTCGACTGCGTGTGCAAGCATCCGCGTATAGAGGTCGAACCCGACGGCAGCAATATGTCCCGACTGCTCAGCGCCGAGTATGTTGCCGGCACCACGAATCTCCATGTCACGCAGCGCAACCTGGAATCCCGCGCCAAGCTCGGTTGCTTCCTGAATCGCTTCCAGCCGCTCAAGAGCCTCGACCGACAGTGGAGTATTCGGTGGGTACAGAAGGTAGGCGTACGCACGATGCGTCCCGCGACCAACACGGCCGCGTAGCTGGTACATCTGTGTCAGGCCGAGCGCGTGTGCATTATCGAGAATAATCGTGTTGGCGTTGGGAATGTCAACTCCGGACTCGATGATCGTCGTGCAGATCAGGACATCGAACTCATGGCGGATGAACGCGAGTACGATCCGCTCCAAATCCCGCTCGTCCATCTGGCCATGGGCGACGGCAAATGTCGCCTCTGGAACCAGTTCCTTCAGATGGTCCGAGAGTCGATAAATGCTCTGGACGCGGTTGTGGACGACGTAGACCTGGCCACCGCGCGCAACCTCACGCAGTATGGACTCACGGACGATTGCATCCGACGTTGGTGTCACGAACGTGCGAATCGGGACTCGATCCTGGGGCGGTGTTGTAATCAGCGAGAGATCGCGAACGCCAGTCAACGCCATGTGGAGCGTTCGTGGGATCGGGGTAGCTGTCATCGTCAGGACATCGACCTCGGCGCGCGCCCGCTTGATGTGCTCCTTGTGGGAGACGCCGAAGCGCTGTTCCTCGTCTACGACCAGCAGGCCGAGGTTCTTGAAGTTGACATCGCGCTGGAGCAACCGGTGAGTGCCGACCACGATGTCAACCGCGCCCGACGCCAGCCCCTCAGTAATCGCCAACTGCTCCTGCTTCGTCCGAAGTCGTGAGAGCATCTCGACCTTGATCGGGAACGCCGCCAGACGTTCGCGGAACGTGTTGTAGTGCTGCAGTGCCAGGATCGTCGTCGGGACGAGGACCGCGACCTGCATACCGTCGTTCACAGCCTTGAAGGCGGCGCGCAAGGCGACCTCGGTTTTACCGTAGCCGACGTCACCGCAGACGAGCCGGTCCATCGGACGCGGCGTCTCCATATCGCCCTTAACGTCGTCGATCGCCTTCTGCTGGTCGAGCGTCTCCCTGAATGGGAATGACTCGGTGAGCTCGATGTCCCATGATGAGTCGGGCGGAAACGCGTGTCCTGCCGCTACCTCGCGGGCAGCATAGATCTGGATCAGTTCGAACGCCATCTCCCGGACTGCCTTGCGAACCCGCGCCTTAATCCGAGACCACTCCGGCGACGAGAGCCGCGTAATACGTGGTGTCCCAGCCGGGCTCTCATACGGCATCAACCGATCGGCCTGATCGACGGGAACGTAGAGCCGGTCGGCATCGGCGTAGTCGACCTGCAGATACTCACGTTCGACGCCCGACAGGTCGAGCGTAACCAGCCCTTTGAACTCCCCAACACCATGCTCGACATGAACGACGTACGAGCCAGGGGAGAACTGCCGGGCTGGGGCTGCCTTGCGTCGCTGCTGCGGCGCTGTTGGACGGGCAATCTTCCGCAGGCCGAATACCTCAAGGTCAGTCAGCACAACCAACCGGGTATCACCGTCGAGCGAAAATCCGGCTCCAAGGGGTGCATGCACGACATCGATTGCCCCAGCCGGGGTTGGTCCGGTCATCGAACCACCACGCTTGAGCACACGCGGGTAGAGTTCGTGCTCCTCGAGTAGATCGCTCAACCGCTCGCTCTGGTCGGTCGCGACGACGACTCGCCCGCCACTGCCGGTAGACGAACGAATGTAGTCAGCCAGATCGTCGATCTGACCGCCGAACGATGGGACCGGAGCAAATGCATCGCCGACTGGTTGTATGGTCTTCGCTAGGTCTTCATCGTCACTCTGTCCGATTTCCCAGGTGCTGAAATGTCGGATTGTTCGCTCGACCTGACTCCATCGCTCGTATGGACGTACGAAGCCCGCCGGAATCTCGCCCGCCTGTTCCAGCGTTTGGCGAATGTCCTCGGCCTGGAGCTCGATCTGCGAGCCTTGAAGCGACTGTGACTCCGGTTCAACCCTCACGACCAGCGCGTCGTCAGGCAGGAAATCCAGCAGCGTCGCGTCGTTGTTCGAGAATGCGGTTGCGAGCAGGTCGATCGAAGCCGGCACCTCGCCAACCTCCAGATGGGTCAGCATCCGCTCCCACTCATCGCGCACCTCTTCACGCAGTGACTGGGCCGGGTATTCACGCAGCCGCGCTACGGCCGCTTGACGGTCGGTCAGGTCAAACTCAATCGGAGGCAGGATCGTCGCCTCGTTGATGCGTTCGACCGATCGCTGGGTGCCGGGGTCGAAGCGCCGGATACTGTCGATCTCGTCTCCAAAGAATTCGATGCGGATCGCATCGGCGGCTCCTGGAGAGTAGATATCGAGAATTCCGCCGCGACGACTGATCGTACCCGGACCCTCAACAAGTGCCTCAACCTGATAGCCTGCGGCTACCAGATCGCGCACGAGACGACCATCGTCAATACGCTGTCCGACCCGCAGCCGAATCAGGTCGCGTTCGAATGAGGCTCGATTGCGGATACAACTCATCAGACCACGAACCGTCGTCACAATCACGAGTGGACCTTCGCGCTCCGACTCCGTCAGGCGGCCGAGGACCGTCGAGCGGCTCGCAGAGAGAACTGGATCGTGCGGCAGCTGTTCGTATGGCAGTGGATCAGCCGCGCTCCAGACGAGCGGCTCATTGGCGGGTGGTAGCAACAGCGACAGTGCGGCGCACAAAGTGTCGGCGGTTTCCTGCCTGCTGGTGACGATCAGCAGTGGGAGCGATGACTGTAGTGCCAGCGCTGCCAGCGCAACTGGCCGCTCTGCGGGGCGCAGGTTGTGAGTCACCCACATCTGCGGCGAGGTTCCCGGCGACGGTCGAGGAACAGGCAGCGACGCGAGGAGTGGTCCGAGATGAGCGAGTGACAAGGAAATCTCTCTTTCGCGTCAGAGCGACTGCGGGCAACGACAAAACGGCCAAACGCGCCTTGCGCGGGCCTTCCATTCTCTGAGTATACGGTTAGAATCGAGCGGGATCACCAACGACACAGGAGACAAGAAGTGAGACGGTTCCGGTCAATGTTCGGTGGCAGGGTCTGGGCGGCAATTGTCAGTGGCTCGCTCATCGGCGTGCTCGTCTTCGCGATCGTCATGATCTGGCGCGGTGGCAGCAAAGAGACGATTGTCCTTCAGGTTCAACCTGTTGATGACCCGAACATCGTCCGCGTCTATGTTGGCGGCGAGGTCGTCGAACCGGGTCTCTATACGCTCCCTCGGGGAAGCCGCGTCGCCGAAGCGATCCAACTGGCAGGCGGAGCGACAGCCGTCGGCGACACTGAAGGGTTCGGGATGGCGGCAGTGGTCGATGACGCCGACCAGATCATCATTCCCGCGCGACGCCCGGAACCGACGCCGGCAAGAATCCTTCCGGTGTCGGGCGCCTCAGGCGTGGCGACCGCCGCACCAGCCATCGTTGGACAGTCGACGGTCAACCTCAACACGGCGACGATAACCGAACTTGAAACACTACCGGGAATCGGACCAGCAATTGCCGGCCGAATCATCGAGTATCGCGAGTTAAACGGCCCATTTCGAACAATCGACGAACTCGAAGCTGTTACCGGCATCTCGGAGCGCATGGTTAACGAGATGCGTGATCTGATCACAGTCGGGTCGTAGGTGGGGATCGCGTTTGGCCTCGGCGTCGTCTTCGGTGTCAGGGCCGTAGAGGAAAGTCCGACAAGCGTCCTGCCGGTGCTTGTCCTGCTGATCGCCACCGCCGTCGTCAGTGCCAGCAATGTACGAAACCTCTTCCTGATCGCTTCGCTCGGTTGCATCTTCGGCGCTGGGGCGAGCCTTCGTGATCCATCGGCAGACGAGGTAGGCCTGCTCCCAGCCGAGCCCGAAGGTGTCATCGTCGGTGAGGTCCGTTCCGATGTCGCGGTCTCGCCTGCCGGCGGAACGACGAGATTCACTTGGAATGATCAGGATGGCAATACTCGCGAGAGCGTGCTCTTCGTTCCGCCTGCACCTGCGGTTGCTCGCGGAGACAGAGTCGAAATCGTTGGCGCCGTCGATGGTGCATGGGGCGAGCGAATCTTCGCGGAGCGCGTCCGAGTCCTGGACCGAGCCGGGTGGATCGAGCTCCAACGTCGTTCAATCAGGGGTTACCTTCGCGACACGATCCATCATCGCGTCCCAGGCACGCCGGGAGCGTTGACGCTCGGGCTACTGATTGGGGATGACACGGCTCTGACGGAGGCAGAACGTAATGACCTGCGACATGCTGGCCTGTCGCACCTCACAGCGGTCAGTGGCTGGAACGTCACACTCGTCATCAGTGCAGTTGGTCTCGTGTTTCTCAAGCTCGGGCTGCGGGGCTGGGGCTGGACGATGCTGCAACTCGTCGCTCTCGCCGGATTCGTCTGGATTGTTGGGCTCGAACCGCCGGTGACGCGTGCTGCCATCATGGCTGCTGCCGGACTCGCGGCGATCAGGCTGGGACGACCGGCGCACTCGGTAACTGTGCTGGTGTTGTCGGCTGCCATCATGGTTGCAGTCTCGCCGTCCGCACTGAGTTCGCTCTCTTTCCAGCTCAGCGTTATCGCAACACTGGGGCTCATTGTGGCTGCTCGGTTGACGCAATCGGCGGAAGGATGGCGAGCAGTTGTTTTGACTCCACTTGTTGCAACTACGACAATCGGGATGTTCACGGCGCCGTTGCTGGCGGCCGAGTTCGGTACCCTCTCGTTGCTGACGATCCCTGCGAACGTCCTTGCAGGACCGCTCGTTCCGGCAGCAACCATCGCTGGTGTCATCGTCGTGGTCACAGGACCGATTGGACCGTTGGCAACTGTCGCGGGGTGGACGGCAGCACTGGTCAGCGGACTTCTCCTTTGGATCGCACGCCTCTTGTCGACCGTGCCGTACGGTTTTCACGAATTCTCGCCCCTGCCGGACGCCGCGCAGGCTGCGATTTATGCCGTCATGGTGATTTCGGTCGTAGCAGTCCTCCCGGAAGGTCGCATGATTCTCCGCGAACTCTCGGAATGGGTACGGCGCGAACCAATCGGGGCCACAATGACCGCTGGTACCGCCTGCGTCGCGCTCGTCACGGCGGCGCTCGCAGTTTGACAATCACCAGAACGGCTGCGTATCCTACTGGCGTGCCAGATGGCGACGATGCCCCCATCGTCTAGAGGCCTAGGACACCTCCCTTTCAAGGAGGAGATCAGGGGTTCGAATCCCCTTGGGGGTACCACCGACATTGAAATCTCGAAACATGAGCCACGCGTTTACGCGGCTCACGTCGCGTCCACTCAGCGGATACAGAGGCCCCAGACTCGGATGTTCATGCACAACGACCCCGCTCAGCATTACGGTGCGTCGTCGTTGTTTCCCCTTGAAGTCCATCAATTCTCGCCTGATTCATCACTTCGGCTCCGCATCATTCGGGTACACTCTGCTTGAGGTGCATCGACGCTGAATAGCGCGCGATGCAAATGGGTATGGTCGTTCGATTGGGTAAGCGGAGGTGGATCGCCGAATGAACGTCATCATTCCCGTCGGTGGACTGGGAACGCGTCTGCGGCCATTCACCTGGAGCCGACCAAAACCGCTCGTCAGCGTCGCCGGCAAGCCACTTCTTAGCCATGTACTTGATTCGCTCCAGACACTGACAATTGACCGGGTCGTCTTCGTTACCGGATTTCCTCGGCGAACAGATCGAAGACTTCGTTCGCACCAACTTCGATTTCGATGCCGTCTTTGTTCGCCAGGAAGAGCCATTGGGCCAGTCGCACGCGATCATTCAGGCTCGTGGCCACATCACCGGCCCGACGATGATTGTCTTCCCCGATATGATCTTTGAAGCTGATCTGAATCAACTTGAGTCACTGCCGTCTGACGGAGCGATCTTTGTCAAAGAGGTGGACGATCCTCGACGCTTCGGCGTCGTGGAGTTGAATGGTGACCGTGTCACCGCCTTCACTGAAAAGCCAGAAGCACCGGTTTCCAACCTGGCGATCATGGGAATCTATTACGTTAAAGAAATCCGCAAGCTCTTCAACGCGATCGACCGGCAGATGAGCCAGCAGATTCAGACTCAGGGCGAGTACTTCCTGGCCGATGCGCTCCAGATGCTGATCAATGAGGGTGACGAGTTCACAACAATTCCGGCCAGCGTTTGGGAGGACTGCGGCACGATCAAGGCGCTGCTGGCAGCCAACCGCTTCCTGCTGGCGCAGATGGATCCACCGGCGGACGTACCCGGTTCAGTCGTGATCCCACCGGTCTACATCGCACCGAGCGCGAAGATCGTCAGTTCGGTGATCGGTCCACATGCCAGCATCGGCGATGGAGTCACAGTTGAGGACGCGATCGTCCGCGACTCAATCGTCGACACCGGCGCGACAATCGAGTCGACAGTCCTCGTTTCTTCTATCGTCGGGCGCAACGCTGTCGTCCGGGGCGAGCCGATGCGTGTCAACGTCGGAGACTCGTCGGACGTCGATCTGCGTTCGATGCAGGAGAATGGCCGTGGTTGATCCCGCAATGGGCTGGGTCGAAGTCAGCGTCGAAGCAAACGCCGAGTCGGTTGAGGCTGTCAGCGAACTGCTGGCACGACACGGCTACAACGAGGGTGTCGCCATCGAGGAGCCGTACAAACAGGACGAGGACGGCGACAACCTGGAGATTGACCCGACTCGGCCAGTGATCGTGCGAACCTGGTTGGCGGTCGATGCGCGCCTGAATGAGCAGCGAGCAGCGATCGAGCAGGGGCTTTGGCACCTGGGCCGGATCGGAGGCGTGGGTGCTCCCGAATATACCGAGCGTGCCGAAGAAGATTGGGCCAACGCCTGGAAAGAGCACTTCCCAATCCTCAAGATCGGCAGGCACTTCGTCGTCCGACCGAGTTGGCGCGATTACGACCCGCAGCCCGATGACCTGATGATTCACCTCGATCCTGGCATGGCGTTTGGCACCGGCCTGCATCCGTCGACCGAAATGTGCATGCTGCTGATGGAAGATGTCGATCTGGTGGGCAAAGACATCCTCGACGTCGGTGCAGGCTCAGGCATCCTCTCGATTGGCGCCATCAGGTCTGGTGCGGAACAGGCTGTCGCAGTTGAGATCGACAGTGTCGCAGTCAAGTCGCTTACGGAGAACGTCGCGCTCAATGCGATGCAGTCGCAGATCGAGGTCATCGACGGCGACATCAAACAGGCGCTGTCACCAGGCAGGACATTCCCGGTCGTTCTCGCCAACCTGATAGCCCGCATTCTGGCCGACAACGCCGCGGCAATCGCCAGCCACGTTGCCTCGCCAGGCGTCGTGATCGCCAGTGGCATTATCGAAGAGCGGGAACAGATGGTTCTCGACGCCTTCTCCGCCTTCGGGTTCTCTGTGACGGATCGCAAACAGGCGCGCGACTGGGTTGCTCTTCGGCTCGAACGCGGCTGACTTCGGTGGCAGATCCCCGCTTTTATGTCACAGTCGATCTGACCCCTGGCAGTCAAGGTATCCTCGACGCGGATCAGTCGCGACAGGCTCGTTCCGTGCTGCGCCTGTCGGCCGGCAGCCTGCTGACGCTTTTCAACGGGACCGGCGTCGAGGCAACTGCCCGCGTTGTCGCACCCGCAAAGAGCGGCATTCCATACCTCGTCGAGTCGATCAGTTCGCCCGAACGTGAGCCGCCACTCAGGCTGACCGTTGGCCTGGCAGTACTCAAGGGTGACCGCTTTGAAGTCGCGCTCCAGAAACTGACCGAGCTTGGAGTCGCGCGAATCGTGCCGTTGTTGACAGAACGTAGCGTGGTATCCTTCGACGATGCGCGCGGCTGGCTGAAGCGTGCCGATCGCTACGCACGAATCAGCCGCGAAGCCGCCGAACAGTCGGAACGCGTCAGGCTGCCAGACATTGCCGAGCCGACGGCGTTCGCCGAATTTCTGAACCAACAGCCGGCAATTGTTCTGCTCGAACGGGCCGCGTCGGTACCGATAGGCGACATCCTGCCCGGCTCGACTGCGGCAATCGCTATCGGGCCAGAAGGTGGCTGGTCAGAGCAGGAACAGAGGCAGATCGCGGAGTCGGCGGCTGGGACAGCGACACTGGGACGGCTGATCCTACGGGCAGAGACAGCAGCCATCGTTGCAGCCGGGACGCTGATCCAACGATCCTGGGTCGAGGCAGAGTAGCAGGAACACGGAGGCAACCGGACGTAGTGGGCGTCGAACGAGTACTGGACATCGCACAACCGACCCGCACACGCCGAACAGCGCTCGCCCCCGAGCGGCCGGGCGAGGTGCAACACGTTGCTGCCGGCTCGCTGGCCGAAGAGATCGGGATCGAGCCGGGTGATCGGGTCGTAAAGGTCAACAACCAGCCCCTGCGCGACATTCTCGATTTCCAGTTCCTGGCCGCTGAGGAAGAGGTCATCCTCGAGATCGAGCGCGCCGGCGAGTTGCACATTTGCGAGGTCGAGCGTGACCTTGAGGAGCCGTGGGGCATCACCTTCGCTGATCCAACGATGGATGGCATCCACATTTGCGAGAACGCCTGCCCGTTCTGCTTCATCAAGCAGATCCCGAAGGGGATGCGCCGTAGCCTTTACGTCATGGACGACGACTACCGCTTCTCAATGCTGCACGGCAGCTTTGTCACGCTGACGAACTTGACCGAGGCCGATTGGCAGCGGATCGAAGAACAGCGACTCGGGCCGTTACATGTTTCGGTCCACGCAACCAATCCGGACCTTCGTTCAGCACTTGTCGGAAACCCGAAAGGTGCGTTGATCCTGGAGCACCTCGCGCGGCTCGAACGAGCTGGAATCGACTATCACGCCCAGCTTGTGCTTTGCCCCGGCGTGAACGACGGCCCGGAGTTGGACCGCTCACTGGAGGATCTCTCAAACTGTGGTCCCCATCTGAAATCCATCGCTGGTGTCCCCGTAGGGCTGACACGTTTCGGCCTGGAACGTCAGAAGAAGCGCGTCCGTCTTTCGCGTCCTTGTATTCGCACGATGCCCGGCTCGATGCTGGAGATGCGTCGCTACGAAGTTGACGAAGCACTTGCGGTCATCGCTCAGACCGAGCGCTGGCAGCAGCACTTCCGCGACACTCGCGGCGAGACGTTCTTTCACCTGGGTGACGAGTTCTACCTGATGTCCGGATCACCGGTTCCACCAGCCGCCGATTACGACGAGTTTCCCCAGATTGAGGATGGTATCGGCATTACTCGCGTGTTCCTTGACGATTCCAGCAAGGTCGTCCGACGCGGCAAGCGTGCCGGCATCGACGGCGCACGCGCCATCATCGCTTGCGGCACCCTGATCGGGCCGACGATGGATCGCGAGGCCGCCCGAGTCAGCCGCGCAACCAGGTCCAGGCTGGAAGTCGTTGCAATCGAGAACACCTTCTTCGGCGGCGAGATCAACATCTCCGGACTGTTGACTGGTGGTGAGCTGGTACGTGTCTTCGGCGAGCGGCCCGGCGACGAGCCAGTCTTCATCTCGACAACGATGATCTCGCGACGGACCGAGACACTGCTTGACGACATGACCCTCGACGATTTGCGGACTGCGTTGCGCCGGGATGTCATCGTTGCGGAAAACCTCTCCGATGTTGTGAAGGCTCTGTCTGGCCTGCGCGTCGCCGCCTGACGCCGACTTGCGATGAAGAAGGACCAGGCTCCGCAATCGGCCTGGTCGTTGGAGGAGTAACGAGTGGAAGTTCTGGGAGTCGATATTGGTGGATCGGGCATCAAGGGAGCACCAGTCGACACGACCACAGGTCAACTGCTCAAGCCGCGCCACCGTATCGAAACACCGCAACCATCTACACCAGATGCTGTCGCGGAGGTTGTTGCCGAAGTCGTTCGCCAGTTCGAGTGGAACGGACCAGTCGGTTGCACATTCCCCGCGATTGTCCAGAACGGCGTCGTCCACTCAGCAGCAAACGTGGACAAGTCGTGGATCGGCACCGACGGAAAGGCGCTGCTGGAGAACGCCACTGGCTGCCCGATCATCCTGTTGAATGACGCCGACGCCGCCGGAATCGCTGAGATGACGTTCGGAGCGGGCAAGGACCATCGAGGTGTCGTCATGATCCTGACGTTCGGCACCGGCATCGGCAGTGCGATCTTCACCGAGGGCAAGCTGGTGCCGAACACCGAGCTAGGTCACCTGATCATTCGCGGCAAGGACGCGGAATCTCGAGCCTCGGAACGCGCCCGCGAGGAGCACGAGTGGGGCTGGGAGGCTTGGGCAAAGCGCGTCAACGAATTTCTGGCCTACACAGAGGCGCTGTTCTCGCCAGACCTGTTTGTCTTCGGCGGAGGTATCTCGAAGAACCACAAGCAGTTCTTCCACCTGCTGTCGACTCGTGCCCCACTTGTCCCGGCTGCGTTCCGCAACGAAGCCGGAATCGTTGGCGCCGCGCTCGCGGCAGCGTCAGGTCACGCGCCCGACTGATGGCCGACACGACGCCTTTTCATCCCCATCGCGACGGCACGCTGATCGACATCCTCGTCCAGCCCCGCGCTTCGAAGTTCGAAATCACCGGCATTCACGACGGCGCTCTCCGCGTCCGCATCGCTGCCCCACCGGTCGAAGGCGCCGCGAATGACGCCATCATCGAGTTCCTCAGCAAACGCCTCAAAGTCCGCAAGAGCGACCTGCAGATCGTGTCGGGATTGTCGGGAAGGCGGAAGCGACTCCTGGCTCGCGGGCTTGACGTCGAGTCGGTGCGCGATCGCCTCACCACGTCGTGGCACAATTGAACCACTGCACGCGGCCAGCTATGACGACTTCCGTCGCCACGTCACTAACGCCATCAGCGCGGAGAGTGCGCCGAAGACCGCGACCGCGACAGTTCGCGGTCGGACAAGCGCACGCGATTCCTCAGCTTCGCCGTGTAGCGGCTCGAAGTCCTGATCCGGTGCATGGCGCAGCCGTGTCCAGAGCTTGATCGTTTCCCCCATCGCCCGGAAGACGACCCGTGGGCTCCCACCTGAGGACTCGCCGGCAAAGCGTGGATAGTGGTTGACACCGACCTCGACGATCGTTGCCCCGCGTCGCTTGCTGCGCGCCAGCATTTCGGTATTGATCAACGCACCCGGTGTCGTCAGTTCGATGGTCTTAAGCAGGTCGGCGCGATAGATCTTGAACGCGCAGTCAGTGTCACGCAGGTGGACACCAAAAAGCACCCTGACAACCAGTCCGAACAGCTTGCCATACAACCGGCGATAGAGGGGATCGCGACGCTGGATACGGTATCCAGCGACGATGTCGTAGTATGGGACGTACGGCAGGAGCGCATTAATGTCAGCGATGTCGAACTGCCGGTCAGCATCCATGAACATGATTGAGTCGCCAGTTGCGGCTCGAAACCCGGATGTCAGTGCCGCGCCGTAGCCCCGATTGACCGGATGGTGGATCGCAAGAACCTGCGGTTGTTCGCGTGCCAACCGGTCGATAATCGCGCCGGTGTCGTCACGGCTGCCATCGTTGACGACGATCACCTCGCAGTCCCGGACGACGCGCGGTAGCACATCGAGAGCGCGAGTCACCACGGCCTCGATGTTTTCCGCCTCATTGTGCGCCGGCAGTACCAGCGAGAGCTTCCGATCCTGCATCGATCCTCCGAGCCGCCCGCGACTCCAGCGCAGCCGACGATGATTCACTGTCGCACGCGGACAAAACCCCGCGCACGGCAACAGGCGGTCGCGGGGTTTACTACTTCTTCATGAGTATACGGAATCGCCGACCGCGATGGCCCTGCTGCTACTGCCCGTATCGCCAGAGGATGTCAAAGTACTCGCGAACTTCGCCTTCGCGATTCTGCTAGATCTGTTGCAGGTACTGCCCCTCGTCGATCGCGATCAACTGAAACACCATGACGCTGGCGGCCATCCATCGCACATCGTAATACACGTGCTGTCGGGCTTTCTCAGGCCAACCCACGCAGAATGAATGGCCATCAACTACTTCGGCATCACCTTGAGTGCATCATAGGCTGGTCGGTGCGACCAGTCGGCGTTCAGAACACTCCAGTGACCCTTGTGATCGCCGGGGTCCATCATGGTGGAGAACTGCAGGTTCCAGAGGAACATGATGCCCATCCACGGCCACTCCTGCTTAGCGATCTCGAAGGCACGCACGATGTACTCGGCCTGCTGCTGCTCCGAGACGTAGCCGGAGAATTCCTGACCGGGCGCCGGATTCGTCGACGACGACCAGCCGAACTCGGTCAGCCAGATCTGCTTGTGACCCTCGCCGTTCTCGACCATCACCTGGCGGATATCGGCAGCGCGGAGGAAGTAGTGCGAGTTGTGGTCACGCCAGCCGGCTTCGCAGCCGGGATTGTCCGGCCAGCTCGTATCTGGCGCGTTGCAGGCTGACCCGGGATGGGTTCCCAGCACATCGTAATACTGCTTGACCTCACCACCGTTGTAGGCATAGATGTCGCGCAGGTAGTTCACATCATCGATCGCGATGTAAGGATCGTTGACACCGGTCGGTGTCATCCCGCCGAAGACGACGATTGCGTTGGCGTCCGCGGTTTTGACCCCGTTGTAGCCAGCCTTCAGGACGTCTACATATTGGCCGACATCGACAAAACCGCCGGTCTCAAATGACAGATTCTGTTCGTTCCAGATTTCGTAGGCGTCGATTCTGCCTTCAAAATGCTCGGCGAGCCGGCGCATGAACTCGCCGTAGGCACCTGGATCGGACGGCAAACCATCGTCCCCGTTCGCTGTTGCCCAGGGCGGAGCCTTCAGGATACTCGCCATGATCCGGACGTTGTTGGCCCGCGCGCTATCGACGAGCCGGTCAATATGGTCGAATTGGTATTGACCCGGTTCCGGCTCGGCATTTCGCCAGCCAATCTGGAATCGAATCCACGTAAAGCCGGCCTCGTTGACCTTGTCCATCGTCTGCTGGTGGAACTGGGCTGATTGATCGTCGCCGCGCCAGACGACGTTGAAGCCATAGCCGACGTGTGGTCCGTGACTCAGGCCGGTCGTTGGATCAGTTGGCGGCAGATCCTTCGGTTGGCGAGCGAGCGCTTCTGCTGGAGCGCCATGCCTGGCAAGGTATTCGGACCCGAGCAGGCCAAGCAACACCTCGAACTCAGTGCCCTGATACTCGGGGTGCCACTCGAACCGAGTTCTCTCGAAGTACTGGACCGTATGCACTTCTCCGTCACCGGCTGGCGGCGGCTCGTTGCGCTCGTCAAATTCTTCGGACAACGCATATCCGAAGTTGGAGAGTCCACCGTTGTTGGACCAGTAGTCGCGGAATCCAAAGCACAGGCGATGGCCAGTTGGTTCGTGGAAGTCGCAGTTCGCATCCGGCTCCACGTCGATCGCCTGGAACGGCACTTCGTCGACGCGGGACTCGGTCCGAATCGCGCCGAGCCGTTGGAGCAACACTTCATACTCCGTGCCGGCGTGTTCCGGGTGGTACTCGAAGATTGCGCGTTCGAAATACTGCTTGTAAAGCCCATTGTCGAGAAAGACGCTGGTGATCGGGTAGCCGAAGATGTACAGGCCGCCGTTGGTTTCCCAATACTCGCGGAATGGTCCCTGCATCCAGAAGCCAGTCTCTTCAACGTACTTCGGCATTCGTAGCTCGTCGTTGGGTTGATACTGGGCGTTGACCGGACGTGTCAGGATCGGAATCGTGACTGCCGCGACAACCGCGACCAGCAACACGGCACGCAGCATCGACCCACTTCTTCTGGACAGCATGAAACCCCTTCGCGCAGTTCACTGTGGCGATTGACTGACCGGTTCCCGGCCGGTGAGGACATGAGCGTACCAATCGAAGCCGGACCTTGGCCAACGAGATCGCGTCACAGAGGCGTCACAGAAGTGGGATCAAGGTACCAATTGCAGCCGGATGGCCCCGAGTTCGATCACGTCACCGGGGCGCAATCCGGTTGGGACACGGATCTGGGAGCCATTGACGAACGTCCCGTTCGTGCTGCGCAGGTCAGTCACCCACCAGCGATCCTGCTCCCAGTTCAACTGCACGTGTTCCGAGGAGACGAATGTGCTGTCAATGACGATCGTTGCGCGAGGGTGACGCCCGATCACTGTAACCGGCTCGAGGTCGTAGACCTCCCCACGCTGCAGGTTCGAGTCGCCGGGGTCAGCAACCAGGATCGCGCCGTGGACGGTCGGAACGTCCTCGACCCGCGACGCAGCTCCAGCCGCCACCCTCAGTTCACGTGAGATGACACGGATTACCTGAAATACGAAGAAGTAGAGCAGAAAAATGAAGACGATCCGCAGCAACAGGACGGTCCACTCAAACGGGAGGTCATACATCGCGGCAGACCACCGTAGACTGGAGCGTGCCGTCACCTGCCGATCGCAAACCGGCTGTACTCGCCCTGAGAATTCGCATCAACGCGCGCTCGCGGTGACCGCTCCAGGGCCGGTATAAGGCAGGAACTCGATCGCGATCGTCCCGAGCGAAATCATGTCGCCGTGGTTCAGTCGGGTGTGGTTGGCGGGATTCCCATTCACGGTCGTTCCGTTCGTGCTGCCAAGGTCGATGATCTCGTACTCGCTGTTGTGGACTTCGATCCGCGCGTGATGACGCGAGACCTCTGC
Source organism: uncultured Chloroflexia bacterium (assembly GCA_963763325.1). Lineage (GTDB taxonomy): Bacteria > Chloroflexota > Chloroflexia > Thermomicrobiales > CFX8 > JBBECJ01. The sequence continues at coordinate 219,115 of CAVXOL010000023.1, forward strand.
CGAGTCGATGATGACATCGTTGTCAAGTGCTCGCCCAATCGAGATCGTCCCTCTCCGGATGATGACCGTCTCCCCAGCGTTCTCGCCATTTGTGAACCGCAGCAGTTTCGGCGGAACGTCACCGGTGCTCTTCACGACGCGGAAGACCTCGGTCCGCTGGACCTCATCCTGTTTGACGCGATCGTGCTCCGGCAATTCGCTGATACTGCTATCGACGTGGATCGCGCGACGAGGGATCGACTCGTCGCCGAAGATCTGAACCTTGACATAGTCAACGAAACCGTACTCGCGTTGGTCGGCAAGATCGACCAGCCAGTCTTCCATCTGATGGCAGAGGATCGGGACGAAGTCAGCGAAGACCACCATATCGAGCGGGTTCATGAAGACCTGGTAGTCGTTCGGGACAATGATGCCGTCGACCGAGACGACCTGGCTCGATTCCATTGCTCGTTCGAGGCGGCGGCCGATCTCGGCAGGCTGAATCGGCGACCGGAAAATCCGACCGACCGAGCCTTCCATGACACCTTCGAAGAATCGCTCGAACTTGTCGAGAGCGCTCATCCGCTGATCGGCTCCTCTGGCGAAGCGATGGCGACGTTGGCTCACACCGGACACGCAATCGCCTGGCCGGATTATAGGTTTCGTCGCGAACGACGGTCAATCCAGCCGCGACGAAACCCGAGAATCCGGGACTCTTAGCCTGGGAAGTACCCGCCGAACGACAACCGAGAAGAGGTAAACCTCGTAGCCGAACGGAATGTAGCCCCCATACCCGAGGATCGGCATCTCGAATAGGTGCAGGTGCTCAGCGTACGGGATTGAGTAGCTCCATTTCGGCAGCGAGTAGACGTTCCACATCTCCCAGAACCAGCCGCAAATCAACGTTCCTGCGGCGATATTGAACAGCGGTGACCAGTCGTGCCGCTCGATGTGCCACGCCAGCGAGCGGCCACCGAGCCAGCTGGCGACCGGATCGAGGACGAAGACGACCGATATCCAGACAAGTGGAAAGAAGAGGTCCGGACGCGCAAGCGTCATGCCAATCATGATCCAGCCAGCAACGTGAATTGCGATCAGCAGGTTCCTTTTAGCTTCAATCGGTGGCAGCCGTCGTAACGGATCGATCCGAAACGACCGGACGAACTCAGTCGTCGTCAGCACGGCTGGAACGACGGTCGAGAATGACAGGCTGGCCAGCAGTGCGTACTCAATGGCGGTGTAGCGTGCCGGCCCCAGATACTGCCAATTGTCGACGCGTTCGTTGAATCCTTCGAACAGCCACCAGAGCGGGACCGAGACGGCGTACAGCCCAAGCACGCGCCAGCCGTCGCGATGTATTGGTGATGTGCCTGTCCGCATTGCGGCCATCCCGTCGACGGCCAGGATAAAACCGAGCCAGAGTGGGAAGAAGTAGTAGTCAGAGATCGGACGCACCCGCATCCACGAAATCGTCCAGAAGAGTGCAACGAGCGACAAGCCAATCAGCACACGACCGATCGCCCCCCTGTCCCAGGTTGGGATGTCGTACCGTCGTCTCACCAGATCGGTCATGCCTCCACACTTTCTCCTTCCAGAGTGCCGATACCGGCATGGTGCTTGCATCATCGCCCGAAATGCGTTGCAATCTGCATGATGTTTAAACGACGGAGCGACGGCGCGCTGATATCGCCATCAGTCCTCAACAGCGACCTGACCCGGCTGGCCGACTCCCTACGGCTGATGGAGGAGGCGGGAGCGGACTTCGTCCATCTCGACGTGATGGACGGCATGTTCGTGCCGAACATCTCGATCGGCATTCCAGTCGTCGCATCGGTGCGCGCTGCAACCAGTCTCCCGCTCGATGTCCACCTCATGATCGATGCACCCGAGCGTTACGTCGCTGAGTTCATCGAATCCGGCGCCGACATTCTAACGGTCCACGTCGAAGCGACACGACACCCGCATCGTACGTTGCAGGCGATCCGCGAACGTGGAGCTAGTCCCGGTCTGGCCATCAATCCCGGCACTCCTGTCGACCATGTGATTGAGCTGTTGCACCTCTGCGATCTCGTCCTCATCATGAGCGTCAACCCCGGCTTCGGCGGCCAGACATTCATCCCACAGACATTGCGTCGAATCCAGCAACTGCGATCCGCGATTCGCGACAGCGGCTACGAGACACTAATCGAAGTTGATGGCGGCGTCTCGACGCGCAACGCCTTGGAAATCGCTTCAGCCGGCGCAGATGTGCTCGTGTCCGGCACGGCTCTCTTCGGCGCGGACGAAGGTCTCGTCGCCGCCCTCCGTTCGCTGCGGGCGTCATCCAAACCCTGAACAGCGGTCTGGAGTGCCAGGCGTCGTGTTGATCGGCACGGAATGGCCAATCCGCGTCGGGCGGGTTGTCAGCCCGGACACGAGGTACCGTTGTCATCAAAACTACTGGACAGCGATCGCACCGTTAGCTCGCGTCTCTACCCGCCCGCATCCTGGACACAACTGCGACAGCGATGAGACAGATTACGGCCGCGATGACGAAGGTCTCACGGATCACGTCGAGCGTCAGTGGGACAACCGCATCGTTGAAGTACTCCTGCTGGCGCAAGAAGTACTCAGTCGTCGATTCACCCGGGTTCGGAGAGATCTGAGGGAGGGCGTCAACCTTCTGATCGAGTCGTTCCAGCCCGTAGGCAGTGATCGCCGAGAGGCCGATCGTCATTCCCAGCAGCCGCGCCAGCAGCACCAGTCCGGACGCAGCGCCGTAATCCTCGGCTCTCGCTGCCCGGATAGCGACTTCTCCGATCGGCGCGATGACGATACCAAGTCCCAGACCGGCGATGGCGATCGTTATCGACATCTGAGACAGAACGAACTCGTCCGGCCACCAGCGCATCGTAACGAACCCGACCGCTCCGAGAAGAAGGCCCGTGATGGCTGTCAATCGTGGCCCGGCTCGATCCACTGCCCTGCCTCCGACCAACGCACCAATCGTCATCGCGATGGTCAAGCTGCCGAGCAGCAGCGCCGTATCACGCGACACGTCGTCTTCGTCAACCAGCAGCGCGACGGCCAACGGCGCGTTCACCATTGCCGTGATCAACGCAGCGCCAACCAGGACATTGGCCCCACCGGCAATCTGGAAGACACGTGACCGAACAAGCGCTCGGGGAAGGATTGGGGTCTCGGCACGACGCTCCAGGACAACGAATGCCACGAACGCGACCAGCGACACTACCAGGATCGGAAATCTGTAGTCAGCCAGCGGGTTTGTCGATCCGCCGAGTTGCGCGGCGCCCTGCTCGGCGCCTAATGACCCCTCACTGCCCGACGAGAGCGCGAGGCAGACGCCAACCAGCCCGATCGTCCCGACCAGCGCCGAGACCAGGCTCGGACGAGACTCGGGACGCCGGGGAGCGACCGGCATCCGCGTCATGTACAGCAGAACTGCGGCAGCCATCCCGAGTGGCAGATTCAGCCAGAAGATCGCGCGCCATGAGTCAAACAGGCCGTTGATCGCCGCGCCCCAGACCGGGCCGAGGACCCAACCAAATGTATCGACCGCCGCGACCATACCGAGCGCCGCAGCCCGTCGATGGCGCGGGACGACATCAGCGACCAGCGCCATCGAAACCGGCAGCATCGCCCCGCCGCCAAGTCCCTGTAACGTCCGGCCAGCGATCATCAGCGACAGGCTCTGCGATATGGCAACCAGCACCGAGCCAGCCAGAAACAACACCATTGCAACCGTGAAGACTGGAATACGCCCAGCGAAATCGGAAATCCTGCCGGTGATCGGGACGGTCACAGTATAGGCAACGAGGTACGAGAGGACGATCCAGGAATATTTATCAGCATCGACTGGGTTGATTTGAAGGTCGTTCAAGACAGTTGGCAGGATTGGCGCAACGACCGTGAGATCGAGCGCCGCCAGAAAGACGACTGTCAGGACCGGCAGCAGGATCAGACGCTGCTGCCGGTCGGTGACTGCTGGCTCAGTCAATGTCAGGACGTCCGCGTCGGAACCACCGGCGCGTCGATCTCGATCTCCTTGCCGTGCTCCGTCAGGTTCAATGTCCATGTGGCAGGCGAGTCGCGCACGCCTTCAGGTTCGGTCAGAACGACTCGCAACAGCTTCGCATCGTCGACGGCAGTCCACAGCGTCACCTCGATGTCCTCTCCGGCGATCGTGCCGGCGGTGATCTCCGCTACGCGGTCTGCCGGTACCGTGCCGGTTACGCGATTGGCCGACTGTCCATCGACGTCCTCGGTGCCGTCGAGTTCCGGATTCTCGAGATCGGTCATGATCGGGCCAATTCCGTCAGAGTCGCTGAAGAGGACTGATGGATCGTAGCTGAAGTCATCGGGCGCCTTTTCCCAGTTACCCGAGAGCAGGTTGGTAATATAGATTTCTCCATCGACCGCTACGAGCGAGATGTCGAGGACCGAAATCTGAGCATCGACCGTTGCGCTCGCGGATACCGAGCCGGGGCGCTTGATATCGCCCTCTGCCGACAACAGCTTGATTGTCTCGTCTTCGTCGAGGTATGCGTCACCTTCAATTTCGAGGGCGAAGTGAGCACTCTCTGTCTCGTCCCATGCCCCTCGGGCAGCCTCGAGCACGTCCTCGGCCGTCATCTCGGAGACGGGACTCGCGCCAGCATCAGAGTCGTCCCCATCGTCGTCATCCCCCATGCAGGCCGTCATCGTAAAGACGACCAGAACCAGTAAAATCATCGAACGAAACCGTCGTGGCATGCTTACCCCTCGCTAGTAGCCATCTGTCTCGCATTATGAGGCTGGATCAGTGGATGCTGCGGTGCAAACGCGAAACAGTATCGTATTATAGGCGGGTGTACGCACTATCCGTTCCAAAGCAGGGTTCCAAGTATCGAGCGTGACGCCGCAGTGCGGCATGGCATGTAACTGAGGAGAGTCGCGGACGTGGAGGACACCCGGCTGGTCGTAGGAGCGGCAACTGACCCCGGACCAGTTCGGGAGCAGAACGAAGACGCCGTCTACCACAACGTGTTGGTCGATACTCCCGGCAATGAGCTGACGCTCCTGGCCGTCGCGGATGGGATGGGTGGCTACCAGCGTGGAGAAGTCGCCGCTCAAATGGCGATCGACACACTCATCGAACGCTTCAGCAGCAACGACACCGATGACATCGTCCTGATGATCAAGCAAGCCTTCCGCCTGGCGAACGAGCGCATCTATGCCGACGGCTCGGCCGAAGGTGAACATAACATGATGGGCACGACGCTAGTCGTCGGCGCCTTGCGTGGGACCGACCTCGTGATCGGCAATGTTGGCGACAGCCGCGCCTACCTCGTCCGCGCCAACTCTCTCAACCAGGTCAGCACTGACCATTCGCTGGTCGCAGAGCAGGTGGCGATGGGTGCGATGACCCAGGAAGAGGCACGCGAGAGCCACCACAAGAACATCATCACGCGTGCACTCGGCCATCGCCAGCGCGTCGAGGTCGATGTCTTCGAGCTGACGCTGCTGCCGGACGATCGACTGCTGATATCGACCGACGGTCTCCACGACTATCTGGAGGACGAGGATATCGTCGACCTGATGACGCAAATGCAACCGGAGGATGCGGCACGCGAGATGGTCGCGCGAGCGATCCAGGCTGGCTCAACTGACAACGTCTCGGCGTTGGTAGCGTGGGCGGCGCCGGTCAGCGTCCTCGACGCTCCACAGGTCGTCGTGCCAGCTGGCGAGCCAGCAGGCGCGAACCGAATGATCACGATTCTGGTGCTGGTCGGATTGGTGATCTTTATCGCAATCATCGGCTATATCCTGCTGGCAGCCTAGAACGAGCTCGGATGACGCGCCGGATCGTCGATGCCCACACGCATATATTTCCGCCAGATATTGTTACTCAGCGCGAGGCGTACCACTCGCGTGATGTCTGGTTCAGCCTCTGCTATGAAGACCCGAAGCTGCTGCTGGCGTCTCCCGAAGACCTGATCGCCAGCATGGATGAGGCCGGCATCCAGACGTCGATCGCCTGCGGCTTCCCGTGGGCTGATCCGGGGCTCTGCCGCGAGCACAACGACTGGATGGCGGAAGCCTGCCGAGCGCATCCGGGCCGGATTGCATTCCTGGCAATCGTCGCTCCGCAGCAACCCGGCGCAGCAGCCGAGGCCGAACGTGCGTTTGCCCTCGGAGCCGTCGGTATCGGAGAACTGAATGCCGACGCACAAGGGTTTGACCTGACCGAACCCGAGTCAATCCGCGAATTGATGACGCTTTGCCACGACATGCAGAAGCCTGTCATGCTGCACTCAACCGAACCAATCGGTCACCTTTACCCTGGCAAGGGCGCGGCGACACCCGAACGGCTCTTCGTCTGGTTGAGCGCCTACCCGGCACAGCCGGTTGTCCTCGCCCACTGGGGCGGCGGGCTACCCTTCTACGAGCTGATGCCGGAGGTAAGCGCAGTCACCAGGTACGTTGCGTACGATTCGGCGGCGACGACTTATCTCTACAAGCACGCCGTCTTCCCGCGCGTCGCGTCGCTCGTTGGCGCGGATCGCGTCGTCTTCGGTAGCGATTACCCGATCCTGCGACAGGATCGACTGACGCAACGCGTCGCGCGCCAGTTCGAGGATGACACGACGCTGGACATGATCTACGCGAGTAACGCCGACCGCATCTACGGGTTGGCACAATCCGGAGAGGCAGCCTCGTGATCGCAGGGCTTCGGGGACAAATCGGACGGATCGAAGCAGCAGCCGTCGTCGTCGATCTACACGGGTTCATGTTGCGGGTGCAGACGTCGACGCGGGTACTCGCCAACCTTGGCTCGACCGGCGATCCAATCGAGCTCGTCACCCATCTGGCGGTGCGTGAAGACGCGATGACGCTCTACGGCTTCCCGACCCAGGCAGAACTGGACCTCTTTGAGCTGTTGCTGACCGTCAGTGGCGTCGGACCCAAGGTCGCGCTTGCTCTGCTCTCGTTTGGGGAGCCATCAGCGCTCTATGAGGCAATTGCAAACGAGGACACCGCACTGCTATCGAAGGTACCAGGCATCGGCAAGAAGACGGCCGAACAGATCGTCTTCCACCTGCGCCGCAAGCTGCCGGACTTCGTCCCAGCCGGCGCATCGCCAGCCAATGACGCCGACCGCGAAGCCGTCGCCGCCCTCGAAGCACTCGGCTACACGCTCCCCGAAGCACGCTCGGCTCTCGCCTCCGTCGAACAACGCGGCGGCATGACGATCGAGGAACGAGTATTCAACGCTCTTCAGCGTCTCGCACAACAGTGACAACCATTCGGGACGAGGCAGGCGAGACTATTCCGGTCGAAGGCGTTCCAAACGCTGCTCAACAGCAGCAGCGTGGGCCGTCAGCCCTTCGGCGTGGGCGATCCGGACCGCGGCGGGGCCGACCTCTCGCAGCCCGCGTTCGTTGAGGCCGATGACCGAGATGATCTTTACGAAGTCGCTGACATTGACCGGCGACGAGAAACGCGCCGTCCGCCCGGTCGGCATGACGTGGCTCGGGCCGGCGGTGTAGTCGCCGATGACCTCCGGCGAATGCTCGCCGACGAAGATCCCCCCAGCGTGCTTGACACTGGCGATGTGTGCCCATGGGTCGGAGAGCAGAAGACACAGATGTTCGGGGGCATACTCGTTGGCGATCTCGAACGCTGAGTCCAGCGACGGCACGACGATGATGGCGCCGTTGTTGGCTAACGACTCACTGGCGATCCCCTCACGGGAGAGCATCGCCAGCTGACGCTCAAGCTCCAGGTACACACGTTCGGCCAGCTGGCCGGAGGTCGTCAGCAGGATCGCGCTCGCCATCGCGTCGTGTTCGGCCTGAGCCAGCATGTCAGCTGCGCAAAGAGCAGCATCGGCTGATTCATCGGCAATCAACAGCGTTTCGGTCGGGCCGGGTAGGGCATCAATCGCGACCTCGCCGTACACCTGCCGCTTGGCGAGCACGACGAAGATGTTGCCGGGACCGAGAATCTTGTCCACCTTCGGGACGCTGGCGGTGCCAAGTGCCATCGCCGCAATCGCCTGTGCGCCGCCAAGCTTGAAGACACGCTGAACCCCGGCGACGTGAGCCGCAACCGCCGTGACTGGCGCAATCCGACCGTCCCGCTCCGGAGGCGCGCAGACAACAACTTCTTCCACCCCGGCCACCGCTGCAGGAATCGCCGTCATCAGCAGCGACGATGGGTACGGCGCAGTCCCGCCTGGCGCGTAAAGGCCAACCCGTTCAAGCGGACGGATCAGTTGACCGAGCGCGCCTTCGGGCTGGAAGTCCATCCACGAATCAATGTGTTGCTGTTCGTGAAATCGCCGAATCCGGGCGGCAGCGAATCGCAGCGCCTCGGTGACATCAGCGGGAACGATCTCCAGCGCCGCGTCGATCTCAGCTTGCGTCACCTCGAACGAATCCAGATCGACGCCATCGATCTCGCGGGTGTAGTGACGCAGCGCCGTATCACCATTCGCGCGTACGTCGGCGATGATGCGGCTAACGACCGCTTCAGCGCTCAGATCTTCGCCGAAGACTCGCATCACGCCGTCACGCATTCGCGGCGATAGGCTCGGCTTCGGTCATGTCGCGATTGCGGAGGACGAATGCACGGCCCTCGTTAGCGTCAGAGAACAGCCGCGTTACCACGAGCGACCGGCTCCCTTGCAACGCGCCGCAACCGCCACTTTCAGCCGCGCGAACGCGTCCGATTCGGTGTCAAACATGTAGTCTGGTGTGCTAACGGTGATCCCGCTTGAGCCTGCCAACCGCAGGTGATCGACGGCAGCCATCATCCGTTCAGCCGGAACGATCACGCTGACAGAGAACCAACGCTCGGTGCCGGCAGCCTTTGGAAATACCTGCGCGACTGTCGGACCCGTCTCGCCCGCCAGATCGATGTTGGAGACGATCTGTTCGGCGACAAGTTCCGGAGTCGCCGCCGCGATGTTGGCGGTGATGACCCTGAAGCTTCGCGAGCGCAATCTGGCCTCGCACAGTTCGATGAAAGCGCGCGCCTGCTCCAGCCGTTCCGGCGAGGTCCCGATTGAGCGCAGGTTCGCGATCATGCATGCCTGCGCACGGAGGACGACACCACCGTCAATGACGCGCAGGTGATTGTCGCGGAGGGTGACGCCGGTCTCGGTCAGGTCGGCGATCACGTCCGCGTATCCGAGCGCAGGAGCGGCTTCGAGCGCTCCATGAGCGGCGGTCAGCGTGAAGTAGTTGACACCGTTCCGATACAGGTGGTCGCTGACCAGGTTCTGGAACTTGGTCGCGATCCGCAACTGGCGACCATCACGCTTGAACTGGATCGACAGTTCGGCGAGATCGTCAATCGTCGTGATGTCGAGCCAGGACTCCGGTACGGCGATCACCAGTTGGCAACGGCGAAAGCCCAGGTCCTGGATGACGACATGCGTATCGGGGTCGTCGGATGTGTGCTCGGCCACAATGTCGTAACCGGTGATGCCGATGTCGGCGCTACCATCGGCGACCTTGTGGACGATGTCTTCCGTGCGTTGGAACAGCACCTCGGCCTCAGGAATCGCTGACATGCGTCCCACGTACTGACGTGGGTTCGGTCGCCAGACGCTGAGCCCGGCGCTCTCCAGAAAGCGCCGCGTCGATTCCTCGTATGACCCCTTGCTCGTCAGAGCGATTCGCAGATGCGTGCCGTTTCTCATCCGCGAACAACCTGACCAGGCGTCGGAACGCCATCGTAATTGACCGTCGTGTCGTCGGCCACGTTGACGATCTCAACGATTCCATCTCGCTGTCGCGCAAGTGCCTGATAGCCCTGCCGCTGGGCCGCGCGACGAGTAGCCGAGATGTTCCTCCCGCGCAGATCGACGCTTGCAATCCAGCCTGCCTGTCGTAGCTGCGCCGCGAGCGACAATGCCTGGCCGGATCATCTCCCTGCAACACGAGCACCTTTGGCGCTGGTGATGGGTCAGCAGGGGCACCAACAGCGGCCAGGACTCTCTCAAGCCCGTACGAGAAACCGCAGGCAACAACCTGCTGCCTGGCTCCCAGCACTTGCGCGAGGTCATCGTAGCGTCCGCCTCCACAAAGCTGTTGCCCGTCCAGCGAGTCAGCGTAAATTTCGAACAGCATCCCGGTGTAGTAGTGAAGTCCGCGGCCCATCCCGAGGTCGATCCTGATGTCGCCTGGATCAAACCCTGTCGCTGCAAGCAAACTGATGATCTGCTCCAACTCGTCGAGTGGGGTGAGGTCGAGACCGTTGGCGGCGACCAGATCGCGCAGAGGCTGCATGACCATGTCAGGTGGGCCAACCAGCCGTGTCAACTCGCTTACGAAGCCGGCAGCGTCTCGCAGCACATTCGCGTCGTACCGACGGCGGCGCTTGGCGAAAAGTCCGCGGACGATGTCATCCGGCGATCGGGATCCACCCTGGAAGTCAACGCCGGCCTGCATCAGAATCGCGGCTACCGACTCAATGTCAACGTCATCGTCGATGGGAGTTGCCGGTCCGGGTTCGTCCAGCGACGCTTCCAGCCGTTCGAGATGGGGTGGCAACTCATGTGCGCTGTTGTCACCCTTGCGGATGCGCTCCATGCTCCAGGTCAGCCAGTCCTGAGCGCGCTGATCGATGTCGAGGCCTCCCAGAAAGTTGATGACGATCCCGATATGACCCAGCACGAGTCGCGGCCGCTCGATGCCAGCCAGCCGCAGACCGTCCAGCGCAAGCGTGATGATTTCGGCATCCGCGAGCGGTCCCGATGCCCCAATCAGCTCACATCCGAACTCGGTAAATTGCCGCGAGCGTCCCGACTGCGGTTTTTCATAGCGGAAGACGGGTCCGCTGAACGAGAGCCGAACCGGTAGCGGCTCCCCCTGCAAGTGCTCGATGAACAGCCGGACGGCCGGGGCCGTAAACTCCGGCCGCAACGCGATGCTTCGGCCGCGATGGTCGAAGGCATACAGTTGGGCGATCCGGTCACCGCCAGATTTCCGAAGAAACAGATCTGTGTGCTCCAGTACGGGTGGGTCGACCCGCTGGTAGCCGTGCGCGGCCGACATCGCGATCCATCGGCGCGACAGGTCATCTGCACGCGCGAGATCGCCAGCCAATTGGTCGTGCGTACCGCGCACACGTTCAACCGGACGCATGCGAGTCGTGGTCCTCGACGTTGCTGGTTCAATCGTTCGCATCACGCCTGGGGTTGCCTCTTTCGCCTGGGACTGACGCCACGACCGACCATTGGTCGCGGCATTCTCGTTGTAAGAATCGCATATCACGAACGCAGCGTGCCGCCGACCCGTTTCTTGACGTTCTGCTCAATCTTGCCGCGAATCCGTTCGACCTCGTGCTCGGCAATCTGCCGGTCCGGCGCTGAGAGTGTCACCGTAAACGCGAGACTCTTGCGACCCTCGCTCACGCCTGGCCCTCGGTAGATGTCGAACAGGTTGATCGTACCGGCCAACGGACCAGCTCCTGATCGGATCGCAGCCTCGACGTCGGCTGCCGAAATCGCCTCATCGACGACGACAGCGAAGTCCTGCCGAATCGGTTGGAAGCGCGAGACTGGCGTAACTCGCCAGTTCTCAAGCAGCGTCCCGGCGAAGACCTCCAGATCGATCTCCGCGACGGCAACGCGGGCGTCGATGCCAAAGTTGGCGGCGACACGCGGGTGGACTTCGCCAATGATTCCGACTTGCAGGTCGCCCAGACAGACAGCAGCGCCTCGGCCAGGATGCATTGATGGATGGGCGACAGGCTTGAACGCTACCGATTTGGCTCCGAGCCGCTCCAACATGATCTCGATCGCACCCTTGACATCGTAGAAGTCCAGTTCGGAGTCGTCGCCGTCGTACCAGGACGCCGTCTCGCGGACACCACTCATTGCGATGGCGACGCCGCGTCGCTCATCCGGTAACTCATCAAGTCCGACGGGCTGATAGGTGCGCGCCGTCTCGAAGATGGCAACGCGCGGGTTGTACTTGCGATTCTCAGCGACGATTTTCAGCAACGACGGCATCATCGTTGGCCGCATGATCTCCCAGTCAGAGCGTAGCGGATTAGTGGCTCGGACATAATCGGCCTCTGGACGAGCATAACCGCCGAGCAACTCAGGAACAGCGTCGCGGATGGGAGAGAGCGACAGAAGATCGCTATCCGAGATCATCGAGTAGGTAATGACGTGCTGCAATCCAGCCGCAACCAGCGCATCCTGGACGACCCTGTCGACCAGCCGGGCCGGATCGCGGACGATCGGGACCGCACGGCCTTCGGGCAACCGCTCCGGCAGCGTATCGTAGCCATAGATGCGGGCCACTTCCTCGACGAGATCGGCAGGCAGCGTAATGTCCATTCGGTAGGTCGGGACAGAGACGACGACGACCGGTCCGTCTACCGAGTCCTCGATGACGGGCGCCAGATCCAGTCGCGTCAGAATATCCAGCACGGTCTCGGTCGGGATCGTCATCCCGAGTAGCCGCTCAATCTCGGACAGCTTCATCCGGACACTACCTCGCTGGCGCGGGCTTGGATATGCATCGGCGACATAGCGGACAGTAGCGTCAGGATCGATCTCCGCCAGCAACGCCACGAATCGCTCAATCGCCGGCCACGCCAGGTTCGGATCAACACCGCGCTGGAAGCGCGCGGACGCCTCGGATGGCAGTTTGAGCGCTCTGGCTGTCCGCCGGACAGACTTCGAATCGAACGACGCCGACTCAAGCAGCACGGTCGTCGTCTCGTCCGTGACCTCGGTGTCGACGCCGCCCATCACGCCGGCCAGCCCGATCGCGCGCTCTTCGTCCGCGATCACCAGCACCTGCTCGTCAAGCACGCGCTGCACGTGGTCAATCGTTTCGATCCGCTCGCCGGGTCGAGCCGATCGGACGATGATCTTCTCGCTCGACAGCCGGCTCGCGTCGAACGGGTGCATCGGTTGGCCCAGCTCGGCCATCACGTAGTTGGTAATGTCGACGACGTTGTTGACCGGTCGCATTCCGGCAGCCGCCAATCGGCGCTGCATCCATTCAGGCGACGGTGCGATCGTCACGTCGTCGATGACTGCCAACGCATACCGGGGGGACAGCGCCGGATCTTCGATAACGATCCGGTCGTCGTGCCGTTCGGCGGCCGACAGGTCAGCCCGCGCGATCGGCGTTACGGTCACGCCCAGAATCGCTGCAAGCTCGCGGGCAATGCCAAGAACTGAAAACGCGTGGACCAGATTTGGGGTGATCTCGAACTCAATGACGTCATCGCCTAGATACTCACGTAGCGGCACGCCGACTGGCGCATCGTCCGGCAGCACCATGATGCCCTCATGCTCGCCAGAGAGTCCCAGTTCCTTCTCGGAGCAGACCATTCCCTCCGACTTGACGCCGCGAATGTTCGACGGCTTGAGTGTCTTGTATTGCAGATCCTCGACATACGGATCGACCAGTCGTGCTCCGGTCAGCGCGAGCGCAACTTTCTGACCCGCCGCGATGTTCGGCGCGCCCGTCACGACCGTCAGCCGGTGCTCACCGGCGACCACCGTCGCCAGCACGAGCCGGTCGGCGTCCGGGTGCCGCTCGACGCTTTCGACTTGCGCGACAAACACCCGGTCCCACTCTTCGCCGAGTCGGGTAATCCCCTCAGCTTCAAGCCCTGCCAGCGTCAATCGCCTTCCGATCTCTTCGGTGCTGAGATCGGTCGGAACCAGTTCCTTTAACCACTTCATCGGTACCAGCATGGTTAGTTCCCTTTAGCTTTCAGCAATTCAGCCAGTCAGTCGGTCAGCTTGCCGGTTCGGATCGCTTCGAACGCGTGCCGTCCGCCAGCAGGCTGACTGGCTGAGAAACTGATAGGCTGACCCGCTCCTCACAGCCTCGCCCGGTCGAACTGAGCGAGAAAGCGCAAGTCATTGGCATAGAACGAGCGCAGATCCTGAACGTTGTAGCGAAGCATCACCAACCGGTCAACGCCCATCCCGAACGCCCAGCCGGAGTAGACGTCCGGATCGTATCCGACGTTGCGTAGCACGTTAGGATGCACCATTCCGGCGCCAAGAATCTCGATCCAGCCGCTGCCCTTGCAGGTACGGCAGCCCTTACCCTTGCAGAACGGGCAGTCGATCGACATGTCGACACCTGGCTCAACGAATGGGAAATAGTCGCAGCGGAAGCGAACCTTTCGCTCAGGGCCGAAGATCTGGCGCGCGAATTCGGCCAGCGTTCCACGCAGATCGGCCATCGTGATGTGCCGATCGACAGCCAGCCCTTCGATCTGATGGAAGTGCCACTCGTGGGTCGCGTCCTGTGCCTCATAACGGTAGGTACGGCCCGGGACGACGACCCGCACCGGAGGGTCCTGCTGCAGCATCGTTCGAATCTGCATCGGAGACGTGTGCGGCCGGAGTGTGATCTCGCGCTCATTTGACTCGATAAAGATCGTGTCCCAGACATCGCGGGCCGGGTGGTCCTTTGGGATGTTCAACATGTCGAAGCTGTAGAGCGCATCCTCGACTTCCGGTCCCTCGACGGTCTGGAAGCCCAGATGGGCGAAAATGTCGCACGCCTCGCGGATCATCGCCGTGATCGGATGCAGGTTGCCGACCGGATGGCGTCGTCCAGGCAGCGTGACGTCAACCGACTCGGTGCCAAGACGCGCGTCGAGCGCGCTTGCCCGGACCTCGTCCTGCCGTGCCGTGAAGGCCGCCTCCAGCTGCGTCTTGACCTCGTTGAGCTGGCGACCGCGCTCGCGCCGTTCATCCGGCGCCAGCGACCCAAGCATTCGCATCGCCTCGGAGAGCGCTCCCTTTCGACCGAGGACATCGCGGTACCAGTCGCTCAGTTCGTTCTCGCTCGTCGCGTTCCTGAGCGTGTCGAGCGCCCCTCGCAAGAGATCATCGTTCATCAGTCATCTCCCTCTGCCTCACCACGTGATAGCCGTCATTAATGGACGTAAGCAACAAAAAACACCCCTCGCTCAGGGGCGAGGAGTGCTCACGCGGTACCACCCTGGTTCGCCGGCTCCCAACAGGGCCGGCCTCGTCCGCCCGGATTGCTCCGGACGTGCTCCTGTAACGGGAAGCTCCCGGGTGCGACTACTGGTCCCGGCGCGTGCCGAAAGCGTTCACCGCCCAGCTCCGGAGTGAATGTCGCGGCGGTCCACCGTGCCGGCTCTCAGTCTCTGGCCGGGCGTCCCTGTCGGCGTCCGGGTCCGCGACCCGTCTCCATCAACGCTGCATCTCAACTGATGTCACAGTATAGCAGCAGCCAGCCGTCACTCGCGCCCGGCCCGCCGCCGAAGCGTCCCAAATTAATGTAGGTTTCTAACCAGCCGTGACGGCCACGATCGACCGCCGTAAGACGTCGCTACGTACAAACTCGCAATACGAGAAACGAGAGGGGTTGCAATGGCCCAAATCACCATCGACGGCGGCCAATTGACGGTGCGCCTTTCAGGCTGGGAGGCAGTGTTCGCTCTGAAACGCGAGATCTCCGTCGCACTCAATCATGTGGTGAGCGCTCAAGCCGGGACGCTGATGTCAAAGCGTCCAGATGGCATCAGATTGCCCGGAACCTATGTTCCCGGCGTCATCACTTCCGGAAGCTACTGGTGGAAAGATCGCGGCTGGTCCTTCTGGAGCGTCCGTCATGAAGCGCGCGCGATCGACATTCGCCTGCGCGACGAGCACTACAGCAGGCTGGTCGTGGAAGTTGCCGACCCATTCGCGACAGCAGCGTTGATTGACGAAGCTGGCCGAACCCTTGTGATAAACGGATAGCACTAGATTGTCAGTCGAGAAAGGGATTGCAACGCATGTTCGATCGTCTGTTCTTCGGTACGATCCTGCCGGAACACGTCAGGACTGAAGCCGCCGCCAACCCCGGAAAGGTTCCCATCATCGAGCTCTATCTGGTGGGAGGCGCCGTCCTCGATCTGTGCCACGTCGTGCGGCTTGCTGATACGTGGGTTGCCGTCGCTCACTTCTGCCGCGAGGACGTGTTCGATGATACTGACATCGCATTCCTGCCCTACGGCACGATTACGCGCGTGTCACTGACGATGCGCGACAAGAAGGAACGTGAGATTGGCTTCTCAACGACCAGCCCGCCGCTCGAGACGCCGGTGAGCGCACCTGTCGCCGCCAGCGCTGGCGTTCCGGACGAACCGGATCTCCTATCGCCATCACAACCAGCGGCAACCCGGTAGGATAAGACTGATACGACACCGCCGCCTGATGGGCGGAACGCGATACGGGAGGAACAACCGATGGCGATGACCTGGAGTGGATCGGCTATCGACGCAATCTGGGCGCGCGAGATCCTCGATTCGCGCGGAAACCCAACGGTCGAAGTCGATGTCTACCTCGAAGACGGCTCGTTCGGACGCGCGGCAGTTCCGTCCGGCGCGTCCACCGGCGCGTTCGAAGCAGTCGAACTGCGCGATGGCGATAAGACGCGCTACGGCGGGAAGGGCGTTCTCAACGCAGTCGAGAATGTCAACGAAACAATCGCGCCCGAAATCGAAGGTTTTGACGCCGGTGACCAGCGTGCCGTCGATCTGCGCATGATCGAGCTGGACGGAACCGAGAACAAGGGCAATCTCGGCGCAAACGCCATTCTCGGTGTCTCTCTTGCCGTCGCACGCGCCGCCGCCGAATCGGCCGGTCAGCCGCTCTTCAAGTACCTCGGCGGCCCCAGCGCGCATGTTCTGCCGGTCCCGATGCTCAATATTCTCAATGGCGGAAAGCATGCCCAGGGCTCCAGCGTCGACTTCCAGGAGTTCATGGTCATGCCTGTCGGCGCTGACTCCTTCTCTGAGTGCCTGCGCTGGGGAACCGAGGTCTTCCACGCACTGAAAGCCGTCCTGACGGAAAACGGCTATTCGACGATGGTCGGTGACGAGGGGGGATACGCTCCCAGTCTGAAGTCAAATTCCGAGGCGCTCGATCTGATCTCCGAGGCGATCAACCGCGCCGGATACGCGCTCGGTAGCGACATCCTGCTGGCGATGGACCCGGCCTCAACCGAGTTCTTCGAAAATGGCAATTACGTCCTGAAGGGTGAGGGGCGAACGCTGTCGGTCGACGAGATGATCGACTGGTACGCCGACGCCACATCGCGCTTTCCGATCATTTCGATTGAGGACGGGCTGGCCGAGGACGATTGGGAGGGCTGGAAAGCGATCACGGCTCGGATCGGCGATAAGGTCCAGTTGGTTGGGGATGACCTCTACGTCACCAACACCGAGCGTCTGTCACGCGGAATCCGTGAGAGCGCCGGGAACTCAATCCTCGTCAAGCTCAACCAGATTGGAACACTCACCGAAACGTTCGAAGCCATCGACATGGCTCACCGGGCCGGCTTCACGGCCGTCATCTCGCACCGCTCGGGCGAGACATCCGACTCGTTCGTCGCCGATCTCGTTGTCGCGACCAACGCAGGCCAGATCAAGACAGGTGCGCCGTCACGGATGGATCGTGTCGAGAAATACAATCAGTTGCTGCGGATCGAGGAGCAGCTCGGAGAGCAGGCGACGTTTGCCGGAACATCAGCGTTCGGGCGGCGAGCGTCCGGCTAGCTCAGAAGACCGATGGCGACCGGTTGGACGATCGAAGGACAGTACCAGCCCGGTTTCGATCGATCAGGCGGTCGCTGTCATTTATTATCACGCCGTTGCGCTGACAGGCTGAACGCAAGCCCCATCGCGATGCCAATGCCGATTCCTGCAATCACGCTGTTGATAATCAGACCGATGACAACGCCGACGACGATAAAGATCGCGAAACCAGAGTACGAAGACACGTTGCAGCAGCCTCCGAGTTGAACGCGTGGACCCTCCTCGCACCAGCGACAGGTCGATGAAAGCTCACGCCATTCACCAGTATGAAAACAGTTGGTGCAAGAGTGGAGAGATCAGCATTCGCACCGTGGCAGCCTACATGAATTCCCGGCGACGAAACGAGGAACGCCTGGATCACGTTGGGTAAATCGCGCCAGTGAAAGCTATCCGTCCTGACCCTCGCCCAACGTCACGTTGACGGCGGTACCTTGGGAAATCCCGATGCTCGAGGCGACGCCGTCGATGTCCAGGTCGATCGCTACACCTGGTACGACTTCAAGCATCCAATCCACTCAGCACGGTGTGCTTCACCTTGAGCGAATCGTCCGCCTACTCGTTCAAGTCTAGCAACGACACACCCGTCATTTCCGCCGGAGGTGCGATGTGCAGCAACTCGAGGATTGTTGGAGCAACATCCGCCAGCCGACCACCTTCCCGCAACGATGCATGCCGGTGAGGTGCGTCATCACGCGAGACAAGGATAACCGGGACAGGGTTCGTCGTATGGGCCGTCATCGGCAGGTTCGTCCCAGCCACCAGCATCTGCTCCGCGTTACCGTGGTCAGCGGTCACGATGACAGTCCCACCGGCAGCCAGCGCTGCGTCGACGATCCGGCCGAGCTGGGTATCCACGGCTTCCGTCGCGGCGACTGCTGCACTGATCACACCGGTATGACCGACCATGTCGCAGTTCGCGAAGTTGACGATCACGAACGCATACTTGCCACTCCCGATCGCCGCGCAGGTCGCATCGCCGACGCCCTCGGCGCTCATCGCAGGCTGCAAATCGTAGGTCGCCACCTTCGGAGACGGAACCAGACCGCGTTCTTCTCCCTCGAATGGTTCCTCACGACCACCATTGAGGAAGTACGTGACATGCGCGTACTTCTCTGTCTCGGCAGTATGGAACTGCCGCAGCCCGGACTCCGAGATGACGCGTGCCAATGGGAAGACGACATCGATGGCTGAGAACGCGACCTGAGCCGGAAGATAGTGCGCATACTCAGTCATCATCACCAGCATCAGATCGTCTGGTGCGTCGAATGACTGTCCCTCGATCGGCGGGCCGACGAGCACCTGTGAAAGCTGGCGGGCTCGATCGGCACGGAAGTTGAAGAACACGACCACGTCGCCGGGTTGAATCGTCGTCGGCTCTCCAGCGTCATCGAGGACTGAAATCGGCTTCATGAACTCGTCCGTAATTCCAGCTTCGTAGTGCGCCCGGACGGCAGCAATCGGATCGGAGGTCTGTTCGCCCGTACCATTGACGAGCAGATCGAACGCGATTCGCGTCCGTTCCCACCGGCGGTCACGATCCATCGCGTAGTAGCGCCCGACAACCGACGCGATCCGGCCAACACCGTGCGTCTCGATCAGCGTCTGTGTCTCCACGAGGTAACCCGCCCCGCCCGTCGGTGACGTGTCGCGGCCATCCAGAAACGCATGAACCGCTACTCGGGACGTGCCGGTCCGTGCTGCCAGGTTGAGGAGCGCGTCAAGGTGGCGGATGTGGGAGTGGACTCCGCCGTCTGAGAGAAGGCCCATCAGGTGCAGTGTTCGGCCGCCTTCGCTGGCACGTTGCGCAGCATTGACAAGAACCGGGTTCCGAAAGAACTCTCCATCCTCAATCGCCAGATCGATCCGCGTGATCGATTGATAGACGACGAAACCCGCGCCGAGATTCAGATGCCCGACTTCGGAATTTCCCATCTGACCACGCGGCAGGCCGACGTCGATTCCGCTGGTGCGAAGCGTCGCGTGCGGATATGTAGACCTGAGCCGATCGAAGACTGGGGTGTTCGCCAGTTCAATGGCGTTGCCAGGTCCGGCAGGCTCCAGCCCCCAGCCGTCGAGAATCACCAGCACGACCGGTCCTGATGGTTGGGATGCGCTCACAGATTCCTCTTCTCGTTGTCGCGTTCACGTCATGCTGGAAGCGATTTATCGCCGTTCGCGGCCTGCAGCTTCCGTTCCAGACGCCGCAGCCGCCGCTCGAAGGCCTCAACGGCTGACGCATCGCGGGCCAGCGCCGCGCCGTCGGCTCCGCGCCGAACGATCTCAATCGCGCGAGCATGGTCCCGCTCGCGGTGTTCCAGATGCTTCGCCAACTCCTCAGCCGCGAACAGGCGCAGTGGTCGACTCGGGTCGCGCTGGGCAGCGAGCCACTCGTCGGCGGCATCCGCATGACGACGCCGTCGCTTGAGGGCGACCGAAAGATCGCGCAACGCCCGCAGTCGCAGTTCAGCCGGGATCGTCGGCAGCCGCCAGAGTTGGCTGATCGACGCGATTGCGTCGTCGTCTCCGTGGCGTCGGAGCCGATGGAGTTCAACGGCCAACCGGTCGATATCGTTTGGAGGCGTCCTGATCCCGGCCTCGTAGGTCTGAACGAGCGCCGTCAGCCGGGCAAGCGTCACGATGTCGATCCGGTTGTGCTCGAAAACTGGTTCAAGAAGTTCGATTCGCCGCGAACGGAGGTAGTCGAAGTACAGTTGCGGGATCATCCAACCTGGAGCGTCCATCTCGCGCTGAACGCCGAGAACCATTCGTTCGATCGTCCCCAGCGAGCAGGACGGCAGGCGGTGCTTCCAGATCGCGCGGGCTGGCGAGAGCAGGTCAATGTGCTGCTCCGGCGAAGCAAACGCCTGCCCGTGCATTCGGTAGCGCGTCTCCAGTAGCGGCACGTCGAACGAGCGACCGTTATAGGTCACCAACGCGCCGATGTCACCCAGGTCTGCCGTCAACGCTGCCAGCAGACCGCGCTCGTCGCCAGGATGGCGCATGAAAAATTGACGGACATGCAGCGCATCGCCATTGAAGCGGCCGATTCCGACCAGGAAGACGTGTGTCCCGGTCCCACCAGAGAGCCCAGTCGTCTCGGTATCGAGAAAGATCATGTCGCGCGGATCGACGTACCGGCCAGCATTCAATCGCCGGCACGATCGAAAGCCCTCGACCGTCGCGGCAATCTCGACGCCACCATAGACGCGATCATGGACGACGCATTCGCCAGCAGCGTTTCGCGACGGACGCGCTCCACTCGGCATCGGCCAGTCTGGCTGGGCAACCGGTTCCAACGTCGCATCGGTGGCACTCCCCAATGCACCGTCGTAGCGATCCCGAAAGCTGCGTGTACTCATGACGCGCTCATCGATTCCATGTCGCCATTGTAATGCGCCCGCCTGGTAACCGCCGCCGATCCTCGAAGCGGACGCGGCATCGACAAGCGATGGCGCGGGTCTTGCCGCTATTCTGCGGGCCGAGTTTGACACCCCTTTTCGGGGAGGCATAGAATCGCGTGGTTGAGACGCGTCGGAGTTCATCGCAGCAACGACCCAATCAGATGAGTTGCGGCCAGCGGCGAGCGACAGGGTACAGAATCAGGAGCGGAGAGCATGGCGTATCAGGTCACGTTAATCCCCGGTGACGGTATTGGCCCAGAGGTATCGGACGCAACCAGACGCGTGCTCGAGGCAACCGGGATCGGGTTCGAGTGGGATGTCCAGGAGGCAGGCGTAGGTGCACTGGAGAAATTCGGCGAAGTCCTGCCGGATTCTGTCCTCGAATCGATTCGAAAGAACAACATCGCGCTCAAAGGTCCGCTGACGACTCCGCTTGGAACCGGGTTCCGAAGCGTTAACGTCGCACTGCGCCACGAATTGCAGCTGTACGCCAACCTGCGGCCGGCGCGGACGTTTACCGGTGTTCGTTCGGTGTTCTCGAATATCGACCTCGTCGTTGTCCGCGAGAACATGGAAGACCTCTATGCCGGAATTGAGTTTGACACCGGGGCGGATGACACGAAAGAGATCATTGGCGCGATCAATCGACTCTCATCGAAGCAGGTGCCGGCCAGCGCCGCGATCTCGATCAAGTCGATCACGCCCGAGAATTCTGAGCGGATCGTCCGCTATGCCTTCGACTACGCCATCAAGAACGAGCGCAAGCTCGTCACGTCCGTCCACAAGGCCAATATCATGAAGTTCAGCGACGGCCTGTTCCTGAAGGTCTCCCAGGAAGTCGCCAAGGACTACCCGCAGATCGACTTCAACGACCGGATCGTCGACAACATGTGCATGCAACTCATGCAGCGTCCTGAGGACTACGACGTACTGGTCATGCCGAACCTGTACGGCGATGTCCTCTCCGACCTGACGGCCGGGATGGTCGGCGGGCTGGGTGTCGCGCCAAGCGCCAACATCGGCGAGAAGGCCGCCATCTTCGAGCCGATCCACGGCAGCGCGCCGTCCCACGCCGGGAAGAACGAGGCGAATCCCTCAGCGATGATCCTCAGTGGCGCGTTGATGTTGCGCCATCTCGGCGAGCTCCAGGCGGCAAAGGCCGTCGAGGACGCCGTCGCCGGGATCATCGCTGACGGAAAGCTCGTTACCTACGACCTGCGGCCAGATCGCGACCGCACCAAGGCATCCGGTACATCCGAAATGGCCGACGCGATTGTCGCGCGGCTCAGCGCCTGATCGCCGAATTCTCTCACTCCACAGTGACTTCGACGGTCGCTCCTTGACACGGCGTCCGGACGGTACGTATGATTCCGCCCGCTCCAAAATCGAGCCCACGCGGCCGGTGGAAGGGCGGGCGGAAGACATCTGAGGCACTGTAATTGGCGAAGATCATTCTCCTTGACACCGTGCGACTCAGATGATATCCTTCCAGAACCTCAGAGATGAGGTCGCTCGGAAGAATCCGGGTCAGGAGGTTGGGTCTGCGGACGACGTGGCAAACAGCCCTTGACAAGCCGTCAGGCGCCGGGTATGCTTCCAAAGCTTCGGTACGGGATGCGTGAAACGCCCCCGCGCTGGAGTCGCCGAGAGGCAGTGGTATGAGAGGAGCGATCGTGCGTTAGGCCGTTCGGATCTGATTCGTCAGAACCTGGCAACGTGCGTCGCCCGTCGGAAACGGCGGGTTTTTCAACGCCTCAAGTACCGCAGCACCTTACCAACTGAGACGTGATTCGCAAGCGTGTGGGCGCTTGGGAAGTGCTGCTGTGGGAACACAGGAGGACGACCAAGCAGTCAACAGAAACATGAGCAGACCACTTCTTCGGAGGTGGGAACTCTTTTGATGGAGAGTTTGATCCTGGCTCAGGATAAACGCTGGCGGCGTGCCTAATGCATGCAAGTCGAACGGGCGCACTTGTGCGTGACCGTGGCGGACGGGTGAGGAGCACGTAGCTGACCTGCCCTGGTGTGGGGGATATCCTCCGGAAACGGAGTGTAATACCGCATGTGCTTCATTGGAGGGATCCGGTGAAGGAAAGCCGAGAGGCGTACCAGGAGGGGGCTGCGTCCGATTAGCTAGTTGGTGGGGTAACGGCCTACCAAGGCGATGATCGGTAGCTGGTCTGAGAGGACGATCAGCCACACGGGGACTGAGACACGGCCCCGACTCCTACGGGAGGCAGCAGCAAGGAATTTTCCACAATGGGCGCAAGCCTGATGGAGCAACGCCGCGTGGGGGATGACGCACTTCGGTGTGTAAACCCCTTTTCGAGGGGACGAAGGCAATGACGGTACCCTCGGAATAAGGATCGGCTAACTACGTGCCAGCAGCCGCGGTAAGACGTAGGATCCGAGCGTTGTCCGGAGTTACTGGGCGTAAAGCGCGCGCAGGCGGACACGCGCATCGGCGGTGAAAGCCCCCCGCTCAACGGGGGAGGGTCCGTCGAGATGGCGTGTCTGGAGGCAGGGAGAGGCCAGTGGAATTCCGGGTGTAGTGGTGAAATGCGTAGAGATCCGGAGGAACACCAGTGGCGAAGGCGGCTGGCTGGACCTGACCTGACGCTGAGGCGCGAAGGCGTGGGGAGCGAACGGGATTAGATACCCCGGTAGTCCACGCAGTAAACGATGGGTACTAGGTGTGGCGGGAGTTGACCCCTGCCGTGCCGGCGCTAACGCAGTAAGTACCCCGCCTGGGGAGTACGGCCGCAAGGCTAAAACTCAAAGGAATTGACGGGGGCCCGCACAAGCAGCGGAGCGTGTGGTTTAATTCGACGCAACGCGCAACACCTTACCACGGTTTGACATCCCTGGAACCTGCCTGAAAGGGCGGGGTGCCTTCGGGAGCCAGGTGACAGGTGCTGCATGGCTGTCGTCAGCTCGTGTCGTGAGATGTTGGGTTAAGTCCCGCAACGAGCGCAACCCCCGTGGCTAGTTACGAGGTGTGTCTAGCCAGACTGCCGGAACCAAACCGGAGGAAGGTGGGGATGATGTCAAGTCAGCATGGCCCTTACACCGTGGGCGACACACACGCTACAATGGCCGGGACAATGGGCAGCCAAGCGGTAACGCGGAGCCAATCCCACAAACCCGGTCTCAGTTCAGATCGTGGGCTGCAACTCGCCCACGTGAAGGCGGAGTTGCTAGTAACCGCCGGTCAGCATTACGGCGGTGAATATGTTCCCGGGCCTTGTACACACCGCCCGTCACGTCACGGGAGCCGGTAACACCTGAAGTCGGTGGGTGAACCTTCGGGACACAGCCGCCGAGGGTGGGATTGGTGACTGGGACGAAGTCGTAACAAGGTAGCCGTAGCGGAAGCTGCGGCTGGATCACCTCCTTTCTAGGGAGTACGGCCAGGCTGTGGCAACACAGTCGACTGGCTTCCATGGTCAACGGTTGGCCCGTTTGACTGGCTGGCATGGCTTCACCATCGCACCTGACGATCCCAGTGGGGTAACCCACGCATCGGGGGAGGGTGGCGACGAAGGATGTCCGTTCAGAAGGTCCAATCGCTACAACACCCCACACACGCGAATCACGTCTCAGTTGGGAAGGGCGCAAGGCCTTCTCGGCTTGCACTTTTACAATTGAGGGAACACGAATAACATTCTTCCGCGACACAGTCGCCGGACGATCGGTTGTCTCCGCAAGGAGGCATCTGGTGATGTCCGGAGACGAGTGTCGCATGTCCAAGATCCATCTGGAGAAGAGAACCGTACAGAAGGCGCACGGTGGATGCCTTGGCGTCTGCGGCCGATGAAGGACGTGGCCACGCGACGAAACGCCTCGGGGAGCTGCGGGCAAGCTGTGATCCGAGGGAATCCGAATGGGGCAACCCGGCGCGGGTGATACCGCGTCACTCCCAGCTGAATCTATAGGCTGGCGAGAGGTAAGTGGGGGAACTGAAACATCTCAGTACCCTGAGGAACAGAGAGTATTCCCGGAGTAGTGGCGAACGAAACGGGAGGAGCCGAAACCAGGTGCGTGCCAAGACTGCCGTCGTTGCGCACCCGGGGTTGGACGGACCAGTCGATGGCCCGGCAGGAGCCATCATCAAGTGAGAAATCAGATCGCTAGCCGAACGCTGCTGGAAGGGGCGACCGGAGTGGGTGAGAGTCCCGTAGGCGAAAGTGGTCTGACTTGACCTGGGATCCGGGAGTACTGCGGGACACGCGAAATCCCGTGGGAAGCTGGGGGGACCACCCTCCAAGGCTAAATACCGCAGACGACCGATAGCGCACAGTACCGTGAGGGAATGGTGAAAAGCACCCCGTCGAGGGGAGTGAAACAGATCCTGAAACCGTGTGCCGACACACTGTCAGAGGCTGTTGGCGTAAGCCAGGCTGATGGCGTGCCTTTTGTAGAATGAACCGGCGAGTTACCGTGTGTGGCAAGGGTAAGGGAGTGACACCCGGACCCGGAGGGAAACCGAGTCTGAAAGGGCGACGCTCGTAAGAGCACCAGTTGCATGCGGTAGACCCGAAACCAGGTGATCTACCCATGGCCAGGCTGAAGCGCGTGTAAGAGCGCGTGGAGGGCCGAACCGACGTCTGTTGCAAAAGGCACGGATGAGCTGTGGGTAGCGGTGAAATGCCAAGCGAACCTGGAGATAGCTGGTTCTCCCCGAAATAGCTTTAGGGCTAGCCTCACACTGAGGCGACACTGGAGGTAGAGCACTGTTAGGACGATGGGGCTTCCCGCTTACTGACTCCTGACAAACTCCGAATGCCGGTGCCGTGGGTGTGGGAGTCAGACGACGTGAGCTAAGTTTCGTCGTCGAGAGGGAAACAGCCCAGACCGCCGGCTAAGGTCCCCAAGTCTGATCTAAGTGGGCAAGGATGTCAGCGTGCCGAGACAACCAGGAGGTTGGCTTAGAAGCAGCCACCCTTGAAAGAGTGCGTAATAGCTCACTGGTCGAGTGCGCTGGCGCCGACAATGTCCCGGGGCTCAAGATCAGCACCGAAGCCGCGGATGTGCCTTGTAATGAGGCGTCATGGTAGGGGAGCGTTGTCGTCAGCTGGGAAGGTCGAGCGGGAGCACGGCTGGAGCGGCGACAAGTGCGAATGCCGGTATAAGTAGCGCGAGGGCGGTGTGAATCCGCCCCACCGAAGGCCGAAGGGTTCCGCAGCCATGTTGATCAGCTGCGGGTGAGTCGGGCCTAAGCCGAGGCCGCGAGGCGTAGGCGATGGACAACAGGTCAATATTCCTGTACCACGTCAATCCGTCATGAGCGATGGGGGGACGCCGGGTGGCAGGCCCAGCGGAGCGATCCGTCCAAGCCGGTAGGGTGACACTCCAGGCAAATCCGGAGTGTTAAATCTGAGAGGTGATGGTCAGTCAAGCCTACGGGTGCGACAAGTGGGTTGAGCCTGAACGGCCACGAAAAGCCTCTAGCCAGGAGCGACGTGCCCGTACCGCAAACCGACACAGGTCGGCCGGTAGAGCATACTCAGGTGGACGGGAGACCCCTCGTTAAGGAACTCGGCAACTTACTACCGTAACTTCGGGAGAAGGTAGGCCCCGCGTAGCGTGTACGGTCCAAGCGGCCGGAAGCGTGAGGGGGTTGCAGAGAAGAGGCCCAGGCGACTGTTTACCAAAAACACAGGTCTCTGCGAACGCGTAAGCGGACGTATAGGGGCTGATGCCTGCCCAGTGCCGGAAGGTTAAAGGGAGCGGTGCAAGCTGCGAACTGAAGCCCCGGTAAACGGCGGCCGTAACTATAACGGTCCTAAGGTAGCGAAATTCCTTGTCGGGTAAGTTCCGACCCGCACGAAAGGCATAACGATCTGGGCGCTGTCTCAACGAGGGACCCGGTGAAATTGAAGAGCGCGTGAAGATGCGCGCAACCCGCGGCAGGACAAAAAGACCCCGTGCAGCTTTACTCCAGCTTGCCATCGGGCGTAGATCTGGTCTGTGTAGGATAGGTGGGAGGCTGTGAAGCCCGGACGCCAGTTCGGGTGGAGCCGTTGGTGAAATACCACTCTGATCAGATCGGCGCTCTAACCGCTGACCGTTATCCGGCAGTGGGACAGTGGCTGGTGGGGAGTTTGACTGGGGCGGTCGCCTCCTAAAGCGTAACGGAGGCGCCCAATGGTTCCCTCAGGCCGAATGGAAACCGGCCGGAGCGTGCAATGGCAGCAAGGGAGCTTGACTGCGAGGCCGACCAGCCGAGCAGGGACGAAAGTCGGGCATAGTGATCCCACGGTACCGCGTGGAAGGGCCGTGGCTTAACGGATAAAAGCTACGCCGGGGATAACAGGCTGATGATGCCCAAGAGTCCACATCGACGGCATCGTTTGGCACCTCGATGTCGGCTCGTCTCATCCTGGGGCTGGAGGCGGTCCCAAGGGTTGGGCTGTTCGCCCATTAAAGAGGTACGCGAGCTGGGTTCAGAACGTCGTGAGACAGTTCGGTCTCTATCCGCCGTGGGCGTTTAGAAGGTTGCGAGGAGCTGGCCCTAGTACGAGAGGACCGGGCTGGACGAACCGCTGGTGTGCCAGTTGTACGGCAACGTGCATCGCTGGGTAGCTACGTTCGGCAGGGATAACCGCTGACAGCATCTAAGTGGGAAGCCCGCCTCAAGATGAGCCTTCTCGCTGGCTTTGACCAGGTAAGACCCCCGGAAGACGACCGGGTCGATAGGCGGCCGGTGGACAGTGGGTAACCAACTGGAGCCTAGCCGTACTAATGGTCGAGGACGGTTCTGTTCACTTATCAGATCACTTGGACATGTACCCTCGTCTCCGGACCTCGCGGCTTGCACGCCGCCAGGCCGGCGATGATCGCACGAAGAATGCGTTATTCGTATCCAGCAGGAAAAGCAGACAGCGCACCTGGGGTGTGTGCGTGGCCGAGAGCGCCATGGCTCCACCCAGTCCCATCCCGAACCTGGTCGTGCCCCATGGCAGCGCCGGAGAGTACTGCACGGGGAACCGTGTGGGAGGCGAGGCCGCTGCGCACACTCCCCAGTTGCGATGTCTGATATACTTCCTGTAGGGAACAGTTCCCTCACCCACCGCGGGGTGGAGCAGTGGCAGCTCGTTGGGCTCATAACCCAAAGGTCGTGGGTTCGAATCCCGCCCCCGCTACCATGGAAAAGCCCTGGTCAGTTACGTCTGACCAGGGCTTTTTGTTGTGTCATCGCGCATCGCTGACCTGAGCGTTGCCATCGCACAGAGTGGTAGATAATGCGCGTCACGCACGTAGATCCATGCGGGGCCACCTGTTCAAATGCCATCTGGGATGTTGCGACCAACAGCCGCTCGCCTGATTCGATAACAGCGGTGTCACGTCTACTCGAAAATCGTTAATGAGTCTGGTGGCCAGATACTGGTTGATTGCGCTGGCACCGCAGGAGTTTGTCGCGTTGCGCTCGCTGGTGGGCGGTTGACCATCTTCCGGCTCCGCCGCGAACGACGCCGGGTTGACGAGTGCTTTATCCTTGCCGGCGGATATGGATATCGACTGTTGCCAGTAACTCGTCTATGTCGAATGGCTTCGCCAGCACGCCCTCGACGGACAACCCGTGGGCAGTTGCCCGCAGGTTGACACCCGCCGACATCGCGACGATCGGGATCTGGCTGACAACCTCATCCGGATGCGACTTGATGATGCGGCTGGCGTCCATTCCACTCATGACTGGCAGCATCAGATCCATCAGGATCAAGTCGGGTGCGTGACTCGTCGCATAGTCGACTGCAGACTTGCCGTCAATGACGTGCGACACCTGGAAGCTCTCGAATCGCAGGATCTGGTCGATCAGGTCAGCGATAATGAGATCGTCTTCGACGATCAGAATATGTCCACGGTCTACACTCACCGGATCGGCAAGCGGGACAGTTATCGGCAGTTGATCATCCGACTCGCTGAGATACCCGATGTCTGCCTCAGGTGACGTCAACGGTTGACCCATTGTCGTAGGTTGTCGGGCGACGCGGCTGGCACTCACGATCATCAGCACCATCCTCCTTCGACCGTGCATACCGTATTCGCAGGGACGGCAGCGTGTCAATGGCATCCGCGCAGCTAACGAATGTGGCGGGACGAGCAGGTTGCAGAACGACGGCTTACCTCTGAACGCATCAGACATCGCTTCAGCCAGAGGACGTTGCCGCAATCAGGTGGCCATGGAGTGGAAGTGTTTCGACTCGATCGTATCTCTCGTGCACCTGTTGCACGAGGAAACGCGCGTGACGGCAGGGCAAATACGACGGAGCGGTGCCGAAAGATCGTGCAGCGGGCCAATCGAGTAGATGGCTGGCCCGCTGCACGATGGTGACCGACAGGAGTACGTCGCTGACGGTGTCAGGTCGACGCGAGCGATTACTCGCGCTGGCGCGGGTCCAGTGCATCGCGCAGGCCATCACCGAGCAGGTTGAATGCGATGACGGTCAGAAAGATCATCACACCGGGGAAGATCGGCATATGGGGGTAGGTTGTGATGAATGGCCGTGCGTCCGCCAGCATGCCACCCCATGATGGAGTCGGCGGCTGGACACCGAGACCGAGGAACGAGAGCGCGGCTTCGAGAATAATGATGCCGCCGACCGCGAGGCTGGCTAGCACAATCACCGGGCCGAGCACGTTCGGCAGGATGTGCCGGAAGATGATGCGCGGATCGCTGGCGCCGGCCGAGCGCGCGGACGTGACGAAGTCACGTTCGCGAACGCTCAATACCTCCGCTCTAACAACGCGCGCGTACTGCGCCCAGACCGTTAACCCGATCACGAATACGGTGGTCCGCACGCCCGGCCCAACGACAGCCGCGAGTGTGATCAGCAGCACGATCAGCGGAAACGCCATGATCGAGTCGACGATGCGCGAGAGGACTGAATCAACCCAGCCACCGAAGTAGCCGGCTGTCGCGCCAACCGTGACGCCGATCGTCAACGCGATCGCCGTCGCCGACATACCAACCAGGAATGCCACGCGTGTCCCGCGGATCAATCGGCTTAGCAGGTCACGACCGACCATGTCAAAGCCCATCGGGTGCTCCAACGACGGACCTTCGCCACGCGCTGTCAGGTCAAATTCAGTGTAGCTGTATGGCTCAAACAACCCCGGCGCGATCGCGAGGATTGAGAGGAATCCGAGGAACACCAACGCAACGACGCCAGGTTTGTAGCGCTTGAATCGTCCCCATGTGCGCGAGAACTCACTTCGTCGCTTCCGCTCGATCCCCGCAAGCGCATCCGCCGGTGCGCCTGTCGTATCGGTTCGCACAGTTGAGTTCATTCGTCCACCGTTTCCTCAGGCTACTTCAGACGGATGCGGGGATCGATCACCGCGTAGAGCAGGTCCGTGACGATGTTCATGAAGACCACCAGCAACGTGAAGGACAATACGATGCCCTGCACGACCTGGTAATCAGAACGCGTAACGGACTGATAGAAGAGGCGGCCCAGTCCAGGAATTGCGAAGATCGTCTCGATCACGACTGTCCCGCTGAGCAGGAACGCCGACCGGTACCCGACGACGGTGATGATCGGGAGCATGGCGTTACGAACCGCGTGCCGGAGGATAACCGTCCGCTCCGCCAGGCCCTTCGAGCGCGCCGTGTTCATATAGTCCTGGTTGAGGACTTCGAGCATCGTTCCACGCGTCAGCCGAGCGAGAATGGCGAACTCGGTGATCGCCAGGACAATGACCGGCATAATGTAATGCTTCCAGCTCGTGAACCCGGTCGCAGGCAGCCAGCCAAGCGTGCCGGTCATCAGCACGATCAGCATCAGAGCAACCCAGAAATTCGGAAGCGCTACCCCACCGCTTGCGGTAACCATGATTGAGGAATCAATTGCGGTGTAGCGTCGAAGTGCAGCAATCATTCCGGCCGGGATCGCGACGACAACCGCCACTGTTAACGCAATCAGATTCAACCGGACCGTCGGTCCTGCCGCGTCAAAGATCATATCGCTGACAGGCTGTCCAACACGCACGATTGAGATACCCATATCACCTTGGGCCAGGTTGCTGAGCCACGACCAGTATTGCACGTACCACGGATCGTTGAGGCCCCACTTGTCGCGGATGCGATCGAGGTCCTCCTGCGTCATCTGTTGGGCGCCTTCGCCGAGCATCTGCTCGATCGGATCACCGGGTCCGGCCTGGATGATGAAGAAGGTGATGAAGGACACGACGAAGACGACGAAGATTCCCTGCAACAGGCGTCGAATGACGTAGGCGGTCATGTCGTCCCCTTAAGCCCTGGAGTTGAAGCGGGCGGCATAGCAGACCGCCACGCCACCCGCCTCCCGAATCGTTGACTACGCCTGGTCTTCAACCCACCACTTGTAAGCTTCGTTGTAGAACTGCGTCGTCAGTGGCTCCTCTGGGAGACCCTTGATACGCAGGTTGAAGAACGTGAACCAGTCCCAGAACTTGATGTAGAGGAATGGAACGTCCTCAGCCACCAGCTTCTGGACCTGGCTGTAGATTTCCTTACGCGCCTCAGGATCGGGCTCAGCGAGACCCTGGTCAAGCAGCGCGTCCATCTCAGGATTCTTGTAGTGGCTGAAGTTGTTGAGCGCGTCAGAGCGCAGTGTGTTCGATGCGTCCGGGTCGCCGCTACCGCCACCATAGGTCCAGTTGTAGAGGGCCATGTCGCCCTCGCCCGCCGCCATTGCGGTCGAAGTGGACGGAGCCTCCTCAATCTGCATGTCCATATTGATCGCCAGCAGCCACTGCTGGACGACCTCTGCCTCCGGGCGACGCGCCTGGTCACCAGTGATGACGAGGCACGTCCACGACAGCTTGACGCCATCCTTCTCGCGGACGCCGTCCGAACCGACGACCCAGCCCGCCTCGTCGAGCATCGACGCTGCAAGCTCCGGATCGTACTCGTACTGCTTGACATCCGGCTCATAGTAGAACTCAAGCGCCGGAGACAGGTTGGCGGTCGCCTTGACGGCCAGGCCCTGCCAGAGTTCATCGACGATCTGATCGCGGTCGATGGCGTGCATCATCGCCTGGCGCACGACCTTGTCAGCGAAGAAGGGTCGCTCGTTATTGAGTGGGAAGTGGTTGACGGCCAGGCTGGACGTCGTGAAGGCCGTGAACTCACCGCTGTCACGCAGCTTGATGTTGTCCTCAGTCAGCAGCGACCAAACCGAATGATCCGCCTCGCCGGATTCGAGCGAGATCGTGCGGACTGACGCCTCCGGGACGATGTTCTCGCGCAGGATGTCGAGGTTTGGGCGGCCTCGGAAGTGGTCCTCAAACGCCTCCAACTCGCAGAACGAGGCAGGGTCGTAGTCCTTGACCTTGAACGGGCCAGTGCCGATGGGGTCGGACTTGTAGCCGATCTCAGTCACCGCGCTGTGGTGGTGCTGTGGGACGATCTGGCTCTGGGCCGCGATCGCCAGGAAGGCCGCGTCCGGTTGCTTGAGATTGATCACGACGGTGTAGTCATCGGGCGTCTCAATCGGGAACTCAATCGTCCGGAAGTTCGAGGCCGACAGAGAGGCGTTCTCTGGGCTACCGTAGTATTCGAACGTGTATTTAACGTCCTCGGCGTTGAATTCTTCGCCGTCGTGGAAGAGGACGCCTTCTCGCAGCTTGAAGGTGTACTGCAGGCCGTCGTCAGCAACTTCCCACGATTCGCAGAGGACCGGCTGGAGGACGAAGTAGGAATCCAGTTCGACCATCGAGTTGTGGATGTTGGTCGTCATGACCCAGTGGACGGTCGGTCCGTCATCGTCCGGGCTGAGGCTGGCGATCTCGTGATGGCCCATCATGATAACCGTGCCGCCCTGGACTGGCTCACCACCGGACCCTGATGGCGCTTCGGTTGCCTCGGCAGCCGTCGTCGCTGTTGGCTCGGCTTCGTCGTCAGGCGCTTCAGTCTCTTCCGCTTCGGGCGATGCCGCAGCAGTCGGCTGTCCGGAGCTGCTGGTCGGGATTCCTGCCCGAGTCGGCTGCTCACCCGCGGCCGTTGGCTCGGTATCGTCACCGTCGTCATCATCGTCATCGCTGCCACAGGCAGCCAACAACGTACCGGCGGCTGGGATCATCGCGCCCATCACGACCGAGCGTTTCAGAAACTCACGGCGCGTGGTCGCTGCCGAGAACGGCAGCATCTCGAGGAACTTCTCGATACGACTCATGAACCTTCTCCTCCTCATGTCCAACCACTCAGGACAGGACATCCAAACGCAGTGTTCGGGACAGTGGTCAATACTCTACCTACGTCCGAGACTCATTCCCAGATCTGTTGAGATCTGATCGTAGCCTTCTCCCCGGTCGCTACAACGCGTGTCTGAAGCATCTGACAACACGTGAAGCGCGAATCGTATGCAGAACCCGACGACCAACCATTGACCGCCTCGACTCAGCTTGAAAACCGCCTCTCGACGATCACTCCCGACGCTGCAGGACGTACGATAGCATACGATTCGTCGAATCGCATCCCATCAGAGCGCTTGCGCGCTAGTCAACCGAGCTCGACTGTTGCTTGCTCCCCGTCGATACGAATCGCCGTCCCGAACGGGGCAGACAGTTGCTCAAAGCGCGACAAGATCTCGCCTGCCTCGTCTCCGATAGCCAGGCGCGGACGTCCCCGGCGATGGTGCGCGTCTCCGAGCGCCAGCGACACCGGGAACAGCTCGATCGACGCCAACTCCCCGTCACGCCAGGTGCAGCGTGGGGCGAGTGATTGCCAGTAGCGCCGGTCGGACGGGAAACCCTTTGTGTCATTCTGACTGCGCTCGCGAAACAGCGCACCCGCCGGTGTCGCCGGGTCGACTCGAAAGGTTTCATAGGAGTCCGACGGCAGCTTGAAAGTCAACTCGTTCTGACCGACGAAGTTGCCCAGGCTATAGAAGATCGGCTTACCGTTGTAGATCTCCAGTCCACGCAACAGGTGCGGACCGTGACCGACGACGACAGCAGCACCTTCGTCAATCATCCGACGCGCGTAGGTGCGGATGAAGTCGGCCGGGTCCTCCTTCGTCGCACCCTGCTCGTGGGCATGAAGGCTGGCAACGACGAGGTCCGAACGCATCGCTGCTTCGCGCACCCAGAGCGAGATCGCGTCGAGATCCTTCGAATTCGGCTCGGTCTCAATCGCAGGATTGCCGACCTTGAAGTTGTTGTCCAGGAATGGCAGCACATCAGGGTCGTCCGGTGGAAAGCGAAAGCCCATCCGGATCCCTTCAAGACGGCGCTCCTCGAGACCCAGGCCGACGGCAACCTCTCGTAGCGTATCGAATTGCTGCTGCGTAATGTAGTAGGTTGTCTTGAAGCGCAGCGGGTTGAGCCCGGGTCGGCCGGCGAAATCCGGGCGCTGCTCGCTGGCCTGCTGACCCTTCGCGAAGGTCGAGCAGCAGGCGACGAGCGAGACAGAGCCGGCTGCCGTGTCGAGATAGACCGGCATCCGAGCCTCAGCCAGGTTCCGGCCAATCCCCGCGTAGGCCAGTCCGCGCCGGTCGAGAATGTCGATCAACGCCAACAGCCCGGGAATCTCGTAGTTCAGGCTATGGTTGTTCGGTGTCGCGAACAGGTTGAATCCCGCGTCAACCAGTTCATCAAGGACCCACTCGTGTGCGCCGAGATGGGCGCCGCCACTCTCCTCAACGGGATAACCCTGGAAGTTGTTCGGAACCGTCTCGAGGTTGGTAAACGAGACATCTGCTTCGCGCAGCATGCTCAGCAGCCGTTGGGTTGGCTCATCCTCGTAGACCGCTATCCGACGCGTGATCAGACTGTCGCCAGTCAGCGCCAACGTCAATTCTCCGTCTGCCATCGACACTGCCCCCTTCACGATTGGCAGGGTCACTCTATCCAATTTGAATGGTTAGTCAACCCCTGGTTCGGGAGCCGCCCCATCAAGCCGCATCCAGCCTGCGATACGCTGGGTCAGTCGCTCAGCCGGTTCGTCTTCCAATTGAATCGTTGGCCTCGCCCAGGTCTCGCGATCAGTTCGGTAGACTGCCCGGTTCGCGCGCCGGTCAATGAACGCGAACATTTCGCCGTACTGAAGTTGAATCCAGTTGTAGGTAATCACCGGCAGGTTCGCACCATGCCGGTCACCTGGGCCATAGGTCGCAAGCTCGGTCGCATGCAGATGGAGTGGGTGGTACTGGCCGTCGATCGCCTCATTGTCGATGTAGACCTCTCGAGACACGACCAGACCGGGATACTTCAACAGGAGATCAGTGATCGCTGCGTATATCTCTGGATACCGAGGCGCTCGCTCGGATGGCCGTAGCTTCTTGAGATCGCCAACACCGCCCGGCTTCTCTGGTACGTACGAGAGCACCCGGTTGATGGCCGAACCGGCATCGCTCAACAGCGAGTCTCGCAAACCGATCCGAACACCGGCTGACGGCTGAACGAACCGCGGCGCGTTGTCTCCGGTCAACATGATGCGGCCGAGCTCGTCAGCGGGTAGATGATTGAACAGGTGCGACGAGACACGCCTGGTGATCAGGAATCGGTCCCAACCCCGCTCCGGATGGAAAATTGGCAGCACATCGACAGCAGCCGTCGCGAAGCGGGCCTGGACGATCTGGTTTGCGACAATCCAGCCAAGTGCGTAGGCGAGCCGGTTCGGTGTCGCCAGGTACAGGTCGCTGGGAGACGTCGACTCGGAGAAGAGAACTTCTCCGAGATCTCCATAGTTTTCGTGGGCGAGAGCTACCTGTTCAGCAACGCTACTCATCATCTATCTCCATCCAATGTCGGGTGTCGTCGTTGTGACAGTTAACGATGCACGCAGTCCCGGCACCGTGGCGAACACGGAGGGCAACGGCGGTTCGCATGCGCGATTGTGTTCCCAAAAGCGTACAGGAAAGGTCGGATGGCAGACGATACCGACTCGCCGGCCGCCTTCTCAACCGATCTCAACCTCCGAGTCCTCAGAGCGTGGCATGAGGTGCAGGGCGCGCGGCGGCAGCTCGACCGAGCGGTGCTGGTCTGCGGCCAGGCCGAGTTGCTGGTACGCAAGATCGCTGACGAAGAGTTGCAGCTCGACATCCTGGTAGGCATCATCGGGTTTGAAGGTGATCGCGTGGATCGATCCGTGGCGCACATCGTCGGTCAGGATACCGTGCAACACATTCGTCGGCACCCCCTCGGCAACCGACTCCGTCCGCTCCAACGGACGGACGTGCTCGGGCCGGACGACGACATCAACCTCACCATGAATACCACTCAGGTCGCTCACACGCAGGATGCCGAGCGGCGTTGTCACCTCGATCGTTTCTCCGGTCGTGGCAAGCACCGTTCCCGGGATGACGTTCACCGATCGAACGATCTCCGCGACCCGACGGCTTGCTGGGCGCATCAGGAGCTGGCGTGGTGGCGAGATCTGCAGCAGACTCCCGCGATCCAGCAATGCAATACGGTCGGCGATCTCGTAGGCCTCTTCAAGTTCGCTCGTTGCCAACAGTACCGGGACATTGATGAGTCGCCGCAACTCTGACAGTTCTGAACGCGCCTGGCGGCGGGTGCCGCTGTCGAGTGTCGCAAATGGATCGTCGAGCAGCAGTATTTCGGGGTCAAGGGAAAGCGCCCGCGCCAGCGCTGCGCGCTGCTGCTCGATCTCCGACAGGTCAGCCGGAATCACGTCAGCGATCCGGGTGAGTTGCAGGAGTTCCAACAACTCATCAATACGTCGCCCGGCGTCGCGAAGCTGCTCAGCGGTCTGGTCGCGACGCCGCGTCAGCGAGAATCCGACGTTCTCGGCCACCGTCAAATGCGGGAAGAGCTGGTGAGTCTGCGGAACGTACCCTACAAACCGCTCGGCCGGTGGAATCGAGATATCCAGGCCGGTCGAGAAAACCGTCTCACCGCGAATTGTGATCGAGCCAGAGTCGGGAACATGGACTCCCGCGATCGAGCGCAGGACGACCGTCTTGCCAGATCCTGCTCGTCCGACAAGCGCCAGCAACTCATCGCCCATCTCAAGCGAGAGCGAGAGCATGAATTCCTTCAACCGGGTTTCGAGCGTCACCGTCAGCGCTGTCATACCTGAAAGCCTACCCGGAAACCATCCTGGATGCAGACATTCGACTCGATCGGCCTGCTAGACTCCAAAACCGTCGACAGTCGGTGCGCTACAGCGCGGGAGGGTACACAATGACGCTGGCTGACTGGATGTACCGTTGCGAGCAGTGCGACCATCGCGAGGAACTCGAGACTCGCCGCTGGCAATGCCCACGCTGCGGCGGCGCGTTCGCGCTGGAAGGCCCCAACGAACTGTCTCCGTCAACAATCAATTCGAACGACACCTCGCTCTGGCGATACGAGCAAGTCCTCCCAGCCCAGCGCGAGGATGGCCGCAGCCTCGGCGAAGGTATGACGCCGCTCATCGCCGGCACCCTCGCCGGCCGCCCCGTCTGGTTCAAGCTCGACTCCCTGTTGCCAACCGGTTCGTTCAAAGACCGTGGCGCTGCCGTCTTCGCTGCCCATCTGCGACGACTCGGCTTGAGCCGCGTGATTGTCGATTCGTCAGGCAACGCGGCAGCAGCCTTTGCCGGTTACTGTGCGGCCAACGATCTTGATTGCATCGTTTATGCCCCGGCGACCACCTCGCAGGGGAAACTCGTCCAGGCGCGAGCCTTCGGCGCCACCGTCCATCTGATCGATGGCAATCGCGACGCGGTCGCGTCGGCCGCCCAGGAAGCCGCTTCCATCGACCAGCGCGCCTTCTACGCCAGCCACAACTGGCATGCCGTCTTTGTTGAAGGTGTCAAGACGTGGGCGATTGAGGTCTGGGAGCAGCTCGGCCACCGCGTCCCGGCCGCTGCCTTCATTCCAACCGGCGGCGGCAGCGCCTTCGTTGGCGGACGTCGTGGCTTCGACGCCGTCGGCGAACTGCCGGCCATGATCGCTGCGCAGCCAGCCGCGTGCGCGCCGGTCGTCGCTGCCTGGAACGCACATTTGGACGCCATTCCCCCAATCACACCTGGGGCAACGATAGCCGAAGGAACCCGAATCGGTGCACCTGCTCGTGGCCGCCAGATCATTTCGGCGCTGCGCGACTCCGACGGCTGGGCCGAAGCCGTCGATGATGAGTCGATCGTGTCCGCGCTCCGTCAACTCTTCCAGCAGGGTATCTATGTCGAGCCGACCGCCGCCGTCGGTGCTGCCGCCTTCATGGCAGCCGTCAACCGCGGCGCCAACATCCCGGATGGCGACATCGTCGTCCTTCTAACCGGAAACGGCCTGAAAGCTACCGATACAATCGCCGCGATCATCTGACCAGGATGCGAGTCGAAATCCAGGCAGAGACCCCATCCCGCATCGGCTCCCGGCCCGGACGGCTTCTGACATTCGGTAACTAACGTATCCTATCTGAGCGCAGCGCCGCTATCGGAGCGGGCCGGCTGTCGCCTGACTGAGGGAGTAAGGAATGTCCGACAAGGTTACGGGCGGCGCGGCGGCGATTGCCGCACTCGAAGCCGCCGGGGTCGAAGTCGTCTTCGGGATACCAGGGGTCCATACACTGGCGCTCTACGACGCCCTGCACGATCGGGGTATTCGCCACGTCCTGGCCCGACATGAGCAGGGTGCAGGCTTCATGGCCGACGGCTACGCGCGCGCGACCGGAAAACCAGGCGTCGCACTGATCATTACTGGCCCTGGCATTACGAACGTCGCCACGCCAGTTGGCGAAGCCTACGCCGACTCATCGCCGGTCGTCATCATTTCGTCCCAGGTCGAGCGGCCATATGCCGGCAAGATGCGTGGCAATCTCCATGACATCAGTGACCAGTCGGGCCTGATGAGCGTCATCACCAAGCGTTCAACACCAGTCGCCGAGTTCGACAAGATCGCTGAGACGGTCTTCGGAGCCGTTCGCGAGGCGCCAGAGGGACGCCCACGTCCGGTTCACGTCGAGCTTCCTCTC
This sequence comes from uncultured Chloroflexia bacterium, assembly GCA_963763325.1. Classification (GTDB taxonomy): domain Bacteria; phylum Chloroflexota; class Chloroflexia; order Thermomicrobiales; family CFX8; genus JBBECJ01. The sequence continues at coordinate 257,989 of CAVXOL010000023.1, forward strand.
GATCTGTTGTCCGAGACTGGGACATTTGAAGCGCCGTCGCTCGCTTCTGGTTACCGGCCCGCGCCAACCCGCGAGCAGGTCGAGCAGGCGGCTGATCTGCTGGCAAACGCGGCCAAGCCGATGATCTATGTCGGAGGTGGAGCAGCCGACGCGAGTGTGGCAGTTACCGAGCTTGCTGAGCTGCTCGGCGCGCCGGTACTCTGCTCGATCATGGGCAAGGGAGTTGTCGCCGAGGATCATCCGTACGGACTTGGTCACGCCTGGAACCCGTGGGGCAGTGAGAACCCGATTGATGAAATGCTGGCGGCGTGCGATGTTGTCCTCGTCCTTGGTAGCAAGCTCGGCGCTCAGGAGACGAACTACTGGAAGATGCCACTGCCGGAGACCATGATTCGTGTCGACATCGATCCGACCGAGCTGGACCTCAATTATCCCAACGCGGCTCTCGGCATCGCTGCCGACACCGGCGCCACCGTTGATGCGCTGGTTGAAGCATTGCGGCAGCGTGGGTCGGTCACCGCGAAGACAAGCGCCGACGAGATCGAGGACTACCGCCAGCGCATCACAGCGGCGCGCGTTGATGAGACCTACTACCCATACATTACTGCCCTGCGTGATGCCCTGCCTCGCGACGGGATTATCGTCCACGACATGACGATGATGAGCTACCGGATGAACGACTCCTTTCCGTCCTACCACCCGCGCAGCTACCTGTTCCCAAGCAGCTACGGGACGCTCGGCTTCTCGGTCCCTGCCGCGATTGGCGCAAAGATCGGCAAGCCGGACTCGCCAGTTGTCGCTGTCGTTGGCGACGGAGGTTTCCAGTTCACGATGCAGGAGCTGGCAACCGCGATCCAGTTTGAGGTCACGCTCCCAATCGTTATCTTCAATGACTCGACCTACACCGCCGTCGAGCAGGCGATGAAGTACGAGTTCAATGGCCGGACGATGGCGACCGACCTCGTCAATCCAGACTACGTTAAGCTGGCCGACGCCTACGGCATACCCGGCGTCCGCGCAGAGTCACCAGCGGCGCTGGCCGAGGCGGTCCAGTCTGCTTTCGAGCGGAGCGGCCCAACCATTATCGACGTCCCGATCCCACGCATGTAGCCCGATCCTCAGGTGCGTCCAACAGCAACCGGTGCGGCTTCAGCCGCACCGGTTTTCGCGCCCGAGCGCGGTCACTGTTGCACCACTTGAGCGTCGCTGATACATTGGGTGCATACTTCTTGCAGGGAACGTCACCGCGGAGCGAACCAGTGCAGGCGCTTCGCGATGCTGGGAAAGTGACGTAATCCGATGGATGACAACCCGACACGGGAATCTATTGGTGTACCTGGCGCAGACGCCTGGATCGCATCTGGGATGTCGTCGCTGGCACTCGGCCTCTGGTTGACCGATCGAGGCGATCCGTTTCTGCTGATGCTCTGGGGTATCGGCCTTTCGATTGTGGGGATCGTCGCCGTCATTCTCGGTCTCGGCCTGCTGCTCCGCCTCTGGCGCTGACTGCGTCGGACATACCCTCCCACCGTCAGATCAGTCTCGCGGCTGGTGTACGTAACGTCGTCCTGAATGTTTCCTTATCACGAAATACACGTCGCCAAAACGTGGCACGCCGCTTGCCTTATAGCAACTCGCAAGAGCGGGCCAATTGGTCCGTGCGAAGGAGGATGTGTCATGAGTGTGCGCGAACCATACGACCAGGAACGAATCGTCAGGCAGACAGAGATTCACGATCAGCCGACTGAGTCGCTTCCTCGTACCGAAGTCGTTCGTCGTGAGTCGGTGCCTGTTGTCCACGATGACGCCGTCTATGCCCGTGACCATGTCGTCCGCGAAGATGTCGTCGTCAGTCAACCCGTGACCCAGACGGTGGCACCCTACGATTACGCGGCGGACGCCCTCAGCGAGAATGTGACGATCGATCACGTCCTCGCACGACGCGCCCTGCTCGACCGTATCAGCAGCGTCATCTGGTTTGCGGTCGGTATGCTTGAGGTCGCGATCGGTCTGAGAGTCGCGTTCAGGCTACTCGAGGCCAACACAGCCAGTGGCTTCGTGACATTCATCTACGACGTGACCGAGCCGTTCGTCCGCCCCTTCCAGGGGATCTTCACCGATCCGACTTCGGACGGCGCCGTCCTCGATTCCGCCGCGCTGATGGCGATGGTCATCTGGGCGATCGTTGCCTTCGGGATCGTCCGCCTTATCTGGCTGTTGTTCGATCGCACCGAAACCGGCGTCCGCCGATCGGTTCGCGAATCACACCGCGACCTCGCATAGCCGAACACTATTCGCGGACTACTCCATTTCTCCCCTGTTCCAGGGACGGCTCGATTTCGGGCCGTCCCTCGTTTGCGCGCTATACTCCCCCGGCAGAACAGGGGAGGGTAACGAATGAACGGACGCCCAGTAGCCGACAGGATCAGTGGGTTCGGGACATCTGTCTTCACCGAGATGAGCCGGCTCGCAGTCGAGCATCAGGCGATCAATCTTGGACAGGGGTTCCCGGATTTCGCGGGACCGGACTTCGTCAAGGAGGCCGCTGCCGCCGCAATCGCCGCCGACCTGAACCAGTACGCCCCTTCACACGGCACACCCCGACTGCGGCGGGCGATCGCTGCAGACTGGGCCAGCCGCTACGACCGCGAGATCGATTTCGACCTTGAAGTAACGGTGACAACCGGCGCGACCGAAGCGATCTTCGTCGCGATGCTGGCATTCCTCAATCCCGGCGACGAGATCATCTTCTTCGAACCGTTCTACGATGCCTATGTTGCCGACGTCGCGATGGCCGGAGCGACGGCTCGCGTCGTCAGGCTGCACGCGCCGGACTGGCACTTCGATTCCGCTGAACTGGCGGCCGCATTCACCGATCGAACGAAGCTCTTCCTGCTCAACACGCCCCACAACCCGACCGGGAAGGTGTTCACGCAGACGGAACTGGAGCAGATCGCTAACCTCTGCCGTGAGCACGACGTGACGGTCATTACGGACGAGGTCTACGACCGGATCGTCTTCGACGACCATGTCCACCTCCCGATTGCAACGCTGCCAGATATGTGGGAGCGAACGCTGACTATCAACTCGACCGGTAAGACCTTCTCGATGACTGGCTGGAAGATTGGCTTTACGGTTGGGCCGGCCGACCTGAACGCAGCCATCCGCGCTGTACACCAGTTTTCGACATTTGCGACGGCGACCCCGTTTCAGGAAGCGATGGCAGTCGCGCTCGAAACGGCCGAGGAGCGTGGTTACTACCGACTGCTAAAAGACGAATATTCCGAGCGCCGCGACCGGCTTCGGGCCGTTCTGGCCGACGCAGGACTGCCGCCGCTGGACTGCCAGGGCGCCTACTTCCTGATGAGCGACGTGACTCCGCACGGGTTCGACAACGATGTCGACTTCTGTCGCTACCTCGTCACCGAGGCAGGCGTGGCGGCCATCCCGCCGTCGGCCTTCTACCTCGATCCGTCGACCGCTCCTCCGCTGGCGCGCTTCTGCTTTGCCAAGCGGTTCGAGACAATCGACGCCGCCGCCGAGCGGCTCAGCAGGCTGCGGCAAAAGACCGCAGGATAGCGACTTGACAGAACCAGTAATCCGTGCGACATAACATCCATCCAACCGCAGAGTGTTCCCGTTCGGCGTTTGCGAAGGGAGCCATCCAGTGCGCGAGATGCGAGCCGCCGTCTTCTATGAGTACCATCAGCCGATGGTCGTCGAAACGGTCCAGATCGACGCTCCTCAGGAGCGCGAGGTTCTCGTCCAGATTGTCGCCAGCGGCGTGTGTCGCAGCGATCTGCACGTCCTCAAGCACGAGTGGAGCGCACCGCTTCCGATCGTGCTCGGCCACGAAGCGTCAGGCCGCGTCGTCGGGGTCGGCCCCGGAGTCACCAGCGTCAAGACCGGCGATCCGGTCGTCCTCTCGTTTGCGCCCAATTGCGGGACCTGCGAGTACTGCGCGTCCGGCCGTGGACATCTCTGCTCGACGATGCGTCGCGAGCCGAGCGGGATGCTGCCTGGCGGCACGACACGGCTCCACAGGGATGATCAGCCCATCAACGTCTTCGGCCGGATGGGGTCGTTCGCGGAGTACGCCGTCGTCCACGAGACTTCGGTCATCCCGATTGCGCCGGACGTGCCGCTCGACCTCGCCGCCCTGATCGGCTGTTCGGTGACGACCGGCATCGGCGCCGTCCTCAACACCGCCAGGGTTCCGGCCGGCAGCACCGTCGTCGTTATCGGCTGCGGCGGTGTCGGACTGAACATCATCCAGGGCGCACGGCTCGTGTCCGCGCGCAGGATCATCGCGGTCGACATCAGCGACGAGAAGCTCGAACTCGCCCGACGTTGCGGTGCAACCGACCTGATCGACGCGCGTGGCCTCGATGTTGTCGCCCACATTCGCGAGCTGACCGGCGATAGCGTTGACTTCGCGTTTGAAGCGCTTGGCAGCAGTCCCACGATCCAGGCTGCCTACGAGATGATCCGCCCCGGCGGGACCGCCGTCGTGGCCGGAATGGCGCCGTATGGCGAGATGGTACCGATCAACGCACTGGCGCTGGCCTCGCTCGAGAAGACGCTCAAGGGAAGCTTCTACGGCTCGGCACGCACCAGCCTCGACATGCCGCTGCTCGTCCATCTGGCCCAGACCGGTAAGATCGAACTGCAGTCGCTCGTCACGCGGCGCTACCCGCTCGACGCGATCAACGAGGCCTACGATGATCTCGACCGCGGCGAGACGGGCCGCGGTCTGATCGTCTTTGACGACCCGTAGCAATCAGGCCAGCGGGCCGCGAAGCGCTACCCGCGCTGGAGCGCCGTCGCCGGCCCGAATCTTGAGCGGTAAGCAGAGCAGCTCGTACGGACCTGGCGCGATCTCATCCAGGTCCAGCCCCTCGACGATGATGACATCGTTGCCGAGCAGGAGTTGGTGTGTCTCGACATTGGTCGTCTGCATCCCACCGATTGAGAGATAGTCGATCCCGATCAACCGAATTCCACGCTCCACAGCCCAGCCCGCAGCCTCCAGCGAGATGCCAACATAGTTCTCGACGAACGCCGTCGGACTCGACCGCCAGAGCTCCGAGTTGGTCGTTTTCAGAATCAACCGCTCGGTGCCGGCCGGAATCCCTGCTGCCTCAAGCTCGGCAGCTTCAACCTCCGGCCCCGAGCCGGTCAGATCTGCGACCCAGCAAGGCCCGACCCAGCGATCCAACGGCACCTCATCGATCGTCGCTCCACCGTGGACGAAGTGGCGCGGTGGATCAACGTGCGTTCCCGTATGCGTCGTCAGCACAATCTGCGTCACATTCGCGACGTCTTCCGGCGTCCGCAGCAAGGCTCGCTCCGCAACCGGGTCATCTCCTGGCCACTGCGGCATCCCCGGCTCGATCGGGATGCTGATATCGTAGAGTTTCGGACTGGAAGGCACGCTCTGCCTCCGTCTGTGTCGCAATCGCCAACGATCCAGCCACCCAAAGCCCAGATGTGGACGCGACACGCGAGGGGCCGGTCGTGTACCGGCCCCGCGCCACTCCTGCGCGCGTCAGATCGAAGAGCCGCCTAACGCCGTCTGCTACCCGCGCAACCCTGGCATGACATCCCGCGCGAACTCGACCATGACATCGTTGTATTCATCAGGCGGCCAACCGAAGACGAAGTCGGTGTAACCGACCTCACGGTACGACTCGATCACCTGCTTGACGTTGTCGAGCGACTCCCATGGATGCTCGTACGGCCAGATCGAACGGCGGATCTCTTTCGGGATCGCGGCCAACCTCTTCGCACTTGGCGTCAAGGAGCTGGTTGCGCTCAGCGGCAACATCAACCGCACCGCGCGTATTCCAGGCGTCGGCGAACCGGGCCGTCAACCGCAGCATTCGGGGACCCGATGCTCCGACCAGCATCGGGATTCGTGGTCGCTGGACCGGCTTCGGCTCGAACGGCGCGTCGGTGACCCAGTAGTACTTGCCGTGAAAGTCGAAGCGGTCGTTCTTCTGCAGCCCGTCGATGATCGTCAGCGCCTCGCCGAAGCGATCGACCAACTCGCGCCTGTCCGGCATCGGATAACCATACGCGTCGTGCTCGCGCACCCACCAGCCTGCGCCGAAGCCGAGCTCCAGCCGGCCGTTGGAGATATGGTCGACCGTCGCTGCCTGTTTGGCCAACAGGGCAGGGTTGCGATAGGTATTGCCGGTCACCATCACGCCGAAGCGAATCCGCTCGGTCGCCATCGCCAGTCCGGCGATCACCGTCCAGGCTTCGAGCAGCGGCTCGGCGTCGTCGGCCGGCTCGTTGCCGGTGATGAAGTGGTCTGTCACCCAGACAGTGTCAAAGCCGAGCGATTCGGCGTCCTTCCAGCGTTGGACCAGTTCTGCATACGGCTTGCGCGCCCCGGACACGACTCCGAAGCGTAATGGATGGCCGTTCGCCACGAGTTCCTCCCTCAACATCGGCGCATCTCGCCACAGCGATTCTACGGCACGCCGGAATTCGTGCCGCGAGTAATCGCTTGCACCGATGAGGAAGTTCAGGATTGCTGCTGCATCCAGCGTGAACGGAGCTGGTCGGTCGATCCGCGCCGCCGTTCGCTGGCGTCGAGCAGCGCGATCACGTCGTCGTTGGAGAACAACACCGCCGAAATTCGCTCATTTGCAGAACGCCTGGAGCGGTCGATGACGGTCCCTTTCAGGAGCACACCCTCCGGCAGTTGTGTGACCAGCACATCGGTGAACCCATGCTGGTCGATGTAGTTGCCGACCGCTCGAAGCAGATCCTCGTACCGGACGTGACGGAGCGCATCGCTCCGGCCTGAATCGAACGGCTGGGCATCTGGCGTTGCTTGAGAATCGGCCATAACGTGACTCCTGTCAGGTTCACCTCGCGATTCGGGAAATCGTACGTGCTACCAGCGTGGATTCCAACCGGTAGTGCCGAACAGTCGGTCATCCTGTGCTACCCTCTCGGCGCTGTGCAGGGGTGTACTAACGAGGGAGAACCAAACGTGTCGGTGGCGCCAGTGAACCGTGAGCGGATCAGAATTGATGGCGGTGTCATCGTCGCGTTTCAGGACGACGGGCATCGCATCCTGACCGATGGTGTCGTCGTGGTCGAGGGAAACGAGATCATCCACGTCGGCAAGACATTCGACGGCCAGGCCGACCGCGTGATCGACGCGCGCAATGCGATCGTCACGCCGGGGCTGATCAACACCCATACCCACCTGACCGAGTCGCCGCTCGACAAGTCATTCATCGAAGACCAGGGCCGGCGGCAGTTCTATTACTCCGGCCTGTTCGAAATGCTTCCCGCCCGGTCAGCCGGCATCGACGACGACGCACGTCACGCCTGCGTCGATTACTCGATGGGCGAGCTGCTTCGCACCGGCACGACGACCGTCATGGAGATCGGTGGTCACGGCGACTACACCGCGCAGGCCGTCGAGAAGGCCGGCTTGCGCGCCTACATCGCTAATGGCTACCGTTCCGGGCGCTGGTACACGCCGGACGGTCGGCGCGTCGACTATCGTTGGGACGAGGAAGCCGGGAAGCAGGGCTTCCAGCAAGGCCGTCGAGTTCATCGAGCGGATTGACGGCTGGGCCAACGGTCGGATCAAGGGCTACCTCTCTCCCGCCCAGGTCGATACCTGCACCGAAGAGCTGTTGCGGATGAGCCGCCAGGCTGCCGACAGCATGCAGGTGCCGCTGGCGCTGCATACCAGTCAGTCCACCAATGAGTTCCAGGAGATGGTTCGGCGCAACGGGATGACGCCCGTCGAGTGGCTGAACGAGATCGGCTTCCTTTCCGAATGGAACATCCTCGGCCACGTCATCATCGTCGCCGGCTCCTCCTGGGCACAGTACAACGGCGACGATCTGACGCTGCTGGCCGATGCCGGATCGAGTGTCGCCCATTGCGTCTGGGTATTCGCCCGGCGCGGGATCGCGATGGAGTCGTTCGGCGGCTACCTGAAGGCCGGGCGTCAACATGTGCCTCGGCACCGACACGGCGCCGCAGTCGATGATCGAAGCTCTGCGCTGGACGGCCGTCGTTGGCAAGATCATGTCCCGCGACACCCAGCAATCGACTGCTGCCGACGTCTTCAATGCCGCGACACTCAATGCCGCGAAGATGCTCCACCGCGACGACCTCGGTCGGATCGCGACCGGCGCGAAAGCCGACATACTGATCTGGCAGCGAGACTCCCTCTTCATGACGCCGCTCCGCGACGCGCTCAAGAACATCGTCTACAACGCCCAGACCGAAGACCTGAGGACGGTCATGATCGACGGAACTGTCGTCCTCGACAATGGCCAGCCACTCTACGTTGACCAGGCAGCTGCCAACCAGGCTGTCCAGCACGCGGGCGAACGGATGTGGTCCGAACTCCAGGAAGGCGACTGGGCACGCCGTTCAGTCGAGGAACTCTCGCCCATGACGTTCCCAGCCTGGAAGTAGGCAGGCGTGCGTTTACGGCCGACGTAACTCGACAACACCATCCGCGTCACCGACCAACGCAAGCGTCGCCATGTCGATGAACAGGCCATGCTCGACGACACCGGGAATGCCGGAAATGGCGGCTGCGAGATCAGCCGGTCGGTCAAGCGGCGCGTTGTACAGGTCGAGGATGTGATTGCCGTTATCGGTCATGAACGGTACGCCACCTCGCTCGCGCAGAATTGGATCGCCTAGCGCAGCCAGCCGTAGCCGCGTCATCCGCCAGCCGAACGGCAACACCTCGACTGGCACCGGCAGCGTTGGCAGTGAGTCGCTCAAATGCGCTACGAGCTTGCTGCTCTCACCGACCAGTACGAATCGCCGGGATGCGAGCGCGACGATTTTCTCGCGTGTCAACGCGCCGCCACGGCCCTTGATCGCCGCCAGCGACCCGCGCTCAATCGCGTCAGCGCCGTCGATTGCGAGGTCGAGCTCGCCATCCAGTTCGACAACGGGGATACCGAGTTCGTTGGCCAGCCGTTCAGTTCGCCACGACGTCGCAACGCAACGAAGCCGCAGCCCAGCCCGAAGACGTGGTGCGATCGCCCGCACGAACAGCTCAGCCGTCGTCCCGCTGCCCAGGCCGAGCGACATCCCATCTTCGACCAGCGCGACAGCCCTCTCCGCAGCTTGCCGCTTCTGACCTTCGAGATCGTCTCGATCCACGCCACGCTCGACGCTCGACACGCAATTGCATCCTTCCGCCGTCCTCGTCAGCCGGGGCATCCCGGTCGCAACCCGAATGGTTGCTGATTCGGCGGCGCGCCGCAACACAGAGTTTCCGACGCGGGTACGATTAGGGCCGGTGAATCTGGGATCCAGTTAGCGAAGGACCTATCGGTATGCAGGATCAGCCCGAAGAAGTCGAGCGACACCACCGATCGCGGGTCTGGGCTGAGCAGCGATCGGAGGGGGAAGCACTACTAACATGGCAGCGAGCCGACCCGGTCCCCGAGGACACTGACGCGGCATCCGATGCGCGCGCAGTCGCCGCAACAGTCGCTGTGATGGAAGGCGTCTCGTCGGCAACGGCCGCGGATGGTGGCGTCCTTGTCACGTACGATCCAGAAGTCGTCAGCCGTCAGCAGCTAGCGAGCGCCGTCCGAGGAGCACTCAGTCTCGATGCCGACCTCCGGACGCGCGGGAACGAAATGATGAAGCGAGTTCCCGCTTACCTCGGCCTGGCGAAGGCACTGGCACTCGATGAACGCGTCAGTCCCGTCCCGGAAGCGGCCCGCCAAGCTTCGGCGTCACGCGGAACATCGATGCGGGCGGCCGGAGCGATACCGATGGCAGGCCGGTTCATCCCGGGCCTACCGCTCATCACCAGGGTTCAAACGTTGGTGCCGGTCCTTCGCGCTCTCGGGAGCTGGAGCCGCGAAGCGTCACCCGAGGTCGTCAGCGAGCATCTGGAACGGGCAGGACTGACGCGAGAGCTGCTCGACCGCGACCTTGCGACGTCTCAGGAAGCAGTCGCGTTCGCGCGCGACTACGCCAGCGAAGCCGCTGGAAAGGCAGCTTCGGTAGCGTCGGTGGCCGCGATTCAAGCCCGCGACAAGGCGCGGGAGTGGGTGCGGCAGTACAACGAACGCGCGGGGTCAGGCAAGCCCGAACCGTAGCGTCGCGTCCTATTCTTCAACGTCAACCGGTTGCTCTGGTGTCTCGAAACCGTTGACACCATCCGGGTCCGACGGCAGGTCAGCCGCCAGCGCACGGATCACCTCCCAGTCGCCAACCAGATAGTAGCCGCCATCGATCACTTCTTCGTAGACGTAACCGCCAAGCGAGTGTGAGTAGATGTTCTCGCGTCCGATGTCCTGACCCAGGCGGGCCAGCTGGTACAGCTTGCGGAACGACGGATCGTCGCCGAGGATGTCAGTCCGGACCGAGTCTCCAAGCTCCGAGATGATGTCGGGCAGATTCGTGATCAGACCGGTCGCCAGCGCCCGTTCACGGATCGCCAGCAATACTTGCTGCTGTCTCGTCTGCCGCGAAAAGTCGCCGCCATCGTGGCGCGTCCGGGCATAGTGGACGGCGGTGACGCCATCCATCAACTGCAACCCTGGCGTGAACTGAACTCGCGTGAAACCGGAGTCCTCGGTCGGATACTGGTCGTCCTTCACGATCCCTGGCACGTCAACGATCACGCCGCCGATCGTATCGACGACCTTCTCCATTCCGGCGATGTCAACTTCAGCGAAGTAGTGGATCGGGATGCCGAAGTTGTACTCGATCGTCTGAGCCACCAGCGTGGGGCCGCCGCCAGGCACCGACTCATCCAGCTCGCCGAACGGGTAGGCCGCGTTGATCTTGGTTGCGTAGTATCCAGGAATCTGGACCAGCAGGTCACGTGGTACTGAGAGCATGTCAACCCGCTTCGCGACTGGATCGACATGGACGACGATGATCGTATCGCTTCGTGGAGGACCCTCGTCTCCAACGCGTCGATCCACTCCAATCAACAGAATGTTGATCGGATCGCGACCCGACCATTCCGGGAGCGGCGTCGGCGTCGGTGGCTGGATTGTTGAAGTTGGTTCGCCGGGCTGGGTAGTCGCCGTCGGGAGCGCCGGCTCAGTCGTCGCAGTCGTCGCAGCCGTCGTTGGCGTGTCATCCGGAACGACCGGCGCCGTCGCGACCGGCGTCACGAACGACTCCCGAGCGACCGGGGTCACGAACACCTTCCCAGCCGCCTGTTGCGCCTCCCAGACGATCGGAACGACGACCGACCCGACCCAGGCCAGTGTGACAAGCGGGACGGCGATCAGAAGCGTCCAGGCAATGAAGCGGACTCCGCGCGGCTGATCGCGCAACGACCCCGACTCGGGCGGATTGTAGTCCGGCACATGGAACTCGGTCGTCGCGTCAAATCCATGGTTGCCACGACCGGCATCAGGTGTCTCCCCACGCCGCGCAAGTGGATAGACCGCCGACCGCTCCCGTCGGTGCGGACGTGCATACCCTTTTTTCCAGCGATTCGAGTGCCTGGTTGGTCGCTTCATCGGCTCCGGCCGCGTACGATCGGTTCAACTCGCCATTGTAAACCATGTTCGTACGGAAGGGTCACGGCTGGGTCGAGCGGTTTAGCCGAAGATGTCCTACTCGAATGAGCGACCAGGGTCTTTAGTCAGCGGCCGCCGGCTCGACAGCCGAGCCGCTGACGATTGCCGCCAGGTCTTCGAGCAGCCAATGGGTCCACTCGGCTTGACGAGCGTCACGAAAGCGTTCGGAGTTCTCACGCACCGCCGAGCGTGTCTCCGGCGCCATCTTGTCATAGGTTCGATTGACACCATCCAGATGCGGATTCTCGCGAGCGAACCGTCGGGTCTCTGCTGCCAGCGCATCGTTGACCCGCGCCGGACGTTCGACCAGATACCCGAACTCATCGCCGTTCGGAGCCAAGAAGATCAGAACCGGAATCGCCTGGTAGCCATCCTTGCGGACATAGCCCGATGCCAGTTCGCGATGCTGGTCGCGCAGCAGCAGCCTGATTTCGACGTTGTCCAGCTCTTGCGCGAGCCTGATCAGCGGTGGGATGAACTGTGCCGAGTCGCCGCAGAAGTCCTCGGTCAACGCCAGGATTCGCAACGGCACTCCGGCGAACGCAGCGCGTTCTACATCGCTTAGTTTGGTCGAGGCAACTCGCTGCTCGAACTGGTCCTGCCGTTGCGTCATCTGGTTCAGATACGTTTCGGCGTCCATCGCCGAATCCCAGTAGTCCGCCGCCCTGCCCGCCATGAGTGCTCCTTCGTGTAGCATCGTTCCTGATGACTGTAACTCGTCGTCCAGTCAGGTATTCCGGCCACAGTCGTCCAGAAGGGTGTGCAAGGTGTCTGCTCCGATCGCTGTTCCGGTCCTAACGCGAGAGATCGTCGCCGACGTACGCAAGATCGCACAGGCGCTGCCATACCGCGCCAGCGTCGGTGTCGATCCGGAACGAATTGTCTGGATTGAGGTCGCCGGCGAGGAACGGATTGGGATTGCCTGGACACCAAACGATCCAGACGGCCCTCACTGGATGATCGCGTTCCTCCGTCTGGATGGCCGAAGGGTCGGGAAGTCATCGATTCGCCGCGCCGTGGAACTGCTGGTCGGCGCGGGAAGCGGATGGGAGCTTGCCCCGCCACTCGACAGCGCGCCACATCTGTCCCTGGTCCGCGTTCGACCAGCGCCGCCAGGCGCTCCGTAACGTCACTGTGACACTCTTGTGACGCAGTCCACCCGAAAATTGCTTCAACCTTCGCAGCAACTTTACGACAATTGGGAAATAGCTGGACGAGCCATTTGTCGTGCAGTATTGTCGGATCGGACCGGCAAATCGCTGGCACCAACTTTCGGAGATCATGCCGATGACGACTCCGACTCCACACGCTATCTGCGCCAAGCCGGGCGACATCGATTGCCTGATTGCATCACTGCGGCCTCTCAGCGGTGGATACTGGCTCGCAACCGACCTGAAGACCCATGTCCACTGGACGATCCCCGCCGACCAGATCCGCCCAGTGATCGAATCGCCATCCGATCGAATCTGCCGTGCGTTCGGCCTGGTAACGGTCTGCGCTCCGGACGGCCAGCCAGTCTTCCTCATCAACGAGCGCGACACGCTCGACTGGCTTGAGCCGGAGCGCGTCCTTGCCGTCCGAGAGCTCGGAGACGCGTCGTGCGAGATCCGCCTTGAAAGGCTTGATGACCTGGATGCGCGCCTGATCGACCAGTTCAGCGTTCAGAACCGGTGCGACAATCAGCCGTTCCGAACCATCGAAGTCGAACGGTCTCGCTTCCTTCAGGTCTACGATGACCAGCTACCAACTGGAAGCGCTGACGCGGACGCAGCCTTACTGATGATCGAAAGGACGATTGACGCCCGTCGCCAGCTGATCGGCCCAACCTCCGGGACGCGCGACGTCCTGGAACAGATGGCCAGAGACCTCGACCTGACGCTGCGCACATATGCGATCCGCTCGTTTATCTGGGCGGCAGTCCTGCAGGAACAAATCGCCAGCATGCGCGAGCTACTTGCCGCCTGAGCCAGACCATCTGCGGATTCGTCCTCAGCTTCGTGCCTGCTACACTCACTCCGCTCTATTGCGGAGGGAGGACGAGAATTGACCAATTCCGATTCGCTGACTGCTGAGTTGCTCGCGGACCTCAAGATGCCGTCGGACCCGCAGGTCAGCCCGGACGGACGGTGGCTTGTGGCATCAGTCACGACGACAGGCAAGCCCGACAAGCACCGCAACGCGGCAATCTGGCTGGCGGACACCAGCGGCCAGCAGGACGCTCGCCAGATAACGGCTGGCAGCGCCAACGACAATCATCCGCGCTGGTCGCCTGACAGTAACGAATTGGCATTCCTCTCCGACCGCACCAAACGCGGCACGAGTCAGTTGCAGCATCTCACGTTTTCAGGCGGCGAAGCGATGGAGCTGACCGATCTCCGCGGCGGAGTGAGTGGCTTCTGTTGGTTGCCGGGCGAAGGACGGCGCATTGCATACCTGGCCGTCGATGCTCGTCCCGAAGACGAAGAAAAGCGGCGCGACGACGACCGCGACGACCCGAACGTCTATGGCGCTTTCTGGCCGCTGGCACGCATCGTCATTCGCGACCTGGACTCCGGCGACGAGCGTCAACTCGACATCGGCGACGTCAATGTCTCCGAGATCGTGCCATCTCCTGATGGACGCAGGCTGGCTGCCGGAATTTCTGACACGCCAGAAATTGACAGCCGTCTCGCAACAGGGCGCATCGTCGTCATCGACATCGAGAGCGGCGCTGCGACGCTCGTCGCCGAGGCCGGGTTCTGGTCGGGGTCAATGGTCTGGAGCCGCGATGGTAGTCGGATTTACTTCACCGGCCAGAGCGGTGAGACACCCGTTGGCTCCAGTCAGCTCTGGGTCGCCGATGCCAGCAACGCGTCCACGCCAGCCTGTGTCAGCACAGATGCACCGTTCTGCTTCGGCGGCATCACCCGGGCCGCCGATCGCGACGAGATTCTGGCACTGATCGCCTGCGGCGTTGAAACCGAGATACACCGAATCGACCCGGCCACGCACGAACAGACGGTACTCACCCACGTTGCCGGTGATGTCAGCGGACTGTCGGCTAGCGCCGACGGCAGCGTCATTGGCTTTCTCGCCAGTACACCCGCACGTCCAGACGATCTTTACGTGATGCGCGAAGGGGGCAAACCCACTCCCGTTTCAGACCTGCACACCGCCCTGGACGGCATCGAGCTGGGGCCGCAGGAGGTAGTTACATGGGAACGGGCCGGTGTCGGCCTCGACGGTATCCTGATCTGGCCACCCGGCAAGAGCCGCGCAGACGGTCCTCTCCCATGTGTTGTCTCGATCCATGGTGGACCCTATGGCCGCTGGCCGAACGAGTTCATCACCCGCTTTGGTCGCTGGATTGCCCAACACGGCTATCTGGTCTTCCTGCCCAACCCTCGGGGAGGGATGGGCCATGGCGCAGCCTTCGCCGAGTCGGTCCGCGACACCGTCGGCAACGAGGATTACCTCGACATCATCTCCGGCGTAGACCTACTCGTAGAACAGGGACTCGCCGACCCCGACCGGCTCGGATGCGGTGGCTGGAGCCAGGGCGGCTTCATGACGGCCTGGATCGTTGGCCAGACGACAAGATTCAAGGCAGGCGTGATGGGCGCCGGAGTCTCCGACTGGGGCATGATGATCGCCACAAGCGACATCCCGACCTACGAGCAACACATGGGCGGTGGCAACCCCTACGACGGTGCTGGCCCGCACTCGTTCGACGCTCAGAGCCCGGCATCATTCGTCGCGAAGGCCACGACACCCGTCCTGATCGTCCATGGCGAGAACGACGAGCGGGTCCCGGTTACCCAGGGCATTCACTTCTTCCGCGGCCTGCGCCGCTACGGAGTCCCGACAGAGCTGGTTACCTACCCGCGTGAGCCACACGGCATTCAGGAACGTAACCATCAGATCGATCTCAACCGCAGAATTGTCGAGTGGTTTCAGCGCTGGATACCGGTTGATTGAGCGGGAATCGGGGTTCGGGGATATTAATCAGATAGTGTCCCTTGAACTACCCTGAATCATGATTCCCGCCTCTACGACATTCTTCCGATGCGTCCGAACCGGCGACCTGCGATCCTTGGCAGGCGCCAGCGCGACGGGGCACCGGCTACCTCCGCGCAATGACGCGCATCATGATGACTGAGGAGCGACGTGGCAGACATCTCAATCGGTGAGGCGGGAGTAAGCGGGCAAGCGCTGCCGTTGACGCGGCGCGAACGGGTGCGCGCAACGCTCAACGCCTACCCTCGTGCGGTCTGGATGATGGCCCTCTGTAACCTGATCCTCTGGACCGGTCGAGGGATCGTTATTCCATTCACCGTCATCTACTTCAGCCAGATCGTCGGACTCTCAGCCAGCGTCGTTGGCGCCGGGATCGCCGCCAGCGGCCTCGGCGGAATCGCGTTCGTCATGCTCGTTGCTGGCCAGATCGACCGGCGCGGTGGGCATCCGGTCCTCCTGGTCTGCATGTCAGTCATCGCGCTGGCGACACTCGGTTACCCGTGGGCAACCAATGTCTGGCTCTTCCTGCTCGTGACTGTCGTCCTGACCTTCGCCAGCCAACTCTACTGGCCGTCGTCCGACGCGACGATCGCGTCGATCACCGATCCATCGCGGGTTGCCGAGGCGATGTCCATCCTGCGGGTGGCCAACGCGGTTGGCATCGGCGCTGGCGGCTTCATCGGCGGCGCACTGGCGGCTGGAGGCGGGATGTCGGAATACCGGATCGTGTTCCTGACAAGCGCCGCAATGGTCGGCTCAGCTGCGCTGCTCGTCTGGCGAACCGTTCCATCGATCGTCCTTCCGTCGAAGTCGGAGAGCGGCGCCCATGGAAGCTGGTCGGATGTCACACCCGACCGTACCTTTCTCTACGCGCTGGTCATCCTCTTCACGCTCGTCTTCGGCTTCACGCAAATCACGATGAGCGTGCCTGCCTTCCTGCGCGCCGAGGCCGGCATCGGGGAAGGTACGATCGGGTTGCTGTTCACGATGAACACAATCGTGGTCGTCCTGACACAGATTCCGATCACGGCTCGCATCAACCGCCGTCATGTCGCCAGGCCGCTGGCGCTCGGTGCGGTATTCTGGGCCACATCGTTCGCCTGGTTCCTGGCCACACCGTTCCTCGGCGTACCGGCGGCTGTCGCTGCCTTTCTGATGTTCACAGCCGGAGAGCTGCTCTTCATGCCGATCACCGCCATCATTCCGGTACGGCTCGCCCCGGTCCACCTGCGCGGACGCTATTTCTCGCTATCCAGCGTCGTTTGGGGCGGGTCGTATTCACTGGCGGCTCTCGTCGGCGGCATCGCGTTGGATCTGCCCAATCCCGCGCTGCTCTGGCCGGTCATGATCGCCCTGATGCTCGTCGGCGGAATTGGCGCACTACGACTGCAGCGCTCCGAGCGCCTGAATCCGATCGACCCTAAGCCAGTCAACGCGACATAACTCACAGTACTCCTTTTACCTCCGAGTCGACGGTCTGGTCAGGATCGTGCTACCGTCCTCTTTGACCGCCGCAGACTCAACACGTTAGAACGAGGAGCACACACCAACGATGGCAGGACCAACGCACGGTAAGAACCCGCCAGCCAACCAGCTCGACTTCGGAGTCGTCACCGGCCAGCACTGGCGTACATGGGATGAACTCGTCGAGCAGTGGCAGTGGGCCGACGAGAGCGGACTCGACTCGGCCTGGGCGTTCGACCACTTCTTCTCACTCAGGGACGGCGAGATGGGGCCATGCCTCGAAGGCTGGACCGCACTGGCCGCGCTGGCCGTCAAGACCAGCAACGTCCAGATCGGACTGCTGGTCAACGGCAATACCCACCGCAACCCATCCATCCTCGCCAAACAGGCGGTCACCGTCGACATCGTCTCCGGAGGGCGCTCGATTCTCGGAGTCGGCGCTGCCTGGCACGAGCGCGAGCACGCCGCCTACGGGATCGACTTCCCCTCACCACGTGAGCGCGTGGACCGCTTCGGCGAAGCGATGGAGTTGCACCGCCTGCTGGAAACCCAGGAACGAGCCACCTTCAAGGGCCAGTACTACACCCTCGACGAAGCGCCATTCGAGCCGAAGCCGGTCTTCGGTCACATCCCGATCCTCGTCGGCTCGACCGGCAAGCGCATGTTGCGCCACGTCGCGAAGTACGCCGACCAGTGGGACGGCGGCGGCACGCCAGACGAATTGCGCGCCACTGGCGAACGCCTCAACGCCGCCTGCGCCGACATCGGCCGCGATCCGTCCGAGATCCGATGGGTGCTCTCAACCGGCAGCGACAAGTTCGAGTCCGCCGACACGTTCCGCATGCACGTGAATGATTACGCCGCCGTCGGCGTCCGCTCGTTCCTGTTCACGCTGCCCGGCGGCTCACCCAACTCCACGATTAAGCAGATCGCAACCGAGGTAATCCCAGAACTTCGCGAGGAGTGGAAATCAGGTCCTATGTCCTGACAGGGTGCGTCCACGCTCAGGTTAGGGGCCGATCCTGTATCAGCCCCTAACCGTTGTGGGACGCTCGCTGTCCTTGCGTCGCACGCCGCCAAAACATCAGGACGATGACGGCCGCCACCGTCATC
Organism: uncultured Chloroflexia bacterium; assembly: GCA_963763325.1. Taxonomy (GTDB): domain Bacteria; phylum Chloroflexota; class Chloroflexia; order Thermomicrobiales; family CFX8; genus JBBECJ01. Next base: position 276,123 of record CAVXOL010000023.1, read on the forward strand.
CACCCCTTGCCGACGATCTGGCCAGCCAGGAACTCGAGCGACCCGAACGCGAGCCAGAGAAACAGCACCGAGTCGGCGATCAGCCCGACGACGTTCGACGCAGCGACCGCTCCTATCCAATGCCGCTCGCGCAGGGGAGTGTAGACGGCAAAGTCGAACGTTTCCGACAGCAGGAATGCCGCCGCGCTTGCAACCGCAATCGAGGTCACGCCACCCGGAATCGTGGCGTTGTCAGATTGCACCAGCGAGATCACGCTGCCAACCAGAATCCCGCCGAGGACGTACCAGCGCCCGAGCGTGTCGTGCGTGATATCGCGTAGAGTGAACGCCAGACCAGCGAAGTAAACACCGGCGGGCGCCGTCAGTCCGAATCCCACCGAGACGGTGCCGAACTCATCAATCGCCCAGTTGGCCGCAACCACCGTCAGGACGTAGGCGACGATGGCGATCAAACCAATCGTCCGGGCATGCCGCAGGTAGACCGGGTCGTTGGGGGCAAGTGCTGCCTGATTGCCGATGCTCATCCGCGTGGATAGAGAATCATCTGCGTACAACGGAACAGGGCGATCGTCTTTCCACTCAAGCGATCCGTTACCACCGCGTCCCAGACCTGCGTCGTCCTGCCGCCGTGCTGCATTGTCGCCTCGCAATCAAGGACGCCCTCCAGGGCGGTTCCAAGAAAGTTGGACTTCAGTTCAATCGTCGTGAAGCCGCGCGCACCCTCCGGAAGATTCGCTCGCGTGCCGTAGCCCGAGACGGTGTCGGCCAGTCCTACGACCGACGCCGCGTGCAGATATCCGTTCGGCGCCAGCAAGTCAGGGCGGACCGGCATCTCTCCGGTCACCCGGCCGTGTTCGACCGCCGTGATCGTGATCCCCAGCAGTCCCGGCAGCGTGCCCGGCGACCATGCGTTCAGTTCATCAACACTCGCCAGTTTCCGCGCCATCTTAGAGCGAGCCCTGAATCGCGGTGACACCGTCGATGAAGCGGTCGACGTCTTCCTCGATGTTGAAGAAGCCGAGCGACACCCGCGCTGCGTCCGGATTGTTGATGTACTTCGTCACGAATCGGATCGTGACGTTGTGCTCGTCTGCCAGCCGCTTGGTCAGATCCGGGCCGGTGATCCCATCCACGTTGAATGCGATCAACCCCGCCAGCGCTTCGCGCGGCGTGACGACCGCAACGCCCGACATCTCCGACAGGCGCTGATGGGTGTAGCCGGCAATCTGGTTGATGCGCTCTTCGACCCAGTCCATCCCGAGATCCTGACTGATCCAGCGCGTCGAAACCGCCTGCCCGATCAGGAGCGCGACATTGCGGCCCGCCGTGTCGAAGCGTACCGCGCCGAACGCCGGCGCAATCGAGCCGCCGTAATAGTCCATCGTCTCGCGGATCATCCCACCGGAGACGAACGTCTGCTCGAAGTCGCCAACACTCGAGAACGCACATACAGCGCGCCGGTGCCGTCCGGACCACACATCCACTTCTGACCGGAGCAGGCGTAGGCATCAACGCCAATCGCCTGCAGGTCGAGATTCAGCGAGCCGTACGACTGCGCGGCGTCGGCCACGACCAGGACATCGTGGGCGTGCGCCAGATCGACGATCTCCGCCAGCGGCAGCTTCGCGCCGGTCGTGTAGGAGACGTGCGAAAGCACGATCATCCGCGTTCGTGGCGTGATCGCCTGCTCGAACGCCTTGACGATGTCGGCCGGATCGCCACCGCCCAGCCCAAGGTCCACGACCTTGACGCGCACGCCAAAACGCCGCTTCGCCAGGAACGACGGAACCATCCCACCCGGATGCTCGATGTTCGTCAGCAGCAATTCGTCGCCCGGCTGCCAGCGGTAGCCCATGATCGCGACATACATGCCGTCGGTCGTGCTGGCGGTGATGGCGATCTCGCCCGGCGAAGCCTTGACGGCAGCCGCGACCGCCTCACGAACAGCATTGCGCGACTCGCCGATCTTCGGGAAGTGGGTGGCGTTGATCCTGGCCTTCGTCAGGTCAGTCCGCAACTCCTCCTGCATCGCCTCGAACGAGATCGGTGGCAACGGCCCGCAGGTGCCAGTGTTCAAGTAGGCCGTGTCATGCACCCCCGGCAACATGTCACGAACCTTGCTGATATCCGCCATTCGATCTGCTCCTCCTGATACCCCTCGACCTGACCCCATCAATTATTCGCCACCCAGGCGAATACAATCCCATTCAGCGGGTATGAGCCGCTGGGCAGCATGTCCGTATCCGACGATTTCGTCAAGTCTGGGCCGTGTCCACAGATGTCCCTGAACGCTCCGCCTGAATATGGACAGCACCCGTATTGCTGTCAGTCCCGAACGACCGAGTGTCGCTGGAACTCAACAATCACTTCGTCAACGCATCCATGTTCCCAATCTCGGTCAGCATCGCCGCACCCGTCCGAATTCCCGCGTAAAAGCGAGCGATTTCCAGATTCTCGTTCGGTGCGTGGTTCGACTCGTCGGCGTTGGCATACGGAACGCCAAACGCCGGAATCCCGAGCGTCTTCGTGAAGACGTAATCCGGCAGGCTACCGCCGAGCGCCGGTACCAGCAGCGGCTCCTCTCCCTGTGCCGCAACAATCCCGAGCCGGATCGGGTCTGCCCAGTGCGAGTCGAGCGATGTCTTGGACGGGTCCATCGACCCGAGCCGGACGAACTCCACCTCCGGAGCGTGCGAGCGCACGTGCGCCTCAACCTTCGCGAAGATATCCGCTGCCGTCTGCGCCTCGACCAGCCGCATGTCGCACTTCACAACCGCCTCGTGCGGCAGAACCGTCTTCGAGCCGGGACCACCGTAGCCGCCGTGCAACCCGTTGATCGTGAACGTCGGCCAGGCGGACAGCCGCTCGAAGTAGTCTCGCTCGTGCGGCTGGTCCAGCTCGCGTAGATCGAGAGACGCCTTGACCGCCTCGACATCGACCGGCAACGCCTCCAGCGCCTGCCGTTCGAGCTCAGTCAGTGGCAGGACACTGTCGTAGAAGCCATCGATCGTTACCTCGCCGCGAGCGTTCTTCATCGTTGCAAGCAGCTGAACAAGCGTCCAGATCGGATTCGGGGCGACACCGCCCCAATTGCCGGAATGCAGGTCGCGGTTGGCCCCGCGCGCCCGTAACTCGAAGCTGATGATCCCACGCACCCCGAAGTTGAGCGTCGATCGTCCACTCTCATCGACCGGCCCATCGCTGGTGATCACCAGGTCAGCCGCCAGCAGATCGCGATGCTCGCGGACGAAATCCGGCATCCGTGGGCTACCGATCTCCTCCTCGCCTTCGAGCAGGATCTTCACGTTGCAGGGCAGCTCGCCGCGAACCGCCAGCAATGCCTCGACGCCCAGGATCTGCGCGAAGTGCTGGCCCTTGTTGTCGCCGACGCCACGTGCGTAGAGCCGGCCATCGCGCACGGTCGGCTCAAACGGCGGGCTGATCCACGCCTCCAGCGGATCGGGCGGCTGGACATCGTAGTGACCGTAGAGCAGAACAGTCGGCGCACCCGGCTTCTGGCAGTGCTCGGCATACACCATTGGCCAGCCCGCCGTTGGGATGATCTGCGTCTCCAGCCCGATGCCGTCCAGGACGCCGGCGATGTACTCCGCCACCTCGCCGATCCCCTCGCCGTGCGCGCTGATACTCGGCCGGCGTACGTAGTCGATCAGCCGTTCCAGATACTCCTGCTCTCGTTCGCCGATCGCCGCGAAGACATCCGACAGGTTCCCAGCCGTCATCCACTCCACCTCACTCTCAACCACGCGTCAATTCTCGCCGAACATGGTACAAGGTTGCCGGCAGTTGGGAGTCAGACGACAAGGAGTGATGTAGACGATGGCGATGGACACAGTCGAACTATTGCGAGCGGTAACCGACGCCTTCGGACCATCGGGGTTCGAGGACGAGCCACGCGATGTCATTCGAGCGTTGGTCGAGTCGCTGGCCGACGAGGTGACGGTCGATACGCTCGGCAACCTGCTCGTCACGAAGCGTGGCAAGAGCGACACGACCTTCATGCTCGACGCCCACATGGACGAGATCGGTTTCATGATCACCTGGATCGAAGATGGCGGGTTCCTGCGCTTTCAGCCAATTGGCGGTTGGGACGCGCGCATCATCCCGTCACATGCGCTCACGATCCTCAGCGACGACGGCACGAAGATCAAGGGCGCGATCGGCACCCCACCTCCACACGTCCTGCGCCCCGAAGACCGTGACAAACCGTTCAAGATCGAGGACCTGTTCGTCGACATCGGCGCCGACAGCGCCGACGAGGTTCGCGCCCGTGGCATCCGCGTCGGTTCACCCGCCGTCGTCGCCTACCCGTTTGAGCAACTCGGAGAACACCGTGTCATGGCCAAGGCACTCGACGACCGCGCCGGCTGCGCCGTCATGGTCCGCACGCTTGAGGCGTTGCAGGGCGAACAACTAGATGTCACCTTCGTCGCAGCGTTCACTGTCCAGGAAGAAGTCGGCCTGCGCGGAGCTGGAACGGCCGCCTGGCAGATCGATCCCGACATCGCGATCGCCCTCGAAGGCACGATCGCCGCTGATGTGCCTGGCGTGCCGGCCCCACGTCAGCCAACGCGACAAGGTGAGGGACCTTCGATCCGCATCATGGACGGCGGCATGATCGGAATGCCGAAAATGATCCGCGCTCTTGCAACGACCGCCGAAGAGGCCGGCATCCCGTTCCAGTATCAGGTCCCCGCCCCGGGCGGCACAGATGCCGGCGCGATCCACCGCTCCCGAGCCGGCGTTCTCTCCGGCGCCGTCTCGACTCCCTGCCGCTACATCCATTCGCCCGTCAGCGTCATGCGCCTCGACGACTTCGAGAACACCGTTCGGCTCGTGACGGAATTCGTGAGACGCTGTCCGGGCATCGTAGGCATGTGATTCACGGTTGTGGTGCAACCCCTCCAGGCAGGGGCCGTGCATATCGTCCAGGGGAATAACTGTCACCCAACTGCCGTTGACATAGAGTGCGGGACCGGAATATGGCGACGGTGCCGGCCAGCCTCCCCCAGGGTGGCCGGACGTTGGCGGTACGCTACTCGTGAATCCGTGACGATCTGACTGGTTTCGCACCTCACACCCCCCCCTTCCCCACCCCTTTTGTCCGGGCGGCTTCCCCAGGCCGCCCGGAGCCTTTCTGCGAGGAGGAACAGGTGACAGGTGACAGGCGTTCGTCGCTCAGGAATCGAAAATCCAGATCCCTGTCCCCTGTCACCTATCCCCTGCGCAGGAACGAGCCTCGCCTGGGTTCAGCGACGGCTGCTCGGCGGCGGAACGCTTCGTCGAGCAGGTAGGCGATGTCGTCGGTGCGCAGCAGCCATTGGAGCGGGCCGAAGCCGGTCTGGCCGGTGGCATCGACCCTGACGACGCCGCCGACGGCGACGAAGCTGTCAAGCTCGGTGACGGTGACCGCCTCCGCGTACTGGGTGTCGAGGCGATGACCGAGCGCGCGCAGGAAGTCCTCGTAGCCGGTTGGCAGGAGCGTGGAGGTCGAGCGGCGATGCTCGCCTTCGCCACGAGCGTTGAAGGCGTTCCGCAGCAGTTGCGGGAAATCCTGGTCGAGGAACTCCAGCGCCTCCGGTGTCCGGCTGCCGCTGGCGGCGCCACGGACGAGAAAGCCGCCAGCGACCTCAAGGATCGTCACGGTGCGGTAGCCATACAGATCGAGCTGGCGCCCGATCACCCTCAGCCGATTCTGGTAGGTAAGCTGGAGGAGACCAGCCGGGATGCCGGAGCCATCAAGTGAAACGGGCGTGCTGGTCGATACCGGGGCGGACGCGAGCAGTTGCTGGACCATTTGGGCAACCGTCTGCTCGAAGCCGGGTCGCTTCGCGACGTAGTCGGCCACCCTGGAGCGAAAGGCAGCCACGGCGACCTGCTCGGACGCGGCAGATCGAGAGCATGATGACCGGCAGGTTCGGCTTGCGCTGGCGGATACGCGCCAGCGTCTCGAGGCCGTCGATCCCCGGCAAATCGTAATCCAGCAGGCAGACGCTGCAATCGTTCGCACCGACCCAGAGGACGGCTTCCTCGCCGCTCGTGACATGGATGACGCGGCTGCCGAGGATCCGTGTCTCGACTGCGCTGGCAATCCGCCGGGCCAGCGCCTTGTCGTCCTCTACCAGCAGGATCACCGGTTGGCTCATGCCACGCCTCCCTCCGATTGCTGGCGTGGCTCGTCGCATGGCTGACCAGTAGAGCAGGGTGTTGCCGAGGACGGCGCGCAGGTCGTGGAAGTAGTTGGGCTTGCTGATGTAGCCGCTGGCGCCCAGCTCGTAGGCGCGGGCGACATCGGCCGAAGCGTCCGACGAGGTCAGCATGACGACCGGTACGCTTTTCAGCCGCTCGTCGGCCTTGACGGCTTCGAGGACATCGAAGCCCGACAGCCCAGGCATATTGATGTCCAGCAGGATCAGATCGGGCAGTGGTTCCGCCGAGCGCAGCCACTCCATCGCCTCGTCGCCGTCGCTGGCGGCGTGGACGGTCGAACCTTCACCCAGCTCGCGGATGGCGCGGGTGATGATCAGGACATGGTCGGGATCGTCGTCGATCAGGCAGATACGTAGTCCGCCTGGATGTCGCTTGTGCTCATCGTCACTGTCGCTCCTCGTCTGTATCGCTTACGCGACGCCAGCAGATTGTGGCGTGCGTGGATCATGGTTAAGGTGCTGCGGCTCGGGCTTCGGAAGGGTCAGGCAAAAGATGGTTCCGCCCTCGTCGCTATCGGCGATCCAGCAGCGGCCACCGTTCGCCTCGACGATACGGCTGATGATCGCGAGTCCCATGCCAGTGCCGGTTGGGTTCATCGCCCGGCCTTTCGGCAGCCGCTGGAACATGGTGAAGATCTTATCGCGGTGCTCCGGTGGAATACCGGCGCCATTGTCACGGACAGATATCTGCCAGGTCTCACCGGTATCGACCGCGCCGATCTCGATCCTCGGTCTGCGATCGAGTGGTGTGTACTTCAGCGCGTTGTCGATCAGGTTGGCGAACACCTGATGGAGGCGAACGGGGTTGGCGGCGACAGTCGGCAGAGGCTCGGTGACAATCACCTCGGCGCTGCGTTCGGCGAGGATCTGGTGCAACTGATCGGTGACGCCATTGATGATGTTGTCCAGATCGACAGCGCTGACGGGCGTGTCCTCGCGGCCGACCCGAGCGAGTTCCAGCAGGTCGTCGAGCAGGTTCCGCATCTTCGTCGCGTTGGCGACGATCCGGTCGAGGTAGAGCCGCGCATCACCGTCCAGCTTGTTGGCGGCGTCGTCTTTCAGCATCGCTGCCAACCCCTGAAGTGAGACGAGTGGCGCCTTGAGGTCGTGTGAGGCGACGTAGGCGAAATCCTGCAGCGAGCGGTTGCTGCGTTCGAGCGCGCGGGTCGATTGGATCAGCTCCGCCTCGGTGCGCCGTCGTTGAGCGACTTCAACCTGAAGCGACTCGTTCGCACGCTGAATGGCGCGGGATCGTTCGGCTGCCTGTTGCATCAGCCAGGTAACCAGCCCGAGCAGCCCGGCGACGATGAATCCGATGATGAGCGCGCCATACGGCAGAATCGAGCGCTGCGGACTGACATTCCCTGGCCAGACGCGCAAGGTCAATCCAACGTTGTCGATGGTGGCCGGTGTCTCGACCGCCCAATTTTCCCCTCGCGTGCTGGTGCTGATATCACGCTGTGAAGATGAGACGTTCACCGTCGTAGACGGCAACCGACGAGGTTGGCGCGACATTCTCATTGAGAACCATTCTGAATAGGTCCTGGACGCGGAAGATGCCAACGATAAAGCCATCGAATACGTTGTTGACATAGACTGGATGGGCGACGACGATTTCGAGGTCGCCTCGACCGCGGTCGAACGGTGGGCTGATAACGGTCTCGTGCCGGCTGCGGGCCATCGCAAGTGTGTTCAGCAACTCGGGCGTTTCGCGCATGTCGGTCCCGATATCCCGCGCGTTCGCCGCCAGCGGGACGATCCATCGTGTCCTGTAGAATGGATCAACCCATTCGATCGCCTTGTACGGCGTTGGTCCGTCGAAGTTGAGACTGGCATTCGCTTCCCACCGAACCTGTGACGGCCGGCCGTTGTTGCCCCAACGCAGGGCGCTCTGTTCAATGATCGCCATGCTGGCTTCCAGTTCTGATTCGACCTCGTGCTGGACGGCCGCGGCTTCGGAGCGGGACATGAAGTCGATCTGGTGGTCTTCGTAGTTGATCAGTGCCTGGCAGAAGAGGATGCTGATAGCCGCGACCCCGACTGTGATCGGCGCGAACAGCCAGTGCGGCGTCTGCGTAGAAGCAGCACGTGCCTCGCGCCAGCCGAGCATGAAGACCCCGGACCCGACTGCGAGGAAGCCAACCGCTGTCTGGGCCGACATCTTTGTGAAGCGGCCCCAGCCATACGCCTGCTCGAAGCCGGTCAGATATCCAACGAGTGCGACAGCACCGATGCAGGTCACCAGTGATCCTGCGACGGCCAGCATCATCGAGCGATGACGCAGCGGCTGCGCGGAAGGTTGTCAGGCCGATCGCCAGACTGGCAATGCTGAACGCAACGGCGGTGTGAGGCGCCATCCGGCCAGGAGCCGCCGCGGCGGTGACGATATATGGTTTGAAGAGCACTTGATCGATGCCAAGATCGACGGCGAAGACATCCTGGACGATATTCAGCAGGCTCACGCCGGCCACGACCGCGATCAGGATCCGCGTCAGGCCGCGATAGCCGGCACCGCGCAGCAGTAGTGCACTGCCAATGAGCACGAAGGACAGCGCCGTGTTGTACTGCATGGCCGGGTAGCTGGGCTTGAGTTGCAGGATCGACTCGAAGCGCGCGTGCCAGCTGACGATGATCGCCAGCCCAAGCAGCACTGCCACCGCCCCGGAGGCCAGGACGGTCAAGGTGACCGGTGACAGGTTAGAGGCGACAGTGGCCGGTTTCTCATCTTCAATTGAATGTTCTCGGCTCAGTACCCAATGACTCACGCCTAGATGATTGCAGACAGGCAGTCCGCAGCGTATGAGACGCAAGTCCTATTCGAGGGAACAGGGAACAGGGGATAGGGGACAGGAGTCTACCCAACTGGGACCAAAACTCCTGTCCCCTGTCCCCTAATAAAAGACGGTTAACGTCCGGTGGTACGGCTCGCTGGTCGTGGGGAGGGACTGGCCCGATTGCCAGAGGGACCAGTCGATGGCGTAGGCAGGCATCTCGCGGCCACGCTGGGCGAGCGATTGGCGCAGCAGCTCGACGGCCCAGATCGTCGCGGCGCGAATCTCCAGCTCCTCGTCGCTGTCGGGCGGGACCAGCTTGTGGGCAGCGATGCTGGCCGCCAACTCCGGGGAGTAGGTGAGGATGCCGTGCTGGCGGAGGACCTGCGGGACCTTGTAATCCGCGAATGCTGTCAGCGTCTGCATGTCGTCGAACTGACCGGGTCCCACGCCATTGAAGGCGCCATAGAGGTCGGCGACCAGGATCTGGGCGCGCTTGTAGAAGCGGATATCATGACCGTTCCAGGGGGCGATGTCGCGGAAGGAGGGCAGACCGGCCAGCACCTCGCGGACCAGCTTCGCAGCCGACCTGTTCGATTCGGTGATGGCTTCCAGGAACTGGCCATCCCAGCGCGACAACAGCGTCTTGCCGACCTCGCGCAGGTGCTCCAGCCGGGCATGCAGCAGCGGGATGTCGTCGCAACCCGGATCGCCGGCCAGGATCGTCGCGATGTCGTCTTCGGTCATTGTCGCCAGGTACTCGGCATCGGACAGCGGTGTGCCGGCTTCGACCGCCCGCCGGAGCGCGACCGCAAGCGCCCAGTAGCCATCGTGCGTCTGGCCCCCGTAGGTGACGCGCCAGCGTGGGCGGCCGGTGTCGGGGATATTCCAGAAGCAGAAGTTGAGCGCGTCGAGGACGAGGACGAGGTTGGCCATCTCCGCGTCATCGCGGGCGGGCGGGTGGAGATCGTGGCTCCAGTCGGCCTCCGGCTCCGGCGCATCAGCCAGTTGCCCGGCGACCTTCTCGACCTGGGTGCGGTCGATCGTCACCGAACGTGACGCCTCAACAACCAGCCGCGTCGTCTCCAGCACACGCAACGGATCGCGCGCAATGTCGAAGTCGAGCATGGGGGTCCTCCAGCATTCAGCCAGTCAGCCGTCCGTCACCAGTCTAACCGCAAGTGCGATGCTATGGATGGAACCGACCAACTGGCCGATGGCTGATCGCTGACGGCACGAGAGGATCACTGATCGTGTCAGGAATGACCCTCTTGCTCCGCGCAACGTCGTCAAGCAGGGCGACGCTGCGGCGATCGCCCCTACGCGGGGAGGATGCCTACCGCGCCGTCGCCTCCTCGGCGATCCGCACCTCATCGGCGGTCAGCCTGTACAGCTTGCGGCCCAGCCGGTCAATCAGCCGGGATTGAGCCAGCATACCCAGACGGACATTCGCGCGGATAGCAATCGAGCGGAACCGCCGGTCATCGAGCGGCAGCTGGCAGCATCGGATTGTGGCGCTCCGGACAGACGCGGACAGGCCTGACTCCCTATGCGGGTCAGGCCTTCGTTGTGCAGTACGGTCGTAGAAAATGATCGGGCGAATGCAGGCTAGAGCTTCGGGTGACTGTGTTTCCACGCTCCATTGTCCATCAGCAACAAGATGGCCGTGTCGATCCGTTCGATGTCGAACGTCGACGCGGGAATCGCTCGAACGTGGGGGTCGTCAACACCGTTGATGCTCCAGCCCATCTCCAGCGTCCCTACGTCTGGATTGAGTCGGACAACCAACTCACGGTCAGTCTCAGGGTTGATGATCGTAGGGCCGTTCCACTTCACGCGGTAGGCGACGCGACCGCGTTGATCAGGGTTGCCAGGCTGAAATGCAAGGGTGTTTTCCGAAACTGCAACGAGTTCGGTGAAGCGATCATGAATTTGAGCCTGTAGCTCTCGCGCTCGATTGACGTTAATTTGCTGTTCGACATCGCGCTGTCGTTGCTGCGCCTCCTCATCGTCGTGTTGCCTCTGCTTTGCAGCGCGGGCTGCCTCTATCAGCGCCGCCATCTTGGCCTTCATCTCGTCATCAACCATGACGCTCTCCTAGCTGGGTCACGAGGTTCAGTGTTCGGTCACCGTACGCTACAGCGGGCCGACGATCAATCACACTACCACGGTTGGATGCGGGCCTGTCGTCTTACGTGGAAGAGGAGTGGCAGGTCGTGGTCGCCACGTTTCTGTCGCCACCAATGCCACAGCCCCATCCGTGCGGATAGCAATCGAGCGGCGGCTTCGTGCCACGAGTGTCAGCACCGAACGTCAGCGGCGTGTCGCACTCGTGGACGTGGCGCAAAACGAACGTCCGTTAGCGGAGATGAGCCACCGGCTGACATCGATTGGCCGGCCAGACATCTGGCTCGTCATCAGTCAACCATCTCGCCAGTTGGATAACCATCTGAGTGTATGTGGAGCGCCATTTCGACGGCGACACTGAGGTGATCCAGGTCGAACGGCTTGGGAATGTGCCCGACGACCCCATCCGCGCGATTGAACCGCCGTGCATAGCGATCAGAGGTCATGAGCAGGACTGGAGGCGGCGTTCCGCGTTCGACAAGCACGCGAAGCACGCCTTCCCCATCGACGATTGGCAGGTGGAGATCGAGCAGGATGCAATCCGGCCGGTGTGCCTCGATCGCGGTCAGCGCTGCCTGCCCGTTGGCCACGCCCTGTGTCGCATACCCATCATCACCGAGTACCTGTTGCAACAAATCGAGAATCGTGGCGTCGTCTTCGACGATGAGGATCAATGGCATCGGCATCCTCCTGCATACCTGGACGAGTCTGATCGAGGAGTTCCGAATCGGAATGGTGCGGAGCTGTGCCGATCGATGTGTGCGGACGACGATATGAGTAGCAGGTCGTCCGACGTATCCCTTCCGTCATCGAGTCCAGTGTTTCCCGGAGTGTCACCACGACAGTGAAGCGCCGGTTAATAAGCTACGTTCGATGGCGTACTGAGTACGCCAGCGTACATAGAAGCATCCTTTGTGCCATCGATGCGTTTCGCCCAGGATGTCACCACCCTCGAACGGCTCGACTGGCCGGCAGTAAGGACCCGATGATCGTGCTATAGTGATTGAGTCGCATGTAGCGCCTGATTGGGCCAATCTCCCGGTGCATTCGATGTGAAACGCCATCTGGCGTTTCGTGACGGATGCAACTGGATGTGATCTATGCACGCCAACCCACCCCGTAATCGCCTGCTCACGCTGCTCCCACCCGCTGAATTCGATCGTCTTGCACCATCCCTGACGCAGGTAGCGATCCACCAGCACGACGTTCTGCAAGCGCAAGGAGGGTCGCTGTCGTTCGTCTGGTTTCCTGATACCGCGATTGCCTCGTGGCTGGCGCCAGACGGCGAAGGCGGCCTCATCGAAGTCGCCACGATCGGAGTCGAGGGCATGGTGGGCCTGTCACTCTTTCTCGATCATCGTACGACCTTCGGCCAGTTGATCTGCCAGGTCTCCGGGAGCGGTTGGCGGATGCCGGCTGCCGATTTTAGGGAGGAGTCCCAACGACCGGGTCCATTCCGAGACATGCTCAGCCGCTATACGCAAGCCGTCATGGCCCAGATGGCACAGACCGCCGTCTGCAACCGTGTCCACGAGGTCAGCGAGCGCTGTGCACGCTGGCTGCTGCTGACGCATGATCGCGTCGAGGGAGACCAGTTCACGCTGACGCACGAGTTCCTGGCCTCCATGCTCGGGGTTCGCCGGGCGAGTGTCACCGTCGCGGCCGGAACGCTGGCCCAGGCCGGGCTCATCCGTTATCGACGCGGTCACGTCGAGATTCTTGACCGTGCCGGGCTCGAAGACGAGGCCTGCCCCTGCTATCTCATCGTCCGCAGCATGTTCGAGCGGATGATCGGATCCAGCACAGGCTAGCATCCTGCGACGATGTCTGCCCGTTCCTACCCTGTTGGTACGTTTACGTACCGTCATCCAGCGTACCGACAGCGCGTCGATGCGTGGGTATGCTAATGGTGTTGACGCTGTCGATGGCCCCGCAGCGTTGATGAACGGGCCTGCTGACGCGACGTCGGCAGGCCCGTATGTGTCTCTCCTGAGAAGTGAGGTTCAACACCATCATGAGTCGCGACATGAAGGGATGGCAGGGACAGAAATGGAGACTACTCGCCAGCGACAGGTGAATCGTCACGAACGTCGTCAGGGCTGGGAACCGGTGCAGCCGGACTCGACGCTAATCGCATGGGGCGGGCACCGTGATGCCGACGGTATCCGACAGGCCCGGCTGTACCGTACCTCTGACGGTCGCTTCGTCGTCTATGAACAGCACCACGACGTCCACGTCGTCCCAACCGACGATCCTCGCGTGACGTGTCGAGAACTCGATCAGGACGCCGCTCGCGCCTGCTACGCCGATCTGGGCGTCCACACGCTCCCTGAGACGCTGGCATTCGACTGAGGCGTTCTCGATCAAGGGAACACGCCCAGGCAGACAGTTCTATCGTGCCCCGACGGTCACTGGCTCAGACGGACTGGTCGCGTTAGCGCCGTGGTCGATGCCGGTGGCACAGCGTCGCCGCAGTGGGCCTGCGATCAGTCGATCTTCCGTACCTCTTGTGCACACCGGCAGGCAACGGCGAGCCTGGCAGCCCACTCCAGCGCCTCCTCGCGTGAGGGCACGTCGACGATCGAGAACCCGCCGATGACCGCCTTGGTTTCCGGATACGGGCCAGCGGTGACCGTCCCGTCGGTGGCCACGATGCTCGCGCGCTGACTGAGCACCCCGCCGCCGAACACCCACACTCCAGCGTTCCTGGCTTCATCGACAACCGCGTTCGCTGCCTCGGCTACGCCGGCCAGCTCCTGGTCGGGGATGATCATCGTGCCGTCATCAAACGAGATCAGGTATTGCGCCATCTCATTTCTCCTTGTCCTGGCGACCGCTTCCGGCCGCCTCGTACCCTTGCGACGAACGCCCTGCCCTGGATCCGACAGATCGCCCATCTTCCGGCTGTGTACGTACATGTTGTAGCGATGTAGATGACGAGCTGTCAAGGTGATGGCTGGCGCGTCTCTGCCAAGCCAACCGCAAAATTGTCAACCATCATGTGGCGAGGTTGCTCCTCATTTAGCCCCCGTGTTCGAATCTGCTCGTCACGAATAGAGGAACAACGCGATGCGCTCGCGCCTGATCTGTTCGACCAACGGACCTCGATGGTTAATTCGGTCCGGCGCCGCCATCTCGACCTCCGACTACTCACTGCAACAATTCGTGTGTGCCATCATGGCAGCACCCGCTGGCATGAATCCGGCGAAGAGACAGACGCTGGTGCGCGTTCAACCGACGCGTACGTTGGTTGTTTCTAACGCGCGGAGAAGAGAGGAAACTCCCGGCCGATGGGTGCATACGACTCCACCCCACTAACCACCGGCGTACCCGGCCTCGATACGGTCCTTGGCGGCGGATTCTGCCTGGTTCAATCGTAATGCTGGTTGGAGTGCCGGGCAGCGGCAAGACGATCCTGGCGCAACAGCTCGCGCACCATCGCGTCGCGCAGGGGGATCGTGTCCTCTTCCTGATCGGCTACTCCGAGACCCAGGACAAGCTGATCGCGAACGGTCGGCGGTTCGGCTTCTTCGAAGACGAGCGGATCGGAGACGAGATCCTGTTCGGCAACCTGATCGACCTGCTGCGCCAGGGCGTCGACGAAACCGAAGACGCGATTGTTGCGATGGCGCGGAAACAGCGCGCGCGGCTGGTCGTCCTCGACGGATTTTCGAGCATCCGCCACAGCCTGCCGGACGAGCCAACCCCCGGAGCGTTCCTCTACTCACTCGGCAACAAGCTCGCGTTGACTGGGGCGACAACGATCGTGACAGCGGAAGGCGACCTATCTCGCAACGAGTATGAGCCGGAATACACGATTTCCGATGCCATCATCGGCCTTGGCCGGTCGAGAGTTGGACTGCGTGACCGGCGCTTGCTCGATGTCAACAAGGTTCGAGGTGCGTCCCCGATCGTTGGCCGCCATCTCCTCACGATCGACACCAGCGGAATCAGCGTCTATCCCCGCCTTGAAACAGCCGTCGGGCGGCGGCAGGTGCCATGGAACAGCAGGCCGGTGACACTCGGCGTCCAACCGCTGGATGATCTGCTTGACGGCGGCCTCCAGGTCGGAACGAGCACGTTGGTGGCCGGCAGTCCCGGCACGGGCAAGACGCTGTTGGGCCTGCACTTCATCGCGGAAGGGGCGCGACGCAAGGAACCATCGATGATGGTCGAATTCATCGAGGATCGCGCGCAAATCGATGAGCGCGCCAGAACCTTTGGGCTGGATGACGTCATCCACGAGGGAAATGACCTCGCCATCTTCCAGGAAGTGCCCGCCTATGAGATGGAAGCCGATCTGATCGTGCACAGGATCATCGAGCAGGTGGATCGTCGCGGAATCCAGCGGCTCGTGATTGACTCGGCCACCGAACTGCAGCGCGCGATCGATGGGCCGCGCCAGGCAGACTTTCTCGCCGCGCTGGTCCATGCGCTGCGCACGCGCAATGTCACCACCCTCATCACGTTCGATGTCCCGACGATCGTCGGGTCCGAGCTCAGCTTTGCCAACTCCCCACTGGTCGCCCTGGCCGAGAATCTGATCCTCCTGCGACAGGCCGAATATCAGGGCAGCCTGTACCGGATGCTGTCGGTGCTCAAGCTGCGCTTCGGGATGACCGACCAACGCTTCCATTCGTATGCGATCCGCGCTCCCGAAGGCATGGTTGTGGCCGGTCCGGTGCCTGTCGCCGAGGGATGGATGACCGGAGTCGCGCGAACGGTTGCGGATGGGTTGCGTGAGTACTGATGGTGCCCGCATCCTCGTCGTCGATGACGATGTTCCAATCCGTGAGTTGCTGGTCAGCCTGCTGACCGAGAACGGCTACGCGGTCATTGAGGCTGCCCACGGCGCTGCCGCGCTGGACGTGCTGAGTGACACCACCGTCGATCTCGTCATCTCCGACATCATGATGCCGCTGCTGGACGGGGTTCGCCTCTGCCGGCAGGTGAAGGCAACCTGGCAGATCGCCGTCATCCTGATGAGCTCAGCCCCGCAGCAACACGTCATTAGCTGCCGGGGAAGATGCCTTCATCGCCAAGCCGTTCGACCTCGAACAGCTCGAACACGTCGTCGAAACCGTCCTCTCGTCCAACGCAACTGGCGATACCTCGTAAGCTGAACGCCCCGCCACGGCAATCGACCACCCGGCACTCGGTACACTTCCCAACCGTGAGTGAGCAGGAACAGTCCCCCCAACCTGGCGGCATCGGACGGCATCTCCCGGCGCTGGCGATCTTTGTCGCCGTGACCGTGCTGCTGACGTGGCCGCTTGCCGCACGGATGGACGACACCTTCATCTCCTGGGGCGACCCGGTCTTCCAGGCCTGGACGATCGCCTGGGACTGGCACGCGCTCAAAACCGACCCGCTCGGAATCTTCGACGCCAACGTCTTCTACCCGTGGGGCAACACGCTCGCCTACTCCGACCACCTCTTCGGCCAGGCGCTGACCGTCCTGCCGATCATCGCCATCACCGAGAACGGCATCCTGGCCGACAACATCGCGACGATGCTGGCCTTCATCCTCTCGGCCCTCGCGATGTACCTGCTCGTCTACGATCTGACCGGCAACCGCGTCGCCGGCGTCCTGGCCGGCGTCGCCTACGCCTTCGCCCCGTCCCGCGTCGCCCACCTGGAACACCTGCACCTGCTCTCAGCCCAGTGGCCGCCGTTGATGCTGCTGTGCCTGCGGCGGGCGGTGGCTCCGGAATCGGGCAGGGTACTCTCTGGGTGGCGGAATCGGGAATCGATCACTGAGGATTCCCCGGTAAGGTCTGAACGACCAAGTACTGGGACAGCCGAACTCGTCGATCCCCGTTTCTCGATTCCCGACTCCCGATTCCCTTGGTTCGCCGGCCTCGGCGCCTGCTTCTTCGCGCAGGGTCTCTTCGGCGTCTACTTCCTCTACTTCTCGATCGTCATGCTCATCATCGCCGGGGCCGTCTATGCGGCGTTCGCGCTGTATGACCGCGATTGGCAGGTGATGCGCGCGCTCGGGTTGGCCGGGCTGGTCTGCGCCTTTGCCGGGGCGCTGCTGATCCCGACACTCTTGCCCTACTGGCAGGTCAGCCAGGATCTCGATGTCGAGCGGACGACCGCCGAGGTCAGCGCCTGGAGCGCCGATCCGAAGGACTACCTCGCCGTCTGGCCCCGCGCGAAGCTCTGGAACGACCTGCTCATGCGTAACCACCGCGATGTCGAGCGCGACCTCTTCCCCGGCCTGGCGATCGTGGCGCTGGCCGGAATCGGGCTGACCCATCGCGCGGCCGGGCGCCAGCGCTGGGTGCTGCTGGCCGTCGCGCTCGGTGGCGTCATCTTCTCGTTCGGCCTCTCGGCGACGATCGCCGGCCGCGACTTCCCGCTGCCGTACCGCGTCTTCTACGACTGGCTACCCGGCTTCCGCGCGATCCGCGTCCCGGCCCGGCTCGGGCTGCTGGCGCTGGTCGGTGTCGGTGGGCTGGCCGGGCTGGGTGTCGACCGACTCTGGCGCCTTGGCCGCGACGAGCTGCCGCTCTTCCGCCGCTATCCGCACACCCTCGCCAAACGGCCGCGCGTCGTCGGAGCCGCGCTCGGAGGGCTGCTGCTCGTCTTCATCCTGCTCGAAACCGTCCCGCGGATGGAGCTGCCCGACCCGCTGCCGCCCCCGCCCGACAACCCGCCGATCGCCTACGCCTGGATCCGCGACAACCCGGCCCCAACGTTGGAGCTGCCGATGGGCGAGGGGCTGGTCGGCTCGGCCTGGCCCAACTTCTGGTCGATGTTCCACTGGAACCAGACCGTCAACGGCTACTCCGGGATCGTCCCGCCCACCTACTACCCGTTCCGCGAGGAGATGCGCAGCTTCCCCTCCGATGACACGATCCGGCTGCTGCAGGGGATGGGCGTCGTCAACATCATCATCCACTCCGACTTCCCCGACCGCGAGCGTGCCGTCGTCGATGCCCAGCTCGCCGCCCGTCCGGAGCTGACGCTCGCGCTCCCCGGCCCCGACGCCGTCTACACCCTGGCCCCCGATCCGTGGCTCTGGGAGCTCGCCGAAGCCGTCCCCAACGGCGAGATCGTCGACCTCCCCAACGCCGACGCCGACCCGGTCACCTTCGGCATGCTGATGGCCATCCTCCAGCGCACCGGCCACGAGGTCACCGGCCAGGGCCAGGTCGACTACTTCCACTTCTCACCCCCCGACACCCCCACCTGCTACGCCGTCCTCCAGGACACCGACGACCCCACCACCCACGGCTACCCTGCCGCCCGTGTCGTGACCCAGGAAGGCGACCTGACCCTCTACGTCCGCCCAGAGTGCGTGGATTAGTACGATGATGTCAGGCTGTACAATGATCCATGGAGTGTGCCTGTGACACGACGAAGAAGAGCGTCGTGGCTGAATCCAGAGATCTGCTGGACATGATCCTGCCGATGACATCCAGGTCATTGAACTGACCCGCGAAGAAGGCATCGTGATGTTCGATCGTCAGGCTCGCGAACGCTGGGAATGAGCGGCGAGGAATTCCTCCAGAAGTGGGAAGCAGGCGAAATCGAGGATCCGGACCGCAACGATGTGATGATGCTGGTAATGATGATTCCGTTCACCGGATAGAGGTCCGTAAAGTCGGCACGATGGCGGCGTGAAACCATCGCGCGCATCAACACGAAATCAAGAGGACTTCTACGGTTGTGTCGTATCAAACGCACATCACGACGCAGGCTGCATTGTTCGATCAGCACGCACCGGGAGTCTTCCCATGAGCTGGCGACTCGAATCTATTCAATGGAAGCTGCAGCTGGCTAAATCGAAGATCCAATCCACTCGTCTCCTCGACGTTTCGCAGCATATCCCGTGTCGTCGACAGTCGATGCGCCGCGCAGCATTCGCATCGAGATCATCGAGCAACGTCTTACAGCCATCGTGACGCTCCGATCGGCGTGTCGATGCTTGTCCGCCAGTATAGTGGCATTCGCAGAATGATCAGGGAAATGGTTCAATTCCCGCACGTCCGCATCGGTCCGGCGATGTCGCGGCACGACTCCGTTGTCAGGACTGGTGAGGCGCACAAGATCCACCTGCCGACCGGCGAGGTCTCGCTTGCGGACGTGCTGCGGCTGGCGATCACCGAACTCGGCGTCGAGCCACGCCGCGAAGATTGGGATGCGATCCTGAGCCGGCAAGGTGCCAGATCCTAGCCGACCGGCCTCGGTGGTGGCTCGCCGTAGCGCCAGATGAAGTAGTGCAGCCCGACGTTCCCGGCCTCGACTTCCCAGCCCGGGTCGTTGGTTGGCGTGTAGGTCAGGCAGCGGCGCTCGAAGCATTGCAGCAGGACATCTTCCAGCTGCCCTTCCAGCAGCACCTGCGTCCAGTACGCCTCGGTAATCGGGAAGCCGGTCGCATAGAACGGATCGGCGAAGAGTGCCTCAGTGCGAGTAGGCGTCGTCCTCCCAGACCATCCCGACCGACGTCATGAACGCCCAGAACGGCTCTGCCACCCAGTGACCGGTCGCCGGCTCGTACCAGGTCACGTCGATGTCGTACGACGCGTAGCGCGAGTCGGTCCCAACATTGCCCTGGCCGTCAATCGTCCACGTCAGCGGCCCAGGCTGCGGACCGGTGTAGGGCACCCTCAGGTTCGCCATCGTCGCGTAGGTCACGCCGTTCGGGTCGTCGGTGTCGCCCGCGACGTTGACGTCGGACGGGCTGCGATTCTCGAAGCGATTGTGGCCGGTCTGGAGCTGGCCGCTCATTAGCTCGACCACCAGCAGCCCATTGCTAACGAACCACGGGTCATCGCGGTCGGCGTCCGGATCGGTGATCTCCATCCGTGACTTGTCGAAGTAGATGATCTTGCGCTCGCCCTCGGGCGATTCGCGTATCGCTCCCAGGTAAGAAAGGCCGCCGTCTGCGGCCCCCACATCCAGGTCCGGTTGACGACGCCGTCCATGACCGGCTTATCGGTCCGCTGCCAGTTCTCCAGCAGCGGGTCTCCATCCTCCTGGGCAACCGTCACCGCGCTGAACAGCAACAGCGCGCAGCACGCAAGCATGACAGCCGTCAACAGCCGTCCGCCGACCTGCTCTCTCATATCCAGTCCTCTTCCGCCCCCGGGAATCCCTCGGTGTCAATGCAGCCTCCCGGCCCTTCGACGCCCAGTCGACCCCAGAACTGTGACGTACAGGCACGGCAGGACTTGTCAGCGTATCACACGTGGTGACAGGTGACAGGGAATAGGAGTATGATCGCCGGCATCGAACTCCTGTCACCTCTCACCTGTCACCTGCGTCCCCGGCATCGAGTCAATGCAGGCGGGAGGGCTGGTCTCCAGAATGGATGTATCGCGTCCGCGTTCACGCTCGCGATACCAGGCCAACTCGTTTTCAAGGCGGGTGATGCGCTGGTCGATGCCCTGGAGCCAGCCGACGAACGAGGCGGCGGTGTCGCTAGCCGGAGTCACATCGATCGGCGGGAGCGGTGGCAGCGTGACCTCGCCGCCGCTCCAGATCTCGGTCAGCCGCAGCGACTCGGCAAGGTTGCCGATCTCCTGGGTCGTCAGCGTGACACCGGACTTCGGCGTCCAGCCGCGCACGTGGCGCAACCAATCGTCGGTGTTGAACCACCAGCGCCCGTAGCGGCTCGGCGGCGCCAGTGGCAGTCGGTGGATCGTTCCAGGCGGCGAGAGCAGCAGGAGGTCTGGCCAGACGCGAAACTCCCCCGCCGGACGGATGTCAGCCGTCTCGCGGTAGAGCTGCTGGTTGTTCCAGAGCCAGTCAGCCATCGCGTTGGCTGAGTTCACCGCTTGCCAGTAGGGATTGGTGTCTGTTCCATTTGTCGGGAGTTCTCCCCACTCGCCGGTGATGGTGAGCTTCTCCCAGAGCCCGTTGACCGCGCCCCGGATCGGCTTCGAGCTACGCTTGAGCTCGGTGAGGATCAACGTCGATGGTGCGTCGGGTCGGACAATGAACCAGTCGATGTTACGGCCAATGTTGAACTCGGCGAAGACCCAGAACGAATCAGGAAGTCGCTTGAGCGTGTCGAGTACTTCGTTGTCGATCATGCTCAACTCGCCGGCAAAGATCCGTGCCATCCATTTCTCCCTCTCCCCGATTGCTTTTGAGCTCTCGTCCATTGCGGTATGCAGCCATCCCCACTGGCTGCGATCGACAGGCCGGGCCAGGTCGCCTACGGCGTTCCCAGTCGTCGCGGCTATCCCGGCATCCCCATGGACTGTCTCTGAACACATTACTGCGTAATCATGAATTCGGCAAACCCTATTACGCATCGAACATACGTGGTTTTGCGGAGCGAGTCCGCTGGCTCTTTGCTGATCCGGATCGTCAGGCAGCGCCGCAAGTCCCGCACCTTTCTGGAAGTCCCATCTGGGTGCGGGATATGGCAGCGATTGTTCGGATGTTGACAGGTTAGTTGATCGTTCGTGTGGTGAGTGGGTTGGGCTGTGGTGGTTGCGCTACGCAGGCTTGAGGAGGACGACCGTCAGGCATGCCAGCCCGATGCCGAGGGCTGCCCGGAGGCTGAAGGTGTCGCCGAATACAAGGAACCCCAGCACGGCGTTGACGGCATAGACGCCGACCGCCCAGATGCCGACAGTCGCGATGTAGGAAGGACCGGTCTTCAAGGCATAGCCGAATAACACGATCGATGGCGCGAACACGACAACCCCGCCAACGGCCGCGCCGAAGAACCCCAGCCCGTCGATTCGGTCGCCGGAGATCTTGAGATAGGCGGTCGCCATCGCATCACCGGCAACCGAGAGCAGCAGGATCATTGCCCAGCTCGCCGTCGCTGACATCCCCAGCATCAGCTGCCTCCTCCGTTGGCGTCGGCGGTCCAGCGTTCCGACTGGAAGACGGCCACGACGAGCGCCGTCGTTGGGAAACCGTTGGCGACCCTGGCAATTGTCTTGAGGCCGACACATCGCTCGTCGAACTGGATATCTCGCACCTGACACAGATCGTGGAGCGAGAGATAGATCAGCTGTCTGACATGCGCCTCGGCGCAGTCTGGGCAGGCACCGATTACCTCATGCTCTACGAACAGTCCCCGGCCGTCGCCCCACTGATACCAGCCAATGCCGGCCGCGACGGCTTCGTCGTCCTGGTCTGACCTGGCCTCCGCCTTGACGACGTAGAGCCGGTCGCCATGCTCGTCAATGGCCGGCGCATGGCGGCCGGACTCCTCGATCCGCGAACCGGGAGGAATGACGGACGAGAGGGCGAGCAGGTTGTAGTTGTGAACACCACATCGAAACAATGCGTCATCGAAAGATGAGAGAAGAGTCTGTCCACGGCCAATGGCCGATGCTATGCAAATCCTCATCGAATGCCTCTCAGTTCATGGCGTACGCCACCTCGGGTCCATGCCAGCGGGGCAGACTGCTTACCTGGTCAGGCGATCGTGCCGGGTCACATCGTTGCGTGCGGCGGCGTCGAGCAACGCCGACTGCCGCCAGGGTTCGCACTGGCGCAGGTCCGCGGACACCGTTCGCTGAACGGATCCGCTGACCCGGTGACGCTGCTCGGTTGGTCGGCCGTTTAGAGCGACATCGGTGGCAGGACTGGCTTCCTGACCGCGATCGACGATGCCGGGGCGAGACTGTTGATTGAGTGGGCACCATGAGAACAACTGGTGAAGGGCGACTTTCGCGAATGCCATCCTGCTGCTCCTTATCCTTCGCAGACGATGTTGTGATGAGTACCTGCCTGTAGTCTGAGGGCGCGACGCCACGATCTCCACGAAGATGACTCACAGTTGCGGTCACAGGATTTCGGCCCTGGGACTTGACAGCGGTGCCTTGACGCTGTCGAATGTGGTTGCGGGGCTGACACACCCCCGTCGCGATTGCGCCGGCACGTTGTCATAACGTGGGAGGCTGCATCCGATGACAGCGACTGACGACACGCGGCACGATCCCAGACCACAGCGCGCGACGCCGTCTGCCTTTGGCCAGCTTCTTGCGGCGGCTGCGAACAGCAGCGGACATCACCCAGGAGGAACTGGCCGAACGGGCGGGCGTCAGTACGCGCCTGATCAGCGATCTCGAACGGGGCGCCATCCTTCGCCCGCGCCGCGACACGGTCCAGATGCTGGCGGACGGTCTCCGGTTGCCGGAGGGCGAGCGAGCCGAGTTCGCCGAAATCGCCCGTGGGCGAGCGCCTGAGCCTGCCGGCCCGGCCGACCCTGAACCCGCTCCTCCGGCTGCTCAACTGCCGCTGCCACCAACGGCATTGATTGGTCGCGAGCGGGAGCTTGCCGCGACGACCTCGCTGCTGGCCCAACCGGAACCGCGCCTGCTGACACTGACCGGCCCCGGCGGTGTCGGTAAGACGCGTCTGGCGATCGAGGCTGCCAGACGGGTTGCCCATGCGTTCCGGGACGGTGCCATCTTCGTCGATCTTGCACCACTGTCCGATCCTTCCCGTGTCCTTGCAACCATCGCCCAATCATGCGGAGCGCGTGACACCGGCGAATCGTCGGTGATGGCGAGCCTGGTCGAGACGCTGCGCGAGTCGCAGTTGCTGCTCGTGCTGGACAACGTCGAACATGTCGCGATGGCCGCTCCGGAAATCGCGCAATTGCTCGAACGATGCGCCGGGTTGAACGATTCTGGCGACCAGCCGCCAGCCGCTGCGGCTGCGCGCGGAGTGGGAATATCCGGTCACGCCGCTTGCGTTGCCGAACCTGCATGACCTGCCCCCGCCGGACGAACTCGGGCGTGTGCCGTCCGTCGATCTGTTCGTGCGGCGTGCTGAATCGGCCCGGCACGCATTCGCGCTGACAGCTGCCAATGCCCGGGACGTTGCCGGGCTTGCCGTCCGGCTCGACGGCCTGCCGCTGGCGATCGAGCTGGCAGCCGCGCGCGTCAAGGTGTTGGCGCCAGCCGATCTGCTCGCCCGCCTCGACCAGCGGCTGCCGTTGCTGACCGGCGGCGCACACGATCTCCCGGCTCGCCAGCAGACGATGCGGGCGACGATCGACTGGAGCCACGACCTGCTGGACCCTGCCGAGCGCTGGCTGTTCCGCAGGCTGGCTGTCTTCTCCGGCGGCTTCACGCTGGACGCTGCCGAATCCGTCGCCGGCCCCGACGCGCCACTCGACATGCTGGACGGCGTCACGTCGCTGGTCGACAAAAGCCTGCTGCGGACGATCGACCACGCCGCGACGGCATCCCGCGCTTCGGGATGCTGGAGACGATTCGTGAGTACGGACTGGAGCAACTGGCCGCCGCAGGTGACGAGCTTGAGGCGCGCCGACGCCACGCTGCTTGGGCAGCCGATCTCGCCGAGCGGGCCGAGCCGGAACTGACCGGCGCTGACCAGCAGCACTGGTTCAGCCGGCTTGACACCGAGCACGACAACCTGCGTGCGGCACTAGGTTGGGCAATCGAGCAACGAGACACCGTAGACGGCACAGCGGATTGCCGCCGCTGTCTATCGCTTCTGGGTCACCGAAGGACACTTTACTGAAGGACGATCACTGGCTCGAACAGGCGCTGCGCTCGACGGCGCCGGACCGTCGACCGCGAGCATGGTCGCTCATTGGTGCCGGCGTGCTCGCCTATTTCCTCGGAGACAACCAACGCGCAACGGATTGCAACAACGAGGCGCGCGCCATGTTCAGCGACCTGGGAGATGCGCGTGGTGTCGCCTGCTGCTACGGGAACCTCGGCCTGATCGCGGACGCCGAGATGGATTACGACCGTGCTGTCGCGCTCTACGAGCGAGGCGCTCGGACGGTTCCGCGCCTTGACGATCCGACCCACGTCAGGTTCATGCTCGGCAACCTCGGCTTGATTCGCTACTTCCAGCGGGAGTACGAGCACGCCATGGCACTGATAGAGGAGAGCCCGCCCTCGCGCGGGAGACCGGCGACCGGCATAGCGAAGCGATTTCGCTCGGTAACCTCGGGATGGTCGCGTTCGCCCTCGGCGACTACAGCGGGCAATGGATCTCCAACGCGAGGTACTGGTCATGCGGCGCGAACTGAGCAACCAGTCTCACTTGGCCTCGACGCTTGAGAAAGTCGCGATGATCGCCGCCGCGACTGGTGCGCCGATCCGCGCTGCCCGCCTCTTCGGCGCCGCCGATGCCCTCCGTGCCGAAGTCGGCGGCGCCATCCAGCCCAACGACCGCGAGGTCCTCGACCGCTCGATCACCGCTGCCCGCTCCCAGACCGGCGAAATCGCCTTCAATACTGCCTGGCTCGCTGGAGCCACCCTCACCGTCGAGTCCGCGATCGACGAAGCCCTCGCCAGCGACTGGGACCACACCCCAACCGGCTTCCGCGCTGAAGACATGCGGGCGGAGTAATGCGTGACGCGTGCGGCGCGACACGCGGGATTCGGCCAATAACCGGTGGGAAAGCCGTCCCTCTTCCCGCTACACATTACACACGCCACGACAATCGCCTCGTTCGTCTATCATCATTCCATCGTCCGCTGGCTGGCAGCGATCTGGCGAGAGTGGGATGGAAACCGGCGGACTGGTGTTATCAGTCATAGCAACCACCAGCCGGCGGCTGACTGGCTGACACGCTAACTGGCTACGTTGGGAGGAACGGTGCTTACACTCGGTTACAAGGCGTCGGCGGAGCAATTCGGGCCGCGCGAGCTGCTGGAGTTCTCGGTCATCGCCGAGCAGGTCGGCTTCGACTCGGTCGTCGTTAGCGACCATTTCCAGCCCTGGCGGCATACGCACGGCCACTCGCCGTTCTCGTTCGCCTGGCTGGCGGCCCTCGGCGAGCGGACGAGCCGCGTCCGGCTCGGCACCAGCGTCGTGACGCCGACCTTCCGCTATCACCCGTCGATTGTCGCCCAGGCGATGGGGACGCTCGGCTGCCTCGCGCCGGGTCGCGTCTTCCTCGGTGTCGGCACCGGCGAGTCGCTGAACGAGATTCCGTCGATCGGCATCGAGTGGCCAGACTTCAAGGAACGTTTCGCGCGTCTGCGTGAGGCGATCACCCTGATGCAGCGGCTCTGGACCGAGGAACGGGTTACCTTCGAGGGCAAGTACTACCAGACCCAGAACGCGACCGTCTACGACCGCCCGGAGGAGGGCATCCCACTCTATGTGGCTGCCTCAGGAGCGACGGCCGCCCGGCTGGCCGGCCGGGTTGCCGACGGCTTCATCTGCACCAGCGGCAAGGCGCCGGAACTCTACACCGAGACGCTCGTCCCGGCCGTCCAGGAGGGCGCCGAGAAGGCTGGCCGCGACGCCAGCAGCCTCGAGATGACGATCGAGATGAAGGTCTCGTACGACACCGACAAGCAGCGCGCGCTGGAGGACACGAAGCACTGGGCCGCGCTGGCGCTCTCCAGCGACGAGAAGACCGGCGTCGAGGATCCGCTTGAGATGGAGCGACTCGCCGACGCCCTGCCGGTCGAGCGCGCCGCCAGCCGCTGGATCGTCTCCGACGACCCGGACGAGCAGGTCGAGAAGATCAAGACCTACATCGACCTCGGCTTCACCCACCTGATCTTCCACGCCCCCGGCCCCGACCAGGAGCGCTTCCTGCGCCTCTACGGCAAGGACGTCCTGCCGAGGCTGCGGGCGCTGTAAACAATGCATATCTCCACTTCTCGTAGGGACGATCTAGATCGGTCCGCGGCCCGCAGGCCGACGCGTCGAACATGGGACATCGAGCGGGGCAGACGTCTGCGCCCGTGTTCGCGCCATCGTAGACCGTCGGCCTGCGGGCCGCGGACGATCTAGATCGGTCCCTACGGGGAAGGGGACGAGCGTCAGCGACGATTACCGCAGCGCCAGCGCCGGAAGTGCTCCAATCGGTGGATCGAACAGACTCCAGAACCGCGTTGCATCCTCGGCGGTGCCTTTGGTAAGCGTCACCGCGCCGTCATCGACGGCACTCGACCAGGTGATCCGGCCCGTCAGGAGGCCGCGTACGGTTGGCTCGGTCGTCTGCATCTCGAACGTCGCCTCTGCGGGAGCGCCTTCCAGCACATCCACCACCTCGGAACGGACCGCGAGACCATAGCTCGTGCCGGTATCGGTGCAGTGAATCCCCACCCTGATGTGGATCCCATCGCTGAGCGTCGCGTCCAGCCGGGTGGCGAACACGCGCAGGAGCAGCGGGATCGGCATCGTTGCTCCAACGTCCGGATTGGCAAACGCACCGCATCGTGGCCATGAGTCCGGACTGATCCAGCGTCCCGTCGAGTTCTTTGGCCGCCATCAGGTAGTTGTTGCGCCAGATCGGGTTGATCGCCTGATATCCGAGCTGTCGCAGCGCGTGCGGCCTTGAGCTGCCGCGCACGCTGGTCGGCAGGATCGACCCGCAGGGCGTGGGTCAGGATCTCTGCTGTCCAACGGTAGTCGCCGTCCGCATGCGCCAGCGTGGCGTTCGCAACGACTGCGTCGCGTCCACCCATCGCCTCAACATAGCGTCGGGATCGCACAGGTCGCGGGAGTGGGTCAATGAACGTCGGGTCGCCCTCCCACCAACCGAAGGTGTTGGCGTAGATCTGCCGTACTGTCTGCGTAACGGTGCCGTAGAACTCTCCGAGCCATGGATGGTCGCGCAGGCGCGGCGGTAGCTCGCTGATCTCTTCGACCAGCTCGTCGGGAGTCAGCCCGCGCGCCATCAATCGCACGGTCTGATCGTGGATGTACTGCATCGCATCCCGATAGGCGGTCAGCAGATCAGCTAATCTCGTCTTGTCCCGTCAGTGGACGGCCATGCCCGAGGATCAGCGCATCTGCCCCAGAACTCACGCAGCATGTCGATCGCCCGGATCCACTGCCAGATATCACGGACGGCGCCGCGCAGGGCGTACAGGTTTGCGAGGCATTCGCCCTGGATGACGTCTGCCGAATGTAGCACGCCGTGGTCCGGGAACCAGAGCACGATCTCGTCGTCCGATTCGCTCGGCGCCTCGCGCAGGTGGACGCGGATACCGGCCACCTCGATCTCGAGCGATCCCTGAAAGGTCGTCGTCGGCGGCAGGAAGCCGGTCGTCCCAACCGCAGTAGTGGTCCCAGGCCAACCTCGACCAGTCCATCGGCGCCGCGTTCAAGACCCCAGCCGAACGAGTAGGCTAGCCGCAACGGCGCCCATCATCCCGAGGCTCGGATTGCCCCGCATCCCGGCCAGCAACCGCTCGTGCGCGTAGATCGCGACCTGCTCCCGGCTCGACCTCGGACGGATCGAGCAGTCCGCGTGAGCCGGAGCTGTGGTCGGGATGGCTGTGGGTGTAGATCAGCGCCCGGACGGGCTCGTCGCTGTCACTGACTCGCCGCAGATCGGCCAGCGCCTCGCGCGCCGCCTCCGCGTTCTCCATCGAATCGATCAGGATGCACGCCATCGGTCCCGACCACCATCGCCATGTTGGCGTTGCCGTAGCCGACGGCGACGTAGAACTGCTCCGCGACCTGATAGACGCCCTGCTCCATCGTCCGTGCATGCTCGGTCAGTCGCGTCGCAACGGTCTCACTCGCCTCGTCAAACGCGAGATTCTGACCGGTCAGGAAGACTGGGGATGGTATCGGCATCATGACCTCGCAATCATCGTGAACGGGTTCGGGTGAAGCGTGACCTGTCTAGTTGGACCTCTGTCGTACCGAGGGAGTGGTGGTGGCCGCTTCAGTCGCGTCCAGGAGACGTCTGCCTAATGCATGCAGGCAATTCTGCTGCTCGACGCTGAGGGCTGCGTCAAGCAGCCTGGCCATCTCGGCATCGAACGTCGCGCTGGCCTCACGCAGCGTGTTCCTTCCCGCATCAGTCAGGGCGACGTGGCTGGCGCGGCGGTCCGAAGCATCAGGCTCGCGGCGCAGCAGCCCGGCACGCTCGATGCGGTCCACGATCTTGCTGGTTCCACCCACGGTCGTCCCCAGCGCCGTCGCGATCTCGCCGACGCGCAGATGCTCGTCGCGCGAACGCCCGACGATATAGATCGTCTCGAAGTGGGCCAGCGACAGGTTGTGCTCCTGGCGCAGCCGCGCGTCGATCCGGTTCCAGAGCGCAATCTCCAGGCGAACGAGATCGCTCAACCATTCGATCCGGCTCGGTGGAGTTGCGCTCATTGGCTCGACGCCTCTCGCATGGACCGCGACAGATCACTTCTGCGGAAGTATATTCCGTGGAATGCATCTCCGCCATCTTGATCACCATCCAGCCAGCGTGGATGATCGGTCCGTGGCGCGCCCGTCGCCAATCCGTGCGGGAAACGCGCTACCGAGGCTGTTGCTCCTGCACGCCGTAGCGCAGACCGTCGATGACCAGCCGGAGCATGTTGCCGATGGTCTCTCGCCACTGAGGGCCGTTCGGGACGTACCAGATCGCGCTGATGACGCGCATGACGTCTTCCGGAGCGATGTCCGCGCGAAGTTTGCCGGACGCAGCTCCGGTGTCGAGCAGCAGGCGGAGTGCATCGAGGATCCGCTCGCGGGTCTCCGCGTACATCGTCGAGTCAGACGCGAGTGCTGAGAGCAGCGCTTCTCCCATCCCGCGCTTGGTGACGGCGTAGGCGGCGAAACGTTCTATCCACGCGCGCAGGGCCTCGTCAGGGGGCAGTGATCGGAGCAGTTCTTCAGCAGCCGCACACAGCTCATCTACCTCGTGCTGATAGGTCGCGACCATCAGTGCTTCTCGGTTCGGGAAGTGACGGTACAACGTCCCGACACCGACGCCAGCCCGGGCGGCGACCGTCTCCAACGCGACGTCCGGACCGCCCTCGGCGAACGCTTCCGTCGCTGCGGTCAGCAGCTTGTCGCGGTTTCGCTTCGCGTCGGCGCGTTGTGGCCGGGCGTCCACCATCATTCCCTCATCTTGACAAACGGAGGCTCCTCCGTTTATGCTCTGGACCGAAACGGAGGATGTTCCGCTTCAGAATACACGATCTCACAGCCTCAACCAACGAACTGCATCAGGTGTGTTGCGCATTGCAACGCAACCACGGGGAGGAACGACGATGGATCTCGGTCTACACATCGCCAATCAGACGTGGAACGGTGGCCCAGCCGCGATGGCTCCGACGCTCGCACGAGTCGCGAAGGAAGCGGAAGAAGCCGGCATCAAACGGATCACCGTCATGGACCACGTCTGGCAGATTGGCGTCATGGGTCCGCCGGAAGACCCAATGCTCGAGGCATATACGACGCTTGGCTTCCTGGCGGCGCACACCAGTCGCGCCCTGTTGCATGTGCTCGTAACGGGTGTCGTCTATCGTGAACCGGGACTGCTCGCCAAGCAGGTGACCACCCTCGATGTCCTCTCGGGCGGTCGAGCTGGTCTTGGTATCGGCGCGGCCTGGAACGACGAGGAGTCGCGCGGGCTTGGCCTGCCGTTTCCACCAACGGCAGAGCGCTTCGAACGGCTCGAAGAAGCGCTCCAGATTTGTCTGCAGATGTGGAGCGGGAATGACGAGCCATACAACGGCGTCCACTACCAACTGGAACGGACGCTCAACTCGCCGCAGAGTTTGAGCCAGCCGCGGCCATACCTGATGGTCGGCGGCTCTGGTGAGCAGAAGACGCTACGGCTGGTGGCGAAATATGCCGACGCCTGCAACATCTTCTTCACTGAGGAAGCGGGCCGCAAGCTGGAGGTCCTCAGAGCACACTGCGAGCGCGAAGGTCGCGACTATGATGCGATCGAGAAGACGACGATGACCTGGGTGACTCCAACGACAACCCGCGACGAGCTCCTGCAACAGCTTGAACGCATTCGAGAGACCGGATTCACCGTCGCCTACGCAGTCAGCTTTGGCCTCGATCCAGTGGCCGGGGTCGAACTGCTGGGATCGGTCTCTCAGGAGATCGCGGCCTGGTAAGGAACCGCAGGGACGTGGGACAGGGCATAAGGGACGAGGCACGAGAACAGCGCACAAGTTACACGTACTTCAGGACTCGTGCCTCGTCGCCCGCCATCAGCGCTGCCTGATCGTATAGCAGCAGCGGTGGTCGCCGCTCATCAGGTGGCAGGAGCGTTCGATGTCGGCGTCGAGCAGGCGACGGTAGGTTTCGAGCTCATAGAAGCAGGCCTGCGGGAAGACCGAGGCGATGCGCTGGATGGCGCAGTTGTACTGGTTGACGACGAACTCGCCGGGGCCGACCTTCTCCCAATTGGCCAGGTAGCCAAGATCGTCCATCCCGGATGCGAGCGCCGCAACGCGGTCCTCGAACGTCCTGGCGCGGCTGACGCGCTGCCGCAGGTAGTCGAACGTCCGCTCGGCTCGGCGGTTGAAGAGCATATCGACCTTGTCCGGCCCGTCGAGGTGCACCAGGTCGCTCAGAAACTCGACCGCAATCGAGTCGTACTGGTTGGGGAAGAGGTCGTCCGAGGCGTCCGAGAGGCGGTAGACACGAACCGGCCGGCCGACTGGCAGCCGCAGCGAATCGGCGTGGATCAGCCCCTCGCGTTCAAGCGCCGTCAGGTGTTTGCGGACGGCCATCGTCGAGATGCCCAGCCGCTCGGCGAGTTGGTCGGCAGTCTGCCCGTCTGACCGTTTCAGGACATTGAGGATGTCTCCTCGTGTCTTGCCGCGTGGTTGCGGCGCGTTGTCCTGTCCTGTTCCTCGCGTCGTCACCGTCCTGGCCCAACCCCGGTTCACCACGTTTCCGAATGTTCATCATAACATAAAGTATCCCGCGTCCAGCCGCCGAAAACAGGACTGATGGACAAGTTCGCCGGGCGGTCCAGCCGAATTGCACTGCTATACTCGAAGCGTTGCCGCGCATCATGTCGCTGCCGGTCGATCAGTACCGGCCATTGCGTGCAGGGCCAGGCTGGTGTCATCCAAAGCGTTCGTGTTTGTGAGCCGGTCGGGGCGTGGATGTTGAAGGCCAGAGCGAGAGCCATGAATCCCGAACCACACCTTTCAATTGGCCGCGGCAATCTGACACGTGTCAGTGGTGGCGCCGCAGTCGAAGCGTATGACCCATCTGATGACGATCCATTTCCAGATGGATACGCCATCGTCGTCCGTCCGCCTGGGACGGGTGCGCGCCTGATCGCGGCGGTGTCATATCTCTCCTCATTCAGCATCTTTATCTTCATCACAAGGCCGAGCCGTCGCTTCTCGCTGCTGCACAGCCGCGTCGCGCTCGTGCTGCACCTACTGCGCTTCATCTGGGTCGGCGGAATGCTGGCGCTGTGGTGGCGGACTGGGCCACGTGCAAACGCTCCATATGACGGCAGCGATTTTGTCGCCGACGCGGGCATGCTGCTGGTCGCCGGCATCCCTCGCCCCTCGACACTGGGGACCGATGTCCTGCCGTGGATTATCACGCCGCTCCTCGCCTGCTGGCTGCTCTCGCTGGCTGGCGTCGTCCTGTCGCTGCTGGGCCGGACGGCCGACTTCAACGCCTTCGCGCACGCCGACTGGAGCGATGTCTCCAGCTACTGGCGCGGCTGGCGGCTCTCGCCTGAGGAAGAGCGGCTGCAGGCTCGTCGCGCCCGCGCTCGGCACGTCGAGCGGCTGCAGCGCACGACGAAGGTGATGGGCGTCGAGCGCACCCGGCGCGAGCGGATCACGGTCATCCAGGATCAGCTTTCGCAGCTCCAGGCCGAGTACGATCACATCAACCAACTGTTGGCGCTCGGCGAAATCAGCCAGCGGCGCTACGATATCCTGACGGCCGATATGACCGACGAGATCGCAAACCTGCGCGCCGAGCAAGGGGAGATATCCAAGCGGGCTGCCAATCCACGCAAGATGCCGACGCCGATGCGTGTCAACCGGCTCGATCGCGCCCCCGAAAGTCCAGTTAACACGGTCGCGATCGTCACGCCGTCTGGTTTGCCGCTCTTCACGTACGGGACATTTGCGCTGGATGAGGCGCTGGTGGCCGGAATCCTCTCTGCCTTCGACTCGATCAGTGAGGAAGTCTTTGGCTCACGCGTTCACAAGACTGAACTGGCCGAAGGCCACGTCCTGCACTTCGCGCACGGTGAGCACGTTGTCATTCTGGCCGTGTTCATTGAGGACCCGTCACCGCGCCAGATCGAGCAACTCCGCAGCATGCTGACGACCTTCGAGGCCGCCAACCACGGCCCACTCTCCCGCCAGCAATACGACACCCAGTACCTGCACGAGATTCACCCGCCGTTTGAGTTCCAAGCACGGTAACCGGTATCAGGATTCGGCCCGTGCGGGTCGAGGGCAGGCACCTGCGAGGCCACCAGCCCCTGACAACCTGTCACATGACACCTATTCCCGTGTCACTCGCCGCAGCAGTTCAACCTCGGCGTCTTCGGCTTCATCGGCAAGCGTTGGATTAGAGTCCGTTTCGTTGGGGCCGGCGCGCCAGCGGGCGGATCGGGCGCGTAGCTCGATCCCGGTGTCGCGGATCTGCTCGCGTGCCTGGCGTCCAGGCTGGGGCGCCATCAGCAGCGCGACGATGAACCCGACCAATGCGCCGAGGCCAAGACCGCTCAGCAGCGACAGGGATGATGTGTCGCCGCTCGGATCGCGCAGATGCTGTTCCCAGTCGATGTCGCGCAGCGTTGACAGCGCGCCACGAGTTTCCAGCCGCACGGCGGTCGTCATCCCGTTTTCTCCCTTCGGCCAGGCAGCCCCGGATCGCGGGAACTACTTGAGCAGCTTTGCGGTCGTCTTGCGCTCGGAGCCCTTGTCGCGACCGGTGACGGTCTTCATCATCATCCGGCCCTTGGCGACCGTGCCGTAGACGGAGATGATCGGCGACGCGACCTCTTCGGTGACGAAGTCAGTCGTGCCCTTCACGCGCTGCAGCGTCTCCAGCGTCGACTCCTGCATCGAGACGGCCTTCTCCTGGAGGACGACGACCTGCTCCATAATCGGGACGAGCTTCCGCCGCACGACGATGATCAGATACGCCAGTCCGGCAACGGCCACCGCCATCAGCAGCGTGACAACGACCATCATCAAGCCGAAGAAGACGATGACAATGTCACGTGCTATCTCGAGGGAAGACTGGTCATCGCCGCCGAGGGTGTATAGCCAGTAGACAACCGCGCCCAAGAGCACGACCGCTAGCACCCCGCCAACTATGGCTTTCCACATCAGCTTTCCTCCTGCACGCGTCTTGTCGCCATCAGCTCCACGTACCCACGCTGACGCCATCCGGCACTCGGACTGTCCTGAATTGTCGCACGTTAGGTGGCAGGTGACAGGTATCGCGTGTCAGGGGCCAATATCTGGTGGTCGAGCGCGAGTCTCTCTACTCACAGACCGACCTCTGATTCCTGTTCCCTGTTCCCTGTCACCTGTCACCTGTCATCTGACGTTTCACCTACGTCGGTAAAGTACCACGCAAGCGCCAGCAGGACAGCGGCCCCGAGCGTCGAGGCAACCAGCGGCACGCTACCGATCCGGCCAAGCTCCAGACCGGTCGCGACACCGAGGATATAGCCCAGGAAGAATCCTGTGACGGCAGCCAGCCAGAAGATCGGCCACTGCCACAACCGCCGCCCGAAGACGGCATGGAAGCCGCATCCGTAGGCGGTCGCGATGACGACACTCAGGATGATCGACGGTGACATGCGCGGGAATCGGGTATCGGGAATCGGGGAGGGGACGAGACGTCATCCCCTACAGGGTGGTACGACGCATCCTCAAAACTCAGCACGTTCAAGTAGCACATTCTACTCAGCACTGGCGATCGTGCCGCCGCCCAGCACCTCGTCGTCACGATAGAAGACGACGGCCTGGCCTGGAGCGACGGCACTGGGGGCTTCGGCAAAGCGCACACGGACCTCGCCCGGCTCCAGCGGCTCGACGGTCGCCGCATAGCGGGTGCCGCGATAGCGGACGACAGCCGCACACTCGAACGGCTCGCTCGGCCAGTCGTCGGTCGTCAGCGTCACGCCGGTCGCCAGCAGGCTACTGAAGGTCATGTCGGCGCGGGTGCCAACAACGAGCCGGTTGGTGGCCGTCTCCAGCCGCAGGACGAAGCGCGGCTCCGGCCCGTTGATACGCAGCCCCTTGCGCTGGCCGACCGTGTAATGCAGCAACCCCTGATGCTGGCCGAGGACATCTCCCGATGGCGAGACGATCTCGCCCGGCTCGGTCAGGCCCGGGCGTCGCTTGGCGACGAACTGTGCGTATGATCCCTTGCCGACGAAGCAGATGTCCTGGCTCTCCGGCTTGTCCGCCACCGGCAGGCCGAAGCCGCGTGCCAGCTCGCGCACCTCCGGCTTCGTCAGCCGTCCGAGCGGGAAGAGCAGGTAGCTGAGTTGTGTCTGCGACATCGTGTGCAGCACGTACGACTGGTCCTTGCGGTCGTCGAACGCCTGGTAGAGGTGGAAGATGCCGTCGTCATCGCGCTCGATCCGCGCGTAGTGGCCGGTCGCGAGATGCTCTGCGCCCAGCAGCTTCGCCTTGGCGATCAGGTGTTTAAACTTGACGTGCCGGTTGCACTCCAGGCACGGGTTCGGCGTCCGGCCGTTAGCGTACTCATCGACGAACTTGTCGATGACCAGCTCCTCGAACTCCTGCTGCATCGCCATCGGGTAGAAGGGCACGTCGATCGACTGGCAGGTAGCACGGGCGTCCTCCATCGCCTCCAGCGAGCAGCACGGGTTGATCTGCCCGTGGTCGTCGGGCGGGTTAAAGAGGCGCATGTTCATCCCGACGACGCGATAGCCGCGCTCGCGCAGCACCAGCGCCGTCACCGCCGAATCGACCCCACCACTCATCGCGACGACGACCAGCCGCTCGTTGCCGTCGATCGGCCCGACATCGTAGCGCCCGATCAACTCGCGTGCGTCCTCCGGCGCCAGCCTCGGCAGCGGCTCCAACGGCCTCCGCACCGGACATGCAGCAGCCTCCGCCACACGCGGTCCGTTGAGAACAGTTGGAATGTTGAATCGCTTCGTCGCCGTCATGAACGCCCACCAGGATGCATCAAGAATCCGTGCCAACCCGTCAATTGTACCGACGGCGGCAAACGACGTTTGTGGACGTAGATGCGCTGGTCCTGTCGAGCAGCATGTTACCGAATCGATCATCGATCTGACTTCAGCTAGGTGGCGCGATCACTTGACGCTCATGCTACTATACCCCCAGGGGGTATGCTTTCGACGAGGATTCCCGACGTTGACCGAGGGGAGCAGATGGCTGCCACGATAATCGTCCGCATCACTGACCTGGCCTGCTTCTGCTGTGCGAGGGACCTCGAAGCGCGGCTCAGGTCGGACTCGCGGATCGCGGCGGCCAGCGTCGACTATCGAGCCGGGACGGCGACGTTGACTGCCCGGGGCGGAGAACTGAGCGAGGAAGAGGCGAAGACGATCGTCCACGAGGCCGGCTACTGCTGCGATGGCGAGCGGCCGAGCATGGAACATCTGGCACATCGGGTTGCAACGGCGCCAATCACGATGGGAACGACACAGGACAGGATGCAGTACGAGATGGAAGCACGACACCACGGCCACCACGGCCACGTCGCACGAGGCCGTGCGGCGACCGCCGAGCGGCCAGCCGAGGCGGCGCACGATCACACAGCCCACACCGGTCACGATGCTGTGACCGTCATCGAACCAGTGCACGACCACAGCGCGCATGTCGCGGCTGATCACGCACGCGGCGCACGCCGACCATGCCGGTCATGCGGCGCCGGCGACGGTTGACCACACCGCGCACGCACCAGCAGCGGGCCACGCCGGCCACGGCGCGCATGGCGCGCACGACATGAGCGACCCGACGATGGCAGCCGAAATGGAGCGGGACATGCGCAACCGCTTCGTCGTCGCGCTGCTGCTGACCATCCCAACCGTCCTCTGGTCGCCGGTCGCCGAGAACCTGTTCGGGATCGACCTGCCGGGACCGGCCAACTGGATCATGTTAGCGCTGACGACACCGATCGTCCTCTGGGCCGGCTGGATCTTCATCGCCGGAGCGTACTACTCGTTGAAGTCGCGCGCGCTCAACATGAGCGTCCTGATCGCTACCGGCGTTCTGGCCGCCTACGTCTTCTCGGTCGGGTTGACAATCTTTACCGACGACGAGACGTTCTTCGAGGCGGCCGCGATGCTGGTGACGTTCGTCCTCTTCGGTCACTGGATGGAGATGAAGAGCCGGCGCGGGACGACCGATGCCCTGCGCGCCCTGTTCGACCTCGTCCCGCCAACGGCGACCGTCGTTCGCGACGGGGTCGAGGTCGAGGTGCCGTCGTCAGAGGTCGTCGTCGGCGACATCGTTCGGCTGCGGCCCGGCGACAAGGTCCCGGTCGACGGTGAGATTGTCAGCGGCACGACCAGTATCGACGAGTCGCTGGTGACCGGCGAGAGCGTCCCGGTCGAGAAGGGACAGGGCGACGCTGTCGTCGGCGGCTCGATCAACCGCAGCGGCAGCGTGATGTTCCGCGCGACGCACGTCGGGAGCGAGACGGCGCTCGCGCAGATCGTCTCGCTCGTCGAGCGGGCGCAGTCGAGCAAGGCTCCCGGTCAGCGGCTCGCAGATTCGGCGGCACAGTGGCTCGTCCTGCTGGCAGTCGGTTCGGGAATCGTCACCTTCGTGGCCTGGTACGTCTTCGGTGGTGAGTCGGCCATTATGGCGCTGACGTTCGCCATCTCAGCCGTCGTCATCGCCTGCCCAGACGCGCTCGGCCTGGCGACGCCGACCGCTGTAGCGGTCGGAACCGGCATCGGCGCACGACATAACATCCTGATCAAGGATGCCGCAACGTTGGAGAACGTCTCGAAGGTCAACACGGTCGTCTTCGACAAGACCGGCACGCTGACCGAGGGGCGTCCGAGCCTGACCGACCTGTTGCCGGCGCCGGGTATCGACGCCGACGACCTGCTGCGGCTGGCAGCCGACGCCGAACGGGGCAGCGAGCATCCGCTGGGTGAGGCGATTGTCCGGGCCGCCGCCGAGCGCGGCCTTCCGGCAGGTGAGGCGACCCACTTCGAAGCCATCTCCGGCGAGGGGCTGGCTGCGATCGTTAAGGATCGCGAGATCCTGATCGGCAACGCTCGCCTGATGGCCAACCGAGGCATCGAGGTCGAGCCGCTGCGTGACGAGATCGACCGGCTGGCCGGCGAAGGGCGGACGCCGATGATCGTCGCGATCGACGGTTCACTGGCTGGCGTCATCGCCGTCGCCGATACCGTCCGCGAGAGCGCGCTGGTTGCCGTCCGCAGGTTGCGCGAGGCAGATGTCGAGGTCGTCATGCTGACCGGCGACAACCGGCGGACGGCCGAGGCGGTCGCCCGCGAACTGGGCATCGAGCGCGTGCTGGCCGAGGTGCTGCCGGCCGAGAAAGCCAACCAGATTGCAGCGCTGCAAGCCGAAGGCCGAACGGTCGCGATGGTTGGCGACGGCGTCAACGATGCCCCGGCGCTGGCGACCGCCGACATCGGCATCGCGATCGGCGCCGGGACCGACGTGGCAGTCGAGACGGCCGACGTCGTCCTGATGAAGAGCGACCCGCTGGACGTCTTCCGCGCGATGACGCTCTCGAAGGCGACCGTCCGCAAGATGAAGCAGAACCTGGCCTGGGCCAGCGTCTACAACATCCTCGCGATCCCGGTCGCCGCCGGAATCTTCTACCCCAACTGGGGCATCATGCTCCGCCCGGAGTGGTCGGCGCTGCTGATGAGCGTCTCGTCAATCATCGTCGCGATCAACGCTGTGCTGCTCAAGCGGGCGGAAAGCAATCTCGTTTAAGCGGGATGCAGGACACGGGGTTCGGTGGAGGATGAACGGCGTATTCCTCCCCGCATCCCGTGTCCCGCTTACCTCGGCTGGCGGATGTGACTGTCGTCGTCCCCGCTGCCGGGGATGCGTTTGCTCCAGATCTCGTCGAGGGCGGCCTGGAACGGGGCCGGGAGGGGTTCGTTGGTTGGACGGTCGAGTTCGTCGGCCGGATTCTCATCTTCGATCCAGCCGAACCAGTCATCATCGTCGTCCGGTTGATCGACAACCTGCTCCTCGTCGACGCCACCTGTACGGATACTGATCAGCAGGACCGCCGACCCGACCAGGATCGCACCGGTCGCCATGATCCCGTTGCCGTATCTTCCGGACGCGAAATGGAAGATCGCGACCGGGATAGCGATCGGCACAAGAATGGCGAAGAATCGTTCCATGCCACGCAACTCGCGCAGCGCGCGGAGGTTCAACTGAGGCTCCCGCCCAGGTCACGGCGACCTGCGCTGCTGACGATGCTGACAACCTGCTGTGTGTGCGTCATGATGATCGCAAGATTCCCAACGTACACCTTAGCACGAAGGGTACCGCGACTATCGCCCTGCGTCGATAGTCACGCATGCGGATCGCGTGGTTTGAGCGCAGGTTTCGGATAGCGGACCTGAACGGCGTCGCCCTACGATCGTTGTAGGGGACAGCGGTGTCCCGCAATGAAGGAGCGCACGATGCCACGACCGTTCCGCTTCGCCGTCATCAACGAGACGATGTTCCCTGCCGAGGACTGGCTGGCCCATGCCCGCCGTGTCGAGGAACTGGGCTATTCCACGTTCCTGATCCGCGACCACTTCGTGCCGGATTTCTTCGGCGACCAGCTCGCGCCGTTCAGCGCGCTGATGGCGGCGGCGATGGCGACGACACGGCTACGCGTCGGGACGATGGTGCTCGACAACGACTACCGTCACCCGGTCATGCTGGCCAAGGAAGCCGCCACGCTCGACATGCTCTCCGGCGGGCGGCTGGAGCTGGGCATCGGCGCGGGCTGGCTACGGACCGAGTACGAGCAGGCCGGGATGGAGTTCGAACGGGCCGGAACGCGGATCGGCCGGCTCGAAGAATCGCTCCTGATCCTGAAGGGTCTCTTCAGCGGCGAGCCGGTCCACCACCAGGGCGAGCACTATACGATCGACGGCCTGACCGGCTACCCGCTCCCCACGCAGCGCCCACACCCACCGATTCTGATCGGCGGCGGCAAGCGCCGTGTTCTGACCCTGGCCGGCCGTGAGGCAGACATCGTCGGCATCCTGACCTCGTCGGTCGCCAGCGGGACGCTCGAAGACGGCGTCGAGGAACGCCTCCCGGCAGCCGTCGAGCAGAAGATCGGCTGGATCCGCGAGGGCGCCGAGAACGCTTTCCCCAGATCGAACTGAGCCTGATCCCCAGCATCATCTTCACCGACAACCGCCGCGAGCGCGCCGCCCAACTGATCGCCGACCGCGGCTGGCCAGGTGTCACCGTCGATGATGTCCTCTCGATGCCATCATTCCTGATCGGCACCCACGAGGAGATCATCGAACAGATGCTCCATCGCCGCACCCGCTACGGCTTCACCTACTACGTCGTCTCGGACTCAATGATGGAAGCGTTCGCGCCGGTCGTTGCGGAGTTGGGTAATACGTGACGCGTGATGCGTGTGGGGGCGCCACCCACGCATCACGTCAACTCATCCTGGAATCGTCAGATGGATCAGCACGCTCGAATAAGCGCAGGTACGGTGAATAACGGAACTTGCGTGACCGCTGACCGCCCGTGATCTCTTCCAGCAGGCTGAGCGACGTAAACTGTTGGACCAGCCTGTCGGCTGTCTTGAAGGTGACGCCAAGCTGTTCACTGATCTGATTGACATCGACGATTGGCTGCGTGAACAGGTAGTCGAGCAGGCGCGGCCCGTTCGCGCTGGAGGTTTGTGAGCGGATCAGCGTCAGGTGTTCGGAGTGCAGGTGCAGGATTTCGTGGGATATTCGCGTAGCATCATCGGCCGTCTGCAGGGCTCCGCGTAGAAGAACCTGACCCAGCCTTCCCAATCCCCGCGACGATGGATTGCCGTCAGCCGGTCGTAGTACTCGGAGCGATTGTCACTCAGGTATTGGCTGATGTAGAGCAGCGGAAGCCGCAACACCCCATGCGAACAGAGCAGCAATGTGATCAGCAGGCGTCCGACGCGTCCGTTGCCATCGAGGAATGGGTGAATCTGCTCGAAGTGGGCGTGGGCGATACCGGCGTGGATGAGCAGCGGCAAATCACCCGGTTCGTGGAGGAATCGCTCGAAGCGATCGAGCGCCTGCCACATGTCCGCAGGCGCTGGTGGAACGTAGATCGCGTTGGCCAGCGTTGCTCCAGGTGGGCCGATCCAGTTCTGACTTCTGCGAAACTCGCCTGGGTCTTTCTCCTGACCACGAACACCTTGCATCAGGACTCGGCGTGGATCTCACGAATCAGTCGCAGTGAGAGCGGCAGAGTGTCGAGACGCTGCAAGCCGTAGTGCATGGCACGAACATAGTTCGTGACCTCGACGATATCCGCAGGCAGACCACGCTGTGTCGTGTCGATCTCGTGTAAGAGCACGTCATCGAGCGTACTTCGCGTTCCTTCAATGCGTGAACTGAGAACCGCTTCCTGCCGCACGTAAGTTTCGACAAACAGTTCCGTGTTTGGGACGATACGCGAAATGCCATCAAGTCGGCCGATAGCCTGGTCCGCCCGCGAGAGGAGGGTGACAAGTTCGGCGTCGAACTCGAGCGGAGGCGCAGGAGGTAACGGCGCAGGCACGAACGCCCGATAGCCCGTCGGCTGAGATACGTAGCGACCTGCGCGTGTGCTTACTGACATCGCCGTCTACCGTTATTGCAGGCAGTGTCGATAACGAGCCGTGAAGCACCGTGTTATCGTAATTTCGAGCCGTAAACTACTATAACAGTGGCGTCCATCATTTCACAGGTTCTCGATCTTGACCGGCTCGATCTCGTCGGCCGGGGTGAAGCCGAAGACCCGGCCGTAGAAGTAGAGCTCGGCGTCGAGGCTGCGCTTGATGTTCTCGGCCTGGCGGAAGCCGTGCTGCTCGCCCTCGTAGGGCAGGTAGGCGTAGCGGCAGTCCCTTCGCCTTGAGCGCCGCGACCATCGACCTCCGCCTGGTTCGGCGGCACGACCTTGTCCTCCAGCCCCTGGAAGATGATCATCGGGCTGGACAGCTGGTCGGTGTGGTTGATCGGCGAGCGGGCTCCTGTAGATATCGCTGCGCCTCCGGGTAGGGCCGACGAGCCCATCGAGGTAGCGCGACTCGAACTTGTGCGTATCATTCGTCATCAGTCTCCAGGTCGGAGATGCCGTAGTAGCTGGCCCCGCGCCGTAGAAGACATCGGTGAAGGTCAGCGCGGCCAGCGTCGTGTAGCCGCCGGCGCTGCCGCCGCGGATCGCCAGCCGGTCGCCATCGGCCAGTCCCTGCTGCGGCCAGGTAGCTGCGCGGCGTTGACGCAGTCGTCGACATCGACGATGCCCCAGTTGCCCTTCAGCCGCTCGCGGTAGGCGCGGCCGTAGCCGGTGCTGCCGCCGTAGTTCACGTCGACCACGGCGAACCCGCGGCTCGTCCAGAACTGGATGCCCAAGTCCAGCTCGCCGGTGACGTCGCGCCGGTCGGCCCGCCATGGCAGAAGACGATCAGCGGCGGCAGTTCGCCGTCCGGGCCTGCAAAATCGCGGTTGGCCGGCGGGTAGTAGAAGCGCGTGCGCGGTCAGGCCACCGCTCGTCGGGAACTCGATCGGCTGGGCCGGCGAGAGGTAGCCGGGATCGAACTCGGTGTCGTTGCCGCGCTTGACGATCTCGATCTCCGGCGCGTCGCCTGAGAGGTCGAGCAGCGACGACCGACATCTGCAGGCTCGGGCCGCCGGCCAGCAGCGCCAGCCGGTTGTCGCCATCGCTGGCGATGTGGCGAAGGCGGTGAAAGGCGTATCGAGCGGGCGCGATGACATCGATGCCAGGCTCGATGATCGCCCAGCCGCTCGACGCCGTTATCGTTGACGACGCAGGCGATCCGGCCTCCGGAAAGGAAGACGTACAGCGACATGTCGAAGACCCACTGCGGCTGGCCGAACTCGGCCTCGATCGGCGCGAGCGGGGTGATCGCGCCATCGACCTCGACCCGGTAGAGGTTCCACCAGCCGGTCCGGTCGGAGACGAAGTGCAGCAGCCCGTCCGGCGACCACGCCGGCTGGAAGATCGACTCTTCCAATCCACCCGCGATCAGGCGCGCGTTCGATGCGCTGCCGTCGGCTGCCAGGTCGGCGAGCCAGAGTTCGGTGCCGTCCCACGGCATGTTGGGATGGTCCCATTCGAGTCCAGGCGATCCTTCGTCCATCCGGGCTGACGCGTGGGAAGGCGTAGAAGTCGCGTCCAATTGCGATCGTCACGTGGCGCGGTCGTTCCGACGGTCGGCATCGAAACAATCGAGTTGACGGCCTCACTGTTACCGTCATGCTTCTCCTGGACGGCCACCAGCATCTGCCGATCCGGTGTCAGACGCATGTCGGCATAGCGAAGGCCGGCCGCAATGTTCGGCTCCGGCGTGATCGGGAAGGGGTCGTCGCCCTTGTCCTTGCGGTGCAGCATCTGGTTGGCGAAGTCAGCGTAAGTAGATCGTGTCACCGGCGATCAGGAACGACCCGCCGCCGTACTCGTGCACCCGCGTGCGAACGTTCGAGCCAGGCTGGGTCACATCCTCGACGGTTCCATCCGGTCCACGCCGGACCAGCACGTAGCGCCCGCCTTCGCTCGGCCGCGATTCGAGCCAGTAGACGCTGCCACCATCGAGCGCGACATGTCCCAACCGTACCGATCCGCCCGCGATCAGGTCGGAGGTGATAGGCGACTTCCACGACCCGTATGGGGCCGTCGTTTTGTCTTGCATGCTCGAGATCCTTTGCTTTGATTCGTCGCGATATGAGTGCTCATAGACGTTTCGCGACAGTCTACTATCCGATTCTCAGAAGACATGGACAACAGTCCGTTTCGTCATTTCCGATCTCGGTTCCCGGTTGCCTGTCCCCTATTCTGGTATCGTCTCGCCTCGAACCGTTAGCGATGTTGCGTGGAGAGATGCATGAGCGAAGTGCAGGAACAACCGATTCTGAACATCATCGGCGAACGGGTGGCCCTTGGGCCATTGCGGCGTGATCTGATCCCGCTGTATGCCCGCTGGCTGAACGATTTCAACCTCCAGCGCACGTTCGGCGACATCCCGCGGCCAATCTCGATCGCCGCGCGGACTGAGCGGTTCGAGGAGCAGGCGACGACCACCGAGGCCTACTGGTTCACGATCTATGAAAAAGAGACGCTGCGGCCGATCGGGTCGACCGACCTCTTCAACGTCGACTTCCGGATGCGCTTCTGCACGTTCGGGCTGATGATCGGTGACGCCGATGCGCGCGGCAAGGGCTATGGCACCGAGGTCGCCCAGCTGATGCTGGACTATGCCTTCACCGCCCTCGGCCTCAACAACGTCATGCTGACCGTCTCCGAGTACAACCTGGCCGGTCGGCGAGCCTACGAGAAGGCCGGCTTCAAAGAGTTCGGCCGTCGCCGTGAGGCCGACATCATGGGAGGCATCGCCTACAACGAGATCTACATGGACTGCATCGCCAGCGAGTTCGACAGCCCCGTCCTCGGGCGGATCTTCACGCCGGACGTGCCGCGGTGACGCAGGATCAAGGTCGCCACCCAAGTAGGGGCCAGTCTTGTGCCGGCCCTGCTCCCCACCCACCGAGCGCGACCGGAGCAGGGCCGGCACAAGACTGGCTCCTACTTGAGCCGCAGGCGGCATCCCGATGACCCGCCGACCCTCTCCGCTGCTCGTCCTCGTCAGCCTGATCGGCGTGGCGTCGTTCCTCTACCCGTTCTTCCTGCCGGCGCTGGCCGGGGTTGGGGCGCGTACGGCGCGGGGTGGGATCGAGGTGCCGCTGGTCTTCACGGCGCTCGGGCTGGCCTGTCTGCTGGTGATGCTGCTGGAGGTCCAGGGGCGGGCCGGGATCGGCGACCGGGGTGCGTCGAAGCTGGTGGCGCTGCTGGGAATTCTGGTCGCCGTCGATGCGACGTTGCGACTGGTACCGTCGCTGCTGGGG
Source organism: uncultured Chloroflexia bacterium (assembly GCA_963763325.1). Classification (GTDB taxonomy): domain Bacteria; phylum Chloroflexota; class Chloroflexia; order Thermomicrobiales; family CFX8; genus JBBECJ01. Next base: position 321,011 of record CAVXOL010000023.1, read on the forward strand.
GCGTCGCCGATCTTCCTGCTGATCCTGCTGGTTGGGTTTGCCTATGGTGCCGAGCTTGGCTTCCTGATGGGTGCGTTGACGCTGTTCGTCTCGGCCATCATCACCGGCGGGCTGGGGCCGTGGCTGCCGTATCAGATGCTCGGTGCCGGCTGGGTTGGGATGACGGCGGGCTGTCTGCCGCGCGCCGGCGAGTCCGGTAGCCGGCGCGAGCTGGTGTTGCTGGCGGCCTTCGGCGGATTGTGGGGCTTTTTCTACGGCGGCATCCTGAACCTGATGGAGTGGCCGTTCGCGGCACCGGGGCTGAGCGAACGGGCCGGACTCTACTGGGTGCCGGGGATGGGCTTCGGCGAGACAGTCGCGACCTACGCGCGCTTCTATGCGACGAGCTCGCTGGTCTACGATGCCTTCCGTGCCGGTGCGAATGTCGTCCTCGTCCTCGCTCTTGGACGACCGCTGCTACGGCTGCTCGACCGTTACCGCGACCGCTTCACCTGGGAGCCGTGGGTCAGCGCCGAAGCGGACGAGCGGCAGGGAGTGACATCTGGCAGGCATTCCAACTATCATGCAACCTGAGGGGAGCGGGCTGGCGGAGTGGAGCCCGCCTGGGGAACCGATGGACGTTGACAGCACTCGGCCTGCGGTAGCCGCGTCGTGACGCATGAAACGACCCTGGCCGGCGAGCGTCTCTTGCACCGGCTCAGTTCCGCGTTGGCCCGCGAGGCCCAGCCGGACGCCGTCGTTCGAGTTGCGTTGGATGCGCTCGTCTCCGAGGTTGGTGCGCGCAGCGCTGGCGTCTTCCTCTACGACGAGGTGACGACGTCGGTCACTCCGGTCTACACCGTCAACTACCTGCCGGAGATGGTCGAGCGGATCAGCGAACTCTCGATCGAAAGCCCGGCGCTCTCGAACCTGGCGATTCGCTCCGGCGAGGTGCAGGTCATCTCGTCGATCGACGATGTCCCGGATGGCGTTGTCTTCACGAAGCAGCTCTCGGACCAGATCGGTGTGAAGGCTGTTGTCGCCGTTCCGTTGCTGATCGGTGGCCGGACGCTTGGTGTGCTGGTCTACGGGCTGGCCGAGGAGCATCAGTTCGATGAGGCAGAACTACGGTTACTCCAGGAGGTCGGCGAACGGATATCGACCGCGATGGAGCGGGCGCGGCTCGAACAGGCGTTGGAGCGGCGGGCCGGTGAGGCCGAACTACTGCATTCGATCGCGCTGGCGGCTGCCGGCGAGGACGACATCAACCTGATTCTCGAAGCAGCCCTGGCCCAGTTGGCTGGCCACCTGAACTTCACTGGCGGCTCGATCGCGCTCGTCGAAGGTGATGACCTTGTCATCCGAGCCGCCAGCGGCGTCTTTGCCGATACCGCCCTTAACCAGCGCCTGGCGCGCGGACGCGGCACGACCTGGCGTGTGGTGACGACGGGCACGCCATTCCTGAGCAATGATCTGCTAGCCGACGGGTTACGTCCACTGAGCGCAGACGACGAGAAGACGGTCCGCTCGTTTCTCGTCGTGCCACTCATCTGGCGCGGTCAGCCATTTGGCGTCCTCGAAGTCGATTCGATCCGGCCGAACGCCTTCCAGGAATCGGACATTGGCCTGATGCAGCGCGTCGCGACGCTCCTGAGCGGGCCGATCGAGCTGGCGCTCCGTTACGCCGCTGAGGTTCAGCTCCGCCGCGATCTCGATCAGGCGCGCGGGCGGCTGGAAGCGATCATCGAGCACGCTCCGATGGGCGTATTGTTCTTCGATGCCAGAGACGAGATGATCTTCGCCAACCAGTCGGCGACTGAGACGCTGCGGCTTGATTCAGACTGGGATCGACACGACGGCAGATCGTGGGACGATCTGATCGTCCAGGTGCTGCGCCGGCGCTGGGCCGCCGACCCTGAGACGCTGCGCGAGATCGTCGCTGAGACGCGCGCGCTACGCGAGGGCATCCTGATCCACGATTTCCCACTCCGCTCGCCGGAGCAGATGCTGCTGCGGATCTCAGCCCCGGTGTTCGAATCGGGCCGCTTCTCCGGTCATGTGATCCTGCTGATCGATGTCACCAGCGAACGACAGGCGCTGGCAGTCGCTGGGCAGGCAATTGCGTCCCGCGACCGTTTCATCAGCATCGCGTCCCACGAGCTCAAGACGCCGCTGACCTCGATCAAGGGTGTGGCGCAACTGCTGCTTCGCTCGCACGCCAGCGGACGGCTCGATCCTGACCGGCTGGGGCGGCAACTGAAGACAATCGATACCCAGGCCGAACGGCTCCGGGACCTGATTGACGACCTGCTCGACATCTCACGGATTCAGTCCGGCCGGTTGGAACTGCGCCCGGAGCCAATCGACCTGGCCGAGATCGTCAGCAATCTTGTCGGCACGTTGCCGGATGAACGTCGCCAGCGGGTGTATCTCGACGCTGGGCACCCCGTTCGCGGCAACTGGGACCCGATGCGCCTCGAGCAGGTCGCCCAGAACCTGCTCGACAACGCGCTGAAGTACGCTCCTCCCGAAACGATCGTTGAGGTGAGTGTCCGGACCGACGGCTCCGACGCGCTCCTGACCGTCACCGACCACGGCATCGGCATCCCGGCCAACGAGATCCCAACCCTCTTCGAGCCATTCTCACGCGCCGCCAACGCTGGCCAGCACGACGAAACCGGCCTCGGCCTCGGCCTCTACATCACCCGCCAGATCATCGAGCACCACGGCGGCACGATCAGCGTCGAGAGTGTCGAAGGCAAGGGCAGTACGTTCAATGTGCGGTTGCCAGGGACAGAGAATCATTGATGAGGTAGCTGATCGTCATTCGAGGCCACGGACGAACGCTTCAATCTCGACGAGGACTGATTCCTGATCCCCGATGAAGTAGAAGTGATCCTCACCGGGTAGCTCGACCATCTTGGCGTCTGGGATGCGGGCAGCGAGGTATCGCCCCACTTCGATGGGCGTGTCCCGATCTCCTGAGCGATGCAGAACGAGCGTCGGCACCCGGATTTCCGGCAGGATGTGACGGATGTCAATCGACGCATTCATCTCGTTCAGTGCGGCAGCGGCGCCTGGGCTGGCGCTCAACCGCATGTAGCGCAGGAACCACGTGCGAAAGCGCTCGTCGTTGGCAACGCTGGGCGCGAACATTTCGAGCGTTCCTAGCTCATGCCCCCACTGTTGCCGGAAGTACTGACTTTCCGCTTCCGTCTCCTCGGGTGTGCTTGCCCACGGGTAGTCGTCGGACCTTACTGACGTCGCGAATGTCCCGTATAGAATGAGCCCGATCGTCCGCTCCGGATAGGTGGCCGCAAACAGTGCGCTCATTGGACCGCCTTCGGACACACCCATCAGGACTGCCCGCTGTGAGCCGACGGCATCCATGACGGCGCGCACGTCGTCAATGCGCTCCTCAAGTGTCGCGTTGACAGCAACACGATCCGACAGGCCAGTGCCACGCTTGTCGAAGTTGATCAATCGTGAGAACGACGCCAGTCGACGCTGGAATCTGGAGAAACGGGGTTCCTCCCAGATCAACTCGACGTTCGAGACAAAGCCTGGAGAGATGACCAGGTCGAGTGGTCCATCGCCGGCGACCTGATACGCAATGTTCACATCTCCGCTGAGGGCGTAGTGGGTCTCCGGAACGGCTGTGCCAAACGTCGTTACGCCGAGTGTGTCGAGCAGCGCGGCGAGCGCGGCCGCTGGATCGGCGGCAGTCGCGTCAATGTAGTTGATCGAGATGTAGCGGTGCGGAATGACGCACGGCCGCACCATCAGCAAGAGCAGCCGCTTGTCGTTGGCGATCGCCCAGTCCCATTCATTCTTAACGTTGCGTGAGTCAACCGAGTCCGGTGAGAGGACGCCGACGACGATGTCCGATGCCGACAACCCTTTGTCGATCTCGTCTGGCCAGTAGGCACCGACCGGGATGTCGTGCTGATCCATCCATGTCCTGACACCGGTCGCGACCAGATGCTCGCGCACCTGTCGCGCGAAGGGTTCATCTGTTCGCTGATACGAGATGAAGACCTGCGGTTGCTCTGACATGCCGGAATCCTTGCCGACGATTGTGCAGGCTATTGCTTGGTGACGTGCGGTACACAATATCGTGATTGCGAGCTTACGGCAACAACGTCCAGATCCCGCGCGGGAACCAGCCTCCCATCCCTGGCATACAGTTACCAGAGCCGAGTGGATGAGAGGGCGTGGTGATGCGATGGCGACCATCTCTACGCATTGACAGCCGCCTGGAGCAACCAGGGCACCACCGGCGTGCGCGTGTTCGACACCGGGACCGGGCAGGAAGTCGTCGTTCAAGACGACCTCCGGGAGGTCGCATCACCCTACTGGACCTACGCGCTGACTGACATGTACACCACGACCTGGGGTGTCACGCCGCCGGTAGCGGGGGTCGATCCGGAGGATCTGCAACCATCGACCCGGACGGTGCCGTACGCTCGGATGGATGTCAGTATTAGTGCCAGCACGGTTCTTGCTGGCCAGCCCGTCACCGTCGAGCTACGCTATCTCGACCCTGTGACCGGTGAGCCAATTGTCGAAGTTAACAACGATGTTCGTTACGACGAGCCGGATCACGTCCGCGCGCTCGTTACCGACCGCAACACGAACGAGCCGGTCCAGACAATCGTCCTCGCTCGGTCCGCGACCGGTGTCTATCGCGGTGCGGCCGTCCTGCCGGGAGTGGGCATCTGGTCGCTGCAGGTCGTCGCCGAGACTGCCGATGAACCGAGCCGCTACGTGACCCTCCGCGACGCCGTTGTCGTCCAGCCGACGCTCATGGGCGACGATGGACGACGATACATGTTGGCCGTCGAGGTCGCCGACCCACCAGCGCGCATTGAGCAGGACGCGCTTGTCCGCGTCGCCGTCGTTGATGCCGAGACTGGCTCGCCACTGCCAGACGATGTCCAGTTGGTCGATGGGATGCCGGACGAGATGGTTGGTTCCGCGACGCTCGAAGCCCGCGCCGTAACCTCCGCTACCCTCGCCGCAATCAGCCACGGTATGTACGAGGGGCACTGCACCTTCTTCGCCGCCGGACGCTGGCAGATCGCCGTCAACTTCCCACAGGATGGCATTCGCTCCGGTGGGGTGCCGGTCGGGGTCGTGGTCGTGGAGTGACGGAACCAACCAGCCCATTCAGCGGTATAACCTCCAGGAACCGTCCGCACATCACGGAGGCTGGAGGGCGCGATGCGCTGGCTTGGGATCATCGTCATGCTCACGTTGCTGCTGGCCGCCTGTGGTGGTGACGATGACGACACCCCCGACGCGACAGCTACCAGCAGCACCGGAGCAGCGACCGCAGCCGCCGCGACGGCAAGCCCGGACGCTTCGCCGTCCGGCGATGGCCCGGCGACCGACTTGACCTGCGGCCAGGAGATCACCGAGAGTGTCACGCTTGCCAACGACCTGCAGTGCGACCCGGTCGGGTTGATCGTGACCGGCGACAACGTCGTCCTCGACCTGGGAGGGCACACGATCTCCGGGTCGGGACCGGGGCGGCGCTCGTGGCCGCTGCCGCGCTTCGATGTCGCGGGCGTGATTGTCCACGGCAACGGTGTCACCGTCCAGAACGGGACGATCGAGTCGACCGGGATCGGGCTGCTGGCGGAAGGTGCGCGGGGTGGGACGTTCGTCAACCTGCGGACAGTCGGGAACTATTACGGCGTCTACCTCTTCGAGGGCGGCGAGCATACCGTCGAGTCGAAGCACAGTCCGTGAGAACGTCTACGGCCTGCACCTGCAAAAGTCGCATGGCAACACGCTGTTGGACAACGACCTCTCGGTTCAGACGCACCACTCGCCGGGCGGCTACGGCCTCTATCTGTACTCGTCCAACGACAACCTGATCGAGGGCAACACGGTCCAGGAGAACCTCAACTGGGGCCTCTGGTTCTCCGACTCGACCGGCAACACGATCGTCCGCAACAACATCATCGCCAACGACCCGCAGGTCAGCGACGACTCCGGCGGCAACACCTACTACGACGCCGAGACCCGCGAGGGCAACTACTGGTCCGACTACCAGGCCGCCGACGCCAACAACGACGGCATCGGCGACCTGCCCTACGCGATCGACGGGCCCGGACGTTCCGCCGACCCGTATCCGTTCATGGCCCAGGACGGCTGGGACGGCCGAACGGCGACGACCCAGGCCGACCCGACGCCGCTGCCGCCATCCGGCAGTCCGCCGCGCTTCTACGTCGCGCTCGAAGAGATGGTCGCCGCGATCGACCCAACCACCGGCACGCTGCTGGCCGAGTGGGATGTCTCGCTGATGGGCGCCAGCCTCGCGACCAGCCCGGACGGCACCCGCCTCTACGGCATCTCCGGCGATGCGTCCGAGGCCAGCAACATCGTCGCGATCGACACCGAGACGGGCGAGGAGGTTGACCGCTGGGAGGTGCCCGGCGCGCTGGTCGTCGCCGCCACCTACGACGGTGAGCGAGTGCTCGTCTCGACCCACGAGGGGCTGACCGAGATCGTCCTCGACACGGGCGAGCTGCGCCGCCAGCACGACGGCGCCAACGGCGTCGCGATCACACCGAGCTGGAAGCACAACCTCGCCCTCGTGACCGACGGCAACTGGATGGTCTCTGTCGTCTACCTGCCCGACCAGCACGCCGCTTATACATTCAAGCTGCCCAGCAAGCCGCTCCAGGTCGTCGACAACCGGGCCGGGACCCGCCTCTTCGTCGTCCTCGAACTGAGCGACGCCGTCTCGATCATCGACACCGAGCAGTACGTCGAGACCGACAGCGTCCCACTTCCCGGCATCGCCCCCACCGACGCCCGGATCGCCCCCTCGCCGGACGGCTCGACCCTCTACGTCCTCGACCGCGCCACCTCCCGCCTGACCGCAATCGACCTCGGCACCAAGCAGGTCATCGAGGAGGTCACCCTGACCGGCACCGCCGTCGACCTGGCCGTCACCAGCGACGGCGAATGGGTCGCCGTCGCGCTGAGCGGCGAGAACCGGGTGGCGCTCTTCGACAGCCGCCTCGGTGCACGCGGCAGCGTCGATGTCAGCGAAGTGCCGTCAATGATGATCGCGCCGCGCTAAGAGATCCGCCGGCTTCTCGGCAACGAACAGGAAGTTCTCCTGTTGCGACCACCAGTCAGGGTGCTGACGCGCAAGGCGCTTGAAGCGTAGCGCTTGCCAGATCGTTGCCGGACGGCGCAGGTAGCGCAGGCGGCGCTGGAACCTGCTGCCGGTCGTGGGCATCGGCGCGATGACGGGTTGTAGCTCGCCGACCGGGATGGCTTCGACGTTGATGAGTCCCGCCGATTCCAGCAGCGCGACCCAGCCTGCGTGATCGAGCGGCTGGCGGGTGGCGGACTGGATGCCGAACGCCTGTTGTGAGAAGCGCATTGATCTCATCGACCAGCGGCTGCGGGACGCCGGGCTTCCAGATCCGTTCGTTGAACGCCAGCCGCCCGCCCGGTTTCAGGACGCGGACAGCATTCGCTGGCAACGGCCTCGACATCGTCCAGCAGGGCGATGACCGACTCGGCGAAGACGGCGTCGAACGCGCCGTCGTTGAACGGGAGTCCTCGGTTCAGGTCCACTCGTACCAGATCGACTGGCGGCCGCGTTCCATTCTGGCTGTGGCGGCGTCTCGCTGCTGCCAGCATCCGGGGTGATCGATCGAGCGCGACGATTGAGGCGCCGGTTTGCCGTACCACCAGCGCTGTCGTCGCGCCGGTTCCGCAACCGATCTCCAGCACGCGCCGATCCGGCGCGAGATGGAGACGCTCGATCACGGCCTGGGTTGCTCTGACGCCGCCGGGGTGCAGGAACGTCCCACCCAGGTACGCCTCCAGATCGAGGAAGTCGTGATCGCGCACCCAGAATCGCCCTTCCACTCTCTGTCGTTGTCTGAACGCGCCGATAGCGTACCGCGTCTGGAACAGATCAGAGCGTTCGCTCAGAGACCATGGCACGACGTGCCGTTCGCCGTTCCCGAATCGTCCATTGTGCCCTCTTCGTGATGCTCTTCACGATGTTCGCGACTCGGTGTCACGGTCGAGGCGACAATTCCCACTTGCGCAGGCGACGCGACGCGGGTAGAGTGTACGTACACCCTGCGGATGGGTGACATTGTGTCACGTCTTTACGGACGCTTAACAGCGTCGTATACTACATCTTGCGGTGGCACTGATGGTGCAACACCAGATGTGGGTATCGCAGACGCTGGAGGGCATCGAACCCATCGTTGTCCGAGGCGTCTCGCCTGACCGAGCGAGGTGGGTGGTAGACCGTTCCCCAAGGCATCAAACGTGCGTGTACGTACACTCGGTGGCGTCCGGGGGTTGGGGAAACGTCACTCAGCGAACCGGGACATGGTCAGGAACGGTTGCGACGGCCGGGTGGCGTCGCTGAGGTGGAATCGAAACACGGGCCGCGCGGCGAGATGCGGTTCCTGAGGGTGGAACGATTGGTGGACCGGAGTGACCGGCGCCAGCTAGCAGAAGTCAGGGGAGTCGTCCATGGTTGCTGACCCAACGCGTGCTCGAATGCGAACCGTTGCGCCGCCGATGCCGGAGGGCACGCCGCTCGATGCGGAGCCGATCCGTCCGGGAGCGCACGAGCGCCGTGGAGAAGGGCTACGCGTCACGCGTGCCTTTACCCGGGCCGGACAGGATCCATACGACACGATCGAGTGGGCCAACCGTTCCTCGCGGATTGCCAACACGGACGGCTCGGTCGTCTTCGAGATGAAGGACGCCGAGATCCCGGCAGGCTGGTCGCAGGTCGCCGCCGACATCATGATCTCCAAGTACTTCCGCAAGGCTGGCGTCCCGCAGTACGACGCCGACGGCGAGCCGCTGCTCAACGCGGACGGTACGCCAGTGACCGGCCCGGAGCAATCGGCCAGGCAGGTCATCGACCGGCTGGCCGGCACCTGGCGCTGGTGGGGCGAGCAGTACAATTACTTCGCATCCGATGACGACGCCGACGCCTTCGAGGACGAGCTGAAGTACATGCTCGTCCATCAGATGGCGGCGCCGAACTCGCCGCAGTGGTTCAACACCGGCCTGCATTGGGCCTACGGCATCACCGGCCCGAGCCAGGGCCACACCTACGTCGACCCGAAGACGGCGCGGATGATGCGCTCGCCCGACTCCTACTCCCGGCCAACCCCGCACGCCTGCTTCATCCAGCGCGTTGACGACGACCTGGTCGGCGACGGCGGCATCTTCGACCTCGTCACCCGCGAGGCGCGCGTCTTCAAGTACGGCTCCGGGACCGGCTCCAACTTCTCGTCGATCCGCGCCGAGGGCGAAAAGCTCTCCGGCGGCGGCACCTCATCGGGTCTGATGAGCTTCCTGAAGGTCTTCGACCGTGCCGCAGGCGCGATCAAGATCGGGCGGCACGACCCGGCGGGCGGCCAAGATGGTCGTCCTCAACATGGACCACCCCGACATCGAGACGTTCATCAACTGGAAGGCCGAGGAGGAGAAGAAGGTCCAGGCGTTGATCGACGCCGGCTACTCGTCCGACTTCAACGGCGAGGCCTACGCGACCGTCTCCGGCCAGAACTCGAACAACTCGGTCCGCGTCACCCATGAGTTCATGGAAGCTGTCCGCAACGACGCCGACTGGGACCTGACCTGGCGGACGACCGGCGAGGTGGCCCGCACCGTCAAGGCGCGCGACCTCTGGAAGCAGGTCGGCCGAGGCCGCCTGGGCCTGCGCCGACCCCGGCGTCCAGTTCGACACGACCATCAACGACTGGCACACCAGCCCGGCATCGGGACGCATCAACGCCAGCAACCCGTGCAGCGAGTACATCTTCCTCGACGACACGGCCTGCAACCTGGCCTCGCTGAACCTGATGACGTTCTACGACGCCGACACCAACCAGTTCCGCGTCGGCGACTACCGGCACGCGATCCGGCTCTGGACGATCGTGCTGGAGATCAGCGTCCTGATGGCGCAGTTCCCGTCAGAGGAGATCGCGCGCCAGTCGTACAACTTCCGCACGCTTGGCCTCGGCTACGCCAACCTCGGCTCACTGCTGATGACGATGGGCCTGCCCTACGACTCCGAAGAGGGCCGCACGATCTCGGCTGCTCTGACGGCGATCCTGACCGGCGAGTCGTACGCCGCCTCGGCCGAGATGGCCGGTCAGCTCGGCGCGTTCCCCGGCTACGGCGAGAACCGCGAGCACATGCTGCGCGTGATCCGCAACCATCGCCGGGCCGCCTGGAACGCGCCGGTCGGTGAGTACGAGCAACTGGCCGTCCCGCCAGTCTCGATCAACCCGGAGTTCTGCCCGGACAACCTGCTGCAAGGCCGCCCGCCACGCCTGGGACCGCGCGCTGCTGCTCGGCAACGAGCACGGCTACCGCAACGCCCAGACGACGCTGCTCGCGCCGACCGGCACGATCGGCCTGCTGATGGACTGCGACACGACCGGCGTCGAGCCGGACTTCGCGCTGGTGAAGTTCAAGAAGCTGGCCGGCGGCGGCTACTTCAAGATCGCCAACCAGTCGATCGCGCCAGCCCTCAAGAACATGGGCTACAGCCAGGCGCAGCAGGACGACATCCTGCGCCACGTTCTCGGCACGATGACGCCTCGACGGCGCGCCGCACATCAACGCCGACTCGCTGCGGCTGAAGGGCCTCACCGACGACGACATCGCCAAGATCGAGGCGGCGCTGCCCGGCGTCTTCGAGCTGCCGTTCGCCTTCAACGTCTGGACGCTCGGTGAGGACGCGCTGACCCGGCTCGGCCTGACGAAGTCGCAGTGGTCGAAGCCCGGCTTCAACCTGCTGCGGGCGATCGGCTTCACCCAGCAGCAGATCGACGAGGCCAACGACGTCGTCTGCGGCATGCAGACGATCGAGGGCGCGCCGCACCTGAAGGACGAGCACCTGCCGGTCTTCGACTGCGCCAACACCTGCGGCAAGCACGGCAAGCGCTACATCCACTACATGGGCCACGTCCGGATGATGGCCGCCGCCCAGCCGTTCCTCTCCGGCGCGATCTCGAAGACGATCAACCTGCCGAACGAGGCGACGATCGACGACATCGAGCAGGCGTATCACGAGTCGTGGCGGCTCGGCATCAAGGCGATCGCGCTCTACCGCGACGGCTCGAAGTCCTCGCAGCCGCTCTCGTCCAAGTCGGACAGCAAGGCCGAGAAGGAAGACGACGCGTCTCAGGACGAGATCAAGCGCCTCAAGGCCGAGCTGGCCGAGATGAAGAAGATCGCGGCTCAAGTCGAGCCATCCAACCCGAACGCGCCGGTCGTCACCCGCACGCATGCCTTCCGCCCAACCCGGCGGCTGATGCCGGCCAAGCGGCGCGGCTTCACCCAGGAAGCGCGAGTCGCCGGCCACAAGATCTACCTGCGGACCGGCGAGTACGAAGACGGCACCCTTGGCGAGGTCTTCATCGACCTCCACAAGGAGGGCGCGACGATGCGCTCGCTGATGAACTGCCTTGCGATCGCCGTCTCGAAGGGCCTGCAGTACGGCGTCCCGCTCCAGGAGTTCGTCGACACCTTCACCTTCACGCGCTTCGAGCCGCAAGGCATGGTCGACGGCCACCCGAACATCAAGCTCTCGACCTCGCTCGTGGACTACGTCTTCCGCGTCCTCGGCCTGGAGTACCTCGGCCGGACCGACCTCGTCCAGGTCCCGCCGCCAACCGAGCCGCTGCCGGAGCAGGTCGAACTACCGTTCACATCAGCGTCATCCTCAGCCGCACCGATCGCCGCCGCGCCGGTCGTGAGCCAGCCGGCGACGAACGGCAACGGCACCAGCAATGGACACAAGAACGGGACAAACGGCACGAGCGCCGCAAAGAACGGCACCCACGCCCCGGCAGCAGTCGAGGCGCAGGCACAGGCACAGACCGCCGAACCGCTCGCCTCGGTCGCCGTCGCGACCGAATCATCCGAACCGGAATCCGGCGCAATCGCGATGGCCGACGGCGGCCTCAGCGCCCAACTGGCCGGCATGATGGGCGACGCCCCATTCTGCGACGTCTGCGGCCACATCACCGTCCGCAACGGCGCCTGCTACAAGTGCCTCAACTGCGGCAACAGCCTCGGCTGCTCGTAACCTCGCACACTCCTCTCCCTCCTCCCTTCCCAGGCTGCCCGGCTCCCGAAAGGGGGCCGGGTTGCCGTTTACAGGTAATGTTTGCGAATAGGAACGGTAGCGGCTGGTTCAGTCAGAATCGTCTATGGCAGTTGAAGGTCAGATGCTGTTATGCAGCTTCGGCGACAAGCAGCCGAATGACGCGACCGAGCATCAGGACGAAAAGGGAGAAATGCACGCCTGCCAGAACCCCGACCACAATCCCGACGCGTTCACTCAGGACGCAGTGTGCGGGACAATCTCCGATTCGCTCGCGGATCTGCTGAAGGATATCGGATGTTTCGGTAGTCCGGATACGAGGTGCGTCGGGAGGACGGGAGTTTAGTTGAACGCTATCAAAATCGTAGTATCCGTAGGTCGCGAAGTGCGTGATGTTGACAGATGCGGGCTTGGGGCGTCGAGTCGAAGCTAACACGTAGCCGAACGGCGGATAGTGATCTCCGAGAAGATCTGAATGTCGCCTTTGGTCAAGTCGATCTTGCCAGCAACACTCTGTGAGCGCACTGTAACGTAGTTGTAATACACATAGAGTCGGTATTGGGGTGGAGATAACGCCGCTCCTTGTTTAGCACGAAGGCCACCAACTCCGGGTGCACTCGTGGAAGCGATCACTGTTGACCGAGAAGAACATCGTGATGATCTGCTTGATCACGCGCAGCGGGAATACGTGGTAAGGTGGATCAATGAGGGTTTGCCGTCCGATGCCGCCATTACCTCAAGCGCACGAACGGTCCAGCGCCGAGAACTCGGAACCGTACCAGTGTCCTGTTAGTGCGTTGCAGCGCTCGCATAGGTGTAGTCACCCATTCCTTTGCGCTGCAGCCTGCCTTCGGTAGCGGAGCGCCGGACGGATATTGAATGCTTGGGCGTCCGAGACCATGACCACTGGGCGTCGACCCTGGACAGCCTTCGGAGGAACGTGCTCAAACGAGAGAGGGCCGTACGTTCCGCAGAAGTGGCAAGTACCCTTGTGTGATGCTGACATTTCCAGGACCTTCAGCGTGCATGGCGGATCTCCCTTCAGTGTACGTTCACCTCGGATAGTATACGTAACGAGGCAATCACTTGTCTATGCCGACATTCGGAAACGTACGTAGCATTTGCTAGATAGAACGCGATGGCGTCAGGCTCAACATCCATCGCTTGCCGCCGCGATCGCACGCTACGATCGAGATGGCGTATCACACGGGATCGCGAAGGGGAATAGCGCGCGAGACGTGAACGCATTTGGCAGGTTGGAACCTGCCAAGATGCAACCGCAACGAGACCTACCGACCGTACGAGGCGAGGTAGGGCAGCGCGCCGGGATACGTCCAGATGTTGATGGAGTTGCCGTCCGGGTCCCAGAGGTGGAAGACGCGCAGCGTCTGGCCGCTGATCGGGGATGGGTCGAAGCCCTGCGCGGTGACCCAGGCATGCGCTTCATCAATGCCGAGTGTCAGGAAGTACGGACGGGCGTAGGCGTCGGTGCGCCCGTGAAAAGACTCGGCAGACTTTTGCTCCAGCCAGACCGGCAGATAGTCGCCCAACGTCATACGTGCGTGGCCATCCGAGGCTCCGTCGGCCGACACCACCATGCCGAGGTTGCGGCTGTACCAGTCGACGCTCGCGGCGAGATTGCTGATGCCGATCCTGGGCGATGCGTAGCCGGTAAATCGGGCGTCTGACGACTCGCTTGGTGTGGCAACAGCGGTCAGACGGGTTCCTTCGAGGTCGTAGAAGTCGAAGGCATGGCCCATCGCGTCGTTGAGGTCAATCCACGTCACGCGGACGCCCTCGGCAGTCAGCGCGGCGTGGGTCGCTTCGACGTCCGGGCAGGCGAGGCACAGGCGGACTGGCGACTCGCGAACGGCGTGGGTGCTGTCACCCCAGACATTGTCGCTCTCGCCGCCAGCGACCGACACGAGTGGAATCGCCTGCGAGCCGGGGAAGCGTAAGAGCGTCTGCCCTTCGGCTTGCTGGTCCCAGGCGACTGTTAGCCCCAGATGCCGGCAATACCAGTTGACGGCTTCCTGACGGTCGCCGGTCACCCCGATATGCCCACCCTCAAAGCGCAGGAAACGCCGCTCAGTCATTCGGTCATCAGCCTGTCAGTCGGGTCAGCAATCAGTCAATACGCGTCACGCGTCACGCGTCACTCAACGACGATCGTGCCGGATGGGACGAGGAACCGATACACCCCATACGCATCAAGCGTAGCCTCCCAGCGTCGGATCGAGGAGGAGTTGATAGGTATTGGGATGTGTGCTGCGGCGATTCATCCGGGTCCCTGATGTCAGGCAGCGTTGCACGGTGGTGAGCACGCGGACGAGGTGCGCTGGCGCGGTCAAACTGGTGGCAATCCCCATGACATGGCTACGGACGACCTGCGCCAGCTTGACCAGACTCCGTGCCGGATCGGCCCAGGCAGCCGTGAGGATCACCCAATGCTGAATGACGACCCCGATCAGTTTCGCTAAGACCTCACAGTGGATGCGTGCGGGCTGTCGGGAGCGCGAGGTGTCTACCAGGGCATGGCTTTTCCAGAGCTTGAAGAGCAACTCGATCTGCCAGCGGGCACGCGCCAGCACGACCGCCTCGGCCAGTGAGAGCTGCTCGGCCGGGACATTGGTGGCATAGATGCTCCAGTCGGCCAGTGCCAACCGGTCGTCACTGATCGGCGCGGGATGCCCTGGCCGTTTGCGCGCCGCGTCCCGGCGCAGCCGTTCGCGCCGGTCCTCGGCTACCTCGGCCGGGACGCGCACTGCCAGCAACCTGGCCGGGATGCGTGCACGAGCGCCCAGGAGGACGACGAGTTCCACGCGGTCGGTCGCCTGGCTGGCCAGGAACGTGGACTGGTCCCACCGCTGGCCATCAGCAGTCGTGATATGCGTCTGGGCGTTGATGCGCGTCAGCCAGTAGCCGCCATCGGCTGCGATGGTCGCCAGCCGCGCCAGCGTGACCAGACCGAGATCGCCCATCCACAGACTCCCCGTTGGGAGCGGATCGGCCGCATGGGGAACGGAGCGGTCATGGGTCCGGCCGCTGGCCAGGCGTGGTCCGTCCAGCCGACCGGCCAACAGGTTCAGCCGGGCACTGAGCTTGAGGGCCGCCCGGCCCGCCTCGCCGCTACCTCCACACCCTGGCCAGGTGTCGGCTAACTCCTTGGGCAACGTGATGGTCGAGGTATCCTGGATATAGACACCGGTGAAGCGCTCCAACAGTGGGATGGCGACCGGATCGGCCGTCACGATCTGCTCGACTGCGTGTTCCAGCACGGCCTGTAAGGTGGTGGCGAATGCCGTCGTGAAGCGTTGGTCAATCGCCTGCGCACTGACCGGCACACCACAGGCTGCCGCCATCTGCGCCAGTCCTCCAACGTGGCTGCTGGCTCACGCAGGACGCCGAGCACCAGCGTCTGGACCAGCGAACTGCCGGTAAACTTCCCTTGCCGTTTGATACAGCGTCCGCGTGCCACCCGGTTCGGGACCGTCTCCAACACCTCCCTCAGGCACGCAGCCACCTCGCGTATACCGACATCTCCAAGCTCCTGTTCGGGTTGAGCGTCGGCTTCAGCACCACGTACTCTCCACAGGAGCTTGGTTGTGTCACCAGAGAATCCTTAGTTGATGGTATGGGACGAGGAACCGATACACCCCAATGTCATGGATGTCGGCAGTCACATTCTCGACGCCGATCAGCATCGACTCCTGCGATGGGGTCGTGACACCCTTCCAGACCTGCTCGTAGGCGGCGTGGTAGTCGCGCAACTCGTCGGGCGTGATCGGGTCACCGTGGCAGATGAAGATATGGTCGGCGTGCTCGGCCAGTTCGACGATCTTGGCCAGCGATGTCCGGTAGGAGACCGGGTCGCTGCCGACAAGGCAGAGAAGCATCCGGCCGAGGTTGACGGCATCGCCAGTGAAGAGCGCACGGGCTTCGCGATCGAGCAGCGACACGCCACCTGGCGAGTGGCCCGGCGTCTCGTAGACCTCAAGCGTCCGGCCGCCGAGGTCGATCCTGTCTCCCTCGCGGATCATGCCGGTCGGCTCGACACCGGGGATGTGGGCTGTCGCGCGGTCGAACTCGTCCGGCCACGCGTACTCGCTCTCGTCCCAGCGGGCCAGCGCGCCGAGCAGGGCCGCGTTGTCGACACCACCGCGCAGGGCATCGGCGTCCTTCGGGTGAATCAGAACTCGCTCGAAGGCGTAGCTACTACCGACATGGTCCCAGTGGCCGTGGGTCTGGACGACGAGCGGTTCGCGGCTTGACGCTGACCTTACGACGCCCGCGAAATCACCGACACCCATCCCAGTGTCGAGGATAGCGACATCGCGCGTGCCTTCGATCAGGAACGACTTGACCAGTGGCTCCTGGACCCAGCCGATGCCGTCCCGCTCCCAGTGGACTTCAAACCACGGCTTGCCTGCCATCTGTGCTCCTCTCGTCTCCCTCGGTTCGATGTCGAAGCATCGTAGCGCAGATGGCAGGCAGAGTGGGATGATCTCATGCCCAGGGCACCGGGCAACCATCTGGCCCACAGATGCCGGCCGCGATCTCGGCCTCTCTCTCCTGCTTCAGTTGCACGCGTTGCCAGTCCCAGTCGATGACAGGGTGGAACTTCTCAGGATATTTGGCGACCCAGATCTGCTTGCGAATCACGAGGTTCTCCGGATCAAGCCGTAGCGCGTCCTGCCACTCATGCAGCGCTGCATCCCGTTGCCCGGTCGAGTCGAGCAGGCGTCCCAATCGGAGCTTCGTATCAACCAGTTCGCGTTCGATTGCGCCAAGGATATAAGCAGGACTCCGAGACTGGACTCTGACCCGGATCCTCGCCACGCAGAAAGCGCTCAACAACGGCAACATCATCCGGCTTGTCGATCGAGAATCCGCCATATTTCGCCCAGCGGATCGTTCCATCGACATCGATCAGGACGCCGTTCGGGACAACCTTGAAGCCCAGCCGGGTGCTCAGTTCACCGTGCTCGTCAACGACGGTCGGGAAGCTGGCTCCCGCGACATCGACGAACGGACGGGCGGCTTCCGCCCCGGTGTGCTCCATCGCAATTGAGACCAGCTCGAAGTCGGTTCCGGCGTGCTCTTGATAGAAGTGCTGCCACCCGGGCAGTTGTTCCCGGCAGCCTCACCACGATCCCCAGAAGTACAGCAACAGCCGCTTGCCACGCAGATCCTGAATGGCAAGTGAACCACCGTCGAGCCGGGGCAGGATGACGTTCGGAAATGTCTCGCCAATCTCGGGCGGTCGCCGCTGTGCTTGTCACATTCAATCTCCTTCGAGTTGGTGCTGTCTGACTCATGCGTCGTGATGTCGCCTGACCGTTGATCCCATGTGTGATGTCACACTCGTTGTGCGGGTTAGTCGCGGATCAACGCCTCGCCCGTGAGGTCGAGCGTCAGCGATAGTGTGCCGGGTGGAAAACACTCGGTCGCCGTACACGCCTGATACCCCACCCGGATGTCCAGCCTCACATCACCGGCGGCCTGGTCGATACTGAACGGCAGCGACAGGCGGAATTGGTCCTCGTAGACCAGGAACGTCTCATCCAGCCCCTCGACCTGGAACGGTGCTGGCTCCGGCGCGACGAGAGGCCAGACCGATAGCCCTTCAAGCGGAGCGATCTCGACCGTCAACGGGATAAACCCCTCAGGTGTCGGATGCGCGTAGACGTGCATCTCCGGGCTGAGTTGGAACGCCAGATGCAACCCCAGCTTCTGGTACGGTCGATACGCCAGGAGCGTCGACCCAGGCGACAACCTGGACCCCATCTCGCTCGGCGTGCGCCGTCAAGGCCGGTACGGGCTCGGTGACGCCCAGAACCTCGTCCAACAGAAGCGTGGACACCGGTCTGTGCCGGTAACTCTGCTCGAATTGCTTCTCGATGACGGTTCCGTCGGTGTCTACTAGGAAAATGCCCGGGTATGGCACGCCCTGGTGCTCATCTCGTGGGGTCACGCCGTAGAAGTGTGACTGCTCCTCGACGTGTGTGTTGAGCAGTCCGAGCGCACGAATCGTCTGGCTACCTTCATCGGACAGGAGTGGATAGGTGATGCCCCGGCGCTCAGCGAACGATTCGAGTACCGCCACCGAGTCGTAGCTAATGGCGAAGACTGAAACGCCAGCGCGCTCGAACTCAGCTAGATGTCCTTGCAACTCGACGAGTTGCGTCTTGCAGTAGGGTCACCAACTGGCGCTGCGGTGGAACACGACCAGCGCCTGGCGACCGGCGCGTGCTTTGTGGAGATCAACAATCTGCCCATGCTGATCGGGCAGCCGAATCTCAGGGAACGGCTCACCGATCG
Source organism: uncultured Chloroflexia bacterium (assembly GCA_963763325.1). GTDB lineage: Bacteria > Chloroflexota > Chloroflexia > Thermomicrobiales > CFX8 > JBBECJ01. The sequence goes on from CAVXOL010000023.1 coordinate 339,438, forward strand.
CCGGGCCAACCGAATTGAAGTCGATCGATGGCAGCGTTAGGTTGCTCATACACCATCCTGATCGGGCGAGCCGGACGCTGCCGAACCGCCCCCATATGACTTACGTCACACAACCTGATCGTCTCTCAAACGTGCAAACGCGATCAGGCTCGTGACTATTCCCTGCCACGGCAACCACGTACCACGCGTAGGAGCGGAACGGCCTTGCCGCTACCACGTAGAATCACGACGCTGTAGATGCGACTTCCTGTTCTTGAAGGGTGATCTTCTCGATGACCGAACGATTACGCCGCGCCACCCTGCCCATGCTTGTCCTGGTGCTCCTTACTGCCGGACTGCTGCCGTTGCAGGTCATCGCAGAACCGATCGACCCGATGCAGCGGACCTGGATGCGGACCGATCAGCCGGTTGCCAGCGGCGAGGAGTCGCGGACCTGGATGTGGGGTCCGCAGGAGACGGCCTACGCGACCGAGGAGCCGTACGTCGAGTCGCCCGAAGGCGAGCGGGAAGTCATCTACTACGACAAGGCCCGGATGGAAGTAACGCGGCCAGATGACGACACGTCGTCGCCCTGGTACGTGACGAACGGCCTCCTGGTCGTCGAGATGGTCGAAGGCTACTTCCAGACCGGTGACGAAACGCGCGACGAGACGCCGGAGCCGGCAATTGCGCCGGTCGCCGGCGATCCAGGTGGCGGAGGGCTCACCTACGCCGAGATTGCCGCGTTCGGCCTGCGCGCCGAGCCGGCACGGGCGGTTGGCACTGTCATCTCGGAGTATGTCGACGATGACGGTACGGTCCAATCCGGCGACCAGTACGCCGACTACGGCGTAACAGCCGCCTATGAGGTGACCGAGTTCGGCGTCCAGCACACAGTCGCGTCGGTCTTCTGGGCGTTCATGAACAGCAGCGGCACCGTCTTCGAGAACGGCGAATTCACCAACGCGGTCCTCTTCGAGAGCGCGTTCTATGCGACCGGCTACCCGATCACCGAGGCGTACTGGTCGAGCATCGCGGTTGGCGGCACGCCGACCGAAGTTCTCTGGCAGTGCTTCGAACGGCGCTGCCTGACCTGGACGCCTGGCAACGATCCCGGCTGGCAGGTCGAGGCCGGCAACGTCGGCCAGCACTACTACCGCTGGCGCTACGACAAAGATCGGCCGGCTGCGCCAACATCGGAGGTCACCTTCAACATCTTCTACCAGGGTGAACTGGTCGGCACGACCATCACCCATGAGACATTCCTCGGAGACACTGCCGTCGGCACCTGGACGACCGTCACTCCCGACGGCGCCGAACTGTCGCACGGGACGCTGGTGGCCGACCACACGATCAACTCCGTCGAGGCCGCTATCGTTCAGACTTGGCCGTTCGAGGGCACCGCGACGCTCGCGTTCGAGTACGGCATCTCACTCGGTGGCGTCGGCGGAGACGGCACACTGAACTGGACCGCCCACCTCCCAACCGGCCCCCAGAGCGGCACGACAAACTTCACCGCTTCATCTTCCAGTTTGAATGTCTGGGATATCGAGGTCGACTCGTTACCGCCGGTATTGTTTACGGGGGAGTAGCTATCACCAATCAGCAATCAGCCTGTTGGTCGGAGTGAGTGCGTTCGACAAACGACCAACAGGCTGATTGCTGATTACTGACCAGCTGATAACTGATGCCTACGGGTACAGCGTGTACCACGCATCAATAATCCGCCGTGACACCGGCGCCGCGGCTTTCGAGCCGGCCGAGCCCTTCTCGACGAAGACGATGTTGGTCATCTTCGGGTCGTCGCTGGGCGTGTAGGCGGCGAACCAGGCGTTGGTGCCCTGGGCGTCGGTACCCGTCTCCTCGGTGCCGGTCTTGCCGGAGACCGCCTGCGCGATGCCCTGGAATGGCTCGACGGCCGTTCCGTTCGCGGCGTTGACGACATCGTGCAATGCGGACTGGAGCCAGCCGATCTGCTCCGCCGAAAGTGGCAGCTTGCCGTTCTCCTTGACCTCGCCGGACTGGACGACTGTGCCGTCGAGCTTGACGATGTCGAGCAGCAGGTGCGGCTGGTAGAGCGTGCCGCCGTTGGCAATCGAGGCGTAGACGTTCGCCATCTGGAGCGGCGTCGCAACCAGATAGCCCTGGCCGATCGCGAGGTTGATGGCGTCACCGCGCGCCCAGAAGTCGCCAACATTGGTGATCTTCCAGTCCGGGTCCGGCACAATGCCGGGCAGTTCGTAGAGTTCCGGCAGGCCGGTCTCCTTGCCAAGGCCGAACGACTTGGCCATGTTCGGCAGCAGCGTCTCGTCGATCGCGTCCAACTCGGCGCCCATCCGGTAGAAGACGGTGTTGCAGGAGCGCACGATCGCGTTGTGCAGGTCCAGGTCGCCCTGACCGCCCGGCACCCAGTCGTTCCAGACCTGGTCGACGCCTTCGAGGCGGAACTCGCCGGGGCAGGGGGTCGGGCTATTCTCGGTCAGCCCCATGTGCGCCATCCCGGCTGCCGCCGTGATCACCTTGAAGATCGAGCCGGTTGACGTGCCGAGGGCGACGGCGCGGTTGAGCAGTGGCTGGCGCTGTGGGTCCATCAACTGTTCCCACTGCTCGTCGGTGACGCCGAGGATGAACTGGTTGGGGTCGAACGACGGCTTTGAGACCATCGCCAGCACCTCGCCGTTGTTCGGGTCGAGGACGACGGTCGCGCCGATCTCGTTGCCGAGCGCGTCGAACGCGGCTTTCTGGAGGTCGATATCGATTGTCAGGACGATGTCATGAGCGTCGACTCTTGGCACCTCACCGAGGAGGCGTATCGTCCCGCCGTCAGGGCCGATCAGCGCCAGCGTGCCGCCGCGCTTTCCAGCCAGCCATTGCTCGGCCGACGCTTCGAGACCGCGTTCGGCCGACGAGGTCGCCAGCTTCGTAGCCTTGTTTCGAAAGCTCAGGCAGTTCCTCGGCGGTCAGCTCGCTCATGTACCCGACGACGTGGGCGGTCAGTTCCCCTGTGGGTAGACACGGGCTGGCGGTCGCTGGATCGCGACGCCTTCGATCGCCGTCAGTTGATCGACGACGCTCTGATCGACATCCCCTGGTAAATCCTTAACCGGCATGAACCAGTCGGCCTGGCCACCTGCGAAGCGGTTCTTGATGATGTCCTGCGGCATGTCGAGCAGTTCCGAGAGCCGCTGCAGGAGATCCGCTTCGTTGGTGATCTTCCCTGGAACAACGCCGACGCGGGTGATCTGCCCCATCTGCGCCAGCGGCTTCCCCTTGCGGTCGAGAATCCGCCCGCGCTGCGGGACATCGCTGGTCCACTGGACGTAGCCATCGCCAAGTTGCGAAAAGATCAGCGACGGTGTCCAGTCGATAGACGGCTTATCACCATCCATGATGACCGGCAGCAGATTCTCGTCCTCGATCGTGCCGACGCGAGCCGAATCGATCTCGACTTTCATTGGGAAGAGTTCATCGTCTTCGTCGCCGCCGGTGATCTCGGCGGAGAGCGTCTTGATGCCGACTTCGACAGCGATCGCCTCGTAGCGCGCCACGAAGTCCTCGCGGGAGATGAACGCCTGCGAGTCGCGCGAGAGCAGATCGTAGAGCTGGTTGTAGTTACCGGCAGACCAGACCTTTGCGTACGCTTCGGCGACATCCTTTGGCGCAGTCACCTCGCCGACATTGACGACGGCGGTTGGGCTGGCGACGATCGTCGCGTGCGGGTCCGGTGCGGCGACAACCGGTGTCTCCGAGATCTGAGTGCCGGAGGCCTGCCCCGCCGTCGGTGTACTCTCTCCGGTCGGTGAGCCGACTGCGCCCTGGTTGTTGTCGCCGTCTCCACCAACTGCGTCCGAGACATCGAGTCCGGTCAGTCGGCTGGCGACGAGGATCGATCCGAAGATCAGGACTCCAACGACCGAGACGACCAGCAGCACCTTCGGCCAGAGCCGCTCGCGCCGGTCATATGGCGACCAGTTCGATGACCCCGACCAACCACCGCCTGGCCCGTAACCCCGACGGTTACTTGATGGGCGATTCACTCGCCGGTTGCTACCGGTCGAACCGCGTGACGGTTTCGAGGACAGTGGCGCTGAATTACGAGGTGGTTTCGGACCGGACACGGAGGCGTTCTACCTTCCGGCGCCGCCGCAATGTCCGCGGACGGCGGTGATGAATGCAGATCAAGAGCAGGACATCGACGTTCCAACGCGAGCATAGAAGGGAAGGATGGGATGTAGGCTCGCCCGGATTCGATGGCCGTGGTGCCTGTTCACCAAGCCCCGTGCCACGGCCTCGCCACCACTGTACGTACTCTCCCACGCCGGTGACCCTGAGTCAAGGCACGCACAGCGAAAACCTGCGTCTGTCGTGACAAGCCAGAGCGGGCGTTGGGGTTATTCCCGATCGGGAATCGGGATTCGGGATGCGGGGAGATTGGAGTGAACCACGCCCCTCCAACACGCCCGGTTCTCGAATCCCGATTCCCGCCCCTCAGCGCTTTCGTCGTATCATGCCTGCACCAGATGACAGATGCGTTGCAGCGAGGGAGGGGCGAGAGCATGGCGCAGGCGATGGATGTCAGGACGTTTCGTGAGGAGTTCCCGGTTACTAAGGATTGGTCGTACCTGAACCACGCGGCCTATGGGCCGTTCCCGCAGCGGACGGTTCGGGCCATTACGGAGTATGCCGAGTCGTTCGCGCAGGCGCCGACCTTCTTCACCCCCGAACGGGAGAAGATCCCTGCCGAGGCAGCCGAGTACGTCGGCAGGCTGGCCGGGACGACCGGTGACATGGTTGCATGGGTGCCGTCGCTGGCGGATGGCATGAACCTGATGGCACACGGCGTCGACTGGAAGGTCGGCGATAACGTCCTGATACCGGTCGATGAATTCCCGTCGGTTGTCTACCCATTCCTCAACCTGCAATCGAAGGGCGTCGAGCTGCGCTACGTCCAGAAGAACAGCGCGGGCCGGACCGACCTCAACCTGATCGAAGCGGCCATCGACGGCCGAACACGTGCGGTTGCCCTCTCGCACGTCGAGTATATGGACGGCTACCGGAACGACCTGAAGGCGCTTGGCGCGCTCTGCAAGGCGCGCGAAATCGAACTATTCGTCGATGCCACCCAGGCGCTCGGCGCCCAGCCGATCGACCTGCCGGAGACGGGTGTCAGCGCGATCGCCGCCCACGGCTACAAGTGGCTGATGGCCGGCTTCGGTGTCGGCTGCGTCGTCTTCAACGCCGACGCGATCGAGCGCATCAGCGTCACCTACGCCGGTCGGCTCTCGGTCAAGGGTGGCTTCGAGGACGCGGAGTACAAGCTGGACTGGCGCGACGGTGCCGCCCGCTATCAGACCGGTGGGCTGAACACGCTCGGCCTGACCGGGCTGCACGCCTCGCTCTCGCTCGTCTCACAGGCTGGCCCAGAGTGGACCCGCGAGCACACGCTCGGCCTGCTGGACAAGCTGGTCGAAGGCGTCCAGGGCATGGGCTACGAGGTGGCCTCCGACCTGACGCCGGAGTGCCGATCGCAGATCATGGCCTTCACCAGCGGCGACCGCACCCACGACGGCGAGCTGGTCGAGCAACTCACTCGCGCCAACGTCGCCGTCACTCTCCGTGGCCGAGGCGTCCGCGTCTCGCCCTACTTCTACAACACCGACGATGACATCGAGCGGCTGCTGGAGGCGCTGCCGCCGCGTTGAGGGAACAGGGGATAGGGGACAGGGAACAGGAGCTTCATCCACGACAGGCAACTCCTGTCCCCTGTCCCCTATCCCCTGTTCCCTCGAATAAGCACCATATGCAGTTCGAACGACACCGGATCGTCGGCGATGGCGAAGGTGTCGCGTATCGCCTGCGGGGCGGATGCGAGCATCGCACGGGCTTCGGCTTCACGGTCAGGGGCGGTTCGGGCGCGAGCGAACCACTCGTCGGCGACCATCGTCTCGCGGAAGGGCTCGATGTGGTCGATCGTCAGACCCGCTTCGGCGAACCAGCGCTGGTATTCGCTGAGCCGTGGTTCGCGGTTGTGGGATGGGTCGCGCAACCAGTCGAGCCGGTTGACGAAGGCGTCGGCCTCGTCATCCTCCGGCGCGACGTGGTCGACGAAGATCAAGACTCCACCCGGCCGCAGGACGCGTCCCATCTCACGGATCGCCTGCGGGTTGTCCTGGAAATGGTGCGCGCAGTAACGGCAGGCGACGGCGTCGAACGAGCCATCCGCAAATGGCAAGCGCTCAGCGTAGGACTGGATGGCATTGAAGATGGCGCCCCGGTCGTTCGCCAGGCCGCGTGCCTGCTCCAGCATCGCGAGCGTCATGTCGAGTCCAACGACCTCTGCGCCACCGGCCGCGAAAGCCAGCGCCGTGTGACCAGTGCCGGTCCCGATATCCAGCAGCAATGCGCCAGGCTTCAGCCCGGCCAGCTCGACCATCCGTGGCAGATCCTGCCCCTGAGCATGGATCGCGCTCGTCACATAGGCACTTGCGATTGGTGTGTAATGTTCGTCCGAGCGGCGCACATCACGCGCCGCCCGTGTCTGCTCACTCACGGTTCGTCCCCTCCCTCGCTGCCACAACGGCATGAGTCTAGCAGCAGTCGGTCGTCAGCCATCAGCTATTAGCATGTTGGTATCGTGGTGAGGTGTCAGCAGGTGTCGAATGCGTGATGGTCTGAACCGGCTGACGGCTTATCCCTGACTACTGAGGACTGAATGAGTACACGAGAACTGGGTCTGATCGTCATCGCGGGTGGGGTCGTACTGATAGTGATTGGCCTGCTGATCTAGTCAGGTGGCCTGTCGTGGTTCGGACGGCTGCCGGGAGACATCCGCTACGAGGGTGACAACACGCGCGTCTACGTGCCGATCACCTCGATGCTGCCGGTCTCCGTCGTCCTCAGCCTGCTCGTCGCCGTCGTTCGGAGGGTGTTCTAGAACGGTTTGCAGCGACTGTGCTGCACCAACATCGTTTCAGCACCTGTCTGATCGACGACGGTGCAGCGCTGATCGCTATCGTAAAGTCCTGCCACACGACCGCCAAAGGTCGTGGTCCGCCTGCGTACGAGTCCCTTGTCGCCTGTACATAACCCACACCCACGGGTGATACCCGCTGGGGCTTCCAGCCCCTATTCTTTACTCCAGAACAACGCGGAGCGAGACAGCCAACGTTTCCTGCAAAGGCAAGATCGCCCGAACTGTTCAGCGCACTTCTAAAATCTCCTCCCTCCCCTTCCTCCCTCGGGCAGGCGGCCGGTCCCCTTAAGCGGGCCGGCCGTTTGCTGTATGCTGGAGGGAGAGTAATGTAATCTCTTCCCTCAAACCTTATCCCCATCCCCCAGGCAGCGTATCGATCCAGTCGTAGCGGAAGTAGCTGTGGTAGAGCGGGCGCAGGTCGGTGGGGCTGTGGCGTTGCCAGGTCGAGAGGACATCCCAGGCCGTCGCAATCCCGAAGGCGTGGTTGGCGTAGATCTCCTGCATGGCAACCCAGAAGGCGTCGTCGCCCATCGTCGCCTTGACCTCGGCGTAGAATCGCGCGCCCTGCTCGTAGATGGAGAAGTACCAGTTACGATTGGGGTCGTCGGGCAGATCCTCGTAGCTGGAATCGAGCCAGTAGGTATAGCCACCGGCCGGCAGTGGCGGAACTTCTGTAAATCCTGTCGGCAGGCCACGCTCGAAGAACTCGGCTCCGCCCTCATCGATCCAGCCATCCTGGAGGGTGCGCGTTGCCGATGATCGCGTAGAGCCACTGATGGGCGACCTCGTGATAGATCAGCCGGTCGAGCGGGACGTAGTCCGGGTTGATGTAGATCAATGCCGGGTACTCAATCCCGCCCGGCATCGTCGGCCCAGCGTCGGCGATTCGGAAGGTTGTGTACGGGTACGGCCCGATCAGGCTCGAGAGTTGGTCCAGCGCATCGGCCGCGACGGCGAGGATGGTCTGCCGCGTTGCCTCGCCGACGCCGGACGTGTACAGCTCCAGCGCGACGCCGCTCCCGGATTGTCCATAGTCGATCGTATACGACGGCGACACGGCCAGCGCGAAATCGCGCACGTTCTCGGCGTACAGCACGTAGCGAATTCGTCCGTCCGCCAGCGTTTCCTGCCCGATGACGTCGCCGGTGTGCGCGAACTCGACGCCATCAGCGAGTGTCAGCGCAACATCGAACTCGGCGACGGCAGTGTAGGACGGGTCGAGCGTCGCGCTGTATCCGTGGTCGGTCGAGATGATCGGAAACCAGTTGCCAAGTCGGAGGATGTCGCCGTCGAGCGTCGTCACGCCCCAACCGGTGATCTCGCTGCCGACGTTGAGCTGGAACTCCAGGTGGATCTCGTATGGCGCGGTGGCCTCAGCCGGTAGGTCGTGCGCCAGCGTGAAGCCGCCGTTGAGCGCCTCCAGCCCGATTGGCTCGCCGTTGACGCTGGCTGAGTCGAGCGTGAAGAAGCCGTACTCGGCCGGGACAACCTGCAGGTAGAGCCAGTCCGGCAGTGCGCCCCGGAACTCGCGGATCGTGACCACCTCACTCGCTCGGACATAGCCACTCGCTACATCCAGCTCACTGATATCGAGTTGATAGTGGACATCGACATCCGGCAGGCCGATTGCCTGGCTGGCTGGCCGTGGATCGGGCGTCGCCGTCGGGGTAGGTTCCAGTGTCGCGGTAGCGGTCGCGGTCGCCGTGGCGGACGGTAGCGTCGCTGTCGTGGCCGTCGTCGGAGTTGAGGATGCATCTGGAACCGTTGCCGTGGCCGCAGGTTCGGTCGGTGTCAGAGTGGCGTTCGTTGCTGTGGCCGGTGTTGGAGTTGGATTCGCGGCGACGGAGCTGGCCGCCGTTGGATCACTGTTGTCCGGGCCGCTGCAGGCGGCGACGAGCAGCACGACCAGCATTGCGCTGCTAAGAAGCCGGATCGTCGCGGTCAACGTCATCGCTGGCCTGTCTCTCCCGCCGGATGCGTCATTATGACGCACATATGACAACGATAACGTCTCGTTGTTGCCATGCCACACGATTCCGGACGATTCCCAACAAAAAACACCCGCCGGATGCGGGTGTCACGAGTCCTGGTCCGATTGGAGGCGTCGGGCGGATTCGAACCGCCGATCAGAGTTTTGCAGACTCCTGCCTTGCCGCTTGGCTACGACGCCATGTCGCTAGTACGGCTGCATTCTATCATCGACGGTGCCTCACGGTCACGCTTCGTTCCGCCTGGTCACGCACGATCAGTGGATCGCCCCACCCATCGGCTATCCGAACAACTGGACCGAGGTCACGAATCGTGCATCGTGCCGTGCATCACGTTTTGCATCTCCGGAGAATCCCGACTGTTTGCGAAGCGACGCTGACTCCTCATTCCATTCCACCGAATTGATATTCACGCTTTGCGTTGTCAGATACAGTCATAGTCAGAGGTGCTCGGGAATACAATCGAATACGTTGCGGTCGAGAGTACAGCGTCATCAAACGACAATGCAGGTGGTTGAAGCACTGCACACTTGTCTGAGACTATTGCCCATTGCAACGTGATGGATATACTATTGGAGACATGCGCACATCTGATGCGTGGAATTACTAACCCTTGTCCGTCGAAATTATGGTGCGATCCGGTATGAAACCTGGGAGGGTGCAATGGGAATGAAGTACAGGAAGGTCTCGGGCGACGAGCGAGACAAACTGCTCGGCAGTCGCAAGCCGACGGGATTCAACTATGGTCCGTATCTCGAAGTACTCGACAATGCGTCGGATGGTGATGTCGTTGCCGTAGAGGTTGCTTCAGGCGGCGAACGTGGTGAAAAGATCCGCTTCAGCCGGGCCGCACGCCAGCGTGGTAAATCGCTGAACTGGCTGACGTCCAACAATGCGAATGAGATCGCGTTTCAGATCACGGGTACCAAACCACAGCGACCACGCGGTCGTAAGGCGCAGGCTCCGACCGAGTAATCACACAGGTCCAGCAGGGGCGATGGCCGCAGCCTCGTCCCTGTTGGACCTCGCCGCTCAGCCTTTACCGAGCGGGTCGTGGCCGCGTTCGGCGCGCAGATGCCGCTCGTCGGCTGGCTCGATGTGAACAGTGACATCCGCGGAGTCCCCGAGTTCGGACTCGACTCGCCGCGCGACCGCGCTGGCAATCTCGTGTGCGTCGGTCACCGGCATCCCTGGATCGACCTGGACATGTAAGTCCACCCAGACGTACCCCTCGCCGCCGCGCGTTCGGATGTTATGCGTCCCGCGCACGCCGGGGACCGAGCGAACCGCGTCTGCGATAGCGTCCGCCTCGGCAGCGACTGCGTCGGTCAGCACCAGCGAGGCGTCGCGCACGATCGACCAGGCTCCCCATGCGATGGCGGCCGCGATCGCGAGCGTGATCCCTGCATCGGCCCAGCCGAACCCGATCTGGACGGCGATTAACGACGCAATGACCGAGATTGAGACGAGAATATCGCTGGTCGTGTGGCGTGCGTCAGCCATCAGCAGCGTGCTGGAGAGGCGTCGGGCGGCGCGCCGCTCCCAGAGCGTGACAGCGACGTTGACCGAGAGCGTCACTCCCATGACGATGAAGCTCAATGTCGAAACATCCGGCTCACCGCCGGATTGCAGCCTCGACCAGGCACCCTGAACAAGACCAAACAGGGCCAGCAGCATCAGGCCGGCGATTCCCAGCGAGGTCAGCGTCTCGTAGCGGCGGTGGCCGTAGGCGTGGTTCGGGTCGGGTGGGCGCGAGGCGACGACGATCCCAACCAGCGCGACGACGTTGGCCAGCGCGTCCAGCAGCGAGTGGAACCCATCGGCGGTGATCGCCAGCGAGCTGGAGTAGAAGCCAAAGCCGATCTTCGCCACCGCGACGGCCAGGTTGAGAGCGAGGACCGTCATCAGCACGACCCGAATCCCGTGCTCGCGTTCCCGTGTCGCGACGCGCGGCTGCTCATCTCGTGGCGGCTCGTTGCCTCCATCGATCACTCGCAGATGCGCGCGCTGATGCTTGTGCTTCCTCGTCGCCGACACCCCGGCTCACCTCTCCAGCCGTCGGCTGGGTCCATCGATTGTCCCTGCCCTCGCCGCCAGTCTACGCAGCCCGGGTCAGGAAGTCACAGGGCAATTTGCCGATTCGGACGGGCTAAACCAGGGACGGTCGGGAATCGGGAACCGAGATTCAGAACATCGAGACATGCAGGCAAGAGGGGCGAGGCACGAGTTTGGCTTCTCCTCGTGTCTCGTCCCTCTTGTCCCACGCCCTGGGCGCTATGTTGTATGCGTCAGGTCGCTGGTGATGATCGGGTCGGTGGTGGGGGCAGCCGAGCCGGTTTTTGGCTCGACGGTGATCGCGAGAATGTTGTAGCTCTCGATGTCACCGGGGATCGTGACCGTCGCGACGCCGGCGTCATTCGGCACGAAGGTGACGTTGGGGACCGGGTCGCCGTCGGCAATCAGCCAGACCTGGTAGGCACGGTCCGGCGGCAGTGCATCCAGACCGGCCAGGGTCAGGACGGCGGCATCTTCATCGTCAACGACGAGCAACGTGCCGGCGACGCCTTCGGCGGGACCGCTGCCGGAAACGGCGAACGTAGCCGTTTCTGGCTGAGCATCGAGGTCGGAGCGGAGTTGCGCGTTCCAGATGAGACTGCCGGCCAGCGCGATCGCCAGCACGGCCGCAACCAGCCACGGCGCCCAGCGTGCCGCGTTGCGCTCGCGACGTTCGGCCAGCGAGACCGGCGGCACTGGTGAGACCAGTTCGGGTGTCAGGTCGGCACGGGCGGCGTCCATGATGCGTGCCTTCAGACCAGCGGATGGCGCAACCGGCTCGGCATCGAAAGCGAGCACCGAGATGACCTCGCGCAACTCACGTGCTCGCTGTCGCGCGGTGTGGTCTTCACGCAGCAGTCGTTCGACGGCTATCGTCTCGCGCTCGTCCAGCAGGCCAAGAACGTAGAGCTCGATCTGCTCGTCGCGCGGGTTGGTTGTGCCGTTCGTGCCGTCAAACACTGGATCCGCTTTCATCACCCACATACGCGCTGCGCAGGAGCCCTTCGAGCCGGCGAAGTCCAAGTCTCGCGCGACTCTTGACCGTCCCCAGTGGCTCACCGGTCTGGGCAGCGATCTCTGCCTGCGTCAGTCCACCAAAGTAGGCCAGTTCGATCGTTTCGCGCTGCTCTTTGGGAATCTCAGCCAGTGCTCCGCGCACCTGCTCACGGTCGAGCCGGCGCGAGACATCGTCCCAGACATCGTCGTCCGCCAATCGCCAGGCATGGTCGTCGATATCAACTTCGTCCTGCTGATGTCGGAACCGACCACGCCTTCGGTCGATAGAGGCGTTGTGGACGATCGACATCAGCCAGCCGCGCGCGCTGCCCTTTCGGGCGTCGAAGGTCGCTGCCCGGCGCCAGACGGAGAGGAACGCTTCCTGGACCACGTCCTCTGCCTGACCGCGATCGCGCAGCACCTTGTAGGCTAGCCCGAGAGCGAGCCCGCTATGGCGGTCGTAGAGCGCACTCAGCGCCATATCGTCGCGTTCGGCAATACGCGCCAGCAATTCGCCGTCGGTGGTGCCTTCGTCGATCGGGGGCTGCGTCACCAACGCTCCTCACGCGCGTTCAACAGAGACTACGCTCAAGTGTCTCGTCTGGATGAGTCGGTAGCTGTTAGCTATCAGCTATCAGCCATCAGCAGATAGGTAGACGGGGCGATAGTGACTGGACAGACCTACAGGCTGCCGGCTGATAGCTGACCGACTGACCACCTACGCCGGTACAGCCGCGTCCGAGAACGACGCGTTGGTAAAGACCTCCTGGACGTCGTCGAGATCTTCGAGTGCTTCGAGCAGCTTGAGAGCGGTCGCGGCCTGGCTGCCTTCGATGTCGATCGTGTTCTGCGGCACGCGGGTCACCGATGCATCGCCGACATCGATTCCCTGCTCGCGCAGCGCTTCAGCGACGGTGCTGAGGTCGCCCGGCTCGGTCGTGATCAGGATTTCGCCTTCTTCAGCGACGACATCGGTCGCGCCAGCGTCGATTGCCTGGAGCGACACGTCATCCGGATCGACGCCGTCGGCGGAGATGACGATCTGCCCGACCGTGTCGAACTGCCATGCGACCGTCCCAGTCTCACCGAGCGATCCGCCATGGCGATTGAACGCCTGGCGGATCTCGGCGGCCGTCCGGTTCCGGTTGTCGGTCAGCGCGACCGCCATGACTGCGACACCGGCAGGCCCATAGCCTTCGTAGAAGACAGTCTGGTAATCCTCACCCTCGCCGGCCACGCCGCTGGCCTTTGCGATGGCCCGCTCGACGGTATCGCTCGGCATGCCCTCTTTCTTGGCACGCTCCAGCGCGATCCGCAGCCGAACATTGCCGTCCGGGCTTGGCCCGCCTTCCCGCGTCGCAACATACACCTCACGGGCGAGCTTAGAGAACATCGCTCCGCGCTTCGAATCATTGGATGCCTTATCGCGCTTGATCTGTGCCCACTTGGAATGTCCGGCCATAATGCTCTCCCCCAACCCTGGATCGGTGATCGTTTGCGGAAGTAAGTATAGCGATCAGCCAGTCAGCCGGTCAGAATTCAGCCTGTCAGGCAGGCTAAAGAGGACGCGCCAACGGTCCACACGCTAACCGGCTGAGACACTGACTGGCTGATGTACGGCGCGCGTACTCGATAGCACTACTTTCCACGCCGGCATGAACCGATATGCATCGCATTATAGCGGCAGGCCGTCAATTTCTCGTCATGCACACAGCGACGTCACAGGGCGATCCCCTATGCCTGTCTATCTCGGTTCATCTGCGTCATCACGTATTCGCTCAACTGGATCGGCGCTGGTTATGCTCCGATCGAGCGGCCCGCTCACCGTCGGCCGAGCAGATACTTCATGGCTGGGCGAACCGGGCACGATCGTGCCGGCCGATGCTCCCTTCAACCGTTCGCCAGTCCGGACCAGTAGCGTGCCTTTGGATCGTCGCATCCGTGCGACGTGTTGATGGCACTCACGAACGAATGGATCGTCCTAGCTGGAGCCCGAGGTGGAAAGGCCGCAGTTGGTGGCCTTTCCACGCGTGGTTGCTGCTCTTAATAGAGCACAGACGGGAGGTAGACCCCGGCCGGCTGTTGTAGAGACCGACGCTCATCAGCGTCATCAGGTGCACGACCCGCAGCCGGTGCGCGAGGCACCACTGGAAGAGGGCGATGTTGCGGACCGGCACGAGGATGCCGGATCCGTCGAATGCCTGGGTGGCCCCGATCAACGCCTTCAGGTCTTCGGTCGTCTCGCCCACCGCGTGGCCGAAGAAAGCGGTCGCCGTCGTGTAGCCGGTGATCTGGTCTCCGTGTTCCACGACGATGGCGCTTCCCTGAGCGATCGCATCGCGGAGCTCTCCGCCACGATCGTGACCGTGCACGCTGACACATACCTGGTTGCACGCCTCCAGGTCGGCCGCAATGGCGGGGCGGACGTGGTAACCGGGGATATCGACGCCAATCGGCGGACCTTGCATGCACGCGACGATGTCGCGCACCTGGAAGCCCAAGCGAGCATAGAGGGCGAGCGATCGACTGTGGTAGGCCGATTGGAGCAGTCGAACACCGGCGAAGCCGCGCTCCTCGGCGCGATCGAGGACGTCCTGCATGAGCAGCCGGCCGATGCCGTCGTTCTGGACTGCTGGGTCAACGGTGATGGGACCGATGCCTGCGATCGGCGAGCGCTCGTCGAGGAAGTTGCTGCCGGCGATCGTCCTCGCGTTCGGCCACGACCGCGTAGAAGCCTGGGTGCGAGAGCAGCATCGTCAGACAGGCCGATGCCGATGTCAGGTGTCGGAACGTCGGATGGGAATCCATGCTCAGTGGCGATGGCCGTGAACGCTTGATGGCAAATGCGGCCTACGGCTTCGGCATCCTCCGGCTTTCCCGACCGCAGCGCGACATTCGCTCGGATATTGGTTGGGACAAGGGTTGTGAGTGCAGACATCGAAGGCTCCCCTCCTGGATGCGTCAACATCGTTCCTGCGTGCAAACCTGGTCGTAGCTTCCTTGACACATAGCTGGCGTTGGTGTGATAAGGTGGGCGAGCGTCGATCAGCATGTCAACCGATCGCGCGACCCGAAGATTGCTATCACGATGCGGTCTCCCCGACAACGATGTCGCGGGTAGTACTCGACGCGACCCCGTTTTCTTGCCATCTGGAAGACGGGCGTGTGTCACGCATGTGATGGCTTAGTCTGATGCTCAAATGGGTTGCCGTATAAAAGAGATCCATTGTCGCCGGCTCCTGTCCCGTCGATCGCTCGTCGTTGACACGCTCGCAGGATGACGCATTTCCCATCGACGGACATCCGATGTGTTACGTATCGTGGATACGGATTCGGGGCTGGGTCTGCAGGCAGACGGCGGATACGTATATACGTATTGAACGGGAGGCCGAGTCAGATAATGCCCTCGCGGACCGCGAAGGCGGCTGCTTCGGTTCGGGTGTTGACGCCGAGCTTGTCGAGGATGTGCGTCAGATGGGTCGTGACCGTGCGCGGGCTGATGAACAGAGCAGCGGCGATCTCGCGATCGATCATCCCTCTGGCGACGAGCCGCAGCACTTCGATCTCTCGCGCGCTAAGTCCACCGCGAGCCTCGACCGGACGTCTCGTTCGAGTCCAGTTCCGTCAGCAGCGCCTCTGCCCGATTCAATGTCGGTCGAGCCGCCAGTGGCTCGCAGATGGCGATGACTACTTCGCTGAGCAGCACTTGCGCGTCGGTCGCGGTTGTCTCTCGCGATCTGCAACTCGGCGAGGGCTAGGAGTGCGAGTGCGCGATCGAACGGAACGGCGCAGGCATCCGCGAGCGTCAGAGACTCCCTCAGGTGATATTCAGCCTCATCGACATGGCCATCAATCGTCTTGAGTTGACCCGACGGTGCGATGGGCGGCGATCAACGCGAGCGGTTGACGCGGATTGCCGGCGAATGCGAGGGCGCGCTCCGCCTGATCGCGAGCCTGGGCGAGATTACCGAATGCCTGATGGTAGTGCGCCCAGAGGATGGCGTTTTCAGCGCGACCGAGAACCGAGCCGCTCCACTCCAGCCAGCCGATCGAAGGCGTCCAGCCAGATCGCGAGCGACCGCCAGATCTGCTGGCTCGAAGCTTGGTTGGGCAACCAGATGCAGCAACTGGAAGAATCCACCGGTCGTTATCGAGCGATGCTGGTTGGATCGACTGGTCCGTTCGGCAGCAGTTCGTGCATCCGGCACCAGGCACCAGCAGCATGTCCCTGGTGGTGCGCGAGAACGGCGGCCCACGTCATGGCATCCAAGGACGACGGGTCGCCGAAACCCGGATACTGACCAGAGACCTGGGTCGGCGAGGAGATCGCGTGCCTCGCCCCAGCGGCCATTCAGCAACAGGAGTACGATTAAGGCGGAATGCAAACCTAGGACCGGACATGCTCCCCTTGGATTGATCCAGCAGCGCATCGCCTTCAGCCATCAGCCGTTCGCGCTCAGTCTAGATTGTCCGCCTGATAAGGCAGGACACAGCCATAGCAGTTCCTGTTGGAGTCAGATGTAGGCATTAGGTGGATCATGCGCCGCAGATCGCGATCTCACGAGAGCGAACGAATGCCGGTCGTCGCCAAGATCAGGCTCGCCGAGGAAGCCGTAGGCAACGGCAAGCGCTCGATAGGTACCTCCCAGGGTCGCGGGTATCGTCGCGGTAGAAAGATGCTGCTTGGCGACTGCAAGCGCATCGTGGAAGCGCCCGGCGGCTGAAAGCCACAGCGCGTAGACGCCGCGGTTGAGGCGCCGAGCCAGGGCGGACGCTTGCTCCTGCCTCGATGCCTAGTCGCTCGGCGGCGATGACACCTGCTTCCAGGTCCGACAGGCCCGTCTGGAGGTCGCCGACGTAACACTTGAGCAGGCCGCGACACTGCAAGACGGCGACAAGCAACTCTTCGTCGCCGCAGGCTGACGCAATCTCGAGCGCCTCGTCAAGATAGACGATACCTTGATGGCTATCCAAGTGGCGACGCAAGCTGGCTGATGCGGTAGAGCAACCAGGCACGCTCGCAGTCACGCTCGGGCACCGCTTCCAGCAGGCCAACTGCCGCTTCAAAGCGGTCGGCGGCGATGAACCAGGCGTGAGAGCGTTGCGCCCGCTCGCCTGCTTGAATGAGCCAGTCGGCTGCCCGAGGATCACTGGCCTGCTGGAAGTGATGGGCGACCGCTGTCGGGATCGGTAAGCGGTAGTTGCGCAAGGATCTCGGCAGCACGCTGACGGTGCAGCGTACGGCGGCGAATCAGAGCGATCCCTTCATGGAAAGTCTCGCGCACCAGGGCGTGACGTGAAGCGCCAGCCTGCGCTATCAGGAGCCTCGTCAAGGATGTGGTATTCCAGCGCCTCCTGAACAACGTACATCCAGCTGATCGTCCGGTAACTGGATTGATGGCCCGCCAGATATCGAGCGGTACGTCCTGGCCAATCACAGAGGCTACTTCGAGCGCCTTGCGAACGTAGTGGTGTTCAGGCGCGATAGCCGCCGCTCGATCACCTGCTTCAGCAGTGGTGGAGTGCGGACGTTCCCAAGATCGCTCGAGCGTGGAACGATCTGATGTCGATGCGCAAGACGCGCTGATCTTCGAGTGCAGTCAGCAGTTCGTGGATGAAGAAGGGGTTGCCATTGGAGAGATCGCGACAGATAGCGCGTCAGCTGATCGAGCATATCGCTCGTACAGACACATACTGGGACGCGACCAACACTCGGATGTCTGTCCGATCGAGCCGGCGTAATTGGAGCCGCTCAATCGGCGCTTCACGCACCAAGACTGGTAGGATCTGGAAGAGCGGATGGCGGCTGGTGATCTCGTCGTCGCGACACGTAGCGACGACAAGGATCCGCCTGTTGGTCGATTCTGCCGTGTGACGAACCGCAGCAGATCGAGGCTGGCCTGATCGGCCCAGTGCAGGTCCTCAAGGATCAAGACGAGTGGATGTCTGGTGGCAATGTCACGGAAGAACGCCACGAAGGCGTTGAAGAGCATGCTCTGACTGCGCTGCCGCCGTAAGCGCCGGTGTCACTGGACAATGTCTCCGGCAAGCGGGATGCGCGCACTTCCGATGTGTGCGGCGTGCAGGATTTCGAGCCAGGGTCCATAGGGTGGTGTCGTCATCAGAGTCGTAGCAGTGACCGGTCAGGACCAGTGCGGCGTCAGCGACGGGACTGCGCACGAGCGGCTCGCGTCAGTGTCGTTTTGCCGATGCCGGCCTCACCGGACGACCAGCACGAGCTGACCGTATCCATCGCAGCACACGCTCAATGACGGTACGCAGTCGATTCAGTTCTCGATCACGGCCAACGAACGGCTGTAGGGAAGACGGTGTGGCAGCGGTCCGGTATCCGACGAAGAAGGAGTTGACCATAGACCCCTGATCCAGCCAGATGACGCTTGTGGTTACGGCGCGATAGAGCAGATCATGAACTGGATCCAGTCCTGTCACGCGTCTGGACTGGTGTCGAATCCAATGACCTGAGGCCAAACAGATGCTGGACGACCGTGCTACCCAGCTGACGCGCTGACCGGCTGATGCTGATCGGCTCACCCGCTCCGGCCGCTTCTCATCGATCAACAGGCTGGCAGCGGCTCCACCGAGCAGGAGAGCGATACAGGGAGCAAGGGCAAGCGTGTAGGAGCCAGTCGTGTCGTAGGCGATGCCGCCGGTCCAGGCGCCGAGGGCGGCGAAGAGCTGGTGGAACGTCGTCGTGTAGCCGAGGATCGAGCCGACGGCGTGGCGTCCGTAGAGATCGATGACGGCCGCCGAGACCAGCGCTCCGTTGGCGCGCGAGAGCCCGAACATGACGGCGAAGATGTAGAGCTCGGTCGCACTGTTGGCGCCCATCAGGACGATCACCGACGCGGCTCGTAGCAGGTAGAGCCCGGCCAGCAGGTGCTTGCGGCCAATCCGGTCCGAAAGCGACCCGACGATGACACCCGAGACGATGCCGGTCCCACCGACCAACCCGAGCGCCGTCCCGGCCTGGCCAGCCGAGATTCCACGGTCGGTCGCCAGCGCGACGACATGGGTCATCAACAGGTAAATGGTAAAGCCGCAGCCCATGAAGCCACCGCCCAGCAGCCAGAACGAGCGGCTGCGGAAGGCGGCCCGCGTCTGCTGGCGGATCAGTTCGCTCGGCAGGCAGGCTGTCATCGGAAGCTCCCGTGGCGGGTTCGCTTCCAGCGTCTCGTGATGGTCTTCGGGCGGCTCCTCACGCCGCAGCAGCAGCAGGCACATCGGCACCATGATGGCGGCCATCAGCCCCATCACGACAAAGGCCGTTCGCCACGAGAAGTGGATCGTAATCAGCGCCGCCAAAGGGACGAGGATCAGTTGACCCATCCCAAGGCCGGTCGAGGAGACCGAGAGCGCCATCCCGCGCCGCTTGACGAACCAGCGCGACAGCAGCGCCGCGTTGGCCGACTGGCCGGCGATCCCGAAGCCGAGACCGATCACGAGTCCGTAGACGATGTAGGCGTACCAGAGGCTCTGGGTGAAGGCCATCAGGACCATGCCGAGCGCGTTGAGCGCCGCGCCGGCCGTCAGGACGAGCCGCGGGCCATACCGATCTGCCATCCGGCCAGCGAACGGTGGGACGATCGCCGAAACGACGGCGAAGATCGAGAGCGCCAGCGCAAATGACGATCGGTCCCATCCGAAATCGTCGGTCATCGGCACCAGGAAGACGCCGAACGCCTGCGTCAACCCGGCCGTGAAGAACATCAACATATAGGAAACGAACAGGATCACCCAGCCGTAATACAGCCCGCCCGGCTTCCTGCCCCGCTTCGCCCGCGCCACGCCTGCCACAAATCCTCCCCGCCGGATACACTACCTCAGGGATGAAACACGAGGTTGGCGATATTGTCGAGGGAACAGCTGACAGGTGACAGGGGACAGGGGTTGATTCCCAGTGAGCAAACTCCTGTCCCCTGTCACCTGTCACCTAACGAGGGGGGAACATGAGCGGGACACAGGCGAAGCCGGTTATCGATGATCTGTCACAGGAGAAGGCGCCGGACGAATTCAAGCGCGCGATCGTCCGCGATCCATTCGCCAGCACCTTCCGCTTCGACTTCGACGCGATGCGCGGCGGCCCGATCGACACCAGCTCCCTCTACGCCGGCGGGACGACTGTGCCGCTGAGCGCGTTCTATTTCGACATCGATGGCGAAGTCGTCAACTGGTACAACGAGGGTGACCGCTTCCCGCACATCAGTCCGGTCGTCGGCCGGGGTGGCCGCTACCTGTTCATCACCGACCGCCGCAACGCGACCACCAGCGACCTGCGCTGGATCATCCTGCGCCGAGGCTGGGAGGGCGATGTGAAGGAAGTCCACATTCGCTAGGCCACCCAACCCCTGTCAGGCGGTCTTCCAGCCAGTGCTCTGGTATTCCATGTAGTCGGCCGTCCGCTGGGCCACCTCGCGCCCGAAGTACCGTTCGACGACGCGCAGAGCGAGGTCGATTCCCGAGGTCAGCCCACCGGCTGATGAGATCGGGTCGCCCGCTGGCCCCTCGACGAAGCGCAGTCCCCGGCGCAGCTCGACGTCGGGGAAGGCGGCCTCGAACTGGTTGAAGAAGTTATGGTGCGTCGTCGCGGCCCGGCCATCCAGCAGCCCCGCTTTGCCGAGGATAAACGCCCCCGTACAGACCGACATCATCACGTCAACCGACCCGTGGACGTGCCGCAGCCACTCGCCGTAGGCCGGTGACGCGGCGCTCTGGGCCGGGATGACGACCACCTTCGGCTCCGGCGCGTCCTCGAACGTGTAATCAGGGATGATCTGCATCCCGCCGGTCGCCCTGAACGGGTCGAGCGACGCTGAGACGGTGTAGAGGCGGAACTTCGGACCAGGCACGTCCTGAAACACTTCCCACGGCCCGGCGAAGTCGATCATCGTCGCCCCTTGCGACAGCATGAAGGCCACCGGAATCGTTCCCGATGCTGGCGGCGTCAGCGGGTTCGCTGTCTGCGTCGGTTCTGCTGTCATCTCGATCCCTTTCGCTGTTTGTGCCGTCACGGTTGGATCTGGCGATGTCGCTGGATCCAGAGATGCTTGTGAACTCCCGGATGGTGCCGGTGGCGTCGGCTGTTCGTCGCGCTGGTCATTCAGGCATGCGCCTGCGAGCAACCCCGTGCCAAGTGCCGCTCCAGCCAGCGCAATGACGCGCCGCCTGGTCATCAGATGCCGCTGTAGTCCGTCCCGCATACCGCCTCCACTGAGCGTCGTCGCACGCGAAGATACCGATCCAGCCGCTGAGTTGTTAAGTATCGTCTTTCTAAGCTGCTTACACCATAATCGATGAACGTCTTTCGATCGACATCTGGATGCATCCTTCGACGCCGGAAATGGCAGGCTGTGTTACATTCAGGTCATTCGATCTGGAGTGGCACGAGGGCGCGATGGTGACAACAGGCGAGCAACTGAGAGCGCGAGGCGGCGATGCGTCACTCGCCGATCTTGGCTATCGAGCGTTGCGGCGAGCGATCATCAGCTGTGCACTGGCGCCTGGTAGTCATGTCACCGAAGCGGGGCTGGCACGCGAGTACGGGATTGGGAAATCGACCGTCCGCGTCGTCCTGACGCGCCTCGCCCAGGACCGGCTCGTCCAGGTCCTGCCGCGTGAGGGCTATCTGGTAACGCCGATCACCCTCAAGCAGGTCCAGGACCTGTTCGAGGCACGGATGCTGATCGAGCCGCCTATCGCGCGGCGCGCCGCCGGTAACCTCAGCGATGACCAGCTCACGCAACTGAGAACATTGAATGCAGCGCGCTACGATCCCAGTGACCCGGAGAGTATCGATCGCCTGCTGGATGCCAACACCGCCTTCCATATGGCGGTCGCGGCCGGGACTGGGAACGATCGGCTGGTTGGGATGGTCGGCGAACTGCTGCGCGAGATGGAGCGGATCCTGCACTTCAGCTACACGCTGAGCGACCGTAACCAGGAGACGTATCACGAACACCATGAACTGATCGACGCGCTGGCTGCCGCTGATGGCGACCGGGCCGAGCGGCTCGTCGTCGAACATCTCACCTTCGACCGCGGCGTCGTCCTCGAAGCGTTGCTATCCAGCCCGGGGCTGCAATCGGTCAATCTGGCACGCGGCTGACACCCGCCGCCGAATACGACATTCTCCCGATTCGCGTCGAATCCCTGTCTGCTACAACCAACGTGACAACCGCGGCACGCAACACACATGACGGAGGTTCCCATGCAACCAATTCGACTCTTCGCTGCTACCGGTGCATCCGTTGTCCGGATCGACAGCGAGGACGGCGAGCGTTTCGAGACGACGACCATGCTTCAACAGAGTCAGGCACAATGTGTGGCCGTTGATCCCACGAATCCGGATCGGGTCTACATCGGGACATTCGATGACGGGGTCTACCGCACGCTGGATGGCGGCGAGACCTGGACGCAGGTCGGCGGAGAGATTCCGCACAAACGCGTCCTCTCGATCGCGATCTCACCGTCGGACCGCGCCAACGGCCTCAACGCCGTCTTCGCCGGGACCGAGCCGAGCAACCTCTACCGATCGGAGGACGATGGCGCAACCTGGCAGGAATTCTCCGAGCTGCCAAAGCTGCCGAGCTCGGCAGGCTGGTCGTTCCCTCCGCGACCGTGGACGAGCCATGTGCGCTGGATCGCGCCCCACTACGCCGATCCCAACCTGCTGTTCGTCGGCATCGAGCTCGGCGGCGTCATGCGTAGCATCGACGGCGGCGCGACCTGGGAAGACCGCAAGCCCAACTCCTACCATGACTCGCACGTCGTCCTGACCCACCCGAAGGACCACGACCGCGTCTACGAGGCGGCAGGTGGCGGGGTCGCCCTCTCCAGCGATGCAGGCGAGAGCTGGCAGCAGGTCGATGGTGGGATGGACCGGCACTACGTCTGGGGTCTGGCCGTCGATCCGGCTGACCCTGAACTCTGGTACGTCTCAGCCAGCCACGGCGCGCGCTATGCCCACAGCCGAAACGGCCAGGCCCAGGCACACCTCTACCGCAAGCGCGGCGACACCCCCTGGGAACTGCTGACCCTCGACCAGCCTAACCCGCACCCGTATATGCCCTATGCGCTCCTCACGCTCCGCGACCACCCCAGTACCCTGATCGCCGGCATGCATAACGGCCAGATCCTGCGCAGCGATGACGCAGGCGATTCCTGGCGGGTGCTCGACGTCGAACTGAACGAGATCCTTGCGCTGGCAGAGGCATGACGCTCAGGACACGGCACACCAACCTCCCGGCGGGGCCAATCCTGTGAGCCAGTCTCAGAGTAGAATCGTTCTCCACCTGAAGGGTAGACGTACGCTGATCGGCGGAACTCATTCCCCACATGTGGCTGATGGTTAGCGGGAACGGCACCGACGGGACGGACGGTGTGCCGCGCACGACGCGGAGATCGCATCGTCCACCTCCGTGCCGCGCTGCGCTACCAGCGGGGGCGAGCATATCCGGTGGTAACTCCCGCTGCATGGTCCCAGGACAGCACTGCTAGGGGACCGGACCCTGCCCGGGCAGAGGGGCGTCGCGCCGCTACTGTATCCTTACACTCCAGACCGAATCGCACCACGAAGGAGGATCGATGTCCAGCTCAACCACCACAACCAGCATCGCACTTGAACGGCTGATCGATTCTATCCGTGCCATCGTCCAGTCCGAGTCCGACCCGGCGCTGGTTGGCGAATCCGTCGCCGTTGCGCTTGAGCCGGTTCTCGGCGACCCATCGCTACTGACCGACGAGCAGCTCGTCCCAGACCCGATCCACTACCGCCAGCACATCCTGCACGTCGAGCCGGACGGCAGCTTCTCGATCGTCGCGCTCGTCTGGCTTCCGGGGCAGGAGACACCAATCCACGACCATATCTGCTGGTGTGTCGTCGGCGTCCACCTCGGCGAAGAGCACGAAACGACCTACGCGCTGGCGGGCGGCGACGACGACCCGCACCTGGTCGTCAGCGGCAGTCCCGTCAATCTCAACGGCTCAGTCGCCGCCCTCGTCCCACCCGGCGACATCCACAAGGTCGCCAACAACGGCGATGCGCTGGCCGTCTCGCTCCACATCTACGGCGCCGACATCGGCGTCCTCGGCACGAGCATCCGTCGTAAGTACGACCTGGAAGTGCGAGCAAGCTAGGGAACGCAACCCTGTCGGTCCGCGCTACATCGAAGAGCCTCCCGGCTTCCACCGATCGGTCGGCTTGCGTTGAACGACAGACTGTCAGAGACGGCGGGACCAGATTGAGCGATCGAGAGGACACGACATCACTCAAGACACGGCTTGAAGCACTCGCCGCATACGTGCCGATCTTCGAGTCACCAGACTTCTCGTACGGTACATGGGACACATCGGAAGGTCACTTGCCGTTCTTCTTTAACTCGGAGGAAGCGAGCCGCTTCGTTCGGACAGCGTACGAATATGGCTGGTGCAACTCGAACATCAACTGGGTCGAGTGGATCGCAACGGACGAGGCGCAACGATTCGCGAATGGCCCCGAACCGATCAATCAGGCGACGGTGAGCGACCTCGAACACCTCTTGACGACCTTCATCCGGCAAGATCGCTTCGTGGAGGGCAATCTTGACGGGTTGTACGAATCGGGACACCTGATAGCCGTCGTTCGTCGCGCCGACACGCTCCTACGGGAGATGGACAACTGACCGACCGCACCCCCGAGTAGGGGCGATCGCCGCAGCGTCGCCCTGCTCCTCACCCCAACCCATCAAAAACGCTCACGCACACCCGATGAACCCCTTTACCCCCTTTACGCCTTTGACGTTCCCAACCCACGCACCGACATTGTTGGCCGCCTTGGCCACCTTGGCCAACTTGCTCAACTGGCTCACACAATGAGCATGATCAACTTGAGTTCACCCGACTCACACCACCAACCTGCTCACGTCACGAGCATGAGCACCTTGAGCACCTTGAACGCCGAGCGGCTAACCTGGCACAGAATCCCACCCTCAAACCGTTCGAATGATTGACGGGACTCGACAACCGAGCCCATCACGTCCGCAGGAAGCCGCCTTCGGAGTGAATGACCTGGCCGGTGATCCACTCGGCCTCCGGGCTGGCAAGGAACGCAACCAGCCGCGCGACATCCTCCGGTTGCCCCAGCCGGCCGGTCGGGAACTTCGTCACGAGTCGCGCCGCAAGCTCCGGCGACATCCAGCCCGTGTCCGTCGGACCCGGATTGACGGCGTTGACCGTAATCCCCTTCGCAGCGATACCGGCCGAGAGCGAGACGGTGAACGCCTCAATCGCGCCCTTCGTCGCGATGTAGGACAACTCGCTTGGCATCGGGCCCAGCGATTGCCCAGATGTCAGGTTGATGATTCGCCCGCCCGGTCCACCCGGCCAGCGGCGCGCGAACTCGACCGACAGCAGCGCCATCGCGCGTACATTCACCGCGTAATGCGCGTCGAGGGTTGCGGCGTCCAACGTCTCGAAGTCGTCGCTGGTCGAATGGGCAGCGTTGTTGACCAGTATCGACGGCTGGCCAAGACGGTCAGCCGCAACGTCGAGAACTGTCAGGTATGCGTCGGGCTGCGATAGATCGACCTCGATCGACACAACCGGAATACTCATCGCCAGCAACTCTCGTTCGAGCTCCGCCGGGCCGTCGTCGTCGTCAGATAACTGCATCGCTCGGTCATAGCTGGTCCAGTGTGTGAAGCAGATCGCGACCCCATTCGCCGCCAGCCTGCGACAGATCGCCGCGCCGATTGCCCCACGACGGCTCGCGCCAGTCACGACCGCGACTGGCCGCACCATCTCCGAATTCTCCATCGCAAATCCTCCGATCCAGCCAGGTGACATCAACGCCTGGAACCGCCATGCAGTGCGTGGCGTCACTATAACGTGGCCGCCCGATCCACCGGAGCAGATGGCTTGGCGTCAGTCTTGCGAATACGCCATCGGGAATAGCCACGCTCACAGGGAGCGAGGCGATCCGTCGTCGCACTGCATCGCCGCCCAATCTTGGATCTCTCGCACGCTGGGACGTGCGATAACTGGGAGGGAACCAATGGATACGGACCTGCAGCGCCAGCGCATCGCGCAATTTCAGCAGCAGCGAGAGCGGTATCTGCACGCCAGGCAGCGCGCGACGCAACCGACAATTGCCGCCGATCGCCAGTTACTGACGACCCGATTTCGCGTACTGCCTGTTCTCCTGGTCATGCCGTTCGCACTTCTGGCGGTCGCTGGCGCTCTCGATCTGCTCTTCCTCCTGACCGGCAATGGATTCTGGACCTCATTAAGTTTCGCGATGATCCCGGCTGGGGTTATCGGCAGCATCGCGACTGTCGCAGTCGGCCTGCATGACTGGTTCGTCGCGCCGGCCGGCTCCCGTGTACGCGGCGTCGGGGCCTGGTTTGCAATCGGAGCGGCACTGGTCGTCACGATCTTCGCCCAATCGTGGGTCAGCCGATTTGGGATCGCCAGCGACGCCGGTGGCGTTGGCGTCGTCCTCGGTTTCATCGGCGCATCGATCGCACTGATGACCGGCTGGCTACTGGGCGAGTACCTGGACCGGCTCTCGACACTCCAACCAGCAGGTACATCAGCCACAGCACCGTTCGACGACGCAAGCGGACTCCACCGCGTCGAGGACCTCATCGAAGAGCGTCACGTCGCTCACGCATGATCCTGCGCCGCCGTTAGACCAACACAGCAGGCTCGACATCGACAGCCAGTTCACCCACCGTCACCGTCTCAACCGACGGAGCTGCCGTTCCCGAACGCAGAAGCACCAGCAGCAGGACGTTCGCACCGAGTGCGAGCGCGAGCCCGCCGATCGCAAGCGGCGCGACCTGCTCGCCATAGAAGATCGCACCCCAGACCGGTGCCAGCGACGGGTTCACGAACGTCGAAACGGCCATCACGAAGGCAGGCGCAACGACCGACGATCGGTTGTAGAGCACCGGCGCCAGCACGTAGTGCATCCCCACCCACGCCAGCAGAACCGGCACCATCCACCACGCCATGAGACCGAGGCTGGGCCAGTCCACGAGCGGCAGCAGCACGATTCC
The DNA here is from genome assembly GCA_963763325.1 of uncultured Chloroflexia bacterium. Taxonomy (GTDB): domain Bacteria; phylum Chloroflexota; class Chloroflexia; order Thermomicrobiales; family CFX8; genus JBBECJ01. The sequence goes on from CAVXOL010000023.1 coordinate 366,482, forward strand.
ACCAACCAGCATCGTCCAGGCCGCCGTCGCGTCGACCCCGATTCTGGGAACGAGCCGTCTACCCGCCAGCGCCGACGTCGATCCAATGATTGCGGCCAGCAGTGCCAGCAACAGCCCGAGCAACACTCGATCGCCACTCTCGGAACCACGGCTCGACATCAGCAGCAGCCCGATCCCGCATCCGCCGAGCAACAACGCTGGCGTGGCCCGGATCGGGACGCGGTCGCCGACCAGCGGACGCGCCACAAGCACCATCCAGAGCGGCAACGACGCGAACGCAAACGCCGCGTTGCCGACGCCCGCCATCGTGACAGCGATGCCGGACAGCACGTTCGTCGCGCCGTTCGCCAGCCCAAACCCGGCCGCCTCAAAGCGCAGCCGCCACGATGGCAGCCGCAGGCGGTGTCGCGGCGTCAATAGCGCCAGAAACGCGCCGGATGTCAGCAGCGCGAGCGTCATCAATGTCGTCACCGGCAATGGTTCCCATTGGATGACAACCCCGCCGAAAGACCAGATGACTTGACAGAACACAAGGGCAAGGATCGCGCGTCGCATGCCTGATTTCCAGATCACGTCCCGTGCATCGACACGGCAGCGGCCCGGCAAGGTGCCGGGCCGGCAGGAATTGTATCTCGCGACGATACCGGCGTGGGGCGCTTGCGGGTACACTGTGACACGCTTGAGATAGGGAGGGGAGACCGGTGGATCGCGCGGCGTTTCTGGAGCACGCTTCCGAGTTGAACGACCGACTCGACGATTGGAACGAGTCGTGGGGGGTAGCTGCGACCGACAGCACGCTCGACGTACCGCAAGAGCACGTCCAGACCGTCCTCAGCGAACTGTCGTCACGACTGCGCGAGAACTTCCCATACGGACATCCACGCTACGCTGGCCAGATGCTGAAGCCGCCGCATCCGGTCGCCGTCCTCGCCTATGCAACGGCGATGCAGATCAACCCCAACAACCATGCACTGGATGGCGGGATGGCGACGTCGCGAATGGAACGCGAGACGGTCGCCGAACTCGCGCGGATGTTCGGATACGGCGCCACCCACCTCGGCCACCTGACGAGTAGCGGAACGATAGCCAACCTCGAGGCGCTCTGGGTCGCTCGCTCGCTCCACCCGGACAAGGCCATTGCCGTCTGCGACCAGGCTCACTACACCCACGCCCGTGTCAGTGAGGTCATCGGCGCCAGGGTAATGATGATCGCGTCAGACAATCGTGGGCGAATCGATCTCGACGCCCTTCAAGCCGCGCTCGCGACCGGCGAGGTCGGCACTGTCGTCGCGACGACTGGCACAACCGGCCTCGGCGCGGTCGACCCGCTTCACGAAATCATCCCAATGGCACGCGAAGCCGGCGCGCGAGTCCATGTCGACGCGGCCTACGGCGGCTACTTCAGACTCCTCGCCGACCGTGACACACCACCAATCGATCCGGCGCCGTTTCTGGCCATCGCCGATTCCGACAGCGTCGTCGTCGATCCGCACAAGCATGGCCTCCAGCCCTATGGCTGTGGTTCGATCCTGTTTCGCGATCCGTCGGTTGGCCATTTCTACATCCACGACTCACCCTACACCTACTTCACGTCGAAGGAACTGCACCTCGGCGAGATCAGTCTCGAATGCTCACGGGCTGGCGCTGCTGCTGCCGCCCTCTGGGCAACGATCGAATGCTTCCCACTCGATCCGAATCGCGGAATGGGGGCAATCCTGGCCCGGGCACGGGCCGCGGCGCTACGTTGGGCCGACCTGATTCGCGACAGCGCGCGGCTCCGGCTGGTGGTCGAGCCGGAACTGGACATCATCAACTTCTACCCTGTCCCAGCTGTCTCCGGACCCATCCGTGCCAGCCAGATCAGCGCGCTGACCGACCATGTCTTTCAGACGCTGATGGTCGATCCTGACGACCCCTTCTTCCTTGCCAAGCTGATCGTGAAGCGGGAGTTACTGGCCGAGCGCGACCGGTCGATCGAGTGGGATGTTCCAACGATGACCGTCCTGCGCAGCGTCCTGATGAAACCGGAGCACCTCGACTGGGTGCCACGCCTCCACGCCGCCGTCGAACGTGCCCTCGCCTCAGAAACCTGATGAAACGAACGGGAGATACGCCGCGTGCTACACCGCTACGAAATTGGCCGCATCTGTCGCGTGCAGGTTCAGACGAGCAGCCTCAAGGCCGGCCCTCCGAAGGGCCGCTACTACGATCCAGCTCCGCTGTGCGAAGTGAAATGGCTGGATCTGAACCACGACGGCGTTACCGCAGCTATCGACGGCCAGCATGTGACGGACGTACATAACGCCACCCACCCCGCAACAAAGAACCGCGATGGCATCAATCCGATCTCCATTGGCTTTACCAGTCACTATGACCGGATGCGTGAACGATTCGACGGCCACCTCGTCAATGGCATAGCAGGTGAGAGTATCCTGGTCGAAACGTCCGATCCAATCGCGCTGGAGATGATTATCAGTGGTTTCCTGATCGAAGGCAACGATGGCCGCAGCGTCGAGTTGGTCGATGTCAGTGTCGCCCACCCCTGCGTCGAGTTCAGCCGATTCGCGCTCAACGATCCGTCCGCACCACCGCAGGTCGTCTCCGAGGCGTTGCGTTTCCTAGACAACGGGCTGCGCGGGTACTATGCCTCGGTTCAGTCAGCCCAGCCGCTCCGGGTTGAATCCGGCGACCGAGTGTTCGCGATTCGCCATGGTTAGCAACCAGTGCGAACGACTCAGCGATGCTTGAGCCAGAACGTTGCCGTATCCAGTGTTAGCGACGCTCGGCAGCATCGTCCGGTGTCATTTCCATCGGCACGTAGAGCGTCATCGGAGCCGGTGTCAACGTCATCGGCAACGGTGTGACACGGCGTTGTCAAGATGGCGTGTCGGAATTTCACCTTTGCATCCGCCGTCGCCACGATGGCAAACGCGCACAACGATTTCGATTTCAGATCGATCCAATTCGCCGCAACGACCAGCGCGTCGTGCTGCTCGTCGTACGAGAACGACGAGGAAAGGCCCATAGCGCGATGCTACGGGCCCTCGTTTGTCGGATTCTCATGTGCTGTGCTGAACGACGGTCAACAGCACCTATCGCTGGAAGTTGAAGAGAGATCCACAGCCACCCTGTGCCGCCTGGATCTCGTCGATCTTCGTGAAGATTGGATCAGCGTCGCGGGATGTGATGCGCCGCTTTGCCACCTGCGAGGTCAGTTCCAACTCCAACCGGTGCAATTGCTGGCATGACAGCGAGTCGGCGTTGCTGTCGTCAAGCCACTGTGCAACCGACACCATCGCAAGCATGTTCCGTCGCACACTGGCTGCCGTTGATGCGTCACGTGACCGCACGTTGGCGACCAATGTGTACAGGTCGTGGGCCGAAGTTCGTCAAGTAGATCAGTAACTCACGACTACCGTGACGGTAAACGTCCTGCACGGTCTGGTTACCTGCGTTATCAGTGGCCGTGCAAGTAACCGTTGTCGTTCCGACCGGGAACGTTGATCCAGACGGTGGATTGCAGATGGCACTGGCGACGCCTGAGCCGCCCTGGCTATCGGTCGCCGAGACGTCGTACGTCACGACCGCACCGCTCGGACTGGTGGCATCGACCGTAATTGGTGTCGGCACAACCAAGGTCGGAGCAATTGTGTCCACCAGCCAGGTGTAACTTGCCGGGGTCTCATCGACGTTGCCGGCGGCGTCGATCGCGCGTACCTCGAAGACGTGCGACCCATCAGTAAGGTTGTTGTACGTCTCGCCCGAGGTGCAGGTGGCAAAGAGCGCGCCGTCCAGCGAACACTCGAAGCTGGTCACTGCGACGTTGTCTGTTCCGCTGAACGTGAACGTTGCAGTGGTGCTGTTCGTTGGGTTCGCCGGGTTACTGTCGATCGTCGTCTCCGGGTCCGTGACATCAGAGACTGTCACGCCGAACGTTGCTGTGTCAGTAATCTCACCGTCATCCACGGTTACTGTAACGGTGTAGCTGCCCGGCTGGACATAAGTGTGGCTTTGCGTGCCCAGCGAGCCGGCTGTTGTCACCGGAAAGACCGTGGCAGTCGATCCGTCTCCCCAGTCGACAGTCACGGTCCAGGAACCCTCGACTCCCGGATCGGCGAATGATCCCAGCGAGAAGTCGGTTGCGACATCTTCGACCGCTGTCTGGTCCGAAGGAGCCGTCAGGTCGGGTGCGGTGTTGTTCACCGTCAGCGTCGTGGCACTGGACGTAATCACGAGAGCCGGAGTAACCACATCGACGGTGGTACGCACCTTAACGTTGAAGGTGTTCGGTCCATCGTTGATTCCCAATGCGACGAGTTGATCCCAGGTCAGGGTCGGGTTCTCGCCAGTCGCGTCACCGAACGTACCGTCGCCATTAACGTCCCACGAGTAATTCGGGGCCCCAGGCGACGCAGTCATCGTCAGGGATTCGCCCTCGCTGATCGTATATGGCCCGCCAGCCAGCAGATATCCTCCGGAGACATCGACGTTGAGGGTACTGATCGTGCCGCCGCCAACAAACTTGGAGGTCACGCGGATGTAGTATGTCGTGCCCGCGTCGAGCACTCTACCTATAGAAGCCGCGGTACCTGAGAAGGTGTCATCGTTGCATTCCAGGATGCCACTTGAAGACGTCCCGATCGTCAGGATCGTGTCGTAATTGCTGCCGGCGGTAGAGATCGCATAGAACGCTGATTCGCTCGGCGTAAACTCATACCAGATGGAATTGTGTGGAATCGAGGTGCTACATGTGTTGACGATCTCGCCCAGTTCGACCGTCGCTTCGGTCGTGTCTTTCGTGTCTGTAATGATATGGGTCTCCGGGAGTGCTGCCGGAGGGATCACCTGGCGATTGTCGAAGTCATCATTGGCAGGCGGCGCAGCCAGCGCCGTACCCACCTGCATCAGCGCCAACACGACGATAAGCAGGAGTACGCCTGCACGTGGCCACGTCCCAGACTGCGGAAAGCACCGCACATGACTGCGCGATTGTCGATCCATCTTCATACATTTGCCTCTTCCACGATATGCTCCCGTGCCGATTCTCACGGAGCGACTGCCCGGTGACAGCGTCCAATCTCCGATCGCCGTTCATCGGCGACCGTGGACTCTTTCATCGGTAAACTGTGCGGATGAGGAGTATATCACGATACGGTACTGTGGGCCGAGAAATCCCATTCACCCGGTCAACCGAATTCACAACCGCTCACTCCTGCTACGATCGTACCGGTGTCGACCCTCGTAGCCAATGCGCCACTGGTCCCTGATATCCGATGACCACTGTCACGAAACGACAATGATGCTTCGTGGGATATTTCATATTGATTGACGATGCGAGCGACAACAAAGCAGAAACTGGATCTCTGGGGAATCGACACGCCAATGCGCTCACGTGTGGAGGATGGCGACGATGCCACTCCACACCGTGCGGTCGGCGACGACTGCCGCCCGGATGCGCAGTTTGGATGTAATCACCCTTCCTATGCTAGTCTGCCGCCGTTGCGACTGCGTAGCCGATAGCCGTGAGGAGATCCGCAGATGACCCGAGCAGATAGAAGCATGTGCGAGGAGCGAGGTGTCCCGAGCAACTGGGGCAGATGGGGTGATGAGGACCAGCGCGGGACGGCCAACCTGCTCTCCGACGACGGCGTCCTGGCTGCGTCCAAACTGATTGGCAAGGGCAAGGTCTACTCACTGGCCGCGCCGCTCTCACCTGATGGCCCGAATCTGCCAACGCGCCGGCCGACCTGGCACGTGGTTACCCAGCGGCAACGTGCCTCTGGTGGCGACGACATGAGCGCCGACGATGTCGTGATGATGCACACGCACGGGACGACCCACATTGACGCCCTCTGCCACATCTTTGTCGGCGATACCCTCTACAATGGCCACCCGGCGAGCACACTGACGCCCTACGGCGCCCAGAAGTGTGGTGTCGAAAACGTTGGGCCGATCGTCGGGCGGGGAATTCTGCTCGACATGGCAACGTTTCGCGAGCGCAAGCGGCTGGAATCGGGTGAGCCGATCACGCCCGACGACCTCGATGCCTGTGCGAAGGCGGAAGGAATTGAGATCCTGCCCGGAGACATCGTCCTCGTTCGCACCGGCTGGTGGCAGCTCCACGCCGAAGGCGCCGACGCCCGCAGGACGTTCTATGACGGCGAACCCGGACCAGACGGAGACTGCGGCAACTGGTTCCAGACACGGGATGTCGTCGCGCTAGGAGCCGACAATCCAGCCGTCGAGGTCGTCGCATCGTGGCGCGATCCGCTGCCGCTGCATAGGGCCGTTATCTGGGGCTGCGGCGGCTACCTGCTTGAGTTTCTCGATCTCGAAGCGCTCGCTCGTGACCACGTCTACGAATTCATGTTCGTGGCCACCCCGCTGCTGCTCGACGGAGGAATCGGCAGCCCGATTGTCCCGCTCGCCATCATCTAGCACGTCGAACGATATTGGTTCCCAAATCCCGGGGAAGGACACGAGAGTGATCTCGATCGCAGACATCTGGGCAGCACGGCCAGTCGTGATGGAGGCAGCCATTCGGACACCGCTGGTACGGCTACGAGTTGACGACGCCCCAGCTGAGATCTATCTCAAGTTGGAGAACCTCCAGCCGATCGGCTCGTTCAAGCTGCGCGGCGCATGGAACGCGATGCGTGCCCTGCCGGCCAGCGCCCTCGATCGCGGAGTCCTGACCGCCTCCGCCGGAAACATGGCGCAAGGCGTCGCCTTCGCGGCTCAGCGATTCAGCGTGCCATGCACCGTCATCGCGCCGGACAACGCTCCGGTGGCGAAGGAACGGGCCGTGCTCCGAATGGGAGGCGACTTTCGGCGAGTTCCGCGTGATCGCTGGTGGCAGACGTTCCAGGAGCGAAGCTTTCCGGGCCTCGAACATCGAACATTCGTCCACGCGTTCGACGATGACCTCGTCATGGCCGGCAACGGCACTATCGCGCTGGAATTGCTCGAAGATCTTCCGGATGTCGATACAGTCGTCGTACCGTTCGGAGGCGGAGGGCTGGCCTCGGGGATCGCGACCGGGCTGCGAACCCTGAAACCTGACACGAAGATCTATGCGGCTGAGGTCGACGTCGCCGCGCCGCTCTCCGCCTCACTGGCAGCGGGCGAGGCCAGGACCATCGAGTACGGCTCTTCGTTCGTCGATGGCATCGGTAGCACGATGGTCTTCCCGCGCATGTGGGATCTGGCCAGCACGCTGCTAGACGGCTCTTACACGGTCTCTGTAGATCAGGCCGAGAACGCCGTCAGGTTACTCGTCGAACGCCAGCGTGTGATCGCTGAAGGTGCGGCAGCCTGTGCCGTCGCCGTCGCGCTCTCCGGCCAGGCAGGGACCGGCAAGATCGCCTGCATTGTCTCAGGCGGTAACATCGACACGGCTGTCCTGACTGACATTCTCAACCGAGGTACCTAGCTCCTTGAGATGTGTCGAACGACACAGCACGCCTGTAACCGGGTCGACTGACATCACAGTCGGCTGAACCTACTCTCGATCCATGGCTGATCGTTATCGCCATTTCGAGAGGAGCCTGACCGATGGCAACCGTACCGACCACGACAACGCGCCCAGTCACGATGGCACAACTGCGCCGCGAAGGGTTCAATGCCCGCCAGATCCGACAATTGAAGGATCTGCGAGCGTCATACCCGATCCGCGAGCACGTTACGTCGTCGCAGGACATGCACCGCCTCGAACTGATGCGCTGGCTGCGCCAGAACGGGCGGCTCGAGGATTGATGACAGAGCGTTACGATCCTCCTGTCGTCTGTGGCTTCGATACGGGACGACAGGGGGAAAGTCATTGCGCCTCACGATCATGACATCACAGCCACCGTTCGCCGCTCCCCTGCGCGCTGGATTGTTAGCGACAATGACCCGCCACGTCCCGCGCCGGTCAACGCCATTGCGATATCGCCCGGCTCTTCGAGTTGCTCGCCGCAAATTTCCAGCAGGATATCGCCCGGCAGCAAGCCGGCTCGCGCCGCAATAGAATCGGCTGCGACGTCAAGAATCATCAGCACGAACTCCTGATTTGAACTCTTGCGCCCGTCGCTGGTGGGAGTATTCTGAATGACGCCAACCTGAATGCCAAGCGTTCGTCGTTCACGCGATGCCAGCAGGCGCGCAACGGTCGCGCTCGGGACGGCAAGCGCGGTGCCAGGGCCAAGGACCATTGCATTGATCCCGACGACCTCGCCGCGCGCGTTGACGAGCGGCCCGCCCGAATTCCCCGGTCGCAGTTCGATGTCTGCAAGCAAGCCCTCTCGTAGGTGCTTGTCGGGACCGCCCTCATACGCGCCGAACCGGCTGAAGACTCCAAAAGTCACGACTCCGGGAACACCATGTGGATGGCCGACAGCCAGGACGATCTCGCCTGACCGCAGGCTCGACGAGTCGCCGACCGGAAGAGCCGGAAGGTCCGTCGCGTCAACCTTCAGGAGCGACAGGTCCCGTTCCGGCAGCCTCGTGACAACGCGTGCGTCCAGCACACGATGATCAACCAGTGTCACGTGCGCGGTGTCGCCAGGCACGACGTGATGATTCGTGACGATCAAGCCATCTCGGCTCCAGATCGTTCCGGCTCCCGTTCCGCGCCCATCGGTGATTTCTACAACTCCCGCTCTGACAACTTCATACAATGCAGCAAGCTCATCGGACAACGCGCTCGCCAGGAACAAATGTCGACGTTCCAACATCACCATGCTCGTTTCATTCTCTGTTCTAGACTCAGTACCCAGCACTCAGGACTCCGAGATCCGTGCTACCGTACTGCCCATCGGGCAGGCACGCCTGCTCTAATCCTGCGATGGTCATTTGTCAACAACATCAGTGGACCGGGCAGGTGGATACCAGCCGTTCGGGCAGGTCTATCCGAACCCTCCGCCCGCGATCGGATACAGGCACCGATGGCCGAACGTGACCTGAACCAGCCGACGACATTGACCGCCGAACACCGACGCCTCGCAGGCGACGAGGCCAGCGTCACCGCCTGGCGCCGCTGGGGACCGTATGTCGCAGATCGATCGTGGGGAACTGTCCGCGAGGACTACAGCGAGGACGGCAACGCCTGGAGCTTCCTGAGCCACGAGTATGCCCGCAGCAAGGCGTATCGCTGGGGCGAGGACGCCATCGCCGGCATATGTGACCGCTACCAGATCCTCGCCTTCGCGCCGGCCTTCTGGAACGGCGTCGATCCGATCCTCAAGGAGCGATTCTTCGGACTGACCCCACACGACGCGAACCACGGAGAAGATGTCAAGGAGTACTACTTCTATCTCGACAATCTTCCGACACATGCTTACATGCGCTGCCTGTACAAGTACCCGCAAGCGCCGTTTCCTTACGGCCACCTGGTCAACGAGAATTGCCGACGAAATGGCAGCGGGCCAGAATATGAGTTGCTCGACACAGGTGTATTCGATGAAGACCGCTACTTTGACATCGTCATCGAGTACGCGAAAGCAACCGAAGAGGACATTGTCGTCCGGATCGAAGCCTTCAACCGGGGGCCGGATGACGCCGAGATCCACATCATCCCGCAGCTCTGGTTTCGCAACCGCTGGAGCTGGGACGACAAGGAGTATCGACAACCGGACATCCGCGAGATCCAGCGGCAAGACGGATTGATTGAATTGATCGCGGACGACTCAGCGACCGAGCCGCTCCCAAACCTCGGGTTCACCTACCGACTCGGCCCTCGCCACCTGCTTGGCGAGCCGGGTGGCATGCCATTGTTTACCAACAACGAGACAAACGGCCCAGTCGTCTTTGGCGATGGAGCGGTCAGCCGCAGTCGCTACACGAAGGATGCCTTCCACCGTGCGATCGTGAACTGGGATCGCTCAGCAGTCAACGACAGCTCGACAGGCACGAAGGCATGTATCCACTACACCCGGGTTGTCCCAGCCGGCGGATCAATAACATTGCGCATGCGACTGACTGACGAGCAGTTGGACGATCCTCTGGCAGATATTGATTCGTTGATCGCCTCTCGACGCGCCGAAGCAGACGAGTTCTACGCCGCGATCCATCCACCGAAGGCGAGCGACGACGAGCGGCTCGTCCAGCGCCAGGCATTCGCCGGAATACTCTGGTCGAAGCAGATCTATCTCTTCGATGTCAACCTCTGGCAGGACGGTGACAATCCGAACTGGCCGCCGCCAGTCGGACGCGCGTCAATCCGCAACACCCACTGGCGACACCTGAACTCGATGCGCATCCTGTCGATGCCCGACTGCTGGGAATACCCATGGTTCGCTGCCTGGGACCTGGCGTTTCACGCCGTCACACTCGCACTCGTCGACCCTCTGTTCGCCAAGGAGCAGCTCTGGTTGATGCTCTTTGAACAGTTCCAGCACCCCAACGGTCAACTCCCGGCGTACGAGTGGGAGTTCTCGGACACGAACCCTCCGGTCCACGCCTGGGCTGTCTGGCGGGTCTACAACATGGAGCGGATCCGGACGGGCAAAGCCGACCGGATGTTCCTCGAACGATGCTTCCACAAGCTGCTTCTCAACTTCACCTGGTGGGTGAACAAGGTCGATCGTGACGGCAGTAACGTCTTCGAGGGCGGTTTCCTCGGTCTCGACAACATCACCGTCCTCGATCGCAGCGAGCCGCTGCCTGATGGTGCAGTCCTTGAAGAAGCAGACGCGACCGGCTGGATGGGTATGTACTGCCTCAACCTGATGCGGATGGCGCTCGAACTCGCGCGCGAGAACCCGGTCTATGAAGGGCTGGCCGTCAAGTTCTTCGAGCACTTCGTCTACATCGGCGCGGCCATGAAGAGGATGGGTCACGGCGGACAACCTCTCTGGCACGCAGAGGACGGATTCTTTTACGACCTGCTACGCCACGCGGACGGGAGCGCAGTCTCGTTCCGTGTGCGATCGCTCGTCGGACTGATCCCGCTTTATGCCGTCGAACGGCTGGAGCGCGACTGGATCCAGCCTTTCGACGAGTTCCGCGAGAGTTTCGACTGGTTCCTCAAGAATCGGAATGACATCGCCGGGGAATGCGTCGCGACCGTCACGCACGACGACCACGAGCATGATGTCCATGTGCTATCCATCGTCAACCAGGAGCAGATGCGCCGATTACTAGCCAGAATCTGGCATCCCGACGAGTTCCTCTCGCCATACGGTATGCGGAGTCTGTCGAAGATGCATGAGCGGGAGCCATTCGTCTTCGGTGATCGCACCGTCGGGTACGAGCCATCTGAGGCCATCACGAAGATCAAGGGCGGCAACTCGAACTGGCGTGGGCCGGTCTGGTTCCCGACGACATTCATGATGATTGAGGCACTGCGCAAGCTGGCGACGGCGCATGGCTCGAAATTCGACCTCGGATTGTATGACTCCGACGGAGTTCCGGTCACATTCTCAGACATCTCACGCGGGCTTGCCGACCGGCTGATCTCGATCTTTACCGTCGATGGAGAGGGCCGGAGGCCGGCTCATGGGCGGTTTGAGACCTTCCAGCGTGATCCGCATTGGCGCGATCTGATTTTGTTCTATGAGTATTTCGACGGCGACACCGGAGCAGGGCTCGGAGCCAGCCATCAGACCGGTTGGACCGCACTCGTTGCGTCGCTGATCGATGAGTGGCGGCGATAGATCAGCGCGCGGCCGGCGTCGTCTGAGAGAGGTGACCATCGTCCCGTGCTGACATCCGGCGGGCGATCCGTCGTGCCGCCCGGAGCGGATCAAGCATCATCGCGAGGACGAAGTAGTTCGCCGCCAGCACCGGCTTTCCTTCGAACCGAAACAGCCGCCGCCGCCGTAAGCAGTACATCATCCAGTCGTAGCGACGGATGTTCAGTTCGCCAACGAAGAGTGGGCCACGCTCACGTTTGGTCTGCTCTGCCAGCGTAGGTTCAGGTTGCCCGGATCGGCGAGCGTCCTGACAGGCTCGGATCAACCGCACCATCTGCTGCTGCTCGAAGAATCGCTTGAACGACATGCTGCCTAAGTGCACTCGGTACTCAACCAGGTACTCGGGAACAACAACCACCGGATGGTCATCGGCGACGCGGCTCCACAAATCGGAATCAGCGGCCGATCCAAATGCTGCCCGATACCCTCCCAGCGCGAGGAGCGTCGGTCGATGAACGACGACAGAGGCGTGGATGAACGACATCCACTCGTTCCGCTGGCGTCGTTTGTGATAGTCGCTAACACTTCTCGGACCGAACGCGATCTGGCCGAACTCCGTGCCATCAGACGTTATCTCGACACCGTAGGTCCCGACGACTCGAACCTCCGGATTCTGGGCGATGGTGAAAGCCTGCCGTTCGAGTCGTTGGGGCCGCGAAATGTCATCGTGGTCGATGATCGCCACCCAGTCATAGCGCGCCTCGATCAGCCCTCGGTTGAGCGTGGCGGGCTGGTCGATATTGTCCTGATGAATCACCCGAATCCGGGGTTCGCGTGCGGCGTAATCATCCAGGATCGCAGCGGTGGAATCGGTTGATCCGTCGTTAATGATCAGGAACTCGAAGTAGGGATGAGTCTGGGCAAGGATGCTGTCGACCGCCTCGCGAATGTATTGCTCGCCGTTATAGACGGGCATCAGAACGGACATCCAGATCGGCTCGGATTGCGACGAGCCGTCGGTGGGCAACGATTGTGTCCTCCGGGAGACCATTCGGCTGCTCATTCCCTTTGTCGTTGCGCGTCGATGCGCGGCATCCGCGAACGGTCGACAGACGCTGAGGCACTCGTCATCGGCTCGCTGCTCACCACACAAGCGAAGTGACACGTTGCGCACACAGCAATTATAGCGTAAGAAACTGAATGTGCTGTGATCCCACTATTTCGCGCGCCCCTAACGGTTACTACTTTTGTCAGGTGTCGTTGGCGGAACCCGCGGACTATAGTTGTTGAAGCATCAATCCCGGGCACGGCTGCCAGCCGGAGCCAGGCAGCAAGGGGAACGAAGCCCTTCCGCCGCCGGTCGCGTCGTGCACTACAGCGATGAATGTATGAGATTCGGCTCAATCCTGTGTTGAGCACGAAGGATAATGATGAGTCCGTCTGAATCCTCCACCACAATTGCAGCGACGCTGCCGACCACCATCATCCGTCCATCGAGCGGCTGGTCGGCGCTCAACCTGGCTGACATCTGGGCGCACCGAGAACTTCTCTACTTCCTGATCTGGAGCGATCTGAAGCTGCGTTACAAGCAGACTTCACTCGGAGCGGTCTGGGCAGTCTTGCAACCACTCTTGACGATGGTGGTCTACAGCATTTTCCTTGGCCGTTTGGCGCGTGTGCCGTCTGATGGCGTACCGTACCCGATCTTCGTCTACACGGCGTTGGTTCCTTGGACATTCTTCGCAAACGCGCTGACACAATCGAGCCTGAGCCTGATCCGCCACGAGCGAGTGATCACGAAGGTGTACTTCCCGAGGTTGATCATTCCAGTCTCCGCGATTGCCGCCGGGCTCGTCGATCTGGGGATTGCCTTCGTCCTGCTGGTCGGGATCATCATCTATTACGGAATCATTCCGGGGGCCGCTGTCCTGCTCCTGCCACTGTTCGTCCTGCTGGCGACGGTGACGGCGCTGGCAGTTTCGCTCTGGCTCTCGGCACTTAACGTCCAATACCGGGACGTGCGCTATACGGTGCCGTTCATGACCCAGGTCTGGATGTTCGTGACACCGGTCATCTATCCCGCCAGTCTGGTGCCGGAACGCTGGCACGTCTTGTATGGACTGAACCCGATGGCTGGCGTCGTCGAAGGATTCCGATGGTCGCTGCTTGGTCAGGACAACCCGTCCGTCCCGATCCTGCTGGCGTCAGCATCGATGACGATCCTGATCCTGGTTGGTGGTCTCTATTACTTTCGCAGGATGGAACGGACATTCGCGGATGTGGTGTAGCCATTGAGTTCGATAGCCATCCAGGCCGAAGGACTCGGCAAACGCTACCGGATCGGGGCCGAGCAGCGCAGCCAGCATCTCCGTGAGGCACTGACCGACTCCCTCACCCGGCCATTCAAACGCAATCGCCGAGGCTCGGGCGACTCGGACGCTACCATCCTCTGGGCGCTCCGTGATGTGACATTCGAGATGACGCAGGGAGAAGTCGTCGGCTTCGTCGGTCGCAACGGCGCCGGCAAAAGCACGTTGCTGAAGATTCTGGCACGGATCACCGAGCCAACCGAGGGGCAAGCCATCATTCACGGCAGGGTCGGATCGCTGCTCGAAGTTGGGACAGGGTTTCACAATGACCTCACCGGACGCGAGAACGTCCTGCTTAATGGAGCTATCCTCGGCATGAAGCGGGCCGAGATCCGGCGCAAGTTTGACGAGATCGTCGCCTTTGCCGAAGTCGAGCGATTCATCGACACTCCGGTCAAACACTATTCAAGCGGAATGTACATGCGGCTGGCATTCGCCGTTGCCGCTCACATGGACCCTGAGATCCTGCTGGTCGATGAGGCGCTGGCCGTTGGCGATGCAGCCTTCCAGGCAAAGTGCATCGCGAAGATGGAAGACGTCGCGCGTAGTGGCCGAACGGTTGTCTTTGTCACTCACAACATGGCCTCCATCCGCTCGATGTGTGACCGCGTCATCTGGCTGAACGACGGAACCATCGCAGCCATCGGCGAACCGGACGAGGTCATTGCAGGCTACCTGCAGACGTCATACACGACCTGGCAGGATCAGCGTTGGGATGATCCGGACGAGGCGCCCGGAAACGATCAGGTCCGGATCCATGCTGCGCGAGTCAGGCCGGAGGACGGCACTTCCGAAGACCAGATGACGATCTCGACCCCGATCGAAGTCGAGATTGAGTATTGGAACCTCGAAGAGGGCGCCTATCTGAATCTCAGCATCCAGCTTGTCAACGAAAATGACGTCGTCGTCTTCGACGCCCGCCCTGTCCTCGAACGCGACTGGCAGGGGCGACCGTTCCCGACCGGGCTCTTCCGCGATGTCTGTCGGATACCGGCTGGACTGTTGAACGATGGCCGGCATCGGGTAGAGGTCTCCTTCCATCACTACCGGTCGCATCTCATCCACCGTGAAGACGATCTACTGATCTTCGATGTCGAGGATGACATCGAGCAGCGTGGCGAATGGTGGGGCAAGTGGCAGGGTGCGACACGCCCGAACCTACCATGGCGCACCGAACTCGTTTCGCCCGACAACGAATCGGCGTTCGTCGCGTCTGCAGAGGCAACGTTCCGCCGATCAATGTAAGCGCACTGTGAAGGAGTCAGCGGTCCATGCGGATCAAGGTACTCACAATCGATCTTGATGATCCGCTGACGACCATCGGCGGTCTCGATGGCTATGCGTCCGTCAAGGGACTCGTCCGGCTCCACCGGACGCCGCTCGGCTATATCGACGTACCCGTCACGAACGGACAATGTCCTGCATCAAGCATCCGCGAAGCCGTCCTCTTGCAACTCGACGCCGCTATCGTTCGGCATCTGCTGGTAGATGCGCTCGCGCTGGGACCACGCCCCGATGGCATCCAGCCAATCGACCTGGTGGACGCTGTCCACTCGCAGGAGCGGCATCCCCAACCGTTCGTAACGGTCGCGGTCTGCACGCGTGATCGGCCGGACGACCTGCGTCTTTGTCTTGATGCGCTTTCGCGGCTGGACTACTCAAACCATGAAGTGATCGTCGTCGACAACGCACCGTCGACGGACGCGACCCGGCGGCTGGTAACGTCGCTGTACCCTGACGCACGCTACGTGAAGGAATCACGCCCCGGACTCGACTGGGCACGCAACCGGGCCATCATCGAGTCTCGCGGGGAGCTCGTCGCCTATACAGACGATGATGTCATCGTCGATCCGGGCTGGTTGTCCGGAATCGTCAATGCGTTTCGCGACCCATCGGTGATGGCAGTCACCGGCCTCGTCGTTCCCTACGAGCTGGAAACGGAAGCGCAACAACTCTTCGAACGCTACGGCGGGTTCGGGCGCGGCTTCGAGCGTCGCTGGTACGGGCCGACCGCCAGGAACGATCCACACGTGGTCTCATTCCTCGGCGCGGGACAGTTCGGGACCGGCGCCAACATGGCCTACCGGCGCGAACTGTTCGATGCAATCGGGCCGTTCGATCCGGCTCTCGACGTCGGTACCGTCACCAATGGTGGCGGCGACCTGGAGATGTTCTTCCGCGTCCTGAAGTTCGGCCATGTTCTGATGTACGAGCCTTCCGCGCTCGTCTTCCATCGCCACCGACGCGAGTACGACCGGCTGAAGACCCAGCTCGCCAACAACGGCATCGGGCTCTATTCACACCTCGTTCGTGCGGCGCTGACCTATCCGGACGAACGCGGCCCGGCTCTTCGGCTCGGACTCTGGTGGTTCTGGTGGTGGAACGTCCGTCGCCTGATAAAGTCGTTCATCCGTCCGGGCCAGTTCCCTCGTGATCTGATCGTCGCCGAACTGAAGGGCTGCTTCACCGGCCTGACCCGCTACCAACGCTCCAGGAAGAACGCAAAGCAGATCGCGAAGGCAGTCGCCACCTATGGCCCGGTCGCGTCGCTCCCGAAGCGAGGTAAGCGAATACGGCCACCGCGCCACCGACGCGCGATCCGTATCGCCGTTCGGACGATCGACGTCGCCCAACCTTTGCTACCAATTGACGACATCGGCGACTACGATGCCGTACGGATGGTCGTGACGCGCGGGACGCGTCCACTCGGTGATGTCCTGGTTCCGAGCTTCGGGAAGCCGCTAGGCGTCGTGCGGCTGCGTGAGGTGATCGCGGCGAGCCTGCCGTCGGCACTCTTCAACGATAGCGTCTCTACGAGCACCTGGAAGGGCTGGAACGATGCGCGACAGGCGATCGTCGAACGATTGTTGCCTGCTCTACGCGCAACCGAAGACATCGCAGGATTGCCTGACAGTGTGACCGTTTCGGTCGTTGTCGCGACCTGCGACCGACCGGACGACCTGCGCGCGTGTTTGACCTCGCTAATGGCCCAGCAGACTCGTCGCCCGGTCGAAGTCATCGTCGTCGACAACCGGCCCGGCTCAGGATTGACGCCTCCGGTCGTTGCGGAGTTTCCTGGTGTGACGCTCGTCGAGGAGCCAATTGCCGGTCTGAGCTATGCTCGCAACGCGGGGATCTCGGCCAGCACCGGCGACATAATCGTCGCGACCGACGACGATGTCACGATGCCGCCCGAATGGCTGGAGGCGCTGGTTGCCCCCTTTGCCCGCGCCGATGTGATGGTCGTGACCGGCAACGTGTTGCCGCTCGAGCTCGACACACCAGCGCAACAGTACTTCGAGCAGTACGGCGGACTTGGCCGTGGCTACTCCCGAGTCGAGGCTGGCTCCTATTGGTTCAACTTCTACCGGCGACGGGCCGCACCAACCTGGGAATTGGGCGCGACCGCGAACGCAGCCTTCCGCGCCAGCATCTTCGCCGATCCCAGGATCGGGATGGTTGACGAGACTCTTGGCGCTGGAAGCCCAACCGGCTGCAGCGAAGACACCTATGTGTTCTATAAGGTGCTGCGCGCTGGATACACGCTGGTCTATGAGCCGAACGCATACGTCTGGCACCGCCACCGGCGAGACATGGAAGCGCTCAAGAGCCAGCTCTACAACTACAGTAAGGGACACGTCGCCTACCATCTGACGACCGCCATGAACGACGGCGATATGCGCGGCTTCTATGACATCTTCGTGCGTCTGCCGCGCTGGCGGCTGCGTCAGATCCGGTCGCAGGTCAAGCGGACACTAACTGGCCGCGAACGCTACCCATTCTCACTCGTCGTCGCCGAGACTGCCGGCAACGTCGCCGCGCCCTACGCGCTCTGGAAATCGCGCCAGCGAGTCAAACGCCTCGGCCGTAGCGCTCCGTACGTCCCGCCCGAGCAGCGCGAAAGCACGTCGGAACCGGTCGTCATCGAACGAGATCAGGTGGCGGCGAGTTAGCGTGACCCGCTGAGTCCGCCGGCATCACCTCCCGGTATGGGCAGCAACCTGTACCGGTCCTCGGCCCTTACCTTGGCGCGATGCGCTTCCCTGCATGACAGACGCGGTCACGATGTCAGGGAAGCGCAATTTCGCGAGGCTTACTGCTCAGTAGATCGACGCATCGGCTGGAAACGTTTCCAGGCCGTGCTTGACGGCCGCCAGGAAGCGGGTAGCTGAGAGCCCGTCGAGGATGCGGTGGTCGAGCGAGAGTGACAGGTTCATCATCGGCCTGATCGCGATCGCGTCATCGACGACGACCGGCTTCTTGACGACCGCTTCCATCGACAGGATCGCCGCCTGCGGCTGGACGATGATCGGCGTCGAAAAGAGCGAACCGAGCGTGCCGGGATTGTTGAGGGTGAAGGTGCCACCCGTCACCTCGTCCGGCTGCGAGCTTGTTCTCCCGCGCACGGGTCGCCAGATCGTTGACGGCTGCGCGCCAGCCCGACGATGTTCTTCTCGTCGGCGTTATGAATGACCGGCACGATCAGGCCGTCCTCCATCGCGACGGCGATCCCGATGTTGATCGCCTTGCGGCGGATGATCCTGCCGTCGTCCCAGGCGGCGTTGACAGTGCGGGTGCTCGCGCAGCGCCTGGGTCAGCACCCGCAGGACGAACGGAACGAAGGTCAGACTGGCCCCCTCACGAGTCCTGAACTCGGCCTTGTAGCGGTCTCGAGCGCGGACGACGTTGCTCATGTCCGCTTCCATCCAGACCGTGACATGCGGCGCGGTGTAGGCCGAGCGCACCATGTGCTCGGCGATCTGGCGGCGCATGACGCTCGCTTCGATCACTTCGTCACCCGGCATGAGTTGAACCGGCGCTGCCTGTTGAACCGGCATCGGCTGGGCAATGATCGGAGCGGCCATTGGCGGTGCGAACGTCTGCGAGATCCAGGTTGTGGCTGTGGTGCAGCTGCAGCCGGTTGTGCCGGTCGGCTGCGATCGTGCATCGATCTCAGCCAGCATGTCGGCCTTCGTCACCCGGCCACCGACTCCGCTGCCCTGTAGCACGCTGATGTCAATCTCGTGCTCCTCGGCCAGCCGTCGAACGACCGGCGACGAGCGTGCGCGCAACAGTTCCGCTTCATCGCGCCGCGAACGGGCATCGGTCAGATCGACGATCTGTCCCGTCCCGGTTGCTGGCGCGCTTGTCGGCAGCGTGTCGGCTGTCGGCGTGGTCGAGTCGGCCTCCGGCATCGATGCCTGTGGCTGCTCATCGACCGGTGGGGAAACGGTCGCGGATGCACCATTCCCTTCGTCGATCACGCAGATCAGACCACCTACCGGGATCGTGTCGCCATCGCGCCCGATGATCTCGACAATCGTGCCGGACACCGGCGCGGGAATCTCTGCCGTCACCTTGTCGGTGACGACCTCGACCATCGGCTCGTACTTGTCGACCGCGTCGCCGACCTGCTTCAGCCAGGTGCCAAGCGTCCCCTCGGTGACGCTCTCACCCAGCTTCGGCATCGTTATCGTCGTACCCTGTCTGGTTGCTCCGGACATCGCTCGCTCCTCTCGCGTCGGGCATGAGGGATGTGGCAGGAGGCTCGAGCGGAGAGATCGTCGTGAGATCTCATCCCTCGTCCCGTCACGCGTCATGCCCTCCTAGAACGCCGCCAGCTTCTCGATCGCGGCGCGGATGTCGTTCTTGTCGTGCAGGAAGGCCTTCTCGAGCGGCGGCGCGTAGGGCATGGCAGGAACTTCGGGGCCGGCGATTCGGACGATCGGGCCATCCAGGTAGGCGAAGGCATCTTCGGCAATGATGGCCGAGATCTCGCCACCGAGACCGCCGAACTTGTTGGCCTCGTGGACGATCATTACCTTGCCGGTCTTCATGACCGATTCGAGAATCGCGTCCTTGTCGAGCGGCCGCAGCGAGCGCAGGTCGATGACCTCGATCGTCGCGTCCTGCTCCTGCATGTACTCATCAGCCGCCTGGATCGACTCCTGCAGGTACCAGCCCCAGGAGATGATCGTCATGTCACGGCCTTCGCGGACGACCTTCGCCTTGCCGATCGGCACCTCGTACGGCTCGTCCGGCACTTCGGCGCGGACGGCGCGATAGGCGCGCTTGTGCTCCAGGAAGATGACCGGGTCCGGATCGTGGATCGCGCGAGCGCAGCATGCCCTTCGCGTCGTAAGGATCGATCGGCGCAACGACCTTCAGGCCGGGCGTATGCGTGAACAGCGCCTCGATCGATTGCGAGTGGTAGAGCGCGCCGTGGATACCGCCGCCATACGGCGAGCGGATGACGATCGGGCAGCCAAAGTCGCCGCCGGAGCGGTAGCGGAACTTGGCGGCCTCGTTCATGATCTGGTCCATGGCAGGATGGATGAAGTCAAGGAACTGAATCTCGGCGACCGGCAGCATCCCGTTGGCCGCCGCACCAATCGCGACGCCAATGATCGACGATTCTGCCAGCGGCGAGTCGATCACCCGCATCTCGCCGAATCTGTCGAGCAACCCCTCTGTCACCCTGAAGACGCCACCGCGTTTGCCGACATCCTCACCGAGGACGAAGACGCGCTCGTCGGCCTCCATCTCCTGCATCAATCCCTCGCGGATTGCCTCGATCAGCAGCTTCGTTGCCACAGCCAGGTCCTTTCGTGACGCGTGACGCCTGTTGCGTGACGCGGTAACAAGGCACGAAGGAACGCGTTACGCATCACGCGTCACGCGTCACGACTCTCAAGCGCGCGAACCGTCCGGTGCATACACATCCGTGAACGCCTCATCAGGATCGGGCGGCGGTGCCGCTTCGGCGAAGTCGGTGGCGTCGTTGACGGCTGCCTTGACGCGGTTGCGGATCTCCTGCTCCTGCTCGTCGGTCAGTGCGCCGAGGTCCTTGCAGGCGCTGGGCGGTGACAGTGATCGGGTCGCGTTCGCGGTAGGAGGCAACCTCCTCGCGGGATCGGTAGAAGCGGTCGTCGTCGTCGGAGGAGTGCGGCGTGAGGCGGTTGACCTTGGCCTCGAAGAGGGTCGGGCCATCGCCGCGCCTGGCTCGCTCGACGGCTTCGCGGGCTTTGACGTAGACGTCGATCGCGTCGGCGCCATCGATCGTCACGC
Source organism: uncultured Chloroflexia bacterium (assembly GCA_963763325.1). GTDB lineage: Bacteria > Chloroflexota > Chloroflexia > Thermomicrobiales > CFX8 > JBBECJ01. Next base: position 387,531 of record CAVXOL010000023.1, read on the forward strand.
CGGCCATGCCGTAGGCGACAGCGCGCTCAGAGACGTTCTCGATCGCCATCTCCTTCTCCTGCGGGACCGAGATGGCGTAGTGATTGTTCTGGACGAAGAAGATCACTCCGAGCTTGTAGATACTGGCCCAGTTCATCCCCTCGTGGACATCGCCCTGGGCAGTTCCGCCTTCGCCGATGCTCGTGACGACGACGGTATCCTCGCCGCGCATCCTGGCCGCAAGAGCGACACCCGGAGCCTGCGCGAACTGGGTGCCGACTGGCGATGAACTGGTGACGATCCGGTGCTTGCGGGAGCCATAGTGGCCGGGCATCTGCTTCGCGCGACTGTTCGGCTCGTCCTTGCGAGAGAGAAACGACATCATCATGTCGCGTGGGGTCATCCCGAAGTGGAGGACGAGCGCGAGATCGCGATAATAGGGGAGGAGCCAGTCTTTCGAGGTGTCGAGCGCGAAACCCATTCCGGCCTGAGCGGCCTCGTGGCCCTGGACAGGAGATGACGAACGGCGCCCTGCCCGACCGGTTCATCAGCCACATCCGCTCGTCGAGCTGTCGAGCGAGCAGCATCGTCTCGTACATCTGCCGCATGTCGTCGTGCGAAAGACCCTCGACTCCGTCGCGAGTGGCCGTCGCCGTTCCACCGGGTTCGGTTCGCCCCATCTGGTGCCTCCTTCGCCGTCCCGGCCCGTCGTTGGACCGGAGCATCGTCTGAGCGTGAGCACGGTGCGGGGGCGTCTCGTCATGCGCGAAACGCGCGTCGCGCTGGCGGTCCGCCATATTGTCACTGCGCTCGACTCCTCTTCAGGAGCTTCGCGCGTTCCCGTCATCGCCTCCTTCGATTACTCCACACGCGGCGCACGACCTATGCCGCCCGCAAGTCCACGAAGCTAGAAGTGCAGTGCCCCGCCATCGACATCGAGAGCAGCCTCGTGCAGCACCTCGGAGATCGTCGGGTGCGGGAAGGTCGTAATGCCAAGTTCCCAGGCAGTCGCCTCAAAGAGCATTGCCAGACCGCCGACGCTGATCAGCTCGGTCGCATGTCCGCCGAGCAGGTGGATACCGAGGATCTGGTCGGTGTCGGCATCGACAACCATCTTGGCAAAGCCGACCGTCTCGTTCTCTACCCGCGCCTTGCCATTGGCCGAGAGCGGAAACTTACCGGTCTTGATATTGAGCCCGGCGTCACGCGCTTTCTTCTCGGTCAGTCCAACCGATCCGATCTCCGGGTGGCAGTACGTCACCCACGGAATCTTGTTGTAGTCGAGGATTTCCGGCTTGTGGCCGGCCATTGCTTCAACAGCAACAACGCCCTGATGCATCGCGGTATGGGCGAGCTGCTGCAAGCCGGTCACGTCGCCAATCGCGTAGACGTTCTCGACGTTGGTCCGCATGTAGTCGTCAACTGTGATGTAGCCATCTGCAACGTTGACGCCGATGGTCTCCAGCCCGAAGCCCTCGGTATTGCCGTAGCGGCCAATCGCGACCAGTAGCGCGTCAGCCTCGATCGTCTCATCCTTGCCATCGACGCTGACCTTCATCGAGACGCCGTCGTCGCTGACGGTGAAGTCGGAGGCTGACGGGCGGACGTTAGCCAGGACGCGGATTCCCTGCCGCTGGAACGCGCGGGCGAGGTCCTTCTGGACCTCCTCATCCTCGTTCGGAGCGACTCGGCCAACCAGCGTGACCTCGCATTCGAACTCGCGGTAGACACTGGCGAACTCGAGGCCGGTCGCGCCGCCACCGCGAACGATGACTCGCTTCGGCAGATACGGCTCGGTCGTGGCCTGATCGGAGGTGAAGACTCGCTTGCCGTCGATCTCGAGACCGTCAATCGGGCGCGGCGTCGAGCCGGTGTCGATAACGATGTTGCGGGCACGGACGTCGGTCTTGCCGCCGTCCTTTTCGACGCTGATCGCCCCTTGGCCGACGATCGTGCCCCATCCTTCGACGACATCAATCTTGTGCTTCTTGAAAAGAAACTGGATGCCTTTGTAATTCTGGTCGACAACCTTGCGAGCTCGAGACATGGCAGTTGAATAGTCGAGTGAGATCTCGCCGGGAGTAACGCCGAAATCCTTGGCGTCCTTGACGAGTGTCGCAACCGAAGCGGCTTTCAGAAGTGCCTTGGCTGGGATGCAACCGCGATGGACACAGGTGCCACCGACGAGGTCCTTCTCGATGACCACCGCTTTCAGCCCGAGCTGGGACGCCCGGATCGCCGCCACATACCCACCCGTGCCGCCACCCAGGAATGCGACGTCATATACCTGATCCTGCGCCATACCGCCTCGTCTCTCCCGTCCCTGCGTGCGGCAGACCGTTGCCGCATCGATTGGTCCCGCTGACAGCGCGGCCCAGACCGCCTGCACCACCTGAGTCAATGCGGCGAAAGGTCCAGCGACGCGCATCCAGAAATCGAGCCGTCACCAAACTCGCAGCACGCATGCCAAGGCGGCAATTATGGGAATCAGTATATCAGGGGATACGAAAGATACGACGTAAGTCGGAGGCGAAATCCGTCGAAATTCCGCGTCGGAATGGGGAAACTGACTTGCTGTCACAGCAGCGCTGGAGGTATAATTCGAACAGATGTACGACGTTGTACACGAAAGCGGGATGTGATGACGATAACGCGAATTGGGACGGTAACCCCGCTCGACACCTGGCGACGGATGGCAGCCAAGGCCGGCAAGGAGCAACTCCGCGCCTACCGGCTCAATGGTGACCCGCGCTACTGGGTGGTCTCAAGCAGCAGCAACCCATCGGTCGCCTACGAAGTGACCGCCCACGATGACGATCTGCTCTGCTCATGCCGCGCGAGCGAGTTCCTTCCATACTGCAAGCACAGGGCTCTCGTTATGAGCCAACTTGGCGCACTCGATGTCTGGGATGAGCCAATCGCAGCCTGATGACTGGCTCATCACGCCGACGCGGAGATAAAGGCAACCCACTCGTCGCCCGCCGGTTGGCTGCCGTTGTTGCTCCAGTCAGGATTCGACTGACCGCCGCTCACGCACGACGTACCACGGTTGCGAATTGCGTCGCGACGGCTGGGACGCCGCCGCGGACGCAGCGACCTGTTGAGCGACGGTACCAGCAGCCACGGCCCACAACAGCATGACTCCGACGACACCAATCGCGGCCGGTACCCTGGAGGTCTGCACGATCACGAAGGCCGACAGTGGCAACAGCGAAAACGTTGTCCAGCTGAAGACGGTCAACCGTTCGATCCGTGGTATGTCGCGCTGGATGTTGGCGTGGGCGATCAGCAGCAGGACGCCGATTAACGAAATCGTTGCCGAGTGATACAGCGCATGGTACGAGGTCAAGACTGTCGTCACGGCCAGAAGCGCGAGGCTCGGCAACATCGAAGCTTCCCGCGCAGCTCGTCGCCAGAACCAACACGTCACCGCCAATGTCAACCCGGTCAGCAGGACGATCATCGCATTTGCAACCGTATGATCGTCAACCGGGAGCGCCCGAATGACTATTGAGCGAATGTTCACCATCCCCCATACGTTGGTCACGACCGTGCCGTCCGGGCCGGAGAGCCGTTGCGAGAGTTCGACATACTCACGAACTCCGGTCGGTCCGACGAGCGCCATCGATGCAATAGTCTGGATTGACGTGGCGACCAATGTAGTCCAGACCGCGCGGCGGCGGCCGGTAACAGCCAGGTAGAGGAGCGGCGCGAGCAGCAGTGGAGGCTTGATCGCGAACACCGCCAGAGCGAGCCCGGCTCGAACATCCCGTCCGTCTCGCAACGAAAGCGCAAAAACGATGAACGCAACAAACAGGAGTCCCTCGACTTGCCCGAGCATCAACACCATGAACAGCGGCAACGAACCGAGCAGGACGACGAGAACCGGCGACCAGTCGATTTCGAGCCGCCGGGCGAGCAACCAGACGCCGGTACCGACGGCAGCGACATTCAAGAGCGTCCAAAGGACAAACGCGACCGACGGTCCGAACACGATGAGTGGCATCGAGATCACGCCCAGAAGAGGAGGCGCGATGTAGGGATGCATAACGCGATCCCCCCAGTCAACGCCATGAGCGTCGATAATCGGGCGTTGGTACTCCCACTGAACGCGTGTGTCGTAGAGATCGGACGCCGACCCGTCCTGGATCATCTGAGCCGCCGTATAGCTGGTAAGGTAGTCCATTCCAACATGCTCGAAGAGGCCATCGACGCTCAGCATCCCCACAACGAGAACCACTTGAACAGCGATAGCAATGACGAGCCAACGGCGGGCTCGATATAGGTCGTGAATCAATTGATCTATCAACTGTCAATACCCTCGTGCCAGACTTCGGCGTCGGCATTCCGCGCTCGTTGACGCATGGCGCGTGCCAATCCGGGAGGGTTGGCAACCTATTGCGACTGTACGAACGCAACAACCTGACAACGTCAGCAATGTATGATCAGGATCGTTGAGCATGCCAGGAGATGAGCGAGCTTCGTGAAACGCGGTTCCGATGGAAACAGTTTGAGTCAGGCTCGATCAGCCGGGACAGTCAGCGGCTACGCTGACCCGTTCGGCTGGTGGGGCTACCATTGGACGCCACCTGAGCCACGATCACTCGTCTGGCTGATCGACCGTGGCGCACTGGATGTCCGACTCGCAGCGTTTCTGAGCCTGACGATTGAAGCAAAGGCGTCGTTCATCGTCATCGCTGAACCGCACGAGGCCGGCAAGACGACGTTGCTGACGGCGCTGCTCGACTTCCTGCCCGATGAGACGCAGCCAGTCTACCTGCGTGGATGGTACGAACGTTTCAGCTTCCTCGACACGCTGCCACCCGATGCTGCCTATCTGCTGTGTAACGAGATCAGTTCGCACTTGCCGACCTATTTATGGGGGCACGGCGTCCGGCGCGTCTTTGAGGCAGCCATCGCTGGTTATCCGCTGGCGACGACCATGCACGCCACCAGTGCTGCCAACGCGTTCGAACAACTCACTGGTTACCCGCTGAACGTGCCTTCCGCGCATTTACCGGCGATTGATCTCGTCATCACGATTGGTGTCGGATACGCCAGCAACAAGCTCCTGCGCCGTGTCGCGCGTGTCGAGCGCATCACGAGCGGCGAAGACGCGCCATCAATCCGTGCCATCGCCACCAGGGAACCGCTTCGGGCCGACCTCGACTATCAACTGGGACGGCTGATTGGCACGCTTGCAACAATGACCGGCTCGACCGACGATCAGGCTGCCGCGAACCTCGCACAACGTGTGCGCACACTGGAGCACTGGCTTGCGGCCGGGCTAGCCACCTCACCATCCCTCCGCAATACGATCGCCGAGGCCCGTGCTCGCTCGGCCAGCTACTGAGTTACTGCCAGCGAAGCAACCTCGACCGCCCGAAAGCAGCCTGCGTCGTGGTCGTTTACCATCCCGACGCTCTGCATGAATGCGTAGCAGATCGTCGAGCCGACAAACTTGAATCCGCGCTTCTTGAGCGCCTTCGACATCGCGTCCGATTCGGGCGTCGTCGAAACAAGATCGGCGAGTCCGGCCGGTTGTCGTTCCCGAACCAACGGCGTGCCACCGACAAATGACCAAACGAAGGTACTGAAGCCCTCCTCGGACTGTAGATCGAGGAATGCACGCGCATTCCCGATCGCCGCATTGACTTTGGCGCGGTTGCGGATGACGCCAGGGTTCTCAAGCAGCCTGGCGATATCGTCGTCCCCGTATGAGACGATCTTCTGCGCGTCCCAACCGTCGTAAGCATGATGAAACGTCTCGCGCTTTTTCAGGATCGTTGACCACGACAAACCGGCCTGGTTGCACTCCAGCATTAGTCGCTCGAAGAGCGCACCATCGTCGTAGACAGGTACGCCCCATTCCTCGTCGTGATACGCGACCATCAGCGGGTCGGTACCCGCCCATTCGCAACGGCGCACCGCCGTCGTGTTCGTCTTCACCCTTTACCTCTGTCCCTGTCCTTCGTCACCGGCCACGCAAAGCGCACCGCTTCCAGATCGATCGAATGTCGCTGTCTGACGTTTGGTCAAGGATCTGTCGCAGGGTTCTTCCGATGCCGGTCGCCGTTGTCGATTCAGAGACCGACGCCGCCCAGTTCCGCACGAATCACGTCCGCGAGCCAGATCCATTGTTCAGCAACCGTCTTCACCTCGCGTACTCGGTCCCGATCGAGCGCGATCGCCGGGTCAGGGGCAAGCACCAGGAACCCGAGTGTCAGCGGCGCCAGAAGCGTTCGAGATTCGAGCAGCGGTGAGCGGGTGCTCACAAGATAGTCGAAAACCGGTGTGAATCTGGATTCACAATAGGAATGCGACAGAAGACACTGGTTTTGAACGTTGAGTTGGATCTGAGCCTCAGCTTCATCCTCTGGTTCCTGACCCGGCCTGACGGCACCACTCAGCAACCACTCCTGAAGCCGGTCGCCCTCGATCTGGACGCCGCGACCAAGGTTCAGCAGCCAGCAGTCGTGAGAGGGTTGTCTTGCCAGCGCCGGGCACGCCTGAGATGAGCCAGACGAGCGGAACTTCGTTCAAGCGCGACCCTGCTTCAGGCGATCGGCCATCACCTCTCCGATCATAACGCAGGTCAGATGCGTGTTGGCGCGCGGCACCTCAGGCATGATCGAGGCGTCAATGACCCGCACTCCATCGAGCCCGAGCACGCGGCAGCTTGGATCGACAACCGTGCGCGAATCGTCCGATCGACCCATCCGGCAGGTTCCAACCGGGTGCTGGGTGTCGGAAACGGTTGCGAACATCCAGGCATCAAGCGCATCGTCGTCGTTCAGGTCGGCAAGCGCATCGCGGGAATCCTCGCTCGTCATCGCGAAGCCGACACCACCCGGTGTGATCTCCTGGCAGATGCCGCTCACTGCCGGGTGACGGGCAACCTCGAACAGTCTCCGCGCACCGTCGCGCATACGGACGAGGTCACGCTCGTCGGACAGCATCCGAATCTCGATGTCCGGCTGGGCATCCGGATCGGCCGACGTGATCCGCAACCAGCCGCGCGAGAACGTCTGGAACGCTGAGACACCGATGTAGCCGGCTGCCAGCGCCGCCTCGTCGAACCCAATCAGGTTCAGGGCGAGCATCACCATGTCGTTCTCGCCGGTTCCGGCCATCCCCGAGGCAAAGCGGACGATGCAATTGGTGTGGCGGCTCTCGATACTCGTCCATCGGTGTTCAGGCTTCAGATGCAGTCCGAGGCCAACGATTGGGTGATCGACGAGGTTGCGGCCTACCGGAAGATCAGCAACGACGGCGATACCGAGATCACGAAGTTCTTCGGCAGGGCCGACGCCGGAGCGCAACAGGATTGGTGGCGTATACACAGATCCGGCAGACAGGATGACCTCGCGCGCCTCGAACGTCGTCCACTCGTCACCGACGCGAACGCTGACGCCTGTCGCGCGATGTCCATCAAACACGACCCGATCGACGTGCGCGTCGCCGACGATCGTCAGGTTTCGACGGTCGCGTGCCGGCTCCAGATAGGCATCGTTGGTCGAAACTCGCTTGAAGTCCCGGCTGTTGATTGCATATGGGGAGACACCCGTGCCGAAAGGGGCGTTGTGGTCCGGGTTCCAGCCGTAGCCCAGCGCGAGCGATGCGTCGCGAAGCGCTTTGTCAACCGGTCCCCAGCTATCGACCGGCGCCCGGTAGACCGGTATCGGCCCGCCCCGCCCGTGATACGGCGCATCTCCGAAGTCAAGGTCGTCTTCGAGCTTATTGAAGTACGGCAGCAGTTCCTCTCCCGACCAGCCTGTACAACCCTGGTCGGCCCACTCGTCGAAGTCCTCGAGCGGTGGACGGATGGCGATCTGGCCGTTGATCGAGGAACTGCCGCCGACACCGCGCCCCCGCCAGTACTGCTGTGGCTCGCGCCCTTCCGCGTGCCGCGCCCGGAGCTCAGGCCACTGGTAGTGCATCTGGCTCGGGTTGCGGAGGAGAGCCGACGGATTCGGCATCCGCATTTCCGGCGGCGCGTCAGCCGATCGGTAGTCCGGGCCGGACTCGAGCAACAGGACACTGATCGACGCATTCTCGGTCAGCCGCGACGCGAGCGTTGCCCCGGACGACCCTGCTCCGACGATGATGTAGTCATACTGCGCCGCCATCTGCCCCTCCTTGCCCGTCGGACATCCCCGCTCGGCGCATCGTATCACCAACTCACCACCGAATCGGGCAACTGGCCGTACAATCGACGTTACGTGCCTGGCGTGGAATATGGGGCAGTCGGAAGACCGGCGCGCCCGGTGAGATGGGGATTGATGAAGGACTACCGGATGTATTCCTACTGGCTGGAGACGTGCGGTGATGACCTGACACCACGGCCGCCGCTCGATGGCTCGATCGATGTCGACATCGCGATCCTCGGCGCCGGTTACACCGGTCTCTGGACGGCCTACTATCTGCTGACACTCGACCCATCGCTCAAAGTCGCTATTCTGGAGAAAGAAATAGCGGGCTACGGTGCGTCCGGACGAAACGGAGCCTGGTGCACCTCCGGCTTCCCGACGGGCGTCGGGACGCTCGCCACACGCTACGGTCGCGAGACCGCCCTCGGCGTCCAGCACGCGATGTACGACGCTGTCGACGAGGTTGGGAGAGTCGCGAACTCGGCTGGCATCGACATCGAATGGGTCAAGGGTGGCTCGCTTCGCGTCGCACGCGGTCAACACCAGTTGCCGCAGATCCAGCAATCCTACGAGGCGTATCAGAAGCTCGGACTGGGCGACGAGTACCAGTATCTTGACAAGCAGCAGACTGACGAGCGTGTCACCGTCAGCGACGCACTCGGATCGATCTACACGCCAAACACAGCCACCATTCATCCCGGCAAGCTCGTCCGCGGGTTGGCCCGCCTCGTCGAGCAGATGGGCGCGACGATCTACGAGCAGACCGAGGTGACCGATTTCACGACCGGAGCCTACCCGGCGCTGCACACAGCGCGCGGTCATGCGCGAGCGAAGAACATCGTTCTGGCCGGCGAGTCGTACATGTCACAACTTCCGAAGACCCGCAGGGCCGTCATGCCGGCCTATTCGCTGATCACACTGACCGAACCGCTGACCGACGCCGAGTGGCAGCAGATCGGTTGGGAAGCCCACGAGTGCGTCTCGTCGGTCGCGTTCATGGTCAATTACCTCTCGCGGACGAGCGACGGTCGGATCCTCTTCGGCGGGCGCGGAGCTCCTTATCACTTCGGCTCCAGCATCAAGGACGCCTACGACCAGCACGGCCCGACACATCGAATGCTGCAGGAGAACGTCCGGACCTGGTTCCCGATGCTGCGCGACGTCAAGTTCACCCACACCTGGGGCGGTCCGCTCGGCTGGTCACGCGACTGGATGCCAACCATGCGCTACGACCCGGCCGAGAGCGTCGCAATCGCCGGCGGCTACACCGGAACCGGCGTCGCGACCGCCAACCTGGCCGGCAGGCTGCTGGCCGACCTGATCCAGCGCCGCGACACGGAGTTGACGCGCCTCCCGATGGCGAGCCACAGCCCACGAAACTGGGAGCCGGAACCACTGCGCTTCCTCGGTGTCCGCTTCGTCCAGCGCGGTTTCGAGAAGCTCGATGCCAAGGCCGAGCGCACCGGAGTCGCACCCAACGGCAAGTCGCTGGTTGAGCGCATCACCCGGCATTGACTCGAAGACAAAGGGATGAGAGGTCGTCGTCCATGTTCGTTGCGCGTCTCGACCGGGTGGATGGTGAATACGTCATTGTGGTCCCACACGACATAATCATTCAGCAGGATTTGCATGCTGGACAGATTGTATCCATCGTCGTTGAGCCTCTGGCCGACTACGAGAATGTCGACGCGACATCCCAGCAGACTCTCGACGCTCGGTGGAAGCTGAACGAGGACAGGTCATCGTATCGACCGAGCTAAAAGCACGAGAAGATCATTGGCTATGATCTGACGGTCGATCCTCTCGAAGTCGCCGCTTGACTCGAACGAGTCGCAACTCGTGACGTCAGCCTCGACGCCGACACCGACGGCTTTGAGTCATGGCTGTGTGAGCGAGTTGAGCCGCGCGCAAACGAATCCAGCTGCGATCACCGACGATATGTCGAAGAATCCGAAGGATCCGGTGCCCGAAAGCAGAGACTGATCGTCCCGTCTCGTTACAGAGAGGGGACTTTCGTTTACCATGCCAGTGTTCACGAGAATCGAACTACTTCGTCATTGCAGGAGGTGGACATGTTTGGAAAGCGTCGTGGCGCCGTCGATCCACGTCTCGTCGAGAGCGAAGCGCGCTACCGCGCCGTCATCGAGAATGCCTCGGACATGATCCAGAGTGTCCGACCGGACGGGACGTTCGAGTTCGTGAATCGCGCCTGGATCGACACGATCGGCTATCACACCGACGAGCTCGAACACCTCACAATCTGGGACACAATCCACCCGGACTCGATGGAGCACTGTCAGCAGTTGTTCATGGAAGTCATGCAGGGCAAGTCTATCGACGACGAGCGGGTTATCTTCATCACGAAAGAAGGACAAGCGGTCCCGGCCGAGGGCAGTATTACGGTTCGGATGGTAGATGGAGAGGTGATCGCGAGCCACGCGTTCTTCCGCGACATCAGTGAACGGCTGCGCGCAGAGGAGTTGCGCGACCGCAACGAACAGCTCGAGCTCGGACGGGTGGCGCAGTACTACGAGAAGATGGCCGCCCTCGGGAAGCTGTCCGCCGGGCTGGCCCATGAACTCAACAACCCGGCGTCTGCCGCGCGGCGGGCGAGTGCGGAACTGACGGAGAGCATGGCACGGCTCGACGCTGCGACGAAGGAGCTGGCGGCAGTCGGACTGACGAGTGACGACTGGCAACTCCTCACCGATGTCATCGAGATCAACGAAGCACAACGACACGCTGAAGGTCGCAGCGATCCGATCGCAATCAGCGAGCAGGAAGCTGTCGTCGAGGACTGGATGGCGGACCACGGTATCGACGACGGGTGGAACCTGGCATCCGGGCTGGTCACTGCCGGGATCGATGACTCCGCGCTGCGGCAACTGGAGGATCAGTTCCCGCCGGAGGCCCTGAATCCGTCCGTACGCTGGCTCGCCGAGTCGCTGACCGTTCGCAATGCGGTCGATGTCGTCTGCCGCAGCGCGAGCCGGATGTCCGATCTCGTCACCGCCGTCAAGGCGTACTCGCACATGGACCGGGCGACCGAACAGAGCATCGACGTTCACGATGGCTTGAACAACACAATCATCATCATGGCGCATCGGCTCAGGGGTATGACGGTCATCACCGATTACGACTTGTCGCTACCGCCGGTCGTGGCGCACGGGAGTGGCCTCAACCAGGTCTGGACGAACATCATCGACAATGCAATCGATGTGACCGACGGACGGGGCACGATCACGATCCGAACGCGGCAGGCAGGCGAGCGTGTCCTGGTCGAGATCGAGGATAACGGGAGCGGCATCCCGGAGGAGCACCTGACGCGTATCTTCGAGCCGTTCTACACGACCAAGCCCCAGGGCAGCGGAACTGGGTTGGGGCTGGATACAGCATGGCGAATTGTCACCGAAGAGCACCGCGGAACCATCGAGGTCAATTCGGTTCCAGGCAAGACAGTCTTCCGAGTCCATCTCCCGATGACATGACACTCCGATTGAGATTGTGGCATCCGGGCGATCAACCTCTGAGTCAGACGTGTCGTCCGCGGCAACGGATGGCGACCGGAAAGGAACCACGGTGAAGAAGCCGATTCTGCTGTCCGTCGACGACGATCAGGAGGTACTCCACGCAATCGCGCGAGACATCCGTCGTGAGTATGGCGATCGGTTTCGTATCATCCGGGCGGATTCGGGCGACCGCGCGCTCAGCGTTCTGAACCAGCTCAAGGTCTCAAATGACGCGGTCGCTTTGATCCTGGCGGACCAGCGGATGCCGGGCATCAGCGGCGTCGAGCTTCTTCGCGAGTCGCGTCACCTCTTCCCGGATGCCAAGCGCGCACTGTTGACGGCCTACGCCGATACCGAGGCGGCAATCAGCGCCATCAACGATGTCCAGCTTCACCACTACCTGATGAAGCCCTGGGATCCGCCTGAAGAGCAACCTGTATCCGGTCATCGATGACCTGCTCGACGACTGGGCGGCTGGCTATTATCCGCCGTTCGAGGGTATCCGCGTCGTCGGGCATCGCTGGTCGGCTGACGCCTTCGATGTTCGCTACTTTCTGTCACGCAATCTCATCCCGTACGAGTGGTTGGATGTCGAGCTCAACCAGAACGCTCAGGAACTCCTGAGACAGGCCGATCTCGGGGCAAGGGACCTTCCGGCGCTCGTCTTCCCGGATGGATCAGTTCTCGCCACGCCAACCCACCAGCAGATTGCCGAGAAGATCGGTTTGCGGACGCACGCGAAGATGCCGTACTACGACCTGATCGTTGTCGGCGCCGGCCCTGCCGGCCTGGCAGCCGGGGTCTACGGCTCGTCTGAAGGACTCAAGACGCTGATCATCGAGCGGGAAGCACCTGGCGGGCAGGCCGGCACAAGCTCCCGGATCGAGAACTACCTCGGATTTCCGGCCGGGCTGAGCGGATCGGACCTCGCCCGGCGCGGCGTCGCGCAGGCGACCCGGCTCGGCGCCGAGTTCCTGACTGGCGAGGTCGAGTCAGTTCAAGTCAACGAAAACTACAAGATCGTCCGGCTCGCGGACGGTACCGACGTCAGTTGCCTCGCGCTGCTGATCGCGACCGGCGTCCAATACCGTCGGCTCGATGCGCCAGGCATTGAGCGTCTCACCGGTGCCGGTGTCTACTACGGTGGGGCGCTGTCCGAAGCGATCTCCACCAAAGGGGAAGATGTCTACATCGCCGGCGGCGCGAACTCGGCCGGACAGGCAGCCATGCACTTCGCGAAGTTCGCCCGGCAGGTCACAATGCTCGTACGTGGCAACGATCTGGGTAAGAGCGGCATGTCGCAGTACCTCATCGACCAGATCGATCAGACCGACAACATCCGTGTCTGGCTCAACGCGAACATCGAGGAAGCGATCGGCGAGAATCACCTTGAAGCGCTTCGCATCGTCCACACTGATTCAGGAGAGATCGAGACAGTTTCGGCTCAGGCGCTGTTCATTTTCATCGGTGCCAAGCCTTACACCGACTGGATCAACAACCTGATCGCTGTCGATCCGCAGAGCTACGTGTTGACCGGCCCCGATCTCGGCGCGTCGCGCGCCGATGGCGCACGCTGGCCACTGAAGCGTGAGCCGTTCTGGCTCGAGGCGAGTGTGCCGGGCGTCTTCGTTGCCGGTGATGTCCGTCACCGATCGATGAAACGGATCGCGTCCGCGACCGGCGAAGGAGCGATGGCTATCCACTTCATTCACCAATACCTCGGCGGCCTCTGAGGTCGGCCGTTTCGCCCGAAGCGATCCCGTCGCGCAAATCGCGATGCTTGACAGGCGTCTCGGTGGGAGTACCATTGAGCGGCGTGCCTGACAGGCAACCTCCAGGCAGTTGCCCCATCCGACGCTGGGTCCGCCCTCGATCGCCAGCGCCCGTTCTTCCTCTGCCTGATCCGCCTGTGTTGGCCTCCTCTTTCGTCGCCCTGTGGCGGGCGATCAGCAACCAGTGAGCCCAGTCGGCGTGCCGGGTGAGTCCCGGCAGTCAGCGTCGGACGAGCACAGACCGCAAATGCAAGAAGGGTAATCTCAGCATGACAGACACCCAGCGTCCCAGTACTCTCGGAGAGCTACGCGAGAGCGGCTATGAGGTTCTGCCGATTCGCGACGAGATGCGCAAGAATCTGATCGAACGACTGAGGTCGGACACGCCGATCGTTGCCGGTGTCGTGGGCTATGAAGACACAGTCATCCCGCAGGTCGAGAATGCGATCCTGTCCGGTCAGGACATCATCTTCCTCGGCGAGCGGGGCCAGGCCAAAACCCGGATGGCCCGTTCGCTCGTAGAACTGCTCGACGAACGCGTCCCAATCGTCAAGGGTAGCGAGATCAACGATAGCCCGTACGAGCCGATCTCCCGCTACGCGATCGACCTGATAGAGGCCGAAGGGGACGAGACCCCGATCGAATGGATCGGGCGCGACGCGCCGCTACGCCGAGAAGCTGGCCACCCCTGACACGACGATCGCCGACCTGATCGGCGAGGTTGACCCCATCAAAGTCGCCGAAGGTCGCTATCTGTCGGACGAGCTCACGATCCACTATGGGATGATCCCGCGCGTCAACCGAGGTATCTTCACGCTCAATGAGCTACCCGACCTCGCCGAGCGCATTCAGGTCGGCCTGCTGAACATCATGGAAGAGCGCGACGTTCAGATCCGAGGCTATCGCGTCCGGTTGCCGCTGGATGTCTTCGTCGTCGCCAGCGCCAACCCGGAGGACTACACCAACCGCGGGCGGATCATCACGCCGCTCAAGGACCGCTACGGCTCGCAGATTCGCACCCACTACCCGACGACGACCGAACTCGAAATCGACATCATGGAACAGGAGCGGATGACGTTCGAGTCCGACGGCGTCGACGGTCCAGATGCCGCAGTACATGCGCGAAATCATCGCCGAGATCACCCATCTGGCACGCCGTAGCCACGACATCAGCCAGCGCTCAGGCGTCTCGGTCCGCATGTCAATCGCCAACTACGAGAACGTCGTCGCCAACGCGCTCAAGCGGGCGATCCGGACCAACGAGAAGCAGGCCGTGCCGCGCATCTCCGACCTGCGGGCGATCGTTGCTTCGACAACTGGCAAGATCGAGCTGGAGACGATGGGCGAGGTCCGCGAGGATCGAATCGTTGAGAAGCTGATCCAGGGCGCGATCGTGACGACCTTCAACCGGTACTTCTCGGTCCGCGACTTCGACGATCTGATCCTCGGCTTCGACAACGGCCTCGTCGTTGACGCTGCCGACGACATGCCGTCGATGAACTACGTCCACCAGGTTTCGCATATGGACGGCGTCCGAGAGGCGATCGGCAAGCTCGACATCGCCGGCGGCCCGGCCGGGATCGCCTCCGGCGTCGAGTTCGTCCTGGAGGGACTGCACCTGAACCGGCGGCTGAACAAGGACCACTCTGCCGCCGCCAGCGGCTCACGCTACAAGGCGTAACGACGACACTTGACTCGACGCGCCAGCAACTAGAAGCGAGCGCAACAGCATGAGCATCGACTTTTCGTATACGCCGCGCCAGCGATACTCGCGCTGGGACGGCACCCAGAAGATCGACCGGCTTCATCGGCCGACGACATCATGGACGCCATCTCCGACGACATGTTCGCCGATGGCGACCTGCAGCGTGCCCTCCAGCGGCTCTTCCGCTGGGGCATGGACAGGCCGGACGGCGACCGAATGCCTGGCATCCGCAACCTGATGGACCGGCTCAAAGCCCGCCGGCAGCAGGAGCTGAACCGCTACGACCTCGGCTCGGTCCTGGAGGGCATCAAGCAGAAGCTGGAGGAGATCCAGCAACTCGAGCGCGAAGGGATCCAGGCGCGGATCGATCAGGGCCGCGAGAAGCTGGCCGCAGCAACAGAGGGCAGCAAGAGGGCGGTGAAGGCAGCGAGGGCCAGCAGGCGATCCGCGGACGGCGAAAGCGACGCCGATCACACTGAGGGGCTCCAGAAGATGCTGGAACGCATGGCCGAGCGCAAGCTCCAGGCGCTCGACCAGCTGCCGGACGACGCCGGCCGGCCAGATCAAGGCGCTGACCGAGTACGAGTTCATGGACCCCGAGGCGCGCCAGAAGTTCCAGGAACTGCTGGAGCAGCTCCAGCAGCAGGTCCTCCAGCAGACCTTCCAGGGCATGCAGCAGTCGCTCCAGAACATGACGCTCGAGGACATCGCCGGAGATGCGAAATGCTGTCAACGAGCTGAACGAGATGCTCGAAGAGAAGGCGCAAGCGGCGGCGAGCCGGACTTCGAGCGCTTCATGCACAAGTACGGCCACTACTTCGGCAGGGCATCAACTCGCTGGAAGACCTGATGGACCGATGGCCCAGCAGATGGCCGCCATGCAGTCGCTGATGGACTCGATGACGCCGGAGCAGCGGGCCGAGCTCTGGAACGCGATGCAGGCGGTCATGAACGATCCCGGCATCCAGGAGGAGATGGCCGGCTGGCCGAGAACCTGGGCCAGATGATGCCGGACAACCCCTACGCCCAGAGTTTCCAGTTCGGCGGCAGCGAAGACCTCTCCCTGGAAGAGGCGCTGCGGCTGATGGACCGGCTGCACGAGATGGACGAGGTCGAGGACCAGCTTCGCGGCGTGCGCGACTGGCGCGATCTGGAGCATGTCGACGACCAGAAGATCCGCGACCTGCTCGGCGACGAGTTCAGCGAGGACCTCGACCAGCTCCGCCAGATGACGAAGATCCTCGAAGACGCCGGCTACATCCAGAAGACGCGCCGTGGCTACGAGATGACGCCGCGCGGCGTCCGCAAGATCGGCCAGAAGGCACTGACCGACATCTTCCAGCATCTGCGAAGGACCGCTTCGGCAATCACGAGGTCGACACTCAGGGGACCGGCGGGGAGCGAACCGACGTCCGAAGCCATACGAGTTCGGCGACCCGTTCCTGCTCGACCTGCCGAAGACGCTGATGAACTCGGTCCAGCGCGAAGGCGTCGGCTCACCGGTGACGCTCCAGGCCAGATGACTTCGAGGTCTACCGCACCGAGATGATCACCCAGTCATCAACCGTCCTGATGGTCGATATGAGCCGCTCGATGCTCTACAACGGCTGCTTCTCGGCCGCCAAGAAGGTGGCGCTGGCGCTGGACAGCCTGATCCGGACCCAGTTCCCGCGCGACAACCTCTACATCCTCGGCTTCTCCTACGTCGCGACCGGACTGAAGCCAGTCGCAACTGCCGTCGATCATCGTGGGACGAATACAACTACGGCACCAACATGCAGCACGGCTTCATGCATGGCCCGCCAACTGCTTGCGCGCCACAAGGGCGGCAACAAGCAGGTCATCGTCATCACCGACGGCGAGCCGACCGCCCACTTCGACGAGACGGACCAGGTGCGCTTCGCCTACCCGCCGACCTGGCAAACGTTGCAGGAGACGCTCAAGGAAGTCATGCGCTGCACCCGCGAGCAGAGTCACGATCAACACGTTCATGCTCGAACGCAGCCCCTACATGGCCGGCTTCGTCTCGGAGATGGCCAAGATCAACAAGGGCCGCGCCTTCTTCGCCACCCCCGACCGTCTCGGCGAGTACATCCTGGTCGACTACGTCGCCAACAAGCGCAAGATGGAGAAGGCGTAGAGCTATCAGCCTGTCAGTTTTCAGCAATCAGTCGAAACATGAGAGGGCGCGAGTGTCGCGTCCTCTCTTCGTGGTCGACGGAGGAGTGACTTTGTTGTGAGAGGCGACGAGGTAGCGCCTGCGTTCATTCCAGGTCTGATGCTCAGCCGCCAATTTTTCGAAGGCGCGGTCCAGCCGATTCTAGAGCGCGACTTCCCACGGCTCCAGTACGCGGCGGCGTTGATTGGACCCGGTTCTGAAGTGCCTGGGCTTCGACACAGTGATCTCGACTGATCATCACTGGGGACCTCGTGTCATGCTCTTTCTGGCCGAGGAAGATCTCAATGCATTCGGCTCCGAGATCGACCGGCGGTTGAGAGACGATCTGCCCTACACGTTTCTTGGCTATTCAACGAACTATGGACCGCCGGATGAGATCGGTGTCCGGCTCATGCAACCGACGGACAATGGTCCAGTTGCGCACCGCGTTGAGCTGACGACCGTGCCGAGATGGTTCACGAACTACCTCGGGTGGAACACACTCGCGGAGCCGACCATCAACGAGTGGCTCACGTTTCCACAGCATCGCCTGCGGGCCGCGACGAGCCGGCGCAGTGTTTCATGATGACCTCGGAGTCCTCACAGCGGCACGAGCCGCTCTCACATGGTATCCGCACGATGTCTGGCTCTATCTGCTGGCTGCCCAGTGGAATCGCATCGCCGAAGAAGAGGCGTTCATGGCACGCTGCGGGGACGTCGGAGACGAGCTTGGTTCGACGGTCGTCGCTACCCGCTTGTCAAGGACATTATGATGCTCTCGTTCCTTATGGAGCGTGAGTATCCACCGTATGCCAAATGGTTCGGGAGCGCGTTTCGTCAACTGAGCGTCGGTCCGGATCTGGAACATCCGCTCCTGTGCGCGATTCGAGCAACGGAGTGGCGCGAGCGGCAGACATCCCTGGTGGCCGCATTTGAGACGATAGCTGACCTCCACAATCGCATTGGGCATCACCGAGCCACTCGACATCCGAGTCCGGCCGTTTCACGGTAGGTCGTATCTCGTCATTGGAGGCGATCGATTCGCGTCCGCGATCGACGAACGGATCAGCGATCCGGAGATCAGAAGCCTGCCGAGAAATCTTGGTGCCCTCAACCAGCTCATTGATGCGACCGATAAGCTGGAGTCGATGGAGACCGTGTCACGGCTCGCCCGGATCTACTCGTAGTCCAGTACGATCACGGCAGCAGCGCCTCGATGGGACCTGTACGGTCGTCGTACGTCCGCAGGCCAAGTGACAGCGCCACCCGGCAAGCATCCGCGTCGTGACTGACGAAGATCGTCCGGCCCGGCTCGACGTTAGCGAACGCGAGCGCACGGTCAAATGGCCAACCTCCATCGCCTCCAAACCAGAATCCGAAACGTTCGGCCTGTCCCGCATCCGCAACGACCTCAGCAACGCGCTCCTCGTCGAGGACCGCGCCAGTCAGCACGCCATGTGTGACGACGGTCGCGACATCGGCGCGAATCGCTGCGTCCGCTCAGATCACGCGCGTCGAACAGAACGAGTTCAACTGCGCTACATGGTTGAGACATTGGCTACCTCCAGTACCCGCACTCAGGATATCGAATTACCGATCCACACACACAAACATCACCGGCGCTCTCGCGTCGGTGATGTTTGTAAGGGGGTAGGAGAGGAGTAATCGAGTTGAGTGTGGTTAGTCCCAGGCTGCGGCGTCGTATGAGTGCAGCGGCTGGGTCATCGTGCTGGCCATGACCGGCGACGGCACGAATGTTGGCTGGAACGCTGGGGCCGGGAGCGCAACCGGCTGGCGCGACGTTCTCGGTTCGGCCGGGCTCTGCATCGGTTCGGTGGCCGACTCGAATCCGTGCGAGCCGATCGCCCGACCGATGACCATCACGCGCCGCATGCCAGTCCGCTCGTACAGCCGCCACGGCATCTTGAACATGACCGCGTCGACGGTCAGCCGCATCAGCAGCCGGTTCTTGCGGATCGGTCCGGCGGCCAGGTAAGCGAACGCTCCGAAGCCAGGGATCGCTGCCAGCGCGATGACAACCGGGTTGTGGATGCTGAACGCCTGCTTCCAGGTCGCAAAGTCGATCCGGCGTGCCATCAGCCGTCCCGTCGCGCCGAGCAGTGCCACGGCACTCCATCCGGCCCGTGCGATGCTGCCGAACGGGAAGCGCAGCAGGATGCTGATGCCGACATGTGCTCCGAGGTGCGGGACGACCGCCTGGAACTGCGGCGTATCCATCTCGGTTCGCAGGCGGATCGCCTCAGCGTCCGAGATGCGACCTTCCGCCTCCCACATGTCAACCGACGTCGTCAGCCAGCCCATCGCCTTCTCCTGACCGCCAGCGACAGCCTTCTCGGCGCGCGGCTTCCAGTTGCGAACGTCGATCAGCTTGCTCCACAGCCGCGGCTCGCTGGCGTACCAGGCGTTGGCGGACTGCTCAGCGTCGGCCAGCGTCGCTTCGAGGTCGGCCAGCCAGGCGTCGCCCTTGATGGCCCGGATCGACGCCGCCTCACTCGCGACGTACTCACGAGTGATGTCGAAGTAGACCGTGTCGAAGATTGGCGCATGTCCGCGTCGGATCGCTCGCGCCCAGCTCTTGATCGAGGCCAGCGGCGAGACGAGGCCCGACTCGAGGTCGACGATCATGTAGCTGCCGTCTGCCGTCTCAAGGACGTTGTCAACGGCGCGTGGCTGGCGCGGGTCGATCTGCCATGTCGGTAGTCCGGCCTGCTCGAAGCGTGCCCGCAGATCGCGCAGGAAGTGCTTCGCGGCGGCGCGGTTGCTCGGCTCGTGGCCATCGACCAGTTCGCTCGTAACGGCCAGGTTGCCCTCGACGACGTCGATGCCGGTCACACGGGCCACTCGCGATTCGCCATACCAGTACTCGGTCAGCATCGCAGCCAGGTTGCGGCGCTGCTTGGCGGCCTCCAGCGCGTTGCGGTTGGCGACGTACGGGAACGGCGCCTGGAACGATAGCCAGTAGAGCGCACGCGGCATGAAGCCCGGGTTGTAGACCTTCGAGACGGTCTTCTCGTCAAAGAAGACGACGCTCGTCAGTGCGTGCGCGTGGCGGCGCTCTTCGTCGTGAGCGATCTCGCCGGCATGAACAAACGGAAGATGACCGGCGACAGAGTCGATGCGGTTGTAGGCGGCGAACAGTGCCACCAGGAAGAGCCCGCCCCAGGCGTAGGCGCCGAGGACATCGCTCGGCCAGTGAGCGCCTTCCCAGATCCGCGCGAACCCGACGGCCGCGACGATTGCGACTGAGACAGACTTTGGATCGTGACCGCGCAGGAACGAGTTCTCGATCTTGCGAGCCAGGAAGAAGATCAGGCCGTAGAACATGACGGCGCCCATGACGTGTCCGCTCGGGAACGAGGCAGCCTGGATGTCCGGGACAGTTCGCTCGACAACGCGTGCCGTCAGGTCGGGTGCGGCCGACAATCAGTTCGCCGATGACCTGTTGAGAACGCCACCGATCGGCATGACGAGCATCGCCAAAGCCGGCAACCAGTGCGGCTGCAGGATGAAGGCAACCAGCGCGATGGCCCAGAGCGCGATCGCCCGGTCGAGCTGGTCAGCGTGCTGATGGCGGTGATCGCGTCGTGCAGGTACGGGGCGTCGATCTCCTGGACGCGGTTGATCGTCCAGACATCGACCTGCGCCTGCTGGAAGTAGATCGCCAACGCCGTCAGAAGCATCGCGAGTCGTTGCGAAGAGACATGCCTGCCGCGCGCAGCGTGACTCGTGGTGCGCGCGTACGGGCTTCCGCCTGTGTCGGGAGGGCAGGTTGCCCTGTTTCCCCCGATCGGCCGTGCCACAGTAACCATCGTTCTACCCCCCTTTGGGTAGAGCACCTCTGTGAAGCCATCGTTGCTTCCGGCGCTCACCGAACGTCGTCGTCCGGTATACAGATGTTATGAGTTTGTTGAGATCGGCACATCGGCCATGTGATTGAAAATCGACGCCAGCCGGTCGGGGGAGCGCCCTGTCCATTGGTACGGGGTCGGACTCAGCCGAAAGCATCACGAAACCATCACAATGCGGACCTATCGGCGATGCAATTGGCTCGCCGCGGCGGCATGCTGAATGCTAAGATGCTGTGTCACGCGGAACACAGGGTGCAGCCTGCCGCGTGCTGGGTACGGGGATACCAACAATCGAACGAAACGGACCGACACCAGATGTTTCGAAGCTTGCGGCAGTCCTACGGACTGGCCGGACTCCTCACGCTGTGCGTCATCGTCGCCTCAATCATCCTCACCGTTCAGCTTTCGGTCGCGGCAGCTGAGGAGGAGACCGTCTCCGGTGATGTCCTGGTCAGTTCCTGGGTGCAGCGCGCATCGCTGCCTGGGATTGCGTATCTGGTCGAGTTTCTGAACTGGATCGGCCGGCCAATTCCGCTGGCGATGCTGACCGGCGTCGTTGCGATCGGGCTAATGTCACGACGCCGCTATGCGGAGGCGATCCTGATCCTGCCGGCAACCGGCACCCACGCCGTCAACGCGATCCTCAAGAACGTCATCCAGAGCCCGCGGCCATCCAGCGAGCACGTCACAATCCACGATCATGCTACCGGTTTCGGATTCCCGAGCGGTCACACGATGGCGGTCGTCGTCTTCTGCGGCGTCGTCGCCTACCTGGCGTGGCGCCTGATCGAGCGCCGCCACTACCAGTACGCCGTCCACGCCTGCGTCGCGCTGGCCGTCGTCGGAATCGGCTTCAGCCGGATTTATTCGGGCGCACACTGGCCCTCCGATGTACTCGGCGGCTATCTGTGGGGCATGTTTTATACCGGAGCGCTGGTACTGATGTTCCATAGGATGCGGCCACACAACGCGAGTGTGAGCGTTAGCGGCTGGCAGACCTTCCAGCGCCATCTGACGTGGACTTCGTCAGTTCAGAGGCTTGACCCAAGCCCTGACGACATCGAGAGTTGCGAATCCGGCCGAGGCATAGAGTCGATTCGCGGGATCATTGGTCGCGTCGCTGGCCACGCATACCGAGCGTGCGCCGAGCGAGCGAATCCGCCGCATCCCCTCAAACATGACCGCTTTGGACAAGCCCCGCCGCTGGTGCGCTGTCCGACACCCGACCGGCTCGAAAACGCCATGCGCATTCGCCTGATCCAGCCAGACGATACAGTAGGCCGCGATCGTCCCATCCGGAGTCACAGCGACGATGTCGAGGTCCCGGCGATAGGTCGTGCTCGCCATCACGGCCAAGTGCTTAGCAACCGTCATCTTCGACGGCGCGAACGCCTCCCGGTGGGCTGCTACACGCTCCTCGACCTCAGCGTCCCCTGCCAGGCCGCGAATGACATACCCTTCCGGTACCTTCACGTTCGGCAACTCGTCCAACGTTCGGTGCCAGTACCTGATCGACTCTCCGGCAGGCTCGAACCCGAGTGAGCGCAATTGCCCCGTTCTCCATTGATGGCCGTCAAAGGCAAACGCCGTCATGGTTTTGTGCTCGCCCGACGCTCGAATCTGCGACTCAGCCCAACGAACCATCTCCGGTTCAAGGTCACGATGCTCCGGGTGACTCAGGTGGTCGAGCCGGCCGTCGCTCGGCCAGGCGAAGCCGACGACATCCCTGTCATCATCCAGCCAGATTCGCGCACGCTCGATCGCAGAAGGATCCGACTCGGTGAATCTCCACCAGTCGAGATCCCCCACCGAACAGTAGTCTGGCGGTCCGTCAGTTGCGTAGATTCGCTGTAGCATCCGCTGGACGGCCCGATAGTCGTCTTCATCGCGAAGTTGTCGGGCTGTGATCGACACAGACTACTCCCATCGTGATGCTAGCGGACATAAGCGAGGCAAACATCCGAGATCCGTCGCGCCAGTTCCTGATTCAGATGTCAGCAACGCCGGACAGGCAAACGCCAACACCGATTTAACACACCTCAGGTCGGTCTGGCACGATACTCTTGCGGCGCTGAACCCAGACGATCCCAGCTACCGCAGCCGACGATTACCCCTCCTTCCGGTGCAAGCCGGACACCACCCCCACCTCAGCGGCAGGCGGCGCTCCTCGAGCCCGCCTGTTCGCTGTCAGGGAGCTACCTCGTTAGAAGATGATGTGCGACCCAGATTGACACAGTAGCGCGCCTCTCGGACCATCGTCGAGCCGATCGCAAACCCACGCTCTTCCGCCAGAAACGCTCCGTGGCTTTCGTAGAAGCGCCGTGCAGGGCCGTTGCCTGCCAGCACCCAGCAGCATAGTCTCGTATATCCCTGGCGGACCAGCGAATCCGTTGCGGCGATCCAGAGAGCGCGTCCCACTCCACGGCCATGATGCTCCGGGAGAACATAGATGGCGTGAAGTTCCGGCTCGCCGTCGCGGTTCAATCCAGCCATCGCATAGCCGATCACCTGACCAGCACGTTCCGCGACGACGAAGCCGGCGGAAAGTCGACTCAACGCGGACGTCAGGCTACGCTCACTGTACGCGCAGGCAAGAAACTGGGTGATGTCGGCCTCTGAGATCTCGCCAGAGTAGGTCGCCCGCCAGGTTACAGCCGCAACATGTTGCACTGCTGGGATATCGTCGTGCCGCGCTGCTCGAACGGCGATTTCCTGTTGCATCGGGGCCTGTCCTTTCGCGCATCCTGACTGTGCTATCGTGCGACTCGGATTGAGCCACGATGGAGGGAGATGCGAACATGTGCCATCCTGATGCCGATACCGCAGGAAGTGTTCAGCCGTCGGCTGCCGTAACGGAAGAGGATTTTACGGTCGAGGTGACCGGCGCGTCGATGCCGGTCTTTCAGGCGTCACCGGTCACTGAGAGCCGGGGAACCGTAATCGTCATCCACGACATTCATGGCGCGAACGCGTTCTATCACGACCTCTCGCGACGCCTCGCGACCGAAGGCTACACGGCCTATCTGCCCGACCTGTTCGTCCGGCAGGGTCCGCTACCCGAACCCACACGCGAGCACGCGATGGCTCGCGGCCAGACGCTGTCATACCCAACGACGATCGAAGATCTGCAGCGGGTATTCGATCTCGTCGAACGACGCTCGCCCGGTAAGATCGGCACAGTCGGGTTCTGCATGGGCGGCACACTCGTCATGCTGTTGGCGTCGCGCGAGTCGCGGATGGTTGCTGGCGCAATCTACTACGGGTTCCCGGCAAATCCCAACATCTCCGAGAACCGGCCGTGGCAACCACTCGACGAGGCGGGTGACGGTCTCCACGCCATTGATCGGCTTCTGGGGAGACCAGGACCATGGTGTCGGCATGCACAACGTGGAAACCTACCGGTCGGCGCTCAGCGCCGCTGACAAGCCGCACGATTTCACGATCTATCCCGGATTGCCTCATGGCTTTCTGACCTTCGATCCGGCCAGCCCGAATCACGAAGGCAGCCAGCACAGCTGGCAGAAGTTGATGGAGTTTTTCGGAGCGTCACTGTCCTAACGACGTGTGGAACGTGACATCAGGGCGCAGAAGTCGCTGGTTGCGGCACAAGATGGTTCGCGAAGCAATTGAGCAACCCGCTCTATTCAAGCAAGGCCACCGCACTCGCGGGCGGTTCGAGCCCGAATGCGTCGGCCATCCGGTTGAACATGTTGAAGATCGAGACCGTAAAGGTCGCTTCCCAGACCTGCTCATCGTTGAAGCCGGCGCCATGCATGAGCCGAGTGTCCTCATCAGTCATTTCGGCTGGCGCGAGCGTCAACTTCGCAGCGTAGTCGAGCATCACGCGGTCCATCCCGGACAGCCCTGCCTCGTCCAGCGTCCCACGAGCCAGCGCTCGCGCGGTCTCGGCGTAGCTGGTTCGATCCTGAGAACGCAGGAACCCTGCGTGGAGGACTGCTCAGTAATAGCAGCCGTTGAGCGCCGAGACGTAGGTTGCGATCATCTCGCGGCGTGCCCTGCCAAGCGCGCCGCCGGGGCCAAAGTGGACCTCGGAGAAGTTCATCATCCCCTCGAGCGCCTCGACCCGCTGAGAGAACGACTTGACGATCCCAGCGACATCCGGACGCCCTGCCGCTTCGCGCAGGTAGAGCTCCTTGATCCGCCCCTCAGCTTCATCGAACTCAACCCACCCAATCCGTGACATCCGGTGACCTCCTGTGGTGAAAGCCAGTCAGCCTGCAGGTAGAGTGTCTCACGTGAACACCCCGACCAGCAGGCTGATTACTGACAGGCTGACCAACTGATGGCTGAAAGCTACGGAAGCTCACCTGCTGCGAACATGTCACGGAACATGTAGATTCGGCTGACGTACTCGTCGGTGTCGGGGAACCAGCCGTCGCGCTGGAGACTGCCCCAGCCCTGGTAGTAGCTGGCGAGCGCATTGTCGACGCTGCCGGTCTCGTTGTACAGCACCGTCAGATAGGCAACGCCCATCTCGATGTTGTCGTAGGCCGAGTACCAGGTGTTCATCTCGTGCCCGAAGTACCAGGCTTCCATTTCGGCAGCGGTGTCAGGCATGACCTGCATGACGCCGATCGCGCCGGTCCATGAAATCTCATTCTGTGACCAGTAGCTCTCCTGCCACGCCTGGGCCATGATGAGATACGGATCCCAGCCATAGCGGTGTGCCGCGTCGATCAGCAGATCACGAATCTGGTCGCGTTCGAACGCCGGTGGCAAGTCGCCTGAGTTGACGAGCGACCACGTCTCGGACGAGTCGCCGTACGTGCTCATCACTGGTTCGGAATCAACGGCGGCATCCTCGATGTCGGCGGGCGCTGGCTGCGGCCCACCTTGCAGGATCTCGCCAGATCCGTTGGTCAACGACAGGAACTGACCGGTGATGATCAGGTCCGGATCGGCGATCCCATTCAGCGAGATGAGCTGCTCGACCGTCAGGCCGTAGCGATTGGCGATCTCGCTCAGCGTGTCACCCCACTCGACGACGTGCGCTTCCTGCGCGCTTGCCCGAGCCGGCGCAATGGCGGCGAGCGACATCAGGCACAGCAGCGCAATAACGAACGAGCCGCAGCGCCGATACGTAAACGTCTGTAACATTCTCACTCCTCCAGACCTCCAAGACCGTACGTACACAGCGTACCTACACCTAGTCTCGGAAGTCAACCTTTGCCTCATTGTCACAATCCCAAATCGCAATGAGGCAGACTCTCCCGACCACCTGCCAGCGTCAATTGCACAGGGCGACACTGGCCTGCACCTGTCGCAGTGAGTGCGAGTGGTGTGCAGGCCGAGACGGTACCATAGTACGTACACGCGGGTCGGGTTACTCGATCCGGCTCATCCAGGTTCCGCGCTTCCAGCCGCGACGGTCGAGTTCGCGCAGGAAGGGGACGACGAGCGCAGTCAGAGCTGCAACAATCGCTTCACCCTCTTCGGGAGTCGCGGCAGCGGCGTTGCCGGAATAGCCGAGCGGGACCGTTCCATCAAACCCGCCGATCAGGTCAACCGGATGGTCCATGAACTGGTTCGGCTGGTGGGTTGCCAGATCGAGCCGAGCCGTTTCCGGCGCCGCGTAGAGCACCATCGACATCTCCGACTGCCCGGCATGGTCCTCGTCAATATCGCGCTCACCAGCCAGCGCCGCGCGTGCCTTGCCTTGCCAGCCGGAGAAGATCGCGACGCTCATGTCGTGCTCCTGCGACAGAATCCGAGCCGCGACAGTCGCCGCAGGCGGATTGCCGTCGTGGGCCGAGACGATCAGCAGCTTCTGGACACCGTGTCGCAGCAGCGACTCAGCGATGTCGCGGACGACGAGCGCCATCGTGTCCGGCCGCAGCGAGAGCGTCCACGGCCAGGCGAGGTGATGGTGGCTGACTCCGTATGCCAGTGTCGGCAGCAGCAGCGTTCCGCCCAGCTCGCGCGCGAAGGACTCGGCCAGCGTCTCGGCCGTGACCGAGTCAGTGCCGTACGGGAAGGCCGGCCCGTGATACTCGGTCGCTCCGATCGGCAGGATCGCCTTGTCAAACTGGCCATCGGCCACCGCCTGCCCAGTCAGGCGCTCCAACCGGACCTCCGGTTCGCTTGCTCGTGATGCCACGTGTGTCCTCCCTTATAGCGCCGTTGGTTGTCAGGCGCGCGAGTGTCGCAGACCGAGTCGCTCTAGGTTCTGCTCGATTCCCAACGGAAGAAGCGGTGCGCCAGCGCGAAACCGACGACGGCGGTCATGAGCATCACAGAAACGTTCACCCACTCGTCCATCAGTGTCGAGTTGCGGATCATCAGGTTTCGGAGACCGTCGGCAAGATAGCGCAACGGGATCAGTTTCATGATCGGCTGGAGCCACTCCGGCGCTGAATCGACCGGAAAGAAGACGCCGCCGAGGAAGAGCATCGGGAAGGTGAACGCGTTGGCGAGTCGAGTCGGCCGTCTCCTGGTTGCGCGCGAAGGCCGCGACGACGAACCCGAGCGACAGGAACGCGAGTGAGCCGAGCGTGACCATGATCATGACGTACAGCATGTTCCCATTGATCGTCAGGTTCGCGATCAGGATGCCGGCCGTGATCAGAATGACGGCCTGAGCGACGCTCACGACAAGCTGGCTCAGGATGCGAGCCAGGATGAACGACGAGAGCGGGAATGGCGTTGCACGAATCCGTCGCAGGATACCTCGCTCGCGGTACGTCACGAATGCCGACGCCAGCCCGATCATGCCGGTGTTCATGATCGACATCGCCAGGATACCGGGGATCAGGAAGTCCATATAGTCGATCTCTGTCGACTCGACCGCTTCCGTAGCGACCGAGATCACCGGCGCGCCATTGGTCATCCCGGCGTTGACGTCCGAGAGGAACTGGTTGACAGCGCCGAGCGCTATCTGGCCGAGCTGGGGATCGGTTTCGTCCCAGTAGAGCCGGGCATCGATCTCACTCCCATTCGATCCCGGCGCGAAGACGACGACGACTGATCGATCGCCATCCGTAAGTGCATCCAGCTCAGATTCCTCACTGCCAGTAGAAACGTTGAACCCATCGGCGCCACGCATCTCGGACGCGACCTCCTGCGACACCGACGAGGTGTCCGCGCCGACGATGCCGACATCGATCGAAACGCTGTCGTCCGAGAACAGGAACTGGAACAGCACGATGAAGATCAGCGGAAAGGCCAGGTTCCAGAAGAGCGCTGTCCGGTTACGGTAGCTCATCTTCAGGTTTGCCACGACCATGTTGCGAAGTGCCTTCATTCGCGCAGGCTCCGTCCGGTGTACGAGAGAAAGACATCTTCCAGCGTCGCACTCGCCGTCGAGAGGTTGTCCAGCCGAATGCCGAGTCGTTCCGAAAGCTGCAGCAGTGCCGTCAGCGTTGCCGGGACATCCTCCGTATGGATCTCGAGCTGGCCGTCCTTGATGCTGGAGCTGCTCGCGCCCGGCAGCAATTCCAGATCCAACCCTGTCAAGTCACGCTCGACTCGTGCCCGAATCGTCGCGCTCTCACCCAGCGACTGAATCAGTGCCAGTGGGGTGTCACAGGCGATGATCCGGCCGTTGTCCATGACCGCGACGCGATCGCAGAGGTATTCAGCCTCTTCCATGTAGTGCGTCGTCATCACGACCGTCTTGCCTGAACCGCGCAATTGGCGGACGAGGTCCCACAGGTTGCGGCGCGCCTGCGGATCGAGGCCGGTCGTCGGCTCGTCGAGGAAGATCACAGTCGGATCATTGACCATCGCCAGTGCGATCGAGAGTCGCTGCTTCTGGCCGCCCGAGAGCTGGTTGACGTGTGCACCGGCCTTCTCCTCAAGCTGCACCAGGCCGATCAGATGGTCCACCCACGCGGCGGATGTGTCACCTCCCGACAGGGCCGAGAACAGATGGATGAGCTCACGCGCTGAAAGGTGATCGAACAACGCGGTCGTCTGCAACTGGACGCCGATAACGCGCTTGACGGCAACCGGATCGCGGACGACGTCGATCTCGGCGACCTGAATCTCGCCAGCGTCCGGTGTCCGTAAACCCTCGACCATCTCCAGCGTCGTCGTCTTCCCGGCACCGTTCGGGCCGAGAATGCCGAAGATCTCGTTGCGGTGGACGGAGAGGTCAACGTTGTCAACGGCAATAAACGACCCGTAGCGTTTGACGAGTCCTCGAATGAGAATGATCGGATCGCCGCTGCCCCCGTTTGTGGCCCCCCCGCGATCGATCTCGGATACAGCCAGGTTCATCTGCTGAAGCCCATCCTGTCCCGGCAGCCGAAACAGCTACCACCCGACGAGTCCGCAGCGACGCAGACAGGCACGCTGCACCGACGCGAACGACACAAACACTCAATTGTACGGGCGTCGTGCCAGCGGGCGAGAATACGGAAGTTGCGTGCGGAGGTCTGGAGGCAACGGGTTCGGCGATCGGGCCATCACCGTTGACGAGCGACATGCGGACTCCGCCACTCCGCAATGGTCGTCCGCGCTCGGCGATAGACCGCGAACGCCGTCGACAGTCTGGACACCGCGCGTTTTCTAGCGGCGCAAAGGGCGGGATCGACCTCACGCTGAATCTGGTCGAGTCAGCACTCGACGCGGATCGAGACCGGATCGCCGAGATCAACCCCGGAGTCATCGATGTCGGTCAGGCAGAGGGCTGGAATGTCGTGAGGGAATCTGGATCGGGGGCGGCCCTCAGATGAGGCAGGGGAGAGCAACAGTGGATTCCGAGGGGATCATCGGCGATGATCCTGAACCACTGTCTCGTGATGTGGTATCAGTCGCGGTCCAGTTCGCATTAGCGCGAGAACTGGAATCCGGATGCTGAGAACGAAACCTCGTCGACTGGCGGCTCGGCCGGCGCATCGACCAGACCTTCCTGGAACCGCAATGGAGTTCCGTCGGGAGCATACTCAACCAGCTCGATCCGCTCGGCACGAGCGCGGGTCACCGGGTGTCCGTCGCGGGTGTAATAGCAGGCGACAATGTAGCGTCCATCGGGCTGGTTACTGCTGCGCCGTTCGCACCAGGCGGGCAACTCTGTCCGGACCATGAGAACCACCTCCTATCATGACCGCATGGCACGGTCTCTCGACCATTTTCGCGCGCACAACAACGCCGCGATTTCGGTGCGGCTTCACCGAGCACGCAGCGGTCCATCACGCACGATGGCTTACTCTGTCAGATTGAATAACACCAGCGCCGCTGAACCCCTCCAGCGACGGTTCTGACAGAATACTCCTTCAGCGCCGAAAAAGCGATACCTTTGTGCGAGGGACGAGGAGTTATTCTTGATTGGCGAGGTTCCACCACTCATCTCGATCGCAAATCCCCTGACACCTAACCCCCCATCCCCCGTCCCTCATGCACCCGTTCCCGCAGCCACGCCAGAACGTCATCAAGCGGCCAGGTGTTGACAACCTGGCGCGGTTCGACCCATGCACGGCGAGCGACGCCGATGCCGAAGCGGACGAGCGCAAGCGATTCCGGATGGTGGGCATCAGAATCGATCGAGATCAGGCAACCGGCTCCGATCGCGGCACGCGCAGTCGCGTCGTCCATATCCAATCGAGCAGGGTCAGCGTTGATCTCGAGGACGGTCGCGGTTTCAACGGCGGCGGCGAAGACACGAGGCCAGTCGATGTCGGCACCCTGGCGCCGCTCGACCAACCTGCCCGTCGGGTGGGCAATGATATCGACATTGCTGTTCCTGATCGTCGCGCAGAGCCGGTCGGTGAACTCGGCGCTCGGTTGGCGCAACCCGGAGTGGAGCGAGGCGACGACGATATCCAGCCCGGCCAGTATATCGTCGTCGAAGTCCAGCCGGCCATCGCGGTGGACCTCGACCTCCGACCCAGCCAGCAACCGAACCGGAGCCGTTTCCCGCAGACCGTAGATCTCAATCCGTTGCTCGGCAAGGCGCTCCGGCTTCAACCCTCCAGCGATCCCAAGCCCGCCGGAGTGGTCGGTGACTGCCAGATAGTCGTAGCCTCGCTCGGACGCCGCGATCGCCATCTCTAACGGCGACGCGCCGCCGTCCGACCAAGTCGTGTGGAGATGCAGGTCGCCACGCAGGTCGTCAACCTCGATCAGGCGCGGCAACCGCCCCTCGCGGGCTGCATCCAGCTCACCACGATCCTCGCGCAGTTCAGGAGCAATGAACGGCAGTCCGAGTGCTGCATAGCATTCCTGTTCAGTCGCGCCGTCCGGCAATGCGTCCGCACCGCCCAACCCACGTAGATGTGCTTCCGAGCCAGTCATCGCCAGCAACGCACTGCCCGCTTGTGAGGCGGGCGTCGCTCGGACGCGCAGCATGATCCCCTGGTGCAGGTCATAGGTCGCTGTCTCACCGTCGCGCTCGATCTCACGGGCAACGTCCGGCAGGCCCGCCGCCGCGTTCAGGATCGCGTCGGTGTCGGCGCCAACGGCAACCAGGTCAAGGTTTCCGACTGTTTCGCACATCCGCCGGACCGACCCAGCAACGTGGACGGGGTTCGCAGTAATCGACGCAAGCCGGTCAGCGAGCCGCAACGCCAGCGGTAGTGCCATCCCGATTGAGGTTCGGCCGGAACGGCGCTGGACGAACACCAACCCTTCGGCGATCCGCGCCTGCGCTTTCGGCCCCATCCCCTTCATCGTCGCCAGTCTGCCGTTGCGAAGCGCATCTTCGAGATCGGTCAGCGATGTGACATTCAGTTCCCGGTAGAGCCTGGCTGCCGTCTTCGCGCCGACACCGGGCAGATCCAGCAGCGTCAGCAGGGACCCAGGCAGTTGCTCCTGCAGCTCCTCAAAGGTCGCGAAGGTGCCGGTCGTCAGAATTTCACGGAGGACGGCGGCGATTCCGGCGCCGACGCCTGGTATGGCCGTCAGGTCGGCCTGATCGGTCAGTGCGCGATCATGTGCCCGAACGGCGTCAGCAGCACGGCGAAAGGCGTTGACACGAAACGAATTTTCACCTGCGATCTCCATCAGGTCGGCATTCGCGCGCAGCATCTCGGCTATTTCGGCGTTGGTCTGAACCATCTCCTGCACCGCTTCTCACATCAGCATCGTTCCACGCGGTGCAGTGTAGGCGACGGACGCTCGGCCCGCCAAAACGCGGCGGGATGTTCGCGAATCTCCTGGTCGAGTACGCTTCATCCAATACATCAGCCGGGCGCTGGCCCGGAGGGGAGCGGGGAAGGAGCGAGACAGGTGTACGAGATCCATCGCGGGATAGGTGAGGGCTTGTTCCTCATCTATCTTATTCTCATGGGCGTTGTCTATTTCATGGGTCGCAGCGGGCGCGACGTACCAGCGTGGTTGACCGGGGTCTCACACGGCATTCTTGCGCTCCAGGTCGCGGTCGGCGTCATCCTGCTCGCCGAAGGGCACAGCGTCGTCTGGTATCACCCGGTCCTCGGCATCGCCGCGATGCTGGCAATCGGCCTGACACCGGTATTGCGCCAACGCCTCGGTCGGACGAACGGAACGGTTGTCGTCCTCGGAATCATTGCTGCGTTGACGCTCGCTGCGCGACTGGCCGTGATGTAACGACGATCTACGATCGGAGCGATCGTGTGTCAGCCCGCGCCGTGAGGCACGCACCGATACACGATCGCTCATCTCCTGGGACAAACCGCGCCATCACGCTTTCGCCCGCGTCATGTCAGGATCATAGAACGCACGCGTGTGAACCGAGCCGGCATAGTCCTCGCCAGTAGAAGCCGATGTAATCGTCACCCGCGCTCCATGTTCGGCGGATGCCTTCTCGACATAACCCATCGCGAGACTCGTGCCGAGGTGAAAGCCCCGATCCGCGGATGTCACGCGGCCGATCTGGCGGCCATCGCTCACAATCGTGTCACCCGGCGCCGGCAGGAACTCCAGCCCGGACAGCTCGATGCCGACGAGTTGTCGATCGATGCCCTGTTCCTTCTGGCGCAGCAACGCGTCGCGGCCAATGAACTCGCCCTTGCCGAGTCGCACCGTCCAGGCCAGGCCGGCTTCGAATGGCGAATTACCATCGGTCAGGTCCAGTCCATAGAGCGGATACTTCTTCTCGATTCGAACCGAACGCAACGCGCCGAGGCCGCATGGCTTAAGGCCGTCGTCAATTCCGGCAGCCAGCAGGCTATCCCAGACGTGCTCGGCATAAGTCTCGCGCGTAATACAGCTCATAGCCCAGTTCCCCGGAGTAACCAGTCCGCGAGACCAGCATCGGAACCTCGGCGACATCGGTCTGGATGAAGCTGAAGTAGGGCAACGCCGATGTCGACAGGTCGGCATCGGTCAGACGGCCCAGAATCTCGCGCGACTTCGGGCCTTGCAGCGAGAGATAGCCCGTCCCTGAGACACAGTTCGTGACGTAGGCCGCGTTGTTGCGTGCGTGCTCAGTCACCCATTGCTCGATCAGCGCCGCCCGAGACGGCGTCGAGACGATCCAGTAGTGCTCCGAACTGAGCCGGTAGACGGTCATATCGTCCAGCATCCCACCCTGTTCGTTGCACATCGATGAGTAGAGAACGCCGCCATCGCCGATGCGTTCGATGTCGTTCACCAGCAGGCGTTGGAGAAGCGCGGTCGCGCCCGGCCCCTTCAGGTCAAGCGGACCCTGATAGTAGACATCGTAGAGGCCGGCCGCCTCACGGGTAGCGCGGTGCTCCTCTTCAATCGACGTGAAACGCGCCGCCGTATCGAACCCGATCCGGTCAACGATCTCCGCTCCCAACTCGATGAACTTGTGATAGTACGGAGTGTGCTTTCTGGCCGGCATGTGCTGCTCCTTCGCTCAGTCGGCTGTCTGACGTTCTCGATCTCCTCGCTTCGACCTGTCGGAACCCCACTCCTTTTTGGCCGGCCGCGCGACGTCCGTTCGGATCCCGTCACCGGCATAACGGTCGGCGACTCGGGCATCGAACGAATGGACCATCCGCTCGATGGCGGCGTAGCGGCCGGGGACGTAGGCACGCGAACCGGTGCCGGTCTGCTGTAATTCGCAGACGTGCCAGTCCTGGCGGTTGGTGAGGTCCCAGAACTCAGCCGGACCGGATGCGTCGAAGTCAGGCGCTGCCATCGCGTTCGGGATGGAAATACAGTTCGCAAATGACAAGCGATTGCTCAGCGTCCTGTGGCCAGACCTGATGCGTCATCAGGTAGTCCGGGTGGAGGCTGAAGAGCAGGTTCGGCCAGATCCAGGCGTAGTAGACGCGCTTGAGATCGTCGTCCGTCATCCCCGGAATCGCCGATCGACCGTGCATCGTAGCCGTCGATCGAGAGCGTCTCGAATTCGCCGGTCAGCTCCATCCAGCTCCCAGCCCATTCGCCAGCGCCCGGCAGATAGCCGCCAAGGTTGTAGGGCGTCATGTGGTTCAGCAGCGGATGGACGCCGGGGCAGTGGTAGCACTCGGCGTAGTTCTCCATCAGCGCCTTCCAGTTGGCGCGCACGTCGTATTCCATCCGCTTCGCCCGCCGCAAGCTCGCCGAATGGAAAGCGATTCGAAGTGGACCGGGAACTCGCCCAGGTGATCCGCGAGCGGCGGCAGCATCATTGTCAAGATTCAGAAAGACAAAGCCATTCCAGGTCTCGCAGCGAATTGGCAACAGGCTGTATGCCGCGCACGAAAACTCTTCGAGTGTCTCGGTGTGGCGCGGTGGGCGCAGGTTTCCTTCAAGGTCGTAGATCCAGGCGTGGTACGGGCACTGGAAGCGCACCATCCGACCAGACGCCTCCTCGACGACGGTCGCGCCACGGTGGCGGCAAACGTTGTAGAACGCGCGCAGGACGCCGTCGTTGCCTCGGACAACGACCGCGTTCTCGCCGGCAATGTTGCAGCGGAAGAAGCTGCCAGTCTCTGGCGCATCTTCCTCGCGACCGACGAAGAGCCACTCGCGTCTGAACCACTGACCGTGCTCCCACGCAAATATCGCCGGGTCATGATAAACGCGACCGGGCAATGTCCGCGCTCGCTCGGTCGGCTGGCGCGTCGCCTCGACCTCCTCGGCGGAAACCGGGGAAACGGAAACTGGGCGAGGAAGTTGGCTGACCATCGCTACAGGAGTCTCCTTGACTGCGTCCTGCCGGAACACGATCTCCATCTACTGCGGTTGTCGCGGGATTGCGCGCCGGTAGCGTACAACTCGCTGAAACCAGCGTCAACGAATGGTCCGCCTGCCCGCGTCACCGACGCGTCACTCGTGGCTTACTTGGATGACGGCTGACTCGCCGCCACATTCAGGACGAATCGCATTCGCGGGAATCAGGGGATTGACTGGCCGATGTCGAAGGTACTCGCAGGACTCTTACTGGCACTCTTGCTGGCGTTTCCCCTGGCCGCATGTAGCAATGGCGACGATGACGAAGTCCCGACAGCAACGACTGCGACAGGATCAGGCGCAACTGCCACGCCCACGGAGGCAATGCCGTCGAGTACAACCACCGCAAGCAGCCCGACAGCAACCACCGGCACGTCAGCCATCCCGGAAACCGGCGACTTTAACGACGACGAAGCCGCGCTGCTCGATCTGCTGCTCGCGGCGGGTGATCTGCCCGGCGAATGGAACCAACTGCGCGTTGAAGCACCCGAGCTCAGCCAATCGCCCGGTATCTGCGATTCGCCCCGCTTTCCACGTGCAGAGGAACGAATCGCCGAGGTTGAAGTCGAGTATCAGTCGGCAGACGGCTCACAGTTCGTCCTCCAGAACATCACCCAGTTCCCCGAAGAAGTAGCGATCGAAGCGATGGCCTACGTGCGTGAGACGGCGACCTGTAGCGAATGGACCGACGAAACGGGCACTGTCTTCGAGGTCAGCCCGACCGAATCACCAAACCTCGGCGACGAATCACACGCGATCCACGTTGCCTTTCAAGTCGCCGATGCTGGCCGGCTGGAAGGGGATTTCATCTTCGTTCGCATCGACGGATATGTGACGATCGTGACGACGCTGGAACTGGGCGGCTACGATCCCGCCTTCTCCAGCGAAGTCGCCCAACTCGCGGTAAGCAAGATCGACACACTGGTCGGGACTGGCGGCAACGTCACCGACGAAGAGGAGGCGCTGATGTCGGCGTTGCTTACCATCGACGATTTCGACGAGAATTGGGACCAGCCTCAACCGGCACACCGATCGGACCCGGCGAGTTGGACCGGCCTCTGCAACGCGGACCTTTACCCGGACACAAGCGAGGCCATCGCACGGGTCGCAACGGAGTTCTATGAAGGCTTCAATGCCGACAGCGCGACCGTCTCACAACTCCTGGTCTCGTATCCGACCGGTATGGCCGAAGCGGCATTCGACTACGAAGTCGAGGCGGCGTCGTGCGGCAGCTTCGCGAGCGGTGGCACAGACATCTCACTTGAACCCGACGGTACCTTTCCAGCGTTGGGAGACGAATCGTTCGCGACCCGCTTCACGTTCGCCAATGACGACGAGGATGTCGGCGGATACTGGATCGTGATTCGCGTCGCGGACACGCTGACGACGATCATCTATACCGATCCCGTTGCACTTGATGAGGACGCTGTTGAGTCTATTGCGACGGCGGCAGCCAACACGATGATCGAGTCGATACGCTAACCATCGCCGGCAGGGGCCGCCGCGAGCGTGACCGGCTGAGGCTCCGGCACCCGCTGGCGGGCGACATCGATCTTCTGCGTATACCAGAGGCTCAGCAACACGAACACGGTCCCGAATATGAACGGAAACTGATACCCAAGCTGCGTCCAGAGCGCCGCGCCGACGATCGGTACGCCGACGGCCGCAACATGCGCCCAGGACACGCCCATCGCGAGGCTTGGCGCGATGTCCTCCTTGCGGGCGATCTTTCGCAAGTAGGTCGTCGTCCCGATCGAGAAGGTGAACAGGAAGTTGTAACCGAGATAGAAGGCGTACAGCAGCCAGACGTTCTGGGCCAGCGCGAAGCCGAGGAAGACGATGAAGTGACCGCAGTAGTTGATCGTCAGCATTCGCTTCTCGCCGTGCCTGTCGATCAGCCGCCCGATCCAGCCTGCCGTCCGCCAGTTGATCAGCCCGGCACAGATCAACAGCGTCGTGATCGCGGTCGCGCTGACGCCGAACTCCTCGACCAGTACGAACGGCGCAAACGCAAAGTAGATCTCCATCCGGCAACCATCGAGGAATGAGAGCAGGTAGTAGAGCCAGTATTCACGCCGCAGCGTAATCTTCGGCGCGGCCCGCGCGATCGCGCGTTCGTTAGGCGGCGCGGGAAAACGCAGGATCGCAAAACCTCCAACGACGGCCGACACGCCTCCGACGATGAATAGTGCCCGGAAGACGGTGCTCTGCCACTCCTCCTTGGCTCCAGCCAGGTAGCCGACAACCTGCAGGACGATCAGGACGGCAACCATCCCAAGCATCCGCCCAGAGAAGCCAACCGAGCTGATGCGGCCCAGGACGCTGCCCTCTTCACCCTCTCTGGCGAGGCTGAGTCCGAGCGCATACTGCATTTGCAACCAGGAATGAAAACCGATGCTGCCGATCACCGACGCAATGACAATCGCCGCGAACGAGTAGCCGACCGAGAACGACGCATAACCGATCCCCATGATCAGCAGCGCCAGCCCGGTCGCGCGGGCCATCCCGAGCCGCAGCAGCAGCGCGGCGACGAACGCCAGCAGAAAGCCAGGCAATTCGCGGAAGGCAACCAGGTAGCCATTCTGGGCGCCGTCCATGCCGATCGTCTCGCGGAAAAAGCTTGGCGAGATCGACTGCTGGACACCCATCGAGAGACTGACCGAGAACGCGGTCAAGGCAAGGACGACAAAGCCGCGGCGCAAGTCCTTATCGGTCAGATCCATCCCTGTGTGCACCATCTATCGGGGCATCGGCAACACACACTGACTGCTTCAGCGGTTGCGAAACCTGTCGAACGGTCACTCACTCGCGGCGGATGGTACGTTGGGCAGCGGATAGCGTCAAGCGGGACGGATTGATCGGGAATCGGGAATCGGGATTCGCTATAACAGGGCCAGATCCTTCCCAGAACATGGCTCGCTCCGCCCACGATTCCCAATTCCCGACCGCTACGGCATCCGCCCCTGCCACGGACCATCTCGCTCGACAACCCGCCCGGCCCGCAGGACGAGCGATTCCTGCCACGGACGAGCGGCGATCTGAATCGCGACCGGCAGATTGTCGGCGCCGAGATCGACCGGAACGACGATCGCCGGCCAGCCGAGCGCGTTGAACGGGCCGGTGTAGCGGGTGTTCTGCTGGACGACGCCGAGCGGCGGCGCCTCATGCGGCATCCCTGGCACGACCACCAGATCGTAGCCTGCCAGCCGGTCTTCGATTCGCCGTCGAAGCACTGCCCGTGCCTGCGAGCCCTGGACGAAGAACGCCGGCGAGTAGGCATAGGCCAGCAGGAGCCGGTCGCGAGCGAACTCGCCCAGATCGTCAGGTCGCTCACGCAGGAACGGCTCGTAGTAGGCTGCCGCCTCAATCACGAGCAGGGAGCCGTACAGTGCTGAGAATTCAGCCAATTCCGAAACGACGACCTGCTCGACGCTGGCACCAGCCGCCTCAAGGGTCGCAACACCGGCTGTAAGACCATCAAGGACGGCAGGCGTTCCCATCAACCCACCGCCGTCGTCGGAGATGACGGCGACCCGCAGGCCATCGACGCCTCCCTCAACGGAGTCAGCGTAGCCACCGGTCGGAACACGCCGCGTTCGGGCGTCGCCGGAGTCGTAACCGGCCAGCACGTCGAGCATGATGGCGGCGTCGAGAACCGTCCGCGTCATCGGGCCGATGTGGTCGAGTGACCAGGAGAGCGTGACTGCTCCGCGTGCCGAGACTCGCCCGAAGGTCGGTTTCAGTCCGACGATGCCGCAGAGCGTCGACGGCATCCGGATCGAGCCGCCAGTGTCGGAGCCAGTCGCTCCGTAGACCAGCCCGCTGGCAACCGCCGCGCCGGAGCCGCTGCTCGATCCGCCGCTGTCTCGCTCGGAGTTCCACGGATTCGGCACAGGTCCATAGTGTTGATTGTTCGACGCAGGAGAGAAAGCGAACTCCGGCATCGAGGTCTTCCCAGTGATGACAGCGCCAGCCTCGCGAAGGAGACGGACGCCCTCGCTATCTTCGGATGCGACGCGATCAGCCAGCACCTTTGAGCCAGCGGCCGTCGTCTCGCCCGCGATGTCCATCAGGTCTTTGACCGCGATCGGCATCCCGTGGAGTGGGCCGCGATAGACGCCGTTGCCGATCTCCGCCTCGGCGGATCGGGCCGCTTCCATCGCGCGCTCAGCCATAATGAGGCGGAATGAGTTCTGGGTCGGGTTGATGTCCTCGATCGCCTCGAGCGAGAGCGTCGTCAACTCAACGGGAGAGATCTCGCGCTGCTGGATCAACGGCGCGACATCGTGCAACGGCCGTCGCAACAACGATCGATCAGCCATTGGCTCGCCCCCCAGCTTGCGTCCTCGGTTCGGTAGAGAGCAAATCGAGGTAGTCGGGAACGACTTCACGCGCCATCGCCC
The DNA here is from genome assembly GCA_963763325.1 of uncultured Chloroflexia bacterium. Lineage (GTDB taxonomy): Bacteria > Chloroflexota > Chloroflexia > Thermomicrobiales > CFX8 > JBBECJ01. Next base: position 427,143 of record CAVXOL010000023.1, read on the forward strand.
GCTCGACAATCGCTTCGACGTTTCGGATCCGTTCGACCTGGCCACGCCCGTCGATCCGCGCAATGTCTTCGTCTGTCAACCGCACACCCGCTGCAGCGGCGTTCGCTCGCCAGCGACGAATAAGGTCCTCGCCAGCAGTCATTGCTGCCCCATCCCTCAGCTTACGACGGCAATGCGACCGGTGCGTCCGGCCGGTTGCCCCATTCCGACCACGAACGGTCGTAGTTCGCGACCCGCTCGTAGCCCATCAGTGTCAGAAGCCACGTTCCGTGCGCCGCACGGATGCCACCTTGTCAGTAGGGGACGACGCGCTTGTCGCGCGTCACGCCGGCCCCCTCCAGCCGTTCGCGGATCGCTGCGGCGGGTTTCAGCTTCGTGTTGTTGTCCCAATCAACGAACTCGCGCCACTCGATGTGGACTGCGCCGGGGATGTGCCCTTCCCGCTGATTGGCCACGTTCGGCTGCGTTCCAGACCATTCGGAGAACGCGCGGACATCGAGAGGGACGAAATCAGCCTGGCCAACCCACGGCAGCATCACGTCACATGCAGCGATTCGATCGTCATGCTGGACCGCGCTCCAGTCGCCCGGCTCTGGCTGCTTCCATTCGGTTTCGGTCGGATGTCCTTCAGCCTGCCAGGCCGTCCAGCCGCCATTCAGGAACGCGGCCTTTTCGTGTCCGTAATACCAGAGGACCCACCAGATCCGGGCTGCCAGCGTTCCGCCGGTCGAGTCGTAGCAGACGACGCGCGTCTCGTTCGACACACCGAGCTCACGCATGATCGCTTCCGTCTGCGCGGCTGTCGCAACACCTACGCCTGTTTCGGTGTCACGGAAATACGGATGGATCGGCAATTTGACGGCATTCGGGATGTGCGGGCGCATCATGGCCGTCTCAGGCGGGTCGCAATCGATCACGCGCAGATCTGAATCGTTCAGGTGTTCGGCCAGCCAGGCCGGTTCGACGATCAGTTCCGGCCGTGAGAACTCCTCTGCCGGGCGTCCACTCATCAGCGCCGGTCCTTTCCGCTACCACACGCGACCCGACATCAGTCGCGACGCCATCATCCGCGAACGACGTGAATTGTCAATCACATCAGTGGATGCGAGTCGCGACCGTGATGATGTGGGGGATCGCAATCATGTACTGCCGCTGCTCGGCGGCACGTTCAACTGCCTTCAGCCAGCGCTGGATTGTACCGGGATCGGCCTGGCGTCCCATCACCGCATGATCGGCCCAGACCGGAGCGATGCCTCGCGCCGTCCGGGCGTGCGGGTCTTCGAATACCAGCAGGTGTCCATGCACACGCTCAACATACAATCCGACATCGACGCACGCCCTCGGTGTCTCGCGAGCCGCCTGTGGTGACGCATAGACCGCCGCTGCCGACGCCAGGACGCGCGACGTGATCGTCGGGTTCGGGCCTGCCGCGAATGCGGAATATGGGTCGTAGTCCACCAGGACGAGGCGACCACCGATCGACAGGACGCGAGCCATCTCGCCGATCACGCGTGAGATCGGGGAGACATGCATGAGGAGCTTCTCGGCGACGATCGAGTCGAACGTCTCGTCCTCAAACGGTAGCGTGTGGCAATCGGCGGTCACGAACCGCGCGCGCTCGATGCCGAGCATCGCGGCGCGCTGATTCGCGACGGCGATGAAATGCGGATTGATGTCGAGACCGACGATAACACCGTCGGGGCCGGTCCGCTCGTGGATCGACTCCAGCAGCATTGCCGGGCCACAGCCAACCTCCAGCGTCGATGCGCCCGGGTAGAGGTGAAGATCGTCGAGGAATGATTCGCGCATCGCCTTGAAGCGAGGGTCATCGAGCGTTTCCAGCAGGCCGGCCGCAAGCGGATTGACCTGGGCGGCGCCGGCATGCGCCAGTTGCCCATAGAGATCGTTCTGCCACCCCGACTCTTGCACTCCTTCCCGTCCCAGCGCTAGTTCACCTCCGCGATTCGGCAACGCTAGCAGACTCTGCGACGTCCGCCAACATGAGCACGTCAGCTCGCCAACGCGAAACGTACCCGACGGACGTAAGCGACACTACTGGCACGACTGGTGCGCAAGTGTCATGCAAGGGGTGCATCGCACGCACGTTACATCTCGCAGGTGGAAGCCGGGCATTCACAGTACTGAGCCATCCCTGACGAACGCAACCTGATAGGAAATCATGGCGCACGAATCCGCGCGACGACAATCACTACCGAGCATCCGTGATGGTCGAATATCGACCGGGATGCCATCGGCGAGAAATCTCAATCCACGTCTGCTGAGACTTTCGGTCTCGGCAGGCACTTGGCCTCGGCGTCGTCGTGATTGTCGTTAGCCTGATATTGGCAGACTTCGTTCGGGTCGTGATTCGACCGCTCGCACTCTTGTTTGCCGCGATCATTATTGCGGAGTCACTGTCTCCGCTCGTCGATCGTATGGCGAAACGAATACCCCGGTCGCTCGCTGTTGCCATACCGTATCTCGTGTTCCTGGCAATGATTGGCCTGTCGACCTGGCTCATCTATCCGACGCTGGTGTCCGAGGCCCAAGGTCTCGACGATCGCGGTCCAGAACTGATCGACCAATTCCAAAGTTGGGTCGACAACATTGACCCAACCGGCGATGGCCGCATTCGAGAATGGGCAACGAACGCGTTGCAGCAAGGATCAGGCACACTATCGAATATCCCATTCACGATCGTGTCGTCGGTAGCGGAGGTCGTTCTCGTCATTGCGATGTCGCTCTACTGGTTGATCGCCAAGCCATCAATGCGCGAATTTGTGCTCTCGCTTCTCCCTGAGGCATATAGGGAAAACGCGGATGACACCCTACACTCAATTGGCACGACGATCGGAGGCTACGTTCGGGCACAGCTGCTCGCAGGGCTCGTCATCGGCTCGCTGACCTACGTAGGGCTGACGATCATCGGTGTCGACTACGCGCTCGTGCTCGCGGTTGTCGCCGGACTCGGTGAGATTGTCCCGATCGTCGGGCCGATCTTATCGGCAATCCCTGCGATCGCGGTCGCGCTGCTGACCTCGCCGTCCCAGGCCATCATCGTGGCCGTCTTCTACCTCGTTCTGCAGCAGATCGAAAGCAACGTCCTGCAGCCGAATCTCGTCCGCAATCAGGCCGATATCCCTCCGCTGCTTGTGCTGTTCAGCCTGTTCGTCGGAGGAACAGTCGGCGGAATACTCGGAGCACTCGTCGCGGTCCCATTGTCGGGGGCGATCAAGGTGATAGTCGTACGGGTTGTCGCGCCGGCTGTTCGCCGGTGGTCGGGCGCCGATCACATCCCAAACAACAAATCAGGAGGAGACAATATGAGCCGCAACATGACTGGCGGGACGAGCGAACGAATTGCTGAGTCATTTGGAGCCGCGGACGAATGGGCAAAACAGGGATACAACGTGCTTGCACAATCGGTGCGAGACTCGTTCATTGATAGTGTGCCCCAATGGGCGGCAGCGGTCGCCTGGTTCGTTCTGTTGTCGGCGTTACCGCTCATTCTCGTTGGCGGATGGGTCGCATCGTTTTTCGTCGAGCCCGCCTGGGCAGCCGACCAGATCGCAAACATCCTCGACGATTTCGTTCCGCAAGGCGACGGCGATCTGGAACGAACGGATCCAACAAGCCGTCGCCGCCCGCAATCAGGTCGGTATCATCGCATTCGCCGGGCTACTGTGTACTGGCACGCGCGTGTTCGATACCCTGATCCGGGCGCTGAATATTGCCTTCGACACCGGTAGCAACTACGGCTTCTTCAAGCGATTCGCCATCGAGGCGGTCATGCTTGCTGACAATAGGACTGCTATTCATCCTCGCCCTGATGTCGGGCTATCTGACAGGCGTATTATGGGACGCAATCCAATTCCTCGCCGGTCAGGAAGGGCTGGCGCTCACAGCATCGTGACCTGGTCGTTTCGAGCAGTCCTGCTTTTCGTCACGTTCCTCCTGATTTACCGGTACGTTCCCCAAGGCGAGCACGTCACTCGAACTCGGCGGCTGCCGGCGCCTTAACGGCGACCGGGCTGTTCATGATCACGAATCCGATCTTTCAGTACTACGTTCAGCGATTCGGGAACTTCAATGTCATTTACGGTTCGCTTGCGATCCTCGTTATCATCATGATCTGGGTCTATATCGCCTGCACTGATCACGCTCTTCGGCGGCGAGGTTGCCTCACACGCGCGAAGACATGATTTACCGTGGGGAGTCCGCCGAGGCTGTCGGTCAACGACATAACGAGCGCTCGCCTGAATGGCTGCGACTGCAGTCACAGAAGGCGGCTGACTCCTGGGGCCGACTCAGTCAAACTGTCACGGGAAAAGTCGGAGCCACGAGTATCGCCAACGGTCGGCTCCGGCCAACCAAACGAAAAGTACTCGCGGCTCATCATCCTGCGCATCTCGTCCTCACCAACGCGCGAGAAGAAGTTGTCACCGCCAAATTGCGTCTTGTGGCATTCGATCGCGGCGAACTTCTGATCGACGAACGAGGAGACGTCGACGATCGCGTGGATCTGTTCTTCGGGGAATCCAATCCCGAGCTCGGCAAACGCATCAAGCTCACTCGTGTCTTCTCCAAGCTCGACCAGCTTTTCGCGCATTCGATCGAAGAACGAACGCGGAAAGACAGCGTAGGCTACTCGCCCCACTTGCCACGGCTTGCCGCCGGAAGGAAAACGGCCCGAGTCAGCAGCAGCCTCAACCGCAGCATGCGTATGCCGCCAGATCGCGATGTGGTCCGGATGCCCGTAGCCACCGGTTTCATCGAATGTCACCACGACCTGCGGACGAGCATCGCGGATGATCTGAACCAGCCTGCCCACTACATCCCGAGCTTCTACATTGATGAAGGCGTCTGGATGCTGATTCTCCGGCGTCCCATCCATACCTGAGTCACGATAGCCGAGGAAGATTGGTTCGCCGATTCCCATCGCCTGCGCGGCGCAGCGCAACTCGCCTTCTCGGACCTTCGCCAACGTTTCCGGCGTCGCCAGCTGCCGGGTCACTGATTTCCCCAACCTCACCGCGAGTCGCACAAACGAGCGTCACGCGCGCACCGTCAGCAGCGAGACTCGCCAGTGTCCCGGCGCATAGAGACTCATCATCAGGATGGGCGTAGATGGCAAGAATCGATCGGGTGGTCAAAAGCTCGTCCCTTCAGAGAACAGTTACGAGGTGACTGAGGTTATCAACGAGCGACGCCGTCCCAGCATTCCAGGACGGCGTCGTCGTTAGCTGCTATGTCGTGTCAGCAACCGTTATCCAACCGGCTGAAGGTCGGCCTCCTTGATCGCTGCGTTGAAGGCCGCGATCTGGTTGTCTACAGCCGCGTCGATCCGACCGAGTTGCTCGTCAAGCTCTTCTGAAAGCTTCTCGAAGACCTCGACCGACTGCTTGGCCGGAGCCGCGTCGGCGCTGTCGACGAACTCGGTCAGCGCGTTGAGCTTCTCGAACAGGCGGCTCGGCGACATCAGCGGGCTCTTGGTCGTCGTATCGACCAGTTCCTTCTCAATCGCCGTCAGCTCGTCCTTCGCGGCCTTGCCAGCCGTCTGGATCGCTTCGGAGTTGTCAGTGTCCTTCGTCCGCTTCTCCCAGGCCTCAACCTGCGAGCGCATCGCGCGGACGCGCCCGACGGCCCTGGTCGTCTCGGAGAGACGGTCGCGGATCTGAAGCAGCATCTCGAACTGGGCCCTCAGATCAGCATCGCTGACATCGACACGCGGATCCTTGACGACCTCGACTTGTTGACTCGATGTAGCGTCGCCAGCCTTGACTTCAACCGTGTAGGTGCCGGGCAGAACGACCGGCCCGAGCGGCTTCTCCCACGGGCGCAACTCCATCCCTTCGGCAGTATCGGCCGGAGCGTGGCGCATGTCCCACTCGAAGCGATTCAGGCCGGCGTTGGCCGGGACGAAGGTGTCACCCTTCTGCTCGTCTTCGGCCGCACTCCCGCCCTCAGCGCCTTCCGCGCCTTCAGCTTCGGCACCCGTTGGCGGTGCCTTCTCGGCCTTGCTTGAGAATGTCCGAACCTCGTTGCCGTCCGCGTCACGAATCGTCAGCGTGATCGGTTCCTTCGGCTTCTCACGCAGGTAATACTGGATCGCGAGGCCATCCGGCGGGTTCTCACCGGCATCGAGCAGGTGTGTCTCCGTCGTGCCGTCGGCCTTCTCGACGACCTCCATCGCGATGTTGCTGGTGCCGACGCCCTTGTAGTGGACGTACCCCTTGGCCGGTTCGCTACCGAAGCCAGGATAGACCTTCATTCGGATCTTCGGTGACGCAGGGAAAACGACGACATCGCCGGAGGCGTCGAGTGTTCCGGCCGCGATCTGGCGGAATGGCGTCAGATCGTCGAGGATCCAGAATGAGCGGCCGTGGGTCGCGACGACGAGATTGTCGTCCTTGACGACGAGGTCGTGGACCGGCACGACCGGGAAGTTTCCACCCAGCCGCTGCCAGTTCTCGCCATCATCGAACGAGACGTAGATGCCCGTCTCGGTCCCGGCGTAGAGCAGCCCCGGCTGCTGCGGGTCCTCGCGAATGACACGGGTGAAGTCATCTTCAGCAATGCCGTTCGCAATCAGCGTCCAGTTCGTACCGAAGTCCTTCGTCTTGAACAGGTACGGCTTCTGGTCATGGCTCTTGTAGCGCGTGGCCGCCATGTAGGCCGTCCCGGCGTCGTGCTTCGACGGATCGATGATCGAGATCAGCGCCCATTCCGGCAGGTCCTTCGGCGTGATGTCCTGCCAGTTCCGGCCGCCATCCTCGGAGATCTTGACGAGCCCATCGTCGGTCCCAGCCCAGAGCAGCCCGCGTTGGTGTGGCGACTCTTCGAGCGCGAAGATCGTTCCGTAGGCCTCGGCACCGGTGTTGTCCTTCGTGATCGGGCCACCGGACGGCTTCAGCGTCTCCGGGTCATTGCGAGTCAGGTCTTCGGAGACGACCTCCCAGCTGTTGCCTTCGTCGAGCGACTTGAAAATCCGGTTACCGGCGACGTAGAGGGCATCCTGCTCGTGCTGCGACCAGAAGACTGGGAACGTCCACTGGAAGCGGTACTTGAGCGACTCTGCGCCACTACCCATCCCGGCCAGCTCCGGCCAGACGGTGATGTTGCGGTGCTGGCCGGTCGTCCGGTTGTAGTGGATGAGCCGGCCGTTGAAGTTGCCGGAGCCAATCGCGCCGGCGACCATGATATTGGCGTCACCCGGCTTGAGGGCGATGTAACCCGACTCGCCGCCACCTGGCTCGAACCAGTCGCGCTCGTGGATCGCGCCCTCAACCGTTGCGCTTGGGACGCTGATTGCCGAGTTGTCCTGCTGCGAACCGTAAACACGGTAGGGCAGGTTGTCGTCGGTCGTGACGTGGTAGAGCTGGGCCGTCGGTTGGTTGAAGATCGTCGTCCACGAACGGCCGCCGTTCCAGGTCACGCAGGCCCCGCCGTCGTCGCCCTTGATCATCCGCTGCGTGTCATTCGGGTCGATCCAGAGGTCATGCTCGTCGCCATGCCGCGATGGGACGGCCTCAAACGTCTTGCCACCGTCAATCGACTTGTGAACGCCGTAGTTGAGGATCCAGACGGTGTCGGCGTCCTTCGGATCGGCGTAGATGTGCATGTAGTACCAGGCGCGGGTCCGCAGGTACGGCTCTTCACTCAGCCGCTGCCAGGTCTCGCCGCCGTCGTCGGAGCGGAAGAGCGCGCCGTCGTGCGCCTCGACCAGCGCCCAGACCCTGCCATCCCGCGCGCCGGACGCCGCCAGGCCGATCTTGCCGAGCACACCTTTTGGCAACCCAGGGTTACGGGTGATCTCGTTCCAGGTGTCGCCACCGTCTGTCGTCTTCCAGATACCCGAGTCCTCACCACCGGAACGGAGGGCATGCGGATAGCGCTGGGCGTCCCAGATCGAGGCGTAGATGATCCTCGGGTTGCTCGGGTCCATCGCCAGTTCGTGCGAACCGGCGTGGTCGGACTTGTAGAGGACCTTCTCCCAGCTTTTGCCGCCGTCCTTTGAGCGGTAGACGCCACGCTCCTCGTTCGGCCCCCAGACATGGCCGAGCGCGGCGACGTAGACGAGGTCAGGGTTGGTCGGGTGGATCGCGATGTCGCCAATGTGGCGCGTCTCGGTCAGACCCATGTGCTGCCAGGTCTTGCCGGCGTCAGTCGACTTATAGACGCCGTCGCCGTGCGAGACGTTGCCACGAATCGCTGTCTCGCCCATCCCGGCGTAGATCACGTTCGGGTCTGACTCCGAAACGGCAATCGCGCCAACGGCGGCTGTTTTGAAGAAACCGTCCGAGACGTTGCGCCAGATGACGCCGCCATCGGTCGTTTTCCAGACGCCGCCGGCGCAGGCGCCCATGTAGAACGTCGATCTGTCGGACACGTCACCGGCAACAGCGACGACACGGCCACCTCGATGCGGCCCGATCGAGCGCCACTTGAGGGATTGGAGCAAGCTTGCGTTGGCTCCGTTAGGTGTGGACATGATGGCCCTTTCTCGCAGGTTGGTGGGGATCGAACCCCACCCCCAACCCCCTCCCCGACGCGGGGAGGGGGCTTTCACACGCTCGTATCTGACTCGCCCTCTCCGCGTCGGAGAGGGCCGGGTACCCTCTGGGTGGCGGGTGAGGTTACTCCGTTACCCCACCGCCACCACATCTGCATTCTTCACAGCGTCGTTGAACGCCTTGACATCCGTGCCAAGCACATCCTCGAGCTTGGCGAGTTGCTCGTCAACCTCGCCGGAGAGCTTCTCGAAGACTTCGTAGTACTGCTTGGCCGGCCGGGTATCGGCGTTCGAGATCATGCCCGGCAGGGCGGCCAACTTGTCGTTGAGGCCGTTCGGGAACTGGCGCGGGTCGCTGGCCTTCGGCTGGATCAGCACTTCTTCGATCGCGACCAGTTTGTCGCGCAGGGAAGTCGCCTGCTCCTTCAGACCGGCATCGCTGTTGCGCTTCGCCCAGGCGTCGAGCTGTTCCTTGGCGCTTCGGATCGTGTTGACGGCTTTGTGCGTCTCGGAGAGCTTGTCGCGGATCTGCATGTGCAGGTCGAACTGCGCCTGCAGGTCGTCCTGACTGGCGCTGACGCGCGGATCAGCCTCGATGGCGAACTCCTGTGAGTAGGTCTTGCCATCGACCTCCAACTCGACGGAGTAGGTTCCTGGGATGGCGATCGGCCCCAGCAGTGAGTCCGGCGCCATGTCAGACCCCTTCGCGGCCGTCGCGTTGGCGTAACGCAGGTTCCAGGTGAAGCGGTTCATCCCGGCGTTGGCTGGAACCTTCAGGTTCTCGGCCGGCGCGTCCTCAGCGCTGGTCTGGCCCTCATAGCCCTCGCCGGTCACCGGCTCGGTCTCGGCCTGCTGCACCTTGTCGGTCTTGCTCTCGAAGCGCCGGATCTGATTGCCGGCACTGTCGCGGATCGTCAGCGTCAGCTTGCCCTTCGGTGCGTTCTTTGAGCCAGTAGTGGATGACGGCACCTTCTGGCGGGTTCTTGCCGGCGTCGAGGAAGGTAACGACGTTCTCGCCGTACTCGTTCGTCTTCTGGTAGCTGGTACCCATCATGCCGCCGAAGCGCCCGTACGACTTGTGACCAAGTGGCGCGGGATCTCCCGGCCGGCCCTCGTGGCGGAATCGTTTGACGTTGCTCGGCTTGAGGACAGCCGCCGGCTGCTTCGCGAGATCGGCGTTCATCTGATACAGCGGCGAGATGTCATCCAGCACCCAGAACGAGCGACCGTGGGTAGCGGCGATCAGGTCGGTGCCCTTCACGATCAGATCGTGAATCGGGCAGACCGGCAGGTTGCCCTGGAACGGCTGCCAGTTCTCGCCGTCGTCGAACGAGATGTAGACACCCTTCTCGGTCCCGGCGTAGAGCAGCCCCTTCTGGTTGGGATCTTCGCGGATGGTCCGGGTGAAGTCGTCCTCCGGAATCCCGTTCGTGATCTTCGTCCACGTCTTGCCGTAGTCGTTGGTCTTGTAGAGGTACGGCGCAAAGTCATCATGCTTGTAGCGCGTCGCGGCGACGTAGGCGGTCTCAGCGTCGTGCGGCGAGACCTCGATGATCGAGATCAGTGCCCGCTCCAGCCCAGGGATGCTGACCTCGGACCACTCCTTGCCACCCTCGGAGGTGTGGATTCGACCATCGTCCGACCCGGCCCAGAAGAAGCCACGCTCGTGCGGCGACTCGACGAAGGCGAAGATCGTCCCGTACGCCTCAGCGCCGGTGTTGTCGCGGGTGATCGGCCCACCGGACGGCTTCAGTGTCTCCGGGTCGTTGTGCGACAGATCCGGGCGAGAGGACGTCCCACGTCATGCCCGTCATCCGTCGAACGATGAACGACGTTCGAGGTCACGTAGAGCGTGTTCTCCTCGTGCGGCGAGAACGTGATCGGGAACGTCCACTGGAAGCGGTACTTGCAGCGCCTCCGCGCCGCGCCCCATCCCCTGGACTTCTGGCCAGACGGTGACAATGCTCGACTGATTAGTACGCCGGTCGAAGCGCAGCAGCCTGCCATTGCCCGCACCGGAACCGATCGCGCCGCCGTAGATGATATTGTCATCGGTCGGCTTGATCGCGATGTAGCCCGACTCACCACCACCCGGCTGGAACCAGTCGTTGAGCGTGATCGCGCCACGGGCCGATGACGACGGTCCGCCGAGAGCGGTGTTGTCCTGCTGCGACCCGTAGATCGTGTACGGCGTCCGGTCGTCGGTCGTCACATGATAGAACTGCGCCGTCGGCTGGTTGTAGATGCTCGACCAGGTTCGGCGCACCGTTGAAGGTGACGTTCGCGCCGCCGTCGTTGCCCTCGATCATCCGATTCGAGTCGGTCGGGTCGATCCAGAGATCCTGGTTGTCGCCGTGCGGCGTCGGGATCGCCGTGAAGGTCTTGCCGCCGTCAACCGACTTCCAGCACTTCAGGTTCAGAATCCAGACCGTGTTCTCGTCGCTCGGGTCAGCGAAGATATGGATGTAGTACCAGGCGCGCCGCCGAAGATCGCCCTGCTCGCAGACTCGCTCCCAGGTGTCGCCACCGTCGTCCGAACGGAAGAGCGCGCCATCTTCGGCCTCGATCAGCGCCCAGATGCGGCCCGACTTGGCCGGAGAGATCGCGACGCCGATCTTACCGAGCGACGCCGGTCGGCAGCCCCGGATTGCGAGTAATCTCCGTCCAGGTGTCTCCGCCGTCGGTCGAGCGGTAGATGCTCGAATCCGCACCACCAGAGCGCAGCGCGTGCGGATAGCGCTGTGCGTCCCAGATAGCCGCGACCAGGATTCGCGGGTTGTTGGGGTCCATCGTCAGGTCGATCGCACCAGCGTTCGGCGAGCGGAAGAGCACCTTCTCCCAACTCTTGCCGCCGTCTTTGCTGCGGAAGACGCCACGTTCCTCGTTCGGCCCCCAGACGTGACCGAGCGCCGCAACGTAGACCACATCTGGGTTCTGCGGATGAACGCGGATCGTCGAGATCGCGTGGGTGTCCTTGAGGCCGACGTTGGTCCAGGACTTTCCGCCGTCGGTCGACTTGTAGACGCCGTCACCGTGTGAGACGTTGCCGCGGATGCTCGTCTCGCCGGTCCCAGCGTAAATGACGTTCGGATCTGATGGCGCGATAGCCAGCGCGCCAATCGCCGAGGTGTTGAAGTAGCCGTCCGAAACATTCTCCCAGTAGACGCCACCATCGGTCGTCTTCCAGACACCGCCGGCGCAGGCGCCGAAGAAGAAGGTCGCCTTCTCGGTCGGGTGGCCGACGACGGCCGGAACACGCCCGCCACGGAACGGCCCAACCAGCCGCCACTCCAACGACTGCAACATCGTCTGATCGATCACTCGCATCCTCCCTCTCGCTCGCGAGTCCAGTTCAGCGACGGGCAGTGTCGCATAGCGCCGTCAGCTTGTCAGTAATCAGCTGGTCAGCCTGGTGGCGGGGTATCGACCCTTTCGATATCCACCACCACGCTAATTACTGACCGGCTGGCCGGCGGACTAGCCGAACAACATTCTCCATGGGTCGGGCATTTCGCCGACGGGCACTTCGATCAGCGCTGGACGGTCGACTGCGAGCGCCTCGCGAAGCTGCCCTCGCAGCGCCTCCGGACCTTCGGCGCGGCGGCCGTCGACGCCGAATGATTCGGCGAGTTGGACGAAGTCAGGGTTGACGAGGTCAGAGCCGATCGTCCGTCCGCTGAACTGCTGTTTCTGGATCCGCCTGACATTGCCGAACGCGCCATCATTGAAGACGATCGCGATAGCGTTGATGCCGTGCGCGACAGCGGTCGAGAGTTCCTGGACGTTGTACATGAAGCCGCCATCGCCGCAGACCGCGATCACGCGCGTGTGCGGCGCGCCGACCTGCGCGCCGAGCGCCGTCGCGTATTCGAAGCCGAGTGTTCCCTGATATCCGGCCGTGACATACGTTCGCGGCCCGTAGACAGGGAAACCGGCGACGCTCCAGTAGCCAACTTGCGTCATACCGCCGATGACGACGCCGTCGTCCGGCATTTCATCTCGGATGACCCCAGCGAACGACGCCTGCGGCTGCACCTCGAAGAGGCGGTCGGTGACCCGGCTTCGTAGTTCCTCAAGCTCCTGCTCTCGCGAACTCCGCGCGCGATTGTGGCGCGGCACCCGCTCGACTAGCGCGCGAAGGCCGAGATTGGCGTCGGCGACGATCCCGATCTCCGGTGGGTAGTTGCGGCCGATCTCGTCCGGATCGACGTCGATCTGGATGACGGTCTGGTGCGGCTTTGGCCCCCAGGGAGCCATCGGAGGAAACGAGAAACGCGTACCGACGACCAGGACAACGTCGGCGGACGGCATCAGTTCCTTGCCGGTCACCATGCTCTGCGCCAGGTAGCTCCGATCGTCAATCGCGCCCTTGCCGCCCATCGAGACGACGACGGGCGCCTGCAGCATCTCCGCCAGCTCATGCAACGTCTCGGTTGCATTGGCGCCAACGACACCGCCACCTGCCATGATCAGCGGCTGCTGGGCCTGGCCGAGCGCCTGGGCAGCCCGATCGATGAGGTCTGGATCGCCTGCAGGTCGTTCCGGGGCTTCCGGTTCGAGAAGAGTCACCTCTGCCGTCGCCTGAAGTACGTCCGGTGGGATTTCGATCTCGACCGGTCGCGGTCGTCCGGATTGAAGTTGCATGTACGCGTCGCGAACGAGCGCTGGCACCTCTTGCGGAGACATCGCGCGGCCCGCCCATTTTGTCGCCGAGCGCACCATCGTGAGTTGATCGGGGATCTCGTGCAGCATCCCGCGTCCGACATCGATCTGGTGCGAATCGATCTGGCCGGCGATGCAGAGCACCGGAGAGTTCGTCGCGTACGCAGTCGAGAGCCCGGCGAGCGCATTCATCAACCCCGGACCCGGCACGACGAGGCATGCGCCAACCTGTCCCGTCACTCGCGCATAGCCGTCGGCCATGTATGACGTCGCTTGCTCGTGGCGCGTGTGATAGACGCGGATGTCATCGCGCGCATCGTAAAACGCATCGAATGCCCAGTCGAGCTGGACGCCGGGAAGCCCGAAAACCGTGTCGAGCCCATACTGTCGGAGGGAGGCGACGAGCGCCTGCCCTCCAGTCATCTGTGGCACGTTAGTGTCCTCTCGATTGGCCGAACACGTTATGAACGCGACTCGCGCCAGGTCTCCGAGAACGCGAGGAAGGCGGAGGAACTGGCGCCGCTGTCGTCGTCCTTCCAGCGGACTTCTCCGGTGACCTGCTGGTTGTTGACGGTGATCGTCGCAGACTTGCACGGGCAGATGACGGTCGCGAGGTCCCACTTGGTCGGGCCGACCTCGTAGTTGCTGCGCTGGATGAGTTCGTGCTGGATGATGTCCCACCAGACCAGTTCAATGACGCCGTCGCCGGTGTTGGTGACGACGCGGTGATACCAGCGGCCGTCGCCCTCCTGGAAAAAGCGAGCGATGGTGGTGTCCATCTCGCCGAAGCCGAGCGGCTTGAAGGTGCCAAAGTGCTGAGTAAAACGATCCGCCACCAACCGGCCAACGCCGGGGTTGTCGGCATAGATCGCGTGCGGCGCCGCGTCGCCGAGACCTGACTCCTGCGGGTCAACCCAGATCAGCGTCGCATTGCCGTCTCCGTACTCCGAGTAGACACAACGCCAATACGACACGGCCGCGATGACCTGCTCCGTTCCTGGCTTGTAGAGCGTTAGTCCCGGATTCTCGCCAGAGAACGTGATCGTCTGCTTGTCTGCCATCGTCTGATTCCCTCCCTCGCGCTGCTGTTTGCCAATGCGGCGATTGTACGTGCAGCGACGCCGAGTTGAAGGTGACCAGACGTACAGTTTCTTCGAAGAACCGCACCACTGACCATGGCAAGCGAGGTGCGCTGCAACGCCACGGCCCGGAGTCGAGCTCCGGGCCGTGGCGTTCACCGATTGGCTGATGACTGAAAGCTGACTGCTAGAAGTGGATGCTGATGTAATCTCCCGGGTACATCCAGTCCCAGAAGAACGCAGCATCCTCGTTCATCAGCCCGACACAGCCGTTGGACGTAAAGCCGCCGAAGCTTGCTTCCGGCGTCCAGTAGTTCCCGTGGACGGCATAGCCGCCTTCAAGGAAGTACTGCGTGTACTCGACGTTCTCGAGGTAGTAGTAGCCCGGCGAGCCTTTAGGGATGCCGACCGTTGCGGAATCCATGATCTCGGAGCGAACCTGATGCTGGACCTGGAAGACACCAGTCGGCGTCTTCCCGTCGCGGCCAGCCGCGATGATCGCGACATAGACCGGATTGCTGCCATCGTAGGCGACGGCGTAGAACTGACTCAGGTTGACATCGATCCAGTGGCCGCCGAACGTCTGCGGAGGCGTTCGGAGGATGAGCGGATCGATGTAGGCTGCCGAGACGTACTCGTTGTCACCGACGACGTACCAGGCGTCGATGCCTTCGACCTCGGTGCCGCGCACAATCCCGCGGATCTCGATCGGACGACGGTTGTAAACGACATCGACTGACGGCGCGGCGGTTGCCGGTTCGGCGCGAATGCCGAGCGCATCAGTCGAGACGAAGCCCATCCAGCGGCCGGCGTTCGGGCGAAAGGCGTCCAGCAACGCGTCCTCGAAGAGGCTGCTGTTGTACTTGACGGCGTTCGGCTGCTGAGCGACCGCCGCCTGGTTAACCTTCTGATCGATCGCGTAGTCGCGGCCCAGATGGCCGAGCAGGACCTCGAACTCGGTCCCGGCGTGTTCCGGGTGGAACTCGAAGCGGGCGCGTTCGAAGTACTGGACGGTGTAGGTCTTGCCGTCCTGCGCGTTCTTCTCCTGGAACTCCTCGGAGATCGGGTAGCCGAACTGCCAGAGACCACCGTTGTTGTCCCAGTACTTCTTGAAGCCATAGGCGAGCCAGTGACCGGTCTCCTTGTAGAAGACGCGATCCGGGCTGTCAGCTGGCTGATTGGCCGGCAATGGCTTAAAGGCCGACACGTTGCGGCGCTTTTCGGCCATCCAATTGCCGAGCAACGATCCCTGAACCTCCCACTGGGTGCCTTCGTACTCCGGCCAGTGTTCGAGGCGGGCGCGCTCGAAGTACTGGACCGTCCGGCCATCTTCGATCATCGGTTCGGTGATCGGGTAGCCGAAGATCATCAGCCCGGTCGATCGCCAGGCCGTCAGGATCTCGTCGGACAGGTGGTGGCCGGTCTCCGGGAAGAACGTTCGCGTCGGCATCCCTTGCTCGTCCATCGGGATCTGGACGATTGACTCCTGCGCAGCGGCCTCCGTCGGGCGCACAACACCAGCAACAACGCCTAGCATAAAGATCGCGATGACCGCCATCCGGCCCCCGAGCGAAACGGCGGCGCGAACGCCGCCTACGACACTGCTTCTTCGACGCCCTACTGTGACCCGCACGAGCACTCCCCCCGGACAACATAAAACCGGCGGAACACAGACGCCCATCCCCGCGCTCCAACCATACCGACACCTCGTTCAACGACGGACACACATACAGTTTCACCGGCGACAGACGTTCGCCGGCAGCCACCGTGTGGTCCGTCACGATCTGTACAATTCAACCGCATCTCGCCACGCGAGTGCATACAGCGCTTATTACGGATGTTCGAGCACAACGGGATGAACAGATGCAGATTGCGACACAACGCGCTCGCGGGGGATTGCGCCAGGATGCGCTCTGGGCACTGGCCGAGACAGCAGCCCTCTTCCTGATCTTCATCGTTGCCTTTACTGGCCGAGATGCGCTCGGGGACGGCGTCAAGTCATTGTTGACAGTCCTCTCGATTGCTGCCGGAAGCCTCGGCGCGCTCGCCGGCGTCGTCGTTGGACGACGTGCGTTGGTTGAATCATCAAGCCGGATCCCTAGATTCGCGATCGCAGGCTGGATGGTGTTTGCTGGCGTCTACACCGTGATCCACGTGCTGTCATGATGCGTTTATCGCCATGATGCTATTGCGCCATCGTGCCATAACGCGTATTCTTCATCGGCACGATGGCACCGACTCCGATCGCCGGGTGGATGCCATCACAGGGAGTATCCTTCCGCGTGAATTTTGACCCTGCCTCAGCCATCCGCAAGCTCACCACGACCAGAACGCCTGAGGCAACTGAACTCACGCCGCGACAGGCCGCGCCAGGGCCACTCACCCAGATACTCGCCCCGGACACGACACCCATCGACGATCGCTCCGCACACATTCCTGCCTGGAAGCGACCCTTCACCGCCCTCGAAGAACGTGACTTCCGTAACCTCTGGGTCGGCATGCTGCCCGGAACGCTCGCTATGCAAATGGGCATGGTTGCGACCGGCTGGGTCGCCTACGACATTTCCGGCTCTGCAGCATCCGTCGGTCTCGTCTCGCTCGGTTCCGGAATCCCGATGTTGACACTCGGCCTGTTCGGTGGCGTTGTCGCTGATCGGTTCCCGAAGCGCCGGACACTCCTGATGACGCAGTCACTGATCGGCGTCGCCGCCGCCATCAGCGCCGTCCTCGTCCTGAGCGGCGTCATCCAGATCTGGCAACTGATGCTCATCAGCGCCTTGCAGGGCGTCGGATTCGCGTTCAACATGCCATCCCGCCAGGCGTTCGTTGCCCAGCTCGTCAGCCGCGAGCGGCTGATGAACGCGGTCGCGCTCAACAACGCCGGCATGAACTTCTCGCGCGTCATCGGCCCGTCGATCGCGGGACTCCTGATTGCTGTGATCGGACCCGGCGAGGTCTACGTCGCGATGGCGCTGATGTACGCGTTCGTCGTCTATAGCCTGACGCGCATCCCACAGGCCGGCGCACCGGTCGGGACGAACCGGCCGCCGCCGCTCCGTTCGCTCGCTGACGGACTCGGCTACGTCAGGTCCAACTCGGTTGTCTTTACGCTCTTACTGCTGGCATTCGCTCCTGTCCTGCTCGGCATGCCGTACCAGCAGTTGATGCCGGTCTTCGCCGACGATGTCTTCAACGTTGGCGCGAGTGGGCTTGGATTGCTCCTGTCGGTCAATGGCATCGGCGCACTCTTCGGGTCGCTGGCAGTCGCCGGGATCAGCAACAGCTTCCGGCGCCGGGGCATGCTGCAGATGGTGATGGGGATTCTCTTCGGCGTGTCGATCGCGGTCTTCGCGCTGGCCGAGTCCTATCCGATCGCGCTCGTGATGTTGCTGCTCGCTGGTGCAACCTCCGCTGGCTTCCAGTCGCTCAATAGCACGCTGGTCATGACCAACACCGAACCGGCCTACCACGGCCGTGTCATGAGCGTCTACATGCTGACTTTTTCGGCGATGCCACTCGGCGTCGTCCCGTTTGGCGCCCTCTCCGACATCTACGGTGCACCAATCACTATCGGCATCGGCGGGCTACTGCTGACTGCCGTCATCGCGATCGTCGGTTTCTTCCACCCATCGTACCGGCACATCAAATAGGGACGTCGGGACCAGGGACTCAACTACTCGACGATCCCTGTTCCCCTGTATCCCAATGTCCGTAATCCCACGCCCCGGAACCAACCCCGCCCGCCCGTTGTATAACCCGCAGGAAGCTTCGTGCGGGAGGATCGACTGGACGAGACAGCGCTCGTTGAACGGGCCAGAGCAGGCGATGTCGCAGCCTTCGAACAGCTCATAAGCCGCTATCAGGATCTCGCCGTTCGAACCGCCTGGGTTGTGACCGGTTCCGGGAGCGAGGCCGAGGACGCGGCTCAGGAGGCGTTCGTCAAGGCCTATCTCGCGCTGGGTCGCTTCCGGGCGGGAGCACCGTTTCGGCCCTGGTTGCTGCAGATCGTCGTCAACGAAGCTCGCAACCGGCGCAAGTCAGCCGGACGTAGAGTCAATTTGACGCTGCGAGCAGCCGCCCAGCATCGCGTCGAGACTGAGCCGTCGCCGGAGGCAGTCACACTGGCCGGTGAACAGCGACAGGCGCTGCTGGACGCCGTCAACCTGCTACGCGAGGACGAACGGCTCGTCGTCGCCTGCCGCTACTTCCTCGGCCTCACGGAAGCGGAGACGGCTGAGACTCTTCGCTGCCCGCGCGGGACGGTCAAGTCACGTCTGTCTCGCGCGCTCCACCGCCTGCGAAACGAATTGAGCGTCACAGTTGGCGATCGAGCGCATTCCATGGATGGACCCAATGAGTTGGAGCAGACCGCGCATGGCTGACCCGCAACACACCCAACCGCCGGGAAACGTGGAACGCGCGCTGCACGACCTCGGCTCGCAACTCGACTGGCCGGTGGAGCCGAACCTGGTGCCCGGCTTCCGGCAGAGGCTCGCATCTCAGCCAGAACGACGATCGGGCTTGGCACGATGGTGGCCTGTTGCCAGTCTGCCCCGGCTCGCATGGACCTCGGTCGCGCTCGTGGTTCTCTTCGCGCTCGTCATCACGGTTTCTGACTCCACGCGGTCAGTCGTCGCCGACCGGCTCGGTCTGCCCGGTGTCTCGATCTCGACTGATCCCACCGCGACACTGACTCCCAGCAACGATCTTCAACTCGGCGACCATACGACCCTGGATGACGCCCTCAGCCGCTCAGGCGGCGGGCTGGTCATGCCGCCGGACGCGATCCTCGGTCCACCAGACGAGGTGTATGTCCTCGATCACGACGGCACCGTTCAAGTGTCGTACATCTATTACCCACGTTCGGACCTCCCAGAGGTGGGGAAGACTGGGATCGGGCTGCTGATCAGCCAATTCCAGGGACATACCAATGACAGCTTCGTCCAGAAGCAGATCGGCCCGAACACGACTGTCGCGCTGACGGACGTCAACGGCCAGCGTGCGTTCTGGCTGGCCGGCGAGCCGCACGTCTTCTACTACGAGCGTCCTGACGGCCAGATTGACGAGGAGACGATCCGACTCGCAGCCAATGTGCTCCTCTGGGAGCAGAACGGCAAGACACTCCGCATCGAAACGACGCTCGACCGCGAACAGCCGTCCGAATCGCCGAGGCGATGAGCGAGACACGCTGAGAGGGTCGGCGTAGCGAATCTCGGAACCGATCATCCTCGAGACTTGTACTACTCCCAGATGACAGTCGTATGCGCAGCTACCTGGATCGGAGGAGTACATGCCACGACGATGGTTCACGGCGACCGCAACGGCAACCGTCCTGATGCTGGCCCTGACAGCAACGGCAACGGCTGGCGGATGGGCGACGGTCGAGATGGACAAGCCCGTCACACGCGTCGAGGTTGACGAAGAGATGACGCTCGACTTCATGCTGCTTCAGCATGGGGAAACGCCGACCGATTGGACGACGACATATTTCGAGGCGACCAACGCTGAAACCGGCGAGACAATGCGCGTCGATGCCACGCCAGGGACTGAAACCGGCCGCTGGACAGTCGATGTCGTGTTCACGAGTGCCGGAACCTGGAACTGGGCGATCATGACTGAAGAGTTGATAGTCGAAGGCGACTTCCCAGCACTGGAAGTCGTCGGGGATGCGGCGGTCATCAGCACGACAGGCGGTGTCACCGAGACTCAACTCGATGCCGCGCTCACGACTGCCACCGAGCCACTCGAGAAGCAGATCTCCAGCATCGTCGGTGAGATGGACGTGCTGCAGAAGCAGGTCACCAATCTGACCGCCGAACGCGACACACTCCAGAAGCAGATCGCGAACCTCGAAGCCGCGCAGGCTGAGCAGCCAGCTTCATCCGGTACATCCTGGTGGGCCGCTGCACTTGCAGGCGCGTTCGCCGCGCTGATCGTCGGCGGCGCGGGCGCCTTCCTCGCCATGCGGCGAGGTCTCATCCGAACTCCTGAACTCGCGAGAGCGTCTGCCTGATATCGCTCCACTGAGTAGAAACGCTACCCGTCCTGACGTCAATTAGGGCGGGTAGCGTCGTCTATTGCAGGCTGTAGAGTTCCCGAGCGTTGCCGGCCAGAATCATCGCGCCGGCTTCCTGCGCATCTTGCTCTCCAAGCATCCCGTCGGCGACCAGATCGGTCAGCACCTGCGCGAGCGCCTGCTTGCCCAGCTTCGCGCTCGTGTAGTTGATCTCCGGGACATTGAAGCCGTCGGAGCCGTACAGCACCTTCGAGAGTGGCGCCATCTCCAGCACCTCACTGATAATCGACCGTGCAGCGTGACCGGCAAACGGCACACCCTCCGATATGTCGCAGTAAACGCGCGGTAGCACGTTTGCGATGTAGCCCGCCTCGCGATGCCACGGGTAGCCGGTATGAACCAGCAGGACTCGGCACGCCCGGAACGTCGGGAAGCGCAGCAGGTCGAGCAGCAGCGACGGCCGGGCGAGTGGCAGGTTAACCTCGAAGTCGCCCATCCCGGTGTGGATCTGCATTGGAACGTCGTGCTCCATCGCCAGCTCCAGCGCACGACAGACCAGATGGTCGCGCAGCTTCTTCATGCTGCCGCCGCCCAGACCACGCCGGATCGCGTCCAACGCCTGCAGCCCCTGGTCTGGAGAACGTGACAGTGGCGAGATGTCAAGCCCCGTCCGATAGGCGATGATCGATTTCAGCCCACGGTAGCCGCCTGTCGTCAACGCCTCGGCGATCGTGCCGTCATAGCGCGACTTGAACTCGGACCAGCCAATGTCGGTCGCCAGCAGTCCGGCGATCAGCGGTTCGATTCGCAGGATTGGGACGACCTCGACCGGCAACTCCTCCCGCACGGCATCGAGCGCCAGGTTTGGGACCGGGTAGCCAAAGTCGAAAACCAACGTCTCAAGGCCGGCATCGGCATAGAGCATCCGCACATAGTCGCTGTAACCGTCGCTGACGGCTCGATTGCGAGCCGCGAGGACGGCTTCCAGATCCGGCTCCGTGCCGAAGTAGTTAGCCAGGTCACGCAGCAGCCGACGGAAGTAGACCGTGTCGCGTTTGACTCGCTGCAGTTCGGCTCGAACGTCATCGTCAACGTCGATGCCGCCTTGCTCCATGAAGGCCACCGAGCCACCGCCAAACGACGCGAGATTCGTGAATTCTTCGTTCGTCAGCGCACCCCGGTTCAGGAACGGATGGCAATGCACGTCCACGACCGGCAGACCAGAAAGATCGATCACGCTGAAGACTCCCTTCGTGGACGAAACCCAACTTCCTGATTATCGCCTCTTTCTCAATCTGGCGCCGGACACGTCAGATCAATTGCGATCGGCGTCCGTACACGGTATCGTGGCAGGAAAGCGACATCGACAACGCGCGAAAGGTATTGCGATGACAGTAACGGCCATCCACACGGGAGACGACGATCTCGCACTGATCCATCGGCGACTGGCGGTGGATCTCTTCAACCAGGTCTGGACGCTGCTGGAGCAACCAACCCGCACGCCTGAAGAGGACGACACGATGCTTCACACCGCACACGCGTCGCGCTACCACTGGGGCGTCGTCGGCACGCCGGTCAACCTCGCACGCGGCGAATGGCAGGTGGCACGCGTCTATGCGGTTCTCGGCCGCGCCGAACCGGCCCGCTATCACGCACGACGCTGCCTCGACATCTGCACCGAGCAAGGCATCGGCGATTTCGATATTGCCTTCGCTCATGAGGCACTCGCGCGTGCGCTGGCGGTCGGCGGCGATCAGACGACCGCGGCATATCATCTCAGGCAAGCACGGCTACTGGCGGCATTGATTGCTGAAGATGAGGATCGGGAGATTGTGCTGGCGGATCTTGCGACAATCCCGATCAGCAACGAGTAGGCCAACTTTCGGAGGTATCCGACCGTGGTTGGCATCGATCCAGAAGGGGAGCAGATGGCTGTCGTCGATGAAGGCGCCTTGAGCGAATTGGAGCAACGAATCGAGGCAGATGATCTGGATGGTCTCTGGATCGTCTTTCACGACTATTCGGCACGTGCTTGCGCGAAGTGGGTTTCGAGAGCAAGCATCCCTTCGGCGCTGCGTCGCGGTGGTGTCTTCGCGCGCGCCAATCTGAACTTCACGATCGACGATCACCAGGTCGAACACCCCCACCTCGCGGCCGACTCCGGCGATATGTTCGCGATCCCCGACCCGGCTACCTACGCGCCTCTTCCATATCGCACCGGCATTGGTCGCGTGTTGAGCTACCTGTCCACCGAGGATGGCGATCTCTGGGAAGGATGCCCTCGTGGACGCCTGCAGCGGGCGCTCGACCGACTCGCCGAGCACGGATTCAGCGCTCAGGCGGCGTTTGAGCCGGAATTTACACTCTACTCGCGCAGGCCCGACGGTGGTCACGAACCGATCGATCGATTCGCGATGTACTCGGTTGACCGAATCGACGCGCATGTTGATCTGCTCAGGCGGGATCGACCGGGCACTGACAGCGCAGGGCATTCGTGTAATCCAGCTCGGCACCGAATACGGCGCCGGACAGCTTGAGATCAACCTGCACCACGAGTCGCCCATGAAGGCCGCTGACGACCTGGTGACGTTCCGCGAGACAGTGAAGGCGCTTGCCCGCGACGCCGGTGTCGTCGCCAGCTTCATGCCGAAACCGTTCGCCGATGCCGCCGGCAATGGCGTCCATGTCCATCTTTCGCTCTGGGATGTCGAGGGTGAGGAGAGCCGGTCCGAAGGAGATGGACCAATGGGACTGTCTCGCGAGTTGGCCCAGTTCATGGCTGGAGTCCTGGAGCACGCGCCAGCCATCTGCGGCGTTTCGGCGCCAACAGTCAACTCATACAAGCGACTGCTGCCGGGTTCGTGGGCACCCGGTCACATCGCCTGGGGTCGCGGCAACCGTGCCGTCCTCGTCCGTGTACCGGGAAGCTCACGCCGCCGGATCGAGTTCCGGGCTGGAGACCATACTGGGAACCCGTACCTCTTTTTAGCAGCTCTGATCGCAGCGGGAATTGACGGTCTCGAACGCCAGCTCGATCCCAGCGCGCCGGTCGAAGGCGACATCGGACACATGAGCATTAGCGGAGGTCGAGCAGATGGGTGGCAGATTCCTGCCACGGACTGCGACTGAGGCGCTGAACGCCATCGAAGCCGACACGACGATCATGGACGCGCTCGGCCGAGTCTGCGGTCCCGAGCTTCTGCGCGTCAAACGCTACGAACTCGCTCGCTATGAGACTCACGTCAGCGAGTGGGAGCGTGACGTGTATCTGGAGCGGGTGTAAGGAGGTCGGGACGTGGGACGCGGAGTGGCATGCCACACCGTGTCCCACGTCCCGATCACGTCATCCAACACTCCGCGTAAAGCGCTCGATCGCGTCGGTAAGTTCGGTGACCATCAGTTCGTCGTCGGTCGCGTTCATGACACAGCCGCGAATGTGGTCTTCGAGGACCAGCAGGCCGACAGCCCGCGCAGCGGCAATGATCGACGAGATCTGCGTCAGAACATCGACACAGTACTTATCCTCTTCAACCATGCGCTGGACACCCCGAACCTGACCCTCCATCCGCCGTAGGCGAGCAAGAATCTTGGCCTTATCGTGTTCGTATGACGCACCGGTACCGGCTGGTCAACATCGACCGCCGGAACGTCGTCACCCGGTTCTGGCACAAGCTTGACTGACATCATCGTCGTCCTTTCCGTCGACATAATGATACCCCAAGGGGGTATCCTCGACAACCACTCAGTCCGGTCAGGCTGGCTCGCCTCGGCGGCTGGCCGTATCATCGCCGGACGATTTGATCTGCCATCAGGCATGACAGCGAAGGGAACCAGCGATGACGCAACGTGAGATCCTTCAGTCCGACAAGCTTCCAGCTCCAGCGGCACCGTACTCGATCGCGACGATCTGGGGCGATCTGCTGTTCATCTCCGGACAGGTACCGTCGGACACGTCGCAGGACATCGAAGGCCAGACTGAGCAGGTGATGGAAAAACTGAAGGCGATCATGACCGAGGCCGGGACCGGCTTCGAACATGCGCTCAAGGCGACCTGCTTTCTGACCGACATCAGCGAGTTCGCGCGCTTCAACGATGTCTACAAGCGTTACGTCGGCGACGAAAAGCCCGCCCGATCGACAATCGAGTGCAACCTCGCCGGCCCAGCTTTCAAGGTTGAGGTCGATATGATCGTCGGCATTCCTCGGGATTAGGGACGTCGGGACGTAGGGGTGCGGGATGTAGTAGTTGGCCGACGGCGGCAAAATCCTACATCCCTGATCCCTCGTCCACCGGCATGTCTCTTGCAAGGGAACGCGCCGGAAGAATCGTTCACACACCCGGAGGGATATACAGATGAGTGCCGACATTGGACGCTTGACCGAAGGCATGACGGTCGTCGGGCCGGCCGGCGAGGCGATTGGACGCGTCAAGGAGATCCGCAAGATTGACTTCCTGCTCGACCTGACGATGCGGCGCGACCTGTTCGTGCCTTTCAGCGCGATCAGCGAGGTCGGCGGGACGGTCGTGCTTCGCGTGCGCGGCGAAGAGATCGGCGACCAGGGCTGGGAACCGGCACCACTGCTCGGCATGCCTGACGATTCATCCGACAACTCCGACACGCTCGCGACCGACCGCGAAGACCGCGTCGTCGGCACCGGCGACCCTGCCGAGCGCGGCACCTGGAGCGCGTCATCCGACTCGTACGATCTCGACGCGCTCGACACGACCGAAGGCCGGCAGGCAATCGAAGGCACCGACGACGGCGAACGGCCAAGATCCGGCGACACCCTGGAGTTCGACCGCCTGCGCGACACGGCTGGGTAGACGTCCTGGCTCTCGGTAGTGGGCCGTTATCCCAGTCGCAGTCCCTTCCGGCTTCTGCCCGCCACGCAGCACTGCGTTGAAAAGCACCTTATAGGTGCCGCGTGCCTGAGCCCGGAACTGGGCACGGAAACCGATCAGAACCACGCGGCCTGCTCCAAGCGGAACCTCCACCAGCGCGCCCTTGCCGGCCAGTTTGTCGCTGCCGAGAATCCAGCCGCTCAGGTTCGGCTCGTAGAGCGGATAGCTGCCGACGACCGTCCCGCCGGAGCCGGACACCAACTCAAAGGCTGGGCTCTTCATGAACAGCGCGACCTCGTTGCGTCGCATGCCGAAGCCGAGCGGGTGCTGTCGGATCGATGAGGACACGCAGAAGCGAGCCGGGGCAGTAGAACTCCTCTTCCGGAAGTCCTTCGACGACGTTCCGAACCGGCAAGTAAAGCTGTTTGATCGCGAAGCTCGCAGGCGGAGTCGATCGCGACCAGCGTCCCGCCAGCTTCGACGAACTCGCCGTAGTGCGTCGACCCCAAGCGGACCGAGTCCACCGACATATTCAGGCGGAAACGGTTCCTTGTACTGGTTCTTCTCCGGGTTGCCGTTGAGGATATCCTCCGGCTTCTGCTGCGGCAGCACGATCGTGTCGAATCGCTCGCGGAGACTTCCCTGCCGGAGGTCGTTGTCGTGCAGCGTCGTGTAGGACAGGTCGTACTCCTCGAAAATCCAGCGCACCCAGCCTTCGTCAATCGTCGGCCGCCACGACTGGTAGACGCCAATCCGTGGCAACTCGAACGACCAGGCCGGGAGTTCAACTGGCGCGTCGAGACCGATGACATCGACGCCAACTTCTTCAGCGACGGTCCGCATCGACTGCGTCCAGTCCGTCCTGCTGGGGAAAGATGAACGACCCAGCCGGCAGGTCTTCGTGATCCTCGGCCAGGCGGTGAACTCCGAAACCGGACGACAACAGCCGTGTAACCGCCAGCAGCGACCAATTGGAGCGCGGTGAAATCGCCCATCCGAGCCTGCCGGTCCCTTCGAGTCGCCCCTTCGGCCGCTCGACCTGTGCGCCTTTCAGCTCAGCTTCGAACGGCTTGTCAATCTGAACGGCACGAACCCCCATCTGCAACGGCAGCGTGTGACCGGCGATGTCGTACGGTGGTGATGGCGGGCCATCCGGCCAGCGCCGCAGGTCGGGGTAGTCCTGCACTTCAAGCAGGGTCTTGACGAATTTCCCAGCGGGTTGGGCAAGTCGGACGACCCGCGTCCCGGCCGGCTAGGTCACGCCATCGGCGCTGAACGCCGCCGTCGCCTCCTCGACCTCGACATCGCCAAGCGCGAGCGTTTCGAGCAGTTCGATGGGCAGTACCGGGATCGTCCTGCGATGGCGGGAATGACAAACGCGTACGGCTTGTCATCCTCTTTCGGCTCGACCGTCCGGCGCATCGACTGCCAGCGTAGTTGCGCAGCCACTGGCGTCGGTTGCGGGCGGCGTGCTCAAGGAACGCGAGCGCCGCGAGTCGGTCGTATTCGACGATCTCCGTAGCGTCCACTCGCCGCCCTTCCACGGCATCGGGTGGTTCCAGGTCCGCGACTTCGGGTCGAAGCCACGCTCGTTCTTGAGCTTGTCTTCCTCGATCGTGACCGGCGTCGCCAGGCAGGCAACTGGCGGCCTCGGAGAGCAGGTCAACGCTGCCGTGGTAGTTGCCATAGGCCAGCGACGGCGAGTAGTTGTCGAAGATGATGTTGGTGGCGACGCCGCCTTGCCAGCCGCCGTCAGCCGTGTCGCGATCGCCGTCCCGAGGTCGGCGAAGCCCTGCTGGATGACCGGGTCCTGGTTCGGGTCGAGCGGGTCGATGAACGGCGGAACCATGAAGCGCGCGCCATCGCGCTCCATCTGGTGCATGTCGAAGACGAGTTGCGGGCGCTCGCGGTTGTGGAGTGCTGACGTAGAGGCGCGTTTCGGCCTGAGTGAGCATGAACCAGTCGCGGTTATTGTCGTGGCCGACGTAGCGATGGTAAAGCCACGGCATGGCTGGCCCTCATACGGCGTGTCGAGCCACTTGCGATACCACTCGACCGTCATCTGATGCCCGTCCGGGTTGTGGGTGGGGATGATGACGGTCACGACGTTGTCGAGAATCTCGCGCAGTTCAGGGTCGGTGCTCGTCGCCAGTTCGGCCGCCAGTTCCAGCGTCATCAGCGCCGCGCCGATTTCGTTCGAGTGCTGCGTGCAGAGCAGGAAGGCCGTTGACCTTGCCATCCTCGACAAGTCCGCGCTTCCTCGTCCGATGACAACCCACGCGGGTCGTACAGCCGGCCAAGCATCGACCGAAGCTCAGCCCGGCGAGCCAGGTTCTCAGGAGATGAGATCGATCACCGCGATGTACGGCAAGCCCGTCGGTCGATTCGCCCAGCCGCTCGACCTCTACCCGGTCCGAGGCTGCCGCCAGCGTATCGAAATAGCTGACGATCTCGGCCCAGTCAGGCAGCTTGCGCGCAGTTCCCATCGGATATCCGAGGACGCTCTCCGGCGTCGGAATCTTCGCAGTCGTCACGAATCCTGTTCCCTTCCGCTCCCCGATCGACATGACGCTGATGATACGCGCAAGGCGCACGGATCGTGGCGTCGTTCCTGCGACCGTGGTCAGCAGGCGATGTTGCTCAGCCTGAGGAGGGAACCATGTCCGACAAGAGCAAGCAGCACTATACCGGCGACAACGAGATCATCGAGCGCAACATGGAGCGGTCGCGCGAGTTGATCGAAGCCCGCAAACGGGAACACGATGACGACGGGCACCCGATCCCGATCGACGCTGATGCGCCCGCGCCGGACACCGCCCGCGATGACCTCCGGGATGTCCCAATCGGCGGACAATCCAACCCGAACGCTCGCGGCGGGACCACCAAGCGCCACAAGTCCGGCTAATCGACATCCTTCGCAGACACAGCAACGCGGCGCTCTTCTAACCAGGAGAGCGCCGCAGTTTTCATCGTTCCGGTCGACAGGGCGAACCTCAGAAGTTCGGTGCCTCGCCCATGCTGACATCACTGGCAATCGAGATCGTGACATTCTCGTCGTTGATCGCTGCGGTCGTCCAGATATCGGCCTGCTCAGCGGTCATCGGCCCCTCTGGAACGACGCGAGCATCCAGATAGCCCCAGTCGGTGATATCCGGCAGGTACTGTGCACGTGAGAGGTACGTCCCACGGCAGATCCGCGCGCTGGCCGGCGAAACTCCAGTCTGGAACTTCTCGGTCAATTGCGACATGACCCAATTGGGAATCAGATGACGTTCAGTCGGGTAGATGTATCCGAACAACACCAGATGGGTGAAGAGGACTTGCCAGTGCCCATCAAAACGCCGCAGGAGCCGCGGCCAATCCAGCGATTGAGCCGTGGCATGTAGCAGATGCGCGACATCGGCACCATCGAAACGCTCGCGTTCCATGATGAATGCCTTTGACCAGATGATCTCCTCAACGGGTGATAGTTTGACCGATATCCCCATCACCTCGGCGTCTGGGGCGGCAGCGAACCATTCGTCATCGACAACAGCCAGCCCATTGCCGGAACTGAAGATGATGTCGATGAAATTTTGACCGCAGTTCGCCTTCGCGAGCCAGTGGGGATACGGAAGATCGGTTGTGTATCCAGCGCGCTCGAACGTCGCCAGGGTCAAATCGATATCCTCCGGCTTGACAAATATATCGATGTCTTTCGTATCGCGTGCCAGTCCGGTGTAGCGCTGGAGAGCGAACGCGCCGCCGACGAGGAACGGAATTCCGGCCTGCGTCATCAGGACCAGGGCGTCGCGGTAAAAGTTCGCGGTAGCGGAACCATCCAGCTCATGGTCGGGCGTCGTAATCATTGGTCAACTCCCCATGGATTGCTGACGCCCGTCAGCGTACCGAACATCTCTACGACAACTGAGTCCGGACACCGTCAGGTTGGGCGTCACCCCATAGCTCCTCAAAGCGCGGGGTGCCGTGATAGGGCAAGCACCGTGCCACCCCGACGGTGGGGAACGTATCTTGCCTGCACGCCGGTGACGACACGTGCCGTACATCGCGGCATCCCCGCACGACGAACCTGCGAAGGGGCGATATGACAACGCACGATAGACCGGATCCGATTGGCTGCGATCAGTGATGTGCACTACGGAAAGGGGTCACAGGGCTCGCTGCAACCACTGTTCGCGGAGATCTCGAATTCTGCTGACATTCTGGTCATCTGCGGCGATCTGACCGATTACGGCCTGCCGGAAGAGGCGCAGATTCTGGCCAAAGACCTGAATAGCACCGTCAAGATCCCGATAGTGGCCGTCCTCGGCAACCACGACTATGAATCCGGCAGGCATCTGGAAGTCTGTGATGTGCTGACTACAGCTGGCGTGACGATTCTGGACGGCGATTCAGTCGAGATTCACGGGATCGGCTTCGCCGGCGTCAAGGGGTTCGCGGGAGGATTCGGACGCGGTGCACTTGGGTTCTGGGGCGAGCCGGCAGTCAAGGCGTTCGTCCAGGAGGCGCTCGACGAAGCACTCAAGCTTGAGTCCGCTCTGGCTCGACTGCGGACCGAGCAGCGGATCGCTATCCTGCACTATGCGCCAATTCGCGGGACCGTCGAGGGCGAGCCGCCGGTCATCTTCCCATTCCTCGGCTGTAGCCGGCTCGAAGACCCAATCAATCGCTACCCTGTCGATGCTGTCTTTCACGGTCACGCCCACAACGGCACCTACGAAGGCCGAACGTCCGGCGGAATTCCGGTCTACAACGTCTCCCATGGCCTTATCAGAAAGACCCACCCCGACGGGAAGGGCTTTCATCTGATGGAATTGGCCGTCACCCCGGCTGCTGATACGGTTCCGATCGTGTAGTGACGTCACGTGAGTTGAGGTAGTCGATGTCGAATGAGACGGGGAAGTTGGTCACAGCAGGTCGATCCCAAGACAACTGCCTTCCGGTTGATTACGCAGGGACATTCGTAGCCTGGCCCGGCCCGCCGTCGTTGACAAACGTCCGACGAGCCGCGTGGTCCAGCAACGATCGCACGTCATCATCGGTGGTTTCGGAGAAGTCGTCGTACCAGAGGCCAACGGCGTAAAACGGCTCGGGCGTCATCGCGCAGATAATCTCTTCAACCTCGCGGCCAATCTCGGCGCAGGTGGCTGGCGCGGCGGTCGGCACGGCTACGATGATGCGGGCCGGATGTTGCAGGCGAAGCGCGCGAATCGCGACCAGCATCGTCGATCCGGTCGCTAGCCCGTCGTCAATGAGCAACACGATCCGGCCGGCCACATTCGGACGGGAACGGCCATCACGATAGGCTTCTTCTCGGCGCTCCAGTTCCTGCTGCTCACGTTCGGCAACCTGGTCGATCGTCGCGGCGTCGATGCCAAGCGGACCAATGACATCGTCATTGAGCACCCGGACGCCACCGGAAGCGATGGCGCCCATCGCGAGTTCCTCGTGACCCGGTACACCGAGCTTACGAACCAGGAAGATATCCAGCGGCAGTCCGAGCGCCTGCGCAATTTCATAGGCGACCGGAACTCCGCCCCGTGGCAGCCCCAGCACGATCGTATCCTGACGGCCAGCGTAGGTGGTGAGCATCACCGCCAGCGCACGCCCCGCATCGGCGCGGGACTCGAATCGCCTCGACATCAGCCTGCTCCTGATCTATTGTGATAGACGCGAAATGTGCAGCATGTCGTTCAGTAGCGTCGATTCGCGCAATGCGTTATCTGAACCCGGCGCAGATACTGTGCCAGATCCGGGTGATCCATGAGCCGTCGTTGATCGAGCGTCAACCAGTTCTGTCGTATCTGAATAGCACATTTCGTTCGATACGCAACGGCAGCGGCGTAAGATATGAGGAGTAACTGCCGTCCATCAGCCGAAAGCTGATTGCTAGGGGCTGAAAGCTGACAGCCAACAGGGAGGAACCCAGGCATGACCGTTGCAACCGACCAATGGCACGCGATCGCGCAACAGATCCGGCTCGACAGCATCCGCACCAGCTCGAAGGCGAAATCCGGCCATCCCAGTTCGGCGATGTCGGCAGCCGATGTCATGACAGTCGTGCTGGCGAAGTACATGCGTTACGACTTCGACAACCCGGAGAATCCCAACAATGATCATCTGATCTTCTCGAAGGGGCATGCTTCCGGCCTGTTGTATGGCATGTACCGGGCGGCTGGCGCAATCAGCGACCAGCAGATGATGAGCTACCGCGAGCTGGGCAGCATGATGCAGGGCCACCCAACGCCGCAAATCCCGTGGGTCGATGTCGCAACCGGCTCGCTGGGGCAGGGTCTGCCGATCGGCGTCGGCGTCGCGCTGGCCGGCAAGTACCTCGACAAACTACCGTATCGTGTCTGGGTCCTCTGCGGAGACTCGGAGTGGGCGGAAGGCTCGATCTACGAGGCACTCGACAAGGCGGGTCACTACAAACTCGATAACCTGATCGTCGTCCTCGACATGAATCGCCTCGGCCAGCGCGGAGAGACCGCACACGGCTGGGATAGCGATGTCTACGCCAACCGCGTTCGCGCCTTCGGCTGCCATCCGATCGTGATCGACGGTCACGACCTCGGCGAGATCGACCGCGCCTTGCAGGAAGCCGTCGATCACACCGGCAGCCCGGTCGTCGTCATCGCCAGGACGAAGAAGGGGCGAGGCGTCTCCTTTATGGAGGACCAGCTCGGCTGGCATGGCAAGGCAATCGGCGCTGACCAACTTGAGGCTGCGACCGAAGAGCTTGGCGGCAGCAGCAACATCACCATCCAGGTCAACGAGCCGCCGTCCGGTACGCCTGCCTCAACCGGGGACAAGGGTAAACTCGAACTGCCAACCTACGAGATGGGTGAGAAGGTTGCGACGCGCCAGGCCTACGGCGACGCCCTCAAGGCGCTTGGCGCCGCTCGGCCCGATGTCGTCGTCACCGACGCAGAGGTGTCGAACTCGACGATGTCGGAAGTCTTCAAGTTCGCGTACCCGGACCGCTTCTTCGAGATGTATATCGCCGAACAGCAGATGGTCGCAACCGCCGTTGGGATGAGCGTCCGGGGCTACGTGCCGTTCGCCTCGACCTTTGGCGCGTTCATGAGCCGCGGATACGACTTCATCCGAATGGCTTCGATTTCCCGCGCGAGCATCCGCCTGTGTGGCTCACATGCCGGTGTCTCGATTGGCGAAGACGGACCGTCGCAAATGGCGCTTGAAGATATTGCGATGATGCGTGCTGTCCACGACAGCACCGTGCTCTACCCGTCAGACCCGAACCAGACCGCTCAGCTCGTCGCGGCGATGGCCGATCAGTCGGGCGTCACATACCTCCGTACAACACGCGAGAAGACATCGGTGATTTACGACGTCAGCGAGACATTCGAGATTGGCGGCAGTAAGGTCGTTCGCCAATCTGACTCCGACGAAGTCACGATCGTCGCGGCCGGCATCACGCTCCACGAGGCGCTGAAAGCAGCCGATGAGCTGGCCAGCGCAGGCACGAATGTGCGCGTCATCGACCTCTATTCGGTCAAGCCGGTCGATTACCGAACCGTCCACGACGCGGTCTCGGCAACGAACGGCAAGCTGGTGGTGGTCGAAGACCACTGGCCGCAGGGTGGAATCGGCTCGGCAATCCTGGAGTGTTTCGCGACACATACGGCGAGCGCGGCCGACCACGCGACCGACTTTCAGATGACGCATCTGGCGCCGTCGTCCCTGCCGGGTTCTGCGACTCCGCAGGAACAACTCGACAACAACGGGATCAGCGCAAGGCATATTGTTGAGGCAGTGAAGGGGCTGATCGGGTAGCCTACGTACATCGTGAGCCGCAGTGACGCTTTCCGCGTCTCGCCGCCGAACGGGCACAACGCGCGGGAGAGTCGTATCACTGCGGTTCTCGACAACAGATTGAAGTCGCCGTCTCCGTCAAGCAAGACCGGGTGGGGGAAAGATGAATGATGGGCCGTTTCGATTACTGATTGCGTCACCAATTGAAGCCGAGCACGTCGAGCGGATGCGGGCCGGCGCACCAGCAGGCGTCGAGATCGTCTATGAGCCGGATCTGCTGCCACCGACCCGCTACGTCGGCGATCACGGCGGTGTCTCTGGCCACCAATTGACGCCGGAACAGCGCGAGCGCTGGTACGGCCTGCTGGCCAGCGTCGACGCGCTATTTGACTTCCCGTGGACCGAGCGCGGTCGTCACCCGCGCGAGTACGCGCCAAACGTGCGCTGGATCCAGACGTCGAGCGCAGGTGTCGGCCGAGCTGCCCAGGCGATGGGCATTCAACCTGGGGAGATGACGATTACAACGGCCAGTGGGGTCCATGCCCGCCCGCTCGCTGAATTCGTGATGATGGTGCTGTTAATGGGCGCCAAGGAGTACTGTCGGATTGTCAACGATCAGGCAGCCCACCGCTGGGAACGCTTCTGCAGCGATGAGCTGTCCGGAAAAACACTCGCGATCGTTGGCGCCGGCCGGGTTGGCCGTGAAATCGCGAAGCTTGCACGAGCGTTCGACATGCGGCCAGTTGGCCTGACGCGGGAGTTCCGTGCCGAGCGTGCCGCCGAACTCGGTCTCGACCGGCTGTACTCCAGGCATGAGCTACATGAGATGCTGTCCTCTGCCGACGCCGTCGTCGTCTGCGCGCCGCACACGCCGGACACCGAGAACATGATCGGCTCTGCAGAGTTCGCCATCCTCAAGCCTGGTGTCACCTTCATCAACATCGGTCGTGGTCAACTCGTCGATGAGAGCGCACTGGTCGAGAAGTTGCGCGACGGCACGATCGGCTTTGCCGGCCTCGATGTTTTCCGGACCGAGCCGCTACCGTCCGATTCGCCGCTCTGGGACTTCCCGAACGTCATCGTCAACCCACACTCGGCCAGCACCTCGCACCACGAAAACGGCCGCATCACCGACATCCTGCTCCACAACCTGCACGCGTACATTGCTGGCAAGCCCGATGACATGCGCAATGTGCTGGACATTGAGCGCATGTACTGAGGTAGGTGACAGGTATCAGGTGTCAGGAGAGTGGTCGTCGTTCGTCAATTACCTCCTGTTACCTGATACCTGTTATCCGACGCCTCCCGCCCCGTATCCTTAGCGGTGGTCAACTGACGCGTGGGGAGCGGGACAGGACAAACATAAGAACATGCGGTCGTACTGGCAGCGGATCGTTGAATGCGGCCGCGATATTCACCTGTTCCTCGGCTATGCGCTGATCTCCTACCTCGGCATCGGTGTTTTTGCGCTGATGTTCAACCTGTATCTCGTTCAGCTCGGCTACGATGAGGGATTCATCGGCGCCTTCAACGCCGTCTACACACTTACGATGGGCCTCACCTGTCTCGGAATCGGTTTCCTGATCAACCGCTTCGGCAACTGGGCCTGCATCGTCGTCGGAACCGTCGAGTTCACGGCCTCGATGTTGGCGATGTGCTTCGCGACCGAAGGATGGATGCTGCTCACACTGGCTGCCTTCAACGGCGTCGGCAGCGCCTTCATTCTGACGAACCAGATGCCGTTCGTAATCGAGTGGACACCGAAGCCGCATACGGCGACGATTGCCGCGCTTTCGTCGGCACTCAATTCGGCATCCGTGATGCTCGGCAGTCTGCTGGGCGGTGTCCTGCCGGGGATCATCGCCCTCGCCAGCAGCGCCGACGCTGAGAGTGTCACGGCATACCGCTGGACGCTCGTCCTCGGAGCGGTACTGACCGGGTTGAGCCTGCTGCCGATGCTGGCGATGGGCGCCGTCCGGCACGACAAGCACCACCACGACTTCAGGGTCGCTCACGCTCAGTTGCCAAATCATCGCGTCCGCCGTCAGGCACGGCGGGACATCATCGCGTTGACGTTGCTCGGTCTCCTCCTCGCGTTCGGTGTCGGCGCGATCGAGCCGTTCTACAATGTCCTGCTCGAAGACATGGGAACGCCGACGAGCACGATTGGCCTGATCTTCGCCTTCTCCGGCCTGATAACGACTGGCGTCTCACTGGCCGGCCCGGCACTCGCGCGTCGGATCGGTCTTGTTACCGCCCAGGTCTGGATCAGGCTCTACCACGTTCCAATCCACCTGGCCCTGATCGTGTTCCCGACTCCGGCGGTAGTGTCACTGGCGTACGCGGCGCGACGCATCTCCGGCTCGATGGCGTGGCCGCTCGAATCGGCCCATGTCGGAGGACTGTTGCCGCCGTCGGCGCGGGCGCACGCATTCGGAATGCGCTCGGCGTCGTGGAACATCGGCTTCGCGATCGCCGCCTTCATCTCGGGGCAAATCATCGCCCGGACTGGCAGCTACACCCCGGCCTATATCTCGGTCGGCATCTTCTGCGTCCTGTCAGTCGCCGTCTACGTCGTCGCCTACGGTGGCCGGCTTCCGTCCGACGAGCCAGCCGATCCGAGACCCGCCACTGTCTCGGAGGTGCTGCCACGAACTGAGACGCCGGCGCCCACAGTTAACCTCGCTGTCCATGTCGTTGTTCGATCCAGCGGGCAGCGTTAGACTGTGGGCGGCAACGGAGGCAGGTCCGGATGAGCAGGCACGTCGTGGCGCGGTTGCGCGACTTTCCACCTGGTTCTCGACGCATCGTTGAGGCAGACGGCCGTTCGATCGGCGTCTTCAACCTTCGCGGAGAACTGCTCGCGCTCCGCAGTAGTTGCCCGCATCAGGGCGCTCCGCTCTGCCTCGGCATCATCCTCGGACGTACCGACGCATCAAGGCCGTTCGAAATTACCTACCGCGACGACCAGGACGTGATCAAATGTCCGTGGCATGGCTGGGAATTCGACATTCGCACCGGCAGGTCGGTCTTTAATCCACATCGTGTTCGCGTCCGCAGCTACGAAGTGACGGTCGAAACAGAGGCCGACGACCCGACGGTCGAAACATTCGACGTGACAATCGAAGACGGTTTCGTCGTCCTCCACGTCTAACGAACGCTGGGCGACGAGCTTCCACGACAGGAGCACATGATGACAACATCCAGCCGCGAGCCGATCATCGATTGTGACCTGCATCAAACGACCCGCGGGCCGAAGGACCTGTTCCCATACCTGCCACGGGTCTATCAGGAACGGATCGAGTTATTTGGAACCGGCCTGTCCCAGCGTGTTGGCTACCCGAACGGAGGAGATCGTGGCAGCCGGGCGGATTCGTGGCCGGAGGACGGCGGTCCGGCCGGGTCCGATCTCGACCTGATGCGCCGGCAGCACCTCGACCGCTACAACGTCGAGTTCGGTATTCTGCTCGGCCAGGAGTACCGGCCGATCTCAACGCTGCCCGACACCGATTACGCCAACGCGCTGTCGCGGGCCTACAACGACTGGATGATCGAGAACTGGATCGAGAAGGATGCCCGGCTCAAGGGCGCCGCCATCATCGCAACCCAGGAGCCCAGGCTGGCGGCCCAGGAGGTCCGACGAATCGGCCCACATGACGGCATCGTCGGCATCCTCGTCCCGAACGGCGCTCGCTACCCATACGGACAGCGCTTCTACGATCCGATCTTTGAAGCCTGTGTCGAACTCGATCTGCCATTCGTCCTGCACACCGGTAGCGAAGGCGCCGGAATGAACGGACAGCCAACGCCCGTCGGCTACCCGTCGTACTACATCGAGTTGCGACAGGGCCGTGCGCTGGCATATCAGAGCCACCTGGCCAGCATGGTCTTCGAGGGATTGTTCGAACGCTATCCCACCCTGAAGGTCGTTTTCATCGAGGGCGGCTTCACATGGTTACCAACCTACCTCTGGCGGCTTGATTCCGACTGGAAGGCGCTCGGTCGCGAAACGCCGTGGGTCAAGCGACCACCGAGCGAGTATGTCTACGAGCACTGTCGCTTCACCACACAACCCATGGAGTCTCCGGACAGCAAGCAGGACCTGCTAAAGGTGCTGGAATGGGGACGTGCGGAGCAGACGCTGCTGTTCGCGTCGGACTACCCCCATTTCGACTTCGACTCGCCCGAAACGTCGCTGCCGCCAATGCCGGAGCCGATGCGCGGCGAGTCTTCAGCGAGAACGCGAGGGAAGTGTTCCGGCTGGCGGTTCGACAGCGGCCGGTAGAATTGACAGCGGACTGACACGCCGCCATTGTCCATCACCTGAAGCGGGAAGCTAAATCAGCCAGATGACCTCATCCACCCTAGAACTCACATCAGGACAGCTCCAACAACTCGATGCGTTGGCAGAGGTGATCCATTCGCGCCCGCCGCTGGTTGCATTCACCGGCGCCGGTATTTCGACCAATCGGGCATCCCCGACTATCGCGGGCCACAAGGACTCTGGACGACGGGCAGCGCCAAACCGGTCACCTACCAGGAGTTCATGGCCAGCGAGGAGGCGCGACTGGCCTGGTGGCATGCCTTGCCGGAGCGATACGCGCAGGGCAGCCGGCGAGTCTACAACGCGGGACACCTGGCGCTCGCAGCCCTTGAGCGGACGGGTGCTCTCGACGCGATCATCACCCAGAATATCGACGGCCTCCACACCGACTCCCGGATCGGAACCAGAGCGCGTGATCGAGTTGCACGGCACACGCGCACAATCCGCTGCACTGAATGCGGTGACCATCCCATCGAGGACTTCATTGATATCGCCGCCAGTCTGCAGGCACCGCCGCCCTGCCCAAACTGCGGCAGAGCATCCTGAAATCGGGCACGGTCGCCTTTGGCCAGCCGATGCCGCGCGCGGAACTGCTCAACGCCTTCACAGTCGCGCAGATGGCGGGTGTCATGCTCGTCGTCGGTCGACGCTGCTCGTCAATCCTGCCGCTCGTGTCCCGGCCATCGCGAAAGCATCAGGGGCTCAGTTGGCGATCGTGAACATCGGCGAGACGGCCCTCGACGAGGAAGCCGACCTCCGAATCGAAGCTCCAGCCGGACCGGCGCTGACAGTGCTGGCCGAGATGCTCCTCACGACGTGAACAAGCGAGAGGCGAACGACGTGACCGATGCGGAACTGGTGATCCTCGGTTCGGCGCAGGACGGCGGACTGCCACACGCCGGTTGCCTCTGCGCGAACTGCCGTGCCGCCCGAGCAGACCATACCAGGCGCCGCTTGCCCGCCAGCGCAGGCGTCGTCTCCGGCGACCGGCTGGCGCTGATCGACGCAACCAGCGCATTCGAGGAGCAGTACCACATGCTCTGGGAACGCTCCGGCACGAAGCGAAGGCTTCGAGGGTGAACGCTACGGTGAGCCTGAGATCGTCGTCCTGACCCATGCCCATACCGGCCACTATGCTGGGCTGTGGCAACTCGACCGATCCGTTCTGGCCGCGCGTGGGACACACGTCCTCGCACCACCGAAGATGCACGCGTTCCTGATGGCCAACGAACCGTGGGCCGGCATGGTGCGCGAGGAGTTCATCACGCTCGAACCGCTGCCAGTTGGGAAGGCGTTTGAGCTGTTACCGGGTGTCATGTTGACAGCCCTCGAGGTGCCCCATCGCGCCGAATGGGAAACAGATACCGTCGCTTTGCTCATATCCGGCCCAAACCAGACCGTGCTCTACCTGCCTGACATCGACCGGTGGGACGAATGGGACCAGGACATCGCGGCGGTCGTCGCCGACGTTGACGCTGCGTTCCTTGATGGCTGCTTCTGGGCCGCGCCAACCAGCCGCAACGTGCCACACCCGCCCGTCATCGAGACGATCGAGCGCTTGCAGTCCGCAGGTTGATGCCGGAAAGTACGTCTCGTTCATCCACCTGAATCACTCGAATCCGCTCAACGACCCTGCCAGCGTCGAGCACCGGCAGGTCACTGAGCGTGGATTCAAGATCGGGAGCGAAGGTGACGGGGTGCGGCTGTAGCCACAGCCCGTAGCCGAAGGATTGTGGCCACAGCCATGGTCGACGCCAGGAAGCGCGTCGTATTCGGCCAGGAATCCGATTACCGTCGATCCAGAGCCTCGCCTGGCGACGAACGCGGTCTTGACGCCGCCAGCGCCACGCTCGACGTCAAACCCGAACTCCTCCATCAGATCCGCCAACGCTGCTGAGGACTTCTCCTCGGTCATCGCGACTTCCGGGTTGGCGTGGATGAATTCGCTGGTCTTGCGGGTTGCCGTCCGGGCCGATTCGATTGCCCGCAGAACGCGATCCTGGCGCTCTGTCAGGCTGCTGGTCGTCATGCTCAATCGTGCCTCTTCTCCATTACTGGGTACACTCACATCCGCGCGAGAATAGCAGGCCTGGCACCTGCGCTCGTCGATTGGGCTTAGCGTGCTATTGTGAAGCAGAGATTGTCAGGGTCATGCAGGGCGGGGGGCCATCGTGGAAGGGTTGGATGTCTGCTATCTGTCGGCGCTTGAATTGCGCGAGCGCTTCCGGCGACGTGAGCTGTCACCGCTTGAAGTTACTGGCCAGATCCTCGAACGGATCGGACGGCTCAACCCAACACTGAACGCATTTCTGACCGTCACTGTCGAGCGAGCGCTGGATGACGCACTCAAGGCCGAGCATGCCTGGGGCAGCAACGGCGAGCCAGGGCCACTCTGCGGGATCCCGATCTCGATCAAGGACCTGACGCCGACGGCCGGAATTCGGACGACGATGGGGTCGCTGCTGTTTCAGGACTGGGTGCCGGACGAGGATGGCCCGTTCGTCGAACGAGTCAACGCCGCCGGAGCAGTCATGCTTGGCAAGACCAACACACCAGAGTTCGGCTGGAAGGGTGACTCCGGAAATCGGCTGATCGGCCCGACTCACAACCCCTGGAAACACGGCGCAACCGCCGGTGGCTCCAGCGGGGGAGCAGCAGCTGCCGTAGCGGCTGGCCTCGGACCGCTGGCGCAGGGCAGTGACGGTGCTGGCTCGATCCGGATTCCGGCAGGGTTCTGCGGCATTTTCGGTCTCAAGCCGACGCTCGGGCTGGTCGCCTACTACCCGGCCAGCGCCGTCGAGGTGCTCTCGCACCTCGGGCCAATGACCCGCACCGTCCGTGACGCAGCGCTACTGCTCAATGTCGTCGGCCGGCAGGACGATCGTGACCGCACCTCGTACCCGATCGACACCGACTTCGTCGCAGCCTGCGACGGAGGGATCAACGGCCTACGCGTCGCCTGGTCGCCCGACCTCGGCTACGCAGCAGTCGATCCGGAAGTGCGTGAGATCACCGCTCGCGCCGCCCAACGACTGAGCGACCTTGGAGCGCATGTCGAGGAGGTCAATCCCGGCATTCCCGACCCATGGACGACGCTCGACACGATCTGGATCGCCGCCCAGGCAGGCCGTCACAAGAACGACTTCGAAGACGTGCGTGAACTGATTGATCCTGGACGGATCGAGCTTGTCGAACGCGGGCTGCAACTGACTGCCGTCGATCTGTACGACGCTCACGTCCAACGGACGGCCTACTACCACCGTTGGCGGGGCTTCTTCGAGGACGGCAATTGGGATCTGCTCGTGACACCGCAGATGCCGGTTACCGCGTTTCCGGCGGGCGATGATCACCCCGGCGTGATCGATGGCAGACCGGTCAACTACCTCGGTTGGACAGCCTTCACATACCCGTTCAACCTGACCGGTCAGCCGGCCGCGACCGTACCGTGTGGATTCGCTGCCAACGGACTTCCCGTTTGTCTTCAGTTCGTCGGGCGCTGGCGCGATGACGCGACCGTCCTGCGCGCGGCTGCTGCGTACGAGGAAATGTCCCCTTGGGCGCCGCACAAGCCACCGGTGGATTGATATTGAACTGGCCCCGTACGGATACCAGGTAAGTCTCGCGGTCAAATGTTGTCCTGATCGCTAATGGGGAACGTCGGTATACCACTCCTGCATGGCTTGCTGGCCGGGCCGGTCGATGTGGACGTGTTCGTCGACTCGTGTGACCGGTCGACCGCAATCCAGTAATGCTGGCCGCTTTCATCTTTGGTCAGCTTGATCGAGTTATCGGCATCCAAATGATCGACGGTCGCAACCTGCCCGTTGTTCGAGGAGACGACCGGCATTTGTGGCTTGATCTGGCAGGTGTCAATCATTGACGCGTGCTCCTCACTGGATGGGCCGGACCACCCCATGGGAATCATCTGCCTGCGGTGCCACCAGACGGACCTGATTGTCATAAGTACTCGATTTCGTCTGACAGGTGAGTCAGCCCGAGGCTCTCCGCGACGGATTGGGACGGCGCATTTTCAAGCAGATGGCTGTAGAAGGCGACCTTTCCGGCAGCCAGCACCTGCGCCGCCCACGACGCCGTAACCTGACGCGCGTAACCCCGTCTTCGAAATGCTGGCTCTGTCGCGATCGAGACCTCAGCAGATGCATCGTCCTCGGTGTCGGTCTTCGCCCAGGCGACAACCTCGCCATCGACGACGATCACGTGCCGGCCATCGAGGACGATGACATCACGGTACGCGTCTCGTTCCGGCATCTGTTCGATCGTGTACCAGCGAATCCGGTACACCTTCTCGCAGCGGAGATGCCGATCAAGGATGCCCCGAACGCGAGCCTCGTCGCGCACCAGCACTTCGACACCGAGTGACGACAACTCGTCGCGCATGGCCGTTGGAACGTCGTGCCGAAAATAGATCGCGTCGACGTTCTCAGATCGGCTGACAAGCAGGCGCGGCTGGCCATCATCGTTCAGCGTGGCCGCCGGCAGCGTATCGCCGTCCGGGCCGACGCCGAATTCCATCGCAATCTTCATCTCTATCTTCCGCAATCGATCCACGACCCACCCCCAAACCCTTGCAGGCGTTCTGCAAGTATCATCGTCGCACGAACCTGCCGGGAGATCGTCACCTGGCATATGATGACGAGGAGACGCAGTGCCGAGCATCTTTCCTGACCGAGGTCTCGACAACGCCGTTGAGATCGGTGCGATCGACGACCGGTCAGTCCGCGTCTGGGTCAGATTCTCCGGCCATCCAGCACTGACAGCCACGCTCTCGTCGCCAGACAGATCGGACGTCACTGGAACGATCCAACTCAGCCAGGAAACCGACTGGACCGGTGTATTCGTCCTTGGTTTCGAAGAGCCAGTGCCTGGAAACGCCATTCTCAGTCGTCATCGGCGACCAGCGTCGCGACGGTCATTTTGCCCCGACGCCCGGAACTCCCACGGCTTTAACATTCGGCTTCGGGAGTTGCCACATGCCCTTTGCGGAAGGCGATGACGGCCAGATCGTCGTCCGCGAGGCTGATGCTGCGATCTACCCAGCCATCAAGGAGGATATGCGCCGTGCAGGCGGGCAATTCCTGCTACTGACCGGTGACCAGATCTACGCTGACGAGTTAAAGCCGATCAGCGTTCGCGACGCGCTGTCAGACGATGCCAATGATCCGCTGCCGGACGATGAGCTGCTGGCTCGCTATCGCCGGAACTACCGCGGCTTTTTTAATCAGACCGGCATTCGCGGAGCTTCGCGAATCGCTGCCAACGCTCTGTATCTGGGACGACCACGATATCTACGACAACTGGGGCTCGACGGCCGAGAAGTCTCCAACTGACCTGCGCCTCTTTGCCAGCGGCCAGTCGCGCCTACAGCGAGTACCAGCACGGGCGGAATCCGGACGGCGAGGGCCAGAAAGCCCGCCGTTCCATTGGCTCCAGCGCTGGGGCAACGTTGCGATCGTCGCGCTCGACGTGCGCGGCTCCCCGTGACTATGAGAGCGGCACGATGATGGGCGCCGAGCAGTGGGATTGGCTGCTCTTGGCTGGAGAGCGCCGACGCCAGAAACGTCTCGACCCTGTTCGTCATGTCGAGCGTGCCAGTGACCCATACAGCGCGCTGGTTTGCCCCGTCTGTTTGACTTCGTGCCAAAGCGCTTCGCGGAGTCAATCCGCGACCGCTGGTGCTCAACCGGTTTCATCAACAGCCGCAACCGGTTGCTGGACAAGCTCTTCGGCATGGGAAGCCGACGGGCCGCACCGTCAGGTCATCATCCTTTCCGGTGATGTCCACTGTGCGAGTGCCTTCACGATTCGCCAACGCAACGGCCCTGGCGTCGTTCACCAGGTCACCAGCAGCGCCGATGACGACACCGCTCGTCCTCAAGCAGATGATCTTCAACCGGACCGTCGTCCACGGCAGCCAATTTGCTCGAACCCGACTACCGTTTCAAGCGCCACTTCCTTTCGATCACGAATAACTACGGCGGCATCCGCGTCGAGCCGCTGGCTGGCGGTGGCCATCAAGTGATCGTCGCGATTCGGCTCGGATGCAGAAGCGTCGCCAACTTCGGACAACTGGACGACTCGTGCTTGCCCCTGAAGACTGAGCTACCAGAGTGGCCAAACGAACGATGGCTGCTTTGGGAACAGCGCATCAAGTAGTACGCGCGCCTCGTTTGTCCGAATTCGGCAATCGGGGTGCCAGGCATCGAGCTCGGCGAGCGAACGATACCCACATACCAACTGCACGAAGGTTTGATCGGGCAGTGAAGCAGCGATCGTGTACTCCATACGTTCCGCGTCACCGATGCCAACCTGCCACTTTCGAACATGAGCTTGAGTCCATCACGGTAGAGGTTCACCTGGAGCTCACCGCTGAACCCGTGCGCGACCGATTTAGCCAGCCGCTGTTCGAGGACCGGCGCGATCCGCTGCAGAAATGCCGGAAAGTCA
Organism: uncultured Chloroflexia bacterium; assembly: GCA_963763325.1. Lineage (GTDB taxonomy): Bacteria > Chloroflexota > Chloroflexia > Thermomicrobiales > CFX8 > JBBECJ01. Next base: position 470,819 of record CAVXOL010000023.1, read on the forward strand.
GGAACGCGGACGTAGAGCGCATAGCTCTTGGAGCTCGGACTCAACACGGACGGCAGCGCATCGTACGCCGGGTGGTCCGCGCCAAGTTCAAAAGCAACGTACACCTCGGTGCGCTCCTCAGCGCGCGCATCCACGACAGCAAGCATGTGACGCAGGACTGTCGGGCCAACATCCAGCCAGGATGCGGTCGCAACGACGTCAAACGCAACGATCCAGGGTGGGTCGCCCGGCAGCATCGCATACGCGAAATAGCCGATCGGCGTCCCGTCCATGCGTTCGACGATATTGACGTGGATGAAGGAATCGCTGACGGGGTTGCGGCCGGAAATCTCGTACCGCCAGGTATTTTCATCGCGAACGGCTGTGACCATCCAGCGACTCCGGTTCGACTCTTCGAGGTCGGCAATGAATGCAGCGTCCTCAACGGTAGCCGTTCGCACCCGGACCGGCTCATCACCTTCAAGTTTCGGCGCGAGCGACCGCCGCGCGACCCTCCCGGTACCGTAGTGCAACGCATACTCGTAGCCGAATTGCCGGTAGTACCACGGTATCCCGGAGATGCCCTGGACGATGATTCCGCGATCCTCGCACCAGCCATGGACGACCTCGAATTGTCGCCGAACAAGCCCGCGATTACGATACTCAGGCCGCGTCCCCACCAGCTCGATGAGTGTCGCGGGGAGATGGATCCCGCCATAGTTCCATGCCTGGGGGATCAGGCACAGAGACGACACGATCATTCCACCTGGAACATCTTCGACGATCGTGAAATCGCCGGGCGTCGAACCGGGATGGGGTTGACGCAGACCGAACAGATCGGACGTCGACGCGCCCGTCGCCTCCGACGGCCCGTCCTGATAGGTGTGAATCTGGGAATTGAATTCAACCAGGGCGTCATGGTCGCTGAGCGTCGCCTGCCTCAGGATGAGTCCATCACCCAGGTCAATCGGAAGTCTGGTCCCAGGCATCGAGCACGGCTCCTGTCGTCGTTGAAGTCGCAAATAGGGTGTGCCAATGGAGCACTGTCGCACCACGCCGGTGTGACTGGTTCACTCTTCGTACCTGAACCGGAACAGGCCCGGCGAGACTTCATCGATGCCGGTGATGACCTCACCGTGATCTGTCGAAGCATCACACGACGAAGAACACAAGCACCGTAGCATGAAGACAGAGGTGGCGGGAGAGTTAATCCGCGATAGGCATGCTAAGCGGCGCGCCTTTCCGCGGCAGGAGTGCGATACAGGGCAAGGCCAGGAACCAGATGACTGGGACGAACCAGTAGGCTTCGACGATCCCGATCGTGTCAGCAAACGCGCCGAACGCCAGCGCGGCGATGCTCATCGAGACGAAGCCGAGCGCCAGCAGCATGCCTGCCATCGGGCCACGCGCTTCCGGCAGAATCTCAGCGCCGACCGCCAGAATCACCGAGCGCGGCGCCATCGTGATCGCGCCGGCAAGCGCCAGGATGCCCAGCACCCACCACGATCCATTCTCGACCCAGAGATAGAAGTAGAGCAGCGGCGGAGTCGCGGACTGTGAAGGCAAACAACATCGCGCGCCGGCCAACACGATCGGATAGGCTGCCGCCGATCAGCCCGCCGACAACGCCGGACGCGAACAGTGTCGAGAGCGCGAAGCCTCCGTACCACTCGCCGTGCCCCTTATCGACGAGCATTTTGACGAGGAAGAAGTGGAACGGCGTCGTCGCAATGCCGGTCAGGATCGAGTATGCGAGAAGTCCACCGATCGGGCCTCGTCGAGCACGCAGGATCGGGCGAATCGCGACCTTTGTCTGCGCCTGACGCCTCGCGTCAGTCACCGTCGTATCGAGCGTCAGATAAAGGACGACCGAGGCGACGATCCCGACCGTCATGACGACGAACGAGCCTTCGAGGGTAAACAACGCGATCGCGCCGGTGATCAGGATCGGTCCGATCGTTCGCGACATTTCTCCACCGGCCATGAAGATGGACATCGCCCGGCCCATCTTCCTGCCGCCGAACTCACCGACCAGCGCAACGGCCGGCGCGTGGAACATCGCCGATGCCAACCCGGACACCAGCAACAACATCAAGACGACGGCGATGTTTGGCGCCAGCCCGAGCGATGACAGCGAGATGGCCGCCATCGCAGGTGAGAGCACGACAAACCAGCGTCGACTGGTGCGGTCGGCGACGGCGCCGATGAACGGCTGGAGGATGCTCGGCATCTGCTGGGCCGGCACCATCAGACTCGCCATCGCCAGCGAGACGCCGAGCTTGTCCTGAATGGCGGGCACCAGCGGCCCAATAAACGATGGGTAAAGGTCGTGTGAGAAGTGCGCGAACGACGCAACCGCGACGCCTTTGGCGTCGTAGGTATCCTCGTCGGCGTCAATCGAGTTCGTCGCGGGAGCAACGACTTGCTGTTCGTTCGTCGTCAGGTCGGTGGTTGCACTATCCGTGGTGATTCCCCTTCTGGCTGGCCAGAGCCGGTATCCATCATATCCGTCATTGGTACAGGTTGCCACGGACTCCGAAATACCTGTACCTCCCTATCCCAATGGACAGTCACACGACTCCGCTCGCTCGGTAGGATTCAAAGTGGAAGTCGCGGTTGCCCTACCGGCCGGGCACTGCCCATCGGACGAGGAACTGACCTTCAGGCCGGGTCACACTGTCCATCCGGACGGTTTGTTACAGAGTTCACAAACTCTAGGATAGGGAACATCACGGCTGGGGCGCCGTGGTGACCGGGAGCGATATCGCTTTCACGCAAGGTAGCGAACGGGGTTTGCCAATGAGTATGAACTCATCACTTGCCGGTCGAGTCAACGAGGGCAACGCGAAGTGGTACACACTGATCGCGGCCTGTTTCGCGCTTTTCATGGCAATTCTGGATAACCTGGTCCTCAATGTCGCGCTGCCGACGATCTCCCGTGATCTGGACGCAACGACGACGCAACTGCAATGGATCGTGTCGTCGTACATCCTCGTCTTCGCGTCGCTCCAGATTACGGCTGGCGGCCTCGGCGACCGGCTCGGACGCAAGCGCTGGTTCGTCATCGGTATCGCGATGTTCACGGCGTCGTCGCTGTTCGCGGCCTTCTCCCGGAACGTCGAGATGCTGATAGTGGCCCGTGCGCTGCAGGGGCTCGGCGCGGCTTTCATCCTGCCGCTGTCGCTCTCACTCGTCTCAAATGCCTTCCCGCCGGAAGAACGCGGCAAGGCGCTCGGTATCTGGTCAGCGGTCTCCGTCTCCGGTCTGGCGCTCGGCCCGGTCGTTGGTGGGCTGCTGGTCCAGTACGTGTCGTGGGAGTGGATCTTCCTCATCAACGTCCCGATCGGCATTCTCGCAATCATCGTGACCCAGGCGGTCGTGACGGAATCGAAGGACACGACTGGAGACGTCGCGACCGACATTCCTGGGACAGTGTTGATCACCGGAGCAATCGCTTCGCTGACCTACGGCCTGATCGAGGCTGGCGAGCGCGGCTGGAACGATTCGCTGATTCTGGCGGCGTTCGCGATCGCGGCGATCCTCGCCGTCGCGTTCGTCTGGGTTGAATCGCGAACTGCGAAGCCGATGGTGCCGCTCCGCTTCTTCAAGTCACCGACCTTCACCGGCGCCAACATCGACGCCTTCGCGATCTCGTTCCTGATCGCCGGTCTGGCCTTCTTCGGCACACTCTACCTGCAGAACGTGCTTGGCTTCTCGCCGGTCCGGGCCGGGATGGCGTTGATCCCGATGGTGATCGTCATGATGTTCGGCGCTCCGGCGTCCGGCGCGCTCGTCAATCGCATCGGCGCGCGCATCCTGATCTCGTTCGGGATGATCGTGGCCGGGTTCGGAACACTCCTCTACATGCGCGCCAGCGTCGATGGCAGCTACTGGGATCTGCTGCCGTCCTACCTGGTGATGGGCCTCGGGATGTCGTTCATCTTCGCGCCGATGACGACAGCCGTTCTCAACAGCGTTCCATCCGAGCGAAGTGGCGTTGCATCTGCCGTCAACGGCGCAATCCGCGAGATTGGCAATGTGTTCGGGATCGCTTTCCTCGGCACGATCATGAACCGCACCTACCAGGACACGTTCAACGCCGATCCCTCGGTCCAGACGTTGCAGCAGACCAACAGCGACCCGATCGTCTCGCAAGCGATCGCGTTCATCAGCAACGGCATGAGCCAGGGTGGACGTGTGATCGACGAGATCGTCGAGAGCGGCGGATTTCCCGGTCTGGAGCAGTATCCAGATGCGATAGCGACGATCCGGCTCGCGAGTGGCGAAGCGTTCATGGCCGGCATGGACCGCGCGATCTACGTCTCGGCCTTCGCGATCATGGCGATGGCGGTCGTCTCGTTCTTCCTCATCAAGGACGACGTCGTCAGCGGCGTCCGGAACTACACCGAGCCTGAGGAATTCGAACTCCCGCTCGACCAGGTTGCTGACTGACAATCACAATCACTGGCATCACGACCGAAAATGCCGAGCTTTCCCACCCCAAAGGCAGGAAGCTCGGCATCATCAGTTGAGCGAATAGCCTCATTGGCTCGATACCGGCATCATCGAGTGTCACTAAATAGTGACAATGTTTGCCCCCACCACATTCCCGGATCGATACCTTCGAATCGACCGTTGACCCAACGAGCCAGCTCGGCTAACGCAACGGATCGACGTAGACGGCGACCCCGTACGGCAAGATGAACTCACCCGCACCAGAACCGCGGCCACCGAATGCGAACAGGCGCGCGCCTGTCTCGCCGTTGAATGCGACGACGCGGTCATTGTTTGTATCTGCAACAAAGACGATGTGGTCGCGGGAGGTTGGTTCCACGGCGATTCCTCTCGGTACGTTGAACCCTCCCCAACTCAGCAGCACGTTGCCGCTCGTGTCCGTCTTGACGACCCGGTTGTTGACCTTGTCGGTAACGTAGAGGCTGCCGCGCTGGTCGCTGGCGATCATGTAAGGTTCATCGTACTCGCCAATATCCGCGCCGGTGCTGCCCCATGTCGCGACGAATGCTCCCCTGGCCGTGAACGACTGAATACGGTCATTGCCCGTATCGGCGACGAAGACCGAGCCAGACTGATCGACAGCCAGACCGACTGGCTGGTAGAACGTGCCATCACCGGTTCCAGCCCCACCCCAGCTCTGCATTGAGGCCCCCGACGAGTCGAAGCGCTCAATAACATAGTCGCCCTCTGTCACGTAGACACTGCCGTCCGGGCCGATGGCAACGCTGAGTGGATAGTAGGAATTCCACGACAGGAGGTGTTGACCATCCAGATTGAACTTCTGGATGCGATTGTTGAAGCTGTCCGCCACGTAGACGAATCCCTTTTCACGATCGACCGCGATGGCGTACGGATTCCTGAACTCACCGTCCGCGGTTCCGCTCTGACCAAATGTGAACAGATGAGTGCCGCTGAAATCGAACACCTGGACGCGATCCTGACCGGCTTCGGTCACGTAGACACGAGCGTACGAGCCGGTTGGGCTGGTGGCTGTGCTCGACGGAGTGTTCGACGGACTGCTGGGCGGCGTATTCTCCGGTGTGTTCGTCGCCGCAGTTGTTGGGGTATTGGTCGGCGTGCTCACTGAGGTACCCGCCGGCGTCTCGGCCGATGTGCCAGTAGCTGTGGCCGTTAGCGTGGATGTCGTCGTACTCGCCGGTGTTACGGTCGCCGTCGCGGTCTGAGTTCCGGCCTGCCCGTACCGCCAGGTGTGATAGTGCAGACCAACATTGCCAGCCTCGACCTGCCAACCGGAGGGATTGCCGGGCGTGTAGGTCAGGCAGCGCCGCTCGAAGCACTGCATCAATACGACGAGGTCAATCCCGCCGACCTTTACATCCGCCCAGTACGCCTCGGTGATCGGGTAGCCGGTCGCATAGAACGCGCTCTCAAACAGCGTTGCCGTCGTCAATCCGCCATCCTGGTAAACGGTCCCGGAAGCGTTCATGAACTCCCAGAACGGAGACGCAACCTGATGGTCGATGTTCGGCACCGTCACACGGTGCGCGGCCGTCACGCCATAGGCCGCCAAAGAGGCGTCGATCGACACATTCCCATCGCGATCGACCAACTGGACGATCGTAGCCTCGTCGGGCAGTGGGCTTGCGTTCAGCAGACCGGCGAAGGTCGCGTAGGTTGGGCCTTCAGCGTCGTCGCCATCCCCGGCAACCGGAACGTCAGCTGGACCGTGTTCCTCGAACGTGGCATCGCCCATCTGCATGTTGCCAGTCACCATCTCGACAACCAGCAGTCCGTTGGTCACATACCAGATCGACGACGAATCGCCGTTCGGATCCGTGATCTCCATCCGCGATTTGTCGAAATACTGGACCAGGCGCTCCCCGCCCGGCGCGCCAGCATACTCCTCGGAAAGTGCGGCGTGGTTGGCCGCTGGCCCCCACAACCAGGTACGGGAGACGGCGCCGTCAGCGACCGGTCGATCGGTCCGTTCCCAGGTTCGCTCGAAGTATTGGTTGGCCGGGGAAACTGCGCCAGTACTGCCGACCGCCGCAACGATCAGGCCGATCGCGATGACGAGTGCGGCAATGCCGGTGAGGCGTGTTTGCATGGCGTCCTCCTTGACGGATCATGAGTCGTGGCTCGTCGATGAGCCCGAATCCACTATCCGATCCGACGCGGATGGACGCCATGAAGTCATCTCACAGTTTGAGTCACAGTTGTTGCGGGAGGAGAGAGAAGCGGACCGGTCTCCGACCGGTCCCGACGAGCAGGAGAGTATCCGTCGAAGTGATTAGCAGAACGTGGGAGTCCGATGAGTCGTTGCCAAATCTGGCGCCCGACCTCAGGCACCCGTCGCAGTCAGGTCCTTGTCTTCCATTTCCCAGGTATGGTCGAGCGTGTGGAAAGCGGTGTGCCGAATCAGGAATCTGAGCGGCCAGTTTCGGGCCATTTTGCTCTCTGAATTCAACGCCCGAATTGCGTCGCAGTACGCATCGCGATGCGCGTTCAGCCCGGCCTCCGTGAGCATCTCCTCCAGCGGGGTCAGAATGCCGATCTTCTTCGCACAGTCCAACTCCGCGCCAAGTGTATGACGGACGATGTGGTCTCGATCTCGCCCGCCACCGCGCGGGCCACGCTGCATCTCAGCTGAGACCCGCGACCGAACGTCGTCGAAATACGACCAGCACGCCCGCATCAGCGTCAGATGTCGCTCCAACGCGACGCTCGACATGGGTTCACGATCGATGCTCGAGAATCCGAACGAGATGCCCCAAAAGTCAGTCGAACCGGTGCCCTCATATTGTTCAACCACCTCAAGAGCGGTGGTGTCGGCAAACGCTGCGGGATCCATGCCGGCTGCCCGCGCTACCGGCGAATAACGTGGGAGGTAGGAGCGTAGCACTTCGAGCGCGGCGTCGCCGGTCTTCGCTCCACGGGCGAGGCCGGGCCAATCGGGCGCTACGGCTACGACCTTCTTGCCCTTCGGTCCGACTTCGAGCGTCACCCTGACGAGATGATCCACGACTTCTCCCCGCGCAGAAGCTCATACGCCGACATAACGCCGCGTTCCGGTTGTGGAACGGCCCGTCACTGGAAGTTCGGACGCGTGACCGCCCCTTCGTCAGCCGTCGAGACGAGCGCCGCGTACTTGGCGAAGACGCCAGATGTGTACTGTGGCTTCGGCGGCTGCCAGTCGGCCAGTCGTGCTGCAATCTCGTCGTCGGAGAGCTCGACGTTGAGCGACCGTTCCTTGACATCGATCGAGATGATGTCGCCCTCGCGAAGAGCAGCAATAGCGCCGCCCATCGCCGCTTCCGGCGCAACGTGGCCGATGCAGAAGCCGCGTGTGCCGCCGGAGAAGCGACCGTCGGTCATCAGAGCGACCGTCTCGCCAAGACCGGCCCCGACCAGCGCGCCGGTCACACCCAGCATCTCGCGCATGCCAGGTCCGCCACGTGGGCCTTCGTATCGGATCACGATCACATCGCCTGCAACGATTCGTCCCTCAGTGACGGCGTGCATCGCGTCCTCTTCACGGTCGAAGACGCGTGCCGGACCACGATGGCTGTAGCGGTCGGCAGCGGCAATCTTGATGACGCTGCCCTTGGTGGCGAGGTTGCCCTTAAGGACGAGCAGCCCGCCCGGTGCCTTGAATGGCTCAGCGACGGTCGTAATGACCTGTTGGCCGGGTGTCTCGACAGCCCCCGCGCTTTCCTCGGCGAGGGTCTTCCGGTCGGCGTCAGTTGGTTGCCATCAAGGACGCCGCCCTCGATCAGGCGCTTGCGTGATGAGCTGGATTCCACCGGCCTTGTAGACATCGTACCGCGGTGTACTTTCCTCCCGGCATCAGGTCGGCGATGAGCGGCGTCCGGTCGGAGATTGCGTTGAAGTCGTCGATCGTCAGTGGGATCTCGGCCTCGCGCGCCATCGCCAGCGAGTGGAGGACGATGTTGGTCGATCCGCCGGTCGCGCATGCACTGGCGAACATGTTGTCGAACGCTGGCGCGCGTCAGGATGTCGCTTGGCCGCAGCCCGCGTTCGAGCTGTTCCATCACCAGTTGGCCGGCGTCGAAGCCGATCTCCTGCTTGGCCGGGTCCTCCTGCTGGCACGCTGGCCATTCCGACCGGTGAGAGGCCGAGCATCTCTATCGCCGTCGCCATCGTGTTGGCGGTGAACTGTCCGCCACATGCGCCCGCGCCGGGGAGCGCGAATGCTCCAGCTCGTACAGTTCGTCGTCGGTCATCCGGCCCGGCTGCGTTCGCGCCGATGCCCTCGAAGACATCGACGATCGTCACGTCGCGATCCTGGAAGCGCCCCGGGTAGATCGATCCCGCCATACAGGACAAAGCCGGGCATGTCGAGCCGGATCAGCGCCATCGCCGATGCAGGCAGCGTCTTGTCGCAGGCAGCCAGGATGACGATCGCGTCGAACATATGGCCGCGACCGACCAGCTCGATCGAGTCCGCGATCAGCTCACGCGAGACGAGCGAGGCCTTCATGCCCTCGGTGCCCATCGTCACGCCATCGGAGATGGCGACCGTGTTGACCTCCATCGGCGTGCCGCCGGCGGCACGGATGCCCTCCATCACCTACTGGGCCAGCCGCCGCAGGCCGAAGTTGCATGGCATCGTCTCGATCCAGGAGTGGGCAACGCCGACGATCGGGCTTCTTGAGATCGTCGTCCTGAAAAGCCAATCGCGTGCAGCATCGCGCGGGCGGCGGCGCGGTCCCGGCCGTCATGCATGACGCGGCTCTTATGCCGCATGTCAAAGCCGGTCGTCGTATCGCTCATCGTGTTCTCCATCATCCCGCTCCCCGGCTGGGAGGGTCACTCACTCCAAGATCGGGCAATCATCCCCTGACGGCCGTGATTCGGCAAGTGCAGCGTGCGACGACGAGCGGGCGGATTGTGTGCTTGAGCCCGGGGACGTACCATGCGCCGGTGGGAGTGGTAGCAGTTGGGCTGGTCCTGATCTCAGCGGTGATGCACGCCACCTGGAACGTGCTGGCGAAGCGCAGCGCCGACCCGTTGGCGTTTCTGTTCGCCATCAGCGCGTTCGGACTGGCCGTCTACGCCGTTCCGGTTGCCATCGTATTTGCAAACGTCGGCGCTTCAACTCGAGTTATACCGTTCCTGCTGGTCAGCGGCCTTCTGGAGGTGGTCTATGTCGTGTTTCTGGCGGCTGCCTACCGCAACGGTGCCCTCTCGCTGACCTACCCGATCGCACGTGGGACCGGCGTCGTCCTCGTCCCGCTGCTGGCGATCCCGCTACTCGACGAGCAGCCGACCTGGGTCGCGCTGGCGGGGATCGCCACGATCCTGCTCGGCTTCGTCACGATCAGCGTCCTCGGTGCGCGAGACCGGGTCGCCGAAGAGATCGCGCACGGACGGCGCGGGATGCTGTTCGCGCTGTTGACCGGCTTCACGATTGCGTCCTACTCGCTGGTGGACAAGGCCGGCGTCCAACACGCCAACGCACTCGTCTACGTCTATGGGTTGATCGGGCTGCAAACCCTGTTCCTGCTACCGTACATCGTTGCCCGGCGCCGAGCGGCAGTTGCCAACGCCTGGCAGACGAACCGAATCGCCATCATTATCGGTGGCGTGCTGCATATCGGCACCTACCTGATTGTCCTGGCCGCGATGAAAGTCTCAGGCAGCCAGATCGGCTACATCGTGCCGCTTCGTGAAACCAGCATCGTCTTCGCGACATTGCTCGGCGTCGTGATCCTGAAAGAGCGAATCGGCAACGTCCGGATCGCAGGCTCGGTTCTGATCGGTGCCGGTGTGCTGGCGATCGCGCTTGGCGGCTAGCGATGGGACTCTGAGTTCAGCGGGAGCGAGCTCAGCACGTGCGCGACGATCGTTTCGGTCGGAGCCATCGTCAGCCACCCGCTCGAGTCCGGAACAGGGTCGAGGACGGTAACACCCCATTGACGCAATTCGATGGCCGAGTGTCGCGCCCGCGGGTGGTTCCAGAGCGGGTCGTTGACTGAAATCGCGACGATCACCGGAGTGCCACGCCCTATCGCTTCGGCGGTGATCGACAGCGCAAGGCTGTCTGCGATGCCCTGGGCCAGCTTATTGAGCGTGTTGAACGAGCACGGAGCCACCAGCAGGACGCCCTCCGGCGGTCGCGGCCGGATCGCGTCGTCGAAGTAGCTTTCGACGACGCGATGGCCTGGGACGAGCGCGAGTTCACGCGGACTGACGATGCGCAACGCATTCGGCGTCAGCACCGTCAGCAGATTTGGGACGCGAGGCGCGAGCTGTTCGATCAGGTCGGGAACACGACGCGCGCTCGACGCACCCGAGACGATCAGGTACGTCGCGTCGTATGGGTCTCGTCCACCACCCGGAAGGCACCCTGCCCCCATCTCGCGTCCCGCCTAGCCGGGCAGATAGCCGGTCTTGATCGCCGCCGCGAGGAACTTGTTCTTCTCAAGCAACTCTCTGACCTGCTCGTCGCTGCGGCGCTCCGTCACTGGCCAGTCATCCGTATTCGCGATCGACAGCGCCAGCCGCGCAACGAGCGCCGCCGACATCTGCAGTCCTCGCAGATAGACCTTGTCGAGCGTGTCCGCCTCAGTGTGACCGTAGCCGCGTCCGATCATCCCGGCCGTTGAATCTTTGGCGTTCAGCGTGCCATTCGGTACGCCACGCAACGCGAACGGGTAATGGTCCGAGTAGGCGCTGACCTGCTGGCGGATGTCAAACCCGTAGTGGTGGTCGCGCGACCATTGCTCGAACCACGGCTGTAGCTCTGGCCACTCGGTTAGCGTCAGTCTGCTCCTGGCCGCCCATTCCGCGACCGGCGCCGTCGAGGTTCATGACGAAGCGGTACGAGTCCGGATCGGTAGTCTGCGCATGGTGGAACGCGCCAAGCAGACCGATCTCCTCCGACCCGAAACAGACGACGCGCACCGTCCGCTTGAGCTTGCCCTTGTGGGGAACAAGGACGCGGCCCGCTTCGAGTCCGGTGATCGTCCCGGCTCCGTCATCGCCGGCAGCCTGCGCGATGTCGTGTCCGTCGAAATGACCGCCGATAAGGACCACCTCGTCGGGGTTCTCAGAGCCAACGATCTCGCCGACGACGTTGCGGCTCGTGCTGGCGAAGGTCCGGTTCTCGAGCTTCAGATCGGACCGTGCCCTCGCCGTCCGAGCGTTCGACCAGGCGGCGGATCGCCGAGCCGGCCTCCCACGAGACGCCGACACCCGGGATCGGCGACTTCCCACTTCTCAGCTGGCTCGTGGATCGAGGTGTGACCAAACAGCGCACCGGTGATGTGCAGCATGCCCGGGTTCTGGTTGATGTAGATGATTCCAGCAGCACCGTGCTCGACGGCCCAGCTGTACTTGACGATGCGATGGCTCTTGCGCTCACCGGGCTTGTTCGTCTCGGCGTCGGTGACGACGATCCGTCCCTGGATTGCGTCGTCCCAGCCGCTCATAGTCGGCCAGTTCACCTTCGCCAACATCGATGATCTCCGCCGTCAGGTCGGCGGCGGGGCAGTACGGCATGGCGACGACTGAGAATTCGCGTTCGACGGGCGAGAGGAGATTCAGCGACGCACTGCCACGCTCCCAGCTCGCGAGCGAGAACTCCTCGGTCCGGACATTCTCAAGCCCGTATTCAAGCATCTTGCGCTTGAGGAACTCGGCGCCCTGACGCTCGGACTCGGATCCGCCAAAGCGGTGGCCGATGTCGTCGCACAGCTCGCGAAGCACCCGCATGGGTTCGTCGGTCGTCCAGACATCGGCCAGAATCTGCTGTTCAATCGCTCGAAGGTCGTTCGACATTGTGTCTCCTTGTGATCGGGAATCGGGAATTGGGATTCGGGAGTGGCTGAAAGGATACGTTCCGTTCAATTCCCGGTTCCCGAATCCCGATTCCCGTCCTACGCCTGCTTCGCCGGGAAGCGTCCTGCCCGCTCGGCGCGCTCCAGCAGGTTGTTCTTCTTGAGTTGCTCGCGGACTTCGTCCTCGGTGCGGCGCTTGGCCGGGAAGTTGTCTTCCTGGGCCATTGCAAGTGCCAGCCGCGCAACGGCAATCGCCGACATCTGGAGTCCGCGCAGGTGAATCTTGTCGAACGTGTCGGCCTCAGTATGACCATAGCCGCGCCCGACCAGACCCGCCGTGCGATCCTTCGAGTTGAGCGTCCCGTTTGGGATACCACGCAACGCGAACGGGTAGTGGTCCGAATGCGAGTTGAGCTGGTCGTCGACCGTCAGGTCGTAGTGGTGATCCTTCGACCAATGCTCGACCCACTTGCCCAGCTCCGGCCAGCCGGATAGGACGAGCTGCTCCTGACCACCCTGACCACGTCCCGCGCCGTCGAGGTTCATCACGAAGCGGTACGAATCCGGGTCCGTCGTCCGGGCGTGATGAAATGCACCGAGCAGACCGATCTCTTCCGAACCGAAACAAATGATCCGGACGGTCCGCTTCATCTTGCCCTTGTGCTTCGCCAGCGCCCTGCCGGCTTCGAGGCCGGTGATCGTCCCAGCACCGTCATCGCCGGCGCCCTGCGAAATGTCGTGGCCATCGAAGTGACCGCCCAGCAGGATGACTTCGTTGGGATGCTCGCTGCCAACGATCTCGCCAATCACGTTGCGCGAGACGCTGTCGTAGGTGCGGTTCTCCAGCTTGAGGTGGATCTTACCCTTGCCACCGGTGCGCTCAATCAGGCGCAGGATGGCCGAGCCGGCCTCCCACGAGACGCCGACGCCGGGGATCGGCGCTTCCCGGTCGGCGGCGGTGTTGCCACCCGGGTTGCGACCAGTGATCGAACCGGTGATACGCAACATACCAGGGTTCTGGTTGATGTAGATGTAGGCCAGCGCGCCGCGCTCGATCGCCCAGCCGAACTTGTCGGTCCGGTGGCTCTTGCGCTCACCGGGCTTGTTCGTCTCGGCGGCTGAGATGACGATCTTACCTTTGACCTGATCGCCAAGCCGCTCGAAATCGGCCAGCTCTCCTTCGCCAACGTCGATGATCTCGGCGGTGATGTCGGCTGACGGACAGTACGGCATCGCGATGACCGGGAACTCGCGCTCGACCGGCTCGACCAGCTTCAGGTACGCGCTACCGCGATCCCAGCCAGCCATCGGGAATTCCTCGATCCGGACGTTCTCGAGGCCGTACTCCTCCATCTTCTGCTTCAGGAACTCGGCGCCCTCTCGCTCCGATTCCGAACCCCCGAAGCGATGGCCGATATCGTCGCAGAGCTCACGCAGGACGTTGTACGACTCGTCGCTGGTCCAGATCTCGCTCAGGATTGCGCGATCTATCTCGCGGTTCGCGTCGGTTGCCATCGTTTGTCTCCCTTCCTCCCTGACCGGACAGGCGGCCATCATAGCACCGAGTTCTAACCGCGCCAGCCTCCCTGGGTGAACAGACGACACGATGGGTGTATCGTGGACGACAGCCAGATTCGGCCAATTCGCCGTAATGGGTGCATTGGATCGGCGATCGATGTTGATCAGCCGCGCATTCATTCACGAAGGAGCAGGTCAATGCAGGCAGTCCAGGTTTCTCCGGTATCCATGGAGCGTTCGTCACGGCTGATGCTCGTCGCGGGGTACGCTGCGATCGTCGGCGCGGCCAGTTTCGCCCTCAATATCGGCGACGGCCTCGGCGGCGAGATCCCGGCGATGGGCCGAGCACTGATCGGCATCGTCGGTGTCGCTGGCGGCGCGCTGCTCTGGTCGCGGCCACGCCTCGGCTGGACGATTGTGCTAGCCTGGGCGATGCTCCAGATCCCATTCATCGCCTGGAACACCGACGGCAGCGTCACCAGCCAGATCATCGACTTCCCGCTCTCGTTCTCCAGCAGCAGCAGTGTCAACGGCGTCGTCACCTCGTTCAGCGAGTACGGCATCAACCTGGTCGGTGTCGCGCTGGCGATCGTCGTCTCTCGTATACGCAGCTCGTGGATGCTGCGCAACCGTTAGCACGTCAGCTCTACAATCAGCGGCTCACCGGTTCGACCGGCGAGCCGCTTCGCGTTCCGCGCCCAAAGCCCTTCGCGCTATCATCCCTCCGGTCGAACGACTTGGGCAGGGATGAGTTGGAGGGCAACAGAATGAGAATTGCAATCGGCGGCATCTCACACGAGAGCAGCACACTTTCGACGGTTCCGACAACGTTGCAGCACTTTCGGGAGCGTGGCTGGTCGGAAGATGACGAGATGCTGCGACATCTACACCGGCACGAAGTCACCAATCGGCGGATTCATCGATGCCGCCCGAGACTGCGGACTTCGAGGTAGTGCCAACACTGATGGCATCAGCCGTGCCTGCTGGCCCGGTCAATGCCGAGGCGACCGAGACGCTGACCAACCGGCTGGCCGGCAAGATCGCCCACGCCCACAATGAGCAACCGCTCGACGGCATCCTGCTCAACCTGCATGGCGCGATGGTCTCGGAGCTCGACGACGATGGCGAGAGCTACATCGTCCGCGCGATCCGGACACTGGTCGGTGACGATCTGCCGATCATCGTTGACCTCGACCTGCACGGCAATATCAGCCAGGAACTGGTCGATCTGGTCACGATCGCCGTCGCGTACGACGAGTACCCGCACACCGATCCGTACGAGCGGGCCTATGAGTGCGGCACTCTGATGGCACGGGTCGTCCGCGGTGGCGCGAAGCCGACAGCGGCGCTGGTCAAAATACCGATGCTGACGGCGATTCAGAAGCAGCACACCCATGCCGAGCCGATGCTGGGCGTCAAGCACCTCGTCCACGCACTGGAGAACGAGCGCGGGGTGCTGAATATCTCGTATCTTCCGGGCTTCCCGTTCGCCGACATCCCGCTGACCAACTTCAGCGTCATCGTCACGACCGACAACGACATGCCGCAGGCGAAGGCGCTGGCTGCGAAGGTCGCAAATCACATCTGGAGCCTCCGTGAGGAGTTCCGCGCCAAGCCGGTCCCGGTCGATGACGCCATCCGGCAGGCGATGGCAGCACCGGAGGGGCCAATCGTGCTGGCCGACATCGCCGACAATCCCGGTGGGGGCGCACCGGCTGACGGCACCGTCATGCTTGACGCGCTGCTCCGGCTCGGAGCGAAACGCGCCGCACTCGTGCCGATGGTCGACGCGGCCGCCGTCCAGAAGGCGATCGAGGCTGGCGAAGGGGCGACGATCGAGGTCGAGCTCGGTGGGCACGTCGACAGTTTCCACGGCGAACCGCTCTTCGTTCGCGCGAAGGTCGTCAGGCTGACCGACGGCCAGTTCGTCCATAAGGGACCGATGAACACTGGTGTCCCGATCGACCTCGGTCCAACCGCCGTCCTTGAGGTCGAAGGCAACCACGGCGGCAGCGTCCAGGTCGTCACGACCAGCCTGCGTTACCAGCCCACCGATCTCGAAGTCCTTCGCTCGCAGGGGATTGAGCCGACCGAGCAGCAGATCCTGGTCGTCAAGTCATCGGTCCACTATCGAGCTGCGTTCACACCAATCGCGAAGGACATCATCGAGGTCGACACACCTGGCCTGACCAGCCCTCACATCGAGAAACTGGACCTGAAGCGCATCGAACGCCCAGCCTGGCCGTACGACGGCGACATGGAGTGGAGCGCCACGTAGGGATCAGGTGACATGCACGAGGGAACAGGAGTTACCCCACCAATCTTCAACTCCTGTTCCCTGTCACCTCGCTTACGGTGTGCCCGCGAACACCTTTTCGGCTCCGAGCGCGATCATCGCGCCAAACAGTTCAGGATCGATGTTGCCCTCGGCGGCGAGGCCGACGACGGAAATGTAGTCGCCAATCTGCGTGAAGCCGAAGCCGACCTGCGCGGTCAGGCCGCTGCCATCGTCGGCTGTCAGCGTGACGATCAACCAGTAGGTGTCGTCGCCAACGTCGAGGTCGCCGGAATCGGTAACGATGTATTCGCCGTCTTCATCAGTCCACGACGGGCAGGACAGCTCTGTTCGAATCCAGTCCATCGCGGTTGATCCATCGCCCTCGAACATCTGGACGACACTGTGCATAGCGTACGGCCCGCTGTCGTCGTTAGCGTTCAATTCGTGGCCGCTCTCATCGACCGCACCAAGCACGTCCGGAAACGACTCCGCGCCGCAGACCGAGAACCGCTCTTCGTCTGTCGGATCGATCGCGTTGCCAACCTCCCAGACGTTCACATCGTCGACAAGCGCAATGTCATCAGCCGTCAAGAGCAAACCGGATAGTCCGGCTGGGAGAGCAGTGCTGTTGGCCGCCGCTTCGATCAGTCGATCGGCAGCCACGCCGACGAGCGCCTGGTATGTGGTGACATCGCTGCCCTCGATCGTGATGAAGGCGACGGTTGCGATCGCCCCACCGACGCGAATGAATGCGTACTCGCCATAGAATGGCGTGCCATCGACCTCAAACTCCATCGAGGCGGTGAAGCTCTCGTCACCATAGGCGGGACCATCGATCGGCTGGATCGTAAAGGTCTGGCCCTCGTCGTCGGTCCACTCGCCGCAGGTTGAGATATCTCGCGCGTAGGCCATCGCATCAACGGCGGTGTCGTTCGGGAAGATGACGATGTTCTCGAGCACGAAAGCCGGCTCGGCGGAGTCGAGCGAGTACTCAGCCTCGACACCCGCAATTCGCTGATCGCGATCAGGGAACGGCGGCAGCCCGCAGAGTTCATCAGAGTCGTCGTCGTCTGGTTCCATCAGACCAAACGTATCCTGGGTCCAGTCGCTGCTGAAATCCTCAGGCTGAAGGAGCGCAGCGAGCATCTCGATTTCCAGTTCCGAGAATCCCGACCCTTCGATCTCTGTCGCCGTCGCCGCCGGCTGTGTCGGCGCCTGCGTCGCAATCGGACGCGATGGAGCGGTGCCTCCGACGGTAGGCGTCGCCTCTTCCACTGTTGGGGAAGGCGAAACGGAAGGAGACGCCGCTGCGTCGCCTCCGGTAGCTGGACGAGTTGCCGTCGTCGTTGCCGTCGCTGGCTCGTCAGCGCCGGCTGTTGCGGTCGCTGTTGGGTCAGCGTCGTCGTCGCCTGAACCGCAGGCGGCTAGCGCAAGCGCCAGCATCAGTGACGTGAGTGCGAGTGAAAGCCACTTTGACACGATCTGCGTTCTCCTCTTTCCCCGGACGCCACCGTACCAACGTGGAAGCCGACGCTGGCAATCGACGCACTAATTCAAGAAATCCCGACTGTGAATCATTCCATGTTGGGCACCTGTCGCCAATGCGGTCCAGAATGCGTCCAAACCCGGTCGGTATGTCGTTACTCGGTACGTATGGGGGAAGTGGTGGGAAACGAGGATTCGTAAGATTTCCCGTGTTGATGTAGTACGCGTGACGCGAGCCACTTCGCGCGGATCGGGATCGAGGAATCCACTCGTGAGTAACACACAAATGAGACCGCGTCATGCCTTCATCGCCAGAAGCTGGCTGCTCCTGGCTATGCTGCTGTTACTGGTGCCGATCCTGGTGGCCTGTGGTGGCGACGATGACGCCGACCGAACAGCAACGACGTCGAGTGCCGCCGCCAGCCCAACTGGCGGGTCCAACGCTCCGACCGAATCAGCTGAAGGCGAGCCAACGCCGACCGACGCTGCGACCGGCGAAGATACTGACACCGCCGACACACTGATGGGATACGAGGTCGAGGAAGCTGAAAACGAGGGCGGCACCTTTATCGAAGGCACGTCCGCGGATATCGCGACGGTCAGCCCGATCATCTCCAACGACACTGCTACGGCGAACTTTCTGGCACTGATCTTCGAGTCGCTGATCGAGCTCCACCCGGAGACGCTGGAGCCAGTCGGAGTCCTTGCCGAGTCGTGGGAAGTGTCCGACGACGGCCTGACCTGGACCTTCAACCTCCGCGATGGAATCAGTTGGCACGACGGTGAACCGTTCAGCGCTGACGACGTAAAGTTCACCTACGGTCTGCACATGGACGAAGGCAGCAACTCGTCATATACCGGCGACCTTCAGGCGAAGATCGCCAGTATCGAGGTCATCGACCCACTGACGGTCGCTTTCACGCTCCCGCAGCCGTATTCCGACTTCGCTGTCGACGTCGCGGTCTACGGCATCGTCGCTGAGCACGTCTGGGCCGATGTTGCCCCGGCTGATGTCGTCAACGACCCAGGCGCGACTGGTGTGGATCCGACCCGCGTCAGTTGGGACCGGACCGTTCGTCTTTGAAGAGTGGATCACCAACGACCACGCGTCGGCGACCGCCAACGCCGAATACTGGGGCGGCGCGCCGCACCTGGATGAGTTCATTTACAAGGTCGTGCCGGACGCGACCGCCGGAGTCCAGCAGCTCCGGACGGGAGAGATCGACTGGTTCTCGGGCATTCCCGGAGCATCGGTCCAGGACCTCGAAGGCGCGGATGTCGAGACAGTCGTCACCGAGACACTGTCATTCACGTTCTATGGTTACAACATGGACCCAGAGAAGACGCCGCTGTTCCAGGAACCGGCTGTCCGGCAGGCGCTCTTCTACGCGCTCGATCGCGAGGCGATGATCGACGCCATCTCGGAAGGCTATGGGACGGTCGCGATCGGGACGATGCCGATCCTGTCATGGGCATACAACCCCGATGGCATCGAAGAGCCATACGCCTACGATCCCGACCGCGCGCGTGAGCTGCTGGACGAGGCAGGTTGGGTCGAGGGTTCGGACGGCATCCGTGAAAAGGATGGCGAGCGGCTGGCATTCACGATGCACGCGGACGCCGGCAGCCCGAACGGCTTCCGCCTACGTGGCGGCGATGCAGGAGTTCTGGGCCGAGATCGGCGTCGAGATGACGCCGCACTTGAGCCGTTCCCGTCGCTCGTCGAGCGCATCTCCGTGAGCTTCGACTTCGAGACATTCCTGATTGGTTTCAGTTGGGGCGTGGCACCGGACCAGTCGGCAATGTTCGCCTGCGGGTCGTACGAAGCGGGTTTAACGTCATGCGCTACTGCAACGAAGAGGTCGATACGCTGCTTGACGGACGCACTCAGCGAGCCGGACCAGGCGACACGCATCGAGATGTATACCGAGTACCAGAACCTGCTGCTCGAAGATCTGCCGGCACCGATTCTCAGCTTCCCGCAAGCGATCGACGGCTACAGCACACGCGTCCACAACCTCTTTCCGAACTCGATCAACGCGCGCTTCAACGCCGAGACATGGTGGGTCGAAGACTAAGCGGCTCTGACCACCGTAGCCAGACGGACCGGCGTCTCTCAAAATGATGAGAGCCGCGTCGGTCCGTCTGGCTTATGGCAGGAATGCAGCACTCACATCATTCGCCAGCAGTGCACCGCGTTTGGTCAGGCGCACGCGGTCCGGGGTATTCCATTCGAGCAGTCCGACTGATGTAAAGCGGTCGATCTCGGCCGCATAGCGGTCGATGAGTGACTGACCGTGCCGGGCGGCGAAGTCGGAGGCCGATACCCCATCTACCAGCAGCCGCAGGCCAAGCATCATCGTTTCGCCCATGGCCGTCTCAGGCGACAGCGCCTCAGTTACGGCAAACGGGCGCCTTCCTGCGTTGACAACGCTGATGTACTTTGACGGCAGCAGCAGGTTGCTTGCACGGACACCGCCGATTGTTCCATGTGCGCCGGCGCCGAACCCGTGGTACTGACCGGCCTGCCAGTACAGTTGATTGTGACGTGAGCGGAGACGCGGCTCGCGCGCCCAGTTGGCGATTTCGTAGTGTTCCCACCCTGCCTCGGCGAGCACAGCTACCGCTCGCTCGTAGAATCCGGCGGTCGTATCGTCATCGAGGGCACGCAGGATTCCCCGGTCGACCGCCGCGTGCATTGGCGTCCCCGGCTCAACGATCAGCGAGTAGAGCGAAACGTGCTCGGGCTGCCAGCGGGCGATCTGGTCGAGGTCGGCCTGCCAGTCCTCATCGGTCTGGCCGGGCCAGCCGAAGATGAAATCCATGCTGATATTGTCGAAGCCAGCCTCTCGTGCGGCGAGGATGGCGCTCTCCGCCTTCTGGGCAGTGTGGCCGCGCCCAAGCACGCGTAGCCCGGCTCGCTGCTGTGACTGGACGCCAATCGACAGCCGGTTGACACCCGTCTCACGCAAGCCCGCTAGGTATTCGCTGTCCAGCGACTCGGGATTAGCTTCAAGCGTGACCTCGGCATCGACTCGCAACCCGAACAGGTCTCGCGCGGCAGCCACGATATCTCGAACCTGCACCGCTGTCAGCAATGAAGGCGTCCCGCCCCCGAAGAAGAGTGTCGGCGCGTCGCCGGCAGGGCGGTCGATCGCCGCGATCCGCATCTCCTCGATGATCGCCGCGACGTAGTCAGGAATCAATCGATCCTGGCCCGCGTATGTGTTGAAGTCACAGTACGGACAAATGTGGCGGCAGAACGGAACGTGGACGTAGAGCCCGGGCGGCGCATCGGCCGGCAGCGGGACGGTGAGTGTGGTCGCGTCGAAACCTCTGGGCAAACGGAGTCCTGTTCTCATTCGCGGAACTAGACGTAATTCAGGCAAGCATACGCAACCGGACACGGTGAAGCATGGCGATGTGTCGCCGACCTCACTCGGCGCGTTCGACGAGTTGCCAGGCTCTGAGGACGACCGATGCCTCCTGCTCAGTGGCAGGGGAGCCGCTGTAGCGAGTTTGCCGGTACATGTCGGTAATCGTCGCGATCGCGCTCGGAACGTCCGTCGCCGCCTGGAAGCGGGTCGTCAGACCAGGGCGGTACTCGTCGGCAGTTTCTGGCTCACGGCGTGGGCGACCGGCTCGCGCCCCGCGTTCCTGGAGCTTCACGTATGTCTCGCGGATCGCGAGCGTGTGTCTCCAACGCGGGTCGCCGCGCAGGTGCTCCAGCGGATCGTCCTCGGTTCGGGGCCGGCGCCAGCCACGCAGACGAGCACCGAGCGAGCCAAACAGGTCGCCCCACTCAAGCACCGATTCGCGCTCCTCTTCGGTCGAGGCGCGTTCCTTTCGACGGCGGCGGAAGACGAATTTCGTCAGCAGCGAGAAGATCACGATCAGGATCAGGGCCGCGATCAGATAGCGCAATGGGTCCGGCACCTGGAACGGTGAGTTGGTGACTTCCTGAAGGCCGGTTTCACCCTGCTCGCCCAGCGCCGTCGGCGTGACCGGCACGAGTTGTGGCTGACGCTCGCCGATCAGCCAGACGATCGGCGAGAGAATGATGAAGGCGATGATCGCCAGGACGATGACGAAGACCTGGAATACCAGATTCAGGACGAAGAAGACCGGTGTCAGCATCCAGAGAACGGTATCGAGGAACTGGCGCGAGAAGATCCCGGCGCCGATGATCGCGACGGCGACGACTGCCAGAATCGGTCCGACAAACGTCGCCAGCCAGCGTGGCCCCAGTGGCGCGCTCGTCCGAAACCCTTCCAGCTTGAGCCGCGCGACGCCGATCGCAGCTAACGAGCAGACGAAGTAGGCAATCGTCGCGGCACTCAGGCGATCTCTCACCTGTGCATCGTCGCGCGCACCAACCAGAACGACCACCAGCAACAACGACATCATGATCGTACCAACGCGCAACATCGCGTAGGCGCTATCGACCGAACCCTCAGTCCGCGTCCTGCCACGCCACCACGCGTAGATGCCGACCGCGACGACTCCCCAGACGGGTCGCTCGGCATCGTGGTCCAGGAGCGCAAGCGCGTTGACCGTCCCACGCAACCAGCTCAGGTCCCAGATGGCGACGTCCGGGAAGCTGGCGGCCTTGGCGGCTACCAGCATCGTCAGCGCGATCGCTGCTGTCAGAATCACCTCGTAGGTGGGACTCCAGACGCGCCACTCATCGAGCAGGTGTGGCACCAGGTGTGCAGAAAGCATCATAAAGATGACGATCCACGCCGGAACGACTGACGAGTCGGGATCAGCGGCCGGCAGGGCAAATCCGATGAAGAGGTACACGAGCGCAGCCTCGGCCAGCACGAGCAGGATCGACAACATTTCCTGCCGCCAGTCGAGGCGTGACAGCATCTCCCACAGGTTGGCAGGTGTCGACCGGTTCGGGTCTGGGGGAATCTGCAACGCGCTCAACATCTGCTAGTCCGCATTCGTCATCGCTGCCGCGCCGGCCGGATCAGCAGGGTGAAGCTGGCGAGCATAGCGGCGGCGCACTGGACGTGGGCCGGCAACTCGCTCTCCGTCAACCTTGAACGTCATCAGACCCCGAATTGGTGGTGCCACAACCTCGTCGATCGTCACCAGCACAAGTCGGTGGCCGCCGCGTACCAGTTCCGCCATTGCCGCCGCGAGAGGATCGGTCATCAAGGCTGTCACAATCACGATTGTGCTGCCCCATGGGAAGCGCAGCGTCTCTGCGCGCAACAGCCTCGGGAAGTTCAGCGATGCTATCGGTGAGAGCTTCGCCAGCCCCGACAGAATCTCATGCGCCTGTTCCGGACTTCGGCTCGGCCGGACTCGCAATGGCTGGTCGGAGCCGCCAACAACGCCGTTCGCGAACATGCCGACCGTGTGGCGTTCATCCAGCGCGTGGATCGCCAACGACGCGGCAACCGTAATCGCGTTTTCAGCGCGTTGGTAGTCGATACCCTCCCAGTAATGCTCAAAGGTGTCGAGATTAAGAAACACGCCAAACTGGACTGCCGTCGTTGGCTCGAAAACCTTCGTCTGGAGTTGCTGGGTACGTGCGGTCGCCTTCCAGTGGACATAACGAAAGGAATCCTCAGGGCGGTAGTCACGGACGCCGACTGCCCGTGACGGGTCGGTGATGATCTGACGGCGAATTCGCAGATCGCCAAACAGGTGACGAGGAGGGATATCGATCTGATCGAGAGGGACGACACGCGGGTAGACGATCACCGAGGCGAAGTTGTCGAGCGATTCGCGGGCATTGAAGAAGCCGAATAGATCTCCCGAGCGCAGGCCAACCGGACCGAGCGTGAAGTAACCCCGCACCGGACACTCAATGTGGAAGCGCCACGAGACACGCTCGTACCAGCGCATCGCGGTCGTGATCCGAAGCGTCTCCATGCCGGGAATGCCGCTTGGGATGACCTCCTGCTCAACGATCCGCAGACGGTCGGGAATCTGATCCTCAATATCAAGCCAGGCGAGCGGCAGTAGCTTCCGGTTCACAACGCTGACACGCATCGACACCTGCTCGCCGGGAAAGATACGGTCTGCATCCAGCGTTCGGGTGTAGCCAACGTGGCTCAGCGCGTAGCGCGCCCAGAGCCATGCTCCTCCGGCCGTCACCAGCGTCAACAGACCCAGCAGCGCCAACGAGCGCTCCGAGAGCGCCGCGCCGAGCAGGATCAGAAACCCGGCACCCCAGAGCCAGATGCTGTTGAAGAACAACGAGCGAGCACGGTTGGTACTCGCTTCGGACGCGGCCTGGTCCTCGGCTGACGGCTGGTGCTGGACATGGACCATCGGCGCCGACCTTATCCGTGCGGGCTAGACCCGCTCGACCGGGGCACTGAGCGTGTCGAGAATCTCATTGAGGATGACAGGGACACTTCGGCCACGCAGCCGTGCCTCTGGCGACAGCAGGATCCGGTGGTTGAGGACGGCCTGCGCAACCGCCTTCGTGTCGTCAGGTGTGGCGTAGTCCCGTCCGCGAACTGCCGCGAACGCCTGGGACGCGCGGAAGAGCGCCAGTGTCCCACGTGGGGAAACTCCCAGCTCAACCGCGTCGTGCTCGCGAGTCGCCCGCGTCAGCCCGGCGATGTAGCGACGCAACTCCGGCTCAACGTGCACGCTGCGAACGCCTTCGCTGGCAGACAACAGGTCAGCGGGGGTTACGACTGATTCGAGATTACCCAGCGGATGCTGGTGTTGCAGGCGAACGAGCATCTCGTCCTCCTGGTCGGCGTCTGGGTAGCCAATGCTGATCCGCAGCAAGAACCGGTCCAGCTGCGCTTCCGGCAACGGAAACGTGCCCTCAAGCTCGACTGGGTTCTCGGTCGCCAGAACAAGGAACGGACGCGGTAGCGACATCGTGTCGCCCTCGATCGTCACCGTCCGTTCTTCCATTGCCTCCAGCAGCGCGGACTGGGTGCGCGGTGTGGCACGGTTAATCTCGTCAGCCAGCAGGACGTTCGTGAAGACCGGGCCGGCTCGAAAGAGGAAGTCGCCCTGCTTCTGATTGAAATAGGAGATACCCGAGATGTCGGAAGGCAGCAGATCCGGCGTGAACTGAATACGCTTGAACTCGCCGCCAATCGACCGTGCCACGGCACGTGCCATCGTCGTCTTTCCGACGCCTGGAACGTCTTCAAGCAGGACATGTCCCTCACAAAGCAGCGCAACCAGTACCAACTCAGTCACGCCTCGCTTGCCGACGATGACTCTGTCGACATTGTCGATGACCTGTGTACTGAACGCGGCAATCTGGCCGGCGGTGGCTCCGGTCGTCTGCATACTTGTGTCTACGCCGATCTGCTGGAAGGCGGATGTACCCTGCTGCGAAAAACTATACCACCGGATATGCTGGGGAACGGAAACGCGGCACGGAAGCCGCGAAGGAGGGTTCAGGCGAACGAGCACCAGACGACTCGAGCCAACATTGGCGTGAGGTAGTCCGACTTGAAGGACCGCAAAACCGGGCAGTTCAGCATCAATCGCCGGCTCATTGCCGGCCTGATGGCGATCGTGCTGTTGATGGCCGTTCTGGTCGCTGGACTGCTGGTCGCGCTGCGCTACGACAACAGCCGTGAGGCAGCTATTCGCAACGACTATTACCCGCGGCTGCTGCTTGCTGAACAGATCCGAACCGCGATGATTGATCAGGAATCAGCCACGCGCGGTTTCATCATCACTGATGACGAGCGCTTCCTCGAGCCATTCTACAGCGGTCGCGAGACCTATCTGGCAGCGAGAGACGACCTGTTAGCCTACGGCCCGCTCGGTGCCGATCCAGGCGACATTCAGGACAAGCAATTCGAGATTGCCGAGGAGTGGTATCAGTCGGTCGCTTTGCCCGAAATTGAAGGTCGGCGCGCCGGACGGTCGAACGAAGATGACGAGTTGGCGATCCTCGAGGACAGCACGAGTCGCCTTGACGATTTTCGTGCTGCAAACGCCGCCTATCAATCCGCGCTCAGAACCGAGATCGACGAGGCGATCGACGACGCCAACAGCGTCCAGAACATCCTGTTTGGCGGCGCGCTTGCTGGGAGCCTCGCCGTTCTTGGGCTGATCACCGTCGTCATCATTCGATTGCTGCGCGCGCTACGACAGCCGCTGGAGGCGGTCAGCGCGGTGACCGCCGCCGTCAACAGTGGTAACAGCGAGCGACGCATCTCCCGGTTGCCGGCGCGAGAGTTCGATGAGCTGGGCCAGGGTGTCAATCAGATGCTGGACTCGCTGGAGGCCACCGTCGCCGATGCGAACTTGCAACGCCAGCGAACCGCAGCCATCGTTGACAGTGCCAGCGAGGGCATCGTCGTTGTCGACTCGGACGGCAACGTGACGAACATCAACCCATCGGCCGCCCGAATGTTTGAGACAACGATCGCCGAAGCTCGCGACCATCCGGCCGCTGACCTCGGGTTCTTCACCTCCGAGGAAATCGGCGACATCATCGAGCGGGCGCATGGTGGCGCGGTCCAGCCCGTCGTTCGGCGACGCGGCAACCATGTACTCAGCGCGGCGGTCTCGACGCTGCAGGGGGATAACGGCGAAACCTCGTCCGGCCTCGTCTGGGTCCTCCGTGACGTGACCGAGCTGGCGCAGATCGACGAGATGAAAAGCGAGTTCATCTCGATCGTCTCACACGAACTGCGAACCCCACTGACCGCGATCAAAGGCTTCACCGATCTGATCCTCGAAGGCGAGGTTGGTGAGATCAGCGACCAGCAGCGCGAGTTCCTCGAGATCGTCCAGTCGAACAGCGACCGGCTGGTGGGACTGATCAACGATATGCTCGACATCTCACGGATCGAATCAGGGCGGATATCGCTCAACCCTGAAAACGTAGACATTCCCTCGGCAGTCGAGACTGCCGTGGCAGCTCTACGACCACTCATCGATGACAAGGGCTTGCAGATCCAGACCGAACTGGTCGAGGAACCCGCCGAGGTTGTCGCCGACAGGGCGCGCTTGCAGCAGATCCTGACCAACCTGATCTCGAATGCCTGCAAATACACGCTGGCCGGCGGCTGGATCACCGTCCGCAGCGAAGCGCTTGATGGACAAATCGCCATCAGCGTGTCGGATACCGGGATCGGCATTCCGCCCGAAGCGCTGCCCCACATTTTTTCGAAGTTCTATCGGGTCGATCAGCCGCAGACGCGCGATGTCGGAGGGACCGGTCTGGGTTTGGCGATCACCAAATCACTGGTCGAACTGCACGGCGGCAAGATCGTCATCGCAAGCCGCGCCGGAGTTGGGACGACCGTTCGGTTCACCTTGCCAACCTCCAGGACGTCAGACAATGGGGCAGCGGATCCGTCGATGGCCGGTATCAGCGGGGCAGGGCTGGTGCTCATTGTTTCCGGCGATCCGGACGAGCGGGATGCATGGGACGCCGCAATTCGAGCCATTCCAGCCGATGTCGTCGTCGCTCGTGGGACATCAGCCGCTGCCGCCGTTGGCGAAGCCGAGCTGCATCGTCCGAGCGTCATCGTCATCCGTTGTGCGACAGGCAACCAACCTTCCAACCTCGACGAACTGATTGAGGAGATGCAGGCAAGTGCCGAGCTACGGATGACGCCAGTTGTCGCCATCGTACCGGACATCGCCGACAGCGCGACGCCTGCAGAGGGCAGACTGCTTGGACGTGGTGCTACGCCGGATGAGGTCGCGGCAGCCGTGAGCAGCCTGCTACCGGAACCGACCGAAGGACGGCCACGGCGCGGTCGCGTCCTCGTGGCCGAGGATGATGTCGATATGGCGAACTGGTTGCGACGGGTGCTCGTCCGCAACGGATTCGAGGTCGTGCTCGTCCGCGACGGACTGGCAGCAATCGTCCGCGCAGTTGAAATCCTGCCGGACGCCATCATCCTCGATGTCAACATGCCAAAGATGGGGGCCAGCGAGGTACTACCGCAGTTGCTCAGCAACCCTGGCACACGCGAGATACCGATCATCGTGATTTCAGGGACTGTTCCTGATTCCGGACCGTTCTTCCTGAACGCTGGCGCATCTGAATTCTTCAGCAAACCGTTCAACGGCGACGTATTCGTCCGTCGCCTGATTCAACTCAGCAGGAAGAGGCAGGATGGCTAGGCTGGTGCTCGTTGAGGACGAGCCAGACATCGCCACACTCGTCGCCACAAAATTTCGTAACGCAGGCCACGACGTGTCGATGGCGATGGACGGCGAATCGGGCCTTGCACTGATCATCGCGAGCGCGCCCGATCTCGTCCTGCTGGATGTCATGATGCCGAAGATGGATGGGTACAAGGTCTGCAAAGCGATTCGCTCGCATTTCGACGGGCCCACGAGGCCACTGGTCATACTACTCTCGGCGCGAAGTCAGTTTGCCGACCGCGAGCGCGGGTTCGAGGCAGGTTGTGACGACTACATCGTCAAGCCGTTTCGGCCGGCTGACCTGCTAACCCGCGTGACGGAGCTGCTTGAGAGGCAAGGTAGAGAGTGAGCGAGTGGTAGAACCTCCGGCTGACCGTCGCGGCGGTAATCGGGATGGCGGTCGGGGCGGGATCCTACATAACGGCTGTGGGTGGTGGAATCCTGACGCTGGTGATCCTGGTCGTCCTCCGACGTGTCCAGGAGCGTCTGGATCTGAAGGAAACAGTTGAGAAGCGCGACCTGCCGACCAACGACTGAGTCAGCTGCGCTGCTCGTGCCGGTTGCGCGCACGCGGAACGACGGTGTCGATGCCTGAGTTGGCGGCGTCCAGGTTTCGCCCCTCTCGCTCGAGCCATCCACGCAACCGGCCATCGATCTCTTCAGCGGGCCAACTCGATTCGTCGTAGCTGCCTGCCAACCTGCGCTGTCGTAACGCTTCATACAGCGAGACAGCACACGCGACCGAGACGTTGAGCGACTCAACCATCCCCATCATTGGGATGAAGACAGTTCCGTCCGCCGTCCGCGCCGCCTCGTCGGAGACGCCACGCACTTCATTCCCAAACACGAACGCCGTCGGACATGTCAAATCGAGTGCGTAGAGGTCATGCGAGAATTCGCCGAGAGTCGTCGCATAGATGGAGAATCCATCTGCACGGAGTTGTGCGAAGCAATCCGCAATCGACGAGTGCTGCCGCAGGTCGAGCCACCGGTGCGCGCTGACCGAGATACCACCAGCGATCTGCGGGACCTCCTCAACATCGTAGACCAGGTGCGCGGTTGCGGCGCCGACCGCGTCACAGCTCCGCAGCATCGCGCTGACGTTGTGGGCGTCGTAGATGTTCTCCATCACGACTGCGAGGTCTGGTTGACGACGGGAGAGTGTCCCGTGCATCCGTGCCAGACGCCTCGGCGTAATCGGCTTTCCAGTTGGTTCCACGTCGTCTCCCTGTGCCGCCTGCGCGCCGTATACTGACCACGAATGGTGCCTGTCCAGCCGTCTCGACGGCAACCCGAGCGAGAAAGGCACGTGTCGATGGTTCGCGCACTCCACACAGACCACCTGCTGACCTATGAGGAATACCTTGAGTTCGAGGAATCGAGCGACGTTCGACATGAACTCGTAGACGGTCACCTGTATGCGTTCGCAGGAGCGAGTGACCGGCATAACCTGATTACAGTAAACATCATCGTCGCGCTCGCGATTCGAGCAAGAGGCAGCCAATGCCGCGTCTTTGGCAGCGACATGAAGCTTCGCGTCTCCGCACGGACAGGGTACTACCCAGATGTTATGGTCGCTTGCGATCCGAGCGACAGCCACGAGATGTATCGTGAACGCCCATGCCTGCTCGTTGAGGTCCTCTCGCCGAGCACGCACCTAACTGACCGGCGCGAGAAACTGCTCGCATATCAGAACATCGAATCGCTTCAGGGCTACCTTATGGTGTACCGCGATCAGCAACGGGTCGAGTCATACACACGTAACAGCGACGGCATCTGGGTGTACAAAGAGGTGGTGGCTGGACACGAGGTCTGGTTCCCATGCGTTGACCTGACTGTCCCAGTGCATGCGCTCTACGAGGGTGTTGATATGTCGCGCATCGATCCGATCGCCGACGATCCGGAAATTCGCTAAATCTCTGCGAGACCCGTTTTGACACAACCTGTCTGGCTTGGATATAGTTACGGTTGGCCTTCGCCCAGTATTGGGTGCTGTTGCGTGGGCCGCGTTTTATTGTCGGAAACGAACACGATCCCCGTGGACGGCGGAACAGGAGAGCCTCGTGCCGAAGCGCACATATCAGCCAAAGCGGCTGCATCGCAAAAAGGACCACGGCTTCATGAAGCGGATGACCACCCGCGCGGGACGCGCGGTGCTGGCTTCGCGCCGGCGCAAGGGCCGCCACTCGCTGACCGTGAGCACCGAGTACAAGCCGACGCAGAAGAAGTAGCGCCGGGATGTCCAGCGTGCAGACCCACCCTGGCCAGCGGGGCCGTTCGGGTGGGTCTTGGTGTGTCACTGGATTTGACACCGATGATTGCCCGTGAACTCCGCCTGCGTCGAGGGAGCGACATCGACCGAGTCCGGTCGCGTGGCAGGAGTTGGTCGTCGCGACTGCTGGTACTCTCCGTGCTACCGAACGATCTGGGTCATAATCGTTACGGTTTCGCGGTTGGAAAGAAGGTCGGCGGCTCGGTCGAGCGCAATCGCGCCAAGCGGCTGATGCGCGAGGCGATTCGCGTTCGGTATCCCGAGCTGGAGACAAGCTACGATCTGCTGTTGATCGCCCGCAACAGCTTTCAGGATGAGACAACGCTTCAGGAAGTTACCGAACAGCTGGACGGGTTGTTGCGTAAGGCAGGTATCCGAACGGCAGGTACCGCATGAAACGCGTCGCACTGTTGTTGATTCGAGGCTACCAACGCACGTTATCACCGTTGCTGCCGGCGTCGTGCCGGTTCGTGCCATCCTGCTCAGATTACGGCTACCAGGCTATCGAGAAGTACGGTATCATCCGGGGCGGTGCGATGGCTGTCTGGCGCATCATGCGCTGCAACCCGTTTCATAAGGGTGGATTCGATCCTGTCCCGTAAGATCACAGCAGCAACGAGTTCCGTCGTCGCACCGCGAGCGCGACAATCGCGAGGCATTATCATCCCGCGCTTGAGAGTGAACCCGGCACCAGTCGATCTGCCGGAACCTGAGAGGAATACCGACCATTGCTCGGCCCGTGGCACGCATATGTTGAATTCATTGAGTGGTGTCTCCATCGCCTGACCGACTTAACCGGAAGCGGCGGGCTCGCGATCATCGTCTTTACGATTATCCTCAAGACACTGCTGCTGCCGCTGACGGTCAAATCGATCAAGTCGACGGCTGCCATGCAGGAACTGCAGCCGAAGATCAAGGAGCTGCAGAAGAAGTACGCCAAGGACCGGCCGCGGCTCACTGAAGAGACGATGCGTCTTTACCAGGAGTACCAGATCAATCCGGCCGCCGGCTGCTTGCCCCTGCTGATCCAGATCCCAATCTTCTTCGGCCTCTACTTCGCGGTCCGAGACTTGTCACGGACTGCCGGCGAATTCCTGTGGTTGACCAGTCTGGATGAGCCTGACCCATACAAGATCCTTCCAATCATGGCCGGTGTCTTCCAGTTCATTCAGACCAAGATGATGCGACCCGCCAACGCTCCGAAGGTGACCGACCCTCAGCAGGCCATGATGAACACGATGATGAACTTCATGCCGATCATGGTCGTCGTCTTCGGCTGGACATTCGCGTCGGGCGCGGTCCTGTACTGGGCGACCCAGAGTGTGTATTCAGTCGTTCAGCAGTGGTTGATCACCGGCTGGGGTTCGCTGAAGAACTGGTTCCCGTGGCTGGAGAAGGCTGAGCTGCCGGAACACCGCCGGCTGGGACATCGCAAGCAGCCGCTGGAGCGCAAGGAGATCGTCGGCGACGTGCAGCAGAAGGGGCTGATGGGCTATCTGGCGCGCCAGGCCAAGGAAGCCGAACAGCGCCGCCTGGGATCCGCCGAAGCGCGCACTGAAACCACATCCACACCACCAGCAGCAACCGGCAAGCAGGCGAAGCAGTCACGCGCCAAGGCGAATGTCCGCAACGTCAGCGGAGCCGCGGACGATGCGGACGGTCAGGACGCGCCTGGCGACGACACGCCTGGCAGCACCACCAGTAAGACACGCGTGATGTCTGGCCCTTCCGCGCGTGGGCAGCGGCGAACACGCGGTAGTAAGTAGCGCGGACGAACGCCTCTGACAATCTGCCCGGCGATTGTGCCGGCGTCAGGCATGGCGACGACAACGTGAGGGAGAGCGCTGATGGATCGTTTGCGCAGTGTCGAGATTCAGGCGCGCTCGGCGGAAGAGGCGATTCGTCTCGCTCTTGAGCAACTCGGATGTACTCGCGAGCAGGTTGAAGTCCAGATTCTGGCCGAGACCGAAGACGACATCTACGGCGAGGGAGAAGTGCTCGTTCGCGTTGCCATGCGTGGATCCACTACTCAGCCACGCGGTGACCGCAGCCAACCTCGCGGGCAATCGCCGCAGGGTAGCTACCAGCAGGGTCGCGGCGCCGGACGCGGCCAGCGGACACTTTCCGACGCCAGGCCGCGCGATAGTCGCGGACCACGACCGTGGCAGGGAGGCAGCCAGCGCAGGCCCGGACACGGTTCTGTTTCCGGTGTCCCCAGCCGACCGCAACCGGTTCGGGACCGGCAGCCTTCCCAGGCATCAGATGAAAAGACCCAGGCCATTGAGGCGCTGGCGAAAGAAGTCGTCCGCGAGCTGTTGAGCCACATGGACATCCACGCTGACGTCATGGCTGTCGACAATCCTTCCGCGATGCCGCTCTCACACGACGATCCACTGACGGTCTTCGTCGACATCATGGGACGCGACCTTGCGATGTTGATCGGTCGGCGTGGAGAGAACCTGAGCCAGCTCCAGTACATGGTCAATCTGCTCGCCAATAAGCGCAGCGAGGAGTGGATTCGGGTCATCCTCGATGTTGAAGGCTATCGTTCGCAACGCGAGGAATCGCTCATCGGCCTTGCGGAACGCGTCGCGCGACAGGTAGCGCGTAACCGGCGGCCCATCTCGCTTGAGCCGATGCCGCCGAATGAGCGCCGCATCGTTCACATGACGCTGAAGGAGATGGCCGACGTCCGTACCGAATCGAGTGGTGAGGGCGAAATGCGCCGGGTCACGGTCTTTCCCCAGTAGCGACGGATGACTGACCATACACGCGCGGCGGAGTTGGACCGCGGTCCAGCTCCCGCACTGAAAGCATGGAGCGAATGAGCGCCAGCCACAGCGGCCGCGTCCCCGAATACGTCGCGATCGGGCACATGACCATAGACCGAACTGCATCCGGCGACATCCTGGGCGGATCGGTCCTCTATGCCGCACTGACGGCCGCTCGCTATGGCCTGCGCTCCGCCATCCTGACCCGCGCCAACCTCGGCGCGCTTGACGGGCAGATGCGAGAACAGCTTGATGCCATCGCCGACGAAGTCGAGATCGTGACGCAGTCCAGCACCGGCATCACGACCTTTACCAACACAGACATTGCAGGACGCCGCTCGCAGACGCTCCACGACTGGGGCGGAGAGATCGACCTGACCGGCCTGCCGCCGCTCTGGCGGTCGGCGGGCGCAATCCATATCGCTCCAGTCGCTCAGGAGATCGACCCACGCCAGGTGAATCGCCTCTCTCCACACCTGCTCGGCTGCACGCCGCAGGGTTGGATGCGCCGCTGGGACGAGCAGCGGCTCGGCCACGTCCGAACGTCGCCTCTCCGCCTGCCCGGTGATCTCGTCTCCCGGATCGACGCGCTCGTGGTCTCCGCCGAGGAATACGCGAACGCCCGCGATGTCGTCGCCGAGATCGGTCTGCGAGGGCTGAGCGTCGTGACGCGCGGCATCCAGGGAGCTGCGCTGATCGACCGTGGCCGGGAGGTAGACGTACCAGCCTACCGGATGAAGGTCGTCGATACCGTCGGCGCTGGCGATGTCTTCGCCGCCGCCCTCTTTGCAGCGCGTTCGGTGCGCGAGTCGGTTACCGCGTCAGCCCGCTACGCGGCGGCGGCGGCGGCGTTGACCGTTCGGGGGAAAGGACTCTCGTTTGTCCCAACCCGCGACGAGGTCGAGTCACTCATCGAACGTGGTGACCGTCGCACATAACGGGTGGACACGCTAACTAGCGCGGATCTCGCCGGCCATCTCGCGAATGGCTGACATCGCACCGCGTACTTCATCGACGCTCTGCCGCAAGATGTCCTTCGCACGATCCGGCAGTTCCGACTCGTCGATCGTGCTGACGATTCGCGAAAACGCCCGTTCATCGTTCGACTTGCGGCGCGAGCGCAGGATCCATATAGCGATCACAATCAGGATGATCGGACCGATCGGGATCATGAAGCCGGGTATTGAACCAACACGCTGTTCATCGTCCATCTGGTTCTCCATCCACAAGCTGCTTCCGGCGACGTTGCGTCGTTCAGTCTAGCCCAGCACCACCGGAGTCTAGTCCGGGATGCCGGCAGCGTCAGTGACCTGGACCGTCATCGCGTCGAGCGACTCGCCCCCAGCCTCAGGCAACAGCTCGGCGGTGTAGGCTTCCGGGGCAGATGTCGTGAATTCAATCGAGATCTCGTCACCTGCAGGGATCATCGTTTCGGTCACGAGCGGATCAATTCGGAGCATATACACTTCGTCGTCGTGGTTTGTCACCCGCAGGACAGTCGGTCGCTCTTCCGTGAGCTCGATCTCGTCCTCAGTCAACTCACTATCTTCGATCTCAATTGCGACCTCTTCGATGTCCTCTTCGAGTCCGGCAGCCGCCGTCGGCGAGCCGATCACGTCGCCTTCAATCTGGTCGGCGACCTCATCGGCCTCGTCGTCCTGACAGGCGGCCACGAGCAGTACGGCGCAGAACACAATCACCAACGATCGCATGAAAGAGAAACGTATTCGCAAATGAGTCCTCCGAATTTCATCACGCTCTGTCGTCACTATGCTGGTACTACTCGTCGTCGCAGTCCGTCACACAGCAGGACGAGGCCCCATGCGGCACAGGTGCATGATGCGTGCCGACGACCTGTCGGAGGTCCAGCGTGGGATTGGAGGGGTATAGGCGTATACTCGTGTCAGGGTAACGAAACCTGGATGAAGGGAGTGACGCATGTCACTACCAGTGCCGATACTGCATGCTGGTGGCTTCTCGTGGGACGAGGCGCTCGTGCTGGTTGTCGCCATCCTTGCCGTTCCCGCTATCTCGTTCTTCACGGGCCGCCTTGGCAAGCGGCAGCAACGCCAGCCAGGCGGTGAGCGCCGTCGTCGAACGTCCGAGCCTGCTGACGACGATATCGCTGCCGACGCCAACACCGTCGAGTAACTCTCCCGGTCAACCGACCCTGTCCAGACATCAACGGTTGCCTGTTCGGCAGTGAGGGGAGATACTCTGCCGGCAATTGAGCATGTACACGACCAGACACGCAGGGGTACAGGGGAGGTCATTCGGATGTCGACTCAACAGGGTAGCCGAACGCGAGTTCGACGGCGGGCGGCCGACGCGGTTGTCGATGCGTTGCGGGCCGAAGGCGTCGAAGTCGTCTTCGGACTGGTAGGATCGCACGTCATCTCGGTCTACGATGCGATGGCCGACGCGCCGGAGATCAAGCACATCACCGTCAAGCACGAAACGACCGCCAGCGGGATGGCCGATGCCTACGGACGGCTGACCGGCAAGCCGGGCGTCGTCCTCGTGACAGCCGGACCCGGCGCGACGAACTCGCTGACCGGCGTTGCTCAGGCCTACATGTCCGCATCGCCGATGGTTCATATCAGCGGCGCAGTCCCGACTGATGCCCCATACGAGTCATTTCACGGCGTCGACAAGCCAGACTTTCTCGTTCGGATGTTCGCCGAAGTGACCAAATGGAGCGTCGCCGTCGAGCGAGTCGAGGACATCCCGGCAGTGCTCTCACGCGCCTTTGCAATCGCTACCAGCGGCCGGCCGGGACCAGTCCATGTTGAGATTCCGCAGGACATCATTGTGGCCGCTGAAACCGAGATGGATGCCTACGAACGAACCAGTATCGAGCCGGTGCAACTCGATGCGGCAAGCCTCGCATCACTGACGATGCTGGTGGCAGGGAGCACGAAGCCGGTTATCTGGGCCGGAAAGGGAGTCAGGGCGACATCATCCGACGCCGAACTCGCGGAACTCGCCGAACTGCTCGAAGCTCCTGTCATCCAGGCTGGTGATGCCGCCGGAGCGCTGCCGGATACCCACCCGCTCTCGACCGGCCAACTCTCGCTTTACGAACGAACACCACTCCAACGCGAGTTGGCGGATGAGGCTGACCTGATCCTGGTAGTCGGTGAGCGCGGAGGAACCGGCCACGCTGACGCGCTCTTCGACGTCGCCGCTGGGACGCCAGTGGCCGGGATCTGGCTCGGCAACGAGGGTGAGAACGCTGATCCTCGCTCGGCTGGTGGAGCCGTCGCGGACATTCGTGCGGGACTGAACCAGCTTCTCGAGGCCTGCGGAAACCAGCAGCGAGAGCGGAACCCGGTCCTGCGCGCACGCATCGTACGGGGGCGAGACGGGTTGCGCCAGCACATCATGGATGGCGTCATGCACGAATGGGGCGGCACGAGCCCGATGCACTACGGCGCGGCAATCAGCGCGCTCGCCGAACTCGTCGACGAGGACACGATCTGCCTTGGGGATATCGGCAGCCACAACCAGTGGTCACGGATGGTCGTTCAGACAATGAACCGGAACACCTTTACGCCGGAAGGCTACTGGGGTGCGATGGGCTTTGGACTCCCGGCGGCGATGGCCGCCAAGATCGCCGCGCCCGACAAGAAGGTCATCAGCGTCACCGGCGACGGTTGCTTTCTGATGGCCAGTAGCGACTTCGCGACGGCTGTCGAGTACGGCCTCAACCCAGTCATCGTTATCTTGAACGATCGTCAGTACGGGATGATCGTCGGCATGCAGCAGGGCGCGTACGGGCGCGCCTACCAGACTGAGCTCAACGGGCCTGATTTCGTGGCCTTTGCCCGTTCGTTCGGAGCCGACGGCGTCCGCGTCGACAGACCCGAACAGATGCGCGCTGCACTCGAACAGGGCTTCGCCAGCGACACGATCTTCGTCATCGACGCGACCTGCACCCACGAGCTCCCGCACTACGACATGGGCGGTGCGTGGGCGGAGATGGGGGATGCCTGAGGCGCGCCACACACAGCGTAACCGATGAGAGCCAGCTGGGTCGGCCCGCTCGCGCTGATTACGGCTGCGCTAATCTGGGGATTCGTGCCGACTTCAACGCGGCACGTTGTTCAGACGCTGACGCCGGGGAACATTCTGCTGGCACGCTTTCTGGTCGGGGCGCTGGCGGCAGTCGTCCTGATCTGGGGCTTTCGGGCTCCTATGCCGTCGCGCGAACTCATCCCACGCGCGGTATTCCTCGGGCTGCTTGGACAACTGGGATTCAACGTGCCGCTCGCCTACGGCATCCAGCACGTCGAGGCCGGGACAGTCGCGTTGATTTCCGGGATGTCGTCGGTCTTCATTGCCGCGCTTGCAGTTCCGCTGCTTGGCGAACGCTTGCAGGCACGGGTCGTCATCGGGCTGATGCTGGCGCTGGCCGGAAGTGTCCTCGTGACGGTCATGAGTGGCGGCGAACTGTCACTGACGCGTGACCAGGCAATGGGTAGCCTGCTGATCCTGCTCTCGGCGATTCTCTGGGCTGTCTATTCAGTCGTCGTCAAGCCCTGGCTCGGAAAGATACCGCCAACCAGTATCCCGATGCTGGGATCGATCGCCGGTCTGCCGCTCATGATCCCAATCGGCGCGGCAGGCCTCATGAGCGGCATCGGCGAACTGACGTGGACCGGCTGGCTGGGCGTCGCGCAGTTCACGATCACTGCCAGTGTGATCGCGCCGATACTCTGGGCCGTCGGCCTGCAACGTGGTGAGGCATCACGAGCCGGACTCTACCTGTACCTGACACCACTTTTCGGCGTTATCGTCAGCGCGATCCTGCTCAATGAACCGATCACGCTCGGCACAATCGCAGGCGGTGGGCTGATCGTTGCAGGCGTCGTGCTGGCAACATTGCCACCGTTTGGCCGTCGCAAGCAATTCGCCACTCGGACGGCAGATTAGCACTGCAACCAGACTTCGGTGTATTATCCGCGACGTTGTCTTCACGAAGGACGGAGACCCATACGGTGATGAGTCTGACACCGGGCGTGCGGGATGAGTCGCGCGACTGGTTTGCCTGGAAGAACACGACAACGCACAACTGCCCGCTGTCCTGAGATTCGACGCAGAAGGACAGCGGGAGTGGGCGTCGTGATGCCGTCGGACGATCGTCCGACGCAGGCACCCCCTCCCCACAATTAGTGGGAGCTCGTCACCAATGATTGGCACTGAATCGGCCTCGCCGCCGGCTACGGCGACCGTTCCAACCAGCAGCATTCGCCGCTTTTATCTCTTCACTCTGATCACCCGGACCGAGTTCACGGGTGGCATCTGGATCCTTTACCTGAAGAGCCGCGGCCTGAGCCTGACCGAAATCGGGCTGTCCGAGGCCGCCTTCCACCTCGCTCCGGTCCTGCTGGAGCTACCGTCGGGGTCGTTTGCCGACCTCGTCGGGCGGCGCTGGTCGCTGGCGATCGGTTCGCTACTTGTCGCGGTCTCGACGGCGGTCATGTTCATCGCCGACTCATTGCCGCTGGCGATGTTCGCGCTGTTCCTGAACGGAGCTTCCTATTCGTTCCGATCGGGAGCCGACCAGGCATACCTGTATGACTCGCTCGGCGACCGGCAGGGAAGCTTCGCCGGGATCCTCGGCAGGCTCTTCGGGGCAACCTACATTGTCGGCGGCGCGACGCTTTGGCTGGGCGCCGCGCTCTCCGACGTATCGTATGCCTGGCCGTACGGGATCGCGATCGCGCTG
Source organism: uncultured Chloroflexia bacterium (assembly GCA_963763325.1). Lineage (GTDB taxonomy): Bacteria > Chloroflexota > Chloroflexia > Thermomicrobiales > CFX8 > JBBECJ01. The sequence goes on from CAVXOL010000023.1 coordinate 509,244, forward strand.
GCGCTGGCCGGCACCTGGCTGGCCGCCGGCCTGACCGAGCCGCCGGTCAGTACACGCGGCGAGCGTCACACGTCGGTCCTGCACCATATCCGCGAAGTCCGAAACGTCCTTCGCGCTCGCCCACATGTTGCAGCGATGCTGCTCTATTCCGGTACGTTCTGGGCGGCCGGGACAATCGCTTACCTCTATCTCCAGGCAGCCTTCTCTGACCGAGGATTGTCGAACTCGACAGTCGGCCTCATCATCGGCGGCGCGCTCGTCCTCAACGCGCTCGGCGCAACCTTCGCGGGTCAATTCGAACGTCGCGGTCAGTTCCGCAACCAGCTCGTTGTGCTCGCGTTGTTGACCGGCATCGGCCTGGTAGCGACGGCTTCAGGTCCGCTCGCAATCGCGACGACCGCCTACCTGCTGTCGAACCTCTTCTCTGGACTGCTCGAACCGCTGATGTTCGCCTGGTTCAACCGCCAGGTTCCTTCGGGGCAGCGAGCGACACTCCTGTCAGTCGATTCCTGGCTGTTCTCACTGACGATGATTCCGGCGTTCCCGCTCGGCGGCTGGCTGGCCGAGACCTACGGCTGGGGAGTCCTCCTGATCGTCTGCGGTGGCGCCAAGATCGTATTGACACTGGTTGTGGTGCTGGGGATGCGCGTGTCGAGAGCGTGAGGGGCACAGGCATAGATGCGTGCAGCTCTCAGGCATCCTGCTATCCCACGCAGTCAGTTTGCAGTATCGACGCGAGGACGCTATGCTCCGCACTTCGCGACTGCCGTGTTGTGTGAGCGTGGAGTGAGCCGGCGTAGCAGCCGGCAAACGGCCCCAGGACGAACCCACCGACGACTGGCTTCAGAACCGATACCGGAGCGGCGTCTCCCGGTCATCGATGCATGATCCAGGCAAGGGGACACGATGGCACAACTCGAGTTCGACTGCTGGATTCCGAGCACGGTTGCCACGTCGACGAACAGGAGACACGGGACTGGCTCGCGACCCTGACAATTGAGCGAGACCCATTGGGTCATCCGGACGGCCCAATCAGCCCATCAAGCGCTCGAAGTCAGCGAAGATTTCGTCGACGTCGAGCGCCCGTTCAACGATCCCCTGTGTGTGAATCGTCTCCGCCAGCGCGCCGATCATGGCCCGGTTCGGCGCGACTCCATGCGCCTGCCAGTCCGCGCCGAGAATCGTCGCCGTCTCCTCCAGATCCGCCAGCACCCACGGCGACGTATCGGCCAGGTTCAGGCGGCGCTCTTCAGCCTGCCGGCGCGCCGCTTCGAACGCCTCGAACAGGTTTCGCGCGACCTCGGGATGGCGTTGGAGCAGGTCCGACCTGACGCCGACGATATGATGACCGGGGCAGTAGCTCACACGCCGCCCGTACTCCTGCTCGACCGTCCGATAGTCCGATACGAGACGGACAATCGGGCTGTCCGTCTCGTAGAACCCACGCGGCGGCCACGGGATCATCAGCGCGTCGAGCCGGTCAGAGAGTAGCATCTCGACCAGCGACTGCCCGGTTGGAACCGGCGTGACGTGCTCCGGCAGCCCAGCCAGGATCGCCCGGTGGCCGAACAGCTCGTCGGTCGCCCCGTCGATTGTCCCGACCCACCACGACATCGAATCCAGCGACACGCCAGCGTCCAGCAACGCCAGGCGGCTCCAGGTATTGCCGGTGTCGGGCCATCCGTTCGTCCCAACCCGCTTGCCCGCCAGGTCCTCAAGCGACGACAGCCCGGAACCGCGCCGTGTGAAGAAGCAGCGCTGCCGGTAGCCGCGCATCAGAAAGATGGGCAGACCGACGATGGAGTCATCCCCCGCCGCCAGCCGGCGCAGATAACCGGAGAACGACATCTCCCCGGCCTGCAACGCCGCGTTCTCCGGAAACGTCCCAATCGCCGCTTCACGATCCAGCGTCAGCTCAATCCCATCCGGAACGACATCACCCGCCACCAGTGGCCCGAGCATGTCGTAGTTGCGCGTCACCAGCCGGATCGACACAGGTGTCATCGCTCGCTCCTCCAACCGTCATCAGGTTCGGCTCATCTGGCCATTCTACGGGTATTGAGTGATACAGCGCCTTTGCCAACTCACTCCGTGACGTTCGGGCTGGACGTCACCGAGAGCAACTTCCGCACCATTCCGATGCCCCGGCCGTCAGGCGGTTCGCGGAGGAACTCCAGCCCGAGACTCGTGAGCCAGTCAGCTTCAACGATGATTTGCACCTCCACACCTCCACGTGGTTTGGCTCGGCCAGCCAGTTGATTGCGCGCGCAAGATCATAGACGGTGCATTGGCTCGGCGCGGGCCGTGGTCGAGTCAAGCAGGTGATGCGTTCAAGCCGCAACAGTGTGGTCAGCTGCCGGAGGTCATGGAAGGAAGTCGCTGCGGCCCATCACCGACTTCCCCTGTTTTCAGGTAATAGCCGCAGCATCGCGTCCCGTTTCTGGGAGACGGAGACGCCGATTCTGAGACGCAAATATGACGCACGTAGATTGGCGTCATTGTGCGAAAGCCCTTATTGCATATGAACAAGGGCTTTCGCCATTTGAAGTACGGGCGTTTGTGAGACACAGTAATGCGTCGTCCAACCACCTGCACCGCTATTCAGTCAGGGCACGCTAGCTTCATGATCGGCGTCGCGCCGTCGGGTCGTGCACGAAGCTCACGAGCCGGCAGCCCTACTCGACGCGATACATGTCGTACACGTTGTACGTGTTCATGTAGAGCGGGTTATAGACGAATCCCCTGAGGTTGGAAACCATGATCGTGTACCACTTGACCGAGCCGTCGAACGCCGCTGCGGGATCGTCCTCGACCAGGATCTTGTTGATCTCGGCGATGATCGCGTCATACTCCGGGCCCGAGGACATCGTCGAACTCTCATCCAGCAGCCTGTCGACTTCGGCGTTGGAATAGACGTGCTGGTTGCCGCCAGCCGCGGTCTGACCGGACTGCGAGTGGAAGTTTGGATGGATCTCGTTCCAGGCGTCATTGTAGTCCGGCCACCAGCCAGAGGTGATGAAGTGCGGCCGTTCTTCACCGGGCGCTTCGCCGTAGCGGAAGTCGGTCAGCGCCCCTTCCTCCCGCTCAACGATCTCGACCGTGATGCCAAGCTGCTGCAGATTCGCCTGGAAGAGTTGAGCAATCGCCTGTGACTCTGTATCGCCCGAGTCGATCCAGAACTCCAGCGTCTCGCTGGTGTCGAACGCGGCTTCATCCAGAAGCTGCTGGGCCTTGTCGAGGTCTGTGGTGTAGATGAAGCCATCTTTCGGGTAGCCCAACGTCGTCGGTGTACAGGGTCCACTCGTTGCCTCGATCAACTGTTCGTAAACGCCGGTGCGGATTTCCTCGTATGGGTATGCCCAGGCGAATGCTTGACGCACCTTGGGATCAGGGATCCTGACGATGTTGAATGCCGTCCAGGCGGCGTTCGTCGAATCGTAGACGAGAACCTGGGTCTTGCCCTCTTCCTGCATCGCGGTGACATCAGCGGCCGTCAGCGTTTGCGTCAGGGCATCCGCGTCCCCGGATTCGACCAGTTGGCGGCGAGTCTGTGACTCCTCGACGTTGCGGAAGACGATCTCATCGAAGTGCGCGCCGTCCCAGCCGCGATGGTATTCCGGGAAGCGGTCGAGGATGACGTGATCGCCGAGCACATTCTCCTTGAGCTTGTACGGGCCAGTGCCGACCATGTTCTCGCGGAACCACTCGTGCGCGAAGGGGTCTTCGGCAGTCTTGTTCTCCTCCATCGCCGTCGGCGAGACGACCAGCGGGCCGTATTGCGAGGCCATCGCGGCCAGGAAGATGTCGGTGCCGTAGGAGAGCTTGAAGACGATGGTGGTTGCGTCCGGCGCGCTGATGTCCTCCGGCGTTCTCGACGAAGCGCGTGAGGACAGCGACCGGCCCGAGGCCGAGCTGGTGGAAACGCTGGAACGACTTGACGACCGCTTCAGCATCGCACGGCGTGCCGTCGTGGAACGTAATGCCTTCCGAGATCTTGAATGTCCACTCGGTCTGGTCTTCGTTCGACTCCCAGGAGTCGGCCAGCATCGGCTTGTACGTGAACGAGTCGCTTCCGTCGAGGATGAGGAGCATCTCGTAGGTGCCGTAATAGAGCGCGGCGGCGTCCGAGTCGTAGGATGACTGCGGATCCATGTCCGGGATGCTTCCGGTCTGGATGATGGTGAGCGTGCCGCCGTTGATGGGAGTCTCGCCGGTCGCCGCGGTTGCCTGGCCACCAGCGCTGGTCGTCGCGGTCCCACCACCGGTCGCGTCGGTGGTCGTCGCGGTCGCGTCAGTGGTCGTGCCGGCCGTCGAGGCTGGCGTATTGGTGCTGGCCGCGTCGTCGTCATCATCGTCATCGCCGCCGCCGCAGGCCGCCAGGAAGGCGGTGATGACCGGCAGCGACAGGCCGAGGGCCAAGCCGCGCCGGATGACCTCGCGACGCGAAAGCTGCCGGCCGGTCTCGTCGAAGAGTAGTTCGTTCTTGCTCTCCAGAAGCGACTTCGGGGAGCGCCTGATCTTCGTGCTGTCCGCCATGGTGACTGCTCCTCCACAGGTGCACACGGTCGCGGACCATGCGCCACCCACTACCTGTTGTCGTACCGATTACCTGAATGCGTCATACGATAGTCCCAGGCGGCGTGTTTGGCAAGGAAGCCGAGGCATCTTTCCAACCGTCTGGCTCGGAGGTGTCGCCTCGGGAGTCTCGACAACGGACGCTCTCACTTGAACAACACTCGGAGAGCGGGGGACCGCCGTACGTTCTCCTGCTCAACCGGCTTGGCGCGCAGTTGTACGGCCAGCGGTACTAGCGTCTGGTCGCCGTCGCGTCACGAGCGTCCAGCACATCGAGCGGGACGCTCGCCAGGACGACAGCACCGGCAGGACCACCAAAGGTCAGGTCACCGGCGGCCGAGAATAATGTGTAGGCGTCAACAGGCGTCAGCCGCCGCTCCTCGGTCAGATAGTTGAAGAGCTGGTCGGCGGCATGACGGCGGGCCGCCGTGTAGTTGCCGCGCTCAGCCAGGCCAACGGTGTACAGCTTGCCGTCAGCCACGAGCCGCGGCATCTGAATGTCGAGCCCTTTGTCGACGCTTAGCCGAACCGTTGCCGCACCAGCACACTCGATCGAGACGCTGGTGGCCTCTCCGTCGCCCATCGCGGCGTGCAGATCGCCGAGCGAAAAGAGGCCGCCACGCACCTGGGCCGGGAACCAGATCGTGCTGCCCGCCTTGACCTGGAGCAGATCGTAGTTGCCCGCCCAGGGGAATGGCGGCGACAACGTCGATGATGCGCCCCGTACCGGTGCCAGACCAAGACAGCCGATCATCGGCCGCAATGGAACGGATAGCGCGTCGGTGATCCAGCAACGCCCATCAGAAATCGGAACCCGGCGCAGCATTGGCGACGTCAGGTTTTCGCACAACAAGCCGAAGTTCGGGATGAACGCGTTCCAGCCCCAGTCCAGCGTTTCAATCGCCAGGATATCGACGCGAACCGCGTCGCCAGGCTCGACACCGTCCACGAACACCGGCCCAGTCACGGCGTTGAGACGGCGCGTGTCGAGGTGGGCGCTCCAGTCCGCACCGGCCCGAAACAGGCGCTCGGCCGGTTCCGACGATGTCTCAAACTGGACGATTTCCCCGGACCGCACGCGCAGAACCGGCTCGATGTCCGAGCGAAACTCAAACGAATGCTGCTGGCTGCCCACGGTCTTCATGGCGTCCTCCCGTGACCTGTCTCCACGTCTGGCCGTCAGTATGGCATGGAGGACGTTGTACAGATGCTAGGATCACCGTGCATGTGGCAGCGATCGAGAACCGGAGGGGCGAGATGTCCGAGCGAGCCGAGGTCGTCGTCATCGGCGGCGGGATCATGGGAGCGAGCCTGGCGTTCGCGCTGACGAAGCTGGGAGTCCGCGATGTGCTGGTCGTCGAGCGCGGGACGCTCGCGGCTGGCGCCAGCGGCAAGACCGGCGCGCTGTTGCGACAGCACTACACCAACGTCCCGGAGGCAACACTGGCACATCTCTCGTTGCAGACCTTTCGCAACTGGGACGACGTCGTTGGCGGCGACTGCGGTTTCGCCGAGACCGGGTCGATCGTCACCGTCGCGACAAGCGGACCAGATGCCGGCAACATCGAGCGGATGCGCCGCGTGATCGCGATGCAGAACCAGGTCGGCATCAAATCCGAGGTCATCACCGCCGACCAGCTGTTCGAGCTACAGCCGTTCACGACCGTTGACGACATCGCCGTCGCTGCCTACGAGCGCGAATCAGGCTACGTCGATTCGCTGGCAGCCACACGCGGTATGGCCGAGGCCGCAATCCGTGGAGGTTCGCGCTTCGCGGAAGGGCGAACGGTGACCCGAATCGTGTCGGACGGAGGCCGCGTACGCGGGGTCGAGACGGACGCGGGACGGATCGACGCCGACACCGTCGTCGTCGCGGCCGGCGCGTGGTCAGTGCCGTTGCTGGCCGGGATCGGTGTCGACGTGCCGGTCGAGGCGCAACGTGTCCAGGTCGTGATTCTGACACGGCCGCTCGACATGCCGGCCCACGGCACGATGACCTACGTCGACACGGCAGCAGGCTTCTTCTGCCGCAACTGGGGACCGAACCGAACGATGGCCGGTGTTGGCGGCGGCGAGTTCCACGACATCGTCGATCCCAACGATTGGGACGAGCGCCCGAATGCTGGCTTCGGCGAGGTCGTCAAGGGCTACATCGCGCGTCGGATGCCGGCGATGGCGAAAGCGACCCCGCTCTACGGCCACGCCGGCATCTACGACATGACCCCCGACACCCACCCGATCCTCTCAGCTGTCGATGGCCTCGACGGCCTCCACCTGATGCTCGGCTTCTCCGGCGCCGGCTTCAAGAAAGGTCCGGCAATCGGCCAGTGCATGGCAGAGCAGATCGTCAACGGCCACGCAACGACCGTCGATCTGACCCCATTCCGCCTCTCCCGCTTCGCCGATGAAAGTTGGCAAGAGCCGTGGAGTCCGGACGAGTACTCGTTTTCAACTGACTTTGGGCATAAGTTCTGATGGACGCTGATTCGCCGACTGCCATTAGCAAGTTGCTTGCATTTCTCGATCGGCTAGAGAGCGAGAAAATCTGGTATCGGCTGGAACACATCCGTGACTCGATTATGGTCGAAACAGCGGTCCCCGGTGAACGATGGGAAATTGAGTTCTTCTCCGATGGCCACGTCGAGGTCGAGCGCTTCCGCAGCGATGGCCGGATCGGCGGCGAAGAGATGTTGGAGACGCTCTTTCGCGAATTCAGCGACTAACCGTTTTCAAACGCTCTACTCGTCGTAATCGAAGATATCGTCAAGGAACTCGTACTCGCCCTCAAAGCGTTCGCGCAGGTACTCGCGGGTGCGGACGGTAATGCGGCGCACCTCGTCGATGTCGAGCTCTTCGATCTCGGCCACCTCACGGGCGCTGCGTTCCTGCATCGTGCGCTGGAGGAAGACAGTCCGCCAGAGGTCGGGAACATCTGCCAGTGCGTCGATCAGGAACTGGAGCATCTCGTTGTTGACGACGATGTCCTCCGGCTCGCGAGCGTTCGGATCGGGGATCACATCAGCGACCATCACCTCTTCGCCGTCGTCGCTGTCGCCGGACGGGGCGAGTGTCTGTTCGAGCGAGACAAACTGGCGACGCTCGTTCTGAATCCGGCGCGACTCGCGCTGGATCGTCTCCTGAGCACGGTTGCGCATGTAGACGCGAAGGTCACGAATCGGCTGGCCCTGACCGAGCCGGGTCATCGCGGCCGCAAAGACGCTGTCGATCACCTCGTCGCGTAGCAGATCCTCCGGGTCCATCTGACCCATCCGGACGCGCCGGCCAAGCTCAAAACCCACATATGCGCGCAGATCGGTGACCAGTTCAGCCGTCCGATCACGCAATTCGCGGGTCTGGGCATGGCTGATCGCGATTTGCTCGGCTGCCCGCGCAGCACTCGCACCGTTCTCGCCGATCTGCTGGTTGCGATGTTGTTCTCCGGGGATTGTCATTCCACCTCAGGCTCGGGTTCAGATGCCGGATCGATTGGCTGGCTTCCGGTTCTCACAACCGGACACCAGACGACAAAGTCTCATGCAGAGGGTCCATCCATCGCACAGTCGGGAACCGGGTTCCGCGATGGGTAGTGTCTATTCTAAGCGAACCGGCAAGGTAAGACATCCTGCCGGCGTGACGTCCCCTGCTGGCATGTCCCCTGCGTACCCGGAAACGGAGCCAACCTTTTCGTGGCAGCCGGGTCGGAGACTTTGAAGCGGAATGACACGCGCAGAGTTCACACAAACGTCGTTGAACCCAATGGTCGCAGGAACGGTGGTAATGCTGATGTTCCTGGCGCTGCTGACTGCCTGCGGACGTGGCCAGGGGGACGCGACGAGCACCTGGAGCATTGAGGGACCGCTCCAGGCACGGGACGCAAGCGTCTGGATAATCGATACCGTCCCGATCGTTGTTCCAGCCGGGATCGCACCCAGCGACATTCCGGCCATTGGTGCATTGGTGGCGGCGAGTGGTGACATCGGTAGCGACGGACAGCGTGTGGCCAGGAATGTCAGTCTCAGTGGCGGAGCGCAGCCTGTATCAACGCTGCCCGAGGTATCTCTCTCAGGTCCGATCGAATCCATCGCTGACCGTCGATGGGTCGTCGGTGGCCGCGAAATCGTCGTTCCGACCGGCAGTCTGATTCGCGCTGTCGATCCGGCGAATGACGCGACGGTCCTTATCCAGGTGGGAACTGTCGCCGACATCGTCGGCAATACGATGATCGATGACAAAGTCATCGCGCGCGAGATCGTCTTGTACCCGCTTGACCAGACAGATGACCGACCAGTCGAGCAGGAACAACCGTCGCAACCAGCCCCCGATCCTCCAGCGAGCCATGATGGCGACTCCGATGACGGCGACGACGGTGATGACGATGAAGTTGAAGATCGTAAAGAGAAGGACAAGGCGGACAAGCCAGGCAATGGCAACGGCAACGGTCGCGACAAGGACGAGAATGACTAACCATGATCGCATATCAAGCGTGCGACGTATCAGTGAGCGATCGACCTCTGGACGGACTGGATAGATAGAGATGCAGGCAGTCGCCGACACATCACACTGGCACGACGACGGTTCAGGCGCGGAACTAGCACTTTCAGCCGGCAGCGTCATAGCTGGCCGCTACCGTCTTGACGAGATCATCGGTCGTGGCGGCATGGCAACCGTCTGGCGCGGGCATGACGAGCGGCTCGGCCGTGATGTCGCCGTCAAAATCTGCCCGCCGGAAACTCCCGGTGCGCCGGTGCGGCTTCGGGAGGAGCGCCTTTCGAGTGCGCTGCTGCATCCGAACGTCGTCTCGATCTTTGACGCTGGCGATATCAGCGCGCCAGAAGTCGGGGCCGGCAGCACATTCATCGTCATGGAGTACGTCCGGGGAACGACGGCCCATCAAATCGCGCCGGTCTCATGGCGCGAAGCGGTCGGTATCATCCGTCAGGCAGCCGACGGTCTGGCAGCCGCCCATGAACGCGGAATCGTCCACTGCGACGTTAAGCCCGGAAATCTGCTGATCGATCAGCGCGGTCGCGTCCTGGTCGCCGACTTCGGTATCGCCGTGCCGGCCGAGAGCGAGCTTGGAGAGTTCGTGCACGGCTCGCCCGCCTATGTCGCACCAGAGCGGCTGGCCGGCGAACGAGCCGATGCACGCGTTGATGTGTATGGCCTCGGTGGCGTCCTCTCGTTTCTGATTACAGGCACCCGTCCGACCGACGACAGGATCAGCCTTCCCCTCGACTGTCCCAGCGGGATTGGCAACGTCATCGCACTGGCACGATCGCGAAACCCTGACGAGCGCTACGCCAATGCTCAGGAATTCAGAGCGGCGCTTGACCGAGCGGTCGGCGCGGAATCCATCCACCGACGCGCGGATACGGTCATCACCGAACGACCGGCGTCGCTTGACACTCACCGCTTGCGGCAGGCTGAGTTCGCTTCACCTCGACGAGTCATTAGCCATCCAGCGCGCGTCCGTCCAGTCAACCCGCGGCACTCGGCACAGCAAACGGCGGCGATGTCGCCGTCGCCAGTCCGGATCGCAAGACCCTTGGCCGGACGCCAGACACGGCAAGCGGCGGTTCGCAAGCGCCTGGCGACACAGATCGCGGTCGGCATTGCTGGCTTGATGGTCCTCTTGATGGTTGGAGCCGTTCTTCGCGACATTGTGTCAATCGATTCTGCTGCGTCCGGGCCAGTTCCGGTCGCAGCCGCGTCCGACATGCCGAACGTCGAAGGTCAGACGTTCGCAACCGCTATCGCCACGCTCGCGGAGCAGGGTATCGTCGTCGAACGAGTCGATGTCATCTACAGCCCCGGTCCAGCCAACAAGGTCGTCGCCCAGCATCCTCCCGCTGGCGCGCCGGTCAGCGACGATAACTCTGTGACATTGGTCGTTCGTGCGAATCAATGACACAGGCGTGCAAGGCAACGGAGCTTAGCGATCGTCGCTGGCCACAATCACCGGCGCGAGCGACCAGTCAAATTCGCCGATCTTCTCCCGCCCAAGTTGATTGAGCCGATCCAGACAATCGTTGGGACTGTTCGCACAGTGCGTCAGTGTCGATACCCATGCAGGTCGGAGTGAAGCGGCTGGTCTTGTCGATCCCATCGTGCAGCAGGAGCGATGCACCGCGAAAATTCCCGTTGCGAAGGTGGTGGAGTCCGACGCCGATCTGGAGGATACCCTGGTAAAGATAACGAATCGGGTCACGTTCGTCTCGCCAGATCGCTTCAAGCACTTCATGACACTCGTAGTATTCTCTGGCGTTGAACAGCCGTATTCCTTCGGTCAACCCCTCCGGCGCGGGACCGGCGCAGCGCAAGTTTGGCCCGTCAACGGCTCCCGACGCGACAACACGCTTCCAGGCCTCGCCCATGCTCGCTCCTGCTCGTTCCTGCCCAGCCCATGACACGGTATGGTACCGTGCCGCCGACAAGCGATCATGTGCTGACTGCCAGCGTCGCCTCGTGCTCGAACGACCGAATCGAGGGAGTCAATGACGGGAGCCGGAAGCGTCCAGTGTCCACACTGCGGCACGTTGATGGACGAACGGGCACGCTTCTGCCCTGGTTGCGGGACTCCGCGGTCGGCAGTCCGCGAGGCACTCGAACGCGAGGCAGCAGCGACTGGCGTCCCGTATGCGCAACTGCTCGAACGCGAGCGAACGTCTGGCAACACCGGACCGGTCGCAGCCGCCCCGGGCGGGTGGGGAGCGCCGCAGCAGGCGCCACCGCCACCACCGACGAATCGGCGCAGGCTCTGGATCACGCTCGGCATCGTTGGCGGCGTCCTGCTGCTCTTCTGCGTCGGGTGTGTCGCGGTATCGGCGATCATGCTCGACCGTTTCGATGTCAACATCGGCGACAGCCCTGAAGGGGATGCCGCCCGCGAACAGCTTGAGCTGGCGTCCGCGGGACGGCATGAGGAACGCTGGGAACTGCTCCATCCCGACCAGCAAATCGTCGTTCCAGTCGGTTTATTCGCGACCTGTGCGAAATACGACGATTCCGGCTCGGTGGATATCTTCGGCAGCGCCGCCGACAACAACACGTTCATTCCTCGTGTCGGCACCGTCGACGCGCGTGTTGTGCTCTACGCTTTTTCCAGTGGTGGATCGAACGAAAGCGGCTACGTCTATATGGTCGAGGTGGACGGCGACTGGCGCTGGACCTTAACTGATGAGGAGATTCGTGACTACGAACTGGGGATCTGCCCTTAGCGTTGGCGGATCGAGTCGTCCGAATTCCTGGGAAGGTAGCATGTTTCGACTCGCGCGGACGCACCAGATGGAACTGCTCGATCAGCTCGGCGACCATGCGCCGGTCGATGTGCTGGGCGGCAACCTGCGCGATATCCGGCGCGCAAATCGCTGGTTCGGTGGCACCCGCGCGGTTCAGACTGCGTTGGCCCCGCTGTTACGATCACAGGACGTGCCCACGCCGATCTCGATCCTGGATGTCGCGACTGGCTCAGCAGACGTCCCGATTGCACTGGCTGATTGGGCCAGGCGTGCTGGTCATGATGTCCGAATCGTCGCGACGGATATCCAACCGGACGTGCTGCTGGTAGCGAGAGCAGCAGTCGGGTCGACCGGCATCTCTGTTGAGCAGGCTGACGCGTTGAATCTTCCTTACCCGAACAACTCGTTTGACGTTGTCACGCTCTCACTCGCATTGCACCATTTCGAGGTGGATGAAGCCCTCCGCGTCCTGCGAGAGATGCGGCGAGTGGCCCGACGAATGATGATCGTCAATGACCTCGAACGATCGATGTCCGGCTATGCCGGAGCCTGGCTATTCGGTCACCTGCTGACGTCGAATCCGATGACGCGCAACGACGCTCCGCTCTCGGTCCGACGTGCCTACACGCGATCGGAGGCCTTAGCGCTGGCCCATGGTGCCGGCTGGCATGCGGCGCGAGCGCAATACAGCCTGCCACAGCGCTATCTGCTGACAGGCAGACCGGCGTGATCTACGATGCCGTTGTCGTCGGCGCCGGCCCGGCGGGATGCAGCACCGCGATTGGGCTTGCCGAGCGCGGCATTCGAGTTGCGCTCCTGGACAAATCGCGCTTCCCACGCGTTAAGCCATGCGCCGAATACGCGAATCCCGAAGCGATGCGAGTGCTGGACCGGCTTGGCCTGCTGGAGCCTGTCCGCGCGGCAGGCGCGGCCATCTTTCGTGGCATGCGGGTTATCTCGCCGGGCGGGCGCGAACTGGAGCTCGACTACACGGCCGACGCCGGACGGCACGCGCTCGGACTATCCAGGTTCGCATTCGACCAACTCGCGGTCGCTCGCTGTCGCCAACTCGGCGTCGAGGTCTTCGAAGGGACGCGCGTACGCAATGTCACGACCGGCTACGGCGTCGTCGGGAGCGTCATCACAACCAGCAACGGCCACTCAAATGAGTTTCGGGGCAGGATCATTGTCGGTGCCGACGGTCATCATTCAGCCGTCGCCCGGCTGCTCGACCTCGACATGCCGTTACGCTGGCCGAGAAGGATTGGCCTGGCCGCGCATCTGGAGAGCTATCCCCTGGCGAACGAGATGGGGGAGATGCACGTTGGAACTGCCGGTTACTGTGGGATTGCGCCACAGGAGCAGGGCAGAGTAAACGCCGCGATGGTCGTTGATATGGCTCACTTCGAGAGACGAACTGGTTCGGTCGAAGCGTTCTTTGATTCCGCTCTGGCATCCTACCCCGCGATGGAGGCTCGTGTGAGGGACGCAACGCGTGTAACAGCGGTGCGGGGGGTCGGCCCGCTGGCGCGCCGTGTGCGTCGTGTCTCAGGGAACGGTTACCTGCTGGTTGGCGACGCGGCCGGGTTCTTCGATCCGTTCACGGGCGAAGGAATCTTCGACGCCCTGCACGGCGGGGAACTGGCGGCGGAAGCGGTCTCGGCAGCGCTCGAGACAGGCGACACCAGTTCCAGCGCACTCGCCAGCTACGATCGCATGAGGCGAGCCGCATTCGCAGACAAGCGGCGGGCGGCGTTGCTCGTCCAGGCATTCGTTCGTGCTCCACGGTTGATGGACTATGCGTTGGATCGGATTGCGGCCCGGCCATCCGCCCGTACGACGATGACGGGTGTCCTGGGTGACTATCGCGATGCAGGACTCGTCCTCTCGCCGCGCTTCCTATGGACAGCGCTGCGGCCCTGAATAGCTGGAGGATGGAGGGAATCAACAGATGAACCGAGCGATCGACATTCAAATCGACGGGGATCTGGCGACGATCTATCGGTTGGGAGCCGAGATCGAGAACTGGCCACAACTGCTGCCACATTACCGGGACGTGAAGGTCCTCTGGCAGGATGGCAATCGATGTGTCGCGAAGATGTATGCCTCACGTGACGGCATCCCCGTCTCCTGGATGTGCTGGCAGGAGCGCGATCCGGAAACGCCTCGCGTGACCTTTCGTCACATCGGCGGCTTCACCCGCGGTATGGTCGCCGTCTGGACCTTCGACCAGCACGACGACGGCACCGTCACAGCTCGGATCACGCACGAGTTCCGCAAAGGCTGGCCGATCCAGGGGATTGACCGCTTCGTGACCGACACCATCGTGGGCGAGTTCTTCACCCACAACATTGCGGGCAAGACGCTTAGCATGGTTAAGATGCTGGCCGAAGCAGATCGGGATAGCCGGGCAGCCGGTGAGTTCGTCAGCCATCAGCCGTCAGCGATCAGCAATCAGCCTGCTGATTAAGTGTCACACCTGTCGAATCCGATCAACTGGCTGATAGCTGATCGCTGACGGCTGACTATTACAGAAAGGACGCCGCATGCGAGGCAGACGGAGGGTCGTCGTGACCGGAATTGGCGCGGTTACGCCGATCGGGAGCGGCGCGGACGGCCTGTGGTGTGGCGTCCTGCGTGGGCAAAGCGCCGTCCAGCATGTGACGCGCTTCGACCCGAGCATGTTCCGCTCGCATCTGGCTGCCGAAGTGACAGATTTTCAGCCTGAGGACTACCTGGAGCCGCGCCGCGCGCGGAGGCTGGACCGCTTCTCTCAGCTTGCCGTCGCTGCCAGTCAACAGGCGCTGGCGGATAGCGGTTTCAAGCCCGACAATTGCCGCGACTCGGTCGGCGTCTACGTCGGCTCGGCGCTGGGTGGTGTCTCGTACGGCGAAGAGCAGCATCAGGCGTTCGTCGAGTCAGGTGTGAAGGCTGTCAGCCCGATGACGGCGCTGGCCGTCTTCGGCGGCGCCGGCTCAAGCAACGTTGCGATGGAGCTGGGATTGCACGGTCCAGCCCTCGGCAATGCCAACTCGTGCGCGTCCGGGACGGTCGCAATTGGTGAGGCGTTTAGGATGATGCGCGACGCGCACGACGCACCGCGGGTGATGCTGGCCGGGGGTTCGGAGGCTCCGCTCTCGCCACTCACATTCGGCGCCTTCGCGATCATCAAGGCGATGTCCTCTTCGAACGGTGAACCAGAGCACGCCAGTCGCCCGTTCGATCGCGACCGCGACGGTTTCGTGATGGCCGAGGGGAGCGCGATGCTCGTCCTCGAAGACCGCGACCAGGCGCTATCGCGAGGCGCACGAATCTACGCCGAGATACTCGGCTACGGTCACACGAACGACGCATACCACATGACCGCGCCGCTTCCGGACGGCTCTCAGGCAGCCCGCGCGATGACGTTGTCACTGGCGGACGCCGGCGTCGAACCGAATACAGTCGACTATGTGAACGCACACGGATCATCGACGCCGCTCAACGATTCGACCGAGGTTCTGGCAATTCGAAAGGCGCTCGGCGCGCGCGCCGACGAGGTACCAGTCACTGGCACGAAGGGGCTGCATGGCCATGCACTTGGTGCAAGCGGAGCGATCGAGGCGGCCATCGTCAGTCTCGCGATCCAGCACCGCTTTGTCCCCGGTACCGCCAACCTGCGTAATGCGGACCCCGAATGCAATCTGATGCACCTGCCAAACGGTGGTGAACACCGGGCGATAGACGTCGTCGTGTCCAACTCATTCGGCTTTGGAGGCATTAACGCCTGTCTGGTGCTGAGCCATCCTGACTGGACCGGGTGATTAGCCGCGCAAGCGCCTGCCTGTTGGTGGTACCGTTACGTAACACACAAGACTTGATGCACCAACGGCCTCGGTTCGCGGGATTGGGCGACGGTGCGCGAAACCTGCGGACTCACGGATCTCCAAGCGGGGGTGTGGTCGTGGCGCTGATATCTGGCAACGATACGAACGATACGAGGCGATTCGGTGAACGAGTCGATCCGTCCGGGCTGCTCGACCTCGTCAGTGACCTCGTGCAGATTTCCTCATCGAATGGGATGGTTCGGTACGCCAACCGAGCCTGGCACGACACACTCGGTTACAGCGTTGAGGACATCCAACGCTTACTCGTAATGGACATCGTTCATGCTGACCACGAACAACACTTTTCCGACATCATCAGGGATGTGACGCAGGAGCGAACCGCGAGTGAGTTTTCAAGCGTCTTCGTGACGCGCTCCGGCGACGCGGTACCGGTCGTGGTGCGGATGGACCTGCTGGTTTCAGACAGCGATTCGATTCAGATTCGGACGGTCATGCGCGATCTCCGCGCGGAATTGGCCGCAGACGCCGCCCTCGACGATATTCGGGCGCAGTTCCAGAGTGCCTTCGAGAGCCAGGCAATCGGAATGGCGGTCCAGGGGCTGGACGGTCGCTGGGAAGCAGTGAATGATGCCCTGGCGGGATATCTTGGATACACGCGGGATGAGTTGATCAGGATGTCGTGGCACGACATCACCCATCCAGACGACATAGACCGGAACGTCGAGGAGTTGCAGCAACTACTGAGTGGAGCCTCCCGCCGGTTCCAGATGGACAAGCGCTACATCCACCGCGACGGCAGCATCGTCTCTGTCATCCTGACGGTATCGGTCGTCAACGATCGGAATGGAACACCTCTTCGCTTCATCTCGCAGATTCAGGACATCACTGCACGGACCAGGCTGGAGAATCAACTTCTGCACCGCGCATCACACGATGCACTGACAGGTCTTCCGAATCGGGCGCTTTTTCTGGATCGCCTTGAGCACGCATTGACCCACCTGCAGCGCGACGATGGGCAGGTCGCTGTGATGTTCCTGGACCTGGACGGCTTCAAGGCTGTCAACGACCAGTTCGGCCACGAACAGGGAGATCGGCTGCTGGTCGAGATAGGGCGCCGTCTCCGTGCCTGCGCCCGCGCCGGAGACACCGTCGCCCGGCTGGGTGGCGACGAGTTCACAATTCTGCTCGACGACGTGCGCCACCCGTCCGTCGCAACCGAGGTTGCCCAACGAGTGCGGGAGACGCTCAGCTACCCGATCATGCTCGGTGAGCACGTCACAACCGTTACCCCAAGCATCGGGATCGCGCTCTCACTCGGCGCCGACGATCGAGCTGAGACAATGCTGCATGCTGCCGATACGGCGATGTACGCCGCCAAGCGCGCCGGCAAGGACCGCTCAGTCGTCGCGCGACGTGGCGAGAGGTAACAGGTGGCGGGAATTGGGATCGAACACACCAGGCACACTGTCACCCATCACCGACTCGTAGTACCCTGCCCGACACAACAACGGCAATGACCGGCACAAGGGAGCAGGCGATGGCAGGTAGTGACGATACGGTGGAGCGAATCAGGCGTGAGGATCTCCAGGGAACCTACGCCATGGAAGCTGAGCGGCAGCTGGAAGGATCAAACAACAAGGAGCGGCAGGAGTTGCTGCTCGCCTACGGCCTCCCGGCGGCCGAGAGCATCCGCGACCGGAACATCAGTCTTTTCACGCGCGGAAGATGGCGCTTCAACTCCGGCACCTTCATGAACTCCGAGTACCTCGAAGATATGCGCAAGCTCGATAGCCAGGATGTCGTCATCCTCGGTGCGCCATATGACGGAGCGACAACCTACCGTCCAGGCACGCGCTTCGGCCCGCAGTCGATGCGAAAGATCTCGCCACAGTCCAGCGGCTACAACCCTGGCATGGGCATCGATCTCCACGAGTCGCTGACGATCGTTGACGCCGGCGATATCACCATCATTCCATCCAACATTGAGAAGAGCTTTGATCAGATCGCGAAGGCAGTCGCCTACGTCGCTGAACGCGAAGTGTTCCCGATCGTGCTGGGCGGAGACCACGCCATCGGCTATCCGGACGTGCGTGGTCTGGCACCGTTCATCGACGGCAACATCGGCATCATCCACTTCGACCGGCACTCTGACCTCTCAGAGTACAGCCTCGATGAACGTATGCATGGCTCGCCATTCTTCCACGCCACCAACATCCCAAACGCGCCAGCGACGAATCTCGTCCAGATAGGCATTGGCGGCTGGCAAGGCTCCAAAGACGGGATCAAGATCGCCCGCGAGCGCAACGCCACAGTAATCACCATCGACGATGTCGACAGGTTCGGACCGGATCGAATCGTCGAGTATGCGCTGGAGATCGCCTGGAAGAACGCGAAGGCGGTCTGGATCTCATTCGACGTCGACTCGCTCGATCCAGCCTTCACGCCTGGTACTGGCACTCCTGTTCCCGGAGGCCTGACACCACGTGAAGCGTTGAAGATGATCCGCGACATCGCGGCCGAGGGGCTGATCGGGATGGAAGTCGTCGAGGTCGCGCCGCCGTTCGATGTCCACGATCAAACGGCGCTCGTCGGCGTCCACGCCATTCTCGAATGCCTCGGCTCATTGGTGAAGAACAACAAGCTTGGCCGGAAGCAGGTCCCGCCCGAGGATCGTACTGACCAGGTTTCTCCAATGGACGCTCCGCCGAAGGGGTAGCACGATACGTCCACACAGGCTGCCACTCCACCCTCTTGTCGTCCTCTCCTGCTGCACAGGATGACCAGAGGGTGATTTTCACGTGCGGCGATCAACCGCCAGCGTCATCACACGGACGACTCACCCACAGTATCGGCAGTACGCGCAACGAATCCGCAACCCATTCGGTCCACATTCGATCACTCGATGCTCCACCGGGGAAATTAGTCCCGGTGTTTGAACGTACACGGCAGTCAACCGACTCGTGTTCGTCGAGTTCGCATGGAATGTGCCGGATTGTCACGGGCAGTGTTGCCAATGTGTACGGACAATCACACGTAAGTGTTACCGAATGAGACGCACACATCAGGGTAATCGCTGACATGCCGTCAAAGTTGCCCTGAACAGTGGTCCGTGATACTCTGCGCGGTACCGGGAAGATCGCTGAAGCGCATATCGCGGTGGGGCGCGAGTCTGTTTCAGCAGCGAATCCGACAGGTAAAGGTGGGGAAAATTGGCGAAGATTCAGACGCGGCGACGCCGGTCTCGGATCGCTGCAATACTTCTGACAATTGCAACGATGGTGTTTTCGGTGATGCCAGCCGGAGCGCAGGAGCCGACATCAGCCAACGAACCGCGGCCCGCTGTACACGAGGAAGACCAGACACAGCACCTCGGTGGTGCCACCTGGCGTGTCTACGGATACCAGGAAGGTCTTGTCGGATACACGACTGCAAATGGTCACGTCATCCAGCCGGAAGACTTTTTCGTCGCGCTACCGTGCTTCTGCGTTCTCTCCAGCAACGGCGGCAACGAGTTCATGGTGCGCCTGGAGTACAACGGCAACACCGTCACTGTACCGGTATGGGATGTTGGCCCGTGGAATGTGAGCGACAATTACTGGGACCCACCTGAACAGCGTGAGTGGCAGGGGCTCGAACAGGGCATGCCAATGGCAACGGCTGCGTATTATCGAGACTACAACAATGGTACCGACGGCTGGGGCCGCGAAGTGACATCGCCGGGCGGGATCGATATCGGCGACGGAGCATTCCACGCCCTTGGGATGAAAGGCTCTGACTGGGTCAATGTCACGTTCCTGTGGCTTGAGCCGCAGCGTTGGGAGTTGGCGGCGTTGCCGTTCCCGTATCAGAACATCGCGACCGTCTGGTGGGATGAACGGCCGCCGCTCGATCCCGCCCCAGTCAACTACGATGGCTACTTTGGCTACATCTGGGAGACTGGACATAACGTACCGAATCCGATGATCCATCATTACTGGAACACCGGAGGCTGGCGCCGCTACGGGATGCCAGTCAGCGAGTTCTTTCGAGAGGTGAGCGCAGACGGCGCGGTACGGCTCGTGCAGTACTTCGAGCGTGCCGTTCTTACACTCGACCTCACCGATCCAAACGCACCAGTCGTCCGTCAGGACAACCTCGGCTATGGCACGTACATCGACCCGGACGCTGACAGGCCCGTCGATGTCTTCGAACCGCACCCCAACGGCAGGTATTTCCCGGAGACCGGCCACACCCTTCAGAATGGTTTCAAGGCATATTGGGAGCGGAGTGGGGGACTCGACGTATTCGGCATGCCGCTCTCGGAAGAGTGGTCGGAGGTCAATGCAGACGGACGCAAGGTCGTCATGCAGGTCTTCGAGCGTGCGCGTCTGGAATGGTGGCCCGACCGGGTCGGGACCGACGAGGAAATTACTCGCGGGCTGCTAGGTCTGGAGCTACTGCGGCGCAAGGGATTGATCGAGTAACCAGACGGCGTCTCTTTTCTTTTACGCGGATGATGGTTGCCCATCATCCGCGTGTCGCTTTATGGTCAGCATGAATTGTCAAAATGTACCGGCACCGGTACGTTCCGTGCTTAGATACGCGCAGTGAGTCGATGCGGCGTTAAGTTGCATGCGTTCAAGGAGACACCCGCTGTCGTGCACTGGTTCCAGGGACCACAACACTGGCTGGATCATCACAAGCTCGAACGCGACCGGCGTCATGAGCCGTTCACGCCCCGAGTGCCGGCGTTCATCCTGTCACACCCGGCGCTCTTCGGCGTCGTCCTGACGGTCGGTGGCATTTTTGGGAACTGGATGTTGTCCAGTCAGTTGTCCTCCTGGCCGGCCTGGATGCTCTTCCCAAGCATGATGCTGGCCGTTCTCTCACTGATTACGATGGTGCTCGGCCTCGGAATTCTGACAGTTCGACTGCTGGAACCTGCATTGGGTTTAATGGACCTGGACTGGGACGCCGAGCCGCTGGCACAGCTCGGGATACCAATCCAGCTACAGCGCAAATGCGAGTCGCTCGGATACTGGACCGCTGAGGATCTGGTGCGAGCAGTGGACAGGGGAAAGTTTCCCTGGACCAGTCTCGAATACGATGAGCGTATGCAAGTCCAACGCGGCGTGGAACGCTGGACTGCAGCCGTTGCCGCTGAGAAGCAAACGTGGCGTGGCCGTGGGCCGTTATCACGCAAACGACGGCAGCGAGCCGGTGGAGATGCCCCCGGCAAAGGCAGCGGCCGGTAGCGTGTCATAATCACAGTTAGCAACCCCTAATGTCCGGACGAGGCGACGTAGCAGGGGCGGCCGCCGCTCCGGACGAGCATGAGGCCAGAAACTGGTGCGCCGGACTATTCTGATCGTCATCGCAATTGCAGTGCTTGCCGCTGCAATCTTCTACGTCGATTTCTCGACGCTGTGGTCGGCGCTTGCCGGACTAACGATCACCACACTGATCCTGCTTGGAGTACTGCTCTTCGCCAGTGCACTGCTGAAGTCGGTCCGCTGGGCATTCTATTTGCGCGCCGCAAAGCTCGACATTTCCTGGCGAGACGGAATGACGACCTACCTTGCCGGAATGTCAGCCGGCGCGATTCCGGGCGGCTCATGGCTCCCGGCACGGCTGGCCCAGGAACACGGCGACATCCGCATGCGCCAGGCAGCATCCGGCATCTTCGTCGGATTCGTCGCCGACATGCTCGCGCTGGCGGTGCTGGCAGCGACAACGATCATCCTGCTCGGCGAGCCACGTGCGCGCTTGCTGATCCCCGGAGCAGCGATCGTACTTGCGACACTGCTCATCGCGATGGGCCGTTCTGAACGACTGTGGTATTTCGTCGACCGGCTGCTGGCGCGGTCACGCGTCACGCGCAGCCTGCTGCCCAAAGAGGCGGACATTCACCAGAAGGTCTCGGCTGTCATGCGCGCTCCGGTCATCGCCCGTGGTGTCGCATTCAGCGTCGGGACGACAGGCTTCGCGATCACGATGCTGTATCTACTGGTGAATGGTCTGACCTTTACTGGCATCACCGCAATCCAGGCGGTCTATGTCCACTCGTTTTCCGAATCGGCCGCAACCGTCATTCCGTCGCCGGGAGGGATCGGCGTCATCGACTCCTCGATGGCAGGTTTGCTGAATTCGCTCTCGATCGGCTGGGTCCGCGCGACATTCGTCGTATTGACGATTCGCTCGGTCGACTTGCTGTTCAAGACCGTCTTCGGCTCCTTGATGCTGGTCATTTTCTATAACCGGTTGCTGCGCGAGGTATTGCAGTTTCGACGACGGGCAAAGAAGGTTGGCCGTCACGCGTGGCATGCGTGGCGCTTCAGTTGGAGGTTCGCGACCCGCCAGCATGGCGATACATCGCGGACCGTAACACGGACATCCGAGCCACCAGCGCAGCAGACAGCATCAGCCACAGAAATTGCGAAGTCCTTCACAGCACAATCCGCAGCACACCCGGTGCGCCGGGTGCGCTCTACATCTGATCGCAGCGCGACCGACTAACCAGCCGGAGTCGCCTCCTGCACCGGCGTCGACATCGATGCCGCGACCGCGCCCGCCGGCATCTCACAGATGAGACAGTCGATCAGAGCCGAAACCGGCACATCGCCGATCACCTCGCCACTGACCGGCTGATCCCGGTGGACGACATACTCATTGTGTCGTCCGACACGTGTACGCGAAATATAGCCAGCTTCGTCAAGATCCCGTATCAGACGTTGCGTTGCGCGTTCCGTGATTCCAACGGCCTGAGCGATCTTGCGGGCCGTACTGGCTGGATTCTGCGCGATATAAAGCAGAACCCGCGCCTGATTTGTCAGAAATAGCCATTCGCTCACTGTTGTCTGTCTCCCGCTTCTCTCGTCAGCCTCAGCGCGAGTCGTAGGCACTTCAGGTGACTCAGCAGGACAAACGCAAACTCTGTTCCACGATTCACGACATCAACATGTCACCTCGCAGCAACCGACACAAGCGTTCGAGCAGCCGCATGGATCGAGGCGACGTGTACGGACGTTTCCGCATGAAACAGCAGGAGAATATTTCGAGCAGACGTTACCCGCAGGATCTGGTCAGCGTCAGTCGCTAGCGACTGGAGGTTCAGGATGTATCGCTGGATCACCTGCTCATCAGCCACACGCGTTGTTACGTCCTGATAGACATAGACTTCTATCAACGACGTTCCTGCCCGGATCGTCGTCCCTGCGATGCGAAGCAACGGATGATGAGCTGGTTGCCGTTCTGGCGCGATGTCAAGGTCCTCGACATCCAGCGCGGCTACGACATCGCTGACGGTCAGCAGCGCCGGACCGGCTGCGTCCGCACCAACCTCGTATTCCGTGACGTCCACAATGATGCCGATACCAACCACAAGGATCAGGAACGCGAGACCAGCGGTCTTCAGTCGTTGTGTCATCTGGATCTTTCCTCGTCCCTGGACCGGGCTCTCCGTTGAGCCGGCATTGCGGCCCATTTTTCCGCACTGATGGAACAACGTCCGAAACGTTATCGTTGTTCCAGACAGATGGATTAGTGGCCTCGTACCTGTGTTCTGAGGTGGGGTCCGTCCCGCCGGACAGGAGGCAGGCTGGCCAAACAGAAGTTGCGGATCAGGCGGTCGCCTGATAAGTTATGCGAAGCGCACCGCTCTGGCACAGTCGGCCAGGCGGGTCCGACAGTGAGGGTGTAAGCACGAACGTATGCTGAAAACGTATCAATTTCCCGCCAGCGGCAGCGGCCGCCATGGTCTGCTGTCACGGACGGTTGCGCTGGTCGCGATCTTGGCCATCGCCGCAACGTTGTTGCCGTTCGGCGCCCGTGCCCAGGAATCCACCTCCGACGTCGTTTACTTCGATGGCACTGGCCAGACACTCAGCGGGGCGTTCTATGATGCATGGCTCGATCAGGGCGGTCTGGCTGAAGCCGGTGCACCGGTCAGCGCCGCTGTCCAGCAGGGCAACCGCTGGGTGCAATGGTTCGAGCACACGCGACTCGAGGTGAGTAACCCATCGCTCGACCAGGCAGCGGCGGAAGACGTCCAACCAGGAACGATTGGGATGGCACTGGCCGAGTCGTTTGGGCTGTCGCGCTGGCACCATGCATTCCAGCCGGTCAACAGCGATGTCGACTGATGGCGTGCGCGCCTTCCCGAACGGCCATACACTCGCCAACGCGTTCCTGGAAGACTGGGAGACCGACGACGGCGAAGCACGGCTGGGAGCTCCGATCTCCGAGGAGTTCAGCATCGGGGAAAGGGTCTACCAGTTCTTCGAGCGTGGCGCGTTGTCGTGGACAGCGCCGACCGGCGTCGAAGCGGTCCCACTCGGCTACCTGGATGCGGCCCTCAACGGCAACCTGCAGCTCGGGGCTGCCCGGCCAGAGGGCGTCCCGCTCTACAACGGTGGCGGTGGCGGTGGTGGCGGACGCTGGATCGACATCAACCTCAGCAACTACACGATCGCCGCCTACGAGGGCAACCAGCAGGTCTTCTCTTCAGTCATCGTTGATGGCGGACCAGCGACACCGACCATAACCGGGACATTCCACACCTACTGGAAGCTCGAGACGCAGACGATGGAAGGCCCGAACACCGACGGCACGACATTCATCCAGGAAGATGTCCCGTGGGTAATGTACTTCTACGCTGACTTCGCCGTTCACGGCGCGTACTGGCGCTCGTCGTTCGGCTACTCGGGCAGTCACGGATGTGTCAATCTACCCGTCTCCGACGCGGCCTGGCTCTATGCCTGGGCCCCGGTCGGCACGCGTGTTGAGGTTCACTACTAGAACGGGATGGCCGGCGCGGCCTGCGCGAGTGGCAGCGTGAAGTAGAAGGTCGTCCCCTGCCCTGCGACGCTCTCTACTTCGATCGTCCCGCCCTGCGCCTCGACAAGCTGCTTGACGATCGCGAGGCCAAGGCCGGACCCTTCGGCGTGCCGGCCGGCGCGCTCGACCTGATAGAAGCGATCGAAGACGTGTTGCAGTTCCTCCTCGCTGATCCCAACACCGGTGTCGCTGACGGTGACACGCAGCATCCCGCCATCGCGCTCAGCATTGACAACGATCAGCCCGCCCTCAGGCGTATGACGCAGCGCGTTGTAGAGCAGATTTCCGAGGATCTGGCGCAACCGGGTCCGGTCAGCCGTCACCGACGGCAGGTCGGTCGGTACCAGCGATTCAACCGAAACCCGACGCTGTTCCCAGGCGACATCGCGAATGCCATCGACCACATCAGCCGTGATCTCGTCAACACGGATCGCAGCCGTCTCCAGCGGAAGCGCCGTTTCCTCGATCCTGGCCATCGTAAACAGATCGTCTATCAAACGCGAGAGCGTGATCGTTTCGCGATGCAACGTATCGAGCGTGCGGCGTTGTTCCGTCGTATCACCGTTGGAATCAGCTGCAGCGATCAGCCGTTCGAGGTTGCCCTGAATGATCGCCACTGGCGTTCGCAACTCGTGAGAAACGTTCGCGACGAACGTCTTGCGAGCCTGATCGGTCGTCTGGAGCCGGTCGACCATGTCGTTGAATCGCTCACTGACGCGTGCCACCTCGTCGTGTCCTCGGACAACGACGCGGCGTGAGAGATCGCCCTCACCCATCGCCGTGGCTGTATCAGCCAGGTCGGTCAAACGATTCGAAAGCCGTCGCGCCCGCCAGATGCCAACCGGGATCGATACGATCAGGGCAGGCAACCCGATTGCGACGAGGATTACCCCGTTTGCGACCGCGATCCCAGCCACAAACTCGGCAACGGCAGGAATCTCGATCGGGTCGCTCTGCAACGTCAACACGCCGACCATCTCACCATCGACGATCAATGGGTGTGCCGCAACGGTAACGCGATCCACCGCATCGATCGCGTAGAGGACATCGTTCACAGCCGGTGCGCCCCGACGATCGACAACTCGCCGGGTTACGTCACCGACCAGGGCGAGGTCAACACGATCGACCGATTCACCTGTTCGTGCCCAGGCAGAATCTGACGACGCCACAACCGTCCCAGCCCGATCGGTCACGAGTGCGTAGTCAATTAATCCGAGCTGCGTTTGCGGCGGGTCAGTGTTGACACCGATCTGGATGTCGAGCGCCTCGGTCGATTCCTGGCTCGCGAGGGCCGTCAGCGCGGCCTCCAACCGATCCCGCTCGTCAGCGGACATTTGTGCATCGCCGAGATTCGCAATTGCGGGGTCGGCGGCAAGGACAATCGCAGCGGACGACGCGAATTCGGCGATCGAGTACTCAGTGAAAGCGTCGTCCTCGAAGTGTTGAAAGACGGCAATCAGGATGCCGATGATGGCCGCTTCGAGCAGGATGATCGAGAGCATGACAACCATTACGTGTGAGACGATGAGTTGGACACTGATTTTGCGCCGGTAGAGCCGGAATGGAAATCGCACCACCCGCCACGGTAGCGTGACGAGCCACTTGAGCGGCCTCACGGCTGCGTCCGGATGGAACGCTCGTACTTGTAGCCAACTCCCCAGAGCGTCACAATCCGTTCGGCGACGGTGCTGGAGCCGGTGCCACCGAGTTTGCGCCGCAAGCGCAGGATGTGAGTATCGACGGTTCGGTCAAACCCCTCGAAGTCGTCGCGCCAGAGGCGGTCGAGCAGGTAGTCACGGGAGAAGGCTCGTCCAGGATTCGAGGCGAGCAGATAGAGCAGGTCGAACTCACGCGCCGTCAGCGACACCGGGACCTCGTTCACGAGCACTTCACGCCGGGTCGGGTCAATGGTGAGATCACCGTCGTCGATCAACTGCCCGGCATCGTCCGCGACCCGCGACTGGACGCGCATCATCTCAACCCGGCGCAGGATTGCGCCGACCCGCGCTTGAAGCTCACGATACGAGAAAGGCTTGGTCAGGTAATCATCCGCACCGAGCTCAAGGCCGAGAACACGATCCAGTTCAGTCGATTTGGCGGTCAGCATCAGGATCGGCGTGATCCTCGTCCGGCGCACCTCGCGGGTGATCGACAGACCATCGACATTTGGGAGCATCAGATCGAGCACGATCAGGTCCGGCTCGGTCATGCCGGGGCCGGTCAGACGGTCAAGCGCGTCGCGCCCATCGGCGAACGATTCGACCGTGTGACCTTCCTCGCGCAGCGCGCTGGTAATGAGCGCCTGAATCTCCAACTCGTCCTCAACAACAACGACGTGCGCCATCTGTGTACCGTGGTTCCAAACTTCAAACGTGTCCGTTGCAACTGTTCAGGCGTCATGATCCTGCCATGAGATGATATCCCGGTCACGTCGTCCGAGTATGACCAGCCAGTTCTCGTCGACGGTAAACTCGTCTGCAGCGCCTGGCCGCGTCGGAGCAACGTCCGCTAGCAGAAACCAGTTCCCGCTTGTTGAGACTCCGTGAAATGCACGAATGATCTGCGGCCGACAACTGGATTCAACGTCAGGCCGCATTCGGAGGCTCTCTGTCACGATCGTGCCGAGCATCGGAGACGAATTCCGCTGTGCCGAGCGATTGTAGCCGTGAACTGGCAGCCTTGAGATCGGGCAACAGCCAGACGAGCGACTCCGTGGTGTCGCGGTTTATCCGGCGTCGATAGAGGGCCGGAATGGCGGAGGTGGAGTCGACTCGCACCGGTCTTTCGATGTACGAATCACTCGCACGTCCGAGTTGCATAACCGGGTTGGCCGACAAGCTTCCCAGTCTATCGAACACTCCTGAAGTCCTGCTCTCAGCAACGCTCGCGATCACACCAAGCCGCTCGTTGAACGAGATAGTGCTGACAGCAGCATGCTCTCCATAGTGCGTTGTGAGCCCCTTGGCTCGGACAATCACCTCACGCGCCTTGTGCGGCGTGCTGTGAATCCCGAGCGCCATCATTCCCCAGTCCATCCCCACCAACGCCGCTGTCATCGCCGCTTGCCCCTTGCCCGTCGAGACGTTCTACGTCGTTCTCACTGTAGACATGGTGGCGGACGATTGTCTCTGCGCTATGACGGAAATGTCACAAGTCTGTGAACGGGAACTCACGAAGGTAGCGGTGTTCGCAGCGGCTCTCAAACATGACCCGCACAACTCAGCGCTCAGGAACGCAGGCTCAAAGGTGACATAATGTGCGGCATCACCATTACGATGTCGTCATGAGAGGGAATCTACATCCAGGGTGCACGAGGATGCGGCGACTCATTGAAGGTGAGAGCGATAGTGGAGCGTCTGGTCATGTTCACCGGTCTGCCCGGAACCGGCAAACCTGTCCTGGTCGAACACGTTGCACGGATCCGTGAATGTTCCGTTGTTCAGTTAGGACATTATCGAAGCCTGAATATGGCGATCCACCGCGGGAATCAACCAGTGCCCTCGCTGCGCCTCATGCGATCTGAATTCAACCCTGGCTGAACTCAGCCTCCAGTTCGGTCAATCAATCGTTCTCGACAGCGTCACGACGCGCGACGCTCCCGCAACATCCCAGGCTGGTACATGACCGATTAGAACGACGTTTCATGTGCCAACCGACCAACTGTGTTGAATTCGGTCGCACGCGTGACATCAGCATGGTTCTGCGTCTCGACTACCTGCTGATCCCGTCCTGACTCCTGCCAGTCCGGCCGTGTGCAACGTGTTTGCGTACAAGAGCGATTATCCGCAAAAGAGTCAGGGCACGGTTTCTGCTCCCCACCATCCGATGGGGCCGTCAACGACTACTCTTTCACCGATTCGATTGGGCAGAAATGGACGCACGCACGCAACGCAAGCGCATTACGATTGCCGGGATTCTGCTCGGACTGGGCCTCGGCGGGTTCTTCGATGGAATTGTGCTGCACCAGATTCTACAGTGGCATCACATGCTCACCAGCACCGGAGACCACCCGGCCAATACGGTCGCTGGGCTGGAGGTCAACACGCTTTGGGACGGCTTCTTCCACGCCAGCACCTACATCATGACGGTTGCCGGGCTCTGGATCCTCACCCGGGTGCTCAGTGATCGGGACCGATCGGTGCCGTGGTCAACGACCGCCTTCGTCGGACTGTTGCTGATGGGATGGGGAGCCTTCAATGTCGTTGAGGGCATCGTCGACCATCACCTCCTCGGCATCCACCATGTTCGCACCGGAGCGAATCAGACGCTCTGGGACGTGAGCTTCCTGATCTGGGGCGCTGTAATGTTAGCTGGTGGCTGGACGCTCACACGGCGGGGCTGGGAGACGGCGAAGACGACCGTTCATGTTCCAGTCGGTGATCGCGAACGTCCTGGTCAGCGCGAGTTGGCATAGCCCACTTTGCCACGGAAACATCGTTATGTTGAATGCAGCATGCAGGAGATGGCCAACGACATCCCCTACTCAGTTGATTCAGGTGATTGATTCAGCTCGCTGCTTCAAGCCGTCTGCGAACGCCTCGAAGGATGCTGTCAGGTCGGGGATCGAGCGTCCGATCAGTGGCAGGAGCGGGCCGCTGAACTCTTCACGCATGCTGAATGTTGTCTGCTTGTCGCCAGCTGGGGTCAGCGTGAACGTGCGCTCACCCTTGAAGAGGCCTAACGGCATTCCGCCGGTCCAGACCATCCGTTGCTCGGGGAGCAGGGTCGACACGGTGACTGGAAATGTTCTGCCTGGGTTCACCTTGCTGTAGACCTTGATCTTCTCGCCACTCGCGATACGGCCCTCGATCCGCTCCATACCTGGGTCCCACTCCGGATAGCGCGGCGCGTCGATCAGGATGGACCAGATCGCCGCTGGCGTCGCCTCGATCGTGCGCGTAACCTGGAACGTCTTCATTCGATGTCCCCCTTGGCCCGCCACGATCGAACGCTGATCGCTAATCCGAAACTGTCGATTCTATTATCGCTGGCACATGGCAGAATGATACAGGTGCGCGATCAACATTGTGATTTCTGGCGCGAGCATGCCTGACCAATTTGACAAGTAGACGAAGGACTCGAATCGATGCCGCCCGATTGCAGTTCGGAATTGCGGGCGACACTGTTGACAGTGGCACAGACGCTGCGTCGCCAAACATGATGAACGAACGGACATCGTCGACGACACCGGATGAGGAGCCGCCCGACGACGCGGGTACCCCGTCGGTCCATGAAGCGTCACGACGCTCGATCCGGTTGGGCACCAAACCCGGGGACCGGAGAGTGCGCGTCGCGCGCGCGCCGGATCACCTTGTCCAGGAGGGCGAGCACTACTACTTGCGGACGCCAGCGAAACGTCGCTACGGGCGGATTTCGCGCTGGCTGCTACAACCCCAGCCGCAACCGACTGAGGGGTTTTACGAGACGGAGCGCGACTCGCACGAGCATTCCTGGTGGAAGGTCATGTGCCTGACCGGTGTCGACTACTTCTCGACGCTGGGCTACCAGCCTGGAATCGCCGCCCTGGCGGCCGGAGTCCTCTCACCGATCGCAACGCTGATCCTCGTCATCGTCACCCTCTTCGGCGCACTGCCGATGTACAAGCGCGTCGCCGAACAGAGTCCACATGGTGACGGATCGATCTCGATGCTCGAGCGCCTGCTTTCCTGGTGGCAGGGCAAGTTGTTCGTGCTCTGCCTCATCGGCTTCGTCGCGACTGGCTTCGTTATCACGATCACGCTCTCGGCCGCCGACGCGACGGCCCATATCGTTGAGAATCCGTATACAAGCTTTCTGCACGGTTGGGATATCCCACTCACGTTGCTGCTGATCGGCCTGCTGGGAGCGGTCTTCCTGAAGGGTTTCGGCGAGGCGATCTGGATTGCCGTCGGCCTGGTCGCCATCTACATCGTGATGAACATCATCGTCGTCGGTACCGGGCTGGTCGACCTCGTCCAGCACCCTGAGTTGTTAGACGACTGGCAGAACCGGTTGTTCGATGAGTTCAGCAACCCATTTGCGATGATTGGTGCATCGTTGCTCGTGTTCCCGGCGCTGGCACTCGGACTGTCGGGATTCGAGACCGGCGTCGTCGTCATGCCACTGGTGAAAGGCGACCCAGGCGACACCCCCGAACGGCCAGCCGGACGAATTCGTAACACCCACAAATTACTGACCGGAGCTGCAGCGATCATGAGCGTGATGCTCATCACCAGCAGCCTCGTGACAATCACGCACATCCCGGAAGAGGCGTTCGAAGAAGGCGGCGAGGCAAACGGCCGCGCGCTGGCATACATCGCCCATGAGCATCTCGGCAACCTCTTCGGAACCGCCTACGATATCAGCACGATTCTGATCCTGTGGTTCGCCGGTGCCTCGGCGCTGGCGGGCCTGCTCAACATCGTCCCGCGTTACCTTCCGCGCTACGGGATGGCGCCTGACTGGGCCAGGGCGACGCGACCGCTGGTCCTGATCTACGTCTTCATCTGTTTCGCGGTGACCGTCGCCTTCAGGGCCGATGTCGACGCCCAGGCCGGTGCGTATGCCACCGGCGTGCTGGCAGTCATTACCTCAGCGACGATCGCCGTGACGCTCGCTGCCAGGCGCTCAAAGCAGCGGAGGGCAACGATCGCATTCGGCGCGATCGCACTGATATTCATCTTCACGACGGCAGTGAACATCATCGAGCGGCCGGAGGGGCTGGGCATCGCCGTCATCTTCATTGTCGCGATCGTCGCGATGTCACTCGTCTCACGGGTGTTCCGTGCAACCGAACTCCGCGTGAGCGAGGTCGTGCTGGATGAGACGGCAGAAGCACTCCTCAGGGAGGCGGCTGCCGGCGGCGATCTGCGCATCATCGCCAACCACCCGGACGAGCGAGATACCCGTGAATACCTCGTCAAGCTACGCGAGCAGCGCGCGGACCATCACATCCCCGGTGGCAGTCCGGTGCTCTTCCTCGAAGTCTCAATTTCAGATGCGTCCGAGTTTGCCCCGACCCTCGAAGTCCGCGGTGAACGTGTCGGCGATTACCGTGTCCTGCAAGCCAGTGCCGCATCGGTGCCGAATGCCATCGCCGCTTTCGCGCTCTATGCCCGCGACCGGATCGGCGTCATCCCCCACGTCTATTTCGGCTGGACCGAAGGGAACCCGATCAAGTATCTGGCTCGATTCATCCTGTTTGGCGAAGGCGATATTGCACCGGTCACGCACGAAATTCTCCGCAAGGCAGAACCGGATCGCGAGCGGCGGCCGGCCATCCACGTTGGCTAGCCAGACGAGCATTACGTCACGAAGGCAGATGTTTCCGGCCATCAGCATCGGTGAGCGAGGATGATCCATCCTTCAAGGAGACGCCTGACAACTCACGGCGGCGTGCTTCGACCATCAGATAGACGAGCGTCTCGGCCGCCTCATCGTAGCTGAGGCCCGCACCGTGGATGTTGGAGACGCAGTTGCGGTTGGCATCAGTGTTGCCGATGTGCGGGTTGAAGGTCAGGTAAATGCCGAGGCTATCAGGAGAGCTGAGCCCCGGACGTTCGCCAATCAGGATGACCGCCAGATTCGCGCCAAGCAGCGCTCCAACCTCGTCGCTGATGGCCACGCGTCCGTGTTCGACAATCGAAACAGGTGCAATCCGCCAGACTGCCGTGTCAAGTCGATCCATGATGGCAGACAGTAGCGGCACCGCGTGCCGCTGGACAGCCAGCGCAGATAACCCATCAGCGATGATGAACGCGACATCCCAGGTGTCGCGTCCCGATCGCGGCAGGCGCTCCACAGACGGTTGATCGAGTCTCCTGCCAAGATCCGGACGATGCAGGTATGTGCTCCGATCACCTGCCGAGCTGCTCAGGTGAACCGTCTGGTGACCGGCTGTCTGGAGCTCCTCGCTGAGGCGGCGGATGTCGAGTTCGCTGTGGACGGCGTCACGAGCCTGAGCATGCGCGAGCTGAAACGCGAGGTGATGCCGGGTTGGCTGGCTGACACCGGCCCGGCCCAACGCGATCCTGGCGGTCGTCAACGCCCGGAGCGATTGCCACGGGTTGTCGATCACCCCACCTGAGCCACGGTCGTCATCCATTCAGAGGATCTCCTGCCTGGAGCTGGGCCAGCGACCGTCCAAATTGCTCGGGTAGCCGATCGGTCAAACCGAGCTGGCCATCGTGATCGACGATGCCCATCTCCTGCAACCATCGTTCGAACTCAGGCGCCGGCCGAAGCCCGAGCACCTTGCGGGCGTAGAGGGCGTCGTGAAACGAGGTCGTCTGGTAGTTGAGCATGACATCGTCGGAGCCGGGAATACCCATGATGTAGCTGCAGCCAGCCGCTCCGAGCAGCGTCAGCAGGACATCCATGTCATCCTGGTCGGCTTCGGCATGGTTGGTGTAGCAGATGTCGCATCCCATCGGGACACCCATCAATTTGCCGCAGAAGTGGTCCTCAAGGCCGGCACGAATGATCTGCTTCCCGTCGTAGAGGTACTCCGGCCCGATGAAGCCGACGACGGTATTGACCAGCAGCGGCTGGAACGCGCGCGCGACAGCGTAGGCGCGCGCCTCACACGTCTGCTGATCGAGACCGTGATGCGCGTTGGCGGACAGTGCGCTGCCCTGGCCGGTCTCGAAATACATTACGTTGTCGCCGATCGTCCCGCGGTTCAGCGAGAGCGCCGCCTCACGACCTTCCTGAAGCAATGCGAGACTGATACCAAAGCTGCGGTTCGCCGCTTCGGTTCCGGCGATTGACTGGAAGACGAGATCGACCGGCGCGCCACGCTCGATCGCGTCGATCGTCGTCGTGATGTGCGTCAGGACGCAGGCCTGCGTCGGAATCGCATGGGTCTGAATCACCTGGTCGAGCAGCGCCAGCAGCCGATCGACTGCGGCGATGCTATCGCTGGCGGGGTTAACGCCAATCACGGCATCGCCACTGCCGTAGAGCAAACCATCGAGAATGCTGGCGGCGATACCCGTCGGATCGTCAGTCGGATCATTCGGTTGTAACCGCGTCGAGAGACAACCAACAAGGC
This sequence comes from uncultured Chloroflexia bacterium, assembly GCA_963763325.1. Lineage (GTDB taxonomy): Bacteria > Chloroflexota > Chloroflexia > Thermomicrobiales > CFX8 > JBBECJ01. The sequence continues at coordinate 542,729 of CAVXOL010000023.1, forward strand.
CGATCGTATCTCGGAACCGTGTCACGACCCGACACTTCCGACCGACGAGAATGAGGTCCTGTACGCGCATGATCTTCGAAACTGCCGCAGCCATCTCTGGCGTAACTCCCGGAGCCAGCCGCGAGAGCGCATATTCAGTCGCGATGTCAGACAGCAGCCAGTTGCGAAAGTCGCCGACGGTGAGGTGGCTGATCACCTGAAATGCCTCAGCATCGTGACGATCGATGATAAGGCGCGTGACCTCGTCGTCTTCGTACGGAACGAGGCACTCGTTCAGGAATGTCGCCAGCGGCAGATCGGCCAGCGCCATCTGGGCTGCGACCCGTTCCACGGCGTCGGCGGCAGCAACTCCAGCCAGCACGTCGCCAGAACGCAGCGGGGTCGCCTTCGCCATCAGGTCACGCAGACTGTCAAACTGATAGGTTGTTGGACCCAGGCTGTATCGGTAGGTAGCCACTCGGGTTTCCCTCGTCTCTGCTCGTCAGCGTCGGGATATGATTCAGTACGACAACGATGTACTACTGACCGCAGGAAATATTGTGGAACTATGAGCATCGTCCAACGCGACTACATTTTGCGAGTTATCGAGCAACTTGGCGAGGTGCTGACACACGTTCTCCACCTGCGTCGAGGAGGATCGCTAGCTGAGGCGCGCCAATACATCGAGCAATCGATGGGCCGGCTGATCGGGATGGACCTCGAAACGGTCACCAACCGCGCAGCCGACGAATTGGCGACCGAGATCCGCGGACGGCTGGCAAGCCATCGGCAGCAACAACTCGTCAGCGACCAGATTGTGGTCCTGGCCGGACTTCTCCACGAGTCTGCCCACATCAATGACGACGCTGGCGACAGCGCCGCAGCCCGTGCCGACCGCCTCAAGGCGCTGGAACTGTACGTCGAGGTTCTGTCGGTCGATGAACCAGGCTGCGTCCCGGCTGAAGCCGCCGTCGATGTGATCCTCTCCGAACTCGATACCGACCCCTCAGCAACGACGATGCGCAAGCTGATAACAGTCTACGAATCGTCAGGCCGATTCAATGACGCCGAGGACTGGCTTTTTCACCTGCTTGATGCCGAACCGGATAATCACGCCCTCCTCGCCGACGGCATAGGGTTCTACGAACGGCTGCTCACACTGGACGACACCACGCTCACTGCCGGAAATCTGCCGTCAGATGAAGCACTCGCTGGACTCGCCGAACTGCTGGAACGGCAGAGTTGACGTGTGATGGTTTGACGAGGACCACACCTCGTCAAACCATCACACGTCACGCATAACCTCTACAGGTAGCGCTTGAACCAGTCGAGCGTCACTTGTCGCCGCACGAGGCGCGTCTCGGGCTTACCGATTGAGAGCTGTCCGTGGCTCTCGCCAGGGAAGCGCACCATTTCGGTCGGCACGCCGCGCGAAAGCAGCGCCGTGAAGAGTTGCTCGCCCTGCTCGATCGGGCAGCGGTAATCCGACTCGGCCTGCAACAGCAGCATCGGCGTCTTCATCTTCTCGATATGCCAGATCGGCGACTGCCGCATGTACCAGTCGAGGTTGTCCCAGACGGTCTTCTCCATCTCGTGCTCGAGCCAGTACCAGCCGATGTCTGACGTTGTGAAGAACGAGACAAGGTTGCAGATGCCGTTCTCGCTGACAGCCACCCTGTAGCGATCGGTCTGACCGACGATCCAGTTGGTCATGAAGCCGCCGTAGGAGAGTCCCGTCACGGCCAGCCGGTCGGGATCGACGCCACCGCGCTCGATCGCGAGGTCGAGCGCCTGCTCCTGCTCGCGCCAGTCGACGCCGCCCCAGTCGGCGATCGCGCCGGTCGCGAACGCTTCGCCGTAGCCCTGGCTGGCGCGTGGATTCATGAAGAGGACATTCCAGCCCTGGCTGGCCCAGAGCTGCATGTCGAAGAAGAAGGTATGGCCGAAGATCGAGTGCGGCCCGCCGTGAATGATGTGGACCAACGGCGCCTTTGCGCCGGTCTCGACACCAACCGGCCGGATGATCCAGGCGTCGAGCTGGTACGCGCCATCGAAACTCTCGTACGGCATATGCTCAGGCATCTGAATCGCCAGCTCGTCCAGCAGGTCGCCGTTGACGCTCGTCAGCTGTCGCTCGTCTGAGCCGTCAGCGCGGCAGGTAAAGACATCGCACGGGTTCGTGAAGCTACCGGCGACGAAGGCCAGCCGTCCCCCATCGGCCGAACGCGAGACGATCGAGATCGACCGCTCACCACCCGTGACAAGTGTTATGTCACCTCTGACGTCCGCACGGTAGAGTCCAACCTGCCCTTTGTCACTGGCCGTAAACGTCACGCCACTGTTGTCGGCCGACCATGCCAGCGGCGTGTGGTCACGCGGGCTCCAGGTGTCGCCGAACGACCCTGTCGCCGGACTGCGGTCCCAGCCGTCGGTGATCGACTGCAACTCCTCGCCATCCGGCGCAACGACGAAGATGTCGCCATTTCCTCCAGCGCGTGTGCCGGGCTTGCGACCGATGAAAGCGATACGCTCGCCGTCCGGAGACCAGGCAGGCCCGACTGCGACATCAGAGCCGTCACTGATTCGCAGCGCACCATCGTCGTCACCGGTGCCGCCTGCCATGCCGACTTGAAGGACATACAATTGCGACAGAAAGCCGGAGCGGTCGAGCCGGTTGGCGGTGAAGGCAATCGTCTCGCCGTCCGGAGACCAGGCGAAGGATACGACGCTTGTGTCACCTGCCGTAAGTCGCTTTGGCTCGCCGCCAGCCACGTCAACGACCCAGACCTGGCTGAAGCGGTCGTCGATGTAGTCGGCTTCGTTGAAGCGATAGTCGAGCCGCTTGATGTGGCGGATGAAGCCGCCGGGCTTGTTGCGTATCTCGTCATCGATCCCATAGCCCTCACTGGACAGGAACGCGATCTTCGTCCCATCCGGCGACCAGACCGGGTTGCCTGCGCCACGTCCAAGCGTCGTCAGTTGCCGCGCCTCACCTCCCTGGGTGTCGAGTAGATAGACCTGCGCCGTCCCGCTGCGGTCGGAAACAAACGCCAACGTCCGTCCATCCGGAGACCAGCGCGGTGCGCTGTCTCTCTTCTCGCCAGCCGTCAGTTGGCGCGGCTCGCCTCCCTCGGTGGGGACGGTGTAGATCGCCGACGCATAGCGGTTCTCGTCCAGGATCGAGTGCCGCACGGCGTACGCGACAGTCCTCCCATCCGGCGAAATCTGTGCGTCGTCGACGATCTTGAAGCGCACCACATCGTCCACGACGATCGGGCGACGCTGTCCGTGACTCACCATCTCGCTTGCTCCTCCCCTCCCCTATCCGGGCCTATCGTTCCGGACATCATCGCACTTCGGAGGGGAACAGTCACGCCAGAAGAAACGATACGGGCGTTACAATCGCCGGGAGAGCATGGTGCAGATACGGGCTGGACGGCATGGCCAACGACGTGGAACGCATACCTTACGCTGATCTGGACGATGTCGCGCGTCATGAGATCGCGATCCTCCAGACACGCGCCTATGGACCACCGGACCCACTCTCGGACCCGCTGGCTCCACTCCACGACCCGGCACTAAGGGCGGTATCATTCCTGTTGCGTCGTGACGGGCGGTTGGTGAGCTACGCAGGCGTTGTCACGGCGACTGTGCACGCCGGCGAGGTTCCTTTCGTCGCATCGGGACTTTCGTGCGTTGCGACCGATCCCGCCTACGCCCGACGGGGCTACGCCAGCGCCGTCGTCGCCGCCGCGTCGCGCTACATCGCAGGTAGCGGGGTCGATCTCGGTATCTTCACCTGTGCTCCGGAACTGGTTCGGCTCTACGCTTCTGCGGGCGATTGGACGGTCGAACCGAATGTCGTGCTGATCGGTAATCGAGATCCAGATGCCCTGACGAGTACGGCACTCGGTGTCGTCGTCCTGATGCGACTGTTCTCCGCGCGTGCCCACTCCCACGCTGACATGATCCACAACGCCACGATCGACCTTGGTCTGCCCGTCGGCCAGTTCTGGTAACCCACTATGTCCGCGCGCGACCAGGTTCACCGAACAGTCGGATCCGACTGACTCCACCGTCCGGAATAATGTTGATCCGAGCGTGGGTGATCGGGCCGAATTCGTCAGCGACCTCGCTCTCGAACACATGGATCTGATCGGGTCCGAGTGGCTGCTCAGGCAGCAGGGTCCGCCAGAACATCGACTGGGTGGCGATCGAGGCGTCAGTCGCCTTCTCGACATAGGCGGCCTGAATTGAGAGCCGATCGGGGTAGTTGCCCTTGTTGTGAGCGGTGTCGATCTCGATCCGGCGGATGATACCGGCGTGGCCGAACTCGACGATCTGCCACTCGTTGCCGGGAACGCGACGGCGACGCGTCTCCCACCCATCGCCCATATTGATGCCGCGATCGGGCAGGAATGCCCGACCCGGCCAGCCGTAGTGGTCGTCGCTCCAGGCGACAGGCCGTCCACCGTGCATCAGCCCGGAAAGCTCAACCAGTCCGTCAGCAACGGCCACAAACTCGAAGCGTCCAAAGACCCGCAGCCGGGCGACCCCTCCGTCGGGGTAAATGTGAAGGCGAAGCTCCTGCCACGGACCGGGCACCGCGACCGGAACGACATGGTGCGCGTTGCCGCTGAGAGTCGTGACCGGCACGATCTCGGTCCAGGCGATCGCCGTCAGGACTGGCGTCGAGCGAGGCCGCCAGCGGGAAGTTGCCGGTAAAGTAGGCAGTGTCGATGTCGACACCGTAGATCAGCGCCGGTCCACCGAGCCGCACGTCACACCAGTCATGCCCCTCGACACGCTTGCGGCGCGATTCCCAGCCATCCATCCACTTGCCGTGGTCGTCGTACTTGTCAGCGATGAAGACCGGGTCATCGGACTGGATCAGGCGCTCCTTGGCCGCGAAGAAGTCATCGGTCGCGAACGTGACGACCGCTCCAAGCCGCGGTTGAGCAAGGTTCGGCCAGCGAGTCGCAAAGTCCGGTCCGTCTGAGATTGTCATCAACTTCTCCAGCCCTTCGGCGCGCCGTTTCGATTGTGAAACCCATCGTACCCGGAACCGCAGAGTCTGCGGGCGAACCGAACACCCGATTGACGCTGCGGAGAATCAGGCGCAGAATCGGAGCACGCTGGACATTCTACGATTCATCCTCATCGAAGGGAGCATCGCATGGCGACGGCACCGCAGCTGGAGTTCCTCTACCATCTCAGCGCCGAGCTTGGTCCTCCTGTCGCGATCGGCGATACATCGCACGGTCACCGGTTGATCGTGCCGGTCATTGGTGGCCGGTTCGAGGGTCCACGGCTCAGTGGCAAGCTGCAACCCGGCGGGGCCGACTGGTTGCTTATTCGACCCGATGGAATCACAGAGCTCGATGTCCGAGCGACACTCCAGACTGACGATGGAGCGCTGATCTACTGCTACTATCGAGGTCTGGCAACCAACGTCCCGGCCGTTATGCCGCGCTGGGCACAGGGCGAGGACGTTCCCGCTGACGAATACTCAATAACCGCGACTCCCTGGTTCGAGACCAGCGCACCACAGTACGCCTGGCTTCAGCAGTCAATTACCCTTGCGAAGGCAACACTGGTGCCCGGCGGCGTGACCTACGAGGTGTTCACTGTCCTCTAGGAGGAATCGTATTTCAACGATCGGGACATCCTCCCGCTCGCCGAGCACGATGTTCACTCAACTACCCGGACGCCGAATCGGAAACGATGGCGAAAAGATCTCGCCGATTGGCGGGTGGAGGTGCGCTCGTTCGGGATACGACGCGATAAGCGTCTCGAACTGGCGCTGCGCACGCGCGTGCCAGGCGTCCAGATCGATGCCGGGCAACGTGCCATCACGAACGACGGTCCGACCGTTGACGATGACGGTCGTGAAGTCCCGGCCCGTTCCGTTCAGGACCATCGTCTGGATCGGGTCGATGAACTGACCCACGCGCGGGTTGCTCAGGTCGAAAACCGTGATGTCAGCCAGCGCACCAGGCATCAGCCGGCCAAGGTCGCGACGGTTCAGCGCATCCGCGCCGCCGATCGTTGCGGCGTGATAGTAGTCGGCAGCGGTGGCCTTCGGCGCACCATCACGGATACGTGTCACCATCAGGCCGGTCTGCATGTTGAGCGGGTAGTCGGGCGGCCAGGTGTCAGTTCCAAGCCCGATCCGTACTCCGGCCTCGCGATAGCGGGTAAACGAGTTCAGTGCGCCGCCGCTACGAGCGAAGACGAGCGGGCAATGGACGACGGTTGCTCCTGATTCGGCCAGCCAGCCAATCTCGCGTTCAACCTGCTCCGGCGTCGGGTCGATGCCGCCAAGATAGATGCCGTGCGGCAGCAACGCGCGACGACTCAGGAAGCCCAGGTCGTGGAGGAGCGACAACGACGACCTGCCCCAGCGACGGTGAACTTCCTCGATCTCCAGTTCCCCCTGGCAGCAGTGCAGCCGGACCGGGCAGTCCAGGTCCTCGGCGGCCGCAGCACTCCGCGCCATCAGCTCCTCGGTGCAGCCCTCGATCCGGTCTGGCTGGAGGAAGCCACGAATCAGTCCGTCGTGGGTGCCGTCGAAATCACGGACGAAGCGGATCGCGTCGTCCAGTCCGCGCATTCCGCGCTCGATGTCCCAGTGCATGCTGATGCTACGATCCGGGTTCACAACCGGCAGTCCGGTCCGGTAGGACGGACCGAGATAGGCGCGGATGCCCAGCCGGGCCGCCGTCTCGACCGCCCTGGCGTTCTCCTCGTAGGTCTCCGCCCACTCGCGGTAGAGGATCGAGCGGATCGGGAGCGCCGTCGTGATGCCGTTGAGCAGGAGGTGTCCCAGCGCATACTCGTGCTGGAAGTCCTCCTCGTCTTCGGTATAGACATCGCGCGGCCCTCGCTCGACGTAGGAACTGGCCCAGACGCGTGCCTTGGCCCAGCCGGGGTGGTTGTCGACGCCGAGGATCGTCGAGTCGAGGTCGAACAACGCATCGAGGTCGATGAAGCCAGGGCCGATGATTGAGTTACCGGCATCGATCACCTCATCAACCGGCCCATCGTAGCCGTGGCCGGTGAAGATGATCCGGTTTCCTTCGTAGGCGACCTCGCCGTCTTCGAGGATGTGGTGGGAGTCACCGTCGCTCGCGATCACCCAGCGTCCGCGCAGCAGCATCGTCGTCATGCCTGCTCCCCACCAACCAGGCACTCGCCCTCACGCGCGACGACCTTCCCGCCCTTGACGACCAGCCATCGAGCCGGTCGCTCAATAACGGCCTCGACATGCGTCTCGCTGTCGACGATGACGAAATCAGCATTCGAGCCGAGGGCCAGACCGTAGTCGTCGTCGCCCATCACGCGCGCTCCTCCATAGGTGATGATGTCGAGCACTTCTTCGATCTCATCATCCCGGCGCAGGTTGTTGCGGTAGGCGATGATGAACGCCCGCAGCAGCATGTCCGGCATATTGAGCGGCCCCCACGAGTCGCGAATGCCATCATTTCCGCTACACATCCTGACGCCCGCCTGTCGCAATCGCATCACCGACGGCACCGGCCGCAGCCCGCTCGGCCCATGGCTCATGATGACGATGTCGTTCTCCAGCAACAGCTCGATCAGCCGGTCGAGGTAGGCGTCGTCGATCCCGCCCAGACAGAGCGCATGCGAGATGACGACCCGCCCCTGCCAGCCAAGCGCCTTCGTCCGCTCTGCGATCAACTCGACCGAGAACGCACCGAGTTCCCCCGGCTCGTGCAGGTGAATATCGACATCGACATCGTACTTCTGCGCAAGCTCGAAGATGACATCGAGGTGGCGGGCCGGATCTCGGTCGATCGAGGACGGGTCGAGACCGCCGATAACGTGCGCGCCGTTGCGAAGAGCATCTTCCATCAGTTCGACCGTCCCGGGCCGGACAAGCATCCCAGACTGTGGGAAGGCAACGACCTGGATGTCCAGCGCATCTTTGAAATCCTCGCGCGTCCGCATCACGCCCTCGAAACCGCCCAGCCCGACCTCGGTGTCGATATCGACGAAGGTGCGGATGTGGGTCGTCCCGGTCGCGACAGCAATCCGTGCGTGACGACTGGACTGCTGATGCGAATCGATCCCCCGCTCACGTCGCACACGCCGTTCGTTCTCGATCTTGTCGGTCAGCGACGGCCCAACCTCATTGCGGTACCAGCCCATCCCGATGAGCGTCTTGTCCATATGCGTGTGGGCGTCAACGAAGCCAGGAAAGAGCAGGCGTCCATTGCCGTCGATGACGGTAGCGTCGGGCGTGATCTCGGCTCCACGTTCGAGCGACGCGATCTTTCCATCAACGACGCGCAGATCGACGGCGTCACCGCCGAGTGGACGGACGTTCCGCACCATCAACTCACCAGACAACGTTGAATCCAATCTGTAAGCTCAACAACCGAGGAGAACATCGCGGCTGGCCCACGGTCTTGCAGGGCCGCCGGGTCGGCAGTCGCAGCCCAGGCGGCGGCCAGTGGGACGACACCGGCTGCGCGAGCGTCGCTGACATCGTTCGGAGCATCTCCGACGTATGCGACGGTCGTCGGGTCGAGGTCCCACCGATGCACAATCCGTCTGATCGCTTCCGGCTTGACACTTCCTTCCGGCGAACCGGACTCGACAATGTCGAAGTGCTGCTTCAGGTCGAGAATCCGCAACGAAATCGCAGCCGATCCGGCGCCCTTGCCAGTAGCAATTGCGATCGGGACACGATGCCCGACCAGTTGCGACAGGAGCTCAGGAATTCCGGGAAACAGTGTCACGAGTGAGACATGATCGCGTTCGTAGACCGTGAGGAAGTCCTCAATGCAGCTCTCCCAACGATCGCCGGCGATCCGCTGAAAGATCCCCTCTTCACTGGGGCCGAACATCCCAACGATTTCGGCGTCAGAGTAGTCCCGCCCAAGTTGGTGTTTGGCGACCTCACGAAATGCGCTACAGCAGAGCGGAATCGTATCCGCAACCGTCCCGTCGAAGTCGAAGATGATTCCCCGTATCGTCACCGATCCTCCGTCATCGCCAATCGAACCTCGGCCAGAGTCCAATCGTAGTCGATGCTGGCCGGATCGGTCGTGTCGATGGCGACGCTCTTCCCGGCGATCGTGAGAGGCTGCGGAACTGCCGCCAGCAACCGATCCCGATACTCGTCGATCGTTACATGATCGACGTGGCCGGGATGCCGGTCGCCCGACGCGACGCGAGCGCGGTATCGATCGACAAGGACCTCACCAGCTGCGAAGCAATGGATCTCGACGATACGGACGCCAAATCGGTCCACAACGGCGTTGATCCGCTCGTAATCCCCCTCTGGACTGAAGTTGCTCTCGACAACACAGGATTGCCGGGCCGCGAGCTGTGCCTCGACGAACCAGTACAGCAGATCCCAGCTGGCAACGCCAAGCCGCTTCGACCACTCCCGGTCGCTCCAGCCCAGGGTCTCGAACAATCGCTCTTTGATGTCGTCGCGGCTGATAAGCGGCAACGACAGCTCAATTGCCAGCAAGCGCGCCAGCGTCGTCTTCCCGGTCGCCGGCAGTCCGGAGACGACGACAAGCACCGGCACGCTCACAAGGACTCGATGTCGAAGTCGGGATCGAACGGGCTGACGTACCGCACACCCTCGATGATCGGGCGAGATCGAGCATCCTCAGTCACGATTGTTGGAATATCATTGCGAAACGCAACCGACCAGATGAGAGCGTCCCAAATCGACATTTGATGTAACCGCATTGCGTGCGCTGCATCAGTGACGACTTCGGCGTCTACGGGATAGATGACAGCGATATCGACGAAACGATCCAGTTGCGTCGCAGCTTCTGCAGTCGAGAGTGGCGGTGACAGCTTTCGGGTGACAACATTGAGGAACTCCGTCAGGCACTGCGCGCTCAAGACGATGCGACCGTGAGCAACCAGGTGGTCGTATGTGAGGATCGCCGCCCGTTGCATATCGGGAATCCGTTCATCGAACATGTAGATGAGGACATTGCTATCGATCAGGCATGGACGGCCTCGCGCCCAACTCATGCGTTGGATGGCTCTTCTGTGCGCTCCGCCGCGTTTTCGCGTCGACGTCTGTGACGCTCGAAACGTTCCTCATATACCTCGTCGTACATCTCCTCACGGTTGAATTTCCAACCCGACTGAGGTTCTGTCTGAGGGATGTCACTCATTCGATGTATGCGGATGAAGTTCTTCATGTCTTCCCACGCTTGTAACCGAGTCGCCGACCTTCTCTGTTCTGCCGCGTCAGCGAGTGCCTGACGTTCGGCCTCGGCGAGGGCCTGACGGACCACTTCGGCCTCGGTGATACCGAGTTCGTGCGAGCGCTCCTTGAGAAATCGTTCGTTGTCGGCATCAATGTAGATCTGCTTGCGAATCATCTGCGCCATCTCAATCACCCCCTATACATCACAGTATACATCGCGAATTCCACTCACTGTGGGGCTTGACAATTCGTGCCAGACTAGTTACATACTCAGTATGTATAACGAGTATGTATATGCCGTTCAAGTGAATGTCCAGTGAGAAACACACTGCTGGCCCTGCTGGCGGAAGGGACGGCCCACGGGTACGAGCTCAAGCACGCAGTCGAGCAGACGTTCGGCGATGCCTGGCCACCGCTCAACATTGGCCAGATCTACACGACCCTCGGGCGGCTGGAGCGCGACGGGCTGGTCGCCAGCGCGCACGTCGCCCAGGCCGGCCGGCCGGACAAGCGCGTCTACGAACTGACCGACGCCGGTCGCGAGGAGGTTCGTCGCTGGCTGGAAGAGCCGGTGAGTGGTCCACGCCTGAAGGATGAGTTCTTCACCAAGCTGATCCTCGCTCGCTTGCCGGGAGTGGCAGCCCTTAACGGCGGCACCGATCCACGCGCACTGATCGCCCGACAGCGGAAGGATTATCTCCAGTCGCTACGTGACCTCAACAGCATGCTGCTGAAGCAACAGCGCAACGGCAGCGACCAGACATCGGCGGCGCTCCTGATCGAGGGCGCCATTCTCCATCTCGAAGCCGACCTGAAATGGCTCGACGTGTGCGAGCAGCGGCTGATCTAAGGAGCCAGGCATGCACCAAACGTTCGCTCTTGACGCTCGCGGACTGACCCGTACTTTCGCAGCTGGCGATGTCCAGGTCGCAGCCCTGCGCGGAGTCGATCTCGCGCTCGAACCTGGGTCATTTACGGCCATCATGGGGCCGAGTGGTTGCGGCAAGTCAACGCTGCTCCACCTGCTCGGAGGGCTCGACCGGCCGAGCAGTGGCGAAGTCCATCTCTCGGGACGAAGAGTCGACGGACTCAGCGAAGCGAAGTGGTCGGTCCTGCGGCGTCGGGAAATTGGCTTCGTGTTCCAGTTCTTCAACCTGATCGGCAATCTCACGGCGGCTGACAACATCGAGTTGCCGGCGTTACTGGCCGGGACACCCCACGCCGAGGCGCGCCGCCGCAGCCAGGCGCTGCTCGATGAGTTGGGGATCGGTGAAAAGGCAGGCGTCATTCCAGCTCAGATGTCGGGCGGACAACGCCAGCGAGTCGCCATCGCGCGAGCACTGGTTAACCGACCAACATTGCTGCTTGCGGACGAGCCAACCGGCAACCTCGATAGCGAGAGCACCCGCGACGTGCTGGCACTGCTTCAGCGGTTGCACGCAGACGGTCAGACGATTCTGCTCGTCACCCACGATGCACGGGTCGCCAGCATCGCCGACCGGGTCATCACGATGCGCGACGGACTCATCGTTGATGACACGCGGCTGGCCGCGAGCGCTGATTCATCCGAATTACTCTCGCGCATGATCCGGCTGGAGGCGTAGCGATGTTTCGCGCAATGTGGCGCAAGGCACTGGCAGACACACGTAGCCACCGTCTGCAGAGCGCGCTGATTCTGATCATTCTGATCGCCGCCAGCACGGCGCTCTCGCTCTCGCTGATCGTCCAGCAGAATGCAGACAAGCCGTGGCAGCGGTCGTTCAACGAGGCAAATGGGGCGCACGTCCAGATACTCAGTGACCAGCCAATCGACCCCGCGCGGCTCGAAGCGACGGGACGCGTCGCCGCGATGGCCGGTCCATTTCCGATGGCTCATGAAGTATCGCTGATCGATGACGGGCAGAAATACGATGCCAATGTCTTCGGCGTCGACGCCGATCCGCCTGCCGTTGCCAGGCCGCTGATTGACGGTGGCCGCTGGCTCGATGCCGGCGCGAGTGGCGAAATCGTCCTCGAACGCAGCTTTGCGAACTACCTTGATGTCGAAGTCGGCGATCCTGTCGACTTCAAGGTCGGTTCCACGATCGTTACGTTGACGGTCGCCGGAATTGCGGTCGACACCGGCCGTGGCCTATACCCTGACTGGGCGCCCGGGCACGCCTGGGTGCTCTCCGACACACTCGCTGAACTCGAACCGGAGCAGGCGAATCTCGATTCGGCACTCTTCGTCCGGCTGGTTGAACCTGACGCCGTCGAAGCGTTCTTCGAACAGTTACGTAGCGAGCAACTGGCCAGCGGACCGATCGCCATCATTGACTGGAAGAGCGCACAAGAAGACCTGAACGAATGGAATCGGATCAACTCGGTCTTCCTTGGCGTCTTCAGCGCCTTCGCGCTCGTAGCCGTCGGCCTGGTCATCGCCAACGCAATCGGTGGTCGCATCCTGGCCCAGTATCGCGAGATCGGCATCCTCAAGGCGACGGGATTCACGCCGCACCAGGTCGCTGGAATCTTCCTGATCCAGCATCTTGCGCTCGCGCTGGTCGGATCACTGATCGGGCTGGCGATCGGAACACTGATCGCGCCGATTTACCTTGAACAGCTTGCGGAAACGTTCAACACGACCGGCGGAAGCGCGTTCGATCCGCTGCTGTCAGTCATCACGGTCCTCGCGATTCTGGTCGCTGTCAGCCTCTTTACCGTCTTGCCTGCCTGGCGTGCTGGCCGTGTTCCGACCGTCCAGGCGATCACGACGGGTTTCGTCCCGGTTGGAGTGAAACCGTCGCGGCTCGCCAGCATCGCACGGAGATTGAGGTTGCCCACGCCGGTCAGTGTTGGTGTGAAGGACTCGTTCGCCCGACCATTGCGAGCTGCGCTCACTGTCGCCGCCCTCTCGCTAACGATTGTGACATTGACCTTTACGCTCGGAATCGACGCAATGCTCGGGAAGATGCTCGATAACCGCGGCCTGATCGAGGAACCGTGGGATATCGAGATTTACCGCGAGGACGCCGACGATGCTGCAATCCGCCAGGTTCTCGACGCCAATCAGAACGTCACCTCGTACATCACGTCGAGCAACCTTCGCGCAACGCTCCCTGGCGAAGATCTCGGTCGCGGTGGGTACGATCTGCGCTTCGTTGGCGGAGACGTCGACGAGTCCGGCTATCCACTGATCGACGGTCGGATGCCCTCTGGCCATGGGGAGGCAATCGTCGGGCGTGTCCTGTTCGATCGGCTCGATCTGCGAATCGGCAGCGAACTGACGCTGGATGCCATCCGCGGCTCATTCACCAACCCGCAGCGAGTCCCTATCACGCTGACTGTCGTTGGAACCTACGTCGAACCTGAGGAAGATGGCGAGGTCGTCCTCGTTACGGCCGGCACGATCACGTCGCTCATCCCCGACCTGCAGCCCGACACCTACGAGATCATGATGCGCAACGATTCCGGCTGGGACGAGTTGCTTGTGGACGTCCAGGCCGCGACCGGCTACGGCGTCGATGTCGACCTGCGCGAACGTGGCACACCGGGCGAAATCGTCACAATTCGAGGCATCATGTATGGACTTTCAGCGGTACTCCTGATTATCGGTGTAGCGAACATGCTCACGACCATGCTGCTCAACGTACGCGAGCGCGTGCGTGACATCGGCATCTTGAAGTCGTTGGGGATGACGCCACGGCAAGTCGTCGCGGGCATTGCGTCTGGCACCGGCCTGCTGACCGCGCTGGCACTCGTTGTCGGCATTCCGCTCGGCCTGATTGTCTACCGCGTCATGTTCGTTGTCGTTGGGGAGAACATGGCGGGGCAGATCCAGAGCTCTACGCTCCACCATCATGGGGAGGTATGGCTCTGATCGTGCCCGGAGCACTGGTTTTCGCGGCCCTCTGCACGATCTTGCCGGCCCGGCGAGCGTCGAACGTCAATGTGACCGAGGTGTTGCGCTACGAGTAATAGAGCGTCGATTGGGGCACTCATGGTCATCGACGCTGTGAAAATCGACCGCGCTGGGTCGCGTAGAATGACGATGTGATTGACGACGATGCGGCTCAGCCCAACGATTACGACCATAGGTATGAGAACGTTGACGAGGAAGAGATTCCCGATCGTCGTAGCACGTTCCGAATCGTCGTCTGGATTGTCTCGGCGCTGATCGCGATCGTGATGATCGCGTTGCCCGTCATCCGGGTTGTCGACTGGGGCGACGATGACGACGATGCGGGAGCGTCCGCCAGTGAAGCCCGCGCCTTCGTCGCAACGCGTTTCGCCAGCGATGCGTTCGTGCGTCTCTCTCCGGGGGACGCGTCCCAATGGGCCCTCCCACAACTCCGCGGCGAGATCGAGACCATCGTCGGTGACCTCCGCCAGCGGCCAGCGGCTGAACTCAGGGGCGCAGCCGTCTCCATCGCGGAGGTCGATTGCAACGAGTCAACAACCCAACCTGATAGCGAGTGCTTCCACGCATGGGCACGTCAGCCGGGTGCGACCGATCTGATCCGAGTCAGGCTGACGGTGAGTATCGTGAACGGCAATGCTCGCGTCACCGAAATCGAGCGCGTTAGCGTCGTCTGAGACCAGTTTCGCATCGGCGATGCGAACCAGACTACGGCACTGATGCGCCGATGACAGCCTCAGTCTCCGGTCGAACCGGCCGGAGATGGCGCGGCGCTGTACCGATCGCCACGTTCAGTCGCCGGCGCAGCCAAACGTGCGCTTTCGGGACGTGGCAGGACGTGGATACACAGGTAGGCCAGTGTTCCGAAGAAGAGCGAGACGATCGTGCCGTGCGAGAGGGTCGCGAACACGTCCATCGATGACCAGACGACGGCAGCGCCACCAATTGACTGGGCGATCACCAGTACGAGCGCGATGACGCTACCCCAGAAGAGGTCTGGCCGGCTCGCGCGCATCCGCACCGTGTACCAGAGTAATGCCGCCATCCCAAGCACCAGGACAAAGGCGGCGATCCTGTGGGTGAAGACGATCCCGACTGGGCCGGAGAAGCCTGGAAAAACGCTGCCGTTGCAGAGCGGCCAATCTCCGCAAGCCAGGCTCGAATCGGTGTGGCGGGTGTAGGCGCCGAGGTAGACGACAATGTATGTGTACGCCGCCAGCCCCCAGACAGTCCAGATCAGCCAGCGCGGGACAGGCCGGTCGCGCAGCTTGTCGCGGCCATCCTTCTCATACGCCAGAACAGCGGTCAGCACGGTACTGGCGAACGCGATCAGCGAAACTCCAAAGTGAAGTGCGCGAACTTCATCCGATTGAGGCCACATGACCGAGGCCGCACCGAGGCCCGCCTGGAGGAACAGGAAGAAGAGCATGAATGGCACATAGATGCGGAACTCGAGTCGTTGTCGCCAGAGCCACAAGACACCGACCGAAGCCGCGATGATCAACGCGCTTTCGAGACTCACGACCAGCCGGTGCGAATACTCGATCGCCGTCGCAACCGTGTACTGTGGGATGAACTTGCCGTGACAGAGCGGCCACGAGTTGCCGCAGCCATCCGCCGAGCCGGTATTCGTGACGAGTGTTCCCTGGATCAGGACCAGGAACATCCCAGCCGCCGCCGCAACCGTCAGACGCTTGACGAGGGTTTCCATCATTGGGCCAGTCCCGTATGCGCGCCACACCTGCCGGTGCCTCTGGCGCCGAGTCTCATCGGCGGCGACGCTTCCCCTGCCGTCGCTCGCACGCCGCTAAGGATACGACTTCCCTGGTTAACCCGGCGAGTGTGCGGCACCCGCTGGTGAATCCCACCACCGCAAAGTGGCGCTTGTGACCCAGGCCGGCTGCCCGATAATGGTAAGCGTGGTAGCCAGCGAATGCCGAAAGGACGATCGAAGTGGATGCCTTTACGCTCGATGACCTCGCAGCCCGAACGCGCCAGAGTGGACAGCGCTTTCACGAATTCCTTCGTGTCGACTCCCTCAGTTGCGGGATGTACATCCTGCCAGGCGGCGGCGAGGACGACCAGGTCCCGCACCTCCAGGACGAGGTCTACGTCGTGTCGAAGGGTACCGGCCAGATCCTCGTCGGAGGCGAGACACAGCCGGTCGGCCCCGGTAGCGTTATCTTCGTCGCTGCCAACGTCGAGCATCGCTTCTTCAACTTCAGCGACGACATGGAAATACTGGTGCTGTTTGCTCCCGCGTACACGGGGCGGGGATGAGGCAAGAGGGATGATGCATGAACACAATGATCCATTTGCATCATCCCCTATGTATCACGCCCCAAGCGCTCTGATCTGCCGCAAATGGTCACCCTCGTGCAGCGCCATCAACATCATCCAACCCTTCGTCGACATCTCGCCGAATCGTTCGTGGGTCATCGTCTTCGTCAGATCGGAGTTGGCAGGAATTTCGCCGACGAACGCATCGAACGACTGATTCGTTTCGGCCAGCGTCGCGAGGGCCTCATCGCGGTCGAGTAGCTGGTCAAGGTTTCGACGTTCGCCGTCGGCTGCCGGCATGCCAAGCAGCGAGCGAACCGCGCCGGACATCGACAACTGCGAGTTGGCGATATGGGCGATTACCTGCCCTGCCGTCCAGCCCGCTTCACCATCCGCCGCCGGCTGAACGGCAAAGGCCGAGTCTGGCAGCGACTCAAGCGTTGAGCCCATCATCCGGCGCACTGCACGAACAGCGCCCGTCATCTCATCCATCTCATACGCGGATCCTGCCTCACTCAAGGTGACTGAACGCTCACCAAACACCTTGCCGGCGATCTCCCGCATCTCTTCTCCGGATAGCCGTGTCATTCCAACTCCTGTCCCATGTCGATCAATTCCGACCACGCGGCCGTCCCGCGAATACTACGGTACTCGGGCAGAGTCCGAACTTCACTGGTAGCATGTGCGCCACGCGGCGAGGGATAGTCAATTAGAGAAAGTGGAGTGAGATGGGAGCAACCCGAGCGATTCAGGTTGGGATGCCGGTCGAGCAGCTCGAGACGCCGGTCCTGACGGTCGATATCGATGCCATGCAACGCAACCTTGACAAGATGATGGGGATTCTGGCCGGCTCCAACGTCCGGCTCCGGCCTCACCTGAAGACGGCAAAATCACCGGCACTGGCGCATCTGATGGTTCAGGCCGGGGCGGTCGGCGTCTGCGCCGCGAAGCTCTCTGAGGCCGAGGTGCTGGCCAACGCGGGCATTACCGACATCCTGCTGACCAGCGAAGTCGCCGGCGCTGGCAAGATAGAGCGGCTGGTCGCGTTGGCTGCCCGACTGCCCGATTTCAAGGCTGTCGTCGACAACCACCAGGTCGTCGAACAGATTGCCAGGCTGGCCCGTGAGCGTGGCGTGACCGTCAAGCTCCTGATCGAGCTCGATGTCCACACCGGACGCAGCGGTGTCGTAACACCGGACGGCGTCTTGACGTTGGCCGATGCAATTCGAGATACCGACGGGGTTGAGTTTGTCGGTGTCCACGGCTACGCAGGTCATGCACAGGTCCGGCCAGAGGAGGAACGGATCGAACGCAACGGTCCGGCAATGGAGATCCTGGGTCAAACGGTGGAGTTGCTCAAGGAGCATAACCACGACGTGCGCTACGTCACAGGCGGGGGCACCGGAACCTGCGCGATGGATGTTGAGAACGGCATCCTCAACGAGGTCCAGGCCGGTTCGTTTCTGCTGATGGACGTGCTATACCGCAATGCCGGCGTACCCTTCGAAAACGCGCTCCGCTGCCAGTCGACGATCATCAGCCGGCCAACCGCGGAACGAGCCGTCTGCGACGCGGGTGGCAAGACGATGTCCCACGACGGCGGTCCGCCGGAGGTCGAGAACCGGCCCGGTGTGCGTTACCTCCGTGGCTCGGACGAGCACGGTTCGATCGCTGTCGATCCTGCTGAGCTCGAAGGTGAATTGAAGGTAGGCGACATCATTTCGCTACTACCCAGCCACGTTTGCACAACCATCAATCTACATGATGTCCTCGTCGGCGTCCGCAACGGCGTCGTTGAAGTCATCTGGCCGATCGAGGCCCGCGGACATGTCTGGTAACTGGACGCCTGCCAGGGCGGGGTCACATGGGTGACCAATTGTCGGAAAAACCACGACATCGGTCACATTGAGCGGCGCCCGCCCATCTGGTACCGTCATCCCCGACACGGCAGGCGGTGGGCTTGAAAGCTATGTACCGACCGGACTCCCGCCCGGCCCGAAGCGAAGGAAAAGGGTATGACCGAACGACCGATGATTCTGGTCGTAGAAGACGACGACGCAGTCGCGATGATGATCCAGGACTATCTCAGTGGCCACGACTACCGGACAGCACGAGCCGCCGACGGCCGTGAGGCGGTCGATGTCGTCCGCACGTTGCGACCAGACCTGATCGTCATGGACCTCATGATGCCTCGACTGACAGGCGGAGAGGCGGCGACAGCCTTACGCCGTGACCCACTGACGGAAAAGATCCCGATTGTGGCAATCTCCGCCGTCGCCGACGTGACGTCGATCGCCGAAATGCTGCCGCTGGACGAGATCCTGCCAAAGCCGTTCGACCTTGATGACCTCATCGCCGCGATTGAGCGGTTGCTACCAGTCGCCACCGAGCAGCCGATAGATCATTCCGATTCGGCATCGCCCTGACGTGTCGCGCCGGCTGATCGTCAACGCCGACGACTTTGGCCGCTCGCGGGGCATTAATCGCGGCATCGTATCGACTCACCAGCACGGCATCGTCACCAGCACGACGCTGATGGTCAACCTGCCGTGGGCGGCGGAAGCCGCCACGGTTTCTGAGCGTGTCCCAACCCTCGGAGTCGGTCTTCACCTGAACTTCTGCTACGGACCACCGCTCACCGCAGACTCCACCTCATTGCAGAGCCCTGATGACCTGCTCGACCGTGACCTTGCTCGTCTCCGAACGAGGGCGACGGCTGACGACATCGACCGTGAGGCACGTGCCCAACTCGTCCGTTTCCGCGAGCTCATCGGTCGCGACCCGACTCACCTCGACAGCCACCAGCATGTTCACAGCTGGCCAGTCGCCATCGAGCCGGTTGCCGCGCTCGCGCGCGAGATCGGCGTCCCGGTTCGGGGATGTACCCCGCAACACCGAGACACGTTGCGGATGCTCGGTGTCGATTGCCCCGACTCATTCGTCATCGACTTTTATGGCGAAGCAAACATCGATTCCGGCACACTTGCCTCGATCGTCACGGCGCTTCCGCCCGGTACGTCTGAACTGATGTGCCATCCTGGTGAAGACGACGCGGACCTCGCCGACAGCTCATACCGCCGCGAGCGCGAGGTAGAGCTGGCGACGCTCTGCTCACCGGACATTCGGAAATTGATCGAGGAATTACAGATTGAGCTCACAGGATTCCGCACCGGCTGATCCACTGGCGACACGGCCAATCGACCGCGACCTGCGCAACCCGCGACGCGGCCTCTGGATCGGTGTTGCGGCTATCCTCGGCTTCTGCATCCTCGGCTGCGTCCTCGTCTTCGTCACCGGCATACCTGCTTTCCGCAACGAGGTCCGCGACGGACTCCACGACGCGGTCGCGACCGAAGTAGCCCGCCAGATCCCGGCGACATCAGGAGGCGCTGCCCAGGCCGGCACCTACACCCTGTCTGCCGCCAGCCTGGAAGCCGGCCTGCGCGAGAATCTGGAAGACGACGACGACGCGCTGATTGTTCGAATCACGCCCGTCCAGATGGAAGTCGGCATTACCTCTCAAGGACAGGACGCCTTTTATACCGGCATACCTGTCGCCGAAGACGGCGAACTCGAGATGGGCGAGATGACGACCGATAACGGTCTTGTCAGCTTCCTGCTACCGCCCGACACAATCGCCAGCGCGATCGAAGAGGCCGTCAACGACTACCTCGCCGCCAACAACCTTCGCCTCGACTCGCTGGAGCTTGGCGATGGGGAGATGACACTTGTGGTGAGTGGCGCTTCATAAGTGCCCGGGTGCGGGTGCCTAGGATAGACGTGCCACATTCCTGGCAGGAGCCGCATCCTGTACCGGCCCCTACAAGGATTGAGTGGTGAGTCCTCTTCACGTCACGCGCCCTACGGACCACGGGCCATGTCACTCGTGCCGCGCCCCGCGTCCCGCGCCCCGATTCCGTTACAACCGCTTGAACTTCTGCACCCGCTGACCCTCCAGCACCTCGCTCACATACAGCGATCCCTCTGAATCGAGCCAGACCGAGTGTGGCGCGACAAACTGGCCCGGCTCACGGAGTTCTTCGCCGCCGATCCGGGCGATAGCGTGGTCATCCTCGTCGAAGATCGTCACGCGCGACACCAGTTCCGAGACGTAGCGAAATCCGTCGCTGTCGACGACGATGTCGGTCGGGCGTCGAACGCCTGAGACCTTGCCCAGGTACTCGCCATCGAGCGAGAAACGCTTGATACGCGAGTTCTCGCGGTCGCAGACGTAGACCGTCTCATTTCCGCGCCAATTCGCCATCCAGACGCCGTGTGGCAACCGGAACTCGCTCGGCCCGACCCCCGGCCCTCCCCAGGTGCGGATGTGCTCACCGTCCGGCGACAGGTGATGGACCAGCGCATTGCCGTAACCGTCGGAAACGTAAATGTCACCGTTTGAGGCGACGGCCGCGTCGGTCGGCCGGTTGTATCGGTCTTCCTGACGCTCCCAGACGATCTCGCCGTCCAGCGTCGTTCGTGCGATCGCGTTGCGGTTTCGATCAACGACGATCAGGTACTCTCCCTCGTCGTCGCGGCCCACATACGCCGAGTGAACATCCTCAAAACGCCCGCCTTCCGGCCACGCCCCCAGATACTCGCCACCCTTGTCGAAGATGCTCACTTGCGGAGCAATCCGCTGGAAGAAGAACACACGGTCTTGCGAATCGACGATAACCTGGACGACTTGACCCCAACGCATCCCTTCCGGCACGTTCGGCCAATTCTCGACAACCTCGTACCTGCGATCTCCAGCGCCGACTTCCATGTGATGCTCCCTTCGGTCGCCGGAATTCGGGACTCGGAATTCGAGGGAATTGAAGGCTCATGTTCCGTGTGCTACCCCCGGTATCCCGAGTCCCGAGTCCCGACGTCATCCCTTCACATACTCGTCAAACCACGCCAGCACCCGCTCCATCAGGTCGCGCTGGTGCTCGCGTTCACCGAGGCCGTGCGGCTCACGGGGGTAGACGACCATCTTGGTCGGAACGCCCATCGTCCGCAGCGCGTTGTAGTACTCCCAACCCTGCGAGACCGGCACGCGGTCGTCCTTTTCGCCGTGCGGGATCAGCGTCGGTGTCTTGACCTGGCCGATGTAGCGCATCGCCGAGCGGTGCCAGTACTCGTCGGTCGCCTCGGCAAACTCGGTCGATTGCCAACTCCCGTGCCAGCGGACGATGTCGGTCGTGCCGTGCATGCTGACGCGGTTGGTAACACCGGCACCGAGGACTGCCGCTTTGAAGCGATCGGTCTGGGTCAGCGCCCAGGCCGTGGTCAGGCCACCGTAGCTCCAGCCTCCGATTCCTAGCCGGTCCGGGTCGGCGATCCCGCGCTCGATCACCATGTCCAGCCCGCGCTGCGAGTCGAGGTAGTCGCCACCCATCCAGTCGTTATGGTTGGCGATCTGGTACTCCCAGCCCCGGCCGGTGCTGCCACGAGGGTTCGGCATCAGAACGGCGTAGCCGTGACCGGCAAGGAATTGACCCCAATCGTGCCAGTTGGCGTAAAAGTGATCGTCCCACGCCCAACTTGGGCCGCCATGGATGTGGAGGATCGTCGGGTAGCGCTTACCTTCCTCGTAGCCAACTGGGTAGATGAGCTGGCCTTCGATTTCCAGATCGTCGCTCTTCCAACGCAGCAGCTCGGTCCGACCGATCTCGCGCGTCGCCAGGTCCGCATTGAATCGCGTCAACTGCCGCGCCGCGCCGCCGATCTCGCCGGCCCAGACCTCGACCGGATCGGTCGCCGAACTCCAGCTGACGGCAAACCGCTCGCCGGAGCGGTCGAGCGCGCCGGAGACTCCCGCCGCATCGAACCCGTAGCCAGCCGTCCCACGTTCGCCGAGTGCTCCGCCGACGATCTTCTCCGGCGCGCGCTCTCCTTCGGCGGCGATTGACCAGATCGTCGTGTTGACGCTGACCAGTCGGAACATGGTCAGCCGATCAGCCAGCGGCCAGGCGATCGAGAGGACGGTTCCCTCATTGTCGTTGAAGCGCATCGCGACCATTGAAGGATCATCCGCATCGACGACGAAGATCGCCTCGCCGACATCGCGCGTCAGATCCGGCGCAGCCAGGAACGCCAGCCGCTTACCGTCCGGAGCCCACGCCAGCGACGACGCCGAGCGGTACTGGCCTTCCTCGCCGCCGATCAACGTAACCTCGCCGCCCTCGGTCGAGACGAGTCCGGCACGAATGCCATCAAAGCTCTCGTCGAAGCCGGTATGGCGCGCGACTGTCACCGCGAAGCGCGAGCCATCCGGCGACCAGGCGTATTCCCAGAGATGCCAGTCGCCTTGCATCACCCACTGTGGCTCAGCAGGCTCGATCGCGACCGTCGAAAACGGATCGGCCGGCACCTCGACGACCGTCAGCCGGTCGAACTTCTCGCGCTCGTGGTGCACAAAGACGTCGTCGCGCTCCTTCTTGCGCCGCTTGTCTTCGTCGGTATCCGGGTCGGTCATCTTGACGGCCAGTTGCCGCCCGTCCGGCGACCACTTCGGCATTGAGACCGAGAAGCCAGCCTTCGTCAGCCGCACTGCTTCTCCGCCGTCGGCCGCGATCAGGTAGAGCGATCCCGCCCCCTGCTCGTCGCCCTCATCGCCCTGCTTCTTGACTCGCGCTCCCCGGTCAGAGATGAACGCCACCGCCGAGCCATCCGGCGACCAGGCCGGCGTGACGTCATTCGACTCCCCACTCGTCAACCGCCGCAGGCTGCTGCCGTCGGTTGCCGCGACCCAGAGGTCCGCGACGGGCAGTTCACCTTCCTTCGACGCCCAGCCCAGGCTGAACACCACCCGCGACCCGTCCGGAGAGATCGCCACCCCGGCCGGCGCCCGCCCCGTAATCGCATCCTTCACGCTGATCGACTTCGTCTCGTCCGCCAAGATCATCTCCCCTCGCTACTGTAATCACCTGGCGCAGTATCACACGTCAGCCCTCACCCCCCAACCCCCTCGCCCAGCATTGGGCCGGGTACCCACTGGGTGGCGGGTTGGGAGGTGAGGGCGGGACGCTGAGTCGCTATACTCCAACTGTGTTGAACCGTTTCCTGAGCGATAAGCACTTGCCGTGGACTGTCGCGGCCCTCTATATCGTTGTGACCATCTGGATGACCTGGCCGCTGACTCCGAACGCGGGCAGCGTGGTCCAGGATCCTGGCGATCCGCTGTTTGAGATCTGGGTCATGCGGACCGTCCAGCACCGGCTCGTCAACGACCCGCTCAACCTCTATGACTCCAACGCGTTCCATGGGTTCGACGGTTCGCTGGCGTACTCGGAGGAAGCGATCTCGACAGCACTGCTGGCCTGGCCGGTCTATCTGGTGACTGGCAACGACGTGCTGGCCTACAACGTCATGTTGCTATCGGCCTTCTGGCTGGTAGCCTTTGCCGTCTACCTGCTGGCGCGCGAACTCGGCGCGAGTCCTGGCGCGGCGTTCATTGCCGGGATCGTCGCCTCGTTCGCTCCGGCCCGCTACGCCCATCTCAGTCACCTGCACATGCTCGTTATCGGCTGGCTCCCGCTGGCGCTCTGGGCGCTTACCCGCTATGTCCGTGGCGGGAGGGACGGATACCTGGTGCTGGCGGGCACCGCGCTGGCGATTCAGTTTCTGGCGTCCCTGCACATGGCTGTCTTCGCGACGGTCGTCCTCGCCCTCTACCTGCCGTTGCTGCTCTGGTTCGAGCGACAGGAGGGCGAGTGGTCGCCATCTGGCATCGCTCGACTGGCTATTGCGCTGATTGTTCCCTATCTGATTCTCGCGCCGACGCTGGTGCCGCATCTGCAGGTTGGCGACCAGTACAAGATGAGCCGTCCGCGCTGGGAGGTTGAGGCGCTCTCGTCGTCGCCGTCGGCGTATCTGTCGACCTACGTCACCAACGGCTTCTGGAACGGGATCATCAATACCAGTTCGGAGCCGTTCTTCCCCGGCCTGGTGGCAATCGTCGGTGGGTTGCTTGCGCTGCTGGTCTGGCGGCGCTGGTGGGTCTGGTTCGCGGCGTCGCTGACATTGGTTGCGGCCGTCCTCTCGTTCGGCTTCGATGTCGAAGTCGCTGGCCGGTCGGTCAAGATGCCCTACTGGCTGATCTACGAACTGGTCCCGCCGATCCGCGACATTCGCGGCGTTGGCCGCTTTGGGCTGCTGACGGCGCTCGGCCTGCCACTACTGGCCGCCTTCGGCTACAGCGCACTCTGGCGGCGGTTCCGTGGCCGTGCGGGCGAGTACGTGGTGCCGGTGGGTGTCGCTCTTACGGCGATGCTGGCGATCTTCGCCTGCCTAGAGTTACGCGCTCCGGCCAGGGCTGATCCGGCTCCAGATGGCGAGTCGATGGCAGTCTACGAGTGGCTGGCCGGCCAGCCGAACGGCGCCATCGCCGAGTTCCCAGCCAACGGGTTGCTCGTCCCGCCAACCCAGCCGCCGGGAAGCCTGTTCCAGCCGATTCAGTACATGTACGGCTCGACCCGCCACTGGAAGCCGATCCTCTCCGGTTACAGCGGCTTCATCCCGGCGCCGCACATCTACTTGATGAACCACTTCGACGACCGCGACGATCCGGAGCGTCTGTCAATCGTTACGCCACGCAACGTCGGGCTCCTCCAGGAACTGGATATTCGCTGGGTCGTATTCCACGCTCTACCAGGCTACGACATTCATGCTGCCATCCAGATGGCCGACAGCCTGCCCGAGTTGCGGCGCGTGGCCGAAGTTGGCACGAGTGTCGTCTACGAGCTGGTGTCGGAGACGCGCGAGCCGCTTCCGGCATCGGCGACGAACATCGAGATTCGAGGCGAAGCGTCAGCAGGCGGGCTGCTACCTGTCCACTTCCAGGTGTCAAACCCGCACGACAACCTCTCGATCCTGCATCTGGATGCGTTGCCGCACATGACCGCGCACTGGATTCGGGCGGACGGGAGTATCGACCACACCGAGCGGTTCGAGGTCCCGATTCCTGTTGTCGTCGATGCTGGCACGACGACAGTCGAGGTCCTGCTCAATGCCCCTGATCAGCCAGGCATCTACACCGTCGATATCAGTCTCGACCGCACCGAGTTCGCGGACACCAGCCGGGAGGTCAACGTCTACGCGACAATCATCGGTGACAGCCCGCTCCTTCGCTTCGAATCCGTTGACTGGGATCGTTCCCCGTCGCCGCTTCCCGGTCAAAGCATCGCCGTCGATGTCTCGTGGATCGTGCTGGAGACGCCAGACGCGAACTACTCGGCGACCCTGCAACTGCTCGACGCTGCGGGCCAACGCATCGCCGGCGCAGACCTGCTGGCTGGCGGCGAGATGCCGCCGACGACCGACTGGGAGCCGGGCCAGCGGGTGACACTTACCTTCAACCTCGTGCTTGACGCCAGCCTGCCAGCCGGTGATTACCAACTGCTGACCGCCGTCTACGCCTACCGGCCCGATTTTCCTCGTCTCCGTATCGAACTGGCCGACGGAACAGTCAGTACCGAAGCGATCGTTTCGGGCTTTAGTATTGGACGATAGGGCGTCGGAAATCAGGACGTTTCGGACCGTTGACGATAGCGCTGCTGGAATGCACGCTTCAACAAGGAACGTTGACCGACTTCATGCCGAAGGCGGTCACTGTCGCCACGAACCACTGACACGACTGGTCGATGACAAGCGAGCACTATTGATGCATGTCCTGATCGTTTCCGATGACGCCAAGGTCCGCACCGCAGTCGTCGAGTCGGCCAACGTCGACGGCGTCACCAGCGAGGTCGTCGATACGATCGAGGCCGCCGTCGTCAGCCTGACTCGCGCAGCGTTCGCGCTGGTTCTGATCCAGGAACGGATCGGCAGCCGGTCGCCGGCCGAACTCTTCGCACAGGTGCGAGCGACCCCAGGCGGTGTCGAGAGCCGAGTTGTCGCAATTGCAACATCGAAGCGGACCGCACGCGGCGATCTGACCGCAGCCGGTTTCGACGACATCATCGTACTGCCTGTGAGTGCCGGTCAGATCATGCAGCAGGTCAATCGCGCCTGCCACGCCATGCGTGAGCGCGAACAGCATCGCCGCCGGTTCGAACAGCTTGAGATCGTCAACACGCTCAGCTTCTATCTCGCCCGCAGCAGTTCGGTTGAGCGGCAAGTACAACTTTCCATCCAGGCCGTCAGCCAGCTGTATCCATGGGCACGAGCAGCGATCTGGCTGCGTGGTGACGACGGGTCCGTCAGCCTCGCCAGAGCGGTCGGACTGTCCCCTACCTACGCCGGAGCAGCCAAACCGGTCTACTGTGGTATTCCGGCCGTCCGTTGGTCCAGACTGGCGGGTCAGCCGCAGTTCGTCTGCGATCTCGCGGACGCTGACGACACGCTACGCGACCTCGCATCAACCGAGGGGTTTGCGGCGTCGCTGGAGATTGCTTTGGTCGCATCGTCCGGTGTGCTCGGTGTGCTCGCCCTCTATTTCGACGACGAGACTGCCCCGCCGGAAGAGGAGATCACGGTACTGGAAACGATCGCTGCGACGACGGCGATGGCGATTGTCACCGGCCGCCTTGCCGCCGAAGACCAGCGACCGCCAGCCGATGCCGGCGAGACCTACGGCGAGATTTTCGAGCATCTGCCCGACCCGGTCTTCCTCCATGATGTCGACGGACATTTCGTCCTCAGCAACCCGGCCATGCTGGAGCTGTCCGGATATCCGGCGAGCCAACTTGAGCAACACACCATCTACGAACTTTTCAGCCGTGACGACGCCGACCTGATCGGAGACCAGGTCTCCTACCTCCTCCATCTCGCCACGTCCGACGAGCCGACTTACAACGTCATCGGACCATTGCCAGTCGATCTGCTGCGAGCCGATCGACTGGCGGTCCATGCCGATCTCTACCTGCGCTCGCTGCGGCTGCCTCACCTCGGCGACGACGTTTTCATCCAGGGCATCGTCCGCGATGTCAGCGAGAACGAGCGAGTCCGGCAAGAGCTCAACGCGAACCAGACGATCGTTCGCATCATGGCCGACGCGACCGACGTCGATACCGCAATGACGCAACTCTGGTACATCCTGACGGCACAGCTTGGCTACACCCGCGGCGGCATCTGGACCGTTAGCCCGGATGGCAGCGAACTGATTACCCGGGCTGCTACCGAGGGATTCTCACTGGCATCGTTGTCGATCAAGCGCGGCATCATCGGCCGCGTCGCCCGCGAACGCAAGCCGGTCTTTATCCGCGACGTCTCGGAAGACCCGGACTACATCAGCATCGACCCGGATGTCTCCAGCGAGATCTGCGTCCCGATCCTGAGCGGTGACCGGATCATCGGCGTCATCGATGTCGAGGCAGACGCCAGCCAACCGCTAGACGAGCGCGACCTCAGCTTTCTACGCTCGCTGGCGACTCAGATCGCCGGGCTGATCGAGCGTGCCGAACTGCATGAGAACCTGGAGCGTCAGGCATCGACCGATCTCGTGACCGGCCTGCCCAACCGCCAGGTCTTCCAGGAGCGTCTCGACAGCGCTGTCGCTCAGGCGCAACGCGGCAAGGTTTCGACGCTGATGATCGGCATCGACAACTTCAAGGGGATCAACGAGCTGTATGGCCACATCGTCGCCGACGATGTCCTGCGCCAGATCGCCCAGACATTGCGCGACCGTGTGACCGACACCCAGATACTGGCCCGATACACGAGTGACACCTTTACGATCCTGCTGCCCGGCATCAACCGCGACCACGCCGTCACGATCGCTGAGAACCTGCGGATCGGTGTTGCGATGCAGCTCTACATGGCTGCTGAGCAGGTCGAGCAGGTGTCGGTCTCGATCGGCGCCGCCACCTATCCCGACGACGCACAGTCTGCCCAGGAACTCCTCCAGGCCGCCGACCATGCCATGTACCTCGCCAAACGGGCCGGCAAAAACCAGACCTTTCAGTCCAATAAGGCATTCGCGACCCTCGCTCCACATCATGGCCGGATCACCGACCTGTTGCGTCAGGCGCCAAAGGAAACGCTCTCGATGCTGGTCCGCGCGATGGACCAGCGCCTGCCTGAGCGCAAAGGCCACTCGGAGCGCGTCACGCGTTACGCAATGGCAATTGCCCGTGCAATCAACCTGCCGGACGCCGAGCTGCCACGCCTCCGGCTGGCTGCCTACATCCACGACATCGGCATGGCGACGCTCCCCGACTCGCTGCTACGCAAACCCGGCCGTCTGTCCCCAGAGGAGCGCGAACAACTCCGCAATGTCCCACTCGAAGCGCGCGACCTGCTCGCCCAACTCGACATCTCTGATTCGACGCGGCTGGCCGTCGTCCACCAGCGCGAGAACTGGGACGGCACCGGCCACCCGGATAAGCTGAGCGGACAGCAGATCCCGATCGGCGCGCGGATCATCGCCGTCGCCGACGCGATCGATGCCATGACAAGCTCGCGCGCACACCGTGAGCCGATGTCGATTGACGAAGCACTCGACCAGGTCAGGCGTCAGTCCGGCACCCAGTTTGACCCGGACATTGCTAGTGCCGCCAACGTCCTGACATCGATCATCAAGCCACCGGAACAGCCTGCTTCACCCACTGAATTGCAGCCTGCGGATACCATCGATGCGGTCGATGATGTTACCGATGACCCTCAGCCTGACGAATCCGCTGACGAAGCTGAGGCGATTTCAGAACCTGTCACCAGCGACGGCGACTGAACCAATTCGATTTCGAAGCAGCGGGGGCTGTCGGCAGGAATCCATCGAAACCGTTGCCAAGTGCCTTCAGGCACGGCCCGGAATTGTCGCCGTGAGATGTTCGATGACAACCGGATTGAACGCCGCAGCGTCCTCCATGTTCGGTAGGTGGCCCAGCCCCGGCAATACGATGTGGCGCGCACCAGGAATCCCCGCCACAAGTACTTCGGCGTTCCGGCGCATACCCTCGATGTCATGCTCTCCGACGACAATCAGGGTCGGTACGTCAATCTCGCCCAGTCGTGCGGCGCAATCCGGTTCTCCCCAGGTTCCTGGGTCACGGTCAGTCCAGCCCCAGCCGGAGTAGCCGGCAACCATCTCACGAAGCGCCGTTCGGGCAACGGGCCGCTGATTGACGGCATCAAACAGGGAACACTCGACCCAGAGAGCCTTGGCGGCGTCTGCCCCGCCAGCCTGGCCTGCTTTCCAGACATCACGGCTCAGAGATCCCAAATCGGGCGTCGCCATTCCGGGCAACACCGATCCGACCAATATCAACGCGGTGACCCGTTCGGGATGATGCAGGACAAAGTCGAGCGCGATCGCCCCACCAAGTGACAATCCAACCAACGCCGCTGTCGAAATCCCCAGGTGGTCAAGCAGCGCGGCGAGATCGGCGTGGTGCTGATAGTGGACACCTGCCTCCGGAATTGCCGACTGGCCGAAGCTACGCAGATCGTAGCGGACGACCCGAAATCGCTCGTGAAACGCCTCGACCTGTCCATCCCACATGCGCGTGTCCAGCGAGAATCCGTGGACCAGTACGACAGCAGATGCGTTGCTATCTCCGGAGACCTCGTAGTACAGCCGAGTACCGTTCACCTCAACGAATTCGCCGCCCACGTGATCACCTCTAGTACACGTAGTCCTTCAGCCGGTCGGGATTCATGATAACGATCTCATCCTTGTCGGTCGCGATGACATCGAGTCCCTCAAACATCCGCAGCGCCTTGTTGATACTGACGCGCGTCGTCCCAAGCTCGGCTGCCAGATCGCTCTGGCTGATCTCGAACGGAATCGCAATGCCGGCCTCACGCTGCTGGCCACTCCGGCCAGCCAGGTTCAACAGCCATTTCGCGACTCGGCCTGGAACGTCCAGCGCCTGCAGGTCGGAGAGCCGATCGTTGGTATCGCGGATCATCCCGACAAGTCCCTGCATCAGCGCCATCGCGACCGTCGGTTCGTTGTGGATCATGCCCATCAGGGCCGCGCGCGGCAGCATCCGGACGACGACCGGGGTTTGCGCGATGACGGTCGCCGACCGTGGTGAGCCGTCAACCAGCGCCAGCTCGCCAAATGATGCCGGCGCCTCCTGGACGGCCAGGACGACCTCCTGCCCGCCGGCCATGAAGCGGCTGACCTTGACGCGCCCCTCTTCGAGGATCAGCAACGTCTCGCCCGGATCACCCTCGGAGAAGAGTACCTGCCCCTCCGGGTAACGCCGCACGCGGCTCTCCGCCTCGAGCACCGCCAGCATCCCTGGCGCAAGCTCGGCGAACAACGGAACCTGTTCCAGATGCCCTCCAACCGATCGCATCGCCATTCCGCTACCCCCTGTCTGAGTGATGGGCGTGTTGAGTGTAGAGTGTTGAGACCATCGTCCGTCCTGACGAGTCAGGCGTCAATCCCTGTCAATGGTCTCGCGTGTCGGAATGACATTCGCCAATCCCGGCGCGGTCCGAGCCTGCATCGGCCCGCGCCGTGAAAACGGTCAGATCCTCAGCACGCAGCATTCAGCATCTTCGTCGCCTGGTCGAGCGCGTCCTGAATGCGGTTGCGCTGGCGAGTGAGGCTGGTCAGCAGGAAACGGTGCTCGCTGGACGTGGGATCGAGCGCGGCCAGCTCTCGCATTGGCGCGAGGCCGGGCAGGACAGGCAGTTGGAGAGCCGGGTCCATCTCGTAGGGGCCATCGATCGTGAAGAGTGCCGGGTTGACGATCCGTGTCACGCGCAGGACGGTATCGTTGTATTTCGCGATGTCGCTATCCGGCCCGCTGCTGGCGAGGCGCTCGGCCGCGTCGAGATAACGGTTGGCCGACTCGATGGCCGGCGTCAGGTCAAGATACCGACCGGCGATCTGATGGAGTTCGGTCAGGTTCTTCAGGAAATCGTTCGCGCTCGGGACGAAGTTGTATGGGTGAGCCTCCGGGACGCACATCTCGGCAACGAGTGTGACGTAGATGCGCGTGTCATCGGCCAGGATGTTCGCGTCAGCCTTGTCAAGCGTGTCCTCGGGCGAGTGCCACCAGTATGCGCCGCCGCACCCTCCAACCGCCTTGCGGTCGGGATGGTCCTGCGGCAGCATCCGGAACGCTCCCATGCTCGGCAGGCCGACACCCAGGAACGATTGATCGCCAGCCTTCAGCGGGCGCCTGATATTTGGATCCTGACCGGAGAGGCGCTTGACGACCTCGGACGTGATGTGCTCGATCTCGCCCATGTTGTAGCGGCAGTCCCAGATCTCCGTCTCACGAACGCCGGGGGAGTCGATGTTGAGATACCCAAGGCAGCGCTCGCGCAACTCGATGAAGTGCGAGTCGGCGTACCAGGTCGAGCCGGAATAGCGTCCGGTCGAGTGTCCTGGCCACCAGCCGAAGCGGACGCCGTGACGCAACTGGCCGCGCTGCTCATTCAGCACCCGCGCCATCTCGATCAGGGCCGCGTCACCGGTCGCGTTGTCGGTGACACCTTCGTACCACGAGTCGATATGCGCCCCAACCAGCAGGAATCGATCGTCGATTGCTGCCCCGGCCTCGACATCGGCGACAACCAGTGGCAGCTTCATCCAGGCAGTGTGCACATCCGAGGTCATCCGCACCCGGACCGTCCCGGACTGGCAGCGCTCAGCCAGCCGTTCGCCGTCGACGTTACTGACGCCGAGGACCGGGATCGTCGGAAGTCGCAGGGCCGACTCCGGCGTCGGGGTCCCCCAGACGCTGGTGCCGATCATCTCGTGGATGACCGACTCGTCCGAGGGCCAGATGTGGATGTGGCCGGCCGCGCCGCGCTCCTGTGCCCTGCGGATGCCGTCCGGACCGCCATCCATCGTCAGGACGATCTTGCCGCGCACATCCAGCCCGCTGTAGTCACCGGCGACGGAACGGTGCGAGAAGATCATCGCCCCCGCCTCGGGCTGATCGAACGGCACGAAGATGAGCTCGGCCTCGATCCCACCGTCCGGTGTCGTCATCCCGAACGAGCGTGTCCGAACCGCGACTTCCTCAACGGCCGCGCCGTCGGCATCCAGCAGCGTCAATGTCCCTTCGCGTGGCCAGGAGATCAGCGAATCGAATTCCAGGATCTCAGCCCGGATGCCGTACTCCGTCATCTGGTCGCGGATGTATTCGGCTGCCCGGCGCTCATCCTCTGTTCCGGAATCACGAAACAGGTTCGAGAACGTATTCAGATGCGCTTGCAACCGTTCTGCGGAAACCGCTGACCGTAGTCCATCCGCGACCTGATCGATGCCTGTCGTCGTCATCGCCTGAGCCCCTCCCCACATCCGTCGTTCCAGAAGTCGACGACGTTGATCCTAAACTGCTACCCGTGCTGATGCGCCCTTCAAGAGTTCGGTGACGATACCTGCCAGCAGTGCATGGGCGAGGACGACTGGGACGCCGGTGACCTCAGCGACCACGTCGCGCATTGGAGCATCCATTCCTACACACGTCATCCAGACCAGGTCACAGTTGGCCGAACGGATCTGTTCGGCAGCCTCGCGTGCGAGGTCGAGCCGGTCGGGGCCGACGTACGGGGACGCGGCCGTCACGGTTGCGTCGATGCCGAGTGCGGCATAGCGAGCGCGTTCCTTCTCGACCTGCCCCGCGTCGGGTTTGATGATCCCGAGACGCCGTCCGGCCGCCAGCGAGCCGATCACAGCCGGGAAGAGTGTGCCGGGGTTGACGATCAACCGTTCCGAGCGCAAATCGCTCCAGTTTGCTCCGCAGAGGATGACGACAAGGCTCGCGCCGTCCTCGCTAACCAGACCATCGACAGCGGCCTGCATCGCCGGCAGTATTTTCGCGTGCGAGAGCAGCACCGACGAGCCATCACGCAGTTTCGTGACGATCCCAACCTCACCCGGTTCGGCCCAGTACGGTCGTGTCGCTTCGTACGATAGACCATCAAGCGCGCCACGCTCGACGATCTCCAGTCCAGCAGGCAAATACGCGCGCATTGCCGGCACAACATCATCGCGGGGTGACTGACCGATTGTCGCCATCCCGACTCGCTGCGTCATCGAATCCATGGATGCACCTCGTAGGTTCCAGGTCCAGTCCCAATTGGCCAACATACAGCATCTCGCCACTACTCAGGCAGTCTGTCAAGAGTCATGCTCGACCGGTACTGTCGTATGACCCGATAGAGTCTCTCGTCTGACAGAAAGAGTGCCGATTGGCGCATCGTCGGTGGTCAAAAGACCTCGTACGCTTCATGGTGAACGAACATGCCCGGTTGGAGCACGTTGCAACAGGTTCGAATGACCGCCTCTTCGTACGACCCGACTCGACATCCTGGAGCGCGAGACGACGATGCCAGCCAGAACGCTCTTCCAACGATCGGATCGACCAGGTCAGGACGCGAACGCAGCGCCGTTACTCGGGCGCGCCCGGCACGCCGCCCGTATCCTTGTGGAGCCCGTCTTCGACAACGAGCGCCCGATCTGGGACCGTGTTTCACCACTTCTGCTGATGACGACGATCTCGACGCTGCCGCTGATCGCTGTCTCGGCTGGAACTGGCGCGCTGTTTGTTGCGTGGCTCGCCATCATCTACGCCCTTGCCGGCTATCTCTGGATAGACCTCGCAATCGACCGCCGGGACCAGTCATACCAGTGGCGAGCGTTCGCCGTATCGAGTGCCGGCCTTGCAATCGTCTCACTGCTCCTTCCGTCACCCGCAGGCTCCATACTGGCAGCGGTCGTCGGCGTCGGCGCATCCGCCGCAGTCGTCGCCGGTATCCGACTTCACACACCCGCACAACCGATCGTCTGGTACCTGCTGGCAACCGCGCTCGGCCTCGCGGAGGTGGGTCGTCTCGGTGCAATCGTCTGGAACATCCGATCCGACACGATCCCGGCAGTCAGCGGCCTCGTCTCAGTGGCAGGGGTCGGACTGCTGATTGTCGCGCTCTGGCTGCTCCTCAATCGGCGCTACCGTGGCAGTTCACCGATCGTCATCCTTGACACCGCCATCGTCAGTACCGGGCTGGCAATGCTGGCCTGGGTCTACCTGCTCGCTCCCGGCGTCGCCGACCCTGCTCCCACAGCGTCCGATCAGGCTGTCCAGTTGGGCTGGCCACTGATTGGATTAGCAGGTGTATTCGTTGCCGCCCGCTTCCTGCTGACACGCTGGCCGGATGGCAACGTTGCCCGTCAGTTGGCCGGTGCCGGACTGGTTCTGCTGCTTGCAGCCATCGCCGCCTCGTCATGGCTCGCCCTCGAGACGGTCAGACCGGGCCGATCACCCCGGCATGAGCGTCCTCTGGCTGTTGGCGCTGATCGGTTTCGGTGCTGCCGCGCTCCATCCCTCGATGGAGGATCTGGCAACGCCGATCCACGAACAACCAACCGAGTTGGATTGGCAACGAGGCCTGCTGCTGACGCTCGCGCTTCTTCTGGCCCCGGTGGCGCTGGTGGCACAACACTCGCGCGGCGATCGGTTGACGATCGAGGTGCTCGCTGGCGGGACAATGCTGCTTGGCGTCCTGTTCGCGGGTCGCACGCTCATCGTCCAGCGTGCCCGTATCACGACGCACGAACGCGGACGGCTGCTACGCCTCGCCGCCTCGGATCTCATCGTCACTCACGGGCGCGACGCCATCGTCCAGATTGTGATCGACGCCTCGGGTGCCGTCAGCGGAACACGCGTCAAGACATCGCTGTACCTCGCCGATGGCGCACCCGGCGAATACATCTGCCAGGGTGGCACAACCCCTGGCGCGAGCCGGGTCATCCGCGATCGTGACCTGCCACGCGCCACCCGCCGAGTCCTCGCGGCCGGGACATCGGCATGGCTCGGCCCGGACGAGATTGACGATGTGCGCGCCGTGCTCGGCCTTGACGACGACATCGCCGTCGTCGCAATCGCCCCAATCTGCGGTGAGCCGGAACTGCGAGGTCTACTCGTCAGCGCAGGAAACCGACTGACCCACGATATTGCCCGCAGCCAGGAGACGCTCGCCGCGCTGCTTGCGCTCGCCCTCGACCGGCAACGCCTGGCTGACGAACTTGGTTACGAGCCGGGCCGGGTAGCCCATCGCGCTCGGGCCGCCGATGGGACCGCATTCACCTTCGTCGATGTGGACCCGACGGATGAGTTCGTCGACGAGGCGGAGGCTGGCACCGGCAGCGCGACCGTGGCGGACGCCCTACGCGTCGAGATTGAGGAAGATCGCCTGATCGCGCGCTACCAACCGCGTCTCGATCTCGTCCAGGGTCGGATCGTCGGCGTCGAGATCACGGCTGCCTGGGAATCACCGCTGGTTGGACCCATCCCACGCAACGCGCTCTCGGCGATCGCCGCCGAGCACGGACTGAGCCAGCCACTCCGGCTCGCGTTGCTCGTCCGCGCGTGCCGGCAGGCTGCCGAGTGGTGCAAGCAGCATCCAGGCAGGTCAATCGATGTCATCGTTCCACTCAGCCTCGCCGAACTTGAGACTCCCGGTCTCGCCGAGGACGTTGGCATCGCGCTGGCTGAGGCTGGCTGTGACCCTGGCAAGCTCGTCCTTCAGTTCACAGCATCAACATTGCTCGAAGCCGGGCAGCCGGGCTTCGGCGAACTCTCCAGCATCACCGCTATCGGTGTCCAACTGGCCGTCAACGAAGCCGCTGGGTCGTGGTCCGAGATCGACAAACTCTGCCGGCTCCCGATCGGTTCAATCGAGATCGAAGCCCCACTCGTCAACCGGATCGACAGCGACGAACGCGCCTCCGCAATCGCCAGCCACCTGATCGCCTGCGCCCACCGCTACGGTGCCCGCGCCGTCGCCCACGGCATCGACCGCCGTGAGCAATGGATCACCCTCCGCAAGCTGGGCTGCGACGTTGGTCAGGGCGCACTCTTCTCACCACCAATCGATGCTACTGAGCTGAGTGCGCTGCTCAACCGCTCACACCAGCGAGTGGCAGCAGCGTAGGCACCCTCCAGTCAACTACGACCTTGCGAAATCGTTCAGACTCGGCAACTGCTATCCTGATGACAGGATCGCGCAGTCTTGATCGGGAAGGAACGAACCGATGATCGCCGCACTCGTGCTGTTCGAGAACTCTGAAGAACTGACGCTCGATGACGCTGCCGCGCGCTTCAACACGACCGCCCCGAGCTACCGAGGGCGCGATGGTCTCCACTCGAAGGCATATATCTATGCCGAAGATGGTCGCTCGCTGGGTGGCTTCTACATCTTCCATTCACGAGAGGATGCCGAAGCGCTCTACACCGACGACTGGCGTGTCCGGGTCACCGAAATCTACGGTGTCGAGCCGACCGTCCAGTACTTCGAAGTTCCGGTCCTGATCGAGAACGCCGTCCCGGCCGCCGCAACGGCTTGATGTAGCACGGAACAGGAGCCGGCCGTGAACCAGCAGACCGCTGATACTCGACCAGTCGTGACGACGGTCGAAGAGTTGAAGCAGTACATCGGGCAGGAGATCAGCGTCAGCGCCTGGCAGGAGGTCACCCAGGAGCGCGTCAACCAGTTCGCCGAGGCGACGGGCGACCATCAGTACATTCACGTCGACCCGGAGCGAGCGGCGACGACCTTCTTCGGCGGGACGATCGCCCACGGGTACCTGACACTCTCGATGACGCACCCGTCGGGCGAGCATCCTGTGGGGATCAAGGTCGACCTCGGCGGAAAGCTCGCCGTCAACTATGGGCTGAACCGGGTACGCTTTCCGGCGCCGGTTCCGGTCGGCAAACGTGTTCGCCAGCGTGTCGTCCTGACCAACGTCGAGGAGATCAGCAACCAGGCCGTCCAGTTGACACATACTCGGACGGTCGAGATCGAAGGCGGCGATAAGCCCGCCTGTGTCGCGGAAACACTGATGCGGATCTACTTCTGAACGTCGTGTCACGAGTGATGAGTTGAAAGTAAGGAATCGGATGACCCAGGGTTCGGATGAAACGATACAGCGAGAATCCCCAACAACTCAACACTCAGCGGATAGTGAAAAGTTCAAGGTCTTCCACAACAAGGGACGCTGGCAGGGATTGCCATTGCGCATCGAGGACACCGGAGAAGCACCACGCTTCGAGCCGCTGTTCGACGACGACCAGCAGCCTGCCATCCTTGCATTTGGCGTCCCGAACCACGGCATGATGGCCGGTCAGCCCACGAATGTCTATCTGCTGGGATATGTCGCTGATACGAGCCGGTCGGTGACGCTCGTCGACACCGGCGATGCCAAATCGGAAGATGTGCTGCTGGCCGCGCTGGCAGAGACCGGGATCAGCCTGGAACGCATCAACCAGATCGTGCTGACGCACTGCCACCCCGACCACGTCGGCAACGCGGCAGCCCTCAAGCGAGCCACCGGCGCGACCGTCTACGCGCATCCGCTTGAACAAGAGCAGATCGAGCGGTTCGGCAATGGCGTCGAGGTCGATGTCTGGGTCGAGCCGGGCCAGTCAATTCCTTGTGACGGCTTCACAATTGAGACGATCTTCACGCCCGGCCATTCACCGGGCCACTACTGCGTTGTCGAGCCATCCAGTGGAGCGCTGCTGGCCGGAGACATGATCTCCGGGTTCGGCAGCGTCGGCATCTTCCCGCCACACGGCAGCATGCGCCAGTACATCGAGTCGCTGCGCCGCCTGCTGGCCGCCCACGAGGAACGACCTTTCTCGCTCGTCGGCCCCGGTCACGGCCCGCCGATAAGCGACGCGCGTGCCAAGATCGAGGAATACATTACCCATCGGCTGGCCCGCGAAGAGGAAGTCTTTGACGCCGTCGCGTCCGGCGCGAGCAACATCGACGCAATCCTGCCGATCGCCTATCCCGATGTCCAGCCACATCTGTCGTACGCTGCCCGTTCGACGCTCCTGGCGCACCTCGACAAACTCGTCGAAGATGGCCGGATTGCACGCCTGTCCTCGACGGAATACGGAGCGACTTAGGCGACCTTTTGCTGACCTGTAATCGCACCTCGGATCAGGTCGCTGCTCTTGCCGGAGCGCGCGATATTGCTGTCGAGATCACGGCCGACGATCTCCCGCAGCCGGTGGTTGATCGCCAGCAGCGCGTCGAGATCGACGCCTGTCGAGATGCCCATCTCATGCAGCATATGGGCCATGTCTTCGCTGGCGATGTTGCCGGTCGCGCCCGGCGCATACGGGCAACCGCCAAGACCGCCGACGGTCCCGTCGAACTCGGTCACACCCGCCTGAAGACCGGCCAGGATGTTGGCCATCGCCATCCGGCGCGTGTCGTGCAGGTGCAGGCTGAAGGTCGCCTCCGGGTAGCGATCGCGCAGGTAGCACAGGCGCTCGTAGACAAGCGATGGGTTCGCCATCCCGACCGTGTCGGCCACCGAAAGCTTGCGGATGCCGCGCTCGTAGAAGAAACCGTAGACCATGTCGAGCCGTTCCTTCGGTGGAACGCCCTCGAACGGGCAGCCAAGTGAGACGGCCGCCCCGCCCGTCGCCGTGACGCCATGCCGCTCGGAAAGCTCGATGACCGTCTCCAGCGCCGCCAGCGCGTCGGCAGTCGTCCGGTTGGCGTTGCTGAGGCTATGTGAATCAGTGACCGAGACGAGCAGGTTGAGCTCGTCGGCGCCGACTGCCAGCGCGCGCTCCGCTCCTTTCAGATTCGGGACCAGCA
The DNA here is from genome assembly GCA_963763325.1 of uncultured Chloroflexia bacterium. GTDB lineage: Bacteria > Chloroflexota > Chloroflexia > Thermomicrobiales > CFX8 > JBBECJ01. The sequence continues at coordinate 581,605 of CAVXOL010000023.1, forward strand.
CACGATAGGTAACACCCGGTACACGCTCGATACCTGACATGACCGCCTCAGCGTCGCTCAACTGCGGCACCGCCCGGGGGTGAACGAACGAGGTAACCTGAATCTGCCGCAGTCCGCTCCGCGAGAGCAGGTCGATGATCTCGATCTTCGTCTCGGTCGGGATGAACGCCGACTCCATCTGGAACCCGTCCCGGCCCGTCATGTCCACGATGGTTGCTGCCGCCGGCAGATCGGTAAGCATCGTCGTCTCCGTTTAGCTATCAGCTATCAGCCGTCAGCCAGCGTTGAGGGCATTGAACCGTTCGACATGCAGCCAATCGGCTGACGGCTAATAGCTGATAGCTGATGTTAATATCGTCCCACTCGCACGCAGGCATTCGATCTCGTCGTCGCTCAGGCCCAGCAGCTCGCCAAACACGTCGTTGTTGTGGGCGCCGAGGTCAGGGCCGGCAAACGTCACTTCTCCAGGAGTCCGCGAGAACTTCGGGACGATTCCCGGCATCTTCAGACGACCGAGCGTCGGGTGAGAGATTTCAATGATGTTCTCGCGCTGCTGGTAGTGGGGATCATCGACGATGTCTCTGATCGAGTAGACGAGACTGACCGGGCAGCCGGCAGCATCGAGAGCCAGCTTGGCTTCCGCGTAGGTGCGGCTACCAAACCAGTCTGTCAGGATCCGCATCAACTGCTCATCGTGCCGGACTCGATCAGCGTTCGTGGTAAAGCGCGGGTCGTCGAGCAGTTCCGGCTGGCCGATCGCCAAAGGCAGTCGCTGCCACGTCCGCTCGGTGCTCGTGACCAGGACCACCCACTTGCCGTCGCCCGTCTGGAACGTTCCTGCCGGGCTTGCGCCCGCCGCAACCCCGGGAGTCCGCTCGCGGACGGTGCCATGCATGTCGAACTCGGCCGGGAGGAACTCGAGCATCCGGAAGAGCGGCTCGTAGAGCGAGACATCGATCTCCTGGCCTTCCGCGCCCTGGTGCATGTCGCGATGGTAGAGCGCCATCACGCCGGCCAGCGCACCGGTCATGCCTGCCACGTAGTCGGCCAGTGAGAATGGAGGACTGACCGGTGGCCGATCCGGGTAGCCCATCAGATAGGTCACACCGCTGAAGGCTGTCGCCGGGGTCCCGAAGCCTGCCAGGTCGCGGTACGGCCCGCTCTGACCATAGCCGGAGATATGGATGACGATGATACCGGGATTGGCACATCTGAGCGTCTCATCGCTGAGTCCCCAGCGATCGAGCGTGCCAGGCCGGAAGTTCTCCATGATCAGGTCAGCCTCGCCGACGAGCTTCAGGAACAGTTCGCGGCCGGCGTCTGCTTTCAGGTCGAGCGTAACGCAGCGCTTGTTGCGATTGAGGCTCGCCCAGCGAACCGAGACACCTTCCGCCTGTGGCAGCAGCGCCCGGCTGCTATCACCGCTCCCGGGCAACTCGACCTTGATGACATCCGCGCCGAAGTCAGCCAGTAACGACGCCCCGAACGGCGCTGCGATCATCGTCCCTATGTCAAGCACGCGGACTCCAGCCAGCGGCCCCATTCCTCGCGACACGTCTGTTGTCACTCCACTCTCCCGTTACACTACGCGGCTACAGTAGCATATACGGCATCCGGTCAACTGTTTGGAGGCGGAGATGTCACAAGACGTATCGCTGGTTACCACCCCGACCGGCGCGGCCACGTTCCTGGGAGCGCCACTCGCGACCGACCTGAACGCGCTGGACGCGGACGTGGCGATCCTCGGCATCCCCTTTGGCGTGCCGTACGGAATGCGCGGCGTGGCGAGTGGATCGAGCGACGCGCCGGCTGCGATCCGGGGTCAATCGGTTCGCTTCGGATACGGGCGCTTCTTCGGCCATTACGACTTCGACTTCGACGACGGTGACACGCTCGCGGGCCGGAGCCTTCGGATCGTCGATTGCGGAGACGTGCCGGCAGACCCGCTCGATATCCCGGGAAACAGCGCCCGCGCCACGGCCGCCGCACGTCGGATCGTGGAGCGTGGCGCATTGCCGGTCGTACTCGGTGGCGACGACGCGATCCCAATCCCGTTCTTCCGCGCCTTCGAGGGGTACGGACCACTGACATTGATCCAGATCGACGCGCATCTCGATTATCGTGACGAACTCAACGGCGTTCGCGAAGGTCTATCGTCACCGATTCGGCGCGCGTCCGAAATGCCGTGGATCGAGCGGATCGTCCAGATCGGCATGCGCGGTGTCGGCAGCGCACGGCAACAGGACGTCGACGCTGCCCGGGCCAACGGCAACCTCATCATTCGTGCTCGCGACCTTCACGAGCAGGGAGTTCCAAGTATTCTCGCCTCGATCCCGGACGGACCCTATCTGATCACGATTGACGCAGACGGTCTCGATCCTTCGATCGCACCCGGCGTCGGCGCGCCCACTCCAGGCGGGCTCGGCTACGATCAGATCACCGATCTCCTGCTCGGGCTGCCCCGTAAGGGCAGGATCGCGGGACTCGACATCGTCGAGATCGTCCCGAGCATCGATGTCAACAACCTCACCAGCATCGTCGCTGTTCGCCTGATCATGACGACTCTCGGCGCACTCGCCCGCGCCGGCCAGTTCGGCTGACGCCGCCGCTATGAAGAACGCTGCTCGACAACGTCGTACCAGCGGTCATCGCCGTGGGATTCGGTCGCGTCGTTGAGCTGATCGCGAGTGTGCTCGAACGTGTCGGTCGTGTGCCAGCGTTCCCACGACGCTCGGTCCTGCCAGGTGCCGACGACGACGCGCCTGCGCGGGTCGTCGACCGGGACGAGGAGATGCAGATCGACCCAGCCTGGCTGGTTGCGGGCGTCTGCCGCTCGCTCGTGATACGCACGGTCCCAGTCTGCCTCGCGCCCGTCCTTGACCGTCGTTTCCGTGATGACTGTCAACATCGCGTTCCCCTTTCGCTACCCAGCGATCCCCGAAGCATGACGCTGTCCTGAATCCCGCAGCACTCGTGCCGTCGCAGCGATGGCGCGAGCGTCAAGACCACGACAGTCGATTGACATGTTGCAGCCAGAGAAAGTACGCTGCGTTCGTACTCATTCGTTGAATAGTGATTGGTGTGAGTAATCGATGCCCTGTCCCCGACTCGTGGCACGTCTCGCGGGAGTCTGGTTGCTCGTCACGTCGATGCTGCTGGGTGCTTGCGGCGGCGACGACCAGGATTCCGATACGACTACGCCGGCCACTGGTCAGGTATCCGTCAGCGGCTCGATGACGGTATTTGCCGCCGCTTCGCTGACAGACGCCTTCGCTGAGATCGCGACGGCGATGCGCAACGCCAACCCGGATCTGGAGATCACCTACAACTTCGGTGGATCGCAGCAACTCGTGACGCAACTCGCCGATGGAGCCGACGCCGATGTGTTTGCCTCGGCCAACGCCGCGCAGATGACGGCTGCGGAAGACGCCGGGGTCATCGCGAGTGAATCAACCGTCTTCATCCGCAACCGACTTGCGATCATCGTTCCCGCCGACAATCCAGCCGGCATCGACGATCCTGGGGACCTGGCCAATGATGACTTGAAGCTCGTCGTCGCGCATCCGGACGTGCCAGTCGGCCGCTACACCCTGGAGATGCTCGACAAGATGAGCTCCGGCCCGAAGTACGGGGAGGCATTCCGATCTGAGGTCGAATCCAATGTCGTCTCGCAGGAGGATAACGTCCGACAGGTCGTAACCAAGGTCCAGCTCGGTGAGGCCGACGCCGGTATCGCGTATGTCTCCGACGTGACTCCGGACCTCACCGACGATGTGACGATCATCGAGGTACCTGATGAGCACAACATCATCGCCGAGTACCCAATCGCGGCCGTCAGCGATGGCGATGCTGAGCTGGCGCAGGCGTTCATTGACTTCGTCCTATCCGATGACGGACAGGCGATCCTTGAAGGATGGGGATTCACGGCACTCGATCGATAAGGATCGGCGCGATGGTACACTATTCAACGATTGAGTATTCGAGCGAGGGGATAGTGTCATGGCAGTCGAGAACGCCCTGCTCGGGCTCCTGCGCCGCGAACCACGTCACGGCTATGAGCTGGCACGCGAGTTCGCGCCGGACACGCCACTCGGCGAAGTCGTCCATCTGGAAATGAGCATGCTCTACGCACTGCTCAAGAAGCTGGAGCGTGACGGCTATGTCCGCTCGGCGATGCAGATGCAGGAGTCTCGCCCGCCGCGCAAGATCTTCGAGTTGACTGAATCCGGCCAACAGGCGCTCGATGACTGGCTGGCCGAGCCGGTCGTGCGGACCCGCGACCTGCGGCTTGAGTTCCTGCTCAAGCTCTACATCGCCCGCGACACTGACCCGCAGTTGGCGAGCAACCTGATATCCAGCCAACATGGTGTCTGCGAGCGACACATTGCTTCGCTTCACGAGCAGATCGATGCCGAGCAGGACAGCTTCCGCCGGCTCGTGCTGGAGATGCGGATGGCTCAGAATGTCGCGCTGCTCGAATGGCTGGCGAAGGCGCGGAGCGAGGCGGTCAGCGCGTGACAACCGAACGAGTCGCGACACCGACGCGATCGACAGCGCGCCAGCCGTTCCGCTGGCGACTGCGGCGGGTCACGCCACAGGTATTCCTCTGGCTGGCCAGTGCCGTCCTACTTGCCTTTTTGCTGATCCCGCTGGCAGCAATCTTCATCCGAGCCATCCCGTCCGGTGCGCTCGGCGACGCAGTCGGCGATCCGATCATCCGCGAGGCGCTCGTCCTCTCGATGCTGACGACATCGCTGACGCTGGGGATCGTGATCGTGCTCGGCACGCCGGTCGCCTGGCTCCTGGCGCGCTACCAATTCCGGGGCCGCGAGGCGCTCGACACGCTCATCGACCTGCCGATGGTGCTGCCGCCGGCCGTTGCCGGTGTCGCTCTGCTGATGGCATTCGGACGACGTGGCATCCTCGGCCCGTTCCTTTCCGACACCTTCGGGATCGAGATCCCCTTCACGACGCTGGCGGTCATCATGGCCCAGGCCTTCGTCGCGACGCCGTTTTACGTCAAGGCAGCCAAGGCCGGCTTCGAGTCGATCGACCGTGATCTGGAGCACGTCTCGGCGACGCTCGGCGTCTCACGTCTGCAGACGTTCTGGTCGGTGACGGTGCCGCTCTCGCTGCCGGCCCTGCTCGGCGGGGCTGTCATGGCCTGGGCACGGGCGCTGGGCGAGTTCGGCGCGACGATCATGTTCGCCGGCAATTTCATGGGCCGGACCCAGACGATGCCACTGGCAATCTACGGGACGATGGAATCGGGCCGCCTCAACGCCGCCCTCGTTCTCTCGGGCATCCTGATCGTCGTCTCGTTCACGGTCCTGATCGTCTTCAAGGCGATTGCCCGCTACGCCACCGGCCAACCCGCCCCGGCCACCCACCGCTGATGCTGACCGTCGCGATCGAGAAGCGGCTGGCGACTGTCGATCTGGCCGTCGAGTTCGACCTCGCGGCCGAGGTGCTGGCGCTGTTCGGCCCGTCCGGCGCCGGCAAGAGTATGTCGCTCAAGATGATCGCCGGGATCGAATCGCCAGATCGCGGACTGATCCGCTCCGGCGAGCGTGTCCTGTTCGACAGCGCCTCCGGGATCGACATCCCGCCTCAGCGCCGCCACGTGGGTTACGTTCCGCAGCAGTACGCTCTCTTTCCACATCTCACGGCGCTCGAGAACGTCGCATATCCGCTCCGAAAGGGACTCCGCTGGCCGGCGAGCCGTGCCAACCAGCGCGCGAGCGAGCTGCTGGCATCCTTCGGTCTCGGCGAGCATCTGGATGTCCACCCAGGTGGACTCTCCGGCGGCCAGCAACAGCGCGTCGCACTGGCTCGTGCGCTGTCGAGCGACCCTGAGATCCTGTTGCTGGACGAGCCGTTCGCGGCGCTCGACGGCCCGATTCGTGTCGAACTGCGAAACGAGTTGCGCGCGCTTCAGCAGCGCCTGCGCGTTCCAGCCATCTTCGTCACCCACGATCTTGAGGAAGCCGCAACGCTGGCCAGCCGGATCGCCGTCATGGTGGATGGACGCGTGCGGCAGATCGGACGCACCCGCGAGGTGCTGGACCGCCCCGCCGACCGTCAGGTGGCCGAGCTTGTCCAGGCTCGCAACATCATCTCAGGCACGATCGAGCAGGCCGAAGGTGCAACCCACGTTCGGACCTCGATCGGAAGGCTGGACCTCAGCAAGCGCGCGTTCGCTGATGCCAACACTGTCGATCTCATCATTCGCCCCGAGGTGATCCGAATCGTCCGCGAGAACCGCTCACTCGACCGTCTACGAGGTCAGATTCTGCTGGACGGCACCGTCTCCCAGATCGTTGACCACGGCACCCGGGTCGTCATCTACACGGCAATTCGCGGGAACCAGCTGGAAGTGAGCCTCTCGCCATCTGCCGCTGCCAGACTGGACATCGAGATCGACGGGCCGATCCGGCTCGCCGTCGCAGAGTCCGACATACATATCGTCCCGACGCTCGGCGGCTAACCGCCATTTGCAGGGTCGAGTCCTTGCGGTGGCGCGAACCAGTCCAGTTCACGCAGGTCATCGCGAGTTGTGCCGAGCAGAATCCGGTGCTCACCGACCCGGTGGACCTCTTCCTCCGGAACGTAATACTTGCCCGTCCCGTACAGTGTCCCGGCCACAACGAGGTAACGCCGCCCGCTGCCGGCATCGACCTTGACCTCCTCAGCCATCCCCAGCCGCTCGTCATCGTAGGTATCAACGGGCTTACCCGCGACGTTGGTCAGGTCGTGATCGGTCATCGAGAGGTCCTTTCGTGGCCCATCGGGGTGATGCGTAGGCCGTTTCGTTCCCCTTTGTCATCCGGACGAAGGAGGGATCTCAGGTTGGACTGCACGGAACTGGATGAACCGCATCGGCCTCAAAGTGAGATCCCTCCGTCATCGGGACGACACAGCGCCTATTGTCCTGTGAACTCAGGCTTTCGCTTTTCGAGAAACGCCATGACGCCTTCCTGGTGGTCGTGCGTACGTCCTGCTTCTTCCATCAGTTGCGCCTCGTGTTCGAGAATCGCTTCCAGTTCAGGCAGCAGCGACCGGTTGAAACCGCGCTTCGTCAGCCCAATCGCACGGGTCGGCAGCGCGGCCAGTTCGTGCGCCCAGGCCAGCGTCTGCGGAACCAGTTCGTCAGCAGCCACGACGCGGTTGACCAATCCCAGCCGCAATGCCTCATCCGCACCGACGCGGCTGCCAGTGAACGCCAGTTCGGACGCCTTCGCCAGCCCGACGAGCAGCGGCAGGATGACAGTCCCAGCCGTGTCGGGAATCAACCCAACGCGGACGAACGCCTCGACGATGCTGGCGTTCTCCGACGCGATCCGCAGGTCGCAGGCCAGCGCGATGCTCGCTCCTGCCCCGGCCGCGACGCCGTTGATCGATGCGATGACTGGCTTCTCGATCCGCCGGATAGCCAGAACGAGCGGCGTGTAGAGATCGCGCACGTATGGTCCCAGCGACGGCGGCTCCGGCTTACCGTACCTGTCGCGCAGGTCGCTGAGATCGGCGCCGGACGAGAAGCCACGCCCGGCGCCGGTCAGGATGATGCAGCGCACCGCGTCGTCAGCCGCCGCCTGCTCGAACTGCTCACGCAGCCCGACCAGCAACTCGCGGTTGAACGCATTCAACGAATCCGGCCGGTTCATCGTCAACGTCAGCACGCCGCCGTCACGTTCGGCAATGAGAACGTCGGTAGTTGTCATGGTTGTTCCTTTCCGTGATGCGTGACGCGATGCGTGACGCGAAGCAGGGACAGCCCAATCTCCGCGTCACGCGTCACCCAACGCGGTCCCACACACCCCGCAGAATCCGAACTCCTCCGGCAGGCCCGTCGCGCCGCAATTCGGGCAGGTCTGGGTCCAGGCGCCCCAGCGACGTTCGGTAGACTGGCCGGCGGCGGCCCGTTCACGGAACATGGTGTAGTCCGGCAGTCGTTTTTCGGTGAAGGCGGTCATGCCTTCGTAGGTTTCCCACGCTCCGGTGTGGACCGAGAGCCAGTCGCGGGCGTGGCCGACTGTCAGCGACCAGGAGAAGTCGCGCCAGAAGTTGGTCTGCTGCTTCGCATAGCGCATGATCGTCGGCAGCTTGTCGATCAGCTTGCCGACCAGTTCGTCGACGGCGGCATCCAGTTGATCGCGCGGGACGACCCGGTTGACGAGTCCCCATTCCAGCGCCTGCTGGGCCGTGATCGGCTCCGAGAGCCAGAGCATTTCGCGCGCGCGACGATCGCCGATGATCAGCGGCAGCCATTGGGTCGCGCCTCCAGCCGGAACAGAGCCGCGAGCCGTTCCGACCTGGCGAATCGTGATGTCGTCGGCCGCGACGGCCAGATCGCAGGCGATGTTGAACTCGTTGCCGCCGCCGACAACCATCCCGTTCAACCTGGCGACCGTCGGCTTACCGATGTTGCGCAGCCGGTCGTGAGCGTCGATGAATGCGCCCATCCACTTCCAGTAGTCTCGCGGTCGCGGGACCATCTGCGCTTCCTGCTCGCGAAGATCCGCGCCGGTGCAGAAGGCGCGCTCGCCCGCGCCGGTCAGGACGAGGACCGCGACGCTGTCGTCCCACGACGCATCCTCGAAGGCGCGTTCCATCTCCTTCAACGTCTGAAAGTCGAAGGCATTCAGCACATCTGGCCGGTTGATCGTCACCGTCGCCCGCCAGTCGCGCTTCTCGTAGATGATGCGCTCGAAGCCAAACGATTCAGCCGGCTGCGCCTTCGGCCCGCTCACGTGTCCGCCTCCCACGACTGAAGCTCGTCAACGAATTGGACAGTCAGGATGTCGCTGGCGAACTCCTGGACATCGTTGAACGCCGCCTCATCGGCCGGTTTCGTGTACATCGCGAGTAGCTTGGCCGCCATCGGTGCCTCCGTACGTGTAAATTCGCCTGCCGCCCTTGAGAACCGTACCCATTCCCCTTGTCATCCGGATGACAGGGATGAAGTTCGGATTGCCATCGAAACGCCGTATGTCTGTCCCGTACTCGTGACACCTGTCAACTACTTCCGCCGGTCCACCACCCGCACCGCCTTGCCAACCTCCAGCCGCCCCAGCTCGCCTGGCGCGAAGAGTTCGACCTGCATCGTCAGGTCGAAGCGGCTCTTGAGGATGCGGGCGATCTGCTGGTTGAGGACACGTTCGGTCCTCGGCGGTCGTATCTTCGGCGTAGCGCGGCGTCATCTCGGCCTGGACCTCGATCGTCTCGGTCCGGCCGTTCCAGTCGAGGATGATCTGGTAGAACGGCGCGACCTCGTCGAACTCCAGCAGCGTCGCCTCGATCTCGGATGGATAGACGTTGACGCCGTGCAGGATGATCATGTCGTCGAAGCGACCCCGCAGCCGGGCCATCCGGCGCGTCGTCCGGCCGCAGACGCACGACTCGGTGATGATGGCCGAGATATCGCCGGTGCGGTAGCGGATGACCGGCATCGCCTCCTTCGTCAGCGTCGTGAAGACCAGTTCGCCGTAGTGGCCGTCCGGCAGCGGCTCGCCGGTGTTGGGGTTGACGACCTCGATCAGGAAGTGGTCCTCCTGGACATGGAGACCGTCGCGCGCCTCGACGCACTCGCAGGCGACGCCGGGGCCGATGATCTCGCTCAGGCCGTAGATGTCGACGGCGTGGATGCCGAGCCGCCGCTCGATCTCCAGCCGCATCTCCTCGGTCCACGGCTCGGCGCCGAAGATGCCGAAACGCAGGTCGAGATCGGCCGGGTAGACGCCCTCCTGCTCCATGATCTCCCCCATGATCAGCGCGTACGACGGCGTGCAGGTCAGCGTTTTCGCCTTCAGGTCGCGCAGGATCATCACCTGGCGGATCGTGTTGCCGCCCGACATCGGGATGACCGTCGCGCCCATCCGCTCGGCGCCGTAGTGGATGCCGAGGCCGCCGGTGAAGAGGCCGTAGCCGTAGGCGTTCTGGACGACATCGCCGGGCCGGGTGCCGCCGAGCGCCAGCGCCCGCGCGCAAACCTCGGCCCAGGTCTCGACATCGTTGCGCGTGTAGGAGACGACCGTCAGCTTACCGCGCGTGCCGGACGACGCCTGGACACGGACGACCTCCTCACGCGGGACGGCCAGCATCCCGAACGGGTACTGGTCGCGCAGGTCGCCCTTGACAGTGAACGGCAGCTTGCCGAGGTCATCGAGGTTCTGGATGTCGCCCGGACTGACGCCGTACTCATCAAAGCGCGCCCGGTAGAACGGTGACCGCTCGTAGACGTAGCCTGCAATCGCCCGCAGCCGCTCGCCCTGGAGCGCCCGCAGCGCGCCCCGCTCCATCGTCTCGGCCGGCTCGTTCCAGATGAACCCCGCCGTTGCCGCCATCGCCACCCTCCTCGCGATACTCGACTGGACGTTCTCCAGCCGAGAATAGCGCAACATGATCGGCACTGCGAGTGAAACGAGACGAGCCGCGATGCGGCGCGTATCTTGCAAGTTGCCATCGACGCTGGCGAGACAGACGAGGTCAGTGGTGAGGGGCCAGATTACTTTCGATGGTAGAGGAGTCAAGCGAAGATCAGGAGCTGCGGCGCGAGCTGGAGCGGTTACGGGCGCGTGTCGCGATCCTCGAGCAGGTCGACGCAGAGCGGCAAGCGATCGCGATCGACAACGCGCGGCTGTTGCGCGAGGCGCAGGATGCTCAAGCCCAGCGTAGCTACATCTTCGACGGTATCGCCGACGCGATTCTGATGGCGGACACCGATGGCCGCTATGTCGATGCCAACCCGGCCGCCGAGCGGCTGCTCGGTTACAGCCGCGCCGAACTGCTGACGATGCGCGTGGCGGATATCGTCGCTTCCCAACCGGATTGGACCGACGCCGAGTGGGACCGGTTCCAGCGCGAGGGCGTCTGGACCGGTGAGGTCGATTTGCGACATAAGGACGAGCATCACATCACGGTCGAGGCGCGCGCCTCACGTGTTGAGTTTCCAGAGGGCGTCATCTTCGCCTCGGTCATGCGCGATATCAGCGGTCGCCGTCAGGTCGAGAAGATGCAGCGCGAGTTCACAACGCTGATTACCCACGAGCTGAAGGCACCACTGACATCGTTGAAGGGGTTTGCCCAGCTCCTGCAGCGACGTCGGGAGTACGACGCCAGCGCGGTTGAGGTCATCCTCGGCCGGACAAACCATCTCGAACGGCTGATCAACGACCTGCTGGACGTTGCCTCGACCGATTCCGGCAAGCTGAGCCTGCGGCGGGCGCATGTCGATCTGGTCACGATCGCCGGCCGCAATGTCGAGCAGGCGCGGTCGACAACAACTGCCCACGAGATCCGCTTCGACGCACCACGCGAGGCGATCGTTGGCTGGTGGGATAGCGGACGACTCAGTCAGGTGCTACAGAACCTGTTGGCCAACGCGATCAAGTACTCGCCCTATGGCGGCAGGATCGACGTGGCCGTCGCCAGCGACGACGGCATCGGGCGTATCACGATCAGCGATACCGGGGTTGGCATCCCTGCCGGAGCACTGCCACACATCTTCGATCGCTTCTACCGAGTTGAAGCCGTCGAGCATTCGACCGTCCAGGGATTAGGAATCGGGCTCTACATCGCGCGGACACTGGTCGAAGCCCATGGCGGACAGATCAGCGCCGCATCGAATCCCGGCCACGGCAGTACCTTCACGATCAGCCTGCCACTCAACAAGTGACTTCTACCGCTCGCCTTTTCATCGATTACGCTGACACCGTATGATCCTGCTCGCAGGGATCGAACAACGGTCACGAACCGGGACGCGAATACCGTCGCTCTGGACAACGTGACTGAGAGGATGCGATGGCTACGCCGCCGTCTGATTCGGCAAGCGAGATCGAGCGCCTCCGCGAGCGTGTCGCCCAGCTGGAAGCCAATCTGGCCCAGGCCGAGGCCGAACGCCAGGAGGTCCATGCGTACGCGACACGCCGCGATGAGCAGTGGAGTGATTACCTGCGGCTGTTCCACGCGATTCCAGTCGGAATCGCGTATATCGACAGTCATAAGGTCTTCCAGCTCTGCAATCAGGCAGCGGCCGGGTTTCTCGGTCGCGCTATCGATCAGGTCGTCGGCGCGCATCTACACAATGCCATCCCCAACAATCCACGAGCCTGGGACATTATCGATCGCGCGCTCGACGGTACCGAAGGGCAGGCAATCCAGCAGATCACCCTCACGTTCAGCGACCGGTCGGCTGTCGGACCGCGTGACTTCCTGATCGGGTTCCTGTCCGACACGACGACCGATGGCGTGCGTCGTGGCGTCTACGTGACGTTGCATGACGTCTCTGAACTGGTCCAGACCCAGGAGGCCCTGGCGTTCCTGACCGAAGCCAGCACTCAGCTCGCCGGCTCAATCGACTACGACGCTACCCTGCGGACAGCCGTCGAGCTCGCCGTTCCGCGCCTGGCTGACTTCTGCATGATCGACATCGTTGCCGACGAAACCGGGCACGTCGTCGCGCGTGCCGTCGATCCCGAACGCGAGAAGCTACTCTACGAAGTTCGGGAGCACTACCCGTTCGATCCGCGTGAGAGCGCACCGTGGATCACGCTCGTCCGCGAGCAGGGGCCGATCCTCGCGCCAGACGCGGACGACGGTCAGATCGCTGCCCTCGCGCGAGACGCCGGCCACGCCGACTACCTGCGCCGGATCGCAGCCAGATCGACACTCTTCATCCCACTATTGGCCGGCAACGAGTTGACCGGGATCCTGTCACTTGGGATGGCCGAATCGAACCGGCGCTTCGGCCCCGCCGAACAGCGGCTGGCGGAAGAGCTTGCCCGCAGAGTGACGACATCGATCGTCAACGCAAGCATTCACCGCGACGCACAGTCGGCAGAGGCACGCTATAGGGGTTTGTTCGAAGGCGCCGCCGACGCGATCGCCGTCGTCGACAGCGACGGGTATTACATCGATGTCAACCCGGCCATGTCCGAGCTGACCGGCTATTCACGGTCCGAGCTGCTGACCTTCCGAGCCGGTGACGGCCAGCTTACCTCGGCCGGTCCCAGCTCGGCCCGCCCGCGTTTCGAGCAAATCCGCGCCGAAGGGTCATTTCGCGGAGAAATGGAGCTGCGCCGTAAGAACGGCACGATCGTCCCAGTCGAATCAGTCATCCGCTCGATCCGCTTGCCAGGTGGAACGGCGTTCATCAACATGATGCGCGACATCTCCCACCGGCGCGAGTTGGACCGAATGCAGCGTGAGTTCATGGCGATCGTGACGCACGAGCTCAGGGGGCCACTGACCTCGATCAAGGGCTTCAGCCAGATCATGCGCCGGCAGCAGAGCTACAACGAGCGAGCCATCGACTCGATCCTGCTCCAAACCGGACAGATCGAGCGGCTGGTCGACGATATGCTCGACGCTGCCAGTTCCGATGCTGACCGCCTCGAATTGCAGCTTGCCGAAGTCGATCTTGTACAGCTCACCCGGATGGCTATCGATCAGGCCGAAGCTGCGGCTCCCGGTCAGACGATCCGAGTCGAGACGAACCAGTCCGCATTGATCGGCCACTGGGACGCAGAGCGGCTTGTCCAGGTCTTCAGCAACCTGTTGTCGAACGCGGTCAAGTACAGTCCGGACGGGGGTGAGATCGTCGTCACGGTCGATCGAGAAGGCGACATTGCGCAGGTCACAATCACGGACCAGGGAATCGGCATCCCGCGCGACGCGCAGGCGCACCTGTTCGAACGCTTCTACCGAGTTGAAGCAACAGGCCACAATAGTGTCAAGGGCCTCGGACTTGGCCTCTATATCACCCGCACATTGATCGAAGCCCACGGCGGCCAGATCAGCGTCTCGAGCGAGGTCGGTCAGGGAAGTACGTTCTCGTTCACACTGCCGTGCGCCAGCGAAGCATGACGATCAAGACGCCCTATCGGGTCTTTTCTACCCAATCTAACCAGCAGGTACGAACGTACTCATTGCTGATCCGGGCCGGAATGATCGTGGCAACATTGCTTGCACTGGCACTCCTCGTCGCGTGCAGCGGTGCGAATGCGCCGGATCCGACACCGACAGCACCCATCACAGACAATCAGGCGACGACAACGCCATCAATCGCGAGTGAGCCGACTGCGGTCGTTCCGACCGCCACATCTGAGGCACCGTCGCCAACCGCGACAGCCGAGCCGACCGCGAGTCCGACACCGAGCCCGACTCCAACTCCACCGCCGGACGGCTACGATCCAGGTGTTGGGACGCAGGCGGATATTTACGGTTACCCGGCTGTTGCCGAGTGGTTTCCTGACGGACTTGACTACCAGGTCGCCAGCCACCAAATGGCGCAGCGTCCATGGACGCCGACCGACCCGACACTCTTCCTGCCTGAGTATTATGTCGATTCCACTGCGAGTGATGCTGCATCTGGCCCATCGCCAACTGAGGCCGAGCAGATCCAGCATCTCGACGCGTTCCTGGCGCAGCGTTTTCCGAGCCAGCCGGAGCGGGTTGACACGGCGTTGGCGCTGCTTTCCGATGAGCGAATGCTGGCAAAGGTTGCCGATCATCGGTTGCGCGTTGCGCTGGTCGCGCTGACGGGAACAGTCGCGGAGCCAGCCATCGAACGGTTCCTCAACGACTTCCTGCTGCTGGAGTTCGCGGATCTCGCTGGTGAGCGGAACGGCGAGTCAGACACGACTGTGGACATCAACGGCGTCCCACGCCAGCAGATCCGGATCAACAGCCGTCACCAGCACGAGCACTTCTCGCTGTTGAGCGTCGCGCTGAGTCACGAGCTCATCCATGACGACGGATCGAACTCGCGCGATGAGGAACGGATCGCGCCGATGCTCCAGCAGATCGTTCACATCCAGCAGTTGCTGACCGACCCTGAGATCGCGTACGAGCAGAGCTGGCTCCAGCAGTACTACAACACACTGACGCTGGGCCGGCTCAGCCCGCTGTTGGAGAACCGGTTGACGGTCCACGAGAGCGGTCAACCGGTCTGGCCCGGCAGCGGGCGAACTACATCGTCATTCATGGCTTATCTGGACGGCTACCTGCTCGGATCAGGAGCTGCCAGAATCATCAAGCCCGTCGCCGCTGCTCCACGCGATCCTGCTGGCGCTGGCTGAGCGAGGCGCCGTGGTTCCGGCTGACGCGGCATTCGACGACGCCACGATTGACTTCATCGAACGCAACCACGCGCCGGTAGGGCCAGTCGAGCTGGTGACAGTCGGCTGCATCCTGCGGCTCGACATCCCACTATGCACAAACCCGCCGGCAGCACCGATCCCAGCCATCAATGGGATAGCGTTGCGTGACATCGACGGTGAGCCGCTGCGTTACCTCAGTGCCGACGAGCACTCCTACTTTGATGGAAACACACTCATCCACGGCGCGTTCGTCGTCACCGGCGATCCGAGCGATACGATCGCCTCGGTATCGCTCGAGGTCATCGCGGACGGAACTGTGATTGCCACCGGCGTCCTTGCAGGAGGAGTTCCGACGCAGACGTTCGGCAACGACCGGACGCTCCAGGTCGGCGCCGGAGACCTGCTCTTCACAATCTCATCAACCCAGTTCGTCGGGATCGACCGGACAACGGACGCCTTGCTCAGACTGCGCGTTCGGGTGACGACGACGAACGGTGCAGAGGCCGTCGGTGATTATGGCGACGTCGGCAAGCTCGTCCGCTACCGAGGCGAGAATCGATACGAGGACCGCGACGACGCGCGCGGTGGCGACGATTGGCTGACGCCCTCCGCGCTGGCATTGCTGCAACATTTCGGTGACGCGATCGTGATTGGCGACATCAGCGACATGAACGGCGGCCCATTCCCGCCGCACGAAACGCATCGGGACGGCATCGACATCGACGCCTGGTTCTGGGGCTACAACGAGCTCGATGCCGCGACTGCCGAAATCCTCGTCAGCCACCTCAATGATCCGACCTTCGGCTCACGGATCGAGCTCGTCTATGTCACTTACGAGCAGATCGAGACCGACCCGCTCTGGCTCGCCATCCGCGACGTCACCCTCGCCGACGGCCGCGCCGCACGAGACGTGATCCAGCCGTACGCTGGACACGACACGCACTTTCATTGGCGCATTGCGTCACCCTGAGCGCGACGACCAGAATTTCCACCACCGACGCTTCTCCCGGACTGTCGGTGCGTGTCGTTGAGCATAGTGCTCGACCAGCTCGTCGTGCGCGCGTTCCAATTGAACGATCCGTTTCGAGAGGATCGACGTGAGAGCGCCGCGCTGGTCCCGCTGTCGCATCCGGGCGCGGAGCGTGGCGACCAGTTTGCGGCGGCTCACGTCATCGTTCACTGCGCTATTCGACAACCGGAGGGCGTCGCTTCCAGACGCCGGTGGCCTGCTCGAAGGCGTGAGCGAGCTGGAGAACACCAAAATCGTCGTGTCGCCGGCCAACGATCTGGATACCAACCGGTAATCCTTCCGGCGTGAAGCCGCACGGGACCGAGATGGCCGGCAATCCGGTAACGGTGACGTAGTAAGCCGACTTCATCCAGGCGATGTAGGTCTCCATCTCGACGCCATTGATCTCGGTCGGATATGGCGTGTTGACGTCGAACGGCGGCACCTGGTTCACCGGGCCAATCAGGAACTCGTAGCCCTCCATGAACGCAGCGGCCTGGTTGTAGACGGCTGACTGCTTCGCCATCGCCTTGCCGACATCGATGGCTGAGAGCTTCAACCCTTCCTCGACGTTCCAGATGACTGTGTCCTTGTACATGTCCCGGTGTTTCGCGATCAGATCAACGTGCTGGGTGGCGAAGCTGAACGCGCGCAGATCGCGGAAGGCGTCATCGGCCCCTGTGAAGTCCGGTGCGGCTTCCTCGACATCGCATCCCAATCTGTCAAAGACCGGCCTGCCCGCCTCCAGCACATCCCGAACGCGCGGATCGACCGGCAGGCCGCCGAAGTCGGGGCTGAAGGCGACCCGCACGCCATTGAAATCCCGGTCGAGCGAGCGGCGGAAGATGTCACCCGGCTCCTCGATTGCCAGCTGGACGCGATGATCGTATCCGGCGATCGTCGAGAGCATCAATGCGACATCAGCGACAGTTCGCGCCAGCGGCCCCTTGACGCCAAGCGGACTCCACGGCATCGAGCTGCCTGAAACGGGAACACGACCCGGCGACGGCCGGAAGCCGACGACGTTGTTGAAGTTGCCGGGGTTGCGCAGTGAGCCGCCCATGTCGCTGCCATCGGCGATTGGGGTCATTCCGCAGGCAAGCGTCACAGCCGCGCCGCCGCTGGAACCGCCACAGGTCCTTGTCGTGTCATACGGGTTGAGCGTCGGACCGAAGACCGGGTTGAATGTTTGCGAACCGGCGCCCCATTCCGGCACGTTCGATTTGCCGATCGTCAATGCGCCGGCAGCCTTCAGCCGGGTGATCATCAAAGTGTCATGCTTTGGGACGTTATCTGCGAAGAGTGGCGACCCGTAGGTCGTCCGCATGCCGGCAGTGTCTTCAAGGTCCTTGTGAACGATCGGCAGCCCATGCAGGACACCGACGTCGTCACCTCGTGCCAGCCGCTCATCGGCAGCGTCGGCGAGCGCCATTGCCTCATCGTCGGAGATCTTCGTAACGATTGCGTTGACCTTCGGGTTCACCCGCGCGATCTGCTCCAGATGCGCCTGCATCACCTCGCGCGCCGAGAGATCCTTCTTGCGGATCTTCGCCGCCATTTCGGTTGCCGTCATGTAGACCAGTTCGTCGCTCGACACCACGCCCCACTCCCCTCAGTACGTAGCTGACAGCGAACAGCCGCCAGCCATCAGCCTGTGGGGTATTGTCCACGGAAACGGGCAATCGCGCGATTACTCGAAGATGTCGGCGACGGCAAGCGTGACGTGAGGGAGCGCACCAATGGAGATGGTGTCGCCCGACTGGAGGTGCTCTATCATGCGATAGTTCGACCCCTCAGGCTGCCAGAACCGATGGATCGTCCGCGCATTCACATCGACGACCCAGACTTCAGGGACACCTGTGCGAGCGTACAGCGGAACCTTCGTGCGAAGGTCAAACGAGAGCGTCGTGTCGGAAACTTCGATCAGAAGCAGGACATCGTCGGGCTTTGGATGACTGGTGCGATAGCGTTGCAGCCGCACGACCGAGATATCGGGTTGCACGAGTGAGAGATCACTAAGCCGAACGGGACTTCCGAACCGGACACGCGCCGCCTTCTCGATCTGTCCGACCAGGTGGTCGAAGAACATGTCGATAACGTCCTCGTGTGGCTCATTGATCGGACTCATATCGATCAGGTCTCCCTCGATCAGTTCAACCCGATCGTCCTCCGAGAGAACGCCAGCGGCGACGAACTGCTTGAGATCGTCAACGGTGAATTGGTGCCGTGTCGGAACCGCGACCATCGTGACTCCTCGAATCAGCGACAAGGCTGCAAAAAACGCTAGCGCGAGATATCGGCGACCGTGAAAGAAACCGCCGGCAGCATCACCGACGTGATCGTTTCGCCCAGCTTGATCGCCCGGCGGAAGGTGAACTGGCCGTCTGACGGCTCCGCGAATTGGTGGACGACGTGTCGCTTCACGTCCCAGACCCAGTACTCCTGAACACCTGCCGCTGCG
This sequence comes from uncultured Chloroflexia bacterium, assembly GCA_963763325.1. Taxonomy (GTDB): domain Bacteria; phylum Chloroflexota; class Chloroflexia; order Thermomicrobiales; family CFX8; genus JBBECJ01. The sequence goes on from CAVXOL010000023.1 coordinate 600,173, forward strand.
TAGATCGCTGCCTTGGATGAGAGGTCGCGTGAGAGTGAGCTATCCGAGACTTCGATTATCAGAAGTGCGTCGGCAGGGCCCGGAATCTCGTCATACTCTTTGTTCCGCATGACGACAAAGTCAGGAAGCAGCTCGGTGTGCTCGCTGATTCGGAACGAACCCTGTGGGCTAATCAGACCTTCGTCTCCGACGAGCGGAACCAGTACATGAACGAGCCGGGTTATGCCAAGAACGTGAGGACGCCCGATCGGACTCATCTGGACGATCTCTCCTTCGATCAGTTCGACGCGTTCCTTCTCTCCAAGAATTCCTGCCTTTGCCATCTCGTGAAACTCGTGGACTGTGAACAGGCGTCGCGTGATCGTCTCGGCTGGAAGTGATGCTAGCGCGGCCATGTCGCCTCCTTCGCGAGGGTTTCAGTGCTTCAAGCATAACGTACCGGGTTGGCGAGTTCGGCTGACCGTGCTGTAATACGCCAACGCATTCAGACGCGAAGCAGCGAGGCCGGTGATGGACGCGATGGGGTGTCGCGCGGTGTCAACGGCCATGATGGAGAGAGACAATGACCGCGACGACCTCACCAGGCATTGAAGAACTCTTTTCGGACCGCGCCAAGCTGGCCCGGCCCGGTTTCGTTGGCACCAACCCGCGCGCGATCGCCGACGTGATCGCCTTCTCCGGTGGCTACCCGGACCCGTCGTCGTTGCCGATTCAGGACATTATCGAGTCAACCCGGATCGCCCTCGAGCGCGATGGTGAGTGGGCGTTGCAGTACGCCTTTGGATCGGGTGTGCCGGAGCTGGTCGAGCAGTTGAGAGCCAAGCTGGCTCGCGATCAGGGCATCCAGGCCGGCGTCGAGAACATCCTGATCACGAGCGGCTCGTCGCAGGCGCTGGCGTTGATCTATGAGCTGTTCGTCAATCCAGGCGATGTCATGCTGGCCGAGGCGCCGTGGTTCATGGGTTCGATTTGGCGAGCGCGGGCCAGCGGTGCTGACATCCGCGAGATCCCACTCGACGATCAGGGTCTGGACGTCGTCGAGCTGGAGCGGGTACTTAACGAACTCAAAGCCGAGGGTAAGCGCGCCAAGTTCCTCTATCTTGTGCCAACCTTCCAGAACCCGACCGGTATCACCTACACGCTCGAACGGCGCAAGCGGATTGTCGAGCTGGCGCAGGAACACGGTCTGCCGATCCTCGAAGACGACGCCTACTTCGACCTGCGTTTCGAGGGCGAGACCCTGCCGCCGCTCTACACGCTCGACGACCAGGGGCTGGTCATGTACTGCGGGACATTCTCGAAGATTATGTCGGCCGGAATGCGTCTCGGCTGGTGTGTCGCGAGCGCGCCGCTGACCGCGAGGCTGGCCGGCCTCAAGACCGACTCCGGCACCAACCCGTTCGCCAGCCACGTCGCGGCCCAGTTCGCCGCCTCCGGGACACTGACCGAGCACATCGCCCACCTGCGTCCGCTCTACAAGCAGCGCCGTGATGTCATGCTGGCCGCGCTTGAAGAGCATATGCCGGAAGGGACGACCTGGACGGTACCGGAGGGTGGCTTTTTCATCTGGATGACGCTGCCGGAAGGGATCAACTGCACCGAAATCGCGCCAATCGCCCAGCAGCGCGGTGTCGGGATCGGGATGGGGACGATGTTCTACGCCAACGGTGGCGGCGAGAACAAAGTGCGCCTCTCCTACTCCTTCAACGACGACGACCAAATCCGTGACGGTATTCGGATTCTCGCCGAGGTCATGCGCGAGGCGGCAGGCTAACACTCATCCCTCGCGAATAAACCCCTCCCGGCCAGGTAGCTGGCCAGGAGGGGTTGTTCCGTTTGTAACGTGTGCTTCTAGGGCGTGTCTGACGAATCATTATTGTCCCGATTCCAACTCAACGGGGCTCCGTTCATGGCCGTACGTTCGTTGCCGTGACCTTGCGCCGTCTGATGGAAGAGGTTGCCAGGACCGCTGTTTCGGATTCTTCAGACAGGCCCTAGACGCAGTGCTGTCCGGGTCGTGCTAATCAACCGGTCAAGCGGTGTCGCGTCATTGCCTGGAGTGAAATCCGGCCCCCAGATCGCTTCGGCGCACTGCTCGCGCGAGCAGACAGCGCCGCGGTGCTGGTAGAGGTGCAGCAGCAACCGAAACTGATGTGGAGTCAGTTCGACCGGCTGATGATTCACGAAGAAGCGCATCTGGCGAGCATCGTATCGCAATCGGCTGGCGGCCAGGTGGGTCGCGTCGGAGTCGATGAACGTCAGTAGCGACAGCGCGGTCCCGAGGCCGCTGACATCTCGGTTGGACAGCACCTGTGGCTCATGAAGTGGCTGACCATTGACGAACGTGCCGTTGACGCTGCCGAGGTCGCGGAGTTGGAAGTGGCTGCCGACCCGTTCGATTCGCGCGTGCAGTCGAGAGATGAGCGGACGCGGAACGACGATATCGCAGCTCGCGGCACGTCCAAAGGTGCATCCGTCACCCGAGAGGGGGAACGAAGCGGGCCGCACATCAGGCTGGAGCGCGATCAGATCTGGCGTCGTCGGCAAGTCAACGGATGGCATCCAGACCATCATCGTAGGTCGCCCTTTCGGTCGGAGACGCATCCGGCGCGCCATCAACCACTCGCGGTCCAGACGGTTCAGATGCCGGTCGTCTCATGGTTGGAAACGAATGCGTGGCCTCACGACGTCGCAATCCGGTCAGGCACGCGATACCTACCAGCATACCGACGGCCGGTCGCTGGACCAGACAGTTGATCCACAGGTTGTCTCACAGGTTCCGGAACGAGCCAGCAGCCGGCTGACTCACGTGCACGAGTCAGCGCAGCGGGGAACGCGTCACCAGAATGTCGTCGATCCGCGACGCGCTGAGGCGCGTTGTGAAGATCGCTAGCCGGTCCGCATCTCTCTCATCAAGAGTACCGACTCCAGCACGAACATCAGCAGCGCGACAATCGATGAGATGACGCACCATTGGCAAACGGCTTCGAGTTCCCAGATCTCGATGTAGGTCAGATAGGCGTAGTAGAGCAGGCTCGTCAGCAACAGTGTCCACGCAGCGATCGTTGCCAGGTCTGACGGGATTGGGCTGCGATCCGTCATTCGCGCCAATGCGAGCAATGTGACGGTCAGAAACATCAGCAAGCCAAAGATCGCGATCGGCACGCCCAGCATTGTGCTGTAGTCACTCTGCTGGACAGTCTCACAGCCGCCGACGGTGCAGACCAGTGCGTCCTCGTCGTAATGCACGTAGGTCAAATAGCCGGCTACACACATCCCGAGGAAGCCCAGGACAACGACCGCGACCAGCAGCGGATTGCCGCGCCCGCCGCCTGTAGTGGCGCGATCAGCTGCCAAGTGCCGCCTCAATCGCCTCCTGGAGCGCCGGGTAGTTGGTCCCGCTCACCTGCTGGCCGTTCATCACAAACGTCGGTGTCGACTGCACACCCGCGTCAATGGTTGCCTGATAGAGATCCTGAACATCGTCCTCGTACTCATCGCCGTCGATACAGGTCGTGAACTGCTCGACATCGATCCCCTCGACGTTACGGGCCATCTCGATCAGGCGATCACGAGCGAAAGCGCCTTCGTTCTCGCCCGACTGGTTATAGAAGATCATGTCGTGATACGCCCAGAACTGTCCCTGCTCCTGGGCACAGAACGCGGCTTCAGAGGCGTTGTCCGACTCCTTGGTGTCGGTGCGATCATCCAGGAACGGGAAGTCATGGAAGACGAGCTTCGCCTCGCCGGTCGCGATGTAGTCTGCGATAAGTTGATCCTCGACCGTCGTCGCGAACTGTCCGCAGGCAGGGCACTGGAAGTCGGCATACTCCACGATCGTCAGGGGTGCATCCGGGTTGCCGAGTGTCCGTCCGTCGGTCGGGATCGAAGCGTCGCGCGGCGGCGGAATCGTCAACGCGAGGTCGGACGCAGCATCGTCATCATCGGGGCGGTTGAGGATAATCAGCGCGCCGACGATAGCGACGGCCAGCACGACCGCTCCGCCGATCAGCATCAGGCGCTGACGCTTACGATTGCGCTCCTCCTGGATCCGACGCTGAGCACGGCGGCTGACGGCGGCTGATGATTCCTGCGTACTTTCGCGGCCCTTGGCCGCATCCTGTCGCGCGGTCTGACGATTCTTGCTACTACGGCGTTGAGACACAGTTCAAGACTCCCTGTCCAAACGGATACGGCGTGTGACATTCCCGCGCCGAGACCATCCCCGATCATCCCAACGCGAGGCAATTGTACTGAGGCATGGTGGACGGAATGTCGACACCCGCTCACGTCGCGTTGCGGAATCGTGTCAGGAAGAAGGCGCGGCCGACAATTCGGTCCACTCGCTCGCCAGGCAATCCATGACGATCTCGTCCCAGAATCGTCCGCCCATCCGCCACGCCTGGCGACGGCGGCCGCTCTCACGGAAGCCGGCTCGCTGGTACGCTCGGCGGCCAGTGCGATTGTATTCCGCGACCGTCAGATACACCGAGTTGAGGCCAAGCGACGCGAAGGCGTACTCCAGCATCATCCGTGCCGTTTCGGTACCGTAGCCTTTACCGTGGGCGTTGTCTTCTCCAATGTGGATCGCAAACTCGGCTGAGCCATGCCGGAATGACGTTTCCAACAGCATCGTGTAACCGATCGGCAGAAGTGAAGCGCGTTCGTAGATCGTGAACATGAACGTGTCATCCGACGAGGCAGATCGATCCTCGTAGAGCGCGCTTACGCGCTCAAGCGTCCACGGCTCGGGGGTGTCATCGAAGTTACGGGCGTGACTGAAGTCATTGAGCCAGCGTTGGTACAGCGGCACCAGAACACGATCCAACGGGCCGAGTGCAACCTGATTACCTGTCATATTGAGGATCGGGGCATACTCGGGCTCCAGGTTGTGGGACATCATCGCCTCCCGGATGACAATCTGTCGTGACTGGCTGGCATCGGATGACCGGGCTATGGTACACCCCACTCGTACACGGGAGATGTCACTCCGACACAACTGTCCTTGCCTGAGAGGAGTCCCGCCGCGTGCGCGGAATGATCGTTATAGCCCTGATAGCCGCCGTGACGATGGTAGTCGGAGGAATCGTCGCCACCCGCATCACTGACGGTGACGGGACCGGTACCGACACGATCGGCTCAGCCGCAACGGCAACCGCAATAAGCGGCGCAACCGACGTCGGGCCAACCGCATCCGGAACGCAGGGAGGGGCGCCAGACGTCCAGGCCGGTGAAACCCCAACGGAATCGACAACTGGCGAACAACCGACCGGGAGTGTCGCTGAGACTCCGACCGAACCCACACCGGCCACCATCGGCGGTCAGGATCTGCCACCGCTCCTCCCAGCCAACCAGCCAGTTCGCGGCGCGCCGATCAACGACATTCAGGCCGTCGAAGACTATTACTCGGAGTGGTACCAGGTCGACACCTTCGTGATCGCGTGGCGGCCGGGCGCGTTCTCGCCAGAACGTGCCGACGAGGTTGCCGCACAGGCGCGCAAAGGGCTTGATGACGCCAACCAGCGACTCGGCACAAACGACAACGAGCGGATCGAGATCCTGCTGGCAGACCAGATGTACCTCAAAGACGACTGCATCGGCTGCCAGGGGTACGCCTTCTCCGACCGCCGTCAGGTGTTCATCCTCCAGGACGGCAGCATGGCGGACGAGGAGTTTCAGGCACTCCTGACTCATGAAATCGGCCACATCGTCGCTGGCAACCAGATCGCGCTACCGCACGTCGCCACGCTCTTCCTCGCCGAGGGGCTTTCGACGTGGCTGATGACGCCGGACCTCGTCGCGCACGGCTTCATCGAACCACGCCAGATCGCAGCCTGGGCCTGGAAGGTAGGCAAGATCCCACCGATCCTCGAACTGCGCAAGGCGAAGTTCGAGGGCCGGACTGGCGCGCGCCACGAGTACGACCCCGCGGCGTCCTTCACCGAATACGTGATCACGACATACGGCGTGCCAGCCTACAAGAGCATTTACGCAGGAGAGCTCCCCGACGATGTCATCGGCAAGAGCTACCAGCAACTCGAACAGGAATGGCACGCCTGGCTTGCCGAGTGGGCCGACAACACCCTCTCCAACGGCGTCAATGCTGAAACGTGGTGGGGTGCGTCCGACATCGTCAAGCAAGGATTCGATCGGCTCTATGCCGACGAGACGACCGTCACCCAGCAGCAATACGCCCAGCTCGCGACCGCAAGAGTCGCCCTCAACCGGGGAGATACTGACGTCGCGCTGGCTTTGATGCAGGAGAGCGGGCTGGTCCTCGGAACGGCGAACTGAGGCGCCAGAAGCAGCCTCCTCCGATCACATCGAATTACGTCGTTCTTCCGATTGCCACACTCCAGGACATCGCTATGCTGAACGCCAGCCGAAAGCGCCGATGCGTTCGGTTGGCAGCGCAATGAACGCGAGGCAGCATCCGTGACACCTTCAGTCGATGTCAACACCTACCTGGAGCGCATTGGATACGCAGGATCAACGGCCACGACGGCGGATACGCTTCGAGAGCTACACCGGGCGCATCTGCTAGCGGTCCCATTCGAGAACCTGGACATTCACATCGGCCGCGAGATCGTGCTCGACGAGGCGCGGTTGGTCGAGAAGATCGTCAGCGAGCATCGTGGCGGCTTCTGCTACGAGTTGAACGGAGCCTTCGCAGCGTTGCTCCGCTCGCTTGGCTTTCGGGTGTCGCTGCTCTCGGCCGGTGTGGTGATGCCAGATGGAAAGAGCGGGCCGGACTTCGACCACATGCTGCTGCTGGTGCATCTCGATGAGCCGTGGCTGGCTGACGTCGGATTCGGAGACTGCTTTACCGAGCCAATTCGCCTCACGCACGAGGTACAGTCCGACGGCAACCGCTCGTTCCGGATTCTGATCGACGGAGAGCATCGCATTCTTCAGCGGCGCGACGATGCCGGAAACTGGTCCAGTCAGTATCGGTTCACGCTGACGCCACACGAACTGACCGACTTTGCTGGCATGTGTCGCCATCACCAGTCATCACCGGAGTCGCACTTCATGCGTAGCCGTGTCTGTACCCGCCTGACCCTAACCGGACGCATCTCGCTGACGAGCGACCGCCTGATCGTTACCAGAGCCGGCCAGCGCCGCGAAACGGTGATCACGAATGACGCCCACTTTCGCGAAGCGTTGCAAGAGCACTTCGAGATCGTCCTGCCCACGTCGTGACCCGGCACAAAGAACTTCCGCTACAATGGTTCGTCCGACCGGCCCAATCAGACAGCGAAGGGAGCAGCACCGATGGCGAACGAGACGCAGACCAAGTTCCTGCTCGACGAAAGCCGGATGCCGTCTGCCTGGTACAACCTGGTGGCCGACCTGCCGGTGCCGCCGCCGCCGGTGCTTCACCCCGGAACCGGTCAGCCGATCGGGCCGGCAGACCTCGCGCCGCTCTTCCCGATGGAGATCATCAAGCAGGAGGTGACCGGCGAGCGGTTCGTCGAGATCCCTGAAGCAGTCCAGGCTGTCTACCGACTCTGGCGACCAACACCACTCTACCGCGCACACCGGCTCGAAGCGCACCTCCAGACCCCTGCGAAAATCTATTACAAGTACGAGGGGACCAGCCCAGCCGGCAGCCACAAGCCCAACACTGCCATCCCGCAGGCGTACTACAACCAGCAGGAGGGTGTCACGCGGCTGACGACCGAAACCGGCGCCGGCCAGTGGGGCAGCGCGCTGGCGATGGCGTGTGCCTTCTTCGGGATCGAGCTGAAGGTCTACATGGTCCGCATCTCGTACGAGCAGAAGCCGTACCGGCGGGCGCTGATGGAGGCGTGGGGCGCTCGTTGCATCGCCAGCCCGTCAGTCGAGACGCAGGCTGGCCTGGCCGTCCTGGAGCATGACCCGGAGTCGAATGGCAGCCTCGGGATTGCGATTTCGGAGGCGGTTGAAGACGCGGCCACCCGCGACGACACCAAGTACTCGCTCGGCTCGGTCCTCAACCACGTCCTGATGCACCAGACGATCATCGGCCAGGAAGCGCAGATGCAGATGGAGGATGCCGGAGCCTATCCGGATGTCATCTACGGCTGTGCTGGTGGCGGCAGCAACTTCGCCGGGCTGACTTTCCCGTTCGTCAGGGACAAGATCCAGGGCAAAGACGTCCGGATCGTCGCCGTCGAGCCGTCAGCCTGCCCGACACTGACCCGCGGCATCTATGCATACGACTTCGGCGACACCGGCATGATGACACCGCTGGTAAAGATGCATACACTCGGTCACTCGTTCATCCCGGCCGGCATCCACGCCGGTGGCCTGCGCTACCACGGCATGGCGCCGTTGGTCAGCCTGCTCAAGGAGCAGGGGCTGATCGATGCGATCGCCTATCCGCAGACACCGGTCTTCGAGGCCGCGATCACGTTCAGCAGGACCGAAGGAATCGTCCCGGCGCCGGAGTCGGCCCACGCGATCATGGCGACGATTCAGGAAGCGCTGCGCTGCAAGGAGTCGGGCGAGGCCAAGACGATCCTCTTCGGCCTCTCCGGCCACGGCAACTTCGACCTGGCCGCCTACCAGCAATACCTGGCTGGCAACCTGGTCGACTACGATCTGCCCGAAACGGAGATCGAACGGGCGTTGGCGGAGTTGCCGGCGGTCTAACTATCGACGGTAACGGCGACAGGTGGGGAGACGAGCCAGCGAACGGTGCTGCTCGCTCAGTGGTGGCCATCACCAGAGTCTTTGCGAATCAACCTTCCGTCAATGAGTTCGACGGGTGCACCCTCTCGGATGATGCCAGCCGCAATCATGCGCTGGTACTCGTCGGCCGGCAGCTTGTGGTGGACCGTCTCAACGGCCATGTTGAATCCCGCCTCCGCAAACAACCAACCCGCGCGACTAGAACAGCGTCTGGGTATCGATCTCGATCGTGAGCGTCGGTGACAGCGTCGACACGATTCGACTGCCATGATCGAACGGCTCGGCCTGTCCATAGCCGCCCTCCCACGGCTCGGTGTACCGTGTCACGACTCGATCGTTCAGGTCAACGATCCAGACTTCGCGGATACCGGACCGACCGTAGAGCGGCAATTTGACTCTGCGATCGTAACTCAACGAGCTATCAGAAACCTCCACTACCAACATGACATCAGCAGGGATCGGTAGCTCATCTCCATAGTCGCGACGGCGCAAGACGACCAGGTCAGGTTGAGGCTCCGATCTGCTACTCAATTCGATTGGGTTCTGAACGCTGACGATCGCGTCTTCTGCGATAAATCGTCCCATGACGGCATTCAATCGATTGACGCAGTGCATGTGGGAACCACCGATTGGACTCATCTCCAGCAGCTCACCTTCGATCAACTCGACCCGATCGTCTTCGTGAAGGATTCCCGCCGCCGCCATCTGGTGATAATCGTGGACAGTGAGCTTCCAGCGAGTGAGTGGGACTGCCATTTCGCCTCCTTGCGCCCCGGCGTTCGACCAGCCCGATTCTGGCCGTCAAGCATAGCGAAGCACCTGCCGCTTTCGTACGTTACGCCGGATACTCCTGCATCACGTCACCGGTCGTCGCGCTGGTGCCGAGCAGCTCGCTCATTGCCTTGCCGTTGGCGCAGAACCAGCGGTACAGGATCGACATATCGCTGCCGATGTTGAAGTGGCGGACGCCCATTTCCAGGTAGCGCTGCGCCTGCTCCGGCTCGCTGATCTCGGCGCGCGGCTGGACTGCCGGCCGCCAGTGCCGTCTCGATGACGTATTTCTCGGCCTCACGCACACGCGGGTGGTTGAACTGGCCGGGGACGCCGATACTCATCGAGTAGTCGCCGGGGCCGAACTGGACCATGTCGACACCTTTGACCGCCAGCAGGCTCTCCAGATTGTCGACCGCTTCGCGCTTCTCAATCATGATCGCGACGACAGCGTCTTCGAGCGCCTGGATGTAGGCAGGCGTTGCGACATCGATCACGTAGCCGGCGTCCCGACGCAGGCCGCAGCCGTGCAGGCCGCCGGTCTCCGGCGTCTCGGCCCGGACCGAGCGGACGCACTCCTCAACATCGGCGACTGTGCGGCAGTCGGCGAAGAGCAGGTTCTGAATGCCGGCGCCGATCGCGCGGATGGCCAGATAGGTGCGCGGCTGCTGCTCGATCTTCATCATGCCGGTCATCTGCGGGTAGATGGCGATCGCGCGGCCGAGGTTGTCGAGGCCATGCAGATCATACGGCGCGTACTCCGCAACGAACTCAACGTAGTCGAACATGCCGGAGTGGCCGACCAATTCGGTGATACCGGGCCAGATATTGTGGAGCCGAGTCCCGAGCGATGGCTTGCCGTCGTTAAGCAATTCGCGCAGTCGATTGGGCCGCATGCTGCTTCACCTCTCCCTGTTCCGACGATGGACGGTTCCAGCATCGTAGCACGCAGCAGGGCGTCGATCAGTCGTTAGTTTCGATGCGCATGATCGGACGTGTCTCGGAGCGGCGGGCAACCTCGATGAATCCCGCCGACTCGAAGGCTGAGACAAGGCCGGTCCAGGCGAAGACTGACGGCACGTCGGGATTACGCGGATCGATTGGATAGGCCTCGACGATCCGAGCGCCGTGCTCAGCCGCAAACTGGACTGCCGCGTCGATCAGGACAAGCGTGACTCCTTGACGACGGGCTGACCGGGCGACGAAGAAGCAGGTGATCGACCAGACTGGCTCGTCGTCTACACGCTTCAAGATGCGCGATCGCTCAAGCACACCGTAGTCATCACGCGGCGCAATCGCGCACCAGCCGACTGGCACGCCGTCGCGATACGCCAGCAGACCGGGCGGCTGATGCGCGTCGATGACGATCTCTCGAAACGCGTCCCGATTACCATCACCTTTCTGATAGTCGAACTGCGAACGCGTCAGTCGCCAGTACATGCACCAGCAGCCGCCGGTCGCGCCGCGCGGACCGAACAGCGACTCGAGATCGGGCCAGCGATCGGGTGTCAGCGGGTGGACGACGAGGGATGTGGCACGAACCATGTTTGAGACTCGTTCTCCTTTGGCTCCGACCATGTCATGAACGATTTCGGTGCTGGCCCGCGCCAGTTTCTCATGTCTCGGGATCCCTGCCCCACGCCTTGTCAATCCGCTGCATGCGCCACAACCGACGTCTTACGCTCTGGCTGCCCTGCATCGCGAAGCTCCCGGACGCGACTGCCGCTCAGTCCGGCGGCAGAGATGACTGTCGTCGTCAGCACGATGAAGACGCGGATACCGAGCGCGGGTAATAGTAGTCCGGCCAGCGCGCCGCCGAGCGGATTGGTACCCTGCATCAGCATCCGAAGCAACGCGAATGTCCGGCCACGTAGGTGCTCCGGGATGATTGCCATCCGCAGTGTCTGTGCCCAAATCGTCAGCGGCGCGGTGAAGACGCCGTGCAGCGTGACACCCAGCAGCGCCAACCAGACATTCGACGCCAGCAACAGCAACAGCGCTGCACCGGAGAGAACCTCGGCGATGCAGATCAGCGTCCCGAGCGAGAGGCCAATCGCGATGCTACCGGCCAGCAGCGATGCCGCCATCTGGCCAACCGCCATCCCACCGAGGAGCAACCCGTACAGCTGCGGCCCACCGCCAAGCGTCCGCTCCGAATAGACCGGCAACCAGACAAACAGGAACCCCTGACCGATGTTGAATGACATGTACATCAGCGTCGTTGAGAGTAGAACGCGGTTGCCGGCCAGCAGCTGAAATGCGTCTCGAAGTGTCGAGTTGGCGACCTTTCGTGGCGCGCCACCCACGACATCAATCGTCCGAACCCGCACCAGCGCGAACGCGAAGATGGCATAGGTGAGCGCGTCGATCAGCAGGACCTGAGGTGCGCCGAACTGGGCGATCAGCACTCCGGCGATTGGCGGACCAACGACGCCGCCGATCGTGAACGACAGCACTTCGAGCGCATTGACCGTGACGAGCTGCTCGCGAGGAACGATCGAAGGAAGCAGCGACGGCCCGCCAGCCAGCGAGATCATGAACAGCAGCCCGTAGACGGCCGCGACGGCATAGATGTGCCAGAGCGCGAGCTGGCCGAGCGCGTCCAGAAGCGGGATCAGCGCGACTGCCCCTCCGCGCACGAGCGCGTCGACCAGCATCACCATCCGGCGGTCGAACCGATCGAGCAGCGCCCCGGCCAGCAACCCACCAACCAGCACCGGTGCGACGAAGCAGACCGAGAGCAGACCGAGCGCCCGTGTCGAATCAGTCTCGGCGAAGACGTACCAGATCAGTGCGACGCGCGTCATCGCATCGCCGACACTGGAGAGCGAGAACCCGATCCAGAACCAGCGAAACGACGTGTTCGCGAAGACACGGCGGTAATTGTCAAGCGCCACAGCAATCCCCCGGAAAACGTCGGCGATCATCCCTGTCGAGGACCACCGTATCCGCCAATCGATGACACCGTTGTGTCAGGTTTTCCGTGCGAGAATCTGTCGAGGCACACTCGTGGAAGGGCTGAATGGATGCGGAGAACCGACCGACTGCTCGGCATCATGCTGAGGCTCCGTTCTGGCAGGGTTGTGACGGCGGCAGAGCTGGCAACTCAGTTCGAGGTATCGCAGCGGACGCTCTATCGAGACATGGAGACGCTGTCTTCGCTGGGCGTGCCGGTCTACTCCGAGCAGGGCCGGAACGGTGGCTTCCGCCTGCTGGATGGCTATTTCCTGCCGGCGATCAGCTTCAGCCAGGCAGAGGCAGTCTCACTACTCCTTGGGTTGGCCGTCCTGGAGCGGATGCGCTCGCGACCATTCGCGGCTGGACTGGAGACAGCCGTAGCGAAGATGCTGGCGGCAATGCCAGGACACCTCAGCAAGCAGCTGGCGAACGCCGGGACGTTTCTCGGCGTCGAGCGCAGCGCCGAGGATGCATTCCACCGCGAACTGGCAGAGCCGCCACTCCCTGACCCAGCAAGCGCGGCCGAACAACGCGCGATCGACGGCTTCCTGAAAGCGCTCCTCGACGGTGCGAATGTTTCGCTCGAATACCAATCGCCGTACCGCCAGTCAATAGCGTCGGCCACCGTCGTACCGCGCGGTCTGTTCTGGGACCGCGACCGCTGGTACCTCGTCGGCGATCGGCTCGAACCTGCTCCGGGACGACGTCTCTGGCGAGCCGACCGAGTCCTTGCAATCCACGAGGTTGATCGGCGCAGCGCCGGAGCTGAACGATTCGATATCCAGGAGATGCTCGGCCGGGAGTGGCTGGCCGATGCTATGAATCAGTGGGCCGAGGACGCGCCCGTCCGGATTCGAATCACACGGTCGCAAGCCGATCTGCTGCATGCCGACTGGTACTACCGCCATGCGCAATATGAGGAACGGCCGGACGGTGATGTCGTCATCCGCTTCGGTCAGGACCGGCAAGCCGTCGTAATGGAATTGCTGCGCTGGATCGGCCCTGGGGCCGAGCTACTGGAACCTCCCGAGTGGCGCGCGGCATTCGTCAACGACCTGCAGCAGATGTTATCGGTGTATTCGGAAGGGGGCGAAACCGTCACAATAGCGTAACAGTCGGTCCATCCCCCCTTCCAATGCGTGATGCCGATTACTACGATGGAGAGCAATTGTGGAGGTGGAGTCCGTCACGTTCGATGAAGACCACTGCGGCAACGGAGCCGCGAGTTGATAAGGGCAAATGATGATGACGGCACTAATTCAGATCCAGACATGTCGCCAACTGGCCGTCTACGGCGATCTCGTGCTCGATATCAGCGGTGAGCACGCAATTGTCGGAGGCTACGAGGTCATCCTGCAGCAGTCAGACTGGGCGATCCTCACGCGCCTGGCAGCGGCGAATGGTGCATTCATCCGTGCCAGCGATCTGCTGGAGGAAATCTGGGGCGACGACATGTGTGACGACCCGATGTTCCTGCGATCGTGGGTACGCCGACTGAACGATCGCCTGCGTAGTTGCTGTTCCGGCCGTCCGCTGATCGACACGATCCCGGGTTGCTACCGTCTGCTCTCGCCGGCTGAGTGGGGTGATCAAATCCAGCACACCACCCGTCAGCGGACAACGCGTACCCTCTCGAACGCCTGATCGGCCATTCCTGAGACGTACATTCCCTCCTCGATACCGGCGCGCAGGTAATCGATGACGTCCGTTGTCAGCCGCTCACCGGGAGCGACGAGCGGGATACCCGGCGGGTATGGTGTGATGCTCTCAGCGCTGACTCGCCCGGCAGCATCGCTGACCAGTACGAACTCTGCGTCAGCCATGAACGCCTGTCGCGGCGTCAGTTCCGCGACCTGCCCAAAGATCAGATCTCCGCTGGACCGTGCCGAAACAGCGTGACGTGGGGGTTTGCGCAGCCCGGTCAATGCACGGAACCCGGCAATTGCTCTTTCGACCGAACTATCATCGTCGCCGATCGTGACCAACAGCATCACAGAGAGCAGATCACTCATCTCCACGTAAACGCCATCCGAGTGCCTCAGAGCATGCTCGACCTCGTAACCAGTCAGTCCCAACTGGTGGACATCGACAATAATGCGGGTCGGGTCGAACCCGGCCCCCGGCCTCCCCGCGATAATCTCAGGTGACAGAACCTCCAACCCGCCGATCGCTGCCAAACCGTCCCGCAGCCGTGAGGCATGCGCGAGCGTCTCTTCAAGCAGACGGCGGCCGTCGAGCGCCATCTGGCGGCGGCTGGCATCGAGCGAGGCAAAGATCAGCGCCGACGGGCTGGTGGTCTGGACCATGTCGACGATCGTTCCCAATCGCTCAAGGTCCAGCTGGCCCGCACGAGCTACCAACGTTGAAGACTGCGTCAGACCTGCCAGCATCTTATGGGTACTGGAAACGGCAGCGTCTGCGCCGGATTGCATCGCTGAGGCCGGCAGGTCGGGATGGAAGTGGAAGTGCGGCCCCCAGGCCTCGTCAACCAGTAACGGCACGCCTCGCCCGTGACAGATTGCGGAGATCGAGGCCAGGTCGCTGGTGATACCGACGTACGACGGGCTGACGAGGACAACCGCTTTCGCCTGAGGGTGAATGTCCAGCGCACCGGCGACAGCCGCCGGCTCAATGTCCAGTGGCAGGTTGCGTTCATCATCGAGGGCCGGGATCAGGTAGTGCGGACGTGCGCCAGTGAAGACCAGCCCGGCCAGCAGCGATTTGTGCAGCATTCGCGAGACGATGACGGTGTCGCCGTCGGTACAGGTGGCCAGTAGCATCGCCAGGTTACCGGTCGTGCTGCCGTTGACAAGGAAGCGCGCGTCATCACCTCCGTAGGCGGCAGCCGCCATGCTCTCGGCCTCACGCAATAGCCCGAGCGAGATGTGGGTCGTATCGACGCCACCGGCGTGGGGAACATCGAGCGCGAGTATGTCTGGCCAGAGCGTGCGCATCGACTCCGGAGCACCTCGGCCGCGCTTGTGGCCAGGAGTCGAGAACGGCACAGTGTCCGCACCGGCGAACGCTGCCAGCGCCTCGAAGAACGGTGCTCGTCTCTGGTCCAGGGTAGTCGCCTTCCATGAATCACTTCATCCTGTCGGGATTGTCTCACACCGAACCTGCAGCGCCTGGCGCTGTCGAATTGACAGCGCCAGGCGCCACGTACTATTGACCAGAGAAGGTTCATGCCGTCCGAGGAACCAAGGCTGACGACGGTAGCCGAAGCGTCCGAAGGGCCAGCGTAACGCTGAGGGCGATGAACCATGGCAATGTGAGGACAAACCCGAAGAACATGACCGGCGAGAGCATGATGACGAACAGCGGCAATCCTGACCAACCGAGCCAGCGCGGAATCCCGCCATGCAACAGTCCTGCGACTGACGTGGCACCGATCAGCACGGCCAGCGGTGGGCCAAAAACGTTCACGAAGTTCCAGTCCAGGGCGTAGAAGGTCTTGGCAACCTGAGTATCGTCGCCATAGTTGCCGATGACAGCACTGGCGATCTTGATCGAAATCGCGGCCAGCAGCGTGGCTGCAAAGAGCATCCCACCTGCCCATGCGGTCGCCGGCAGGAAGGTGCTGACCGACTCAGATCGCTGGAGTACCTGTCGCAGGTAACTGACGAAAACAATCAGACAGGTGACTGCGGTCAGTGACAACCAGATCGAGAGATCTTGTCCGGTCGCATTGTCGGCCATGTACGTTGCGATTACTCCTGCCGGGTCGTCCGGACTCGGTGTGTCCGTGCCACCGGACATCACGAACGCCAAAACGTACAGCACGGTGAATGCGACGCCAGATAGCGCACCAATCCGTTCGAGGAGCAGCTCAGATCTTGACACGTCGAACTCCTTCCATGTTCCGGGTTGTCAGGACATTCAGAACGCGATGACGCCACAAGCAACACGTCCGCCGCTGTTGCCGGTCGGATGCGTGTGCAGGTCGTCCGGCCCCTCGTGGATGATCAGGGCGCTGCCATCAGCATCGTTGAGCGATAGCAGCCCGGCCGAGAGCGTGACGTTCTGGGTGTAGAGCGAGATGACTGCGATCCCAGCACGGTTCGCGGTGATGTTGCCCAGGTCACCAGCGTGATGCGGATGGTTCGCGCCGGTCGGATTGAAGTGACTCCCCGAGGCTCCAAAGTCGGGTGAACAGGCGCCGATAGCGTGGATGTGCATTCCATGCTGTCCAGCCGACAGGCCCCGGACGGCCACATGAATTCGGACGCCACCATCGTTGAGCTGGTGGAAGATCGCAATCCCGACGAATGCGCCGCTGGCATCGTAGATCTTCGCCGACGCCAACCGCCCGGACGTGTCCGCGAGTGCGGCCGAAGGCAGGCTGAGCAGAGCGACCAAAGCGACAAGGAGCAGGAGTCTCCGACGCAGGGTGTTCATCCCGATTCCTTTCTCGTCACACGCCGTGATCGGCACGCGCCTGCCACGTTCGTGGACTACGTGCATGCCGATACAGAACGCGAATCTGTCGCTGCTGTGACAGCGCCCGCCAAATCACCCCGTCAACTCGACACGATGCGAATCGTATTGATCAGCAGCGCAAGCAATCCCGCGACGGTTGCCAGCACGAGGATGACGCTGACGACTCGCGACACGGCGATCGCTCGCAATCGATCGAGCGCTGGGAGACGATCCGGAGTCGCGACAGCCAACCGCGTCAACGGGACGCCGATCAGGACCAGCAGGACCAGCGGGGCTACGATGACCGTGCCGATGCCTGGCTCGGTGACAGCGTGGATTGGGACCATGACGGTGTTGACGACGAGGGCCAGCATCGACACGATCAGCGCGATACCACCCAGGCCAACGGCGACCGCTCCGAGCATCATCGCTCCAATTCGAGTGGCTCGCCTTCCATCGGCAGAGACTGCTCGATCCATCCGTGGAACAAATGACGTCGCCAGCATCCCAGCCGCCACGATAAGAACGGAGAACATTGCGATGTTCAGCAGAGGAGGTCCGAGGACGCGTAGATCATGGTTGTCGGCATCAACGACCGTCGCGCCAACGACCGCCAGGAGAAACAGCCCAAACGCAGCCGCACGCTGCCATCCGAAGCGCGGCAACCACGGAGCGACGAGCAAGAGCAGCAATACCGATGACGACGCCTGAGCCCATCGATTCCACAATCAGATTGATCGTCCCTTGAAGTGAAATCTGTCCGACCGGCTCACCGCTGCTCTCCGTAACGATCGTGACACCGGGGTTCTCACGTTGATACAGGTAGCCGCTGATGCGCATCGCGACCCTGCCACCGATCCCGCCGACGAGAGCGCCGGAGAGCATCCCGGCCAGGACGAATACACCAATCAGCCGCAGGACAGCCGCGATCTGACCCAGCAGCAACCGATACCGCCGCGACGATGGCCGCACCGTTGTACCAGGGCCTTGCAGACGACCGGCTCCGGAGCCGTTCGGAAACGACACCAGGCCTGGCGTCACTGCCCCGGCCAACGTCTGCTCGACAAGTTCGTTCTCGAATCCAGCATCTGGTTGGGCAGGCTCACGTAGTCGCCGAACGACGCGCAGCGTGTCGAGCAACAGCAGTTCGTCGTCATCGCCCTCAATATCGGGCGCCTGCTCGTTGTTCAGTGCATCGATCGCGTCATCAAGGCGACGTTCGAGGTCGCTCCAATCCCGAGCGCTCATCGGGCGACCTCCGTCCTCAGCATCTCGCGCAAGTCCAGCAGTGCCCGGCGCTGAATCTGCCTGACAGCGGCTGCATTGCGGCCCAGCAGATCAGCAACGTCCTGTGACGACCGGCCCTCGATAACTCGCATCTGGATCACTTGCCGCTGCTCCTCAGGCAAGCGGTTCAGCGCCAGGTGGACAGCAAGATCGTCGAGATCGGCCAGTGCAAGCTGCTCCGGGCCAGGGTCGCGTGTCGCCAGAAACGGCAAGTCATCGACGTTGGCCGCAATCGGGCGACGCCGACGCCAGCGATCGCGCAGGAGATTCAACGCGACAGTCACCAGCAATCCGTGCATGGAATCTCCGCGATCATCGTATCGGTCGATGGCGCGGACGGCGCGCAGGAAGACCTCCTGGGTCAGGTCCTGCGCTTCGGCTCGATTCTGAACGGTACGGTAGATGAGATCGTAGATTGGTCGCCATTCAGTGCGGCAGATCGCTTCGATCTCCGCTCGTCCCCGCTGCTGTGTCTGCCGAACCACATTGCCGTCGTTCATCGTCACCGTCTCATCCGGGGGTGATGCTGATGAAGAACGTTGAGGGAGCGGGTTTGTGACAGATGCATCTCTGATGTGCTGGTTCGTGCGCGTATCATGACACGCGCGCAGGATCGGGCGCACGGTTGTGAGTGGGCGCTGGGGAAGTCAACACCATATGGAGGTAAGGAAATTGGAGACGATTCGGATCGAAATCGGTGCGCTACGGTTCACGGCCCGCTTCGAGCGCGAGAAATCGCCGCAGACGTGCGCGGCGTTCGAGCGGCTCTTGCCGTTCACGAGCAAGATCATCCAGGCACGCTGGAGTGGAGAGTCCGCCTGGGTGCCACTTGGCAACTTCGACCTCGGCGTCGGCGAAGAAACGACGACGACGACGCCCGCTCCGGGTGAGATTCTGTTCTATCCGGCCGGAATCAGCGAAACGGAGATTCTCTTCCCATACGGGCAGACCTCGTTCGCCAGCAAGTTCGGACCACTGGCTGGGAACCACTTTCTGACCGTCATCGACGGCGCTGACCGGCTATCTGACCTCGGCGATCTCGTCGTCTGGCATGGGGCGCAGGAGATCGTGTTCGACCGCGAGGCGTGATGCAGACAACCAGATGGGTTGCCTGCATCGCATCGTTTCAGCGTCAATCCGCCAGCGATGGCACTCGCGTGTCGAACTGGACCCGGTAGGCATCGTGAGTGGGGCCGTACCACTCGAACATCAGGTCACCGTACCACTGGGCCCGCTCTGGGTCGGTATACCATCTGACACCCGTGTACTCGGCGGCCTTGAGGATGCCGAGGACGGCGTGGGTAATCTCATCATCGACGAAGTCGGGGCCGAGTGGCGCGACGATCCAGCGTGCCAGATGGGCGGCGCTTCGGGTAGTTCGCTCACGATCGGCGGTGACCTGATAGGCGACATAGAACATCGGCTGAATCTCAGGCAGCCAGTCGAGGTCGACATTCTCGTTGCGAACATAGGAGATGAAGGTTGCCAGGTCGGCCTCGTCCGGAACACGGACCGCCAGCCCGAACGGCAGCGAGCATCGACCCACGGCCGGCGCCATCGGCATCCCGGCGCCTGCCTCCATCCCCTCGCGCGTCGCCGCGTCGACCGCCAGCAGCCGGGCAGCCAGCCCACCTTCACCGGCAAGCCGCTCAGATTGTGCGACCGACTGCGCCATGTTCGTGAACGCGTCGTCCTCGGTCAGCGACGCGCAAGCCGCGTCGTAGAGTGCGGGGTCAGAGAACGCGATCAGCGCGCCGTGCTCATCGCCGGAGAGATGCAGCCCCCAGAGCGTCGCCGAGCCACGCAGACCGGCCGCGCCATCCGTCAGCGGTGCTGGCAGCGTGAAACCATAATCGACAAACAGCGTTGCTCCAGGAATCTCTGGAGGAGGAGCCATCCCGGCCACCGGCTGCGCCCAGACGAGACGAACGTCTTCGATGCCCGGTGTCGCAGGGATCCAGGTTGAGATCGGCGTCCAACTCAACGAATAGTGGCGTGCCGCCGGAGCGCTTGACTGCTTCCGAGAGCGGTCGGCGCGTATTGACCGGAATGCCGACCGGCTCCTTGCCAACGATGCCGAACGCGCGCATCAGCAGCTTCCGGGCGCGATCGGGATTGCGGACCAGCAGCATCGGCACGTCGGCCCCGAGATAGTGCACCCAGGCAGCCAGCGCCTGCTCCGCACTGACCTCGCGCAGCGGCGTATCAGCCGGCAACGTCAGCAGATCATCGACTGATAGATGGGCTGGGTAGTCTGCAGACCGAACCGGCTGCATTTCTTCAACACCCAGCGTTCAGAAGCCACCCAGCCACTGGTTGGCCCAGGTATCACGATCGAACGGCACGAGCACTTCCTCCCCGCTCCGGGCAATTCCGAGTTTAACAGTCGGGATTATCACAGCCTGACGATGGCAGTGTCAAGTAGTGGCGGGGCCGGTGGCAAGCGGGACGAGGCACGGATCGGATGAACTCGTTTATCTCGTGCCTCATCCCCCTTGCCGCCGGCCCTGCCACTCATCCCGAAAATCCGCGTCCCTCACGATCGCCGCCCATGTACTCGGCGGTCGTCAGTGGCGGGACGAGTAGGCCGCCGTCGACGAAGAGCGTCCGGCCAGTGATGTAGGAGGCATCGTCGGAGACGAGGAAAGCGACGGCGCTGGCGATCTCATCCGGACGACCGGTGCGGCGGAGTGGGATCATCGGCGTCGCGTGCTGCTCTTCGTGGCGGTAGCGTTCCTGCTCGGCCTCGGTCTCGGCGACCTTGATGTAGCCCGGCGCGATGCAGTTGACGCGGATGCCGAAGCGCGCCCATTCGAGCGCCATCGACATCGTCAGCCGGTTCAGACCGGCCTTGGCGACACCGTAGGGGCCGTCGTTCGGCCAGGCATGGGTCGAGTGGACCGACGAGATGTTGACGATCGCGCCGCCGGTTCCGGCATCGATCATCGTCCGCGCCGCGCGCTGGCCAATCAGGAACGGCGCCGTGACTCCAAGCGCCAGCACATAGTCCCAGTTCTCCGGCGTCTGGTCGATGAGCGGGCCACTCCTGCCGCCACCGGCATTGTTGACGAGGATGTCCAGACCGCCCAACCCGGCCAGCGCCTCGTCAACCAGGCGCGTGCAGTCGTCACGGTTCGTCACCTCGGCCTGGATAACGATCGCGCGCCGGCCGAGCGCCTCAATGCGGCTGGCCGTCTCACGAGCGCCCTCCTCGCGGCTGCGCCAGGTGATCGCGACATCGGCTCCGTCCCGCGCCAGCGCCAGCGCCGTCGCCTGACCGATTCCGTGGCTTGCGCCTGTTACGAGCGCCCGCTTCCCCTCAAGCCGCATACTGCCCCCCTCCGTTTCCCGCCGGCGTCGCGTGCAAGGCCGCCACGATACATCAGGAGCGCGGTTTCGGGGTGTACGCGATTGGGTTTCTCTTCTCGACGGCAGCCTCGACAATCGTCGCGATTCGCTTGGAGCGTGTCTCTGGCCGCCGTGCGGATGCGACCCATTGAAGCAACGACTTCTTGATCGAGCTGGAAAAAGCGTCGAAGTTGGCGGCAGCGGTTGGGTTCGCGGCAAGCGCCTCGCTGAGGTCAGCTGGAACGATGAGGTCCTCAATCGCGTCGAGTGCGGTCCAACTTCCGTCGGCTTTGGCCACTTCGATCTTGGTCAGCCCGGCCGGCATCATCAGGCCAGCCGCGATCAAGCGTTCGATGCGCAGCTTGTTGATCCGCGACCAGCCGCTACCTGATTTTCGCGGCGAGAAGAGTTGCATGTAGCGCTCGTCATCGATCGCGTTCGGGCGGCTATCGATCCAACCGAAACAGAGCGCCTCTTCAACCGCCTCGGCGTAGGATACGGTCGGCATCCCGCTCGCAGTCTTGTAGTACACGAGCCAGACACCCGGCGCATGCGCATGGTTCACAGCCAACCATTCACGCCACTCCGCCCGGCTGGCCGGAGTCACGCGTTCGAATGCGTCATCAGCACGTGCCATCAATGACCGTCATCATTCCTACCGCAGCGGCCGGAAGAACTCTCGGATGTCCTCGGCCACCGGTCGAGGCACTTCCCACTCCGGGAAGTGTCCGCCCTTCGGCAACACCGTCCAGCGATCGACCCGCGACGTGCGCTCAACCCACTCGCGCGGCGTGGGGAACATGTCACCTGGCGGCATCGCAAACGCGACCGGCACCTCGGATCGCCCCCAACGCATCGAACTCGACCGCATCGTCTCGTAGTACAGCCGCATCGAAGAACCAATCGTGCCTGTTAGCCAGTAGATGCTCAGGTTCGTTAGCAAGTCGTCGCGTGAGAAGGCCCGCTCCAGGTCGCCGTCACAATCGCTCCAGCGACGGAACTTCTCCAGGATCCAGGCAGCGAGCCCAGCTGGAGAATCGTTCAGCGCGAACGACAGCGTCTGTGGTCGGGTAGCGTGGAGCATGGCATAGGCCATCTCTTCCTGCGACCAGCGTTGAGCGTTGGCAACGAACTCCTGCTCAGCCGGGGACAGGTCGTCGGGGATCGACTGGACCCATGGGTTCGTGCCGCCGGTATGGACTCCGACAACCGACTCGGGGTGCGCAAGCGCGAGCTGATCGGTTACGCCAGCCCCCAGATCGGTCCCACGTAGCGCGAAGCGCTCGTAACCGAGTTCGTGCTTCATCAGCGTATGAAACAGTTCCGCCATCCGCGCAACGTCCATACCACGTTGTTGCGGCTGACCGGAGAAACCGAAGCCCGGCAACGACGCGGCGACGACATCGAACGAGTCAACGTCCCTGCCGCCGTGGCTGACCGGATTGGTCAGCATCGGGATGATCTGGAGCATCTGGACAATGGAGCTTGGCCAACCGTGCAACAAGAGTAGCGGAACCGGATTCGGTCCCGTGCCTCGCTCGTGGATGAAATGGAGCGTCTGCCCATCGATGGTTGCACTGAAGTTTGCAAACGAGTTCAGCCGAGCTTCCTGAGCGCGCCAGTCGAACCCATCCCGCCAGTACCCGACGATGTCTCGCAGGTAACTAACGGACGTCCCGTAATCCCAGCCGGCATCATCGATAGTATCTGGCCATCGTGTTCGATCCAATCGATAGTGAAGATCATCCAGAACTGCCTCGGGGACGCTGACCGTGAACGGCTCGACGCTCATAGAGTCCTCCTGCACGATGTATATTGACTTACACTTCACCTTTATATTACACGCGTGTTCTGATCGTGACGATAACGCAACTTTCACATTCGAGTGCGCATCACCGGATGTCATCACTGTCCTGCGGTGCAGTCGAAATGCGACGTTTGTCAGCCATCCTGTGCGCACGAAAACGGCCGGGAGTTGCCTCCTGGCCGTCTCTCAGGCTGATAAATCCGGATGGTTAGTCGTCGCCACCACCGGCGACCGGTGCAGTCGTCGGCTCGACGTGAGCGGCGGCGCCTTCGACGCGCAGGTCGGGCAGCCAGTGGAGCCAGCGCGGCAGGTACCAGTTGCGATCGCCGAGCAGGGCCATCGCCGCCGGAACAAGAATCGAGCGGATGATCGTCGCGTCAATCAGGACCGCCACCGCCAGGCCAAAGCCCATCTGCTGGAGCGAGACCAGCCGGCCGGACGCGAAACTCGCGAAGACAGTAACCATGATCAACGCGGCGCCGGTGATGATCTTGGCCGTCGACTGGAGGCCGACCGCGACTGATTCACGGTTGCGTCCGGTCGCGTCGTAGTGCTCACGAATGCGCGAGAGCAGAAAGACGTGGTAGTCCATGCTGAGGCCGAACAGGACGCAGAAGAGGAAGATTGGGATCCAGGCGTCGATCGTCGGCGTGTGCTGGAAGCCGAGAAAATCGGTCAGGAAGCCCTTCTGGAAGACGAGCACCATCAATCCGTAGGCGGCGCCGACCGAGAGCAGGTTGAGGACGATCGCCTTGATCGGGACGACGATCGAGCGGAACGCGAGCATCAGCAGGATGAACGACAGCCCGAGGACAAAGGCGAAGACGATCGGCGTGTAGGTCTCGATGACTTCGTTGAAGTCCTGGTTGAAGGCGGTCACGCCGGTCACGAACACCTCGCCCGATCGATCCCCAAACTGCTCGGGGACCCAGTCGTTTCGCAACGTCTGGATCGTGTCGTACGAGGCATCAGCGTTGGCGTCGGTCGCCAGCGGCACGTCAATGACGGTCAGATCGTTGGTTGGCGCTGTCTCGATCGACGGCTGGCCGAATGTCTCCGGCTCGGCAGCCATCGCCCCCAGCAGTCCGTCAATACCGGCCTGTAACTCCGGATCGTTCACATCTCCGTCAACGACAACCTTCACCGGCGTGAAGGCGCCCACGTAGAAGTCCTCCTGCAGAATTTCGAAGCCGGTCTTAACGTCGCTTTCCGGCAGCGTTTCAACACCGGCGAAGCCTGTCTTGAGGTCGAAGTATGGGATCGAGGCGGCAATCAGCAAACCGGCCGCCAGCACGACGGAGATGATCGGACGAGCCATTACGACACGGGTGATCGTGCCCCAGAAGCCACCGTGGATAACATCATCGCTGAACCGGTCGCTGGCGGCGGCAGATTCGGATGCCTCATCGCGTCCAGAGCGGCGCGCGAATGCCCGCTTGATCCCCTCGACGGCGAAGCCGACAAACGGGATGAGCGTGAAGAGCGAGAGCGTCGCGAGTATCTTGCGGCCGATCGAGCCGGTTCGATAGCTCTCAAGGAACCACGGCGTGAACTTCGCATCGATCCGGTCGCCGAGCAGGTGCAGCAGTGCTGGAACGAGCGTCAACGTCGCGGCGACTGCAACGATGACCGCCAAAACGGCACCGGTCGCGAGGCTGCGGAAGATCGTCGACGGTATCAGGAACATACCGACCAGCGACAGGACGACCGTCATCCCGGAGAAGACGACGGCTTTGCTGGCCGTACCGCCCGCCAGGGCAATCGCGGCGTCCTTGTCGAGACCGTGTTTGCGTTCCTCCCGATAGCGCGCCATCGTGAACAGCGCGTAGTCGATCCCGACCGCCAGGCCGATCATCGAAATCATGTTGGTCACGAAGAACGAGAGTTCAGAGAATCTGGCTGATAGCTGCCGCGATGCCGGTCGAGATGATGATCGTCATCAGCGCCAGCGCCAACGGGACACCGGCCGCGATCATCGCACCGAAGACGATAACGAGGATGATGAGTGTGATCGGCAGCCCAATGATCTCAGCCGAGATCAGGTCTTCCTCGACGATCGTGTTGAACTCGTGGTTACTGCTCAGATCTCCAACGCTGTAGACCTCGAATCCATCCGACCGGTTGGCCCCGATGACGGCGAGGTACGTGTCGGCATTGTCGGTGACATCTTCCAGGTTCCCAGCCAGTTGTACTTGCACGAGCGTCGTCGCGCGGTCTTCCGAGACGAATCCCTCGGCACTCGGCAGGCCGGCATCAGCAGCCTGGTAGTAGTTGAAGGCGGAGGTAACGACCTCCGGCATCGCCGTCAGTTGATTCGTGACCTCCTCTACCCGCGCGCGAAACGCGGGATCATCGACCGTCATCTCGCTCGACCGGATGACGACCGTCTCGGAGAACTCTTCGCGGGTTTCAAGCCGCTCGTCGATCAGGTTCGTGCCTTTAACCGACTCCGGCTCGTTGGTGAAGTCCGCCTCGGTCGTCGTGTTCAGAAAGCCGCTGCCGACGCCCGCGAGAACCAGCAGAACAACCCAGACAGCGATCACGCGCCACGGGTGGCGGGCACTACGTTGCGCCAGACCCTCGGTTGAAAAGATTGAGCTCATCGTGAACCTCCTCCGTCCGCGCCACCGATCGACCAGGAACCGAACGGCGCACGGATCCAGACCGGCTCATCCGCCATGGATGTCCGGTATCCCTCGTGACATGGGTTGATATCTGGAGATTGGCATTAACGAGACGCTCCCTGTTCGACTGCACGTCATCGTCTCACGTCTACCGTAGCGATCACCCTTGCCACTGCCCTCCGTCAAATGCCGGGAATTTCGCCTGTCCGAAGGTGCAGGTGCTCTGGGACTTTCGACGGACACGCTCCGCAAACAGAAACGACCGGGAGTCGCCTCCCGGCCGTCTGCCAACCTCGTCAATGTGCCTGGTTAGTCGTCGCCGCCACCAGCCGGAACCGGGGCCGGCGCCTCGACGTGGGCGGCGGCGCCTTCGACGCGCAGGTCGGGCAACCAGTGGAGCCAGCGCGGCAGGTACCAGTTGACGTTGCCGAGCAGCGCCATCGATGCCGGGACGAGGACCGAGCGGACGATCGTCGCGTCGATCAGGACGGCCGCTGCCAGTCCGAAGCCGACCTGCTGCATGAAGACCAGCTCGCCCGAGGCGAAGCCGCTGAAGACCGCAACCATGATCAACGCCGCGCCGGTGATGATCTTGGCCGTCGCCTGCAGGCCGACCGCGACCGACTCACGGTTGCGTCCGGTCGCGTCGTAGTGCTCGCGGATCCGGCTCAGCAGGAAGACGTGGTAGTCCATCGAGAGGCCGAACAGGACACAGAAGAGGAAGATCGGCAGCCAGGCCTCGATCGCCGGCGTCTGGGCGAAGCCGAGGAACTCGCCGTACCCCTTCTGGAACATCAGCACCAGCAGACCATAGGCCGCGCCGACCGAGAGCAGGTTCATCAGGATCGCCTTGATCGGGACGACGATCGAGCGGAAGGCCAGCATCAGCAGGATGAAGCTCAGGCCAAGGACGAAGGCGAACACGATCGGGGTGTAGTCCTCGATCATGATGTTGAGGTCCTCGTTGAAGGCGCTGTCACCCGAGACGAACACCTCCGTACCGGTGCCATTGAAGGTCGCCGGAATGATGCTCTCGCGCAGCCAGGTGACCGTCTCGTAGGATGCCTCCGAGTTCGCATCGGTCACGAGCGGGGCCGAGACGAGCGTCAGGTCGCCGGCCTCGTTGGTCTCGACCGTCGCCGGTCCGAACTGTCCGCTGGCATCCATGTCCTCAAGCAACTGGTCGATGCTGGCACGGACATCGACGCTGTCGGCCGGCCCGTCGATCACAATCTCGACCGGCGCCAGGACGCCGACGTAGAAGTCCTCGCCGAGGATCTGGAAGGCGGTCTTGACATCCGACTCCGGCAGCGTCTCGACGCCGGTCGTGCCGGACTTCATATCGAAGTATGGGAGTGTCGCGCCGATCAGCACGACCAGTGTCAGGACGACGGCGATGATCGGCCGGCGCATGACGACGGACGGTGATCCGGCCCCAGAAGCCCTTGTGGATCGTCTCGTGATCGTACTCATACTGGGCAGCGACGGTTGACTCGTCGTACTTGCGGCGACGCGGCCAGTCGAGCTTGTCACCCAGCAGGGCAATGATGGCCGGGACCAACGTCAGTGTCGCAAGCACTGAGACGATGACGACGATGACGGCGCCGGCACCGAGTGACTGAAAGATCGTCGATGGAACGATCAACATGCCAGCCAATGCCAGGACAACCGTGATTCCGGAGAAGACGACCGCCTTGCTGGCCGTCCCACCCGCGATCGAGATCGCGTCGAGCTTGGGCATCCCGCGCCGTCGCTCCTCGCGGTAGCGTTCGAGGACGAACAGCGAGTAATCGATGCCGACCGCCAGGCCGATCATCGTGATCATGTTGGTGACGAAGAACGAGAGTTCGTAGACCTGGCTGATAGCGGCCGTCACACCGAGCGAAACGGCCATCGCGATCAGCGCCAGCAGGATCGGGACACCGGCCGCCACCAGCGCGCCGAAGACGACGACGAGAATGATCAGCGCGATCGGCAGGCCGAATGCCTCAGCCCGCTGGAGGTCTTCCTCAGAGATCGTGTTGAATGCCTCGTTGATCGAGATATCACCGACCGTGTAGATCTCGAAGCCAGTCGTTCGACCGGCGTTGACGGTCTCGATGTACTCGGTCGCATGCTTCTCGGCATCGTCGAGAGAGCCAGCGAGCGTGACCGGGATCAGCGTCGTGCGCTTGTCCTCTGAGACGAGGCCGGCATTGCCGGTCCCGTAGTAGTTGACGGCCGAATGGACGACACCGTCGAGCGCGAGCAG
Source organism: uncultured Chloroflexia bacterium (assembly GCA_963763325.1). Taxonomy (GTDB): domain Bacteria; phylum Chloroflexota; class Chloroflexia; order Thermomicrobiales; family CFX8; genus JBBECJ01. Next base: position 628,314 of record CAVXOL010000023.1, read on the forward strand.
ATCGGCTGTCGTCTGCTCGACGATCGCCTGGTATCCGGGATCATCGACGGTCGCGTCGGCGGCACGGACGACGATCGTTTCCGTGACCGGGTTCTCACCACGTAGCCGGTCTTCAAGCAGATCGGCGCCTTTGACGGAATCGGGATTGTTCGTGAATTCAACGGCCGTCGTCAGGTTCATCCCGACACCGGCGATCATTGCAAACGATAACGCCAGCAAGACGACCCAGGCACCAATGACGCGCCAGGGATGTAATGCACTCGTGCGAGCGAGCCCTCGTGTTGACAACATTGAACGCATTCGTCGTCCTTCCCCATCGAACAATCTGGCGGTCCCCACTGACCGCCGCCCGAAACTGGGCCTATCGATTAAGCGCGGCGGAACATCGACTTCCAGTTACGCTGGCCACGGTTCCTTGCCAGATCCTCGCGCTTGTGGTCGGCGATGTACTCCATCACGATTGGAGCGTGCATTGGGTCGTTCCCCTTCCGTGGCCTCACGCCACCGTACGATCGTCGGACCGCTCCACTGCGAACCGGCCGACGCCGTTGTCGACCTTCCGACGATCGCTACAGGATAGTTGGCGGAGGGTCTTTGCTCCTCAGGCAGACGGCGGGTTTCTCGCCTGTCCAAATGGGCAGGCATCTCTCCGTCATTCTCCCTACGCGCACCACGGCGTACGATTAGCGTGGTTTGAACGGACTGAGGCCAACACAGGTGACAATCACGACATCAGACCGGATAGTGATGCTCTGGCGCGGTCTGACACGACGATGCCCACGCTGCGAATCAGGCGGGCTGTTCTGGCGCTGGACTGAGATGGTCGACGAATGTCCGCGCTGCGGGCTCGTGTTCGAGCGTGAAGAAGGCTACTGGCTTGGCGCGATCATCATCAACACGCTCCTGTCGGGGATGATCATCGCGTTACTGATCTTGCTCGCCGTCGGTCTGACCTGGCCGGATATCCCGGCGACCACCTTGCTGGCGGTAGGACTCCCGATCGGGATCGCGCTCCCAGTCGCCATCTATCCGATCTCGAAGACCCTCTGGGTCGCCGTCGATCTCTGCTTCCTCCACCCTCTGCGTCCCTGGCGTCGACGCAAGCGAGAGACGGACGACTAGCATCCGTCGCTACCCGATGTGCATGGGCTACTCCGTAGCTTCGTTGTTAGCAACGATCTCGACCGGATTGCCATCCGGATCAGCAACCCATGCCGCACGTAATCGACCTCCAAGGAAGTCGTGAGGCTTGCTGAGCGAGGGTGCGCCATGCTCGACCAAGTGCTCGTACGCTCGATCGACGTCGTCGGTCCAGACGCAGACCTCCGCTCGAGGTCCGCCACCACCGGTCGTCAGACCATGCGAGCTCAGGGCGGACGCAACCGACGCCAGACCCAGGATGAGTCCACCTAGACGGAGCTCCACGTGTTCGGGTGGTCCTGACACAGGCGTACGAAACGTCTCTTCAAATCCAAACAGGTCAGCATAGAATCGAACAGATCGCTCAACGTCCCGCACATACAGATTCACCTGGGGATCACGAAACACAATCTATTGCCTCTCGTCGTGTGACTGACAGCAGCCGTTCTGGTCGGTGGACATGCGTGAGGGCATTGCACACGCTAGACGTCGGTGAGCAGATAGAACTCCGGTCCAACGTCCTCCAACTCGCTGAAATCGATGTCAGCGATCGCCGCCCGCATCCCAACCCGCGCGGCGTGGAACGCGTCCTCGGTGTCCCAGATTGCCAGTCCGACCAGGACACCATCTTCAGCAGACTGCAACGTGTGAATGCGCTCCAATCCCGGAGCATCACGAGCCGCAGCACCAAACCGATGCATTGCGTCGATCAAGCGCGACTCCGCTCCCGCTTTCGGACGATGGATTGCGAGACTGACAAACATGAGAAAGATCCTGTCGTTGAGAAACCCATCCCCCAACCCCTCTCTATTCGTGGGGTTGGGGGAGGGGTTTCTACTCCGCCAATCGTTCGATCTGAGCGGCGTGACTCTGCTCGTGCCAGGCGCAGATGAGCAGGGTCGCCTTGAGGTTGATCGTGCCGAAGTAGCGGTGTTCGAGTGTCAGTGTCAGATCCGCGTCCCGTGGAACCGCGTCCAGCAGCCGTTCGTAGTCGGGAGTCGACCGGTCGAGGCGCGCCAGCGCGGCATCGCGGCCAACGAGCGGTGGATCTGGAACGTCGTCGGCCGGGAGCGGCTGCTCGAATGTCGAGCGACCGTCGGGGGTGATCAGCGCGATGATAGCCGGCTCGCAGGCGCCGTACTGGGCATTGACGACATGGTCAGCCAACTGACCTGCCGACCAGACCGGCTCGCCGTGCGCGTTGTCGGGCTGCGGCTCGAAGCTGGCAACCGGGGCAGCAGCCACGACCGCTCGTAACTGCTCACGACGATGGAGGATCGTCGCAGCCAGGTCGTCAATTGTTGGTTCGCATACCCAGATGTCGCCGGTCGTCTGCGCAGCGTAGAATGCCTGACCAATCGAAGAAAGTCGCTCAGGAGTCAGAATCGTGACGGACTGTGTTGCAACCATGCGTGCTCACTTTCTGTCAAGTAATGATGTCAGGCCAGCCGCTCCGCGATCTCCTGGAGTTGCCCAAGATGGTCATCCTCATGGATCGCGAAGATCATCATGGTTGCGCCAATCGTCGCCGTTCCCATCGGTTCGATAGTGGCCTCAGTCGCGAGATCCAGACCGATCGGTGCCGAGCCGAACGTATCGGCCAACACCCGTTCGCAGTCATCGAACAGCGCCAGCGCTTCGACGCGTGACGCAAGCGGATAATCCTGCTTGCCCTCAACACATGGCGCACGAAAGCCTTCCGGCAATCCAGCTGCGACGCGCAGGAAGTTGCCAAAGACGTTGGTGGCCGAGTCGCAAACGTGCATGACCACCTGGCCGGCCGACCACGTCAGTTCCCCTGCGACGTTCGCCGGCTGTGCTTCAAACGCAGCCTCCGGTAATGCAACCAGGAGCGCGCGAAATTCGCGGCGAATACCGGTAATCGTCGCTTCGAAGTCGACAAGTGACAAGCCGATCGCTTCGTCAGCCAGTGTCGATTCCTGTCGTCGAAAGACCTTCGCGCGCACCTCTCGTAACGTCGAGCGATCCAGGATTGTTACAGAACTCGTCAATGCTTCACCCTTCGAGCGACGATTGCCGTCCCGCCAGCTGGCAGGACGGCAATCGCGACCTAGCCTGCTGCTGTGTAGAGCGCGAGCCGGTTGCCGGTCGGATCGCTGAAGATGGCGAACCAGCCCTGGCCGGGAATCTCCGTCTTCGGGACGACCGTGCTTCCGCCGAGGGATTCGGCCTTCGCCAGCGAAGCCTCAATGTCGTCGGTGCCGATGTAAACCATCACGGCGCCGGGCGCAACCATCTGGCCGTCTACCTTAGGGAAGCCGCCGCCGGGGCCACCCTCGGCCTCGAACATCGCATAGTCCAGTTCCGGATACGCCTGGAACTTCCAACCAAACAGCTCGCTGTAGAATGCTCCGCTGGCCGCCTGATCGGCAGCCGGAATCTCGACATGAACGATCGGATGCTGACTCATGAACCGTGCCCTTCACAATGTACGTACACACCATCGTTCGCACAGAATAGAACACATGTCCTACTGCGTCAAGGGGCAATCGGTGACAACCCGTCACTCATTAGCAGGTTGTGACTTCGTCGAAATCATTGTCGGCGCAGCGAAACCAGCGGAGCGTCCAGCCACGATAACGTAGCAGTCGTGCCAGGATGGCGTAGCAGTCTTCAGGGAGGTGGTCTCTGGCACGAGTCTGGAACTCGGAGTCCGAATCGGACCTCAACCCTCTGACCCCGTTACTCGCCCCCGCCCAATTCCCGCGTAGTTGCGGCGCACGATGTCCGGCGGATCGATCTGCACCAGCATTGCTGTCCAGGACGACAGCCAGTGGCGGGCGGGCAGATTGCCGGGATCGGCTTCATAACGCCAGCCGCCGATGACGGAGTCGGCGCAGAGCCGGTCCAGCGCGCGCTCGAGCCGGTCCCGTCCACGCTGTGGTCGGGATGTGTCGGGGATGAGAGCGGCATTTTCCAGAAGTGTCTCTACCCGCAGTCGTAGCCGTGGCGCGCGGCGGCTCGCGTTCCAGCGGAACGCCAGCGCGAGATAGCGCGCCATCCAGCGTTCGGGACGTTCCCGATACGGGTCGTAGGCCAGGGCCTGCTGGGCGAGCAGCCCTGTCTGACGCAGGCCGAGCTTCCAGAGTGAGCGTGCCCACTCGCCAGGTACAACACGAGCGGCGAGGAAGACCTCTTCGCCATCAAGATCGCGCTCGGTGATCCGATCGAGGATCGCCAGCGCGCGACTCTCCGCACGCAACCTGCGAGGCTGGCGTGCTCCCTTTCCCGGTACAACCTCGACATCGACGATCTCCAGCCAGAGGTTGTCCAACTGTGCCAGCGCCCGGCCCGCAGCGAGACGGTCCTCACGCCGGTGGCCATGCTGCCACTCGCCTGGCTCGCCGCGACGGCGCATCCGCTGAATGCCGCGCGCATCGAGAATCGCGTCAGCACTGATCCAGACCGCTACGTCCGGGTTTCCTTCAGCAGCAACCCAATGCGCGAGACACACCAGCAGCGCATCGGCCGTAAAATCATCGAGATCCCGGACCTTGCTCCAGAGGTCGTCAAGTGCGTCTGTCTCAGATTCCGGGCCGCCGCTGGGGCGCAGTGAGACGCTGACCGCGCCACGCCCTCGATTGGTCGAGGTGACATGGGCCGGAGTAGATCGCTCAGGCATATCCTTCCAGCCAACGCCCAGAATCGCGTCGCGGATCGCGTTCTGTAGCGCCCAGATGGCGTGATTGACCGGCACTCTGGCGACTCCATCATGAAAGACGGCGATAACCGGCAACGGCCGAATGGAGGCCGGCAGCCGCACACCGTCCGGATCAATAGGCCGCAGCCGCAGCATTCGCTCCAGATCGGTCAGACTGGCCGACGCCAGGTTGGCACGCCGGATGGCATCGCCCGCGACCGAGCGAGTGAACTCGATCGCCAGATGGCTCACGACACCGGTGCAACGCTCCGACGTTCTCGCGCGAGTCCGCACCCAGGAGCCGAACGCGTCATCCGGGAGACGATCGAATGCCGGCGCGTCGTCCGCCGCCTCGTTGAGCAGACACGCGGCGATCTCCGCCAGCACACGCGCTTCGAGTCGTCCTTCCTCGGCAGCCGCCGTGACCGTTTCGCGCGCAGCGACCTGGACACCGTGGAACATCGGGCGGATGTCGAAGGCTTCCTCGACGAACTGTATGTCGCTACCCTCGCGCGCGAGATGCGCGACGCTGGTATCAACTGCCTCGACACCCTCGTCTCGAACGACACGCGCCAGCGTCTCACGATACTGCGCGGTCACTTCCCCGACTGTGAAGCCGGCAACGCTCATCGCCAGCATGTCCGGATGGAACCCGCAGCGCATGCCCAGGTAGTAGCGCAGATCAGGGTCGGCCTGGATCTCCACAACAGCGCGGGATATCAACGCAGGATCTGACAGGTGAGACCTCCTCGTTCCTTGCGGCCAATTATGACTGACGCAATCTGTCGCATCGGACGTCAGGGTGAATCGTCCAGCCGAAATACCGACCGTTGGGACAGGATGCTCCAAACCAGTCGGACGGCGTTTGCTCCACCGAATGCCTGATATCGTCTCAAACGACGGGCGGTGATGACCGCGCGGCCTGCTCGATGTACCGACGACGGGTGCAACGGGCAGCGGCAATGTCGCCGATGTGTCCAGGCAGGATGGAAGATGCTCACGAGACGCCAGTTTCTGAAGCTTGGTGCCCAGTTCAGCGCCGTCGCCGGCGCCGCATTGATTGTCCCGCAGATCAGCCTCGCCGAGCGAATTGGTGGTGGCAGACCTGAGCACTCGTTGATGAACCGGCCGTTCGTGGCGCCGCTGCCGATCCCACGCGTACTGGAGCCGGTTGCTCAGGATGCAACGACTGACTACTACGAGATGACGATGCGAGCGGCCAGGCAAGCGATCGTCGCCGGAACCCAGACGTCGATCTGGGGCTTCGAAGGCGAGTTCCCCGGCCCGACGATCGTCGCCCGTTCCGGCCGGCAGGTCGTCGTCCGGCAAACCAATGCGCTCGACGTTCCCGTCACCGTCCACCTGCACGGCGGCGTTGTCCCGACTGAGTCGGACGGGATGCCGACCGACCAGATCCTGCCGGGCATGACCCGTGAGTACGTCTATCCGAACCAGCAACCGGCGTCGACGCTCTGGTACCACGATCACGCGATGGACGCGACCGGTCTGCACTGCTACATGGGCCTCTGCGGCTTCTATCTGATCCACGACGATGTCGAGGACGCGCTGCCGCTACCAAAGGGTGCCTACGATGTTCCGCTGGCAATCACAGACCGGTCGTTCTACGAAGACGGCTCGTTCTACTACCCGGAAATCGAAGGCGACACACTGCTCTACGGCGCGATGGGTGACACGATCCTCGTCAACGGCGCTCGCCAACCACGACTGGCCGTTGCCAACCGCAAGTATCGCTTCCGAGTCCTGAACGCCTCGAACGCTCGTCCTTACGCGCTGGCGCTCTCGACTGGCGGGACGATGACGCAGATCGGTGGCGACGGAGGCCTGCTTCCGGAGCCGGTCGAGCGCGACACGATTCGGATCGACGCCGCCGAGCGAGTTGAGGTCGTCATCGACTTCTCCGCATATCCGGTTGGGACGCGCGTCGTCCTCAATAACCTGCTGGGTATGGACGGCCTCTCGCAGATCATGTGTTTTGACGTCGTTCGCGCCGAAGCCGACGACAGCAGCGTTCCGGCCGAACTGCGTGCCATCGAGAGGCTCGACCCTGCGTCCGCCGTCACGGAACGCAACTTCGAGTTCGGATTCGACAGCACCAACGGCCTCTGGACGATCAACGGAAAAACGTACGACCACCACCGAATCGACGCGACGCCGCTGCACGGCACGACCGAAATCTGGCGCATCTCCAACGGCGCGCCGCATCATCCTGGCTCGAACACGGGTCTGGTCGACCCTGGTAAGGACCACAGCCATCCGTTCCACCTGCATGGCGTCTTCTTCCAGGTGCTGGACCGCAACGGTGAGGCACCACCTGCTTGGGAACAGGGCTGGAAGGACACTGTCTCGGTCGGCTCGCAGGAGGCGGTCCGGATCCTGGTCCGCTTCGACGGTTTCGCAGGAACCTACATGTTCCACTGCCACAAGCTCGAACACGAGGACCGCGGCATGATGGGACACTTCCAGGTCGTCACCGACGAGGGCGAACACGAGCCGCATCATTGACGGGAGTCGGGAATCGGGAATCGGGAATCGGGGATAGCCAGCGCCCTCGTCCCACCTCAAATCGTCTCGTGCAACACGGGGAGTAAACAGAGTTGGCTATCCCCGATTCTCGATTCCCGACTCCCGATTCTCGTCGTTCTCCAGATCCCAGACCGTCACCTTCTTCCGTGCCATCCGGCGACGGACGGAGACGATGTAGTCGCGTAGGTGCGCCCAGGACCAGTCGACGACCTTCAGCCGCCAGAGGTAGCGCAGAATGCTGGACCAGCCGGTGACGACGAGGCCGATGATCAGGTACGAGGTAAACGGCATCGTCTCCAGCTCGTAGAAGCTGCGGATCGGCTCGATGTAGAGGCCGATGCAGAAGATCAGCAGCGTCACACCGGCCAGGATCGTCGGCCGCCAGTCGCCGCTGAGCTCTTCGCCGCCAGTCCACTCAGGCGTCGGTGGCTCCGCGAAAACGATCAGCGCCAGCCCGCAGACGATGGTCGTGATTGTCAGCGCTGTTCGCGCCTGGCCAAGATCGCCGGTCATGTCGAGGAAGAACATGTAGACGATCGTTCCGACGGCCGCGATCGTCAGCGCGGCTGGGATGACGAAGTGGCTGGATGACGGCACCAACCGGCGCGGAGTCGGACCGGGTCGCGCCCAGGCGGCCAGGAAAAGGACCGGCAGGCCGACCGTCGCAAGCGCCAGCAGCGCGTTCTGCTTCGGGGTCACAGGGAACTCCTCGCCCATTCGCGAGACGGCGAAGATGACCAGCGAGACGTACAGTGTCCGGACGAGGAAGAGCCGGATGATGTCCTGCATTCCCTTCAGGATTCGCTGGCCTTCAAGGAATGCGGCCGGCAGCGCCGCAAACGAGTCCGCCAGCAGGACGATGTCGGCCACACCACGCGTGACCTGGCTGCCCGACTGCATCGCGATCGCGAGGTTGGCCTGCTTGAGCGCCAGGACATCGTTGACGCCGTCGCCGGTCATCGCGACATAGTGCCCCTCGGCCCGCAAAGCCTTAACGAGCGCCTCCTTCTGTCCCGGAGTAATGCGGCCGAAGACAGTCGTCTCTCGCGCGACCTTCTTGAATGCCTCGTCGTCCAGATTCTCCAGTTCCATACCAGAGACGACGCGCAGGTCATGTGGGAAGCCGGCCTGCTTCGCCAGTGCAGCAACCGTATCCGGGTTGTCGCCGGAAATAATCTTCAGCCCAATGCCGGCCTTGCGGAAGCCTTCGATCGTCGTCCGCGCCTCGGGACGTAGCTCGTCACTGAACGCGACCAGGCCTAGCGGCGTCATCCCACCAGCGAGCGACGGGTTGTCCGGATCGATGGCGTTCGGGTCGGGGTAGTAGCCGAAGAGCAGGACCCGCAACCCTTCGTCCGCCCAGGTCTCGATCCGCTCGTTGAACGTGTCGCCAAGCTGGACAGCCGGCTGCAGCATTTCCGGCGCACCGAGGACGAACGTTCCAGGGTCGGCGGAGCTATCGAACGCGAGCGCGCTCCATTTGCGTGCCGACGAGAATGGAATCTCGGTCTTTGGGACGCCGCTCTTCGTTGGTATCGCGGCGCGTATCGCATCAATCGTCCGATTGGCGGTCGGAGTCGCAGCGGCATAGTGACCCAGCAGTACACGGACCTCATCATCGCCGCGACCGAGCGGATGGACGGAATGGAGTGCGAGATTGTTGGTCGTCAGCGTCCCGGTCTTGTCCATGCAGAGGATGTCGATCTGGCTTGTCGATTCAACTGCATTCATACGCTGAATCAGCGCGCCCTTACCGGACATCCGGACAGCCGCCATCGCGTAGGTCACCGTCACCATGAAGATCAGCCCCTGTGGGACGAGCGCGACGATGACGGCGGCGGCGCGGACGGACTCGGTCAGCGGCACATCCTGGTACAGCGAGCGGAACGTGTCAGCCACCTGAGCGCCGAGCGCAATCATCAGGATGACCATGATCCTCACGACGAAGCCGATCTCGCGCTGAAGCGGTGTCATGACATTGCGATACGCCCGCGCCTGCCCAGTCATCTGGTTGGCGAGGCTGGCGGCCCCAACCTTCTCGGCCCGGTAGATGCCGCTGCCGGTCATACAGAACGAGCCGGAGTACACCTCCGCGCCCTTCGCCTTCTGAACAAGGTCGGACTCACCAGTCAACAGCGATTCATCAACGCTCAGACTGCTGTCCTGGACGACGACCCCGTCCACCAGCACCTGATCGCCCGGCTTCAGCACCAGTAGATCGCCCTTGACGACCTGAGACGGGTCAATGATGCGCTCCCGCTTGTCGCGAATGACTGTCGCCGTCGGTCTCGTCAGCAGCGCGATCTGGTCGAGCTTGCGCTTGGCGCGGATTTCCTGGAACGTGCCGACAACGACGTTGGCAACAACCAGAACAGCCGTCATCGCCGCGTCGCTGTAAAGCCCGAGAACTGCCAGAAAGACGACAATCGAGAAGAGCAGGATGTTGATGAACGAGACCGTGTTCTGGAGGATGATCCGGCCATACGACCGGCTGGTCGCAACCGGAGCGACGTTCGCCTCGCCGCGCGCGGCCCGTGCCTCCGCCTCGGCCTCGGTCAGGGAGAGCAGCTCGATCTCAGCCAGGGCAAGGTCGGGCGCCGGTGAAGCCTTCACCACCGGCAACTTCGCCGTTGTCGCCATGCTGTCCGCCATCAGGCATACCTTCGCGAGCCAGTCAGAGGCGTTCCGATGTTCAGCCTCGACAGGGTAACAGAATCCGGCGGCGGTGGATGCAGTTACACTCGCGTGAAACAGGGGAAGCGGCGGACACCTTACAAGAGAGGAACCACCGATGGGCAGGCTCGACGGCAAGGTCGTCATCATCACCGGAGGCGGATCAGGAATCGGCGCAGCGAGCGCGCGGTTGTTTGCAGCCGAAGGAGCGCGGATTGGCATCTGCGATCTCAATCAGACGGAGATCGACGCGGTCACCAGCGAGATTTCGAGCGCAGGCGGCGAGGCGCTCGGGACGATCGCCGATGTAAGCGACAGTGGGCAGGTGAAGGCGTTCGTCGACGCCGTTGTCGACCGATTCGGACGGCTCGATGGCCTGTTCTCCAACGCCGGAATCTCCGGTCGTGGCAATGTCGTTGAGCTGCAAGAGGACATATTCAACCAGACGATTGCCGTCAACCTCGGCGGTGCATTTCTCTGCAGCAAGCACGCGATCCCGCACATCACTGCATCCGGCGGTGGTTCAATCGTCTTTACTGCCTCGGAACTGGCGTTGGTCGGCTCGCGCAACAACGCCGCCTATACGGCCTCCAAAGCCGCGCTGATCGGCCTGGCACGCTCGATGGCGCTCGACCACGCGCGGCAGGGCATCCGTGTCAACGTCCTCTGCCCCGGCCCTATCGACACGCCAATGCTGCGCCGCTCAATCGAGCGCCACGAGGACAGCCACGCCTACGAGCAGATGATCATCGACGAAACCCCACTCCATCGTGTCGGCCACCCTGACGAGATCGCGAAGGTCGCTCTTTTCCTCCTCAGCGACGACTCAACCTACATGACCGGCAGCACAGTCGTCGCCGACGGCGGAGCGACGGCACAATAGCTATCAGATGCTGGTTAGTTGATCGGAGTCGAACGTTTCCACTGTGATCACCAAGCTAATGGCTGATGGCTGATAGCTGACGGCTCCCCGCTACACCGACTTGAAGTGTTCGAACGGCTGCTTGCAGTCGGGGCAGTAGAAGATGGCGCGGCAGAGGGTCGGGCCGAAGGGATTCTCCATCCGCGTGTGACGACCGTCGCAGAATGGGCATGGGACGATTGGATGGAGCGCCAGCGGGAAGAGGTTGTCGCCGAGCGTCGGGGCAGGGGTCACTGGCGGCGCATATCCGGCGGCGCGCAGGTTCTCGCGCCCACGCTCGGTGATCCGATCACTCGTCCACTGCTCGGTGTACGTCACGCGGACATCAACTTCAGGCGTGATCTTGCTCAGCCGCTCGCGAACGTCGCTGCACATGATGCCAATCGCCGGACAGCCGATGAACGTCGGCATGATCTCGACAGAGACACGTTCGCCGACAACCTCGACCATCCGGATGATCCCCAGGTCAACGACTGAGATGGCCGGAATCTCAGGGTCCGGCACATCCTGGAGCGCGTCCCAGATCTGCTGTTCGGTAATGGCGGTCGATGTCGGCATGATGCTCATTCCTCACAAGGTCCAGCTTGAACGTAATTGACACGTGATGGCGACTCTCCGGCAGGGACGATGACTACCACTCCGCTCCCGGCTGCGAGCGATAGACCATCGTCATCTCGTTGTGGAGCCAGGCGAAGTCCGGGTGAGTGCCGCCGCGGCGAGGTTCGGCTGGCGCGTTGCCGGTCGTGATCGCACCAGCGCGGTCGAGTGACGGTTGCAACATCGCCTGCCAGCGGGCACGAAGTTCGTTCATTGGCTCGGGGAGCGTGCCGTCTGCGAGCAACTCGTCCTCGTCATCGAGCGGCGCAAACATGTCGAGAGCGTCGGTCCAGAGGTCGGTCAGGGCGGCCGTGAAGCGGTCGCGCGCTTCACCGGGATGAGCCAGGAAACGCTCGAACCAGGTCTGGACGTGCATCAGGTGGTACTGCTCCTCGCGGCGCATCTTGGCGACGAGGTCAGCCAAAGGCTGGTAGTTAGAGCGTTCGAGCGATCCCAACCGGACGGCGTCGGCAGTCTCGTAGAGGAAACGGCGCGCCATCGTGATCGCCCAGTCACCGCGCGAGCGTCCAAGCAGCCGCGCGAAACGGTACTCGTCGGGTTGGCGGCCATACGCATAGACATCCGGCGCGATGCCGGTCAGCGACGACAGCAACTCGTAGAACGCCAGCGCGTGGCCGATCTCATCCTGGGCGATGCTGGACATCGCCACATCTTCCTCCAGAACCGGCGCGATCCCGGTCCACTCGGTGTCCCAGTAACCAATGACGAGTTCGTCGTCGGCGAGGGTGAGGAGCAGGGACGCGAGTGCCGAGTGCCGAGTGCCGAGGGCTGCGTCGGATGTTGTCATGCCAGTCGTCATGATGGCACCTCTGCCTCTTCCCTGGCTCCAGCGACGCGGGCTTTGATGGCGCGCAGCTTCGGTACGACGTTGTAGCCATCCGGACGGCGGTACGAGCGGTCGAACGGTGGCCGGAGCAGGTCGGGGTCGTCGATCTGCTGGACGCTGGCACGCGGGACAACCCAGAGCCGCAACGCCTCGTAGCGGCGGCTGAAGACATCGCGGGCGTACTGCAACGCGAACTCGTCGTCGGGCGCGTTCAGCGAGCCGACATGCGTCATCGGGTCGCCTTCCCGAGCCTGTTGGAAGACTTCGTATACAGCCATGAGCAATCAGCTTTCAGCAATCAGTCTGACGCCGTAGCGGAGACAGCAGCATTCCGACCATTACCAACAGGCTGGTAGCTGGCGGCTGACGGCGGAGAGCTACCTGACACCACATCCCGCACCCAGGCCGTGTCCTCGAACGACAGTCGCCTGAAGTCGAGGCGGGATTGGGAGGCGGGGCCGTGACCGGTGACGACCGAGCGTAGCTCGTCCCAGTCCGGCTCGGTATAGATCCAGCGGTCGGACTCCTCGTCGTGGCGCAGAGCCGGGTCCGGGACGGTCAGGCCGACTCTCCCAGAGGCGCGGGACGTAGGTGTTGAGGAACTCCTGCCGGAGCTGCTCGTTGTGCTTGCTCTTGATCTTCCAGCGCAGGTCCTTGTCCTTCTCCGGGTTGCTCGGCGGGCCGTGCATCTGCATCAGCGGCCCCCACCAGCGGTCGAGCGCCTCCTGGACCATTGCCTGCTGCTCATCCGTTCCCGACATCATCGCCAGGACAACGTCGCGGCCATGGATGATGTGGACCGACTCCTCGGCGCAGATACGCTTCATGGCGCGAGCGTACGGCGCGTAGCTCGACTCGCGCAGCGCCTGCTGGGCGACGATCGCGGCGGCATCGACCAGCCAGGCAATGATGCCGACATCGGCCCACGACTTCGTCGGGTAGTGGAAGACGTTGTGGAACTTGGTCTTGCCGGAGGTCAGGTCGGCCAGCATCTCCTCACGCGATTTGCCGAGGTCTTCGGCGACGCGATAGAGAATCTGAGCGTGGCCGACTTCGTCCTGGATCTTGCTCGTCAGGGCCAACTTGCGTTTAAGCGACGGTGCCCGCAGGATCCAGTCGCGCTCGGGGAGGACGCCCATCAACTCCGAGTTGGCATGCATCTCAACGAAGCGCAGGACGGCAATCCGGTACTCGTCCGGCATCCAGTCGGTCGCTTCGACCTTGCCGCCACCCTCGACATGGGCGAAGAACTCCTCGCGGCGACGTGCCTCCTCGGCGGCTTCGACCGTCTTCGTGACGCGGCTTGCAAGGGTCGTCATGATGGCCTCCCTAGTCCGTCGAGAATCATGTTTGCCAGCTCGTCCGCGATGTCGTCAGCGGTCCGCTCACCGTCGGCGCGAAACCAGCCGGGGATGCCGTTGAGCGCCGTCAGGACGAAGATGGATGCCAGACGCGGGTCGCGGGCAGCCAGTTCGCCATTCGAAACACCGTCTGCGATCACTGCGCGGAATAGCGCCTCATAGCCGTCCCGCAAGGCCAGCACCTCGCTCGTGCGCGGCTCTGAGAGGTGGCGCCAGTCCTGGAAGAAGACGGCCGCACGCGCCAACTCGTTGACAACGACACCCACATGGGCGTGAATCATCCCCCGCAGGCGTTCGTTGGCCGGGCCATCGGCTTCGGCAATCGGCCGGACGGCAGCATAGAACGACCCTGCCACCCGCGCGATGATCTCCCAGAGCACGTCCTCTTTCGAGCTGATATGCGCGTAGAGGGAACCACCCTGCAAGTCCAGTTCACGAGCGATGTCGCGAATGCTCGTCGAACGGTAGCCACGCTCGCTGAAGAGGGCGCTCGCCGCACGGTAGATCTGCTCTTTGCGGGTATCGGGAGTCGTAACTGCCATCTCGTCCTGTTCTCAACCAGTACAAACTAACACTTGTTAGGATAGCACGCGAATGCTAGTGTATGGCATGAAAGAGGTCCCTGCCTGGCTCTGTAAGCGGGGCGAACGCACGAATCTTGCGACGCGTTTGGGCAAGAGCGACCCGACAGCATGCGACGGAGGGCGAACGATGACGATCGCACAGGAGCGCGCAGCGACGACGGAGTCCAGCCTCGACGGACTCTCCCACGACCTGCTGATCGAGATGTACTCCAGGATGTGGCAGGCGCGGCGCGGTGTCGCAACGTGCGTTGGCACTGCATCGGGCCGGCGTCATCCACCTCTCAGTGCCCAGTGACGGCCACGAGGCGGTCCAGGTTGGCAGTGCGCTGGCGATGCCGCCACAGCGCAGCGTCGTATTCCCCTACTATCGTTCGTGGGCCGCCGTCCAGGCGTTCGGGATGTCCCCGCTGGACATCTTCTTTGCTGTCTTCGCCCGCTCAGAAGACCCGTCCAGCGGTGGGCGTCAAATGCCGGGCCACTTCTGCCGGGCCGATCTGCGGATCATCACGACATCGAGCGTCATCGCGACCCAGATCCCCCAGGCCGCTGGCGCGGCGCTGGCCAGCAAGATTCGTGGCGGCGACGATGTCGTCATCACCTATTTCGGTGACGGCGCCACCAGTGAAGGTGACTTCCACGAAGGGCTGAACTTCGCCGGGATCCACAAAGTCCCGGCCATCTTCGTCTGCGAGAACAACGGCTACGCAATCTCAGTCCCGCTCGTCAAGCAGAGCGCGGTCGAGGACCTCGCGCTGCATGGCGCGTCCTACGGGATGCCGGGGATCATCGTTGATGGGAACGATGTCGTCGCCGTCTACCGAGCGACGCTCGAAGCCGTCGAACGGGCCGACCGTGGCGATGGGCCGACCTTCATCGAGGCCAAGACCTACCGGACCGGTCCGCACACCAGCGACGACGATGACCGTGGCTACCGCCCACGTGAAGAGGTCGACGAGTGGCGACGCGAGCGCGACCCGATCTTGCTCTTCGAGCGTCGTCTGCGGGAGGCCGGCATCCTGACCGACGACACAAAACGCGATCTTGAACAGCGAATCAGCGACCAGATCGAAGCCGCCATCACCGCAGCCGAGCACGCACCCTACCCAGACGCCAGCGAGATTCTCCATAACGTCTACGCACCGGGAACACCGCTCGGCTCGTAACCACACTACCCCGATTGTCCACGCGCAACGTCGCCCGCGTGTCCTGGGCGGCGTTGCTGTGTTATGACATGTAGACGGCGAGCCGTTGACCCATACCGGAGCCTTTCAATGACGACTGTCCTGATTGTTGACGACGACCAGAAGGTACTCAGCATGTTGCGCCGGACGCTGGCCTACGACGGCTACACAGTCGTGACGGCCAGCGATGGGACAGCGGCGCTCCAGGTCGCGCAGGAGCAGCGGCCCGACCTCGTCGTCCTCGACTGGCGGATGCCGGGGCTGGACGGGATCGAGGTTGCCCAGCGGCTGAAGGCGGCCGACGGCGTGCCGATCCTGATGCTGACTGCGCGTGACGCAGTCGAGGATCGCGTGATGGGCCTCGACAGCGGCGCGGACGACTACCTCGTCAAGCCGTTCGCGCCGGCCGAGTTGCTGGCCCGGCTGCGGGCGCTCCTGCGGCGCAACGAGCCGACCAGCCGTGACGACGCGCCACTGACGTTCCTCGACCTGAACGTCGATCCAACGACGCGCGAGGCGCGCCGCGGCGAACGCCGTTTCGAGCTCAGCCCACGTGAGTTCGACCTGCTCTCGTACCTGCTACGCTACCCACGTCGCGTCCTGCCGCGCAACCGGATCCTTCAGGATGTCTGGGGCTACGACTTCGCCGGCTACGACAACGTCCTCGAGGTCTACATCGGCTATGTCCGTACCAAGACCGAAGCCGGCGGCGAGCCACGGTTGATTCAGACGGTGCGGGGTGTGGGGTATGTGTTGCGAGATGCGTAAGTTGGGACGTGGGATGTGGGACGCGGGACGCGGGGACCACGTCGCCTCGCGTCCCGCGTCCCACATCCCACGTCCCTGAGGCAGACATGTCCATCCGCCTGCGCCTCGCGCTCCTCTTCAGCGTCATCCTAGCCCTGACGCTCGTCGTCAGCGGCGCGTTGCTCTATGTGTCGGTCTCGCAGTTGACGCTTGGCGTCCACAAGGACGCACTCGAAGACGACCATCAGGCGATCTCCACCTCGCGCGGGTTCGAGATCGACCGGCTCGAGATGCCGCGCGGGAAGCCGATGACGCCAGAGACGCTTGCCCAGACTCGGACGACGGATGGAACGATTGTCGACGCCTCCGACAACCTGGACGACGTCGAACTGCCGCTCAGCGCCGAGCGGCTGGACGATGTGCTGAGCGGTGAAACATCAACTCAAACGATCACGATCGGCGGTGATCGATTCCTCGTCTACTCGAAGCTCGTTCGAGAACGCGGTGAACCGACCGGAATCCTGCAGGTCGCCCGCTCACTGGCTGAAGCCGACCAGACGTTGGCGACGCTGCGCAATTCGCTGCTGGTCGGAATCGTCGCCGTGACCATGGCAGCATTCGGCCTCGGCTGGGTTCTGGCCGGGACCGCGCTTCGCCCAATCGACCGTGTCGGACAGGCCGCAAAGCGGATTGGCGACGCGCGCGACTTTCGTCGCCGGATCGATGACAGCGGCCCGCGCGACGAGATTGGCCGGCTGGCGAGCACGATCAACGGGATGCTGGCCGAACTGGAAGCAGCCCACAATCAGACCGAACGGGCACTCGTCGCCCAACGCCGCTTCGTCGCCGACGCATCCCACGAGCTTCGGACGCCGCTGACGACGATACGCGGCAATCTCGACCTGCTGCAACGCGAACCACCGATTCCCGCCGACGAGCAGGCGGCTGTTCTGGTCGATATCATCAGCGAGACGGAGCGGCTGATCAGGCTGGCGAACGATCTGCTGACGTTGGAGCGTGCCGACGCTGCCTGGCCGCTACCGGTCGAACCGACTCCGATCCGGCCCGTCATCGATGAAGTCGTCCGCCAGGCTCGGGCGCTCGACCCCGACCGTGAGATCGTCGTCGACGCAATACCAGATGTCGCCGTCAGCGCCAACCGCGACGCGATCAAGCAGACCTTGCTGATTCTGCTCGACAACGCGATCAAGCACACTCCAACCGGGACGCCGGTCGCCGTGGCAGCCAACGCCAACGGTGCCGAGGCTTCGGTCAGTGTCAGCGATCAGGGGCACGGCATTCCGGCCGAAGCAACGACGCATCTGTTCGAACGCTTCTACCGTGGCGCCGACCAACGCAGCGGCGCCGGAGTCGGCCTCGGCCTGGCCATCGCGCGGGCGCTGGTCGAATCGCAACGTGGGCGGATCACCGTCGAGAGCCAGCCGGAACGCGGCAGCACATTCACCGTTACCTTCGCCCGTGCGATGGCCGGCGCGTCCTGACGTTAGATTTCCCCAGGTTTTCTCAGGAATCTCTCAACACATCTACAGTTTCGCCTCAGCCACGTCTCGTAACCTCAAAACCAGGCTGGTATCGGCCTGGTTGCAGGAGGTGTGTTGCTCAGGCGAGGTGGAGCCGATCAGTCGCGGGGCGCACTGCTGATTGAGCAAGCCGCATGGCGACAAGTCTCGGGACCCGGGTGACTGAATCGCTTGCTGACTGGCCCCTTCACAACGCAGACAACAGACCGACCCCATCCTGACCCGGACCGATCCGGCGCTACGACCCCTGTCCGGCGGCGATCTACCCACGCCACCGTCCAGGGGTCGACTCAGTCTTCCATCGGAAGATGCAACCATCCGCGCGTCAGCAACGTAGGCAGATGCAGGAAAGCCACTCCAGGCAATGGCCTGCAAAAGGATGGAAGGCATGGATGAGACGGCGACTGATGCTCCTGGCTTCTATCCCGCTGCTTGCCGCCTGTGCCAGTGGCTCCGACGATCCCACGACACCAACCGCCACCGTATCAGTCATCCAGCCGACGCCAACCACCGATCGGCAGGCCGCCCAGGCTACGCCGACGGTGCCAGCAACGGCAACACCAACCCTGGCGCCAATGGCGGACACAGCCACGATGAACAGCGCAACCGCGACGACGGCCGCGACCGCGACCACGTCCGCCGAACCGACTCAGCCGCCGGCGACGGCGACAACAGTTATCCCGCTGCCGGAAGTCCAGGAGTATCCCGTCCCGGCTGGAAGTCATCCGCACGATGTCGCGCCAGCGGCAGACGGTGGAGTCTGGTACACGGCCCAGTTCAAGGGTGCGCTTGGCTGGCTCGATCCGGCGACCGGCGAGACGCGCGAGATTCCGCTTGGTGCAGGCTCGGCACCCCACGGTGTCATCGTCGGGCCGGATGGCGCTCCGTGGATCACCGACGGAGGGCTGAACGCGATCGTTCGGGTCGATCCTGATACGCGAGGAAGTAACCATCTACGAGCTGCCTTCCGACAGGCCTGACGCCAACCTGAACACGGCTGTCTTTGACGCAAACGGCATCCACTGGTTCACCGGCCAGAACGGCATCTACGGCCGGCTCGATCCGGCGACCGGCGAGATGGAGGTCTTCGACGCACCGCGCGGGCCTGGACCGTACGGCATTACCGTCACGCCTGACGGCAGCGTCTACTACGCGTCGCTGGCCGGAAACCACATTGCGCGGATCGACCCGGCCAGCGGCGAAGCAACCGTCATCGAGCCGCCCACCAGCGGTCAGGGCGCACGGCGTGTCTGGTCCGACTCGACAGGACGAGTCTGGGTCAGCGAGTACAACGCGGGTCAGGTGGCTGTCTACGATCCAGCCGACGGATCATGGCGCGAGTGGCCGCTGCCGGACCCCGGCGCGCTGGCGTATCCCGTCTACGTCGATGACCGAGACATCGTCTGGCTCAGCGATTTCACCAGTAACACCATCGTCAGCTTTGACCCAGCGACCGAGACGTTCGAATCATTCCCGCTGCCGAGTCCGGACTCCCGCGTCCGCCAGATCCTCGGCCGCCCCGGCGAAATCTGGGGGGCCGGTTCAGCGGTGGACACGCTGATCGTTATCCGTGTGCGATAAATGCATGAGACATCATGCTATGATCGATCCAACGATTGCGCCGCCCTGGCGCTCGATTGGATGTTGGGAAGGAGGTTGCCGCTGTGTCGGGGACGCTGTCCAATACCAGCAAATCTGATGAACTGACACGCCGGTCAGGCGTTGAAGCGGTTGAACCCTCCTGCCCTCCTCGCCCGTCCTGATCTGGGCCGGGTGTCTCCGCTCCTCGCCTTCCAGTTCAGCCATTCAGAAAACGACTGCGTCACGCCGCGACCGGCGGTGTGATCAGAGAGCGTGCGCCGACTTGCCGCCGCGCGCCTGCTGCACTGAACCGAGGAGCATTGCCTGTGCCTGAAACACCTGACTTCGCAACCGTCAACGGGATTGAGATCCACTACGACGACACCGGCGAGGGGTCCGCACTCGTCATGCTGCACGCGGGGATCGCCGATCTTCGCATGTGGGATGCTCAAGTCTCCGCGTTCAATCCATCGAAACGGGTGATCCGCTACGACCTGCGTGGCTTCGGCAGAACGGCCAAACCGGCGATACCGTTCTCGCATCGCGATGATCTGGCCGGACTGCTACGCGAGCGCGGGATCGACTCGGCTGTCGTCATCGGCGCATCGTTCGGTGGCCGGGTCGCGATCGAGTTCGCAATCGAGTACCCCGACAAGATCGACGCACTGGTGCTGGTCGGCTCGGCCCTCGGCGGTTACCGATTCTCTGACGAGTTGGACGTCTTCGAGGCTGAGATCGAAGACGCCTTCGTGGCGGGCGACTACGACCGCGCCGCCGAAGTCGACGTCCGCGTCTGGGTCGACGGTCCGCAACGGACGCCTGAGCAGGTCGACCCTGCCTTCCGCGCCCGCGCGCACGAACTGGCGCGCGGCGTCTACACGGCGACCGACGAGGGCGGCAGTTCGCAGCCGATGGACCCGCCAGCCATTGAGCGGCTACGCGAGCTGCGCGTCCCGACGTTGATCGTCGTCGGGGACCTCGACCAGCCTGACATCCTGCGGATCGCAGACCGGCTCGTGATGGAGATACCGGGTGCAAAGCGCGTCGTCATGCACGGTACCGCGCATCTGCCGAGCATGGAACAGCCCGAACGATTCAACTCGATCCTGCGCGAGTTCCTTGATGGGCTGACGGCACCTCCGGCCACCGGCGTCACGCTCCGCGAGATCGGTCAGGAGAACTGGAAGGATGTCGTCAGACCTCGAACTGGAAGAGGATCAGCGCTCGTACCTGGAGCCGAACGCCGTCTCACTGGCCGAGTCCGCGCTTCCACCCGTGGATGCTGCCGCTGGCGATCTACAACGACGACGAAGTCGTCGGCTTCGTGATGTTCTCCCAGTGGCCCGACCCGCGCGAAGGGAACCACTGGGTCCACCGCTTCATGATCGACCGCCGCCACCAGGGCAAGGGCTACGGCACAGCCGCCATGCGCGAGCTGTTGGACCTTTTCTCGACCCGCTACCCCGCCTGCCAGACCCTCTGGATCGGCTACGACGCTCGAAACACACCCGCCCAGCAGTTCTACGCCCGTCTCGGCTTCATTGAACAGGGCGAAGCGCCGTGGGGCGGCGATTTGTGCGCCAGAATCGAGCTGCGGGAGGGGTGATCGGTCAGGAGATTACCTCCCAGCCGTCAGGATAATGTGTCACGAGTCCGTCGTCGTCCACGTCAAGGACACATGAGAAGCCAGTGTCACTTTCGTAGCGATAGCAGTGCGCGGCAATGCGCGTATAGCGTTGGCTGAGTGCCTGGACGGTCAACGACGGGAAGCGGACCCATGTGGCAGAGACGTCTGCGCCTTCGCCGACGGCGAGGTTCAACCTCCGGATCGGAAGCGTGTTGGTTGCCGGTGTGATGCCGAGATCGACATCGACACAGCCGGCGACGGCATCAACCGGCTGGCCGTTTGCGAGCCAGCCGCCGTCGTCGTCAGGATGTAGCGACAATGTCGCTTCCCCGTTGTCGTGGACGATCGTCAGTTCGACATGCCTGGTGTGCCAGGCTGCCGAACACGTGATGACGTAGCCGACTCGCAATGGCTGTCCATCCGAGAGCGCAACGACCGTTCCGGCCAGCTGCCAGCCGTCGGTCATCTGTTGCAGGCTGAAGTGCTCCATCGACGGATCGTCAAGACCGCGCCAGATGAGTGTGCGCTGGGATAAGGTCATCGCTGCGCTCCATCCTTGAAGGTGACGGCAGAATAGATCTCACGCAGATGGCGACTCGGACGGGTCGCAAGAAGACGAGTATCGCTGAAACCATACTCGGCGGCGAATCGCGCCCACGTATCGTACGAGAACGCGTGCGGGACCCAGAGGTTGCCGCGGTCAGTGTTGTACTCGACGACCAGCATTCGGCCGGCTGGCTTGAGATAACTGTTCACAAGCCGGAGCACGTCGCCCTTCCGGCGCTTGCGCTGGAAGTGGAGCGCGTTCGCCATCACGACGCCGTCGAGCGGCGGCAGATCGATCGGCTTTGTGTAGTCAGCCTCGACATAGGTGACCGCAACGTCTGGGAAGTGAGCCTGGATAGCGACTTCCTGTCGTCGCAGGGCGCGGCCGTCGCGATCGACCGAGTAGATGGTGCTGCCCGGCCCCAGCAGATCGGCCAGCGCCAGTGTGAACGCGCCGCCGCCGGACCCCAGATCGGCCCAGACACCGCCCGGCGTCACGCCGTCTCGCAACAGCTCAACATGGTCGTGGTGTTCCACCGATCCTCCCGTCTCTGGTGCGTACGATGGTACACGGAACTGAGAATGATGAAGCCCGCCGTGACAGTACGACGGGCCGGTTACTCAAATCGATTGGCTACCGGGCGGTAGATTAGCTCGACCCATTCCAGCCACTCTGTAGCCGACGGTCCGCGCCGATTGTCCAACGAATCTCGAGTGTCGTGCGCTTCATGGCCATACTCCTTCAGTCTCTATCGTCCTTCCGGCCAGTTCGTGGGTGACCGGCGCTTGCTGTAACGAGACACAGCATGACAGCCGACGCGCGCATCGGCTGTCACGCGTGATGCACGTAGCGTGTGTTTCAGGCAACACCCCAGCGACGCATCCCCCAGCGCGTGTCTGACGTATATTGCGGTACACACCTTCGTGCTGGGGGGCCGGCGGGGAATCGCGCGCGCAACCTTATCGGGAACAGCATGACATCGCTCTGTCGCCGAAAAGCGCGAGAGATGCACGGGCGAGCACGCCGATGACCGCGATCTTTGTCGCGGCCTGGCGGGTGATGTTGAAGCGTGTCCGCGCATCGGGTCTGGTCCTGACGACGGCTTTCACGACGATCCTGCTGGCGATCACACTGCTGGCCGCTGGACCGATCTACGCCAACTCGGTCTACCTGGCTGCGTTACAGCGCACGATCAGCGATGCCCCGACCCGCGAGGCGAATATCGAGTTTGGAGCGTCACTCCGGCCTGACGCAGTAGCCGAGGCGGACGCGGTCGTCACATCCGAAATCGAACGGGTCTTCGGACCTGACAGTGTCACCATCTACCGCACTGGCATCTCTGAGACATACGCGCTACCGCATTCCGTTGGTGAGCCGATCACCAGCCTGGTCGTCTTCCGTTTCTACGAGAACCTGCAGGACCACGCGCTGCTGCTCGACGGAGAGTGGCCAATTGTTGGGACCGGCACGAACGTCGTCTCGGTTGCGATCCCGGAGGGTGCGGCGCTGGCGCTCGACCTGAGCCTCGGCGACGAGATCCCACTCGTGAACCGGGTCGATGAGACAACGACGGTGAACGCCGTCGTCAGCGGGATTTACGAGGTCAACGATCCGCTCGATCCATACTGGTATGCCAACGAGCTGGAGGTGGCCGGGATCGAGCCGGGATCGTCCTTCACCCGCTATGGACCATTCGTCGTAACCGAAGAGACCTTCCTGCGCACGTTCAACCAGCGACCAGCCACGATCGGCTGGCGGGCGGTCCCGCTGATCGAGCAGATGACGGTCGAGGACGTGCCTGTCATCCGGGCCGCACTACCGTCACTGGAGCCCAACATCGAAACACAGCTCGATGTCGACGCTCGGCTGACCGGTAACATTGAGCTGACGATCATCCTCGGCGACATCGAACGCTCCCTGCTGGCGACCCGTTCCGGCGTCCTGATCCTGACGGTCCAGTTGGCGATCCTGGCGGGCTACGCGCTGGTCCTCTCGGCGGGACTACTGGTCGATCAGCGCCGCAATGAAACGGTCCTGCTGCGCTCGCGTGGGGCTGGGGTGAGCCAGATGCTGGCGCTGGCGCTGATGGAGGGAGCCTTCCTCGCCATCCCTGCTATCGTTGCCGGCCCATTCCTCGCGGCATGGTTGCTACGGTTGCTCAACGTGATCGGGCCGCTGGCCGGGATCGGACTGACGCTGAACCCGCAGGTTACGCGGACCGCCTTCGCGCTCGGCGCGCTGGCCGGAGTGGCGGCAATCATCACGCTGGCGTTGCCTGCGGTCGCGTCAGCCCGATCGAGCATCGAGGGGCAAGGCGGGCGCAGCCGCCAGCGGACGCGCGGCATCGCACAACGCGGCGCAATCGACATTATGCTGCTGGCCGTCGCTGGCATTGCGCTATTCCAGCTCCGTCGCTATGGATTACCGTTGACAGAATCGGTCCGTGGGCGGCTGGAGGTCGATCCGCTGCTGGTGGCAGCGCCAGCAATCGGGCTGTTGGCCGGAGCACTCGTCGCGTTGCGGCTCGTCCCGCTTCTGGCATCAATCGGCGAACGGCTGACGACACGACGCGGGCGTGCAGTCACGGCGCTCAGCGCCTGGCAGGTCTCGCGACGGCCATTGCGCTACGCCCGCTCGGCGCTGCTGCTGATGCTGGCGCTGGCGATCGGGCTCTTCACCGTCTCCTACTCCTCCACCTGGCACGTCTCACAGAGCGACCAGGCAGATTTCCAGGTCGGCGCCGACCTGCGCGTCCAGCCGAACCAGCGGCCGGAAGCGATCGAGCGGGTCCACATCGCCGACGCATACCAGGATGTGGCCGGTGTCGAAGCCGTCATGCCAGTCTGGCGATCGTTCCGCTCGATCGGCAACTCCCGTCAGACAGCCGATATCGTCGAGGTCGATATCGATCAGGCGGCAGAGATCATTCGCTTCCGTGATGACCTTGCCAGCGAGCCATTCGCGGAGATGCTTGCGCGATTGGAAGGGCAGCGTCCGCGGATCGAAACAGTCGCGATCTCCGGCGAGCCACGACGGCTGGCGGCCGAACTACAGGCGACATCGCATCCAGGCTCAATCATGCGCCCGGCGCTGGTCATCCGCGATGCAGACGGGTACTTCCACCGACTGACCGGCGAGCCGCTACTGGCCGACGATTCCGTGGAGCGCGTCGTCGTCCCTTTGACAAGGACGCTGCCTGACGGCACGCCAGTCTCGGTCGTCTACCCGATCGAGCTGGTGTCAGTCGAGTTCACGGCGACCTCCTACCCGACGACAGGCGACAGTGGGCCGGGAGGTACGTTCGTGCTACATAGCGTCGCGACGAGCGCCAGCGACGACGGTGACGACTGGCAGCCGGTCGAGATCGACTTCAACGCCGGCGCCTGGGGGACTGACCACGGCGCGATAGATCTCCAGCTCTCGATCTTCCCGACCCTTGAACCGCTGATCGCGCCGGACTCATTTGGTGTTGCATATACGACTGGCTCAGCGTGGCTCCAGCCACTCGACATTCCGTACCGCCTTCGACCTTCCGGCTCGCAAGTGCCGAGTGAAGTCCCGGCTCTCGTCTCACGTTTCCTGCTGGAGCAACTCGCATTCGAGGTCGGCGACACGTTTCAAATGGACCTGTCGCGCGGCAGTCAGTCGATCGTCATTGCCGGCATCCTCGACGCCTTCCCGACCCTCGATGTCGATTCCAGACTTTTCGTCGTCATCGACTCGGAGACACAGGCGGCGTACGATCTTGGCCGGCCGGGAATGCCTCTCACGGATCCCGACGAGTACTGGTTAGCCGTCGACGACAACCAGGCCGGCGCCGTCGCCGAGACGCTGCGTGAGATCCCATTCCAATCGACGCTCGTCGCGCCACAGCACGAGCGAGTTCAGATCCTGCGGACCGACCCGGTCGCGCTCGGGATGATCGGCGCGCTCTCGATCGGGTTCGTCGCGGCAATCGTCTTCGCGCTGATCGGCTTCGTCACCAGCGCCGCCGTCTCCGTCCGCGAGCGGCTGACAGAGTTCGCGTTGCTGCGGGCGATCGGCCTCTCTCCGCGCCAGCTGGCAGGTTGGCTGCTGCTGGAACATGGCTTCCTGCTGGTCGTCTCGCTCGTCTTCGGAACGTTGCTCGGTCTCATGCTCTCGTGGCTCGTCCTGCCACAGATATCGGTGACGCAGGAGGCGACTCGCGCCTTTCCGTCGGCCAATATCGTCATCCCATGGGGCACGATTACGCTGCTCGAGCTGGCCGCGATCGCGACGCTGGTTATCGTCAGCGGGCTGCTGGCGTTGCTGCTGCGGCGAATCGGCCTCGGCACGCTGCTGCGGATTGGCGAGGACGCATGATCCGACGCGCGATGAGCCAACTCGCCATCCTCCTGCGCCATTTGCGCACCGAGCGAACGATGATCGCGACCGTCGCGCTCGTCGTCTGCCTGACCAGCGTCGTGATGGCGGCAATCCCTCGCCTGTATACGACGATGCTGGACGACGAGTTGACCTACCGGATGGCGCGGGCGCCGGATGAAGCACGCAACCTGCGCGTCAGCCTGCCCTTCCGCTTCAACCCGGATGCGGGCGACGCCGACATGTTCCGGCAGAAAGGCGACAACTACCAGTCTGAACTGCCCGATTCACTGCGCCAGATCATCACCGGCAACGAGTACGTCATCGACACTGGCACCGTGACCGCGCTGCCGGTCAGCGAGGACGCGCCGGACTTCATGCGCTCACTGCAACTGAGGGTCATGAGCAACGTAGAGGAACACATCCAGCTCACGGCCGGCCGGATGCCGGTCGAGCGCGGGACGATGCGCCTCTCGGAGTGGCTCAACACTCCCGGAGCGCGAGGAGAGCCGTACCGGCAGCGTTTCGAGGTCACCATCAGCGAACCGGCTGCGGCTGAAATGGGCCTCCGGATCGGCGAGCTGACGCGGATCGTCGTTAATGACACCAACGACCAGGCGATCGTCCACGTCACTGGCACGTTCAATGTCACCGAACCCGACGCAGACTATTGGAACGGCGACACGCTCCTGACCGACCCGATCATCTTCGGTTTCGCGACCGACTTCGGTCAGATCATCAACGCCGGAGTCCTGATCGCGCCGGAAGCCTACAATGATCTGTTCGCGACGATTGGCGCGGATATCGATTATGCGTGGAACTATTATGTCGATCCCAACGCACTCGCAACCGACAACTACCATTCCATCATCGGCGAGGCACGTCAGGTCCAACTCACCAAGGGACCGACCGACAACCTGCTGCAAGGCGGTCACGAACTGGTCGTCGTCCGCAACGACCTCCCGCGCCTGCTCAACGACTTCACATTGCAGACCAACGTCGCGCTGACGGTGATCGCGCTCTCCGCAATCGGTCTGCTCGTGACGGGAATGACGGCACTGGCGCTGCTGGCAGCCCTGATCGCCGACCGGCGCCAGGCGACAATCGCGCTCATTCGCGGACGAGGTGCGTCGTCCACGCAACTCTTCTCGGCTCAGGTTGTCGAAGGGCTGATACTCTGTGTCCCGGCCGCGCTGGCCGGCTACGCTCTTGCGCTGTTACTGGTGGATTCGAGGCCCAACCGATGGTCGATCACAGGAAGCGTCGTGACGGCTGTACTGACGATCGCACTGCTGGTCATCGCTTCGCGAGTAAACATCAACACGGCTCTCGGCACGCTCCTGAGTCGTGCGAGCCTGCATCGTGGGCGCACCTCTCCGCGCCGGCTGGCGGCTGAGGGTGCTGTCGTCCTCGTCGCAGTCGCCGGGATCGTTCTCCTACGCCGACGCGGGCTGGAGCCGCGCGTCACCGCTGAAGGCGATGTCTCGTTCGACCCGTTCCTGGCCGCTGTCCCGATTCTGCTGACACTGGCAGTCGGGCTGGTCGCACTGCGTCTCTACCCGCTCGTGATGCGGCTGGCCGCGCGAATCGCCGGAGCTGGGCGTGGGCTTGTCGTCTTCGTCGGCCTGCGGCGCGTGTCGGGCCAGTCGCCAGTTGCCCATCTGCCGTTGCTGGTGATGCTGCTGGCAATCGGGATCTCTATCTTCACGACTATCGTCCGCTATTCGATCTCAGAGGCACAGAACGAGGGCGCCTGGCAGACGGTCGGAGCGCCGTACCGGGTCGAGACACCGGATAGCATCCTCCCCGACCGGCTCAACCTGGGTGCCATCGAGGGCGTCACCGACGTGGCCGAAGCCGTCCAGGCTGCAATCAGCAACGGTACGCTGCTGGCCGTCGAAACCGGCGACCTCGCCGAGATGAACGCCGGAACGCGCGCCGACCCGCAGTTTCCCGACAGCCTGCTGGACATCCCTGGCGGCACAGCACTCGGCACCGAGCATAACCCGCTACCAGCCATTCTCGCTGGATGGGATGACGACGAGCTCAGCATCGGCAGTGAGGTGGAAATCACCGTTCCCGCTATGCCTTCGCCGGTCGATATCGTTCTGCGTGTTGACGACATCCGGCCGACGTTTGCCGGCCTCCCGGAAGGAACGCAGGCGACGATTGTCAACCTGCGCGCGGTGCAAATGGCCGCGCCCGACTCGCAGATTCGCCCGAACGTCGCCTACCTCGACGGCGATCTGCTGACCAGCGAGCAGATCGAGCTCGTCATAGCCGACCAGACCGGCTCCGACGATCGCGTCGCCGGTGGCGTGACCGCCGTCGTCAACGTCGATGTGCTCTCACGCAGCGAAACCTACGAAGAGATCCGTGACGCTCCGCTCTCACAGGGCGTCACCCGCAGCTTCGCACTCTCCGTTGGGATGGCCGCCCTCTACGCCGTCCTCGCGATCGTGACGGCCCTGACGCTGACCGCCCGTGCCCGTTCACGCGATCTCTCGTTCCTGCGGACGCTTGGCCTATCGCAGCCACAAGCGCTCCGGCTGGCTGTCGTCGAGCAGATTCCGGCGGTGATCGTCGCCTCCAGCCTCGGAACGGCGCTCGGCATCGCGATCGTCCGGCTGATCGAACCGGGTCTCGATGTGTCGGCCTTCGTCGGCCCCGACACGAGCGTCCCGTTGCGGATCGACTGGCTCTCGATCACCACCATCACTGTCGCGCTGACGCTCGTCACCATCGGCGCAATCGCAGTCTTCACCGCCATCAACCGCCGCGCCCAACTCAGCCAGACACTGCGGGTTGGCGACGGGGGATGAAACGAGGGGCGGTAATATGGTGGACCAGCCCTTGTCGCTCGTAGTGCGTATGTCCACGGGGGGATTGGTACTGGCCGGTTACACAAGACACGTGCGACAGTTCGTTCAACACGGACCACGTGCGTGCTGCAATTCGATGAGATTTTGGAAGGACAGCCAACCAGATGACACCATTCGAACGAGCGCAATTTGTCGAGCAGTACATGGACGGCTATCGCGTCATCGTTGAGGCGCTGGGCGGCGCAGACGACGCGACGCTGGATTCGCGCGAGGCGCCGGGCGAGTGGTCACCTCGTGAGGTCGTCCACCACCTGGCCGACAGCGAAATGACGTCAGCAATCCGCATCCGGCGGGTACTGGTCGAGGACAATCCCCTGATCCAGGGCTACGACGAGGCAGCGTTTGCCACTCGCCTCTGGTACGACCGTCCGATTGAAAACTCGCTCGAAGCCTTCCGGCTGGCTCGCGCGACGACAGCCGAGATCCTGACGCAGATGTCCGACGCTGATTGGCAGCGCGGCGGCACCCACTCCGATACCGGCCCGTACACCGCCGAGGACTGGTTGCGCATTTACGCCGTCCACGCCCACGAACACGCCGATCAGATTCGGAGGGCGAGAAGATCAGAAACGTAGAAACGAGGGACTCCGGAACACCGGAAATCTGGCGATTTCTCAGTCCCTACGTCCCGATTCGCACAACCCGTCCGTGATCGAACAGATACATGTCCCGTTCGGGATAGTCGGACAACAGGCGACGGTTCGCGGCAGGGCCGCGGTCTATTGCGAAGATGATGTCGCCATCGAGTCCGGGTGCGGATTCGAGGAAGAACGGCGCGTACTCCGACCACGTCTCGATCTTGACGAAGACGATGGCGTTCGTTATTCCGGCAGCATCGACCGTCTCAAGGCCATCGCGATTGATGCCGTACCAGTCCCGGAACTCGTCGAAACGATCCTGGCTGAAGTTGCGGGCGCTATGTAGCGAAAGCAGCATCACGACCAGCATGACCACGGTCAACGCCGCTGCCTGAGCCGTCGAACGCTGCAAACCGGCACGGCGGATACGCCCCGCCAGAATCGTCGCGACGAGAATGAGTCCGCGCGACGTCAGCAACGCCAGCGCGCCGACGATCTCGAAATAGTAGCGCGGCCCGTACATCTGTCCGTCGGTCCAGTAGATGATGTGGACACCGATCAGGCTGACGACCGTCCCGGCCAGGAAGAGGTCCCAGGTATTGGCGTGCCGTTCACGCAGACCAGGCCGCTGAGCCGGTCGACGCCACCAGACGATGGCTCGGTAGATAGCCATTGCAGCAGCGGCAACTGCCGGGACGACGCTGAGGCGGGCAGGCCAGCCGAACAGATACATCGAGAGATCACCGGCGTTCGACTTCATGTTGTCCCACGCCTCGTAGAGCGTGTAATTACGGTCGCGGGAGATGCCCTCGCCGAACCCAATCCGGTCCCAGTCCCACCAGAGCTCATACCCGGTCTGGAATGGGCTGCCGGTCGTCAGCCAGTTATAGGTCAGCAGCGCGACGACGAACGGCAGCGCTCCACCCGCGACGAGTCCGGCCAACCGCAGGTTGCGCCGGTCTCGGGCAATCAGCAACAGCAGCCAGATACCGATCGGCAGCCCGATTCCGGCGGCGGTCAGCGAGCGCGTCAGCGCGAGCATGCCCAGTGCCGCACCACATCCGAGCGCTGGCCAGGTTGCCCCACGCCGGACGACAGCCTCGAACGCCAACAGCGCCAGCAGCGTCCAGACCAGCGCCGCAACGTGCGACATCATCGAGCCGGCCTGAAGCATCAGGAACGGCGAAATCGCCAGCAGGGCAGCCGCTACCAGCCCGGTTGGAGCATCGTAGAGCCGCCGTCCGGCGAGGAAGACCAGCAGGACTGCCAGCCCACCAAGCAGCGGGTTCACCAGCCACGGCGCGCCCGCCAGTACGCCGACCGCCAGCACAAGCGGATAGCCGGGCGGATACTTCCCGAACCACATCTCGTCGCGGACAATCACGAAAGGGATGCGAAAAAACTCCGGTCGAGCCGGTGGTTCGGCGACAACGTTCTCCTCCGGCGAGCGTCCGCGCCTGAAAGACGAAGGCAACCTCGTCCTCGACATGCGGCAGCCGGTCGAAGATGTTGATCGAAACCCAGGCAGCGAGGACGACAGTTCCTGTTGCAAGCAGCAGCGCACCGAGCAACGGCGGGTCGAGCCTGTCGCGAACGGTCTGAATGGCACGCACGAACCGGCCCCACGCTCTCGCCTGGACAACGAACGCTCCCGAAGAATCGGGAGCGGTACGACAACCGGCACATCATTCACTAATGCTGCACAGAATTGCAACGCCCCGACCGTCGTCATGAGCAGCGGAGAGGGTCTTCACCGCTGCCCAAAACGACGGTCGGGGAAACTCCGGCTCTCCTCAGACAGGAAGGCGTGCGTTCAATCGCCTCTAATCGGCCTGCATCGCCTCCGGAGCTGGCTCATAGCCCGCGCAGCCGCTGATTGGGGTGACGACCAGGTGGAGCGGGGCGTGCTGTGGGTGGCCGCACTCGTCGGTGAAATCCTCAGGAGCCTCATGTTTCGTGCGAATCTGGATCAGTTGCGGCTGTTGTGCGTGGTGTTCCCCGAAGTGGACGCAGAGTCCGCATTGTCCGGCCTGTACGTGCTGCATGGAAACCTCCGTCGCTTTATCCGAATCAATCGCAGCGCACGTTCCAACGTTGCAACGTCGGTGCCACCGTACCGCTGGGAGGCGGTATCATCAGCGGCATAGGATTGATCGAAAGGGGATCAACAGGGTGCGTTTCCAGATTCAGGAGCGGGTTGTCACGATCGGTGGCGGGACCGGCTCATTCACGATGTTGTCCGAACTGAAGAACGTCGTCGCACCCGGCAACCTCTGGTCAATCGTGACAATGGCGGATTCCGGAGGGTCATCGCGCAAGCTGATGGACGAGTTCGGCCGTCCGCTTCCGCTCGGCGATCTGCGCCAGGCGTTGGTCGCTCTCTCGCGACGATCTCGCCTCTGGGGCGATCTCTTCTCCTATCGCTTCCCAAATGCGTCGAATGGCAATGGGAGTGACGGCCCTGTCGGCGGTCACTCGCTCGGCAACCTGATCCTGCACGCGTTGCAGGACCTCAACGATGGTGACCTGATCGGCGCGATCGAGGATGCCGAGGAGCTGCTCAACGCTGCCGGCCGCGTCCTGCCGGTGACGCTCGACCAGGCGACCCTCTGTGCCGAGCTCAAGGATGGGTCCGTCGTCCGTGGCGAATCGGCCATCGACCAGGCATGGGACCGGACCGTCCTGCCGATCGAACGCGTCTATCTGGACCCGCCAGTCTCAGCCGCCAGTCGCGCCCGGAAGGCACTCGAACGCGCCGACAAGGTGCTGATCGGCCCCGGCGACCTCTACACGAGCGTCATCCCCTGCCTGCTGGTCGAGGATGTCGCCGAGGCGATCCGCTCCTGCGACGGTGAGATCGTCTACGTTTGCAACGTCATGACCAAGCATGGCGAGACCGACGGCTACAAAGCGTCCGACTTTGTCCGCGAGATCCACCGCTACCTCGGCCGGCGCGTCGACACCGTCATGGTCAACACCAACGGCCCGACGCGCTACCCGCAGGAGCTGCTCTCGCGCTACGGCGCCAGCGGCGCCGAGCCGGTCGAGGCGGACATCGAGACACTCCGAACCCTCGTCCCGCGCGTCATCCCCGGCGAGTTTGCCTCAACCAAGACCCTTATCCGCCACGACGCCGAACGCGTCCTGCTGGCACTCTGGCCGGAGCTGGCGCAGTAGTTTCGGGATTCGGGAAACGACATTCGGGGAAGGGAATGCCGTTGCAAGCTCCACACCTCGCGTCATGATGGTCTGCGCAGCGGTGCGTTGGGATACGAAGCGGCAACCACCTACGTTTGTTCGAAAGCTCGATCAGACTCACACAGGACC
This sequence comes from uncultured Chloroflexia bacterium, assembly GCA_963763325.1. Lineage (GTDB taxonomy): Bacteria > Chloroflexota > Chloroflexia > Thermomicrobiales > CFX8 > JBBECJ01. The sequence continues at coordinate 660,998 of CAVXOL010000023.1, forward strand.
ACCCGTGCCACCTTCGGGGTCCTACATACTGAGCCATTCAAGGGCGAGTTCGCGAGTCGCGGCCGGCGTCATGGCGTGCCCCTCCGACCAGGCCTGCTCCCAGTCAGCCTCGCTGAGCCGCGCCCGCGCCAACGGCACGTAGCGCTCGTGGATACGCTCTGTCGTGGGTGGCGCCGGGACGCCGGCGGTCGCGCGCATCCGACTCGCCGCGCCGAGCAGCCGTGCCACCTGGGTCGCGTGGCCCTCGACCGCCGCCAGCCAGCCGCACGTCTCGATCGCCTGCGCGACAAAGCGCAAATCCGGTGCGTCACCGGAGAGTTGGAGGCAGCGTTGCAGTGCCTGCCGTGCGAATGCCACGTCGCCGCCGGTCAGACCGAGCAGCCCCTGCAACTCCAGAATCTGCGCGCGATGCCAGTCCAGACCGTCCTGCTCAGCACGTGCCAGCGCTTCGTCAAGCGCAGCGGCTGCCCGCTCTAGCTCGCCGATGTCCAGCAGCACGCCGCCCAGGTTCGACAGGGCCATCATCAGCTGCGGATCGTGGTGTTGGCGAAACACGGCTTCCGCCGACTCGTACAGCGCGACGGCCTGCGCGGCGTCATCCGCGAACATGCCGATCCGGCCCAGACAAAACACGCAGCGCGCTTCACTGACCGCATCCCCGAGGTCGAGGTAGATCGCCAGGGCCTCTTCAAGGGTCGCGCGGGCCGTGGTGTAGTCACCGACCGTCGTCGCGTGGTGACCGATCCAATACAGGGCCCCAGCCCGCAGTTGGTCCGAGACCTCGCCCGCATTCGCCAGCGCCCGCTTGATCCACTCCTGCCCCTCATGCAGCGCGCCGAGCATGATCCAGATCCACGACATCTCGCGCGCCAGGTGGAGCGCCGTCACCGGGTCGTGGTCGATCGCCCACGTGAGCGCCAAACGCACGTTCTCGATCTCGGCCGCGCCGCGCCGCAGCCACGCCTCGGCCTCCCGCGTGTGCCAGGCGCCCTCGGAGCCGTCGAACAGCGTCGCGAAATACTCCGCGTGGCGCTGCCGGACGGCCTCGCGTGCGTCGTCTTGGGCGAGTCGCGCACGTCCGAACTCACGGATCGTCTCGAGCATCGTGAAGCGGGGTGAGCCGTCTACCCAGGCCCGCATCTGAATGAGGTTGTGCTCGGCGAGCGTACCCAAACCATCCAGGACGTCGCGCTCGGCCGTGCTCAGCTTGATCCGCCGCAATCGCCTCGGCCGCCTCCAGCGACCAGCCGCCCTGAAACAGACTCAGGCGCCTCAGCAAGGCTTGCTCCCACACAGTCAGCAGGTCGTAGCTCCAGGCGATCGTGTTGTGCAACGTCCGCTGCCGGGCAGGCGCGTCGCGGTGGCCGCTGCCGACCAGCGGCAGGTGCTGCTCCAGCCGCGCGAGGATCGCCTGCGGTGGCAGCAAGCGTACGCCGGCAGCCGCCAACTCAATCGCCAGCGGCAGCCCGTCCAGCAGCCGGCAGATGCGCCCGACGACCAGCGCGTCCTCGCCTTGTGCATCGAAGGTTGGCTGGACGGCACGTGCGCGGTCGATGAACAGGCGCACCGCGTCAAGTTCGGCCGCGTCAAGCGCGTCCGGCACCGCCTCGCTCGGCGGCACCGGCAGCGGCGGCACTGGGAACTCATGCTCCGCCCGCAACCGCAGCGGCGCTCGCGATGTCGCCAGAATCTGCACATCCGGGCAGGAGCCCAGCAGATCAGCAATCTCCGGTGCGACGCTGAGGATGTGTTCGAGGTTATCCAGCACCAGCAGCAGACGCTTATCCACCAGCCACTGGCTGAGCGTTATGCGAAGCGCCTGGTCGGCACGCGACCGCAGCCCGAGCGTCGCGGCCAGCGCCGCCAGCGCCAGCTCTGAGGCACTAACTGGCGCCAGATCGACGAAGAACACCCCATCGGGATAGGTGTGCCGCAACCCAGCGGCCACCTGGACGGCGAGGCGGGTCTTGCCGCTGCCCCCAGGGCCGGTCAGCGTCACGAGCCGGGTCGCATCGTCGCGCAGCAACTGCCCGATGCTTGCCATTTCAGCCACGCGGCCAAAGAAGCGGGTCGGCTGGACCGGCAGATTTGTCGGTGGGGTTGACCCGCCAGGCTCAGTGTTGCGGGCGGCCTCAGTCGGCGCCCGGCTGGCCTGCTGGCGCCGCAGGAGTACCCAGCGTCGCCGCTCATCCGACGACAATGCCAACGCGTCGGCCAGCATATCGAGCGTGTCCGGCCGCGGCGCACGGTTGACGCCGCGTTCAAGGGCGCTGATGGCGTGCGCACTCAGGCCGGCTCGCTCGGCCAGTTCCTCCTGCGACAGACCAGACGCACGGCGGGCGCGACGCAGGATCTCTGCAAAGTCGGCGGTCCATTCCTCGTCCATAGGTCACCCGCTTCCCTGCCTGACGTGGCTCGGGGACGATGCAGTCACGACCATAGCATCACTAGCATCACTCACATCTTACGCCCATATACGAGCCGTTATGTGAGTCGTGCCTGGTGAGGAACCCAGCCCGAGCGCATGCTGGAACTGCAGATCAAGTAAGCGCCAGGCGGCGCACCGAACGACAACCATCACGACAGGAAGGACACTCCGATGCAGGCCACAACGTCGACTCATCGGTTCGGATTCAATCGGGTGACTGGTTCCGTGGCAGCAGTTGGGATCACTGCAGCATTCGTCGCGGGGATCATCGGCGGGGCCGTTGGTCAGGCCGCTCTCGATGACACGCAGTCGGCGACCAGCGCCAGTGCGTCTCAGGCCGTTGTTCGACCAAAGGCGTACGACAACCCCGGTCAGGGCGAGGGGTCCCTGGCAAACACGTCGGCCGACAGCGCACTGATCGAGGCCGCACCAGACCGACGGTATGGGCGAAGGCTGGCTGGCCCACGGTCACCCGACATCGACACTACACGTCGATCAGTCAACCTGGCGCCTCAGGGAGATGAACGAGTTGCCGTCCACCCTGGCCCCCGCGCGCGACACTCGCACAGACCAGCTCTTTCTGGAGATGAACGAGTTGCCAGGCGACGATGCTCAACTGATTGCACCGGAAGTGATCCCAGGCACAAGCTCATAACTCCCTCACACCCACGTCCCGTGGAACGCCCTGCCTACCAGGGCGTTCCACCATGTCTGATTTCCGTTGACATGATGCCGCTGGATTCGAGACCGCATCGAATGAGTCAAATGAATGTGTCGAAGCGTGCCGTGTTTCGATACATCGTACTCAGGGCGACCCCGGCCTGCTGGGCGCGCTCAGCCAGCGAGCGGCCATAGAGCACCACCGGTCGAATCAGCTCATAAGGTTCCTGGTCAGGCAAGGCCCAGCTGCAGCCAGTCGTCAGTGGGCTCGCGGTGGGGCCGCTTGCAGGATGCCACGCCGGGTCACTCCAAAATCGCACGACACAGTTGTCACGAAGCGCGGGGCATACAGACCTCTCTACCATGCTGCGAACATGTGTAGCCCCTCACGTGCCGAGTTGCTATGACGAAGCAACCTCGTTCCCTTGCCCCGAATCCCGTTTCCCGAATCCCGACTCAATGCCAGCCAGCGCCTCCCGAACCTCGCGTTCCAGATCGGCGCGTGGGCGGTCCATGTACCCGTCGAGGCGACCGAGGACGGAACGCAGGGCGAGCGTGTAGGCAGTGTCGAGCGCGTCAGCAGCAGGGACGTTGATATCTGGCGTAACACCAGTCCCTTCCCAATTCCCGCCAGTGACCGGGTTGACCGCTCGCGCGAACGGGATCGATATCTCGAAGTGGGCATTGATCTGATACATGTTGACAGGATTCGCACCGCCCCCAGTCGTCTCGCCAACCAGTGTTGCCCTGCCGAGCGTCTTGAGGTTGTACGACAGTTCCTCCGCGCCAGAGAAGGTGCGTTCGGCAGTCAACACCCAAACCGGTTTGTCGAGGTAGCGGCGGCCTGGGACCCACGGCCAGCTCCAGAACTGCTGGATGCCGTCGTCCTCGCGTGAGTAGAAGCTGTTGAGGTGGACCGGCTCCTCCGGCAGCAGGTACGAGCAGATCAGCGCGACATGACGTGGGTCGCCACCACCATTAGCGCGCAGGTCAATGATCAACGCCTCGGTGTCGGCGATCAGATTGAACGCTGCCATCGCAGTCGCAGCAGCAACCGTGACATCGTGCAGACCGTTCTGCTCGATAAAGCCGACGTTGCCGGCCAGCCGCTCGACCTTGCGATAGCCATAGTTGGCCTGCCGGGCAATCTGTCGATACTCCTCGACGCGCTCGGGGTTGTCGAAGATCGACTCCTGCGCGTGGATCGGACGAGGCTCGGCGCTGTAGCGCACACGCAGGTGGCCGTCGTTACTGATCTCGCGGATATCCTCCGTCAGTAACTCTGACAGCGCTTTCGCGGTCGTGATCTCGTCGTAGTCACCGGCCTCGACGCGGGCCAGGACATGCGCCTCCATTCGCTCGCCGACTTCGGGGAAGACGTAGCGGGTCCGCAGCCGGCTGACGACGCCGTCGATGACTTCCCGCCGCATCATGGGATCGATCTCAAAATCCGGTTCCGCGCGTCCGCTGATCACACTCTGCCCTTTCAGTCGTTCATTCCGTACAGCTTGCAGGAGGCGATGTTACCCTGAGCGATCCAGACTGGCGGGCCGGGATCGTGCTCATCGACGATCAGGTAGAGGACGCCGGTCGGCTCACCCGGCGTGCCGTCGTCGTTGACGTTCGGCCCGACCCACCAGCCGAGCGAGATCGCCCAGCCGGCGATCTTGCCGCTGCCATTGCGCCGCTCGACCGTTGTCGTCATCCAGAGCCGCTGGGTGACCGGTACGGCGAAGTCCGCATGATGCTCCATTGTTCTCCCCTTTGCGCTGATTGTCCGCTGCGGATTATCGTTCAGACGTTGGCAGTCTGCGATCATGGTCGGAGGAGACGTGGAAGAGATCACTGTCACGAGCTGGAACGACCTGATCGACTGCCTCTACGAAGATTCCTGGCAGCCGGGGATCGAGCGCTTTCGCTCGAACTACGCCTTTCGCGGCGTCGCCAACATCGAATGGTCGACCTTCCGAACCAGTCTGATGCGGCTAGGCGGATCCTATCAGCAGATGGAGGGCCATCTCCTGCGGAATTTCCGCAAGTACGCGCATCTGGAGGCGACCAGCGCCTACCCTGGCGACACAACCTGGCACTGGCTCGCAATGGCACAGCATCACGGCTTGCCGACCCGGCTGCTCGACTGGTCATATTCTCCGTTCGTCGCGATGCACTTCGCCACGTCAACCCTTGACCAGTTCGATGTCGATGGCCTGATCTGGTGCGTGAACTATGTTCGAGCGCACGACTTCCTTCCCCAGACGTTGCGGAAGGTACTCTTCGAAGAAGGGGCGAATGTCTTCACAGCCGAGATGCTGGCTCGCACAGCGAATTCGCTGGCTGACTTCGACGCGTTGGCGTTCGACCTGGCTGACCCGGTACTCAGCTTCGCCACATTCTTCGAGCCGCCGTCGCTCGATGCCCGCATCGTCAACCAGTACGCGCTCTTCTCGCTGATGTCCAGCTCGAGCGTTTCGCTCGACGATTGGTTGACCGCGCATCCCGAACTGATCCGCAAGATCGTCATTCCGGCCGGGGTCAAGTGGGAGGTCCGCGATAAGCTCGACCAGGCCAACGTCACCGAGCGCGTTCTCTTCCCGGGTCTCGACGGCCTCTCAAGCTGGCTGCGCCGCCAGTACACCCCACGTAACGGCCTCCCGCAGCAGCGCGACGAGGACACCGGCGGCCACACAACCGCCCAGGCCGTTCCAAGGGAACAGGGATGAACGTCGATCCGGATCCGGCTCAATCTCGCAGTTGCAACCGGAAGTCGTCTGGTTCCTCGGCGATCAGCATGAAGCCACACTTTTCGAGGACACGGCGTGAGGCAACGTTGTGCCGGGCGACATGTGCGAAAAGTGGGCGGCGTTGCTCGTGAGACAGAAACGCGGCCAGAGCCTGGGTGGCAATCCCACGGCCCCAGAACTCGCGGCCCAGCCAGTAGCCGACCTCACGCTCGCCATCCTGGAGAAAGCTGGCAAGGCTTCCAGCGACCCGGCCATCGACCAGCACGGTCTGATTGACGGTCGTCACGTCATCAAGAATCCTGGCCCAGTGCGAGGTGAAGGCATCCCAGGTTCTGGCCGGGAAGCCGGCCATCTCGGTCGCCTCCGCGTCAAGCTGGTGCGCATAGAAGACTGGGATGTCATCGCTGACGACATCCCGCAATGTCACGACATCACCCATCACGCGTCACGCGATTCCAACCAGCGTTCGACGTCTTCACGGTGTTCGTGGTGGTGATGCGGGATGATCTCCAGCAAGCGGGAGATCGCGCCGCGCTGGCCCCACGGGAAGTCCATCTCGGTCGCAAGCTGCTCATCCGTTAACGCGGACACGTCACTGGCGGCTCGTTCGACCCCAGCATCGAGTTCAGCCAGGATAGTGGGCCAGTCCTTTCCGCGGGCGGCTTCGACGTTAGCGGCGTTAAAGGCGTCAAAGTCACTGATCGTGATGTGCGCCGGTGTTGGGCCGCCGAGTCCGTATGCAGCGGTCGCCAGCAACGCGTCGATCCAGGCGGTCAGGTGCGCAGTCAGGTCGCGAATCGGCCAGACGCCGACGGCCGGCTCAGTTTCGAGTGTCACCTGATCAAGATCGGAGATCGTCGCGCGGTAGCGCGCATGCTCCTCAAGAATGGCACGCCTCAAGTCGTCAGCCACCGACATTGACACTCCCTCACCCGTCATATTCGCCACTCAGGCGGCGGCAGCTTGCCGCCACGCCTCGATATACGCACAGTGCTCGTCAAGGTGTTCTGCGATCACTTCCAGCAGACCAGCGATTGTGCCCCCCGGCTCACCCCACGGGTAGTCTGCCGGCGTCGCAAGCTGCTCGGGCGTCAGCCGATCGAGCCAGCCCAGCGCGTCATCGAGCGAGGCGTCGAAGTCAGCTTTCGTCTCGACCCAGCGATCGCGTATCCGGGCTGAGGCATGGCTGGCGTTGAATGCCTCGCCGTCCTCGATCGGAACATCGATGGGTCGAGGTCCACCGAGTGCGAAGCGTGCCGCAGCCAGCAGAACCGTCTGCCAATCGAGCAGGTGGCCAACCAGGTCGCGCGCCGACCACGTTCCACACATCGGCGCGGTCTCCAACGTCTGCCGGTCAAGTCCGGCTACCGCGCGGTCGAGCCGCTGCCGCTGGGTGACAATCGCCTGTCGAAGCTCGTCGTGTGTCATCAGATGCTTCCCTTCCGTCTCGCCGCCTGGACGCCCCACGACGGCCCTCGATCTCAGTCTCCCATCGAATCCTGTCAGGACCTGTCATGATTTCCGAGCGTCAAAGGTGCTTCCCGACCGTTACCTCGCCATAGGTCAGTTCCGGCCTGCCTTCCATGATGTCGCCGATCCGAGCGACCTGTTCTTCAAGTTCGTATCGTTGGTGGGCGGTCAGCGTTCCAAATGACTCGACCATGATGGCGATCTTCCTTCCCGAGCGACGCTGGTGCCAGACACCGGCGACCAACCCATCAACCAGCAGCACTGGCACCGTCCCAGCCTGACCACCGGCAAGCGCCCGCTCCTTCGCGATGCCGGGAAACAGTCGTTCGCGCGGATGGCAGCCAACCACGTAGGCATCGAAGTAGGGCAGTAGCCGGACGCTACAGACATCGTTCTGAGCCTCGCGATCTCCAGCAACGGCCCAGGCTTCAGCTCCATGTATCGCGACCTGTCGCAGATCAGCGACACATCGTGTCAAAGAGTGCCGTCGCCCACGGCCTCGGAACCCCTAGCCATTGGGCGAACTGTTGCGACGTGGCAGGGCCATAGGCGTACAGGTAGCGGCGAACGACCTCAGACAGAGCCAGGTCTCGTTCAGCAGGCTCGAAACCGGGTAGCCAGCGGCGCGGGCTGGTGTAGGTCACGTTGCGGCCCCGGTTCGGGCCGAAGCAGAGGGCGCCGCGATGGGCAGCCGTCGTAACGGCCTGTCGCCAGCGCGGCCAGTAGCCGTTGAAGGCCGGCATGACCAGGTCGCCCGCCCAGGCACCAGTTCTGGCGATGACTTCAACATTCAACTCATCGATCGTCAGTTCGGCGTCTGCCAGAGCCTCGTAAATCGCGTCGATCACCTCATCGGTCTGCTCGGGCGTCATCCGCACGTTGGCCGGCATCCCACCATATGGCACAGGCGCGGCCGTCAGCGCGCCGGTCCAGATTGGAAGGTCGCTGGTGGGCAGGAGATGGACGGTTCCTCGCGGTCCGTAGGTCTTGACAAGCGTCCGCTCAGTCCAGAGTGCGCGCTGGACCGTCGACCGCGTCACGCCGGCCACCCGCAGGCCGATCGACAGCTCAGCAGCCGACATCACCTGCGCGTGTGCTCCGCAGATGACGCCGGTTTGTTCGACCATTCGTGATGCCTCAACAGGGACAGTCAGGCCGTGTCGCGAGAGTCGTCTCGCGCTGACGTCCGGCCAACTGAACTCCATACAGCGTGAGCCCCCTCCACGGGAATGCGCAGGGAAGGTCAGGCGGCGTCAGCCTGTGGCCAGGATTCGTCGCGTTCGTTGCCTGCCCCACACGCGTCGGGCAAGAATCCCAGCAGCGAGCCAGCGTCGCCATCTGCATTTCCCCACGGGTAGGCCAGTTCGACCGCGAACTGGCCGGAACTGCGGCGAGCGAGGTGTGCCAGCGTTGCGTCGACCGAACAGCCGTCGCCAACCCGCCCCTGTGCCAGCGTCGTCTCGACCAGCCCCATCCCGGTCAGGTCGAGTCGCTGCTGCCACATCTGGATCGCCTGTCGGAGCGTGCTATGCGCCACGTTCCGGCTCCCTTCGTCACCTCATTCGCGCCATCCGTTTTCTCTATTTCATTGTCTCATGGAATGCGGTTAGAATCGGTCCTGATTAGATTTCCCGGCCATTACTGGGCCGCATTCCGACGACCACCTGACAATGCGTACGTATGCGGGAGAACGCCGAGATGTATCACCCAACCACCCGAGTCCTGACTGTCCTCGAATTACTGCAATCACACGGCAGTGTCAGCGGTCCGGAACTGGCCGAACGGCTGGAAGTCAACGTCCGAACCGCTCGCCGTTATGTCACGATGTTGCAGGATCTCGGCATCCCGGTTGAGGCCGAACGTGGACGGCACGGCGGCTACCGACTGCGGCCCGGATTCAAGCTGCCACCGCTGATGTTTACAGACGAGGAAGCGCTGGCGGTGACGCTCGGTCTTCTGCTGGCGCGGCGGATGGGGCTGACCGCGACCGCCCCGGCCAGCGAGGGCGCGATTGCGAAGATCGAGCGCGTCCTGCCGGCCCCGCTTCGAGAACAGGTCCAGGCCATTCAGCAGGTGCTGACGATGTCGGTCTCGACATACGACCCTGCCTCAACCGAGTTGCTCGCGACGCTGTCGCTGGCCGCCCACCGGGGCAAACCGGTCAGGATGCGCTATGCCGCCCGGCAACGTGAGGTGACCGAACGCGTCCTCGACCCGTATGGTGTCGCCTTTTACGCCCCGCGCTGGTACGTCGCCGGCTGGTGTCACCTGCGCCAGGATCTTCGACTCTTCCGGCTGGACCGAATCGAGGAGATCGCTGCCGCTGAGGGAACCTTCACGCCGCCACGAAGCTTTGACAGCCTCGCTTTCGTCGCGGAATCACTGGCAACGATGCCAGGAGCCTGGAACATTGAGGTCCTGCTGCATGTGCCACTCGATCTGGCACAGCGCGTCATTCCGCGCAGTCACGGCACGCTGACCGCGGTCGAAGGCGGCACGATCTTCCGACGTACCTCCGACAATCTCGACTGGCTGGCGCGTGCCCTTGTTCGCCTCGAGCTGCCCTTGACCGTGCTGAACCCGCCCGAGCTCAAGACGGCCATGCGCGATCTGGCAGTTGAGGTGGCGAGGATGGCTGGAGACGAAGCGATTGGGGATTAGGGACGTAGGCGGCTGAACGTTCTGGCCACCTACGTCCCTGCATCCCTTCGCCCCATGTGCTCACCGAAGAACGACAGCGTCCGCTGCCAGGAATCAGCGGCTGCCTCGGGATGATGACCTTCGAGCGTATCGTTGAAGAACGAGTGGCCGGCGCCGGGGTAGATCTTGACGTCGTGCGGGACGTTGTACCGGTCGAGCGCCTCGTCGAGCTTTCGGCCGGACTTGGCCGACCAGTCATCCTCCGGGTACGAGCCAACGATTGGGCAGGCACGCTGGAGCGCCGAGAGAGGGCGCGGGTTGACGCAGTAAAACGCAGAAGACGCGCGCAGGTCACTCTCAACGCAGGCCAGCGCGAGCGCGTAGCCACCGCCCATGCAGAAGCCGATCGCGCCAACCCGGTCCGCGTCTACATCTTGCCGCTGCTGGAGCCAGTCGATCGAGCGACGCAGGTCGCTCAGCCCCTTGTTCTTCAACGGTCGCAGCATCAGCGCCGACATCACTCGCAGAATACAAAGCTTGCGATTGCCGCCACCTGAGAAGAGGTCGACAGCCAGCGCGACGTAGCCCGCGTCAGCAAACCGGCGCGCGATGTCACGGATGTTCTCGTTCAGGCCATACAGCTCGTGGATGATGACGACCGACGGATGCGGTCCTGCACCAGCTGGCCGCGCGAGATAGGCGGCGACCGGCTCGGCGCTTCGGCCAGCACGCGGAATCAGGACATCTTCGGTCAGAGCCTGAGTTGTCGCGATCAATACCGCCTCCTCCCCGTTGCTGTTGACGGTTGCTGAGCGCAGGCTACATCAGCGAGGAGGCGATGTCACTGGCCAATAGCGCTCTTGGCATCGGTGGCAGCGACACCGTGGCGTCGTATTTCGAACCACCGTCAGTCAACGACGCCCTGCCGTGCTGGCAGGGCGTCATTCAATAGCCTGTTGCGGGGAAGAGCGAACTAATCGCCGCTCATATCGCCGATCGCGATAGTGTTCTTGACCGAGCGCGCCGGCCGGGAAACCGGCAGCGAGAACCCACTCCACGATCGCTGCGCCAGCGTGACGACCGCAATCGCGGCCAGCGTACCCCAGATCCAGGCGCCGAGGACGTCGGACGGCCAGTGAGCGCCAGTCTCGACCCGGGCAACGCCAGTCATCAGCGGAAGGAACAGCAGTACCGACTGGACGAGGCGGCGCATGATTCCAGGCGTCATCAGCCTGGTCGCGACGTAGAACAGGACGAGCGCGAGCGCCGTCGTGCCCATCGTGTGTCCGCTTGGGAAGCCGAATCCGCCCGCCTGCTCCGAAACATTGACGAGGCTGCTGGTTGGGCGCGGGCTTTCCAAAGTCAGCTTGAGCCCGACGTTCGCCACCTGCGCCAGCATTGCCCCCGCGACGAGCAGCGCCGGTTGTCGGTGTCCTCTGGAGAGCAAGCCAAGCGTGACGATCAGCGCGATCGAGATCATGGCCGGAGACGAGCCGATCACGTTACCGGCCGCGACCATCGGCTCGAAGAATGTCTGGCAAGTTTCCCTGGACGAAGCGCGTGATCGCGACATCGCCCGGTAATACACTCGTCCCAGCCGCGACAAATGAGAGCGGCAGGACAACAACAAGCAATATGGCAACGATCCAGTTTGGAACAATCGAGGCCGGAACCTCTCGACGGACATTCTCCACCCACTCACCCAAACGATTCACTCGGTCTCACCCTCCATACATCCGACACGACACGCGATTCGACGGAGTCCGGCGGCGTCATGCTGCCGGTGGGCCTGCTCCCAACCATCTATCGGTGACCAGCGTTCTGCTCATAGTCTGCGGGATCAGGATTAAATCCAGATGAGGAGCGCATGAGGAGTCTGAGACGAGGGATACGAAAACGAAACGAGAAGCCACACGAGCACCCTGTCCATCCCTCCATCACGACACCGGCAATCGAACCGTCACGCTGGTCCCGTGGCCAGGGGTCGAAGCAACGGTGATCTCGCCACCATGCGCGTCAACAATCCAGCGGCTGATTGCCAGGCCAAGGCCAGTCCCGCCCTCACTGCGCGATCGGGCTTTATCTACACGGTAGAAGCGCTCGAAGACGTGCGGCACGTGTTCGGGTTCGATGCCGATCCCGGTATCGCTGACGGTGACGAAGGCAGACTCACCTTCGAGCGCCCAGTTCGCGCGGACGGTCCCACCGGCAGGCGTGTATTTGATGGCGTTGTCGAGCAGGTTCAGCAGCAGTTGCAGCAACAGCGACTCGTCGACTTCGATCGTCGTCTCCGGTCCTGGCTCAACTGTAAGGCTGATCCCGCGTTGCTCGGCGAGTGGTTCAAGCTGCTCGACAGCCCCGGCGACGGCGTCCCCAAGCGAGATCGGCTCGCGGGCGAGCGGAATTTCGCCAGCATCCGCGCGCGCAAGTGTCAGCAAGCTGCCAACGAGATGAATCAGCCGATCGACCTCCTCATTGACGACGCTCAGGACAGCCCGGTACTCATCCGGCTGACGGGGCCGGGAAAGCGCGACCTCGACCTGCCCCTTCAGCGCCGTCAACGGCGTCCGCAGCTCGTGCGACGCGTCACCGGTGAACTGTCGTTGGCGGCGAAACGCGCCCTCAAGCCGCGCGATCATCTCATCGAAGGTGCGCGCCAGCCGCCCGAGCTCGTCGTCGGGCAGATCGAGATTGAGCCGAGCACTCAAGTCCTCGGCCGAGATTCGCCGCGCCAGCCTCGTCACGGTATCGACCGGCTCCAGCGCCCGGCCAGCGATCAACAGCCCTCCGATACCAGCCAGGACAAGCGTGATCGGCGTCGCGACAATCAGAATGAACAACAGCGCGCCCAGCGTCTCATCAATCTCCTCGTGCGACTGTCCAACCTCCAGCACACCCACGACTTCACCGTCAGCGACGATTGGACGAACGAGGACGTGGAAATCGGCGTCTTCGCCCGGCAAGGTCGTCCAGCGCTCGGTTCCACCGACAACAGGCAACACGACGCTCCGCCGGGCCGGAACCTCCGCTTCCTCCCCACCGGCATCGGAGATGACATTGCCGGCGCGGTCCCACGTCCGTGCGAACTGCTCGTCATCAGTGTCGTCGAGGTCGTCGTCGTCATCGTCCGGTAGTGGCGTTGCCTGGAAAGCCGATTCGGGCAGCGTCGGGTTTCCATTGTCCAGTTGGATCACGCTCAACAGCGCGTCGGAGCGGCTCCGAATCGATACTTCCAGTCCGTCGTCAAGCGACTCACGTAGCGCGAAGTAGACACCGCCTCCGAACAGCGCCAGCACAACGGCAAGCACTAGCAGATACCAGAGCGTCAGCCGGAGACGGATGCCGCGTCGAGTGAGCCAGCCGGTCACGGCGCCGGGTCAGCCGATATGCGGTAGCCGGCGCCTCGGACGGTCTGGATCAGCTTGAGATCGTGCGGATCGTCGATCTTGCGCCGCAGGTAGCGAATATGAACATCGATCACGTTCGTGCCGGTATCGAAGTCGAAGTTCCAGACATGCTCGGCGATCATCGTCCGCGTCAACACCTGATTCGGGTGACGCATCAGGTACTCCAACAGCGCGTACTCCTTGTTGGTCAACGTCACTGGCGTTCCCGCGCGGGCAACCTGACGGGTGGCGGTATCGAGCGACAGATCGGCAACTTCGAGGGTTGTCCCCAACAGGACCGGCTCGCGCCGCATCAGCGCCCGCAGCCGCGCCAGCAACTCGGCGAAAGCGAATGGCTTGACCAGATAGTCGTCGGCGCCGCTGTCCAGCCCGGCGACGCGGTCATCGACGGTGTCACGCGCCGTCAACATCAGGATCGGTGTCCGGACGCCGCGTGTCCGCAACGTTCGGCAGACCTCGATCCCATCTCGTCCAGGCAACATGATGTCGAGCACGATCACGTCAAAGTCAACAACCGCCGGCCAGTCCAGAGCCTCATCGCCATCATGCGCGACATCGACGGCGTGGCCCTCTTCTTCCAGCCCCTTGCGGATGAACTCCCGAATTCGCAGATCATCCTCAACAACCAGTACGCGCATTGTCTGCTACCCCTGTCAATTCCCTACTTTCGCAATGGATCATAGCCTGTCGAGATGAGGAGACCATTAACGCACCCGGTCATCTGTCGACCGCGCTGCGTTGCGCTTGGGTAACGGACTGGAGGCTTGTGGTTTCTCGGTTGCCGACTGCGGTATGAAGCGCCAAACAGCACCATATCTGCGACACTGGGTACGATCAACAAGGGAAGGGAGCGCGCAATGTCCGGACTAAGCAGCGAGCAGGTGATGACGCGGGAGTTGCAGGGGGATGTGCTGGCCGCCGCCGGTGGGCCTCCGCGCGATCTTGCGATGGCGCGGAGGGGAATGGCGGCTTCGGTCCACCCATTCGTCAGCGACACGGCGATTGAGGTGATGCGCGCCGGTGGCAACGCGATCGACGCGGCAGTCGCGGCGGCGGCAATGCTGATGGTCGTCGAGCCGCGCAACGGCCATCTCGGCGGCGACACCTTCATGCTGTTCAACCGTGGGCAATCTGGCCGGGTTGTCGCACTCAACGGCAGCGGCGCGGCCCCAGCGGCAGCGACCGCCGAGCACTACCGATCGCTGGGCGGATTCCCGGAGGATGGACTGCTGACCTCGACCGTACCGGGGACGCTGCACTGCTGGATGACGGCCATTGAGCAGTACGGCACAAGGCAAATGGCCGAGTTGCTGGAACCTGCCATCTGGTACGCGGAGCACGGCGTCCCGGTCAGCGCCCGGCTCCATCGGATGCTTGCGCTCGATGCCCCAACCTGGCGCAAGTTCCCCGACACCGCCGGCGCGCTGCTGCCGGATGGCGATGTCCCGGAGGTCGGCGGCACGTTCCGGCAACTGCTGCTGGCCGAAACGCTGCGCCGGATCGCCCAGGACGGTCCGCGTGATTTCTATCGTGGCAAGCTCGCGCAGGAGATGGTCGAGTACTCGCAGTCTCACGGCGGCCTGTTCTCCGAAGAAGACTTCGCGTCCCACCAGACCGACGTGCGTGAGCCGATCCGGATCGACTACCGCGGCTACACCGTCTACGAGCAGCCGCCCGTCTCGCAGGGAATCATCGTCCTGCTGGCGCTCAACATCCTCCAGCAGTTCGACCTGCAACAGTACGGCTCCGGATCGCCACAACTCATCCACCTGCAGATCGAGGCGCTTAAGCTCGCATTCGCCGACCGCTTCCGACACCTTGGTGACCCAGCCGTCGTCAGCATCCCACTCGCGGAACTGCTCTCCGACGAGCACGCCGCCCGTCAGGCGGCGCGGATCGACATGCACGCCGTCAAGCAGCACGGCCTCGCGCCGCCCTCCCATCCGGACACGACCTACATGTGCGTGGCCGACGGTGACGGCACGATGGTGTCCTACATCCACTCACTCTTCTCCGGGTCCGGCGTCGCTCTAGGCAACACCGGTGTGTTGATGAACAGCCGGCTGCTCGGCTTCAATCTCGACGAAGGCGACCCGAACTGTCTCGCGCCACGCAAGCGGCCAGTCCACACCCTCAACAACTACCTCGTCGAAAAGGACGGCAAGCCGATCCTCGTCGGCGGCACGCCCGGCGCGCACTGGCAGGTTCAGACGAACCTGCAAATGCTCGTCAACGCGCTGGAGTTCGGGATGGACCCGCAAGCCGCGATCGAAGCGCCACGCTTCATCATCGGAGACCAGCTCGAGGTCGGCGACCCGCAGGTCAAGCTCGAATCGCGCTTCGGCGAGAACACGATCGACACCCTCCACCGCCTCGGCCACGAGGTCGAAGTCACCGGCCCCTGGGGCTCAGCCGGCTCGGTCCAGATGATCGCCCGCAACCCTGAGACCGGTCTGCTGTCCGGCGCCACGGAAGTTCGGCGAGCGGGAACGTCGGTGCTGGGGTATTAGCAACGAGACGAGAGACGTGTGATGCGTGGAAGGTTGAAGCGCCCCTGACGGACGGCGTACACGAGGACTGTACTGTCTCGCCCCGTCATCCTGAGCCGCAGCGAAGGATCGC
This sequence comes from uncultured Chloroflexia bacterium, assembly GCA_963763325.1. Classification (GTDB taxonomy): domain Bacteria; phylum Chloroflexota; class Chloroflexia; order Thermomicrobiales; family CFX8; genus JBBECJ01. The sequence continues at coordinate 676,966 of CAVXOL010000023.1, forward strand.
CTGGCCTTGACCTACGAGGTGTGTCCGAGGATGCGGACGTTCGTCATTGGCGCTTCCCAACGTCAAATCCGCGCGAACTTCTGGAACAGCCCGTGGCCTGTCACTTCACCGACGTAGAGATCGCCCCGCGAGTCGGCCCAGATCGAGTGCGGGAACTGGCGGAATTGGCCGGGGGCGTCGCCAGGTTCGCCCCACTCGGCCAGTAGCTCACCATCGAGCGTCAGGATCTTGATACCGGGGCGGGCCTCGGCGATGTAGACGATGTTGTTGGCATCGACAAAGATGCCCTGCGGGCGCTGGAAACTGCCCCACTCGGTCAGGTAGTTTCCGTCGCTGTCGAAGATCTGGATCCGATGGTTCTCACGATCGACAACGAGCACCCGCTCGTTCCGATCGACCCAGACGGCGTGCGGCAGGTCGAACTGACCCTGCCCCATCCCCGGCTCGCCCCACGAGAACAGCAACTCGCCGGACGACGCGAACTTGTGGACGCGTGACTGGCCGTAGCCGTCCGTGACATACAATGCGCCGGATGGGCCGATCATCGCCGCCGTTGGACGGTTGAACGGCGCGCCAGGAGCACCGGTCTGGCCCGGCGTTCCCCAGGTCTGGAGCACCTGGCCGTCGGTTGTGCACGTGCGAAGCGTGTGGTCGCCAGTGTCCGTCAGGTACAGGTGATCATCACCGTCGATCCAGATCGAGTGTGGCGAGGTGAAGATGTCCTGCCCCCAGGAGTCCAGAAACCTGCCGTCGCGGTCGAAGATCAGCACCGCGATCTCAGGTGTGCGGTTGAAGATGTAGACCCGATCCTGGGAATCGGTCACGACGGCAGACACGAGGCCGAGTTCATGGCCCGCCGTCCCGCCGCCCCAACCTTCGACGGAGGCATACCTGAACTCGCCACTGCCGACGGTGGTCACTCGACTCGCGTCTGCCATCTCGACACTCCTTCGCATGCTGTGATCGACGTTATTGCTCGACGACGCCACGCTCGGCAAGAAATGCGCGCATCCCGCTGCGGTCAAATGACAGTTCGCCACGCGCGATGCCCTCGCGAGAGGCTGCTTCCTTCGCCATTCGCTGTCGAGCCGCTTCGAGGACATCCGCGGCAGCGCTGGCCGGAATAGCCACGACTCCGTCATCGTCGGCGATGATGATGTCACCGGGATTGATGGCATGATCGCCACAGACGACCGGGACGTTGACCCAGCCGGGCGTCGCCTTGACGCTACCGGCAGCCGTGATTCCCGCCGACCAGATCGGCAGGCCGAGCCGGCGCAACGATGCGACATCACGCACACCCGAGTCGATAACGATCCCGGCCAGCCCAAGCACCTTGACCTGTTCGGCAATCAGGTCGCCAATCAACCCGGCAATGCACGGCACCGTCGTCGCAACGACCAGCACATCGCCCGGTTGGCAAACGGAGAGCGCGGCGTGGACCATCAGGTTGTCACCAGGATGATTGAGCGATGTCACGGCGGGCCCGGCGATCGCCCAGCCCTCGGCGATTGGCCGCATCCGTGGCGCGAGCAGCCCGCGCCGGTTGAACGACTCATGGACAGTCGCGACGCCCTGCTCGGCGAGTCCCTGAACGATCGCCGCATCAGGACGCGTGATCTCGCGAATAATCGTCGGTTGCATGGCCCTCCCCTTCGGCTCGGCATGACCAGTTGCATGCGAGGGCCATCGTAACCGCTTTGACGCGTTTCGTCGGCAGCCGCGCTGGGCCTAGTCTGCCGCCGCCTTCTCGCGCTTCTCCATGATGTTGGTCGAGTGGCCCGGGTCGAGCCGCGCGCCGGGGTCGTAGACGGTCACGCAGTGGTTGACGGCCGTAACGGCCTCGGCAGCGCCGGTCGCGATCAGCTTGAACTTGGCCGGGTAAGTCACGATGTCGCCGCAGCCGTAGACGCCGGGCACGTTGGTCGCCATCGTGATCGGGTCGACGACGATCGTGTTGCGCTGGATCTCGAACCCCCAGGTCTTGAGCGGACCGAGATCAGCCACAAACCCGATCGCAACGATCAGCTCGTCGCAGTCGACCGTCTGCTCGTGCCCCTCCTTGAGGTGATGGAAGGTGACCGCAGACAGCCGCCCATCGCCGTGGACGGCCTTGATGCCGTAGTCAGGGTAGTGCAGTTGGACGCCACCGTCGGCCATCTGCTGGATGGCGTGCTCGTGGGCGCGGAACTTCGAGCGATGGACGACACGCACCGACTTCGCGATAGGTTGCAGCGTGTTGGCCCAGTCAACGGCTGAGTCGCCACCGCCAACGATGACGACGTGCTTGTCGCGGAAGTCCTCGGTTCGCTTGGCGAAATAGTGGACGCCGCAGCCGCCCTCGAACCGCTCGATGCCGGCCACCTCGATCTTCTTTGGCTCGAAGGCACCGATCCCGGCGCTGATGACGATCGTCCGGCTGTAGTGCGACTCTCCGTCGGCTGGTTCCCAGGATGAAGATGCCCGATTCCGCGTCGCGATCAAACGTCGTCACTTCGGTCTTCAGACAGAGGGTCGGATGCATCGACATCGCCTGTTCGACCGCGCCTTCGACGTAGTCCTTGGCCAGCACCTTCGGGAAGCCTGCGATGTCGTAGATGTACTTCTCGGGATAGATCGCCGTCAGCGCACCGCCGAGCTCCTCCAGCGCTTCGATGATCTTCGTCCTCGCGCCACGTAGCCCGGCGTAGAAGGCGGCGAACAGGCCGACCGGCCCGCCGCCGATGACGGTAATGTCGTAGATCTCGTCCTCTGGTATCGCCACGCTCGATCTTCCCCTGTCCTGGCAACGTCTGGGCGCGGTTCCTGGCCCGTCTAAAGTATACCGACCGCGATTCGAGGCACTCATCCGCAGAACATCGCAGTTCGCAGGCGTTCGAGTCGGGGTTACAATGCCAGCGACGACCACCAAACGCTCCAGCGAGCGCCGCGATACGGCAACGAAAGGACCACCTACCCTCATGGCAGAGACTGTCACGAACCCGATCCCATCACTCCTCTCTGAACGCGCCCAGCGCAGCGGCCCGGCCCGGCTCGGCAACCCGCGTGACTCGGCCTCGCGCATCTCGTTCCTGGCCGGCTTTCCTGACCCCGGCAGCCTCCCGAAAGGCGACATCATCGAGTCCACCCGCGTCGCTCTCGAGAAAGACGGCGAATGGGCGCTGCAGTACGGGTCAGGACGCGGCTATCCCGGCCTGATCGACGAGATGGTCATCAAGCTGGCGCGCGACCAGGGGATCGAGGCGGCGCCGGAGAACATCCTGATCACCAACGGCGCCTCGCAGGCACTGGCACTGATCGTCGATCTGCTCGTCGATCCGGGTGACATCGTCCTCTCGGAAGCGCCGACCTGGTCAGGCGCCGTCCACAATTTCAAGGCCGCCGGCGCCGAGGTGCGCTCGATCCCGATCGATGATGATGGGCTCGACGCCGACGCGCTGGAAACCGAACTGGATCGGCTGAAGTCCGAGGGCAAGCGCGCCAAGCTGCTCTACTTCATCCCCAACTTTCAGAATCCGACCGGCGTGACGACGACGCTGGAGCGCCGGCAGAAGATCGCGAAGCTGGCCCGCGAGCACAGCCTGCCGATCGTCGAGGACGACGCTTACTTCGACCTGCGCTACGCCGGGAAAACACTGCCGACGGTCTACTCGCTCGACACGGCCGGGCTGGTGATGTACCTCGGCACCTTCTCGAAGATCATGGCAGCCGGGATGCGTCTCGGTTGGTGCATCGCCGATGCCGACGTCATCAATCGACTGACAGGCCTGAAGTTCGAGGGTGGCACGAGTCCGTTCGCCGGCCACGTTGCGGCCGAGTTCTGCTCGTCCGGCACGCTCGTCGAGCACATCGGCGAGCTTCGCGCGCTCTACCTCAGGCGGCGCGATGCGATGCTGAGCGCGCTAGAGCAGCACATGCCTCCCGGCGCGAGCTGGACGACGCCCGAAGGCGGCTTCTTCGTCTGGCTGACGCTCCCAGAGGGCGTCAGCGTCGCCAGGCTACTCCCCGCCGCCCGCGAACAGAACGTCGAGTTCCTGCCCGGCGCGGCCACATACCACCACGGCGAAGGCGACAATCAGCTCCGCCTCTCCTACTCCTTCGCCGACGAAGCCCAGATCGCAAACGGCATCCGGATTCTCGGCGAGCTGGTGAAGGCACAAGTAGCGTAGTTCGGGAATCGGGAATTGAGAATCGGGGGAATCGAGCGGACGCCCGTCTTGAATATCCCCGAATCCCGATTCCCGATTCCCGACCGTCGAAAGGACGGTCAATGACCGACATCGAATGGCACAACGACATCATCGACGCCTTCAAGGCCAACAACATCCGCATGATCGCGCATGTGGCCGACACGGTTCTGGCGCCGATCATCAGCGCGATGGAGGAAGACTCGTTCTTCCGGGTCGTGACGCTGTCGCGTGAGGAAGAGGGGATCGGCCTGCTGACAGGCGCCTACTTCGGTGGGATTCGAGGGGCGTTGCTGTTGCAGGCGTCCGGCCTTGGCAACACGATCAACGGCTTCGGTTCGCTGGCGCTGCCGTATCAGATCCCGTTCGTGATCCTGCTCTCGCAGCGCGGGAGCTACTTCGAGCACAACATCGTCCAGATCCCCGGTGGCAAGGCGACGACCGCCATCCTCAACGCGCTCGATATCCAGACCTTCGACCTCGTCCGGCCCGATGAGGTCGCCTTCGTTGCCGAACGCGGGATGCGACACGCATTCGTCTCGCGCAAGCCGGTCGCGCTTGACGATCACAACCCAGCTATCAGGAGGTAAGAGTGGCAACCGAACAGCCTAGCCGCCGGTTGGACCGGTTGACCCTGACTCGCCGCGTCGTTGCCGTCGCCGACGACGCGCTGATCGTGGCCGGGATCGGCAATGCCGGGTTCGATCTGGCAACCGCCGGCGATCGGCCGGAGAACTTCTACATGCTCGGCAGCATGGGCCTCGGCGTGCCGATCGGTCACGGTCTGGCGCTGGCCCAGCCGGAACGCCCCGTCGTCGTCCTCGAAGGCGAGGGATCGGTCCTGATGAACCTCGGCGCGCTGGCGACCGTTGGTCGCGAGGCGGCCGAGAACCTGACGATCGTGATCTGGGACAACGAACAGTGGCAGCTGACCGGTGGCCAGCGGCTCGCTACCGCCAGTAGCTGCAACCTGGCAACGGTCGCGCGCGGCTGCGGCATCACGAGCGTCACGACGCCCGATGACGAAGCAGCATTCGAGGCCGATGTCCGCCGCGCCCTCGATTCCCCAGGTCCGCACGTGCTCGTCGTCAAGATCGACGCGACCGCCGGCGTCGGCCGCCCCCACAGCGATCCCATCTGGCACAAGTACCGCTTCATGCAGGCGGTCGGAGTCGTGCCTGACTAAGCGATGAGGGATGAGCTCAGCTGCCTCTCATCCCTCACTTCGCGTACCACGCCAGCAGCCGATATTGACGTTCAGTTCGGTATCCAAGTTTGCGAGCTATGGATTGGGAAGCAACGTTGCTTCGAGACGTGTTCCACCAGGTGGACCAGCCGTTCCGCTCGCATTCCAGAACAGTCCGAGCTGAAACGACCGTCGAAAGCCCGCGCCCTTGCCAGGCGTCGGCAGTGATGGTCGCCATTTCGAGTTCGCCATCAACAACCGGGCCTGCGAACGCTTCGGAGATGACGATGTCGCCATCCAACAGGCAGTAGCCGAGCCCCTGATCGAGCGCCGTCTCCATTCCAGCCGTCATCCATGGTCCCCAGGCGCAGCGCGGAAGCAGATCAGCTTCGATGCGTTCCAGCCGCAGACCCGGAGGCGGCTGGCAGAGCGGCTCGAGATTGAGATTCGTGTCACGATCCTCGAAGTCGATGTCGAAGTCATCGTAGTCGCGCTCGAGCGGAAAGAGTTCGAAGATTGGGTCCCCATCTGGCGCCCCAAAGCACAGGGTCCGTCCGCGTCGCATCATCTCAACGAGGGTCCCAACCAGTTCGCGGCTAGCGACGCCTCCCAAAAAGAGAACGCTGTCGTCGGAGTATTCCTGGACTGCAGCCCAGGTTGGATCGTCATGGTCGTCGGTGAGAATCCTGCCCCGGCATGAACCGTCCAGCACGGCGAAACACCGGCGCCAGACGTGGCCCGATCGCGGGAATAGCGCACGAATAGCCACGGTGCACTGACCCGGCTCAAACTCACGCATCGATGATCCTCCCATCGTCCGCCCACGGCAGTGACACCCAACTTGACGATTCCGGACGATATGCGACATCGTACAGCCGATCAGTGTCATGTGAATGCCAGCGAGAGGGAACTGGAATGCTAGACGGAGCTAACCACGACGTTCACCGCGACGCGATCGTCATTGATGCGACCTGCCCGCTGCTCAATTCCCATCCTCACCTGGTTGACTGGTGGATCGAGGGTGGCGCGACGGCTGCCGCGCCGACAGTCGGTGGGTTCGAAGGCGCCGGTGGAACGCTCCGCAACCTCGCGCGCTGGAACCGACTCATCGAGCAGGACGCCAGACTCCGTCTGATTCGCTCGGCCGCCGACATCGACGCCGTGAAGGAAGCCGGGCAGTTCGGCATCATCTACCACTTCCAGGGTACGTCGCCAATCGAGAACGACCTCGATCTCGTCGCGATCTACAAGCAACTCGGTGTCGGCATTATCCAGCTCGCCTACAACGTCAAGAATCGCGTCGGCGATGGCTGCGAGGAGCGAACTGACGCCGGACTGAGCTACTTCGGCGTCGATCTCGTCGCGCGGCTGAACCGCGAGAAGGTCATCGTCGACTGCTCACACACCGGCAACCGGACGACGCTGGAGGCGATCGAACGCTCGACCGCTCCAGTCGTCTTCTCCCACGCCAACGTCAAAACGCTCGTGCCGTCGATGCGCACGATCACCGACGAGCAGATCCGGGCTGTCGCCGCGACCGGTGGACTGGTCGGCGCCGTCGGCTTCCCGGCGTTCGTCAGCGACGCCTCGCAGCCGACGCTCGATGAGTTCATCAACCACATCGACTACGTCGCCGATCTCGTCGGTATCGACCATGTCGCGCTCGGTATCGACTACTTCGGAGGCCAGGCGGGCGTCGCAGATCAGGCAACCGCCGATCGCATCTACGCGAACGCCATCGACAGCGGTCAATGGAAGCCTGAGAGCTACCCGCCACCGCCCTACCACTACCCGCAGGGCATCGAAACGCCACAGACGCTTCATAACCTCACCACACGCCTGCTCGAACGCGGCTTCAGCCAGGACGACACCCGCAAGGTCCTCGGCGGAAACTGGATGCGCGTCTATCGGGCCGTCTGGGGATGAGGGACGCGGGACGTGGCGTGGTGACCCTATCCCGGTAGGGGCCGCATCCCAAACCTGACACACCGGACACAGATACGTCCCACGGTCATCGACGCGCATCTTGACGATCTCGGCGCCGCAGTTGAGACACAGGTGGCCTTTGCGCCCATGGATAAACGGGAAGTCGCCATGATCGGGCGATGCCTTGCCGTTGAGAATGCTGGCACCGCCGAGCGGGACGGCAATGGCCAGGATCGCGACAATCGCGTCGTAGAGGCGATCGACTTCGTCGTCGGTCAACGTCCGGGCCAGCCGTTCAGGATGGAGGCGGGCGCAGTGGAGCGCTTCGTCAACATAGATGTTGCCGAGGCCGGCCAGAAACGTCTGATCGAGCAACAGAGGCTTGAGTCGGGCCAGTTTGCGGGCACGGATGCGCTCATGTAGCCATTCACGAGTGAAACCGGGGCCGATCGCGTCCGGGCCGAGCCGCAGCGGAGCGAAATACGCAGGCAGGTCATCGGATGGCATCAGATGGACGCGGGCCCAGTGGCGGATATCAGTAAGATACAGGTTCGCGCCGTTCGCGAACGTCAACGTCAGATGCGTGGACTTGTGCGGAAGTGGCGCGTCATAGGCCGGGACCGGATGCCCCGCCGCGAAACCGGGGATCGCCTCACCCCGCGCCACGATCTGACCTGCCAGCTTGAGGTGGATAACGCCGGACAGGTCACCGAATCGCAACGTCAGATACTTTCCGTGCCGCTCAGTTCCCTCAATCGCACGTCCGGTCAGTGCGTCAATCCCCAGTCCCACAGGTGCGACGATGAGCTTTGGCAGGACCAGTTCATGAGCAACGATCTGGTTGCCGACCAACTGCTCGGCGATCCCGCGCCGGGCAGCCTCAACTTCAGGTAGTTCGGGCATTGATCCCCACGTTCACATGTCATCCATCGGCAGCGACTTCAGGATCCCGATTCGCTCATGACTCCCCGGATCCCGGCGGTGCGTCCGGTTTCTGGGTGGGCCGTGGCCGGTCAGGAGCATCATCATCATCAGATGGCTTGCGCTCGTCGTGGTCGCCGAGAAACTGGGTCAGGATCGCGCGCCAGGGTGCAGCACCGGGAGGTGCTGGCTGGTTATCTGCCTGGAATGCTGCCATCTCGAACCGTTGCTGGCGCATTCGCAGTGCATCGACGATGATCACCTGGATGGCCGCAGCGAATGGGAGCGCCAGCAGCGCGCCAAGCACCCCCATGTAGGTCCCACCAACCAGAACAGCCAGAAACACCGTCAGCGGCGACAACCCGATCGCGCCGCGCATGATCCTCGGGACGAGAATGCTGTTTTCAGTGAACTGCAACATGACAAGGAAGACAGCGACGATGATCGCCTTCTCCCAAGAGTCAAGCAACGCGACAATGAAGGCCGGCACGCCGCCGATCCACGGCCCGATGATCGGGATCAACTCGGTTATCCCGGCGAATACTGCCAACAGCAGCCAGAAGCGCAATCCCAGCGAGCCATAGCCGATCCCGGCCGCGACGCCGATGATGAGACACAGCACCAACTGGCCGCGCAGCCAGTCTCCGACTTTGGCTTCGACGTCATTCCAGATGTGGTTGACTCGCGCCTGTGACTCCGGCTGGAGTTGCTGGAGCAGCAGCCGCTTGAAGAACTGCTTCTCCATCAGGTAGTAGAACCCGATGACGAAGGTCGCGACGATGCCGAACAGTGCAGCGCCGATACCGGTGGCAACGCCAATGGCCGTGTCGCCGGTGGGCGGCGGCGGATTTTCGAGCCGGAACTTGAGCTGCGTCAGGTAGCGGTATCCAGTTCGGGCGAGAAACTGGTTGTCGCTGGTGCGCCAGTCCTCGGCAAGGTCTTCGATCAGGATCGGTGCCTCGTTGGAAAACGCGCGTGCCTCGGAAGTGATCAACGGGACGAAGATAATGCCGATCGCTGTGACGCCAAGCAGGATCACGGCGTAGACCGTCAGGATCCCGGCCGCTCGCGGCCAGCCACGCGCCTCGAGCTTGAGGACGGGGCGCTCGATGACGGTCGCAAACAGAATCGCGAACAGCACCAGCATGACGATCAGCTGGACCTGGATGATGAGATAGAAGATCAGCAGGACGATCAGCAGCGAGATGGGTGTCAGCGACGGCCGGCCACGCGGCTCCTCGGTGGCGCTTCGTCTCGGGTCCGCTGCGCTCACTATCTCTCGCCCCTCGACACCATCGCGATCGTCAGACACCAACGTCTGGCCACACCAGCTACCGGGCCGGAGGGACGCGAGCCGAGTTTAGAACGAAATCGTCCCATCCGGAAGCCGCGACCAGTCGATTGCCCAGTACTGCTCATCATACGGGTCAACGGGCCGAACTGTCGCCTGGGAGTTCCAGACGGTGGGGAACGCGTAAGCAGCCGTACCATCGATCATGAAGGTCCGCGCAACGCCACCGGGTCGCGTCACCGGGAAGATCTCGCGCGGCGGGCGGGAGATGACCTCGGCCTGGAACCAGCCGTGCTCGGGACAGTGCCCTGCGTGCAATTCCCAGGGAATATTGGCCGTCACCGCTCCGAGCTGCGAAATCTGCTCGTGCTCCAGGTGGGACTGGCAAACAGGACAGCGAAGTGGCGTGCGCCGTCGGGCCGACATCCGGTTCCACGCTCCTCGGTGCAGGTTAAACATCATCGGGTGGCAACTGACCTGCGAAAACGCAGACAGCGGCGCGTCGGTATCGTACCATAGGCCCATTGTGGCCCAGGGTGACCATGGCCTCGTCATCCCGACACCTGGCAAGGATGACAAAGGACGCACTTGGAGTATCCTGTGCCCTGATTGACTACGAAGCGGCTCACCAGCAACTTGTGTGGGCTGCCGACTCGACCGGGGAAACCGAAGGAGGAGGGATCTGTGGCGAACTCGGACCTGATCGACAGCCTGATCGCGACCTACCGCAATCTGAACATGACCATCCGCCCAATGTCGGATGCGCAGGTAGATCAAGCGGCCAGTGGCGGCAAGTCACTACGAGACATGATCGTTGAACTGCGGGACCACGAGATGCAGACATCACAGCAGTTGAAGCTGATGTCGATCGGTGAAGGTGCACTCTCTGGTGGAATGCCGGAAATCCTGCCGAGCGCTCCCGGAATCAGCATTCGCTCGGTCCTCTCCGAGTTCGGCACTGCCCGCGAAGCGATTCTGGCGCTCATCCGCGAGCTGTCGGACGACGCCTGGGCTGCGGAACACGACGGACCGAACGGCCGCACGACCATCCAGGCTTTCATCGAGCAACTCGTTGCCCATGACCGAGAAGCGCTCAGCACGATCGAGCCACTACTCAAGGCTCCAGTTGCCTGACGCTTGAGCCACTCGTCTCCACATGGAGACAATTCGATGTCCCGACTCTCCCTGTCGTTCTGATCCGTGGATCAGAACGACAGGGAGAGCTTATGTTTCCAACCAAACTGCCGATCCGTCATGATCCACGGTTCCCTGCTACCCTGGTTGGCTCTGCAGGTCAGCGGGGTTACACTTCCAACAGGGCTGACGGAGCGGGGAATCCGTCGAGTTCCCGGTTAGCACCAGCAGGGAGAGAACAGGGTGTCGGAATCCGTGGCGCGAACTGGTGTGTCGCGGCTGTCGTTTGCCGTCGCGATCCTGGCGTTCGCGCTGATCGTGGTCGCGGGCGCCGATCTGCGAGCCGCCGGAACCGATACCTGTGCCGGCTGGGGCGATTGCTCCGGATGGACCTACCTGACTAGTGAGAGCAACGCGATCGGCCGGCTCCACCTCGCGGTAGCCGGGTTGACGGGGCTCGCATCAATCGCGCTGATTGCACTCGCCTGGCTGCGACTTCGTGACGATCTCCGCGTCATGCGGGCTGCCATCGCGACCCTTGCGCTGATTGGGGTCCAGGTCGTTGCCGTGATGTTGCCGGGAGGCGGTTCGGCCGCGACCTGGGGGGCGACCACTCATCTAGGCGCGACGGCACTGCTGCTCGCGCTCGCCATTTACATTTCGGCGATTCCAGCATGGCAATCCCTTCGCGCTGCGGCGCTGACGTCCACGGCGAGCCGCGATGATCGCACCTACCCGGTAATCGTTGGCTGGTCAGTTGCGGCGGTCTTCGCCGTCCTCATCTCCGGTGCATACCTGACTGCTGACGGCAACGCCACCGACTGTGGCGGCTGGCCGGTCTGCGACACTGCTGGCGCGTCCGGAATCATTACCGCCGACGCGCATGGCCTGCACCGCGTCCTTGTCGTGAGTGCCGGAGTGCTCCTGGTCACTCTCGCAGTCCAGACGATTGCGCTCACAACGACCGACACGGCTTCGGACCGGCATCGTCGGTGCGCTGGTCGCGGTTTTTGCCGTCGAGATCGTCGTCGGCGCCTTCAGTGCAACCGGTAGCGAAGGCGCGATCGTCTCTGCCACCCACTTCGGCGCGGCCGGCGTGAGCTGGTCGCTGCTGGTCATCCTCGCGCTGGCGACCGGCGTCGGGACGGCGCCGGCGACAGCCACTCGATCGCAACTGACGATCCGCGAGGCCGCCCGCGACTACCTGCGAGTCATGAAGCCAGGCATCATCGTCCTGCTGCTGATCACGACCGTCGGCGCGATGCTGGTCGCCGGACCGTGGCCATCGATCTGGCTCGTGCTGGCGACGATGCTCGGCGGCGCGCTGGCCTCCGGCGGCGCGAGCGCGCTCAACTGCTACATCGACCGCGACATCGACCCGGTCATGGCGAGAACCCGCAAGCGACCGCTGCCGACCGGACGGCTGACCCCGGTCCAGGTCCGCAACTTCGGCCTCATCCTCAGCGCGCTGGCCGTCATCGAACTCTGGCTGCTGGTCAATCCCCTCGCAGCGTTGCTGGCGCTGGCCGGCAACGTGTTTTATGTCATGATCTACACAAACTGGCTCAAGCGCTCGACGCCGCAGAACATCGTCATCGGCGGCGCGGCCGGCGCCTTCCCGCCACTTGTTGGCTGGGCGGCCGTCACCGGGACGCTCTCACTCTCGGCACTATTGCTGTTCGCGATCATCTTCTACTGGACGCCGCCACATTTCTGGAGCCTCGCGCTGCTCAAGGCGCGTGATTACGAGCGGGCCGGTATCCCGATGCTGCCGGTCACCCACGGCGCGCAATACACGCGGAAGATGATCCTGCTCTACTCGATTCTGCTCGTCGGCATCACGTTGCTGGTGGTTCCAGCCAGTGCCGCTGGCTGGCTCTACCTGGCGCTTGCCGTCGCCCTCGGCCTCGTCTTCGTCGGCCTGGCCACGAAGATGTACCTCGAAGGCACCTCGCGCCTCGCCTGGCGCCTCTTCAAGTTCTCCAACTACTACCTGACCCTCGTCCTCGCCGCGATGGTCCTCGACCGAGCAGTCTAGCGCGGGAGTCGGGAATCGGGAGTAGATGGCTGACATCGTTCGTCGACGCGCTCATGTGAGCCGTGACAATGCACGGTGTAACCCACTCCCGACTCCCGCCGTTTAACCAAACCGCCACACCAGCAACGGCACCAACATCTCATCCGACGTGAGTGAACCGTGTGCGCCGAGACTGGGCGTTGGCTGGGGGCGGGAAGACTGGAACGGGAACGAGGCCGGGCCTCGTGCCAGCAACAGTGTGTCGCCGATTCGTCGCTGTAGATCGGGATGGTGACCTGGCGGGCCGTAGAGTCCCGCATCAATCGCATCGTTCGCATCGAGGATAGCTGCTCGTTCGCCCAAGGCGTCCCGGAGACGCAGACGCGCTCCCTGCTCCGGCAGAGTCAGCCCCACCGCCCGGCGTTCGCCGGTCGCGGGGCTGCGCCAGGCGCCTGTCAGCGCGTTCAGGTCGTTAAGGGTCGTCGCCGACGCCTCGGAGATCTCGGTCAGGCCATGGTCGGCCGTCAGGATGACGGCAACGTCATCATCGAGCGCGGCCAACGGATCGAGGACATGACGGCGCAGCGTGTAGGTCAACGAGTCAACTTCAGCCGCCGCGACGTCGCCGTCCGGACCATGCGTGTGACCGAGCATGTCGACGCCTGCCCAGTAGGCAAACACGAAGCGGCGTCCCGGCTTCTCGATCTCACGGAACAACAGCGCCGCCATCTCGCCGGGCGTCCGGTGACCTCTGTATGGCGTCTTGCCCGAATGAACCTGCGTCAGCGGCGAGTTCGCGTATTCCTTGTGAGAGACGACGACGCACTCGATCTCGTGGTCACGCAGCATGTCGTAGATCGTCGGAACTGGCAGGAAGCTGGCAGTATCGAGCAGCGCGGCGTCGAACTGTCCGCCATCAACCGGCTGGAAGCGGACCATGTTGACGACTCGGCCCAATGCCGGCAGGAACATCGTGTAACCGGCCATGCCGTGTCGGCTCGGCCCGACGCCGGTCTGGAGGCTCGTCAACGCGGCGGCAGTCGTGGATGGGAACACCGACGTTATCGTCGCGTCCTGAAACGCCTCATCACCGACATGGGAGAGTGCCGCTCCGTGCCGGCGATGGGCGAGGGCGCTATAGCCGTCGATGACGAGCAGAACGACAACACGAGCCCCATCGAGCATCGCGGGATCGAGAATTGACGCATCGAGAGGGGGAAGCAGTGCGTCAACCGGTCGGTTAAATGCGCGAACGATCGACGCAGCAACATTTGCGACACTGCCGCCTTCGTAGGCTGGCAGGACCGCGTCCGGCCAGTCCTCCGACGAGGAGAACCAGCGCGCAAGTGCCGTATCCGGTTTCAACCGGGGAGCCGTCAGAGTCCCTTACGGTCGCGTGATGCCCAGGGCGGGCGTGTCGTCCCTTCGCCGGGGACCGGGATCTGATTCCGGACACGCGTCCGCTCGGCACTCTCGCCACATCCCGGCACCGGGCACTTGAAGATCAGGGTATACGTCTGGGTCTCCTGGTCGGCGTACCGCGCCGCCTTGCCAACCTTCTTGTAGAGCTCCATCGGCACATCGTGCTCGGGACAGACCGGCACATCATCCTGCGGAGGCACCTCGCCCCGAATCCACTGGATCATCTTCGTGACCATGTCGTCTCCTGTGCCGGTCAGTAATCAGCTATCAGCCGTTAGCTAACAGCATACCAAGCGTAACGAGTTGAAACGTGAACGTGCTCAGTTAAAAGGAGTTCGAGCCGAGGCGTGCCGACGTTGGAATGTCTCAAGCCAACGCCTTTCGACTCAGCACGTTCACCTTTCAACTCGTCTGCAGCATTCGCTCCAACGCCACCAACGACCAGCGCTTGGTCTCGTTGTCGACGGTGATCCGGTTGACGACCTCGCCGCTGGCGAGATGCTCCAGCACCCAGAGGACGTAGGCGGGATGGACACGGTACATCGTGCTGCATGGGCAGATGACCGGGTCGAGGCAGGTAGATCGTCTTGCCCGGCTGCTCGGCCGCCAGCCGGTTGACGAGGTTGATCTCGGTCCCGACGGCCCAGTTGGTACCGTCCGGCGCGTTGCGGATCGTGTCGATGATGAACTCGGTCGAGCCGTCCAGGTCAGCCGCCTGGACGACCTCCAGCCGGCACTCCGGATGGACGATGACGTTGACGTTCGGGTCGTCAAGCCGTGCCTGTTCGATCTGCTCGACGCTGAAACGGGCGTGGACCGAACAGTAGCCCTTCCAGAGTATCAGCGTTGCGTTCCTGAGTTGCTCGGGTGTGTTGCCGCCCAGCGGCTTGAACGGATCCCAGACGACCATCTTGTCGAGCGGAATGCCCTTCTTGACGCCGGTGTTGCGGCCAAGGTGCTCATCCGGGAAGAACAGGATTCGCTCGCCACGCTCGAAGGCCCAGTCGAACGTCTTCGCCGCGTTCGACGAGGTGCAGACGATGCCGCCATTCTCGCCGGTGAACGACTTGAGGCTGGCGGCCGAGTTCATGTAGGTGATCGGGACGACACCGGTGATCCCAAGCTCGTGCAGCGCGTCCCAGGCGTCCGCGACATCCTCAATCTTGGCCATGTCGGCCATCGAGCAGCCGGCTTCGAGGTTCGGCAGGATCACCTGCTGGTGCGGCTTGCGCAGAATGTCGGCGCTCTCGGCCATGAAATGGACGCCGCAGAAGAGGATGAAATCCGCCTCGGCCCGCGATGCCGCCTGCTGCGAGAGCTTGTACGAGTCGCCCCGGAAGTCGGCGAACTGGACGACCTCCTCGCGCTGGTAGTGGTGACCGAGGATCACCAGCCGCTCACCAAGTTGGCGACGATACTCCCAGGTCCGCTCCTCGCGTTCTCCCTGCGGCATCGTGAAGTACTCGCGCGGAATTTTCGGCTGATGCTGCGGTGTCACGCCATAGCGACCTAGCAGCTCGTATGCGCCGGTGCCTTCTTCCGGCACACAGCTCGCCTGCTCCTCAACAACGATCGGCACCGGCCGCTTCCCCGGCACAACCAATGAGACTGCCATTGTTCACTCGGCCATTTCGTTCCGCTGTGTCCGCCTGCCGCATCGTCGCGGCTCCTCCACAGCCAGATTAGTGTAACACTGACACTTATTAGGTGTCAACGTGACACGAACGAGGTGACAGGTGACAGGGGACAGGGGATAGGAGTTCATTCGGTCAGAGAGGAAACGTTCCGTCTCCACCCCCACGAACGAACTCCTATCCCCTGTTCCCTGTCACCTGTCACCTGTCCCCCCGCCCTGTGCTAGCCTGTATCCGGCAGAGTGAGACCGGGTCCGGTGGTGGAGGCGAACAATGGTGAATCTGGGTCGGGCGTCGCGTCGCGAGGCGCGTTCAAGCGCGCCTCCCGTTGAACCGATCGTCGCGCCGCCCGAAGAAGCCGGAATGCTGCACTCGCTGCAGGCGTTTCAGTCGTTCCGGCTGCTGTTCATGGGGACGCTGGCGACCAACTCGGCCTTCTGGATGTATCAGATCGCCGTCGGCTGGCTCGCGCTTCAGAAGACCGATTCGCCACTCTTCGTTGGGCTGACCGGGTTCGCCGGCGGCATTCCATTGCTGTTTCTGGCCCTTCCGGCCGGAGTTGTCATCGACCGCTTCGACCGGCGCAAGGTGCTGATGACCGCCCAGGTCGGCGTGATGACCGTCGCGGGGCTGTTCGCGCTGCTGGTTGGAACCGACCTGATCCAACGCTGGTCGATTCTGCTGCTGGCCTTCCTCTACGGCATCGTTATGTCGTTCGTCTTCCCGACACGCAACGCGATCGTTCCCGACCTGGTTGACCGCGAGCATCTGGCGAACGCCGTCGCACTGAACGCCGCCGGCCAGAACGCCACCCGCGTCGTCGGCCCGTCCCTGGCCGGACTGCTTCATCGCCCTGATCGGTATCTCCGGAACGTTTGCGGTCGCCGCATCGATGCAGATACTGGCGCTGTACTGGACGTCGCAACTACCACCCAGCGCGTCGGCAAAGTCGGCACGCGGCGGCACACTCTGGACAAGCCTGACGCTCGGGCTGCGCGTCGTCGCGAAGGACCCGTTCCTGAAGGGCTTGATCCTGCTGGCGACGGCGACGACCGTCCTGATCATGCCCTACATCAATCTGATGCCGGTCTTCGCTCGCGACGAGCTTGGGCTCGGCTCGACCGGCCTCGGTGTCCTGATGGCCGCCAGTGGAATGGGATCGGTCGCTGGCGCGCTCTCAGTCGCACGCTATCGAAAGCTCGCAACCTGGCCAGGCATCCAGATCATCACGGCGGCTGGGTTCGCGGTGCTGGTCCTGCTCTTTGCGATCACGCCGTCGATGCTGCTGGCAACGATTCTCCTGTTCGCTGCCGGCCTGATGAGCGCCGCCTACATGGCGATCAACCAGACGGTACTCCAGCTCAAGGTCGACGATGACGTACGCGGGAGGGTCCTGTCGATCTATCTCCTGACCTGGGGGATGCTGCCGCTGGGGCAACTGCCGATTGGCGCGCTCGCCGACCGGTTTGGCGCGCCGGCGGCAACGGCGATCGCCTGTGCGGTGGCACTCGCCTGCGTAGGATTGATCACGTGGCGGTTCCCATCGTTACGCGATTAACCATTTCTTCTGTTTCGGAATGTCACCACCTCTCTGGATTTATCCGGCGCAAACCGCTTGTGCCAGCGAGAAATCCTGCTATATTGTTCTCACTATCCTCTCCTCCGAAGCCAGTCATCTGACGAATCGAACGGTCTCGCAACGTAGACGATCGTGACGCAGCGATCGGCAGATCGCTCCATTTTCGCGAAGCGTTGGGCTGAGACGTTGTCAAGACCGCGCCAGGTTCCGGAGACTGCGCATCGGGGAAGATCGGATCGACGAGCGCACAGTGGATGGAGGAATGACTCCCATGGACTCGATCGAACTTCTTCGCAACGAGATCAGTCACAGCCGGCTCAGTCGCCGGAGCGTCCTCAAGCGCGCGATGGCGTTGAGCCTGAGCGCGCCGGTCATCGCCGGTCTCCTGGCGGCCTGCGGCGGTGATGACGATGATGACGGTGACGACGAACCGACTGTCCCGGCTGCTGCCCCAACCAGCCCGGCTGCCGCCCCAACCAGCCCGCCAGCTGCTGAGCCAACCGCGACGCAGCCTGCCGCAGCCGCGGTAACACCGACGACGGCTGCTGTCGAGCCGACCGCGACGACGGCCGCTGTGACCGAGGAGGCAGGTGGACACGGCCTCGTCCGCCTCCTCTGGTGGCAGGCGCCAACTATCCTCAACAACCACCTGGCGCAAGGTGGCAAAGACTACGACGCGTCTCACATCTGCCTTGAGCCACTTGCCGACTACGATAACGACGCGAATCTCGTCCCGTTCCTGGCGGCCGAGATTCCATCGATCGAGAACGGCGGCGTGGCCGAGGACGGTATGAGTGTCACCTGGCAACTGCGCGAAGGCGTGACCTGGCATGACGGCGAACCGTTCACATCAGCGGATGTCGCCTTCACCTACGAGTTCGCGACCCATCCTGACGCGGCCACGACAACGGTCGCGAACTACGCGACGATTGAGTCGATCGAGACGCCGGATGATTACACCGTCGTCATCAACTTCTCCCAGCCGACTCCGAACTGGTTCACACCGTTCACGGGAATTTACGGCTACATCATCCCCGCGCACATCCTGACCGACTATCTCGGTGCTGAGGCAGTGAATGCGCCATTCAACCTGGCACCGATCGGGACCGGTCCGTACAAGGTCCGGGAGTTCCGGCCCGGAGACGTCGTCCTCTTCGATCGCTATGAGGGATACTGGGAGCCCGGCAAGCCCCATTTCGACGAGGTCGAACTGAAAGGTGGCGGCGATGCTGCGTCTGCGGCCCGTGCGGCGCTCGTCTCCGGCGAAGTCGACTGGGCCTGGAATCTCCAGGTCGAAGCTGCAGTCCTCGCCGAAATGGAAGCATCCGGCGATGGCATCCTGCTCTCGACACCCGGCCCCGGTCTTGAGCGGCTGATGATCAACTTCACCGATCCGGATGTCGAGGTGGACGGCGAACGCTCGCACATCAGCATGCCGCACCCGTTCCTGTCGGACCTGGCCGCCCGACAGGCACTGACGCACGTGCCCGACCGGGACACGATTGCCGGCGAGCTCTACGGTGTCGCCGGTCAACCGACCCCTAATATCATCGCCGCGCCAACCCGCTTCGTCTCGCCGAACACGAGCTATGAGTTCAACCTTGAGACAGCGGCCGAGATGCTCGACGCCGCCGGCTGGACGCTCGATGGAAACCAACGAGCCAAAGACGGCTACAACGTTGACTTCCTCTACCAGACGTCGACGAACACTGTCCGCCAGAAGACACAGGAGATCATCAAGCAGGCGCTCGAGTCGATCGGCATCCCAACCGAGATCAAGGGGATCGATGCGGCAGTCTACTTCTCCTCCGACGCAGGTAACCCCGACACCTACGCCCACTTCTACGCCGACCTCCAGATGTTCACGAACTCCGGTGATCCATACCCACTGAATTACATGGGCTTCTACTCATCGATCGACCCGGACAACATCGCCCAGCAGTCGAACGGCTGGGCCGGTCGCAACGTCTACCGCTGGGTCAACGAGGAGTTCAACGCGCTCTTCGAGCAGGCACGGACAGAGATCGACCCGGATGTACAGGTCGAGCTCTTCGTCGGCATGAACGACCTGATCGTCAACGATGTCTGCGAGATTCCGCTCGTCCACCGCTCAAACGTCGCGGCCCACGCCGCGGACCTGGAAGGTGTCATACCTTCCGGCTGGGCGTCCGACACATGGTCGCTCAAGCACTGGCGCCGGGCGTAGGCTCGACCCACTCTGGCGAGACGCGGCCCGGGCAGAGTGTCCGGGCCGCGTTCTTGCATCCAGATTCCAGTAAGCGAGCGTACACAGATCTAGAGATTCCAGCAGGGACAACCGGATTATTCGCGCGTACATCGCTCGAAGGGCCGACATCAACGGCCAGAGCCCGAAATAGTGCCGGAGCCTTGCGCTCGGCGTGATTTCTGGTATCGTGTGCGAGGTTTCACGAACAATCTGATTGTCCCAAAACGCGTAGCACCAACTGGTATTCCTCGTTTGTCGTCCGGCTCTCCGCTGGCGTTGGGGAAAGCGCTCGAGCGGGATTGTTACCAACCAGGGCCGGACACGCATCGGACAGGCGTCTTCGCACACGACGCCACCGCCGGTGCGCTCCCGACTTCCGCCGCACCCGCGGCAGGTTCTCGGGAGGGTCGCTGTGCATGCGCTCGCCCAGAGGTGTCATGCCGCGCCACTGTCAAATTACTGCCGCACTGACAATACTGCGCGCGAGCCGATGCTCCGTGCCGGTGCCGGCAGACATATGGGTGTGAGGACTTCAGAAAGGGTGCCAACTTGACGCAGCACGAATCCTCGAAGTTAGATCTCCTCCGAGAACAGATCTTGAACGGCCAGCTCAGCCGCCGCGCCGTCCTCAAGCGCGCGATGGTGATGGGGCTCAGCGCCCCGGTCATCGCCGGCCTGCTGGCCGCTTGCGGTGACGATGATGACGACGGCGACGACGCGCCGGAAGCGACCGCCACGACCGCCGGCGCCGCCCAACCAACAGCGGCGGAGCAGGAAGCCACTGAGGCTCCCGATGCTGAAGAGACCGAAGCCCCCGAGGCCGAAGCAACAGAAGCGCCGGACGCCGCTGAGCCGACAGCAACAACGGCGGCAGCGCCTCCGGCCGAAGCCGGTGGTGGCGGCCTGATCCGCCTGCTCTGGTGGCAGGCGCCGACCATCCTCAACTCGCATCTCGCACAAGGCACCAAGGACTACGACGCGTCCGGTCTGATGCTCGAATCGCTGGCGAACGTCGCCGCCGATGGCAGCCTTGTCCCGCGGCTGGCCGCCGAGATCCCGTCACTGGAGAACGGCGGCGTCGCCGAGGACGGCCTCAGCGTCACCTGGAAACTGCGTGAGGGTGTCATCTGGCACGACGGCGAAGCCGTTCACAGCCGAAGATGTCGCCTTCACCTACTCATACCTCATCGACGAGGCAACGACCGCGACGACGTCAGGGACTTACGTCATCGGTCGAGTCGGTCGAAGCCGTCGATGACCTGACGGTCAAGGTCAATTTCCTGGAGCCGAACCCCGGCTGGATCGGGCCCGTTCGTCGGCCCGGCTCGGCATGATCATCCCCGAGCATGTCATGGCCGACTTCGTCGGTGCGGCCGCTCGTGACGCACCGTTCAACCTCGCTCCTGATCGGGACTGGCCCGTACAAGCTGGTCGAGTTCCGGCCGGGCGACGTCGTCCTCTACGAGCGCAACCAGAACTACTGGGACGCCGGCAAGCCGTTCTTCGACGAGGTCGAGATGAAGGGCGGCGGCGACGCGGCATCGGCCGCGCGTGCGGCGCTCGTCTCCGGTGAGGTCGACTTTGCCTGGAACCTGCAGGTCGAGGCCGAAGATCCTCAGCCAGATGGAAGAGCGAAGGCGACGGCCTGCTTGTCCCGATCCCAGCCGCGAACGTCGAGCGAGTCTCCGTCAACTTCGCCGACCCGAACACCGAGGTCAATGGCGCCCGCGTCGGAGCCGATCGACGCAGCACCCGTTCCTCCAGTTCCTGGAGGTCCGCCAGGCACTCACCTACCGTTCGACCGCGACACGATCGCCAACCAGCTCTACGGCCCGACAGGCACTGCCAACCACCAACGTCCTCGTCGCGCCGGACGCGTTCGCGTCACCAAACACCACTGCGACCTTTGACACCGCTCAGGCAGCCGAGATGCTCGATGCCGCTGGCTGGACCGGCTCGCCGCGCTCGAAGGATGGCGTCGAAATGAAATCCTGTACCAGACATCGGCGAATACCGTTCGTCAGAAGACGCAGGAGATCGTCAAGCAGGCGTTTGAAGAGATCGGCATCCCACTTGAGATCAAAGCGATTGACGCGGCCGTCTACTTCTCGTCCGACGCCGGCAACCCGGATACGCTGAGCCACTTCTACGCCGATCTGGAGATGTACACCAACGGACCGTCGAGCCCGTACCCGATCGACTACATGAAGAACTACACGTCACTCGATCCAGCCGTCGACCTGGCCCAGCAGTCGAACGCCTGGGCCGGGCGCAAACGAGATGCGCTGGGTCAACGAGGAGTACAACGCGCTCTTCACCCAGGCACAGACCGAACTCGATCCGGATGCACAGCCGGAGCTATTCATCGGCATGAATGACCTGATCGTCAACGATGTCGCTCAGATTCGCGCTCGTGCACCGCGCATCGGTCGTCGCCCACCGCGCCGACCTGGAAGGTGTCGAGGGTTCCGGCTGGGACTCCAACGCCTGGAACATCCCCAACTGGCGGCTCGCAGAGTAGCAACCAGTATCCAGACGTCCATGATGCATGCGACCAGGCCCGAGCGAGTCGCTCGGGCCTGGTCGCGTCCTCAACAGGGATTGCGATCCAGGTGATTTCTGTTATGGTGAGCAGGGTTTCACACACAATCTGATAATCCTGATTGAGTTGTCACGAGTTCGTATCCCTCGGTAGTCGTCCGGCTCTCCGTTAGCGCAGGAACATGTGCTGTCGGGAATCGATGCTTTCCAGGGCCGGAGACGCGTCGCACGGGCATCATTGTCCGCGATGTCAGTGTCGAGGCGTTCCTGCCGGCCGCCACGCCCGTGGCCGGTCGGTGGGGCAGGCTCGTTCGTGCGCTCGACTCCTGCAATATGTCCGGCCACGTCGATGGTCTGCCGCGTTAACCGGGCTCGCTGGCACCGTTGCCTCAGGCACGTGCCAGCGGCCCAGGGGTGTGAGGAATTCAGAAAGGGAGCCAACATGACACAACTCGAATCCTCGAAGCTCGACCTCCTGCGGGAACAGATCCTGAACGGGCAACTGAGCCGCCGTGCCGTCCTCAAGCGCGCGATGGCGATGGGCCTCAGCGCGCCAATCATCGCCGGCCTGCTGGCCGCCTGCGGCGGTGACGACGATGATGACGGTGACGACGCGCCGGAGGCAACCGCCACGACGGCATCTAGCGGCCAACCGACCACTGCGGCGACTGAGGCGGCGCCGGAAGCCACGGCCACGACCGCGCCGGACGCCGCAGCCAGCCCGACTGAGGCTGAGGCAGACGCGACTGCGACAACCGGCAGTGCTCAGCCAGTCGCCCCGGTTGAACCGGGCCAGGGCCGTGGCGGCGGCGACCTCGTCCGCATGCTGCTGGTGGCAGGCGCCGACGATCCTCAACTCCCACTTCGCGCAGGGTGACAAGGACACCACGCGACGTCCCTCGTCCTCGAGCCGCTGATGGCGATCGACGCCGACGCCAACTTCATTCCCGGCTGGCCGCCGAAGTGCCGTCGCTGGAGAACGGCGGCGTCGCCGAGGACGGCACTCAGCGTGACATATAAGCTAAGGAGGGCGTCGTCTGGCCGACGGCGAGCCATTCTCGGCTGCCGATGTCGGCTTCACCTGGAGTATCATGACCGACCCCGATGCAGCGACCGACGACGATCGCCGACTACGACGACATCGAGGACGTCGAGATCGTCGATGACCTGACGGTAACGTTCACTTCAAGGAGCCGAGTCGCCGGAGTGGTTCGCCCCGTTCGTCGGCCGCGTATGGCGGCACGATCCTGCCGAACACCTCATGGCAAGACTTCATCGGCGCCGAGGCGGTCAACGCGCCGTTCAACCTCAACACCGATCGGCACCGGCGCCTACAAGGTCACGGAGTTCCGGCCCGGTGATGTCGTGCTGTACGAGATCGAAGGAGAATTATTGGGATGACGACACGACCCTACTTCAGCGAGGTCGAAATCAAGGGCGGCGGCGACGCGACCTCAGCCGCCCGTGCCGCGATTCATACCGGCGAGACCGACTTGGGCTGGAACCTGCAGGTCGAGAAGAAGTCCTCGACCAGATCGTGGAAGACGGCGACGCCGTAACTGTTCTCATCCCGGCCAGAGTGTCGAGCGGATCCTCGTGAACTTGGCCGACCCGAACACCGAGGTGGACGGCGCCCGCGCCGAGCCGACCACCCAGCATCCGTTCCTCCAGTTCCTGGAGGTGCGCCAGGCGCTGAACATGTCGATCGACCGTGACACGATCGCAACACAACTCTACGGCCCGGCCGGGAGGCGACGCCAACATCCTGGTCGCGCCGGCATCTTTCGTCTCTCCAAACACCACGTGCGACGTTCGACGCCGCGGCAGGCGGCTGCGTGCTCGACGCAGCCGGCTGGACCGGCTAGCCCGCGCTCGAAGGATGGCGTCGAGATGAGCATCTTGTATCAGACACCGTCAATACGGTCAGACAGAAGACCCAAGAGATCATCAAGCAGGCATGCGAGGAGATCGGTATCCCGGTCGAAATCAAGGCGATCGACGCGGGCAGTCTACTTCTCTTCCGACGCCGGCAACCCGGATACGGCCAGTCATTTCTACGCTGACTTCGAGATGTATACCAACGGCCCGTCAAGCCCATATCCAATTTCGTACATGACGAGTTGGAACTCGATCGAGCCGGCTGTCGACATCTCGCAACAGTCGAACGCATGGGCCGGGCACCAACGAAACCCGCTGGGTCAACGCGGAGTACAACGAGTTGTACCAGCAGGCGCAGGTCGAGCTCGACCCGGATGCCCAGGCAGACCTGTTCATTGGCATGAACGACCTGATCGTCAACGAGGTCGTCCACATTCCGCTCGTCCACCGCGCGTCGGTCGTCGCGCATCGCGCCGACCTGGAAGGTGTTGAGGGCTCCGGCTGGGACTCCAACGCTTGGAACATCCCCAACTGGCGGCTGTCCGGGTCATAAACCCGATCCGGCCGCTGAAGGACCAAACAGGCCCGGACGTTCAAACGTCCGGGCCTCTCACATGCATCCGCAACGGCCTGCACGGACGTACCAACATGCGTGGCGCTATCACGTCGGCGGCCCGTGACCGTTGATGGTTGACGGCGTGCCATCTGGTATAGTCTGCACGGTTTTACCGATTAACGAAGAGGTTATTTCTCGTCGAATTGCGACGGAAGGGACGCTTGCGCCAACGGTAGAGTCGCTGCAAATGCACGGCTGCTACCGAAGCCACTGATGCAAGCGTGGGACCGGTCTCCGTTTCCTCGGACACCCCCCCCGCAACCCAATTGGCTACGACGACCGCGCCAGCGCGTCGCCGATCCGCCGCCGTGCGTCGACGGGGCAAAACGCGTGCAGGCACGCGAGAGGTGAACCATTTGCCGGTCGGGTTACTGTCAGCCGCTCGTTGCGGCAACAGGGCCGGCATGGGGTGTGAGGAAAGCTGAAAGGGTTCAATATCGATGGAACAGAATAGCTCAAGGCTCGATCTCCTGCGCGAGGAGATTCTCAACGGCAAGCTGAATCGCCGCGCCGTCCTGAAGCGCGCAATGGTGATGGGACTCAGCGCTCCGGTCATCGCCGGCCTGTTGGCCGCCTGCGGTGACGACGATGATGACGGTGGTGACGACGCGCCAGCGGCAAGCCCTACTACTGGTACCAGCGCTGAGGCGACCGAGGCTCCCGAGGAGGAAGATGGGGAGACCCCCGAAGCCGAAGCCACCGAGGCGCCTGATGCAGGAGAAACCCCGGAAGCCGAAGCTACCGCAACAACCGGCACCGGTGGCGCTCCCAGCGACACACCGGGCAAGGGCCGCGGTGTCGCCGACCTACTGAAGATTCTCTACTGGCAGGCGCCGACCATCCTCAACACGCACTTCTCGCAGGGCACTAAGGACTCGGCGGCGGCCAGCCTCGTTCTCGAGCCGCTGATCGATGTCGATGCCGACGGCACGCTTGTACCGGTCCTGGCGGCCGAGATTCCGTCACTGGAGAACGGCGGCGTTGCTGAGGACGGTCTCAGCGTCACCTACAACCTGCGTCAGGGTGTCCTCTGGTCAGATGGCGAGCCATTCACCGCCAACGATGTCGTCTTCACCTGGGAATATGCCTCCGATCCGGCGGCGACACGACCAGCATCGCCGCGTTCGAGCCGGTTTCCAACGTCGAGGCGATCGATGATGTGACCGTCCGCATCACGTTCGCCGAGCCAAACCCCGGCTGGTTCGGCGTCTTCGCAACTGCCTTTAACGGCGGAACAATCCTCCCGCGCCATATTCTCCAGGATTCGATGGGCGCCGCCGCGCGCGACGCCGAGTTCAACCTCAATCCGATCGGCACCGGCCCGTACGACGTCTCCGAGTTCCGCCCAGGAGATGTCGTCGTCTACGAAATCAACGAGAACTACCGCGAGGCCGACAAGCCGTACTTCCAAGACGGTCGAGTTCAAGGGCGGCGGCGACGCGGCCTCTGCAGCTCGTGCAGTCTTCGAAACGGGCGAGACCGACTGGGGCTGGAACCTGCAGGTCGAGAAGTCGATCCTCGAGCCGATGGCCGAGGGCAGCGATATCGGCACGCTCGTCGTCACGCCGGCGGCGAACGTCGAGCGAATCCTCGTCAACGCCGCCGACCCGAACACAGAGGTCAATGGCGCGCGCTCCGAGCCAAGCACCAAGCATCCGTTCCTGCAATTCCTCGAGGTGCGTCAGGCGTTCGCGCTTGGATGCGACCGCGACACGATCGCTGGCGGAACTGTATGGACCGGCCGGCACGGCGACAGCCAACTTGCTGGCAGCCCCGGAGAACTTCGTCTCACCGAACACGTCTTACGAGTTCGATCCAGAAGCCGGTGCCCAGATGCTTGAGGAGGCTGGCTGGACTGGCTCGCCGCGCACCAAGGACGGCGTCGAAATGTCGGTCATCTACCAGACGACGATCAACCCGCTTGCGCCAGAAGACGCAGGAGATCGTCAAGCAGGGCTGGGAGCAGATGGGAGTTTCGGTCGAGCTCAAGTCGATCGACGCCGCTGTCTTCTTCGACTCCGATGCCGGCAACCCGGATACGGCAAGCCACTTCTACGCCGACTTCGAGATGTACACCAACGGCCCGTCCAGCCCGTTCCCGATCGCTTACATGGCGAGCTGGGCGTCGGTCGATCCTGCCGTCGACATCTGCTCAGCAGTCGAACGCCTGGGCCGGCACGAACACGTCCCGCTGGGTCAACGAGGAATTCAATGAGACTCTACACCCAGGCGTTGACCGAACTCGACCCAGCTGTCACGCAGTCGAACTGTTCATCGCAATGAACGACCTGGTCGTCAATGAGGTGGCCGAGATCGCTCTCGTCCACCGCGCCGACGTCGTTGCCGCAGCCAACCGGCTGAAGGGGTACACCGCCGTCGCCGTGGACAACCGATGTCCGCGACATCGCCAACTGGTACTTCGAGGAGTAACAGCCCGGTAGGCTTCGCCGAACGAACGCCTGAACGGGGCCGGTCCAAATTCTGGACCGGCCCCGTTCGCTATCCATTGGATGGCGTGAGATTCAGCCAACCAACTGTTCGACTACTCGGTTGCTAGCGCATGCTCGTCTTCGAGGCCGCCGCCGCTGCCAGATCCGGGAGCACCCGCACCGCCTGGAGGATGCGAGAAGTTGCCTTTCCCGCTCACTCCGTTGATGGCCGACGTGTTCATCGCGTACTGCAACGTCGAATAGGCGACCGCGTCAGCGTTCATGTCGAGTGCGGAGAGATTGACATTGTCGTAGGTGTCGCATGCCTGGTGGTAGCAAGGATCGTACTGCTGCCCGGCTGTTCCACCCCAGAGAGCCACCTCTTCCGCCGTCTTGATTCCCTCAGCGCCTGTGAACAGTCCGCCCGAAGGAATACCAGCAGCGATGAACGGTCCGTAGTCCGAGCGACCGCTGAAGTCGGTCCCCTTGTAGGGCAACCCTCGCGACGTGTAGAAGGCCTCGAACACCTCTTCGATCTGCGCGGACCCATCCGGCCCTGGTCCAGCTCCCACCGCGTCCGAGTCATCGCCGTCGTAGACGAAGAAGACGTGGTTGGGCGAGCCGATCATGTCAAAGTTCAGATAGAGCGAGATCTTGTTCAGGTCGGCGTCACTCAGGTTGTTCACGTAGTAGGTCGAGCCGACCAGACTCGATTCCTCGGCACCCCAGAGCGCGAAGCGCACCTTGTTGCGCGGCTTCACCTTCGACATCTGCTCGGCAACTTCGAGGATCGCGGCGCTGCCGGAGCCGTTGTCGTTGATACCTGGTCCGGCATTCACTGAATCCAGATGCGCACCAACCATCACGACGTTGTTCGGATCGCCGCCAACTGACTCTGCGAGCACGTTGTACGTCGTAGCAATCCCTCGGAAGGTGTCGGTCTTCAGTCGCAAGACCAGATCTGGCGTGGCCGCCAACTGCTGGCCTACCGCCTGCGTCACCGACGTCACCGGGATGTCGAGCGTGAAGTCGTTACCGAGCGTGCCGTTGATGGCGCCGGCAGTGTTGTTGTAGATGACGACCCCGACGGCGCCGGCAGCATAGGCGTTCGTCGCCTTGATCGCGAATGTGCAAGCCCCGCGGCTGATCAGGGCGATGGTGCCAGCTGTGAAGCCGGCAAAGTCGCCAGCCTCGCAACCTGGTGTCGCATCTGCCGGCGGTGCAGGAAGGACGGTGACCGGCGCCGTCACATCGCCACTGCCTGAGTACGAGAAGATGGTATTGGCAATCGGCCCACCGGCCGGCGTCACCTGTTCGAGAATCGACGGCGTCAGGATGACGAACGTCTGGAACAGGAAGTCCTGGACGGTGACGTTGTAGCCGGCGTCCTCAAAGACCTCGACCGCATAGGCGACTGACTCGTCATACCCGGGCGAGCCGGATACACGTGTGTTGCCGTTCGCATCAGCGATATCCTGTAAGACCGACTGGTGTTCGCGGACACCGTCGATCGTGACGCACTCCAGCAGCTTCGCGAACGTGTTGTTGACGCGCGTGTCACATGATTTCGGACCCGCGAATGCAACCGGTGGAACGACGAGCGTGGCGCAGATGACCACGAAGATGATCCAGATCCGGACAGATTTCCCCAGCATGTTTCCTCCCTGTCGATCAACGATCGGTGCTTCTGTTGAGGCACAAGATCCGTCCGCCGTCGCCACACCTCCTCTGCTCAGCCAGATGCCGGCGCACACGCCTGAGCGCATGTTTCGACCGCTTCAGTCATCAGGCTGCGACTGAGACGAACGTGCGCTGCGTCGGACATCAACCGAAACCCTCGGCATCGGGTTCCAATTGGCTGAATGACACGAACGCCACCACTCCCTCACGCTGGTGGCGCGTCGGACACAATGGAAACTGAGGTTGACTCATACTGACAGAATTCACGACATTGTCAACGCGTCCGTACAGCAGAAATCGCGCTGTATGTCGCCGAACATGAACAGATGCGTAGGTGTGCGGTGCACGCCCTACAGCAACGAGGGCGAGGCATTGCCCCGCCCTCGTTAGGTTCGTTGTCGTGTATCGCGAACGCGGATCAGGCCGCGACGGGCTGCCGGGTCATCGCTGAGCGTGTCGGACCCACCGACGAGACAAGCTCGCGGAGCCGGCCCAGCGTGTCGAAGGACGGCAGGCCAGCCTCGTCAGCCGGCAGCTGGCTGAGGTCGAAGTGCAGTTCCGTCGCCCCAAGGGACTGCACGAATGCTACATCGTCGCGGATTTGCTCCAGCGACCCTGAGAACATCGCCCGCGACTCACCAATCGGGCCTGCGGTCAACCGGACGACAGCGCGGACCGCGAGGTCGAATCCACCAGGAGTTCGCCCGCCAACCGGCGCAGCCTCGAACAGCGCTTCAGCCATCTCCTCACTGGACATCGCCGCTGAGAGTGGCGAGCCGCCGCGCAGCAGCGTGGCTGGTTGCTGGACGGCTGCCGGGGCGAACGCAGTCAGCACGATCGGCGGCTGTGGGCGCTGGACGGGCACCACAGCATGTATCGAGCGCGGGAGGACGTAGTGCTCGCCGCTGAAGGCAGCCTCATAGCCGTTCCAGACCGCAAGCAGCGCGCGAATGAACTCGCTGGCGGGCGTCGCTGGTTTGTCCAACGCCGCGCCGACCGTCTGAAACTCCGCCGCCGACCAACCGAGACCTAGCCCAACCTGAACACGTCCGTCAGACAGTGAGTCGAGTGCGGCCAGGCTGCGTCCGATGTCGATCGGGCTGTAGAACGGAACGTTCGGCAGGTTGATACCAAGCCTGATATGGCCGGTGTTGATCGCAGCAATCGCCAGCGCGTCCAGCGTGCAATCGATCCCCTTGCGCGAGACGACGACTTCACCGCTGAACACCGGACATTGCGATTGCGCGGCATGCGGGAACGGCTCGCGCTCTGTCACCCAGAGACTGTCGTAGCCGAGTGCCTCGGCGTGCTGGGCAATCTGGCTGATGCGAGCGTAGCTGCTGGTGTCCCCAGCGTTCATGAGACCAAGACCGACTCGCATAACGATGTCCTTCCGTTGACAGCCCGGTCGGATA
Organism: uncultured Chloroflexia bacterium; assembly: GCA_963763325.1. Taxonomy (GTDB): domain Bacteria; phylum Chloroflexota; class Chloroflexia; order Thermomicrobiales; family CFX8; genus JBBECJ01. The sequence continues at coordinate 707,049 of CAVXOL010000023.1, forward strand.
GCGCACGACCGGTAGTGACTGGCTTCATCAGATGTCATGGTAGTGAGCATCGTTGCCGAGCTGTCGGGCAGGCCGCTCAACCACCTTCTCCCCTACAGTAGGCAGTCGCGTTCCCCGGCACACCGCCCCGTCGAACAGAACCGTAGCCTGTCCGGCTGGGACCGCAGGGAACCTGTCCATACGGACCAGAACCGCTTCGTTTGACCAGTAGGATCGAATGAACGGATCATGCCAGGGCAGGCATCACCTCGGCGGCAAAGCGTTCCATCGCTTCAACAACAGCTGCGCCGTCAGGTGAGCCAAAGTGGCAGATGATCTCGCTGGCTCCGGCCTCACGATAGGCGCTGAGCTTCTCGATCATCTCATCACTGCTTGCAGCTTCGATTGCGCGCGCACCACTGGCGGAGACAGGACCTCCATACGATGTTCCGAACTGCATTGAGAGCCGTGGAGCAATGATAGGCGTCGCTCGGCCGGCCCCCTCAGCGGCTTGCCTGACAGCGGCGAACTGCTCACCAATCTCCGCCGCCGGAACATTCACCGGGTGCCAGGCCGAACCGAACCGCCCGGCACGACGACGCGCCGCATCCGACGATCCGCCCACCCAGACGGGCGGTCCACCAATGGTGAGTGGCAATGGTCCGAAGGCGACCTCCGGCAGGTCGTAAAAGCGACCGGAGAACGGACGTGAGGGGTCGGTCCAGAGATGTCGCCAGACGCGAATCGTCTCGTTGAGATACGCGCCGCGACGGTTGAAGCGCTCACCCGCATCAAGCATCCTGAATTCGGCCTCGTTCCAACCCGCGCCAACGCCGACGACGAGCCGCCCGTTCGACAGATGATCGAGCGTCGCCAGCTCCTTGGCCAGCACGATCCCGTTGCGCTGCGGCACGACGATGACCGAGATGCCAAGCCGGACCGTCTCGGTCTCGGCCGCCAGGTAGGCCAGCACCATCAGCGGCTCAAAGATCGACGCATACGGCCCCGCCTGCTCCGGCGGCATGATGATGTGGTCGGTCGTCCAGGCGGACGTAAACCCGAGTCGCTCAGCGGCCCGCGCAACCGCAACAAACCCCTCAACCGTTGCCCCTTCCGGGTACGTTGGGAGCGAAATACCGAACTCCATGGTGTGCCTCCCTGAATATGTCCGAACATCGGGATTCGAGACTCGGGACGGTGAGACTGCCATGATGTGGCTCCGAGTACCAGGCCCCTCTCGCGACGTACAAACAAATGCGTAATTCCGCGCATTCCCCGATCGCTTGATCCTGCGCTATACTATGCACGACAAGGCGAGACCCTTCGGGGCAGGGTGAGGGGAGAGATCCCCAATTCCCGATCGGCGGTACAGCCCGCGAGCGAGGCGGCACGACAAACGCTTCGCATGATCCGGTGAAACTCCGGAGCCGACGGTATAGTCCGGATGAAAGAAGGCTCGCGGTAGAGTGCAGTCCGGTCCTGGTCGGCGTCGTGGCAGTGTTGCTGCCCTCGTCCGTCCCGGCCCGTATCTGACGCTACTGTTCACCCCGAAGGCAACCGCCTTCGGGCTTTTTGTTGTCCGAAGGTGGCTGCGAGGAATACCCGCGCGGGAATAGCCTGACCCTCGCGATGGTTCCTCGTCCACGGAGGGACATGCACATCCGGGAGGACGTGAGAAAACCAATGTCGGTGTCAGATGCGCTCGACACCAGATCAGGCGCACGGTCAGAGCCGGTCACCACATCGGCCAGCCCGGCTGGGGTAGCCCCACGCACACGGCCGCGCCGCCGTGACCGACCAGCGCTGCGAGTGCTGCCGCCGATGGTCGTCGGGCTGCTGCTGCTCGGATTCTGGCAACTGCTGACATCGTCGGGCTCGGTCAGGGAATACCTGCTCCCGCCGCCAGCCGAGGTCGCACGGGCATTCTGGCGCGGGATCGAGAGCGGCCTCTTCTGGGAATACGGGAGGACGACGCTCCAGGAGAGCCTGGCAGGCTTCGCGCTCGGCGTCGCCGTCGCCGTCCCGCTCGGCTACGGTATCGCCCGCAACCGGCTGCTGGCGCGCGCAATCGAGCCATTCGTCGCTGCCAGCCAGGCGCTACCGGCCGTCGCGATTGCGCCGATCCTCGTGCTCTGGATGGGGTATGGCTTGCGAACGGTTGCTGTCCTGTGCGCGTTCATCGTCTTCTTTCCGATGGTGGTGAACACGGCCGTCGGCATCCGAACGCTCGACCGAGACATTCTGGACGCCGCCCGCGTTGACGGCGCCGGGTTCTGGCCTCTGCTGCTGCACTTCGAGCTACCACTGGCGCTGCCCGTCATCCTGGCCGGGTTACGAACGGCCCTGACACTCTCAATCACCGGAGCCGTCGTTGGGGAGTTTGTGATCGGCGACCGTGGGCTCGGCGGGCTCCTGACGATCGCGCGCGGCAACTTTGACACCCCGCTCGCCTTCGCGACGATCGGGATGCTGATGGTTCTCGCCTCGATCATGTACGGCATTGCCTGGATGGTAGAGCACTGGGCCGCCCGTAAGTACCAGGGAACAGTTTACAGGGATTGATTGCACATGCTGAGAGGACAAGGGAAGCGATGCGACTGAAGACGCTTGGAGTGCTGCTGGTTGTGTTGGCGCTGGTGCCGGCACTGGCGGCCTGTGGAGAAGATGAGGGTAGCGGCGATCTCGACGATGTCACGATCGGGCTGACATTTGTGCCGAATATCCAGTTCGCGCCGTTCTATGTCGCGATCGAAGAAGGTTACTACGAGGACGCGGGACTATCCGTCACGCTGAACCACCATGCCGCCGGCTCCGACCAGTACGGCGCGCTGGTCGCCGGCCAGGAAGACATGATGATGGCCGCCGGTGACGAGGCCATGCAGGTACGGGCGCAGGACGTCGAAATCGTCTACGTCGCCGAGATATACCGCAAGTACCCGGTCGCCTTGATCGCCCCGGCCGACTCCGACATCGCAACCGTCAATGACCTGGCAGGCAAGAAAGTCGGCATCCCCGGCGAGTACGGCGCGAACTACATCGGCCTGCTGGCGCTGCTGGAGCACGCCGGTATGACGAAGGACGACATCGAGATCATGTCGGTCGGCTTCACTCAGGCACAGGCGCTGCTCAGCGGCGACGTTGATGCGATCATGGGCTACATCAACAACGAGCCGATCCAACTTGAGAAGGCCGGCATGGAGACCCGAACCTTCCCCGTCTCCGAAGCGCTACCGATCGTCTCGAACGGCCTTGTCGCGATGGAAGGATATCTGGACGAGAACGGCGATCAGGCGCGTGCCATCATCGAGGCGACCCTGAAAGGCGTCGAGTTCGCGATCGCCAACCCCGAGGAAACGGTCGAAATCGCCAAGAACTTCGTGCCAACACTCGAAGATGAACAGCAGGCAGCGGACGCGCTCGAGGTCCTCCAGGCGACGATCCCGCTCTGGCAGGCAGAAGGTGTCGCGCTCGGCAGCAGCAACCCGGATGCCTGGCAGCAGACTGCCGACTTCCTGCAGGCAAACGGCCTGCTTGCGAGCCCCGTCGCCGTCGCCGACGTCTACAGCGCCGACTATCTGCCCGAGGAATAGTATGGTTGAACCTCCGGTCGGCGGTCCGTCCGGAGGACTAACCATCATCGAGCGGAGCGCGACGTGAGTGTCAAGCCAGATGTCCCTGTCATTGCATTTGAGTCGCCGGAGGATTGGCAGTGCTGGCTGGACGAGCACCAGGCGGACCAGGACGGCGTCTGGCTCAAGCTCGCGAGGGTCGGTTCCGGAATCGTCAGCGTCACCCGCGACGAGGCACTCGACATCGCGCTCTGCTACGGCTGGATCGACGGCCAGGGCCGATCGCTCGACGATCACTACTGGCTCCAGCGATTCACCCCGCGCAGACCTCGCAGCAAATGGTCGCAGATCAATACGCGGAAGGTTGAGGCACTGATCGAAGCCGGCAGAATGCAGCCCGCCGGCTTCCGTGAGATCGAGAAGGCCAAAGCCGACGGCCGCTGGGATGCTGCCTACGCGCCACCCAGCACCGCGACCGTTCCCGACGATCTGCAACAGGCGCTCGACGCGAACCCCGACGCGCTGGCGTTCTTCCAGACACTCGACAGCCGAAACCGCTACGCCATTCTGCACAGGATTGGTGACGCCAGGCGCCCAGATACACGCGCGCGCCGTATCGCGCAATTCGTCCAGATGCTGGGCGAACGGCGGACGCTCCATCCGTGAGCCTCCGCATCGCTATTGCTGCCTTCTGATGCTTGCCATGGCACGTAGAAGGTCCGGGAATGCACCCTGGCTGCCCGCGCCAGGTCGTTAGACTGGTCGTACCTCGAGGATCGAGATACCAGCACCGGTATCTATTTCGCGCAGCAGCGAAAAGCCCGCTTTGATCCAGGAGTGTTTTGTACTCCGGACTGGTGCGCTGGCGGCCGCCAAACAACGCCAACATGAGTATGTCCAGGCTCTTCGACCAGTGCGGGCCGGGATCGGCCGGAACGATTGCCTCGATCAACAGCAGCCTGGCTCCTGGTGGAGCGGCTCGTCGCACTGCCTGAAGAATGGCAACGGCCTCGGCATCGGGCCAATCGTGGATGATCTCCATCAACAGGTAGCCGTCGCAGACCGGCAGGCCATCGCGGAAGAAGTCGCCGGGCTGAAGCGTCAGTTGGGCCGAAGCGGTGCCGGTCGCGGCATCGATGACATGCGGCAGGTCGAACAGGACGACCGTCATGGACGGCTGCCTGTCAAGAATGGACCGCAACAGATGCCCTGAGCCACCGCCTATGTCACCAATCGACTGGAAGTCTGAGAAATCGTAGGCATCCAGAATTCCGGCAACGTGGCCGTGTGCCTTGGCGACCATGGCCGCGTTGAATACCTGACCCTCATCCGGGCGCTGGGCAAAGTACTGCCCAGTAGCCTTCCGGGTGGACCGTCTCCAGTGCGGGTAGACCAGTCCGCACGGCGTGTTCCAGTTCGCCGACGAGGTTCCAGTTGATCGACAGGCCGAGCATCCGGGCAATCGCGCGCATCGATTGCGGATGGTCGCTGCGCAACAGCCGCGACGCTGGCGAGTGGCGAACTGAATCACCAACTACTTCGAACACACCATGTGCCGATAGCAGGCGCAGGACACGGCCGAATGCGTCCGGGTTGGCGCCGGTATCAGCCCGCAAGTTCGGCGGCCGTGCGAGGCGCCTCGACCAACTCGTCAGCAACACCAAGTTCCGCGACGACATGCAGACAGCGCGGCAGGAAGTAGCCACCAGAGATTGTAGCAATACATCGAACGGGTTCAACTCAGCCATAGCGTCCTCCATGAATGCAGATGATCGCAACGACGAATGGAGAGCGAAGTCAGGCCGCCGCCTCAGACGAACCGCGAACAGAAGCCGGCGACACGTGCCTGGCAACGAGTTGTTCGAGCAGCCGGACGCCCTGATCGGGATTAGGCAGCGCCGCAATTTCCGCCTGAATGGCCTGCGCTCGCAGCCGATAGCTCGAGTCGTCAAGGACCGACCGGACGGCCGCCTGAATTGCCGCTGGTGTCCGCTGGTCCTCGTCCAGGACGATGGCGACCCCCAACTCGGCGGCACGGCGGGCGTTAACCGAGCGATCGGCACCGTTGGGTAGCACAACGAGGGGAACGCCGCAGGTGAGCGCGCCAAGCACGGAACTAAAGCCCCCATGGTTGACGACGACGGCGCATGTGGGAAGCAGAAGCGACTGCGAAACGTAGCGTGTCAGGTGAACATGCTCGGGTTGCGGGCCGAGCAGTTCGGGGGCATTCAACCGGCCAAGAGTCGCGACGAGATTGACGTTCAGGTCGCGCACACCTTCGATGACGGGCTCGAAGAAGCCGTCCGATCTCCGGATGGTGCCGCCCGTCACGTAGATGGTGGGACGGTCTGGCAGGTTAGCAAGCCAACTGACTCCCGCTCTCCGGCAATGGTTCGAGCAGCAGCGTGCGCGAGGGCCGTGCGCCATCGCAGGTAGCGGCACAGCCGGATCCTCTAAGGACGGCGGAACGAACGACAGGTGGAGTTGGGCAAAGAGCCGCTCCAGTACGTGCTCTGCTGGCCGCCCCTCCCGCGCGAGGATGCGCGGGCAAACGATCGCAGCAACCGGCTCAGCGTACGCCATCAGAACGCATGGAGCGTCACTTCGACCGAGGCGTGTGGCAGTCCGAGCGTTTCCGCCGCCAGCCAGCCGCCAAACTCCCACGTCTCGCGGACGATGACATCCGGCGACCATGCCGCAACGATGGCCAGCAGATCAGGATAGGATCGCTCAGCCACGTCACCCGCGAAGAGGTTGGACAGCACGTGTACAAGGACTCCTCATCGGAGAGACCGATCAGCCAGGCCAGCGATCTTCCCAAACCCGCCGCCGATCGACCAGTCAAGGCCCATCGGGAACGAGCGAAAGCCATACGCTTCCGCGCGCGACCGGAACGACGGAGCGCATGCGATGGCGACCTCATGGCCAGCCGCAAGAAGGGCGCCTGCGCGAGGGGGATAAGGGGGTCCAGATGCCCCTCGCCCGGCAAGGTCGTGAACAGGACGCGCATCGGAAATCCTCTCGTGTATGTCGGCCGACTCATGAAATAGCGCCTACACACCGAGTGGACGCGGCGTACCGGTCGCGAAACTCAATTCGTCCAGGACCGCGAAGTGGCGTACATCCCGATCGAAGTAGTCCAGCTGCTCAACGAACTCTGCTGCAAGTTCGTCGGCCAGGTACTCGTCCGCCAGATTCGCGTGTCGCGAACAGATGAAACCGGCCACCATCTCACCGTCATGCAGCCAGGTCTTCATGACAAGGCCCGGTGTCGCCTGCACCGATTCAACCTGCTCAGCGAGCAACCCGGACAACACATCTGTCGCGACGGACGATCGGACAGTAATCAGAACCGCGTGCATCGGAGCCCTTTCGCATGCATTCCTGGAATCGAATCAGTGCAACGCCAATATAGCCTCCACCTTGGCGCACCCGCATCGCCCGGACGGGCGATCTTCCTCAAGCTGAATGTCAGTACATTGATGGCCCAAACAGGTGACACACGGTTCTGGAACGCTGAAGGAGAGTCCTCTAGACGAGGTTGTGACGCATGGCATAGGCAGTGGCTGCGGCGCGGATTCTCACAGCCGATCTTGTCGAAGATGTGCCTGAGGTGGCTATGCACAGTGTGGGCGCTGACGCTGAGCCGCTCCCAATTTCGCGATTCGAACGCCCGCCCGCGACCAGGCGCAAGACTTCGACCTCACGGTTGGTGAGTCCAGCCGGAAGACGAGACGTTGGAGCCGGATCAACCGCCAGGCACTCAGCCAACGCCTGCGCTCGTGCGAGAGCCGGTCGAGCTCCTAGATCGGCGAGGACCGCTTGGGCATCGGCCAACGCCTCGCGTGCCTGCTCAGGCCGGGCGATTGTGCGTGGAATTACTGAGCCTGCCCCGGCGTGTCAGGGCGCGTTGATCAGGAACAGCGCAGTCATCAGCCAGCGTGAGAGCAACGGCGAAGTGCTCCCCGGCGCGATCATACTGTCCGTCGGTCGTCAGCAATTCGCCGATGGTGCGCTGGGCTGCCAGCAGCGAGAGCGGCTGCCGGGGCTGCCCGCCAACCTGCAAGCCTCGGCCGCATGACGGATCGCGCGAGGCAGATCACCGGCTGCACGACGATAGCACGCCCAACCGATCTGCCCATCCGCCCGGCCCACGACGGCGCCGCTCCAGCCCAAGAGCCGATCATGTGCCTCTAGCCACGCGCAAGCGTTGGGCAAATCGTGTGCATGCAAGAGCCAGCATCGCGGCCAATCGCTGGTAAGCCGGTAGGTGCATGATCGGGCCAGATTCCGGCTCCGTCTCAGACCCGGCTGGAAGTACCTCACCTATCAGTTGCCACGCACGTTCCGAATCGCCGCTCGGCATATGCCAGGTCACCGAACGTCACGTACTCGAAGAACGGATCGGTGGCGGAGGTGCCCCTTTCAGCAAATGGCCAGTTGCAGGTCTACTTCGTTGCATTTCTCGTATTGCTGGGCGACCTGGGAGATCACCTCCCAGCTCTCGTCGGAGCTGCCGTCGTTGACCAGGATCAGCTCGAAGGCCAGCTCGGCCTCGGTGAAGGTCTGGACCACCCGCTCGATCGTCTGGGCCACGATCTGCTCGCTGTTGAAGACCGGCACCACGATCGAGTACATCGGTCGCGGAGCGGTCTCAGCGGGGTGGTCGGCGGGCATGGCGCGATCCTGGCACACCGGGTCGGGGGCCCGGTGGGCTCATCCACGGAACGCCTGCTCGGCCTGGCTGATGACCGCGGGGTCGAGGTCGGCGGGGACCCACAGGTCGTAGCCGTAGGGGCTGCGGCCGATGCGGACGTACTCGTCCAGCGCCGGCTGGATCCATCCCGTGTCGAACCGGTCCTGGACCGCCAGGAGGTCCGGTCGGCGCTCGAGCAGGTCCTTGGTGAAGCCGCGCAGCCCGCCTGGCCGGGTGTCGGCGACGTACTTGCCCAGGCCGAGGGAGAACATCTGGTACTTCTCGGGATTGCGCTGCTCGGCGAGGACCAGGGGCCCGGGTGCCTGCACCGACTGGATGGACGCGTCGGGACCGAGCACGTCGAGCACCGCGAGCACCTGCTCGCGCTGCGGCTCGAGCCGGTCGACACGGTGGCGCACGGCGTACTCGCCGCCCACGAGCACCGCGGCGACGCACCACGCGGTTGCGACCACCCACAGGGCCGGGGCGGCGCTTCGCCCGCTGCGCTCCAGCACCCGACCGACGCCTCCGACCACGGCCGCGAGGACCAGCCCGATGCCGAGGGCGGCGTAGGGGTAGATCGAGTAGAGGTCGGGCCAGGCGTTGTAGGCGCGGAAGACCCATACCGCCGCCACGACCGTCCCGACCCCCAGCCCGATCCGCCACGCCGCGTCGCCGTCGCGCTCGGTCCGGTCGCGCACGATCGTGCGGACGGCCGGGACCGCTGCGACGACAGCGGCCACGCTGCCGACCAGCATCGCCCACCAGGAGAATCCGTACATCGCCACGGCGCCGTCCCAGAACTTCCCGGGGGCCCGCATGAAGCCGCTCTGGTGGGTGTAGTTCAGGTGGATCAGCACGAAGCAGTCCAGGAAGTCGCGCAGGTGCCCGATCGCGGCGTACCAGACCAGGCACAGGGCCAGCGGCGTGACACCGCCGACCCCCAGCCGGACCAGGGCGCGGACCCGGTCCTGGCGGGCGAGCGCCAGCACGACCAGCGCGGTCACGATCGCCGGGAAGAAGGCGGGCTGCCAGGTGAGGGTGGCCAGGCTGATGTAGACGCCGGTACGGAGCCATTGCCGCCGCATGATGCCGTCCAGGGCCAGGACGAGGAACACCAGCATGATCGTCTTGTCGCGCGGCCCGCGCGCGGCGTGCTCGACGAAGCCGGTGATCATGACCATGGTGAGCCCGGTGGCCGCGGCCAGCGGGACGGACCCGAGCATGGTGCGCGCGATCCGGTAGACGACGTAGACGGTGAGCACCGACAGCGCCCAGCACACGATCCGCGTGGCCACGACGTCGTCGATGCCCACGAGCCGACCGAGCCAGATGCCGATGCCGGGCACCAGGTGGCTGAGCGGCCCGGAGCGGTTGACCATGTCGACGTAGGGCGCCGATCCGTCGGCGACGGTCTGGCCGGCGTAGGCGAAGATCGCGAGGTCCCGCCCGAGCGCCCCCTGGAATCCCTGGACCAGGAAGACCACACCGGCGACGGCCGACACGGCCACCCCGGGGAGCGCGGAGCGCGCCCGCGTCGCCGTCCACTGCCGTGTCACGGCGACAAGGTAGTCGATGGGTGGAGCGCGGCCGGCACGCCACGCACACGGCGGGGGCCTCCGTGCCCGCATCCGGGACAATGACGCCATGGACGAGGTCGTCGCCGAGCGCGTGCTGTGCGCGGTCGAGCTGGTGCCACCGGGGCACGTGGTGTCGTACGGCGACCTCGCCGAGCTGGTCGGCGGGACGCCGCGACAGGTCGGGTCGGTGATGCGGCTGCGGGGCTCCGAGGTGTCGTGGTGGCGCGTGGTCAGCGCCTCAGGCGACCTGCCGGACCACCTCGCTGACGAGGCCCGCTCGCTGTGGGCCGATGAGGGGATCACCTGGAAGCCGAACGGGCTCGGCTGTCGCATCGACCGCCACCGCTGCGACCTGAGGGTGCTGGCCGACGAGCTCGACCGCGTGCTCGCCGGCGGCTGACGTGGACCTGTGGGAGGAGGTCACCAGGGGTCCCGTCGTCGCCGTCACCGGCGCGGGAGTGGCGTTCGGCGCCACCGCCCTCGCCGCTGCACCGGCGCACGGCCGGTTGGCGCGGGGGTGGTCGCCGCGCGTCGCCCGACGGCTCGTGCTCGCCGATCTCGTGCGGGTCGCGGGCGCGGTGACGTGCTTCGTCGGCGCGCTCGGCGTGAGCCGATGGTCCACCGCGACAGCACGCTGTGACGCGGCGTCCCTGCGGTGACCTCGTGCAACGTCGGGACCCAGCGAGGACCTCCTGCCCTGGTCCAGACCTGCGCAATCGGCACAGATTGGCCCATGCGCACCCTCATCCCGCTCGCCCTCGGCGCTGCTCTGGCCACGTCGTCCGTCGTCGCGGCCCTGCCGGCCCACCAGCCCGCGACCGAAGTCGCCGCGGTCGCAGCGACGACTGCGACCCGAGCGGTCGCCGGATGCCCGACGTTCCCGGCGAACAACTATTGGCACGCGGACATCCGCAAGCTCAAGGTGCACCCGCGCAACAGTGCCTGGCGCTCCCACATGTCGGTGCCGGGCACGACGCTGCGCGGGGACTTCGGGGCCTACGACCCCGCCCTGCCGTTCGGTCTCCCGATCACGGTGGTGGACGGCTCGCACCCCACGGTCCCGGTCACCTTCGACAACCCCGACGAGAGTGACCAGGTGCCGTACCCGCTCGGCGACGACACCCGCATCGAGGGCGGCCCGTCCTCGACGGGGGACCGGCACGCCATCGTGGTGGACCGCAGCACCTGCCGGCTCTACGAGACCTTCCAGACCAGCTACACCGAGGGCCATTGGTTCGCGGCCAACGGTGCCACCTGGTCGCTGACCAGCAACCAGCTGCGACCCGAGGGATGGGCGTCGGCCGACCTGGCCGGCTTCCCCATCCTCCCCGGGCTGCTGCGGTGGTCCGAGGTGCGCACGGACAGCCTGGACCACGCACTGCGTTTCGTCACCGACGACACCAGCCGCTCCTACCTGTGGCCTGCGCGGCACGGCAACGCGATCGGCGTCGACGACCCCGACTACCCGCCGATGGGGGCGCGCTTCCGGCTGAAGGGCAGCTTCTCGGCGGCCGACTTCGGGGTCCACACCCGGGTCGTGATCCGCGCGCTGAAGCGCTACGGCATGGTGCTCGTCGACCGCGGGCAACCCTGGTACGTCCAGGGTGAGCAGAACCCGAACTGGTCCGACACGCTCGTCACCGAGCTGCGGCAGATCCCGGCTTCGGCCTTCGTGGCGGTCAACACCAAGCCGCTGATGATCTCGCCCGACAGCGCCCGGGCGCGACGGATCTCCTAGTCAGTGCCGCGCCGGACGAGCCGTCCGCGTGATGCAGCAGAGGGCCGCCCCCGCAGATGGGGACGGCCCTCGGCACCGGATGAGTCGGTCGGGTCTCAGCGCTGGGCGCTGTGGCCCCGCATCTCCCGGTTGTTGGGCTTGAGCTTCTGGCCCTTCTTGTTGACCAGCGTGGTGCTCTGGGCGAGCACGTAGACCGCGTGCGCGACCGCGTCGCCCATCTCGTCCTGAGCCTGGTCGCTGATGTTGGCGATCGTGTCGCACTCCGCGTGGTAGCACGGGTCGTACGCCTCGCCGGCGGTGCCGCCGTAGGTCTCGGCCTGCTCCTCGGTCTTGATGTCCTCGGCGCCGGTGAACAGACCACCGGAGGCGATGCCCGCGTCGAGGAACGGACCGTAGTCGCTGCGCCCGTCGAACGCCGTCGGCTCGGAGGCCAGGCCCTGGCTGTCGAAGTAGCTGGCGAACAGCTGCTCGATCTCGGCCGACCCCTTGGGGCCGTTCTCGCCCTCACCGGTGGAGTTGTCACCGTCGTAGACGAACCGCACGAAGTTCGGCGACCCGATCATGTCGAAGTTGAGGTAGAGCGCGATCTCCTTCAGCTCGCCCTGGGTCAGGCCCGCGACGTACTCGGTCGAGCCGACCAGCCCGGACTCCTCGGCGCCCCACCAGGCGAAGCGCACCCGGTTGGTGGTCGGGCCCGCCTCGGCGAGCTCCTCGGCGACCTCCAGGATCCCGGCGCTGCCGGAGCCGTTGTCGTTGATGCCGGGGCCCTCGGCGACGCTGTCGAGGTGGGCGCCGGCCATCACCGTGTTGCTCGTCTTGCCCCACGGGGTGTCGGCGATGACGTTCTTCGACGTGCTGGGGGTGTTCGTCGTGGCGGTGGTGACGTGAGCCGTGGTGGGCTCGTCACCCAGGTCGACGCCCGTGGCGTAGTCCAGGCCGACGACGGGGAAGTTCTCCCCGCCCTCGAGCGGACCGCCGAGGGTGCCGAACAGGACACCGTCGTTGCCCTCGGTGCCGCGGTTGAAGATCAGCGCGGCGGAGGCGCCGGCGTCCAGCGCGTTCTGCGCCTTCACCGCGAAGTCGCAGGTGCCGCGCTGGATCAGCGCGATGTCACCGTCGGGGAAGCCGGTGAAGTCCTCGGGCTCGCAGCCGCTGTCGGAGGTGTCGCTCGGCGTGAAGTCGGTGTCGACCACGGTCACCGGAGCCGTGACGTCCCCGGAGCCGGAGTACTCCATGATCGAGAAGTCCTCACCGTCGACGTACGGGGTGGGGTCGGGGCTGGTCTGCTCCAGCGTCGTGGGGGTGTCCTCGCTGAACGCGATGAAGTCGAACGGTCCTCCACGCGCGGGCTGTAGCCGGCGGCCTCGAGGCGATCCACGACGTAGGCGACGGAGGCGTCGTAGCCGGGCGTGCCGGAGGCGCGGGTGCCGCCGTTGGCGTCGGCGATGGCCTGGAAGGCTTGGTGAGGTGCTCCTTCATGCCGGCGAGCGTGACGGAGTCACGGAACTGCTCGGAGGCCTCGGACGGGTCGGGGGTGGGGGTGGGGGCGGCCACGGCGGTGGGGAGCGCGGTGGCCATGAGGATGGATGACGATGCCAGCGCGACGGCTGCGATCGTCCTGGGGGCAGGTCGATACATGATCTCTCCTGTGTCTCCGGCGCCGATGGATCTCATCGCGCCGGGTCCGGGGGCGGACCGAAGGACCTTAAGCAGACATGACCTGGATCACATAACCCCTAACGGCTGCCTGTTGCCGGATCGTGACTACGACAAACCTTGGACAAACCCTTGATTGAGCTCTCGACAACACTGCATGATGGACAAGCAGTTCCCGTCGGCAACGGCCCGTCGCACGAGGAGCGCTCAAGGAGACGAGGAGGTCCCCATGACGTTCGTCATCGTTCTGTCCGTGGTGTCCCTGCTGACCGCCGTGATCGGTTGTGCCCTGATCTGGGGCTACGACATGCGTCGCGCCGAGGAGATCGAGCGGGGCTTCCCGCCGCCGCAGCCCCGGCCCGAGCTCGACACCCGCTCGCGGGCCGAGCTGGGGTCGCCCACGCGCCTGTAGGACGTCCCCGAAAAATCTCGGGGAACGGTGTCGATTCGTGGCGGCGCCGTTCGTCATCCCGGTGTGACCACCCGGTCACCGACGGGCCGCAGGCCCGGGACCACGCGGTCAGGGCTGTCGCCCGGGCCGCCGCCACGAGAGGATGCCTGCCATGGGCGACACCTACGTTTTCCTGATCCGTGAGGCCGACTGGGACTCCGACGCCATGCTGTCGGGGGACATGACCCCCGAGCTCACCGAGACCATGGCCGAGCACGGCGCCTTCACCCAAGCCGTCGCCGAGCTCGGCGCCACCCTCACCGGGGGCGAGGCGCTGCAGAACGCGAAGTACGGCGGTGTGGTCACGCCCGGTCGCGGCGAGCGCAAGGTCGAGGACGCGGTCTACACCGACAGCCCCTACACCGACTCCTCCGAGCTGATCACCGGCTTCTACCTGGTGCAGTGCGCCGACGAGGACCAGGCCCGCAAGGTCGCTGCGCTGGTCCCGACCGGCAACACCGTGGAGTGGCGCAAGGTCGTCCCCATGGACGAGGGCTGACCCAGGCATCCGGCCACCGCCCCGTCGTCGGCTGACACGATGGGGCGGTGGTGTCCGACGAGCAGTTCCGCGAGGCCTGGCCACGCGTGGTGCGCGTCCTGGCCGCGTGGTGCGGCAGTCTCGACGCCGCCGAGGAGTACGCCGCCGAGGCCTTCTCACGGCTGCTCTCCACCGCGCCACGGGCGCGCCCCCGCCGACCCGGTGGCGTGGTGCATCCAGGTCGCCAAGCGTGCCTTCATCGACGACCAGCGACGCGGAGCGCGCTTCACCCGGCTGGCGCCGGCGCTGGCAGGAGCCGGCGGGACTGCCTCCCTGGCCGACGACATGGACCCCGACGACCTGGCCGCCGGTCTCGACGACCGGCTCGCCCTGCTCTTCGTCGCCTGCGACGACGCCCTGGCCCGCGGGGCGCAGCTCGTGCTCGCCCTGCGGATCGTCTGCGGCCTGAGCATCCCCGAGGTCGCCGAGCACCTGGGCATCAAGGAGACCGCGGCCGCGGCGCGGCTGACCCGGGCCAAGGTCACCCTGGCCACCGCGCGGGGCGAGTTCACCGTGCCCGACGCGGCCGAGCGCCGTCGGCGGCTCCCCACCGTCCTCGACTGCGTCGCGGGGATGTTCACCGTCGCCCACCGGGAGGGCTTCGCGCCGCTCGACCCGCTCGATGACCTCGGCGCCCACGCCCTGTCGATCGCCGACGCGCTGGCCACGGAGCTGCCCGACGAGCCCGAGGTGCGAGGGCTGCGGGCCCTGATCCTGCTCGGCCTGGCCCGCCGGCCGGGGCGGCTGGACCACGAGGGCGTCGCGCTCACGCTGGACGAGGTCGACCGCTCCCGATGGGACCGGCGGCTGGTGGACGCCGGGCTGGGCGAGTCGGCGCGCGCGATGCGGCTGCTCGCCGGGGCGCCACCGCAGCGCTACGTCCTGGAGGCGGCGATCTCCGGCCTGCACACCGTGGCGCCGTCGACGTCGGCGACCGACTGGGGCCAGGTCCTCGCGCTGTACCGCGAGCTGTCGCTGACCTGGCCTTCTCCCGCGGTGGAGGTCGCCTCCCTGTGCGCCCGCGCCCGCGCGCAGCCGCAGGACACCACCGAGGTGGAGGCGCGAGCTGACCAGGATCGCCGCCGAGGGGCCGTCGTACGCCCGTCGCGACGCGGAGTACGCCCTGGCCGACCTGCTGTGGCGCACCGGGCGGCGGGACCAGGCGGCCCCGATGTACGCGTCGCTGGCCGAGCAGGCGCGCTCCGAGCCGGTGCGGCGGTTCTGCCTGCGCCGCGCCGGGCAGCCCTGAGGGCTGGCGGGGAGCCGCGACAGGTCGCCACGCTTCGCGGCTCCGGCTTTCCCCGCCGGGGACACTGGGGCCATGGCGCACTGGAGAAGCCGACGGGTCGTGGCCGCGCTCGTGGCCGGCCTCGCGTTGTCGGCCGCGGCCTGCTCCGCCGAGGAGGAGCCGAGTGCCGCCCCTGAGGCCGCGGACCGCACCGAGGTGAGCGAGTCGAGCCCCACGGAGGAGTCCACGGGCACCTCCCGCAGGGCCGACCCGAGCGCCAAGCAGTCGACGCAGTCCGGACGCAGCGCCGCGTCGACCCGATCTCGCTCGAGGCGCTGTCGCGCGCCGACCTGACCGGTGGCGGGCTGCGCCTCGGCGCGATCCGCGAACGCACCCCGAGCTACACCTCCTACGACGTCAGCTATCGCTCGACCCTGGCGGGTGACGGCACCGGCCCGCTGCGGGTCACCGGCGTGCTCAACGTGCCGACCGGACGGGGGCCGTTCCCCGCGGTGGTGCTGGCTCACGGCTACATCGACCCCTCCTACTACGTGCGGGGCCAGGGCATGACCCGCGAGCGGGGCTACCTGGCGACCCGCGGCTTCGTCTCCCTCCACGTCGACTACCGCAACCACGCCGAGTCCGACGACGACCCGCGGGTCGACTCCGCCGTGCGGCTGGGCTACGTCACCGACGTGATCGCGGCGGCCAAGGCGCTGCGGTCCTCGCCCGACGTGGCGGTCAACGACAAGGTCTCGCTGGTCGGTCGCTCGATGGGCGGCGGGGTGACGCTCAAGGCGCTGACGGTCGAGCCGGGGCTCTTCCACCGCGGCGTGGCCTGGGCGTCGGTGTCCAGCCTGGAGGCCGAGAACTTCCGCCAGTTCATGGCCGACGACGGCTCGCGTGCCGAGCTGCGCGCGCGGATGCGGAGCCGGCACGGGCTGCCTGCCGACGACCCTGCCTTCTGGCGCGGCGTCTCGCCTCGTCCCCGCTTCGACCAGATCACCGAGCCGGTGCTCATGATCCACGGCCGCTTCGACGACACCTGCCCTCCGCGCTGGGCCACGGAGTCGCAGCGGGCGCTGCGCGCGGCCGGCGCCGACTCGACGCTGGCGTGGTACGAGGACGGGCACGCCTTCGGCCCGGCCTTCAACGCCGCCATGGACCGCACGATCCGTTTCCTCCGCAGCTAGCTGTCGCTCGCGGTGCTCGAGCACCATTCCAGTGGTCGAGCGCAGTTCGGTGGTCGAGCGAGCTTCGGTGGTCGAGCTTGTCGAGACCTCCACGCCCTCACGTCCGTCTGACGAAGCTGATGGCGCCGTCGGGTCGGTACTGGTGGTCGTAGGCGGGGTCGTGGATGCGTTGGTGGTGGAACCCGCACAGCGGGACGAGGTCTCGTAGGTCGGTGTGGCCGTCTCGGAGCCAGGGGATCCGATGATGGGCCTCGCACCAGGCGTAGGGGGTCTGGCAGCCGTCGGCGGCGCAGGTCTGGTGGGTCAGCGCGGCGGCGGTGCGCTGGGCCTCGGTGAAGAACCGTGCCGAGCGGCCCAGGTCCAGCAGCACGGACTTCTTGTTGAGCACGGCGGGGATCAGGGCGGCGTTGCACGCCAGCCGCCGGGCTTCGGCGGCGGAGATCAGGTCGCCGGTGTCGAGGCCGGCGGCGCGCAGTCCGTCGAGGAGGCTGTCGTGGTCGAGCTTGACGATCACCAGGCGGCGACCTTGCCGTGGAGGTGGTCGGTGGGCAGGTGCTCGATCAGCGAGACGAGTGCTTCGCCGCGGCGGCGGTCCCACTCGAACCCCTCGGAGTTGGGGTTGCCGATCGCGCCGATCTGGGCCTGGGTGGCGCCGAGGCGTCCGCGTCGGGGTGAGGACATCTGGTCGAGGATCTTCTTCAGGATCGCCCCGGCCAGGGTCGGGCACGGTGGCGGTGATCCGCATGGTGCCGTCGCCGTTGTCGTGCAGGGTGCACCGGGTCTTGGCCCGGGCTGCTTCTTCCTCGTCGCGCAGCTGGGCGTCTTCGGCGGCGTCGACCTTGCGCCGGTCGCGCTTCGATGGCCTCCAGTGCCCGACGTCCGGCGGCGTGCAGCGCCTTGGGGTCCATCGGCTTGGCCTTCGCGACCAGGGCGGCCTCGACCGCGGCGACCTGCTCCGGGGTGAGGTCCTTCGGCAGCCGTTTGAGGGCGGCGGCGATCACCCGGGCGTGCGCGGTGGACAGCTCACCCTTGGTCAGGGAGGCCTGGGTGCCGGCCAGCATCTGCTGGCACAGGTCCTTGGCGAGCTTGGTCTGGCGTGAGGACTCCGCGGGCTCGGTGTTGGTGGTCTTGGCGAGCCAGTCCGAGGCCGAGGCGGCCCCGGAGGCCTGCGGGACCCGGGCTTTGTCGGCGGCGGCGACCAGCTTCATCTCCAGTGCCTGCAACCGGGCCCGGGCGCGGGCGCAGTCGCGCACCAGCGTCGCGTAGGCGTTGCTGGAGACCGGGTCGTCGGTGAGCAGGTCCAGCAGCTCGTGGACTCCCTCGATCACCGAGGGCGCGCCCAGACCTTTCTGCAGGTCGGGCAGCTGGTCCAACAACGTCATGGATACAGTTTATTCGAACACATGTACGAGTCAATGTCTCAGCCGCGAGTCGCCGAAATCTGGGGATAACCGGCTCCTCGAGCCGCCGTCACGACAGGCGTCTCTCGACCCAAGTTGGACAACCGCACTGTCATGGCGATGAGCCGAAGTCTGTGGGGACCAGACGGCCGGTCTGTGGAATCGCGCTATGTGTCTCGACCTGCTTCGAACGAACCGCCTCACGCATTGACTGCCGTCCGCCGTCGCAGCACGCTGCGTGTATGGCAGTGACCGCGACGAGCGCCCTGGGGCGGCGGTGGTTCCTTGTGCAGGCAAGCAAGGGCGTCCTCGGGTTTGCGGTGCTGGGGTTCGCGGCGGCCTGCAGCTCCACCAACGACGAGACGGATGTTGCCAGCGGCCCAGGCCGTAGCGGCTCCTTCGTCGGGTTGGACTGGTGGAGAGTCGACTTCGCCTACGTGTCGGCCTACGTGCTCGTGCGCGGCCGCGAGGCGGCGTTGGTCGACTGCGGCTTCTCGAGCCGTGTGGACGAGATCGGAGCGGTGCTGAGAGCTGCGGGCACGGGGTGGGATCGCGTGCGCCACGTCCTGATCACCCACTCTCACGGCGACCACGTCGACGGCTTCGCGGAGGTCACCGCTCGCCGCGCCGGGCGCGGCCCTCTACGCCGGCGCGGCAGAGATGGAGTCCTTGGGGCCCAACATCTGGTCGGGGCGGTCGCAGCGGTGGCCGGTCCGCCCCGTGACAGATGGCCAGGAGGTGTTCGGCCTGGAGGTGGTCGACACACCCGGCCACACTCCCGGCCACATCGCCATCTTCGACACCGGCTCGCGGGTGCTCGTCGCCGGAGACGCTCTCACCAACACCATCGACGGGCTGAGGGGCCCGATGGCGGACTTCACCCTGGACATGCCCACAGCCGAAGAGTCGGTCCGCAAGCTCGCCGCCCTGGAACCCCAGGTCATCCTCGTCGGCCACGGTCCACCCGTCGAGCGAGACGCCGCCGCCCAGCTGCGTCGGCTGGCCAGCTCCCCATGAGCTGACCACGTCGAGGCAGGTCCTTGCCCTCGACTCGCTAGAGGAACTGGGCGGGGTCGAACTCCTCGATGGGGATGATGCGGACGCGCGGCAGCGGTTCCTTGAAGGCGCGCACGTCGTACTCGAGGTCGAACGTCTCGAGGTCACCCTCGGCGAGCTCGGCGAACCCGTGATTACGGAACTCGACGAACCCGACCACGCCGACCCGTCGACCATCGAGCAGATCACCGACCTGCTCGATGAAGTCACCGTCATTGCTCACCAGCATCACGTCCGCTTCGCGGCGGCGAAGCTCGACAAGCGTCCGCTGGATGGCGATGTCGACCACCTTCTCGCCGACGGCACCGGACAGAGCGATCGGGCGGTAGCCGATCGCCAGGAGCGCCTGGACGAAGGACATCGGAAGCTCGTTGTTGGCAGCGAGGAAGAACAGCCCGTTGGCCGGCTGCCCCCACTGCTCCTGCGCGAACTGCAGGAGACGCTCCCATCGGGGTCGCTCCTCGGGACGGGGGCGCCGTCCCAGTATCGAGGTGCCCAGAGTGGCGTCGATGTTCTCCCCGTCGACGAGGAGATAGGTCGTGCGCGGAGCCTCGTCCATGCGACGAGCCTAGAGGCGGTCCCGGCGTCTGCCATCGGAATCAAGCACATCTGCCACGTCGAGCCCCGGCGTCAGCCCCAGTCGCCGCCGCGGCCCCGCTTGACGTCGCCTCGCCGCTTCTTCGCGCTCAGCCGCCGCTCGACCGAGCCCCGCGTGGGACGAGTGCGTCGCCGCGGACGGGGTGGTGGTGCCGCGGCCTCGCGCACCAGGTCGGCCAGTCGCTCCCGCGCAGCCCGCCGGTTGGCCAGCTGGGTGCGGTGCTCGCTCGCCGTGATCGTCAGCACCCCGTCGACCAGCCGAGCTGAGAGCCGTTCGAGCAGGCGACCGCGAAGCGTGGGGGAGAGGACCGCGGACGCCGCGACGTCCCAGCTGAGCTCCACCCGGCTGTCGGTGGTGTTGACGCCCTGCCCACCCGGGCCGGAGCTGCGGGAGAAGCGCTCGCTCAGCTCGGCCGCCGGGATCACCAGCGAGCGGGAGACGGGCAGGTCGGACACCTGCTCATGATGCCCGCCGCGCCCGGAGCACGGAGTCCTGGATGTCGATCGGCTCGCCGGTCTCGGGGTGGGCCTGGGTGCGCGGGCCGCGACTCGCACACCTCGACCTCCCACTCGGCCCCGTCGAGCGCGGGGAGCAGGTCCTCCGGGGCGAACATGAACGAGGCGTGGCCGTGGCGCAGTCCCGTGCCGAGGTCGGCCGGGTGGTGCCCGACGACCAGCAGGGTGCCCCCGGGCGCCACGGCGGCGCCAGCCGCGGGTGACGTCGAGCATGCCCCCGTCGGGCAGGTGGACGAACTGCGACGTCACCAGGTCCCACAGCTCGCCCTCCGCTTCGAAGTCGCGCACGTCGACCTGACGGGTCTCGAGCCGGTCGCCCACGCCGCGCTGGCCGGCGGCTTCGGCGGTCCGTGAGAGTGCGGCGGCCGCGAAGTCCGTGGCCGTCACCCGCCAGCCCTTCTCGGCCAGCCACACGGCGTCACCGCCCTCGCCGCAGCCGACGTCCAGGGCGCGGCCCGGGGTGAGGTCGGCGACCTCGGCGGCGAGCTGGGCGTTGACCTCGCCGCTCCAGACCCGCTCCCCGCTGTAGCGCTGCTCCCACGCCGGCACCTCGAAGAGCTCCGCGCGGTACGCGGCCACCGCGTGGTCGGCGTCCTCCGCGGCCAGGTCGGCGTTGACCACTGCTCCGACCCGTGTCCCGTGGGCGGCGGAGGCGATCAGGGTCGCGTTCATATCGGTCACGTTGCCCGCCGCGTACAGACCCCGCACCGCGGTCGCGCCCATCTCGTCGACTCGCAGCACGCTGCCGAGCAGCACTCCCGCCGACTCGACCGGCTCCGGGACCAGGCCGAGCGGGGCCAGGTAGTCGACCCGTGCCTGAGGTCGCGAGGCGACGACGATCGCGTCGCGCTCGAGCACCTCCCCGTCGCGCAGCCGCAGACCGACGAGCCGGTCGCCGTCGACCATCACCTCCTGCGGGGTGCCGTACGCGAACCGGACACCCCTCGCGGCGAGCCGCTCCGAGTCGGCGTCGGGCAGCTCGACGCCGTCGGCGAGCACCATGACGACGTCGTCGCTGAGCTGGCGGAAGAGCAGGCCGTGGTGGGCGGCCAGCGGTGACGTCGCGAGGACGGCGATCGCCCGGTCGCGCACCTCCCAGCCGTGGCAGTAGGGGCAGTGCAGCACGTCGCGGCCCCACCGCTCGGCCAGCCCCGGCACGTCGGGCAGCTCGTCGACCACCCCACCGGCGACCAGCACCCGCCGCGCGGTCACGGTGCCGCCGCCCGCGAGGTCCACCTCGAACCCGAGCCGGTCGGTCCCGGCCTGTCGCACCTGGACCACGCGGTCGTCGACCACCTCGACGCCGTACTGCGCCACCTCGGCGCGGCCGATGGCCAGGAGCTCGCGGGGTGGCACGGCCTCGCGGCCGAGGTAGTTGTGCGCGTGCTCGGCGGGGGCGTTGCGCGGCTCACCCGCGTCGACCACCAGCACCCGACGCCGCGATCGCCCCAGCGCCATCGCCCCGCTCAGGCCGGCGGCACCGCCACCGACCACCACCACGTCGTACGTCGTCGTCCCAGTCATGTCACGAGGGTGCACCCAGGCTCGCTGCTATGACAAACATATTTGCTGCTGTGGCAAACTGGCGCCATGTCCGACGACGACGACGTCCTGCGCAACGTGGGTCCGCGGCTGCGCCAGCTGCGGCTGGAGCGCGAGGCCACGCTCAGCGACCTGGCCGAGGAGACCGGCATCTCGCTGAGCACGCTGTCGCGGCTGGAGGCGGGGCAGCGCAAGCCCACCCTCGAGCTGCTGCTGCCCCTGGCCCGGGCCCACCGGGTGGCCCTCGACGAGCTGGTCGACGCACCGGAGACCGGGGACCTCGGGTGCGGACCAAGCCGATCCGGCGACACGGTCGGGTGTTCCTGCCGCTGACCCGGCGGCCGGGGGGCCTCCAGACCTTCAAGATGGTGCTGCCCGTCGACCCCGCCCCCACCCGCGGGCTGCAGACCCACGAGGGCTACGAGTGGCTCTACGTGCTCAACGGCACGGTCCGGCTGCTGCTGGGGTCACGTGACCTCACGCTGGCGCCCGGCGAGGTGGTCGAGTTCGACACCCGGACCCCGCACTGGGTGGGCAATCCCGGCCCCGACGCCGCCGAGGTGCTGGCGATCTTCGGGCCGCAGGGGGAGCGGATGCACGTGCGCGGCTGAGTCACCGACGTTGTGCCGCGCAGCGTACCGTCGGGAGGGTGAGGGCGCGACTCCTGCTCCGGGTCACCGGCGCCGCGACGGCGTTGCTGCTGGCCGGATGCGCCGACGCGCGGCCCGCAGACCCCCGGCCCGCGGCGAAGCCGCGGCAGACGCCGCCCAGCGCCCGCGCGGAGGCCTCGTCGCCGTCCTCGACCCCGCCCGAGCCGTCCGCGACCCCGGAGCCGCCGCCGCGCCCCGAGCCGCTGCGCTCCTACCTGAGCGTCCCCCGGATCGGTGTCGAGGACTTCCCGGTGGTGCGCTACCGCGGCCGACCCGACGACGCCCCGGGCACACGGATCCAGAACGCCGGCCCGATGGCTTCCCCGCGAGGTGAGCGCGGCGGTGTCGGACCCGGCGAGGTGGGCAACTTCATCGTCACCGGGCACCGCACCTCGCACACCATGCCCTTCGCCGACCTGCCCGACCTCGCCGCTGGTGACCGCGTACGGGTCCGGTCGGGCGAGCAGGTGCACGTCTACCGGATCACCCGGACCCGGTGGACGTCCTTCCGCGAGCCTGCCTCCCGTGCCGCCCAGGAGGCGCCCGTCCCGGGCGCGACCGGGCGTGGAGCCGACCCGGGCGATGATCACGCTCTCCACCTGCGCGACGCCGGAGGACCATGCCGCCGGCAACTACTGGTCGGACCGCTTCGGCAACCCCGAGCACCGCATCGACAAGATCGGCGTCCTGGTCCGCTCAGCCCCCGCCTGAGCGCCCCGCAGTGGTTCACTGCGGGCATGGAGCCCACGCACCTTGGCGCGGCGAGCCCGACGACACTGTGGACGAGGAGATCGCCCATCCCACGCTGACCTACCAGCGGACCGGACGGGTCGCCCGGATCACCTTCGACCGGCCCGATGCGGGCAACGCGATCACCGCCGACACCCCGACCGACCTCGCGACCGCGGTGGAGCGCGCCGACACCGACCCCCGGGTCCGGGTGATCCTGGTCTCGGGTCGCGGCAAGGGCTTCTGCGGCGGGTACGACCTGTCGCTGTGGGCCGAGCAGCGGATCCCCAACCACGACCCGGGCGAGACCTGGGACCCGATGCTCGACTACGCCCTGATGAGCCGCTTCACCAAGGCGTACGCGTCGCTGCTCCACGCCGACAAGCCGACGGTCGCCAAGGTGCACGGGTTCTGCGTCGCCGGGGGCACCGACATCGCCCTGCACTGCGACCAGATCGTGGTCGCCGACGACGCCAAGATCGGCTACCCGCCGACCCGGGTCTGGGGGGTCCCGTCGGCCGGGATGTGGGCGCACCGGCTCGGGGACCAGCGGGCCAAGCGGCTGCTGCTGACCGGCGACTGCCTCTCGGGACGCGAGGCGGCCGACTGGGGCCTGGCGGTCGAGTCCGCGCCCGCCGAGCAGCTCGACGACCGCGTCGAGAGCCTGCTCGCCCGGATCGCGGCGATGCCGCTCAACCAGCTGATGATGGTCAAGCTCGCCCTCAACTCCGCACTCCTGGCCCAGGGCGTCGCCACCTCGCAGATGATCAGCACCGTCTTCGACGGCATCTCCCGCCACACCCTGAGGGCTACGCGTTCGCGCAGCGCGCCGAGGAGGTCGGCTTCCGTCAGGCGGTCGCCGAGCGGGACGGGCCGCCGTACGACGACCGCGGGCCGTCGACCCACAAGGGCTGAGCCCGGCAAGCCAGCGCGTGCTCAGTAGCTGAAGGTGGTGGCGCCCTCGTCGCCGATCCACTCCCACATCGGCACGGTCCCGCCGATCTCCGCGTTGCCCACCAGGTCGGCCTTGTCGAGCTTGCGGGCGTCGAAGCAGATCGGGCACACCAGGTAGCGTGCCGCCGGCCTTCTCGTAGCGCTCCAGGAGGCTTGCCAGTGGCGGGCAGCCGTCGCAGGCGACCGCGCTGGCGTAGCCCGGCAGCGCGATCCGGACCGCCTCCTTGGTCAGGAACATCAGCGTCGGGCGGCCCGACTCGGCCGCGCCGACGGCCACCAGGAAGGCGACCGTGACCTTCTCGGAGTCCTCCAGACCAGTGGTCAGGCTGACAACTGCCTTGTTGCT
>CAVXOL010000024.1:0-981941 GCA_963763325.1 uncultured Chloroflexia bacterium
TTGCGTACGCGTGGCCGATCCTCAGCCCTGGGGTGCCCGCCGATGTGGACGAGACGCTGCGGTTGGCTGCCTGGGCCGTCGTGGGCCGTGTTCCTGGCCGAGTACGCGGTGCGGCTCGCGTTGGCACCCGACCGGGGCCGGTTCGTGGTGCACAACATCTTCGACCTCCTGGTCGTGGTCCTTCCCTTGCTGCGACCGCTTCGCCTGCTTCGCCTGCTGACGCTCCTGCACGTGCTGAACAGGCACGCCGGCACGTCACTGCGGGGCCGCGTCGTCATCTACGTCTCCGGGGCGGCCGTGATGGTCATGTTCCTGGCCAGCCTCGCCATCCTCGACGCGGAGCGGGGCCGGTCAGGCGCGAACATCGAGTCCTTCGGTGACGCGCTGTGGTGGTCCGCCACGACGTCACCACGGTCGGCTACGGCGACCGTTTCCCGGTCACCGTCCAAGGCAGAGCCATCGCGGCGGCGCTGATGCTCTCCGGGATCGCACTCATCGGCATGGTGACCGCCACCCTGGCTTCGTGGCTGGTTCAGCGGGTGCAAGAGGTTGAGGAGGCAGCCCAGGCCGCGACAAGACGTGACTTCGAGGCGCTGACCCTGGAGCTTGCCCGGTTGCGCCGCGATCTTGAGTCCTGGCAGGCGGGCGCCCAATCAGTCGTGCCACCGGCGAGCGATTCGTCAGCGTGATCCGTCGCACAGCGGCATCTCCGGACGTTTCGCCGACCGGCCAGATCCCACAGTGCAGCGCACGATTCGTCAACTCGACGCCAGGTCGCGGGGGATCGCCGTCACAAGACGGAGTCCCGGACATCGCCTTAGCCGTCACATGCGGCAAAGGATGCTTTATCGGGATGACGGGGTACGGGCAGATGTCGTCAGTTCCCGGTCCTCGCGGGGCGACTCCGAGGAGGCGATGATCGACCTTTAGTGTTGAGTGCGCACAGCGCGTCATAGCGCACATGCCTGGGGCAGAGCTCCTCAGCAACACTAGCCGCCGGTACCCAGATCCTTGAGGTTGATTAGATTCGGACCATCGAATAGCCATTGTTCGGAGTTCGGATTTGCCTTCCCGTCTGATAAGGAGCCCCACCGTCGTCTATCCCAAGGGTGCCGGATTCTTCGCCGTTTGTCCAGCTCAATCTTCCAGTCCACTTAGTCCAGTCCCGAGCCTGCCCGATGATGAGAAGCGTCTCGAGTTCGGTGTTTGAAACCTCATATGGGAACCTCAGGGGCGTGATGGCGTTTCCCAGGAGGACGATGTCGTTAGACGACTCGATCACCGCCGGCGGATCCTGCTCAAGGTCGAATAGCGCATAGCGGCCCTCGACCTCGCCTCCGCACTGACCGGTAAGGACGGCTCCGGCTACCGGCATAGGCTCACGACTGTGAACCTCTATGTCCAGTCCGGTGACTCGGACCGGCTCGTCGGTCTTGCCCTTGATCGTGACCCAAACCAATGACCATGCGCCATTTCGGTACGGGTTCGCGTCGATTAGGCCGTGCTTGTTAGTCACTCTATAAGTGACTACTTCTGTCCTAACTCCCATCAGTTGGGACCGGTGTGACTGCCTCTACATTGCCATCGGGGAGGACGAAGGTGCTGCACATGCCGACTGAGTGCTGGATGGTGGCTGCGATCGGCAGGTTGGGCGCGGCAAGTCCCCAAGAAGCCGCTATCCCGGCTAGAACCACGAGAGCGCAGACAAAAAGGATGCGCTGCCGCCTTCGAGTGTGAATTGCCAGAGCGACGGCCCCCGCGGTGAGCACTCCTGCGGCTATGAGTCCGATCGCGCGCCACCCATGACCCTCTTTGAGCGAGTCGAGGGCCGACACCAAGCCGATCAATGCTAACGAGCCGCTGGCCACAATAGTCAGTGCGCGTCGGGCAGATCCCCTCGCGGCCTTCCCTCGCTCATCCATGTGCCAGTTCTTTCATGTACTGCCGGTGGGACCCGACGGTTGACTGGCCAGGCGAAATCCGCGGTCGCCGCCGCGGATGCCTAGCCCGATGCTGCAGTTGGCGTCGTCCGCACCGTAGAACAGGCCGTGTCTTCGCAGCCGGCGGCCGTCGCGGGTCAGGCCGACTCACCACGCTGGGCGGGACACCCCCTCTGAGCAGCACAACTAGTCCTCGGGCTCCGCGGCTCGGAACCACTCGGCCGCGGAGCCGGCGACATAGCCGACATCACTGATCTTGCTGTCCATGCGCAGGGTACGTCCGTAGCCAACGACCACCCCCTTGACGATGAGGATCGAGTTCGGCGGAGGCATGAAGAATGGCCTCGGGGTCATCCGGACGTAGACGATTCGTCGCTCCGGATCCGAGGAGTTGAGGTACGTCATGTTAAGTCGAAGGGCCGCGTCCGGAACATGCCGGACGAGGCCGGGGTCATCCATGGCCAGCGCCTTCGACGGGATTAGCAGTTGGTAGACGATCTCGCCGCCCCCGTAGTCCTGAAGTGCTTGGACCTGGCCGGCGAACTCCACGAGCCGGCCTTGGACGACACCTCCCGAGTCGACGACGTTCCGCGCCGACACAGACTCGGCGTCAACCTGGAGATCCCAGGCGTGCTTCTCGAGGGGCTGAACCTCGTCCCAGTGATCGGCCAAGTAGTCCTGCGACGCCGAGTAGATCACCGGGTTCATGTCCACCCAGATATTCGCCGTTTCGCACTCGGCGAAGAACGCCGAGGCCGCCCGCTCCCCTCGCGTGGGAATCTGCCCGAGGCCGTATGCCAGCACCGCTACTGCCTCCAAGGCGGCAACCCAACGAAACAGTCGGATGCGTCCCGGTGTCGGCTCGCCGGACACCACGTAAGCAAGTGCGGTGAGCCCCGGGACCACGATGCAGAACTTGAGCCCGGCCGGAAGATCGGGCCACAGGAAGGGGACAACCGCCAGGATGAGGCCGAACACGGCGATGGCCATATCCGTCCTCGTCCACTGTCGCTCGCGTCGTTGTGCCGATCGGCTCGCCCGGCTGTCCTTCTTGGCTGCCGGCGTCCGAGTCGTTGGTGTACTCACGCGCTCTGACGAGACGGAGCCGTCCCCTTCGGTGGTAGCGAGACCGGGCGCGGCATGGTGATCGCGCCATCCCCCTTTGCCCTTGGCCACAAGTGGAGTCTGCACGATCCCCGGAGATCACGAGGCCAGTTCGCGACCACTTAGCCTACGCAGGCGAATCGCCGGGACACGCCCGGTCCCGACGGCCGCAGGGGGAGACCCCCCAGTGAACGTCCCACGGTTCTGCCCTGCGTTCCTCAGGCGGCGCAATGACGCAGGTCGCGGATTGCGCTCGTGGTCCTCATGCGCAACCTCTGCTGGCGGGAGGGTCGCCGAGTCGACGCCGTTGTGTGGCGGGTGGCGCAAGCGACGCCTCGTATCCCCCCGCGCTGGGGCGCCCGACTACGGCCGGCCCTTCCCGAGACTGTGGCTGCTCGCGCTCGCGCCCGGCCGGCCCATTCTGGCCGAGGTTTCTTCGCGGACAGCCGGCGCGCATACTGGCGGAATGGCAACCTCACCCGGATACCCGCGTCCTCGTCACACCAGCAGCCCCTTCCAGCCTCACCCCGAGCCAAGGATCGAACAGTTTGTGCTCGAAGACCGGGTCACGCATGACTCATACGGGTTGGGTCGGGTGGGGCTCGACGGAGGTGGGGCGACGGTGGACTTCAGCGGTAGGGCGATTCGGATCGCGACACCCTTCCGCAAGATGACCAAGCTCTAGGTAGGGCAGCCGGCGCGGGCCATCCCTTTGTCGGGTGGTCGGTAGGCGGCGGAAGACGCACCGCGCCCACCCTCCGAGAACGGGTGACTGGCGCTCCGAGCGCTTGCAGCCGTCGCTGCGCGGCGGCCATGGAATGGTTGGCGCTTGATCAGCTCTCGTCGTCGTTGGCGACGCTCTCGATCCAGTCGACCGCCTCGTCGGAGAGTGCGTGTGGCCCTCAACGGAGGGACCACGGCACCACTGAGCGCTCTGCTCGCCGCCTGTGATGCTGTGGATCTCTGCGATGAGATTCTTCGGGGAGAGGCTCCCCGTTGTGCTGCATCAGCCACCACTCGGCTGGAGTTGTTGAGGTGCCGCCAAATCTGCGGGAAGTCCATGAAGCCATGATCCCTCGGGCTTGGCCGGTCCAACAGCCCTCGCGGCCATCGGCCGATTCGGCAGCCGGTCCTAAGGACGTCGCCCCGCCTCTCGCCGGAAGGACGCGCCTGCATTCGTGATCTCAGAGCGTTGCGGGCCCGTGCACGCGTTGTGGCGGTTGGCGCAGCCATCAGCACCGGTCGCTCGCAGCCCGAGAAGGGCGGCCGTCAGGAGACCGACGGCGGCCACCGATACGCGCGCCAGTCGTCCCAGGTGGCGAACCCGGCGGGTGGATCATCGGTATGTTCACTGCCGTCCAGTTCACCCGGTGTGGGGATATCGATGCTGGCAGCCCACTGGGCGAGTTCGTCGTCGGACATGGGCCATGTTGTGTGTGGCGCCTCGGCTTGGCGCTGATCGAGTCGTCTCCGCTGCTCGGCTGGGGTGAGTTCGAAGTACCTCATCTGCACCATCGCGTCGCGGTCTGCTGCGGCTTTCCGGAGAGCTGAACGCTCGTCGCGACCCCAGAGGCCGTAGTCGATCACGACGTTGTTGCCGAGTTCAAGGGCGCGCAACCCGACCTCGATGAGCCGGCCCTCAATGACATCCTGGGCCGATGGCGGATTCTCGTGCCCGAAGAGGGCCTTCACCCATTCGTCCTTCGTGAGGCGCAGTGCCCTGTGCTCAACCTCTATGCGCCGCGCGGCCGTGGTTTTCCCGGTACACGGCAGTCCCACCGTCAAGAACAGTGTTGGTGGCGCCATCAGCAGCCTCGATTCAACGAGCACCGCACCATCCTCACCTCTCCTCGGGTCGTCGCTCTGGACATCCGCCCCCGCCGTGCGAGTACGCGTCCTCCCTCGAGCGGATTCGAGCACGAACGACGACGGCCAGCGGCGATCCACTGACGTGCCTGAGCCGCCTCCCCGTGGCGGCTGCGGTCGGCGATGCGACGGACGGGCAACACGCGCCAACACGGCGCGATCCTCGCGCCCGGCGTCGCCAGTGGCCAGCGCCGCCCGCCGTCCACCTCACGACGCTCTGACGCAAGCTGCAGAGTCGTGCTGACGCAGAGGTGGGCACGTGTTCATCGTTGCCTCGGCGCCCGCCTGCGAGGCAACCCCTTTCGGGCATGAGGGCCTCGAAGCGTTCTCGGGACTCTCAGCGTGAGTTCGTGCGAGCGGCTTTCGTGCCCACTGCGCCGGATGGGCCACTCCGCCGCAACGAGCCAGCACAGGGAGCCCAGTTGCACGCTCGCTGCGACCGTTCGTCGTCCACCGGTTTCGACGTCGGTGGTGCGGGTACTTCCGCCTCTGACAGTCAGCACGAAAGGGGAATGTGAAAAGGTCCGGTCCAAGGGACCATGAACGATCCCATGACGTGCGTGAGCGAGGACTGCATCAGGGTCGCTGCCCTGGCCAGTGCACGGTGGTGACCGGCGGTGCCGATGAGTACATCGAAGTTGATCCGCACGAGACGTTCGACGCTTATGGGGGATCGACGGCCGCCGGCTGGTCGGCATGGTGAGCCAAGCGGACGAAGGCGACGCCTTCCCGAGGACCAGGTCGGCGAGTGGGTCGGCCTGATCTCTGGCGATTCCCGCGAACGACTGAGGCGCCGGGCCGGACCGCCCGACGTTGCAGGACGGTTTGATACGGCGTATCCCGCGGCCCGTGCCGTTGCTGTGCGGGGACGTGGAGGCACCCTGCGGTCGAGTAGGTAAGTGAGTAGCGGGGATCTGGCGACTGTGGAGAGAGAGGAATGGCCATGGTGACTGCGCTGGTGTACGGGTCGCTGGCCAGTTCGAGCTTCGTGGTGGGCGTCTTGCTGGGGCTCTTCACCTCTCCCTC
This sequence comes from uncultured Chloroflexia bacterium, assembly GCA_963763325.1. Classification (GTDB taxonomy): domain Bacteria; phylum Chloroflexota; class Chloroflexia; order Thermomicrobiales; family CFX8; genus JBBECJ01. The sequence continues at coordinate 5,937 of CAVXOL010000024.1, forward strand.
AAAACGGGTGGTGGCCGCAGTCATCGCCTTCGGTGCCGGTGTCTTGGTGTCGGCGCTGACATTCGACCTGATGCGGGACGCGTTCGACACCGGCGGCGCCTGGTACGCGATCGGGGGTTTCCTCCTGGGCGCCGTCATCTACGTTGTCGCGGATGTCGGCCTGGAGCGGATGGCCGCCAAGTCGCCAAAGCGCACCGGACGGGACGCCACTGACGTGGTTCCCAACGCTGAGCTGAAGGATGAGAGCCCGAAGGTCGCCGCAGTCGCCGGCACTGCCCTGCTTGTCGGAGCCGTGCTCGACGGCATACCGGAAAGCATCGCGATCGGGCTCAGCCTGCATGCCGAGGGACCCAGCCTGGGGCTCGTGCTCCTTGCAGCGGTCTTCATGGGCAACGTCCCGGAGAGCCTCGCCAGCGCCGCAGCCATGCAGGAGGAAGGCCGCACCCGCGTCTACATCATCGGAGTGTGGGCAGTGGTCGGTCTCATCTGCGTCGCTGCCACCGTTGCGGGCTACGCGCTTCTCTCGGGCCTTTCCCCCAGCTCACCAGCGCGATCCTTGCGCTGGCGGCCGGTGGGATCCTTGCCATGCTCGCCGACACCATGTTCCCTGAGGCGCTCGAGCATGGCGGCCCACGAGTCGCCTTGGCGACTGCCGTCGGCTTCGCCTGCGCGATGCTCCTGAGCGAGCTCACCGGCGCCTGAGAGTTGCTCGCGGACCGCGGAGGTGTCCTTCATCCCTTACGGAAACTGCCCCCTCGTTCCGGAAACGGAGGAGGCAGTGGACAGGCGGGTCCACTGCCTCTGGGAGACCCGCAGGACCGGGTCCGCGCCCGGGAAAACGGGTCGAGCAGCGACCAACCACGGCAATGTTCCGTGCGGCCACCACGGCTCATATTCCACGGCCCACCTCCAGTCCCGCTGGTGGCCAAGCGAAAAGTCCCCACCGAACGCTTCGGCGGCAGCGGCAGTCCATCGGGTGTTCGACACGCGGTGATGAGACGCGCCGGGTCTGCCCTGTCCAATTGAGGAGCTACAGGGTGGATGGTGTACTCGGGCCGTGAGCATTGACCTGCAGCCGCCAATGGAAGCAGCGGGCATCCGGATCGGAGCGACCCGCGATGAGGCGCGCGATCAGTGCCTCGCACATGGCGAACCGAAGCCATTCCGTCGAGGGGATGAGGTCAATGAGTCCCTCGTGGTGGAGCGCCCGTCTGGTCTTTCGATCTTCATCTACTTCGATGTTGACGATGCCGTGGAGGCCATCGAATTAGGTCGGCCCCAAGATCACGACGTCGTCTCATTTCGTGGTGTCGACATCTTCGATACGCCAGCAGACGTGGTGGTGATGAAGTTGCGTGAGCACAGCTCAATCGATGTCGAGGAGGGCGGGCATTCCGCCACGGCTCCGGACCTGCTGCTCGCGCTGTGGAGGTCGGTGGTTCCCGAGGACGATGACGACAAGGACGGCCGGTACTTCGAGTCTGTGCTCATAGCAAGGCCCGGATACTACGAGTGACCGGTCGCGTCTGTTCTGAGGCATCGCCCGTCCGAGCGAGCGCTGAGTCCGAGAGTTTTGCAGAACGCGGTCCGCGCCTTGCCCGGGGCGCTGAGAACTGGCGGCGGACAGACGCAAGAAGCGCGCGTGTTGGCCTGCTGCATGGCGGGGTGCGGACACCGCGTTGATCGTTTCGGCCGCGATCGTGACCACGGCCGGGGGGTTTCATGAAACAGGTCATGGGCTCGGTCGGATGGCGAGCCGACCGCTTGGCGAGGGCCGTCGAAAAGTCCGCGTGCAACGCACCACGACGGCCCCCGGTGGTCCATGCTCCTCCCATCCACTGGGGACATGGGGTCCCCAGCAGGTCACGGCATTTGCGCAGGGGGACCCATGACCACAGTGAGAACGGTTCGGCGCCTCCTCGTGCTCGTCCTGGCATTCCTCGTGCCGGCCGTGCTCGCACCCGTGGCCCTGGCGACCAAGCCGGCCGCGGCGTCGGTCACGATCACCGCGCCCGCCGACGGGACCTCGACCCTTGTCGGTGGCGTCACGGTGAGCGGCAAGGCGTCGGTGCCCACCGGCGGATCACTGGTGCTCACGGTCGACGGGGCCGACGCAGGCGGCGCGGTGGCCGTCGCGCGCAACGGCACGTGGTCGACCTCCCTGTACGTCGGGCCAGTGGGCCAGCACGAGATCTGCGCGCAGGTGCGCACCTCGGCCGGGACGCTGGCCACGGACTGCGTCACCTGGACGATGCTCCCGGACCCCTCACAGTTCTCCCTCGACCAGCCGTACGAGGGGTACTTCTCGTATGACACGGTGCGGGCCACCGGGCGCTGCCAGCCCGGGGCGTCGGTGCGTCTTGTCCTCGACGGCGGTGCCCCCCTGGTCGTCGCCTGCGACGTCGAGGGCTACGGGTGGGACCACGTCTACACGGGGCTCGCGGTCGGTGAGCACACCCTCGAGGCCAGCCTCCTGGGGCTCGACGGCTCCCCCATCGCCACCCAGGCCGTCATCTGGGCCGTCTCGGCGCTCCCGCAGGCAGGCGTGGAGATCACCTCGCCCGAGGACGGGTCGTCCGCGGTGGGCAGGCAGGTGCTGTTCACCGGCACGGTGACCAACTCCGGGGAGTACCTGCGATTCACCCTCGACGGGAACGACTACACCTCCACCTACCTCGGCCGCACCCTGGGCACTGTTCCGTTCGAGACGGTCGTGGGGATGCCCTACGGCACGCACGAGGTGTGCGCTGTCGTCACGGGCTACTACGAGGGCACCACGGCCAGCGACTGCATCACCTACACCGTGCTCGTCGAGCCCGAGAGCTTCTGGCTGCGGACCCCCGAGGAGGGCGGTGTCACCAACGGGCCCGTCGTCCCCTTCACCGGCGACTGCACCGCCGGCTCCGACATCGGTGCCATGCTCGACGACGGCAGCAGCGGCACGGCCCTTTGCAACGAGTTCGGCAGCTTCTACCTCGAGGTGGCCGGCGTCGCGGACGGCCCGCACACCGCCACGGTCACCAACTCCTTCGACGGCACGACGATCACAACGGCCGATGGACGCCGTCAAAATTTCCGATCGTCATCACGTGCGGAACGCGCGAGACCCGTTCCAGGCTCGCAACAGCACTGGCTGGCACGTCCGTCACAGTTCTTCCCTCTCGCTCGCTCCTTCGGGAGGCATTACCAGCGTCGGTTTCAGCCAATTGTTTTCGGTCCACGTTCCGACGCCGATGAAGCGTCCGTCGCCTGCGTATACGCGGACAGTAGCGCCGTCCAATGCTGCGGAAGATGAAAGTTGGACCGATCTGCCATGATACCACGCGTCTCGATCGTGGTCGCCGAGGAGCGCGACCGGCAGGCTGGATAGCGCCGCGTCCGGATGAATCGCGATCTGGGACCATTCATCGCGGAGGTTTCGCTCAGCAAGTTCATCGAGCGTCCATGCGTCCGCGAGGCAGAATCCACCATTGTTGGTGCGGCGCAGTCCGTGACAATACGCCTCGGTGCCGAGCGCGGCGCCGAGGTCGCGCGCGATGGATCGGATGTATGTTCCCTTGCCGCACCTGATTTCGAGAACGAGGTCTGGTGGCTCGTAGCAGAAGATTTCGATTGAGTGAATCGACACGGTACGCGTCGGCACGTCGACATGCTGACCGGCGCGTGCCAGTTCATACAGCTTTCGCCCGCCGACCTTGATTGCAGAGTAGGCTGGCGGGACCTGCTCGACATCGCCAATGAATGATGCGACTGGCGGCGGCAACTTCATCGATGCCTGGCCAATCGTCTCGGTCACCGGTCTCGTTCAGGACGCCGTCAACGTCTGCGGTATCGGTTGACGCGCCAAGGATGACGTGCGCTCGATAGCCCTTCTGGCTGTCCTGGACGTGTTGGAGCATTCGTGTGGCGCGGCCGACTGCGACGACGAGAACGCCGGTCGCGAACGGATCGAGCGTCCCGCCGTGGCCGACCCGCTTCATGCCCACCAGCCGCCGAACGCGTCCGACGACGTCGTGTGACGTCATCCCTGCTGGCTTGTCGATGACCAGCAGGCCATTCAGGTCAGGAAGCTTAGTCTGGCTCATCACCGCTGTAGGAGGCTCCTGTCATGTCCCCGCGCGGACCGAGCCTGCTGGCGATCTCGTTCAGGAAGCGTTCGCGGAATTCATCGCCTGCTTCAAGCCGGGCGCCGGCTGCTCGTGGGTGCCCGCCGCCGCCGAACAGTCCAAGCAACCTCGCGACATCGACATCGTCTGCAATCGAACGCATGCTCACACGCCATCCCCAGGACTCGTGATACAACAGCGCGGATGCACGCGCGCCGATCGTTCCGGCCAGGAAGTTGACGATGCCTTCCGCCTCGGTCCGGTCGGCCCCGCTCCGCTCAAGCATCTCCGTATCGATCTGCGTCCAGATCAGCGCTCCGCGCCATTGTGCGCGCTGTAATGCTTCGCCCCAAAGACAGATTGTGGAATAAGGTTTGAGCCGAAAGAGCGCGTCGACGATCGAGTCCAAATCGGCTCCGGCTTCAATCAGCTCGGCGGCCGTCCTCATCGAGGCTGGGGTCGTGCTTGGCGTCCTCAGTCCCAGTGTGTCACCGTAAATGCCCGCCAGCAACGTTGTCGCGCAGTCGGAATCCATCTCAACGCCAAGCTCATCGAACAACCCAACAATAATCTCAGCCGTGCTCGCAGACTCTGGAACGACCAGGTTCAGCGTACCGGCGCGTTGGTTGGTGATGTGATGATCGATGTTCACGATCGCTCTTTTACGCTCGAATTCACCAGTAAGCCGGTAGAAGAGTGGGCCGAGCCGGGACGGGTCCGAGCAATCAACGAGGATCATCAGATCTGCGTTTCGAACGGCATCGTCGTCACTGCGTTTGAGTTCGAGAGCACCATCAAGGAATTCCAGGTTCGATGGTAATGCCGCGTCTCCGGATGCGACCAGTGTCGGCTCGATACCCAGGCTTCGGACCAGCGTCCGCATCCCCAGTGTTGAGGCAACAGCGTCCGCATCCGGGTTCGCGTGAGACAGAATGACAATCGATTGAGCGCCGAGTACGAGGTCCCGCAGCTTGTGCGCAGCGGCCGGAATGCTATGAACCGATTCATGGCCGTGAGACGCTGGTTCCGGATCTTCGCGCTGGAACGAGTCGATCAAGCGGGATTCCCTTCGTCGGTTGCGGGCTTCGCAGGATCCGCCCGTAGCTCAGGCTCCAGATCGCGCAGAATCCTGGCGACGTTCTCCGCGTGCTCCATCGAGCGATCGAGCCTGAACGATACATCAGGGATGACCCGCATTCGTAGTCGCGGCGCGAGTTGTCGGCGGATGAACCCGCTCGCATTATTCAAAGCCACCAGCGACGAGGCACGCTCTTCTTCGGTGCCCATCACACTGATGAACATCCGAGCGTATTTCAGGTCGGGACTCAGCTCGACGCGCGTGATGCTGACAAATCCGAGTCGGGGATCGCTCATCTCGCGTTGGATGATTTCGCTGACCTCGTCACGTAACAGGTCTCCGACCTTCTCGCGCCGCCGTCCGCTCATGTCTTCCCCTTCTTGTCACGATATGCCGAGGCGACAGTCGCGAGACTGCCGCCTTGAAGGAGCCTGGTTCGCTGACTCGCTTACGCGGTTCGAGCGATCTCCTCGACATGATAGAACTCGATCTGGTCGCCAGTCTGGTACTCGTTGAAATTGTCCAGGATCGCGCCGCACTCGTAGCCGGCCTGCACCTCGCGCGCGTCATCCTTGAAGCGCTTGAGTGAACCGATCGTCGTATCCGTCATGACGGCGCCGTTTCGCAGCACCCGTGCGCGGGAGTTCCGGACGGCCTTACCGTCGAGCACGTAAAGACCAGCGACAACGTCACGGTTCGGCAGCCGGAACATGTCGCGCACCTCAGCGTAACCGTCGGTGACCTCGCGCTTCTCCGGTTCCAGCAATCCGGACATCGCAAGCTTGATGTCGTCGACCAGATGATAGATGACATCGTAGAACCGAATATCGATGTTGGAGGTGTCCGCGGCGCGCTTGGCGGCCGCGTCCGGCCGGACGTTGAAGCCGATGATGATCGCGCCTGAAGCAGACGCCAGGTTGACGTCCGACTCGTTGATCGCGCCTGTCCCGGAATGGACGATCGTTAGCGAGACCGAGTTCGCCTCATCGTTGATCTTCGCTACCGAGCCGAGGACCGCGCCAAGCGATCCCTGGACATCTGCCTTGAGGATGATCGGTAGCCCCTTCGTGCCGCCTTCCTGCATCTGGCCGTAGATGTCGTCGAGCTTGACGACGCGCGACTCAGAGAAGGCTTCGGCGACGCTGCTGGAGCGTTCGCTGCTCGGCCAGCGCGCGGGCAGTCTTTTCGTCCTCCGCGACCTGGAACGTGTCGCCCGCCTGCGGCAACTCGAACAGGCCGAGAATCTCGACCGGAGTCGATGGCTCAGCCTTGCGGAGCTTGCGCCCGCGATCGTCGTTCATCGCGCGGATTCGGCCCTAGGTCGCCGCCGGCAACGATGACGTCACGCGGCTTGAGTGTGCCGGACTGAACCAGCATTGACGCGGTTACGCCGCGCGAGCGGTCGATCTTGGCTTCGATGACGACACCCACCGCAGGCTTGTGCACATTGGCCCGCAGATCAGCGATGTCGGCGACAAGCAGGATGACTTCAAGCAGGTCGTCAATTCCCAGCTTCTCTCGGGCCGAGATCTCAACGACCGGCATTTCGCCGCCATACTCTTCGGGCATGACGCCTGCTTCGGAAAGTTGCTGCTTGACGCGGTCCGGATTCGCCGCTTCCAGGTCGATCTTGTTCATCGCGACGACGATTGGGACGTTCGCCGCCTTGGCGTGGGCAATCGCCTCTCGCGTTTGTGGCATGACCCCGTCGTCAGCGGCAACGACAAGAATCGCGATGTCCGTCACCTGAGCGCCGCGGGCACGCATCGCCGTAAATGCCTCGTGACCCGGTGTGTCGAGGAAGGTGATCTTTCGTCCCTGGACCTCGACCTGATAGGCACCAATGTGCTGGGTGATGCCGCCGGCTTCACCTTCAGCCACCTTCGTCTCGCGGATCGCGTCGAGCAGTTTGGTCTTGCCGTGGTCGACGTGGCCCATGATCGTGACGACCGGCGGGCGCGGAGTTGCCTCCGGATCGGTAAGTCCTTCGCCGCGGCGGCTCTCGATCTCTTCCGACGCCTGCTGGACGACCTCAGGCACGTGCTCTTCGACCTCGATCTCGAAACTCTGAGCAACGGCTGACGCAGTGTCAAAGTCAACTTGCTGGTTGATCGTCGCCATGATGCCCTGGTTCATGAGCGCCTTAATCACGTCGATCGGCGTCACAAACAGCGCATCGGCGAGCTCCGCCACCGACATGACGGAACCAAGCGTCACTGGCCCGACCGGCCGCTGAATCGTCGCGGTCATGCCGGCTCGGCTGCGAGGCCCGCCCTCTGTACGAGGTCCGCCACCACGGCGGCCACCACCCGGACGCCGATTTCGATTCGAACCGCCACCACCACCGGGCCTGCGAAACTGTCCACTCATAAGATGCTCTCCTCCATACCATCCGTGGTCCCGTCGATTGGGACGTTATTGCCAGAACGGGATCTCACGTCGTTGTCGTCTCGTCAGGCGGGAAATGGGAACTTGCGTACTCTCGCAGCATCGCTCGCGTTTCTGCGTCAATTTCGACCTTCAGCGCGCGTTCGATCACATTCGAGTCAGCTGCCTTGTACCAGCACGAACGCCGACGACACAGGTAGGCGCCGCGTCCGTTCTTCTTTCCTGTTGGGTCGACCTCAACTCCGCCCTCAGGCGTCCGGACAAGACGCACATAGGTGCGCTTGGCGTCGTGCTCGCGGCAGGCGACGCACATCCGTTGCGGCACATGCCTGGGCCGGGGGCCGCGCTTTGGCTTCGATGTCGTGGGCGCTGAACCGCCGCTCATGCTTGCGCCCTCGGTCATTCGCTGCCCGCCGCGACATCGTCGTACAGCGGCAACTCTGCACCACTTTCAAAGTCGAAGCGCGCGCGCAGGTCACGGGCGTAGTACACGCTGACCTTGCCGTCGACCACCTCGACGTCGATGCTCATGCCGACCAGATCCTGTTCCAGAGGACCAAATTCACGATCGCGAACCGAGAACGTGCCGTCCACTCGCACCAGGCGAGGCTGACGACCTAGCAGCATGAAGTCTTCCGGCCCAACGCCCGAAAGCGCAGCTCGCGCCTCGGAAAGCAGATCCCGGTCACCGTCCTTGAGCGATTCCGGATCCTTGACATCAATCCGCCAGCCCGTCAACTTGTACGCCAGACGGGCGTTCTGACCGTCCTTGCCGATCGCGAGCGACATCTGGTCGCTCGGCACAATCACCCGCGCAACCTTGTCTTCCTCATTCAAGCCGACGCTGATCGGCTTTGCCGGAGAAAGCGCGTTCGAGATGAATGTCGTCGTCTCTGACGACCATTCGATGACGTCGATCTTCTCGCCCATCAGCTCGTTGACGATGTTCTGGATACGGACGCCCCGGATACCGACGCAGGAGCCGACCGGGTCAACTTTCTCCTGCCGTGCGGCGACGGCGACCTTGCTACGCAGCCCAGGCTCACGCGCGATGGCCATTATCTCGACCGCTCCCGAGAAGATCTCAGGCACTTCGAGTTCGAACAGCCGTTTGACCAGATTGACGTTTGTCCGGCTGACGATCAGTTGGGGGCCACGAGGGTCCTTGTTGACATCGACCAGGTAGACCTTCAGCCGCTGTCCGGGCCGGTAGCGTTCGTTCGGCACTTGCTCACGTACCGGCATGACGGCTTCGGCCTTGCCGAGCTCGACAATCACCGCCCGCGAATCGGCGCGCTGGATGACGCCGTTGAGCACCTCTCCAACCCGGTCGGCGAACTCGTCGTAGACACTATCGCGCTCAAAGTCGCGAATGCGCTGGAGAACGACCTGCTTCGCAGTCTGGGCCGCGATCCGTCCGAAATCCTTCGGAGTCCGGTCGCGGCGATACTGCTTGCCGATGTAGGCATCCGGATCGAACGCGCGGGCCTCTTCAAGCGACAGCTGCCAGCTTGGGTCAACGACTTCTTCGGCAACGATGTGGTTGACGAAGATGCGAACTCCGCCGGTTGCCGGATCGATCTCAACGTCGATATTGTCTTCGGTTTCCGATGCGCCAACGGTCTTTCGATACACGGTCTTCAACGCGTGCTCGACTGACGACATGACGGCATCCCGTGGGATTCCACGCTCGGCGGCAATCTGGGTGATTGCCATGTAGAAATCACTCTTCATCGTTGTTCTGTACCTCCTTGGAACTCAGGACGTGGAGGTGTCCGCTGACGATTGACGGCGCATCGGGGACGCTGGCCAATTGGCCGCGAGGCACGTGACGCCCGTCAGCATGGAGACGGTGCCCGGACAACAAACGAAGTGGGCGGTGCCCACTTCGGAATCTCGGGCATGATCAGTTCCACTTCGAAAGTATACCAGAGTGTGGCACGCTTCGAAGATAGATTCGACCAGCGTCAGAGCAGATTTCCGGCTGTGACTGCATGCTATACTGGCCGCGCCAGAAACGCGGCGCGGAGAGGCAGTAAACTCGAGCATGAAGCTCAAAACGTGGCTCCGTCCGGGAATGCTGGTTAAGCGGTGGATTCTCCTCCTCCTTGCCGGCCTCATTTCCACAAGCCTCGCGATGGCGATGGGCCTCGCCTACATCTACCGTAACTTCGAGTTCCCAAGTGCCACGACAGGAATCATCCAGGCGCTTACCCTTCAGTTTATTCCTCACCCGTGGCGCGAAATCCTCGTCCTGATTGTCGGCCTCGCTGTCACCATCTACGGATTTCTGCAGCTCTCCCGCTCGCTGCTCAGCCCGTTCCTCGACCAGCGCAGCGGTGGCCAGGGACTCGCTGACATCATCGCCACCCACCGATTTGGCTCAATCGAGCCGGAACTGCGGATCGTCACGATCGGCGGCGGAACTGGTCTCTCGACGTTGCTACGTGGCCTCAAGCAGTACAACGTTGCAATCACTGCGATCGTCACGGTTGGCGACGATGGCGGATCGACCGGTCGGCTGAGGACCGAGTTCAACGTTCCAGCGCCCGGCGATATCCGCAACTGCCTGGTTGCGCTGGCTGATTCTGAGACGCTGGTCAGCGACCTGTTCCAGTACCGCTTCGAAGCGGAGGAGTCGGGACTCCACGGTCACTCGTTCGGCAATCTCTTCATCACTGCGATGACGAAGGTAGCCGGTAGTTTCGAGCAAGCGGTCATCGAGTCGTCGAAGGTCCTCAACATTCGCGGCGCAGTTTTCCCATCCTCACTGGAGGACATCACCGTCAACGCCGAGATGGAAGATGGCAGCGTCGTCAGCGGCGAGTCGAACATCCCGCGCGCTCGCAAGCGCGTGAAACGCTGCTTCATCGAGCCTGGCCACGCCGAGGCGTATGACCCCGCAATTGTTGCGATTCTGTCGGCCGATCTGATCGTTCTCGGTCCGGGCAGCCTCTATACGTCGGTCATCCCCAACCTGTTGGTCGAGGGGATTGCCCACGCACTGCGCTTCGCACCCGGAGAGCGGGTCTACGTCTGCAACGTCGCGACTCAGCCGGGTGAAACCGACGATTACGCGGTGATTGACCATCTACGGGCACTGGCGGACCACGCCGGCGGGCTGCCGGTTGACCGCGTGCTCATTAACTCGAACCTGGAACCCGCCGAACGAGGTATTAAACCTGAGTGGCACGTCAGCGCCGTTGAGCTCGACGGGCTGCACGAGTTCGATGGCGATATTGCCCTCGACCAGCGAGACATCGTCAATCCTGAGTTTCCGTTGCGACACGATCCGCAGCGGCTCTCTGAAGCATTGATCGCAATCGGCCGCGAACACCGGCTAAAGCTGATTGCAGCTCCGCACGGCACCTCAGGAACACGTGCTACCGATGAGCGTCGTCGTGTCCAATCGGCACGCGGCACGCGAATTCCGGTGGAAACCGGGAGTGGATCCGATTAGTATCGGGCCAGATAGACGTTTGTGGCAGGAGGAGGGAACCAGTGGCAGCCAGAATCGGTATCAACGGGTTCGGCCGGATCGGGCGTCAGGTCTTCAAGGCGATCTACGAGCTTCACGGCGATGAGCTGGAGATCGTCGCTGCGAATGACCTCGGCGACCCACACACGATGGCGCATCTCCTGAAGTATGACTCGACCTACGGTCAATTTGAGGGCGATATCGAGGTAACGGACACAGGCATCCTGGTCAACGGTCACGAGCTGAAACTGCTCGCTGAGCGCGATCCGGGTAAGCTCCCGTGGGGTGACCTTGGCGTTGACATCGTGATTGAGTCGACCGGTTTCTTCACCGACGCGACCAAAGCGAAGGCGCATCGCGACGCTGGCGCGAAGAAAGTCATCATCTCGGCCCCTGCAAACAATGAGGATATTACGATCGTCCTCGGTGTCAACGACGACAAGTACGATCCCGACCTGCACCACATTGTCTCGAACGCATCCTGCACGACCAATTGTCTCGCGCCGGTTGCCAAGGTGCTGCACCAGCACTTCGGCATCAGCAACGCCTTGATGACGACCGTCCACTCCTACACCAACGACCAGATCATTCTCGACAGCCCGCACAAGGACCTTCGTCGGGCGCGAAGTGCCGCCATCAACATCATCCCGACGACGACCGGCGCCGCTCGGGCAGTCGCGCTCGTCATGCCGGAGTTGAAGGGTAAGTTCGATGGCTTCGCCCTGCGAGTCCCGACGCCAACGGTGTCGATCATCGATCTGGTCTGCCAGTTCGAGAACGACGTTACCGTCGAATCGATCAATGCCGCCTTCAGGAGTGAGTCGGAAGGCGCGCTGGAGGACTATCTCGGATACTCTGAAGAGCCTCTCGTATCGACGGACTATGAGGGTACTGAGTATTCGGCAGTCGTCGATGCGCTCTCGACAATGGTCAGCGGCCCACGAATGGGCAAAGTCGTCGCCTGGTACGACAACGAGTGGGGCTACTCGTGCCGCGTCGCTGACCTGGCAGCTCTAATGGCTGCTCAGGGACTGTAGCCGACTCCAGTCAGACTTCTGGACGGGCGGCAGCGATGCCGCCCGTCAGCGCATCTTCAGCAGTTGGAGGATTCAATGGCATTTCGCACGCTCGACCAGCTCGACGTTCGCGGCAAGCGCGTCCTGACCCGTGTCGACTTCAACGTGCCGCTCGAGGATGGCCGGATTACCGACGACACCCGCGTCACGTCTGCCCTTCCGACGATCAGAGCACTGTTGGACGCTGGCGCAGCCGTCGTGCTTGTATCTCACCTCGGTCGTCCAAAAGGACAGGCGAACCCTGCATTTTCGCTCGCGCCGGTGGCTGCTCACCTGAGCGAGCTGCTCGGACAGTCCGTCGAACTCGCAGACGATGTCGTCGGCCCATCGGCGCAGTCGATCGCCAACGGTCTCGCGCCCGGTCAGGTAGCGATGCTGGAAAACGTTCGCTTCGAGCCGGGCGAGGAAAAGAACGACCCGAACCTCGCCCGACAGCTCGCCGACCTGGCCGATGTCTACGTCAACGACGCATTCGGGGCGGCTCATCGTGCCCATGCAAGCACTGAAGGGGTCGCACATCTGCTGCCCAGCGCCGCCGGACTGCTGATGGCCCGAGAGCTCGACGCGCTCGGCAAAGTGCTGGCTTCCCCCGAGCGGCCAGTCGTCGTTCTGCTCGGCGGCGCAAAGATCTCCGACAAGATCGGCGTCATCACACGCTTCATGGAGACCGCCGACGCGATTCTGGTTGGCGGCGGGATGGCAAACACGATGCTCAAGGCGGCGGGGAACGAGCTCGGTACGTCGCTGGTGGAAGCCGAGGCGCTGGACACGGCAACGACGTTGCTCAAGCGGGCGCGCGACGAAGGCAAGACACTCGTCGTCCCAACCGATGTTGTCGTCGCGCCGTCGGTTGATCGTGCATCTGAATCGCGGGTCGTCGGGACTGACGACATTCGCGTGGATGATGCAGCTCTGGATATCGGGCCTGCGACCGTTGCGGCGTTCGCGGAGCTGATCTCCAGCGCGAAGACGATCGTCTGGAATGGACCTATGGGTCTGTTCGAGGTCGAACCATTCGACCGCGGGACAAGGGCTGTTGCGGAGGCGGTTGCAGCCTCCGACGCATACTCCGTCGTAGGTGGCGGCGACTCGGTCGCCGCGTTGCAACAGATGGGGCTGGCCGACCAGATCAGTCACATCTCGACCGGCGGTGGAGCATCGTTGGAGTTCCTCGAAGGTCAAACACTGCCGGGCGTCGCAGCCCTGGAAGGAGATCGACCGTGAGCCGTGGCAAGTTGGTCGCTGGCAACTGGAAGATGAACCTCGACCGCCGCGAAGCCATCGCGCTGGCAGGCGCGCTTGCCGGGGCGGCCAAGCCGTCGTCGAACGTCGAAGTTGCGGTCTTCCCACCGTTCCCCTGGATCGTCCCAGTCCGCGACATCGTCGCCAACTTGCATATCGCTGTCGGCGCGCAGCACTGCCATACGGAGAAGTCCGGAGCGTTCACCGGCGAGGTGTCGGCGGCGATGCTGGCCGATGTTTGCGATTACATCCTCGCCGGCCACAGTGAGCGACGCCATCTGTTCGGGGAGTCGGATGAAACGGTCGGCGCCAAGGTGAACGCGATTCTCGCGACCAGCGCCAGACCAGTCCTCTGCGTCGGAGAGACGCTCGACGAGCGGCAGTCCGGTGCAGGCACAAGCCGTAGTCGCCCGTCAACTCGGCGCAGGGCTTTCCGGCGTCGATGCCGGGTCGGTGGGCCGTCTGACCGTTGCCTACGAGCCGGTCTGGGCAATCGGAACCGGCGTTGCCGCGACCGCCGATGACGCCCAGGAGATGTGTGCCTTCGTGCGTGGATGGCTCGCTGAGCGATTCGGCGCCGAAGGCGGTGACGTGCGGGTTCTCTATGGCGGCAGTGTCTCGCCGGACAACGCACCGACACTGTTTGCGCGACCGGACATCGATGGTGCGCTTGGTTGGCGGCGCCAGCCTGAAGGCAGACTCGTTCCGCGCGATTGCCGCCGCCGCGCGCGCCTGAATGTAGTATCCTTCGCGCGAATCTGTAATTCGTTCGCACACGGAGGCTTCGCGTTGGATTTCGCGCTTGATGTCGTTCAAATTATCGTCTGCGCCCTGTTGATGCTGGTCATTCTGATGCAGTCAAAGGGCTCGGGCTTCAGTGGAACGTTCGGCGGAGATAGCGGCTCGATCTATCGCACCCGTCGCGGCGTCGAGAAGACGCTGTTCCAGTTCACGATCGTGATCGGGATCGTCTTTCTCGTGCTGTCGATTGTTGCATCAATCGTCGAATAGCCAGGATAGCACCGGATCGGACGTGGTTGACGTATAACAGGCTGGGGTATACTCGCGGACGCAACCGCGAACACGATGGCCCCGCTCTGGCGATGAGGAGGACCCTTCAATGCCGTCATTAGGGTGGCAGGAACTGCTACTGATTCTCGTAATCGTGATCATCATCTTCGGCGTCGGCAAGCTGCCTGAGATCGGCGGCGCAATGGGCAAGGGCATCAAAGAGTTCCGCGCCAACGCGACCGACGACGAAAACAGCACCGACAAGGCTGATGTGAACACCAACAAGCCGATCAAGGAAGAGCTCTAGGCCTTCCGAATCGAGCATGCATCGAACGTTTGACGCCCTGGTCAACTGGCCAGGGCGTTTGCGCGTGTCTTCCATTTCAATCGTGACGGCTACGGCCGGTGCCGACCGTCGTTCTCGCGAAAGAACCCAACCACGTTCTCCCGCTGCGATCGCTCCTCGAAGAGCTCAATGTATGACACACGAGTCCACGGGAACATCACGCTCGTGACTGCGGTCTCAAGGGTCGGGATCGGCTTCCCGTCCTTGCGCGTTGGGTTGAAGACTACGATGAAGTTATCAGTTGGCTGCGGCATTGCCTCGATCTCGCACAGGATCGATTCTTCGCCGGTAACGTGCAGAATCGCCTTCATTGCCACGGTCTAGTTGCCTTTCTCGAGCATCTGGATTTCGTTTTCATTCAGCATCAGCCCGCATATTCGTCCATCGGTCGAGCCGACGACGATGATTCCGTTGCCATATGCCGGTGTCGAGACGATGCTCCCGCCGATCGTGTAGCGCCAGTTGAGGTCACCATTGGCGGTGTTGAAGCAGATGCAGTCGCCGTCTACCGTACCAACATAACCGATCGGACCTGCCAATAGCGCCGACGCGGTAATCTGGTTCGAATGCCGTTCTACCCACCGCGGAGTACCGTCCTCGCAAGCAAGCGCCATCAGCGCTCCATCGACGGCACCGAAGATCAACGTCCCGTCCACCTCGCGCGGTGAGGCGATGATTGGCGCCTTGGCATCGAATTGCCACAGCTTTTCGCCGCCCGACATCGAGTACGCTATCACCATTCCGCCCCTCGTCGCGACGAAAACCCGCCCCTCGGCATACAGAGGGGCAGACTGGATCGGCGATCCACACGATGCACGCCATTCGACTCGACCAGTTCGGTTGTTCAATGCGTACAGATACGTGTCATCGCAGCCGATCAGCACGCGCCCCTCGGTGACGACAGGAGATGATCGCACCGGCCCCCAGGTACGCTGGCGCCAGTTGACTTTGCCGGATTCCAGGTCCAGGCTGTACACCCACGCGTCATCTGAACCAACAATGACTGATGTCTCGTGGATTGCGGGCGAGGACCGGACCGGCATCCCGGTCCGGTGGGTCCAGATCAATGAACCCATCGTGCGATCGACCGCATAAATTGAGTAGTCCTCTGAGCCGAAGACGATTGTGTCACCAGCAATGGCTGGCCGTGACACTACTCCTCTGCCAGTCCGAAACCGCCAGCGCACGATGCCATCGACAACTCCCAGCGAATACACATGACCGTCGTAGGATCCGATGGCAAACGACTGACCGTCGAACGTCGCGCTCCCGCGTACCTCATCGCCGGTCGCAGTCGCCCAAAGGAGTCGCTCTGTCAACGCATCCTCGCGTCGCCGCCTCGCCGCGCGCTTCTTGACCGCCCGTCGCTCGATCGTCGGGACCGGTTCGGTTTCCGTTGCCGGAGCGACTGGCGTTGGCGGGACTCCGAGAACGGTTGTTCCTGCCCTCACAGGCCGAACATTGACAGCTGACGTAGATCCAGATGAGGTTGTTGGATGGATCGGCGACATTCCAGACGCCATGAACGATGCGGCGGCCTGCCGTTGCTGGACGATTTCAAGGTCTGCCCGAAGATGGTGGACCGATTGATAGCGGTCTGCGGGGTTGTAGGCGACCATCTTCATGATGACTGCTGAGAGTTCTTCGGAGATGTCCTGGTTTAGCGATCTGATCGGGCGCTCGCTGAATGTGAATGGCGTCTCAAGCCGCGGGTCGGAGTTTGTAGCCATGTGGTGCAGCGTTGCGCCAAGCGCGTAGATGTCACCGCGCGCATCTGCGATACCGCGATACTGTTCGGGAGGCGCGTACCCTTCGGTCCCGATCATCGTCCCGCGCTGGCGCCCCTGAATTGTTCGTGCAATGCCGAAGTCGATCAGGACGATCTGTCCGCTGACACGTAACATGATGTTTGATGGCTTCAGATCGCGGAAAATGATCGGGTCGGGTTTCTGGTCGTGCAACATCGAGAGTACATCGCAGATTTCGACGCCCCAGCGGATGATTTGATCCTCCTGGAATGCCATCTTCTGATTTGCAAGCACCCGTTCGAGATCTTCGCCGTCGATGTATTCCAGCACAAGGTAGACGAGCCCGGCGCGGGAGAAGTAATCGTAGATACGTGGAATCGCCGGATGGGAAAGTGTCGCCAACAGCGCCGACTCACGCTCGAAATTGACCAAACGCAACGCGCGCACTCGCGCATCGGGGTCGACATCGAACATTTCTTTGATGGCACACAGTACGCTCGACCTGGCTGAAGCGAAGATCACGCGCGACATAGACGGTGCTCATGCCGCCTCGTCCCGCAACCCGCTGGATCTCGTACCGGTCTTCGAGAACGGTGCCAGCCTGAAGCGTTCGCTGAGATCGGCCCCTGCCCGTCGGCTCGGCAGTGCTTCCACTCATCGATTGACTTGCCTCGTCGGCTGTGCCGACACGCTGGACGACCAGATCAACCATAGCTCCACTGATACCGCTTGCACCGCCACGCACGTCTAACACCAGGGTGCGACGGCGACTTGTTACTGAGGATACGGTGTTGGGCAACGTCGCTCAATCAGGAGAAAGTCCCGGTTCCATAGCTGGCGACCCTGTAACGAACCGGCGGGGTGTTCGTTTCCCGGTTGTATACTGGGACGTGCCCGGTACCACACCGGCAGAGTCTTTCGGAGGTAACAACATTCATGCATGACGGGTACTCAGCCGAGACGGTGCCGAGCAACCTGGATGGCACCACCCGTCCTGGTTCGACTGTCAATCAGGATCGAAGCGATGTCGAGCGAGATGCCCAGCGAGAGACCGCCGAGCTGCCGCTTGCCGAGCACGATCGCCTGGAACCACGGCGGCGAAGCGCAACCTGGGAAATCGTCGAAACGCTATTGCTAGCTGTCTTTATCTTCATTGCTGTCCGTTCTGTCGTCCTTAACTTTCGTGTCGATGGCCTCTCGATGGTACCCTCGCTCGATACGGGACAAATGTTGCTTGTCAACCGGCAGATCTACTTTCACTTCGATGCAAACGAGTTGGTGAACTGGATGCCGTTCGTCGAGATCGACGGCGACAAAATTGTCTACCCGTTTCATCCACCGCAACGTGGTGATATCGTCGTATTGCATCCGCCCGTTGACAACGGGAAACCGTACATCAAACGGGTGATTGCACTTCCGGGCGAACGACTCTCGATCCATGATGGCTCCGTCCACATCAACGGAGAGCGTCTTGACGAGGAGTATCTGAATGGTGTTGCGACGACGTGGTCGGGCTCCATCGGCCAGGAAGAGATCACGATCCCGGAGGGGCAGGTCTTCGTGATGGGAGACAATCGAAACAACTCGACCGATTCACGGATTTTTGGTCCGATCGAGATTGATGAGATCATCGGGAAAGCATGGATCTCGTACTGGCCGACCGACCGGCTTGATATTCTATCGACACCAGAGTACGGACCCTGACCGCCGCTACACAGGATGGCAGGGAAGATGCGCGACAATAGCGTCAACGTGGAGGCTTGACCGGAATTGCCCGGCCCGGGTGGTAGGTTTGATCATCCGTTAGCAGTCCCGAAGGGTAGCTATACATGATTGAAACGATCGTTGAGAGCATCCGTGTCAGCCTCGTGACCCAGGCACGTGTCGTTATCCTCAAGGAAGTGGACGGCGAACGCCACCTTCCGATCTGGATTGGCCCGTTCGAGGCCGAAGCAATCGCGATGGAGCTGCAGAGCATTCCGTCAACCCGCCCACTCCCTTATGACCTGCTGCGTTCGATCATCGGCGAACTCGGCGCGGAAGTGCAACGTATCCTCATCACCGAGATCAGTAACGACGTCTTTTACGCCCGAATCATCCTCGGAACGAATGGCTCAAGCGTCGAAATTGATTCCCGTCCATCGGACGCGATCGCGCTGGCTGTCCGTGTCAAGGTGCCGATCTTCGTCGATGACTCGGTCATGGATCGTGCTGGGGTTCGCCTCGATGATGATGAGGAAGACGACAGCGACGAGCCAGCTCGCGACGGCGCGCCAATCTCTGAAGAGCGTTTAGGCGTCTTTCGAGATTTCATCAACACGCTGGATCTTGACGACTTTGAGAAAAAAGGAAACTGAGGCGCGACGACGCCGTTCGTTTGCAGCTTCCACCGGGCAGGCAGTGACGCTTGCGGGATCAGCGCCAAGTGGCGTAGGCAGGAATAGCAGCCGATGTCTTCGTGTTGTTCAGAGCAGGCACCGGTGAGTACGGTACCACCGGACGGGCTGGACCCGGAAACCCGGCAGCGGCTGGAGCAGGCTGCCATCGAGCACATCGACGCGCTCTATCGGACCGGGCTGCGGATGACTCGGAATCCGAGTGACGCCGAGGACCTGGTGCAGGAAGCCTATCTGCGCGCGTTCCGTTCTCTGCATCAGTTCACGGAAGGCACCAATCTCAGAGCATGGTTGTTTCGGATCCTGACAAACACCTATATCAACGAGTATCGCCGCCGCCAGCGACGCCCAACGAACTCTTCGCTGGACAACATCGAGGAGTTCTACCTGTACGACCATCTGGTCGACTCACGATTCCAACCGGGCAGCGAGCGCCCCGAGGACATTGTGTTGCAGCGCCTGACGGTCGACGATGTCAACGCCGCCATCGACGAGTTACCCGACGACTTTCGGCAGGTTGTGCTGCTGGCAGACGTCGAGGGCTTCTCATATCGGGAGATCGCCGAGATCGCCGACATTCCGGTTGGGACAGTGATGTCTCGACTTTACCGGGCGCGCCGGCGCTTGCAGCGATCGCTCTACGAGTTCGCCGTCGAATCGGGCATCATCACGGAAGTGGCGGCTGATGGACAATTGTAAAGAGGCGGTCGCCCGCCTGAATCAGTACCTTGACCGGGAATTGAGCGATGACGAGCAAACGATCGTCAAGCGACACCTGGAGCGTTGTCCACCGTGCCTCGATCTGTTTCATTTCGAGGAAAATGTTCTGACATTCATCGGCAACCGCTGTCGCGAGACGACCGCTCCGCCCTCGCTACGTGACAAGGTGCAGAAACTCTGCCAGCACGACTGACAGTCGGCTCAATCCGGTAGCCACCTCTATCCGTTCGCCGGTCGAGCGTCTTCGCGGAAACGCACAAGCTCAAGACTGAACGACGGACATCGGATGTTGTGTAGATCGATCATCGCATTAACAGACGCTGCAGCTTTCCGGTAATTCTCGCCGGCTCGTGTCGCCAGCGGGTGGAACGCCGAACCGGTGATCTCAATCGCCCGCTCCCACTCGCTCATCGCCGCCGCAACCGTTGGGCGCTCCAGGTGCACCTGCCGGCGAAGTTCCAGCCACTCCGGCAGGAAGCCGTTCTGGCGTAGGACGTGCAGGCCAATCCAGTCGTCGCCGACGAACTCGTCATCGTGCGACGCGAGTGGTTTCCCCATTCCCTTGACATTGTTGAAGGCACCCTGGTCGATCGCCTCGCGGATCTTGTCTTCCGCTAACCGCTCGAAGCTCACGTATACTCCTGCGTTCCGCTTGCGCCGTAGTTGTGGCTGATTTCAGACCGTTGCTATACTCTCATAAGCATATGTGAAGCCTGTCACGCATTCACACCCTCCAATGGCATATGCATCGGGAGCGAGCGGAAAGGGCGTCGGGTTGGCCCAGACGGTGCAGACGAGCGAGCGGGATCTCGAACAGATTCGTGAACTGATGCGGACTCGCTATTCGTATCGCGATCACGAGGAGGCGCAGGAACTCATCCTCAGCGCCTGCCAGGATGTCCAGCATCTCCTGGGCTGGGTTCCTCACGATGCTGCGGAAATCATCGCCGATCATCTCGGCACGACTCCAAACCGCGTGTTCGGGTTGCTGACGTTCTACGCTGACTTCCGAACAGCGCCTCCCGGCAACCACTTCATGCTGCTGTGTCATGGCACCGCCTGTTACGTCGGCGGCAGCCAGCGCCTGATTGACGACCTCGGTTCGCGCTACGGAATCGGCGGCGACGAAACGACGGCCGACGGTGAGTTGACCGTCCAGATTGTGAACGGTTGCCTCGGTGTCTGCGACCTCGCGCCGGTTATCCAGTTCGACCACCATGACTACTTCGGTCATCTTGATGTTGAGAAGTTCAATGAGGCGATCGCGGAGGTGATCAAGCGTGGACCAGCCGAACGACACCATGACACTCACTGATCGCCGTGCCTTCGAGACGCTGGCGAAGCGCCTCACGGATGCGTGGGACGAACTTCACGACGGAAGCCGCTGGGTCATCAGCGTCGGGATCAGCGAATGCTCGATTGCCAAAGGCGCGTTGCATACGTTCGATCACCTGCGCCTGAAGCTTGAGGATTCCGGCCTTCGCTACACGCTGCGCCGCGTCGGCTGTGGCGGCTGGTGCTGGGCTGAGCCGTTCGTGACCGTCAGCGGCCCCGGCATGCCGTCGATCCTTTACGCAAACGTTGACGCGGACCGCGTTCCGGATCTCGTCTCCAGCATGCAGCGAGGTGTCCCATACTACGACCTCGCGGTTGGTGTCGAAGGCGACACGCCGCATGGCGACCTGCGGCCGCTCAAGGAGCATCCGTTCTTCGCGATCCAGAAGCGTGTTCTATTCGAGAACTGTGGTGTGATCGACCCTGAATCGATCGAAGACTACATCGCTCGTGGTGGCTATTCGTCCTGGATCAAAGTGCTGCACGACATGTCTCCCCAGGATGTCATCGAAGAGATGAAGATCGCCAACGTTCGTGGACGTGGCGGTGCCGGCTTCCCGGCCGGCATCAAGTGGGAGAGTGCTCGTCAGGCGCGCGCAGAACCAAAGTTCGTCGCAATCAACTCCCACGAGGGTGAGCCAAACGTCTACAAGGACCGCCGGCTGATCGAGAGCGACCCGCACCTCATTCTGGAGGGCATCCTGATCGCCTGCTACGCCGTTGGTGCCCATCGCGGCTACAACTACGTCGGCGGCGAGCATGTGCTGGCGTTGGCACGCTTTAAGAAGGCCGTCCAGCAGGCCGTTGACTACGGCTTGATTGGTGACAATGTTCTCGGCACGGGATTCGATGTCGAGGTACGCACTCGTGCCGGTGGTGGCGCCTACATCTGCGGCGAAGGTTCGGCGCTCATGTACTCCGTCATGGGTGAGCGCGGACAGCCGCGCACCAAGCCGCCCCGCTCGGTCGAAGAGGGACTCTGGCGTCGCCCGACGATGCTCAACAACACCGAGTCGATCGCGACCGCATCACTCATCGTCCGAAACGGCGGCGACTGGTACGCCGCGATGGGGACAGAGAAGAGCAAGGGCACCAAGCTGATCACGATGCAGGGTCCGCTCAAGCGGCTCGGGGTCGTCGAGGTCGAGATGGGCGCCAATCTTAAGGACCTGATCTTCGACGTCTACGGCGGTATGAAGGACGGGTACGAATTCAAGGGTATCCAGACCGGCGGTGTCTCGGCTGGTGCGCTGACTGAGGACCAGCTCGACGTGCCAGTCGACTTCGACTCCCTCACGCCGCTCGGTGGGATGCTTGGCTCCGGCGGTTTCGTCGTCTTTGACAAGTCCGTCTGCGCCGTCGAGTTCGCGCGCTACCTGCAAGCCTTCAACCGCTACGAGTCGTGTAGCAAGTGCACGCCATGTCGTCTCGGGAATCCTGCGTTGGTCGAGATCATCGATCGAATGCGACTCGGAAGCGCCCGCTCAACTGACCTGATGCTGATCGAGCAGGCCAGCAAGCATGTCATCGAGTTATCACTCTGTGGCCTCGGTCAGGTCGCTCCGATGCCGCTACTCGGCATGATCAAGGCCTACCGCGATGAATTTGAGGCTCACGTGAATGGCGTTTGCCCGACCGGAACCTGCCCGATGCACCAGCACGCCGGGATGGCGCTCGCAGCCGACGGCTAACGACGCGTACACCTGATCCTCATCGAACAATCTCTTCTTGTGAGCCGTCTGAACGGTAGGCCGGTAGGGGTTGGTCTCTGAGACTCAGGTGGACGCGTAGCACTTACTCCAACGATAACTGCAAACCGATCCCGCGTGACTCTGCGGCCTTCAGCGCCGCCGCGCCGACGATCATGTCCTGAATTGCGTTCCCAACCGACTTGAAGAAGGTGATCTGGGTTTCGTTCTCACGGCCCTGCGCGATTCCATCGACAATGTGCCCGAGTTCGAGTTGTATCGCGCTCTCTGTGATGACTCCGCGACCGATTGGCTGGATCAGATCGCCCGCCTCATGCAGTACGGCGTTGACCTCGTCAACGACGATCCGTGCTCGCGCAACGGTCTCATCCGGCACTTCCTGCATCTCTGGAGTGTAGGCTCCGATGCCGTTGATATGCGCTCCTGGCGTAAGCCAGCTGTCCTCAAAGACCGCGCTTCTTGCTGTTGTCGCCGTGCAGATGACATCAGCTCCTTCGACCGCCTCCCGCGCACTGGACACCGGTCGAACGCGCTCAGCTAACGCTGGTGCCCAGACGGCGAGACGACTCGCGAAGCTGGCTCTGGCCGCCTCTCCAAGGTCCGAAACGCGAATCTCGGTGATGTCTCGAACAGCGCAGACAGCCGCCGCCTGGGTGACTCCTTGTGCACCAGCGCCAATGACTGCGAGGACGCTGCTGTCCTTCCGCGCCAACAGGTCGGTGGCGGCACCGGACACCGCTCCTGTGCGGAGCGCCGTAATCGTCGCGCCCTCCAGTAGACCAAGTGGCTGCCCAGTCGCTGGGTTGACCAGGACCACAATCGCGTTGATCGTCGGGAGTCCGATATCACGGTTCCCGGCGAATACGGAAACGATCTTTGCGCCAGTCGCCGCCGGCGCTGTCGCTGACGGTGGCACATAGGCGGGCATGAAGAGGACGACACCACTGCCATCAGGCATGTTGACCGGCGTTCGGAGTGGGCTGATCGTCTCGCCCCGACTGTTGGCCGCGAAGACGCTCTTCATCAACTCGATCGCGTCCCGCATCGGTACGAGATCCCGGATCTCCGCACCCGTTAACGCCAGCATCACACCCGCTCCTGCCGTTTTGCTCTCAGCCAGTCCGAACGGCAGTCTAGCACGCAGGCGAGACGCTGATGTGCTGAGTCCACCGCTCTGCTGATTCGGACGAGATGAGCACTCCGGAGGTTTGACGCGGTCGTAGAAATTCGATGAGCGCGTCCCGCAGACATATCCCAGACACATGAACCTAGTGAAACGAACCTGTCAGTTGCCACATGCAAGCCATGCTGTTTGCAACAGCGACATTGCCCGCAATACGCAACATTAGATCCCGCGTATGTGCTGCAACCGGTCTCGAATCTGCCGCAGGTCGTCGACGAACGTCGCCATCCACTGCTCGCGCGAGTCTGGGCGCTGGATCATCACGAATGACGGGTGAACTGTTGCCAGAACATCGTGTCCGGCGTCGCTCGTGAACCACTTGCCGCGCTGATCCATAAGGCGGAATGTCTTACCCATGAGACGCTTGGCTGCGACAGCGCCGAGACAGCAGATGATCGCCGGCTGAATGATCTCAATCTCCTTGTCGAGCCAGATTGCGCACGCGTTGATCTCGCTCTGCTTCGGCGCCCGGTTCTTTTGCCGTCCGCTGTCCGATCGCACCCAGGGTCGGTGCTTGACGGTATTCGTGACGTAGACTGCTGAACGATCGATCCCAGCCAGTGCCAGCGCCTCGTCGAAGAGTTGTCCGGCAGGTCCGACGAACGGCTCGCCAGTCTGATCCTCGCGGGCACCTGGGGCTTCGCCGATGAACATCACTGTCGCGTCGGTGGGGCCGGCTCCAAACACCGTCTGGGTGCCAATTTCGTGCAACGGGCAACGTGTGCAGCGCGTTGCCTCAGCGCGCACTTTGTCAATCGCAGTCGAGCGATTCGTCGCTGATGACACGGCGTCCTCCTTGTTGAAGTCGAAGCAAGTTGTATGCCGGATCGGGGCAGAAAGGAGGTGAATGGCGTATCCTTACGATCCCTGACCAACGCCCGTCGCCAGTTCCCGGCAACAGGCATCGAACCGCCGTTACCGGCCTGAGCAGGAGCCAGGAACCCACATGCAGACAGCGTCCCAACAGCCGGCCAGTGCCGGCAACCGGAGCTATGATCGCCCGACCGACGAGCAGATCGCAGCGACACTTCAATCCACATTCGGGTACCGTTCGTTCCGTCCACTTCAGCAGGAGATCGTCGACGCCATCCTCGATCGGCAGGATGTCTTCGTCCTGATGCCGACTGGCGGTGGCAAGTCGCTCTGTTACCAGCTTCCAGCCTTGCTCCTCGATGGGCTGACCGTCGTCGTCTCGCCACTTATCGCGCTCATGAAGGATCAGGTCGACGCGCTTCAGGCACTCGGTGTCCCGGCGACGTTCATCAACAGCTCGCTCGATGCCTCAGAAGCGGGTGAGCGTCAGGCTGCCGTTGCGCGAGGCGACATAAAGTTGCTGTACGTGGCACCCGAGCGGCTCGTGCTCCCAGGTTTCCTGCATCTCCTGCAACATACCGGCGTCACGATGTTCGCGATCGACGAAGCACATTGTGTCTCGGAGTGGGGGCATGACTTCCGGCCCGAGTATCGCGAGCTCCGCCAACTCCGTGACCGCTTCCCGGACGCGATATTCTCCGCCTTCACCGCGACCGCGACGCCGCGTGTCAGGGACGACATTCGCAATCAACTCGGACTTGAACAGGCGAGCGGCTTCCTTGGCAGCTTCAACCGCCCGAATCTTTACTATGAAGTTCGTCCGAAGCAGGCCGCGTATCAGCAACTGCTCGATTATGTTCACTCTCGCAAAGGCGCTTCAGGGATTGTCTACTGCCAGACGCGAGCCTCGACGGAAGATCTCGCGGATCGACTGCGCGGTGATGGCGTCAACGCCGCTGCGTATCACGGTGGCATGGATAGCAGGCAACGCCAGAGCGTTCAGGATGCGTTCGTTCGCGACAACGTCCAGATCATCGTAGCGACGATCGCGTTTGGGATGGGCATCGACAAGCCGGATGTCCGTTTCGTCGTCCACTACGACCTGCCGAAGAACCTGGAAGGCTATTACCAGGAGAGCGGCCGCGCTGGCCGCGACGGCGATCCTGCCGACTGCATCCTGTTCTTTACCTACGGAGACGTCGGCAAACATCTGCACTTCATTGATGACAAGCCGACCGAGGCTTTACGAGACGCCGCACGCCAGCAACTGCGGCAAATGACCGACTGGGCCGAGAGCACCACTTGCCGTCGAAAGGCACTCCTGGGCTACTTTGACGAGGCCTGGGACGACGAACAGACCCAGTGCTGCGATGTCTGCCGCAACCCGGTCGATGAGGTTGACTACACGGTCCCTGCTCAGATGTTCCTCTCGTGCGTCAAGCGGACCGGCGAGCGATTTGGGGCCGCTTATGTGATCGATGTCCTGCGCGGCTCGACGGCCGAGAGGATCATGAAATTTGGCCACAACCGACTCTCGACCTGGGGGATCGGCAAGGACCGCAGCAAGGAAGAGTGGAACTACATAGTTCGCGGCATCGTCCGGACCGGCTTCGCCCGTCAGGACCCGGAGGAGTTCAACGCGGTCAAGATCACGAACGAGGGCTATCAGCTGCTCTTCAAGGGCGAGAAGCTTCTCCTCCCGGCAGCGCCGGTTCGCGGAAGCCGTCGGACGGCGACCGATTCATCTGACACAGCGATTGTGCACCATGAGCTCTTCGACGAACTGCGCCGGCTGCGAAAGGACCTCGCCGATTCGCGTGGTGTGCCTCCCTACGTAATCTTTCCAGACACGACGTTGCGTCAGATGGCCGCCCAACTTCCTGCGACCGTGGACCAGCTGCTGACGATTTCGGGGGTCGGTCAGCGAAAGGCTCAGGAGTTCGGTGATGCCTTCCTCGAAGCCATCGGGGCGTACGCAATCCGAACCGGTGCGACCCCCTCGATGGCACCAATCGCTCCGACGGTCCGCGCAAAGCCGCGTCGCAAGTCACTTACCGATACTGCGCGGCAGACGCTGGATCTCTTCGATCGTGGCCTTTCAGTCGCTGATGTGGCGCGGGAGCGCGGAATGTCGGACATCACGATCGAGGGGCATCTCGAGGACGCCATTCGCTCTGGTGCCGACGTCGATCTGGACCGCCTTGTGTCGCCAGCCCGACGCGTCGAAATCGAGTCCGCGATAGACGCTGTCGGCGCGGAACTACTGAAGCCGATCCGCGATGCGCTCGGCGAAGAGTTCTCGTACGCCGAGATTCGCTTTGCGCGAGCAGCGTACGAGGCCTCAAAGTAGCGGACGACCGCGGCGAGATTAGTCTCTCAACGGCAATAAGTCGGCAAGTGGCCGGTCAGAAGCAAAAGCGCCGGACCATTGCGGCCCGGCGCGTACCATTGCTCCCCGACGTGGACTCGAACCACGAACCTTACGGTTAACAGCCGTCTGCTCTACCATTGAGCTATCGGGGAACGATATCTCATTCGATCGTCGGGGATTCTAGCATACCGCCATCAATCCGATCAACCGAGGTGAGATTGTGAAGTATGGTACAATGTTTACGCTTCCAGCCAAAGCGACTCCTCATCTACTTCTGGAACAGCGCAGGATAAGGGGCTTTCGGTCGTGGCGTCATCAGACGGTCAACGGTCCGACTCAGCGTTAGCCATCGCCGTTGAAATTGGCGGCCGGGGTCATCGTGTCGCGCTCGCAAGCGCTGACGGTCGAATTATCGATAGCGCCCATGCGATCGGTCATGGACCGAATGCTGCCGTCACCGTCGACACTATTTGCGGCCTGATCGAGTCGATCATGAGCCGGAGGCACGTCGACGACGCGATCGTCCAGGGGATAGGTGTCGCCTTCGGCGGACCGGTTGATGCCGACCGTGGCATCACCCAACGCTCACACCGTGTACCAGGCTTCGAGCATTTCCCGCTCGCTGGTGTGATTGAAGATCGCTTCGGCATTCGCACCGTCCTCGAGAATGACGCTCGTGCCGCGGCGCTCGGCGAGTTTACTCTCGGCGCAGGACGTGGCGCGCGCGACATGGTCTACCTGCACCTCGGATTTGGCGTAGGTGGAGCGCTGGTGCTCGACGGACGCCTGCAACACGGCGCATCAATGACGGCCGGCGAGATTGGACATATGGTCGTCTCTGCCAACGGTCACGATGGCCCGCGTTGCTCCTGCGGCAAGCCCGGACACCTTGAAGCGTACGCGTCCGAACCTTCTATCATCGAACGGATGCGCCTGCACCTGATTCCGGCCGATCCTGACGTGAAGGCGAGCTGGCTGGCGAGTCCCGGCATCACCGTCCGCCGCATCTTCGATAGCGTCGAGTCCGACGAACATGCCGAGGCTGTCGTGAACGAAACGGTCCAGGTCATTGGCCTTGCGTTGGCCAACTTCGTCACGGCACTTAATCCGGACGCCGTCGTGATTGGCGGATACGTCGCCGAAACTGGCCCGGCGATGACGGCTGCGATTCGAGCCAAGATCCGACAGTATGCGTTCGATGCCGCGGCACGGCGAGTGACGGTCGCGGCTGCCCAACTGGGAGCGGACGCGGGGTTGGTGGGGGCGGTGGTCCTCGCTCTTCGACCATAATACGCAAGCCAGCAGGATCAACATGTACACTTGCAGGTCGCAACAGGCGATGGATGGAGATTGCAACTCATGACACTCAGTGATTCGGACGTTATGTACCTTCTGACGCTGCTCCGTTCAAGCGAGCAGCCGATGTCAACCGAACAGCTTCTACAGGCTCTCAAGGATCGCAATCGATCGTAGACCGGTTGACGACGTATCTATGATCCTCGATGTCGCTACATCAATTTGAACGGGCGCGCTCCGACAGCACCGCAAGAGAGGGATATCGCTTCATGCAAACCGAGCAGAAGGCTCCGACGCTCGACCTGAGTGGCAATGCAAAACAGAAGGATCTGGCCCGACGCCTGTTCCGCGTGTTCGAGGCTCGCGGTCGTTTCTTCAGCACGAACGCTCCGATACGCATCTCACTCGCCCAACTCACGGAATTCATGGATCAACAGGAACCCGGCACCGAAGACTGGTCGAAAGAAATCAGTTCAGCGCTGACTGCCAGCAAGAAGGTCTTCGCTCGCGAGGAGGACGATGGTGAGGTCATCTTCGTCACAACCCGAGTCGGGACGCTTCCTGGCGAGATAGCCGGCATCGACCAGGCACACACGCTCGGAAAGAGATTCGCGACACCAGAGCCGAAGCGCGCGATCCCGCCAACGCGGCGGCTCGCGCCCAGCCGTTCGACTCCATCGTACATCGACGTACCGTTTACTGCGACCGAGCCGTCACTTTCTCGCTCGTATCAGACGCTTCCAGAAGACGATTCGTTCGTTGTCGTTCCGACGACGCTGCCGACCCACGTTGATGCGATAGCTCCAGAAGAGCCGGCCGCTGTTGCCGATGTCGTGCTCGACATCGACGTTGACGACGAGCCGATGCCAGTCGTCACCCATGTGGCTCCTGCTGCGACCGCTGCTGCGATCGACATTTCATCCGCGTCTGACGCAGACATCTCTGACGCGATCCGCGAGTCGCTCGGTCAGGAGATCAGCGTCGCCCGCTGGGGCGAGCTCTGGATGATGGAAGATCGGGTCCAGCGCTTTTCGCGCGGTGATCTGCGTCGCATCGAGGATTTCCTTCGTGAGCAGGGTGGGATAGCTACTGACGAGGAAATCGTTCAGGACGTTCTCGGCGTTCGCGCGAATGCTTCCGAGTACTCTGGCACGCGATTCGCCCTGAACTACCGGCTCTCGCGCGAGACACGCGAGTTCGAATATGTTGGAACCGACACCGCTGGTGTCTGGTCGCTCTCCAACCAGCCGTCGATCGGCACGACCAAGCGCAAACCGAGCGAAATCGGCCAGGATTACCGATTCCTGATTGACTACCGCACGCCGGACGAAGGGCTTGAGGAAGGCATCATCGAGCATATCCTCAGCTTCTACGAATACAGCTACGGCGTACTGCCACTCGACGCTAACCTGGCGACACTGCTACCAAACGCAGGCTTTGCCGACCAGCGCGCGGCACGTGTCACCTTTGAATCGCCGCAGACCGGCGAGACGATCGTGACCGAGTTGCGGTTTCCGACCAGCAATCGTGGTGGGTTCATCGCTGGGCTCGAGCAGTTCTTCGCTGACAACCTCGTTCCGGGCGCGGTTCTAACGATCGAGCGTACCGACCGGCCGAACCACTTCCTGCTGGAGTACTTCCAGGTCTCCGGCGAGGACCGCAAGCTGCTGCACCTTGACGAGCGCAAAGGCAAGTACGCGTACCGTTCGACAACCTACTATTGCGCCACTCAGGATGATTTCCTGCTGACCGAGGGACGGTTTCCGAAGCTCGCTGACGCCAAGCCGCTTGACGATCGCGCACGGCGGCGTCCGGATCAGGTCGTTCAGGCAACCTTCGAGCGCATTGGCGATAATACGGGCTCAGCGGACCTGCCAGCGTACTCTGCGAGCTTCGGCGATCTGCTGGCAGCCGCCAACATCGAACGCCCAATCTCGGCCGAGTATCTGCGCGATATTCTAACGAGTGGCACGTATCCGGAATTCAGCGTTGATGAGTCAAGCGAGGATGTCTACGTCTACCAACCAGTCGTCTAATCACGAAGCACATGGCGTAATCGATCGCGCCCTGGAACAGATTTCAGGAGCAACCGACGGTACGCTGCTCGTCGAGCCGCTTTCCGATCTGAGCCGGCAAGCGGCTGCCTATCTGGCCCGGCGCTGGCCGGAACTGCCCTCGCAGGCACGGCTTGCGGCGGTCCATGCCATGCGCGTCGACGCTGAGGATCAGATCGAGCACAACTACGATCGTGCGCTGCTGGTGGCTGTCCTTGATGAGGATGCCGAGACGCGGCTGGCAGCCATCGACGGGTTAGCGGAATTCGAATCGCCGACGTTCTGCGAGTTGTTGCTGTCGATTATCGACGACGAACCGGATCAGCGCGTCCGCGCCGCCGAGGCGATGGCGCTGGGCCGGTTCGCGCTCCAATCCGAGCTCGACGACCTGGACGAGCAATTGTCCCAGCGACTTCGTGAGTCCTTGTTGCGGTTGCTGGACAACGATCCGTCGCCAGACGTGCGACGGCGCGCCCTGGAGTCAGCCGGCTACCTGGCGGACGATCCGGACGTCATCAGGCTGATCGACGAAGCGTATGAGTCGGGTATTCACGCGATGCGCGTCAGCGCGTTGCATGCCATGGGCCGCCAGGCCGACACTCGCTGGCTCGATATCGTCCATCATGAGCTGACCAGCGACGAACCAGAGCTTCGCTTCGAGGCCGTGACCGCGACCGGCATGATTGGCGACGAACGCTCGGTCGTCGAACTCATCGACCGGCTTCGCGACGACGATACTGAAGTCCAGATGGCAGCCATCGGCGCTCTGGGGGCAATCGGGGGCAGGCTCGCGATCAGCGCGCTACGCAAGCTGACCGAAGACGATGCTCCAGCAATCGTTGATGCCGCGGAGGCCGCGCTTGAAGAAGCCCAACTGACGTCCGACCCACTTCGGCCACTTACCTGATGCCGAGCGCGTTGATCCAAAACGTCAGGCTGGACGACAAGATGATCGGAAGGCCGCACTGGTGCGTCTGGGTGATCTGACAGCCGGTCTGGAAGCCTGCGAGACTCTTGGAGACGCTGGCGTCGAGATCGAATCGATCGAGTTTGACAGCCGGCTGGTGGTGCCGGGCGCGCTCTTCGTTGCGATGCGCGGTGGCTACACTGACGGTCACGCGTTCCTGCGACAGGCCCGCGAGGCTGGCGCCGTCGCAGCCGTCGTTGAAACGGCGACCGACGGCGACATCGATGGTTACTCCGCCGTTGTCCGGACCTCAGACAGCCGGGCGCTACTCGCGCAACTGGCCACTCGCTACTATCGTCAGCCGAGCAGTGCGATGACCGTGATCGGCGTGACAGGCACCGACGGCAAGACGACGACCAGTCACTTCATCGAGGCCATGTGCCGCCATGCGGGCCGCACGACGGGACTGATCGGAACAGTCGTCGTCCGTGTCGGGGCCGATACCGACCTCCATGAGTCTCGTCAGACGACCCCCGAGTCGTTGCATATCCAGCACTATCTTGCAGAAATGCGTGACCACGGCGTTGACCTTGCCGTCGTTGAAGCGACATCTCACGGTTTGGAATTGCATCGTCTCGACGGCTGCGAATTCGACATCGGCGTCGTGACGAATGTGACTCACGAGCACCTCGACTTTCACGGCTCGATCGAGAATTACCGGCGTGCAAAGGCCGGCCTGTTCCGGCGTGTCGCAGCCGCGCGCCAGAATGGCAAGCTTGGGATCGTCGTCGTCAATGCCGACGACGAGGGAGCTCGTTCGCTCGTTCCAGATGCAGGTGATTGCCGCGTTATTCGCTTCTCAACTCGAGCAGCCGCTGCTACTGATGTCAGCGCGGAGCAGATCGAACCCCATGCGACGGGATCATACTTTCTTCTTCGAACGCCGGCTGGCTCGCATCCGGCCGCAATCCAGTTGCCTGGAGGTTATAACGTCGCAAACGCTGTGGCCGCTGCCGCAACAGGTGTGGCACTTGGGCTACCACTCGATGTCGTCGCGGAAGGGATTGGCTCGCTGACGGCGGTTCCTGGCCGCATGGAGACGGTAGACGCGGGGCAGCCCTTCACAGTCATCGTCGACTACGCGCACACCCCTGATGCCATTCGCAGTGTGCTTCGGGAAGCACGGACGCTCACTGACCGTCGCGTCCTGGTCGTTTTCGGATCTGCTGGTGAGCGTGACCGAGCCAAACGGCAGATTCAGGGGGCCGTCGCCGTAACCGATGCCGACTTCGCGGTCTTTACCAGCGAAGACCCGCGTTTCGAAGACCCCGACGCGATCATTGCCGACATCGCGGCTGGCGCGGTCGAGGCGGGCGGGCGACGCGGTGTAGACTTCGAGTGTATCGAGGATCGTCGACAAGCCATTGCGCTCGCGCTGGAGCGTGCCAGGTCGGGAGATGTCGTGGTGCTCGCGGGAAAGGGCCATGAACGCAGCATGATCTACGGTTCTGACAAGCGGCCGTGGAACGAACCAGCAGTCGCCCATACGTTGCTGCGTGGACTGGGCTACATGGACGAGAACACAGCCGGAGGTTCGCGTACATGACCCCGCTCCGCATCTATCGTCGACCAGTTCGGCTCGCGCTCGGTCTCATGATCGTTACATCGCTTGCGCTGAGCGCGTGTGGCCAGCCGGACGCGTCTCTCGGCACGCCGGAGCCACAGACAGGAGCTGACCCGACGGGCCGCATCCTGTTCGTCGCCGACGAAGAGGTCAGGCTCTGGGATGGTGACGTCAGTCAGGTAACACAGGTCGACGACGAACTTGAGGCCCAGTCTCCGACCTGGGCACCCGACGGTGAGCGATTCGCATATGTACAGGCGGATCGGGGAAAGGGCTATTCTGATCTCTTTATCGCGAACCTCGGCGGAGAGACAATCAAGCAGGTGACGTTCAACGCGCCTGATGTCGGCCCCTACTCGCAGGAGTTCGTTTGCGATGCTTATTGGGTGGCGGATCCGGTCTGGGACCTGGCTGGCGAGCGACTGATCTGGGCAAGCGACCGGGGCGGCTGGGAGTGGGAATACTGCCCCGACCGGCTCTCCGATCCGATGTTCCTCTGGTACTCAGAAACTTGGGATGCCGAGCCGTACATCCTGTCCGCGACCGCTGATATCGGCCTCGCCCAGGAGGGGCCGACGCTATCTCAGGATGGTCAGCGCGCGGCGTTTGTCGTTCGCGAAGATGTTACTGACTCGCTCCGAAATCCTCAGATCTGGACACTCGACCTGAACACGGCAGAAGCCGAACTGCTCATCGACCATGTTGATGGAGCCTACGATCCCGCCTGGTCGCCTGACGACCTCAACATCGCGTACATCCAGCGAGACGCGACTCGAAACGACGTCTGGATCGCCCCGGTCGACGGCGGTGACCCATACAAGCTGACCGATATCGGCACTTGTGTCTCGCCGACCTGGTCACCCGATGGCCGATTCATCGCATTCTTCCGCGAATCCGAAGGCAACTTTGAAGCCTGGTACGTCGAAGTCGAAGCAGACAACGATCGTCTGACTGCGTCAGAACCGCGTCGTCTGTTCACCGCCGACAACATCAGTACGATCTCAGGCATGTCCTGGGCTGTCGATTAAGAACCTTCCAGCGACGCGCCGTCTAACTCACCCGGCAGGGCGATGGCCGCAGCCATCGCGCCGACCAGTGAGTTAGATGACTATCCCGAAGTCGCTCCAACAGGCTCAACCACCCGAACATGCAACTCATCCAGCTGCTTTGGCTCGACCTCGCCCGGTGCGTCGAACATCAGGTCGCGGGCGGCCTGGTTCTTCGGGAAGGCCATCACCTCACGCAGCGTCTCTTCGCGTGCAAGAATCATCGCAATCCGGTCAATGCCAGGGGCAATGCCGCCGTGCGGAGGAGCTCCGTATTCGAATGCGCGCAGGAGATGGCCGAAGCGCTCGTCAATCTCGGTCTGCTCGTAACCCATCAACTGGAACATCCGCGACTGCAGCTGCTGATCGTGAATTCGTATCGAGCCACCACCTACTTCGTATCCGTTGAGGACAATGTCGTACGCCTTCGAGCGGACGGCGCCGACGTCGCTGTCCAGGAGCGCGATGTCTTCATCCATCGGGGCCGTGAACGGGTGGTGCAGTGAATCCCAGCGTTGATTGTCTTCATCCCAGCCAAACAGCGGAAAGTCGACGACCCAGCAGAACGCGGCGACGTTCGGGTCGGCCAACCCCAACTCGTGGCCAAACCGCTCGCGCAGCCGTCCGAGAACGTTCGCCGCGACCTCCGTGCTGTCAGCCACGAGCAGAACGAGGTCACCGGTGTTGGCTCCCGTCGATTCCGCGATACCGTCCAACTCGGCCTGCGACAGGAACTTGGCGATCGGGGATCGAGCCGACCTCGCACCGTCGTCGCCTTCCTCAATCGCCAGCCATGCCAGGCCTTTCGCGCCAAACTGCTTCGCGAAGTTCGTAAGCTCGTCGATCTGCCCGCGGCTGGAACTCCCCCGACCCGGAACGGCGATTGCCCGAACGACGCCGCCTCCAGCCACCGCGTTGGCGAAGACACCAAACTCGCTGCCGGCGACCAGGTCGGACACGTCGGAAATCTCCAGGCCGTAGCGCAGGTCGGGCTTGTCACACCGATAGCGCAACATCGCCTCGGCGTATGTCAGGCGCGGGAACGGCTCGGACTGGATCGCGTAGTCAGTTAGCCCAACGAGTTCGGTAAACAGGCCCTCCGTGAGCTGCATGACGTCCTCCATGTCGACGAAGGACATCTCGAGGTCGAGCTGGGTGAACTCCGGCTGGCGGTCGGCGCGCTGATCCTCGTCGCGAAAGCAGCGCGCGATCTGGTAGTAGCGGTCCATCCCGGCCACCATAAGAATCTGCTTCATTTGCTGCGGCGATTGCGGGAGCGCATAGAAGTGGCCAGGGTAGACGCGGCTTGGTACGAGGAAGTCGCGCGCGCCTTCTGGCGTGCTCTTGATCAGGATTGGCGTCTCGATCTCGACGAAATCACGCTCGTCCAGGTAGCGCCGGATCGTCCGAACGATCTGATGGCGCAGCATCAGATTACGCTGCATCCGGGGGCGGCGCAGGTCGAGGTAGCGATACTCGAGCCGTAGCGACTCATCGACCGATGAGTCGTCGTTGATCTCGAATGGAGTGGTCTTTGCTGGATTGAGGACGACCAGTGAGTCGGCAACAACCTCAATTGCACCGGTCGGCATGTTCGGGTTTTCGGTCCCGGCCGGTCGCGGCTGGACTGTGCCGGTGACCTGCATCACGAACTCGGATCGAACGTGTTCCGCGACGCTGTGCGCGTCGGTCGAATGCTCAGGATTGACGACAACCTGTGTCAGACCGTAGCGGTCACGAATGTCCAGAAAGATCAGGCCGCCGTGATCCCGTCTCCGGTTCACCCAACCTTTGAGTGTGACGCACGGAGCCGGCGTCCTCTGCGCGGAGTTCACCACAGGTTGAATACGATCGATGCGCCAGACTTGCCATGAGTTCCTCACTAACGTCCCATTCCCTGCCCATTCGCACGATGATGCCACACTGCCCAATCCGCCGTCTGAATCGGGAAATGTCGTGCGAAATTGGACATCTGGCGGGCATCAAAATGCAGGTGGGATCAGGTTTTGGTTCCGGTGGACCGCGAAGCCTTCTCCTGCTCTTGACACTGTTCCAGACAGCCAGGACATCTTCCGGGGAGTGCGCCTCGACCCCGGCGAACACATGCGGATGGCGGCGCACGAGCTTCGCGTTGATGCTGGTCAACACGTCCTCGATGGAGAAATGACCCGCTTCTGTCCCGATCTGCGCCTGCATCAGGACGTTGACCAGTACGTCGCCGAGCTCTTCGGCAGCGTCTGACCAGTCCGCGGATCGGACTGCCTCGGCGTACTCCTCGACCTCGCTTGCAAAGTCCTGGAGCAGGCTCTCGTGCGTCTGCTCCCGGTCCCACGGGCAACCGTCGTCGCGTCGCAGGCGGGCCATGATGTATTCGAGTGCCGAGAACGATGGCGGAGCGCCGAGTGGGTCACGTGCCGCGATGTGCAGGTGCCGAACTCGTCATCGGTACTGCGAGTGTCGAAGTGCCGTAGATGGTCGTGAGCCGTGCCAGTGCAAGGTCGATCACATGCTGTCCATGCCAGTTGATCACCAGCGATGGCACCGTCGAATCGAGTGCCCGGAACCCAGACTGGAACGGTACTCGTTGCTGCGCTTGTGCCAGTGTCGAGCGCATCGAGATCTGCGAATGGGCCGCCAACGATTCTCCAGCGCAGGATGCCGCAAACGCCAGACGGCGAAACGGCGCTCGACGCCGAAACGGTCGCATCTCCGACGCCAACCTGGCCAGGGACGAGATACGCGACATCTGCCGACTCGGCGACGTTCAGCAATATCCGCGGCAATGACCGGCTCGATCCCGTCGAGTTGCCCACGTTCAAACAGCATCGTAGTAGGCACGATCGACAGTGCCATCGGTCCGGAACGCAGCGAGCCGCGAGCGTCGACGCATCGAGCGACGACTTCGCGTCCAGAGAGAATCGACTGCCAGTCATCGTCCTGCGCGCGGCCGGCCAGACCGATCGACCAGGACGACCGCGGCATGCAGTTGCGTTCCGCGACGGCGTCCTGGTCCCGAGGCTCAGGACCGCCATGAACGCTTCCTGCGGGATCTCGACGTTGCCGACCATCTTCATCCGCGCCTTGCCCTCTTTCTGCTTCTCGAGCAGCTTGCGCTTGCGGGTGATGTCGCCGCCGTAGCACTTGGCGAGGACATTCTTGCGCATCGCCTGCGATCGTCTCGCGCGAGATGATCCGGCTGCCGATCGGCGGCCTGGATCGGCACGTCGAACATCTGGCGCGGGATCAGCTTGCGCAGCTGCTCGACCAGCGCCCGACCCCGGACAGTAGGCGTCGTCGCGGTGGGTGATCATCGAGAGCGCATCGACCGGCTGCCCGTTGACCAGCACGTCGAGCTTGACCAGGTCGGCCGCGACGCATGCCGGCGAAGCGCGTAGTCGAGCGAGGCGTAGCCCTGCGTGCGCGACTTCAGCTGGTCGTAGAAGTCGACGATCAGCTCGCCGAGCGGCATCCCGAACTTGAGCGAGACGCGGTCCTCGTCGAGGTAGTCCATCTTCTCGAAGTCGCCGCGCCGGTTCGTGACCAGGTCCATGATCGCGCCGATGTAGCGCGTCGGCGAGATGATCGTAGATGTGCATCCACGGCTCGCGGATCTCGTCGATCACGCCAGGGTCGGGCAGCTCCGACGGGTTGTCGACCAGTGATGATCTCGCCGTCGGTCTTGACGACCTCGTACTCGACACTGGGCGCGGTGGCCAGCAGGTCGAGGTCGTACTCGCGCTCCAGCCGCTCCTGGATGATCTCCATGTGCAGCAGGCCGAGGAAGCCGCAGCGGAAGCCGAAGCCGAGCGCGTCCGACGACTTCCGGCTCGAAGACCAGCGAGGCGTCGTTGAGCTGCAAGCGTTCGAGCGCGTCGCGCAGTATCGGGTAGTCCTCGGTGTCGACCGGGTAGAAGCCGGCGAAGACCATCGGCTTGGCCGGGCGATAGCCGGGCAACGGCTTCGTGGCCGGCGAGTCGGCGAGGGTGATCGTGTCGCCGACCTGGCAGTCGCGCACGACTTTCAGACCGGTGGCGACGTAGCCGACCTCGCCGGCGCCGAGCTGATGCGACCGGCGTCATGTTCGGGCGGAAGACGCCGACCTCCAGCATCTCGGCTTCTTTGCCGGTGGCCATGATGCGGATGCGTGACGCCGTGTCGAGGGCTCCGTCGACGACCTTGACGTAGGCGATGACGCCCTTGTAGGCGTCGTAGTGCGAGTCGAAGATCAGCGCGCGCAGCGGTGCGTCTGCGGTCGCCTGTCGGCGGCGGGATCCGGTCGACGATCGCTTGCAGGATCTCCGGTACGCCGATGCCCGCTTTGGCCGAGGCGGGGATGATCTCTTCCGGCGAGCAGCCCGATCAGGTCGCCGACTTCCTTGCCGACCTTCTCCGGCTCGGCGTTGGGGAGGTCGATCTTGTTGATGACGGCGATAAGCGCCAGATCGTTCTCCAGCGCCAGGTAGACGTTGGCCATCGTCTGCGCCTCGATGCCCTGCGCGGCGTCGACGACCAGCAGCGCGCCCTCGCAGGCCGCCAGCGAGCGGCTGACCTCGTAGGAGAAGTCGACGTGGCCGGGCGTATCGATCAGGTTCAGCTCGTAGATCTGCCCGTCAGCCGCCTGGAAATCCATGCGGACGGCGCGGGCCTTGATCGTGATGCCCTTCTCGCGCTCGAGGTCCATCGAGTCGAGCACCTGCTCGATCATCTCGCGGCTGCGTGATCGTGCCGGTGTGTTCGAGCAGGCGATCGGCCAGGGTCGATTTCCCGTGGTCGATATGCGCGATGATGCTGAAGTTACGAATGTATTTCTGATCAGCCATCTGTTCTCAATGCATGATGAGGCGGGCGAGCATCGTTGCCGGCCCGAACGGTAAGTATACCGAAGGCGAGTATCCCGGCCCCAAGCGGCCGGAAGTTGCAGTTTCCGCGTGAGATCAGTAGAATTGCGAAGTTGTCACGCCCGCGATTGTCGGGCGCTCTTGCCATGTGTGAATACGTTCGAGGGAGAAACCAGCTTTGGCCAATTCCAAGTCTGCCGAAAAGCGCGCCAGGACGAACGAACGGCGCCGTGTTCGAAATCGCCGTTTCCGCTCGGCCAGCCGCACGCTCCTGCGGACTGCCGAGCAGACGATTGCTCGTGCTGAAGAAGAGGCCGCAGCAGGTGCCGTCAAGAACGCCGTCAGCATGTTGGACCGGGCTGCTCGGAAGGGCATCATCCACCCGAACAACGCCGCGCGACGCAAGTCACGCCTGATGTCGAAGTACAACAAGCTCAACGCCACCAGCTAGCCGCGACGCCGGCCGGCTGCATTCCCACGACGGACGACCTCGGCAACTTCCGCAACAAGCGGGACGATCGTTGCCGAGGTATCTGTTTGATGACCGGTCTTTACGGCAGCGTCCGCGTAGCGCACTGCCTCCGCGATTTGCACCAGCCCCTGCTCGCTGATTCCAGACGCCTTTTGTCGGAGTCCACCGAGTCGACCTGGGCTGATCCCGGATGTCTTAGCCAGCGCATCGGGCGGAACGCCTGACCCATGCTTCACCGTCGCCAACGAAATCGCCTCGCTGCCAATCTGTCCCAACACTCGCTCGGCGGGTTCGCCAGAGCCAAGGACGTTGTCGAGCTCGATCAATGCCTTTTCCGGGTTGCCACCAAAGAGGTGATCGTTCAACTTGAACGCCGTGAACCCACTCCGGTCCGCGACCATTTCGACGACGACCTGTTTCGTGATCTGCCCATCGATCGCCGCACTGCAGAGCTTGTCGACTTCTGACGCGATCAATCGCATGTCGGGCGTGTCGTTGGCGTAGCGACCTCCCCGCCAGGAAGTCGGGTAAAGCAGGTCAGCCAACTGTTCAACGGCATCTGGCTCGATCCGCATGCCATCACGCGTCACACGCTGCTGAATCCAGTCCAGAAGATCTTCGCCGGTCTTGGCCGCGAACGATTCAGTCTGCCAGCCAAGAGTCTTGACTGCTTTTACGAGATAGTGCGTCTGCGCTAGCGAACCATCGTGCCGCATGATGATGTCGGTGGTAGCCGGCGTGGCCCGCAATACATCGTGCAAATCGGACCATTTGACTCGCCCGCCGGCATCGTCGGGATTCTCATCGTTGGTACTGGTGTCAGCACGCCTGGGAGGCTGGATCGGATTGCGCAGGACGACGACCCGCCGACCGCCGAAGAACGGCATCGCTTGACAGGCGGAAGCAATCTCGGAGACGCTGGATGCCTGGACGTCGATCGTCGTCGTGCTCAGATTCTGCGGGTCTATCTCGGTACGTAGCGATGCGACGCGCTCGTCGAGCAACAGGCCGTTCTGTCCGTAGAGCAGGTAGCTCATGTCACCAGCCCTGATTCACGTTGTATTCTGGAAGAAGGGAGTGGGTGAGCCGCGCTGACACCGTGTGAACTAGTTTCAAGCCTGCGTTCGCAGGTGGGTACTCGGAGGAGCGAACCCTTGGGATCGTCCAAAGGCACCCGAAAACTAGTGACGTTGGCTCGAAACATATTAGGAACACACGGCTGCGTTTCTCGTCTCACCCGACTCTAGTCTATCAGACTGGTCGTACACCTGCACGGACACGTACACTCGCGCGATGGCGTTAGAGGGCGAGGTGCAGGCAGTTCCGGAGGGCGATTTTCGTGGTCGATCAAATGCGTGACGACGCGGTTGTGGTAACCGGCATCGGCTGTGTCTCAGCTGTCGGCGTCGGCCGTGAGGTGAACTGGTTGGCCATACTGGATGGCAAGGGCGGCGTCGCCACGATCCACCGCTTTGACGCATCCGATTTCCCAGTCCGCATTGCTGCCCAGGTCTCGGAGTTCGAGCCTGCGCGCTACATGGAGGCGAAAGACGCCCGGCGCGCCGACCGTTTCATCCAGTTTGCCGTCGCAGCATCTCGTGAGGCGATCGAGCACGCAGAATTCAGCATCTCCGATGACAACGCTACGCGCGTCGGTGTCATCATTGGAACCGCCATGGGTGGCCTCGGTACGTTCGAAGACGGTGTCCGAACGCTGCAGACTCGTGGTCCAAGCAGAGTCAGCCCGTTCTTCGTGCCAATGATGCTGCCCGACATGGCGACTGGTATCGTCTCGATTCAGCTTGGCGCGAAAGGGCCGAACCTGGCAACCGTCAGCGCGTGCGCCAGTGCCGCCCACGCCATCGGGGAGGCGGCCGCGACCATTCGACGAGGTGACGCAGACGTGATGCTTGCAGGTGGATCGGAAGCGGCTGTGACGCCGGCCGGCGTCGCAGGCTTTGCCGCCGCTGGCGCGCTCTCGACACGTAACGACGATCCCGAACACGCGAGCCGACCATTTGACCTGCACCGCGACGGCTTCGTCCTCGGCGAGGGTTCGGCAGTGCTTGTTCTCGAATCGCTCTCTCACGCGATCGATCGAGGCGCGACACCGCTGGCGATTGTTAGTGGCTACGCGACCACTGCCGATGCATCCCACATTGTCCAGCCATCTCCCGGTGGGGAAGGTGCCGCCAGAGCGATGACGCTCGCGATCGCTCGCGCCGGCCTCTCTCCATCGGACATCTCGTACATCAACGCACACGGAACCTCGACGCGCCTGAACGACGCCTACGAGACGATGTCGGTCAAGACCGTCTTCGGCGACGCACCGCCGCCGATCTCGTCGACGAAAGGCGCGACGGGCCATCTGCTAGGTGCCGCAGGTGCCGTTGAGGCAGCGTATTCGATCCTCGCGATCCGCGACCAGATTCTGCCGCCGACGATCAACTATCATGAGCGAGATCCCGATTGCGATCTGGACTATGTGCCAAACGAGCCAAGACCGACCGACGTAAGGCACGTCGTCAGCAACTCACTCGGCTTCGGTGGACATAACGTATCGTTAGTGTTCTCTCGACCCGCAACCGAGTAGGGGCCGACATAAGATCAGCCTGCGCCGTGAGACCCCCGGGTTCAGGATCGTGAGCTCTGTCGAGGATCCCTAACGCCTGCACCCGTGTGGGAGCCGTGCCTGCGTCCACCCTGCGCCTCACGGCGCGAGCCGATACAGGACCGGCGCCTACCGGAGGAGCCGCCGCCTCGAACCGTCAATCGAACACGACAATCGTGAGGGCGGACCAACTGAGTCCGCCCTCACGATTGTCAGCGTTATCTGTAACGATCAGTCTCGGCCTAATCCAGATAGCCACGCAGCTTGCGGCTGTAGCTGGGATGACGCAGCTTGCGTAGCGCCTTCGCCTCGATCTGGCGGATACGCTCGCGGGTGATTCCAAATTCTCGACCGACTTCCTCGAGTGTCCGGAATCTACCGTCTTCAAGCCCGAAGCGCAGCACGACGATTCGTCGCTCCCGTTCCGTCAGCTTGTCGAGCGCGTCGCCGATCTGGCCGCGCAGAAGCTGCTGAGACGCGAGTTCCAGTGGCTGTGGCATCGATTCGTCCTCGATGAAGTCACCCAGGAACGCATCGCCGTCGAGTCCAACCGGCGCTTCGAGCGAGACCGGAAGCCGCGAGACTTCGAGCACCTGCCGCACTTTGGCAACCGGAACGTCCATCGCACGCGAGATCTCTTCGTGTGTCGGCTCCCGTTCGAAGATCTGCTGGAGCCTATGGCCGGTCTTCTTGACGCGGTTGATCGTTTCCCCAACATGAACCGGCAAACGGATTGTCCGGCTCTGGTCGGAGATGGCGCGCGTAATTGCCTGCCGAATCCACCACGTCGCATACGTGGAGAACTTGAAGCCGCGGTTGTAATCGAACTTATCGGTCGCCTTCATCAGACCGATGTTGCCCTCCTGGATCAAGTCCAGGAACGACAGGCCGCGCCCCACATACTTCTTCGCGACCGAAACCACCAGCCTTAGATTGGCCTGGATGAGATGGGCGCGCGCTCGCTCGCCATCCTCGCGGTCTTCGATCAGCTCGCGACGCTCTTCCTCGGTGCTGTACTCACCGAGCGACAAACGCTGGCTGGCTGCCAGCCCGCGCACCATTCGTTTCGCGAGCCAGACCTCTTCGTGCATCGTCAGAAGATCGGTCTCGCCGATTTCTTGCAGATAGAGGCGCACGGAATCGGCGACGCCCTGTGCGAGCGCGTCGGTCGCCTCGTCACGGCTGTCCGGCTTGGCAAATG
The DNA here is from genome assembly GCA_963763325.1 of uncultured Chloroflexia bacterium. Taxonomy (GTDB): domain Bacteria; phylum Chloroflexota; class Chloroflexia; order Thermomicrobiales; family CFX8; genus JBBECJ01. Next base: position 48,986 of record CAVXOL010000024.1, read on the forward strand.
GATCCGTTACGACATCGGTTGGTGTCGGCGCGACAGCTCGGTGACGAGTAAACTGATGGCGGCTACTGATCGTCGCTGGTGTCGGGGGTTGATCGATAACATCGACCCCGTTCTCCAGAAGTGACGTCCAGAATTCGTCAACGGCAGCGATGTCTTCTTCGATACGCGGAAACGCTTCGAGTACTTCCTCAGAAAGTAGGAACCCCTGATCCTTACCCTTGGCAATCAGGCTTGCAACCACTCTGGTGTTTCCCTCCCGCCCAGTAGTCGACAGACGCTGCAATTTCGCGAGGGTAACGCTCAGCTGGGGAGTCCGGCGGGCACGACAGGATCACGGCTGCGCCGGTTAGGTGTGCGAGCGTTAGATTTCTCGTCGATCCATTGCGGGGGGCGTCTGTAACATGTGTTTGGAGCAGTATACGGCAGGTTTACCCATATTTCAACAGCCTTTCGCTCAATCTTGCAGTCGTGCATTGCCGGTTCGGCACGGGACGGTCGCTCTCTCATGATTACCCTCGGGGTGGACCCAGGAACTGCGTTGCTTGGATACGGCCTCGTCAGTGGCGATGACGATCCCGCGCTGATGGTCTACGGCGTCGTCGAAACCTCGAAGGCTGAGTCGATGCCGGAGCGACTCAAGCGACTTTACGACTCAGTCTGGGAACTCATCCGCGAGCACGAGCCGGACGTCCTCGCGATCGAGCAGTTGTTCTTTTCGCGCAACGTCACGACTGCGCTGGCCGTTGGTCAGGCACGCGGCGTCGTCCTCCTCGCTGCGGCCCAGCACGGAATGGAAGTCTTCGAGTACAAACCGTCCGAGGTCAAGCAGACGATCGCCGGTCACGGCAACGCCGACAAGCTCCAAATGCAGGAAATGGTGCGGATGTTGCTGGGGCTGCGCGAGGTGCCGAAGCCCGACGATGCCGCGGACGCGTTGGCAGTCGCACTCTGCCACGTCCAGATGAGCAGGCTCTCGCGCCGCTTCGGTCTTCCCGGTCGCAATCGATGAATGCTCGCAAGGTGCGCGCTGATGAACTAGTCGTCCAGCAGGGGCTGGCCGATTCCCGCTCGAAAGCCAAAGCACTGATCGTGGCTGGCGATGTGCGCTCCGGCGACCGGCTGATCCAGAAGCCTGCCGAAATGCTCGACGCTGAGTTGCCGCTCGAATTGCGTGCCAAAATTCCGTTCGTCAGTCGTGGCGGCTTCAAGCTCGCACATGCGCTGATTGAATTCGACATCGACGTGACCGGCATCGTTGCCGCCGACCTTGGCGCTTCAACGGGCGGCTTCACCGACGTTCTGCTGCAACGTGGCGCCGCACGTGTCTACGCAGTCGATGTCGGGTACGGACAACTTGACTACCGACTAAGGACCGATGAGCGAGTGGTTGTCATGGAGCGCGTGAACGCGCGCTACCTGGAGTCGTTGCCAGAGTCCGTAAGATTCGTTTCTGTGGACGTGTCGTTCATTTCGTTGGAGCACATGCTTCCGGTTGCGCAACGGCTCCTCGAACCCGATGGCGACCTCGTCACACTTATCAAGCCGCAGTTCGAGGCCGGCAAGGAACTCGTCGGACGGGGAGGCGTCGTCCGCGACGAACGGACTCGCAAGGCCGTTGTCAGGCGGGTGATTGACACGGCCCAGCAGATCGACCTGCCAATCCAGGGGCTGGTACGCTCGCCAATCACCGGGCCGGCGGGCAATGTTGAATACCTCGCCTGGTTTCAAAAAGGTGCTCCCTCTCGCGACAGTGATAACTTGATCGAAATGGTGTTTTCGACGAAGGGCAAACAACAGGATGCGTGACCCGTTTTCGGCAGTCGAGTCGGCGCTGGCTGGTGATCTCGACGACCCTCATGATGCCCAGACACGCATCGACCATGGACGCCTGGAGCGGACCGGAGTTCCAGAAGTTGTGTACGGCGATAGCAAGACTGATGAGCAGTTAATCGAGGCTTGCAGATCGCTACTGTGTCGACTGCCCCGTGCGGTCGTCTCCCGCATCGACGCTGAACGCGCCGAGCGGATTGCTCGAACCATCGGCGACGACGTTCGAGTCGAACAGCCGTATTCAGGGCGCACAGCGATCCTCGTCCGGAGCGATGCTGCCGCTCCACCAGAGCGCGGGTTCGTGGCGATCCTGACGGCTGGAACCTCTGACCTGCTAGCTGCAGGAGAAGCCGCGACCATCGCGCGTGAGATAGGCTGCAGGGTCGAGATCGTGGCAGATGTCGGTGTCGCGGGATTGCACCGGCTCATCCAGCCGCTTCGACGAGTGGTTGCCGGCGGGGCCGACGCCATCATTGTGGCGGCCGGGATGGATGGCGCGCTGCCTTCCGTCGTCTCGGGTTTGGTTGATATCCCGGTTATTGGCTTGCCGACGTCGGTTGGTTACGGCGTCGCAGCCGGTGGTAACGCAGCATTAATGACAATGCTCTCAACCTGCGCACCAGGCATGGCAGTCGTCAACATCGATAACGGCGTTGGAGCGGGTGCGACGGCTGCATTAATCGCGCGCCGGGCGCATCAGCCTCGTGACTGAATTCGCGACGAGGTTGTGCGGGCGAGCATCTCGGCCACTTCGAACGGGTTTACCTCGCGCCGCATCAGATCGTCCATCATCCCATCATTGGCTGGGTCCTGCATCGTCGCTTCGAGTTGACCCGCGATCCAGTTCTGAGCTAGCCGCAGCACCTCGCGTCGGGCGCGGCGTTCGCGACGTTCCTGCCCCTCCCCGGAAGTTTCCAGATGTGCGCGGTGCGTATCGATCGCGTCCAGCAAGGCAGGGATGTTCTCACCGCGGATTGCGACCGTTCTCATGATCGGCGGAAGCCACGGGCCGTGCTCGCCTAGCCGCAGCATGTTTCGCAAATCTCGAACGACGTTTTCGGCTCCTTTGATGTCGGACTTGTTGACGACCAGGATATCGGCGATCTCAAGTACACCGGCCTTGATCGTCTGGATACTGTCTCCGAGCCCCGGAACCTGGAGCAGCAGCGTCGTGTCGGCCAGTTCCGCGACATCGACCTCGTCCTGTCCAACGCCGACCGTTTCGACGACGATGATATCGAAGCCGTAGGCATCCAACAGGTGCGTCACCGCGCCAACGGCCATTGAGAGGCCGCCCATCTCGCCGCGCGTGGCCATCGAGCGGATGTAGACGCCGTCGTCCTCGTAGTTTTCCAACATCCTGATTCGGTCACCGAGCGTTGCACCGCCGCTGAGAGAACTCGATGGATCGATTGCAAGTACCCCGACTGTCTTGCCCCGCTTGCGATACTCGCGGATGACCGCGTTGGTCAGGGTACTCTTGCCGGCGCCCGGTGGGCCGGTAATGCCAACGACATAGGCAGAGCCGGTGTCGCGGTACAGCTCGGCCATGGCTCGCAAACCGGCAGGTCGTTCGTTTTCAACATACGTTACGAGTCGCGCGAGCGCGGGACGTTCGTGGTTTCGGAAGCGCTGTATGAGGTCCGAGTTGGTTGTTGAGGTCACTCGTCACCCCGTTGTGGGGCGTGCTCTCTGATGAAGCGCACGGCGGAGTCGAGGGGCGTTCCCGGTCCGAAAACTTCGGCAACTCCAAGCGCCTTCAGCTCGTCGACATCAGCGTTCGGGATCGTCCCGCCGGCCACGACCAGAACGTCGGTAAGCCCGGCGGCCCTCAGCTCGCTGAATATCTTCGGGAAACAGTGCCCGGTGCGCACCGGAAAGGATTGAGAGCCCGATGACATCGACATCCTCGTCGACGGCGGCGCGCGCGATCATCTCCGGCGTCTGGAACAGCCCCGTATAGATGACCTCCATCCCAGCATCACGCAACGCTCTCGCCATCACCTTTGCGCCGCGGTCGTGCCCATCAAGACCGGGTTTCGCAATCAAGACCCGTATTGGCGTTGGACGCGCCTGAACCTCGACCATCGACCCCCTACCTCCCTTATCCTGGCCTTCTCACACCACCAACAACGCCTGATGTTCGCCATACACCCCTCGCAGGCAATTCGTGATCTCGCCGATCGTCGCATACGCACTGACGGCGTCGATCAGAGCGTCCATGACGTTGTCGTCGCGGCGGGCGGCTTGCTCGAGATTCTCGATAGCGTTCTGCCAGGAAACTGGGTTCCGTTCGGACCGGACGCGCGCCAGGCGTTGCAGGTGCCGCCCTTCACCCTCGGGGTCCATCTCCAGAATCGGAATGTTCGACTCTTCCTCAGAGCGGAAGGCGTTAACTCCGACGACGATCTTCTGCTGCTCTGAGAGCGCCTGCTCGTAGGCGTAGGAACTGTCCGAAATGCGTCTTTGGAAGTAGCCCGCTTCGATCGCAGGGATGACACCTCCAAGCTCCTCGATCTCACCGAAGATTGCCAGAACGCGTTGCTCCATCTCGGTCGTCATCGCTTCGACCATGTAGGAACCTGCCAGCGGATCGACGCTGTTGGTGACGCCGCTCTCATGGGCAATGATCTGCTGCGTTCGGACCGCGATCCGAACGGCCCAGTCGCTCGGCAGCGCCAACGCCTCGTCGAGTGAGTTAGTGTGCAGGCTTTGTGTCCCGCCCAGGACTGCCGCCAGTGCCTGGATCGTCGTCCGAATGACGTTGTTCTCCGGTTCCTGAGCTGTCAGCGAGCATCCAGCCGTCTGGGTATGGAACCGCATCCACCAGGAGCGTTCGTTCTTTGCACCGAAACGCTCGCGCATGACCCGGTACCAGATCCGCCGCGCGGCTCGGAACTTGGCAATCTCCTCGAAAAAGTCGTTGTGGCAATTGAAGAAGAACGAGAGTCGTGGTGCAAACTCGTCAATATCGAGACCACGCTCCAGGGCTGCCTCGACGTAGGCGATGCCGTCCGCAAGCGTGAAGGCCAACTCCTCGGTCGCTGTCGCCCCCGCCTCGCGTATGTGATATCCGGAGATCGAGATCGAGTTCCAGAGTGGCATGTCTCGGGTGGCGAATTCGACCGTGTCGGTCACAAGCTTCATCGACGGCTTTGGCGGGAAGATGTATTCATTCTGCGCAGTGAACTCCTTGAGGATGTCGTTCTGGAGCGTCCCGCGTAGTTTCCCGCGTGGCACACCTTTCTTCTCTGCCGCTGCGATGTACATCGCCCAGACGACGGCGGCCGGACCGTTGATCGTCATCGAGGTCGTAACGACGTCGAGCGGAATCCCGTCGAGCAGAATCTCCATGTCAGCCAGCGACGAAACGGCCACGCCACACTTGCCGAACTCCCCATGCGACATCGGATCGTCGGTGTCGCGTCCATAGAGCGTCGGCAGATCGAAGGCGATAGAGAGGCCCGTTTCTCCGTGATCGAGGAGGTAGCGGAAACGGCCATTCGTCTCTTCAGCGGAACCGAATCCGGCGAACTGGCGAATCGTCCAGAGCTTCCCCCGGTACATTGTCTCGTGAATGCCGCGCGTGTACGGCGGCGCGCCGGGCCGGCCAAGATCCCGCTCCTCGTCGAAGCCGAGGCGTTCGAGGTCATCGCGTGTGTAGAGTTGCTGAACCGGCTCGCCTGAGAGCGTCGTGAATTCGCGTTCTTCCGGCGGCGCACCCTGATAGCGCGGATCGTGGAAATCGGTGCCGAATCGGTGTGACATTGCCGCCTCCCTCGCCGAACGGCGCCCGCCACGTCGCGAGCGCCCCCGTCTGCTGCTATTGTCCCAGCAAATGCCGTGCGATGACCAGACGTTGGATCTCCGAAGTCCCTTCATACAGTTCGGTCGCCTTCGCGTCGCGGTAGAGCCGTTCGACGCCAAAGTCTCGGATGTAGCCATAGCCGCCGTGAATCTGGATCGCGTGCCCCGCCGCCCGCGTTGCAAGCTCGCTGGCATACAGCTTGGCCTGTGACGCCTGGCGGGTGTAGTCGAGTCCCGCGTCCTTCATCACTGCCGCATGCCGGACGAGCAGCCTTGCTGCATCGATCTCGGTCGCCATGTCGGCCAGCTTCCACTGGATTGCCTGATACTCGGCGATCGCTTTCCCGAACTGCTTGCGGTCCTTCGCATACGCGAGTCCGGCATCCAGCGCCGCCTGAGCGATTCCGACTGCCTGTGCCGCGATTCCAATTCGTCCGGTCGCCAGTAGCGACATCGCAACGCCGAAGCCACCGCCCGGCTCACCAAGCATATGAGCGTCTGTCACGACAACATCGTCGAACGCGATGCCGTTGATCTCAGAGGCCAGTAGCCCGAGCTTCTTCTCCTTTGGCGCAACCTCGATGCCGGGCATGTCTCGCTCAACAACAAATGCGGTCATCCGCCGCGATGTTCGTTCGTCAGGATTGGTAACGGCGAAGACGACGTACACACCAGCGTGCGCACCCGACGTGATAAACGCCTTCTGGCCGCTGATTCGCCAATTGTCACCGTCTTCAATCGCCCGCGTCTGAATTGCTCCGGCATCTGACCCAGCCTGTGGCTCGGTCAGGCAGTACGCGCCGATCAACTCCCCCGACGCCAGACGTGGGAGCAGTCGCTGCCTGACTTCCTCCGAACCGTACTGATTGATGGCGTTACAGGTCAGGGAGTTGTGGACCGAGAGAATGACCGCCACCGACGCCGATGCGCGACTGATCTCTTCATACACCATCGCAACGCTGGTTGCGGGCAGTAGTAACCCACCCAGGTCTTCTGGGACGGACAATCCCATGAACCCCATCGCAGCGGCAGCGCGAAGCTCCTCAGTTGGGTAGCTGCCGCTATCATCGCGGCCAGCCGCTCGCGGCGCGACATCGCGTGATACGTATTCGCGGACCGCTTCGATCAGCGTCTGCTCTTCGTCGTTGAAGAGAAGCTCCATCTCGCCTCCGTTGCGTCGGTTGTTCGTAACGGCGTCGGGGTCCTACGATTGCCTGTAGTCGTAAAATCCTTCGCCTGTCTTGCGTCCCAACTTACCCGCCGCAACCATCTTACGGAGCAGTGGCGACGGACGGTATTTTGGATCACCGAGGTCACGCTGCAGAACTTCCAGAATGTCCAGGCAAACATCCAACCCGATCAGATCGGCGAGGGCGAGCGGCCCCATCGGGTGATTCATACCCAGCTTCATTACCTCATCGATGTTGTCACGAGTCGCGACGCCTTCCATCAGGCAGAAGACGGCCTCGTTGATCATCGGCATCAGAACCCGGTTCGAGATGAAGCCGGGGAAATCGTTGACCTCGACCGGCGTCTTCCCGGCCTTTTGCGCGAGCGCAGTGGTCGCCTCGACCGTCTCGTCGTCGGTGGCCAGCCCGCGAACAACTTCGACCAGTTTCATGAGCGGGACCGGGTTGAAGAAGTGCATCCCGATCACCTTCTGCGGCCGCTTTGTCGATGCGGCAAGCGTCGTGATGGGAATCGATGACGTGTTCGAGGCGACGATCGCGCGCTCCGGAGCAAGCTCGTCAATGCGCTCGAAAATTGAGCACTTCAGATCGAGGTCCTCGGCAATCGCTTCGATGATCATGTCCGCGTCAGACACACTGCTGTAGCCCGTCGACGGCTCGATCAGACTGATCGCCAGGTCCATTTCGTCGCTCGACATTCGGCTGCGGTCAACTGAGCGCTGCAGGTTGCGCCGGATCGTCGCCATCGCGCCGTCAAGGCTGTTGTCGCTGCGACCGATCATCGTGACCGGAACGCCGGACTGGCCCATGACCTGAACGATTCCGTTGGCCATCGTGCCGGTTCCGACGACGACAACCCGTGAGATATCCATCCCTGCACCCTTCACCCCGCCGTCGGGCGGGCTTGCGCTGCGTTCCCCCTGCCCGGGCGTCGCACCCGGTCCGACCGGATTATATGCGGGCAGTTCCACCGATGCCGGGAATCCGTGCGTGTTCGGCTATCAGGATGCGTCGGTTGATTCACGGGATCCGCGCGCGTCAGCCTCGACAGGATCAGGTCTCGATCTGGATTCTGATGGTTCTGCCCGAGGTGCCGGTGAATCAGGACGACGGTTGTGCTCGTTCATCGCAACAACAACGCCATCCCTCAGCCAGAGCAACGCGGCCGCCGCTGCACGGTCAATGATCTCCGGCAGCTGCTTCTGCTCGTCGCTGGTGAATTGGGAGAGGACGTATGGTACCGTCGACCCGGCTTGCGGACGACTGATCCCTATCCGCAAGCGGGCGAAGTCCTGAGTATGCAGGTGCTGGATGATGGACTGCACGCCGTTATGTCCCCCGGCGCTTCCGTTCGCTCGCAACCTGATCGTGCCGAACGGAAGGTCGAGTTCGTCATATATCACCAGCAGCCGGTCGCGAGGCACCTTATACCAGCGCGCAATCTGACTGACGGCCAGTCCGCTCTCATTCATGAACGTCAGCGGCTTCGCGAGGACGATTCGTTTGTCGCCGTCGCGCGTTTCGATCAGATCCGATTGGAACCGGTTTCTAGCAGTTCCTCCCGGCAGGATCGAATAGAGACGCTCGACAGTCATGAAGCCGGCGTTGTGACGGGTCCGTTCGTATCGCCTGCCCGGATTGCCGAGACCGACGATCAGATAGACGTCACCATCGCCTTCCGGAGAACCATCGCGCCTGTTCTTACGTAATCTGTTCAGCATCGTCCGTCCCTGTCATCACCGGAGGGCGCACCCTACGATGGTATACTAGGGAGTCGATGCACTGTCGCTGTCAACGGTATCTGGTGGGCCTGCCAGGCGATCCCGGAGTCAATACATGAGCTTTTTCGGCATGGGCGGCATGGAGATCATGGTCATCATGGTCGTCGCTCTCATCATCTTCGGTCCCGGTAAGTTGCCTGAAATCGGCGCGCAAGTCGGGAAGGCCGTTCGCGACTTCCGCCGTACGACGAACGAACTGACGCGCGAGTTCAATGACTCGACCAGTGAGATCCGTTCGACGATGGACGAGATGAAGGGCACGATGGCCCAGGTCGAACGAGAGTCTAAAGAGTTGGCCCAGTCGATTCCAGCCACCATCGAAGGCACCGTACAAACAGCAACTACTGGAACCACAACCTCGCAACCAGCAGCGGCGGTCGCACCTGACCAGCCTCAGAAGGTCGCTGTTCCGTCGAAAGATGATCCGCTGGCGGATCTTGAAATGCTGGACGATGAGGTCCTCAGCGAGAGAACGACACCCTCGTCCAAACCTGCATAGCGCGTGAAAACCGGGTGTCAGTTTGTCAGGTCGGCGATTCCGACCTGACGCCCGTCCACAGGATTGCCTGTCCCCATTCGTCGTCCAGCCAGAGATACTCCCCGCGTATCAATTGATTGCCAAGCGCGGGAAGGTTGTCTGTTGCGTCCGACTTGCCATACGCGAGTCGGTGGAGGAGGCTTCGGAAGGCCGCTCCGCGCCCCCGATCGATGTCGCCACCCAGCAGAACTCGTATCGTCGCACCGTGCTCAGTGACACGCGCGATTTCGTCCCATGTTTGAGGATCGACGATCCACGGCCCCGGATACGTCGCGACGAGATGCCGGACCGAGCCAGCCTGGAGCGGCAGTGCCTGAGCGGTTGCCTGGATGACTGAAACGTGCCTGCGCCTAGCTCGCCCGGCCATCACCGGCGACGGTTCGATTCCTATTCCAAATACGTTTCGAGTGTCAAGCGAATGCAGCAGACGTCCTTCGCCACACCCAACGTCCAGGAGCGTTCCACTCCACACCGTTGGGATGACATGCCGGCGGCGTCCATCCCAGGCCGCCCCACAAGCGACGCGGCCCGCCGTTTCGTGCAGGAAGCCAAGCCGTCTGTAAAGGAGCTCAAACGCGCTCTGCAACAGCCAGCGCCGCATGTGCGTCGTCCGGTCGGTGATGTTCATGCCTGAGTTGTCGGGCTTGGCATAATGACTCGCATGACTGAGCCTCCGTTGGACACGACGTTTAGCGTTTTACAGACTGACGGCCGCGCACGTGCGGGTCGACTGCGTTTGCCGCGCGGCGAGGTCCAGACACCTTCGTTCATGCCTGTCGGGACACAGGCAACCGTCAAGTCGCTCGATCCGGGTGACCTGCGTTCGATCGGTACACAAATCGTACTCGCAAATACGTATCATCTGATGCTGCGTCCGGGCGCCGACCTGATCGAGCGGTTCGGTGGTGTGAGCCACTTCATGCGCTGGGAAGGTCCGGTGCTAACCGACTCAGGAGGATTTCAGGTCTTCAGCCTGGCTGCCAACCGCAGGCTTTCGGACGCCGGCGTGATATTTCACTCGCATCTCGACGGTAGTCGCCACGAGTTGTCGCCGGAACGAGCGGTGGCGTTACAGGTCCAGTTTGGCTCTGACATCACGATGACACTCGATGTCTGCGTCGGCTATGGCGCCAGTGAAGCCGAGCAGCTAGACGCGATGCGATTGACGCATGCGTGGCTGCCGCGCAATGTCGCAGCGTTTGAGGAAGTCACAGCACGTACTGGTCACCCCGGCGTGCTCTTTGGCATTTGCCAGGGCGGTTTCAGCGCTGACCGGCGGCGTGAGTCGGCGCGCTATCTGGCAGACACTGGAGTTGCCGGCTGCGCGATCGGAGGGTTGAGCGTCGGTGAGCCAAAGGAGGTGATGGCGGAGATGCTTGACGCCTCAGTCGAGCCGTTGCCGCCTGACAAGCCGCGCTACCTGATGGGCGTTGGCTCTCCTGAAGACCTCTGGAACGGCGTAGCCGCAGGGATCGACATGTTCGATTGCGTCCTGCCGACACGTGTGGCTCGCCGTGGAGCGCTATACACCCCGACTGGACGGATCAGCGTCGGCGCCGCGCGCTACCGCGAAGCCGATGAGCCTGTTGACCCGGAATGTGACTGTTACACCTGTCTGTCGTTCAGTGTCGCCTACCTGAACCACCTGTTCCGAACGAAAGAGCTACTGGCGTATCGACTCGCATCGATCCATAACTTGCGCTTCATTCACCGTCAGATGAATGCGATGCGCGAGGCGATCCAATCTGGCTCCTTTGTGGACGAACGATCGCGATTTTTGGCTGAATATCAGACCGCCGATCAGACGGTTGCGGCCGATCAGCGCGAGCGCTACCGACAGCGTCGTTCCGCTAGCCAGGAAAGCACGAGATGACAGCCGGAAGCGAACAGGCACGATCGACCGTCGCACCGCCGATTCAGGTTCGCCGTGCCTGGCTCGTACTCGGCGCCGCGTCGCTGACGTTCGCATTACTAGTCGGCGGCCTGGTCGCTGCTGCGACCTGGGTCTATCACAACGCCACCGAACCGGAGATCGCCCGACTCGCAGTCGTCAGCGGGACCGGTGCTCTGGTTCGATCCCCAGGCGATTCCGACTGGCGGCTCGTCTCGGGCGACGTGACTCTCCGCGAGGGGGATCGGGTGTCGACTGCGCTCGGCACTGTCATCACGCTGAAGTTCTTCGACGGCTCTACCGTCGAAGTGACTGAAGACACGATCGTTCGAGTCGATCGGATGCGATCGTCGCGGTTCCTGAAGCGAACGAAGCTGATCGTCCTTGAGCCGGAGCGGGGAACGATCTACGTGGCAATGGCCCCACGCGGGGAATATGGCTTTTCTGAGATGACGACCCGGATCGGTGAGCTTAGCGTGACGATGTCAGATGAATCTGGTCGGTCAGACGCTGGTTCGTACCTCGTTGAAGTGCTCGATGACCCGCCGGGAGCAAGTGTGACAGACCAGTCCGTCAGGGCTGCCGTTCTCCACGGAGTGGCAACGGTTCGGCGAGGCGAACAGTCAGCCCGGCTCAATGCAAACCAGCAGATCGTTATCGCCGGCGATGGGACGTTCGGCGAATCGACGACAGTCGTGCGAGAACTTCTCGTCAACGGTGACTTCTCGCATGGCCTGTCCAACTGGATTGAGTTCGAACAGGAGAGCCAGCAGTACACCGGAGACACCGGTGGAACGCTCGTCGAACTGGCCCAGGATCAGACGACGTTGGGTGAGGGAGTCGTCGTCGAACTCATCAAGGCCGGAGACTGGGAAGATGTCGCTCAGGTCGGAATTCGCCAGCGAATAGGCAAATCTCTGCGTGTGCACACCTCGATGCTGCTCAGTTTCGAGACCAGGATCGTCGCCCAGCAGCCTATCGCTGACGGGCAAAGCCTTGAGGAGTTTCCGCTCGTCATCCGGATTGACTACGTCGATATCAACGATCAGGAGCAGGTCTGGTCACACGGCTATTACGTGCTCGAAGATCCTCAGGCAGAACGACATATCCCATTGGGGATTGCCACCAAGATCGATCACGATCGCTGGCAACGGATATTCTTTGACTTGCGAGGACTTTCGCCGTTGCCGAAGCAGATTACGTCGATCGTGGTGTACGCTTCCGGGCAGAGTTACCAGACGCGGGTAGCGAATCTTTCATTGACGACGACCGAGCTCGCCACGCCAGAGACCTAGAGTGAGCCTCGTGTATCGTCACCGCGTGCGCGGCAGGAAGGACAGACGGTTCGATGGCTCGAATTAGCGTAATCGGCACTGGCTATGTCGGGCTGGTCTATTGCACGGCCTTCGCCGATCTCGGTAACGAGGTCTACGGCGTCGACATCAACGAGGAAAAGGTCAAGGCACTGCAGGCCGGCGAGTGTCCGATCTTCGAGCCGGGACTTCCCGAACTGCTTGAGCGAAATCTGAAGTCGGGGCGCCTGAAGTTCACCGCATCATATGCCGAGGCTGTACCCGATTCGTCGTTCGTCTTCATCTGTGTTGACACGCCCTCGTCGTTCAGTGGCGAGGCCGATATGCGCGCGGTCCGCAAGGCGGCGGCAATGATTGGCGAACATCTGTCGGGCGCAACGGATATCGTCAACAAGAGCACGATGCCGATTGGATCCGGAGACCTCGTCGCATCGATTGTGGAACAGCACATCCAGCCCGGCGCGACGTTCGCCGTCGTAAGCAACCCTGAGTTCCTTCGAGAGGGTGCTGCCGTCCAGGATGTTTTGCACCCCGACCGTGTTGTGCTTGGTTCGGATGACAGGACAGCCGCCGAGCGAGTCGCCGAACTTTATGCCGTGCTGGACGCGCCGATCGTGATCACCGACCGGCGCTCGGCTGAGATGATCAAGTACGCGTCTAACTCATTCCTCGCTACCAAGATCTCGTTCATCAACGAAATCGCCCAGATCTGCGAACGAGTTGGAGCCGATGTAACGACTGTCTCGAAGGGCATGGGGTACGACCAGCGGATAGGTTCCCTGTTCCTCGAAGCAGGCATCGGATTTGGAGGCTCGTGCTTTCCGAAGGACGTCAAGGCTCTGGCCTACATGGCGCAGGAAGCAGACTGCCACCCGCAACTGCTGCGGGCGGTCCTTGAGATCAACGCTGACCAGCGCCGCCGTTTCGTTCACAAGCTTCAGGAACATCTGGGCGACCTGACCGACCGCCAGGTTGGTGTCTGGGGTCTCTCGTTCAAGCAGAACACCGACGACATGCGCGAGTCCCCTGCAGTCGACATCATCCGGATGATTGAGCAGCGCGGCGCGAAGGTGAAGGCGTACGACCCAGCCGCGATCGAGAACGCCCGTGAGTTGCTGCCGTCGACGACCTTCTGCCAGTCGCCGTACGACGTTGCTGAAGGGTCCGACGCGCTGTGTGTCGTGACACAGTGGAATGAGTTCAAGCAGGCCGACCTCTCACGAGTCGCGGAGTCAATGCGGACACCGCTGCTGCTCGACGGCCGCAACATTTACGACCCAGCCGATGTCAGCGCGCTTGGATTGACGTATGTTGGTGTCGGACGCTGAGTATGTCCCGATCTGGGACTCCGAAGCCGCTGGACCGGTCGAGGTCGGGATCGACATCATCGAGATCGATCGTGTCGGCAAGGTGCTCGCAAAGCATGGCCAACGATTCCTCGAACGCGTCTACACGCCTCGTGAGCGCGAACGCTACGGCACGAGGGTGCAGGAACTCGCCGCTCGCTTTGCCGCCAAGGAAGCGACGATGAAGGCGCTCGGGACCGGCATCCGTGGCGTTCGCTGGCGCGATATCGAAGTCCTGCCGAACCGACGCGGCAAGCCGATCCTGATCCTGCATGAGACCGCACAGCGACGCGCAGCCTTGCTCGGTCTGACACACTTCTCAGTTTCGCTGACACACTCGCGTGGCGATGCGATGGCAGTCGTCATCGCAACGAAAGGGCCGAGCCGCAGCGCATGAGCGTACTCGTCACACCAGACGAGATGCGAGCCGCCGAAGCCGCAGCCATAGCTGACGGCCGGTCCGAACCCGAACTAATGCAGGCGGCGGCGACCCAGATCGCGGAATGGATCGATACAGCCATTACCCGTCTTGCCAATGCACGGCCATTCGCTGTCGCACTCGTCGGCCCCGGCAACAACGGAGGCGACGCGCTCGTCGGGCTGGCGCTGCTGGTCGAGCGCGGTTGGCGATGTGCAGCAGTCCTGTTGGGACGCGACCAGTTCGGAAAGCTCCCGGCGCCGTCACACTTCCTCGGCCAAATCGAGATCACCAGCCGCGACTCGTTCGCCGACGCAGATGTCATCATCGATGGCGTTTATGGAGTCGGCGGTCGAGCCTCGTTACCGGCATCGGTTGCCGCCGCGTTCCAGCGCGCGTATGAATTCCGCGTGCTACGCGGAACGCCGCTCGTCGCGATTGATGTGCCATCGGGCGTCGATCCGGCCACCGGCGCGGCCAGCGCTGACGCGTTTCGTGCTGACGTAACACTCTGTCTGGGACTCGCGAAGCTCGGACTCATCAGAGAGCCTGCCGCGTCCCACGTCGGCGAACTGACACTGCTGGATATTGGGATCGCGGCGCCGCCCCCCGGCAATCGACCGCAGTTGATTGATGAACCGTCGGTGCGGAGGTTTTTGCCACGCCGCCGTGCGTCGGCCCACAAACACGAGACTGGGACGGTCCTTGTCATAGGTGGTGCGCCGACCTACTATGGCGCTCCGCGCTTGAGTGCTGAAGCTGCCGCGAGAGCCGGTGCAGGCCTCGTCTGCGTGGCGGCGCCTGCGTCAATCATCCCTGTAATCGCCGGCCAGGTTCCAGAACTCGTCCTGATCCCGCTTGACGAATCTCCCAGCGAAGCTGCCACGCAGATATTCGACTGGATTGAACAACGCGGGGGCCATGTCGATTCGATCGTCGTTGGTCCGGGTCTGGGGCAGAGTGCGCACGCCACAGATCTGCTTGACCGGCTACTTGCCGATCCGTCCAGCCCGCTTATCGCACCACGAGGCGAGGGCAACACGTCGCCAACATTCGTGCTTGACGCAGATGCGTTGAATTGGGTCAGCAAGCATGGATCGCTCCCAGATGCATTTCCTCAACGACGTGCCGTTCTAACCCCCCACGCAGGCGAATTAGGGCGTCTTGTGCAGAGCACACGTGACGACATGCTCTCGGACCCAATTCGCCACGCAATCATGGCCGCCAGACTGTTCAATCAAACCGTTGTTTTCAAGACCGGCTACAGCATCGCGGCAACCGTCGGCGGAGAGGCGTATATCGCGCCGAGAGCTACACCCGAACTCGCAACGGCTGGAACCGGTGATGTCCTGGCTGGACTCATTGGCGGACTACTCGCACAAGGGCTAACGCCTGACGCTGCCGCGTCGTACGGGACTCTTCATCGGCTCGTTAGCTGGAAAAGCGGCCAGGGCTCGAAGAGGGATGCATGGAGTGCTGGCACGCGATGTCATTGAGGCGATCCCTGTCGTTATGCGGTCGCTGGTCGAGCCACGATGGACAGTTGAGGATATAAGCGCAATTGCGTGAGGAGTCGTAATGATAGCGGATCTTACTGTGGCAAGTATCATGACTGGCGAGGTCGTATCGGTTGGTCCCTCGGCGACGGTTGCCGATGTTGCGCGCCTGATGATCCAACACGGTGTTTCCGGGATTCCAGTCATTGAGTCAGGGCAGATCGTCGGGATCGTCACCGAACGCGATCTCGTTGCCCAGGAGATGGAAATGGATGCACCCGCGTACGGAACATTCCTTGATGCTGTCTTCAAGTTTCCGTGGGACAAGTCGGAGGACGAGCTGCGGCACATTCTTGCGACGACGGCCGGTGAGCTGATGACTTCAGAGGTCGTAACGGTGTCACCTGCGACCACGGTTCGTGAGGCGGCGGGCTTAATGTACAAGCGGCACTTGAATCCGCTGCCGGTGGTTGATGACCAGGGACATCTGGTCGGGATCGTTTCGCGTTCGGATATCATCCGCCTCTTGACGGAGATGTAAATGACGGTTTCGTTCGAAGAACAGATCGATCGAATTGGATCGGGAACTCACGCTGTTGTCGACCTCGACGCGTATGAGTCCAATATTGACGTCTTGCGTTCCTGCATTGCTGACGACGTTGCGTTGATGGCGGTCGTCAAGGCCGACGCGTATGGACATGGCGCTGTTGAGTGCGGACGTGCGGCGATCGCGGCTGGCGCTCGTATGCTCGGTGTCGCTCGAATTCAAGAAGCACTGTATCTGCGAAGCGCTGGCCTGAATTGCCAGATCGTGCTGATTGGCCCCCCTGCGATCGGTGATATCCCTGACGCACTGAGACACGACATAACTCTGGCCGTTGGTTCTCGGATGGCGATCGATGGGGTTGTAGCCGCCGTCGAGTCTGGGTTGTCGGCGCGTGTCCACGTAAAGGTCGATACCGGCATGAATCGATACGGCTTCACGACTGATGACGTATGTGATGCCGTCGAGTCGTTGATGAGCCATCCGCGCGTGACGGTCGAGGGAGTGTTCACACATTTCTCATCCGCCGATGAACTCGATCCTGCTCCAACCGACGAGCAGATCGATCGGTTCTGGCGTGCAATTGACCGTCTGGACGCGAAAGGACTACGGCCACCATTTGTCCACACGTCGAACAGCGCCGCGGTTCTCACCGGACGGTCGAAGGGGACGAATCTCGTCCGCTGCGGGATCGCGACCTACGGGTTGTCACCGTCTGAAGAGGTTACCGTCGATTGCAGGTTCAAGCCCGTGTTGTCGATTCATTCGGTCGTGGCTCGACGCGGCAGGCTTCGCGCGGGTGAGGGGGTGTCCTATGGCCGGACGTACGTTGCATCAACGGACGAGGCCGTCGGGTCCGTTCCTGTCGGCTATGCGGACGGGTTGCCACGCCGTCTCCGCAATCAAGGCTGGTTTGTCGTTAACGGCCAACGTGCGGACATTCGTGGGAGCGTCTGTATGGACCAGACTGTCGTCTCGGTTGCTGACTGCGTCGCCGAAGGGGATCGTGTCCTGGTGCTGGGAGACGGTTCGTCTGGTGAGATGACATTTGACGCAATTGCGACAATGATCGGAACTGTCAACTACGAGGTCGCAACGCGGGTGATGGCCCGTATTCCGCGTGTTTACGTCAGGGGAGGGCAACCAGTTGCCTGGGAGCTGATTCTGAGCGGCGAGCGCGCCAGAATCGGTGAGTGACCTAATGCGTTGAAATGGACACAAGTTCGGGGCACCGTAGGTGCCCCGACCAGGGTTCGGAACGGAGCCGCGCTACTCGCGCGTCAAGCGGAAGGAAAGCCGCTTGCCTGTGAGTCGTTCAGCAACGAGTCCACGTCACGCTGGACGACAAAGGTCCGACCCGACATTTCATCGCGCACGTAGCCCAGGTGGCGCTCGTCCATCCATCGATAGATGGTCGGCCGGGTAACCCCCAGCTTTTGGGCGGCGGTGCCGATCGAGACGAGCTCCGACGGCTCATAGGCACGGTACTTGGCCATCGACATCATCCGGCCCAGCGGCGTTTCCCAAAACGACCGCGGCACCGTGTAGTCGTCGGCCATCGGCGGCCAGAACAGCAACTGAAGAACGGTCTCGATTCGTTCGAGAACGAGCTCCTTCTGTTCGCGGATTTCTCCGCGGGCCAGCGCAGCTAGTTTGCGCAGATCACGGCCGAGTGGCCCCGAACGGAGTGACTCCATATTCAGCGGCCGTTCGGCATCTGGAAACAGCTTCGTTACCAGCCGGTGATGGTGACTGTAGACAATACGTAAGGCCTCGTCGATGGTTTCCTGGTACTCGTTGCGTTCGGCCTCCACGCCAGCTCCTTTCGCGCGGCGCACGGTGTGTTCCCCCTGTACGATCACATTGTATCTGCATTTCTCGAATTCCGTCAATCGTTTCGAGCATATTTACCCGTATTCGTACGCGGCGTACAACCAGTAGTGGTGGCGATCGGGGATTGACACTAGAGGTGCTATACTGATCGGATGCGCCGGGTTTGGCCAAACCCGGCTGGGGGGCGTTTCGTGCGTATCATCTGGCGAATCATCGGCTATCTCCGTCCGTATCGCGTCGCGCTCGTCGTCGCGTATGTCAGTCTGTTCATCGCGGTCAGCGCGCAACTGACCGTTCCGTTGCTGGTTGGCTGGGTCATCGACGAAGGGATTGCGGGCGACGACCAGGATCTGATCTTGACCGGAGCGATTCTCATCGTTGGTGTCGTCGCGATCCAGTCGATCTTCACGTACATCCGAACGTATCTGTTTCAAGCACTCGCCGAACGCGTCGCGACTGACGTGCGCCGGCAACTGTACGAGCACATGCTGACGCTGTCGTTCTCGTTCTTTGACACGTCACAGTCCGGCCAGTTGATGTCGAGAGCGACAGAAGACGTCAACGCGATCCGCCGCTTCATGATGTTCTCGTTGCGGATGGCAATCTACAGTGTCTCGATTCTGCTGGTCGTCAGCGTCGTCCTGCTCCGTACGCATCTCGCGCTGGCGTTAATCTCGCTCGCCGTCATGCCGGTCCTGGTCTGGACCTCGATTTACTTTTCTTCCCATGTCCGACCGATGTTCTCGCGCATTCAACAGCAGTTTGGTGAGATGTCGAGCGTCATGCAGGAGAACCTGGCTGGTACGCGGGTCGTGCGCGTCTTCGCGCGCGAGGAAGATGAAACGACTAAGTTCGATTCATCGCTCCGCTCACTCATGATGAAGCAGATGGACGCAATTCGGTACTACTCGTTCTTCTTCCCACTCATGCACTTCATCTCGGGTATCTCATTGCTGGCGGTCCTCTGGTATGGCGGCCGGCAGGTGCTCAACGGTTCGATCTCGGTTGGAACGCTCGTCACGTTCAACATTTACCTGACCTTGCTGGCGAATCCGATCCGGCAACTGGGCTGGATCATGAACTCGGTCGCGAGGGCCATTGCCTCGGGCGAGCGTATCTTCGAGATCACCGACAGCCGTCCGATCATCCGCGATTCGCCAGGCGCGATCGAATTGACGGAACCGCGCGGTGAGATCCTGTTGGACGATGTCTCGTTCACTTATCCACACGCGCCACGTCCTGCTCTCAGAGATGTGAGCGTCGCGGCCAACCCCGGCGAGGTGATCGGGCTGATAGGATCGACTGGCAGTGGCAAGAGTTCGCTGACGGCGCTGGTCGCCCGGTTCTACGACGTGTCGTCGGGTCGGATCCTCTTCGACGGCGTCGACATCCGCGACCTCAAGCTGGCTTTCCTGCGTCGCAACGTCGGGTTCGTGATGCAGGAGACATTCCTGTTCTCGTCAACGATCAGCGACAACATCGCCTTCGGCAATCCAGATGCTTCAATCGAGCAGATTGAACGGGCAGCACGCATCGCCCGTGCGCATGACTTCATCATGGCAATGCCCGATGGCTACCATACGAAGCTCGGCGAACGCGGCATTTCGCTCTCAGGTGGGCAACGGCAACGCGTCGCAATTGCACGAGCGATCTGTAGTGACCCGCGGATTCTGATCCTCGACGACGCGACATCCAGCGTCGATACCGAGACCGAGTGGGAGATCCAGCAAGCGCTCAAGGACGCAATGGAAGGGCGGACGACGTTCGTCATCGCCCAGCGTGTTTCGACGTTGAAAGATGCCGACGAGATTCTCGTCCTCGAAGACGGCGCTGTCGTTGAGCGTGGGACGCACCTGACGTTGATCGAGCAAGCTGGCGTCTATGCGCGCCTCTACGAACTGCAACTCAAGAACCAGGAGGAGCTCGCGCAGGCGGCTGATTAGCCCCACGGCGAAGAATGATGCGGACTGCTGCCGACCCGGACGATCTGTTAGGAAAGGCCTACGACAGCCGCGTGGCTGGTCGGCTGATCGGCCATGTCCGCCCGTACCGCAAAGAAGCCTGGTTCGCGCTCTTCCTGATCGTCGCAACGACTGCGCTTGACCTCGCCGTCCCGTTCCTGTTCGGACGAGCAGTCGACATCGTGAATCGCGAAGACGGCGTCACGTACCTCGGACAGACCGGCACCAGTGCGCTCGACCTGATCGCGCTCTCATTCCTTGCCGTCATCGCCGTCCGCTTCGTCGGTCGCAACCGTGAGCTGTACATCATGTCCCGGCTCGGACAGAAGATCGTCTACGATCTGCGCTCCTCGATGTTCCGCCATATCCAGAAGGTCGGCATCCGCTACATCGACAAACGTGGCGTCGGCTCGATCATGTCACGACTGCAGAACGATGTCTCGGTCATCGACCAACTCTTCACCGACGGGCTGATCGAGATTCTCTCGCAGTTTGCGATCCTGATCGGGATCATCATCCTGATGTGGGTGACCAACGCGAAGCTCGCGTTGCTGGCGTTCGCCGTCTTGCCGATCATGATCGTCCTGATGGTCTTCTGGCGCCGCCGCGCGATCGTCACCTATCGTCAAACTCGCATCACCATTGCTCGCGTAAACGGCTTCCTGGCGGAGAATATCGCCGGTGTACGGGTAATTCAGTCGTTCACCCGCGAGCCGATCAACCAGAGCCAGTTCCGCTCGATCAACGACGACAACCTTGATGCCAACCTGAGCGCTGCCCGGCTCTCTGCTCTGCTGTTTCCGTTCGTGACCTTCGTCGAAGCACTCGCGACGGCGCTGGTCCTGTTCGTCGGTGGTCGCATGGTGCTCGGCCCCGATGCGTTCACGATCGGCGAGCTGACCTTCTTCGTCCTCCTGATTGCGCGGTTCTACGAGCCGATCAACCACCTCTCGCAGGGCTACAACACGATGCAGGCCGCGATGGCCGCCGGTGAGCGTATCTTCGACATTCTCGACATCGACGTCGAGATCCAGGACAAGCCCAATGCGAGCGTGTTACCGCGAATCCAGGGCCGCGTCGAGTTCGATCATGTCCGCTTCGGCTACGACGACAAGGAGATTCTGCACGACGTCTCACTTGATGTTGCGCCCGGAGAGTCGATTGCGTTCGTCGGCGAGACGGGTGCCGGGAAGACCTCGATGATCAATCTGATCTCGCGCTTCTACGATGTCTGGGATGGCGCGATTCGGATCGACGGTTACGACGTACGCGACGTAACGCAGCACTCACTGCGATCTCAGCTCGGCGTCGTCCTTCAGGACACGTTCCTGTTCGCCGGCACGATCCGGGAGAACATCCGTTTCGCGCGGCCCGACGCGACCGATGCCGAGATCATTGATGCAGCCAGAGGCAGTCGGCGCACACGACTTCATCATGAAGCTCTCCGGCGGATATGATGCCGAGGTACACGAACGCGGCGCGACGCTCTCGGTTGGCCAACGGCAGCTATTGTCGTTCGCCCGCGCGCTGATCGCCGACCCTCGCATCATCATCCTCGATGAGGCGACCTCAAGCGTCGATACCGAGACCGAGATCGTGATTCAGGCGGCGCTCCGACGTCTGCTGGCAGGCAGAACGTCGTTCATCATCGCCCACCGCCTCTCGACCATCCGCGAGGAAGCCGCGTTGTCGTCATGGACCAGGGCCGGATCGTCGAGATCGGTACCCACGACGAACTGCTCGATCGTCGCGGCGTCTACTACAACCTCTACACGATGCAGTTCCGCGCCGAGACAGCCGCAGCCGCGGACTGACGCGGAACACAATAAGGCAGAAGCGCCAGATTCAGGTCCGTGGTCACGGTTTGGTCACAACCATCGACGCGTCAATCGCACCGAAAAGGGATTAGAGAGATGTCAACACCTATCACTGACAACAGCCTAGAGGGTGTTATGCACTTCCGGCGAGCAGCAGTTTCGTGACCCGACCGAGCATCAGGACGGAGAAGGCGACCAAGTGGAGCCCCTTCACGGTCTCCTCCAGTCGCTCATAATCCTTGGCCAGCCGCCGAAAGCGGGTGAGCCAGGCAAACGAGCGTTCAACCACCCAGCGGCGTGGCAACAGCACGAAACCCTGGCGTGCTTCGGGCAGCTTGACCACCTCCAGGCGAATCCCCCAGCCCTCGGCATCCAGTGCAGCCTCCGTGCCCGTATAGCCTTGATCGACGTAGGCCAGCTCAACCGTGTCGCCGGTCGCGTCCTGCACCGCTGCCGCCAGTTCCTCGACCTGCGCGCGATCCCCCGCGTCGGCCGGGGTGACGACCAGTGCCAGGAACTCACCCAGCGTATCGACCGCCAGATGCAGCTTCGTACCCTTCTTGCGCTTGTGACCATCGTAGCCGCCTCGGTCACGATTCTCGACCGATCCCGACAGCGTCCGGCTGTCGAAGATGGCGGCGGTTGGCTCGACCGTTTTCCCTTCCCCAAGCCGAATCAGGGCACGCAGATCGGCCACGATCGCCTCGAAACAGCCGGCACGGAACCAGCGCTGGCTCTGCTGGTAGACCGTGTGGTACGGCGGCAGGTCATGCGGCATGTAGCGCCACGGAGATCCCGTCCGCACGATCCAGCGCAGGCCGTTGAGCACTTCACGCAGGTCGTGGTCGCGTTGTGGCGCATCGGGCTTCATCAACGTCAAGTAGGGAGCGACGAAGTCCCATTCCTCGTCGCTGATGTCACTCGGGTAACGGTTCCGTGATGCTGTCGTATCCATGCCAGAAGCGTATCGACGAATGGCACAGAGTTTCATAACACCCTTTAGTACAGCGATTTTTCAACGCCGCCGAATACTTAGCGTCCTCAGACGCCGGCTTGGTTGAGCGGCTGAAGTATGTGAACGCGTACGAAATCGGGATCGTTCTGGCAGATCACATCCAGCCGTTTCCTGCGGATATGGTTGATCAACCGAACGAGATTAGAGATGCACTTGACCGAGTTGACACCCTAAGCGTCGATGAAGCGGCTCATGTAGCGAAGGCGATTGGCAGGCTTGCGTTCGACGCATGGAGGCGGTCGCCCTATCATCCGTAGAGAGGCTAGCGCGGCGCTATCCTCAACCAGACGATTCAGGACCATCGGGACAGGACGTACGTACCGCGCCGTGTTATCCTAAAGATGTCCCCACGGCGGGACTCGAACCCGCAAAACCTGTCGGGGAACCCGGTTGGCAACCGGGCGCGTTTGCCAGTTTCGCCACGTGGGGATAGCGGGATAGCTCCGGGGACGGTTCCTAGGCCAGACCCCCGGAGCTATTCGTTTTCTGTCATCAACTCCAGTTCGTCATCGGCGTCCTCCTCACGGAGCGCGCTATCGTCGTGCCATCGCTCCGACTCATAACCGTTGATCCGCGCAATCAGGTCTCGCAAGAAATCCATGTCGCGCTGATCCAAGTCGAACAGGTTGACGTCGTAGTCAACCGTCAGTGTTCCACCGCTCCGTAGTTCCACTGTCTTCGACGTCGCGCTTCCCGTGCCGTTCCGAGTTGGAACGGTCGAGTTCAGGGGTTTCATTGATTGCTTGAGTCGCCTGTGGGGCAGGGCGGGAACGTCGCACGGGAGCACGCCCGTTCGGCTTGGCCACGGTTCTTGGTGCCTTGGTCTTGTTGGTGATGAACGTCGAGAGGGGGATGCCCGCAAACTGCGTGGCATGCAGAAAGAACGTGATTGCCTTTCGGCGAGTGTCACCTTCGACTTTGTAGAGTCTCCCAAACGCCTGTTCCAGTTGTCCGAGAGTTGCACGAGTGACGTCGATCTCGTTGAACAACGGCTCATACTTCGCCTGGATTACCTCGCTCAAGACCTCCTTCCGCTCACTCGTCTTGACGAGGCGGACGAGCGTCGGCGTCGGCTCATCACCAGGGTCAGTTATGAGGTTGAGGAAGCGCATCGCCGTCATGATCTGGCTTCCAAGTCCTCCAGCCATGAAGGTCCCCCAGTAGGTCCGGTCGATGTTCGTTGTGGTAGTCCGTCTGCCTCCAGTCGATCAAGTAGATTCGTGAAGCTGCTAAACAGATACGTAGGGCGGCACTGCCGTCCGCGCGGTATCCTGTGCCATCATATCCTGCCAGTCGTTCCATGTCCGTACGTATTTGTGCCAGATGCCGGCTTGCGCAACAAACGGAATATACCACGGGCGGCGACACGGAGTCAACTCGCCATGGTATAGCGCATATTGGTGAACTGGTTGTCATCAAAGATGGTTCGCGGTAATCGGATCGAAACTGTTACCCGGTTGAGGGCTGGTGGGCGAGACGTGGGGTGTAGACGACGTCAAGAATCGTTGCCGCCTCTTGTTCCATGTCCGCGTAAACATGGGCGTATACCTTTAACGTTACCGTTGGATTCCCATGTCCAAGCATCCGTCCGACGGTCGTGTATGGGTACCACGTTTCTGATGGCGAGTGAGGCGACCGTGTGCCGCAGCCCGTGGATCGTTACGTCTTCCGGCAGGTCAAGCTGGCGCTTGATGGTACGCCAGCGACGGCTCTAAACGAGGTTGGATTGGCATAGTGGCCGCCGGCGCCGTTGTCGATGATGGCTCCGGTGTCCGTCCATGCCACACCGATCCGGAGCCGACGCTCCAACTGGTCCTTCCGATGCCGGTGGAGGGCATCGGAGCAGACGAACGGGATGGTGATCGTGCGTCGGGAAGCATCCGTCTTGGCGTCGTCACCGATCACCCAAGACGATGTACCGGCGCCGGTCATCGTGCGCTCGACTCGGTGCGACCGATAGTCCGTGTCGAGGTCGGACCACCGCAACTCCAGCACCTCATCGATCCGCAACCCACAGACCACCATAAGCGCCCTCGCGGCGCGGTCGGGATCGTCAACCGTCCCGTCGATCAGCCGGCGGGCCTCGTCTTCGGAGAGGATCGCCTTCGCAACCGGCTGTCACTTTCGGTAGCCGGATACCCCGACATGGCGTCCGGGCGATCACCTCCTACATCAACGTCTCGGGATTCGAGGCGAAGTCAAAGCCCAAACTGCATTTGTCTGGCTGGAAGCCGGGTGATCTCAGCTCGCTCGTAACGGGGGAGCGGTGCGATCGGAATGTCGTGTCCCATGAGGGCGAGAGCTTCTCTGACAGTTCCAACAGCGATATCCGGGTCATTGTTCTTGTCGGACAGGTGCGCCAGCCAGACCGTTTGCGTCCGTGACGACACAGCCCCAGCCAGCGCGGTCGCGCAGTCGTCGTTGCCGAGGTGACCGGCTGGCCCCTGGATACGCCGCTTCAAGTACGACGGGTACGGGCCGTTGATCAACATCTGGCGATCGTAGTTTGCCTCAAGCACGATCACGTCGGCACTGCCAAGTGCGTCATAGACTTCCGCGCTGACGTGGCCGAGGTCGGTGAAGACCGCAACGCGCAGCCCGTCGTGTTCGGCGACAAACCCGCAAGGCTCGGCAGCGTCGTGGGAGACACCGATGAACGACACCTCCAAGGCCGAGTCATTGAACCGCTCGCCCGACGAACGGCGATTGAGGCGCAAACTCGTGCGCATCGCTCCGTGGGTGCCATGAGTGGTGATGAGCGGAATATCGAGCTTGCGTGTGATCGACGGAATCGACCGGACGTGGTCGCTGTGTTCGTGGCTGACGACGATGCCTGCCAGCCGTTCGGCCACACCATAATCGCGGATCGCGGACTGGCAGGCTCGTACCGCGATGCCGCAGTCAATCAGAAGCGCGACGTCACCGGTGTCGAGCAGGAATCCATTCCCGCTGCTACCGGACCCGAGAGACACAACCCGCATCAGCCGGCCGTCGACTCAGCAAAGATCGCTCGACCAACCCTGACGATCGTGGCACCCTCTTCAATCGCGGCGACATAATCGTTGGTCATCCCCATCGAGAGGTCATCCAGCGTCGCGTCAGGGTAGCGCGATCGCATCGCTTCAGCCAGTTCGCGCATTTCCGCGAACACCGGCCTCGCGTCTTCGGCGGCGGTGCCGAGTGGGGCCATTGTCATGAACCCACGCAACTCCAACGCTGTGCATGCCAGCGTCGCCTCGATCAGTCCCGGAAGATCCTCGACGAGACAGCCGTGCTTCTGTTCCTCGCGGGCGACGTTGACCTGAATCAGCACCGGCAGCCTCATGCCGGCCATCTGGCAGCGCCGGTCCAGCTCGGTTGCGAGTGCAACTCGATCGAGTGAGTGGACGACATGGAAATGGCCCGGAACGAAGCGCGCCTTGTTGGTCTGGAGCGTGCCGATCAGGTGCAGGACGAGATCGTCCGGCACCTCGTCCGCGAACGTTTCGAGCGCGTTCTGGACCCGATTTTCGCCGAAATGCCGGAGACCAGCCGCGTACGCTTCGTCGACTTCAGCGCGCGTCACCGTCTTCGAGACTCCAACCAGCGTGACGCTGCCGGCAGTTCGACCCGCCGAGCGTCTCGGCGGCCGTCGATTCGCTCACGGACCGCCAGCAGCCGGTCCTGGAGCGTCATCAGCGGGGACGATGTCGTCGTCATCGAAATGTCACGCTCCGTTCCGACTATTCAGACAGCCGTCAGCTGAGCAACCATCAGATTGCGACCTGGAGTTGAGCCGATCTGCCGTGCAGCACGGTACGAAAAATACCGCTCGTGCTCGCAGCGGACGCAACGTGCGCTGCACTCGATCTGCTGGTCCGGAACACCCGCCTGGACCAGGACGAGCCGGTTCGCGGCCCAGAGGTCGAAATGATACCCGTTTGGGCGCTCGATGACGGCAGTCCCGAGACCGGTGATGTCTGACTCGTGCCACGCGCTGATGACATCATTGCCGACTTCATAGCAACACGGACCGATCGAGGGACCAATACCTGCCACGACATCATTCGGGTCCGTACCAAATGCCTCTGTCATCGTCCGCAACGTCTCAGCGGCAATTCGGCCAACTGTTCCGCGCCATCCGGCGTGGGCGAGTCCTATAGCATGCCGTTGTGGGTCATACAGCAGGATCGGCACGCAATCAGCCACGATCGTTCCGAGCGCAACCGATGCGTCGTTCGTTACCATCGCGTCGGTTGCCGGGAATCCGTCAAAGGCCGGAAACAACCCGCGACCGCGGTCTGTGGCGTCAACGACCTGAACTGCGCGTGCCGTGCGTCTGGCGGCTGATCACCAGATCGGCCATCGAGAAGCCGGCGGACTCGACGAATGCTCGGCGATTGCGCTCGATGACGTCTTCGATAGTGTTCGGTCCATGTCCGACGTCGCCGTCTGCTTCAGCTCCGGCCAATCGGCCACTCATTGCGTGCCGAACTGGATGTCGGTCGAATGTGTCGAATCGGAAGGCGATCCGCGACTCTATCACAGGTTCACTCATTCCGATGTCGCCTCGCTCAGGATGATCTGGTCGACCACGAGTTCGACCGGCGCGAGATCGTCGGTGAAGACCTGCGCGTCTCCGTCGTACTCGCGGATGTTTCCGGTCTCGATTGCCAGCTCCATCACATCGTGAATCAAACCACCTTCGGGAGCGTTCGCGAGGTTGGCGGCAAAGTTCTCGATATCGGTTGGCTGGTTCGTCCCAACGACGATGCTGTTGGTGAACCGATCAACGTCGATGATGTAGACGTTGTCGAAGACGGCGCCCATCGTCGCCGCGATTACCTCGACGAGCCGGAAGTCGGTCCGTGTCCGGCCGGCGTTGACGATCGCGACGCCGTCGTCAGCCAGGTGGTCACTGACTTCCTGGAAGAACTCCTGCGTCGTCAGGTGGAACGGGATGTACGGCTGACGGTAGGCGTCGATGCCGATGACATCGTAGGTCTTTTCGCTCTTTGTCAGCGCATAGCGGCCATCGTCGATGATGACGTTCAAATTCGGCTCGTTCATGTCGAAGTACTCGCGGCCGATGTCGGCGATCTCGCCGTCGATCTCGACGCCGTCGATTGGGATCGGCCCGTACGCTTCGGTGAACTGCTTTGACACCGTCCCGGCTGCCAGCCCGATCAGCATCAGACTCTCGACATCCTCAGGACTCATATCAGGATTGAAGTACGGCCCGACCATGAAGTAGTCCCATGGTCCGCCGGTCAGCCGCATGTCCGGATGGTAGATCGAGTGCGTTGCGTGTCCCTCGTTGAGTGCCAGCCGAATCTCGCCATCCCGGTCGATCACCTGGACATAGTTGTATTGGGTTTCAGTCTCGTAAATCACTCGCCCATACTCCGGGGGGCGGATTAGACCGCCCTGGTCGAGGATCGGGATCAACGCGACGGCGACGATCAGCCCTCCGACGATGGCGACCTCCCGAATCTCCCGGATTGCCAGAAACGCCAGGAAGGTCGGAATCAGCAACCCAAAGGCCAGAATCAGGAACGTGGCCCTTGTCCCAAAAACCGGTATCAGCAGAAACGTCGGCAGGAAGCTCCCGATGATCGACCCGACAGTCGAGAGCGCGTACAGTGAACCTGCTGTATGCCCCGCCGACTTGACGTCGTCCAGCCGCAACCGGACCGCGAAGGGCGAGATGCATCCCAGTAAGGTGATTGGGACCGCGAATAGCAGCATCGTCCCAAGCAGAGAGCCGTAGAATGCGCCGACGGCAACGTCGTCGAACGCATCCAGCGAGATCCGCAGGATCGGCTGCGAGACGGTCGGGATCAGCGCGATCGAAACTCCCGCAATAGCGGTCAACAGAAACAGCAACTGATGCGACGGGTTTCGGTCGGCAAGCCGTCCACCGAGGAAATACCCCAGCGTCAGATAGAGGAGCGTTAGACCGATCAAGTTGGCCCAGATGAACGTCGACGATCCAAAGTACGGCCCAACCAGGCGCGACGCGCTGACCTGGATCGCGATGCTCGAGATACCACCGAAGAAGACGATTGCTCCCAGAACCGCTCCACGCGGGTTGGTCCAGTTCGTCGCGGTTTGTGCTGCTACGGGTTGAGCGACCAAGAACAGTTCTCCAGTAGTCAATCAGCCAGTCAGGTTGTCACACAGTCAGCAAGGCAGTCGTCCGACATCGACTGATCGGCTGACCAGCTGACAACCTGACTGGCTTACCAGCTAATAGCTCTCCAGGCTAATCGGCACGTCAATGATCACCGGCATCTCGCTTGACTTGGCGGCTGCCAGTGCCTCTGACAAAGCCTCCGGTGATTCAGCCCGGATGCCCTGGATACCGTAGGCGTCGGCCAGCTTCACGTAGTCGGGGTTTACCAGATCGACCGCGACATAACGGCCTGGATACGTCCGCTTCTGGGCTGCCTTGACAGCCGTATGGGTGCTGTCGTTGAAGATCACGGTCGTCACCGGGATACGGTGGTGGACGGCGGCACCGAGCTCTTCCATCGTGAACTGGAAGCCACCGTCGCCAACCATCGCGACGACCTGCTTGTCAGGGCAGCCGACCTTCGCGCCAATCGCTGTCGGTAGCGCCGAGCCGAGCGTTCCAAAGCCACGCGGGAACGTGTAGCTGCGCGGCTCGTAGACCGGGAAGTAGCGAACACCCTCGTAGGCCATCATCGTCATGTCATTACAGAGAATCGCGTCGCGGTCCATGCCTTCGCGCATCGCATCGATGTACGGGACATAACCGGCCACGCGTGCGTCGGATGGCTCGAACAGCCGATCGCGGATGATCGCAACCTGTTCCTCGCTCCAGCGCTCCTTCGGTCGGCTGCCGGATCGGACAGCCTCCAGGAGGTCGCTTAGCGCCCGCGTGGCGTCTGCGATGATGCTGACATCCGGCTGATACCGCTTGCCGTGCTCGGCCGGGTCGATGTCGATGTGGATCAGCTTCGATGGGAGCGGCATCGTGCCCTCGCCACTGGTGCGGACTCCGAGTCCCGAGCCAACCACGATCGCGAGATCGCTCTTCTGCATGACCTCGACGGTCGGGTTGTCTGCCGACCAGCGATACCCAAACGCACCGACCGCGAACGGATGGTCAGCCGGAATCGCACCCTTGCCCATCAGCGACGTCACGACCGGAGCGCCAAGCTCTTCCGCCAGCGCCTGCAATGCCGCTGCGGCTTCAGCGGATGTCGCGCCGCCCCCGGCGAAGATCATCACGCGTTCAGATGCGGCAATCAAGCTCGGCGGCTCGGGCGATCTGCCCACTGATGTCGACTGCCGATGTCGAACGCAACAGGGTGATGTCGTCCATCTCAAGTTCGTCAGCCATCACGTCAATTGGGACTTCGAGATAGATCGGACGAGGACGGCCTGTCCCAATTGCAGTGAACGCTTCGTTGACCGATGCCGGGATGTCGCTCGCGTCCATCACGCGCTTACTCCACTTGACGATCGGCTTCATGACGCCCATCTGGTCGGTCATCTCGTGGAGGTTGCCTTCGAGCGTGTCGATGTACTTGCGCTCCAGGTTGGTTGCGATCACGAAGACACTGGACGAATCAGCAAACGCTTCACCCACCGCCGTCGCGACGTTCGTCACTCCCGGGCCGGTCACGATCAGCGCGATGCCGGGCTTGCCGGTCGCCCTGTAATACCCATCGGCCATGAATCCGGCGCCCTGTTCGTGGCGGGCGAGGATGTTCGTCAGGCCGGGATTCTCATGCAGCGCGTCGTAGATATCCAGGTTGTGAACGCCGGGGATACCGAAGACCGTGTCGACGCCGTGCGCCTTCAGCAATTCGACAATTGCTTCGCCGCCACGGACACGGTTGCTGATACTGATCGCCATTCTCGCTCGATTCCCTCCCCGGTTCTCCGGTCACCCCTGCAATCCCACGATCGTGAAGTTCGTCACGGAAGTATAGCCGCCGGGCAGTCGATTCGGTCACGATCGTTCATGGGATACTGCGTGGACAACGAGCGACGGTAGCGAAAGGGAAGTGGCGGGATGACGCAAACGGCGGAGGCGGTGGTCATCGGCTCAGGAGCGTTTGGCGCGAGCGTCGCGTTCCATCTGCAACAACGCGGAATGCAGGATGTCGTGCTGATCGAGCAGCACGACATCGGCTCGCAAACATCCGCTCGGGCAGCTGGCAATGCCGCCCAGGCGCGGGGACACCATCTGATGGCGACGGTCGCCCGTGACGCCGTTGATCGCTTCCGCCGCTTCACAGACGAGACAGGTGAGCCACTGGACTATGTCGAATCCGGGAGCCTCGCGCTGAGCTGGACGGCAATCGGCGCGACAATGCTGACATCCCTCCGCGACGTCGGCCAGGCAAGTGGGCTTGATCTGAACCTGATCGACGCAGCCCAGGCACGTGATCTCTCGCCGTTTCTCAACCCGGACGGCGCGACTGCGATCCTCCACACCCCCGGTGACATCTACCTGGAACCGGCGCAGTTGCCGTTGGCGTACGCTGCTGCCTTTGAAAAGCGGGGAGGTAGGCTACGTCCCAGAACAGCCGTTACAGGTATTCTTCGCGACGGCGACACCGTAAACGGTGTCAGCACCGAAGGTGGCGACATCCATGCTCCCGTCGTCATCGACGCTGCCGGTGGTTGGACTCGGCTGGTGGCTGAGCAGGGAGGAGTCCGGATAGCGCTCGTACCAATGCGGCATCAGTTGCTGGTCACCCAGCCAGTCGTTGGCCTGAACCAAACACACCCGATCGTCCGCTTCACCGACCTGAACGCCTACTTGCGACCATCATTTGGCGGTGTCCTGCTCGGGGCCTACGAACCGGATCCGCGCGTCGTCGATCCATCTCAGCAGGGGAGGGGATTCAACGTCTCCCAGCTTGAGCTCGATCGCCCGATGCTTGAGCGCGTCGCAGCTGCCATCGCACCACGCTTTGGACCACTCGGCGATCTGGACGGACGCCTGCGCGAAGTCCGAGGTGGATTGCCCACAATGACGCCCGATGGCTTCCCGTTACTCGGGCCGGTTCCGGAAGCCGAAGGTATGTTCGTGCTGTCCGGCTGCTGTGTCGGCGGCTTCTCGATCGCACCGAGCGTTGGCTCGCTATTGGCAGATTGGATCGTCGATGGCCACCCGCCGATCGATCTCTCTCCGATGGCTCTGGATCGTTTCGGCGACGACTGGGACGACACCTGGCTCGTAGAAGCCTGCAAACGCGAATACTCACTGGTCTACGACATTCGTCGGGCAGATGTCGCAGGATAGGCGACGTAAAGTTGTTCGTTGCTGCGAGGCTCGGTTCGTTGCTCATCACGTCGACCTGTTCGCGTCCAGGAGCGTCCGTGAGTCGCCGCGGGAGACTGCCAGAGGGTTCATCGACTCATTGCGCGCGAATCGCGTGAATCGCGCACGGGAGTCATCATGTGCATGCCACCGCGACTGGTTCTATCCCGCGAGCAGATCCTCGCCTTCCGGCGGACCGTGGGTGCGCTGGATGCACGGCTCGTCTCCGGTGCGGCGTCTCTTAGGCGCGCGGCATGGGCAGGACTGCAGGACAGCATGCCCCGCGCGGCGCTCCTGTCACTCAACGCTCGTGTCGACGGAGTCCAGCCCAGCACCTGGAACGACAAGTCCCTGATCCAGGTCTGGGGTCCCCGGTACAGCGCCTATGTCATAGCGGCAGAGGACCGCGCGGTCTTCACCCTCGGCCGGCTTCCAGACGACGCTGCGGGCCGCCAGCGTGCCCAGGAGATCCGCCGATCAACTGGAGGCATTCCTCGACGGCCGGCGAATGTCTTACGCCGATGCCGGACACGCCCTCGGCCTGAATCCCAATGCGCTCCGCTATGCTGCCCCGACCGGGCGCGTGCTCATTCGTTGGGAAGGCGCACGTCGCCCGACAGTTTGGACGGAGCCGGCACCCGACATGGATCCCGGCGAAGCGCGCCTGGAACTCGCGCGCCGCTATCTCCACATCTTCGGTCCAACGACCGCCGCGTCGTTCGCGCAATGGTCTGGCATTCCGCCACGCGCTTGCCGTGCGGCATTCACTGCGCTCGGGCCAGAACTTCTGCCGGTGTCCACGCCACTCGGCGATGGCTGGATTCTGGCCGCCGACGAGCCGGTCCTGCATTCGCCGTCCGCACCAGCACCGGCGCGGCTCCTGCCGAGCGGCGACGCGTACTGGCTCCTCAATGGCCTGGATCGTGAGCTGCTGGTCCCGGACGCCGTCCGACGCTCGCAACTCTGGACGCCACGGGTCTGGCCGGGAGCACTGCTGGTCGATAGCGAGATCGTCGGGATCTGGCGCCGCGACGCCGCGATCGTCACGGTCGAGACTTGGCAACCGCTGTCACCCAACCAGCGCGACGCCGTCGAGACCGAAGCGGTGGCTCTTCCGCTACCCGACATACAAGGCCATGTCAGGTTGCACTGGGTCGGCTGATTGGCTGGCTCCGGCTGTCCGATATTGTAGGGAGCCAGGACGATTCGAATGCTGCTCGCCGCAATTTGCGGTTAACTGCACTTGTACGCAATACAATTCTCGGTCAGACTCGTTGCTTCGTGCTGGAGAGGCTGCCAACGGTGGCGACGGACAGCCAGACAGCTAGGGCTAAGGAATACTCGAAGCAAGGCAGAGAACAGAAATGATGGCAATCGCAGCGCCCGCGACGTTTGGGGTGTTCGGCATCGGGTAAGCAGTTCGAGGGCCAGTTCATCGCAGACTGCTTCATTACCAGCGGCAGTACCGAATTGACGATCAAGTTCGTCAGTAATGTTAATGCTGCAGAAGCCAAAGATCTACCTCGTGAGCTGATCGGACGTCACGGCGAATGCGACGCCGAATGCTCTACCCAGCGAGCGACGCGCCGAGCACGGTCGTCGCTCGCCGCGTTCCGCGCCACCAGTCCGCCGCCGGCATTGCCTTCTTCCCGGCTGGCTGCACGAGGTCGAGTCGCAACCACCCATCTGGCGTCGCGACGACCACCTCGCCATCCCGTGTCGTCACAGTGCCGGGTGGTTGGCTGGTCAGAGAGCGGCCGCTCGCAAGCGTTGAGACAACGATGCGAAGTCTGGTTTCACCATCCGTCGTCCATGCGATTGGCCACGGATTCGCGGCGCGGACAAGTCGTTCGATCGTCGCAGCCGGTTGCGACCAGTCAATCCGTGCGTCGGCCGTCGACCACTCGCGCGTGATCGTCGCCAGCGAATCGTCCTGTGGAATCGGCGAAAGTTCGCCGGCGACGTAGCGTAGCGCGGTAGGTGGAAGCATCTGTGCAGCCAGTCCAGCCAGCCGTTCACTCAGCGATCCGGTCGTGTCGTCAGGCAGGATGCCTGCTTCAACCTGCGTGACGATCGGACCAGCGTCCAGCTTTCGGACCAGCTTCATGATGCTGACGCCAGTCGTCTCATCGCCGTTCAGGATCGCAGCCGGGATCGGCGAGGCACCACGGTAGCGAGGCAGGAGCGACGGATGGACGTTCAGGCAGCCGTGCGGCGTCAGCTCAAGGACGTTACGGCGCAACAACTCGCCGTAGGCGACGACGATCAACAAATCCGGTGCGGCGTCGCGTAGCGGTTCGACCGCGGCATCATCACGCAGCGTCTCCGGTTGGTAAATTGGGAGTCCCAGATCCAGCGCGGCCGACTTGACGGGCGGCGGGCTGAGCGTCCGGCCCCGGCCGGCAGGTCGGTCTGGCTGCGTAACGACCAGCGCGACCTCGATGTTGTCGTGTTCAGCAAGTTGGGCGAGCGATGGCACGGCAAAGGCCGGGCTGCCGAGGAAAACGACTCTCAATCGGCCGATGCGCCTTCAGATGCGTGGTTGAGCGCCATCCGTGCCAGCAGCTCGAATCCGCGCGACACGTTCTCGCCGGTCTTGGCCGAGACGAATCCGTGTTGAGCATTGGCGAACGTCGCGAACGAGCGGCCCCATTCGGCCGGAAATGACAGGCCAAGGTCGGTCTTGTTGCCGACGATGACGATCGGCGCCGTCGGACAATAGCGCTTGCAGCGCGCAAACCATTCGGCCAGCGCCTGGAGCGAGACATCGGAGGTGACGTCATACACGAGCATCGCGGCCTGGGCGCCGAGGTAGAAGTTCGGCCGGTTTCCGGCCTGCCCCTCGATATCCCAGACGGCCAGCTTGACGGCCTCGCCATCGAGCGAGAATTCCTGGGTCGTGATATCGATCCCGAGCGTGATGTTTCGCGCCTCGCTGAATTTCGCCTTGGCGTACTGGCGAATAAGGGATGTCTTGCCAACATTACCTTCGCCGCCAACGATGACTTTCAGCGTACGCATGCGGAGTTCTCCCTTACGAGCAGTCCGACGGCGCAGTCCGCCGCCCGGAACTCGGTCTGTTGGAGTATAGAGAGCCAGCGGGTGCCGGTCAATTGTGGCGGCATCTCCTGCGACAGGTAAGATTCGGCGTCATGAGGGATCGACTCCGCCGTTCGAATCCATATCACCTTGGACTGCTTCTGATCGTCGCGGTCGGCCTCTTCCTGCGTGCGTACGGCCTGAATTGGGACGATGGCCTCTATCTGCACCCCGACGAACGCTTCATCGCAATCGTTTCGTCCGATCGAATCGATATGCCACCATCAGACGACATCGGGAGCATCTTCGACCCCGAAACGAGTCCACTCAATCCTCGTCGCATCGACCCTGCCACTGGCCAGCCGCTGTCGTTCGCATATGGGACGCTCCCGGTCTACGTCCAGAGCGTGACCGCCTGGGTCATCAATCTGATTGCCGAGACTGATTACCAGTCATACCCGCACATCTATAAGGTGGGCAGAGTCCTCAACGTCCTGCTCGACACATTGACCGTCTGGCTCGTCTTTCTCCTCGCGCAACGGATCTTTCGCCCATCTGCCGGACTCGTTGCCGCCGCGCTGTATGCCCTTGCCGTCCTTCCGATCCAACTCAGCCACTTCTTCACCGTCGATATCTGGCTGACCTTTTTCGTCACCGCCTCGCTCTACCTCGCGATCCGCTACCTCGACCGGCCAACCTTTGGCCGTGCGCTCCTGCTGGCTGTTCCCGTCGGCTGCGCGTTCGCGACGAAAGCCAGCGTGCCGTCACTGATCGTCCCACTTCTGTTGATGGCCGGCTGGACGCTCTGGAAATCGACCGACCGGTTGATGGTCATGTCGTCGCTACTCTCTGCCGGTGCGCTGTCACTCATCGTCTTCACACTGTTTGAGCCATACGCGATCGTCAATAGCGGTCCATTCATCGAAGATATTCGCATCCAGGCCCGGATCGTTCGCGGCGAATTCGATGTTCCATTCACGCGCCAGTTTGTCGGCCTGACACCGGGTCTCTACGAACTCCGCAACCTCTTCCTGTTCACCGTCGGTCCGGCGTTTCTCGTTGCGGGCATGGTCGGCGTCGTTCACGCCGCGCAGCGCGGCTGGCAGCGGCGTGACCCGGCGATAGTAATCGTGCTGAGCTGGATCGTCGCCTACATCCCGACACTCCTGATTACCGAAGCGCGGTTTTTGCGCTATGCGCTGCCATTGGTGCCGGTTCTTGCCGTCGTGGCTGGTGGGCTGTTGACGACGCGAGTTCGGGTTGAGCGCCGTGTCCTGATGCGCGTTGCGACGACGAGCATTCTGGTTGTGACAGCCGTCTGGGCGATCGGATTTATCACAATCTACAGTCGCGAGCATTCCCGAATCGATGCCTCGAAGTGGATGGCGAGCAACATCCCACCAGGCAGCGCCGTCGCATCAGAGACGTGGGACGATGTCCTGCCACTCCCCTACTCCGGCGCGACCTTTATGGGGTATCAACACGTCGAGTTCCAGATCTACGACGATGCGCCGCCGGAGGAGAAAGCGCAATACATCGCCGAAACGTTGATGGCAGCCGATTATGTCGTGCTATCTAGCGACCGGGTGATCGAATCGGTCGACAACCTTCCGTGGCGCTATGGCGTCCAGAACGAGTACTACCGCCGCCTCCTGGCTGGCCAGCTCGGTTTCCAGCTCGTCTATCAGGCAGAGGTGCGTCCCGAGTTGTTCGACATTGAGTACGACGACTCGTCGGCGGACGAGAGTCTGACCGTCTACGACCATCCCCGGGTCAGAATCTTTCAAAAGGTCGAAAATCTCGACGCTGCCCAGATCCGTGAGCGGCTGCTCTGGGGCATCAACCAGCCGTGGGAATCACAACGGTATCCCGCTGAAAAACAGCTGATGCTCGGCGAACCTGTCTCTGAAATCGAGACAACCGCCGACGCAAGCTGGAACGGGCTGGCCGTCGACCACGCACTGATCGCGATCGTAGTCTGGTTGCTGGCTGTCGAGCTGATCGGCCTGGCCGTTCTACCCCTCGCAGCAACCGTCCTCGGTCGCACGCCGGACCGTGGGGCGTTCTCGGCCCGGTTGCTTGGGCTCGTCCTGCTGGGCTGGATCGGCTGGATCACCGCAACGCTTGGGTTCTGGCAATCACGATCGGCAAATATCACCCTCACGCTGGCAGCAATTGCGGGTCTCTGTTGGGGATTCGCTCATTGGCGAGCGAGAGAGGGAACGCCACTCAAGCTGCCGACCCGCCGTGCATACGCCGCATCGCTGACCGTTTGGCTGGGTTTGTTCGGATTCTTCTTGCTGTTACGCGCCATCTACCCCGACTTCTGGCAGACCTGGTTCGGCGGCGAGAAGCCGTTTGAGCTTGCCTACCTGCGGGCGGTCGCCGCATCGACCGAGTTCCCGCCGTTTGACCCATGGTATGCCGATGGCATCATCAACTACTACTACTACGGCTGGCATCTGCTCGCGACTGTCATCAAGCTCAGCGGCGTCGGCGTCTCGCACGGATTCCAGCTCGGCTCGGCCACATTTGCCGCGCTGCTTGGCCTGCAGGTTGCTTCGCTCGGTGCGGTGGTCTTCCGGCGTGGTCGCGTGCGCGTGCCAATTCGCGCGGTCGCCGCTGGGGGAGCCGTTGCCGTCGTCGCTGTAAGTTTTGTCGGCAATCTGGATGCGCTCCGCCAGGTCATCGAGCAACGGGGTGTTCGCTCCGACTCGTTCGACTTCTGGCGATCGCGTAGCGTCATCGACTACACAATCAACGAGTTTCCGTACTTCTCGACGATCTGGGCCGATGTTCATCCGCACGTCATCAACTTCCCCATTATCGCGTTGTTGCTGACGCTCCTCGCGCAAATCGTCCTTGACGGACCACCGACCACCTTTCGCGGTCTGGTCCCATTCGCAGCCGTAACGTCGCTCGTTCTCGGCACGATCGCCGTCACCAACTCCTGGGACGCGCCACTGATGGTCCTGATGACGGTCGCTGCGTTCGTCTATGTCGGCCTGCTCCGGTCCTGGCAGGCTGGCATCGTATCTGGCGTGCTCGGCGTTATGACCGTAGCGATTGCCTTCCTGATCTTTGCGCCGTTTTACATCGGCTTCTACAGCGTCGTCGAGGGATTGAGTCGCGCATCTGCCGGATCCGATCTCGGCCAGTTCCTGACCCACTGGGGCATCTTCTTCGGCATCGTCGCGATCGTCGCGGCTCGTGGTCTGGTCCGTCGCCTCCCGTCCGACCTCGTACTGCGCGACGCGCTGTTGCTTTCGGTCGTAACGCTGGTCGGCGGAACCTTTGCCGAAGTGCTCTCGCTGGCGCGCGGCGACGGTCTCCCTGGCACCCAGGCCGTCGTCGCAATCCTGTTGGCAGCGACGATCGTCGGCCTGGCTGCCGGAGCGACTCGGCTGATGCTGCAACCGGCCATCTTCGTTGGACTCGCGACCGCGCTGGCGTTTCTGTCTGGAGTTGTCTCGCTCTACCGCCCTTCAGCCGCAGTCGCACTGGCCATTACGGCCGCCGCGACGTTCTTCATGATCGTGAATCGTCGCGTCCCATCGCGCTTCTTCCCGTGGGCACTGGTCGCGATTGGCTCCGCAATCGCCGCATCGACCGAGTTCGTCTACGTTGCGGACGACCTTCGAAACAGCGACTGGGAGCGGATGAACACCGTTTTCAAGTTCTACCTGCAATCGTGGACGTTGCTGGCAGTTGGCACTGCAGTTCTCGTCGCCAGGCTTTGGCGTGAAGCCCGATTCGGTGCTGACGGTGAAACCCCGCAGCCGCTTGGGATCGTCGCCGAACCGGCAACACGCCGGACCCCGGCAGTGACCGTCCGGGACACCTCGCTCCGATCGACGCGGGTCGCCGCCGTCGTCGCTACCACGCTGCTCGCATTCGGAATGATCTACCCGGTTCTCGCGACACCTGTTCGCCTCGATTGGGACATGGAGTCGTCACCGGCTGGTTTGTCGCTCGACGGCTATGCCTGGATGGATGGCGGACAGATCCTGAACGGCACAAACGAGCCGATTGAGTTTTCCGGAGATCTCGCTGCCATAGATTGGCTGAACGAGCACGCTGATGGGACGCCGGTGATCCTCGAAGCATCGATCGGGCCATATCGCGGGAACGGTTCGCGCATCTCCAGCGCGACCGGCCTGCCGACGGTCCTCGGCTGGGACCGTCACCAGCGCCAGCAGCGCTATGAGCCAGGCATCTCCCAACGGATGGCGGATGTCCGCGCCATCTATAACGAAACCGATCTAACGACCAAGCTTGAGGAGCTTCGTCGCTATCGTGTCCGCTACGTGATTGTCGGTGACGTCGAACGCTACTGGAACCTGCCCGAGAACCCCACCTACTACGCTTCAGCCGAGGGCCTGGCTGCGTTTGATGCCCTGCTCGGCAACGGGCTGGAGCTGGCTTTCGAGTCGGGCAACACCCGCGTCTACGAGGTGCTGGACTTTCCGCGCGTCGCGCCTGCGCCTGGTGCGGTTGCCAGCCAGTGAGCGACATCGAAGCGATCGTCCGCTGGTATCTCGCGCTGACGCTGATTGCCGCCGCGCTGCTGCCGTTCGTCGCCTGGCTGGGGAATCGGCTTGGTCCTGCGCGTTATGGACTGCTTCGCCCACTGTCGCTCGTGGCGCTGACAGCGATGGTCTGGTGGTCCGCTGCGGTCGCGAATCTGCCCTTCACACGCTGGTCACTCGTTGCGGCATTAGTGCTGGCGGCAGCCGCTGGCTGGGGATTGTGGGCAAGGCGAGGGATCGACTTCGCAGACTGGCGGTCATTGCTCGCATTCGAGGCGCTCTGGCTGTTCATGTTCCTCGTCTACGCCTGGTTCCGCGGCTTTCAGCCGGACATCATCAACACCGAGAAGCCAATGGAGATCGCGCTGCTCACCTCGGTCAGCCGCTCATCGGAGGTACCGGCGCCCGATCCCTGGTTCGCCGGATCAGCAATCAACTACTATTATTTCGGCTACCAGACCTTCGCAAGCGCCATCAACCTGTCATCCGTCCCAGCCGCGACCGGCTTCAACCTCGCCCTCGCGACCCTCTTCGCTTCCGGAGCGACTGTCGCCGCCTCGGCTGGCGCGACTCTTTTGCGAGCACTCGGCGCATCGCGACGATTGATCGTCATCGGGGCCGGCCTCGCCGTTGTGCTCCTGCTTCTGGCTGGAAACCTGGAAACCGCCAACCGCTACATCGACGACCCGGACGCCACGGTTGACGCTGGATGGTGGGACGGAGTCGGATGGCAGGCGAGCAGAGTTATCTACGACAACGACATTTTCGCACCAGGAGACGAACGGCAGACGATCAACGAATTCCCGGCATTCTCTTTCGTCCTTGGCGACCTCCACCCACACGTGCTCACGCTCCCGATGCTCGCCGTCGTCCTCGTATTAGCACTGGGGATCGGACTCTCCCGTGAGCGTGAGTCTTGGCTGAAGCTGAGCGCCATCGGCGCCCTGGTAGGACTCCTGTATGCGTCCAACAGCTGGGACGCGCCGGCCGGCATGCTGCTGGTGACCGGCTCTCTGGCCGTCGCCTACCGATTCGCGTGGCGACCAGTTATCCGCGACACGCTCATCGTTGCTACCGGAGCGCTCGTGATGGCCGCCCCATTTCTGCTCCAGTTCAGCGCGCCTGTCGGCGTCGCCAATTCGAGCGTTCCCGGATGGCTGAGCGACATTCCAATCGTCGGACGCGTCTTCAACACATTTGCGTTCGTCAGTTGGCGCCCGTCGAGCGTCAGCGAGTTGCTGACTGTCCACGGAGTCTGGATAGCCTCATTCGCAGGCTTCGCTGCCGTCGAGTTGGTCCGTGACCATTCGCTGTTTGACGTCATGCGCCAGCGACTTCACTTCTGGCTCGCGGGAGGTATCCTCGCCTTCGGCGTCGCGATGGCATGGGCGCCAGCAATACTGTTGCTGGGCATACCGCTTGGCCTTGCGCTCTGGTTCACAGTCAG
Organism: uncultured Chloroflexia bacterium; assembly: GCA_963763325.1. Lineage (GTDB taxonomy): Bacteria > Chloroflexota > Chloroflexia > Thermomicrobiales > CFX8 > JBBECJ01. The sequence continues at coordinate 90,064 of CAVXOL010000024.1, forward strand.
ATCTGTTCGTCAACCTGTGCGCGTGCTGGCCGGGCTGTTCGCCGCTGGATTCCTGCTCGCGCTGGTTCCCGAGTTCGTCTACATCCAGGACGTGTTCAACGACCGAATGAACACCGTCTTCAAACTCTTCTACCAGGCGTGGCTGATGCTAAGCATCGCGAGCGCGGCCGCTCTCGTGTATGCGACCTCTCAGACCCCCCGGACCTATCGGATACCGGCAATTGCCGCCGCGTCGCTGCTCGTCCTCCTCACCCTCCCCTACACCCCACTTTCCGCGCAGGACTGGACCAACGACTTCGCAGAGCGCCAGGGGCTGGATGGGATGGCCTACATCGCTCAAAATGCCCCCGGTGATCGCGATGCGATCGATTGGATCGCGAGTCACGCGGCAGATGGAGACATCATTGTCGAGTCACCGGGCTGCTCGTATGCAAATGCCGCGGGCGCCCCGCTCAGCCGCGTATCCGCATTCAGCGGAGTTCCGACGATCCTTGGCTGGCACGGACACGAGTCACAGTGGCGCCGTGGAGAATTTACTGCGATCGGAGAGATTCTCGACCAACGCGCCGCTCAGGCAAATGCGATTCTCGACGGTACGATTTCAGCATCAGAGACCGACGTGCGCTTCGTTGTGCTTGGCCGGCAGGAGGTCCTGGGTACTCCGGACTGCAACCTGACCTACCCGCGCGACACAGACCCGGCCGATGCGCTCGTGTCGGCAGGATGGGACGTTGCCTTCGTGAGCGGTGATCTGACGATCTTCGCTCGGCCTGATGACCCGGTTGTGGCACAATTGCGTTGATCCGGAATACCGAAATCTGGTAGGATTTCAGCCTGTCCCCAGCGTGGGGTATTTGGTGTTGTCTACGATACGGCACCGATCCAATCATGTTCTACAGGAGGTACGCCATAAGCACCAGACCAGTTCGAGTCAACGAGCGCATTCGTGTCCGCGAGGTTCGTCTGATTGATGAGGACGGAACGCAGCTCGGGGTCGTCCAGACGCGTGACGCCCTGGAAACTGCGCGCGAGAAGGGTCTGGATCTCGTCGAGGTCCAGCCGAACGCCGTCCCGCCCGTCTGCCGGCTCATGGATTATGGGCGGTTCCGTTACGAGGAGAGCCGCAAGGAACGAGAGTCGCGCAAGAAATCAAAGGGCGCGGTCCTCAAGGAAGTGCGGATCTATCCGAAAATCGGCGATCACGATCTGCACACGAAGGCCCGTCAGGCGCAGCGCTTCCTGGAAGATGGCGACAAGGTCAAGGTTGCCGTCCTGTTCCGGGGCCGTGAGATGCTGCACCAGGAGATCGGTCGCGAGTTGCTCAAGCAGGTCGTTGCACAGTTGCAGCCGTACAGCTCGGTAGACCAGGATGCGCGGATGGAAGGACGGACGATGTCCGTTCTGCTCAGTCCGAAGAGAGAGTTCGTCAAGGTCGACGGGGTGAGCCCGGCCGACCTCGAGAAGGCCCGTGCCGCACAGGCTGAGGCGACCCGTGAAGAGGCGCCTGTCGAGGGCTAGACGCAATATACGCGATCAACGAGGTGCGGCGCCGCGCAGCGGCGCCGTTCCGGTGTCACCATGAAGCAGGGAGTGAGGGGGCGGTACCATGCCGAAGATGAAGACCAACAAGCAGGCCGCACGCCGGTTCAAGATAACCGGAACCGGCAAAGTGATGCGCGCTCATGGTGGCAAGAGCCACCTGCGTCGCAAGAAGTCCAAGAGGTCGCGGAACATGTTCGACAAGATGTTCGAAGTCAACGCGGCCGACCGCAAGCGCATCAAGCGCCTGCTGCCGTACGGCACGAACTAGTCCAGCTCGATCCGGCCGCCAACCCGGTCCGGCATACTTTCGGAGGGATCTGACCAATGGCTCGAATCAAGCGTGGCGTGACCACACGGCGCAGGCACAGGGCGGTTCTTAACCGCGCCGAGGGGTTCCGCGGGACACGCAATCGCCTCTTCAAGCGCGCCAACGAAGCAGTCATGCGCTCGCTCATGTACCAGTATCGCGACCGGCGAACACGCAAGCGCCAGATGCGCCGCCTCTGGATCACGCGTATCAACGCAGCCGCCCGTGAGAATGGCATGACCTATGGACGCTTCATTGAAGGCCTCCACAAGGCTGGCGTGACGGTCGATCGAAAGATTCTCGCAGACCTCGCCGTCCGCGATGCCGCCGCGTTCTCGAAGTTTGTTGAGGTCGCGCGAGGCGCCATCTAGGCGCGCCCGGTGACCGTCACGAACGCTCCTCATGGCTGGGACGAGCTGATCACCAGCCCGGCCAACCCAACGATCAAGCTGGCCCGCTCGCTGCACCGGAGACGGATGCGACACCGCGAGCGGGCGATTCTTGTCGAAGGCACACGTGCCATCCACGCCGCGAGCGAGCACGGCGCTGAGATCCGTGCCCTGCTGATCGACGCGGCCCGAGCGGGAGATGTCGATCCACTGTTGCTGTCGAGCCTGCGAGAAACCGCTCGGCGCGTCCTCCTGGTCGACGCTCCACTCTTTCAACAGGTTACGGAAACTGACCATCCGCAGCCGCTGGTTGCGATCTGCGCGATGCCGAACGTTGTCCTACCGATCGATTCGACATTTGTCGTCGCTCTCGACGGTGTTCGTGACCCGGGGAACCTCGGGACACTCCTCGCGTAGCAGCGCAGCGGCCGGAGCGGACGGAGTTGCCATCCTGCATGGGAGCGTCGATCCGTATAATCCCAAGGCAGTCCGCGCCTCGGTCGGAGCCATCTTTGCGCTGCCGATTCAATCATTCGCTGCTGTGGAAGACATTTCTGACCGTTGCTTTCTCGAGCGTCCGAACGTCGTTGTCGCCGACTCTGACGCCGAACTCTCGTACGATGCTGTCGACTGGACTCAGCCGTCGCTTCTCATAATCGGGGGTGAAGCAGAAGGAGTCAGTCCAGAGGTGCGTACGTACGCGGATATCGCCGTCTCGATCCCGATGGCGCCTGGTGTCGAATCGCTCAACGCAGCCGTCGCAGGATCAATCGTTGCCTTCGAGATCGCTCGGCAGCGACGTGCGATTCGCTGATTTTCCGCGTACATACGCGGAATATTTCTTTGGCTTGCCGCTCATCTGTGCTATAGTCGCTCCCTGACCCCTCCGCCGTTGCGATTGATGCATGGCGGTTCGACCGGGATGAGGAGGCAATACAGCATGAGGAAGCAGGATCTGGTTAAGGCCGTTGCAGGTAGCACTAATATGCCCGAAGGACAGGTCTCGACTGTCGTTCAGGCCACCTTCGACGCCATCCGCGACAGCCTTGCCAGCGGCGAGGAAGTGACCATCACCGGATTCGGCTCGTTCCGAATCTCTGAGCGCGGTGCGCGCGAGGGCCGCAACCCGCAGACCGGCGATCGCATCACGATCCCCGCTCGCAAAAGTCCATCCTTCCGGCCAGGCACGCAGCTCAAGCGGGCAGTCGGCGGCGACGACGCATAGTTCCCCGGCCTACATCGAAAGACCGCGACAGGCTCCCTCAATCGGGGAGCCTGTTCCGTCGCCAGTGTCACCTCAGGAGGTCTGCGTGGACCAGTTCATTGGAAAACGCATCATCGTTACTGGCGCGTCGAATTCCGGCAAGAGCACCCTGGCAGAGAGGCTCGCCGCGACACTCGGAGTGCCGTACATCGAACTCGACGCCCTCCATTGGGAAGACGGATGGGTCGAAGCGGAACAGGACGTGTTCCGTGAACGCATCCGTGCGGCCATCGAGCCGGAGTCGTGGGTGATGGCAGGTAACTACCTTCAGAAGCAGCAGGATGTCAGTTGGCCGATGGCTGACACGATCGTCTTCCTCGATCTCAGCATGCCAACGGTCCTGCAACGCTGCATTCGGCGCTCCTGGCGCCGCTGGAGGACGCAGGAGCCGCTCTACGGCGGCGAGAACCGTGAGAACTTCTGGGAACACCTGATGCTTTGGGACACCGAAAAATCGCTGATCGCCCACATCATCTCGACGCATCCTCGTCGCCGCCGGGACTTTGAATCGATGTCACGCGATCCGCGCTGGGCGCACCTCACGTTTATTCGTCTCCGATCAGTCGCGGAGGTAGACGCTTGGCTCGCCGACGTAAGCCGCGCATCCGCGGCTGGCCGCGAATCGGGCAGGTTCGTTCGGGCCAGTCAGTAAGATCACACGATTCGTGTCGAGGGTCAGGAAACGGTTGCGGCCGTCGCGTCGCTAGGCTCCCCGACGCTCCGGTCGCGCGCCGGGATCGCATCGCGCAGGAGCTCCGGCAGGCGCACCTCGGCCGCGTGTTCCGCGGTCCGGATCGCGCTCACCAGCCCACGTGTCGTTGAGCGACCGTGAGCGACAATGACGACCCCATTGACGCCGAGCAGTGCCGCGCCGCCGATCCCCTCAAAGTCCATGTTGTCGCGCATTCTCCGGAACGCGGGCCGCAGCATCATCGCCAGGAGTTTGTCACGCCAGTTAGCCGTCAACTCGCGTCGTAACGCCGACTGGATGCTCGCGGCGGTTCCTTCGGCGATCTTGAGGCCGATGTTGCCTGTGAAGCCGTCTGTGACCGTTACCGCCGGCGGCTTGTCGAGCATTTCGCCACCTTCGACATAGCCGATGTAGTTCAGATCAGAGCGCTCGAAGAGTTCCTGGGCTGCCCGAGTCAGCGCGTTCCCCTTGCTCGACTCCTCGCCGTTCGAGAGCAACGCCACGCTCGGGTTGGGAACGTCGAGGACCGCCTTCGAGTACGCAGCTCCAAGGTAACCGAACTGAAGCAGCATCTCAGGCTTTCGGGTCGATGACCGCTCCAATGTCGAGCGCGTATGAGTGGTAGGTGTTGATCGCAGGAATGCGCGTGCCCAATGGCGGTCGAGAAACTCCGCGAATGCGCCCCAACGTCATCAACGCCGCCGCAACGACCGCTCCGCTGTGGCCGGCTGAGACGACTGCGTCAGCAGCGCCAGATTTCATCAGCCCAAGCGCGACCGTGATCGAGTTGTTGGCCTTGCGACGCACTGAATGCACCGCCGATTCGCCCATCCCGATCTGTTCCTCCGCATGCACGATCTCGAACGCATCCACCGGGGTGTTGCGGCTTCGCAATTCGGCTTCGACTTCCGGCTTACGCCCGACGAGTATCAACCGAATCCTGGGATCGCTTGCGAGTTCCAGCGCTGCTGAGATGTTACGAGGAACTCCGAAATCGCCACCGTGTGCATCGAGCGCGATCCGCATAGTTACTGTCTCTCCGAACGAGCCGCTGAACGCCAGTTAACAACCGGAATGCTTCGGAAACGTAGGGTATCACTCTCGTGTCAGACGCGAAACACCCTCGCAAGCGTCGGTTCGACGGCGCGGCGAGGGTGTTTCAGCAACCGTTTTACACGTCGAGATTCTGGACCTCACGTGCGTGCGTCTGGATGAATCGTTTGCGTGGTGGAACGGCGTTCCCCATCAGCATGTCGAACGTCTCATCCGAGTGGACCGCGTCCTCAATCGTGACCTGCAACAACGTTCGTGACGCCGTATCCATCGTCGTCTCCCAGAGTTGCTCAGGGTTCATCTCACCGAGTCCCTTGTAACGCTGGAGCTCGATTCGACCCTCGCCCAGCTCCTGCTGAACGCGTTCGCGCTCTTCGTCGTTGTAGACCCAGCGAACGTCATTGCCCTTCTGCATCCGGTAAAGCGGAGGCTGGGCGATGTAGAGCCGTCCGTCGACGATCAGGCTCTCCATGTGTCGGAAGAAGAACGTCAACAGCAGCGTCCGAATGTGTGCCCCGTCGACGTCGGCATCGGTCATGATAATGACGCGGTGGTAGCGCAGCTTGGTGGGTCGAAGGTCGTCTGCCGATGCCGGTCCCCAGCGCGGTGATCAGCGCCGGATTTCGCATTTTGCAGCATCTTATCGAGCCGCGCCTTCTCGACATTCAGGATCTTGCCCCGCAACGGCAGAATCGCCTGGAAGCGGCGGTCGCGACCCTGCTTGGCCGAGCCACCGGCCGAGTCACCCTCGACGATGTACAACTCTGCCCTCGCCGGGTCGCGCTCGGAGCAGTCGGCCAGCTTGCCAGGCAACGAGAACGTGTCGAGGCTGCCCTTGCGCTGGACCAGGTCGCGCGCCTTCCGGGCGGCGTCGCGGGCGCGCGCCGCAGTGATGCATTTGTCGACGATCCGTTTGGCAGCCTGTGGGTTTTCTTCCAGATGCTGCGCCAGGAGTTCGTTAACGACCGACTGAACGGCGCCAGCCATCGGCGTTACCCAGCTTGCCCTTCGTCTGCCCTTCGAACTGTGGCTCCGGCAGCTTCACGCTGACGATCGCCGCAGAGTCCCTCACGAACATCCTCGCCGCTCAGGCTTTCGTCGTTCTCCTTCAGGAAGCCGTTCTTACGGGCGTACTCGTTGATCGTCCGTGTCAGCGCCGTCTTGAAGCCGGTCAGGTGTGACCCACCATCGACGGTGTTGATGTTGTTCGCGAACGTGTGAGTCGACTCACCGTAGGTGTCGTTGTACTGCAACGCGACCTCGACGATGAAGTCGCCGACCTGCCGATACATGTAGAACGGCTTCGGGTGCAGTACCGCTCGCGTCTTGTTCAGGTGCCGGACGAACGACTGGATTCCGCCTTCGAAATAGAACGTCATCTCGCGGTCGCTTCGCTCGTCAGTGAAGATGATTCGAAGCCCCTTCGTCAGGTAGGCCATCTCCCGGAACCGATTCGCCAGCGTGTCGAAGTTGTAGTCGAGCGTGTCGAAGATCGTCGCGTCCGGCATCCAGTGCTGCGTTGTACCGTGATCGTCAGGATCGGACGAGCCGACCTTTCGAACCGGACCAGTCGGGATACCCGTCCGATATTCCTGCCGGTGCAGATTACCGTCGCGGCGGACTTCGGCGATCATCCACTCGGAGAGGCCATTGACAACCGAAACACCTACGCCGTGCAGTCCGGAGGACATCTTGTAGCCCTCGCCACCGAACTTGCCGCCCGCGTGCAGGATCGTCATCACGACCTCGAGCGCCGACTTGTTGAGCTTCGGATGCTTGCCGGTCGGAATACCGCGACCATTGTCGCTGACCGTCACGGATGCGTCAGGGTGGATGGTAATCCGTACCGTATCGCAGTGCCCGCCAATCGCTTCGTCAATCGCGTTATCGACAACCTCAGTGATCAGATGGTGCAGCCCGCGTAGATCGGTGCTGCCGATATACATGCCAGGTCGCCGCCGAACTGCTTCAAGTCCCTCCAGGACTTCGATGTCCTTCGCGTCGTACGACTTCCTCGTCGGTGTGCTTGGTTTGGTTGCCTGTGCCACGTTCGTCATTACCTTCCTGGGGCTTGAGCGTACAGGCCGAGTCGGTCGGCCCGGTCGCGATAGAACAACATAGCGGCGACGATCATGCCGCTCGCGATAACGGCGTTGAGCATGATTGCGAGCAGCGCCCCCGGCAGGCTGGTCGCCAGCTCACGCAGTGCGAACGACAATCCGGTTGTAATCAGCAGTGACGCACTCATGAAGCGCAACGATTGCCAGAAATGGTGCTGGACCACCTGATAGCTTGATCGCATCGCCGAAAGCGGCCCGGCGTCATCGATAACCATCGCGTGGATCGAGAAAAAGAAGTGGACCCACGCCCAGGTCGCTGGAAAGAGCAGGAACAGCCACAACAAAGTCACTTCTCCGAAGCCAAGCACTGCGCCGACGATCGTCGCGACCATGACCGGCATCGCGACCAGTAATGCCAGCCCTGCCAGCGCCACCGCCCACGCCGCGATGTTTCCAGCCCGGCGTATGATCAGTCGAGGATGAACAGACAGCGTCCCCTGTCTGCTCGCGAGAGCGGCCTGCGCGAGAAGTGAGCGATACGCCGCAACGAGCAGAAAACCCGCCACAAGTATCCCGATCAGAAGCAGAAGCACGACGCCACCCGGCAAACTCGACCAGCTTGCTCCGACGCGGATGTCTGCGATCCGATCGCCAGCGAACGACGGCACAATGCCAGGCGTTCGCAACAGCGGTACCTCAAGTGACGCGATCTCAAAAATGTTGAACCCTTCCAGCCGTGCCACTTCGGTGGCGAATGCGTCCCACCCATCACCTCGCCGTCGCAACGTGTCGGACATTGGGTTGCTCAACGGAGCAAGGGCAATGCGTGGACCGAGCAACAGATAGAGATCGAGCAATACGATCGGCAGGATTGCCAATGGTCGAAGTATCAGTGCCGCAAATCCAAACCCGATCGTATCGATCACTCCGGGCAACGGTATTTCCCGGTCCATCCGGTTATCACGAGTCGAATTCGCCGGGTTTTCACGGTCCAGGTCGTGCATGTTCCACGTTCCCGTCAGCCCCAGCCGAGCTCACGCAGCCGTTCCTCACCGATCCCGAAGTGATGCGCGACCTCATGGATCACCGTCTTGCGGACCTGCGCCACGATTTCTTCGTGCGTCGAACAGATTCCTTCGATCGGTCGCTGAAAGATCGTGATCTTGTCCGGCACAACTAACGAGTACGACGAACTGTGGCGGGCCGTCAGCGGGATCCCTTCGTAGAGGCCGAGAAGCGTGCCGAATCGGAGACCCACGCGACGCATCTGTTGCCTGCTCGGCAGTCGCTCGACCGTTACCTCGATGTTGTTCATCAGTTGCAACAACTCTTCGGGAAGGGTGTCCAATGCAGCGACAACTAGCTCCTCGAACTCGGTTTCCGACAGTCGCAACAATGAGAGTCCCCTCCGGTCCGCAGACAGTTGATTATACCATTTTTCGCATTCGTACGCGAAAATCAGCCTACAGCGGTGTCGGATAAAGGGGACGCGCACCAGGTGTAGGTTGCAGCAATCATCAAGTGATCATCCTCGTAAGCAGGAGGTGATTCTGACGTCTTCTTGGCGCAAATCATCGAACGTGCAGAGTTTCGTGAGCCAGCCGGTGGCCATCGTCTTCGTCGACATGGCGGCGATGAACTGATCCGCGAACGTGCCAACGGCGGACGCTCGTGCATGTCACGAGCCACGTTCCCAGCCAGGCAAAGAAGGGCGCAGCCAACTCCGCTGCCGTCGGCAACGGTGGCACGCCCTTCCCAGCCTGCTTGAAGATTCAGCTCGACGAAACCGACGCCGGCCGGCGTGACGGCAGCGCGAGAGACTAGATGGCTCCTTCTTCGCGGGCGGCGGCTATTTCCTCATCGCCGAACCCGACCACGCTCCGTAAGATCTCGTCGGTGTGCTCACCCAACAGTGGAGAGCGTTGTACGTCGGAAGGCGAGGCGGACAATTTGACGGGGTTGCCGACCGTGAGGTACTTGCCGCGAGTCGGGTGATCGACCTCGACCACCGTGCCGGTTGCGCGCAACGACGGCTCTTCCGCCAGCTCCTTCATCGACAGGATCGGCCCGCACGGGATATTGAGCGGGTTACATAGATCCATGACCTCGAACTTGTCGAGGGTCTTCGTCCATTCCTCGATGTATCGAAGATCTGGGGGATCTTATCGAGCCGCGCGTTGGGCGTGGCATAGCTGGGATCTGTCTTTCCACTCGGGCTTGCCGATCAGATCGCAGACGTTGCCCCATACGGCTGCCTGGGTGATGAAATAGACGTATGCGTTGGGGTCTGTCTCCCAACCTTTGCATTTGACGATCCAGCCCGGCTGACCGCCACCGGAATCGTTGCCGGCACGCGGCGTCGCCTCGCCGAACTCAATCCCTTGTCCGTACTGGCTGTATTCTGTCAGCGGGCCATGGGCAAGACGCTGCTGGTCGCGCATCTTCACCCGACACAGATTGAGGACGGCGTCCTGCATGGCACTTCGACGCGCTGTCCCTTCCCCGTTTGCTCGCGTTGATACAGCGCCGTCACGATACCCAGCGCGAGGTGAACCCCGGTACCCGAGTCGCCGATTTGCGCGCCGGTCACCAACGGTGGTCCATCGAGGAAACCGGTTGTCGACGCCGCCCCGCCAGTGCTTTGCGCGATATTTTCATAGACTTTGCAGTCTTCATACGGGCCGGGGCCGAAACCCTTGACCGACGCGTAGATCATGCGCGGATTGATCTCCTGGATCTTTTCCCATGGGAAGCCCATCCGGTCGATGGCGCCAGGCGCGAAGTTTTCCACCATCACATCGCACTCCTCGATGAGCCTGGAGAAGATCTTCTTGCCCGTCTCGGCCTTGGTATTCAGCGTCACACTGCGCTTGTTGTGATTCAGCATCGTGAAGTACAGGCTATCCACATCCGGAATGTCGCGAAGCTGACTCCGCGTGGCGTCGCCGACACCGGGCAGTTCGATCTTGATGACGTCCGCGCCGAACCAGGCCAGCAGTTGCGTGCAGGTCGGACCCGATTGAACGTGAGTCATGTCAAGAATACGGACGCCCTCCAGCGCTTTTCCCATGATTCCCTTCTCCCCTTCCCTCTCCTCGATCGAATGCCGTTCGATTATCGCTTGGCCACTACACTCTGCGGATTGAGGTTGCCGATTCGCCCGCTCTCGGTCCCGGCCTTCTCGTCAATCACAGCATTCACCAGCGTCGGCTTGCCGGAATCCATGGCCGCGTTCACCGCGCGGCTCAATTCGTCGGGCGTCGTCGCGTTGACGCCGACGCCGCCGAACGCTTCCATCATCTTGTCGTAGCGGGCGCCCTTGACGAAGACGGTCGTGGCGACATCCGCGCCTCCGGACGGGTTGACGTCGGTTCCCCGATAGATTCCGCCGTTGTTGAAGACCACGACACAGACCGGCAGGTTGTACCGGCAGATGGTTTCGATCTCCATACCGGAGAACCCGAATGCGCTATCGCCTTCGACGGCGAGCACGGGCTTGCCGGTCTCTACGGCGGCCGCGATCGCGTAACCCATGCCGACACCCATGACGCCCCAGGTGCCCACATCCAGCCGTTTGCGCGGCTGGTACATGTCGATGATGCTGCGTGCGAAATCGAGCGTGTTGGCCCCCTCGTTGACGAGGATCGCGTCGGGCCGCTCTGCGATGACGGTGCGCAGCGCACCGAGTGCTCCATGGAAGTCCATCGGCACATTGTTGTTTTGCAGCCGGGGCGCCATGCGGGCGACGTTGGTTTCCACCTTGTCCCCTACCTCGCCGATCCATTCGGCCGGCGGCGTGCGTCCAGTTCTCTTGCATGCGCTCCAGGAGCGCCGAAACACAGGAGCCGATATCGCCCACCAGGGGAGCGGCAATCTGGACATTGCTATCCATCTCCCGGGGTTCGATGTCGATCTGCACAAACTTCTTCGGCTGACTACCCCAGGTCTTGCCTTTGCCGTGCGACAGCAGCCAGTTGAGGCGGGCCCCGATCAGCATCACCACATCGGATTCCTGCAATACCAGCGAGCGCGCCGCTGCTGCCGATTGCGGATGGGTGTCCGGCAGCAGCCCTTTGGCCATGCTCATGGGCAGGTAGGGAATGCCGCTCGTCTCCACGAGTGCGCGGATCTCGTCATCGGCCTGCGCGTAGGCCGCCCCCTTGCCGAGAATGATCAGCGGACGTTTGGCGCTCTTTGAGCACTTCGATTGCTCGATCGACCGCCTCCGGGGCAGGCAACTGACGCGGTGCGGCATCGACAACCTTGACGAGTGAGCTGGCGCCCTTTGCCGCGTCCATGCGTCTGGCCCAGGAGCTTCGCCGGCAGATCGAGATAGACGCCGCCCGGGCGGCCGGAAACGGCAGCGCGAATGGCGCGGGCGACCCCGATGCCGATGTCTTCGGCATGCAGGACGCGGAAGGCTGCCTTGCAGAGCGGCTTCGCGATGGCCAGTTGATCCATCTCTTCATAATCGCCCTGCTGCAGATCGACGATCTCACGCTCTGACGAACCGCTGATCAGGATCATCGGGAAGCAGTTGGTCGTGGCGTGGGCCAGCGCGGTCAGGCCGTTGAGGAAACCCGGCGCCGAGACGGTCATGCAGACGCCAGGTTTCTTCGTAAGATATCCGGCAATTGCCGCGGCATAGCCCGCATTCTGCTCATGCCGGAACGAGAGAACCCGCATGCCGGCGGCCTGCATGAATCGGCCCAGATCCGTGATCGGGATTCCGGGCACGTGATAGATGGTGTTGATGTCGTTGAGCTTGAGTGCGTCGATGACGAGGTGAAAACCGTCCGTCAGCGCGCCTGTCTCCACAGCCGTATCAGTCCGCACCCGCGTCGTCATCAGCACCTGTAGTCGATCATCGTATGCTGTGTGCGAGTCCAGTATCAGCGCGACGGATCGAATCCCTCTCCCCCTCTTACTCCCCTTTAGCATGTCAGTTCGGCCCTGCCTGTCTCGCCCATCGATACTTCGCGCCGAGGACCGCCACCGGTTTCTCGGTCGTGTACGGATAGGCCAGGATGCGGTGCTCCATCAGATGCCGGCAGGCGTCTTCGACCTCGACGTCTCCAACCAGCGACGCCACGACCGGCTTGTTGATCCCGCGCTCGCGCGCCGCCTCGATCTCCTCGCTCAGCAGAGTTCGCGAACGTCATCGGCGGCGTGATGATCGTGTGCCAGTAGCCGAGAATCAGCGCGTGAACGCGCTCGTCGTCCAGCGCCAGGCGGATCGTCTGATCGATAGGTCGTCGGCGGTTCGCCGCCGGTGATGTCGACCGGATTGCCCGACGCGCCGAATGGCGGGATGTACTCGCGGAAGGCCGCGTCCAGATCGGGAGGCATCGCCATCAATTGCAGCCCGTTGTCGACGCACGCGTCGGACAGCAAGACGCCGGACCCCCGGCGCCGGTGATGATCAGCACGTTCTCACCGGCCGGCGTCGGCAGCATCTGCAACCCCCGGGCGAACTCCAGCATGTCGTTGAGGCTGATGCGCGCGAATGACACCGCTCTGCCGCAGGACATCGTCGTAGATCTTGTCGTTGCCGGCCAGCGCTCCGGTGTGCGACTCGGCCGCCCTCGCGCCCATCGACGTTCGGCCGGCCTTCAGCATGACGACCGGCTTCTGCTTCGACACGCGCTTGGCGACCTCGGCGAACGCCCGGCCGTCCTTCAGGTCTTCGACATGCATCGCGATCACCTGCGTGTTGTCGTCCTGCTCGAAGAACGTCAGCAGGTCGTCCTCGTCGATGTCGGCCTTGTTGCCGAGACCGACGATCGCCGAGACTCCCATCTGGTTCGAGCGGCTGAAGCCGATGATCGCCATGCCGACGCCGCCGCTCTGCGACGAGAGCGCCACCTGGCCGCTTCTGTGTACGGCGTGCAGAAGGTCGCGCAGAGGTTGCTGGGCGTGTAGTAGAAGCCGTAGATATTCGGTCCCATCAGGCGGATGTCGTGCTTGCGCGCGACCCGCAAGACCTCGTCCTGCAGCTCGACCTCGCCGATTTCGGCGAAGCCGGATGGGATCAGGACCGCGCCGGGAATCTGCTTGCTGGCCGACCTCCTCCAGCACGCCGGCCACGAACTTGGCCGGGATGCAGAAGACGGCGACATCGATCTCACCAGGCACGTCCAGGACGCTCTTGTAGCACGTCAGGCCGAGAATCTCCTCGGCCCTCGGGTGAATCGGGTAGATCTCGCCGTGGTAGCCTCCGTTGATCAGGTTCTTCATGACCGAGTTGCCGATCTTGCCGTCCTCCGGCGATGCGCCAATGACGGCGACCGCGTTCGGCTGCATGATCCGGCGCATGGCCCGTCAGGATCTCGTCCTGAGAAGGCCGGTAGCGCGGCTCGGGACGGGCGAGAAGTTGGCGATGATCCGCGCGTCGACAGCGACGGCGCCGGACTCGCTTGCGAAGACTGGATTCAGGTCGAGTTCGTGGATTTCGGGGAAGTCGTCAACCAGTTGTGAAACGCCCTCAACGAGACTGGCCAGCGCGTCCAAATCCGCGCCTGCCTGCCCACGCACGCCGCGCAAGACCGCGCCGCCGCGCAAGTCGTCAAACATCGACGTGCGCTTCGTCGGATGCGTCACCGGCGCCAGATCTGAAGGTGACATCCCTCAACACCTCGACCAGTACACCGCCGAGGCCGACCGCCACCAGCTTGCCGAAGCTCGGATCGGTGACGGCGCCGACAATGACCTCGTGCGCCGCTGGAACCATCTGCTGGACCTGCACCCCATGCATGCGGGCTTCGGGGTGGTAGGCGCGCGCGTCGGAGATGATCGAGCTCGAACGCCTGCCGCTACGGCGTCGTCGCTGTCCAAGCCCGATCACGACGCCGCCGGCATCGGTCTTGTGCAGGATGTCAGGTGATGCGATCTTCAGGACGACTGGATACCCGAGGTCGCCGGCAAGCGGACGGCTTCGTCGGCCGAGCGGGCCAGCCCTTCACCGGGCATCGTGATGCCGTACGCCTCGCAGACGCTGCGGGCTTCGTCGGCGCGTCAGCGCGGTGCGCCCATCATCACGTACGCGATCGAGGATCGTCCGGACCGCATTCTGGTCGTAGCTCATGCCGATTCCTTCCGCGCGTACTACCGGCGTGCAGTTCACTGGGTGTGGTTCGAGGGCGTTGGTTGCAAAGTTAGAGGACGTCGCGATACCTCGAAGCCCCATCCCCCGATCTAAGCCCCAGCCATCTTAGTTCAATCTGTCAAACCGCGCAATTTTCGCCATTACCGTCGTACGTCCTGAGCTGCAGCTCGGACGTGACATGACGAATTACTCCGCCTCCTCGAATGCGGCTTCCAGCAGTGCGCGCCCGATTGGTTGGGCTGCCTGGGAGCCCGGGCCGCCTCGCTCGACGATGACGGAGACGACGAGTTTGCGATCCCCAGCCTCCGCGAAACCAGTGAACCAGGAGTGCGGTTCGCCTTCACCCAGTTCGGCGGTGCCGGTCTTTCCACCGACGGTCAGGCCCTCGATGGCTGCCGCCTGTGAATAGCCGTAGTCGACAGTTGCCAGCAGCAGATCCCGCACGGCGGCAGCGCTGTCGCCCGGAGATGGCGCGCCGCCACTCGTCATCATCGAAATCCTCCAGTACCTCGCCCCCTTCCCCGAGCACCCGGTCAACCACCATCGGCTCCATCATGACGCCGTCGTTCACGATCGCGGCAACGACCATCGCCATTTGCAGGGGTGAAGCCAGGATCTGGCCCTGACCAAATCCGGTGTCGGCCAGCAGAGCGCGATTGTTGAGCTCGTCCCGCGAATTGGCTACCTGCGTCGTTACGACGTCGAAGTCGAACGGTATCGACTCCCCAAACCCGAACCGCTGGGCGTAATCCCAAAGTTCCTGGCTTCCAAGCTGGAGGCCGATCTGGGCGAACACGACATTGAGTGAATATGCGTATGATTCTTCGAGCGACCAGTTCACCTTGTTGGGGTCTGGACGGTTCAGTTCCTCAATAATCCGGCCTTCGATCTCGAAGACGCCCTCATCGCGAAAGACCGAGTCGAGCGACGCCTCGCCGGAATCGATGATCGCTGACGCAGTGACTGTCTTGAAGGTCGATCCGGGATTGTAGAGACCGTCGGTTGGCCGAAAGACGAGCGGAGCATTTGGATCAGCGTTCAGTTCGGCCCAGTATGCCTCGATTGCGGCGACTTCCTCGTCCGACTGCTGGCCGAGGTTGGCATACAGCCGGTTCGGATCAAAGACCGGTGCGCCGTACATCGACAGCATCTCGCCGGACTCGGCATCCATCAACACGACGGCCCCCGCCCGCCCGCCAAGCAGCTCGGCCGCCAGATTCTGGAGGTCGAGGTCGATCGTCAGCTCCAGATCGTAGCCGTGTCGCTGCTCGTGCAGGATTCCGTCGAGCCACTCCTCGGCCGGATTTCCGCCGTCCTGGCCGGACAGATACTCATCGTACGCAGCCTCGATATTGGTCAGCCCATACATTTCCGGCGAGTAGTAGCCGATCAGCGGCGCCGTTGACAGCTCGGGCCAGGTCCGTTCATACGTCCCGTCCTCGCGTTCGACCGTGTCGGCCAGGACACTTCCATTTCTGTCGACGATACGCCCTCGCTGCATCTCCAATGCCCGCAGCCGCTCGCGCGGGTTGCTGGCAATCTCCCCATTCGGCGCTTCTGCGACCCGTGATATCGTCCGGCTTGATTCGACAATCTGGACCCGAACGAGTTGGATGCTGACCAGCGTGAAGCAGACGAGGATGATTGCTGACCAGCGCAACAACGTTCGGTTGAATACGGGCAATGAGCGCGTTCCACGCGGCCACCACGCGATCGCTAACAGGACTCCTGCTCCTAGCAACAGCCCCAGCCAGACCCTGTCAGCCTGGCCTTCCGTCCCACCGAATCCGTAAGCGATCACCAGCATTGCGCCGACGAACGCAGCCAACCGTAAAAACGTTCCCATTATCGTGTCACCGTCGGATCGGAAATTCGCATCAGCAGTCCAATGATGATGAAGTTGGTCAACAGTGAGCTGCCGCCAGCGCTCACGAAGGGTAACGTGATACCGGTTAGCGGAATCAGACGGATGGTGCCGCCGATGATGATCAATGCCTGAAGGGCAAGGATCGTCGTCAAACCCGCCGCCAGAAATCGGCCAAATGCGTCACGAGCATTGAGCGCAATATAGAAGCCCCGAAAGACGAGTAGCAGGAACAACAACAAGACGACCAGCGTTCCCAGCAACCCAAGCTCTTCGCCAATCGCTGCGAAGATGTAGTCACTGTGGACTTCCGAGACGAACGTCGGGTGCCCCTGCGCCAGCCCGGTTCCAAACAGCTTGCCAGTCGCCATCGCATACTCGGACTGGACCGGCTGATAGCCGGTGTCCAGCGGATCCGCCCACGGATTGAGCCAACTGGACACTCTCAGTCCGATCCGCGAGAACAGGTTGTACGCGACATAGACGCCGAGCGCGAACGTCCCCAACCCGGCGACGACATAGAGCAGCCTGCCGCTTGCGAGGTACAGCATTGAAAGAAAGACACCGAAGAACAGTAACGCCGTGCCGAGGTCGTTCTGCAAGACGACTATCAGGAGCGAGAAGCTCCACATCAGAACCATCGGCGCCAGATACGGCAATGGCGGTAGCCGGAACGGCCCAACCTGATAATTCGAGGCGATCAGGTCCCGGTTTTCTGCCAGATACCCTGCCAGAAAGACGACCATCGCGATTTTCGCCATCTCGGACGGTTGAACGCTGAATGGTCCGATGTTGATCCAGAGCCGAGCACCGTTGTACTCGGTCCCGATCACCATCGTCGCCATCATCAACCCGATCGCGGCGAACGCCCAGGTGTACTTATAGCGACGCAACCAACCAAGCGACCGAACGAACGTACAGACGCCCAGCAACAGGACAAATCCCGCCGTCAGATAGATGATCTGATTGCGCGCCAGATTGCCATAAGCGGCAGCGTCGATCTCGTTCAGGTCAGGGGCAAGTCGTTGGATGACCAGTAAACCCAGGCCTGCAATGCAGACGACGATCGGAAAGAGCACCTGATCGCCTTTGAATCCGGTCGCACTGAGCCAGGCCGAGATGAAGAAGACGGCGGCCATGAAGGCCAACGACACCCAGATGTCGCGCCAATCCCACTCCAGATCCCGTGTTGACGCGAGGTAGATCGTCAGCAGCCCGACGATCGTCATCGCCGATGGCACAATCAGGAGTTGCAGTTCCGTGAAACGGATCCGTTGGAACATTAGATAGCGTTTCCGGGTCCAAGATACCGTCCGGCAATCGGTTCCAGTCGCTCGCGGGTCGCCTCGTCCACCGCTCCCGAGCTGGTTGCGATCGCGTTCGCAAGCGCGTTGCCGCAGCCCGAGCGGCACTCAGGCAGCGGTTCAACTGCCAGTGCCGTCACAATCGACTGAACCGCGTCGGTCATCGCGTGCAGGTTCGCGAGGACGGCGTCGACCGTGACTGGACCGTCCTGCTCGTGCCAGACGTCGTAGTCAGTGACCATCGCCAGACAGGCGTAGCAAAGCTCGCCCTCCCGCGCCAGTCGGGCTTCTGGCATCGCTGTCATCCCGATGACGCTCGCGCCCCACGAACGGAAGAGAGCCGACTCGGCGCGGGTCGAGAATTGCGGCCCTTCGATGGCAATATATGTCCCGCCCGCGTTGACCGGCAATTCTCCAACGGAAGCGACCCCGGCCAAAAAGGCCGATAGGTCAGGACAGAACGGATCGGCTATCGAGACATGCGCCACAATGCCCCGCTCGAAGAACGATCGCTGCCGGCCAACGGTTCGGTCGATCGTCCCGTCCGGAATGACAAAGGATCTCGGTGGATAGTCTTCTCGCAAGCTACCGACAGCACTGATCGATACCAGCCGGCTAACGCCCAGCATCTTCATCGCACACACGTTGGCCGCATATGGAACATCGGTCGGTGACAACCGGTGCCCTGCTCCGTGGCGGCTCAGGAACGCGATCGGTTGGCCCCCGATCTCGCCGACGCGAATCGGCTCTGAAGGCTTGCCCCACGGTGTATCGATCTCCACGATTTCGACATCGGTCAGCGAACCAAGGCCGTAGAGACCGCTGCCGCCAATGATGCCGAGTGCTGGTCGCCGCTGACGCATCGCCTACTCCCATCCATCCGCGAAGTGTACCCGAGCCTCCATCGCCCGCCCTCCATTGGTACAATCGCCGATCATGCAAGTCGTTTCGGTTCGCCGCGCCCCGACGCAACCAGATAGGCCGCGAGGTACCGCGTGATCCCCTCCTTCGATCCGGCCTTGTGGCGGCGCGCAAGTTGGACTGTTCTGTCGCTCGCGATGGTTGCGTTCATCTGCCTCGGGCTGGCTGAGCAAGGCTCACGCGGCGGCGGACTGCTGGCACCCCCAGATGCACCACTCCCGTTCGAACGACATCGAATGTTCGGACTCGACCTGAGCGGCATGTCGTCGTTGCAGGCGTTGGACTGGTTGAATGCTGCCGGGAATCCATCGTTGGCACTCATGGTCGTTCCTGTCGACGCCGATGTCGTTCTTTCCCTGTCACAGGAGGAGCAGCGAGAGACGGGGCTCAACGCAATTGACACGCTTCGGCAGGCAGCCGGAGGCTCGCCGCTGGCCGTCTGTCTTCGAAGGCCTCCGGATATCGTCGGCGGCCTCGGCATCGCGCAAGCTGCTGTCGGCGCGATTCGGTCCAGATTCCCCGAACAGATCATTTATGCAACTGCGTGCGACCCAGATGAGCATCCTGGTTGGCACGACGACATCGACGAGGCCGCCCGTCCCGATGCCGAGATCCGGTCGACGAACAATTCGCTTATCCCACTCGCGAGTAGCAGTGTCGTCGTCGTCGAACGGTTGGATGGTCCCAACGATCTCACCGTTGATGAGTTCCGCCTTCGCTCACCTGGCCGCTACGCGATGTTCGAGCTGGAAGTGTTCGAGCCAGTCAGCAGTGGCCTGGTCGAGGATGCCGCCCGAGCAATGGCCGGAACATCGCATTCGGCGCTCATCCTGCTGTCTCCCGCTGGTTCTGTCGATCCGAGTGCCTTGGCCAGCTCGATTGGCTCTGTCGTTCTGGCCGGCGATGTGTTGCCGGAGGGTTTTTCCAGTGTCGGTGCCCCTGCGATTGCTGCGAACGACCAGTGGCAGCAGTCGAACGTCGGGACCGTGAACTACCTCCGCGCGTCGATGTCCACGGCAGCAATTGCCGCTGACTTTGTTGGCACGGATGTCTATCTGCTTGGCATCGAATCGCCAGATAGTGGCCTCGTCCAGGTCTGGATCGACCCGGAGTCGCCAACTGCGCCACCAACCGTCGTACTCGACCTCGCTAGTCTGCAGGCGCGAGACGCAGCAATTCCAATTGCGAACGGGCTGCCCGCCGCTCGCCACGAAATCGTCGTCCAGGCAGTCGTCAACGACGGCCAGAGCGTCACCATTTCCGGCCTGTTCGTGACTGGCAAGCCAGCGACCGCCTGGACCGGGACAATGGCAGTCGCCGTTGTACTACTCGCGGGCGTCATCGCGCTTGTCGAGCGCTGTTACACGGCCATAACCGCCATTCGCCGCAGGTCTGGACCGCCTCGACGCCTGCCGAGACCAGGACACCCTCGTGTCTTCGCTCGCGACCGCTGAGGCACGGACGGCGCTGGTCGTCGCGCTCACCAGCTGTCTCATGCTGGTGCTTTCCGGCATGGCTGGTGTGATCCCACTCACCGCCCTCGGACTGTTAGTGGTGCTGGGCCTGGCCTGCTGGTCACCTGCAGGTGTGCTCGGCGCGGCTGTCGCGGCGTTGCCGTACTTTTTTCGTCCAGTCGAGGTTGCCGGTCAGGAATTCGCCGCGTCGGAGCTCCTGCTGCTACTCGCCGCCGTCGGGACAACGTTCAAGCTCGTCGTTGAATCTGGTATCGCCCCAGTCAGGATTTTCGGCGCGTTCCGCTCAGAATTGGTTGCAATCGTCACGACGCCAGTCGTCCTGGCGGCCGGGGCACTGGCTGTCCTCGGCGGAGTCCTCGTTGTATTCCCGTACGACCCCGACCACCGCGCCGAAAGTCTGCGCGAGTGGCGCTGGACACTGGTTGAACCGGCGTTGCTGCTCGTTCTGCTGGTATGGCATCGGCGCAAGCAATGGTTGCCAGAGTTCGCAGCATTCGCGCTGATCTTCGGTGGGGCGGTCGCGTCCCTCCACGCCCTGGCCGACCTGGCGCTAGGCGGAGGTGTCTCGGTCGGTGGCGTGACGCGGATCGCTGGCCCATATCCGCATCCAAACGCGCTCGCGCTGATGACCGTCCGGATCGCTATCCTCGCCTTCGTCTGGACGATCCTCGATCCACGCGTTCGACGCTACATTGGCCCAATGCTGGTCGTCTGCACGATTGCGGTCGCCATCACCTTCTCGCGCGGTGCGATGCTCGCAATTCTGGTGGCGCTCAGTCTGGTGCTCGTCAATGCAACTCCGCGCCTGCGGTTGATCGGCGCTGGCTCGGCCGCGTTGAGCCTGTTGCTCGGCGTTGTCGTTGCCCGTGACCGGATGCTCGATCTGTTCGATGGCGGCAGCGGGTCATTGAGGCTCGACATCTGGAGTTCAGCGCTGGCGATGATCGACGACCGGCCGGTCCGAGGCTACGGACCAGATCAGTTCCTCTACGCCTATCTCCCGCGTTATGTGCAACCAACCGCCTGGGGAGAGCGCTTCACGTCCCACGCACACAACTTTCTGCTCGATTTCTGGATCAGACTGGGTATAATCGGCGCCGCCTTCGCTGCATTCGGGGTGCTGTTGTGCCTGATAGCGTTGGCGCGCTGCATGCGGGATTCGCCTCGTCCTCAACCGTTGGGGATGGCGGCGCTGGTTGCGCTCGTGGCAACCTTCGCCCATGGCATGGTAGATAATGCGTTTTTCTCGCACGATCTGGCGATGAGCTGTTGGCTACTCGCCTGGCTGGCCTTCCGGACACGTTCTGAGGCAACCAGCATCGACAGAGGGGGCTACATTGCGCGTGCTGGTGTCGGGCGGGGCAGGCTTCATAGGTTCGCACCTCTGCGATAGCCTGATCGCGGACGGTCAGGACGTCATCTGTGTTGACAACTTCATCACAGGTCGACAAAAGAACATCGAACACCTGCTTGATCAACCAGCATTTCGATTAGTCGAGCATGACATCGTCAACGAACTCGACGAGTCGATCCGTGCTGACCGCGTCTATCACCTGGCCAGTCCGGCAAGCCCGGTCGGTTACATGCGCCATCCGATCGAGACTCATCTGGTCAATTCAGTCGGCACCCACAATATGCTGAAATTCGCACAGCGCTGCGGCGCTCAACTCCTCTACACCTCTACCAGCGAGTCGTACGGCAACCCGGACATCCACCCACAGCCAGAGACGTACTTCGGCAACGTGAATCCCGTCGGCCCTCGTTCCTGTTACGACGAGAGCAAGCGCTTCGGCGAGTCGATCACGATGGAGTATGTCAGGCAGTTCCAGCTTGATGCCCGCATCATCCGCATCTTCAACACCTATGGGCCACGCAACGATCCCAACGACGGGCGGGTCATCCCGAACTTCATTCGCGCCGCCGAACGAGGCGAGCCGCTCATTATCTTCGGCGACGGTACTCAGACGCGATCGCTTTGCTACGTCTCCGATCTCGTACGCGGCCTGCGGCGGGCGATGGAGTGCCCAGGGACAACTGGCGAGGTCATCAACCTTGGTAATCCTGATGAGCGGACAGTCCACGATCTGGCCCAGATCATCACCGGCTACTGCCAGTCGGACGCGCCGATCGAGTTCGTCGACGCCAGGCAGGACGACCCGGAGCGCCGCTGCCCAGACATCACGAAGGCGCGAAACCTCCTTGGCTGGGAGCCGTTGATCGATCTCGAAGACGGCCTGCGAGCCACGATCGAGCACTTTCGCGCGGCGGAGACACTCTTCGCGTGACTCCGGCTCTCCAGCAGACGCTGCTGAGCCGCCGGTCTATCGCCTGGCTGGCGGGTGGCGTCCTGACGCTGCTCCTCATTCTGGCCACGGCTGCAACGTCGCCAATCGTGCTGGTGGTTGCGCCACTGTTGGTCCTGGTCGCGCTCGGTCTCATGCGTTGGCCGTGGCTCGGTGTCGCCCTCCTGGTTGCCAGTGTTCCTGCCCAGCAACTTGGAGCCGTTGGAGGCGGCACGCTGACGCTCACCCGCGCATCGCTGTTCGCTGCCTTCGCCGGTCTCGTACTCTGGTGGACAGTTGGTCGCAGGCCGGTCGTCGGAAGCCTGCTCACCGTTCCGTTCGTCGCATTGATCGCATGGATGATCGTCACGGCCCACGTTGCGCGCGATCTTGGCGCGGCTTCGTCCGATCTTGTCCGCTGGTTGATCGCGCTGTTTGCGTTCTTCGCGGCAATGCAAGTTCTTGTCGGTACGTCCGAGCGAATCGTGACCGCCATCATTCTCACGATCGGCATCGCCGGTGCCTTTGAGGCAGGATTCGGCACCGCCCTGGGGCTACTTGGACTCGGTCCCGAGAGCTTCATGATCGAGGACGCGTTCTCACGTGCCTACGGCACCTTTGGCCGGCCAAACACGTTTGCCGGCTACCTGGAAATGGCCGTCTTTCCTGTTCTCTGGCTTGGCATCAGTCGACTGCGAATCGTACCGGAGACCTTTCGTGCATATCTGGCCGTCCGAAGCCGTGGGTTCACAACTGCTGCTGGTCGCCGTCGGGAGCTTGCGAGTTCGGTGATTGTCACGACGGTCCTGCTCGGCTCGGCGGCGATCATGCTCGGCGGAATCCTTGTCAGCTTCTCACGCGGCGCGTGGATTGGTGTGACGGCAGGCGTGGTCGTCACCTGCCTGGTCGCGATTCGCCGCTACTGGCACCTCGTCGTCCCAGCCTTGCCGGTCGCGGTCCTTCTGGCGATCATCGGACTAGCCATTCTAGCTCCGGCAACGCTGACTGACCGCGTCCAGTCAATCGCCGAAGAAGCACGTCCGTTTGATGCTGCCTCGATCACGATCACTCCCGACAACTTCGCCGTTGTCGAACGGATGGCGCACTGGCAGGCCGGCTGGCACATGTTTGAGGATCATCCGGTCTTCGGCGTCGGTGCCGGAAACTACAACACGAACTATCCCGATTACTACGTCCGTGAAGCGTTCCGATATTCGCAGGGGCACGCCCATAACTTCTACATCCATATGCTGGCCGAGAATGGCATTGTTGGCCTCGGGATCTACCTTACACTGATTCTGAGCTTCGCATTCGTCGCTCTCCGCGTTGCCATCGCGACCCGTGACCGATTGACATGGGCTCTCGCGCTCGGCGCACTCGGTACGATGACGGCGGTCTACGTCCATAACGCGTTCGAGAACCTGCACGTCCTGAACCTCGGTATCCAGTTGAGTGTCAGTTGGGCGCTTGCCGTTGCTGCCCACCAGCGCTGGTCAACGCTGGAGGCGGCAGCCGGGCCAACTCGCGTGGAATACTCCCGCGAATGAGTTACGAACGTGCGCTGGCAGATGAGCAACCCACCAAGGCATCCCAGGCGCCCGAGCCGGTTGTCGCGGATAACGATCCCTCTGAACGTTCGATATCACTCGGCGAGCGCATGCGTTCGCCACAGACGATTGCCTCATTCGTCGCCGCATTCGCGATTATTGCGTTCGTCTTCTGGCGGCTGGACATCGACTTCGCCGACGTCTGGACGCAAATTCGCCACGCTAACCCGCTCTACCTCGCTCTCGCGTTCGCTGCCTACTACGGTTCGTTCCCTCTTCGTGCCCTGCGCTGGCGCTACATCCTTGCCAACGCAAAGATCAGTCGCGAGTACGGCTATGACGTACCTGGGGTCGTCGGACTGACGGAGATCTATATCCTGGGCTGGTTTGCGAACTGTGTCGTCCCTGCCAAGCTCGGCGACGCCTACCGCGGCTATCTGCTCAAGAAGAATGCCGGCCCGTCGTTTTCACGGACGCTCGGCACGATCTTCGCTGAACGACTCCTGGATGTCGTTGCGCTTGTCGGCTTGATGCTCGCCTCAGGATTGCTCGTCTTCCACGGGACCGTCCCGTCGGGGCTACGTTGGTGGTTCCTCGCCGGCGCCGCTCTGGTTGTCATTGGTCTGAGTGGCCTTCTGACACTGATGACCGTCAGTCACCGGATCGAGGCGCTTCTTCCGGAACGGTTTCAGCCATACTACAACCGGCTCAGCGACGGCATCGTCAGCTCGTTTTCACGCCACGGCTTCCCGAAGGTAGCCGGTCTGACCGTCCTCATCTGGGCGCTCGAAGGCGCTCGCGTCTACGCCGGTGCACACGCCCTCGGAATCGATCTCAACCTCTCGCAGAGCATCTTCATCGCGCTTCTCGCCAGCCTGTTGACGACGTTCCCATTCACGCCGGCTGGAATGGGTGTCGTCGAAGGCGGTACTGTCTTTGCCCTACGCCTCTTCGATGTGACCGCCGCCAGTGCGACGGCTGCTGCCCTGCTGGACCGCACAATCGCCAGCTACAGCGTCGTCCTGATCGGTGGCCTGCTCTACATCGCCACGAAACGCAAGTAGCAAACGGGGGTGTGATGCGGATTGCCCTCGACGCGACGCCTGCCGCCGTTCAACACGCCGGTGTCGGCCGCTACACGCGTGAGCTGCTGGCGGCTCTGATGGCGCTGCCCGGACGCGACGAGTACCTCCTTGCCTCCTCCGGCCCCAACGCCGACAATGATCGGCTGTTGAGGCAGCTTCCGCCGGGGAATCGACGGGAGCTTAGGCGTCTCCCGATCAATCCACGTATGACGACACTCGCCTGGCACCGCATGCGCCTTCCCGTCTCGGTTGAGTCGCTGATTGGTCCGTTCGATGTCTTCCACGGCACTGACTTCGTCGTACCCCCATCACGCAAGCCTCGCGTCGTCACCATTCACGATCTGTCATTCCTCGTCACGCCGCAGTTCGCCGAGCCGAATCTCGTCCGCTATCTCTCGTCGTCGGCCCCACGAGCGATCGCTGCTGCATCTATTGTCGTAACCGTCTCGGCTGCCGTTGCCGCCGAAGTCGCCGACCGATTTCCGGCTGCCCGTCACAAACTCGTCGCGATTCCGAATGGAGTTCGCGTCCCTCGAACAGCACTCGTGCGCCATGCCGGTGACCGTCCAGAGCTACTCACCGTTGGTACGGTGGAGCCGCGCAAGAACCTCCTGACATTGATTCAGGCAGTCGAGATCGTTCGCGTCGTCCATCCTGACGTGCGTCTGACAATCGCCGGTCGAATCGGCTGGCGATCCAGTGAGATCGTCACAGCGATTCGTGTGGCTGAAGCGTCGGGAATCGTCCGCTTCGTCGAAGCCCCGAATGACGGCGCTTTGGACGCACTCTACGCTGAAGCGACGCTGGCCGTCTTGCCGTCGTTTTACGAGGGGTTCGGCTTGCCAGTTCTCGAAGCGATGGCTCGTGGCGTCCCGGTTGTCGCGAGTGACATCCCATCGTTGCGCGAGACCGGCGGCTCCGCCGGCTGTTACGCTGATCCTGACAGCGCCGAATCTCTGGCGACCGCAATCCTGGGCCTGCTTGACGACGCAGCGTTCCGTGCGGAACTGGCGGAGAGCGGCGTGGCTCGAGCTGAGCGCTTCAGCTGGCAGGAGACAGCACGGAGGACCAGACGCGCCTATGATCTGGCGCTGAGAGAGAGACACTGATGGACGACGACAGCGTCTCCGTCGTTGAGGCAACCGATGCTGACGCGCGGAAGAGCTGGGCGAGCCGACATCCAAAGATCATGATCCTCCTCATCGCTGGCGTCTTCTACATCATCTTGTTCGGCATGTGCGGGTTCATCCTCGTCTTGCTCCTGCGAGGTTAGCGTGCTGGCTGACCTGAGTGCGTCGCCAGTTGTCGTTGTGGGACTGGTACTTGCCGCGCTCATCGCTGTCATTGCTTCGTACTGGCTCGCCGGTAAGATCGCTACGATCGACGATGACCCATCGGGTGACGCGGTCAGGCGAATCGCTCGCAACAGCGTTGTACCTATCGTCTCGCAACTGATCATTCGTGGCTCCGACCTCGCCGTCGCGATCTTCCTGTTACGGCTACTCGGTCCTGAAGGCAACGGTCGCTACGCGATCGCCGTCGTTGTCTGGCTCTATGTCAAGACCCTGTCTGACTTCGGCCTGAGCCTGCTTGCGACTGCCGACATCGCGCGCGATCGCGCGGCGGCCGGACGCATCGTCGGAGAAACGACGCTGCTTCGACTGCTCGTACTCGCCGTCAGCGCCGTGCCGGTCGCAATCTACGTCTCCGCTGGTCTGGCCCGTAGTTCGTTAGCGGTCGAGAGTGCCGTTGCCATCCTGCTCCTCTACCTCTCGATCGTTCCATCCAGCTATGCCGAAGCGATCAACTCCGCGTTGAACGGCTTCGAGCGGATGGAAGTTGGAGCCTGGCTCAACATCGCTGTTAGCTTCGTACGAGCCCCGTTGGCGGTCGTCCTCGCTGGCTGGCTGGGCGTCGAGGGTGTTGCACTGGCGGCCCTGTTGACTGCGCTGCTTTCTGCTGATCTCTACCGCCGGACGGCAGCGCGCACAGGTGTTGGGAACGCCATCTGGTTTCTTGGCCGGAGATCGGCGCGGTCACTAGTGTCCCGAAGCTGGCCGTTGCTTCTCAACGCGTTACTCGTCAATCTCTTCTTCCGCGTTGACGTCTTCATCCTGCAAGCGATTGACGGCGACGAGACGCTCGGGATTTACGACGCGTCCTACAAGCTGATCAACCTCGTCACGATCGTTCCGGCGTATGTGACGCTCGCCATCTTCCCGATGATGGCGCAGCGCTCTGGTGACCCCGCCGCGCTCGATCGGACCTTGCGGACGGCGTCATACTTCCTCGTATGGGTCGCCTGGGGCATCGTCGCTGTCACATCCGCGATCGCCGGGAGCGCGATCCTCGTTCTGGCCGGAGCCGACTATCTTCCGGACGCGGCGCTGCTACTCCGGATTCTGATCTGGTTCGCACCCTTCTCGTTTCTCAACGGTGTCATTCAGTACGCGCTCGTCGCGACCGACCAGCAACGCCGGATCGTCCCGGCGTTTGTCGCTGCCGTCACCTGCAACCTCGCACTCAATTTCGCGCTCGTACCAGAGTTCGGCGCTCGCGCTGCCGCTGTCGCAACAGTCGCAACCGAGGTCGTCATCCTGATTGCATTCGGAGTCGTGACCCGAGCGTCTGCGCTTCGAGCGGTGACGTTACAGTCATTGATCCAGCTCTGGCGACCGACGGTGGTTGGCGTCGTCTCCGCGTTGCTGGCAACCGTCGTTGCGGACCGTCAGAATGAAGCGCTCGCATTCGCGACCGTACTCGTGTCATTCACGCTTTTATCATTGGTGTTCCGTGTCTTCGGAGACCGTGAGATTGAGCTCGTTCGCCGAGCCCTGCACCGCCCCGCCTCCCGAGCCTGAGTGCCGACTCATCCTTGTCCGATTCTGAAATTGCGGACATACTCCCGGCATCGACGGAAGATCTCCGGCATAGTGGAGAGAGAGTGAGACGCATGCGAATCGTCACTGGCGGAATCGCGCAGGAAACCAATACGTTCCAATGGGAGCCGACAACGCTTGCTGATTTCCAGAAGGGTTCCAGCAGGATTGAACGCGGTCAGCAGATTCTTGACCTTGCCCACACGAACCTCATTTACGGCGGGATCGTCAGCGAAGCGCAGGCCCAAGGTGTCGATCTGATTGCAACCACCTACGGTCACGCTGTTCCCGGCGGACGGGTCAGCCGCGAGGCGTTTGAGACGATGCGCGACGAGATCCTCGATGGCATCCGAGCCGCTCTTCCAGTCGACGGCGTCATCCTCGGCATCCATGGCGCGATGGCGCTTGAGCACAATGATGACGGCGAAGGGCCGCTGATCACGGCTGTCCGTGAGCTTGTTGGGCCGGACGTTCCGATCGTCGCCCCGCTCGACCTCCATACCAACCTCTCCGACGAGATGATGGCCGAGGCAAACGCCTTCATCGGTTACAAGGAGTACCCGCACATCGACATGCGCGAAACCGGTCAGGCGGCGATGCAACTCCTGATTCGGACCATCAAGGGCGAAGTCAACCCTGTCATGGCCCACGTCCGGGTTCCGCTGATCGCCCCGAACCAGTCGATGGTCACGACCTGGCAGTCGGCGCTCAAGAAGGTCATCGATCGAGCTGTCGAGATCGAGTCCGAGCCGGGCGTTCTCTCAGCAACCGTCCTTGGCGGCTTCCCGTTCAGCGACATCCCATTCGCTGGCGTTGCGACGATCGTCGTCGCTGATGGTGACAAGGACCTCGCTCAACGCTACGCCAACGAGCTGGCCCAGATGTGCTGGGATTTGCGAGACGAGTTCACGATCCATCCAACACCCGTCGCGGACGCGGTCGCCGAGGCGCTGGCGGGCGAACCGGGCAGCGTCTACGTCCTCGCTGACATCTCCGACTCCGGAGCCAGCGGAACTGCCGGCGACGGAACTGCGATTCTGAAAGGGCTGCTTAAAGCGGATGCGCGTTCCGCCGCCGTCGCCCAGATCATGGACCGCGACGCCGTTGCTGCGTGCATAACAGCCGGCGTCGGTGCAACCGTCACCCTGACCGTGGGCGGCAAGCACGATGGTCTGCACGGCGAACCGGTCGAAGTCACCGGCATGGTGCGACTGATCCACGAAGGACGGTTCCCGATGGGTGGCGTGATGGGTTCAGGTACGACGGCCAGCCGTGGCAAGACTGTTGTCCTTGAGATCAATGGCCCAGGCGGCATCGAGCTACAGTTGACGGAGCTACGTGGCCATCCGAACGACCTCAATTTCTTCCGCGCGTTCGGCATCGAGCCGACTGAGCGCCGCATCCTCGTCCTCAAGAGCGCCGCACACTTCCGAGCCGCCTTCGAGCCGATCGCGACGAAAGTGATCGAAGTCGACGCTCCCGGCATCAGTAGTCCGCGGCTGGACTCCTTCAATCACAAGGCCCTCCGCCGTCCGATCTACCCACTCGATAAGGACTTCGACTGGTCGCCATAGCTAGCTCGTCCCGACACCCAGCCTGGGCGTAGAGCATCCAGGCTGGGTGATCTCCCCTCGTGTGATTCGGCAGGTTCGAAGCCTGGCGTATACTTATGCGGTCCTGCATGGGCCGGATGGATGTGCCTTAGCACGAGTATTGCGATGTTCGCGCTGGCTCTCGCTGAAGGCTCTCCTTGCTGGCGACAGATGCGGGCCTGTAGCTCAGTGGCAGAGCAAGGGGCTCATAACCTCATGGTCGCAGGTTCGAACCCTGCCAGGCCCACCAATTGCAGACTTGCATCCGCGAACGTTCGCATGTATTATGACTGTACGTACAGTTCAGGAGTACGATGACCGACCCAATTGAGATCGCCCGCGAAGTCGCCGAAGTCGCGTCAGACACGCTCGCGACCAACATCACAGTCCTGGACATCAGCCAGATCTCGTCGTTCACCGACATCTTCGTCGTCTGTTCCGCTGACAACGTTCGTCAGCTCAACGCCCTCCGCGAAGCAGTCATGACGAGGCTGAACGAACTCAACGTCCGGACACGTCGGGCCGAAGGAGTCGCGGAAACCGGTTGGATCCTGCTCGACTACGGCGACGTGATCGTACATCTGTTCACCGAAGAACAGCGTATGTTCTACCGACTGGAAGATGTCTGGTCAGAGGCGCAAAAGCTGCTCGTTATTCAATAGTCGATAGCAGACCGTTGCGGACGGAGGAGGCGTGGGTCTGGTGGCTCGTACTCGTTCGGTAGTTATCCTAAGCCTGGCAGCGACGCTCGCTGTTGTTACGGCCATTCTCTTTGCCCTCCGCGTCAGCAGTACTGGCTGGGGCTCGCTCGCGCGCCTCTTCCACAACGATGACGACCATCCCCACTGGGAATTGCTGGCCCAATAAGCTGTCTATGGCTCGCTGTCGATTTGCGGCTCTTTTGAGCTCTCGGCTGCGTCCAGTTCTCCGAACACTTCGTCGGGGTCCGCGCCCTGCTCGACGTGGCGCAGGGCGGCGTCAAATGACTCATCGAGTGGTTCCCCCATCATTTGCGCCATTGCCCGCGCTTCGCGCGCCATCGCTGCGACATCTTCCTCCCCAGCTTCCGAGGTACCATCTTCGAGACCATAATCCGCTCCAGATGGGTCCTCGTACCCGGACGGATCGCTGAATGGGTCAGCACCATAGAACGGGACGCCCTGATCCTCATACGTCGGTTCCATGAACGAGTCGCTATCGGAGGAACGGTGAGACCAGACGCGCGACATCATTCGATGTAGACGTCGCTCGCCGCAGATCGGGCATTCAGGACTCGGTTCAACGACCGATAACGAGCGGAAGAAGATACTCGCCTTTCGGCCCGCACGCCTCGCAGCGATACTCATAGATCGGCATGTGGATACCCCGCCTGTGTCGAGCCAGTCTGGCCCCTGCGCGCCAGCCAGGCAATCAACGCCAGCAGCACGACGCTCATGACAATCATCGCTCCAAGCTTCGCCTCGCTCGTCGGCAATGCCAGGGACAGCGCGCCGAACAGCGTTGTGATCCCGGCCACTCCGGCGACGATCTGTCTTTGGCTCCAGCCTGCGTCCAGAAGCCGGTGATGCAGGTGACCTCGGTCCGCGTACAGCGGTGAGCGCCCATGCATCACGCGGTACATAATCACCCAGGCCGTGTCGAGAATCGGCACTCCGAGCGCCAGCATCGCCGTCGCGATCTTTGCACCACCGATGATGCTGATTGTCGCCAGCGCGAAGCCAATGAACATGGCTCCGGTGTCACCCATGATGATGCTGGCTGGATACCAGTTGTACAGTAGAAAACCAACGATCGCGCCGGCAAGCGCGATTGCCAGCAGTGAGATCGTGAACTGAGGGTCGCCCGAAGGGCGGAAGTACGTATGCAGGAAGAGGACGACGGTTGCAACCAGCGTGATGCTCGCTGCCAAACCATCGATCCCGTCACTCCAGTTGATTGCGTTCATCATCCCCACGATCCAGAAGAGCGTAAACCCAACCGCCACAAGCAGCGGCAATGTCACCGTCCCGACGTACGGCGCGTTGAACTGCTCGATGACGATCCCGTGCGTCTCCCCTCGCAGGCGTGGAAGGACGACAATCCCCGCAGCGGCAAGTTGGACGCCCAGTTTTGGGAGCGGCGGGATGCCGACGATATCGTCAAAGAGCATCACGCCGACGATCATCGTCGCGCCGACCAGCAGCAACAGGATACGCTCGATCTCGACACCGAACCGTTCGACCGGCAACATGAACGAGACGCCGATGGCAACGAGGAACCCGAAGTAAACACCGAGACCGCCGATGCGTGGAATAGGAACCAAGTGGACGCGCCGGGCGTCTGGCTGGTCGAGCAACTGTAGCCGTCGCGCGATATCGCGGATCGGAGGGATCGTCACGGTCGCTGCTCCGGCAGCCAGCAGACCGACAATCACGGTAATCAGTGCGTGCGGCATCGTCCCGGCCGCCTAGCGGGCCGGGGCGCCTCGCTCGACGCCAGGCAACGGGAATCCCGCGCACATCTCGGTCACCTGACCACGGATGCGCGCCAGTAGTTCCTCATCCTCGGGCGAGCGTACGACCTCGCCAATCCATGCGCCGACCTGCCGCATTTCGTCAACGCCAAACCCTCGCGTCGTCATCGCAGGCGATCCGAGCCGGATGCCGCTGGTCTGCATCGGCGGGCGTGGGTCGTTCGGAATCGCGTTCTTGTTAGCGGTAATCCCGGCCTTCTCCAATGCCCGTTCGGCCTTCCTGCCGCTGATACCAGAGGTGGTAAGGTCAACCAGCATCAGGTGATTGTCAGTTCCGCCCGACAGGACTCGCAGTCCGTGTTCCTGCACCGACTCGGCCAGCGCCGATGCGTTCGCCAACACTCGCTCAATGTACTGTTTGAATGACGGCTGCAACGCCTCGCCGAGCGCGACGGCCTTGCCGGCGATGACGTGCATCAGTGGCCCACCCTGCATCCCGGGGAAGACCGACTTGTTTATCGCGGCAGCGTGCTCATCGTCAGCCATGATCATCCCGCCGCGTGGACCGCGCAAGGTCTTGTGCGTCGTCGTCGTCGTGATATGCGCGTGACCGATCGACGTCGGATGTAGCCCGACCGCAACGATTCCAGCGATATGTGCAATGTCAGCCAACAGCAGCGCATCGACCTCGTCGGCGATCGCTCGGAAGCGAGCGAAGTCGATCGTCCGTGAGTAGGCGCTCGCTCCGCTGATAATGAGCTTGGGCCGGAACTTCTTCGCAGTAGCCAGCACGGCGTCGTAATCGATCATCTCGGTCTCCGGGTTGAGACCGTAGAAGTACGCTTCGTAGAACTTGCCTGAGAAGTTGACTGGCGATCCGTGGGTCAGGTGTCCACCTTGTGAAAGGTTCATGCCGAGGATGCGATCGCCCGGTTCGAGCAGCGCTGTAAACACGGCGACGTTCGCCGAGGCGCCGGAGTGCGGTTGGACGTTGACATTCGACGCGCCGAACAACGACTTCGCGCGCTCGATTGCCAGGTTCTCGACTTCGTCGACGAACTCACAGCCTCCGTAGTAACGCTTGCCCGGCAGCCCCTCAGCGTACTTATTGGTCAGGACTGTTCCGACGGCTTCCATGACGGCAGCACTGGTGAAGTTCTCCGAAGCGATGAGCTCGATGGTATCGAGTTGGCGGCGCTCTTCGGCGCGAATGATGTCGAGAACCTTCGAATCGGTCTTGGCCAGTGCGTCCACGTCTTCTCCCGCGCTCTCTGTCGAACCATGCGTACGAATGATAGCCTACGCGTCGCCGCTCGTGCTCGGTTGGCTCGAGAGCCGCCGCTCGGTCCCGGCCCTGAGCCGTTCAATGTTCTCGCGGTGTCGCCATACGATAATGGCTGCCGCAACGACTGCGAAGACGACGTATTCGTCAGGAGCCGTGTCAGTTGCGGCCAGGACGCCGAAAATGATCGGCGCCGACATCGCGGCCGTCAGCGATCCTAGCGACACGTACCGCGTCAGCACGACCGGGATGACCAGGATTGGGATAAGAAGCAGCCCCCACAGTGACAACGCGAACGCTGCCCCAGCCCCGGTGGCGACGCCCTTGCCACCGCGAAACCCCAGCCAGACCGGCCAGCAATGGGCGGCGACGACGAAGATCCCTGCAATCGCAACGGTAAGGTCGTCTGCCCCCAGCCAGCGAGCGGCGACGACCGCCAACACGCCCTTTGCGACGTCGATCAGAGCAACCACCGCGCCCCACTTCGAGCCAAGCGCGCGGCGCGCATTCGTTGCGCCAGTCCCGCCACTTCCGACGGCTCGCAGATCCTTTCCGGTGATCAGACGCGTCATCACGTAGCCGGTCGGGAACGAGCCAATCAGGTAGGCGAGGACCAGTGCGAGCGCGTCAGTCATTGTTGCGACGGCCGCGGAAGTGGAGCACGATCGGAGTGCCGTCAAACGCGTAGTGCTCGCGGATCTCATTCTCGAGATACCGCTGGTACGAGAAGTGGACGTTCTTCGGGTCGTTGCAGAAAAAGATGAAGCGCGGTGGTGCAACGTCTGACTGCGTCGCATAGTAGAGCTTCAGCCAGCTGCTTGGTCGCGAGGGCGGCGGATGCTTTGCGACGGCCTCTCGCAGGAGCCGGTTCAGTTCGCCGGTCGAGATGCGCTTCTGCCGTTCGCCATAGACGTGGAGTGCCATGTCGATGATCTGATTGACCCGCTGGCCGGTCAGTGCCGAAACGAAGAGCATTGGCGCCCATGGAGCGAACTGGAAGAACTCTGCCGCTTCTTCGCGGTAGACGTTCATCGTCCGCTCGTCCTTCTCGATCAGGTCCCACTTGTTGACGATGAAGACGATGCCCTTTTCGGCCTGTGCGACGTAGCCGGCGATGTGCTGGTCCTGGGCGGTGAATCCTTCTTCTGCGTCCAGCACGACCAGCGCGACGTCGGCACGGTCGATCGCCCGCTCGGCACGAAGCACGCTGTGCTTTTCTACACCTGGCTCGATTCGTCCCCGGCGGCGAATTCCGGCAGTGTCGATCAGCAGTACCTTGTTGCCGGCCCAATCCACGACGGTATCGATCGTGTCGCGGGTCGTGCCGGGCATATCGGACACAATCGATCGTTCGCGGCCAATCAGGGCATTCAAAAGAGACGACTTTCCGACGTTCGGCCTTCCGACGACGGCGAAGCTTGGGTACTCGACCTCGTCATCTTCGTCGCCACCGCGGGGCAGCAGCCGGACGACCTCGTCGAGAACATCACCGGTGCCGATTCCGTGCAGCGCCGAGAAGGCAACCGGTTCACCGAGACCTAACTCCCAGAATTCGATCGCGTTTTCGCGTCGTTCTTCACTTTCTGTCTTGTTGACACCGAGGACGGTTGGCTTGCCCGATTCGCGGATGATGTTCGCCACGTCGTGATCGGCGGCCGTCAGGCCGGACCGGCCATCGACGAGGAAGAGGATGACATCAGCTTCCTCAATCGCCAGCCGTGCCTGGTTCTGGGTACGAACTGAGATCTCGCGTGCGGTCAGCTTGTCGTACTCGTCCTCCTCCTGGAGGCCGCCGGTGTCGATGATCGTGAACGGCACGCCTATCCAATCCGCGTCGCCATACAGGCGGTCGCGGGTTGTGCCAGGCAGGTCTTCTACGATTGCCCGTCGCTCGCCAACCAGGCGATTGAAGATGGTTGATTTTCCAGTGTTTGGACGGCCAACGATGGCGACGATTGGTTTCACGGTTGTGGTTGCTTTCATGATAGGTGGTGCGACGCTCCAACCGAAAGTGTATCAATCTGGTCGGTACGGGCGGCGTCGGGACACGAAAAGGCCCGCGACACATGTCGCGGGCCAAAACAAGTCCACCCGGGTGGACTTATGTCGCAGAGGCGACCTCAACGAACCGGTCGATGGCGGCCTTGCCAGTCATCTCGGTCGCGCTGAGCAGGATCTTGCCCTTGAGATCAGCAGAAATCGTCTCCAGGTCGAGCCCACCGATGATATTGGCGTCCTGGAGCCGACGGTTCAACGATTCGGGCGACTCGTCGCTCGTGACTGTGAACTCGTTGAAGAACTCACCGTCGTTGACGACCTTGAACTTACCCGTTGCTTCGAGCTGCGCGGCGAGATAGTGCGCGTTCTGGTAGCAGATCTCTGAGACGCGGCGCATCCCCTTCGGACCGAGCGTCGACAGATAGACCGACGCGGCCAGCGCCATCAACCCCTGGTTGGTGCAGATGTTACTGGTCGCCTTTTCGCGGCGAATGTGCTGCTCTCGCGTTTGGAGCGCCAGCACAAACCCGCGCTTGCCCTCGCTGTCATAGGCGATACCGGCCAGCCGGCCCGGCATCTGCCGAACGAGACGCTGCTGCGTTGCGAGGATGCCTACGACTGGACCGCCAAACGATTGGGCGTTGCCGAGGGGTTGCCCTTCGCCAGTCACGACATCGGCGCCAAGTTCACCCGGTGACTTGAGCAGACCGAGTGCTGTCGGGTAGGTCGAGACAATCAGATTCGCGCCAGCCGAATGTGCTTTCTCGCCAATCGCGGCGATGTCCTCGATCGTCCCGAAGAAGTTCGGGTATTGCACGACGATACATGCCAGATTGTCGTCCAGGTATGCATCAAACGCTGCCGGGTCGGTCTTCAGCCCGTCGGCTGGCAGGGGCACCTGAACCACCTCGATAGCGAGTCCACTCGTGTAGGTGCGGACAACGTTTACGTAGTTCGGGTGAACCGTTCCGGCGATGACAACTCTCGTCCGCTTGCGCGGCAGAGAGATCGTCAGCAGCGCGCCCTCGGCAAGCGCTGTCGCGCCGTCGTATAGCGAGGCGTTGGAGACCTCCATGCCGGTCAGCGCGCAGATCATGGTCTGGTACTCATAAATCGCCTGGAGCGTGCCCTGCGCAACTTCGGGCTGGTAGGGAGTATAGGCAGTGTAGAACTCACCCCGGAACGTGATCTGCTGGACAGCCGCTGGGATGTAATGTGTGTAGCTGCCGGCACCGAGGAAGCTTGGGTTGTCCAGCGCGTTGAGGTTGCGCGACGACAGCTCGGCGAGCCGTCGGTACGCCTCCTGCTCAGACAGTGGTGATGGAAGGTTCAGCTCTGGAAAGCGCACGTCCTCGGGGATCGCGCCAAACAGCGCCTCAATGCTGGTTAGGCCAGTCGCGGCCAGCATCGCCTGCCGATCTTCTTTGGTATGCGGGTTGAACGTCATCGGTTCCTCCGGCCCTCCGGGTCGCTTCCGGTCAGGGCGTCGACTATGGTTTCCCAGTCATCCTCTGCCGCAGCGAAGGATCTCCGCTCGTCGCACGTGCTGAGTGCTTGACTGAGAGATCCTTCGCTGCGGCATGGATTAACACGCCAACGGTACAGCTCCTGGTTCAGATGTCGTGTGGCACCAACCGCCTAATGTCCGCCCGACTCAGCGACGAGCTTCTCGTACGCGTCGGCATCGAGCAGGCCGTCGAGCTGGCTGCTGTCCTCGATACGAACCTTGACGAGCCAGGCGTCGGTGAATGGCGCCGAGTTAACGACCTCCGGTGAGTCGATCGCGGCGTTGTTCTCCTCGACGACCTCGCCGCTGATGGGAGCGTAGACGTCGGAGGCAGCCTTGACCGACTCGACAACGCCAAACGGCTCGGACTGGCTCAGGGCCGTTCCGGCACTTGGAAGCTCCAGGTACGTGATGTCGCCTAACTCGCTCTGGGCATACTCGGTAATACCAATTGTAGCGATGTCGCCATCAACCTTGACCCACTCGTGCGTTTTCGTGAACTTGTAATCCTTTGGAACCGCCATCAGTACCCTCCCTGTAATCCCCAGCTACCTGACTTCAGGACTCTCGTTTGTAAAACGGCGTCTTGATCTGTTCTGCACGGACTGGCTTGCCGCGCACGATCACATCCAGCGGCTTGCCAACTCCAGCGTATTCCTTGTCGATAACCGCCAGGCCGATGTTCTCACCGAGTGATGGAGACGACGTGCCACTTGTGACGAATCCGATCGTCTTGCCGTCGATCGCCACATCGTAGTGAGAGCGCGGGACGCCGCCGCGTTCGACCATCTTGAACCCGACAGTCCGTCGGTTGATTCCCGCCTCCTTGGCAGCCGCCAGCGCGTCGCGCCCGATGAAGTCCCCCTTGTTGAGCTTGACGGCCCAGCCGAGGCCGGCTTCGAGCGGATTGATTTCGGTGGAAAGTTCGTTGCCGTAGAGCGGCATCCGCGCTTCAAGGCGCAGCGTGTCGCGCGCGCCAAGCCCGATTGGCTGGAGACCATGCGGCTTTCCGGCTTCCAGCAGTGCGTCCCAAAGATCGCCGACTTGCTCGATCGGGCAATAGAACTCCCAGCCGTCCTCGCCGGTGTAGCCCGTTCGGCCAGCCAGACATGGGATTCCCGCGATCGTTGTCTCGCGGCAGGAGAAGCCCTTCATGTCGTTGAGGTCGACCGAAGACAGTCCGCCGACGATCTCAACCGCCTTTGGTCCCTGGATCGCGATCATGCCGGTCTCGTCGGAGACGTGTGTAACGTCAACATCCAGATCGGTCCGAGCGGCACGCTGCTCGTGGAGCCAGGCGACGTCCTTATCCTTGTTGCCGGCGTTGATGACGACAAAGAAACCGACGCCGCTCGGGCGCCGATAAATGATGATGTCGTCGATCACGCCTCCGTCCGGGTAACAGAGCAGTGCATATTGCGCCTCACCCGGCCCGAGTAACGCGACATCGTTGGTCGCCACATACTGCAGGAATGCCAGTGCGTCCGGACCGCTGACATCGACCTGACCCATGTGACCCAGGTCAAACAAGCCGGCGGCATTGCGGACGGCGCGATGCTCGTCCATGATGCCGGAGTACTGGACCGGCATATACCAGCCCGCGAAATCGACCATCTTGGCGCCCAGCGCCTCATGCTTTTCTGCCAGAGGTGTACGCTGCATCTCCCCTACCGATCCCCACTCCACAACGAACCCTGCGACATCAGACTGTAACACGTTCTAGGGAACACGGAATAGGGGCCAGCAATCAGTAGTGAACCGACGCTACTCAGGCCACTTTCCACTGTCCTCGATCCTCTGTTCACTTCGTGCTCAGACACGCTGAATCGTGCGTTCGAGAGCGTGCTTGTCGATCACTCCGTTGACGTTGACCGGATAATTCCCTGTCAGGCAGGCTGAGCAGAAGTTGGAAGCCGGATGGCGGATCGCACGAAATAGCCCCTCATGAGACAGATAGCCGAGCGAGTCAACCCCGATCTCTTCGGCAATCTCATCTACCGTCTTGTTGGCGGCGATCAACTCATCGCGCGAGGCCATATCGACGCCCAGGTAGCACGGCCACATGATCGGGGGCGCGTGGACGCGCATGTGGACTTCTTTTGCGCCCGCCGAGCGGAGCAGGTTGACGATCGGACGGCTCGTCGTGCCGCGGACGATCGTATCGTCGATCAGTACGACCCGCTGGCCGTCGAGCACTTCCGGCAAGGCGTTGAACTTGAGGCGTACGCCGACCTCGCGCAACCGTTGATCGGGCTGGATGAAGGTTCGTCCGATATAGCGATTCTTTATGAGGCCCTCGGAGTATGGGATGCCGGCTTCACGCGCGTAACCGATGGCGGCCGGCGTCGACGAATCCGGGATGCCGACGACGACATCGGCCTCGACGTGATGCTCCCGGGCCAACTCGGCGCCCATCCGCTGGCGGACGAGGTGCAGCCGCTCTCCTTCGAGGGCACTGTCCGGGCGCGCGAAGTAAATCAGCTCGAACACGCAGAGCGCGCGCTTATCGGACGCTTCCAGCCAGTTCGACTCAAGGCCGCGTGATGAGATCGTAAGTATCTCGCCTGGCTCGACGTCACGCTCAAATGTCGCTCCAACCGTCGCCAGTGCGCACGTTTCCGAAGCGACGACCCAGCCGCCGTCAATGCGTCCGAGGCAGAGCGGTCGGATACCGTGAGGGTCTCGAACGGCGGTGATCCCGTCCGGCGTAAGAACGCACAGGCTGTATGCGCCGATGGTCTGGCGTAGCGCACGCTGGAGCTTCTCGGCGATCGTGATGCCGGGAACGCGGGCGATCAGATGCGTGAGGATTTCTGAGTCCGTCGATGTCTGCAGGCGTACACCTTGTTCGACAAGGTCATCTCGCAGAGCCAGCGCGTTGACGATGTTTCCGTTGTGAGCGACGACGACGGTACCAAGTTCACTCTCAGCCGCCATCGGGCCAGCGTTCTCGGCCAGCGTCGATCCCGTCGTCGAGTAACGCGTGTGGCCGACGGCCATGTCGCCAGTCAGATGGCGTAGGTCAGCTTCGGAGAATACCTGGCCGACGAGGCCCATCCGCTTGCGAAGGCGCACCTCGCCTTCGTGGGCGACGGCAATTCCGGCGCTCTCCTGGCCTCGATGCTGGAGGGCGTAGAGACCGAAGAACGTCATCCGCGCAACGTCGACACCCGGCGCATAGACGCCGAAGATGCCGCATTCTTCGTGGAGCGTGTCGCCGTCGCTACCAGGAAACACGAAGCCCCCTCATCATCCTGGATACGGCCCGAAGCACTGTCCGTACACAGTTTACGCTATCGACCAACCGACAGACCTGATTCCCACGTCACTCGCAAATCCGCGACCGCGACGTTTGCGGCGACGTCGAGCTCGAGTTCCGTCCGCCGCCGACAGTTCCCAGAGAGATCACGTCGAGATCACTCTCCGAGGCGCGCTTGAGTACGTGCTCGACGTTCTGCTCCGCAACAGCGACGATTACTCGCGACGCCGCCTCGCCGAAGCACGTGCGGTCGAGCCGACCGTCGTTTGCGTCCAGAATCGGCTGGAGCGCGATCGTTGCGCCGGTACCGGCCGAAATCAGCATCTCGGCCAGCGCGACCAGCAGGCCGCCTTCGGACGTGTCGTGGGCGGCCGACACGAGTCCGTCAGCGATCAGCGAACGGACCAGCAATTGTACGTTATGTTCAACTGCCAGGTCGAGCGACTGGAGGCGGTCCGGCAATCAGTCCGTGGCGCACGGCCAGATACTCGCTGGCCCCGAGCGTCGACGATTGCTGTCCGATCAGGAGCAGAACGCTGCCTTCGGGCGGAGCCAGCCCCGCGCGGCGCGACACGTCCTCGATGAGTCCTACCATTCCGACCGTCGGAGTCGGCAGGATCGCTTCATCGCCCGATTCGTTGTAGAGGCTCACGTTGCCTGAGACGACCGGCGTGCCGAGAGCTTCCGCCGCATTCGCCATTCCAAGGACCGCCTGCTGGAGCTGGAAGTAACCCTCCGGCTTCTCCGGCGAGCCGAAGTTGAGACAGTTCGTCATCGCGAGCGGCTCGGCGCCGGTGCAGGAGACGTTGCGGGCGGCTTCCGCGACGGCGTGTTGACCACCGAGGTACGGGTCAAGGTAGACGTAGCGAGGGTTGCAGTCGGTTTTGACAGCCAGCGCCTTGTTGGTCCCCTTGACACGGACGACAGCTGCATCCCCCTCTAATGGCGCAGTGACAGTGTTCGACATGATCGTGTGGTCGTAGGTGCGGATGACCGGCTCGCGCGAACAGACGTTGTGGGACGCGAGCAACTGGAGCAGCGCGGGAACGATCTCATCACGCGTCAGGTCCTTGATGTCACTGAGGTCGCGTGAGCGTGCTGCGACGATCTTCTGCGACTCAACGCCTTCACGGACATAGACCGGACACGCGTCGGTATATAGCGATGCCGGCACATCCGCCACGACCGTCTCCCCGTCACGTATGCGGACATTTCCGTCATCGGTGACCTTGCCGATGACGTCGGAGTGGAGGTCCCAGCGATCGAAGATGGCGCGCAACTCCGGCAGCGCTTCTTCGGTGACGATGATCAGCATCCGCTCCTGGCTCTCGGAAAGCATCACCTCGTAGGCCGACATCCCACGCTCACGCCGCGAGACGTGCTGGACATCGATCTCAATGCCGACTTCGCCCTTGCTGGCGCACTCGACGATTGAGGATGTCAGGCCGGCTGCGCCGAGGTCCTGCATCGCGACAACGCCGTCGATCTCCAGCGCTGCAAGGCAGGCTTCGAGCAGCAGCTTCTCGAGAAACGGGTTTCCGACCTGAACCACGCCTCGGTGCGACTCTTCGGGGTTCTCAACCGATGCGAACGTCGCGCCGTGAATGCCGTCGCGGCCGGTATCCGCACCGACGAGGACGACCAGGTTCCCGACACCTGACGCCTTGGCGCGCATGATCTTGTCGTGGTCCACAATACCGACGCACATCGCGTTGACGAGCGGATTGCCGTTGTACTTCTCGTCAAAGTAAATGTCGCCGGCGACGGTCGGGATGCCGAGGCAGTTGCCGTAACCGCCGATGCCGCCGACGACGCCGTTGAACAGATATTGGTTGCGCTGGCGGTCGAGCGGACCGAAGCGCAGCGAGTTGAGCAGCGCGATCGGCCGTGCGCCCATCGTGAAAATGTCGCGGACGATCCCGCCGACTCCGGTCGCCGCTCCTTCGTATGGCTCGACTGCCGATGGGTGGT
Source organism: uncultured Chloroflexia bacterium (assembly GCA_963763325.1). GTDB lineage: Bacteria > Chloroflexota > Chloroflexia > Thermomicrobiales > CFX8 > JBBECJ01. The sequence goes on from CAVXOL010000024.1 coordinate 131,893, forward strand.
TGTGAGATTCGATCTTGAAGACGACAGCCAGCCCATCGCCGATATCGACAGCACCGGCGTTTTCGCCGGGCCCCTGGAGAACACGGGTGCCAGTCGTCGGGAAGTGCTTCAGAAGCGGGCGTGAGTTCTTGTAACCACAGTGCTCGCTCCACATCGCGCCGAACATGCCCAGCTCTACCACAGAAGGTGTGCGGCCCAGCAACTCGACGATCTGGTCGTATTCGGTCCGGGTCAGGGCGACTTCACGTAGCGCCTCGGGAGTAATCGTTACCGTCACGCACGCACCGCCGCGAGTCCAGCCTTTACTGCCGAACCAAGGATCTTGAGTCCTTCGTCGCCACCAATCAGGCTGTCATAAGCGCGTTCAGGATGCGGCATCAGGCCGACGACGTTGCCACGCTGGTTACTCACTCCAGCGATATGAGCCGTCGAGCCGTTCGGATTGTAGTCGTCGTGCTCGATCCCCTGGCTGTCGGTGTAGCGGAAAACAATCTGGTCGTTGGCTTCCAGTTCCGCCAGTTGCTGCGGAGTGACGACGTAGCGTCCCTGCCCGTGCGCGATCGGGAGCCTCAGGACGGTCCCTGGATCAAGCATGGCGGTAAACGGCGTTCGGTCGCTCTCGACACGAACATGGACCCAGTCGCACCGAAACGTCAGTTCCGAATTCGGTAGTAGCGCCCCAGGGAGGAGTCCGGCTTCGGTCAGGATCTGGAAACCGTTGCAGATCCCGAGGATAGGTCCTCCCTGCTCAGCAAACTCTGCGACGGCCGACATGATTGGAGAGAACCGGGCGATTGCGCCGGCGCGCAGGTAATCGCCGTACGTGAATCCACCTGGAATCAAAAGTGCATCGCAATTGTCGATCGATGTGTCCTTATGCCAGATCGGAACGACCTCTTCTGTGCAGGCCGAGCTCGACCGACTTCAATGCGTCGTGATCGCCGTTCGATCCGGGAAAGATCACTACTCCAAAGCGCACGTATCTGAACCCTCCGCGTTCCAGTTGCGTATTCCTAATGATCGGCCAGCGCGGTGATCGAGATCTGGTATGTCTCCATGACAGGGTTTGTCAGCAACTGATCGCACATCCGCGTTACCTGTGCGTGGGCGTCGTCGCTCGATCCCGCCTGGAGCGTGACCCGCAGGTACTTGCCGGCCCGGACCGCTTCGACGTCTGCGTAACCGAGCGAGCGCAGCCCGTCCCGAATTGCCAGCCCCTGGGGGTCATTGACAGCAGCTTTGAGCGAGACGAAGACCTCGGCCAGATACGACCGTGAGATGGCAGTTGATTCGTCAGTGCATCTGGGTGCTCACGCGACCGAAAACTCCGTTCCCGTAATCAGTTCGTACGCTTTCCGATAGCGAGCCGAGGTCTCGTCAATGATCTCGGCCGGCAGCGGCGGACCCGGCGGGTTCTTGTTCCAGCCGGAGCGTTCTAGCCAGTCGCGCAATGGCTGCTTATCGAAGCTGGCCTGCGAGCGACCGGCCTCGTACTGCGATGCTTCCCAGAAGCGAGACGAATCCGGCGTCAGAACTTCGTCGATGACAATCAGCTCGCCGTCAACGAGGCCGAATTCAAACTTGGTGTCAGCGATGATGATCCCGCGCGTCCGGGCATGTGCCTCGGCGTGCGCGTAGAGCCGCATCGATGCGTCCTTGAGACGCTCGGCCAGGTCCTTGCCGACGATCTGCTTCATCTTGTCGTACGAGATGTTCTCGTCGTGACCCTCGTCGACCTTGGCAGCCGGCGTGAAGATCGGTTCCGGCAAGCGTGCGCTCTCGGTTAGTCCGTCCGGAAGTCGTTCGCCGCAGACGGTGTTGCTCTTGCGGTACTCAGCCCAGCCGGAACCGGCCAGGTAGCCACGGACGACGCATTCGATGTCGATCCGTTCGGCCTTCTTGACGATCATGAAGCGACCGCGCAACACCTCCTGAGCGGAAGCGACTTCTTCAGGCAGGTCTGCAACATCAGTCGATATCAGGTGATTCGGGACGACATCGCCGGTTCGCTCGAACCAGAAGCGCGATAGCTGCGTCAGGACGGCACCTTTGTCGGGAATCGCATCCGGGAGGACGACATCGAAGGCGGACATCCGGTCGGACGCGACCATCAGCAGCCGGTCTCCGAGGTCATAGGTGTCACGGACCTTGCCACGGCGAAAGCGCTTCAGTCCGGCGATCTGGATCTCGCTGAGTGCAGTCGTCAAGCGTTCCCTCCCGAATTCGTTCCCGACAGTGTTGCCGGCTCGAGCAGTCCGAGCCGTTCAAAGGCGACATCGACATGTCGCAGGTGATACTCGTAATCGAACAGTTCATCGATCTGTTGCGGCGACAGCAGTGTTGCGATCTCTGCCTCGTCGCGAAGGTAATCGCGTAGATGGCCGCCGTCGTCCCAGGCGCGCATGGCGTTCTTCTGAATCAGCTTGTAGGCCACCTGGCGGTCAAGCCCGGCCTCGACGAGCGCCAGCATCGCTCGTTGGGAGAAGATCGCTCCACCCGTTGATTCGAGGTTCGCATACATCCGTTCCGGGTACACAACCCAGTTGGTGACAAGATCGGTAAACAGATGGAGCATGTAGTCGACCAGGATGCAGGCATCCGGAAAGATGACCCGCTCAGCGGATGAGTTCGAGATGTCACGTTCGTGCCAGAGGACGACGTTCTCCATCGCCGTAACGGCATAGCCACGGACGAGCCGGGCAAGGCCGCTGATCCGCTCGCTCTCGTGCGGGTTGCGCTTGTGCGGCATCGCAGACGACCCCTGGTTGCCGGGATCGAACGGCTCTTCGAGCTCGCGCACTTCGGTCCGCGCCAGGTGCCGGATTTCAACGGCGAACTTGTCAAGTGACGAAGCCAGGACAGCCAGCGCCGTCATGAATTCGGCGTGCCGGTCGCGTTGGATGATCTGGGTCGAGACAGGATCGACGTTAAGACCGAGTTGTTGGCAGACATCCTCTTCGAGGTCGGGTGGGACGTTGGCGTGGGTGCCGACTGCTCCGGAGATCTTGCCAACCGCCATCGTCTCGCGCGCTGCAGCCAGGCGGATCCGTGCGCGGCGCAATTCGTCATACCAGACGGCGAGCTTGAACCCGAAGGTGATTGGCTCAGCGTGAACGCCGTGCGTGCGTCCGATCATCAATGTGCTGCGGTGAGCGATCGCCTGCTTGCCAACGGCGTCGATTGCCTCGTCAATGCGGCGCAAGAGCAGATCGGCGGCCTCGACGACCTGGATCGCGAGAGCCGTGTCGATCACGTCTGAACTGGTCAGTCCGAGATGGATGAAGCGGGCCGCATCGCCGACTGTCTCACCGGTTGCGCGCAGGAACGCGATGACGTCGTGGTCAGTCTCGCGTTCGATCTCCTTCATGCGCTGGAGGTCGCACGAGGCGCCGCGGATGGCAGGCATCGCGTCCTGCGGGATGACTCCGCGCCTGGCCCAGGCCTCGCAAACGGCGACCTCGACCGCCAGCCAGTGGTCGATCTTGCGCTGTTCGCCCCAGATCGCGCCCATCTCGGGCAAGGTGTATCGCTCGATCACGGCATATCCCTATCGAAACTCAGTGCGAGTAATGAGGTTGACGCAATGGATTGAGTCGGCGGAAATGAGAATGCCGCCTGGCGGCGGCTTCGGAAGCGTGGTTGTAGCGTATGAACGAGCGTCCGGCAATTGCGGACTTCGAGCGAAGATTGGCTGTACGTTCGCGACGCTTGTGATTTCATCGACCCTTGTCATCGTCCGCAAACTACCGCGCGAAGTATACAGGATTGACGTTGTAGATTGCCGGTGACTGTGGTTGCCTGCGGTTGGGATCAGGGAGTATAGTGGCCGTGAGCCGCGTATGGTGGACGATGAACGATTCAGCATTTGTAGCGCCGGGACTCGCGTAGGAGAGCGAGTTGACGAGGTGAAGGCCGTATCGAACCATTCGGCGGGTGGCCTTCCGGTTGACACGACCGTGACGATTCCTACAAAGCAGCGGGGCGACTCGCTGGCACAAAGCGGGATCGAGTGTCCACTCCTCACGTTCACGATCGTCGGAGTCCATTCCCGTGCAGCTCCCATTGCAATTCATGCCACGATGACTCGGTGTAGGCGTTGCGCCTCCCGGGCTGAAGGAATGCGCACATGTGCGGGATTTTCGGTTATGTCGGCGTTGAGGCGGACACCGGCGAGATGGTGCTGTCTGCCCTCAAGCGGCTTGAGTATCGGGGCTACGATTCGTGGGGCGTCGGTGTAGGCGTCAACGGCCACATTGCCATCGAGAAGCAGGTTGGAAAGATAGGCGGCGCGTCCCTCGATTTGCCGCTGTCCGAGATCGGGTTTGGACATACGCGTTGGGCTACCCACGGCGGCGTCACCCAGGCGAATGCTCATCCAATGTCCGACGCAAGCGGACGACTGGCGGTCATCCACAACGGGATCATTGAGAATCACCGTGCCATTCGTGAGCGTTTGCTTGCCAGGGGGTACGAGTTCAGCAGCGAGACCGATACCGAAGTCGTCGTTCATATGGTGGCTGACGAATTGGCTGGCGCGCGATCGGCAGATGCGGTGCTCTCTGCTGTTAGAGATGTGTTCAAGGATCTCCGGGGCTTGAATGCAATCATTATCCTGGACCAGGCATCTCAGACACTGACCGCCGTAAAGAACGTGTCACCTCTGGTCCTTGGTCGAAGCACTACTGGTGTGTATGTTGCGTCAGACACGCTCGCGCTGGCTGGACACGCCGACGAAGTGATGTACCTGGATGACCAGGAGGTCGCCCAACTCGGTGGTGATGGACTGCGAGTCGTTTCGGCGGTCTCCGGTGACCGAGTCGCCGAACGCTGGATGCCGATTCCAGTCGACCTCGGGGCGGCCGAAATCGGAGAGTACGACCACTTCCTGCAGAAGGAGATTTTCGAGCAACCGCGGGTGATCGAGTCGCTCGCACGCGACCAGATCGATGGAGTGCGCGAGCTCGCAGCAATGATTCGCGAGTCTTACGGGACGTTTCTGGTCGGTTGCGGAACGGCCAGTTACGCGGCGCTGACCGGGAGCTACCTGTTCTCGAGGATCGCTCGACGCCATGTCAACTTCGTCGTCGGAAGTGAGTTCGCGTACCAGGAGCACTTCCTGACCGATCGCTCACTGGTTGTCGCTCATTCGCAGAGTGGCGAGACGGTCGACGTCATCGAGCCGGTGCTGGCTGCCAAGGACCGCGGAGCGAAGATCGCAGCGCTCGTGAATGTCAAAGGATCGACGCTCGACCGTATTGCCGATTTTTCGCTGCATCTGAATGCCGGACCTGAGCAGGCTGTCCTCTCAACAAAGGCCTACAGCGCGAAGATCGCGACCCTATTGCTCACTGCGCACATTCTGAATGGCAGCGAGCACGTTGGACGTGACCTGCTCTGGAGAGCAGTTGATGGAGTACGCCAGACGCTGACCCCGGCGTTCATTGGTCAGGTTCGGGATGTGGCGTCCCGAATCAACGACCAGACGAACATGTTCGTGATCGGTCGGGGTCTTAGCTATCCGACTGCTTTAGAGGCCGCGCTCAAGATCAAGGAAGTGTCCTACATCCATGCCGAGGGCTTTGCGGGCGGAGAGCTGAAGCATGGCGTGATCGCTCTGATCGAACCGGGCACACCGTGTATCGTCTACTCGCCGCTGGACGAGACGCGAGCCGACATCATCTCCGGAGCGATGGAGCTGAAAGCGCGTGGCGGCTTCATCATTGGCATATCGCCTGAGGCGGAGGAGGTGTTTGACATCCATCTTCCGATCGCGGATGCTGGTGATGCGTCGCCATTGGTGATGGCCCCGCCTGCCCAGATGCTGGGCTACCAGTTGGCAGTTCTGCGAGGTCTCGATCCAGATAAGCCGCGCAACCTCGCCAAGAGTGTGACGGTGAAGTGATCTCACTGATCGATACCCATTGCCACATCGACCTCCCGGTCTTTGACGAGGACCGGGAAACGATGCTGGCACGCGCGCGAGCCGCTGGCATCCACGCGATGATCGTGATCGGCCACAATCGTGAGCGCTGGAGGACCAGCGCCGAATTGACTGGCATCTATCCATACATCGTGCGAACGATCGGATTACATCCGAATGACGCCAGCGAATGGTTAGCGTCGCTCCTTTTCGACCTTGAGGCTGAGATCTCGTCGGGTGAGCCAATCGCGATTGGTGAGACCGGGCTCGACTTCTTTCGAGACTCGGCGCCGAAGGACCTGCAACGAGAAGCGTTCGTGGCACAGATCGCATTGGCACGTCGATTTGAGCTTCCGATCGTGATTCACCAGCGCGGCGCGGAGCAGGAGGTCCTTGACATTCTTCTCGAGCACGGGCCGGTCCGTGGCGTGATGCATTGTTTCAGTGGCGATGCAACGTTCGCCCGGTCCTGCGTCGAATCAGGACTGATGCTTGGTATCGGAGGCGTTGCAACGTACCCAAAATCGGAACAGATACGTCAGGCGCTGTCAGCAGTGCCGCTTGATTCACTGATACTTGAGACCGATGCGCCGTACCTCGCTCCGCAACCTAAGCGAGGAAAGCGCAACGAGCCGGCCTATCTGGTTGCGTCAGCAGAGGAGATGGCGCTCGTCCACGGGATGACGCTTGACGACGTTAGCGCCCGAACTACCGCCAACGCGGTCCGGTTGTTCGGGCCACGATCTGGAGGCCGCCTGGGCAGCCGGGCTGAAGAGCGGTGAATGAAGATCGTCGTCGCTTCAAATAATCGAGGGAAGCTCGAAGAGTTGCGGGCCTTGCTGCCGGCAGGGCTGGACCTGCTGACACTGAGTGATGTCGGACTCGAATCACCGGAGGAAACCGGAGATTCGTTCGAGGCGAATGCATTGATCAAGGCGCGGGCAGCTGCCGCATACGGCGATGCCGCGCTGGCGGACGATTCAGGACTGGTGGTCGATGCTCTGGACGGCAGGCCCGGAGTCTGGTCATCTCGATTCGCGGGACCTGACGCTTCTGACGATGATAACAACGCGTTGTTGCTCGCGAAGCTGCGGGATGTCTCCGATGAACGGCGAACGGCGCGCTTCGTCTCGGTCGTTGCGCTGGTCACGAGCGACGGTCGCGAGTTCACTGCCGAGGGCAGCGTCGAGGGCCGCATCGGTCATCGAGGGCGTGGGACATGCGGCTTCGGATACGATCCGTTGTTGATCCTGAACGACTCCAACGCGGTAGAGTTTGTGGGTCGGACGATGGCCGAGTTGTCTTTGGACCAGAAGAATCGTATTTCCCACCGCGCGAGAGCGTATCGTGCGTTGCTGGCCGAATTGCGGATCGCAGGATTCAGCTTCGGGGCGGCGGACCACACGTCCGGTGCTCACTGAAAGGTAGAAACAGCGTGGCGAGTCTGTCGACGGAGACAGGGATGCCTTCAGGGACGAATGCACTTCGGCTGGACGCGAACGTCCTGCCGATCGTCTCAATCGCAGGAACCCGTGGAAAGACCACCGTCAGCTGGATGTTATCGGCAATGCTCAAGTCTTCGAACATACCGGTTGCGAGCTGGTTATCGACCGGCGTCTACGTTGACGATGTACGGCAGGAAGGTGAGCTCGGACCGTGGTCTCGCGTCGTGCTGGCGGCAAGGCACGGTGAAATTGATGTTGCGATTCAGGAGATGACGGCGGCAACCGTCGTAGGCGCCGGGTTGCCAGAGAACACGTACCCACTGGTCATTCTGACAACACTGTGTGGCAATAACGAAGCCTGTCTGCTTAATGCGGAAACCGAACTGGAGCGCAAGGCGCTCGGTGTCGTCGTTCGCTCAGTCAGGCACGATGGCACGATCATCGCCAATGCCGACGACTACGATGTCGCCGAGCTGGCGATGGCGGCAGAAGCCCGTTGCATTCTCTTCGCGCTTCACCAGGAAAATCCGGCTCTGCAGCGCCACCTGGCCGCGGGAGGAGAGGGCGTCTGGGTCGAGGATGGCTGGATCACGATCGGTGATGCCACCAGCTGGGAGCCTGTCGTCGCAGTTGACGAACTGCCTGCGACATTGAACGGGACGATCCTGTTCCAAATCCAGAATGCCTTGGCAGCGGTCTGCGCGGCGCGGGTAATCGGTGCTCCGGACGCGGCGATTGACTTTGCGCTGCGCGAGTATCAGCCCAACCCGGAACGACAGCCTGCAGCGTGTAACATCGTGCATTTCAACGACGCGACGATCCTGATCGATGCACCGCGACAGCTCATGTCGCTACGGATGCTCGCGCGAGGAATACGGCACAAGCCGCGCCGACGCACACTCGTCGTGAGCGGATCGTTTCCAGGGCTGCGCGATGAAGACGCTCAGGAAGCTGGCCGCATCCTTGGTGGGCTGGGTGGGATCGTCCTGCTGCACTGCGAGAATGCGTCGGCCAGCAGGACGGAAGCAATCAAGACCGGCATCGCGTCGGCTCCGGTGCCGCCGATTGTGCTCTCCGTCCCCGACGAGTTGCGTGCAATCGACCATCTGCTCAACACGATAGCGCCCGATGATGTTGCGCTGGTCATCGCCGATGAGGCCGAGGTCGTCCTTCAACACCTCTGGCCGGCACCGGTCATCAGCGTCGATGCAAGCAAGAGAGCAGGATTGGTGGGTCGGACGTGAGCGACATATCGCAGGTGGTCCACGATTTTCACACACACACATTCCTATCCGACGGCGTTCTCTCGCCGATGGAGCAGGCACGACGAGCGGTCGTGAATGGCTATCAAACACTGGGCTTGACCGACCACATGGGCGTCGGAGGCGTGGCCGCGTTGCTGGAGGCGCTACGACGCGACCGGGAAGTGATTGAACGATATTGGCCGATCCAGGTTATCGTCGGCGTCGAGCTGACACATGTACCGGCCGAGGCGATCCATGAGGCGGCGGCGCACGCCCGCGCCGAAGGCGCCGAGATTGTGGTTGTTCACGGAGAAACACCCGTCGAGCCTGTGCCACCGGGTACAAATCACGCATCGATTTCCTGTGGCCTGGTCGATGTCCTCGCCCACCCTGGATTCCTGACTGAAGAGGACGCTCGCCTGGCTGTGACGAATGATGTCTACCTTGAGATTACGTCAAGGCGAGGGCACTCGCTGACGAACGGGCACGTCGCGCGACTGGCGATCAACGCCGGCGCGCGGATGATCGTAAACAGCGATGCGCACGAGCCGTCAGATCTGCTTCGACCGGCGTTTCAGGGCGCAGTCGCGCTCGGTGCCGGAATCCCATCGGAAATGCTCCAGGATGTTCTCATCGCGAACCCAATGTCACTTCGCGAACGAGTCCTCGCACGACGTCAATGACGAACACTTCGTTATTGGATCCCGATAATATTGTGGGATCTACTGGGATATGTAGCCTGAACACGGTTCAAGAGAGCCTGGATGACATTTCGGTCAATGCGGTGGTTTACGAGATGGTAACGGCGATCTGGTAGCTGCTTTGTGCGAGGCATCTTCCAGGCCCGACGATGTCCTCGATTGCCGATTCCAGTTCGCTGCACCAATCGATTCGGAATGACGATCGAAGCATCTTCGACGGCTCCGCGTTCTTCCCTTCGATCTCAACGTACAGGAGATCGTCACCGGTGAAGTGATCCCGGAAGAGCCGGACCAGGCGCTCCAACCGGCTCAAGTCATCGCCAGATTCGCCCGATGCCGCAAGCGTCAGACGAACGTACTGACGCTCCGGCTCGACTTCAGGCTCAACGATTTCGTATGGCGTCACCTCGTCACCGAGGACCTGAAAGCTGTCGTTTCGCGGGTCGACCTTTCCACGGACGACGATGATGGTGTCCTCAATCAGATTCGCCGATGCACGTTCAAACGATTCAGGGAAGAAGACGACTTCGACGGACCCTGACAGGTCTTCGAGCTGAATGACGGCCATCGTTCGGTTCGTACGCGTCGTCATCTTGCGAATGCCGGAGATGATCCCCAGCAAGCGGACACCCTGGCCGACCATTTCAGTGTCAATGTCGGCGATCAGTTGAAAGCTCTCGCGCCGTTCGCGAACATTTCGCATTACGTCATTCAGCGGGTGGTCGCTAAGGTAGGTGCCCAGGTGCTCCTTCTCCCAGGCGAGCAGTTGCTTCCGAGGAACTGCCTGCGCAGCCCCGATCTGAACGACGGCAGGTGGCGGTGCCTCAATTGCGCTCCCGAACAGTCCCATCTGTCCGCGTTGGACCGCCTTCTGGTGCGCCTGAGCGGCCGTCAGCGCCTGATCGAGGCGAGCTAGCAGGCTGGCACGATCGCCGAGCAGGTCGAATGCACCGCTCTTGATCAGACTCTCCATTACCCGTTTGTTGATCTGGCTGTGGTCGACTGCGTTGCAGATCTCCTCCAGCGTATCGAAGTGCATACCGGGGTGCTGGTCACGAGCATCACAGATTGCCCGAACTGCCGACTCCCCGACGTTCTTGATCGTTGAAAGCCCGAACCGGATTCCGGTCCGACCGTCTTCGAGGAGTTCTACCTCGAACTGGGATCGGCTCTTATTGATGTCTGGCGGAAGGACCGGGATGCCGAGCTTGACGCATTCAGAGACTGCGGCCGCAACGCGATCGGCCGTTCCGGACGGGTGACTCGGGGCCAGTCGCAACACAGCCGTCATGTATTCAGCCGCGTAATTCGCCTTCAGGTACGCAGTCTGATATGCGATCGTCCCATAGCAGACCGCGTGGGCTTTGTTGAATGCGTATCCAGCGAATGGCTCGATCAGGTCAAAGATCTTCTGAGCGTCGGCAGTCTCGTAACCCTTCGCGACGGCGCCGGCATTGAAGCGTTCGCGTTCAGCGCGCATCTTTTCCGGGATCTTCTTACCCATCGCCTTGCGCATGATGTCGGCTTCACCGAGCGTGTAACCGCCAAACTGGCGAGCGATCAGCAACACCTGATCCTGATAGACGATAACTCCATACGTTTCGTCGAGCGCGTCGGCCAAATCGGGGTGTGGATAGCGGATCTCTTCCTGCCCGTGCTTCGCGCGACAGAACGTTGGGATATGTTGCATGGGCCCTGGGCGGTAGAGCGCGACCATCGCGGCAAGCTCAGAGACTGACTCGGGCTTCAACTCCTGGATGGCGCGGCGCATCCCCGTGCTCTCAAGTTGGAAGACGCCAAACGTTTCGCCTTTGGCAAGCATCGCGTAGGTCGGAGCATCGCCATCTGGAAAAGTCTTTGGGTCAAGCGACTCGCCACGCGTCTGCTTGATAATTGCGACGGCCTCGCCGAGGATCGTTAGGTTCGCGAGGCCCAGGAAGTCCATTTTCAGCAGGCCGATCTCGGCCACGTTCTCCATCGTGAACTGTGTCGTCGGCAACGCTCCCTCATCACCACGCGCCGGACGCTGGAGGGCGACATGATCGACGAGTGGGTCAGCGCTGATGACGACGCCGGCCGCATGGGTGCCGGCGTGGCGGGAGATCCCTTCAAGCCTGCGCGCATTGTCGATCAGCGTGCGCGATCGTTCGTCGGTCTCGTAGAGCGCTCGAAGCTCGCTGCTCTCTGTCAGCGCGCGATCAAGCGTCATGTTCAGCGTCGTCGGAATCAGGCGGGCAACACGATCGACATCGCCTGGAGTCCATGCCAGCGCCCGACCCACGTCCCGGACCGAAGCCTTGGCGCCCATTGTCCCAAAGGTAATGATCTGGGCGACGCGGTCGTGACCGTACTTTCTCGCGACGTAATCGATGACTTCGGCGCGACGGTTGTCGGCGAAGTCCATGTCGATGTCCGGCATTTCACGACGCTCAAGGTTAAGGAATCGCTCGAAGACGAGACGATTGGCGATCGGATCGATGTCGGTAATGCCCAACGTGTACAGGACAATACTGGCCGCCGCCGAACCACGAACCCCAAACGGGATCTCGTTCTCGCGAGCGAACTGCGCGAAGTCCCGGACGATCAGCATGTAGACGCCAAACCCGGTCTGCTCGATGACATGCAATTCGTATTCGAGCCGTTGTCGTACCTCGTCGCTCATCTCGGGATACCGTTCGGCAAGTCCATGCCAGCACAGATCCGACAGGTATTGCTGAGCAGTTAGTCCATTGGGGACGCCTGGATCAGGCAGGTGCAGTCTATTGAAGTCAAGCTCGAACCCGCAGCGCTCGGCAATGCTGACAGTGTTGGCCAGAGCATCTGGAAGATCTCCGAAGATGGATTCCATTTCCTGGGGAGACTTGAAATAGAGTTGATCTGACTCCATCTTGAGGCGCTTCGGATCGTCCAGGGTCGTGTTGGTCTGGATGCAAACGAGGAGATCCTGAATCGGTGCGTCTTCGCGGTTGACGTAGTGGACATCATTCGACGCCACGAGCGGGATATCCATTCGCCGGGCTAGATTGACCAGCTGCTTGTTCACGCGCTGCTGTTCGACCATCCCGTGATCCTGTACTTCAAGGTAGAAGCGATCAGGACCAAACATCTCGCGAAGTGTCGAAGCGAGGTGCTCAGCTTCCTCGTCGTTACCTTCGAGGTATGGATTTGCGACTGGCCCTCCCAGGCAGGCGGAAGTGCAAATGATCCCATCACTGAGCTCATTCAGCATTTCTAGATCGACACGAGGTCGATAGTAATAGCCTTCGATGCTGGCCCGGCTGGAAAGTTTGAGTAGATTGCGGTAGCCCCGCTCGTTTTCCGCCAGTAACAGGAGATGGTAGTTGCGCCGGCTGCGAGCAGCGATCCCGTCAGGGGCCAGGTACGCCTCAACGCCGACGATCGGCGCAAGATCGTTAGCACGAGCGGCCTTGTACCAGTCCAGCACGCCGTACATCACCCCATGATCGGTGATCGCGACGTGGCGCATGTCGAATTCGCGAGCCCTGGTCATGTAGTCGTCGATACGTCCCAGCCCATCGAGTAATGAGTACTCGGTGTGCAGGTGCAGGTGGACGAACGATGACATTGACTCCTCCTATGCAGGAACCGACATTCGGCCCGGTGCCGCGTCAGCCTGACAACCATTCAGGCACGTACGTACGCAGTGCTCCACCGTGCCTATGCGCTCACCTAAGGATAAGACACAGATCGGCGGCTGACGAGTGCCAGCCGCCGATCGCATTGAGACAGGTCGAATTCAAGCCGCGGCGATCGAGTCATGATGGACGGCTACGCGGCCCGGCGCGGTTGCTGCTCGCTGCGCCTGGCGAACGAGCAGCGAAATCATATGGCGGACATCTTCGCGAACGTCAGCCGGAACAGCCCGATCCTGTAGCAGCCCAAGCACCTCTGAGAGAACCGGCTCGCTGGCGAAGAGATTCTCGATTCGCCCAGGCATGAAACCAGCCGAGGCCAGCAATGCATCCCGCTCACCATCGTCGAGCCCCATCGCGTCAGCCAGCTTGGCGACTGCATCGCGGGTCGGCATCCGGGTTCCACTCTCAAGTCGAGAAACATATGAGTGGTCGAATCCGGCGGCCTCCGCGAGCCGGCTCTGGGAAAGCCGGCGCCGATCGCGGTACTCACGAAGCATCGGAGCGAATGTAACCGTCTCGAGTTCACCGCGCGCCTGCTGGAGATCATCCATTACCGCAACTCCTCATCATCCAATGTGCTGCGCGGCCCATCCCCGCCTGTGAGCCGTTTGGTGCGAACGAACGCATCATTCGTCGTCCCTCATAGACTAACACGGGAGTGACTGCCGGTCAAGCCCTCTGTAGGGATATCCACAGTAGTCCGCCTTGCGACACGATTGCGTCAGTATTTCGCCATTGCGGCTCCGACACATTGCAAAGGGTGTGCACGGATGGGGCTGCTATACTGCCCTGTCGCGTCCCTCCTCGTTGATCGACGCAATTGGTTCAGTAAGAGGACAGTCCATGCTGAATACGGTCGCCGACACGCCGGCGCGTGAGTTCCATCGCGATATCGCCGATCCAGACATCTTCTGTGGCGGAGGAAGCGTGGCAGCGTTGGCGGCCGCTGGCGCGGCGGCAACGGCGCTGCTTGTGATGCGGTTGAACGCAAAGCGACGATCAAACACCGATCGCCGAGATGAGATCCTCGACGCAATCGCCGCGACTGAGTCAGCGATCGATGCGTTCCACAGCGCCGCCGATCACGACATAGCGATCCTGGATGAGCTGCTGATTGCACATCGCGCAGCTCGATCCGGCGGAAGCCAGGCAGAATACTTGTCAGCTCTTGCCAGGGCCGCAGAATCTCCGCTCGAGATGGCAGACGGCATCGAGGCGCTCCTCGAAACGATCGCCACTCAACTGCCGATTTCGACTCGCTTCACCGTTAGCGACCTCGGAGCGGCTGCCGTCCTGGCTGAAGGTGCCTGCCGCGCAGCATTGCTGACGGCCGAAGTCAATATCGCGCTACTGCGCGAAGCAAGCGATGCCGACTTGAATGTCGTCCAGCGTCTCGATGATCGACTCTCTGCCGTTCGCAAGCGGGTCGTCGAGCAATCATTCGTCGATCGAACGAGCATCGAGGGCAGCGATACACAAAGGAACAACGGACAAGGAACAACGTTGACTGCGGAGCTGCTTGACGGACGACCGGTGGCGCGTGCATTACGGGAACGCGCACGTGATGAGTTAGCTCGCTTCAGGAGCGTTTACTCTATAACGCCTGGACTGGCCATCGTGCTCGTTGGTGACGATCCAAGTGCGCACGCATATCGCGATGCAATCGTCAAGGCTAGCTCGGGAGTCGAAATCCCGGCGCGAGTCGTCAGCCTCCCGGCAACCGTCGACCAGCGCCGCCTCGACAAGGCGATCGACGAGCTGAACACGGATGATGCGGTCCACGGCATCCTGGTCCTGCAGCCACTACCGCCTCACCTGTCGCGCGTCCAGATCGCAGACCTGATTGATCCTCTCAAGGACATCGACGGCATCACGACCTACAACGCCGGCCGCCTCTTTCACGACGACCGAGATGCGCTTGCGCCTTCCACACCGGCAGGAGGCATGGCGCTGCTCAAGCACTACCAGGTCGCGCTGGCAGGCCGGCATGCCGTCGTGATCGGCCGCAGCCCGGTCGTTGGACGGCCGATGGCGGCAATGCTCCTTGCGGAGAACGCGACCGTAACCAATTGCCACTCACGAACACCGGATATCGCGATCTACACCCGCCAGGCCGACATCGTCGTCGCAGCCGTCGGAAAACCCAATACTGTCCGTGGCGACATGCTGAAGCCCGGCGCGACTGTCATCGACTTCGGCGTCAATTTCGTTGATGGAAAAATGATCGGTGACGTGGACGCGGATTCGGTTATGCGAAGTCGCGGGACGGCTGACTCCCGTTCCCGGCGGTACAGGGCGAGTAACGACTGCGATACTTCTGCGGAACACGATCAAGGCGGCGACGCTGCGTGTTCAACGCGCATCGGAATCGATGCCTGCTGAGCAAGCGCTTGCCGGGACGATTCGAGTTGGAGGATCGGATGCTGACTGACATCGAGATCGCGCGCTCGGCGGAACTTCGGCCGATCACCGAGATCGCCGCAGGACTCGGGGTCCACGAAGACGATCTGGAGCCGTATGGGCGAAACAAGGCGAAGATCGCGCTGTCGGCGCTCGACCGAGACAGCGGACGAAGCCGCGGCAAGTATGTCGTCGTCACGGCAATCACTCCGACGCCGCTTGGCGAAGGCAAGACGACCACCACGGTCGGCTTGGGGCAGGCGATGAAACACATCGGCGAGAATGCTGTCATCGCTGTCCGCCAGCCATCGCTGGGTCCGGTGTTCGGAATCAAAGGTGGTGCCGCAGGCGGAGGCTACGCACAGGTCATCCCAATGGAAGAGCTCAACCTGCACCTTACCGGTGATAGCCATGCCGTAACGGCAGCTCACAATTTGTGCTCGGCGTTTCTTGACAATTCGCTCTACCAGGGCAATCCCCTGAACATCGACCAGGACACGATCACCTGGCGCAGAGTTCTGGATGTCAACGACCGCGCGCTGCGTGACATCGTCATCGGGCTCGGTCAGGACAACGGCGTCACCCGGCAGACCGGTTTCGACATCACGGCAGCGTCTGAAGTGATGGCGATCCTGGCTTTGGCGCGGGATCTCCCTGACCTGCGCGCGCGCCTCGGCAGAATCGTGGTTGGGCAATCGCGTGATCGACAGCCCGTCACGGTCGATCAGATCGGGATCGGCGGCGCAATGGCTGCGCTCATGCGTGACGCAATCAAGCCGAACCTGTTGCAGACGTTAGAGCACTCGCCAGCTCTCATCCATGCCGGTCCATTCGGCAACATCGCGCACGGGAACTCGTCGGTTATCGCCGACATGATCGGACTGTCGCTTGCCGACATCTTGATGACTGAAGCTGGTTTCGGCGCCGACCTCGGAGCTGAAAAATTCTTCAACATCAAGTGCCGCGTAAGCGGACTCGTACCGGACGCGGCCGTTCTCGTGGCGACGGTTCGAGCATTGAAGGCGCACAGCGGACGGTTCAAAATCGTTGCGGGGCGGCCGCTTGACCCCGGCCTCGCGGGCGAGAACCTTGATGCCCTGCGCGAAGGAATCGGGAATCTCGTCAAGCAGATCGAGAACGTCCACAAGCATGGTGTTCCGGTCGTGGTCGCGATCAATCACTTCCCGACCGACACGGAGGCCGAGATCGAGCTCGTACGTAAGGCAAGCCTCGACGCGGGAGCGTTTGATGTCGCGGTCAGCAAGGTATTCGCCGAGGGTGGACGTGGCGGCGCTGATCTGGCACGGGCGACATTGCGAGCGGCACAGCAGGGCAGCAGCTTCAGTCACCTGTACCCACTCGACGCGCCAATCAAGACCAAAATCGAAACGATTGCGAAAGAGATCTACGGTGCTGGGTCGGTCAGTTATTCAGCCGGAGCGAATCGCTCCATCCGAACGTATGCGAACCTCGGCTACGACACACTTCCGATCTGTATGGCGAAGACTCACCTTTCACTCAGTGGTGATGCGAGTCTTGTCGGTCGTCCCTCCGGGTTCGAGTTGGTCATCCGCGAGGTGCGCGCGTCGGTTGGAGCTGGGTTCATCTATCCAATTGTCGGCGAGATGCGAACGATGCCCGGCTTGGGTAAATCGCCTG
This sequence comes from uncultured Chloroflexia bacterium, assembly GCA_963763325.1. Classification (GTDB taxonomy): domain Bacteria; phylum Chloroflexota; class Chloroflexia; order Thermomicrobiales; family CFX8; genus JBBECJ01. The sequence goes on from CAVXOL010000024.1 coordinate 148,918, forward strand.
GCGGCTTGAATGTCGATCTGGACGACGACGGCGAAATCCGCGGTCTGTCATAGTTCTAATCGCCATCGAGAGGGATATGTCGCAAGATCGAGCCTGCCGGTCACGGACCGTCAGTCCTTGTACGGATCGAACTCCCCCTCGCCGGCCATTGCGACGCCAACTGGCCGCAGCCGGTGGACAATCTCGATCGACGCCGAGTGAGCTGCGAGGACGTCGTCGAGCCGCTTGTACGCGTGCGGACTTTCGTCGGTTCCACCTCCACGAAGCAACACGCCCTTTTCCGAGAGCCAGGCGTGCATCATCTCGCGGGTAACTGTTCCTCCGGCGCGCGTACGCGTCTTCCAGTTCATCTTTCCGGCAGCCTGGGTGCGACTCATCACGCGTCCGGCGCCATGGACGGTACTGTGGAGCAAACCTCACCATCTGATACCTGACACATACGTGCACTTGCTGTGGCAGGAAACCCCTCCCGCACGGGTGTGCTGAACGTGCTGGCTGCCACCTCATTCCTCACCAGAGCGTGATGCTGCTGCGGCTTTCTCCATCGAGACGCTGCTGCCGGCCACCTTCAATTCATCGGGATTCTTGCCGCCTCTACTGCATGTATACGGGGCAGATCATATGGCGAGGTCTGGCCGTGCCAACCGGGCTGGATGGCAACTGCGTGACACATGGCCTGATATTCAGGCTGATTGAGTGCGAAGTGCTCGTCAAGGCTGTCGCTGCTCGTAAACGCCTGGCCCGGCGACGACACGGCGACCGGCTCCCGCTGGCGGGACGCGGAACCTGGTGGCGATACGTCATCACTGCTCACACGAGTTCCTGCCTAATGGCTGACGCGTCCAAAACCGCCACAGCCCAACGATGAACGCCGCTAGCCGCCCGCTGACGCCGAACCGATGGTCCGTGACCTGACCGTCGCCCGAGAGTGGAAGCAGACTAGCATGGGCGACGCTTGGACAAGGCTGTGACCTGGGGTGCTCCCGAGGCGGAGCATCGGCAGCACCCCAAGCAGCGTCGATGCGCGAGGGCCCTACGGAGCCGTCCCATGGATCTTGCCGGTGTAGGTGCCGAACGGCCCGACTGCCGGGTCGAGGACCTGACCGACTTGACGCAGCACCCCGTGCAAACCTGCGAGGTCCCCGGTCGCATGCGTGATGACTTGGGTGCCGTAGTACTCGGGGATGGTTCCTCCACCGGTCAGGTTCCAGGTCACCGTCCCTGGCACGCCGTTCACCGTCCCAGTAAAGGTCTCGACGTCGCGGAAGTTGGCGCTGCCGTCAGCGTGGATGATGAGGTGCCCTTCGACCACCGAGCTTCCGGTGAAGGTGCCCGTATAGTCGATCGTCGTCCGCAGGTCGATCATCGTGTTCCCGCCCGCCACCCGGACGTTGAGTACGGTGGCGGAGGTCGTGGTGAACGTTCCGCTGACCGGCGTGGGCGGCGCCGCGGCGGCTGGAATAACCCCGCCGATCACGAGGAGCAGCGCGAGGGGGACGAAAAGCAGACGATACCGTGAGCGACTGGACATGAGCTGTTCCTTTCGGTCCCGAGCGAAGGCGTGGTGACGGCTCGACGGTGTGCCTCGTGTGCCGATGGCTCCCTCTCTCTCTGCGGCGTTGGTTCACGTGCTCATCGCCTCTCATACGCCGCCGGCGCAATGCGATGCGCCGACAACGTCGACGTGATGATCGGCACGGGCGGAAGTGACGACGAGATCGTTTCCAGGTGGCGGAACATCGCGCTATGCGAGCGTGTGCGGTGCGCGGGCATGATCACGGCATGTCGGCTCGCTCATGCAGGCTCTTTGTCGGTCACACAGCAGGCTGACCGGCCAGCGGTCGTCATTGCGCTCGTCAATGCCGCAGCCGGTACTCATGCGCCAGCTCCAACCTGTTTCTGCCGAGGATTCGGTTTGATGTTCTGGTTCGAGCGGAAGATGTTGGCTGGGTCGTACATGGTCTTCAGCGCCACGAGCCGATTGTAGTTGTCGCCGTAGGCTTCGCGAACCCGCGCTTCACCCTCGTCGTGGACCTCCTGGAGATCGTTGACGTAGACACCGCCGGAAAGGTTCGGCTGCAGATCTCGATGGAAGGCGCGCGTCCACTCGATGTTGCGATCGCTGTCTTCCCGGTTTTCCCAGGCAGAGAGCGTCACCACATTGTAGATCGCACGACGGTGAGCATAGGCCATGGCATGTGACGCAACCTGCCCGGCGACGCCGTCGTTCCCGGCAATGAGGATCACAGTGAATTGGGAAGGAACCTGCGGCGCATATTCAACGATGACGTCGATCGCGCCATCGGTGAGGGCACGAGACAGGCCCGCCTTCCAGTGATTCTGCCGGCCCGGAGGTGCTGCCTGGGAAAGGATGGCCTGCTGATCGAGGTACGTCGTCGGTCGGAGCAGGTCGACGATGGGCTTGCCGAATCGGCGCAGCGGTTCGACCGCCGCCATCCCTGCCGCCAGACCACCGCTGTAGCAGACGGCAATTGCCACCACCTGATTGCCATCCAGGCCGGTCAGCACGGCTGCATAGGCAGTCAACTCCAGTGGCGCCGTATCCACAAGCTCCCGGTAGAACTGCAGCACGTCCCGGAGTTGGTCGAACGCGTAGAGCACCATGCCGCCGAGGATGTCCGGCCCGACCGGGTGGAGCCGAAACTCAAAGGATGTCACGACTCCGACGTTTGCGCCAGCGCCTCGAATCGCCCAGAACAGATCAGGGTTCTCGTCCGCGCTCGCGTAGCGACGTTGTCCATCAGCCGTCACGATATCGACCGACAGGAGATTGTCGATCGTCAGGCCATGCTTGTTGGTCAGCCATCCGAACCCGCCTCCGAGCGTCAGCCCCGCGACTCCGGTGTCGGCGACGGTCCCGCCAACCGTGGCGAGCCCGAACGCCTGGGCTTCCTGATCGAACTCATCCCAGAGCACTCCCGGCTCCACGCGGGCTGTACGAGCGCCGGGATCGATGCGGATTCCCTTCATCAGCGACAGATCGATGATGAGGCCATCGTCGACCAGGCAGGAGCCGGCAACGTTGTGCCCACCGCCACGAACGGACATCTGGTAGCCGTGCTCGATCCCGAACTGAAGCGCGTTCACCACGTCGGACACGCTCCGGCAGCGCGCCATGATCGCTGGCCGGCGATCGATCATGGCATTCCAGATGGACCTGACGGCATCGTACTCCGGGTCATGCGGGAGCACGATCGTTCCACGAAAACGCGAACGGAGTTCATCGACTGCTCGGGCTGATGTCGTGTACATCTGGACCGTGACTTACCTCTTCATCGCCTCGCGACATCCGATGTACAATGGTGATCTACTGCTATCAAGGTCGTATGAACTCAGTGTAGTGAGCAATCACCCTGACGCTGCGCCATTCCTGACTCAAAAGGGGCTCAACAATGGTTTCCTCCCGATCCACGCGCCCGTACTGGAGCCAGGTCCTGCGAGCTCTCCGGGAAGCCCGGGGAATCACGCAGGACGGTTGGGCAATGCAGATCGGGTACGGCCGGGCAACGGTCAGGCGCTGGGAGTCGGGCGAGACGGTTCCTTCCGCTGAAGCAGAGGCGAACATCATCCGGCTCTGTCGTGAGCGGGCGCTGTTTCGGCGCTTCACCGATGGTCCGCTGGCCGGGATGGATGTCTCCGCCGAATGGCTGGCCGACCTCCTGGCAGCCGCGCGCCTCGGATCGGCGGATGGGAGCGCTTCTGCATACGACCAGAAAGCGTTGCCAGCCGGAGAGATTCCGCCAACGCAGTACGCGCATAGTGGAGACGTCGCGATTGCCTTTCAGGTCTTTGGATCAGGCCCAGCCAACCTGGTAATGACCCCGGGTTTCGTGTCGCATCGCGAGCTCGAGTGGGAACATCCGGCAACCGCGAACTTCTTCAATCGGTTTGGAGCGATCGGCCGTGTGGCGATCTTCGACAAGCGTGGGACTGGCATGTCCGATCGGGTGTCGTCAGGAACGCTTGAAGAGCGCATGGATGATATCCGGGCCGTCATGGACGCCGCGGGAATGTATGAGGCAGCGCTGATCGGCGTCTCCGAGGGCGTGCCGCTCTCGATTCTGTTTGCGGCTACCTATCCCCAACGGACTAGAGCGCTGGTGCTCTATGGCGGAATGGTGTGTGCCTGGGACCCGCTTGGTGAGCGGGTACCGCTGCTTGAAGGGGAGATCGACCGTGTCCGGCGGACCTGGGGAACTCCTGATCCATCCTTCTTGCGCGAGAATGCGCCGAGCGTTGCTGGAGACCCTGCCGAGGAGAAATGGTGGGCCACACATATGCGGATGAGCGCCAGCCCGGGAGCGGCGATCGCGCGCATGAAGATGAACGCCGACATTGATGTTCGGCATGTGCTTCCGTCAATCCGGGTTCCAACCCTCATACTGCACCGGGCTGGCAACAGCTCGGCACCATCCGAGCAGAACCGCTATCTTGCGGCACACATTCCAGGGGCACGGAACGTGGAGCTTGACGGCGTCGACTATCTGCCGATGTACGGGGATGTCGACAGCATGATCAATGAGATCGACGCGTTCCTGAACGAGCACCAGGCGGTGTCCGATGTCGATAGTGTGCTGGCAACGGTTCTCACGCTGGAGCCGCACATCGATCCGGAAATGCCGATGGCCGCTCAGGCACAGGTTGTCAGGGCCTTCGCCGATCTCGCCCGGAACCAGGTGTATCGCTTCAGAGGACGCCAGATCAGCTCAGATCGTTCGAATCTGGTTGCGGGCTTCGACGGCCCCAGCCGCGCAGTGAGATGTGCCCTCACGATTCGGGACGCGTCCAGATCGTTCGGAGTCAGCGTCCGGGCCGGGCTGCATACGGGAGAGGTGCTACACCAGAGTGACGACATGACCGGTCAGGCGCTCGACGTAAGCCTGCGGATTGCCGAGTTGGCTGCGCCAGGCGAGGTGCTGGTTTCGAGCACCGTGACCGATCTCGTGGCAGGTTCCGATCTCTTCTTCATTGAATGCGAGGAACGCGCGCGTGCTCGAGCGGGGCTACAGTGGCGTGTTTTCCTCGCCGGCTACGCGAGCGACGGCGCCGGCGGGGGCTCATAGGTTGGGCGTTGCTGCCCGGTAGCCAACCGTCCGTTGTCGGCTCCCGCGCCCACGTCATGCGATAGACTCACCGCCCTGAGCGACGAGCGAGTCAATGGGAGAGCATGATGAAGACACCTCGCCATATGATGCCGGCTCTCCCGAGCTTTTGGTGATAACAGTCAAGTAAGGCCACGAAGTGGGGAATAACGGCTGGAAATTGCCGTTTGCTTACGAGATCCGAGCCGCATACAGGCGCTTTTAGTGTGGCATCCCTACTGTGGAGCACGCTTCACCAAAAGCTCGGGAGAGCCGTCTGACAAATCAGTCGTGGTTCAGATCTATGCTTCGAGGTACTGTGACGGACGCAGCCGGCGTTGATCGATCAGCTCATGCATCTCCCGTCGTGCCTGTTCCGGCAACGTGGACGCGTCGATTGACGAACGCAGGCGATCAATCGCGGGAGTACGATCGTCGTCGCTTATAAGCGATCGCCAAAGTACGAACCCAATCGAAGCGACGATGAGGGCAACCACGGTTATCTTCATTCGGTCTTGGTCCCTTTGTTCATGGTGGGCGGAAATAGCGGTCTGCACCTGACGTGATGCGAAGCGTTCTAGCGTTGATCGCGTTCGTACGGTTCGTCGCAAAGACACCAGAAAGACGAACGAGCGGTCAAGAGACCGCCCGCTCGTCACTTGTCATTGTTTCATCCGAGGCTCAATCGAAAGTGGCTGGGGAGCAGGGACTCGAACCCCAACTGCCTGATCCAGAATCAGGTGTCCTACCATTAGACGACTCCCCATCGCCGGACGCGACGACAAAGTATAGCCATTAACGGCAGGGATCGCAAGCGACGCGCTGAACTTTCAGGCGGTTCGTAACTGACCAGGCTGCTCGAGCACTACCTCTCCAAGTTCCGAGAGTCCTGATCGATCGAGCAGCGCGCCGTCGGTCGCCGTGATCAATAACTGTCCACTTCCCTGCCATGCTTCTTCAAGCAACGTCAGTTGGTGATCAGAGTCGAGCTCGGACAAGACGTCGTCCAGTAGTAACACCGGTCGCAATTCTAGCTGCTGCGTGGCGGAGTCCAGTTCCGCAAGCTTGAGAGCCAGGACGGCGAGCCGTTGTTGACCGCGCGAACCGTAACGGGAAAGATCGTGGCCCCCAATACTCAAGTTCAGGTCATCCCGATGTGGCCCGAGTAACGTTGAGCCACGCGCGAGGTCGGCGGATCGGCCTTCTCGCAGTTGCTGCTCGTAAACGACAGCGATCCGCTGGGCTGCATCCACCGACCCGAGCGGAAGCGATGCAACCTCTCTCCACCACGGTTCCGTCGATCGAATGGTCGAGGCATATGTAACCAGCAAGTCTCCCGAACGCTCGGACAATGCCACAAAACGCTGACGCGCAATGCTGGCCATTTGGTGGACTACACTCGCGCGCGCGGCGACGATGTATGAGCCAAGCGCGACGATCTGTTCGTCCCAATACGCGAACTGTTCGACGCCGGCGCCACCTTCCTGAGCAATCTGACGGAGAAGCCCGTTGCGCTGAGCGAGAATCTTTGCGTAACGCGAGAGGTATCGCAGGTACCGACGGTCGATCTGCGACAGCAGGATGTCGAGGAAGCGCCTGCGGACCGAAGGCGAACCAATCACGAGGTCCAGATCATCGGGTGCGAACGTCACAGTTGGGACGAGGCCGACGACATCACCTGCCCGACGAGGACGATCGGCCACCCGAATGAGCTTCTTTCGTTGACCCGCGCCGTTCGGTCCGCTGTGTGAATATCTCAAGCCGGACTTCCGCGTCGCCGCGCTCGATCACGCCGACGACACGAGCATACGGCTGGACGCCAAGTTCTTCGCCACTGCCGTGCGCGATCAGGTCCGCGTCGGTCGATCCGCGACGTGGGCGGGTCGTGGAAAGCAGTTCGACGGCTTCGAGGAGCGTGGATCTTACCGCTGCCGTTCGGTCCGATGATCCGGAGCCCACGAGGCGGAATGTCGAACGAGATGTCGCGGTAGACGCGAAACTGTTCCAGCTCCAGATGCGCTAAGCGGACTGACTCCGTTCCATTCACCCGCGACCGTGGCTAATTCGCGCCGATGACCATCGGCATGATCACGTGGGTGAAGTCGTCAGAGTCGGACGGCTTGATCACGCCGGCTGCGTTGGCTCCCTGGAGTTCGAACGCAACATTCGGGATCGCGCATGACACTCAGCACATCGGTCAGGTACCGGCCATTGAACGCGATCTGCATTTCGCCGCCTTCGACCTGCGCGTCGACGTCATCGCGGTTGTCGCCGGTGTCGGCGGCGTTTCCTGTGACCGTCACTCGGCCCATGTCGAGCGACTCGGATGCCGGCGCAATGTCGAAGCGCACGACATCGTTGGCACTGCGTGAGAAGATGGCCGCGCGTTTGGCAGCGTCAAGAAGATCCTCGCGGCTGACAACTGTCCGGGTGTTCCAGTCTTTGGGAATGATCTGGCTCAGGTCGGGGAAGGTGCCGTCGATTAGTCGAGTCGTAAACCAGATGTCTTCAAGCGACACCAGCAGCTGGCTCTGGTTCGGTGACACCGTCAGCTCAACGACGTCGCCGGCGTCCCCAAGTATGCGCGAGAGCTCATTCATCGCCCGGGCCGGAACGATGATCGAGAGTGGCTGCTCGACCGTCTGCCCCAGGCGCGCGTGATGCAACGACATCCTGAAGCCATCTGCGGCCGCCAATGACAGCCTGTCGTCTCGGGCAATCAACTGGACCCCGGCAAGAACAGGTCGACTATCGTCGGACGCGGCGGCAAAAACGACATGGCTGATCGCGTCGCGCAACGTCGCCGGATCGAGACGAAGCGTCATCCCCTCTTTCATCGTCCGGTTCAACGGAGGAAAGTCGTCCGGATCGATTCCGCGAATGTGAGCCTCGGTCGCCTTCTGACTGACGGTGACGGTGAGCGGACCTTGATCGAGATTGAGCTGCACTTCTCCAGGCTGCAGGCTACCGACGAAATCGCTGAGAACGCGAGCCTGGACGGTCGCCTTCCCTTCCTTCTCGACGGCGGCTTCCAGCCGAACCGTAATCCCGATCTCCAGGTTGGTGGCCGAGATCAGCAGTTGGCCATCGCCAGCCTCAATCAGGTAGTTCCCAAGCACTGGCAACGTGCTCTTGGTCGCGACGGCGCGACCAGCGGTTGATAGCGCCCGATGGAGGCTCTCCTGGCTGCAACTCACCCGCACCGTTGCCACTCCTTCAGTGTCCGTACACATGCCCGTGGCCGCGAAGTATAGCACAGGCACAGGCCTCAACTGGGCGAATGGAAGTAGAACACCTGTTCGGAAAACAGTTGACACGTGGGCAAGGCCGAAGTACAATTCAGTTCTAGAACACCTGTTCTAACAGGTGGCGGGCTCGAGAGATGACGTGAACGGAGAGATGACGATGAGCGAGCAGTCCGCATTCGACCCAACCCGGCACCTGACCAAGGTGAGTGGCCGCGATTACCTTGAAGTGAAGTGGCGTCTCGTCTGGCTGCGGGATACTCACCCCGATGCCCAGATCGAGACTGAGATGGTACAGCACCAGAATCAGACGGCGGTCTTCCGCGCCAGGGTGACGATTCCAAGCGGCGCCAGCGCAACAGGCTGGGGCAGCGAAGGCTCCGACGACTTCGGCGATTATCTTGAGAAGGCCGAGACCAAGGCCCTTGGTCGCGCACTGGCTGCGATGGGGTTCGGAACGCAGTTCTGCCCGGACTACGATTTTGGAGCCGATCGGCAGCGAGTGGTTGACTCGCCAGTCGATATCCGCAGCGGACGTGCGGCGAGCGCAGGCAATGGCGCCCGGCAGGAAGCCACACCCCGCCAGGTCAAGTACCTGTACGCAGTTGCGCGCGAAGTTGGCATCGCCAATGACGAGCTCGAAGAACGGTCGCAGGACGGCTTCGGTTGCTCGATCTCCGAGCTCAGCCGGCGGGACATCTCGGCACTGATCGAGCAGATTCAGGCCGGACGTCCGGCCCACAGCATCGCTTCCTGACGGAGGTTCTAGCCTGAATCAGGCAGGAGGGATCCAGGATGGTCGCACTTCAGGCAACACCGGTCGCGATCGTTGACGATCGAGCGTCGTCCGAAGCCGAGATGCAGCGCGTGCTGTTCCGGCTCGAAGACGGCTTCGAGAAGATCGTCAGAGCTGCCGCTGATGGCGAAGATGTCAGCCGCTGGGAGGATGTCTGGATCCAGCTGCTGCGTGAATACGAGCAGATGCAGGATCAGCTCGTAGCGTGACGAGCTGTCACAGCACCGAGACGTTGAAGAGCGGAGGCCGGGAGATTCCGGGCCTCCGCTTTTTACTGCCGGCCCGCTGTTGACGTGGATCACTCTGGCTGTTACCGTCCGCGATCGTCAATGGCATCGACACTGATCTCTGGGCGACGATGGAGGAACACGTGGTGGCCGAGTATGACCTGGAAGCGGCGCGAGCGAATCTCCCAGTCCTGCGGGAGTGGACCTATCTGAATACCGGGACTGTTGGCGTAATGGCCGAGCCGGTCCTGCAAAAGCACCTCGAGTACATCGCAGACCATGAACGATTTGGACATGCGACGCAGTCCCGAGCGATCGAAGGCTACGAGCGCGCTCGAACGGCGCTGGCGACGCTGACCAATAGCCAACCATCGGATATTGCCCTGAATCGCAACGCGACGGACGGCATTAACTGGGTTGCCGCGAACTTTCCGCTCAAAGAAGGTGATGAGGTCATCACCTCTACCGAAGAGCATCCGGCCATGATCTACCCCTGGCTTGCGGCCTGCGAGCGAACTGGGGCGCGTCTGCGATTCATTGAGTTAAGTACCAGCGAAGATGGCCTGCGTGACGCACTTGGCGCGGCGCTTTCCACGTCAACGCGCGTGGTGGCACTGAGCCAGGTATCCTGCGAGACCGGCAAGCGAGTCCCGGTAGAATTCGTGCGCGATTTCGTCGGACCAGAAGTCGCGATCCTGGTCGATGCGTCGCAGTCAGTGGGTCAGTTTCCGGTCGATATCCCAAGCCTTCGAGCGAACTTCGTGATTGGGAACGGTCACAAGTGGCTGGCGGGCCCAAAGGGGACCGGCTTCGCGTGGTTCGATCCCGCGACGATCGATCTGGTTCCTCCCGCCTACTTTGGCGACGGCGCCGTCGAGCCGCGCTGGACGCGCGAGTATTACCAGGCAATTCCCTCTCCCCGCCTGCGCTACGGTGGTGACGCGACCCGCTTTGAGTACGGAACGCGCGCCTGGCACATGTACGAGGCGCTGGCAGATGCGATTGAGTACCAGGCGGGCTTCGGCTGGGATGCAATCTTCAGTCACGTTGCGCAACTGTCGTCGCTCGCCAAGTCCGTCCTGGAGGAGATTCCCGGCGTTGACGTAGTGACTCCGCCGGAATGGCAGGAATCGTCTGGCATCGTGACGTTCACGGTTGCCGGGCTGGCCGGTGAGGACATCAGTCGCGAACTCTGGGAGACCGATCGCATCACACAACGCCGGGTCGAGGTCCCGAGTGCGGTCCGCGTCTCGTGCACCTACTTTACGTCCGAGGAAGATGTGACTCGCCTGGGTCGAGCAGTCGACCGGATTGCGCGCGGTCGCTGACGAGCAACGAGTCGTCCCAGACCACGAGATTGTGCAGATCGATCGTCGTCCGCAGTCCGGCGCGGGACACGCGGGTGATGCCGCAGTTCGCGAACCGGAACGAGTTCCGGTTATAGGCGGGCAGATCGAGCAACACGGTCATCAAGATGCTCAGCTTGCCGCCATGTGCGACGACGAGGATGTGGTGACCGTCATCTGGCGGATGGCTGACGTCAATCCTCTGGACAAATCGACGCGACCGTCTGCGGAACTGGCGGATACTCTCTCCGCCGGGCGCTGCCGTGCCCTTGCGATGAAATTCGCCACTGTTCCACGCTTCGCCAAGTCCATGCTCGCCGAGCAACGCCGGAGCATCGTGGTAACGCGCGCCCTGGAGGACGCCGTAGTGCATTTCGCGCAGGTCAGGGTCCAGCACGACTGGGTGGCGGCCGGCAACGATAATCTCAGCAGTTCTGGCCGCTCGTTGCAGATCACTGGCGTACACCGCGTCAAACTCAACGTTCGCAAGCCGTTTGCTGACAGCCGCTGCCTGTTGCTCGCCGCGTTGATTGAGAACGACATCGAGGTGTCCCTGAAAGACGCCTTCAGCGTTTGCACTCGTCTCGCCATGCCGAATGAGCCAGAGCGTCGTTGCCACTGAATTCCTGCCTGTTCCACAGCGAAGGGCGGCCACCAGCCGCCCTTCGCTGCGCCTGCGTAGCTCGTTCGGTACTACTTGACGGTGATCTCGACACTCTCGATCGAAACCGGCTGCTGCGGGTTCGACATCTCACCGCTCCGGCTCGGACCAACTGGGACGTTCGCGATTGCGTCAACGACGTCGATCCCGTCTGTCACAGTTCCGAAGATCGAATAATTCTTCGGAAGGCCGTTCGTGAGGTCCGCATGGCAGATGAAGAACTGCGATCCGTTCGTGTTCGGCCCGGCGTTGGCCATCGCCAGCGTCCCACGAGTGTAGTTCAGGTTCGTCGGCAATTCGTCCGCGAACTTGTAGCCGGGACCACCCGCGCCAGTCCCGGTTGGATCGCCGGTCTGGATCATGAAGCCTGAAATGATCCGGTGAAATGGCACGTTGGCGTAGTAACCCTGCTGCGCGAGGAAGACGAAGTTATTCACGGTGTTTGGCGCATCGGACTCATACAGGTCAACGACGATATCGCCCATGCTGGTCTTAATGACAGCGCCATAATCCTTACCCTCTTCGAGTGCCATGGCTGGTGGCTGGTTCCACTGCATCGGTGCCTCCCCTTCGCCGGTTGTCGGCGTTTCGCCAGTATCGGCGGCTCCAGTTGTTGCCGTCTCGCCACTGTTGGCGCTTCCGGTCGTTGCGGTCGCGTCATCCGACGCGCTACCCGTCCCCGACGGCGTTTCGATCCCATCATCCTCACCACAAGCCGCGAGCAACGCGAGTGCCAGCGTCAGGACGAGTGTCAAGAGTATTCCACGGCGCATCTCAGTTCCCCGCCTCGACCATGTCAACAGTTCTATTCAGACCGAGCCTCGGAGCGATCGTCGCGACGCCGTCGATGACATGCTGGATGTGCTCGTCGAAGTCGATACCGAGCGCCTCGGCGTTATGGCGCATCTCATCTCGGTTGACGGCCCGAGCGAACGCCTTGTCCTTCATCTTCTTCTTGACCGACGATGGCTGGACCTCATCGATCGACTTCGATGGGCGCACGAGTGCAACAGCCGTCACGAATCCGCTCATCTCATCGACGGCAGCCAGCGTCAGTTCGAGCCGCGTCGAGCGCGGAACGTCCAGATGGTCGGCATGGCTCAGAATCGACTGAATGACGTGTTCCGGTACCCCCCGGTCACGCAGAATCGGCGCACCGTCCTGCGGGTGCTGGTCGAGCGTCGGGTGGATCTCGAAGTCAAAATCATGGATGAGTCCGACGAAGCCCCACAATTCCTCGTCCTCGCCAAAGACGCGGGCGTACTCCCGCATGCTGGCCTCGACGCCGAGGCAATGCTTGAGCAGCGGCTCGCCCTTTACAAACTCGGTGAGCAATGCCCACGCGTTCTCTCTGGTGATTTCCATCGCGATCTGATGTCCCTACTTCCAGCTGCAACAGCGACAAATTCGACATCCCATCCTACACGATCAGCATCGCATCACCGAACGAGTAGAACCGATAGTGCTCCCGGATCGCATGGTCGTAGGCGGTCCGCGTGAGGTCTTCCCCAGCAAATGCGGCGACCAGCAGCAGCAACGTCGTTCTCGGAAGGTGGAAATTGGTCACCATCGCATCGACCACTCGATAGCGGTATCCAGGTGTTATGTAGAGCTTGGTCGGGCCGGAGATCGGCGCTGGAGCGTCAGTCGAAGAATGGATCACCTCGGCGACGGACTCCAGCGTTCGAACCGATGTCGTACCAACGGCAACGACCCTCCGCCCCGAACGTTTCGCCTCTGCGACGGCGGCCAGCGATTCCGACGAAACCTCGAACCACTCGGAATGGATCTCGTGATCGCGAGCATCCGCCGTCTTGATCGGCTGGAACGTATCGAGTCCCACATGGAGCGTTACAGTCGCGAAAGAAATCCCACGAGAGCGGCATTCGTCCATCACGGCTGGTGTGAAGTGAAGGCCAGCCGTAGGGGCAGCAGCTGATCCGGTCTCCCGGCTGTAAACCGTCTGGTATCGCTCTGGGTCGGTGCTGGAGTCACGAATGTATGGCGGCAGCGGCACGCGCCCCAGCCGATCAACCGCAGACTCGTCGTCGAATCTCACGATTGCCGCGTCGTCGTCACGACCGATGACATCGACCGTATCTGGCGTAGCGGCATCATCGTGGCCGAGCAGTACCAGTCTTTCGCCAATACGCAGGCGGCGCATGGGCCGCGCGAGTGAACGCCACGATCCGTCAGGTAAACGTGAAAGGAGTAGCAACTCAACCCTGCCGCCGCTCTCACGCCGTGCGATCAGACGGGCGGGCATGACGCGCGTGTCGTTGACAACAATCAGGTCACCTGGCTGCAGCAGTTCAGGCAGATCGCGGAAGACGTGGTCTGCCAGCGAACCAGCCGCGCGATCGACCACCAGCAATCGTGAGGAATCACGCGGATCAGCCGGTTGCTGAGCGATCAGTTCTGGCGGCAGATGGTAATCGAACCGATCAACTGGCAGCGGAGCAGCGCAGGATTCGCTCACCCAGACTGCTCGCCAAACAGGAGTGCCTGTCGAGTGTCGTCGGGTAACGCAGGCGCGGGGAGGCCGAGGTGGCTGTACGCCCTGCCGCGTCGCAACTCGGCCGCGCGGGGTGCGCTGCAGAAATCCGAGCTGAATCAGATATGGCTCGTAGACATCCATGATCGTGTCAGTCTCTTCGCTGGTGGCGGCTGCAAGCGTGTCGATTCCGACTGGTCCGCCGTCGAACTTCTCGACGATCGCCAGCAGAATGCGACGATCGACATCGTCGAGACCAAGCTCGTCAACATCGAGCAGCGACAGCGCGTCGCTCGCAACCGGAGATGAGATAACACCATCGGCACGAACCTGAGCGAAGTCTCGAACACGCTTCAGTAGCCGGTTGGCGACGCGCGGTGTCCCACGAGATCTGCGCGCGATCTCGAGCGCTCCGCCTTCCTCAATCTGGACAGCGAGAATTCGTGCTGAGCGAAGAACGATCGCTCGCATCGCTTCATCATCGTAAAACTCGAGCCGAAAGACTCCACCAAATCGATCTCGCAGCGGCGAGGTCAACAGTGCGAGCCGCGTCGTCGCACCGACGAGAGTGAACTTGGGCAGGTTGAGCCGCATCGAACGAGCGCCCGGCCCTTTGCCAAGGATGATGTCAACCGCGAAGTCCTCCATCGCAGGATAGAGTACCTCTTCGACGGCGCGATTCAATCGGTGGATCTCGTCGATGAAGAGGACATCGCCGGCCTTGACGTTCGTCAGAATCGAGACCAGGTCCCCCGCGCGCTCGATCGCCGGTCCGGAGGTGATCCGGACTCCGACACCCATTTCAGCGCCAATGATATTAGCTAACGTCGTCTTGCCCAGACCTGGTGGCCCGTAGAGAAGCATGTGATCAAGCGGCTCGCCGCGCGCAAGCGCTGCCTCGATGAAGATCGAGAGTGTTTGCTTGACCTTATCCTGGCCGATGTACTCGTTGATACGACGCGGGCGCAGACTGGTCTCAATCGCCAGGTCCTCGTCAAGATGTTTACCGGCTACGACGCGACTCGTCATCGGGGACCCACCTGTCAGCGCAGACGTCAATGTCACCGTCGAATTATAGCACCTGGATGCGAACGAATGTTCTATTTGGCCTCATCCACCAGCATGATCGGGATGCCATCTTCAACCGGATAGCGGCGCTTGCAGGTATCGCAGACAAGCTCGTCACCTTCCAGCCGCACTGCCGTCTTGCAGACCGGGCAAGCGAGGATATCCAGCAATTCCTTACGAATCGGCAGCGACTGGCTCATCTGGCACACATCCGTTCTCGTTGGTTGTCAACCGATCGAGTCGCAACCGCGTCATGGCGTTGGCGACAGACCGGATCGTAACATCGTGGCCGCCGAGGCGCAGCCGAGCCAGCGCATCAGCGACCTGCGAGTCCAGGGAGCTGTATGGCGCTGTTACCGAAGGAGTCCTGGCAACAATCGGTTGAGGCTCGTTGAGTTCAACATCGTGCAGTTCGGGCATTGAGATGCCGAAGGCCGTCTGTATCGCGGCGCGATACCCGTCGATCATGGCCGTCAGGCTGTGCTGACGTTCGATGAACTCCCGCGCAGCAGTTCCTGCCGCTGATCGTAGCTGCTCATCGCGCGCCAGAACGAGCAGGAGATCGGCGACCATCTCATCCTCGAATCGATCGACCGAAACCGGAATGACCGCGTCGCGCGGATACTCAGCCATTGGCGCATCATCGGTGACGAGGACCGGTCGACCAGCGCCGAGCAGGCGCAACAAGCTCGCCGACGTTTCACCAGCGCTCGGATAGCGCAAATTGATACATGCGTCGGCCGCACGCGCGAGCATTCGGGCTTCGTCATCGCTGACGTAGCCAAGCAATCGGACGTGTCTATCCAGGTTCAGGAGTGAGACCTGCCTTTGGAGATCGATTCCCGGAGCGACTCCGCCGGCGACGACAAGCAGTGCTTCTGGTACGTGAGCAATTAATCGCCGGAGTGCTCGCAGAACAACCGGCAGTCGCTTGTAGGGGTTGACATGGGTGATCGACGCCACAACGAATGCGTCCGCAGGTAGATCAAGCGCCAACCTCGCTTCCGCCTGATCGACCAGCGCCGGCAGCGGTACGCCCATCGGGACGACCACGACCTTGGCATCCGGCACGATCCGAAGGACGAGTTCCTTCGCATATTGACTATGTACGACCGTTACCAATGCGCGTTCGATGTAATCCTCCGACAGTGGAAACAATCCGATGTCTTCCACTGCCCTGCCCGCGAGAATGTCGGAGACGGCCCGATCACCGGCGTCACCGTACCGACTCCGCATCAATCGCGGATAGTCGGCTCCACCACGGGAGCGCAGCAGCTCGCCGCTCCGCCCATGGTGGAGCATCACGTCGTGCAACACGAGTACCCCTCGCTCGACCAGTCCGTGCTGGAACGCGAGCCGATGGAATCCGCTGTTTCCAACCTGCAGGACAGCCGGAACGCCGCGACGAAACGACTTCGCTGTATGTACCCCGGCTAGGGACTCAACGTTCGATCCGGGTTCTGGAACGATGTCCAGCGGCCATCGGCCGCTGATCGCCTCCAGCAGATCACGGCTGTACTGTGCGATCCCGGTCGGAAGCGGAGGGAGTGGCGTCACGAACTGGACCCGACAGTCAACCAT
Organism: uncultured Chloroflexia bacterium; assembly: GCA_963763325.1. Lineage (GTDB taxonomy): Bacteria > Chloroflexota > Chloroflexia > Thermomicrobiales > CFX8 > JBBECJ01. The sequence continues at coordinate 165,438 of CAVXOL010000024.1, forward strand.
CCGGCGTCATCCAGCCAGTAGAGAATCGACGACGGTGCCCCAGGTCAGCGTGGCAGTTCGCTCGGGGCCGCCCGCGCCCAGCCGGCGAGCTGTGGACGGATCCTCGAGCCGGCCGAATGCGGCCGCCAGCGATTCAGCGTCGAGCGTCGTCACGATCCCCGTCTCATCGTTTAAAACGAACTCAAGCACGCCCCCACTGTCCGGAGCTGTCACGACCGGCTTCGAAGCGGCGAGCGCCTCAACAGCCGTGTAGCCGTAGTCCTCGTCGATCGGCGCGTAATAGACGGCGCGACAGTTGTTGTAGAGGTCGCGCAACACCTCGTCGCTGACGCGGCCCCGAAAGTTGACTCTATCGCTGACGCGAAGCGTTCGCGCCAACTCCTCCAGCCGTCCACGATTAGGGCCATCACCGACGATTTCAAGTCGCAGTCCACGAACAAGTCGCATCGCCTGAACGATTGGCGCGATCCGCTTCGCGTCGTCCAGGCGCGCGACGCTGAGGATAAACGGCTCGTACCCCTCCGCTCGAAGGCCGGAGCGAGGAACCGGGGGATACAGAGGTGCTGAATCGATCCCGTTGTACCTCCGAAGCCGGTCGCAGACGTTCTGGCTGATGCCATAGCGCGGCGAGCAGTCTGAGATTCCGACCGTGTCGATGTCGATCACCCGTTCGCGAACCTCGCGTGAAGCCGGGTCTGGGGCGAATTCACTGAGCGACGTGCCATGTAGGTCATAAGCCTGTCGATGCTGATGGATGAGCCAGAGCGACTTCCGCTCGTGCTCGACCGCCCAGGTCGGGAACTTGGTACAGATCACGCGATCGACGTTGCGATCGTTGAACCGCCGCAGATCGAGCAGACCCCATGCGAGCGCCGTCGTCAGGAGTCCATTGGGGGGATTCCAGGCAAGCGGTAACGCGACAACATCAGCGGTATGTCCGCGACCGCGCAAGGCACCAATCAGCCCATCGACCAGTACCTCAGCCCCGCCCCGGACGAACGGAACCTGCGTATGGAGCACGAGAACATTCACCGGGCGGAGACTTCCGCGGAGCTATCGTCGCGACCGGTCGAGATCGCCGCGCGGAGCGTCTCATTTTCAGTCTGTAATTCGTGGAGGGCACGCACGACTGCTTCGTTAAACGCGTTCTGCTGATCGACGATTGGGTTGATGTACCAGCGCAGTCCTATTCGCAAGACACGCCTGAACAAGACCAGGAACCGGCCGACGACCGGCAGGTCCGATGCGATTCCCCAGTGCGCGGAGACAGTGGCGAGCCGCTGAACATCCTCCATCGGTGACTGCGCGCGATCACGTGGAAGTTCCATTCCCGGGCGGTAGCCGTGGCGCTCCAGTAGTGCCGCGCGGACGCGCTCTACCTGTTGCTGTAGCGCGTCTCGCGCGACGCTCATCAAACTCCCTCTCGTTCCGCTCGCGCTCGCAGGGCGATCTCGAATGCATCCCTGACCCGTTCATGGACCGCTGCCCAGGTGAACTCGCCCATTGCCAACTGGTGTCCACGCTCGCCGAGCGTCCTGGCAAGTTCAACGTCGTCCAGCAGCCTCTCGATCGCGCGAGCGATTGCCCCAACGTCACCAAACGGGACAAGGAGACCGTTCTCGCCGTCTCTCACGAGTTCCGGAACTGCTCCTGCGTCGGCTGCGATGACTGGCTTCCGATTGGCCCATGCTTCGACGAAGACAATGCCGAACGACTCGGTCCTCGATGGCAGTGCAACAACATCTGCGGCGGCGAACAGGTCACGCTTCTCTTCGGGGCTGATAACGCCGAGCAGCCTCGTTCCCGAACGTTCTTCTGCCTCCAGAGCAGTGTACCAACGCTCAAACGTGCTCAGCGACGGCCCGGCCAGCGCGAGATTGATCTTGCGACCCGTCAGGTTCATCCGTGCGACTGCCCGAACGAGCTCACAGGTTCCCTTATCGGGCGCTAGCGCGCCAAGAGCCGCGACAATCGGTCCATCCAACAGGTGCCGCTGTCTGAATGCCACACCATCTCCTCCGGTGACATCGTCCGGCGTCATCCCGGCCCCAGCGATCACAACTTTGGCCGGGTCGACGCCGATCGACGCGAGGAAGCTTGACTCTACGAGTGTCATGGCAATGACCGCGTCGGCGGCACACATTAGCGCACGTTGGTGCGGCATCGAGACGTACCGCCGTGCAATCGGATCATTGTCTCGACCGAGGTGAATGAATGGCATTAGAACGTAGGCTGCTCCGACCCGCCTGGCAGCGCGTAGGCCGGTGATCGCCAGGCCCTCCAGCCCAATATTGGTCCCCATCACGAGATCAGGGACTGGCTGACGGAGGATCGCATCCGCGAATCCAGGCAGCAGCGGCTGACGAATGGCTATCTGCTCAAACGGCATCGAGGGAAGCGGGAGTCGTGATGCCTCGCCCATCAGGCGCCGTCCGCCCTGAAATACGAGAGACGACGCCGGAACGTGCCGCAGTTTGACACGCTCTATCTCAACTCCGTTATGAGCGTCGTTAGTTGGCGCATCGATCCTGCGCCGCCGGCGATTCCAGAAGTACTCCAGATCGAACGCGTCGGTCGTCACCACGCGTACGTCGTGGCCGTCGACCACGAAACGCTCCGCGATTTCCTGTACGTTACGTTCCGATCCTCCCAGGAACGGATAATAGCGATGATTGAGGAGAACGTATCGCATGTGCCTACGGGGCGCCAGATGGCGATGCGGCCGGTTCGAGCGCTGCCAACCTGTCGCGTGCCTGACCGGCGATCACGGACTCAGGATCTGCGTCGATCGCACGTTGATACGACTCGCGAGCCTCATCGAGCATCGGCGGCTCGCGGGTCTCATAGAACAACCCCAGATAGAACGAATTCGCCGGATTTGACGGCTCCAACTCGACCGCCTTCGTCAACTGAAGCTCGGCATCAAAGTCATTTCCCGCACGCTGGAGCGCGCGACCGAACGCGAGCCGCAGCGTCGCGTCATCCGGTCGTTGCTGGATCGCACGCTCGAACCATGGAACCGACTCCGCGATGCGTCCGCTGTTTGCCAGAACTTCAGCGAGAACAACGATCGAGTCAACGTCGTCCGGATTGTCGGAGATGACTGTCTCGAGCCGGGAGACCTCGGCGCCGGGGGTCACGCGGAGGACATCATCATCAATCGTGTCGTCGCCATCCGATCCGAACGGGATCAGAATTAGCAGGCTGCTGGCTAGCAGAAAGATGATAATGACGATCGCCAGGAGCGTGAACGGCCGGTTCGTCGAGGCTGGCCTACCTGCACGTCGGGCCATCAGGTTCGCTCGCCCTGTTGCTGGTTGCTATTTGCCGTACGGAACGCCGACGTGGCGTCCTCCATCGTAATTCGCCCCTCTGCGACCACCTGCCCATCGACAACGAGGACCGGAATGCGGAAGACGTACTCGTCTTCCAGTTGTCGGTTCCCAATGATGTCTACCACATCAAGCTGACGTGCGCCGAACACGCGTCCAACGACCTGTTCGGCTTCCCGGCATAGCGGACAATCAGACTTGGAATAGAGCGTTGCGCGCACGTTCGCGGGGCGGCGCGTGAACAAGAATCTCATCGACAACGGCCCGGGTATGCTCGTCCGCTATCGAGATCAGTCACCATTTGAACCGGGTATCCGATCATGCTATACTAATTTGCGCTCGCGAGAGCCAAGCGCCGAAGTGGCGGAACCGGCAGACGCGCTACGTTCAGGGCGTAGTGCCCGTAAGGGCGTGGGAGTTCAAATCTCCCCTTCGGCACCATCGACCGCGGCTCGGGTAATTCCGAGCCGCGCTTTAACAACTGAATGATACCGGACGGACGGTCGCTGGCATCCGCCAGAGGAAAGTCCGAGCTGCACAGAGCGAGGGTGCCTGGTGAAAGCCGGGGAAACGCGTGTCGATGCGCGCTGACAGTCCAGATTGGCGTGGTTGTGCAAGCAGCCGCGAGAGCAACAGAGACAATGCCCCGGCATGCCGGGGGTGAAAAGGGCAATCCTCCCCGCAGCAATCTCCGATTGGGCCGCAAGCAGGTTGCTCGCCGAGGCCCGAGGATGAGAGCAGGCGCGAAAGCGCCCGGTCCGCAACGGATCGAGATAGATGATCGTCTAGAACAGAACTCGGCTTACGGTCCGGTATCTTCGGTACATGGTGCCTCTAGCTCAATTGGTAGAGCACTGGTCTGTGGAACCAGTGGTTACGGGTTCGAGCCCCGTGAGGCACCCCACACTGCAAGTCTTCCCCGCCGCGACACGTCTGATCGACGCAACAGCGACGGGGCTTCGTCTATCTGAGGTTGTGACATCTCTCGTGCCGTCACGGACCTGACGATGTACACTTTCGCTCCGGCGAGCAGCAGACTGCTCTCCACGCCCTCGTAGCTCAAGGGATAGAGCACTTGTCTTCGGAACAAGGGGTTGGGGGTTCGAATCCCTCCGAGGGTACTTCGGCGGCGGGCCACGAACCCGCCGCTTTTTTGTGCCTTGCTCGCAGGCGATGCATGCGATAATCCTCCGAGCGTTGGATAGCATGGAGGGACACTCGATATGCGTGCCGCGATTTTGTCGATCGGCTCTGAGTTGATGCACGGCTTTCTGACCGACACCAACGCGACCTTTCTCACTCAGGAGATGAATGCGCTCGGCATCGAGCCGGTCAGCGTCACTCAGGTCGGTGATGACTTGTCGCGCATCGTGACAGCCTTTCGGCGCGCGCTCGATGACGCCGACCTCGTCGTCGCGACCGGTGGTATCGGCCCAACCGACGACGATCTCACCCGCGAAGCGGTCGCTGAGGTCTGTGGTGAACAGGTTGAGGTCGATCAAGAAATCGCGGAAGGGATTCGGCGATTCTTCACGATGCGCGGTAGCGTCATGCCTGAGCAGAATACGAAGCAGGCCTGGATGATTCCATCGGCCGAGTCTCTCGCGAACCCGATGGGAACGGCTCCAGGCTGGTTCGTGCGACGCGGCGACCGGCGGATCGTGATCATGCCTGGCGTGCCACGAGAAATGTTCCGGATGTGGCGCGAACAGGCAGTCCCTCGCGTACTAGCCGGTTCGGCGGGGCGATCGATCGTTTCGCGAACGCTGAAGACGATTGGTATCGGCGAGTCTGCTGTCGAAAAAGAGATCCACGACATCATCCGAAACGGCCATCCAACGGTCGCGACGTACGCGAAGGATGATGGTGTCCATGTCCGGATTACGGCGATTACTGACGATTCTGAAAGTGCCATCCTGGCCGTCGAGCAGGCTGAGCAGTCTATTCGGTCGATCGTCGGCAAGTACGTTTACGGGTATCTGGAAGATCCTATCGCAACCGTGATCCTCCGTTCCGTGGCCGCGTCGGGAGGCACCCTCGCCATCTGGGAAGCAGGTAACGCGGGCCACCTCGGCGTCCTGCTGGAGGAGAGCGAGCTGGGCGATAGCGTTGTGGTCGATGCTCGGACGACGTCTTATCAGGCCGCGATAGCGGAGACAGGCGCTCCAGACGATCCAGAGGCGGTCGCAATCGCCTGCGCGCTGATCGCTGCAGAACGCTCAGGCGCTGCGTACGGTGCGTCGGTCGTTGTCCGACTGTCGCCAGGGGAGGTTCCCGACCGAGCGACCGGTGACGTCGCGGTTGCGCTGGCAAAGAACGGGCAACCGCTCGTGCGGCGCAATACAATCAGCGCGATCCCCCAGGAGATTCGCCGGAGAGCGACGCTGCTTGCGGTCGACTTTCTTTGGTCATCGCTGCGGGAAGAAACAGATCGCCAGAAGGACTGATCCTTGGCCAGGCCGTCCGCCATCCGAGGCCTCCATACCGGCGCCAGCGCCAGACGAGACCAGCCGGATAGCCTGTCATCTTGGCAACATCCCCGATAGTTCGCAGCGCGACGACGAGCGGAACCAGCGCCAGCGTCTCGCGGCGAGTTCGGCCGAGACGTCGATCTCGACTCCAAAGCCGGATGACGGGCCTCGCGACGTACGTACATCCGCAAACCGACATCACAAGGATCTCTGGAACTCGGCGTCGCCGTAGAACAACGATAAGCACCGCGTAAGTCAAGTAACGAATCGCGTGCCGCCGAGCGAACAGCCCAGCTTTGCCGTCGCCACGCGCATATCGCGCATACTGGACGACATACGATCGAAGCGACTGCCGGACCGCGAATGTCACTCGGGCATCGGGTACGAACCGAAAGCGTGCACCGGCTCGCGCCATCGATAGGTCCCAGACGAGGTCTTCGCAGTAGTCCAACCACTCCGGATACCGCAACCCGGCTATAAACCACTCACGCCTGAATGCCACCGATCGGCTGGACGGCAAGAAGGATTGAGCGTCGATCTCGGAGGCATCCGGCAGCGTCGTGGCAGCGAGTGCACGCTCCCAACGCGATACGAGGCGCGGGGAGAAGAAGCCGGACGCCACGTCGACTTCGCCCCCGATCAGCGGAGAGGTCAAACGTTCCAGCCAATACCGGTCAGCGATTGTGCCGGCATCCGTGACCGCTATGAATTGCGCTGTCGATTGATCGATTGCGATGTTGCGGCCCTCGGAGATGTTCGCTCCATGCTTGACATTGATGATGATCGGCACCGTTGTCGACGCGGCCCGCCGCTCGATCGCCGAAACTGTCTGATCCGTCGAGCCGCCATCGACAATGACGACTTCGTCGGGCAGGAGCGACTGCTCCAGGAGTGCATCGAGCCATTCGGCAATGTTCGTCGCTTCGTTGATGACAGTCGCGACGACAGCGACGGAGGACCGCGCTACCACGGCCGGCCCCGCTCGCGTTCCCATGAGAGGAGGTGCTGGTATTGGCGCTCGTGCATATGATCGCGCTGCTCGTCAGTCGCATCAGTGTACCCGCATAGATGCAGCAGCCCGTGTAAAGCGAGAAATGCAACTTCGCGCTCCGTCGAATGGCCTGCGTCGGTGGACTGAGTCGCCGCCGTCTCGGCGGAGACCACGACATCGCCCAGATACGATTCGTCCGAATCGTTCTCCTCCCCGGACGGAAAGGTGATGACATCGGTCGGGGTTGGGTCAGCGAAGAAGCGCGCGTGTAGATCAGCGATCGCTTCGTCGTCACAGATGCGCAGCGTCATCAGCCAGTTGCGGCTAGTCAACGTCGGTTCCGAGTTGGAAGCATGTTGCAGCAGGTCAACCAGCAACATCGGTTCGCCAAATCGGATGCCGGTATCGAGGACGACTTCACACGTCAGAGCCACGGCTCAGTTCGCAGCCGAGGTGGCTGGAGTTGCGGGCGCTGCCGGAGCCGACTTGACTGGCATCGACGGGTACTCGACTCGTGGATGATAGATCCCTTCAAGAATCTGTACAAACGTGCGCCGGATCAACTCGATCTCCCGCAGTGTCAAGTCACATTCGTTGAGCTGCCCATCATCAAGCCGCTCGGAAATGATCCGATCGACGATGCCCGTCAGCGTCTCTGTTCCTTCGCGATCTGCGTCCTTTGCGCTGGCCAGCCGGCCGCCGACGGCTGCTGCCCGGACCGTCGCCTCGATCGAATCAGCAAGCATGACGACTCCGGCTTCCTTCGTCTGCGGTTTCGGGCCAGGATAGCGGAACTCGTCTTCCGTCACGTCTTCGCCGGCCTCGACCGACTTTACGTAGAAGTATCGAATCAGCGATGTCCCGTGGTGCTGAAGGATGATGTCGATCATCGGCTGTGGAAGACGTGCCTTCTTCGCCAGCCGGGCGCCGTCCACGACGTGATCGATGATCACCCTGGCACTTACGCGCGCGTCCAGGAGATCGTGAGGGTTCTCGAGGTTAGCCTGATTCTCGATGAAGAAGGTCGGACGGACGATCTTGCCAATGTCATGGTACAGCACTGCCACGCGAGCAAAAAGGGGATCACCGCCAACGATTTCGACCCCGCTCTCGGCCAGATTACTGACCACAATCGAATGATGGTACGTTCCGGGCGCCTCTCGGGCGAGCCGATACAGGAGGGGCTGATTCGGATGAGCCAGCTCCAGAAGTTGCAGATGGGTGGTGATCCCAAAGATCGAGCCGAGCAAACTGAATGAGAGAAACGTCAACGAGGACGAGAGCGCACCGTTCACGATCGCCTCGATCAGCAGCTCGGCTCCGACACCAGATTCCAGCGAGTCGTTCGCAGCGGCAAAGCAGATCGAGGCGGCAAAGGTGGTCACGCCAACTGCGAGTCCTGCCCAGACGAAGGTAATCGTCCGGTCGGCACGCCAGATGACAAACGAACCCGCTGCCGATGCAAGGAAATAGACGACGACCAGCTCAAACGACAGATCGGCGATGACCCCGAGGTAGAGCGCGAGCAGGGCAGACACGGCGATTGCGATCTGGAAGTCGATCAGGACAGCGAGCAGCATCGCCGACGCCGCGACTGGAAACATGTATTGAATGTCATTGTGTGGAAGAATGACTCGCCCCATCAGGATCGGCCCCAGGACGACAATCGACATCAGGAGCAGCTGTCGCCCCTGCCAGATCTGTCGGTGAAATCGGTAGAGGTACACGACAAGCACCAGACTCAGGATCACCATCAGCCCGGCCTTGCCAAGCCGGGTTGTGGCCGCCGGTCCCTGCGTCAGCAAGCCGAGCTGTTCGAGCTTCTCAATGTCGTAGACCGTTACGATGTCTCCGTCACGAATAATCGCCTGCCCCGACAGTAGTTGGACGGCTACAGGCTCTACTGCGTCGGACGCAGCCTCGCGGTTGCGGAGGGTCTGCTCTTCGTCGACGAAGACGTTAGCGCGAATGAATGGTCGAGCGATTGACGCGGCAAGCGATTGCTCGTCGGACGATAGTAGCGCCGAAACACGCCGGGACAGATCTTCCTTCGTTCGGGCTACGTCTTCAGGCTGGAGGCGGTTCGCGAGGGTGACGTCGACGAGTCGTCGCGATTCCGCTCGCACGCGCTCCCACTCAGTGTCCGACAGGTTCAGCAGTTCAGTTGCATCATCGTCGGACAGACCATCCAGGAGATCGCCAATCGCGTCGACCTTGGCTCCTTCACTCATGCGCTCATCAGTGCGCAGCTCCTCGATCCTGCCGAGGAACGTGTCAATCGCAGCGACCTGCTCCGGCCTGACGCTCTCATCGTTCACATGCGCGATGTTCGCTGGATCGTCGTACGCGGCCCGACGCTTCTCCTGCGTCCGCAGTTCGCTTTCAAAGGTCACCGTCTCTGGTGCCTTGATCGTCTCGTCGGCGGCGTCACCCTCCTGAACGACGATCTCGCCGGCCCCCCAGTCAACCGCGACGCTGAATACGCTCAGGGCGATCAGCGCGACCGCAAACAGAACCAGCCGGGCAACCGCGTTCAGCGGCAAGTCCCCGGAAAGCAATCCACGACCAGTTAGCCGATCCATGTGAGACGGCTGGACCGGGGGGACGGTTACGGTCTGGCTCTGTCGATCGTCGCTCATGTTCGGCAAACCCGTCATGCACCGGAGGTGGACCGCAGGCTGGCGGTCAGGAGGTTGAGGAGGCCGATGCCCGCCTCGCCAGCTCGTCTTTGGCCAACTGGCTCAATGTTCGACTTTCTGCCCGACCGGCGGCCGCCTCGACGAGCGCCGGCATCAGTCGCGACATGTCCTTCGGCGTCGAGACGTTCAGTTCGTCAGCGGTCCTCCGAACCATTTCGACCAACTCGTCGTGGGTGAGCTGCGCCGGAAGATACTGCAGCAGGATCTCGATCTGCGCTTCCTCTTCCGTTGCGAGCTCTTCGCGCCCTCCTTTGCGGAACAGGTCGATAGAGTCCCGGCGCTGCTTTACCTGCGATCGGATGATGCCCTCAACTTCCGCATCGTCAAGGTCGCCGCGCTTCTCAATCGCGGCGTTGGTCACCGCCGCCTTGAGATACCGGATAACGTCGCGCCGCCGGTTGTCACCAGCGCGCATCGCCGACTTCATATCTTCGTTGAGACGTTCGGTTAAAGACAATGGTTCCGACCCCTCGCTAATCGGGACTTCGACAATGGCCCCCAACCATTGTACGCGCGCGAAAGGCTGTCGGTTTCGGCTATCTAAGCACATGGGCCGCTCTGGTTCAACGCCACTAACGATGGGTACCAGCGTATGTTCGCGGCTTCAACGCTATCCCAACGCACCGAGTTGGCGACCACCGAGGACGTGCAGGTGCAGATGGTCGACGGATTGGCCACCCCAGGTACCCGTGTTCGTGACCACCCGATAGCCGTTCGCATCGAGACCCTCCTGGGCAGCGATCGATCTCGCAGCCAGCAAGAGCGCGCCAGCGATGGCGGCGTCACCGTCATTCAGTTGGCTCACCGACTGGATGTGTTCTCGCGGAACAATGAGCACGTGCGTTGGAGCCGCAGGCTGGATGTCGCGGAATGCAACGACGAGATCGTTCTCGTAGACACGCTCGCCTGGGATGTCTCCTCGAACGATCCGACAGAAGATACACTCTTGATTACTACGAGTCACTGGTCGCTCCCTTCACGATTCGCGGATTCAGGTTCAGGATCGATCATGCCAGAACTTCCCGAGGTAGAGACAGTTCGTCGGACGCTCGATCCGCTCCTGCGAGGCAGGACCGTCGCAGGATTCACGCTCGGTTGGCATCGAACGTTGGAGCACCCGAGCCTTGAGGGATTTAATCAAGCCGTCATTGACGGAACTGTCAAGGAAGTCTCTCGGCGAGGCAAGCTCATCGTCATCCGACTCTCAGGGGGTGGCGGAATCACCGTCCATCTACGGATGACCGGAGAGCTACTGTTCAGACCCGACGCCAGTGTCGAGCGCAGTAGTAATCGCGAAGCCTACCTGCGGGCAAGCTTTTCGTTCACCGACGGCAGCGAGCTCCTGTTTTATGACACCCGCAAGTTTGGAAAGATTGCCTATCGAAGTCCGGACGAGTTGGCGAGCCTCGAGTCCCGACTCGGCGTTGAACCGCTGGTGGCAGAGTTTACGACTGAGTCATTAACCGAGATCCTGCGATCCCGTCGCCGCCAGATGAAACCACTGCTACTCGACCAGTCCGTGATCGCCGGTCTTGGCAACATCTACGTCGATGAATCTCTATTTCGATCCAGAATCCACCCTCTCGAGCTTTCACCGGACATCGACGACGCCCGGATCGAGAGCCTGCACGCCGCTATCGTTGAGGTTCTATCGACGGCAGTTGCCCTGCACGGAACGACATTCCGTGACTACCGCAGTGGACTTGGCCAGCCGGGGGAGAATCAGTCGCGATTGCAAATCTATGGACTGAAGCCGGGCACGCCATGCCCTGATTGCGGTAGTCCGTTGGAACGGCTCGTGATCGGTCAGCGCGGTTCGATCTTCTGCCCGAACTGTCAACCAGTGGCTCCAACTATCGATACGCTTCGTCGATAACTGTCCCGACGTTTGGATCGTTGGGATCGAGGACCGGGTAATCGCCAGCGACAAGGTCCGTATGCAGCAGGCCCGACCCGGTACCGAAGACAACCACGCGCTCTGACTCGCTCAGGAAGCCAGTTTCGCGCAACTGGCCCGCTGCCGCGAATGCCGCGCCAACTTCGGGCGAGATGTGCAGACCCTCCGACGCGGACACTCGCTCGGTCATTCGCAGCAGATCATCGTCGCTGACGGCGATCGCCGTGCCCTCACTCTCGCGCAGAGCATCGATGATAAGGTAGTCACCGATCGCGACCGGAACGCGCATTCCCGGTGCGATTGTCTCAGCTCCCTGCCAGAGTTCGGCGTGCCGCTCGCCGCGCTCAAAGGCCCGCACTATTGGCGCACAACCTGCCGCCTGGACGACGACCATCTTCGGCCTGCGAGAGCCGATCAGGCCCATCTGCTCCAGCTCATCGAATGCTTTCCACATCCCGACGATGCCTGTCCCGCCTCCGGTTGGGTAAATGATCGCGTCTGGGACTTCCCAGCTAAGCTGTTCCGCCAGTTCGATGCCCATCGTCTTCTTGCCCTCAGCCCGATAGGGTTCCTTCAAGGTTGAGACGTCGAACCAGCCGCGTGACGCACCGTTCTCACGAACGATCTTTCCGGCGTCGTTGATCAACCCATCGACGAGGAACACACGCGCTCCTAGCGCGCGGCACTCCGCCTTGAAGATCTCCGGCGCATCCTGCGGCATGAAGACGATCGCGTCCATCCCTCCGCGTGCCAGGTACGCGCTCGCTGCCGCAGCGGCATTACCCGCCGATGGCAACGCGACGGCGGTGACGCCAAGCTCACGCGCCCTCGAAATCGCTGCCCCGAGCCCACGCGCCTTGAACGAGCCAGTTGGATTGCGCCCCTCATCCTTTATCAGCAGATGTGAGAGACCAAGCTCTTCACCAATCGTGGGGGCAGACAGTAGCGGCGTCCCACCTTCACCGAGTGTTAGCCGATGCTGGGGATCGCGAACGGGCATGATCTCGTGATAGCGCCAAAGATCCCAGGTACGCTCGCGGAGCGCCTCTTTCGTCATCGTCCGCGACGCCGCCACGAGGTCATAACGTGCCAGCAATACCTTCCCGCACGCATCACAGACGGTCAGCAGACTGTCCGCGTCGTAGGTCCTGCCACAGTTGGAACATTCAACGATTTCGAGCCAGCTTCGCTTCTCAGTCACGCTTCGATCCCCTCTCAACCCCGGTTTTCAACCTGCCGGCTATGCTAGCAGAACCCGATCGCCGAACCATCCGCTGTAGACGAGCGGCAAGGTAGAAGCTATAATCACGGCAGGCAGGCGGGTGTAACTCAGTTGGCAGAGTGTCTGCTTCCCAAGCAGAATGTCGTGGGTTCGAATCCCATCACCCGCTCAGAACAGGCCCGTCGCAATGCGATGGGCCATTCCATTTCGTCTGGTTCCGAAGTTGACGTTTCGAATGGAGGGCCAACGTCAGGCTGTGATATAGTTTCGCTCGTCGCGATACCGTGAATACGGTGATCACGCGCCATGTCGGGGGCGTAGCTCAGCTGGGAGAGCGCTACAATCGCACTGTAGAGGTCAGGGGTTCGAATCCCCTCGCCTCCACCGACAGGAACACAGAAACGCGGCCCGAATGGGCCGCGTTTCGCGTTGTCTGAACGTCAGCCGATCTAACCGGACGCAGGTTGCGGTCGCAGCCGAGGCGCGGACTCCTGTCCGCGTCCATCCGGCTTTTCAGCCGGCTTCTCGATCGGCGTGTAATTCTGCGGGCCGGAGAGAGTCGGCTTCGGTCGCGGTGAGTCGAAGAGCTCTTCCATCTCGAATGCCTCGATCGTCTCACGCTCCATCAGCAACATCGCGATTGCTTCGAGCTTGTCACGCTGCTCGATAAGAACCTGCTTGGCCAACGCATAGGCCTCGTCAATGAGCTCTCGGATCTCCTTGTCGATCTGGAACGCGATCTCGTCGGAATAGTTGCGCTGTTCGTTGATCTCGCGGCCGAGGAAGACGAGCTCCTCCTTCCGGCCAAAAGCCAGCGGCCCGAGCGTCTTGCTCATGCCGTACTCAGTGACCATCCGTCGGGCCAGGCCGGTCGCTCGTTCGATGTCGTTCGACGCGCCGGTGCTGATCTCGTTGAAGATGATCTCTTCAGCAACGTGGCCGCCCATGAAGTAGGCCAACATGTCCTCGAACTGCTTCTTTGTCCAGAAGAATCGGTCCTCTTCGGGCAGGACGCGGGTGTAACCACCCATCATGCCGCGAGCGACGATCGAGACCTTGTGGACCGGGTCAGCGTGCGGCAGCATCCGGGCAACCAGTGCATGACCGGCCTCGTGGTAGGCAGTCATGAGCTTCTCACGGTCCGAGATGACGCGGCTCTTGCGCTGCGGCCCGGAGATGACGCGGTCAATCGCTTCGGCCAACTCATTCCGGCCGACAGTCTTCTTGTTGCGCCGCGCTGCCAGAATCGCCGCCTCGTTGACGAGGTTTTCAAGGTCCGCGCCGGAGAATCCCGGTGTCTGACGCGCCAACTCGTTGAGCGAGACTTCCTCCTCGAATGGCTTGCCCTTCGAATGGACCTCAAGAACTGCCAGTCGGCCAGCAATATCGGGACGGTCCAGGACGACCTGCCGATCGAACCGACCAGGGCGCAGCAACGCCGGGTCGAGCACGTCGGGACGGTTGGTAGCGGCAATGACGATCACATTCGTGCTCGTGTCGAATCCGTCCATCTCAACCAGGATCTGGTTGAGGGTCTGTTCGCGCTCGTCGTGGCTGCCGCCGAGGCCGGCGCCACGCTGGCGTCCGACGGCGTCGATCTCATCGACGAAGACGATGCATGGCGCATTGCGCTTTGCCTGGTCGAACAGGTCGCGGACACGGCTCGCGCCGACGCCAACGAACATCTCGACGAACTCGGAGCCGGAGATGCTGAAGAACGGCACGCCTGCCTCACCTGCGACGGCTCGCGAGAGGAGCGTCTTTCCGGTTCCTGGCGGTCCAACCAGCAAGACACCACGCGGGATGCGTGCGCCAAGCGCCGAGAACTTCTCAGGGTACTTCAGGAATTCGACGACCTCGGCCAGCTCTTCCTTGGCCTCGTTGACGCCGGCAACATCGTGAAATGTCACGGTTGGCTTGTTGCCGGTAAACATTCGCGCACGGCTCTTGCCGAACGACATCGCCTGGTTGTTGCTGCCCTGCGCCTGGCGCATCATGAAGACGACGATACCGATCAGCAACAGGAACGGCAGGAAAATGCCGAGTGCCCCGATCCACGCTCCCCAGGAGCTGGACTTCTGAATCTCGATCACAACCTGGTCAGCACTCACCCCGTACTGTTCGAGCGCCTCGTAGATATCGACTTCCGGCGGGAGGCGGAACGAGGCGGGTGTCTCATCGTTGCGGAAGTAAACCGTGACCTCGCTGGAGTCTTCTCGCTGCTCAAGCCGTTCGACACGGCCGTCATCGATCGCCTGTGCAACTTCGCCGAGGTCCATTTCGCGAGTGTCTGAGCCACCTTGTGTGATCATGAACCAGACCGCGATGACCGCGATGATCAGGATGATCCATACGAAGCCATTGCGGAGCAATTTATTGTCGGTCATCTGATGTCCTCCGTGTGCGCTTCGCTGCCGTCTCCGGGGCACGAATCAGGAGTGCCGGCGCAATGGAAGCGACGTCTTCCGATTATAGCAGGTGAGTCATATGCTCCCTGCCGTTTACGACGGTTACTTCGTTTCCCCAACAACTGCGACGTATGGCAGATTGCGAAAGCGCCGCCCAGCATCGAGTCCGCATCCAACGACGAACTCATCCGGTATTTCGAATCCGAGGTAATCAATTTGAACCGGCAGGACATCGTCCCGTTTCTTTTTGAGCAACGCCACGACGCGAACATCCTTTGGATTGCGGCGACGGAGCACATCAAGCAAGTAATTCAACGTCAGGCCGCTGTCGATAATGTCCTCGACGATCAGCACTTCCTTGCCTTCAATAGCGGTGTCGAGATCCTTGAGTATCCTCACGACGCCGCTCGTTTTGGTCGCCAGTCCGTAGCTCGACACCGCCATGAACTCGACATCGAGCTCTATTGCCATCGCCCGGCTAAGGTCGGCCATGAACACATATGCGCCGGTCAGGACTCCTACCAGTAGCGGCTTGCGAGAACCGTAGTGCGCCGCCAGTTCTGCACCAAGTTCACGCACCCGCGACTGTATCTGGTCCTCAGTCAACAGAATCCGTTCGATCCCGTCTGGTAACGTCGGGCGATCTTCTACCGTCATGCTAACGAGTTCCCTTTTTCGAATACGACCTCGGTACGCTCGATCCGCGCGACGACGTCATACGGTAGCTCGATCACGGCGCCGGTTCGACCAGCAACCGCCTGCCGGACGCTTTCGATCCGCTCGAAGCTGAGTTCCCGCCGGTTTTCAGGCATAAGGCGTCCCGCTGACCAGCGGATAATACGCGTTGCTATCGCAGGATGCGCGACCCGAAGTGCATCACGATCCACGCGTGTCGACCGTTCCTGAGTGGTGACGCTGGCGCGCATCATGACCTCGGCATCGCTGTCCAGAGCCTCCGCGTCGCGAGCGGCGAGGAATACCGATCTGATCAGCGCCCGCTCAAAGCCCGGAAATGCGTCGGTAATCCGCGGCACGATGTCGTGACGAAGCGCGTTGCGTCGAAACCGTCGGTCCTGATTCGTCGGGTCCTCGAACGGCACGGCTCCCGTTCGCTGCAGTACGTCCACCAGATCGGCGCGGGTAACATCCGAGTAGCGGCCGATGGATATCGATGAGGCCGGCAGCGGTCGTCATCGTCGTCAATGTCGACATCCCGGCCGTCGCGAGTCCACCCGCTCCACTTAGCAGACGAAGCAGGATCGTCTCGATCTGGTCGTCGCGCGTATGAGCGGTGACGACGGCGTCAAGACCACGTTCAGCAGCAATTCGAGCCAACGCCGAATACCGCATCGCACGGAGTCGATCTTCCGGTGACGTGCTCGCCAGCACGGCATCAGCAGGATCGATCGTCGTCCGAACCGCTTCGAGGTTGAAGCGCTGTCGCGAGCTGTTCGACTGCGATGCCTTCATCTCCGCTGTCGGATTCGTGTCAAATGATCGACGTGGACTACCAGGAACGGATCGATCGCTCCTCGGAGGACGGCAATCCCGGCGAGGACAAGCAGCGCGGAGGAGTCGATTCCTCCGGAGCAGGCCAGCAGTGATCGCTCGGGCCAGCCGCGAATGACGGCCTGGAAGGCGGGATGGCGATCTGCCCAGGCATCGCCGCCTGTCACGGGCAGCTCCTCGTCACGATACGATGGGACAAGAGCGAACGACAGACACAAAAAGAGACCGCGTGCCGAATCGGCCAGGCTGCGGTCTCGTCACCAGGGTGCCGGTGGACGGATTTGAACCATCGACCAAGGGCTTATGAGTCCCCTGCTCTACCACTGAGCTACACCGGCGTTTGTAGCCCGGTAATGATAGCGAAATGGCCTCTATCTGGCAACTTCGGAGGCATTCCGCGAGGCTTGGGTACAATCAGCGTACGTACTTGCGCACGCTTCGCGAAGACCGCCCAATCGCTCGCCGACGTGAACGAGGTGACCATGGTTCCCGCTCCTCCAGACACGATCGAATCCTCGCTGTTGACCGGCCTGAACCCCGAGCAACGACTAGCCGTCACCAACACGGACGGTCCTGTCTTGATCGTGGCCGGTCCTGGTAGCGGTAAGACGCGTGTCCTGACAGTACGGATCGCTTACCTGATCCAGGAGCGGGGTGTTGCGCCATGGAACATCATGGCGGTGACCTTCACGAACAAGGCGGCGCGGGAGATGCGCGAGCGTGTAGAGCGGCTGGTAGGCGAGAAGGCAAAGTGGATCTCGCTTGGAACATTTCATGCTTTCTGCGCTCGCGTCCTGCGCCAGCATGGTAGCGCGATCGAGATTGACCCACGCTTCGTCATCTACGATGATGGCGATCAGATGAGCGCAGTCAAGCAGGCGATGGAGACGCTCGACATCAACACAAAGACGTTCTCTCCACGGGCAGTACTCAGCACGATATCAAAAGCCAAGAGCCACAATACCGGCCCGAGCGCCTACGCGCGGGAGGTCGAGAGCTACTTCGAGGAGATCGTCGCCCGCGTTTACCCGGTCTATCAGCAGACACTCAAACGCCGACGGGCACTCGATTTCGACGACCTGCTCCTGAGCACCGTCCGGCTGATCAACGAGTCACAGGATGCCGTCGAGGCATTACGGCAGCGTCATCAGTACATCCTCGTCGATGAGTACCAGGACACCAACCGGATCCAGTATCTGCTCGTCAAGGAGTTGAGCCGGTTCCACCGAAACCTGTGCGTCGTCGGTGATCCTGATCAGTCGATTTACGGCTGGCGGGCGGCCGACATCCGCAACATCCTGACGTTCAAGGAGGACTATCCAGAGGCTGTCGAGATTCATCTTGAAGAGAATTACCGCTCGACGCCGCAAATCCTCACCGCCGCCGACTCGGTCATCCGCGAGAACACCCAGCGTATCGATCGCGCCCTCCGAACCTCCAACCAGGCAGGCGACAAGGTCATTGTCAACGAGTGTTTCGACGAGGCGGTTGAGGCGAAATTCGTCGTCGACGAGATTCGCCAGTTGACGTCTCAGGGCGGCTACAGGGGTAGTGACATCGCCGTCCTCTACCGCACGAACTGGCAGAGCCGTCCTATTGAAGAAGCGATGATCCGAGCCGGTATGCCGTACCAACTGATCGGCGGCACGCGATTCTACGAACGCAAGGAAGTGAAAGATGTCCTTGCTCTTTTGCGTCTGATCGCCAACCCGGACGACACGGCAGCCTTTGAGCGCGTCGTTGACGCCTTCCCGATCGGGGACGGTATTGGCGCGAAGTCACTGGCCGACCTCGAAACGTGGGCCCGAATCAACCAGGCTGGGCTGGGGACGGCGCTCGATGCCGTCGGCGAACCTGGTGGTCCCGTGCTCGGCGCGCGCGCCCAGAAGCTGTTCCAGGCCTTCAATCGCGACCTGGGCGCACTCCGCGACCTCGAACCGAACTTGACGCTCTCAGAGCTATTCGACCGCGCGCTGGAATCGACCGGCTATCTTGGCTACTTTGAGTCCGGCGACCCGGAGATGGCTGACCGCTGGGAAAACCTCCTCCAGTTCCGTGCCAATCTGGAACGCTTCGACGACGAAGACCCGGAAACGCGACTGATCACGTTCCTCAGCGAGGTCGCGCTCGTCTCTGACGCAGACACGGTCGGCGATGAGGCCGACAAGGTCACCTTGATCACACTCCATGCTGTGAAGGGTCTGGAGTTTGCAGTTGTCTTCCTGACGGGCGTCGAGGAGGGACTACTCCCACACCAGCGTTCGGTCCAGGAGAACCCAGCCATGCTGGAAGAGGAGCGGCGACTCTTCTATGTCGGAATTACGCGTGCCAAGGAGCGGCTCTATCTGACGCATGCATTCCGTCGCTCACGCTTCGGAAGCTTTGAGCCGTCGCTGCCGTCGTCGTTCCTGTCCGCGATCCCGGAGGAGGTGTTGCACAACACGAAGCCAAAGCCCGAAGCCCGAAAGCCGGCTGCCAGGCGGCTGTTCGACTCAGCACCAACGCCGGTCGCTCCGACCTGGTCGAAGGTGTCAGCTGGGCAGTCGGTATTCCACAACCGCTTCGGCGACGGCATCGTCATCAATGTCATCGACAAGGGCGACGACCAGGAGGTTACGATCAACTTCAAACGGCACGGCGAGAAACGACTGATCGCAAGCATGGCGAATCTCTCCGTCGATTAACGCACGCAAGGACAGGGGGATAGGTTGGCAAGCTGGGTACTGACCTTCGACGAGGGAAATGCATCCGACCGCGATCTGCTGGGAGGCAAGGGCGCGAACCTGGCCGAGATGACGCGGCTCGGCCTGCCCGTCCCACCAGGCTTTACGGTCACGACCGAGGCTTGCCGCGCGTTCCTAGCAAGCGATAACACGTTTCCGGATGGACTCTGGGACCAGGTGCTCGCAGGCGTCAAGCAGATCGAGCAGCGCATGGGCAGGGAACTCGGCGGTGCCGAAAACCCACTTCTGGTTTCGGTTCGATCGGGCGCGAAGTTCTCGATGCCGGGGATGATGGACACGATCCTGAATCTCGGGCTCAACGACCAGAGCGTCAACGGTCTCGCCGCAAGCGCCGACGCGAGATTCGCCTGGGATTGCTACCGCCGCCTGATCCAGATGTATGCCAAGGTCGTCCTCGACGTGAACAGCGACCACTTTGAGGACGCTCTCGACGCGCTGAAGCGCCGCGTCGGCGTCACGCTTGATTATGAATTGCCAGCCGAGTCTCTCCAGGAACTGGTTGCGACGTTCCAGCAGATCGTCGAACGGGACGCCGGTCGCACCGTTCCCGACCGATCCATACGATCAACTGCGCGGGGCGATCACGGCCGTGTTCAGCTCCTGGAATAACCGGCGTGCGGTCAATTACCGAAACCAGAATCGAATCCCCCACGACCTCGGCACGGCCGTCAACGTCCAGTCGATGGTCTTCGGCAACCTCGGTCCGGACAGCGCAACCGGTGTCGCATTCACCCGCAATCCGTCCACCGGAGAGACCGGGAATATTTGGTGAGTTCCTCGTCAATGCCCAGGGTGAAGACGTCGTTGCGGGAGTTCGGACTCCGCAGCCAATGGCGGAAATGGGCCGACCTGTCCGGAGTCAACCGGGCCTACGCGGAGTTCAACGAGATCGCCTCGCGGCTCGAGCATCATTACCGCGACATGCAGGACGTCGAGTTCACGATCCAGAATGGCCGCCTGTTCATGCTTCAGACGCGGACTGGGAAGCGGACTGGCCAGGCGGCCGTCAATGTCGCCGTCGATATGGTCAGTGAAGGACTCATCAGCGAGACTGAAGCCGTCCAGCGCGTTGAGCCAGCGCAACTCGACCAACTCCTCCATCCGATGATCGATCCATCGCACACGCCCGATGTCGTTGCCACGGGCCTCCCCGCCAGCCCCGGCGCTGCGACCGGGGCGATCGTCTTCGACGCTGACGAAGCCAAATTGCGTGGTGACGAGGGTGAACGAGTCATCCTTGTCCGCATCGAAACATCGCCGGAGGACTTCCACGGCATGGTCTCGGCCCAGGCCGTCCTGACCGCCCGTGGAGGCATGACGTCGCATGCCGCCGTTGTCGCCCGCGGCATGGGAAAGCCATGCGTCGTCGGCTGCGGAGCGCTGGAGATCGACTACGCCTCCGGCACAATCCATGTCGACGGCAGGACCTTGAACGGCGGCGATTTCATAACGATTGACGGTGCGTCTGGTCGGGTGATGGCCGGAGAAGTTCCAACGATCGAGCCGAATGTCGGCGGGCAGTGTGGCGACCCTGCTGGGCTGGGCGGACCAGCATCGCCGGCTCGGGGTCCGTGCCAACGCGGACACACCAAACGATGCCGCCGTCGCCCGCGAGTTCGGCGCGGAAGGGATTGGTCTCTGCCGCACAGAGCACATGTTCTTTGAGGGCGAGCGGATTCTCGCGATGCGCGAGATGATCCTCGCCTCGAACGCACGACGAGCGACGCATCGCGCTCGACAAACTACTGCCGATCCAGCAGTCTGACTTTGCCGGCATCTTCCGCGCCATGGACGGTCTGCCGGTGACGATTCGGACCCTCGATCCACCGTTGCACGAATTCCTGCCGCATACAGAACATGAGATGCAGGCGCTGGCAACCGACCTCGGCGTCAGCGTTGAGTCGATCAGAAACAAGGTCGCCGCTCTCCACGAGGCTAATCCGATGCTCGGTCATCGCGGTTGCCGGCTCGGGATCTCCTACCCGGAGATCACCGAGATGCAGGCGCGAGCCATCTTTCAGGCAGCCCTCGAATGCGCGAAGGACGGCGTCACCGTCATTCCGGAGATCATGATCCCGCTCGTGGCTGACGTGAAGGAACTGGAACGGCAACGAGCAGTCGTCGAGCGCGTCGCCAAGGAAGTTCTCGGCGATACAAGCCATCAGGTTGCGTACAGCATCGGGACCATGATCGAGTTGCCACGCGCCGCGCTGACCGCCGACAAGATCGCCGAGCACGCCGAGTTCTTCTCGTTCGGCACCAACGACCTCACCCAGACGACGTTCGGCCTCAGCCGGGATGATGCTGGTCGCTTCCTCCCCTTCTACGTCGAGGAAGGCATCCTCAGTCGGGACCCCTTCGTGACGCTTGACGAGGACGGCGTTGGACGACTCGTCGAAATCGCTGCCGAACGTGGGCGTTCGACTCGCCCGGACATCAAGCTGGGTATCTGCGGTGAACATGGGGGTGATCCGGAAAGCGTCGCGTTCTGCGAGCGCGCGGGGCTGGATTACGTCTCCTGCTCTCCATTTCGGGTTCCAATTGCCCGGCTCGCGGCAGCTCAGGCTGCCCTTGGTGCTACGGAGCGAGACAAGTAGCGAGTGGACGACCGGTCACGCTGAACGTACACTGTTGTGAGTCAGTTGAACGTGGAAGGGTGGCCGGTTCGTGCCGAGTGTCCGCGAACGATTAGAAGAGCGTGAACATGCCTGGCTCGCCCCTGCGGCAATGCTATCGGCTAATGCGACGCGCCAGACCGGTGAAGTCCGGTGTGACCTTCGAACCGATTTCCAACGCGATCGCGACCGGATTCTGCACTGCAAAGCGTTCCGAAGGCTCAAGTACAAGACTCAGGTATTTCTCTCGCCTGCTGCCGATCACATGCGAACCCGCCTGACTCATACGCTGGAGGTCACCCAGATTGCACGAACGATCGCCCGCGCGCTTGACCTGAACGAGGACCTGACGGAGGCGATCGGCCTCGGTCACGATCTCGGCCATACACCATTCGGCCACGCCGGAGAACGCGCGCTGGCAGCCGTCTTCCCAGGATTTCGCCACAACGAGCAAAGCCTGCGCGTCGTCGACCGACTTGAACGTGACGGACGCGGACTGAACCTGACAGACCAGACTCGCGATGGCATCCTGCGCCACTCAAAGCCGGTCGAAACGATCGCTGGCGACGTCGCCGGCATCCCTGCGACAGCCGAGGCCCAGGTCGTCAAGATCGCCGATGGCATCGCCTATATCAACCACGACCTCGACGACGCCATTCGCGGAGAAATGTTGCGCCCCCAGGACCTACCCCAGCTCGTCGTGGAACGGCTCGGTGATAGCCACTCCAGGCGGATCAACACACTCGTGGCCGATGTCGTCGAGCGATCGCGGCCGAACCTGCAGTTGTCGTTTGCCGGAACCCAGGTGATCGAATTAAGCCCGGAAACGCTTGAAGCGACGGACATGCTGCGCCGCTTCCTCTTCGACCGCGTTTACGAGCCGATCAACGAACAGCCGGCAACCCAGCACGCCGAGCGGATCGTCCAGTCGTTGTTTACGTATTATGTCGATCACCCTCAGCAGTTGCCCGTCGTCATCGCTCCCGCGATCGCTGGCGAAGCAATCGAACGCCGCGTCGCAGATGTCGTCTGTGGCATGACTGACCGTTACGCCATCCGCTGTTACGATCAACTCTTCATGCCACGCTCCGAGGAGCTGTAAACATGCCAGCAGGAACGCTCGAGACGGTAAAGGAGCGGACCGATGTCGTCGATCTGATCGGCGCGAAGGTCCCGCTAAGGCAGACCGGGCGAAGCTTCAAGGGGCTATGCCCGTTCCACACCGAGAAGACACCATCGTTCGTTGTCTATCCAGAATCGCAGTCCTATCACTGCTTTGGATGTGGCAAGAGCGGCGACATCTTTACCTTCGTGATGGACACCGAGAACCTCGACTTTCGTGACGCGCTCAAGCTGCTGGCAGACCGCGCCGGTGTCCAGCTTGAAAGCCAGATGCAGCAGCGTCGCGACCCCGAGCGGGACCGTGAGCGTGATGGACTGATCGACCTCAACGAGCGCGCTGCCGCATTCTTCTCCAATGTCCTCTGGACGTCGCCTTCCGCCGCTGATGCTCGCGCTGTCCTCGAACGACGAGGCGTCGATCGGCGAACCGCCGAACGTTTTGGGATCGGGTTCGCACCGGATTCGTTCGACGCCCTCAAGGGACACTTCATGTCTCGCGATGTCACCGAAGCGGAGCTCGTCGCAGCCGGATTGCTGACCCGCCGCGAAGAGGATGGCCGGACCTGGGACCGTTTCCGAAACCGGATTACGTTCCCAATTCGCAACCGCGAGGGGAAAGCCGTCGGCTTCGGCGCACGCGCGATGGGCGACGCAAATCCGAAGTATCTCAACACCGCCGAGACTGCCATCTTCAACAAGCGCTCGCTGCTCTACGCGCTCGACAAAGCCTACGACGCTGTCCGGCGCCTGCGCTCCATCGTCATCGTCGAAGGCTACATGGATGCGATCGCGGCACATCAGTTCGGTTACGAAAACGTCGTTGCCTCGATGGGCACAGCCCTGACCCCGACGCAGGTGTCGTCGATCCGACGCTACGTCGATCGCGTCTACCTGGCGCTCGACTCCGACGCTGCCGGGCAGCTCGCGACGTTGCGCGGGATCGACTCGATGCGCGAGAGCTTCGCCGACGACGAGCGAGTCGAGGTCCTACCCGGTAACCTCGTGCGGTTCGAGCGGACACTTGGCGCCGAAATTCGCGTCGTCCTCCTCCCGCATGGGAAGGACCCAGACGACTACATCCGGTCAGACCCAGGCAGTTGGCCAGCCGCCCTCGAGGCGTCGATCCCACTCGTCGAATACTTCCTGACGCACTCTCTCTCTGGCGTCGAGGATTCACCGACTGCGCGGGCGCGGGCGCTCCAGGAAGATGCGGTTCCGATCCTGCGTGAGATCGGCGACCCAGTCGTCCTCTCACACTACATTGCGATGACAGCCCGGCTATTGCGGTTTCGCGATACCGAGGTCCACTCCGCTGTCTTGCGCGGACCAGCACGCCGTCGCGACGATCGATCACAAGCGAGGCCCGTCGTTGAACGGCCGTTCAGCTCACGACCCCGAACGCTACCTGGCGACGTTGCTGCTGCGTCATCCGATCGCCGCCCTCGATCAGATCGCGGCGATAGATCGTGACGACGTGCTCGATACCCGACATCGTCTCATCATCGAGGCGCTCGCCTCAACACCTGGTGACATCGAGATCGCGCTCGCCAGCCTCGACGAAGACATCGCGACGTACGCTCGTTCGCTGCTGAGTGAGAGCGAATCACGCGGCGCATCGTTTCCGTTGGCAACAAGTCGAGAGATTCCCGTTGCGATTCAGCGTCTGGCTCAGGTGCGATACGAGTCGAGGCTCCGACACGTTCAGGCTGAGTTGCAGGCGGCTCAGCAAGCAGGTGACGTCGCCGCTGTCACCGAGAACATCAGGCGGATGAACCTGCTCGCCGAGCGCAAGCAGACATTCGCCCCTCGAGAGAGCCCGTATTTCCGAGACATTCGGACCCCAGTCAACTGATATTCGCTTGCATGCTGGGCGATGCGCGTCACCCCGGCGCTGACCCACTTCCCTGCTGAATCGCGGTTTTGAGTGCGGAGATCAGCGCCTCGTCCTGTCCGCGCAACACGGTCCTTGCGTCAATCGCGACCCGACCGTCGACGATCCGAGGCACGATGTGAGGCGTTCCCAGACGTAGGCGCGTTGCAAGCGCATCAGGCGACGGATCATCTATCCCGACTGCGAAGGACGGTAACGTCTTCCCAGGCAGCGATCCACCTCCGACAACTGACTCTGTCGCGATGACGGATGCGCGATCGCCGAGCTCCACCGCCCAATGGCGCGCCCGGGATTCCACCCAGTCAGCCGTTCTGGAGATCATCCACCAGACCGGAATGTGCTCCTGTGCCTGACCGCGGAGATAGTGTCGCAGCGTCGCTTCAATCCCCGCAAGACATGTCTTGTCCGCCCGGAGCGCACGCGCCAACGGGTGCCGGCGAATCCGCTGAACAACCTCTGCTCGCCCCAGAATCAGGCCTGCTTGCGGCCCGCCGAGCAACTTGTCTCCCGACGCGCAGGCGACGTCGACTCCGGCCGAGATACTGTCAGCTAGTGTCGGCTCGTGGTCAAGTCCGTATTTGGCAGTTTCAAGCAGGCAACCGCTACCAACATCTTCGATGGTCAGTACTCCACGCTCTCGAGCAACATCCGCAAGCTCCCGCAGGCCCGGACGGGCGACGAAACCAAGAATCGAGAAGTTGCTGGCGTGAACACGAAGAAATGCGGCCGTCTCCGCGTCTGTCGCTGCCTCGTAGTCGTGCAGGTAGGTCCGGTTGGTCGTTCCCACTTCAATCAGCCGTGCCCCGCTCTGCCGCAGGACGTCTGGGATTCGGAACCCACCGCCGATTTCCACCGCCTCTCCGCGTGAGACAACCACACCGCGGCCAGCACACGTTGCCGCAAGCGTCAGCAGTACCGCCGCTGCATTGTTGTTGACCACGAGCGTCCGCTCCGCGCCGGTCAACACCTGCATCATCGCTTCGATCTCAGCCCCACGGCCACCACGAGCGCCTGTTTCGAGGTCAGTCTCCAAGGCCAGGTAGTTCGTTGCCGCCGCAGACATCGCTGCCGCGGTCTCGTCCGAAACAGGTGCCCGTCCGAGATTCGTCTGAATCACGACGCCGGTGCCGTTAATCACCAGGTTCGACCGTTGGCCAGAAACGATGAGTAGTTCGTGAACAACTCGTTGCGGGAGATTGCGCCCTGCTTCCAAGTCCCCAGACATGATGTTTGCTCGAGCGTCGTCGAGGACGCGTCGGACGATGGCCGTCGCAACCGCCGGCAAGAGCGTCTCAGCGACGTCTCGAACCGCATCGTCCTGAGCGAGTGCACTCACAGACGGAAGAGCACGCAAAGCGCGGGATCGAGCGTCCTCCAAGAGACACACCTTCCGACTGTCCAGCGACTGCGGCGAACGAATCTGGTAACAAAAAAGGAGCGGCGCGCCGCTCCTCCTGGACTGAGTTATGCTGGTCGGGGAGAGAGGATTTGAACCTCCGACCTCCGCGTCCCGAACGCGGCGCGCTAACCGGGCTGCGCCACTCCCCGTTCCTTCAGGAACGCCTTAGTCTATCATCCGTCCGCGACGCCCGACAAGACGCAGGTGAACGCATCGATCGAGCACGGGGATTGGTAGAATCGGATCAGGCGCGCAATGCCCGCGTAGCTCAGAGGATAGAGCAGGGGCGTCCTAAGCCCTGTGTCGGGGGTTCGACTCCCTCCGCGGGCGCCGGTCCGAATCTCCCATTGGGCGGTGATCGAGAATCAGCGATCGCCGCCACTAGTCGAGGAGCAGCGCGCGATGGATCTCCAGATCAAGTCCCACCACATCCGGTTGTCAGACGACCTACGCGACTACATTGAGAAGCGGGTCAGCAAGCTCGACCGGGTGAACGAGCGAATCATCGAGGCTAAGTTCGAACTGCGGCAAGAGAAGACACACAACCCCACCCAGCGGTTCATCGCCCAGTTCACGATCGCGACCCCTCGCTCGATACTCCGCGCTGAAGAGAAGAACACCGACCCTAATGCCGCGATTGACATCGTCACTGACAAGATGTCGCGTCAGATCAAGCGCTTCCACGAGCGCAAAGTTCATCGTTCGAGGCGCTCTGCCGTTAATCTGGGACTGCTTGCAGCCGACCAGTCGCCCGAACTGCTACCGGCGAGCTTCGAGGATGAAGAGAATGGCACCGACGCGATGGTCGTCCGGACCAAACGCTTCCCGGTCCTGCCGATGGACACGGCTGAGGCGATTGAGCAGATCGAGCTGCTCGGTCATGACTTCTTCGTTTTTCACAATTACGAGACCAACCAGATCAATGTCCTATACAGACGCCAGGACGGGCAATACGGCGTGCTCGAACCGGAACTGGCCTGAGCAGCCGGGAATAGACATCGACGCTCGTCGTTACAGGTTGTGGGTTGATGAATGCTCACGAGCCATCACTCACTGTTGGTCGCTGAAGCATGTTTAGGGTCAGGCGTTGTCGAGTCCGCATTGCGAACCATGCACGTTAGATTCATCTGGACAGGTCACTGTTCGGAGGGTTAGCGTGGCCTGGTTCCGAACGTGGATCCAGATGTTTGCAGCCTCAAGCGACGTGCTTCCAGTACGATCTCGACGCGATTGAAGGACAGCCGATTTCGGCTGTCCTTCTTTCTTGTCCGGCGGCATCGACTTTGCACGATCGCAAGTGCACGATGTGTACGCCGAGCCGACGTTAGGACTGATTGAGTTGACCGGGATATTGGCCGAGCCACCTCGCACACTTCGACCGGTTGCGAGGATCGAACGTGTCGCGATGATCAGCGTTCACACGTCGCCGGTCGCGTTGCCGGGCGGCAAAGACGCTGGCGGCCTCAACGTTTATGTCCGCGATCTTGCGCGCCAGCTCGACGCATGCGGAGTCGAAGTCGACATCTTCACGCGCCGCACCGACGAGTCGACACCTGAGGTTGTTGAGCTGTCAGAGCGAGTCCGGGTTGTCTCAATCAATGCCGGGCCGCCGACCGAGGTTCCGAAGGACGATCTCTTTAGCTTATTACCTGAGTTCGCAAACGAGGCGGCGCTGTATTCCTTGCGCGCGGGTGTGCGCTACGACGCCGTCCACAGTCACTACTGGCTATCAGGCTGGGCCGCCCACCTTCTCAAGCGTTACTGGAATGCGCCGACCGTCCACACCTTCCACACGCTGGCGCGGCTCAAGAACGTCGCTGCCGGTGCCGGCGGGCAAGAGTCGGCAGTTAGAGTCCGGGTCGAGAATCGCCTCCTCGACGTAGTTGACCACGTGATAGCGCCGAACCCTGACGAACGTGCTGAAATGGTCTGGCGTATGGGGGCGAACAATGCCAGTATCTGTGTGATTCCACCTGGCATCGACCTCGACCGGTTCCACCCACACGACGCAACGACAGCGCGTCAGCGTCTCGGCCTCCCCGACAACCCACTCGTGCTGTTCATTGGTCGGGTCGATCCAATGAAGGGAATCGAAACACTACTTGAAGGTTTCCAGAAGCTTCGGGCACGTCCGTGGGGCGACTCACCACCGAAGCTCGTCTTCATCGGCGGTACGGTCGAGCGTCACGGGAACCGGGTCACGCTTGGTGATGACCTGATTCCGGTCGCCCGGCGTGGGGAAGAGCTCGGCATTCGGGAGGACATTATTTTCCGGGGATCCGAGCAGCAGGAGCTGCTTCCCGGCTATTACGCCGCCGCCACGGTCTGTGCCGTCCCGTCTCGCTACGAGTCATTCGGACTGGTTGCCGTCGAGGCGATGGCGTGTGGGCTGCCAGTCGTCGCGTCGCGGGCTGGTGGACTCAAGTTCACAGTCGAAGAAGAAGTCAGCGGCCTGCTCGTTCCGGTCGGCGATGCGGAAGCGCTCGGCAATGCTCTCGACCGTATCATCCGGGACCGAGATCTGCGCGCGTCGCTCCAGGTTGGCGCGCGACAGGCCGCAATTCGCTTCTCCTGGCAGACGATCGGACCGGCGATGCTAACACTCTACGAGCGGCTCGCCGAAGGCGAGCGTGAGAACCTCTGCTGCCTCGGTGAGATCTACGCTTCGTAATGCCGCCGTGGATCCACCCGCATTGGAGCGACCGCCAGAACCTGGCACTGCTCCACACCCTGTCGCAACGACAGGGGAGCAGAGAGCGGCGGTAACGGCGCTACAGTTCGGCCAGCAACGCTGCGATGAGCGCCGTTCTCGGTGCAACCTCGGAAACGATGATGTGCTCATTGTCGGCGTGACCCCCATCTCCGGGACAGCCGAGGCCGTCAAGTGTCGGCGCGCCAATCGCCGCCGTGAAGTTGCCGTCCGACCCGCCTCCGGTTGATGCCTCGGTCAGGTCCTGTTCGATGAGGCGACCGATCGACTGCGCGCGCTTGAAGGCGGCGACGATCGCATCGGTGCGCTCCATCGGTGGTCGGTTCATCTCGCCGGTCACTTGAACGGTCGCACCATCGAGTTGCGCGGACGCCGCGAGAATGGCAGGAACGATGCGCTCGGCTTCGGCCATGCTCGTAACGCGCAGGTCGATCAGCGCCGACGCATGGGCAGCCACGACATTGCGCTTCGTTCCGCCCTCTACGACGCCGACATTCACGGTCGTCCCTTTGTCGTAGTCGGTGAAGCGATGTAGCCACTGAATCTGGCGAGCGAGTTCCTCGATCGCGCTGACTCCAGCGCTGTGGTCCGCTCCAGCGTGCGCGGCACGTCCTTCGATCTCCATCTGGAACATACCGACGCCCTTGCGCTCGGTTTTGAGCGACCCATGTGGCGGAACTGGCGGCTCCAGGCAGAGGACCATCTCTGCCTGGCGTGCCTCTGTCTCGAGCACCGGACGGGACACCGGAGATCCAACCTCTTCTTCGGTGTTGATCGTCCAGACGATCGGCCGGTGATTGATGCTCAGGTCCCCTAGAATATCAAGGGCAGTGAACATCATCGCGGCCGACGCCTTCATGTCGTAAATTCCTGGCCCGAAAGCGTGATCGCCGTCGATTCGCCACGGCAGGCGCTCAATCGTTCCGACCGGCCAGACCGTATCGACGTGCGTCATGACGTGTAGCGGCTTCTGTCCGGAGCCAAGGCGAGCAATAAGCAGATCGCCGTACTCTTCCTGCGGTAAGCGCTCGACGGTCGCTCCTCGTTTGTGGAGTTCCGCTTCGAGGAAGTCGATCAAGCGATCCATCGCCTGTTTGTCGCTCGTCGGCGACTCGAATTCAACGAGCCGCTGAAGAAGCGCCATCGTCGCATCCTGACGCTCGTGCGCCAGCCGAACGATCGCCTCACCGTCGATCATCGATCCTCCACATCTGCTCGAGCTCGCGGGAATCGAAAAAGCGGGAGCATTTACCCCCGCTTCTCCTTGGCCTTCAGATCCTTGTAATACTTCTTGCTCTTCGGAATTGGTTTATCTGCTTCTGCGGCCGCTTCCGCGGCGCGCCTGACGGACGCTTCATTGACCTCTTCTTCAAGCTTGACGAGGTCGTTGTAAATCGAGAAGTTGTCTCGCGCGATCGGCGTCCGGGTCAGCATCCGCATCAGTTGCGACTGGGAAGACTGGACGTGCGCCATCTGGGGATCAGACGCGCGATCGATCATCGTGTCGACGTAGCGCAATGTCTCAGGCATCGCCCCGTTTGCAACGAGGCGTTCGCGGATCCGTTCGAGTCCATCTCGTGCGTTCATCTGGGTGCCTCCTCCGCCACGCACCAGTATAGCATCGCTAGAGGACAGGATCGTCGGATGTCTCTGACTCCATCGGTGGAATCCAGAGGTGACGATCCAGGTCAACCTGGTAGTCGTCAACGAACGTGACGCCCTCGTCAATCAGCAACTGCCTCATGACATCGGGGTGTCCCCATGCCCATCCGCCACTGAGTTCCCCATAACGGTTGACGACTCGATGGGCAATTTCGGAGATTTCTTGGGGACAATTGCTCATTGCCCAGCCAACCATCCGCGCGCCGCGACGGTCGCCGAGGACCGCGGCAATCGTCCCATACGTCGTCACCTTTCCTTCCGGAATTTGCCGCACCAGACGGTAAACACGCGCTGGAAACGTCGGGTCATCTTCGCTGAGAGGTTGGCGCTCCTCGACGTCGCCAGGGCCGAACAGCTCACGTTGTTGTCCCATGTTCTGCCTCCAGAACGCGTATCGCGTAGCGACGGATGGCCTCGATGGTTATAGTAAACTGGACAGGTTGTCCCGGCACGGAGTCCAGTTCGCTTCCAGCGTTCGCCGTTCCCGCGGTCAACCCGCTTCCCGCGACATTCCTCGGGGAGTCGATTCAGCAACTCAATAGACTGCCGGAGAAGCCCCTCATGCGAACGCTCTTGCGAAAGATTCTTGGCAACCCGAACGACAAAACCCTGAACGCTCTCAGCTCCATTGCCGAAGAGGTCAATGCTCTCGAAGACGAGTATCGCGCACTCTCCGACGACGAGCTCCGAAACGTCACGGACCGCTTCCGCGCTGAACTGGCGACCGGCGCGACGATTGACGACATCCTGCCTGACTCATTTGCGGCGACCCGCGAAGCAGCCCGCCGAACGCTCGGTCACCGCCACTACGATGTCCAGATTATGGGCGGGGCTGTCCTCCATCAGGGCAAGATCGCGGAGATGCGGACCGGGGAAGGTAAGACGCTGACCGCCACCCTCGCCGTCGCCCTCAACGCACTCGAAGGCAAAGGTGTCCACGTCGTCACCGTCAACGACTACCTCGTCAAGCGTGACACGCAGTGGATGGGACAGGTCTATCACGCACTCGGCTTGACGGTTGGCTGCATCCAGCACGACGAGGCGTTTGTATATGATCCGGATTACGTCGCAGAGGACGAACGGCTGGCCAACCTGCGTCCAGTGACACGGGCCGAGGCATATCTCTGCGACATCACCAATGGGACCAACAACGAATTCGGGTTCGACTACCTGCGCGACAACATGGCGCCCGACATCCGCTACTGCGTCCAGCGAGATCTCCACTACGCGATTGTGGACGAAGTCGACAATATCCTGATCGATGAGGCGCGAACCCCGCTCATCATCTCCGGGCAGGGCGACGAGGTCGTCGATCGCTACTATCAGTTCGCCCAACTCGTCCGCCAGCTGCGCGAAGAGAAGCATTACACCGTCGATCTCAAGCGGAAGGCCGTTTCGATCAACGAGGACGGCATCGACAAGATTGAGTCCCTCCTCGGTATCAGCGACGGTGAGAGCATCTACGACGATCGATACCAGGACCTCACGCACTATCTGGAGCAGGCGCTGAAGGCCCAGGCACTCTTCCACCGCGACAAAGACTACATGGTTCACGACGGCGAAGTCGTCATCGTCGACGAGTTTACGGGCCGGATGATGGTCGGGCGACGATACTCGGAAGGCCTCCACCAGTCGATCGAAGCCAAGGAAGGTGTCCGCGTTCAGCGCGAAACGGTCACTGAGGCGACCATCACATTCCAGAACTACTTCCGTCTTTACAACAAGCTGGCCGGCATGACCGGCACAGCTGAAACGGAAGACGAAGAGTTCCACATGATTTACGGCCTCACGGTCGTCGTCATCCCGACCAACCGCGACATGATTCGTAGCGACCACGCCGACCAGATCTTCAAGACCGAGCCTGCCAAGTTCCGCGCCGTCGTCGAAGAGATCAAGGAAATGCGCGAGCTGGGCCGTCCCGTCCTGGTTGGCACGACCTCCATCGAAAAGTCCGAACTGCTCTCCGAAATGTTGCAGCGTTCCGGGATCCCTCACAACGTATTGAACG
Organism: uncultured Chloroflexia bacterium; assembly: GCA_963763325.1. Taxonomy (GTDB): domain Bacteria; phylum Chloroflexota; class Chloroflexia; order Thermomicrobiales; family CFX8; genus JBBECJ01. Next base: position 198,118 of record CAVXOL010000024.1, read on the forward strand.
CCAAGTTCCACGAACGCGAAGCCGAGATCATCAAGGACGCTGGACAGCCCGGCCACGTCACGATCGCTACCAACATGGCTGGTCGCGGCACTGACATCGTGCTGGGGCCAGGCGTTGCCGATCGAGGTGGCCTGCACATCATCGGCACCGAGCGGCACGAGTCGCGCAGAATTGACAACCAGCTGCGTGGACGCGCCGGTCGCCAGGGAGATCCGGGCAGTAGCCGGTTCTACCTCTCGCTCGAAGACGACCTCATGCGCCGCTTCGGAACCGACCGAATCGCGGGGTTGATGAACCGGCTCGGTATGGAAGAAGACATGCCGATCGAGCACGGCATCATCTCCAAGTCGATCGAGAGCGCCCAGACCAAGGTCGAGGGCCACAACTTTGACATTCGGAAGCACGTCGTCGAATACGACGACGTCATGAACAAGCAGCGTGAGGTCATTTACTCAATCCGTCGCAGAATTCTCGAAGGGGAGAATCAGCGCGAGCGAATGCTCGAAATGATCGATAACCAGATCAATCTGCTCGTGACCTCACAAGTCAGCGCGTCAGAGGGCGCTCCGGACTTTGCCGAGGTCATCCGCTCGTATAAAGCGATCGTCCCGATGTCGAGCCTGACTCCTGCCTCCATTGACAGCAACGACGCCGAGGCGATCGAGGAGTTGTTCATAGAGGACGCTCACAAGCACTACGACCAGCGCGAGGAAGAGATCGGCGACGAGCTGATGCGCTACGTCGAGCGGGTCGTCATGCTTCAGGTTATGGACAAGCTCTGGCGCGAGCACCTGACCCATATGGACGACATGCGTCAGGGCATCGGCCTCCAGGCATACGGTCAGAAGGACCCACTCGTCGCCTACAAGCGAGAAGGGTTCTCGATGTTCGAGTCCTTGCTGACGAACATCGAGTACGACACCGCGCACAAGATCTACTTCGCCAACGTCCAGCGCACGGTTCAGCCGGCGCAACCGCGCAATCTGATTACAAACCAGCCGGCCGAGACGACCAGCTACGACGCAGACACGGAAGCAGAAGAAAGTCGGTCGCAACGACCCCTGCCCGTGCGGAAGCGGCAAGAAGTACAAGCTCTGCCATGGAGCCGCCGCCGGAGTCGGAGCCAGAAGCTAGAGCACATTTCGCAGGGATAGTGGCTGTCGGGAGTCCTCCGACTGGGATCTGGACGACGAGGAGCCACTATCGCTGCGAAGCCTCGCCACCCGCGCCCTCGGTACGAGTGAGGACGCAGGTGATGGCTCGACAACGAAGCCCGCCAGGCAATCCGTCGAACTAGAAGTCGTCCTCATATCCCTGGAAATCGCGCACCAGTGCTAAAGACTGGTCCACTGCTCCCCAAAGAAACGTCTTCAACTGCTCGCGCCGCTCCGGGCTGAGCAGGAAGACGTAGACCAAAGTCAGTGCAGCCGTCGTCCAGACCACTGTCGCGAGCGAATCCTTCGCGGCGCTGGTCGATTTCGTCAACGCCACGTCAGCCTTGGAGACAGCAACGGTCTTGATATCTTCGGCCTTCGCAGCAGCTACCGATTTGATGTCACCGGCTACCGGCGCCGAGCGCTCGCGGGCCTCACTGGCGCGGTCGACCAATCCTGAGATTGCGGTCGACGCGGCCGGTATGACATCCGCCTGGATGCGGTCCAGAAGCTGAGCTCCCGTCTGACGGACGTGTTCCGCCGTTTCGGTCGCACCTGCTCCGACCTGTGATGCGCGCGGGCGGGCGGTCTCGGACGCGCGTTGGGCAGTCTCCGACGCACGATGCAAGAGATCGGCAGCACTGTCCTTTAATTCTGGATAGTGGGCGACTATCGACTCCGCTGCGCTACGAGCCAGATCCCGACCGCGCTCGACCGTCTCTCTCGACATCTTGGGTACCTGTGTCGCCTGGGCAGCAACCGTTCGCTCGCGTGTGTGATTTGCCTGCGACCGGCCAAGCGCGACGATCACACCGCCGAGCGCCGCTGCCGACGCAGCCGCGACTCCAACAATCTCCGCTGTGCTGAGTGCTGACGTTCGTTCCATGATTGTTCCCTCCTGCTCCTGTGGATGATGACGCTATCCAGCACGAACTCGTGAGAAGGCGTCCTCGACCCGATCTGCCGGCACGCTGGCGATGAGTTCTCTGACAATCGCTGCCAGTGTCTCAACTCGCTCTTCCTCGCTCATGAGCGCAACCACCTGCCCAGTCACCTCACGTAACGCCGATTGCCGTTCCTCCGGGGACATGTTCTTGATAGTGCTCTCAACGACTCCGCGCATGAAACTCAACGCCTGCTCCATTCTGACCGACGCAAGTCGTCCCGGCTACTGTCCGCGATTGCAGACTTCGCGACCCTCAAACGCTAGCACACTCGGCTCCGGTTCTCTCATCGCACAGTCATTGCCGCGAGGGAAACGCGAAACCTATACTTCCTGATTGTTATGACAGCACTGATTCGATACGACGCACACTCAACCTACGATGTCATCGTCATCGGTGCCGGACACGCCGGGTGCGAGGCAGCGTTGGCGGCTGCCCGTACCGGCGCGACGGTATTGGTCCTGACACCCAACCTGGACCGGATCGGCTATATGCCGTGCAATCCGTCGATCGGTGGGCCCGCCAAGGGACATATTGTCGTTGAAGTCGATGCTCTCGGCGGCGAGATGGCTCGTGCAATAGACAGGACGGCCCTTCAGATCCGCCTGCTGAATGCTTCGAAAGGGCCGGCGGTCCAGGCACTCCGCGCGCAGGCGGATAAGACACTCTACAGCATGGCGATGAAAGAGGCGCTTGAGCTTCAGCCAGGCGTCGAGCTTCGCCAGGAGTCTGCCGTCCGCGTCAACGTCGAACAGACCAGGGGGGAACCACGAGTCTGTTCGGTCGAAACCGACTTCGGAGTGACTTACGGGTGTGGAGCTGCGGTCATCACTGCCGGAACCTTCCTGCGAGGCAGCATGATCGCCGGTGACTGGCGGGCTGCCGGCGGCCGTTCGGGAGAGTCGGCGGACGCGGGACTCGCGATGTCGATTGGAGATGTTGGGATCCGGCTGCGAAGGCTCAAGACCGGAACTCCGCCTCGAATCGATGCGCGGACGATCAACTTCGAATTGACCGAAGTTCAGCCAGGAAGTGACCAGCCTCTCTGGTTCTCATCGGACGGTCGATCAGGTGGGATCGAGCGCATCGCTGTTCCGCCAATTGCGATCTATCCGGGCATTACCGGCGGCTGGCGAACGCAACTTCCCTGCTACCACGTCGAATCGAATGTAGCCGGCCATCAACTGATCGTCGACAACGTCGATCGGTCGCCAATGTACAACGGTTCCATCGATGGCATTGGCCCACGGTACTGTCCGTCGATTGAGGACAAGGTCATGCGCTTCAGGCACAAGACCAGCCACGGCCTGTTCCTCGAACCAGAAGGGTGGAGAACGACCGAGGTGTACGTCCAGGGCGCTAACACGAGCCTGCCCCACGATGTGCAACTCGGGTTTCTCCGGACGATTCCTGCGCTGCGCGAGGCACGGATCACACGCTTTGGTTACGCCGTCGAATACGATGCGATCGAGCCAACTGAACTGACGCCGTCATTCGCGTCGAAGCGCGTTGCCGGACTGTTCCTCGCCGGCCAGGTCAACGGTACGTCCGGCTATGAGGAAGCCGCCGGTCAGGGCCTGCTTGCAGGTGTAAACGCAGCGCGCTTCGTTGCCGGAATGTCGCCGCTGGTCCTGCGGCGCGACGAGTCCTATATTGGAGTCATGGCAGACGACCTGACGACCCAGGATTTCGTTGAGCCGTATCGAATGTTGACATCACGCGCCGAACACCGACTTCACCTGCGCTCCGACAATGCCGACTTCCGCCTCTCGGAGATCGCCCATACCGCCGGACTTATCGATGGCCACCGGCGCAGACAGACCATCCGCGATCGGCAGTCAATTGACGCACTGCTCACCCATCTCAACAGCTTCCACCTTAGCCCCAACAGCGCGACGAACGAACGGCTCAGCAGGTTCGAACTGCCCGAGGTATCTCGCAGCATGACGGCGCTCGACTATGCGCGCCGACCAGCCGTCGCGCTCGACGTCCTGCTGGTGGCGCTGACGCCGATCCATCCCCGGCTGGCGCAGTTCTCCAACATCAATCCGCATGTCCTTACCCAGGCCGGCATCGAGGCGATGTACCATGCGTACGTTGAAAAACAGCAAGTGCACATCGACCGCGCGCGCAGACTGGAGGACACGCTGATCCCGGCTGAGTTCGACTACATTTCGATCCCCGGGCTCCGGAACGAAGCCAGGGAAAAGCTGGTTGCTGTTAAACCAACGACGGTCGGTCAGGCGTCGAGGATCGCTGGCGTCACTCCAAGCGACATTGCGGTACTCCTGGTTCATGTGCGGCGGGCGACTGAGGGCGCTATGATCCGTGAGACGATCTGCGATGCGCAGGACAGCATGGCCTCGAGCCAGGCGACGGTGGGGTAATGTCGAGGATTCTGGTCTTTTCTGATATCCACGCGAACCTCGTCGCGCTTGAGGCAGTCCTCGAAGCGGCCGGAGAGGTCACTGAGGTCTGGAACCTCGGCGATGTCGTCGGGTACGGTCCCAGGCCGCGGGAATGCGTCGAGCGTGTGATCGGGTTGAACCCTACCGCGTCGCTGATTGGGAACCATGACTGGGCAGCGATCGGCCGGCTTGCGCTGGACGAATTTAATCCCGTCGCGCGCTTCGCGACCTACTGGACGACCGCGCACCTCGGTGCCGAGCACATGAACTACCTCGAAAGCCTGCCGAATCGCGTTATCGAGGATGACTGGATGCTGGTCCACGGCAGCCCGCGCCACCCTGTCTGGGAGTACGTTTACACTGCGCGAGTCGCCCATCAGAACTTCGAGTTTTTCGATTCACCCGTTTGCTTCCTCGGCCACACCCACATTCAACTCTATATCTCCGAGGAAATGGCGGCCCGTGGCGTCCCGCCAATCCACCCGACGGACGGGGACGTGCTCGACATGTCGACCACTCGCTACATTGTCAACCCCGGATCGGTCGGTCAACCACGTGACAATGACCCGACCGCCGCCTTCGCGATCTACGAACCGGAACACCAGCGCGTCACGTTCCACCGGGTGGTCTACGACATCGCCAGGACCCAGGCACAGATGGAGGAGGCAGGGCTTCCACGCCCCCTCATCACTCGCTTGTCATTGGGAGTATGATTACGCGCTGTTTGGGCGGAGGGGTCACGATCGATCCCATCGAACTGGAGTAAGTACACGTGCCATATCGGCGAATCCTCGTGCCGGTCCACGGAAATGATGGCGACTTTCGTGCGTTGGAGCTGGCCGGGATGCTGGCCGCGAAACGAGGGGCCGACGTTACGCTCGTGTACGTCGTCGAGGTCAAGCAATCGTTGCCGCTCGATGCGGACATGCCAGAGGCAGTGGCGGTCGGTGAGTCCGCGCTCGAACGTGCGGAACAATATTCACGCAGCAAGGCAGAGTTTCGATTGCAAAAGCTGACGCCAGAGCTGCTTCAGGCTCGTGCGGCTGGTCCCGCCATCGTTGACGAAGCGATTGAGCGGGACATCGATATCATCGTGATGGCATCGCGTAACCGGCAGCACTTCGGCCAGGTAACCGTCGGCGATACTGTTCCGTACATCCTCAAAAATGCGCCGTGCGAGGTGCTGCTCGAACGCGCCAGCTTCGATTGACGCAAAGACCCTCCGTCAGGAACAGATTGGAACCAGTGTGAATGTCGTGATCGTCGGTTGTGGCCGTGTCGGCGCGCGAATCGCCGCGACGCTGGATCAGGCCGGCCACCGCGTCAGCGTTGTCGATCTGAACGCATCCCAGTTCCGACGCCTGCCCCAGGACTTCTCTGGCAAATCGATCGTCGGGACGGGAATCGACGAGGACGTCCTCAAGGCCGCTGATATCGAGGAGGCCGACGCGTTCTTTGCCGTCACGAACGGTGACAATACCAACATCATGTCGGCACAGATCGCGCAGATCGTCTTTGAGATCCCCCAGGTCGTCGCTCGGATCTATGACCCTGTCCGCGAGGATACCTACCGCAGAATGGGCATTCACACCGTCTGCCCGACAACGACTATCGCATCGCTGATGCTCAGCGCGATCCAGGGCACGACGTAGCGCCCCGGGAAAGGAACAGGCCGAGGCCATGTACATCATCGTCGTTGGCGGCGGCAAGGTCGGCTACTATCTCACGAAGACACTCGTCCACGAGGGATATGAGGTCCTCCTGATCGAGAAGAATCCAGCCAAGTGCGCCGTCTACACTGAGCGATTCGGTGCCGTTGTCATGAACGGAGATGGCGCTGAGGCGTCCACCCTGGCAGCCGCTGGAGCCGGACGGGCGGATGTCGTTATTTCGGTGACCGGCCATGACGAAGACAACCTCGTCATCTGCCAACTCGCGCGCCACCGCTTTAAGGTCAAGCGCACGATCGCTCGCGTAAACAACCCGAAGAACGAGGAACTGTTCCGGCGGCTCGGCGTCGACGTGACGGTCAACCCGACCAGCGTCATTCTGAGCCTGATCGAGCAACAGATCCCCGACCGGCACTTCGTCCACCTGCTCGCACTCCGTCATGCCAAGCTGGCAGTGGTAGAGGCGAGCGTCGCCCCCGAATCCTCGATCTGCGGCCGCTCGGTCTCTGACATTCGGCTACCACCAGAAACGTCGTTGATCGCCATCCTGCGTGCCAGCGACGTCATTATTCCTACCGGCCAGACCGAGATCATGGCCGGCGACGAAATCATTGCGATCACTCGACGTGAGAGTGAAGAGCAACTACGAGACCTGCTCGTTACGAACTGATCCCGGTCGCACCTGAAATGAATACGGCCGGCAGCGCGATTGCTGCCGGCCGTCGTCGTTCGCGGGATACGATCTACGGATAGATTCCGCGCACTCGCGTAAAGTCCGCGACCCGCTGGATCGCGAGCGCCAGGGCGGCGGTCCGCATATGGACATTGTAGCGCTTCGAGGTTTCGTAGACCGCGTTGAACGCTCTCGTCATGATGCGGTGCAACCGCTCATTGACCTCGACCTCGGTCCACGGGAACGCCTGCAGCGCCTGGACCCACTCGAAGTATGAGACGGTTACGCCACCGGCATTTGCCAGAATGTCCGGTGCGACCGTGATACCACGGTCGAACAGGATCCGATCCGCTTCCGGCGTTGTCGGACCGTTCGCAGCTTCGGCAATGAGCTTGGCTTTGATTCGGCCAGCGTTGTCTTCAGTGATCACCTCTTCGAGCGCAGCCGGGATCAGAACGTCACATTCCAACTCCAGCAGCTCCTCGTTGGTGCAATTCTCCGCCTCGGCGAAGCCGACGACCGAGCCGGTTCGCGCCTTGTGTGCGATCACAGCGGCGATGTCAAGTCCATTCGGGTTCTGGATGCCGCCGGTAGAGTCGCTTACCCCAACGACCTTCGAGCCCAGTTCCCACATCAACCGCGCAGCGACAGATCCGGCGTTGCCAAAGCCCTGGACAACGCAGGTGGAAGTCGCCAGATCGAGTCCGATCTTCGGTGCAGCCTCTTGAATCGTGAAGACGGTGCCGCGACCCGTAGCCTCGGCGCGGCCCTCAGAGCCACCGAGAATCAATGGCTTCCCTGTGACGACACCCGGAATCGAATAGCCATGATGCATCGAATAGGTGTCCATCAGCCAGGCCATCACCTGCGGGTTAGTGTTGACATCTGGGGCCGGGATGTCACGGTTTGGTCCGATGATGCCGGAGATCTCACTTGTGAACCGGCGGGTCAGGTTCTGGAGCTCGTTCTGCGACATCAGCTTCGGGTTGCAGGTCACGCCACCCTTCGCTCCGCCGTACGGCAGTCCGACAACTGCGCACTTCCAGGTCATCCACATCGCGAGCGCCTTGACCTCTTCGATCGTGACGTCCGGATGGTAGCGGATGCCGCCCTTGGTCGGGCCGGGACCGGAGTTGTGGTGGACGCGGTGGCCGGTGAACACCTGGACCGATCCATCGTCCATCTCGACCGGGAAGTTGACAGTAAACTCGCGCTTACAAACGCTCAGAATCCGCCGCATGTCGTCGTCCAGCCCGATGACATCGGCGGCAATGTTGAACTGCTCGACCGCTACCTGAAACAAGCTGACGTCGTGTCCGGTGTGTGTCCTCGTGTCCAGTGCCATCTCCGTACCACCAACCTTCTGCTTCGGGCGAATGGTGCGCCCGCTCCACCTCAACGCCGGTCCAATTCGCACTCCAGGCAGGCCCGGCAGTCCCACCGACAGTCAAATGAAACCGGGCCACCCTGCGGTAGCCCGGTTTCCTAATGTTCGCTTTCGGTCAGCGTCTGGGTCACGATCTGCCTGACGATCGCGGGATTTCCCGTTCCTGCCATGGACCTCATCACCTGACCGATCAGGAAACCAATCGCTGCCTGTTTCCCAGCGTGATAATCAGCGACCGCACTCGGGTTGGCGGACAGTACCTGATTCACCACCGCCCGAACCTTGTCTTCGTCCGTCTCCTGCCGCAACCCTCGCTGTTGCACGAGTGCTCGCGGCGACGCGCCCGACCGATCGACCTCAGCGAGCACCTCCTTGCCGGCCTGTGCGTTGATCTCGCCCGCGCGTACCATGACAACGATTTCGGCGAGTTGATCTGGCTGCAGATTGATTCGATCGAACCCGCCCTGTATCCGGGCCAACGCGAACACATCTCCGACGAGCCAGTTCGCGACGTCCTTCTGGTGTCCACCAGCCGCCTCGACCGCCTGCTCGTAGTAGTCCGCGATCGACGGCTCCTCGGTGATCATCGCGGAGTCTTGCGCTCCCAATCCAAACGCTGACATCAGCCGCGCGCGGCGCGCCTCGGGCAACTCCGCCATGCCGCTACGGATTTCGGCAACCTCGGAAGCATCCAGTTCGATTGGCGGAAGATCCGGCTCGGGGAAGTAGCGGTAGTCGTGAGCCTGTTCCTTGGTTCGCTGCCCTACGGTGATGCCCTGATCCTCGACCCATCCACGAGTCTCCTGAACCAGCGTCTCGCCGCTTTCGAGAGCCGCTCGTTGCCGCTCGACCTCAAATGCGAGCGCCCGCTCGACAGCTCGGAACGAGTTCATATTCTTGATCTCGACTTTTGGCCCGACGATCGTTCCGTCGCTCGTCCGCTGGGAGACGTTCGCGTCGCAGCGGAACGAACCTTCTTCCATGTTGCCGGCCGACGCGCCAATATAGCGCAGGATTCGCCGGAGCGCGATCAGATATTCGCGCGCTTCCTGCGGCGAGCGCAGGTCGGGTTCAGAAACGATTTCCATCAACGGCACGCCGGCGCGATTGACGTCAACGAGGCTGCGATCTCCGCCTGCATCGACACGATGAACCAGCCGCGCGGTATCTTCTTCGAGATGAACCCGAGTAATACCAACCCGCTTTCGATCACCGTCGACATCGAATTCCAGTTCACCGCCAATGGCCATTGGCAAGTCGTACTGGGAAATCTGATACCCCTTCATGAGGTCAGGGTAGATGTAGTTCTTGCGGTCGAACTTGTTATAGTCCGGGATCTCGCTGCCCAGCGCCAGACCGGTCGCGATCGTCTTCTCGACGGCAACCCGATTGATGACCGGCAGCACCCCCGGCAGGCCCAGACAGACCGGGCAGACATGGGTATTTGGCGGGGCGCTGAAGTATTCCGACGAGCAGCCACAGTACATCTTGCTGCTCGTGAGAACCTGCGCGTGCACTTCCAGACCAATGATGGTTTCGAACTCCACGCGACACTCCCAGTCCGGTGTTACTCCGGCCCAAATTGGCCGCGAGAGTATAGCACGGCACGAGCGCAACAACCTGTCAAGCCGACAACGGATTCGCGACCGGCGGCCAACTCCTCCGGCCCGTCGGGAGTCGCTAGCCAAACCGTCCGCCACGTACCGTATTTCCGCGTCAGATTGTGAAAAATGTGGCGAAGCATGCTACCATTCCCGATGTCGTGGGCACGCGTACGGCGGAGCTTTCGGCAGCATACCCACCACTCTTGCAAGCGTCTCTTCGGGATTCGGTACGAACGCGGGCGGCCGGCACTGCATCCGATGAAGCACTGAGTCTCATCCGGTCAATCATCGTTGAGCAGGTATGGTCACGGAGCACTGGGAGGCGAATCGCCACCGATGGTCGCAACACGAAGTGAAACCAGGCTCGTTACTCTCACGATCGATGGCCAGGAAGTCACCGTCCCAGCCGGGACGACGATCCTTCAGGCGGCTGAAGCCAACGGCATTGAGGTGCCAAATCTTTGCTATCAACCGTTGCTACGTGCGTGGGGGTCGTGTCGACTCTGTACTGTCGAGATCCTGGGGTCGCGCGGTGGCCTGATCGAATCGTGCGCCACACCGGTGCGCGAGGGTCAGGAAGTATCAACCATATCGCCCGCGGTCGTCGAGGCTCGCCAGTTCATCCTCCAGATGTATCTGATCGACCACGCGCTCGACTGCCCGACCTGTGACAAGTCCGGCGAATGCTATTTGCAGGACAATACCTATCTGCACAACATCAGCGCCAACCCGTTTCGTCGTCCAAAACTCGCCCAGCCGTACAAGCATCTCCGCGAAACGATCGACTACAAGTGGGACCGCTGCATCATCTGTGCCCGTTGCACGCGCGTCTGCGACGAAATGATTGGCGTCACCGCCATCACTGTCGCCGGACGTGGCCTCGAAGCAGAGATCACCGCATCGTATGGCGTCGATCTGCGAGACACGAGCTGCACCAACTGCGGTATGTGCATTGCAGTCTGCCCGGTCGGTGCGCTGACTGACCGCCACTTTGGTCATCACCCATGGGAACTAGACGCGGTTGAGACTGTCTGCGGATTCTGTGACGTCGGTTGCACGCTGAATGTCGAGCACAATCGTGGTCTGGTTCGCCGCGTATCGCACCTCTGGGACCGCGGAGTGAACCTGGGCTACACCTGCGAGCGTGGCAAGTGGGGGCACGAACACGTCCAGGATCCGATGCGGCTACGCTACGCCCGGGTCACCGAAAGCGGAGAGCAGCACGAGGTCGAGCTGGACGAGGCGCTTGACATCGTTGCCGAGAAATTCCGCCACTACCAGGGTGGCTCGTTTGCGGCACTTGCGTCACCTGATAACACAAACGAGGATAACTACCTCCTCCAGCAGTTCACTCGTGCCGTAATGGGCTCGAACAATATCGACCGGCTGATCTCCCGCTCCCAGGCTGGTGTCGATGACGCGCTGCTCCAGTCGTTCGGTGTCTCGGCCAGCACGGCCAGCATGCAGGAGATGCGTACCGATTCCCATTGCGCCCTCATCGTTGGGCCGGACATTGGCTACCATGAACCTGTCGCCTCCTACTGGCTCTACTGGGCGCTGCGATACCGCGAAACGAAGATGATCGTCGTGACCGACGACCATCAGTTCCTCTGCGACCGCAGCGACCGATGGCTTAGAGCTGCCAAGGGAAGCGAAGCAGATGTTCTCAACGCGATGACGAAGATCGTCATCGCCGAGGGACTCGCTTCGGAGACTGCGGATCTAGCGGCCTTGAGGGGCGCGGTCGCGTCGGTAGACATCGATGCTGTCGCCGCAGCGGCTGGCGTTCCGGTCGCGGTACTACGAGAATCTGCCATCCTCTTTGCAACGGGTGGTCGCGGAGTGCAGGAAGGTGCGACGGAGTACCCAACCAGCACGATCTGGCACACGGTCGCGGCCGGTTCACCGAACGCTGAAGCGACGGCACTGGCGGCCAACAATCTCGCGCTCGTCTGCGGCCATGTCGGCAAACCAGGTGGTGGCGTCCTGGCACTCCGACAGAACGCCAACGCGCAGGGCAGCATCGACGTCGGCTGTCACCCGGCTGTCTTGCCAGGGGGCATGCGGGCAAGTGATGAGACAGCGCGGGCAACGTTCGCAGAACTGTGGTCGCAGTGCTGGAACGAGACTGCCGTCCCGCAAAATGGGTTCAAGCCGCGTCGGGGCCTCCCGTCTGAGCCTGGCATCAACTTCGCCGGCCTGGCGGACGCGATCGAGGCCGGAACGATTAAGGCGATGTACATTAGTGCTCAGTCGCACAAGTGGGCCGCGCCGGTAGATACTCAGCTCATGGCGGCCTTGTCAAAGCTCGAGTTCCTGGTCGTTGAGGACTGCTTCGACACCGAACTGACCAGGATCGCGCACGTTGTCCTGCCGACCGCGATGTACCTAGAGAAGGACGGGTCATTCACGAACCTCGACCGCACCGTCCAGCGGGTACGATTTACCGTTTCTTCACCCGGCGACGCTCATGCAACGGCCTGGTATGTCGCCGAGATCGCCGGGCGGCTAGGCTACGCGCTGCCATCCGAAAACGTCGCGGCGATCATGGACGAGATCGCGGCCGTCGTACCCGCCTATGCGGGCGTCAACTTCCCGCGACTCGAGCGCGGCGGTATGCAATGGCCGGTGTCGAGCTTCGGGGCAGAGCAGACCGTCTACCTGTCTGTCGGCCACGGACTCGCGCCGGAGGATATCCGAATCGTCGCCGACTAACGGCCACGGCGACCTGAAAGGCACACTCGACGATGCTGGACGAATTCAAGGGCTTCGCCGTCACATTGAGGCGGATGACCAAGAAGCCGGTCACTTTTGAATATCCCGACGAGAAGCGCGAGTTCGCGCCACGCTTTCGTGGCCTTCCATCGTTGCGCGCCGATCCTGAAACCGGCGAGGCTCTCTGCGTTGCCTGCGGCTTATGCGCCAGAATCTGCCCAACGTCGTGCCTTGAGATGCACGTCGTTCCATCCGAAGAGGGTGACCGCGAACTGGGCGAGTTCATCTTACGATCGGGCCGCTGCCTGTTCTGCGGGTTTTGCGCGCAGGTCTGCCCGGTTGACGCCATCACGATGAGTGGAGCCTTTGAGCGATCGGTCCTCGTCCGCGATGGGCTGATCTATACCAAGACCGAGCTGGCCGCATTCGGAGCCCAGAACGAGACCTGGTGGGGCGCGGACAGCCCTCCACGTGCAACGACGCCATAACACCAGATGTCGTGCAGTGTTACGGGACGGCGCGCAAGCGTCGTCCCGTTCTCTTTGTTGGTCACGGAATTTGCCGTCCCAATTCAGGGTTGCCCGATCGAACGTAAACGCAGATGATAGCGTTGACGTACGTAGACGCTGACATCCGCTCGGTAGACAGACAATCCAGGGAGGACGACAATGGCGAAGGAGTATCCGTTCTATTGCGCCGGTGGTTGGCGTTCGTCGGCAAACCGGCTGGAGGTCCGCAACCCACACGACGACTCAGTCGTTGGAGTGACGTCATTCGCGACAGACTCCGATCTCGAAGACGCGATCGCTGCTGCCGAGGACGCGTTCGAGACGATGAAGACGATGCCGACTTACGAGCGGGCCGGTGCGCTGACCAAGCTGGCCGCTGTCATGGAGGAGCGTCAGGAAGAGCTGGCGGTCCTGATCGCCAAGGAGGCCGGCAAGCCACTGCGCGACGCTCGGACGGAAGCCATGCGCGGCGTCTTCACGGTCCAGATCGCTGCAGAAGAAGCAAAGCGAATTGGTGGCGAGATGATGCCGCTCGATCTCCTTCCATCCTCGAAGGGACGATTCGGCATCACGCGCAAGGTGCCGATCGGCCCAATTGCCGGAATTTCACCGTTCAACTTCCCGCTCAACCTTGCCCTCCACAAGGTCGCGCCAGCGATTGCGTCAGGTAACCCCATCGTTCTCAAGCCGCCGACGCACGACCCACTCACGATGCTGACCGTAGCCGAAATGATTGACGGCCTCGGCCTGCCGAAGGGCGCCGTTTCAATCATGCCGATGGACCGGGCGCTCGGCGATAAGCTGGTGACCGACGACAGATTCAAGTTGCTCTCGTTCACCGGCTCACCGGATGTCGGTTGGGACATGAAGGCTCGTGCCGGCAAGAAGAAGGTTGTCCTGGAACTGGGCGGAAACGCCGGGGTTGCGATCGATCGCGACGCCGATATCGACTATGCGGTCTCACGTGTCCGGATGGGAGCCTTCGCCTACGCCGGCCAGGTCTGTATCTCCGTCCAGCGCGTGTTCGTCCATCAGGACGTCTACGATCAATTCTGTGAGAAGCTGGCTTCTGCCGTCGCGACGATCAAGGCTGGAGACCCGCTCGATCCCGACACCGAGCTCGGGCCGATGATCGACGACAAGGCTGCCCACCGCATCGACGAATGGGTCCAGGCAGCCGTCCGGGAAGGTGGGCGTGTCCTGACCGGGGGCCGCGCGAATGGCCGCTTCTACGAACCGACCGTCCTCGTCGACGTTGCTCGCGAGTCATTCGTCTGCTCTCGCGAGGCGTTTGCGCCAATCGTCAGCGTCTTCCCGACGAAAGACTGGGACGACACGCTGTCGAAGATCAATGACTCGGTCTTCGGCCTGCAAGCCGGTGTCTTCACGTCGAGTCTTGAGCACGCGCTCCAGGCGTTTGAGCGTCTGGATGTCGGCGGCGTCATCTTGAACGACGTACCCGTCTATCGGATCGACCACATGCCATACGGCGGCGTCAAGGACTCCGGTCTGAGCCGCGAAGGTCTCCGCTATGCGATCGAGGACATGACCGAGACGCGCCTGCTGGTCGTCAGCCGCCCGTCGTAGCTCCTCCGGGGGCGGCAGCGTCACTGCCGCCCCCGGTCGCTACGACCAGCGAGCGCAACAGAATCAGCGCGTCACGATCCTCGACAAGGTCCTCGCCCTTCTCTGTCTCCAGCAATGCTGGCTTTCCAGCAAACCGCGCGTCGTTCATGAAGTTTCGGAACCCATCGGCCCCGATAAATCCGGCGCCGATGTGCGCATGCCGGTCGCGCTTCGAGCCGAACTCGGTAAGCGCGTCGTTGAAGTGGAATGCCTCGATCTGGTTGACACCAACGGTTCGGTCAAACTGATCCATCGTCTCGGCATACGTCTCCGGCGTCCGGATGTCGTAGCCGGCTACAAACGTGTGACACGTGTCGAAGCAGACGCCAAGCCGCTCAGGTGACGTGACACCATCGATGATTGCTTCCAGCTCCTCGAATGTTGACCCAAGCGTCGTCCCTTGGCCGGCCGTCGTTTCAAGGAGCGTCCGAACCTTCAAACCCGGCAGGTCGGAATGGATGCGGTCAAGTGCGGCAACGACCCGCGCAATGCCCTCGTGCGTTCCAGCTTTCATGTGGGCGCCGGGGTGCGTGACCAGGAATGGAATGCCGAGCTGCTCGCAACGCTCCAATTCGATCCGGAACGCATCGATCGACTTTTCCCACATCTCGTCGGCTGGCGACGCCAGGTTGATCAGGTACGAGTCGTGCGCGACGACTGGATCGACAACACAATCGACGCAACACTGGCGAAACAGTGCAGCATCCTCGTCCTCAATCGGCTTGGCCTTCCACTGTTTCTGGTTCTTCGTGAATATCTGGAGGGCATCCGACTCGACGCTGTGTGCGCGCTGAACAGCCTTGTCGAATCCTCCGGAAATCGACATGTGTGCACCAAGCTTCAACATGCTTTCCTACTTGCTCCCATCGTGCTGCTCGGCAATCGACTGCAGGCCCTGTCGGTCAAAGCCTGTCACAAGCCGTCCTTCGGAGATCACCAGTGGCCGTCGGACCAGGGTTGGCTCCGCTACCATCGCTGCCAGCAGTTCTTCATCGTCCATCGCGTCGATTTCAGCCCGTCGATCCCGATACACGCGCGAGCGCGTTGACAGGACATCCATGGGGACCGCATTGGCCGAGCGAAGAATCCGTCGCAGTTCGTCAGCGGTGAACCGATCCCGAAAGTAGTCGCGACGCTCGTAACGTAACTCCGTGATCGCTGAGGAACTCCTCAGCCTTCTTGCAACTGGTTCAGGTCGGGTGAACGTAGGCAGTAACCGGCATTCAGCCTCCGCAATCGTGTACGTACATCTGTTCGGGGATTGTATCATCAGGTTGGTTCGCATCCGCAGCCGAGTCGTGAAAGGCGCTTCACCGATTGAGCACGATGAGACGGGTCGTAATAACTGGCACGACCGGTCAGCTTGGCCATGCATTCGTTACGGCTCGGTCAAACACTTGGGAAATCCTCCAGATCAACCGAAGAGACACAGACCTGCTGGATTGGCAGGTCGTGCGCGATCGTCTCGCGGCGTTCAAGCCTGACCTCGTTATCCATGCCGCCGCCGCCACCGATGTCGACGGGTGCGAGCGTGAGCCGGAAATGGCGTTTCTCAGCAACGCACTGGCTACCCGCAACGTCGCTCAGGCCGCAGCAGCCTGCGAATGCGCAGCTCGTCTATATCTCAACCAACTTCGTCTTCGACGGCAGAAAGATCAGCCCATATCACGAGTTCGATGCGCCGCTGCCGATCAGTGTTTACGGAGCTTCGAAGTTGGCCGGAGAAATTGAAGCGCGGACCGCGACGGCACGCTGCCACATCGTCAGGACTGCAATGGTCTTCGCTCCCAAAGGTCGAAACTTCGTCCTCACGATGCAGCGCCTGATGAGCGAGCGAGATCGGATAACCGTCGTCGATGACCAATACGGCAACCCAACCTTCGCTCCCGACCTTGCCGAAGCAATCGGGAGAATTGTTGATGTCGCGCCGTTCGGCACCTATCACGTTACGAATTCAGGTACGGCGTCGTGGTTCGAATGGGCGCAGGAGATCGCCGCGATCAATGGCGCTTCAACGACGATCGAGCCGATCCCAGCCGCGGAATACCAGCGTGATGCCACGCCGCCTGCCAACGGAGTACTTGAATCTCTGGCGCTGGAGAAGCTTGGGATCATGCTGCCCGATTGGCGTGACGCGCTCCGTCGCTGTCTGTCATCATGACGACGGTCGATCTGATCATTCCGACCCTCAATGCATCGGACTATCTGGCGAGGTGTCTCGACACGCTACACCATTCAACGTTTACAGACTTCAATCTCACCGTCTTCGATGATGGCTCAACCGAGGCCATCGCACCCGTCGTTCACGCGCGGTTCCCTGACGCAACGGTTATCCGGTCGGAGACGAACGTGGGCCTCGCCCGCGCGTTTAACCGGGCCATCGACGCCAGCGAGTCTCCCTACGTGGTGCTGCTGAACAACGATACGGAGGTCGAGCCAGCCTGGCTATCCGAACTGGTTGCCTGCGCTGACCGACATCCCGACGCTGGAAGCATCGCCAGTAAGTTGCGACTGCTCTCCGACCGGCGCAAACTGCACTCAGCCGGCGACGGATGGTCGGTCCGCGGAATGCCGGTCAATCGCGGGGTCTGGCTCGATGACTTCGGCCAATATGACCGTGAGGAACCTGTCTTCGCTGCCTGTGGAGGAGCGGCACTCTATCGGAGGGCTGCCCTCGACGATCTCCGGGCACGGGATGGCTTCGCGTTCGACGAGCGCCTCTTCATGTACTGCGAGGATGTTGACCTCGCATGGCGATTGCAGACGGCCGGCTGGCCTTGCTTCTTCGCCCATCGTGCCGTCGTCTATCATGCGTTGTCAGCGACGGGCGGAGGGACGCTCGCGAGCTACTTCGTGTCACGTAACGTTTGGCACGTTATGTCTCGCAGCGTTCCGGCAGAGTTCCTACAACCATACCGATCGCGAATCGCTGCCTATCATCTCGGCCGGGCGATCAAGAACGGTCGCCACGTCCGCGAACCAGCGGCACGCGCATCTATTCGTGGGACGCTCGCTGGCCTGATGCAGTCGCGGGACGTCAGCGTCATGTGCGTGTCCTGACCGCAAGCGAACACAATCGAATCCTCGCACTGCTCACCGACATGGGCGTCGCGCGATCCGACGCGGATGATTGCTACACTAATGGCTGACGATCAGCCGAGTGTGGCTGGAACAAATCCCGCTCGATTGGGATTGGTGACCTGGTCTGGAGCAGACACGCCGTTGGACGACAGCCAGAGGCCGGACCTGACAATCGTCGTGCCGGCCTACAACGAGGCGGAGCGTCTGCCACAGACGTTGTGCGCGATCGATCAATTCATCCTCGAATCGAAGTTGACCGTCGAACTGCTCATCGTCGACGACGGTAGTACCGACGATACCTATCGAATCGCTCAGGCACACGAGTCCTCGGCGGCACATTACGCGGTACTGTCCCTGCCGCACCGTGGGAAGGCCAACGCCGTCCGTGCTGGAATGCTGGCCGCCGCAGGGCGTCACGTGCTCTTCACAGACGCGGATCTCTCGACCCCAATCACCTACTCGACCAGACTGATCGCGGCCCTGGACAGCGGTGCTGATGTCGCGATTGGCTCGCGCGAAGGGATCGGCGCCACACGCGAGGGTGAGCCAGC
The DNA here is from genome assembly GCA_963763325.1 of uncultured Chloroflexia bacterium. Lineage (GTDB taxonomy): Bacteria > Chloroflexota > Chloroflexia > Thermomicrobiales > CFX8 > JBBECJ01. Next base: position 216,440 of record CAVXOL010000024.1, read on the forward strand.
CTACCGACACGTCATGGGACGTGTGTTCAACACCGTCGTTCGCGTCGTGGCAGTGCCGGGGATCAACGACACACAATGCGGGTTCAAGGCGTTTCGCCGTGAGGCGGCGCAGGTCATCTTCTCCCGCACGCTCCTCCACGCTGGTGACGGCCACGTGCGTGGCCCGCGCGTTACGGGCTTCGACGTTGAGGTGCTCTTCATCGCACGGAAGACAGGTTACGAAGTGGTCGAAGTCCCGGTATATTGGAAGCATGTTGCCGGTAGCAAAGTTCAGCCACTTCCGGATTCATTCCGGATGTTCGCGGACGTCCTGCGGGTGCGCTGGAACGCATTTCGTGGTCGATACAACTAGCCGAAGGTTGATGTGATGCGGGGTAGCCTCTCAGAATTCACCCTCGCCCAGTTGCTCCAGTTCTTCGCTCTCGCGGAGCGGTCGGGAACCGTCGTCGTCCAGGCCGCTGGCCGCGAGTCCAGACTTCTCGTCGAAGGGGACCGAATCATCGGCTGGGGAAAAGACGATTATGACGTTCGTGAACCCCTGCTTGCTTGCGAAATGCTCTCGGCGTCGGTCTATCAGGCGATTGCAGCCGTCCAGCCGCGCCTGGACACGCCAGGTCTTTCGTTTGTCGTTCGCAACCTGATCGAACCCGAACGCTGGGAGGCTTTCGCTCAGCGGCAACTCGAGCAGGACATCTATCCACTGCTGAGTATCGAAGAAGGCGACTTCGAGATTCAGATCCTGCGGAATCCGCCATCACCATTGCGTTTCTCGATCCCGATCAACTCCATGATCCTCGACGGCTCGCGCTGGGAGTCAGAGATGGAGGCTGCCGCGCAGGAGGGTTACCAGCTCGACGGGCAGTGGCGACGATCGAGCGGCTCGTTCCCGGCCGCTCAGGTGCGACTCAACGGGCTTGAGTGGATGGTCTGGGCAATCGTCACACAGCCGCTGGCGATTCGAGATATCGCTCGCCGGCTCTGCGTCCCAGACCTTGAGACGATCACCTCGATCAAGCGCTTACGAACCCTGAACCTGATCGAAGAGTGTGAGTGAGACGTCGACAGTCTCCCGCAGGACAGCGCCGACGATCCCATTGGCGAGGATAACGGGCGTCGTCGTCGCCCGACGTGCGTCTGCCAGCATCCTACGATCGAACCCCATGCAATCCAGGACGATCGCCTGCGCACCGTCAGCCACCAAACGGCCTACTTCGGACGCGACCGTGTCTGCCTCGCTATATGGAGACGCAACCGCCGTGACGGTCGATCGCGACGCTGTCGTCCATTTCGCCACCATCGTGTCATGTTGCCCCGCGTGAGGCATCAGCACTCCGAGCGTGCCGACTGGTAACAGCGCGTCGACGATGTTTATTAGCAGCCGGTCAGGGTAGATCAGCAGTGACTCCCGACCGAGCGGAGGGAACCCACCCGTGCAGAGCACGCAGATCGTGCCGCAACCTTCGTCTTCGAGCCGATAGACTGCCTGTTGGAGATAGGGCATCACGCGCTTCTTACCGATGACCACCTCACGCCCGTCGCGCAACCGCGTCACGAGCGGCTGGTCGTCAGCCGATGGAGTGAGCGAACCGATCTCATGATGGTCGAGGAAATCGAGAGCGCCTGCCTCAAGAATCTGACCCGTTACAGACTCGCCAAACATCGATCTCACGACGTCGTCGCGCGGTGACTGTCCGATTGTGACCAGCCCGAGCATCGCCTTCATCCTTCGTTCGTCAACACGGCCGAACATCGTGTTGGAAACCGCGTCTGTTATACTCGCTGCGACGACAAGTGAACGCAATATGGGCCTGAGTTCGACGTCTTGATGGCAGCAGGTCATTCAGCACAGACCGCGCTGGCTACTGCGTGCAAGTCAGACTGCGATTCAGACGATGGGAAGTATTTCGTGCCGACCCCCCCGGGTCAAACTCTCGATGACGTAACCAGGGCTGCGGCAACGGCGACTCAGGCGTTGGAAGCCCGCCTTGCAACGCTCGCCGCGTCTGTCGAGCAGATCAAGCACGACCTCGATACCACTCGATCCAGGATTCAACGCGACCGCGAAGAAATGGACATCGAGTACTCCCTCGAAACCGGATCCTCCTACGTCGTCGAAGCTCCTGACAGCGGCGATCTCCGTGAGCAGGAGCGGCTGTTCACCCAACAAACGATTCGCGCAGCCGCATTGCAGCGACAGCTAACCGAATTCATGACGCTGATCGCTATTTCTGCCCGTCAGCTCGGTTCGAATGGTGACGTTCCTGGCGTCGACGCCCAGACTCAGGCAGCGATTCGCTCAGCCGGTGTCGAAGCACAGGAGAACGAGCGACATCGACTCGCACGCGAGATCCACGACGGTCCCGCCCAGGCGCTCGCCAACGCAATCATCGCGCTCGAATTCGTTGAACGCGCTATTCGCGCCGGTGGAGAAGGGTCTGCCGCCAGGGCGCAGGAAGAGGTCGAACGAATCAAGTCAACGCTTCGAGAAGGGTTGACCGAGATTCGGCGATTCATCTTCGACCTTCGACCGACGATGCTGCAGGATCGCGGCCTCGTCGCCACAGTCGAGCATTACATCGCAACCTATCAGTCACTCTTCCCGATGGCCATTGAGTTCCAGGCGACCGACGAATTCTCGCGTCTGACCGTCGATCAGGAACTGACGGCATTCCGCGTCATCCAGGAGTCGATCCAGAACGCCCGTAAGCATGCTCGCGCATCTCGAGTCGTCGTCGGCGTCCGCAACGACAACTCCACACTCGTTGTCACGATTGAGGACAACGGACGTGGCTTTTCGCCAGAGCGCGTGACGACACACATGATGGGTGGCGCCGGGTTGCGTGGCATGCAGGAGCGCGCGGCACTTGTCGGCGGTGAAATCGATATCAAGAGCGCTCCCGGCGACGGCACGTGTATCGTGCTTTCGTTGCCGTTGACCGGAGGTGACTCAAAATCTGTCACGTCCGATGTTGATGTCAGCTAGTCATGGTGTCGTCGTTTCACAAATAAGTACTTTGGTATCCCGGTCATCCGGCCCAATTCGACGGATAATTGAGCCAGGGCGGATGAGCCGTCGATCGAGCTCACGACAGACAGGTGGGGCAAATGCATCCAATGCAACGGGTCCAGATATTGATCGTGGACGATCATCCGCTCTTCCGACGCGGTATCAAGTGGAGCCTCGAGAGCGAGTCAGACCTCGTCGTTGGCGGTGAGGCCTCAGACGGCCACGAAGCGCTTGCGATGGCGGATCGGATTAGTCCGGACATCGTTCTTCTGGATATCAACATGCCCGGCATGAGTGGCATCGAGGTCGCTCGCCTGCTCAAGCGGCGTCATCCTCGACTTGGCATCGTCATCCTGACGATGCATGAGGACGATGAGCAACTCTTCAACGCCATCCGTGTTGGAGCCGCTGCCTACTGCACGAAGGACGTCGATCCATCGCTGATTATCGGAATCATCCGTCGCGTCGCGCGTGGCGAGTACCTGATCAACGAAAATGTCCTCTCGCACCCATTCGTCGCGTCGCGAGTGCTCGACCAGTTCCGCGAGCTGGCCCGGATGGACCAGGAGTCGGACTCGGTCTTCTCGCCACTGACGCCTCGTGAGGTCGAGATCCTCGACTGCGTCGCGCGCGGCAACAGCAACAAGGAGATCGCCGTCTTCCTCGGCATTTCCGACCAGACCGTCAAGAACCACATCACATCGATCCTGCGCAAGCTCCAGGTCAACGACCGGACCCAGGCCGTCATCTACGCGTTGCGACATGGCTGGATCAAGCTCGAAGGTGATGAGGCGACGGCTGGGGCAGCAAAGACCTGAACCAACGGAGCCGCAACGCTAGCGTCGGGAGAACTGCTTCTCCAGTTCCTCAGCCGTCATCCGGAGCATCGTCGGTCGGCCGTGTCCACATGCGAGCGGTGACGAGCACGACTCGAGTTGCGTCACGAGTTCGCGCATCTCCAGTAGCGACAATGCCTGCCCTGCTCGAATCGACGTATGGCAGGCAGCGCTGATTGCCAGCGATTCGAGCCGGTTCGTTCCACGCCCACCTCTGTCCATCTCATCCAGCATCAGCTGCAATACCTTCGCAGGCTCCCGAACCTTCAGAACTGCCGGTACGGCTCGGACGAGAACTGTTGATCCACCAAACTCCTCGATCTCAAAGCCGACAGCAACCAGCTCGTCACGGCACGAAACGTACGTCTCCCATTCGCGAGCCGAGAGCACGACCTGGACTGGATGCAACATCAGTTGCCGATCAGCCGATCGCGTCTCGAATCCGGGCATCAGCGATTCGAACAGGATTCGTTCGTGGGCGGCGTGCTGATCGATGAGATACATACCGTCCGGACCCTCGGCGATGATGAACATCGACGCGATCTGTCCCAGGACCCGCAAAACAGGCAACTTCTTCCCACCGGCCGTCGGTGTCGAATCGTCGGCCACCGACGTGGGATGGGCAATCGACTCGGGGAGACCGTGAGGATCAGCCTGCCTCTCAGGGTGTGCAAGCGAAAGCCGTCGCTGAATCGTCCAGTCATCGAGCGGAGATGAAACAATCGTCGGGATCGTCCGTGGAGCCGCGTGACCAATGATCGCTTCACGCGTGGCACGTTGGACGAGCGCGAAGACGAGCCGCTCGTCGGCGAATCGAACCTCAGCCTTTGTGGGGTGAACGTTGACATCAATCCGGTCAGCAGGCACGTCAACATGAATGCAGCCGATCGGGTGGCGACCGATCATCAAGAGCGTATGGTACGCCTGCTCGAAGGCTGTCGATAGCTGCCGAGAGGTTATCAACCGTCCCTGGGCGAACAGAAACTGCTGCTGGCGCGTCGCCCGGTCTAGTTCGGGAAGCGACACAACGCCGTCGATCTCGAAGCCCTCCGGTATTTCTTCTGGCCGACGGAGCCGAACCAGCGAGCCCGCGATATCCGCTCCCCAGACGGAAACAGCTGCTCCGATTGCGTCACCACTTCCGTCGGTCGCGAACATTCGCCGGCCATCGACCTCAAGCGAAAAGGCTATCGACGGATATGCGAGCGCATAGCCAGTCACGATCCGCGCGACATAGTTCGCCTCTGTCTGCGGCTGGCGCAGAAACTTTCGACGCGCCGGAAGGTTCGCGAACAAGTCGCGCGCCGAGATGGCGGTGCCACCTCCCCAGGCGGCGTGACGCACTGGTTGGACTTCGCCAAAGACGACTCGCAGCATGCCTCCAGCCTGTTCACCTGCTGCTAGCGACTGGATTCGCAGGTCGGACACGGCAGACAGCGAAGCAAGCGCTTCGCCCCGGAATCCGAGCGTCGTCAACGACTTCAGGTCGTCAATCGAATCGATCTTGGAGGTTGCGTGTCGTTCGATCGCCAGCGAGAGATCGTCAAACGCGATCCCGCGGCCATCGTCACGCACTTCGAGTGAATCGGTTCCACCGCCGGTAATCGAGACGTCGATCCGGCGCGCACCCGCGTCGATCGCGTTTTCAACCAGCTCCTTGACGGCTGCAGCCGGCCGCTCGATCACCTCGCCTGCGGCGATCTTGCCGACTGTCTCGTGTGTCAGCCGTCGAATGCCCATCAGGGTGCCACGATCCTTCTCCCGACGAACCGCCAGGGAAGCTCAACGCCGCGCGTGATCCCGATGCGCGGCGTCGCTGTTATGTCCATCTGCAGCCGCCTGACCGTCACGTTGAAACGCGCACCGCAAACCGGCAAGCCATGGTCGTCTCCGTGATCCCCATCGCCCGCGTCAGGCGACCCGGACCACTCGTCACCAGCGAATCCCCGTCCAGCTGCACGCCACGAATCAAGATAGCAGACGGCGTACCTTCTGGCCCGGTGACGATATTGAAACAGGGATAGACCCCATACGCAGAGTACACGTAGACCATGCCCGGCGGTCCGAACATGGCCGATGCGCGCCCACCCGGACGAAACGCAGCGTGCGACGCGGGGTCGTCCACGCCACCATATGCCTCCGTCTCGACGATCACGCCAACAACGCGACGCTCTGGACTGGTCACAACCAGCGCTCGGCCGATGAGGTCGCGGGCGAGCGTCGTGACCTCAGCTGCGAAGTAGTCGCACGACAGATACGCGCTGCTATCCGAGGTCGGCAAGTCGCGCCTTCAGCAATGTCAGCTTCTCCTCAGCCGCCGCGAGCTTTGCCCGGTGCCCTTCGACGACGTTCGACGGAGCCCTGCTGACGAACTGCTCGTTGGAAAGCATCCCGTTGGCGCGGCCAATCTCCGCTTCGACCTGCTCGATCTCACGACTGATGCGAGCGCGCTCAGCCTCGACATCGATCAATCCTGCCAGCGGCAGAAAGATCGAAGCCGCGCCGGTCACGATTGCGATGCTTCCCTCCTCTGCCTCCGGTTCACCAGGACGCATCACGAGTTCGTCACCGTCCAGGCGAGCCAGGGAAACGAGTTCTCCGCGCAGGGCATCGTACGCCTCGCTGGAGACGCCGGGATAAACAATCGCCGGGATGCGACGGGCCATCTCAACGCCGTGTTCCGCTCGCGCGTTGCGGATCAGCCTGACCGCCTCCATGATCGCCGCGAACCCCTCGGCCTGCTCCACGAAACGCGGACCGGCCTCTGGCCACGGCGCGATGATCAGCGCTTCGCCGGGATGCGGCAGATGCTGCCAGAGTTCTTCCGTCACGAACGGCATGAATGGGTGCAGCAGCCGCAGTGTCCGCTCCAGCACATAGGCCAACGTCTGCGGAACGACAGGGTCGGGAGCGTCCGCATACAGCCGCACCTTCGCGGCCTCGATGTACCAGTCGCAGAACTCTGACCAGATAAACTCGTACAGCGATCGTCCAGCCTCGTGCAGCTGGTAGTCGTCGACCTGTCGCGTCACGTCGTCGATCGTGTCGTGCAAGCGGCTGATGATCCACGCATCCGCGACGGCCATCGATGCGGCATCTGGCATCTCTGGCGACCCATCGGCATCACGACGGATCTCGGCCCCATCAATTGCCCGCAACGCGAATTTCGTTGCGTTGAAGAGCTTGTTGGCGAAGTTCCGCATCGATTCAACACGCTCGTTCGACATTTTCAGGTCGTTGCCTGGCCCCGATGCCGTGATCAGAGCGAAGCGCAGGGCGTCGGTCCCGTACTCCTGCGTCACGAGCGTTGGATCGAGGACGTTGCCTTTCGTCTTGCTCATCCGCTGGCCGCTTGCGTCGCGGACCGTCCCGTGCAAGTAGACGTCCTTGAACGGCGGTTCGCCCATGAACTCGATCCCAAGGAAGATCATCCGGGCGACCCAGAGGAAGATGATGTCGTAGCCGGTCTCCATGACGTGGCCAGGGTAGAAGGTCTTCAGGTCCGGAGTCTCGTCCGGCCATCCGAGCGTCGAGAAGGTCCAAAGCCCGGACGAGAACCAGGTGTCGAGCACATCAGGGTCCTGGCGCACCTTGTCCGAACCGCAGCTGCCACAGGCGGTCAGATCCTCGTTCTCGGTGGCTGTCACCTCACCACAATCGTCGCAGTACCAGATTGGAATGCGATGCCCCCACCAGAGCTGGCGCGAGATACACCAGTCGTGAACGTTCTCCATCCAGTTCAAATAGACGCTCGTAAACCGCTCCGGGATGAAACGGACGGTTCCGTCCTTCGCGACTTCAATCGCCGGTTCTGCAAGCGGCTTCATGTTCACGAACCACTGCTTCGAGATCATCGGCTCGATCACCGTCCCGCAACGGTCGCAATGGCCGACCGAATGGGTATGAGGCTCGATCCGCACCAGAGCGCCATCGGCTTCAAGCCGCTCGACGATGTTCTTGCGCGCTTCTTCGATCGTCTGACCGGCGAATGGACCGGCTTCGCCATTCATCGTCCCGTCGAGGTTCATGATGGTTATCGCGGGCAGGTTCGCGCGCCGTCCGATCTCGAAATCGTTCGGGTCGTGCGCCGGTGTGACCTTGACTGCGCCACTACCAAATTCCGGATCGACGATCTCGTCGGTCACGATCGGGATCCTCCGGCCAAGGATCGGAAGAATGACCTCTTTGCCGACCAAGGCTCTATATCGCGCATCGTCTGGGTGAACAGCGACCCCTGTGTCACCCAGCATCGTCTCAGGCCGTGTCGTCGCCACCTCGACGGCGCCGCTGCCATCGGCAAGCGGATAGCGAAGATGCCAAAGAAACGAGTCCTCGTCTTCGTGGACGACTTCGAGGTCGGACAGTGCCGTCATGCAGCGCGGACACCACGAGATGATCCGCTCACCACGGTAGATCAGACCCTTGTCGTACAGGTGCTTGAATGCAACCCGAACGGCGCGTGCCGGTCCGGGGTCCATCGTGAAGACATAGCGTGACCAGTCGCACGACGCGCCGAGTGAACGGAGTTGCCCCTTGATGCGTTCCTGATACGTCTCCATCCAGTCCCAGATACGTGCAACGAACGCATCGCGGCCAAGATCCTGCCGCGTCTTCCCCTCGCGGGCCAGCTCCCGCTCGACGACCCACTGTCCGGCGATTCCGGCATGGTCGGCTCCCGGCAGCCAGAGCGCGGCATGGCCCTGCATCCGTTTGTAGCGCGTCAGAATGTCCTCGACAGCAGTGAAGAGCGCGTGACCCATATGCAGCTCGCCGGTGACGTTCGGCGGCGGCATCACGATCACGAACGGACCTCGACCGCGATCGACTGCCTTGAAATAGCCGCCCGAATGCCAGAACTGATACCAGTGCTGTTCGGCGGAGGCCGGCTCGTAGGCCTTGCCAAGCTCCCTCGCGTTGCTGGACGATGTCGACCTGGCTGCCATCTACTGCTCCCTACTGAATCCGCGCTAACGACCTTGATGACGATCAGGGCAAGTCAAATGAAAACGAAAAACCCGTCCTGACAAGGACGGGCTCACCCGCGGTACCACCTCGATTCGGCAGCAAACGCCGCCGCTCTCTTCCGCGATAACGGGCGTACCCGCAGGCGCTTACTCATCCGTTCAGCACCCGGCCCTCCGGACGACTTCAGCCGCGCTCGCGGGTCGAGGCTCTCAGTCGATGGCCCCGATTCCCTGTCCGCTGCAATCGGCCTACTCCTTCCGGAGATTGGCAGTCTCAGCGTATAATTGTAGGCTGCGCTCGGCGGTCCGTCAATCGCTGGAGGCACCTGATATGCATGTGACACTTTGGCACACCATGGGGCTATCGAAACCCTCGATGGGCTGCTACAATCTGCATGCGAATAGATGTTCTACGTACGGACACCAGCCGTCGCCCCGCTGATGGACCAAGTACGCAATGACCGGAGACGAGATGCCCATCGACCGAATCGTCGTCCGCGGCGCACGCGAGCACAACCTCAAGAACATCGACGTCGAGATCCCACGTGACAAGCTCGTCGTCTTGACTGGCCTTTCCGGCTCGGGCAAGTCGTCGCTCGCCTTCGACACCATCTACGCCGAAGGTCAGCGCCGCTACGTCGAGTCGCTCTCGGCCTACGCGCGCCAGTTCCTCGGCCAGATGGAGAAGCCGGACGTCGACCAGATCGATGGCCTCTCGCCGGCCATCTCGATCGACCAGAAGGGCTCCAGCCGCAACCCGCGTTCGACGGTCGGAACCGTAACCGAAATCTACGATCACCTTCGTCTGCTGTTTGCCCGCATCGGCCACCCGCATTGCCCGACCTGTGGTCGCGAGATCTCGCGCCAGTCGCCACAACAGATGGCCGAACTGATCCTCGGCTTTGAAGACGGCTCGCGAATCCTGATCCTCGGCCCCGTCATCCGCGACCGCAAAGGCGAACACGCAGGTGTCTTCGAACAGATCCGCAAGTCCGGCTTCGTCCGCGTTCGCGTCGACGGCGAGTTGCGTGAACTGGACGAAGAGATCAAGCTGGCAAAGACGAAGAAGCACACGATTGAGGTCGTCGTCGACCGACTCGTCGTCCGCCACGACTCGCCCGAAGACCTCGACTCGACGCGTATCCGGCTGATTGACTCTCTGGAAACGGCGCTGAAACTCGGTGGCGGCTATGTCTCCGTCCAGGTCGTAGACGGTCCGGAGACGATGTTCTCCGAGCACTACGCCTGCCCACTTGGCCATGGCTCGATTGGAGAGATTGAGCCGCGCTCGTTCTCATTCAACAGCCCGCATGGCGCCTGCCCCGCCTGTCATGGCCTCGGGATCGCGATGGAGTTTGATCCCGAGATGGTCGTCGCTGACACAGCATTGTCCTTGTCAGACGGCGCGATCACACCCTGGTCGCGGCCAGGCCGCGAGGGCAACGTATGGTACGAAGCGATGCTGGCGGCGGTTGCCGAACGATTCGACATCCCGATGGATACTCCCTTCCGTGACCTGACTGACGAGCAACAGGCCATCATCCTTCACGGCAAAGGCGCGCCGACCGTCACCGTTCGCTACACATCGCGCAATGGCCGGCGCAGACAGTACACCGTCAAGTACGAAGGCGTCATTCCGCATCTGATGCGCCGGCTCGAGCAGACCGCGTCCGATTACATCCGCGAAGAGATCCAGCAGTACATGTCGTCCCGCCCATGCCCGGTCTGCAAGGGCGCTCGACTCAAGCCGGAGATTCTGGCAATCACCGTCGCCGACCGCTCGATCGTCGACATCACGACGATGTCGGTCGTCGAGGCGTTACGGTTCGCGGAACTGCTCCAGGACGGCGCTCTCACTGACCGCGAGTTTCTGATTGCGCGCCAGGTGTTGAAGGAGATTCGCGAACGGCTTGGCTTTCTGGTTGATGTCGGCCTGGAGTACCTGACGCTCGACCGTGCTGCCGCGACGCTTTCTGGCGGCGAGGCTCAGCGCATTCGACTCGCAACACAGATCGGTAGCCGCCTGATGGGCGTCATGTACGTCCTTGACGAGCCTTCAATCGGGCTACACCCGCGCGACAACGCCCGGCTGATCCATACGCTTATCTCACTTCGTGACATCGGCAATACGTTGCTGGTCGTCGAGCACGACGAAGAGACGATGCGGGCGGCCGACTGGATCATCGATATCGGCCCCGGCGCGGGAGAGCATGGCGGCCACGTCGTCGCGGCAGGAACCTTCGACGACATTTACGAGCACCCAGATTCGATCACCGGTCAATATCTCAGCGGACGTCGAGTCATCCCGATTCCCGACGTACGACGGACAGGAAACGGCAAGCAGCTGATCCTGAAGGGCGCGTCCGAGAACAACCTCAAGAACCTGACGGTCGAGTTCCCACTTGGCACATTCATCTGCGTTACCGGCGTCTCTGGATCGGGCAAGAGCACCCTCATCACCGACACCCTCTACCGGCGTTTGGCCCAGATCCTTTACCGAGCCCATGACAAGCCGGGCCGCTTCAAGGACCTGCTTGGTGTTGAGCACATCGACAAGGTGATCGACATCGACCAGAGCCCAATTGGACGAACGCCGCGATCGAACCCGGCAACCTATACCGGCGCCTTCACGCACATTCGAGAACTCTACGCCGCCATGCCTGAAGCCAAAGCGCGTGGCTACAAGGCTGGCCGGTTCTCTTTCAACGTCAAGGGTGGCCGCTGTGAGGCCTGCTCCGGCGAGGGCATCGTCAAGATCGAGATGAACTTCCTGCCGGATGTCTACGTCCCCTGTGAGGTCTGCCACGGCAAGCGCTACAACCGCGAGGCGCTCGAGATCCTCTACAAAGGCAAGTCGATCGCTGATGTCCTCGACATGACCGTCGCCGAAGGACTCGAGTTCTTCGAGAACATCCCCAAGATCGCCAACAAGCTCCGAACGCTCAACGACGTTGGGCTGGGTTACATCCATCTCGGCCAGCCGGCAACGCAACTCTCCGGCGGCGAGGCGCAGCGCGTCAAGCTCGCGACCGAGCTGAGCCGGCGCGCCACCGGCAAGACGATGTACATTCTCGACGAGCCAACGACTGGTCTCCACTTCGCCGACATCGAACGGCTGCTGGGCGTACTTCAGCGGCTGACCGACGCCGGCAACACGATTCTCGTCATCGAGCACAATCTCGATGTCATCAAGTCCGCGGACTGGGTCATCGACCTCGGGCCGGAAGGCGGGCACAAAGGAGGCGAGATCATCGCCACCGGCACGCCTGAGGAGATCGCCGACAACGACCGTTCCTACACTGGGCAGGCTCTTCGATCGGTCACGCGCGAGCTTGCGATGGCGGCTGACTGACCTGGAACGCGTTCGCAGCCAGTACGGTCATGGTGTCCGTTCTTAATTATTCTCGGTTGCGCAGGTGGCCGCGCGCTTGCTATGATGGAGCAGGCGTCAGGATTCCGCCGTCAGAGCTATGCGCGCTCAGTGCGAGAGCGGCCTGGAAACGCACCATGACTGAGCCACAGGAGCCTCACCAACGTACGACCGTCCATCGCCCGGTTCTGGTCCTGAACCAGAACTATGAGCCGCTCAATGTCTGCAATATGCGTCGCGCGATGGGTCTTGTCTTCGGCGAAAAGGCCGAGGTGCTGGAGGTCTATCCAGCGCCACTTGCCAGCGCGTCGCGTTCATACGATGCGCCCTCCGTCATCCGGCTTATCTACATGATCCGCCGGCCACGGCCCCGCGTGAAGCTGACCCGGCGCGAGATCTTCATCCGCGATGACTTCACCTGCCAGTACTGCGGCATTCGCGGCGGCGATCTGACGATCGACCACATCACTCCACGCTCACGCGGCGGTCAGCACACCTGGGAGAACCTCGTCTCTGCCTGTCGTGGCTGCAACCACCGCAAGGGTGGCAAGACGGTGATCGAGGCTCGAATGCGCCTGCGCCGCGATCCGTACGAGCCGAAGGCCGGTCTCTACTACACGATTTCACGCCGGCTGAACGCCGCCGCCCATGACAACTGGTCGAAGTTCATTCCGGGGTTTGAAGGACTCCAGCCGACCGCATCCGTCAGTAGCGCGAGCGATTAGCGATCGGCTGACGCTGCACGCCCACAGCCGATCGCGACGCCCTACACCACCGTAGGGCGTTTTTCGTGCCTGTGTGAACCGCCAAAGGAACCGAAACATGATGGAATATGTACAGCAGATTGACTCGGGGGTCCGCACCTGTGGCGGAGTATCAGCGAGTACGAGCTGACAACTACGCAGATGCAGAATCGCTGACAACGAAATGAAACGGGAGACTACCGATGTTGGACCTACGACTGATTCGAGAACAGCCAGACTTCGTCAAAACCGAGATCGCAAAACTCAACACGACCGCGCCGATCGATGAGATTGTCGCACTCGACGAGCGTCGCCGGGCGATGCTGACCGAAGTCGAAACGCTCAAAGCCCAACTCAACGCCGGATCGAGAGAAACCGGCAAAAAAGCCGCCGGCGAGGAACGCGACGCCCATATCTCCGCCATGCGTGCGCTCGGTGATGAGATCGCGCGACTCGATGCGGCGGCCGCCGAAGTCGACCGCGAACTTCACTCGATCCTGTTGACCGTTCCCAACCTGCCTTCTCCGGACGCTCCATCGGCAAGGACGAGTCGGACAACGTCATCACCGAAACATGGGGAGAACAGCGCCGCTTCGAATTCATGCCTCTCCCCCATTGGGAGGTGATGGAGAATCTCGGCATCATCGACTTCGAACGCGGTGTCAAGGTATCTGGCTCGCGCTTCTACTTCCTGAAGGGCCACGGAGCGCGCCTGCAACGGGCGCTGATCACCTGGATGCTCGATCTGCGCATCGAGCAGGGCTACGAAGAGGTTTACCCACCATACATCGTCCGCGAGGAAGCACTGGTCGGAACCGGCAACCTGCCGAAGTTCGCCGATACGCTCTTCAAGGATCGCGAAGAAGGCATGTGGTTGATCCCGACCGCAGAGGTTCCGGTGACGAACATGTACCGCGACGAGATCATCGACGGCGCCCAGCTGCCGATCAACCACACGGCCTACTCAGCCTGCTTCCGCAACGAGAAAGCCAGCGCTGGACGCGACGTACGCGGCATCAAGCGCGGCTTCCAGTTCGACAAGATCGAGATGGTGAAGTTCGTCGCGCCCGAGAATTCGGCAGCTGAGCACGCGAAGCTCATCAGCGACGCCGCCGAAACGTTGCGGCGTTTGGAACTCCCCTACCGGCATCTCGAGATCTGCACGGGTGACCTGTCGTTCGTGGCAGCACGAAAGGTCGATCTCGAAGCCTGGGCTCCTGGCTCGGAAGAGTGGCTCGAAGTCTCCTCCTGCTCGAACTTCCACGACTTCCAGGCTCGCCGTGCCAACATCCGCTTCCGTCCGTCAGAAGGCGCGCGGGTTCAGTTCGTCCACACCCTGAACGGATCCGGCCTCGGCTTACCTCGCACGCTGGCGGCCGTCATTGAGAACTACCAGGAGGAAGACGGTTCTGTCGTGATCCCAACGGTCCTGCGCCCGTACATGGGCGGCATCGAACGGATTTCTCCACCGGCGTAGCCCAATTCGGCGCGGGACGCAATGCTATACTTGGCTGAACGCGCCACATTGGAGAGGTGGCCGAGCGGTTTAAGGCGGCTGTCTTGAAAACAGTTGGGTGATGAGCCCCGGGGGTTCGAATCCCTCCCTCTCCGCAGATGCATCGTCAATCGACCCCGCTTTCGCGGGGTCGATTGCGTTCCCAACTCGGTCTGAGCAAACAGATGATCTGGTAGAATTACCCCTGCGTTTCGAGGCGGATGTATCGTCGCAGCCCGGCTGAATCGGTCGCCCAGTCCGAACCGCGCCACACGGGAAGGTGCCAGAGTGGTCGAATGGGGACGCCTGCTAAGCGTTTGTGGGCCGTTAAGGTCTACCCAGGGTTCGAATCCCTGCCTTCCCGCCAGATGAACAAGCGAAAGCGCCGGGCTCATGAGCCCGGCGCTTTCGCTTGTCCGGCCCACCACCAGGAATCGCGGCAAGTACTCTGCGTTACACGCGGTGAGAGGAGAATCCGATGACCACCACAACTCGTAGCCAGCGCGATTTGATCGAAGAGGCCGTCAATAAGCAGGTCTGGGCGATCGTCGGCGCGTCCGAAAACACTGAGAAGTTCGGTAATCGCATTTATCGCAACTTGAAGCAGGCTGGATATCAGGTCTATGGTGTCAACCCTAACGCCGAAACCGCCGACGGAGACCCAGTCTATCCAACATTGGCCGACCTGCCCGTCAAGCCCGACGTCGTTGATGTCGTCGTCCCATCCTGGGTTGGTCGCCGTGTCGCTGAGGATGCTGCCCGCGAGAACATCCCGATCTTCTGGCTCCAACCGGGCGCCGAGAGCGACGAACTGATCGCCTACGCCGAATCGCTCGGCCTCAACGTCATCCACGACGCATGCGCGATGGTCGAGAAACGCCGTTGGCCGTAGCCGCAGCACAATCGATAACAGGGGCTCGGTCGTGTACAGACCAGGCCCCTGTCACCTGTAACCAGTCCCCGATCCCCTACGGCGCCATGCCCGTGTCAGCGACCTCGTCGATCTGAGCGCGCTGGAGCTTGCCGCTGTAGTCGACGTAGATCGACTGCCATTCGGTGAAGACATCCAGCGCGGCCTGGCCGGCCTCGCGGTGCCCGTTGCCAGTCGCCTTCGTCCCGCCGAACGGGAGCTGAATTTCAGCGCCGATCGTCCCGGCGTTGACGTACAGGATGCCGGTGTAGATGTCCTGCATCGCCCGGAATGCGCGATTCACGTCTCGCGTGTAGATCGACGCTGACAACCCGTACTCGACACCGTTGGCGACATCGATCGCCTCTTCTACGTCCGAGACCGGAATAACGGCTGTCACCGGGCCAAAGATCTCTTCCTGTGCGATGCGCATATCGGCCTTGACGTTGCCGAAGACGGTCGGCTGGTGGAAGTGGCCGCGGCTCAGGTCTCCGTCGCTGGCAATCAGACCTCCAGTTGCCAGTTCGGCACCCTCGTTGCGACCGATCTCCATGTATGAGTGGATGCGCTCGAGTTGAGAACGGCTGACGACTGGCCCGACATCGGTTGCGTCGTCGAGGCCATATCCAAGGCGCATCGCACCCGCACGCTCTGCAAGCTTGCCCGTCAGATCGTCTGACAGCCCACGGTGAGCGATAACCCGGCTGGCCGCCGTACAGCGCTGGCCAGATGTCCCGAACGCACTCCAGAGAATTCCCTCGACCGCCAGATCGACATCGGCATCGTCCATGACGATGATTGCGTTTTTGCCGCCGAGTTCGAGCGAGACGCGCTTGAGCGTTCGCGCACCCTCAACGCTGATGTACTTGCCGGTTTCCGTCGATCCTGTAAACGACACCAGCGCGACATCCGGATGCTGCAGCAAGGTGTCACCAGTGTCAGGTCCGCTGCCGAGGATCAGGTTGAGGACTCCAGCGGGGAGTCCAGCCTCCTCAAAGATTTCGACCAGCCGAACCGCCATCCGCGGCGTGTAGGACGCGGGCTTGAACACCACCGTGTTTCCGGTGATCAGCGCAGGCATGATCTTCCAGGTCGGAATCGCCAGCGGGAAGTTCCAGGGTGTAATCGCTGCAACGACGCCAAGCGGCTTCCGCACTGACATCGCCCACTTGTTTGGCATTTCGGCAGGGACCGTCTGCCCTGCCATACGTCTCCCCTCGCCGGCCATGTAGAAGGCCATGTCGATGCCCTCCTGGACATCGCCACGAGCCTCGGCGACGACCTTGCCCATCTCCTCGGTCATCTCGCGAGCCAGCTGCTCCTTGCGCTCGATCAGGAGCTGGCCGACCTTGAAGAGGATCTCGCCGCGCTTCGGCGCAGGGTAGAGTCGCCAGCGGTTGAATGCCGCCGAAGCGGCGTCGACGGCTGCCAGGACATCCTCCTGACCGCTCTTTGTGAACGTCCCGATCGTTTCGCCAGTCGCCGGATTCTTTCGGTCGAACTCCTGGCCGCTCCTGGCATCGACCCACTTACCATTGATGAAGTTTTGAAACTGTGCCATCGAAATCGTCCCTCTCCGACCCATGAGGTACCAGCGCCTGTCCGCCGGCCCGTCCTTGTCGTGGTGTCGCGCGGCAGTGTAGCAGAGCCATTTCTGCCGCTCAATCACGGCATCCTGCAGCGATTGCTATACTGCGACAGCCACGATCCTCGCCAGTGATTCAACCACGATGACGCGCTTGGGGGCGCACGTGCGACAGCCGGACGACGATTCGCCCCGTCGTGTCGATCAGCGAGGTACCGACTGGGGAATCGCCATCGCGATCGCTCTTTCGATCGTCATCTGCCTCGCGGCATTTGTCTGGATCTTCGTAGAGCTCGACCCTTTCCTGGACGACTTCACCGGAACCGATGCAACTGTGACAGCCGGTCCGTCGGCTTCACCGGTCGACCTGACCGACGGAATCGACGCCAACTCCCTCACCCTGAGCGCCTGAAAATCGTTCGGTTAGGTCTCACTGCTATACTTTTTTGACTACATGATCGTCGCATCCAAGCCACCAGCGCCTCGAAAGGAACACCATGCAGAAGGTAACAATCGTCGGACTCGGACTGATCGGGTCGTCGATTGGTCTCGGACTCCGCCGTTGGGCGTCAAACGAGGGCAAGCGATCCGCCGTCCTCGAAGTCACCGGCTTCGACCTCGACCTTGACCACCAGAATTACAGCAAGAAGATCAAGGCAGTCGACCGCACCGAATGGGACCTCACCAAATCGGTGCGGGACGCAGACCTGGTTGTCCTCGCGGTCCCGCCGCTGGCAGTCCGCGAAGTCTTCGAGTCGATTGCGCCCCATCTCAAGCACAACGTCGTCGTCACTGACACGACCTCGACGAAAGTACAGGTCATGGAGTGGGCGGCGTCGCTGCTTCCGCCTACGGCGCATTTCGTCGGCGGTCACCCGATGGCGGGCAAGGCACAGAGCATCGAAGGCGCCGAGGCCGACCTGTTCAAGGACGCGACATGGTGCGTCGTCCCGTCGGTCCAGGCAGATGAGGCAGCCGTTCAGACGGTACTTGGGATGGTCAGCGCGCTCGGCGCTGAGCCGATGTTCGTCGATGCGCACGAGCATGACAGCTTTGTGGGCGGCATCAGCCACCTGCCGTTCCTGCTCTCGATTGCACTCATGCGGACTGTCAGCCGTGACCCCGCCTGGCGTGACATGAAGTTCCTGACGGCGGGTGGCTTCAGGGACGTCTCGCGCCTCGCCGCTGGCAGTCCCGAGATGCACCGTGACATCACGGCTACGAACCGGGAAGCCGTGATTCGCTGGGTCGACTCCTGCATCGAGGAGATGCAACACATGCGCTCACTGATCGCCGCCAGCTCTGACGAAGCGGACGAAACGCTGCTGGCCCGCTTCCGCGATGCACGCGATGCACGCGCCGAATGGTCAACTGCCGAACGCCGTGAGGGTCAGCTCGTGCAGGACACTGAGGGCGAGCTATCGAAGTCCAGCGTCAGCGAACAGATGAGCCAGATGTTCGTGGGGGGCATGTTCCGCCGCAGGCCGCGCCTGAGTGGAACCAGCCGCGATCGTACTGGGCGTGACCGGGATTAACGACACCGCCGTCCTGCTTGATGACATTTTCATGTCCGGGCCGCGCATGAATCGGCCCGGACATGATTCCTACGGCACAAGTGCCCAGTCCTGAGGCAAATCGTAGTGGTATAGGCGCCCGGTCGGCTTACCCTCAGCGCGGATTCGTCCCCGATCCCTGCGTTGGATCTCTGCATAGCTGTTCTGGACCTGGATGATCCGTTTGGCTGCCAGGTTGATCACGATCAGCCCGCCTCGCCCCGGTTGCGTACACGCGCGCCGGGTCACGTCGTTATAGACACGGAACGGCGGCCAATCGTCCGGTTGGTGGCGTTGCAGCTTCTGCTCGATCGAGTCGGTATTCTCCTGGACGTTGTGCTCGTCAAAGACGGCCAGTCCGTTGAGAATATCGGTCGCGAAATGCTCGTCGTATGGACGTGTGTGCTCCAGAAGTTCGCGGACGGTCCTCGGCCCTTTGGCACAGGCCGCGACAAGCATCTTGATCGCGTGGCCCGGCCCAGCGAAACTGGTGGTCGTGTCGCCGTCAGTGACGGTGAATCGAATCAGCGTTCTCACGGGATCCTCGAAGTGTCAACTCGAATACTAACTGCCGACGACGGCGCGCAAGCTGCCGGACGACCTGTCCGATCGGCGAAAAACTCTATCATAGGCCGTATAACACGTACCCTCACCAGCATAGTCGGAAGTAGCGACAGACAACGTGATCGACAGAGAGAATAAGCGCAAACCACAAGATGGTGTCGTACACTAGGCACAGGCCTCGCCAGCGGCGCGCCGACTGCTCCTCTGCCGCAATCACGAGCGTCGACGCATGCGCTGCATGACCGGTTGTCACCATTCAATCGACCTACCAGCACCATCCACCGGCAGCATCAGGCAGCAGCGGGAGGAACCGGAGATGCCCGAGAAGCGCTACACCAAAGTCGAAGAGGAAGTCATTCAGATCCTCGATAAGCTCGAAAACGAAAAGCCAGC
This sequence comes from uncultured Chloroflexia bacterium, assembly GCA_963763325.1. Taxonomy (GTDB): domain Bacteria; phylum Chloroflexota; class Chloroflexia; order Thermomicrobiales; family CFX8; genus JBBECJ01. The sequence goes on from CAVXOL010000024.1 coordinate 235,860, forward strand.
GTCGCCTCGCCCGAACCTGCGCCTGGTTGAGGGAGGTCGGGCTGGCAATCGAAAACCGCAGCGGCGCTCGCTGAAGCCATCGTTTCGTCTATCGAAGGTGAGTTCGGGCAAACCGTGGATCTGGATCGCATCGGCCATCGGACTCGCATTCGCCGCCATTCTTGCGCGTGACGTTTCAGAGAACCTGGCACTCGCACTTGCGCTGGCCAGCATTGTTGCCTTCTTCGCACCCATTTTCGTATCGCGACGTAACCCAGGGACTGGCGGCTCGGGACTTTCTGGCGGTCCAGGAGACTTCGGCGGAGAAGTGAAACAGTGGCGTGGCCGCGACGTATCATTCGATCCTCCAAGCGGACCGTCACCGGGCGAGCGCCTCAGCCGTTGGTTTCAGGATCGTCGGCGGGGAGGCCCGCGACTCTAGTCTGCCCCGGTGCAACGTGCTACGATCCCCGCCTGCAACTGCCAGCGTCAAAGGGACGCCGCGTGCAGCCGGCGTAAAGGGAGGATGGCAAGCGCAGAATGCCCAGAATCGTGTCGGACCTCGTTGATACCTACCTGTTCCGAAAAATCAACGCGCGTCCTCAGTTTCTGGTCCTCCGTCGCCGCGCCGACGCTCCTCAAGGGGACACCTGGCAGTCAATTCATACTCGAGTTGCGAACGGTGAAACTGCGATCGCCGCAGCGCGAAGGGATGTACAGTCATCCACGGGTCTTGTACCGGTTCGCTTCTACACCGCTGACTACATCGCGCAGTTCTACGATCACGGGTCCGATTCGATCATTCTGGCTCCGGCACTCGCCGCACAGATCAACCCGAAGTCGAAAGTCACCGTCGCGTCCGAATACAGCGACTATGCCTGGTGCGACCTCGAAGAGACGACATCGCGGCTCCTCTACTCTGCCCAGCGCTGGGCAGTTCGCCACATATACGATGTCATCGCGATGGGTGGCGAAGAAGCGGATGTCTACGCCATCGAGGGATGAATTCCCTGCGTCCGAACGCGGTAAACGGTATAATTGAGTTCGTCCGCCGGCCCCTCTGGAGGCCGGCGCGTTTGTCGTCAGACGGACGGAGCTCCTGTCTATGCCAGCCTTTCAAATCGTCTCCGACCTTAAGCCGACTGGTGATCAGCCAACCGCAATCGAAGCACTCGTCCAGGGTCTTGAGCAGCGCCAGCGGCACCAGACGTTGCTGGGCGTTACCGGCTCCGGCAAGACGTTTACGATGGCCAACGTCATCGAGCGTGTCCAGCGCCCGACGCTTGTCCTCGCCCACAATAAGACGCTCGCGGCTCAGCTCTACAGCGAGTTCAAGGAATATTTCCCGAACAACGCTGTCGAGTACTTCGTCTCCTATTACGACTACTATCAGCCCGAGGCATATATCGCTCGAACTGATACTTATATCGAAAAAGATGCGCAGATCAACGACGAGATCGACAAGCTGCGCCATGCCGCCACTCGATCACTGCTATCTCGCGAGGATGTCATTATCGTCGCGTCCGTTTCGTGCATCTACGGCCTCGGTTCGCCCTCCGACTACGAAGAGCAGGTCGTCAAGCTCAAGCGTGGGCAGGCAGTCCGTCGAGACCGTGTCCTGCGCCACCTGATCGACGTTCAATACGACCGCAATGACATGACGCTGGTTCGCGGCACCTTTCGCGTGCGGGGTGATACCGTCGAGGTCTACCCCGTCTACGAGGAAATCGCCATCCGGGTTGAGTTCTTCGGTGACGAGATCGAACGAATCGTCGAGCTGGATCCACTGACTGGCGAGATCCTTGTCGAGCGAACCGAGATCGACATTTATCCGGCCAAGCACTTCGTCACAACCGACGAGAAGTTGAAAGTGGCCATCAAGGACATCGAAGCCGAGCTGGAAGAACGGCTCGAAGAGCTCGAATCGCAGGGGCAATGTCCTCGAAGCGGCCCGCCTCAAGCAACGCACGCGCTACGACATTGAGATGCTGCAACAGGCCGGATACTGCTCCGGAGTCGAGAACTACTCGATGCACCTCGGCAGGCGCCTGCCTGGTCAGACTCCCTGGACACTGCTCGACTATTTCCCCTCCGACTTCCTGCTGTTCGTCGACGAGTCGCACATCTCGCTTCCGCAGGTGCGCGGCATGTACGCCGGCGACATGGCGCGCAAGGATGTGCTGATCGAGCACGGCTTCCGCCTCCCTTCGGCGCGTGACAACCGGCCGCTGACATTTGATGAATTCCAGGCGCCACATCACTCGCGCCGTCTACGTCTCCGCTACTCCGGGGCCGTTCGAGATGGAGCACTCCGAACAGATCGTCGAGCAGATCATTCGGCCGACTGGCCTCATCGATCCGCCGATCTCGGTACGACCGACCAAGGGCCAGATCGACGACCTGATGCACGAGATCAATGAGCGGGTCAATCGCGGTGAGCGAACGCTCGTCACCACGTTGACCAAGAAGATGGCCGAAGATCTCTCCGACTACATGAAGGAAATCGGCATTCGAACCCACTACCTGCACTCCGAGATCGAGACGCTGGAGCGCATCGAGATCCTCCGGGATCTTCGACTCGGCATCTACGATGTCGTCGTCGGTATCAACCTGCTCCGTGAAGGGCTCGACCTTCCTGAAGTATCGCTGGTCGCCATCCTCGACGCTGACAAGGAAGGCTTCCTGCGTTCGACCGGCTCGCTGATCCAGACGATCGGTCGTGCGGCGCGCCACGTCGACGGCATGGCGATCATGTACGCCGATAACATGACGCAACTCAATGAAGACGGCTATTGAAGAGACGTACCGTCGTCGCGAGAAGCAGATTGCACACAACGAACGACATGGCATCTCGCCGCGCTCGATCATCAAGGAGATCAAGGACATGACCGAGCGGGTCAGGATGGCGGCCGAGGATCCCACGCCGTATGCCGCCAGACGCTCCGGACGGCGCGATCGCTGAGATCCCGCCGGACGAACTGGCGCGACTGATCCTCGACCTCGAGCGCCAGATGAAGGATGCGGCCAAGATGCTGGAGTTCGAGAAGGCAGCGCTGCTTCGTGATCAGATCGTCCAACTGCGCCGCATTCAGGAAGTGGTGTAGGCTTCTGCACCGGCAGCGCCCCCGACCTCGCACTTCGCAGTTAACACGGGCGCGCTGATGGCATGCGGTGAAGGAAGGACTAACTCGATTTGGGTGACCGTCGATCGTACGGAAGCGGACGCGGCAACGTGCCGGACCGTCAAGTCAGCACGACGCGCAACAACGAGCGATCGCAACGCAACCTGTTTGTCGGAGTTGGCTTCTTTGTGGCCGCCGTGCTGATCATCGGCATGATCCTGTTCGCTGGTCGGGGAAATGATGGCGATGGCCAGCAAGGCGTTGTCGTGGGCCAGGTGACCAATACAGCGACCTCGCAATCGAATACAGCCCAGCCGGGGACAACCAGCACAAGCACCCGCACGGCTGAGGCGACCAGTCCCCCAAACACATCCACGTCCACGACAGGCGTACCCGCTCCGACAGCCACCGGCGAAAACGCCGAGCCAACCTCGATGGCGGAGGTCGAGGAACAGTCGATTCCGACCGAGCCAGAGGCTGATCCAACCGAGGAGTCAGAACCAACTGAGGAGCCGGTCGTTGAGGAGCCGGAACCAACCGAAGAAGCACCGTTCGTTGGCGAGTTCGGCACGCTCCCGCCGGTCCAGATTGTCAGCGGAGGGCTGTCGCGTTCTCTCGATCTCGAATATGAAATGGCCGCGTCGCTGTCCGCGAGCCCATCCTCGGCGCTTGTCTACCTGCTCGACTGGCCGGCCTGGACGGAAGACGATGTCGCGACGATTGCCGCCAACCTCGGCCTGGACGGTGAGCATTGAGGGTGGGCCGGGCAACTACCAGGTGTTCGGCTCAACTGCCGAGATATATTTCAGCGGCGCGACAATTCAGTACGTGTACACGAGCAGCCTTCCCGACCTCGAACTCGGCAGTGATGCCGAAGTTGTTCAGTCCGCGAGCTCATGGATCTATGCGAACGGTTTTATCAGCGACGATCTCGACGGCGGCGTGATAATCGGGCGTGACGACGACGCGGGGCGAGCAGTCGTCCTCTTCCGCCCTGCTCAGGTCTCTCCCGTTCTTTCGTTCACCCCCAATGCAACGGTGACGATCGGCCCCGGAGGCACCGTTGTCGAAGCCAACATTCGCTGGCCTTCAGACTACATTGGATCGGAATACGGTCTCTGGTCAGGCGACACGCTTTGGAACCGGGTGCTGGCCGGTGAAGGTTCGATCGATGCCGACCTCAGTGGTGTTTCGGGTAGCGGGGCCGTCACCGGAGTCATGACAGTCTATGACATCTCGCTGGCTTACTCGTACGCCGGCAGCCCGGGTAGCGACGAGTATCTCGTCCCGCTGGTGATATTCAGCGGCGAAGCGACCATCAACGAGACCGGCGATGTCATACCGGTTTCGATTTATGTCTCGGCAATCGCTGGACAGGCAACACCACAAGGATGAGGCGATGAAACAGCAGCGCTTAGCCGTTCCGATCATCGTCGGACTCATCCTGCTCTCGGCGTTTGGAGCGTTGGCGGTTGGGCGCGACGACCGGGCCGCTGACGCCAGCGCGGTCCTACGCTGGGGCTATTACGTCAACTACGATGCGTCATCCCGTGTCTCGCTTGAAGCGAACCTCACCCGGCTCGATTTCGTGACGCCTTACTGGTACCACGTCACGCCATCCGGCGACATCAAGTCGTTTTCCCAACCAACAGTAACGGCGATGCTGAAGGCAAACGGCATCAAGGTACTGCCGCTGGTTCAGAACGAATCAAAGTGGGACGATTTCACCAAGACGATCGAGACGCCGGACAAGCGTGACGCTATCGTCGATAAGCTCGTTGCCGTCGTCGAAACAAACGGCTACGACGGAATCCAGATCGACTTCGAGGGCGTCAACGCGAGCGACGCCAGCAAAATCACCGACTTCATGAAGCGCCTCCACGAGCAGTTCAAGCCGCGCGGCTGGATCGTCAGCCAGGCCGTGATCGCTCGTTCGAGCGATGCATCAACCTATTGGGGTGGCGCATACGACTACCGGGAGCTTGCCAAATACAACGACTACATCTCCATCATGGCCTACGACTATGGCTATGCTGGCCGCCCTGACCCCATCGCCGTCGCTCCAATCTGGTGGGTCGAGGAGGTCGCGGATTATGCGGTCTCACGCATCCCGCGCGAGAAGGTCATCCTGGGCATCCCGCTCTATGGCTACGACTGGAACGTCACGAAGGGCCCACCAGCGTCGTCTGTCAGCCACGCGATGGCCATGGAACTCGCCGATCGTCCGAACGCCGAGCTGACCTACGACGACGATAGCGAGGCGAACCGACTTCGTTACAAGGACGACAACGGCGACGAACATGAGGTCTGGTTCGAGAGCGCCGACAGCTTCGAGGCGAAGTTGCAAATCATCACCGACAACCGGTTGGCTGGGTTCGCCACCTGGCGCCTCGGGCACGAAGATCCTGAGACATGGACGGTCATAGCTGGGCTGCAATCCCCTGCGACCCGCATCCCGCCGATTGATGAATCAGTGGACCGCGTCTACTTCCCGGAAACCGGTCACTCGTTGGCCTACGGCTTCCTCGAATATTGGCGGGCCAACGGTGGACTCGCCCGTTTCGGTTACCCGAGGACGGAGGAGTTCACCGAAACTGACCCGATGGTCGGCATGTCGTACACCGTCCAGTATTTCGAGCGCGCCCGTTTCGAGTACCACCCCGAGTTCGCCGGCACCGAGTTCGAGGTACTGATCGGCCATACTGGGCGCTGGGCGTTGGCCCAACGCGGGATGGAGCCATGGGAAACGGCCACCGGCCCAAAAGCAGGGGCACAATACTTCCCGGAAACCGGGCATAATCTCGGCGGCACCTTCCTGCGCTATTGGGAAACTAACGGCGGGCTGATGACCTTCGGCTATCCAATCACCGAAGAGTTCCTCGAAGAGAACCCGGAAGATGGCAAGACCTACATCGTCCAGTACTTTGAGCGCGCCCGATTCGAGTACCATCCCGAGTTTGCGGGAACCCACTCTGAAGTGCTGCTCGGTCTGCTTGGAAACGAGATGCTGCGTGATAGAGGCTGGATCCGATGAGTGAATCGATCGTTGCCGGACGAACGATTCTCGTCATGCACGGCCCGAACCTGAACCTGCTCGGTCGCCGCCAGCCTGAGATCTATGGAGCGACCACGCTCGATGAGATCGATGAGTCGCTGAGGCAGGCTGCAATCGAGCGTGGGTTCGAAATCGTCGCGATGCAGTCAAACTATGAGGGCGCGCTTGTCGACCACATTCAGCGCTATGGCTGGGTAGCCTCTGGTATCATCATCAATCCGGGGGCGCTGACGCACTACAGTATTGCGCTGCGTGACGCGCTTGCCGCGGTACCGGCTCCCGCGCTAGAGGTGCATTTGTCCAACATCGCGGCGCGCGAAGAGTTTCGACATCATTCGGTGATCTCTGCCATCGCTCGGGGGACGATTGCCGGACTTGGGCCAAGCGGCTACATGCTCGCCCTGTACTACCTGATGGACCTGGTCGAACTTGAGGAGGCACAAGCCGGTGAGTGAAACGAGCGAGCGCGTCGAGCGCGTGCGCGCCCTGCTGTCCGAACAGAACCTTGACTGCCTGCTCATCACCCACCCCTCCAACCGCGTCTACCTGACCGGTTTTACCGGCGAAGACATCGCACCAAACGAGTCCTCCGGCCACCTGTTCATCACCCCGACCGACGCTGTGCTGGTTACCGGGGGCGTAAACGTCACCCAGGCAGAGGCGCAGGCTCCGCACGTCCGCGTCGTCAAGCGCGAAGGTGGTTGGCCACTGGCCGACGCAACCGTCCTGATTGAGATTGGAGCCCAGCGAATCGGATACGAATCCCAGGCAATGCTCGTCGGAGTCTTCCACGGCATCTCTGAACAGCTGACTGACAAGGGCCACGAGCACGAGTGGATCGCCGCCGATGGCATCGTCGAACAGCTTCGGATCGTCAAGTCCGCATCCGAGATCGCACTCCTTCGCAAGGCGTTCGAGATCACCAGCGAGGCGTTTGAGCGCGTCGCGCCAACGATCGAGGCGGGCCAGACCGAATGGGAGGTCGCCTGGAAGATCCATCAGGCATTCGTGGAACTCGGAGCCGATGGGCCTGCATTCCCAACCATCGTAGCCGCCGGCACCCATGCTGCCCGACCGCACCACGAGCCAGGTGAGCGCGTCATTCGCGAGGGAGAGCCGATCGTCATCGACATGGGCGCTCGGTACCACGGTTACTGTGCCGACCTGACGCGCACAGTCTGGGTCGGTGAGCCAGACGAAAAGCTATGTGAGGTCTACCCGATCGTCGCTGCCGCCGTCGAGGAAGCGATCGAGCGCATTCAGCCCGGCATGTCCGGCGCCGATATGGACGCTGCTGCGCGTGGGTTCATCGAGGCGCGCGGTTTCGGTGACGCTTTCAGCCACAGCCTCGGCCACGGCATCGGTGTTCGCGTCCACGAAGGACCATCGGCATCAAAGGATTCAACGGATACGCTGGCACCCGGTCAGGTCATCACCGTTGAACCCGGAATCTACCTCCCTGAGTGGGGCGGCGTTCGGGTCGAGGACGTCATTCTGATCACTGAAGATGGTATTGAAGTTCTGACAACTGCGTCAAAGCAACGGATCTAAGACAGGGGACGGGAGCAACAGACGATGATCGACACAGGGGAACTGCGTAAGGGCATCATCATTGAGTACGAAGGCACCCTTCAGCGCATCATCGAGTATCAGCACGTCAAGCAGGGGCGGGGCAGCGCCTTCGTCCGTCTGACGATGCGCAACCTGCGAACCGGCTCGACAACCCAGCAGACGTTTCAGGCCGGTAGTAAGTTCCCGCTCGTCCGTCTCGAGCGACAGCGTGCGCAGTACCTCTACCCGGAAGACGAACGCTACAACTTCATGGACATCGACTCCTTCGAACAGTTCTCGCTCGACAAGGAGACGCTTGGCACCGCCCTCAACTACATCAAGGAGCAGGACACGATCGATCTGCTCACATATCAGGGCGAGCCGATCGACATCGAGATTCCAATCACCGTCAACCTGACCGTGACGCAGACCGATCCTGGCCTGCGCGGCGACACCGCGACGGGCGGCACCAAGCCGGCAACGCTTGAGACCGGCGTCACCGTCAACGTCCCACTCTTCGTCAACGAGGGCGATACACTCAAGGTCGACACTCGAACCGGCCAATACCTCGAACGGGTCACCTAGCAGAGGGCGAACGAAGGGGCAACCGCGCGTGAGCAGCGACCAGACGTCGAGCGGGGTATCCGAGCAGGCACAGAACGATGCGACAGCGTCCGACTTCGGCCAATTGGCCGCGCTCGTCCACGCCTTCATCGGCATGATGCATGCAGGCGGCATCGCACGGATGGATGTCGAGCACGGTGATCTGCGCCTGTCGTTGCGCGCCCATGAAGCGATCAGCGCCACCGGAGCGCCGGTCCAGGTCGTGACGCGCTCCGATGGTGGCGTTCAGGTAACAGTCGACAGCGCCGCCAGTCAGGCTGAGGATCCTGACCAGCACGTCATCCGTGCCCCAATGATCGGCACGTTTCTACGTTGCCTCTGCTCCAAACGAGCCGGCATTTGTCCAGCCAGGCGATGTCGTCGAAGAGGGTCAGACGATCGGCATCATCGAAGCGATGAAGATCATGAATGAGATCGCTGCCGATCGCGCCGGAACCGTCGTCGAAGTGCTGGCACAGAACGCACAAACGGTCGAGTACGGCAGCCCGCTGATTCGCCTCGCTTCCGTGACCGATTAGGTCGAGAACGTGCGGGTTCTCTCCGTCTCGGAAATCACTGGCTACATCCGTGAACTGGTCGAGTACGATCCGATCCTCAGCGATGTCTGGGTCCGCGGCGAAGTCAGCAACTTCTCTCGCTCAGCAGCCGGGCATATGTACTTCTGCCTGACAAGCGAAGGTGTCCAGGTAAACTGCGTTCTCTTTCGTGGCAACCAGCACGGCATCCTCGCGATGCCGCGCAATGGTGATGCCGTTCTGGCGCACGGTCGCGTCTCAATCTACGAGGCGCGCGGTCAATACCAGCTGATGGTCGACAACGTCGCCCCCGAAGGCATCGGCATCCTTCAGCTGCAGTTTGAAGAGACCAAACGCCGTCTGGAGGCCGATGGGCTCTTTTCAGAGGAGCGCAAGCGCCCGTTACCACCGATGCCGGCCGTCATCGGCGTCGTCACTTCGAGTCAGGGCGCCGTCTGGCACGACATTCAGACGGTCATCGCTCGCCGCTTTCCGCTGGTAGAGCTGATCCTCGCCCCGAGCGCCGTTCAGGGACCATCCGCCGCCGACGAATTGATCGCCGGTATCGAGGCGCTACAGGAGATCGACCGCTGCGATGTGATCATCGTTGGCCGAGGTGGCGGCGCAGCCGAAGACCTCGCGCCGTTCAGCGACGAGCGCCTCGCGCGAGCAATCTTCGCGTGCCGCGTTCCGGTCGTCAGCGCCGTTGGACACGAGACCGATACCTGCATCGCCGATCTCGTCGCCGATGTCCGTGCGCCAACACCGAGCGCTGCCGCCGAAATGTGCGTGCCGAACGGACGTGATCTGCTTGCCGCTGCCGGCTATCTCGTCAGTCGTGCAAGAGCCTGCGCTGTCGACCGGTATCGCGACTCCCGCGATTCATTCGACGCTCTGGATTCGCAACGCGATCGCCGCAACCCACGGTCGCGGATCGGCGACGCCCGTCAGGATATCGACGCGCTCACCACATCATCCCGTTCGACCGTGGACCAGCTGCTCACGTCGCGACGACTTCAAATTACCGCCGCTACGAGCAGGGCAACCTTGCTTGATCCGCGGGATATCCTGCGACGTGGCTATGCCATCGTCACGACATCCAACGGCCCGTCGGTACGCCGGGTCTCAATGGCGGCGGATGCAGAAGCCCAGTCTGACCTCATCATTACATTCAGAGATGGACCAGTTCACGCCCGCGTTGCGGGTGCACAGGAGTAGCCGATGACCGCAACAAGCCAGGCTCACACGTTCGAACAGCTGCTCGTCCAGCTTCAGGAGACAGTCACACGTCTTGAATCCGACGAACTGACGCTTGACGAGGCGATCGCCGCCTACGAGCGGTCGGTCGAGATCGCCAACCAATGCACCCGGATGCTCGACGAGGCAGAACTTCGCATCACGACGATCGACGTTGCCTCCAGGTCGCTTCGCGAAGAATCTGTCGTCTACAACATCGGCTCAAGCCGCGCTGCTTCGCTGCTCCTTGGCGACGACGACAATGACGAACTCGCCGACCTCCTGGACGACGAGTAACGACATCAGCGGGAAATCTCCCCTGACGAGCAGATCGTTCGCTCAGTATGCCCGCGAAAATACCGCTTGCGCCGTCGCCACCCTGCCGCAGACAACGCAATGACCCTTGTCATCAGGTTGATCGAACGGTAGACAGCGTATCGTTGCACGGGACTCGTTCTTGACCTTGGTTTCGCACTCCGCATCGCCACACCATCCGGCCAACGAGAAGCCTGCATTGCTCGCCGCTCGCTCGTACAACTCTTCGATACTGGACACTGCCACCGTGTTCTCTCGCAGGAAGGATTGAGCGGCGGCGAACATGTCATGCTGGATGGTCTCCAGCAACTGAATGACCGTTGCAGCAAGGTCGTCGATTGCCACCGACTGCTTCTCGCGGGTATCCCGACGTACGACGACGACCTGCTGATTCTGGACATCGCGCGGTCCTGCTTCAATGCGTAGCGGGACACCACGAAGCTCCCACTCGTTGAACTTCCAGCCTGGGGTCTTGTCGTCCCTGCGATCGACATGAGTGCGCACGTCTTCCAGGGTGTCGACCACCCGTGTCACCCACTCCTCGACTGGACCACGCTCTGCCTCCTTGCGCCAGATCGGGACGATGACGGCCTGGATCGGCGCCACTCGCGGCGGGAGCTTCAGGCCGGAGTCGTCGCCGTGGACCATCACGATCGCACCAATCGTCCGCTGGCTCAATCCCCAACTGGTGCTCTGTGCGAACTTGCGCTCGCCATCGGCGTCCAGGAAGTCGATCTCAAACGCCTTTGCGAAGTTCTCGCCCAGGTAGTGCGATGTGCCGGATTGAAGCGCCCAGCGCTTTCCTCCCATCATCGCCTCGATCGTATACGTGCGGACCGCGCCGGCGAACTTCTCGCTCTCGCTCTTCGTGCCTGGGATAACAGGTATCGCCAGTTCCGTCTCGACAAAGTCCTGGTAGACGTCGAGCATCTGCCGGGCGCGTGCTTCTGCCTCATCGGCGGTGGCGTGGGCCGTGTGCCCCTCCTGCCAGAGAAACTCGGATGTCCGCAAGAACGCACGCGGGCGGTTCTCCCAGCGAACAACCGAACACCACTGGTTGATCAGGATCGGCAGATCACGGTACGACTGCACCCATTGCCCGTACATGTGGCAGATCATTGCTTCGGAAGTCGGCCGGATCGCCAACGGCTCTTCAAGCTCGTTTCGGCCTCCGCGCGTCACCCAGGCGACCTCCGGCGCGAAGCCTTCGACGTGTTCGGCTTCTTTCTCCATAAACGACTGTGGGATAAGCAGCGGGAAATAGGCATTCTGGACGCCGGTCTTCTTGAATCGCCGATCCAGTGACGCCTGCATGTTTTCCCACAAGCCGTAGCCGTATGGGCGGATGACCTTGCATCCTCGAACGGGCGCATCGTCTGCCAGCTCTGCGCGCTTGACGACGTCGACGTACCAGCGGTCGAAATCGTCATCCTGGTCGATCAAGTCCTCAACATACCCGCGCTGGCGATCCTCGGTACTGCCCTGCATCCGTGCTCCCATCGGCGAATCGGTGTCGTCCCCGTGTAGAATCGCGACGGGGAATGCGTTCGTATCTGGCCGTCGCGCCGACCGTCCATTATAGCAACACCTCCGCGTTTCTCTGTGACCGACTGCTTCAGGAAGGCAAGCCAGAACAGTGACGAAGACAATCGCGGTCATGACGGGCGGTGGCGACTGTCCGGGATCTGAACGCCGCAATCCGAACTGTCGTTCGTTCCGCCACCAGGAGCCACGGATCGCGAGTCATTGGGATTGCGGACGGCTTCGAGGGATTAATTGAGAAGCGATACCAGGAACTGACATCGAGCGACACGCGCGGAATCCTCCGCATCGGTGGCACGATCCTCGGCTCGTCCAACCGGACCGATCCGTGGAACTACACTCCGCCGGGTGAAACCACCGCCGTCGACGCCTCGGCAGCGGCATACGAAACGTTGGAAGAAATCGGTGCCGACGCGCTTATCGTAATTGGCGGCGACGGGACGCTGTTTCTGACCCATAAATTCGCCGCTGGCCGCTTCCCTGTCGTCGGCATACCGAAAACGATCGATAACGACGTCCACGGCACGGACGTCGCTATTGGCTTCGACTCGTGCGTTGCGACTGTCACAGATGCCATCGACAAGCTCCACACGACTGCGGAATCGCACCATCGCATCATGCTCGTCGAGGTTATGGGCAGATCCGCCGGTTGGGTTGCGCTATATGCAGGCGTGGCTGGCGGTGCCGACGCCGTCCTGATACCCGAGCGCAGTGCCCAATTGCGCTACAAGCTCAGCGATCTGGTTGACACGATCGAGATGCGCCAGCGATCTGGTAGGCACTTCACGATTATTGTCGTGGCAGAAGGCGTCGCCAGCCCATCGGGAGAAGAAATCTTCTGGTCCCGAACTGGGGACGAGCACGCCTGGCGGCTGGGAGGAGTCTGTCACCCGCTCGCGCAGGAATTAGGCAAGCTGACCAAGCGTGAGGTCCGTGCGCTCGTCCTCGGCCACGTCCAACGGGGCGGTACTCCAACCCCGACCGACAGAATACTTGCGACAAAACTGGCCGAGGCGGCGACCGTCGCAGCCCACGACGGAATCGACGGGGTCATGGCTGGCTTGCAAGGCAGCAGCGTCGAGCTCGTACCACTGGCTCAGGTTGCAATTGGACCACGCCTCGTTCCAGACGACGAACCATTGCTCAAGGCCGCCGAAGCGATCGGGACGTTCGTTGGCTGACTCTGAAGCAATCCTGCCACCAGGCAAGTTACCGCATGATCTGCTTGGCCGTCTGATTGGCTCGTATGTCATCTCCGACCCCGATGTACTGATTGGGCCTGGTGTTGGGCGCGATGCGGCCGCGATCCGTGTTGGCGACCGAGCCATCGTCGTCAAGACCGATCCAATCACATTTGCTACACCTGATGCTGGTCGCTATCTGGTGAACGTCAATGCCAACGACATCGTCTGCATGGGTGCGACTCCGCGCTGGCTGCTCGTTACGGCGCTCCTCCCAGAGAAATCGACGACAGCGGCACTCGTTGAAGAGACCTTTGCATCCCTCTCCTCCGCGGCTACAGAACTCGGGATCACACTCGTTGGTGGCCATACCGAGATCACGATCGGCCTCGACCGCGTCATCCTTGTTGGTCAGATGCTCGGAGAAGCCGATCCTGCACGTCTTCTGGATATGCGCAACGCACAACCGGGTGACGCGGTGCTGCTGTGCGCGGGAATCGCAATCGAAGGTACGTCAATCCTCGCCACCCAGGTGGCCGATCGCCTCACCAATGTGCCGGCTGAGTTGATCGCCTCCGCGCAGCGGTTCATCAAGACACCCGGGATTTCGGTTGTACCTGCCGCCCGAGCGCTGCTGAAATCCGGCGCAACCGTTCGCGGGCTGCACGACCCTACCGAAGGCGGCTTTGCTAGCGCCGTCGCCGAGTTGGCGGCAGCCTCCGGTCTCGGAGTTGAGGTCACAGCCGAATCAATCCTGGTCTATCCAGAAACAGCAGCTATCTGTGCGGAGCTCAATCTCGATCCACTTGGCCTGATCGCCAGTGGCGCTTTGCTGGCTGTTGTCGATGAACGAGATGCAGATCTTGCAGTGGAATCAATTCGGGAGGCCGGTGTGCCGGCCGCGCGGATAGGAACCATGTCACCGACCGGCAGTGATTGCACGCTGGTGAGACAAGGCCGACGCGAACCCATGCCCGTCTTCGAGACTGACGAGATCGCCCGCTTTTTCGCGACGTGATCAATCGAAGCAAAATGGAAAAGGAGCGGCAATAGCCGCTCCTTTTGTCATGCTCGTCTGCGGTTCTGGATAGCCGACGCTACATGTCCTTGGTCAACGTCACCAGGAACTCTGCGTTGGTCGGCGTCTTGGCAAGCCGTGCGAGCACCAGCTCCGTGCCCTCGGTGCCGCCGAGCATCGAGACCATCCGACGCATTGTGTAGACCTGACGGAGTTCCTGCTCGTCGAGCAACAGATCCTCGCGACGGGTGCCAGACCGCTGGATGTCGATCGACGGGTAGATGCGACGCTCGGCGAGCTTCCGGTCAAGGTGCAACTCCATGTTGCCGGTGCCCTTGAACTCCTCGTAGATGACATCGTCCATCCGCGAGCCGGTGTCAACAAGGCAGGTCGCGACGATCGTCAACGAGCCACCGCCCTCGATGTTGCGAGCCGCGCCAAAGAAGCGCTTCGGCGGGTAGAGCGCGATTGGATCGATACCGCCGGAGAGCGTCCGGCCGCTCGGCGGGACGGCCAGGTTGTACGCTCGCGCAAGCCGGGTGATCGAGTCGAGCAGGATGACCACATCTCGCCCGCCCTCAACCAGCCGCTTGGATCGCTCCAGCACCATCTCGGCCACCTTGGTGTGGTCCTCGACCGGTTCATCAAATGTCGATGATACGACCTCGCCGTCGACCGACCGCTTCATGTCGGTCACTTCTTCCGGCCGCTCACCAATCAGACAGACCATAAGGTGGATGTCCTGGTAGTTTGACGTGACGCCGTTGGCGATCGCCTTCAGAATGATCGTCTTTCCCGCCTTCGGAGGCGAAACGATCAACCCACGCTGACCTCGGCCAATCGGAGCGACGAGGTTGAGCAGTCGGGTCGAGATTATGTGCGGCTGCGTCTCCAGATCGATCAACTCTAGCGGGAAGATCGGCGTCAGCGTATCGAAATTCGGTCGACGCCGAGCCACCTCTGGATCGACGCCGTTAACCGCCTCGACACGCAATAACGAGTGGAACTTCTCGCTCTCCTTGGGCGGCCGGATCTGACCGGAGATTTTGTCGCCGGTACGTAGTCCAAAGCGCCGGATCTGCGATTGTGAAACGTAAATGTCGTCTGGCCCTGGCAGATAACGCTCGCCCCGAAGGAAGCCGAAGCCGTCCTCGATAATGTCGAGAACACCTTCGCCGTACTTGTAGCCGGCGGCCTCGGACTGCGCCTGAAGGATCTTCCCAATCAGGTCGATCTTCTTGTAGCGCTGGAAGTTGACGATGTTCAGGTCACGGGCAATCGTGTGCAGTTCATCAAACTGCTTGGCGTCGAGATCGCTCACGCTCAGCAATGGTGTATCGCGAAGGATCAGGTCAGAATTGCGATCGCGATCGCGATCGCGGTCCCGCTGTGGCCGGTTCCTGAAGCCACGGTTCTGGTCCTGGTTGCGCGGGTGATCTGAGGCGCCATTTGCATCGCTACGATTATGACCGCCGTCGCGCTGCCCTCCGTCACGCTGTCCGCCATCACGTCGATCGCGCGAGCGATCCTGGCGTGGCTGTTGCTGCTGTTGCTGGCGCGGTTGTGGCTGACGTTCGACGACCGGCGGGGCAGATGCCTCCTGAACCGGTTCGACTGGGGCGTTCGCCTCAACCGGAGCGGTCGCCTGAACGGAAGCGCTGGCGTCGACGGGAGTGCTTGCCTCAACAGGAGCGCTCGCCTCAGTGGACGCGCCATTCGGCGCGATCTGTATCGACTGCTCGACGACCTCAGCGACCGGAGCGTCAGCAACAGTGATCGCCTCCGGAGCAGCGACGACCGGAGCCTCAGCAGCTGGTGCAGCGCTCTCGGAAGCCTCGGATGTCGTTTCGGGTGTCTTTTCGGCCACGGCAGTGGCCTTCGTGGTGCGCTTGCGTGGGGCACGCGTTCGCGGCTTTGGTGCTTCCGCTTCCTGCTGCTCGCTCACGGCATCTGCGCTTTGTTCTTGGGACTCCATTACTCACCGTACTGTTAACTACGCGCCGACGCGGCACGCACGCGGCCCGGACGAACCCGGGCATTCGAACGCTGGGTATCGTCTCGATCAGATGAGACACGAAAGGATACAGACGCGGAAGGATCAGTCACACGGATGGGTCTTCAATCAATTGTGTTGCTGATATACACCCGAGGCTGGAGCGTGGGAAACCCACTACTCCGCGCCACTATATCAGCATTTCTGCAACTAGTCAAACCGCGTTGCGGAGAAGGCCGTCAGCTTGTCCAGATGATGTGACGCTCGTACACGCCGAATCGTTCCAGACTTCGAGCGCATGACCAGGGAATCAGTCGTCGCGCCATCTGCCGAATAATGGACACCGCTCAACAACTCGCCGTCGGTGATACCTGTCGCCGCGAAGAAGACGTTGTCTGAGCTGACAAGGTCGTCCATGGTGTAGACCTTCGTGATATCCAGGTTCATCTCCTCAACCAGTCGTCGCTCTTCGTCGTTTCGCGGCCATATCCGGCTCTGCAGGTTGCCGCCCATACACTTCAGCGCACAGGCCGAGATGGTCCCCTCGGTCGCGCCGCCGATTCCGACTAGCAGGTCCAGCCCGGTTTCTGGCATTGCCGCCATCAGCGCCCCGGCAACGTCTCCGTCTGTGATGAACTTGATTCTCGCGCCGGCGGATCGAATCTCTTCAACGATCTCCGCGTGACGAGGTCGATCGAGGACGACGACGGTCAGATCGCGGATTCCCATTCCTTTGGCCTTGGCGACCCGTTCCAGATTCTCGCGCAACGGCCGCTCGATATCGATCACGTCGGCCGCAGCCGGGCCGGTCGCCAGCTTCTCCATGTAGGCGATCTTTGCCGGGAAGTGCATCGTCCCACGTTCGGAGATCGCTACAACTGAGATAGCGTTCGGCATCCCATTCGCCAGCAACCTCGTCCCTTCGACGGGGTCAACAGCAATATCGACGCGCGGTTCCTGTCCCTTGCCGACCTCTTCGCCGATGTAGAGCATCGGCGCTTCGTCCTTCTCGCCCTCACCAATGACGACGATTCCGTCCATCTCGATCGTCGCCAGCGCGGTTCGCAGGCCATCAACAGCAGCCTGATCCGCAGCGATTTTGTCGCCTCGTCCCATCCAGCGCGCTGCTGCCAATGCACCGGCTTCGGTCGCACGCACAAGCTCCATCGCGAGGTTTCGGTCGGGTTGCGATACGTTCGACCTGCTCATCCCATGTCCTCCTGTCGTTCGTCCTCATCATGGAGGCTCTCCACGAACATGACGTTCCGCCGGTTGAGAAAATCACTGACACCCAACGCAATCCGGTCGGTCGAGCCGACGCTGACCTCGCACTGTGGAAGTGAGTTCAAAAACGCGTCGCCATATCGACGGCTCACAATTCGCCGGTCGAGAACGACACAGGCCCCTCGGTCCTCGGCGCTGCGGATCAGCCGGCCAAAACCCTGCTTGAAGCGCAGGATCGCCTGCGGGACGGCATACTGCGCGAACGGCTCTTCGAACTGCTCGCTACGCGCCGCAAAGACGGGATCAGACGGGACCGGGAACGGCAACTTCGTGATGACCAGCAGACTAAGCGCATCACCGACGATGTCAACCCCTTCCCAGAAGGAGTTCGTACCGAGAATGATCGTTCTGGGATTGGCTTTGAGCCGGTCAATCAACTGTCGCGGAGAGCCATCAATCCGCTGCCCCAGAACGAGAATGTTACGCGCCTCCAGCGTACGCTTGATCGCACGATAGGTCGTCTGTAGCGCGCTGTGCGACGTAAACAGCACCATCGCCCGCCCGCCTGACGCGCTGCAGATCTCGATAATCGATTCCTGAAGCTTCTTCTGGTGTCCGGGTTGTCCTGGCTCCGGTACGTCGTCGGTTACTGCCAGCATCGCTGACCGGGCGTAGTCAAATGGAGATGGGACACTGAGCTCGTCCGCGTCTTCCAGCGATAGCCGGTCGCGAATGTACTCGAACGAGCCATCGGTCGTCAGCGTCGCCGACGTCAGCGTGACACTCTCACAGCGGTTGAACAGGCGATCGTTGAGAATCCCGCCGACGTGCAGCGGCGCCGCATGACCGCTCGTCTCGTCAGTCGAGAGGCGCCGTGACAGCCAGTAGATCATCTCATTGCTCGGCGTCGAAACGAACTCGGTCATCCGCTCGCGCAGTGCGTCGATGTCCTGTTCGAGGACCTCAAACTCCGTCTTCATCTCCGGCCGCGTCGGCAGATCATCGTCGCTGAATCCGTCGATTGAGCGGTCAAAGAAGCGCAGGTCCTCGATCAACCGCCCGAGCGGCTGCATCAGGTCGTCCCACTCAATCTCGAGTTGAGACCAGCCTGGATCGCGCCGGGCAGCTGACGTCACCCGCAACTGACGGTCGTAGCCCGTGCTTTCGTGCTCGTAGCGTTCCATGAAGTCGCCGAGGGCGTTGAAAAAGCGATCGACTCCATCGCTGCAGGCCTTGGCATTCGCGTGCGCCTCAACCAGTCTGGTTTGCAGTAGCGCGGCAACTGAGCGGCTATGCTCACCGCCGTGTCCGGCAATCGATCGAAACGTCAAACCCAGCGCACCGCCGATGCCCAGCGCGTCAGACTCCGTCACGACGCGATGGATCAGGTCACTCGCCTGGCTGCGCGAAATCGCGTAACCAACTCTGTCCGTCGCCTCAGCCTCAAGATGATGCGCTTCGTCGATGACCAGTTGTCGATAGGTCGGGATGACCGAATGTCGCGCCAACAAGTCTGAGATCAACAACGAGTGGTTGACGATGACGATGTGGGCAGACTCGGCCTCTTGCCGCGCCCGGAACAGGAAACACTGGTTTCGACGATGAAACACACACTGCCCAGGGATGCATGCGCCCTCTTCTTCGGCAAGCCTGCCCCAGTACCCGCGCTGGTCGGGAGACAGGTGCAACTCAGCGCTGTCACCCGTGTTCGTTTGCTGCAGCCAGGCGATGATCTTGGCGTACAACTGAGCCTGGGCGGGTGATGTCGCATCTTCCCGCTGGGCAATGAACCAGCGCCGCAGGCAGAGATAGTTGGCGCGGCCCTTCAGAACAGCGACCTTCAGGTCGCGCAACGGAATCAGGTCAGCATCCGGGCCGTTCGGATCGGCCCGCTCCGCTGCTGCCCGTAGCGCCGGGACATCCTTTTTCAACAGCTGATCCTGCAACGCGATCGTCGCCGTCGAGACGACAACGCGGTCGCCCTGCTCGACAGCATGCAGCGCAGCTGGCAACAGATAGCCGAGCGACTTGCCGGTCCCGGTACCAGCCTCGACCAGGAGTTGACCGCCCTCATTCAGGGCCTCGCCAACGCGCAAC
The DNA here is from genome assembly GCA_963763325.1 of uncultured Chloroflexia bacterium. Taxonomy (GTDB): domain Bacteria; phylum Chloroflexota; class Chloroflexia; order Thermomicrobiales; family CFX8; genus JBBECJ01. Next base: position 255,312 of record CAVXOL010000024.1, read on the forward strand.
ATCATCTGGACCTGCTGTGGCCGTTGCTCAAACGACGGTACCGTCTGAGAGAACGGCCCATCTGCCTGCATTGCAGACTGGAGCACGGGCAACGGAACTGGATCGTTGCTTCCCGTCAACTCAAGCCGCTCAGCCCGTTCACGCGGCATCAGAAACATCGCTTCTGAGCCGAGATCAGGAGTCGATGAAAGCTGCTCCAGGAGCTTGGCTCCCAGCGAGGTGCCGGCCAGCGATGCGTCGGACTGTCGCTCACGTAGCAGGCCATTGAAGAATCGCGCCAGATGGGACCCGGACAACCGCGTCACATCGACGAGCCGCTTCAGCGTTGCATCGTCGAACTGGTCGGCCCGCTCAACCAGGCGATTGAAGACAGCCATCGTCGTTTCGGCATCGGCGACCGCCCGGTGCTTTGACGGAACGTCGACCCCGAGCACACTCGCGATTGTCCCGAGGTTATAGGCCGGCAGTTCCGGGAGCAACACCGTCGCCAATTCAAACGTGTCGTAACGGACGTTTGGAAAACGCAGCCCGGCAGCCTGGAGCATTTCGAGATCCATCTCGACCGACTGCCCGACGATTGGCGCCTGACGAATGAAGTCGCGCAGTTTAGGCGCAACGGCAGCGAACAATGGGGCGCGCTTCAGCTCGTCGTTTGTAAGTCCCGTCAGTGTCTGAATACCGAGTGAGATCGGTCCAGCCGGCCTGACGAGTTCCTCGAACCGATCGATGATCTTGTCGCCACGGAACTTGACAGCGCCGATTTCGATGACCTCGTCCCGGTTGGGGTCCATCCCGGTCGCTTCGAGGTCGAGCGCGACACAGACATCGCTCAGCATTGCTGGATTCCGGTCATGAACGTCTGCCCGCAACGACGCTCGCGGAAGCCAATGTCAACAGACCCAGTTGAGTCAGCCCGGTTGCGATCGGCGGCACGTCGACATACTCATTCGTCGTGTGTCCCAGTCCGCCGTGAGTGATGCCGATACAGACAGCCGGGATTCCGAGGCTGATCGGTATATTTGCGTCAGTGCTTGAGGCGTCGAAGACTGGTTCGAAGCCGAGCTGTCTCAGAACGTTCCCTGCCGCGCCGACGAGGGGATGCGACCTCGGGCATACGCCAGCCGGCCGCTCACCGAGCACCTCTACATCAACGGTGAGACCGTCACCGGCCGCCGTCGATACAATCCGTCCTACGCGATCGACGAGCTTGTTCAGTGACCCGGCGTCCACCGATCGCATATCGACCAATGCACTTGCATCGGGCGCGATCGTGTTGACCGAGGTTCCGCCTTCAATCGTGCCGACGTTGTAGGTCGTCTTCGGATCCGTTGGCACATCAAGCTCGGAGATTTCAGCGATGATCCGCGACAAGCCGTGGATCGCATTCGGTTTTCCGAACGCACCCCACGAATGCCCTCCTGGACCGGATACGCGCACTCTCCACCTGGTCGACCCAACACCCGCGTGGGTCACCCGTCCAAGGTTGTGCCCCTCGACGGCGATGACCGCGCCCAGATCGTCACGGTATCGCTCGACTGCCGCACGAATGCCTCGCAGGTTACCGAGCCCCTCTTCTCCAACCGTTGCAGCGATGACGATGTCTACGTCTGTCTCCATCGAGAGTTGATCGAGTACTTGCAGGACTCCGAGCATTGCCGCGACGCCGAGGCTGTTGTCGCCGACGCCCGGCCCGTGCAGCCGGTCGCCCTCACGTCGTGGCACTGATAGGGATCGTGGCTGGGAAGACAGTGTCCGTATGCGCGGCCAGCATGACGATCTTTCCGCCACGGCTTCCACGGCGCGCGTAGACGTTTCCAGCGCCATCAGTCTCCGGTGTGTACCCCAGCTCAGTCAGCAACGTCGCAACGAAGGCAGCGCGCTCAGCCTCAGCTCCAGTCGGTGCTGGAACCTCACAAATGGCCATCGCGCGCTCCACAACTGCGTCCAGCAATTGCGTCGCAGTCGACCGCACGCGCTCAAGTTGGCGCTGGGATGGCGTCAAACGTCCTCCAGGGACAGTCAGGGTCGGCGAGAATGCAGTTGACGGCAAAACGAGGCAAAGGATAGCGCGGATTCATGCGAATCGACGCGTGCCGTCAGGGTTTCAAGTATAGCATGGATGGCCTCCGGAACCGCCTTGATGACGCGAAAACCGCTAATCCGCGCCGTTTCCTTGACACTCGTTCGCACGCTCCGTACAGTGACACCGGCTTTGCGCGCTATCGACTGGTCATCTCCTCGACTTCCTCGCCTCCGCGATGCGCGCCGAGGGTCTGGCGTTGAGGAGGAGGGGTGATGCAGCGAGTCTATCGCGGTCGGGAAGGCATGATTTCCTGGGCGCTTCACCGGTTGACCGGGCTTGGAGTGCTGCTGTTCCTGCTGATCCACATCGCTGACATCTACGTCATCGGCTACGGACCCGAAGAATTCGATTCCCTGCTGTTCATCTATCACAGCCTCGGCTTCCGATTGATGGAAGTCATGCTGGTCGCTGCCCTCTACTATCACGCGATCAACGGGGTCCGAATCATCCTGATCGACTTCTGGGACGGTGCGGTCCTGATCCAGCGACAACTCTGGTACGGCGGCATCGTCGTCTTCTTTCTGACCTTCATTCCAACGGCAATTCTGATGCTACGGCCGCTGTTTTAAGCGAGGCGACGGGGGAACAGTTCATGCAGAGTCGCGGAGGGGGCCGGGCAAAGCCGGCCGAGGGCAACGGATTCGAAGTCTTTTCCTGGTATTTCTTCCGCGTCAGCGGTTTGCTGCTGATCTTCTTCGCAATCTTTCACGTTGTCATCATGCACGTCGTCAACACCGTCGATGAGATCGACTATGCCTTCGTCGCTGACCGCTGGAACTCACCATTCTGGAAGGTTTACGACTTCCTCCTCCTGACGCTCGCGCTACTGCACGGCATCAACGGCGCGCGCGTCAGCATCGAGGACTACGTTCGCAGCGATGGCTGGCGGATGGTCGCGATGACAACGCTCTGGGTCACCGCCTTCGTCTTCATGGTCATCGGCGCCATGGCAATCGTTACATTCGACCCGGTGGCCTTCGAAGCCGCCCACGCTGGGAGGTAGCGACGATGTATCACCGCTACGACGCACTGGTAATTGGCGCAGGCGGCGCTGGCCTGATGGCAGCCGCCCAACTGTCGAACGTCTGCAGCACCGCCGTCATCTCCAAGCTCTACCCTCCCCGCTCGCACACCGGCGCGGCCCAGGGCGGCATCGGCGCGGCGCTCGGGAACGTCGAAGAGGACCACTGGATCTGGCACATGTTCGATACCGTCAAGGGCGGCGACTACCTCACCGACCAGGACGCAGCCGAAGTCCTCGCCCGTGAGGCCATCGACGCCGTCCTCGAACTCGAGCACATGGGCCTCCCGTTTAATCGCACACCGGACGGCAAGATCGACCAGCGCCGCTTCGGTGGCCACACTCGCAACTTCGGCGAGGGACCGGTTCGCCGTGCCTGCTTCTCCGCAGACCGCACCGGTCACATGATCCTCTACACGCTCTACCAGCAGGGCATCAAGAACGATGTCGAGTTTTATGACGAGTACATGATGCTCGACCTGCTCATCACCGACGATGGTGTCTGCAACGGCATCGTCGCTCTCAACGTCGCTGACGGCGAGATCCACGTCTTCCACGCCAAGGCTGTCATTCTCGCGACCGGCGGCTTTGGCCGCGTCTTCAAGATCACGTCGAATGCGATGGCCGCCACTGGCGACGGCGTCGCTGTCGCCTTCCGGCGCGGGATTCCGCTGGAGGACATGGAGTTCTACCAGTTCCATCCGACCGGCATTAACAAGCTCGGCATCCTCCTGACCGAAGGCGCGCGCGGCGAAGGCGGCATCCTCCGCAACGCCAGCGGCGAACGCTTCATGGAACGCTACACGCCTACCCTGAAAGACCTCGCCCCACGCGACATGGTCTCCCGTTATATCTGGCAGGAGATTCGCGAAGGACGGGGTATCGGGCCAGAGAAGGACTACATCCATCTCGACCTGACTCACCTTCCGCCCGGCGCGCTCGAAGAGAAGCTTCCCGACATCACCGACTTCGTCCGCACCTACATGGGCATCGATCCGGTCACCCAGCCGATCCCGATCCAGCCAACGGCCCACTACGCGATGGGTGGCGTCCCGACCGACATCGACGGACGTGTCACACTCGACGAATCGAACACCGTCCTGCCTGGGCTGTACGCTGCCGGCGAGGTAGCCTGCGTCTCAGTCCACGGCGCAAACCGTCTCGGCACCAACAGCCTGGTCGACCTCGTCGTCTTCGGCCGGCGCGCGGGCAAGCATGCCGCCGAGTTCGTGAAGACCGCCGACCTCGCCCCGCTACCGGCCGAGCCCGACTTCCGCGCCAAAGCCGAAGTCAGCAACCTGCTGGAGCGCACAAAGGGCGAGAACGCCGCCGACATCCGCGCCACGATGCAATCCGAGATGATGGACAAGGCCAGCGTCTTCCGGACTGGTGACGCGCTCGAAGAGGTTCGCGGAACGCTTGGCGACCTGCGCGCCCGCTATGCCAACGTCGCGATCGGCGACAAAGGCAAGATTCACAACATGGACCTGGTCGAGGCGCTTGAGCTTGGCTATATGCTCGACTGCGCCGAGGCACTCGTCGAAGGCGCCGTCATCCGCACCGAGAGCCGCGGCGCACACATGCGCGAAGATTTCCAGGACCGCGATGACGAAAACTGGCTCAAGCACACGCTGGCGTACAAGACCTCAGGTGGTATCCAGATGAAGTACAAGCCGGTCGTCCTGACCCGCTTCGAACCCAAGGAGCGCAAATACTGATGCAGGTCAAGATCAAGATCCTTCGGTTTAACCCGGAGCAAGACACCAAGCCGCACTACGAGACCTACACCGTCGAACAGGAACCGACCGACCGCGTCCTCGACGCACTCAACAAGATCAAGTGGTACACGGACGGCACGCTCACCTTCCGCCGCTCGTGCGCCCACGGCGTCTGCGGTTCAGACGCAATGCGCATCAACGGCCGCAACCGGCTGGCCTGCAAGCTCCTGATTCAGGACGTCGGCGCAAACATCACCGTCGAGCCGATCATGGGCTTCCGCGTCATCAAAGATCTCGTCGTCGACATGGAGCCGTTCTTCGCCGGCTACCGCGCCGTCAAGCCCTTCCTGATCAACAACGAGCAGGCTCCCGCCGGTCGCGAACGCTACCAGTCGCAAGAGGACCGCGACCGGATCGACGACACATCGAAGTGCATCATGTGTGCCTGCTGCACGACCGCCTGCCCGATCACCTGGACCAACAAGGACTTTATTGGCCCGGCTGCGATCGTCCAGGCTCACCGCTTCATCTACGACAGCCGCGACCAGGGCGCCGACGAGCGACTTGCAATCATGAACGATAAGTCCGGTGTCTGGCGCTGCCGCACGATCTTCAACTGCACTGACGCCTGTCCGCGAGACATCAAGATCACCAGGGCCATCGAGCAGGTCAAGCGGACGCTGCTGTACGACCGCGTCTAGTTCCTGACGTGGGACGCGGGACGCGGCGGTTTGCAACCACGTGTCCCGCGTCCCGAAAGTGCTATACTCCCCAATCCAGAGACGCTGCGTTCACCGGAGGATAAACCGTGGAAAACCCATTCAGTTGGGACTATCTGACTGCGCCGATCCGGGAAACGGCCATGTGGGGACCGTTCTCGATCGCTTACGTGATCCTGTTCGGGTCAGTCTTCATCATCTGCGCCTTCCTGTTCGTCGACGCGAACCGCCGATTCGCCAACCACAAGCTCAACCGCGACACGGTTCGCCGCTTCGCAACCTGGCTCATGTGGGTCAGCGCGATCGCGCTGTTCTTCTTCGGAATTCGCGCGATGCAGACTCCGATCCTGACGCTCGAAAAGCGCATCTGGATGTACCTGACGTTCCTGGCGTTCCTGCTCGTCATCGCCAAGATCGTCCACTACATGCGCACCGAGTATCCAGCCAAGCTGGCAGCCTTCGAGCGCAGCCGAGAACGCCGCGCCTGGCAGCACGCCGCTCGCCGTCCCGGTGGCCAGGCAGCCGCCCGCAACGCGCAGCGGGCACAAGGGCAGCCGGCGGCCCGAAAGCGTCGCCCCGCTCGCTGATCTCTCCAGTCTCTTGAACGACAAAACGGGCCAGGCAGATTGCCTGGCCCGTTCTTCGCTTGCAGAAGGTGGCCGTGCACCCTCTAGTCGATCTGCGATCCTCCAGCTTGCACCGGCTAGTTAGCTCCAGCCAGGCAGCCCCACGTCACCCACGGGTAACCGTTTATGGCTGCTTCCTTCCGGACCTGACCAGGTTCGCGGGTCCGCGCCGCGCGGGACCTGACCTTCAACACCACTTGGCCGGGCAGTCCCAAAGGGTCGGACCTCAAGAGGGAATTCCGTCCCGCTAAAGCGGATTGCGGGTGCAGGGCACCGCTAGCTCCCCACCTAGCACGACCGCCAAAATTATACACTTTCAGTGCCTCGGAGTCATTGCTGAACGAAGCCCGCCAGTCCCTCCTAACGAGCGGTACAATTCCAACAATGAACACGAACATTACCCGCAGGACACCAACAAACACCCAGTTCAGGCTACTCGCCGCGATCCTCCTCTCCTTGCTCGCGATCTCGTCGCTGGCTCTTCCCGCCCGGGCTCAGGATGGCGGCCTTGTCACCGGCACAGTCCGCAACGAGACAACCGGCGAACCAGTCGCCGGAATCGATGTCACCCTCTCAAAGTTCGCAGACCAAACTGGGACCAATAGCGAAGACACCACAACGACAACCGATGCTGACGGGAGCTTTCGCTTCGATGGCCTCGACACATCCGACGGTCTCGCCTACGCGGTCTCAACCCGCTATCTGGACGTCCTCTACAGCACATCCATGATCCTCCTGAGCGCCGAAGCAGAGCAACAGGCAGACCTCATCGTCTATGAGACGACCACGGACCAAAGCGCAATATCCATCCCCACACGCGGGCTGATTGTCAGCGGTATCGACCCAGAGACAGGTCTCTTAGCCATCACCGACGCCTACACGATTGAGGTCGATGGGAACCTGACGGTCGTTGAGGGAGCCGACGGCTACAGCCTGCGCTTCCCCGTGCCGCTAACCGTAGACGAGATCACGCCACGCCCCGGCTTCGACTTTGGCACAGCCCGAATCGAGGAGTCGAGCGTCCTCGTCACGACGCCACTCAAGCCAGGTCAGACCAACGCCGGTCTCGACTACGAGTTTCGCTACACCGGCTCGACCGTTGACGTACCAGTTGAGTTCGGATACCCCACCGGTGCACTTCAGATCCTCATCCCTACCTCGCTCAGGGACTCCGAAGTTGTTGTCGACGCTGTTGACGCCCCGCTGCTCGACGGAGGAACTGTCTCGATCAACGATCGCGACTACCACGTCTGGAGCGCCAGCGGACTCGAACCAGGAGCGACGCTTTCCCTGACATTCTCTGGCCTGCCAGAACCGCCGACGTCAAACCGCCTCAGTACGGTCGAGCCAGCCATCCTGGCCGGGTTAGCTCTCCTCGCGGCGTCTGCGCTGACTGGCTGGGTCGTCGTCTCTCGCGGGCTGCACAAGCCTCGTCCAGTCGTTCTGGCTCCGGCGGCCGCCGCTCCTCTCGACGAACGCCGCGAATCACTCTCGTCCGATCTTCGGCGACTGGAGGCGCGCTGGAATGCTGGGGAGATCGACGAAGGCGCATACAGCGCATCTCGGCGCCGCATTCTCGAAGACCTGCGCCGCATCTCGCGACAGTATCGCGGGCTCGGCGATGACGAATAACGCCGTCGAGGCATCGTGCTACGATAGCCGGCCGGAACGCCTATCAGGGAGGGGAACACAGATGGGACACGATCAGATTCGACGGATCACGTCCGACGATCTCTACCACTTCAAGTTGATCAGCGAGCCACAGTTCTCGCCGGACGGTTCGCGCATCAGTTACGTCGTGACGACAATCGAGCGTGACAAGAACGACTACCGCTCGTCGATCAACGTTGCCGCCGCTGACGGCTCCGGCTCCCGCCGCATCACGCAGGCTGATGCCAAAGACTCGCTGCCGCGCTGGTCGCCGGACGGCAAGCACCTGGCATTCCTGTCAAACCGCGCCGATAAGGCCCAGGTCTGGCTGATCCGTGCCGACGGTGGCGAAGCCTGGCAGGTATCGGAACTGTCCGAGGGCGTCGCCAGTTTTGCGTGGTCGCCCGACGGTGCCAGCTTTGTCGTCGTCTCCAAGTCCACCGAGGAGTCGGAGGCGAAGAAAGACAACGACCAGGACAAGGAAAAAGACGAAGAGAAGTCCGATGTTCGCCACATCACGAAGATTCGCTACAAGGCAGACGGCGAGGGCTTTCTCGACGGCAAACCAAAGCATCTCTGGCTCGTTCCGGCGTTCGGCGGTACTGCTCAGCAACTCACGTCGGCGGACATCGACGACGGCGACCCGGTCTGGTCGCCGAACGGACGCGAAATCGCGTTCGTCACCAACCGCAGCGATCAGCGCGAGATGAACAATGTCTCGCAGATCTGGTCGATCGTCGCGACCGGCACGGAAGAGCGGCCCATCCTCGGTGGTGACAGCGCGGACTTCGGTTCTCCTTCATGGTCGCCGGATGGCACACAGCTCGCCGTCATCGGCGGCTGGGATCCGGTGTCAGGAGGTGCGAAGAACGCCAACCTCTGGGTCGTCCCGGCCGGTGGCGGTGACGCGCGCAACCTCAGTAGCGAATTCGACCGGTCCATCGGCGATTCGGCCATGAGCGATGTCTACGCCGGCTCGTCTACGCGACCGATCTGGACGCCCGACGGTACGAGCCTGCTGACGCTGGTGAGCGATTCGGGTTCCACCCACATCTATCGAGTGTCCATCGATGGCGGTGACATCACTCGCGTCACCGGCGGAGACCGTCGCGTTTCCGGTTTCTCGCTGTCGGCGGGACGGTCGAAAACTGGCCTATGTCGCAGGTTCCGCAACCAACCCGGGCGATCTCTTCGTCGCCAACGTCGACGGCAGCGACGAGCAGCAACTGACCCAGCTGAACAAGGAGTTTCTGGGCACCGTCACCCTCTCCGAGCCGGAAGAGTTCCGCGTCGCGTCACAGTCGGACGGCGCCGAGATCCAGGGCTGGGTCATGAAGCCGGTCGGGTTCGAGGCGGGCCAGAAGTACCCGATGATCCTCCAGATCCACGGCGGTCCCCACGCGATGTACTCAAACCACATGATGCACGAATTCCAACTGATGGCGGCTCGCGGCTACGTCGTCGTCTACTGCAACCCACGCGGATCGGCCGGCTATGGCGAGGCGTTCACGACCTACACCCACAAGGCATGGGGTGAGAAGGACATGCCGGACGTGATGGCCGCCGTCGACCACATCGTCAGCCAGGGCTACGTCGACGAGAATCGGCTCGGCATCACCGGCGGTTCCTACGGCGGCTACATGACGCTCTGGATGATCGGCCACAGCGATCGCTTCAAGGCAGCCGTCACACAGCGCTGTGTCTCGAACCTGCACTCGTTCTACGGCACCAGCGACATCGGCTTCACGTTCGGCGAGTACGAATTCGGTGGCACCGCCTGGGAACAGCGTGAGCATTTCATGAAGTACTCACCCATCACCTACGTCAACGAGATGAAGACGCCACTACTGATCGTCCACTCGGAGCAGGACTACCGCTGCCCGATCGAGCAGGCCGAACAGGTCTTTATTTCGCTCAAACGTCTGGGCCGAGAGGTCGAGTTCGTCCGCATCCCGGACGAAAACCACAACCTCTCACGCACCGGCAAGCCCAAACACCGCACCGAACGCCTGGAATACATCGTCGGCTGGTTCGACAAGCACCTGTAACCGATCAGCCGGTCAGCTTGTCAGCCGTAGTCAGTTGGTCAGAGCGTCAACGGTCAGCTTGATCGTCATAGTTCGCTGACCGAGCTGACTCGACTGTCCACGACGACTCGACCGCCTACGGCCTGAATTCGCTCCCGAATCCAGTCTGCCAGGAAGTCGGCCATTGCGTCGCGGTACGCGATCCCCCGTTCTGCAGTGGCCGGACGGGCATCGCCGAGGATGCCGTTGCTGGTCAGCGCAATCATCCCCTTCTCGAAGATGGCGCTGACTGCCGCCTGGTCAAACTCACCGACGTAACCCTCTTCCGCATACTCCATCGAGACCAGGTCCTCACGAGCCGCCAGCACCAGTGACGTCTCTGCCTCTCCGGCGTGTGCTCCGGCCACGTTCGGCGTGATGCCGTCGCGCGCAGCGACCTCATTCATCGGCCCCATGAACGACATCAGATCGTGGTAGGCGATGAAGCGCGCGTTTCCGGCCTTGCCGCCCATCTCTTCTTCAAGCTCTCGTAGCGGCCCGAAGTTCCCGCCGTGGCTGGGAACGATGACGATCGTTTCAAACCCATGCGACGCCAGACTTTCGGCATACTGCCGCACGACAGTCTTGAACGCCTCGTTGTCAAGCGTGATCGTGCCTGCGAATGGCATGTGATGCTCCGAGACGCCGAATGGGATTGTCGGACCCTGAAAGACTCCCGGCAGGCGTTCGACGATCGCAGCCACCAGCGTCGTGCCGAGCAGCGTGTCAGTCTGTAACGGAAGTTGCGGCCCATGCTGCTCCATCGATCCAGCGGCAGCGACCACAGTCCGCTGGCCGGCATCTAACGCTGCCTTCACTTGCGGCCACGACATCTCTTCCAGCATCCGTCGTCCGCTCAACCGACCTTCAGCCTTGCTGACGTCAACCACGGCTTCCGCTCCTCCCATGCTCGTGCTGCCGGCGCTCGATCAGCTCGCGACCGCGCTCGACGACGCGTTCGCGTAGCGCCTGATCGTAGTTTCGCACTTCTACCCAGCGATGCAGCATCTTGAGGCTGTCACGGGCCGAGTCGGCAGTAATCGGGTCCTTCACCCGCGACGTTGTCTCGCTTTCGACAATGACGTTCGTCACGAATCCTGCGCCGTTGTCGAGGAACAATCTCCGGATTTCCGGCGCGTTGACGCTTCTTTCTCGTCCCGGATCTACCTCGATGTAACACCGCGTGATCGCTCCGCGATACTCGTCGGCCAGCCGTATCACGTCCCGGCGCGCTGACTCCATCGGATCGTCGCCGAAAGCAGCGATCCGTACCGTCGTGAACACCCGCGCCGGCAATTCAACGAATGTCCACGACGTCGCTCGGTCGTTTCCTTGATCTGGCTCTATCGTCACGCTGACGTAGCCCTTGGCTTCTCGCTCCTCTCCGAAGTCGATCCGTTCCGGGCTCCCCGCGTAGACAGACGGCGGGTTCGTGCTCAACACCTGATGCTTATGAATATGTCCCAGCGCAACGTAGTCGAAACCACGCGAACTGAGATCGTCCAGCCCAACCGTGACGTCACGACCCAGCATGATTGACTGCTCGTAGCCCAACGACGCCCCCTGGACACTGACGTGCGCCATCAGGACAGCCGGGAGATTCGGGTCGAGCCTGGCGATCTCTCCCCGCACCGCAGTAGCAATCAGTGAAGACATCTCCCGCTCCAGGTCGATATCCCCCAACTCGCGGTACTGCTCCATCGCCAACAACATCGAGCGCGTCACCCATGGCAGCGCGACGACCTGCAACACTCCGGACTTCGTCGCTACATCAATGCGCTCGATTTGCCGGCAGACATGCACGCCAGGGATCGACAACACCTGATAAATCTCGACCGGTGTTGCCCTCGTCAGCACGTTCGGCAGATCGTGGTTGCCGACGATGATGACGATCGGCACACCTGCCTGCGCCAGCCTGACGACTCGTTTGGCGAATTCGCGCTGCAATGTCGGGCTGGGATCACGGTTCTTGAACGCATCTCCGGAAAACAGTACAGCGTCGTACTCGACCGGTAATTGCCCGATCGACGATGATGTCGAACACGTTCAGGAAGTCCCCGACTCGACTGGATAGACCAGTCCGCGAGTCGAGCGTCCCGTACAGCTCGACGCCGAGGTGCAGATCAGAGAAGTGCAGCAATTTCACAGACTAGTCGTTTCCTTCGTCTCGCCGGCCACCCAACAGCACGCTCAGTCCAAGCTTCTGGTCGGGCCGCTTCCCGTTGGCACTCTCCGACAACGCCCGTGAGTACGCTCTCGTCCTGACGATCATCGGCATCGGTATGGCGTGTCCGACGACCAGGCACTGCTGCGACGGCTCCAGACTGGCCAGCATCGATCGCAGCGACGAGCGGTCGCCCGTCCCGCTCAGGACGGCCGCAATGTCGTTCTCGTCCGTCAGCAGACCACTGATGCGCGTCGCCAGTTGGGACATCACCTCGCTGTCGATCTGACTGGGCCGCTGATCAACGACCATCAGTGAGACGCCAAACTTCCGCATTTCCCGCGCAATCGTCCCGAAGATCGACTGCCGCGCCGCCGACGGGCTCAGGAACTTGTGCGCCTCCTCAAGCACAACCGTCACTGGCCGGTCACTCGACATCCCCGGCTGGGAGTCACGTTCCTGTGCCCGTTCCGTGTACTCGCTGTGGATTCGACGCGTTAGCAGATTCGTCACGAGCATGTAGTCACGCAACTCGTGAAACCGCCCGAACTGGATGATGACGTGCCGGCCCTGTCGCAGGTGCTCGACGATGTCACGCACCGGGTCAGTCTTCGACGACTGCAGGATGTACGGGCGTGCCTCCAGGTAGGCAAGCTTCCGTTTGAGCGCATCGACCGCGCCCTCATGTGCGCCAGAAGCCGCGACGAATTCCTTCGTCGTGTCCGAATCCATCTGAAGCAGCCGCGACAGCCACTGGTCGCCGAAGTGCTTATAGAGCAGGTAAGTCGTTGACGAGAACGTGTCACTTAGATTCAGTTCGTCGCGTAACAGCTCGATGTCAGCCGGATCGATCTGGTTCATGCCGATCTTGATGTGGTAGCTGGCGCGCGTGTTTCGCTCATCGAGCGAGAAAACCTTGACGCGAGTCGAGTCGAACAGGTCACGCAGGCCGGGAATCCCAGGCTTGTCGTGTTTCTCGTCGGCATACTCGTCGTGCATGTCAAAGACCAGAGCCGACGCGATATCGCTGCGGATGATTCCGAACAGAATCAACCGCGTCAGGACGCTCTTGCCGGTCCCGGTCTGACCGAAGATCCCACTCGGCCGCTCGACCAGCTTCTTGAGATCGATCGTGACGTTGACGCCCTCCATCGCGATCGGCGATCCGACAGCGAACAGATCCTTGCCCTCAGCTCCAAAAACGAGGTCGAAATCTTCTTCCCGCGCTCGGCGCATCTGCGCGAAATGCGTTGGGATCGTCCGCACCGCGCGCGGTGTCGAATCGCCGAGAATGCTCTCAGCATTCTCAATCACGAGACTCGGCCGGACCATCGCGGCAGTGTAGGTATGAATCCCCCGCAACGCGTTACGGATGAATGCAGAATCGATCGGCGGATCGGACAGAATGCCAGGATCGGTCGCACGCAACTGCAAGTCGTTGATCAGGCTGAAGTACCGGCGGTCGTTGCCCTCAAGCACAACGAAACTGCCAACCTGCAGATCCTCGGTGCCCTCACCGTCAAGCCGCACGGTAAGCCCGGCACTGAAGCTGCCGTCGGTAACAACGCCGAGCAGTTGATCGTCGTGTCCGTCCACGGTGTTCCTGCTTTCCAGAGTGTCCGTACGCTCAAGGATTGTATCATTCACTCCGTCCGTTCCTTGATGGGACGCTGAAAGGTGTGTCCGGACGATGCGAGAACAAGACCCGAACCCGCTCGACGCACTCAGCGCGTTGATGACCGCCGTCCGGCACGACACGACGACCGACGCCGGCACCGCCCGGCGCTGCGCGCATCGGATGGGAGAATCCTGCGCTCAGAGCGACCTGACGATCGAAGAGACCTTCGAGTTGTTGGAACGCGAGGCCGGAGAAGCGCTCCCGGAGTTCCACGCAGATGTCCTCGGCTCCATCGTCCGAGGTTACGTCGATCAGGTGGTTCGCGTTCGGGGCTTAACCCGTCGGCGCGGGACGGGTAGGCTGTCGAGCCACGTCTCTCGGCTGGCGGCCCTCCATCGTATCAACCGCGCTGCGACCGCCAGTCTTCGCCTCGAAGAGATGCTCTCGACCGTCGTCGAAGTGATCGCCGAAACGATCGACGGTGACGCATGTTCCGTCTTCCTGGCCGATCTGGCCGCCCAGAAGCTTGTGTTGCGAGCCACCGTTGGCCTGAACGAGGAGATGATCGGTCGGCTCGCGATTCGTGACGACGTCGGGATCACAGGCCTCGCGGCCACCAGCCGGCAGACCCAGATCGCTATCAACGCTCGCGAGCATCCCGCCTATCTCTCATACCCGATCGTCGGCGAAGATCGCTACACCTCTCAGGTATCGATCCCGCTGCTGCTGCGTGAACCGGAACGCCTCGTTGGCGTCCTGAACATCCAGTCAGTCGACGAACGCGCGTTCGACCAGGACGAAATCACGTTTCTCGAAACTGCCGCCGGCGAGCTCTCAATCGCGATCGAGAACGCACGTCTCTACAGTCAGACCGATGCTGCCTTGCACCGTCGCATCTCAGAACTCCACCTGCTTCGCTCCGTGTCTCGCTCCTTGACCAGCAAGCTGCGGACAGATGAGCTCTTACCAATGATCGCGTCCCAGGCAGCGACGATTACATCGGGGAACGCTGCGACCATCGCCCGGATGTTCCCGGAGGCAGAAACGTCTCGACTCGTGCATCTCGCGTCATATCCTGAATCTGAAACCTGCGCCGCCTGCTTCCCCGAATCGTTCATCAAGACCGTCTACCAATCCGGTACTGCCATCGTCATGCCTGCCAGCGAGCACCCTGACGACAATCATGTCGTCCTGGGCGCACCGCTCATGACCGGGCACGGTGTCCTCGGTGTCGTCTGCGTCCGGCTCGACGCCGCACTGAACCACACCGACGACAAGCTCGGGATGTTTCAGTCATACGCCGACTCGGCAGCACTGGCGCTCGAGAACGCTGAACTCTACGACGAAGCACGCCGCGGCTATGCGACGGCCTCAACGTTGTTGCAGGAGATGCATCACCGAGTCCGGAACAACCTGCAAACCGTCGCCGCGCTTCTCTCGATGCAGGCACGACACGCGCGCTACGCCGAATGGACAGCGCCACTCCAGGAAGCCGTCGCCCGTGTTCAGTCCATCGCCGCCGTCCACAGCCTGCTGTCAAGCGATAACGTGACCTCGGCAACCATCGCGTCGATCGTCAAGCACGTCGTCGACGAGGCCAGTATCAACGTCGTCCCGCCCGACCTGAACGTCACGTTTCAGATCGAGCCGAGCAACGTCGAAGCCTCGTCTCGGCAAGCAACGATCCTCGCCCTGCTGATCAACGAGTGCGTTACCAACGCCATCGAGCACGGCATGGCTGGTCGGACGAGCGGCAAAGTCATGGTTCAGATCGGTCAGCAGGACGGCACGATCGAGGTAGCCATCGCAGACGACGGCAACGGGCTCGCCGACGGCTTCAACGTCGAACGCGACAGCAGCCTCGGCCTCCGCATCGCGCAGACCCTTGCGTCAAGTGATCTCGGTGGCTCATATAGCCTCGTCCCTCGTTTGGAGGGTGGAGCGTGCTCCATCATCCGGTTTCCAGCGTGGAAGCGCTGAGCAAGGGGACCGTCAGGATCGCTACCATCCGCAACGGCGGATCACGCCGGTGCCGTAAAAGCCTCTGAAGACGCATACGCGCGATCCAGCAACGTCATGATGTGGACGACGTCGGTGCCCTCGCCGCGCTGCCTCAACCCGTTCTGAAGCTGCAACATACATCCCGGATTTGCGGACACAATCGTCGGAGCACCCGTCTTCGCGGCATTGTTGAGTTTCCGATCGAGCAACGTTGACGACATGTCGGGCTGCAGCAGATTGTAGACACCGGCACTGCCGCAACACAGCGATGACTCCGGCATCTCGACCACCGTCAGTCCGGGAATCGCTGCCAGCAACGCGCGTGGCTGTAGAGAAATGCGCTGAGCATGGACGAGATGGCACGGCTCCTGGTATGTAACCGTCATCTCCAGCCGCCCAGGCTCCGCGACCAGCCCCTGGCCAACGAGAAACTCGGTCACGTCCTGCACGCCGCCTGAGAAACGACGCGCCGTCTCGGAATATGCGGCGTCGTTGCGTAACAGAAAATCGTACTCCTTCATCGCCGCGCCGCATCCGGCCGAATTGACCAGCACTGCATCGATATCAACGCGATCGAAGGCATCGATGTTCGCCCGCGCTGCAGATCTGCCCGCTTCGAGGTCGCCGGAATGAACTGCGAGTGCTCCGCAGCATCCTTGTCCGGGCGGAACGATGACATCGAACCCATTGCGCGCCAGAACGCGCGCCGTTGCGCGGTGCACATCCGCATAGGCGGTGCTCATCACGCAACCTGCCAGCAATGCGACCGTTCCGCGTCGCTTACCCTGAGCCAGCCAGAACTCCTGGCCCGGAATCAGAAACGTGTCCGACAGCGCCGGTAGCATCGCTTCCTGCTGTTCGAGCTTCATCAGCTTTAACACCCGCGAGCGACGCACCGCCGTTTGCGCCCCACTCCGTTGGTAAAGCTTGAGGGCGCGTGACAGCGTCCGAAACCGCCGCATGTCTGCGAACGCTCCCTGGAATGCCGCCGTCCGGGCGGCCCGCACCTGCGGAGGACGCTTCACGTTCGCCTCAATCTGGGCTCGGGCTGATTCGACGAGCTCGCCGTACTTCACTCCTGACGGGCAGGCAGCCTCGCAGGCGCGGCAGTTCAGGCAGAGGTACATTTCCTCCTGAAACGTCGCGTCCATGATGTCGAGCTTGCCTTCGGACACAGACTTGATCAACGAGATGCGACCACGCGGCGACGAACGCTCGCGCAGCGTCACCCGATAGGTCGGGCAGGCAGGCAAACAGAACCCACAATGGACGCACGATCGGATCACATCGACGGGTGGCGCATCCGGCCCCGAAAACCCAGTCAACCGCTCCGGCTCGACTGCTGCTCGTGCTTCCTGCGGAGCGTCCACTACCTGCATCTGTGTCTCCAACCAGTCCTAAAGGCCCAGCACAAAACGGCCCGGATTCAGCAGTCGATCTGGATCGAATGAGTCCTTCAGCCGCCGGACGACATCCGCCGACGGTGTAGCCAACGGCCCGAACACATCCGTGTCCTGGCGATCTCCCGCTGGCAGCGACAACCACGTCGGCTGCCCGTCGTCGCCGCTCAGAAGCTCTGTGATTACATCCCTCGATGTCGCGGTCAGATAAACAAGTCCCGATCCCAGGTCAGCACAGACGTCAAGCCGGTGCTCCGATTTCACCCGTCCGAGAAGACCGATCTGGCGTGTTGCCACGATCGGAACGCGCGCGATGACTCTCCCGGTCGTGAGGTCCACCGACCGCACAAACGGCGCAACCGCCGCGTCGCCCCCATCGGAGATCGAAGGCTCAGTCGCTGCGGCAGTCTCGTTCGCCGTATCGACAACTCGCTGGACAAGCGCATCGATCGCCGTCGCCGGTGCGTCGATCCGCACGAGGACACGCCAGCCGTCCTCGTTGGAAATCAGAATCGAGCTGGGTTGCAACTGCGACCGAAGTATCGAAATGGCCGCCGCGTGCGCGCTGGCAGCGTCGTCGAATGAAAATACGACGCTACGGCTCTCGCCCGGTTGCGGAAACACTTTCAGGTTCAAGCGGGTGACGACACCGAACGCTCCAAGCGCGCCATAATGCAGGTGCATCATGTCGAAGCCGGTGACGTTCTTGACCACCATCCCACCTGCCCGCGCGATCGTGCCGTCGACTCCCGCCACCTCGACACCAATCACCCAGTCTTTGAGCGAACCACCACTCAGTCGGCGTGGGCCGCTCAATCCGGTCGCGTACGAGCCGCCAATCGTGGCCCGCTCCGGATGCGCGACATCCAGCGCGATGTACTGTCCCTGCTCGGCCAGCAGGTTCGTGATCTGCTCGATCGTGCAGCCCGGCTCAACCGCGAGCGTCATGTCGTCCGGCTCGTAGTGGATGATCCGGTTCAAGCCTCTCGTCAGCAGTATCCGATCAAACGGTCCGCCACTGTTGCCATATGCCAACCGCGTCCCGCCGCCGGCGATCATCAACCGCGCTCGATCGTGTCGTGCCTGGCGAAGGCATTCGGTCAGATCCCCGACCGAGTCCGGGGCAACAATCTGCTCCGGCGCCAGGTTCCCGAACCCCGTCGTCGACCTTCGTCTCAGACGACATACATGCCGTCCTGGACCAGCGCCTGCTGCTTGATCTTCGACAGCTCGCCACACGAGAACGCGGTCGGGAAGATCTTGTCGGGATTGAACAGCTCACGCGGATCGAACGATCGCTTCAAGCCGGCCATCGCGGCCAGGTCATCGGATGTAAACACCAACGACAGTGTTTCCTTCTTCTCCATCCCAATCCCATGCTCACCACTGACTGCACCCCCCGCCGCAATACAGTGCTCCAGCAGCGCATCCCCCGCCTCAAGCACCCGCTGGATCGCGCCCTTCTCGTAGCGGTCGAACAGCATCAGCGGATGCAGGTTCCCGTCTCCAGCGTGAAACACGTTCGCGATCTGCAGCCGAAAGTCCCGACTCAACAGATCGACGAACTCCAGCGCCGTCGGCAGCTTCGTCCGAGGCACGACCGTATCCTGCAAGTAGTAGTTCGGCGCGAGCCGGCCGAGCGTCCCGAACGCCGACTTCCGCCCCAGCCAGAGCAGATCCTGCTCTGCTTTCGTCGTCGCCATCCGTACCATCTGCGCGTCGTTCTCGCGGCACAGCCTTGCGACAGCCTCAGCGTGCTCAGCGACCGTCTCCCGCATCCCATCCAGCTCAACCAACAGCACTGCTGCAGCGTCAGTCGGGTATCCGCAGTGGAACGCGGCTTCGACAGCCGATATCGTCAGCGCATCCATCATCTCCAGCGATGCCGGCAGGATCCCGTTGGCAATCACCGCTGACACTGCCCGCGATGCAGTCTCCATTGACGGGAACGCAGCCAGCAGGATTGCGACCTGCTCCGCCTTGCGCGTCAACTTGACCATCGCCTTCGTGACGATCCCGAGCGTTCCTTCAGAACCAACGATCGCGCCCGTAAGATCGAACCCCGGCGTCTCGGCCGACGAACCACCGACCCAGACCAGCTCACCACTGGGCAGCACGACTTCCAGCCCGAGAATGTGATTGCTCGTCACACCGTACTTGAGGCAATGCGGACCACCGGAGTTGTTGGCGATGTTCCCGCCAATCGTGCAGGCCCGCTGGCTGGCGGGATCCGGCGCGAAGAAGTAGCCCCGATCGGCGATCGCCGTTGACAGGTCGAGGTTTATCAAGCCCGGCTCGACAATCGCGTAGCGGTCAATCTCGTTTACCTCAAGGATCTCGGTCATCCGCGTCATGACGACCATGATCCCGCCTCGGCAGGCAATCGCGCCGCCCGCCAGTCCGGTCCCGGCCCCTCGGGCTACGACCGGCAGGTCGTTGGCCAGCGCGACCCGAACGACATCCCGCACTTCCTCGGCCGTCCCCGGCAGGACAGCCAGCAGCGGTTGGTGTGTCCCGGCAATCGCCTCGTCTGACGCATCATATTCGTAGACCGACAGCCCGGCCCGGTCCGCAACAACGTTCGCCTCGCCGACGATTGCCGCGAGCTGCTGTGCGATGACGCTCTTCTCGACCGACATGGCTCGCCTCACCCTCACTGGACTGAACGTACACTCACTGGCATACTGGCCACGATTTCGCCGAACTACGACGGGAGTTTCCGGATGTCTGATCAAACGAACTGGATCATTGTCGGCTCGCCCGACAACTTCGCCGCAACCCGCAGCCTCGACTTCACGGTCCAGGGAATCAAGAGCCGGCACCGCAAGAAGGCTGAGACGATGAAACCTGGCGACAGAATCGTCTGGTACATTACCGGCGTCAAGGCCTTTGCCGGATTCGCGACCATCACCAGTGAATACTATGAAGATCATACTCCGATCTGGAAGAGTCGCGATCCGAAAAAGGACGCTGAAGACTATCCATTCCGAGTCAGGATCCAGCCGGAGCTGGTTCTGGCCGATGGCGATTTCATCCCGGCCGAGCCGATTGCGCGCCAGATGACCTACGTCGCCAAGTGGCCGGCTGCCAACTGGACGCTCGCGTTCCAGGGCAACGTCCACAAGATTGATGATGACGACTTCGAGCTGATCGCGACCGCTCTGCGAGAAGCAACTGCCGTCACGGCAGACTGACCGCCAACGACGCTGCGAGGGGGAATCAGTGGCAGACCGACCGACGCTTGATGATATCCACGCCGCTGCCGAACGGCTGCGCGGCGTTGCGGTTCGCACACCGGTCGTCCCGCTCCATTCGTACGATGGCTCCAGCGACATCATGCTCAAGCTGGAAAACCTCCAGCCCATCGGCTCATTCAAGTTACGCGGCATCTTCAACGCCGTCGCCGCACTGTCGCCGGAACGCCGGGCCGCCGGCATCAGCACCACCAGTTCCGGCAACACCGCTCAGGCGCTGGCCTGGTCGGGCCGCTACTTCGGTGTCACCTCCCGCAGCCTCATGCCCGACAACGCCCCGGAATCCAAAATCGCTGCGATGCGCGCCTACGGTGGCGAACCGGTTCTCGTCACCCGCGAACATCTGTTCAGCTACATGGCCGACCACGGTTGGGACGACGAACCATACGCCTTCATCCACCCATGGATAGACCCGGTCGTCATGGCAGGGGCAGGCACGATCGGCCTCGAGATCCTCGAAGACGTACCGGACATCGAAACGATCTTCGTCCCCGTCGGAGGTGGCGGACTTAGCAGCGGCGTCGGAACCGCCGTCAAGTCGCTGAGGCCCGACATCCGTATCGTCGCCGTCGAGCCGGAAGGCTGCTGCGCCCTTTACCAGAGCCTTGAAGCCGGAAAGCCGATGACCGTCACCTGCAACACCATCTGCGATGGCGTCGCCGTCCCCCTCGTCGTCCCAGAGGTCTTTGAGATTCTCCGCGAGGTCATCGACGACGTGATCCTCGTCTCCGACGACGACGTAAAGAAGACGATCAAGCGGCTCGCACTTCGCAACAAGATCGTCACCGAAGGAGCCGGCGCGCTCGCCACGACCGCCGCCCTCGCGACCCCGCCTGACAAACGCGGCAAGTCAGTCTGCATCGTCAGCGGTGGCAGCATCGACCCCGACTTCATCGCCTCAATCATCACCGACGAATCGCTCGACTAACGCGCACCGCTCTCCGGTAGGCGGCGATGGCCGCAGCCTCGCCCTGGCTCCCAGGACACGAACACGAAAACGCCGGGGGCGGCATCCACCCCCGGCGTTCGTGCTACATCAACCGATCAAACGATGATCGTCGGCACCTTCGCCGTCTCCAGCAGCTTGACCAGCTTCTGGACATCGTCCGAGATCGTCTGGCGCAGGCGCGCCTGAATCGTCTCGAGCTGATCGCCGATCATCGCCTGGACTTCGACAGCCCCGGCCGTCGGAGCGTGGTCCGACTCATCGATCATCATCGACAACGCAACCAGCTTCTCCTTCAGCTTCGACACGCCCGGCTGCGCCTTGTCGGAATCAAGGTTAGTCAGTTCGCCCTCGACCGCAGTCAGCGCCTCCTTGACCTCGCCGGCAGCCTTGACGACCTCCTCGCGGTTGCTGTCGTCCTTGAGGCGCCCCTCCCAGGCCTCGACCTGCTTCTTGATGCCGCGCAGTTGGTTGAGTGCTTCGTGGACGGTCGAGATGTCGTTGCGAAGCGCAAGCTTCATCTCGAACTGCTCCTGCAGCTCCTTCTCCGACACCGACAGACGCGGGTCGTCGAGAATCTGGAACTCCTGCGTCAGCTCCGTCTCGCCAACCTTCAGCCGTACCTGATACGTACCCGGCAGCGCCCGAGGCGACGCTCCAGCCTCCATCATCTGCCCGAACCGGTCGTTCTTCGGCGGTTCGTCGAGCTTGGTCGGCTTCGTATAGCGGAAATCCCAGACCAGCCGGTTCGCCCCGACTGCCGCTGGCGCCTTCGGCGGCTCTTCGCTCTTGCTGGAGTATGAGCGCACCTCGTTGCCGTCGGCGTCGAGGATCGTCACCGTCAGCTCGTCTTCCGGCTGCTCCTTGAGCCAGTAGTGGACGATGACACCGTTCGGCGGATTGTGACCGGCGTCCAGGAAGACCTCCTTGTTGGTCCCCATCGCCGTCTCAACCGGTCGGTACGCCACCGTCGTTGGCCCGGTCATCTTGTAGTTGGTGATTCCTGGCGTCGTCCCAAACGCGCGCCCGTACTGACGGAAGCGAATCGTGTCGCGCGGCTGGAACAGGACCGCACGACTCGGACGCCGTCGCTGGCTGCATCTGATGCACCGGCGACAGATCGTCGAGAATCCAGAACGATCGTCCATGCGTCGCCGCGACCAGGTCGGTCCCCTTCACGATGACATCGTGAATCGGCGTCACCGGCAGGTTCGCCTGGAACGGATGCCACGAATCGCCGTCGTCGAACGAGACGTGCAATGCCAATTTCCGTCCCGGCGTACAGCAGACCCTGTCGTGCCGGATCGGCCCGAACCGTGCGCGTGAACTCGTCGTCGGGGATGCCGTTGACGATCAGTTTCCAGCTCTGGCCGTAGTCGGTCGAGCTGAACAGGTAGGGCTTGAGGTCATCCTGCTGATAGTGGTTCGCCGCGACGTAGACGGTTCCGGCATCGTACGGCGACGGCTCGATGATGCTGATCCGCGACCACTCCGGCAGATCCGCCGGCGTGACGTTCTCCCAGTTCTTGCCGCCGTCGCGAGAAACGTGGACGAGTCCATCGTCCGATCCCGCCCACAGCAGCCCGGCCTCGTGTGGAGACTCGCGGAACGCGAAAATCGTGCAATAGATCTCCGCGCCCGAGTTGTCGGCGGTGATCGGCCCACCGGACGACTTGGTCTCGCTCAGGATCGTTGCGCGTCAGGTCCGGGCTGATCACTTCCCAGACTCGAACCGTCGTCGGTCGAGCGGTGGACGACGTTGGACGCCGCGTAGAGCACGTCGTCGTCGTGCGGCGAGAACTCGACCGGGAAGGTCCACTGGAAGCGATACTTCAAGTGGTCAGCGCCGCCGCCGAACCCGACGATCTCCGGCCAGACCGTCACGTTGCGTGCGTGCCGCGTCTGTGGGTTCCAGGCGATCAGTCGGCCATGGCCAAGCCCTGTCCCGATCCCGCCGCCGAAGACGTTGTGCGGCTGCTTGGGGCTGATCGCGATGTAGCCCGACTCGCCACCACCCGGCTCGATGTAGTTCTTCTGCAGATCGCGCCCTCGAATTCGATGCTCGGCAGCCGCATCGCCCAGTTGTCCTGCTGGGAACCGTAGATGTTGTACGGCACCTGATCGTCGGCGGTCACGTGATAGAACTGCGCCGTCGGCTGGTTCAGGATGCTCGACCAGGTGTAGCCGCCGTCGAAGGTGACACAGGCGCCGCCGTCGTTGCCTTCGATGATGCGGTCGGAGTCATTCGGATCGATCCAGAGGCCGTGGTTGTCGCCGTGCGGCGTCGGGATCTGCTCGAACGTCTTGCCGCCGTCGATCGACTTCCGGAAGCCGAGGTTCAGAATCCAGACCGTGTCTGCATCGCTCGGGTCGGCGAAGACGTGCATGTAGTACCACGGCCGCCGGCGCAGGTCCTGGTTCTCCGTCAGATGCGTCCAGGTGTCGCCGTAGTCGTCGGACCGGTATAGCCCGCCCTTGTTCTCGGCCTCAACCAGCGCCCAGACCCGGCCCGGCTTGGCTGGGGACGCCGCAACGCCGATCTTGCCGAGCACGGCATCCTCGGTCAGCCCCTTGTTGCGCGTGATGTCAGTCCAGGTATCGCCGCCGTCTGTCGAGCGCCAGATGCCCGACTCCTCGCCACCACTCCACAGCGCGTGCGGATGCCGCTGGGTCTCCCAGGCAGCCGCGTAGAGGATGCGCGGGTTGTTCGGGTCCCAGGCAATGTCGTGGACCCCGGCGTTGTCGCTGACGTACAGAACCTTGTCCCAGTTCTTGCCGCCATCAGTTGTGCGATAGACGCCACGCTCCTCGTTGCGCCCCCAGGCGTGTCCCAGCGCTGCGACGTAGACGTGGTCCGGGTTCTTCGGGTGGACCAGAATGTCGCCAATGTGACGCGTCTCCGCCAGCCCGATGTTCTGCCATGTCCGGCCAGCATCAGTTGACCGGTAGACGCCATCACCATGCGAGACGTTGCTGCGAATGCTGGTCTCACCCATTCCGGCGTAGATCACGTTCGGGTCAGCGTCTGCGACTGTCAGCGCGCCGACGGCCGACGTCTTGAAGTACCCGTCCGAGATGTTCTCCCAGAGCGCACCGGCGCTCGTCGTCTTCCAGACACCACCGGCGCAAGCACCGAAGTAGAACGTCTCGCGCTTCGTCGGATGCCCCGCAACCGCGACAACGCGGCCACCGCGATGCGGCCCAACCAACCGCCACTCAAGCGAGTTCAATAGCTTCTGATCCATTGCTCCCTGCTCCTCCCACGAGCCGTAACCACCCGCAGCGCGAGCCGCCACACAATCGGCGCCCGGCCCGACCGTCTACGGATCGTCGTCCGCGAGGATTCTTGACGCGAATGACACGACTGTCAAGACGCGCGAGTACCTCGCAGTCATACGAGTTGCCCCGAAATCGCGCTACGCTCAGGATGTCGGCGAGTAGGTTGCGACGATCATTCCGTAGTAGGTCGGCGCCTCATACGAGAGGAAATCGACATCCATCGGAACAACTTGCTGCGCCCCCGCGAGCATCAGCAGTTGCCAGAGTCCGTCGATCGCGGCATTGCTGATGAACTCGTCATCGAGATCGATCAGTCGCATGATGTCGTTGTCCTTGATCGCCTGGACGACCGTCTCATCCATCCGAGGCGCGTCCGGGTGAAACCCATTCGGATGGTTCGGCGTCGTGCCTATGCGCCCAGTCGCACGACGCAATGAACCCGATCCGGCGCGGATCAGCCTCGGCGACCTCCGCAACGATCTTCCCAAGCTCGACATTCACCTCACGCGGCAGCAGCCGCGATGGGTTGGCAATGACCGCCGCCGGCCCGGTCGTCTCAGGTACTCCATCGAACAGGCTCGACAGCACATGACCCCGGCCAACCATGTTCGTGTCGTGCCCCACGAACCACAGCGGCGTCATCACGCCCCAGTCCATCGGCAACACCGACTGGACGCGGTTCGATCCACCATATCCAACCTGCGCGACTGGCACCCCACGTTCTTTCGCCAGCGCAACGACCTTGTCGGTGAACTCCAGGTCGAACGGAACGTTCAGCTCGACCATCTTCCCGTGGTAGTGCAGCGTCCCAGCCCCACGCGCACAATCCGCCAGCGAAATTGCTCCGTTGACCCTGATCCCATGCGGCCCGCTGATGAACACCACCTCGGGTGCCGCCGCTGCAAACCGTCGTCCCATCTCCAGCATCGACTCGCGCGTTTTCAGCGCGCCTTCGGCATCCTCACTGATCTCTGGAATCACCGGAAACCCATGTGGCGCGACCGCGCCAATGACTAGTGGCATCATGCCCTCCCCGTCGAACGTCAACGTCGAATCGACCGCGTCGACGCGCATAGTACGACACGTCAGGCATAGCGTTGATCAGGAATCACGTTGGACAGGACAAGTGCTACGAATTGCGCGGACTCAGGTGGGTCAGGCGGGTACCGGAACCGTTCGGACCTGTCGCAGATCAAGCGCTTCGTCTGCCTCTGGACTGGCGCGTGAGTCGAGCCACTCATTCACGATCTCGATCAGCGCTCGTGAAGCGAGCGGGACGTCGTCGGGCGGTTCCGGGATTCGTCCGGCGGGTTCGTACCACCGCTTCTCCCAGCGCCAGGTCCCGGACGGACTCTCGGACTCATAGCAGTAGTGGATGAACGGCGTATCGTCGCGCTGGTCCATCTGCGTTGCAGCCAGATAGTCGAGCTCGTGTGAAATACCCAGTTCAGCCGCAGCGAAGACGTATCCCCACATATCCGTGATCCAGCCGGCATCCGCCCGAACAACCTCGTCGTTGCGGATCGCCTCGGTCTTGGCGATCCAGAGTGGCGTGAGCGCGGCAAGATCCGTTCGGTGGATAATCACCGGCCAGCCGATCGGTTGAATCGCGTCGGGGCGGCGGCAGTGTCGCTCGATCAGCGTGGGATAGTACAGAGGATCGATGTAGCCAGTCATCTGCGCGCACGGGTGGCCCGGTTGCACCCCGGTCTCGATCGACCGAAGATACACGAAGTCGGGATCGAGCAGCACGATTGTTTCATCGTGCGGTTGGCGTTTCTCGGAGCCAGTCCCTGAGCGCGAACTGTCGGTTGTAACACAAGTACTCGTCACCAGTGACCGGATGAGGTGAATACGGACGCGTCTGAAACGTCTCACCGGCAAACGGTTCCGGCTCTCCAACACCCGACCACAGGCGCGTCAGCCTTCCAGGTTGCTGCACGCGCTCGAATGTGTACGCGAGAAGTTCTGCCTGCCAATCCAGGTAGCGTGAGCCATCCACAGAGAAGATCGTCCGCATGCCAGGTCTAAGGGTGCGCTCGTCGCATCGATCCAGTTTTGGCGGCTGCTGTCGTCGGATACGGTGAGAACAATCGTCCAATTCCTCGCAGAGCATCGACATCACAGTAACGTGTTCCTCGATCATCCTCGTTCGACGTGTAATTTCGGTTGAGCATCGACCCGCCAAACTGGCAAGATCACGACATACGAGCCACGCTCGCAGCGAGTCAAGCCGCGCACATTCAAACATGGCAGGAGACGCCGGTGACACTTCCCCCATCAATTGACATTTTGATCTGTGGAGGTGGGACATCCGGCGCCGCTCTCGCCGGCATCATCGCACGCGACACCGACGCGAACGTCGTATTGCTCGAAGCCGGACCCGACTATGGTCCACTCTCTGACGGCCAGTGGCCTGCCGACCTGCTGGACGCTCGCCGCATCCCGCAGTCGCACGGCTGGGGCTACTCCGGCTCAGCACACATCGCACACCCGCATGCGACGCCGTTCGAGCGCGCCAAAGTCATTGGCGGTTGCTCGTCACACAACGGATGCGTCGCGCTCCTCGGACACCGACGCGACTACGACCACTGGGCCGAACTCGGCAATCCGGGCTGGGATTGGAACTCCGTTGAGCCTGCATTCCAACGCGCCCTGCACGCGCTTCAGGTCACGATCCCACCCGACAACGCCATCACACCGTTTCACCGAGCGTTCATTGAAGGAGCCATCGCTGCCGGCATCCCACACTCCCCCGACATGAACGACCCCGACGAAAACACTGGCGTTGGCCCGTCGCCTGTCAACGTCGTTGACGGCAACCGGTGGAACACCTCCTAGCCTATCTCGACCCGGTGCGATCGAAGGGCAATCTCACCATCGTCGGAAACGCGTTGATCGACCGGGTCGAAGTATGCGAACGGTCGCGCGGTCGCTGATTCACGCCATCATCGACGGCAAGCCTGCCCGTATCTCCGCCGAAAGGATCGTACTCGCCGCTGGTGCCTACGGTTCCCCGGCAATTCTTCTCCGCTCCGGCATCGGCCCTGCCGCCGAACTCAGCCTCGCTCGGCGTCCCAGTAGTCCAGGATCTACCCGGCGTCGGGCAGCGCACTCGCCGACCACCCGGCATCAACCTCATTTATCGTCCGTCCGCCAGCCTCGACCGCGCGATGGCCGACTTCGAGCAATCTCACTGGTCGCCGGATGAGCAATCACTCGCAAAGGCGCGCAGTAGCATCTGTCAGGAAGCCTTCGACATTCACATCTACGCTGTCGCTGGCTGGCGTCTCGCAGACGGCAACGACGTATACGCGGTTGCCGTCTCGTCGGTCTGGCCGAAATCCACAGGGACGATCGCCCTTACATCACCCGACCCATCCGCTCCACCACGCATCGAGCACAACTACCTCTCCGATCCCGAAGGCGAAGACCTCCGTGTCCTGCTCGACGGCTTCGAGATCGCTCGCGATATTATGTCCGGTCCGTTGAATAGCGGATTGCTTCACGCCGAAACCCAACCGGGAGCCAGCATCACGACACCCCAGGATCTTGCCGCCTATATCGAGCGCACGGTCGGGATCTACTATCACCCTGCTTGCTCGTGCCGGATGGGTCTGGAACAGGACCCAGGCTCAGTCGTGAACGCTCAGGGGAAGGTACACGGAATCGATGACCTCTACATTTGCGACGCGTCAATCTTCCCCACACTGATGCGCGCGAACACAAACCTTCCAGCCGCGATGCTCGCCGAGCATCTGGCACCCTCGATTTCAACCAGGTAGGGGCCGATCCTGTATCGGCCCGCGCCGTGAGGCGCCCGGTGTGTCGCCTGCGTGGTTCCCCACGGCGCAGGCGTTGGCGCTCCATTGCAGGAACTCGTGTAATCAGAGTGCACCAGACGACACGGCCGCTGGACGATTTCGTGCCCGGGACCATCATCGAACGCCGTCTCGAACCCACCAACACCGCCGCTAATCGAGATACCCGTACGCCCGCAACGTCAGGAACTCCTCGAACTCGTCGTTCACAACCAGCCCGTCGAGAATCTCAACAGCGTCGCCCAAACGCCGTACACCCGCGCCACCCAGCTTTGCCAACTCCTCGTCTCGCACCGCCCGGTACAGTTCCGCGTGACATCGTTCGGCCATCACTCAACGTCGATCCGTGGCGAATCCACTGCCAGAGCTGCGCGCGAGAGATCTCAGCCGTCGCCGCGTCTTCCATCAGATTATTGATCGCTGCCGCACCATTCCCGTTCAGCCATGCATCCAGATACTGCAACGCGACACTGACGTTCAGCCGGACGCCGTCTTCGGTGATTGCCCCACCGGTAATGCCCATCGTCCAGCAACTGCGTCGCTGAGACCGACACGTCCTCTCGAAGCTTGTCCTTCTGATGTGGCCGGTCTCCGAGGACAGCATCGAAGACTTCCAGCGCCACCGGAGCCAGGTCTGGATGCGCGATCCACGTCCCATCGAAGCCGTCGCCCGCCTCGCGCTCCTTGTCCTCGCGGACCCGATCCAGCGCCGTCGCCGTCACCTCCGGATCACGCCGGTTGGGGATGAAGGCCGCCATCCCGCCAATCGCGTGGGCGCCACGCCGGTGGCAGGTCCGGACCAGCAGTTGCGCGTACGCCCGCATGAACGGCACCGCCATCGTCACCTGCGCCCGGTCGGGCAGAACCGCCTCTGGATCGTTGCGGAGCTTCTTGATGGCACTGAAGATGTAGTCCCAGCGTCCCGCGTTCAGCCCCGCTGCGTGATCGCGCAACTCATACAGGATCTCGTCCATCTCGAACGCCGCCATGATCGTCTCGATCAGTACCGTTGCCCGGATCGATCCAACCGGAATGCCCAGTTCCTCTTGCGCAGCAACAAACACATCGTTCCAGAGCCGCGCCTCCAGATGACTCTCCAGCTTCGGCAGGTAGAAGTACGGCCCACTCCCCCGTGCCAGCAGTTCCGCCGCGTTGTGGAACATGTACAGCCCGAAGTCAAACAGGCTCGCCGACACGGCTTCACCGTCGATCTCGACGTGCCGCTCGACCAGATGCCAGCCACGCGGCCGGACGACGAGCGTCGAGGTCTCTTCGTTCAGCTCATAGACGCGGCCATCCGGGTTATCGAAGCGAGATCGTGCGGCGGATCGCATCGCGCAGGTTGACCTGCCCTTCGAGCACGTTCGCCCACGTCGGCGAGTTGGCATCCTCGAAGTCGGCCATGAATACCTTCGCGCCAGAGTTCAGCGCGTTGATCACCATCTTGCGCTCGACCGGCCCGGTAATCTCAACGCGCCGATCCTGCAAGTCGTCCGGGGTCGGCGCGACCCGCCAATCTCCCGCGCGGATATCCGCCGTCTCCTCCAGGAAATCCGGCAGATTGCCAGCATCGATCGCCGCCTGCCGCTCGCGACGACGCCCCAGGAGTTCCTTACGCTGCCCATTGAACCTCCGCTGCAACCCCGCAACAAACGCCAACGCGTCGTCGGTCAGCACCTCGCCAATCGCCGGATGCTCTGCCCCAACGACCCGTACCCCGTCAATCATCCAATCCCCCTGATCGCGTGAAACCGCAGTTAGCATCCAACCACTCACCGTAGCACACCCCGTTGGCATCAGATCGAGAATCTGTCAGACTCCGGTCTATCGTCAATAGCCGATTGCGGAGGGGAAACAATGTCGCTGTCGAGAGAGCAGATCGAGAAAGCCAACAAAGGCTTCCACCCGTTCCTGGAATCCGACCATCCGTACATCTTCATCGACTCCTGCATGCAGGCCTGGCCGGACGCCGACTACGCCGAATGCCCACCGCCACGGCGTCACCGCGTACGCCGCGACCTGCTGGCGTCCGCATGCCAACGTCGAGCAGGCCATGGAAGAGGGCATGTTCTGGCATCTCGTCGCCCGCCAGTATCCGAACTGCATCGTCGTCGAGACGGCCGAGGATATCCGCCGTGCCAAGCGCGAGGGCAAAGCCGCCTTCATCATGGCAGCCCAGGGTGGCGACTTCATCGGCAACAAGCTCCACCGCATCGAGGCGTTCCACAAGCTCGGGCTGCGCATGATGCTTCCGGCCTACAACACGACCAACGGGATCTGCGACGGCGCGCTCGACCGCACGTCCAGCGGGTTGACCCGCTTCGGGGAACTCGTCGTCGACGAGTGCAACCGCGTCGGCGTGCTGCTCGATTGCACCCATCTCGGCAAGCAATCGTCGCTGGAGATCATCGAGCGCAGCAGCCAGCCCGTCGTCTTTTCAGCCACTCGAACCCGAACGGCGTCGTCCCGAACCCGCGCAACATCGACGACGACCAGATCAAGCTCTGCGTCGAGAAGGGCGGCATCATCGGGCTCGCCCCCTGGGGGCCGCTCGTCATGAAGCCCCAGGACAGCCACTGGCCGACCGTCGACGATTTCATCGACCACATCGACTACGTCGCGAACCTGATCGGCAACACCGACTACATCGGCATCGGCACCGATATGTCGCTCGGCACCTATCCGGACCACGAGCACGATCCGTGGGGCGAGCCGGAGTATCCCGACGTCGCCGGTCGCTACGGCAGCCTGATCACGACCGACGTTCGCTCGCCGATGCGCGCCCTCGACGGCTGGTGGAACTACACCCACGTCACCAACTTCATCGACCGGATGCTGGCCCGCAATTACACCGACGACGACGTCCGCAAGATTCTCGGCGAGAACTATCTCCGCGTCTTCGCCCAGGTCTGGGGAGGCTGACGCGCATCCTGAGGTATCGATCTATCGATCGTGAGCGTTGCGCAGCGTCGGGACGCTGCGCAACGCTGCCTCCGTGTTAGCCTTGTTGATCGACGCAACACCCACCACTCTCGACCCGGAGGTCCGAAGATGCCCCAGCCTCGTGACAAGAAGCTCAGCAAGCGCGCACTCAAGCGGTTGGAAGGCAACGAGCCACCTGCCGACCAGCCAGTCAGCAACCTGCGCCCACTCTCGATGTCCGCTCCAATGCACAGTTGGCCACTCCACGAGTGCCTCGTACCTGAGACCTGGCGCTCGCCCGGTGAGCTCATCCAGCTGATCGTCACGCGCCGGTCAGACGCGGGCGAGTTCGCCTCGGCCATCTTCCTCGTCGACCTCGGCTGCCTCGGTGTCAAGAACGCGCACACGATGCGCTTCACCGATGAGGCCGATTATCGAGCCTGGCTTGAGACCGTGCCGTCGAAGGCCGCCCTCGAACCGATCCCCTTCGATCTTGCCGCCAAGATCGTCCAGACAGGAATCGACTACGCAGCGTCGCTTGGCTTCCGGCCACATCGCGACTAC
Source organism: uncultured Chloroflexia bacterium (assembly GCA_963763325.1). Taxonomy (GTDB): domain Bacteria; phylum Chloroflexota; class Chloroflexia; order Thermomicrobiales; family CFX8; genus JBBECJ01. The sequence continues at coordinate 287,164 of CAVXOL010000024.1, forward strand.
TCGCTGGCCGCTCCGTTCCTGCGTGATGCGGATCCAGAACAGGCTACCGAGGAGATACCAACCGGCCTCGACGGCAAGCCGTATTTCATCAGCGGCCCATATGACAACGTCCGCAAGATAGTCGAGCAACTGCGACGGAAAGTCGGCGAAGGGAACTTCCACGTCATGGCCGTCGCCCCGGTTGGCACGCTCCCACCAGAGTTCGACGTCGTCTTCGATGATCCCAGCGTCCCGATCGAACCGTAGCCCTCGGCGCATACCCCGGAGCCTGACCGAAAGACCAGCCGCAGCCTGCCTTCAAGTTCAGGCCAAACCATCGCCGAGTTCGCCACAATTGCGGGCTGTACCATTTGACGCACCAAGTCGTGCGTCGCTCGCCGTGCCACTAAGGAAGTAAGAATGACCGCAACTACGCCGAGGACTGCGCTACCGGCCGGGTTCACCATCCGTGCACCACAACTCGACGACGTAGCCGAGGTGGCGGCACTCGTCAACGCTCGCTCCCTGGCACTGACAGGGACCGAGATGATGTCGGTCTCCGACATTCTGCTGTACTGGAACGAGCCAGAGCGCGACATCACCGATGAAGACTGGCTCGTCATCGCGCCGGACGGGCGAATCGCCGCCTTCATGGAGCTCTACGAGTTCCCGCCCTTCACCCTCTTCGAGTTCGATCACCACGTCCATCCAGACTTCGATGGCATCGGCATCGAGCCAGTGTTGTTCGACATCATCGAGCACCGAGCCCGTCGGGAGGTACACCAGGCGCCGGATGGCGAACGGGTCGTCCTGCATACGTTCGCCTCAAGCCTGGCAACCGAAGCCCACCGACACCTTGAATCACACGGATTCGTCCACATCCGCGACGGTATCCAGATGTTGATCGACCTCGACACCCCTGCGCCTGCGAATTGGCCCGACGGCATCACCGTCCGCACCTTCGTCCGCGATCAGGACGAGCGCGCCGTCTGGGAAACCGCCGAAGCCGCCTGGCAGGATCACTGGGGCTATGCTCCGATGCCGCTGGAGGAGTTCCTCTACTTCCGCATCGAATCCAACGAGAACTTCGACCCCGGCCTCTGGCACCTCGCGATGGACGGCGACCAGATCGCCGGTATCGCCCTCTGCAACCCCGAGCGCGCCGGCTTCGACAACACCGGCTGGGTCTCGCTGCTCGCCGTCCTCCGCGAGTATCGCGGTCGCGGCATCGGCCAGGCACTCCTCCAGCACGCATTCGCCGACTTCGCTCGCCGCGGCTACGCTCACGCCGGCCTCGGTGTCGACGCCAGCAGCCTGACAGGCGCCGACCGTCTCTACCGCAACGCCGGTATGCGCGAGATCAAGCGCGAATTCACCTTCGAGAAGGTTCTGAGGGAAGCAGGGAACTAGCACCCGCCGAAGTCGCCGCACGTTCGAAGCTCTTTCCGCAATCGCACGGCGATCCGTGGACGGCCGACGCCGGTCATCGTCAACGTGTCGCTACTGATCGGACGGTAGCGTTCAGAACGTGTGGTACACATCCTCGCGGGCAAAACCGGTTGACGTTGTGAAGGACCAGAAGATGGCCAGTCTCCCAGAGGGGTACGTTCTCCGCCCCGCGACAATGGACGACCTCGAAGCCGCCGTCGAGATCACCAACCTCCGCTCGATCCACGACATCGGCGAAGGCGACATGACGCTGGCCCGAATGCGCATGTTCTGGACCGAACCGGAACGCAACATCGAGACTGACAACTGGTGCATCCTCGACCGGGGCGGCCAACTCGTCGCCTACGCCGACTACAGCGAATACGCGCCCTTCGCCGAGTACGGCTTCGACTACGTCATCCTGCCCGACCACACCGGCCTGGGCATCGAACAAGCCATCTTCGCCATCGCCGAAGCTCGCGCCCGCCAGTCGCTCCACAAAGCTCCAACCGGCGAGAAGCTCACGCTCCAGACGAACGTCTGGTCCACCAACACAGCCGACCAGGCGCTCCTCCGCCAACACGGCTTCGAACACGTCCGCGTCTGGAACCGGATGCTGATCGAGATGGACGAACTCCCTCCTGAACCAGCCTGGCCAACCGGAATCAGCGTCCGCACGTTCCAGCCCAGCGAGATCGACGCCGTCCACGCCGCCTGGGAAGACGCCCAACGCGACGAGCACGGCTTCTCCAGCCTGACCCCCGAAGAGTTCCGCCGCTACCTCATGGACGAAGAAGAGAACTTCGACCCCACCCTCTGGTTCCTCGCAATCGACGACGCCACCGGCGCGATCGCAGGCTACACCCTCTGCCGCTGGGAGCGCCCCGGCGAGCCACAGACCGGCCACATCCGCTACGTCGCCGTCCGCCGCCCATACCGCCGTCGCGGCATCGCCCACGCCCTGCTCCTGCACGCCTTCCGCGAGTTCTACCGCCGTGGAAAGCACCGGGTCGGCCTCGCCGTCGACTCAACCAGCCTGACCGGAGCCGACCGGCTCTACGAACGTGCCGGCATGCGCGCCTCCCAACAATTCTTCGTATTCGCCAAGACGCTGCGTGAGGCCACCAACCAACCCTGACATACAAGCCACACCTCGCACTCTCCTTGCGCGACATTCGAGTCACGTCTTGCACTGACGACCGGCATCCGCATTTGCCCGTCAGTCACAGTGAGGCACAGAACGTGCGTCATTGCTGCAGGTCGAATGACCAATGAATGAAGGGAACGTAACCAATGGCAAAGCACAATGAGCGAACCTACCAGGGCGTTGTTGTCCAGAGCTTCAGGACCGAAGACGACGCCGTTGACGCCGTCCGCCGGCTCCAGTCCGCCGGATTCACCAACGATCAGGTCAGCGTCATCGCCCGCGACAAGAACGTCTCCCGCCAGGTCGCCGACGACACCGGCACCGAGGCCGAAGAGGGCGCGGCCGTTGGAGCGGTCACCGGCGGCGTACTCGCCGGCGTCGCTGCCCTGATTGCTGGCGCGTCAGCCGTCGCGATCCCAGGCATCGGCCTCGCCATCGGCGGCCCGATCGCTGCCGCCATCGCTGGCGCAGCCGGTGGTGGACTCGTCGGTGCCCTCGTCGGCATGGGCATCCCCGAGGACGAGGCGAAGGTCTACAACGAGCGCCTCGAGGCAGGTGACATCGTCATCTCGGTCGTCGCTGGCAGCCGCGAAGCCGAAGCCCGCGACATCCTCCACGGCAACGGCGTCATCAGCTCCAACCTGCGCACCGTCGACGCCAGCACCACCCGCTCCGACATCATCAGCTAACCACGCAACACGCCCACCGAGGGACGGACACCTGCGTCCGTCCCTCGCCCATACCCAGTCAGCCCCTGCCCCTCCCGATCGCGACGCCACACACCGCAACCGCATCTCGCGCCTCAGCGTTCTCCGGCCCATTGCCAAAGTCCCCGTTTCGCCGCATGCTGCACACGCACCCCCACGATCGTTGTGACACGTGGGGAACTGCACAGATTGGAGCAGGGCCATGGCATCTCTCGCGGAGTCACTGTTACAACAGATCGCGGCAGCCCAGGCATCAACCAGCGGAACTGCGCTCGACGCGGACGGCCCCGCCGCCCAGAACGGCCTCGCCGCCGCCATCCCTGCCATCATCACCGCCCTCAGCAAAAACGCCCAGTCGAAGGACGGCGCAGCCGCCCTCCACGACGCCATCGCCAAGGACCACGACGGCAGCGTCATCGACAACCTCGGCGCCTACCTCCAGAACCCCGACCTCGACGACGGCGACGGCATCCTCAAGCACGCCCTCGGCGGCCAGCGCGACTCCGTCCAGGCCGGCACTCTCCCAGACCACCGGCCTCGACATGAACACCGATCGGCAAGCTGCTCCAGATGGCCGCTCCCCTCGTCCTCGGCATGCTCGCCAAGCAGCAGCAGCAGAAGCACCTCGACGCCGACGGCCTCGCCGGCCTCCTCGACGAAGAGCGCAAAGCCGAGGCACAGGAGAACCCCGACCTGATGGACATGCTCTCCAGCGTCCTCGATCAGGACAAGGACGGCGGCTTCATGGACGATCTACAAGGCATGGCAGGGAAACTATTCGGCAACAAGAAGAACCACTAGGCTCGTCGCCAACGAGCTGGCGTCTCACCTCGTAGGGACCGATCTAAGATCGGTCCGCGGCCCGCAGGCCGACGCGTCATTACAACGCCTTTCAACGTGGCAACGATCCTGCACATCGCTCCAGCAAGCACCCCGCAACCATTCGTCGCAGCTCAGGAAGGAGCACCTCATGTCAGTCGCCAAGGTCGTAGAGATCCTCGCCTCATCCCCCAACGGCTTCGACGACGCCGTCAAGACCGGCATCGAACGCGCCTCCAAGACCCTCGACGGCATCAAAGGCGCCTGGGTCCAGGACCAGCAGGTCGTCGTCGAGAACGGCAAAGTCACCGAGTTCCGCGTCGCCCTCAAAGTCACCTTCGTCCTCCACGACTAACCTTCCATGACCGACCAACCGCACCCAATCCGGGCGAGACGATGTCTCGCCCGGCCCACACTCGAATCGAATCAGCGATCCTCGAACGTAGGTACACGTCTGAAGTAGTTCACGGGATGCCGTAGCTGGAAACGCGCACCCTACCCACGTAGGGGCCGATCCTGTATCGGCCCGCGCCGTGAGGCGCCTTCTTGAGACATGGAACGATTCCCACACGGGCGCACGCGCAATGGAATCCTTGGAGACCTCCGATTACCTCACCCCACCACGCAGCAAGGAATCGGACGCGGCTGTGCGACACTGCAACCGCTAAACCAGTATCCGAACCGGCGTCACGCAACGAACAGGACGACTCATGCCAGACACCCCACCCACCACCACCACCGTCGAAACCGCGAAACAGGAACTCCTCGCCCTCCACGCCACCCACCGCGCCGCCCACTTCGCGACCGACCCCGCCGCCCTCCTCGCCGCCCAGGCCGAACCCTTCATCACCGTCGCCAACGGCGCCATCCACGAAGTCACCCGCGAAGCCTCACTCCAGCGCTTCACCGACTACTTCGCCGGCGCGACCTACCACGAGTGGGACGACCTCCAACCCCCAATCGTCCACGTCTCGCAAGACGCCACCATGGCCTGGATGATCACCCGCATCCAGGTACGCCGCACCCAGACCGACGCCGACGGCAACGCCCAGCAGCAGGCCTTCATCTACGCCGGCATCATGACCTACGAGCGGCGGGATGGAAGCTGGGTTCAGACGGCAAACGTCTCCACATTCGAGGCGGCAAACCCCTGAGTCCGCCGATGCGTGGCGCAACGGCAGCGTGTCGCAGACATCCTGGCATTAAGGTTGTGTTATCGGAGTCCCAGCGCGGGGGGCAGGGTTTGGGGATTCCCACTTCTATGTAGGAAGTGGAGTGAGCGGAACGGTGATACTTAACGCCTCTTTGATTATGGACAGTTGCGGCGACGAGTAGCCCCAGCAACATTTCCGCCAATCACGCTTCGGCGCCAGGATGACGGAAAGCCCGATACTCCGCCGGTTCCAGGAACACCGTCACCGCCATGCCGATGACGAGCGCCCAGAAGAGCGGCCCAAAGCCGCCAAGAGTGAATCTCCGAGGACGCGACGGCAAACGCGAACAGTGGACCGAGCCGCAGCGGCCCGCTGGTGATGGCGGTGAGCGTCTGCGCCAGCACCGGTAGCAGCGCCAGTCCTGCGATGGCCAACAGCAACGAGGCTGGGATCATGGCTGGAAGCTGGGCCGCCATGCCCGCCAACAACGCGATCACGAGCAGCCCGCCAGCCGCGAGGTAGACCGACCAGTGCCGCTGCGCACGGTCGCCCGCCTCCGGCCCTGCCGTCAGTGGCGCGAAGACACTGCCCATGCACATCGGCACCGCGCCGAACAGCGAGCCAACCATCGTGGCGATCCCACTCACCACATCCAGCCCGCGCGTCGGTGGCTGATATCCCTCGGCACGGAGATAGACCGCCATCGCGAGGTTGGCGTTGGCGGCGATGAGCACGGCCAATACCGGCGAGATCGAGAGGACGGCTTGCCACGACCATGCGGGCAGGCTGATGCTCGGCGTCGCCAGCACCCAGCCGTCGGGAAAGCGATGCACGTCGCCTTGGACGGCAGCGACGAACAGCCCGATGCCGAGCGCGGGCAGGATGGCTGGAACGCGGGCACTCAGCATCCGCCGGGCAAGGACGAAGCCGACGACCATCGACCCGATCAATGCCGGTGCGTCGTTCATGGCGGTGAAGATGCCAACCACGAACGGTAGCACGACGCCCGCTAGCATGCCCAAGACAATCGGTGCCGGAACCAGAGCCGCGATGCGCGCTGAGAGCCCGAATGCCCCGATCACGACGACGAGGACACCGGCCACCAGCACACCTCCGGCCATCTCGCGGTAGCCATACTGGCCTGCCGCCGAGACCAACAGCAGGAAGCCCGCGAAGTTGTACGAGGCCATCAGCGGTTGGCGATAGCGAACCGTGAGCACGAGACTCATGAGCGCCGTGATGCCGTGCAGCGCGATGAAGAGCGACATCGTCTCGGACGCCGACAGACGCATCGTCTCGGCGGATGCCAGCACGATGCCGAATCCGGAGACGAACATGAGGACAACCGTGATCGCCGCACCAAGCGCGGCGACTGGAAGGCGGGACGTCCGGGTCGCGGACGGGAGACTCGTCGCGGTCATCGCCGGCTCCAACCTTGGTAGCGATTTCGATCGGGACATCCTAACCGATCGGCCGTGAGCCGTACCTCAACCTCGCGCGAACAGGCCTGCCTCCCGATGAGGTCAGTCCTGTTTCATGTCGTAGATTGGCAGGTAGCGCTCGTCGCCGTAATTGCTGGGGAGCTAAGGGGTTGCCAAGCGGTCAGTGCCATGCTATTGGTACGTACACCGTCCCTAGGCTTATGGCCTACTGGGCGGTCCTTCCCAATGCCGGCTCCTAGACATTGCGACACTGGGCGCGTAGAGATGTATCGTACGACGTGGCCGTACTCTTCGTGGAGATGTATTCGTCCACCCCTTTGTCAAGGAGGTTCCTCTCTGACTACCTCGCCGTGCTAGGCTCGCTCTTCGACGTTCACAGCGGCGTGATCTCCAGGAGGCGAACTGATGGCGGATGGATCTTCGATGGAATGGACCGACGCGACCTGGAACCCGGTGACGGGATGCTCGCGCATCGAGTCCCGGGTGCGCTCACTGCTACGCCGAGCGAATTGCTGAGCGATTTCGGGGGACCGCAGCGTTCCCGAATGGGTTTGACCTGACCCTCCATCCGGAGCGACTCAGGTATGCCGCTTCGATGGAAACAGCCCCGTCGGATCTTCGTGAACAGTATGTCTGACCTGTTTCGCGAGACGTGCCGCTGGAGTTCATCCGTTCAGTGTTAAACGTCATGTGCCGAGCGGATCAACATCAGTTTCAGGTGCTAACGAAGCGGGGGCAGCGACTTCGCGAGCTTGCGCCGCTGCTTGACTGGCCCATCAACGTGTGGATTGGCGTCTCGGTTGAGTATCAGCGATGGACATCGCGTGTCGACGAGCTTCGTTCTGTGCCAGCGTCGATCCGGTTTCTGTCCTGCGAGCCGTTGCTCGGACCGTTGGCAACTGGATCTTGAAGGCATCGACTGGGTGATCGTCGGCGGTGAGTCCGGACCGGGCGCTCGGCCGATGCGGCGAAGAGTGGGCGGGTGTCGATCCAGCGGGGCAGTGTCGCGGCAGATGTCGCGTTGTTCTTCAAGCAGTGGGGAGCTCATGACGCAACCGGTGTGCGCCGGGCCAAGAAGTCAACCGGCCGGTTGCTACGCGGCACAAGCGTGGAGATATGGCCTACTCCAAGAAAGCGAGAGTTGAAGACAAATTGATAAAGACGATCGCGCGTGATGGCTACCTGGCGTATACCCTTCCTGACTGGACGCGTGAAAAGTTGGATTACATCGATAAGTACCTCGGCATCGTCACGAAAGCGCTACGGGACCAGAAGGAACTCGTATACGCTGACCTACTGGCGGGGCCAGGCGTCTGTGTTGATATGGTCACTGGCGAAGAGCAGGCTGGGTCCGCATTACTTGCCGTACGCAGGCCAGAATCTCCCCGTCTTTACATCAACGACGCTTCCTCGCACGTAACTCTGCGCTTCGCGCGCGGACTGCCGCCGAACCATCGGGACGAGTTCATATCGCCACAAAGGACTGCAATATCGCGGTCGAGGAAGCCCGTGATTTCTTATTCTCCGAGCGGGAACGATCGGAACGTACTGGGAATTGCGGTCATCGATCCCCAGGCGTATCAAATGCGCTTCGATGCCATCCAGCGGCTGACAGCGGATGTCCGCATGGATCTCGTGATCGTCTTCATGACCTCATTCGCGAGGCGATTTCTCGGCCAACCATCCTTCGCGGCGCCTCTTGGATCGATGATTGGCGAGGCAGCACTTGAGCAATTGATCTGGAGAAAGCGTCGTGGCGAACAGCCGGGCTTCGCTGATCTGTTGGATGGCTTCGAGGCGCAACTGAATTCAATTGGGTACGATCACGTCTTCACACCGACTCGGACGGAGAATTCGCGCCGCTCCACGATGTATCGCATCGTGTTCGCCCGCGAGCCGAGTTAGGCGTGGACTTCTTCGCAAAGATCACAGAGCGGAAGTGGAACGGGCAGAAGAGACTGGCGCTGTTTGACTACCGTGCCTGATACGCCAGACAAAGTCCCGGCTTCTCCCTATGTCCTCGTCCATTCGCCGAGATTCAATGTCGGAGATTGGCACCGACGCAACGAGAGTGCGTAGCGCGGCCTTGTACTCCGGCGTCTGCTCCAGCGGGATGGTCAGTTCCGGCTGACGCGCCACAGCGCGACGGATGTTGACCATGATCGGCTGATACTCGACACCGGCGACCTCCATCCGCTCCGCGTGGCCGCGATGCTTCTGAGATCATTCCTTTCATTGTTCCCGGGCCAACTAGTTCATCAAGTGAACTAGTTCATTTCAACTCGCTCACACAATGAGCATGATCAACTTGAGCCAGTTGAACTCAACCTACTTCCGCGAGCCAGCATCGCAACCCAAAGCAACGGCTGCGTTGTCGCGCGTCAACGCCGTACCTTCCCCGACAACTCAAGCAGCCAGGCTACCTTTGATCCACTCGCCCGCCGAGACACGACGCCAATCTCCTCCTTCGCCCGCCGCAGAGTCGCCACCGACACCCCCGCCGCCAACATCGCCGCCTCAACCTCCCGCGACGCCACCGGCCCATCCGCCAGCAACTCCCGCAACAGCTCCACCGCCGTCTCCAACGCCCCACGCCGCTCCGGCCCCCGCCGCCCCCGCTCCAACACCTCCTCCATCGAACACCCCGCCGCCCCATGCCACACAATCGCGCTATCCACCGGCCGGCTCCACTCCACCGCCCCCGGCTTCACCCCCACATTACTCTTCACCACCCCCAACACCATCCGCCGCCCAACCCCCTCGATTCCCATTTCCCGATTCCCGCCCCCCGTCATCATCACCACCCTCGCCAACGCCCCAAACACCGTCGGCCCCAGCAACGTCTGCAACGCCGTCCGCCGCCCCGCCCCCTCTTTCCCAACATGCATCACCCCCAGCACCGCCACATCCCGCCGCTCCGCCATCTCCACCACCGGCGTCAGCACCTCCCGGATCGCCCCCTCGCTGCTCCGCCCCTTCGCCGGCAGAAACCCCATCAGCGGGTCAATCACCACCAGCGCCACCTCTTCTTCAACAATCCGCCGCTCCAACGCCGCCAGATGCTCGGCCAGAGACACCACCCCCCGGCTCCCGTCCGCCTCCCGGATCGCCCGCACCGCCACCACCCGCTCCAGGTCCGCCCCATGCGCCTCCAGCCGTGGCCGCAACGTATCCCCCAGCCCATCCTCCGCCAGCAGATACAGCACCCCGCCCCGCGCCGATGTCGTCCCATCCGGCCACGTCCCGCCCCGCGACACCACCGCCCCGAACGCCGCCGTCAACGTCGACTTCCCATCCCCCGGATGCCCGCCCAGGATCGCCAGCTTCCCCCGCGGCAACCACCCCTCCCAGAGCCACCCCACCCGCTCCGGCGTCACCTCCGACAACCGCTCCACAATCGCCACCGGCCCCCGCTCGCTCCACCCCCGCGCCCGCGTCGCCCGCGCCAACCCCTCCAGCTCCAACGCCGACCCACCCGTCGCGATCCACTCCCCCACATCCCCACCCCGCACAGGCAGCCGCACCACCCGCACCGACTCCGCAAACCCCTGCAGCTCCAGCCCAACCGCCCCCAACGCCTCCCCAGCGCCGTCCCCGCCATCCCCCGCCAGCAACACCACATCCCGCCCAACCAGCGCCGCCGAATACTCCCGCCGCCATCCCCCCAACCCACCCACACACGTCGTCGCCACAACCCCAATCTCCCCCAACAAATCCGCGTCGACTTCACACCCCACCACAAACACCGCCGCCTCCTGGTCCCCCTCAACCAGCTCCGGCAACCGGTACAACACCCGCTTCCCCTCCCCAACCCCCTCAACCCACTCAATCTCCATTTCCCGTTGCCGCCCCCGCGCCCCACCCTCGCGCCCACCCCCCGACCGCACCACCGGCCGCCAAACCCGCCCACCAGAACTCCCGCCCGAACTCCCTACCCGCCCCCGACTCCCCCCACGCGCACCATCCCCCTCCCGCTCCACAACCCAAACCGTCCGCCCCACCGCATCCCGATACACAAACTCCCGCACCATCACCACACCACCCAATCACACGAATCCCAAACTCCCCCTCTCCGCGCGGAGAGGGGGCCGGGGGGTGAGGTTCTCCCCCCTTCACTAACTCGAACGGCAAACCACCCCAATCCCGTGCCACACCACCGCGCAGGACGACACCACGTCACCCACCAACCCAACCCAAAAGCCCCTCCCTTCTCAGGGGAGGGGTTGGGGAGGGGTTTCGACCCGCGCTCAGTCTCACCAGGACCCACCTGGCACAAAATCCACCCCCAAAACCGTTCAAATGATTGAAGGACCAAACACCTCGCCAACCCCGATTCCCGAACAACGATTCCCGACCAACCAACCGAAAGGACCACCCACCATGCACCCAACCGAATCCCTCGACGACGAAATCACCACCCTCCGCACCAACATCCGCCTCGTCGCCGACTCCCTCGCCCTCGCCGACGACCCAACCCGCCACGCCCACGCCCTCGCCCGCCTCTCCGACTCACTCATCAAAGCCCTCCGCGCCCAACACGCCCTCGCCCCCAACCCCCACGACGAACTCCAATCCGCCATCGACCGCTACTTCGAAGAACACGGCCTCGACTACATCGACACTGACTCACCCGCCAACAACTACGGCCAAAGGTACGCACGTCGCCACTCGAACAACGCACGTCATCTCGACAACGCACCCGAGTCATCAGGCAGCAGAAGAACGCAGCTCAGCCTCTGCACCCCGCCCTGTCAAATCGGCGCGAAGTCAACAACCAATGCCGTTCCGTCGCTCCACGTCAATTCCAGTAACCGGTCTCCATCAACTCGGAGGGAACGAATCTCATGACGACCTCACGATTTCGACCAGCGTCTGTGGCCCGATCCACGGTAATCCAGACCTCACCCCGCGTAGGGGCGACGGCCGCAGCCTCGCCCTGCACTCCCAACTCCGCGTAATCCCAACCTCAACCTGCTCGTTCCCAACCTTCACCGTCGTCTTGAAGTCCGCGCCATCAACCCAGCCCGGAGCAGCCTCCCGCGCCAGCGTCTCAGCCGCGATCTCTTCCAGATGCCGCTCGATCGCCGCCCCAACCTCGGCCGGCGCAACCCACGCCAGCCGGATCGTGTCCTCGATCCGCAGACCCGCATCCTTCCGCGCATCCTGGACGCCGCGCACGAAGTCCCGCGCCAACCCTTCGGCCACCAGCTCCGGCGTCAACGTCGTGTCGAGCGCGACCAGCAGATCGCCCTCCTCCGCCACGTTGAAGCCCTCACGCTCCTTCACATCGACCAGCACCTCGTCCGGCGTCAACGTGAACTCACCCAGCGTCAGGTTCTCCCCGGCCCGGATCGCCGTCGCCACCGCCGTCACATCCGCCTCGGCCAGCAGCCCACGCACCGCGCCAAGCTGCTTCCCATACTTCGGCCCCAGCACCGACAGGTTCGGCCGGATCACATACGTCGCGTACTGCGCCGGATCATCAATCCGCCCCAGCGCCTTCACGTTCAGCTCATCGAGCAACTGCTCCTGCATCCGCTCGACCGCCTCCAGCGTCGACTCGTTCCGCGCCCAGACCCGCACCTCCGGCAGCGGCTGCCGCACCTTCACGTTCGCCTTGTTCCGCGCCGCCCGTCCCAGGTTCACCGCCTGCAACAGCGCCGCCATGTCCCGATCCAGCGCGGCATCCACCTTCGCCGCATCCGCCACCGGATAGTCCGTCAGATGCACCGATGGCACCGCCTCCGGCCGGACCGTCAAGCACCAGGTTCTCGTACATCTCGTCCGCCAGGAACGGCATGAACGGCGCCAGCAGCCCCGCCAGCGACACCAGCACCTCGTACAGCGTCAGATACGCCGCCGCCTTGTCCCGGTCCGCCTCCGTCTTCCAGAACCGCCGCCGGTTGCGCCGGATGTACCAGTTCGACAGCTCCTCGACGACGAACCGCTCCAGCACCCGCGTCGCCGCCACCTGGTCGTAGTCGTCCAGCGCCGCCCGCACGTCGCCGATCACCCCCTGCAACCGCGACACGATCCAGCGGTCCAGCATCGTCCGCTCACCCAGCGGCACATCATTCGCCGGATCGCTCGGGTCGAACCCGTCCAGCGCCGCGTAGTTGCTGAAGAACGCATACGAGTTCCAGAGCGGGATGATGAACCGCCGCCGCATCTCGTCACCGATGTGATAGCCGAAGTTCAGGTTCGCGCTCGGATTGTGCTGGCAATACAGCCAGCGCATCACATCCGACCCCATCACGTCCGCCGCGTCGTCGAACCAGATCGCGTTCCCCGCGCTCTTGTGCATCTCCTTGCCGTGCTCGTCCCGCAGCAGCGCGAAGCCCAGCACCGTCTTGTACGGCGCCTCACCCGTCAACGCCGTCGACTGCGCCAGCATCGAGTAGAACCAGTTGCGGAACTGTCCCGGAAACGACTCCGTGATGAAGTCGGCCGGGAACCACTTCCGCCACTCGTCCCGATCCTCCGTATACCCCATCGTCGAGAACGGCACGATCCCGGCGTCCAGCCACGGGTTCCCAACATCCTTGATCCGCGAGACGATCTGCCCGCATTCCTTGCACTGAATCTTGACGTGATCGATCCACGGCCGGTGCGGCGTATGTCCCTCGAACTCGTCCCAGCCCTCGACCGCCCGCTCGTCGAGCTCTTCCTTGCTGCCGATGACCTCGAACGTGTTGCAGTCCGGACACTCGTAGATCGGCAGCGCCAGCCCCCAGTAGCGCTTCTTGGAGATCATCCAGTCGTCCATGTTGCGCAGCCAGTCGATCTCGCGCTCTTCACCGAACTCCGGGATCCAGCGGATCTCCCGCGTCAGCTCCATCATCCGCTCGCGCATCCCGTCGACGCCGATGAACCACTCGTCCACCAGCCGGAACACCAGATCGGTCTTACAACGCCAGCACGTCGGATACCGGTGCGTGTACTCGTGGTCCCGGTACAGCAACCCCTTCTCCCGCAGGTTCCGCACGATCGGCTGCGCCACCTCGTGGACATACATCCCGCTCAGCCACTCGAACCCGTCCAGGAAGTTGCCCAGCTCGTCGATCGGCGCGACGACCTGCAGCCCCTGCTCCTTCGAGAGCCGGTAGTCTTCCTTACCGCAGCCAGGCGCGATATGAACGATCCCGGTCCCTTCATCGGCCGCCACGTCGCCCCACGCGATCACCCGATGCTCGACACCAGCATTGGCCGGCAACTCGTCGAACGGCCCCCGATACCGCCGCCCAACCAGCTCTGCGCCCGGTCACCTCGCCCAGCGTCTCGAACTCGCCCTTCAACGCGTGCGGAGCCGCGTCCGCCGCCAGATAGAACGTCTGCTCGCCCTGCCGCACCTCGCACATACGTCAACTCCGGATGCACCGCCGCCGCCACGTTGCTCGTCAACGTCCACGGCGTCGTCGTCCAGACCAGCAGCGACGCGTCCTCCCCCTCCAGCGGGAAGTAGGCATACACCGACCGGTGCGTCCGATCCTGATAGCCCTCGTTCAGCTCCATCTCGGAGATGCCGGTCCCACAACGCGGGCACCAGGTCATGACATCGTCGCCCTTGTAGATCCAGCCCTTCTCGTGGCAGGTCTTCAGGAAATGCCAGATCGTGTAGTTGTTCGTATCGGACATCGTGTAGTACGAGTTGTCCCAGTCCATGAAGTTGCCGAGCCGCTTCGTCTGCTCGGTCTGGATCGCCGCGTACTTGAGCACCCGCTCCTTACACAGTTCGACGAACCGGTCGATCCCGAACTCCTCGATGTCGCGCTTGGTCGCCAGCCCAAGTTCCTTCTCGACCTCGACCTCGACCCACAACCCCTGGCAGTCAAACCCATTCTGATACCGCTGCTTATGCCCCAGCATCGTGTGATACCGAACATACAGATCCTTGTACGTCCGCCCCCACGCGTGATGAACGCCCATCGGATTGTTAGCCGTGATCGGCCCATCCAGAAACGACCAGCGCGTCTCAGAGTCATTGTTCTTACTGAGATACCGCTCGACGATCCCATCCTCGTACCAGTGCCTCAGCCGCTCCCGCTCCATCGCCGGAAAGTCTGCTCGCGTGTCAACTTCCCGAAACGTCCTCGTCGCTCGTGCCATCTCAGTTCCCCTCATCCCTACGCCAACGCCCAGCGTGCCTGCCTGAAAACAACAATGAAAAAACCCGCCCTCGAATCATCGAGGACGGGCTGAATAAACAAACCCGCGGTACCACCCCGCTTGGCCGCTGGCTACCGCCATCGACCCGCTCAGTCCGGCTCAAACGTCACCGGCGCCAGTACTTTAACGGGTGGCGAACCCGGCCACGTCTACCAGGGAGCCATCAAGCTGACGGCTGACGACTGCAAGCTGATCGCTCACAACCCCCGTTCGGGTGGCGGCTCAGGAAGGATCTTCAACGGCGACGTACCGTGCCCGGCTCCCACCAGCCCGGACTCGCTGTCGGACGCCCGTCCGTCTACTCGTTTCCGTCAACGCCTGTCTCAATTGTGCGCTCCTTATCATAACAACTACGTCAATCAGTTCGCGAACGACAGGGAATTGCGACGGTTCGTTAGCCGTTCGATACACTGACGGCAACCGTTCGACGATCCAGCGCAAGGACGATCAGCTATGACGACCACTCCAGCCGGCAAGCAAGGCGCAATGCAACGGGTCATGCTGCTGATGTCACCTGCCACCTACCGCGCGGCTGCGTTCTACGAAGCCGCCAAGGGGCTGGGAATCGAGACCGTCTCAGTCGTCGACATGCCGGACCACCTCCAGGAGTACTGGGGTCAGTCCCACGGCGTCGATTTCAGCGACACATCTCGCGCAACATCGACGGTCGTTGACCTTGCCAAACGCGACGGCGTCCACGCCCTGCTCTCGGTCGATGACAGCGCCACCGAGCTTGCTGCGCTGGCCGGTCGCCTGCTCGGCGTCCCGCACAACGCCCCAGAGGCAGCCGTCGCAGCGCGCGACAAGCACATCATGCGCTCAATGCTGACGGCCGGCGGAGTTCGCTGCCCCGGCTTTCGGACCGTTCCCGCCAACGCTGATCCCGCGACCTATGCAGACGAATTGTCATATCCATGTGTCATCAAGCCAACCCGGCTCTCAGGAAGTCGCGGGGTCATCCGCGCTGACAATCACAACGAACTGGCTCAAGCCATCACGCGCCTTCAAGCCATCCTGTCCAGCGACGGAAACGACCTGGCAGCAACCGAAATCCTCATCGAAGACTACATCCCAGGCGATGAGGTCGCCGTCGAAGGACTGCTGACCGACGGCGAGTTGCACATTCTGACGATCTTCGACAAACCCGACCCGCTCGTCGGACCATTCTTCGAGGAGACGATCTACACAACCCCGTCGCGTCTCCCAGCCGATGTACAGGATGCCATCGCCCGCGAGACAGCCGCCTGCGCAGAGGCGCTCGGTCTGCGAACCGGTCCCGTCCACGCCGAGCTTCGTATCAACGATGGCATACCGTGGATCCTCGAAATCGCTGGACGATCAATCGGCGGGCTGTGCTCGACCGTGCTGTCATTCGGCGCCGGCATGTGCCTCGAAGAGTTGATCCTGCGCAACGCAGTCGGGATGGAGATACCGTCTTACGATCGCTCAGGGAACGCCGCCGGTGTCATGATGATACCGATTCCGAAGGCCGGCATTCTGCGCTCGGTCGAGGGCATCGAAGAGGCTGGCCAGGTCCCGCAGATCGACGGCATTGAGATCACAGCGAAGATGAACTATCCGATCAAGCCACTACCCGAAGGCGCGAGCTACCTCGGATTCATTTTCGCCCGTGCCGATACTCCGGAGCAAGTCGAGGCGGCCTTGCGTGAAGCCCACGCTCGCCTTCGGATTCGGATCGATCCGATGATGGTCATGCAGGTGTCGGCGGCAGGATGACTGCTGAGGTCGAGCGGAAGCTACTTCTTGCGGGCCGGTGCTCCGCCGCCCTTTCCGGCTGGCGCCGCACCTGGGGCCACCCAGTCGTCAGGCATCTGAGCGTTTTCGCCGAAGAAGAACTCTTCCATCTCCTTGCGCAGCAGTTTGCGGGTGTCAGGATCGGCTGGGTGCAGCCCATAGTGGTTAATCATGATCGTCGCGTGCTGACCCCAGAGCCGATACCCCTCGGCCGAGACATGCTCGTAGATGCGCAAGCCCAGTTCGCCAGGAAACGGCGGCGCCTCGAGCCCGGGCAGCTCGCGTCCCAACTTGACACAGTTCACCATGCGAGCCATAGCGCCCTCCCCAAACGTTCGGATCAATGGAAGCTTCAAGGTGATGATACCGTGCGCCGGCACATGCTGTGCACGTCGGCGACACAATGAAAACTGTATCACCTAATGCTCCGTCGCCGCGCATCGTGATGTTCGGTCTCAGTTGCGCCTTCACCGACGCAGTTGCGGATCAGCTCTCGGCGTGCGGTCTCGCCCCAACCACGTTGATCATTTTCGGCCACCCGGGAATTGATCAGCCACAGCGCATCCACGTACCCACGAAGACGCTGCCAATGGCTAGCCAACCTGCACAACGGTCAGCAACCCTTTGGGCGACCTATCGGATCGGGCGACTAACGGCAACGCCGACGATAGAACTGATCGAGTCGCTCGAACCGGACATCATTATCGTCGCCTGCTTCCCGCGCTTGATCCCGAAAGTGGTTCGCGATATCCCTCGTCAGCTCGCCTGCAACATCCACCCATCACTACTCCCTGCCCATCGCGGCCCGGATCCGCTCTTCTGGATCATGCGATCCGGTGGCGATGGATGCGGTGTGACCGTCCACGAACTCTCAGGGAAACTTGACGCTGGAGACATACTGGCGCAACGCGCGCTGCCATACCCTGCCGGTGTTCGCGAGGGTGCACTGGAACGACGTCTGGCCGTGGCTGGCGCAGACTTGGCTGTCGAGGTTATCGACGAATTTCGGCACGGCAGACGGCGTGCTGAAACTCAGTCCGAATCGGCTGCGTCCTACGAAAGCTGGCCGGACGCCGAAGATTTCTCGATCTCGGTCGATCGCCCGGTCCTGCATGCCTGGAATTTCATCAGGGGCGTCGCCTCCCGTGGGGTGCCAATCCGAGTAGACACTGGACTGGCAACCCTTCTCGTCGTCGACGCGCTTGACTACGGGACAGGCAGTTGCCCTCCGAAGCCGGAATCAGAGCAACAAGTCGCCATTTCATTCAGCGACGGCTGGCTGTTGGCACTTACTCAGCCGACAGCGTCCCACTAAGCCCACCCGGAGCAAGTGGCTCGCCTCGCATCAATCGAGCAATCTGCGTCACCGGGATCGCTCCCCAGGACAGGAACTCGTCGTGGAAGCGGCGTAAGCTGAACTCGTTTCCCCAACGGACATGCATGTCCTCTCGCAGCTCATGGATGAGATCGGTGCCAATCAGATACATCATCGCCATTGTCGGGAACATCGAATTCTTCACTGCTTCGGACTTCGCGGCCTCCGGTGACATATCAACCTCACGGACGTAGAACTCGGTTGCGTCGTCCATCGAGAACCGTCCGGCATGGAGTTCGACATCAACGATCGCTCGGGCGGCCATCCGCATCCGGCTGTGGAGCATCGACAGCTGCTGGAGCGGGCTCAGGAAGCCAGCTTCTTCCATAAGATCGGTCGCGTAACATGCCCAGCCCTCGACCAACGTCCCAGCCGAATGCATTGCGATCCTCATCGAGCAATCGTTCCCTGCTATCCGGCCAACCCGCGATTGTGCGCGCGCAGCATGCCAGTTCTGGACGTGGTGGCCGATTCCCGCATGGTGGATGACGTGGTTCAGTGATATCTGGGTCTCGTTGACAGCCCGTAGCACGCGCTCAGGTTCATCACCAAGCGGCGTAACGAGATAACGCTGGACCTGGCCATCATCAAAAGGAGGCGGGCAGCGATAGAACAGGAAATAGAGAGACGGCGCGGCGGTTATCGCCCAGTCCGGGATCGGCTCAAACACGATCGGAAAATCGGGCCAGGTCAGCAATTCACGTTCTATCGAGTGCTGCCGAGCAGCTTCCCAGACTACCGGGAATCGAGCATAGTAGTCGCTGGCCATCGGATGTTGGCTCGCAAGCGCGTCGGCGACGTCGTCCCACGATTCGTGACCCTGCTCAGCGATCCCGCGCTCGAGCGCGTCACGTGCAGAGAGCAGCTCCTGTCGCGCGTACGTCACGATCTCGTCACCCGTCATCGCGAGGAAGTGGGCCTCGCGAAGCAACCAATCGAACTCATCTCGACCGATTGCAACAGTTTCGTTCTGCGACGAAGTACCCCGACTTTTCAATTGCTCCCGGAATACCTCGAACGCCTGCGCCGCGACCGCACCAGCGTCGATGACATCATGACGTGGATCGGATGAACGTGACACCAGGACCGGAAGACCGTCGCGCAGCAGCCTCTCAGCACCGTCACACTCTTTGATCGCTCGATCGATCCACGGTTGAGGGGCCAGTTCAATCGTTCGACTGCCTGCATCCAGAAGAGCCGGGATTAGCCGCAACCTTTCGACGGCGGCGTCCAGTCGAACGTCGATTGGCGCGAAGTCACGAAGGAACAAGGAGACGATTCCGAAGACCGCCTCCCCCGTGTAGTAGCACGGATTACGCAGCAGGTGCTCGCTTCGCTGCTCCTGGCGCGTCACACGCAGGCACGCACCTGCCAAGAGAAGATCAATTTCCTCAGCCGTGTCACCTGGCGCAGCGACGTCTCCATTCTCAAGAGCGTCGAGCAATTCGCCGAGTCCCGTGTGAACCGACCTCGCGTCAGGCGACGGCAACTCCCTGTCATGTTGGTGAACACCGATGAATGTCGCGCTTACGGGGTTTGCGCGATAGTACCAGTCAAAGAATCGATCGAGCCACTGGTCGGCGGTCATCTTCTCGGCCATAGTGAGACTCCGTTCAGCTGACAAGTGAGTCGCGAACGACAACGGAAGGTGAGCAGGAGGATATCGTAACCGAGAATGGTATTCTCCCAACGTCGAGTCGCATTCGCCTGGAGGTCTCAACATGTCGGATTCCCTGGACCGTGCCCATGCAGAGGCACTGGACCGCGATGACCCACTCGCATCGTTTCGTGAGCGTTTCTACGTCCAGCCTGGAACCATCTACATGGACGGAAATTCGTTGGGGCTGCTCTCGAAGGACGCAGAACAGAAGGTGCATTCAGCCCTGAACGACTGGAAGACACTAGGGATCGACGGCTGGCTGCGAGCGAGCCCAGCCTGGTTCTATCTTGGTGAACAGCTTGGCGAGCGACTCGCACCGATGTTCGGCGCCGATCCCGACGAGGTCGTCGTGACCGGGACGATCACCGTCAACCTGCATCAACTCATCTCGACGTTTTACAAGCCAGCCGGAAACCGCAGAAAGATCATCGCGACGGCGCTCGACTTTCCATCTGACATTTACGCGATGCAGGCTCACATTCTCCGGTACGGCGGCAACCCTGACGCGGACCTGATCAAAGTCGCCAGCCGGGATGGTCGTATCGTCGAAGAGGACGATATCATCGCGGCAATGACCGACGACGTCGCGCTGATCCTGCTGCCAAGCGTCCTTTACCGTAGTGGACAGCTCCTCGACATTGAGCGTGTCACACGCGCTGCCAACGATCGCGGGATCCCGATCGGCTGGGATTGTGCTCACTCAGCCGGAGCGATGACACACAAGTTCAGCGAGTGGGGCGTCGACTTCGGAGTCTGGTGCAACTACAAGTATCTCAATTCGGGACCGGGGAGCGTCGGGGCGCTCTATGTCAATCGAAAGCATTTCGGCAGGCAGCCAGGGCTACCAGGTTGGTGGGGATACAATAAGGAGCGCCAGTTTGACATGCTGCACGAGTTCGAGCCGGCACCGGGAGCAGGTGGCTGGCAGATCAGCACGGTTCCGATCCTGAGTACCGCACCATTGCTTGGCTCGCTCGATATCTTCGAGGAGGCCGGCATCGAGCGCGTGCGAGAGAAATCACTGGCCGCGACCGAGTACCTGATGCACTTGATAGCAGGTCGCGGACTGACTGGCACAGATTACGGATATGCGATCGGAACGCCGCGTGATCCGGCCCGGCGCAGCGGTCATGTTGCGGTCGAGCACGCCGAAGGTCCGCGAATTGCGCGTGCGCTTAAGGCTCGCGGGGTCGTGCCGGATTTTCGACCGCCGAATGTCATCCGGCTCGCGCCGATCGCACTCTAC
The DNA here is from genome assembly GCA_963763325.1 of uncultured Chloroflexia bacterium. Taxonomy (GTDB): domain Bacteria; phylum Chloroflexota; class Chloroflexia; order Thermomicrobiales; family CFX8; genus JBBECJ01. Next base: position 308,042 of record CAVXOL010000024.1, read on the forward strand.
GTCTCATACGCTGATGTGTGGGATACAGTGCAACATTTGAAGGAAATCATCGACACCGGCGAGTACCTGACCTTGGCTGAGACGCGCGAGGTTGTAGCCTGAACCCGGCACGATGACGTGCCGCAGGTGGTAATAGGGTGTCCAGCCCATCTGGACAACAACAGGAGGCCCGGTAGATGCCGAGGATCGAAGCCGAGGGAATCGACACGTTCGATGCGAAACAGGGACGCCGGCTCGTCTTGGAACTCGAAGATCATGGGATCGATATCCTGCACCGATGTGGCGGGCTCTCGAAGTGCACCACATGTCGGATCGAGGTTCTGGAAGGCGACGCCGGCGAAATGACCGAACGCGAGCGCACGCGTCTGGCGCGCGAAAACGAACTCGGCGCCAACACGCGACTGTCGTGCCAGATCATTTGCGAGAATGACCTTAAGGTACGTGTGCTGCGACGGTTTGCCGATTCCGGTCTCAGCGATCCCGGTCCACGTCCTCATGAAGACATCGATTCGCCAGAGCACGCATAGTCTCAGAGTCTTTGACAAAGGTGCGAGGGAGTGGCACACGTCACTCCCTTCACTAACACTACCAGTCATTCACACGTCGTCAGGATGAAATTCTCGGCCTCGTGAGGCGAACGCACTCGATCCCGCTGACTGCCGTACAATCGCGTGCGGCGAGTGAGGGGATTGGATGTTTCACGGGTCGGGCCGGCTGCGGTTGGCGGTAGAAGGCGGCACTGGTCACATTGGCTACAGGTCGCTTGCCGGGCTGCCCGTAGCGATCTGGTCGATGCTTCTCAACGCGTTCGCGATGAGTGTCGGCTTCTTCATGCTGATCCCACTCGTGTCGGTCTACTACACCACCTCGCTCGGCTTCACAGCAGCGATGGTGGGCCTTGCGCTGGCTGTCCGCCAGTTCTCCCAACAGGGACTGATGCTCGTTACCGGCAACCTGGCCGAGCGAGTCGGGTATCGGCCGGTGCTCGCAGCAGGAATGGTCGTCCGCTCCGGCGGCTTCGCAACGTTTGTGATCGCCGACACGTTGCCTCTATTGCTGATCGCTTCGCTGATCGCAGCACTTGGCGGGGCGCTGTTCGAAGTCAGTGCCAGATCGCTGATGGCGACCATCGTACCTGCTGAACAACGCACAGCTGGATTCTCTCTCTGGTCACTCGCATCGAACGTTGGACTCGCAGTTGGGCCGTTGATCGGGGCGTTGCTCATCAAGGCCAGCTTCTCGTTTGTCTGCGTCGCAGCCGCACTCATCTACATCGTTGGAGCGATAGGAACGATGCTGCTGATCCCGCCTTCCGAGCGCGCTGGACCGGTCAGCCGTCCTCCCGGAATCCTGAAGACGATCGGATCTGTCATTCACGATCGAACATTCGTCGTTTTCAGTCTGATCATGTCAGGCTACTATCTGCTCGGTACGCAGTTATTCATCACAATTCCCCTCGAATCCGAACGACTGACAGGCACGACGGACAGCCTCGGCCTCATCTTTCTCGTCAACTCGATTGTCGCCGTCGCGCTCCAGTTTCCGCTCGTCCGACTGGCGACTCGATACCTTTCGTCACTCGAATCAGTGGCTCTCGGCACCGGGTGCCTCACGCTGTCGCTCGCCAGCATCAGCCTCGCCAACGGATTTCCAGCGTTGTTACTCAGTGTTGCCTGCGTTTCCGCATCCAGAGTCGTGATCGAACCTGTGGTCAATGCGAGCGTCGCCCGAATCGCGAGCCAGGCTGGTGATGGCCTGCTGGCCAGCTACTTCGGGTTCAGCGCGCTCTCGCTGGCGTTCGGTGGAGCGGCAGGACAGTTGCTGGGAGGTTGGCTGTTCGATCAATCTCTTGCCCACAACCACTCCGCGCTGCCGTGGCTCGTACTTGGCGGGATTGGAACGACGGTGACGATCTCGCTATTCATCTTCTCTCGCACGAGCGCAGCACGGATGCTGATAGATGAGCCTTCGGCTTCCCAGTGAGTTGCAGGCAACCTCCCGCTAAACTTGACATTAGGTGCGTCTAACTTTATCCTATTGTGGGACTTTTTGACGGGGCAGTTAGAAAGTTCCGATGCAATGACGAACTTGATCTGGAGAAACCCATCGTGCGTTATCGTGTAGTTTCAGCGGCCATCGTGGTTATGTCTCTGGTTACGTTGCTTGCGGCGTGTGGTAGCAACGCCGAAGGGGGAGACGTCTCTGATCGGGAAATCAACGTTGTCGCGACAACCGGCATGATTGCCGATACGGTTGCGAACGTCGGAGGCGATCGCGTCACCGTCGAAGGACTGATGGGTCCCGGCGTCGACCCTCATCTTTACAAGGCCAGCGCCAGCGATGTCAACAAGCTCGATGACGCAGACGTCATTTTCTACAATGGACTTGAGCTCGAAGGCCGAATGACAGACATTTTCGTCAGGCTGGCGTCGTCAAAACCAACGGTCGCTGTGACCGAGGGAATCGATCCGGAGTCACTACGGGAGCCACCTGAATTCGAAGGAAAATACGATCCGCACGTCTGGTTCGATGTCAGCCTCTGGGTCAGCGTCACGCGTTCGATCGAGAGCGAGCTGTCCGAGATGGACCCCGAAAGCGCCGAGACCTACAAATCCAACGCTGATGCGTACATCGCGAAGCTGGAAGAACTGGATGGATGGGTCGAGGAGCAGATCAACTCAATCCCCGAACAATTTCGAGTGCTGATCACCGCACACGACGCGTTTGGCTATTTCGGCGAGCGCTACGGCATGGAGGTACGCGGACTGCAAGGTATCAGTACCCAGTCCGAAGCTGGACTGGCAGACGTTCAGGATCTGGCACAGTTCATTGCCGACAGGGAAATCCCGGCCATCTTCATCGAGTCGAGCGTCAATGAGAACACGATCGACGCTGTCCGACAGGCCGTCCAGGCCAAGGGAACCGACGTTGAGATCGGCGGTCAACTCTTTTCGGATGCGATGGGTGAGTCCGGGACCGAGGAAGGCACCTACATCGGGATGGTTCGACACAACGTGACCACAATCGTAACAGCGCTCAGCGGTCAGTAGATTCAGGACGGAGCCTCGATGACAGTCGCAGCGAAGCAGGCCGACGCGCCCGTCGCCGTTCGTGACCTGACAGTCGCGTACCGAGAGACGCCAGTCCTGTGGGACATCGACCTGACGATTCCGGAGGGCAAGCTCGTTGCAATCGTCGGGCCGAACGGCGCCGGAAAGTCGACCTTGATTAAGACCGTCCTGAACCTCGTGCCGCCGACCAGCGGCACGGTTTCGGTGTTCGGGAAGCCCTACACGCAACAACGAAAGCTGGTCGGTTACGTCCCGCAGCGTGGCAGCGTTGACTGGGATTTCCCGACCAACGCGCTCGACGTCGTCCAGATGGGTTTGTATGGCCGGCTGGGCTGGATCAGGCGGCCTGGGAAGCGTGAGCGGCAGATCGCGATCGAGAGTCTCGAGAAGGTCGGGATGGGAGACTTTGCCCAGCGACAGATCAGCCAGCTCTCCGGAGGACAACAGCAGCGCGTTTTCCTGGCACGTGCGCTTGCCCAGGACGCACAGGTCTACTTCATGGACGAACCATTCGCGGGCGTCGACGCAACGACGGAACGAGCAATCATTGATGTGTTGCGCGAATTACGCTCTCGCGGCCGAACGCTCGTCGTCGTTCATCACGACCTGGAGACGGTGCGCGAGTACTTCGACTGGCTCGTCCTCCTGAACGTACGGGTCGTCGCGGCCGGCCCGGTCGAGACAACTTTTACGTTGCCTAACCTCCAGGCGGCCTATGGCGGCCGAATCTCATACTTCGGCAACGCGGTCAACGCCGAGCCAGCTGGCAACGTTGCGTCGTTGGCAGGCGACTAAGCCGATGCCTGAGCTCCTACACGACGTGATCTTCGATTACACGCTACGAAACGTCGCGCTTGGATCGGCGCTGCTGGGAATCGTCGGCGGTGTCCTTGGGACGTTTGCCGTCTTGCGTCGGCAGGGATTGCTTGGGGATGCACTCGCTCACGCCGCATTGCCCGGCATCGCTATCGCCTTCATGTTGACCGGATCAAAAACCCCACTCGTACTGATGCTCGGTGCAGCGATCTCCGGATGGCTCGGAACGCTGCTCATCATCCGCATCGTACAGGACACCCGACTGAGCGAAGACACGGCGCTCGGCGTGATTCTGACGGTCTTTTTCGGCCTGGGAGTTGTCCTTCTCACGTACATCCAGCACTCCAACAACGCGAACCAGGCGGGACTCGATCAATACCTGTTTGGACAGGCGGCAACGCTCGTCGAGGAAAACGTCATTACGATGGCCGTACTCGGTTCGGTGGCGCTCCTGCTTGTCGCAGTGCTTTTCAAGGAGTTCAAGCTGCTCTCGTTCGATCCGGAGTTCGGGGCCAGTCTGGGTTTTCCAATGCGTGGGCTGAACGTGCTGCTGACGTCATCAATTGTGATCGCGGTCGTGATCGGCCTGCAGACCGTAGGCGTCGTCCTGATGGCGGCGATGCTGATCGCGCCGGCGGCCGCGGCGCGACAGTGGACGAACCGGCTCGGTGTCATGCTAGCACTGTCGGGGTTCTTCGGCGGGGCAGCAGGTGTCGCAGGAGCAATGATCAGCGTCACCGCCAGACGCGTACCGACTGGGCCAATGATCATCCTCTGTGTCACGGCCATCGTCGTCGTCTCGATCCTGTTTGCTCCGGAGCGCGGAATTGTCTGGGACTCACTTCGACGACGTGCATTGCGCCGTGACGCACTCGCAAGCGGACCGGAAGCGATGACATGAACGCCGAAATGACGGTCCTGCTTACCGCTATCTTCGCCGCCAGCGCCTGCTCGTTGGTCGGGACATTTCTCATTTTGCGCAAGATGGCGATGATGGCAGACGCTATCAGCCATGCGATCCTGCCGGGTCTCGTCATCGCCTACTTTCTGGCGAACGGTCCGAATCTGATTGCCGGTACGATCGGAGCGGCTCTGGCAGGCGTCACGACTGTCGTGCTGGTCGAAGCACTGCAGCGAACCGGGCGAGTCAAGTCCGACGCCGCGATCGGAATCGTATTCCCGGCTCTGTTCGCGCTGGGGACGTTCCTTGTTTCGCGCTACTTCTCTCAAGTCCACCTGGACGCAGACGCCGTCCTCTTCGGTGAGATCGCGTTTGCGCCATTCGACAGGCTGATCCTCTTTGGCAATGATGTCGGCTCACAGCCACTCATCGTTCTGGCATTCCTGACGTTCGTCAACGCTACGCTCGTGCTACTGTTTTACAAAGAGTTGAAGCTGGCGACGTTCGATCCCGGCCTGGCGGCGGCCCTTGGACTCTCTCCCATCATCATCCATTACGGATTGATGACGGCAGTCTCGGTGACAACAGTTGGCGCATTCGCCGCTGTTGGTGCCATCCTCGTCGTAGCCCTAATGATCGTACCAGCAGCGACCGCCTACCTGCTGACCGACCGGCTCGACCTGATGATCGTGCTAAGCCTTGCGGCGGGCGCCGCATCTGCCATCGTCGGCTACTACTCGGCGGTCGCGTTTGATGTGTCGATCAGTGGGATGATGGCCGTCGTCGGAGGCGTTCTGTTCGCCATGGCGGCGTTGTTCTCACCGTCGCACGGTATCGCCGCGCGTGCCGTTCGCCGCATGCGCCTGCGTGAGCGGTTTGCGGTCGAGCTTCTTCTCCTGCACCTGAATCACCATCGGACCGCCAGTGAAAGCCCTGAGCATCTTGCGAGAGAGCTGAACTGGAGCCGGGACTGGTTGTCACGGGTCATCCGGACAGCAACCGCCGAAGGGCTGACACATCAGGATGGTGATCGCGTTGCACTGACGGATGCCGGACGGGACGCCGCCAATTCGCATGTCATGGCGATTGATCGTGAAACGCATGAGGCTCCACCAGCCCGTGCTGGCGCGACACCTGGCATTGCCGATTGATCCCAGGTTCCCCCCAACTCGCCGATTGCGTGCTATTCTCGTCGCGCCGAATCCGACTGCGCGTTTCGCCAACTGCTGAGAATGGGAGAGCAACGACCTATGGCAAGCACAACCTTCGATACCGCGACCCTCGTCCAGATGGACATCGACCACATGCTGCACCCTGTCACGAACCTGCATCAGCATGCGCAAAGCGGGCCACTGGTGCTGACTCGAGGCGAGGGCAGCAGGATTTTCGACAGCGACGACAAGGAATACATCGACGCCTTCGCAGGTCTTTGGAACGTGAACGTCGGACACGGCCGGAAAGTGCTGGCCGAAGCGGCGAGCGAACAGATCGAGACGCTCGCGTTCGCGCCGACATTCTTCGGACTAGCGACGCCTCCAGCGATTGAACTTGCCGCCAGGCTGGCGGACCTCTATCCGGGACCGATCAACCACTTTCAGTTCACGTCGGGCGGAGCTGAATCGAACGAAACAGCGATCAAGATCGCGCGCTACTACTGGTCGATCCAGGGGAAGACCGACAAGGTCAAGATCATCTCGCGCCTGCAGGGCTACCACGGGATCGCGATGGGCGCGCTTTCGGCGACCGGCATCCCCGCCTACTGGCAGCACTTCGGCCCGCGACCCGAAGGATTCGTCCACCTCAGCGCACCATACGCCTACCGCAATGCGGGTGACCTCGATGAGGCTGGCTTCGTTGACGCACTTGTCAGCGAACTGGAAGAAACGATCGCGCGCGAGGGCGCTGGAACGATTGCAGCCATGATTGGTGAACCGGTCCAGGGAGCTGGCGGAGTCATTGTTCCTCCAGACGGCTACTGGGCACGTGTGAGTCGAGGTGCTGAAGGCCAACGATATCCTCCTGATTGCCGACGAGGTCATCACCGGCTTCGGCCGAACCGGAACGATGTTTGGCGTTCAGCAGTACGGCAACCAACCCGACATCGTCGCGATCGCGAAGGGCATCACTTCCGGCTACATCCCGCTCGGAGCCGTCGGCGTCAGTGACGACATCTACAACCAGATGATCGAGCCGGACCAGATGTTCATGCACGGCTTTACCTATTCCGGACACCCGGTCGCGTGTGCCGTTGCGCTGCGCAATATCAAGTTGATCGAGGACGAGAACCTGCCGGCTAACGCCGCCGAGCAGGGCGAATACCTGATCAACCGGTTGCAGGAGATGGCGCCACACCAGCATGTAGGCGAGGTTCGAGGCAAAGGCATGATGATGATCGTTGAGGTCGTGGACGACAAGGGCACGAAGGCCAAGTTCGATCCCGGCCTGAACATTGGACCCAAGCTGCAAGCGGCCACACGCGCACGGGGAATAATCGTGCGCTGCTCGAACGACGGTATCGCCATCTCGCCGCCGCTCATTCTGACGCGAGAGGAAGCGACCCGCGTCGCCGACGCGATCCAGGGCGCCATCGTCGAGGTGCTTGGGTAGGCTTCGCCTCTCTTCCTTCGTCACGAACAGACAACGGCGGGAATCGATACCCGCCGTCGTCTCCACGATGAGTTTCGAGTCGTACTTAACGGCGACGCCGCCGCTGCTGTTGGCGTGGCTGCGTGCGGGTCTCACGCTCAGTGCGCTGAGCATCGGTCGGCTCAACTTCGACCCCACCCGCCTCGGGAGTGATCTCTCCACGCATCAGGAGATGGTGATACAGCAGCGCCGCGAGAACGGCACCGCCGATTGGGCCAACCCAGTAGATCCAGTGGTCGGCGAACTCACCCTGGACAATCGCTGGACCAATCGCGCGGGCGGGATTCAGTGCTGCGCCGCTTACGCCTCCAATCGCCAGAATGCCAATCGTGATCGTCAGGCCAATGACTAATGGTGCGATCGCCTTTGCACCGCGCGGGTCGACCGCAGTCCCGTAGACCGCGTACATGAGGAAGAAGGTTGCAATCACCTCGGCCAGTAAAGCCGCCACGACCTCATATCGCTCTCCAACCATCGGAACGCCCAGGTTCACGGCGTCGATCTGGGAACTGTCGAATATTCCCGCCAACGCCAGCGCTGCGACAGTCGCTCCAACGCATTGCGTGATGATGTACGCGACGCCACGTTGACCTGGCATACGTCCGGTTACCATCAGGCCGACGGTCAGCGCAGGGTTGTAGACCCCGCCGGAGATATGGCCAGCAGCAGCAACCATCAGACCAATTGCAAGACCGTGAGCCAGAGCGACCACCAATAGCCCGGCGTTCGCGCCGAGACTTTCGCCTGCCGTCAGGACGATCGCGCCGCCTCCAAAGAACATCAGTGCAAAGGTACCGATGAACTCCACCACGAGCTGCCGTGTCAACTCGCGGCCATCGTCATCACGTCTTGTCACGCGTCCCCAACCCCTTCTGGCCACCCATGCGGCATGAGACTCTTTTGTCCAGCGTCAGGCAGTGTAGGGCCTAGACATTGATGGTTCAAGAGGAAGGTATTCGCTTGCACTCATGTTCGAGGCAGATTGCGTCTCGATGGATCACGTCATCGGCGCGACACTAAGGCGAAAGATACGCCCGGCCTCATCATCCGAGATCATGAGACTACCGTCGGAGGCGACGATGACATCGACAGGCCTGCCCCAGCGATCGCCATCCGGCAGCAGCCAACCAGTGACGAGATCATGAGTCTCCCCGGTCGCTGATCCGTTCTCGAATGGGACTCTGACGACTTTGTAACCGGTAGGCTCGCTTCGGTTCCACGATCCGTGGAATGCAACCAGGAGGTCGCCGCTGAACGCCGCGAGTTGTTCGCCATTTGCGAACGTCAGACCGAGTGGCGCGGAGTGCGCCTGCATACGCACAGCTGGCGCCGCGACGCCTTCACAGGCTCCGTCGCTACCAAACTGGGGATCGATGACGTCACCGGAGTGGCACCGCGGCCAGCCGAAGTCGTCGCCGAAATCTGGCTGGTTGATCGTCTCCGGGGGAACATTATCTCCCATCCCGTCACGGCCATTATTCGTCGCCCAGAGTTCTCCCGTGTCAGGGTGGAACGTGATTCCGACTGCGTTACGGAGACCAACCGCGAAGGGCTCACCCCCATTACCGTCAGCGTTGTAACGCCAGATCGCGGCACGACGCGGATCCTCTTCTTCGCAGACGTTGCACGATGAGCCCACCGAGAGGTAGAGCATCCCATCCGGTCCAAACCGAATCGTCCGCGACCAGTGTCCATCTTCCGGCAAGCCCTCGATGATTGCCGAAATTGTTTCGAAGGCTCCGTCTTCGTCATTGTCGATGGCCCGAATCACTCGTGTCTCTTCGGCTACGTAAAGCGCGCCATCGTGGAACGTGATCCCGTGCGGATTGTTCAAGCCATCGAGAGCGACTTCTGTCTGGTCGGCCACGCCGTCGCCGTCCTTGTCGGGCAGCCGCAACACCCTTCCAAGCCGGTCGGTGACGAAGAGCGTGCCTTCATCATCAAGAGCCATGAAGCGCGCTGCTCCAAGGTCATCGGCGAAGATCGATATGGTGTAGCCAGCCGGAACATTGAGCGTCTGATCGCCGATCGAAATGGTTGCCGTTCCGTCTGGAATTGCAGGTTCGGTTGGAGTTGACTCAGTGACGCTCGGCGTCTCGTCGATTCCCGGCGTTTCAGTTGGCAATCCCGTTTCGCCGGAAGGCGTCGCCACGACCGTTTCGGTCGGAACCGGCGACGAACCAGATGCGAAAGTTGCCGTCGATGTCGATTCGGCCGGCGGCAGGATCGACTCTGTCGTTGGTTCGTCGCCGTCCGGTCCGCAGGCGGAGAAGAGCATCAAAGAGAACAGACAACCGACGAGGACGAGGTGTCGTCTCATGAACGTGCGGTGCTTTCCAATCCTGGTGTGATTTCTTCGTCTGCCGTGTGATGTTGCTCGTATGCCTGACGCTTCAGAACGCAGATGAATGGCAGATTGCGATACAGCTCGTGGTGATCGAGGCCGTATCCAACGACGTAATCGTTCGGGATGCTGAACCCGACGTACCGCACGTCAACCGGTGCGATCCGGCGCTCGACTCTATCCAGCAAGGCACAGACCGCGATGCTGGCTGGCTGCTGGGAACGCAGGTACTCAAGCACAAAATCCATCGTCAGACCTGTGTTGACAATATCCTCGACGAGCAGGACGTGGCGACCGTGAACGTCGATATCGAGATGACGTTCGATCGTGATGCCGTCCGGCGACTGTAGGGGAGCCCTGACAGAGAGGAAATCGATCGCCAGCGGCCGGGTGACGGCACGAGCCAAGTCGGCCAGGAAGAACGTTACCCCCTTCAGCAGGCCCACCAGAACCAGCGATTCGCTGGCATAGTCGTTGGAGATCTCATTCCCGAGGTCAACGACGCGCTGCTGTATCTCCGACGAGGAGAGCAGAATGCGATCAATGTCCTCCTGGCGAAGTGACGTGATATCCACCGATCCGTAGCCGAAACGGCCGAGGATCTCGTGGAAAGCCTTCCGGTCTACGAGCATGACGTTGACGTTCGGATAGAGTTCCCGTAAGCGTCGAATCTTGCGGTTCTTGCGGGTAACCAGCGACTGCTTCATCGTCGTCAACTCAACAAAGACATCGCGTTCCGGAAGGTAGAAATCTGGCGTAAACATCTCCGCGATCCGGCCGTCGCGCCAGCGCAATGGGAACGACCGAGGCTCGTACTGCCAGCGAATTCGATAAAAGTCCAGAAATGACGCGAAGTCGGCCTCTGCTGGGTGGACGAATGGTGCCAGATCGTCTGGCGTGAACCTGACATCATCGTACGCATCATCCATCACGTCGTTCGCCTCTGGAAGGGACTCTGCGGGCGACTTCGACGCGGCTGGTTCCGTCACGCAGGTTCCTCTCGTTGTCGCTCGTCCAGCAGCGCCGTTTCGCGAATAACCTTGCGCGGCGGAGCTAGCGGAGCGTCGGAATCGATGGCTGGAACGATTGCCGGTTGGGCCAAGCCGCCAAAGAACGGTGCGGTGACGCTCAGCCAGCGGCCAGCGAAGAAGTAGGCGTAGCTCGTGATTGCCGAGCCAACGAGGATATCGATCACGTAATGTTCGCCAGTGTAGACAAGCGCAAACGCCATCGACAGTGAGTAGAGGAACGCCAGTGCAGCCAGCCACCGGCTGTGATGAAGCGCAAACCAGAACAACATGAACGTGATTGCCATATGGAGCGACGGCATCGCAGCGACTGGGTTTGGATCGCCAAGCACACCGTACGTTCGCTCGAACAACGATGAGTTGATGTTCCTGCCAACGCTTACCATCACTCGGAAGATATCAGTTTGCGGGGCAGCATCGGCTGTCAGCCACGGTGGGGCGGCGGGTGATAGGAAATAGATCAGCAGGCCACCAAAGAGAGTAATCACCGTCGTGAGAAGAAACCGGCTGTAGAGTAACGGACTCTTGCGCCAGATGATAATTGCGGCAACATGCGGGATGAAGAAGTACGACCAATGCACGAACGTCGTCGCGTAGTCGTACCAATGGATGATGCCCGGATCGTAGAGGTGCTCCTGGAGCCAGATCGTCGGAGTGGTCCCGGCGAACATCCAGCGCTCAATCGCAGTCACCTCGGCGGTGCGCAATGGGATGGCTGTCTCGTCGGCCAGAGATCGCAGGAGCGAGAAGACGAGCCAGACCAAACCGTACGGCAGGAACGCCGCCGTATAGGCCCGAAACCGTGACGCAGGGACCGCCAGGATCGCCGCAGTGACAAACGTTCCCCAGCCAAGAAACGACGTATTCACCAGAGTAATCGCGGTGACGACAACGATCGCGATCCCGATTCGAATCAGAATCGAGCGCCGCATGCCTGCCCAGGCCGCCAATCGACGGCGGCGGGTCAACGGCGACTCCACGATTGTCGCGCTCTCTGCCTCGGATTGATTGTCGAGGTCGTTCGGTTGACTCACGGCATCAATCAATCACGCACGTTCGTCGGTCGGGATCGAGATGCGGTAGCGATGAAGCGCCTTGCTTGTCACGGTGATCGTGGGAACTCCATCAGCTTCCTTGCGAGCAATGAATCCACGACGAGCCTGCTCGTTGATCCAGGCTTCATCAAAGCCGTGCTCGAGCGCAAGTTCAGCGAACGTGGCTGCCGCAACCGTATCTCCCAACGTGACGACTGCTCGAAAGAATGCCTCTCGTCGAGATTCCTCAGGAGTGTCAGGCGTCAATATTAGACGCTCAACCGCGGCGCCACCTTGCAGATGCCCGATAATCTCCTTCAGGTCTGATACCTGGACGTGACTGTAAATAACTTGCTCAGGATAGACGACAATGTTTGGACCGATGTCACAGAGGTCAATCGAATCACATGTGTTTACCAGCACATCTGAATCAAGTCCCTGGCGCTTCATCTCGATTCGCAGTCGTCCAGCGACATTGTTGGCGCCCTTTTGCATGCAATGCGAAGCGGTGCATATCAGGACATGCTTCCGGTTCCAGTACATCGCGTCCACTCCTCAACTGCGCCACCGGTTAGCGATGCCGTCAGGCTCATCCTAGCCGAAACGGTACTGGATGCCGAAGCCACCACGTGGGTACGTCCACTCGATGTTGTCAAATTCGTTGCAAACGATTCGGCAGGTACCGCATTCGACACAACCTTCGTACGAGAAGAGGACCGTCCCGTCTGGTTGCGGAGCGTAGCATGCCGCCGGACAACAGTTGACGCACTGCTGCCGCTCACATTGCAGGCACACCATATGGTCGATGATACGAATATGTGCGCGGGTAGCGTCGACCGAGTAAGAGTTGATACTGAGCTTCTTTTCGAGCCCGACCCGATCCTTGATTCCGTCTATGACCACACTCACTGGTTACACCAGCTCCTCGGTGAATGCTCCAAATCATAGACAAAGTCTATCATCGACGGTTCGGTCGCCCGGCAAGGGGAACAGTTGCGGTCGGGCTCAGCCATCTGACGGAGGGTTCTGATTCTGGGGATGATATGTCCGGGTATGTGCGCGCCAGTAATCGGAAACCTCGGTTCCTGTCGCGAACCAGACATCTGGGAAGCTCTGTATGAACTCGATCATCCGCTCCAGCATCATCAGCCGACCGGGCCGGCCAATGATCTGCGGATGCATCGTCAAATTGAAGAGTCCGCCGTAGCGATAGATGCCGCGGAACTCCTCCGTCCACGCCTGATAGACGTTTTCCGCGCTGCTGATCGGCCGGGATCGGCCGCCACCGAACAGGAAGAACGGCGCGTCGTCAAGCAGCCATTGGACCGGTAGCTCGATGATGTCGTGCTGCTCGTGCTGCCAGGGGATAAAGTGACTCATCAGGTTCGATGAATACTCAAAGCCATGCTGCGCGAGCAGGTCAAGCGTGTTGGCCGAGAACTCCCAGGCAGGCGAACGATAGCCCTTCGGAGATGAGCCAGTGATTGCGGAGAGCGCATCGATGCCCTGATGTAGCACATGTTCTTCTTCATCGCGGCTCAGATTGGTCGGCCACTCGTGGATCCAGCCGTGATGACCAAGTTCGTGCCCCATTTTGTGAACGACGGTGATGATGTCCTTGTGATTCTCTGCCGTCCAGCCGGGAACGAAAAAGGTTCCCTTCAGATCACGCTCTCCGAGCAGGTCAAGGATGAGCGGAACGGCAACGCGAGCCCCGTACGTGCCTTGCGAGAGCATGCCGGGGCGATTCATGTTGGCCATGTCGCCGGAGAGCCAGAGCGTCTCGGCATCGACATCGAATGTCAGCATGACAGCGCACTGTGCGCCATCCTTCCAACGACCCATGAGCGACCTCCATGCGATGGATCTTCTGGACGAATGAAACTGCCGATCGGTGTGAACCTCTGCGAAAGATTTATCGTCGTCCGATCCATGGAGAAATGGAACAGAACCGTCTTTCGCTGCGGACCTGGAACACTGGAAAACTACCCAAGATCGGCCAGAACGTCGGGGAGATCCTTCATGACGCCAAGCAGAATTGGGGTATCGAGCTTCGTGTACGGGCGCGACGCTGCTGGACGCAGGTATTCGACCATTCTGACCATCTCGCCAACGTCGTCGGCTTCAAACGCCACGACAAACTCGTGGTCGGCGATCCCGAACGACGAGATCGTGTTGGTCAGGATATCGGGATACTCGCGGCCCATTCGACCGTGTTCCGCCATCGTCGCGCGCCGATCCTCGAACGGCACCTGGTACCACTCATGGGTTTTAACGAACGGGTAGACCGAGAGGAACCGCTTCGGCGGCACGCCTTTGACGAACGCCGGGGCATGGTCGCTCGTGTATCGTGATCCAAGAGCCACACCTAGAAACGTGTATCTCGCCTCGAGCCAGCCGCCGAGTGCGGAGCCGTTGATCGCAACCGCCAGCCGCTGCATCGCATCGATATCTTCCGTGACGACCCAGAAGATCAGATCGGCATCGTGACGGAGCCCGACCGTCGAATATGCACCACGCAGGCTCACTCCCTCGGCAGCCGCCATCTCGAAAATGTTGGCGAACTCTGCACGAGCCGCTGCCTTATCCGCATCGGCCTGCCGTCGCCAGGCCGGATCGACTCGATAAATCCAGAAGTTTGCATAGGTCGTCGTTGGCTGTTCGCTCATCACCTGTGTCCCCGTTGGTCCCGCAATCGCGGTATCCCGACAAACCGGTTGATACCGATCCGATTATGCCACTGCGGTTAGCCTGATCCTTCAGGCTGGACGACGGCAATTGCCAGCCGGTCCGGATTGATGTATCGCCGCATCGTGTCGATCAGCTGCTCAGGAGTCAGCGCGAGGATCGTGGCGCGATATCGTTGCAGATAGTCGAGGCCGAGATCAAAGAATCCGATGTCGGCAATGATTGACGCAATGCTCCCAACCGTCTCCAGCCCTAGTGGCAGCGATCCGGTCAGGTTTCCGATAGCATCCCTGAATTCATCGGTGGTAGGTCCTTCGGCCAGGTAGGTACGAACCTCAGCCAGGATCGTCTCGATCGCACGCTCGATGTGCTCGGGATTGACACCCGCTCGGGCGCTCCAGAACCCAGTTCCTATTCCGACTTCAAGGCCGGAGAAGGCATAGTACGCCAACCCCTGCTTCTCACGGACACTTTCGCCGAGCCGGCCCATCAGTCCCAGTCGCCCGAGGATCAGGTTCGCAACATTGAGCGCCTGAAAGTCCGGGCTCAAGCGCGGGATCGCGATCCCGCCAATCGCGATGTCGGCCTGCGATTTTCCTGGTAGTTCCTGCGTGATTCGCTGTGACTCGTCGATCGTCGGAGGATCTGGAACGATGAGCGGCGGAGTCTCGCCACTCCACGCTCCCAGGTGACGCTCGACGAGTTCGACCGCTTCGCTATGATTCATTCCACCGGCCACAGCCACAATCACGGCGGACGGGCGGTACGCGCGTTCGCTGTATGCGACAAGATCGTCGCGCGTCATCGCGGTCACCGATTCTTCCGTGCCGCTGACTCGCTCCCGATACGGGTGCCCCTCCGGGTAGAGCATTCGACGCAACGCCTGCTCGGCTTCGCCACGGGTGTCCTGCTTTGCCTGCCGCAAGCCAGAGAGAATCTGAGCGCGCACAATCTCAATCTGTTCCGCAGGAAAGTCTGGTTTGAGTAGCGCGGCTGCCAGCAACCCCATCACACGTTCGACATCTTCGCGCATTGAGGTCAGTGACAGGTCGGTGTTTTCTCGGCCCGCTCCTGCTGTGATCGACGCACCCAGCCCATCGAGCTCTTCGGCGAGTTCGTCCAGCGTCCGTCCGCCGCTCCCCCGCGTCAGCATCTCCGCCGTAAAGCGCGCAACACCCGGACGGTCAGAATCGAGCGCACTTCCACCTGGTATCCGCAGCCGAACAACGACCGGACCGTCGGGATCACGCTCCGAACTGGCCAATGTCATGACCCGCAAGCCGTTGTCAAGCCGCGTCTCAGCCAGAGCCGGCATCGACGTATCGAGCGAGAGGTCGTCGGCGTCCGGCACGTAACCGGCAGGGGCCGTTGTGACGACGCCGTTCGGCATCGGCTTGCCGGTGCCGGGCTCACCTGGAATGAGCCAGCCGGTCGTCCTGCGCTCCCAGGTCAGGTAGGCAGCGGCGACGCGTTGGAGGTCTTCGGGAGTAACAGCCAGTACATCGTCGATCATCGATTGCGGGGTCCGCTCCGGCGCAACCATCGCAAGCGATCCCAGCAGGTACGCCTTGCTTGAGACACTCTGCTGACTGTAGGTAAATTGCGCACGAATCTGCTTCAGTGCGCGCTCAAGTTCGTCCACCCCTACCGGCTCGTTCGCCAGGCGCTCGAGCTCACTGACGATGACGTGCTCGACGTGCTCGCTGTCAGATTCTGGCCGCAGCGTCGCGCTGACTCCGAAAAGCAATGGATCAATCGACAGCGCGAACGAGCTACCGGCCGATGCCGTCAGTCCGGTCGCGACCAGCGCTCGATAGAGCCGGGACGAGCGTCCCATCGACGCCCCGCCACCAAAGCTCATCGGCTTGCCACCGGACAGGATTGCGTCGAGGACGACCAGAGCCGGCGCATCTTCATGCGCTGCCGCGACACCGCGGTGAACGATCGACACGACGCGGTTCGGGGCAGGACGCCGGAGCGTTATCCGCCGCTCGCCGAATTGTTCCGGCTCGACTGTCCGAACGTCTTCAATATCCGGGCCACGCTCCAGACCCCCGAAGTGCCGCTCGATCCGGTCAAGGGCATCGCTGGCGTCCAGATCTCCGACGAACACGACGACAGCGTTGTTTGGCCGGTAGTACTTCTGGTAGTGGCCGAAGAGATCTTCGCGTGTCATCGATCGCAAGTCCGACATATAGCCGATGACGCCCTGACCGTAAGGATGGGCTTTGAATGATGCCGCCGTTATCTCCTCGTTGAGCAGAAATGTTGGAGAGTTTTCGTTCCCCTGACGCTCGGAGATAATCACCGTCCGCTCGCCGGCCACCTCGTCAGGATCGAAACGTGAGTTGACCATCCTGTCCGACTCGATATCGAACGAGACGTCGATTCGATCAATTGGCATCGTCTCAAAATAGGCGGTGTAATCGAGCCAGGTGAAACCATTGAGGCTGCCACCGTTTGCTGTGATAGTGCGGAAAATGCTGCCCTTCGGGTATCGCTCAGTTCCCTTGAAGAGCATATGTTCAACCCAGTGCGAGACGCCAGTGACGCCTGGCACCTCGTTGCGGCCTCCGACCCGATACCAGACCCAGAACGTGCCGATCGGCGCGGACCGTTCTGATCGAACGATGACGGTCAGGCCGTTACCGAGCGTCCTTCGGACAGTTCCGTCTGCGCCAGTGATATCGGTCATGCGATTGCCCTCCGTTCTGCGCATCGCTGCAGCGATCGCAGCCCTTGCAGTATAGAGAAGGTCTCAGGATTTGGCAGACGGTTGTGTCACGCGGGATAGATCACAAAAAGTGACCGGTCCTGTATCGGCCCTGCTCCGTGCCAAATTCGTTCGGGTGGCGAGCAAGGCTGGTACAGGACCGGCCACTACTTGTTGAAGGTGAGACGTACTGCTAGCTGGTCGGAACAGCTTTCTTCTGGAGGAACGGCATCATCGATCGCAACTCCTCACCGACGGTCTCAATCTGGTGAACGTTGGCGTCGCGCCGCAGCTTGAGAAATCGCTCGCGTCCGGCTTCGTTCTCACCGATCCACTCGTTGGCGAACTCGCCGGACTGAATGTCGCCAAGCACCTGGCGCATTGTCGCGCGGACGCGATCGTCGATTACGCGCGGTCCAGACGTGTAATCGCCGTACTCGGCCGTGTCGGAGACGGAGTAGCGCATGTACTTGATGCCACCCTGATACATCAGATCGACGATCAGCTTCATCTCGTGCAGCACTTCGAAGTAGGCGATCTCAGGCTGATAACCAGCCTCAACCAGTGTCTCGAACGCGGTCGTGATCAAATGCGAGACACCGCCGCAAAGAACCGCTTGTTCGCCAAAGAGGTCGGTTTCGGTCTCTTCCTTGAAGGTCGTTTCGATGACTCCGGCCTTGGCCGACCCGAGGCCGATCGCATAGGCCAGCGCGACATCCTTGGCCTGGCCCGAGACATCCTGATGGACTGCCAGCAGGGCTGGGACGCCAACGCCCTCGGTATACATGTCACGGACGATGTGGCCCGGTCCCTTCGGCGCGATCATCGCGACATCGATGTTATCTGGCGGCTGGATATGGCCGAAGTGGATGTTGAATCCATGAGCGAACATCAGGACGTTACCCTCGGACAGGTTCGGCGCGATTGACTCGTTGTATAGCCGCTTCTGAATATGGTCCGGGACGAGAACCATTACGACATCTGCCTCTGCGGATGCTTCAGCACTCGTCATGACTTTGTGGCCATCAGCTTCGGCCTTCTCCCAGGACTTGCTTCCTTCATAGAGGCCGATCCGGACGTCAAATCCGGAGTCCTTGAGATTGAGTGCGTGTGCATGCCCCTGGCTGCCGTAACCAAGTATCGCGATCTTCTTGTCTTTGAGAACGTCAGCGTTAGCATCTTTCTCATAGTAGATAACTGCCATCGATCGTCTCCCTCTCCCCTTCGAAGTACTCAGGCCACCTGATCGCGCACGAGCGTCAGGCCGTTGCTGCTCTGGCGCCGCGCGCCATCGCAACCGTGCCGGTGCGGGCGACTTCCTTGATGCCGTACGGTCGGATCATCGTCAGCAGCGATTCGATCTTGTCGGTCGGGCCGGTGACCTCGATCGTCAGCGAATCGGGCGTGGCATCGACGAAGCGGCCCGATAGATATCGGTCACGATGCGCATGATATCGGCACGCGTGCGGTCGCGTCGCGGCGACCTTGATCAGCGCGAGCTCGCGCTGGATCGTGTTCTCGCCCGTGACATCGGTGACTTTGATCACTTCGAGCAGCTTGTAGAGCTGCTTGGTGACCTGCTCGATGACGCTTGTCGTCTCCGGCGACGACAAAGGTCATGCGCGAAACGCCCGGCGTCTCAGCGTGGCCAACCGCGACCGAGTCGACGTTGAATCCGCGCTGGCGAAACAGGCTCATGACCCGGTTCAGGACGCCGGGATGGTCCTCGACCAGCACGATCAGTGTATGTGGTCGAGTTGCCATCCTCTAGTCCCCTTCCTCGATCAGGTCCTTGAACGAACCGCCGCTGGGGATCATCGGATAGACGTTCTCTTCCTGGCCGACGACGAAGTCGATCAGCGCCGGGCCCGTCGATCGACTGCGCCCAGCGGATCGCCTCGTCGACCTCTTCGCGCCGTTCGACGCGGCGCGACGGCCATGCCATAGGCCGTGCCGAGCATCACGAAGTCCGGCTGCGAGATGTAGCGTCTCGGAGTAGTTGCGAGTCGTGGAAGAGCTGCTGCCACTGGCGCACCATGCCGAGATAGCCGTTGTTGATGATGCACGACTTTGACGTTCGCCTGTTCCTGCACGAGCGTCGCGAACTCGAACAGCGTCATCTGCACGCCGCCGTCACCGACGATCGCCCAGACTGCTCGTCGGGCCGTCCGAGCGCCGCACCAAGCGCCGACGGGACACCGAAGCCCATCGTGCCGAGTCCGCCGGACGAGATCCAGTTGTTCGGGTACGTCACAGCTTGTAGAACTGGGCGGCCCACATCTGGTGCTGGCCGACGTCGGTCGTGACGATGGCCTTGCCCGTCCGTCAGGTGGTGCAGGCGCTCCATGACGTACTGCGGCAGCAGCGTCGCGGCTCGGACGGCTGCAGCCGGTACGGCGGCACCGCTCGCCATTCGTCGATCGTCGCCAGCCAGTCGTCGTGGCGCATGCTCTTCCAGCTCGGCGGCCAGCATGCGCCAACGCCTGCTTCGCGTCGCCGACGACCGGCACGACCGTCGGGACGTTCTTGCCGATTTCCGCCGGATCGATGTCGATGTGGACGATGCGCGCGTTCGGGGCGAACTCGCTGAGCTTGCCGGTCACCCGGTCGTCAAAGCGCATGCCGACGCCGATGATCAGGTCGGCCTCGATGGATGGCGCGGTTGGCGTGCGCGAAGCCATGCATGCCGATCATGCCCAGACAGAGCCGATGCGATTGCGGGAACCCGCCGATGCCGAGCAGGGTCAGCCCGACCGGGATCTGCGCCTTCTCGGCCAGCGTCGTCAGTTCGTCCATCGCCTCGCGAGATGAGGATGCCGTGGCCGGCGAGGATCAGCGGCTTGCTGCGCGTTGCGCATCTCCTGCGCGGCCAGCTCGAATCTGGCGGCGATGTGGCGTGTAGGTCGGCTTGTAGCCCGGCAGGTCGAGCTTCGCCGGCTCGGCCGAGTTCGCCCTTTGCCAGCAGCACGTCTTTCGGGATGTCGACCAGGACCGGACCTGGCCGTCCGGTACTCGCCAGGTGGAACGCCTTCTGGATCGTCGGGCCGATGTCCTGCGACGCTGCGCACCAGGAAATTGTGCTTGGTGATCGGCAGGGTGATGCCGGTGATGTCGATCTCCTGGAATGCATCGCTAGCCGATGACGCCTTGCGGCACCTGGCCGGTGATCGCGACCAGCGGGATGGAGTCGAGCATCGCCGTCGCGATCGGCGTGACCAGGTTGGTCGCCCCGGGCCCGGAGGTTGCCAGACAGACGCCAACCTTGCCGGTCGCGCGAGCATAGCCGTCAGCCGCGTGTCCGGCGCCCTGCTCGTGCCGTACCAGCACGTGGTGGATGCTCGAACTCGGGCAGAACATCGTAGAGCGGGATGACCGACGCCGCCGGGATAGCCGAAGATCGTGTCGACTCCTTCGCGCTGCAGTGCCTGGCACAGCACGCGCGCGCCGATCATCGGTCGATCCGCCGGATGCTCCGGTTCCTTCCGTGCGAGGGCTGCTGCCGCAGGCTCCTCCAGCTTCCCAGTTGCCACCATCCCGATCTCCCGCCCTTCATACTGACCGATGCGTTACGTACACAGGAAACGAAATGAGCCTCCCGGTGAGGGGAGGCTCGCGAGATTCTGTCTGATCGTCGGTTTCGCGTGCGCTCCCTTATGTCTCCCCGGTAAGGAGAATAATGCCGTCGATAATAATCGCTACTACATCGAACGCAGGCGACAGCGCGACACTGCGAAGCGTCCCGTTGTCCTGTATTCGACTCAGCACGACCAGTTGCGGCACGGGAACACCTCACGCAATCATTCGGAACTGACTACAGCGATCATAGGTGTCCGAGCGCACAGTGTCAAGAAGAATGTGCTGCGTTTCACAAAGTTCTCATCAGGCGTCCCCGGAATCAGGACTTTCGGCAGGCTTGCGTCCGCCGGTCGTCTGGTCACCGAAAGTTCGCTATGCTATCATTCGTGTTGCACCGCAGGCGGTGTCGATACCAACATGCGCCCGTAGCTCAGGGGATAGAGCGTTTGGTTGCGGACCAAAAGGTCGGGGGTTCAAATCCCTCCGGGCGTACTCATAGACCACGGTCGATGGCCGTGGTTTTTTGTTGCCTTGGTGCGCTCGATCGGTGATTTGTGTGCGCAGCCGCCAATCGGATATACTGGTTGGCGGAGAGGTGTCCGAGCGGTTGATGGTGCCGATCTCGAAAATCGGTGTGGTGTAAAAGCCACCGAGGGTTCGAATCCCTCCCTCTCCGCTGCTTGTAGCTATCAGCCGTTCGCAATCAGCCTACTGCCAATATTGACGGTTCCCACCGCCATTGGCGTAACCGGACTGGACACCTTCGACTCCAGTCCAGGCTGATCGCTGATGTCTGACGGCTGACAGCTATCCGGAAGGGTCGCATAGTTGGCCTAGTGCGCGCGCCTGGAAAGCGCGTAGGCGGGACCTCTCGCCTCGAGGGTTCGAATCCCTCCCCTTCCGCCCCGAAGTGAAGCCACCTGCCTGCGCCAGGTCGATTTCATTGAACGACACCTCACTATCGCTCGTGTCACCGCTGACCGCGAACATTGCTCGCCTGACTCCCCGCCATCGCATGCTTCTTGCGAATCAATCTGTCGGTGACATCGGCGCACGAATGACGACAGAAACGGACTTGCCTGTGTCGGATCACGTCACAACGCCAACTGAAGGAGACGGCTCTCAAGCTCACACGAACGCGAGCAGCGCTGCGATTGAAGGTGTCGCTGACTTCTGGGACCGCGTTGCTACAGCTCCACACGTGTCACTCTTCCTCGACTTCGACGGAACTCTCGCTCCGTTCAACAGTGATCGCCTCCAGGCTTTTCCTTTGCCAGGCACCGTCGACGCGATAAAGGCGATCGACCGGGAACCGTGGACATCGGTCGCGCTCGTATCAGGCCGCCCAATCTCCGAGATCCTGCTGCTGATGGGAGACCTGGGGACGACGATTGTTGGTGCACATGGCTACGAGATACACCGACCGAGCGGCGCAAAGCATGTCATCACGATTCTGCCGGAACAGGCTTCGATTCTCGACGCTGCCTTCGAGGAGGCGCTCGGCATCTTCGATTCCGACCGAGTAGAGCGAAAGGTTGCCAGCGTTGCCGCGCACTTTCGCGGACTCGACCCTCGTTCGACGTCTGAGATCCAACAGCAACTGGAGCGGCGGTGGCGGGCCGCAAGCGCATCCGACTTAATGGAATTCCGGCCGTTCAACGGAGGTCTGGAACTTCGAGCCGCAGGCAGGACTAAAGGCACCGCCATCGAGGAGTTACTCACGATTGCTCCTGACGGATCGCTGCCAATCTACGTTGGCGATGACGATACAGACGAGGACGCCTTCGCAGTACTGGAAGATTGCGGGATCGGGATCAAAGTCGGGCCTCAGGACGCAGTAACGAAGGCAGTCGGCCGGATCCCGGACTGTGAGGCAGTTCGACAGCTACTAATCGACTGGCCAATCGGACGAGGAGTATAGATGGCGTCCCAGTCGCCGAACGGCATGCACCGACGGCTGGTCGTCGTCTCCAACCGACTGCCGGTCGTGCTGTCAAAGCGAGCCGGAGACTGGGATGCACAGGCGGCGTCAGGTGGATTAATCACGGCGCTCGCTCCGGTCCTGCGAAACCGTGGCGGGACCTGGATCGGTTGGCCCGGCACCTCGGAGATTGACGAGATTCGCGAGGCGTTGGACGAAGCCTCCGGCGACGCTGGCTACAGCCTCGAACCCGTTCGCCTGCCGGAAGATGTGATTGACGGGTACTACCACGGCTTCTCGAACGAGATCATCTGGCCGCTGTTTCATGACCTGACATCACGTTGCAACTTCGTGCCGTCGCACTGGAACGCCTACGAGGTGGCGAACCGCGTCTTCGCTGAGACGATCATGGAACGCACTGAGGCTGGCGACTACATCTGGGTTCACGACTACCATCTGATGCTGGTCGCTGAGCATCTGCGCGCCATGAACGGCAGCCGCCCGATTGGCTTCTTCCTGCACATTCCGTTTCCAGCGGTCGACATCTTTCTCAAGCTTCCGTGGAGGTTCCAGATACTGCGAGCGCTGCTGGAGTTCGACATTGTTGGATTTCAGACCGTTCGCGATACCCAGAATTTCATTCACTGCGTCCGCACGCTGATGACCGGTGTCGCAGTCAAGGGGCGACGAAGTTCGCACGTCGTCGAGCAGCCGGGGCGTCGTACCCAGGTTGGCAGCTTCCCAATCGGGATCGACTTTGCCAGTTTCGATAGCCGCGCGAGGTCGACCGAGGTCGCACAGGAGGTCCGGAGAGCCTACGATCGCCTGCCGAACATCAAGATGATTCTCGGCATCGACAGGCTTGACTACAGCAAGGGGCTACCAGAGCGGATCGCAGCGTTCCAGAACGCACTGCGACGCTACCCTGACCTGCAGGGCAACGTCACGCTCATCCAGGTTGTTATTCCCAGTCGGGAAGATGTTCCCGAGTATCAGGTCCAGCGAGCCGAGATCGAGCGGCTGGTCGGCGAGATCAACGGCGAGTTCACCCAGCCTGGATGGGTTCCGATCCACTACCTCTATCGCTCGCTTGAGCCAACCGAGTTGTACGCCTACTACAGGATGGCGGAGATCTGCCTCGTGACGCCGCTTAAGGACGGAATGAATCTGGTATCGAAGGAATACTGTGCCTGTAACGTCGAGGGAGACGGGGTACTGATCCTGAGCGAGTTTGCCGGAAGCGCGGCCCAACTTTTTCGAGGCGCAATCATGGTCAACCCGCACGATGTCGAAGGAACCGCGGACGCAATCTACACGGCCATCCGAATGCCGGCGGACGAGCGACGACGGCGGATGAAGCGGCTACGTGAGGTCGTGCGGCGTGAGGATATCTTCTGGTGGACTGACTCGTTCCTTGCGGCTGCGTTCAGCCGACGCCTGGATGAGTTCCCTGTCCACGAGTATTTTGTCCCGCAGGCGGACATCCGGGCGACGACTGCGGCAGAGCTCGAGCACTGAGGAGCGACGGACGCTCCTACCACCACCCGAAACGACGGAACGCGAATGCAAGCGCCACGCCGATAGCCACCATTCCGCCGAGTACGACGAAGTAACCGTATCGCCACGTCAGTTCCGGCATATGCTCGAAGTTCATGCCATAAATACCGGCGATGAGCGCCAGCGACATCAGAATGATGCTGGCGACGGTGAGCGTCCGGACTGTCTGATTAAGGCGGTTCGAAACCAGCGTGAGGTGCACGTCGATCACTGATGACAGGATGTCCCTATACGCGTCAATCGTCTCTGTCGTTCGGATGACGTGGTCGTAGACATCCTGGAAGTACGCCAGGCTGCTTTCGCCCATCGCGGGTAACTCGCGCCTGGTGAAGGAATTGAAGACGTCGCGAGTTGGAGCGATCACGCGCCGAATCTCAAGTAATTGCCGCTTCATCCGGAACACCTGTTCAAGCGTTTCGGCCGAACCGTGCTCGAACATCGCCCGTTCGAGGTCTTCGATCTGCTCGCCGAACTCATCGAGGCACGGGAAATAGCCATCAACGATTGAGTCGCAAATCGTATACGCAAGCATGGCTGACGACTCCGGCAAACCTCCATCGCAATGCTCCGCCCACCGTCGAGCGGCAACATCCAACTCTTCGATGTCGTGGCGGTGGATGGTGACGATCGAGTGAGGCGTGATGAACATCGAAAGTTCTCGAGTAGGCTGGCGCTGGGACTCATCGGGAGGGTCGAGCGCGTAGAGGACGACGAAGAGGTGGTCGCTATAGGTATCGATCTTCGGGCGCTGCTGACGCTTGCGGGCGTCCTCGACTGCCAGAGGGTGAAAGTTGTAGTGATCGCCAATCGCCTCAATTTCAGCAGCAGTAGCGCCAGTGGCATCGACCCAGATAAGGTTGCCGTTTCCTGGCTTCGGAATGTCAGCGATTGTCGCATGTCGAAAGCCTCGTCCTGCGGACGTGTCGAAGATACGCAGGCTCACGGCGCTATGATCCGCTCATCAGGCGAAGCATTTCGACGATCTTGGACTGATCAGGCAGCGACGGCTGGGCACCTTCGCGAGTGACCGCAAGCGATCCCGCAGCGACGCCAGCCCTTACCGCATCCGGAAGTGACGAGCCGGTGGCCAGCCAGGCACTCAACGCACCGCAAAACGCGTCACCGGCTCCCGTCGTGTCAACCGGCTCTACGATTGGCGCTGATGTGAGCCACGCTCCCGACGAGTCAGCGGCAACCGCACCCAAGGCCCCTAATGTCAGCACGACCGATCCCGGCCCGCGACCGACAATCGATGCGACATCCGTCATCGCGCTCTCGGCGGTGACTGGCCGTCCCAGCATCGCCGACGCTTCGACTTCGTTGCAGATCAACACATCAACGTCGGACAGCAGTTCGCCGACTCGCTCGTCATATGGAGCGGCATTCAGGGCGACGATCGACCTATCGAGATTATGACGAACAGCGAATGCGACTGTCTCGAACGGTACTTCGAGTGTCAGGCTCAGGACTCGACACTCGACGTCGCGTATCGCGGCCGACGCATCGTCGATGCCGATGTCACCGTTTGCTCCGGGAATGTAGACGATCTGGTTCTCACCTCGATCGTCGACGACGATCAGTGCGACGCCGGACGATTCCGTACTCACGACGCGCATCCGGGAGGCGTCGATGCCCTCGGTGAGCAGGTCGTTCGCCCGTGCGGCACCGAACTCGTCATCTCCGCGAGCACCAACGAACGTCACCTGAGCCCCGGCTCGGGCAGCGGCGACGGCCTGATTCGCGCCCTTTCCGCCAGCGAAAATCGCGAACGAGCGTCCGGCAATCGTTTCACCGGGCGCCGGGATGCGCGTCACACGGCAGACGAGATCGGTGTTGGAGCTGCCGATGACCAGCACGCCTGACATCGTCGTGTTTCCCGCCCTTGATCGCGCTACCAAAGCTCGTCGTCACTAGTCTCGTCAACTGCCCTGCGCCACGGACGCAACCGCAGGAAGAAGTGCTTCACCAAAACGCCGCGCAGACGTTGCCACGCCTGCCGTGCTCGCTGCAGTTCCATCTGGGCCGGCGGTCGGTTGCCATATGTCTCGCGGACGTAGACATCTGCAAGATACGATGCTGGTCCTCGACTGCCTGGGACGGCTTTGGCGACTGCTTGCGTGTACTCGTGCGGGGTCATGTGCGGTTCGTAGCGGACACCGCCCCAACCTGCGCCACGCGCCGCCTTCGTATAGAGCTGTGCGGCGGGGCTGAGTCCACGCATTCCCCGCAGCCAAAGAAACGCAAGCAAGAGGATGGCAGCCATCAGTCCAAGGGTGACAATTCGAATCGCCCACTCCGTGCGAGTGACCTCATCTTGTGACTGGGTGACGATCGCTCCACCACCGACTGGTCCACCGCCACGTTCCTGAAGCTCGAAATCATCCGGAAGTGGGCCACCGACACCGTCCCCAAAGGATGGATCAACCGGTGGGACAGCGCCTTCGGACGCCGGGACTGGATCACGACTGATCTCTTGGCGGTTCGCGGTCGGCTCGAACTGGACCCATCCCTCGCCGGGAAAATACACCTCTGGCCAGGCGTGTGCGTTCTGTTCGCGGTACAGGAAGCCGCCGGCCTCGGCATCTCGATCGGCTGGGAAGAATCCCGTCACCATCCGCGTCGGAATGTCTAGCGAGCGCATCATGACGACGAACGCGGACGCGTAGTATTCGCAGTAGCCCGCTCGAGTCTGAAACAGAACGTGGTCAACGACATCCGCGTCTTCGGGCGGGAACTCGATATCTTCCTGATAGACGATGTTTCCCCGCAGCCAGTTCTCAATCGCCTTGGCCGCATCATACGGTGATTGCGCTCCGGAGGTGATGTCTCGAGCGAGTTGGATAGTTCGCTCGGTGACCGTCTCCGGCAACAGCAGATATCGGTCCCTGATCTGCTGCGGGTAGTCGACGCCAGCGACTCGGAGGTCTTCACTGAGCGCACGCGAAGTCAGCGACTCCACCTCATATGACTGGCCTCCGGCGAGTCCGTCACGAGCGTAGACAGCTTCGACATCGTCATAGACCGGGAAATCGCCCGAGTACGTAACCGACGTCACCTCATACGTCTCAGTCTCGAAATTGTAGACAGGCTGGTATTCGACAACGATGCCTCGCTCAACGAGCGCCTGGCGTTCCTGAGTGATCTCCAGCGGCTCAGCAGCCACAGGCGGCGGCGTCGGCGAAACTGACGGCGTCCCACCCGGCGTTGCCGTCGTTGTCGCTTCGGTTGGTGTCAGCGTGCCGTCTTCCGTCGGTACGACGGTCCCAGTTCCGACCGCGTCTTCCGTCGATTCTGCCGCCGGCTCATCAAGCGTGAAGTCTGCGGCCTCAAGGAGTTGAACGAGCGCCGACAATTCAGCCGGAACGTCGGCGGTACCTTCAGCTGTCAAGTCCACCGTCACATCGGTGACGGTGACCCACGGCAACACCAGGTTCACGCCAACGTCGGCATTTGAGAACGTCTCTGGCGCGAAGACGAGACTTCCACGTGGACGCTGCAATTGCAGCGTGTAGGTTCGAGTCAAACGTCCATCAACGATATCCGGATCGATCGGCACCGATTCACCGGGCTGAAGCTCGACCTGCGGGGGTACCTCACGCGGCTCTTCGTCTTCATCGGAAACGGCGTACTCCGACTCCCAGCCGCGCCCTGTGTAAATCGAGTATCGATGCGCGGCGAGATACGGTGAGTTTGACGCTCCCGTCACCAGTACGACCGGCGTGTCGCTCAACGACAGCGGACCGCCGAGGTCGAAACTGTCGGAGAAGCTGGCGAAGCCACCGACACCACGCGAGGTGGTCCCTCGAAGACCAGCGAACCAGTCATTGAACTGACTCTCGACGGTTCGCCAGGGGCCATCAACCTCCAGCCAGGCGTCGTGAGCGGTACCGCTTCGAGCGCTGGCTGGAAATGCCCAGCCGAAGATCAGGACGAGGATGCCCAGATACGACGCCGCCCACATCCCGCGCCAGGCAAGCGACGATGGGTAGTCGATTCGCATGCGCCGCCAGAACGTCTCACGTTCAAGCAGGCTGAACCGCACCAACAGAAGCAGGGAGAAGAAGATGTAGAGCGCGACGTAGCCGGTCGGCACCCGCAACGAGTATCCAAGATTGATAAACAGCAGCAGACCCGGGAAGACGAGCGCGGCCCAGATCCAGCGCGCGCGAAGCACGAACCACATCGAGCTGTAGGCCAGCAGATACGTCAACATTGAGATGAAAAACACGAACAGGTACAGATCGTCGGTCTGCTCACCGTTCCAGATCTGCTCGCCCCAGCGCTGGCCACGGTCCCAGAGCCAGTCCAGCTTCTGGCGCCGGCTACCAAGCCGATCGTCCAGGTAGTTCGTCATCTGATACAGCACGACCAACAGGCCGCCGACAGCGGCGAGCAGATGCGCGACGATGACTGGAACTCGATGGTTCTTCGAAACCGCGACGCCGGCCGCCAATCCAGCCAGCGCGACCAGGTTGAGGATGCCGAGTCCGTCCGCCCAATCAGCGCGCTGGATCGACCAGACTGCGATGAAGACGATCATCGCCGTCAGAAAAACCGTCGACCAGCCTTCACGTATCGCAAATCGTTGCACGTCTTCTATACCTCACGTGACATTGGACCAGAGACAGTGTTGACCCGCTCTACGCTGTAGACGCCGGATCGAGGGTTGGCGTGCGCCGGAGCCAGAACCGGGACGACAAGTTGGTCGCTGAACTCTCTCCCCCAGCGACGAGCGTTCGCGATCACCCAGGTCAGACATGCGCCGAGCAGAATCAGCATCAGACCCATCGCACCGAGGATGGCGACTACAAGTATTGGGGCAGGATCGCCAGTTGCCGGCATCGAGGCTGAGGCGAGCATCATCGATACGAGCAAACCGTTCCAGGCCGCATGCACCAGGACGGCGGCGACGAAGTATCCAAGCAATGGGAATCCGCCACGGCGTTGCTGCAAGTACCAGCCACAAGCCACCAGGCTTGTGCCGGTTACGTGGATCAGCGTCACTGGCGCTCGAACCGCCAGAACCAACGGCCAGGCGTCGCCCGCACTGAGCGCGTATCCGATCGTCTCAACGACCGCGAAACCCAGCCCAGCACTGATCCCGGCGACAAACACCGTGTAGCGTGACAAGATCCTGCGGCGCATGACGACGACAACTCCGAGGAACTTTGTCAGTTCTTCAGTCAGTGGGGCAGCGACCGCGTAGCCAAGCATGACGAACAGCGCTACAGTCGCCGTTCCGGCAAGTTCGCCACCGGATTCTTCGAGGAAGTCTTCAGCCAGCAGCGTGTCGAGCAGCCCGCCTTGTACGTGAACGTCCGCGACGCGCAGGCCTGCAGCAATTCCTCCGACTCCAGCCGCGATGAATGCGAGTTGCAACACGACCGCCGCCGTTGTCGCTACCACCATCCCCCACGCGAATGTCGCCAGCATCGAGTCAGCCGGAGCTCTCCGTCGCGGTGACCAGCGGATTGCAAGACGCCAGAAGAACATCGCCATCGCGGCGACGCCGACAAGTGCCAGAACTGGCTCCGCGGCAGGCGCTCGGTCGGTCCAGACTGCGACACCGCCAACGGCGGTAACCAGCGCGAACAGGCCGACCGTCAGCCAGAGAGGTGGCATTCGCATGTACTCGACCAGAAGCTCGCCTCGCCGCCGTATAGTCGACAACTCGACTAGCACCGCGGCGACGATCGCTGCGACGCCAAGCGCGGCTAGCGCGGCAGCATCGCGCACATCACCACCCGACCCTACGCGGTCGAGCGCGATGAGTGCGTAGAGCGTGACGAACGTGCCACCTCCGAGGGCGAGCAGTACGGCGCCAGCGTGGGCCACAACTCGCATCAGACAGGCACTGCCTTGGACGGCGTCGCAGCGTGCGTCGCCAATGCCCGGCTGATATCGTCGCCGTACTTGACCAGGTATGTCGGAACGCCGACCGACGCCAGGCTCGAGACAACGAACAGGCTCGATTCAGCGGAGCCGAACGTGCTTGGCTCGATGACGACAGCAACACATTGGACGTGCCTCGACACAATCCCGATCAGCGACTGGACCCATTCTTCGTCGGTCGATGACGTGATGACAATGACCGTGCTATTGCGCGTGAACTGGGTCCCTTCGGCCAGCAGCAGTTCCCCGAACGGTACGGAGCCGTCAGCTCGTGCGACGGCGAGCTGTTCGAGGATCTTCAGCATCTGACGGCCACCTCGGTCGGTAGGGATCGAGATCACCTGATCCGAGCTACCCATCAGGCCGACATTCCGATTCTGGTTCAGGAAGTGACGCGCCAGCGAAGCGGCGATCGTAACGGCGTATTCTTCGGTCGAATCCAACCAGAACGAGAGTGGCACCTCTCCACCAGTGAATTGTGGCAGTGACGCCATTCCGCTCGCACCAGCCTGGACGCTGGCGTTTAGATCGACGGCGATCCAGATGTCGGCTGTCGGGTCGAGCTCGAATTCCTTGACCATCAACTTCCCGGCGCGGGCCGTCGATGACCATGAGATTCGATTAAAAGCGTCGCCTGGAAAGTAATCGCGCACTCCAGCAGCGTTCGGCGTCACGAACGGCGTCCTGCGCTGGATGGCCGTGCCGCCGGGAAGTTCACCAACCGGCAGGGCAAACGCGCTGAGATCGACAGTCGCCGGGTAAACCAGCAGTTCGTGGGTATCAGGAACCATTTTCTCCATCGGAAAGAGGCCGAACGGATCGCCACTTCGCAGGGAGAGCGGCCCAATCCGAAACCGTCCACGCCGGGCGCAGATCGTCTCGACTCGCCACCGCGTCGCGTCATTCGGTCCGAGATGGACGACGCGAGAAACACGATGGCCCGGCAGGTCGGAGTGATCGATGATCTCGACCCAGAGCTTCGCCAGCCGGCTGCGGTTTTCGATCCGGACTCGTTCCAGAAGCGGTTGGCCGACCTGGGCACGGTCAGTCTTCGTGTCGCGTGTCAGCCTCAGACCACCCAGGCTGAACCGGCTCCAGAACTTGGCGATGACGAGCAATCCAAGCAGCGCGAAGAAGACCTTGTCCAGAATGCTCCACTGGTTCAGTTGAGCCAGGACAAAGACGGCGATAGCCAGCGCGACTAGCTTGATGGCGTTCATTGGCTGTTACGTCGCGGACGCCAGCCACCGCCAGCCGCTGCCGCCTGGGGAGCATTTGTCACATGGCGCGCGCCTGGGACCGGAACGACCGTCAGGATTTCGCGGACAACGGCCCTCGAGTCGATTCCCTTCATTCTTGCGGCCGGGCTGACGATCATCCGGTGCGCCAGTGTCGGCTCTGCCAGGTCCTTGACATCATCCGGAATCACATAATCTCGGCCCTGGAGAGCAGCCCAGGCCCGGGTCGTGTTGTAGAGAGCGAGCGAGCCGCGGGGGCTGGCGCCAAGGTAGATGTCGTCATGGCGGCGGGTCGCCTCGACGAGATCGACAATGTATTCCTTGATCAAGTCGTCGACATGGACCTGCTTGACCGCTGCCTGAGCGTCGATCAGTTCCTGAACGTCAACGGCCTGCCCCAGCGAATCGAGCGGATGGGCGAACTGCTGGCGGTTGAGAATGTCGATTTCGCTGGCACGACCGGGATACCCGAGCGACAGTCTAACGAGGAACCGGTCGAGTTGCGCTTCGGGAAGCGGGAAGGTGCCCTCGTACTCGATGGGGTTTTCGGTCGCAAGCACGACGAACGGCTTCGGCAGCAAATGTGTATCG
Organism: uncultured Chloroflexia bacterium; assembly: GCA_963763325.1. Taxonomy (GTDB): domain Bacteria; phylum Chloroflexota; class Chloroflexia; order Thermomicrobiales; family CFX8; genus JBBECJ01. Next base: position 340,058 of record CAVXOL010000024.1, read on the forward strand.
CCGTCAACCGTGATCTGGCTCTCTTCCATCGCCTCAAGCAACGCAGACTGCGTCTTCGGCGTCGCGCGGTTGATCTCGTCGGCCAGAACGATCTGGGCGACGATCGGACCGGGACGAAACTCGAAGCTGGCACGTTGTTGATTAAAGACGCTGACGCCAGTGACATCACTTGGCAGGAGGTCAGGCGTAAACTGAATTCGCTTGAAGGTACAGCCAACGCTGCGCGCAATCGCCTTGGCGAGAACCGTCTTGCCGACTCCGGGAACATCTTCGATGAGGACATGTCCTTTACAGAGCAGCGCAACAAGCACGAGATGGACCTCTCGGTCCTTGCCGACGATCACCCGTTCGACGTTGTTGATGACCGCCGCTGAAATGTTCTGGACCGATTCCATCGTGTTCCCTTTCCGCGGCGGCAGATGGCAATCCACCCGACTCCGCGACGTAATCTGCTGCGTCGGCGTGTATGACCGTAGATCCGTCGGGATGTATGCTCCCGGTAAACAGCGGTCGGCGTGGCGAGAACGGCGACTTGCATCGTTCACCAGGCCACGCTGTCACGGCTCAGCGCGATGTGTCCAAATATTATAGCAACCAACGGGCATGCGACAGGTCCGCGTTCCCTCCCAAGCGCGCGACCACCTTTCCCACTAGTACGTATCAAATTCGAAAACAGTTCCCCGACGCTTCGACAGTGCGTACGTATAATGCTCTAGAACAGTTGTACTGAGAGGAGACGGCCGGTGGCTGATGCGACCGTTGACGGTCTGAAGATTGAGAACGGGCGCAAGCGGCTCGTATTGGTGGATGGATATGGCCTGGCATTTCGCGCTTTCCATGCGCTGCCGATGTCGATGTCGACGGCAGCCGGGGAGATGACCAACGCGACATTCGGCTTTGCGTCAATGCTGCTGGACGTCCTCCGCGCCCATCAACCCGAGTGTGCCCTGATCTCTTTTGACATTGGACGATCGTTTCGACATGAACAGTTTCAGGATTACAAAGCCCATCGTCCACCGATGGCCGAGGAGATGCGCGGCCAGATGGAGCGAATCCGTGAGGTCATCGCCGCGCTGAACATTCCAATCTATGAGGTCGAAGGATTCGAAGCCGACGATGTCATCGGGACCCTCGCCAATCAGGCGGCCGACCAGGGGATGATGGCGCTGGTCGTGACGGGCGACAGCGACCTTCTACAACTCGTCAACGACAACATCATCGCCGTTCTGCCTGGCGCACAACGTTTCGGGGAGTACCGACTGTTCGATCGCCAGGCGGTCATCGAACGGTACGGGTTCGGCCCGGAACGCCTCGCGGAATACAAGGCTCTCGTCGGCGACAAATCCGACAACATCCCGGGCGTCCCAGGAATCGGCGAGAAAACAGCGAAGGGGTTGATAGAAAAGTACGAGTCAATCGAGGATATCCTCGCACACACGGACGAAATCACACCAACCCGCGCTCGCAACGCACTCATCGAAAACGCAGACCTCGCATACCAGTGTCGCGAACTGGCGACGATCGTCACGAACGTACCGGTCGAGCTTGAAATTGACCGCTGTACTGTCGGAGATTACAACCGCGAGAAGATTATCGACCTGTTCCGGATGCTCGAGTTCCGCTCACTGGCCGCCAAATTGCCCGACTCCTCGCACGAACCGTCTCCGGCCGTCGCCGCTGCCTCGTCACAGCAGGCAGAGCCGGTTACCGTCCGTGACCGATCGGCACTTGAGGCTCTTGCGAATGAGATCGCTGGTGCCGAGATGGTTTCGCTCGATGTCGAAACGGACGGCACTAGCCCGATTACGTCGAATCTGGTGGGAATTGCGATCGCGACGGCAGAAGACCGCGCCTTTTATATCCCGGTCATGCACGCTACCGAGCCGGTCGCCGACAGCGACGAGGTTCGTGAAGTGATTGGCCCGGCGCTGGCTTCTCATACAAACATCGTCACCCACCACGGCAAGTTCGACGTCGCACTGATGCAGCGACATGGCTACCCGGATATCCGAATCAACTTTGACACGATGCTGGCAGCCTATCTGCTCGGCGAGAACGGAATTGGGCTGAAAGACCTCGCATTCCGCTATCTCGGCTGGGAAATGACGCCGATCACCGATTTGATCGGAACTGGCCGAACTCAGACAACGATGGATCATGTCGACATCGATCGAGCAACGAGCTACGCCGGGGCCGATGTCGAAGCGACGCTTGCGGCTGCTTCCGATTCTCAAGCCGCAACTTGTCGAGCGCGAACAGATGTCGCTGCTCGACGACATCGAATTGCCGCTGGTGCCAGTCCTGATCGAGATGGAGATGACCGGCATTGCGATTGACAAGAGCGTCCTTGAGGAAATTGACGCCGATGTGTCGCAGCAGATTGCCGAACGAGAGCGGGAAATCTACGACGCCGTCGGCCACGAGTTCAACATCGCTTCAACGAAGCAACTTGGCGAAGTGCTGTTTGACGAGCTCAAGCTGCCGGCCGGCCGAAAGACGAAGACCGGCTACTCGGTGGGTCAGGAAGTGCTCGACGGCCTGCGCGGCGCACATCCGGCTGTTGATGCGATCCTCTCACATCGGACGCTGAAGAAGCTGAAGTCGACCTACATCGACGCGCTTCCGTTGCAGGTCAACCCGAAGACAGGTCGCATTCACACGAACTACAACCAGACGATCGCATCAACCGGGAGGCTCTCGTCAACCGACCCGAACCTGCAGAACATTCCGATCCGTACCGATGTCGGCCGTCAGATCCGCCGCGCGTTCGTCGCCGACAACCGGCCAGAGTACCGCCGGTTCGAGGAAGAGTCGGTCTTCCTCTCGATCGACTACTCGCAGATGGAATTGCGGATCATGGCACATTGCAGCGGCGATCCGGCGCTCGTTACCGCCTTCCAGGAGGGACTCGATGTCCACACCGCAACGGCGGCCCAGGTGTTCGGCGTCCCACTCGATGAGGTGACATCCGCGATGCGCTCGACCGCCAAATCGGTCAACTTCGGCATCATGTACGGGATGCAGGCATATGGTCTCTCGCGTGACACTGGCATGCCCCGAGACCAGGCGCGCCAGTTCATCGAGGACTATATGACGAAGTTCAAGGGTGTCCGGGACTATCTGGATCGGACCCTTCGCGACGCCGTCAAGAACGGCTACGCTGAATCGCTCTACGGACGACGACGCTACCTGCCGGAGATTACGTCAAGCGGGCCGCGTCGCCAGGCCGCCGAACGGGCAGCGATCAACATGCCATTACAGGGAACGGCGTCCGACATCATGAAATTGGCGATGATCCAGGTGGCAGAAACGCTGAAGACGTCGACGCTGCGCGGCGAGATGCTGCTTCAGGTCCACGACGAACTACTCTTCGAAACACCAAAGACAGAACTCGACGACCTGCGGGCGCTCGTCCAGAAGACGATGGAGGGCGTCAGCAAGCTCTCCGTTCCGCTCGGCACCGAAGCCTCATGGGGACCGAACTGGGAGGACATGCGCGATTCTTAGCAGTGGCAGGTCAATCTTGTTCGTCACCGTCGTGCGGCAAACGCTCGTACGACGGTGACTCTGCGCGAGCAGCCGGCCGCATCCTCCGCGATTGCGAGCGATTGATGATGCGAATCCCGCAGCATGCATGAGTTAAAACAGCGGCTCGCCTGGCCCCTTGACCGCCGAGCGGCTAAGTGGGAAGCCGCGGCGTGGACAGTGGAGTCGATAACTGAGGATCTCATTTTCCTCTACCGCTCTTCCACGATAATCCAACTTGAATCAACCATGTTTTGCGACGTGTGCCAGTTACAATGGCGCCATCGTCATCGCTATGTCCGTCGTGCCCGGTGCCGGTATCCGTAGCGACGGGACCTAGACGAGATCGCGTTGCGTGGGTTGGCAGGTGCAACCCACGCTCACGACGGATGTCTGCACCTCCGCAATTAGGGAGGAGTGCGGTCGAACCTGTTTAGAGCGGTACTCATAAAGGTTGTCTCCGGGCGACGTAGCCACAGCCGTAGAACCAGCCATCGGCATCCTCGGCGGTGATACGGTCCAATCCAGCAGCGATGGCGCGTTCCAACGCGTCTCGGGTGCGGGCCATCGCCACCCGCAGATGGGTCTTGAGCTTGCTGAAGGCCCATTCGATCGGCGAGAAGTCTGGGGAGTAGGGCGGCAGGAAGCGCACCTGACACCCGGCCGCCTCGATGTGCCGACGGACGCGGTCGCTGGTATGGGCCGCGAGATTGTCGAGGATGACGATCTGCCCCGGTCGCAGCCACGGCACCAGGACCTGGTCGACATAGGCGGTGAACACCTCGGTCGTCGTGGCGCCCTCGACCAGCAGGGCTGGTCCCATACCACCGCGGGTCAGACAGGCCAGCAGCGTCGTGTTCGGACCATGGTTGCGCGGGGCGCTGCCGTTGGCTCGCTCACCACGTGGCGCCCGAGCATAGCGCTGCGTCATGGCCGTGTTGGTGCCGGTCTCGTCGAGGAAGACGAGATCTGCCACCGGCAGTGTCAGCGTCTCGCTCCACCAGGCAGCCCGGGCTGACTCATCGCGCTCGCGGGCTGCCACTGTCCTTTTTTTCGCGTCCAGCCGAGCCGGGTGATCATGCGCGACATCGTCGCCGGGCTGAGCGTGACGTCACAGTGTGCCGCCCAGCGCTGGCAGTGGGCGGCCAACGTGTCGGCTGGGTGGAGCCGCAGTTGGCGTTCCACGTCGGCGTGCTGGTCGGCGGTGATGGCGCGCGGTCGGCCCGGGATCGGCTTCGGCGTCAGGTCCCCGGCGGCGTCCAGGCGCAGGTAGCGGTTGATCGTGCGCCGATCGACCCCGAACAGTTCGGCCACCTCGGCCTTCGGATGACCGGCCTGGACGGCGCGGACGATGCGTTCACGCAGTTCAAGACTGTAGGCGCGCATGCTGGCCACTCCCTTCCTGAGCCAACCAGCATCCCACCAACCCTATACTTTCGCAAGACGCTCTAGTGCTCTCGTGCGTATAGAAGACAGCGATCGACTCGCTAGAAAGGCCTGACCATGATCAGGTGGTCGAGGCTAGCGACCATTCCTTTGGTCGTCGGCTTGATCTTCCAGTTTCTTCTCATCGTTGCGCTCGCCGTTGCAATAATGCCTGGCGCGGCGGACGCGAACAGCCCAGTCACAGGTGCGGCATTCACGACCGTCAACGAGGCTGTCGACGGCACCGGGCATTGCAAGAACGGCAACCCGAACGTCAACTGCAACATCTACGACGGCAAAGATTACGTCTGGCTCAACGGCGGACCGAGCGTCGCCTACGTCGGCGACGGAGACTACTTCTTCGCCGTCCTCGTGCCCGGCGGTCAGAGCGACCCAAACGATGGAGAGACGAAGAACCTGTCAGACGCCCCAAATGGCGATGCTTACACCAACCGCACCTTCTCCGTAACGGGCGGTGTCGTTTCGTACAGTGGGACGCATGAATTCAGTAACAACAAGATTCGCCTGATGTACTATGACGACACGACCAACCCGGGTGGCGTCTACATCCTCGCGATCTGCTCGCTCGCGGACGGCTATCCGGTCGATCCGAGCGACTGTAAGTACGACGCCTTCAAGGTTCAGGAGGACGAGGTCGTCCCTGGCAAGCCACTCACGATTACCAAGGATGCCAACGGTGTGTACACCAACACATACGCCTGGACGGTCACCAAGGTCGTGCTTGGCGACTCAACCGTGACGCAGAATGGTGGCACCGCGACGTTTACGTATCAGGTAAGCGTCAGCCACGACGGCGGGACTGTCAGCGCCATCTCGGTAACTGGCACGATCACAGTCTTCAACCCGAACGTCGACGACAATGACGATCCCGTTGCAGTCAGCGATGTGGACGTGACCGACTCGTTGTCGGACGGCACAGACTGCGACGTCACCGACGGCGAAAACGTCACACTCACCGAAATTGAAACGCACTTCGCCTACTCGTGCGACCTGGCAAACCTCCCACAAGGCGCGCTCGACAACACGGCTAAAGTGTCGTGGCCGGAGCAATTCCTTGATAACGGGACGTTCCTGGCTGCCGGATCGGCTGACTTCAAGTTCAAGGGCGTCTCATTCGACGAGACAACCGTCGATGATTGCGTCAGTGTCGATGACAGCCTTTATGGTTCGCTGGGGACCGTCTGCGTCGGTGAGGCGAATCCGACGACGTTCCCGACGTACACGCTAACCGTCAATGTTCCTGACTCCGGCTGCGTGTCATATGACAACACCGCCACGTTCACGACGGACGACACGGGAGCAACCGGGTCAGACTCAAAGACCGTGAATGTCTGCGGCGAGGATCCGACACCACCTACCTGCCCGGTCGGTAAGATCCGACAAGGGGTAGATGCGTACGGCATCAAGTTCGCAGAGGTCGATCTGCAGGACACCGGAAGTGGTGTTGCGTCGATCGTGCAAAGTTTGAATGCCAAGAACGTGACCCTCAGTTACAAGGTGTCGGGTGATCTCACCTTCACGCCGTTCGATCCGACCAGCCCTCCGTCCGTGACGTTCGACCCAACTGAAACGACCCTCATTACCGTGCGCGGCACCAAGATCGACAACGCCAAGGGTTCCAGGCTTGAGATCCACGTCACCGACGGTGAGGGCAATGTCACCACCTGCGATCCGGTGGAAGAGGTCGTGATCAAGGAGGACGGCAAGCCGTACTCAGCCACGCACTCGAACCTGATTGACACGATGAGCAAGGTCACCGTGGTCAACGGTAGTCCCGGCATCAACAGTGTTGTGCTCACCGTCAATGGTACGAAGATCACGATCAAGAACCTGAAGCCCGGTGAGGTGCGCAAGGTTGACATCTCGTCAGCGATGCGACCCGGGAATGGCAACACCATTTCCCTTAAGGCCACTGGCGGCGCCGGATCGTCTGCAACGATCTTCATCGCCGACGAGTGGATCAGCTAGGGCGTGTCTGACGAATCATTCTTGACTCGATCCGGATGATGTGCAGCGCCAGTATGCCGTCGTACGTTCGTCGCCTTGCCAGCCCGTTAATCGTCGGAAAATGCAGACAACAATGCTCATCCCGATTCGTCAGACACGCCCTAGGCATCTAGTGCCGGGATAGAGAGGAGGTATCGGTGAAGAAGGCATACCGCAAGCCCGACAACTCCAGCGACTAGGACTGTTACGACACCTGACGCGATTCAGTCTTCTAGTCCTGCCCGAGGGCCGGTTGGGATAGCGGTCCCGACTCGGCCTCTACCAGGATCCGTTGTCGGCGGAAGCGAAACGCCTCGATTGTAAGTTCAACGGCGTTCGGGAAGGTTAATGTCCGATGGGCACCGCAGAACGAATCACACGCAATCCTCAGATTCTTACGAACAGGTAAGTGAACAGATATGGTTTGATCGAATCCGGCAACCGGGAACTATTTCTCCATTGACGACATCGGCAGCCGCGTCTGGGAACTTTGCGACGGCTCGCTGACGATTGCCGAGATAGCAGAACGCATCCACGACGAATATGACGCACCAATTAACCTCATCACGACAGAGGTCATCGAACTTGTTACTGAGTTCTGCGATGAAAAGCTTGTTGTTTCGTCGCGGTAGCGCGCGCGATGTGTCGTGTCTGGTTACCAGACCGTCCTATGCAATCCTCCTGATACACATCGGCACCTTCGCCACATTCGTCCCACTTCTGCTGCGATTGAGGTTGCCGATAGTTGCGCGTGTGCTGACGCCTCGGAAGACGGCATGCATCCGCTGACCCAGGTCGGGTGCGAATCATCGAAGCCATGACAAACGCGGTGTTGGGACGACGGTGGATTCGCCGCAGTTGCCTAGTGCGCGGCACCACGCTGTTCTACTTTCTCACGCGTGCCGGTCTGAACGTTGAGCTCTTGTTCGGCATCGGACAGGTTGATGGCAGGTTTGCCGGTCACTGCTGGCTTGTCAAGGACGGTCAGCCGTACCTCGAAATGCAGGATCCACGACCTATCTTTACGGTCGTCTACAGCATTCCTGACGATCGGTTGCTAGCCCCGCCGGTCCCAAACACACACCGGATAGCACCGTGACTGTTCAGCTGCCTTGGCTGCGGACCTACTCGATGTTTGGGCTCGTACTGTCGATTAGATCAGAGGTCCCGTGCGTTGATTCGGCGATAGACACTCGCCTTCGGTACTTTCGCATCGAAGATCCTGATCGTCATGATTTTTACGTCACCATCCGACGGGTTGAGCGCGTCGAAGGACGATCCGTCGCACCTCCAGACAGTCCCTCGAGGCCCGTGTACGATCCGGTTGCCGGCGAGATCGTCTACTCCGACATGTGTGAAACACTAACTCTGGACGACGGGAACAACGTCCGCACGCTATGCGACACTCGATCGGGAGCAATTGACATTTCGGTCGCAGCGGACGATCCGGGCACGTGCTGGGTTGCTTCACACTCGTTGTTCACGATCCCTCTCATTGATCTGCTCAAGCGTCACGGTCGCTACAGCTTGCACGCAGCCAGTCTCAGCCACGATGGCCATGGTCTCCTCATCGCCGGCACGAGTGGCTCCGGCAAGTCAACGCTGACGCTTGCGCTGCTGCGAGCGGGGTTCGATTACCTTGGCGATGACATGGTGTTTCTCGTAAACGACCAAATTGGAGTCCAGGCTCTAGGGTTTCCTGACGAGGTCGATGTTACGCCAGACACCGTTCGATTCTTCCCTGAGTTGTCTCACCTGAGAGAGGTTCAACGACTTCCTGGTTGGCAAAAGCACCAGATTCTTCCGGAAGACGTGTATGGGGTGAAACCGGTGATGCAGTCTCACCCACGTGTGCTGCTGTTCCCGCGCGTTAGCGGATTGGAGCATAGCGTCATCACGCCGCTTGACAGCCACGTTGCACTCCTGGAACTTTCGCCGAACATTCTGCTGACTGACCCCGCCTCGTCACAGAAGCACTTCGACGCGCTGGGCGCACTCGTCAATCAGTGCAGGTGCTACCGTCTGGAGACCGGGACAGACCTAGCATCAACGGCGGATACACTGCGCGACCTGATGAATTCAACGTGTCACCAGTAAGATGACTCGGTCGACGCACCGAACCTGCGTCGAACGGATGTGGTCACCGATCGCCATTCAACTAGGCCGAGCGCGACCACAAGCACCGCATACGACACAGCGCCGGCAGCAACCACCAGGATGAGCGGCAGAGGAAGGAAGACCCATACGATCGCGCCCATCAGCGTGGTCGCCGCCACGATTCGCCCGAGCCGGCGTCGACTCAGTGCAAGCCAGCCGTGGGTACGCAGCACGACGACGAACGCGAGAGCGACGCCGCCGTCGATGATGATGTTCACCACCGCTGCCCCGGTCATGCCGTACGCCGAGATCAGTGCGACTGCGAGAACGACGTTCGCCACCATCCCGACAACATAGATCCCCGCAGCCGTTCGCTCGAGCCCACCAGCGACGCACACGTTTGCTAAGTAGCCGACAGCGAGCATCAGTGCGATGTCCCAGGCCAGCAGCCGCAGGACGGGACCTGCCGGCGCGTAGCTGTCGCCGTAGAGAACTTTAATTGCCCGCGGCGCCAGAAGCGACAACCCCGCCGCGACAGGCATGACGATCAGGACCAGCCAACTGAACGTCTCCGATGTCCATCGAACGGCTCGCTCCCGATCGCGCGTGTACATGCGCGTCAGCGACGGCATCATGGCTGTCAGAAATCCGCCGAGGATTCCGACCAGGTGGAATATGAGACGATACGACGCGCTGTACCATCCAACCGTCGCCACGTCGCTGAAAGCTCCGAGCAAGACGGTGATGACGTTCGCGTTGAATGACAGTCCCATCACGAGCAGTCCGAACGGCACGCCCATCCGGATCATGTTCGGCCAGGTTCGAGGTACGGCGCGCGAGGCCTTGAGGTTAATGCCGGCCGCGCGAACCGCTCGAGCGGAGAGCCAGATCTGTATGGGCACCGCCACGAAGCCGCTGATCAGAAGCGCGAATAACCCAGCTCCAACCCATAGCAGCACAATTGCAACGCCAGCCGACACGACGCGGTTGACCAGCAACGCCGTCGTGACGGCATCGAATCGCTCGTGCGCTCTCAGCACCCCGGTTAGAGGAACCTGGACCGCGCTGAGGACGTACGTGAGTGCGTAAACGAAAACACCAACAACGAGTCGCCGATCATAGCCTGCTGCTATCGCCAGGCCGGTGATCACCCAGAGGCTGGCGAGTGCCAACAACAGTCGCAATACGACGAGGTTCCAGAACATCGCCGCCGCCCGGTCGGGTTCTTGTGCGATCGACCGCTCCATGTGCTGGGACATCCCGAAGTTGAAGACAATCCCGAACAGGCCGACGAAGGCGAGAACCGTTGCATACTGACCAAGTCCTTCCTCACCCAGCCAACGCACAACGACGATGTTGAATGCGAGGAAGAGCAGCTTGCTCAGCCAGTTCCCCGCCGTCACAACGACAGTGTTGCGCATCACAGTTCGGTTGAAGTCGGATGATGCCGTCGTCACAATGGCGGACACCTGATCATCGGTTGGGAGAGAGAAGCCCCAACGTACGAATCGCACCACGCCTCGGTCGCAACATGTTCGCGATCACCGTACAGTACGAGACGGCGACCAGGTTGTCGAGCCAGCGGCAGCCCGAACCGATGGCTTCGGGGGCCGAGGCAGCGTCAATGGTGTTATCGACTTTTCAGGTTATAATGAAGCGTTCGTTTCGGACGGCGAGACGATAGAAGGAGTGCTCTTCGGGCCATGCCAACTTACGAATACGCATGCTCAACCTGTGGCCATCGCTTCGATGTGCGCCAGAGCTTCAGTGATGACCCGATCAACGACTGTCCCCAGTGTGGCGCCAGCGTCCGGCGCGTGCTGTATCCAGCCGGTGTGATCTTCAAGGGATCGGGCTGGTACGCGACGGACAGCCGTAAAGGTTCGGCGTCACACTCCAGCAGCTCGTCATCAACAACAGAATCCTCCTCGACCTCCAGTGCGGAGTCGACGGCATCCGAGGCCAAGCCCGATAACGGCAAATCTGCGGCCAAGGACACGGCCAGTAAGGCCAAGAGCGCCGCAGCGGACGACTAGCCACAACACCTGGCGGACGTCCGGGCCGCCGCGACATCCAGTTGGGGACAGACGACGGAGGATCTGCTGACCGCAACCTCCGTCGAATCGTTTGTCACGAGCCGGTGTCGCATCCGGCAAGAAGGGCTGCAATCTGTCATGTCGCTGACTGTTTACAACTCGATGACCCGCACGAAGGAACCGTTCGAGACGATTGAGCCAGGCATCGTCAGGATGTATGTCTGCGGCGTCACTGTTTACTCAGATGCCCACATCGGCCACGCGCGGGCCTTCATCACCTTCGACATCATCCGTCGCTATCTGGAATGGACCGGTTATACCGTCCACCACGCCCAGAACTTCACCGACGTCGATGACAAGATCATCAATCGAGCTCGCCAGCTTGGCATTACCGAAGAGGAACTCACCGAACAACTCATCGACGATTGGGCGGAAGAGACGCGCGCGCTCAACATCCTGCCGGCAACTGTGTATCCTCGCGCGACCCAGGAGATACCAGAGATCGTCGAGATGATCGAAGGACTGATCCGGCTAGAGCACGCATACCTGGTCGAGGGCGGGGATGTCAACTACCGCGTCGCCAGCTTTCCGGAGTACGGAAAGCTCTCGGGTCGAAAGCTCGAGGACATGCTGGCCGGCGCAAGGGTCGAGGTCGATCCGCGCAAGGAGCATCCAATGGATTTCGCCCTCTGGAAGGCTGCCAAGCCAGGCGAGATCTCGTGGGAAAGTCCCTGGGGTCCGGGCCGACCTGGCTGGCACATCGAGTGCTCCGTCATGGCTCTCCAGCATCTCGGCAACAAGCTCGACATTCACGGAGGCGGTGAAGACCTTGATCTTCCCGCACCACGAGAACGAAATCGCTCAGTCAGAGGCATTCCCGGAGAACCGACCGTTCGCACGCTACTGGATGCACAACGGACTTCTGCAATTCTCGGGCGACAAGATGAGCAAGTCTATCGGCAACCTGATCAACATCCGCGAACTGATCGCAAACGGAGACTCGCGATCGTTCCGGCTCATGGCGCTGCAGACCGTCTATCGTGCTCCGCTGAATTACACCGACGAGGGCCATGAAGCGGCCCGACGCGGGCTCGAACGCCTCGACCTCGCAATGCGCGGATTCGACGAATCCTCAGATGACGCATCGCCCGAGCATGAAGCAGCGGTGGTCGACGCCGATCGGCGCTTCCGCGAAGCGATGGACGATGACTTCAATACGCCTGTCGCGGTGTCTGTCCTTTTCGACCTTTCAAGGATCGCGAATCGCTCCGACGGCGCAAACAGGCACGCCGCCCAGGGGAAGCTGCGTGAACTGGCTGGCGTCCTTGGGCTGGAATTGCGTGCGCCGGAAGCAGCTGGCGCAGGGGACGCGGGACCGTTCATCGACCTTCTGCTTGAAATCCGTGACGAGCTTCGAACGCAGAAGAATTGGGCACTGTCCGACGCGATTCGTGACGGGCTTGCCGAGCGAGGAGTAACGGTTGAGGACTCGCCGACAGGGGCAACCTGGCGCCGGAGGGACGAAGCGCGATAGCGGTCGGGGTCCGGGCAGGAAGACTAGCGGAAATCCTGGAGAGCGCGGCGCGCACCAACGTGAGCAACGGCAACCACGGCGTGAGAGTGGCAGCGATCTGCTCTACGGACGCAACGCCGTCCGCGAGGCGCTTCGGGCTGGCCGGCGCCGCTTTGTTCGGCTGATGATCAACGAGGGAGCCGCAGACAGCGAGCGCTTGACCGAGATCATGGAACTGGCGCGGCAACGGACCGTTGGAATTGAAACGGTTTCGCGCGATGCGCTGGACTCCCGAACGCCTGGCCAACATCAGGGAGTCATCCTCGAAGCAAGCCAATACCCGTATGCCGTTGGCGACGATCTGCATGAATTGGCCGAGGATCACGCGATATTGCTGGCGCTCGATGGTATCGCTGATCCACAGAACCTCGGCTCGCTGTTGCGAAGCGCCGAGGCGACCGGCGTGCGATTGGTCGTCATTCCATCCGACCGTGCTGCACAGGTTACCCCATCAGTCGTCAACGCATCCGCCGGTGCCGTTGAGCACCTGCACGTCGCGCAGGAAGTCAATCTCAGCCGATGGCTGAGACGAGCGAAGGAGGCTGGCTTCTGGATCGTCGGAATGGATGGTGAGGATGCCGAGCCCATGTTCGAGACGAGCATGCGCCCACCGGTCGTCCTCGTGGTTGGGTCTGAAGGGGCTGGGATCCGACGACTGGTTCGAGAAACGTGCGACATCATCGTCTCGCTGCCAATGATGGGGAGGATCGAGTCCCTCAATGCCGCTGTCGCGGGCTCGATTGGACTCTACGAAATCGTTCGTGATGCCGAAGCAGATTGATGCCGACGCCACAAAAGCGATACACTCAGTCGCTCAGGCGAGTCCGAACCGGTTTCGGGCTGACCGAGCATTGCGGGCCAGGTACGTCGTCATGCCCGCCGGCGGATTCAAGAGATCTGGAAGGTTATTCTCGTCATGAAGATCATTCTCACTCAGGATGTACCCAAGCTCGGCTCCTCTGGAACCGTCCAGGAGGTCGCGCCGGGATTTGCTCGCAACTATTTGATCCCGCAGGGAATGGCCGTCATCGCCACCCGTGGCTCGATCAAGCAGGTCGAGGAGCGCCAGGCCGCTGACGCACGCCGGGTCGCCAAGCAGGAAGAAGAGCTGCGCGGACTCTCGGATCGCCTCCAGGGCATGCGCGTCCAGATCGAGGCACGCGTTGGCGAGCAGGGCCGCTTGTTCGGGTCTGTCACGGCTGCCGACATCGCCGAGAAGCTCTCAGCGCAGGTTGGCGAAGAGATCGACCGCCGCAAGATCGACCTCGACGAGCCGATTCGAACTGTCGGTGAGCACTCGGTTACGATTCGGTTGGTTGGCCGTCTCCAGCCGACCGTGAATGTCATCGTCTGGGACCCGGAAAACCCGCATGCGTCAACCAGCGAAGAGCCGGTGGCAGCGGCTGACTCGGAGGACGAATCAGACGACGTCGATTCAGACGATACAATCGCTGATGACGTCGCTGAAGACGAGAACGATACCGAAACCGAGTAACACTCAATGATGCAAGCGGTCGATCGACTGCCACCCCACAATCTGGACGCAGAGCAATCCGTCCTGGGGTCGCTGCTGATCGACCGCGACGCCGTCATTCGCATCGCGTCCTACGTGAAGTCAAGCGACTTTTACCGCGCCGCCCACGGTCTGATCTACGAAGCGATCCTCACCCTCTACAACAAGCGAGAACCGACCGACCTGATCACACTTGTCGATGAGCTACGTCGGACGGGCCGGCTTGACGACGCGGGCGGCGAAACGTACCTCACAGAGCTGATCGCGGCTGTCCCGACTGCCGTCCACGTCGAATACTACGGCAGGATTGTCGAGCGGACTGCGACTCTTCGGCGCCTGATCTCAGCCGGAACCGAGATCGTCGACATCGGCTACACCGAGGCGATGGACATCGAGCAAGCGCTCGACAGTGCAGAGAAGGCCATCTTCGCAGTCTCGCAGAAGCGCTCGACACGAGACTTCCGCTCGATTGGCGAAATTCTCGAAGAGTATTTCGACCGTCTCGATACGTTGCAGCAGAACAAGGGCGCCGTCGTCGGCGTCCCGACCGGATTCGCTGACCTCGACAAGCTGACGGGCGGATTACAGCGCTCGGACCTGATCATCATCGCAGCACGCCCGGCAGTCGGCAAGTCATCGTTGGGGCTCGGATTCGCGTTTAACGCAGCCGTCCGCTTCAACAAGACGGTTGGTTTGTTCGTGCTTGAGATGTCGGCCGAGCAAATCGTCCAGCGAATGCTCTCAATGGAGACCGGCATCGACTCACATCGGCTCCGGATGGGCTACATTGACGACAGCGAATGGAGCAGCGTCACTCGCGCATTCGGGCGCCTGGCCGAAGCCAGCATCTATATCGACGACACCGCCAGCGCAAACATCATGGAGGTACGCTCGAAGGCGCGCCGCCTGCACGCTGAACGTGGTCTCGACCTGCTGATCATCGACTATCTGCAGTTGATGACCGCCTCGCGGGCCGACAACCGGGTCCAGGAAATCTCACAAATTTCACGCGCATTGAAGGGTCTCGCTCGCGAGTTGGATGTCCCGGTCGTTGCCCTCGCTCAACTCTCTCGCGCAGTTGAGACACGACAGTCACATGTCCCTATGCTGTCAGACTTGCGCGAATCCGGATCGATCGAGCAGGATGCCGACATCGTTGCCTTCATCTACAGAGAAGATGTCTACGACCAGGACACCGACCGAAAGGGTATCGCTGACCTGATCATCGCGAAGCATCGGAATGGTCCGATCGGGACTGTCCACCTGCGCTTTTTCGATCGAACTGCCCGCTTCGCGGATCTCGAACTGTATCGCGAACCCGACTTGTAACGTGAGTGAGAGGAACTCTCGCACCGATCGGGACGTGCAGGTACCCGGTAGTGCAGGTGCTGTACCCGACGATTCGATTCCTGCCGCGCTCCTGAGCCGTCTGGTCCGCGATGTCTGGACGCCGCTGGAAGTCAAGCTCGTTCTCGCCGTCGCGGCAATGGGCGGGCTGCGTGAGCCGGTACACGAGGAAGCGGTCCTGCTCGACGAGAACCTGGCATTTGGTGCTCGTGCTGACGGGTCCTCGCGGAGCGTCGTTGAGCGCGTACTTGAATCGATCGAATTGGCAACCGCGCGCGGTGTCCTGCTCCGCCTCGTCGACGATAGTGACGAATACTGGCTGATGCTCGGCATCGATGCGAATCGAAGACGCATCCGCTCAGGGCTGAACGTCGCGGGTGACATGACAGCGCGCTGGCGGGGTACACTCCGGGTTGAACGACCGAGTATATTCACACTGTACGAACAGAACGTCGGTCTGGTGACGCCGATCATCGCTGACCGGCTCGTCGAGGCGATCGAACGCTACCCGGAAGCCTGGGTCGAGGACGCAATCGAAGAGGCCGTTGCCTACAACCGACGCAACTGGCGCTACATTCAACGCATTCTGGAGAACTGGGCATCGGAGGGACGCACAGATGAGGCCAATCGGGGAGGTCCTGCGCGGGATCTCGATCGAGAAAAGCACCTCCGCGGCAAATACGCACACCTCTTCCGACGGGACGACCTGCCCGATCTGTAGTGGAGCCGGCTACCTGCGGATGGACGCCGCCGGTTACCAGCGCGAATTTTAGCCGCCTGGTCCCCTGCGTCTGTAAGATGGAAGAACAGCGCGCAAGATCGCAGCGCAACCTGCGCGAGTTCTCCGATATGACGCCATTCCGTGACCAGACGTTTGAGTCATTTGACCCCAGCCTTCGCGGCACCCGTGATGCATTTGATGCCGCTGTCGCCTACGCGAGGCATCCTGACGGTTGGTTGGTACTCGTTGGCGATTATGGATGTGGCAAGACCCACCTCGCGGCTGCGATTGCGACCTTCACGCTCGCGGAACGGGATATGGGACCAATCTTTGCGGTTGTCCCAGACTTGCTCGACTATCTGCGAACCACCTTCAGCCCGGATTCGGATGTCTCCTATGACGATCGGTTCAACGCGTTTCGCGGAGCGGATCTGCTGATTCTCGACGACCTCGGAACCGAAAATGCAACGCCCTGGGCACGTGAGAAGTTGTTTCAGATTATCAACCACCGGTATAACGAACGAGCGCCGCTCGTCGTGACTACCAACGATCTTGACCGGGTCGATCCGCGCATTCGCTCGCGACTTTGCGACTGGCAACTCTCGCGGCACGTCTACATTGATGCCGATGATTACCGGGACCGGCAGGGTGGTCGGCGCCGTGCTCGTACCAACAGCATCGGTCAAAAACGGTCATGAAGTACTATGTCGGACGCCTGATGCACTCTCCTATACTCTGAATGCGGCTGGTCGTTGTCGTCCAGTCGAGCCATGAGTGCTGGAGGCAGGATGAGCGGCGCCCGAGTGCCACGAGACGTTGCAAGCCAACCCCAGATCGAGTATCGACCACAGGGCGAACTGCATCTCGTGCCGACTGATGGCGAGCTATCTGAGATGATTTCATTCAGAGCAAACGGAACGACACAGAACGATCCCAATGAGTCGTTCGAGTTGCGCGATCTGATCCGCCTGGCGATCACCTATTTCGATCGTGGAATGGTTGATGACGCCGAAGAACTTCTGAACGAAGCGCTCGACGCGGGTTACTCCCGTCCCGATGCCATCGACCTGCTCCGACGCGTTCGAAACGTTCGCGGCCAAACGGTGCTGGTTACGCAGTCTCCAGAGGTCGCTGAACGGGCTCGGATTTCTAGCGATGTCGTCGTTCACGAGTTCACCGTACCGTTGCCGGGTGCCGATGCTCAACCGGCGCTGGTCCGCCATTCGATCGAGGACGCCGACCAGGATCTGGCAGCCGGGCGACTCCATTCGGCCCACGACGCCACACTACAAGCGCTGGCACTGGCACCGGCCTACCTGCCGAATTATTTCCGGCTCGCCGAGCTTCGAGTCGCCCTCGACGATCCTGACGGCGCGAAGTCGCTGATTGCGTCTTTGCGGGCCGTGCTTGACGTCATTGGGGATGACAGCGACTGGCTGACTCAGTCAATGCAAGTGACGCTCGATCCCGAAGATCTCGATGCGCTTGTTCGGCTTGCTCGGTCATTGGTCGCCCTTGAAGGCTCGGTTCAGCTCGATCCGTATGTTCCAGATGCGATTGAGCGATCGCTGTTGGATCGACCAGACGTCGCGCTCGAGCTCGCCAGGGAATACGTCAGGTTGCGACCAACATCCCGCGAGGCTGAGCGCCTGCACTCTGCGAGCAGTCGTTGCCGGCGGCGATTTGGACCAGATTCGCGGATTGTTGCAGCGCGTCGTTGACGCCGATGCGCCAGCCGATCTGTTGTTTCTTCGCAGCTGCATCGCCCACTCCGAGAGCCGGGACGAATGGTTCCAATGGCTTGAAAAGTCCGTCGCCCAGATACTGGCCGATGGCGTCGATACGGACGATCTCTCACGAGCAGTCGAAGCTGCACGGCGGTTGCTTCCTGCGCCGCAGCACGGCCTGGCGACGGCCGTCGTACGCATCGCGACAAACGATTATCGTGGTGCACTTGAAGTACTTTCTCCCTGGACGGAAACACCCGGAAGAGATACGGCGAATGCTCGCGAAATGCTGATCGCCGCCTGTGCCCGTGGTTTCGCTTTGCGCGTGACATCGCCAGTTGAGTCGATCGAGGCACTCGCGGTCGCCGTTGGGCAAGCTGTCGTGATCGATGTACGGCCGTTCGCAGAGGCTTGTCGATTGTTTGCACGCTCGATTTCTGCCGAAGCGATGATGCAGGAGTTGGTCGCAGTCGTTCGCGAAACCGGACAGCATGAACTCGCGATCTCGCACCTTCAGGCATTGCGCGACCGCATGCCGGAGCATCTTGAGATCCGGACCGGTTTGGCGGATCTCCAGGTAGCCGCCGGCCGTACGGCTGAGGGCGTTCGCGAGCTTCGTTATATCGCCGAGCGGTATGAACAGTCGGGAAATCTCGACCGGATGGTCGACGCCATGCGACACATCTCGGCAGCCGTCCCGAACAACGTCGACATGAAGGCCAAGTTGATCGAAGGCTATATCCAGCGCGGTGTGCCGGAAGACGCCATGCGGGAGCTGCGGTTGCTCGGAGACCTGCACCTGAAGCGCGGTCGGATGGTCGAAGCGGCGGCTGCGTATACACGCGGGGCGGAGATCGCGGCGACGACCGGCAACCTCCGTCGGGCGATGGACCTGTTCGATCGAGCTATCGGCGCCAACCCGGAGAACGTGGGCGTCCGGCACGCGGCTGTCGCGTACTACATCATGACGGGCGCAGTCGACAAGGCAACCGAACAGTTGCGCGAAGTCGTCCGCATCGCGCTCCAGGCGCAAGACCCGGATGAGGCTGTCGCGGCTCTCCATCAGATCATCGGACTGTCGCCCGCCGAGGCGTCGGCCTATCACAAGCTCGGAGAAGTATTGACGTCGCTCGGCGAGTACGCCCAGGCTGAACGAGTCTACCGACGCCTGGCGGCATTTACTCCAGACGACCCTGTTCTGACGGCCAAGCAATCAGCACTTGCGGCACTCGCGGCTGGCCAATAGTCACCAAACTCACCAGTCGGGCACGGTGGCTTAACCAACTGTCGGTTACAATGAGGGTGGTGACTCGACTGCGTTACTGCATGTCATAGGTGGACCATGCCCGAACTTCCCTGGATTTTCACCAGGATCACTGTCAGGTCCCTGGTTGATATCTTCGCGGTGGCGCTGATTATCTTCTGGCTCTTGTGGTTTGCTCAGCGAACACGCGCGGCACAACTCATCCGCGGCCTGATCATCCTGATCGTCGGCGTCCTTCTCGCGTCAAACATCTTCGACCTGACGGCGTTGAACTGGCTCTTCTCGCGTGCCTGGCCGGCGATGATCGTCGCGATTCCCGTGATTTTTCAGCCAGAGCTCCGTCGTGCCCTTGAGCAACTCGGACATACCGGCTCCTGGATTCCCAAGCCGTTCAGCCAGCAAGTCGATACCGATGTCGATAAAACGATCGATGAGATCAGCCGTGCAGCAGCACACCTCAGCCGAATCGGCTACGGTGCGCTGCTCGTGATCGAGCGTGAGACCGGCCTCCAGGATTACGCCGACCGAGGCGTGCAGCTCGACGCGGTCGTCAGTCGCCAGTTACTCATCAACATCTTCTTTCCGAACTCGCCACTCCACGATGGCGCCGTCATCGTGCGTGGGAACCGGCTGCTGGCTGCGAACTGTATCCTGCCATTGAGTGACCGTGAGGTACCGGGAGGCAAGATCGGTACGCGCCATCAGGCAGCGATCGGAATCACTGAAGAGTCGGACGCAATCGCCGTTGTCGTCTCCGAAGAAACGAACCGCATCTCTGTCGCTCACAGTGGCCGGTTGACTGAGAACCTCGACTCGGAGCGGCTGCGCCGAGCGCTGAGGAGTCTGTTGAAGGTGACCGATCGAGACGGCGGCAGCCGAGGCCAGGGAGGCCGATGATGGCGACAGCAATCGACCATTCTGGATGCTACGTGGTGGCTCGTCCAGCTCAAACGGCCGGACTAAACAGGCGATGCCGGCCCAACGTCGATGAAGCCAGCTGCCTCATCAATGCCTTCAGAGAAGTCGACGCCGCATGACTGAGCGGATCAGACGTTTCGCGGACACCGGAAACGCCGTCCGCTTCTTCCTGTCGTTTGTCCTCGCGTTCGCGCTCTGGGCATGGGTAACGAACGAGAATGACCCAGAGCAGACGTACCGCGCAAGTCAGGTTCCGGTCAGCGCGGTTGGAATTCCTGATAACCTCGAACTGGTCGGGACGGTGCCAGCAGTGGACGTGACGCTCCAGGGGCCCCGCAGTGTCATCCAGACGATTGACGCCGCGTCACTGACAGCGGAGATTGATCTTGAAGGTGTCGATGGCCCGGGGTCGTATGAGCGCGAGGTACACGTCAATGTCCCGGACGGAATCCGGAAAGTGACCTCCGAGCCCGAGTCGATCACAGTCGAGCTGGATACCGTCGTCTCTGAGACGTTCGCGCTCGAAGTCCTCGCCCCGGCTGATGTTCCACGTAACCTGGCCGTAACGAGCACGATTGTTGAGCCGAACGAGGTTGTTGTCACCGGCGTTCAGAGCAACGTCGATCGCGTCGCACGGGTACTGGCAGCCGTCGATCTTGGTGACGAGAATGGCTCGTTTTCACAGCTGGTCGAACCATTTGCGGTCGATGCAAACAACGAGCGGGTGGAACCAGTCGAGATTGAACCCGGTCGAGTCCGTGTGCGCGTTGAGTTAGTCGTGACTGGTAAAGAGGTGCCGGTCTTCGTCCAGTGCGAGTGCGATAGCGCAGCCGAGGGGTTCGTCGTTCTCGGTCAACCTCAGGCGAACCCGGCGAACGTCATCATCGACGGACCGCAGGAATTACTGGACCAGGTGCCGTTTATCTATACGATGCCGATCAACACCCTCGGCTATGATCGAACCACCATCATCGACAACGTTCCGCTCGATGTGGAAAGTCTCCCGGACGGGGTGACAGTCGACCCGAGTGTCGTGGATGTGTCGGTTCGTGTGGAGCAGACCACGACGAGTCGAACCTTGGAAAACGTGCCGGTCGAAGTGCTCGGAGCTGCTGAAAACACGCGCGTCGTTGTGAATCCGGCGACGTTGAGTATTGAAGTGGTCGGCCCGCTCGACCAAATTGACCAGCTTGAGGAGCGAGATGTCTCGATCGTGGTGGATGTCGCTGGTCTCGAGATTGGCGCGCACCAGGTGCGTCCACGGGTGGTCCTGCCGCCGGGGATGACCTACGAAGAAGAGCTGCCGCAGGTCGTCGTCGCGATTATCGATACGACACCGACGCCAACGGCGACCGTTAGGCCGACCACGACCCCAACGGAGCCGACACCGACTCAGGACCCCTGAATTGACTCGTAGGCTAGTGGGACATCCCGGTTTGGACTTCGTGGGTCAGCAGAATCGCTTCGGCCACTTCCCGCATCGATTTACGATTGTCCATGCTGGTCTTCCGCATACGGTTGAATGCGTCAGCCTCACGTAGGCCGTGGACTTCCATCAGGACACCCTTGGCCCGCTCGACGAGCTTGCGCGTTTCGAGTGCTTCCTTCAGGTCGGTAACTTCACGCTCCAGGTCACGCAGTTCATTAAAACGCGCCAGCGCAAGTTCAATGACAGGCATGAGCTCGGTCTCACGGAACGGCTTAACCAAATATCCGCAGACACCAGCATCCTTGGCACGACCGATCAGCGAGTTCTCCGAGTAGGCGGTCAACAGGACGACCGGAGCGATATGGTCGCGCGCCAGCTCGCCGGCCGCCGAAATGCCGTCCATGTCGGGCATCTTGATATCCATAATGATCAGGTCCGGAAGAAGCTTCTTGGCGAGTTCGACCGCTGATCGACCATCTGACGCTTCGGCGACGACCTCATACCCGAGGTGACCCAGCATCTCGCGCAAGTCCATGCGGATCAGTGACTCGTCGTCGGCAATGATGATACGCGCGCGTCGGGTTGGAGTCATCGTTGACATACCACAGCCCCATTGTTTCGATCGTCGCTACGTCGATCCGCCCACCACGACGGTGCCTCTTTGCACGTCACGGCCAGCACTGTGTCCACGAGCGTGGAACACTGGTACACGCGTGGCTACCAGAGTTGGGATAGATCGGTCGGGGCGAGAGGATTCGAACCTCCGACCACCGGTACCCCATACCGGTGCGCTACCGGACTGCGCCACGCCCCGCTTGGGTCAGTATAGCATACGACGCAGGCCGCACCCGGATGTGCGGCCTGCCTCCGCGCATGCTCAACCTGTCGCCGGGATGGGCGTCAGGACGGCAAAAACTACTGAACCTGCGCCTTGGCGCCGGCCTCCTCGAGCTTCGCCTTGGCAGCTTCGGCCTCGTCCTTGGTGACCGCTTCGCGGACCGCCTTAGGGGCGGCCTCGACGACGTCCTTTGCCTCCTTGAGGCCGAGGCTCGTCAACTCGCGGACGGCCTTGATGACCTGAACCTTGTTCGGGCCGACTTCGGTCAGAATGACATCGAATTCTGTCTTCTCTTCGGCGACCTCGGCCGCGCCACCGCCACCGGCCGCCGGGGCAGCCGCTGCCATCATCGGCGCAGCAGCCGTGACGCCAAAGCGATCCTCGAGGGCCTTGACGAGCTGTGAAAGCTCAAGGACGGACATCTGCTCAATTGACTGAATAAGCTCATCCATTTTTTCGGTGCTGACCGCCATCTGATTCGTCTCCCTGTTCTCTGTTCATCACCACCAGCACAGTCGCCGGCAAAGCATATTTGACTCAAGCGTGTCGCTAGGCGACCGCTGTTTCCTCGACGGTTTCGTCCCCGCCCAACTGGTTCGCGCGTGCTTGCAGGACGTACTGCAACGATCGAATCGGAGCAGCCAGAACACCCACAATCCCGTAGAGTGGGCTGGCGAGGCCGCCAACGACCCGTCCGATCAGGACATCCTTGCTCGGCAGGCTTGCGAGAGCCTCGACATCGCTCGAGCCAATCAGCGAACCTTCCAGCATCGCTGCGCGAATTGCCAGGATGCGAGACGTGCGGACAAAGTCCGAGACGATCTTGGCCGGTTGGACTGGATCGTCGAACGCGGTGACAAGCGCCGTCGGGCCCTTCAGGGCTTCTTCAAGCGCCTCCATGCTGTTTTCTTTTGCAGCACGCAAGGTCAGCGTGTTCTTGGCAACCCGCATCTCCGCGTTGTGCGGCCGGAGCTGTCCTCTCAGGTTCTGCAAGTCCGCGACACTCAGGCCACGGTAGTCAGCCACAATGGTGAGCTTTGAACGGCTCAGCACTTCCGAGAGCTCCGCGATAGTTTCGAGCTTCTTTTGTGTCGGCATTCCCATTCACCTCCCCTCTGTCAATGATGAATCGTGCGACAACGAAAAACGCCCCCGCGCCACGAGGGCACGGGGGCGTGAACATCACACCTGAAAACCGAATCACTTCGGTTGTCCCGCTACCTCGGCCGGATGATTAAGTGGCGTATCGCCACCCCGGCTGTCTTCGGCGCGAATTGAGTTCCGTTTACCGGTCCCGCGACGCTAGGCTGCCTGGCTCGCCTCCGCGACAGCGACAGCAACATCCAGCGGGATACCGGGCGTCATTGTACTGGTCAACGTAATCGACCGCAAGTAGACTCCCTTTGACGCGCTCGGCTTGTTGCGCTGGACGGCGTCAACGAGCGCGTGCAGGTTCTGGAGAATGCGCTCCTCCGAGAACGAGACCTTGCCAATCGCGACGTGCAGCAATCCTGTCCGATCGTTGCGGAACTCGACTCGGCCACCCTTGAGCTCGTTGAGGACGTTCGGGAGATCCTCCGGAGTTCGCACAACCGTGCCAGAGCGTGGGTTCGGCATGAGGCCACGCCGGCCGAGAATGCGCCCGAGGCCACCAACCTTGCCCATCTGGTCAGCCATCGCGACTGTCGCGTCGAACTCAAGCCATCCGTCATTGATCTGCTTGACGAGGTCGTCGCTTCCAACGTAGTCAGCGCCGGCTTCCTGCGCGATTCGGGCCGCATCGCCAACGGCGAAGACAAGTACTCGTACTTCCTTACCAGTACCGGCTGGAAGGACAACGGTCGATCGAACAGCCTGATCAGCCTGGCGCGGATCAATTCCGAGCCGGACATGGACCTCGACCGTCTCATCGAAATTGGAGTACTTGATCTTCTTGAGGAGGGTGACTGCATCCTCGGGGGTGTAGAGTTTATCGTCTTCCACCTGAGCGGCGGCGGCTTCGTACTTCTTGCCGTGCTTCGGCATCGGTAACCTCCTGTGGTGCGAGCGGGGCGTACACCCCTCCCACTCGTTCTGAAAAACGTCCGGAACTAGCCGGCGACTTCGATGCCCATCGAACGGGCGGTGCCTTCAACCTGCTTCATCGCACCTTCAACATCAACGGCATTCAAGTCGCGCATTTTCAGCTCCGCGATCTCGCGAACCTGGTCACGCGTCACCTTGCCGGTAATGGTCTTGACGTTTCCGGCGCCTTTGTCGATGCCAGCGGCCCGGCGTAGCAGGTCCGCAGCGGGCGGCGTCTTGGTGACGAACGTAAATGAGCGGTCCTCGTAAACGGTGATGAGGACTGGGATCACCTGACCAGCCTGGCCGGCAGTGCGCTCGTTGTATTCCTTGCAGAAATTCATGATAGCAACACCGTGCTGACCCAGCGCCGGTCCAATCGGCGGTGCCGGCGTCGCCTTGCCGGCCGGAATCTGTAGCTTGACGTACGCCCTGATTTTCTTGGCCAATCCTGACGGAACTCCCTTCATCGACTCGTTTCATGTATTCGAGTCGCTATCTGTACCCGGACACGTCAACGCCGGCAGCAACCTGCCGGCGATCGATCACCCGGTCTATGCCTCTCGCTCAACCTGCAGGAAATCGAGCTCGACCGGAACCTCTCGCCCAAAGAAGGACACCAGCACCTTGATCTTGCCTTTTTCCTGGTTGATCTCGTCGATAACACCACGGAAATCCTGGAACGGACCGTCCATGATGCGAACCGAATCTCCCATCGACAGCGACACCTTCACCTTTGGCGCCTCGGCCGTCATGCCCTTCATGATCGACTGGACCTCATCGTCGGTCAACGGGCTCGGTTTCTGTGTCGCGCCGATGACATTTCCAGTACCGACGAAGCTGGTGACGCCCGGCGTGTTGCGAACAACGCCCCAGGTTTCATTGTCCATCACCATCTTTACCAGCACGTAGCCTGGGAACACTTTGCGCTGGACGGTGTGTCGCTGGCTGTTCTTGATCTCGATTTCGTCCTGAGTGGGAACAATTACCTCGAAGATTCGGTCGGCGACATCCATCGTCTCGACACGATGCATCAGGTTCTGCCGCACCTTGTTCTCGTAACCCGAGTAGGTGTGGATTACGTACCAGTGTGCCTGTTCGCCTTCAGGCGAAACCTGGACGTCTTCGTATCCTTCACGCTGGCTCGCCAGCCGTTGTCGGATTGACCTGGTCACCGTTCCTCGACTCTCCAATGACATCGTCTCAACGCCCCCGAGTTGGGAGCCAGTTGCACCGATCAGACCGGGATCCACTCCCACAACTCGCGGAACGCGTAGTCAACGAGACCAAGCATGATGCCAAGAACCGTCGCCATCACGATCACAAGGATCGTCAGATTGCGCGTTGTCTCCTGATCGGGCCAGGTAACCTTTTTAATCTCGGTATAGGTGTCCCGGACGAGATTCTGAAATTTGCCGAAGCCCCCGGGATTGCCGGGCCGATCGGATGTCTTGCTCGTCGTCCTGGTCGACATGTCGCCTTCCTCGCCCGTTCTGTTGGTGTCGTCATCTGGAATCGTAGATCAACGATTACCTGTGACGTGACTGGCCTGCCACCTTGCTCGCCTGATCGCACTCGCATGTTGACGCATCGTCAACACAAAGACGGGGCGAGCCTGTCATGCTCCGCCCCACGCATCGGATTCATCTGATCTTGTCCCTTCCGGTAAGGGAAGGGGCAGGGCCGGCAGGAATCGAACCCGCAACCTGCGGTTTTGGAGACCGCTGCTCTACCAATTGAGCTACGACCCTATGAACCAGCGAACGCTTACCGCGTCTCCCGATGGCTGCGGTGGCAGCGACAGCGTGGGCAGAACTTCCGCAACTCAAGCCGGGCCGAATCGTTTCGACGATTCTTTTCTGACGTGTAATTCCGCTCGCGGCACTCTGTGCATTCGAGCGTAATCACCATCCGGTCAGCCTTGCTCTTCTTCGCCATTATACATCATCTCGCTTTCGGGGCGAAAGCGGCTGGTCTATCCAGCCGCCCCACCCACAACGCATCGCCTGGTGGAAACTCGCTGCTGCTACTTGACGATGGAGGTGACGACACCCGCACCGACGGTCCGGCCACCTTCACGGATCGCGAAGCGCAACCCCTCTTCGATCGCGACCGGCTGGATCAGCTCGACCTGCATCTGGATGTTGTCGCCCGGCATCACCATCTCGACGCCTTCCGGCAACTGAATGGCGCCGGTCACATCCGTCGTCCGGATGAAGAACTGCGGCCGATAGCCCGGGAAGAACGGCGTGTGCCGTCCACCCTCGTCCTTGCCCAGCACATACACCTCGGCACTGAAGGTCGTGTACGGCTTGATCGAGCCCGGCTTGGCCAAGACCTGCCCGCGCTCGACCTCTTCCCGGTCGATGCCACGCAACAGGCAGCCGACATTGTCACCCGCCACACCCTCATCGAGCGTCTTCTGGAACATCTCGACGCCGGTCACGACGATCGAGCGCGTCTCCTTGATGCCGATGATCTCGATCGTCTCACCCGTCTTGACCTTGCCACGCTCGACCCGGCCCGTCACAACGGTGCCACGACCCTTGATGCCGAAGACGTCCTCGACCGGCATCAGGAACGGCTGGTCGATGGCGCGCTCCGGCGTCGGGATGTAGTCATCCACCGCCTGCATCAGCTCCCAGATCGGGGCGTACTCCGGCGCGGACGGATCCTTCGACTCACTCGACAGCGCCGCCAGCGCACTGCCACGGATGATCGGGATCTCGTCACCGGGGAAGTTGTAGTTGGACAGCAACTCCCGGACTTCGAGCTCGACCAGCTCGAGCAGCTCTTCGTCGTCCATCATGTCGACCTTGTTGAGGAAGACGACCATGGCTGGCACTTCGACCTGCCGGGCGAGCAGGATGTGCTCGCGCGTCTGCGGCATCGGACCGTCCGGCGCCGAGACGACCAGGATCGCGCCGTCCATCTGGGCCGCACCGGTGATCATGTTCTTGATGTAGTCGGCATGACCCGGGCAGTCGACGTGCGCATAGTGCCGGTTGTCGGTCTCGTACTCGACGTGCGCGATGGCGATCGTGATGCCGCGCTCACGCTCTTCGGGGGCATTGTCGATCGAGTCGAACGAGCGGAAGGTGGCTTCACCCCGCAACGACAGCGTCTTGGTGATGGCTGCCGTCAAGGTCGTCTTGCCGTGGTCGACATGCCCGATCGTGCCCACGTTCACATGCGGCTTCGTCCGCTCAAATCTTTGCTTCGCCACTCTTGCGCCCTCCTGCGTACCCAGAACCTGATGCGACCGATGCCCTGGCGCGATGCCTTTGTGATCCCAGACGTACACGTCGGCGATCGACCAGAATTCAACAAAAAGGCCCATCTAACGAAATAGACGAGCCGGTGGGGAGAGAGGGATTCGAACCCCCGAAGCATGACGCAGCTGGTTTACAGCCAGCCCCCTTTGGCCACTTGGGTATCTCCCCCTGGAGCCGACGATGGGACTCGAACCCGCAACCTGCTGTTTACAAAACAGCTGCTCTGCCAATTGAGCTACGCCGGCAACCGCGTCCGAACCAAGTCGAAACCCAGCAGTGAAGTGTATAGTCTGACTGGTTCGGTGTCAATCCTCGATGCAATCGGCATTTCAGAGGGATTGTCGCTGTTTGCCTGGCCTCAGCCAATTGCGGCTATAGGTCGTTTCTGTTATGGTTATGAAGTGAATGCGTACGTTACGGCGGGTTCTCTTGGGCCGTAACGATGAGGGAGGCTACACGCCGTATGATACTTCAGAAGACTCAGAAGGACGATATCGTCGAGTCCTACAGGACCCACGATACCGACACTGGCTCGCCGGAAGTCCAGATCGCGCTGTTAACAGAGCGCATCAATGGTCTGATTGAGCATTTGCGTGAGCACGCTCACGATCATCACTCGCGCCGAGGGCTGTTGAAGCTCGTTGGCCGCCGCCGCCGGCTGCTGGCCTACCTGAACGAGAAGGACAGCGATCGTTATCGCGCCCTGATCGCCAGACTCGGTCTGCGCCGCTAAGCCACGCAGCCACAAGAAGACAGGTTTGGACATCATTCACGATCTGGCACCAGCGCAGTCCAACCAACTGCTTCCGCTTCCCTCAGGCCCAGGGACAGATTCCCTGGGCCTCTCTGCGTCTCCTGACAGGCTGGCCGCAACGGAACGGACGGAGGTGCCTGACGATCGACACTGATTGAGCGATTCAGACCACGCCGCCGCTGGGTCGAGGGTTGGGAACTGAAGTGTGCCGACGCTCAGTGGCGTCACACTCCAGTCCCTGACTCTCACAGCGGCACCGATTCTGCACGACACTACTCGTTGCAGCAAGATGGGACGCGCTAGCGTGTCCTACCGCATGTGAGGAACTAGTACACCAATGAGCAATAGACCCAATATCGTCGAGGAGCGCGTCACGATCGCAGGACGCGACATGATCTTCGAGACCGGCAGGATTGCCGGTCTTGCGGACGGCGCCGTGACCGTCAGGTACGGCGACAGCCTGGTCCTCTCAACTGCCGAAGGCGAATCCGAGCCACGTGAAGGCATGGATTTCTTCCCATTGACAGTTGACTACGAAGAGCGGATGTTCGCAGCCGGTAAGATTCCCGGCGGATTCATCAAGCGCGAGGGCAGGCCCAGCGAGCACGCCGTTCTGACGGCCCGACTGACCGACCGTCCGCTGCGGCCGCTCTTTCCGGCAGGCTACCGCAATGAGGTTCAGGTCATGACGACCGTCCTCTCAACGGACCAGCAGAACGACCCGGACATCCTCTCGATCAACGGAGCGTCGGCTGCGTTGACGATCTCCCAGGTTCCCTTCCAGGGTCCAATCGGAGGAATTCGCATCGGCTACGTCAACGGTGAACTCATCGTCAACCCGACTCAAGCCGAGCTGGAGACCAGCATGATGGACGTCGTCGTCGCGGGCACGAGCGACGCGATCATGATGGTTGAGGGCGAGTGCAAGGAAGTTCCAGAGGACGTTCTCGTTGACGGTATCGCGCTCGCCCACGAGCAGATCAAGCTATTGGTCGAGGCTCAGAACCGACTCCAGCAGCGCGTCGGCAAGCCGAAGCGCGAGGTCAAGCTTGCTCCGAAGGACGAGACCTACACCCAGGCGATGCGCGAGTTCCTCGGCAGCCGGCTCGACGGCGCAGTCTTCAATGCCGACAAGGAAGCTCGCATTGAAGCGACGGCTGCCCTCAAGCGAGAGGCCGTTGCCCACTTCGTCGCGCAGGCTGGTGATGACGTTGCCGGTGCTGAGAAGAAGGCGAGGTCGACCTTTGAATCGCTGGTGAAGGAGGCGGTTCGAAGCGCGATCATCGAGCGCGGCGATCGCCCGGACGGACGCGCGCCGGATGAGATTCGGCCGATCTGGAGCGAAGTCGGATACCTGCCGCGGGCGCACGGCTCCGCGCTCTTCACTCGTGGCCAGACGCAGGTTCTGACGGTCGCGACACTCGGTTCGACGAAGGAAGATCAGATGCTTGACGGACTCGGCCTCGAGACGTCGAAGCGCTACATGCATCACTACAACTTCCCGCCGTTCAGCGTCGGCGAAGTTCGCCGACTTCGTGGACCATCGCGCCGCGATATCGGCCATGGTGCGCTCGCCGAACGCGCGATGATGGCGGTACTGCCGGAGCAGTCCGAGTTCCCATATGTTCTGCGGCTCGTCTCGGAGATCATGTCGTCGAACGGCTCGTCGTCAATGGCAAGCGTCTGCGGCAGCACGATGGCGCTGATGGACGCTGGAGTGCCAATCAAATCCCCCGTTGCCGGCGTCGCGATGGGTCTCGTCACTGACGAAACCGGACGATATCGTGTTCTGACCGACATTCAGGGACTCGAAGACGCACTCGGCGACATGGACTTCAAAGTCGCCGGCACCCGCACTGGTGTAACGGCGATCCAGATGGACATCAAGGTCCGCGGCATCACGACGCAGATCATGCGGGAGGCGCTGGCCCAGGCGCTGACCGGCCGGCTGTTCATCCTCGACAAGATGGCCGAGACGATAGATTCGTCACGTGGCACGCAGTCAGTCTTCGCGCCGAGCATCGTGACAGTCAAGATCGCGCCAGACCAGATCGGCGCGGTGATTGGACCAGGGGGCAAGGTCATCCGAGCCATCCAGGAAGCTTCCGGCACTAAGATCGACATCGAAGACGACGGCACAGTCTACATCAGCGGAGTTGGCCAGGAGGCCACCGACGCAGCCGCCGACCAGATCCGCCGCATTACCTACACACCATCGGTTGGCGACCGGCTGACCGGACCGGTCAAGACGATCATTGCCGTTGGTGCCTTCGTCGAGATCGCTCCAGGCAAGGATGCCTTTGTCCACATCTCGCAGCTTGGTACGGAGCGCGTCGAGAAGGTCGAGGACGCCGTTCAGGTCGGTGACATGCTCGAAGTCGTCGTGACCGCCGTCCGCAACGACGGCAAGATCGATGCATCGCGCCGGGCCGCAATCACCGGCGAGATGCCAGCCCCACGCCCGCCACGTGAGGGTGGCTTCAGCGGCCCGCGCCGTGATGGCGACCGTGGCCCACGCCGCGACGGTGACCGTGGTCCGCGCTCGGACTTCGACCGCGACCGCAGCGCCGCGTCCCGAAGGACAACGCCAGCCCGAGCGCGTCGCCGAGCCAGCGGCAACCGACGGCCGTCCGAGCGACTCACGCCGTCCTGGCTACATCCGCCGCGACGACAGCTAAGCTGCGCTAATCAGGTCGAACGCCCCGGATCACATGATCCGGGGCGTTTTCATGTTCGGCTGATGAACCAATCGGCTACCTGATCCAGAGCATCGCCAGGTTCGAGACTTCCTCCTGGAATGCGGTGTCACTCTCGGCGATCAGCAGCAACGCGAAGAACGATCCACAGCAGCAAAAGACGATGAAGCCCAGGATCGCCAGAATGATCCAGAGCGTGCGATTGCCACGCGGTTTCGCAGGAGTCACGGCTGTCGGCGCTTGCGCCGTCCATGTGCCGGCCTCGCCTGTGGGCGCAGCCCAGTCGCTGGCCGTCGCTGTCCACTCCGTCGGCTGGCTGGGCGTCGACGAGGTCACTGGCGGAATTGCTGCAGTCGGATCGTCCGGGGTGACGGACGGTGACGCCGAGTCCGTCGGTACTTCCTCGACCGGTGCTTCGAGGACATCTGCGAGGGCATCTTCGAAGTCGTCCGCAGTGTAGGCAGTTGCGGGATCGAGCCGGGTGCCACAGCTCGGGCAATAGCGCGCCATCGATGGGACGTTGTTCCCGCAGGTTGGGCAGATCCGTGTCTGTGGAGGTTGCTCGCTCATGTCTCTCCGTCTGTCGGATACGGACGCAGTCGCCCTCGGGTCATCGAGACGCCTGCTGTGCAGGGCCTGTCTTCTCTGACTCTGGTGCTGGAAGGGTACTCGCCCAGGTCGAAACGCGCGAGAGGGCGACGATCCCGATCAGGACGCCGAACCAGAGCGTCGCAAAGCGGATCAACAACGTCGCTGTTCCCGCCAGGGTCGACGTCATCGCGGGATCGTCGATTGTCACGAGCAACAGGCCCGCGGCCGTCAATTCGGCAGCGCCGAGTCCACCAGGCAGCATCGACGCGCCCCCTATCCAGGTTGACGCCGCGAAGACAAAGATCGATGCCATCAGAATGGTCCCGGACGCTGGAATACCAAGCCCAACCAGGATCAGAAAAAATGCGATGCATTCACACATCCAGGACACGACGCCGATGGATACTGCCGTCACCAGCGGTCGAGGCCGGAGCAACACTCGAGTGCTGTCGTACAACTCCACCATCGCCTCGCCTCGACGGCGACCGAGCCTTGTCCGCTCCAATGCCCGCAGGATTGCGTGGACCCAGGACTCTCGTTGAAGTACGAAGAGGCCAATCACGCTCACAACTGCGCCAGCGACCAGCAACTGCCAACTGTTTCGGTAGACCGTCAGCCCGATGCCTGACAGTACCAGCAATGCGAAGCCATCTGAGAGCCGTTCGGCGAAGATGACCGGCGCCGTTCGCGTCATCGGCACACCGGTCCGCAACCGGACCAGATACGACTTGAGCAACTCCCCTACCTTGCCCGGAGTCATCACCATCGTGAAGCCCGCGAGGAAGATCATCAATGAATCTCGGCGTGACAGTGTCGTGACATCGAGTAACCGGAGGTAGTACTGCCACTTGACGAAACGCATGAAGTAGTTGAGTAACGTTAGGCCGAGCACGAACGGCAGCAACCGCCAGTCAAAGTCGCGCAGTGCTCGTGACAATGCGCCAGCATCTATGATCAGCACGATCCCAACGACGACGATGACACCAATCAGGATGCCGACCATCATTCGCCTGCGCAGTTGCTCGATCAATCGCTCGTAGCCCTCAGTCGCCAGTCAATACGACACCGCCCTCTGCGGCGGCGAGACGTGACTATGCCAGATGCTGAGATGGGTTGCCGATTGCCGCGAGGCAGCAGCCGTTGTGGCGGGGTTCGGCTGTCAATCTGGCTGCCTACCCGTACACTGGAGTCGACATGTCGAGCAGCGGACGTCCGCTTGATGTTGTTATGTCTCGTCATTGACAGCGGTTACTCTACTTCTGTAGCATCGAAGGCGGCTGCCAGCCGCTGACCCAATTTGAAAGGCCCGTCGATTGTCTCCTGAGACCACACAGAAATACGATAGGCTGCGCCAGATCGTTGGCGAAATGGAATCCGCGCTTGTCGCGTACAGCGCAGGGGTCGATTCAACGCTCGTTCTCAAGGTCGCTCACGACGTGCTAGGGGATCGAGTCCTCGCGGCTACAGGCCTGTCCGACACGTACCCCGAAGAAGAGATGGACGAGGCGAAGGCGCTTGCTGCTGAAATCGGTGCCGAACATGTGCGCATCAACACGATGGAGTTGACCGATCCGCGCTACGCCAGCAATAACAGCCAGCGCTGCTTCTTCTGCAAGACCGAGCTGTACTCCAGGTTAGCCGCCGTCGCGCAGGAACGAGGTTTCGCCTGGGTCCTGGACGGCACCAATGCTGATGATCTCGGCGACCACCGCCCGGGCCTGCGTGCCGCCCGAGACTGGAACGTCCGAAGCCCGCTCGTCGAAGCCGGACTGACCAAGCAGGAGATCCGCGAGATTTCCAACGAACTTGGCCTCCGAACCTGGGACAAGCCCGCCTTCGCCTGCCTTTCATCGCGATTTCTGTACGGCGACCCAATCACCGTCGAGAAGCTGCAGAAAGTCGCCAAGGCCGAGAGCGCGATGCGCGAGCTCGGCTTCAAGGGTTTCCGAGTCCGACACCATGACAATGTCGCCCGGATCGAGCTGGAACTGGAAGACATGCCGCGCGCGCTCGAACTACGTGAAGAAATCACGACCGGGGTGACCCAGGCGGGATACGCCTTCGTCACGTTAGACCTGGGCGGTTATAAAGCCGGCAACCTCAATAAGCTGCTCAAACCAAAGGTCATCGCGGCATCAACAGGCTAGGGATATTGGGATCAGGGACATCGGAATTCGGTCCTGCCCGTCGAATGGGCCCTGCGTCAAATTCCGTGTGTCCCTGATCCCGATTGTCATTACTCGCCCCACGTCTCCTTCAGCACACGGACCCAGTTGGCATGTGCGATCTTGCGGAGTGCGTCGTCGTCGTATCCGCGATCGTGCATCGCTGCCATCAGCTTCGGCAAGCCAGCGGCGTCCTTGAGTTCGGCCGGCATCGTCGCGCCGTCATAGTCCGAGCCGAGCGCGACGCCGTCGATGCCCAGCTCTCGACCAGATGATCGACGTGATCGACCATCACCGACAGCGGCGTGTCGGCGTCGTCGCTCCGCCATCCGGACGCAGGAAGCCGACATGATAGTTCAGGCCGACAACGCCGCCACTGTCACGAACGGCGTCAAGCTGCTTGTCGGTCAGGTTGCGCGGACTCTGGCTGATGACGTGGGCGTTGGAGTGGGTCGCAACCAGTGGCTTCGTCGGGATTGCCGCGACGTCCCAGAAGCCTTTCTCAGTGATGTGCGAAAGATCGACCATGATTCCGAGTTCGTTGCACTTGCGAACCAGATTCTTGCCGGCGTCCGTCAGGCCCGGTCCCAGGTCAGGTGAAGATGGGAACTTGAACGGCACTCCGTAGGCGAAGGCATTGATTCGGCTCCAGGTGAGTCCCAACGAGCGAAGTCCTGCCTGATAAAAGACTTCCAGCGCGTCCAGATCGGTATCGATCGGCTCGGCGCCTTCGAAGTGAAGCAGCATCGCGAAAATGCCGTTGTCGAGGCAATGCTGGAGTTCGGCGGCCGTCCGGACGATCTTGACCTTCCCCTGCGACTCTCGTTCGACCCGGAAGAGTGTCGCTGCCAGCTTCATCGCTTCTGGCAAGGCGTGGTCGAGGCCCATCGGCTCCGGCATCGTGCTGACATCTCCGTAGCGCGCCATTGCCCGCTCTGCAGCCTCATCGGGATCAGTCAGATCCTCGAAGCTCTGTGGGTCGCGGATGTAAACCGCAAAGAACCCGCCACCCAAACCTCCCTCGATCGATCGCGGCAGGTCAATATGACCCTCGTCCGTCTTCTCGAAGAACGATCTGCCGGTACCTGTCAGACTCAGGACAGTGTCGTTGTGGCCGTCAAAGACGACCGGAAACGTCGATTCACTCATGTACGTGTCTCCCTCTCCCTATTCGTCGGCACTCGTCTGGCCATTGTCGCCGAAGTTGCCTCCAACGTGAAGGACTACACCAATGACTCAATCGCCAAGCAGAAGCGGTCAACTTCGTCTTCAGAGTTGTAATAGTGGACTGATGCGCGCACAACCTGCGTCAGACCACGATCCTCCATGTCGAGACGTGTCGACGGTGTACGAGAGACAGTCACATTCATTGACTGAGCAGCAAGCGCACTCTTAACTTCAAGCAGGTCAACGCCCTCGATCGTGAATGTGACAATCCCGCACTGAACCGCCCCGATGTCGCGAACCGTTACGCCGGGGATGATGGTCAGGCAGGCTCGCAGTCGACCGGCGAGCAACTGGATACGCTCCCAGATTGAGTCGATGCCCCACTCGAGCACATAGTCGAGCGCGACGCCGAGTCCGATCTTCGCCGCGTAGTTCGTTTCCCAGTTCTCGAACCGGCGAGCGTCATCGCGGATCGAGTAGGTGTCGCGGGAGGTCCACTGCGCGGCATGCAGGTCAAGCATGATCGGCTCGAGCTGATCGAGGATGCCTCGTCGGATGTACAGGAACCCGGTGCCACGTGGCCCGCGTAGATACTTGCGACCTGTCGTCGAGAGCATGTCGCATCCAATTGCCTCGACGTCGACAGGAAGCTGTCCTACCGACTGGCACGCGTCGATCAGGTAAAGGACGCCCGCTTGCCTTGCCACCTCTCCTACTTCGGCGGCCGGGTTGACAAGGCCACCGTTCGTCGGAACATGGGTGATTGAGATCAGCCGAACCTTGTCGTCGATCATCGACTGAAGGTGCTCAATCGAGAGTTGCCCATGCTCATCGTTCGGGACGACTTCGACATGTACTCCAAACTTCTGAGCGGCCTGAAGGTAGGCGATGTAGTTGCTCGCATACTCCGACATCGCCGTCAGGATGCGATCGCCTGGATTGAACGGGATTGAGTAGAAAGCCATGTCCCAGGCTCGAGTTGCGTTCTCGATAACAGCGATCTCATCAGGAGACGCGCCAATCAGCGAAGCAGCCGCGTTGTATACGCGCTCGACCTCGTTGCGAGCTGCGTCAGCCGATTCGTACCCACCGATGCTCGCTTCGAGGCGGAGGTGCTCGATCTGAGCATCAAGCACCCTGTCCGGCATGAGCGACGACCCGGCGTTGTTGAAATGCAGGACGTTCTCGCAACCTGGTGTCTCGCGTCGTGCGCGGTCGATATTTATCGGCATTGCCCGTCCCTCCCCGGCGGCATCGAACACACTCAGGCGACCCTTGAAATCGATTTCAGTCGGGCCGCGAGCATTCTAACCGCGCAGGGTGGGAAGTGAGGGGAGTGGCTACGCGCCGATCGGCAACGATTCGATGGCTTCCGCGCCACGCATCACGACCGCTCCCGGCTTTGCAGATTCTCGAACGAGGACGAGAAGCGCGTCGAGCAATTCGTCGCCGGTGCGTCCGTCGAGGGGGGCACTCACTAACGCTGCCTGAACTGGGGTTGGCGACTCCATCATCGCGCGCCGCAGGAGCATCAGGGCGCCACCTCGCGATGTCTCGGGTAGGAGGAGGATGATCAGGTTACGGCGGCAGACGACCAGGTCATCGGCGCCACGCACCGCTTCGCGCCAACGATCTGCCGCGCCAGGCTGGCGAATTGCCAGTACACTGAAATCACGATCGTACCGGGAAGCACGGTCGGCCTCGCGCATGATTCGATCGCGCAAGTCCATCTCAAGCCTGAGTGATCCAAGTTCGCCTTCGAATGGCCCAATTCGACCTATCCGCACTGTGACAAGCGCCGCGCCAAGCCCAATCATCAGCAACGCGTAGTAGACGACGGAACTGACTCGATCACCCAGGGCAAGCAGCCCAGCAAGTGCCAGGGCGGCACCTGCCAGCGTAAACATCAGCGCGAGAACGATTTCCTTACCCCGCATCGACTGCACTCCTCTACCCGGAACTCGGCGCGTTATCCCAGCTCGTCCGACTTTGACCGTCCCAGGTGACCCTGTTAGAGTCTCGCAGCGCAAGGTGGTTCCGACCAGATGCCGAAAGTACCGCAAGTTGCGCGTACTACCAGCCATCTAGTACATGAAAGGGTGGGACTGAGGGTGCCGAACCAACCGGAATCAAACCTGAACTTCGATCTGCTGAAACGGATTTGCGAAACACCCGGCGTCGCTGGACGTGAAGACGCCGTCCGAGCGCTCGTGCGCGATGAGATGTCCGGGCTTGTTGATACCGTGTCCGTCGATGCCCTTGGGAACGTGATCGGTGTCCGCAAGGGCGAGGGTGGGCCACGAGTCATCATCATGGCACACATGGACGAGATTGGATTTCTGGTCAAGCACATCGACGACAAGGGATTCATTCGCGTCCAACCAGTCGGAGGCTTCGATCCGCGCGTCCTGCCTGCCCAGCGTGTCATCGTCCACGGATTCGGTGGCGAGCAATTACGGGGCGCGCTCCAGATCGGAGCGAAGCCGATTCATCTGCTTGATCCCGGCGACATCAAGCCACCAAAAGTCGACGATCTGTTTGTCGACCTCGGCTTCAGCGGCGACGAGGTCAGGGCACGTGTTGAGGTCGGTGACATGGTAACGCTCGATCGGACGGTGGAGCGGGTCGGCAACAACGTGATGGGGAAATCGCTCGACGACCGGATTTGTGTCTTTCAGATGATCGAGGCATTGCGCCAGCTGTCAGGTCCAACCCAGGCAGAAATCGTCGCCGTTGCGACGACGCAGGAAGAGGTCGGCCTGCGTGGTGCGTCGACTGCCGCATATCAAGTTGAGGCGCAGATCGCGGTTGCGCTGGACATCACGCTTGCGCAGGACATCCCAGGCGGAGCCGAGCAGGATCAGGTCACCCGGCTCAATGATGGCGCTGCAATCAAGATCATGGATTCGTCTACGATCTCAAACCACAAGCTCGTTCGGCACATGCGCGACGTTGCCGAGGCGAACAACATCCCCTACCAGCTCGAGATTCTACCGCGCGGCGGAACTGACGCTGGAGCCGCCCAACGGGCACGAGCAGGCGTGCCGGCTGTCACGATCTCAATTCCGACGCGCTACGTTCACACGGTCAACGAGATGGCATCAATCAGCGATGTCGAAGCATCGATCAATTTGCTTGCGCGCTACCTCGAACAGGCCCACGCCGGCCAGTACGGATTCGAATAGACCTGAACGTCACGCTCCAGGGACACTGAAAACCGGGAGCCTCAATGGCGTCCCGGTTCATCATCCAATCGTAGGATCGGGAGTCGTCACGCCGCTTCGTCAACCCGGT
Source organism: uncultured Chloroflexia bacterium (assembly GCA_963763325.1). GTDB lineage: Bacteria > Chloroflexota > Chloroflexia > Thermomicrobiales > CFX8 > JBBECJ01. The sequence continues at coordinate 378,484 of CAVXOL010000024.1, forward strand.
CGCTCGAGTGGATCAGTGCCGGAACCAACCGCATCCCTGGACGAAAGTGAATTGCGACCTCGCGGCCAACCGCCAACAGACCGGCAATCGCCAGACCGAATCCAATGCCGGGATTTACCGTCTCCATGATCGCGAGCTGCAGCCCTGAAATACTCATCAGAATGCCGACCGCGGCGCCTTCGCGTCCGTGGGCAACCGACCACGTAAACAGCCCGGCTGAGTAGCCGACCAGCACGATGTAGCCGATGATCCAGAACATCATTGTCCTCCTTGCCGGCAGCGCATCCGTTGCGTTACGGACCTTCTCAATCATGATCACAGGATACGTCCTCGAACAGTCTATCGCGTCATCCGAGTGGCTGGTTCACCGCGTCCAACTGACCGATACTGTACCTGTCCTCTCGTACAGTGCATCGCCGTCATGCGTGGTGGCAAGCGATTGCGCTCGTCCACTTCGCGGCTTATACTACCACTATGTACGTACAGAGTGAACAACCACACACATCAAGCGATCACGATGAACTCGAATAGCGCCATGACGGTCCAGGATGCCCACCGTCTGTTCATCGACGAAGACTTGCGACTCTCGCCCCGCTCGCGGAGAACGTATGACTATTCGCTGCGCTGCTTTCTGGAGTTCGTTGAGCGTGACTTTGGGCTCGTCGCATCCACCGCTCCTGTCACAGATCTCAAGATCGAGCATGTGACGGCATTCGTGTCGACGATGATGCCGCGTGACCTCCGTCAGCCGGAGGAGGTCTCACGGATGCGGACCGTCCAGACGCAGTTGGCGGCGATCCGCAAGTGGTACGCCTACCTTGCGGCGTATGACTTCCATCCTGACCTGCCGACCGACAAGCTACGGACCCGCGTGAGCGCGATGCTTCCAAGATTCTCCCCACCACCACCGGATGTCCACCTGACGGATCTGGAGCAAATTCTCGGCTACGTGCGCGAGCTCCCTCGTGAATCCAAGCCCGCGCACGAGTTGCGGAGGCTCAAAGTCAGAGCGATGGTCCTGTTCCTCTACCGAACTGGCGTCCGCGTGTCCGAGCTCTGCGCGCTTCGACGACGCGACGTGGATATCGAAAATGGGACTGCCGGTATTTACCGTGCAAAGGGCGGCAAGAGCCGGACGGTGCTGTTCGACAACGAAACGGCCGAGGCGCTCGTCACCTACTGGACAGCGCGCGGTGATGGAGGCCGAGGAATCGGCGCCAATCCGGCGTTTTCAGGACGTGACAAACCTGGTGTTCCAGGGGCGGCAATCTCGCCTCGGACGGTCGAGCACATCGTCAGCCAGTTGTGCATTGGTGCCGGCGTCGAGGCAGAGATTACTCCACACTCGTTCCGACACGGCCTGGCGTCAGAGCTGGTTCGACGGAGGGTCCGTGAATCCACCGTCCAGACGCTCCTCGGCCATGCGTCACCGGCAACGACACGAATCTACGTCCACAAGACAGCGCAGGAGGTGTCGGACGAATATCAGGAAGCATTTGGCACATACCGCAAGCCGGATGGCGCGTAACGCGCTCCGGCCGGTTCTGCCTGCGCTTCTGATACTTGTGACGGCGACGGTTGCGTTCGCGGCCTGCACGACTCCGGAGATTATCCGCGAGACGCCTCAACCAGGATCAACGGCAACTCAAACGCTGGTTCCTATCGAGACGACCGCTGCACCGACCTGGACCACGGTTGCGGACACATCGACGGGACGAATCGAGCGAATCGCGCTCGCAACTGATGTCGCCGACGATGGAACGCCGCAGGACGAGCGGTCTGTGATCCCGGAGGAGGCCGAACGATTCTACTTGTGCGTCCAGGTCAGTGAGGTTGAGCAAGGCAGCCGGTTCCATGCGATCTGGTTCGAGGGTGGGGAGATCATTGGCCAAAGCGAGAAGTTCGCGCCGGAGGACTCCAGCGAGCCAGTCTGGATTGCGATGCAGTATCGACCAATCGCCAAGCTGAACCCTGCCCGTGACCATGCTGTTGAGCTCTTCGTTGACGACGTGGCCATCGAGCGATTCACCTTCCGCGTAGGAGTCGGCAATGCCGCTGACGCGGTCGCTGCAGCCGCATTCACGACCGGATTCGACACGATCGGCAAGGCGATCAACCCGCAGACCCGCTTCCACGTCGATACGCCAAACCTAACGCTACGCGTGCGAATCTCAAATCAGGTCGATCCGGCCGGGATGATCTTCTCCACGCTCTGGTATAGAGGCGATACACAGATTGCGCAGCGTGCGCCCGACGGCCCGTCGGAAGATCCTCGCCGATTCGACTTCACACTCACGCCCGCCAGCCCACTACCTCCTGGGAACTATCGTGTTGCACTCCTGCTGAACGGGACAGAGGTGCGTTCAATACCATTTGTGTTGACCGACGAGGTGCTGCCGACCGCGACGACAGCGCCAACGCCGGCACCGACTGCCCCGGCATCCGATGTGGAGGTCGTCGATGTCATCGTTGCGAGCCGGATCGACGCCGATTCGCTCGAACCCCTCGATGGACCGTTGTCGGAATGGGAAGGCACGCCAGGCGGTGTCGCTTCGCTCTGGGTTGCGATTGATGTCCGTAACGTGAGGCGTATCGACACGATCGAGATCGTCGTCCTGAAAGACGATGAGTTCTACGGCAGTATCGTACTCGACGAGACGAATCTGGAAGAGGGCTGGCTCTCCGGCAGGGTTGAGCTCGACGTCCCAGCCAGTGATCGCGACCCGATCACCTATTTTTTCAGAGTTCTCGTGAACGGTGAGCCACAACAGGAGGCGATCCTACTGCTCAACGCATCGTGACATTACCCGACGAGGATTCAAACAGGCAACCCTGACAACGCGCCAATCAGGCGAGTGATGCGGTAGGCGGTCATGTAGTCAGGGGCGTCGTAACCGAGTGTCCTGCCAGCGATTCGCCGGATACCTGGCACGACCATCGCTTGATCCGCGAAGACTGGGTTAATGACATCGACCTCAAGCTCGACCGGACCGTCAACGATGAACGGCGTGACAAGCTCTCGACGCTGTAACGCTTCGGCAGCAGCAGCTTCGATGACTTCACATGATCGCTCCGGATGGATGCCATCTGCCGCCAGCGCGCCGATCGCACGCTTCACGACCGCCGTCCGGGTGCCTGGTAGCAGTTCCTCTACCTCGGCTGCGACTGATGCATCCCCGGTCACCAGCACGAGCGGAACCCCAAAGGTCCCGGCGACGGCGGCGTTCAGCCCAATCTCACCGAACGACACCCTATTGATACGAACGTCTGCGAGCGTGCCTGTGAACGTGTGGCTGAGAACCGAATCGCCGGTTCCGGAACGTCCGTGATAGCCGACGAAGATCGCAGCATCAATCCCGTCCTGGACTCCTTCGATCATCGCCAATGGACGAGGCTTACCGCGCATCAGCCTTGCGCGGGGATCGAGAAGTTCCGGGATGATGTTGCGGAACGTGCCGTGAGCGTCAGCGACAGTTACTTCCGCCCCGGGTTCGACGTTAAAAATGCCCCGAACTGCCGCACTCGCCTCGTGCGTCATCAATCGGCGGGCGCGCTCGTATTCAGGATTCCCGTGGCTGCCTTCTTCACGCCCGACGACTCCCGCGACTCCTTCAATATCGACCGAGACGAACACGCGCACGCAGATTCCTCCTCCGCATGAACCAGCCACCTGCCACGGGTAAGTCGCGAACTACTTCAGTAAGGCTGACTCCACTGGATCCGCGCTGAGCACCTGCTCAGACATTCCCGGAGGAAGACTGCCCAATGGTTCGTCGATGTCGACCGGCTCTTCAGAGAGCGCACACGACGATGCCAACGCGTATCGCCTGATCAGTTCGGCCATTTCACGATGGAACTGCCCGTTGGACACCACCCGTGTAACACCCGCCGACTTCGCTGCCCGAAGGCCGTCGACATCTTTATGGGAGCCGAACACCAGCACGGGCAATCCCTCAGCCACGAGATCCCCGATGTCATCCCATTCGCTCGCGGAGCGGACCGCCGAGAGGTCGACGATCGCCAGCAACGCCTGGTGCTCATCTGCCGCTACGACCAGGTCATCGGTCAGCTTGACGATGTGCGGTTCATGACCGATCCGGCGCACCGCATTGCGTACAGTCACAGCGAAGAAGACATCTGGTATCAGGAGCAGGACCGGTCCGCCGCCATCGCTCGGTTGTTCATCGATCAAAGTGTCCATGAAGTCCCAATCCAGGATTGAGCCTGATGTCGTGAAAGAGCGTGCGTTTCTAGGGTATGGTAATTGCCACGCCGATTCAAGACTGAACGTACAGGTTGTCTTCAGGTCACTGATACCCGTGGTGATGGCATCTGCAATCGCTGTGGTCGCTAATCAGCCGGCACCTCAAGTTCATCTGCGATTTGTCGTGCCGCATGTAACCACTGGTCGTCGGTGTCGTCCGGTACCGAGCAACCGTTCGCAAGAATGAACTTCCGGCCGCCAGTCTGACGGATTGCGTCCTCAGCCTCCGACCGAATCTCCTCGACCGGGCCGTTCGAGAGTGCTCCGAACTCATGCCAGCCGCCCATCAGGCACTTGCTCGTCTTCGTCCGCGCTTCGCGCAGGCTTGGTCCAGCCAACCTGTCTGACCACGACAGCACCTGGACTGGATAGTCAACTACCTCATCAAAGTGCAGGTCGCGATCGCCGTGTATGTGCAGGATGTTGAGCCAACTGTCACGTGCACCCTGGAGAGCGATCAGGTCGTATGGCCGGCCGAGTTCACGGTACAGGTCACGCGTCATGATGGCGTCACTGCAACCCTGAAGCGCGAAGAACACACCGTCGGCACCGGCATCGATGCAATCCTGAACGTGCGCGCGAAGGTTCTCGGCGATCGTCGCCAGCGCCTCGTGAACGGCAGCCGGGTCCTGACGAGCGTGCTCGAAGAACATCTCGCGAGTCTCCGTGAAGTGCAGCGCCTCGCACAGCGGAGAGAACACGGTCATGACGATCGGTGTTTCGTAACCTACTGCGTCGCGAAGCGCCTGGATCGCTACGGCCCGCTGCCGGAAGAATCGTGATCTCTCGATGTCGATCGGCTCGACGAGACGCCAGTCATTTGGCTCGCGCAGCGATAGGCGCGGGAATGGATACGGCAGATCGGGCATGATCTTGATGATGTCGAGGTCAAAGTCGGCCTCGAAGAAGTTGATCGTCGCCTCGGCCATCTTACGGCCGGAACCGTTCGGCTTGAAGTGGTGCCAGAAGCAGACAGGGATCCGATCGACCTCATCGCCCATGACCGCAGCCATGACACGCTCGGTCCTGGTCATCTCGTCCATCACCAGGCTCATCGTCTCGACCTCATCCCTTCCCAGATTGCGAAAGTAAGACATCGTCGGAGTCACGCGGAACGTACCACATCAGATTGATCGACGGCGACGAATCGCGACACTCGATTCGACGGATCAGCGTTGCAGAGCGCAGTCTCGCAGGATGACGCGTAACGAACAAGACGCGTCTGAATTGTCGGATGTAGAAGCGGTTCCCCAGACCGCGATTCCACTCCCAACACCCCCCTCCCCACGATGCCGCCCCGGCCCCCACGCCGGGGCGGCCCTCGTTTACCTCTGGCTCGATACAATCTATCCGGATTACAGGACAGAGGAGGCGGGCAAATGCCCCGACGTGAGTCAATCATCGTTCGACGGTTTGTAGGCGGCCCGCTACTCACTGATTGCTATGCCATCATCGTCCCAGATCAGGGCGCGGTGCTGATCGACGCGCCACGCGATGCGTGGCAGGCTGCGGTCGATGCCGCCGATGCAGTGAACGCTCGGGTACTGCTCGCGATCGCTACTCACGGGCACTGGGACCATATCACGGACATGGCGCGAGTTCGGGAATCCGGGACTCAGGTCGCGGCCCACCTTGCTGATAGCGACCTGTTTGCAGACCCTCATGGCCAGGGGCTATCGCTACCGTTTGCCGTCGATCCGGTAACAATCGACCGGCCGCTCAACGAGGGGGACCGCCTCTCCATCGGACGTTTCGAGTTGCACATCCTCCATACGCCCGGACACACGCAGGGAAGCGTCACGATCTGGGTGCCGACGATCGATGCGCTGTTCACTGGCGATACGCTGTTGAAAGGCGGGGCAGGGCATACAGCCGAACCGGGCGCCAGCTTGCCGTCGTTGGCAACGAGCGTCCGAAGACTTGCGGCGTTTCCCGAGTCGACGACACTCTACCCGGGCCATGGCGCGCCGACGACGATCCGACAGGAAGCCTGGCTGGCTGACCTGTCAGATCCGGACGCTCCACTCGTACAGTGGCGGCCCGGGACCGAGCGGCGGAAAGAGCAGGCGGGGCGAACGGGCGTCTAAATCAGGGCGTACATTGCACGGACGAAGAACAGAGCGTTGGCCAACTGGGCGACACCAAGTGCGACCGCTGCAGGCCGAATCGCGGTTGATCCAATCTTGACCGAGACAGCAGGAGCGATCAGCGAGCCGAGAACGGCCAACTGCGCTAGCAACGCCCCAACCAGCATCCGGCCAGGCAAGGCTGCCATTGATGCCAGACCGATTGTCGTCAACGCGATCCCAATCGATAGTGCGATCTCGATCAGCAGCAACGCCGCTTCATGTGACCACCAGTATCCGCGCCGCTTGCGACGAGCAGACGACTGCCTGCCGGAAACGCTCCGAGGCCGCGCATCGACGCTGTTCGCGACTGCGTAAGCCATCGACCTCAATGTCAACATCGTCATTGCGCTCGCCGCAATGAGCGCCACCCAGACGATCACTGCACCCTCCAGTACCCGAATTGATTTCCATCCCTGTGACGGAGGCGTAACGGACATCGACTGCCTCGCCAGTTCCCGTCTTCCCTGTCGTATTTAGAACGAACGAGCGACTCAGCGGATGCGCTCCGGATCACAGTCATTCGCAAATGCGGAAAAGCAGATCACTCCATCTTGACGGATCGGTGCTGGCTGATACCGTGAGTGGCAACTCTGCGGACGACGCGGGCGACGAAAATAGAACATGTCAGGCAAGGAGTAGCCGATGGCGCTGGCAGATGACATCGCGAACTGGATCGGCGCGCAGGTCCGCGATGCTGGAGTGAGCGGAGCGGTTGTCGCTCTCAGTGGCGGCATCGATTCGGCTGTCGTCTCAGGTCTCTGTGTTCGTGCGCTCGGAGCCGAACACGTCCTCGGCATCATCATTCCGATCCACTCGAACCCGGAAGACGCAGTTCACGGAGAAGAAACCGCCCATGCATGGGGCATCGACCACCGTACCGTTGACCTGTCGGGCGTGTACGACTCCCTCGTCGAGACGCTGCCACCGGGGAGCGAGCTTGCATACGCTAACATCAAGCCAAGGCTGCGGATGATCACCCTCTACCATCACGCGAACACACTGCAGCGGATGGTTATCGGTACCGGCAACCGAAGTGAGCTGATGGCCGGTTACTACACCAAATATGGCGACGGCGGGACCGACCTGCTTCCCATCGCCGGGCTGTACAAGTGGCAAGTGCGCGACCTGGCCCGAGAGATTGGTGTGCCGCAGGCGATTATCGACAAGCCACCGAGTGCAGGGCTCTGGCAGGGCCAGACCGACGAGCAGGAGATGGGTATCACCTACGCAGATCTCGATCGGACGCTGGCGGCGATTGACGCCGGAGACGTATCGTCGATCGAAAGACCGCTCCTCGAACGGGTGCAGCGGATGATACAGGTATCTGAACATAAGCGGCACACGCCGCCGATTTACAGGCCAGACTAGCGATGGATCGTCTTAATCGGCGTCGAATCATCGCTGGTATGTTGGCAGGACTGGCAGGCGGTGCAGCATTCGCGGCCGTGATGAAGCTCGATATGGCGCTTTCCGGGCGGCGAGTCGATGACTTTCGGTTGCTTGCCGACTTTGGGCCGACGCGGAACAGATGGAATGTCGTCGGGCCTATCGTTCACGCGGTCAATAGCGTAACGCTCGGTGGGGTCTACGCGGTGGTAGCCGACCGGATACCAGGCTCTGGCTGGCAAAAGGGACTGACATTCGCGCTGATGGAAAACACGCTCCTCTGGCCGATCATCGTCTTTCTGGACCGTGTACATCCAGCGATCAGGTCTGGAGAGTTACCTCTCTACAATCGCCCATGGCCATTCCTTGTCGAGAACCTTCGCCATGCCGCTTACGGAATCATGCTCGGCACAGTCTATGGACGATTGCAGCAGCGGAGGTAGCGTGAGGCGGGGTTATTTCGTTCGCTTGCGTTGCTCACGCATCGCGATATTGAGCGCGACTTTTTCACGCGCCTCGGCTTCCGGAAACTTGATTCGTAACGCGAGGATGGCGACGAACAGGTTCTCTCCTTCGGTTGTCGCCAGCATCCCAATCGGCATCCCCGCAGCTTCAAGGTCTGGAGCCAGCGTTGCCTGCGCGTCTTCACGAACGTACGGGTCCTTCAGGATTGCCAGGGCCTCCGGACGTTCGTACCGAGCGAGCAGCAGTTCGAGCAGCGTCTCCATCCAGCGGTAGCCCGTCGAGTTGTCGTTCAGAGGTCTGCTCCGATTCTGCGGATGGAGTCCAGGTCATGTCCGGCGGCCAGTAGCGGTCGACGGATGTCGTGCTCCAGGTCGGGAATGTAACCCACAAGGAGTACGCCATCTCCTTCGACAGCTTGCTCCGGGAGATCGGCAGGTAGAACTGCGGTTGCGCCTTGTTTGATTCGTGTGTTGCCGATGACGACCTCGCCGTCGAGGACGGTCATCACACGAAACGCATCCCGAATCTCCTGCACCATCTGTCGTCCATGCACCAACCATCGCTCGAGTGCGAAGTGGCGGCACGCAACCAGGATGTCACGTTCTGCGTCGACGGAGAGCGGATTGATACGAGTTACAAGCTGCTCGGGGTGTGCGGATGTTAGCGCCGCCTCGACGTGAATCTCACGCGGCCTGCCCCAATCGTACAACCGCCAGGTTACGTCGCTCGCTTGCTGTATCTCGTAGAGCAGTATGCCTTCGCCAATCGCATGGATGGTGCCTGCTGGTACGAAATAGACCTCTCCGGGTTGGACGACCGCTTCGACCAGCTGGTCCTGGAGCCGGTCGATTTCAATCGGACCACGGACACCACTCACAATCCTCGCGCCTGGTCGAGCGTCGAGGATGTACCAGGCTTCGGTCTTGCCTCGCTTGCCCGCTGGAGCCACATCATCGTCAGGATGGACCTGGACCGAGAGATCCTGATGCGCGTCTATCAGCTTCACCAGCAACGGAAAGTCGTTCAGTGTGCCAGCAGCCGCGACGCCGCGACTGCCGAGTAACGGCCTCGCGTGGGTGCGCGATAACTCTCCAAGCGTCAATCCTTTGAGCGGACCGCTGTCGATCACAGCCCCCGATCCGCTCTCCAATGACTCACCGATCTCTCCGGGCGGCAAATGCTTTCCGAGAGACTCCAACCTCCTGCCACCCCATGCCTTCGCATCGAAGGTTGGGGCAAGCAACAACGGAACCGCGATCTCGTTGCCATGCCGTTTCATCAAGACGTGAGATCGGCCATCGCCGCCATTGGAATCGGCCGAGCCGGTGGTCGAGCCGTCATTGGAACGACCGAACTGATTGGGACATCAGCTTCGGAAGCGATCATTCCTGCTACGGCGCGGCTGCAGTAGATACCCTGACAGACACCCATTCCTGTTCGAGTCCGTCGCTTGACATCGTTGAGACTGATCGATCCGCCTTTAATCGCATCGCGAACGACACTTGCGCGGACTTCCTCGCAGCGGCAAACGATCGTGTTGTCGGCAATCGTAGGGAAGGTCGGACGCTGTTCCATACGCCGCTCGATCGCGAGCAGCCGCGAACGTGCTGCGGTCAGATCCGAGCCACCGGCTGCGGCTTCACCTGCGACTATACCTTCGGCATACGCCCGCGCTGGCGAAACGATGCCACGCGCATCTCCAACGACGTACACACCCTCCACGCTCGTAGCAAACGTGTCGTCTCCGGCAACGATGAACGCACCATCGTCAGTAGAGTACTTGAGCGCGACATCGATCTGTAGCGCCAGTTGGGCGTCGGGCTGGCGGCCAAGCGCGAGAACAACGCAGTCACACTGGTGGCGTTGACCGCCCACATCGATCCATTCCACGGATTCGTCGCCGCCGACCGTGACATCTGTAACCGTGGGTAGGCGATGAACGACCACGCCTCCACATGCGTCGAGATCTGATGCGACGTCAACGGCGAGCGATCCGTCGCCGACGACGGCGACGTGACGTCCCGGCAGGACAAGATCCAGGTGCATCAGCCGCAGCGCAGCCGTGGCTGTCATCACTCCCGGCAACTCCCAACCAGGGAATGGCCAGGTCAGATCGGTCGATCCTGTCGCGATGATGACGTGACCGGCATCCAGCTGATACGAGGCTAGCCGATTCGTCACGCCAAGGATGGTATCTTCGAAGAGTCCCCAGGCTACCGTCGATGACAGAACTTCAACACCCGCTTCAGCAAGCGCTCCAGCCGCCCAGCCGGCTATCTCGCAGCCACGCAAGCCATCGAGTCCTCCATCGAATCCTGACTGCCGGGCCATCGTCCAGCGCAGGCGGCCGCCGGGAGCGTCATTTTCATCGACGATGACGACGCTAGCCCCGTTTCGCGACGCTGCCAGCGCCGCGCCAATCCCGGCCGGACCCGAGCCAACGATCGCGATGTCAGTCGTCCGCCTCACTCGCGCACCGTCCAGACCCCAAGTCCCTGCTGAGTCTCGATCACCATTCCGTCACGAACCGGCCTGATGCATGTTCGAACGTTGAGTTCGCCATCGACCGTCATCATGCAGTCTGGACACCGTCCAACTCCGCAATACAGCCCGCGTGGTGACCGAGAGTCAGGCATCGTCCGGCAGATGACGACGCCGTGAGCGCGCAGTGCAGTTGCGACCGTCTCGCCGGCCAGAACCGTCAACAGCTTTCCATCAAATGTGATCGACACGGTATCGTGCCGAGGATCGTCGCCCAGAACCGGATGGGTTGCGATTCGCAGCATGTCGTGATGTGCCGTCAACGTCATCTCCATTCGAGGAACAGTCGCGTTCTGGCGTGATCATTCCAAGCGTTCATCTCCTCGTCAACCGTGTCCCTGGATTGCCCGGTTGAATCTCCTCTGGTAGACCTTGAACAACGACTGCCGAGCACCGCTGCCCGATTGCGTTGGGAATGGAGAATGCATGTCCGCCAATACCAAAACCTTGCATGTCACGATAGACCCTGACCGCTGCGTCGGATATGGCCGTTGTGCCGCGGTTACGCCGGGCGTCTTCATGATCGACGAGGACACCGGCAAGGCATACTACGATGAGCAGGAGATTCTCGACGCAACGCCGAAGTCGATATTCGCGGCGGCTCGCTCCTGCCCGACTCACGCGATTGTCGTCGAGCAGTTCGGCCGGCGTGTCTTCCCACAGATCCTCTCGCCGATGGCCTCGGAAGTTGCCCGAAAGGTGGCCGACGCGCCAGAAGACGCCAATTAGCCGACGGGCACGACCTCGTGCCCGACCACTGCTAGCTGGTCCAGGACATGTTGCCGGATCGCACGAACGCTCGGAAGTGGATCGACCAGTGTCCCACCATCGATGAGTGGCGCGAGGACGGCTTCGCGGCCCGGTTCAACTGGCTGAACGCCGATCGGCAGGACGACATCCTGCAGCGTCGCCTTATCGCGCCAGACCTGCTTGGCGCCGCTCATCTTGCCACGCTTGGCTACGGGAGTTCCCTCGATCTCGACGATGTCCATCCCGAAGTCAATCGTCCGAGCATTAGCGATGCTGGTCCCGACTCCGAAGCCGTCCACATATGGCTCCAACTCGGCGACTGTTACCTCATCCAGCCCGCCGCTGGCGATCAGTTGAACGTGCTGAAAACCTCGCAGGTCGAGTTCCCAGCGAACCTCGCGCAGGATCTGGACGAAATTTCCCCGTCGTGAGCCGGGCGTGTCGAGCCGGACGCCAAAAAGGCGATCCCCGAGTGCCTCAGCGACACGGACCGCTTCAAACTTCTCGTCGAGAAAGGTATCGATCAGCGCTATCCTCCGGGCATGCTCCGGAACAATCCGGTCGTAGAGTCGCATTGCCTCAACCGTATCTCCGATCAGCAGCATCAGCGCGTGCGGCGTCGTCCCGGTCGGGTCCTCGCCAAGATCTCTGGCAGCCATCACGACGCTGACGCCATCGCAGCCGCCGATGAACGCTGCACGCTCAATGACTGGTGCGATTGCTGGATGCATCCTGCGGGCGCCGAAGCTCGCCAGCATCCGATCACCGGCGAGATGTCGGATCCGGGCGGCCTTCGTCGCGACTCCTGACGACTCGCAGAGCAGGCCGAGTATTGCGGTTTCCAGTACCGCGAACGAGAGATACGAGCCTTCGATCTCCAGGATCGGCTCGTATGGGCGGACAACGGTCCCCTCCTGCATTCCACGGACATTGATATCCAGTCCGTCCAGTAGAGCGTAGACCTCCTCAAGCCCGGCGAGGATCGCCCACGGCAGTCCAGACGGAAGGGCCTTGACTGAGAACTCGGCTCGGACATGGCGGTCGAGATTCGCCTCCCGGATGATCTGTACTGTTCGCTCGAAGTAGACGTCGGTTGTCAATCCGTTGCGAATATCGTCGGTCGTCGCATGATGAAAGCGCGGACGAACGGGTATCGATTGATCGCTCACAGAGGCCACTCCTCGACTTGGGATAGCGATTCCGGTTCAACATTGACCAAACCGCCCGATCCGCGTACAGTGCGTACGTACACCTCGGTATTGTGACTGGAGGAGCCACACGATGGAATCTGAATCCGGCGTTCTAAACCGCCAGGCGATCGAGGCACTTCTCGACCGTTTACCGCCCCTGGTTGAGAATCTCCCCGACCGCGACAACCAGCTCCAGCCGAATGGTATTGATATCACGCTTGAGAGCGTATCCCGGTTTCAGGGTCCCGGATTTCTGGGAACGACGAATGGGGAACGTGTGCTGCCACAGACCGAGCAACTCCAGTTCGGACCGGACAACGCACTCTACCTCCCACCGGGTGCATATCAGGTGCGCTTCAACGAGGTCGTCAACCTGCCGGACTGGCTGATGGCCTACGCGCGCCCGCGTTCGAGCCTGCTACGTTCCGGAGTAGCGCTCCACACTGCGGTCTGGGATGCGGGCTACTCGGGCCGCGGAATGTCGATGCTGGTCGTCTACCATCCGGCGGGCTTTCGAGTCGCGCGCGATGCCCGGATTTGTCAACTCGTCTTCCATCGCCTCTCCGGAGCGACCGATGCAGTCTACTCCGGCACCTATCAGAACGAGGGTAGCCTCGCACGCTGATCAGGTCGCAGGGAGCAGTACCGTCTCGACCGTTGTCCATTCTGCGTCCGCGAGCGCACGACGCATCGTGTCCGGATCGTCATACCGTCCCGGCAGGATGCGACCATCAGCTCGAACCGTCAGCCGATCGACCGCAAACGGCCACGGTTCGACGCTCACGCCGCCTTCAGCCGGTTGCAGCGTCAGATCGGCATCTGTTGTCGCAGCCGGGACGCTGCGAAAGGTGCGTGGTTCGGTCATCCCATGACAGATCGCCAGCGACATCCCGTCCCAGAGGGCGACGAGTCCCCGATTGCGACGAAGGACTTCGTCCGTCGCAAACGGAGCCATCGACGGTTGAGCGCGCAGCGCAGCGACAATTGATTCCTGGAACGCCAGTTCGCGGGCCACGAGCGCGCGCGCTTCGCGTGCATCGGTCTCGCTGTCACGTGAGTAGTCATGGAATCGTTCGTAAAGACCTGTGAAGTGCATCGACGTCAGCAGTGCGGGATACAGCCCGAAGGCCAGTGCCCGACGAGCGGCATTTTCCCAGATGTCCAGATGGACGCGTGTCGCCAACTGCATGAACGTGTGGGGCAACCCGGTTTCGTGGTTCAGCGTCGGGTCCTGCTCCCAATCGCTCCAGCCGATGTCATGCAGCAACGCGCCGAGACAGACATCGTCGAACGGCTCGACGGCTCCGAAACGCTGGTTACCCCAGGCGCGCGCGATCTGGCCCGATATTACAGCGTGGGCCGGTTGGGAGATGACGATCACCTGTTCGCCGGAAGTCCGGATCAGCATGTCTTCTCCTGATTCTCTTCAGGCGATGCCTTGTCGGAACGCCCAGGCGGCTGCCTGAGTCCGAGACTCGACATCAAGCTTGGTGAAAATGTTTGTCAGATGACGCGCGACTGTCTTCTCACTGATGAACAGTTGATCAGCGATCTCCCGATTCGGAAGTCCAGCAGCAACCTGTTGAAGCACCTCAACTTCCCGGCGGGTAAGAAGGTTCGCCGCTTCACGCGGCACCACCGAATCAGCAGTTCCTGTATGCATCACCCCGGCCTGCATTGCTGCCAGCACCACACCATCGGCAAGCGGCGATCGCTCCAGAAACGTCGATCGCAGTCCAGGTTCAGTGATGCGGTCAGCAATCCGGTTAACTCGCTGGAGTGCAGCCGTGAGCGCGTCACGTGCGTCATCGTCATACCCCTCGGCCTGAAGTGCCTGACCTCGCGCAAGATCGACGGCAATCTGCAAGGCGATATGTGGAAGCTTTCGTTGCGCCAGCCGGCCAGCCGCCGCCGAAGCATGACCGAGGGCAAGCCTGGCTTTTCCGCTGCCCAGCGCCAGGCGCGCCAGTATCAACTCGGCTCGAATGTCCCAGGTTATTCCACCTGCCAGTCCGGTCGCAACCTGTAGCGCCCGCTGGGCAGTCTCTCCGGCCAGTTCACGATTGCCGGTAATCTCGGCGATCTCGGCTAACCCTGTCAACGCTTCGGCCAGGCGGGACGGTGGACCTGACGCGGTGGCGCGGTCGACAGAATCGCGCGCCGCTTCGATACCTCGTTCAACGTTGCCTGCCAACGAATTCGCAAGCGCTACCTGGTGAATCACCCCATCTCGCAGGTGGGTCAGTGCTGGCTGCCCGGGTTCAGCTCCTTCGATCGCGACGAGCGCGCTCTCCGCATGTTCGATCGCGCGTGGCAGACGACCCAGCAACCGTTCAGCCTCGCTGATGGCAATCCTTGCCATCACTTCGACGCGTATGTCGCGGGCGTGCTCGGCCAGGATCAATGCTTGTCCAGCGCGCCGCAAGGAAACTTCATACCACCCGTTCGTCCGGCAATAGAGGTCAATCGACAGGAGTGCCAGAGCGTCCATCCGAGGACGCTCTGAAATGCGTGTCAGCCTGTGTTCAGTCGCCCGTAGCCGCCGGATCTCTTCGAGAAACGAGACATAGCTGTCACGAGCGTCGGTTACCTGTGATGACGATGACACATTGCGCCGGTATGCAAGTGCGATCAACGCTGTCACCTCGCCTTTCCGGTCGCCGACGGTTCGAGACCCTTCGAGCGCCCTGAGAAGCCAGGAGCGCGCACGCTCCGCGTCATCGCCATTCGTTTCACTACGAAGCGCCCACTCAAGCACCCCGAGTTCCTGAGCGATCTGGGCCTCCTCCCTGGCGCTACCCTGCTCGGAGGCGAGGACGTGAGCGGATTTGTAGATATCTGCCGCTTCTCGCAACTGGTCGTCGCCACGGAAGATTGGAGACGGCTCACCAAGTGGCCGGCCTGCGAGGGCCTGACCGAGCGCCAGCAAAGCCGCGAGCCGGACCGGTGCTGGAGTTGACTGAGACATCTCAACCGCCATCCGTCCGTGGGCGATGGCATCAGCCTGGTCTCCCGATTGAAGCGCGAACGAGGATGCGCGAACGTGAGCCAGTGCCCGCGCCTCATCGTTAAGTCGGTCGCTCAATACCAGCATTGCGTCGATGCCGCCGGCACGCTGACCGGATTCACCGTTCGATGAAGCGACCGTGTCGCGGGCAATCAGGATCTCAAATCGTCGCTGATCGGACGTCGCCATCGACAAGTTCGAGGATTTCGAGTGCGTTGTCGTACAGTCTCATCGCGTCAGCAGTCGCATGGACCTGGGTCGCTTCTTCGGCAGCGGCGACGGTGTAATGCAATGCACGATGGAGATCATCACCTCGGCTGTAGTGATACGCCAGGCGAGTGGCGATGCTGGCATCCGAATCATGCGCGCGCTCGAGCGCTTCCGCCGTCAACTGGTGAAGCTGCCGGCGTCGTACCGGGCTGAGTCCCTGGTAGAGCACCTCCCGAATCAGCTCGTGAACGAACACGTATGTCCGGTCGCGCTCAATCAGGAGGCGGCGGGTGGCTGCCTCGTCCAACGCGACGGCAACGTCCGAACGGTCGCCGATTCCGCGCCGCTCAACAACGTCGCCAACGACACTGAATTCGAACTCGCGTCCTGAAACCGACGCCACCGCGAGAGTCTCGCGCGCTGCATGGTTGAGGCGTGCCAGACGGCGACTGATCACACCTCGGACGCTCTGCGGCACGAGCGACTCGGAACCTGCTGTCAGATTCCAGAGGCCGGACGGCTCTGGCCGCAATAACCCTTCCTCTCGTAAGTGAAGGGTAAGCTCCTCGACGAAGTACGGTACGCCCTCCGACTCGCGATGGATCGAAGCAGTGGTTGCCCGGGAGATCATGTCGATTCGCGAGTCGAGGACGCGTGCAACGATCTCTGTTGTCGCGACAACGTCAAGTCGCCGCAGAGAAATTCGCCGCGCAAGATGTTCTCGAGTCAGGTCGATCAACACACGCTCAAACGGGTCATCCTGCTCAAGGTCCGAATCCCTGTAAGCACAGACGATCGTGGCGCTCGAATGCCGAAGTGCACGTGTCAGCCGCCTCAGCAACTGGGCGCTCAGGTCATCCGCCCAATGCAAATCGTCAAGAATCAGCGTCACCGGCTGCTCCGCGCTTGCCGAAACCAACAGTTGACCGTAGGCATCAATCAGGCGCCGGCGGTGCTCCAGCTCGGAAAACGAACTGATGTCGCCGTCTTGTTCGTTAAGACCCAACTCGGGAGCGAGCGACGCAAGGATCGATCGGCCGTGCTCTGGTTCGACCAGACGGATTAACGACAGTTGCTGGCGCAGGAGATCGCGCAATACTTCGACGAATGGCGCGAATGGCTGCATTTCAACGTCGTCGTAGCAATTACCATGCAGGACGACGTGCTGGTGCCGAGTCGCGTAGTTCGCGGCGTGAAGCAAAAGCCTGGACTTGCCGATGCCCGGTTCACCACTGATGAGCACGACGCGGCACTGACCCGATCGTGACGCGTCGATACTCGCCTCGATCTCGGCTACCTCGCGGTCACGACCGGTGATCGGCGGCAGGGTGGCGCTACGGGTAGAGTTGCTCACCATCATCGCTCTCAAGCACAATCGCCTCGGTCGGACACAGTTCGGCTACCATCCAGAGCGTATCCTCAGTCACACTCAGTGGGTCGATCAGACGCGCCTTCCCGTCGTCGTCGAGGATGAAAACGGTTGGCGCCGTCACGACGCAGTTCTCAGCGGAAACACACTTCTCCCGATCGACGCGGACCCGCATTCGTATCTAACTCCTCGTCGCTGTCACTGCGATCATCTGGTTCGGCACTATCGCCGTGGCGTATCGCTTGCAACACGCTCGGCGAATCATTGACGGAATTCGACCATTCTGCTTACAATCCGGCGTCCTCGCCTATTTTGCATCTTTCATCGAACGATTCGCTCGACATTGAAGCAGATCAGCGCCAATGGATTCGCGGTCGGCAGCTTGCAAACAGTCCTGGCGAACCGAACAAATGCGTCCGCACGACGGTAACGACACGTAAGACAGATGAACTGTTGACTACTGGTAGAGGGGGATGTGCACGCCGGATGAAGGGGGCGCGGTCGGGATCGGGTGTTGAGACGTGTGTCGCCGGGTGGGCGACGTGTGCAGGAGGAGGATCGACAGGTGCAACGGACTGACGATCGAATCGGGCGTCTGATCGACGAAGCGACGAAGCTGCGCTGGAGCAGGCGACAAATTCTCAAGCGAGCTGCAGTCCTTGGTCTCTCGGCTCCGGCGATCAGCGCCGTTCTGGCTGCCTGCGGCGGCGGTGACGACGACGATGACGACGTAAGCCCGACCAACACAGCAGCCGCCCCGGCTGGCTCGACCGAATCGCCAGATGAAGAGGCGTCGCCTGAAGCATCTCCCGAAGGAGACGCGACAGAGGCTCCAGGCGACGAGCCAACGCCGACGACAAGTGGCGGCACAACGCCAGGCGGTTCCGGCGGCATCATCAACATGAACACCACGCTTGGCGATTCCGGTATCGGCAACCCGATCCTGACCAGTAGCATCTCGTTGATCGAGTACTACGTCTTCAACCGGCTCATGATCTACGACGATACCGGGACCCTTCAGCCGGAACTGGCAGAGGATTGGTCCTACTCGGACGACAACCTTGAGCTGACGATTACGTTGCGCGAAGCGCTTTGGCATGATGGCGAAGCATTTACCGCCGACGATGTCATCTTCACCTTCGACACGATCCAGAATGAAAACACCGATACAACCCAGCGGTCGAAGCTCCAGATTGGCGGAGAGTTCGTGACCTGGGAGAAGGTTGACGATCGCACGATTCTGCTTACCACCCCGGAGCCGTTCGCGCCGTTCCTGTTCGGGCTTCAGGACCTGGAGATCATCCCCGAGCACATCCTCGGGCAATCGTCCGACATCAACACCGATCCGTTCAATCGGGCACCGATCGGCACTGGTCCGTACCGGCTGGGAGAGTGGCAGTCCGACCAGTTCATGCGGTTCGAGCCGTTCGAAGACTACTGGGGCGGCCGGCCAGCAAACGACGGCCTCACCGTCTTCTTCCATGCCGATACTGAAGTCGGCTCGGCCGCGCTCGATTCCGGAGAAATTGACCTGATGTTCGCGCCGCCAGAGCTTCAACCGCGCTACGAAGACAACCCGGATGTGAAGATCTACAACTACGTCTACTACACGCCAATCACGTTGGCTTTTAACTTCAACCACCCGATCCTGCAAGATCAGACGGTTCGTGAGGCGATCCGGATGGCGATCGACAAAGTCTCGTTGACCGAGACCGTCACGCGCGGTCGTGGAATCGTCGCGAACAACCAGTACGCTGATACGGGACCGCTCGACCGATTCAATGATTACGACGGCGTTCCTGAGTCGGAGTTCAATGTCGACGAAGCGAACCGGATGCTCGATGAGGCCGGTTACACGATGGGAGACGACAACATCCGCGTCTCACCTGATGGTGATCGATTCTCGTTCAATATCATTACCTACTCCGGCTTCGAGGAGTACATCAACGACCAGGTGATCCTGCAGGAGATGCTGGCCGAAATCGGAATCGAACTGACACCACAGGTGGTTGATTACTCAACGCTGGAATCGATGTGGGCCGATCCGAATGACGATCCGGCCAACCGCGCGCTGGAGCTCGAAGAGTACCCGCATCCGTTCGAGTTCGACCCCGATGTCTACAACGAACTGCACTCAGACAACCTCCCCCCAAATGGCCTGAACTACATGTGGGTCTCCGACGAAGAGATTGATCGCCTGATCGATACCGGTCGGACGACTACCGACCCGGACGAGCGCGTGGAGGTTTACAAGGAACTCGACAGGCGTCGTAATGAGCTCTGCGTCGTCGTCCCGCTCTACAATGCGGTTGACGGTTGGGTCGTCTCAAATCGTCTGCAGGGCGTTGCGGACACTCCATACTTCCGGCGCTACGTCCTGTATGGGATGAAGGACTGCTGGAAGGAATCCTAGTCTGCTTACGCGGCGAGCTGGACAACCGGCTCGCCGCACCCGTCAATCAGTGCCTCTGGTCAGGGGAACGGCCATGACCGCCTACATCATTCGCCGGCTGCTCTGGATGATCCCGATCCTGATCGGGGTATCGGTCATCTGCTTCGGGTTGCTCAAGCAGGCGCCTGGTGATCCCGTCAGCGCGATCGTCGCGTCGAGCCGCGACACCGGATCAACGATGACCCAGCAGGACCGGGACGCGCTTCGCGAGCAATATGGACTGAATAACCCGATCTGGGTCCAGTACTACGACTGGGTCAGCCTGGCGATCCGGGGCGACTTCGGCGACTCGACACGGTCAAACCAGCCGGTGTCGGAAGTTATAATGAGCAGGCTGCCAAACACCATGAAACTGGCCGGCGTGTCATTGATCTTCACGCTCGTGATCGCATTGCCGCTGGGGATCATCTCAGCCGTCAAGCAGTACTCAAAGCTCGACTACTTCCTGACGTTCTTCAACTTCGTTGGCATCTCTATCCCGCAATTCTGGCTCGGTCTCATGCTCGTCTACATCTTCGCGGTCGAGCTCGGCTGGTTTCCATCGACGGGCATGCAAGGAGCATACGTCGAGGACGGAGCCTGGCCACTCGTCAAGGACCGATTCATGCACTATGTCCTTCCGGTGGTCTCGATCACGCTGGTGGGTATCGCGGGATACACCCGTTTCCAGCGCGCCGCGATGCTGGAGGTGATTCGTCAGGATTATGTTCGAACTGCCCGTGCCAAGGGGTTATCGGAGCGTGTCGTCATCTTCAAGCATGCCTGGCGCAATGCACTGATCCCGATCATCACGCTGATGGGATATATCTTCGTGATCCTGGTCGAGGGATCAGTCGTGGTAGAGAACATCTTCTCGTGGCCGGGAATGGGTCAACTCGCCGTCCTGTCGCTCAACCAACGGGACTATCCGGTTGTCATGGCGATTGTCCTGCTGTCAGCGACGCTGATCCTGATTGGCACGCTGTTGTCCGACATCGTCTACGCGATCGTCGATCCGCGTATCCGCTATGACTGACGCCGGCGAAGGAGCGCACCGATGAGTGCCAGCGCCGCATCTCCACGACTCGCCGATCAGGCACGAGTCACGGAAGAGCCGCATCGCGGCCAGTGGCAGATGTTCTGGCGACGCTTCCGCAGACACCGGCTGGCAGTCATCTCGGCTGCCATTCTGACGTTCATTTTTGTCGTTGCGGCGCTTGCCCCAATCGTCGCGCCATACGATCCCAACCAGACCGACACCCAACTGGCCCGCTTCGGGGAGCCGGCCCCACCGTCGCTCGCCCATCCGTTTGGCAGTGACCAGCTAGGCAGAGACCAGCTCTCGCGCATTATCTATGGCGCTCGAGTCTCGCTCGTCGTCGGGTTCCTCGCTACCGGCGTTGCGATTATTGTCGGGACCATCGCCGGGGCGGTGGCCGGGTACGCCGGCCGCTGGTTAGACATGCTCTTCATGCGGCTGGCCGACGTGTTCTTGGCCTTTCCGCCGCTGCTCTTCCTGATGGCAGCGCTCGCGTCAGTCGAAAAGACCATCGTCTCGATTGCACTGGTGATCGCCATCATCAGCTGGATGAATGTCGCCCGGCTCGTGCGTGGCGAGTTTCTCGTCCTTCGCCAGCGGGAATATACGGAGGCAGCCAGAGCAGTTGGAGCGAGCGCGCCGTCGATCATCTTCCGAGAGCTGTTGCCGAACGCGCTCGGACCAATCATCGTCGCTGCGTCCCTCGGGATCCCCGGCACAATTCTGACCGAGTCAACGCTCTCGTTCCTCGGGTTCGGCCTTCAACCGCCGACCGCCTCGTGGGGCAACATGCTCCAGAACTCGTTCAGCATGATGCGTGACTTCGGCGCATGGTGGATGATCGTCTTCCCAGGGTTCATGATCGCGCTAACTGTCCTCTCGTTCAATTTTCTCGGCGATGGCCTTCGCGATGCCCTCGATCCCCGAACACGACCGGATTAGTTCAGAAGCGGAGTACCTTGCCGGTGCAGACAGCGTCCGCCGCCGTCCAGTCTCTCGACAGCGCAACCGAACCGCTGTTGGTTGTTAACAACCTTCAAACGTACTTCTTCGGTGAGGGACGAATCGTCAAGGCGGTCGACGGCATCAGTTACACGCTGAACCCAGGCGAGGTGATTGGCATCGTCGGCGAATCAGGCAGCGGTAAGAGCGTCAGTTCACTGTCGCTGATGCGCCTGATCGATAGCCCGCCTGGCAGGATCGTTGGCGGCGATATCCACTTCGATGGCGACGACCTGCTCGGGATGTCCGACGAAGAAATGCGCAAGATTCGCGGCAACAAGATCGCGATGATCTTTCAGGAGCCGTTGACGTCGCTCAACCCCGTCTTCTCGATTGGCGAGCAGATCATGGAGCCGTTGATGCTCCATCAGGGACTCGACAAGCGAGCGGCCCGCGACCGAGCGATCGAGATGTTGCAACGTGTTGGAGTCCCGTCGCCGGTCGAGCGGGTCAAGTCGTATCCCCATCAACTTTCCGGCGGAATGCGTCAGCGAGCGATGATCGCGATGGCACTCTCCTGTAATCCACAGTTGCTGATCGCGGACGAACCGACAACTGCCCTCGACGTGTCGATCCAGGCGCAAATCCTGGAACTGATGCGCGATCTGCAGCGCGACTTCGGATCGTCGATGATCTTCATCACACATGACCTCGGTGTCGTTAGTGAGATGTGCGATCGCGTGATCGTCATGTACGCCGGGCGAATCGTCGAGGAAGGCACGACGCGGCAGATCTTCAGCAGCCCGAAGCATCCATATACCTGGGGGCTATTCGACTGCTTACCGAAGATCGAGGAGCGTAAAGGCATTCGGCTGACACCGATCTTTGGCCAGCCTCCGAATCTGGCCAATCCGCCGAGCGGCTGCAAGTTCCACCCGCGCTGCCCGCACGCATTCGAACGCTGCATGCTGGAGGAACCGCCGCTGTTCAGCCGTGCCGACGGCCAGACAGTTCGCTGCTGGCTTTATGACGACAATGCGGACGGTACCAAACACCGTGTCAGCGAGACGCGGACGTCCAACATCGCTGAGCAGCCAGAGAAGACTGAGGTTCTGCTCGACGTTCGCGACCTGCGTAAATGGTTCCCGATCACGCGTGGGCTGTTTCAGCGCACTGTCGGGCACGTCCAGGCAGTCGATGGCCTCAACTTCCAGCTTCATCGCGGTGAAACACTTGGAGTTGTCGGCGAGTCCGGCTGTGGCAAGAGCACGGCCGGCCGCGTCCTGCTCCGCCTGCTCGATCCTTCCGGCGGTCAGGTCATGTTTGACGGTCAGGATCTGGCGAAGCTGGATCGCAATGGTCTTCGCAACATGCGGAAGCGGATGCAGATCATATTCCAGGACCCGTACTCGTCCCTCAACCCACGCCGGACAGTCGGCTCGATCGTTGCCCAGCCCCTGACGCTGCACAATCTCGCCAAGGGCAAGGCGGTCAACGAGCGGGTCAGCGACATCCTTGAGAAAGTTGGTCTCAACCCGGCACATGCTGCTCGCTACCCACACGAATTCTCGGGCGGCCAGCGGCAGCGGATCGGGATCGCGCGCGCCATCGCAGCCAACCCGGATTTCATCGTCTGTGACGAGCCGGTGTCGGCACTCGATGTCTCGATTCAGGCGCAGATCGTCAATCTGTTGCAGGACCTCCAGAATGATCTCGGGCTCTCGTACATTTTTATCGCGCATGACCTCTCGGTCGTCCGCTCGGTCAGTGACCGTGTCGCCGTCATGTACCTCGGCAAAATCGTTGAGATTGGCACCAACGAGCAGATTTACGAAGACACGCTCCACCCGTACACGAAGGCGCTCCTGTCAGCAGTTCCAAAGACCGACGCGACGGGACAGAACGCCAAGCGCATCATCCTGCGCGGCGATGTTCCTAGCCCGATCAACCCGCCCTCTGGTTGCCGGTTCCACACGCGCTGCCCGTACGCATTCGACTCCTGCTCGAAGGTGGAGCCGCCGCTGACGGATGTCGGCGATGGGCATCGGGTCGCCTGCCATCTCTACAACGAGGTCGAAGTGTCGTAAACCTATTTCGGCACAATTACGACGCGCGTCCTGACAGGTTGACCCCAGATCGGATGCGAACGACCTTCGACAAAGTCTGCAACCTGGTCACGGTAATGTCTGCTGAATGGCCGTCCCTGCTGGCCGAGTGTATTCGTTGCCCAGGTCCGTTCAGGTCGGCGGAGGTCCGCAAGGAGGCGCATTGTAGGGCCGGCAGTGATGTCAAATGGCCGGTCGACGGCGAAGCCAGTTGGCCAGACGGTTGTCCGATCCCCACCGAGCGGAAATGGGCCAACGTTGACCCATTTCTGATGCCTACCCTCGATCTGGCCGAACGGGTGCACCCAGGTCACGGTGTGGACCGCGCCCCACGTCCACCCCGAGGTGTCGGGTCCCAGGCGATCGGCTATCCAGCGCAGTGACACGCCGAACGACTCCCTGACGGCCCGTTCACGCCCATCCTCGATTCCACCAACTTGAATATTCGCCCTGAAGCAGCCGATCGCAGAAACCCATTGGCGTGTCACCAACTCCCAGCCCTTCGATCAGCTTGTCTACGACGTGTCGCGGCAGGCGGTGCGCAAGAGATGCTCGTACCCAGTGTCGGTAGAAGACTTGAAAGAGGAGCGTCGGGCGACTCTCAGGCGGAGTCTGGAAGTCCCAGTCTCGCAGGTCAGTGCGCGCCCACTCAGGTATGGCATCACCGCCAAGATGTAACAGGTGCGGGGTAAGTTCGGATGCGTGCAATGAAAACTGATCGAGCTGGATAGCGCGCATGTCGGCAACCGAGTGTCTAGGACGGGCATCGAGCAACGAGCTGATCCGGCGAATGCGGTAATCCGGTTCAAAGAACCCATGCAGCGCATATCGGTAGTCTGGCCCAACGATCGCGTTGTTCGCGCTGGCGACCCACCCACGTTCAGGATTGCGTTCGACAGGCAATTCCGCTGCGGGGATGTAGCTCGGCGGAAAGTCGGAGGGATCGAGCAGCCCCGCGAACGGCGGTCGGTTCGGCCAGCGGCCAATCCCAATCGATGCGATCTCGCCGTGGCTATCGGCTGCTGCCATCATCAACGTCGGCGCGATGATCGATTCGCGGACGCGCAATACATCTTCGACCGATGTCGATTGACTCAACGCGAGCCAGCCATCGAGCTCGTCGGGATGCGTCTCGGAACCTGTCCAGTGGAGGCTGACTGGAACTGCGGACGTGCCGGGCTGGAGGTCGGAGATCAGCGGCCCGCGCGGGGTTGAGCGGACGACAAGGCTCTCAGCAGGTCCTCCCTTGACGTTGATCGTCTCCGTACGAGTCGTCAGATCAGTCCATCCATCACCGTCTGCCACCTGACGTTCGTCATCGTTGAGCCTTTCTCGATACAGAAATGTCTGCGAGATCATCGCGGCTGTGAATCCCCAGGCAAAGGTCGGCGTCCTCCCGAACGCGATGCCCGGCACGCCTGGCAGCGTAAGTCCCGATACCCGCAGTCCCGGCGCATCGATAGACGCCTCGCACCAGATAGACGGGTTTGTGTATCCGAGATGAGGATCGTTCGCAAGCAGCGGAAATCCGGTCGTCGATCGGTCGGCCGAGATCGCCCATGCGTTACTCCCACCACCATGCGGGAACGGTATTGCAGGCGGGGCGGCGGTCGCTGTCCCGCCGAGCGAACGTGATGGCTCCCGGACGACGAGGGGACTCTCGGCAACACGCCCGGCGTAAATGGCGTCAGCCCATTCGTCACCGATCGTTTCGCGAAGCAGGGCGGCTGTCAACTCGTTGGTGTGGAACGCGGAAAGTGACCAGCCCATGAGTCGCACGATCGCCGTGCTGTCCTGCGGTCGCCACGGTTCCGGCTGGTAGCGAAGGATGCGAAACTCGAGCGGCATTGGCCCCCGAGCGAGGCGAAGGTTCACTCCCGCTGCGAACGCCTCGAGTCTGGCGCGAGCAGACGCACTTGCGGTCGACACCATCTCATCAGCGATTCGTTCGACGTCAAGCAGCCGCATCAAGCGATCGGACTCAAGCGTGACCGAGCCCGCAAGTTCACTAAGCCGGCCAAACGCGGTGCGCCGCAACGTATCCATTTGGAACATTCGATCCTCGGCGAGTGCGTATCCAAACCCGAAGAGCGCGTCTTCGCTCGTTCCCGCAGTGATCAGAGGGATTCCATAGTGGTCGCGCGCAATTGTGACTGGCCCCGATAGCTCAGGCGCCCGCAAGCGCCGTGGCCGCCGTCTGACGGTTGCCACGACCGTTGTCAGCCCAGCTACCCCAAATATTGTCGCGGTGGTACGTCTCATGCAGCCTGACTCCTTGAAACCCGTACTGGAGGCCATCGCGATCGCTTGCAAGACGCATTATCATGGAGATACGTCGCGGGAACATCGCGAAACGCATAGCAACAACTGGGAGATTACGATATGGCAGTCAACAGCGAAACGGTCGATCAGTTACCGAAGGGCATTCGTTCGCTGCTCGACACTCCCTACGCTCAGTATCTCGGACTCGAAACGATCTTCGACATCCAGGTTTCCGACGGCGTCCCGGTCGAGCTCAACCACGCCGAAGAGGTGATTTTTCGCACCGTACACATGTCATCGGAGCTTTGGTTGCGCCTGGCGGGTTTTGAGATCGAGCGCACGCGCTCGGCGGTTGAGGCTGGACAGGTCATCGCCGCCACCCGCTTGGCGCATCGAGCACGCATGTCGATTGAACGGGTCATGGAAGCGACGGCAATGCTCCAGATGATGCCGGCGCCCGACTACCACGCGTTCCGGACGCAGCTCGGAAGCGCCAGCGGCCTCCAGTCGCCCGGTTACGCGTATTTGCGGCGAGAGTGCAAGAGTCTCGCAATCGCATTCGACTCGGCAGCCGGCGACGACGACGCATTGTTTGCACTGTACATGGGAGACCGCAGCGATCCGCTCTACGATCTCGCCGAAGCACTGCTCGACCTCGACGCTACGCTCGACCGATTCCGCTCACTGCATCTCCAGATTGCAGAGCGGTTCCTGGGCAGCAACACGCAGGGAACCGGCGGTAGTGAGGGAGTTCCGTACCTGAAGCGCAACATCGGCCATAAGCTCTTCCCACGCCTCTGGAACCTCCGTGAGCGAATCGCCACGGCTTCGGGGGCCACTAGCTACGGGTATGGAACGCCGGATCAGCCACGCTCCTGATGTCGAATCACGACACGGTCGTCGCAGATCCGTTTGTGCAACGCCTCACAAGCTGACCTGCCGTTGGTACAATGGCGTCTCAGAGTACGTAACTCTGCGTGCTCGTGTGCGGCTCGTTGGGCCGTCAGACGGAGGTACCACCTACCCCGATGAAACCGCTGATTCGCGCTTTTACAGCGCTGCTGCTGTTGTCGATGCTGGCCTCATTTGTTGCCGCGTGCGGTGGCGATGACGATGACGAGGATCCAACCGCGACCTCCGCGACTGGCGCGACGACTGCCACAACCAGTGCATCGCCGGAGTCGGATGCCTCGCCAACCACAGACGCGGCTTCCGAGCTAACCGAGGTAACGGTCGGATTCGTCCCTGTCCTGGTGTACGCGCCGCTGATGATCGCCCAGGACAAGGGCTACTTCGAGGGACAGGGACTTGATGTCCAGCTCGAGAGCCTTCCCGGCGGATCAGATATGGTTGTGCTGACCGCCAATGGCGATTTTGATATCGGCGTCGGCGGTGCAGGGCCAGCCTACTTCAACGCCGCCGAGCGCGGTCTGAACCTCAAGATCGTCGCACCGCTCCACTTCGAGCGCGACCCGCAGGCAACGCCACTGATGGTCTCCAAAGAACGTTTTGATAGCGGAGAGCTGACGAGCGCTGCGGACCTTGAAGGACTGAAGGTCTCCGTCAATGCCCGTGGAGCGACGGAATACTGGCTGGACACCGCTATGCGGAACAGACGGGCTCACGATCGAAGATATTGACCTCCAGCAACTGCCGTTCCCTGACGTACCAGCCGCACTGGAATCCGGGGCGTTGGATGGCGCAATGCTCGGCGAGCCAATTGCGACCCAGGCCGAGCAGCAGGGAATTGCCGTCCGCCTTGACGTGGACTTCCCGGCTGATTTCCAGCCCACCTTCGTCTGGGTGAATCCTGATTTCGCGGCCGCAGAGCCCGACCTTGTGACCGGTTTCGTGGCCGGCATGATGCAGGGTTGTCGGGATCTCTGGGCGGACGATTGGGATTCGGACGAGAACCTGGCGATTCTGAACGCATACACGAACGTCGACGCCGAATTGATCCGCGAAGCGTCACGAACCTGGTGCCAGCCGAACGGCACGATCAACGCCGACGACCTTGAAACGCTGCAGGAGTTCTTCGGCGACCGCGGACTGCTGGAATACGATGAGCCGCTCGATATCGAGTCGCTGATCGACACCTCCTACGTCGAGGCTGCGCTCGAAGAAATTGGCGAATCCGACCTCCAATAGCAATCTCGATGGACTGGACCGAGCATGGTGACGGCGCGCGACAAGCTACGGATCGATGATGTCAGCGTCCGCTTTCCGTTGGGGCGTACGACGGTCACCGCACTCGAGAGCGTGAGCCTGTCCGTTCCGGCTGGGCAGTTCTGCGCCGTTGTCGGCCCATCCGGTTGTGGAAAGAGCACCCTGCTGAAGGTGATTGCTGATCTGGCAACACCCAGCAGCGGGGCGGTTCACATTGACCGCGAAACTCGCGACAAGCCGCTTCAGGCGATGGTCTTTCAGGGGCGCTCGGTCTTCCCGTGGATGACAGTCCTGGACAACGCTGCCTACGGACTCGCGATGCGCGGTGTAGCGCGAGTTGAACGCGAGGATGTCGCCGAGCGGCTACTGCGACAGGTCGGGCTCGGCGAGTTCATGAATGCGTATCCAGCGCAACTGTCGGAGGGGATGCGGCAACGCGTCGCGATCGTCCGCGCGTTTGCCGTCGATCCTGAACTGATGTTGATGGACGAGCCATTCGGCGCGCTCGACGAGCAGACGCGGCTGATTCTTCAGGACGAGCTGCTCCACATCTGGGAAGCAAACGGCCAGACGGTTGTCTTCGTTACCCACAGTATCGACGAGGCGATGATCCTTGCTGACCGGATCATCGTCATGAGCGCGCGTCCTGGCACGATCAAGGCAGATATCGAGGTTCCGTTTCAGCGGCCACGGACGGTTGAAGCCGTACGATCCGATCCCCAGTTCGCATCGCTGTTCCTCCAGATATGGTCGCTGCTGCGTGATGAGGCCGCCGTCGCTGCACGGGAGTCGGCCTGATGGCCAGTAATCGTCGCTGGCTCGCGTTTGTTCTGGCTCTGTGCGGTCCGATAGTCGTCCTGGCAATATGGGAAGCACTCTCAAGGGCCGAGGCGATCAACCCGCTCTTCTTCCCGGCGCCGACGAGCCTGCTCCCAACTGCCCGGGAACTGATTGAGTCCGGTCAGCTCTGGCGTGACACGCGCGTCAGCATGGGCCGCGTCCTGGCCGGGTTCGCAATCGCTGCCATTCCGGGAGTCCTGCTGGGCATCCTGATGGCGCTTTGGTGGCCACTGCGGGCGATGCTGACGCCAATCGCGGCGGCGTTCTTTGCGATCCCGAAGATCGCGATCCTGCCGCTCGTCATTATCATCTTTGGGATCGGCGAGACATCCAAGGTTGCGATGGTCGCCGTCAGCGTCCTGTTCCTGGTCGTCCTTGCGACGATGAGCGCCGTCCTCGAAGTCGAGAAAGCGTACTTCGATGTCGCTCACAATTCCGGGGCGAACTGGTGGCAGCAGTTGCGGACCGTCGCGCTTCCGGGCGCGATGCCGGGCATTTTCTCCGGCCTGCGGATCGCGCTCGGCTTCTCGCTGCTCGTCATCGTCGGGACCGAGATGCTGGCCGCAAGGGATGGCATTGGCTACCTGATCTGGAACTCCTACCAAACCTTCGCGATCGAAAAGATGTACGTCGGGCTGGTCATGACCGCGGTGCTCGGCTGGCTACTCAACCTCGTCATGGACGAGGTCGAACGGGTCGTCATCCCGTGGCGTGCTCCCGCCGCGCGCGGCCTTTCGCTGCCGGTGCCGGAGGGCATCCGCAACTGGTTCATGGCGACGAGGCCATTCTCGTTTACGGCATCTGTTGTTCCGGTCCTTCTGGGAACGCTACTCGCCGCAAACGACGGGGAATTCGACCTGCTGCTGTTTGGGCTCGTCATCGTCGCGTCAGTCGTCGTTCATGCCGGGAGTAACCTCGTCAACGACTACTTCGACTGGAAAAACGGCGCCGACAAGCCGGCCGCGCTCGGTCGCGGCGGGTTCATCCAGCGCGGCATCATCCGTCCCGAAGGCATCCTCTGGTTCGGTCTGATTTTGTTCGGCGTCGCGACCGCAATTGGGTTGGTCATCGTCTACCTGGTTGGTTGGCCGGTGATGCTCTTCGCGCTTCCGAGCCTGGCTGCTGCCTACTTCTACACCGGTGGGCCGAAGCCACTCGGTTATGTCGCGCTCGGTGAAGCGACCGTCTTTCTCTTTATGGGACCGGTCATCGTCGTGGGCAGCTACTTCGTGCAGACCGGCACGATCTCCTGGGCGTCGGTACTGCTCTCAGTCCCGGTCGGCCTACTGGTCACTGCAATCCTCCAGGCAAACAATATCCGCGACATCGCCGACGACACCGAAGCAGGCAAGCGGACGTTGGCGACCTTCATTGGGCGCCGCTGGGCCAACCGCGAATATGTGATCCTGTTGTTTGGCTCGTACCTCGTGATCGGGCTGATCGCCCTCGGCGGAATCGTACCCGCTGGCGCATTGATCGTCTTCCTGACGCTGCCACGGGCGATCGAGGTCACCCGCATCGTTCTCCAACGAGACGAGGCTCGTTTCCTGAATGCTGCCCTGCGACAGACGGCCGGAATTCACCTCCAGGTAGGGCTATTGCTCTCGGCCGTCCTGCTCGCAAGTGTCGTGTTCTAGCGCTCGCCGTACCCGTCGCGCGGCAACCAGAACGAGAAGTCGCCGAAATCAAAGATGTCCTTTTGGTCGTCCCGCTGATCCGGCGACCGACCAGCCCAGACTTCCTCATAGGCGGCGTGCATTCTCCGTACATCGTCCGGCGACAACGGCACTCGGTTGTGCGACGGATAGACAACGTCGCTTGCGTCGGCCAGTTCTGCAAGTAGACGCAGCGATTCCCGATACGCGATCGGGTCGCTGTACGACTTCCATGCAAACATTGGGCCTGCGTAGACTGCGTCGCCCGGAAACAGCACGCGCGCATCGCGGTCGAGTAGCGTGATACCGCCAGGTGAGTGACCAGGCGTGTGAAACGCCTCCAGGACGCGCCCCCCGAGGTCAAACGTCTGGCCGTGCTCAATCGTGCCGGAGGGCTGGCATCCCGCGATGCTGGCAGTCCCAGGATCGAAGTCCTCGGGCAAACGGTCGCCGACCAGATGTTCTGGCTCGAACCACGGCCGGAACTTGTCTCCAGGATAGCCCTCGCGCAAATCATCTGCCTCACTGGCGTGGACATAGACGCGGTCAAAGCGTGCGCTGGCTCCGATGTGGTCGAAGTGGGCATGCGAATGAAGGATGATTGGCTGCCGGTCGCTCAAGGACGCGACCAGGCCTGCGAAGTCTCCGACGCCCATCCCGGTGTCGAGGACCGCAACATCTCGCTCGCCCTCAACCAGGTACGACTTCACGTCCTCCTCATGACCCGGCTCGGCGATCATGGTTACGCCGGCCGGAAATCGAACGACCTCGAACCAGCCTTGCTGCGCCACTCGTTCCTCCTGTCTCGTGTGTTTCGCGTTTCATTGTTCTCTCTACGTTGAATTCAGATCGACAGCATACGACAGGAGTTGACAGGCCGCTCAAACTCTTCCTATCCTGTCACGCCGATACCCGGCGAAATTCGGCCCGGATCGTCCGCGGAATGTAGAGCGAGCAAAATGATGGCGACTCCAACCCCGATGTTTGACCTGATCAAGACGCTGACCGAGATTCCCGGGCCCACCGGCCAGGAAGACCTCGTCCACGAGTGGTGTGCCGACCATTGGTCGACCTTCAGCGAGCACACTGAGATCACGAGGGTGGGCAACGTCGTCGCCCGAGTCGGCGGAGATGGCCCCGCGATCGTGGTTCTTGCGCACGGAGATGAACTGGGGCTGATGATCAAGTCAGTGACCGAGAATGGACTTCTGCACGTCTGGCCGGTCGCGCGCGACATGCGAGGACGTCCGTCGTACTCTTACTCGCCGGTGAATCAGCCGGTCGTCGTTCTCGCCGACAGTGGTCTGATCGACGGGCAGCTCGTCTACGCGAGTGGGCACGTCATCGGCGGCGGGACACAGAAGGATCACTTCGACTGGAACGACTGGTTCGTCGATCTCGGCTACACATCGAGGGAGAAGGTCGAGTCGTTGGGAATCCACCCTGGAACACGGATCGCCCTTAACCCGCCGACGCGTCGGCTCGGCGACACGATTGTCGGCAAGGCGATGGATAATCGCGCGGCGCTTTCGATCGCCACGTCAGTCGGAGAGCGAGCCGACATCTCGAAGCTGAAGTACGAGCTATGGATCGCCAGCTCGATTCAGGAAGAAAACGGCCTGCTGGGCGCCTCCAGCATTCCCGACATCGCTGACTTCTCGTATGGCATCGCACTGGATGTCGGTCTGTGTGGAGATGTGCCGGGGACAAAATCTGAGAACCACCCCTCGAAGCTCGGTAAGGGGCCGATCCTTGTCCACCAGGATTCGTCCGTCCACTACTCACACAGGATGACGATGGCATTGGCAGAGACGGCGGCATCGGCCGGCATCCCGATCCAGCACGCGATCTTCCAGAACTACGGTTCCGATGGCGCGGAGCTGATCCGCCGCGGAATCGAAACGGTCTTGATGACGATGCCGACTCGCTACACACACTCGCCGAACGAGATGGTGACCGAGTCGGAGTGTGTCCAGTGTGTCGATCTGATTCTTGCCTGGCTCGAGCGCGATCCGTTGCCCCCGCGCTGGACGAAGTCGTAGCTGGTCAGTCGTCGTCAGCCGCAACGGCCAGCTCGATGACGTGGCCGTCGCTGGCGACGACGCCGTCTTCGCACCTCGACTCGTACTGGCCGCCACCGAACTGCTCGGTGTAGAGGCGGGCGTAGAGGCCGTCATGAGCCAGCAGTTCAGGGTGGGTGCCGCGTTCGACGATACGGCCCCGCTCGATGACGAGGATCAGGTCTGCCGAGAGAATCGTCGAGAGCCGGTGGGCAATCGCGATCGTCGTCCTGCCTTGCATCAAAGGCTCCAACGCCGACTGGATCAACCGCTCGGAGTGGGTATCGAGCGCCGACGTTGCCTCGTCGAGGATCAAGATGCGCGGGTCCTTGAGGACGACTCGCGCGATTGCCAGCCGCTGCTTCTCACCTCCGGAGAGCCGATAGCCTCGTTCACCAACGATTGTGTCGTAGCCGTTCTCCAGCTCGACAATCCGGTCGTGAATTGCAGCAGACTTCGCCGCCGACTCCAGTTCCTCCTGTGTCGCGTCAGGACGGCCGTATGCGAGATTCTCGCGGATCGAAGCGTGGAACAGGTGCGTCTCTTGCGTCACAACGCCTATGACAGCGCCGAGCGACTCCAACGTAACATCACGGACATCATGTCCGTCGATTTGGATCGAGCCAGCGTCCACGTCATAAAGACGTGGCAGCAGGTAGGTCATGGTCGTCTTGCCTGCGCCAGATGGTCCAACGAGCGCGACGAGTTGCCCGGGTCTGGCCTCAAAGTCGATATCCTCAAGTGACCAACTGTCTTCGCCGTCGGTCCCAGGTTCGCCACTACCGTATTTGAAGTCGACACGCTCGTAGCGAACATCGCCGCGAACCGTTGCCGGATCGAGGACGACCGCTTCGGGTCGATCGGTGATCTCATGCGGCTTGTCGAGATACTCAAAGATGCGGTCGAACAGTGCCAACGCACCCTGAATCTCAACCTGCACATTCAGGAGCTGGCCAAGCGGGAAGAAGAGTCGCGACTGCAAGGTCGTAAAGGCAACAAGGTCACCAATCGTCAATACTGCGGCCTGACCAGCATTTTCGGCGCTAATGATCGAACGTCCAGCCAGCCAGTAGGCAAGAGCCGGAGCGATCGAGAAGAACGTCCCGACGATCATGAAGAACCAGCGGCCAATCATCTGCTGCCGGATCTGGAGGGCAGCGAGACGCTCGTTCTCGCCCTCGAAACGGTCAATCTCGTAGGACTGGCGACCGTAGGTCTTGGTCAGGAGAACTCCGCTGACCGAGAGCGTTTCCTCAACCAGCGAGGTCATGTCCGCCATCGTGCGCTGCGTGTCGGACGAAATGATGCGCCGTTTCTGGCCGACCTTGTAGGTCAGGAAGAGTGCAACCGGCATCAGCGCAAATGAGAGCGCGGTCAGTTCGATCGAAATATAGAGCATCGCGACGACCGTCGTGATGACGACCGTAACGTTCGAGACCACGCTGCCGGCCGTGTTTGTCACGACACCCTGAACGCCACCAACATCGTTCGAAAGACGGGACTGGATCTCGCCGGTTCGGGTCGTCGTGAAGAAGCGCATCGCCATGCCCTGCAGGTGGCTATAGAGCCGCATGCGGATGTCGCGCATCACGCGCTGGCCGATCAGGTTACTGAAGTACGTTTGGCCAACGCCGATCAGTCCACCAATGATCGGCGCAAGGATCATCAGTCCTACATAGATAGTCAGCAACGACATGTCGCCTTGAGGGATGGCTTCGTCGATGATGAGCTTCAGCAGGATCGGGTTGGCAAGGCCGATGAACGATGAGGCGATAATTGCGAGGAGGACGAAGAGGACGTGTGTACGGTAAGGCCGGAAAATGCGTACGACACGCCGCAGCGTTTGCGCATCTTCAGCGCGAGTTCGCTTCGGCCCGTCGTCTGGGATGGGTCCACCGAGTCGCATTCCACCTCGGCCGCCCATCGAATGATCTCTCAATAGTTCGGTTCTCCTCACCGTATTCTGTCAACACGTGTCAACTCAATTGTATGTCTCATCCAACAGGAAGTAACCTCCCTGTTCAGGCAGGCGAGGGTAAGGAATTCGGGCAGGAGTTCTCACTGCGCTTGACAGCGTAGAAGAATATCGGCCGACCGGCGAGTTGGTTCGAAACGCACACTGACGTGGAACCAATCCGCCAGCCGGTCCTACTGTGCCGGAACGGCAGACACCGGTACAGACATGCTAAGGGTCGTGCCGTCACCAATCGCGCTTTCGATCCTGAGCGCGCCACCCAACCGCTCAGCGCGTTCGCGCATTCCATGGAGGCCGAAGTGGTGTAGTGGCGCCGTGCTGCGCCAGACATCAACATCAAATCCAGGCCCGGCATCGCGGACTGAGATCGTCACGCATGCGTCAATCTCAACGCTGATCCAGACTGGTACGCCCAAAGCGTGCTTGCGGCAGTTCGTCAATGACTCCTGGACGAACCGAAAGAGCGCGGTTTCGACCTGCTTGTCAAGCAGTGGCATTGCGTCAGGAATCTGGACGCTGATTTCACTGTTGCACTCATCCTCGTGCTCGATTGCGAGCTGCCGAACTGCCTCGGCGAGTGACATGTGCTCAAGCGGTGCGGCGCGCAGATCACGGACCGAGCGGCGTGCCTCATCAAGGTTGACCCGCGCGAGCTCGATCGCGCGGTCGACCCTCCGGCGCATCCGTGGCTCCTCGCCGATCATCCCGGCCAGTGCTTCGAGCTGCAGGATGATCCCGACTAATCCCTGCGCGATCGTGTCATGAATCTCGCGTGCCAGCCGGTTGCGCTCATCCGCGACAGCGAGGCCGTGCGCCTGCTCATAGAGCTTTGCATTCTCAATCGCAACCGCGGCGACATTAGCGACCGTCGCCAGAAGATCAGCATCTCGCTGACGATATGAGCTGGGGGCGTACGACTGCGTCGTCACCAGGCCGATGGCCTCGGTACCGCGCATCAACGGCGCGATCAGCAACGACTGGACGCGTCTGCCCATGTCGCCATATCGCTCCCAACCAGAGAAATGTGGATCGCGAGAGGCTTCGATGATGTATGGGACCCCATTCTCCATCGACTGCTTGTAGACCTCGGGCATCCGCACGTCGTGACGCGGCGAATAGGTCTGACCAAGATCGACAATGTAGACAAGGTCGTAACCACCCTCTGGTCCGCGCAGAAAGATCAGGAATGCGTCGGCGACCATGATCCGTGCGATCTCGGCGTGGATCGCACGGTACACCTGCGACACATTGAGCGACGCCGAGACGACGGCTGAGACTCGGTTGAGGATCTCCATCTCAGTAATCTGGCTCTGCGCCTGCTGGAAGAGCCGTCCGTTCTCGATTGCGACTGCCGCGTGGTCGGCGAACAGACTCAGCATCTCGGCGTCGGCGTCGACGAACGGCCGATCGGTCAGATTTGTGATCGAGAGGACCCCTATCGATGTTCCTCTTGACAACAGCGGAACCGACAGCAGCGATCGCGTGCGTGTGAGTTTCTGCAGGTCACTATCAGACCGAGGATCACCGGCGACATCGTTAGAGATAACTGGCCTGCCGCTTCGATAGCACAATCCCGCCAGTGTCGTTTCGACTGGAACGACCGAGCCCGGAAGGTCGTCCCCGATATCACCTGCACTCGCGATCAGCCGCAAGTGTTCCCCAACTTCATCCGCCAGTCGAAGGCGGGCGGTCGCGCCGTTCATCAACTCGGCCGCTTCCTGAACAATCGTCTCCAGCGTCGACTCCAGCTCGAGCGAACTGGTGACTGCCGCGCCAATTCGCTGGAGAGCCAGCAGGCGAGCGCGACTCTCGCGCTGGGCCGTCGCTTCAATTTCCAGCTTTTGTGTCACGATCCCGACGGCCGATTCCACGAATCGAGCGGTCATCTGCCGCAAGACTCGTTCGGAGCGAACCATCGCTGGCGTGTAGCGTTCATCGGCTGGTATGACATCGTCCATGCTGTCAAAGCCCGCTAGCATCCCGGAGATGACTTCCTCGATCGACAGACGTTCCTGGTCTACGATCGACTCCAGGTTGCCGAGAAAGCTCCGAATTGCGCCTTCGCTCTCGGCGTCGCCATCCGTGACGAGTGCGTCGATGCCCTCCTGGATACGTTCTCGCAGCCGTGCCTGCCCCATCGAGCGATAGGTCGGGCTGATGTTACGGACACGTTCGCGCCATGCCGTCGCGAATGCCTCACGATGCCGCTGAATAGGGTGGGAGTCGGAATCCACAGTCGCTCTGCTTCCGGTGTCGCTCACCTTGAGTTGCCCCTTCGCCCCTCAGGTGACCGCTCCACCCGGGCGAGGAGATCACCGTTGCGGTTGGACACGCTTCGGATCCTGGAATGCTACATCCTGTCCATCGGGACAGGCAACCAAATCTGCACCAGCTATACTGCGCAAGCTGGTCGGGTATCGGGATGATGGGGAATCGCAATGGTAGGAACGATCGAGAAGCCGGACAAGCGCGCCTTCAAGCAGCGCGTCAAACGTGCTGTCGCTGACGACTCACTGCGGACGGCGCTTGGTCGCGCGTTGCCGGAGTTTGGCCGGCGCCGCGTCAACGCGTTCAGTGACCAGGATTTCTCTGCGCGGAGACGTCAGGTTCGCGACATCAAGTCGAGCTCGATTGCGAACTTGCCTGATCTGGTCGAACAATTCACGCGGGAGGCTGAGGCAGTCGGTGCTGTCGTTCACCTCGCGGCGACTGCTGACGACGCGAACCGGATTATCACTGAGATCGCGACCCAGCGAGCGGCGAAGCTGGTCGTCAAGAGCAAGTCGATGGTCAGTGAAGAGATCCAGCTGAATCCAGCCCTTGAAGCCGCTGGCATGCAGGTCGTCGAGACTGACCTTGGCGAATGGATCATGCAGCTGGCGCACGAGCACCCTTCCCACCTCATCGCGCCCGCGATCCACAAGACACGCGAGCAGGTCGCGGAACTATTCTCGAAAGAGGTTGGAGTCGAGTTGCCTGCCGATCCAGTCGAGCTCGTCAAGGTCGCGCGAGAACGGCTGCGTCAGTCATTCATTGACGCCGACATCGGAATCTCCGGAGCAAATGTCGCCATCGCTGACAGTGGTACGCTGGTCATCGTGTCCAACGAAGGCAACGGCCGATTGGTGACGACGCTTCCACCGGTGCACATCGCGCTTCTCGGAGTCGAGAAGATTGTGCCGTCACTCGAAGATGCGACCGCGATTCTGCAAGTTCTGCCACGCTCCGGCAC
The DNA here is from genome assembly GCA_963763325.1 of uncultured Chloroflexia bacterium. Classification (GTDB taxonomy): domain Bacteria; phylum Chloroflexota; class Chloroflexia; order Thermomicrobiales; family CFX8; genus JBBECJ01. Next base: position 416,502 of record CAVXOL010000024.1, read on the forward strand.
CGGCCAGAAGATCACCAGCTACGTCTCGTTCATCACCGGCCCGAGCCGCAGCGCCGATATTGAGCTCACTTTGACCGTTGGTGTCCACGGACCGAAGGAACTGCACATCGTCCTGCTCGACAACGGCCGCTGGGCAGCACGCGACGACGATGATTTGCGCGACACCTTGCACTGTATCCGCTGTGGCGCATGCTCAAACGTCTGTCCACCGTACCAGATCGTCGGCGGACACCAGTTTGGCCATATCTACACAGGCCCAATCGGACTGGTGATGACGGCACTGCACCACGGCCTGGGCGCCGCTGCCGGCCCGCAGAGTCTGTGCGTTTCCTGCAATGCCTGTGAGACAGTCTGTCCGGTTGAGATCCCAATCCCACGGATGATTCTCGATGTCCGATCACGTGTCACTGAAGCGTTCGGGATGCCGGCCGGTAAAGCTTTCGGAATCAGTCAGTGGACCAAGCCAGGGGCCGGCGGACGAGCGGCTGGCATTGCGGCGCGTGCGTCAACGTTCGTCGCGAATCGCGAGCGTGTGATCACGCGGATTCCAGGGATGGGCGATCTGACAGACGGTCGGACTCTGACAGCGCCGGCATCGCGGCCCCTTCGTGATCGCATCCGACGCAACGGCGTAGCGACATCACCCGTGCACAAACTCGGGAGCAGCAGCGCAACGGGACTAACGGTCGCATTCTTCCCAGGTTGCCTGACTGACCGACTCATGCCGGAGATGGGCGAGGCGGTCGTTGAGGTCCTTCGCGCTTGTGGCTGTGATGTTCAGTTTCCGGCCGACCAGCATTGTTGCGGACTCGTCGCCTTCAACTCCGGTGACCGGAAACACGGGCGAACTATGGCCGAGCAGACGATCCGCATGCTGGAGTCCGTTGATGCCGACTGGGTGCTCACGAACAGCACGTCCTGCCTGGCCGCAATCGTCCAGGATTACCAGCATCTCTTCCGCGAGATCCCTGAGTGGCGCGAACGCGCCGAACTCCAGGCTCGGAGACTGATCGACTTCACGACGTTCATCGACGAGGTAGCACAACTCGATCCGACCGACTTCGAAACGAGCGAGGCGCGACCCATCGTGACGATTCACGACGCATGTCAGTCGGCCAATGCCCTCGGGTTGGGCACTGGCGCACGGAGGATCGTCTCCGAACTCCTGCAACTGGAGTTACGCGAAATGCAGGATTCGCGCGTCTGCTGCGGATTCGGCGGCTCGTTCGCGATTGACTATCCGCAGGTATCGATAGCGATACTCGGCAAGAAGCTAACCAACGCCGCTGACACGGCTGCCGACGTTGTCATCTCGGACAACCCGGGCTGCATCATGCAGTTGAGAGGCGGGCTGATCGCGAGCGGCAGTCCAATGCGAGTCCTACACGTGGCCGAACTGATGGCGGAACGTCTGCCACGGTAGAACAATCAGAATGTTCGTGGTTGCTCTTCAGCGAGGTTGAGCTAGTTCCGGCAGACCGCGCACTGTCCAAAGACCTCGAGCCAGTGGCCGTTGATCTGGAAGTTCGTACGCCGGCTGAGCTCTTCGAGAAGCGGCTGAACGCTGCAATCTTCGAACTCAACGACGGCACCACAATCGGAACAGATCAGGTGGTGATGATGCCGATCGGTCGCTCCACAGAGGAGATAGGAATGGCAGCCGTCTGGTTGGTGGAGCCGGTCAAGGACACCGTGCTGCACCAGCAGGTCCAGCGTCCGGAAGACGGTCGCCCGCCCGACGCCCGAATCGTCGACGGTCAGTCGCTGTAGAAGCTCATCAGCGGTGAACGACCGATCGGTCTGCTGAATTGCGTCAACGACCGCTCTACGAGGACCGGTCAGTCGATAACCCGCCTCTTGTAGAATCTGTAGTGTACGTTCGGCCTGTGGCAGATCGAGCATCGGCTTCTCCCCGGCGATTTTGACCGCCGTGAGTGTAACATGACGCGTTCGATCTGCTGCGTCACGCACAGTCGTTCTCGTCACGGCGTCAATCGGGAGACTTCGTGAGCACTGAGGTCGAATCGGCTTTCTCCTCCGCTTCTGAACCATCGCTGAAAACGCCTCTCCAGGTCCTGCTCGCGACCAGGCGTTCATGGCATTGACGCACTTTACGCTGCGATCGTCGACGATCGGTTCCGAGGTAGAGTCATGGCGGTCTATTCGACATTCTGGGGTCTGACACCAATCGGCCACCTTCAAGCCGGTCTGATCGCAAGCATCTGGGGCACGCAAACGTCGATCTTCGTGAACGGTTGCATTGTCCTCGTCTATGTCGTCGCACCGGCATGCTTCAACCTGGTTATTCGAGCACTTGACTGAGAGCCGAGACGAGGGAAGACCATGAACCGCCGTTCGATTCGGAGAGCAATTCGAGCCAGCATGCGTCCCGAACCGAGTCGGACATTCGAAGCTGTTGCACTCCCACATCGTTCACCGTCCGTTGCGCTCGGCATCGGTGAAACGTTCGACTCGGCGCTCGCCCTGTTGACGATCGATGTCGGCCCGCAATCGTTGCTGATTCCCGATCTGCGAGCGAATGGAACACCAGGTCCGCGACTCACTCATGCCGTCGTGTCGGTCCTTGCCAAGACGAGTGCCGTCTCAATTGGGCTGCCGAACGATCTCAATCGGTCCGCCTCAATCCGCTGGAGATCGCTGGCGATGTCCGCAAACGCAACCGTGGAAATCCTCGGATCTACCGAATGGAACCGCGTCGAATTCGGGGATCGCTCGCTGATCCTGGAGAACGGCGACTTCCCTGCGGAACTCTTCTCCGACTCAACCGTGATCGGATTGTCCAGACCCACGAACGGTGGATCCATCGCGAGCTGGACCCAGATCGTGCATCCAAACACGGCGCTGCGCGCACGAGCCTCGGGCAACGCAATCGTTGAGTTGTCGTTGGCCGTTGACGCGAGGTACATCGTTTGTGGTCAGATCGGCTCGATGTGGCTGGTAGCTCTTGCGGAGCCAGCGATCGCAGCCGAGTTGATGGCTCGTGGGTTGGAACACCTGCGGGAACGTGTTCGGGGCATCGAAACGATCGGGCCGTGGGAAGATGCCGGTGTGCAGCACCTGTGCAGCCTGGGAGAAGCCGGCCCAGAGACGATCGATCTGGTTCTGGATGCTTGTCTGCCAGATAATGCGAGCGAAGATATAGCGAGGCAACTTGCGGAGATGCTCGGAATGAAACTCAACATCTCGCAACGATAATCCAGGAGGCGCGGCACAGTGAAGGAAGATGTTGTGGCCCCAATGCGCGGTCGAACGCAACCGGACCGCGCGGAAATTGCATCGCTTGCCCGCCTACATATTGTCCAGAACCCACTCTCGCTTGCACTTCTTGCACGGATCCGTGACCGACGAACCAGTATCGTCGAGTTCGGAGCACTCTCGACCCAACTGGCGAGCCTGCTGCTGTGGGAAGCCTGTCATGACGTGGCGTTGGCTGAGACGCAGGTGCCGAATTTCGCCGGCGAACTCATCACGGTTCATAAGATCGCAGAACGGGTGGCAGGAGTCGCGATTCTCCGCGCTGGGCTCCTCTTTGCGACGCCGTTTCGGGGCATCCTGCCTGACGCTCCGCTCCATCAAATTGGCATCCGCCGCGACGAGCGCAGCCTGCGAGCGATCGTCTACGGCGACAATCTGCCGACCGATCCGGACTGGGCAGATCGCGTCCTGATCCTCGATCCAATGCTTGCGACGGGCGGATCCGTGGTCGCCGCACTGGAGCACATTCGTCGCTCACATGGTGGGAACATCGCCATCCTCGCGCTGATCGCAGCGCCGGTCGGCGTCGAGGCCGTCCTGCGGGCCGACGCTGACGTCCGCGTCTTCACTGCCGCACTTGACGACCGCCTCAACGAGCGAGGCTATATCGAGCCTGGGCTTGGGGATGCCGGAGATCGGCTATTTGGAACGTCCGCCATGTAGATATGACGCATGCGCCAACAAAGTTCCATCTCTATTGCGTAAATCGCGATTCGCTCCTATACTGCTCCCACTGACTTCAGTTGTACATGCGTCGCCCGCCTGCCGGGTCGCCACTCATGGGCGAATCTGTCTACGCCGGTAACGCACACGCCGTGGACAAATTGCCGGTACGACGCACCCGGCGAACAGGGGTTCGGGCAAGGAGCGGTTGTCATGACGGTAACTACCGACAAGACGATGGTTTGTCGCGATTGCGGCAGAGACTTCACGTTTACTGTCGGCGAGCAGGCATTTTATGCGGAGCGCGGGTTCGTTCCGCCATCGCGCTGTGTCAGTTGCCGCGCTACGCGCCGAGCCGAACGACAGCTAAGTGGCGATGATGGCGGACGAAATAACTCTGCCCCCCGCCAGCTCTATCCGGCCACCTGCGCTGATTGCGGTACTGAAACGATGGTTCCCTTCGAGCCGAGATCGGGGCGACCGGTCTACTGCCGCGATTGCTTTGCGCGTCAACGCGACCGGTACTAACTCAGGATAGAAGAATCGTCTGCCTGTTCCACGTAATCAACACGACAACGCCCCGCAGGTGCTGGCCTGCGGGGCGTTGTCGTGTGTTCGATGACGCTAACCGGTGAAGTCCTCGGCGAACTCCTTCTCGGCGGAAGTGAGAGCGTCATCGACGATCGTCACCATCCGGTCGATCTCGTCGGTCGTGATGACGAACGGCGGAGCGAAATGGATCGTGTCCCAGACGCGGGTCAGCAGTCCGTTCTCGTTGACCAACTCGGTCACACGCTTGGTGAACTGATGCTCGCGGCCGAACTTCTCCTTCGTCTCCTTGTTCTTGACGATCTCGATACCGCACATCATCCCGAGGCCGCGGACATCGCCAACCGAAGGATGCGAGCGCAACTCTTCGAGCTGCTTCTTGAGATACTCGCCCTTGTCAGCCGACTGCTGGACGAGGTTCTCGTTCTTGAAGATCTCGATGTTCTTCAAGGCGGCCACCGAAGCGACGGCGTGCCCGCCGAAGGTCAACAGGTGGCCAAGCGCGACCTCCTTGCCCTTTTCGGCAGTGAAGCTCTCGAACACCGCATCGCGAACCGCGACGGCGGCAATCGGCGCATAACCGGAGGATCAGACCCTTCGCCATCGTCAGCATGTCCGGCACGACGCCGTAGTGCTCGATCGCGAAGTACTTGCCGGAGCGGCCCCAGCCATTGATGACCTCGTCAGCAATCAGCAGGACGCCGTGCTTGTCGCAGATTTCGCGCAGCCGCTGCCAGTAGGCCTTGGCCGGAACCTGGACACCGTTTGCTGTCGAAATCGGCTCGGCGATGATTGCGGCAACCGTGTCCGGTCCCTGGAACTCGATCTCAGCCTCGAACGCATTGGCGCAGGCGATGTCGTCCGCCTCGCCAGGCTGAGTCTTTGAACTGCGGGCGATAGTTGTTCGGAGACTGGACGTGGAACACGCCTGGCATAAACGGGCCCAAAGTACGTCTCATTGCGCGACGACGTCAGGCTCATCGCGCCGTAGGTCATGCCGTGATACGAACCCCGGCGAGCGATGATCTTGTACCGCTTCGGGAATCCACGCATCGCCTGGACCTGCTTGGCGATCTTAATCGCGCTCTCAACTGCCTCTGATCCGCCCGAGCAGAAGAAGAGGCGGTTCAGGTCGCCAGGCAGCAGGTTAGCGATCTCTCTCCGCCAGTGCTGTCGCGGGAACGGTCGTGTAATTGGCCGCAGAGACGTAGGCCAGCCTGCCGGCCTGCTCAGCCATCGCGTCACCGATCTCGCGTCGGCCGTGTCCGGCGTTCACGACCCAGAGGCCGGCGATGCCGTCAATGAACTCTTTGCCATACACGTCGTACAGCATCGCGCCCTTGCCGTGGTCGAAGACCTGCATCCCCTTCTTCTCAGCCAGATCCTGCCAGTTGGCTGAGTGAACCCAGACGTGGTCGAGCGCCTTCTTGGTGTACTGGTCAGCTGTCATCGTGGCCGCGCCACCGCTACCCTGCCCGTTGGCCATCTACATCTCCCTAAGTGTTTCCGGCAGGCAGACTCCGCTCAGGCCTGTCATGGTCGAGTTGTGCCTGCCGTCTCATCATATCGTCAGCGCAGTATAGCACCGTCACGGACCAATGTGACTGTCTCAACGGACTGAATCAGCATCGTTCTCACACTCATGTTGCCGAATCGGCAATCGAAGAACGTCGATAGCTGGATCAATACTGGCTGCTATGCTGGCCACAGCGCGTCAAACGAACGGGGAGAATCAATGTCACATCATCGTGCAGGCGAGACAGTCCGCGATCGCCTCTGGCTTTGGGGTCATACCGCAGGTAGCCACGACGAAGAGTGGAACTTGCCCGGACCATCGCTGATCTCGCCCGTCGAAGCTGCCTGGTACCTCGGCATCCCCAACATGATGATGATCCGTTACAACGGCCAGCCTCGAATGCCATATGACCAGCTGACGATCCCTATGCGAACGCTCACGCGGATCGGATGGGGCATTACCGGCGCGCGGGGAGAAACGTCCGCTGAAGAACGCGAACATGTCCTGGACCTCGCCACCAGAACGCCAAACATCACCGGGCTGGTCATGGATGATTTCATCAACTGGGATACTGGCGAACCGGAACTCACGCTTGATGACCTTCGTGTTCTGGACCAACGCCGACGCCTCTCGGACCGAACGCTGGATCTGATGGCGATTGTGTACACGCACCAGCTCGATGTCGACATTTCCGAGTATCTGGCGTACTGCAACCAGGTCAGCCTCTGGACCTGGCATGCCAGCGACCTCGACCGACTCGAAGCTCACCTCCTGCACCTTGAGCAGATTGCGTCTGATCATCAACGCTTCATCGGCTGCTACCTATGGGACCTCGGACCACGCGCACCAATGCCAATCGACGGGTTCATTCGCCAGTGCGAGCAAGGGTTGGAGTGGCTCATGTCGGGTCGAATCGCCGGCTTGATCTTTCTCGCCAGTTGTTACTGCGACCTGGAGCTTGACACTGTCGAATGGCTGCGCGGCTGGATCGAAGACGTTGGCAATCCGGCGATCTGACATCTCGTCTGTGGCTACTTTCGCCCGCCGGCCAGCAGTTCTGCCTCCGGGAGCGATCGTAATCGGAGCATGAACAGCGGGCCGAGCAACGCCCCCGCTCCTAGCATGATGAACGCGGCGGTCCATGAGACACGGTCAACGACGACACCGAAGAGGAAGATCGACACGATTGTTGTTCCGAAGCCGAGGACGGACTGGACGCCGAGGGCCGCGCCAATCCGGTCTCGGGGGGCAAGTTCAGTGATACCAGCCGAATACAACGGAGAGTCGCCGACGATTGCGAACCCGTAGATCAAGCCCACGAGCGCGATCAGGGCGATCGGCGCAGTCTCCATGAAACCGAACGAAAACGAACAAGCCGCGCTGATCACGAGCAGCACGCTGGTTGTCAGCGTCCGACCGAACCGGTCGCCGAGGAACCCCGCTACCGCGCAGGCCAGCGCGCCAATCCCGATGATTGCAAAGGCCAGTTGCCCGCCGAGGTCGGTCGCACGGTCGGTCGAGCGGCCTTGCTGTTCGAGCGTATGGATCAGGAACGGGCCCATCCATGCCCACATCGCATACAGCTCCCACATGTGCGCGACGTAACCAAGGTTCATCAGCCGTAGCGGTCGATCTTTCAGGAGGCGCGGGTCGAACGCGAATGGAGAACTGGTTGACGCCGGAGCGTCACCGACGACGAACCACATGATCGCGGCAGCCGCAAACGTCGCAATGACCGTGACAACGACCAAGGCTTGCCAGCCGATACCTGTCGCCACCGGAGCCAGCAGGTACGGCGACGCTGATCCGAGCACCAACGCGCCGACGAAGACACCGACAGCTCGCCCTCGTTCACGTGGCGTGAACCAGCCAGCAACGATCTTGATACCTGGAGTGTAAACGCCAGCCATCGCAGCACCAACCAGCAGCCGCAGGACAATCCCGGTCCAAAGTCCTCCGGCAAGGAATGCAAAACCCAGGTTCAGGATTCCGGCCAGCACGGCCGAGATCGCGAAGACAGCCCGCGTGTTGTAGCGGTCAGCGAGGATCCCGACCACCGCGACAGCCGCTATATAGCCAAGTTGAAACGCTGACAGGATGTAGCCAGCATCTGTGTTCGAGATATCCCACTCATCGGCAAGGATCGGCTTGATCGCTGAAAACGAAAACCAGATCGACATCGCGAGAAACTCAGCCAGGCAGATCCAGGCCAGCGCCGTCAACTTGCGCCGCCGGCTGATGACCTGTGTGACCGAGCTCACATCTGCCTGTGCCATTCGACCATGATAACGCGCCGGATCCCGGAGACCGCGCTACAATGCCGCCCATCGACAGATCAGGCCTGACCTGGGCCGCAACCGAGGAGTGAAGGGGTCGCGAGATGGCGCATAAAATCCTGATCCTCTCCCGCAAGTTCCGCGAGGGGAACCGGGACTACGTGGATGAGTTTCTCGACCGGCGCAACTGCGTCGCAATCGATCCGAACCTGACTTACCCGGTCTCGCAGGACCAGTTGGTCAGTGTGGTTGGCGAGACAGAGGGGATCATCACCGGTTTGGAGTGGATATCCGAGCGAGTGATGGCCGCAGCACCAAAGCTGAAAGTCGTCAGTACGGGCGGCGTCGGATTCGACCACGTCGATGTCGACGCGGCAAACGAACGCGGCATCGCAGTCGGTAACTGCGCTGGCTGCAACAACCATTCCGTCTCCGAACTGGCATTCGGGATGATGATCTCGCTGGCGCGCAACGTCGGCGTCCACGACAAGACGATTCGTGACGGCGGTTGGCAGCCGTACGACACGCTCCGCATGGGCTCCGAGCTTTGGGGAAAGACACTGGGCGTGGTTGGACTCGGCCGAGTCGGCAAGGCGTCTGCGCTGCTAGGTCGAGCCTTCGGCATGAAAGTCATCGCATCTGACGTCGTATGGGATGTCACGTTCGCGAACGAGCACGGAATCTCGATGATGCCGCTCGATAGCGTTCTCCAGCATGCTGATTATGTCACGCTTCACTGCCCGCTGACGCACGTTACCCGCGACCTCATCGACGAGCGCGCGATCGACTTGATGAAGCCGAGCGCATTCCTGATCAACACCGCTCGCGGCCCGGTTGTCAAGGAATCGGCGCTCGTCAACGCACTCTCGACCGGCCGGATCGCCGGAGCGGGCCTCGATGTCTTCCGCGTCGAGCCACATCCAGACAACCCGTACGTCGAGTTTCCGAACGTCGTCCTGACGCCGCACATCGGCGGCTCGACGCAGGAAGCGTTTGACCGGTCGCTCTATCTCGCACTGGTCAACGTCACCAACGTGTTCAACGGCATGGAACCACACTGCCAGATCAATCCCGGCGTTTCGCCGCATCTCGAGTTCAAGGCAGCGGTCGAGATGGTCCAGCCACCGTCCTCGATCTAGCACTGGCGTCGCCTCGCGCCGCAACGACGGATCTCTCAGCCCTATCGCCAACCGGGCTGACACTGAGAGGCTCGTTGATGTGGCGCGAATCGACAGAATCGCCTCATCCCGTACACTTCCAGCCAGCAGATGACGTGGTGAGCGAGGGGAGATTCGGGATGGCATCATCGGCAATTGGAGAATATGAAGAAAGAAGCGACGAGACGCGGGTTGAGGCAGACTCGTTGGGAGAACTGCGAATTCCGGCGAGCGCATACTACGGCGTCCAGACAATGCGGGCCAGGGAGAACTTTCCAATTTCCGACCTGCGCTTCCCACGCCGGTTCATCCGCGCAATCGCCCAGATCAAGGGCGCGGCGGCTGAGGTAAACATGGCACTCGGTCTGCTCGATTCCAGGACCGGCAACGCGATCATCGAAGCAGCACGAGAAGTCGCCGACGGCTCGCTTGACGACCAGTTCGTCCTCGACATCTTCCAGACCGGGTCTGGGACATCGACTAATATGAACGCCAATGAGGTGCTGGCGTCGCGCGCCAACGAGATCCTCGGCGGGTCTCGCAACTCAACAAACCCGGCCCACAAGAATGACCACGTCAACATGGGTCAGTCGTCCAACGATGTCATCCCAACCGCAATCCATCTGGCAGCACTTGCCGCGATTCACGAAGACCTCATGCCGGCAATGCATCGGCTGGAAACGTCGTTACGCTCCAAGGCTGACGAATTCATGCCGGTCATCAAGACGGGACGAACGCACCTCCAGGACGCGACTCCGATTCGGCTTGGACAAGAGTTCGAGGGCTACGCAGGGCAGATCGAGCGCGGGCGAGCGCGACTGGAGTACGCCATCGGTGAGCTGCGTGAGGTCGCGCTCGGCGGGACGGCCGTTGGGACCGGTATTAATACGCATGCTGAGTTCGCGAGCCGTGTTTGTGCCACGCTCAGTGAGTGGAACGGCTTCGAGGTCGTCGAGACCAGCAACCACTTCCAGGCGCAGTCAACGCTCGACGGATTGGTCGGCGCGAGTGGTGCGCTCAAGACGATCGCCGTCTCACTGCTCAAGATCGCAAACGACATTCGCTGGCTTGGTTCCGGACCACGCGCTGGAATCGGCGAAATTGAACTGCCGGCGGTCCAGCCCGGATCATCGATCATGCCAGGCAAGGTCAATCCCGTGATCGCCGAGTCGGTCGCGATGGTGTCTGCCCAGGTGATCGGCAACGATGCGACGATCGCGATCGCCGGGCAGTCGGGCAACTTCGAGTTGAACGTCATGATGCCAGTCGCTGCCTACAATTTACTGCAGTCGATCGCGATTCTATCGACCAGCTGTGAGAACTTTGCGAGTCAGTGCATCGACGGACTGAACGCGACCGATCACGGACCGGCGATGGTCGAGAAAGGGCTGATGATCGGGACAGCACTCGCGCCCCGGATCGGATACGACGCAGCCGCTAACATCGCCAAGACGGCCGCAAAGACCGGCCAGACGATCCGAGAAGTGGCCCGTGTGCAGACCGACTTGTCTGAAGACGAGCTCAACGAGCTGCTCGACCCGGCCGGCATGACCGAGCCAGGTGTGACGCTGGCCGGCTCCGGCGGCTAACGGCGCTACCTTTGCGATGTAACGCGGTTGAGGAAGTCGAGGACGGTTGCGTCGAACTCGGTCGGCCAGAGGCGGTGCGGCATGTTTCCGCCCCACTCATCACGGGTGAGGTCGCCAGGGAACAGGCGCAACTCCGCACCGGGAATGCGCCGTGCAAGTGTCGTCGCGTGCTCAGGAGGAACGAGCATATCGTCGTGCTGCCAGACGATCAGCGTCGGGCAACGCAGCAGCGCCGTCTCCGTCTCAATCACGCGCCCAATGACCTCAGCATCGACGAGGACCAGTGCCTTTGCGATGTCGGGATAGCGAGCTGCGGTGGTCAGACAAATCCCGCCGCCTGAACCGGCACCGATCATGACAGCTCCGTCCGGCGCAGTCTCACGAACGAACGATTCGATAAATCGCGGGTAGTAGCGGAAGAAGTCGTCTTCGGAGTCGATCGGGGCTGGCGGCGGCCCGGACTCACCGAGGCCCGGCAGGTCTGGAATCAGGACAGTGTAGTGCTGCGAAAGGGCGGCGAGGTTGTCGCGCCATGTATGCCACGAGCTCTGGGTACCAGCGGCATGAACAAGCACGAGCGCCGGTCCGGCTCCGATCCGCGCGTAGTGGACCCTGATTCCGTTGATTACGACAATCTGTTCGTCGACCATCCCACTCACCTGGTAACCCGAATTGCCATGCGAATCATCCACCATACCATCGTACCCATGCGATAGTACTTTCGCCCTTATCAGCGAGAAGTGCAACCACGCTGCGATCACCACGAGTAGAAAGAGTCCCATTGGAGGACCGAGCCATGCCGGACGGCAGCCAGTTTCGCGATCAGGTGCTCATTCGCTACGACTTCACCCAGGAAGCATGCGCGATCCTGAAAGAGATACCCGTAGAGATCGGTGACCTCACCCAGCCACTCGGAGGCGGTTACTGGATACCGTCAGAACGTCGGATCGTCCTCAATGGTGTTCAGGACGAAGCGTGCCTGCACGAACTGTCGCACGCCTGGGCGGACGAGACTGGCTTCTACGTCGATCCACATCCCGACGATCCGAACCGGCTCGGGCGTCACTACGCCTTTCGTCGCGACGTGGACCGAGCGGCGACCGAAGACGATCCTGCCTTCGTACGGGTCGCGTTTCTGGCGTGGGAGTACACCCATGGCAATCCGAAGACCGGGTTCGAAGGCATGCAGGAGATCGACTGGGAGCGCTTCGCCGGCCTGGCGTCGGGTGTCATGGGCGACATCCGACTTGATGCCGCCATTTCTACGCCGATGGTACGAGCCGCTGTTTGGAGGGAATCCGCAGATACCCGGACCGTCCGAGCTACCATCGACCGCTCCGGCCAACTGGCGCCAGGGGATTGGGCTCGTCGGAACAATGTCGCCAGCGACGGCAATGCCCGGAGGGCAGATGCTCGGCCTTGTGTCACGCCTCTTGCGACGAATCAAGCGCTGACGGCTCAGGCGCGGACACCAGTCTTCACATCACCCCACTCGCGCGTACTACGCTCGACGGCTGCCTCCCAAACTTCGGCCGGCTTGTCGGCCAGGAGGACGACCAGGTCGTCCGGTCGGGCCAGGTCAAGAGCAGCTCGAGCTGCGTCCAGTTCGTTCAGGACAATCTGGACCTGCCCATCATCGACGCCGTTGGACGTCAACGTCTCGTGCAGGATGCCGGCAACCTCGCCGCGCGCTCGACCGCGCGGATTGGTGTCCTCGCGGATCACGAACTCGTCGAACATCCCGGCTGCGATCGTCCCAAACGCACGAATGTCCTCGTCGCGCCGGTCGCCGGGAACGGCAATCATGCCGACCGTGCGTGGCGGCAGCATGCGTCGAACGAATTCGGCCAGCTCCTGGAGTCCGGCGACGTTGTGGCAGTAGTCAACAATGACGCGATAGCCACCAACCTCGAGCAGGTTGAGTCTCCCAGGCGCCTGGAAGAACGAGGTCGTGAACGTCCGCAGACCGTTGCGAATGGCATCGAGCGGAATGTTGGAACCCCATGCCGCACCAACCGCCGCCAGCGAGTTCTTGATATTGACACGCGCCCGACCCTCGAACGTCGCCGGAATATGGCGGACATCGAGCACAGCCGTCTCGCGCTTCCCCTCTACTAAGCAGATGACTTCGTTGTCGCGAATGCGCTTGAGGATGACCGCCTTACCGCGCGAGCGCAGATGCTCCTTGACGGTCTCGTTCTCCTCGTCCATCGAGAAGAAGATGACCTCACCGCGTGACCGTGATGTCATTTCGACGCACCACGGGTCGTCGGCATTCAGAACCACGAAGCCGTCGCGGAAGGTCGCAGCCGGGACAACGGCTTTGACACGTGCGAGTTCCCGCAACGAGTCAATTCCGCCCAGGCCGAGGTGGTCGGCCGTCACATTCGTCACGACCGCGACATCACAACGATCGAAGCCGAGGCCAGCCCGCAGAATTCCGCCACGCGCAGTTTCAAGGACAGCATGCTCGACCGTCGGATTCTGAAGAACCATCTGGGCGCTGTGTGGCCCACTCATGTCACCTTTGAGGATCTGGGTACCGTCGATGTAGACACCGTCGGTCGTGGTCATCCCGACTCTACGGCCGGCCATCTTCAGGATCGTCGAGATCATTCGGCTGGTCGTCGTCTTACCGTTTGTCCCGGTCACAGCGACGATCGGAATTCGAGACGGCGTCCCACGCGGGAACAACAGATCCAGCACCGGCCGTGCGACATCACGCGGGACGCCCTCGGTTGGATGAGTGTGCATCCGGAAGCCGGGGCCAGCGTTTACCTCGCAAATCGCACCGCCCTGGTCCTTCACCGGGATCGTGATGTCCTCGACGATGAAGTCGATCCCAGCCACGTCCAGCCCAATAACCTGTGCGGCCTGTTCTGCGATCTCAATGTTGTCAGGGTGGATCTCGTCGGTTCGGTCGATCGAGATTCCACCTGTCGACATATTGCCGGTCAAGCGCAGTTGGACGAATCGATCGGCATCTGGGATCGAATCGAGCGTCATCTCGTGCTTTTCGAGCAGGTCGAGAACCGCCGCATCGACCGAGATCCTCGTCAGCACCTTCTCGTGACCAATGCCACGGCGAGGATCGCTGTTGGTGATGTCAATCAGTTCCTGAACAGTGTGGACGCCGTCGCCGATGACGTGGGCGGGCACGCGCTCAGCGCAGGCGACGAGCTTGCCGCCGACGACGAGAATGCGGTAGTCCCGGCCACGGATGAACGATTCGACAGCAACGACTCCGTTGCGGCTCTCGTCGTACGCGTCCTGAAACGCCTCACGCACTTCATCGTCGTCAACGAGATTGATGCGGACACCGCGCCCGTGATTGCCATCCAGCGGTTTCAGGACGACTGGATGCCCGATCGAGCGCGCCGCTCTGACAGCCTCGTCAACGGTTTCGACAGTAATCGAGCGCGGAACAGGAATTCCAACGCCCTGTAACAACTGGTTCGTCAGACGCTTGTTGGCGGCAAGATCGACGGCAATGTTACTGGTCTCGGACGTGACCGTCGCCCAGATGCGCTTCTGGTAGACGCCGTATCCAAGCTGGACAAGTGAGCGGCGCGGGTCGAGCCGGATCACCGGGACGCCACGTCGCTCCGCCTCGTCAACCAGCGCCTTCGTGCTTGGTCCGTAGGCGATGCGCTCCGCGAGCCGGATCAGCCGCTCAAGCTCGTTCTCGTAGTCGAACTCGGGATCGTCCTTGTAGATCAGATTATTGAGCAGCCGCACACCAAGCTCTCCAGCCGCCATCCCGAGGTCCTGCTGAGCGTACTGGTAGACGACGTTGTAGATTCCGCGGTCGTCCGTAGAGCGGGTCAGGCCACGGCTGCCTTCCGAACCGGCCAGCGTCTGCAATTCGAGCGCGACGTGTTCAAGCACGTGGCCCATCCAGGTGCCTTCACGAAGCCGTTCGAGAAACCCGCCGGGCCGGCCAAGCGAGCAGTAGTGATCGTAGAGCGACGGCATCAGCCCGACGAGTTCGTCTGTGAAGCCCTCGATCGTGTTTGAAGGACGATCCTCCAGATCCTCAATGTCGACCCGCAGACAGGACTACCGGAACACGAGCCCAGACGTTCGGTCCACGATAGATCTTCGAATCCAGGACCTTCAGTGGCATCGTTCGCCCCCACTCCCATCTGGCCCGCGCCCAGTTGCGATGAGCCTGAATCTTTCGATTGTGACCGGGTTTCACGTTATTGTCACCGCACGTGCGACCGGCTATTTGAGACAGGTCACCTTGCGCTGTTCAAGGTCGTAGATGCCACCAGGCGCCACAAAATGGATGAGGACATTCGCGATCGTCAACGGGTGCTTACCGCGTCCTGCGTAGACGTCACTTCGCATGTGTGTACCGTCGACGATCAGCACCGAACCCTTGCCAATCACTTCGAGCGTGTCATGCGGCCAGATCAGCGCCGCCGTGTCCTCGTCGACACCGATTCCGAGCAGGCCCGGATTGTAACTGACCATCGTGACCAGCCGGCCGATCCGATCGCGTTCGCGAAAGTGCTGGTCGATGATGACCGAGTCAATCAGGCCGAGTCCGGGCGACATCGCCGCACCGTGTGGCCGCGGCGTCGCGCCACTCCGTCCACCAGCAACCATGACGGTTGACATCACCGACGCGCCCGCGCTCGTTCCCCCGACTGGTACACCTTCCCGGTTGCGTCGAACCAGCATCTCGGCGACGCGCGTCCCTCCCAGGATGCTGGCAACTCGAATCTGGTTGCCACCGGTCATGAAGATCCCCGTGCTCTGCTCGACGAGCGATACCAGTTCGTCGCTGTTCGCGTCGTCTCGATCGCCCACGAAGAGAACCTCTGCCGTCGAGGCACCCAACTCCAGGAAGATCGCTTTGTAGCGCTGCCCAGCATCATCGATCGCCGACGCAGTCGGGATGATCGCGATCCGCGAATCGTCACCACCTGACAACTCGGTAAAGCGGCGCAGGATCGCCCGATCTCGGAACTTATCCTCGGCGCCACCGATTGCCAGCAACGGACCTCGCGTACGATCGATCAATCTGTCCATCCACCTGCACATGCCGCGTCAATCACGCTCAGGTGACTATACGGAAGCGCGATCGATTCGGTCAACGCCAGATTGTCAGAAGAAACCTGCGTTTCGTCGCGCGGCAGCGCCGAACGATGAGCCATCGATCTGGTCGCCGTACGCCTCGCGCCAGGCAGCTGCCTGCTCTGAAGTGACCCGCATGAAGCGTCCCTCGGCCGCAGCGAGGACGGTACCCGTCTCGATGTCGCGCACCTCGGCGCGGGCATCGATTGCGCGTGCCTTCCTGCCGACGACCCATGCCAGAACGCGTATCTGCTGCTCCAACCGTACAGGACGTCGGAACGACAACGTCATGCGGGCTGTCACGCCCAGATCACCGGAATGGGTGACGGCCCAGCTCATCGCTTCGTCCAGGATGGTCGAGAGGATACCGCCGTGGGTCATCCCCATGTATCCCTCGTGATCCCGCGTCGGGGTGAAATCCGCCCAGACACCGCCATCGGCGAGTGGACGGAACCGCAGGCGTAGGCCTGCGGGGTTCTGGTTCCCACATCCGAAGCAGTAGTGATCGATCGTGTCCTCGTTGATGGCAGGGTACGGTTGGGTCGCAATGTATATCCGACTGCGGCGACGTACTCATCTGCTGCCACCAACCAGACCAGCGACGCCAGATGTCATTGGCCTCACTCCCACTCCTCTGCCCCACGATCGCGCAATTCGCGGAGGACGGTGAGCTGCTCTTCCAGGCACATCATCGCAATCGTATCTCCCGGGTCAGACTCCGCGAGCGCCGTGACGAGGGCAGCGTGCTCACTATCAAACGCCCCAGCCAGCCTCTCGGAGTGGCGAGACGCCTCAACGCCTTCGCGCATCAGCGTTGTCACTTCGCCCGGCTCTCGACCGCGCAGATAGCGGCCCGTTTCCTTCAGGTAGAGGCGGTCGGCCAATTCCGCTCCCATCGCCCCGAGTCCACGCAACTGCGCGTCCTGCCGGTCACCAGCGGTGCCAACGATCGCGTGAACCCGGCCCGATCCCCCTGACATTCGACGCGCGAAGCCAAGCAGCACCTCGAGCCCCTGCTCGTTGTGGGCGTAGTCAACGACGACGAGGCGACCGTCGAGTCGGAACACATTCAACCGGCCAGCATTCGAACGCATATCCGATCGAAAGGACCGGAGTCCGTCGACGATCTGCTCGTCCGAAAATCCAAGCCCGATTGCTGCGCCGATTGCCGCCAGCGTGTTCTCGACCATATGAGTTGCGGCGCCGCCAAATGTTGCAGGGACGTCAGCCAGATCCACCAGCTGCAAGCGAGTTCCATCGAGATGTCTCCAGATCCTGACACCATCGCTGACAATCGCCTGGCCGCCCTCTGCAACATGATCTGCGACGATTTCAGGCGTCAACCCCTGGCTCGTTAACAAGATTGGCGACCGAACGCGAAAACGCTGTGCGAGGACCAGCGGATCGTCGCCGTTCAACACAACCAATCCATCCGGCTTCGTCACACGAACAACGACACTCTTGACATCTGCCAGCGTTTCGATCGTCCCAACGCCCTGCATGTCAAGGTGGTCGGCACTGACGTTCACGAAGACTCCGACATCGTTTGACTCGTAGGCCAAACCGCGCAAAAGGATTCCTCCGCGCGCGGTCTCCAATACTGCGATCTCAACCTCCGGGTCTTCGAGGACGCGCTTGGCGCCAGATGGCCCGGTGTAGTCTCCTTCGATGACCTGCTCGCCATCGATGTAGACTCCGCTCGTACTCGTCCATCCGACGTGTCTTCCAGCACTCCGGATAATGTGGGAGAGCATTCTGGTTGTTGTCGTCTTGCCGTTGGTTCCGGTGATCCCCACGGTGGGAATTCGGCGCTCATCGTCGCGAATCCAACTTGGGCAATCGCCACGCTCGCAGTCGCGCACCAGCAGCGCCCGCAAAGCAGGCGATGGATCCGCGTCGACTCCACCCGTCAGTGCGTTGTACGCGGTTCTCCCGATCTCAAGCGACGTCTCCCGCCACGTCCAATCGTAGAACAGCACCTGGTGACCAGGAGTGTCGAGCGCGCGATGCCCAATCTCGGGGACGTTCAGCCCCAGGAGTTCGTGCAAAGCACCGATGGTCTCGGTCATCGCTTGCAGGGGTTCGTCACTGATTACAATTCCGAAAACCTGCCGAACGGACTCGCGTGTGCGCGGTAGAACGATCTCGCCGTCTTCCAGCTGGAGTTCAAGCTTGATGGAAGGACGCAAAGCAAACATGTTCGGACCGTCCAGATCGCGGACCTCGATCAGTTCCATGCCGTCCTCCCCCGCCATCAGCCAGTTATGCACCAAGCGGAAGATACACCGAGGCCGGGGGAAGATGCTATCCCCCGGCTCGTCACATGTGATTACATGTTTAGATCCCTGCTATGACCTGGAGAGCCCGAGCTGCTTTGCGAGTTCGGCAACGTGGCGCCGATCGTCGTCTGCGATGCGATTCATCAGCTCGGCTGCCTCGCCCTCCATGTCTTCCTCGTAGATGTTGTACGCCTCGACGGCTTCGAGCTTGCTGGTGAGAATCTGCAGCAGATTGTAAGTCTGGTTGTCGATCGGCGAATCGTACTCATTCCCAGATGCATCGTGCATGGCACGTCTCCATTTCCGTTCATCCCCGCATTTCAGGCGAACCACTGCCGCCATTCAATCCCGAAGTTGCACGGCACATGCCACGTTCGAATCAGCGTTCGAGCTTGCGAACATGGAGGAGGTTGGTTCGTCCACTCACCCGATAGATCGGCAAGCTACCGACGAAAAGGGCCTCGGCTCCCTCGTGCGCGAGTCCGGCGTCGATGACCTGCGCTGATGCCTCGCGGAACAGGTCATCGACGTTGTCGATCAGCGGCGAGACCAGCGCCCGCACGCCCCAGACGACCGACAGCTGCCTGGCAACGAATGGATCAGTCGTGATTGCGATCACCGGAACGCGCGGGCGGCCCTTAGCGACCAGGCGAGCACTCGACCCACTGAGCGTGAAGACAATGATGTAGTTGATCGGGGCTACGTCCGAGAGCGCCCGTGCTGCGCGGCCAAGCGCATCCACAATCATCGAGTCCGGGTCGGCAATCGGAGCGATCTCTCGGTCCCGCCTGTCCAGTGGACGAATTGGACCGAACCGTTCAACTTCACGGATAATTCGGTCCATCATCTCGACGGCTGCAGCGGGGTGTCGCCCCGTCGCCGTCTCGGCGCTGAGCATCACCGCGTCCGTTCCGTCAAGGACCGCGTTGGCAACATCACTCGTCTCGGCGCGGGTCGGGACAGGCTGCATGATCATCGACTCAAGCATCTGCGTCGCAGTGATAACGGGCGTTCCAAGCCTGTTACAGACGGCGACGATCTCCTTCTGTGCTCGCGGCACCTGTTCCGGCGGGAGCTGGACGCCGAGGTCACCTCGCGCTACCATCACGACATCCGCAGCAGCAGCAATCGACTCAATCTGCGCCAGCGCGGCCGGACGCTCGATCTTCGCGACGATGCCGGGATTCCAGCCAAGCGACATTGCCGCTCCCCGTGCTCGCTCGATGTCCAGCGCACTGCTCAGGAACGACAGGCCAACGTACTCAATGTTGTGCTCGGCGGCGAACGCCAGGTCTGTACGATCGTTCTCAGTCAGGACGGCGTCCTGCAGGACGACGTTCGGCAGCGTGACGCCCTGCCGTGCCGCGAGCGGACCACCGCGCCCGATCGAACAGACGGCGTGATCTCGATTAATGGCCTCCACGAGCAGCTCGATCAGTCCGTCTGCAAGCAATATCCGCTGTCCCGGCCGGATAACCTGCAGCAACTGCGGATAGGTGACGCCGATCTGCTCGTTGGTTGTCGATACGATCTGCGGATAGACGCGAATCTTTGCACCTCGCGCGAGCATTGCCGGCTCGCTGCTTTCGAGTGGTCCGGTCCGAATCTTGAGACCCTGGAGATCCATCAGGACAGGCAAGGGCTGGCCACGATCGGCAGCAATCGAACGGGCCAGTTGGATCATCTGCAAGCGACTCTCCGGAGTTCCGTGCGCACAGTTGATGCGGACCATGTCGACGCCTGCGTCAATGATGGATGAGAGCGTTTCCCGCGAATCGACGGCCGGCCCGAGCGTAGCGACGATCTTGACGTGTCGCCGGAAGTTAGCATCGCTTCCCCACGCATGCGGTGCCGGCTGAATGGCTGAGTAGTCGGTCGGGACGGTCATCAGGGACTCCTCCATGTCCTGAACTGCCGCGGATGTTATCAACTGTCGTAACTGTCCGCGGCTGGCGGGCACCGCTTATACTATCGCACGACGATTGCCCGCCCCGTTCGGTCGCCGCGTGGAGTACCTGAAGGATAACTGTGTCTCATCGAAGAGGCTTTCGTGAATTCGTAGAAGACGACCTGGATTACCTGTACGTCGTTGTCCCGACCGACGACGGTATGAACACAGAGCTCCTGACCGCCCGACAAATGAGCGACCGACAGTTTCGGGAGTGGATCGTGGCCAAGGGGAAACTGCACAACGTCCAGATTCTACCGACGTTCGGACGGCTTGGCATCGAAACGCGGCTCGCGCTCGTCAACAGGCTGATCAGAAACGGCGTCCAAATTCACCTGGCTCCGCGTACACTGGACGCGTGATCCGATCTCGGAGCGTCAGTCGGCCATCGTGCGTTCGGCCAATGCGGATCGCGCTTCTGATGCCGTCCACGTACGATCTCTGTCGGCATGTCGCGCAGTTCGTTCTTCCCGCGCCAGTAGGCGACCCAGCGCAGCAACACAGCCCGAGTCGAGCCCAACGCCAGCATCCGCTTGTATCGATCGTAGCGCCCGATCAACCGGCCAGGCGTCCCGATATGAGCGGACAGATGTGAGCGCATCGAAGACATCCGCGACTGCGATGATACGAGCTTCCAGCGGAATCTCATCGCCGACCAGCCCATCTGGGTAACCGCTGCCGTCGAGTCGTTCATGATGATGACGAATTCCCCCGAGCGCGGATCGCAACGACCGGACTTCCTTGATGATGGCATGCCCCCTGACTGGATGCTGCTTGACGATGTCGAACTCAGCATCCGTCAGCGGTCCCGTCTTGTTGAGAATCGAGTCAGGAACACCGATCTTGCCGATGTCGTGCAGCATCGCCGCCTGAGACAATGCTCTCAATCGATCAGGCGCAAGCCGCATCTCCGCGCCGATTTGAATGGCAAGGTCAGTTACCCGCTGCGTATGGCCGCGTGTGTAAATGTCTTTTGCCTCGACGGCATTCACGAGCGCGACAATCACATCCGTGTATCCACGCTGCAATTGGTCGATCGTATTGCGGACGAGCAGTCCAGAGACCACGCCGTCGAGCGAACCACTATGTTTGTACTCCATTGCCAACCCGACGACGACGACGATGAACGCTGAGAGCATCAGGACGTGATATTCCCACCAACTGGCCTGCCAGAGATCCGCGGTCGACATTGAGATCTGAGCCTGAAGCAGGAACGCACTACTGAGGGCGACTGCCAACAACAGCGGGGTTGGGAATCGTAGGTACAGGCGCCCGTAATGGAGCGTCATCACTCCGAACAGAATCAACGATACAATCGTCGTCGCCAATGCCAGACGCTCAGATTGCAGGAACTCGAACCGCTCATCGGACGCGTTCAATGACACACGGTCGGCGAGCGCTCGTCCCGAGACACCATCGTAGCCCTCGTATGCTTCAACAGCCGGAGTTGCTGGCTCGACTCCACCAGCCATTCCACCTCGCCCGGCGTCGACGAGCGCAACCGCAGCGTAAAGCGACAATCCGACTAGCACACCGACCGTCAACATACCCTGCCGCTGGACGATCAACCGCTTGATGACGCGGTGATGGTCAAGCGTGCTCAGTGCGAAGAATATGGATCCTGACAGCAGGCTAAGGCGCGCTGAAAATCCGACCCAGGGGTTCGTCCCCTCGAACAGCGCATTTGGTGTCGTCAAGCCGTGAACGGCGAATATGCCGGCGATCGCGAGAAACGCCAGCGAGAGGAATATAACGCGAGCGTCCTTGAGCTGGCCGGCGGCGATGACTAACAATCCCGCCATGAACAGCGCGATCAGGCTGATCAGCGAGACGACGAAGAAGTGAAAATCAGGAACCGTCCAGGTCGGATCGACGATCGCCCGCCTCTGGAGCAACAGGAACACAACAATCGGAGCAACCGCGATTCCTGCCCAAAGCATCCAACGACCTGATCGCCGCATCTGACCTGCCGTCTGACTCGATTCCGAACCACCGATGTTTCGAGTGTAGACGCCAGGTTCAGGCAGGTGAACCTGACACAGGTACTGAGAATGACTGGGACAGCGGTCATCGAGCGCAGCATCAACGGGACTATTCGATCGGCTCAGCCGCCTGTGCCAACGATGCTGCGAGGAGCGATCAGTCTGGTCGTGCGCAGTAGTAGATATCTTCGTCGGCGTCGAGACCGCTGGAGCTAACGATGACAGGATCGAGCGAGCGGACATAGCCGTCGACGTTGACCGTAAATCCAACTGACCGCAAACGATCCTCGTAGTCGCGACCATAGATTCGGACGTGATCACGCTGTCCAAACAGACGTTGTCGCTCCTCCGGCGATTGCACCGTCGGGTCTTCGAACGTGGTGTCGCCAGAGATCGGAGTCTGAAGTATCGCCCAGCCACCCGGCTTCATCACACGATAGAGTTCGGACATCGCCTGCGTGTCATCAGGAATGTGCTCCATCACGTGGTTGCAGATGATGACATCAAACGAGTGGTCAGGCAGATGGATGTCGGTAATGTCCATCTGCACCATCGCCTGCTTTGATTCCAGATCGCAGCTGAGGTAGTCGATGCTTGATAGCCTCTTCAGACGAGTTCCGATCACGTACTCGGGCGACACGTGCAGGAGCTTCCTGGGACGACCATCGAACAGGTTGGTTCGTTCGTTGAAATACAGCCAGAGCAGTCGGTGTCGCTCCAGACTCCCGCAGACCGGACAGCGAGCATTCTCTCTCGGGACGATACCTGCTGGGCGGAATTCCCGAACACGACTCTCACAAAGCGGACAAAATCGTGCATCTCCGCTCCAGCGACGGCGGGAGAGGGGTGTCGACAGGTCGCGGAACCGATGCTTCATGACTTCAGCATACTCGTCGGGAACGGTGTCCTTCAGTTTGCGAGCAATTCCCACTCATATCCCCTTTGGCTCGATGTTCTTCATGACGTTGGACCTGAATCACGGCGTTCTACATCGTACGAGGTTCTCAGGCATCCGAAGATCGGCACATCACCAGATTGTCCCAAGTCGATATGGCCGAACGGTCCGACCGACGCGAACACTTCTATCTCTGGCGTCGAGACCATCGCCGATTCAGTGATTTCCCCACCCAACCAGAAAATCCTTCAACCCACCATGTTCGAGGATGTTCGTGCGTCGTACGACCAAGCATCAGAGAATAGCCGTCGTGTCGATGCGCGCGGTCGCCGAGTTTCGTGCTGAGCGGTCGGTCAGGACGACGAAGCGCATGAGAAATCCGGCGGCTGACGATCGAAATAGTCGTAGTCAGCTTGTGCGGAGAGTTGAGGGTCGATTATCCTGTCGTTCGAGCACGCCGGAATCTGCCCCGTAACCCGGAGTGCGCTCGCTGATAGATCGATTCCCCGACGAGAGATCGCCCCAGCAGCTGCGTCTTGCCTATCGTATCTTCGAACGGCCACGATAGCAGTGCCAGCGACGCGTGACGAATCAGACGCAATCGAGGCACATCCCATTTGCTGATGACCCGGGCACGCTCATATTCGGAGATACTCCAGGCACGTGTCCGCAAGATTGGACGCTGCCAGGCCGGCTCGAATGATGCAATCGATCGCCGGGCGATCGAGAGATTCATCTCGAGCTGGTCCAGTCTCCGCTCGTGGGTCAGATTTGCACGATGCCAGCGATAAACGATAACCGGCTCCGGAACGAATCCGATTTCTCCGACTCGCGACAGCCGCACGAACATTTCCCAATCCTGCCCCCAACGAAGCGACGGGTCGTATGAGCCAGCTACCTCGATTGCGGACCGACGGACCAACGACATCGACGGATTACCAACGACGTTCCGTACGGTCACTTCTCGTCGCATCTGGCCCGGAGTCATCGACTTATACGTCACGAGCGTTCGCTCGTCGCGCGGAACGTGCCACCAGATCATCTGCCCGCTGACCATCGAGGCAGCCGGGTGCGCGGCCAGCCAGGCAATCTGGCGCTCAAGCTTGTTCGGCAACCACGTATCATCAGCGTCCAGAAATGCCAGAAACTCGCCGGATGACTCATCGATGCCCCTGTTCCGAGCGACACTCGGCCCCTGGTTCTCCTGCCGGATGTAGCGCACGGCGCCGCGCCCAACGTACGGCGCGATCAGGTCCGGAGTCGAATCGGTCGAGCCATCGTCAACGACGATGACCTCCGTTGGCGGTTGCGTCTGGGCCAGCACACTCTCAATGGCATCAAGGATAAAATCGCCATAGTTATAGGTTGTGACAATGGCGCTAACAGTCGGTGAAGGCGACATCAGGGGCATCTCCTGGTCATCTACGTGCGTGCCATCGCCGAGCGAACCACCTTACGGGCGCTGGTAACGGTCTCGTTTGAAACGGTCGCGAGCGCCGCGCCGTAGACAGCGACGGCGATGGCCACGATTGCCAGCAAGCCGCCAATTCCCTCGGGCGCGAGGCCACGATCGAGGAGAACGACCGTACCTGCCATCACCTGCGTGCTCGCCAGAGACGGCGCGATCGCCTTCAGCATCGCCATGCCGCCGAAGCCGAGGACGCGAGCCACTACAACCATGTCGATAACGACGAAGAAGACTGCCAGTCCGACTTGCCCGGCAGCGACACCTTCAATACCCCAACCGACACAGTACCATAGCACTCCGACCGTCGCTATCAGCTTGACTATCGACATCCAGTTGAGGATCTCAGGCCGATTGATCGCTTTGTAAATGATCCCCGGCAGGTGGCCAATCGACGAGATCGCGAGCGACAACGCGATCAGCTGCATGACTGTCGTTGCCGGCGCCCATCGGTCGGGAAAGAAGACATCGACAAATCGTGGGGCGATCAGCGCCAATCCGATTCCAGCCGGTATCGTGAACAACGACACATACCGGAGCAGCGTCCCGTACGCCAGACGCAACTCTTCCGGGCTGGACTGAACGTGAGCGAGCAGGGGGAATGCGACCTTTCCGACGACCACATTCGAGTTTCGGATCACCAGGTCGGGAATGCGATACGCAAACGTATACAAGCCCAGAGCGGTCGCGCCGAGAACCTTACCGACCAGCAGGTAGTCAAAGTTCATCATGATCGCGCCAGCGATTCCGATTGAGATAATGTGGGATCCGAATCCCATCACGTCGCGAGTTACGCGGCGGTCGAAGCGCCGCGTCGGCCGCCAGCGAGCCAGAGCAAACAGCGTCACCGTCGCGGCGACTTCACCAGCGATCTGTCCGACGATCAGGCTCCAGACGCCGAATCCTTGCCAGGCGAGCACAATCGAGATCAACCCTTTGGCGACACTTCGTCCGATGTCCGGGACAAACTTCGCCCTGAACCGCATGCCTCGCTGGATGAGTGCCGACGGCACCGCGCCGACCGCGCTGATTGGGATCACAATCGCCAAAGCTCGGAATAGCGTCGTGATGCGGTCGTCCTCGAAAAACGCGGCCAGGAACGGTGCGCTGAACCATGCCAGTCCAAACAGCAGCATGCCGGAGACGAACCCGACGACAATGGCTGCGTTCGCCGCTTCCTCGACCTGCTCGCGCCTCGCGATCAACGCTTGGCCGACACCGAAACCATTGAGGATATCAAGGTACTGGATCGCGATAATGCAGTATCCCATCAGACCGA
Source organism: uncultured Chloroflexia bacterium (assembly GCA_963763325.1). Classification (GTDB taxonomy): domain Bacteria; phylum Chloroflexota; class Chloroflexia; order Thermomicrobiales; family CFX8; genus JBBECJ01. Next base: position 442,461 of record CAVXOL010000024.1, read on the forward strand.
ACTCCGACGGCAGGAGCAACCGCGCCAGAATGATCGTGCTGATGAAGACCAGGAACTTGCCCGACACGAATGAGCCATATGCCCAGGCGGTACTCTGGACGGCCTGTCTGGACAGATCGGCACGCTGGGTGGCGGCAGCGACCGTCATCGTGCGGACTCTCGAACGACAAGCCTCTCGCGATGTGAGAGCAGATTGACGTACTCACGCTCGATTCGCCGAGCCCAGGTATCCGCTCCAAACTCCTGAACTGTCTGACGTCCTCGATCGGCGAGCGTCCTTGACAGGTTGTCGTCCCCAAGCAGACGGATTACGGCGTTCGCGAGTGGCTCATGCTGACCTGCTGGGACGAGCAGCCCGTTCTGACCGTCACAGATGATCTCAGGGACCCCCCCAACCCGAGTTGCGACGACCGGGGCGCCGGCCGCCATTGCCTCCAGATGGGTGACGGGGGCGCCTTCGGACAACGACGCCGAGACATAAACATCGGCACCGGCAAGCAATTGGGCGATGTCTCCACGCTGCCCCAGGAGCCGCACGACGCCGGACAATCCGAGTCGATCCATTTCTTCACGGACCTCCTGCGCGCCATCCGCTTCGCGACCTGCGATCGCAACCCGTAAACCCGGATTCCGCTCGCGAATTGCTGCAGCGGCTCGGACGAGGACCGCGAACCCCTTCTGTGTCACAACACGACCAACCGCCACGATCAGGGGGCCAGGTGCGCCGTCAAGCGCATCCAGCCGTGTCTGGCGGACGTCCTCCGGCGAGAGGCGAGCGAATCGACTGAGGTCAACCGCGTTTGGCACGACTGTCGTCTGACCGTCGGTCAATCCGAACCGACCGCAATACGAATCCCGAACCCCGTTCGAAACGGCCAGCGCGCGGGCGCTGGTCATCCGCAGTACTCCGACCTCGACCGTTCGCTTGAGAAGGCGGTTGTGGCCGTGGACGTTGTGCAGTGTCGTGACAATCGGCCGCTTCGCGATCCAGGCCGCGATCGAAGCCTGGACGTTGCTGTATAGTAGGTGGGTGTGGACAATGTCCGCATCGTGGTCCTTGATCGCTTGCCAAATCTCACGGACGCGCCCAGGATCTCGTAGTCCCTTCGCGGGCAACTGCGTCAGCGAACTGGAGGCTGAGGCGATCTGTTCCTGAATGTGGTTCACGTCGACGGTGCTGAGTGCGAGCACGCGAACATCGAACCGTGTGTCGTCGACATGTTGCAGAAACGTTGGGAGCAGCGCCTCTGCGCCGCCGACTTTCAAGCTATCAATGACCGTCAATACCCTGATTCGATCAGCCATCGCTGTCTGACCCATCTACAGAGGTCTGGGACAGGATGCGCTCGATGTCCTCCGAGCCAAGCGGGGCGACAACCATCTCCAGCGATCCGTCAACACGAGGCTGCAGTTCGAAGCGAGCACGTTCGAAGTACTGGACATGCCGACCGTCCTGCATGAACGACTCAGTGATCGGGTAACCAAAAATCAGGACGCCTCCCGATGCCACCCAGTAGTAGGCGAACTCATCGCAGATGTTGTGGCCCGTCTGGTACTCGAACAGACATGCATCGTCGTCGAGCGGCAGGGCCGGGGGATCGATCTCTCGGCCGAGTTCTGCATGCCGCTGCTCAGCGCCGAGGCGGGTCAACAATACATAGGCAGCCTCGCCGCCTGTTCCAGCATGCCACTCAAAGCGTGCGCGTTCGAAGTACTGGATCAGTGTTCCGCCAATGATGTACTGCTCGGTCCGTGGGAAGCCGAAGATGTCGTGTCCACCGTGGGATACGAAGAACGATGCGAACTCGCCACAGATGTTGTGCTGCGTTTCCGGGACGAACACGCAATCCCCTGCGCTCGACGGCGCGACAGGAAGCATCGCCTGCTCAAGCAGCTCCTTCTGAATCTGGATGTCCACACTCGGCTCCGGCTCAACCGTCGGGGTGGAGGATGGTTGCTCCGTCGGTGTCGTCTCGGTACCCGCTCCAGTGGTCGGAGAGCTATCTGGATCTTCCGGCTGACCTTCGTCACTTGTCGAGGTTGCGGACGGCGTGCCATCTCCTGACGCAGAGGTGTGGTCCGCAGGGGGTAGAATCGCCGCCGCCGATCGAGCCTGAAACAGCGACAGATTGCCCGAATTGATAGACAGGCTCAAGATCAGCGCGGATGCCAGTATCGCCGCGCTGAACCCGGCCACCCCTCCCCACAGGACCATCCGGTGATGTTGCATTGGGCTCAACAACGCGTGAGTCGGACGCAATCGGGCGAAACGCAGTCTGGAGCTCGGTGCAACGCGCCAATGCTGAACGCTCGCTACGGCCATCGTTAAGCCGGCGAACACCATCAGAAAACGTGGGTACGCCATGTGGAGGAATATGCTCGCGACAAGGATCGAGAGCAATGAGATTGCCACCACCAAGGCGAGATCGTGGAGTTCGTTCCCCCGGTTGGTCGTCGTCCAGACCCGCCGAAGGGCGGCAAACAAGCTCAGGACCAGAAATCCGAACGCAACAATCCCGATTATCCCTGTCTCTGCCGCGACCTCGACGTACAAGCTGTGGGGCGCCCGATCCGTACGCCGGTCAACGCCCATGGGCCGAGCGTACTCCTGATAGTTCGCTGGATAGTTGTTCGTCCCGACTCCCAGAATGGGATGATCGAGGAACATGTGGACACCAGACATCACCTCACTCACGCGACCCGAGACGGATGTGTCTGTTGCCTCGCCTCGTTCGGGCGGCTCCTGTGACAAGAGGCTCTGTGGAATGTCAACGATGCTCGAGACGCGGCCGGAATAGCTTTCCGGCAGGATCGGCAGTATCGCAACAAATACCAGCACAACAATGATCAACGACTTGAGCCGGATGAAACCAGCGACCACCAGACAGCCGACGACGACGGCGAGAGTCACGTAGCCACCACGCGAATAGGTCATGATCGATGCGACGGCGATGACGATGCCTGCCAATAACGTCAGCTGGCGAGCGAACAGGCTCCGCTCCCAGCGAGCGCGATGGAAGGCAAGCGGGATCAGCGCAATCAATGCCAGCGCGTAAAAGTTTGGATCGCCGACCATTCCAGCCGGCCGAGCAACCTCCGTAATCTCGCCAGGTATGACAATCGCTTGCGAGTAGCGTCCAAAACCAAGAAATGAGTTTGTTGAGCCTGAAAGGGTCTGGTAAATCGAGATCAGCGCCGGAATGGTCCCGGCCAGCAGTAACGCTCGGACCACGATTCGCAAATCGGATAGTTGCCGAACGCAGAGGATGATCAAACCGATATAGACGAGTTCGCGTGCATAGTCGATCACTCGGTAGGTCGCTGCCCACGGGTCAGACGCGACAAGCGTCGATGCGAGCAGCACCAGACCGTATATTGCCAACGCCTGCCAACCACTCGGTCGAGCGTGGAACAGCCCACCAATCCCGAAGTGCATGATGACTCCGGTCAGAAGCCAGATCGTAAAGAGAGGAGCAATCGACGGGACGCCCAGCGAGGTTGTCAGTACCTCAGATGCGCGGGAATACATCATCAGGACGAAGAGAAACAAACCGATCCCAGGCCGGAGCACGCTGACGACGCCGCCGACGACACCGAGGTAGCCAACGAGCATCAGCGGTCCAAGGTCCGGCGCCAGGACGCCGACTCCCAGGGCGACCGGAGCTGCGGCGGCCAGAAGCATCGCCGGGCTGGTGCTCGCAAGCCTTAGCATCCACGCCGGTGCGACCGGCTCGTTCGTAGCGGGAAGCGCCGGAGCGTCGTTCATGCTCACCGCCGGGTGTATGCCGCCGCCTGCGGGTCCACACTCGGAATCTGCGACGACACACCGCTGCGGCCTGCCAGGCTGAGGCTGTTTTGCCGGAACAGCAGGAGCGAGTCAAACCAGAGAGCCAGCAGCACACCAAGCCCGAGTCCAATGCCGAACGCAATCCCGATCGTCCGCGCCCAGGGCAGGCTGATCAGGTATGCCTGTGGTTGACCGGCGTCGAGCGAAGAGATCGAATAGATCGGGAACAATTCAGCAAGAGTTTCCTTTCCGCTCGCCTGGACCTCCGCCGTCAGCGTTGCAGTCTTCTCGGCGTCCGGACCCTCTACGATCATCCGTAACACATTTGAGTCTGGCTCCTGGACGACGCGGACTTCATAGTCTGCCCAATCGCTACTCGTCGGGTCGGTAGCGACCATGCCCGCTGCAACGACCTTTGGACTCGCCATCACGTCCGCGTAGGTCGACATCGTCATGTTGCGACCGACCAGATCCGCAACGCGCAACACTTCGGACGGCTCAAGGTCAACGTTCGGTCCGACGACCATGAGCGTCGTCGTCTGGTAGCGGTCAAGGCTGTCCGACAATCCCCAGAACGATGCCCCGACGACGACGACCAGGACAGACACAACGATCCACCAGCGTCGGAGGACCCGCAACACTACGGCGTTTACATCATTCCATGTCACGTGGCATATCCTCGTTGTCAGCGTCGTGCATGCGTGTCGTCGGCGCGACGTACAGGCAAGCACGCGGCCCAGTGGTCTGCATTCGTATCGTCACACGTAGCCGATGGCATCGGTATCCGAAGCTAGTCCTGTATCGCGTCGAACAGGTGACGTTCGATCTCTCGTGCATTTGCGCCCAGCTCAAACTCTTCGGCTACTTTTCGGAACGCTGCCTCTCGCAATCGGTTGGTCAGCTGCCGATTGTCCAGCAGTTGCTCGATCGCGTTGGCAAGCGCCTCAGCATCGCGTGGAGGAACGAGCAATCCGGTTTCACCATCGACTACCAGTTCCGGAATGCCTGTCGTCGACGTAGAAATAACCGGTACACCTGCCGCCATCGCTTCCATCAGCGCGACAGGGATACCTTCAGCGTTACCGGACCGCGTCACGATGCTCGGAAGGACGAAGAGATCAGCACTGGCCAGATACTCCTGGACGCACTCCGATGTCTGCGGCCCGGCAAGCTCGACAACGCCGTCCAGGCCATGACTCGACACAAGTGCCTGCAATCGGTCCCGTTCTGGCCCTCCACCGACAATCGTACAGTTCAGCGAAACGCCACGCTCGTGCAGAATGCTGCACGCCTCAATAAGGTACTTTTGCCCCTTCTTCTCTTCGAGGCGTGCGACACAAACAATCTTTCGACCTCCCAGTCGGGCTTCCGGCAGGCGATCCGGCAAAGAAACGCCGCATCGGATGACATGCACCGGAGTTACGTCACCTGCCAACGGTCGAAGCAGTTCCTGATTGTACTTGGGAGATCGTTACGATAAAAGTTGCCTGAGATACCTTATTTGGCAAATGCGAAGGATCGACGTACAGGTCATAGGCGTGCGCGGTAAATGAGTAGGATATACCGGTAAGCCGATGGATAATGTGGGCGGCCAACGCAGGATAGCTGGCGAAATGGGCGTGAATGTGACGGATGCCCTGACGCTCGAGTTCGGCAGCCGTCCAGACGATCAGCGGAAACAAGCCTATCGAGATTGCCGCTCGTTTCGGATGGCGAAGAGCGTCACTCAGGATCAGCGCAAGCGCAGACAAATACCGGCCGGGTCGCTTGATCAGCATGATCAGGGCAGCGAAGAACGTCGCAAATGAGAGCGGATGCTTCCAGTACACGAACGGCTCCAGCGGCGGGACCTCCGGGTGCACTTGAGCAGGTTGGTCGCGCCACAGCGGGAAGATGCTGATGTCCCACCCTCGTTCGCGGAGGGCAGTGATCTCACGGACGATGAATGTCTCGGACAGTGTCGGAAAGCGCAGCACAATGTACGCTATCCGAGGCGGCGACGCACTCGTTGGCGCCTCCTGGTCAGCCGGGACGTCCACGTTGATTCCCTTTCGAGGTTGTCACTTTCGTGCGAGGCCGATATGCGATTGGTGTCGCTCGCGGCCGGATGATTGATGTTGAAACGAGTTGCAATGCGCCAACGACTATTGATAGTGCTGATCGGTTTCGTTGGTTATGCATACGCCGGCTATCCTCTGCTGTTGCTAATCCTGAATCGCATCAGATCACGACCGATCGTTAAGGGGCCAATAGAACTGTCGTATTCGATCATCGTTCCTGCCCATAATGAATCACAGATCCTCCCGCAGAAACTTGAAAGCATCCTGAATCAGGACTATCCGCCCTCGCTGGTCGAGGTGTTGGTGGCGTCGGATGGATCGACTGACGACAGCAGTACGATAGTTGCGGCGTACGAAGATCGTGGCGTTCGGTTCCTTGATTACGAGCGGAACGGCAAGGCAGCAACGCTCAACCGGGCGACAGCTGAAGCTCAAAACCAGATTCTCATATTCACCGACGCAAACGCGATTCTCGCCCCGGGAGCCTTACGAGCGATTGCGGATAACTTCGCGGATCCGTGCGTCGGCGGCGTCAGCGCCAATGAGCGACGCGATCCGTCTGCGATGGCGTCGTCAGCGGGACTTGGTGAGCGGCTGTACTGGGAATACGACAAGTGGGTGAAGATGGCTGAGAGTCGGCTCGGCTCGATCGTCTCGGCGTCTGGCTCACTCTACGCGATCCGGCGCGAACTGTTCCGTCCGATTGCGGATCCGTCCGCGACCGACGACTTCGCCATTTCAACCCAGGTCATCCGGGCCGGGTATCGGCTGGTCTTCGAGCCGGAAGCCGTTACCTGGGAGCCGCCTGTGGCAAAAGACGACATTGAATATGGACGCAAGGTCCGAATCGTGACTCGTGGGCTGCGCAGTGTCTGGGGCGTTCGAGAGCTGCTGCTTCCATGGCGCGGAGGCTTCTACAGCGTCCAGCTCTGGTCACACAAAGTGGTCAGGCGGCTGGTTGGCGTCGTCGCCGTCGGGATCTTCCTCATGAACCTGTCGGTACTCCGTCATCGGTTCTGGCGTCTCACGATGGGAATGCAAGCGACGTTGTACGCCCTGGCTATCGCCGGCTGGCGTGGCGCTGGACGCCCGTGGGCGCGCAAACCGTGGTTCTATGTGCCCTACTACTTCTGCCTTTCCAACATCGCCGCGACTCTCGGTGTCATCCAGTTCCTGCGCCGCCGCCGAGTGTCGATCTGGGAGCCGCGTCGTGACACCTAGCATCGATGCGGGCCGACGCCTCAGGGTGCTGATGGTAATGCCGTCGTACTATCCGGTCGTAGGCGGTATGGAGATCCAGATTGAGAGGCAGATCCCACACCTGCGCGCTCATGGTATCGACGTCGCGGTCCTCACGCGCCGAGTCGCCGGAACCGCGCCAAAGGAGCAGCACTGCGAAGTTGAGATTCGCCGCATCGCCGCTCCCGGACCTCCCGGCCTTCGTTCGCTTGCGTTCACCACGCTCGGATCGGTCGACATCGTTCGCGAACGGAGATCGATCGATGTCATTCACGCACACAGCATTCTTTCACCGACAACCATCGCCGCGATTACCGGGACATTACTTCGCAAGCCAACGGTCGTCACTCCGCATCAGAGCTACGAGCCGGAACACCTGTTGAGCAAGCCCCTCGGCAAAGCGCGCCTTCAACTCTATCGACGGATCATCTCCCGGTTCGTGAGTATCAGTAGTGACATCGAACATCTGCTCCGTCAGCACGAGGTACCGTCTGCCCGGATAGCCTCGATTCCAAACGGTATCGAGACACAGCATTTTCGACCAGCGATTGGTTGCGAGAAGGCCTCACTTCGGACGGCGCTTGGGCTGCCACTCGATCAGCCGATAGTCGTATTTGCTGGCCGCCTCCAGCCGGTCAAGCAGGTCGACGTACTCCTCGACGCCTGGACGGGGGTGTCCAATGGCCATCTGGTTATTCTTGGAGACGGTCAGGAAAGACAGGCACTAGAAGAACAGACACATGCACTGGGGTTAGGCGGTCGGGTCGAGTTTCGCGGTATTGTGCCAGACGTTGCCGACTACCTTCGGGCGTCCGAAGTTTTTGTTCTGCCGTCGTCGAGCGAGGGGCTGTCGGTTGCGCTCCTTGAAGCGATGTCGTCGGGGATGTTCCCAATCGCGACAGCCATTGGTGGAACGACCGATCTGATTGAGGATGGAGTAACTGGACTGTTGGTGACGAGTGGCGATCGTGCTGGTCTTGAGACCGCGCTGACGCGAGCTCTCGACGCGCCGGACTGGGTGCGTGACGTATCGACGAAAGCGCGCGCTCGCGTGGTCGAGTCCTACGACATTCAGGTCATCGCCGCGAAGCTCGCCGCCGTCTATCGTGATGTTGCAGCGAAACGCCGAAACTGACGTACGTCAGGGTCGACGACCACGAAGTTCCGTCAAGACCGGCACCATCTGACCGATCACATCCTGCCAGAGGAATCGTTCCTCGACGCGCTTGCGCCCGGCGGCGCCGAACGCGCGCGCTTTATCTGTGTCAGCCAGAAGATCGATGACTCGGTCCGCCAGAATATCATGAGCATCCGACGGGACGACATAGCCAGTCCTTCCGTCGTCGATGATCTCCGGCATCGCATCGTTAGTTGATCCGACGCATGGCAGCGCGTACGCCATCGCCTCGAGAAAGACATCACCCCACGTCTCGCACCGAGAGGGCATCACAAAGACCGATGCGCGCCGCAACTCACGGATGATCGTCATCGGGTCCCAGCGTCCGCCGTTTGTTTCGACGTTGTCTGGTAACGGAGCTTCGACCGGCCCAATCATCACCAGTTCTGCGTTCGGAACTCGGCGCTGCACATCATGCCACGCACGCAGGACAGTGTCGCCACCTTTACGGCGAAAGTCGCTGCCAATGAAGAGTACGCGCGGCTGGGTGCGCGCGGGCAGGGACAACTCATCCGGCAAGGCGATGTTGACGCCCGCCCCAACGACATACATCTTCTCGACTGGAATCCCATAGTCATCGCGCAGCGACCGAGCCACGTACTCACTACGACAAAAGAGCACCGCAGCATCATGATAAGCCCGGGACTCAAGGCGCCGCCAGATAGGTTGCTCGAACCGGTACATCGGTGCTCGCTCGGGCCATTCGCGCTGGGTCAGCGCAAATGTGAAGTCGAGATAGAGCGCGTACGGCACCCCCGCCGGTAACACCGGTTTTGACAAGGCGGCGACCTGAAGCACGACGTCTGGTCGATTGGCGAGCCCGGACATCCATCGCCGAGTCTTTTGGCTGCGCAACTGGAATGTAAGCGGGTTCTTGCGGAAATGCTCTTTCCATTGCCGCCGGTTGGGTCGCCATGCCGCTGCTGCCGCCACGGCTCGCGAAGGGCCATTGAGCGTCAGGTCCCCGACGCCGACAACGTCCAGAGTTCCCGTGTTTCGCAACTCCTCGATGAAGAGTCCGAACTTCGTGCTGGCTGCACCGATCGATTCTGGATCGCCGTCAAGCGCGACGGCGATCCGTAACGGCAATGGATCCAGACAACGCACCGTCTTCGGAACTGCGGTCATCATCGACTCACGCACGCCTTGTCGTTCGATCCCACTGCCAGATTCAGCTTAATGATTTCATAACAAGGCTGCCACGAATGAACTATGACAACAACCCTTGGCGAGATGTAAACATTTCGCACAGCGCGATCAACTGCAATCTGGATTGCGGACATTATCTATGGATGCGTGCATTGCTTCCGGACACTACTTCCCAGATGTCCCTGGCGACCCGATCAGGCGTCTGTGTGGCGTCCACGACAGGCATCTGGGAATATGCGGCCAGCGCCCGGTAGACCGGCACACGGCGCGAGACGTATTCCAGCGATGGAAGGTCAGTCTTGCGGGACGCCGCGACCTCGGCCGGCAGATCCATCAGGAAGTAGAGATCTGGACGAGGGACAAGGGCAACGGCAGGGTGTCTCAGGAGCCGCGGCAAGTCTGTGATGTCGATGTCCAGAAGAATCGCGAGGTTCACAATCGACTTGTAAATGTACCTGTCGCAAATGACAGCTCGGCCGGCCCGCAGGTGCGGTTGAACGGCGAGATTTGCCTCGATCGCGTGTTCGATCAACGACACGTCCGTCCAGCCGCGACGTAGCGGCCAGTACGACTGAAACATCGCGTTGGATTTGGACAGGTAGGCTCCGAATTCGTCAGAGGGATCAGCGCCGGCTGTTCGTGCCTCGAAGCTGCCGTCGTCCTGCTGGACGGGAGCCCGCAGGCGACGTTTCACAAGCCGAACCAATGGACGAGACACGTACGGGCGACCACCTGTCCAGACGGTAGATGTTTCCCATCCGGCGGCCTCCATACGCTCCTTGAGGATACGGGTCTGGGTGCTCTTTCCACAGCCGTCAACTCCGGTCAAACAAATCAGAGGCGGTCGCATCGACTAAGGTTCCGTTCTGCTATTGCACGAGTTCTGCACAATCGACCCACGGCGGTCAGAAGCATTCACTTCAACATAGCCGCATTGAAACTCCCTGCGCCAGGTCATACCCGATTTCGTGCGCGGCCCAAGCGCCGCGCCGAGCGCAATTTCATAGTTCGGATACGTCCACAGCGTGACGAGAGCCTGCTTGGATTCATCAGACATGTAGCGAAAAAAGGCATGATCGCCGTCGCTTATGAGCAGATACGACGCCAAAGCAAATTGCTGCCAGTCTTCATCGTCTTTCCTGCCCTGGCCGACTGCGACGACGTACTTGCCCTCCGCGATTGCTTCCTCGGCCTGACTCAGATTGTTTTCCCACTTCGCTGCGGTCAGAGGCTCATAACCCGTCGCGAAGGCGGGCGACATGACTCCGTCAAGATGGGCGAGATACTGTGACCAAAGCGATCCGTAATTTGGGTCGGAGACGAAGTTCGCCCAGATTGACAGGCTAGAACCCACCCGCACGCGGACGTTCTGCAGATATCCGGTCCAGGCGTCGCGATAGTCGTTTTCGACCTCGTACTCGTGAACCGCTCCGTCGGCATTTGCTGCCTGCTCGACTAGGCGCGTCAACGACAGCTCAACGTTGTCGAGAAATGCTCCGTCGAATCCAAGGGCGCTCGGGCCGACAATCTCCCTCGCAATCGCATGTGATGCATACGCACGCCAGTCCGGGTTTCCAGGATCCATGTGATACCAGACGCCTGACCCGGTTGTGAGTGAGTAGAGACGTTCACCGGCACCGTTGTGCAGAAACCAGTCCTCGTTTGGGTGCAGGTCGCGACAGAAGTCACCGGCTGATCTCGCGATACCGTTACGGAGCGGTTCGAACTCCGACTCGCAGTTGGCTTCGTTGTTGACGTATGGTCCGGGGCCGTTCACCTGGGAGGCGTTAAGATACTGAAGGATCAATCCTGCGTATCCCGCCTGTCGAAGCGCATCTCGATGTGGCTCGTCACCCGAAGTCAAGATAACGAAATCTGCCAGTTGTGCGACCTGTTCAGTGGAGTCGCCGTCGGCAGAAATTGTGTGGAAGTAGGCAAGCCTGGTAGAGGGTGTCAGCTCGGCGACGTCAACGGTCGGTTGGGGAGTCGAGGTCGAAGTGCTCGTCGCATACACGGTCGATTCGTCCCCAACTGACGTTGGCGTCCCGGTCCCATCTGAAGCGACTGTTGTCGCCGTCCCGGCTGTCGAGTGGACCGTCGGGTTCAACGCGGAGGATTCCGTTCCTTCGCCAGCCGACAACCCGCATGCCGCGGTTGAACCTACGACGAGAATTACAACCGAGTTGCGCGCGATCGCCCTGAGACGGGCTGTCGACCATCGCACGGTGATGCTTGACTCCAGTCTGTCACCATTTACGCCTCCGCCGGTCCGTGGTACCGTCCCGACGGACGGACGCCGACGTGTGTCCTGGCCGTACCTGCCTCAGGCGCGCGGGCCAATCGCGGCTTTCTTGTCGCTTTCGCATCGCGATCCGCGCCATTATCGTACCAGCGGGAATCGTCAACTGCCCCACGACTATCGTACGGGAACGGCCGGCTCGATCTTACGATGCGGGTCGGCGAATGAATCCGAAAGCGACGATTAGCGATGCGAATACTCGTTACTGGTGCGGCAGGCTTCATTGGCTCGCATGTCTGCGAACGACTCGTGGGAGACGATCACGATGTCATCGGACTCGATGCGTTCATTCCGTACTACCCACGGTCAATCAAGGAATCGAATCTGCTGAATCTTCGTGACGAGTCCAGGTTCCAGTTTGTTGAAGCGGACCTTCGCGATGACGAACTCGTCCATGTCGTCGCGGATTGCGACGCGATCCTGCACCTCGCCGCTATGGCCGGACCAGCCTCGTGGGACCAGTTCGACCGTTATGTTTCGTGCAACATCACTGGCACACAGCGGCTCCTGGAGGCGCTCCGAGCGGCAGGAGAGCTGGAGCGTCGGCGGTTCGTTCAGATTTCGACATCGTCAGTCTATGGAGTGGAAGCGCTCGGCAGCGAAGACTCCCGGCTTCAACCTGCGAGCCCGTATGGCATCACCAAGTTGGCAGCCGAACAGCTAACCTTCGCGTACCAGCGAGCGTTCGGACTGCCTGTTGTCGCGTTGCGTTACTTCTCGATTTACGGCCCAAGGCAGCGCCCGGACATGGCGTATCACATCTTCATACGAGCGATGATGCGACACGAGCCGATCACGATCTTTGGTGATGGAGAGCAATCCCGTGGGAACACCTTCATCGACGACTGTGTCGCAGGAACCATACTTGCGCTCACAAGGGGCACGCCGGGTGAGGCATACAACCTGGGTGGTGGGATACCGATCACCCTCAACGAAGCAATCGGGATAATCGAGGACGCAACCGGGGTTACCGCCGAACGCCATTACACCGAAGCCCGGACTGGAGATCAGCGGCATACGTTGGCCGACATCTCCAAAGCGCGTGCCGATCTCGGTTACGAGCCAAAGATCGGCCCGGTCGAAGGGCTACGTGCCCAGGTCGAGTGGCAACGTTCACTGATTCCGTGAGTGCTGTCGCGTTCGCCGACGACAACCTTCAGTCGCCGTGCGCGGCCTGAGCGTGTTCTCCATGGCGCGGCGCAACTGCTGCCGAATCGTCGACGTTGCGGTGCAGTCTCCGAACTGAGGAAACGGAGACGCTCTCCAAGCCAAATTCGGGTCGCATTGGAGCCCTCTGATCGATCTGGTCGGTCGCCCACTCCGTCTCTGCGTCACCGGACGCATGCGCGACGAGATCGTCGAACGTCAACGCGGTATTCGGGAATCCGGCCGTGCCAAAGCGTACGGGTATTCCAAGTGTCCTGTAGGCCGATTCCTGAAGGCGCTGCGTGAGTGCGTTGAGTTGGTCCGGCGTCGATTCGGGACTCAGGACGATCACTCTGTGCGCAACTGGGTCTTGGACAACGATGTCCCCTCGGCGCGTCGTCTGCGCCGCCACACGTGCCAGCCCGGACATGATGTAGCGCTGCATCATGCGCTGTTGGACGTCGCGGACAATCTCGTGAAGCGAAGCGTGGACCGCACGCGGGTCGAACGAGAGGACAGTGACCGTCAACGGGCGTTCGTGTCTTCGTGCACGCGACATCTCGATCGCAATGTCGTCACGGGCGGTTGCCAGCGTCGTGACACTCGAAACGTCGTCGATCGTGATGTTCTCGATGCTTTCCTCGAACTGGCTCAGTCCGCGTGCTACCCGGATAGCTAGCATCACCGAGATCGACGCCAGCGCTATTTCGGCCGCCGTCAAGGTTGCGCTCGCCCCGGAACCGACCACCTCGGGATCTTGCGCGAACGCTCGGGAGCCGACGTATACGATCGCGACGCCGGCGACGAGAACCGCCGATGGAATCCGGAACGATCCCTTGGAGACTACCAACCAGACAACTAATGCAGCTGTCAGGAGATGGACACTCGCAGGCGTGCTCGCCACGTCGAGCAGATTCTGATCAACTCGCCCCACCGTAAAGAGCGACACGAGCGACACGATCAATCCAACAATATGCAACTTCAACTGATGCACAACGCACCCCCAGACCACCGGCGACCATGTCGAACCGCGCGGTCATATTCGTCCATCACTGGCCAGCAAACGGACGTCGCTCAGATTGTGCGCAGCAAAGGTATCGAAATCGCACCGGTTGGGGATATCTCCAAGGCGACCACACTGCCGCAACGGCGCGTGCTTACGATCACCAATACTAGAGTGCCCTGTCGTGTCCGAATAACCTGTTGCTCGTCACCAGCGAGACATCAGGTCGCATGTCTCAGACACAAGGTGCGATTTCCTCGCCTCCTGTACTCCGTCTTGGCCCCATTCAGGACGATCGTCTCTCGCAGGAGAGGCAATGCTCCTACTATCCTAACGTACAACGATTCCTGGCGGATGCGCTCCTCGATCACAATTGACCGATAGCGCTGACAGGTTGCCAGATCAGCTTCTGCCAACGTGGAAGGATATCTGCCAGTGACATCTGTACATTGCTCCACTGACATCGTCGCGTCCATGTGGCAGCAAACCTTTCGGGCAGCATCGGACTTCCGGTCTTGAGCCAGCAACACGACGGGAGCTCGAACGTCCTGAAAACATGCAATCAGGTTAGCACGTATTCGTTAGCCTGCATAGGCACCATCGCAGCAAAACATTCACCCTATCATTTCGCGCTGTGCTTTGTAATCTGCATCATCGACAGGTTTCAGGTTAGCGTAGCAGCGATTCGACTAACGTTCAACGAGTTGCTCGTCAAACCTGGATCGCATCGACGTCGGCTATGAACCGGTGAACGAAATTGGATTTCGACATGAACTCGTTGCTCCGCTCAACACATGATCGCGAGACTGCGAGCCAGACGGTTGCCGCGCCAATCACAGAGTGTCGAGAGCTTGAATGGCTCGAACGATTTCGGGCCGGTCGTCAGATCATCGGTGGTCGCACCTACCATCCCCTCAAGCGTCTTCTTGATCTGACGCTCGTACTGATCGCTCTTCCACTTCTGGGAACGGCGTTTCTGCTTTGCGCACTGATCATCAAGATCGAATCACCGGGCGGTCCCGTCATGTTCACGCAGGAGCGCACGGGAAAGGGTGGCCGCCGCTTCCGAATGTACAAGTTTCGATCGATGGTCCCGAATGCTGAGGAACTGAAGCTGGAACTCATGCACCTGAACGAGTTGCAGTGGCCTGATTTCAAGATCACGAACGATCCACGGGTGACCAGGTTTGGGAAGCTGATGCGGAAAACCAGCCTTGATGAACTACCGCAGATTCTCAACGTCATTCAAGGTCAGATGAGTCTGGTCGGGCCGCGACCGACATCATTTTCTGCCAATACCTACGCACTCTGGCAAACCGAACGACTGGACGTTACACCCGGGTTGACGGGGCTCTGGCAAATCGTTGGCCGCGGCGAAACTGAGTTCGATGACCGCCTCCGCCTCGACATCGCCTATATCGAACGACGCTGTCTCTGGCTCGACATCCAAATCCTCATCCGGACCTTCACGGCCGTCATCTCGGCACGAGGTCGCCACTGAGCGTTCCACGGTCGTGAGCCACGCTCACACTGACAGGTTGCATGTATACGACGTGCTTCACGAAGTGACTCAGGCAAGCGCGCTGATTACGCCCCGATTGAATGCGCGATATCCAGCATCCTCCGGCTGGTCGAAGGAGACAGGTTTGCCTCCGTCAGGCGGGAACGTGTCGATCTGATAACACCGCGTTCGTGCAACAATGCCTTGTGACTTCCAACGAGGAGCGCCCACGACTGCGCCTGAAACACGAGCGCAGGCAGCAACCGGCGGTATTCACGATCTCCCTCTTCGCGATCCCCTGACTGATACGCCTGCCAGGCGCGTTTCAGCGGCGCAACGAACTCAGGCCCCGGAATAAGCCCGACAGCACCCGAATCGACGACATCGGGCAGGTAGAGGCCGGCGTGTCCACCATACATTCGGATGCCGTCACCTGCCACGCTCGCCGCACGAATAGCGTTGTCCCAGTATGGCAACGCCTCGATCTTGTATGACCGAACGTTGTCCAGCTCATCAGAGAGTTCCAGGACGAGTTCGACACCGAGTTCAAACCCGACCGCAAATGGCGCATCCTGGACCATCACGTCTCGCGTGCCTGCCGCCGCCGATACGGCCCTGTAGTGTGCGCGTGCGTCGTCCTTTGTCTGGCCTGGTCGTCGTGGCGGTGCAACCATGACAGCATCCGCACCGCGTGCAACCGCGCCCCGCACGAGCGCCACGGCCGCGTTGGTCGTGTCCGCGCTGCAGCCGACCAGCAATGGCATCCCATCTGCCTCAGCCACGACGATGTCGGTGACGCGCTCGCGCTCTTCGATCGTGAGCATGACACCTTCGCCCGAAAGACCGAGTATCAACAATCCATCGGCACCCTCGTCGCGCTCATAGGCAACCAGACGCCGCAAGGACGCCTCATCGAGATCACCATCATCATCCAGTGGCGTGACAATCGCCGGGATAATGCCAGTCAGTGGTTTCAACGGTCACCTCCCGAATTCGTGGTTGCATCCTGGTCGTCAGCGGCCGCGGAAGCTGCTCTTGCCGGCTGCGACTCGTCGCCTCCCTCACGGCGTTCCCAGCCGGTGGCGAAGAGTGGCAGAAAATTCTGGACCTGGTACGGATGTTTCTCGATCTCCGCCCAGTTCAGATCGACCCCAAGCCCCGGCGCATCCGGAACGATGATTCGGCCGTCGACGACCTGGACAGGCGGAGAGACGATTTCCCGTTCCCAGCCAACGTTGAACTCGTCAAACAGCTCCTGGACAAGCAGGTTCGGTGTGCACGCGCCAATCTGGACACAAACAGCGGTACAGAGTGGACCCTGTGCTTGATGAGGAGCGACGACTGCGTAGTGCGCGTCGGCCATCGCACACACCTGTCGAGTCCGCCAGATTCCACCCATGTTGCACGGATCGGGTTGCAGGATGTGAACGGCGTTGTGGGCAAGCAGTTCGGCGTATTGGTGCGTGCTGGTAAAGCTCTCTCCGGTAGCGACTGGGACGCTGATCCGCCGGGCGACCTCGGCAGTCGCGTCGACCTTGAGATGTTGCGTCGGCTCCTCGAACCAGGTTGGCTCGTACTCGGCCAATCGCTCTCCAACCCAGATCGCCTCGGCAACACTAAAGCGGCTATGTCCCTCGATCATGATTTGAACCTCGGGGCCGACGGCATCCCGGACGGAGGCGACGATGTCCAGCGAGAGCCTACGCTCGCCTGGTGGCATCACTCGCCATGCTGCGCCAAACGGGTCAAATTTCAGCGCCGTGTAGCCCATCCCGACCACCTCGGTCGCCCGCTCGGCGAACGCATCAGGAGTCCGCTCACCCGTATACCAGCCGTTGGCGTAGGCAGGAAGTGACTCGTGATACCGTCCGCCGAGCAGGTCATGGATCGGTCGGCCAGTCGACTTCCCAATGATGTCCCAGCAGGCGATTTCGATTGCTGCGACGGCGTTCATGTGTATCTGGCCGCCGTCCGAGTAGACGTCCCGCGACATTCGCTGGGCGATCGTCTCGATCTGGAACGGATCCATTCCTTCGTAGCGCGGAGAGAGTTCATGAATCGCCGCTTCGACCGTCCTGGCAAAGGCATTCAGCGTGCCCTCGCCAACACCGTACAGCCCCGGTTGATCGGTATCGAGCCGCACGAAGAGCCAGTTCTTCCAAGGGTTGCCAACGACATAGGTGGTCGCACGGGTGATGCGCATGCTTCGCTCCGTCAATTGACGCCGCCGGGCGACGCCGCCGAAGTTGGTGTCGAGCAGAATACGCGCTGAACTCAGACAACGGCAAGTGCGGGGACGGTACGGGGAAATGGCGAGTTACAACTGCTGGAACGTACGGGAACGGCGCTCGGCTAGTGAAACGGGCCCTTGCGCGGATCCGAGGGGGCGGCGTCATCGCTGGATTCGAACGTGTCGATCAGGTCCTGGAGAGTGTCAATCTCATCCTGAAGTCGGTCGATTCGGGAGACGATCATCTCACGCTGCCAGTCGTCACGCCGCACCTGACGGTCCAGCATCTGCGCAATGCCCTTGACAACCGTCATACGGTTTCGAAGTTCATGAAGCTGGTCGGAGCCGATCGGCTGGCTCGCCTGAGAAACATTGCTCACGATGCCATCCATCTATGCTCGCTTCACTTCCGAGTTGACGGTTAACGTCGCTTCCAACCAACATCTCGATCGCGTTCCATTGCCGGTTACGCAGCCGACATGCCATCGGACGCCGCTGGCACCCGCATTGCTCTCCTGTACGATGAATGAGAATACCGATGCGGTCGATTCTGCCGCGCAATTAGGGTATACGGAGAGTGCTTGTGACGACGCGATTCAGTTCGGTTAGCAGTGTTGACGTACTTGAACACCTATTGGAGCGGTCACGATCTGAAACCGTGATCTTGTTCAACCACGATCCGTATTGCCCGATCAGCGGGCGTGCCTACTCTCAGATGGAGAAGCTCAATGACGAAGTGATGATCGTCGACGTATCACGTGAGCGAACGCTGACGCGAGAGATTCAGGGCAGGACGGGCGTCCGACACGAGTCGCCTCAGGTGATCGTTCTTCGTGAGGGAAAACCGAGTTGGTCGGCTTCGCACTTCCAGATCACAACTGACGCGGTACAGCAGGCTGCCAACGGCGAAACGGCCTGACATGCCGACGCCGAACGCCTCGTCATGAAGCGTCCGGCGACTTAACCAGGCGTTTGACTCCCGGATCAGTGCTCAGAGGATTCCTTGCCGGGATAGAGTTTCTCGCCTGCCCGAATCGAGACTGACAGCCAATTCTCCATCGGCGGGATCGTGCAGACCCAGTTGTCGTTGTACTGGCAGTACGGGCCATAGGCGTAATTGAAGTCCAGCGTCAACCTGCCGTCAGGGCGCTCCTGTGGATCGACCGTTCTGCCCGCCCCATACACTTCGTTTCCACAGGTCGCGTCACGAAACGGGGCGATCAATCGACCGCGCTCGGGTTCGCGATAGACCATCAGGCTCGCCGGCTGGCCATCGACTTCGAACGACACGCGGCCAAACGGGATGTGCTCCTTTGTCGTTCCGGTTGTCGTCGGCAGCTCGACCGGGTCAGTTGGTACGTTCTTGTCGACGTCAACCACGAATACCAGGTCTGGCCGCTCCTCAAAGTAGTCGAGCGGAACGAAGTTCTCTCGCTGACTTTCGGTCAGGGGCGAGTGCTCATTCGTGCGCATGAATTCATCGCGCCGCTGACGAAAGCCTTGCAGCCGAGATGGTCGTGTCGATGTCATTTCAGTGCTCCTTTCGGGGCATTCCGCTCATCGGACCTGTATACCCCCTCTGGGTATTGTAACGCGTCAATTCGGACCGATATTCCGACCCTCCGCAGGCTCAGTCGATTTCCTTGTTCGGTTCGCCTTCGAGCCGTAACCAGGCAAGAATCCGGGCCTGGACGCCAGCGTCGTCTTCCTTCGCCAGTTGACGCTTGACGGTGGCCCAGCCACCTCGGTTGGTCTCGTAGATCGACTGGCCACCGTGAGTACGGAGAAAGGCCGCCCGCTCTCCGTGCTGGACGAGGAACCAGTCGTAAACGAGCGCCGGTTGGACAGCGGCCCCGTGGAGGTAAAGGGGATGATACTTGCCATCAACTGGTTGATTGTCGACGAACACTTCCCGGGCAGCAATCGTGCCGGGATACTCAACGATCGTTTCGACGATGGCCCTGTACAGGCGCGGGTAGTGCTCCTGGCGACTCTTCCAGCTCTTTCCAAGATCGGGTTTCGGTAGCGGCCGCGCCGAGAACGCAGCGACGACCTCAGCTACCGCACGCTCCGGGTCCTCGCGAAGGAGTGTCCCCAGCGGCAAACGCGTTTCTCCGGACGCGCGAGTGATCAGCGGCGCGTCCTCTCCTGACAGCATGATCATCCCGAATCGATTGGCAGACTCCGTTCGGAATATGTCGGCCGTAGTCTTCCGGGTGATCAGGAAGCGATCCCACCCATGTTCAGGGCTGAACACCGGCATGACATCAATCCCGGAATCCGCATACCTGGCTTTTACGATCGCCCCAGCGACGATCCATCCCAGTGCATACGCCAGCCGATCCGGCGTCGCGAGATAGGCGGTTTCGTCAGGCATATCGTCGCTGAACTGAGCGAGGGGGAGTCCCTCGTAATTGGAGATCGCACGCTGGACGAGCTCGCGAACGTTCATGAGTTCGACACCTCTGATAGACACGAATACGCCGCAGTGCCGTGACTGTAGCAGAGAGCCGAGGTCCCGCGCATCAACGGACGTCGGCAGACGTCGCCTGCTAAGATATCCCACAACATAAGCGTACCGACTGAAAGAAGCTGCATGACTGACCGGGATCGGGACCAGCGCGTCCTGGGAATCTATCAGGGCTGGGTCGTCGTCATCGCTGTGATGCTGACGCTGGCGATTGCGTCCGGTGGCAGATTCCTATTCGGCGTCGTCCTGATCCCGGTTACCGAAGAATTTGGCTGGAGCCGCGCTGAGCTGGCACTGGCCGTTACAATCAGCGTCATCGCGCTCTCGATCCTCCAGCCGCTCGTAGGCCTGCTCGTCGATCGCTTCGGGTCGCGCCGGATCCTGATTGCCGGCGTCATCACGACCGCGACCGCGATGATTCCGATGACATTTGCAACGAGCCTTTGGCAGATCTACGTCTTCTACGGCCTGCTGGCCGCGTTCGGGTTTGCCGCTACGTCCCCGGTCAATACAACAGCCCTGGTGAATGGCTGGTTCGAGAAAAAGCGCGGGCTGGCGCTTTCGATGGCAACCTCAGGCGCGGCCTACGGACAGCTTCTGATCGTGCCGATCGCGACGGCGATAATGGTCGGTTGGGGCTGGCGCGCCAGCTACTATGCGATTACGATCGCGCTGGTCGTGATCGTCCTGCCGATGGCGATCTTCTTCATTCGCGACTCACCGTCGCGGATCGCAGCACGAGACTCCCGACGCTCCGGTGTGCTGGATGGTCCGAAGGTCACACTCTCTCAGGCAATCCGAACCGCAGCATACTGGCAACTCTCGTTCGGCATGTTCGTCTGCGGTGTCACGATGGGTTTCACCTCAGTCCACATGATCCCCTACTTGACCGATATGCCTGAACATTCGACGCACACGATGCAGACGACGGCTTCGTTCGCGATGTCAGTCGTGGGCGGTGCCAGCATCGTTGGGTCACTGGCGCTGGGCTACCTGTCCGACCGCAAGGGCCACCGTGAGATCCTGTCGTTGACCTACTTCCTGCGTGGGTTGTCGTTTCTGGTTTTGCTTGCCGTTGGTTCGTACATTCCTGGCATCTTTATCGCCGCCATCATCCTCGGTATCTCCTGGACCTCGACGACGCCACTCGGCTCGGCGATCGCGGCCGACATTTTCGGACGGGCCTCGATCGGCACGATATTCGGTTTCATCTTCACCTCCATGAATGTCGGCTCAGGTGTCGGCGCGTTCGTGGCTGGTCTCGATCAGGATCTGACCGGCAATTACCAGGCAGCGCTGATCGCGAACGTCGCGCTCGGCTTTCTGGCTGCCGCTGCCACATGGTCGATCAAGGTTCGGCCGTTTGAGGTTCCTCAGGCCGGTCCACCCCGGGAGCGAGCCGAGCCAGCACTTTCACGAGGCATCGGAGATTAGGGCACATTCAGCAGAAGCGATGCTACGTCGCCTCGGCAAGGAGCGCGCAGACCTCGACCAGGCACTGAACGCATCCGCGACGTGGCGATCCAGATGCAACATAACGGCTGAACCGACCGAGTTGAAATTCGCCCGGAGCCGAACGATCGAAACGTCCGCTTTTTCGTGATCTGGAATCAGTCACGTTCGTCAACCGTGTAATACATCTCCCGTCGGCGCTGGACGATCGCGCCCACCTGCCGCTGATCCAGACCATGGACGTGCATGACATGGCGGATCAATTCGAGACCAGCCTCAAACTCGGGTTGAATGACTTCGGTCGCGCCAAGTTCCCGCAGTCGCTGCATCTGCTCCTGGCTACGAGCACGAGCGATGATGTCTAACCGTTGATTCGCTCGTCGGCCGCTTTCGACAGCTGCTTCGGCCGCGAAGGGATCTGAGATCGCGACGGCCAGCACGCGCGCACGATCGATCCCAAGCCTTCGGAGTATCTCAGCATTTCCGGCGTCACCGTAGATGGCCGGAACCCCGTGACTGATCGCTTCGCGGACCGACGCAGGGTCATTGTCGACAACAACGCAGGCAAACCCCCTCCGCTTCAGCGCATCGACCAGGACCATTCCCAGCCTGCCATAGCCGCAAACGATCGTATGACGCGCGGGAGGTCCACCTTCGAGCAGGGCGGTGTCCGGTTCCTGAAACCAACGTTCGTTAAAGCGCCGGCTATGGCGCAGTGCCGCTGGTGCGGCAGCGTCGAGCATCGGTGAGATTAGCAGTGTGCCGACTGACACTGCCAGAATCAGATTGTATCCACTCCGATCGATTATCTCCCGGTCAAATCCTTCCCCGGCGAGGATGAACGAGACTTCTCCGATTTGCGGCAACAGCACGCCGACCAGGACAGCACTCGTCAACGGTAGCCCGAACGCACGAACCGTCCCGGTGAGAATCAGGAACTTGCCAGCGAGGACGACGATCGTCACCAGAAAGACAACGCTGAGGTTGTGTGTCACATACGACAGATCGAGCAACATTCCCACGGACACGAAGAACAGCGTGGCAAACGCTTCGCGCAGCGGAATGATGTCGGCCAGGACCTGATGACTGAAGTCCGATTCAGAGACGATCAGGCCGGCCAGGAACGCACCCAGCGCGATCGAAAGTCCTGCTTCCTCGGTCGCGATTGCCGTCCCGAGGGCGATGACGACGATAGCCAGCAGAAAGAGCTCGCGTGACGCCGTCGCGACAATGCGTTCCAGCAACCACGGTACGATCCGCAGGCCGAGGAATATGACCAGGCCGAGCACGACGATCGCGATTCCGACTGAGCGGAGGATGCCAAGCAGAATGTTGCCGCCGTCGTTGGCAAGGACCGGCAACAGAATCAGCATCGGGACGAGCGCAAGGTCCTGAAAGATGGCGATGCCGCCTGTGACACGACCGTGGCGGGTTCCTGTCTCGCCGCGTGACGTGAGCAGCTTGAGGGCCACTACGGACGATGAGAGTGCCACAACCATACCTAGCAGGATCGCCTGAGGCCAGGACCAGCCCAGCATCAGCCCGATGACAAGTCCGAAGAGTGTCGTCAGCCCAACCTGAATCGACCCTGCTCCGATCGCAATTCTGCGGACGTGAAGTAGCTCCTTGAGCGAAAACTCGACGCCGAGCGAAAACATCAGGAAGGCAACGCCCAACTCAGCCAGGATTCGAACCGATTCAACATCCGCATCGTATCCAGGGGTAGATGGCCCGATTGCTAACCCAGCGATCAGGTATCCGACAATTACTGGCAGGCCGATGCGCCGTGCAATGACGCCGCCGACGAATGCGGCAGCCAGCGCGACTGCAATGTTCAGGATGACGTGAGCGTCGCCCAAAGAGCCGGCCCTTCATGTCACGCAGTCCGCCTGGTGCCCGGCGCTGTTGGCGCGTCAGCGCGCCGGTCAATCATTTGTCGGAGGCGGTGCACCACGATGCCGCCGCACACGCACGGGTCGGACGACGATCATCACTCTTGGTGCGTCGTTCATCGACTGGACGTACGATTCGGCACGCTCGCCGATATAGCGCTTCGCGATCTCGCGAAGCTCCGCACGGGCGGCGGCGTTATCGGCGACGACATCGGCGCGTCCCCGAATTTCGAGATAGTCATACGAGTTGTCGGGATCATGGATCGCGACAGCGACCTGCGGCGAACGCTGCAAGGCACGCGCTTTGGCCGACGCCGCCGGAGCGATCATCCGCAGGGTATCCTCAACAACACGGTACCACATGATGGTGTTCTGTAGCGTTCCATCCGGCAATTCGAGCGCGAGCGCCGCGAACGCTGGACGATCGAGCAGGTCATGGTCGGCGCCAGCAAAGGCCGCAGTCATCAAAGGTCCTTTCTTGAATCCCGCGCGCCGGCTTTCAACTCAATCCAGACCGGCACGGACATTGCAGTACGACTCTCGCCGTTCGCGATCGGATACGGCGAACACCATTATCTGACAGCCGGCGATAAAGGCAGAACGGTCCCACCCGTCAGTGACCATCAGCAAGGAAACGCAATGCCTACACGCGAGCAGCAATTCGAGACGCTTCGCAAGCAGTTGGAGGACGACCTGAGATCCAGCCGTGCGTCGATCGGCGAACTTGACAACGAAACCGTTGAACTGGCGCGCGACAGCGATCAGGAAGGTGGGGTCCCTACGAACCACATGGCCGATGTCGGCACAAACGTCTATGAACGCGAGCGACTGATGACCTTCGAGCAGGAGATGCGCGACCGAGCGACGGCGATTGAGGAAGCGCTCCAGCGGCTGGACGACGGCACCTATGGCGCATGCGCACGCTGCGGGCGCGATATTCCGCTGGCGCGGCTACGGATCATGCCATTCTCCAACTATTGCGTCGAATGCCAGGAGTTCATCGATCAGCAAGCCAATGAACCAGGACTCAAGGAGGAGGCGCCGCTTCAACCGTAGATCACGCAAGGGTCAATCTGCGCTTGTAAGAATCTGCGCCAGCCGGTCAGCGTCGATACTGCCACCACTGACGATTGCAACCACTCGGCCAGACGATCCGGCGTTCAGCGCGGCAGCGACAGCCAGCGCTCCCGCGCCTTCGGCCACGATCTTGTTCTTCAGCGCGAGTCGCCTGATTGCGCGGCGGACATCGTCATCGCTGACGGTGACGATCTCATCGACGAGATCGCGCAACAGCGGAAGCATTTCGGGAAACATGAACGAGACCGCGACACCATCGCAGATCGTGTCGACAGTGACGTCCACTGGCTTACCTGCTGCCAGACCAGCAATCACCGGCGTACAACCGATCGGCTGAACACCGATGATACGGATAGCCGGCCGTAGCGCCTTCAGTACGTTTGCGATGCCAGAAATCAGACCGCCACCGCCGATCGGAACGTAGACGGCGTCGACATCCGGCATGTCTTCGACAATCTCAAGACCGATGCTGCCGTGGCCAGCGATGACGTCACGGTTGGCGACTGGATGAATGAACGTATCTGGAAAGTCGTGATATGCGCCGGCTCGAAGATATCCGAATGCCCGCTCCACCGGCATAAGATCTGGGGTACCTCCATACGCCTCGGTCGCAGAGATCTTGTTCGCGGCGGTCGTCAATGGCATAACGGCACGTGCCGGGACACCAAAGCGTCGTGCGGCCCAGGCGAGCGCCTGAGCCGTGTTTCCGGACGATACCGTGCTGACACCACCTGCACGATCTTCCGCGGTCAGTGCGGCGACTGCGTTGTAGATGCCACGTATCTTAAAGCTTCCCACAGGTTGCAGGGATTCGGGCTTGATCCAAATCGACTCCGAGTCGTGAAGCTGTAGCAGCGGCGTCCGGACCGCTATCCCTCGCAACCGGTCACGCGCAGTCAAAACTTCGTCCATTGTCGGCTGGAGTTGGGTGATGGTTGTCATGAGCGTTCCTCTGGTGTCCGGCCGATTACAAGCTACCGATATCAGACCCGATTGGACACCGACTGCTCCGGAAGTGCCTCGATCATGCGCTCGATATCGCTGGCGTCATTGTAGAAGCTCGGTGCAACCCGGATGCCTCGCGACCGTATGACGGTGACGACGCCGGCCTCACTGAGCGCAACGTGCGCACGCAGATCCGCGTCCGGCGACCCTCCAGTGATCGCCACAATCGAAGACCGGTGACTCGGCACGAGACTGCTCGTCACGACGTATCCCTTTGCTGTCACGCCGTCGACGAGCCGATCGATGAGTTCGAGAGCGTGCGGGAGGATGCGTTCTGGACCAACCTCTTCGATGAGCGAGAGAGACGCCTGCATACCGGTGATGAGCCCGAACGGCTGGCCCCCGGGCTCGAACCGTTGGGCAGACGGGTGCCAGGTCGCTCGTGGTTCAGGGACATACGGGTTCTCACAGACCGACGCACTACCGCCGTGTGTCGGTCGAAACTGCTCCATGCCCTCCTCAGAGAAGATCGCGACGCCAATTCCGAACCCTGAGTGAAGCCATTTGTAACCATGGGCAACTGCTGCATGAATGCCCCAACCGTCGACGTTGATGGGAACGACGCCGAACGACTGCGTCGCATCGACGATCAGCAACAAGCCGCGATCTCGACACAGCGATCCGAGCGCGGGCAGGTCATTCCGGAAGCCGTCGGCAAACTCGACCTGTGAGATGGCAACGGCGCGTGTACGCGGAGTGATGGCTGACTCAATTGCACTCAGGTCGGTTCTGCCATCAGCGTTTTTGGCCGCCCAGCGCACGGTGACGCCACGCTCGGCCTGCGCGAGAAATGGGATCGCGAGAGACGGATACTCAGAATGCGGGATGACTACCTCGTCGCCTGTGCGCCAGTCGATACCGGCCGCACAGATGCTGATACCGTGCGCCGCCGACGCGACGATCGCAACTCGTTCGGCAGAGCCACCGGCGAGATTCGCGGTGCTCGCGCGAAGGGCACACAACGGTCCGCCACGGTCGCCGGCCTCCCAGATGTGTGGAATCGTAAACAACCTGTTGAACGCATCCAACGCGTGAACGGTTCGTTGAGGCAGCGGGCCAACTGTCGCGTGGTTGAGATATGCCCAGGTGCTGGACATTGGAAACTCGGTCAATCGTAAGGTCGCGGTGTCGATCCGAGTCGCGTTCATCTGGAGTTGCGTCCTCTCACGAAGCAGGATGGTATTGTCGTTGACTACTGCAAGCGGCGCAAACGTGCGTGACGAGCACCCGTTGAACAGGTAGCATGCAGTTGACGATGCGAAGCGACACGAACGAAGGGCCTGGTAGATGAACGTCGATCTGGTCATCCGTGGTGGCACGCTGGTTAACTCAGCGTCGCGGTTTCAAGCCGACCTTGGGATTCGCGGCGAGCGGATCGTCCAGATCGGCGGTGACCTTGCCGGTGCGCGAGAGATTGACGCAAACGGGCTCGTCGTCCTGCCTGGCGCGATTGATGCCCACGTCCACCTCACCAGCGACGAGCCCGACCCAAACGCGATTCAATGGGCCGATGACTTCACGAGTGGCTCCGAAGCGGCACTGGCTGGCGGCGTGACGACAGTCGGGAACATGACGTTCCTGCGACAAGGTGAGTCGATGCGCTCCGGACTCGATCGCGAGGCAAAGCTCGTTCGCGAGCAGGCGATCGCCGATGTCATTCTGCATCCTGTCATCAACGAACCACGCCAGGCAATTATCGATGAGATCGATGAGTTGCTGGATGCCGGCCACTCGGACATCAAATTCTTCATGTCAACGCCAAGCTATGACGCCCACGGGACTGGATTTCTCAAAGCAACCGACGCCGCCGGGCGACACGGATTGTTGACGATGATTCACTGCGAAGATTATCCAATCATCCGCTGGTCGATTGACCGGCTGCTGGCAGAGGGCCGCGGCTCGCTCGCGAACTATCCGGCCAGCCGGCCAGTCGTCTCCGAGGTCGTCGCGACACAACGAGCCGTGGCGCTCTGTGAGATCACTGGCGCTCCCGTCTACATCGTCCATCTCTCGTCGGCTGCTGCGCTAGAAGTCTGCCGTGAAGCGCAGGCCCGTGGGCTGCCTGTTTATGTCGAGACGCGCCCACTCTACCTCCACCTGACCAGCGAGCGATTTCTCGACGCCGACGGAGCCAAGTACGTTGGCCAGCCGCCACTCCGCGAGGAGTTTGACCGGCGCGCGCTGTGGGACGGGCTTCGGAGCGGCGCAATCCACACAATCTGCACCGATCACGCTCCATGGACCCTGGAGCACAAGCTCGACCCCTCGCTACATGTCGGCAACCTCCGGCCCGGTGTCGAGAATCTTCAGACGATGATGCCAATGCTGTACGACGAAGGAGTCCGGGGCGGGAAGATCACTTTGGAGCAACTCGTCGAGCTGACCTCGACCAACGTCGCGATGCTGTTTGGCCTCTACCCGCGAAAGGGCACGATCGCGGTTGGCTCCGACGCCGACCTCGTCCTCTGGGATCTGGACGAACGCCGCGTGATCCGCGACGAGGATATGCTCTCTCGCGCCGGTCATTCGATCTACTCCGGGTTGGAAGTCACAGGTTGGCCGGTCACGACGATCCGTCGCGGAGAGGTCGTTTTTGAGAACGGCAAGATAACTGCGGAACCAGGCAGCGGAATCCTTCTCCGGCGTGGTCAGACGCGCAGCCTTTGAAACCTCAGTATGCGTTGCTATCATGACGAAAGATGTGGAACAGCGTCTTGACCATGATCTTCAAATCAAAGAGCACTGACCAGTTTTCGACATAGTAGAGGTCATAGCGGGTGCGCTCCTCGATCGAGGTGTCGCCACGCAATCCGTTGACCTGCGCCCAACCGGTCACGCCTGACTTCTCGTGATGGCGTGCCATATAGGCAGGGATCACCTGTCGGAACTGCTCGACGAAGAACGGGCGCTCAGGACGCGGACCGACTACACTCATTTCGCCGAGTAGAACATTCACAAACTGCGGCAGTTCGTCGAGTGAATAGCGCCGAATGACCCGACCGACTCGCGTCGGACGCGGATCGTCGTGGCTCGTCCAGACCGGCCCAGTCTCCGCTTCGGCATTGACCGGCATCGACCGGAACTTGAGGAGCTGAAACGCTCTTCCGTCCTGCCCGACTCGCTCCTGGACGAAGAATACCGGTCCCAAAGACGTCAATTTAATCAGTACAGCAATTGCCAGCATCAGCGGCGCTAGAGACACCAGGATCGTGACGCTCACAGCGATATCAACAGCGCGCTTGACCATTCGGTCGATCCGTCGCAAACCGATCGATCGGACGCTGACTGTCGGCAACCCGTTCAGATCGGTGATCGAGAGACTGTCGCTCGTCAGCAAGCGAAACGAGTCCGGGTAGACTCTTATCGCGACTGGGAGTTGCGTGACGGCGTAAACGAGATCGAGGATCTCCTCGTGCGGCGTTCCGGACAGCGCGACGATGATCTCGTCAACGCTATGCGCCTCGACGATCTCGCCGAGTTGGCTCGACATGCCGAGGATCGGCAAACCATCAAGGTCCTCCGGCAGATCATCGGATAGCGGGGAATGACGGACGAATCCAACGACATCGAAGCCGAGTTGCGGAGAACGACGCACCTTGTCAAGGATCAGTCGGCCAGTTGGGCCGGCGCCGACGATCAGCAAACGGTCCGTTGCGACACCACGCGCTCGCAACCGACCGATCGTTCCGGCGTGGAGCATCCGGCCAGTCGTGACTGCCACAACTGCGAAAATCCAGCCGTAGGCCAGCATCTGCCGTGAATAGACGAACTCCTGGCCGAGCGCAAGAGACGCTGTCGCGATCGCGATAACCAGCCCGAACGAGACGTGTGAGACGATCCGATACAGCTCGTCCATTCTCGAGATCGTCCGGCGCTGACGATACATCCCACCCAGCGCAAAGACGGTCAGGATTGCGCCGGTCGCAAGTCCGACGAGCAGCAGATATGTGCCCGCGCGGGGGCGGCGACGTCGGACCAAGCGCGCCGGTCAGATCGCGCAGGTTGTAGGCGCTGACGAACGCTAACAGCAACGCGAGCGCGTCGATCGCGAAGAGCGTGACGCCCGTGAGAATCGCGAAGAGACCGTGTCGGGTGGCGTCACGGCGCCGCGCCAGCCTGCCTGGCTGCTGAAACGGTGATGGCCCGTCGACTACCCGACCCGCAGTATCGGCCCGTGACGACGCCGTCGCCAGCGGTGAGCCGGGCTTCGCCATCCGTCCGTGCTCCTTCGTCGCCCAGTCACGGTCCGCGCTTCCGCGATCACCAGGGCTGAGAGTCGCTTCCTCACGAGGAAACCGTTGATACGTTACCCGACGCGCGTCAGGAGACCCGCTTCGCTCCGGCTGGCCGTAACGCGTTCGCCGCGATAGCGAGCCCGCCGCGGACGACGATTCCCGCAACCACAAGCCAGTTTAGCAGGAAGAATGTGGCAGCCGCGTAGTGCTTACGGTGGAATAACCACATCGCCCGATAGAATTCGACGATCATCCGGTACGACTGCCGACGAGTCGTCGCACCTTTCAGGTGGCGCACCGTCGCGGCTGGCACGTAGAAAACCTTCCAGCCGTGCTGTTTGACGCGAAAAGCCCAGTCAATGTCCTCACCGTACATGAAGAATCGGTCGTCCAGAAGCCCTGCGGCATCAATCGCCGCCAGTCGGACGAGCATGAACGCGCCCATCACCGCGTCCACCTCGGTCAACTGATCTTCGTCGAGATGGGTCAGGTTGTAACCAGTGATCCTCGGATTGTGTGGAAACCGCTTCGCCAGACCAGTCAGCTTCCAGAACGCCCGGCCCGGAGTCGGGAAACCGCGACGACAGGCAAGATCGAGCCGTCCATCCGGCAGGACGACTTTCGGCCCGACGATTCCGACGTCTGGATGCGACTCCATGAACGTGATACAGGTCGCAATCGCTTCGGGAGGGACCTCCACGTCGCTGTTGATCAACAGTACGAAACTGTCGCTGCGGTCAGCTTCGTCTGGAATCTGCGTCAGAACGCTCTCGATCGCGAGATTGTTTCCACCGGCAAACCCCAGGTTTCGATCGGACTTGATGACTGCGAGATCTGGGAACCGCTCGGCCAGCAATTCAGCGCTTCCGTCTTCCGAACCGTTATCAACGATCAGGACGGCGAGATGCCGACCGTCGAGCTCGCTCGCACTGAGATGCTCAACAGCTCCGATTGTCAACTCGGGAGTCCGAAAATTGACTACGATGGCGTAAATCGCGCCACGGACGCGACCTGGCAAGACAATCGTCGCTGGAAACGACGCCGTCTCAGGCGGCGCGAGTGTGCTCGCGGAGTGCACGGATGGCGCGGGAACTGACAAGCATGGCCTCCGGAGCAAGCACGACTGGATTGGAACGACGCCGACGACGAGGGTCGAGCATGTGGCGTGCGTACCAGCGACCAAAGATACCGAGAGCCAGCATCATCGACGCGACCGGCGGACGCGGGACCTCGACAATACGACGTGGGATGAAGAGCGGTGCGCCGCCTGTCGCAAGGTCACGTAACAGATGCGATCCGAGCCCGAGCACAATGGACAGTCCGCTCTGCGTTCCCGGCCAGGCGCGCTCGACCGCGTAACTAACGATCCCGACCGTCAGAACACTGTGCGATGCCGGTCGATTCGGCATCGTCATGCACGGAATCAGGCTCGTTGAACGCGCTGCGATGACATGATCGAGATCGATCGCGACGGCGCTCAGCGCAGCCATCGCGACATATCGTTTCCGGTCCTGGACGAATGGGGCCGCCGGAAGCGACACAGCCAGGGCCGTCGCTATATGGGCCGCTCCATCGCTCAACGCTTCCTGGCGCTTGTGTCCGCTTCGCTTGAACGCGTCGCACGCCTGATCGAACCCAAGAGCGAGCAGGCCAAACCCGAACGCAATCAGAATCCCTCGCGGCTCCGACTGTCGCGGTTTCGCCGAACGCTCTGATCTGAGCCTGATTGCCGTGGTCGTTGATCGACGTCTCATAGTCATAGTCGCGATTGTACTCAACCGCCGACCGTTGCGTCGACACGGTCGTTATTCGCAAGGTCGGATCGCAAGTCACGATAGACATCGCTGATCTTTAGCGCCATAGCGGCGAAGGAAAGTTCGAGTTCGAAATGATCACGGACGGCTCGCGAAAGCGCCACACGACCATCAGGACGAACCGACAGCGCGGCACGCGAGAGCCCCATAGCATCACCCGTGGCGAACAGCCGGCCAAACCTGCCACCGTCAGTCAACGTCCGAAACGACGGGATATCGCTGACGATTGGGATGCAGCCACACGACATCGCTTCGATAACCGCTAGTCCGCTCCACTCGCGCAGGCTCGCCTGCAGCAGGAAATCGGCCGACGAGTAGATCGCTTCCATGTCTTCCAACGGTGCTCTGCCGCGCAACTCGATCCGCTCGGCCAAAGCCGGACGTTCGCTCAGGAAAGCAGCGATCTCTGGCAGGAGTTCATCCGTCAGGTAATGCAAATACAGCCGCGCATTTGGTTGGTCAAGCGCGATCAGCTCAAAACCACGGAGCATGGTCATCGGATCCTTGATGGCATTGAGCCGTCCCGCCGATAGATAGACCGGATCGCCAGCCATCCTGGTCCTGGCACGCGCGGCATGTCTTTCAATGCCAGTGAACGGGCTGCTCGATTCGACAACCTGCGTAAAACTCTCCGGCCCAAACAAGCCTGCTGAAATCCATGGATCTGGACTGCTCCAGCGTCGTCATGAGCACACGATCGACACGAGCCGCATTGTGGCGTTGCACGAGCCGCATCCGTCCCGCATCCGGCTCACCACCATGGAAGTGGACCACAAGCGGGACGTTCATCTGGTCGCAGGCTCGGGCAACCAGCGCGAGATGCAGATCGAGCGTCAGTCCCGCGAAGTGGACGACATCCGGTCGCTCCTGTCGGAGTCTTCGCACGAGCCGGCTTGCCGGCAGGTAGTAGGCCGGTCCGTGTCGTGGTTTCCAGCGGTTGAGCAGTTGCGACGCGCGCATTGATATCGAGCCAGAACTGATGAAGCGGTAGCGTACGCTGCCGATTGTCCGGCAATCCGACGCTGCCGCATGCGCCAGGACAACGACTTCGTGACCCGACTCAGCCAGCGCAGGTGGAAGAGAACGCAGCAACGGCCAGGCAGCTAGCATCGCGTCGGCAGTTTGGATCTGCATCGGGAAAAACGTCGAAATGTAGCAAACCCTCATCGGTTCGAGAGCCCGATCGCTTCCTCGTACAACCGAAGAAATGCATCGCAGACAACCGGCGCATCATATTCGGCGACGACGCGCTGGCGTGCTATCTCACCCATCCGCACCCGTCGAGCGGGGTCGCTTAGCAGTGCGATGATCGCGTCCGCCAGCGCAACCGAGTCCCCAGGTCGAACGACCGTTGCAGCGTCCGGCGCGAGATCGGACACGACCCCAACGGCGGTTCCGGCCGTTGGAACCCCTGCCGCTGCCGCCTCAAGTACCACCATCGCCTGACTCTCGTGGCGACTTGACAGGACAAACAGGTCTGAAGTCCGGTAACACGATGCCATCTCAGCGTACGGGAGTGGGCCGACGAATGACACAGAACAGTTCAATTGCAGCGAATCTCGGAGATGTTCCAGTTCTCGTTTGATACCAAAGGGATCCTCGCCAGCGATCGTCAAGTGTGCGTTCGGAATTGCGTCAACGACGCGCCGGAAGGAGCGCAGGAGGGTTGCCTGATCCTTAACTGGAATCAATGACGCGGCATGTAGCACACGTAGTGTGCTGGCATCGTGCGATCGAGAGACAGATGGGACAAACACGCTTGCATCCACCGGCAGTGGAACTCGTCGAAATCGCGACTGGTCACGATGTGCGACGATCCGTCGCGCCCGACGAATCACGTACTCCGACCCGCCCGTGACAAATGTTGCATGCTGGAGCACGCTCGCCGACATGACGCGGCCGCGTGCCGTCCGAAGCGCCCCATATCCTATATCCGGGAGGGCAACCACTTCGGCGCCGCCAATACTCGCGATGACCGGCAGACGTAACAACGATCCAGCCGCAATAGCGATCGTGCCTGCCTCATGAAGCCACAAGGCATGGATCACATCAAACGGCGAGCGTCGGTGCTCATGAGCTATGGCCTGGACCGTCCGTACCATGCGTCGCGAAAACCGCTGAGTCGATGCGTTAGCCGGATGGAGGGTCAGCGCGGACTCCGTGCCGGGCAGACTCCTGGCAGGATGGAGTAAGGCGAAGACATGGAGTTCCACGACCCCTGCCAATCGCTCGGCGAGCAAGCGGACGGCCGGGGTATCGACCTCACGTCCGTCACCAATGCTGGCAACCACCAGAGCAAGCTTCAAGAGATACCTCACACTGCATTCTCGCGCACCGCTAAAGGTGCTCTTACGAGGACGATTCGGGGACCGTTTGTCACGTGACGGTTAAGAAGTTGTTAAGGTCGCTTTTTCATATACGTTTCAGGTGTCATTTGGCCATTTCCCTCTTCCCAACGGCGTAACGCCGCTGTATAACCTATTGACACCCTGAGCAAAGCGAGGGTTGGGGCAGCGCTGGGCAGCGTCGCACCCAATGGGGAATCGTTCAGGATGCGTAATCGCCCCGCCGCCACGGGACGCAGAATGTCTCCGACGTAACAGGACATTGCGTAGGAAAGAGGAGTCGCATGGTTCAACGGCCTATCGTGCAACGGCAACGGATCGGACCGGCGATCCGACGACTGCGCCGGATGAATGGTCTCACACTTGATGACCTTGCATCGCAGGCGGGAATCTCCGCATCGCACCTGAGCCGGCTCGAACGTGGCCAGACGTTACCGAGCTTCCAGGTCCTTTCGGACATTGCCCACGTGCTTGGCGCCGATGTCGACGAGTTCGTCCGCTTGGAAACCGAAGTGACCGAACGCGACGCGGAGTTCCGCGAGATCCTTGACGCCAGAGGCGTGCCTGAGGACATCCAGCAGGAGTTGATGTCGAGTTCGATCGAGTTGCGACGTGCGTTGATCGAGATCTTCAAGGAATTGCCGAGCCCGAAGAAGCGCGGCAAGTCCGGCAGTAGGAACGGCCGAAGTGAGTCGGACATTGCCCAGCCGGCCGGGATGGGAGCCTGATTCAGGTTCGACAGTTCGTGTAGTTCAAGCAAGAAGCCACTTCCCCCTGCTGACCGGGAAATGTCACCCGTGCACAGGGGGATTCGTGTGTCTGTCTCGGCGTCATCCACTGGGCTATACTCGATCGGTTAGATGTCGACAGAAGAGCGCTGGACGGTGCGTCCGGACCCTTTAACCACACGCGAGCGGGGAGGAAAACGGTACATGGATTCCAGATGGGATAGCCGTTGGTCGCGGCGCGGCCAGATCGCGGCCAGGATGTCGCGCCCGTCACGGACGGCTCCGGCTGAGATGGTCTCGTTTGTTTACGGCGACCCGGATGCGGGATCGCTACCGCTCGAAGAAATGGCCGACGCGGCGGCCTATCTCGCCGAGCAGAATCGGCGGGAAACGCTTGCGTATGCCAATCCAGTTGGCCCGGACGGCCTGGCTGTCGCGCTTGCTGAGAAGCTGAAACGCGACTATGACGTGGACGTAGATCCGGAGCAGGTGCTTCTCTCGACCGGTGCGGCCGCAGGACTCGGTCTCGTCGTTGATATGCTCGTTGATCCTGGAGACGTCGTGCTGGCCGACGCCCCAGCCTGGATGGGCGCGACGGGAATGTTCCGGCTGGCCGGCGCTGAGGTGATTGGCGTCGCCATTGACGAAGACGGCATCGATCCAGCGGGCGTCGAGGCAGCCCTCGACAAGCTGGTCGCCGAGGGCAAGTCGGCCAAGTTCCTGTACACCATCCCGACGTTCCAGAACCCAACCGGCGTTGAGCTCTCGATCGAGCGGCGCCACGCATTGGCGAAGCTGGCTGACGATCGGGGCCTTCTGATCCTCGAAGACGACGCCTATATCGATCTGCGCTTCGAGGGCGAGAAAAAGCCGACGATGTTCAGTCTGTCGCAGAAGGACTCGGTCCTGCTGTTTGGGACGCTCTCGAAGACAATCGCGGCCGGTCTGCGCCTTGGATGGTGTGCGGGTCCTGAAGATGTCATCTCCGTCCTGTCTCGGGGACGGACCGACAGCCTGCGAAACACCTACACGTCCGCGCTGGCCGAGTGGTTCATCCAGACCGGCAAGCACGCCGAGCACATCAGCCAGTTGCGGGAAATCTACAGCGCCAAGTGCGCACAGATGCTGGCTGCTCTCGAACGCGAGATGCCGGTTGGCGCAACCTGGACGAAGCCAAAAGGTGGGTTCTTCATCTGGGTCACGCTTCCCGATGGTGTCGACGCAGTCGATCTTATCGCCACCGCGCGCGAGAATCTGGTCGACTACATTCCTGGACCGTCGTTCTACTCCGACGGCTCCGGACGCCGCTCACTTCGCCTCTCGTTCTCGAACGTCTCGACCGATGAGATCAACGCTGGTATCAGCCGCCTCGCCGCATCGGTCAAGGCCGCCATGCCGGTTGCGACGCCTGCGGACTAAGCACCCGTTGTCAGAGACGGAACGGTTGTTCCGTCTCTGACAACCCCGGTCGACCTACTCTCCAAGCAATTCCCGCACAGCCCGACCAAGCCGGTTCATGCCGTCATCAATCGTCGACTTCGACATTGTTGGGTAGC
This sequence comes from uncultured Chloroflexia bacterium, assembly GCA_963763325.1. GTDB lineage: Bacteria > Chloroflexota > Chloroflexia > Thermomicrobiales > CFX8 > JBBECJ01. The sequence goes on from CAVXOL010000024.1 coordinate 478,626, forward strand.
TGAGTCGGAAACTGCGCTGTGGGCGCGGCTCAGGGTAAAAGCAGGAACCCGGCAGGAAGCCGACTCGATGACGCAGTGCGATCGGCAGCAGGTCCTCGGCAGTGAAGCCTTCTGGTAGCGTGACCCAGTTGAAGAAACCGCCATCGGGAACGGTCCACGTCACACCCTCCGGCATCTCGGATTCCAGCGCATCCATCAGGTTGTCGCGCTGCTGCCGGTAGAACACGCGTGCACCATCGAGCTGGGTATCCAGCCATCCGTCGGCCGCCGCTCCAACGACCGCGCGCTGGACGAAGCGATCGGACATGATGTCGATCGCCTCCTTTGAATGCGCAACCAACTGAAAGAGGGACGGGGGAACGGCCATCCAGCCCATCCGTAATGCCGGGGCAAGGGTCTTGGAGAACGTCCCGAGGTAGACGATGTCCGGATCAAGCGCGCGCAACGGCGGCACCGGCTCGTCCGTGAAGTAAATGTCGCCGTACGGATCGTCTTCGACGATCGCGACGTTGGCCGCGCGCGCCATCTCGATAATCGTTGACCGTCGCTCTGGAGGAAGCGTCACACCAGTCGGGTTCTGGAAAGTTGGGACGGTGTAGATCGCCTTTGGGCGCGGTTCGGTGAAGAGGAGCGGCTCCAACTGGTCCGGGATCATGCCATGATCGTCCATCGGCGCAATCCGATAGCCGACCTCGTAGGCATCGAACGCCTGCAACGCACCGAAGTAGGTCGGCCCCTCGACGACGACGATGTCGCCCGCGTCAAACAGCGCCCGCGAGACCAGATCAAGTCCCTGCTGTGAACCATTGGTGACCAGGATCGTCTCCGGATCAACGACGGAACCTCGTGCCGCCATCCTGGACGCGATTGTCTCTCGCAGCGGATTATGGCCAAGCGATTCGCCGTATGAGAGGATGTCGTAGGCTTCTTCCCAGGCATTGGCGTGGGCCTGCCGCAGCCGCTCGACCGGCCACTGCTCCTTCGAAGGCGCGCCGTCGCCAAAGTAAATGACGCCCGGCGTCTCGAAGATCTGACTGACGTCAAACTTCACCCAGCCGTGCAGGCTAGGAGCGCGCCTGGATAGCAGCGCGTTCCAGTTGCGGCTCATGTCGATGCCTCCGATGTTGCGGCAGCATCGACGAGTGCGATCTCCAGCCGCTTGTTAATGCGCCCCTTTGAGCGCGTTCCAATGACGCGAATCCCTCCGACTTCGGAGGTGTTACGAACGTGAGTCCCGCCGTCCGCCTGTAAATCCAGACCCTCTATCTCGACGACGCGAACCTGTGTGATGCCTTCAGGGAGCAGGTTTATTTTCGTCCGGATCAGATCGGGAATTCGGAATGCTTCTTCGCGCGGAAGCGTCCGCCAACGAACCTCGCGCCCGGATTGGATGACCTCATTCGCAATCTGCTCGATGAGGCCCACGCGCTCGGGGTTGAGGTCCTCCAGCTCGAAGTCCATCCTGGCCTTGTCGATGTCCATGTTGCCGCCGGTAACCTGCGCGCTAAATTGGCGGAAGACCACGCCGCAGAGCACGTGTAGCGACGTGTGTGTCCGCATCAGCCGGTAGCGCCGTTCCCAGTCAATGGTGCCGCTGACCCGGTCGCCGGCGCTGGGTGGACCGTTAGCCGATTCAATGGTATGCACGACTTCGCCACCACGCTTGGCGACACTTGTGACGCTCCACACCCGGCTACCATCGGTGAGTGACCCTGTATCGTGCGGCTGACCACCGCCAGTCGCGTAGAAGGCTGTCCGGTCGAGTATGATCGCGCCATCGTCGGTGACAGATACGACCGTCGCGTCGAATGTGCGCTGATACGAATCGTTGAGATAGAGTAGCTCGGTCATGGCCCAGATTTCCGCTCGCCGGTCAGTCAAAGCGGCCGCCGGCAGGCGACCGCACCACGATTATCCGTACGGTTGCACGTCCACGTCAACTCTCAGACACGCCGCACCAGTCAAGGATAAACGAGCCAAGCACTCGAGCGGTCGGAACCAGCGAGTCCAGATCCAGCCATTCATCCGCTTCGTGCGCGCCAAACCCGTTGCAACCGTAACAAAGGGCGGGCATTCCGGCATAGACAATGAAATTGCGCATGTCATTCGTCCCGGTACCTGAATGGCCGATCAGTGGTCGGTTGTGCTCTTCTTCGTGATGCCGGCTGAGAATTTCGACCAGCGGCTCGTCAGGCGCGATCTCTGAACCTGGGCTATGGAATCCATACCAGGTCAGAACCGGTGGATGCTCCACCAGCCAGGGATCACGCTCAGTCGCGCGTTCGATCGCGGCTGCGACGTGCGCTTCGGTCACTTCAACCGTTTGACCGGGATACATCGAAAGACGGCACTCAATGACGCACTTCCCCGCAACACTCGATGGCCAGTCGCCGCCCTGGATGACGCCGACGTTCAGATTGATCGGGTGCTCGATGCCCTCGAACGCTGGATGTGAATCCTCGTTCAATCGAGTGTCGAGATCCTGAAGCTCCTGGATGATCGGAATCATCTTGTAGATCGCGTTGACGCCTTTCCAGGAGACGGCGGCGTGGACCGCTTCGCCCAACACTTCGACGCGAAACCAGACGACTCCGACATGCGCGCGGGTGTAACCGTAGTTGGTCGATTCAGAGACGATGACGCCATCTGCCCGATAACGGTTTTCATCGCGGAAGCACGCTGCCAACGCGCCGTTGCCGGTACATTCTTCTTCGATCACGCTCTGGACGGTGAGGTCGGCGCCGAGGCCGATCCCGAGGTCGCGGATCAGCCGCGAGACGAACAGGTTGACAGCCAGTCCCGACTTCATGTCGTACGCACCGCGCCCGTACATTCTCCGCCCGACGATCTCGGCCGCCCACGGGTCATGGGTCCAGTTGTCGAGCGGCTCCGGGCTAACGACGTCGATATGACCATTGAGAATCAGCGACCGGCCACCGCCCGAGCCTGGATAGACTGCCGCGACGTTTGGGCGACCCGTGAACGGCACGCCGCTGTTACCCGCTCCAGGCCGATCCAGCAACGAATCGTCGAGGTCCCAGATGTCCGGCTCGACGCCACTCAATCGAATGTAGTCGGCGACCGCCTCGCTGCGCGCCAGCTTCGTTGCCGAGAACCGATCGACAGCGAACAAGTTGCTGGATCAGATCAACAAGTTCGTCCTGCCGCTCATCGATCGCGGCGTACAGCTGCTTCCGCGCAGATTCAAACCGATTGGCCACTCCGCCCCCTCGCCGCGCTCTTCGGACTATCGATGCTCGCCGCAGGATACCAGCAGGGATCGTCTGTCACCTTGTCGCGACGGCATTCGGCAGGGTATCGTCGCGCGTGCCGCAGGCATCATCCGCTGGGCTGCGGCGGAGTGAAACGGAGAAGTCATGGAGTTTTCCGACGTCGTTCGTAAGCGCAGGATGGTGCGCCATTTCAAGCCCGATCCGGTTGACCCGGAAGTCGTTGACAACCTGCTGCGGCTTGCCCAACGGGCACCAAGCGCAGGTTACACGCAAGGTCAGTCGTTATGTCATCGTCACCGATCCTGTGCTTAGGAAAGAAATAGCCCGCCTGTGCGGCGAGGAACATTACGAGGAAGCACTCGGTCATCCGTGGATCTCCGAGGCGCCGGTCCAGGCCATCGCCTGCGTCAGTGAAGCGGCGTACCATCAACGCTATCAGGAGCCGGACAAGCTGCAGGAGGATGGCAGCGAGATCGTGTGGCCAGTTCCGTTCTGGTTCGTCGATATTGGTTGCTCGGTCATGGTGTTGCTGTTGGCAGCAGTCGACAACGGACTCGCTGCCGGTTATGCCGGAATCTTGGACACTCCAGGCTTGAAGAATTTGCTGGGCATTCCCGATGATGTCACGCCGGTGGGAGTTATCCCGATTGGCTACGCCGACCAGGATACGCCATCACCGTCGCTCAAACGTGGGCGCCGGTCGTTCGACGGATTCGTCCATCGAGAGCGCTGGTAGCCGAACACGAGAGGTGAGCAAAATGATCGCAGAGTGGGATGTCCCGGCTTCAAAACCGTCTTCAACTGATGGCGCGCCACACGTCGTGGCTGTCGTGCCGTTACCGGACGCGCTCGGTGGGGCTGGAGAAATTCTCGTCGTCTCGGCGTTCGGGAACCTGAAACTGCCATCCGGGGAGATCCAGCCGCGCGAGACCAGTCTGCGTGCCGTATCGCGCGTCGTACTCGGGGCGACAGGGGTTCGCGTGACTCCGGAACGGCTGATCTATGTCGTCGAGCAGCACGGCAAGCCACTTGCGCTGTGTATGCTCTGCGCGCTGGTCGAGGCAGACGACTCCGATACCAAGCCCGGAGTTCGATTCGCCAACATCAGCGCATCTGACGGTGATTTTGAGCCAGCGCCGGTGCGCGAGCTGCTGATCGAAGACGTACGCTCGGGCTTCATGCGCGGAGTTGCGCATGTCGCTGTGAGCTTTGATGAGGACGGTCAGGAGCAATCGACCGTCACCTGGTAGAGACGTTTGCAACGCTGAGAGGGAATTCATAGTGGAGTTTCGCTGGAAACGAGGACAGGCTGTTATCGCGCTCGTATGCGTGATGCTGCTAGTGGTCTTAGCCGCCTGCGGCAACGGCGATGACGACGATGATGACGTTACAACGTCGAATTCGTCGTCGACCGTTACAGTGGCATCTTCGGGGGCTGAGGGTACATCGACGGTTGAAGACGATGCTGAGACAGAAACTTCCGCGTCCGCGACTGCAACCGAGGAAGACGACGACGGCGAGCCAACCTCCACCAGTCCGGCGGAAGCGACCGCGACCGAAGGCGATGACGATGAGCCAGCCGCCACCTCAACATCGGCTACCAGCGATCCGACAGCGACGGAGTCTTCCGATGTGACGACGCCTGATACCGACACAGGCGGGGTCGACGAAGTACCGGAATTTGAGACGCTCGATCCGGAACTGCTGCCGAACTTCTCGCTGACGATGAACTTCGACGCGATCAACCTGTCGGGGACACCTCAGACAACGTTGATGATGCAGATGGAACAGAGCGCGGTCGACAACTACCATCTCGTGATGGAGACCGATGGAGAAGAGCTCGAATTCTGGACGATCGGTGAGCAGTCATGGACGTCGATGGGCGGTGAAACCATCGAGTCTCCGACCGGCCCACTCTTCAGCCCTGCCGACATCCTGACGACCGGCGAACTCATCCCGGAAGGGCTGAACGCTCGCGAGGAGGGCAGCGAGGAAGTCAACGGACGCCAGACAACGAAGTGGGTCGTCGATGGCGCCGATTACGTTGAATACATGAACGAGGAAGCGCAACTCGAAGGGACATCGACGGTCGAGATGACCGACGGCACGGGTGAGGTCACAATCTGGGTCGATGACGAACTCAACATCATGATCAAAGCCGAGGGCGATGTCGCCTGGAACAACAGTGACGACACCGAGGGTTCACTGATCTACGACTACGAGATCCACGACATCGGCACGACGCCAGATGTCGTCGCCCCGCTGTAACCCGCACCAGCGCACACGACGACGCCGGCTCAAAGGCCGGCGTCGTCGTGTGCGCTCACTCGAAGCTGGCACGTGAAATGACCAAGTGCAACAATGGTGTACCGTTATGGCGTTTGCAAAGACGCTTCTTCTGTCGCCTGTATCCACTCTTGGAGATCTCTCCGCGTCTGACGCGTACGCGGTCGATGTGGGGTGCTCGCGTGCCATTCGGTCCGACATTGGATTACAGTCGTAACGCAAACAACTCCAGATCAGCGTCCATGCCTGTCTCGGGCATGTTTTCGTTGGAGTGACCGGCATGTGCCGAAGTTGATCAACGACGTCAGCGATATCGAGGAGGCAGGGTGACAAAGTCGGTCGGACGCCGGCTGGTATGGTTCGGTACGCTGGCAATCGTTGCCGGTCTGTCCAGTGGATGCATCGTCAGCTCGGACAACGCAGATCCGACGAATACAGTTTCCGTGTCGCCGTCTCTGTCAGCAACAATTGCTGCCACCTCCACATCCACCCCTCCCCCTCCGGCGACGGCGACCGCGACGACTGCGCCACCGACGGCAACACGGGTACCTCCAACACCAACGGCTACCTCTACCCCACGACCAACCGCGACCGCGACACCGATACCGAAGGTTCCGCTGGGCGCGATCACGCCCCTCAATCCCGACGCGATCCCAAACTATTCGCTCTCGACCGAGGTCGAGTTGCGCGGAGTTCCGAATCAGCCGGACTTCGTGATGTCACTCCTGATCCTTCAAGCAGCACCGAACCACTATTACCTGCGCTCGACAGGCGGTAGTTCCGGTCTTGAGAGCTGGCTCGTTGACGGCACGACCTATCTGACCCAGGCGGATGGGTCAGTCGCTCAGCTCCCCGAAGGAAGTGACACGGCGCTCTTCTCGCCGTCTTTGCTTGTTCAGACGGTGCCGGCGATCTCAGGTGACACACTCGGGGTGATGCTCGGGATTGAAGACGTGAGTGGGAGACAGGCAACGCACTATCAGATCGAAGGCGCCGACCTCATGAACAGTGTGCCCTGGCTTCCAGGTGAAGGCGCGACGGACATCGAAGGTCAGGTCAACGTCTGGATCGACAACGAACTCCGCATTGTCCTGCGCCAGGAGTCAGATGTTCGCTGGAAGAACGCTGACGGTACACTGGGATCGTTTAAGGACCGCTACGAGGTAACGAACATCTCGACAACGGAACCGGTCACTGCACCCGGTTCGTAGTTTTCGGACGTTACCGCTCGAATGGGTCGGGCTTTGGCTGAGCCGGGAACTGAATCTTACGCCGCCTGCGTCCACCCGGCCGCCACTTCCTGGCACCGGGATTGTGTGCCTGGCTCCAGGCGCCAGTCTTGACCGGCCGCTTTGGCTTCTTTGGTCCGCGAGCCGGAGTTCGCGCCTCACGTTGCAGCCCGCGCAACTCACGCTCGACGAGCCCGGGCAGTTGCTCGGCCTCAATGTCGGCCGCGCTGGCTGCCAGGCGTTTGCCCAGCTTACCTACCGTCTCGGCGTCGAGTCTCTGGCCCTGTTCGGCCAGTGTCAGCGCAATCTGTAACAACAACGCGTCGGTTGCCCGGGGGCCGGCGACCGCGTGCGCGATACCGATGAACGCCCGCTGTCCCTCGGGCGAACCGTCCAAGTCCCGCATCGCGAGTTGTGCTCCGAGGGTTCTCCACGAATCGGAGTGTCGCTGCTGGCGTGTCGAGCGATCTCCTCGTAGCGTGGCAACCATTGCCGCCACAGAATCAACGGTGATCGGCTGTCGCGCCGAGGCCATCTGTTCAACGGCAACGACGACCTCGCGTGGCGATACCCGAAAACCGGCTGCTACACGCACGTCGGAGACGAACTGCGCTGCCGGGCTGACGACGCCCGCGTTCATCAACGTAACGCCGATCTGCTCGTACAGCACGTCGCGCGATGTTCGGCTCGCCTCTTCGGTATCAGTCTCCGGCTGGTCGAACGGTTCGTCTACTCGCTCTTCGGTCAAATCACGCCACTCTCACGTAGGTTGCGGATGTCGTCGTCGGATCGGCCAATCTCTCGCAGCACCTCGGCAGTATGCTGTCCTAGCGTCGGTGGTGCCAGCCGAATTGAGGCCGGTGTGTCGGACAATTCATACGGAATGCCTGCCATCTTGAGCAGACCGGCCTCCGGATGTGCTATCTCGACGAGCATGTCTCGTGCCAGTACCTGCGGATGGCTGAAGACCTGCTCTACCGTGTTAATCCTGCCACTGGGAATACCAGCCCTGTAGCAGCCGTCGAGCCAATCCTCGGCATCACGAGTCTTGAACACAGACTGGAGCAAATCGACGAGCGCGTCACGATGTTCGACGCGGAGTGGATTCGTCGAAAACCGCTCGTCTTCGGCGATGTCGGGACGTTCCAATACTTCGCAGAGCGAGCGGAACTGACGGTCGTTACCCGCGCCGATCGTGATGTGCTGGTCACGCGCCTTGAACACCTGATAGGGAACAATGCTCGCGTGGGCGTTACCGTAGCGCCGGGCCGGCATATTCGACACGAGATGGCTTTGACCAACATTCGCGAGCCAGGCGACCGCCGATGTGAGGAGACTCGCATCCACTCGCTGGCCAATTCCAGTCGTCTCCCTCGCGCGCAACGCCGCCTGAATCCCGATGACAGTAAATAGCCCGGTCGTTATGTCGACAATTGCGACACCGACTTTCATTGGTTCCCCATCCGGCACGCCGGTGATCGCCATGATGCCGCTCTCGCCCTGGATAATGAAGTCGTAGCCAGGGCGGTCGGCCCACGGACCATCCGGTCCGTAGCCGCTGACAGTTGCCCAGACCAGACGCGGGTTGATTTCGCGCAACTGCTCGTAGCCGATGCCCATCCGCTCCAACGTTCCGAGTTTGAAGTTCTCGACAACGATGTCGCTGCGAGCCGCGAGATCACGGATAATCTGCTGCCCTTCGGTCGATTTCAGGTCCAGGGTGATGCCGCGCTTGTTGCGATTGATTGCCAGAAAATACGCGCTCTCGGTCCCGGCCCACGGCGGCCCCCAGGCACGGGTGTCGTCACCCTTTCCCGGCTGCTCAACCTTGATTACATCCGCCCCGAGGTCCCCCAGGACCATCGTGCAGTACGGACCTGCCAGCACGCGCGACAGGTCCAGCACGCGCACGCCGCTGAGTGGGCCAGCAGTCTCGGTCATCGTTGTTCCGCTCTCGCTCATTCGGTCGTCGTGGTTGAATCAGACACCATCTGTGCGCCGGTGCCGGCGCGATTCAGGGCAACCTAGCCTATCACAGGGATTCGATGGCAGAGACACGACCGCCGCACAGCAGACTGGCATTGCTGACCGCCGTTGCCGAAACCGACGCCACATTCCGACTTATCGATGGTGACTGGATCGGCAAGTGCCTGATCTGCAACGGTCCCCTCCGCTTTGATGCCGCAACGGGAGGTGGGGCCACGATAGAGCATATCGTCCCGCGCAGTGCCGGGGGTAACAACGATCTGCTCAACCTTGCCCTGGCACATGCTGCGTGCAACTACGAAAAAGGCGTCCACTGGGACGAACCCAAACGGCGGCGCGGGCGATCGAAGGAGTATGATTACCTGGTAACCAGGCTCCTGACCAAACGTCGTGCCCGCTGGCGTGATCCTGAGTCGCGTCGGATGGTCTAACGCTACTCATGACACCTGAGCATCAAGATACTCCTCGATTGCGTCACATGCCTCCGCGATCAACCGCGCCGCGGTCGGATCAACGGTCAGCGCGAGCGGATAGAATTCTCTGCGACTAACATCGAGATATCGGCGAGCCTTGGCGGGGTCATCAGCATTCGGGACCGAGCGCAAATTGTGGATGCGATCTGCGAGCTTTAGCAATTTCGCATCGGACGAAATCTCCCAGAGGTGTTCAAGATAGCGCTGGTCCCGGGCTGACTTGTCCGCGTCGGGGACCGGTTCCTTTGTCACGTCCGCGACGAGGCCAGTCGACCGCTCGCCGATCGCTCCGACGACATCATCCCTGCAAAGCCAGTCGCAATCTTCGAGGACATCATGATTCAGGGCAGCAACGAGCAGATCAACGTCGCGGCAACCAAGCTCTTCGCTGAGGACAATCGCAACGGCGACCGGATGCTCGATAAACGGCGATCCCTCGTCACGTCTGTGCTCGGCGTGCGCGGCGGCGGCAAACCGGTATGCGTTCACTAATCGCTCGGCGTCATCGGCGTGGAGTCTGGCCAGCACCGTCGTCAGGGAACGCGGTATCTCGGCCGGTCGATAGTCATACATCACACACCCTCCCGTCGGTCCACTTTTGACTCCTGCTCTACGCGATATAGTACGGTACGCAACAGGATCGAATGCTCCCATGAGGTAGGGTGGATGGGTCTCCAACGCGACCAGGATCGGGGCCGAACCAGGACAATCACGCGTGCGTGCGTCCGTTCTGGAATCGCGGTCGTTGCCTGCGTGCTGCTCTTCGCAGGCTGCGCGTCAGTGCGATTTGGCTCAATGTTCAACGAAGACGGGACGGCAACCCACACGCTGGAAGTAACCGTTCCGCTCGCGAGCATGACCGAGCAGGATATCGCGCGAGTTGAGCGACAGATTGCCGATGCGGAGATGAACGCTCGCTCTGGCGGATTGACGACGGTCCGAATCGACAATCCCGAATCGATCGGCATTCGCGTTATCAATACGACGCAGGACGCGACCGACGCAGGACTCGCGCTGAACAGTATCTTTAACACGCTTGTTGTGGACACCACTCACGGACCAGTTGCGCCCTTCCAGGGTACGTTCCAACAGGTCAGCGAAGCGGTGGGCGGAAACTCGTTCGAGCTGAACCTGACGGTCGACGGTGAGTTGCTCTACAAAGCCGCCGCGAACGTCGCTCCAGGCCATCCACAGTTTTCGTCACCCGAAGGCGTGCGCGAAGTCGTACAAATTGAGTATCGCGTCACAATGCCGGGCCAGATCACCTCGACCAACGGCGGACGGCGTGGGGAAGGGAGCGCAGTCTGGAACATTCCGCTTGTAGGGCCCACCCAACTTGAAGCGCGCTCAACGGTCGGTAATGATACGCCGTGGTTCTGGACGATCCTGACAATCGTCGCAGCACTTGCCCTCGTTACCGTGACCGCTTGTCTCGTTTGGACGATCCTGCTTCATCGTCGTCGAACCGGCCGCATGCGAATTGCCCTCACGCCACGCCAGGCTTCGGACACGAACCCTGAAGCCTTGTTGGAGCGGGTCAGCCCACCTGACACGCTATCAGACGTCCGGGAGTCGCTCAGCAACCTGATCCGTCGAGTCCTTAGCGGTGAACGGTTGCATACTCGAAATGCTCGCGAACCCATGAACCCAATCACTTTGGAGGAATCTGGACGTGGCGCTGACTCCGAAGGAAACTGATCGGCTGTTGGTATTCGCCGCCGCTGAGCTGGCCCGGCGCCGCCGTGCGCGTGGTCTCAAGCTGAATCATCCGGAAGCAGTAGCGATATTGACAGACGAGGTCTTCGAGGAGGCGCGCGCTGGGACGCCTTTTGTGCAGGTCATCCGGCACGCGTGCTCAATCCTGCGACGCTCCGATGTCATGGAGGGTGTGCCGGAGATGATTCGCGTCCTGCACATAGACGCGATGTTTCTGGATGGCACGAGGCTGGTGACACTCTACAACCCGATCGCGGAGGATGATTGATAGTTCCAGGTCAGATCGTATCGTCCCGTGATCCGGTAGAGATCAACGCGGGTCTTCCCGTAACGACAGTTCCGGTCACCAACAACGGCGATGTGCCGGTTCATCTAACCGCGCACTTTCACGTCTTCGAAGCAAATCCGCGGCTGTCGTTTGACCGCCGGCGTGCCTGGGGAATGCGGCTCGATGTACCTGCCAACGGCAGCGTCCGCTTCGAGCCGGGTGAGACGAAGCTTCTTGTCCTCGTGCCGATCGGGGGCAAACGCGTCGTCCACGGATTCAACAACGCCGTCAACGGCTCACTCGACGAGGTCGACGCCAGTGCCGCGCTCGCAAAACTTGTCGAGCGCGGCTTCCTGCACCAGCCGTCGTGACGCGTTACGCCGAAAACTCGAGTGGCACGTAGGGATTCACGTTCGGCGGTCCGACTGCTACCCACATCCGCCCTTCTCCAGGCTCGGCGATCACCGACGCAAAGGTAATCGTGTCGCTATCGGGATCGTCGCCTGGCATCCGACACAACGTGTCTGGGTAGCAAGTTCGGTCCCGCATGATCTCCTGCATCCGCTCGGCGTCGAGTTGTCCGTGACTGGTAGCCAGCAACTCGCGCATCTGTTGCAGACGGACTCGAGAGTTGGCGACATTTTTCGCCGGTGAACGCTCCTCGTCATGCAGCGACTCATGAACATAGTGGTTCGAATGGGCAAGTAGGCCGTTCTCGGGATCGAGTCGCGCGTCGCGGGTCGGCGTCGTCTCGAGATCGGCAGCCGAGCCGTGAGAGTCAAGCATGATCAGGTTGCGCGAAGATGCGCGACGGACAGAGCGGATGCGATCGACGGCGCCGTCAACCGTATCCTCAGTCAGTGCCAGTCGCGACAGAAAGTAACGCGGAAAGCCCTTCCTCCAGCCATCGCAGGTCACGAAGTTGGCGAAGACGCCCAGACCGCGATCGTTGATGCCAATGTATGACACCTGGCCGGCCGGCAGCACCATCAGTACGGCGGGCTGATCGTCGGCGCGGATTTCAGCCGTAATCGCAATCTCGCCGTAGAAGGCAGGTAAGTCAGCGTTCTGCCCGACCAGACCGACTCCGTTAGCTGTTGCCTCCGGCAGGACGGCGAACGTCGTGCACTCGTTCGTGTCCTCATCCAGCACCGGAGTCGCAGCTTCAGCCCGCAATTGCAACAGGTAGGCCTCGGGCAACGACAACCCGGACGCAGCTGCCATCCCCTGGATTTCATCGTCGAAGAATCCGGCGTGCTCGATCACATACGGGCGGTATTCCATCGCTTTGTCCAGCGCCTGCTCTCGCGTCAGACCGTTCTTCTCGCCCAGCCGGGCGACCACCTTGTCACGATGACGGTGGATCAGGTCGCGACACGCTTCACCAAACTGCTCGCCGATCTGCCGATGATTGCCGCTGAATCGATAGAACGGGAACGTCCGGCCAGTTGCGACATCGCGCGGCGACTGGATTGTGCTCATCTCTCATCCCTCATTCACGCTTGCGGTTGCCATCCTCGATCAGAGTATCATGGCTTGCTGAAGGCCGAAGACCAGCAAGGGGACGATCGATGCCTCACTCAATGGACAGGTCGGACTACAACCGGCAGTTCGGCGCGACGACCGGCGACAGGATCAGGCTGGCCGATACGAATCTCTTCGCGAGAATTGAGCGCGACGATACGCTCTATGGTTTCGAGCCGGTCGCGGGTTTCGGACGCCCACTGCGGGACGGGATGCTGTTCGGTCGTTCGAGTCCGAGTCAACTAGACCTCGTCATCACAAACGTCATCGTCATTGACCCGGTGTTGGGCGTCTTCAAATCAAACATCGGTATCAAGGACGGCCGAATCGAAGGTATCGGACGGGCCGGCAATCTGGACGTGACTGACAACATTGATGTAGTCATTGGCAGCGCAACCGGCATTATCCCTGGCGACGGGCTGATTGCGACGCCTGGCGGCGTCGACAGCCACGTCCACCTGTCATCAACCAGCCTGATCGAGACAGCTTTGTACGCAGGAATCACGACGCTGGTTGCCCAGGGAAGCGGAGGAGTCTGGGACCTGGGTGTCAACCCGATCAACAACATGCGCCACATCTTCGAGGCGTTCGAGGCGATTCCCCTGAACCTGGCCGTGCTTGCGCGAGGATCGAGTGATCGCGAACAGCTTGCGGCGCACTTCGAATCCGGCGCATCGGGTCTCAAGATTCATGAGGATGTCGGCGCCTTCCCGGCTGTCATCGACGCCTGCCTCTCGATTGCCGATCAGGCGGGCGGGCAGGTCGCGATCCACACCGATGGACTGAACGAGGCCGGCGCGCTTGCCGAAACGATTGCAGCAATCAATGGCCGCTCGATTCACGCCTACCATGTTGAGGGCTCGGGCGGCGGCCACGCACCGAACCTGATCGAGATTTGCTCGGTTCCCAACGTGATCGGCTCGTCGACCAATCCAACGCTTCCCTACAGCATCAATTCGGTCGCCGAACAACTCGACATGGTGGTCGCCGTCCACCGACTCGATCGGAGCATTCCCGAAGACATGGCAGCGGCCCGCGATCGGGTCCGGGCAAGCACAATCGCTGCCGAAGATGTGCTGCATGACATCGGAGCGATTGCGATCGTGTCGTCCGATTCGCAAGGGATGGGGCGGATCGGCCAGGTCATCTCACGTACGTGGCAGGTTGCTCACCGGATGAAAGAGCTTCGAGGCGGCGGCTTCGACGAACAGACGCTGCAGGGCGACGACAACCAACGCATTACTCAGTACATCGCCAAGACGACGATCAACCCGGCGATCGCGCACGGCCTCGACCACGAGGTCGGCAGCCTTGAGCCGGGGAAGCTGGCAGACATCGTCCTCTGGAACCCGGCATTCTTTGGCGTCAAGCCGCAATCGATTGTCAAGGGCGGCTTCGTCGTCGCCTCACAAGGCAGCGACGGCGACGGATCAACACGAACCTCACAGCCGCTGATCTATCGTCCGATGTTCGGCTCCTATGGTCTGGCACCAGCACGTCTGGCTGTTAACTTTGTCTCACGTCACGCTGAGCACGGCATTCCAAATAGCCCGCATCTGACACGCCGGTCGGTTCCCGTCCGCGACGTGCGAGCCACTTTCAAGCGCGACATGCTGCACAACACGACCAGCCCGGACGTTCGCGTCGATGCCCGGACGACCGAGGTGTTCATCGATGGTGAACTCGTGGCCAATCCGCCGGCCGAGTCGTTGCCGCTGACCCAACGCTACTTTCTCGCCTGAGGGCCGGTGCGATTGGCGTGAAATTGTGATCCGGGATCGCACGGTCAGCGTACTGACCGAGTGACGGCGATTTGTTATGAAGCAAGGTGTCTGTCGTGAGAAGATTGCGAAACTGGCTCGTGCGAGACAAGCCGAACGACCCAGCGGATTCGCGCTGGCGCGGGAAGTGGGAAGAGTACTGAGAACTCGCCATTGATGGCGGTCCTCCGGTCCGGGGGACACAGATCCGGCAGGATGTCGGTATTGAGCGATGGCTCTCGCTGGCCGACCGCGAGTTGTTGCCGGAGCTTGCTCACGAGCAACGGCGAGTGGCTGAATTGATCGCGAAGCTTCAACGGTCTGCCTGTCTACAGGTCGCGCAGGGTGTCGTTGAAACACTCGGAATCTCGGCCTGGCCGTGCCCCGATCAGATCGGGGTCTGGGTTCAGCTTCCGGCAGGCGCTGACGTGAGCGAGGTGGCCAAGGCAGTCCGTCTCGAAGGAGCGTCCGCTCGTCCAGCCTCAGATGGCAACTACCTGCTACTGGACGTCCAGCCCTGGTTCGACACCGAAGAGATCGAGCACACCGTCCTCTGTTGTGCGAAAGTGCTGCATGTCATGCTGGGCATCCACCCACCCGACATCGACGTCGAAAGTCATCTCGCGGACGACAATGCCTGTCATTGGCAACCTGCGACGCCGCCAATTGCGGCGGATGACTGAATACCGATGGTGCACAGTTAGCGGAGTGAAGGCACGATGTGTAACGACGATCAATCGCTCAACCAAAGCGCCGATCCTGTTGAGGTGGTGTCACTGGTGGAACTGGCGCACGCCGCCAGGCAGAACGGGCCTGCATGGTCGCAGGCAACCGTCGACTTGAATGTCAACCTTGTCGTCCTCCGCGCCGGCAGTTCGATTGCGGAACATGTCAACGACGAGGTTGACGTGCTGCTGGTCGCGGTTGATGGCGAAGGTCGGGTCACGATCGACAGCAAGGCGACGGAATTAGGTGCCGGTCAACTCGTCATTGTCCCGAAGGGAACCGCCCGCTCGATCAGTCCGCAAGGTGCCCGTTTCGCGTACCTTACCTGCCATAAGCATCGCGCCGGACTCTGGCCGTCCACTCACGGCTGAGTGCAGCTAGACGAGGTCGGCCGCGGTGGGATTTGGGATACGAAATGGTCGGTCAATGCGGCCGCCGAGCGCGTATCCCGCCTGCATTGTCTGGTGAATTTCGGACGTGCCGCCGTAGATGACCGCCCCCTTCGCGTTGGCCCAGTGGCGGAGCAACGTCAGATCCTCGCCTGGCTCATGAGCGTTATAGATCGCCAGAGCAGCGTTGGCGTTGGCGTAGCCAGCTTCTGCCGCGGTCCACTTCGCGAGGCCGGTCTCGCGTGTGTTTGGTAAACCAGCGTCCTTCAGCGTGGCGGCATGGGCCAGCAACGACCGGGAGGCTTCCTCGCGTGCAACCATCTGGGCCAGTTCGCCTGCTTCCCAGCCGGATCCTGAGAGACCAATCGCTCGCAGATAGTCAACTGTCCACATTCGACAGGCAGCAGCGATCCCGAGCGCACCACAGCCGACGGTGAAGAGCCCGTTTCCGAGCGCCGAGAGCGCGACAGCAAACCCCTCGCCGACCTCACTGAGCACGTTCTCCCGTGGGACGAAAACATCGTTGCAGACGACTGTCCCGGTGTCGCCGGCACGTACGCCAAGCTTCCCGTGCAACCGTGTCGTCGTCAGACCCGCTGACTCAGCAGGAACGATGAATGCGGTAATACCTCGATGCCGTTTCTCCGGATCGACTGTTGCGAAGAGCAGAAACAGATTAGAAATGTTGGCCGAGCTGATCCAGGTCTTCTCGCCGTTGAGGACAAAGCCGCCTTCGACTTCGCGTGCCCGCATCCGGAGTGCCCCAACATCCGAACCTGCACCTGGCTCGGTCAGGCCGAACGTCCCGAGCCGCTCGCCGTTCGCAAGTCGCGGCAACCATTCATCACGTTGCTCCAGGCTGCCCCATTGGAGAATACACATGCTGACGAGCCCGAGGTGGACCGTCAGAGCGACCTGGAACGACGTGTCGATCCGTCCAAGCTCCTCACATACGGCAGCGAGGGCCGTATAATTGCGCCCCTGACCACCGTAGCGGGCCGGCAACGTCAGCGCGAACAACCCGGCCTCGACCATTGCCTCGTTAGCGCCTGCTGCAACGACGCCATCAGTAAACGTCGAGTCGAGATTCGCGGCTAGCGAGTGTCGACCCAGTTGCCGAACGATCTCGATGAGGTCGCTGGCAGATTCCCATTCGAGCGGAACGACTGAAGCACCCATGACCGGATTCTACGCTACGATGTCGCGGCATTCGCGCCGATGTCGGATAGTGGGGAGCGTCGTGACGTGGGGAACTGGGACCATCTGCCGATACCGATCGAAAAGTACCTTGACCGCCGCCAGCGTTGTCGCGTCGAGGCGAGCGCGCGCGGGCTGGCTGGCCTGATCGTCTTCTCGCGGGATCCAGACCGGGCCGGCAACGGGCTCTACCTCGCGAACCATCGCCCAATCGCCGGCTCACACCCCTCGATGTACGAGCAGCGTGGCCGCGGCTACTGTGCGGTCGTCATCCCCGTCGATCGCGAGGAGACGCTACTCGTTACCTCACCTTACTATGAGCCGGATGTAACGGTCGAGCAGGTCGCCGTCGACACCAACCTGCCACGAGGACTGGCACATGTGATCGAAGGGTATGGACTGGATCGAGGCGAACGCTGGGGACTGGCCGGCGAAGAATTCCTGCCCGTTCTGCTCCACCGGGACATTCATGCGGCACTGCCACAGTGCTCGTTCTACTTCGCCGATGACATCCTCTGGTCGATGCGGGCCGTCAAGGACGATCTGGAACAGTCGATCCTGCGCGAGAGCGGCAAAGATCGCCGACGCAGGCGCCGAAACAGCCATGCAGGCATACCGCCTCGGCCGGACCGAGAACGAGGTCGTCGCCGATATCGATGCGACGCTACGCTCGCTGGGAGCGACCAACACGTCGCTCACGTGCCAGAGCGGCGTCTACCGCTCTGGAGAGCCGCTGATGCGCCCGTTCGCATCTGAGCGCGTGCTCGAACGGGGCGACATGGCCCAGATGGAGATTCGCGGCTCGTACAAGGGCTATGGGTTCGACATCTGCCGCTCGGCCGTCATCGGCGAGCCGGACGGCATCGCCCGCCACATGTTCGAGACGGTCGAGCGCATGCTGGACACGATCATTGCGACGGCCGCCCCAGGTGTCCGAGCCGAGGAACTTCAGCACTCGATCGACGAGATCGCCCACAACGAGGGCTTCGACGGCTACCAGTCGATGCACTTCGGCGGTCCGAGCACCTACTGCGGACACGGACTCGGCGTTGCCAGCGACGAGCCGCCAGTCCTCTTCACTGGAGATCGGACGATTCTACGCCCTGGCATGTTCCTGACACCGGAGCCAGGTCTCTACCGCCACCCGCGCGGCGGTTTGCGCCTTGAAGACAACATCCTGATCACCGAGACCGGCTGCGAAAACCTCAACACAAGCCGTCGATGGTGGTGGTCCGAGGCTTGAGCGGGCGGCGAATGGAGGAAGTGATTGCACGAACGTGATCGATCGGTGCTTGCGATGGGCGGAGGTGTCCTGGCGATCGTCATCCTGGCAATCGTCGCGGTGCTCGTAAGCCTCTCGGTCGTGATGTATCGGGTGTTCGCAAAGCCTCTTGGCGTCGAAGGATCGGACCCACTAGTCGATGATTTGGGCCAGCCGCTCTCGGTACTACTTGTTGCGGTATGCGTGCTCGCCCTTCACACACTACTGTTGCATTTGGATATGGGTGAACGCGGAGTTTCGAATCCCGAGTATCAGACGACACTCCAACTCGTCGTCACTGCGCCGGCCGGGGCCGATCCAGATGCGATCGTCGCGTCGATTCAGTCAGACCTTCTGACAGGTTACGCCTACGCGCAATGCCTCGCTCCGAGTGAACAGCGCGGCATGCGTCGTGCATCGTGCATCGTCGATACCAGTGTCCGGAACAACGTACAACGGAAGGTACCCCGCAGATGACGGATCGCAAGCAACAACAGAACCACCCTGGCGAAGAACGATTCCTGACTGACTCAGGCGATTCCAACGCTATCGAGCCAGGGACCGAAGCTGAGCAGATCGCACCTCGACGGGCACGAGGTCTGGGAACAGATGTGCCGCCAGAGGAGAACAAGGACTCAGGGTTCTTCGGCGCTGGCGACAACGATGGCGACGGAGACGACAACCTTGCCCGCGAGACCGAACCCGGCTACCAAGGTGACAAATGGGAGCGCGGCACGATTATGCCGCGCTAACCATCGTCAGGCACTCAGTGCCAATCAGTCGTTCACCAGTTCGACGACGTCAATGTCCAGGCTGACCAATCAAAACGATGTCGACGCAACCGTTGGAACGTGTGTCACAATCGTTAGCCCCTGTGGATCGTCAACCACAATCGTGTTGAGCACTTTGTCATACAGTGCCTGGTTCTTCGCGTCGAATAGAACCCAGGCGTAGGCGACGCCAAACGTGATGCCGCCAATGAAAGGCTTTACGATCCACTCACGCAGCAACGTCATCCAGAACGTCAGCGCCTTCTCGTCGTTAAGCGAGACGACACGGATCCCCATCAGCTTCTTGCCCGGTGTCTGACCAGTTCGATAGGTAAAGAATGACCAGATGAAGTAGCCAATCCCGAGCGTCACGATCGCTAGTACGGCTTCGAGCAGGGAGCACAACAGCCGGCTCGACTTTGACGTGAGCGCAACGCCATCCGGAAGCGTCAAGACACCTGTGGACGTCTGAATCGTCGCCATTGCATCTTCCTCTCGACGGCGGTAAACCGCCGCAACCGACGCCTGAGAGCGCACGGACTGTTGTGATCCCACATGCATGGCTCAGTCTGCTGCCACGGCTCGCGACTCCTGGTGGCCTGGTTTCCAGGCGTGACCGGGGAGGACCTGCTCGGCCAGAATCTCGGCGATGTGCTTTACCGGTCGGCCCGTGAAGTGCTCGATCTGCTGGCGGCACGAGACTCCGGCCACGCCGATGACCGTCTGGTCCGAAGCAGAGCGGACGCGAGGGAAGAGCCGCTCCTCACCGATTTTGCGAGACACTTCGTAGTGCTCGGTCTCGTAGCCGAACGAGCCAGCCATCCCGCAACAGCCAGCGCCGGACTCGCGCGCATCCAGGTTCGCCTGCTTCAGTATCCCCATCGACGGAACCATTCCGATCAGCGCCTTCTGGTGGCAATGACCGTGGAAGAGCACCTCGCGCTTCTCTGCTCGCCACGCGATGTCGAGCTCGTCGCGAGCAGCAAGCTTCGCCAGGTACTCGTCGATCATGAACGCCTGCGCGGCGACGGCTCGCGTGTCATCGTCGTCCGGTAACAGGTCGGTGTATTCGTCTCGTAGCGTCAGGATGCAGCTTGGCTCAGATCCGACGATCGGTATCCCCTTATGGGCGTACTGGGCCAGCAACGCGACGTTGGCCCGCGCCAGCTTTCGAGCCTCTTCGATCAGCCCCTTTGAAAGCATCGGACGTCCACAGCATTCGCGGCGTGTCTCGACGATCACCTCGAAGCCAGCAGCCTCCAGAAGGCGAACAACGGCCCGGCCAACGCGGGGATAGTTGTAGGTCGTGAAGGTGTCGTGGAAGTAGACCACCTGCCCGCGAATCGTCCTCGGGCCCGGCCTGATCTCGCTTACGCGTATGCAGCGACCACCATTGCTCGAAGGTCTGCTCGGCGAATGGCGACATTCTGCGCTCAGGGTGAACGCCGAGCTTCGTCAGCGCCGCGCGTCCAGCAGGTGAGTTCATCGATGCGTTCGCCATCGCCGGGAAGCGCGAAGCCAGCTTCGAACCTTGATGGACATTGGCAAACACCTGTGTCCGCCGGTCGACACCATGCTCCGCGAGGTAGTGCGCGAGGAACTCAGCCTTGATCTTCGCCATGTCGACGCTCGACGGGCATTCGGTCTTGCACGCTTTGCACGAGATGCAGAGATCCATCACCTCGTAGGTCTCGCGGCTGGTGAAGTCGTCAGGCGAAAAGATCCGACCTCCCAGCGCGTTTCGCAGCGCGTTGGCGCGGGCACGTGTCGTATCCATCTCGTCTCGCGTCGCCATGTACGATGGACACATCGTGCCAGCGCCGACCTTCCGGCACACGCCTGCACCGTTGCACATCTCAATCGCGCGGACGAACCCGCCCTCGCGCGTGAAATCGAGGAACGTCGTCACATCGGCGGTGACGTATTCCGCGCCGTAGCGCAAGCTCTCCGTCATGCTCGGGCCGTCGACGACTTTGCCGGGATTCATCAGCCCCTGTGGGTCGCAGATCGTCTTGAACTCCTTCATCGCCGCATAGAGTTCAGGACCAAAGATCTGTTCGTTGAGTTCGGATCGCTGAAGTCCGTCGCCGTGTTCGCCACTCATGACGCCGCTGAATCGATGTGCCAGCTCGGTCGCCGACCGAGTAATCTCGTCCATCGAGCGGATGCCGGCCGCCTCCTTGAGGCTGATGAGCGGCCGGATGTGCAGGCAACCTGCGCTGGCGTGCGCGTAGTAGGCAGCGACAGTGCCATGTTCGGCGCAGAGGCGCTTGATCTCAGCCACATACTCTGCCAGGTGTTCAACCGGAACCGAGACGTCCTCGATGCACGGGATCGGCTTGGCGTCACCCTTGATCGACATCAGCAGGCCGAGTCCCGCCTTGCGAACGTTCCAGATGTCTGCCTGCTGCTTCGCGTCATAGGCGCGCACCATCTCCTCGCCCGGAAGCATCCCCTTCGTTCGAAGATGCCACTCCAGCTTGTCGAGTTTGTCGCGAAGCTCTTCGTCGGTTTCGCCATAGTATTCGACGGCCAGGACCGCCTCCGGGCTACCCTTGATGAAGCGCACGCCGGCCGCAAAACCAGACTGCTGCCGTGTCAACTCGATCAGCATTCGGTCCATCAATTCGATCGCGGAAGGGTTCGTTTCGAGAATCGTGGTCGTCGTCGCCATCGCCTCGACCAGATCTTCGAACTGCAGCAGCGCCAACGCCGTCTTCTTCGGCAGCGGCACCAGCCCTAATCGCGCCTCCAAAGTCGTCGCCAGCGTTCCTTCGGATGAAACGATCAGCCTGGCAGGGTTCAGCTCGTCCTTCAGAAACTGGTCAAGCGAGTACCCAGTTGCGCGTCGCCAATGTCGCGGGAAATCGCGCTGGATGACCGGGGAGTGTGCTCCTGAAAGGCCAGCAGCCTGGACATCAGCCGTCCAACGACATCATCCTGTCCGGCCCTCGCGACCGTGCTCGGATCGAGCGTCACCTTGCGTGCCGTCGGCGAGCAGAACCGTCGTCTGCTCGACATGATCGGCTGTCATCCCGTAGAGGATCGAGTGCGCTCCAGACGAATTGTTGCCGATGACGCCGCCGATCGTCGCGCGATTTCCGGAGCTCGGATCTGGACCAAACATGAGCCCGTGAGGCTTGAGTCTGGTGTTGAACAGGTCCAGGTTGATACCCGGTTGAACACGTGCCCAGCGCTCTTCCGCGTTGATCTCCAGGACGGCATCCATGTACTTCGAAAAGTCGATGACCAATGATTGGCCAACCGTCTGTCCGGCCAATGCCGAGCCACCGCCGCGCGGCAAGATTGAGATGCCATGCCTGGACGCTAGCTCGATGGCGGCGTGGACATCGTCGGCGTGTCGCGGGAGGACGACACCTACCGGTTCGATCTGGTAGTTGCTGGCGTCAGTGGAGTAGAGCATCCGCGACGTGCGGTCAAAGCGCACCTCGCCGTCGATCCTGCCCACGCAACTCCGCTTCGAGCATGATCGCCGCGCCGTTGGCCGGCAGATCGCGCGTCCCCATCGCACTACTCGCCATTCTCTCTCCCAGATCACTCATATCTCACTTGGCGACTGTTCCTCGCATCGCTTCAGACACGGCAGTGTAGCACCGGTCTCGGCAATATCGGTCAGACGGCTCAAGTGTTTGGCGAACCCAGGTGGATAACGAGTCTCCCACTCAGATCGAAGAACACGATAGCCCAGCCCATCGAAGTACACGCCGTTCACAATCCGAGCCATTCGGAATCGAACCTCCTGCACGAATCCCAGCTTCTCAGCTAACCGCACCATCCCGTGGTTCCCCGACCACGTCCGCAGGTCGAGCCTGACGATGGCCGGCAGGGCATCGAACAAGTACTGGCACCAGAGTCCAAGGGCTTCGTGGCCGTATCCCTGACTCCAGCAGGCTGGATCGAAGATGACGATTCCGAGCGAGAGCCAGTTCGTCTCTTCGCTCTCCCAGTACCATGACACGATTCCGATGAACGCGTCGGTATCGGCCATCGCAATGACTAGGCACCGGCGAGGTACGGGCCAATCGCTCACAGTGATGTGACAGCGTGCTCTCCCAATCATCTCGTCCACCTGATTGGAATTGGGGCAAGAATAGTACGGTCCATCCAGATCCTGCCATCATTGGTTGGGCAACAGCCATTGTCGCCACGCACCGAGATCGTCATCGCGCCAGTCGCGGAGCACGAGTCGGTTACCGTTGAGCACGATCGTCAACTTATCTCCTCGCTCCGAGGCTATCACGCCGGGACTGACGGCTACAGTATGGTTACGGAATTGCGACGGCTCTCAAGAAATTGCCGGAGACTCGCACGCCATGAAAGGAATCAAATGTGGAGGTCCGACCAGGAGAACCCGTACCTGTCGTCGTGTTCTCAGACTACGTCTGACCATTCTGCTACATCGGCCTGGTTCGGGTCGATCAACTCCAGCAGGATTACGATGTCGAGGTTCAGTGGCGCGCATACCTGCTCGCGCCGGATACGCCGCCCGAAGGTCGCCCCTATCCATTTCCGCCGGAGGTTCGCGAGCAACGTCGCGCGGGAGTCCGCCAGATGGCGGCCGAGGCCGGGTTGTCAATGGCTGACCGTGACTGGATCTCGAACTCACGCCGTGCCCTAGAGGCGGCTGAATTCGCGCGAGATCGGGGGCTGTTCGACCCATTCCATCGCGCTGTCCTCAGCGCATACCACGCCGAAGGCCGTGACATCGGGAAGCTCGACGTGCTGCGTGAGATCGCAACATCTGCCGGACTCGATGCCGACGCAATGATTGCGGCGCTTGACGATGGTCGTTACGCCGGACGCGTCGATGAGGATCTGGAAATGTCACGTCAGATCGGTCTGACCGGAGTGCCGGCGTTCATAATCGGTAATCGTGCCATCGTCGGAGCCCAACCGTACAACGTCTTTGAATATGTCATGGAACTACTTGGTCGCGAAAAGCGCTCAGCTTAGAGACGGAAATCAGTAACGCCGATGCTGAACTGATGCCGGATGTCGCGAGGCTGGACGACTCTGGTAGCATCTCTAGTTGGTGTTGAGCGAGGGAGTGGGAGAACGGGCGGTTCATGACGCTGCTGCTCAAGCAGCTTGATATCCACGGCTTCAAGAGCTTCGCTACTCCGACATCGTTCGTGTTTGACCAGGGCATCACGGCCGTCATCGGCCCGAACGGCTCCGGGAAGTCGAATGTCGCTGAAGCGTTGCGATGGGTGCTAGGTGAGCAGGGGTACAGTAACCTGCGCAGCCGCCGGACCGAGGACGTCATCTTCGCCGGCTCCGACAAGCGCGCACAGCTCAGCATGGCTGAAGTCGTCCTGACGCTGGACAACAGCGACGGTGATCTGCCTCTACCGTTCAATGAGATCACCGTCGCCCGACGCGCGTTCCGCTCTGGCGAGAGTCAGTATCTGATCAACGGCGGTCGGGTTCGCCTGAAAGATATCCAGCAGCTCGTCGCACCACTTGGCCAGTCATACACGATCATCGGTCAGGGGCTGGTCGACGCTGCCTTGTCTCAGCGTCCAGAAGAACGCCGTGGATTGTTCGAGCATGCAGCCGGTATCAGTGGCCTGCGCTTGCGCGCGAACGAAGCCGAACGAAGCCTGGCAGAATCGTCCGCCAACGCCCAGCGCATGCGCGACATCCTCGGCGAGCTAGAGCCACGCGTCCGCTCACTGGAGCGTTCAGCCCGTCTCGCACGCGAATACAGCACCGTCCGCGACCGCCTGCTGACGCTTCAGCGTCTCTATTACGGTCACCTCTGGGCGCAATCTCTCACACGACTCGCGGACGTCCGCGCCGCGCTGCGCGAGACCGAACGGGGTCACGACGAACATGAACGCCACCATGAGCAGTCCTCTCTCCGGCTGGGAAGACTCCGCAGCGACGAGCGACGGCTGGCGGACGAGTTGCGACAGCTCACCGAGGCAGTGATCAGTCATGAGCGGGAACTGGCCGAGACGCGCCATCGACGCGCACTCCTTGACGCGCGCGTTCGGGCAGCTACGCAGCGTCAGGCCGACCTCCAGAGCCGAATCGACGAGTTGCACCGTGAACGGGCAGAGTTGCTCGATGAGGCGCAGCGCCACGAACACGATGCTCGTGAGATGGTCGAGCGAATCGACGCGCTCGAAGCACAACTGGCCGAGCACAACGCAATGGTCGATGCCGCTCGCCTGCGACGATCGGAACTACGCGCTGCGATCGATGCGATTGACACTCGGTCGATTTCGATCAGTCGCGAGTTGGCCGAGGTCGACGGCGCGCAAAGCTCCATGACAGAACGGTTGGTTGCAACTACCACCGAGCACAACCGGATAACGGCGGTCGCCGCCAACAACCAGGAACGTCTCGCATCACTACGCAACGAACTCGATGACATCGTCCAACGGGAGTCGGAGCTCAACGCACACCTCGGTGTCACCGAAGCGGCCATCGCCGGGTGCGATGCATCGCTGAAACATGCGAGCGACGCCATCGAGTCTCGGCGAAACGCGCTTCGAACGGCTGAACGTGAGCTAGCGCAGCTTCAAGCGCGTTTGGACGTTCTCGAACGATCTCACGCCAGCGGCGAAGGATTCTATGCAGGCGTTCGGGCGGTGTTGCGCGCCGTCAACCGCGGCGAGCTGGAGCTTCCTGGGCTGGTGGGAACAGTCGCAGAGATCGTCGATGTCCCGAAGGACCTTGAAACCGCGATTGAGGTCGCCTTCGGTGGTCATCTTCAGGACATTGTCGTTGTCGAATGGGCTGACGCGCAGCATGCAATTGACTTTCTGAAACGTTCGAATAGCGGCAGGGCTACCTTCCAGCCGCTCACTACCGTCCGTCCTGGCCGCAGACCTGCACTGAACACCCGTGATGTGGGCATACGAGGCGTCGCGGCGGACCTTGTCACCTATCCTGAGCAGGTTGGTGTAGTTGTCGAGCAATTGCTTGGTCGAACGCTCGTTGTCATCGATCTCGATGCCTCACGACGCATCCTGGAGACCGCGCCAGGCTGGACGTTGGTGACGCTATCCGGCGAGATTATTCGACCTTCTGGCAGTGTCACCGGCGGAGGCCGCGCCGCGGAAGCCGGATTGCTCGCTCGCGAGCGCGAACGCCGAGCACTTCCCGCACTCATCACGGAGCGACGCGCCGCATGCACAGCGTTGCAAAGCGATATCGAACGCGCGACCGAGACGATTCGGGACGGGCAGGCCAATCGCCAGAAACACCGCATCACACTCGACGATCTGCATCGCACCATGCGCGAGATTCACGCGTGCCGAGAACGGATTCAACGAGACCTGGCGGACGCCGAAGCGACGATCGGGCAAGCTGATGCCAACGTTGCCGCCCTTGAGGTGCGGGATCGGGAGCTTCGCGAGACAGCATCTGAACTCGAACGCCGGCGCAGAACGTTGGAGGCTGAACAGTCCGCTCTTGAGGATCAACGACACCAGGTAGCGGCAGCACTGGCTGACGAGCCGGATGAGCCGGACGTCATCGCTGCCGGTTGGAGCGCGGAGTTGGCCGCAAGTCGGGAGCGATTGAAAACTGCCGAGACCGCTGCTCTCCGTGCGCGGGATCGAGCGACCTCCGCGCAGACCGCCGCCGCCGCACGGATCGCCGAGATCGCTCGGGTTGTCGACGAATCGGCGACCGACGACCGCGATCGGCAAGACCTCGATGCCGCGATCTCCGTGATTGAACAGCGCCTCGCCGAAACTCATCAAGCCGTCCCACCGGTCACCGGAAAGCGTGACGAGATTGTCGAAGCGCTCACAACGGCAGAACGCGACCTCAACCGTGCCGCCGACGAGCTACGAGAGGCAGAACGAGCGCGTGACCGTGCGACGCTCAACCTTGCCCGGGTTCAGGATGAGCAGGTCTTCCTGACCGAGCGAATCCGCGGCGACCTCGACCTCAGCGATCCCGCTGAACTGGAATCCATCGATGACGACGAAGGCGTGCCGGACGAACAGGAGATCAGTCGACTCCGTGAGCGATTGCGGAGAATGAGCAACGTCGGCGAGGATGTTCTGGAGCAGCATGAGGCCGAGTCACAGCGGCTTGCCTACCTGAGCGAGCAACTGGCTGATGTAGACACAGCAGCAGAAGGACTGCAGAGAGTCCTGTCGGAACTCAACGAGAAGATGGCGACTCGCTTCACTGAAACGTTCCGTGACGTCGCCGTCGCCTTTGAGCAGACGTTCGCCCGGTTGTTCGGTGGTGGATCGGCGCGGCTCGTCATGAATGTGGCCGATGATGGGACAGCAGGTATCGACATCGTCGCTCAGCCCCCTGGCAAACGGCTCCAGAACCTGAACGCTCTCTCTGGGGGCGAACGAGCGCTGACAGCCGTCGCACTCCTGATCGCCATCCAGCGCGTCAATCCAAGCCCGTTCTGCCTGCTGGACGAAGTCGATGCCGCGCTGGATGAATCGAATGTCGTCCGCTTCCGGGATGAGCTACGGGACCTTTCAGGCGGGACGCAATACGTCGTCATCACCCACAATCGGGGCACAATTGAAGGTGCCGACACCCTTTACGGCGTCACGATGGGCGACGATGGCATCTCACGCGTCATCTCCCTTCGCCTCGAAGAAGCGATTCAGGCAGTCGAGACGTACGAAACCGCTCAGACCGCCGACGGTTAGATAGCCAACGCCAACCGACGACGTGTTAGCATCCTGCCTGCCGTTGGATGCCCGGCGTCGTTGTCATGTAGGTGAACTTTCAGACGTGTCGCAGGCGTTTGTCGCTGTCGTAGCGGTTGTGACCATCGGCGCCGTCCTGACTCGCCCACGCGGCATCAGCGAGGGCGCCTGGGCGATTGGCGCAGGCACACTGCTCGTCGTTACCGGGCAGCTGGCTCTGGATGACCTCAGTGATGTCCTGAGAGAGCTGACTGACGTTCTGACATTCCTAGTCGGATTGTTCTGGATCACGCTGGCCGCACGCCAGGCTGGCATCTTCGATCGTGCAGCTCGAGTAATGGTTCACTCCGCACATGGCAGCGGTACACGACTGATGGTGGCCGTCTTTGCCTTCGGAGCGCTGACGACAGCATTCCTCTCGAATGACGCGACGGTCGTGCTCGTGACGCCGATCGTACTCAGCGCCTGCCTTCGGCTTGGGCTGCCACCACTACCGTATCTATTCGCATGTTCATTCGTCGCCGACACCGCGTCGAGCCTGTTGCCAGTCTCCAATCCAATCAACCTTCTTTATGCCGAGCGACTTGATCTGTCGTTCGGGCGACATGTACTCCTGCTGGGGCTTCCCACGATCGTGGCCGTCGGCGTCAATGCAGGAGTGTTTCTGCTGCTCTTTCGCAATCAACTTCGCGGTAGCTTCAGCGACGAACGGTCCAGTAATGAACCTCCCTTCCCGACCACGAACGTCGACCGCTGGATTGCCGCAGGTCTGGCGGGGGTCGGGATCGGGTACGTTCTGGCAGCGTTTCTCGGCGTGAGGCCATCGCTTGTGACGTTTACGGGCGGCGTAATGCTCGGTGCGGTCACGTTGGCCCGTAAAAGAATCGCGGCTGTCGACCTCATACGCGTCCAACCTCCTTCACTGTATGCATTCGTCATCGGGTTGGCGCTGGTCGTCAGAGCCGCGGATGTCGCCGGCCTGCTTGGATTCCTCGGCAGGTCGGTCGAGCGGGCAGCAGACATTGGTGGGTTCGGAGGGCTGCTGGCGATCACGTTTGGCACCGCCCTCGGAACCAACGTTGTCAACAACTGGACGATGGCCCTGGCGATGAGCGGCCCACTCGAACGCTCGGAGGCCAGCGACGAGGTCGTTGCCGGATCGATACTCGGTGCCGACATTGGCCCGAACCTGTCGGTGGTTGGATCGCTGGCAACCCTGATCTGGCTGACGGAAGTGCGGCGTGGAGGATTGGCCGTCTCTAGTGGCACCTACTTCCGGATCGGGGTGATCGCGACGATTCCGACGTTGCTGGCGGCTACCGGCACGCTGTATATCGTCGCTCGATTCACTTGAGAGGTCGTTGCATGCAATGATACGCTCGTATGGATAGTGCATCGATCATCATGATCATACTGGTCCTCGTCTCGCTGGCTGCCGGGCTTGTCGCGTTTGGTGTCCTTCGTAAACGGGGGCGGAGTTCCGTGGCGGCTGGCTGCGCGGCGATCGCAGTCGGGCTGACCGTCATTTCGTGCTTCGTCCTCTTCCAGATCATCAGCATCCTCGCCTGAGCTTCACACGATATCGACAGTGACGGTGTGTACGCCGGTCATACCGTCGGGATGCGGAGGACGCACAGACTCTTCCTGGACATTGCCAGCCAGGTCAATTGCGCGGACACTCACGCGATAGCTACCCAGGTCCGGTCTCCAATCGTAACGCCAGCGTTGCCAGATTAGTTGCGGATCGTTTCCTTCGAGGACGGCGTCCTCCCATGCCCCGTCATCGATCCTGACATGAACCTCTGCAATCCCCCGATTGCCCGCGAACGCGACCCCGGCAATCGGCACGATATCAGCGTCGCGCAGGACAGTACCGCGCGGAGTGTCGACGATCGAAACAGTGTTGACGACTGCGACGTCGGTCCAGCCTCGTTCCTGCCAGTAGCCGCGGTAGTCATAGTCGACCAGTTCAATTTCCTGGAGCCACTTCACATGCTTCTCACCATACAGTCCGGGAACGTATAGCCGGCACGGAAACCCGTGGGCGCGCGGCAACGTCGTCCCATTCATCCCGTAGGCCAGTATTGTCGTTGGTTCCAGAGCCTTCGGCAGCGGGATCGAGTCTGAATAGCCGTTCGCACCCCGGCAGATTACGTCCATCGTTGTTGTTCCGATCCCGGCACGTTCGAGGACATCCCGCAGCGGCACGCCGGTCCAGCGTGTCGTACTGATCAAGCCGTTGTCGTGTTCGTACGAGATGCACATCAGTGTCCCATCCAGCTCCACGGACGGCATCGACAGGAGGTCCGGCCAGCCAATCAGCAATTCGCGATCGACCAGCCCATGAACCCGAAGACTCCAACTCAGCTCTTCCAGGTTGGGATCGCGCGTCGAGATATCAACGACGTAGAACTCATCGTTGCTGGTCACGCGTTCCCGAACGCCGTCCGGCGCGACGAACGAATCAGGCAACGCTGGCGCAGGACGTGGTGTCGCCATCGCAACTGGGGAGGCGAACTCAGCACGCACATCTGTCAGCGGTGTGCTTTGAGACGTCTCGGCCTCGACCGAGCCGACGCTTCCGAGCAATCGCCCGGCAACCGGACCACCAACACCCGCCGCGATCGTAACCAGCGCGATCTGGCGCAACAGCGCACGACGCTGATAGTCTCCGGGATGGTCGAGCCAGCTGGATGCAGGAGAGTTAGCCTCTCGTGTTGCCGCCGCCAGCAGGTCGAGCCATCGCACGAGCAATACGCCACCACCGAAGAGAGTCAATCCGAACGCCAGGACATACCAGACCGCTTTCCCGGTTCCTAGACCGGCTTCGGACCACCAACCCAGCCAAAACGCGAACGGAAGCATCGTGAGAGGAGCCAGTGCTGCGAGCCGCACCGAATCGAATCGACCAACGACCCAGCCCAGCAGCGCCCACGCCGCCAACCAGACAACGACACCTCCTGCCAGCGCGGCAGGCTGAGCACTCTCTCCAAGCGTCTCAATCGCCCAGGTCGCAAATTCTCCTGGCGAACGGCGGATCAGGTAATCCCCGAGGTCGAATGGTGGGAATGTCAACAGTCCAACGCTGTAAATCAGCCACCATCCAGCAATGACAACGACTCCCGCCGCCATCCCAGCCATCGCCGAAAGCCAGATCCCGATTTCGAGCGACGCTGGACAGCGGGGTTGCATGGAACCGATCCTCGCTCACCGGTCGTCCTGAGCCAAAGCGAAGCGCATCGGCTCAGAACGCCCGGGGCTACTGCGATCGCGTTGGAGGCGTGCCGTTGGTCGGGTTCGGATCTCCAGCCTGTCCGCTCTCGATGACGTGAATCGCCCATTCGAGCTGGTAGTCCTCGATCTGATCGACGTTCGATATCGGCGTTGTCAATTGGCGTGAATGGGAACTGGCCATCCGGGAGGCCGACGACGACATCCGGGCGGATTCCCTGGTTCTTGATCAGCTTGCCATCGGGCGTTAACCACAGCTCGGTACCAAGCAACAGACTCGATCCGTCGCCAAGACCAAAGTTGCTGAGGACGGTTCCCGTCCCAAACGTCGTTTCACCGAGAACGGTCGCGTTCGGGTTGTTGGCCTTAACAGCGCCGGAGACGATCTCCGACGACGACGCGGAGCCTTCGTTGATGAGCACAACCAGTGGCAGGTCGCCGACGTGCTGCGGTTGCGCCGTCGCGGTGTGCTCCTCCTGACTACCGTCGCGCACCTGTGTGATAAAGATCGTCTCGCCTTCAGGAACGAACATCGATCCGACCTGAATCGCGTCACTGATGTACCCACCAGGATTGTTCCGCAGGTCCAGGATCACACCTTGAGCGTTGTCTGCTCTTGCCTCCGCCAACGCCTGAGCGAGGTCGTCGCCGGATCCCGCGCTGAACTGAGTGAGTCGGATCAGGGCGATGTCGTCGTCAAGCATCGTCCACGCGACCGAGGACACGTCGATCGTGCGCCGTGTCAGCGTGAATGTGAGCGGCGACGGTTCGCCTTCACGGAGAAACGCAAGCGTGACCTGACTGCCTTCTTCACCCCGTACCTGACTGACGACTTCATCGACTGATTGGCCGGTAACGTCAACTCCGTCGATCGATATCAGGATGTCGCCGGCCATGATCCCTGCCTCCTGGGCAGGCGATTGGTCGATTGGAGCCACGACGACAATGTCATTGTCGCGCTGATTCACCTGGATGCCGACACCAACGTATTCCCCTTGAAGGTTCTCGCGATCCGACTGAGACTCTTCGGCGGTCATGTAGCGAGTATGGCCCTCGTCTTGAAGCGTCTGTAGCATCCCGTCGATCGCAGCCTCGAGCATTGCGTCTTCGTCGATGACACTCGGGTCAACATAGCGGTTCAGGACAAGGTCCCAGGCGGTGTCGAATGTGTCAGGAGCTCCACCGGTCGATGCTTCGACATCATCTGCGACAACAAGGCGTTGGAATACCATCCCACCCGCAAATGCCAGGAAGACGAAGCTCACGACCACCAACCCGAGAATGATGCGTTGAGCAGTCTTCGACATCGGCTGTGGACCCGATCGAGTGGGCACCGCCATCTCCCATTGTCCGGCATGCCTGGACGCCGAGAGATCGAGAGGCTGATGTGTTACAGGGAGGTCGCGTGGTCCGTGGCTACCACCCGCCGGTTTCTCAGTTGAATCCATTACGAAATCTCTTCTTTGTATTGCCCGATGGCGACTGGCGGCAGGCACGTATGCCGAGGATTGGAAGACATGCGCGTTCGCGCACAACAACTCGCGGAGCGACCGTCACGATACGATGCGCCTCACTTAAAAGTATACGCAGGAGGCTGAAGCTTCGATGACACCTGCCGATCCTCGATTTCAGCAGGATTTCAGGTTTCTGTCACACGGAACTCAGGTTGCCGCGTGATAGTAATACCAGCGTCACAAGGACGCTTCGCACGAACACCACCACCCCCAACACCCCCAACACGCTGATCCCGCGTGAAACAGGGATCCAACCCCCAACAATGGCCCGCCGGAAGCGCAACCGGCGGGTCAACCCTTTCTACGCTCCATTGCGGCGACTCCGGTCAACCAGTACCGTTTCATGCGGTCCGTCCAGCGTCACCTACGATACCCGAGGCGAAGGACATTCATCGACAAGAGGAGTTTCGAATGCCGTTCTATACCCGCACCGGAGACGAGGGATACACCGACCTTCTGGGCGGCCGCGTGCCGAAGTACGACGCGCGCCCCGAGACGTACGGTACGATCGATGAGGCGACGTCGAACATCGGCCTTGCTCGTGCGCTCGCGCGCTCCGATCGAACCAGAGACATCTTGGTCGAGATCCAACGGGATCTGTATACGATGATGGCGGAACTCGCGTTCACATCCGACATTCGTCAGGGGAAGTTCCACATCACTTCAGAGCATGTGGCTCGCATCGAGGCCGAAACCGATGCCCTCGAAGCCGACGTGCCGCTGCCGCCACACTTCATCCTGCCGGGCGATTCAGTGTCTGGTGCCGCGCTGGACGTCGCTCGGGCTGTTATCCGACGGGCGGAGCGGTTAGCGGTCAAGCTGGCGCACGATGGAGAGGTGGAGAATGACCAGATTCTCGCCTATCTCAACCGGCTCTCGTCGCTTCTGTTCATACTCGGTCGCTACGAAGACCAGGAAGCGGGTGTGACGCCAACGAAGGCTAAGCAATGACGGTGCAAGAGTCATGAGGAACGAGGCACGAGCGGTGAAAGGATTTCTCCGCGCCTCATAAGCAACAGGGAAGGGGCCAGCGTCGCCGGCCCCTTCGGTTTGATTGTCCTGATTTGGAGTTAGTAGCGCGGGTAGGCCGACTGCTGTCGCCGAGAGGCGAAGCAATCGGAGCAGTAGACCGGCTTGTTGCCGCTCGGCTGGAACGGTACCATCGTCTCGCGCCCACACTCGTCGCAGGTGGCCGGGTACATCTGGCGTTCGGCGCGCATACCGCCGCCATACCCACCGCCGCCGCCGTTGCCGCCTGACGAATAGCTCAGCGACGAGTCGCGGCGCGACTTGTTGGCCGCGCGGCATGACGAGCATCGGCTCGGACGGTTTGTGAACCCCTTCTCGGCATAGAAGCTCTGCTCCCCGGCCGTGAAGACAAAGTCCGCTCCGCAGTCACGGCACTGAATCGTGATGTCGGAATACTGGTCCATGTGATATGAACTCCTTGGCGCACGTCGTCATCCGTTGACGACCCCCAACGTACCCGGCGTCGAACTGACATCCATGCGCCGCGGGGTCGAGGCGAGGGATACTCGGACACTTCCACCTATGGCGATTGCAGTTGACGTGTGCCTATAAATAACACACTTTGCCCGGTTGCGCTAGTACCTGAGGGAAAACCGACCGCGACAGCGTGTGAGCACGTCTTTGACCGATATCTGGCTACGGATTATCAATCCTGTGCGAGTTCAAACCATCTCGAATAGGGGAGCCGCCATTGCATGCATCAATCTTTGGAGGGTTCGCGGGAGTCGTGTTCGATGCCTACGGCACGCTCTTCGATGTCGGCCACATTGAGCAGCACTGCGCGCGAGTCACGGATCGCTCCTCTGAGCTCGCCCGCCTCTGGCGGGTGAAGCAACTGGACTATGCCGTCCTGCGGACCGTGATGGACAGGTACGTCGACTGGGGTCAGATCACGTCAGACTCGCTCGATTTTGCAGCGACCGCCCTCGGCGTCGAGCTTGATCCGACATCACGACGGTTGCTCATGCGCGCCTGGCTGGAGTTGCCGGCCTTTGCTGATGTTCCGCCCGCGCTCACCCGGCTGGCGGAGTCTGACCTTCGGCTGTTGATCCTCTCGAATGGAACCAGGCAGATGTTGTCGCCGTTGATCGAGCGCAACGGGCTGAATGGCCGATTCCTGACAGTTCTGACAAGCGAGGCGGTCCAGACCTTTAAGCCCGACCCGAGCATCTATGGGCAGGTCACAGATCGGCTTCATGCGCGGATCAATGAAATTCTGTTCGTGACCGCAAATGGTTTTGACGTTGCCGGATCAAAGGCCGTTGGGTTTACCGTTTGTCGCGTCGACCGGCGCGGCGAACCTCTTGACCAACTCGGACTTGAGCCAGACTTGCACGTCCGCGACCTTACCGAATTGGCAGACATGCTACTCGGAAACGACGACACGCCACACGATTCCCTGGGAGGCTGACGGATTGGAATGGCGCGACCTCGGCTTGAGTGGTCTTCGGGTTCCCGTTATCGGGATGGGCACCTGGCGCACATTCGATGTCTATGGGAAGCAGGATCAGGCTGCTCGCCGGGAGCTGGTTGGCGAAGCGCTCGACCTGTCGATCCGTTTCCTTGATTCATCTCCCATGTACGGCGAGGCGGAACGCGTCCTCGGCACGACCCTCACCGGACGGCGCGACAGGGCAATCGTCGCCACCAAGGTTTGGTCTCATGACCTCACCGAAGGTCACGGCCAGATCGACCGCGCGCTTCAGTACTTCGAGGACAGGATCGATCTCTACCAGGTCCACAATCTCGTCGGCTGGCGCGACTACCTGCCGATCTTCGAGCGGATGAAGGCAGACGGCACGATCAGCGCCTCGGGTGTCACCCACTATCAACCGTCCGCGTTTCCCGAACTCGCAACGATCGCCCGAACAGAGGCGATCGACACGATCCAAATTCCCTACAACCCATTCGAGCGCGATGTTGAGCAGGAAATTCTTCCCATTGCCGCCGAACGCCAGCTTGGTGTGATTGTGATGCGCCCGTTCGGTGAAGGCGCATTGCTCCAACGGACCCCGCCCAAAGACACGCTCCGACAATTCCGCCGCTTCGGCTGCTCGACCTGGCCGCAAGTGTTGCTCAAATGGGTGCTGAGCGATCCGCGCATCACGGTCGTTATTCCGGCCACGCGCGACACTGCGCATCTGAACTCCAACGCCGTCGCTGGCAAGGGCCCGTGGTTCAGTGCAGCCGAGCGGGCCGAAGTCGTAAAGCTTGCCGCTCGCTATTGCAGATGACATTGAATTGTGGCAAACGGTCGGGTAGCTGGCTGGTCGTTGGTACAGGCTGGAATCAGACCGAACCTACAGCGCGTCAGTTTCTTCTCAACACTATCCTGAATATGTCGGAGGTTGGCAACGGCGCCAGCCGGAACGCAATGCAGCGATCCGACACGCGACGCAGCAAACGAGCGTCATTGTGATGACGCCGCGAAGGGGGTCAATGATGAGTCCGTATCTGATGGAGAAGATCGTCGAGCACAATCGGACGGAACTGGCCCGCTCGCGGAACAAGCGCGACTGGCGCACGTTGTTTCGCCTGGGCGGCGTGTAACCCCTCGACTTTTACTCCCATCCATCCCTTTCTCCGACCGGGCGAGCAATCGCCCGGTCACTTTTTAGCCTGCGGAGCCGACTGCGTCCACGGGAGCATTAAACGCTGCTGTCATCGACAAGCCCAAGCCGAGTAACGGCGGCTTCGACCATCTGTGAGGTCACCGCGTCATCGACACTGAATCCATAGTGGAACACAATTACGATGAACTCACCCTGGCGAGCAAAGACGATGTTGCCAAACTGCGGCGTTGGGACTGGATTCTGAAACGTGATGTCCACGCTCTGAGCGAAGAGATCGTCACCGATAAGAGCGAGTTCAATTGCCTCTAAACCCCAATAGACGTCGTTGCCGCCGCCCAGCTCGATCGTATGTCGCTCGCATGTCAACGCTGAGCGTGCGTAGTCCATTGCCGCCTGGGCATCCGACTCGCTCAGTCGAACGACCCACTGCTCGGCCCATTCACCAGTGACTGAGGTGTATGAGCCATACGCCCAGCCCAGAGACATGAACTGCTCGTCGATTGCCGGTGCGCCACAGTAGGACATCGACCCGTAGCCGTCAAGGCCGCCGCGCGTCCAGGTCGTGGCAATCTCACGCGGTTCGATCAGTGCTGCAAACATGCTGTCATCGGAAGCGAGACCCGGATTTCGCTCGCGGGACTCCACCGTCGCCGTCGGAAGTCGACTCTTCGCCGTGGGCGACGGTCTACTGACACTCTGAGTCGGACTAGCATCGTCAAGTCCCGCCTCAGCACGGACGGTGGCGAGGTCGGCAGCAGTGCGTTGTGGCACATCCTCCGCACCATCACTCTCAGATACGCTGGAACAGGCACTTGTCAAGACAATCGTGAGCAGCACAACCAGCCAGCGCATTTGTATCCAGTTCCAGTTCATACATGAATTCTTGAGACGCGAATACAGGAACGATTCCATGTGTGCACCATTTCGTCCAGCCGGAGTGCATAGTATTTCGGTCATGGATCGGGGCCGGGCTTGGCGTCGGCTTGGCCGAAGGGATCAAAACGTCGCAACATTGTGACAACGGTCGGCCATCCCCAAAGTTGTGCGATCGATCGTGCGGTCTTGAGGTTTCCTTCTCCTGGGTCGGACCCCCTCCACCTGATCTCAACCAACGCATGACACCAGCGTAATAGCGTCGGACGACGATTGTCGTACCGACTCCTGGTTTCCTCGCAACCAAATGAGGCCCCCACCTTCGGTTGCCGGGGAACGTCCCCACTCCTCCCCTCCTTCGCTGAATCGGCCCGTCACCAGGGCCGATTCAGCACGCCCCGCAATGACGGGTGTGACCTGTCTCAGCGGATCTTCAGCGACTCGAAATCCAGCGTGCAATTGCTGTATTGACGACCCGTTTCAGGATGTGGCGAACACATCCTGACCTGTCGACAGGCCCACAATTGGGGCCGTTCGCAGGGGGTGGTCGATCATGTACCGACTGCACGCCGGTCGACAGGAGTCGGGGAGAAGACATTGCCTGACTGCATCATGAGATCAACGAATTGGTCGCGGAGCTGGTTCTCCAGTCACGTTGCAGAGACTCACGCGATTAGTCGCTCAATCTCGTCGACCTCGTTCACGTCGAGTGATTTGAGGTGCGATCTGCGCAATCTGCTCCGGTCAGGTTCAGCTAGGTTCGGCATGACACGCGCGAACAAAAGAAGTGGGCGAAACTGTATCCAGCTTCACCCACTTCGCATTGAGGCCGTCTAATTGGAATGTCGTTGTGAGCCGCGAAGGACTCGAACCTTCAACCCACTGATTAAGAGTCAGTTGCTCTGCCAATTGAGCTAGCGGCCCGCGCTGTCACCGGCGCGGTCGAAATGATACAGCAGATCGCAGACGATTTCTAGCCTCTGGAGCCAACCTCGGTTCTTCGATTAGGATGTGCAGATCGTTACGAGTCAATGTCCAGACGCAGACGACGCGTTGAGGAGGATCGATGGGCGTTCATGGTGAAGGTTTCATGCCACTGCTGTTCGAACGCATCCCAGATGAAGAGAGCATCAACCGCTCGGCGGCCTTCGCTGAACAGCTGCGACGTCGGCGGAGTGTGCGCTCGTTCTCATCCGATCCGGTCCCACTCGAGGCCATCGAGAACGCGATTCGAGCGGCTGGAACCAGCCCTTCCGGGGCAAATCAGCAGCCGTGGCGCTACGTCGTCGTCCAGGACCCTGAGACAAAGCGTCGCATACGTGAAGCTGCGGAGGCCGAGGAACGCGAGAGCTACGAACACCGGATGAGCCAGGAGTGGCTCGACGCACTCGCGCCGCTTGGGACCAACTGGCAGAAGCCCTATCTCGAAATCGTGCCGTACATCATCGTCTGCTTCAGGCTCGACTATGCCGTTGAAACACAGCCGGATGGCAGTGAGGTTCGGATCAAGCACTACTATCCCGGCGAGTCGATGGGCATCTCGGTCGGCTTCCTGATCGCCGCGTTGCACGACGCAGGACTGGCAACACTGACACACACACCGAGTCCGATGGGATTCTTGAATACGGTCCTCGGTCGTCCGAAGAATGAGCGTCCGTTCGTCGTTCTGCCGGTCGGATATCCCTCCGACGATTGTCAGGTTCCGATCATCACCAAGAAGCCGCTCGACGAGATCATGATCGTCGTTTGACGATGGTACCTGCCGGTGTCGTTGGTGATTGATAAGATTCTCCGTGGCACAGTGCCATTGAGAGGCAACGTCGCCTGCCAGGCTGCCACAGAGAAGGGATACCTGCGACGTGGAACGCTCCGAGCGATTCTTGCGTGCCTGCCGGCGAGAGCCGGTTGACCGCACGCCCGTCTGGTTCATGCGCCAGGCCGGGCGCTACATGCCGGAGTACCGCGCTATCCGTGCCAATCACACCTTGCTCGACATTATCGCGAACGCCGAATTGGCGGCAGAAGTGACGCTCCAGCCTGTCGAGGCACTGGGGGTTGACGCCGCGATCATCTTCGCCGACATCCTGCCGCCGCTGATACCGATGGGGATGGACCTTGAGTACGCGGCTGGCGAGGGGCCGATTCTCCACAATCCACTTCGAAACCGCGCGTCGATTGAGGCGCTGCGTCCATTCGATCCAGTTGAAGCGCTGAGGCCGACGCTCGAAGCGATCTCGATCGTCCGGCGCGAACTTGATGGGAAGGTCGCGCTGATTGGATTTGCCGGTGGGCCGTTCACGCTGGCGAGCTACGCAATCGAGGGCGGTTCATCGCGCAACTATCAGTTCACCAAGTCGCTGATGTACACCGAGCCGGATACCTGGGCTCTCTTAATGGACAAACTGGCGACGATGACAGCGGAATACCTGCGGGCACAAGTTCGGGCCGGCGCGCAGTGCGTCCAAATTTTCGACTCCTGGGCCGGCGCACTTGCGCCCGGAGATTACCGCCGTTACGTCCTACCAGCGACGCAGCGGATCGTTCAAGCCATCGAGCCGGAAGGGGTGCCGGTCATCGTCTTCGGAACGAACACGAGCGGAATGCTGGATGTCGTTGCCGAAGCGGGTAGTTCCATCATCGGAGTCGACTGGCGAATCCCTCTCGACCGCGCGTGGGACATCGTGGGCCATGACCGTGCCGTCCAGGGCAACCTCGACCCACTCGTGCTCTTCGCACCATTGCCGGAAGTCGAGATCCGTGTGCACGACATCCTGGACCGTGCAAACGGCAGGCCTGGTCACATATTCAATCTCGGTCACGGCATCCTCCCGCAGACACCGGTCGAGACTGTCCGCGCCGTGGTCGAAATGGTGCACGAAAGAGTTGTCAGCGGCGAGCTATCAGCGATGACTCATCAATCTTCTGCCATCCGCCAGTAATACGTAGGAATGATCGCTCACCGCCAACTGACTTGATCCTGACTGACGGCTGCAGGCTAAACGGGGGAAACATGCGTACGATCGGTGTTCTGGTGATGGCCTACGGTGGCCCTGGCTCGCTTGACGAAGTTGGGCCATATCTGGCCGACATTCGCGGTGGCCGCCCCACGTCCGAGGAGTTGCTCCATGAGATCACCGAACGGTACCGGCAAATCGGTGGCCGTTCGCCAATCCTGGAATTGACGACCGCCCAGGCTCAGGGGATCGAGCTGGCGCTCAACGACGATGTCGCGTCCGCGGCCGGTGTGCGCTATCGCACGTACGTCGGGATGCGACATTGGCATCCGTACATCGGCGATGTCGTCGCCGAAATGCTTGCCGACAAGGTTGACGAGATTGTCGGCGTCGTGATGGCGCCGCATTACAGTCGCATGTCGATTGGCGCATACATGGGCAAGCTCGACAAGGCACTGCTTGAGTCTGGCACCGACATCCCCGTTCACAAGATTGAGAGTTGGAAGGACGAGCCGAGTTTCATTGATGCCGTAGCCGGGCGCATTCAGATAGCGCTGTTGAAGTTCCCCGACGAGATACGCGCGGATGTCCCGATTCTCTTTACAGCCCATTCGCTTCCGGCCCGCATACTTGAGTCAGGAGATCCGTACCCGGAAGAGCTGCAGACCTCGGTGCGTCTGGTCGTTGAGAAG
This sequence comes from uncultured Chloroflexia bacterium, assembly GCA_963763325.1. Classification (GTDB taxonomy): domain Bacteria; phylum Chloroflexota; class Chloroflexia; order Thermomicrobiales; family CFX8; genus JBBECJ01. The sequence continues at coordinate 518,973 of CAVXOL010000024.1, forward strand.
CTTCGGCCGAATGACCATCGCTGGGCGTTTCAGAGCCAGGGGGCGACTGCTGAACCATGGCTTGGACCCACGGTCGAAGACACGCTGCAGCAACTCGCCGATGAGGGACACGCCAACCTGCTGCTTGTCCCGATCGGCTTCGTCTGCGATCACGTCGAGGTGTTGTTCGACGTAGACATCGAGCACCGCCACCAAGCGGAGGAACTGGGTATCCGGCTTGAGCGGATCGACATGCTCAACGACGATCCCGGCCTGGTGAACGCCGTTGCCAACGCAGTCCGCCAGGCCGCACGCCAGCCCGTTACGTCCTGAACCAATGGCTCGTATCGCAGTCGTCGGTGGTGGAATTGCCGGGCTTAGCGCAGCATGGACGCTACGCCAGCGCGGCGTTGAGGTGACGCTCTTCGAAGCTGGCGATCGAATCGGCGGAAAGCTCCAGACGGAACAGGTCGATGGGCTGCTGATCGACAGTGGCCCGGACTCATTCCTCTCGTCGAAGCCAGCCGCCCTGCAACTGATCGATCGCCTTGGTCTGAGCGACCGCGTGATCAACACGCTGCCTGACGGAGGTGGAACGTTCGTCCTCCGCGACGGACAGCTCATGCCCCTTCCGGAAGGCATCACACTGCTCGTGCCTGCAGAGTTCAAGGCAATTGCTCGTACGAAACTCCTCTCTCCACTCGGCAAGGTCCGAATGGCGATGGATTATGTCATTCCGGCGAAGACCGACGACGCGGACGAGTCGATCGGTGCATTCGTCCGCCGTCGCGTTGGGAGGCAGGCTTTCGAACGGATGGCAGAACCGCTATTGTCGGGCATCTACGCCGGCGACGCCGATCAACTCAGCCTTTTGTCGACGTTTCCGCGCCTTCGCGAGACCGAACACACTCATGGCAGTGTGATCAAAGGCGCCATCGCCCAGAAGCGTCAGGCGCGGGAAGCCGATGGCAAGCCTGGGCCAAGCCGGACGCCGTTCGTGTCGCTGGCAGGTGGACTGAGTGAATTGGCCGATGCACTCGCCGACGAGATCGGGCGGGAGCACATCCAGACCGGCGCCCATGTCGCATCGATTGTCGAGTTGGGCGATGCCTTGGCAGTCGAACTCGCCAGCGGAGCGCGGGAGGTGTTCGACGGTGTCGTGATCGCCGCTCCAGCCAGCGAGACAGCCGACATGCTCTCCCAATTGGATGCACAGCTGACAACCGAGTTGCGCCGCATCCCGTATGTGTCGAGTGCAACGATCTCACTTGCCTTCAACGCCGGCGATGTCGCCGGGAAGCAGATCGGTCGAGGGTTCGTCATCCCGCGTGCCGAAGGGCGAACACTGACGGCCCTGACCTGGACAAGCAACAAGTTCGGCGGCCGCGTGCCGGAAGGCGTCGTGCTACTTCGCGGCTTTGTCGGACGCGCCGGAAACCAGCGGCCTGCATACATGGATGATGAGGATCTGATTCCGTTAGTCCGGGCAGAGCTTCGGGCGATCCTCGGCATCGACGCCGAACCGATTTTGTCGCGCGTCTACCGTTGGCCACGGGCGATGCCGCAGTACAATCTCGGCCATCAGGAAATACTTGCCGCTCTCTCCGAGCTACTCGCGTCCCATCCCGGCATCGCCTTGACCGGCGCTGCGTATCGGGGCGTCGGCATCCCTGATTGCGTCAGCGATGCGGCGTCTCAAGCGAATGCACTTGCCGACCGGATCAGCATCTCGGTCGCTTCGCGTACCGCTTGACGCACGTCGACGACAGGGCTATGCTGCCGCTCATGAACGAGTTACTTGCGCTCCTCTATCGCCAACTTCTTTCCCGCACTGCGGTCACGTATCTCGTCTACATGCCCTCCGGTGGCCGCTGGCCGCGCATCTGCGCCTGTACCGGCTCCTGATCAATCCCTGAACAGCATTCAACGGTACCTGTCAGCGTCGGATCGACGCTGATGGACCGTTGTCAGGCAGGAGTAGGTGATGCAGCCCGTATATCGGGACACGTGCGCCGTCGAGATCGACATCGAGCGCACCGGAACTGGCGATTCGATCACCCCCGGCTTCTCAGGATGGATTCGCGCCGCGCTCGACTGGCTCGATCGATACTGGGACGACCCAGAACTTCGTTCGGGATTCTGGCGATCGGGCTGGTGAATCCCAGTTCACGCGACTAACGGTGCTGGGTCGAGCCGACCGGATTGACGGCCGGTTCGGCCCAACACGATCAGGAGAGACCAGCCACCTCGGCGTAGCGTCGAATCGTCTCGATGTGCTGTTGTGGCGTCCGTCCGCGACCCATCGTGTTTATCGAAAGATGGGTCGCACCTGCATCCCGCCAGGCCTCGGTCTGCACTAGCCACTCGTCCTCTGCGTCAGGAGCGAGAGATATCCGGCCTTCCATACCAATCGTCGATGGGTCCCGGCCGGCCGCCAATGCGCTCTCTTTGACCAACGAACGTGAGTGCTCCAACGCATCTCCAGGCTGACTGCCTGGGAACCAGCCATCGGCGAGCCGGCCGATCCGCTCCATCACGACATCGGCGTAGCCACCAATCCAGAGCGGGATCGGCCGCTGGACCGGCATTGGGTTCAATCCGGCCTCAGGAATCGTGTGGTACCGACCCTTGAAGTCGATCACATCTTCGGTCCAGAGGGCACGAAGCAGCTCGATCTGCTCCTCAAGACGGCGACCCCGGTTGCTGAACCGTTCGTTCAAGCCGATGTACTCAACCTCGTTCCAACCAATCCCGACGCCCAGCCGCAGCTTGCCACCGGTCAAGACGTCGATTTCGGCGGCCTGCTTCGCGACCAGCGCGGTCTGACGTTGCGGAAGGATCACGACGCCGGTAACAAGCTCCAGTTTCGGCGCGACAGCCGCCAGATAGCCGAAGAGAACGAACACTTCATGGAAGAGGCTCTTGTCGGTGTATGGGCCACGCCAATCGGGTCGGTTGACGGTACTGGCGCCAAGGACATGGTCATAGACCAGCAGGTGGGCATGGCCGGAGCCTTCTGCCACCTGCGCGTATTCCCGAACGACGGCGGGATCCGGTCCGATCTCAGTCTGTGGAAAGACAACACCGATCTGCATGGGTCTCCCTGCTTCTACTCGAATGCGCTGCTTGCGGCTGGCGGCTATACTCGTCGCATGAGTGTACGCCGCAACCGTCAGACTGGTGCGACAATTCCCGAAGCTGGCATCCTGGTCGCCAGGCAGGCGCTGGCAGAGTCACGCCTTCGGGGGCTGCCTGCTGCCGAGGAATACCGTGTCATCTCGGACCGCCTCTATCGGTCCGGTATCCGCGACCTGCCTCCTGGAGCACTGATCGACTGGATCGAGCGTACGGTTGAGGTGGAGTACGAACGCTTCATCGAACTGCGCGCGCTCGGCGAACGCTTCCACGCCGCTATCGCGGCCGGTGACCTCGCACAGGCCGCATGGTCTCTGGGCGCCGAACTCGACCGCGAGTCACGACGACGTCTGATCGACGGTCTCATTCGCCTCAACGATCTGGAAACCGAATAGCGTCGTCATCGCGTCATCACTGCTCGACGCCTCGACACATCCAGTCGCTCGTCTTAGGATCGTGCTGGAGGTGACGAGTGGCAAGGATGTATCCCGAACGGCTTCCCGACGGGCTGACCAGTGACGCCGAGTACGATCTGTTTGCGACGTTTGAGCAGGAACTCGACGAGCATTTCACGGTTTTCGCTGGTGTCAAATGGCTCCTGAAGGGCAAACAGCGCGGCGCGTTCCAGGGTGAGGCCGACTTTATCATTGCCCATCCGGAGCGGGGACTTCTCATCCTCGAAGTCAAGGGTGGCGACATCAGCCGGGACGGCGCAACGGGCCAGTGGCACAGCGTCGATCGACACGGAACCCGGCACGTAATCAGCGATCCAATCGATCAGGCGCGCCGCAACAGCTTTGCCCTCCAAGACAAGCTCGCCGAGGCTCCAACGACGTCGGGGCTCACCTACCCCATCGCCCACGCCATCGCACTCCCGAACGCACGAACAAGGCACGCCGCGCTGGGACTGGATGCCCCGTCACAAATCATTCTCGATCAGGATGACTTCGGGTCGATGCAGCAGGCTGTCGAAAGGGTGATGGCGTTCATGCTCGGCGACCGCCAGGTGCCCATCGGATCGACAGCGATACGAGCCCTGACAGACGTCATCAGTCCCACTTGGGAAATCCAGGTCGCGCTCAAGTCCCAGTTGCGCGAGGAACGCGAGCGCTTCACGACGCTAACCAATGAGCAGTTCTTCCTGCTGGACATGCTGGCCAGTCATCGTCGAGCGCTCGTTGACGGCTGCGCAGGTTCCGGGAAAACAATCCTGGCCGTGGAAAAGGCACGCCGGCTCGCAAGTGAAGGATTCAACACGCTCCTCACCTGCTTCAATCGCAACCTGGCCGCATCGATCCGCGATAGCCTTGACTCGATGCCTCCCACGCTCCGAATCCAGCACTTTCACGAGCTCGCGTTCGAGTTCGTGGAGCGGGCAAGCATTCCGAACGAAGGACCTGGCAACGACAGTAACCGCTACTTCAAGGAGACACTCCCAACGCTTCTACTCGACGCGGTCGATACACTGTCTGAGCGGTTCGACGCGATCGTGGTCGACGAGGGTCAGGACTTCCAGAGCGAATGGTGGGTGCCGCTCGAGTCATTGCTCCGATCTCCGGACAGTATCTGGTATGTCTTCTACGATGGACAACAGAGCATCTACACCGAGGGGATGTCACTGCCATTTGAGAGCGAACCGCACTTTCTGCCGGTCAACCTGCGAAACACGCAGGCGATCCACCGCCTGATCGAACCGTACTACGCGGGTAGACCGGTCCGCTGTCGCGGTCCTGAGGGCAGACCTCCGAAGATCCTCACGACCTCAAGTGTCGAAACGGCACTTCGGCAGGAATTGCACAGACTCGTCAATCACGAAGGCATTCCTGGCGACGACATCGTCGTGCTGACCGGCAGAAGCCAGCGCCGAAGTGGGTGGCACGAGGGGCTCAAGCTCGGAAACCTCTCCCTGACCTGGGAATCGCAACCAGGCACCAATCAGATCCGCGTCGCGACTATTCACAGCTTCAAGGGTCTCGAACGACCAGTCGTCATCGTCACCGAACTAGACTCCGGCTCCAGCGGTCCGCGTGAGGATCACCTTCGGCTGGTCGCCTGTTCAAGAGCGTCGAGCGAGCTGATCCTGATTGAGCCTGCCTAGCGAGACTGTTTTCTATCGCCCCGCAGAGTGCTACGATGCCGCGCGTCGTCGGTTGGATAGGATGGGGGCAGCACCAATGGCACAGAAGGCCAGCGTCAGTCTGAGTGTCGAACGGAACGTCGCGGTGCCGATGCGGGACGGCACGATTCTCTACGCGGATGTCTACCGTCCGTCCGGACCCGGTCCATTCCCAGCGCTGTTGACCCGCAGTCCCTACGACAAGGCCGTAACGGGAGTTGCGCCATTCACAGTCCGCGCCGCGACGGCTGGCTATGCCGTCGTGATTCAGGACGTGCGTGGCCGATTCGAGTCCGAAGGCGAGTTCTATCCGTTCATCAACGAGCGTCAGGACGGTTTCGACACCCTCGAGTGGCTTGTCGGACAGCCCTGGTGCGACGGCAACGTCGGCATGTTCGGCGGCTCCTACGTCGGGATGACCCAGTGGCAGGCGGCGCTTGAACGGCCATCCTGCTCTGAAGGCGATCGTCCCGGTCGTCACGGCCGCGAACTACCACGACGGCTGGGCGTATCAGGGAGGCGCGTTCGAGCTGCAATTCAACCTCTCCTGGACACTATCGGTTCTTTCCATCAACACCGCACGCGTGCGAACAACGGCGATGTCAGTTCGCCAGCCTTTCAGGCGATCATCGATGCGACCGACGACATGACCGCGTGAGTTCGAGCGGCTGCCGTTGACCGAGAATCCAGCCTTCGGCGAGTTCGCGCGCTACTACGACGACTGGGTCAACCACCCGACCTACGACGACTTCTGGTCAGGACTTGACGTCTCGCGCGGCTGGACAACATCCATGTCGGCCAGCTTCTCGAACTCGGCGGCTGGCACGACATCTTCCTCGGCGGAACGATCGAGAACTTACGCCGGCATGCGCCGCGGCAGCCGGCGACGAGCGCGGCCGCCAGCGCCTGCTGCTCGGCCCCTGGAACCACGGCGGTATGCGTCTCGGCAACCCGATCGGCGACGTGGGACTTCGGGATGCGCTCGACCGGAGCCGTCATCGACGAAGGCGGAATGCACCTGCGCTGGTACGACCGCTGGCTGCGCGGCGTGGACAACGGTGTCGACAGCGAGCCGCCGGTCAAGCCTGTTCGTCATGGGAGCCAACCGATGGCGAGACGCCAGGACATGGCCGATCGCGCGCACCGAATGGCAGAACTGGTATTTCCACAGCGGCGGCAAGGCCAATTCACTCAACGGCGACGGGATGCTCTCACGCGAGGCACCGGGCAGCGACCCGCCGGATTCGTTTGTCTACAACCCGCGCAATCCGGTCCCGACTCGCTGGCGGCGGTCTTTGCTGCAACAACGTCTTCAGCCTCGGCGGCGCATGGGACCAGCGTGAGGTCGAGCGTCGCGAGGACGTTCTGGTCTACACCAGCGCGCCGCTTGAGAAAGCGCGTGAGGTGACAGGTCCGATCAAGGTCGTCCTGCACGCCAGTTCGTCCGCACCCGACACCGACTTCACCGCGAAGCTCGTCGACGTCGGCCCGTGCGGCTATGCACGCAACCTGACCGATGGCATCATCCGCGCTCGCTACCGCGATTCGATGACGCGAGGCGTCGCTGATCACGCCCGGCGATGTAATCGAGTACGAGATCGACCTCTGGGCAACCAGCAACTCGTTCAAAGAGGGCCATCAGATCCGGGTCGAGATCTCCAGCAGCAACTTTCCGCGCTTTGACCGCAATCCCAACACCGGCGAACTGCCAGGGCGCTCGACCGAGATGGTCAGTGCGCTGCAAACGTATTCACCACTCCAAGGAGTACCCATCGCACATCGTCCTGCCGGTGGTCAATGACCGGACATTTGATGCCGTCACGAAGCGAGCAACATCAGCCAGGTGGCGACCACAGTAGCCCGTTATGAGGCCAACGATCCGAAGGAGAAACGTCAATTGACCAGGATACTCGTGCGTGATCTCGCTCCAGACCTGATCCTGTCCGATGGACGGATCACGACGATGGATGGCGATCTGCCGGAAGCAGAGGCGGTCGCGGTCAAGGATGGTCGAGATCCTGGCGGTCGGCGCCGCTCAATCAGTCGCCGAACTGGCGGGTCCCATGACAGTCGTCCGCAAGCTCGGTGGCCGCCGCGTCATTCCCGGCATCAACGACACGCACAACCACCTGATCTCGATGGGCACGGTGCTCAACGAAGTCCAACTCTACGACGCGCGCTCAATCGACGACATCAAGCAGCGGGTCGCAGAGCGAGTCGCATCGTCGCCACCTGGCGCCTGGATCACCGGTCGTGGCTGGGACGAGAGCCTGCTTCGAGACGGTCGATTCCCGACCCGGCACGACCTCGACGAAGTCGCGCCAAACAACCCCGTCGTCCTCGACCGGGTCTGGAACATGCTGCTGGCTAACAGCCCAGCGCTCAATGCTGCGGACGTCGGCCGGCACACGCCTGACCCGCCGGCTGATCAGCTCTACGCCGGACGAATCGTCCGCGACGCTGAACGGTGATCCGACCGGTGTGTTCCGTGACCGGGCCAAGCGATTGATCCAGGATGTCGATCCCGCTTCCGACGACTGGCCGACCATGAGGGATTCGTCCGGACTGCCTGCGCCGAGTACAACCGCGCTCGGGATCACGTCGGTCGCCGAGCCGGGGTTGTTCCCGGAGCAGATCAGCGCATTTCAGAATGTCCGACGCTCCGGCGACCTCTCTGTACGCGTCTCGCTCTGTCTCGGCGGCTGGGGATTTGGGGCGAACACCGATGAGGCAGACCTCGAGCAGCGCATCGCTGACACTGGCGTCTCCACCGGCTTCGGGGACGAATGGCTGCGGATGGACACCGTCAAGTTCATGCCGGACGGCGGCATCGGCGATCGAACCGCGTTGATGTTCGAGCACTATGTGGATGAGCCGGACAACTTCGGACAGTTCGTCATCTCCGAGCGCGAACTGTTCCGCAACGATTCGCCTGGTGTCACGACCGCGGCTGGTCGATCGATTGCCACGCCTGCGGAGACCGGATGATCGAGCTGGTCGACCGCGCGTACGCCGCTGCCCAGGATGCCCGGCCCGACGCCACGATCCGCCACCGCATCCACCACGCCTACCTGCCGACAGCGACAGCGCTCGAACTCATGCGCGAATACCGAATCCCGGCGCTGGCAACGATCCCGTTCATCACATAACCTCGGAGAGAGCTTCGTGACAGCCTCGGCGAAGAACGGGCAGCGAGGATCATGCCGTTGCGGACGTACCTCGACGCTGGGGTGCCGCTCGCGCTGGGTTCCGATGCGCCGGTGACGACATACAACCCGTTCGTTGGCATCTACAGTGCCGTCACTCGCAAGACGGTCTACGGTCGCCAGCTTGGTGCGGACGAATGCATCAGCCGCGAAGAAGCACTGCGTGCCTACACGCTCGATGCAGCCTGGGTGACGTTCGAGGACGACCTCAAGGGCAGTATCGCTCCCGGCAAACTGGCCGACCTGGCTGTCCTGGACCGAGACATCCTGAACGTCCGAGAGGAAGAGATTCCTGGTACGACAAGTGTTCTAACACTGGCAGGTGGTCGAGCCGTTCACGACCGACTCGGATAGCGGATTGAGGGAGCGTCAACATGGCTCTGGCCTACGTCCGGCCTCGCGAAAGCACTCATGACGCCAAGGTTCTGGCGTGGATTGATCTGGACTCACGGCGCGTCTTCTCGCTGGACGGAACACTTTCTGAACTATTGAAACTGGCCGCCCACGAACGCTCGCGCCACATCACCGCCCTACGTCAGCGATCCGAAGTCAGCCTGCCAGTCGAGGATGTGTTCTTCCTCGCCCCGGTCGACGAGCAGGAGATCTGGGCGGCGGGCGTCACCTACGAACGAAGCCGCGATGCCCGGATGGAAGAATCCACCGCTGAGGATTTCTACGCGCGCGTCTACGACGCTGAGAGACCGGAGATCTTCTTCAAGGCACCAGCCTGGCGGTGCGTCGGCGACTTCCAGCCAATCGCCATCCGACACGACTCGACCTGGGACGTTCCGGAGCCGGAGTTGGGGCTCGTGATCGACTCACATGGTGAGATCGCGGGTTACACGATCGGCAACGATGTCTCATCGCGTTCGATTGAGGGGGAAAACCCGCTCTACCTGTCACAGGCCAAGATCTTCAGTGGTTCGTGTGCGCTCGGGCCGTGGATCATCCTGCCTGACGAACTGGGCGATCCGCTCGACCTCACTATCCGGTTGCGTATCGAGCGCGACGGAGCAGAGCAGTGGCGCGGCCAGACTTCGACGCGGCAGTTCCACCGCTCGCTGGACGATCTGGTGAGCTACCTCTATTCCGCGCTCGACTTCCCGGCTGGGTCCGTGCTGTTGACCGGCACCGGCATCATCCCGCCGTCCGAATTCACGCTGGAGAGCGGCGACACTGTCACCATCGAAATTGACGGGATCGGTTCGCTCACGAACCACGTCTATCGCCTTCCGGAGCGACGTAGTTATGGATGAGTCAGCACGCGTTGTCGACTGGAACGAAGTCGAAGCGACGGAACTTTTCCCCGGCGTCGTTCGCCAGGCTGTGACGACGACAACCAGCACTGTCGTTCGCTACACATACCATCCTGGCTGCGTTTTCCCAGTTCATCAGCACCCGGAGGAGCAGGTCACAATCGTCCATACCGGAGCGATCGAATTCGAGGTCGGTGGCATGCCGGTCACGTTGAAGGCCGGGCAGGTGGCCGTCATTCCTGGCGGAATTCCGCACGGTGCCCGCGTCACCGGCGACGTGACCGTCGTCACCGACAACTACATCGCCAGCGCCAACCGGACACCACTGCAGTTTGATGGGGGCAGATCGTGACGAACTACATCACTTCCAACTGGCTGATGGACAAGACCGGTGCAAGTTCCGACGGTGGGATGGTCGTCGCCAAGCAGGAGATCGCGGCGATGGCGGGAGCGCAGGTGTTTGCCGAAGGTGGCAACGCCGTCGATGCGGCAGTGACGGCAGCCTGGGTGATGAACGTCATGGAACCATATAACTGCACGATTGCCGGTGCCGGATACCTCGTCTACCGCTCCGCGGCAGGGGGAAACATCGGTCGTTGATTTCAGCAACCGAGCACCCGCACGTGCGACGGCAGAAGCGTTAGCGTCGCGCACAACGGTCGCCTTCAGCGGCCCGTTGGCGGCAGCAGTTCCCGGGACGGTCGCGGGGCTTGCGACCGCGCTCGCCCGGTTCGGAACGATCTCGCTGGCCCGCTCGCTGACTCCGGCCATCCATGTCGCCGAGGAAGGGATGCCGCTCAACTGGCTCCTGACGCTACGACTCATTCAGGAGCTGCCAGGTATTCGCGCAAACCCGAAGACGGCCGAGATCTTCCTGAAGGATGGCGATCCCGGCATGGCCTATGGCGAAACCGTCCTACGGCAAGCCGACCTCGCCCGCACGTTGCGCGCGATCGCCGACGAGGGCATCGAGTCGTTCTACGAAGGGGAAACGGCAAGCAAGATCATCAGTTTCGTCAACGACCAGGGCGGCATCCTCGACGAGTCCGATTTCGCGGCCTACAAACCAGGTGTCGTCGAGCCATTACGATCCTCATTCCGCGACTACACCTTGCTGGGAGTCCCACTTCCTTCTCCCGGACTGACCACAATCCAGTGTCTACGGATGCTTGAAGGCTTCGATCTGGCCGGGATGGGACACAACAGCGCCGATGCGTTGCACGTTATGGCCGAGACGTTCCGGCTGGCGTTCGCTGACCGAGACGCCTACCTCGGCGATCCCGAGTTCTGCGATCCTCCGGTTGAGGCGTTGCTCTCCGAGGACTACCTGACAAGCCGCCGTGCCGAGATCGACCCGCGACGAGCGCTTGCCGATGTGCGGCCAGGGAACGTCGGCCGGGTCCCGACCGGCGTTCAGGGCGGTGGAGGCGGGACGACTCAGATCTGCGCGGTCGATGCTGCCGGTAACGTGGTCTCGATGACGCAGACGCTGATCGGCGGATTTACCGGGCTTGGCGTCGCCGGCGACACCGGAGTCGTGATGAATTGCGGGCTGCAATGGTTCGACCCGAGGCCCGACGCGCCCAACAGCGTCGCGCCCGGCAAGCGCCCACTCTCGAACATGACGCCAATGATCGTTGAACGCGACGGCAAACCCGTCCTCGCCGTTGGAGCTCCAGGCTCGCGCCGGATTACGAACGCAGTCAGCCAGGTCACGCTCAACGTCCTCGAATATGGCATGCACGTCCAGCCGGCGATCTCAGCCCCGCGGATCGACTGTTCGCTCGGCCACATCCTTGCCGACGACAGGATTGACGCTGCGGTGATCGCCGACCTTCGGGAGCGCGGACATCGAGTTGATGTCGTCCACGAGTTCATCAACGAGGGCGGTCCCGCGACCGGCTACCGGGGACACTTTTCACGCCCGGCAGCGATTACGATCGATACTGACGGTATTCGACACGGTGGCGACTATCCGTTTGTCGAGGGGATGGCAGTCGGTGTACCGCGACCCACCTGAGTCAGTATTCGAGCGACTATGGGACGTACCTACGTAGTCGAGAAGCCATCCAGGAGCTGCACCCGTACCGTCGAACCTGCCTCGATTACTTCACACGTTTCAGGAATGACGATGAAGCAATTCGCCTGCTGTGCTGCCGTCAGGATCGCCGAACCGGCCCGATCGATCGAGCGCACGACGGGTCCGCTCATTGACCAATCGACAATACCGCGAACGTAAGTGACGCCGTCGACCAGCATTCGTCAGTCGCTCGGATACGATCGCGTCCACTTCCGGTAGACACAGGCTGGCGTGACCGAGCATCCGACGGATCGCGGGCCTTCCAAACTGCTCGAACGAGACAAGTGCCGCGACAGGGTTGCCTGGAAGACCCAACAGCGGCGTGCCGGCCAGTCTGCCGAACGCGAGTGGCTTTCCCGGCTTCATTCGCACCTGCCAGACGTCGATTTCGCCGTCGGACTGAAGAATGTCCTTTACAACGTCGTAATCACCGACCGACACGCCTCCTGAGGTAATAAACAGATCGGGCGGATCGGTGGTTCTCAGTTTCGTACGCAGGTCGTCGACCGTGTCCCGCGCAACCCCGAGCAGAACCGGCTCTCCTCCTGCCTGCCGGACCAGCGCAGCCAGCATATAACTGTTGCTGTTGCGAATCTGGCCCGGAAGTAGCTCCGGGCCAGGCTCGACAACTTCGTCTCCGGTCGACAGAATCGCAACCCGTGGCCGCCGGTGGACCAGCACGGTCGATCGATTTTGTGAGGCAAGCATTCCGATGCCCGCCGCATTGAGTCGGGTGCCAGCCGGAATGACGGTCTGGCCGGCTCGCGCATCCTCACCTACCTCTCGAACATTCTCCGACAGCTTCACCGGGCGAGAGATACGGATGTCGTCGTTCGCTCCAATCGCCGCCCGCGAGACCTCGTCGGTTTCTTCGAAGCGGACGACCGCATCGGCGCCGGCCGGCAGAGGCGCACCGGTCATGATCCGGATAGCTTCGCCGTTGGCAACCGTTCGCGTCGATACGCTGCCGGCTGCAACCGTCGCGACAACGCGCAGGCTCACCGGCGCGTCGTTGGTGTCGTCGTGACGAACGGCGTAGCCGTCCATCGCTGAATTACGAAACGGGGGGACATTGACGGTCGCGATGATATCGTGGGCGACGACCAACCCAAGCGCGTCGATGATCGGCGTCTCGACCGCGGGCAGCGGGGCGAACTGAGCTACGATCCGCCCCACCGCGTCATCGACGCCAACCATCTGCTCTGGATTGTCCCAGCCTCGACCAGCAACCATGTCCTCGCCCCGCCGGCGCAATCAGCGAAGGCTAGAGCGCCTTCATCGCGTCAACAAGGCTCTGAACCGCTCCGGCAGATTTGTGGAGTGCTGCCGTCTCATCGTCGGTCAGCGAGACCTCGATGATCTGCTTGACGCCACCTGCCCCAAGCTTGACCGGCACGCCGACGAACAATCCGTTGATCCCATACTCGCCCTCCAGCAGAACGCTGGCCGGGACAACCCGATTCTTGTCCAGCACGATCGCATCGACCATCTGGACGGCCGAGTTGCCCGGTGCGTAGTATGCCGAGCCGGTCTTGAGCAGCCCAACGATCTCGGCGCCACCGTTCGCCGTACGCTCGGAGAGCGCCGCAATTCGATCCGCCGAAAGCAGTTCAGTGATCGGAATACCGCCGACTGTCGTGTAACGCGGCATTGGAACCATCGTGTCGCCGTGCCCGCCGAGAACCATCGCTTGTACGTCCTCGACCGAGACATCCAGCTCCATCGCGACAAAGGTCCGGAAACGTGCCGAATCGAGCACACCTGCCATACCAATGACCCGCTCCTTCGGGAAGCCGGCCGCGTCGAATGCTGCGTGACACATTGCGTCGAGCGGGTTCGAGACGACGACGATAACCGTATCCGGCGAGGCGTTGACGACCTGTTCCGTGACGCTCTTGACGATCCCCATGTTGGTACGAAGTAGATCATCGCGGCTCATGCCCGGCTTGCGCGCGATACCGCTCGTGATGACGACGACATCTGAACCAGCCGTGTCATCGTAGGAATTCGCGCCCGTCAGGCTCGTGTCGTAACCAACGACGGGGCCGGACTGCATCATGTCGAGCGACTTGCCCTGCGGCATCCCTTCAACGATGTCGACGAGAACGACGTCCGCGTAGTCGCGCTCCGCCAGTTTCTGCGCGACGACACTGCCGACGTTTCCGGCGCCGACGACCGTTACCTTGCCTCGCATGCTGCTCCTCTTCCTCCACGTCCCTGCCATGCCGCATCCGGCGTAGGTCCTCCGGCCGCGGGCCGCCCAGCCGAGCGGCAAATGCTCGGTTCATGATAGCATCGGGGGCATGGCAGGCTCGGCTCGGATAATGCTGGATGCCGCTGTAGAACGAGATACCGGAGCGCTTGATTCCGGTCAGAGACCGGGATATACTTCATTGCGCTCGAGCGAAGGCTTTGAGGCTTGCCCAGGTGGCGGAATAGGCAGACGCGCTAGCTTGAGGGGCTAGTGCCCGCAAGGGCGTGGGGGTTCAAGTCCCTTCCTGGGCACCGATTGGCACGTGCAAGGGCGATTAACTCAGTTGGTAGAGTGCCACGTTTACACCGTGGATGTCAGAGGTTCGAGCCCTCTATCGCCCACCATCGCACGGTGACTATTGCCAGCCTCACCACCGCATGCCGAGGTAGCTCAGTCGGTAGAGCATACGACTGAAAATCGTAGTGTCGGCGGTTCGATCCCGCCCCTCGGCACCTCATGAACCGCGTTCTCCCCTCTGGAGGACGCGGTTCTTTTATTTGGTCGCTGGTGGTGCGTGCGGGACGGACACGGCTTCAACGCGTGACAATCTCGTACTGCCGCACGCATTTCACAACCGATTCGGTTGGCACGGCTAAAAAAGCGAACCACTCACTTCGAAAACCACACCGCAGATAGTAGTCGGGTGCCGGCGATTAAGCCTCCGCTAAGTGTCAGGCGATACGTTGTGTCTACTTCGGATCACAGAAGGGACACTTCAGATGCAATGGACACCCTACGAGGTCAAGCGACTTGAGTATCAATTGCGGATCGACGCTGCCAACCGTTGCCCCGGTACGATCCAAGACGACCCGGAACCAGCAGATCCAACGACCGATCGCGAGCCAGTCCGTGAAGACATCCCCGTCCTACGGCGCATTGCCTACGGCATCAATACCCTTGTGCGCCGCCGATCACACGCGAGGGCGAGTTGACCAACCGTCCCAGCCATGTGGCGCACCCGTTCGCTCAGCGTGAGCAAGCGTGGCACTCGGCATGCGTTAGGTGCGTACGTACGATGCTTTGTCGTAGGAATCGAGGTCGTGATGGATTTCAAGCAGACAGTGACCATTATCAACAACGAGCCGACATTTCGTTGGACGATAACTCGGTTGCTCCAACAATCCGGAATCGCCGTGGATACACACGCTCGAAATACTGCCGCCGTCGACAAGGTGCGAGAAACACTCCCACACGCGATCATCCTCGAGGCCTCCAGTGGCAGCGCCATCACAGCGACCTGGATCGTTGAACGGCTCAGGAGCAGCCAAACAACACGGTATGTTCCAATCATCGTCTGCTCACCAGACGGCAGATTTCTTCACTCATACGGCGAGTATCTGCGGAGCCAGGGCTGTATAGTCCTCGGCCGGCCGTACAGCGAGGACCAATTGGTCGAGCTCGTTGACCGGGTTCTGGCGGTCCAATCTACGTTCCCAGAGCGTGCTCTCGGTGAGGTCGGCGTTGCATGATAGAAGTCGTCCGACGACAGCTTGGACGAGCCAACACCACGATCTGACAGATCCCAGCCTGAATCGGTATACTGCCGACTGCCCGCACGCAGGGGGGTGGGTGATTCGTGTGCACAATCAGGGGGATGGGTATCTGTGTCAGATGTAGGACTGGCTCTTACCGCTGCGCTCGTGGCATCGGCGGCAGCGATCCTGTTCGGCCTGTTCCTGGCGCGCTCCGTCCTCAGCCGTCCGGCTGGGAACGAGCGTATGCAGGACATCGCGCGCGCCATTCAGGAGGGCGCGGAAGCCTACATGAAGCGGCAGTACACGGTCGTCGCGATTGTCGCGGTCGTGATCGCTGTCCTGCTCGCCGTTGCGCTCAACGTTGAGACAGCGATCGGCTTTCTCGTCGGCGCCACGGCATCGGCTGCGGCCGGCTTCATCGGTATGAGCGTGGCCGTTCGTGCCAATGTCCGCACGGCCGAGGCGGGACGAACTGGCCTCGGTCCGGCGCTGACGACCGCCTTCCAGGGTGGCACCGTCACCGGTATGTTCGTCGTCGGTCTCGGACTCGGATCGGTGGCGGGCTTTTACGCCATCACCGAAAATGTCAACTCGTTGATTGGTCTTGGCTTCGGCGGCTCACTGATCTCGGTCTTTGCTCGAATCGGCGGTGGTATCTACACGAAGGCCGCTGATGTTGGAGCCGATCTGGTCGGCAAGGTCGAGGCCGGAATCCCGGAAGACGACCCGCGAAACCCGGCAGTCATCGCTGACAACGTCGGCGACAATGTCGGCGACTGCGCTGGGATGGCCGCCGACCTGTTCGAGACGTATGCCGTCACCGCCATCGCGGCGATGTTGCTCGGGCATTTGGTTTTCCCCGATAACGAGAAGGCGATTGTCTTCCCGCTCGTGCTCGGCGCCGTCTCGATCATTGCATCGATCATCGGCACCTTTCTGGTCCGGACTGGCGCGAACGGCTCGATCATGGGCGCGCTTTATAAGGGGCTTTTTGGCGCAGCCGCCCTGTCGGTCGTCGCGTTCTTCCCGGTCACGCAATGGCTCATGGACGACAACGGCGTCATCACCGACGCGGATGCCTCACTGTTCGGCGTCACGTTCAGTATGGACCCGACGCTGAAGTTGTTCATCTGCGCGCTGCTCGGCATCGTCGTCACGATGGCGATCGTCTTCATCACCGAGTACTTCACGTCGACCAGCTTCAAGCCGGTCCGGAACATCGCGAAGGCGTCTGAGACAGGCCACGGCACGAACATCATCTCCGGGCTGGCCGTCTCGATGCAATCGACGGCACCGGTTATCGGTGTTATCGCGCTGGCGATCTACATCGCCTACAACCTGGCGACCGGAACAAACCCGGATGCCGCACTGTATGGCATTGCTGTCGCGGCGATGGCGATGCTGTCGATGACTGGAATCGTCGTCGCGATCGACTCGTTTGGCCCGATCACCGACAACGCAGGCGGTATCGCCGAGATGTCGGAAATGCCTGACGAAGTCCGCGCCATTACTGACCCGCTTGATGCAGTCGGCAACACGACGAAGGCGGTCACGAAGGGCTACGCGATCGGTTCTGCCGGCCTTGCGGCACTGGTCCTGTTCGCGTCGTTCTTCCTTGAACTTGGCGAGCGGATCCCGTTCGATCTCTCCAACCCGAACGTCATTATCGGCCTGATGATCGGTGGCGCGCTACCGTACTTGTTCGCCTCGCTGCTGATGGAGTCAGTCGGACGGGCCGGCGGTGCTGTCGTCATCGAGGTTAGACGGCAGTTCAAGGAGAAGCCCGGTATCCTGGCCGGCACCGACCGGCCGGAGTATGGCCGAGCTGTGGATATCGTCACCCGCCAGGCAATTCGCGAGATGACGGTCCCTGCCTTGTTGCCGGTCGCCGTGCCGATCGTGCTGGCGGTGACACTTGGCAAGGAAGCAGTCGGTGGATTGCTGATCGGCTCGATCTTGACGGGTCTGTTCGTCGCCGTCTCGATGACGACGGGTGGCGCGGCGTGGGATAACGCGAAGAAGTACATCGAAGCTGGTCACCACGGTGGCAAGAACTCGCTGGCCCACCAGGCGTCGGTGACTGGCGACACCGTCGGCGATCCGTACAAGGACACCGCAGGACCAGCTATCAACCCAATGATCAAGATCGTCAACATCGTCGCGATTCTGATGGTGTTCATTCTCAACTGGGACTAGCGCCACTCCATCGCATGCACACGGAACGGGCCGCGCAACATGCGCGGCCCGTTATTCATTCTGCGACATTGCTGAGAGCGAATCGATTCCAGAACCAGCGAGTCGACGTCTGGTGCTGCTCTTATTCACGTAGGCGACAACACAACCAGAGGCAGGACAGTTACCTGCAATGCCAGTGAGTTATCAACTGAACCTGGGACAGGATCAAGCGTTGGCGTCGTTGCCTTCACGGGCAACTCGGCGTTCGCGCAGCGCCCGGTACATCGCCGGCTCATCGACCGTTTCCCGGCCAATCGTCCGCCGAAAGATCAGTGAGAAAATGATGGCAGTTGGTCCCCAGAATAACGCGAACACACTCAGAATCAGCACGAACAAGATGCTCTGATCGACACCAAACCAGGTCAAGGTCGGGATGATCTCTTCAATCTTCGTCCAATCAACCCCACCTTGCCAGAGCGCTCCGACTACGTCAAACCGCATGCGGAATCCGTTGAGCGTATAGAAGACGACCAGGCCGATTGGACCGACGATGATCGGCATGAAGTATCCGCGCGCGTAACGAGCATACAGGTATGAGGCTCCAAGCACGGAGAGTGCGAACAGCGCTATCGTCACAATCCGGACCGCATCGGACGGCGGTTCGGTTCGGTATAGGTCGCTCTTCCAGCGGTTCTTCTCGTCCACAAGCAGGCCGAGCATCTTCCGCCAGTTGTCAAACACAGTCGTCCAGAGCAGGAAGAGAACGATCGTGCCAAACGCGAGTCGAGACGTGATGCGAGCCCAGGGTAGATCGTCGTTCCACATCCGCCGCACGACCCAGCGATGCGGGCGCATCAGGAATCCGCCAATGAGGACTATCGTCAGGAGAATCGCGTAATCGCTGGTCAGGAAATCGATCATGCCTGGGGGGATCGTCCTCTCGCTTGAATGCGACAACTCATGGTTGGATTCGCGTCTGTCAGTGTACATCTTTTGGAGACCGTTGGTGTCGGTTCAGCCTTGACGATGCCAATTGGGCTGAGTACAATACGTGAGGTCAGCACGACTGACATGCGGAAGTGGCTCAGTGGTAGAGCATCTCCTTGCCAAGGAGAAGGTCGCGAGTTCGAATCTCGTCTTCCGCTCCAGAACGGCCCCTCACGGGGCCGCTTTTTTATGTCTGCTATCATGGAGGCAGGCGCCGACCTCACCTGCGGAACTGGCGGAATGGCAGACGCTGCGGTCTTAAAAACCGTTGGGGAAACCCGTCCGGGTTCGAGTCCCGGGTTCCGCACCATCTCGCATGATTTTGGATTGATGAGACAGGGAAACGCAGCGACGGTTGAACTGTCCAAGGTTGCCGCATGGTCGCATCACGCGTCGAGAAGCTTCGCCAGCCGGTCGGCCGCGTCGCGCTGCATCGTCTCGGTGACGTGCGAATAGCGGTTCAGCGTCATTGACACATCTGAGTGTCCGAGCCGTTCCTGCACGATACGCGGATGCTCACCATTCGCCAGCATCAGCGTCGCGGCGGTGTGTCTGAGGTCGTGCAGCCGGATCACCGGCAACTGCTCATCCTTCGGTCGTGCGGCGTTCAGACGCCGCACGAGACGGGGGAAGGCATGCGTCACGTTGTTTGAGTGCAGGACGGTTCCGTCGCCGCGCTCGAAGATCAGGTCGTTGTCCTGCCACGCTGCGGCGAGCGTGAGACGACGTTCAAGTTGCTTGACGCGATGCGCTCGAAGCGCACGCGACGACAGCAGGAGGGATCGCAACGGAGCGCTTGCCGGAGGCTGACTTCGGCTCTCCGAAGATCAAGCCATCCTCGCCACGAGTCAGTGTGCGGCGGACACTGATACGCCGCGCTCAAAGTCCACATCGGCCCAACGAAGCGCGAGCATCTCGCCCCGCCGCATGCCGGTATAGAGCGCGAGCTGCCAAAACGCGGCGAGTTCATCATCAGCCGTGAATGCCAGAAACGCCTTCGCCTGTTCGGCAGTCCAGGTCTGCATCTCCGGTGTTGCGCGGCGCGGGGTTCTGTCTGAGATTGCATCAAGGTTGCATACTGCCCGATACGGCGCGGAACCGGCATCAGACGGCGACAGCACAAACCCATCGGAGGCGCATACGTACGCATCTGCCGACAGTAAACAACACGCGCCAGAACATGCGTTCCGAGATTCGTGATTCTCGCGATGCGAAGGTTACCAGAGGCCTTTGCAAATTGTATTGGAGGTTGACAGGCAACGCCACGCGACGGCTGCCTAGGTGCCAGCCTGAGGCAGGTGTGGTATCTCGATGGCTGCATCGACCACCGAGTTGTGAGACATCACGCGTGGTGTCTGCAGGCAGCCGTGTCCAGGCGAACGTCTCGACAAACAGCGGACTAATCTCTCTGGTGAGCCGCGGCATCGTCGTGGTAGCCTCATCAGTTGAGATACCGTCGCCCGATTGTTGTTGAGCACGAGGTTCGTTATATTAATGGAGTACGCCCTCACCAGTCTGGCAGCGCTGCCTCCGATCAAGACAACCGGCGACATACTCGAGAGCATCAGCGACGCGCTCTATGTGCTGGATCGCCGCTGGCGCTTCACGTACCTCAACCAGCGCGCCTGTACCATTCTGCAGCATGCTGCCGACGACTTGCTCGGCCACAACGTGTGGGACGAGTTTCCAGATGTCGTCGGCTCAGTCTTTGACACCGAGTTCCACCGCGCGATGGCGGATGGCGTTGCGGTGACCTTTGAGGTCGACTATCGCCGACTCGGTGGCTGGTTCGAGCTTCGCGTCCATCCCTCGTCTGAGGGTCTCACGGTCTTCTTCCAGGACATCAACGCCCGCAAGGACCGCGAACGAGAGATGGCCGCAGCCGAAGCCCGCTATCGCTCGCTGGTGGAACAGGTGCCGGCGGTCATCTATACCGAGATGCACGAGTCCCATGTCCAGTATGTCAGCCCGCAGATCGAGCATTTGACCGGCTACACCGCCGAAGAGTGGCTCGCCCAACCGGACCTGTGGCTCGAGATCACGCATCCCGACGATCGAGCACGCGTCCTGGCCGAGGTTGCCGCGCACCGATGCGACGGGCGCGCCGTATCGTATCGAGTATCGGTACATTACCCGCGACGGTCGAGTGATCTGGATCCGCAACGAGGCTGACCTCGTTCGTGATGTACATGGGGAGCCGCTATTCTGGCAAGGTGTCATCACGGACATTACCGACGCCAAGCGCGCTGAACGGGCGACCGCCGAGCTGGCGGCAATCATCGCGTCATCGACCGATGCGATCATCGTCGCTGACCGGAAAGGCGTGCTGACGGCGTGGAACCAGGGCGCGGAAGCGCTGTATGGCTACACCGCCGCGGAGGCAGTCGGGCAGCCTGCGAGCATGGTCGCGCCCGCCGATCGGCGCGCGGCGTTTGAAAAGGCGCGCGCTGCCATCCTAGCCGGAGGCGCCAGCGTGCATATCGAGAGCGTCCACCAGCGCCAGGACGGCGCGCTGGTCGATGTGGCGCTCACGATCTCCGTCATTCGTGACGCGGCGGGTGACGTCATCGGGACAGCCGCCATCGGTCACGCCATCACCGCGCGCAAGGCTGCCGAGGCGCGGCAACAACTGCTAACCAGCATCAGTGACGTGCTGGGAGCGTCGCTCGACGTTGAGCGAACGCTGCAGCAGGTCGCGCAGCAGATCGTTCCACGTCATGGCGGACTGGTGTACGATCAGTTTGTTGGACCGAGATGGCGTCCTGACACGCAGTGCCGTTGTCCACGCGGATCCTGCCAAGGCGGCGCTGGCGGAGGAACTTCGGCAGCATCCGTTCGATCCCGACGCCACCTACGGAATGCCACTGACCGTGCGCAGCGGGAGATCGTTGCTCGAGTCCGACCTCACGGAGGCGGCCTGGGCGAGCCCGATGTCCGCAGACTATGTCCGCGTCCAGCGTGCCCTCGGCATGACATCGCTCATCAACGTGCCGCTGATCGCACGCGGCAAGATTCTCGGCGGCATCGGCTTCGTGTCCGGCGACTCAGGGCGACGGTACACGACGGACGACCTGGTCTTGGCCGAGGAGATCGCCCGCCGAGCAGCGATCGCGATCGACAATGCGCAGTTGTATCGTTCGACCCAAGTTGCCGAAGCGGAGTACCGGACGCTCGTCGAGCAGATGCCGGCGGTGCTGTACCGCATCCCGTTGGACGGGAGTACCACAGATTTGTATGTCAGCCCCCAGATCGAGCAACTGATCGACTACACGGTCGACGACTGGCGCTCGTCGGAGACGTTCCGGCACGAGAATATTCATCCTGCTGATCGCCCGCACTACATGGCTGAGGTAGCGCGCACGGATCAAACGCATGAGGTCTTCGACCTCGAGTATCGCTATCTCAGCAAGACCGGTGAGCCGGTCTGGGTCCGCAATCTCGCGCACGTGATCGTCGACGACGCGGGCAACCCGGCCGCCTGGCAGGGATTCATCACCAGCATTGACCGGCAGAAGCGTGCCGAAATGGCGCTACGCGAGAGTGAGCAGCGCTTCCGCCGGATGTTCGACGATGCCGCCATCGGTATGGCCGTGCTCGGGCTTGACGGGCGGATTCAGGAGATCAATCCCGCCCTGTGTGCGATGGCAGGCTATCGCACACAGGACCTTATCGGCAGGTCAAGCCTCGAGTTGGTCCACCCTGACGACCGCCATATCACCCCACCGTATCTCCAGCAGTTGTTGCAGGGCGCGATCCCATCGTTTGCGATCGAGGAACGGCTGCTGCACGGCGATGGCAGTTGGCTGTGGTGTCTGGTCCATATCGCGGCGGTGCACGACGACGCTGGCCGTCCGCTCTATACGCTGGCGCATATCCAGGACATCAGCACGCGCAAAGAGCTTGAGTCCCAGCTCCGGCACCAGGCGCTGCACGACGCCCTGACGGGGCTGCCGAATCGGGCGCTCCTGCTCGATCGACTCAATCAGGAAGTGGCGCGCGCCCGGCGTGGCGGACCGCCACCAGCCATCCTGTTCGTTGACCTGGACAACTTCAAGGTCATCAACGACAGTCTGGGCCACGCGGCCGGCGATGTGCTGCTGGTCGCAGTCGCTCGGCGGCTGCGTGAGTTGGTACGTGAGATCGACACGGTCGCGCGCTTCGGCGGCGATGAGTTCGTGATCGTCCTCGGTGCGCCGGTCGATGCTGCGGGTGCCATCGACGTCGCGCACCGCATCAACGCGGCGATGACGCAGCCGTTTCGCATCCAGGGGCGATCGATCTCCGTCACGACGTCGATCGGGATCGCGACGGGACTGGATGCACAGATCGACCGCAACGATCTCCTGCGACATGCCGACATCGCACTCTATCGTGCCAAGGCGCGCGGCAAGAACACGTTTGAACTGTTCGACGACAGCATGCATGCGGCCGCGATCCGCCGGCTCGAGCTCGAATCGGAGTTGCGTGAGGCATTGGTCCGCAGCGAGTTCGCGCTGCACTACCAACCGAAGATCGCCTTGCAGAGCGGCGCGATCGTCGGTGCGGAAGCGCTGGTCCGCTGGCTGCATCCGACGCGCGGGATGATCTCGCCGATGGAGTTCATTCCGATCGCGGAAGAGACGGGCCTGATCCTAGCGCTCGGTGCCTGGATCGTCCGGGAGGCATGCGGGCATGGCGCCGAGTACCTTCGACACTACCGGGGCCACGAGCCGTTCACGATCAGCATCAACCTGTCAGGGCGCCAGTTTGCACAGCCCGATATGGTCGAACTACTCAGCGCGGTCCTCCAGGAGACGGGCCTACCGCCTGCGAATCTGACAATCGAAATTACCGAGTCGGTGGCGATGGGTGACGCGGAGACGACCATCGCACGACTCCAGCAGCTCAAGGGACTGGGGGTCAACCTCTCGGTCGACGATTTCGGGACCGGCTATTCGTCGCTGGCCTATTTGCAGCGCTTCCCGGTGGATGTCCTCAAGATCGACCGCTCGTTCATCGCACAACTCGGTGAGGCAGCGGCAGCGACGGCGATTGTGACGGCGATGATCAGCCTGGCGCACACGCTTGGACTTCGGGTCGTTGCCGAAGGAGTCGAGACGCTTCAGCAACTCCAGGTGCTGCGCAACCTGGGCTGCGATCGGGCGCAGGGATACTACTTCTCCAAGCCAATCCCTTCGGCGGCGTTCGCGGCCCTGCTCGACAGCGACGAATCGTAGGACCTCACAACCGACTCGACACGTCGGAATCCCGACTCAATCACGGTATGCGAGGCCGACGGCGCCTGATGAATGTACTGCATCGAGACTCGCGTCCCTGCCGGCGGTGAAAGGTAATCGTCCCAGACTGGTCACCGTATTCGCGTGTACCAGGAAAGGCAGCCGAACGGCAAATGCACCGTTCAAACTCAATTAGACTTCGCGTTGACCACGAATCGTGTTGTGCTGGTTCGAAGCCAGTCGCGAAGTAGACCTTCCATGCGCTCGGCTCCCTATCAGCCGCCGCCATGCCCCGGCCGTGTCAGCGGCGCGGGGTCTCGCTTGCTAACCAACTGCAAACGCACGGAGCGTCAGTCTGCGGATTGCGCGATACCGAGTAGCAGATTCGCCTGCACGAGAACACGTACGTACGTATGCATCGGCATTATACGATACGGCGCGGACCCGTCCGAAACAGATGTTCTAGGATCCCGGGTTCCGCACCGAAGCGACACACGTTCCTCATCCATCATGATCGATCATCCTGACCCTCGAGCTGCTCTCGCGAACCTGACCGAAGGTGCCGCGCGGCCTGGAATTGGATCCGCAACGGACCAGATACCAGCACGTGGGATGTGGCGTTTACGGCTCATCCAGTGCGAACGTGATGGCTGCGTCCATCGTCATACGTCGTCCATCCGCCCAAGCCAGGTCAGACGTCTTGCAATCAACAAGTGAGCGTGCCAGCGCAATCGACTCATGATACTGCCACTGGTCCGGGTTCTGCAGCGGGTAGTCAATCTTCTCTCGCAGCGCCTCGGCAGCTCCGAACATCGACAGGGCACGAATCGGTTCACTCTTGCGCGCTGCGAGGGTTGCGAGTCCTTCGAGCCCACAGGCAATCATCCGCGCATGGCCGATCGCGCCGAGTGTCCGTAACGCTGAGCGAAAGAGGACGCCGGCTCGGTCGTCGTCACCGGTCACTGATAGGACCAGCGCAAGGTCCGTCTGATGCACCCCAAGATGGACAAGGTCGGAATTCGCCTCGTCGAGGACGATACAGTCGTCGAACAGCCGAATCGCTGCGTCAGTCTGTCCAAGATGGAACGTGACCTGCGCGAGATTTCCCAGCGTTCGTGTCAGCTCCGGATGGTTCAGCTCGCGTTTGAGCGCTACGCACTCCTGATACAACGTCGCCGAGCGATTAAAGTCCTCCTGCAACTGCGCAACGAGCCCGGCGCCATGCAGAGCATCAGCCAGGCCATCAGCATTTCCGCTGTCGCGGTTGAGGCGCAGGCTCTTTTCCGCATAGCCTTCGGCCCGATCGAGATCTCCCTGATGGCAGGCGAGCCAGCACGCAGCATCGAGCGCCCTGGCGCTGAGCGCGGGCGACGCATTGGCACGGAGCGTGAGGGCTGCATCAAGCCATTGACGGCCCTCACTGACCGCTCCTTTGACGCCCCAGAAGTCGCGCAGCGCGACGACGAGGTTCAATGCACGTGTGGCGTCGTTGGCATCGATCGCCCAGCCCAGAGCCGCGCGAATGTTTTCCTTATCCGCGTCAACGCGGTCCGGTTGAAACGGTCGTCGCTGGCCCGTCACGTCACTGACATGCGCCTCGACAAGTGAGAGGTAATAGTCGAAATGCTGTTGCCGTACCGCGTGTCGTTCGCCATGCGTGTCAAGCATCTCAAGCCCAAAGGCTCGAATGGTGTCCAGCATGTCGTACCGTGATTCGGCATTCGAATCGCTCCGCCGCACGACAAGGTTCTGGTCGATCAGTGACATGAGTTGATCGACGACACTGACATGGCTACCGGACTCAGACGTACTACGCGCAACCGATGCTACCGCGTCGATCGTCCAACCTCCCGAGAACACTGCCAGCGAACGAAACAGTGCTTTTTCATTTACCGACAGCAGATCGTAGCTCCCGTGAACCACGTTTCGCAGCGTCTGTTGTCGAACCGGGAGGTCGATCGGTCCGG
Organism: uncultured Chloroflexia bacterium; assembly: GCA_963763325.1. Lineage (GTDB taxonomy): Bacteria > Chloroflexota > Chloroflexia > Thermomicrobiales > CFX8 > JBBECJ01. Next base: position 544,819 of record CAVXOL010000024.1, read on the forward strand.
AGGTCAGGAGACTCAATTGATCGTCGAGCTGCGCGTGAAGTTCCGAAAGTGTCAGTACCCGCGTTCGCGCAGCAGCCAGCACAATCGACAGCGGGATTCCATCAAGACGTCGGCAAATATCCGCAATCATGGCCAGGTTTGAACTTGACATGACCGGGGAGCCGGATGCCATCCGCATACGTCGGACGAAGAGATCTATCGCGCTAAAGCGCTCTACGTCTTCAGCGGTCAGTTCGGACATCGGCGTCGGAACGGAAAGCGGGTTGACTCGATAAACGTATTCCCCCCGAACGTGGAGAGGGATCCGGCTCGTTGTCAGAACCTTCAGCCCGGGACACCGCTCCAACAGGTCGATCACCGACTGTGCGTCGCCGACGACGTGCTCCAGACAATCGAGCAGGAGCAGAAGCCGTGCATCTCCGAGAGCCTCGGCGATTGTGTCGACAAGTGGACGGCCTGCCTCGTGCCTGACGCCGAGCGTGTCGGCGATCACCGGAAGAATTGGCATGTCACGTTCGACTATCGAACCGAAGAACACGCAGGCTACACCATCAGGAAAGTGACCGAAAATGTCCCGTGCCACCTGCGATGACAGGTGCGACTTTCCCGCCCCGCCCGGACCAGTCAACGTGACGAGACCGTGATCAGGATCCAGAAGAATCTCGATGATTTCGGATACCTCGTTCGAGCGTCCAATCAGTTGAGTCGATGGACGTGGAATTGGATTCACACGGAATCGCCGCTCGACGGTCGGTGGCAGCTCGTGACGTTCACGCTCAACTGTCTGCGGCGCCAATGTGGAGCGACTCATCGCAATCAGGTCAGCGAGGACATTCTGGTCAAGCCCAAGGGCGGTCGTGATGAGGCGGACCGTCTCAAGACGTGGGGTGCGACGAGTGCCACGCTCCAGGTCGCTGATTCCACGTGCACTCAATCCGGTCTTTTCTGCCAGAGCTTCCTGGCTCAGCCCTGCCGCGAGACGATACCGACGGAGCGCCTGACCAAATCCTGTGCCCCCTTGCCAGTCCATTCTGACCCTTCCAGGATCGTCAGTCGATCGCAGCTGTACAACATTGTGCAGGCACCGCGTGAGTGGTGCAGGTAGTGGTAGATGCACACCTCACTCAGACTACGCATCACGCGTGACATCGTCAACGGTTGCGAGAAGTGTCGGCGCCAAATCCGCTACCGGCTCGGTCTCGGCCCTCGACATCCACTACAAATCAGGCTGAAGTCCCATCCCGCAGCGCCGGTCTTCAACGACTGAGACAGAATCGAGATAGCACAGCTGGGTTTATTGTTTCTGCCGAAACATGGTCGTCAGCGCGGGCTCGCTACCGAACGACTGCGTTGAAAACGCGCGGGGTCGAAAGGCCGCAGGAGTTCTCCAACGTCTTCATCCAGGATCATCTTCGCCAGTGCGTCACCCGTCGATGGCGCGAGGGTGATTCCGAGCATCTGGTGGCCGCCTGCGACGTATAGATTGTCGCTGCCGGGAGCGCGGCCAATGACGGGCAGGCCGTCTGGTGTCAACGGTCGCATACCGACCCAAACACGTTCGGCCCGGCCTCCTCGCCATTCGCCGAGATACCGATCACCAGCTCGACGAATCGCCTCGACACGGCGGGGTTCCAATCGCAGGTTGAGCCCGGACAACTCCATTGTGCCGGCCAACCGCAGGCCGTTGTCGAACGGAGTCACAGCCACATGCGCCTCGATCAAGTCAAGCGGGCGTCCGACGGTCCGGCGGGGCTGCTCGATCGTGACGCTGTAGCCTTTTCCGGCTTCAATCGGAAGCGGAAATCCGAATCGCTTTGCCACCTGCCCCGTCCATGCGCCAGCCGCGATCACAACGCGGTCGGCTGCCACGCTGCCTGCGCTGGTCCGAACAGCACGAATCTCCCGATGGCTTTGATCGACACCAGTGACATCAACGCCCGATCGGATCTCGATGCCTTCTCCCCGTAACCGCGACACCAGACCGGCTGACAACTTCTCCGGCCGGACGTGACGCTCCTCCTCGACAAGGAATCCGCCTGCGACCGCAGCCGTCAGTCCTGGCTCCAACTCCCGCACCTCGTTGCCGCTCATGATGGATGGGCGCCGATACCCGAATCGCTCCAGGAGCTCAACATCTGCTGCCGCATGCTCGACCGCTTCTCGACTCAAGCCCAAAAACAGGAGACCGGCGTGATGCATCTCAAAGTCAATGCCTTCGGCTTTCCAGCGGTCAAAGAGCGGCATTGTCTGCTGGTTGAGTTCCGACAGTGCGTGAAGTCCTCGGTTGTAGGTCTCGGTATCGCAATTTCGCCAGAAGCTGGTCAGCCAACCTGCGAAGCGCGGATCGAGTCGAGGCTTGATGTACAGTGGGCTGTCACGCTGCAACATCCAGCGCATTGACGTCCCGACCAGTCCAGGCGCCGGTAATGGTGTTGAGATTGCCGGGGTGATCCAGCCGGCGTTACCGGCAGAGCAGGCAGCGCCCGGCTCGCCGCGATCGAGTACGAGGACATCCTCACCACGACGGCACAGTTCCCAGGCGCACGCCAGGCCGATGACTCCCGCTCCGACAATGACTGTTCGTGCCAATTTCCGCCCCCATCTCATGGTGCAACCAGCGGCATCGTACCGCGAGATCAGAACGACAGGATGGCTAACGCTGTCTCGCCGACGGTTGGCGGATCGTCAGTTCCGTTCCTGTGCCGCGACGCTCGTTGTAGTACGAAAATCCGCCCGGATACTCACGGACGACACCGGCGTCGACTTCGATGATTCGCTGGCAGAGGCGGTCAAGGTAATAACGGTCATGCGAGATGGTCAGAATCGAGCCACCGAAATCGAAGAGGGCCGCTTCGAGAACTTCGATCGACGGGATGTCGAGATTATTCGTCGGCTCGTCAAGCAGCAGAAAATTCGCGCCTTGAAGGATCAGCATCGCAATCTGGAGCCGGCTCCGCTCGCCGCCGCTCAGGTTCCCGATCTGGTTCAACGCATCATTGCGATCGAAAAGCAGCCCGACCAGGAAACCAATCGCCTGCTGCTCGGTCATCGCCTTCGTCTTGCGAACCAGTTCCAGCGGCGTCATCGTGGGATCGAGTGTCTCCTGCTCCTGAGCATAATAGCCAGTCTGGATCGAAGGGCCGACTCGAACGCGGCCGGAGTCCGGCTCCTCCTGACCCAGGATCAACTTGAAGAGCGTCGTCTTCCCAGCGCCGTTGCCACCAACAATTCCGACACGTTCGCCGTGCATCATCGTGAGGTCGAACGGCTTGAAGACTTCGCGATCGCCGAACGATTTCGACAGGCCCTTGATCTCCAGCACCAGCGATGATCCGCGTTCGGCGCTGAAATCGACCTCTATCCGTTTTCGGTCGAGAATTGGCGTCGGCGTGTTCTCGAGCCGCTCCTTCTCGATTTCAAAGTTTCGCCAGCGATTTCCTGCACGGGCCGCGAACTTCGGATTCTGCTTCGCCCATTGCGTCAGCTGCTCGGCACTCGCTTTGAGCTTCTTCAGTTCGCGCTGGCGCATCTCATAGAGCTGTTCGTCTCGCTCGAGGCGCTCACGCTTGGTCGTCAGGTACGCTGAATAGTTGCCCGGATAGCCGACGATCCGTCCATCCTCCAACTCGAAAATGCGGTTGGCGACGCGATCGATGAAGTAGCGGTCATGCGAGATGATGGCGACGGCACCGCGACGCTCCCGCAGGTATTCCTCAAGCCAGGACTTGGCTGCTTCATCGAGGTGGTTGTCCGGCTCATCGAGCAGCAGCAAGTCGGGTTCCTCGATCAGGAAACCGGCCAGCGCGACGAGTTTCTTTTCTCCGCCGCTCAGCTTCCCGACCTGCGTGCTCCAACGCTCTTTCGGTAAGCCGAGGCCGTTCAGAATCTTTTCGATCTGCGCTTCAAGGTCCTGGCCCGGACCGCCCTCAAATCGCTCCAGGACCGCACTGTACTCTTCCAGCACATCGCTCAATTCGTCGTCGCTGAGCGGCTCAGCCATCTTCGCTTCGAGGTCGCGTAGCTGTCCTTCAAGCGCGGCTGGGTCGCCGGCCGCAAGCGCAATCGCCTCGCGGACGCTCAACGATGGCTCGAGTGTCGAATGCTGACTCAGGTATTCCAGTGATAGTCCGCGCTTGTGGGTTACTGCTCCTCCATGCGGGTGCAGTTCGCGCGCCATCAATCTGAAGAGGGTCGTCTTTCCGGCGCCGTTCTCACCGATCAACGCCAGTCGATCACCGGCACGCACCTCGAACGACACACCGTCGAACACCTGGTTGCCGCCGTGAGCGTATTTGACCTCGGCTGCCTGAACGAGCAGCGTCATCTCGTGAATCCTTTACTGCATCAACTCGATGGTCAATCCGGCATGTCACTACAGACTAACACGACCTCGCGATCGTAAGACCGACCAACTGCTCGGAGGCTCGAGTGGCGGATCACGCAATCCAGATTTCGGAGCTCCGCGACCGGCGAGCTTCTTGCGTCGTCGCGATGACACGAGATTGATGATGGCAGCGTAGCGTCGCTGGTTTGGGCAGGTGAAAGGCTTTGGTGGATAGAGCAAAACAGCCAGAGTTCGGTCAGTGACGAGCTAGGGATACGGATCGCAACAGAGTTTAACGCCGCCTGGAACTCGGGTGAGCGTGATTCCGTGCTCACCTTCTTCACGCTTGACGCGGTCATCAGAGTCATCCCACACCACGACCACCAGCGCCAGAGCAACTCACCGAGCATGACGAAATCGGCATCTGAATCTACCGAACGCTTGCACTGCCGTTTGCTGTGAAGGCTTCAAACGATCGGGGGGCCGGGTCGGTCGATCGTCACCTGGGACGCATCCTTCCCACATGAGGGAGACGATGCATCGCCCGATGTCAGTCAGGCCACTGTCCGTGGAACGTTGATCAGCGACTTCATACTTTGACGAATCGGATCTCCAACGACAGCGACAACGCAGGGCGGCGCCGGTTGGCGCCGCCCTGGTCGTGGGGATGGAGGTGGGATGAAGGTAGAAGGGAGTAGCCTGGAGGCAACGCGAGCTGTGCAGGGCTGCGCGTCGCCGCCACTCCTACTTCTTGAAGATCGTCTTCCAGTTGCGCTGCCCGCGCGACTTCGCCAGATCCTGCTGTGAGTACTCGACCAGTTTCGAAAGCGTATATGGGTCCATGTCCATCGTCTCCTTCTGCCAATGCCATCTCGGCGAATTGCTGTGCTACTAGCGTCGTGTTCCTTCGGCGACCGTCCCCGACTGGCTGATTCGTATCGGCGTTTGCCAGCGATTTATGTACCGTTCGCCTTTGATCTCACCAACTCGGCTCATGTCTGCCTCCTTCTGGTACTGAGATTAGCATGAATATCTACTGTTGTCAACTGTTTTTGTTCGATTTATTCAAATTGGTGAATTGGTGATTAGAATCAGGATGGATCGGCACGTTTCTGCCGGGCGGGAGGGATTGGCTGTCGATGTTCGAGAGCGCACCTTCCATCAATCCACCGACGCGCTACCATTAGTGCCGTCATCTCGATGTCTGCAACTTCTGGTTGCAGCGCCAATCCGTGAAGAGTGGGACGCCGGTGCTGATCGAACTCACGATTCGCAACTTTGCCGTGATCCAGGAGACGCGGATTGAGCTTTCGCGTGGTCTGAACGCGCTGACAGGCGAAACGGGGGCTGGAAAGTCGATCGTGATCGACGCGCTTGGCGCGGTGCTTGGGGCAAGGACGTCGGCCGAGTTCGTCCGGACCGGCGCGAATGGCGCGTACATCGAGGCGGTCTTCGACATTGCAGATCTCCCGAACGCGGCACCCGTCCACGCGATGCTGACCGAGCTGGGCATCGAGATCGAGCCAGACGAGCCGCTCGTTCTCGCGCGCGACGTCAGCTCGACCGGACGTTCGACTGCCCGGATCGCTGGGCGGACGGTGACGGCTGCCGCGCTGTCACAGCTCGGCGAGCTGCTGGTTGACATCCACGGGCAAAGCGACCACCTCTCGCTGCTGCGCCCGGCCTCACAGCTCGACTTGCTCGACCGCTTCGCCGGGACGCTTGCGTTGCGTGACGAAGTAGCCGGGCAATACCGGAGTTGGCAGGCGGTACGGAAGCGGATCCACGACTTTGATGTCGAACAACGAACGCTCGCCCAGCGGCTGGATCTGCTGCGCTTTCAATCCGAGGAACTGGGAGCGGCCGATCTGCGAATCGGCGAAGACGAGGAGCTGCACCAGGAGCGGACGATCCTCGCCAATGCCGAGCGGCTGGTTCGGTCCGCAGCCGAAGCCGAGTCGGCGCTGAGCGGCGACACCACCGGCGTTAATGTCGATGCTGGCGCACTCGATCGTATACGAGCGGCGAGTCGATCGCTTGAGGACGCCGTCCAACTCGATCCATCAATCGAGCCAACATTTACGAAGCTCAACGACGCGCTCTTCGCGCTTGAGGAAGTCATCGCCGAGCTCCGTGACTATGCCGAACGAACCGAGATAGATCCGCACCGTCTGGAAGAGATTGACGAACGGCTCGACCTGCTGCGCCGGCTGAAGCGCAAGTACGGACCGGAGTTGTCTGACGTCATCGAGCATGCAGAACAGATCCAGAGCGAGTTGGAGTCACTCGAATCGGGTGAGCATGATATCGACGCACTACGCAGCGAAGAATCAGTGCTGCGACGACGGCTGGCGGATGTTGCCGCCAAACTTTCGGAACAGCGCAAGCAGGCAGCAACGACACTCGCGACACGAGTCGAGCAAGCCATCGCTGAACTGAACATGGGGCGGGCACACTTTGAGGTCCGCTTCGAGACGACGCCGTATGCAGAGGGTGTAACGCTTCACGACAGCGACGGCCCAATCGCGATCGACGTAACCGGTATCGACAGGATCGTCTTCCTCCTTGCTGCCAATGCCGGCGAGGAGCTTCGCCCGCTGGCGCGTGTCGCTTCAGGCGGTGAGACAGCGCGCCTCATGCTGGCACTAAAGTCGATCCTCTCCGATGCCGACGACACACCGATCCTGGTATTCGACGAGGTCGATGTCGGAGTCGGCGGGCGCAGCGGTCAGGTGGTTGGCGAAAAGCTCTGGAGCCTGACCGACAAACACCAGGCGATCGTCATCTCACATCTCTCACAGATCGCCGCCTTCGCTGACAGGCACCTGATCCTCGTCAAGGATGAGATCGATGAGCGAACGGTGACGACCGCGCGACAGGTTGAGGGTGACGAGCGCATCGAGGAACTTGCTGCGATGCTGGACGGGCTGCCACCTACTCCCGAATCGCGCGCCAACGCTGCGGCGCTGTTACAGCGGGTGAACGACTGGAAGCGTGCCGCGCGGGGAGATCAATCCGGGCGCAAAAAACGGCGCTGATATAATCGCCATCATGCCCGAGAGCGTGGCGCGTATCGGCCACTCCCGGATGGTTTCACCCGAAACGTTGCCGTTCAGAAAGGACCGCCAACCGTGCAGCCGAATATGCGAATGATCCAGCAGATGCAGAATCGAATCCAGAAGATGCAGGAAGAACTCGGTGAGACGGTTGTTGACGGGACGGCTGGAGGCGGGATGGTCACGGTTCAAGTGACCGGCTTAAAGGAAGTCCAAAGCGTCAAGATCGCGCCTGAAGCAGTCGATCCCGAGGATCTTGAGATGCTTGAGGATATGATCGTCGCGGCAATCAACGACGCGATGCAGAACGCCGAGACGCTCGCATCTGACAAGATGGCTGCCATCACAGGTGGTATCAAGATTCCAGGACTGACGTAGCGCGAACCACGTCATTCACCCCGACCGTTCCGCTTACAGATCACGGTCGGGGTGCGCGCTATCAGCGAATGGCTGTGCGCTGAATTCGTAAGCCGTCGCGGCTCAATGAGAACATCTCGGCCAGCACAGCGATGGCGAGAAGCAGTACCGCACTCGTCGCTGAGAACGTCCCGACACTGAACAGCAACATGCTTGCGACGAGGACCAGGGCCACCAGGTAACCCTGCCTGCGTGCTCGCACGAAATCATGCCGGCGTGGATCGGAACGGTAAACGCGCAGCCCAACGAGGTACGACACCAGCATGGCGACTGTCGCGAGCGCGACCGTCAGCGGCAGAAGGAAGAGAAGGAACTGCGCCAGCGTCGGCGGATCGGCGGGCGAGATGATCGCGCCGACAAACCCGAGTGTTGCCCATCCTATCGTCGCCTCAACATCGTAGAACGGAGCACGCGCCCAGCGTGCGAGCGGCACAAACGTCAGCACGGGAGCAGCCAGCAACAGCGCGTAGAACAATAGACGCCACGGGTCAAAGGTCGAACGGATTCCGACGTCTTTGACGAGTATCAGTTGCCCCAGCATTAGCCAGCTCAGCAGTGCGCCGAACGCGACGATGGCCGATTGTGCGGTTCGACTCATGTGTACGTACTCCTCGGCTGGAGTCTAGCAGATCGTCAAACCCATGTCCGGTTCGGCGGCTATACTTCGCCGGATGGCGGAGTGGCCACGCCAGGGATTAGGGACACGGGTTTACCATGCGTTCAAGCGAACCACTGCAAGTCGTCATAGGCGATGTCGTCCGCTTACGGAAACCGCATCCATGCGGATCGCATGACTGGACGGTTGTCCGGCTTGGCGCCGACATTGGTCTACGCTGCCACGGCTGCGGGCGGCGTGTATTACTGCCTCGCCGCGACCTCGAAAAGCGCATGAAGACCTTCCTGGCTCGCGGGCCTGCGTTTGACGCTGCCGAGGCTGCCCTCGCTGGCGCTACGAACGAGTCACCCGACGAAGCCGTGGGTGCCTGATGCCGGATGATTCCGGCAGTATCAAGACCGTCCTGCGTAATCAGGGTTTCCTACGCCTCTGGATTCTCCAGGCGCTGACCCAGACCGCCCAGAACATGATCAACTTCTCGCTGCTGATCCTCGTCCGCGAGATTATCGAGACACAGAATATCTCCGAAGCGAACACCGCAATCTCATTGCTTGTGCTCGCGTTCAGTGCGCCGGCAGTTATCTTCTCGCCGATTGCCGGCGTTGTCGTTGAACGTGCCGATAAGCGAACGATCATGATCGTCGCCAATGGTCTTCGAGCGCTGGCGGTCCTCGCATTTCTTGCGATCAACCCTGAGTGGCCAGCGTTCCTGACGCTTGCGGCGCTCTACACAGTCACATTTTTCCTCGGGGCTGTCGGACAGTTCTTCGGGCCGGCGCAGCTCGCTGCGATCCCGGTCATCGTTCGCCCACGTGACCTGATCAGCGCGAACGCACTCTTCAATCTGACCTTTACCGGTTCGCAAGTGCTTGGGTTTGCGTTGTTCGGCCCACTGGCGATCAAGTTGCTCGGCACTGAGCGGACGCTCGTCGGAATTCTGTTCCTGTACATCGCCACAACAGCGCTGGCGACGCTGATCCCACCAACACCGCCGACCTATCGCCCGCAGGATGACGAGCGGCACCCGTTCCGTCAATTCGCACGCGAGGCGCGTGAAGGACTCTCGTTCGTCGCCGAGCGGCCACTCCTGATCAAGTCGATTATCTACCTGACACTGGCGACGACAACCTACCTGATGATCGCTGCTCTCGGCCCGGAGTTCATCGCGGAGGTGCTTGGTCTTCCCGCCGAGGACATCGCCTACGTCGTCGCTCCGGCCGGGCTGGGCGTCGTCCTGGGGGCGCTACTCGTCAACCGCGTGACGAAAGTCATCACGCCGGTACGGCTCGTCGATCTTGGGATAATCGGTGCCGGCGTCTCGCTTGCGCTCTTTGCGCTGACCGAGCCAATCGGCAGCGCGCTGGGGATATCCGACGGCGATGCGGGCAAGTTGCTGATCGGGATCAGCGTCGGGTTCGCGGCGACGCTTGGCATCTCGAACGCGTTCATCCTGGTCCCAAGTCAGGCAATCATGCAACGCGCCGCGCCTGAGGAAGGCGTTGCCCGTGTCTATGCAACCTACTTCACGATCTCGAATATCTTCTCGTTCGCGCCAGTCCTGTTCGCAGGCGCGATTGCCGACATCGTCGGCGTCCTGCGCGTCCTGGTCGTGATTGCGATTCTGCTCGCATTGACTGGCCTCTACAACCTGCGCCGACCCGCTCAGGAACTGCCGGACGACGATGGCCGCCAGCCGATAATGGGGTGAACCACTACGCGACGACTCCGCCACCCGTCCCAAGCAGAATGTCCAGAAGCGCCATCCGAATATAGACGCCATAGCGCGCCTGGCGGAAGTAGGCGGCCCGAGAATCTGCATCAACATCGGCAGCGATCTCGTCGACGCGAGGCAATGGATGCATCACGATCGAGTCAGGCTTCATAGCTGCCAGGTGCAAATCGGTGAAGTGATAACTGCCTCGCGCCAGTTCGTATGCCTCCGGGTTCGGGAACCGTTCTTTCTGGACTCGGGTGACGTAAACAACATCGGACTGGGCTGCGGCAACAACCATGTCCGGCTCGACCTCGAACGTCACGCCGGCTGCGCTCAGTGACCTGAGTACATCGTCGGACATCTCGATCCCCTCTGGTGTACTGAGGATGATGCGGCAACCCTGGGTGCGCGTCAGCAACATCGCCAGCGACCGCGGCGCGCGGCCATAGCGCAGGTCACCAGCAAGAGTGAGCGTCAGGTTGTCGATGCGACCAAGTTCCTCAGAGATCGTGAACAGATCAAGCAGCGCCTGAGTTGGGTGCTCACCTGGTCCGTCACCGGCATTCAGAATTGGGACAGACGCGACGGCGGCCGCGGCATCCGGGATACCACTCTGTGGGTGACGAATCACAATGGCGTCGGCATACGATTCGACGATCCGTACCGTGTCTTCGATTGTTTCGCCTTTGACAGCCGACGAGGTAATGTCAGCGCTCTCGGCCGAGATAACCTGACCGCCAAGCCGCAGCATCGCCGATTCAAAGCTCAGTCGGGTCCGTGTGCTTGGCTCGAAAAATAGTGTTGCCAGAATGCGTCCGCGCAATCGCCCTTCACCCGGCATTTTCGCGATGGAGCGCATTGCTCGGGCATGGGCGAACAGCCGATCGACATCGGTCCGATCGAATTGATCGACATGCAGGATGTGCCGCGGAAACCCAAGCTTCGCCACCCGCCAGTCCCTTCGGTCGCTGTCAGACAGTCAGCACTTCAGCGCTTCAGCCAGTCAGTAGATCACTCGATGAGGATACAGCAACAGGCTAACCATCTGATTGGCCGAACGCCTGGCGACTACCGAAGCGTGCTCGGAAGGATGTTGAGCTCGGAGCGATACTTGGCGACTGTGCGACGGGCGATGCGGACACCCCGACGATTCAGGAGCTCGACGATTCGCTTGTCGGTCAACGAATCCTGCTCCTCCTCGATCATCTCCTTGATCATGTCCTTGACCGAAAGCGACGGAGTGAAGAAGTCGCTGAAGGGGATCACCTTACGATTCGGCAGCATCACGTATTTGTTTGCCGTTGCTCGGCTCACCGTCGACTCATGGACACCGACCTGCTGGGCGACCGTCGCACGGGTCAGCGGGATCAGTTTGCGGACACCACCTCGCAGGAAATCCTCCTGAAGCTCGGCAACATTTCGTGAGATTCGCGCTAATGTCTCGTGTCGCTGGCGGACGTTACCCAGGAACAGCTTGGCTCGCGCAACGTGTTCGCGTACGTGGCCGCGCGTCTCTTCATCCATACTGCTGTTCTTGCGGGCCGCCAATGCGGCGCGCGCCATCTGGTCGTAGAGCGAATTGACTCGCAGTTGAGCCTGGCGTGTTTCGACAACCTCAACCACCAATTCGTCGTCCTTGATGCTGATAACAACATCGGGGGCAACATACGGGGACTCGACTGGCGAACGCCACTGACGCGCTTCCTGGCTCTGAAGCGGGAACGGCGTCAAATTGGCCCGAATGAAATCGCGAGCTTCCTCGACGACCTCAGTTGAGACACCCAGCTCCCGGGCGATCAGGCCGAACTTATGTGCCCCCAGTTCCATGAGGTACCGATCGACGATTTCTTCGACGAATGGAGGAATCTCGATCTCGCGGCCCTGAAGGTGGATAACCTGGAGCAGGAGACATTCACGCAGATCGCGAGCTCCAACACCGACTGGCGCCAACATCTGAATCGCGCAGAGCACCTCTTCGAACTCATCCATCTGGATCTCAAACAACTGGCAGACATCGCTGGCGTCGCAGTCAACAAAGCCACGCTCGTCCAGGGAATCGAGCAGATAATGAGCAACCGGAATCAGGTCTTCGTGGACCATCGTCGCTATGTCGAGCGAGATCTGGTCGCGCATGCTGACGCTTCCGCCAACCAGTGTCATCGGGTCGAATTCGTCTGAGTCTTCACGAGTAACTGAAGCGGTATACGAGCTCTCAGGAAAGTCTTCCCACGACTCACGCTGCTCATCGTGGTTATGTGAGATGAGGCACGTCGGACAGAACGTCCCTTCCATCACCCCACCGCACATTGGACAGACGGCGTCCTCACTAATTTCAAGGGCAGGATTACTGTCGAGTTCCTGATGGATAACCGACTCAAGTTCCTGTCGAGACAGGCTCAGGATGTAGTTCGCCTCGATCAAACTGGGCGAAATCCACTGCCGCATGTCGGTGCTGATCTCGTACCCGTGGTCCATTCGAACCATCCAGCTTATCCCTTTCCCTTCCCCATCCAGGGAGCTTGCGGCGAAGACGCGTTCGTCTCCAACAGTACTCAACCAGCCCGGTGGCGCGGTTCTTGCGGCCCTTCACCGACGCCATCTGCGAGATGCTTGATAATATACATCTGGATCACGTCTCGCGAGACTCCTCCTACGCAATCAACGTGCCACGCTAACTGTACGAACACTTGTTCGTGACCGGAGCGCATGCGTCTGCTATGATGGCTGCGTCCTGACCAGCATTGGCGCATCCTCCGGTCGTCATGGAGCTACGCTCGTAACGAAGAATGGCGCTAACTCGTGGGGCGATCGTTTCGGATCGGTACGATAAAAAACATCGACGTGATGCTGCATCCTTCGTTCGCGCTTGTCGTGCTGTGGGTGATGTACCAGTGGGGCGTCACGGCGCAGGAAGGCATCGCTGGCATCGTGTTCGGCACGATTGTCCTGCTGTCAGTGTTCGCCTGTGTCCTGCTGCACGAGTTAGCACACGCGCTCGTTGCGATCCGACACGGCCTCCGAGTCCGAGACATCACGCTTCTCCCTATCGGCGGTGTTGCGAGGGTCGAGCAGACGTTGATGTTGCCGAAGTCCGAGGCACTGATTGCGCTCGCCGGACCAGCAATGAACCTCGTAATCGCGCTGGCGCTGACTCCGCTGGTCGCGATCGTCGTCGCGATCCGACACGTCGACCACCCGATCAGCATCCTGCTCTATGCCAGCGAGATATCGCTGGCCGGCTTTATCCTCTACCTCTGGATCGCCAACCTGCTGCTGGCTGCCTTCAACCTGATACCCGCGTTCCCAATGGATGGTGGCCGTGTCCTCCGAGCTTCGTTGTCGAGGGTCCGTGGGAAGGCCGAGGCGACGCAGACGGCTGTCATCATCGGGTACTGCTTCGCGGCCATCCTGGCCGTTGGCGGTCTGGTGATGGGAGACGTGCTGATGCCGCTTGTCAGCGTCTTCATCGTTGTGACGGCGCAGATGGAAGTGAACTTCGTTCGGATGGAGTCGGCGCTGCGGAGACTGCCGGTTGGTCAGTTCGCCCTGTGGGAAGCTGGCGGCATCCGGCCGGACGCGCCACTGGCGCATGCGATCAACGGTGGACCTCGGGATATCGCCGTCACCCGCGATGGCGCTGTCGTCGGAATGCTTTGGCGACATGACCTGCTGCGCCACCTGAACGGCTCCCACCGCGACCTGTTCGTGCGTGACATCATGGATCGACGCTTCAACGCAGTCGACGTCAGCGACTCCGTTTACGATGTCCACCTCTGGCTGGCAGCCAGCACTCGGCCTGCTGTCCCCGTCGTTGAGAATGGCGTCTATCGCGGAATCTTCACTGGCGAGCGACTCGCGCATGTATACGAACATCTCGACCAGCGTCGGTTCGGTTGGCAGCGTAACCTCGTTGGCGCGATTCAACGGGTGCGGCTCGCCTGGCGCTAGGCGACGGTCGGCGCCGGAATAACTCGCTCCTTTCGAACGTTTCAAAGGTCGGCAAGGGGAAGTAGGAATAAGTCTTACTCGTAGAAACCATCGGTTTTCGCTTGCCAGCCCGTACGAACAGGTGTACGATTCATCATCGTCCCGCTCCTGCGCGATTGCGAAAGGACGCCGCCGCATGAAGGTTTCCACCCGTGGAGAATATGGGATGCGAGCGATGGTTTCGCTGGCACGTGAGTTCGGCAATGGCCCGCTCGCGCTGTCTGGCGTTGCCCACGATTCGTCTGTCCCGGCTGCCTACCTTGAGCAGTTGCTCGGTACATTGCGGCGTTCCGGCCTGGTCGTCTCTACTCGCGGCGCCCACGGCGGCTATGCGTTGGCACGCGCTCCTCACGAGATTCGGATCGGAGAGATCTACCGGGTGCTCGAAGGGCCGGTCGCTCCGATGGAATGCGTTTCCGAAGTTGAGCCAGAGGAACAGTGTCCTTTGATCGACGGCTGCGCTACGCGCGTCGTCTGGCTCAAGGTGCGCGATAGCATTGTTGAAGCTCTCGATTCAACAACCCTGGCCGATCTTCTGAACCAGGACCGTCCCCAACGTGTCCAGCGACAACCGGCCGTCGTTGAAGCTGAAGTGCGAGCCATCTAGACCACTGTTTCCAAGGTAACGTCGGGGGGAGTCTGTCGGTGCGTGAGATCGACATCTACCTCGATCATGCGGCGACGACCCCTGTCGATCCGCGTGTTCTTGAGGTCATGTTGCCGTTCTTCAACGAGCGTTTCGGTAACCCGTCCAGTATCTATACCCTCGGCCAGGATGCACGAGCTGGACTCGACTGGGCCCGGGGAACGCTCGCAGAACTCCTTGGCTGCCAGGCGCGTGAGCTGGTCATGACGAGCGGCGCGACTGAATCCAACAACCTCGCCATCAAGGGGGTCGCCTGGTGGCATCGCTTTAACGCTCCTGAACGCGGCAACCACATCGTCGTCTCCGCGATCGAGCACCATGCCGTCCTACATGCCGCTGAGGCCCTCCGTCCGCACGGTTTCGAGGTAAGCATTGTCGAGCCAGATAGCGACGGCCTCGTTCAGCCTGAGGCTGTCGAAGCAGCGCTCAGACCAGATACCTGTCTCGTGTCAGTCATGTACGCAAACAACGAGATCGGCACAATCCAACCCATCCGTGATATCGCACAGTTGGCACGAAAGCGTGGCATCACCATCCACACAGACGCCGTTCAGGCCGCAGGTGTGTTGCCCTTGGTTGTTGACGACCTGGGCGTCGATCTGCTCTCGTTGTCGGCCCACAAATTCTACGGCCCCAAGGGCGTCGGACTGCTCTATGTCCGGCGGCGGACGTCAATCGAGTGGCAACAGCACGGTGGCGGTCAGGAAAGTGGTCGGCGAGGTGGGACCGAGAACGTTCCGCTACTGGTTGGGATGGCAGCCGCACTCGCGTTGGCAACCGACGAACTGGTGGAGAGGACGAACCGGCTCGTCAAGTTACGTAACCGACTCATCGAAGGCATTCTCGAGCGGGTCCCAGATGCACGCCTCAACGGTCACTCACAACAGCGGCTGCCAAACAACGTCAACCTGTCGTTTGCAGGCGTTGAGGGCGAGACGTTGCTCCTGAACCTGGACATGCTCGGTATTGCCGCCAGCAGCGGTTCCGCGTGTTCGACTGGATCGACCGAGCCGTCGCACGTCTTGACTGCGCTTGGTCTCGGCCCGGATATTGCCCGTGGATCGCTGCGGCTGACACTCGGCAAGGACACGACCGACGTTGAGATCGACCGCACGATCGAGGCAGTGATCGATACGGTTCAGCGCGTCCGGCAATTGGTCACGACGGCAACATAGCCAGCCTTGTCTCAGGATGTCCTCGCTCCTCGATCATGGACTCATCAGGACAACGAGAGGTATCGTCTTCGGTTAATGATGGACGAAGATTCAGTCGCTCAGCGGCGGCAACTCGTCCAACGACGTCAGGCCGAAGAATTGCAGGAACCCTGTCGTCGTGCCGTATTCGACCGGATTGCCGGGTGTCGAACGGCGTCCACGAGACTCGATCAATTCCCGAGCTACTAATGTGGCGAGGACTCCACTCGAATCAACACCCCGGACAGCCTCGATTTCGGAGCGCGTGACCGGCTGCCGGTATGCAACCAGAGCCAATGTCTCCAGCGCTGCGCTGGAGAGCTTGACCGTTCTCTCCATCCCAAGGAGCCGCGCGATCGGCTGTCCGAATTGCGGAGCTGAGACGAGTTGGACAGTGTCACCAGCACGTTGCAGCAGGACCCCACGCCCGCCATCGCGCAACTGCCGGTCGAGTGCGTCGAGTCCACGCCTGACATCCGCCAGGCTCCACCCGAGGGCTGCCGCCAGCGTCGCGATCTCTTCTGCGCTGCCGGCGGCAAAGAGGAGTGCTTCGATCGCGGCAGCGGCCTCCTCCGGAGACTCGACGCTGAAGTCGAGTGATGGCTGGCTCATGCGTCTCCACCCGCGACCGGCGCTCCACCATCAGGCATCACATGAATGTCCGCGAAGAGTCCGTCCTGCTCGACATGTACTTCCCCTCGCCGCCAGAGTGCCAGCAGCGCGATGAACCCGATGATGATCTCATCACGATCGTCTGACCCAACCATGTCATGGAATCTGGCACCACCCCGGATGCGCGACACCCGATGGCGTAGTCTGTCAAGCATTTCTCCGATCGTCACGACTCGCCGAAGCGAGACCACTTCCGGCGCGACACGAACACGCGCGAGCGTCCTCAGGAGTGCTCGCCGGAGATGCCCGATGGGCGGCGGGACGAGCACGATCCTCGGCGGAGGCTGGTCGCTCACTGGAGGTCGACCGAATGTTCGCATTCCGGCCACCTCGAGTGATCGGAAAGATTCAGCCGCATTCCTGGCACGTTGGTACTCACGAAGCTGCTGGGCCAGATCGTCGACGTCCGGCTCCTGCTCGACAATCTCAGGTTTCGGCAGCATCGCACGCGATTTCAGGACAAGCAAACGAGCCGCGACTCCTGCGAATTCCGCCAGGAGAGCCGGCGGCGCATCGTCAAGGCCCGAAATGTACGTCAGGAAGCCGTCTGTCACCGTTACCAGCGAGAGGTCCGATATCTCGAGGCGCTCCCTTTCGATCAATCCCAGCAGGACATCGAGCGGCCCCTCAAACGATGGGAGCCGTAGCTGGTAGTTTGCCAGTGTCGGTCCGACGCTGGTGTTCATCACCGTTTCCTCATTATCGAATCGCCGCATTGTCGGCGGTAATCAGCGCCAGCAGGAGTGGGTCAGCATGAGTGTCCTGGTCAGCGTGCGAGGCGATCAGCGCGCAGCATCGTTCCGACGCACCGGCACCAGCAGCTAGCGCAGCGCCAACTTCGGCGTGACGAAGGCTCAGCCAGAGGCCATGGCGGAACCAGCCACTGTCATCGGCCAACCGTACAAGCAGTCCCGGTGCGAGCCATCCCAACAAGACGTGGGCTGCACGGTGGAGCGGAGTGACCCGGCCACGCTCGTCCGCCTTACCGACATCGTGGAGTAACGAAGCTCGGAGTAAATCCGGATTGTCGTGTCCAGACGAAACCAGTAGCGTGTAGACACGCAGGTGGTGCGCACGATCGAATGGAGTCAGTCGTGACATCAGTTCCCACTGTTCGTCCGACGCCAGTAACCGCTGTAACTGCGCGTCGACAGCGGGGTCGGATTTGCTCTGCAGCGTGTGAGCGAACTGCCGGATTCGCCAGAGCGCACCGTTCAATCTGCCACGACGTGGACGAGTTTTTGGCATTGCATATGTCATCGGCATCAAAAGAGTGTCGATCCGACAATCGTCGATTGCAGGAAGTCAAAGACTGGGAAGTACATCGTCCCGATGATGTCACGTCCACCGCGCGCGAACTGGCGGTTGACCAGGATCAGGACGAGCAGAGCGGCGAATGCATACTGCTCCATTCGCGCGAAGTAGGGATACCAGAAGTTCGGAAGGAATCCGGCCAGAATCTTCGACCCATCCAGTGGCGGCAGCGGGATCATGTTGAAGGCTGCCAGTAGCAGGTTCACGAAAATGAACTGCTCAACGAGTACGGCACCGAATCCGGTTGGCTCGATCCCTCCGAAACGGATTGGTATGACTACCAGTGTCGCCATGATGACGTTTGACAGCGGCCCGGCAGCGGCGGTGATCGCCATTCCCGACTTGTGACCGCGCACCAGATTCGGGTTAACTGGTACCGGCTTGCCCCAACCGAACGCCGGCCAGCCAATCGCGATCATCATCATTCCCAAAAACCCGACTGGATCGAAGTGCGCAACAGGATTGAGCGTGATCCGGCCGAGCCGAGCTGCGGTTGGATCACCAAGCTGGTAAGCGGACCAGGCGTGCGCGAACTCGTGGACTGTCACCGCCACGATCAGGGTAATAATTCTGGCAAGTATGACATCGCTATCGAGAGAGCTACCATACATCGAGGACACGTTCCTTCAGGACATGATCAATCATGACCTGAGTAAACAACAACCCAACTGAATTGTGCAGGAGGAGATACAAGCGTCACACAGCACGACGGCCGGGAACGAATGTTCCGCGGCCGCCGTGTCTACGTGCTTGTCATCTGATCATCGCGACGCCGATTAGCAATCGAACGTCTGCACCACTTCGCCAGTGCTGTCGTAGAGCTTCAGGCTGTCGCCCTTGTTGTTCAGCATCGGTCCCGAGACATCCCAATACAGGTCACTGCGGGTATCTTCGCCGTGGGCGATATGCAGGCGAACCGTTGCGCCGGGCTCGACAGCGACAGATGGGAATGTATACGACGATCCAGCCTTATCAATCACTCGCCACCCAGCCAACTGAACGGCGTCCGAGTCGCTGTTCGTCAGCTCGATGTACTCGTGCGTCGCACCCGGTTCTTCCTTGATGTCCGCCAGCACGCGCACGATGCGCACGTTTCCAATTGCGACAACAGCCGCGGTTCCCATCGCGAACCCCTGAACATCATTCGTTGATGCATCGGCAACTGCTGCCGTGGCGACGGCAGCCTGCGCCACAGGTGCCGCCGGGGTTGACGCCGGAGCAGACGGAGCGGTTGAGACTGGAGCCGACGATCGATTGAGCGTCGTCGCACCATCGGCACCGGAATTCGGATACAGGTGGCAAGCGACGAAGTGACCGCCGCCCTGATCCGCGAAGATCGGATCAATCTCCTTGCAGACCGGCATCACATATGGGCAGCGGGTGTGGAAGTGGCACCCAGACGGCGGGTTGATCGGGCTGGGCACGTCACCGGTGAGGATGATGCGCTCACGCCGCTTCTCAACGACCGGGTCTGGAATCGGCACAGCCGAGAGGAGCGCCTTCGTATACGGGTGCAGCGGGTCTTCGTAGAGCGCGTCACGGTCCGCCAGTTCGACCAGCTTGCCGAGATACATGACGCAGATCCGGTCGGAGATGTGGCGCACGACCGAGAGGTCGTGGGCAATGAACAGATAGGTCAGGTTGAACTGCTGCCTGGAGATCTTCGAGCAGGTTGACGATCTGCGCCTGGATCGACACGTCGAGAGCGGAAACTGGCTCATCGCAGACGATGAAGTCCGGGCTGGCTGCCAGCGCGCGGGCAACACCGATACGCTGCCGCTGACCGCCGGAGAACTCGTGCGGGTAGCGGTTCGCAAAGTACGGGTTCAGGCCGACCGTTTCCAGCAATTCCTGGACGCGCCGATTGCGCTGGTCGCGCGGGACCAGATTATGGATCTGCATCGGCTCCGAGATGATCGAACCGACCGTCATACGCGGGTTCAGCGACGCGTACGGGTCCTGGAAGATCATCTGCAGGTAGCGGCGCATCTTGCGCATCTCGCCACCGTCGATCTTGGTCAGGTCGCGCCCGTTGAAGACGACCTCACCGGCGGTTGGCTTGTAGAGCTGCAGAATCGCGCGGCCGGTCGTGCTCTTGCCGCAACCGGACTCGCCCACCATCCCGAGCGTCTCACCACGCCTGACGTGGAAGCTGATGTCGTCGACGGCCTGAACGGCGCCAACCTTGCGCTGGAAGATGATGCCCTGGGTCAGCGGAAAGTGCATGACCAGGTTCTTAACATCGAGCAGACATCTCGCCAGTCGCCGCGCTCTTGCCGTTACGTGGTTGTCGTGTCGTCTTGCTGCGGTTGTTGACATGTGCTAAACCCTCGGCCCTTCCTTGCTGACTTCCTCCCAGAACCAGCATGCCGAGCGGTGGTCCGCGTTCACGTCGAGCAGCGGTGGATTCTGCTGCTCACACTTCTCGCGCGCGAAGTCGCAACGCGGAAGGAACGGGCACATGTCCGGCAGGTCGATGAGGTCGGGTGGCATACCACGAATTGGATCAAGCTTGGTCTTGTCAGCCGCGTCGAGACGCGGGATCGAGTTCAGCAGGCCAACGGTGTACGGGTGCCGCGGATTGGCGAACAGTTCCTCGGTTCCGGCGGTCTCGACGATGTGTCCGGCGTACATGACGTTGACACGGTCGGTCATGCCGGCCACGACACCGAGGTCGTGGGTGATCAGCATCAGCGCCGTGTTGTGCTCGGTCTGGAGGATGCGCATCAGGTCCAGGATCTGCGCCTGAATCGTCACGTCGAGCGCCGTCGTCGGCTCGTCGGCGATCAGCAGCTTCGGGTTACACGAGAGCGCCATCGCGATCATCACGCGCTGGCGCATACCGCCGGAGAACTGGTGCGGATACTGATCAACACGCTGCTCGGCGTTCGGGATACCGACCATGTTGCAGCAATTCAATCGCGCGCTGGCGCGACTGACGACTTGCTCATCCCGAGATGCAGCTCGAGCGTCTCGCCGATCTGCCGATTGAGTTGAGAGACCGGGTTAAGCGAGGTCATCGGGTCCTGGAAGATCATCGCGATCTTGTTGCCCCGGACGCTGCGCATTTCCTCGTCGCTCATCGTGAGGATGTCTTCGCCCTCGAAGTTGACCGAACCGTTCACAATTCGGCCCGGTGGCGACGGGATCAGCCGCATGATCGACATGGCCGTGATGCTCTTGCCGCACCCGGATTCACCCACAATACCGAGCGTTTCGCCCGGCTTGATGTGGAACGACACGTCATCGACCGCTCGCACGACCCCGTCCTGTGTGAAGAACTGAGTCTTCAGGTTCTTCACGTCAAGTAGCGGTTCCATCCCTGCTCCTTCGCCTCCCGCGTCAATTCCCCCGTGGAACCGGTTTCGCGCCCAATCACTCTGACTCATCACCCCATACGCCTCACACGATCCCGCCCCCTGCTGCGGTATGCGCGTGTCCGGCCCACTGGGCCGGCGCTGATGTGTTCGTTCAATCTACGTCTGGGCTGCCGAATCTGGACTGATATGGCGTCGAGCCGAGTATAGCATGGGTCCAAAAATACTGGTCAAACATGTTGCATTCCGAACACCGTGAACGCTCACGGCGCAGAATACCATCAGTGACTCCGACACTACACCTGGCCGAACCGGCACCTTCGTCAGCAGATGCTGCGTACTTGGAATCCTGTCGCCACGCACGCAGGCAAAGAAGATATCCTGCATCGTCGCTCGTGATCTCTCCACGCTCGCCGTCGCCGACCGGGCGGCCATCGACGTTGCCGATCGGCCGCTACCTGGGCACCGGTCCCGCAAAAGAACGCTTCGTCGGCAACGTAGAGTTCCGAGCGGTCGATCTCGCGCTCTTCGACCGGGATACCGGCATCGCGCGCGAACATGAACACCGAACGCCGGGTGATCCCTTCCAGAATGTCGCTTGTAACTGGGGCTGGTGATCAACGTGCCGTTGCGGACGATGAAGAGATTGGCTCCGCTGCCTTCGGCGATCTTGCCGGCAGTGTTGAGCATGATCGCGTCGTCATAGCCAGCCTCTTCAGCCTGATCTTTAGCGAGACTTGAGTTGATGTAGCCGCCGGTGATCTTGCCCCGGCTCGGGATGATGTTGTCCGCGATCCTCACCCACGACGAGACGATGACTCGCAATGGTGTGTCCATCGCGAAGTAGTCACCGAAAGCGATGATGTAGATGGCGATATCGTCGCGGATCCCATTCAGGCGCGGCGTCAGTTCGATGCCAGCCTTATAGATGAATGGCCGGATGTAAATGTTTGATCGCGGGTTGTTCGCTGGCGACAAGTTCCTCGAATGACCGTTCGCGAGGCTCTCCGCATCGACGTTCAGCTTTGAGCGCAGAATCCGCGCTGCTGTTCATCAGTCGCCGGGTGTGGTCGGGCAGGCGAAAGATGTTGATCGATTCTTCGGAGACATCAAGATACCCGCGGATTCCACCGAATGCGCCGGTTCCATACTGAAGCGCGTGCGTTGCGATGCTGATCTTCGCCTCGTCCGAGGGAACGAACTCGCCCCTCGAAGTATGCGTACGGCTGAAGTGGAATTTCGGCCACGACCCTCTCCCTCTGTTGAGTTGCCGGTGTACCCGAATGGAACCTGACACTCGATGCGACAAACTGACGGGCGGTACGCTCCACCGGAGTCACGATCCTCGTTACGTTCCGAAGACGCGCGCATTCTAGCACAGCATTTTTTCGATTCCGTTGCCGGAAAGCGTTGACGTTTGTTATCCCCCCTCCGTATAACTGCCCGGCTCAAAGAGAGGATCGACGTTGGTGGGTTCGGATCGACCGTACTGGGTGAGCTTTCATCGGATTTCGGGAGTCGGGTCGGCCCGCATCGGCAGGCTGCTTGAATTCTTTGACACGCTCGAAGATGCCTGGATTGCTGACGAACGAGACTTCCGGGCAGCCGGCCTACCCTCCGATGTCGTCAACGCGATCGTGACTGAGCGAGCTGGAATCGATCCAGAACAAGAGATGCTGATGCTTGAACGTCACGGCGTCAACGCACTGACACTCGATGACGACGAGTACCCGCGCCTGTTGCGGCACATTCCGCTTCCGCCACCAGTACTTTATGTTCGAGGAACGTTGCTGCCGACCGACGAGCTCGCCATCGGCGTCGTCGGAACGCGACGGTCGACCAGCTATGGCACCGACATGGCGGTCAGGATCAGTCGGGGCCTGGCCGAGGCGGGCGTCACGATCGTCAGCGGACTCGCGTTGGGGATAGACACCGTCGCGCATCGCGTTGCACTGGAGTCCGGGGGCAGAACGCTGGCTGTCTTCGGTTGTGGGCTGGATACGATCTACCCGCCACGGAATCGACATCTGGCCGA
Source organism: uncultured Chloroflexia bacterium (assembly GCA_963763325.1). Taxonomy (GTDB): domain Bacteria; phylum Chloroflexota; class Chloroflexia; order Thermomicrobiales; family CFX8; genus JBBECJ01. The sequence goes on from CAVXOL010000024.1 coordinate 568,110, forward strand.
GCAAATCGTCGATCAGGGAGCGCTGGTCAGTGAGTATGCGCTCGGGACGAAGCCAGATGCGCGCAACTTCCCGGTCCGCAACCGCATCATCAGTGGTCTCTCGCGCGGAGTCGTTGTCGTTGAGGCGCCGGCGAGAAGTGGTGCGTTGATCACGACCAGCTTCGCAGCCGACCAGAGCCGAGATGTCTTCGCTGTGCCGGGTTCTGCTCTTTCGAGCGCCAGTGCCGGCTGCCACGAGCTGATACGAAACGGCGCGACACTCGTAACGAGCGCTGAACACATTCTCGACCAACTGGATGTCGCGAGTGTCGAAGTCCAGACGCAAGCCCGGCTGCTGTTACCCGACACGGTGTCCGAACGCATGTTGTACGAGATCGTCGGGGCCGAACCGCGACACGTTAACGAACTCTCCATCGAAAGCGGTCTGCCGATCCATGAGACGAGTGGCACACTACTCGCACTTGAATTGAAGGGTCTCGTCAGACAAAGCGGTGCGCAGCACTACGTTCGGTCCTGATCCTCAGATCGATCACATATTCGCGACAGCAACGAACGAGGACGCCTGATGGCCCACACCGGAAGCTTCCACGCGATCGTCCCGGCCGGCGGGAGCGGCACGCGCCTCTGGCCGCTCAGCCGCGCAAAACGGCCAAAGTTTCTACTTCCGCTGCCCGGTCCGCGGACGATGATCCAGGAAACGGTCGATCGTCTGATGCCGCTGACTGACGCGCGCAATGTGATGATCATGACTGGAAGCGCACACGCCGGCGAAGTGCGCCGGCAGCTTCCCGCTCTTGACGCGAACCAGGTGATCGTCGAGCCAATGCCGCGTGGGAGTGGCCCGGCGATTGGGCTCGGGGTCGCAATTGCTGCGAAACGCGACCCTGACGCAATTGTTGGCTCGTTTGCGGCCGACCATATCGTCAGCCAGCCGGACCGCTTTGAGGATGCCGTCCGTGCAGCTATTGAAACGGCGCGGGACGGCTACCTCGTGACCATCGGCATTCAGCCGAGCTATCCAGAGACAGGTTACGGCTACATCCGCTCCGGTGGCGCGATCGCCGAGCACAATGGGATCAGTGTCTCGCGAGTTGAGGAATTTAAGGAGAAGCCCGACGTTATAACCGCAACACGTTACGTCGAGTCGGGCGAGTATCTCTGGAATGCCAGCATGTTTGTCTGGCAGGCACGGACGCTCATGGAAGAGCTGCACGCGCCATCTCCCCGAACTGGCCGCTGCCCTTGAGACGATCGCCGTCGCGTGGGATACGCCAGAGCAGGAACGGGTGCTGGCTGAAATCTGGCCGGAGATACAGGATGTCACGATAGACCACGGAATCCTTGAGAAATCCGATCGCGTTGCGGTTGTTCCAGGCGACTTCGGCTGGACCGACCTCGGCGATTGGCACGGATTCGGAACTGTTTCATGTGACGATCCGCACGCCAACGTCGTCATCAACGCCGATTTGCTGGCCAGCGATGTGCAGGGAGCGGTCGTGATGGGTAATGGTCGGCTGGTGGCGCTGCTCGGCGTGAGTGACATTGTCGTCGTCGATACCAACGATGCGCTCCTCGTCTGCGATCGTTCTCGCGCCCAGGAGGTACGTGAGCTCGTCGAAGCACTCAAGCGGCGGGGGTCGACAGACTTGATATAGTGGAATGCACTGCCTGAAACGCGTCCGTACATTGAAACCAGTCAGGGAACCATGACAGCAGAAAATCCAAAGCGAACAACGGGTGCCGCCAAAGGAGCCACGAAAACGACAAAGAAGGCGGGAACGACCGGCACAACACGCAAGAAAAGCACGACAGCGACGAAGGCAACCAGCCGCTCGACCACGTCGCGGCGCGTTCCAAGTGGCGGCAAGCTCGTCATTGTCGAATCACCGGCCAAGGCCCGGACAATTGAGCGCTACCTCGGTCGTGGGTTCAGCGTGCGGGCGTCGATGGGGCATGTCCGCGATCTGCCAAAGAGCAAGCTCGGAATTGACGTTGATGATGATTTCGAGCCAACCTACCGAGTCCCGAACGACAAGCTCAAGACTGTCAAGGAACTGAAGGAGCTCGTCAAGGGCGCCAGCGAGGTCATTCTGGCGACCGACCCTGACCGTGAAGGCGAGGCAATTGCCTGGCATCTCGTTCAGGCGACGTTGCCCGAGGGTGGCAACGTCAGTCGCGTCGTCTTTAACGAGATCACGCCTGACGCTGTCCGCAACGCAATGGACAACCCGCGTAATATCGATATGGACCTTGTAGACGCTCAGCAGGCCCGTCGAGTGCTCGACCGACTCGTTGGCTACTCGATTTCGCCGCTGCTCTGGAAGAAGGTCAAGCGTGGCCTCTCGGCCGGGCGCGTCCAATCAGTCGCGCTTCGATTGGTTGTCGAGCGCGAGCGAGCGATCCAGGAGTTCGTTCCGGTCGAATACTGGTCACTCGATGCCGAACTTGCCCAGCAACACCAGCAGCGTAGCAAACTGCAGACATTCCTTGCGGGCCTCTCTCGTATCCGTGGAGAAAAGGCCGAACTGCCGAATGCCTGGGTAACCGACGAGGTCGTCCAGGGACTCGACGGCGCGCAGTATGTCGTCGCAAACGTCCAGACGAAGGAGACCCAGCGCCGACCGGCCGCGCCTTTCATCACCAGCACCCTCCAGCAGGAGGCGTCTCGCAAGCTGAATTACCCAGTCCGGCGAACGATGCAACTTGCCCAGGAACTGTACGAAGGTGTTGATCTTGGCCCCGAAGGGACGCAGGGTCTGATCACGTACATGCGAACCGACTCGACCAATATCGCTGCTTCCGCCCAGGCACTGGCGCGTACAGCGATTGCAAAGTTCTTCGGCGATCAGTTCGTCCCAGAACGCCCACCTGTCTACACTCGTAAGGCAAAGGGCGCCCAGGAGGCACACGAGGCGATCCGGCCAACCGATCCAAACCGCCACCCGGATTCGCTCAAGACCGTCCTGACGCCACAGCAGTTGCGGGTCTACCGACTGATCTGGCAGCGCTTCATTGCCAGCCAGATGCGCAACGCGATTTTCGATAGCACCGGCGTCGACATCGACGCAGGGCCAGCCAGCGGCGAGAAGCCATATCGCTTCCGGGCAACCGGATCGGTCATCAAGTTTCAGGGCTTCCTGGCCGTCTATCGCGAAGGGCGCGACGACGACGAAGTCGATGAAATGGACAAGGACGCACTACCGCTGTTGACAGCCGGCGAAGTGCTCGATCTGGTTAAGCTCATTCCAGAACAGCACTTTACTCAACCGCCGCCCCGCTACACGGAGGCAACGCTTGTCAAGGCGCTTGAAGAGAACGGCATCGGCCGACCAAGCACCTACGCGCCGACGATCGCGACGCTTGGCGCGCGCAATTACGTTACTGCAGAGCAGCGCAGGCTGGTCCCGACGGAACTGGGTTTCGTTGTCAGCGACATCCTGGTCGAACACTTTCCGTCGATCGTCGACATCGGCTTCACCTCCGGGATGGAAGAGGAACTCGACGAGATTGCGTCAGGTGAACGCAAGTGGGTGCCGGTCATCCGCGAGTTCTACGGTCCATTCGCGGCCTCAATTGGTAAGGCCGAACAGACAATGGAACGTGTCAAGGTCCGTGACGAACCGAGTGATGAGATCTGCGACCTCTGCGGCCGCCAGATGGTCATCAAGCTCGGCAAGTTCGGCCGGTTTCTGGCATGCCCCGGGTTCCCGGAGTGCCGAGGAACGAAGCAACTCCTGACAAAGATCGGCGTCGCCTGCCCGAAGTGCCACGAAGGTGAAATCGTTGAGCGCCGGACGACCAAGGGCCGCGTCTTCTACGGTTGTAGCCGGTACAAGAAGGATGATCCCACAGGCTGTGACTTTTCGGCCTGGTCGAAGCCGACCGGAGAGAGTTGCCCGATCTGCGGTGGCGCGATGCTTCTCTTCGGCAAGGGCGGTAACGAGGCCAAGTGCCAGGATTGCGGCCACCGCGAGCCACTTCGGACTGGCGGTGTCCGGGAGCCTGTTCCAGCATAGCGCCGTCCGCTATCCAGCGATCCGGCCCGCACTGCCGCGGATCCAATGCGATGCTCCGGTCAGAGTCGGTCCTGTATCGGCCCTGACCGGGTTCAACGCCCGACACACCAACCGAGTTGCAGCCCGGACGATCTTGTTACATGCTCCTGTACAATTACAGGTTGGCGCAGGGCAGCGTTATGACCTCTGCTGCCCATCATTCGACGTTGACGATTGGCTATGGTTTCGAGCTTGAGATTCGAACTGCATCCCGATTCCCACCCGCGTCTGCATGCCACGACGATTCTCGGTGTCTGCCGCGACGGTCAGGTCGCGCTGGCGGGCGACGGGCAGGTCACCTTTGGCGATATGATCGTCAAGCATGGCGCTCGCAAGATTCGCCGCCTCCACGATGGCGAAGTGCTGGCAGGCTTCGCCGGAGCGGTTGCTGACGCGATGACACTGTTCGAGAAGTTCGATATACAACTTCGCGAATGGAAGGGCGATCTTCGGCGCGCATCCGTCGAGCTTGCCAAGGAGTGGCGCACGGACCGGTATCTGCGCCGGTTGGAGGCGCAGTTGATCGTCGCCGATACCGAGCAGATTCTGGTCCTCTCCGGCGAAGGAGATGTCCTGCAGCCTGATGATGGCATTGTTGCGATTGGCAGTGGCGCGCCCTACGCTGTTTCGGCAGCCCGCGCGCTGGCGCTGCACACGAAGTTGACACCGCGTGAGATCGTGACAGAGTCGATGAAGATCGCCGCCGAACTCTGCATCTTTACCAACGATCAGATCGTCATCGAGCACGCGCCGGATGGCGAGGCGCAAGCGACGTCAGAGAGCGGTGCGAAACCTGTTCGGCGCTCACGTCGTAAGGCGGCGCAGTCATGACCTCGCTGACACCAAAGGAAATCGTCGCCGAACTCGACCGCTATATCATCGGCCAGGACGATGCCAAGCGAATGGTTGCCGTCGCGCTACGCAACCGCTGGCGGCGACAGCAGCTCTCCGTCGAGATGCGCAGCGAGGTCCACCCCAGCAATATCCTGATGATCGGTCCAACCGGCGTCGGCAAGACCGAAATCGCGCGCCGTGTCGCACGAATCGTCAATGCACCGTTCATCAAGGTCGAAGCGACCAAGTTCACCGAAGTGGGCTACGTTGGGCGCGACGTCGAGTCCATCGTCCGCGATCTCGTTGAAGCTGCGATCAGCCTTCAGCACAACGAACGGCTCGAAGCCGTCAAGGAGCAGGCTGCTGGCGCGGCTGCTCAGCGGCTTGTCGATCTACTGGTCGTTCAACTCGACCACAGGAGCGCAGCCGAGAGCAACGGTCAGGTCGATGAGAAGATCGTCTCGCCTGCTGACGAAGCTCTGACGCCGGCCGAAAAGCGCCGCATCACACGTCGACGCAAGCAGTTAACGGAGATGCTCGACCGCGAGGCACTGGAAGACGAAACCGTCGAGATTGATGTTGAAGCCGACTACGATGGCTACATGCAGCCGATCGAGATCGTCTCCGGAGTTTCACCGGAAGAACTGCACGACAGCGTCCGAGAGTTGATCGATGCATTCAGCCCGCGACGCCAGCAGCGACGCGTCTCGGTCCGCGAGGCCCGCCGGATTCTGACGCAGCAGGAAGCGACGCGGCTGGTCGATATGGATTCGGTTGTCGAATCTGCAATCAAGCGGGTCGAAGAATCTGGCGTCGTGTTCATCGATGAGATCGACAAGACAATCCACAGCGGAGGCGACTACGGCCCCGACGTCTCAGGCGAAGGGGTCCAGCGGGACCTGTTGCCGATCGTTGAGGGATCGGTTGTCATGACTCGCTACGGCCCGGTGCGCACTGACCATGTGCTCTTCATCGCAGCCGGATCGTTCTCATCCTCGCGCCCGTCGGACCTGATACCGGAGCTACAGGGACGCTTCCCGCTACGGGTGGAGCTGGACAGTCTCGACGAGGATGATATGTATGCGATCCTGACGGTCCCAGCCAACGCGCTCACCCGCCAGGCGATGGCACTTCTGGCCAGCGAGGAGGTTACCCTCCGATTCGAGGAGGACGGTCTGCGTGAGATCGCAGCCATCGCAACCGACGTCAATGCCCGTACTGAGGATATTGGAGCACGGCGGCTGCTCACGATCGTCGAACGTGTTCTGGAAGAGATTTCATTCGACGCACCAGAGCGTAAGGGGGAGACGGTCGTCATCGACGCGGCGTATGTCGATGAGCGCATTGGCGATATCGCTAGCGACGAGGACCTGAACAACGCGATTCTCTAAGGCCGCAGGGAGCACAGAACCGGGGGTTACGGCGGAGTGACAAACGATGACGAGGCGGTGGCGTCCACGACACCGGCAACGACAGCCGCAGCGCAGGCGGTAACACAGGCAAGTGCTGTGTCGCCATACGCCGACCCGAACGGTCGCTTCCCAGACTTCAAACTCTCAGTGATCGTGCCAGTCTACAACGAGGAACGGACGATCTCGGACATTCTGGCTCGAGTCCGTGCAGTTGAGATTCCGAAAGAGATCATCGTTGTAGACGACTTCTCGACCGACGGGACCCGCGAGCAGCTTGCCAGGGAAGCCTCGTTCTCCGACACGTTCGTTCACTACCATCCTGTGAATCTAGGCAAAGGCGGCGCTGTCAAGACCGGGCTCGAGAATGTCTCCGGCGACATTATCATCATCCAGGACGCGGATCTGGAGTACGACCCGCGCGATTACCACACGCTGCTCAGGCCGATCCTCGAAGGCAAGACGAAGGCGGTCTACGGATCGCGCTTCCTCGGCGAGCACAAAGCGATGTATTTCTGGCACGCGATGGGCAACAAGTTCCTGACGCTCGTGACGAACGTCCTCTTTGACACCACACTTACCGACATGGAGACGTGTTACAAAGTCTTCACTGCCGATGTCGCCCACTCTCTCAACATCCGGCAGATGCGCTGGGGGATTGATCCGGAAATCACAGCCAAGATCCTGCGGAGCGGTGTGCGCATCTACGAGGTACCGATCTCGTACAATGGTCGTGAATTCTGGGAAGGCAAGAAGATCTCCTGGAAGGACGCCTTCGTCGTCCTGCGAACACTGTTCCGCTATCGCTTCTTCAAATAGGCGAACGGATCACCCGCCAATGAGCAATTCACCGCTGCCGACCCATCAGATCGCGCTGGGGATTGACCTCGGCGGCACGAACCTGCGCTCGGCGGCGGTCACAGCCGGCGGCGAGATTGTCTATGAGACACACAGGCCGACCTATGCGACCGAGGGCGTCGATTCGGTGATCGACCGGATCGCTCTCGCGATCCGGGAAGCGGCCGACATGTCCGGCGTCGGTCCAGAGGTGCCGGTTGGTGTTGCTGCGCCCGGGCCACTTGACCCGCGATCCGGCATCGTCCACTTCGCGCCGAATCTGCCCGGCTGGCGTGACGTCCGGCTGCGCGACCGGCTCCAGGAGTTGACGGGCAGACCCGTCCTGCTCGGCAACGACGCAAACGCGGCCGCGCTCGGAGAGTTTATGTTCGGCGCTGGAAAAGGCAGCCAGAACATAATCTATGTTGGGCTGGGGACCGGCATTGGTGGAGGCGTCATCTCCGAGGGTCGGCTGATCGACGGTGCACACGGCATGGGTGGTGAACTCGGACACGTTAGCGTCGATCTGGACGGACCACGCTGCACCTGCGGCTCGTCCGGCTGCATCGAGGCCTTCTGCTCGGCCTGGTCGATCACTCACGAAGCGAAGCTTCTCATCTCTTCCGGACGTGGGGCAGCCATTCTCGCCGAGGCCGTGGATGGCAAGGTCGGGCCGCGCGCGGTCGGGGCAGCCGCCACGCATGGTGACCCAGCGGCGCGGGCGTTGCTTGAACGCGCAGGCACGGCACTTGGCGCGGGCCTCGCGAACTTCATCAACATCTTCGACCCCGAGATCATCGTCCTCGGCGGCGGCGTCGCTGAGATTGGTGAACCGCTCCTCCAACCGGTTCGCCGCGCCATCGACATCTTTGCGATGCCCGTCATGCGCCGAGGCGTCGAGATTATCCCCTCCTCGCTCGGCCTCAAGACCGGCATTTACGGATCGGCCGCACTCGTGTTCTACGACAACCATCCGTACCTGCTTGACACCTAATCCAGCACCCGTGTATAGTCCGCGCCGAGCGAATCGCACTACCAATCCACTCCAGAATTGGGTTGCATCACCTGCAGGGGGGTTGACGCAACCAGTCGCGCAGTAGCATCGGTTACGGTTCCGTAGACACGTTCTGGCCGTCGCGGCCGTTCTGCTCATCGTTGAGCAGGACAGCGGCGTATCCGGCAACCTGTTGGCGGCGCTCCGGCCGATCCGGCGACACCAGTCGCCAGCCGTGGAACCGTCGATCAAGTTGGGCGCCAGTCGCCTGAGGTCGGGCCGACTCGGAAGTCGCATAACGCGCCGAGCAGCCCGGCTGGATGTGGGAGAAAGGACGAATCTGGCATGTTTGCCTTCATCGTCAAGAGAGTGTTGTGGTTCTTTCCCACAATCCTCGCCGTCGCCGCCGTGACGTTTGTCGTCATGAACCTGACTCCCGGCTCACCGTTTCAACCAGCGGGCGCGAACAATCTTCGACAAGACATCATCGAGCAAATTGAGAGACAGTACGGACTCGATAAGCCGCTGCCGGTGCGCTTTGTCGTCTACCTCTCGAAAGCGGTGCGCGGAGACTTCGGGGAGTCGTACTCACGCCGCCCGCAGAAGGTGAACGACATCATCCGCCGCGGCTTCCCGGTCTCGATGCATCTTGGCGCGATGGCGCTGGCCATGGCAACCGTTGGCGGTTTGGCGCTCGGCATTCTGTCGGCAGTCAACCAGAACGGCATCATTGACTACCTCAGCGCAACCTTCGCCATCATGATGTTCTCGGTGCCCAGCTTCGTGCTGGGTATTCTATTGCTGATCCTCTTCGTTATCTGGATACCCGACTGGACCGGCTGGAGATTCTTCAGGGTCGGAGGCTGGGATAGTCCCAGAGACTGGATCCTGCCCACGATCGCGCTGGGAGCTGGTCCGTTGGCCCAGCTCGCGCGCTACACCCGGTCAAGCATGATCGACGTGATCCGCTCGGATTACGTCCGGACGGCGCGTGCCAAGGGCCTCGCCGAGCGCAAAGTCATCCTCAAGCACGTTCTGAAGAACGCGCTCATTCCGGTTATGACTCTGATCGGTCCGCTCTTCGCCGCGCTCGGGACCGGTTCGTTCTTCGTCGAGCAGGTCTTCCGAGTGCCGGGTATCGGCGTCCACTTCGTGACCAGCATGTCCACCAAGGATCACCCGATGATCATGGCCGTCGTGCTACTCTACGGCGCGTTCCTGGCGGTCATGAACCTCGTCGTTGACATCATGTACGGCGTGATCGATCCGCGCATCCGCCTCAGTGGCAAGGAGGGGTAACCGATGGCATGCTACACCGCGATAACATCAGCCAGGCCCAACTCCTTGCCGAAGCGGCAGACGCTGCTCCTACCCGGCAATCCAGCCTCTGGCGCGACGCCTGGCAGCGTATGATCCGCAACAAGCTCGCGGTCATCGGCATGGTCATCGTCGGTATCTTCGTTCTGACCGCGATCTTTGCTGAGTTCATCGCTCCCTACGGCGAGTCCGAGGTCGTCCACTTCACGCTCGCTGAGACCCCTCCGTCGTGGCACTTCCCAATGGGGATCGACCAGAACGGACGCGATGTCTTCAGCCGGATCGTCTTCGGCGCGCGTGTGTCGCTCCTCGTTGGCGTCGTCGCGCAGTTGATCGTTCTCGCGATCGGCGTTCCGATCGGCGCGATTGCGGGTTTCTACTCCGGCAACGTCGATAACGCGCTGATGCGGACCGTCGACGTCTTCTATGCCGTTCCGCAACTGCTACTCGTACTGCTGCTCGTCAACATGATCGGACCCGGTATGAGGAACATCTTCATCGCCATCGGTATGACAGGCTGGGTCACGATGGCACGCCTTGTCCGAGGTGTCATGCTGTCGAACCGCGAGCAGGAATATGTCAAGGCATCCCGGGTAGCAGGCGCCGGTAGTGGTTACATCATCATGCGCCACATGCTTCCCAACAGCCTGACCCCTATCATCGTCGCGCTCACATTCGGTATCCCACAGGCGATCTTCATCGAAGCGTCACTGTCGTTCATCGGCGTCGGAATTCGTCCGCCGCAACCGAGCTGGGGGCAGATGGTCGGAGTCGGCCAGGCGTACATCCAGTCGGTCCAGCATCTGATGCTCTTCCCGTGTCTCGCGATTGCGCTGACAATGCTCGCCTTCACATTCCTCGGCGATGGCCTGCGTGATGCGCTCGACGTACGAATGAATGAATAGACGGGAAACGCAACGCGACTTTCCGTGACGCGCCGGTCGGTGAAGATGCCCAATCCGTCGTACGTGAACGAAGAGGTGCTGGTCAGATGCAATCGTTGAGGCCGGCCCAATACAGTCAGGAGCGGGGAAGACCGTGGCTAGGAACGTCCTCGAGGTCAACAACCTCAAGACCCAGTTCTTCACACGCGCCGGGGTCGTCTACGCCGTCGACGGAGTCTCGTTCCACGTCGGAGAAGGTGAAACACTTGGCATCGTCGGCGAGTCCGGCTGTGGCAAGAGCGTGACCGCTACCTCGGTCATGCGGCTGATCCCCAGCCCGCCGGGCCGGATCGTCGACGGTGAAATTCTGCTGGACGACGGCAAGGAGCGAGTGGATATTCTCACGCTGGATGACAGCGAGATGCGCCACATCCGCGGAAACAGGATCGCGATGATCTTCCAGGATCCGATGACCTCGCTCAACCCGGTCCTGACGGTTGGCGACCAGATTACCGAGCCACTGATGCTGCACCTCGGGATGTCGAAACGCGAGGCCGACGCTCGCGCTGATCGAATTGCTCCAGCGTGTCGGCATTCCGGGCGCGGAGGATCGCATGCGCGCCTATCCCCATCAGTTTTCGGGAGGAATGCGCCAGCGCGTCATGATCGCGATCGCCCTCTCATGTAATCCCAAGGTGCTGATTGCCGACGAGCCGACGACGGCGCTCGATGTGACGATTCAGGCGCAGATCCTCGACCTGATGATGCACCTCAATAGCGAGTTCGGGACAGCAATCATCATGATCACACATGACCTCGGTGTCGTAGCCGAGATCTGTGAGCGCGTCAACGTGATGTACGCGGGCCAGATCGTTGAGACTGGCAAAGCGATGGACCTGTTCAACAATCCGCAGCACCCGTACACAGTCGGACTGTTGAACTCGGTTCCGCGGATCGGTGAGGATGTCAAAGAGCCGCTCATCCCGATTCCTGGCCTCCCGCCGGACCTTCTGGCGCCTCCAGTCGGCTGCCGTTTCCGCCCGCGCTGCCGCTTTCGCCAGGAGAAGTGCGAAGAGTCGCCGCCCCTGGCCGAAGTCGCGCCCGGACAACTTGCCCGCTGCTGGTTCCCACAGGGCCGCGGGGCGACGCAATACGGTGTCGGCACAAACACGATCCCAACCGAAGCAAGCGTAAATACAGCACAGATCGCACAGGGATCATAGGAGTTGGGCCACGCAGGAAAGCGAACTGGAACGGTGGAGACGGTGGCAACGCAAGCCGATGAAACGACCCTGACGACGCCGAATGGTGCAAACGGGCCGGTCGACAACATCCTCGAGGTCAGCGGCCTCAAGAAGCACTTCCACGTTGGTGGCGGCTTTCTCTCGAAGAACAGCGCGCTGAACATCCGTGCTGTCGATGATGTCTCATTTTCGGTCCGACGCGGAGAGACGTTCGGACTGGTTGGCGAGTCTGGCTGCGGTAAGACGACGCTCGGACAAACCATCATCCGCCTCTACAACCCGACCGCCGGCAAAATCGTGTTTAACGGCGCAGACATCTCGACGATGAGTGCCAACGAACTACGCAAGCACCGGCGTGGGATGCAGATGATCTTCCAGGACCCGTCGGCGTCGCTCGATCCACGGATGACGGTCGGCTCGATCATCGCGGAACCGCTCAACATCTTCGGCGTCGGAACGAAGAATGAGCGAAAGGATCGCGTCCGCGAGTTGCTGCGTGTCGTCGGGCTCAACAGCTACTTCGTCAATCGCTACCCACACGAGTTCTCCGGCGGCCAGCGCCAGCGAATTGGTATCGCTCGCTCGATCGCCCTCAATCCCGAGTTGGTGATCTGTGACGAGCCAGTCTCGGCACTGGATGTCTCGATTCAGGCCCAGGTCCTCAACCTGCTGCGGAAGCTGCAGGATGATTTGAACCTCACCTATCTGTTCATCGCCCACAACCTCGCCGTCGTCGCTCACATCAGTGACCGCGTCGGTGTCATGTACCTCGGCAAGATGGTCGAGATTGGAGAGGCACGGGCAATCACCGAACAGCCGAAGCATCCGTATACCCAGGCACTCATCTCAGCGATTCCACTCCCGATTCCGGGTAAACGTCGCGACCGGATCATTCTCGAAGGGGACGTTCCCAGCCCCGCCAACCCACCGTCAGGCTGTCGCTTCCACCCACGCTGCCCGATCGCCCGTCCCGATTGCAGCGAAGTCGAACCACAATTGCGCGAACTCCAACCGGATCACTGGGTCGCCTGCCATTACGCGCAGTAAACTAGCGGCTCGCCAAACGACCGGTGGACTGGCCTGGAACGCTCTGCGCGTGGCGCCTGACAACGGTACACGAGGGCGATACCAGGCATATGCGCATGCGCATATGTTCACGAGATGCAAATTCGAACAGCTTAGACGTTAACAGTTCGCGTGCGACACCACTTCTCACACGGATGACTTGCCAATCCCGATTCGCTGTGCTACATAGGTATCGTCGTTCTTACAGGGGAATGCCGACAGCGCACGGGGAAATACAACCGCGCATCCATCAAGCAAGTAACGTTCACCTGGGTTACCGGATGAGCGAACTTGCAACCGGACAGCGAATGGGGAGCTGGACCGGGAGTGGAGTGTGCAGCCTCCTTTGGCGTTTCGGCTCCGACGTATGAGCGCAGGCCAGTCTGGAGGCAACCAGAACAACACTCTTGTCCGTACATCGAGGTAGCACCACCAGACAGCTACGTTCCGACCCATGCGTCCAGCGAGAGGAGGAGGCCGCACCGGTTCAGATTGCCGCACACGAGCTATGTTGGCTCTGATGCGTTGTATCACCGTCAAGCTGCCGGGAACTGCCCGGGTCACCGAGCACTGACGACGACCCTGGCGACATATGGGGTGGATGGCAGCCCAGCCGGTTACCGTTACGAGGAGGAGTTCTCGCGATGATTCCGATCGACAAAGAACAGGTCCGACTACTGGAGCAGCGCCTGCGTGGCATCGGCGTTGACCGCCGCACGTTCTTGAAGATCGCCGGCGCGGCGATGGCGGCACCGGCTGCCGGCTCACTGCTGGCCGCCTGCGGCGGCGATGATGACGATGATGCCGATCCAACCAACACGATCGGCGGCCGCAGCTCCAACCAACACCGAGGCTCGCAACCGGAGCCGAGCCAACGGCAACTGAGGCCGAGGCAGAAGACGAGGCGACGCCGACGCCACAGGCGCCGGAGCAGAGCCGACCGCGACCTGACGGCCGCGGCGGAAGCAACCGCAGCGCCGGCGATGGAGATGGACGCCGACCAGACTCTGCACACGATCGGCGTCCGCGCCGAGCCAGCCAGCCACGACTTCAACGCTGACCTGTACTGCGGCGGCGTCGCGCAGATCTGGATGGGCCTGCTGCAACCTACGATGTGAACTTCGAGCCGATCCCGGGCTGGGCGACCGAGTGGGAGCCAAACGACGACGCAACGGTCTGGACTTCAACCTCCGCCCTGACAACACCGGCTTCTCGAACGGTGATCCGGTCACAGCCGAGACGTTCGTCTACTCCTGGAGGCGGTTGCTGCTCCCGGAGACCGCCAGCCCGTACGCTTCTATCTTCTTCGACATCCAGAACGCACAGGAAGTCAACCTCGAGGGCGCCGATCCGGAAACGCTCGGCGTTCGCGCGGTCGATGACTGGACGCTTGAGGTCGACGATGGTCGGCCCGCGCGGTCTCTTCCCGGTCATCGTCGGGTTCATCTCCTGCGTTCCAACCCATCCGCCGTCCGTCGAGGCTGGCAATTACTCGACCGACCCAGCCGATGGAGAGGTCATCTCGAACGGTCCGTTCAAACTCATCGAGTGGAACCACAACGAGGACTGCCAACTCGAGAAGAACCCGAACTACTGGGACGCCGAGAACATCATGCTCGACCAACATCGACTGGAAGATCGTTCCGGCCGAGCAGGGCATGCTCCCGTACGAGGCTGGCGAGGTCGACTGGGCACTCGTTCCAGGTGCCGACCTGCCGCGCATCCAGTCCGACGCAGAGATGAGCCAGGAACTCGAGAAGTGGGTCGAGCCGCTGATCTGGAAGATGCTGCCCGGCACCAACGTTGCGCCATTCGACGACATTGAGGCGCGCCGGGCTCTCCAGCGGTCGATCGACCGGGACCGCATCAACGAGCTGACCAACGGTGGTGGAGACCCGGCCTACTGCCTCATGCCGCCAGGCCTCTTTGGCTACTTTGGTGAAGAGTTCAGGGATCTCTGCGATTTCAACGTTGAGGCTGCTCAGGAGCATCTTGCCGCATCGGCCTATGCCGATGGCAGCTGGCCGCCGGTCACCGTCATCCTGCGCAATGAGGCGCAACTCAACTCGACGATCATGATTGAGGACATCGCCGCCCAGCTGCAGGAGAACATCGGCCTCGAGATCGAGATCCAGATCATGGACGTCCAGGCGTTCCGCCAGCTCCAGTTCCAGAACACCTACGAGCTGTGCTGGATCCGCTGGTACTACGACTATCCGGATCCGAACAACGGCTACTTCGACATGTTCTACTCCAACAAGGAGTCGGGCAAGCGCCAGGCATGGTCGAACGCGGAGTTCGACCAGTTGACGATCGACGGCAAGGAAGCGGTAGATCCTGAAGCCCGGCTCGACATCTATCGCCAGTGCGAGCAGATCATGCACGAAGAGGTCGGATACATCCCCGTCGTGTACCGCAATGCCTACTACGTCTACAAGCCGTGGATGAAGGGCGTTCCGGTCAACGATGCGGGCTTCGTGACCCCGAACGGCAACATCTACGTTGGGATGTGGGACACGAGTCTACATCGAGGGACGCGAAGGCGCTTAACCGAGGCGCTCGCGACACGCAGGTCACGCACTGAACGAGGGGAGCCGATTGGCTCCCCTCGTTCGCGTTCTCCCGATCGTTCCGGGTACATCGCTATCCGTGAATTGGATGGCATGGCTTCATCCGCTTTGGCACTTTCCGGCGTGATGTACTCTGCTATCCTTCAAGTCGGCCCACAATCGTAG
The DNA here is from genome assembly GCA_963763325.1 of uncultured Chloroflexia bacterium. Classification (GTDB taxonomy): domain Bacteria; phylum Chloroflexota; class Chloroflexia; order Thermomicrobiales; family CFX8; genus JBBECJ01. The sequence continues at coordinate 583,484 of CAVXOL010000024.1, forward strand.
TTGCGCCGGGTGGCTTGGATGACCCGGCATCTCATCTGAGTGAGGAGAGCGTAGCGGTGGCAGCTGGCAAACCAACCTATCTCTGGTGGAATGGCAAGAGGATGAACTGGGACGACGCGACCGTCCACGTGACCGCGCTCGGCTGGTCAACGGTCGGCGCAATCTTCGAGGGCATCCGAGCCTACTGGAACCCTGACCACGAAGAACTGTACGTCTTCCGCCTCGACGAGCACATGGACCGCTTCGCGCGCTCATTGAAGCTCGTTCGCCTGAGCGAAGCGTGGTCGATGGATGAGCTCAAGGCCGCCATCGTTGACCTGCTCCAGGCCAACGAGGTCCGTGAAGACAGCTACATTCGCCCGCTCGCCTATCGAGGCGGCGAAGGCAAGGGAGGCTTCAGCGGTATCGGCGGCGAGACCGAAATCCTGATCAACACTCACCCGATGCCGTCGCACCTGATGAGTGGCAAGGCCCAGCACGCGAACGTCTCATCCTGGCGGCGCATCTCAGAGAACGTCATGCCGCCGCGCATCAAGAACATCTCCAACTATCGCAACAGCCAACTCGCCAACATGGAGTCGCACACGAGCGGCTACGACGTCCCGGTCATCCTGAACGACCAGGGCAAGGTTGCCGAAGGCCCGGGCGCCTGCATCGCACTGATTCGCGACGGCAAGTTCATCACGCCAGACACCACCCAGGGCATTCTGGAGAGCATCACCCGCGACGCACTGATCGAACTGGCTCGCAATGAGTTGGGCATGGTCGTCGAGGAGCGGGCAGTCGATCGGACCGAGCTCTACATCGCTGATGAGGTCTTCATGATCGGCACGGCTGCCGAGATCTCCCCGATCGTTTCCGTCGATCGCTACGACGTCGGAGATGGCCAGATCGGCCCCGTCACCCGGCAGCTCGAAGGGCTGCTCGACGACTGCTTCCGCGGCAAGACCGGAATGCGCCCGGAATGGCGCACCCCGGTTGGCGTCGCTAAGCCAGTGGCGGCAGACTAGCCCATAACCGCCAGCAATCAGCACAGCCAGAGAGCGGGGGCAATGCCTCCGCTCTCATCATTGTTCGCTTTCAACTCGAAGCGAAAGCCTACCGCCGTCTCCAACCTGGAAGCTAACGGCTGATAGCTGATCGCTACACGATCCCCTCGTCCCGCATCCGAGCGACGGTGCGATCGAAGCCCTCGATCGTTTTGTCGATATCCTCTGGCAGTGTGCATGACCGACAGCCAGCCACCACCGAAGGTGATGTCCGAGCCTTCGAGCATCATCCCGGCGATGAACGAGCTCTTGATCTTGCCACCCATGCCTGTCTTGAGCGTCGTTGCGTCGATCCCCTCCGGTCGTCGCATGTCGCTACCCGTCTGATTCGGGACTTCGAGACCGAGCGCGAGGTGGAAGACGGACGACTCACCATAGCACGCACCAGGCACGCCACGATCGACCATGACGGTGTTGAAACCGGTCCGCAGCCGCGCGGCCATCTCATCGGCATGCTGCTGCACCTTCGGGTCGGCGACCAGCTTCAGGCAGGTATAGCCGGCGACGGCTGAGAGTGGGTTGCCGTTATAGGTTCCTGGGTGGACGATCTTCTTGTGGTTTGGATCATCACGGAACTCGAAGACCGACATGATGTCGGCCCGGCCACCGAAGCAGCCACCTGGAAGCCCGCCTGCGACGATCTTTGCCATCGTCGTCATGTCGGGATAGACGCCAAACCGCTCCTGTGCGCCACCCGGCGCCCAGCGGAAGCCGGTGATGACCTCGTCAAAGATCAGAATCGTGTCGTACTTCTTCGTGACCTCGCGCAACTCCTTCAGGAAGCCTTCACGCGGCGGGATCGTCGCCCAGGACGCGCCGCTCGGCTCGATGATGACAGCCGCTACATCACCTTTCGCCAGCGCCTGTTCGACGAACGCGATGTCGTCAGTCGGCGCGACAATCGTCAGATCGTACGTCACCTGCGGGATGCCGGCCTGTGACGGCGCATCGAAAGGCGGCCGCTCCCCCGGCGCGGCCGTGTCGTGCCAGCCGTGGAAGTGCCCCTCGAACTTGAGGATCTTATCCTTGCCGCTGAAGGCGCGCGCGGCGCGAATTGCCAGCATCGTCGCCTCGGTCCCGGAGGCCGTGAACTTGACGCGCTGAGCCGTCGGCACGAGCCGCTGGACCCACTCGCCCCACTCCAGCTCCTGGTCGTGGCTGGCCCCGAAGTGTGTACCTCGGTCGAGCTGCTCCTTGAGAGCCTGAACAACCTGAGGATGGTTGTGACCCATGATCAGCGAGCCATGACCGACGGCGTAGTCAATCAGGTCGTGCCCGTCCACGTCCCACTTGTGGGACCCCTGCGCCCGTTCGATGTAGATCGGGAATGGCTTCACGAATCGTGCATCATGCGTCACTCCTGCGGGGTATATCTCCAGCGCGTGCCGCGAGCGCTGGTACGACCCCGAGAACTCTTCGTGAAACTGCTGCTCAATCGTCTTGGTGGCCTGTGCCATAACTGTCGTCCGCCCTCCCCAGAATTGCCCGTAGCGACCTTAAAATCACTATCCGTCGATGGTTCATTATAGACCCACCCATTCACGGGCTGTCGATTGCCAATCCTCTGCTTCGGGTACCATGCGCTGAACACGACACAATCGCCATGAAGAGGGGAAACACACGAATGGGATTCACCGATCAGCCACGAATGCGTTTCGCGGCACTGCCGACGCCACTTCAGTTCGCGCCGCGCCTGACTGAGCAACTCGGCGGACCGCGCATCTACCTCAAGCGCGACGACCTGACCGGGCTCGCGATGGGTGGCAACAAGACGCGCAAGCTCGAATACCTGGTCGCCGACGCGGCGGCGCAGGGCGCGACGCACCTGATCACGGTTGGCGCAGCCCAGTCCAACCACGCGCGACAAACCGCCGCTGCTGCCCGGTTAGCAGGGATGGAGTGCCACCTCGTCCTCAACGCCAGGACGGAAGATCCTGAGGTGCAGGGCAACCTGTTGCTCGATCGTCTGCTCGGTGCCACGGTCCACGTCGTCGTCGGCGGCCCGGAGGAGCGGCAAGCTAAAGTCGACGAAGTCTTTGCCGACCTGGCCGATAGCGGCGCCGTCCCGTACTTCATCGTCGGCGGCGGCTCAAACGGCGTCGGCTCGCTTGGCTACGTCGGCGCGATGCTGGAGCTGAGCCACCAACTCTGGGAGCAAGGCGTCCAACCGAAGGCGATGTACTTCGCGGCTGGAGGTGGCGGCACGCACGGAGGCATCATCATGGGAGCCAAACTCTTCGGTCTCGACTTCGCAATCAACGGCGTCCTCGTCGAGGGCAAGGCAGACGCTGGCGTCGAGCGCGGCTACCGCGTCGCAGGCTGGACAGCCGAGCGACTCGGCATCGACAATCCGGTCACCAGGTCCGACATCGTTTGCGACGACGGACACGTCGGTGACGGCTACGGCATCCCGACCGAAGAGGGGTTGGCGGCGATCAAGCTGTTGGCCCGCACCGAGGGCGTCCTGCTCGATCCGGTCTACACATCGAAGGCGTTCGCCGGAATGGTCGCCGACATCAGAGCGGGCATGTACACGTCAGACGACTCCGTCATCTTCCTGCACACCGGAGGCTCACCCGCCCTCTTCGCCCAGACCGACATCCTCCTGCCGGTCCTGGAGGACTGACGAGGAGACAGGAGACAGGTATGAGGTAGCAGGAGATCGTTCGTGCGTAGCGGCCAGTCTCCTCGATTCGTAGAAAACTTCCCCTGCTGCCTCATGCATATCACCTATCACCTCGCCCAGGTGTACACTGAGAACATGAACGCATGTTCTGTCCGTACACCTGCACCATACGTGGAAGTTGCCCCGGATTCGCGGTTGAGCGACCGCCGGGCGACACTGACCTACCGCGTCCCAACGATGATGGACGACGTTGAAGTCGGACAGCTTATCTGGGTGCCATTGCGACGCAAGCTCGTACTGGGCGTTGTCGTCGAGCGGCATGGGCGTGCTCCTGACAGTGGCTACGAAATCAAGGAGATCCATGCTCCCGTCGAGCCATCCTTCTGCCTGACGCCGATCCAGTGGCAGCTGGCGGTCTGGATGGCCGAAGAGACAATCTGCACGTTGTATGAAGCCGCGTCGGTCATGCTCCCGCCCGGCGTCGGAACGCGAGCGGTCGAGTACCTCTCGCTCAGAGCCGAACCGACCGCCGACGTGCGAGAACAACTGACCCCGGCCCAGCGCCGACTGGTTGATTTCCTCGCTCGGGAGGGAGAGGTTACGCTCGACCGAGCGCAACGGTCACAACGATCGTCGCTCGTGTCGATCGTTCCCGCACTCGAAGAATCAGGACTGCTGCAGAAAGTCGCGCGGGTTAAACACCGAGAGCCGGAGCAGGCAGATGTTCGATACCAGGTCAGGCTGATCGAAGGCGCCGTACCACCACCGGATCGTGCCCCAAAGCAGGCCGAAGCGTTCGAGTGGCTCTCGCCCCGCCTACGGGCACGCGGTGACAGGGCACTTCCGATTGATACCGTCCTTGGCATGTCCGGTATCGACCGTCCAACGCTCCGCGCGATGGCCGACAGGGGCATCCTGGCGATTGAGCCATTACTCGAAACGTCGGCGACGGCAGGTTCCATCGGCAACACAGTGACCCTGACCGATGAGCAGCGGCAGGCGTGGGTCCAGATGCGGACACTCCGGCACGATGGCGCGACGAGAACGATCCTGCTGCACGGCGTCACCGGAAGCGGAAAGACCGAACTGTACCTGCGGCTGGCGGCGGATGTGCTGGCGGATGGTCGCTCTGCGATCGTCCTCGTACCGGAGATCGCCCTCTCGGGCCAGATCGCGGCCCGCTTTCGCGAAAGATTCGGCGATCGAGCGCTGGTCCTGCACTCTGCCCTCGGTGACCGGGAACGATATCGCAACTGGCAGCGGGCTGCGACCGGCGAGCCGCTCGTCGTGGTCGGTCCACGTTCGGCGCTCTTCGCGCCACTCGCCAACGTCGGCGCGATCGTCCTTGACGAGGAGCACGACGGTTCCTATAAGCAGGACAGTGCCCCCCGGTACCATGCCCGTTCGGTCGCGGGAAAGCTCGCCGAACTGCATGGAGCATTGCTCGTCCTCGGCAGTGCGACGCCGGATGTCGAAACCTATCGCACAGCCAGGCGACCCGACTGGTCGCTGCTGGAGCTGCGGGAGAGAGTCGGCCAACGGGTCGCTGACGACGACGGCGGCGTCAGTGCTCACGCAATTGCGCTGCCGGAGGCACGCATCGTCGATATGCGTGCCGAATTGCGCGCGGGGCGTGACTCAATTTTCAGCCGAGCATTGACAGACATCATCTCCGACCGGCTTGAGGTCAACCAGCAGGTTATCCTCTTCCTGAACCGGCGCGGCGCGTCGACGTTCATTCAATGCCGGGGTTGCGGAAGCGTTTCAAGCTGCCCATACTGTGACATCCCAATGGTCTATCACAGGACGATCGAACGGCTCATCTGCCACCGCTGCGGTCACAGGACGACACCACCGACCATTTGTCCAACGTGCCGCTCAACCAGCATCGGGTACTACGGCACCGGCACCCAACGGGTCGAAACAGAGATTCAGGGCCTGTTTCCCACCGCTCGCGTCCTTCGTTGGGATCAGGACGCATTACGTGGAAAGGTCACCCACGAGTCGCTATTGGCGAAGGTCATGCGCCACGAGGTCGACATTGTCGTCGGCACCCAGATGATCGCGAAGGGCCTGGACCTGCCGGACGTCACCGCTGTCGGCGTCGTTAACGCCGACACGTATCTGTTCCTTCCGGACATCCGTGCTGCGGAACGGACCTTCCAGATGCTGACCCAGGTCGCGGGTCGGGCAGGGCGGCGCGCCGCAGGCGGCCAAGTCATCTTCCAGACGTTCTCGCCCGAGCACTACGCCGTCACCAACGCCGCCAGGCACGACTACGCAGCGTTCTACACGGAAGAGATCGCGTTCCGGAGAGAACACGGCTACCCGCCCTTCAAGCGGCTCGCCCGGCTCCTGATCCGCCACACAGACGAAGCCAAAGCCCGTCAGATTGCCGAGGAGATGTCAGCCAGGCTTGAGGACGAACTCACGGCACGCCCGGAGATTCGCGGCGTAGACCTGATCGGCCCCGCTCCGGCCTTTTCGACTCGCGTCCGGGGCCAGTACGGCTGGCAGCTGCTCGTACGCGGCGACCAGCTCGTCAGCCTGCTGGCAGGGGTTCAGTTCACGCCCGCCTGGGTGGTCGATGTCGATCCCGTCAACATGCTGTAGTCGTGCGTCACGATCTCGCGTATCTGCTCGTCTATACTTACGGTGAGCACCGAGAGAGGGGCAGCGCGCGACAGATGGCACCGTTGAAGATCATTATTGAGCCAGACCCACGGTACGGAACGATCAGCCCACGGCTTCGGAAAAAGTCGCTGCCGATCGAGGCAATTGACGACAGCGTCCGGAAACTGGCGCATGATATGTTCGAGACGCTGATGGACGCCAACGGAGTCGGACTGGCCGCTCCGCAGGTCGGCGTCTATAAGCGGCTCATCGTGATCTACCTTCCGGCGGGCTACGACGACGAAGACGACCCGGAGATCAGTTTGGCGCTGGTCAATCCGGAGATTCAGCGCGCCGGAGGCCGCGAGTGGGACGCGGAAGGCTGCCTGAGCTTCCCGGACCTGTATGGTGACGTCCAACGCTATGCCAGCGTCACCGTTCGCGCCCAGGACATTGAGGGCAACTCGCTCAAGATTAAGGCGCGTGGGCTGCTCGCGCGCGTGCTCCAGCACGAGATCGACCACCTAGACGGAATTCTCTACTTCGACCGGATGGAGGACTACTCGTCGCTGCGCTATCCTGCGCGAGCACAGTCCGGTGATGAGGACGAAGCGGGCAGCGAATCGGCTACAGCGTCGTCTCGTGCTGTTTGACCTTTCGCTGCTCGGCGATGATGATCGCCATGATCTCATCGAGTGTTTGAGAGAGTCTCCCCTCCTCATTGAAGATCGCATAGTCGAATGATTCGACGGCTGTCAGTTCCTCGGCGGCAGTTCGAACCCGGCGCATGACGACCTGTGGGCCATCAGTCTTGCGGTGCCAGAGCCTTCGCGTCAGATCCTCCATGCTGGTCGGCATGAGAAAGATCAGGATTGCATCGGGTGCAAGATCACGGATCGTTGCTGCACCCTGGACATCGACCTTGACGATGACATGTCGCCCGGAGTCAAGACCGCCCTGAATACCTCGGCGGGGGACGCCGTAGTAATTACCGTACACCTCAGCCGATTCGATGAACTCGCCCGCATCGAGGTCAGCCTGAAAGTCCTCGACGGTCATAAAGAAATAGTGGACACCGTGCATCTCACCTGGGCGGCGCTCGCGGGTTGTCGCCGTCACGGCAAAGTGAAAATCCGGTAATCGCCCCCGAAGCTCGTCGATCACGGTATCCTTGCCAACGCCGGACGGGCCAGAGATGACGAACAGGCGTGGTCGGGCAACGCCGCGGATTTCGGCGATCAGCGTGTCCGATTGCTGGGTCAGTTCCTCGGTTGTGACTGCAAGCGGCTCGTCCAGCATACCCCGATTACCTCTCGACGCGATCGACCCCGGCCCGATCATGCGTGGTGCTAAAATCCCCGGCTCCGGTGCCGGGACCGATGTCCGGCAACTCTGGTTGGAGCGCTCCCGTGTACGATGTCCTGACAATCGCCGCGATCGTCGACGAACTCAGCAACGACCTCGTCAATGGACGCATCCAGCAGGTTGCCCAGGTTGACGAGCTGACCGTCGCGCTTGAAGTGTACGCTGCCCGTCAGCGTCGCTGGCTCGTCCTGAGCGCCCACCCAGAGCATGCCCGCGTCCTGCTCGCGACGCGTCGCGTCGATGGTGACGCCGAACGTGTCACGCCACTGCTGCTTCTGTTACGAAAATACGCCCGAGGCGGACGGATCGTTGCCGTTTCACAGCCGCGCTACGAGCGTATCGTTCAATTCAGTATAGCCAAGCCCATCCGGCCCAACAACTCGGACGATGACGACAGCGACGAGGAGGTCGACGACGATTCCGACCTCGTCACAACGGAACTGTACGTCGAAATCATGGGGCGTCGATCGAACATCATGCTGACGAACGACACGGGCCGCATTCTCGACGCGATCAAGCGGGTCTCGTCCGGAGATGAGTCGTGTCCGTCCGATCCGTCCCGGCGCGGCCTACATCCCTCCGCCACCCCAGGACAAACTCGACCCACTTGAGAGCGACTCCACAGACGATTCTGGACGCCGCTGCTAGACGTGAAGGAGCCACTGGCGAAGTGGCTTGTCGCCCGCTATCGGGGCATGAGCCCCGCCATCGCGCGGGAAGTCGCGGTTCGTGCTGGGCTGGAACCGACTGCCGACCGTCGCGTCGATCGACAGCATCGGGACCGAACGGCTTGCAGATGCTGTTGTTTCCGTCTTCGCGCCGACCGAAACAGGTGACTGGCACCCGACGCTCTATACGTGGGAGACGGGGAAGAGTGACTTCTTCTCGATCCCGATGCAGTCGATCGAAACCGACGAAGGTGTTACTACCATCCAATTTCCATCAGTCTTCCTGGCCGCAGAAGCGGCCTGGGATGCGAACCTGACTGCGTCATCCGCTGCGCCCGGGCGGCATACGATACGCCGCGACCGGCTGGTCGCCGAAATTGATGAGGCACGCGAGCGAGTGGCACAGCGTGTGCACTCGCTGGAGGAGCAGGCGACACGAGCTGCCGAGGCCGAGACGTTACGCGAGAAAGGCGAGATGATCTACGCCTGGATCGCCGAGATCGAGCCGAACCAGGTGGAGTTCACGACGCCGGACGGGTTGACGATCGCACTCGATCCAACGCTCTCGCCAAGCCAGAACGCGCAGGAGTACTTCGAACGCTATCGAAAGGCGCGGTCAGCCGAGGAGAACCTGCCAGCGCTCCTTGAAGCGGCTGCGCAGGAACGTGCGTATCTCGATCAGATTCGTTCGATGGCAGCGATGTCTGAAACGTATGACGAGATCGAGTCGGTCAGGATCGAGTGGCTCGCATGGGCAGAGACGGCACGCGGCGGTGCTCGCGCCTCACGTCCGAAGGGGGCGCGGCCATCGAAGCAGGCCCGGCGTCCTCGCGCATACCGAACCATCCACGGCGACGCGATCTACATCGGACGAACTGGCCAGCAGAACGATGAAGTGACGTTCACGATCGCGAACCCTGATGACCTCTGGCTGCATGTACGGAACATGCCCGGCGCACACGTCATCCTGCGCGCCAACAGCCGCCTCTCGGAAGATACGATCGAACGAGCCGCTTCGCTGGCGGCATGGTACAGCGACGGCCGCAACAACACCGCCGTCCCGGTCGATGTGACGGAACGCCGCCACGTCCGCAAGATCAAGGGTTCAGGACCTGGCATGGTCACGTACCGCAATGAACGCACGCTCAACGTCCGTCCGCTATCGGAAAAGGAGCTGGGATTGGAAGGGGCTAGCGACTTAGCCGAACCCAGTGCAAGCCGTCCTGTCCCATCTGACAGGCTGATCCATTGCGATCTGGCCTGTCAGATGGGTTCAGGGTCAGCATGCTAGTCCTGCGATCTCAATGGTTTGCGAACGGTACGTGAGAGCAGGATGCCGACCTCGTACAGGGCATACGTCGGGATCGCGACCATCATCATGTTGAACGGATCCGGCGTTGGCGTGATGATCGCCGCTGCAACCATTCCGAGAATCAGCGCGAACTTACGGAAACGCCCGTAGCGCTTAGCGTTCATTACTCCGATCAGCGCGAGGGCGTACATGACAACCGGCAACTCGAAGATCAGGCCCATGCCGAGCATCAACGTCAGATAGAACTGAACGATCTCTGACGCTCGCGGGTCCCATCGGAAATAATCCATCCCGAACGTCGACAGGAAATCGAGAGCGCGTGGGGCCAAGACGAAGAACGCAAACGCTGCTCCTGCGCAGAACATCAGGAAGACAAACGGTACTGCGCGCAGGACGTAGCGACGTTCGCGGCGCGTCAGCCCGGTACCAGGAACGACATGAGCTGATAGATCAGCACTGGCATCGCCAACGCGATAGCGATGTAGAGGATGAGCTTCATCCAGACGACAAAGCTCTCTGTCGGGCTGATCACCTGCATCTGGTCGTTGTTGACGTTTGCTGAATGCTGCAATTGCGTCCAGCACCCGCCAGGACAGCCAGATGCCACCGATGAGACAGATCATGACCGCAACCGCCGACTTGAGCAGGCGGCTGCGCAGTTCCTCCAGATGGTCGGCGAGGGTCATCTCAATGAAGACATCCTCGTCGATCTCCGGCGAGATCGGTTCGTCGGATGGTGGTGGTTGTGCCTGACCAGAGCCGGATCGGCGCCCGCGAATCGGGGACGCGACGCGGTTGATGATGCTTGCCAATCGCCGTCTCACGTTCTCAGATGTCGATGGCCGTCGTGGGGAAGGTGACGTTCCTCCGCCGACTGGCCGGCGCGCACATCGCGCCTGCTCGCGGCTGCCGGGACAGGGCAACCACTGGGATGGTCAGCATGCCGCGTGCCGGGTGATTGTATCGCTCTCTGGATGGATGGCGCAAAAACCCGGAACGCCGGACACAACTTCGTGCGCCCGGCGCTCACTCCGCAACTTCATCTACGGCCAGAGCATTGCATCCGGCCCTATGACTGGTCTATGCGTTCGAATTCTCTTCGATGTACTCGACTGCGTCGCTGACCTTGATAATCTTCTCGACCTCTTCGTCAGAGATCTCGACGCCGAACTCTTCCTCCAGCGACATGACCAGCTCGACCATGTCGAGCGAGTCGGCATTCAGGTCCTGGATGAACTCAGCGTCCGGCGTGATCTTCTCGGTCTCGACACCGAGCTGTTCAGCAACGATCGCCTGTAATCGGTCAAATACGGCTGACACTACGGGTACCTCCCCCTTCAACAAAAAACGTCGCTCACAGGGACGTGCGCCGCCGCCGATCGTCGTCGCATCTCGCGCGCCCCGCCGGGTCCTGACAATCATGCCAGTCCCCATGTCACCGGCCGGCGTCCCCACCGGCGCGTCTCCTGTGTTCGATCGCCGCTCGCGACTCACTATACGTCATGACGCCACACTGCGACGATAAGCGTTCCGGTCCATCCTGACCGACTCCTTCATCGTCCCTGGTCTACAACGTCGGGCGTATTATGCATGACACCTGCGCGCGCCACAAAGCGATTCCCGTTAGCCCGGCGTATCGCGCTTCTCCCGTTTGGCGATGGTCCCAAGCACACCGTTGACAAAACGGCTCGAGTTTTCGCCTCCGAAGAGCTTCGCCAGCTCAACGGCTTCGTTGATGACCGCCTTGAATGGGATATCAGACTCGCTGGACAACTCGTAGATTGCCACACGCAGGATGTTGCGATCGACGGCTGGGAGCTGGGCGACCGGAAAGCTTGGAGCAGCCGCACCGATCCGATCGTCAATATCGACCAGGCTCGTCTTGACACCGTTAACGAGTCGCTCGGTGTAATCGCGGACCGGCTCGGGCAACTCCATGTCTTCGGAATAGCGCCTCAGAACTCCCTCGATCGCGTGGCCTGTCAAATCCACTTCGAACAGAATCTGCAATGCCATCGTTCGCGCCTGAGTGCGCTCCAGGTGTTCTGAGCCTCGTCTCTTCCGTCCGGACATGTAACAGCTTTCATTTTGAAGGTCGTGCCACACACGTTCGTGGCGGAAGAGGCCTCGCGAGTTTGGTGCCAGCCTACGGTCCGGCGTTTGCCAGAACCGGCTCACCGCCGGCTTTCAAATCGGCACCCATCCGCGCAACGAAGTCACCGATCAACGACGTATCCAGCTTGCCGCTGGCGTACTCCGGCTGTGCGAGGACGTAACTGTAAAACGGGATCGTCGTGTCAATGCCGACGATGAACGTCTCAGAAAGCGCTCGCCTCATTCTGGCGACGGCGTCTTCGCGCGTGGGACCCCAGGCGATGAGCTTACCGATGAGCGAATCGTAGTTCGGTGGTACGACGTAACCGGGATACAGGTGCGAGTCAACGCGAATACCCGGTCCACCCGGCGCGATATAGCCTGCGACCGTCCCGGTCGAAGGCGAGAAGCCGTTGGCGGCATTTTCGGCGTTGATGCGACACTCGATCGCATGACCGTTGAGTTTGATATCGCCTTGGCTGAATGGAAGCGGTTCACCAGCGGCGACACGGATCTGCCAGACGATGATGTCAATTCCGGTGATAGCTTCGGTCACCGGATGTTCGACCTGCACGCGTGTATTTGCCTCGATGAAGTAGAAGTGCTCCTCGGCATCAACCAGAAACTCGAATGTGCCGACGCCGGTGTAGTTGATCGACTTCGCCAACTTGATCGAGGCCTTTTCCAGGTTGCTGCGCAGCTTTCGCGAGATGCTTGGAGCCGGCGCTTCTTCGATCAGCTTCTGATGCCGTCGCTGGAGCGAGCAGTCCCGTTCGCCAAGTGCCAGCACCTTGCCATGGTTGTCGGCCAGCACCTGAACCTCGATATGGCGTGGCCGGTCGAGGTACCGTTCGGCGTAGACACCGCCATTGGAGAAAGCTGACTGCGCCTCGGCCTGGGCGACCGGCAGGAGTCGCAACAACTCACGTTCGTCATGAGCGATCCGCATCCCGCGGCCGCCTCCGCCTGCGACCGCCTTCAGCATCATCGGGAAGCCGATATCCTTGTGATCTGGCGCATATCTACGGCGGAGGGCAAGGCTTCCTCGGTTCCCGGCAAAACCGGCAGGCCGGCCTTTTTCGCCATCTGCCGCGCTGTCGACTTGTCGGCCATCATCTCGATCGTGCCTGGTTCCGGGCCGATGAATGTCAGGTTGCACTCACGGCAGATCTCGGCGATGTAGGCGTTCTCGGCCAGAAAGCCGTAGCCGGGATGGATCGCGTCGCAGCCGGTGGCCAGCGCGGCACTGATGACTGACGGAATATGGTTATAGGATTTCGCGGCCGGAGCCGGACCAATGCAAACTGCCTCGTCCGCCAATCGAACCGGCAGCGAATCCCGATCGGCGTCACTGTAGGCGACTATCGCCTTGACACCAAGATCGTGGCACGCGCGCAGAATCCTCAGCGCGATCTCGCCCCGGTTGGCAATCAGAATTTTCTCAAACATGTATGCCTTCAGCCTTCAGCTATCAGCCAGGTAGTCGGTCATCAGCCAGTTAGCACGTCGGTATGTTGGTCGAGCGCCGAACGCAGCCGCTCCGACCAACACGTTGACCGACTGATCGGCTGAGTGGCTGACAGCTACGTTGCCATGAACAGACCGCCATCGACGGACAGTGTATGGCCGGTGATGTAGCGTGCGGCGGCGAGACGCAGGAAGGCCACAGCGTCCGCTACATCCTCGGGGGTGCCGAAGCGACCGAGTGGAATCTGCTTGATTGAAAGTTCCTTGATTTCGTCCGAGAGGACATCAGTCAGCCGAGTCTCGATGAAGCCTGGCGCAACCGCGTTGACGGTAATCCCGCGCGAGCCGACTTCCTTCGCCAGCGACTTCGTAAAGCCGACGAGACCGGCTTTGGCGGCGGCGTAATTGGCCTGCCCGGCGTTCCCTACCAGCCCGATCACTGAAGTCATGTTGACAATTGCGCCGCTCCGCTGCCGGATCATCGGTCGAATGGCGGCTTTCGAACAGAGGAACGCGCCTTTCAGGTTCGTCGTCAGGACTGCGTCCCAGTCGTCCTCAGTCATCCGCATCAGTAGCATGTCGCGGGTGATTCCAGCGTTGTTGACCAGCACATCCAGCTTTCCGAAGGCTGCGATTGCACCCTCGATCAGGCCAGCGACATCGTCAGCTTTGGTGATGTCGGCGCGAATTGCTTGCGCGTCGACTCCTTGCGTCTTCAGTTCTTCTACCAGCGCGATGGCCGGTCCATCGTCTCCCCGGTAGTTGACGACGATGTTGTAGCCATCAGCCGCTAATCGAACGGCGATTGCCCGGCCAATTCCTCGCGTCGCGCCGGTGACGATCGCGACCTGCCGTTCGCACTCTCGCTCATGCTCACCCCCCGCTCTTGAGTCGATCGCCGAGCAGCTTATCTGATGTCAGGGCAGTCGCCGACTTGTCGATTCGTCCAATGAGGCCGGTCAGGACGTTGCCGGCGCCGATCTCGTAGAAGTGGGTCACGCCAAGCTCGGCCATCGTCTCGACACCACGTGTCCAGCGGACCGAAGCGCAGATCTGCTCGATGAGCTCGTTCCGGATGTCATCCGGATTCGCGATTGGCTCGCCGGTCACGTTCGACACCAGCGGAACTCGCGGTTTAACGATCTCGACCTGGTCGATGTCACGGGCAAGCGCGTCAGCGACCGGACTCATCAGTGACGAATGGAATGCGCCATTGACCGGCAGCTTGATGACACGCCGCGCGCCGCGCGACTTGGCAGCCAGTTCGGCCACTTCGAGGGCTTCGAGACTTCCCGACAATGTCGTCTGTCCTGGTGCGTTGAAATTGGCAACTTCGGCGCCGCTCTCGTTGGCAACCATCTGCATCGCCTCATCATCCAGCCCGATGACGGCGACCATCCCGCCACGCCCGTGCTCTTCCATCAGTTCGCCTCGTCGGCGCACCAACCGCAGCGCGTCCGCAAACGACAGCGCACCGGCGGCAACGAGTGCTGAGTACTCACCGAGCGAGTGTCCGGCGACATAGTCCGGTTCGGGAAGCAGATCTTCGTTCAGCAGCACGCGCAACGTCGCGATGCTTACGGTCAGCAATGCAGGCTGCTGGTTAGCGGTCCGCGTCAACTCAGCTTCCGGGCCGTCCCAGCAGAGGCTGGCGACGGAGAAGCCAAGTATCTGGTCCGCTTCGTCAAATACAGCCTGTGCTTCTGGAAAGCGTGCGGCGAGGTCGCGTCCCATTCCGACCGACTGTGACCCCTGTCCTGGAAAGATCCATGCCGCGCCCGCCGTCACCGACGGGCCTCCTGCGCGACGCCCGACGAGCCCCATCGCAGTACCCCCGCTGCCCATGTCAATCCCCCGCCAAACGCAACGACGACGACGTTCATACCATCCTGGATCGCGCCCGCATCGACCGCTTCCACCAGACAGATCGGCACCGACGCCGACGACGTATTGCCATACCGATCGACATTGACCCAGACCCGATCGCGCGGCAATTCGAGCCGCTTTGCGGCGGTGTCGATAATCCGCAAGTTCGCCTGATGTGGCACAAGCAGGTCAATGTCGCTAAATGTCAACCCAGCTTTGATCACCGCTTCGGCGGCCGCCTCGCCCATCACTCTGACAGCAAACCGAAATACTTCCGGACCATTCATCTTCATGAATGGCCTGTCGGTCGTCCGAGTGCCATTCATGCTCGCCAGGGCTGTATTGTCGCCAAGTGTGAGATGATGTCCAGCCGCCCCGTCCGAACCGAGCACAATGGAGAGCAATCCCTCCTCAGCATCGGTTGCCTGAAGGACGACAGCGCCCGACCCATCGCCAAAAAGGATGCAGGTGCCGCGGTCGGTGTAGTCGAGGAACCTCGAAGCAATGTCGGTGCCGATGACCAGCACCTTCGAGTAGACGCCAGACTCGATGAATTGCGAGCCGACTGCCAGTGCGTAAACAAATCCGGAGCAGGCCGCATTGACGTCGAACGCGCCGGCCCTGCGCGCGCCGAGCTCGTTCTGGACGAGGCTAGCGACTGACGGCATTTGATGGTCAGCGGTGTACGTGCCGACGATGATCAGATCGAGGTCGGCAGAATCGATGCCAGCTTTCTCGCAGGCTGCACGACCCGCCCGAACCGACATGCTCGTGGCTGTTTCGTTCGGTTCGACGATACGGCGTTCACGGATGCCGGTCCGGCTGACAATCCATTCATCGGAAGTATCGACCATCTGCGACAATTCGTGGTTGGTCAACACCCGATCGGGGACTGCCATGCCCCAACCTGTGACCGCGGCGTGCCGCATCAGCGATGCCCCTCCCATGTACTACCTGCGAGACCGTCAGTATCGAAGTCAGGCTGCCGCAAGGATAGCCCAAAAAACAGGCGCGCGGCAGGTTGCCGCGCGCCTGTTTTCAACCTGAACTAGCTCTCGCGCTGGCGCTTGACTTCGATCTCAAGCACCTGCCGACCCGCGTAGTAACCACAGCTCGGGCAGACGTGGTGCTGACGCTTATACTGGCGGCACTGCGGACACGTCATCAGTGCAATCGGCGTCAGCTTGTCGTGCTGGCGACGGAAGCCCTGCTTCGCCCTGGTAATCCGTTGTTTTGGAAGTGCGCCCATCTGTCCTCTTCCCTATCCTACCCCGCTATGTCCGCAAACGCGCGACGGCTCCATACATCATTTTCAATCAGCAACTATTCGTCGCCCGATGCCTCATCGTCTGATGCAAGCAACTGGCTGAGCACGCCAAGCCGGCGGTCACCATCCTCGTCATCGCCGAACTCTGACTGCCCAAGCCCTTCGCAGTCCTCACGACACACCGGCTTGATCGGCAGGTCGAGTATTGCGACCTGGCGGATTGGTTCGGCAAGATCCAGCTCATGTGCTGCGTCGATCATGCCGAGCTCTTCGTCAGCAGGCGGTTGATCGAGCGCAACACCACTTCGCACATCGATCGTCGGGCGATACTCCTGGTCAAAATCAGCCGAGAACGGCTGGTCGTATAGTTCCAGACAGCGAACGCATTCAACCATCGCGATGCCCGAGACATGCCCACTGGCCAGGATGCCGTGCGTAATGCGCGTCAGCCGCAGCTTGGCGGTCACGTCCTTGGCCATCAGATCCTGGTCCAGTGCGAACCAGTCCAACGACAGATGGAGCTTGCGCGCTGCCCCGATATCGTCTTTCATCAACTGCGCAACGTTGATGATTGTGTCGTTCTTGAGGTCCATCGGAATGTCTACTCTCGCCGGTTGCAATAGCGTCTGATGCGTCTGTGTAACCCACCGGCGGCGGCACACCATGGCTGCACTCAAGCACAACCTGTGAAGTATAGCCTGCGCCAGCGGGGTGGTCAAACCAAAGCATCGGGACAAGGGATTGGGGATATGTCCATAGGCATAACTCGTTCCCGATTCGCATGTCCCGAATCCGGCGCGTCAAGCCTGCGACAGGCTGCCCTTCGCGCGTTCGATCTCGGCCAGATTCTCGCGGATGACATGCTCGATGGTTTCGAGGCGTTCACGGGCGTATTTGTCGATGGCCGACATTGATCGGTTCGCTTTCTCGCGGGCATCGCGGAGCGAATCCTCGCCTCGGTAGCGGGCTTCGGCAGTCACGCCATGCTGGCTGACCAGGTACTCCGAACGCTCTTTGGCGAGCGTGATGATCCTGGTCGCCTCGGTCTGGGCGTCAATAATGATCTTCTGTCGCTCCTGGAGTACCCGCCGCGCCTGTTTGACCTCAACCGGAATGCTGTCGCGCAACTGGTCGAGAATCGCCATGAACTCGCCTTCATCAACCATGATGCGGTTGGAGAGGAGCACTCGCTTTCCTTCTGCAACGTGGGCTTCGAGCCTGTCGAGAAGCTCCAGCATGTCTCGTCCGTGGGATTCCTGGCCCATGTCGCGCTCGATCCGTCTTGTTACATACGGGCTATCGCCCACTAAATGCCATTCTGTGGATGCACAAGCAGGCCACTCCCATCAGAACTGAGTTGCCCTGCATCGAACCGCACACGGAGTGCCTCCGCTACATGGACCGGGACGAGGTCGCTTATGTCGCCACCCAGCGACGCGACTTCACGAATGAAGCTGGAGGAGATGAACGAATGCGCTGAACTGGTCATTAGACAGACAACTTCCAGCTCCGGAGCCAGATGCTGATACATGTGTGCGAGTTTGAACTCATACTCGAAATCAGAGACTGCCCGGAGACCCCGGACGACTGTTTGCGCCCCCACGCTTCGAGCGTAGTCTACGGTCAGGTTCTGGAAGGTGTCAATCTCAACGTGTGGAATGTCGGACAAACTGTGTCTCGCCATCGCGACACGTTCGTCGGTCGTAAACAATGGCCTCTTCGGATTCCGATCCCCGCCTGAATAGACGGCAACGATCAGCCGGTCGAATAGCCGAGCGGCCCGCTTTGCAAGATCGATATGACCGTTCGTCATCGGGTCGAACGTGCCGGGATAGACCGCGACGCGCATTTGTCCTGCCCTACTCCTCATGCGCTGACACCGGCTGATCCGCCATGTCGCCAGTCGCCCCCTGACCCACCACCACATCAAACACCGAGAAGCACGAATCGCCGTGACAGCGTCCGCGAAGCTTCTCCAACCTGCCAATCCGCTCAGGCAGGTCTACGCGCGGTGAGTGTCCCACCGCGACAATCGTGCCATCCCGTACTGCGTTGGATAATGATAGCGCGTCCAGCGTCGAAATAATGTCCGGATCGGCATACGGAGGGTCAAACAGGACCATATCGTATGGCTCTCGCGCACTTCGAATGGCCGTCATGACCGGAACCTGGTGAATCTTGCCGCGATCGGCGAATCCCACATGCTCAAGGTTCTCGCGAATCGCTCGGACAGCGTGGCTATCCCGGTCGACGAAGTCACACCAGCTTGCTCCACGCGAGAGCGCCTCAATACCGATTCCTCCGGAACCGGCATAGAGATCGAGGACACGTTCATACTCCACACCCAGCGACGCGAGCACCGAGAAGAGCGCTTCCTTGATCTTGTCAGCCATTGGGCGGGTGATGCCCTGGCTCTTTGGCGCGCGTAGCTTTCGGCCACGAGCTTCTCCACTCACAATTCGCATGGCTCAGCTCACATCCGCGATTGCAGTCTGCCAGAAAGCATCGACACGGCCCTTGAGGAGCGCGTACTTTGCGGAAGCCAACGTCGAATCTTCCGCGAGGACGCGCTCTGCCGCCATTCGCGCCCGCTCCAAATCGCGGACATCGGCGAACGACGCCAACTCCATCTCCGGAAGACCACTCTGGCGCTTGCCGAGGAAGTCGCCGGGACCACGCAAATCCAGATCGATCTGCGCCAACCGGAAGCCATCCTGTGAATCGACCATTGCCTGCAAACGTTGCTTACTCTCGATGCTCGGATCTGTCGAGAGCAGGATGCAATACGACTTCTCGGAACCTCGGCCAACTCGACCACGGAACTGGTGCAGTTGCGATAACCCAAATCGCTCGGCGCCGTCGATCAGCATGACAGTCGCGTTCGGGACATCAATGCCAACCTCAACGACCGACGTCGAAACCAGAATGTCGATCTCCCGATCACGGAACGCCATCATGACGGCGTCCTTCTCGGCCGGCTTCATCCGGCCATGCAGCAACCCGAGCCGCAGATCGGGAAAGACGTCCTGCGACAGCCGTTCATGCTCGGCGACTGCGGCACGAGCATCGATCGCCTCCGACTCCTCGACAAGCGGAAAGACGATGAACGCCTGCCGCCCCTCGGCGACCTGCTCCCGCACGAAGTTGTACGCTCCGATTCGCTTTGCTTCCGACGCCCAGTAGGTTTCAATCGGCTGGCGGCCAGGTGGAAGTTCGTCCAACGTCGAGACATCGAGGTCACCGTGCAGCGTTAATGCCAACGTCCGTGGAATCGGCGTTGCCGTCATCACGAGCAGGTCTGGACTCTCGCCTTTCGCTCGCAACGTCGCTCGTTGCTCGACGCCAAACCGGTGCTGCTCGTCGATGATCGCCAGCCCCAGTCTGCGCAACTCAAGCCCGCCCTGAATCAACGCCTGCGTTCCCACGATGAAGTCCAGCGTCCCGTCAGCCGCTCCCTCGTAGATCATCTCCCGCTCGGAACCGCCGACGCTGCCAGTCAGCATCGCCATCCGTGGCCGCATATCCTCAGGCCCGGAATCGAAGACGCGACGTAACCCACGAGAGTGCTGCTCAGCCAGCAACTCAGTCGGAGCCATCAGCGCGACCTGATACCCGGCACGGATTGCAGCCAGCGCCGCCAACGCTGCGACGATCGTCTTACCCGATCCAACATCACCCTGCAACAACCGCGTCATCGGCTGTGGCGACCCCATATCATTCAGAATCTCGCGCAACGCACGCTCCTGAGCGCCGGTCATCGCGAAGGGGAGTGACGCTGTGAAGCGATCGAGCGCGTCAGCGTCAACGTCGATCCGGGTTCCTGGTTGCGATTGCCAGTCCTGTTTGCGTTGCAGAAGTCCGATTTGCAGGACGAGAAACTCGTCGAACGCGAGACGTCCACGCGCCGCTTCCAGCCGCCGCTGGGCTTCGACCGGAGAGTCGCCGTCCGGGAAGTGAATCCACTCGGTCGCCTCAACCAGCCCGATCACACCCTCCTGACGACGCAGCTCCTCGGGGATGTAGTCCTCCAGGAGGTGACCCGTTCCGTCCAACGCATAGCGCACCAGCGACCGTAGCGTCTTCTGGTAGAGCCCTTTCGTCAGGGGATAGACGGGAATCATGCGGCCAGTGTTCAGCGTTCCCTGATCGAGGATCTCCCACTCAGGGTTCGAGAGGCAGAGGTTGCCGCGCATCTGCTCGATCCGCCCTGATAGCGAGACCGGCATGCCCGGCTTCAGTTGCCGTTCGATCCACGGGCTGAAGAAGGCGGCGTGGATCCGCCCCGTCCCGTCGTCGACTATCACATCGGTCAACTGCTTCCCTGTCCGCGTCCGCGATGTCTCGATCGACTGGACCGTTCCCTGGATCGTCGAGATGTGACCGAACAGGAGGCTGCCGATCTTCTGGACATTGCTGTAGTCGATGTGGCGGCGTGGGTACAGCCGCAACAAGTCCCGAACCGTTCGAACGCCGATCTGCTCCAGCAACTTCGCCCTCGACTCGCCAACGCCGGGCAGCAGTCGAACCGAATCCGACAGGCTACTGATTCTCCCAGTGGGCCGCTTTGACGGAGACTGCCGAACAGCTCTCGACGGCGATTCTGCAACCGATCGGGCCACTGTCGCGGAGTGGGCGGCTGGTCGCGTTGGAGCAGGAGTTCGAGTCGAATCACGACCCGTGAATGGATACTCGCTCGGCAACATCGGCCCGTTCGTCTGGCGTGGCGGAAGTCGTTGTCACTCGCGGAGCAGGCGCAGTTTGAGCATCCACGCCGCTACCGATCAAGCGATCCAGGATCCTACGCGCCTCTGCAACGCTGGAAATTCGCTCGTGCAGCGGCCGGTTGTCATAGTTGGCCAGCAGCGCATCCAGATCCTGCACGTCGCGCCGGATTGGCCCATTCGATTCGTCCAGAATACGCGACGTTCGATCGCCGACGAAACGGGCAAGGCCGACTGTCGCGCTCGCGTCACGGAATCCTTGCCGCTCCTCGAGCCGTAGCACCTTGTCGATCTGAATGAGCGCATCGCGTGCGGAACCGTCCCGCTGCACCGTCATGCTCGAAGTGTTGGCGAGCGATGGCAGCCGTGTCAACCATGTGATTCACGTTGCAGCGTGCAAGATGGACAACCTGTGATTCTGTCCCAAACGTGATCCAGAACGAGCCAGTGTCCGTAGGAGATTGCTGAAGACGTCGGGTAACGAGGGAGTCTTTCCCAGACCAACGACGTTGTTTGTGGCCAGTCGGAGTAAGCCATCTGGGAGGATCAATCCATGTTTGGAAACAGCCCACAGGACGCTCAGATCCAGCGGACGTTTCAGAAGTTGAACGCACGAGCGATGGATCGACGGGGATTCATGACGGCGGCGGGAAAGCTGGCAGGGGCCGGAGTTGTAGCGCTCGCGCTGGCGGGATCAAATTTCAAGATCGCATTCGGCAACCATGCCGGTACGACGAACCAGACCTCGAACCCGGTAACATCGGTGATCCGCCGTACACGGTTGGCGACTTCACGCTTGAGGGCACCGAGACGATGGACTGCTACGACTTCGATGGCGACGGTGCATTGACCGACTTCGATGTCGTCCAGTTCGCTCTCTTCCTGGAGCATCTCGAGAACGCGTTCTACCGTCAGGGACTGGAGATCTTCTCAGCCGCCGACTTCCAGGATGGTCTGCGCGTCTTCCGTGGCGCGAATGATGCCAACGCGGGGTCACTCGCAACGTCGGGCATCCTGTTCGTTAACGGCACCAAGATCCGCGACGCGGTCCATCGCGTCTCGGAGCACGAAGCCGCGCATGCGGAGGATCTCACCGGCCTGCTGACGAGCCTGGGCGCGACGCCGGTCGTGGAGTGCGACTCCTACAACTTCGACTTCTCGAGCATCGAAACGTTCATGCGCACCGCCCAGTTGCTTGAGAACACCGGCGTGGCCGCCTACGTTGGTGCCGCATCGTGCATCACGACCCCTGACTACATTCGTGTAGCCGCCTCGATTGCAACGGTCGAAGCCCGACACGCGACGTTCTTCGACGGACTGACCGCGAACGCGCTGTTCCCTTCCGCCTACGACTACGCCCGGCCAATGGGCGCGACGGCAGACCTCGTCCTTGCAACTGGTCTTATCGGCTCTTGCGATCAGCCTGAAGACGCTCCGCAGCCGCCATTCGGTCGCGGTGGCGACGACATGGGTGGCATGTAGCTCTCGGACCACGTCAATGCACACATCCGCGCTATGGCTGGAATGCCGGGCGTCGTAACGAACGAGGAGATGAAGCGCGTGAAACGAAACACATTTGGGAAGCGAGCCGGCACCATCGTCGCTCTGATTCTACTGACACTCATGATGGCGGCGCCGGTCAGCGCCAATCACATCGACAATCCGGACTTCGCCCGCACCTGGGAGCGAACCGACAAGCCCGTCAATGACGGCACCGTCGAGCGTACCTGGATCTGGGGTCTGAACGTCACCGACGAGACCAGCATGGAACCGTATGCGGAGTCGCCGGGTGGTATGCGCGAAGTGCAGTACTTCGACAAGTCCCGAATGGAGATCAACAATCCGGACACATTCGACGATGGACTCTGGTTCGTCACAAACGGACTCCTTGTAATCGAGATGGTCGAGGGCAAGTACCAGATCGGTGACACATCGTTCGACGAGTCACCGGAGCCTGCTGATGTCAACATCGTCGGTGATCCAGCCGACGGATCCGGGCTTGGCCCGACATATGCCGATATTAACGACTTTGAACTGATGGACATGCCGGCAACGGCCGAAGGTATGACCATCACCGCCGTTGTCCAGGCTGACGGCAGCATCGAGGATGATAATTCGTTCGCAAGCTTTGGCGTGACTGCTGAAGAGCGTGTGACGGTCGATAGAATCGATCATACGGTTGCCTCGGTGTTCTGGGACTTCATGAACTCCGAGGGCATCGTTTGGGAGAACGGCCAGAACGTTACGGAGCGCTTGTTCGAGAATGCGTTCTACGCAACCGGTCTGCCGATCACCGAAGCCTACTGGGCCACAGCACTGGTCGGCGGAACCGAGACTGACATTCTCTGGCAGTGCTTCGAGCGCCGCTGCCTGACCTACACGCCAGCCAACGAAGCCGGCTACCAGGTCGAAGCCGGTAACGTTGGCCAGCACTACTACCGCTGGCGCTACGAGGATGGTCAGCCAGGACCAATTGACCCGGTTGAGGTCACCGATCAGGCCTTCTACGCCGAGTTGAACACCGAGCAGGAAGTCCCTGCTGTGACCGTCCCGTCGTCCGCCACAGGTGACGCCGTTGTTTACGTCAACGATGAAGGCAATCTCGAGTTCGAGGTGATCGTCGTCGACATCGAGAACGTCACCGCCGCCCACATCCACCTCGGGATGCCGGGAGAGACTGGGCCAGTCGTCGTGACCCTCTTTATGGGTCCGGAATTCAGCACCGAAGACGGTGAGACCGCTACTCTCGCAACAGGCGAGATCACGGTCGCCGACCTCTCGGGCGACCTCGAAGGGCTGACACTCGGCCACCTGTTGGCTCAGATGGAAGCCGGCAACACCTACGTCAACGTTCACACGACCGATAACCCGTCGGGCGAGATTCGCGGCCAACTCGTGCAGATCGGTGTCGAGTAACCGATGAGCTAGTGGCCCGCAACCGATCCTGACGATTCACGCAGCGCTCTGGCTCCAGGCCAGGGCGCTGTCGTCGTATCCATCCACCACAAAAACGATTCGGCGCAACGGTGTGGCCGTTCACCTTGCCGTCTCCCGAGACTTCAGCCATCATGATGGCCAACGAACACGCCATAGGCTCGGATGTTACGACCGAAAGGAATGTGACGTGGCTGAGAACGGAGCAGGCTCGCAGCGTGGGCTCGGCTGGCTGACCGACCGGCCCGAGCGGATCGATATCCCGGAAGAGCGCAGTGACGAAGTGCGCGAGATGGCGAAACTGACTCGCGATTTTGTCACGCGCGAGGTTGCCCCGCTCATTGAGCGCATGGAGCATGGCGAGCTGGAACTGAACGCTGTCCTGATGCGCAAGCTCGGAGCGCTTGGTCCGCTCGCGGTCGAAGTTCCGGAAGAGTATGGCGGACTCGACCTTCCGAAGGCGGTTGGAACGGCAGTTGTTGAGGAACTGGCGCCGACAGGAGGCTTCGCAGTCACGTATGCCGCCCACACGACGATCGGGACGTTGCCGATCGTCTATTTCGGGACCGATGACCAGAAGCGCCGCTACCTGCCGAAACTGGCGTCTGGTGAATGGGTTGGAGCATATGCGCTGACTGAGCCGGGATCTGGCTCTGACGCACTGAACGCCCGAACCCGCGCGACGCTTTCTGACGATGGGACGCATTACATCCTCACCGGTACCAAGCAGTTCATCACCAACTCAGCCTTCGCCGGGCTGTTTACCGTCTTCGCCAAGGTCGATGGCCAGCATTTCACCGGCTTCCTGGTTGAGCCGGACTTCCCAGGCGTCTCGCTCGGCGACGAAGAGCGCAAGATGGGGATCAAGTCATCATCGACTCGACAACTGATCCTCCAGGATGCAAAGGTGCCGGTCGAGAACCTGCTAGGCGAAATCGGCAAGGGACATCGGATCGCACTGAATGTGCTCAACATCGCCCGTTTCAAGCTTGGTGTGGCCGGTATCGGTGGCAGCAAAGGCGCGCTCGCACTTTCGGCGCACTATGCGAGCGAGCGCGAACAGTTCGGACGGCCGATTGCCTCGTTCGGAATGATCCGACAGAAACTGGCCGAGATGGCGACCCGCACCTACGTCGCCGAAAGCGCGGCCTACCGCCTGGTTGGACAAATCGACAGTGCGATCGAACGTAAAACCGGAGCAACGGCCGTCCTCTCAGGTATTCAGGAGTACGCCGCCGAATGCGCGATGCTGAAGGTGCTTGGGACGGAGACGCTCGACTTCTGCGTAGACGAAGGCGTCCAGATCCACGGCGGTTACGGATTCCTTCAGGACTATCCGATCGAACGTGCGTATCGCGACTCACGCATTAATCGTCTCTTCGAAGGCACCAATGAGATCAACCGACTCCTTGCACCATCGACACTGATCCGCAAGGCAGGGAAGGGCGAGATGTCCCTCTCCACGCCGCGGCGACCATCGACAGGTGACTCGACACTCCAGCAGCAACAGGTCGGTGCTCTCAAGCAACTGGCTTTGATGTTAACGAGCATGGCGTGTGAACGCTTCGGCAGTGCTGCCGAGGAGGAGCAGGAGGTTCTGGCCGCGATCGGCGACATTCTGATCGAGACATACGCTGCCGAGTCAGCAATCATCCGTGCCGAGCAGACCGGAAACCCGCTCTGGCACGAGATGGCTCGCGACTACCTGGATGGAGCACTCGACCGCGCGCAGATGCGGGCGGCCAACGTCCTTCCACGGGTTGCCGACGACCTGTCGGGTTCGCTTGCCTTCACCCGCTCGCTGACGGCTCACAAGCCACGCGATGTGATCGCGGCACAGCGCGCGATTGCTGATGCCGTTCTGGCCGCTGCTGGTTACCCGGCCACGGCGGAAGCGGCTGTCACAGCGTGACGATGTCAAAGAGCGAGAACGCGCGGGGCCGATGCATGTCGTGATCGATCGCTTTCTACGGATTCTCGGCGCTGTTCCCGGATATCCGCTGCGCCCGTTCATCATCGGTCTACTTTGGTTCGCGCTTGCGTGCGCGGTAGCCGCGGCGGCATTGTATGTCGCGCCCGTCGAGCCGGTCTGGTGGATTGTGCCGGCATGTTTCGTGGCATCGTGTCTGTTCTCGCTGGCGTTGATCGCGATTATCAGCCGGCCATTTGTGCGCGACATCGACACGATTCGCGAGAATCACCTGGTCCACTGGAACTACGCCGCCGACGAGTGGGCACGATTCGAAGAAGCCGAATGGCAGCGCGAGAAGCGCGATGTGCGGATCTTTCCAATACTCGGACTCGTAATCGCTTTGGTTGTCGCGGCGCTGGCGTATCTCGGCTCACGCGATCCGATTGTGACGCTGGCAGCGTTTGCAATCTTCGCCGTGATCGGCCTGCTAGTGACGCTGCAGACCTGGGGAGTCGCACGCTGGCGCTACCTGCGGCGTCATCGGGCGGGCGGCGATGTCTATATCAGCACGACCGGTGTCCTCCAGCCTCGCGGCTATCTGCCTTACACCGGGTTCAATCTGAGGCTGACGGTCGCTGAAGTCGAGCCAGGCGATCCGGATACGCTACGCCTGCAGGTGTCGAGCTACACGGAAGACGCGCTCACGCGCAGTAGCGACATCCGCATTCCGGTTCCCTACGGGCGCGAAGACGAGGCGCGCGAGATTGCCCAGCAACTCCTCGGTGTTAGCGCCGCACGTGGATACAAACCTGTGACGTCGTCTCGCTGAGAGTAGCTCGTGCCGACATTGCTATCGAGCCAGTGCCGACACAAGCAACCTGTCGCCAACGCCATCGTCATCCGGATCAATGGTCTTGGTCAAGACCGCGCCGCACGAGTGACACCAGATCGACGCCGGCCGATCCTCCATCGCGGCAATTTCGGTTGTTCGCTTGCTTCCACACTTCGCGCAGGCCGTTGCACTCATCGGAACCCTGACCTTCCTGCCTGGAGTCCGTGGAGGGATACACGCGTCACCCCACGCTGCGATGATAGGTCGGATTCAGGGCGCGGGCTACGGACGCCGGGACTAACCCTCGATCAGGGACTTGGGCGCCACGCACAGTCAGTCTACGCCCACATAGCTCGCGCGGCGTCTCCCTCGACCAACGCATCGCCGCCTGAAAAGCCCATCGGTGCGCCGTCCGCCCGCCAGCACGCAGCGCCGCGCAGAAGACCGCTCTCGCCGTCGCGCATGATGCCGTTCATCCCACCGGCAACCTTGAATGGAGTCTCAACTTGATGTCCTCGCCGTTCCAGTTCGGACTTCAGGCCGGAAAGATCGGCGAAACCCTGCTCGATCTCCAACGTTGGACCGCGATCCCAAAGCCGTGGCGCCTCGACCGCCTGCTGAAGCGACATCCCGTGGTCGATGACGTTGACGATCGCCTGCATCACGGCGCCGAAGATTCGGACGCCTCCAGGCGTGCCGAGCGCCATCAGCGGTTTTCCGTCTTTCATGACGATCGTCGGGGACATTGACGACAGGATCCGCTTGCCCGGAGCGATCGAGTTTGTCCGGCCCGGATTCGGATCCATCAGGTGCATGCAGTTGTTCAGCAGCATCCCGGTTCCTGGGACCGTCACCTTGCTGCCAAAACCGCCGTTGAGCGTCTGCGTCGTGGAGACGACGTTCCCCTCGGCGTCCATCGCGCAGCAGTGGGTCGTCGAGTCACCTTCTCCTTCGGCCCGGAGCGCGGCGGTGTAGCGCTGAGCAGTCCGCAGGTCGATCTGGCCGCGCCGCTCGTCTCCGTATGCTTTCGACGTCAGCCAGTCGAGCGGGATGTCAGTCGTGGCTGGATCGGCCATGTAGCGGAACCGGTCGGCGAACGCGATCTTCATGGCCTCAGCGATGACGTGGACCGTGTCAGCCGTCCCAAAGCCCATCCCGGCGATGTCGAAGCCTTCGAGGATGTTCAGGATCTGGATGATGTGAGTTCCACCCGACGAGGTCGGACCCATCGAAACGATCTCATAGCCGCGATACGTCCCGCGCACCGGAGGCCGTTCGAAGATTCTGTAGCCGTCGAGGTCAGCTTCGGTAATCAGTCCACCATTCCTGGCCATATCCTCCGCGACGATCCGTCCGAGTTCGCCACGGTAGAGGAAGTCCGGCCCGTTGTGGGCAATACCCTCAAGCGTGATAGCGTAGTCGGGTCGATAGATCTGGCTGTCAACAGCGGGAACCTCGCCTCGCGGCAGGAACACCTCAGCGCTGGCCGGAAAATTGCCGAGGTTCTCGCGCTCCATCTCGATAATGTTGTTCAGGTAGGGGCTGACGCGGAACCCGTGTCGCGCGAAGCGGATCGCAGGCTGCAGCACATCGTACAGCGACAACTTCCCGTACTGCTCGACGGCCGTCGCCCAGCCCAGCAGGGTGCCGGCGTGGCGACCGCCAGGTAGCCGGTCTTGTTCAAGCTCCCGACGACATCGTTCTCCAGGTTGTCCGGGATCGGCTCGAACATGTCCTCGCTTGCCGCACCTGGAACCGTCGCGTAGTTGTCGATCGTCGTGCAGGTGCCGTCCGCCAGCCGGATATTGATGAACCCGGCTCCGAAAATGCTCGTCATCATCGGCTCGACGACTGACAACGCGAACATCGTCGCGATGGCTGCATCGATAGCGTTCCCGCCCATCACCAGCATCTCGGTCCCTGCCAGCGATGCCAGCGGGTGATTCGACGTGACCATCCCCTTCGAGGCGGTCGCGTCCTGCTTGATCGTCGTGGCGCGTGACGCGTGACGCGTGCCGCGACTGGACTCCATGGCTGTCATCCCACTTCCTCTCAACGAGCGGATAGCGCCTTGCTAACGTGTCAGGCAGCACGCATCACACTTCGAAGACGGTCTCCCCGCCGATGATCGTCCGCGTCACCTTCATGTCGGCAAGCGTCATCGGATCGACCGTGCGCGGGTCGTGCTCGAGGACAGCGAAGTCGGCGAGCATGCCCGGCTTGATCGGCCCTTGATGTCCTCCTCGAAGGTCAGTAGGCACCTGCGACGGTGAACATCTCGAGCGATTCTTCGACTGTAACGGCCTCTTCGAGCGCGTACGACTGCGCCGGAGCTGGTTCGCTCAGTAACGGCGGCCTGGACCGACTTCATCGGGACATAGCTGGAGACGGGGCAGTCGGACGAGAAGACGAGCCGGATACCTGCGATCGAGGAACGTCCGGAACGGGTACGTGAGTTGCGCCCGCTCAAGCCCGAGGTGGCGGATAAAGCCATCGCCATACTCGATGATGAAGACGGGTTGAGAAACAGGGACGACGCCGAGCCGCTTGATGCGCTCGATGATGTCGGGCCGGCAGATGCCACAGTGCTCGATCCGGTGGCGGTGGTCTGCGCGCGGCTGGGCGGTCAGCGCCTTCTCGTAGGCGTCCAGCACCCAGTCGATGCCTCGGTCCCCAATCGCATGGACGGCGATCTGGTATCCGGCCAGCGTGCGCCTGCATGACGTAGTCCTCGAACTGCTCCTTTGGCATCATCGTCAGGCCGAGGTTGTCGTCACGCGGGTCATTCTCGAACGGAACCGTGACGGCGGCCGTCCGGCCGATCAGCGAGCCATCGATGAACATCTTGATCGGCCCGATCCGGAGTCGGTTGCTGCCCATCCCCTGCTTGATGCCGAGGCTGACGATGTGCGGCAACAGATTCTCGCGAATCATCATGCTCGTCCGGAGCTTCAGCAGCCCTCGATCAACGGCGATCTGATACGCCTGGACGTGCTCTGCAGTCGATGATCCCGCGTCCTGCGAGCTGGTAATGCCGCTGGCGACGTAGGCATCGTTGCAGCGCCGTAGCGCCTCGACATAGTCCTCGACTGTCGGAACCGGGATGTTGTGGCGCACCGGCTCCTGAGCCGTCTCGTGGAGAACGCCGGTCGCCTCGCCGGCTGCATCGCGGACGAAGTGACCGCCGACTGGGTCCGGCGTGTCACGAGTGACGTTCGCAAGTTCCAACGCGCGCGAGTTGGCTGCTGAGAGATGGCCGGAGCCATTGACGATCAGGACAGGATGCTCGGTCGTGGCCTGGTCAAGATCCCAGCGATTCGGGTGGCGTCGCTCGTCGAGCTTGTTGTCGTCGTAGCCGCGCCCGATGATCCACTGGCCGGCTGGGGTGATCGATGCTCGCTCGCTTGACGGCGGATACGATGTCTGCAATCGACTTGACGGCTGGAAAGCCAGTGTCGATCTGGCCAAGCGCTGTTCCGTAGCCGATCATGTGGTTGTGGGCCTCGTTAAAGCCGGGCAGCATCGTCTGACCGCCGAGGTCGATCGACTGGTAATTTGCCGGAAGCATCTGCTCGACCGCCTGGCGCGTCCCGGCGGCGACGATCGTCTCACCGATGACGCCGACTGCCTCGACCTCCGGTTGGGCCGGGTCCATCGTCAATATCGTCCCGTTCGTGATCAGCAGCGCATCAAACATTGAACCATCCTAACTGTCGCTCCTCGTCCTCGTTGTCCATGTCTGTTTCCCAGGTATGTGGCTCTCGCGCCGCCTCGACTGCCGCCTGCAGGTTCTCGATTGGCGTCGCGACGGCGATTACGCAGCCCGGCCCGATCAACAGGCGCCGATCTTCCGCCGCGTCGCGCGCCTGGCGGACTTGATTGCGGACGGCACGCGACGACGCGACCGCGACACCGTGCTCATCGATTCCGGCGACGGCTGCCCGTTCGGGCGAATCGGCAAGGGCGGTCGGGATATCCGGGCCGATCCGTCGATCGTGCCAGTTGATCGCGTGACCTGGGTACCCTGCCAACAATTCGAAGAACGTGTTCGCGCCGTGAATATGGATCAGCGTGAACTCGCTGCCGGCCTGGTTCGCTGCTTCGACAACCGGCAGATCGTACCGGACGCCGAATTCGTCGTACTCCTCGCGGGTCATCACATCCGTCGTCGCGCACTGACTCGCGAAGAAGACTCCCGAGGCACCGGCGGCGATCGACGCCTTCGTCACCTCGACCGTCACGTCGCGGATGACGCCGAGCGTCTCGTGGACGAGATCAGGGTTCTCCCGCAAGTGATCAATCACGCGACCGTCCGAGAGCTTGTTCGCAATCGTCAACGGGCTGAAGACGGTCTGTAGCATTGGGACGTTCGGCCCGAGCATGTCGCGCACAACGCCGCAGGCTGCGATCATCTGGCCGTTGAAACCGTCTTCGGCGCGAATCGATCCGACTTTGCGCCAGTCGTCGATCGTCTGGATCGGATAGAAGGTCGTGTCGCGCGTGCCGCCCTTCGCGCCACGGAACTCGCTCCTCAATCCCCAGTCGATCGTCGCGTAGTCTCCGGGCGGCATCAGCTTAATAAAGTCGAGATCAAGCAGCCCTTGCCACCAACGCGTCGATTCTGCCAAGAGCCGCCGCCGACTGATCCCGCTCCGGAAAGTGCTGCCAGAGCGAGACTGGCGGATGATCAACGTCGTGTCCGGCAAGTGCGGCCAGCACTCGCTCGCGCGGTGTCATCTGTGCGCCTCGCGTTGCCGTCATCGCATGCTCCTCATCCCTGGTCCCGATTCCCTGCTTCAGGTGCTCGTCGTACCAGCCAATCACGCGCTGCATCAGGTCGATCTGGTGCTTGCGCTCGCGGATGCCATGTCCTTCGCGTGGATAGGTGACGAAGCTGGGTCTTCACGCCTCGCTGGCGGAGGGCAATGTACATCTCCATGCCCTGCGTCGGATTGACGCGCTTGTCGTCCTCACCGTGCAGGATCAGCGTCGGCGTCGTGACGCGCGTTGATGTAGCGGATCGCCGAACGCTCCTAGTAGGGATCAGGGTCCTCATAAGGAGATCTCGAAAAGTACGAATGGTTCGCGCTGGGAATGTCGCCGATCGAGTTGTCGGTGACCATGTTGGGCAGTCCGGCGCCCATGATGGCCGCTTTGAATCGGGTCGTCTGGCTGATCGCCCAGGCGGTCATATAGCCACCCCAACTCCAGCCTCCGATCCCAAGCCGTTCCGGATCGGCGATACCGCGCTCGACCATGGCGTCGACGCCTGCGATCATGTCACGGTACTCACCGCCGCCAACGTCATCGAAGATCTGGTTGTTGTACCCAACGCCCTCGGCCCGTGCTGCCGCGCGGATTCGGCATCAGGACGGCATAGCCGCGGCCGGCCAGCATCTGGCGCCCAGTCATGCCAATTGGCGTAGAACGTGTTCGGCCAGGCCCAGGTTGGGCCGCCGTGAACCTGAACGACGAGCGGATAGCGCAGTCCCTCCATGATAGCCGTGCTGGCTTGACGAGAATACCCTCGACCTCGACGCCCTCATCGCTTTCCCAGCGAACGATCTCCGTCTCACCGAGCGCGGCTGTCAAAACGTCGCAGCTGAAATTGGTTCGTCGCCGTAATCGCCCATCGCCACCGCCTGACAGCGTCTCGGCGACGTAGACGTTTTGCGGCGCATCCGGCCCCTGCCATGCGGCGACCAGCCGGTTCCCTACTACATGGATCGCCGTTCCACGGTCCGAGAATCCGGTCTGGCCGGTGGCCAGCAGTGGCTGCAGCTCGCCGTCCCAACTCAGACGATATGGCATCTGGTTGACGCCCTCAGTCCCGTAGGCGATCAGCGAGCCACCGTCACCATCAGGCGCGAGATGCTCAAACGTGCCCCAGTAGTCTGGCGTAATATTGGTCGGCTCACCTCCGGTTGTCGAGACCGTATAGACCACCTCTGGGTGGACGACTTTGTCGCCTCGAGCAGCGAATGCGAACGATGTCCCGTCGCTGGACCAGAGCAGTCCGACCGGCTCGCCGATCTGCGTGAAGGCATGTACTGGCTCACCACCCGATCGTGCCACGATCCAGACCTCATTCTCGCCGAACTCATCGTTGATGCGCGGATTGTGGGTCGCTGCGTAGGCAATCCTGGTGCTGTCTGGCGACCAGGCATAGCGATGGGCCTGACGTTTTTCCGGCGTGACAGCAGTCGCCGATTCGGCTTCGAGGTCGACTACCCAAAGTCGTTGATACTTGTCCTCTTCGTCCCAGACGCGGGCGTCGTCGCGCTCTTCCTTCTTCTTCTTCTCAGCCTCGGTCTCACCCGGAGTGAAGAGAATGCCGAGCGCTCTTCCGTCTGGCGACCAATCGAGGCCGTTCATGCTCCCCTGCTCGTCAAAGACACGTCGCGCCTCGCCACCGTCAGCCGGCATGACGTAGATACTCGCCTTCCCGCGCTCGGCACGGTCGGAGAGGAATGCGAGCTGGCGGCCATCCGGCGACCAGCGCGGCGAGTAGTCATGCCAGAGCCCGGTCGTGAACTGGCGACCGTCGGTCAGCGAGTCCCCTTCAAACGGGACGATCCAGATCGCTGTCCGTTCGTGCTCCTCAACCTTGCTCCCCTCCCGGAGAACGAAAGCGATCCGTTCTCCGTCCGGAGAGAGGCGCGGGTCGGTCGGTTCCTTAATCTCCGCGATCCGCTCCGGCGTCAGCGGCTTTCCTGCCTCAGCGACGACCGGAACTAGCTTCGTCGGCTTGCTTTCCTCGGTCTGGTTAGCTGGCTTGTCGTCGCTCACGTATTCCCTGCTTCTACAACGCTCGTCATTCCATGCACGCCTATCGTCGCCGATCGCGCCGAGTGCCGCAACCGGGCAGCCGGTCTGGTGCCTCATCAGAGCTGCTGCTAGAGTGCGCGCATGCTGATTGCGCGGCCATCGCCAGCACGAGACCAGTCGAAGGCGAATGGGAGGAATCGAGGATGTCCAGCCAGCAGATGTCGGTCATACTTTCGGGTGACGCGTTGATCACCCGGCCATTTCGCGACTCGCGCGACCCGGCGATGAACCAGCTCATCGAGTTGGTTCGCAGCACCGACGTGCGTTTTACCAACTTCGAGATGCTTATCAACGAGTATGGCGGTACGCCTGCTGTCGAAGCAGGCGGACTCCACCTGTCGGCATCGAAACGAGTCGCCGAGGATCTGCTCTGGGCCGGTTTCAACCTGTTCGCGAACGCAAACAACCACTCGCTTGACTTCGGTACCGACGGCCTGCTCCTGCACATCGAGGCGATGGAACGGCTCGGTATGCACTACGCGGGTGTCGGGATGTCGCTGGAACATGCGAGTCGCCCCGCCTACGTCCAGACTGGCGCGGGCCGGGCGGCGATGATCTCCTGTGCATCGTCGTTCGCGAAGAGTCAACGAGCTGGTGAGTCGCGGCCCGACTTCGGTGGCCGCCCCGGTCTCAACTCCCAACGCTTTGAGACTCGCTACGTCCTCGACTCGGAGCGCTTCGATCAGCTGCGTGAGATGTACGAGGCACTGCCGTTCGACGACATTCACCGGCACGTCTTCGAGATTGGCATGTTCAAGCCGCTCGAAGACCCTGAGAACGAGCTGATCTTTGGGACCGATCTCCGTGGTGGCATGCACTTCATCCGAGGCGAGCAGCCGGAGATGCGAACCACCGCCCACCAGCGTGACCTGGAGCGGAACCTGAACGCGATCCGCCACGCCCGTCGGCAGGCCGACCTCGTCATCGCCAGCATTCATGCCCACGAGGCCGACGTACAGCCCGACAAGCCAGCTGCGTTCGTGATCGAGTGGGCGCGTGCCTGCGTCGACGCCGGCGCCGACATCGTCACTGCCAGCGGACCGCACATGATGCGCGGGATCGAGATCTACAACGGCAAGCCGATCTTCTACGCGCTCGGCAACCTCTGGTTCGAGTTCGAGACCGTCGACATCCTGCCGGCCGACTCGTATGAAATGTGGAAGCTCGACAGCCAGACGACGACACCGGCCGATCTGTACGACTCCGCGCTTCTCGGCTTTCACCACGACGCACGCTACTGGGAATGTACGCTGCCCGTCTGCACCTTCACCGACGGCATCCTGTCCGGCCTGACGCTCCATCCGGTCACCCTCGGCTATGGCAAGCCGCGCTGGCAGCGCGGCACGCCCGGCATCGCCAGTCGCGAGGACGCCGAACGCATTCTCAGCTACGTCAGCAACCTTTCGCGCGAGTTTGGCACTGAGATCGTTACCCACGGCGGAGTCGGCGAGGTTCGACTGTGAGTACGTCAGGACATCAAATTGCGAGAGGCTGGTCAGATACGACCATCACAGACTCGACGGCGCGATCATCAATCACTAGAACGAACACTGTTCGATGACACGCTATCGTATCGTCGTCATCCCAGGCGACGGCATCGGTCCTGAAATCGTTGATGCAGCAATCGCAGTGCTGCGAGCGGTCGAGGACGCAGACGGACGCTTCAGACTTGACATCGAGTACCACGACGCGGGCGCGGGTGCGTACACCACAACCGGCCAGAACCTGTCGCCAGAGACGCTGGCCGCCTGCCGGGAGGCCAACGCCGTCCTCAAAGGACCGGTTGGATTGCCGGACGTACGACTCTCCGACGGTACCGAGGCCGGGTTGCTGGGCGGCGTCCTGCGTACCGGGCTCGACACGTTTGCCAATGTCCGTCCGATACGGCTGCTGCCAGGGATTCGGGCGGCGACGCGCTTCTCACCCGGCGAAATCGACTACGTGATCGTCCGCGAGAACACCGAGGGGCTCTACGCGTCACGCGGGCGCGGTGTCGCGAATCAATGGGCGGCCAGCGATGTTCTCTTCATGACTCGTCCCGGCGTCGAACGCGTCTGCCGTTTCGCATTCGAGTTGGCTCGCGCACGGACTGGCGCCCCACGCGATGGCACCCACCGCGTCACCTGCGTCGACAAGAGCAACGTGTTACGGAGCTTTGGATTCTTCCGTTCGATTTTCGCCGAGGTCGCCGCAGGATATCCGGATGTCGAGCCAGCCTACCTCTACGCAGACGCAACTGCCCAGGCGCTCGTCATCGACCCGTCAGGCTTTGATGTGCTAGTTATGGAGAACTTCCTCGGCGACATTCTCAGCGATCTCGGCGGTGGGACGATCGGCGGGATTGGTCTCTGCCCATCAGGCAATATCGGTAACGACGCGGCCTACTTCGAGCCGATCCACGGCAGCGCTCCTACCCTGACCGGTAAAGACCGAGCCAACCCGATCGGCCAGATCCTGACCGCGGCAATGATGCTCGACCATATCGGCCAGCCAGCCGCCGGCCGCCGAATTCAGAAGGCCGTTGGTGATGCCCTCGCCAGTGGCTTGTTACAGATCGGCAACGATGGCTGTCCGGTCAGCGGGACAAGTGACGCGACCGAGCAGATCATCGAGCATCTGAACTGATGTCGCTACATGCAACGGTGCCCCGGCACGAATGTACCGGAGGCACCGTCACATTTATCCATTATGTCGCGTTATAGTCTGAAACGCTCGCTACGCCAGCGTCTTCGCGACCCAGTTCCAGCGACGGTCAACCTGCGCACGCGCCACCCGTCGGTGGTCTCCGAAAAGTCCGGACCAGACGTGTTCAGGAAGTTCGCCGCCGACGACGACCTGGCACTTGCAACCAGGATGCGCGCGATGCTGATCGGCAGCCTTCGGATCGGCGAAGAGCTTGTTGGCAGCGTGGAGGCGACATGCGTTGTCTGCGTGTTCACGCGTCGGCACGAGTGCGTACCAGCGTCGCGCAGCCTCGATCGACGGATCCGATTCGGCCAGCGCCGCGATTGGAAGACTGGCCGAGAGGGTCAGGCCACCTAGAATTGCCGCGCCACGCCGCAAGAAGTCACGTCGGTTGAATGAGCGCTGCATGGCGTGTCTCCTGCTTGCTGCTGACGAGATCGGCTGAAGGAGCCGCGCAACCTGACGTCCGCCACGATGGACCGTTTGAGTTCGATCCTCCGCGCTACCCGGGCTCCAGCCGGCGCTTGCCGCCTGGTCCTCCGGGCCTCTTGAGTGCCGGGGCTGTGTATGACCCGCCGGACTGTGAGGCGCCGATCGCTCAGCATTCCTCTGTCTTCTCGCGCGAGCCCTCCCGGCGCTCCTTTCGTCCTGTCCCGCGGCTTCTTCAGCCGACCGCTCGTCTACGTCGATTCATTGACAACACGATAAGACAACGCCGCAGCGACCGCGATAAACGCGAATACAGAACTGCTGTAACCTGCGATTCAGGCGTTGCACTCGGCGCAACAGCTGGCCGACGTCGGTACTGGTTGACTCAGGACTTCCGGGCTGTTGGCTATCTCGGATCATGCGCAACAATTGGCGAAGCAACACGTCGAGACGCGAAGGGAGCGAACGGCAATTGCCCTCGAGACTTCAGTGCTTCAATGGTCCATGTGTTCCCGAACGGCCGGGTGGCGTCTGCCTCTACTGCGGCCGCGCGGCACGCGAAGACGGACCGCCTGACCGCTCGCTCGAAAACGCACTCGCCATCCTGCGCGAGAGCGGCGGCCGGATAGACCCCAACGACCCAAACTACTGGGTCTACCTCATGCACGATCTTGAGATCATCGCCGAACCGATCGAACCGCGCACGAACGCCGGTCTCGCCTTCTACGGAAAGCCCTCAAAGCGCAAGGCGAGCTGACGCGCCAGTTGTCCAACGGCACGATTGGGACGAGGCGACCATCACATCGCTCGCGTTCGCCCGAGGAGCGTGCGACAAGGCTCCGGACATCTGCCAACGCCATTCAGAAACCGCCCCGTGGTCTCGATCAGGGCGTTCATCGCCCACGCGAGATGCCCAGGCGGCACAGGCAAGGCGCTCAAGGTGGGCATGGGCCAGGAAGGGCACACGCACCCTCCCTGGACAACCGATCCGTCACGAGTTACTTGTTACGACTCCGCCACGTAACGAACGACGACATAGAGTTGGTCGATCAGTGTCTGGTCATCGGTGGCGTTGTCGCGGATGACGACTGTCAGCCCGGTGACCTGTTCCGGCGTCGTGATCCACTGGCTGACATCCCACTCGATGATCTTGTCACCGTTCAGTCCAGGAGATATCTCCGGCTGGAACGTTGCCAGCGCGGCTGGTTCACTCAGCGTCCCGCCTCCAGCTTCCCAGACGATTGACCCTTCCGGCGTACCATACTCTTCGTGGTGCTCGACGACGATGATGACCGAATCGATCGTTGCCCCGGCCGGAACTGCACTCGCGAAGCGCAGCGAGACCCACGACTCCGGCCGCACGAACAGCCAGGCGTCGTCGCTCTCCAACAGCTCACCGATTCGGATCTCCGACAGCGAAGATCCATCGTAGCTGTCGCGACCCTCGACCGGCGCGAGGATGACCTCCTGGGTCGGGCCGATCTGGACCCGTAGCTGATACTCCTGCAGATCGCTACCGTTCTCATCATTGACCTGGATCGCGACCTCGTAGGTGCCAAGCGTGTCCGGGGTCCAGGTGAGCGTCCCAGTTGCCGGGTCGATCTCCATGCCCTGCGGACCGCTCAGAAGCTGCCACGACGGCGTGCCGTCGCTGTAGACGCCGGGTTGATAGATGTAGGGCTGGTTGATAACAGCCTCGGCCACCGGGAAGGTCGTGATAGTCGGCGGACGCGGACCGTTCGAGAGTGGCCGGAAGCGGATCCCCTTCTGGCCGTGGTACTCCTCCAGAGACTTTTCGTTGTGGGAGAACTGGACTCCGGCTGTTCCGGCGGGATTTTCGATGCCGATCGTGGCCGACTTGCCGTAGTTGTACGACGTCCATTCGATGCCTTCTTCGTCGAACACGACATCGGGATACTGGAAGGTGATGGCGTTGGTGCCTTCTTCGAGAATCAGCGAGATCGTGCCTGGCCCGGTCTCCGGCAGGTGCGGAACGTCAGCCCAGGTGATAACGACCCGTCGGTTTGGCGCCTCGCCGTCGACCAGGTAGAAGACACCTGCCCCCAGTTCCGGTTCGAGAAAGTCCCAGAACGGCGCTGCGAAGCCATTTGGCGCAGCCGTGTCAGGGATGGCGGTGTTCTGGAAGCTGTCGGCTGGCTCGTCGCCGAACGTGATGTAGCCATTTGGGCTGACCTGGATGAAGGAGTACTCTTCGTCGTAGAACGTAAAGTTGAACGGCAGATCCAACTGCCGGTATCCATCCTTGTCGGTGACGCGCAGATCGGTACCGCCGTCACGCGCGTTGATCGGATCGAACGGCACATCCTCCATCGCATAGCCGCGCACACTCAGGAACTTGTACCACTGCCGGGTCGTTCGAGCCGGATCGCTGCTGTCAGTCAGCTCAATCGTCACCTCGTAGACGCCGGGCACCGTCGGTAGGCCACTGATCTCACCAGTGTCAGCATTCAGGTTCAACCCCGGCGGCAGTTCACCAGCGACAATCGACCAGTGATATGGCTCGGTCCCGCCGCTGGCTTCGAGTTGCGCGACGAACTCATTGCCGACAATCGCGTGATCGAGCAGCGACGTCTCGATGATCGGATCGCCAGTGTTGGTTGCCGAAAAGAGCAGACCCATCTCACCGGCGTAGCGCCGGATCTCGGCGTTCTCGGATTCGAACTCCACGCCGATCATGCCAGTTGCCTGCTCGATGCCAATCGAGGCCGAGCGGCCGAAGTCGTATTGATGCCGGCCGAATTCAACGTCGATGTACTGGAACTCGACCCCGTTGCTGCCCTCATGCAGAATGACCTGGAATGTCGAGTCGCCGACGTTGTTGTAGTGCGGCACGCCGATCCACGAGACGACAAACGCGCGATTTGGCGCTGCACCGATCTCGCGGTACCAGATCTCACCGCCAACTTCCGGATTGAGATCGTCGAGGAACGGGGCGGCGAATCCGTTCGGAAAGGCGCGATGCGGGATTTGCAGGTTACCGAAACCGTCGGACCGGCTGTCGCCGAACGTGACGAAACCGTTGGCCGAGATCGTGACCGAATCGTAGACATCCTCATAGAAGGTGAACTGGAACGGAAGCGATACCAGCTCGGCGCCGTCGTCCTTGACGATGCCGGATCTGGTACCGCCGTCGGTTGCATCGACCCAGTTGAATGGCACGTTCTGGTACCGGTAATCGCGGACTACCTTACCGGCCACCGTCATCTCGTCCGACCCGACATCGGAATTCGCCGACGCACTGACGACGACCTCGCCAACCTCGACCGGGCTGAACGTACCCTCGTACAGCCCATCACCCCGGTTGACCAGCTCGATCGACTGGCCGTTGACCGTCACGGCGAACGACGGGTTGCCGGCCAGGCTGTTCGCACATTCAGAAGCGATCGCACTGACGGTCACCTCCTGCCCGGAGGCAACCGCGAAGCCACTCCGTGGCGACTCAAGCCAGATCGCCGGCCCGTCGCAGCGCACCGCATTGTTGACATTCAGCCGCCCACCCGCGCCGACCTTGTCAGTCAGCCATGAGACAGGGTCGACCGAGCGCAGCAGCAGGGCTTTCAATCCCAGATGCGAGGCGTCAGGGAACCGCGACTTCACCAGCGCCGCAGCACCCGCAACGAATGGCGTCGCCATCGAGGTCCCGTTGGCGAATCGATGGTCGTGGCCAATGTTGGTGGCCCAGGTCGAGTAGATGCCGACGCCGGGCGCGGCGATATCGACCGCGCCTGGACCGTAGTTCGTGAACGACGCCAACTGGTCATTGCTGTCGGTCGCAGCGACGGAAATAATGTTCGGCAGGTCGTAGGCGGCTGGGTAGGACGCGACTGCGTCGGCGTCGATGCCGTCGTTGCCGGCCGCGGCGACGACAAGGATGCCGCGCCCATCGAGTCCGGCGATAGCGTCATAGAGCGCCTGCGAATAGTACAGGCTGCCCCACGAGTTGTTGGTGATCTGAATTCCCATATTGGCCGCGTACTCGAGCGCCGCAATCGCGTCGGCAGTGTCGCCACCACCTGCTGCATCAAGGAACTTGAGCGCCAGGAGCGACACGTTCCAGTTCACACCGGCGCCGCCGACGCCATTGTCCCCCTGGGCGCCGATGATCCCGGCGACGTGCGTACCGTGACCGTTGTCATCGTAGGGATTGTTGTCATCGTTGGCCCAGTCCCAGCCACGCCAGTCGTCGATGTAGCCGTTGCCGTCGTTGTCGATTCCGTCGTCACGGCATCCGGCACAGTCCTCGCCAACGTTGACCCACATGACCGGGTTATCGCGGGTGCTGCCCCCCAGTTCCGGCTGGGTGAAGTCGATCGCCGGTGTCGATGACCGCCACGCCGACATCGCGGCTGCCGGTCGTAATCTCCCAGGCCTCGGGCGCGTCGATGTCGGCGTCTGTCGTGCCGGGATTGCCGTTGACGTATTGCCCCTCGTTGTGAAGTCCCCAGTCGTTATAGAACTGCGGATCGTTGGGGTAGCGCGGGGCGTCCATAATGCGAACGTAGTAATTCGGCTCCGCGTACGCCACACGCGGATCGGCTTCGAGCGTCTCGATTACGTCCTTGGTTGCAGCGGGATCGATCTGCGCCAGCTCGGTGTCGATCGTCTCGAACGAGTCCTCGATCCGGCCACCGACATCCAGCAGCACCTGCTGGCGCTCCTCAGTCGTCACGTCATCGTTGAAGCGCACCAGGATCTCGCCCTCACGAGCGATCTCGCGCAGGTCCTCGCCGTTCGCGGGTCGTCCCGAACCGGGCTGGGCGACGACCGTAGACGGTAGCAGAAGCAGCGTCAGCAACAGGCAAATCAGCACCCGCGCGATTCGGGCTGGAGCGAGGAAGAGATCAGTCATCTGCCGTTCCTTTGCTCAATCGAACGGGCGGTTTCGGCTGTCTGCAGTGCGGGTAGCATGGGCCGGTTGTGTCGATCTGTCAAGATGGTCCCCGCGTTGCGAACGTCGTGGCGACGTTATCGCAGATTTCGCCGGACAACTGCCGATTGCGCCAAGGACCAAGGGTGATCTTCCATGGCTACAATAGAGAGGTCGTGACTTCGACTTCGTAATACTGAAGGGTTGACATTGACCAAGCCTGTATGGGTGCGCCTGCCACCAAAGCTCTTTCAAGGTGCACTAGCAAATGATCTGACGGTGTTCGCTAACGTCGCTGAGCAGGCGGATCTCCGGATAGACCAAAAGAAAGGCGAATGGTTCGTCACGTCAAATCGCGGACTACGACGGCCCATGCTCAGCCTCGAGTCGCTTCATGTCGAGTCAGGGAGGTTGGAAGGAAAGCTTCCGCACAAACATCAACGATATCCTGTTGAGCGGGGTTGGCACGCTGCCTAAGGAAGACGCTGATAAGGTCATCGCCCGTTCGCTAGAAGGTCGACGGATTACATTTCCGAAAACGGCCTATATTTTTCACCGCGCTCAATGGGAATTGTTGCTGAATGCCGAGCCAGCGCCGCTGCTCACAGAATTGACCGACGCCAATCCGGGGATCCGATTGTACCGCCTGAAATTCGATAAGAAGCTTCCTCTTCGGGACAGTTTCTGGCGAATTGTGCGGATGGCTCAGCCCGGAATGGCACCAGACTGAGAGATGTCGCCCTCAGAGGTACATTTCCTCGATTGGGACGACTTTCAGGCCACGGGTCTGTGCTGCCACTTCATCTTGTCTTAGGACCACTGGTCGCACGGTTTCAGCCCCTAGCGTTTGCGTTCTCACTTCCGACGGGTGCGCAAATGATCGGGATCCCTTTAGCTGGAGGGTTCGAACGAGCTCAACCGGTATCAAATTGGCCGGTAGCGGCTCCCAGTTCGTAGTTTGATGGCCCGGGCATGGTGCCTATCGAACTCGGTACACAACAATCCCTAACGGTCTCGCAAAATCGATGTTGGATGTGTGCCTCGATGGCGCGAATAGACTCTTAGAGCGTCTGACAGATCCTACAGTCTGGATTGGTCCAACGGCGATCTTGATGTCATCGAACGATTCATCGCTTGGACGTCCGTCGAACACGGATTTGGTGCAATCATGGAGATGGGCAGCGAGTTCGGGAGTGCTGAATCCTTGTGGACAGCGATGCGTGCCCTCGGGATCCTTGAAGGGACATGGGGTATGCATACGCGACTGCCGTTGAAAACGGTCCTTCACCCAGAAACGCTCCGTATCAACGTGCTTCCCAAGCTCGAGCCAAGTTCGTAATTGGGCATCGGACGTTGTCAAGAACTACGAATCGGCGATAGCCGTCCTCTCACCTGGTGGGACCATCGAGGATGCAGTTAATCGAATTGCAGATCTCCGGAACTTTGTTCATGGATCCGGAGCGCCGACATCTCGTCGAGACGATCGACTTCGCACGCTCGAGTTGCTTGGGACGTCAAACATTCAGCTCGTGAAGGACATCGCCGTATTCTGGTGGGCAGCGGTTCAACTGTCGCCTGAGACGCACTGCGCACCCAACGCGGTCCCTTTTTCGTGATTCGCAGGTCAACGCGCGTTCGCAGTCACCCAGAGACCGAAATCTTTGAACCTGACCGACTGACGGGAACACGCGCATACGCAACTTGTTGTGGAATGATCTGATGGCCACAGTCGGTCATCGCAAATGTGCAGTGTCGCGACAAGTTCGGCAAACTACGTTCGAACGCTTCCAAGATCACATCGCCGCACTTGAAACGACACCCTAACGAAGCCGACGGCATTCACGGTCCGATCGTCTAATACGGTTTCATGATGCTAATGGCAGAATATCGGCCACGCCGTCCAGCCACCATTCGAAGCCGGTGAGTTGTTGCAGGCTGGCCGGTTGTTCCCAGAAGGGCTGCACGGCCTCGGTGATGGCTGTCTCCAACGCAGCCAGGTCGGCGAAGAGCCGGTTGGACAGCGCCGCACGCAGGCGGCGAAAGATGAGTTCGACCGGATTGAGTTCCGGCGAGTAGGGCGGTAGCCGCAGCGGCACGATCCCATCCGGCCAATCGAGCGTCTGGGCCGTGTGCGCGCCAGCGCCATCCAGAACCAGCCCGATCCGCGCCTCGCCGAGGTGCTGGGCGAACGCGTCGAGAAAGGCTTGCAGACAAGCGCTATCGACGCCCGGCATCAGCAGCCAGAAGCTCCGCCCAGTTGCTGGTTCAACGGCCGCATAGAGCCAGCACCACTCGTAGCGATCCTGGACCTCCCAGACTGGGCGGGTCCGATAGGGACACCAGCGGCGTTGAAACCACACCTTCAGTCCGAAGCGTCCCTCATCCATCGCCCAGGCCGCCTGACACTGCTCAGCCCGCAACGTCTGGCCGAAGGCGCCTTGTGTCCTTCGTCTGGGCCGTCGCGTTGGCCTGACGATGACGGCGGCGGCCGGTCTTGAGGCGAACCTTGCGCTGGCGCAACAGCCACCAGACGCCGCCGAGACTCTGGTAGTGGATGCCGTGCTGTTCGGCCAGCACGCGTTGGGCGTCCTTGAGGGTGGC
Organism: uncultured Chloroflexia bacterium; assembly: GCA_963763325.1. Lineage (GTDB taxonomy): Bacteria > Chloroflexota > Chloroflexia > Thermomicrobiales > CFX8 > JBBECJ01. The sequence continues at coordinate 627,641 of CAVXOL010000024.1, forward strand.
GATTTCGCCGCGCGCCATCGCGGCCTCCAGGTCGGTCCAGGCTGCGTCTGTCACCTGGGAGCGTCTGCCGGGTCGTGGATGTTGCTCCAGCAACTGGTCCATGCCGCCGGTCTGATAACGCTTCCACCAGCGGTTGACGGTGCGCTCGCCATAGCCGACCAGGGGAGCCGCCAGCACGAGCGTGCGTGCCTGTCCCGTCTTGAGCACGCGCAACAGCCGAACGCGCGCCTCAGCCGGCTGGCTACGCAGGTCGCGTTCGAGCGCCGTCAGCTCCTCCACCGACTCACGGATCGCTGTGGGATAGTGGATACGGGGCATCGGGGACTCCGATCACTCCTGCCGCGTCGTCCCAATGCCTGCTATTCTGCCACCATCACCGCGAAACCGTATAAGTTAGTTCCTAGACGCGCAAGTCGTAAGCTCTGTCGATCCTTAAGGGAGTCCCGATGCACCAAACGCATAGCTTCCGGATTGAGCGGAACGTACCGACCGATCTTTGCTATGGCTCATCCCGCTTGAGGAATCCGCTCATGCAGTGGATGCCGCCACCGGCCTTGATCAGCTCGGAGACATCGACTTCGACGCATTCGACGCCTGCCTCGTTGTAGCGTTCACGCATTCGGTCGCCGCCCTTCGGCATCAGGATCTTGCCGGGGGCGAGCGCGACGAAGTTGAGCGGGAGTTGCTCGTGGGCTTCGACATCGTCGATCACTTCGAGGATGCGGAAACCGCGCTCCTGGAGGGTGCGGACGACCGGGTACGGCGTTCGGCGAGGCCAGACCACGGCGAGGTCCTTGTCGGCGAAGTTGAGCAGGCCGTCGAGATGCATCGCGCCCCAGGGAAGCGCGACGCGGACGACGTCTTTGACACCGATCTCACGCAGGATACGCTCGACCTGGTTGGCGCCTTCGGTGTTGGTGCGCAGCCCCTCGGCGAGAAAGCAGAGGTCCTTGTTGACCCACATCACATCGGCGCCTTCAAAGGTGCCGTTGCCGTGGACCGACATCAGGATTGGCACGCCCAGCCGGCCAAGTGCCTCGGCGACGAAGCGCTCCTCACCGGCGCGAACGGTCGATGCAGGGCGGGTAATGATCGCTCCCTCGGGAGTCATCAACATCAGGTCACGGATGAAGAAGGAGTTGGGCTTGTCGAGCCGGCCATTCTCGACGTAGTAGACGCTGACGCCCTGCGCCTCGTAGGCATCCGCCATCGCGTCGTGCTGTGCCCTGGCGACATCCGGGATGAGGTCGGCGCGCATCTGGACGGCGTCATAGTCTTCGATGTTGTCCAGTTCCGGCCCTGGCCGTCGCAACAGGACGGCATGCAGGCGTCCACACTCGGAGCCAGAGCCCCAGTCGCCCCACCAGAGCGGCATATCTTCCCGCATCGAATCGGTTCGCGGCGACCACTTGGCGCCACCGTAGGCTGCCGTCAGGCTCATCTCAGGTCCCTTCCCCAGTCTCCCCGGATCACGACCCGAATTGTAGCGCCTGTGATTAGGTGTCAGGGGACAGGGAACAGGAGTTTGGCTACGGTATTCAAACTCCTGTCCCCTGTTCCCTAATACCGCACACTCACGACTGATCCGATGTCGAGGAACCACCAGAACCAGGCGGCATCTTCGGGGAACATGTTGACGCAGCCGTGGCTGGTGGACGAGCCGAACTGCCAGGGGTCGGACCAGTAGTTGGCGTGGATCGCGAAGCCGCCTGTTGCGAAGTACTGCGTGTGAGGCACGTCCGGCAAGTAGTAGTACTCCGGATCGTCCTTCGGGGTGCCGACCGTCGCACTGTCCAATGTCTCAAGCTCGACGCGCGCAAAGATCGCGTGGTCCCCCAAGGGCGTCTCGAACCCGGCCTTGCCGGTGATGACGGTGACTGCGTTGACCGGCACATCGTCGATGTAGGCGACGGCGATGTTGTGGGTCAGGTTGACGTCAACCCAGTGTCCAGAGTGGTGTGCCTCCGGCTCGGCAGGTATGTACGGGCCGATCAACTCTGAGGAAACGTAGCCACCGCTGCTGACCTGGTACCAGACATCCGACCCTGAAACGATGTCTCCGGTAGCGACGCCGTATATTGCGACCGGCCAGCCTGCGTGCAGGGTGTCAACGATCTCAGCGTCGACGGCTGGCTGCGCGCGGACGTTGGCAATTCCGGACAGGACCAAGCCGATCGTGCCGCCGTTCGGAGTCTCGATCGCTCCGCTCCACGAGTTGGACGCATCGACGCTCGCGAGTGACGCTTCGCTACCATCGTCGTCCACATCGTTTGAATCAGCGGTCTCCTCGACAACCAGAGGCTCTTCGACGGACTCCTCAACGACCGGCTCAGTCTCGGCTGTCTCCGAATCATCGATTTCGATCGCTGGTTCATCGACCGCGACGGTCGGATCGACTGGTGCGGTAGTCATCGTCGCGGTTGGCATCGCAACCGCCTGAGTGGCAGTCGGGATGGCCCTTGTTGGCTGAATGACCGGCGAGGGTGCAGACGTCGGAGTCGACGTTGCGGTCGCAGCAGGTTCTGGCGATGTCAAGACCGCGATGGCGGCCGTCTCGTTCCCGCCCGAGGAAGCCTGGTACAGCAGGATGGCTGTGACAGCCAGGAACACTGCCAGACCAAGACCAATGACTCGCATGCAACCCGCCCTCCGAAGAACCGCCCAGACCTGAGTGTACGTTCAGTGTACGTACAGAGGGTAGCACGCGGTTTGCGGCGAGAACCAGACGAACATGCGTTCAGAATTGTTGTGACACAGTGGCGAGGCAATTTGTCGGCTGCTTGCCATTCCGTCACGCTGACGCTATGGCCGCTCGGGAGCAGGTGGTTCAGACAGCTCGAACAGGCGAAGGTGAATACCATTGACCTCGTGCTCGGCCAGCAGCGTCCCGCGACGCTGGAGCCAGCCGACCAGCCGCGCATCCGGGTCCTCGACGTCCGCCCGGACCGAAGACTCGATCAGCCAGTAGCGGCGAGCGGCGCCAACCTGCTCACGGATCATCTGGACCATCAATGGTTCATCCAGCCACTTCACCTGGAAGCTCGGGATCGTCGCGACCGGGAACCGTTCGAGTCGCGGTTCACGCTGGCGATAGTAGTCGTAGGTCGTAATCATGTAGCCAGGATGGAGCAGCAGGACATCGCCCGGCTCACCTCGATCCGCGACCCACGCATATGCGCTCCGCCAATCTTCCTTCTCAGCGGCAGTCGAGCGATTGACATCTCGCAGCGGACCCCACGCGAACGCGAGCAGCAGAAAGGCGGCGAGTGCACCCAGCGGCCAGAGTAGTCGGTGACGGCTCAGCAGCCAAACCGCAGCCGCGACCAGCAGCAGGTACGCCGGCAGGGCGACGATGGCGTAGCGGTCGGAGAACACCGACTGGCGCAGCGACACGAGGTAGAGTCCGACGACGGGAACGGCACTCAGCGCAACGAGCAGCAGCCACCAGCGTTCGCGCCGCTGCTGCATGGCCAGCATGACCACTCCAACGACCGCGAGCGTGGCATAGAGCAGGGCGCCTCGTGTCTCAACGACTGAGTCGGCGCGATTGACTGCGAACTTGATGCCGATGATACGAGTCGCGTCCCAGAGACCGACATCCGGCTGCCAGGTCTGGACACCGCCGCCAACGACGCGCATCGCCCAGACAGCGATCGGGAGATAGGGCAGCGTCAAAACTGCCGCTGCGACGATCCAGCCTCGCTCCCGTCCCCGCCACGTGCGGCGTGTGAGGATGACATAGAGCGACTGCGCGACGAAGACGAGGACGGTCGCAACGTGCGTGTAGAACATCAACGTTGTTACGATCGCGTAGGCGGCCCACCAGCGCCGATGATTGCGCTCCAGCGCCTCGACGAGGCATGCACTGGACGCGAGCGCGAGCAGAACGACCAGCGCGTACATCTTCGCTTCCTGCGAGTACCAGACGTGGTATGGCGAGATTGCCAGTAACCCGGCAGCCAGCAGGCCGGCCGACGACCCGACCAGCCGTCGGCCGAGCAGGTAGATGAGTGGTATCGAGAGCGTTCCGGCTACCGCTGACGGGAATCGGACAGCGATCTCGGAGACTCCAGCGACCCGGACCCAGAGCGCCAGCAAGACGTTATAGAGCGGTCCATTCTCGCCCTCGGCGACAAACGTCCGCAAGACCGTCGCAAGTGGCTGCTGTGCGCGGACGACGACATCAATCTCGTCGAACCAGAGGCTCTGGCGATTGAGCGCGGTTACCCGGAGGAACGCACCGACGGCCACAATCGCGACGAGGACGGCGTAGTGAGCGAGCATAACTGTTCGCTCAGTAGCCACCTGCCTCTCGGATCGCCGAATCGACAGCGACCTCATCGACGGCGCTCGTCCAGCAGGCGACGATATAGCGCCTCGTGCACGGTCGCGATTGACTGCCAGCGGAAGTCCTGCGGTAGTGGTGCGGGTATTCCCGTCCACGCGAGTGCATCGGAGATCGCCTTCACAAGCGCTTCCGCATCATCGGCGTCAGCCAGCAGCAATTGCGGCAGGGCCGTCAGCGGCCCCAGGTCAGACGTTCGTCGAGGCGCCGTCGAGACGACTGGACGACCAGATTGCAGTGCCGCCAGCAGCGACCCGCTCCGCAGGCTCGCGCCATCTTGAAAGGGCAGGACAATCGCGCCAGCCCGCGCGAGAGCATCGCTTGCTTCACGTGGCGGCAAATAGCCGGTCCGTCGCACAGCGATCCCTGACCGGGCAGCACGGCTATCGACTTCGCTGGCCGCGATGATGTCGTTTGTCGCCCCGGCCTGGCCCTGTCCTCCGACCAGGAGCAGTGTTGGTCGAGGAGCCGGAAGCGTTGCAAGCGCGTCCAGCAATTCGATGATCCCCTTCGACCGCGCGGGAAAGCCGAAGAACGCGACGGTGTCGCGGTCCGGCGTGGTGCCCTGGCCAGGCGGGGGCAGGTTCGGTCCGATTGGAATCTGGCGGACGGCGATACCTTCGTTGCCGAGGGCGCGCGCGTCGGCGGGGTTCGTGACGATGACGGCGTCGGAGCCGCGTGCCATCCGTACGATTGCTGACTTCCGCAGCCGCCCCGCTTTTGGGAACAAATACGGCACTCGAAGATCGTGAAAGGTCGTCACAACTGGCATGCTCCGAGCGACGATCGACGGCAGCAGGTTGAGCGCGGGGTGCATCCCGAACGCACCTGCCTGATACTGAATGTGGACGACATCAACCCGCTCGCGGCGAGCAATCTGTAGCGCACGGCCGGCACTGGTCCAGCCCCAACGCCCAACGGTCTGGACATCCTCGCCTTCCGCGCCACGTGAGGTGAGCACGACCGTCCTGGCACCCATCACAGCCAGCGCCATCCGCAGGTTTGCGGTGTAGTCGCCGACACCACCCGGAAGCGGTGGATACTCGCCGGTGACAAACAGCACCTTGGGCCAGGTCACGAGGACCGATCCCGCTCTCGTAGCCCCGACCGCAACGCCCCTGCGTAGAGCCGTATACGTCCTCTGCGAAGGTCACGCCGGTGACCGAGCAGCCACTTAGAGCTTTCGCGGATGATCTGCAATCCGTAACCTGCCAGCAGCCCGAATCGAACAATCGCCGCAGTTTTGCCACCGTACATCCGACGTGCGAGCATGACTCGGCTCGTGTCGAACTCAACCTGCCGGGCCGGGAGGTCCTGACTTGTGCTGGCGCCCTCGTGATGGACGATCTCGACGTCCGGGAAGTATGCGACCTTCCATCCGTGCCGGCGCAGCCTCCAGCACCATTCGACCTCTTCGGAATACATCCGAAATGACTCGTCGAATCCACCAGCCTGATCGACCGCTGCACGCCTCACCAACATTGCCGCTCCAACCACCCAGTCAACATCCTGCGGGATATCCCCGACATTAACCGTATCGCGCATATGAAATCGACTCGCCCAGCGATTCTCCGGCCACCATTCTTCAAGGATCGTACTCTCAAACAACGGTGTAAATCGCTCTGGGGCTCGACGCCGCGTTGGCTGAACCGTTCCATCGGGATAGCGCAGTCGCGGCCCAACCAGTGCGACATCGTGCCGCTCATCCAGAAACGCAGCCATCGCCGAGATCGACCCGGCAGGCACGATCGTGTCGGGATTCAGGATCAGCACATACTCGTGTCGTGTCGCCGCGATCCCCACATTCGCACCGGCCCCGTAGCCTCGGTTCTGCGCATCGATCACCGTCACGCTTGGAAAACACGACCGGACGGCATCGGCGCTGCCATCGCGGCTGGCATTGTCAACGACGACGATCGCGTCCACCTCGCCCCGTCGCTGCGCCGTAACAAGCGACTCAACACACGCCAATAGCAGTTCACGCACGTTATAGGAGACGACGATTGCGGCAACACGACCATTCACTGTCGAGACCTCATCGACCGTTGCAACCAGACCGCTCGCAACTCCTCTATTGCCAGTACACCCGCGAGGAACAGGCCCGTCGGGCCGTCTCGATAGCCCTTCAGGCGAACGAACCTCCTCCACATCTCACGCGCCGGTCCCGAGGCATACGCTCGTCGCCGTGGGATGCCTTCGGCTGGCGATTGAGCAACGCGCTGGAGGGTATACGTTCGCTGCTTCGCGACGAACTCCCGCCGGCTTGCATAGTTGAGATGGATCATCGGCTCACGCAACCGGCCGCTCCTGCCTTCGACGTGAAGTACTTCGTGTACCTGGCGGGAGGGATCATAGCGAGCACCCCCACGTCGCAGCAGGCGTGCCTGTTCGTCTGGCCACCAACCGCCACCCCGCAGTTCACGTCCGAAGAACACGTTACGGCGCGGCAGCCAGAACGCGTCCACCTCAGGTTGGGCGGTCACTATCGCCTCGCGGATCTCGTCGGCGCCCGCCTCTGTCAGTCGTTCATCGGCATCGAGGAACAGAATCCAGTCCGCATCATGCACCAGGTCAAGCGCCGCATTGCGTTGGTTGGCGTATCCGTCGAATGCTCGCGTCACGACCTTCGCCCCGAACGCCGCCGCGATCACCTGGGTCCCGTCGCTCGAACCAGAATCAAGTACAAAGACCTGCTCAGTCAGCCCCTGTAGAGACGCCAGACAATCGGGCAGATGCGTTGCCTCGTTGAGCGTCAGGACGATCGCAGCGAGGCACGGCTGCGTCGTCACCGGAGCCTCGCGATCTGCCAAAAACATTTGCGGATACGCGCGTTCGTGGCACGCCGCTCAGGAGTCGCCTGCCGGTCAGCCCGGAGCATGCCAGCAGCCACGATGGCGGCGATGATGGCGCGCTGGCGGGGCGACGCGAACCGCACGAAGTAGGCTGCGCGACTCAGCCAGAGGGCCTCATGCATGTCGTCGGGGCGCTGACTGGTTGATTGCCCACCATGGTGGATGATGCGAGCGGACGGAGCGAGCAGCGTCGTCCATCCTGAACTGGCGAGCCGTCGGGCCAGGTCGATCTCCTCGCTGTACATCCCATACGATTCATCAAGCAGGCCAACTGCGTCGAGCGCCGAACGCCGAAGCATCATCGCGGCACCGAGCGGATAGTCGATCCGGATCGGTTGAACGCCGTCCCCAACCGGCAACCTGCCATTGAGAGGAGATTCGATCAAACGTTGATGGATCGGGAACAGGTCGAACAACACATTCGCGACACCTGGAAACCGATACCCAGCCGACTGAATCGAGCCGTCGCTGTTCAACAGCAATGGGGCCGTCATCGCGATGTGTGGCGCAATCCGCAGCGTCTCAAAGAGCGTTCGTAACGATCCAGGAGACAGCTCTGTATCGGGATTCAGCAACATCACGGCTTCGCCAGTTCCGCGCCGGATGCCGGCGTTGCAGCCAGCCGCATAGCCCCGATTCTCCTCCAGCTCAAGCAGTTCCACGCCAGCGAACGCGCGAACGATTTCTCGATACCGACGGTCGGGTGAGGCATTGTCGACAACGATGATGCTGGTTGACAACCTCGATCGCTCGACATCGGCCACGACGGAGCGCAGGCAGCCGGCCAGGAGATGTGCGACGTTCCAGTGAACGACGACTATCGACACGTCAATGTCCTGGTTCGGGACGGATGTGTCGGCGCCAGGGATGCTGGCAGGTACCACGCCACCGTCGTGTCGTCCGGCGGTACGGAGTGGAAAGGACGGCCCCCGGCGCTTCGGTGCGTGAGGACGCTGACGCGATGTCATGCAGAGATGTCCGCCTGTGTGACCTGGTGCGATTGATCGATCCGGAAGCGGCAACATCTGTCGCGAACGTTGGAGCAGTGTTCCAGCCGTGCTAGACTGCCTGTAGTCAGGACGGGCGCCGTCCGGGCGTTGTTTCATCCTGTCCATGACATCGTCGTCATACTCTGCCGAGGGGAGCAGTTGACCTGCCATGCGCGTCGTGCGAAACGTTGGATACATCAAGCGACGCAAGCGAGCCGCCCAGTTGATGGTCGGTATAGGACTGCTGGCGCTGCTATCGTCATGGGCAGTCTATCTCCTCAATCCAGACATCTTCCTGTTCGCGATGCTTGGTCTTGCGCTCGGGTTCATCCTCTTCAACGGCGGGATGCAGCAGATGACCCGCTGGGCACGCAGGCCGCGTAGCGATGTTGTGATCGACCATCAACTGAAGTCCCTCAATGATCGTTACACAGTGATCCATTATCCCGATATCCCTGGCCGGCGTCCCGATCACGTCCTCATCTCGCCGTCGGGTGTGCTGGTGCTGACGACGCGTGAAGCCCACGGCCAGATGAGCGTCAAGGGTACTCGCTGGCGACAGCGTCGGTCTCCGCTCTTGTCGCTGTTCTCGATGGGTGGCCCGCAACTCGGCAACCCATCGATCGAGAACGATGAGCAGGTCAAAGCTGTAAGGGAGTTCCTGGCAACGGAGAATCTCACCATTGAACCGAATGGGGCGATCGTCTTTGTCGCCGACAATGTCGAAGTTGATATCGAAGACACGCCAGTCACCATTCTCCACGCGACCGAACTCCACGAACATCTTCTCGAAACTGCGACGGACGTAACGGTAGGGGGTCGCGAACGGGACCAGCTCGTCGAAAAGCTGTCGCGCGGAGAAGAGCTGGAGCGCAACGTCGACAAGGGAACGCGTCCGAAGAAACGAGTGCGCGCAGCATGAGCGCTGGGCTGTCCAATATCGCTGGCTGGAAGATATCCGGTCATGATGCAGCAGTCGCGGGACTGGCTTCCGCCGTTGCCAGCGGTCGAGTCTCGCACGCCTACCTGATCACCGGGCCGGAAGGGGTCGGGCGAACATCGCTGGCGTTGGCGCTCGCTCGCGCACTGAACTGCGAATCGGAACCCGTTCGCCGCCCTTGTGATGAATGCGATGCATGCCGCCGCATACTGCGCCGTGTCCATCCGGACATCGTCGTGGCCGATATGGAATGGCAGGAAACGGTCGTCTCCCGGTCTCGTGGAGACCAGTCGCGCGCCCGGCAGCGCTTCTCGATCAACGCGATCAAGTGGCTACGCGAGGACATCGTGACGCGGCCCATGCTCGGCCGCTGGAAGATGCAGATCATCGACGATGCGGGCCGCTTCTCGAATGACGCTCCGGAAGCATTCCTCAAGACGCTCGAAGAGCCGCCTTCGTATGCGGTCATCGTCCTGATCGCCGAAAGCGCCGACCAGGTATCGGAGACGATTCGCTCACGCTGTCAGCACATCGCGCTCGGCGCGGTGCCAATCGGTGCGATCCAGACATTGCTGAAGGAGCGCGGGATAGATGAGCCGACCGCCAGCCGGCTGTCTCGTAGTGCTCTGGGGCGAATCGCCTGGGCACTACAAATGGCTGACGACCCCCGTGCGCAGGAGAAGCGCCGAGAGCAGGTCGAAGTCGCCTTCGAGCAGGTCACGACTCCGCTTGGCCGGATCGCGATCACCGGCACCGTCGCACGCGACCACACAAAGAAGCGCGACACGACGTTTGAGCTGCTCGACCTCTGGACTGGAATCTGGCGCGATGCGCTATTGTTGCGAAGTGGACTCGGGGACCGGGTCGCATTCCCGGAAGTGGCCGACAGGCTGGCGACGTACGCCGATCGTCAGGCACTCCCCGACCTGTACCGCGCGCTCTGGGCAACCCAGCGGGCGGGCAGCGATCTCGACAGTAACGTCCAGGCCCGGATCGCGCTCCACGCGATGGTGATGCAATGGCCCGACTAACCTTCACGCCAACTCCGGCACATGCCGACCACGCCGCCGCGCGCGAGCGATTTCGCGATCGCGTCCGGTTGATGGGTGCTGCCAGTGCCTTCCGAGCTGAGCAGATCGCATGTGGGTGCGACGGTTGCGAGTGCGCGCTACCGGCGGTTGAAGGGGGCGCGATCGAACTCGCGGCGGCGGATGTCGCAGGCGTTCGCTTCCGCGATTCGGGCAAGACGTATTATGTCCATCCGTCCGGCACAGAACTTCACGTGGGTCAGCACGTCATTGTCGAATCGTCACGAGGGCAGGAACTTGCTCAGGTAGTGATAGCGCCGCAACAGGTCATCGCCAGCACACTCGAAGGCGAGCTCCGGCCTATTGTCAGAATCGCGACCGAAGATGACTTACGGCGGGCCGAGGCCAAACGCGCAGAACATGGCGACGCGTTGCGCACATTCGCCGCCAGGGTGCGCGACCACAAGCTGCCGATGAAGCCGATCTCGGCCGAGTACTCGTTCGACGGATCGCGGTTAACACTTACGTTCTCCGCCAACGGCCGAGTTGACTTCCGCGAGTTGGTCCGCGACCTGGCGCGCCACTTCGGCTGCCGGATCGAGTTGCGCCAGATCGGCCCACGCGACGAAGCACGGTTGCTTGGCGGACTTGGCCGGTGTGGTCGGCCACTGTGTTGTTCGACATGGCTGCCACAGTTCGCCGATGTCTCGATGACGATGGCGAAGACACAGGATCTCTCGCTCAATCCCGACAAAGTTTCGGGTGTCTGCGGCAAGCTGCTTTGTTGCCTGTCGTACGAGAATGGCCAATACGCCGAAGCCCGCACCCGCCTCCCACGGCTCGGCCAGGAAGTTACCACCGAACAGGGTCCGGGTTACGTCCACGCCCTCCACATTCTCAAGGAACTCGTCACGATTCGGCTCGATTCGGGCGAGGATGTCGTCCTTGCGCCATCTGAGATGATCGTCCTTGGCACGACGAGTGACACCTCCCCCCGTCGCGGCAGGCGCCGTGTCCGGCGCGATACGACAGGATAACGGTCGGCCGTCGGCCGGTGGTCGCTACAGGCGTTTGGTGGCGCTCCTGGTAGCGCGGACCGTCGCGGATCGCACCAGGTTCGGCTACGGCACGGCGAATGTACGCCTCTGGCCAGCGAGGCGTCGACGCCTGAGTACGACCGGCAGTGCCACTATGGGTTAACGGCGGTCGTAATCATCTGTTGCAGCATGATGATGATGAAGATCGCGATCATTGGAGACAGGTCGATCATTCCCATTCGTGGCATGATCGAACGGATCGGCGCGATGATCGGCTCGGTGAACTCGATCAACGCCCGCGAAACGGGATTTTGTCCGCGTGGGTCGAACCACGACAGGACGGCCCGAATAATAATCGCGAACATCATGATCCGCAGGAACACCAGTAGAATCTCGAAGACTAGAGTCACGTTTACACCTTGGTGACGCCGGACATCGGCGAATGGACCGGCCCAAAGCCGGCGGGCCACAGAAGCAAGAGCCACAACGAATGATAGCAAATCGACTAACCGCATTCCTTGCGATAGTCATGAACCAGATGATGAGGACCTTCCAATGGCAAGTAGCGATACCTCGGTGTTTGTCGTCGTCGATATCTGGCGGGTCAAACCAGGAATGCAAGCGGAGCTGGAGCAGGTTCTGGCTGAATCTGGCGCTCAGTTCAGGTCGATGCCGGGCGTGCTTTCGGTCGACTTCACGCTGCTCGACGGTGACCCTGACCGGTACCTGGTCGTCTTCCGCTATGCCGACGCAGCCGCGCGAGAAGCGTTTGTAGCGACCGACGAACTCAGGTCTACGATGGCTCGACTCCGCGATCTCTGGGATCTCGAGAGCCCGATCTACCAGGGAACTCCGGTAGGATACTGAACACATTCATCAGGCAGTCAACTCTGTTGTGTTCCAGCCGGTCGCTTGCGACGCTCGCGGCGTTTCGCGGTTGCTGACTTGTCGGTTCCTGCGCCGTAGGCAGCCTCGATCCGCTCTCGACGAGTTCGTCGTTGGCGCTGCGCCTCGGTCTGGCGTTCGGCTTCAAGTGACGACTCATCCCAGATCAGTTCCGCATCAGCAATGTGGACGATGTCGCCAGGCATGATGCCCATCTGCTCAAGCTTCTTCGAGACACCCGCCCCTTCCAGCACCCGCTGGAACCGGTCGGCGGCTTCCTCATTGCCGAAGTCGGTCATCTTCATTGTTCGTTCAAGCTTGACGCCATGCACCGCGAAGTGATGTGGCGAGAGCTGTTCGGCCTCCCAGTAGGTCTCGTCAACTTCTTCGAGGGTGTACCGCCGAAATTCAGACTCTGGAACCAGCTCCGTCAGGCGCGGAATGTCGTGCAGCCGTTCGGAGACCGCCGCCATCAGTTCCGACACACCTTCGCCAGTCACGCCAGAAATCTCGAAGATGCGCTCGACACGGCCCTCGAGCTCGGAGCGCAGGCGCGGAAGGTTCTCACGTGATTCCTGCAAGTCGATCTTGTTGATCGCCAGGAAGCGGGCCTTTTCCATCAATTCGTCGGAGTACGCTCGTAGTTCTGCGTCAACCAGCAGAAAGTCCTCAAGCGGATCACGTCCTTCCATTCCGCCTGAGCCGTCGACTACATGGATCAGCAAGCGTGTTCGCTCAACGTGCCGAAGAAACTCGTGTCCCAGTCCCACTCCCTCGGCCGCACCTTCGATCAGTCCAGGAATGTCGGCCATCACGAACGTCTCCCCGCGAATTCCGCCCACCTCGACGACGCCGAGATTCGGCTCGAGCGTCGTGAAGGGATAGTCGGCGATCTTCGGACGGGCGGCGCTGGCGGCCGCCAGCAACGTCGACTTCCCGGCGTTCGGGAAGCCAACCAGGCCAACGTCGGCGATCAGCTTCAGTTCCAACTTGATCCAGAGCTCGTCGCCTGGCTCGCCTAGCTCGGCGATTCGTGGCGCCTGACGGACGGAGTTGACGAAGTGCGTGTTGCCGAGGCCGCCCTTGCCGCCACGCGCAATGAGAAACTCCTGACCGATCTCAACCAGGTCCGCGACCGGCTCACCGGTCTCGTCGTCGAATACCATCGTTCCTGGCGGAACATCGACGTAGAGATGCTCGCCCTGCTTGCCATGCTGGTTGCGGCTTTTGCCCGGCTGGCCGTGTTCTGCCTTGAAGTGAGATCGGTACTTAAACGGCAGCAGGCTGTTCAGGTCGTCCACGACGCGCAGGTAGACGTTGCCACCGCGCCCGCCATCTCCGCCATCCGGCCCACCCATCGGGACGTACTTCTCACGCCGGAAGGACGCGACGCCGCGGCCGCCGTTGCCGGCTGTTACCTGAATTCTTGCGCGATCGATCAACATCTGGTCATACCTTCCCGGCAACGCATCGTTGCGTCCGCCTCAGCGGGAAGCATGCCATGATGCGGAGGTGTCAGGCAGCAGGCATCAGGTGTCAGGAGATTGATCGATGAGCGGCGATCTCCTGATACCTACTCCAGGTAGTCGCGCAGTTGGCGGGACTTGGTAGGGTGCCGAAGCTTGCGGAGCGCCTTCGCTTCGATCTGACGGATCCGCTCACGGGTAACGCCGAAGGCCTTACCAACTTCTTCGAGCGTACGGGCGCGGCCGTCTTCCAGGCCAAACCGAAGTTCGAGGACATTGCGCTCACGGTCAGATAGCTGACCGAGGACACGCTCCATCTGCTCCTTGAGCATCTGCTGCGAGGCGGCGTCAGCCGGGGCGAGCGCCTTCTGGTCCTCGATGAAGTCTCCGAGGTTGGAATCCTCTTCCTCGCCGATCGGCATGTCGATTGAGACCGGTTCCTGCGAGATCTTCTGAATCTCGCGCACCTTCTCAGCCGTCATCGGCGGGTCCATGACGGCCGCAATCTCTTCGCTGGTCGGCTCGCGGCCAAGCTCCTGCTGCAGGCGCCGCGAGGTGCGAATCAGCCGGTTGATCGTCTCGACCATGTGGACCGGGATGCGAATCGTCCGGGCCTGGTCAGCAATCGCGCGGGTAATCGCCTGACGAATCCACCAGGTTGCATACGTGGAGAACTTGAATCCCTTATGGTGCTGGAACTTCTCAACGGCGCGGATCAGGCCGAGATTTCCCTCCTGGACGAGGTCAAGCATCGACATTCCGCGGCCGACATACTTTTTCGCAACGCTGACAACCAGCCGTAAGTTTGCATTCGTCAACTTCTCGCGAGCGAGGTCGCCGCGCTCGATCATCCGCAGGTAGTTCCGGCTGAGCTGTGCCTCGACCTCGTCGAAGACTTGAGAGGCCTCCTCCTGGTCGATCATCGTGTCCGGTGCTTCAATCCGCTTCTGGATCTCTCTCGGCAGCAGGTCCCACTCAACCCGGCGGCGGCGAAGCTCCTCCTCGTACACCTCAGGAGTCACTCCGAGACGCTCAGCGACCGACTTGAACAGTTCTTCCGGGATCTGAGTCGACGGCAGGACCGACGCCATCATCCGGAGCTTGGTGTCGGGAACTGCGTCGGGATACGCCTCGTGGTAGAGCGTTTCAACAAAGCGCCAGCCTTCGCTGAACGTCAGGAAGACGGTGCGCCCGATCTGCGTCGCCCCGCCCTGGACCCCATTGCGGATGCGTCGATCCAGCGGGGAAGATAGGCGACCATCGGAACCAAGCGGTCGCAGTTCCCCGGAGTTGTCTTCATCAAGCAGGAGCGCGATACGCGCCAGATAGTCGCGTCGCTCCATCGCCTGAGCGAGCTCGACCTCCTGTTCAGCCGTCAGGAGCGGAACCCGGCCTATCTCGCGCAGGTACATCCGAACCGGATCGTCAAGGCTGACGCCCGACAGATCGACATCGCTCAGGCGGCTCTCGAAGACATCGCTCTCGATCTCGACGGCGTCGTCCTCGGCTTCAACCAGGCTCGACGCCTGACTCTCGCGAGTGACCGGGATCTCCAGTAAGGTAAGTTGAGCCTCAATCGCTTCGAGCGTCACCAGATCCTGCTCTGGATCGACCATCCGGCGCAACTCATCCCAGGCGATAAAGCCTTGCTGCTCGGCATGCGCGATCACCTGGCTCACCAGGGCAACATTCGGCTCGGCATCGACATCAGCACCATCGGCGCCGGTGCCGTTTGGCGAAACACTGCCATTGCTGCTGTTACTGCCGTTGGGAAATCGGTCGTCGGAGTGATCGGCCACGGGTCAGTTCTCCCTGGGTCTGGATCTCACCGGTTTGAAGGTGTTCGTACAGCGGAAGTGATACTACGTTGCCTTGCTTGACGCAAACGAAACAGGTACTGGTTCGGCGACTTCCCGTAGAAGGAGGTCATTGTACGTCTCTCGACGCTGGACGAGCCACGCCTGGCCATCTTCAACAAACACGACCGCCGGTCGCAGGGCGAGATTGTAATTGCTCGCCATCGCAAGGCAATACGCACCTGTCGCAGGTACTGCGAGCAGATCACCGCTCTCGAATACCGGCAACTCGACCCGTTCAATAAGAACGTCACCGGACTCGCAGTATTTCCCGGCGATCGTCACCGGCTCCAACGCGCCGGTCGTTGGCCTGGCTACCAGTTCAGCAGTGTAGCCAGCACCGTATAAAGCCGGCCGGATATTGTCGGCCATCCCGCCATCTACTGAGACGTAGGTTCGTAGATTCGGGATGACCTTCCGTGAGCCGATCGTATAGACCGTAACACCGGCCATCCCGACGATCGATCGTCCCGGTTCAATGGTCAGGACCGGGTCAGGCAGGTCATGCCGTTCGGCTGCCGCGATCGTCGCCTGCGCGACGGCTCCCGCGTACGCCTCGATCTGCGGTTCTGGATCTCCCGGCTCGTAGACGATGCCGTAGCCGCCACCGGGACTCATCTCGTCGGGAATGATCCCGAAGCGGTCACGCATCGCGGCGGCGAAGGCAAAGATCGTATCGACCGTATCGACGAATGGCTCTATCTCGAATATCTGCGAACCGATGTGCGCATGGTAACCGCGCAGGCGCAGTCCTTCAACCTCGACAATTTGTTCGACCGCTCGCTCGGCATCGCCAGTTGCGATTCCCAGCCCGAACTTCGAGTCGGGAATGCCGGTCTTGCGATAGTCGTGGGTGTGAACATCAATGCCCGGATTCAGACGAATCAACACATCCTGAGGCTTGCTCCGACCGGCTGTCAGCCTAGCCAGATGATCGATCTCATCGAAGTTATCGATAATGATGCAGGCGATACCGGCGTCGAGCGCCATCCGCAGTTCGTCGGGCGTCTTGTTATTCCCGTGAAAGTTGATCCGCTCAGGAGGGAAGCCACAGGAAAGTGCCAGCGCGAGTTCACCGGCCGAGACGACATCCAGTGACAACCCCTCAGCCTCGATGATCTCCAGCAACGCTCGCGACAGCCATGCCTTGCCGGCATAGACGACTCGCGCTTGTGGGTAGGCATCTTTGAGCGCGCCCGCATAACACCGGCACTGGGCGCGGATCGTCGCGACGTCGTAGACGTAGAGTGGTGTCCCGAACTCATCTGCAAGGTCAGCGAGCGAGACTCCCCCGACCGAGAGAACGCCATCGGCGGCGCGTTCGGCCGTGATCGGCCAAAGCATCGTACCCCCAAGCAACCAGACGTAGCAGAGTGGAATGGAACGACGGAGGCGCAATCCACGGAACTGGTCTACCCGTTCCCGCGGTCACCGTCTGTCCCTCCCTGCGTTGGCGTGCGTAGAAGTATAGCCGCTTCTACCGTGCAATGTGCAGATAATGTCATTCGGCCCGGCAGATGATCTCAATCTCGTTGCCGTCTGGGTCGTCAACATACAGCGTCCTCGACGGTACAACCGGATGCCGCCCGCCACGCGGCTCGTACCCATTCGCCCGAAGGTGGTCAGCGATGGCGTCAAAGTCTTCCGGAGCAGCTTCCAGCGCGAGGTGGTGCAACGTCCGTGGCTCGGCGAATGCCTGCGCGTCATCCGGCAGCGGCACCAGCACGATCATCTGCGGAATCCCCGCCTGCCCCGGCCCAACCTTCATGAACACGTTTGGCAGCTCCGGCGGTGAGATGACTTCCAGCCCAAGCAGGTCACGGTAGAAGGCCAGCGACGCCTGCTTGTCGTGGACATTGAGCACGATCTCGGCGATACCCTGAATCAGAGTCATGGCGTCGCGTCCTCCTGACCGATGATCTTCACCTCAGTCGATTCACACCGTACGCATCAAAAACCGGGTCGGCACTTAGAATCGGGAGCTCTCGATTCTTGCCTGAGCTACGAGCATTCTGACTGTCTTCGATCAGGCCTCGGGCATCTGTCTCAATCGTAGCATCACATCACCGGAAATCGTGGCCAGCCGGGGCGACCAGACGCAGACTGGTGAGCTGCTCTTCGCTGATCTCGTCGGGCAGCGTTTGGAGCCGTTCGGCCTGGTCCAGCAGCTCGGAGATCGGCTGGGTTGGCTGCGGGCCAGAGGCGCTCGGGCGCTCAATGGCGCGGATATCGCTGGCGATGATGTTGACGGTGTCCTCGCGGAGCTGGAGACGGCCGGTGATGAGTTGGAACGGGTTGCCGCGGATGACGGCCCGGCGCTTCTCGTAGAGCGGTGGGTGGACGATGACGTTCACCAGCCCGGTCTCGTCCTCCAGCAGCATGAAGAGCATGCCCTTGGCCGTCCCTGGCCGCTGGCGGCAGACGACCAGCCCGCCGATCTGGACGAAGCTACCGTTGCGCAACCGTTCCAGGTTGGCGGCAGGCGTCAGCCCTGGCGGCAGGATTGGCCGCAGCAGCGCCAGCGGATGGTAGTGCGACGAGAGGCCGAGGACATCGTAGTCGGCGATCATCCGCTCCCAGTCGGTCATCTCGCGCAACGGCACCATGTCCTGCTCGGTTGGCAGGTCGAGGGCCAGCTGCCAGGCGGTTGGCCGGGTCCGGCCACCGAGCCGCTTGTCCGGCATGAAGAGGCCGAGTTGCCAGAGCAACTCGCGACGACGGAGGCCGAACGTGTTGCAGGCGCCGACGACGATCAGGTGCTCGACGACCTCACGCCGCAGCCGTGTCCGCCGCGCGAGATCGATCAGCGAGCGGTACGGCCCGTGCCGCTCGCGCTCGACGACGACCGCCTGGGCGACATCCTCGCCGAGGCCATCGACGTAGTTGAAGCCGATCCGGACGCCGCTGCCTTCGACCGTGCAGCGTTCGCCGCTCAGATTGACGTCCGGCGGGTAGACCGGCGTGCCGTGCCGCTGGGCGTCGTTGGCGAAGGCGTGCGGCGGGTAGAAGCCCATCGGCTGGTTGTTGAACAGCGCGCAGTAGAACTCGGCCGGGTAGTAGTACTTCAGCCAGCACGACTGGTAGGCGAGCACGGCGAAGGCAGCCGCGTGCGACTTCGGGAAGCCGAAGGCGGCGAAGCCGAGCAGCTTGTCGAAGACCAGCCGCGCCGTCTCCTCATCGACGCCGTTGGCCGCCGCGCCGTCGCGGAACAGCTCCCAGTGAGCGGTCCATCGCCGCCAGCGAGCGCTTGCGGCTCATCGACCGGCGCAGCGAATCGGCCTGGCCGGCCGTGAAGCCCGCCAGCCGGACCGCAACCTCGAGCACCTGCTCCTGGTAGAGGATGACGCCGTAGCGTCTCGCGCAGCACCGGCTCCAGCAGCGGATGGTCGTAGCGCGGGTTGGCGGTGCCCGTCAGCCGCATCTCGTGCCGCGCCTGGATGTACGGGCTGACGGCGCCGCCGACGATCGGCCCCGGCCGGACGATCGCGACCTGGACGATCAGATCGTCCAGCTTGTCGCGGCTTGGTCCGCAGCAGCGTCTGGATCTGCGCCCGGCTCTCGATCTGGAAGACGCCGATCGTGTCGCCCTTGCCGATCATCTCGTAGACGAGCGGGTCCTCGAAGTCGATCCGCGACAGGTCGAGCGGCGGCTTGCCCTCGCGCACGATCAGCTCCAGGCACTCCTCGACCAGCGAGAGCATCCCCAGCGCCAGGAAGTCGATCTTGATGAAGCGGGCGTCGTCGCAGGAGTCCTTGTCCCACTGGCAGACGTAGCGCCCCTCCATCGCGGCCGGCTGGACCGGCACCAGATCGACCAACGGCTGCGAAGAGATGACCATCCCGCCCGAGTGCTGGGTGACATGGCGCGGGAAGCCGGCGATCTCGCGCGCCAGCCCGATCAACTCGCGCCAGAGCGGCGCGTCGAGCCGGTCGCGGAACTCCGGCAGCCGCTCCATCTCGGCTTCCAGCCGGTCGGCCGAGGTCCGCTCGCTCAGCTTCGCCAGCCGGTCGAGATCGGGCGCCGGCAGGCCGAGCGCCTTGCCGATGTCGCGGATCGCGCTGCGGACGTGGTAGGTCGGGAAGGCGCAGACCAGCGCGGCGTGGTCGTTGCCGTAGACCTCGTAGATCCGCGCGATCAGCTTCTCGCGGATGTCGCGCGGGAAGTCGATGTCGATATCCGGGACGGAGGCCAGCTCCTCATTCAGGAAGCGCCCGATATAGAGGTTGTGGCGCAACGGGTCGATATGCGAGAGCCCGATCAGGTAGCAGATGATCGACGAGACCGACGACCCCCGACCCCGTCCCGGCGGCAGGACATACGCGCTCCTCGCCCCCGTCCCACGCACCTCGTCGGCCACCTGCCGCGCCAGCAGCATGATGTCGCGATAGACCAGGAAGAACCCGGCCAGTCCATGCCGCTTGACCAACCCCAGTTCCAATGACAGCCGCTCCCGCGCCTCGGCGTTGTCGCCGTAGCGCTCCTGAAGGAGGGTGTAGCAGTCGCGGGCGAGGATGTCGTCGTGAGTCAGAGGGGGAAGTTGAGAATTCTCCAGAGCCGACGCTGTCAGCGAGGACACGCCACTTTCATCTGTCATCCTGAGCCGCAGCGAAGGATCGCTCGGCGTTGGACAACGGAGCGCGTCGGTCAGTAGTCGAGCGCACAGGTCCTCATTCGCCAAAATCTCGTCAAGGTCAGGCGATCCTTCGCTGCGGCTCAGGATGACAGGGGTGACTGGTGCGGTCCTCGGCAAGCACTCGACTCTGGAGTGTTCCAATCCCTCATGCCTGTTGTAGTCAGGAAACCGATACTGCAAATCTGTCGTCAGGTCGAAGCCGGCGCAGCGTTCGGCGATGACGAGCGTGTTGCGGAGGGCTTCCGGGTAGCGACGGAAGCGGCGTGCGATCGCGTCGTGGGGTTGGAGGAAGAACTCGGAGTTGGCGCGGCGCACCTGGTGGGAAGCGTCCAGCGTCAGCCGGTGATGGACGGCGACCAGCACGTCCTGGAGCCGGTGCCGCTCGCGGACGTGGTAGTGGACGTTCCCGGTCGCGACGATGCCGAGACCCGCTTCCTCGGCCAGCCGCGAGAGCACCGCCAACCGGCGCGTGTCGCCGTGGACGAGGTTCTGCTGCAGTTCGACGAAGACGTTGTCTGGCCCGAACCAGTCGCGGTAACGCGTCAGGACAGTCCGCGCCGTGTCCAGCTTGCCAGTATCAACCAGCAGGCTGAGTTCTCCGTTGCGGCAGCCGGTCAGCAGGATCAGGCCATCCGTATGATCGCGTAGTGTCTCTAATGAGAGGCGCGGGTCGAGCCGCTCGCTGTTGAGATGCGCCCGCGCGATCAGTCGCGACAGGTTGGCGTAGCCGTCGGCCGTCTCAGCCAGCAGCGTCAGGTGGCTGCCGTCGGTCAGCGTCATCTCCGCGCCGATGATCGCCTGAATCCCGGTGCTCTTGGCCGCCTGGGCGAACTCCATCGCCCCATGGAGACCGTTGTGGTCGGTAATCGCCAGTGCCTCGTAGCCAAGCTCGACGGCGCGCTCGACCATCTCGACCGGCATCGATGCGCCGTCGAGGAAGGAGAAGGCGGTGTGGAGATGTAGCTCGGCGTAGGTAGCCATCAGCCGTCAGCGATCGGCCGTCAGCAATTGGCCCCTGCATTTAACTGGCCGCTCATGCGTGCTGCTCATACCAACCATCCCCGATCAGGTCATGAAAGACAGTGCGGATGACACCGTCCTCCAGTGCGACGATGAAGTAGCGCCGGCTGATCGTCGTCCGCCACCATTCGTCGTCAATCCGCCAGACATCGACGATGCCGGCGACGCGTTGCTGTGTCGTACCAGCACCGATCCAGCGCGGCAGGCCGCTGTCGTCGGCTGCGACTGCCAGCGGTTGCGGCTGGTTCAGCAGGCGGATCGCGGCGGCTTCGTCAACTGGCTCACGCTGCTTCCAGTACATTCCATTCCCCTCTGACATCATGATGTTATGATGTCGCCGACTCTCTAGGCACAGGAGGCAACCATGAAGCGCACCAACATCTACCTCGACGAAAACCTCGACCGACTCATCCGCTACATGGCCGTCCAGCAGGGCCGCTCCTTCACCGATATCGTCCGCGAAGCCCTCAACGACTACGCCAAAGCCCAGGGTTGGCCCGATCCCTCACGCGTCCGCATGCCGCTGCCGATGACAAAGGAAGAGCGCGCGGAGTGGCGAAAGGGCTTTGAGGAGGCGCTTGCGCAACTACGTGCCGGCGTGCCTGAGGACATGACACACGAGGAAATCGAGCAGCTCATCACTGAGGCAAGCGAGGAAGTCCGCCAAGAGCGACTCGCGAAACTTGAGCCATTGCCATCACATGACTGACAGCCTGCCGATTGCGTTTATCGACACCAATGTCTGGATATCGGGCTTCATGAATGTCCGTGGTTCCCCAGGCCAAGTTCTTCAGTCATTTCTCGATGAACGCTTCGTGCCGGTCATCTCGACCGCAGCGATGAACGAACTGCGGAGTGTCATCTCGCGCGACGTGATTCGAGCACGAATTCAGTTCACCGATGCGATGCTTGAAACGGTTCTGGCGAGGCTGGACGAGGTAGCAGTCAAGGCTCAACCACCAGGGAATCTACGAATCTGTCGTGATCTAAAGGACGACATCATGCTCGAAACCGCGATTGAAGGCGACGCTCAGTATGTTGTCTCCGGCGACAAAGACATCAAGGATGACCTCAACCTGATTGCGCACCTGCACGAGCACAATATCGAGGTCGTCACCGTCGCCCAGTTTCTGGCACTGCTTGTCAAGGACTGATTCTCACGCTTCCCAGGCGAAGAGGCCGAAGCGGCGTTCGGGGATGCGTGACCAGGGTTCGATGCCGACGACGTGGTAGAGCGGTGAGCTGCCGTAGCGTTGCTTGAGTTGGCGGACGGCCTCGCCGATCTCCTTGCGCTGGCGGCGGCGCAGGTTGGTGTCGTCGTCGAAGAGCTGCGCCTGGCGGGCGTGGATGTCGGTCAGGCCGATGAGTTCCAGGACGACCTCCTCGACCGCGCCCTCCAGTTGCAGACCCTGCAGCCGGTAGCGCAATGTCGTGTTGAGCAGCCAGGGTTCATCGATCGTTCCTTTCAGTGATACCGTCCGCTCCCAGGAGCGGTGTTCCTCCAGCAGCAGTTGCAGCCGTACCTGGCGCGCGCCACGGCCACGCACCTCCTTTCGGGTATAGGCCCGCTCGCAGACCTGGCTGAGGGCCATCAGGACCGTTTCGATCTGGACAGTCGGTGATGGCAGCGTCAGTCGCTCGACGAAGCGCTCCTCGTAAGTCAATGGGCGGATCGGCGCGCCGTCCTGGCCGTGCGCCAACTCCCAGGCACGCCGGCCATCGGGGCCGAACTGCGCCTGGAGCTTGCCGAGCGGCAGCCGGGCGATGTCGCGCAGGTGGTAGAGGCCGAAGCGTTCCAGCCGCCGCCGCATCTCAAGCGGGACCGGCAGGACATCGACCGGGCTGGCGGCCAGGAACGCCTTGGCGTAGGCGGCAGGGATCATCCGGACGCCGCCTGGCCGCGCCTGGGTGGCCGCGACGTGGGCCGTGAACTTGTTGGCGGCCAGGCCGATCCGTGGCCGCAGGGCAGGCGGCACGGCTCGCAGCAATGCAGACGTGATGTTCTCGATCCCGCCGTAGAGCCGGTCCAGGCCGCGCAGATCGACGAAGGCAACCCCTGCCTCGGCGGCTTCGACGCCGGGGCTGACCGCCCCGAGCGCTCGCAACAGGTCGGCAAAAGCGTTGGCATAGGCGACTGGGTCGGAGGTCAGGATGACTGCTTCCGGGCAGGCGCCGACCGCCTCACGGAGCGGCATCCCGACCCGCAGGCCGCGTTCGACTGCCTCCGGCGAGCACTCGACGATCCGCCGCCTGCCTGCGCCGGCCAGATCGGTCAGTGCCAGGGGGAGACCATCCAGCTCCGGATGTCGTAGAATCTCTACTCGGAGTGGAAAGTGCGGAATGAAGACACAGGCAACGACAACTCCAGCACCTTCCGAGTCGGAGCGCCCCGTGCCTCCGGCGTTTCCACGTGCCTGCGTACCATCCATCGAGCTACTCCTCAGATGCTCCAGTCTTCTGGGGCCTGCCGCCCTTCTACGCATAGATTAGAACACATGTTCTAGTCTGACAAGAGGTGACTCAAAGTCACCTGCATCCCAGCCCGACGCGGCAGATCAATGCCCCCAATCGCGGACGACACAGCAGTGAGCATCACCAGGCGGCCGACAATGCAGTCCGGCCAGACGAACAGGAGCAGCGGCGCACAATGGCAACAACAATTTTGACCGTCCAGGATGTTAGTAAGCGGTTCATCACCGATGTGATCTTCTCCGACGTGACGTTCCAGATGAACGAGCGCGAGCACGTCGCACTCGTCGGGACGAACGGCGCCGGCAAGAGCACGCTGCTCAAGATCATCGCCGGTGTCGAGGAGCCGACCGAGGGCAGCATCGTCTATCAAAATGGTCTGCGGCTGGCCTACCAGGCGCAGGAGGCCCGCTTCGACGAGGACAGGACGCTCTACGAGGAGGCGTTCGAAGCGTTCGCGCACGTCCGCGCGATTGCCGAGCGGATGGCGGCGCTCGAACAGGAGATGGCCGGCGCCGACGGCGAGGCGCTCGACACGATGTTCGAGGAGTACGCGCGCCTCTCGACCGAGTTCGAGACGCACGGCGGCTACGAGATGGAGCATCGGACCGAGGCGGTCCTGCATGGCCTCGGCTTCCCGGAGGAGATGTTCAGCGATCCGGTCAAGCAGCTCTCCGGCGGCCAGAAGACACGGGTCGCGCTGGCGAAGGCGCTGCTCTCCGAGCCGGACCTGCTGATGCTCGACGAGCCGACCAACCATCTCGATCTGGAAGCGATCGAGTGGCTGGAAAACTTCATGCGCAACTGGAACCGCGCCTTCATCGTCGTCTCCCACGACCGCTACTTCCTCGACCGCGTCACCAGCCGAACGCTCGACATGGCCTTCGGGAAGCTCGAGGACTACCCAGGCGGCTACAACCGCTACCTGAAGCTGCGCGAGGAGCGGATGGCGCGGCGGCTGAAGGAGTACGAGGAGCAGCAGGAGTTCATCAACCGGACCGAGGAATTCATCCGCAAGTACAAGGCGGGTCAGCGCTCGAAGGAGGCGCGCGGGCGCGAGACGCGGCTGGCGCGCGTCGAACGCATCGAGCGTCCACAGGAGCACGTCCAGCTCCACCTGCGGATGCGGGCCGACCTGCGCTCGTCGCGCAACGTGCTGACCGTCAAGCCGATCACGGTTGGCTACAAGCCGCGGCCAGAGATGGGCGAGACCGAGTCGGACATCATGGTCCAGACATTCGGCGAATTGACAATCGAGCGCGGTGACCGTGTGGCACTGCTCGGCCCGAACGGCTCCGGCAAAACGACGACGCTGCGGACGTTCGTCGGCCAGCTCGAAGCGCTCAAGGGGCGGGTCGAGTTCGGCACAAACGTCAAGGTCGCCTACTACCAGCAGGGCCACGAGGGACTGGACCCGAACCTGAACGCGCTCGACACGATCCTGCACGACCAGAACATGGGCGAGGAGGCCGCCCGCAACCTGCTTGGACGCTTCCTGTTCTCCGGAGACGACGCCTACAAGCCGGTCTCGGCGCTCTCCGGTGGAGAGAGGTCGCGGCTGGCGTTGGCACGGCTGACGCTGGCGCGTGCCAACTTCCTGGTCCTCGACGAGCCGACCAACCACCTCGACATCAGCGCGCGTGAGGTGCTGGAGGATGTGCTGGACGGCTACGACGGCACGATGCTGTTTGTCTCGCACGACCGCTACTTCGTCGACCGGATCGCGAACCGCATCTGGCTGATCGAAGACCAGACGATCGCGACCTACATCGGCAACTACACCGACATGCAGCGCCAGCGTGCCCGGCTGGCGGCTAGCCAGCGGCTCTGCGCCGGCACCCACGACACCGCCACGAACACCGGTTGCCAGCGTCGCGAAGCACGAGGCCGAACCCAACGGCGCCGCTGAGCCTGCGCCGAAGCAGGTTGTCAACCCGGCCAAGCAGGTGCGCGTCAACGAGCGCGCCGTCCGTGACGCCCAGAAGCGGCTCAACGCTTCTGAGCGCGAGGTCAGCAAGCTGGAGGAGAAGCTGAATACGCTCTCCGACGAGTTGACCCGCGCCAGCATCGACGGCAACGTCGGTCGCGTTACCGAACTGGGGCAGAAGTACGAATCACTACAGCAGGAGCTCGAAGCCGCCTACACCCGCTGGAACGAGGCGACGGCTGAGCTGGACGCGCTGCAAGCGGACCTGGTGACAACCGACCGCATCTGAGTGTCAGGAGAATGCACTGCATCCTCGCGAACGAGCACGCCGAGTGATCCACCGCTTTGGTATTCATCTCGGCGTGCTCCCGCTCTGGCTGATCGGGTTCCTGATCTTCCTTCCGTTGACCTGGCTCACGCTGAGCGATGTCGCAGTGAGGACCGGTAACGAAGCGCGGTTGACGGAACGTCCGCTCGCTACGGTTCATCACCGAATCAGAGGAACCATTCAGGAATTCGAGAACACCGTCGATGACATTGGCTATTACGAGGGGCATCTTCGTGGCTATCCGGACGCGACTATCGAGGCTCGCGCGGAATGGCAACAAAAACTCGACGCGGCTCGGTCCGAGCAACGACTGATCCTCATCAAGTCAGCACTCGTCGCAATGATGGCGTATCTCCCGGTTGGCCTTATCCTTGACCAGTGGTATCTGCGTGGACGATTGCAAGACGAGTTGGCGATGGCCTGAACTCGACGACGTGTCAGGGATCATGTTAGCCGCATTGGCCTACCGTGCATGTTCAAGGCGCTCATACTGCCTGGCGGAAGTGAGTCGAGTGAACTCAAGTTGATCAAGCTCATTGTATGAGCAAGTTGAATGAGACAGATGAGCGAGATGGCCAAGGTGGCCAACTGCGGTGCGTGGCCGGGTTGGCCAGGTTGCGGGATCAGACGAGAAGGCGTTTGAATGAGGCGAAGGTGGTTGGATGCGACGCAAGCACGTGATCGGGCTGACCGGCAACATCGCGACCGGGAAGTCAACCGTCGTTCGGATGCTCCAGGAGCTTGGGGCTGAGGCGATCGACGGTGACGCGCTGGTCCATCAGATGATGGGGCCGGGATCACCGCTGGCTGAACAGATCCGTGCGGAGTTTGGCGAGCAGACCGTCAACCTGGACGGATCGATCAACCGGCCGGAGCTTGGCAAGGTCGTCTTCTCCGACCCGGAGAAGCTGAAGGCGCTGGAGGCGATCACCTGGCCGCCGGTGCTGGAGGCAAAGCGGGAAGCGATTGACTCGCCGGGGCCGGATGTTCTGATCCTCGACGCGATCAAGCTCTGGGAATCGGGGATGGCTGACGACTGCGACGAGGTCTGGGTGGTCAGCGCCGACCGCGAGCAGCAGATCGAGCGCATCGTCGCCCGCAACAAGGTCGATCGCGCGGAAGCCGAACGACGGATCGATGCCCAGCCGCCGCAGTCTGAGAAGATCGCCAGGGCCGATATCGTCATCGACAACTCCGGCACGCTGGACGAAACGCGAGCACAGGTCGAACGCGAATGGCGACGGCTGACGGGGAACGACGCGGATGACCATCCGGCATGACAACACGACGCGACAGTCACCGCTATCTCGTGAACACCTCGTCGAGCAACTCCTTCAGCTAGGTGTGGCGCAAGGAGGCGTCCTGCTCGTCCATACGTCATTTCGCGCGGTCGGACCGGTCGATGGTGGCCCGGTTGGGCTGATCGACGCGCTGATGACAGCCATTGGACCAGATGGCACGCTCGTCATGCCGTCGATGACCGGCGGCGAGACGCCGTACGATCCGTTGACCACGCCAACTGATGGAATGGGCGTTGTCGCCGAGACGTTCTGGCGCATGCCGGGCGTCCTGCGCGGCAACCATCCGACTTCCACCTTCGCGGCAATCGGACCGGAGGCGGCAGCGATCGTAGCGCCGCAGCCGCTCTCGCCCGCGCACGGACTCGATAGCCCGGTCGGACGCGTCCTTGAACGCGATGGACAGGTGCTGCTGCTCGGCGTCGACCACTCGTCGAACACGACGATTCACCTCGCTGAATCGCTGGCGGGGGTACCATATCGGACGACGGAGGAGGCGATTGTCCTGAAGAACGGCCAGCCGGAACACATCACGTATTGGGAGACGAACCACTGCTGCCAACACTTCACTCGGGCGAACGGCTGGCTCCGTACGGCACGTCTTCAACGTGACGGCGTCATTGGACAGACGCCATCGATTCTCGTGAACGCGCGCGCTCTGGTGCAGGTCGTGACGGAACGGCTCAGCGAACAGCCGACGCTGTTCCTGTGTCCGCGTGGGACCTGCGCCGATTGCGATCGAGCCTGGGAGAGCGTTGCACTAACAGGATATTGACCGGCGCTTACGATGCCCCCTTCAGCGTAGAGTTTGATGGGCACAACCACCAATTGGAGGGCGATCGACGATCACATCGAGCTGCTGCGGATACTCGTCGCTCAGGCGCATTCGCCTGAGTGGTTCGCAATGGTAGCTCAGTCGAGATCTTCTCCGAGGTAGTGACGCCGGGCAGCTTCGTCCGCGACGAGCCCATCTGGTCCATATGCCAATAGACGCCCGAAGCCGCCCAGAGACGGATCATTCTGCCTGGCACGTCGTGCGCGATCTCGCATTGCATCTGCATTCGGACCGACATCGGTATACATTGGCGCCTGCCACTGCATCAGCGCTCGCAAGACTGCGTAGTACGCCATGCGCCGATCCGCATACGCCCGCATCGCCGCGTCCCAGTCCGCATCAGCCAGCAGCTGGTCGCGCACTTCGCGAACATCACGGAAGCACAGCGACAGACCGTGTCCTCCACTCGGGTCATTCGCGCCGGCGGCGTCCCCGATCAGGACGACGCGATCGTCGTAAAGTCGATCTGACCACACGTCGGCGTTTGGAAAGAAGGCAAGCGGACCTGCGGCACACGCATCGTCAAACGCTCCCTCCGGAAAGACGTTCGCGCAAACTGCGATGTAGTCGGCGATGTGCTCAGTGCCGCGGAGCGGTCCGACGATCTCATCCGAGCCGACGATGTAGGTCCGCGCACGACGATCTCCCTGAGGAAACAGCAGGACCTCTCCACCATCGAAACCGGCGAGATGGAAGCTGTCGTCTGCCAACGCCACTCCGTCCAGCAGGCAGCCACCCACCAGGTGGTGCACGGGATCGTGGATGGCTTGCGCTCCGATCCATCGACGGGCGGCAGATTGCCTTCCATCTGCTCCAATGACGAGCCGAACGCGTATCTCGTAGGTCGTGTCTTCAGCCTCAACCGCAAGTTGGACGTTGCCGTTGCGCGAGAACTTGGATCACGCGCGCTGGCCGCAGCACGGTTCACTCCACAGCGGCGGGCGTGATCGAGGAGCGCGTCCTGTAGCGCTGGATGGTAGATCGACCATTCACTGGGCAAGCCTGGATCGATGCTATCCCATCGCGACGGCTCTCCGGACTCCCGATCGGCGTACAGCCGGCGTAGTGGGAGGATCTGCGCACCGGCGGCACGAATGACATCGCCAAGATCAAGCGCTTCGATCTGCGTCACGCCCCACGGATGGATGCTCTCGCCACGGACCCGGTCGCGAAATCGCGCCTCACGCTCGATCAGCACGACATGAAATCCGGCCACGGCCAGCACCGCAGCCAGACTCGAACCTGCTACTCCACCGCCGACAATCGCAACATCGGCGGCAATCTCAGAGGACCGTAGGATACCCATCTCTTTCAATTTCTTCTGGCCCAGGGCGGCACGTTCGCGTGTATTGGTCGTCTCAAAACCGCAGCAGTATACGAGCATCAGGGAACTCTGCCATCATGCGATTTCACTCGTAGCTGGCAGGGCTACCATCATCGCTGATCAAGGCTTACGTGGCCCGTTCTTCTTCGTCGTCGTTCCAGCCGGGTGGCGGGACCCAGAGTTCGGTGCGGAGGGCGTAGCGCGGCGAACGTGGAACTTCGTCGGGCGAGCGAGTCGGCGGGTCGGTCGCGCCGAGGAGTTCCCAGCCACGCGGGATGAGGATTGTCGCGATCGTCTCCTGGGTCCACTGGTCGGCTTCCCACCAGAGATCAATGGCGCCGTCGAGGCGTGTCTCTGGCTCGGCTTCGATCTCGCGAACGATGTCGATTCCCAGGTCAGTTTCGAGGTAGACCGTCACACGGATCAGCGGCTCGTCACCGCTGAGTGAGACGCAGAGACCTTCGACGCGTCCAAACTTCATGTCGCCGGCTCCGGGGCAGTTGCCGGCACTGATCGCGGCTGTTGGAGGGCCACGTGGGGAATCCGGGTGGCGATTGCGGCGGCGATGACGATCAGGATCGCCATCAGCATGATGGCCGGGCCGGTGCCGATGTCGTCGGCAATCGCGCCGGTGACTGGCGCGCCGATCCCGCCGGTGACGAAACCCATCCCGAGGATGAAGCCGGAGGCGACGCCGACTCGACCGGGCAGCAGCCGCTGGGCCATCACGAGCGTGATCGAGAGGCCCATCTCGACGAAGAAGCCGAACAAAGGGCCGAAGAGAAACGAGAGCGGTCCGGGGAAGGCGGCGAAGAGGATCAGGGCCGGGGCGGCGCAGATCAGCGACACAGACAGCACCGCACGCTGGCCAACCCTGTCGGCCAGGATGCCGCCGGTGATCGTCCCGACCGCACCGAAGGCCAGGACGAGCGTTGCCAGAATGCTATAGAAGGTCGCAGAGTAGCCGAGTTCCTTGAACCAGACCGGGATGAAGGTCACGACCGAGAGCGTCACCCACGAGCGCAGCATGACGACCGAGAGGACGATCATCAGCGGCTTCCAGTTGATACTGCCCTGAACGGCGCGCTGGGACGCGTGGTGTTCGCGGACGCCGAGGCCGAGCTGGCGAAGTTGTTGGAGCATCAGCAGCGCGATGACGAACCCGAACGGCGCGACGATCAGCGTCCCATAGCGGCCGAAGATGAAGAAGATCAGCGCGCCGAGGACCGGGCCGAGCGAGTAGCCGGCCGTCCCGCCAACGGTGTAAACCGACATGGCGGTGTTGCGGCGCATATCGCCGGCGACGGCGGCCGCGTTCGACGCGCCCTGCGGGTGGTAGGCGCCGGAGCCGAGGCCGGCCAGCATCGAGATGACGATCAGCGTCGTGTACGACGGGGCCAGGCCAGCCAAGCCGACCATCCCGGCTGACCACATCATGCTGGCGACGGCAAAGTAGCGGCTGCCGAAGCGGTCGGCCAGATAGCCAAAAAGCGGTTGCGAGAGCGACGAAGCGGCTGTGTACGCGAGGGCAATCAGCCCGATGTCGGCGTTGCTGAGGTCGAACTCATCGGCCATGATGGCGTACAGGACGGGCATCAGGCCGCCGAACATATCGACGGTGAAGTGCCCCATCATGAACACCGCGAGCGCGCGATGTGCCATCAACCCTCGAACGCGATCCACCGGATAACCAACCATTCCCCGCACCAGTCAATTTCTACGACTGACCATGATACGAGGTAAGCCAGCCTCCCGCACCACTACCACGAGCCGTGGCGGAATCCTGCCCCAGGACCAGCGTATTGACCTGCTTACACGCAGCGGTTAGTATGCGTGCACGGGAATCAGCCACAGCAGAGCAATCCAGCCCGACAACTGCCACCATGCGCATTACCCAGCGATATCAACTGAGCAGAGTCGTGGGATGCGAGGAGGGCATATGACCTGGCCGAACCGTGGACTCGCCCATCGTCCTGTCGTATCAGGACGCAAGGGTGCAGTCGCCTCAGCGCACCCGCAGGCGTCACTTGCGGGACTCAGAATCCTGCAACAGGGTGGGAATGCCGTCGATGCGGCGGTCGCCGTTGCGGCGGCGCTGAACGTCGTCGAGCCGTACATGTCCGGCGCTGGTGGCGTTGGCTACATGACGATCGCCGTGCCAGGGCGTTCGACGCCTATCGTCCTCGAATACATCGGGAAGGCACCAGCTGCGGCGACGCTGGATATGTTCAGCGAGCCGGGCAGCAAGGACGACGGCATCCGCTCGCCGCTCGTGCCGGGCGCGCTTGGTGGCTGGCTGGCGGCGCTGGAGCGGTATGGAACGATGGACCGCGCGACGGTCTTTGCGCCGGCCATCGAGTACGCCCGCGACGGCTTCCCGGTCACGATCAAGAACCACGAGTTCATCGACGGCAACCGCGAGCGGGTGTTGCGCTGGCCAACATCAACCGCCGCATACCTGCATGACGGCGCAACGCCGACAACCGGCTCGATACTCAAGCAGCCTGATCTTGCGCGGACGCTTTGAGGCGGTTGTCGAAGGCGGCGCGGATGTCCTCTATCGCGGGCCGATCGGGGCCGAGATCGCGCGCTTCTCGCAAGAGAACGGTGGTTTGCTGACGGTTGAGGACCTGGCGAGCTATCAGCCGAGCTGGCAGGAGCCGATCGCGTCGACGTATCGGGGCTACACAACGTATTGTCCGCCGCTGCCGTGCAGCGGGATGCAATACCTGATCACGCTCAACATCGTCGAGGGATTCGAGATGGCCGAGATGGGGGCAGGAAGCGCCGACTACCTGCACCATCTGGCGGAGGCGATGAAGCTGGCCGTTGCCGATCGGACGACTTACGCGCCGAACCCGGCATCGCCGATCGAGTCACTGCTCTCGAAGGAATACGCGGCGACACGGCGCGGCCTGATCGATCCTGAGCGAGCCGCCTACAGCGGTGGCGAGCGGTTCACGTCACACAAGCTGCCGGATGAGATCCTGCCGGGTAGCTTCGAGTCGATCATGCGCGAGAGCACGACCCACTTTGCGACGGCTGATGCCGGCGGCTGGGCCGTCTCCTGCACGCAGACTCTCGGCGGCGGCTTCGGCTCCGGTGTCGTGCATGGCAACACCGGACTCGCGCTCAACAACTTCGCCCACTGGTTCGACGACGATCCAGAGAGCCCAAACGTCATCGCGCCGAACAAGCAGGTCGAGATGTGCCTGGCGCCATCGCAGACATGGCGTGACGGACAGCTCTTCGTGACGGTCGGGACACCCGGCTCGTTCGGGATCATGGAGACGACACCGCAGATGATGCTCAACGTCCTCGACCATGGCTACAGCATTCAGGCCGCCATCGAAGCGCCGCGGTTCAGGACGATTACCGGTCGGGAACTCATCATCGAGGGGCGCGTCCCAGAATCGGTGCTGGACGGTCTGCGCCGGAGGGGCCACGAGGTCGAAGTGCTCGATCCGTGGACGCCACTGGTCGGCGGCGGACAGGGGATCATGGTCGATCCCGACAGCGGCGCGTTGATGGCCGGCGCCGATCCACGTCGCGACGGATACGCCCTCGCGCTCTAACCAACCGCTGACAATCCACAACCGTATCGAACCGGTCGACATGGGACAACGGACGAGGGGGAAGGATGACAGCAACTCCGACGACACGATCGCTCAGCCGCGACGCGCTGGCTGAACGGATCGGGCAGTTACCGCGTGTCCGCTTCGCACACCTGCCGACGCCGCTCGAAGAGGCGCCGCGACTGCGCGAAGCGCTAGGGTCCAACGCGCCGCGAATCTTCATCAAGCGCGACGACACGACCGGCCTGGCTCTGGGTGGTAACAAAGTCCGCCATCTGGAGTTCCGCATGGGCGACATCCAGGCAAAAGGCGCCGACACACTGATCGTGACAAACGTCGCCCAGTCGAACCATGCGCGGCTGCACACGGCGCTGGCGGCCAGGTTCGGGCTAACGAGCTACATCATCAAGATCCCGAGCCGGAAGGACGATCCGGTCAACGGCAACCTGCTGCTCGACCATATCCTTGGCGCGCGAATCGTTGAAGCATCCAGCGCCGACCCGGCGACGATCGACCGGGAGCTGGCTGAACTGGTCAGCAAGCTGGAGGCCGACGGACACGTCGTTTACAACGTGCCAAAGGATGGCTTCTCGAAGATCGCCGGGACGTGCGCGTACCTGCTTGGCGCGACCGAGCTGCTGGCGCAGCTCGATGAGCGTGGTATTCAGGCAGACCATATCTTCCTCGCCTCCGGGACGTCGTCGGCCGGGCTGGCGCTGGCCGGCAAGCTGCTCGGAGAGCGATACCGAGTCCACCCTGTCAGCGTCGGAGGCAGTCGAGCCGAGATTGAGGCCTACGTCTGTGGCGCGGCGAACGGTGCGGCCGAGCTGCTGGGTTTCGAGACACGACTGGCCCCGCCCGACGTCAGCATCCACGACGAGTATGTCGGCGAGGCCTATGGGATTCCTACCGATGCAGGGTTGGCCGCACTGCTGCTGGCCGCGCGGACTGAAGGACTCATCCTCGACCCGGTCTACACGTCCAAAGCACTCGCAGCGCTCGTAGATCAGATATCGCTAGGCAACATCGGACGCGAGGAAACGGTCGTCTTCGTCCACACCGGCGGGCTCCCAATCACATTTGCATACAGCGAGGAGATCATGAGCAGCATCTAGAGGGCTGTGTGGCCAGAGAGGAGGTTGTCAGGCGAAACGTGCCAGGAGGAGTGTGAGCATCGGACTCGACATCGTACGAGGAGGAAATCGCATGGCTGACACGGAGTACAACCTACGAGACAGGCTGCCCAACTTCAAGCTGAGCCGGAGGCTCTTTCTGGGTGCAATGGCCGGAACATTCGCGGCCTCTCTGCTAGCGGCCTGTGGCGGCGATGACGATGACGACGACGATGTCGATCCAACCAACACAACAGGCACGTCCGGCCAGACATCGACCGAAGCACCTGATGCCGAGGCAACCGAAGCGCCTGATGCCGAGGCAACCGAAGCCCCGGCGGGCGAGACCGCGGAGATGGCCGAGGAAACGCCAACATCTGGCGGCGGCGAAGAGGTGCGCGGAACGGGCGTTCGCGAATTCGACAACCCAGAGGCGGGTACACCAGAGGGCAACAAGCCTGAGGAGTTGATCCTCGCCTGGGGCACGGACCAGTTCACGACGCACGGCATCGACCCGCAGTTGCACGTCGGTACGATCGCCGAGACGAAGCTGCGACACTTGTACGAGCCGCTGGTCAAGTTCGAGCGTGACCTGGTCACGATCTCACCCTGCCTCGCGACAGCCTGGGAGCGGATTGATGACCTGACGGTCCAGTTCCAGTTGCGCGAGGGCGTCTCGTTCCACAACGGCGAGCCGTTCAATGCCGAGGCCGTTGCCTACAGCATCATGCGCCCGTTGAGCGACGAGACACCGGGCGATGCGCGCAGCACCTATACCATCATCGAGAGCGTCGAGGTCGTCGACGACATGACGGTCAACGTCATAACCAGCAAACCAGACCCGGCCCTGCTGGCTCGGATGACCGGCTTCCATATGGTCATCGTCGAGCCCAAGTGGGCCGCCCAGGGCGTCGAGGTCGTCTCGTCCGAAGCAGTCGGCACAGGCCCGTACAAGTTCGTCTCATGGTCCCCGAACGAGGATCTCGTCGTTGAAGCCAACGAGGAATACTGGGACGGCGCGCCAAGTATCAAGAAGGTGCGGATGACGACGATCGTCGAGCAGGCGACGCGGGTGGCCGCGTTGCGGGCCGGTGACGTGCACGTCGCGAAGGACATGCCGCCGGAAGAGCTTGACTCTATCAACGAGAGCGGGCGGTCGAGGGCGGTGCGGGCGGTCAGCAACCGCGTTCCGTTCTACTTCATGACCGTCGAGGTCGAGCCGTTTGACAACCCGCTCGTCCGCCAGGCGATCAACTACGCAGCCAATGTCGACGGCGTGATCGAAGCGATCGTGCTCGGCAACGCCAACCGGGTCTCGACCATCATCGGTCCGTGGATCTTCGGCTTCGATCCAACGCTTGAGCCGTACCCGCACGACCCGGAGAGGGCCAAGGAGCTATTGACCGAAGCGGGATATCCGGATGGCATCGACATCCAGATCTGGCACATTCAGGGGCGCTACCCGAAGGACAAGGAAGTCGCCGAGGCGATGGCGCAGGAGATGGCCCAGGCCGGCATCCGCTGCACGCCGGAACTGCGTGAGGCGGCGACGTTGACCGACATGCAGATCGCCAAAGAGACGCCTGGCCTGATCTTCGCCTCCTGGGGCAACTGGTTCTTCGACGCCGACAACAGCTTCGTGCCTCTCTTCGGCTGTGAACAGGCGGCCGCGTTCAACGACTGGCGTCGTCCGTATGGCTGCAACCAGGAGTTCGAGGACGTGATCCAGGCTGCCCGCATCGAACTCGATGTCGAGGCACGACAGGCGCTGTACGCCGATGCCCAGCGGATCCTGTACGAGGATGCAGGCGCGCTCTTCATGTACCAGCTCGTCGACATGTTCGGCGTTGACAACTGGGTGAGATGGGAGCCGCGTCACGACGAGATGATGTGGGCGCACGAGATGGAGTGGAACGAGTAGCAGGAGCGTCGGGAATCGGGAATCGTCGATCGGGAATCGGGGACTGGATAGCGAAGCGGAGCGCGTGTCCTCCGTTCCGATTCCCGATTCCCGATCGGCAATTCCCGACGAACAGGATAGAGAGTCATGACACAGTACATCATTCGTCGCCTGCTGCAGTCGATCCTCGTGATCCTCGGCGTCGTGACGGCAGTCTTCATTATCACGAACATGACGGGCGACCCGGTCGCGCTGATGCTGGGCGAAGCGTCGAGCGCAGAAGACATCGAGCGCCTCCGAGATCAACTCGGCCTGAACGAGCCGCTCTATGTCCAATACCTTAATTTCCTCGCCGACGCCGCTCGCGGCGACTTCCAGGAATCGTTGCGGTTCGGCGGATTCTCGTCGATGGAGGTCGTCCTCGACCGGTATCCACGGACGCTCGCGTTGGCCGGCGTCGCCCTGTTTATCTCCGTGACCCTTGGGGTCATCCTCGGCATCGTCTCGGCGATCAAGCGATATACAGTCGTCGACAACTTCGTTATGTTGTTGGCATTGCTGGGACAGTCGATACCGAACTTCTGGCTCGGGATCATGCTGATCCTGTTCTTCGCCGTCAATCTCGGCTGGTTCCCGTCGCAGGGCTACAGCCTGTCGCCTGAAGTACCTGCTGCTGCCGGCCATCACACTGGCTGCGCCGAGCCTTGCCCGACTGACGCGGCTGACCCGTTCCGGGATGCTCGATGTGATGTCGGCTGACTTCGTCAGAACCGCACGGGCGAAGGGGCTGCGAGAGAGGATCGTCATCTCACGTCACGCCTTCAAGAACACCGCCATCCCGCTCGTGACGGTGATCGGGCTGGACTTCGGCAACCTGCTGGCCGGCGCAATCATCACCGAGCAGATCTTCCAGTGGGACGGCGTCGGGCAACTGCTGGTGACGTCGATCAACAGCCGCGACTTCCCGGTCGTCCAGGCCGCCACGTTCATCATCGCCGCCAGCTTCGTGATGATCAATCTGCTGGTCGATCTGATCTACACCTGGCTCGACCCCCGCGTGCGGCTGACATGACCAAACCGACAACGACTCGCCGGAGAATCAGCCTGCGCACGCGTAACCTGGAGGACCGATGATCAAGCGCGAGATCGCCGCGCAGCCACCGACGCTGGCGGATGCCTTCAAAGAGGTTCGGGACCAGCGTTCGGCGACGGGTCGTGCATTTCGAATGCTGCGACGCAACAGGCTCGGTGTGATCGGATTCGCGATCCTGGTGCTCGTCGCCTTCGCGGCCATATTCGCGCCGTTTATCGTCCCCTACGACGTGGATGCGCCGGGAGTGTTGACCGAGCGGCTCCATTGTCCGGTTTTGACCAGTTGCCCACGCTATGGGACATCCGAGACGATCGAAGGTTCAACGAAGCACATCCTCGGAACCGATCAGCTCGGCCGGGATATTCTGACACGGGTCATCTATGGTGCTCGAGTGTCACTCATCGTTGGAATCACTGCCGTCCTGCTCGGTGCCGGGTTCGGCACGACGATGGGACTCTTCTCCGGCTACTACGGCGGCATGCTGGACGCAATCATCATGCGGATTGGCGACATCTTCCTTGCCTTCCCATATCTGCTCCTGGCGATCGCGATCGTCGCGGTCCTCGGTGGTGGGCTGGTGAACGTGATCATCGTGCTGGCGATCGCGACCTGGGTGCCGTACGCGCGGCTGACGAGAGGATCGGTCCTCTCGGCCAAAGCCCAGGAATACATTGTCGCCGCACGAGCGATCGGCGTGTCGGACGGCAAACTGCTCTTCAGACATCTCCTGCCCAACATCGTCACGCCAATCATCGTCTACGGCACATTCGCGGTTGCGGCCGCCATCATCGCCGAAGCCGGACTCTCGTTTCTCGGACTCGGCGTCGGCTCTTCCCAGCCGACCTGGGGCAACATGCTCGCCGATGGCCGGGCGTATCTCTCGACCGCCTGGTGGCTGGCGACAATTCCGGGCCTGGCGATCATGCTGACGGTCCTGTCGATCAATCTGATCGGCGACTGGCTGCGTGACGCGCTTGACCCGCAATTGCGAAACATTGAGTAGCGGAATCGGGAGTCGAGACTCGGGAAACGGGCGTGAGTCGCCAAGGCAGCTTCGGTGAAAGCGTCTCGTGTCGAATGCCGTGATCGGCGTGACCTGTCCACAAACTCCGACTCCCGACCTCCTGCTCCGCTTGCTACACTTCCAGCGACAACGCGACAGTCATGTCGCGCTGAATCGATAGTCGCCAACCGATGAAGGCAGATGATCAGATGGAACAGACAATCGGCAGTACGCTCGAGAGCATCCGCACCCGGCTCGATCTGATTGGGGTGCGTCTTTGACTTGGCCGGGAAACGGCGGGACATAGGCGAACTGGAATCACTCTCGGTCGAGCCGGGTTTCTGGGATGATCCCCAGAAGGCCCAGCGAGTCATGCG
Source organism: uncultured Chloroflexia bacterium (assembly GCA_963763325.1). GTDB lineage: Bacteria > Chloroflexota > Chloroflexia > Thermomicrobiales > CFX8 > JBBECJ01. The sequence goes on from CAVXOL010000024.1 coordinate 665,934, forward strand.
CCAGATCACAGGTCTGCGCGATCAGGTCGACGGCTGGGAGGCGATGCGCTCCCAGGTCGATGATCTGCTTGAACTGAACGAGCTGGCCGACCAGGACGATGAGGCGATGAACGTCGAGATTCGCGACGCAGACCGATGCGCTCGGTGCATCAACTCGATCGGATGGAGATCCAGCTACTCCTGCTCTGGTGAGTATGACGACCACGACGCACTTCTGGCCGTCCACGCCGGGACCGGTGGCGTCGACGCTCAGGACTGGGCCGAGATGCTGGCGCGGATGTACATGCGCTGGGCAGAAAAGCGCGGGTTCCAGACGGCGATCCTCGACTGGACAGAAGGCGATGAAGCCGGAATCAAGAGCGCGACGATCGAGATCCGCGGCCCGTATGCCTACGGCTATAGCAAGGCCGAGGCGGGGCAACACCGGCTGGTCAGACTCTCGCCGTTCGACGCGGCGCACCGACGGCACACCGCCTTCGCCCTGGTCGAGGTTTTGCCGGAGGTCGAGGACGACGCCGGCAGTCGAGATCCGCGACGAGGACATCCGGATCGACGCCTACCGCGCATCCGGAGCTGGTGGCCAGCATGTCAACAAGACGTCGTCTGCAATCCGGATCACCCACTTTCCGACCGGGATCGTCGTGACCTGCCAGGACGAACGCTCACAACTCCAGAATCGCGAGTCGGCGATGAAGATCCTGCGTGGGAAGCTGGTCGAGCTCAAGCTGCGCGAACAGGCCGACGAACGCTCGCGAATCAAGGGTGATCACGTCTCCGAGGGTTGGGGAAGCACGAATCCGGTCGTACGTCCTGCAGCCGTACACGATGGTGACCGACCACCGGACTGACTTCTCGACCGCCAACGTCCAGGCAGTCCTCGATGGCGACATCGACCCGTTGGTCGACGCATATCTGCACCAGCAGCTCGAAGAGCAGGGCGCCGCGGAGACGATCGCCAGCGGAGAGTAACGAATCTGCACTCGCCGCGCGAGACGAGTCGGGGCATCGCCCAGATCGGGCCGCAACGGCGTCACGCAAGGTGAGCGCGCTGCCGCGCTTCTGCAGCGTACTGGCTCCTGGCGATTCTGCTGGTGCTCGGCGGGTTCGTGGCGTTTGCCATGCCAGAGCCGGTCGCGCGCGCAGTCCGACGCAGTGTTCAGCGAAATGAGCGGGAATGCCGAGTTTCGGGCAATCTCTGACCTTTGGGGTGACGGTCGAGTCGGCGACACCAATCGTGGACGGCGGAATTGTACTGGCACGCCGCCGGTGACACTGAACTGTCCGCCGCCTATCCAGAGCTCGAACCGGGCAACAGATTGAGATCGACCACGAGGTTGACCTCTCGTTTGAATACTTGCCGCCAGGGCTCGACATCATCTACTTCTGGCGCGTCATCGACAGCGCCGGGAATGCGACCGACTCCGAAGAGCAGATCCTGTTCTACATGGACGACGGGCCTGACTGGGAATCGCTCACGAACGGTCTCGTGACGCTCTGGTGGTACTCGGGCAACCAGGAGTTCGGCGAGGACATGCTCGAGACTGCCAACCGGACGATCGAGACACTGGCAACCCGCTTCGATGTCGACGCCGACGAGCCGATCCGAATGGTCATCTACGGGAGCGACGACGATTTCATGGAGGCGCTTCCGCCAAACTCTGCCGACTGGATCGGTGGCCAGGCCCACCCGGCGCTCAACCTGATCGTCGCGCAGATTGTGCCGGGAGCAGGAGCCGAACGCGAGGTCCGCGCAGGATGATCCCGCACGAGGTCAGCCACCTGATCCTGGACCAGGCAACCGAGAATCCATGGAACTCGCCGCCCAACTGGCTTGACGAGGGGTTGGCAGTCTACAACCAGGAGACGCCGGACAGCGACCTGCCCGGCATCCTCGATGAAGCGGTCGACGACGGCGAACTGATCCCGGTCCGGGCGCTCAGTTCCAGTTTCCCGGTCGATCCCGATCAGGCGTACCTTTCGTATGCCGAGAGTCATTCGATCGTGACCTACATCATTGAGGAGCTTGGCGAATCCGAACTGGCGGAACTGATCGCCATCTTCCGCGAGGAAGTCTCCTACGACGAAGCGGTTGAACGCGCTCTCGGGATGAGCGTTGAAGAGCTGGATGCCGAGCTGGAAGGCATGGCTCGGCTACGAGGGCGACAGCCAGCCAACCGGCAACAACAGCGATGCCGATACACCGCCACGCTCCCAGACCGATAATGACGAAGACGACTGACCTCTCCCGCAACGAGTTGATCGGTGTTCTCGCCTGCACAGGTTTCATGTCGTTGGGTGGTTTGGGGCTGTTTATCGTCGCTCTTCGGAAAGTCCGTTCGTTTGGCGGGTCCGGTTCGTAGACGGCGACGCTCGAACCTGTCCAATGCGAGACTCTGACTACGCACCAGAGATCAGATGACGCACCGCCGTGTACGTACTGGCCTACAACCTTGACACTACTTGTATCAACCTGCTATCATATTCACTCGTTAGCACTCATTTGAATAGAGTGCTAAGAGGTGGGTTTGGATGAGCGACGAGTACGAACTGTCAAGCAGGCAGCGCGAAATTCTGCGCCTGATCATCCAGGAGTATGTCGTTGGCGGGCGAGCGGTTGGCTCGCAGTCGCTGATCGAGCGCTACCCGCTGAACGTCTCGTCAGCGACCGTTCGCAACGAGATGTCGGCGTTGGAGCGGCTTGGGTTCATCGAGCAGATGCACACGTCTGCCGGCCGCGTGCCGACCGATCGTGGCTATCGTTTCTATGTCGAGCAGTACGCGTCCGATTCAGCGTTGCCGGCGAATGACCAGATCATGATCCGGCACCAATTCCGCCAGGTCGAAACCCAACTCGAATCGTGGCTGGAGCTCGCCGCGAGCGTGCTGGCTGGGTTCGCCCGCAACGTCTCAGTTGTGACGTCCCCGCGGACGGCTGTTTCCCGCCTGCGCCACTTTGAGTTGCTCTCGCTGCAGGAGCGCGTCGTTCTGTTGATCATGGTGACGCAGGAATCGACCGTCCACCAGGCGATGCTGCACGTTTCCGAGCCGGTTACCCAGGAAGAGCTGAGCGCGAGCGCCGACCGCCTCAACGCCCAGTTTCAAAACCTGACGCTCGACGAACTGCGGGCGAAGGTGGTTGGGCTGGCCGAGCTTGACAAGCTCGTTGGCGAACACCTGCTCGCGACAATGGAGTCGACTCAGGCAAGCGAGCGGACTGAAGTGCACTACCAGGGGATCGAGCACGTCCTCCAACAGCAGGAGTTTGGCGGCTCACACCTCGCCCAGCACTTGCTGGAGATGTTGCGTGGAGGATCGCTGCTCTCGGAACTGTTACCACAGATCTCTAACCGCGATGGCCTGCAGATCTTCATCGGCGATGAAAATATGTCGGAGGGACTTCGCCCCTTTGGAGTCGTCGTTGCGACCTACGGTGTCGACGACGAAGTGACCGGCCTGCTGGGCATACTTGGTCCGCGCCGGATGCCATACGAGCGCTCAATTTCATCGGTCCGTTATATGGCACGGCTGATGAGCGACCTGATGCGCGATCTGTATAGCGCCTGAGACTGAATGGGAACTGGGAACGAGGACCGCGAACGAATGGAGGGATCACCACTTGTGACTCAGCAACAGGAAACGGACCAGATGGACGAGACACAGACGAACGATGAGCCACAGCGGCAGCCGTCAATGGAGGAGGTCCTGGCAGAACTGGACCAATTCAAGGCCGACGCCGCCGACATGCTCGATCGGCTCCAGCGATCACACGCCGAATTTGCGAACTTTCGCCGGCGGATCGAGCAGGAGCGCGAACTGCAACGTTCGCGTGCTACTGAGGACCTGGTTCGCAAGCTGCTCCCGGTCGCGGACGACTTCGATCGTGCGCTGCGCTCGGTCCCGGCTGAGATCGAAAGTAACCCATGGATCGAAGGCGTTCGTCTGGTAGAGCGCAAGCTTTGGCGCGCGCTCGAAGGCGAAGGGATCTCGGTCATGGAGAGCCTCGGCCAGCCATTCGATCCAAGCCGCCACGAAGCCGTTATGGTCGACGATGGCGATGGAGTGGCAGACACCGTCGTCGAAGAGTTTCAGCGTGGCTACCTCGTGAACGACACTGTCTTGCGGCCGGCAATGGTCAAGGTCGGATCGTCCGAGGCATTGAATCTGACATCAACCGCGATGGATGCGTAACAACGAATAGAAATCGACCGTCCCGCGATTCATCGCGGGTCTGGCAGGAGGAACACCGGAATGGCAAGAACGATTGGTATTGACCTCGGGACGACGAACTCGGTCGTCGCTGTTATCGAAGGCGGCGAGCCGACCGTCATCACCAACACCGAGGGCGAACGGCTGACACCGTCGGTCGTCGCGCTCTCTTCGAGCAACGAGCGGCTGGTTGGCCGCTTCGCAAAACGGCAGGCCGTCACGAACGCCAAGAACACGATCTTCTCGGTCAAGCGCTTCATCGGACGCCGCTTCGACGACCCAATCGTCCAGCGCGACATCAAGCTGATCCCGTACGAGATTCGCTCGGGGGCGCACGGCGGCATCGACATCAAGATGGGCGACAAGTGGGTGACCCCGGCCGAGGTTTCGGCGATGGTGCTGCAGAAGCTGAAGGCGGACGCCGAAGCTTACCTGGGCGAGAAGGTTGACAAGGCCGTCATCACCGTCCCGGCCTACTTCGATGACAGCCAGCGCCAGGCAACCAAGGACGCCGGCCAGATCGCCGGCCTCGAAGTGCTGCGTATTATCAACGAACCGACGGCTTCGGCCCTGGCCTATGGCCTCGACAAGAAGACCGACGAGAAGGTCGCCGTCTACGACCTCGGTGGTGGCACCTATGACATCTCGATTCTCGACCTCTCGGAAGGTGTCTTCCAGGTGCTGGCAACGAATGGTGACACCCACCTGGGTGGTGACGACTTCGACCAGCGCATCATTGACTTCCTGGCCGATGAGTTCAAGAAGACCGAAGGCATCGACCTGCGCTCGGACCGGATGGCGTTGCAGCGCCTGAAGGAAGCGGCTGAGAAGGCCAAGATCGAGCTCTCGACGACGCAGCAGACCGACATCAACCTGCCGTTCATCACGGCTGACGCCAGTGGGCCGAAGCACATGAACATCACGCTCTCCCGCTCGAAGCTGGAGCAGCTCGTCGACGATCTGGTCAAGCGCACGATTGGCCCGATGGAGGCTGCCCTGCGTGACGCCGGCCTGACCAAGGACCAGCTCGATGAGATCCTGCTGGTAGGTGGTCAGACACGGATGCCGGCTGTCCAGAAGGCGGTCACCGACTTCTTCGGCAAGGAGCCACACAAGGGCATCAACCCGGACGAAGTCGTCGCGATCGGCGCTGCAATTCAGGCCGGTGTGCTCGGCGGCGAGGTCAAGGACATCCTGCTGCTGGACGTCACCCCGCTGACGCTGGCGATCGAGACGCTTGGTAGCGTCTCGACGGCGCTGATCGAGCGCAACACGACGATCCCGACCCGCAAGAGCCAGGTCTTCACGACCGCGTCCGATAACCAGAACCAGGTCGAGATCCACGTCCTGCAGGGCGAGCGTCCGATGGCGAACGACAACAAGACGCTGGCGCGATTCATCCTCGACGGGCTCCCGCCAGCACCGCGCGGTATCCCGAAGATCGAAGTGACGTTCGACATTGACGCTAACGGCATACTGAACGTTTCGGCCAAGGACCAGGCGACTGGCCGCGAACAGAAGGTTACGATTACGGCATCGAGCGGTCTGAGCCAGGACGAGATCGACAAGATGATGAAGGAAGCCGAAGCACACGCCGCCGAGGACAAGCAGCGGCGCGAGGCGATTGAGTTCCGCAACCAGGCCGAGGCGATGACCTACCAGGCCGAGCGGACACTCTCCGATTACGGCGACAAGATCCCGAGCGAGACGAAGCTCGACCTCGAAGCCAAGGTCGCAACCGTCCGCGACATTCTCGCGAACGACCCGGAGAACATCGACCGGCTTCGGCCAGCCTACGATGAGATGACGCAGACGCTCTCACAGGCCGGTGCCTCGATGTACGAGCAGGCTGGAGCGGCTGAGGACTTCGATCCGAACGGCACTGGCCCTGAGGGCCAGAAGACCGAAGACGAAACAACCGTCGAAGGCGAGTTCCGCGAAGTCGGATAGTCTCTCAGGTTTCGAACTGCCAACACCGCCCCACCTTCCAGCTGGAAGGTGGGGCGGTGTTCATTATTCAGCCAACCGCTGACTCGGAACGCGTCCAGACAATCCTCATCGCATGAATTCGGAACCAGCAGGGAGACGCTACCCTCACACTTCAGCGACTCGTGAAAGTGTGGGGGAACCCGGGCTGGTAACCGTCCAGGCGTGGCCACAAGATGGAGGTCAGTGCAAAGGAGTCGCGATGGAAAGGAGCACGAGAACTACATACGACGAAACGACTCAACGTTGAGTTGCGAGAACACGAAAACACACATGGTGCGACGGCGCGCCGTTTTCACGAAGGAGTGAATCATGACCATTGCAGTACAACCCGCGAGTCCGATTACGCTCGAGACAGGTAGCTTTGACGCATTGCGCGCTCGGTTGGCCGGACAACTCGTAACGGCCGACAGCTCAGATTTCGACGACGCGCGCAAGACCCGCGACATTACGCTCGATCGCAGGCCGTTGGCAATCGTCCGCGCAGCCGACGCGAGGGATGTTGCCGAAGCGGTCCGATTCGCCCGCTATCATCGTCTCCCGTTGGCAATTCGCAGCGGCGGGCATAGCATCGCTCGCTACAGTCTCGTCGATGACGCCATCACCATCGATCTCGCGGGCATGAAGCGGATCGAGATCGACCCGGAGACTCGAACGACACGCGTTCAAGCGGGTGCTACGTCCGGCGATCTCGCTGAAGCAGCCGGCGCGCATGGGCTTGCGCTCTCAACGGGTGACACCGCGTCGGTCGCCTTTGGCGGGCTCACGACTGGGGGCGGGATCGGATACATGGTCCGCAAACAGGGGCTAACTATCGACAACCTCATCGCCGCGGAGGTTGTCACAGCTGACTGCGAGATTGTGACCGCAAGTGCCAGTGAGCATCCGGATCTCTTCTGGGCGATCCGGGGTGGTGGTGGCAACTTCGGAGTCGTAACCGAGTTCACATTCCAACTCACCCCGGTTGGTGAGATCCTCGGTGGAGAGATGCTGCTGCCTGCGACTCGCCAGGTCGTTCGCGCGTATCTGGAGTATGCGGCCTCTGCGCCGGACGATCTGACAACACTCGCGAGCGTCATGCTCGCCCCTCCGGCGCCACATGTTCCCCAGGAACACGTCGGCAAACTCGCACTATCGATCCTCGTCTGTTGGACTGGAACCCTCGAAGAGGGCGAGCGTGTGCTGGCCCCGTTACGTGATCTTGCCATCCCGTTTGCTGACAAGATCGGTCCGATGCAGTACTCGGAGATCTATTCGTTCACGGAAGAGCTGACGCATCCGCATGCCTGGTCGATTCGATCGATGTTCGCCAACGATTTGAGCGATGAGGCCCTTGACGTAGCGCTAGCGGCCATTGAGAACGGCAGCTCTCCCTACAACATCTTCCACTTGCGTGTCCTCGGTGGTGCTATGACACGCACCCGCGCTGACATGACCGCATTCGCTCATCGGCACCAGCGCTTCTTTGTTGCGATCATCGGACTTTGGGTCAACGCCACCGAAGACGCCGATGCGCATCGAGCCTGGGTCGATTCAGTGTGGCAGTCAATTCGTAATGAAGGTTCCGGCGTGTACGTCAACTTTCTCGAGGACGAGGGCGCGGATCGCGTTCGCGACGCATATCCCCCAGAGACGTACTCACGGCTGGCGGACGTCAAACGGCGTTATGACCCAGAGAACATCTTCAGATTCAACCAGAATGTTCCGCCGGCGCCGTGAGCCGCTGTTACCGCGATCCTCCGTTACGAGAAGTACCGCGGTCTACTCGGAACAGATGCTGCCGGCTCAACGTACTCATCCGACGCCAGCCTGTCGCAACTTCGACTGGTCTGATCACGGCCCTCCCGTCTTTGGGAGGGCCGTTTCGCCGCGTCGAGTCGAGCATTTGCGAAGAATGAGAATGAGGAAGACGTTCCTGACACTATCGCGATAAGCGAGAGGAGACGCAACTCACTGAATCACTTCAATATTGGCTGCCGGGACGACGCGAATCTCGCCGCTTGGCAAGGACACGTCGGCGACGGTCGTGACGACACCGGCGTCGGTGACGCGCTGGTAGGCTGGAGATTGGCAGGTGCCGATTACTCCAAGCGAACGTCCTCCTACCAAACGGACCGGGCGGCCGGGTGCGAGTTCATCGGAGGCGCGTCCGTTGCCGTGGCTGCCAGTACCGGCGATATAGACCTCGGGTCGGCGCAACTGACTGCCAACGCTGGTCGCAGCCTGGATCGAGGCTGTCTGGCCGGCGTGGTCACGCAGGAAATTGAAGACCTGCTCGGCCATCGGAACGCGGCCAAATCCTTCGGTGGCGACGATCACGAACGGCGCGCTCTCCGATGTCGGCGCGAACGGCGCGTCCGGATGGCGAGCGCCCCAGAAGGCGGCTGGACCAATCTCTCCGTTGCCGGAACCCGAAAGGAAACGACGCACATCCGCCTCGGCCAGACTGCCGACGATGATACCGCTAACGCCAACGTGCCTCAGCTTGTTGAGCGTCGGCACACCGACGGTCATGCCGCAGACGACGACGCTCCCTTTCCAGCTGTCCTTCACCTGATCCGGGGTGACCTCCCGATCGCCGCGATCGGGACCGACGACGATTGGGCCAATTGCCTCACCGCCGAAGCCAAGGATGCCGAACAGGCGTGATCCGGTTGAGCGGATCGTCGCGCCGCGTTCCGGCACGACCCGCTCGACCTCGCCGCTGACGAGCGCCCTGAGCTGGTTCTGGCCCGACGACAGCGAGAAGACGACGGTGCCATTCGACTCGTCAACACTGGTGAGCGTCCCGGAGGCTGGAGCCGGAAACGTGACAGTCCGTAGTCCGCGGCGTGTCCGGGCTAACGTGTCTCCAAGCTCGAACTTCGAGCCAACCTTCTTGGTGAGATAGCGCGAAACGGTGTTGTTGGGAACCCCTAACTCGCTGGCCACAAAGAGGACGGTCGGCCGCTCGGTACTGACGGAACGCGCGACGATTGTCTCCGGCGTGATCTGATCGCCAACCCGCACGATAACTTCACCTGGCGTGTCGAGCATCCGGTCGAGCACAAAGGTGCCCCCGTTCACCAGCGCGGGTTCAAGTGTCGGAAATGTCCACACGAGTGACGCTCCTTCGAGGGATGAGAAACCAAACATGAGGGAAGAACGAGGGTGTCATCATCCCTCGTACGCGATTCCCGATCGCTACAACTTCAGTCCAAGGTCCTCGAACCAGTTCTTGACACGGGTCGTCCGCAGCGCAGGATCGATCTGCTGATGTATAGGCCGACCGCGAGCGTCGATGACGATCCCGAACTGGCCGGGGCGCAGATCGCCGTCGCGGCCAGCGCTGATGGCCGCGAGTTGAGTGTGCCCGCCGATCGTGCAGTCGCCCTCGCAGGTCAGCGACAGTGTCGCCGTCTCGCTGTTATCGATCCTGATCCGGTGGATGCTGCCATGCGGGACCGAGAAACGGACTGTCTCACCGTTCTCATGACGAACCTCGCCACGGACGGCGAGCTGACCATCGCCTCCGGCACCGCGCACGATGATTGCAGTCGCAAATGGGTGGATCAGATCATGCTCGACAACATCGGCTGCCAGAGCTGGGCTGCGCTCGCCAAGTGCACCAGCGGCAGCGACCAGTCCGTCGGTGTCGAGGACCAACTCAACGACGCCACCGTCCGGGTCGGGCTGCAACCCGTCCAGAAGTGCCAGCACTACCAGGCTGGGTTCCGGCATCGCGCTGAACGGACGTCCAGCGATGATCAAATCGATGTTCGACTGTCGGCTGGCAGCCATGCCGTTCCAGACGGTTCGCAACAGCTCAACCAGGATCGCACGCTCGATCAGCATGTCGTGCGTGGATTCTGCAATGGTGTTTGGCCGGAGTGCGCGATTGAGGATCCAATGGGAGAGTTCCTCATTCGAGACAGCGACAGGCAGCCAATGAGCCAGAGACGCAAGATCGGAGTTGAAGATCGAGCGCACATTGTGGCCCAGATCGATATCCGGCCGGACCTGGACATCGCTCAACTGCGGAGTCGCCCAGTGGATCATCGCGCCATCGGCAACATCGACCGCGACCACCGATTGCTCGCGTCGCCGTGCGACGAACCGAGTGACGAGGTCAGCGGCTCGAACACGGCTGACGAACGGAGCAGCAATGGAAGCAGTCACCAACGTCTGGGTGTCGACTCGCGCATCGTACAGAGCCTGCAGCTCGGTTTCCAGCGCGGCGGCGATGTCGGTCACTGAGAACTCGACCGGGTCAATCCCGCGCAGATCGGCGCGCTCGCCGATCAACTGTGCCGCCTGTTGCTGATACTGGTCACCGGCGACAATGATGACGAGATTGACGATTTCCTCGCCGACCAGACCAGTCAGCGTTCCAATCGCCGCCGCCCACTCAGTTTCGGCCGTGCTTCCCTGCAAGAGGACCAACGCATCTGGCCGAAACTCGCGGATCGCGGTCTCCAGCAGCGCGCCAGAGAGGGTACCGTCGCTCGTCCGGACTCGATCTGTCAGAACGTCAACGATCGTCGAGGTTCGTCGGGCTGCGGCGAGCATCGGCAGCGACATCGGCGTGTCGCCGAGCGCAATGATTGATAGCCGAATGGGAATCGCAGGCAGTCCGGTAATTGCCAGCGCATCTACCCCATGGTCCCCTCGCGACGGGAGATCGATCCCGTCTGGGCCGGAAATGCGCAGACCTGTGTGATCTTCGATCCCGCGCAGGGTCTGCCGAGCGCCGACCGATGCGTCGTCGATCGGTGGTGTGGCAGTTGATGCGACTGTCGAGCCAGAGATGAACCGACCTCGCCCTTCGACGCGCGCGATCATAACCGCCCGGGCGGACTGATAGTCCACATCAATAACAAGTCCCGAGCGATGTCCGACCGCGGTACCACCCGATCCGGGCGTTGCTACCTTCGATGAGCCACCCGCCCCACTCGTGTTCTGATACCGATCCACACTGCCCCCTACGCGAACACGACCATTGCACGGTAAACAAGTTCAGACGCTACCGGGTCAATTCCCAAGCAGCATGACGACGATGATCAACACCAGTATGACGATCGCTGCAATCAACAACATCCGTGACCGATTTCCAGGAGCTGCACCATTGGTGGTGGCAGACCCGGCGGCGACGGTCGTGGCCGCATGCGGCGAAGAGGCAGAACCGACGTTCGGAGACCTGGTAGGCGTTGTGACGGCGGGTTCGACAGCGACAGCATCCGGCCGGGAATCGATGACGTTCACGAGCGACGACATGAGATTAGCGGTCGGCGATACCTCCGGTTGATCTGAGGCCGTCACCCAGGCCCGGCTGACGGCTGGAACGAGAAGCGCGCCATTCGGTGTAGCGCTGGCAGCCTGCATCGTCGTGACTGGCACGCCAGCGACCGGTGGCTCGCTATCAGTGCTCAGTGCGCGGAGCCATTCGGGAAGATCATCTTCACTGAAGAAGCTGGAATCACCGCTGCCCGGTGGCTGTGAGAACACGTCGGACAGTGTCGATGTCTCAGTCGACTGTGGCATCGCTTCCGCCGGCGCCGTCTGCGACATGGATGACTGCGCTGGTGTCGCTGTTGATTGTGGTGCAGCGCGTTCACTCGCCCCAGTGGCGGATTCCTGCTGACCACCGCCGGACGATTCTACGGCGACGTCTGCGAAGTTCTGCAGCCATGATGGAAGCTCGCCGGTTCCCGCCTGGTCGGAGGGATCGTTGGAAAAGCTGTCGCCAGGCGAGAACTCGACGCCATCGGCGTCCTTGCCGGCCTCATCTTCAGCTTCATCCGGCGGGCGATTGTTTTCGGGCTGCACGCTAAACCTCCGCAACCTTCAGGCTGTTTCTCGGGTTGTCCTCGTCCGTTGGCCGGCAGATGTTCACCGGTCGGGGCGAGTGCAACTGTCCTGACGTGCTCGACTATAACATAGCGTCTTTGGGCCAGAGTCTAGCCCAGAAGTAACGAAAGGCTGTCTCAAGTACGTGCACAGATTGCGTGTACGTACGCGGTGGCGGCAGCAAACTCAGCGATCAATGGGTCACACTGGACTGGCAGGACTTCGTGCCTGGACTGGTCACGGTCCGCGCACATCAGTACATCGTTCAATGTGAATCAGCCCGACCCGGGTGTGGTCGCCGTCTGCCCACGGAGTTCGGACGTATCAATCCAGATTGTCACCGGACCATCGTTGACGAGGGTAACCGCCATCTCGGCGCCAAAGCGACCGTTCCCGACTGACAGCCCGAGTGCGCGTAACTCGTCAGCAACGAGATCGACCAGCGGAGACGCCAGATCGGGGGCAGCGGCGTCGATGAACGACGGGCGACGGCCCTTGCGAATGTCACCGTAGAGAGTGAACTGCGAGACGACGATGACTTCGCTGCCCGTATCGAGCGCGGAAAGGTTCATCTTGCCGTTCTGGTCGGCAAAAATTCGCAGGTTCGCGGCCTTGCTTGCGAGTAGCCTCGCGTCAGCGTCGTCGTCCCCATGGGTCGCCCCGACCAGCATCAACAGCCCTTGACCGATCTCGGCAACCCGTTCACCCGAGATATCGACCGCCGCCGAACTGACCCGCTGAACGACCGCTCTCATCCCTGCTCCCGTTCCTCCAGTAGCGCGACAGCCAGCGCGGCCAGTCCTTCGCCGCGACCGAGGGCGCCAAGTTGCTCGTTCGTCGTCGCCTTGACATTGACACGATCGGATGGCACGCCCAGCAGCTCTGCGAGTCGTTCGCGCATCTCCTGCCGGCGCGGTCCAATTTTTGGGCGTTCGCCGACAATCGTCAGATCGACATTCCCAACTGAATAGCGTGGACGGATCTGCGCCACGACAGCCCGGAGGAGATCGCCACTATCTGCATCGCGCCAGCGCTCATTGGACGGGGGGAAATGCTCGCCGATGTCACCGAGTCCGGCTGCTCCAAGCAGCGCGTCGATGACAGCGTGCAGCGCTGCATCAGCGTCGGAATGTCCCGCCAGCCCCGACTCATCTGAAAACTCAATTCCACAGAGGACCATCCGCCGCCCAGGTGCGAACGGATGGATGTCGTAGCCGATGCCGATTCGACTCATTGTCTTTCCTGACGAATCGCCAGCAACGCTTCAGCCAACGCGAGATCCGCCGGCCAGGTGATCTTCAGGTTGGCAGGATCGCCTTCGATGAGCGTGACCGGGTAGCCGGCCGCGTGCAATAGCCCACCTTCGTCCGTCGTACCGTCCGCGACACGATAGGCGTGTTCGAGCCAGTCACGTCGGGCGACCTGCGGCGTCTGGGCAGCGCGCATGTGCGCTCGATCCGGCACCGATGCGATCGTAGCTTCCTGATCGATCTGGTAGAGCGTGTCGCCGACCGGCACTACTGGGACGGCTGCTCCATGAACAAACGCAGCGTCAACCACGTATCGGGCGAGTGACGCAGTGACGAGCGGACGCGCGGCGTCATGAACGGCAACATGCGTGCAACGAGCGTGCAGCGCGTCGAGGCCAGACCGTACGGAATCCGCCCGGGTTGCCCCGCCACAGACGACTGAGACACGGTTGAGATCGAAGTCCGCGAGCAACGCCTCGCAGCGCTCCCTCGTGTGCTGACCGGCAACGACCACAATCTCCACAACATCAGGCATTGCAGCGAACACCGACAGCGACCATTCCAGAACGAGGCGACCACCCAGCACAGCGAGCACCTTGTCGGCGTCGCCAAATCGCACACCCGAGCCTGCGGCTACGATGACGACACCGAGCGTTGGGTCGGGAGTCATCCGACTGGGACCTCCTCCTTGACCTGGGCAAAGGCCATCCGGCCGGTTCCAGTCTGCAAGGTACGCGTGACAACCACCCGCACTTGTTTGCCGATTCGGTCACGGCCCTCTTCGATGACGACCAGCGTGCCGTCGTCGAGATACCCGATACCCTGGCCGTGCTCGCGGCCCGCCTGGACGATCGATAGTTCGAGAATCTCACCTGGCGCGACCGGTGGGCGCAGGGCCTGTGCAACGGTATTGATGTTGATGGCAACCACATTCTGAAGTTTCGCAACGCGCTCAAGATTCTGGTCGCCGGTGAGGATGTGGTAGCGCGAGAGCCTGGCGAGCCTGATGAGCTTGTTGTCGACCTCCGACTCTTCCTCGACCTCGACCTCGAGTATCTCGACCGCCGCAATTCCCTCGCGCTGCAGGCGCTCAAGAACATCCAGCCCGCGCCGGCCACGTACCTTGCGGCTGGAATCGTCAGAGTTGGCGATCCCTTGCAGCTCGCGCAGGATGAAGCGCGGCACAACCAGTGGGAAGTTGACGATCCTGCTGCGCATCAGTTCTACGATTCGGCCGTCGATGATGACACTCGTGTCGAGCAGCAGACGCTCTTCCGGCTCCGACAGCCCACCGCGGCGGGTCAAAAACGGTAACAGGTCGTCTTTCTGAACGATCATGACCAGCACTGAGAGCGCGCAGATAGAGACGGCAACGACGAACGGCATCACCTGACCGATCGGGTCTGGCAATAGTGACGACGGCCATGCGAACAATGACGATAGGACGCCGCCGATAATGAGGCCGATGCCAGCCGCGACAATATCGATAGCGGGGATTGCCACAAGTTTGCGGCGCAGCCAGCGGAACAAACCAACCGTTACATACGGGGCGATGATGAAGAACACGCCACCGATCGCACAGGCCAGCACGATAGCGTAGACCGCCCAGTGCGTGCCTTCCTGTGTGTCGCCGATCTCGCTGCCGATCTGCCAACCGATAAGTGCACCAAGCACCAGGCCAACATAGCGCAACGCACGGTCGAGCGGAGAGCGAGCGATTCGCCGCTGTGAATCATTCTGCACGGAAATTGCCCACCACCGACCTCTCAGGATCTGGCGCCACCGCGATGCGGCTCAGACAGCATCAATCGCAGGTGAGGACGCAGTCTATGACGTGTCCTGGAATCTACAGGGAGTGGCGACCAAACGAATAAACCCAGCAGTCCCTGCAGGCGATGACGCTTGGCAGTCTATCACTGGAATGCGGCCACGGGCTATCGACAGCGCGTTGGCTGGCCGTCGATCGATTGGAGAAAGTGTTGCAGGACGGCGGCGGGTAATTCGACCGATCCGAGGTCGCGCCGTGCCTTGAATTGCTCTCCGTGATAGTCGCTCCCGCCAGTCGCCAGAAGCCCGTATCTGGCGGCGATCTGGGCGAGGTTCTCGCGTTGTGCCTGGTCGTACTCGGCGTAATAGACCTCGATCCCGGCCAGTCCCGCTGCGATCAGTTCGGGTAGCGATTCCGGAAAGGTTCCGGATGTATGCGGATGGGCGTGGACTGGTAATCCACCAGCCGCGAGGATGAGCTGTATTGCCTCGGTTGGTGTTGGTTTTCGCTCACTGGCGATGTAGGCGGGTTTGTCGTTTCCCAGGTAGCGATCGAATGCCTCGGAGACAGTGCTTACGTAACCAGCCTCGATCATGGCTCGGGCAATATGCGGTCGACCGATCGAAGCGTCGCCGGAGGATGCCCGAACGCTTCCGTCCGGGAGATGGACACCAAGATCCCGCAAACGGGCAATGATCCGACCGGCGCGCTCAACCCGTGACTCCCGATAGTAGGCGAGGGTGTCCTGGAGCGTACTGTTGCCCGGGTCAATACCGTAACCAAGCATGTGGACCTCGCCGTCGGTGACGTCGGTCGATAGCTCAATTCCGGGGACCACGCGTACGCCGAGCCGCGAACCAGTCGAAATCGCTTCGTCAAGGCCGCTGGTGGTGTCATGATCGGTCAGGGCAATAATGGAAAGCCCCCGCCGGGAGGCCTGGTGGACCAGGTCGGCGGGGGTGAGTGACCCATCTGATGCGGTGGAGTGCGTGTGCAGATCGGCTCGCGCCGCTCCAGGCTCCGCCGGTTGGGTGCTCAAGACGCTAGCGTGGTTCAACGATCAGGCGGATCGCCGTGCGGTCTTCGTCATCGATCGTGACATCGATGAAGGCCGGCAGACAAACGGCCTCGATGCCGGTCTCGAGCAGGTAATCACGGGCGATCGCGACTGCCTTGACAGCCTGGTTCGTCGCGCCGGCGCCGATGGCCTGGACCTCGGCACGGCCGGATTCGCGGACAACACCAGCGATAGCGCCCGCTACCGCGCTCGGACGTGAGCGAGCGGAAACCTTTAACACCTCGCCATTGCGCTGTACCTGCACCGGAGCCTCGGTCACAACAGCAGCAGCATGGCTGTCCGCGCCGTTCGAGTACTCAACCGGGGCCGCAACATCTGTGTCGACACTATCGGTGTAGGCATCTTCGTCCGGCGGGAACTTGGCCTCCGGGTCGATTTTGATGTCGCGCAGGTCCAGCTTGCTAAAGAACCGATCCATGAGATTCCTCCATCAGGGCGGCGTTGCCGCTCTGGTTGTTGAAGCAGTAATGAAGTTTGTGCTTACCAGGCGTGAATGCATGTGCGAGTGCGATCGTGTGCTCTACGCATCCCTCCGTTACTCAGCAATCAAGCGTGGCACGTTTTGCCCGACTGTGCCACGACGGCTCGCACCCAAAGATACCCGCTCGTCCGAAACCCTGTGCTTCTCGCGGCGCATGGCGTCACTCCCAACCAGCGCACTCGACGGGTTCCGATGTCGGAAGCCGAGCGTTGCTCGCGGGTGCCAAACGTCGCTGCGCGCCGCACAGAGCGGGACCTTCCCCATTAGTGATGCCGTTCCAGTCAAGACGTTCCGGCCAGGCTGGACGAGCACGTCTCACCCCTGCGGATTGGCATCGAAAGTAGTCATACCACCAGTTCGCGGCCACCGTCAACCAAATACGAAAGCGCACACGGGTTCGCAAAAACCAACAACGCCGCGATGCAGTTGCATCGCGGCGTTGTCACATTTCTCAGGTTAGTGCGAACACTAGCGAGCGTAATCCACGGCGCGTGTCTCGCGGATGACGGTCACCTTGATCTGGCCGGGATACTCGAGGTTCTCCTCGATCTTCTTGACGATATCGCGTGCCAGCTTGGTGGCAGCGAGGTCGTCAACCTTGTCAGGCGAAACCATGATACGTACTTCGCGTCCCGCCTGGATCGCGAACGATTTCTCGACGCCCTCGAACGAGTTGGCGACCGCTTCGAGCGCCTCAAGGCGCTTGATGTAGGTCTCGACCATCTCGCGTCGTGCGCCGGGGCGCGCGCCGCTGATGGCGTCTGCGGTTGCCACAATGAAGGCTTCGACCGTTGCCGGCTCTTCTTCACCGTGATGGGCGGCGATTGCGTGGACGATCCGCGCCGAGCGGCCCAGCCGCCGGGCAATGTCCGCGCCGATTAGTGCGTGAGGACCGTCAACCTCGTGGTCGACTGCCTTGCCGATGTCGTGCAGGAGAGCGGCAGTCTTGGCGACGTTGACATCGGCTCCCAGTTCGGCGGCCAGTCCGCCGGCGATCAGCGACACTTCCAGCGAGTGCTGGAGCACGTTCTGACCGTAGGATGTCCGGAACTTCATCCGGCCGAGGAGCTTGATCAGGTCAGGGTGCAACCCCTGGACGTTGGCTTCGTAGGCGACCTTCTCACCCTCTTCGCGCATCGACTGTTCGAGTTCGAGGCGGGTCTTGGTGACAACCTCTTCAATACGGGCCGGATGAATCCGGCCGTCCTGGATCAGCTTCAGCAGTGACCGACGGGCCACCTCGCGGCGAACCGGGTCGTAGCCGGAGAGGGTGACGGCCTCCGGTGTGTCATCGACGATCAGGTCGACGCCGGTGGCCTGCTCGAGCGCGCGGATGTTGCGTCCCTCACGCCCGATGATGCGTCCCTTCATGTCGTCGCTCGGAAGCGGCACGACAGAAACGGTCGTTTCGGCAACGTAGTCACTGGCGATGCGCTGAATCGTCGTTGCCAGGATCTTGCGGGAGCGGCGATCGGCCTCGGCCTTTGCCTCCTGCTCCAGCTCGTGGACACGCCGGTTGAGCATGTCCCGCATCTCTTGTTCGGTACGGCTCAGCAGGATCTCGCGCGCCTGGTCCGTCGTCAACATCGCAACGCGCTGGAGTTCCTCGTCCTGCCGCTGCCGGTAGGTTTCCAGTTCGGACTCTCTCGTATCGAGCTCTTTCTCCCGACGCTGGAGAGTCTTGTCGCGGCGTTCCACCTGCTCGTTCTTGCGGTCGAGCTGTTCTTCCTTCTGCTCGATCCTGCGCTCCACCCGCTCCAGCTCACGCCTGCGGTTGGATACCTCGCGGTCCATTTCTGTCCGGAGGCGGATCGCTTCGTCCTTGGCTTCAAGGACGGTCTCACGCCGCTGTGCCTCCGCTTCCTCGACGACGCGCTTTGCCTCAAGCTCGGCCCGACCTACCGATGAAGCTGCGTTAGACTCCAGCTTCACTTTGGTCAGATACCAGGCAAGGGCGCCCGCTACCGCCGCGGAAACGAGGGCAATGAGAACGTACATCATTCTCGTTGCTCCTTATTCCGATATAGGGTTTCAATTGTTAAGGTACTGGAGATCTTTCCCGGTGCTTCATGTGCGCTGCCGGAACCCCGACCTCACGCGCGCATGGAACGAAACATCTCAAGCGTCAACCGTGTGATGATAGGTGCGCTCGAATACGAATGTCAAGCGAAGCAGGCGTACGTACAGTGATTCAGGCCACGCGTTAGCCGCAGCGGACGGCTTTAATCGATACGCTGGACGTTGGAGAAAGGTGGTTCAGGATGGGTTGGTTACGTCGATTCATTGCGCTTGTCGGGGCAACCTTGACCGTCCTGGCCATCCTCGATCAGATTGGGCGGCGCCCCGAAGATCGGGACTGGAATGGGCGCGTCGTCGGCGTCCCCTACGATCTTCGAATACCGACAATAGACCGGCTACGGGATCGACTCTGGAACCCGGATGACGAGCGCGTCATCGTTCCGCATGTGTTCGGGATCGGCTGGACGATCAACCTGTATCAGTTGAAGCGCCGCGCACAACTGCTGATCGCATAGGAGTTGGTCGTCCCTTGTGGCGGCACCCGCGTGTCGGATACCGCCGATGCTTCCGGATTCCCACTACAATGCCGTTCTGGATCGGCTGTCTGCTTCGCCACTAGAGCGGGAACAGTTCCAATTCACGACAAGGAGTTCGGATGAAGGTTCACATTTCAGCCGACATGGAGGGAACGGTCGGTGTCGTTGACTGGGTCCAGGTCAGCCCGCCATGGATGGAGGGCAAGGGGCCAGCCGAGTACGAACGGGCGCGGCTACGGATGACCCGCGAGGTGTCGGCGGCCGTCCGTGGCGCTCTGGCTGCAGGCGCCGACGAGGTGATCGTCAATGACTCACACAACGGCATGAAAAACATCCTGATCGACGAACTGCCGCGCGGTTGCCGGCTGATCTCGGGCCATCAGAAGGACCTCTCGATGATGCAGGGCGTGGACGACCCTGACATCGGTGTCGCGTTCTTCACGGGCTACCACGCCAGGGCGGGCAGCCCAAAGGGAGTTCTGGCCCATACGTATATTGGCGCAGTCGATGACGTTCGGATCGACGGCGTCTCGGTCGGTGAGTACGGGCTCAACGCGGCTGTCGCCGGCGACTTCGGCGTGCCGGTCACGCTCGTCACGGGTGACGATGTCGCGATCGGCCAGGTACGTGATCTGCTCGGCCACGAGGTCGTCGGAGTCCAGGTCAAGACCGGGCTGGCTGTCTCAACAGCCGACAACATCCACCCAGAACTGGCATACGAACTGATCGAGGCGGCCGCTCGCGACGCAGTCGGGATGGCCGATCGTATCAAGCCGTTTCAAATCCGCAACGCGAGGATTGAAGCCAGCTTCAACCATCAGACTCTGGCCGATCTGGCCGGACTCGGTCCTGACATCGAACGCATCGGAGAGCGGTCGGTAGCATTTACAGCCGCCAACGGCGTCGCCCTTATGACGACCTGGCGCGGGATGCTGAACCGGGTGTTGTCAAGGTTCGCGGTCTAACCCGACATGATTGACGCCGCGACGTGAAGTTGCCGTTTTCGCGTCGCGGTGTCTGTCGTGTTGCGGAGTCTCACCACCCCGGCCCCGAAAGCTCCCAGACCCAGACGTAGCGGAAGTAGCTGTCGAACAGGGGCCGGAGATCAGTGGTGGAGTGTTCCTGAAAGGTCGCCAGCATTTCGACTGGCGTAACGATGTCGTCGGCGTACCGGGTGTAGATATCGCGGAAGGCGCGCCAGAAGGCGTCGTCGCCCATCGCTGACCGCACGTCATAGTAGAAGTTGGCGCCCTGCTCATAGATCGAGTAATACCACTGACGGCTGGCATCGTCGGGCAGCTCCCAGGCTGCCGAATCGAGCCAGTACTGATAGCCACTGGCTGGTAGCGGCGGGCGTTCCGTGAAGCCGGTCGGCAGGCCGCGCTCGAAGAACTCGGCCCCACCCTCATCGATCCAGCCGTCGTCGAGCGTTCGATTGCCGATGACGGCGTAGAGCCACTGGTGCGCTGTCTCGTGGTAGATCAGGCGGTCGAGTGGCACGTAGGCCGGATTGATGTAGATCAGGCCGGGAAACTCGAGACCGCCGGGCATCGTCGAGCCTACATCGACGATCGAGTAGGTTGGATACGGATATGGCCCGATCAGATTCTCAAGCTGGCTGACGGCGTCGATGGCTGCGGCGAAACTGATCTCCTGCCGGTAGCCGATCGCCTCGTCGCTCAATCCTGCCTCGCTCGAGATGTGGCTGTAGTAGAGCAGGGATTCTCCACCCGGTAACGTCCGCTCGCTGACGCTGAAGCCGCGCGAGAGGACCAGCGCAAAGTCGCGCATCTGGGTTCCGCTGAGCGTGTAGCGAGTCAGCCCGCCTCCGAGTGCTTCGCGTCCGATCTCAGCACCTGAGTGTGCGACGACGACATCGCCGGCTACGTCGACGGTGACGTTGAAATCAGCAACTCGCGACTGAGAAGGATCGAGTGTTGCCGAGTAACCGTGGTCGTTGGAGATGATCGGGAACCAGTAGCCGAGTCGCAGGATGTCGTTGTCGAGCGATGTGCCACCCCAACCGGACAGCTCGCGGCCGACATCGAGCCGGAAGTCGAGTGTGACCGTCAGCGGCACCGGCAGATCGGTGGGAAGATTGACGGCATGAATCAACCCATCATGCCGGACCTCTGACGTGGCGGGCTGCCCACCAACAGTCAGGCCATCCAGCATGAACCAGTCGAAGTAGCCGGGAACCACCTGCAGGTAGAGTCGATCGGGCCGAGGACCGTTGAAGCGTTCGATCCGGATCTCCTGGCGGACGCTGAGTTCTCCGGTGTCGACGTTGATATCGGACAGGTGAAGGGTATAGGTCGCTTTCAGATCGGGGATTGTTACGTCCTGTCCCGACGGTGTCCACTCAGGCAGCGCAGGTAGTTGCCAATCCGGCGGGGGTGGAAGCGGATTCTCGCCATGCCGCCAGAGCCGGTAATGCTGGCCTACGTTGCCCATCTCGACCTGCCAGCCCTCGGTGTTTCCAGGTGTGTAGGTCAGCACCCGTCGTTCAAACGGCTGGACAAGCACCGACTGGCGGACACCCTTGACGCTGACCTCGGCCCAATAGGCTTCACCGATAGGGTAGCCAGTCGCGTAGTACGGATTGTCGAATAACGGACCGGTCGCCCGGCGATCTCGTTCGATGATCCGGCCGTCACTGTTGAGATAGTTCCAGAAGACACTGGCGACGCGGTGGCCAGTCTCGGCCAGCGGACCGGCAACGACGCCGAAGGAGTCCGACACGCAGCATCCGACATTTCCGGCCCGGTCGATCGTCTCGTGTGACGGCAGCGCCTTCAGGGCGGGCCGGGTCGTCCAGCAGGTTGAGGAAGCTGGCGTACGTCGGGCTGGCGGCATCTGCCGGGTCACCGGCGATGTTGACGCTGGCGGGCTCTCGGGCTTCGAATTGGTCGTCGCCGGTCTGCATCTGGCCGGTGATCAACTCGCGCGCCAGGAGGCCGTTGGTAACGTACCAGAGGTCGCTCGTATCGTTGTTGGGATCGTTGATCTCCATCCGGCTCTTGTCGAAGTACTGGACCAGTCGCGTGCCTCCAGGCGCTTGGGCGTATGGTTCGCCGGCAATCTCATCAATCGCTTCAGGACCCCAGACCCAGGTCCGGGAGACGTCCAGGTTGGCGACCGGCTCGTCGGTCCGCTGCCAGGTTTGCTCGAAGAAGGCGTTGCCAGGAGGGGCAGCGAGCGTCGACTGTGCCGGAAGAGCGCTGGACAGGCTAGCGGCAATAAAAAGCGTTAGCAGAACACGAACCATGATCCGGAATCTGGGCATCAATTACTCCAGATAAACACATTACGTCGGGAGGCGATGATGATAAGAAGACGGAAGGGAGAATAACGTGACAGCAGGCATCCTCTTACCCCGGATTGTACGTAACCTGAACGTAAGCGGTCTGCGAGAAACGAACTCATCCGACAGTGGGGTGTGACGGAGAGGCCGTGACTTCAACATGCTGACGTTCCCGCGACCGCTGCCATATGCAGAGGACGATGAGCCGCCCTCTCCGGTGGCGCCAGTACACGAGTCTTTGCTCGTGACGAAGCTCCGGCTGCCACCTGTGCCGCGAGACCTCATCTCGCGTCCACATTTGACCGCGATGCTCGAACCGGAACCTGGCCGGCAGTTCGCGATCGTCTCGGCGCCGACTGGTTATGGAAAGACGACCGTCCTTCGTGAGTGGGCTGCATTATCCGGCCGTCCTGTCGGCTGGGTCTCGCTGGACGCTGGTGACAACGATCCCGATACCTTCTGGTCGTACGTCGTCGCGGCAATCGATAGTTGCCAGCCCGGCTTCGGAGCAACGGCTCGAACGCTGCTCCACACGCCGGAGGCGGTTATGGCCGAGTACGTCGTGACGGCTATCATCAACGAGTTGGCGCGCCTGCCCGATGACATCTCACTCGTATTGGACGATTACCACACGATCAGCAACGAAGCCGTTCACCGCTCGCTGCGCTTCCTGATCGATCACTTACCGCCGCAGCTGCATTTGCTGCTCGCTGGCCGCAGCGAGCCACCTCTTGGCCAGCCGCGGCTGCGCGCGTTGGGCCTCCTGACCGAGCTGCGAGGCGCTGATCTCTGTTTTCAGGTCGATGAAGCAACGACCTATCTCGTTGACAGGTTGGGTTTGGACCTGAGTGTCAACGACCTGACCCGGCTCCATCAGCGTACAGAAGGATGGGTGGCCGGCTTGCGCCTGGCGGCGCACGCGATTCGCCAGCAGAACGATCCGAAGGCGTTTATCAACAACTTCAGCGGCCACCATCGTTCCGTCGGCGACTACCTGGCCAGCGATGTACTCGATCAGCAGCCTGAACACATCAGACAGTTCATGATTGAAACGTCGTTCCTGGATCAGTTCAGCGGCGCACTCTGTGACGCTGTGACGAACGGGACCAACGGGCAGACGACCCTCGAATTGCTGGAGCGGGCCAACGCATTCCTGATCCCCTTAGACGAACAACGCCAGTGGTACCGCTATCAGGGACTCTTCGCCGATGTCCTGCGCGACCGGCTTGACCGATCCGGCTCTGGACGAGCATCAATCCTGCATCGTCGCGCCGCACGCTGGTTCCTCGACAATCGTATGACTCGCGAGGCAATCCATCACGCGCGTGCCGGTGGAGACATGGAACTCGTGGCTGAGATCGTCGAGCAACGTGCCTGTCCGATGCTTTCCAGCGGCGAGCTCAACACGATCAGTACGTGGATCGCTCCGCTTCCGCGTGAGATGGTCGAATCACGGCCGATACTTGGCTGCCTGCTGGCATGGGTACTGATACTGACGGGACGGGTGGACGAAGCGGAACCACTCCTTGACGCCGTCGAGCGGACGACGATCGCGAATGGAACAACGACCTCGCTCGGCGAGATTGCAGCCATTCGCGCCTATGCGGCCCGGCTGCGTCACCAGATACCGCTCGCCATCGAATTGTCACGCAAGGCACGCGAACTGACACCAGCCAATGCCTACTCACTTCGTCGGGCGATCGCGCTGAACTACGGGATTGCCCTCTGGTGGTGCTGGGAAGCCGATGAGGCGGAGCGCGCATTCAAGGAAGCGGCTGAACTGGCGGAAGCCGGCGGCGAGCATGCTGCCGCAGTTGTTGCGCTCTGTCATCGAGCGCGCATCCGCTCCGACCAGGGCTTCTTCGACGAATCGCTGGAACTCTTCCAGAACGCGATCGAACTCGCTGACCGGCTCGGCGTGTCATCGCTGCCATCGCACAGCTTCGTGCATCTGGGTATGTCCTATGCCCTCATCGAACGCAACGACCTGGATGAGGCCGTGCACTGTCTTGAGCAGTCGATCGAACTCGGTCGAGCAGGCGGGAAGCTAGACCATGTGATCCTGGCGTACGTTGAACTCGCGCGAATCGCGATCGCACGCGGCGATCTCAGCGCCGCTCGGACGGCCATCCGACACGCTCAGACCGGTCTCGACCACCATCCCGTCATCCATATCATTCCGGAAGTTGACATGAGCCGGGTGATGCTCTGGATTGCAGAAGGTGATCTGACAGCTGCCGTTGACTGGGCAGACTCAGCGATGGAACGGGCGTGCGACAAGCCCGAGACGTTGTCCGAACCGACACGACTGGCGCTGGTTCATGTCCGACTTGCCGAGCAACGTCATGTCGAGGCGCAGCGAATCCTGCAATCGCTTCACGACCGGAGCGCAGCGACACTTCCGAACAACTGGTATACGTGTCGAATCCAGACGCTGATTCTGCTCGCTCGCATCCACGATATGGCCGGACGGCGTGTGCCGGCGCTCGATGCCATGATCGAAGCACTGCAGATTGCTGAGCCGCTCGGTCACATTCGCACGTTCGCCGACCATGGCTCCGCGCTCGTGACTCTTCTGGCCAACGTGCCGTCGTCCAGCGGCGTGTCCCGAGCGTACATCGACCGGCTGATTGACGTCTGTCGGCTGACATGCGCGCCGAACTCCGTGACCCGAAGCACACACGAGGCCACGACGCGATTGTCACACCGGGAACTGGAAGTGTTGCATCACATCCAGGAGGGTCTCTCCAACCGCGAGATCGCTGAAACGCTCTTCGTGACTGTCGGCACCGTCAAGCGGCACACCAACAGCATCTACTCGAAGCTCGCAGTCAGCAGCCGGACACAGGCGATCGCACGGGCTCGAACACTCGACCTGCTGGGAAGATAGCCCCTTACTCCGGTACCGTCATCGTGGGAAATGGACCGAGTTGAATCGGCCCATTTCAGACTTGCCGCGCCATTCGTTGTGCGGGAGCAACAGCAGCGTTGGTTGGGATCAACAATGCTGTCCTCCGATACCACGGTTACAATCGCGACCGAGGGGGTAATCAGGTGAGCACGATCGCGATTCCGAGATTGCGCGGGATGTACTACGGCTGGGTCATGCTGCTGACCTTGTCGTTCACCGAGGTGACCTCGTGGGGAATCCTCTACTACTCGTTTTCCGTCTTTCTGACACCAATGCAAGCCGAGTTGGGCTGGTCGATCGCGCAAATGACCGGTGCCTACTCGGCGGCGATCCTCATCTCTGGACTGGCAGCGATCCCGGTAGGGCGCTGGCTGGACCGGCACGGCCCACGCTGGCTGATGACGGCTGGATCGATCGCGGCGACATTGCTGGTCGTTGCCTGGTCGCAAGTTGAGTCACTCATTGCGTTTTATTTCGTCTGGAGCTTGATCGGCGTCACATTGGCGGCGGTCCTGTACGAACCTGCCCTGCAGGCGGTGGCTGTCTGGTTCCGGCGCAAGCGCAGCCGCGCGCTGACGATCCTGACATTCGTCGGCGGCTTCGCAAGCGTCATTTACATTCCGCTGGCCGCCTGGCTAGTCAATGCCTACGGGTGGCGCGACGCAGTGCTGATTCTGGCGATCATACTCGGCGTCACGACGATACCGCTCCATGCGCTCGTCCTGCGGCGACGTCCTGCTGATGTCGGCCAGGCCGTCGATGGTGACGCAGTCGCGACGCAGATAGCGGGAACTCCGTCAACAGTAGAGGCTGGGATCACGACCAAAGAAGCGATTCGAACGCGAGTATTCTGGTGGCTGACGGCGGCGTTCGTGTTGACCTATTTCGGCAACGTCGCAATCACCGTCCATCTGATCCCGTTTCTGGTTTGGGAGGGATACAGCACTGGATTCGCGGCGACGGCGGCTGGGTTGATCGGCTTGCTGGCACTGCCAGGCAGGCTGATCTTCACGCCGCTCGGCGGCCGCATTCCGCGTCATTACGTGACCGCACTGATCTTTTCCCTACAGGTCGTCGCGTTACTGGCGCTGCTTTTGATTCCGGGGAAGACCGGTGTCTTCACGTTCGTCGTCCTGTTCGGGGCAGGGTTTGGCGCCATCACGCCGGCTCGGGCAGCTATGGTCGCCGATCTGTTTGGGATAGCCAACTATGGCACGATCAGCGGCATTCTTGCCTTCTACATCACGCTCGCGCGCGGGATCGCGCCAGTCGCTGCCGGAGTGCTGCTTGGGCTGACCGGCTCGTACGCGCCGGTAATCTGGACAACAGTCGCGGTCTCGGCAGTCGCGACAATCGCAGCGCTGCAAGCGAAGGTCGAGCCGGACGAAGTTCCGGTTGTCAAAACGTGATCGCTTACAGCGGAGAAGAGTGGGCGAAGGCCAGTCAGAACGTCTGACTGCGACACGTCTACCTGGTGTCCGTCGAACGGGGCGGAACAGATGCTGCGCCGCGTTGCGATGTTCATGACTTCAACGACTCGCGGAACCCGCGATTTGCTACGCTAGCGCCACGAATCCTGACTTGAGATCGATTCGACAGCCACAGTGATGAGTGCTGTGCGATGGTGAGGGTATAGGTAACGGTGCTGAACATCTCGGTCGAAGGCGCCATTGACCAGCTATTGACGATCACACGCGACGACGTCCTCGACCGACTGCGCGCACAAGGAGAGGTCGCACTCGAAGCAACCTTCTCGATCGTTGTCGTTGTTGTCGTCGCGATCATCGTCTTGCGGCTGCTGCGATCGTTCGTCAAGCGAGTGATCGTGCGCGTGCAGTCCACATCTGACCAGACTCCGCGAGAGGTTCAACAGAAAGCACAGACACTCGCCAATGTCATCGAATCAACGGGAAGGTTCATTGTACTAGTCGTTGCCGGCATGATGATACTCACGAACCTGGGGTTTGAGATCGGGCCGTTGATCGCCAGTGCTGGTATCGCGGGACTTGCTATCGGCCTCGGTGCTCAGAGTCTGATCAAAGACACAATCAATGGCTTCTTCATCCTGATGGAGAATCAGTTCGGAGTCGGCGACGTGATTGTTGTCGGCGCATCGTCGGGGACGGTCGAGGAGATCTCGCTGCGGCGCACCGTCCTGCGGGCGGTCAACGGAGCGCAAGTTATCATCCCCAATGGGGAGATTCGAATGGTCGAGAACCAGTCAAAGGGCTGGTCACGGGCGGTTCTCGACATCGAGACGACCGCGGACGTCGACGACAAAAAAGTCCTTGCCCTCCTGCACGAGCTACTCGACACGATCCAGTCCGATCCGTTGATCGGCAGTAAGATTCTCGAGCCTCCGCAGATCCTCGGTATCAGCGCGACCAGCGTGAACGGAGTGACGTTCCGCGTGCTCATCAAGACGGAGCCGCTCCAGCAGTGGATGGTCGAGCGCGAGCTGCGCCTTCGAATCCGGCAGTCATTCATTGACAACGGGATTGCGATGCCGACCCTGACATCAGCGACGATCGCGCCTCCGGGCGCGCCAGCGTAATTCTCCGTGGCTGCCATGCGTCAGCGAATCACCCTATCTGAAAGCTGCGCAGTTTGTGTCGCGCGAGGAAATGACCTCAATGACCGTCTACCCGGCCGCACTACGAGACACGTTCTGGGACAATATCGCGACCGGCATGATGGAAACACGCTACCTCGGATCGAATACCCTCGAAACACAAGGGCATGCCTGAGCCACTGAGCGATCAAGCAGCACGCGTGCAGCGTCTCGCCTGCTAAGGACCAGCGGGTGCGATAGCCGTGCAATACGGCGTTGTGTCCTCGCCAGGATCGTCGGTCAGCCGGGTCTGGGTCGATCCGTCGGCCATCATGATGTAGACGTTCTCGTTCCCGTCCCGGTCGGACGTAAACACGATCTGCTCGCCCGAGGGGCACCAGGACGGCATGTTGTTCAGGGCTGCCGTGCTCGTCAATCGCGTCGGTTCGCCTCCATCGATTGGCATGACATAGATCTCGCCCTCGTTGACGGATTCGATCTGCGACGAGAACACGATCAGCGTTCCATCCGGAGACACTTCTGGAAACAGATCGGTACTGCCCGGCATGTCCGTCAGTTGCCGGACGTTCGAGCCGTCCGCGTTCATGATAAATATTTCCCAGTTACCGGTGCGGTCAGATGCGAAGACGACGTGAAGTCCGTCGGGCGTCCATGAAGGCCATCCGTCCTGGGCTTCGTGATCGGTCAGGCGTCGGTCGCCTGTTCCGTCAGGCGCCATCGAATAGATGTCCCAGTTACCGTTCTGGTCGGTCGTGTAGGTAATCTCTGAACCATCAGGCGCCCAGGCCCAACCGTTGTCCCAGGTGAGACGGCCGGCCGTAATGTTGGAGATGTTTTCGACAGCGACGTCGGCTGCCGTTGTTCCCAACAGGTCTGCGACGTAGATATCGTGGTTGCCGGTTCCGGTCGTGCCACCGCCGGCAGCGTCGTGCGACTGGTGCTCACCGGGTGCGACAGACGAGAAGAACAGTTGGCTGCCATCGAGCGACACACGTGGCCCCCATGAGTGGCCGCGCGAGAAGGTGATCTGACGCTGGTCGCTTCCGTCAATTTGCATGGCAAAAATTTGCGAATCGTGGACCCCGCCTCGATTGGCCGAAAAGACAACGAAGGGTTGCGGAGCGTCCGGCGCCACTTCGGTAGCGGTCGCTGAATCACCGGTTGGGGTGGGAGCGACAGCGATCACAGGACCGGTTGCGGTGTTCCTGGCGACATCCTCCGCCGTCGGCGTCTCCGCAACGGTGTCAGTCGGCTGGGCAATGATCTCGGTTGCATCGTCAGACGACGTTTTGGTCGGATCACCCTCCGCTTTTGTCGTTGCCGTCTCGCTGCCGGTTCCACCCAGCTGGCCATCATCATCATCGTCTCGAGTCAGAACGAAAAACGCTCCAGCGCCAAGCAACAGCAAGGCGAGCAGAACGGCGCCAATGATGGAAACTCTCCCCTTGCCTGAATCACCCGGCAGCGGCGTGGCGCCAGCCGGTGGATACATCCCTGATGGCGGGACGACGCCAGTTGGGGGCGCTCCCGACACACCACCGGGTGAATATGTCGCACCGGTTGGATACGACGGCTGGCCAACGCTCGACATCGGAGCGCCAGTGACCGGATGAACGACGCCCGAAGGCGACTGGCTTGTTGGCGTTTGCATCGGATACGGCGTCGGAGCCGGAGTCGACATCATCGTCGGCATTCCGGTCGCAACATAGCCGGCCGGAAACTGTTGCGACCCGCGTGGAGCGTGCAACGCCGCGACCAGTTCCCGGCTGAATTCAGCGGCGGTCGGATAGCGCTCGTTAGGATTCTTTGAGAGCGCGCGAAGGAAGACAGCATCCAGTTCCGGTCCATACCACGGCGCGATCGTGCTTGGGAGAGGCGGCGGCTCGTGCAGGTGCTTGGTGAGGACTGCCACTGGCGTCGTTGACTGGAACGGCACGCGGCCGACGAGCATCTCGTATGCGACGACTGCGAGGGCGTAGAGATCTGCCGGGGGACCGATGTTCGCGCCGTTCGCCTGCTCAGGCGCCATGTACTCCGGCGTGCCGATCACCGCACCGGTCATCGTGCCCGACATTACACCGACATCCTTGACGACGCCAAAGTCGGTCAGGAAGACGCGTCCATTCTTCGCAAGCATGATGTTGCCGGGTTTGACGTCCCGGTGAACGTAGCCTCGTTCGTGCGCGTACGTCAGCGCAGCGCCGATCTGCTGGGTAATGCTGGCAACCGTTTCGGTCCGCAGGTTCAGACCGTCTGCCTGGACTCGAATCAGGTGATCGCGGAGCGTGACGCCATCAATATAGTCGAGGATCATGAAATGCATCTGACCCTCGGTGCCGAAATCGAGGACACGGACAATATTGGGATGGTCGAGCCGCGCGATGGCGCGCGCCTCTCGCTCGAACCGTTCACGGAACTGATCGTCGTCACTCAGATGTGGATAAAGGAACTTGATCGCCACCGACCGATCGAGCGATTCCTGGACACCTTCGAAGACCAGGCCCATTCCGCCGCGCGCGATGAAACGGGTGACCTTGTAGCCCTTGAAGACTCTCCCGATCAAGCTGTCGACCGCCTGATTGCCGGTCATCGGGGTACTCCGATACTTTGCATTGTTGACGATTCATGTAAACACCGGCCTCGATGGCCGATCTGCCTTGGGATGAGACTCATATTAGCATCTTTGACAACCATCGGTGATGTCGGTCGCGTTTCCATAACGAAGCAATCTGGTTCAGGTGGTATACTAGTTGAGTGCGATCGGTCCGTGCAGTTCGTTGCGCGGACCGCTTTTTGTCTGACGGTGCGGCGATGGTGCTGGCCGGGGCGTTGCAGGGGCGCAATCGCAATCGCACGCGAGTCGCACATACGAGAGAAAACCGAGGTCCAATGGTCAGCACGACGGAGAATACCAGCACGATGACACTGGCCGGCGGCGGCCCACGGCCGGCGCTGCGCAACGTCGCGATTATCGCGCACGTCGATCACGGCAAGACGACGCTCGTCGACGGGCTGCTAAAGCAGTCCAGCATCTTCCGCGATCCCGACGCGGCCGGCGAACTGATCATGGACGCCAACGACCTCGAACGCGAGCGCGGGATCACGATCCTGTCGAAGAACGCGTCGATCGTCTACCACGGCGTCAAGATCAACATCATCGATACCCCCGGCCATGCCGACTTCGGCGGCGAGGTCGAGCGCGTCCTGAACATGGCGGACGGCTGCCTGCTGGTTATCGACGCCGTCGAGGGTCCGATGCCACAAACGCGGACGGTCCTGATGCGCGCTCTCGGTATCGGGCTGCGACCAATCGTCGTTGTCAACAAGGTCGATCGCCCGTTCGCGCGTCCTGAAGAGGTCATCGAGCGCACTCAGGATCTGTTCCTCGACCTTGCGACTGACGCCGACCAGCTCGACTTCCCAATCATCTACGCCATCGCGCGTGAGGGCCGTGCCGGTTTCACCCAGGACGACCTGGCCGACGACCTGCGCCCGCTGCTCGACACGATCCTGTCAGTCATTCCGGCGCCGATCGCCGACCCGGCAGGTCCAGCCCAACTCCAGATCGCCTCGCTCGACTACGATCTGCACCGCGGGCGGATCGCGATCGGCAGGATCAACCGTGGCGTCATCCGCTCCGGCGATACGCTGGCACACATCGACCTCGACGGCAACCAGATTCGCCAGAAGGTGTCGTGGCTGGCAACGCACGAGGGGCTGGGCCGCCGTGAGGTTCAGGAAGCGTTCGCTGGTGACATCGTCGCGTTGACCGGCTTCGCCGACGCAAAAGTGAGCGCGACGCTGACCGACCCCAACCACCCCGACACCCTTCCAGCGCTGGCAGTCGAAGAGCCGACGCTGAAGTTGACTTTCGGTGTGAACACATCGCCGTTTGCGGGCCGCGAAGGGCAGTTCTCGACCTCGCGCCAGATCGGCGAGCGGTTGCGCCGCGAGTTGGAGACGAACGTCGCCCTACGGGTCGAGCCGACCGACCAGCCGGATGTTTTCGCTGTCTCGGGCCGTGGCGAACTGCACCTCTCGATCCTGATCGAGACGATGCGGCGCGAGGGGTATGAGTTTCAGGTTTCGCGGCCGGAGGTCATCACGCGCCAGATCGAGGGCAAGATGGTCGAGCCGGTCGAGCACCTGGTCGTTGACACCATCGAGGAGTTTGTCGGTTCCGTCACCGAGTTGGTCGGTGGCCGCAAAGCGAAGATGATCGACATGGTCAACGACGGACGCGGCAATGTCCGGCTCGAGTTTGAGATCCCGACCCGTGGTCTGATCGGGCTACGCAACGAGTTCCTGACGCGGGTCAAGGGTAACGGCTCGCTCTCGTCGCGCCTGATTGGCTACGAGCCGTGGCAGGGGCAGATCCAGTCCAACCGCTCTGGTGCGCTGGTCGCCTGGGAGAACGGGACGGCGCTCGCCTTCGGGATCGCCGCCGCCCAGGAGCGAGGGCTGACATTCATACATCCCGGTACCGAGGTCTACGGCGGAATGATTGTCGGCCAGAACGCGCGCGGCGACGATCTGGCCGTCAACGTCTGCAAGGCCAAGAAGCTGACCAACATGCGCTCATCAAGCGGCGACATCATGGTCCGACTGACGCCGCCGGTTGACCTTTCGCTGGAGCAGGCGCTCGACTTCCTGGCCGACGACGAACTGCTCGAAGTCACCCCAAAGGCCTTCCGCCTGCGCAAGCGTCTTCTCGCTGAGCACGAACGCGCCCGCGCGAAGAAGCAGGCGTCGTCACGCGAGTAGGTGTCAGGTGTCAGGTATCAGCCGATTGGAGCATGATCCAGACGGGACAAGCTCTGACACCTGATATCTACAAATCGTAGTGCGCGTCGATCTCCTGCTGGTATGCATTGACGGTTCCTGAAAGCACATCGGTGACGGCGACGGGGCGCCGAGCTGTCGCCGACTCCATGATCGCGAAAGCGGTTGCGAGGTCGCGCAGGGCGTCCGCGCCGCTGGTTTCTGGCTGGCCGCCGATGGTAATGGCGTTGAGCCAGTCAAGGTACGTCAGGCCGAAGGCGTCGGTAACGCCGCCGGGGAAGTAACGCGCGCGGTCGGCGTCGGTCGCCTCGCGGGCGAAGATGTCGGCGACATCTTCGCGTGATCCGTCGTCTCGAATCAGCGTTCCGCCCTTGAGGCAGCCGGCTGTGCCGTAGATC
Source organism: uncultured Chloroflexia bacterium (assembly GCA_963763325.1). Classification (GTDB taxonomy): domain Bacteria; phylum Chloroflexota; class Chloroflexia; order Thermomicrobiales; family CFX8; genus JBBECJ01. The sequence continues at coordinate 699,051 of CAVXOL010000024.1, forward strand.
GTGAGGCCGCCGGGCAATCCTGTCGGCTCACCGTGGCCCGCCCACGTGAATGACACCGTCCCGACTGCGCCGCTCGCAAACTCAGGAAGCACGAAGAAGGCGTCGTCAGCGTCAGCTCGAATCGTCCCGAAGACGTTGCCGTCGGAGTCACGGACAGTGCGGATCGGCTCGATGACTCGCGCGACGGCCGTCATCGTCTCGATCTCGCCAACCAGATAGCGAAGCCGGTGCGCCAGGTGAACACCGATGTCGATCGACGCGCCGCCGCCGGCCGTCAGCCGGTCGTGCCTCCACGGTGTGTCGGCAACTACACGGTCAGGCGACCATTCACCTGTGCCGAAGGAGACGGCTCCGACCATCTGAATCTCACCAAGATCACCGCGTTCGATCAGCCAGCGATTCATGCGCGTGGCCGGCTGATAACGAACCATCTCCATCACACCGAGGGTGAGTCCGTTCTGCGCGGCAGCATCGACCATCAACCGCCCTGCCTTGACGCTGACGGCCAGCGGCTTCTCAACCATCACGTGCTTGCCGGCTTCCAGAGCCTGGATTGCGGCAGAGTGATGGACCGGCAGTGATGCAGTGATCGTCACGGCGTCGACTGCGTCAGCAGCCAACATCTCATCGACCGAGTTGAAGATCGTCGCATCAGCCTCTGGTTGCCAATCGCTAACGTACGAGTGCGGCGCCGCCAGCGAATCATTGGGATCGCGTGACACAGGCGGACGGGGCGGTGGCCCTTCGCCTCGTTTGCGGAAACGTTGTGCGTCCTCCGGGTTGCGCGCGACGAGGCCGGTGATCCGGAACCCGTCCTGCCCCGCCTCCCGAAGGCGCATCAACCCGCGAAAGTGGGCCGGTAAGATCCGACCACATCCAATGACGCCAATTCGGACCGGTTCAGCCACTCTCTTCCCTCCAAGTCGCGCGAAACACGCTCAAGAGCCAGACGCTCGACGCGGAGCGAACATCTTGCCCTGTCATCCTGGTCCACAGCCTACGTTGTGCGATTCATCCCCAATTGCAGACATCCAATGGCAATGACACTTCACTGCCTGCCCGGGCGGCGATCAGGCCAGCCTCGAGAATCTCCTGGGCACCGAGACTGGTTTCAAGTGAGACAAGCCCCTCAAACGGTCGATCGGAGGCGAGGCAGTTCAGAAAGTATTCGGTCGCATTCCGAGCGCCTTCTGGCAGATCTGGAGCCTCAATGATGTCACCGTCGGGGTTGTCATTCGAGATGCGCTTGACCGTACCGGTGCGGACGATCTGACCTTCGTGGCGCGCTGCCTGGCGCTGAACGACGAGTGACCCGGCATTGCCCGAGATGGCGGGACCGCCGTCAGGCACCGGTCCGTTCGCCGTCCAGGTTGCCTCAAGCACCGCCATCGCACGCGGATAGCGCAGGACGAGAATGGCGTTGTCATCGACAGGGACGTAGTCCTTCTGGAGCCGGCCGATTGTCGCCTGGGCACGGGCCGGTAAGCCGAAGAGATGGTGAGCCATGACAGCACCGTATCCGCAATAGTCGATGTAGGCTCCGGCGCCGTTGCGTTCCCGATCGTAGAGCCAGGAGCAGAAGTATTCCGAGCAGCCGTATTCCTTTGGGCCACGGTGTCCGCCTCGGAAAGAGAATCGATAGATATCTCCGACGTCTCCTGCGGCTGCAAGGTCAAGTGCGTACCGGACCGCCGGCGACCAGTTCGTCGGCCAGTTGACCATCAGCGGCACGCCGGCCTTGCGAACGGCGACTCTGATCCGCTCGGCGCCCTGCAGCGAATCTGCCATAGGCTTTTCGAGCATGACCGGCTTGCCGTGCGAGGCTGCCAATTCGACGATCTCGACCGATCCTGCATTGTCAGCGAAGACGAGAACCGCGTCCGGTTGCTCACGTTCGAGCAGCGTCGCGTAGTCGTCGTAGCCGCGCTCGATGTCGTATTCGGCGCGGACCTTCTCAACCAGTGGAGCGTTTGGGTCGGCCACCGACAACGTAACGTCATCACGACGTGCCAGTGTGCCGATGTGCTCCCAGACATGATCGTGCGTCAATCCGAGGACGCCAATGTTCCAGGCCATCTGCCCTCCTCCCTGTCCGCATGTCAGCGACAGGGATCATCAGGCATTGGGCGTGAGATGGCAACCGACTCATCCACGCGATCAGTCGAGGCTGGACCGATTCCCCCGCGCTCGAAAGATCGAGCCGATCACGAGGAACAGGACGATTGCGACCGCCTGCCCGCCCAGGACGATCTTGTTGACGTCGAGCGCTGGCTGCCAGGTCACCTCCCCGTCGCGGACGACGAAGACACCAACGGGCTTTGCCATGACTCCGTAGCCGCCACCGCTGCCGGATCCCTCCTCGCTGTCACCGCTACCGCCACCGCCGCCGCCGGCAATCCGCGCCACCGGAATGATCGTGACGCCGTCCTTCTCAATTGGCTCGCCGAACACTCGCTTGACTGTCATTGCTTCACGAGCGGAGGACAACATTTCTGATACCTGCATCGAATGCTCCTTTCGTGTCGTGTCAATCTGGCGCACATGCGTACAGCAGTTCGAGGATGCTGGCGGCTGTGTCGTCGGCGGTGATCGCGCGAACGACAGTCTCATCGAGCGACGCTTCATGGGCAGCAATCAGTGGCTGGATCGTGGCAGCGTCCGGCCCACTGACTGCGGTATCCCGCGCGGAGACGCCCATCCGCGCGAAGTGTGCCGCGTAGGCTGGTACCCGGGCATAGCGGCCAGCCTCGGTATCCAGCCGCTCGTCTGCCTGTGGCAGGAGGGCGGTTCTGACATAGGCCATCACCAGCGGTGCTGGGCGACCGGCAGCGGCTGCGGCATCGCGACAGATCTGACCGGAGCTCTGCGCCGTCTCCGGCGTCTGCCAGTTGAAGAGAACGCCATCACCAACCTCACCTCCCAGGCTGGTCATCTTCGGACCGAGCGCGCCGACGATGACTGGGGCCGCGACCAGCTCGTGCAGCCGCTCGATACCCTCGCGCACCGTGCTGACACGCCGGTCGCCTCCGGAGCCGACGCCAAGCAACAGCCGGTCCTGCGGAAGGCCGAGCGCGGTGAGATCGCCAGCGATTACATCGGCCGGCCGGCGATCGAGCGGGATGACACCGACGCCAAGCTTGATCCGCTCTGTCACGGCGGCTGCCGCTGCAATTCCTGCGATGCCATCGGCGCCGGGAGTGTCGTTACACCAGAACGACGAATAGCCGAGCCGTTCCGCCTCCCGGGCGACTTCCCGGATGACATCGTGACTGACGGCCGCCGCAACTCCAAAACCACGTCCCACTGATTGCTCCCTCACATCCGATCCCGATTTGCGACGCACCTGAGCGCCACGCTACACGCTACCATGAGCAATATGGAAACGCGCGCGATTCCAGCGATATGTAAGAAACATCACGGTTGGTACGGGGCTTGCATTTACGCACCAGACTACGACGCGTCAGCAACGACCCACGGGAGCAAAACAATGAGCGCGATACAGGCAACGGATGAGCCAACATCCAGAGACAGCGCGAAACTGACGTTTCAGAAGCTGCCGCTTAAAGAACTCGGCAAACGAACCGCCAAAGAGTTCAAGGACGACGAAGTCATGGAACTCGCTGCTGGTGTCGCCTATCACGCGATCTTTGCGATCCCGCCTATGATCATCTTTCTCGTCACGCTAGCGGCACTGATCGGTCAGGTGACATCGGTCGATGTTGCCGGGCAGTTGAGAGATTTGATTCAGGAGCGCGCTCCAGCAGACACTCAGGAGCTGCTGTCCGGGTTGGTTGACTCGGCTATCGCCGATGTGAGCGGTGGCGTTGCGTCCCTGGGTGTTCTTACATCAGCGCTGATCGCGCTCTGGTCCGGTTCGAATGGCGTCTCGACGATTATCCGATCATTCAACCGCGCCTACGACATCGACGAGGATCGTCCGTTCGTCAAGAAGAAGCTCGTCTCGATCGGGCTGACAATTCTGATGGGCGTTCTCATCATCCTGGCCTTCACGTTGTTCGTATTCGGCGAACAGATCGGAAGTTGGGTCGCGGATCAGATGGGGCTTGGCTCGGCATTCGAGCTGACCTGGAACATCCTTCGCTGGCCGATGGCTGTCATCTTCTTCATGTTCATGCTGGCGGTTCTCTACTACCTCGGCCCGAACGTCGAGCAGTCGTTCCATTGGATCTCGCCTGGATCGGTGATCGCAACCCTGCTCTGGATAGCGGTCACATTCGGTTTCAAGTTCTACGTGACGTACGCCAACCCTGGTAACGCCTATGGTGCCCTGGGAGCCGTCGTCGTTCTGATGTTCTTCCTCTACATCTCCTCGATCGTCTTGCTGGTTGGTGCCGAAATCAACGCCGTTCTGCAACGCCGTTATGACGAGAAGACAGTCGAAGACCTCGCCAGCCATCCCGAGAAGGTGACCAACAGTGACGAGCGGGCAGCTAACGAACAGAACGCCCGCGCGTTCGACCGGCGGGAAGGAACCGCGACAGCCAGCGGCGCAGATCCTCATGCAGGCGCTCAACCAGTCGGTCGAATACCGGACCAATCCGACTCACCGAGCCTTGGTAAGCGAGTTGCGACGTTCACAGGGTCGATGCTCGCAGCGTTCGCGGTTTCAAAGTTGCGACGTGGAAAGCAGCGGCAGTAGCGCCGCTAATCGTAGTCGAGCTGCACAATGCAATGAGGAAAGGGACAAGATCAATGCAGGAACACAATGACGATCGAACGACCCAGACAACCGGCCGTGGCTACAATCGCCACACGACCGATCCTGATCACGGGGCGACGGACGCTGTTGCCGACCTCTACTCGCCTGTTCCCGGCGACGACAATGACACCCGGCCGGGCATGGTCGGAAGCAGCCCAACCCGGTCAACCACACCGGCTGCAACGAGTCACGAGTATCGCGAATCCGACAGCAGATCGGTGCACACCACCGCTGCAAGGGATCGGCAGTGGGACCAGACCACGACGTACCCGTCTGCGAAGTACACAATGGGTTCGCGTTCCAGCACGTCCGACAGCGGGATCATGAAGAAGATCCAGGACAATCCGCTGGCTGTCGTCGCGGCAGCCACTGCCGGTGGGCTACTCGCCGGCCGGATCATGCGCAATCGCAGCCATCGAAACGACCGGGGTTACCTGCGTGCCAGTTCCAACTATGGCTATCAGGGATATCAGCAGCCTCAGTCATATCGGCAGCCAGCGTTCTATCCATACCAGGCGAACCCCGGCTATCAGGGCTATCAGGCTCCAAGCGGTTACCGGGGCATCCCGCAGTACCGCGCCGACCAGGAGTTCCGGCCTGAACAGGGATTCCAGGGCCGGCACGAGAACTTCCCTGGCGGTAGCAACTGGGATTAGCCCAGCGTCTGGAACGACGGACACAACGAGCGGCCGGCGCAATCGATTGCGCCGGCCGCTTTCGATTCCCGATGTCAGTCAGACCTCAGGCGGAGGCCGCAACCTTCGCCAGGCTCTCGGCAACAGCCTCGTTGAACTGTGGCAGATCCTTTGGAACGCGTGACGTGATCAGGTTGCCGTCCGTCACGATCGCCTCGTCGACGTAGTTGGCACCAGCGTTCTTGACGTCATCGCGGATCGTGGCGACGCTGGTAAGCGTCCTGCCACGAACGACTTCAGCTGAGATCAACAACTGCGGTCCGTGGCAGATGCTGGCGACCGGTTTGCCGGAGGCGACGAAGTCTCGCGTAAAGGCGACTGCTGCGTCATTGATCCGAAGCTGTTCGGGCGAGCCACCGCCAGGGATCACGAGCGCGTCATAGTCGCCTGGCGATGTCTGGTCGAAGGTCGTATCCGGATTGAGGACTGCGCCTTTCTTTCCCTCAATCGGGTTGCTGTCCAGCCCGATCACGGTAACGGTCGCGCCACGCTCTTCAAGGTACTGCTTCGGATCAGTCGCTTCGATGTCTTCGAAATTGCGTGCCAACACCATCGCTACACGCTTGCCCTGCAAATCAGCCATTGGGATCTCCCTCTACTATGTCATGCGCTCATCGATACAACCGTACCGCACTCTTAACGCATCGATTATGGAGGACGAGGCACCGGAATAGACCACTACCTGTCCTTCTTCCGCATCTCGCATGCCTCGTGGCGGTTCAGCAGGTACACTTCCGACTCGATCGGAGTAGCCGCCGTCTGTACGAGCTTCGTAGCGTTCCGAGCTACTTGGGATTATGACGATAACGCACCTGTTGTGCGCTGATCCGTCAGTCAAGCCGGAACCGGCATGTGAGAGTCAGCACGGTTAGCAAGACCAGAACACGCACCAGCTCAAGCACCGAGGAGCACAAAGCCGTCGCGACAGCGCCGGCCAGATCCGTCGAGCGCCGTTCGCGGTTGGAACGGATCGCGTTGCTGACGCGCATCGGCGCACTGGGCACCCTGGCAATTGTCATCGCGATCTTCGCGACTTTCCAGTTTGCAGGCCGGGACAATATCCGAACAGGAGTCCACGCATTCGGCGTCGACCTCAGCGGAATGACCGAGGCAGAAGCGTACGCCGCGCTGAGCGAGGCCGTTGACGATCGGACCAGCCAGCCGCTGGTTCTGACCGATGGCGATCGGAGCTGGGAACTCAGCGCTGCCGAGCTTGGCTTGACAATGGATATCGACGGCGCACTGGACGACGCGATGCAGGAAGGACGCACAGGCGTTGGGCCATCCCGGATGGCGCTGCTCTGGACGTTGCGCGACGATCCAACCGAAGTTGCGCTGGACCGCATCGCCATCCAGGGTGAGTTGCTCGAAGCGGACCTGCGGCAGCTGGAAGCGGAGATCTTCCAGGTAAAGGTCGATCCCTCTCTCACGCTCAACACGACGACCGGACCATCGTACGTCAGCGCACAGATCGGCCGCGCGCTGGATGTTGATGCGACGCGCTCGGCGATCCTTGCAGCGATGGCCAGTGGGGACGATCGCGTCGCGCTGACGATCGTTGAGACCGAGCCAGCCGCGTGGGATGAGGACTATGCCGACGCACGGCAACGGCTCGATAACATCTGGGATGCGCCGGTCGAGCTTGTCGCGGCTGGCGAAGTCTGGACGCTTGGCTCAGATCAGATTTCCACCTGGCTCGAATTGTCCAGTGCCAAAGGCCCAGGGCAGCCGGCGACGATTGCCATCAACCAGCAGTGGGTCGACGATGTCGTCAACGAGATCGCGATCTTCACCAACCGCGCGCCGCAAAGCGCTCGTGTCTGGTGGGACGTCAGCGGCACCTTGATCAAGACCTCCGAGGGCAGTCCCGGCCAGCGACTGCAATGGGACGAGTCGCGCGGCATCATCCAGGCTATGTTCCTCGGCGAGAACGCTGCCAACCGTGTTGACCTGCCGGTCGAGATCAACAACCCACCGGCCTTGCCGGAGAATCTGAACTCGCTTGGGATCACTTCCAACATCGGCGAAGCCAGCACGTCGTATGGCGGGGGCTTGCCTGAACGAATGCACAATATCGAGCTGGCGGCGTCACGACTCAACGGAGTCATCGTCCTGCCGGGTCAGACGTTCTCATTCAACGGCGAGGTTGGGCCAACGACCGTCGAGGCCGGATTCCAGATCGCCTACGGCATCGCCAACGAGGGCGGCCAGTTGACGACGGTCCCTTCGGAGGCGGGAGGCATCTGCCAGGTCGCGACGACCGTCTTCCAGCCTGTCTTCTGGCTGGGATACCAGATCAATGAGCGAACGACCCATTCCTACTGGATTCCGAACTACGCTTCCAACGGTTACGTTGGGCTGGATGCTGCTGTCGACGAGGCATCAGGACTCGACTTCAAGTGGACCAACAACACCGGTACGGCTGTCCTGATCGAGGCCGACGCCGACGGTCAGGATTTTACGATCCGGCTCTACGGAACGGCGCCGCCCTGGTCAGTCCATGTCGATGAGCCGAAGCGTGAGAATGTCGAGGCAGCGGACGAAGAAATCGTCTATCAGCCATCCGACACGATCCCCGACGGCCAGACGCGCCAGATCGAACGCGCTCAGGACGGATTCGATGTCACCGTCTTCCGCCACGTGACCGAGAACGGCGAGACCCGTACCGAGCAGTTCAGCACCACGTACGGACCATCCCGCAACGTCGTTCTGGTTGGCTCATCGAACGGCGAATTGCCGGCGGAGTACCGGTAGGGGCCGATCCTGTATCGCGCTCTGCGTTCACGTCGTTACGGCCATCTCTCCTGCGTCCAGGCCATCTGCCAGAAGGCGTGTTCGTAATGGGTGCTGAGCGCAAATGCGTTTCGCGCCGCCTGGAGGTTCATTTCTGACTCGCTGATAGCGAGTTCATCGAAGCGGCCGACGAGCCAGTCAACGAGATCTCCGTATTCAACTGAGGCATATTCCTCAATCCAGCGGGCGTAGCGCTCATCGTCGGGCAGTCCTCGACGACGCAGATGATGGCCGATCTCACGATAGCCCCACTGGCAGGGCAGGACGCCAGCGAGGATGACGAGCAGGTTGCCGCCGGCCGCCGTCGCCAACAAATGGTCGGTATACGCCTGACAGGTTGGCGCTAGAGGGGTCGCGCCGAGCGACTCACGTACGCCACCGAACGCGGCATACAGGTCGATCAGCGCACCAACTTCGACGGACAGCGTCGAACTCAACAGTTCGGCCAGCTTCGTCGCGGTTGGAAGGTCAGGGCTGGCGGCGACTGCGAGGGCGAGCACCTTGGTGTATCGCACCAGATAGTTGTAGTCCTGCTCGATGTAGTAGCGGAACGTGCGCTCCGGCAACGAGCCGTCACCGATACCGAGGACAGCAGGATGATTGAGGGCTGCCTGATGGAGAGCGACGTTCTCGGCCGTCAGTTGCGCGAAGAACGAACCCGGCTGCACGTCAGCCACCTCCAACCATGTGGACGACCTCGAGCCGGTCACCTTCGTTGAGGATCGTGGCGTCGTAGGCATGACGCGGGAGGATTTCGGTGTTGTACTCGACTGCGATCATTCTCCGCTCGATGCCTTTACTGTCGATCAGGCCGCCAAGCGTCGTCCCGTGTGGGACAACGGCGTCGATTCCATTGAGTTGAACGGTGATGGTTGAGACAGTCTGTTGCATTGGTGATTCCTTTCATGCGTTCAGGCTGGTTGGCTTCTACGAAAACACGACCCGTGCCGCTGCGGCCGCCACATGTTCCGGATCGGCGGCGCAGAGAAGCTCGCGCCCGAGGGCGACGCCATATGCCCCGGCAGCAAGAACGGCTGGTATACGATCCTTCGTGATGCCGCCAAGGGCGATGACTGGAACCTGAACGGCAGCAGCCAGTTCTGCCAGCCAGTCGAGCCCACGTCCTGGAGTGCCCTGCTTGCTCGGCGTATCGAAGATGTGGCCCGCCAGGAGATAGTCGGCGCCCGCTTCCGACGCAGCCAAGAGCGCCAGCGATGTCGTGGACAGAGCGACCGATCAGCATTTCCGGTGATAGCAGCAGGCGAGCATCTTCGACCGAGAACCCGTGTTCTCCGAGCTGGACACCACCTGCACCGGCTACGAGAGCCACATCCACTCTGTCGTTCACGATCAACACGGCGTCGGTACTCTGGTTCCGAACCGCTCGCGCCAGGCCGAGCACCTCATCTGTCGTCCCGCCGGGGACGCGGACGTGGATCGCATCGCAGCCACCCCGGTATGCAGCCTTCGCGAGCCGGGGATAGTCCGATGGATCGACCAGCAGCGGTCCGATCAGATGCAGGCGCGGAATCGGGCGGGTCACGGCAGCACCTCGCGGAGCCTGCGGGCGGCCGCGGTCGGGTCACCAGCCATGAAGACCGCACCAACGACCGCGACACCGACCGCGCCGGTCTCGACGACATCCGGCGCCTGCTCGATCGTGATGCCACCGATGCCGATGACCGGTAGCGGCGTTGCGGCAACGATTCGCTGCAGTCCGGCGAGTCCGATCGCCGCTCCCGCGTCCGGTTTCGTTCCAGTGCCATAGACCGGGCCGACTCCGAGATAGTCAGCACCAGCCGCTTCGGCGTCCAACCTGTCAGCATCGCCCTCGGGTGAGTAGCCGATGACGGCGTCCGGACCAAGCAGGCGGCGAGCGACGGTAACCGGCAGGTCATCGACGCCGAGGTGGACACCGTCCGCGCCGGACGCCAGCGCGATGTCGAGCCGGTCGTTGACGACGAAGAGCGCGTTCGCGTCTCGACAGAGGGGACCGAGGGCCAGCGCGGCATCGAGCAACTGCAGGTCGGTCCAGCCTTTGGCGCGGAGCTGAATCGCGGTCACGCCTCCCTCAAGAGCGGCGCGGCAGATCTCGATCAGCCGCTCGACCGAACCGGCTCGTGCGTCGGTGACGAGGTAGCGCTTCAGGCTCGGCGCGAGATCGTTCACGTGCTGATCCCGGTCGTCGGGCTGCTCGGCGCGGCGTTCTGGCGCTTCTCCATTCGTCCGGCCAGCCAGGCAGTTCGGCCCGCCTCGACGCCGAGCGCCATCGCGCGCGCCATCATCGCCGGGTTTCGGGCGAGCGCGATGGCGAGTTGACGAGGCACGGCGTCGGCGCCCGTCTCCATCGCCAGCGACGCGTCGCTCGGCGCGCCGATCCCGGCGTCGACGACGACCGGCACGCTCGCCTGCTCGACGATGATCTGGATTCGCTCGGTTCGCAGCAACCCCTGGCCGGAGCCAATCGGCGCCGCCAGCGGCATCACCGTCGCGCAGCCGATCTCTTCGCAGCTGCTGCGCGAGGACGGGATCGTCGTTGATGTACGGCAGGACGACGAAGCCTTCTCCAACAAGCGTCCGGGCGGCTTCGAGCGTCCCGATCGGGTCGGGGAAGAGGTACGAGCGGATCGGGAATGACTTCGAGCTTGATCCAGTCGGAGAGGCCCATCGAGCGCGCCAGCCGGGCGATTCGGACGGCCTCGTCAGCCGTTCGCGCAACCGGCCGTGTTGGGAAGGATCTGGTACTTCGACCAGTCGACATTCTCAAGCACACTGCGGCTCTCAGGGTCATCGAAGTCGATCCGACGCAGCGCGACCGTGATGATCTGGGTTTCTGACGCCTCGAACGCGCCGATCATCTCATCGAACGTCCGGTACTTGCCGGTGCCGAGCATCAGCCGCGAGGAAAACTCGCGTCCGCCAATCACGAGCGGCTTGTCAGTTGTCGTCTCGGTTGGTGTCACCGTTGCAGTCATCGCGCGATCCTTTCTGGATAGAGCATCGAATCGAAGGCGTGGAAGTGGTTGACCGGTGAATGGCCGCCGCCGACCTCGTAGCCGGCACGCATCGCTGCCGTCAGGTACTCCTTGGCGGTGCAGACAGCTTCGAAGGTCGCCATCCCACGTGCCAGGCAGGCCGTGATCGCGGCCGAGAAGGTGCAGCCGGTGCCGTGCGTGCAACGGGTCGCGATCCGGCCCGAGCGCAGCCACTCAACCGTCTCGCGATCGAGGTAGAGGTCGTCGGCGGTGTCTGGCCGGTGACCGCCCTTGACGACGACGGCCGCCGCTCCGGCGTCGAGCAGTGCCAACCCGGCCTGGAGCATCTCGGCCTCGCTCTCGACCGGGAAGCCGACCAGAGCCGCAGCCTCGGGAAGGTTGGGCGTCACGACCGCACAGCGCGGGATCAGCAGATCGCGCAGGACGCTGACGGCATCGTCGGCCAGCAGCGCATCGCCGCTCTTCGCGTGCGTGACCGGGTCGATCACCAGCGGCAACTCCGGGTTGTCGGCCAGGACAGCCGCCACCTCGCGGACGATGCCGGCATTCGCCAACATCCCTGTCTTCGCCGCGCGCGGTCTGATGTCAGCGATCACCGAGCGCATCTGAGCGGCAACCATCTCCGGTGCCAGTGCGACGAAGCTGTCGACGCCAAGCGTGTTTTGAGCGGTAACGGCTGTAATCGCCGACGTGCCGTAGACGCCGAGCGCCGCAAACGTCTTCAGGTCGGCTTGAATTCCCGCCCCACCGCCGGAATCGGACCCGGCGATCGTCAGTGCGGCGGGTATCGCCGTTGACAGTGACATCCCATCCTCCCTCCGTAGAGCTAGCAGCCATCTGCGATCAGCAATCAGCCATTCGACCGGAGCTGGACGCTGATTCGCGGATAGCTGCACGACATTGGAGTGCCAGAAGTGAGGTTGAGGGGTGTCCCTGAGTTCGGAAACCAGTGGCTGGAAAACAAAGACGCCGCGACCCGAAGGCCGACGGCGCAGTGGTGACACTGGTTTTCGATGCCGTTCCTACGCCGGTATTACCCGGATCAGGTTCGGAGGGTTCGCGGGCGTTCCCCGCAATCTCAGCGCTTTACGCGCACCCCTGGCATCCGTCGCTGGACTCAGTTTAGCACAACGAATTTGATGGTGGACCGGGTTTCATGACTCGTCATGTTCCTGCCAGGCGCTCAGTATGAGGCTCGCGATGGCTTCGGCGCCGGCTGTGTTCGGATGGAAGCAGTCTGGAAACGGCACAATACCACCCGACGCTGTCTCGCGTATCCAACTCTCGTCTGCACCGGGTTCTGCGTCACCGCACGTCCCGGCGGGAGCCTCATGACCGCGAAATGCATCGATCAACGTAACGGCGAACACCCGCTCGGGGAATCCGGCGACCGCGTTGCGTATCGACGCACTCAGTGCTTGAAGTCCATACTCGGCGCGCTCTGTGCAGGACAACCTGTGTTCGACCCCGTTGCGGTCAGTTCCGGTACATGGCTCTTCTCCAACGTTTTCCGCGCCCCAGGCACTTGCCTGGGCGGTCAACGCCAGTTGGAACAGCACGCTGTCGGCGTTGAAGGGGTTATAGATGTCGGTCACGATGACAGTGGCGTTCGATTCCGTAACGAGCCGTTCGATTTGCGCAGCCAATGCCGTTTCAACGTTCGAAGACACCGCGTCGATCTCGTCGCGGAACTCGGAGTCGGTAGCAAGCATCAAAGAGATCAAGCCGAGCGGATCTGTCCAGCCGGTGTCGTTCGCGCCGATCGTGATCGTCACGAGTGATGGCCGTCCATCCAGAAGGTCGAGTGCATCGTCGACCTGATATGGCAACCACTTCAACTGGCACGCTGTGGTCTGGTTGTCCCTCGCCTCCGCACCAAGCGTATCGAGACAACGATCGATCACCTCATCCTCGCCAACCGCGATCCGTGCGCCACTGCATGCGAGGTGGTTGAACGTGAAAGCGTCTGATTCGTAGGACACCGCCAGTTGCTGGCTGAGCAGCCAGGGGTATGAGTCAGCGTTGCGCTGACAGGGTCGTGTTTCGTCGGTCGGAAACGCATTACCCGACGGGATTGAGTCCCCGAGAGCGATGTAGCGTAACCCATCCGTTGGGTTGGATTCGCGTGCTGCTGCCAGCGGCAACAGCATCAGCAGAACGAGTGGGACGCTCGCGGCAACAATCATGAGCGCTCGACGCAAGCGGCTATTGGTTCGTGGCATCTCGTCGCCTCCTGGTGAATTGTAACGGCGATGGACCCACGTAGACGGAGACGACCGTCAACGGCGTTATGGAACTCGACTGATGGGCAAGGACCGGAGGGCCGGAGGTACGCAGAAACTGCTACCATGCAAGCATCGTCCTGATTGGAATGCTCCTGTCCCTGGAAGGAACCGGATCGATGGCTGCCGAACCTGTGCCGGCGGAGGACGCTGGCGTTGACTCCGTCCAGACGAGACTGGAGAGTGCGCGGAGAGACCTGCTCGACCTCGGGCTACGTAACTCGCTGATCAGTTACCGGGCGCTGAAGTCACGCGGCGTCGAGGCTATTGGAGAGTCTCCGGCAGAGGTCTTCCGGATACTGGTTCGCGAGGGCAAGCGGATGACATTCGCTCCCGCTCCCGAGCCAAAACCAGCAATAGCGACCGCCGAACAAGCCACCCTTCTGCCACAACCAACGCAGCCGCCATTGCCAGCAGAGCGCGACCAGCCAGCGCTCGCTCAACCAGAAGCGCTGTCACCAGCCGAAGTCGCCAGCCGGCAACGGGACACACAACTCCAGACAGCGGTGGCGAGCGAGCAACTGCAAACGCGACTGCTGAACACCTTCTACGCGGCTCGGACGTTCATCGAGGAACAGGGTGTAAACATCCTCTACCTCGCGTTGGGCATGTTGGAGTGGTACGAGGACGACACGAGCCAGGAGAAGCGCCGCGCGCCGCTGATCCTCGTACCAGTTGACCTGGAGCGCAGCAACGCGCTCGACCGCTTCCACCTGTCCTACGGTGGCGAAGACATCGGCGACAATCTTTCGCTGGCGGCCAAGCTCAGGATCGAATTCGGGATCGAAGCGCCGGTCATGCCGGAAGTCGAAGATCTCGACGTCGATGACTGGTTTGACACGTGGGGGAACGCCGTCGCAAGTCGCCAGCGCTGGTCGGTGGACCGCACGGCCATTGCGCTCGGCTTCTTCTCGTTCGGCAAGTTCCTGATGTATCGCGACCTCGATCCATCGACCTGGCCAGATGGTGGCAAGCCGACTCAGCACCCGATCGTCAGCTCACTGCTGACCGAAGCCGGCTTCACCGAGCCGCCCTCGATCATCGCAGACGATGCGTTTCTCGATTCGTACATCAAGCCGGACGAGGTCCGTCAGGTCGTCGATGCCGACTCATCGCAGACGCTGGCGATTCTGGACGTAAGCGCCGGCCGCAACCTTGTGATTCAGGGGCCGCCCGGGACCGGCAAGTCGCAGACGATCACAAACCTGATCGCCGAGGCGATCGGCGCCGGGAAGACGGTTCTGTTCGTCGCCGAGAAGATGGCGGCGCTGGAGGTCGTCAAACGTCGGCTGGATCGGGTCGGGCTTGGCGAGGCGTGCCTCGAACTGCACTCGCACAAGATCAACAAGCGCTCGGTCCTGGCGGAGTTGCGGCGGACGTTGGAGCTCGGTAAGCCGAAGGTCGCGGAATTGCGCTCGGAGCTTGACCTGCTCGAATCGAGCCGTGCCCGGCTCAACGCCTACTGTGACGCCGTCAACGCACCGATCGGTAACAGCAACGTAACGCCGTACATGGCATATGGAGAGCTGATTCGGGCGCGGGCGACTGACGGAAGCGATGCGTGGCCGAAACTGGAACTTCCGGCGATGGCGAACTGGAACGAGGTCGAGTTCGGTCAGCGGCACGCAATCGTTCAAGAGTTGCAGGCGCGTCTCGCAGTAATGGGAACGCCGGTCGAGCATCCGTTCTGGGGCAGCGCCCGGTCGGTCATGCTGCCGTCGGACAACGACCGGCTGCGGACAGAATTGCAGGCCGCACCTGCAGCATTGGCAGCGCTTCGCGAGGCGACGGCCATTCTGGCGGGCGAGTTCACGATGTCCGATCCAGCCGGCGAGCCTGATACCAAGCTGTTACTGACGGCTTCCACCAGGGTCCTGTCAGCGCCACCGCTGGATGGAGTCTACGTTGGAGCGACGGAGTGGAGCGGCAGCCCAGCCGCAATTCGTGAACTCATCGCGGCCGGAGTAACACACGCTGAGATTCATGGCAGGCGGCAGGATGAACTGATCCCGGAGGGGTGGGATGCGGACCTGCTGCCGGTTCGCCAGAGCCTGGCTGCGAATCGTGACAAGTGGTGGCGATTCCTGTCCGGATCGTACCGGGCTGCGAAATCGACGCTGGCCGGCTACTGCACCAGTGGGCTACCGGACGGCGTCGATGCCCAGATTGCGCTCATCGACGACGTCCTGGAAGCGCGGCGGCAGGGTGAGATCGTCCGGCAGCACGAAGCCCTCGGACAGACGCTGTTCGGCACAACCTGGCAGACCAGCACGATGAACTGGGAACAACGCGCGAACGTTGCCGAGTGGCTGATCGAATTGCACGCAGATGTCGAGGCCGGAACGATTCCGCGAGAGGTCGTGACATACCTTGCAGGCACCCCGGATCCGAACGCAATTCGGTCGGCGAGCGACGCGGTCAGGCAAGCGCGCGATACATGGGACGGGCGGCTACGGGCAATCCACTCATTCCTGGAGCTTGACGAACCCCGGCGCTTCGGAGATGGGCAATCGCTCGAACAGCAATCGTATGCCGTCCTGGACGACCTGTTACGAATCTGGACGTTACGCTTTGACGACATCGACCAGATGCTGGCATTCAACCAGTCGGTAGCAAACTGCCGCCAGGAAGGGCTGGACGAGGTCATTCGGGTCGCGGAACGCTGGCGTGACGCCAGTCGGAATGCGACCAACGCCTTCCGACGCGGGCGGCACGCTGTCCTGCTGGAGCGGGCGCTGAGCGAGCGGCCGGAACTGGCGACCTTCGATGCGTCGGCGCACGAGCAGGTGATCGAGCGCTTCCGCGAACTCGACAAACTCGTCTTCGCCCACAACCGTTCGCGACTGGCGCTGGCCCACTGGCAGCGGCTTCCGCAGCATGAGGCCGGCGGTCAGCTCGGTGTCCTGCGGCGCGAGTTCGAGAAGAAGTCCCGCCATCTGCCAGTTCGGCAGCTCATGGCGCGGGCTGGGAACGCTGTCCAGGCGATCAAGCCGGTCTTCATGATGAGCCCGCTCTCGATCGCGACCTTCCTCCCGCCGGCGTGCTGGCATTCGATCTGGTCGTCTTCGACGAGGCGAGCCAGGTCCAGCCGGTCGATGCGTTCGGCGCGCTGGCTGCGTGGCCGGCAGGCGGTCGTCGTCGGCGACAGCCAGGCAGTTGCCGCCGACCAGCTTCTTCGACTCGCTGACGCAGCGGCGAGGACCTCGACGACGAGGATGCTGACCGCCGATATCGAGAGCATCCTCGGCCTGTTCTCGGCCCAGAGCGCGCCGCAGCGGATGCTGCGCTGGCACTACCGCAGCCGGCACGAGTCGCTGATCGCCGTCTCCAACCACGAGTTCTACGAGAACAAGCTGGTCGATCTTCCCCAGCCCGGATCGTCGCGCGCCGAGGCCGGGCTCGTCTTCCGCCACCTGCCCGACACTGCCTACGATCGTGGCGGCACGCCGGACCAACCGCGAGCGAAGCGCGGATCGTCGCCGAGGCGGTGATGGCAGCACGCGCCGCTCGCTGCCTGGATCTGACGCTGGGCGTCGCCGCGTTCTCGAACGCCGCAGGCCGAGGCGATCCTCGACGAGCTGGAGCGGCTGCGCCGCGACGACCCACCGCGCGAGGCGTTCTTCGCCGCCCACCCGCACGAGCCGTTCTTCGTCAAGAACCTGGAGAACGTCCAGGGCGACGAGCGCGACGTGATCTTCATCAGCGTCGGCTACGGGCGCACGGCCGAAGGCTATCTCGCGATGAACTTCGGGCCGCTGAACGCCGACGGCGGCGAGCGGCGGCTGAACGTGCTGATCACCCGCGCCGCGGCTGCGCTGCGAGGTCTTCACCAACCTGACCGCCGACGACATCGACCTCGACCGCACCCAGGCCGGGGCGTCGTCGGCATTCAAGCGCTTCCTGCACTACGCCCAGACCGGCATCCTGGACGTGCCGAAGCAACCGGCCGCGAGTCCGGCTCGCCGTTCGAGGAGGCGGTCGCTAGCCGCGCTGGTCGAGGCGGGCTACGCGGTCGAGGCGGCAGGTCGGGTCGGCCGGGTTCTTCATCGACCTGGCCGTCGTCGACCCGCAGCAGCCCGGGCCGCTACCTGCTGGGGATCGAGTGCGACGGCGCCGAGCTACCACTCGGCCCGCTCGGCCCGCGACCGCGACCGGCTGCGCCAGCAGGTGCTCGAAGGGCTCGGCTGGCGCATCCATCGCATCTGGAGCACCGACTGGTTCCGCAACCCCGACCGCGAGCTGAAGCGTGTTGTTGCCGCAATCGACGAGGCTGCCGCACGAGGCGACACGAGCCAGATCCCGGTCCCAACGACGCAGGAGACGACCATCGACCGGGCAGCGGCGGACGATGACGACGCCACACACTCCGCGACAGGAATTCCAGAATACGTCTTTGCCGAGCCAGCGGTACAGACCAATGGACTCGAACTCCATGCCGTCCCGGTCGAACGACTCGCTGACTGGATGGCGGATGTCGTCGCGGTCGAAAGCCCAGTCCATGTCGATGACGCGATTCGTCGCGTTACCGACGCTGCAGGCGTCGGTCGAACGGGTAACCGCATTCGGGCGGCCCTGGATGCAGCCATTGTTCGCGCATCGCTCGACGGTCGGATGGAGCAGCGTGGCTCGTTTCTCTGGTCCGCAGGAATGATCGAACCACCGCTACGCGACCGTAGTTCTGTCAACGGCAGGACATTGCAAAACGTCGCGCCCGAAGAGATCGCCGTCGCGATCCGAGCCTCGATCTCAAACGCCTACGGCATCGAACAGTCTCAGGTCGCGTCCGCAGCATGTCGGCTGATTGGCTTCCCACGCCTGACGGAAGAGATGCGATCGATCGTCGATCCTCTGGTTGAGGCCATGCTGGCGAGCGGAGAGTTGGAGCGACAGGGCAACCACCTGACAGTGGCGTGACGCGGGACGCGGACCACGCGTCCCGACGTGTGCGATGATAGCGGCCATCGAGCAGCTTCGACGGGAGGGAACGCCAGATGGCCATCAACGACCCATGCATCATCAGCGTCGCGATTACAGGATCGGGGACGACGCTGGCGCAGAACCCGAACCTGCCGTGCACGCCGGAGCAGATCGCGACCTCGGCGATTGAGTCGTGGAATGCCGGAGCGGCAATCGCTCACATCCACGTCCGTGAGGCAGACGGAACGCCGACCCACAACATGGACTACTTCCGCGAGATCGTCGAGCGCGTTTCGTCTGAGACGGACATGGTGCTCAACCTGACGACTGGCGGCTACACCGGCCTGGAGCCACATAAGCGGCTGGAGCCGCTAACACTCGAACCAGAGCTGGGGTCGTTTGATGCCGGAACGATGAACTTCGGCGAAGGTGTCTTTCTGAATCCGCCGAGCTTCCTGCGCGAAATGGCGGCGTCATTCCACGAGTACAACGTCCGGCCCGAGCTGGAATGCTTCGACGTCGGGATGATCTACAACTGCCTCGGCTTGATCAACGAAGGCGCGATCGAAGGTCCGCTCTGGTGGCAGTTCGTTCTCGGCGTCAGGGGCGGCGCACCGGCGACGCCGAAGATGTTGCTCCACATGGTGGAATTGCTGCCGCCCGGTTCGCAGTGGTCGGCGATCGGACTCGGGCGCGGTCAATTGCCGATGAACACGATGGCGATCATCATGGGTGGCCACGTCCGGACCGGCATGGAAGACAATGTGTACTACCGCTACGGTGAGTTGGCGACCAGTAACGCGCAGCTTGTCGATCGCTGTTCGCGGCTGACTCGCGAACTTGGCCGCGAAGTGGCTACACCCGCTGATGCGCGTCGGCTGTTGGGTCTGAAGGGCGGCCTCGGCAGGAGGGGATGAGGGACCGGTTTGACTGAGAGGAGTGAGAGCGTGGCATACGATACAGTCGTCAAGGGAGGACGCGTCATCGATCCGGCTGCAGGAATCGATGAGACGCTTGATATCGCGATCGCGGACGGCAAGGTTGTGACGGTGGCGACCGAACATCGACGCAACAGCGCGAAGGTGATCGACGCATCCGGCCAGGTCGTCACGCCAGGCTTGATCGACCTGCACACGCACATCTATTGGGGCGTGACCTACTGGGGGATCGAGCCGGACCCGGTCGCCGCTAAGACGGGGGTCACGACATGGCTCGACGTCGGCAGCGCGGGCAGCTACACGTTCCCGGGATTTCGCCGCTATGTCGCTGAGCCGAGTAAGGTGCGCGTCTACTCACTGCTGAATCTGTCAGTGATCGGGCTTGTCGCGCCGACGTATGAACTGGCCAACCTCGACTACTGCAACGTCGATATTGGCGCGATGATGATCGAACAGAATCGTGACCTGATCCTCGGGGTCAAGGCGCGGATCGACCGCAACACTACGCGCGGGACCGGAATTCGCCCGCTGGAGCTGGCTCGCGAACTGGCCGATCGGGTCGGGTTGCCGCTGATGGTCCACATCGGTGCGGGACCGCCAACAATCGACGAAGTTGCCGGTCTGTTGCGGCCCGGCGACATCCTGACCCACTGCTTCACCGGCGGCGACATGCGCATCCTCAACGATGACGGCAAGATCAATCCGACCATCAAGGAGCTTCAGGAACGTGGTCTCGTGCTCGACATCGGCCACGGCACCGGCTCGTTCTCGTTCGAGACGACCGACGCGATGCTGGCTCAGGGCGTCCTCCCCGATGTCATCTCGAGCGACATCCACCAGATGGCACGCCAGGGACCGATGTTCGACATGCCGACGACACTCTCGAAGTTCCTCAACCTCGGACTGAGCCTGCCGGAGGTCATCGACCGCGCCACCGCTCGCCCGGCCGCCGCGATGCGCCGGCCCGACCTGGGCACGCTTGCAGTTGGCAGCCTGGCCGATGTCGCAATCTGGCGGGTTGATGAGGGCGAGTTCACGTTCTACGATGTCGAGCTCAACCCGCGCAGTGGCACGAAGCAACTCGTCAACACGCTGACGATGGTCGGCGGCGAACCACTTTCCGACCAACCGGAGCTCCCAATGCACCCGTGGACGACGCTGCCCGACCGGCAGCAGCCGATCATCGGCCGTAGGCCAGGCGAGCGGGTTCATATGTAACGAAAGGTGGCGCGCGCCGTAGATCCAACCCCTGCGGAACCGACGCTAAAACGTCGGTCCTTCCGCTCGCGGCACCTGGGTGCGTGGTGAATGTCGTGACGCGAGTTCGATGGCGAGGCGGTGGAGGAACTGCTCCGGTACATCACCGGCCGGCGTATAGTCGAGGCGGCGAGCGAAGCCTTGGGCGAGATTGAACGCGAGCGATGCTCGGGCAGCGGGTGCGAGCATCGTCCGCCGTTGGAGGAACTCGCGTAACAAGCTGTACTCTGCTGAACTGATGCGTGACAGGTTGGGATAGACGCCGGAATCGGAGACCTGGGCGGGAATTAACGCAGGGAACGATGTACCGACGGCGTCGGTTGGCCACGGCGCCGGTGCCGGCTGGTCGCTACCGATCGTGGCGAGCGAGATCTCCTGCTGTTCCTTGACGACGATCGTCCCGGCGACCAGATCGCCCAGGCGGCGTGATTTGGAATCAACCAGCATGACGATCGCGCCGATAATGTAGAGGAACGGGAGGAAGTCGGCAATGCGGACGATGTTGCGGATGGCCGCGTGCGAGAAGCCGATTGGGTAGCCGCCGTCCTGGATGACGCGCAGACCGGTCCAGCGTTTGCCGGGAGACTGGCCGTGCCAGATCGTCTCGAAGAGAACATAGTAGCCCCAGACGACGAAGAAGAAGATGAGGGCGACGATCGCGAGCGCGATCGCATTGGCTGTGCTCTCGTCGCTGATCGAGGCAAAGACGACCGTCAGGCCGAAAACGCCGAAACAGAGGGCCAGTCCAGCAATCAGACCCAGGAAGATCATGTCGACGATTGCCGCCATCAGTCGCGTCCCGAGCCCGGCGATGTCATACTCGAGGCCAAGCTGTTCGGGTGTCTCGACCCGGTAGCGGGTATCCTGTGACTCTGGGCTGACCACGAAGAGAGCGCCTTCCTGATGATCGACCAGTTCGTCCACACACGCCGGCCTCGCTGGCAACAGCTCGAAGTGTTGCTGGAGCGAGGGCGCGGCAGGCAGGGAACACGGCTGAGCGCGTCGGAACTCGAGGACCTGGGGCGATTGTACCGCCAGGCGACATCCGACCTCGCAATCGCCCGCCGCGATTTCCCCCGCGATCGAGTGACCCGCTACCTGGAGAGCCTCGTCAGCCGCGCACATCCCATCGTCTACCGGCCGGAAGGTAGCCAGCTGGCAGCTATCGGTTACTTCTTCAGATCGGGCTATCCACGCGCCTTCCGCGAGTCGTGGCGCTATATCGTCGCATCTTTCGCGATGTTCGCAATCCCATTTCTGTTCGCGCTCGGACTATCACTGGCTGATCCGACCGCTGCGCGCGTCGTCTTGCCCAACTCACCGTTCGTCGAGCAGGTCGAACGCGGCGAAACCTGGCTTGAGATCGAGCGGACCGAGCGCGCACCGATGGCGTCGTTCATCGCGACCAACAACATCCAGGTGTCGTTCATGGCGTTCGCGGGTGGGGCGATTTTCGGCGTCGGCACTGTCTTCGTGATGGTCAACAACGGGCTGAGTATCGGAGCGGTTGCCGGACTCGCCGGTAACTACGGCCTTGGTGACGATCTGGGAGCATTCGTCTCTCCGCACGGTGGAATCGAGCTATCGGTCATCTTCATCGCCGGAGGTGCAGGGTTGTTGCTGGGCGACGCGATGTTGCGGCCCGGATTGATGACGCGACGGCAGTCGCTTGTCCGTGCGGGACAGCGCGCGATCTACCTCGTCTTCGGCTGTGTTCCGCTGTTGCTGATCGCAGGGGCGTTCGAGGGTTTTATCTCACCCAGCGGATTGCCTGATGCCGGAAAGTACCTGGTCGGAGCATTTAACCTGGTGTGGCTTTACGCCTGGCTGCTGGCGGCAGGTCGTGGTGGCACGACGTCACCAGCGCCAGCAGAGACACGCTCGTAGCACCGTTATCCTTCGGGCGCCATTCGGCGGCCCTGGACGACTGTAGCGTCGGCGTCTGGTTCGACGGCATTGACTGCCGGGCGGTCGTCGTCATACCAATGCTCGGTGACAACAACGCGCTCGCGCCGGAACGGTGTCTGGATCGATTCCTCGTGGTGACCAATCGTTCGCTGGACGCGAAGCTCTTCCTTCAGGCGCAATCGGCGTGTGATGACGATCTCTTCCTCGATGATTGGAACGACATAGACATCCCCATCGAGGTACGGTTCGATGATCTCATCGATGATCCGATCAATGGGCACCCGTTCGACCTCGACTTGCTGGTGGCGTAGCGAAATCACGCGCTCGTCCAGGAACTCATCTACCTTCTTCTGGACGCTCACATGGCCGAGTTCGATAACCCGTGTATCGACCTGGACCTGCTCTTCGACGACTGGGATGTTGAGCTGCTCGCTTCCGTTTCGCAACCGGCGGTGGGCGGCGCTGACGGACGAGCTTGCGGCAGGAACGCCGGATCGAGCTTCGTTGAGATAGACAGCCTTTGCTTCGACACGCTCGATCATCCCTCGTGATACACGTCGAAACTCCTCAACACCTGGGCCAGCGTTATCTGGTGACGCGAGTACGATGACTTCGGCCGGCGCCGACGGGTCGCCAAGATCAACGCGAGGGACGGAGGCGACTGTTCCGAGCAGGCCATCGGTCGCATGCACCTGCATTCCAACTTGAAGACGAGAAAGCCAGCTCACCGTTCACTCCTTCTTGACGCCGCGAGGAGCGTACCTACACTGAACGTCCGATACGACCCCGTTCGAGCCTCATGTCGCGCAATTCATCATCAATGTAGTCATCATCGATCCGCAATTCCTCACGGCTCAGCGTCTCGGTCACCACCAGCGTTCGCTCGCGAAGCATCTTGCTGACGATTACTTCCTCACGAACGACAGGCCGCTTATGAACGTGTACCTCCTCGCCACGGAGCGGGATCTCAATCTGCATCTCCTGGAACGCGTCGGATGGGACATCGCTGGTCGCATAATCACACTCAATTCTGTGCCGCAGAACACGTACATCGTCCTCATGAAGAGCCGCGTCAATCAGGTCACCTGCTTCGCCCATCGTCGCCTCCCTGAGAGCCAACATATTTCCTTGATTAATTCGAGTCAGCAATGCGCCGCCCGGCGAATACCGTTCCCGTCCAGCAGTTGCTGCCTGCCTATGCAACCGCCGTGCCAGCCACAGCCAGAAAACATGTGGCTCCTGCACAGGTACAGCGGATAGTGGCCGAAGCGGTACGTTCTTCCTCTGTTCAGCGTCCGCAGCCTGTCGGTATCTTTACAGTCAGGGCAACTGGCGAACGTAATCGGCACTGATGACGCGACGGTAGCCTTCGACAATCAGCCCGGTG
This sequence comes from uncultured Chloroflexia bacterium, assembly GCA_963763325.1. Classification (GTDB taxonomy): domain Bacteria; phylum Chloroflexota; class Chloroflexia; order Thermomicrobiales; family CFX8; genus JBBECJ01. The sequence continues at coordinate 722,944 of CAVXOL010000024.1, forward strand.
GATACAACGCCAATTAGTCACAGACAGGTAAGGGGTGTCGGATGCAGGGATCGAACGCGGCGGCACATCATGGAGTGAAAAACGTTCGAACGCTGCTGGTCGATCCGGACACTCAGACACGCCAGGCAACCGAGCTCGAACTCTCAGTTCGCGGGCAGGCCGTCGACGGGCACAACGCCGCGGCGTCGGCTCTGTCTGCGTTTCACGATAATGTCTTTCACATCGTCATGATCAGCAACCACCTCCCGGACGGCCATGCGTTGCAGCTCTGCCGCGATATCCGCGCGCTCCCAGGCGGCGACGCCGTTAGCATCATCGTCGTCGGGCACGGGCTAGGCGACACCGACCGGGTTGCCGCCATTGACGCGGGCGCAGACGACGCCATTCGCATGGTCGGCGAGTGGAAACATGACGCAAGGCGACCTGGATCGCATCGAAGCGATTCAGGCAGACCGGACGACTTCGCGGGCAGCAACCACTCGGGAGGCGAGTGAGCTGTTTCTGATCATTAACGCGAATGGGACGATTCGTGCCGCAGCGCCGGTCGCTGAGCGGTTACTCGGATTCCCACCAGAGGCGATTGCCGGCGTGAATGCCTTCAGCTTCTTTCATCCGGATGACTCACCCCAACTTCTCAGCATCATTACCGAGGCGTTCACCCAACCCCAGAAGACGCGCGCCATTGAGGTCCGGGTGCGGCTCGACGGCGATTCGTGGAGAACAATCGCGATCTCAGCGGTCAATAAGTCGACGGATCCGGAAATCCAGGGCGTCGTCTTTGAACTGCGTGGCCCAGAAGCAAGCGTCGGAGTCGGCGATCAGGTGAACCGCGCAGCAATGCACGACAGATTGACCGATCTACCTACCCGAAGCCTGTTCATCGATCGGGTCGACCACGCGGTTGTCCGGTCAGCGCGTCGCCAGCAGCCGATTGTCGTGCTCGCGATTGACTTCAACAACTTCGCGACGGACGACGGACACGCGAAGAACGACGTTGACGATGGGCTTGTCATCGCAGTGGCACAACGTCTTCGCTCCTGCCTGCGATCGAGCGACACGGCCGCCCGGCTCGGCAGCGACGAGTTCGGAGTCCTGCTGGAAGACATTGGCTCGATCGACAATGTCAGTATCGTCGCCGAACGTATCATCAATGCGATGTCGGTCTCGTTCGTCAGCAACGGCACCGAACTGACGCTGACGACGCACATCGGCATCACCGTCAGCTCACCAAACCGGCACCGTGCCGTTGACCTGCTCCGTGACGCAGCGATCGCACGAGCCTGGTCGCGCGTTCAAGGGTCCAGTAGCCACGTCATGTTTGACCAAAGCATGCAACCGCCAGATGGCGAACCATCCACCAGTGAGTATCAGCTGAGACCGGCTGAAGAGATGCCCGCAAGCCTCGACAACCGGCTCGATGAGCTGAACCAGCGAATCGCGTCGCTCGAACAGACGCTCGCGCGCTTCGCGCACGCCACCACGTAGCGTTCGGCGATCAGCACCGATCGTTGGTTCGTTCCCGGAAAAACATCGCGGCAGATATCCGCGCGTTCGCGGATAATGGCCCCAGCATTCTTCGGGAAGGTCGGGGCATGGATTACCGCGCGCTCGGCGCAACGGGACTGACCGTTTCAAGGCTCGGTCTTGGGCTGGCGGCACTTGGCCGGCCCGGATACATCACGCTGGGTCATGCCCTGGATATGTCCGGAGGTCACGATGTAGAGGCGATGCGTCGCCACGCGTACGGCGTGCTGGACGCAGCCTGGGAATCCGGAATCCGCTATCTGGATGCCGCGCGTTCATACGGTAAGGCTGAGGAATTCCTGGCCGGCTGGATCACCAGCCGTGGCCTCGGCTCCGCCCCAATCGTCGTCGGCAGCAAGTGGGGTTATACGTACACCGCTGGCTGGAAGACGAGCGCAGACCAGCACGAGGTCAAGGATCACACGCTGGAGACCCTCGATCGGCAGTACACAGAGTCAAGGGCTTACCTCGGGACATCGTTGCGGCTCTATCAGATCCACTCGGCCACTCTCTCGTCCGGTGTTCTGAACCGGCCGAATGTGCTCGATCGGCTGGCGGAGATCAAGCGACAGACGGGTCTGCTGATCGGCCTGACTCTAAGCGGCATGGATTCGTGGAGCGTCCTGGTCCGGGCGACCGGAGTCGAACGCGACCAACGGCCCCTGTTCGATGTCGTTCAGGCAACCTGGAATATCCTTGAGCCGTCGCTCTCGACGTTGCTGTTCCAGGCGCGGCAGTCTGGAATGGGCGTCATCGTCAAGGAGGCGCTCGCCAATGGCAGGCTGACCGATCGCAATGACGACCCGGCCTTCGCAGGCAGACGCTTTGTCCTCGAACGACAGGCTACCCGGCTCGGTTGCACGATCGATCAACTCGCGCTGGCAGCCGTCCTCGAGCGTCCCTGGGTGGACTGCGTCCTCTCCGGAGCGGCGACCTCCGACCAGGTTCGATCGAACATGGGAGCGTTTCGTGTCGCGCTCGACAACGAGGCCCGTGAGGCAATCTCGCAGATGGCTGAACCGGCAGCGCAGTACTGGGCAACGCGAGCGCGGTTGCAATGGAACTGAAGCAGTGGTCTACGACGAACCAGACGACAGGCATCCGAGGTGACTTCGTCATCTGTCTGATGCCTGATGCCTCGTCAATCGTGTGACACAACTGAGAACGGAGATCACATGAGCATCCACAAATCAAAGGTCTACGAATCGCTCGAAGCCCGTTGGACGCGGGGCCAGGTCACTGTCATGGACGGCGGGATCGGCTCGGAGCTCCAGGCAATGGGCTACCCACCGGTTGACGGGGACCAGCCAGAGGAAGGTGTCAACTTCACCTGGGGCAGCATGGCACTGTACGAGGCACCGGAGATCGTCAAGGCGATGCATCGCCGTTATGTCGACGCCGGCGCTGACATCCTGCTGACCAACACGTTTCTGTTCCACCGCTGCGTGGCGCTCGAAACCGACGGCGATATCGATGTCCCGGCCAAGACCTGGCATGAGAAGGCGAAGCTCGCCGTCCAACTCGCACGAGAGGCAGCTGCCGAGGGCGGCAGGCCGGAAACGGCGGTCGTCTTCTGCATGATGATCCAGGACGGGCCGAAGCAGGAGTGGGGTTACAACGGTCCGTCGTACGAGCGGGGAACGAAGGACTGGGAATGGACCGTCCCACTCGATTACCTGCGTGAGTTAACAGGAGTCCTCAACGAGGACCCGGCAACCCGCCCCGATGCGCTACTGGTCGAGCTTGGCCCGCCGATTGGCGAGGAGTTTGCCTTTCCCCACTACGAGACACTGGTTGAGAGCGGCATACCGCTCTGGGTCGCCTACCGGCGCAACGCCAACGGACCTGTCGGCATCTTTGGCGAGGAACAGGATTCTGACGGCGATCTCTTCGGCCGCGCCGCCCGAAGATTCGAAGAGATTGGAGTCCAGGCCATCCTCGTCCACTGCCTGCCGGCCGAGAAGGCGCATGGAGTGGCGGAGTGGCTGCGCGGCTATACGACCCTCCCGCTTGGTGTTTACCCCAACAACGGCCGCTACGATATGTGGGTCTGGAAGTGGGAACACGACCACACTGCTGGAGAGTTGGCCGAACACGCCCGCGGCTATGCCAGCGAGGGCATGTCGATCATCGGGGGGTGCTGTGGCACCCGCCCGGAACACATCGCGGCGATTGTCGAGGCGGTGGGGAGCCGGTAACGAATGTCACATGCGAGAGCCGCGCGCTGTCATGGCTCTCGGCGCTGAACTCGTCGAAAAATCTCACCGACTGGTAGCGAGAATCCGGGCAGGATGTCCGGTAATTCGAGCACTTCTGAATCACGAAGTATGCGTGAGATTCCGTCCTGTGTGTGAATTGACAGTGTTCGTCGCCTGGGATCGATCGTCAGAACGGCTTCCACGCCTGCGTCGAGGTAGGCTGCTACTTTGTCGACGAGATAGCCAACCGTATCGGACGGTGAAATGACCTCGACAACGAGGTCAGGAACGACCTCCCAGAAGCCGTCCTGCTGATCCTCGGGCGGGATCTTTTCGGAACGAACGAAGGCGGCGTCTGGAGCGAGAACGGTATCGGGATTTCGGGATAGCAAGAAGCCGGATTCGGCAGCGAACACCTCGCCCAGACTGTGCTCATCGACGAACACATCAAGGTAACGAGCAACGCGAGCAGCGAATTTTCCGTGCTTCGGGCTTGCAGGCGACATACGATACGGCTCTCCCTCAATCAGATCGTGTCGGTAGCCGTCGTCGCCAAGTGCCCAGAGTTCGTCGGCGGTCATCAGTTTGGGTTGCGTTGCTGCCATGGCCTGTCTCCCGCCAATCGACACGATGCTCAGAGTCCAACGATACCGCCTGAAATGTCACGCCGGCAACGACGAAGCACCTACGACGAAACGGCGGTCAGGTTGAATGCCGGGGTGAACGACGGGTCGGTCAGTGCTGGTCGGTTGAGGCCGAACGAGGCGATTGGATAGCGCGTGTCTCCTTCCGTGGCGAGGTCGGACAGTATCTGGCCGATCAAGCATGAAAACTTGAACCCGTGGGCGGCGCCGAGTCCAACCGTGATCTGCGGAAACTCGGGCAAGCGGTCGAGGACGAAGTCGCGGTCGGGCGTCATCGTGTAGAGACACGACTTTGTGTAGAGGACTGGCCCGAGCGATCCAGGGATGCGCTCAGACAGGAAGCTCTCCAGCTTTTCGTATGGACGGGGGTTTGGCTCGAACGTGCGTGTCTCAGTCGTGACGACATCGCCGCCGACGTCTTCGCCAGCCTTCGTCGCAACCTCACCGTAGACCGGGAAGCCATAGAACCAGCCGGTGTCTCCACCGTGCCAGATCCAGATCGGGAAGCGGTCAGGAGCGAAGTCGCGGAGATTGGGGGTTGCCCAGTAGGTCACCTGCTCCTGCGTCACCGTCAACGGGATCCGGACACCCGCGCCAGCCAGCACCTGGTTAGTCCAGGCGTCAGAGGTCACAACCATTCGTCCGGCGTGGAACGTTCCGGCATCGGTGATCACATCGACACCGTCACTGGTCGGACGGATCTCGCGGACAGGTGTCTCGTCCAGCACGGTCGCGCCATGCGCCCGCGCCAGCGCAACCTGAGTCTGAATCGCGCGGCGCGGGTCCACCAGCCCGCTCTCGGACTGGTAGAGGGCCATGTCCCCGTCGTTCAACCGCCACTGTGGATAGCGATCCATCGTCTGACGATGATCGAGCGTGTCGAAGGGGATGCCTGCGGACCGCATCGAGTCCGCATAGCCATCCAGCAAATGCGTGTAGCCGGCCGGAGCAACGTCCAGACCACCCGTGCGAAAGACTAGCTGCTGACCGGACTCGGCCTCGACTTCGTCCCAGGCGGTGTAGGTGTGTGGTGTCAGCGCGGTGTACTCTGGTGTGTGATACGAGAGTCGGATGATCCGCGAATGGTCCTGCGATGCTCCGTTGTCGTGGCCGATCCTGAACTGCTCAAGTGCGAGCACCTCACTGCCGGCGATCCGCGAGAGCCAGTATGTGGCCGCGCTCCCCAATCCTCCACAGCCGACCACAATGAACTCGTAGGAAGTCTTCATCTGCGCCTCGCCTTTCCGCGATCACGATCCTACATCGAACGGCTGCCCGGCTATCGTAGCGGCCAAGTGCGCATTGTGGAATGGGGGATTCCCAGCATCCAGAGAAGCCAGCGGTTGGACCCAGACTCGATCACGCACCTACGGAAGCAGATTGACCTGGACGTGAAGACCGACGCGACGAAGAACGTACGCCGGGAAGCAGCACAGTTTACTTTCCTCGCCGCACCTACGGTCACTTGCCAGATCGAGTGATGGTATCGACCCGTCCATGCCTGGAGAGCAACTTACCATTTGGCGCATCGCGCCTTAGTGATGCCTGAAGGCTCAGTCGCGAGAGACGCTTGCACACGTAATACGTGAGACGATGAACGAGACACGACACAATCGACAGGTGACAAACCGGCACAATTGTGTGCTGCCTCGGTTATACTAGCCCCACAGGCAGGGGGCAGGGGACTCCCGTCCGGACCATGACGGCCGATGCCGGTCGCTGTCGTGTGGCCGTGCCATCGCGCGTGTTGTCACAGCGACGTGCGCAGATTGAACGAATCCGGGTCTGCGACCGGCACGCATCGCACAGGCAGGGGGCGACGACAGAATGGGTGACAACCTGTTGGTATGGGGTATCGTCCTACTCGGCATCCTCTGGCTGGCAGAACTGATCTGGCTGTACTGGGATTCACAGAACCGACGGGCTGACCCTATCCGCACTGTCTCCGGCGCGGCGACGTTCTTCGTTTTCGCCGCCCCCGTCGCCGTCTTCTCGCCTGGGACCGTCGATAGCGTCGGCCGATTCTGGGAACGCCTTTCGTCCCCAATCGAGCGTGCTCTCGGAGGTGGTGGTCCGCGCGGGAACGTTGGATCGCATACACCGGCCAGGTTACTGATCGACGGAGATTCGAAGCCGTTGACAATCCAGCGGGTAAGGCTCGGACGCTATCCGAACAATGAGGTCGTTCTCGATCACTCGACTGTCTCCGCCTACCACGCCGAAATCGTCCAGCGGCCCGACGGTCGCCACGAGATTGTCGACCGCGAGAGTCGCAACGGCACACGCGTCAACGGCGCACTGATCCGCAACCAGGTGCTGCGCGACGGCGACCTGATCACGCTCGGCGCGGCGTCGATGCACTACCTCGGCGAATCGTCGGGTGCACCAGCCGCAGCAGCCTACGACGACTACGATGTCGAAGACTACGACGATCCAAACCAGGCACGACCCTATTCTCAGCAGACGGTCGAAGACGATTACCCGCGTTGACGACCGTCCGGATCGGTCATCAGCCGACCCACTCCAGATCTCCCAACCCAGCAATCTGGTCAACAGCCTCGGCAACTGAGCGGACGACGACAACTGGTAGCCATCGCTCGTTGGTGGAGCGAAGGGCCCGAGTGGCGATACTGGCGTTCGACGCGCCATCGGCGGTTGACACGCAGAGGCAGACCATGTCCGGTCGAATCGCTCGTGCGGCTTCGACGAGCGCGTCGGTTGTCATCCGCGAACCAAGGTAGATAACCCGCCACCCTCGGCGCGAGAGCACGATGGCCAGCAGGAGGAGCGCGACCTCATTTGGCTCGCCGGCTGGACATCCGACGATACTCGTCCTATGGCCAGACCCAGGCCCAGCCAACGTCAGGATGGCCGAGAGGCGGCGCTCGATCAGCCGAATCGCGAAGTGTTCGACGGCGACGCTGATCTGGCGCAGTTCACGGCGATGTTTGATCTCCTGCAGTAATGGCTCAACGAGCCACGTGCCGAACGCCTCGACCGAAAAACGCGCCAGCGCTTCGTCGACGACAGACTCGGCGCCCTCGGTATCAAAACCAATCACGGCGTCAACAAACCGTTGCTGCAAGCCGTCAATCTGTGGCGCGACCGGGAAATCAGGGATCGGTGCTTCAGTCGTTTGTTCGGTGACGAGCACGTCCGGAACCTCCAGCTTCAGGCGCTGGATGGCCTGCGAGATCGTCATACCTTCGCCTGTGCGATCGCGCAGCCAGCTAATGACGCCGGTATCCTGTTCAGAGTAGAGTCGTTGCTTGCTCGCCGTCCGGAACGGGCGTGGCACGCCGTAGCGTCGCTCCCACGCACGGAACGTATCGGCCGGCACGCCGGTCAACTGAACGACGGCACGTGTGTTGTACAATGGCTCCCGTGCCAGACGCCCCAGTGAACGCCGCTCTCCCACCTGCACCTCCTCTGGTTCCGTTGGTTCCGTTGGTTCCGTTGGTTCCGTTACCCGATTCTAGGCTTGGCGTTCATGCTTTGTCGATAGTTTGCACACGATTCGCCGGTCGCGTCCGACGCTCCATCCTTCGGCTGAGCATCGGTGTCAGCCTGATCGCTATCCTGGGCGGTTGCCTTCCGGCGGCGGAGATGGCTGAATCGACGCCGACGACCTCGATCAACCTGCCGATCCCAACCGACCCCGTGAATGAGGCGACTGCTATACCGGCAGTAACGCCGGAGCCAACTCGTTCGGCAGCACTCGACGCGCTGCTGGCTCCTGGCCCGACCAGCCCTGCCCCTGATGGCGTGTTCTTCCATACAAGCGACGAAATCTGGTATCAGCCTGGCGCCGAACCCGCGCGACGTGTCGTCGAAGGGCAGCGCATCGGTCCGTGGGCACAAACAGTCGACGGGGCGAGAATCGCTCTCGTCCGCTACCGAGACGAGGCGGGCCAGGGGGTCGAGGAGATCGTTCTCGTCAACAATGACGGTAGTACCGGCGACCCCATTTATGGGCCGGTCCCAACGACCGGAGCGGCTGGCGTCCCGACGATCCAGGCACTCGACTGGTCATGGGACAGCCAGTCGCTGTCAGCGATCCTCAGCAACGGCACGATTGCAACGATGCGTTTCGCCGCTGACGACCCGTTCAGAACGAAACCTCCGCTGGACCCTATTGACCTGCCAGAGGAGGTCAACGATCCAATTTCTCTCGCCTGGGCACCGAACGGAGCGGGAATCGCCTACACGCTGGCCAGCGATGATGGGGTTGGCCTCTACGTAACACCGGTCGGAGATACAGCACGCGCGGTCGTCGCTCCTGACACGACTCCATCGCGGACTGTTCGGGACGTCGTCTGGTTGCCGGGACGAGGCCGGCTGGCCTTTGTCGAGGCGGCCGGGGGACCGACCGGTCACCTGAGCGGCTCAATCTTTACCATCGCTCCCGATGGCACGTTGCTCGAACTGCTGATCAGCGCCGGTCAGTTCGCGCCGGCCGCAACGATCGCACATCTACGAGCCGGGCCGGACGGACGCGACGTCGCTCTTCATCGTGCAGGTGCCAAATGCCCAGGGGCAGCAGGTATTTCAATCGCTCTGGATCCTGACAATCGACAGCGGCGAACTACAGCAGGTGCCGGTCGAGACCGGATACCGCGTTGTCGACCTGGATTGGAGTTCGACAGGTCTGATCTGGCGAGGCATCGACCGCAACACCCGCGCCCCGGCTGACGGCCAAGCCTATACCGGCGATGAGCCGTTCGTGCTGGGTCGGTTCGACCCCGTAGCCGGAACGTCAGCCATTATCTTCCAGTCGGCGCTGGTGAGCTAATACGACGCTGACAACGTCGAATGCGCCACTACGGAATCCGCGCGATCTCATCCGGATCGGTCACTTCCTCGGCGTTCAGCAACGTCTTGACGTTGCGGGTGAACTCATCGTCCTGTGGCGGCACTGTATCGTCGTCGAACGGCACGTCGTCCTCGTGGACACCGTTGTTTGCCGTCACGGGGGTCGACGGCGTGCGGTTCCAGGCTGAGGGCGGAGCCTGCCCGGACAGTTGGTCCGAGACGGCCGCAGCTCCCGGCAGCTCATCACGCAGAACGAACGACGTGTTCAAGCGCTGACCGACCACTCGCTCGACGGCATCCTCGACGATCGCCCGCACGCGGGTGTCATTCAGCTTGGCAGCGTGAAATGGATAGGCTGCGATGACAAACAGTGAATCACCCGCCACCGATCCAGGATCGGTCGATGCCAGCAGCGCTTCGACCTTTCGGTCGACTGCCTTGACCTCTGTCCGCACGCGTTCCCAACTTCCGGCAATCCGCTGGAGAAGGTCACCGTCGCCGGCCGAAGCGCCGCTTGCCCGTGGCAGAGCAGGTGGAGCAGGAGGCACCGGCGGAGCGATGTCCGGCTGTGGAACAGGACGCTGCGCTGAAGCTGCAGACGGTTCATGTGGACTCTCGCCGTGCGTTGGTCGCGCTGGCCGTGGCGGACTAGTGTCCCGGCGAGGGGCTGGCTCCGCTCGCGATACGGCGGCCGGAGGGACATAGGTGGGTGCCGCGGCCTGCGTGACGCCGCCAGGCTGCTCGACCAGCGAACCAACGAATGCCAGCTCAAGCGGGAGTTGCGGGAAGCTGCCGCTGCGGATCTTGAAATCGACCTCGGCGAACTGGCGATTGATGTGCAGCAACTGGGCCAGTTCGAACCGGCCGGCCAGCTCGCGGATCGTGTCGTTCGATTCGACCGGGTCGGCCCCTGCCCTCACCAGCATCAGCAATCGCAACAACTCGAGCAGCCGCCTCCCGAACGAACGCATGTCGTGACCGGCATCGACCACGTTCCCGATCACCGTCAGGCCAGCCGTGACATCGCGAACGGCCAGGGCGCGGATGAGCTCGTACTCCCAGCCGTCGTCGGTCATCCCCAACATGCGCCGAGCCAGCGCGACATCAATCCGGCCATCGGTCTGCTCCCCGGCAGCGGTCGCCAGCATGTCAATTAATGAGAGGCCGTCACGCAGGCTGCCGGTTGCTCGACGCGCGACGATCTCGAGCACATCGTCGTCGATCGCGATCGCTTCGCGGTCGGCGACACGGCGCATGTGCGCCACCATTCCCTCGCGCGGAATGCGACGGAAATCGAAGCGCTGGCAGCGGGAGGCGATGGTCTCCGGCAGCTTGTCCGGGTCTGTCGTCGCCAGGATGAAGGTCGTATTGGGCGGCGGCTCTTCGAGCGTCTTCAGGAAGGCATTGAAGGCGTCTTTCGTGACCTGGTGCGCCTCGTCGATGATGTAGAACTTCGTCTTCAGTTGGACGGGGGCATAGTTGACCCGTTCGCGCAGGTCTCGCATGTCGTCGATTCCGCGGTTCGATGCAGCATCGATCTCGACGATGTCGGTCGCGCTGCCGTTGTTTATCGCGGTGCAGCTCGCACACTCGTTGCAGGGTCGCTGCTCTGGGTCATCGTTCAGGCAGTTAACCGCTTTCGCCAGCAAACGGGCAGTTGAGGTCTTGCCGGTCCCACGCGGACCGCAGAACAGGTACGCGTGCGCCACCCGGCCGCGAGCGATCGCGTTCCGCAGCGTCCGAGAGATGTGCTCCTGCCCGACCAACTCATCATCGTCGAAGGTCGTTGGGCGATATTTTCGATACAGCGACTGTGTTCGCCCGGGCGCGCGGTCGGGGTCACCAAGTCCGGGAAGCATCAGCGATCCATCTCCATGGGAAGTGTCCGTACACGACGGTGTCTAGTATACAGCCATCAGCCATCAGTAATCAGCCGGATCGCAATCTTCGACGTGAGCGACCCGGCCGATACTCACCAATTGGCTGATGGCTGATGGCAAACGTGCTGAAGCCTAACCCGCTTGAAAGCCAAGCCGTCGATGGTTCAGGACGATGCTCTGGATGATTCCGAATGAGGCAAGTGTCACGAAGAGTGACGTGCCGCCGAGCGAAATAAACGGCAAGGTGATGCCGGTGACCGGCAGGATGCCGAGGTTCATTCCGATGTTGACGAAGGTCTGGAAGAAGATCATCGCTGTGACACCCGCGGCGATCTGCTGGCCGAACGCATCGGGAGCGATGTTGACGACCCGCAGCATCCGCCAGAGTAGGAGCATGAAGGTGAAGAACAGCGCTAATCCCCCAACAAAGCCGAACATGCTCATCGCATGGGCGAAGATGAAGTCAGTCTCTCGTACCTTCAGGAGCTGGAATTCACTCTGGCTTCCGCCAGTCAGCCCGTGGCCGAACCAGCCGGCCGATCCGATCGTGACCTGTGCCTGGATGATGTTGAATCCCTCCCCAAGATAGTCCTTGTAGGGATCGAATGAGATGAGCAGGCGATCCTTCTGATAATCATGCATCAGGTAGTTCCATGCGATCCACGCGCCGGGAAGTGACAGCAGGAAGACGCCGGCAACGTAGGTCAATCGTGTTGATGACATCAGGATCATTCCGAGCCAGATGGCCGCGAAGACGCCGGTTGTCCCAAGGTCCGGCTGGATAAAGACCAGCCCCATCGGAAGTCCAACAATCGCCAGCGAGATCAGGAAGTTGGAGAACCGGTCCATCTCGTCGTGTCGCTCATGGATGAATGCGGCCAGTGCAATGATGACGGCTACTTTCGCCGCTTCGGATGGCTGAAACGACACTGGTCCGATCATGATCCATCGCGTTGACCCTGCGGTCGTCGTTCCGATCATCAGCAGCGAGACGAGCAGCGCAACCGAGCCGAGGTAAAAGACGACAGCGAACGACTTCAGGAAGCGGTAGTGAACGGTCGAGAGCGCGAACATCGCGATCAGACCCGTCACAAAGTAGAAGCCTTGACGGACGACCTGCGAACCGGGCGAGATTGCTCCGCCCCCGCTGGCGCTCCAGATTGTGACTAACCCAAACAGACCCAGAACGATCACCAGGACGATCATGAACGGATCGTACTCAGTTGGCTGACTGATGCTGGAACGAGCACTGGCTCGCCGGGCCCCGGCGATAGAAACCATCTTGAACGACCCCACCCTTAGCAGTTGTGCAGTATCCCACGCCTACGCCATCGGCCCCCACTGACCGCGCGAGATGAATGCAAGTATAGCCGTCGAGGTGTCAGGTGACACCTCACAGCAGCTCCACGCCGTTGATCGTGATGTGGAACTGGCAACTGAGGAACTCGGCGGCGCGGCGGCTCATCAGCATCCGGGGCAGGAAGATTTCAAAGTAGTGCATCACCTGCGCGACTGACGTGTCAATCGACAGTTCGAGCGTGATCGTTTTGTTCAACTCGTCAACTCGCAGGAATGATGACTGCGATGCGTAGTTCACCCTGTCATGCTGGTCGAAGCTGGCTGGTTCCGGATTGCGGACCCGCGAGCGGTGAACATCAGACTTGTCGGCGAGGATGAGCGCCGCGCCAACTGGATGGACAGCCTCGCCAAGTCTGCCGGAGTCGTCCCCGTGTGATCCGATCGCGCCCATGATGATCGCTACGTCTCCAGGCGGCATTCCGAGGCGGTTGAGGATATCCCTTGCCAGGATCGCTCCGGTGTGGGCATGGTCATAGCGACTGATGACGTTGCCGATGTCGTGCAGGTAACCGGCGATCGAGGCCAGTTCCTGGTGCTCAGTGTCGTAGCCAAGGTGGCGAAGAACGTTGCGGGCGATCCGCGAGACGAGCGTGACGTGGCGGACACCATGTTCGGTATAGCCGAGGACGCCGAGGTTCTCGTTCGCGCGCTCGACGAGCGCCACCACCTCTGGGTCAGCCCGGACGATGTCAAACGTCACCAGGTCGGGCGCCGGGTCTGGCTCGGAAGCCAGATCAGGGCGAACCGGACGCTCGGCTCTTGCCGCGATATCGACCAATGACTCTGATGCTTCCTGTGGCATAGACGATCCTATCCTGCCGCCGCTCGGAACGAAGACCGGCAGTTCGTCGCTACTCTTCGGTTCTCGCAAAACCCCATCGATCGTGGGAGCAGATCTCTTCGCGCGGCCTGCGCGTCCGTTGACGCAACTCGCGCTCCTGCGTCCGCTCGTCGAGATCTTCCAGCCGACCGGGGTGGCCAACGGCGATCAGCGCCAGCACCCGGACGTGTTCCGGAATCCCCAGCACGTCGCGCACCATCGCCTCGTCGAATCCGCCCATAGGGTGTGCGTGTAAGCCAAGCGCGACTGCCTGCAGCAGCAGGTTCTCCAACGCCATTCCGGCGTCCATCAGATAGTACTGCTTGCCTTCCACAACCTGCCCATCGTCCGGATCACCACAGAGCGCGATCAGGACCGGCGCGACCTTGGCGTAGGCGTTGCCGCGCGTCAGCGCTGCGTGGACGCCAGCCAGGATCGCCGGATCTCGGACAACAACGAAACGCCACGGCTGGCGATTGCCGTACGACGGCGCCCAGCGTGCCGCATCGATCAGCGTCTCAACCGACCGATCGGACAACGGCGTTGGCGCGAATCGACGGCTGCTCCAGCGTCGGGCGAGCAGATCGTGCAGTTCGCGACGTTCATCCCCGGTATCCACGATCGTTATGCTCCGGACGGCGCAAAGCGGTCAAGCGTCAACCCATCGAGCGGAATCGGTGTCGTGCCAGTGGCGGCAAGCTCGGCCAGCAGGACGCCGATGTACGGCGAAAGCGCGAATCCATGTCCGGAAAACCCGGTCGCCAGCAGCAGCCCGTCGAGTGGTGATTGGCCGAGGATCGGAACGAAGTCCTCGGCCTCCGCCTCGAGTCCGGCCCAGACGCGGACGATATGCGTGTCTCGCAGGACAGGCCAGACCGATGTCGATGCCTTCGCGCTACCGGCGATACTGTCGTGCTGGTTGCGACCAATCGGCCGATCGATATCCTGGTACACCGTCGCAGGCCAGCCACCGCCGATCAGGTACTGTCCGTAGCGGAGCTGCTTGAGGCTCAACTGGCGGCCGACGCAACCGACAACCGGGTCGAGTGCGTGTGGCATTCGCGTCGTCAACATCATCTGTGGAGCGCGCGTCGTGACCGGTATCGAAAAGCCGGCTGTCTCGCAGAGCTCAGCGCTCCAGGCACCAGCCGCGACAATCACCGTACCGGCTTCGATCACCCCATCGGTGGTCTCGACGCCCGTAGCACGGCCCGAGTCGGTGACGATGCGCGTCACTGGCGTTCGCTCCAGAAGCCGCGCACGATGTCGAACGGCTGCGGCAGCGAACGCCTTCGTTGTAGCGATAGGGTTAGCGTGGCCGTCGGAAGCGCAATACGCCCCGGCGATGATGTCCGGCGCGACGAGTGGAGCGATCTCGCGAACGTCAGCGTCGTAGAGCATCCGAACGTCGAGGCCGCCAGCCCTCTGGCGAGCGACGCTCTCCTCCATCGCCGGCAGGTCGGTCTCATCGGCGATCAGCGTCAGGTGGCCCTGCTGGAAATACTCCAGATCGGCCGCCAGTTCCTCAGTCAGCGACGGCCACATACCGATCGCGCGCAGCGCAACTGGCAACTCCCGCGGATCGCGGCCCTGCTGACGGACGCCACCAGCGCTCGCTCCCGACGCCTGGCTGGCGACTTCGCGCGCTTCGACAATCGTGACACTCATCCCTCGTCGTGCGCACTGGTAGGCGATCGAGCTACCCTCGACACCCGCGCCGATCACAACGACATCACTGCCTCGAACCACGCTGCGTCCTCACTCCCCGACCGGTATCTCAACGTCAAGTACACCCTCGGACCAATCCTCCGTCGCCGCGAGGGTAGCACCATCTGGCCCGAACAGGTAACCGCCACCGGGGAAGTCTTCGTCAACCGTCCGCCCGGCCTGGGTCGCGACAGCGATGTAGATGCGATGCTCCCGTGCGTACCCCCGAGCTGGTCGGCGCACTTCTCCCGCCACCAGTCGAACCCAGTCTGCCAGTCTCGCGTCTCCTGCTCACCGTAGAGACCCGGCGCGGCACACTCCAACACGATCCGAGCGCCTTGCTCTACACATGCCTCGAAGACAGCCGGATTGTCGATGTCGGCGCAGATCGAGATGCCGATCGCGACGCCGCAATGGTCAAAGACCAGCACGCCCTCTCCGGGGGAGAACCATTCCGCCTCTTCGTCCACGATTGTGTTCTTGCGGTAGACGCCGACAAGCTCTCCCTTTCTCGCGACGATCTGGGTGATAAACGGCTTACCTCCGTGTTGCGCTCGACGATTCCGGCGACGGCGGTGACGGATCGCCGTTCTGTCATCGAAACGAACTCTCGGACTGGGTCACTGTCCAGGTCAAGCACCGCCTCCGGCCAGCGTGCTGGATCGAGGTAGCCCGTGATGCTCATTTCCGGAAACGTGATGACATCGATGCCGCGATCGCAGGCTGCCGCAATCTCTTCGCTGATCCTCGCCAAATTTCCGGCGACGTCTTCCTTTTCGCAGCGCATCTGGACGAGCGCGATCCGCATCGGATGATGTCCAATCGTTTCCTGCCTGACTTGCCAGTTGCACGAGGACGTTCAGACCAGTTCTTCCAGCCGGTCCACATACGTCGGAGCGCGGGTAGCAACGTGGCAACGTGTCCGCCGAATCGCCGATCGTCTCGCAATACTGCTCAAGGTCGACAAGCCGTCCAGTACGTCAGCAAAGCGTGCTTCCCAGGCAGCATCGCTCTCGAAGATGCTCTCCAGGTCCCAGGTATAGGCAGGGTCAGACTCGGAACGGGCAGGCAGTCTGCCAGCCGGTTCGGTTGATCCGTTCATCGTCTCGTCTCTCATCAGATCGGACGCTCAGGCTGGAGGGCCGTCCAAACCGTCACGGACAAGAGTGTAGACGACGCGGAAGCCATTTAGCGATCAGCATCAGCGATCAGCCGTCAGCAAGGCATGACGGTGAGGGACGGTGAGGCAGTATCGGCCCGTCTGAAGCAGACAAGCTTGATGATAGCTGATAGCTGATAGCTGACGGCTACGGCTCTTCGAGGGAGTCGCGCAGGATGTCGAAGTATTCCAGCGCGAGGCCGGTTCCAACCGCGACGCAGGAGAGGGGGTCGTCAGCGACGTAGCAGGGGACGCCAGTTACTTCGGTGAGCAGGTCGGAGAGGCCGCGCAGGAGGGCGCCGCCACCGGTCAGGATCATGCCTTTGTCGATGATGTCGGAGGACAGTTCGGGAGGCGTCTCTTCGAGGACGGCGCGAACGGCGCCGATGATCGCTTCCAGCGGCTCAGTGATAGCTTCGACGACTTCGTTGGAATGGATGCGAATCGTTCGGGGCAGTCCTGCAACTTCGTCACGGCCTCGAACGTCCATCGTCATGTCCTCGTCGAGCGGCATCGCGGAACCAATTGCGATCTTGACCTCCTCGGCTGTCCGCTCGCCAATCCGCAGGTTGTATTTGCGCTTGATGTAATTGGCGATGGCCTCGTCGAAGCGGTTGCCACCGACGCGGATCGAGTTGGCCTTGACGATGCCGTTGAGGGAGATGACGGCCACCTCGGTCGTGCCGCCACCGATGTCGATCACCATGTTGCCACTTGGATCGGCGACTGGAACCTTCGCGCCGATCGCGGCTGCCAGCGGCTCCGAGATCAGGTAGGCCCGCCGGGCTCCGGCGGCCAGCGCTGCATCACGCACGGCCCGGCGCTCGACTCCGGTAACACCAGCTGGAACGCAGATCATCACGTCCGGCTTGGTCAGCGAGAATTTGCCAACCGCTTTGTTGATGAAGTAGTGCAGCATCTCCTGGGTGACAACGTAATCGGCGATCACGCCGTCGCGCATCGGCCTGACAACTTCGATCGTCTCGCGCGGCTCACGGCCGAGCATGTTGCGCGCTTCGAGGCCAACAGCCTTGACCTTGCCGTCACGGGCGGAGATGGCGACAACCGACGGCTCGTTGATGACGATGCCGCGTCCACGCACGAACACGAGGACATTCGCTGTCCCGAGGTCGATACCGAGTTGCTTCGCCAATATGGCTCCAGGATCCAGAACGGGTGACAAACGTGTACGGACACCCGGAACGGGCGTCCGTACAGGCGAAGTCTATCACAGCGAGGGGATTCGCCCTGATTTAGCGGTCCTGGAGCCTCGCCACCTCGGCACTCGTGTCGGACTGGCCGGCCATCGCAGTCTCGCGTCGGTCGGCATTGCTCTCGCTCAGCAACGCCACGAGCCAGATGATGGAAAACGTGATCGAGAGGATGCCGCCGATCGTCCCCCAGCTCCCCGGCTGGTTGGGGATCGTCAGCGCGGCCAGCCCGATATAGAAGAAGTCGATCCCGACGATCACGCCGAGCACCCGCCAACCGCCGCCCTTCGAAGAGACGAGCAGGCCGGCGATGATGAGGACGAACGACATGATGATGTCAGCGCCCCAACGTTCCGGTTCGACGGCACCTTCGAAGGCCGGCGCGTCGTACAGGTGTGTGAAGGCGCGGATGATGGCTGGCGCCATTCCGATGGCAGCCAGGGCCGTAAGTCCCAGCAAGAGCCGGCTCGCGCCGGGGCGCGGCACCCGGAGGAGCGCGCGTCGATCCGGAAAGGCAGAGAACAGGATGGCTGCGATCACCAGCACGATCGGCAGGAAACCGGCAATCGAGGCGGGATCGGTCGTTCCGTAAACGAGCGCCAGCGTCAGGAAGCCGAGGACGTACATCTGGACAAGGAGCGGTTTACGTGCCGGCTGCCAGACCAGCGCCAACATGCTTCCAGCGAACAGCACACCGACCGTCGCTCCGTGCGCGAGATAGTGCCAGCGACTGACCTCGGGCTGATTATCGTAGTCGACGTGCAGGCTCCAGGGAGCGATCCCCTCGCGGACACCATCGAGAAGAATGAAACCGACGAGGGCGAGGATTCCAGCGAGAACCGGGAAGATGATTCGCCGCTTTCCGCCTGTGGATGTTCCAACCCGGCGCGCGGCTACAGCAGTCGCCATCATGGCGCTCCTTTCAGCGTCATTGCTCCACCGCCGGGCCACGTTGTCCGGCGGCTTCCGAATGGATACGATAGCCGCGATGGTTCCCCGGCTCCATCACTGGAACCAGTGAGATCTGGGGGACGTTCAGGTAGGTATGAGACGGGTGAACGCGACGAAGATGCCAGCATGCGCTTGACACAACGCCAGCAGGCCGCAGGCCGTGCAATCGAACGACTGGGCGGCTCCGGTCTGCCACCAACGCAGCTTGCCCAGCACATCTGTTCAGCACTCTCGTCTGCGATCCCGAACGACGGCTATCGCCTGTTCGGCATCGATCCGTCCACGACACTCGTCAACCGGCTGCTGGCCGCCAGCGACACCGACGCCTGGGCGCGTCGCGAGTGGTTGCGCGATGTCTACCTGACAGCTGACACGCTGCCGTATGTCGAGCTTCCGACGCTGATGCGTCTCCGGTTACCGGTCGTCGCGAGTCAGTCGCGGCAGTCAGCGTGCTGGGGGTACCCGACCGATGTCCTCAATCAGCTGAGCGCGGACGCACACGAGCGAGCTTTCCACGAACTGGGTTCACCGGTGGGTGGGACGATCCTGGCCAGCTTTCGATCGCGCGGGTCCTGGGTGGCTGCGATGCAGCTCTATCGACGAGATCCCGATTCGCCGTTCACGCGCTCGGATGTTGCGTTTCTGCGCTCGATGGCTCCGCTGATCGGCGACACACTGGCAGCGGCGCTCTCACGCGAACAGGCGCTACATTCCGAGCATCCCGACGCTGATGCTTCCGGCATTCTGCTCGTGAATGGCAAGGGTGAGGTGACGTTTGCAACGCCAGTCGGAGCGTTGTGGCTGGACCACCTGCGGTCTGTTGAACCCGGAAGTCCAGACGACCTGCCAACCTCGATTGCCGCCGCCGTCGCAGGGCTGAAGGCCAGCCAGCGTCCGAGCCAACAGCTCGTAGCCCCCGTTCCCGGCGGGGCCGTCAGTATCGAGGCATCGAGCGGCGGTGAAGACACCGTCGCGCTCGTGATCAGGCTCCGTCAGCCGCTCCGACCGCCGGAAGTACCCACCAACTGGCCACTGACCCCACAGGAACGACAGGTCGCGCGACTGCTCGCTCTCGGCAAGTCGAACCGCGAGGTTTCCGAGGCTCTGTTCGTCTCCGAGAATACCGTCCAGACACACCTGCGGCACATCTACGCGAAGCTGGAGGTGTCAGGACGGACGCAGTTTCTGGCCCGCCTGTTCCGAGAGACGACAGGCATTCAGATGCTCGACGAGGGAGCGGCCTGACGCTCGTGCCTGCTACTCGTAACGAATGCGGGCGCCGAGGCTGGCGAACTTGCCGACGATGTCTTCGTAGCCGCGGCGGACATGCTTGGTTTCCGAGACGCGGGTTTCGCCGTCAGCCACCAGGCCGGCCAGGATCAGGCAGGCACCGGAGCGGATGTCGAGGGCGGTCACATCGGCGCCACGAAGTCGGGTCGGGCCGGTGAAGCGCGCTTCCTGGGTGTTGACGCACTCAACGCGGGCGCCCATCTTTTCCAGCTCTTCGGTGTAGCGCAGTCGGTCGTTAAAGACCCGCTCGTAGATGCGGCTGACGCCGTTGGCCTGCGTTAGCAGGACGGCGAAGGCGGCCTGCAGGTCGGTCGGGAAGCCAGGGAACGGCAGCGCCTGGACTTCGACCGAATCGAGCGTCCGTCCGGCACGGACGAGCATGTCGCTCTCGCCCCACCAGACCTGGGCTCCGGCCTCGCGCAGCTTGTAGGTTAACGGCAGCATGTCGCGCTCGTTGACATTCTCCAGCACGATCTCGCCACCTGTGATGACGGCACCGATCGCGAAGGTGCCGGCTTCAAGACGGTCGGGCAGGATCGCGGTGTGGAAGCCGTGCAGGCGCTCGACGCCGGTCACGCGCAGGTACGGCGTTCCGAGACCTTCGATCTTGGCGCCCATCTCGATCAGCATCTTGCCGAGGGCGTCGATCTCCGGCTCGGCTGCCGCGTTGACAATCGTCGTCACCCCGCGCGAAAGGGTGGCCGCCATCAGCAGGTTTTCGGTTCCAGTGTGGCTGGGGTAATCCATGTAGATTTCGGCGCCTTCAAGGCGGCGCGAGGTCATCTTGTAGTAATCCGTCGCCGACAAAGACGCTGGCGCCCATCCGCTTGAAGCCGCGCACATCGACATCGACCGGGCGACTGCCGAGCTTGCACCCACCCGGCGCGGGAGAGGTCATCTCGCCAGTACGGGCCAGGATCGGGCCGGAAACGAGGAATGACGCGCGCATCCGCTCGACTAGGTCGGCCGGCGCGCTCCGTTCGGTGATCTCACGGGCGTGGATCCGTACGCGATGCTCTTCGGGGCTGAAGTCCACCTCAGCGCCGAGGCGGCGAAGGAGATCGACCATGACGAAGATGTCTGCGAGGACCGGTACATTTTCAAGCGTGCAGGGTTCGTCAGTCAAAAGTGCGGCGGCCATCATTGGCAAGGCGGCATTCTTCGCTCCACCGATCCGCAAATGCCCCTGAAGCGGTGAACCACCCTCGGTAACGATTCGCGGCGCGGACGCCGAACGGCCGTGCTCGGTCGTCGCTGACTCGGGTCTCTGGGCAACCTGCACGGCCATCTCCTTTATCTGCCAGCGGCGAGATTCGCCGCGATGCTATGGATTCCGCATATCGGTCGGTCCGGGGCGTGCCCGGCCATGTTGACGTCGCTGGGCAACTCGCAAGCGGACTGCCGCGCGTTGCATTGACGCCTCGGCGACGGCCAGATCGATTCCAGCCTGCCCGCGCTGGCTGAGCCGCGCTTCGGCACGCTGGCGGGCTTCCTCAGCGCGCTGGATGTCGATCTCCTCAACGCGCTCTGCCGTGTCAGCGAGGACGAGAACACGGTTGTTGGCGACTTCCAGGAAGCCTCCGAACACGACGATCGACTGTTCCTGTCCCGCCTTCTTGATCCGCATCTCACCCGCTGCAAGCAGCGAGAAGAGCGGAGCGTGCTTCGGCAGGATACCGAGCGACCCCTCGGCCCCGGGCGCGACAACCATGTCGACATCGTTCTCAGCGTACACGACGCGCTCGGCAGTGACCACTTCGACGTTGAGCTTTTCCGGTCTCATGTGCCCCCTCGGGAATCGGGGTTCGGGAATCGGGAATCGGGGTTGTGGCCGCGAAGGTCCACGATTCCCGGATTCCCGATTCCCGATTCCCGCGCTCTAATTCTCCGCTGCCATCCGCTGGGCCTTTTCGACGGCTTGCTCGATTGTGCCGACCATGTAGAAGGCTTGCTCCGGGAGCTGGTCGTGGCGACCCTCGAGGATCTCCTTGAAGCCCTGGACGGTCTGCTCGCGGGTGACGTACTGGCCTGGAGTGCCGGTGAAGACTTCGGCGACAAAGTTCGGCTGGGAGAGGAAGCGCTGAATGCGGCGCGCGCGCGCGACCGTCAGCTTGTCGTCCTCCGACAGCTCTTCGATACCAAGGATGGCGATGATGTCCTGCAGGTCGCGGTAGCGCTGGAGGACCCGCTGAACCTCACGGGCAGTTCGGTAGTGCTCCTCGCCGATGATGAGCGGATCGAG
Source organism: uncultured Chloroflexia bacterium (assembly GCA_963763325.1). Lineage (GTDB taxonomy): Bacteria > Chloroflexota > Chloroflexia > Thermomicrobiales > CFX8 > JBBECJ01. Next base: position 744,741 of record CAVXOL010000024.1, read on the forward strand.
TGCGCGGGAGGTCGACGAGAGCGGATCGACGGCCGGGTACAAGCCCTGCTCGGCGATCGCACGCTCAAGCGAGACGGTCGAGTCGAGGTGGGCGAAGGCCGTCGCCGGTGCCGGGTCGGTGTAGTCGTCGGCCGGAACGTAGATGGCCTGGACCGACGTGATCGAACCGCGCTTGGTCGAGGTGATCCGCTCCTGGAGCTGGCCCATCTCAGTGGCGAGGGTTGGCTGGTAACCGACGGCGCTCGGCATACGACCGAGAAGGGCGGACACTTCCGAGCCCGCCTGAACGAAGCGGAAGATGTTGTCGATGAAGAGAAGGACGTCTCGTCCCTCGTCGCGGAAGTACTCAGCCATCGTCAGGCCGGAGAGCGCGACACGCAGGCGGGCGCCTGGCGGCTCGTTCATCTGGCCGAAGACCATGGCTGTCTTGTCGATAACGCCGGATTCGGTCATCTCACCATAGAGGGCGGTGCCCTCGCGGGTACGCTCGCCGACGCCGCAGAAGACGGAATAACCACCGTGCTCGGCGGCAATGTTGCGGATCAACTCCATGATGACGACAGTCTTGCCGACGCCGGCGCCACCGAAGATGCCCGTCTTACCGCCCTTCGTGAACGGCGCGATCAGGTCCACGACCTTGAGGCCGGTTTCGAAGATCTCAAGGGCCGTCGACTGCTCGTCGAACTCAGGCGCCGGGCGGTGGATGCCGTAGGTCTGCTCGGCGTTGACGACCGGATTGCCGTCGATCGGCTCACCGACAACGTTGAAGATCCTGCCAAGTGTCGCCGGGCCAACCGGGACCTGAATCGGAGCGCCAACGTCGGTTGCCTTCGCGCCACGGCGCAGGCCGTCGGTCGTCGACATCGCGACGGCACGCACCCAGTCGTTGCCGAGGTGCTGCTGGACCTCAAGCGTCAGCGTGACGCCGGTGTCCATTGGAATCTCGAGAGCGTTGTAAATTTCCGGCAGCTGGTCAGGCGGGAACTCGACGTCTACGACGGCGCCTTGTACCTGAACGACCTGTCCGACGGCTCCACCTGTAGTAGTCGCCACGGTTTTCCTCTACTTCCTGTACCTGTCCCTATCGCCCGCCAAGTGCCGAAGCGCCGGCCGCAATCTCGGAAACCTCACGCGTAATCTGTGCCTGACGCGCCTTGTTGAGCGTCAGCGTCAACTCATTGATGAACTCGTTGGCATTATCGGACGCTGCCCGCATCGCGACCATTCGCGCCGAATGCTCCGAAGCAACCGACTCCAGCAGCGCCTGGTAGACCTGAGTCTCGATGTACCGCGGCAGAAGCGCCTGCAACACCGTCTCAGGGTTCGGCTCGAAGATGAAGTCCTGGATCTGCTCTTCGGCCGTTGCATCTTCCGGCGCCGTGATCGGGAGTATCTTGAGCACTTCCGGCTGCTGGGTAAGGGTATTGACGAACTTCGTGTAGATCAGGTGGACGGCATCGACGCGGCCGGACGTGAAGTCCTGGATAGCGACATCGATGATTGGCCGGAGCGAGTCCATCGACGGTGCGTCACCTAGCGCGGTGAACTCAGCTTCGATTTCCTGAGTCGTCCGTGAGAAGAAGTCACGACCCTTGCGGCCGACCGTGATGAGCTCGGCCGGGTGGCCGGATTCATCGCGGATGAAGCGAACCGCGCGACGGATGACATTGGTGTTGAACGCACCGGCCAGGCCACGATCGGCAGTCACCAGGATCACACCGACGCGATTGACGGGGCGCTGCTCAAGCAGCGGGAACGCTTCGCGGTCGACCGATGCGCCCAGGGCCGAGAGTCCGGCGATCATCAGCCGGATGCGCTCGGCATACGGACGCGCCGCACGCACTCGCTCCTGAGCGCGCCGCATCTTGGCCGCCGAGACCATCTCCATCGCGCGGGTGATCTGCGATGTATTCCGAACCGAGCGGATGCGCCGCCTGATCTCTCGTGGTGTCGCCACCGCTGGGGCCTCCTCGTAGTTTGTCAGCCGGTCAGTTTGTCAGTCGGTCGGCTTCCGGACTTCGATTGGTTCGAGCTTCGCGCCAGAACTGAAGGCTGACTGACTGACCGTCTGAAATGCTGACTTGCTTCCTAAACCGACGTCTCCAACTGGTCGACTGCCAGGCCGCGACTGAACTGCTCGGTCAGCGAGCGCAACGAGGCCGTCAGGTCGTCATCGAGGGCACGCTTCTCCTTGATGGTCGCCAGCAGGTCGTGACCGGCAGATTGCAGGTACTCGACGTACTGCGACTCCCAGGAGCGAACTCGGTCAACCGGGATGTCGTCAACGAAGCCGTTGGTCGCAGCCCAGATGACTGCCACCTGCATCTCGACCGGCATCGGCTGATACTGCGGCTGCTTGAGAATCTCCGTCAGGCGCAAGCCACGGTCGATCTGTCGCTTGGTGGCCGGATCGAGGTCGGACGCGAACTGCGCGAAGGCGGCCAGCGAACGGAACTGTGCGAGGTCGAGCTTCAGAGAGCCGGCGACCTGGCGCATGGCACGAATCTGGGCCGCGCCACCGACGCGGGAGACCGAAATACCGACGTTCAGTGCTGGCCGGACGCCTGCATAGAACAGGTCACTCTCAAGGAAGATCTGACCATCGGTGATCGAGATGACGTTGGTTGGGATGTAGGCCGATACGTCGTTGGCCTGTGTCTCGATGATCGGCAGCGACGTCAGCGAGCCGCCGCCACGCTCCTCGGAGAGGCGCGCCGAGCGCTCCAGCAGCCGGGAGTGCAGGTAGAAGACGTCGCCTGGGTAGGCTTCACGTCCCGGTGGGCGACGCATCAGCAGCGATACCTGGCGGTACGCCCAGGCGTGCTTGGAGAGGTCGTCGTAGATGATCAGGGCGTCGCCACCCGACTCCATGATCTCCTCGCCCATCGCTGTGCCGGCGTATGGAGCGATAAACTGCAGCGGGGCCGGCTCAGCGGCCGAGGCGACCACGACGATCGTGTGATCCATCGCGCCGTACTTCTCAAGCGTTGCGACGAGCTGGGCAACCTGCTGCTTCTTCTGGCCGATAGCGACGTAGATGCAGACCACACCACTATCACGCTGGTTGATGATTGTGTCGATCGCGATGGCAGACTTGCCAGTCTGCCGGTCGCCAATGATCAGCTCGCGCTGGCCACGGCCGATCGGGATGATCGAGTCGATGGCTTTCAGGCCTGTCTGAAGCGGAGTATCGACGTCCTTGCGCTCGATAACGCCCGGCGCGATGCGCTCGACTGCGCGGAAGCGCTCGGTCGCGATCGGCCCCTTGCCATCGACCGGCTCGCCAAGTGCGTTGACGACGCGGCCAACCAGGGCCGGGCCAACTGGCACTTCGGCGATGCGGCTGGTCGAGCGGACCTCGTCGCCCTCCTCAATGCCGGTGTAGTCACCGAAGATGATGACACCGACCGAGTCCTCCTGGAGGTTGAAGGCCATGCCCATGACGCCGTTCGAAAACTGCACCAGCTCGTTCGCCATCACGTCACTCAGGCCGTGGACGGTCGCGATACCGTCACCGACCTCGATCACGTTGCCGACGTTGGTCTGCGTCGCAACCGCATCGAAGGACTGGATCTGACTCTTGATAATGTCGCGAATCTCGGTCGCGCGTACAGCCATGTCGGCCTCCCGTGCCAGCCGCCTTGCAGCGTGTGTCTACTCGTGCCTGTCGATAGTTTCAACCCTCGCCCTACGATCGAGCAGGGCGCACCGTCATATGAAAGCGTACCTGTTAGCGGGCGAGCGACGCGCGCAGGTTGCGCAACTGCGACTCGACGCTGCCGTCAATAAGCCAATCACCAATCCGCGCCACCAGGCCGCCGATCATCTCCGGATCGACCCGCAAACGCATCTCAATCTCTCGCCCAACCGCCTTTGATAGCTGCGCCTGGACCGCCTGCTGCTCAGCCGGTGTCAACTCAACCGCCGTTGTCACTTCGGCGATAGCAATGCCCTGCGCTTGAAGCAACAGGTCGCGATAGACCTCGAGCATTTCCGGCACGATGTCGAAACGCCGGCGCTGAACGAGCATCGAGGCCAGATTTCGAGCGAGCTGCTGGTCCGCGCCCGGCAGGATCTGGCCGATCGCTCCAAGCTTGGCTTGTTCCGAGACATTTGGGCTGGTGAAGTAGCCACCAATCGACGGATCACTCGCGGCGTTCGCCAGCGTCGTCAGGTCGCTCAGCCACTGCTGCTCAGTGCCGGACTCACGCGCAATTTCAAAGGTCGCCTGTGCATATCGCTTGGCGACGCCTCGTGCAGCCACTCGGTCTTCCCTCCCCGGCTAGTTCGGCGAGATCGGCGTGCTGCCGCCCGCTGTGCTGGTTGCTTCGGCCAGGGTCTCTTCGATCAGCCGCACCTGCGCCTGGCGGTCCAGGTTGGCGCGGACAATCTTCGAGGCGGCGCTGACAGCCAGGTCGGCCACCTCACGGCGCAGTTCGGTTCGCGCCTGGGCCGTCTCGGCAATGATCGCCTCGCGGGCCTTGGCGATCATGTCGTCGGCCTGGATCTGCGCCTGCTCGCGCGAGCGGGCGATGTTCTGCTCGCTCACCTCACGAGCACGGGCGATGATCGCCTGTGACTCGGCCTGTGCCTCACGCAGCGTCTCTTCGTTGCGCGCCTGGGTTGCGGCCAACTCCTGCTGGACGCGCTGGGCGGCCTCGATACTCTCTGTGATCCGGTCCTGACGGGCCTCGAGCATCCGAGTGATGGGCCCCAGCGCGAACTTCCAGAAGAGAAAGAGGAAGAGGATGAACGCGATGAGCTGGACAATAAAGCTCCAGCCGCTAATCCCTAGATCAGCCATCTGCTTAGTCGACCTGCTTCCTAACGACGAATGCGGTTCCGGTCACACGCATGGTTCTTGTCGCCACCGGGCTGCCAACCGGACTGATTGGGGTCGGCCCGACGGGACGGATTGTCGCCCGCCCCATCGTTGGCCGTGACAGCAGCACAGTTCGCGTGACAATCAACCGCGTCCGACGATCGATAGCGCCCGAATCTAGACGACGAAGGCGATGATGATCGCGATAACGAACGCGTAAATCGCGACGGCCTCGGCCAGCGCCGCACCGATGATCATCGTCGTGCGGATCGCGCCTTCAGCCTCAGGGTTGCGGCCAAGCGCTTCCATCGCGCCCTTGACGGCCAAGCCAATACCCAGGCCCGGGCCAATCGCGCCGAGGCCAATGGCCAGCGCCGCTCCAATTGCCTTCGCGGCGTCGAGACCCTCAACGCCAGTCATGCCACCAAACACGCTATCGTCTCCCTTCGCCAGTCAAACGGACCCATTCGGCCGCGACCGGCATCCCACGTTGCCTCGGACACTCCCCACGAAGCGCCCATGCTGCCCATAAACCCATCGGGGGCAATTTACGCCCCTCGATCGCAAAAGTAAGTCGCAGCACCGGCCTAATCGCCAGCGCTGCCCGCCGCCGGCACCGGTTGGTGCGCGTCTGCGTGTGCGTGCTCCTCTTCATGGTCGTCGTGACCGCCGGCCGCCGCAAGCGAGATGTAAATCAATGTCAGCAGCGCGAAGACGAGTGCCTGGACGAAACCGAACAGCACTTCCAGGAAGAGGAAGACCGTCGGCAGCGCCACGATCGGGAAGAGATAGAACTTCAGGAGCACCGCTCGCGACATTGCGACCATGACAGTCACCAGCACCTCGCCGGCAAAGATGTTGCCGAAGAGACGGAACGAGAGCGAGACGATGCGCGAGATTTCAGAAACGAGTTCGATCGGAAAGATCCACCACGGGTCGGCCATGTGCTTGATCCGGCCAACGACACCGTGAGCTGAGATGCCAGCGAACTGAACGATCGTGAAGGTCAATAGCGCCATCGCCAGCGTCATGTTGAGGTCGGCACTCGGAGAGCGGAACCACGGCACCAGGACTTTCTCGTGATGCTCGCCCTCTTCCTCGTGCTCCTCGTCCTCCTGGGCGGCGAAGACCACCGCAGGGCCGCTCGCCTGAGCAGACGAAGACAACCGGGCTTCTTCGGTCGTCTCTTCCTCAGCGTGCTCTTCGTATATTCCAATCGTGCCGACACCGGGTAGCAACCCGGCGTAATTCGAGACGATGATGAAGAAGAACAATCCACCAACCAGCGGGAAAATGCGTGCGCCAACGCGTCGTCCGGCAGTGCCGTAGACGAGGTTCTGGAGGAACTCAACAACGATCTCAATGGCTGACTGGAGCTTGCCAGGGCGGTCAACTGATGCACGGCGGGCGATCATCGCGCCGCCGATAATGAGGAGGGCCATGACGATCACCATCGTCACGAGGGAATTGGTTACATCGAGTGGTCCGATTGAAAACAGCGTCTCAGGCTTGACTGAAACGTGGATCTCCATCTGGTCTCCTCGACTCCATTCCCATCACCCTCAGCCCGGATTGTCCGAACTGTTTGCCCCCCGTGAGCGTTTAATCTTGACCCGGCCACGATCCGGCATACCCAGGACGGCTAACTCGTAGAGCGAATACCCCGCAGCCGCTATTCCGAGCACCACACCGATGAGCACAAACACCGGCGATGTCCCGAGCCAGTTATCCAGCAGGACACCGCCACCGATACACAGCAAGAGGCTGACCACAACCGTGCAGCCAAGCCCCGTCGCGGCACCTACCGCCTGTAAATCGCGCTTGTCAGTGCCCCCCAGCGGGTTTTCCATCGAGAGCCCCCGCCTCTCAAACCGTTGTGCATTGTATCACAATCTTTTTAGCCGTCAGCCAGTCAGCCAGTCAGTCGGTCAGCTTGTTGGACGGTGTGGGTGCGTTCGGTCCATGCGAACAGGCTGACTGGCTGACTGGCTGACTGGCTAATCATGTACCTGCGCCGGCTCGCGGTCGTTGACAGAGATTGGAAGCGGTCGCTGGTCGCCTTCGCGGAGGACCAGCTTTGCGGCACCGACAAAGTCGCGGAAGAGCGGGTGTGGGCGGGTTGGCCGCGACTGGAACTCCGGATGGAACTGGACTCCGACGAACCACGGGTGATCGACCAACTCCATGATCTCGGCCAGCTTGTTGTCGGGCGATGCACCTGAAACGATCATGCCAGCTTCGTCGAAGGCATCACGGTAGGCGTTGTTGATCTCGTAGCGATGGCGATGCCGCTCCTCGATCATCTCGTCTCCATAAGCGGCTGCCGCCTTCGTGCCGGGGACGAGCTTGCAGGGCCAGGTGCCAAGCCGCATCGTGCCGCCCATCTCGACGTCCTTCTGGTCGGGCATCAGGTCGATGACCGGGTGCGGCGATTCAGGGTCAATTTCTGTGCTGCTGGCGCCTTCATAGCCGAGGACGTTGCGGGCAACGTCGATGGCTGCCATATGCAGGCCGTAGCAGACACCCAGGTACGGGATCTGGCGCTCACGGGCGTACTTCGATGCCAGGATCTTCCCCTCGACACCACGCGGGCCGAAACCAGGAGCGACGAGGATGCCGCAGGCGTGGGCGAGTTGTTCTTCGAGCTCGTCCAGCGTGACCCGCTCTGAGTTGACCCAGTTGATGTTGACATCGACATCGTGCGCCAGCCCGGCGTGCGTCAGCGCCTCGGAGATGCTCATGTAGGAGTCGTGCAGATCGACGTACTTGCCAACGAGCGCGATCTCGAGGCCGCGGCGCGGCGCCTTGATTCGATCGACCATCTCGCGCCAGCCGCGCAGGTCGCCGGTGGCCGGCCAGGAGAAGTGCTGGGCAAGGTAGTCGCCTAGCCCGGCTTCTTCCAGCATCAGCGGCACTTCGTAGATCGTGTCGGCTGTCTTGAGCGGGATGACTGCGTGCTCGTCGACGTCGGTGAAGAGCGCGATCTTGGAGATGACCTCCTGTGGGACGTCGTAGTCGGAGCGACAGATGATGACATCCGGCTGGATACCCGTCGCCCGCAGGTCGCGGACCGAATGCTGGGTCGGCTTGGTCTTCATCTCGCCGGTCGAGCCGATCTGCGGCAGGAGCGTCACGTGCATGTAGAGGACGTTGCGCCGGCCCTCGTCCTTGCGCATCTGGCGGATCGCTTCGAGGAACGGCTGCGACTCGATGTCGCCGACAGTCCCGCCGACTTCGACGATGATGGCGTCAACGTCGCGTGAACTGGCGACCTGGTGGATACGGTCCTTGATCTCGTTGGTGATGTGCGGGATGACCTGGATCGTGCCGCCGAGGTAATCGCCACGGCGCTCCTTGGCGATGACCGCCGAATAGACCTGACCGGTCGTGACATTCGAGCCGCGACCGACACTCTCATCGGTGAACCGCTCGTAATGGCCGAGGTCGAGGTCCGTTTCAGCGCCGTCCTCGGTGACGAAGACCTCGCCGTGCTGGTACGGCGACATCGTTCCCGGATCGACATTCAGGTATGGATCGAGCTTCATGATCGAGACGCGCAGGCCGCGTGCTTTCAACAGGCGCCCGATCGACGCGGTCGCGATCCCCTTGCCAACCGATGAAACCACTCCACCCGTCACGAAGATGTATTTCGGCACCCTTCAGCTCCTCGGTCAGCTCGTAGCGATCAGCCATCAGCCGTCAGCTATCAGCCGGATGCTTGCACGTCGCTTGCCTCGGTGAGCCCAATCGGCTCCTGTGTCCCTGGCTGACGGCTGATGGCTGATCGCTAACGGCTCTACGGTTCGAGTACCACCACTTGTGGCGTTTCACCGAGATCACTGGCCCGCACGGTCAGCTTGTCGCGCGGAGTAACGTCGGTGACGCCCATCTCCTTCAGGAATCGCTCCAACGGATCGCGTTGCTTGTCGCCGAATGGCGTCTGATACTGCATCGGGATGATCATCTTCGGTTCAAGCTGGCCGATGACCTCAACCGCTCGGGCAGCATCGAGGGCGGTTCCACCGCCGACCGGGACGATGACGATGTCGGCCGAACTCATGCTCTCGACCTGCGCCTCGCTCAGTGAATGCCCGAGGTCTCCGAGATGACAGACAACGATGTCTTCAAGGTCGAACAGGTAGGCGGTGTTGCGCCCATGCTCTTCGCCCTGCTTGTCGTCGTGGTAGGTTCGGATTCCGGTGATGAAGACGTCGTTCATCTCGTACTCGCCCGGCCCATTGACCAGCTTTGGGGAGCCGGATGCCAGTTCGAGATACGAGTGCCCAGGGTGATCGTGGGAAATGGTGATGATGTCGACCTTCTGCTTTTCGACCTTATAGCCGAAAGAGCGCGGCACGGGATCGGTCAGAATCGTGGCATCACGCGAACGCAAACGGAAGCACGCGTGGCCAAACCACTTGATCTCAGCCATGGTTGCCTAACGTTCCAGAACGATATTGAGATGTACAGGTGGGCTGTGCCAGAGGTTTCTCAGGGTGCCTAGATGATGATATCACGCACTGAACGGACACGCTACGGGATTTGGAACGTCTGTTCGGAACGGATGTCAATCCTCTGCGACGCTCGATCTTTCGACCAGTTCACTCAGCACACCCGCACATGCCCGCGGGTGGATGAACGCGACTCGCCAACCGTGCAGTCCGACCCGCGGGTGGCGGTCAATGAGCTCAACGCCCGCCTCAGCCAGCGCATCCAGTGTTCCGGCCAGATCCTCAACCAGGTACGCGATGTGGTGAAAACCTGGCCCACGTGAGGTCAGGAAACGACCGATTCCCGAGTCGCGGTCGATCGGCGCCAGTATCTCGACCCACGACTCGCCCGCCCGCATAGCTGCGATGTCGACATTCTGTTCTTCAACCCGTGACTTCCCGCCACCGGTGAAGCCAAGCTTCAGATACTCGATGACCGATGAATCAATGTCCTCAACGACGACGCCGATGTGATGGATAGGTCCGGGAGGGGTGAAGCGCGACGTACTCATCTTCCAGCAATCGCCTTTCTGAGACCAACGTTGACACACGCCGCATGTTCGGCAGGACGCGCCGACTGGAGGAACCGCGAACGAATTCGGCCCCTCCAGTCGGCGCGTCCGGGAGAGCGCATCACGTACTCGACAGCGCTGCCTCGCGAATGCCCGGCGTATGGAAGTACGCGTCAAGAATCATATTGGTGACAGGACCTGCGTAGGTGCTGCCGGCGCTGCCGCCCTGGATCATGACAGCAACGCAGATTTCCGGGTCGTTGTAAGGGGCAAAGGCAGTAAACCAGGCGTGTGACTTCTTGTATTTGCCGTCGACGGCTTCGCCATACTCGGCGGTTCCACTCTTCGCGCCGACCTCGATATCGGTGAGTTTGATCTTGCCGATGCCGGTGCCTTCAGTCACCGTCCGGCGCATTCCCTCACGGACATCGTTGATGTGCTGCTTGTCAATTTGCAGGTCGCGCAGCTTTTTGGCGGGGAAGCGTTCGACGATGTTGCCCTCTTCGTCGACCAGATCCCGAATCAGTCGGGGAATGTAGAGCGTCCCGCCGTTGGCGATCGCCGCCGTCCCGTTCAACAGCTGGAGCGGTGTACAGAGCAGGTGGCCCTGACCGATCGAGACGTTGATCGTGTCGCCGATCGACCAGTACTCGTGAAGATCGGACTGGAAGAGCCACTTCGGGTTGGGGACCAGCCCCTCGGCTTCGCCGGCCAGCTCGATGCCGGTCGTCGTCCCGAAGCCGAATACCTCCTTTAGGTACTTCTCGATGTTCTCGATCCCGAGGCCGCGAAACTCATGCGGGTTCGGGTCGTTCGGGTTGTAGTAGTGAACGTTGATGCCGGCGTCTGTCTGTGACTTGGGCGCACCGACGTTATAGAAGTAGACATCGCACGAGTCAGCCAGACCGGTGAAGAGATCGACATCTCCATGACCGGCGGGGTCCCAGCAGGGATAGGTGTTGCCCTGCGATTCGTCCCAGGTCCACGGAACGCGGATCGAGCCCATGCACTTGAACGTGTCCTTTGGCGTGATGACCTTGGCCTGCAGGGCCGCGCAGGCCAGCAACGGCTTAAGGACCGATCCTGGCGGGTATTCACCGCTGATGGCACGGTTGAGCAAAGGAGTGAACTCGTCGTTCAAGTAGCCGTTGTAGTCTTCCTCGGAGATGCCGCCGATGAACTTCTGGTTGTCAAACGTCGGCCACGAGACCATCGCCAGGATCTCACCGTTCCTGGGGTTCATGACGATCGCAACACCAGCGCCGACCTTCTCGCGCTGCTCTTTGAGCGCCTCAGCGTTGGCGAAGTCGATCCCGTTCTTGAGCTCCTGGGTTACGCTCAGTTGCAATTCTCGGTCAATAGTCAGCCGCGCCGAGAGGCCGTCGGTCGGATCGCGCCGGAGTTCGATCAACTCCTGCCGCTCGATGCCAACCGAATCGACCTGGACCCAGCGGATGCCCTTCTCGCCGCGCATGTACTTTTCGAGGGCTTCCTCGACACCGCCGCGACCGACGTTGTCATCGGGCTGGTAGATGTGTCCGCCGGTCGATGTGGTCTCGGACTCGTACTCCTGCTCGCTGATCGGGCCAACGTAGCCGAGTAGGTGCGAGAAGGCAGTCCCGCCGGAATACTGACGAATGAGGGTCGTATCATCGACGATGACGCCCGGCAGGTATACGACGTTGGCGGCCATCTCGAGCGCCTTCTCGCGAGAAATGTCCTGTTTGACGATCATTGGAAGCTCGGGGGAGCCGTGCGTATCCAGCGCGTAGTTCAACTCGCTGAGGACCCGAATGCCCGGTATATCCGACAAGTTGGCCCGCAGCTCTTCAGCCTCGGCATCGTCCAGATCCTCCCTGAGCGGTTCAAGATAGGCGTTTTCGCTCGTAATCTTCGCCAGCAATGTCGCGCTATCGACGTCCAGCCGCTGTGAGCACAGGCTGACGACTGCTGCCTCCGATCCAACCGGAACGAGCGTCCGATCGAGGACGAGGACGTTCTTCAGCTCAAGTGACTGCGCGACGGTATCGAGCACCCGCTGGCGCTCGGCTTCTTCCAGCGGAAGCTGGTTTCCCATGATCTTGACAGCCCATGTCCGGCGGTTCTCGGCCAGCGGGCGACCGGATCGATCGAGGATCCGGCCCCGTGATGCCTTCAGCGTCTCGGAACGCGTGATGTTGTCGGAGGCCGCTTCCTCGAACTTGCTGCCCTCGGCGATCTGGAGCGACCAGAGCTTCGCTGCGAGGCCCGCAAAGCCAACACCCATCGCCCCACGAAAGATGAAGACACGCCTCGAAATGGGCTCCGACTCGCGCTCGCGTTCTTCACGCCGGCGCCGCTCGCCGGGCCGAGCCAGTTCCATGCGTCGCTTCTTCTTAAACACGGCGCGGTATCCAACGATCGAACACGAGCAATACTCCATAGGCAAGCGGCACAAGCAGAGCGTTCAGCAATGATGTCATGATCGCCAGCCGGAATGCACTGCCACCTCCAACCGGATCGCCACTCATCGCCGACAGAACCACCAGGACGAGGCTGTAGGTCAGGGTCGCTGCGAAGACGGTCAGGACCGGCAGGATCGCCCCGGAACGGAACAGCTTTCCGCCGGTCACACCGCCGATCAGTGCGACTGCGAGGAGCGCCAGGACGTGCGTTCCGAGCGGGTCCATCGTCAACAGGTCGATCCAGAAGCCCAGCCCAGCAGCCCAGACCAGTCCTTCGGCAACTCCATGTGTCGCGCTCCGAATCAGCAGAAACACGAGCGCAAAGTCAGGGACAACACCGATGAAGCCAGTCGCTGGGAAGAAGGTGGCTTGCAGGAGCGCGGTCACCATCAGCAGCACGGCGAAGAGTATCCGCCCGAGAGGACGCGTGGAGCGTCGTGCGTAGACTTCGGTCCGTTGGTCGCGCACAATCATCGCTTGCGTCCCCAACCCCGTCCAGAAGACCCCTGACCAACCATCTGGCGATGATACCACTTGGATGTCAGCCATCAGCCAGTTGGTAGACGGTCGAACCCTACCACCTCTGCCGACCGGCTGATGGTTGACGGCTGATGGCTGGCAACTACTTCGGCGTTCCTCCGGCGCGGATCTGGTCTATCAGACCAGCAGCGTTGGGGATACCGGAACGGGCCAGTTCGGCGAGGTACGCGTCGCGGTCGTACGTCACGCGGCGGTGCTCCAGCGTCCAGCCGCTGCCGTCGTCGGTGGCGACCATGTAGCAGGGGCGCTCGTCGCCATCGAGAGGGAAGCCGACAGCGCCGGTGCAGGCGACAGTTCGGTCGCCGACGGCGCGAACGTAGGCGCGGTGGATATGGCCGTAGACGAGCGTGTCGGCCTGCGCCTGTTCGAGCATCTGCGTCAGGACGCTCTCGTCGGCATCGGGCAGGACGACCGGATGCGTGCTTCCCGGCGTGGCGTGAACAAAGACGAGGCGTTTGCCGCTGGGGCCGGTTGTCTTCCACTCCAACGGAAGGTCGGCCAGGAAGCGGAGTGATTCCTGGCTGAGCATCTTCGCGCCCCAGTCGTTGACCTGGAGAATGATTGGAGGAGGCATCTGCTCAGGCGTATAGCCGCGGGCAGGAAGGCGTCCGGCACTGGCGGATTCGATGATCCATTCGTCGCCATTGCCGCGTACCGACGGCCACTCGCGCTCGCGGACTATCGCCACGACGCGCTCCGGATACGCGCCACCTGTCGCGAAGTCACCGCCACCGACGACAGCATCATACGGACCGTTCGAGTCGAGGTCGGCCAGCACCGCCTGCAACGCCGGCAGGTTACCGTGAATGTCGGTCACGAAGGCAATGCGCATCACTGTACTCCTTCTTCGGTCGGGAATCGGGACTCGGAACTCGAGAAACAACGCCAGGGAACCGAGTCCTTCGACTGGGAGGATACCAGTGCATCAACTCTTAATCCCGGTTCGCGAGTCCCGACTTTTTTGCGTTATTGTCGCAACGCGAGCGCCCGGGCCACGACGCCATCGTGCGCCCGTCGTTCAAGTCCATCATCGAGCGCGGGCAGTTCTGCGGTGCCGTATTTGCGCTCAAGGGAGCGCTCGATCAGCCAGTCGGCCAGATGCGGATTCTTGGGCAGCAGTGCGCCGTGCATGTAGCAGCCGATTGCGTTCAAGAAGCGAGCGCCCTCGGTTCCGTCCTGACCGTTGTTTCCCCTCCCAACGCGCAGACGGCCCAGCGGCTGGACTCCGGTGCCGAGCCACGTCTTTCCGGAGTGATTCTCGAATCCCACCAGCGTGCCGAGGTCACCGGCATCGACGACGACGTTACCAATGTAGCGGTCGTGACCAGCCTCGCTCGTGACATCCAGGACGCCAATGCCGGGCAGGTCGTCGCCGTCGAAGGGGTGGTAGTGATGGCCAAGAAACTGGTAACCACCACAAATAGCCAGGACGGGGACACCATCCTCAATTGACGCTCTCAGGTCATGCCCCTTCGCACCCTGAAGGTCCTTTGAGACGGCGATCTGCTCGCGGTCCTGTCCACCGCCCCAGAAGTAGAGGTCGATCCGCGACGGCTCCAGCGGTTCGCCGATCCCGATTGTCGTGATCGAAGCTGGAATCCCGCGCCACTCTGCCCGTCGGGCCAGAGCCATGACGTTGCCTCTGTCACCGTAGATGTTCATCTCGTGGCCATAGAGCCAGCCGATGCGAAGTTCCACCTGTCCTCCATGATGCGAAATGCGCGATGCGTCGTGCGGAAGTGTACAGGTGGCGGGGTTGGGAGGGGCTGATAGAAGACGTGGAGCGTGGACGCAGCTTGCTGGTTTGCTTGGACGTGCTAATATTAGCTCATGCAAGCAACACCGCGCCGTCAACGGATTCGCCCAACCCTCACCGAACGAGCTCGTCGGGCACAGATCGTTGCGGCAGCGATCGAGACGATTGCCGAACTGGGGTACAGACGGGCGTCGTTTGCTCAGATCGCTAAGCGCGCGGGATTGAGCAGTACCGGCCTGATCTCTTACCACTTCACTAGCAAGAAGGAACTCGACCGCGAGATCGTGTCAGACATCTTTGGCCGGATCAGTCGTCACATGCACGCCGCGATGGCGGGTGTCGCGGATCCGACATCCGCACTCACCGCCTACATCAACGGCGTGATTGGGTTCATGCAGGTCGATCCGTTTGCGTTACAGGCACTCGTCGGGATCGTGATGCATGGCGGCGTCGACTACGACGCCGATTCCGAGCGCGCTGCTGTCTCCGAGATCGGAAAGATTCTCGAATGGGGCCAGGCGGAAGCTGTCTTCCGCGACTTTGACATTCAGGTGATGGCAACCACGATCCAGCGCGCGCTGGACGGCATCCCGATGGCGCAGATGGCCAACCCCGATCTCGACCTGAACGTCTACGCCCACGAACTCGTCGAACTATTCACGCTGGCGACGCGAAGGCGTGGCTGAGCGGTGCGAAGGTCTGATCACACATGAAGCCGACAACAACGGCGCGACCCGAACGACGACGTTTCAGCCGTTTCAACCGGCGCCTGGTCTGGTTCGCGTTCGACCTCCTGGTGCCGACGGCGCTGCTCTATGCCCTGTTGTGGCTTGGGTCAAGCCTCTATCTGGCCCTGCTGGGGTCGGCGACACTTTCGGCTGTAACGGCGGTGGTGTCGTACTGGCGGGGAACGGGCAGACAGCGCTTTGCGCCTGTCATGCTGGCACTCGCACTGGCCGCGTTCGGGGTCACGCTGATCACCGGAAGTGATCGGTTCCTGCTTGCCAGGGAGAGCGTCCTGACGGCAGTCGTTGGGGGCTGGTTCCTCAGTAGCATCTGGAAGGAACGTCCCCTCACCTACGTGTTCACCCGTCCGTTGCTGGAGGGCAGGTTCGGCACCACGGGCCGCAAGTGGGAGCCGATTTGGGAACGCGAACCACGTTTCAGGCGAATCTGGCGTGTGTCAAGTGTGATGTGGGCAGTTGCACTGTTCATCGACGCCGCCCTGCGGGTCGTCCTGGCCTATACGCTGCCAGTCAATACCGTTCCGATCTCACAGACCGGACTGATGATCGCAACGATGCTGGTCATGCAGGTTGTGACGAACTTCTACTACGTCCGGGCTGGCCTCTGGTCGATCGTCTGGTCGTCTGAAGTCGTGTTCGACAGCGGCTCGGAGCGGAACAGCCAACAGGCATCATCGATGGTCCGCATGGGGCGTTGAGAGACGGTCTATCGCGACGGATAGGGGGACGTTCCAGGTATGAGTACAACAGATCAACAGCGTCACGGGTCGGTCGGTGTGGACCTGCTCTCAGGTTGGCAGACACGCGCTACGGCAATTGTCGCTGCGATCGTTATCAACGTCATCATCCTGACGATTGGACGGCTCGTCGTCGGCGAGTTTCCGGTCGCGACGGTTAGCAATGAAGATCAGACGATCGGCTATGGCCTCGTCATCGGAGTGACGGCACTGAATGGTTTGGCTGCATGGGCACTACTCGTGATTCTGGAGCGGAAGACATCGCGTGCCACGGCGATCTGGACGGCGATCGCTGGCGTCGTCTTCGTACTCTCGCTGTTTGGTCCACTCGATAGCGGCGTGGACACCGAGTCCAAGGTTGTGCTGACACTTCTGCACGTCGGTGCCGCCGCAGCGATCGTTCCATTGATGCGGAGATCGTCGGTCACTCGAAATGCAGCATGAACGGAGCCCAGGCAACGGTCCGCCATCTGGAACAGGCTGATTGACGCAGCCCACCGTCACTGACTGAACCGGCGAAGAGCGATGAGGTCATCTGCGCTATCAATTCCGGCTGGCCTGGAATGCGGAGTATGACGGGTAGACGGTGAGGCGCAACGCGCCGACGGCGATCTCGCGCACGGGTACGTCTGTCATCTGCCGGACAAGCGGTGTGTCCTTCGACAGCCGGTTGAAGAGCGTGGCGAGCGGGTTGGCGTCTTTGGAGGCAAACGGCTGGCCGCCGAGCAGCCGGAGCACTTGCGGCCAGGTGCCCCAGGCGGCGCGGCGGTCCTGCTCGGCGCCGTCGCCGAAATGAGCGAGGTAGCGACCCAGGACGAATGGGAAGACCTTCTGTGCTCGAAAGGTCTTTGCCGTCCGGCTATCGACACGCTTGAGTAGCTCGTCGGCACCGTAGCGTTGCAGCCAGGCGAGGGCGCCGGAGATCTGACGGTTGGCGTATAGCAGATTGTCGCGCTGCCTCATCAATTCCGCGGCCGAGCGAGCGAATGGGTCCTGCGACTTGAGCTCGAACAATCCGAGCGTACCGGTCTTTCGGTCGAAGACGACGGCGTCGACATCGGTCCGAATGTTGCCACTCTCGCGGCGCAACTCGATCCGGCTGGTACTCGTCACGAAGCGCTTGTCAGGGAAGAGCGCGTAGAGGTCCTGCCGAAACACGTCTTCTCTCAGAAAGGCGGAGTTGTGATACGCCTCGGCGGCGCGGCGGCGCAATTCACGGCTCAGGAACAGTAGTGGCTCGCTCGTGAGCCCGTGGATCGACCAGACGAGCCGGTCAGCGTCCAGCCGTATGAGCGGTGCGGCTGCGACTCCCGGCAAGGCGGCGTGGTAGGCAGCGTTCTCATCGTCGAGTGTGAAGGCTGAGACTGCGTGGGCGATGACAATGGGATCGGCGCCGAGAGCCTTTGCGATCGCATCGACGACCAGCCGCTCGGACCTCGCGGCCACCGCTGGATCTCGTTCGCGCTCCCGCAGCGCGTAGCCGATCAGCCAACTGACGACATCGCGATAGGTCTGAATCGTGCAGCCATCAATCTCGGCGTCGGGCGGGTAGCCGAGCTGGTAGGCCATCAGCGAAACGTGTGTGTCTGCCACCCGTCGAAAGTCGGCGTCGCTACTCGCTAGCGCCTGCAACTCGGAGCGATGGCGTTCGGCGAGGAAGGAAGCCCACCAGTCGATATCGGTCCGCTCCTGCCAGCTCACAGGTGCCCGCCTGGTCGCGATCCATGCGTCAAATGATCCTGCCGTGTCACCAACAAGCCGCATGAATCCTGTCTCGACGTGTCCCAGAACCAGTTCAGCCTCGGCCAGATGCGCACTCGCGCCCAGAAATCGGTGAGCCCAGTCATCCAGACCGGCAACGGATGGAGTCGATGTCTGACGCCGAGGGCGCGTCGAGACAGAGCATCAGCGCCTTGTTACCACCAGGATTGGCGAGCAGGCGGCCAGTGATGAGGTCGGGCAGTGACGTCGCGCCGATCGAATTCGCCTGTTCGTCAATGGCACGAATCAACGCGAGGATGGCCGACGCACGATCATCGGGCACGCCTTGACGAAGTCGAATCTGCTGCTGTTCGATCGATTGGCGGAGTTGTTCCTGAACGTCCATGCAGCGACCTTGTTCCACAACCAATCGAGGCTGGAGCCGCTACTGCTCCCAGAACTCGGCGACAGCGCCCCGATCGGCGAGCGACTGGCGGAGTTGTAGCAAGGGCAGTATAGGTTAGCAGCAGGAAGATCTGATCTCCGGTGTCGGTCTTGCTGATGACGTGGTCGAGCGCGTCGGCGAGCGCTTCGCGGCAGCACAGGCGTCGATCCGGTCAGCCGGGACACCGGCGTACTTGAGCCGGACAGCCAGGTCGTGGCCACGTATGCCGACGGCGAAGATTTCGGAGCTGTGCTGTTCGGACGCCAGCACCTCGAAGTCAACGTCCCAGAGCCAGGAGACATCGCGGCCGTCGGCGTCGAGGTCGTTGATGCCGATCACGAGCGGGCCGGTCAGCGGTGCGGCTGTGATCATCCGCAGCACCTCGTTGAAGCCGACCGGGATTCTTGGCCAACGCCAGCATCAGTGAGCGCCCGGCGTATTCAACGCGCTCCAGCCGTCCAAACGCGGCCCGGAACGAGCGGAGTGTCTCAAGGATCGGCACAAAGCCAACGCCGAGCACCCTCGCGGCTGCCACCGCCGCGAGCGCGTTGTACGCGTTGTAGACGCCCGGCAACGCGACCTCGGCTTGAATCTCGTGCGCCTCGTGACCATCGCGCTCGTCACGGATAACCATCCGCAGCCGCTCGGTTCCTTCGATCTCGATTCCGCGCCCTACGACATCCAACGGCGGGCGCCGATTGCCGCAATTCGGACAGCGATACTCACCGAGATGCGAGAGGAAGAGCGCGTCGTACACCAGCGGCGACTCGCAGACGCGGCAGATGGCCGCATCCGACGCGTGTGGCAACTCCGGCAGTTCGTAGCCAGATTCGTCCAGCCCGAAGGTCACGACCTGTGCGCCGGTGTCTGACGCTAACGCGGCGAGATTCGGGTCGTCGGCATTGACGACAAGCGTCGTCTCGCGCGTCAAGTCGCGGATCGCGCCGCGCCAGTGGTTGGCAACCGTCTCCAGCTCCCCGTAACGATCAAGCTGGTCGCGGAACAGGTTGAGCAGAACGATTACCCTCGGATGAACGCGCCGGACAACATCAGGGAAGGCGTTCTCATCAGCCTCGATGACGCCGATCTCCGTCCCACCCGGGCCGAACAGCGTCATCTGCTCGGCAAATGCGGCTGAGATGCCGCGGACCAGGTTCGAGCCTGAGCGGTTGTGAACGACGCTGCGCCCTGCCTCTTCCAGCATCCCGGCCAACATCCGGCTGGTGGTTGTTTTGCCGTTGGTGCCGGCGACAACGATCGAGCCGGACGGCAATCGGCTGGCGAGCTTGTCGAGGAGCCGAGGGTCGATCCGGCTGGCGACAAGCCCCGGTAAGGCCGTCCCACCTCCGCGTCCAGTCACTCGCAGACCTGTCGTCAAAGCTTTGCTCGCGGCCATAGCTGCCAGCAACCGAGGGTCTCGCGTCATTCGGCGCTCGTTTCGCCAGTGATGACCGTCACCGATGAAATCTCGGCGAAGTCAACCAGCGGCAAAATATCGAGCTGCGTCTCGTTCTGAACCTCGTCGCGGTGGACTTCCATCACCTTGCCAATCACCAGCCCGGCTGGCACGCGTTCGGTCGTGCCGGAAGTGACGGCCAAGGCGTCGGTGCCAATCTCAACATCAACCGGAACGTGGCGCATGATGGCACGTTCACCAAACTGCCAACGGCCATAGACGATCCCCTCGGCCTCGATGCCCTGAATGCGCGCGCCGGTCTGGAAGCTGGAATCGATGATGAGCAGGACGCGGGAACGGTCCGGATCTACCTCAGTCACCTGCCCTACCAGGAAATGTGGGCTAAGGACCGGCATCCCGACCTCGATGCCGGCGTTCGAGCCCTGATTGATGATCAGATACTGCTCGCGGCTGCCGGGGTCACGACTGACGACATCTGCTGTCACCAGATCGAGCTGCGGGTTCGCCTGCCGGAACTCAAGCAGATCGCGGAGTTGCTCGACCTCGCGGCCACGCTCGCGGAGTTGGGCATTCTCCGCCAGCAGCCGGTCTCGCTCCTCGCTGACACCGTCTAACTGTTGCTGAAGGTCGTCGTCGCCACCCTCACCGATGTTTGAAACGCGCTCTCCGAGGTCGGTCAGCGCCTCACCAAGTGGAGAGACGATCGTGACGATCAGACTCTTGGGACCGTCGAGCCGGTCGCGGCTGTCGAGAAGCATGAGGAAGAGCGCCATGACAACCAGGCCGGCCAAGAGGACCAGCGTCGAACGACGGAACGGGAGACTACGCAGCATACTGACCCAACCGGCTACATGCCGCGCCGCAGCTCTTGCCCGCCGGCCAGTGCGCGCGAGTAGAGATGCAACGCTTCGGCAACGCGGCCGGTGCCGCGCGCTACGCACGTCAATGGGTCTTCGGCGATCCGGACCGGCATTCGCAGCTCAGCCTGCAAGCGCCGGTCGAGTCCGAGCAACAGCGCCCCACCACCTGCCAGGTAGATACCCTGCTCCATGATGTCGGCCACCAGTTCGGGCGGCGTCTCCTCGACGCAGGTCTTGACGATCTCGACGATCGTGTTGACCGGGCCGCTGATTGCGTCACGGATCTCAACGCTCGACACCTCGACAGATTTTGGGAGGCCGGTCAACAGGTCACGGCCACGCAAGGTGACACGCTTCTCCTCTTCGAGCGGATACGCCGAGCCGGCCGAGATCTTGGCGTTCTCAGCCGTCCGCTCACCAATGACGAGGTTATGGTCGCGCCGCGCGTAATGGATGATGGCTTCATCGATTTCGTCACCGGCAACGCGGATTGAATGGTTGACGACGATCCCGCCGAGCGAGATGACGGCCACCTCGGTCGTGCCACCGCCGATATCGACGATCATGCTGCCGACCGGTTCGTTGATCGGCAAGCCCGCGCCGATCGCTGCTGCCATCGGCTCCTCGATCGTATAAGCCTCACGTGCGCCGGCCGAGAGGGCCGCGTCTTTGGCAGCCCGCTTCTCAACCTCCGTGACGCCACTCGGAATGCCGATCACCACGCGTGGGTGGGGAGCCATGATGCGTTGGACGTGGACCTTACGAATGAAATGGTGCAGCATCAGCTCGACCGTGTCGAAGTCAGCGATTACGCCATCCTTCAATGGGCGGACGGCGACAATTGTCTCAGGCGTCTTGCCGACCATCGCTTTGGCCTCGACACCAACCGCCAGCGCGCGCTTGCTCTTGGTATCGACAGCCACAACTGACGGCTCGGAGATGACGATCCCTTTGCCACGGACGTAAACGAGCGTATTGGCCGTACCGAGGTCGATCCCGAGGTCGCGGCTGAACAGTCCAAAGAGTGCACTGATCGGGCGGATCATCCGCGTGACATCCTCAATACTGCCAATCGCATGGGTCCAATCCCGCCGGACACAGGGGTGAATTTCGCGAACGGGCCGCGAAAATACAGCACCTCCCGTCTGGTCTGGCGCGCCCGAAGTCTAACACTTACGTCTGAACGTATCCGGCCGGACGCGACAGCGACACTGCGTCGATACCCGTGCGGACCAGAGCTACTGGCTAATGGACGAGGAGCATCAGCCACCAGCCGTCATTACGTCATGACGGACATTGCGACGTCCCCAGGATGACACGCAATATGGACCTGGTCGGTGGTAGTGGAAAGCAATTGAGGTGGAGCTACGGAAGGACCGTCATCGGGTCGTAGTAGGCGTCCTGAAAGATGACGATGAAGTGGAGGTGGGGGCCGGTCGATTTGCCGGTGCTGCCCATTGGGCCGATCCAGTCGCCCTGCGAGACTCGCTGGCCGGTGATGACGGAGGGGGCCTCAGCCAGGTGGCCATACCAGGTCACGTAGCCGTTCTCGTGGTCAATCGCGACCGCGTAGCCAAGACCATGCTCGTTCCAGCCGGCAAAGCTGATGACGCCGCCATCAGCCGCGAGGACAGGGGTCCACGGTGCATTGGCGATGTCGAGACCGTTGTGGTGCCCTCCGTAGGTGGTCGTGATGGAGCCGGTCGTCGGCCAGATAAACGTGCCTGTCGCTACGCCATCGTTATCGGGTTCGGACGGCGCGTCGGCGAACGGATCGTTGGCCGGCGCGCCGCCTCCTCCACCCTTTGAGGCATCGATAACTGGTGTCAGTCCAGGAATCAGGATCGGCTGTCCGGGCGTCGGCTGAGACTCGCCAGGGACATTATTGAAGGCGAAGTCACGGATGAGCGCTGGTTCGACCGAGAATGTCGCCGCGATCGTCTCGACCGTGTCACCTTCGACTGTCCAATACAGGATGCCGTCAGCTGGTGGGATGATCAACTCCTGACCCGGGAAGATCATGAAGCTCTCCGGGATCTCGTTGGCATAGGCGATCGTCAATGCATCGATCCCGTAGTAGCTAGCGATCTTCCAGAGGTCGTCACCCTCCTTGACCGTGTAGACGGCCAACCCGCCGCGGGTTTGCGGCGTCGCGTACGGAACAGTGATCAGCATCCCGGGAGTGAGGTCGGCATCGCTCTGGACGTTGTTCTGGGTGATGTTGATGATGTCGATCGGAGCAACACCGTAGAGAGCCGCAATCGACTCCAGCGTCTCGCCCTGGGCAACTTCGTGGATAACTCCATCGAACGGAGGAACCGTCACGAGCGTCCCGGCCGGCAGCGGCATGCCTGGGTCCTCGATACCGTTGGCCCAGACCAGTGTCGAGACCTCGAGACCCCACTCGTTGGCGATGTCGATCAGCGTCTCGCCCTCGTCGGCGGTAACCTGAATGATGCCAAGTTCGGCTGGATCGACGATACCGTCGTCGTCCGGCTCAGTCGCTTCACCTTCGTCGGTTGCTTCGGGATCAACATCCCCACCCGCTGGCTCGGTCCCGTCAGGTGCTTCAGTCTCATCGGCGCTGCCAACTCCCGAGTCCTCCGTCGCCGCCGCTCCGGTTCCGGTGGTCGATGTCGCGGCAGCGCCACCTTCGCCGGGCCGCTGCGTCGCACTGCCACCCTGGCTGGTGGCCGTCAAGGTTGCGTTCGCTCCTGTACCCTGCTGGGGGTTGTCATCGTCATCGCCGCCCCGGTCGGCCAGCGCAAAGTAGCCAAATGCCAGAATCGCAAGTGCAAGCGCCGCTACTGGTAGCACCTTCTGCCAGGCGAACGGCTGACCGGCGCCAGGGATTGCGGTCGCTGACGAGGAGCGAACATCGACTGGACGTCCAACAGCCTCAGAGCCTGGGAACGGCAACGGGAAATCGGCATATTTCGGAGTCCAGGCGAATCGCGGGATAAGTGGGACAGGAGCAGACCCAGAACGTCCCGTTGAACTAGCGGTGCTCATAGACGTAGCCCTTCCCGGCGGCGAGCCGCCCCACTGACTGCCAGCCGGCGGGCTGCCTCCCGATGTTTGCCCCGCTTGTCGATCTCGAGCGTCCAAACGACTACTCCGTCCCCAGGTTCTGAGTCCCTCGCGCGTGGCGCCGGCCCCGTTTTCAACCCCCACCGGATCGCCGAGGAACCCGCGCGCAGGGTGTCCGTACACCTGCAATCAGCATAGCACCTCGGTTGCTCTTGGTCAATTTTTCCTCGTTGTCACAGGTCGGATCGAATGACTTCAGAGAATCCGCATGTGTACGTACATATGAGTTCAGCCGACGGTCACGATCGCGACAGCCAGTCACAGAATGCGACAATCCGTTAACTTCGGCGAACTGTCAAGAGTCTGCGGTCAGCAGCACAACGCACGACTGCGCATTCCGTCACGCAACCGACCGCTTCCGTCATGTACGTACACTACACAACGCGGGTGCGCTGGCCTCGCGTCGCGCTTGCCTCAATTTGCGTGCCGCGGCGGGAGACACAACGCGTAAGGCACGGGGCCGATGAAATGCACAATCTTTG
This sequence comes from uncultured Chloroflexia bacterium, assembly GCA_963763325.1. Classification (GTDB taxonomy): domain Bacteria; phylum Chloroflexota; class Chloroflexia; order Thermomicrobiales; family CFX8; genus JBBECJ01. The sequence continues at coordinate 768,783 of CAVXOL010000024.1, forward strand.
TACTACTCCACCGACCGCATCCCTCAGACTCGTTGCCTCTCTGCCGGCCTGTAGCGCGCATCTCGCCCATCGTGCTAGTCTCCAGCCAGCACGATACCCGCCTGAGAGAGGGAGGATGGAACTACGATGGCAGTCGATATGCAGACCGAGATCGGTGTTCTGCGCGAGCGCGTCAAGGAAGCGATCGCCAATGAGCGCGAGCACCTGATCGAAGTCGCCGAGACGATCCGTACCAACCCGGAGATCGGCTACGAGGAGCGGATGGCATCGCAGCTGCTGGCCGACCAGCTCCGTGAAGCCGGGTTCGATGTTGAGAAACCATATAAAGGAATAGAGACGGCCTTCCGCGCGACACGCAAGGGCGGCGCCGGGGAAGGCCCGACGGTCGCGATTCTGGCTGAGTATGACGCGCTGGCCGGGATCGGCCACGGCTGCGGCCACAACCTGATCGGCGGGTCGGGCCTGGCGACAGCGATCGGCCTCGGCGCCGTCATCGACGAGGTCGGTGGCACCGTTCGTCATCATGGGGACGCCGGCCGAAGAAGGCGGCGCCGGCAAGATTCGGATCGCGGAGCAGGGCGGATTCGACGACATTGACGCGGCCCTGATGATCCATCACGCCGGCGACAAGACCGGTGCGCCGACTTGAGTGGCCCCAGGGCACCTGCCTGGCCGTGACTGACATCGCCTTCGAGTTCTTCGGCAAGCCGTCGCACGCGGCTGCCGACCCGGAGAACGGCGTCAACGCGCTCAACGCCGTCATCGAGACCTTCAACGGCATCAACGCGCTGCGCCAGCACGTCGTGATGGACGCGCGCATCCACGGCATCATCACCCACGGCGGTGAGGCCAGCAACGTCGACGCCCAAGTACGCGCGGCCGCGTTCCTGGTCCGGGCAGCAACGCAGTCGTACGTCGCCGAACTGACCGAAAAGGTCCGCAACATCGCCCGTGGCGCGGCGCTGATGACCGGCACCGAGCTGAAGATCGAAGAGGGTACCCTTCACGCCGACATGCGGCCATCGTACGTGCTTGGCGAGAAGTATCACGCCAACATGCAGGATGTAGGTCTCGATCTCAGCCAGGGCCGCGAAGGGCGCGGGATGCACTCGACGGACTTCGGCGATATCTCGTACCGGCTTCCATCCGTGACCGGCAGTTTCGCGATCTCGAAGACACCGATCCCTGGCCATTCCCAACAGGTCGTTGACGCCTCAGGCAGCGAGTTCGGTTATGACCAGTACATCAAGGTCTCGACAGCGATGGCGCTGACGGCACTCGACATCCTGACCGATCCCGATCTCTCGAAGCAGGCGTGGGAGAAGCACAAGCGCTGGGTAGAGGAGTACGAGGGGTAACCTCACCCTCCTACCCCCTCTCCGGCGCGGAGAGGGGGTGCATTAACGACGAGGAGTGACAGATGACAGTAACAACCGACGTGGCGACGTTGCGTGAGCGGGTATTGGAGGCGATTGAGCGGGAGCGGGAGCATATCGTCGAGGTCAGCGAGACGATCCGTGTCAATCCCGAGCTTCAATATGAAGAGTTCATGGCGTCGCAATTGCTCGCGGACCAGCTTCGCGAGGCCGGCTTCGAGGTCGAGAAGCCGTACAAGGGGCTGGAGACGGCATTCTGCGCGACGACGCAAGAGCGCGGCCGGCGACGGCCCGACGGTCGCAATCCTGGCCGAGTACGACGCCTTGCGCGGGATCGGACATGGCTGCGGCCACAACCTGATCGGCGCGTCGGGACTGGCGGTCGCAATCGGAATCGGCTCGGTCATCGACGAGGTCGGCGGGACCGTCATCATCATGGGGACACCGGCCGAAGAGGGAGGCGGAGGCAAGATCAAGCTGCTGGAGCAGGGCGCCTTCGAGGGCGTCGACGCCGCGATGATGATTCACCACGCCGGCAACCGCGCCGGTGCGGCGATGAACTGGCCCGACGGCACCAACCTGGCGACAACCGGCTACGCACTTCGAGTTCTTCGGCAAGCCGGCCCATGCTGCCGCCGACCCGTACAACGGCGTTAACGCTCTCAACGCGGTCATCGAAACGTTCAACGGCATCAACGCGCTGCGCCAGCACATCACGATGGACGCGCGCATCCACGGGATCGTGACCCACGGTGGAGAGGCGGTCAACGTCGTTCCGCCCTATGCTCGCTGTCAGTTCGGTGTCCGCTCCGCAAACAGCGACTACCTGAAGGAACTGGCGGCCAAGGTCGTCAAGATCGCCGAGGGCGCGGCGATGATGACCGGCTGCGAGCTGAAGGTGACCGAGCGCGACACCCCGTATGCCGAGCGGCGACCGAGCTACGTCCTCGGCCGCAAGTACGAGGCGAACATGGAGACGGTCGGCCTCGACATGTCCCGCACCGCAGCGTGGCCGGACCTGGGCCTCGACCGACTTCGGCAACGTCTCGCACCACGTCCCGTCTGTCACCGGCAGTTTCGCGATCAGCACCGAGCCAATCCCCGGTCACTCGCAGCAGGTAGTAGACGCCTCCGGCTCCGAGTACGGCTACGACCAGTTCATCAAGGTCTCGAAGGCGATGGCGCTGACGACGCTCGACATCCTGACCGATCCCGAGCTTGGCAAGGAAGCCTGGGACGAGCAGAAGAATTGGCTGAAGCTGTACGGCGGGAAATAGCCAATTCAACGACTGCGCCTGCAACGAACCCCGGCTCCCATGTCTGGGAACCGGGGTTCGTCCTCTGAGCCGCTAATCTCCGTTTGCGGGAGCCGGTGACTCGACGTGAGAGAATCCGAATCGGTCGACGACGCTCTTGACTGGAGGCGGCGCCCACCAGTTCCAGCGCCCCATCAGCCGCATCGTGGCCGGGACGAGTAAGCCGCGCACGATCGTCGCGTCGATCAGGACGGCAAGGGCGAGGCCGAAGCCAAGCGACTGGATGATGACGATGCGGCGGTCATGAAGGCGGCGAAGACGACGACCATGACGGCAGCCGCTCCGGTGATGACGCTGGCAGTCCGCTCGAGTCCGAGCGCGACCGAGGCCGTGTTATCGCCGGAGCACTCGATACTCCTCCTGAATCCGCGAGAGCATCAGCACCTCGTAGTCCATGCTGAGGCCGAACAGGATGCAGAACATCAGGATCGGCGTCGTTGAGATGATCGGTGCCGGTCGCGGTGAAGCCGAGAAGATCCGCGAGACCGTCCATCCTGGAAGACGAGCACGAGCGACCCAAGCGAGGCACTGATCGAGAGCAGCGTCATGAAGATTGCCTTCAACGGCAGGACAGCAGCGAGCCGAAGACGAGCAGCAGGATCACGTAGGAGCCGATCAGGACGAACGCGACCGCGATCGGTGTTGCAGCCCGGATCGCGTCGATCGTGTCGACCGATGAGGCAGTCGATCCGCCAACCTGCGGCCTCGATACCGGCGACGTTAACCCCTCGCAAGTCGCGGACGATGTCGCGAGCGCCGAGGTGTCACCAACTTCGCTGCGTCAGACATCTGAACGAAGACGGCGTCGTCACGCACGGTACGGCGACAGCCGGCTGGGCGGCGACCGGGATCGTTGCCGGGGTCCCGTCGTAGCCGCTCCAGTCGACCGGCTGAGCCCCGGCGTTGACGAGACTGTCGACGCCGACGACGCCGGGGATGGCCCGCGATCGCTGCCGCCAGGAAGGCGTCGCAGCGCGCGAGATCGTGGCGGGCGAAACGCGTCGCCGTCCGAGGCCGTCAGGACGACGGGAATCGCCTGGTCCTCGCCGGCTGGGAACTCGGACGCCAGTCCGCTCCGAGACGGTGCGCGGTTCGCTGTCTTCCGGCAGGACATCCGGACATCGCCGGCTGTCAGGTTCAGCCGCAGGAACGGGATACCCGGCGAGAACGAGGATCGACGAGGACCGGGACGAGATAGCGGACCGGGTGGCGCATCACGGAGTGCGGCGAGCGCGCCCCAGAAGTTGCTCTCACGGCTACGCTGGCGTCGCGAACCGGCGCGGAACGGCCGACTGCGAGCGCTGTTGATCGCGTGCCCGAGCAACGGCGAGCAGCGCTGGAAGGAAGGTCAGCGCCGTAGACGAGGGCAAGGACGACGACGAGCATCCCGGCCTGGCCCATCGAGCGAACGGCCATGCAGTGGGAAGAACTGGGTGGCGGCCAGCCCGAAGATGACGGTGATGCCGGAGAAGAGGATGGCCTTGCCGACCGTGCCCATCGTGACGCGCGATGGCGCTTCGGACCGGACGGTGGCGAGCTCCTCGCGGAAGCGGGCGACCATGAAGAGGGAGTAGTCGATGCCCAGGCCGAGGCCGAGCAGCGAGATGATGTTGATCGCGAAGATCGACTGATCGGTGACCTGCGAGACGAGCATGACGCCAGCGACAGCCGTGACGATCGACAGGACGCCGACGAGAATCGGCAGGCCGGCCGCAACGACGCTGCCGAAGATGATCAGCAGCATCACGATCGTCAACGGGATCGCGATCGCCTCAGCTCGCGCGAGACTGCCTTCGGTCTCACTGCTGATCGCCTCCCCAATCGGTCCGTCACCGGTCATCGCAATCTCAAGCGAATCTGATTGGACCGAATCGACCAACGTGGACAGATTGTCCGCGCCATGCTCGTTCAGCAACGCGATCGCGTAGACGCTCTCGCGATCGGTCGAGATCATCGACGGGTTCCCGGTGTTCCACGCCGTCAGCACCTGAACGACACCAGGATCATCTGTCAACGGAGCGAGGGCCGTTTCAATCTCGGCCCGAACGCCGTCGTCGATCGGACGACCGCCGTCGAAGAGGATGATGAGCGTCGAGTCGCCCCGACCGAACTCGTCAGCCAGCTGGCGGCCGACGCGCTCGGATTCAGACGAGTCATCAACAAACCCTTCCGACGAGAGGTCACCCCCAACGACGATCATCGCGACGACGGCGACGATCATCAGCAACGATGACACGACGAGTGTCAGCTTGCGGCGGTCGTAGATCTTCAACCCAAGCGTAGACAACATGGCAGACACATCCCTCCGGATCGCGGGACGCCATCCAGCGATCGGTTCGTTTCACAGCGGCAGTTTCAGGGGATAGCGACGGTCAGTCTGGCCGTCGTAGCATTCCGAGTGTCAGGACGTGCATCGCGTCCTCGAACATGATGTCGACCAGGTCCTGCGGTGTCTGATCGACGCCACACAGCTCCGGATCGGGGCTAATCATGTGGTTCAACTCCAGCATGACGAAGCCATGGACGATAGCCCAGGCCGCGTTCGAGATTGAAACGGGGTCGATCTGAATCAGCTCACCTCGCTCGACACCGTTGCGGATGGCATCGACGAGGATGCCGAACGCGCGCATGCCGGATTGGACATCGTCGCGATCCGGAGTAAAGCCTGACGACGCCGAGTTAAACGCCAGCAGGTAGATGTCGGGGTGTGAGAGCGCATGCTGCCGGTAAGCCATCCCCAGCAGCCGGAGGCGGTCCGAGGTCGACGTGTCATCCGGGAGCGCCACCATCGCTTCGGCCATCCGCTCGGACAGGCCGCTGGTCCCTTCAAAGAACAGCCCCTTACAGAGCAACTCCTTTGACGGAAAGTACTCGTAGAGCGATGCAGGCGAGTAGCCGATGGCGCGCGCAACACCGCGCATCGAGAGGGCAGCAACGCCCTCTTTGGTGACGATCGCCAACGCCGCATCGAGGATCTGCGCGCGCATCTCCTCGCGTCCACGCTCCCGCCGGACCTGGGCTGCTGTCTTCGTGCTCATCACCTTCTCTACCTTCGGCTTCTCTGACCACGCTCCGAACACTGTTCGGAGATGCGACTGCCGTTAAGATAGCAGCAGCGCTTCCGAATGTCAATAGGCGTTCCGAACACTGTTCGGCTTCCGGATCAATTGCCGCGTTTCAAGCCTTTGGCGACTACGGAGATTCGAGATCACCGAGCGGATCATCAGCCAGATGGATGTTGTTGACCTGAAGCCAGTGACGCCAGGAATCGGAGCCGTTGCGCTTGAAGGGGCGTGTCAGCCCCACACTGAGCATGATCGGGACGCCGGTGGTGAGCGCATGGGCGATCGCCTCTACACGGCACTGATCGACCGACCAGGTCGCAGTGGCATCGTCCATCGTGTAGTACCGAAGATCAGAGACTGAGAGATCGAGGTGGGCTCGGCCGATATCGAACGCGAGTCGAATACCGCCATGATTACTGGCGTAGAGCCGTTCAACTCGGTCAGGAACGATCACACCGAGCGACGCGGTTCCGGTACCGCGTTCGGTGGTACAGGAATGGCCAACGAGCGTTAGTTCAGGTCCGAAGATGCGCTGCAAACGGGTGTCATGGTGCTCGTCCAGCAGCGACCAGAAGTCGTCTGCCGGGAGCCGTTCGAGGCAGCGTAAGTGCTGCTCACGAAACTCGCGATCCTCGAACTCAGGTCGTTCACCCCGATAGCGAACTGGCCCCAGATCGACGACATTTCCTATCCCGAAGACACCTCCGTGGCGTTCCGCCCAACGCAGCGGCAACATCACACGATTGCAGACTGGCCGAATGTGCTGGTTCGTCTCGACGCAGATGCCGGCCACGCAGATGAATCCGGGAGCCATGCGCGTCAGATGGTTGACGATGATCCGCACCAGACTGCCTCGCCTTACAGATGGTGAATCGTCACGTCGTCCCAGTGGCTGTTGGAGGTATTCAGCCACCAGCCGCCGGTGGCACTGCTCGGCGGTCGGCTCGCTGCAGAGCATGACGGCCGGGACGTCGAAGAGGGATTGTGACATTGCCGTTTCAATCTGCCGCTCGGCGAGCAACGCGTTGAAGATGTCCTCGTACTCTGCCCAGGTGCATTTGCCGTTGCGGTAGTTCGAGAGCAGTTCCTTGGTCGGAGCCAGCAGTGGTTGGTGGACATACTCGGCGCCACAGATCTCGTCCAGAAAATACGCGAGGTCGGTGGCCTTCGTGAAGCCGGCAAGTTGCCCGGAGTTGCTGAGGCGGACATCGACCAAGTCGCCGGATTCCGTTCGCTTTCAGGAGGTCGAAGAACTGTCGCGCTGACTTCTGGGTAAAACCGATCGTATAGATTTCCACGCCCGCTTCCTTGCGTCATCGTCGATGCTGCCGAACAGGGATTGCTGTACTGGCGCATCATACGGCATTCGTGTCAAATCGTCTTCAGCGTCGAGACGACCATCCCCACGAATGTGGCGCACGTCGATGCCGTGGTCGAGGATCAGGACCCGCGAGACGAGCAGGCGGCGATGGCAATCGGTTGGGTCTTCCTCGCTGCACATCATGGCGACACGATAGCGGTCGATTCCCTCGCGTAAGCGCCGGATGCCGGTCAGGAACTCGTCAGTCTCAGCGATCAATCCGTAGATCGCGTGCCCTTCGTCGTCGATCAGATCACTGTCAGGTGCGGGACGCCCTCCCAATTCACGTCCGAGATAGACGTACTGGAAGCCCGCCTCTCGGACAGCCGCTTGCAACTCACGCTTGTTGAACTGCGGAACAAAGCGCGAGAACGGCGCCGAACGGACATCGACGACAACATCGATCTCGTGCTCGGCGCAACAGATCGAAGAATGCCTCGGTCGTCTGGTTGGAGTGACCGATCGTGAAGACGGTGGACGGTTGATGGGGTGCCATCATGACATTCCGACATTCGCGATCAACACCGTAGGGACAGGTCTAAGACTTGTCCGCGGCCCGCGGGCCGGTGTCGTCGCGTGACATTGGGCGGCGAGTGGAACTCAGCGCCCTTGCAACAGAGCGCGGTGTCGGCACGTCGGCCTGCAGGCCGCGGTCAGGTCTTAGACCAGTCCCTCGAGGAGAGGGCACAGCAGCTCCTACGTCTGCCGGACGACGACTTCGCCGGTGTCTTCGAGGATGACAAGCGCTGTCTGTTCGGGTAGCGAGAGGTAGTAGTAGACGTAGAAGATGCCCGGAAGAACTCCCAGCAGCGTGAGGACGGCCGCGATGGCGAAGTTGAGCCGCTTCGGCTTGCGAAGTTGGGCGATCTTGGGTGTCAGCGTGATGAGTTGATAGCCCTGCGTGAAGAGGCGAACAATCTGGTGTTCGAATTCTTCGGCATTTTTCGTCTCGTTGAAGTGGCGGACGAGCGATTCAAGCCTGCCCGCCTCGGAGAGGCCGGTCGTCCGAAGAGCCGTCTCGCGGCCCCCGCGGATGAGCGTGACCTCAGTGCCCTTACGGCGGACACCACTGACCTCGCCAAGGTCGATCGCGACTGGCGGCTTATCAGTCCCTGGGTATATCACCTCGATCATGGTCGGCGTGGCGTGAAACTCACCGCCGCTCGCCAGCATCCCTGATACATCGTAGTTCGTCGCCATTTGCCTGCCTTCGATCGCTTTTCAACAAGGAGTCGTCACTCGTCCGCCGGATAGTTGCACTCTCGAACTGTGATGGTACTGGAAATCATGTCGTCAGGGCGCGCTCATCAATGACACGTGTCATACGCCAGGCGACGGGCCTGAAGCCATGTCGTGACCAGAAGCGGGATGAGTACAGATTGGCTGTCATCCACGACATCCTGCACCACTGGTGTCCCTCGTCGCGTGCCGAATCGAGTGCGTGACGCAGCAGCGCGCCGCCGATGCCGCTGCCGCGCTGTTCCGGAACGACTGACGCAGCGAAGATGTTCACCATGCCGGCAGGTGTCAGAAGCGGCGAGATGTGCAACGGTGGTGGGTTGACGTTCATGAGTCCAACCGGCTGATCGTCCAGTTCCGCCAGCCAGTAGTACAGGTTTGGATCAGCCAGAGAGTAGCCAACGTCCTGTCGCCAGTCACGTTCAGCAGCCGGAGTCGGGTACGGCATGAAGACCGGCGAACGTGACTCGTGCCGGACCAACCCCGCGTCGAGCTGGAAAACGACGTCGAGATCGTCGCTGGTCGCACGTCGAATTGACAGACCGGGCAACTGCGGCCCTGGCTCGAACGTGCTCGTATTGCGCAGGCCCCAGCCCATGTCGCGCCCGAAGCCGGTCGACGCCCAGGCGTCGATCGCTGCATCATCGCCTGCCGGGACCTGGACGTGTTGTGCGGCCAGCCCCTCGGCGGCCCAGCGCTCTGCCGCAACTGCATAGAGTTCGCGGTAGATGTCCCAGCACCCGTCGGCGACCGTCGCATGAGCGTCGTAGCGGACGATAGCACTCACCGGCCGATAGTACGGCGCGATCGTGCTATCGGGTGGGAACGCCGTTCGCTGACCGAGCAGGAAACCGACCATCTCGCTGCCATAAAAGGCGACGACACCGGAAACTGAATCTGAGAGGAACGACCGCTGCACGATTGGCATCGTCCCGTCAACGTGTTCAAACGCCTCAGGAAGGGCGGTGTGTCGATTGCGATCGCGTCGATGCCGCGCGGCCAGCAACCGGGCAGCCGGCTCGACATGTGATCCTGTGAATGTGAGGACACGCAATCTGCGCCTGGCAACGCTCACATCGTCCTCGCATGACGCTTCATGACCGCGCGGCTATCTCGTCGTCAGAATAGCCGAGCTCTCGCAAAACTTCAGCCTGGTGTTCGCCGATCAACGGCGGCGGCAACCGCAGCGACGCATCGGTCGCAGAGAGTTTGTACGGGAAGCCGGTCACCGAAATTTCACCAAGTGTCGGGTGCTCGATCCGCTGCTCCAGCCCGGCATGCTGCACCTGAGGGTCGGCGAAGACCTGCGGGACGGTGTAGATCGGTCCGCACGGGACGCCTGCCGCGTCGAGCCGGCTGACGATTTCGTTGGTCGTATAGTCGCTGAAGACACGCTCGATGATGTCGGCCAGTGCCGCGATATTGGTAATCCGCCCGGCGTTGTCCTTGAAGCGCTCGTCGGTGGCGACATCGTCCATGCCGAATGCCGTCGTGAAGGCCGCCCAGAGGCGGTCGTTGCCGACGGCGATATTGACGAAGCCGTCCGACGTCGGGAAGGTTTGATAGGGCGCGACGATCGGGTGCGCGTTCCAGGTCGTTGGCGGTGTCTGCTGGGTCGCGAAGTAGATGGCCGCCTGATACGAGAGCAGCGCAACTTGACCGCCGAGCATCGAGGTGTCGATCACCTGCCCCTTGCCGGTCGACTGCCGCGCAAACAGGGCGCAGGCGATCGCGTAGGCGCTGAACATGCCGCTGGCCATGTCGGCGATCGGGACGCCGAACTTGGTCGGCTGCCCTGGCGGACCGCTGACGCTCATCATCCCGCCCATACCTTGGAGGATGAGGTCGTAGGCAGGGCGCTGGCTGGACGGACCGGTCTGGCCGAAGCCGGAGACGGAGGCGTAAACGATCGACGGCTTCCTTGCCAGTACGTCGTCGGGGCCGAAACCGAGCCGTCCGGCTGTCCCTGGCGAGAAGTTTTCGACCAGGACATCGGCGCCGTCGATCAGCTTCCAAAGCACTTCTTTGCCAAAGTCACTCTTGAGGTCGAGCGCGATGCCGCGCTTGTTGCGGTTGATCGACAGGTAGTATGCCGATTCCCGCGCGCCATCCGGACCATCGACCCACGGCGGTCCCCAGGCGCGGGTGTCGTCACCCTTGCCCGGTTGCTCGATCTTGATAACGTCGGCGCCCATGTCGGCCAGCATCATCGTGCAGTACGGGCCCGACAGCACCCGCGTCAGGTCGACGACGCGTATCCCGGCCAGCGGGCCATCGTTAGCCGGCGTATTGTTCTCACTCATCTACTCCCACCTCACCCCCGAACTGTCAGAGATCGATTCCGTTTGGAACACAACGCTCTCCCGCGTAGGGGCGATGGCCGCAGCCTCGCCCTACTTCGGACCGCGTGGGCGTCGAGAAGGGCGAGGCTGCGGCCATCGCCCCTACGCGGGAGAGCTACGTTTGAACGCTACTCCCCGAACGTCTCCCAGACGACGCGCGAGAGCTCGGCCAGACAGGCGACGCCGGCCTTTTCGTCGGCCAGATTCTTCGAGAAGACACCGATCACGTACGGACCATTCGGCGCATAGACGATTCCGGCATCGTTGCGGACACCTTTGATCGAGCCGGTCTTGTGGGCGATCTCGATCTTCTCCGGGACACCGGCCGGGATGCGCTCATTGAACTTCTGGCGCTTCATGATGTCGATGATGGCTTCGCGCGATGAGGAGCTGAGGCCGATCCCCTGCTCGATCGCGTCGCAGAGCGCGGTCATCTCGCGCGGCGTCGTCAGGTCGTTGCCACTGCCTTCCTGGTCGGACCAGGCCGCCCCATCAAGGTTGTACTCGTCGGCCTTCATCCGGCGAATCGCCTCATCGTAGGTGTGCGAGGGATTGTTCGCGTCAAGACCAACGTAGTCGAACAGCAGGGCACGCGTGTTCATTGGTACCCGTGTCCGGGTCAGTTGCAGCCCGTCGAGCGCCGCGTGGATCCGCGATGTGCCGACGATGTTGTAGAGCAGGTCAGTCGCCTGGTTGTCGGAGACGACCGTCATCAGGACAGCAAGGTCGCGGATGGTCGGCGAGAGGCCCGGATCGAGATCCTGGAGGACGCCGGAACCCGGCACACGGTCATTCGCCTCAATCGTCACGCGCTTCGAGAGGTCGATCTCATCGCGGTCGGTCATCTGGTAGAGCGCATAGATGAGCGGAATCTTGAACGTGCTGGCGGTCGGAAACAGTTCGTCCATGTTGACGCCAATCGCCAATTCCGGTTTGCCAACCGGCCAGGCAGCGACACCAACACTTCCTTCGACCTCGGCGACCAGTCGCTCCAGCTCACGCTGCGCGGCTGCCGCGCTTCTCGACTTCGACATGACTGCCCCTCCCTCGCCATCGTTGATCGTAGACTCAGTGGTACATAGAATACAGCCATCTGGTATTCGACGGTCGTGTCCTACCGACCTGTCCGGTCGGACAGGTCGATTCTCATCCCAAGCGCGGTGTCGCTGCTGGTATGGCTGGCCGTAGAATGGCGCCTGTGACGGTGGCAGGATGCCGCCGTTGAAGGAGCAATGTGATGGGATTCCACGGGCGACCGGTGCTGACGGCCTGGGCCGACCGGTACGACGAACTGAGCGTGAGGATGCAAGACGTCCCGCTGTCCTGAGGAACGCGCAGGTGGACAGCGGGAGCGGGCGCAACCAGTAAGCCCCTCCCGACGTAGTTCGGGAGTTGATGCACATGCTTGGGAAGGTATCTCGTCACCCTTCATCGGTCGGTGGCCGCGACGCGCGCGGTACGACCATCTATCACCCTCGACCCTCGATTCGCGTTGATGGCGCCCGGCCAGGCCGGGAGGTGTCGTCATGCGCGTAAGACGAGCGGGTCTCTGGAACAACTACGACTTCATGCAACTCTGGACATCGGAGACGGTGTCGCAAATCGGCGCGCAGATCACACTCGTCGCGCTGCCATTGCTGGCCGCCCTCTCGCTCGACGCATCAGCCGCCGAGATGGGGATGTTGACGGCAGCCGGGACAGCGCCGCCGCTGCTGCTAGGCCTCTTCGCAGGCGTCTGGATCGATCGACTGCGACGGAGACCGATCATGGTCGCGACCGATTTCGGTCGTGCTGCGGTCCTGCTGGCGATCCCGATCCTCTGGTGGATGGACGTCCTTCAGATCGAGATGCTGTATGCCGTCGCGTTCATCGTCGGCGTCCAGTCGCTCTTTTTCGACGTCGCCTGGGTGACGTTTCTACCAGCCGTCGTCCGGCGCGACCAGCTCATTGAGGGAAATAGCAAGCTGCAGGCGAGCGCATCGGCCGCGCAGGTTGCCGGGCCGGGGCTGGCCGGTCTGCTGGTCGGGATCGCCGGCGCGCCAGTCGCGATTCTTGTTGATGCCGTCTCGTATCTCGTCTCGGCCGCATTCATCCTGCGCGTCAGGACGAAAGAGAAGCAACCGGAGCGACACGCCGACTCACACGTTCTGCGCGAGATGCGTGAAGGGCTGTCAGTCGTCGTCAGCAATCCGATCCTGCGGGCGATCGCAGCCTCCGGCGCAACGGTCAGCCTCTTTGGATACATCTTTCTGGCCGTCTACGTCCTGTTCATGACCGAGGAGCTTGGCTTCTCGGCGACGGAGGTCGGCCTCGTCTTCAGCCTCGGCGGGTTCGGCGCGATCTTCGGCGCGATTCTGGCCGAGCCAATCAAGCGGTGGATCGGGATCGGGCCAGCCATCATCTTCGGACGGATCGGCTTCGGGTTAGGTGGGTTGCTGGTTCCGATGGCGGTTCTTGCGCCGTCGTTCGAGGTGCCGCTGGTGCTGGGCGCCGAGTTTCTGCAATGGTTGATGTACCTGATCGCGATCGTCAACGAGGTCAGCCTGCGCCAGAGTGTGACGCCCGACCGGCTACTCGGCCGCGTCAACGCGACGATGCGCTTCCTCAATGCCGGCATGATCCCGATCGGCGCGCTGATCGGTGGAATGCTCGGCGGGCTGATCGGTCTGCGGGAGACACTGCTCGTCGGCGTCGCCGGGATGCTGATCACTGGCCTCTGGGTGTACCTTTCGCCGCTGCGAACTACCCGCGACACCCCGATGGCGATCGACGACGATTCTGGACCAACACCTTTCCCGTCAACTGAATCTGGTACTTCGGTCCTAACGCCATGATTCTCCTTGCACTTCGGACGTTCCAGGCAGATACTCTCCTGACAACCTATGACGATCGTCAGGCATATCAAGCTGGAGCGTCCGAAGGACCAACTTCCGGCAGGACAAACACGATCACCCTGCGTGGTGGTTCGAGGAGGAGATGGGATGTCGAGCACCACCGCGCGCCGGATTGGCGTGTCCCAACTGGCCGTCATTGCCGCGCTCCTGCTGGCCGGCCTGTTGGTGGCCCAGCAGTCAGCCGAGGCGCAGTCATCGCAGACACTGAGCTTCGTCTGCTCCGATCGAGTGGGACAGCTCTTCATCGTCGGCGGAACCTCAACATGCCCAGCCGGCTTCACGCGTGTTGACCTTTCAGGCACCAGTCCGGCCGTCACCGTCTGCGTGACACCGATCACCAACACCGTCCGGATCGCGGGCCAGCCGGTGCCGTGCATGTTCTTCGAGCAGACCGTCATCCTCCACGGCCCAACCGAGACATTCGCCTGCTCCAGCATGCCGCTCAATCGCTCGTTTCGGCTGCGGATGCTGCTAGCCGACGCGAACGGTCAGTGTCGCCCTGGGAGCTACCGGCTCGTCATCCCGCCCGGCAACCCGGTTGCTGCCGACGATAGCTACGTGACCGGCTTCGAGACACCACTCATCGTCCCGGCGCCAGGTGTGCTGGCCAATGACGCCAGCAACTCCGGCACGGTCGTCGGGTTCGACGCGATTTCCAGCCAGGGTGGCGTCGTCAGTGTCGCGCCGGACGGTGGGTTCACCTATACGCCACCGACCAGCTTCGTCGGGACCGACATGTTCGGCTACACGATCTCGAATGGGACCAGTGCCAGCAGCGCGACCGTCACGATCGAGGTGATGCACTTCACGGTCGCCAACGACGACGAGTACGTCATCGACGACACCTTCACCGGCTCGATCCCGGCACCGGGGGTGCTCGGCAACGACGAGGTCAATGGCGCGACGATCACGGCCTATGACGCGGCGACGACGGCCGGTGGGACGGTCGTCCTCAACGCCGATGGGAGCTTCAGCTACACGCCGCCGGCCATCGAACCGGCCAGTGACACGTTCACCTACACGCTGACCAATCCGGTTGGCAGTTCGACGGCGACCGTGACGTTGAACTTCAACGAGCCGCCGGTGGCAACCAATGACGACTACACCGTAGATGAGGACGGGGTGCTCTCTGTCGCCACACCTGGCGTCCTTGACAACGATACTGACCCAGACGGGGATCCGCTGAGCGCCGTGCTGGTGACCGATGTCACCAATGGCACACTCACCCTCAACGCCGATGGAAGCTTCACCTACACGCCGGACGCGAACTTCTTCGGCAGCGACAGCTTTACGTATTACGCCCAGGACGGCCAGGGCGGGCAGTCGACGGCAGCCACCGTCACGATCACGATCACCCCGGTCAATGACCCGCCTGACGCGGTCGACGATACCTTCACCGTGCTCGAGGACAGTGGCCTGACCACGCTCGATGTGCTGGCCAACGACACGATCGCTCCGGATACCGGCGAGACGCTGACGATGTCCTTTCCACCGAATTCGCCGTCGGGACCAGGGGACGAGACCAACAATGGGACCGTCGTCTTCTACACCACGTTCTCGAACCAGAACGGGGCGGATTCCTTTGTCTACATCGTCAACGACGGCAATGGTGGGAGCGACACAGCGACGGTGTCCGTGACCGTCACGCCGGTAAACGACGCTCCGAGCTTCATCAAAGGCGCCGATCAGACCATCGTCGAAGACACGCCGACAACCGTCAACGGCTGGGCGACGAGTATCAGCCCTGGCCCGGCTGACGAGACCGGGCAGATCTTGACGTTTGAAGTGGTGAGCTCGTCCGACCCGAGCATCATCCCAACCTCGGGCGTGAGTATCGACCCCGCAACCGGCAACCTGACAATCACGCCGGCAGCGAACGCCTCCGGCGGGCCGGTCACGATCACGATCCGGCTCACCGACGATGGCGGGACCGAGAACGGCGGAGCCGACACATCAGCAGATCAGACGTTCCAGGTGACCGTCACCGGTGCGAACGACGGACCGACGGCCAGTGACCAGAGTGTCAGCACGACGGAAGATCTGGCGACGACGATTACGCTGACGGGCAGTGACATCGACGGTGACAGCCTGACCTTCGCGATTGGGACCGGGCCGACCAACGGCAGCCTTGGCGCGATTGGCACGCCAACGTGCGCTGCGGGAAGCTGCTCAGCGACGGTGACCTACACGCCAGACGCTGACACCAACGGCGATGATAGCTTCACCTTCACGGTCTTCGACGGCTCGGCGACTTCGGCACCGGCAACCATCTCGATTACCGTCAGCCCGGTCGCCGATGCGCCTGTTGCCAACGACGACACGTACGACACTGACGGTGCGGCAACCCTGAACGTGCCAGCGCCAGGTGTTCTCGGCAACGACACCGACGCCGATGGGAATACGCTCACGGCGGTGCTTGTCGACGATGTGTCACGGTGGAACGCTGACGTTCAACGCCGACGGCTCGTTCAGCTACACGGCTGACTCCGGAACCGTCTCGGACAGCTTCACGTACATGGCCAACGACGGACAGGAGGACTCCAACGTCGCGACCGTCACGATCACGATCAACGCCCTGCCGGTCGCGGACGCCCAGAGCGTCAGCACCGACGAGGACGTGCCGCTCACGATCACGCTGACCGCATCGGACGCCGATGACGAGAACCTCACGTTCGCGATTGCCGCCGGGCCGAGCAATGGCTCGCTCGGGACGATCAGTGCTGCGGACTGCACCGCGCGTGAACACCTGTAGCGCGACGGTCCTCTACACGCCGGGCACCAACTTCAACGGCACCGATAGCTTCACGTTCACCGTCAACGACGGGCACGTGAACTCAGCCGCCGCGACGATCTCAATCACGGTTGACCCGATTAACGACGCCCCAATCTTCAACGCGGGCGTCGATCAGACGGTGTTAGAAGACAGCGGCGCAACGACGGTCGATGGTTGGGCAACAGGCATCTCTCCTGGCCCGACGGTCGATGAGGCCGGCCAGACAGTCACGTTCGGTGTGACCAACGACAACAACCCGTTATTCAGCGTTCAGCCGGACGTCGACGAGGCGACTGGCGACCTGACGTTTACCGTGGCGCCAAACGCGTTCGGCTCTGCCATCGTCACGGTGACGCTCAGCGACGATGGCGGCACGTCCAACGGCGGCGATGACACGTCTGACTCGCAAACATTCACGATTACCGTCACGGCCGTCAACGACCTGCCAAGCTTCACGTCTGGCGCCACTGTCACGGTGACCGAGGACTCCGCGCCATACTCAGCCGGCTGGGCGACAGCCATCTCTGCCGGACCCAACGAGACCGGGCAGACGCTGGCGTTTGTGATCGACTCCAACGACAACAGCGCCCTCTTCACGGGCGGCGGCCAACCGGCAATCGCATCGAACGGGACGCTGACGTTCACACTGGCACCGGACGCATTTGGAACTGCGACGCTGTCGGTGCGCCTGACCGACAACGGCGGTACGGCGAACGGCGGCGTCGACACGACGACGGCGGTGTCGCTGACGATCACAATCAACCCGATCAACGATGCGCCGACCTTGGCGGGCGGCACGACCAAGTCCCACGACGCAACGGCCCACCTCGAGTTGACCGTCACCCAGAACCTACTCTTCGACGCAGCCGACAAGGCGAACGAAGTGAGCGCTGGGTCGGTGCTCTCGGCGCGCGTGGCCAACGATCCTGCTTCGGCAGTTCTGGCTGATGGCACCGAGCTGACGACGACACGGGCGGCAAGGTCATCATCACGGCCACCGGTTTCCGCTATCAGCCGCCAGCCGGCGTCACCGGCGGCGCTCCGGACACGGCTGCCTACTTCATCTGCGACACGGGTTTCCCGGCACCAGGGCTGTGCACACAACTCACGCTCAGCTTCACGATCGGCGGCGAGCTGGTCTGGTTTATCAACGGCAGCGCGAGCGCAGGCGGGACCGGCACAATGTTCGCGCCGTTCAACACCATCACCGCCTTCAACACCTACAACGCGGCCAACGCGGCGCTGACTGGCGGTGACGTAGTCTTCCTGTACAGCGGCACCTACACCAACGGCATCACGCTCGTGGCGGGCCAGCGGCTGTTCGGCCAGGGCGCGCCGGTCGGCACGGCCTTCCACACGGCCACCTGGCTGGCAGCCCCGGCAACGGGCAGCGCTTACCCGAGTATCGTCGGGACGGCCCCGAACATCGACACCGCATCCGGCGCATACGCCGTCACCCTGAACGCGACCACCGGCAACAACACGCTGCGCTACCTGACGCTCGGCACCGCAGCGGCACGGGCTGGAGCCGGCATCACCGGCACGAGCTTCGGGACGCTGACGGTGGGGGACGTGTCGATCGACACGGACGGGCAGGCGCTCAGCCTGACAAATGGGACGCTGGCGCCAGTGACCGGCACGAACGGGTTCAACACGGTCAATTCAATCGGCGGCACGAACAACGTCGCCCTCGCCTCGATCGCCACCAGCGCATGCGTTCAGCTTCGGAACGGGAGCGTTGAGCGGAGCGACGAGCAACGGCGTCATGATCTCGCAGCAGAACGGCACGTTCACCTTCGCACAGACGATCCAGAACAGTGGATCGGGCGCCCAGGCCGTCAGCATCCTGAACCGGACCGGCGGCACGGTCACCTTCTCCGGCTCCATCAACCCGACGAACCCGGACACGGCCGCCCCCACCGCCAACTCGCGTGGCATCTCGATCTCCAGCAGTGCGGGCACCTACACCTTCAGCGGAGCGCAGGTCAAGATCGCCAGCGCGACGCTGGCTGGCGTAAGCGTGACAGGCGGCTCTGCGACGGTCGAGTTCACCGGCGGGCGGCTGGCTATCGTCACAACGACCGGCAATGGAATCAGCGCCACTGATGGGACGCTGCGTGTGACCGGCGCGAATAACACGATCAGTTCGACTGGCGGCATCGCGCTCAACGTGAACGGCGCAGCCATCGGCACAGGTGGGCTGAGCTTCATCAGCATTTCGGCCAACGGCGGGGCGAACGGTATCGTCCTTAACAACACAGGCTCAACCGCGGGCCTGATTGTGATTGGTGATGGCAGCGGCGCGTCGAACGGTTCCGGCGGTCATATCCAGAACACCACTGGATCGGCAATCGTGCTGACAAGCACCAGAAGCATCTCGCTGACGCAGCTCAACGTCACTAACACCGGCAACCACGCAATCAACATCAACTCAGTCACGAACTTTATCTACCAGGACGCGTCCGTGATCGACGGCGGAGACTCGAACGACGAGCACCCCATCAACATCCTCAACCTCTTCGGAACCTCCTCACTCATCGAGGATGTCATCCTCGATGACATCAATGAGGACGGAATCCAGATCCGTCAGAACGCGACCGACGACGGTGCGACCGACTCATTGACGTTGCGACGGTTGAACGTGCAGGACCACAAGGCCGGCTTTGGGGAAGCTGGCATCGAGATACAAACCGATCTCGCGTCCATGTTCAGCCTGCTGGTCGACGACAGTGACTTCGCGATCAATACGAACGCCGTTCTGGGCGTGGCGATGAGCACGGCGGCGTCCCACACCGGCACGCTGACCGTCACCGTGCAGAACAGTGTATTCAACTGCGCGAATGCGTTTGGCATGGGCTCCATCCAGGCGCTCGGAGGCGGGAGCGGTACCGCAAACTATGTAGTGACCGGTAACCAGGTCATCGGCACGAAATTCGACGGCATCCGCATCAACAACGACGGTACACAGACGACGAACGCGACCGTGTCGAACAATTCCGTGACCGGCAGCGGAGCGACCAACAACGGCGAGGGCATCACAATGCGCCAAGATGAGAATGGTACATTGATTGCGCTGATCAGCAACAACACCGTCAGCGAGTTCAAGGCTAGCGGCATTCACATCCAGGCACAGGACAACACTATTGATGATGCCGGTTTGGAGACGAGCGTGACGATCACGGGAAACAACGCCACAGTCCGATCCGACGGCTTCGGCGCCGGACTGTTGATTGACGTTGGCACTGGTGACGGAGTGTCGAGAAACGATGTCTGTGCGAACGTGACCGGCAACACGTTGTCCGGGACGGGAACGGCTGCGTTCTTCGACTTCGACATCACGCTTCAGTTGAATGAAACCGCGAACGCAAGTCTGCGGATCACGCAAGCCTCCGAGGTGGCTCTTGGAACGGCGAACAATGGCGCGGATGTCAGCGCGTTTGCGAATCCGCCAAACACGATCGTTTACAACGGCGGGACGTGCTCAACGCCATAGTGACGCCGACGATATCCGTAAGAGCAAAGCGGGATGGTTTGGCTGCAGTCGCTGCCAGACCGCCCGCATTTGACGAGCCGTCAGCGGCGCGGTTGAACGATGACAAAGGTTCAATTCCATTAGATCGCTGATGAATCGCTACCTATTGAGGCCGCGCTGTTCCCCGGTGATACAACTCATCTTCCGATCGCGGCCTCGGCCAACGCCGCCACGAGTTCATCCTCGGTGAAGAGACCTTCGACACGCCAGGTGACGGTGCCGTTGGCGTCGATGACATACAGCCAGGGTTCGGTCGTCAGGCCGAAGTCGTGCATCGGCTGGGCGAACTGGAAGCCGTTCGCCTCCGGGTTGGGCAGGCCGCTGTAGACCTCGACGTGGACGAAGTTGAGCTGGTCGCCGTAGCGCTGCTGGAGGCCGCTGACGATCTCGTAGTCGGGGCCGCAGAAGCGGGTCTGGCAGAAGGCCGGTGTCGCGAAGAGGACGACGGTCGGCTTGTCGTTGGCCAGCGCGTCGGCGATCGAGAGGTCGTAGAAGGCCGGGTTCGGCTCGGTCGCCGACGTGAGCAGCGTCAGGTCATCGTCAACGTCGGCAGCGGTCGGAGAATCGACGGCCGGGGCTTGCTCGCCGATCGCGAGGCTCGGGCTGTCGGCCAGGACATCGAAGACGATGTTGCGGGACAGTGTCGTGCCATCCTCGCGAGTTGCGTCGATCTGGACACCCCAGCGGCCGGCGCGGTCGAACGTGCGCTGGTTGGCGTAGATGACGGTCAGCCCGTCGAGCGAGGCAAGCCGCTCGGCAGTCGCTTCTGACTCCAGGACCGGCGCAACCGCGTTGCTCAGGTCGTAGTAGGTAAACGCGACCTCGGCATCGTCGATGATGGCGTTGTCGGGCGTCTGGAGGCCGACCGCGAAGCGGTTCTCGCCGACAACGAGTTCGGACGCGACGAGGTAGACCTGCATTTCAGCGGCTTCTTCGGTCTCAACTGGTGTGAGATTCGGATGGTCGTGGCTCTGAGCGCCCGTTTCAGTCCCGGTCAACGGCGACTGACTCGACGCTCCAGGCGAATCGTCACTCTCGCCACAGGCGCTGGCCAGCAGCATAACCGCCACGAGCATCAGCCAAGGCGTTCGAATCGCGAACGAACCCACTCACCCCTCGCCACCAACAGCTACCAACACCTCAACTGTAACAGCCCCTTCACCCGTTGAAACGTTACGGGGGTTTCGTGGTGTCTGGCGTCTGGTAGGGGCCGATCCTGTATCGGCCCGCGCCGTGAGGCGCCCGGTTAGAGACAGACAGCGTTTCCACACAGGCCAGGCGTTGGGGATCCACATTGAGCACGCACGGGTCAAGCGGGCGCCTCACGGCGCGGGCCGATACAGGATCGGCCCCTACCAGATCGAATTCCCAAGGCTCTGGTCCCGAGTCGCGTAACTACGGCTTAAGCACCACCTTGATGCATTCGTCCTGCTTGTCGCGGAAGATCTGGTAGCCGTGCGGGGCGTCGTCCAGCGGGAGCGTGTGGCTGATGACGAAGGTTGGGTCAATGTCGCCGGCCTGGACGCGTTCGAGTAGCGGCTGGAGGTAGCGGTGCATGTGGGTCTGGCCCATCTTGAAGGTCAGCCCCTTGGCAAAGGCCATTCCCATCGGGACATTGTGAATCACGCCGCCGTAGACACCGGGAATCGAGACGACGCCACCCTTGCGGCAGGCCTGGATCGCCTCGCGCAGAACGTGGGCACGGTCGTAGCCGCGTCTTCGTGACCTGCATGGCGCGATCAACCCACCAGTCGAGTCCATCGGCGTGCGACTCCATCCCGACGGCATCGATGCAGACATCCGGTCCACGGCCGCCAGTCAGTTCTTTGAGCGCTTCGACGACGTCGCCGACTTCCTCGTAGTTGATCGTCGTCGCCCGGCCATCAATTGCTGCCATCCGAATCCGCTCCGGAACACGATCGATCGCGATCACCTGCTCGGCGCCCAGCATCCAGGCCGACTGGATCGCGAACTGGCCGACCGGTCCGCAACCCCAGACGGCGACGGTGTCGCCGGGTTGGATGTCGCCGTTCTCGGCCGCCATGTAGCCGGTCGGGAAGATGTCGGAGAGGAACAGCACCTGCTCGTCGGTCATGCCGTCCGGCACTTTGAGGGGTCCGACATCAGCGAACGGAACGCGCGCGTATTCGGCCTGGCCACCGGCGTAGCCACCGTAGAGATGCGAGTAGCCATAGAGGCCGGAGCCGGAGAAGCCGTACATCTTCTCAGCGATGTCGGCGTTCGGGTTTGAGTTGTCACACAGCGACCAGAGCTGCTTGTTACAGAAGAAACAACTCCCACAGGCGATCGTGAAGGGGACGACAACGCGGTCGCCGACCTTGAGGTTGTTGACGCCAGAGCCAGTCTCAACGATCTCGCCCATGAACTCGTGACCGAGGATGTCTCCGGGTTCCATCGTCGGGATGAAGCCATCGTACAGGTGCAGATCCGAGCCACAGATGGCGGTCGTCGTGATCTTCACGATCGCGTCACGCGGGTTGAGGATCTGCGGGTCAGGGACGGTTTCGACGCGAACGTCGTTCTTGCCATGCCAGGTGAGTGCGCGCATTGTGATTGCTCCATTCTGAGTATTGAGTCCGCGAGTAAGAGCGACGGTCGCAGTCTCGCTCTGACCACGCGGGGGTTACTCGGGGCGAGGCTGCGACCGTCTCCCCTGCCGGGGAGGTGTGTTACGGACCGGAGTCGGGACCGCCGACGACGGAATCGGAGGCTTCGACGGTCTGTCGAACCCGGTGGAGGAGCGGGTCCATTGCGCTGTCTCGACCGCCGCCACGGGGTTGGCCGTCTGTCGTTGGGTACTCACCGGTCTCCATCACGGCCTTGAAGCGCCGCAAGTCGTCGGCGATCTGCTGGCCGGGTTCCTCGCCGAAGAGTTTGGCGACCGTCGCTCCGAGCGCGCCGGCGGGTGGGTTGTACTCGATCCGGACACGTAGTTCGGTGCCACGGCCAGCCGGCGCTTCATGGAACTGCACGGCTCCAACATTCTGGATGCCGGACCCTTCGACCGAGCGCCATGAGATGACTCGACCCGTCTCGTCGTTCATGATTTCGGCATCCCACTCAACGGTTCGGCCAAACGGAGCTCTGGCGACCCAGTGGGTCAGGCCATCGTCGGTGTGGGTGACTGATTCGAGATGGCTCATGATCGACGGCAGCGACTCGACGTCGCGCCAGGCCGCGTAGACCTCGGAAGCTGGACGGTTGATCGTGATGACTTTCTCGACGCGAACGCTCCGCTCGCCTTCAGGTGCGAGCGTACGGCCGGGGATGTGTGGCAGTGCGGATACACCGCGACTGACCCCCCAGTAGACGAGGCCACCCCCAAGCAACGTCATCAGCAGGCCGCTGCCACCGCGACGGCCAATGCCGACCCCTGTCAGCAATCCGCCCCCGACGACCGGAAGCCAGTCAATCGTCGATGCTTCGGTCGCCTGTCTGGCGCGTTCGTGCTGGTCCATCGCGACGCGCAGGTTCGTTCCGCCGGGCCAGGTATCGCTGTCATATTGCGAAGATGGTGATGCCATCGGGTTTGTCTCCTTGCTGGTACGACGCCGGCTCACGACGACATCCGTTCAGGTGCCGGCGAACCTGCGTTCGTCGATGCATGTGACGTGCCAGAAGGAGATGGCTGGGGAGTCTACGATAGCTGGAGTCGCGGAATCATCTGCTCGATATGAGTCAGGAGATCGTCAACGTCGAACGGCTTGTGGAGGATCCGCTGCCCGCGCTGGATCATCTGGTCGCGGACATGGTCGGGCACCTCGCGTTCGAACAGCGCCGTACAGAAAAGGACTGGGATACCTGCCGTTTCGGCGGCGCTCGCGAGCTGCTCGGCGATGCTGAAGCCGGTGAAGTTACCGCGAAAGACGATGTCGATGATGAGCATGTCGGGAGGAGCGCTGGTGACCTGCTCGATGATGCCTTCGCTTTGATCGAGCGTGGCGACATCGTAGCCACCTTCGAGCGTCAGGAATTCGCGCATGAACGTCAGGAAGTCGGGCGAGTCATTCACGACGAGAATCTTCGGCCGGTCAACCGTCATCGCTTCTACATCTTCGAATGCACCCACGACGGCAATTTCCACTCTCACAGGTTGCGCGCCGCGATCGCTCGTGACACCCGTCTGTCTTCCACGCTCAATCAGCGCGACTTCCTCTTGACGACGGTCACAATCATACATCTGAGCCACGACCACCGACCGGCAGCTTCACTCATCCCCGTATGAAATCCAATCGCCAGAGTCGTCGCTGATGGCGTCACCCAGAAGCACCCAGGAGCGATACGAGTACTCAAACCAGATGATGACCCCGCCTTCGAACTGCTGCCAGACGGCAGTCGAGTAGATACTGGGGTTGTCCGGCCAGCCCATACCGGTGGCCAGTTCAGGATCACTGGCCAGGACAACATCAAACGGGAAAGCTGGCCTATACCCCCCGTCTGGAGACTCGCCAAGTGACGAGGTATCCGCATCGACCAGGTCGACAACTGGCGGGGAACGTCGCCAGGTTCCCAGTTCGTCGGTGACATCCGCGACGAGTGAGATGACGTTTGGCGATCCGGCAGAATCCCCGTCCGCGCTGAAACTGGTCAGGAACATCAACCCGTCGCCAAAGGTCTGGTAGGGAATCTGGGCCGGTTCGGCAGGGTTGATCGCAGCACCGAGCTGGCGAGTGACTTCTGGCAGGGCTGCAACGCGAGCTATCTGGGCCAGTCCGTTGATGGTGGCGTCGTCAACGTTCTCAATCTCGTTCCAGAACGATCGCCAGGGACCGATCGTGCCGAACGCGACATCTCCGTAGAACACCCATGTCCGTGATGTGTCTTCAAGGTTGACCACGAACCCTCGCTCGAACGACTGGTAGACGATCCGGTCGCCCGGCTCTTCATAGGTCGCCCAGCCGATCGCGTCGCTCAGCCCTGGCGCAGCCTGCCAGATTGGAAGGAACGATTGGGCTGGCAGGTAGTAGCCAGCGGGCGGTTCCAGTCCGGAAGCGTCCGAGGCGTCGGGCGGTAGATCCGACGTGTCGTAGCGCGTATAGGTTCCGGCCAGATAGTCATATTCGTTGGCGATCAGCGCGATGACTCCGCCGCCTTCGACATCGGCCGGCAATTCGATGATGATTCCGTGCTCAAACTCCTGAAACGGCGTGCGAGCGACGATCGGTTCCCCGACCGGCTGGCCGATCAGCGGACCCACCAGCGGATCGGCTGCGGTCAGTGCGATCCAGTCCTCAGGTGTCTCGGGCGTCGAGACTGCAGTGGGAAGGACGACGGTGGCTGTGGCATCGACGGCGGTCGGGCTGTCCGTCGTTTCGGTCGTTTCAGTCGTTTCGATCACCTCCAGTGTAATCGGCGTTCCCGAATCGGTCGCGGAGATTCCGGCGATTCCTGTTGGATCTGCGTCGTTAGACCCCTCGTCGCCTCCTCGGAAGAAGCAAAAACGCGACCGCGACTGCAATCACGATCGTGGCCAGCGTGCCAGCGACGATCCATCTCGTGCCAGAGCCGGCGGAACGCTCGGTCGGAGGTACGGCGAAGTGTGATCGACGTGACTTGCCGCTGGCTGGTGAGTTTGTAGCTTGTGCTGCAGGGGTGGGAACGACCAGCCGAAGCTCCAGGTTCCCTATTCGAATCGCCGTACCCGGGTTCCAGGCCTGGGCAACATGGGCCGGGATCGTCGTTCCACCAACGACGGTGCCGGTGCTTGAGCCGATGTCGGTGACGTGCGCTCGGCTGCCGTCCCAGTCTATGAGCAGGTGATGGCGCGAGATGCGCGGATCGTTCAGGATGAGCCGGTTGTCCGCGAGCCGCCCAATCGTCAGACCTTCCCCGGTCAGCTCGGCCGTCTCGATCACCTCGCCGCTTGCGTCGATGACGACAACCCTCGGCAGTTGCGCTCCTCCCAGATCGATGGCAGGTGACGAGGGGAACGGCATTTCAACCGCCGAAGGTTGGCCGGGGCTCGTCGTGCCGGTGTCGGGAGGGACGGGCGCGGGAGTCGGGACGTCGACGATCGCGGTCGGTGAAGGGACGCCCTCCGAATACGCCGCCACTCCTGGCGGCACTGCGATTGCCCGGTCCAGGTGCTGCGTGAACTCCGCGATCGACTGGTAGCGGTCCTGTGGCCGCTTTGCCAGGCAACGCAGGATGACCTCTTCCATCGACAAAGCCAGGTTTGGCCGGAAGAGCCTGGGAGGCGGTGGCGCGACGTAGACGTGGTTGTAGATCGCATCGGAGAGGTTGCGCAGGCGGAACGGTGGACGCCCGGTCGTGACCTCGTAGAGGACGACGCCGAGCGAGTAGATGTCGCTACGATTGTCGACCTGACTGCCCTGACACTGCTCTGGCGACATATAGGTGGGGGTCCCCAACGTGACCCCACTGGCGGTCATGCCTCCGCCATCACCAAGGCGAGCCAGGCCAAAGTCGGCCAGCTTTCCGAGGTATTGCCGATCTGCATCGGGAGTCGCCTGCAGGAGCAGGTTATCCGGCTTGATGTCACGATGAATCATGCCGCGCCCGTGGGCATAGGCGAGCCCGTCGGCAGCCTGCCGGATGAGACTGATCCCCAATTCGGGCGTCCAGATAGACCCTGGATCCGCTCGTTGGTTCAGGAGCGTGCGCAGGCTACCGTCAGTCAGGAGCTCCATGACGAGATAGAGCTGTCCATCCTCTTCGCCGAAGTCGACCAGCCGGACGATGTTGGGATGATCGAGCATCGAGACGGCGCGCGCCTCCTGCTGAAAACGGGCGCGGAAGGCCGGGTCGGCCGCGAGGTGCGCGTGCAGGACCTTGACGGCAGCGTCCCAGTCGAGATGCAGATGCCGGGCGCGATAGACGGTTCCCATCCCGCCCGCGCCGAGGTGCTCCTCGATACGGTAGTTGCCAAACAGCTTCCCAACCAGCTCAGGCTGCATCTTTGCTAGCTCACGTTTCAGGGTGACGAGACATGGATCGATCGGCGGCGGAGGACGGATGATTGAGGACACGTATGAACGAGCCGGATGGAGCGTCCCGCATGCCCTCCTCATTGACCGTCGTCTGACGACAGATTAGCATGTCCACTGGCCGGTCGTACCTGCCAATTGGATGGAGTTGCCATGCCGCGCTTTGCCGCGAACCTGACGATGCTGTTTACCGAGTATCCGCTCATCGAGCGCTTCGACCGCGCGGCAGCGTCCGGTTTTGAGGCGGTCGAGTTCCTCTTTCCATATGCGGAGGACGTCGCTGCGATCCGCGATGCGTTGACCCGCAACGGGTTGACGCAGGTACTGTTCAACCTTCCGGCTGGTGACTTCGCCGCCGGTGAACGAGGCTTCGCCAACGATCCGGCGCGGATCAACGAGTTCCGCGATGGCGTCGGCAGGGCGTTGGAGATCGCAGCAGTGCTGGAATGCCGCCAAATCAACTGTCTGATCGGCCTCAACCGCGAGGATATCCCGATCGACACGCAATGGGAGACGGTCTGCGGCAACCTCTACTATGCGGCCGAGACAGCCAGGTCAGCTGGAGTCCGCCAGTTGGTCGAGCCGCTCAACACGTTCGACACGCCCGGCTTCCTGCTCTCGACAACCCAACGGGCGATTGAGCTGATCGCCGAAACAGGCAGTGAGAATCTCTTCCTGCAATACGACGTCTACCACGCGCAACGGATGGAGGGAAACATCACCTCGACGATCGCGCGTCACGCAGCTGGCGGCGGCGTCATCAGGCACATCCAGATCGCCGACAGCCCGGCCCGCAACGAGCCGGGAACCGGGGAATTGCACTGGCCGTTCATCTTCGACGCGATCGATGCCAGCGGCTACGATGGCTGGGTCAGCGGCGAGTACCGGCCAAAAGGAGCGACTGAAGAGGGGTTGGGGTGGATGCGAGGGAACAATGGCTGAACGAGTAGGCTTCATCGGGCTCGGCATCATGGGCAGGCCGATGGCGAGGAATCTGGTCAAGGCCGGCTACGAGCTGGTCGTCCACAGCCGCAGCCGTGGGCCGGTTGACGACCTGGTCGCGGAATCGAGCGCGGTGACGGTGGCGAATAGCCCGCGTGAGGTGGCGGAGCAGGCGAAGATCGTCATCACGATGCTGCCGGACTCGCCGGACGTACGTGCGGTCGTCTTCGGCGACGACGGACTACTGGCCGGGATGGGCGACGGCAGCCTGCTGGTGGACATGAGCACGATCGCGCCAGCGACGGCGATTGAGATCGAGGCGGCGTTACGCGAGAAGGGAGCCGGAGCAGTTGACGCGCCGGTGTCTGGTGGCGAGCCGGGGGCGATCAACGCGGCGCTCTCGATCATGGCTGGTGGCAGCGAGGCCGATTTCGAACGGGCGAAGCCGCTGTTCGAGGCGCTGGGGAAGACGATCGTCCATGTCGGTGGTCCGGGCGCCGGGCAGACGGTCAAGGCCTGCAACCAGATCGTGGTCGCGATCACCTACGCCGCGGTCAGCGAGGCGCTGGTTCTGGGATCGAAGGCGGGGGTTGACCCTTCCAAGGTCGTTCAGGTGCTGTCAGGTGGGCTGGCCGGGAACAAGATTCTGGAGCTGAAGGGGGCCGGGATGGTCGGCCACAATTTCCAGCCAGGATTCCGGATCAACCTGCACCGCAAGGACCTCGGGATCGCGACGGCGACTGGCAAGGAGTTCGGCGTCCCACTGCCGGTGACGGCACTGGTGACGCAGATGTTCGAGGCGCTGGCTGTCGCTGGTCGCGGCGACCTCGATCACTCGGCATTCGTGACGCTGATCGAAGACATGGCGCAGCATCAGATCGGCGCGGTTAACCTCACCCCGGGCGAGGCCGCAGCCTCTCCGGCGCGGAGAGGGGGAGCTAAGAGGTCGAGGCCGTGCGGCACATCCCTCTCCGTGGTTTCGGGAGGGTGGAGGAGGGGTTCCAGTGCAGCACAACAAGGTCAAGGCAGCGCTCAAGGCAGGCAAGGCGGTCGCGGGACCGATCATCAGCGAGGTGCGGAGTCCGGGGGCGGTCCGGCTGTTCGCGCAGGGCGGGTTCGACTTCCTGTTCCTGGATACCGAGCACGGAATGTTCGACTGGGAGACGATCTCCGGGCTGGTCCAGCTGTCGCTGGTGGCCGATATCTGCCCGATCGTCCGGCCGACGGACGGCACCTACGGTTATGTGGCCAGGGCGATGGACTCCGGCTCGATGGGCGTGATCGTGCCGCGAATCGACACGGCCGAGCACGCGGCCCAGATCGTCCAGTTCGCCAAGTACCCGCCGGTTGGGCGGCGCGGGGCCGGTGGCGACGGGCGCAACGGCTACATGAAGATCTCGGCGCTTGAGGCGGCCGAGACCTCCAACGCCGAGTCGCTGATCGTGCTCCAGATCGAGTCGAAGGAAGGCGTCGACAACGTCGATGCGATTGCCGCGACCGAAGGCGTCGATGTGCTGCTGATTGGGCCGCAGGACCTCTCGGTCTCGCTCGGAGTGCATGGTGACTTCAGCCATCCGACCTTTATCGAAGCGGCCCAGGAGGTCGCCAACGCCTGCAAGAAGCACGGCAAGGCGTCGGGGATGGTCGAGAAGGAGCCGGCCGCATTTCGCCGCTGGCACGACCTGGGCATGCGCTTCCTGGTCTGCGACTCGGACAGCAACATGCTCTACGCTGCCTCGATCAACGATGTCAAGGCACTCAACGAGTTCGCGGAGCGGTAGGGACGGCCCCAATTGCGCTACACCCACCTCTACGTCGACGCCAACGGTGACTCGCGCTTTGCGGACGCCCAGCTTCCGATGAACGAGGACGCCAGCGGGCCGGGCGTGGCTGAGCTCGTGTCAAGCGACCAGCGGGTTGGGACGCTGCGGTTTCTGCAGCTCCCGCCCGGCTGGTTCCAGGAGCAACGTCCGGCGCGTGATCCGCGCTGGCTGCTGGTCCTGACCGGTGTACTGGACATCGAGGCGAGCGACGGCGAGGTGCGGCGTTTCGGTCCGGGCAGCGTCCTGGTGGTCGAGGACACCAGCGGCGTCGGCCACCGTGGGCGAGTGGTTGGCGGGCCGGCCCAGATCGCGATCATGCCAGTAGCATAGAGATGGAGGGAGGCATCGAAACGAGTCTTCCTCACAATGTCGTCGACTCGCATTAGTGGAACAAGGAACAGCGCACGAATCATGGGAATCGATGAGGGTACAGATCAGCTTGGACATCTTCTTTCTCTAGAGGGTGTTATGAACTTTGCTTCATTCTCGATACCCTTTGTGGATGGAGAGTACAACAACCCGGAAACACTATCCGAGCGATGTCAGCGATGAAGAGTGGGCCTTTGTCGCACCGTATCTGACGCTGATGAAAGCTGACGCGCCGCAACGCGACCACGACCTGCGTGAGGTCTTCAACGGCCTGCGCTGGATCGTCCGGACCGGCTCGCCGTGGCGCTACATGCCGCACGACCTGCCGCCACATTACACCGTCTACCAACAGACCCAGCGCTGGCTGCGCGGCGGGGTCTTCGAGACGATGGTGGCCGATCTGCGTGCGCTGATTCGGCTTGGCGAAGGGAAGACGGTGGAGCCAACCGCCGCCATCTTCGACAGCCGCACGCTCCAAGGATCGGTCGAGAATGGTGACCGAGGTGGCTATGATGGCCACAAGAAGCGCAAAGGCACCAAGCTCCATCTGGCCGTCGATACACTCGGCGAGTTCCTGGCCCTCGTCGTGACCGCGGCTAACGAGCAGGATCGCGCGCAGGTTGCGGAACTGGCCGAAGCCGTCCAGGAGGCAACCGGTGACACCGTTGAACTCGCCTACGTCGATCAGGGCTACACGGGCAGCGATGCGGAGGCCGCTGCCGAGGGCTGGGGCATCCGGTTGGAGGTGGTCAAGTTGCCCGAGGCGCGTACGGGGTTCGTCCTGTTGCCACGCCGCTGGGTGGTCGAGCGCTCCTTCGCCTGGCTGAGTCGGTTTCGGCGGCTGGCCAAGGATTATGAGCGCTTGCCTGAGACGGTGGCTGGGCTGCACCTGGTCGCCTTCTCGACCCTGATGCTCGCTCGATTCGTCAAACTGCTGCTTGCCGGAAGTTCGGGCGATCGTCGCAGCGTCGCCCTTGGCGCTACATGCCCACGATCTGCCACCGTATCACACCGTCTACCAGCAAGCGCAGCGCTGGTTGCGTGCCGGCTGTTTCGAGGCGATCGTGGCCGACCTGCGTGCTTTGATTCGGCTTGGCGAAGGGAAATCGGTCGCGCCAACGGCAGCGATCTTCGATAGTCGCACGTTGTCGAGGATCGGTAGAGAATGGCGACCGCGGCGGTTACGATGGGCACAAGAAGCGAAGAAGGGCACGAGGCTGCACCTGGCCGTCGCATACGCAGGGTGAGTTGTGCCTGGCGCTGGTGGTGACACCGGCCGACGAAGGATGATCGCGCGCAGGTCGAGGAACTGGCGGCAGCCGTCCAGGATGCGACCGGTGACACGGTCGAACTGGCCTACGTGGATCAGGGCTACACCGGGCAGCGACGCGGAGGCTGCTGCCGAGGGGTGGGGCATTCGCCTGGAGGTCGTCAAGCTGCCCGAGGCACGGCAGGGCTTTGTGCTGTTGCCGCGCCGCTGGGTGGTGGAACGCTCGTTCGCCTGGCTCACCCGCTTTCGGCGGCTGGCCAAGGATTATGAGCGACTTGGAGGAGACCGTGAAGGGGCTCCACCTGGTCGCCTTTGCCACTCTGATGCTCGGTCGGGTCATCGAAACTGCTGCTCGCCGGAAGTGCATAACACCCTCTAGTCGCGAACACCAGGTCACAGCCATCTCCCCGGATGATAGAGAAGTTCTTCAATCCTCGTGCTCGTCGCCTGATGACGGCCTGTGACGAAATAGAGATGCTAGCCGCAAGTGGAGGTGTTCAGGTATCGGATATAGGGCGGATGATCGAAGTCGCCCGTACAAGTAATGATCACGTATGGGGGTCTATCGCGACAGCGATTAGCAAACTCGGAAGTGCTGCGATTCTAACTCTTATCGACGTGTTGGGAGATCCTAATGACGATGTGAGCGGATTGGCATCGACCGCACTCGGAATGATTGGCGAACCAGCGCTTCCACAACTCGAATCCACTGTACTCCTCCGTGATGAGCAGTCACGTATCGGTGCTTGTAGCGCGATATTGCGCACTGGATCGATTGGTTTGCCAGTACTCGTCAGTTTGCTTGTAGCTCCTGAAGTTCTACTCTCGAGCGGCGGCAGCACGAAGTCTCGCGTCCTGGCACATTATTAACGACGCCGCTGACGAGCAGAACGTCGGAATAGACGCGCTATTCGGAGCGTTGCTCAGTGCCGATGCACGTGCTAGTGATGCCGCAGCGTACGGTATTGGGTTTACTGGCGGGTCCGCATTGACAACCGCATGGCTTCACATACCGGCTCGTGGGCTCATGGTCGATGGTGGAGCAACGCCCGAAGCGCAGGAAAGAATTCGGTGGTTAATAGAAGATCTTGAGGACTACGATCCCGAATTACGAGAGATCGGTGCGATTAGCGCAGGTGGGACACTTGATCGCCTAGCCGTGCCCATACTCGTTCAAAGGGTTCAGCAGGAATCAGATCCATATGCGAGGGCAGCGGGATTTTGGGCGTTATGGCGATTGACCCACTCGTCTGATCGGAATCTTGACGAAGTCGGCTCGCGAATAGAGAGGGCACGATTCTAGGCCAGACATTGATAACTGGTTTGGCGGAAACTGGAACTCGTTCAACTGGCTGCTACCAGAGTTTGCTACGAAAGCCGCAGATACGAAGGGACCTTGTGAGGATCACCGAGATTCGGGTTGAGACGGTGCCGATCGCGTCGTCGATTCGGAATGCGTTCATCGACTTCAGCAAGATGACGGCGTCGGTCGTGGCGGTCGTGACCGATGTGGTGCGCGACGGGCGGCGGGTGGTCGGCTACGGGTTCAACTCAAACGGGCGGTACGCGCCGACCGGGTTGTTGCTGGAGCGGTTCATCCCACGGGTGATGGAGGCCGAGCCGGAGACGCTGCTGGACAAGACGGGCGAGAACGTCGACCCGCACCGGATCTGGCAGATCGTGATGACCGGCGAGAAGCCGGGCGGGCATGGGGAGCGGTCGGTCGCAGTCGGCGCGCTCGACATGGCGCTCTGGGACGCGGTCGCGAAGATCGAGGGCAAGCCGCTCCACCGGCTGCTGGCCGAGCGGTATGGCAACGGCACGCCCGACGAGCGCGTCTGGGTCTACGCGGCTGGTGGCTACTACCAGCCGGACAAGGGGCTGGATGCGCTGCAGGACGAGATGCGCGGCTACCTCGATCTGGGCTACACGACGGTCAAGATGAAGATCGGCGGCGCGCCGCTGGCCGAGGACCTGCGCCGGATCGAGGCCGTGCTGGAGGTCGTCGGTGGCAACGGGCAGCGGCTGGCGGTCGATGCAAACGGGCGTTTCGCCCTGCCGGAAGCGATCGCTTATGCCGAGGCGCTAGCGCCCTATAACCTGCGCTGGTATGAGGAGGCGGGCGACCCGCTCGACTACGCATTGCAAGCAGAACTGACGCCCCACTATGCGCCACCGATGGCGACCGGCGAGAACCTCTTCTCGATGCAGGACGCCCGCAACCTCATCCGCTACGGCGGGGTGCGACCCGGCCACGACGTGCTGCAGTTCGACCCGGCCCTGTCCTACGGGCTGGTGGAGTACCTGCGGACACTTGAGATGCTGCGCGAGCACGGCTGGTCGGGCCGCGACTGCGTCCCCCACGGCGGCCACCAGATGGCGCTCTCGATGGCGGCCGGGCTGGGGCTGGGCGGCAACGAGTCGTACCCCGGCATCTTCCAGCCGTTCGGCGGCTTCGCCGACTCGACGCCGATCGAGGCTGGTTATGTCCGGTTGCCAGAGGTGCCGGGCGTCGGGTTCGAGGAGAAGGCGGCGCTCTACGCGGTCATGCGCGAGGTCGCGGCGTAACAACCATCCTGGTCATGGGGTTGCCTGCGTCGCTTGCTCGACCTGAGTGAGAAACGCAGTGACATGCGGCAAGACCCGCTCGCTGAGATTGATCGCGGCTGCATGATCGAGCCCGTCCAGCGGAACAAACAACGCGCTTGGAATCGCCTGGGCGGCGCGCAGCTTGGGATCAGGATTGTCATCCGTCCCGCAGTAGACCAGCGCCGGGACGTTGATCGTCGATAGTTGCTCCGGTGTGAGTGCTTCCGGCCACCAGCCCTGCAGCGCGGCAGTCAATCGCCCTCGCATCGGCCTCAAGCCAGCGTGTGCGCTCACCATCCGACATCCAGTAGGCCGGGTCGCCCTCTTCGAGTTCGGCTACCATGGCCGGCATACCGAGTTGGACCAGCCGGTACAGGTAAAACTCCTCTAACTGACCCGACGCGCGTAACGGGCTGGCACCTCCGGCAATGAGCGATCGCAGCCGATTGCTGGCGAACACCCCCATCCCATAGCCGACATGGCCGCCCGATGAATACCCCCAGAAGTGGGTCCGCTCGATGTCGAGCGTGTCCAGCACCGCGAATACATCCCCGATGCGTTCACGTCGGACGTACGCCGCTGGATCGTGGGGCTTGTCGCTCTTGCCCTGGCCACGCGGGTCCATCAGGATGACCTGGTAGGTATCGCGCAGTGCCGCGACGTAGCCGGCGTCATACCAATCCTCAAGCGCGCCACCGACGCCGCCGATATGGAGGAGCAGTGGAGGACCACTCCCCTCGACCTCGTAGCGGATACGGACGCCATCGTTGGTCACGAACGGCATGCTGGACTCCTACCGAGTGAATATCCAACCGGCGACGAGGATTACCCCTCGTACAGCGCCTCGCGCAGTGTGCTGACCTTCTGGCGCAGGCCGGTGTCGGTCTCCAGCGACTTCTCGATCTTGGCGATGCCGTGCATGACGGTCGAGTGGTCGCGGCCACCGAGCAGGTTGCCGATCTCGACGAGGGATGTGCCGGTCTCCTCGCGGAGGGTGTACATCGCGATCTGGCGCGGGAGGACGATCTCCTTGCTGCGGCCACGGCCACGCAGTTCGGTCAGGGAAACTTTGAACTGCTTGGTGACCTCGCTGATGACGCGGTCGGGGGTGATGGCTGCCCGGCGGGCTTCGAGGGCGGCGTCGTTGAGCGCCTGGATCGCGATCTCCATCCGGATGCTGGTGTTGTAGAGCTGGGCGAGGGCGATGATCTTGTTGAGCGCGCCCTCCAGCTCGCGGATGTTCGACTGCACCTTCCGCGCGACGTACTCCAGGACATCGTTCGGAACGTGGATGCCGAGCGACTGACCCTTGCGAGAGAGGATGGCCGTTCGCGTCTCGAAGTCGGGCGTCTGGACGTCGGCGATCAGGCCGCCTTCGAAGCGGGAGCGGAGGCGGTCCTCCAGCGTCGAGATCGCTTTCGGCGGGCGGTCGGCGCAGACGATGATCTGGCGGCCGGACTGGTAGAGGTCGTTGAAGGTGTGGAAGAACTCCTCCTGGGTGGCCTCCTTGCCGGCGATGAACTGGATGTCGTCGATCATCAGGATATCGGCCGTCCGGTAGCGGTCGCGGAACTCGGTCTGACGCTGGTTCATGATCGACTTGATCAGGTCGTTGGTGAACTTCTCCGACGAGACATACAAGACTTGCGTCTCGGGCCGCTGGTCGATCGCGCGGTGGCCGATCGCGTGCAGCAGGTGCGTCTTGCCGAGGCCGACGCCGCCGTAGATGAAGAGCGGGTTGAAGGCGTGTCCCGGCTTGTCGGCGACGGCCATCGCGGCGGCGTGCGGCAGCCGGTTGGACGGCCCGACGACGAACGATTCGAACGTGTAGCCGGGGTTGAGGCCAGGGACGTTCGGCAGGCGCGAGCGTCATCTGCTGCACGGCGGGCTGTGGCGATGCTGCCTGGTAGCCGGTCTGGGTGCGTTCACGGGCGGCTGGCGGCTCCGGGCGCGGCTTGCACTTCGGGACGCGTGGGGCCGGTTCGCCGGATGATCCACGGACGACGTACTCGACCGAGATGGGGCGATTGACGAGTGATGAGATGGCGGCGGTGATCTCGCGGTCGAACTTGTGGCGTAGCTGATCGACGGCAAAGGCGTTCGGGGCCGCGACGGTGGCCGTTTCACCGGCAACGCTGACGAGCGAGGTCGAGCGCAGCCAGGTCTCGTAGTTGGCGCGCGACACCTGCCCCTGCAAGTCGCCGAGCGCGGCTTGCCAGAGCTGCTCGTAGCGGAGTGCTGATTGCTGGGTGCTGGGTGCTGCGTCGTCCGCCATTACCTGCCCGCCTACGGTCATGCTGCCTGCTACCCTGTCGTTCGTCCGGAACACCGAGGATACCATCCTGTGGATAACTTCTTCCACAAGGTGTACGTACAGTATAGCAGCAGCCACTCCCGCGTAGGGGCGATCGTCGCAACGTCGCCCTCCTTTCCTCGATCGAATCGATCCGAGCGAGGAAGTGAGGGCGACGTTGCGGCGATCGCCCCTACGCGGGGGTGGGGGTGCGTGGTACGTTTCAACGATGCGTGACAACTGATGTTGGGCGAGGAGGTGTTGATGGGCAGCGCGCGGCATAACGACGCCCCGATTGGAATCTACGAGTACCTGGACTACACCAAACCGGCCGAGGTCTTTCGCCCATACGATCCGCGCTTTCCAGCGGTGGCGCAGCGGGTGGCGGACCTGATCGAGGCCCGGATGCCGGATGCGCGCGTCGAGCATATCGGCAGTACGGCGGTTCCGGGGTGTGCCGGGAAAGGGATCCTCGATTTCCAGATGCTCTACCCGCCTGGACGGCTGGCCGAAGCGCGGGAGACATTGGACGCGATGGGCTTTCAGCGACAGATCGGCATCGACCCATTCCCGGAGGAGCGCCCGATGCGGGTTGGCACGATCGAGCACGACGGGACGGTCTTCCGGCTGCATGTCCACGTCGTCGCCGAGGCCGACGCCGAGGCCGAAGAGCTGCGGTATTTCCGTGACCGGCTGCGATCCGACCCGGCGCTGCTGGCCGAGTACGTCGCCAGCAAGCAGGCGGCACTGGAGAGCGGTGTGCCGGACAACATCGCCTATGGCCGCGCCAAGGAGCCGGTCATCCGGAAGGCGCTTGCCACCCGGGCTCATACGCCGTAGCGTGCCTTCCCTTTCACATTTCTGGTCTGCACTTTCCCCGCGTAGACAAACACAGACCGAGCCTTGCGGCCCGGCCTGCGCGGGAAGGGGGAGGGATGGAGCTGGGTGGCTCCATTTGGGTGTCGTGGGAGAGAGCGTTTTCACGCTGTGGGGATCTCTCCGTTGCATAGATATACGTTGAACCAGCCGATTTGGTTCCACGTCCGTGAGCCCATTTTGTGACCGAGCGGCATCGACTGCCGTCACCTGTATTGACGAGTGGTCCCGGTGCCTGCACGATGCAGGACAGATCGTATGAAAGGACCACAAACCGACCATGACAGCCCAGAATCGCAACCCACCGTGGGATGCAAGCGAGAACACCGCCGTCATCGACGCTTACTTCTGGATGCTCGACGAACAGCGCGCGTTTCGGGACGTCAACAAGCGCGCGAAGTATCGCGAACTGATGGCCGGGCCGCTCCACCGTCGCAGCAGGCAGTCCATCGAGCACAAGATGCAGAACATCAGCGCCGTCCTCCAGAAGCATAGGATCGACTGGGTTGAAGGATTGATGCCGCTAGCCAACTACCAGTACGACCTCGGTGTGACTGTCGAAGAAGTCTTGGCGGCGAGAGGAATGATCGACGCTGCTGAACCCTCCCGGTAGGGGCGAATAGGCGATCGCCACGGTCACACACGATGATCATCTATTCGATGATCGTCTAGTCAGTAACCACGTGGCGTCGAAGGAATGTCTCATGGACGCTCTACGCCAACGAAGTAATGATGTTTCTCATTCGCTGGCCATCAGCATCGCGATGAGGCATCGTGACTAGGCGCTCATCGAATAGATGATCATCGTATGTGACTGGCTGATCGTCTAGTCGAGTGCATCCGTGGGCTGACCTTCGGCGTTCAACGTGCTGGCGAGCGCGGCCCAGTCCGTTCCCGCACGTCCGATGTACCAGGGTGCATCGCGTCCCGAACCAATCCGTCTGGCTTCGACGTTCGCCGCCCGCCGGACGCGGCGCAGCGTGATCTCGGAGAAGCCGAACTGTTCAGCTTCGTCGGACACGTCGCGAGATAACCGGGGACCGTCTGCTAGCGCGTCGCGGAGA
This sequence comes from uncultured Chloroflexia bacterium, assembly GCA_963763325.1. Taxonomy (GTDB): domain Bacteria; phylum Chloroflexota; class Chloroflexia; order Thermomicrobiales; family CFX8; genus JBBECJ01. Next base: position 806,874 of record CAVXOL010000024.1, read on the forward strand.
AACGCCTCTGCATCGGCGCTGCGGTCGGTCGTGTTCGCGCCTCCTCCGTTGAACAGCGTCTCGAGGTCTTGCTGGGATTCGCCGTGCCAGACGATGGCGCTGTCCTGCGGGCGGCTCCATTCCAGTGCGGGTGGTTTGGTCGCGACGTTGCTCTTGATGACCGCCAGCAGTTTGCGGTCGCTGCCGGAGATTGGGTGGACCGCCAGCGCCTGCCGGGCGACTGCTCCGAATGCCGTCGCGCCCATGAATGATTGCAACGGCGTCCGCTTCGCTTGTCCCGGTTTGCCGACGTGCATCACGCAGAGGACGGTCGCGTTGCAGCGTTCGGCGAGCTGGCCGAGTGGGGTCAGCAGGTCACGCGTCTCACCGTCGTCGTTGCGGTTGCGGCTGGACATGAACGCCGTCAGCGGGTCGATGACGACCAGCGCCGTGTCAAGTTGCCGGACGCTCCGTTCGAGCACGTCCAGGTGATCGGCGAGCGAGAATGACTGCGTACTGCCATCGATCTGCTTGATCGCATCGAGCGAGATGATCCGCGAGAGGTCAGCGCCATGCTGATCGAGTCGAGGCCGGACGGTGTCGCCGAGCGAGTCCTCGGCCAGCAGGAAGATCGTGCCGCCCAGCGGCGCCTGAGAGCCGTCCGGCCAGTGTCCGCCGGTCGAGAGTGTCGCGGCCATCGCGGTCGTCAGCGTCGATTTTCCGTCTCCCGGATGCCCGCCGAGCAGCACGAGCTTGCCGCGCGGCAGCCAGCCCTCCCACAGCCACGTGACCCGCTCCGGCTTCACCTCATCGAGGCGCGTGAGCACGGCGACCGGACCGGCCGACTCGAATTCCTGCCGCAATTCCCCTTCGACGACCCGCTTGAGAAGTCGTATCAGCTCGTCGCGGGTTCCGCCGGCCGCCAGCCAGTCGGAGACATCGCCGCCTTCCGCCAGGCCGGGCAAGTGCAACGTCCAGACCGCCGCCGCGACTCCACGTAGTTCGTGTGCGACTCGCGCGGCATGTGCTCGCCCCTCCGCATCGTTGTCGGGCAGGATGACAACATGGCGACCACGGAGCATCTCGCCGTATTCCTTATGCCAGTGGCCCGGCCCGGCATAGTTGGTCGTGGCGGGGACGTGGCAGGCGTTGTGGAGCGCGTCTGCGTCCTTCTCCCCCTCGCAGAGGAAGACGAACGTCGTCGTTTCCCCCGCCTGGGCGATGTCTGCCAGCCGATACAAGACCGGGCGAGCGTTTCCCAACCCCGGTTCATAGTCAAGCCCCCCTTCACCGTTCGGAACGAGGTGGAACAGTTTGAACGCCTTCGGCTCGTACCGCTCAACACCAAACAGTGCCGCCCCGTCTTCATCCTCGTACAAGTAGGTCTCCACCGGCAAACTTGACCGCCGCAGATTCATCTCGTCCTCCAGACCGTTGGTCGCGACGGGGCCAACATCGCCCCTCACTCACTCGAACGGTTTGGGGGCCGATTCTTGTGCCACAACGTCGTGACGCATCACGAATGGAATACTTAGCCCAACGTATTGGCGATCGGCGAGACGGGAAACTGGCGGTTACAACGGGTGGCAAAGGTTCGGGCGGTCCTGGTGGTTGGGGTGCTGGCGGTGCTGGTGTCCGGGTGTTCGGTCTATGGCGGGGAGACGGTCGGCGAGGAGCTTGAGGGCGGGTTTATCCAGACTGACGCCGAGCATTGCGCGATCACGCTGCCGGACGGCTGGACATGGTTGCCGGCCAAGTGGTCGGCCAAGTCGCCGCTCGGCACCGAGCTGTCGTTCACCGAGATGCTCTTCGGCCGGCCACAGTACCCCGAGTGGGAGGAAGCCCGCCAGCAGACGATCGACGACATCGAGAGCCGCGTCCCTGACGCCGAGATCGACGCGAGCGACGACCGCGTCCGGATCGACTACGGCGACGACGGCGGCCTGATGGTCCTCCAACGCTTCGACCGCGTCGGCTGCCAGCTCACGTTCTCCCGCGTCGAAGGCGCCCGCGCCCAGGAGATCGACCAGTGGGAAGCGATCATCGACTCCCTGGAGCGAACCAGCCCAACGCCGGGGTTTACGCCTGAGACGGAGTAGGCCATCGGCACAACGGCTAGACGAACACGCCGTCACTGACCAGGGCGGTGCCCAGCGTCCCAATCGCTGGGCCGGACATCAACTCGTAGGTGTGCTCCGCCCCGACCGGCGAGAGCACATGTTGGGCATTCCGCGCGGCGTCGATGCTATCAAAGAGGAGGATGGCCATCCGCTGGTCGTTCCCCTGGTCGAGCAGCAGGAACCCACGATAGCCGGAGATGTCGCGCGCTGCCGGAACAAGGTGCTCCTTCACACGGGCTGTCAACTCGTCAGCGTGCACTGACTTGACGGTATACGTGACCACACTCGCTGCCATCGCCATCGGGACGATCCTCTCCGCAATCGCCAGCGTCGCCGAAGGCTCGTGATCGTACCCCGCGGGGGTGCGCCTGCAAAGGCCGATCGGGACAATTGACAGCACCGGCGAGAGGATCGACCGTTCAACCCACGCCGAAGTTGTCCCTCAGTTCAACATCTCGCGGCAAGAAATTCGCGCACGTCCTCCCAGAACTGCTCCCGTGACGGGCGGTCCAGGTACATCATGTGGCCGGATTCGTAGCCGGCGAAGGTGACGTTGGCGCGCCAGTCGGGTTCGAGGCCCATGTGGGCGACGCTGTAGCGGATCGCGAAGTAGGGCGTCGCCAGGTCGTAGTAGCCGTAGTTGACCAGCACCCGCATGTACGGGTTCCGCGCGAATGCCTTGCGCAGCGCGCCGGTCGTCTCGATGAACCCCCGGCCGCCGCTCTCGTCCTTCCAGCCCTCGAAGACCTTGTAGCTCAACGTCTCGTACTCGATGTCAGTCTCGTAGCCGAGCGTGTTGCGGACGTAGTCGTTGAAGGTCGTCGTGAACGGCGCCGTCGGGCTGGTCAGGCTCGGGTCGAAGTCGGAGCCTTCCGTGACGGCCAGCTCGTCGATACCGGTGAAGCGGCTGTCGAGCCGGCCAACCGTCATCCGCCGGTGGCGCAGCAGCTCCTTGACGAAGCGGTGGATGTGGAGCCGCAGCCGGCTGCCGTCAACGTAGTCCTCCGAGAGGCCGGTGTAGCGCGCCAGCCGCGCCGTCACCTCGCGCTTCTCATCGTCGGTCAGCTCGTCGCCCTTCGCCAGCGCCGTCAGATAGTCCGAGAGCGCCCAGTCCTCGACCTCGGCGACAACGTCGCGTAGCTCACGCGACTGGAGGTCGTCGGGGAGCTGCTTGTGGTACCAGGCCGTCGCCGTGAAGCTCGGCAGGAAGAGGCTGTACGGCAGGTCGTGCCCGCCGTAGTTGCCGGACGCTCCGGTCGCGTAGCTCAGCAGCGCCGAGATCAGGATCACGCCGCTACAGGCGATCCCCTTGTCCACCAGCAGGCCGGACAGCCCGGAGGCGCGGATCGTCCCGTAGCTCTCCCCGGCCAGGTAGAGCGGCGAGGTCCAGCGGCTGTAGCGCGTCAGGTAGAGGCGGATGAACTCGCCGACCGATTCGATGTCGCCCGAATAGTTCCAGTACTTCTTGTTCAGCTCGTCCTTGGCCGCCCGCGAGAATCCCGTCCCAACCGGGTCGATGAAGACGAGGTCGGTCTCGGTCAGCCAGGTCTCCTGGTTATCGACCAGCCGGAACGGAGGCGGCGGCATCGTCCCATCGTCGTTGAGGGCAACGCGCTTCGGACCGAGCGCGCCCATATGCAGCCAGATCGAGGCCGAGCCGGGACCGCCGTTGAAGGCGAAGGTCAATGGTCGGTCGGCGCCGCCATCCGGACCATCGAGCGTGTAGGCCATGAAGAAGATCTGGGCCTCGATCTCGCCCTTGTCGTCCTTGAGCGGCATCATCCCGGTCGTCGCCGTGTAGGCCAGCGTCTTCCCGCCGACCGTGATCTCATGCTGCGTCACGACCGGCGGCTCGTCCTTCAGGACGACCTTCTGCTCGTCGTCCTTGCTCTTTTCGCTCTCGGTCTTCGGCGTTGCTTCTTCTGCCATTTATCCTCCCTCATTCGAATATCGAGCGCTGAGGACGCGTCCCGATCCTGGTAGGGGCCGTGTCCTGTACCGGCCCATGCCGTGAGGCATCCTCTCCGATACATGGGATGAACCCCACGGGCGCTGGCGTCAGGGTCCTCGGCAAACGCACGGTGCCCGACGAGGATGCCTCACGGCATGGGCCGGTACAGGACACGGCCCCTACCAGGATCGGGATGGTTTCACCTATCAACACTCGTCAAAACTGCGACGGCGGCAACGTCACCCGGCCAGCCGTCGAGCCACCGTTGACATGCAATATCTCGCCGGTGATCCACTCGGCCTCGGGCGAGACGAGGAAGCGGACGGCGTTGGCGATGTCGTCGCCCGTTCCGGTCCGACCGAGAGGGATGCCGGCCAGCAGCGCCGCAACGTACGGGTCGTCCGGCGGTGCACTCGTCTCATAGACGTTATCGACGATGATGCCGGGTGCGACGGCGTTGACGCGGATGCCGTGCGGCGCCAGCTCGATCGCCAGCACCTTCGTCAGCATGTTGAGCGCAGCCTTCGAGCCGCAGTAGTGGGCCGCTCCGGTCCGTGCCGATTCGCCCGCCGTCGATGAGATGTTGACGATCTGCCGCCCCCGGCCATCTGCTCCGGCGATCATCGCCCGCGCTGCCGCTCGCGAGAGCATGAATGGTCCCCGCAAATTGGTGTTGTAGACCCGGTCCCACTCGTCGTCTTCCAGGTCGACGATCGGCGTATTAGGGAAGATCCCGGCGCAATTGACGAGCACATCGATCCGCCCCCAGGCACCGAACGCCATCTCGACGATGTGGTCGGCCTCCTCACGGATGCTGACATCCGCCGTCATCGCCATCACGGTCGCGCCACTTGCCGAGAGCGCGCCGGCCGTCCCTTCGCACCGGAACGGGTCCATGTCGTTGACGATGACCGAATACCCCTCGTCAACCAGCATCCGCGCGATCGATTTCCCGATCCGCCCGCCCGCTCCAGTGACGATTGCAACCTTGCGATGGTTCATGGCCCCTCCGTGACGCGTGACGCGTGATGCGTGACGCGGATGTGATTCGACTTCTCGCGTCACGCAGTACGCATCACGCGTCACGAACTACTCCGGCGTAAACACATCCACCCATTTCCGCCAGTTGGCGGGTTCGGCGTCGGTGGACGTCGCGGGTTGCTCGCTTGCCTCTCCCGGCTGACGTGGCCCCCAACGGACCATCAGGACCGTCTCACCCGGGTTGGCAAGGTTGAGATCGCGACGGGCGCGGGACTGGGCATAGTCGAGCCACGCGTCGGTCTCGTAGACAGCTAACTGCTCGCGAAGCTCGGTATTGTCGGCCTCGATCGACGCGATGGCGGCCCGTTGCAGCGACGCCTCGGCCTGGAGCTGCCGCGCCCGCCAGGCCTGTTCGGCAAACGCAAGCAGGAACCAGGTCACGACGATCAGCACGAACAGGATCGCGATCCGGCTGCGGTGCCGCTCGAAGAATTGACGCGGATCGGTTCGGGCGACGGCGCTCACGTTCCGGCCTGCGCGACAGCGATCTCCGGCATCGTCGGCCAGTTGCGTCGCCTGCTCGTAGGCGTGCGCGGCCCGCAGGACGTTGACCTCACCGAACGCGCCGCCGAGCACCTGCAGCGAGACCGGCAGCCCCTCTGAGAAGCCGCACGGGATCGCGATTCCCGGCAGGCCGGCCATGTTGGCCGGGATCGTGAAGATGTCCGACAGGTACATCTGCAGCGGATCGTCGGTGCGCGCACCGATCTTGAATGCTACCGTCGGCGAGGTCGGCGCGAGGATCACATCAACGTGCTTGAACGCTTCGTCGTAGTCGCGCTTGATCAGCGTCCGGACCTTCTGGGCCTTGACGTAGTAGGCGTCGTAGTAACCGGATGCCAGCGCGTAGGTGCCGAGCATGATCCGCCGCTTGACCTCCGGGCCGAACCCCTGCCCGCGTGTCGCGCAGATAGGAGTCCAGCACCGTCCCGGCGTTCACGCTCAGGCCGTACTTGACGCCGTCGAAGCGGGCCAGGTTGGCGCTCGCCTCTGCCGGGGCCGTGATGTAGTAGGTCGGCAGCGCGTACTTCGAGTGCGGCAGCTCGACCGGGACCAACTCGGCGCCGAGCGCCGCGAACCGGTCGTAGGCCGCCTCGACAGGCTGCCAGGACGCCCGGCTCCATGCCCTCGACCTCGGCGAACTCCCGCGCGATGCCGATCCGCATGCCGCTGATGTCGCCGGTCAGCGCTGCCCGGTAGTCGGGGACCTCGACCGGAACCGAGGTCGAGTCATTCGGATCGTGACCGGCGATCGCGCCGAGCATGATGGCAGCGTCCTCGACCGTCCGCGTGAACGGTCCGATCTGGTCGAGCGACGAGGCGAAGGCGATCAGCCCGTAGCGGGAAACGCGCCCGTAGGTCGGCTTCAGGCCCACGACGCCGCAGAACCCGGCCGGCTGGCGGATGCTGCCGCCGGTGTCGGAGCCGAGCGTTCCCATCGCCATTCCGGCCGCGACCGAGGCCGCCGAGCCACCGCTGACTGCCGCCTGGCACCCGCTCCAGGTCCCACGGGTTGTGCGTCGTGAAGAAGGCCGAGTTCTCGGTTGAGGACCCCATCGCGAACTCGTCGGTGTTGAGCTTCCCGAGAAAGACCGCCTTCTGCGCGCGCATCTTCGCGACAACCGTCGCGTCGTACGGCGACTGGTACCGCTCCAGCATCTTCGAACCGGCCGTTGTCGGCGCGTCGGTGGTGCAGAGGATGTCCTTGAGGCCGACCGGAATGCCGGTCAGTGCCTCGCTCTCGCCGGCTGCAAGCGCTGCGTCTGCGTCGGCTGCCATCGTTCGTGCCTGCTCGAACATCGGCGTGATGAACGCCTTGACAGCGTCATCAACTGCTTCGATCCGCGCTATGTGCGCCTCAGTCAGCTCACGGCTGCTGATCTCGCGCCCATCCAGCCGCCGCCGCGCCTCGGCGATTGTGAGTGATGTCAGGTCGGTCATCTTTGCTCCGTGACGCGTGACGCGGGACGCGTGACGCGTGATTGTGTTCGATATCGGTTGTTCGCGTCACGCATCCCGCGTCACGCGTCACGACTGGTCAAGAACCGCGTTCACTCGCAGATATCCGTCTTCCTGATCGGGCGCGTTGAGCAGTACCAGCTCGCGCGGGAGGGACGGGCGCACGACATCGTCCCGCATGACATTTTGTTGCTGGATGACCTGGGCCGTCGGGAGGATGTCGTCGGTGTTGACTTCCTGCAACATCGAGATGTGGTCGAGGACTGCCGAGAGCTGGTCGCGCATGCGCTCCATCTCCTCGGGCGTCAACCCGACACGGGCCAGCGCAGCGATGTGCTCGACAGTCTCCAGCTCGAGTCTCACGCAGATGCCTCTCATCCCGGCAGTGCCTGCCGGTCAACGAATCGTTCATGCGGGAGTGTAGCAACGCGGAACCTGTCAGGACAAAGGCGAAGGATCATCCGGGATTCGGTGGGGTGTCGGATTCCGAATCGATTCAGACACCGAAAGGTTGTCTCACTCGGCATAGTAGTGTCTCTCATCGACCAAGCATGATTCCAGATTCACGACTCCCAGTCGTCCTCGGCACTCTACGCGCAAACCTCGTATCATTCACAAGTTGGGCCTCGCGCCGGCCAGCGCTCGGCCCCCAGCCTGAATCAAGCACAACAGCCTGAGAGTGAGACGCCCCGCGTGGATGCTGAACTGATCGGTCAGTTACTCCGGATCATCGCCATCGACCTCGTCCTGAGTGGAGACAACGCTGTCGTCATCGCGATGGCGTCACGAAGACTCCCTCCCGAGCAACGCAAGAAAGCCATCATCTGGGGCGGTGGCCTGGCTGTCGGCCTGCGTATTCTGTTCACGATCATGGCGTCGCTGCTGCTCGATGTGAACTACATCCAGGCCATCGGTGGCCTGATGCTGATCTACATCGCGATCAAGCTCGTCCGGCCAGGAGGCGATTCCCACGGCAACATCAAAGAAGCCGACACGATGCGCGGCGCGATCCAGACCATCATCCTCGCCGATGCCGTCATGAGCCTCGACAACATGCTGGCCGTCGGAGCCGCCGGCCACGGACACATCGGTCTGCTGATCTTTGGGTTGCTGCTCTCGATCCCAATCCTGCTCTTCGGCAGCAGCCTGATCGCCCGGCTGATCGACAAGCACCCGTGGCTGATGTACGTCGGCGCGGCGATCCTGGTCCACACGGCGCTGGAACTGTTCTTCGCCGACGACGTTGTCCACGACTGGCTTGGCATCTCGCGGACGGCTGAATACATCATCATGGCGATCGCGATCGTCGCTGTCACCTTGCTCGGCATGTACTGGACGCGGCAGGAAAAGGCCGAAATGGTCGAAGCGGCCGTAGCTGGGCACGACCAGCCATTCAACGCGCCTGGACCCGGCGACTGAGCGACTGTAAGGAGATCGGTCCAAATGGCTGAGAGCGCGAACGAACTCCGAGACTGGTTCACGACCTGGGGCAGCTACGTCCGCGACGTCAACTACGAGAACGCGCGGGAGCTGTTCCACCCTGATGTTGTCGGCTTCGGGACCCACATGCGCGTCGTCAGCGGACTGGAGCATCTCGAACAGAACCAGTGGCGCAACGTCTGGGGAACCATCGCCGACTTTCGCTTCCTGGTCGACGAGTTACAGTCCGGCGTCTCCGCCGATGGTCTCCAGGCCTGGGCTGTCGTCCCCTGGACCTCAACCGGCTTCCACGAAGACGGCAGCACCTTCGACCGCCCCGGCCGCGCCACCGTCATCTTCACGCGTGAGACGGCCACCGACCAGTGGCGCGCAATCCACACCCACATCTCACTCGCCCCCGGAACACCGCAGCGATCGTACGGTCGGAGGGATGTAGGGAGTAGGGATGTAGGGAAATCGGAAATCTGCACCGCCTACGCCCCTAGTCCTACGTCCCTACGTCCCTCACGCTCCGCCATCGGCGCCGGCTGGCCGACCTTCAGCTGGACGAGCGTTGGCGGGGCCAGGAGATCGACCGTCCACGAAAAGACGACGCGGACGCGCTTCTCTATCAATGGCATCTGCATCAGGTAGTAGCTCCGCCAGAGGAACCAGGCCGGCCACCCGGAAATGCAGCGCCCGAAGATTTCAGCCACCGCGTTCTGACGACCAAGCGCCACCATCTGCCCTCGTGTCTTGTAGCTCATCGGCTTCAACGCCTCGCCCGTGATCGAGGCAGCGATGTTGTGCGCGACGACCTTCGCCTGCCGGACGGCATGTTGGGCGGTTTGCGGATAGGGCTTGCCGGTTGATGGATCGATCACCCGCGCGTTGTCGCCCAGCGCCCAGACATTCGGGTAATCCCCAACGCGCAACGTCTCGTGCGCCATCAGTCGTCCGCGTTCGTCGTGCGGCGCGTCCAGATCCCGGATCAACGGATTGATATCGACGCCAACCGAGCCGACAACTGTTTCGGCGTGGATCGTCTCGCCGTTGTTGAGGACGACGGTGTGGCGCTCGATTCGCTCAACGCCGGTGTTGACCAGCAACTCGACTCCCCGCTCTTCGAGGACCCGAGTTGCGAACGTTGCCAGCTCTTCCGGCAACGGCCCGAGGATCCTCGGCGCGAACTCGACAACGACAACGCGCAGATCGGAGCGCTCGATCCCAGCGTAGTATTGGACCGCATCACCGACGAGGCTGTTGATCTCGGCCGCAATCTCGATCCCGGTTGCGCCGCCACCGATCACGACGTAGGTCAGCAGCCGCTCGCGGGCCGCTGGGTCGCGCTCGATCGCCGCCTGCTCCAGTGTGTCGATGACGTGGTTGCGCAACGCGAACGCGTTCGACAGCCGCTGAACATCGAAGGCGTACTCTGCCAGCCCCGGAATCCGTGAGACGGATGGCACGCCCCCGAGCGCCAGGACGAGATGGTCGTAATGGAGCGTCCGTGGCTCCCGCCGGTGCTGGTAGAGGCCATGGCGGATCTCAACGCGCTGGTTCGCGAGGTCGATGCCGGTCACGTCGCCGACGTACAGCCGGGCGTGCGGAGCCACGCGCCGGATCGGGTTGAGCACCTGCTCGGTGTCGATCGCTCCGGAGATGATCTCTGGCAGCATCGGGTAGAAAACGTGAAAGTTCTCGCGATTGACGATCGCAACCTTCGCGTCGGTCCCGCGTAACTCGTGCTGCAACGCTCGCGCCGTATAGACGCCGGCGAATCCGCCGCCCAGGATCAGAATCCGGTTTCGAGACCTCTGCATCGCGCGCTCCTCGCCTTCAGTTCGGACAGGTTGCCGGACGCTCGTGCAAGTCGCGCGCCGCGTCGCTACTGCTCGGCAGGTAACAGCTCGAACGTTGCCTGCTCGCCGAGCGTCGGCTCATCGCCTTCCGCGGAGGTGCTGAAGGTCTGGCCGTACTTCGCCTTACCGAGCATGCCGGCCTGTCGAGCCGCCGCAATGTCGGTCAGGTGGGATGCTCGAACCGGGACATCCATGCCCGCCACATGCAGCACGCCGCGCCCGTTCGCCAGCAGGTTCTGCGGCCAGTCACGGCCAAGCCCCTGACCGGAGCGGATGAAGATCCGATCGTCATCGCCGTACGCCCAGAGAATCCGGCGAGAAGGCTGACCCGTTTTCCGGCCGTACGTCGTCAGTTCAACTTCCCGCTCGGTCTGGACCGCTGCCGTGACTGATGCCTCGAATCCTGCCAATTGTGGCCTCCTTCGCAATAACGAATCGTCCTGATCGTCACTGGAAACAACCACCCACCCACCGCCGTTGTTCCCGAACCTCGAAGCCTGTCTGTATCCCGAGCGACAGGTTCACTGTAACGTGCATGCGGCAACCTGCCCGGTTTTCCATTATCATTCAGTGAATGGAACAGCAAGCGAGGGAAGTGGCACGCAGTCTGGCGCGGGAGTCCGCGCTCGGTATGAACATCGCAACCGATGCGCGGCAAAAGGACAGGAGCACTGGATGAGCCAGCAACACGTCGTGATTTCCAGGAGCACCCCAAGTATCTACGACGATAGGCCCTGGCTGGGGCATTACCCGGCCGGCACACCAGGCGATATCGACCTCCCACAAACGACGATCCCTGACTTCCTGCGCGACACCGCCGCTCGGCATCCGGATCGGATCGCCTACGCCTACTACGGCCGTCACATCACCTACCGCGAGATCGACCGGCTCTCATCGCAGTTCGCCAACCGACTGATTGAGCACGGCCTCAAGCCCGGCGAGCCGGTCCTGGTCATCCTCGCGAACGTGCCGCAATTCCCGATCGTCCACTACGGCATCATGAAGGCTGGCGGTGTCGTCGCGGCCCTCTCGCCGCTGTTGGTCGAGCGCGAGATCTCACAGCTCGCGGCCGACTCCGGCGCGCGGATCGTCGTGACCCTCGACCGGGCCTGGGACCGGGTCGGTCCGATGGTCGAGCGCAAGGAGATCGATGTCGCAATCGTCACCGGCCCACACGACGAGCTGCCGACGATGAAGCGGCTGCTGTATCCCTTCAAGTACCGCAAAGAGATGATCAAGATCGCCCACGAGCCGAAGAAGGGCGTCTACCAGTTCCGCAAGTTCATGAAGGGCGCGTCGGACAAGCAGCCGACCGTCAAGATCTCGCCGGACGACATGGCCGCCTTCCAGTACACCGGTGGGACGACGGGCCTGCCGAAGGCAGCAATCCTGACCCATCGCAACATGACCTCGAATACGATCCAGATCCGCCACTGGGTGCCGGATCTGCGCGACGGCGAGGAGACGATCCTCTCGATCCTGCCGTTCTTCCACTCCTATGGCGTGACGCTCTGCCTGCACCTGGCGACCTACCTTGGCGCGACGACCGTTCTCGTCCCACGCTTCGATATCACTGACGTCATGACCCAGATCGCGACCTACCAGCCGACGCTGCTGCCAGGCGTCCCGACCCTTTACAACGCGATCAATGGCGCGGTCGAAAAGAATGAGGAACGCCGTCAGTCAATGCGCTCGATCCGCTACTGCATCTCCGGTGGCGCGCCATTGCCGGGCGAAGTCCAGCGCAAGTTCGAGGAGTACACCGGGGGCTATCTGGTCGAGGGCTATGGCCTCTCGGAAGCGTCGCCGGTAACCCACGCCAACCCGCTCGATGGACGCGCCCGCAACGGCTTCATCGGCCTGCCGCTGCCTAACACCGAGGCGCGGATCATCGACCTCGAAACCCGCGAGCCAGTCCCTCAGGGCGAACGCGGCGAGATCGCCGTCCGTGGCCCACAGGTGATGAAGGGCTACTGGAAGCGGCCAGAAGACACGGCCGCGATCCTCTCAGAGGATGGCTGGCTGCTGACCGGTGACGTTGGCATTATGGACGCCGACGGCTTCTTCCAGATCGTCGACCGCCAGAAGGACGTTGTCATTACCGGCGGCGAGAACATCTACCCACGTGAGATCGAAGAAGTCCTCTACGCGCACCCGAAGGTGCTTGAGGCCGCTGTCGTCGGCGTCCCGCACCCGGTTGGCGGTCAGGTCGTCAAGGCCTTCATCGTCCTCCGTCAGGGTGAGACGATGGACCGCAAGGAAGTCCTCCAGTATTGCGGCGAAGTGCTGGCCAAGTACAAGGTCCCGCGCCTGATCGAGTTCCGCAGCGAGCTGCCCAAGTCAGCCGCCGGTAAGATCATGCGCCGCACGCTGGCCGAGGAAGAGGGCCAGAAGCGTAGCCGTCGCCGCAAGTCCGGCGACGCCGAGCACGAGGAATTGTTGCCAACCCCGGAAGTCGAGACGGAAGCGACAGCATCGCCGAACGGCAGCGAAACGACGTAGCGTCAAGAATCTCGAAGTCGGGAATCGGGGAACGAAGCGCTTCGGCATCCCCGATTCCCGACTTCGATCAGCTTGCGACAGGCAGCGTTAACATCCAGACCGTCGAGCCGGCGAAGATGACTGCACCGATCGCGATCAGGCCAATCCGGACTGGCAGGACCTTGAACGAGGTCGCGATACCAAGGACAAACAGCGATGCTGCCAACAGGACCGTGATCAGGTTGTAGGTGTCGCCGGTCTTGTTGGCTTCCTCGCCTGCCTCAAACGCCTCGTCAGTCGCCGCCGCCAGTTCTTCAGCCAGCGTGTACGACTCGATGACGTAGTTGGGGTTCTCCTCGACGAACGGCGTGTCGAACTCGGCGCCGTCAGTCTCCCACCACTCGATCGCCGCGACGAGCTGGTCGTTCATCAGCGACTCGCGCATATACGTCGCCAGTTCTTCATTACCCTCAAAGGTCGCCTCGACATAGCTCAGGAAGAATAGCTCATCCTCGATGTACGTCTGCGTCCCCTCGCTATAGTAGGCGTTGGCGTCGTTGAGATTGAGGTTCGCTTCGGTGAACGCAGTCAGCATCTGCCCGTCATACTGCCCTCCCTGGAAGGCAGCCCAGGCAGTCGCGGTCGCTGCCAGACCGAGCAGAATGACTGCGATAAGTTCCAGTCGCGCTTCGAGCCGCTCGTAGCGGCTCTGACTATCGGCACTACTCTCGACCGTTACCACGTTCGTGTCCTGGCCCTTTCCGAACCACCGCCCCACCGCCGCCAACACGCACACGCCGACGCGACCGGCCTCATCGGCTGGCGCATCGCGCGGCTCGCACAGTGAGATGTGACAGTTATGAACTACGCGCGGCAGTGCGTCAAGAGTTGCAGATCACTCACGATGCATTGTTGTCGCAGCCACTCGCAAGCCGTGCTACAGTCGGGCGTCACGGAGGGAACGGGAACAATGGCAGACGTTGGACGAGTGCGGGCTGGGGTTGAGATTGGCGGGACATTTACCGACCTGATCTGGCTGCGGCCGGATGGCTCGCTTGGCTACGCGAAGGTGCCATCGACGCCGGATGCTCCCGAACGGGCGGCGCTGACGGCGCTGGACCGGGCGGGCGTCGAGCCGGATTCGCTGCCGGAATTGGTGCACGGTTCGACAGTCGCCACCAACGCCGTCCTCACCCGTCGCGGTGCAAGAACGGCATTCATTACCACGCGCGGCTTTCGTGACATTCTCGAACTCCAGCGCCACGATCGCTGGGGCAACATCTATGATGTCTTCTTTCGCAAACCGCAGCCGCTCGTTCAGCGGGACCTCGCCTTTGAGGTTGGTGAGCGCCTTGATGCCGACGGCGAGGTCGTTAGCGCACTGGATGAGGACAGCGTCCGTGCAGCACTGGACGCTGCGCTGAACGCCGGGGCCGAGTCGATCGCCGTCGCGTTGCTTCACGCCTGGAAGAACCCTGCCCACGAACGGCGACTGGCGGAGATCGCTGCCGCCCACGCGCCGGGTCTGCCGCTGACGCTCTCCAGCGATGTCCTGCCGGAGTTTCGCGAGTACGAGCGAGCCAGCACGGTCGTCATGAGTGCCTACGTCCGGCCGGTCATGGAGCACTATCTCAGTGGGTTGCTGCGCTCGCTGGACCAACGTGGATTCAGCAGCAGCCTCTCGGTCATGCAGTCAAGCGGCGGAGTCCTGCCGGCCGAGGCTGCCGGACGACATGCGATACGGACGCTGCTCTCCGGTCCTGCCGCCGGTGTCATCGGGGCGGCGACGGTTGCGCGGATGGCCGGGCTTCGCGATGTCATCACGATCGACATGGGTGGCACCAGCACCGATGTCGCCCTGCTGCGTGACGGTCGCCCGTTGCTGACGCGTGAGTCAAAGATCGACGGGTTGCCGCTCGGTGTCTCGATGATCGACATCACAACCGTCGGCGCCGGTGGAGGCTCAATCGCCCGCGTCGACAGTGGTGGGTTGCTCGATGTCGGCCCAGGCAGCGCCGGAGCCGATCCTGGCCCTGCCTGCTACGGACGGGGCGGAAGTCAGCCGACCGTCACCGATGCCAACGTCGTCCTCGGTCTGCTCCGACCGGAGCATTTCCTCGGCGGTGAGATGCGACTCGAGCCGGAACTGGCACGGGAGGCTGTCGCATCGCTGGGTGTCAGCCCCGATCCTGCCATTGCAGCCGCCCAGATCGTGCGCGTCGTCGACGCGAACATGACCCAGGCGATCCGGCTGGTCTCGACTGAACGAGGAATCGATCCCACCGACCTCACGCTCGTTCCCTACGGTGGGGCAGGGCCGCTGCACGCCTGCCGGCTGGCCGAGGAACTTGGGATGCGGAGCGTTCTTGTCCCGCCGTTCCCTGGCCTGACCAGCGCGTACGGCCTCCTCGTCGCCGATCTGGTCGTCGATGTTGCCCAGACCGACATTCTCGGCGATCCCGATGCGGTTGAGATCGAATCGCGCTTCGCTGCCCTCGATGATCGGCTCGAGGGGATGATTCGGGACCAGCGCCTTCCAGCCGACGGCTGGACGGTCGAGGCGTCGATCGACATGCGCTATAGCGGCCAGGCCTACGAACTGGTTGTGCCGGTCGAACGTCCTGACTTCGATGTCGTGACCATCGTCGCCCGTTTCCACGACCTGCATGGACTGCGCTACGGAGTCTCTCGCCCGAACGACGCCGTCCAGGCCGTCACATGGCGCCTGCGTGCCAGCCGGTCAGTCCCGGACCTCCCACTCCCACGCCCGCCTGCCAGTGGCCAGCCAGATCCGGATCACGCCGTGGTAACGCTCATCGACGGTCCCGCGACGATCCCGTTCTATGATCGCAGCGTCTTGCCAGTCCGCTTCTCGGTGGCCGGGCCCTGCGTTATCGAGGAGCCAACCGCAACGACATTCGTCCCAGTGGGCTGGACGTTTGAGGTCGATGAGCAGGGGTGTCTGGTAGTGACGCGAGAAGCATGAGGCACGCGTGAAATGTCCCGACCCGATATAGGTGAATGAGGAATTGACCCGCGGAGAGGAGCCACCCAGTTGGACAGCCCTGACACACAGCACTCACGAACCCAGCACACGATACTACTCGATCACCGGCGATCGTGTCGCACTCGGCCCAATCGAGGCCGATACGATGTCGTTGTTCTACCGTTGGTTCAACGATATGGAGTTGTTACGGACGGCCGGCATCGGCGACGGACCGTGGACGATGGAACGCGTCGAGGCATGGTGCAAGCGGTTCAATGGCGATTCCAGCGAAGCCTGGTTCATGGTTTTCGAGCGGGACTCGGGACAGCCGATCGGCTTCGCCGGCCTGCGCGACATCGACGAGCGCCATGGCACAGCCGAGTACGCGATCTCGATTGGCGAGGCGTCAGCTCGTGGCCGAGGTTACGGCACCGAGGCAACCCGGCTGATGCTCGACTACGCCTTCGTCGCGCGCGGCCTGCACAGCGTCCTGCTCGATGTCGCAGCCTACAACCCCGGCGGCATCCGCGCCTATGAAAAGGCTGGTTTCCGCGAGATCGGCCGTCGCCGGGAGTCAGACGTCATGGGCGGCAAGCGCTGGGACACGGTCTACATGCAGGCACTTTCGACCGAGTTCGAGAGTCCGGTCCTCGGTCGCATCTTCGTCCCGGATCAGCCTCGTCCGACAGGTGCCGAATGAGCACTGCGCATAAACCGATCGTCAACATCGTTGGAGAGCGGGTCGCGCTCGGGCCGCCGAGTCGCGACCAGTTACCGGCGTATGCGCGCTGGTTCGGCGACATGAACACGATGCGGACGCAGGGAGACCCGGAACCGGCGCCACGCACCGTCGAGCAACTGGCGACCTGGTACGACGGCGAGATGAGCGGCAAGCCAAGCCGCACGTTCTTCAGCGCCTACGACCGCGCGACGTGGCAGTTGATCGGCTTCGCCGACCTGCACGATATCGATCACCGCCACGCGACAGCGACGATGTCGATGATGGTCGGCGAGCCAGCGTACCGAGGTCGCGGCTACGGAACGGAAATGGCGCGGCTGATTCTCGACTTCGGCTTCACAGCACTGAGCCTGCACAACATCATGCTCGAGTGCTACGAATACAACCTCGGCCGCCACGCGTACACGAAGGCCGGTTTCCGCGAGATTGGTCGCTGGCAGAAGGCCCACATGATGGGCGGCAAGCAATGGGACATCATCTACATGGACTGCCTGGCGTCTGAATTCGAGAGTCCCGTGCTCAGCACAATCTATCGGCCTGACACAGCGAGAGGTTCAGGATGAGCGACGTGACGGAACAACCAGTCGTGAACATCACCGGCGAACGAATCGCGCTCGGCCCACTGCGCCGAGACCTGATCCCACTCCACCAGCGCTGGTTCAACGACTTCGAGACCGACCGCACCCAGGGTGATCTTCCCGGCCCTCGGACACTGGAACGCACAATCCGCTGGTTCGAGCGCAACGCAACCAGCGACGATACCCACTGGTTCACGATCTACGAGATCGCAACCTGGCAGCCGATCGGAGTCACCTGGCTCTCCGATGTCGACCACCGCAACGGAACCGCATACTTCGCCATCTCGATTGGCGAAGCGAGTGCCCGTGGGAAAGGCTACGGCACCGAAGCTGCCCGCCTGATGCTCGACTTCGCCTTCAACCGGCTCGGCCTTCACAACGTCGCGTTGGATGTCTACTCCAACAACCCTGCCGGAGTCCGGGCCTACCAGAAGGCCGGCTTCCGCGAATTCGGACGTCTCCGTGAGGTCTATTTGAGCGGAGGGCGACGTTGGGACAGCATCCTGATGGAGGTCGTCCGCGAGTCCAGGGATGATTGACGAGGCGCCGGCACCGCCAATACTCCTTTCCGGCGAACTGATCGCACTTGGCCCGGTCGAACGGTCGCACGTATCACTGCACGTCTCGCTGGCTGAACGACTTCGCGACGATACGAACGCTCGGCTCACTGCCTGCCCCACGAACGCAGGAGGCACTTGACGCACTCTACCAGGCGACGATCGTCGAGCAGTCCGACACATTCGCATTCCTGACTGTCTACGACCTCATGACCGTTCAGCCAATCGGCTACACGACACTCCAGCACATCGACCATCGCGCTGGCACCTCCGAGCTGACACTGGCGATCGGAGAACGGTCCTATCGAGGACGTGGCTACGGAACTGAAACGGTCCGGCTGACGCTGCGGTTCGCGTTCGACCATCTCGGCCTCCACAACATCATGCTGCGCTACTACGCCTTTAACCTCGCAGGCCGGAGAGCCTACGAGAAGGCCGGCTTTAGCGAGTTCGCTCGCATCCGCGACGGATTCGTGATGGCTGGCAGGCGATGGGACATCGTGCTGATGGAGGCCGTGCGTCCGGAAATCGAGATCACGGCTGGCTTGCCAAAGTCAGGACGAAATCCATGTAAGAATTGTGTCCAGCTTCGATCGCGGTTCATCCGATGACGACCGTTCGAATCCTGGCAGGACACGGGATTGAACATTACTCACACCCAGCAACGCGCTGCGTCTCGTGCGTCACTGCAACGAGCGCTCATCGTTGTGCTCATCGCACTCGCTGTACCGGTCGTGATCCTGTCTGTCCCGGACGAGTCTGATGCCAATGCACGACACGGACAGGGACCGGTCCTCAGCGAGCAGGCGTTGCGCGGACCGGGAGGCGAACTGCTGATATCGCTTCCGACCAGTGACGGACGCCGGTTGTTCGTCATCCCGCTGGACGGTGCCGAGCAGCGACCATTGCTTCCCGAGAGGTATCGTCGACGGCGATCAAACGACGGGCGTCTGGTCGCCGGACGGGAGTCAGGTCGCCGTAACGGTCCAGGTTGGCAGCTCAGAAGCCATCTTCGTCGTTGACGCCGACGGCAGCGACCTGAGGAAACTCGCCCCCGCGAGCCTCGAAGGGTTACCTCGTGACTGGGTCTTCTCCCAGCACGGACCGGACTGGTCACCGGACGGAACGACGATCGCATTCTCAAGCAACCGCGCCTTCGATCGGGGTGGGCAGGACATCTACACAATCGCCGCTGACGGGACGAACCTACGCCGTCTGACTGACGACGAGACGTGGGAATTTGAGCCGCGCTGGTCACCTGACGGCACGACGATGTTGGTCGAGGTCTTCGGCGGAGGTCGCATCCGCTACGGCAGTGTCCACATCATGAACGCCGACGGCAGTGATCGGCGTCTCCTTGTCGATGCGACCGGAGCCGATAACGCGAACTCGTCATCGAATGGCGAATGGATCGCCTATCCGATGGGACGGTTCTGCTGTGCCGTCCATATCGTCCGACCGCGACGAAACGCAGCGAGTCGACCTGACCACAGGCGGCATCTCGGGCCGCTGGCCGCGCTGGTCGCCGGATGGTTCGCTCCTGGCCTGGAGCGCGCACGATCACGGAGGGTCGCTGAACGGACTCTTCGTCTACGACGTGAGGACTGGCGAAACACGACTCATCAGCAGCATTTCCGGAAAGCTGGAATGGTCTCCAGATGGATCGTGGATTGCCGTCGCGATGCCGGAGATCGATATCTACGGAAACCCAACTGGTGCGGGAGGACTCTACCTCGTTCGTCCAACCGGCGGCCGCCCGATACTGGTCCAGAAGATTGCTGTCGACGAATACGACGTGACCCTCGACTGGAGGGCCGCCGCTTCATCGTCCTGAGTCGAGTCACCTCGGAATCAGATAGTGCTCCAGCCATTCCCGCGCCGACTCAACGTCGTCTCGGGTCAGGTTGTGGCCCGCCGGTTGCCACTTCAGCGTCACGTTCGCCCCGTAACTCTCCAGCAACTCGGCCAGGCGAGTGACGTTGTCGACAGGAACGATCGGGTCCATCCGACCAGCCCCGAGAAACACCGGTGTGCCGGTGAGGTCAGGCGGGCTGTCCGGTTCGAGCGGAACCATCGGGCGCAACAGAATGCCGCCAGCCAGCGTGCCAGGGCGCAGCAGCATCATGCTGGACGCGATGTTGGCGCCGTTCGAGTAGCCGACGGCAACGACATTACCGGCATCAAAGCCATATTGCTGGGCGGCCTTACTGACGAAGTCGGCCAACTCGTGGGTGCGGGTGATCAGATCGTCGATGTCGAAGACACCCTCGGCGAGGCGGCGGAAGAAGCGCGGCGCGCCGTTTTCCAACACCTTGCCGCGAGGCGAGAGGACGTTGGCGCCAGGCAGGAGCATCGGCCCGAGGTTGAGCAGGTCGCTCTCGTTACCGCCCGTGCCGTGGAGCAGCAGCAGCGTCGGCAGTGACGATCCCGAGTCACCAGCTACCCAGCGATGGACGAAGCCCAGATCAACACTCACGAGCGCACTCCTTCCGGCAAGACAAGCTTCGGCAGCGTGTCCTCGATCAGCCCGCGTTGCTCCTCGTAGCGCGGCGGTAGCTTGAGCGTCATGCCAAGCTCCTCCGGTGACTCGTCAATCGTAAAGCCTGGCGTGTCGGTCGCGATCTCGAACAGGACACCTCCCGGCTCGCGGAAATAGATCGAGTTGAAGTACTGCCGATCCTGGACAGGTGTGATGTCCGGCGCAAGCGGAGTCAACTTCTCGCGCCAGGCAAGCTGCTGCGACGTCATTGGCCGTCCGCCAGGCAACGTGATGAACGGTTCCGGCCGAGACAACGCCCGACCAGAAGCCACTGACCGAGCGCACGTCCGCATACTGCCCGTTGCTCAGGAATCGTTGCACATCATCGCGCGTGCCGCTCGGCTCAAACCCAAGGACGTCAGTCAGGAACTGTCGCGTCGGATCGGCGGGATCTTCCCAGAGCGTGACGCCGGCCACGCCGCGAATCTGGTGCTCGGCAGGCACCGGACCACGCTCCCACGGCGCCCGGAGGACGGCATTCGCGTCCGTCACCAGTTCCAATAGCAGGCCGTCCGGGTCCTTGAATGACAGCACCCGCGTTTCACCCCGGACGGTCGGTCCGTCGTAGGCGATCCGTGCTGCGAGCAGTCGATCGACCCAGTAGCCGAGCGACGCTGGCGCGATCGCGAGTGCAGTCACGGCTGCCTGGCCCGCTCCCTGTCGGCCTCCCCGCGCGCCAGGGAACGGGAAGAACGTGAGGATCGTGCCGGGCGAGCCGAGACCGTCGCCATAGTAGAAATGGTAGACGTTCGGAGCGTCAAAGTTCACTGTCAACTTGACGAGCCGCAACCCGAGCAGGTTCGTGTAGAAGTCCAGATTGCGCTGCGGATCGCTCGCGATCATCGTAACGTGATGAAAACCGGTCAGTCTCGGTTCCAACGGTCTGCCTCCAGGCGGTTCGTGGCCCTCCGACGAGGGCGAGCAGGGTTATGTCTAATGAGTACAACGTCTAACGTCCCAGAACTCTTCCCGCAGGACACGAGCCAGCCGCCAGCACGTCATCCTGAGCAGCAGCGTGTTCTAAACGAGCGCCGGTTCTGACCGTTTGTTGCCAGATCGCGATCGTGCCGCCTCGATGGCCGGAGTGAGACGGCGGATACCCTCATCGATCATCGCCGGGGGAACTGCTGAGTAGCAGAGGCGTAGTTCGTGGCGACCTGAGCCGTCGCCATTGACTGGATAGAAGACATCGCCAGGGACGAAGACGACGCCTGCCTGCGTCGCGGCGTCGAACAGTGCTCTGGTATCGATCTCGGATCCGGCGCAACACCAGAGGTAGAGTCCGCCATCAACTGGTGTGAAGCTCAGCAATCCCGGCGGCAAATGTCGATGGATGGCGGCGATCAGGGAGTCATGTCGCTGGTGATGAGCAGCGCGAAGCGTCTCAAGATGATCGTCGTAGCCGCGATTCGCCAGAAACTCGGCGACCAGCAGCTGATCGAGGCTCGGGCTGGCAACATCGACCCGCTGCTTGGCGAGCGCAAGCTGGTCGATGATTGCCTCTGCCGCCACCATCCAGCCGAGCCGCGTGCCACCGGCAATCGTCTTTGAGAAGGTGTTGACCTGAATCACGAGCTGGTGCTGGTCGAGTTGTCGCAGCGACGGCGGCGGAGGCGTCCTGAACCAGGTTTCACGGTAGAGGTCGTCCTCGATGACAGGGAGCCGGTAGCGAATCGCCAGATCGAGCAGATTGCGACGTGCGTGGAGGTCAAGTGTCCGGCCGGTTGGGTTATTGAAGGTTGGGTTGGTGTACAGCAGCTTGGGCCGATACCGCAGCAGGAGGTCTTCCAACTCGTCGGGATCGGCCCGTTCGATGTCCCAGCCAACAATGTTGGCCCCGGCAGCCCTGAAGACCTGAATCGCGCCAACATAGCCAGGCCGGTCCATGATGACGGTGTCTCCGGGATCCAGCAGACAGCGTGCGATCAGGTCCAATCCTTGTTGAGCGCCATTGACGATCAGCACCTGTTCGATCTGGACGCCGATCCGGGATGCGATGGCCCGCCGTAGCTTTGGCTGCCCCTCGGTCGGGCCGAGACCGAGGGCCGCGTGCGCGCCCCGGCTCAGGACACGATCCGCGAGTTGACGGTAGGTATCCATCGGGAAAAGATCCAACGCTCCAGCGCCAGTCGCCAGCGAGATGACGGACCTGTCCGAACCGTGCCGTGCGAGCGTCCGCAGCGAGCCATCGACCGTCCGCTGGGCACCGAGCGCGACCTTGCCGCGCCAGGCAAATGGGGCGCCGCTCTCGGCTGGTCCGGCGCAGACGTACGTCCCTCGTCCAACATGACCCCGAACCAGCCCGCGCGCCTCAAGTTCACGGTACGCACTGACGGCCGTCGTCCGGCTGATACCAAGCTGGCGCGCGAGGTCGCGCTCAGAAGGCAGCCGAGTCCCAGGCGGTAGCTCGCCTGTGCCAATTCGCCAGGCCAGCGACTCAGCGAGCTGCTGATAGATCGCCGATGTCCCGTCGCGCTCGATCGTTAAACCATCCAACATCACATCCATGCAGTCCATTGTCTTCGAATAGCCCAATTGTGAAAGAGCCACTTGCCAAATGGATATCGCGCGGAATGGCACGGTCGGGATAATGGACTGAACGATGTGGTGTATAACCTGCGTATTCGCTTAGACTGGTTAGACACTCGGCGAGACGCTTGTTCCCTCAACGCTGGGCTATACGGGTGGGTAAAGAATGATCGCCAGGACACACGACGGGCGCAGCAGTTCGATCTCGGCGGCTCAACAGTTTCGCCGCCGGGAGATTCGGCGGGGATTTCTGGCGGTCGTTCCGCTCTGGCCGGGGGTGATGTCATTCGCGGTCGCGTATGCCGTCCTGGCCCGTGCCAGCGGCTACAGCGCAATTGAGACGCAACTCATGACGCTGCTGGTGTTTGCGGGCAGCGCGCAACTCGCGATGGTCACCCTTTACGCTGGTGGAGCGACTGCAGTCACGATTGTTCTGACGGCACTGATCCTCAACCTGCGCCACGTCCTCTACGGACTCTCTGCCGACCGGCAACTCGATCGGGACGAGCGCCCACGACGCTCGATCGTCGCGTTCTTCCTGACCGACGAGACCTACGGGATTACGACGCGTGAGTGGATGGCAGGCCGTGGCAGCGCGGCGTTCATGCTTGGAACCGGCCTCGGCCTCTATCTGGCCTTCGCAGTTGCCACGCTTGCCGGCATTCTCTTTGGCTCTCTGCTACCCGACATCGATGAGAGCGGGATTGACTTCATATTCCCACTCTCGTTCCTCGCGCTGTTACTGCCACTCATCCAGTCACGATTGCAGTTCGTGGTCGCTGCGACCGCAGCGACGTTTGCCCTGGTCGCGGGACAGGTTATCAGTAGCGGAATCACGATCCTTCTCGCGACGGTCGCGGCGGCAACGGCTGGCGTGGCGCTGGAGCGCTGGATGGAGCAACGCTGATGGAACGGCTCTGGATAATCCTCTCGGTCGCCGTCCTGACCTATCTGACGAGAATCGCGGGATTCCGCCTTGGCGACCGGCAACTTCCACCCATCTTCGACCGCCTCCTCGCCTATGTTCCGGTCGCCGCATTCGCCGCTCTCGCGATTCCCGGCGTCGCTGATGGCTCCGGGACGTTTCCGGCCCGGCTGGCTGGTGCGGTGCTCTCGGCGCTTGTCGTCCTCCGTTTCAGCCAGCTCTGGATCGGCTTGCTGGCAGGGATGGCCGGGTTCTGGGCAACGGGCTGGTTGATCGGATAGGTGTCGAGCGGCGAGCCAGCGACAGCAGTCACTGCTTCGTCAACCCGGTTGGCGCAACGCATCACGCGTCGGTCAAGTACCATCCGCCGGTAACTCTCGTGTGAGCGGACAGGGGGCAGACCGGGCGTGGATGCCACGCTGATGGCGGCGATGGTGGTGGTTGGCGTGTCTGGTGTCATCTTCGGGATGACCGGCTTCGGCTTCGCGCTCGTCAGCGTACCGCCGCTACTATTGCTTTACGATCCGGAAACAGTTGTCGCGCTGACGATTGGCGCGTCACTACTGACGAGCGTCATTGTCGTGCTCGGAGCGCGCCGGGAACTCAACTCCAGGCTGGTCTTTACGATGCTTCCCGGCGCCTGCGTTGGACTGCTGCTTGGCGCGCGGATCCTGAACGTCGTTGACCCGACGCTCCTGAAGATCGTAGCGGGAACGCTCGTCGCGGCCTACTCGATCCTGCTGCTGCGCGGGTATCAGCCATCCGGCATGAAGAGCGGTTGGGCGGCGTCGGTCGCTGGGGCCGCGAGCGGGACGCTGGCGACGTCAACCGGCCTTTCCGGACCTCCAGTTGTCATCCTGTTTACCGCACGGGCGCTGACGAAGGACGCCTTCCGCGTCACAATTGCAGCCTACTTCGTTGCCATCAACCTGATTGGGATCGTCGTGCTGCTGGCTGGCGGGACACTCGGCGAATCCGAGTTCGTCACCTCAGCAGCACTGACGCCCGCAGCCCTGATCGGCACCTTGATCGGCAACCGGTTCGTCCGCCACTTCACCGCGGCTGGATTTCGCAAGCTGACGCTGACCCTACTGCTACTAACGGGACTCATGGGAATCGGGACAGCCCTCATCGCGCTCTTATGATTGCCGAACGCGCGGATTCCGGCGATAGTTCGCAGCGCAGACAATTGGCGATCTGGAAGGATGAGACGTGACCGAGAGTAAGCAGGGATTCGACACAACCGCGCGGCTCGCGCCGCTCCAGGCGCTGCTGGATCGCTTCGTCACAGAAGGGCAGGTCGAGGGAGCAGCCGTCGCCGTCGCACAGGGCGGAGCACAGGTCGCCGAGTTGTATGCAGGCAATGCCGCACCGGGCCGGGTAGCGACGACCGACACGCTTTGGCCGTTGGCATCAATCTCGAAGGTCTACACGGCAGCCGTTATGATGGCGCTGGTCGAGCGCGGGATGCTGACGCTCTCGATGACGGCACGCAGCGTTCTGCCTGAGTTCGACGGCGGCGGGCGCGAGACCGTTAGTCTTCGCCAGTTGTTGACGCACACTTCAGGCGTCGTATACGAATCGCCCGAGATGGAACAACGACTCCTGGATCAACTCTCGCTCGACGAGATCGTCGACGAGGCATACACGTACCCGTTGCTTTTTGCGCCCGGCACACGGCTCTCGTACAGCGACTACAACTATGCGCTGTTGGGCAGGATCGCGTCGGTCGTCGCGGGAGAGCCCTTCCCGAAGCTTGTTCGCGAGCTGGTGCTGGAGCCGGGCAAGCTTGGCGATACGTTCATGCCACCACCGCGCAGTGAGTATCACCGGCTGGCGCGGGTCGTCGAGCCGCTCGCCTACGGCACCGAGAGCGACATGTACAACTCGTCCTACGCGCTCGACCTGGCCCACCCTGCCTTCGGGACAGTCGCGACGGCCGGCGACCTGCTGCGCTTTGGGCTACTCTTCACGCTGAACAGCACCGATCAGCTCCTCTCAGCAGCGACGATTCAGACGATGACGAGCGACCAGACTGGTGGACGAACGGCAGGAGAATCCTTCGGCCCTGAACCGGAGGCGATTCGCCCCTGGGGGCTCGGCTTCATGGTCAAGGGCACGACTGGCTTCGGGGGCGATTTACTATCACCATCGACCTTCGGACACGGCGGTGCCAGCGGCTGCATCCTGCAGGTCGATCCAGTCACGGACATCGCGATCGCCTATGTCTCCAACAAGCACGCCCGAACCGGCCGCGAACCGTTCACGAAGCGCCAGATCAGTGTCTGCAATGTCGCGGCGGCAGCGTTGACGAGGGATGTAGGGACGTAGGGACCTAGGGATGTAGGGATTCTGGAACATCGACTCGGAGCGCCGTGCTGAATACGGACGATCTCTCTGAGTCCCTCTGTCCCTACATCCCTACGTCCCTCAGGCCATCGACACGCGCTCGGGTTGAACGCTGAGGACCACGTAGTTGCCGGTTGCGGAGAGCGTGGATGCTACCCAGGCGTCGCCGTCCGCTTGACCCATGTAGCGCTGGGCGAGTATACGAAACTCGTCGCGGGCGAGGTCGGCATCCGGAATCACCGAGGCGCTGCCACGGACCTGTATGAACGAGTACGGGTTGTCAGGGTCGATGACGGTGACGGCCACGCGGGGATCACGCAGGATGTTGCGAGCCTTGACCGACGACCCCTCGCACGCCATCCGCAGCGTCTCACCGTCGCGCCGGTACCAGATCGCGGTGGCCTGTGGACTACCGTCGGCCATCAGCGTCGCCAGTGTCGCGAACGCGACCTTATCGAGCAGGTCCCGTTCAGCCTGGGAGAGTGCCATCGTCGGCTCCTTTCATGCACATTCAGCCAGTCAGGATGCCGTCTATCCTGCACTGGTTCGAACAGATAGACAACGGCCAGCCGGACGGATTGCAATGACGACGAGGAACAACCATGACTGTCGAGGCCAACAAGGAACTGATCCGTCGCTACTTCGAATCGTGGAATGCGAACGACGTTGCCGCGCTAGATGACCTGATCGCGGTCGATGCGATCGACCACATGGCCTATGAACGCCAGCAGGCCGGACGAGAAGGGTACCGCGACTTCTACCGAACCTGGCATTGCGCGTTTCCTGGCTTCCAGGCCGTCATTGAGGACATGATCGCGGAGGGTGATCGCGTTGCGACGCGCTGGACCTTCCGGGGCCGGCATCTGGGCGAGTACAACGGCATCGCACCGACCGGACGGGATGTCTCGTTTCAGGCGGTCTCGATCCAGCGAATCGCGAACGGCGTCGTCACCGAGGAGTGGTTCATCGCTGACAGCCAGGCGTTCATGCAGCAGTTGAGGAGCTGACAGGCGCCAGGTCTCACAGGGCATCGTTTCAGGAATGAGCCGCGCGACCAATGCGTTATTGGACGTTGCGGCTTTCGCATGACGCGGCCATGCTGCGACTCGGTACTCGACACGGGATATTCAGAACAGGGCTCAGATGCAGGCATGGCTCGGCAAGCGGATCTATTACGGGTGGGTTGTCGTCGGCGTGACGGCACTGACGTTACTAGTGGCATCGGGAGTTCGGGCGGCCTCGGGCGTGTTGGTTAAGCCGCTCGAAAGCGATCTCGGCTGGAGCCGGTCATCGATCTCGTTCGCGATTTCGGTCGGTCTGGTTCTGTATGGGTTGGCTGGACCACTCGGCGGCGCGCTGATGGACCGCTATGGCCCGCGACGTCTGATGCTGGCCGGGCTGGCACTGACAACCGTTTCGTCGATTGTGACGGCTGCTTCTTCGGCGCTCTGGCAGTTCACCGCCGTCTG
Source organism: uncultured Chloroflexia bacterium (assembly GCA_963763325.1). GTDB lineage: Bacteria > Chloroflexota > Chloroflexia > Thermomicrobiales > CFX8 > JBBECJ01. The sequence continues at coordinate 834,357 of CAVXOL010000024.1, forward strand.
GGGAGCGCTTGGTGGGTTAGGTACCGGAGTCGTTGCTGTCGTGCTGGGAGCGACGGTCGCCAACCGCTGGTTCGTCAAGCGCCGTGGCCTGGCAATCGGTATTTTCGGCGCGGCGACGTCAGCCGGCCAGTTGATCTTCGTCCCACTGCTGATCTGGATCGTCGAGGGCAGCGGCTGGCGCGGGGCTGTCCTGCTGCTCGCGATCGCGACGGCGACGTTGCTTGGGCCGGTCATGTTGCTGATGAGGGATGCTCCGTCCGATCTGGGTCTGCGCCCGCTTGGCGGGACCGATGAGCCGGAAGCGCCACAGATGGCCCGGACAGGAAGCGTGATGCGCGGAGCGGTGCGTGTCCCGGAGTTCTGGCTGCTAGCGGGCAGCTTCTTCATCTGTGGGGCGACTTCGACCGGGCTGATCGGGACGCACTTCCTGCCGCATTCGACTGATGAGGGCATATCAGAAGGAACGGCTGCCGTCGTCCTGGCGATCATGGGCGGCATGAACTTCGTTGGGACAATCGCCTCCGGCTGGCTGACCGACCGCTACGACCCGCGCAAGCTTCTGGCGAGCTACTACGTCTTCCGTGGCCTGTCGCTCTTCCTGCTACCGTTCGTGACCAGTACGCAAGGGCTGGCGATCTTCGCCATCTTCTTCGGTCTGGACTACATCGCAACCGTCCCACCAACGGTCAGCTTGACGGCTGACATCTTTGGACGGCGTAATATCGGCACCGTCTTCGGCTGGATCTTCGCGGCCCACATGATCGGCGCGGCGGTAGCGGCCTGGCTGGGAGGACTCGCCCGTGACATGCTCGGCGACTATCAGGTGGCGTTCCTGACGGCTGGGGCATTCGCCCTCGTTGGTGGGGTGATGGCAATGCGGATCAATCGCGAGGAACGGCTGGTTTCGGAGCCGGTGATTGTCGCTGCGACGTAGCATTCAATGCGGAATGACCGTCCCCGTCCTGGAAGCGGCCGCGTCCTGTACCAGGATTGGGACGACGCGAGCCGGCGGTGCCATCATCAAGCAACCGACGTGTCATAGCCGATGCCCAGGAGGATGAGGCCGAGCCGCTCGGACTCCGTCGCGGCGGGGCTGGGGAGTTGCTGAGCATCGTTGGCGGGAGAGCGATGCTGCACCGCGCGCTGCTTCCGCTCGGACGCGGGTGTTGGTTGTCGGTACAGCGTTCGCAGGGCAAGGCCCGGCTCAGCACACGCGGTTTGTGCCGCGTGCGTCGTCGTCAGGTTCATGGTTCCCCCGTCCAGGCGGGTATCGCGAGAATCAGCTCCGCAGGTAGGTCAGGACCGCCAGCACCCTTCGGTGTGTTGCGTCGGCCGGCGGCAGACCGAGCTTCGAAAAGATGTTGCTCACGTGCTTCTCAACGGCTCCGTCCGAAACGGAGAGCGAGTCGGCGATCGAGCTGTTGGAACGTCCTTCGGCCATCAGCGCCAAGACCTCGTGCTCGCGCGGTGTCAGGTCTTCCAGCAGGTTGCCGCGCCGTCGCCGTGCCATCAATTGGTTTACGACTTCCGGGTCGAGCACGGTCCCCCCCTCCGCGACCTGACGGACTGCCTGGACGAACTGCCCGACGTCAGCGATGCGATCCTTGAGCAGGTATCCGACTCCGTCCGCGCCTCCTTCCAGCAATTCGCTCGCGTAGCGTTCCTCGACATACTGGGATAACACCAGTACGGCACTTTCTGGGACACGTTGGCGGGCTTCAATCGCTGCCCGGAGGCCCTCGTCGCGGAAGCTCGGCGGCATTCGGACATCGACGATTGAGATCTGCGGACGGTGCTGCTCGACGGCTTCAACCAGTGCCGGCCCATCTCCGACGGCGGCGACCACCTCGAATCCAGCGTCCTTCAGCAGACGGACGATTCCCTCGCGTAACAGGACGGAATCCTCGGCGATCACAACTCTCATGACAGTGGCATATCCGCTCGTACGATCGTCGGCCCGCCCTCCGGGCTGTCGACGGTGAGTCTGCCATCCAGCGCTCCAACCCGGTCGGCCAGACCGGACAAGCCGGTTCCGTTGCCGATCGTCGCGCCCCCGACGCCGTTATCGATGATCTCGACCAGCAGCCGGTTGCCGAGCCGGTAGATGCGGACGAGTGCCTCGGTCGCCTGGCTGTGGCGGGCGATGTTGGTCAGCGACTCGGCCACGACGAAGTAGGCGGCCGACTCGATCGCTTCGGATGGTCGCTCTTCGAGCCGGACATCGACCGAGACAGGGATCGTGCTGCGTCCGGCCAGGCGCCGAGACAGCCGCGTCAAGGCCGCGGTCGGTCAGAACGGCGGGATGGATACCCCGGACCAGGTTACGGATCTCGACCAGCGCCCGCTTTGACTCCTCGTGTGCCTCGACGACCAGCGCCTGGGCGGCTTCGGGATCGGTTTCCATCTTCTCGCGGGCCATTCCGAGGTCCATCGCCAGCTTGACGAGCTGCTGCTGGGCGCCGTCGTGCAGGTCGCGCTCGATTCGCCGTCGCTCGGAGAGAGAGACATCGACGGCCTGGGTGCGGCTGGCGGTCAGGTGCGTCACCTGCTGGGTCAACTCCTGCTCCCGGTTCGTGCCAAGCAGCGCTTTCGCCAGATGAGCGTGTCCGCGTCCGATGCCGACGAGGACGTAGGGCATCGCCAGCAGAAGTGGAATTCCGACTAGCGCCAAGCCAAACGCCTCGACCGCGCCGATGTGACCAAACCAATCAGGACCGAACCAATGAAGTGTGTCTGTCCAGTACCAGATCGGGGTCAGCAAGAACTGGAACGGGATGGTGACGATGACGGTGGCGATGACGAACTCAGCCAGCCCGATCGGAAACAGCAGGAAGAGGTAGAGCAGGTCCAGCCAGGTTCGGTCGTCCTTCACTCGGGTCCAGATGTGGCGCCAGAACGATGTGCCAGCCGGAACTGGCTTGTATGGATCGCGGATGTTGGTTCCGAGCAGCGCATTGACACGCCAGCGCTCGGCCTTGGCGCCACCGATCCAGAGGTACATCGTGCCGACGAGGATCGGCAGTCCAATCAGCGTGACTGCCAGTCCGCCACCGGTGGCAAGCAGGCTCACGAGGACGACGAACCAGAACACTCCGACGACGAACGAGGTGATCATGAAGAGCAATGCCAGCCACGGCTCGCCGGTCGCCATCAACCGGAATGGGTTGGCGGGCAGGCTGGGGCGCGACTGCGTTGTCGCGCCGGACGCTGAAGATGAAGCAGGTACTGACACGTTCCTGAATCCTTCCAGGGAGCCGGGCCGCGCTCGCCGTTGAACGCGCCCGGCCTCCAAACCAACTGTCACCAGTCTACGGATCAGGTCCGGATTCCGAAATGGAGGCTTCTGGAGATTTCAGGGTAGGGTTATCCCTACCATCTGCGTGCTCATTCGTCCGCTAGAATGCGTTCACATCGCCCAACATCGACCTGTCGCTGCCAACCGTCGCCCAGAGGATTGCTGACCACCCATGAGCGAAGCAAACAAGCAGATCGTCCGACGATTCATGGAGGAGGTCTGGAACCTGTTGCGACTGGACGTTGCCGATGAACTGGTCCACCCATTGTATGAGAACAGCGAGGGAATGGGACCGGAAGCCGTCAAGCGCAACGTGCGCGCGTTCAGGACGGCCTTCCCCGACCTGCACGACACAATCGAACAGTTGATCGCTGAAGGTGATTTCGTCGCCGCCCGCATCACGCGGAACGGAACCCACCTCGGCACCTTTCGCGACGTGTACGAAGCCTCTGGTCGAACCATGTCGATCTCCGAACTGTGTCTCTGGCGAATCGAAGACGGCAAGCTGCGCGAAGGCTGGTTCGCCGCCCACGAGATCAGCCTCCGAAAACAACTCGGAGTCATGCCGGAGAACTTCCGCTAGCATGCTTTCGTCCAATTCTCGGTAGCGCCAGTTGGGCCGTAGCCGACCGTGCAGTGGACACAGCTGGTCGGGATCGCCGACACTGTGTCGGTTCTCCTGAGTGGAACCAATCGAGTGCGACGCACGTCTATCTGACATCACGTACATTGAAACCCGACGGCACGGACGAAAGGCGAACGCCATGACGAGCCGACTCGGACTTCTGACCGCCAGCCTTGTGTTGCTGGCATCGTTCGTTGTTGCCTGCGGCGGGAATGACGAATCGCCCACCTCGACTCCAGTTCCGACGGAAGTGAGTGCAACGGCTGTTGGTGACGCTGCCCCGACAGCCACAGAGTCGGTCACTGCGGCGGCGAGTCCTGATGCGACAGCAACACGAAGCCTGTCACCGACGGCCACACGGGAACCGACTCCTGCGGAGACTCCCAATGTTCCAACTGGCGAATCAGGTAACTCAGAGATCTATGTCATGAACGCCGACGGAACCGAGCAGCGCCGGCTGACGGACGCGCCAACGCTGGAAGTGAGTCCGGCGTGGTCGCCCGACGGGAGCTTGTTGGCGTACGTCAGTCATGAGGGCTTCGAGGGCGCCGTCCTCTACGTCATGAACGCGGACGGCTCCAACCCGCGTCGCTTGATGGCCGGCGTCGCATCGCGGCCTGTCTGGTCGCCGGACGGGCGGCAGATCGCAATTAGCGCAATTGATAGCGAGGTGCAGCACCAGCAGATCCATGTCGTCGCTGTTGATGGCTCCGGCACGTTGCGATTGACCAGCCACGAGAATGTTCCAACGGCGTCCCTCTCGACGGGCAACGTCGATCCGGCCTGGTCGCCAAATGGGACCCAAATCGCATTCATAGCCACACAACTTGATGGTCCGAGCGAGGTACACGTCATGAACGCGGATGGGACCAACGTCCGGCAGATGACCGACTCGCCAATCCGCAAGACGAGTCCGGTCTGGTCGCCGGATGGGTCACGGATCGCTTACTCGACCGACGAGGGCGGCGCCGACATCTGGGTCATCCGAGCCGACGGAAGCGATCAACGGAACCTCACCAACAGCCCGCTGGTCGAGATTAACCCGAGTTGGTCTCCCGACGGTGAGACGATCGCCTTCGCAAGCCAGACCGAAACCGGTGAGAACCAGATCGTCGTCATCGGCGCCGACGGCGCAAATCCGCGCGTCATCGCGGATGAACTGTTGCACGTCGAGCGCCTCGACTGGTCGGAGGATGGATCGCAGATCCTGTTCGGGATGTTTCAAGAGCAAGGCAGTGTCGGCATCTTCGTGGTGGACTCCGATGGAAGCGATCTCCGGCCACTCACCGACTCGACTACAAACGACGGCGAACCCAGTTGGTCTCCGGACGGCACGCTGATCGCCTTCAGCAGCAAGCGCGACGGTGGACAACCTGTCATGTGCAGTTGGAGCTCGTATGACGACTACATCGCAGTCGACAGTCTTGAGGGTCTCGCCTGGATGTCGCGGTTGATAGTTGCTGGACCGATCGTCGAAGAGCTTGGGTCCGCATTCGGTGGGCCGGGCCACCGGGACATGGATGGAGCGCGAACGATCTATACGGATTTCATCCTCGAGGTCGAACAGCAGTACCGAGGAGAGCCGCTGGAACGAGTCCAACTCCGCGTCAGCGGCGGGACGATCGGAGACTGCGTCCAAACCGTTGATCCGACCGTCACGCTGGCGCAAGGCATGCGTGTCCTGCTCTTCCTTTTTGAGGAGCACGTTGAAGGAGATTTGCCGCCTGCCTACTTCGTCAGTCCGATCGGAGCCTGGACAGTTAGCGACGATGGCACGATCTCATCGGCAGATCAGGGCAACAACCCTGCCGGAGGCGATGGAATGACGGTCGACGAGGTTGGCACGCTGGTGATTGAGACGCTGGCGGGGCCGCCGTCGTCTGACGCGCACTGGATCGTCCCGATCGACGAAGCACCAGCGACGCCACAGTAGCTGCGGCACGGTTGCGACGGCGGCACGACAATGACCCGCTACAGCTCAAACTCGAACGTCAGACCAAGTTCCGCGTGATAGTCCACGACCTGTGTGAGTTGCCAGTCTGCTCGCTCGCGTGTCTCTAAGTCATGTTGGGTGTCGTGCGAGGTGACGATGACGATCTCGGATGATGGAGGGAAGAGCGGGTAGCGATCCGGTGAATGCCAGGCGCCAGCCTTCAGGACATACCCGCACGAGCCATCGATGATGAAGGCGCGCACATCGTCAGGAGCCGGTGTCGCGTCCCCTTCCGTCGGCGCGGCGACGGCGATGATGGCCGGAACCCCACCAAGCGGGATGAAGGTCTGGGTGACGTTCAGATGTCGCTCCAGCGTCGTGCAGCGCATGCCGACGTAGCGACTGCTGAGTGTCATGATGAGCGGTAACCCGGTTGCCTCGTAGCTGGCTTTCCAGCCAACGCTGGTGTTGCCGACGAAATCAGGCGACCGTTGGCTGAGACCGAGCACCTCGCCAAACGGGGCGAACACTTCCGGTGCGAGCAGTTCGGCCTTGATGCGGACGATGCGATCCATTCCGGACTCCTGTCGGTAACGTTTCAGACTGGCTGACAGCAACGGGAGGTGCACAGAACAGCATAGGGCAATCTCGCCATCTTGTTACAATCCATCTGATATCAGCGGCGGGATGCGGCCCGCCGCCCACCCGTGCAGCGTGTATCTGGAAGGGGGGCGGCTCAGCGCCGAGCCGCGCAGATGGCATCCACGAAGCAGCAGGCAACCTCGTCGATCATCGCTCATACCCCAGGCATCTATTCGCATGTTGTTGACGCGATCGGCAAGACGCCGCTCGTGCGGCTGGATCGTGTCAATCGAGGGAACCCGGCGGCCCTGGTTGGCAAGCTGGAGATGATGAATCCTGGTGGCTCGGTCAAGGACCGGATCGGTATCCGGATGATCGAGGAGGCCGAGCGCAAGGGCTGGATCAAGCCGGGCGGGACGATCGTCGAGCCAACCTCGGGCAACACGGGCGTCGGGCTGGCGATGGCGGCGGCGATCAAGGGCTACCGCTGCGTGTTCGTGATGCCGGACAAGGTCTCGGGTGAGAAGATCGCACTGTTGCGGGCATACGGTGCCGAAGTGGTGACGACACCGACAAATGTCGAGCGCGATTCGCCGGAATCGTACTACTCGGTCGCCGACCGGCTGACACGCGAGTTGCCGAACGCCTTCCAGCCGAACCAGTACTTCAACCCGATGAACCCACGCACGCACTACGAATCGACCGGCCCGGAAATCTGGCAGGGAGACCGACGGCAAGATCACCGCACTTCGTGGCCGGCGTCGGGACTGGCGGAACGATCTCCGGCATCTCGAAGTATCTCAAGGAGCAGAACCCGGAGATCAAGGTCGATCGGCGCCGATCCGGAGGGGTCGATCTACACCGGCCCGGTGCCGCGCCCGTACAAGGTCGAGGGCGTCGGCGAGGACTTCTGGCCGGGAACGTTCGACCGCTCGACGGTCGATGAGTTCATCATGGTGACCGACCGCGACTCGTTCGCGGCGGCGCGGAGGGTGACGCGCGAGGAAGGCATCCTGATCGGTGGCTCGGGCGGGCTGGCCGTCTGGGCGGCGCTCGAGGTGGCGAAGCGCGAGGGACCGGAGGCGCTGGTCGTCGTCCTCTTGCCGGATTCAGGTCGTGGCTACCTCTCGAAGCTCTACAACGACGACTGGATGCGCGAGAACGGCTTCCTGTCGCGCTTCTCGCAGGCGCCACGGGCGGGCGATCTGGTCGCCAACTATCATGACACCGATGTTCCGAGGATCGTCGCCGTCCACGTTGACGACACCGTCGAACGGGCGATCGGACTCTTGCAGGAGTTCAACATCTCGCAGTTGCCGGTGGTGCGAACGTCCGGCGGTCAGGTTGGGACGTCGATCGAGGTCCACAACATCGCCGGCTCGATCCAGGAACGGACGCTGCTCGACAAGGTTTTCCGCAGCCCGGAGACCCTTCGCGCCAAGATCTCGACGGTGATGGACGCACCGTTCCCGTTGGTCGATGCCGCCGAGGAGATCGAGCGGGTGTTCCCGCTGCTCTCGACGGCGGGGGCGTCAGCGGTGCTTGTCCAGCGGACCGGCGCGCTGGTTGGGATTATCACGCGGGCGGATCTGCTGGACTTTGTCGCGAATATGAAGAGCGAAGGCTAATCGTGAATCGTGCTGCGCTGGTGAGGGATGAGGCGTTCGCCCTGTCATCCCTCACCAGCACAGCATGATTCACGCTTCACGAAAGGGCACGACGTGTCGCACATCGACTGGTCGAAAACGCAGTTCGAGACCCGCGCGATCCATGATGGACAGGAGCCGGAGGAGCAGACCGGGGCGGTGATCGTTCCGATCTACCAGACGAGCACCTACGCGCAGACCGGGATCGGCGAGCACAAGGGGTTTGAGTACGCGCGGACCGACAATCCGACCCGGAGCGCGCTCCAGACGTCGATCGCGTCGCTGGAGGGTGGCGAGTGGGGGCTGGCGTATGGGTCCGGGATGGCAGCCATTCAGAACATTCTCTACATGCTGGTGCCAGGCGACCATGTATTGATGTCGGACGATGCGTATGGCGGCACCTTTCGGCTGATTGACAAAATCTTCGCCCGCTACGGCATCGAGTACTCGATGGTCGATCTGTCGGACCTGGAGCAGGTGCGCGAGGGACTGCGCGACGATACGAAGATGGTCATCTCGGAGTCGCCGACCAATCCGTACCTGAAGATCGTCGACATCGCCGGCGTCAGCGCGCTGATGCACGAACGGTATGGCGCTCCGAGTGGTGAGGCGTTGTCGTGGGAAGCCGGGACGCGCGGGTTTGAGTTGACACGTCCGGTTCTGCTGGTCGACAACACGTTTGCCTCACCGTACCTGCAGACGCCACTCGCACACGGCGCCGACCTCGTCGTCCACTCGGCCACAAAGTATCTTGGCGGTCACTCAGATGTCGTCCTCGGACTGGTCGTCGGGAACGACGCCAGCATCCAGCGCTTCATGAAGTTCCACCAGAACGCAGCCGGCGCAGTTCCGGGGCCGTTCGACTGCTGGCTGGTGCTGCGCGGACTGAAGACGCTCAGCATCCGGATGCGAGAGCACTCCGCCAACGCGATGCGGATTGCCGAGTGGCTCAAGCAGGACCCGGCGATCAAGGATGTCTACTATCCAGGCTTATCAGACCACCCGAACCACGAGGTCGCCAGGCGGCAGATGCGCGCCTTCTCGGGGATGGTCTCGTTCAGCGTCCACGGCGGCTGGGAGTCGGCCAGCCGAGTCGTCGCGGCGACGAAGGTGTTCACGCTGGCCGAGAGTCTCGGCGGCGTCGAGTCGTTGATTGAGCACCCGGGCCAGATGACACACCTCAGCACGGCCGGCTCGAAGGCCGAGGTCGGCGAGGACCTGATCCGGCTGTCGGTCGGCATCGAGCACATCGATGACCTGATCGCTGACCTCGAACAAGCGCTTGAAGTTGCAGTTCCAGCCGGAGCGCGCGCCTAGAACGCCATAACGACGGTCGACTCAGGGAGGGGCCGTGCCTCGTGCCGTCCCTGCTCCCTACCCTCGCTGCTCGATTCCAGAGAGGGCCGGCACGAGGCACGGCCCTTCCTTGACGTGTCAGCGGAGAGTAGCCCGTTCGCCCTAATCATTTCTGTCACGCTTGCCGGTTTCCACTTGCGTCTGTATACTCGTACACAGTGTACGTACACTGTTTGACGGGTAGAGCGTGAGGGCCGACGGCAACGATGGCGGACCCGTATCCACGGCGCATTGGAAGCTACGAGATTCTGGCGCTGATCGGCGACGGCGGTAGTGGTCCGGTGTACCATGGTCTCCATACCCAGCTTGCCAGGCCCGCGGCGATCAAGGTGTTGCGCGACGATCTGGCTCAGGACCCAAACGTCGTCAGGCGATTTCAGCGCGAGGCGCGCATCGCCGCCCAACTCCACCACCCCAACATCGTTGAGATCTACGACACCGGCGAACGCGACGGCTTCTACTATATTGCTCGCGGTATGGTCGATGGTGCGTCACTGCGGCAGATCCTCGATGAGCGCCGCCCCGCGTTTGGCGAGAGCGTCCGTATCGCACGCCAGATCGCCGAAGCCCTCGACCACGCTCACGAACGGGGAGTCATCCACCGCGACCTCAACCCGGGTGGGATCATCATTGACCGCCGCAGTCTGGTGACGGTCGTCGACTTCGGGATCGCCGGAGCCGTCGAAGACCTGATCCCGGTGACCGGCGACACGACAACGATGTCATCGTGGTTCGAGACACCGGCCTATGTCGCTCCGGAGCAGGCGACGGGCCAACCGGCCGTCCCGGCCAGCGATATCTACGCGCTCGGCGCGATTGTTTACGAGATGCTGACCGGCGAGCCGCCGTTCAGCGGCACCGATCCGCAGGAGTTGCTAGCGTCGCTGCTGCGTGAGACGCCGCCTCCACCGTCCGAACGCAATCCGGCCCTGCCGGAAGGCGTCGACGACGTTGTCATGCGGGCGCTCGCCAAGACACCGACGGATCGCTACCCCGCGGCTGCCGATTTCATCAGTGACCTGACGCGCGTACTCGGCACCGGCGAGCTGCAGCGCGGTCGGCTCGGAATACCACCGATCGTCCTCGCGGCGACGCCGTCGGACAGTGCTGCCGAAGAGCAGGTGGCTCCGACCGCAGTGGCAGCGGCGGCGGGCATTCCAGAGCCGATCGTGATCGAGCGGATCGTCTACCGCAGCCGGACGCACGAGCCAGCCGTCTGGTACGGCGTTGGAACGACGCTGCTGGCGATCGCGCTGTTGCTGAACCTGTTCTGGGACAACGACGATCAGGCACGCGCCGACCTCGTCCCAATTGCCACCTCAACCAGCCAGATGGGTTCCGTCGACGCAACCTCGACGGCGATGGTGAGCGAGTCTCCGACTGTCACGAGTCCGAGCGTCGTCGAGAGCCCGACCGTCGCGCCGACCCAGGAAGCAACGACGCCGCCGTCTCCAACTGCGACCATTGCACCGACTGAAACGCCATCGCCAACTGCAACAGCGACACCACCACCCCCACCGAGCCTCGCCGGTGGTGGCGATCTGATCCTCTTCAGCAGCTCACGGGACGGTGTGCCAGGCGGGCTGCTCGTCACCTATGCTGACGGTGGCGAGCAAGTTCCGGTCTTCGAGAGCGGCGCCGGGTTCTCGAATGCCGTCCATTTCGCTCTTTCTCCAGACGGTTCGCTGCTGGCCTTTGCTGCGATTCCCGACGGCGGCGACGGCCTGGAGATCTTCGTCCTGAACATCGGTGCGAACGCGCGTGCACAGATGACCGACTCGCCGGGCGACGACATGCAGCCGCGTTGGTCTCCGGATGGGAGTCAGATCGCCTTCATCTCCAACCGTGACGTCAACAGCGAGATCTATGTCATGGCCGCAGATGGCAGCGGCCAGACCAATCTGACGAACGACGGTGCCGGAGACTACGGTCATGTCTGGTCGCCGGACGGCTCGCAGATCGCCTTTGGCTCGAACCGATCGGGTGACAACGACGTCTTCGTGATGGACGCTGACGGGTCGAATCTGGTGAACGTAACCGCCAACGCGGCCGCCGAATGGGGGCCGTCCTGGTCGCCAGACGGCAGCCAGTTGGTATTTGGATCCAATCGAGATGGCAATGACGACATATTCATCATGAACGCCGACGGTTCCAACCAGCGCAATCTCACGAACAACCCCGCCGCTGACAACGGCGCCGTCTGGTCGCCGGATGGAGACTGGATCGCGTTCGCCAGCGATCGCGACGAGTCATCCGACGTGTTCGTGATGACCCCGGATGGCGAAGAGGTCCGCTCGATCGGCGCAACGATCGAGCAGGAAGGCGGGCCAACCTGGTCGCCGGACTCAAGTGCGATCGCCTACGTCCAGACGATTGAGGGCAACAGCGACATCTTCATCGCCGCCGTGGACGAATCGGGCCCTCGCCGCCTGACTGACGATCCCGGCGTCGACGCTGAGCCGATCTGGGTTTCGCTCCCGGCAGGTAATACGTAGGAGAAACCCCTCCCCAACCCCTCCCTTGAAAGGGAGGGCTTTGGCAGCACGCATCGAAAAGCCCCTCCCTTTTCAGGGGAGGGGTTGTCACACACCAAATAACTCCGGCAGATCCGCGACACTCTGCAGCAGATGCGTATGGCGAGTGATGCCGAGCGTCTCGACGCCATGCGCGCCGCTGAGGACGCCGATCACCCAGCCAGCGCGGGCGTTTGTTCCGGCCTGGAGATCGAGAGGAGTGTCGCCGACGGCGGCAACGGTGGCGGCATTGTGGACTCCAAGCCGCGTCATCGCGTGATAGATGATCGCCGGGGACGGGCGTCCGGCGGCGACATCATTGCCCGCGATCGTCAGGTCGAACTGGTCTCGCCAGCCGAGCCGGTCCAGCAGCAGATCGACGAGCGGACGATCGAATCCGCTCGCGAGCGCGACGAGGATGCCGGATTCGCGTAACTCGCGAGCGGCTGCTCCCGCTCCCGGAACTTCCTGGACCGGGCCGTTGCCATACTCCTCGCGCAGCGCGGACTCGAAGGCTGCCAGCGCCTGACCCGCCACCTCGCGAGCATCATCCACAGGTCGGTTGCGTGCCGCCAGCTCTTCGAAGACGGCCCGCTTGTTTGCTCCGCGCCGCGCCGCGATATCGTCGTCGTCCGCCTCGATCCCGAATGCTGCGAACGCCTGGCGATAGGCTGTAACGACAGCCCCCTCCTCCAGAAACATCGTCCCAGCGAAATCCGCGACCAGCAGCTTTGGCTGCATCAACCTGTCCTCCCAGCATGATCCCGCCCCTGCCGGACGCTTCTTCAATCGTGATACGGTACCGCAGAAGCCCGGAACCATCCATTCGACCAGGTGAGTGCGTAGTACATCGCGAAGTGGAAACGCGGATCGGGGTGGGAGAAGCACCGTGCCGGCAATGCTGATGACTGTTCCGGACGACCGGGCAGGTCAACATCTGGCGCTCAATATGGCGAAGGTGAGCGCACTCACCGACGCCGAGCTGATGGAGCGTGTCCGGCGCGGGGATCAGGCCGCGCTGGCTGCCCTCTACGACCGCTATGCCGGATTGATCCTGACGGTGGCACTTCGAGTTGTTGGCGACCGGGAGCTTGCGGAAGAAGTCATGCAGGACAGCTTCCTGCGTGTCTGGAACGCGTCGGACACCTATCGCGCCAGTCGTGGACAGGTGTCGGGTTGGCTGATCGGGATCACCCGCAACCGCGCGATCGACATGCTGCGCAGCCGTCAGCACAAGGCGCGCCTCCGTGAGCGGACACCGCTGCCGGAACCGGGAGACGAGGACCGCTTTGGTGTCTCGGACGAGACCGACGCGGTCGTCACTCGCCAGGCAGTCGCCGATGCGCTGTCTGGTCTCTCGATGGCGCAACGACAGGTTGTCGAGCTGGCGTATTACGGCGGGATGTCGCAATCGGAGATCGCACGCCAACTCGGCGAGCCGCTCGGGACGATCAAGTCGCGGACTCGTGTTGCAATGGAACATCTGAGGATCGCGCTTCGCCCACACTTTACGCCGAACGACGAGAGTGAAAGCCGTTCATGAGCATTCCGCACGAAACCCTTCAAGTCGATCTTCCAGCCTACGCCCTCGGAGTGCTCGAACCACCGGCAACGACGCGACTCGAGCGTCACCTCGGCGAATGTGCTGAGTGCCGGAGGCTGTTGCATGAGTACGAGGAGGTCATGCGCCTCCTGCCGCTGGGCCTTCCACAGACCCAGCCATCGCCAACCTCCCGCCGAGAGCTGTTCGATCGTGTCCGGATCGACGAGACGGCGTCCAGGCGCCGGTCGGCCCAACGCTGGTGGCCGAGGATACGCCTCCACGCGCTGACGGCCATGGTAGTCGTGGCGATCGTGGTCGGGAGCGCACTGGTCTGGACGCTTTCAGATGAGGGCGACGGCGAAGATGCCGCTGCCATCGTCGAGGATCTCCGGGAAGACGAGGATACGCAGATCATCCCAATGCTTGGCTCGGAGGCCGCCCCGCAGGCCGTCGCCCAGCTATTCTTTCAGCCGGGCCGGACGCGAGCGGGACTGGTTGTGAGCGGTCTTCCGCCGCTGCCTGATGACCGCGACTATCAGCTCTGGTTCGTCCAGCCCGACGAGAAACGCCATGATGGCGGTGTCTTCGATGTCGATGCTGGCGGTCAGGCAATGGTCGTCGTCGACGCCCCTGCTGACTATGCTCCCGGCTGGCGCTGCGGTGTCACGGAGGAACCCGCCGGTGGCAGCGAGGAACCAACCGGACAGAACGTCATGCGTGGCGCCTACGAAGAGTACGAATGGTAGGTCGCCAGCCTGCTCAGATGCGTAACTCACAGCGACAATCTGCCGTGCACAGCCAGTTCGCCTGGGAATGCCTTACAATGTACCCATCTACCTCATGTAACGATCCGCGACCTGGCAGGAAGGGACGAGCATGTCTGTCGGAACATTCGATGCACTCAGCAGCAGTCTCAGCGGCTCGGTATTACTCCCCGGTCACACCGAATATGATCAGGCTCGTGAACTCTGGAACGGCATGATCGACAAGCGACCGGCCGCGATCGCTCAATGCACGAGCACGGCCGATGTTGTCGCAGCCGTCAACTTCGCGCGGGAACAGGGACTTCTCCTTTCGGTGCGCGCCGGAGGCCACAACGCGGCCGGTAGCGCGCTCTGTGACGATGGCCTTGTAATCGACCTGACGGCGATGCGAGACGTCAGTGTCGACCCGGTCGCTCGGCTCGCGCGCGCGCAGGGCGGAGCCACCTGGGCTGACTTCGACCAGGCAACCGGAGCGCACGGCTTGGCGACAACCGGCGGTGCGATCTCAACGACCGGTATCGCCGGATTAACGCTCGGTGGCGGGCTGGGTTGGCTGATGCGCAGCTACGGCATGGCCTGTGACAACGTGCGCTCAGTCGAGATCGTCACCGCCGACGGTCAGGTCCGCAGGGCAAGTGCAACGGAACATCCCGACCTGTACTGGGCTGTTCGCGGCGGCGGCGGAAATTTCGGCGTCGTGACCGAGTTTGAGTACCAGCTGCATCCCGTAACGACGGTCCTGAGCGGGATGCTCGTCCATCCGGCCGCGCGGGCAAAGGAAGCGCTCCAGTTCCTGCGTGAGTTCCATCAGACAGCGCCGGACGAGTTGACCATCTTTACCGGCATGATGACCTCACCGGACGGCATGCCAATCGTTGCGTTCATCGTCTGCTACAACGGGCCAATTGAAGACGGAGAACGTGCCCTCGCGCCGCTGCGAGCCTTCGGTCCACCAGTGGCGGACCTGGTTCAGCCGATGCCATACGTCCAGCATCAGGCGTCACTGGACGAAGGCTTCCCTGCCGGGATGCAAGTCTACTGGCGCTCGGACTTCATTCGTCAGCTTGATGATGATGCGATCGACACGCTGGTCGAACACTATTCACAGATCACGTCGCCATTGTCAGCGTTGCTGCTGGAGCAGTTCGGCGGCGCCGTCAAACGCGTCGGCAAGGACGAGACGGCATTCGTCCACCGCGATGCCGACTTCAACCTGGCGATCATCTCGCGCTGGACTGATCCGACTGAGGCCGATCGGCACATCGCCTGGGCGCGCGGCGTCCACAACGCGATCAAGCCATACACGAGCGGCACCTACGTCAACTATCTGGGCGAAGAGGGTGAGGACCGCGTGCGTGCCGCCTACGGCGCCGACGTGTATGACAAGCTGGTCGCCGTCAAGACCGAGTACGACCCGACCAACCTGTTCCGCTCGAACCAGAACATCAAACCACGAGGTTGACGCCGCGTTTCCGGAGGTGGAGTGGTAGCGTCTCTCCACCTCCGGAAGATCGTGGGATGTCACTCCTCGAGCGTCGTCAGGTCTCCGGGATCGACGCCGAGCTCTTCGGCTTTCAATAGACGGCGCATGATCTTGCCTGAGCGGGTTTTCGGCAGGCGCTCGCGGAACTCGATGACGGATGGCGTTGCGATCGGGCCGATGACGTGCCGGACATGAGCGATGAGGGCAGCACGTGTCTGTTCGGATGGCTCCTGACCGGCGCGAAGTGTCACGAACGCCTTGACGGCCTGACCTCGAACCTCGTCTGGCATACCGATGACGGCTGCTTCGGCGACACGAGGGTGGGACACGAGCGCGCTCTCTATTTCGGCGGTCCCGATCCGATGTCCGGAGACGTTGATGACATCATCTGCGCGGCCGAGGACCGTGTAGTAGCCGTCGTTGTCGCGGATGGCGACATCGCCGCTGGTGTAGGCATGGGGAACGATCGACCAGTCGCGCTCGTAGCGTTCCGGATCGTTGTAGACCGTTCGATACATGTGCGGGAACGGCAACCGCAGGACAAGCAGACCACCCTTGCCGTCCGGCATCGGATTCCCCTCCCGGTCGACGACATCGGCGATGACACCGGCCAGCGGCTTTCCGGCTGAACCGGGTTTGGAGGGCATCGCCGGCAGTGTCGCGATCGTCGGACCGCCAAGCTCCGTCTGCCACCAATTATCGATCATGTAGGCGTGCTCGCCATTGCCACACAGGTTGCGATAGGCCCAGCGCCAGGCTTCGGGGTTGAGCGGTTCGCCTGCGCATGTCAACAGGCGCAGCGAGCGCAGGTCGTAGCGAGATGGCGCGTCCTCGCCGAACTTCATCAGCATTCGGACGGCAGTCGGCGCCGTGAAGGCGACCGTCACGCCGTACTTCTCGATCAGCTCGAACGCGATCGCGGTATGCGGGAAATCGATCGATCCCTCACGGAAGACCGTCGTCGCGCCGCAGACGAGCGGTGCATAGACGATGTATGAGTGGCCGACGACCCAGCCGATGTCCGACATGCACCAGAAGACGTCATCTTCCTTGATATCCCAGAAGGTGCGTAGGTGGTAGGCCGTTCCAACCATGTAGCCGCCGTGAACGTGGACGACGCCCTTTGGCTTGCCGGTCGTCCCGGAGGTATAGAGGATGTAGAGCGGGTGCTCTGCGTCGACCGGAACCGGTTCGAAGTCGGCACTGGCGGCATTGAGCAGCTCGTAGAAATCGCGCTCGCGCGGCTCGTCCAGTTCAACCGAGTGCGCCTCCCGCCGCCAGACGATGACCGGTGGTACCGAGTCCAGCCCGTCAAGAGCCTCATCGACGATGGCCTTGAGTTGGACGGATCTGCCACGTCTGTAGCCGACATCGCTGGTGATCACTAATTTCGCGTCGGCGTCGAGAATCCGGTCGCGTAGCGCACCTGCCCCGAGCCCGGCGTAGACGACAGAGTGAATCGCTCCGATCCGAGCGCAGGCCAGCATCGCGATGATCCCCTCCAGCGAGAGGGGCAGGTAGATGACGACACGGTCGCCAAGCCCGACGCCTGATTCGCGGAGGACGTTGGCGAATCGGTTCACCAATCGCAGGAGCTGGCGGTAGGTGACGATCTTCTCGCTGCCGTCCTCGCCGAGCGCGATGTAGGCGACCTTGTTGGCTCGCGGGCCCCTGGCATGCCGGTCGAGCGCGTTGGCAGTGATGTTGACTTTCGCTCCATCGAACCAGCGGAAGTTTGGGTACTCACGGACATAGACATCGGTCCACGGTTCGAACCAGTCGAACTCGCGTGCGACTTCTTCCCAGAACGCCTCTGGCTCCGCGATGGAACGCTCGTACACGCCGTCCGGGTCCTGAACCGTCGCTTGCAGCAGGACGTGGGGCGGCGGGTTGATACGTTCGTCCTCGGTCAGGACGCTCTCGATTGCTACGGATTCGTCGTGAGTCCCTTCCGCCATTCGGGCCTCCTCGCATTCGTGACGTTGTGATGCGTTAGAGTGGACCGTATCAGTTGGGTTGTCATCCTGAGCCGCAGCGAAGGATCGCTTAACGTACGGGACAGCAGGGCGATGATGGGTAGAAGGTGCTGTACCCACCCGAACCGCCAGTGTCATCAAGGCCAAGCGATCCTTCGCTGCGGCTCAGGATGACAGCCCAACGTGATTCGGTCCACTCTAACGTATCTCGCATTACACATCACGCTTCGCGCGCTACAACGACGCGCGCTGGTGAGGGTCCATCAGATCACGAAGGCCGTCGCCGACGAAGTTGATCGAGAGGGCAGTGATGAAGATGAGCAAGCCCGGCAGCGTCGGCAGCCAGATGTCGCTCCAGGTGAACATGAACGACTGTGATTCCTGCAGCATGTAGCCCCAGCTTGGCGTTGGCGGCTGAACGCCGAGGCCGAGAAAGCTCAGGAACGCTTCTGAGATGATCAGCCGGGCAACCTGGACGGTCGCGATGACGATGATCGTGTTGAACAGATTCGGCATGATGTGGCGCATCATCAGGCGCAGGTTGCCGAGGCCAACGACGCGGCCAGCAGCGATGTATTCCAGCGACTTGATGCGTTCGACTTCGAACTTGACGACGCGGGTATAGATCGGCCAGGCACCGATACCGAGAACGATGACAACGTTCGTAAAGCTCGCGCCAAGGACGGCGATCACCGCCAACGCCAGCAGGATGAACGGGAACGTCATCATCACGTTCACGAGCGTCGAGATAATCGCGTCAACCCAGCCGCCAAAGTATCCCGCAAGCATGCCGAGGACGATGCCGATCGCACCGGAGATCAGCGTCGCGAGGATGCCGACCGAGAGCGCGATCCGGGCGCCGTACATCAGCCGGGTCGCGTAGTCGCGTCCGATGCCGTCGGTGCCAAGCGGATGACTCCAGGAGCCACCCTGCCAGACCGGCTCCTGCAAGCGGTCGGTGATCCGGCCCTCGGTGTACGAGTACGGGGTCAACAGCGGGGCGAAGATCGCGATGAAGACCAGGATGGCAAGGATGATCCCGCCGGCCACCGACATGCGCAGCTTCCAGGCGGTCTGCATCCACTGGCGCAGCGATTTCTTGCGCACCTGACGTTGTGAGAACGCCGAGGCAGCATCCTGAATGGTTGGATCTGCGGTGGCCATTGCTCCTCCTCCTCAGCGTTAGCGACGGATTCGTGGGTCGAGGACGCCGACCACTAGATCGACGCCGAGATTGACCAGCCCAATGATGATCGCAAGCGACACGACCGCCGCCTGGGTGACCGGGAAGTCAGCGTTGCGGATCGACTCGATCGCCAGTAGCCCGACACCCGGCCAGGCAAAGACGGTTTCGGTGATGACCGCACCCCCCAGGAGCTGTCCGAATTGCAGCCCGAGGACGGTGATGACCGGAATCATCGTGTTGCGCAACGCGTGGCGCGTCAGGACAACCCGTTCTCGTAGACCCTTGGCGCGCGCCGTTCGGATGTAGTCCTGGGTCAGTGCGTCGAGCATGCCGGAGCGCACGAGCCGCTCAGTGACCGGCGCGAGAAAGACACCGAGGACAATCGTCGGCAGGACCATGTGCTTGAGCCGATCGATCCCGAACTCACCGTAGCCCGAAGGCGGCAGCCACTTGAGGTTGACGCCGAAGATGATGATCAGCATCAGGCCGAGCCAGAAGATCGGCATTGCCTGTCCGGCGACGACGAAGAGTGTCGAGATGTTGTCCCAGATCGAATAGCGCTTGTAAGAGGAGATGATCCCCATCGGGATCGCGATGACCGTCGCCAGGATCGTGCCGCTCAACGTCAGTAGCAGCGTCGCCGGCATCCGTTCCCAGACGATCGTCATCGCCGGACGCTCGGCGCGGAACGAGACGCCGAAATCTCCCTGGACGGCATCCGAGAGGAAATCCCAGTACTGGACAACCAACGGACGGTTGAAACCCATCTGCTCGCGAAAGATCTCTCGTTGTTCGCGCGGCGTCTCTGGCGGCAGCAGGACGTTGACAGGATCGCCAATCATGTTCGTGATGACGAACACGATGACCGAGATGCCAAAGACAGCGATGACGGTCTGAATCACGCGGTGTGCGATATACGAACCCACAGGCTCGGACCTCCTGTCTCACGCCGGGCTGAGGACCGGGCAGCAATCCAGCCGGACAGGAGCAGCGATCCCGCTCCTGTCCGGCTGAATGTGCCTACGCCTTCGGCCTGGCGGTGAAGTACATGTCGATCTCGTCCGGCCGTGGGGACCATTCAACGTTGTTGCTGACACCCCAGACGGAGTGGAAGCCCCACATGAAGATCATCGGCGCCTCATCGCGGATGATCCGCTGCGCCTGGGAGTAGATCCCCATCCGCTCGTCGGGGTCGAGCGACCCGCGCCCCTCCTCCAGCAGCGCGTCGAGCTCGTCACTGTTGTAGTAGGTGAAGATCTCCTGGCTGTGCAGCTGGTCCCAGAGGATGCCGTCGGCATCGAAGACCGAGTAGGAGCCCCAGTTGTAGCTGTGCATCGGCCCGGCCTGGCCCTCGTTGTGGCGGGTCGTGAAAACATTGCCGTCACTGAGCGTCTCGAAGGTACAACGGATGCCGACCGCTTCGAGATCGCGTTGCATGGCCTGGTCGACCTGGTCCTGGTTCGGCATCGAGGACGGGCCGCGCACCCAGGTAACATCGATGCCGTCTGGATAGCCGGCCTCGGTCAGCAGTTGCTTGGCCAGTTCCGGATCGTACTCGTGCGGCTCGATCGACGGATCGAAGCCGAAGTGCTTCGGGTTGACGAGCGCCGGGGTCCGGTCACCGCCCGGCTGGAGGGCGTCGATGTAGCCCTGGATGTCGCAGGCGTGGTTGGCGGCGTGGCGAACGCGGACATCCTGGAACGGATTCTCCGAGGTCCGTCCCATCGCGTCCAGCCGGGTAAAGCCGACACGCAGGATCGACTGCGTCTTCGTCGTGGCCACATCGGAGTTATCGACCGCCTGCATCTGGTCGAACGGCACGACACGGACGATGTCGGCCGTGCCCGCCAGTAGCTCGGCGAGCTGGGTCGGAACACCGGGCACGATCCGTAAGATGAGGTCCTTGAAGCCAATCTCGACATCCGGATTCCAGTAGTCGTCGTTGCGGGTCAGGACGATCTCCTGGCCTTTCTTCCACTCGACGAACTTGTACGGCCCGGTACCGATCGGATTCTCGGCCAGATAGGCGTCGTCGTTGGCCTGCGCGACCTTCTCGCTGATCATTTGGAAGTTCTGAAGCCGCTCGGTGAAGATCGGGTATGGCTCCTTGGTCGTGACGTGAACGGTGTACTCGTCGATGACCTCAACTCCGGCGATTGCGGCGTGGTTGCCGATCTGCTGGCTGGCCTGCTCCGGGTTCGTAATCCGGTCCCAGTTCCACTTGACCGTCTCGGCCGTGAAGGCGTCGCCGTTATGAAAAGTAATGCCCTGGCGGAGCTTCAGCTCCCAGACGGTCGGCTCGATATTCTCCCAACTCTCGGCCAGCCACGGCTCGATCTGGTTGGTCTCACGGTTGCGAACGCCGAGATTGTCAAAGATATGGTAGAAAGCGATGATCCCGGTTCGCAGATTGTGCATGTGCGGGTCCATCGTTGGCAGGTCTGACTGGTCGAGGATGACACGCAGGGTGCCTCCCTCTGCACCCGATCCAGCAGCGGTTGTGGGCTCGGCCCCGCTGCCGGTCGTCGGGGACGCGTCGCCGGCTGCCGGCGTCTCGGTTTCCCCTCCGCCGCCACTGGTCGTCGTCGCCGAATCTCGTCGTCGTCATCGCCACCGCAGGCAGCAAGCGCGCCCATCGCGGCAGCGCCGCCCGCCCAGACCATGGCGGCCTTGACGAGCGTGCGTCGATCGATGCGTCCTTCGTTGAAGAACCGCTCCCAATTCGCGTAGATCTTGTCGTTCATCTCCGATGGATTCCAGGAACCCAAGACTTCCTCCTCCTCATCGATGACCAGAGTCACCGGTGGCCCGTCCGGGCCACAATCCGCTACCACCCCAATTTGTTCGGCCGAACCAATCTGAGGGGATCGTAATGGCAGCGTATTCAGACGTCAAGAGCCTATATATCGAACGAGAACATATCGGATGTGCGATCCGCCAATCGACGGACATCGTTACAATCCGCGAACGAACGCGGTCATCTCGCCGACTTCAGGATTCCGCCACGATCGACGGGAAATTCTGGTTCTGAGTATCTGATCCCGTAGCCCTCAGTTGTCCTGAGTGGTCAGCCATAGTGCGACCGCACCTCAGTCATGCCAATGAAGGAGGATCTCTGGTTGGTCGCCGCTACACATGACAGACGACTCAGGCATCAAGGCGAGATCCGTCCTGCGCCCGGATGACGACGGGCCGGTCGCCGGGCTGGCCTTGGACGAGCAACACGCGATGCATCGGTGGGGCCAACATTGATTAAGTCGTTCGGCAGAGGACGTGAAAAGGCGACACCCCCGGCTGAGGAGATCACAGCCGGGGGTGTCGCGAAACGTGGATGTTAGAGCGAGGCGCGCTCGCGCGGGTCCATCAGGTCACGCAGGCCATCGCCAACGAAGTTGATCGAGAGGGTCGTGATGAAGATGGCCAGGCCTGGCAGCATCGGGAGCCAGATATCGCTCCAGCTGAACGAGAATGGAATCGATTCATTGAGCATGTAGCCCCAGCTCGGCGTGGGTGGCGGAACACCGAGGCCAAGGTAACTCAGGAATGCTTCGGAGATGATCAGCCGCGCGACCTGAACGGTGCCGATCACGATGATCGTGTTGAGCAGGTTCGGCGCGATATGGCGCCACATCGTGCGCCAGATGCTGACACCGATCACCTTCGATGCCGCCATATACTCGAGCGACTTGATACGTTCGACTTCGAACTTGATGACCCGTGTGTAAATCGGCCAGGCACCAATTCCAAGGACAAGGACGACATTTCTGAAACTGGTGCCAAGCACGGCCATGACGGCCAGCGCAAGCAGGATAAACGGGAACGTGATCATGATGTTCACAAAGGTGGATATGATCCCGTCGACCCAGCCGCCGAAGTAGCCGGCCGCCATCCCGAGCGTGATACCGATCGCAGCTGATACCAACGTCGCGAGCAGGCCAACCGACAGCGCGATGCGCCCACCATATAGCAGGCGCGTCGCGTAGTCACGCCCAATTCCGTCGGTGCCAAGCGGGTGCGACCAGGTGCCGCCATCCTGCCAGACCGGGGGTTGGAGGCGATCGCGAACTGAGCCTTCCTCGGTCGTGTAGGGTGTCAAGAGCGGCGCGAAGATGGCCATCAGCGCCAGGATCAGCAGAACGATACCGCCAGCGACCGACATCCGCAGTTTCCAGGCGGCTGACATCCACGAGCGCATCGAGCGGCGGCGAACTCGATTGTGAGAGAACGCCTGGGCGATTGATTCCGGTGTATGCGTGTCGACAGTGGCCATCGATCCTCCTCATAGCGCCGGCTGCCGTTCAGCCGGTTGCGTCGATCGCGCTCAGCGCCGGATACGCGGATCCAGCCCGCCGACGATAAGATCGACGCCCAGATTCACCAGGCAGATAATGACCGCGAGCAGCACCACCGCCGCCTGGGTGACGGGAAAATCGGCACCGCGGATTGATTCAATTGCCAGTTGGCCGACACCGGGCCAGGCAAAGACGGCTTCCGTGATGACGGCGCCGCCGAGCAATTGCCCGAATTGCAGTCCGAGGACAGTAATGACCGGAATCATCGTGTTACGAAACGCGTGCCGGAAGAGGACGACGCGCTCAGCCAACCCCTTGGCTCGCGCCGTCCGCACGTAGTCCTGGGAGAGGGCCTCGATCATGCCCGATCGGACCAGCCGTTCCGTCACGGGCGCGATGAAGAAGCCGAGGACGAAGGCCGGCATGATCAGATGTTTGATCCGATCGATCCCTCCATCGCCGTAGCCGGAGACCGGCAGCCACTTGAGGTTGACGCCAAAGACGATGATCAGCAGCAGGCCAAGCCAGAAGATCGGCATCGCCTGACCGGTGACGACAAACAGCGTCGCCATGTTTTCCCAGACCGAGTGGCGCTTGTATGACGAGACAATGCCCATTGGGACCGCGATCAGCGTCGCAAGGAAGATAGCGGTAAAGGTGAGCGTCAGTGTCGCGGGCATCCGCTCCAGGACGAGTTCGGACGCGGGTCGACCCGAGCGGAACGATTCCCCAAAATCACCCCGAACGGCGTCGAACAGGAAATCGCCGTACTGAACGATCAGCGGACGATTGAAGCCCATCTGTTCGCGAAAGATCTCACGCTGCTCGTACGGCGTCTCGGGCGGCAGTAGCACGCCGACCGGGTCGCCGAGCATGTTCGTGATCACAAAGACGATGACAGAGATGCCAAAAACGACCACAACCATCTGGATCAGGCGATTGATGATATACGAAGTCACCGGCTCGCTCCTCCTTCAAGCCCAGCGTCGCCGGACCGAACTGACCGACCACTTGAGGGGCATCCGCTGACCGGCGGATGCCCCCGCTGCGTGGCGTGGAGCTAGGCCTTCGGCGAAGCCCAGAAGTAGCGGTCGATCTCGTCCGGGGCCGGCGACCATTCGACGTCGTTGTTGACGCCCCAGACCGTGTGCAGGCCCCACATGAAGATCGCCGGAGCCTCTTCGCGCAGGATCTTCTGTGCCTGGGAGTAGAGCTCGATGCGCTGATCGTTCTCGATGATACTGCGCGCCTCATCGATCAACGCGTCAAACTCGGTGTTCGCGTAGTACGAGAAGATCGAAGTCGAGTGCATCATGTCCCAGAGGATGCCGTCGGCGTCGAAGACCGAGTAGGAGCCCCACGAGGAGCTCGCCATCGGCGGGTCCTTGCCTTCGTTGGTCATCTGGCTGGAAACGGCGCCGTCAGCGATGATCTCGAACTCGGTGTTGATTCCAACGGCCGCCAGGTCACGTTGCATCGCCTGCTCGACTTGCGCGGCGTTCGGCATCAATTGCGGGCCGGTCTTCCACTTGATCGGTTCCGTGCCGTCGCCGTATCCGGCCTCTTCCATCAGCGCCTTGGCCCGTTCGGGGTCGTACTCGTGTGGCTCGATCGACGCGTCGAAGCCGAGGTGCTTCGGATTGACGAACGCTGGAGTCCGGTCGCCACCGGCCTGAAGCGTATCGATATAGGTCTGGATATCGACGGCATGGTTGGCGGCATTGCGGACGCGCACGTCGGTGAACGGATTGTCCGGTGTGCCGCGGCCACTGGCGTCAAGACGCACGAACTGAACGCGCAGGATGTCCTGGACCTTCGGCATCGCGATCCCGGAGTCCTCAACGACCTTCATCTGGTCGAACGGAACGACGCGGATGATGTCAAGGTCGCCGGCCAGCAGGTTCGCCAGCTGGGTCGAGTTCTCAGGAATCGTCTTCAGGATGAGGTTCTGGTAGGCGATGGTGACATCTTCATTCCAGTAGTCATCGTTGCGCTCGAGGACGTACTCCTGCCCCTTCTTCCACTCGACCATCTTATAGGGGCCGGTTCCGACCGGGTTCTCGGCCAGCCACTCGTCCCCCATCTCGACGGCAAGCTTCTCGGGGATCATCTGGAAGTTCTGCAGGCGCTCGGTGAAGATCGGGTATGGCACCTTCGTCTTAACGTTGACGGTATATTCGTCAACGATCTCGACGCCGGCAATCTGGGCATGGTTACCCGCCTGCTGGCTGGCCTGCTCCGGGTTGATGATGCGTTCCCAGTTCCACTTGACGGTCTCCGCCGTGAACGGGTCGCCATTGTGGAACATGACGCCCTCGCGGAGCTTCAACTGCCAGGTGGTCGGGTCGGTGATTTCCCAGCTCTCCGCCAGCCAGGGGCCGATTTGCATGGTGCTCATGTCACGCACACCGAGGTTGTCGTGCGTGTGATAGAAGAAGATGATGCCGGTCCGCTGGTTGTGCATGTGCGGATCCATGCCCTGGTTCTCAGACGTCTGGAGCGCGACGCGTAACGTCCCGCTGGTCGTAGCGCCACCGCCGCCGGTGGTTGGAGCCGCACCAGCTGCCGTCGGAGCCGCGCCACCGGATGTGGGGGCTGCACCGCCGGATGTCGGGGCCGGTCCAGCAGCGGTCGTTGCCGTTGGGTTCGCGCCTGGCCCTGGGACGGTCGTCGAACCGCCGTTATCGTCGTCGTCGTCTCCTCCGCAGGCAGCCAGCAGGCTACCGGCCATCGACGCGCCACCGGCCCAGACCATCGCTGACTTGACGAAGGTCCGGCGATCGATCATTCCCTTCCGGTAGAAGCGCTGCCAGCGAGCGAAGTTCTCGTCAGCAAGATTCCGACTTGCGTTACCCACGCTCTCCTCCTCGGACGTTAGAGGGTACGGGCTGCACGACGCGAACGTGCGCCGCGACTACCGACCCTGAACGAATTGTGAGGTTCCTAGGCGCATCCTAATTTGCGTGCCAGATTTCGTCAAGAACTTTGTCGATATTGCCGAGATTCGGTAGAATATGTCCAAAATGTTGTGTGATATATATTGATTTCGAGTTCGGAATTTGGAATCCAGAATATACAAGGCGCACAGCGGACCGGTTCTGGTAATCCAGAACCGGTCCGCTGTCGTGATGTGCGAATGAAGAGTTAGCGTCCCGGGCCGTCGACGATCCGACCAGGCATCGCGCCGGTGTGTTCGCCGCCCGCGAGGACACGGCCACCGTTGACCCAGACATCGCGGATGCCGGTTGAGAGGTGGTGCGGGTCGGTGAAGGTCGGGTGGTCGATCACGGTCTCGGGATCGAAGATGACGACATCGGCCTGCATCCAGCCCGCAGGAGGCCACGGTCGCGCAGGCTGAGCCGGTCGGCGACGGCTGAGGACATCTTGCGGATGGCGTCTTCCAGCTGGAGGACGCCTTCCTCGCGGACGTACTTGCCGAGCACGCGAGTGTAGGTGCCGTAGGCGCGCGGATGGGTCGGGTTGTTCTGGGTAGGCGGGATCGAGGCCACCAGCGTCGGTGCTGATCTTGTTCCACGGCTGCCTGCATCTGACGCTTGACGTTCTCTTCGCTCATCATGGAAGTACATCGTGCTGATGCGCTGCTGCTCGGAGAGGAGCAGGTCCATGGCCGCGTCGGGCCAGTGCTGGCCGCGCATTTCAGCGATCTCGGTCAGGTGCTTGCCGATGTACTGGCGGTTTTCGGGCTTCAGGAACCCGACTGGCATGACGCCGTCCGGTGTTGCCGAGCCCGTGACGCGCCGACGGCTTCGATCGGTGGGTCCATCATCTCAGCCTTGATGATAGCGCGTGTCTTCGGGTCGGCCAGGTTGTCGTAGAGCTTGCCGCCCTCGGGCGCCCAGGCCGGGATCAGGATCGTGAGGCCGGTGCCGCTGGCGACGTAGGGGTACATGTCGGCCGTAATATCGACGCCGTCGGCGCGTGCCTCGTCGATCATCTCGATCGCCCTCGGCATCAGGTGCCAGCTTGCTTCTCCGGATGCCTTGAGGTGATAGATCTCGATCGCGCACTCGCCACGCCGTCCGATCTCGATCGCCTCGGCCATTCCTTCCAGGATCAGCTCCGCTTCGGAGCGGATATGGGTGATGTAGACGCCACCATAGCGCCCGATCACCTTCGCAGATCTCGACCAGTTCCTCGGTCCCGGCGTACGAACCCGGCGGGTAGATCAGCGCCGTCGCGATCCCAAAGGCGCCTTCCTGCATGCACTCATCCATGACGCGGCACATCGTCGCGACCTCGTCGGCGGTCGGCTCGCCCATGTCCCAGCCGCGCGCGTACTCGCGGATCGTGCCGCCGCCGACGAACGAGCCGATGTTGAGCGAGACGCCACGCTCCTCCACCGCTTCGAGCCACTCGCGAAACCGGGTCCAGCCACGCGCCTTCTCGCCCCACTCTTCGGGCACGCCGGCTGCAACCAGGCTGGAGCGCATCGGGTCCTTGATCCGGCCACCGAACGGCGACGGGGTCCAACCTTCGCCCATAATCTCGGTCGTGACGCCCTGGTGGGCCTTCGAGAGCAACCGGCCATCGGCGAACAGCGGCATGATCGAGTGCGATCTGTATGTCGATGAAGCCGGGACAGACGATGTGGCCGGTCGCGTCGATCACCTCGGCAGCGTTGGCCGGGTCAATCCTCCCGCGCGGCGCAACAGCCGCGACCTTGTCACCAGCCAGCGCGACATCTCCGTAGAACCACGGGTTGCCGGTGCCATCCACGACCTTGCCACCACGAATCAGGACATCGTATGCCATCGTTTCTCCCTCATCCCCTTCTGCAATCTGGCCACTCACTCGACGCATTATGACCGGCGAAGGAGATGATGCAACCCCGCCTGCCGCCTCCTGCATCCGGGCTATGGCTGCGCTTCGTATATTCGAGTAACACGGGCGCGATGGATCTCGCGGCAGGCGTCACTGAGGTTCCGACGACTTGCCAGGAGCCGTCCGATCGCTGCTCCGTGAATGCAATGGCGCATAAGCACTGACAGCCTAAGTCGTCTCGACGTCGCGGACGAACGCGACGCGCGTCAGGTGCTGCCCAAGATCACTCGGTTGCAAGACCTGCGGTCGCACCCTTCGTCCTGGCTATGCTGAATGCCCTGCTGACACAGAGGGTGTCCACGCTCGTGGCGCGACGCGCGTGGCTGGATGGCTTTTGTCTACGGCACGGCGCGATGCTCGACTCCTTGCTGTGAGATAGCAAGGTTTTCAAACCGGACAGTCAGCTCACCGCGTGGAGAGAGCAGCATTCGGTGCTCGAAGCGACCATTCTCAGCGACATCGACCTCATGGTAGATGACTTCGGTCGCCGGGTCCGCCAGCAGAGCCGATGGTTCACCATCGAGGGCTGACAGCTCTACGGCGTCGTAGCGCACGTGCAGGTCGGAGTAGCCGATCCGCTTGAACCCGATCCGCAGGCGCACCGCCAACGTCCTGGCGTGCGCGTCGTGGGTAACATCGAGAAAGCGGGCATCGTGCAGGTCGGAGAGCGCCAGCGCTATGACAGGAGCGCTGAGTCGATCCGAAACACTCGTCAGGAATCGCCGGTATGCGAAGTACGTGTCGTCGTCATGTCCGGCGTCGTACCAGTCGCGTGTGAGGTATCTCATGTCTGCTCCTACGAGTCGGGAGGTGGGACGCGAAAGAACGCTTGCGCCGCGTCAGCTATCTCCCGGTGTCCAGAGCTTGGTGCCATATTCGCCGTACGGTTCGCCGAATTCGAGCATGCCACCATCCTCTTCAGTGATCGCGTAGGGAACGAAGACGAGGGCGTTGCCGCCGGACTTCTGTTCGACTTCGACCATGATTGCGTCGGTATCGTCGCCTTCGGGTGTCCGAGCCTGGACATCGAGGCAGACGCCGATCGCGACGGCGGTGCCGGTGTCGAGTGACGGACGCAATGTCTGGAAGAAGAAGTCTCGGAGATCCTGGCCGGATGGCGACTGCTCGCCCGTCTCAACGAAGACCATCTCAACGCTGCCGTCGATCCCCATTTCTGCCGCGAACGGGAAGAACTCGCCATCTTCCGCGAGGAACTCCTGGGCCAGTTCGACCATCTCGGTCAGGATTGGTTCAAGGCTATCCGGCATGCTGGCACTGGCCATTGTGTTCTCCATTCCATTCGCGCGAACCCGCTGCCCCTGGTGCAATCGTACGATTCAGCCGGTCGATTTGCGTCGTATCTGGGCCAGCGCGGCCGCCAGTTCTTCGTCCGGCTCACCTAGCCACTGACGTGCCAGCCGTTCCGCAGTCTGCTGGTCGCCGATCGCAAGCTCATCATCAATAACGAGCTCGCGCAGCCGCTCCTTGACGACCTTGATCCAAATGCCGGGCGGCAGGTCGAACATCGCCATCAGTTCATCACCATCTAGTGGCGACTGGAATGCGTCGAGCGCCGCCTGCTCCTGTAATCGCTCGAAGTGTGCTCTGAGGCCGGCAACGCGCGCATGAGCGGCGGCAACCTTCGTCGCGCGGGCACTGGTCACATCGGCAGCAGCGAGGTCGAGCAGATCCTCGAATGCGTCACCTGCTTCGAGGGCCAGCCTGCGGACAGCGGAATCGGTCCAGGTATCGTCGTAACCGGCGGCCCGCAGGTGCATCGCGACCAGGCGGCGAACGCGCTCCTCCAGCGCCTTCTCCTGCTTCATTCGCCGCATGAGCTTGCGCGTCAGATCGGCCCCGGCCAGCTCGTGGCCGAAGAAATGGACCTCGCCGCTCTCATCGACTGAACGCGTCATCGGTTTGGCAGCGTCATGGAGGAGTGCCGCCCAACGCACCGCCAGCCGTGGCGGCGATTGCTCGACGACCCGGACGGTGTGCTCCCAGATGTCTTTGTGACGGGCTGCGCCGCCGTCACGGTCGTCATCCGCCATTGGCTGAAGTTCGGGAAGGATGTGTCGGACAAGGTCGGCAGCGTGCAGCGCGCGCAGGCCGCGCGCAGGAGTAGCGCCGGTCAGTAGCCGGTTCAACTCAATCGCGACCCGCTCGCGGGAGACACGTGCCAGCTGTGGTCCGGCCAGCCGCATCGCATCGAGCGTCTCGGCTAGCGATGTCGAAGTCGAGCTGAGCGGCGAACCGAGCAGCACGCAGGACGCGCAGCGGGTCTTCATTGAAGCGCTCGGCAGGGTCACCTACGGCAACGATGTCTCGCTGGGCGAGGTCAGAGATACCGCCGAAGGGATCGACGAGCTCGCCAGTGGACGGGTTGAGCGCCATCGCGTTGATCGTGAAGTCGCGCCGTGAGAGGTCTTCGACCAGGTCGACGCCATGCGTCACCTGGGGGCGGCGATCGTCGGTTGGGTAGACCTCGCTGCGATAGGTCGTGATTTCGGCCAGGATGTCTGGCTCGCCCTCCGCGCTGAAGACGAAGCCGACCGTTCCGTACTCCTCGCCGACGGTGTACATGGAATCGGGCCCGGCGACAGCGCCGATCTCTTTCATGCGTGCTGGTATCGCCGAGGTGGTGAAGTCCAGGTCCGCTCGGTCGCGGCCGAGCAAGAGGTCGCGGACAATCCCGCCGACGAGATAGAGGTCCTCACCAGCGTCCGAGAATGCGTCAACAAGACGCGTCGATATCTCCCGCTCACGTGCAGGCAATCGCTCAATCAACTCTGGAATCCGCACGCGTGTCTCGCTCACCGCGTCAGCCACCTTTCGCGGCCAAGTCTAGCGGATTGGAGCCCATCAGCCGTGTCAGTGGGTCGGGCCGATGCCGGTGACGTATTCGCGGAGCGCGATCAATTCGTCGCCGTCCCAAAACGAGACGCCATCACCGATTGCGTCATCGAAGCCTTCGTGCTGCAGGACAACCGTCGTGTGGTCGCCGGCAGGCCGCAGGCTGAAGCTGAGCAGTGCCGTGCCACCGTTCTCCGAGCGGAGGTCGAACGCGATCCGTTCGGATGGTGGCAGCGCTTCCACGGTACCCGTTGAAGACGAACGGGCGATCTCCACTGGTGCCCTTCGAAGCGAATCCCGCCGCCCACCCGTGGCTCGATCATCGATCGTCGCGTTGAACCAGTCCCGCAACGCTTCCCGCGAGGCTAAGCATCCCAGACGATGTCCGCTGGCGCCTCGATCTCGATTTCCATCTTCTGCATCTGGCCCTCACCCTCTGCCATGCCTCGAACGGCAGGAAATGCCGCGCTTGCCTCTGCTCGTCGCTGTTCGCAGGATGCGCGCCGTCTTCGCAGATGGGTTGACCCGGTCTGCCATCGTCATCGACACTCGTTTCTCTCACGGATGCTTCAGATCGGTACATCCCGCAAGGAGGTTCGCGGATGTCGGAAGACGACACGAGCGGGCGCAACATCGAGGTCAATGGCGTCAGCCTGTATGTCGAAGAGTATGGTGAGGGCCACCACTGGTCCTCGTCCACGGTGGGACGAGCTCATCGTCGATGTGGTTCGCGATCGGTGCCGCTGCTTGCCGAGCATTTCCGTGTCATCACGCCGGACACGCGCGGTCACGGACAGCTCAACGAACCCTAACGGCGTGCTGAACTACGCAGCCATCGCCGACGACACGGTCGCACTGATCGAGGCGCTGGGGCTGGAACAGCCGTTTGTCGGAGGTTACAGCGACGGCGGACAGGTCGCGCTCGAAATAGGGCTGCGACATCCCGGAGGCTGCCCGCGCGCTGATCGTTGGTGGGAGCGCTCTACGGATTTTCAGAGTCCGGCGATGATCTCGACTTCCGGTGCAATCGATGCTCGGCACCCACCAACGGGATGCGATCGACTTCGAGCGTATGAGGCGGAAAACGCCGAGTGGGTCGCGATGATGCGTGGCTGGCACACGCAGCACCACGACCAGTGGCAAACGATCATCCAGCAGACGGTCGCGATGTGGTTAGACTATCCCGGGCTGACACAAGCGCAGATCGCGGCAGTATCGCGACGCCGGTCCTGGTCATCCTTGGAGACCGGGATGAGGTCGCGCCGGTCAATGTAGCGGTTGACATGTTACGCATGGCTGCCAGATGCCGAACTGGCGATCCTGCCCGGCGCACAATCATGGCCGGGCGATCATGCAGCCGGACGTGTTCGTCGCGGCGGTCGTGGATTTTCTCAAACGGCACTGACTGATGAAGCGGCTGCCGTACGTCGTGCCGGCAGCCGCGGATGTCTGTAGTGATGCTTGCTCTATGGAGCCAGCGTCATCCGGATCGTCGATCGCATCCAGAGGGCGTAGCCGGCCGCGACCCAGGCAACACCGAACGGGACCGTCAGCCAGACCTGCCAGTTCTCGGTGTTCGAGACGAAGATCATGAGCGATGCGACGATCAAGCCCCAGGCGTAGACAGGCGACAGCCATCCCGACACCAGTATGCTCGTGCCAACGAGGATCGTGGCTGTCACTCCGCAGAAGATGGCTGCAACCTCCAGCCACCAAAGCCCGGTCAGCAGCCCACCCATCAACATGACGACGCCCAACACGCTAACCAGCGCACTGGCCAGTCGCCAACCCTCTCCAGGTAACGTGGAGTCGGTGGCGATCGTGATCAGGCTGCCAGTGATGGCCGACAGCGCAAACAACCCGATGAACGTGACATTATCGGATACCCCGGAGCTGACGATCGTCCAACCAATGATCCAGAGCAGACCTCCGATCATGCCGAGTGGCCCACCGTAACGAGCGACGTTTGCAGGTGTCATGAGTTGCTCCAGTCGTAGGACCGATGCCGATCGAACGAGATCGGCGGTCAGTGATAACCAGAAGAACATCGAAGGACGTTGATCAGGTTCGTCGTAGCGGATGCGGTCGTGGACGAGCTGTTCGATTTGTTCGGCGTACTCCCGCCGGAAGGAACCTGGGTAAAGCGCGAGCAATCGGACGTACAGACCGACCATGGAACTCGACCGCTGACGGTCTGGTCCGTGCGCCATCATGCGTCTCCAATCGCGGCTTGAGCCACCGGCCGATCGACCCGCCGTTGTCGGGCGACGGCGAGGAGCCGTTCAAGCCGGGCGGTCTCGAGCGCCAACGTTTGCGCGCCGAATGGAGAGAGCCGATAGTAGCGCCGCCGCTCGTCATCGAGCGCAGGATCCTGGCGTTCACCAGCTTCCTCGATCAAGCCATCGTCGAGCATGCGCTTGATCGAACGGTATAACGTCCCAGGACCAAGCCGAACCGTCCCTCCGCTGAGTTCATCCACCTCGCGCATCATCGCGTAGCCGTGCTTCTCGCCGGCTGACAACGCCAGCAGGATGTGCAGGACCGCAGGAGTCAGCGGAAGGAACTCGTCAGGCGTTCGAGACATCGGTGCGCCTTTCAGGGTATAGTCACTATGGATATATCCACTATGGATATATACCCATTGAGGATGGTTGTCAAGTCGTCTAAAACAGAGAGCTCGATCCCCGCGGCTGGTTCGCCGCGGGGATCGAGCTGTGATGACTGGCTGCGTCAGTCTCCGACGCCGGCCAGGCGTCGCGTCAGAGGCTCCTGGACCCAGGTTGGATCGGCATTGGGGAGCGAGACGACAAAGGCGGTATTCACGTCGTCGATCGCCATGATCTCGTCGAGAGCTTCGCGTGGGATGGCGTCGTCGACGTTGAGGACCATGATCGCTTCGCCACCCCGATGATGGCGACCGACCTGCATGCCGGCGATGTTGACCTCGTGCTGGCCGAGGATGATGCCGATCTTGCCGATCATGCCAGGGCGGTCGCGGTGATGGGTGATCAGGACATCGCCTGACAGCGGGCGGTCGAGGGAGAAGCGATCAACCTCGACGATGCCGGCCATCCCGTTCTCCCAGCGAACGGTGACGTGATGGTCGATCTCGTTGGACGTCTCGAACGCGAACTCGACTGCCTGCGCGGTCGTTGCTGACCGGCGCGCGAGTCTCGTCGAAGACGACGCGGGCGTCGATCCGGCTCTCGGCGGCCACCAGCCGGGCATTGACCGGCGTTACCCTCGCAGTTGTCCAATGCTGCAGCCCCTCGGCCAGGGCAGCGACGAAGACGTGCTCCGTCACTTCGGCCGGTATGCTGCCGCGCACGGTCATCGTGACTGAGAGTGGGATCTGCGAGCCAAGCACACCGAGCAGGTGTCCAGCCGCGCCAGCGATCCGCGTCAGCCGCTCAAGATCACCGGCGGCCAGCGACGCAGCCGGCAGGTTGACGGCGTTCGGGACGGCTTCACCACGCAGCGCCGCGATTGTCGTCCGTGAGATGACATCGCCAACGGCGGAGAGTGCCTCCGTGCTGCTGCCGCCAATGTGCGGGGTCAGGACGACATTTGGGCGACCCCAGAGTGGAGAGTGCGTGACCGGTTCGTGCGGGAAGACATCGACACCGGCGGCGGCGACGATCCCGGCGTCCAGCGCCTCGGCCAGCGCCTGCTCGTCGACGACATCGCCACGGGCGGCATTGATGACGATGGCACCGCGCTTGAGGAGCGGGAACGTCTCGCGTCGCAACATGCCGCGCGTCGCGTCGGTCGATGGCGCGTGGAAGGTGACGATGTCCGACTGCGCCAGCAGGTCCTCGTACGGAACGCGCTCGACGCCGAGTGCGGCGAACCGCTCGTCCGGAACGAACGGATCATGCCCGATCAAGCGCATCTCGAACGCTGCGAGTCGCCGAGCCACGAGGCTCCCGACGCGGCCGAGGCCGACGATGCCGACCGTCTTCCCCTTCAGGTCGAAGGGCTGGTAGCGCTTCCGCTCCCAGCGACCGGCGTGCAAGGTGGCATTGGCATCGACAAGTTGGCGCGAGATGGCCAGTAGCAGGGCAATCGTGTGCTCAGCAGCCGAAACAGCGTTAGCCCCCGGCGCGTTCAGGACGAGGACGCCGGCACGGGTTGCTGCGGCGACATCGATGTTGTCAACGCCGACGCCCGCGCGCGCGACGACGCGCAGACGCGGCGCGGCTGCAAGGGCGGCCTCGTCAACGAGCGTTTCGGAGCGGACGACGAGCGCGTCGGCATCAGCGAGCGCTGCGTGAAGCGCGGCGACATCGGTCCCGGCGACGTCGACGATGTCAGCCTCGCCGGCCAGACGAGCGCGAGCGTCGGCCGCGATCTGGTCGGAGATGACGATCGCGGCTGCGCGGAGCCGGTGTCGCAGCGCGTTGCTCGTCAAAGAGCCGCGCGGCAACCTCGGCCAGATCGACAGCCGGATGGGTGATGCCCTTCGGCCGGACGGTCAGCCCGATCGGCAGGAAGTAGCAGGTGACCCCAGCGGCAGCGTATGCCTTCGCGTGGCGGATGCTGTCCTCAACGGCGTGGGTCACGCCAAGCTCGCGG
Source organism: uncultured Chloroflexia bacterium (assembly GCA_963763325.1). GTDB lineage: Bacteria > Chloroflexota > Chloroflexia > Thermomicrobiales > CFX8 > JBBECJ01. Next base: position 869,821 of record CAVXOL010000024.1, read on the forward strand.
GCCATCCGGACCTTGTCGTCGGCGAAGTAGACGTCGCAGAGGTCGAGGCCGTGCCGTGCCAGCCAGCCGAGCGTCATCAGTTCCGACATGGCCGGGCGAGCCGTCACGATGAAGACGTTCTCGCGCCCCAACCGGGTCGTGACGCGCTTGAGGAAGTCCCGAGCCAGCGGGTTGGGCACCATGTTCGCGGCTGGGCCGTCCGGCGAGTAGACCCACTCGCGGACAGCCATCGTGACCGCATGACCGGCGGAATCCACAAACGCAGAGTCGGGGAGGACGAGGTTGAACTGGTCGTTGGCGGCCCTGGCCAGCAGCGCCGGATGCTCGGTCAGCACCCCGTCGAGGTCGATTGCGAGCCGTATTACAGATTGCTGTTGTTGCTGCATGTGATCCTGCCTGCCCTTCCGGCATCATCCATCATCCCAGAACACGTTGACGACGTGACCCATTCCGACGAGCAGCGACTCCACGAGCTACTGCCCCAACTCGAACTGAGCCAATCGCTATACGGCCAGGACGATGCGAGACGACGACGAGAACAGCCAGCACGCCACGAACGTTGCCCTTTCAGCACCCGGCACGCGACCATTCGCGCGCCATCCGTCCCTTGTGCGGGAGGAAACGGGAATGATACAGCGTGAACGGTGGAGGGACGTAGGGATATGGGGACGGGCAACGGGTTCGGTTGACGCTTGTGTGATTCCGATACCCAGTCCCGAACGCCGGCTGACTCATGCTACGATGCGCGCGAATGAGCGTCCACGCGACGAGGAGGGACTGAATGGCCGGGTTGCCGAAGCAGATCGACGTGCTGGTGGTTGGCGGCGGGACTTCGGGTGCGGCGCTGGCCGGGATCATCGCTCGCGATACGTCGAAGACGGTCGTCCTGCTGGAGGCAGGGCCGGATTTCGGCCCGCTCGACGGCGGGCGCTGGCCGGACGACCTGCTCGACGCGCGCAGGTTCGCTCTCTCGCTCGACTGGGGGTATGACGGCATCAACCATGTTGCCCAGCCGGATCGCTGCGCATTCCCACGTGCGCGGGTGATCGGCGGCTGCGGGGCGCACAACGGCTGCGTCGCCGTTGCGGGACACCGCCTGGACTACGACGGCTGGGCGGCAGCCGGGAATCCCGGCTGGGACTGGGCCAGCGTCGAACCGGCCTTCGCACGTGCCAGGCAGGCGCTGCGTGTGCGCGTTCCCGACGAGTCCGAACTCAACCCATTCCAGGCGTCGTTCCTGCACGCGACCGTCGCGACCGGATTTCCTCGGGTCGAGAATCTTGACGTGCCGGACCTCGTCAATGGCGTCGCTCCAGCGCCGTTCAACATTCATGACGGCACCCGCTGGTCCTCCGCGCTCGGCTATCTCGACCCGGTGCGCGGCAACGCGAACCTGACAATACTCGGTGACGCGCTGGTCGATCGAGTGGTGATTGATGGCGGTCGGGCGGTCGCTGTCGAGGCGATCGTTGCTGGCGAGCGCGTCACGATCGATGCCGGCACGATCGTGCTCAGCGGCGGAGCGTATGGATCGCCAGCAGTGTTGCTTCGCTCCGGCGTCGGCGACCCCGCGCAGTTGCGCGACCTCGGCGTTGCTGTGGCACATGATCTCCCCGGTGTCGGACGGATGCTGACCGACCACCCGATCTCAAGCGTCGCGATTCAGCCGAGCGACACGCTGGTCAGAGAGATGAACGCGTTCAAGGAGAGCCACTGGCTCCCGGACGAGCAGGTCGTCCTGCTGGCTGCCAGCCGACACGCGCGGCAGAACGCGTTCGATCTGCACTTCCCGGCCTACTCGTCACAGGACCCGGAGACTGGCGAATGGCGGATGCAAGTATCGGTCGGGCAGTTCGACACAGCTTCCTACACCGGCGCACTGACGCTGACTTCGCTCGACCCGGCGGCGCCGCCAACGATCGACCACGGCTATATGACGGACCCGGCTGGCCGCGACCGTGACACGCTCGTCCACGGCGTCGAGATCGCGCTCGATATCGTCGCCAGGATGGCTGATCGAGGGCACGTAGCGTCAATCATCGCCCCGGATCCAACTCGCACGAGCCGAGACGATCTGATCAAGCACCTCGAAGCTTCGATCCGCACCTGCTACCACCCGGGCTGTAGTTGTCGGATGGGACCTTCCAGCGATCCGACCGCGGTCGTCGACGCAACGGGCGCGGTGCATGGGCTCGACGGACTGCACATCTGTGACGCATCGATCTTCCCTATTCTGCCGCGCGCGAACAACAATCTGCCGGCCGCGATGCTGGGCGAGATGCTGGCACCGGTCATCGGGCGGTAACCATCGGGCGATGTAATGCCGCAACGTCTGGTAGCGATCGATCCTGTGATGGCCACGACGTGCCCGAGGATGATGCTGCGCAAGATAGGCTGCGGCAGCAGGGAGTCAGGCAGGAGCCGTCGATCACGTCATCTCCCTCTATCGTCATGCCGTACAGACGTAAAGGGTGTTGCAGTCGACTCATTAGATGAATCTGCCGATCATCGCTGTCAGGTCACGAACTCCGCTCATCTCGTCGCCGGGCGCTGTCCGTGGCAGGTTAAAGACGATCCGGTGCGCTCCGGCATCAATGTACCGCTCGATCACGTCCGGATCGCGGGGCGTTGCGTAGATCGTGGTTGGGATCGGTGCCCGCCCCTGCTCGGCATGCACGACGCTGCAATTCCGCTATCCGGTCTTCGACTCCATCGTGCTCGTTCGGGATCCACTCGTCACCGAAGTCAAGGACTCGGTCAAGGACACGCGGTCCCTCACCGGCGATGGCGATTGGCGGGTGTGGCTGCTGAACCGGCTTCGGCCAGAGCCAGATCGGGTCGAAGTCAACGTACTCGCCATGGAACTCGGCTTCGTCATTGGTCCAGATCTCACGCATCGCCAGCGCCTTCTCACGGGTGATCGCCCAGCGACGGCGCGGATCGACGCCGTGATTGGCCAACTCCGGCTCGTTCCAGCCGGCTCCGACGCCCAGCCGTACCCGGCCGTTGGAGACGACGTCCAGGGTCGCCACCGTCTTGGCCAGGATGATCGGGTCGTGCTGCGACAGCAGGCAGACGCCGGTGCCGAGCAATAGCCGATCGGTGACAGCCGCGACCGTCGCGAGCGCGACGAACGGATCGACCATCTGTTTGCAGGCTTCCAGCCATTCCGGGTCATCGGGAAAAAGCGAGCGGACCGAGAGCGGGATGTGAGTATGTTCCGGAAGATAGAGCGCGTCGAAGCCGCCCGCCTCGAGTGCGCGTCCGAGCTCGCGAAGATCAGCCGTCTGAGCTGTCACCCGAATCTGGACCCCGAATCGCATGATCGCCCCTTTCGAGTCTCTTGCCAGTAATTACAACGGTAGTAGTGGATGCGGTAGTCTGCATCGGAAGAACTGCGTATCTATAGTGGATCACCGATGGGAGAACCGTTTGCAAGTTGTTGGCGTCGATGGCTGTCCGGGTGGATGGATCGCGGTCGTATGGGACACCGATTCGAATACCTGGGAGCCCCACTTTCACGGCAGATTCTCCGAACTGGTGAATCACCACAAGGATGCGGCCTGCATCGGAATTGATATCCCGATCGGACTTCGGGACGACGGTCGTGCGCGCGGCTGTGACGTCGCAGCGCGAGCGTTGCTCGGTTGGCCCAGGGGAGCGAGCGTCTTCCCTGCTCCGCAACGCAGGTTACTGAATTGTGGCTCGTACTCTGAGGCACTGGCAGCATCTCAGGCTGCGTTTGGCAAGGGAATCTCACGACAGGCGTTTGGGATCTTCGCGAAAGTTCGTGAGGTCAATCAGAACATGACACCCGACTTGCAGCGTCAAATCGTTGAGGTTCATCCAGAGGTGTCGTTCTGGGCGATGAACAATGGCCGGCCGATGGAGATGTCGAAGAAGAAATCTGCCGGGTTCGATGCTCGACGGGACCTGTTACGAATGTGCATGCCCCTGGACGTTCCCGAGACGCGTCGCGACGCACGGCTACTCGCGCCAGATGCGGGCGCCGACGATCTATTGGACGCGCTAGCCGCCGCATGGACCGCATGGCGTCATGCGAGCCGTGAGGCCATGCGCATGTTCGCCGAACCGGGTGTTGACGATGATGGTCTCAGGATGGAAATTGTTTGCTGACCGCACGACACACGCAAACGCGCCTGCCGATCTGGCAGGCGCGTATCGTGGCTGTAGCGTGGCTGGTGGGCTATTTGCGCAGCAGGCGAGCAAGCGTCGACTGGCGCCGGCTGCGTGAAAGCTCTTCCACGCGGTGATTCAGCTCTACAATGAGCATATCGGGGTTCATCCGCCATCCCTCTCTTCATCGAGTCCGTGACGCTGCTTCGCGTCGGAGGTTGACGTCGTTGTCAACCTTCAATGTGACTATGATAGGCTCTCTGCTTCTGTCCGGCATCGTCCATCGTGCCGTACCGCGACCTGTCCAAAGGGACGGCTTCCTGGGAACAGGTCCCATCCGCCATAGCCCGTTCGGGCTACCGCACACCGGCACGGATTAGGGACAACGGGAATTGTTAGGAACGACGATCGAACGTACAGTATGAGCATGAAACGACTGATGTGTGTGCGTCCAATCGAACCACAAATGACTCCCCCGCCGGTCTCTCGTGCCGTGCCGCTGGGTTCTGCCTGGAACGGAATGACACTTCCAGCAGTTCCATCAGCCGACTGGCCGGCATCGCTCGTTCTCGATCACGCAATCGACCGTGTTGTTCGCGATGCGCTCAGTTCCGGCAGATCCTTTCAGGAAGCGGTCACGCGAATCACTGAGCTTGCTCAGACGATTCTGCCGTGCGCGACAGAGGCCGATATCGACCGGAGAGTCCATGCGCAGGTGCTGGCAAATACGTGAGGACCGGATTCAGGGACAACCGGACTGATCAGAATCCTGACGAATTGGTGATGCCGGATACAGAGGGCGAGCACCACAATATGTCGGGAAGTCGATTCGCGCAGCCGAGGAGTCCGCGTCATGAGCGCCATGCCAGTCGTCACAGTAACTGAGGAGCCAGCGGTTCGCTCGACGCTGGGCACAGTCTGGCAGGTCGATCACCAGGTCCGCAGTGCCGAAGAAGGCGATATCGACCTCTTTTCAAACGCGACGCAGACGAGCGACGATTGGCTGATTCTCGGCGCAGACGAGCGCGTTAACCTCCGCTACGTCGCAACCGTCTGGCTGACGTTTGGCACGATTCCGAACCCGGATTACCGCGCAACGCTGACCGGCTTCGACGGGCGCTGTGTCAAGCTCGCTGGAGAGCCAGTAATCTGGCTCCAGGACGAACTGCTCAAGCGCTCCCGCCGCCGCTAGCCCCTGGCTGGCCACAGCCAGTCGTCACGATCACGTCTTCAACACCACAACATCAGAGGCGCGATACCCTCAGTAGTATCGTGCTCGCCGAACGTGTGATGAGCGATCGGGCGTGGCACAGCCTTGTGTCCATCAGCTCGCCCCAGCCACCGGCTCTCACCAGTTTTTCATCCCAGTTCCAGCATCCGTTCAGGATCGGCCGATAGAGTCTGACCATGACGACTCGTTCGAACGAATGAATGGAAGAGACTGATGGAAGACCTATCACCAACCCAGCCCGAGGCAGCGGAGCGAAGCTCGGCCTCCAAGCCCAGTGCGGTCCGACGCTGGATCGCCGGAGGCATGCTTGGACTTGCGCTTGGCGCCGTATTGCTCGGCGGTACGGCCCTCGCACAATCCGACACAGAAGGTACCGACCTGGGCGAGTCGTTCATCGACAGGCTCGCTGAAAAGCTCGGTATGACGTCCGACGAGCTCGAGACCGCAATCAAGGAGACCGAGGAAGATGTTATCGACGATGCCGTCGCGAATGGACGGCTGACCGAAGAGCAGGGAGAGGCGTTGAAGGAGCGTGTCGAGTCCGGACCTGGACTCTTCCGGATGATGCCGGCGCCGTCCGGGATGGGGCGACACGTGCTTGGCAATCTGGACATTGGGCTGTCGACGATTGCCTCAGAGCTGGGGATGACGACGGACGAGTTGCGGGAAGAGCTCGCTACGGGTGCAACACTGAGCGACATCATCACTGACCACGGCTCGACCGTTGAGGAGGTCGTCACCGCGCTGGTGGCTGAGGCCGAGACGCAAATGGACGAAGCGGTCGCCAACGGTAGTCTGACTCAGGAACAGGCCGACCGAATGCTCAGCAACATGCCCGAGCGGCTGACGCAGATGATCGAAAACGGGTTTCCAGACGGCTGCGAACGCTGGTTCAACAACGACGACGCTACCAGCGATGACGCTGACGGTGCCGACCAGACCTCTGATCAGGTGTGATCCGTAGATTCTGAACGGAGACGCGGCTTCCTGTCACGGTTCAGGAAGCCGCATCGCCGTTTCTGCATCGATCTGACTCGAACGTCGTCACATTACGTGTCACGCCCAAAATACGGAAAGGCGGTCTAGATCGCGCACGACACCGGAAGACTTGCCTCGGCGAATCTCGAGATTGTCCACTGACGGGACTATCGCCTCTTCCAGAACATCCACGCAGGTTGGTCCAGGGGCCGCGTCGGTGTCGTCCCTTGCTGTCTGCATCGACGGCACACCCACCAGCTTCTTCGGGCCGCGTTATCCGGCGCCCGCTCCCATTGGTGTCCCGCAAGCCAGCAACTCAACCGATCGATCAATCGTCTTCTCCGAACCAGTGCGACAATACATCAACAGTGAGGCTGAACAATGCGGCGTTGAATCGCACGGTCCCCAGACATTCCCGTGCGACGAACAACGGACGAAGCGGGCCAAGCTTGCAACATGGGGCATGGTCGTCACATCGAGCCATGACTCACGTTACACCATCGAAGCGGGAGCGTGTGTCAATCTCTCGTCCGGGCTCCTCGCAGTTCAAGCCAAAGTACCGGTCACGACTACGGTATTGGCCTGACGTTCTTCCGGACGGATACGGAAGCGATATGCCGATAGCGGCACCATGTTGGCCTGAAGCACTTCAAAGTTGACGAACGATCCGCGTATCCTGACCTGCTGCATCCCACGTTTTTCACCCGACCCGCACTTTACAGTCACAGTCGTCGGCGAAGAAGCGTAGGATCCCCGTTCAGATCCTTCCTCCCACGTGAGTGGCTGCGGGTAAGGTGGTCTGTCCTCTGAAGCTTTCGTGATAGATGCGCAATCGACACTCACCTGACCTCCCGTTCGTGCCAGTTCCCGCGAAACGGCCGGGGTGCAGATCGGTCCGCGTTTGACAGCTCCCGCAGGTTGGATTGGTTGGTCCTGGAGCATCGCGGCGTTCTGGCGGGTTGACTCGAGTCCCGCCGAACATCCGTTGCTCGACCACTCCCCCTCGCGTACGATACTCGGGATCACGTCCATGACAGTTTTCCTCGTCGAGCACGATCATCGTCATTCGCACCTTCGCGCGACATCCAGCCACCGAGGAGGAACCAATGTCTCGCATTCTGGCCCTGCAAGCTCGCCGTCTGATCGACGGGACCGGCGGCCCAGCCATCGACAACGCCGTCGTCATCGTGGATGGCGAGTCGATCACCGCTGTCGGTCCGGCCGATACCACGACGATTCCCCCGGAGGCCGAACGTATTGACCTCGGTGACCGCACGCTGTTACCGGGATTCATCGACGCACACAGCCACGCGACGATCAACCCGGGCCTGCGTGGCATCATCGGGCAACTGGAAGGGTCTGAACGAGCCGAGTCCGAGGCAGGTCCTCCGCGGAGCGAGAAACCTGCGTATTGACCTTGCGTCAGGTGTTACCACGATGCGGCTCGTTGGTGAGGTTCCTTACAACGACGTCACGCTGCGTGACGCTATCGGCGCTGACTACATTGTCGGCCCGCGATTGTTGATCAGTGGCCGCGCCATCACCTCGTCGAATGGACACGGCTCCCTGGTTGGCGCATGGATCGTTGACGGAGCCGACGAGATGCGCCGTGTTGTGCGCGAGCAGCTTCGGATGGGGTGCGACTTCACGAAACTGATCGTGACCGGACGACGGTACGTTAAGAATGCCAAGGAGTATCTCGGGTTCACCGAGGCCGAGATTGAAGCGGCGATCGATGAGACTCATCGCGTCGGCAGCAAGATCGGCGCCCATTTGCGGATGGACCTCGAGACCGGGCTGCGGCTCTGCCTCCAGCACGGTCTCGATCTCACCGATCACGTCTTCCCAGTCGATGACGAGTCGATCGACCTCTTCCTCTCGTCGGGCGCGACGGCGGTCCCGACCTACACGATTGCGCTGCAGACGCAGGTCGACTGGAACCTGCTGCACGGAAAGCCAATCGTGGATCGACTGGCGCACGTCCGTGAGCTCGACAGGGAACGGTTGGCGCAGCGGGAGTTCGACGACACGGCCGTCGCAGCGCGGGTGACGTTCGTTCGCGATCACGCACCGGACGCGTTCCGACGAGCCGCGGCAGCCGGCGTCTCATATTGCCTCGGCACCGACGCGATGCACGGTCTGTTCGCGTACGAGATGGAGATCCTGGCAGGTTGGGACATCCCGGAGATGGACGCCATCGTCGCCGGCACGCTGAGCGGCGCGAAGGCGCTCGGCATCGACAACGAGACCGGATCGTTGGAACCGGGCAAGCTGGCTGACGTAATCGCCGTCGATGGCGATCCGCTTGCCGACATCCGGGCGCTCGGTAATGTCTCGTTCGTGATGCGCGCTGGGCGGCGGTACGATCCGGTTGCGCTGCTTGACGACGCCGGGTAGGGCGCCAGCGACGGTTCAGACGACATACCTCGCCACATGATCTGCCCCGCCGGTTTGCAGTAGCGCCGTCAAAACCGTAGCATGACTCTCTTCCGCTGCGGGGATCGAACTGTCATGCCGAGAGTCAAGTGTCAGCGAATCGAGCCAACGGATGGCTGGGAGCAGCTGCAACTGCTCACCTCGTTTCCTGAGCCACGCGCCTACGAACTGAGTGGCGAGGATGCTGTGACGAGCCCTGGGCTGTCACATGGACCGGTATGCTGTCCACACGGGAAGGTGAGCACCGATGAGCCGATCGACGACGTTTCCCGCATTGCTCGCGACAAGCGCGTCGCGGCGCGCGTTCTTGCAGCGGGTCCGTGGTGATCGGCGCGGCGATACTCGTCATGGGTTCCGTGCTCGCCGCCTGTGGCGGTGATGATGGTGATGATAGTGACCCCGCCGTGGGCGCGCTGCGTCTCACCGATGGCGCCGTCACGTGGTCCGTGTCCTCCCCGGAGGAGGTCTATCGGAGGGTTATCAGGGGCGAGCGAGGACGTCGTGCTCATCCAGGAGAGCGTGTCGTTCGAGCGCGCGCGCGTCCTGACCTGGCGCACGATCGCGTACGATGCCGCCGACGGGTCGGAGCGCTGGCGCAGAGTGACGGCCGACACGCTCACGCCACCGGGTCCGGTCGACGGTCAGGGGATCGTCGTCCTGGCCGACCAGGACGTGGGCGCGCTCGTCGGCGTGGACGTGGTGACGGGCGAGGAGCGATGGCGTGTCGCGTCGAGTGACGTCCCACTCGCCAACAGCCCCACGGTCGCGGTCGTCTGGGACCTGGCCGCGTATGAGGCTGACCCCGGCACGCCGTCGGGGTTCCGCGGCATGGATCGGCTCACCGGCGACGAGCTGTGGGTCAGCGACACCCTGCTCCCGTACCAGAGGTGGCTCCCGGACCAGAACGGTTTCGCTGGCTTGCGATCACCCGCAATGGTGCTCGGCGAGATCCTCGTCGTCCCGACCGGCGCAACCGTCACCGCGATCGACATGCGGACCGGCGCGATCCTCTGGCAGGCGCCACAGCTCGGCCATCTCGGCGCCGCCGACGGGACGATCGTCGGGACTCGTGGACCGGTCCAGCAGGGCAACTGGATCACGTTCACGGCGCTCGACGCGGCCTCGGGCCAGGAGCGCTGGACTGCCCCAGTTACTCCTCCCTCCCCCCGGGGTTTCCTCGCCGCCGGTGATGGTGTGATCATCGTCGTCGCCCCTCCTGACTACCCATCTGACTCCCAGGTGCTCATTGCCTACGAGTTGTCCTCCGGCACCGAACGCTGGCGCATGACGCGAATTGGCGACCCGCAGCTGATCAGCGGCACGTCGCTCGTCATGCGACGGGGATAGGCGAACTCGCCGTCCTGTCGACCACCGACGGCGCCACGCTCTGGTCGGTGACGGAGCCGTTCGGATCACCGCGGATGGACAGCGTCGGCAGCAACGGTGACGCGGTCTTCGTCGCCATCAACTCGCGTCGCTATTCGGACTGATGGAGCGTGCCGACCACCACCGGCGTGCTGCAGGATGACTGGTGTCCGAGCACACCACGACACGGTGTTGGTCGCGTGCCGCTCAGGACCGCCACCCGCACCGGCAAGCACCTCGCGGCGTTCGTGCGCGGTCTGCGGGCTAAGCCCTCGTCGCACCCGTCATCGCCGGCTGCACGTAGACGGGGCAGATCACGTGGCGAGGTTTGTCAGGCGACGCCGAACGAGCGGCGTGTCGATCAGCTACAGTCCGCGGTGCGGCAGACGTGGAACCCAGCGACCTGATGGGGCGTCTGCCACGATCTCTCCGTCATGTGCGATCAATTGTCCGCGCAGGAAGGTGTGGGTCGGCCAGCCAGTGATGTCCCAGCCCTCGTAGAGGCTGAAATCGGAGCGGCTGAGGTCGTCTGCGGCTGACATCGTCCGGTGTCGATCCGGGTCCCAGATCACAAGATCAGCGTCGGAGCCGACAGCGATCGTGCCCTTGCGCGGGAAGAGGCCAAACAACTGGGCAGCGTTGGTTGAGGTGACTTCGACGAAGCGCCGCAGGGAGATCCGGCGCTTGAGAACGCCCTCGGAGAACAACAGCGGCAAGAGCGTCTGCAAGTCGGACATGCCGGGGCGGAAGGTTCCGACATCCAACGACGGGTCGAGCTTCTCGGCGAGATTCCACGGCGCGTGGTCGGTACAGAATGTATGGATCGAGCCATTCGCAAGGCCGTTCCAGAGAGTTCTGACATCCGACGGTTCACGTAACGGCGGATTGCCGACGTACTTCGCGCCGTCCCGCTCAGCAAACCGCTCTGAGGTGAGATACAGGTAGAGCGGCCGCGTTTCGACGTAGACGGGCAGCCCCCGGACTCGTGCCCGGTGACAGACTTCGAGCGCCTCGGCGCTGGAGAGATGGACGATGTAGATGGGCGCGTCAGCCGCTTCGGCGAACGCGATCGCGCGCGCCGCCGCGACGGCCTCGGTGTAGACGGGCCGGCTGGCCGGGTAGAACGCCGGACCACCTTTGCCATCCGCGATCAGCTGCTCGCAGAGGAAGCTGATGACGCAGTTGTCCTCGCAGTGGAACATCGTCAGCGCACCGGCCTGGCCGGCGGTTTGGAGGGCGCGCAAGTACTCGCCCGCCCGCGTGTCGAAGTCACCGGCGATCATGAAGATCTTGATGCTGCTGTGGCCGTCGCGCACCAGATCCGGGATCTCGGCGATGGCCTCCGGTGAGGGATCGAGCAGGACGGGATGCAGGACGACATCGACGATCGAGCTACCTTCGGCATCCGCGCGAACGCGTTCCAGCACGTCACGCAGCCGCTCGCCGGGTCGCGGGAAGGTCATGTTGCCGATCGTCGTGACGCCGCCGGCCGCTGCGGCAGCCGACCCGCTGGCGAAGTCGTCGGCCCACTGGATGACGCCACCGCCGATCTCAACGGGGGTCAGGTGGACGTGCATGTCGATGCCACCTGGGAAGACGTACTTGCCGGTGGCGTCAACCTCCTCGTCAGCCTGAAGATCCCCGCCAAGCTGGACGATGACGCCGCCGCGCACGCCGATGTCAGCCACCGCCTGAGTACTCGGTGTCACGATCGTTCCGTTGCGGATGGCCAGATCGACGCGCACGGCTGCTCCTCTTCTCCGCTACGGCTCAGTTCAGGACGGCGGCTGCCAGCTTTGGCGGCACAGGATACGAGCGCTTGCTGTGACTCAGACCGGACGTGACCAGCAACTCCGCCATCTTGAGTGTGACCTGGAGCGGGTTGATGACCGGAACACCGACCGCATCCTGCAACTCTGCCGCCCGGAACGAGAGCGTCCCGCAGCCGAGGATGAGCACGTCAGCCCGGTCTCGCTCGATGACATCTCGGCTGACATCGATCAGGCGGCTGAAGGTCCGCTCAGGATCGGCGTTCAGTTCGAGGACGGGAATCCCGATCTGACGCACCGATGCCAGCTTCGGCCCGACGCCGGTCAGCAGCGCCAGGTTCTCCAGCGGGCGGACGACGTTTTCGAGGACGGTGACGATCGAGAACCGGTGGCCGATGTTGGCCGCCACGACCATCGAGGTCGCGCCGGTCCCGAGGACCGGAATCGTGACGAGTTCACGGGCGCCGTCGAGGCCCGGATCGCCGAAGCAGCCGGGAACGACCGCGTCGAAGCCCTCGCGTTCCAGTTCGACGACCGACTCAAGCAGGCCCGGCACTGAGAGGTACTCCTCCCACATCGACTCGATGCTGCGCGGTCCCTTGCCGGTCGGCCGGGCCTCGACCGTCGTGCCGTGTCCGACGAAAGCCTGCAATGCCGCCTCACGATTCTTTGGCCCGATATAGGCGATGCGCATGCTGTCTCCCTTCGCGATCAGAACCACGAGACGTGGTCGAGCCGTTCGCCGCCCTTCATGATGAAGTTGACGCGCGAGATCGCCCAGATGTCGTCGAGCGGGTTGCCTTTGAGGGAGATGACATCGGCGAACTTGCCCTTTTCGAGGGTGCCGCAGACCTGGTCCATCCCGCAGACCTCGGCGGCCTGCTTGGTCGCTCCGACGAGCGCTTCCATCGGTGACAACCCCCACTCGACCAGTGACCCGATCTCATAGCCGATCAGCCCGTGCATCGAGTCCATCCCAACCGTCCAGCGGACGCCCTTCTCGACCGCCTTGTTGAACATCGGGATGACGACCTCCTGCGTGTTGCGGATTCGATCGGCCATGCTGGCGCCGAGCTTGTAGTAGTCGGCGAATCCGCCCGCTTCAGGTGGCCGCTCAGTCGTTTCCTTGACGACCTCGCGCATGACGTTCACGCGGCCCTCGATGTCCTTGCCCTTGAACCAGTCCCAGTCGACCTGCGTCTGGAACGAGATCGTGAAGGTGCGGACGAAGGCCGCGTTCGTCTCCAGGTAGAGGTCGATGTGCTCATCCTTCTGCGGAATGGCGTGCTCGACCGAGTCGACACCGGCTTGCAGGCAGAGCTTGAGCGACGTGTCCGGCTTCGCGCCGGCGTGGGCGGTGATCAGCTTTCCGGCACGATGGGCTTCGTCAACGGCCATCTTGATCTCTTCATACGAGTAGCTGGCCTCGGTCGGTGTCCGGTCGAGGACGAGGATCTTGATGAAGTCGGCGCCGCCCTGCAGGTTGTCGCGGACCGCCTTGCGGATCTCGTCTGGCCCGTCGAAGAACCAGCTCGGCGCGCCGTGGCCATTCGATGACGTGATCCCGCGCGTGGCGCACAACAGACGCGGACCAGGAATCCAACCCTGGTCGATCGCGTTGCGAACGGCAACGTCATTGAAGTTCACCTCTGCGATCACGCGCTGGGTGGTGATGCCTGACTTCAGGTCCAGCCGCAGGTTATGGGTCGCGCGTGCGCCCTGCTGGGCGTCCGGCTCGCGCAGCCCTTCGAGCTGGCCGAGCAGCCCACGCTTGCCCGGATTGATCGTGATGTGCGTGTGCGGGTCGACCAACCCCGGCAGGATCGTCTCGTCGCCGAGGTCGATCACCTCGGCATCGTCGGGGATGCCGAGGTCCGCCTCACGTCCGACATCGAGGATGCGGTCGCCGTCCACGAGAACAACGGCATTGTGAAGCGGTGAGGCGCCCGTTCCATCGATCAGCAGGGAACTCTTGATCGCAGTCACCATCCGTAGACCCTCCCTTTCCTGACCATCATGTCAGTCGTCGTGCTAGCTTCGTGCAAACTCGTCGAACAGCACGGCCATGCCCTTGATCGCGTTGATGTAGTCGTCGACGTACATGTTCTCGTTTGGCGCGTGAATCTTGGAGTCCGGGTTCCCGCCACCCGGTCCGGAGACGGAGGGGATGTCGATCGCCTGGCAGAGGACGTACATCGGGCCGCTGCCGGGTGTGATCGGCACGATGACCGGCGCGTGTCCGTGGACGCGCTCGACTGACGCGGCCACCGCCTTGACGAGCGGCGCGTTCAGATCGGTCTTGGCCGGGTGCTCGGCGGCGAGCAGCGTCGCCTTGACGTCGGAGAATCCGTGCCGGTCGAGGTGCTCACGCAGCAGCCGGAAGATCTCGCGCGGGTCCTGATCGGGAACGAGGCGCATGTCGACCTTCGCACTGGCCGACTTTTGGCAGGACGGTCTTCAGCCCAGGACCGGTGTAGCCGGACTCGATGCCGCAGATCGTGCAGGTTGGCTGAAACATGTCCTTGATCTTGAGCTGCTGGCCGCTCAGATTCAGCAGGAAGTGGTCCAACTCAAAGGTCTTGAGGAACTCGGCCTCCTCGAAAGGCGTCTCTTCGAGAATGTTCTGCTCTTCGACAGTCGGCTCAAGGACCTTGTCGTAGAAGCCGCCGATCAGCACCCTCTCCTGCTCGTCTTTCAACGTGTTCAACGCCCAGACGAGCCGCCAGGCAGCGTTCGGGACGATCGTCGCCCGGCTGGAGTGCATGTCGGTGTTGACCGACTCGACCGATAGATCGACGTAGCAGATGCCCTTCAGCCCGCACGAGAGCCGAACCTGGCCGTTGAAATCCTTGCCGCCGCCCTCCCAGATGCAGCCGTCTGCCGGTGTAATCTCATCCCGATGCCGCTCGACGAAATGCTCCAGGTTCGGGCTGCCGATCTCTTCTTCGCCCTCATAGATGAAGCGGATCGTCAGTGGCAGGTCGCCGCGCGTCTTACGCCAGGCATCGACCGCACAGATGCGGGCCACGAGATGGCCTTTGTTGTCGGCGACGCCACGCGCCCAGATCCGTCCGTCGCGCACCTCGGCGGCAAATGGGTCGGAGTCCCAGAGTTCGAGCGGCTCCGGCGGCTGGACATCGTAGTGGTTGTAGATGTTCAGGACACGTTCGCTCGGTCCATCGATTCGCCCGAGTACGACCGGATAGCCACCCTCAAGCGGGATGATCCGCGGGTTGGCGCCGACGTCGTCGAGCATCGTCCGGCACAGTTCCGCCATCTCAAGCACGCCGATGTTCTGGGTCGACATGCTCGGCTGCTGACATGCTCGCTGGATCATGCCGATGTACTCGTCGCGGTGTTGATCGATGTAGTCCAGAACGTCCTGCACGATGTCCCCCCTTCACAACGTGATCGAATATGGTCTGCTCTGCCCCTTCGTCGGGATGAGCAGTGGTAGTTCAGCGCCGCAGTCGTGGGTCGAGGGCGTCACGCAAGCCATCACCCAGCAGGTTGATCGACAGGACGGTGATCATGATCGCCAGCCCGGGGAAGAACGTGATCCACCAGGCCTGCTGGAGGTAGTTTCGGCCGGCACTCGAGCATCGCACCCCACTCGGCGGTCGGTGGCTTTGCGCCGAGGCCGAGGAACGACAACGCCGCGCCGACCAGAATCGCCCCGCCGATCCCCAGCGTCGCCAGGACGATCGCCGGCGCCAGGACGTTCGGCAGGATGTGACGGAACATGATCGCGGGGTCCGGCGCCCCGATCACGCGCGCCGCATCTACGTACTGCAGCTCGCGCGCGGAGAGGACCTGCCCCCGGATCAGGCGCGTGTAGCGCGGGATCTCGGCGATTCCGACCGCTACCATCAGGTTCAACAGGCTCGGACCCAGGATCGCGACGATCGCCAGCGCGAGCAGGATGCCCGGAAACGCCAGCATGATGTCGATGACGATGCCGATCGTTCCATCAATCCACTTCCCGTAGTAGCCGGAGACGATTCCGAGCGAGACGCCGCAGACGAAAGCGATACTGACGGCGACGAAGCCAACCTGGAACGAGAGTCGCGCTCCGTGCATGATGCGCGACAGGTTGTCGCGCCCGAACTGGTCGGTGCCGAACGGATACTTGGCGCTTGGCTCGTGGAGCGCGTCGGCGGCGACCATGACGTTCGGCTCGGCGGGTGCGATATACGGCGCAGTGATCCCCATCAGTGCCAGCGCGATCAGGATGACGAGTCCGGCGACTGAACCAGGGTTGCGCAGCAGTTGCTGAAACGCGTCGCGCCAGAGGCCGCGCGAGCGCGACTTCAGTTCAGACCGGGTGGCTGTACTGACGGCGGATGTGGTGTCGGTCGCTCCCATAGCATCCTGCCGTTCAGTTGTAGCGGATTCGTGGGTCGATCACCGAATAGAGCAGATCGACGATCAGGTTGACGGTGACGTAGATGACTGCGGCGAACAGCACGACGCCTTGAATGACCGGGAAGTCCTTCGTCAGGATGGCGTCGATCGCCAGCCGGCCAATCCCCTGCCGTGCGAAGACCGTCTCGATCACGACCGCGCCGCCAAGCAGGTTGCCGATCTGGAGCCCGACGATCGTCACGACCGGGATCAGCGCGTTCTTCAGGCCGTGGCGCAGGACGACCGCACGCGAGCGAAGCCCCTTCGCCCGCGCGGTCGTCATGTATTCCTGCCGCAGCACCTCGAGCATGCTGGAGCGCACGAGCCGCGCGATGATGGCCGCCGCGCCGAAACCGAGTGTGAGCGCCGGCAGGATCAGCCCACGGATCCCCGTCCCGCCGATCACCGGAACCCAGTTCAGGCGGACCGCGAACAACCAGATCAGCAGCAGGCCGAGCCAGAAGCTCGGCATCGCGACCCCGAGCAGCGCGACCGACATGCTGGCCGAATCCACCCAGGAGTTCTGGCGAATCGCGGCGATAATGCCCAGCGGGACGCCGATCACGAGCGCGGTCAGGATCGCTGCCGCCGTGAGTTTGACGGTTGCGCCCACCTGCGATCGAATCATCGCGCTGACTTCACGGTTCGTGAAGATCGAGCGGCCCAGATCGCCCTGGGCCACCCGTTTCACGAAATCCCAGTACTGGACGTACAACGGTTCGTCGAGGTTGAGTCGAACCCGGATCGCCTCGATCGCTTCGGGCGTCATGCCACCCGGCCCACGACTCGCGATCTCCTCAGCCGGGTCGCCGGGGAGCATGTGGACCATGAAGAACACGACCGTCATGACCCCGAACAGCACCGGTATTGCCCGGAGCAGCCGTTGTCGGATGTACCCGCCCACGACCGGCTAGCTCTCGCTGAACCAGGCGTCGTACCAGTAGATGTAGCCGGCAGTGTCGCCGACGATTCCCTGGAGATTGGCCGTCGTCGCGGTCAGATTCGCCAGGTTGTAGATCGGGACAAGTAGCGCGTTGTCCAACATGAACTGCTGGACCTCCTTATAGATCGCGATCCGCTCGGTCGCGTCCATCTCGGCGATGCCGCGATCGAAGAGCTCCGCCAGCGCCGGGTCCTCGTAGAAGGTGAAATTGAAGCCTCCGATGCTGCGTGGATGAAAGTAGATGCCGAGGATGTCCGGATCCTGGTAGACGGCGATCTTGTAGCCGATGTGATGCTCGCCGGCCTGCTTGGCCGTCGTGAGGGCTGTGCCGGCGATGACGTTGATATCGACCGCGATACCGAGCGGCAGCCATTGGGCTTGGATGACCTGTGAGATCGCGTTGTCCTCCTCCGAGGTGCCAATCAGACAGTTGAGGCGGAACTCCTGGCCGTCCTTCTTGCGAATCTCGCCATCCATCACCCAGCCGGCCTCGTCGAGCAGCTGCGCGGCCATCTCTGGGTCGTAGGGGTATTGATCTTCCAGGCTGGCGTCGTAGCCGAATGTGGCGGTCGCCAGCGGCACCGTCGCCGGAGTGAAGACGTCGTGGAAGATCGTGGTGATCAATTCGTCTCGATTGAAGGCATAGTTGAGCGCCTGGCGCACCTCGAGTTGGTCGAGGGGCGCCTTCTTCGTGTTCAGATCCATCATCTTCGGACCGCCGGTGCGCGGCAGCTTGTGCATGACGTAGTCTGAGTTGCTCTCGATCGCCGCAACATTCTGTGGCGGAACTGCATCGATTGCTTGCGCCTCGCCGGTGTCAAGCAGCGCCTGCCGGGTGGCGCTCTCCGGAACGTACTGGTAGCGGATGTCGTCGATGTACGCGCGGCCAGTGTGTTGGAAGAGTCCTTCCGGCGCCCAGTTGTAGTCCGGATTGACTGTCATCGATGTGCTCTGCGTCAGCACCCATTCTTCGAACATGTACGGCCCGCTGCCGACCGGGTTGGTTGCGAAGTCTGGCCCACTGGCCTGGGCTGACTGCATTGAGACGATCCCAAGGAAGGCGGTCGTCATGCCTCCGAGGAATGGCGCATACGGTTCAGTGAAGTTGACCTGAACCGTGTACTCATCGATCACCTCGCTGCCGTTATAGATCGGACCAAGGACCGCTGTCGCGGATGTTGACGCCGTCTCTGGCAGCTTGATTCGGTCGAGCGAGAACTTCACGACCTCAGCATTCAGCGTCGAGCCATCGTGGAAGACGACATCGTCCCGCAGTTCGAGGACGTAGCCTCGCAGATCGTCGGTCAGGCTCCACGAGGTGGCAAGCCATGGGTAGACGTTGAACTCGGTGTCCATCGCCAGCAACGAGTCGAACATGTGCATGACGACGGTGTGGCAGTTGACGTTGCAGAGGCCACCCGGATCGAGGCCCGGAGGCTCGCCGGCCATCCCGATCACAAGGCTACCGCCCTGGACACCCTCCGCGACTAGCTCCGACGTCGCGGTCGCTTCCGGAGCGGCGGTTGTCTCCGTCGCCTCCGGTGAAGCCTCTGCCGCTGTCGTTGCTGTTGGCTGGGCGGCGATGACTGGACGTGCGGTCGGCACAGGCGTGTCGGTCGCCTCCGCCTGGACCTCGGCTGTTGGTGATGCCTCGTCACCGTCGTCGTCATCGTCGTCATCCCCGCCGCAGGCGGCAAGGATCACCGAGATAGTTGGTGCGGCCAGCCCGGCGGCGGTCGCCCGCTTGATGAATTCTCGCCTGGAGATGGATCGGTAGAGCAACCTGGCTGAGAGATCCTGTGCGACTTTGAACAACGCCCGTTCGGATTCTGAAGTCACCACGATTCCTCCCTCCGTGACGTGAACGTCAATGCTGCCCAGCCCGTGTTGAACGTTCGAGCGCTCGACGAGCGAGCCGAGGCTCGTGTCGAAGTGAATTGCTGGAGCGTGCTTCCGCGCTGTTCCCCGATTGCCTGTCCGTCATCAACACGGCTGGCGGACGAGGTGGAGAGATTGTTTCGAGGAACGATTGCAACCGGCGCCGGATAGCCCCAGGCCGCAGGCAGTATCAGGACAACATGAGCGCCAGTGTAGAGCCTCATGCGACAAATTGTCAACGGGTATTCCGCCACTCAGATATCGCTTGACAACGGATTGCGAACGTCTGAAGATAACGTGTGACGGATTGTGATCTGGCAGGAAGCAATAATGGTGGAACTCGATGTAGTCGATCGATGTCTGATCGCACTGCTTCAGACTGATGGGCGGCTCTCTCACGCCGAAATCGCGCGGCGGCTCGGTGTTCCCGAACCGACCGTCCGGCGGCGGATGAAGCGGTTGCTCGACGATGGCGCAATGCAGATCGTCGCCGTCCCCGATCCGCACAAGATCGGCTATGGCATTCACGCGATCGTCGGAGCCAAAGTGCAGCCTGGCCGGGCGACGGATGTTGTCGGGGCGCTGATGGTGCTGCGACAGGTGCGCTACGTTGGGGTGACGGCCGGAACCTACGATGTCGTTGTCGAGGCACTCTTCAAGGACAACGACGATCTCCGCGTGTTTCTGACCGAGACGCTCGGACGAATCGACGGTCTGCAGACGACTGAGACATCGTATGTGCTGCAAGTCGCCAAACGCAGCTACAAGGTCGGCCTGGCCGCCGATATTCAGCATCACTGTGCCAGCCCGGAAGACAATGAGGTGATCGCTCGCTGTCGCGCCGCGCTGAACGAACTCGAGGTCGATCGACAGCACTGATTGGCGAACGATCGGCCACTGCGACCCGTCGATGGCGGATGGGAAGGTTGGGAACATGCCGCGACTTGATGCTGGCGGAGTTGAGCTGTTCTACGAATCGGTCGGTGAGGGAACGCCGCTCATCCTGCAGGCGCACCACCACCTCTCGTGGATACCGTATCAGGCCAGCTATTTCTCCGAGTACTACCGCTTCATCACGTTCGATCGGCGGGGGACAGGACGGTCGGCCAGCCCCGACGGCGACTGGAGCATCGCCGACTTCGCGCGCGACGTGAAGAACCTGATGGACGCGCTCGCGATCGACAAGGCGATCGTCGGTGGCGCGTCGCTCGGCGGCGTCATCAGTTGCCAGTTCGGGCTGGACTATCCCGACCGGGCATTGGCGCTGATCGTCGGCCACACGGTTCCGTACCTGTGGCCGCTCGCGTCGCAGTGGATCGACGAACAGGTCGCGGCCGTCGAGCGCGGCGAACGGCCAATCGTCCTCCAACCACGCTCGTACGACTGGGAGGAAGAAGGGCCGCCGACGACCAATCCGGCCTTTGCCATATCGCCCGCAGGACAATTCGCCGCAACACTCGGGGCTGGTGTCGGCAGTGGCGCATCCGCTGCCACGCGGATGCTGCGCGCTCTCGGCGCCTGGGACATCCGCAGCCGCTATCCTGAGCTGAACCGGCTGACGATCCCGACGCTCGTGATCGTCGGTGGGCATGAGCCACAGAAGACGGTCGAGCTGTCCCATGAGTGGAGCCAGCAGATCTCCGGCAGCGAGTTCGTTATCATGCCGGATGCCTATCACGGCGCAGCTCGCGAGGACCCAGTCGGTTGGAACGCGCATGTGCATGGATTCTTGAGGCGGAACGGCCTGTAACCAGCGTACTGAGTGTTTGGAACGAGGGAGGACAGCAGATGGCAGGACCAGGGCGATGGACCGACGCGAATCTGGAGGGGGCCATCCTCGGCGATCTGACGATCGACGAACCGTGGGCGCTCCTTGAGCAGTTCAACACCTTGACGCGCTTGTCTGGTTCGGACGACGAGGCGACAGCGGTCACCGCGATCACCGACAAGCTCAGCCAGTGGGGAGTGACTCACACCGTTCATCACCCCGTCTGCCTGATCAGCTGGCCAGGCCAGGCAACGCTGCGAACGCTCGGGCCGAACGGCAAGACCTACACCGTGAAGACCCCATCCCTCTCACCGACGACGAATGGCGAGGAGGTGACTGGCGAGCTGGCCTACATCCCCGGTCAGCAGCCGGGCAGCATGACCCAGGTCTTCGGTGAACGCCGCGAGATGCCGGTCGACCAGGACCTGCGCGGCAAGATCGTCATCACCGAGGGGATGGGCATGTCCGCCCGCAGCGTCAACCTGACAACCTCCGGTGTGATCGCCGCGATCTTCGTCAATCCAGGTGACCGCATCCACGAGGGCATCACGACCAACGCCTGGGGATCGCCCGACCTCGACTCCCTCAACCGGACGCCACCAGTGCCGATCCTGACGATCAACCGTCCCGACGGCATGGAACTGATCGAGCAGGTCAAACAGGGCAAGGTCGAGATCGCCTTCTCGAACGAGATCACGGTTGGCTGGCGACCGATCCCGATCGTCGTTGCCGAGATCGAAGGCAGCGCCGACCCCGAGGAGTTCGTGCTACTGCACGGACACCTCGATAGCTGGCACGTCGGCATCGGCGACAACGCGACCGGTAACGCGACGCTGCTTGAGATCGCGCGCGTCTTCCAGCAGCATCGCGGCCAGCTTGCGCGATCGCTGCGGCTGGCGTGGTGGAGCGGCCACTCGCACGGGCGCTACGCTGGATCGACCTGGTATGCCGACGAGTTCGCGTTGGATCTGATGGACCATTGCGTCTCGCACATCAACTGCGACTCGCCCGGCTGCCGCTGGGCGACCGTCTACGACAACGTCATGCGGGTGGAGGCTGCCGCCGATCTGACCAGCGCGGTCATCAAGGATGTGACGGGACAGGAATCGACCGGGTTGCGCCCGCTCCGCGCGGGAGACAACTCGTTCAACAACATCGGTATCCCACTCTACTTCATGCTCTCGTCGACGATGCCGGAAGAACTCCGGCTGGAGAAGGGCTACTACGGTGTTGCCGGCTGCGGCGGCAACATCGCCTGGCACACCGAGGACGACACGCTGGAGATCGCAGACCGCGAGAACCTGCTGCGGGACATCAAGGTCTACGCGGCTGCGACACTTCGCTCGCTGAACGCACCGCTGTACCCATTCGATTTCCGCGCGGAGGTCGACGACATGCGAGGGCATGTCCAGCGCTACGCGGCGGCTGCCGGAGGCTCGTTCGACTTCTCGCCGTCACTAAACGAACTGGACCGATTAACCCAGGCACTCGATCGCTTCTATGGCGCGCTGGAGGCCAATCCGCCTTCGAGCACGGCTGAGGCCGAGGGTGCCAATGCGATCCAGCGGATGTTGAGCCGAACGCTGCTCTCGGTCTCGTACAGCCGTGACGGCCTCTTCCGTCAGGATCCAGCCAGCCAGACGCCGCCCTTGCCGGACCTCGCGCCCGCGCGGCAACTCGCGGATCTCGAAGCCGGCAGCGACATGGCCAACGTGATCGGCGTCCATCTGACGCGCGGCCAGAACCGCCTCGTCTGGGCGTGCCGAAGCGCTGCGCGAAAGGTCGAGACGTATCTGGGCGAATAGTGTCCGATCGACGACCCGGCTGGCGACGCACGATGCCCGTGATGAAGCGGGTGTCCGGCTGCCGCACCGAGGACGCGTCCACCGCGCTGACGGTATCAAGAGAGGGCGCGTGAAGGGGAGGTTTCGATGCCGATTGATGACATTCTGGCCGAACTGTCGGTCGAGCGTGCCTGGGCACACCTGACGCACATCACCGAGCAGATCCCGACCCGGCTGGCCGGCTCGGCCAACTCGCGCCGGATGGCGGAGTACGCCGCCGAACAGCTCGATCGCAACGGACTGCCAGCCGACGATGCACGAGTTCCAGGGCCTCGTCTCCTTCCCTGAGCCCGCCGAGGTGCGCGTGCTCGCTCCCGATCCGCGTGTGATCGAGGCCAACACGCTCGGCCACTCGGCCTCGACCGACTGGGATCGAGGGCGAACTCGTCTACGTCGGCTCGGGGGCGGAGTCGGACTACGAGGGCAAGGACGTGCGCGGCAAGATCACGCTCTCGGAGCTGTCCTACTCCCCGCCCGGCACGAGAAGGCGCTGATCGCCTGGCAGCGCGGCTCGACCGCTCAGATCATGATGAACTGGGGCGGACCGGCACAACGAGGCCGTGCCGTTCGGGTCGATGAAGTCGGCCTGGGGGAACCCGACACCCGAGACGATCTGACCGAGATGCCCGACCTGCCCTGCGTCGGCATCTCGCGCGTCGAGGGGCTGCGGCTGAAGGACGCCAGCCTGAACGGGCCGGTCCGCGTCTGGCTCAACGCGCAGGCCGACAACGGCTGGAATCCGCTGACGATGACGACCGGTGAGTTCGAGCGCCGAGCGCCAGTTCCTGCTGATCGGCGGTCACATGGACTCGTGGTTCGGCCCGCAGGCGACCGACAACGCGGCCGGCAGCGCCTGCATCCTGGAACTGGCGCGCGCGTTCGCCGCCCACGGCGATCAGCTGCGGCGCGGAATCGTGACCGGCTTCTGGATGGGCCACGAGACCGGGACGATGATCTCATCCTCACGCTTCGCCGACCTGGAGTGGGACCGCCTGCGGCGCGACTGCGTCGCCTACCTGCAGATCGACCAGCCGGCCATCACCGGCTCCTCACCTGGCACCTGCACTCGACCGACGACATCCAGTCCTGGGCGATGCGGACGACCCGCTCCGTCCTCGGCGAGATGCCGGTCCACTGGCGACGACAGCAGAAGAACGGCGACTCGTCCTTCTTCGGCGTCGGCCTGCCGTGCATCGCCGGCGAGATGTCGTTCACCGACGAGGAGATCCAGGCGACGGCGCTGGCGACGCTCGGCTGGTGGCACCACTCGCTGCACAACACGATCGACAAGGTTGAGAAGGACGGCTGGAGCTGCACCTGCGCGTCTACGCCCAGTGGATCTGGGAACTGCTGACCGCGCCGATCCTGCCCTACGAGTACGAGCCGGTCGCTCAGCGCTTCGTCGACCGGCTGAGTGAGCTGGCGCAGCAGCCGGTCCGCGGCATCGACCTGACCGGCGCCGTCGAACGCGCCAGGGAGTTCCAGGACGGTCGCCGCCCAGCTCGATGCCGCCAGCCGAAGCTGGAGTGGCCGCCAGGATTCCGACGACGCCGAACGAGCCGGCGACCGTCCTCAATCAGGCGATGATCGGGCTGTCACGGACACTGGTGCCGGTCGCGTCGACGGTCGTCGGCTCCTACGGGCAGGACCGCTACGGCCACGCCTGGCAGACGCAGATGATCCCGTCGCTCGTCCCGTACCCACGCCTAGTCGACGATGGCAACGCGACAGCGAGGAGTGGCAGACGTGGTGGGTCGCGATGGTCCGCGCCCGCAATCAGGTCGCCGACGCCCTCGACCAGGCCACCAGCATCGCGGATGCGGCGCTTACCTCAATCTCGTAGGGGCAGGTCAGGAACGGTTCTGTGGGAAGCAGTCGCACAACGCTTTTCTCAGCGCCTGTTATGAACTCCTGGCTTGCGGGCGGTAGCATGGGCTGCTGTGGCTGTCATCTGGTCGCACGCAACTGAAACGAGGCAGGATGACGCCACGTCTCGAAACGCCGCGACTCGTTCTCAGGCACTTTGCTTCCAGTGATTGGGACGCGGTCAGTACGATGTTGTCCGATCCGCTCGTGATCCGATACATGCACTTTGCGATGTGGACGGCAGACCAATGCCGTCAGTGGTTCGATGAGTGCCTCACGAACGCGCAGCAACCTGATCCTGACGCGCTCAATTGGGCCATTACGCGCAAGGATGCCGGGGACGTGATCGGCTATGTCAGCAGCGAGACCTCCAACGATAGCGATGCTGCCGTCGCGGGCGAGCGCGATGTTGGGTATGCGCTCGACCGCGCCGCCTGGAACCAGGGCTATATGACTGAAGCCTTGCGTGCCGTGCTGGCTTACGAATTCGGCACCCGCGGTGCGCCGCGGCTCCGCGCGACCTGCAACGTCGCCAACCCGGCGTCGGCGCGCGTGATGGAAAAGGTCGGCATGCGCCGCGAGAAGACGGTGTTCGATGCCAACTTTGCGGGCACCTGCACGCACTGGCATCACTACGCCATCACGAAAGCCGAGTATGAGCTCCGGAGATAGCGAGGCTTCCACTGGAATGTGGGCCTGCACCGAGTTCTCAGCCGACCAGCACTCGCTGATCCTGCAACACCTTGTGGGCCGCGTTGTAGCCAGGGGCGCCGGTCACTTCGCCGCCGGGGTGGGTGTCGGCGCCGCAGAGGTAGAGGTTCTCGATCGGCATCCGATAGTCGCTCCAGCCAGGGAGCGGACGGTTGGCGAACATCTGGCCGGCGATCTGGTCGATGTGGTGGATATGGCCGTTCGGCAGGCCCACCCTCTCTTCGAGGATGTTCGGCGTGAACATCACCCAGTCCTTGATCGCCGTGCGGATGTTCGGGGCGTACTCCTCCATCCGCGCGATGAACTTCTCGCCCGCCAGCTGGGTTAACTCCGGTGTCCACTCCGCGCTGCCGTGTCCGGTCGGCTTGTGCGGCGCATACAGCGCCCAGATCGACATCACGTGGCCACCACCCGGCGCGAGCGA
Source organism: uncultured Chloroflexia bacterium (assembly GCA_963763325.1). Taxonomy (GTDB): domain Bacteria; phylum Chloroflexota; class Chloroflexia; order Thermomicrobiales; family CFX8; genus JBBECJ01. The sequence continues at coordinate 895,575 of CAVXOL010000024.1, forward strand.
CTTGTCGATCACGCTCGCCATCTGAATGTGCATGACCGGCGAGTCGGTGATGATGCCGTTGCGCGCGTCGTTCCAGGCCCTGCGATAGTAGTCCATCGATGGACAGATCTTGATGTAGCCGAGGTAGTACGGGTCAGGGTCTGGACCCAGGAAGCGGGAGAAGTCGGGCAGCTCGTTCAGCGCCGCATGGAACTTGTAGTAGAGGGTGTTCGCCTTCAGCCGGTTGACGGCTTTGAGGAAGTCGTTGGAAACCGAACCTTTCGGGACCATCGAGTTGAAGAGCTGCTTGATGTCGGAGTTCACCAGCACCAGCCTTGAGTGGATCTCCTCACCGCTCTCCAGCCGCACGCCGGTCGCCCTGCCGTCTTCGACGATGATCTGCTCGACCCTGGCGTCCGTCCGGATCTCGACGCCTCGTGCCTGACACGAGCGCGCCATCGCCTGCGTGATGCCACCCATCCCGCCGCTCACGAGGCCGTAGTCTTCGGAGCGGCTGAAGCTGGAGATGCCGAGGTAGGATGCCGAGAGCAGGCTGCCCGGCGCGTCGATGTCGCCGGCATCCCAGGCCTGCGAGAGCCAGCCCTTGACCTCTTCGTTCTCGAAGTGCTCGTCGATGAGGTCCGCGACCGACCCGAACAGCAGCCGCTCCAGCAGCGGCTCGTCCTCAGTGCCGCGCACGCTATCGACCAGTTCGGTCAGTGTCGGCGCCTTCTCGAAGAACGACTTGTGGATGATGCCCGCCAGCCGCTTGCGAATCTCGCGGTACTTCGGCAGGTTCTCGGCGTCCCTGGGGGCGAACTCGGCGATCTGCTCCTCGATCGACTTCCCATCCCGGCCGTCGAGCAGCGAGCGGCCGTTCAGGAATGGCATGAATGTGTCCTTGGCGGCCGGCAGGACCTCGAAGCCATACTCACGCAGGTCCATGTCGTCGATGACGCGCGGCTGCAGGACATAGCAGATGTATGAGCAGCTCGGGACCGAATAGCCCGGAAACAGCTCCTCGGTGATCGCCGCCCCGCCGACGAAGGGCCGCCGCTCCAGCGCCAGCACCCGCATCCCGGCTCTGGCCAGGTAGAACGATGAGACGAGTCCGTTGTGCCCGGCACCGACCACGATTGCGTCGTACATCTACCCCCGCCTTCAACTTCGCATTGCTAGTTGTCGTCGCCCCTCGTGAGGCGGTCGATCTCCTCGTGCGCCGCTCATCTGGAGCTACGTCGCCGCGTCGACCAGCACGTGGTCGACATGTTCGACCGGACGGACCTGGCACACATACGCGCGGTGTGGGACTGAGCCGCTGATCGGGTCGATCCATTCATTTCCGATCAGGAGATTGAAGTTCGCGCCGTCTGGGCTGAACGCGTCATACCCCGGCGCGCCGATCTCGTCGCACGCCTGCCACCACCCGTGCTGACCGCAGACGACATCCGGCTGCAGGTCATCGCACAGTTTCGCTCTGGCCCGTACGCTCCCGCTGGGCGTCTCGATGCTCACCCAGTCGCCCGCGTTGATGCCGCGCGCGGCAGCGGCCGACGGATGCAGCTCCACCTCCGGGTCCATCGCCAGTCGCCGTAGCTTTGGAATTGCCCGGTGCTGGCTTTCGCAGAAGAGATGATGCTTGGCGCAGGTGAGGATCAGCGGAAATCGCTCCTTCAGGTCAGGCCGCGACAGGGGGCTGACCAGCGGCTCGACATATTCCGGTAGCGGCGCATACCCGTGCCGCAGCAGCCTCTCGGAGTAGAGTTCCACTTTCCGGGTCGGCGTGTTGAAGCCCCGTGCGATGCCGTTCTCCGTTTCCGCGAACTTCCGATAGCGCGTCTTCGTCGGCGCCCGCACGCCAGCAGGTTGCTGTCGCAGCGTATCGAGCGAAATCCCCGATGGCTCGAGCCGGTGGCGATAGGCCGCGTCGATATCGCCGCCCCAAAAGCGCGACCCATGCCCCAGGCGGCAGGCCAGGTCAAATACGATCTCCGTGTCAGAACGGGCCTCGCCGGGAGGCGCGGCCACCGCTTGCCGGAATTGGACAAGCGAGGAAGCGACCTCGCTGCCCTCGAATCCGATCTTCAACGCCTCGCGTTCGAACGCGCTGGCGACCGGCAGCACCACGTCGGCGAGTTCGGCGGTCGGGTTCATGAACAGGTCCGCGTGGACGTAGAACTCGAGCGCCGCCAGTGCCTCGCGCCCACGCCCGCCGTCGGCATGGGAGAGCAGCAGATTGGAGCCGAACCCCACCAGGCCGCGCACTTGGTACGGTTCTCCGTCCAGGATGCCGCGGTACAGCTCGTCCGTCGTGATTTGCCCCCAACGGGACGGACCCAGCGGACGCTCCAGCATGCCAAGCGCTGGGGCCAGCTGGCGGTCCTGCGGCATCCCGGCGCTGGCGACTGGCGCGGACGGCGGCGTGGCGAACAGGACGTTGCCGCCTGGGGAGTCGAAACTGCCGGTCAAGGCATAGAGTTGGCCGATCGCTCTGGCGATCTGGGTGGCGTTGGTCTGCATCTCGACGCCACTCCAGGCGTAGTACGCCACCGGCCGCGCGTCCCAGAGCAGCTGGGCGGCGCGCTCGATCTCGGCGCGCGCGACACCCGTCACGCCTTCGACCTGTTCGAGCGTGTGCCGGTCGCAGACCTCACGCGTGAGTGCGAACACGGGCTGGCAGGTCACACTCCCGCCCACAATGTCGAGGCTGAACGCTCCAAGCAACGCCAGGTCGTTGGGGTCGCCGTCGTACGTGCCGCGGTTGGGATCGTAGAAGATGGCGCGGTCACGCGACCCGTCCCAGGCCACGTATCGCTCATCGCTCGCGTCGCCCGTGAGGTCGCCTGCTCGCAGCAGGTACCCGGTATCCGCGCGGACGAGCAGCGGACCGTTCGTCCAGTCGCGGATGAACTCCTCATCAAACCAGCCGCGCTCGATCATCACCTGGGCGATGCCCAGGGCCAGCAGGCCATCAGTCCCGGGGCGTACGCGTAGCCAGACATCCGCCCGTCGTGCCGGAGGGGTCTGACGCGGATCGACCACGATCAGGCGTGCACCGCGCTTCTGCGCCTCCATCATCGCCGTAGCATGCGCCAGCCGGGCGTGGTTCGGGTTGTAACCCCAGAAGAGCATGCACCCGGCCCGCTCCAGGTCCGGCATGTAGCTCCCGGGCACGGCCGCCCCATAGGTGAACTCGGGGGCCATAAAGCGGCCCCAGCCGCACAGCTCCATTGAGCCACACAGATTCGGGCTGCCGAACGCGTCAATGAGTCGCTCGATCCACATCTTCGAATCCTCGGACGCCGAGGTGGAGGCCGACACCAGACTGAAGGCGACGCTCTCGGGCCCGCTTTCCGCAGCGAACTGGCGCATCCGGCTCGCGGTGATGTCCAGCGCTTCGTCCCAGCTGATCGGCTGCCAGCCGGGGTCCGGGTCGCCCTTCGGACGCGTGCGCTTCAGTGGCTGGCGTAACCGGTCCCCGTGATAGACGAGCTCCGGCGCCGCGCGGCCTTTGGCGCACAGCGCTTTGCCGGTCGGGTGCGACGGATCGGGTTCCAGAGCAACGAACCGCCCGTCCTGCACGACCGCGACGGCCCCGCATCGTGAAACGCACAACGCACAGTAACATGGGATGCGCGCGATTGTGGACGCTGTCCCTGACATCCTTGGCCCCTTTCGAGATGTTGGTGGACGACGTTGTGAGAGCGTGGTGAACATGGGGCATTCAACGCGGCGCGACGAACGAGTTGCGCCAGTATAACGCGAGGATCGCTCGCGTCTACTGTACGACTCCTCACTGGCACATTGAGGCCGAGCCCGCGCGTCCTACGCGTTCCGCTCCCGTTCGACTGGCCAATTCATACGGTCTGGTTCGGCTACCAGCACCCACTCGACTGATGTGGACAGAACAGCGATCTGGACGAGGACCTCAAGCAGCAATACGCACCGGTGTTCAAGGCACTCGACGAACTCTGCGAGTGGTGTGAGCAGCACGCGATCACGTTCGCAGACTTCAAGGCGACCAATGATCAATGGCGCACGATGCTTGATGGCGGTCTCGTCGGCCACCGAGCAGGCTACCACCTCTTGACATCGCCATTGCGGTTGAAACCGTTATCCGCGCATCACCCGACCGAGACGCTCGGTCGGGTGGTGCCGTGTGGATAGGCAGTGGTGTCGAGCGGCTCGCTAGCCGATGGCCGCGATACCGCGCGCCAGATCCTCCGCGGTCATGACGGGGATGAACTCAACGCGGGCGCCGAGCTCCTGAAAGAACGGCTCAGAGATCGACGGGATCTGCGAGACATCGTCGAGGTTGCAGACGATGAAGGCCGTCCGGCCACCCTCGTGCGGTCCGAAATAGGCCGCTTCCGGCTTGAGCCGTTCCATCGCGTCCTGCAACAGACTGCCAATACGTCCATCTCGTACGACGGCGTTGGAGGCTTCGGTCGACATGTGGACGGTGATCAGGAAACGCATCGTCGTCCCTTCTACCCGCTTCCGGGCTGCCGGCGTGGACATCACGCCGCGCGCCACTGCGGATCCCCAGCCGGGTTCGCGCTCACTCGCCCCGACGTGGACGCAACCAATACCCGTTGATGGGCACGCCGGAGGTCATCATGTCTGTGGTGAAGACACCATAGATTGGGAGAGGTGTTGTGTCAATTGGTGCCGCAAATCGCGGGCAATGAACCCGTAGCCGCAAACACGATGAGCTTGACGGAGTCCAACGCTGACTGATGTTGCGGATCTCCGTGGCAACGACACTTGTCCAGTGACATCCGTGCCCCAGCGCTGCCCACGGTGGCTCGTGGCCTGTCGCTCCGTTCCACGGAGGCGCGGTGATCGACCGCGATCCCGGAGTGTGGCGCGTGTGCCGGTCATCGGCACGCGCGAAATGCACGGTACGCAGCATACTTGGCCGTCGACACCGGGTGCAGGTAGGTATCTGCACTCCCGTCGCGACGTGTGTCCTATGAAGTTGTGGAAGATCTCGCGATGGTGGTCTCGACACTTCGACCGCGGACGATGCGGGCGCTGTTTGCCGGCGCCGTCTTCGACCAGATCTCGCACAGCGTGGGCGTGATCTTCACGCCCCTCTATCTCGGCGCGCTCGGCGCGGGACCAGCCCTGGTTGGAGTCGTGATCGGCGTCACCACGTTCGCGAACCCGCTCATCATCCTGTCCGCCGGGTCGCTGGTCGAGCAGGTCCCGCCACGACGCCTGATCGTCGCCACCCGCGTGATGGTGGCGACCGCGTTGCTGCTCGCCGTCATCGCCCAGACCTGGTGGCAGCTCGCACCGGCTCTGGCCGTGATCGCGGCCGGATCGTTGGCTTACCCAGCCGTCTCGCGCGCCATCGCGGACGCGACACTGCCGCAGGATCGCGCGCGGGCATTCTCCCTCGTGTATGGTGTCGGTTCGAACCTCGCCCTCATTGTTGCGCCGGCGCTCGGCGGGGTCGTCGCCGAGTCGGTTGGGCTGCGTTGGGTGTATCTCGTCGCATTGGTCCTGGAACTGTTCTCCATCGCCTGCTTTCTGGGGATTGAGTCCACACCCACTCGACATTCCCGACCGCCGCACCTGTCCTATCGGGCCGTCCTGGCGTATCGACCGGTCGTCGCGATCTCGCTGTTTCTCTTCGTGGCGCTGGTGATCCTCTCGGCCGGCCTGGCGCTCTTACCGACCTATCTGTACGACGAGCGCGATCTCAGCGTTGGGACGATCGGTCGGTTAGGCTCGCTCAGTGGCGTCGGTGGGATGCTGTTGGCGCTCGGGCTGGCACGGACACGGCGCCGCGTCAGTGTGGCCGCGCCGCTGATCGTGTCGCTGGCCGTGCTCCCGATCGCCTTCGTGCTGTTGATCGTCAGTCCGCAACTGTGGGTTATCGCCCTCGCGTGTCTCATCAGCGGTGCGTACCTGATGGTCTGGCCGCTCGTCGACGCGGCTGTCGGGTCCATCGCACCGGAACGGGTTCGTGGTCGCTCGTTCGCCTTCTCCGAAGTCTGTGGCGGATCGGGCGTGGCGCTCGGGCCGATGCTGGCAGGTGTGCTGTACGACCGCGACCCACAACTGCCGCTGGTTGTTGCGCTGACTGGCACAGTGCTGATCCTGCTGCCTGTCATGCTGGTCTTGCGCGGCTACTTCAACCGCGCCCAGGTTGTGATTGAGCTGGAGGACGAGCAGGCCCTGCAGCGCAGCGTCGCCTGACACACCCGACGCTGGCTGCCGTCGACGGCACCCAGACCTTTGGGCCACTGGTGGAATACGACGTTCCGTGAAGATCACAGGTGACGACGCTGTCTGTACTCATACTTCAGACAGTGTCGTCACGCAGCCAGATGTTCACACCGACGTCTTCTGGTGATCGGGGATCTCGGCGAAGAAGTCCTGATTCCCCTGGAGTGACAGGTTGCCGGCCATGAAGCCGCCGTCGACGAACAGCGTGTGGCCGCTGATCCAGCGGGCCTTGTCGGAGCAGAGGAACATGGTGGCGTCGGCGATCTCGCTCGGTTCGCCGAGCCGGCCGAGTGGTAGTTCCCTGACGTAGGCCTGCTTGTAGACGGACGAGATCACCTCTTCGGCCCGCTGCGATTCCGTGTCGATCAGGCCCGGCGCAATCGCGTTAGCGCGGATGCCGTACTGACCAAGCTCCATGGCGAGCGTCTGGGTCAACATGATGAGGCCAGCCTTCGAGGCGCTGTGCGCCGAGCCCTTGACGCGACCCATTCTGGCCGCGACCGAGACGATGTTGACGATCGCGCCCGTCGCGCCGTGGCGCAGCATGTCACGGGCGAACTCGCGGCAGGTCAGGAACGGACCATTCAACTGGACATCGATCTGTCGTTCCCATTCCGCTAACTCGGTGTCGACGACGAGCTTGTGGAGATGAATGCCGGCACTGTTGACCAGGTAATTCATGCCACCGAGCTCGTCGCGAGTGCGACGGACCATCTCGATGACCGATGCCTCGTTCGACACATCGGTCTCGATCGCGATACAGCGGCCGAGTGCGCTGAGTTCGCTGGCGGTCCGTTCAGCGGGGCCGATGTTGATATCAGCGATCGCGACAGCATCGCCGCGACGCAGGAACTCCTCGGCGATCGCGCGGCCGATGCCGGTCGCGGCGCCGGTGACGATCGCGACGCCTGGCTCTGAGGGTGACGTGCTCATGGATGACTCCCGCTTCTACGCGTTGGCTACTACCGGCGCAGCCGACAACGTCAAGGTGTTCCGATAGATGTGACCGCCCTTCATGACCAACTGGATGTGCTCCTGGCGATCGAGGATGGTGATGTCCTTGATCGGATCGCCGTCGATGACGAGGAGGTCGGCGTACTTCCCGGCCGCGAGTGTCCCGATCTCGGCGTCCATCTCGAGCAGCCGGGCTGCGTCGCTGGTGCTGGCGACGATGGCCTGCATCGGCGTCATGCCATTCTCGACGAGCAGCGCGAGCTCAACAGCGTTGTGGCCATGTCCGTAGCCACCAGCGTCGGTTCCCATCGCGATCGGGATGCCGGCGGCCATCGCCTCCTCGAGTGTTCGCCGATGGTCGTCGAGCATCTCCGTTGCCTTGCGCTGTGCCCAGGGGGTACCGCGCTCAGCGTGAAGCTTGATGACCATGAAGGTCGGCACGAGCCAGAAGCCTTCATTTGCCATCCGGGCCAGCGTTTCCGGATGGCGACACAGATAGGCGCCGTGCTCAATGCAATCGATGCCGGCCGCAACCGCGTCAACCAGCCCTTGTCCACCGTACGCGTGGACGAAGACGCGCTTGTCGCGCATGTGAGCTTCGTCGGCGATGACCTGTAGTTCGTCAAGCGTCAAGGCTGCATCGACCGGCCCGAGCGTCGGTGAGCTGACGCCACCGGTACTCGCGCACTTCACCCAGTCGGCGCCGGCATGGATGACTTCGCGGACGCCCCTGCGACACTCCTCGACGCCGTCGCAGACTGGGGATGGCAGTCCGGGGAGTTCCATGAACTCGAGGACAGTACCAGAACGCATGCGCGGGTCGGCGATGCCGCCAGTGCGAGACAGGATCGACAGGCCGAGGACAAGCCGCGGGCCGGGGATGAGGCCTTCTTCGACGGCCATCTTGAAGCCGATGTCCAGCCCACCAGCGTCGCGGACGGTGGTAATCCCCGCCTCAAGCGTGACCTTCAGGTTGTCGGCGATCCTCATCATCGTCAGGCTCAGGGGAGACCTGGCGCGCTGCATGATGTCGAAGCCGGTGTGCACCATGTGGTCATGGCAATCGATCAGTCCTGGCATGACGGTCTTGCCGGTGACGTCGATCTCGACGGCGCCGGGAGGAACGGTGGCCGCTGCCGCTGGACCGACCCACTGGATGCGCTCACCGTCGATCAGGACGGCGCCATCCGGCACTGGCTCAGCACCGGATCCATCAAGCACGGTCGCACCGCGGAGCAGCGTCAAGTTCGACTGACTGGTGGTCATCGGTCGTGCCTCTACCCTTCCAACCCGAGTGGTTCACCGTGCGATGCCGCTAGCGCCGCCAGTTCGTCGAGGTTCTCCCAGCCGAGCGGGCGTTCGCCGCGTTCGATTTCATACACCATCTCGGCCATGGCCGTGTTCAACGGGACTGACAGGCCGAGATCCTGTGCACGATCAACGAGCGCGCCAGTGATCCAGCGGGTCTCGCTCGGACGCTTGCGGTAGACGATGTCCCACCACATGCCGCTGCCCTGCTTGACGTAGTGATAGCCGTCGCGTGCGGCGGGCTCATTCGATCGGTGGTCGAAGTGGTCGATCAATCCCTGGATGACATCCGATTGCTGCCGGCGCGCGTCGGCGTCACGGCGGGATAGCATCTCCGGCTGGAAGTAGCGGTCACGCTCGAGCGTGACGCCGGACTGTTCAGCGATCGGCAGCGTTTCCCGGACGACGGCGACACCCAGCATGCGGTTGCGAACCGGCCGGAGGACGTCGACGATCGGTGCGTCAACCATCGCGGACATCACGATCCACGACATGTAGCACTGTTTCGTCCAGATACGGCCAACGATGTTGGACGTGACGTTGGTTGTCGTCAGCAGCGACAGCAGACGATGGACTTCCTCCAGGCGCGGCGTCGACGAGCCGTCGAGCTCGCCGATGTAGGCCGGTCCGACGACTGTGTACTCGAGTTGGCCGGGCGCGACGAGTGCAGCGGTGTAGTCGGGGACGGTGCCGATGACGTGCCTGGCACCAATCAGGTCGGCGATCCGCTCAGCGTTGAACCCGTTCTGGAGGGAGACGACGGTTGCATCTGGAGTCAGGTGGGGCTGGATCAACCGGACGGCGTCGTCGGTGTGATGGGACTTGGTAGCGACGAACGCGAGCTCGATCGGTTCGTTCAGTTCCTCAGGGTGGAGTGCGCGAACATCGAACTGGTGCGGACCGAGAATGCCATCGACGTGGAGACCGTTGGTCTGCATGGCGTCGACATGGTCGCGCCAGGCGTCGACGAAGGTGACATCTTCACCCTGCTTGTGCATCCAGGCTCCGGCCATCCCGCCGATCGCACCGGAACCGATGATGTGAATCTTCATTGGATCACGCTCCGATGTTTACGAGCAGCCCGCCCGGCTTGACGGCCGCGCTGGTGGTCCGGTAGATGACGAATCCGTCCTGCGGCGCCTCGATCGTTTCGATCAGATCGCCGAGGAGGCTTAGAATCTGGCCGAGCCGCTGGCCGGCACGCACCTCGTCACCGGCGCGCACATCGCAGATCCAGAATCCCGCGGCCGGGGCCGAGACGGTGACGGATTGGCTGATGTGGCGGGTTGGAGGCACCTCCGGCTCGCCCGGCAAATTGCCGGAAACCTGCAGCGCCCGGCGCGTGCCGTCGACCAGCAGATCGACGTCCGGCATCGTCAACTGTCCAATCCCACCGGCTTCGGCAAGGACGCCGGGGACGCCATCGCGGGCGGCCGCCATGTGCGTCAGGCCGGAGCGCGGACCTGTCTGCTGCGGCCGTCCGATGGTGTAGTCGAGGCCGAACGCCTCGGCCATCGCGCGGGCCTTGCTGGTGACCTCCGGAGCGGCGTCGCTCGCGTAGCCGGTGAACGGGGCCAAGCTCCTCGACCATGTCGCCGCCGTGCAGGTCGATGAAGGCGTCACTTGGCTTGATGCAGGTCTGAAAGATCAGGTGCGCCATCGCCTCGGTGAACGTGCCGTCCGGATTCCCTGGAAAAATGCGGTTCGGGTTGACGCCGTCGATCGGGCAGACGAACGGCGTCCGCTCCCAGAACGAGGGCAGGTTGACGATCGGCACAATCAGCACCCGACCCTGTACCTCCCGTGGATCAAGCTCCTGTGCCAGCCTGACAGCCGCCCGGATCGAGACGTACTCGCAGCCGTGGATCCCGGCGATGATGGTCGCCAGCGGGCCGTCCTGGTGGCCGCTGATCGTGACATACGGCCACGACCAGCCCTCGAGGACCGGCAGGTCCGAGGTGAGCGTGCCGGCGTGTCGTTGTCCCGCTCCGGGCATAACCAGCTCTGTCGTCGCCATTCGCGATCCTCCTTCGTTTCGTGCGTTACCGAATCTGCCGATAGGACGGGTGCAGCACACCAACGCCGGCGACGATGCCCGCCAGCAGTAGCCCCCCGACACCGACCGCGACCGGCGCGCCGATCCGATCGGAGAGCGCACCGGAGATGACGGCGCCGATGTCCATCACCGAGAACGTCAGCAGGTAAACGCTCATGACGCGACCGGTATAGCCAGGCTCGGTGTTGGAGATGATCATCGCACTGTTGAGCGCCTGGAAGCCGGCCCACGAAAAGCCGACGAGCAGCAGGACGACCAGCGCCAGCCCGAATGACTGGCCGAACGCGAAGAGGGCGACCGCCAGCCCGAAGGTGATGCCGAGCATCATCTGCAACAACCCACGTCGCTGAACGCGGGTGATCGAGGCCATCGTCAGCGCACCGGCCAGCGCGCCGATGCCGTTGATCGTCAGCAGCAGGCCCAGTCCGCGTGGCCCAACTTCGAAGACATCCTCCGCGAAGACCGGCATCAGCTGTTGGTAGGGCATCCCGAGCAACATCGGCGCGACCGTCAGCAGCAGCAGCGTCGAAACGACCGGGTTGGTCCGCAGATACGCCAGCCCAGCACTCAGTGAACGCAGCGGTGTCTGCCGGGACGTGCCGACCGGCGCTCCATCGTGCGACAGGCGGAGCAGGCCGGTGACGACGACCGCGTACAGCAGCGCGACCAGCAGATAGACATGGCCGGGGCCGACACGCGGTAGTGCGATCAGACTGCCGGCCAGGAGTGGGCCAACAATCCGCGCGAAGTTGGCGCCGGCGTTGTGCAGCCCCATCGCGTTCGTCAGCCGCTCACGGCTGATGACCTGGGCGACAAACGCCTGGCGGGCGGGCATGTTGAACGCGAAGGCAATCCCCTCGATCGCCGAGACGAGGCATAGCTGCCAGACCTGGACGACACCGGCAAGGGCCAGGGCGGCGTAGAGGAGCGCGGCAACGCCAATGGCACTCTGGCTGACGAGCAGGATCCGGCGCTTCGCGATGCGGTCAGCAACGACCCCACCAAACAGGCCGAAGACAAGCATCGGCAGTGTCGCGCCAAGCGAGACGAGCCCGATCGCGGCCGCCGAGCCGGAGATGTCGTAGGCGAGATAGCCGGTCGTGACGGTGCTCATCTGCATCGCGACCGTTCCCGGCAGCATCGCGAGCCAGAGACGACGGAACGTGTGCTCCTGCAGCGCGAGGAACGGCTTCTTCCAGGTCGGGACGCTGACGACGACGGCAGGTCGGGACACCGGCGGCAGGACTGCATCGTCCAGCGCAGCGACCTCTGCTCCCTGACGGGTGCTGGTCGGGTCGGTCAGCATCCGGTCCCACTCTCCATCGCTGGGCGGCACGAGGGTATCGGACATCAGCGTCGGCGGTTACGAACAGCGTACCGGTTAGTACCGTGGCGCGCAATCGAGTGCGTACGATGCCAAGTGAAGCCTCAAGGGAAGCGCCACCGACGGTTTGGAACTGAGGAGTCCGGACCAGTGAAGCGCACGCTGCCACCATCGATGATGCCGTTGATCGGCGAAGATGGTTTCTGGGCCGTCGGGAGCGACATGGGGGAATGGTCGGACCGAGCGGTTTCTCAGAGGCTGACGGCGATGCGTGAGGACCTGCCAACGATCGATACAAACACGCAGCGCCTCGATGAAGAGGCGCTGCGCATCCAGGTGACCATCGTCCGATCAGATCACCGCCTGTGGTTAACCAGCAGTGCCGCGATCCCGCCTGACGGGGAAACTATTCGGATTCCTCGCGGTACATGTCGTAGACGTTGTAGGTGTTGATGTAGATCGGATTCGGAACGAAACCGCGGATGTTCGACGCGAGAACCGAGTACCACTGCAGCGATCCGTAGAAGATGGCGGCAGGGTCAGTTCGGACGAGAATCTCGTTCGCATCGGCGATCGCCTGGTTGTACTCCTCTTCCGGCGCGCCTTTCTCAATGCTGTCGAGCAGCGCGTCGAACTCGGCGTTCGAGTAGTGGTTGAGGTTCGAGCCGTTCGGCACGATCGAGTTGGTGTGGAAATTCGGGTACATCTCATTGTGCGCGTCGTTGTAGTCCGGCCACCAACCCCAGGACAGGAAGTGTGGCCGCTCTTCGGGCGGCGCCTCGCCGTAGGTGAATTCAGTCAGGGCGCCTTCCTCCTTCTGGACAACCTCCATCGTAACGCCGATTTCGGCCAGGTTGCCTGCAGAGCTGTGCCATCGACAGGCCGGTCGCACTCGACGCGTTCATCCAGTACTCAAGCGTCTCACTGGTATCCCAGCCGGACTCATCCAGCAGTTGCTTCGCTTTCTCAAGGTCAGTATCGAAGATGAAGCCGTTCTCCGGGTAGCCACGAGTCGTCGGCGTACACGGGCCGCTCGTACTGGTGTAGAGTCCCTTGTAAATACCCTCTCGCACGTCTTCGTAAGGAAAGCCCAACAGAATGCTTCACGTACCTTGGGTTCGGCCAGACGGACGTAGTTCATCAGAATCCAGTCGGCGTTTGTCGAGTCGTAGCGGATGACGGTGAGCTCGCCGGCTTCCTCGATCGCCTCAACATCTTCCGGCGTCAGCGACTGGGTCAGCGCGTCGGCGTCACCGGACTCAACCAGCTGGCGGCGAGTAGAAGACTCCTCGACGATGCGGTAGACGATCTCATCAAAGTGATTGCCATCCCAGCCCTTGTGATACTCCGCAAAGCGCTCAAGGATGATCGCGTCGTTCTGGCGATACTCACGCAGCTTATACGGGCCAGTACCGATCGGGTTAGCCAGTAAGTGCTCGTGGGCGTACGGGTCCTCGTCGGTCTTGTTCTCCTCGACCTGGGCTGGGGAGACGATCAGCGGACCATACTGCGAGGCCATCGCGGCAATAAAGATCTCGTTCGACTGGTTTAGCTTGAAGACGACCGTGTTGGCGTCCGGCGCGGTAATGTCGTCCGGGCTGTCAACAAAGCGTGAGATGACGCTGACCGGGCCGAGGTTCATCTGGTGGAAGCGCTGGAATGACGCAACGACGGCGTTGGCATCGCAGTCGGTGCCGTCGTGGAACTTGACGCCATCAGGGATCTTGAACGTCCACTCTGAGAAGTCGTCGTTCGACTCCCACGATTCGGCCAGCATCGGCTGGTAGGCGAAGGTGTCGCTGCCGTCGAGCCGGACCAGCATCTCGTGGGTGCCGAAGAAGACGGAGCTAGCGGTCGAGTCGTACGCCGACTGTGGATCGAGGTCCGGGACGTTGCCGGTGATGATCAGCGTCAGCGTACCGCCGTTGACGGCCGTGCCGCCACCACCGGTCGTTTCGGTTCCCTCGTCAGCCGCTTCGGTCGGCTCGGTATCGCCGCCACCGGACCCGGCCGTGCTGGTTGCCTCAGGGGCATCGTCGCCGTCATCATCGTCGTCGCCACCACAGGCTGCCAGCAGCGCGCCGATCGCGGGAACCGACAGGCCCAGCATCGCGCCTTTCCGTAGCACCTCACGGCGACTCAGACGCTGACCGTTGATGTCGTAGAGCAGCTTCGCAAAATCATCCTTCGGAGACCTTGGGGACCTGTTCGGATCGTGCACCATGTTCGTGTTCTCCTCCGTAGTGCTGTCGGGATGCGACAGCACACCACACCATCCAGCGGGGCGCCCGGCGAGCCAGTTTCTTCCGGCCACGCTGCGCACCGCTGAGTGAGTCCACCCAACGCGAACGAAACCACCTCATGTGGGCAGTCGTCGGAGGTATCTACGTCGTACGCGGAGACGCGGACGTATCCGGCCTGGCCCCACCTGCGAGTCGGCAACACGGAACCCCAATCCGGTTACCTTCGGTGAGTTACGTTCTCCGATGAACAGGCTCAAACATAGAGCCTTTGGGTCGATTCGGCAAGAGGCAAGGGAGCCGGGAATACGCTACAAGCGTGTTCCCGGAATTGCCGCTACTGCCGAGCCGAAAGCCGCCCACCCATGCGCAGGAAGCGGATCGAGCCGTCGTCGGCGAGGATGAAGTCCACGCGCGAGCCTGCCTCGCGGCCTTCAGTCGCCATGAACTCCAGATCACCAACCGGTCGAACCGTGATCGGCGGATATGCCTGCTCGTCGTCATCATGGATCTGTAGTCGAACGGTAGAGAGCCGCAGCCCGTCACCGACAATCTCAACCGTCGTCCGGCTCGACGGGTTGCGGTATTCGCCAGCAAACGAAGTCAGGCCAGTTGCCGGAGCCGAGGTCAGTTCCGGGAGCCGGTCGTCCAAACCGGCGACGTGCTTGTAGAGCCAGCGCTGGATCTGCTGGATCGCGGCCTCGCCATACGCACTGTTGGTAAAGATCGCCCAGGCGGTCTGCTGGTCCGGCAGAAGTGTGTTACGAGTGATGAAGCCGTTGGTGCCGCCACCGTGGCCGATTGTCCGCGTGCCGTCGACATCGATCAGCCACCAGCCAAGCCCCCAGGCAGTGGCAAAGTTGGCGGCCCGGATCTGCTCCTCGCGCATCGCCATCCGTGACTCGTCGCTGAGAATTGGCGGAGCATCGGTGCCGGTCTGGCCTGTGAGGTGGAAGTTGTCGAACTTCAGAATGTCCTCAACTGTCGAGTGAATGCCACCGGCCGGGTTGACGGTCCGGTTCAACCAGTACTCGCGGGCAACGATGACGTCGTCATCGCCGGGGTTCTCCGGGCGATGCCCGACGGCGTGCGGGTATGGATAGACCTCGTGGGCATAGTAGAACGTGCGCGCCAGTCCAAGCGGCTCGAACACACGCTCGCGCATCGCAACCTCGAACGGCTGGCCGAGCGCCTCCTCGATGATCCGACCAGCGATGTTGAAGGCGACGTTTGTGTATGACCATAGTTCGGTCGGCTGGTACATCTGCGGAAAATTCGGTAGCTTCTCGACCGAGATTCGCAACGCGTCGTCGCCCCAGCCGTAGTCGTCGAAGACATCGCCCCACAGACCGCTCTGGTGCGAGACGAGGTGGCGGACGATGATCTTCTCAAGCGCCTTCTCGTCCTGAATCTTCAGATCAGGCAGATACTCGGTGACAGGCGCGTCGAGGTTGACCTTACCCTCGTCAACGAGCGTCATCAGCAGTGTCGTCGTGTAGATCTTCGAGTTCGAGCCAATTTGGAACAGCATGTCGGGGATGACCGGACAACCAGTCTCCAGGCTGGCGACGCCATAGCCTTCTTTCTGAATCTCGCCATCACGCAGGATGCCGACGGCGATTCCGGGGATCTTCCAGCGTTCGCGCTGTTCCTCTACCACCTGGGCAAGCTGCTGCTTGAGGTCGGATGACATAGTGTTCCTTTCTCAATCACAAGGATTCGGGGCACAGGAGGTGGAAAATGCAACGCGGTCGATGCACAAGCCGCGTCCCACGACCTGCTATCTCAATCCACGCGGGTCGAGCGCGTCGCGCAGGCCATCACCAAAGAGGTTGAAGCCAAGGACGGTGGTCGCGATGAAGATGCCGGGGAACGTCGCGATCCACCATTCGTGGCGAAGGTATTGCCGACCGGTAGCCAGCATTGCGCCCCATTCCGGGCTGGGTGGCTGGGCGCCCATCCCGATAAAGCTGAGTCCCGCGCCGGCGAGGATTGCGGCTGCGATCCCCAGCGTACCGATCACAACGATAGAGGAGAGCGCATTTGGCAGAATGTGCCTGAAGACAAGCCTCATGTGGCCAGCTCCAGCCGCGCGAGCAGCCTCTACGTACTCCTTTTCGCGCAGGCTGAGTACCTGGCCCCGCATGACACGGGCATAGACAGGTATCGAACCGATCCCGATCGCGATCATGACATTCGTGAGGCTTGGGCCCAGCACGGCGACGATCGCAAGCGCGAGTATCAGGTCCGGGAACGCCAGCATTACGTCAATTACCCGTTGGCTGACCATATCGAACCAATGACCGAAGTAGCCGGCAAAGAGACCGATGATCGAACCAACGATCATTCCGATGCCGACCGCAATGACGCCAACGCGGAGCGAGATTCGGCCACCCCAGACGACACGGCTGAAGACATCCCGCCCGAACTCATCGGTTCCGAAAAGGTGCGCCTGGCTGGGCGGCAACAGCTTGTCGGAAAGCTCCATTTCAATGGGGTCCGCTGGGGCGATGACCGGCGCGAGCAGCGACATCACAATCATGAGAAGCACGATGATCCCACCTGCGACCGCCAGCCTGTTGGCAATGAGCCGACGCCTCATCATCTCCCATTGCGAGCGAACATGTTGCTGTCGCCCGGCACGAGCGAGCGGATCATCCGCTTGCGGTCGTGTGATGTCGGTCGCCTGTGCCATCATCTTCTCCCGTTATTGAGTAGCCCGAGGATTCCTAGTTGTACTTGATGCGTGGGTCGATGAATCCGTACAGGATATCGACCACCAGATTCACAACGACATAGACGACCGCGATGAACAGCACGATCCCCTGAATCATTGGGAAGTCGCGTGTCGTCAGCGCCTGGACGGCGAGCAGGCCAATGCCAGGGTAGCCAAAGACGGCCTCGATGATGAACGCTCCCGACAGCAGCGATCCGATCAACAGACCGACGATCGTGATGATCGGAATCAATGCGTTGCGAAGCGCATGCCGCCAGACGACATAGAACTCGTGCAGCCCCTTCGCACGAGCCGTCCGGACATAGTCCTGCTCCAGGGCCTCGATCATTCCGGCACGGGTGATTCGCGCCAGAACGGCCGAGACGACCAGCCCAAGCGTGAAGGCCGGCAGGACAAGATACTGCCATCCCTGAGATCCCGCTACCGGGAACCAGCCAAGCCTGACCGAGAAGAGCAGGATCAGCATCAAGCCAAGCCAGAACGCCGGGATCGACACACCGGCGACCGCGATCAGCATGCTGATCCTGTCGAGCCAGGTGTTGCGAAACGTTGCTGAGAGGACACCAGCCGTCAAGCCGATCGCCAACGCAACAGCCAGACTCGCGACGGTCAGCTTTGCGGTATTTGGCATCCGCTGTTTGATATGTTCTGCGACCGGCTGTTTGGTCCGGTACGACGTGCCGAGGTCACCCTGTACCGCGTTTCCGACGAATCGGATGTACTGCCGGTAGATGGGAAGATCAAGCCCCATCTCGCGCTCGATTTGCGCCCGCAGCTCTGGCGACGGTGTCGGCTGGTTGGCGTACATGATGTCGATCGGATCACCCGGTACGAGCCGCACCATGAAGAAGACGGAGATGGTGATTCCGAGCAACACTGGTATGGAGCCGACAAGGCGAACGAGCACGTATCTCAGCATGGCGTTGAAACCTCCAGAAGATCAGCCACGAGACGGCGCACTCCGAGTGCCTCAATTGCATACCCGCTGGTGCGTCGTCGCGTACTGCCATGCCTTTCGCAGTTGTTGCGGCGTCTGCACGACCGTCGGATTGCAGGATGTGGGAGGTGATGCGACGCTTCCACAGAAGCACGGCATCACCTCCCACCTATCATGACGATCGCTAGCCCTCGACCCAGGCATCGACCCAGACCATGATGTTCTCCGGTCCGAGATGGAAGCCCTTGACGTCGGCAGCTCGTCATCCAGACGGTCAGAGTGGTCCAGAGCGGAACAGCCATCACGTCCTCCAGTGCAATCTTCTGCGCCTCGAAGTAGAGGCTCTTGCGCTCCTCAAGATCGGCAGTCTTGCGCGCCTGGCTGATCAGTTCCATGTAGTCGGTCGGATTGTAGTTGCCGACACCCCAGGCCGAATCGGCCATGACGTAGAGGATGTCCGCCTCCGGCCAGCCGTAGCCGAGAACGTCCATGTTGTGGGCGTTCTCCGGCAGTCGGGCAATCATCGTCCCGATGTCGAGAACCTCAAGATTGATCTTGAAGCCAACCTCGCCGAGCTGCGACTGGAGGACCTGGACCACCCGCTCCAACGTTGGATCCGAATACGTCCACATCGTCAGTTCGAGCGACTCGCCGTCCTTCGTGCGGACATCTCGGATCCATCTCCAGCCGGCCTCATCGAGCAGCTCGTTCGCCATGTCAGGATCGAAGTGATAGCCAAACTCCTCAATCGCAGGATCGTAGGCAAAGATGCCGGTCGGCATGAAGCCGAAGTTGCGATCCGCAAGACCTTCCAGAACTGACTCGATGATCTCTTCGGCATTGACGGCGTAGGCGACGGCCTGCCGCACGAGCAGATCGTCGAACGGTGGCAGGAAGATCGGGTCTCCCCACTCCGCCATCTCTTCGGTCGCGAACTCGATGTAGTTGATGTTCGTTCCACCTTCAGCGTGGAAGAGGACGAAGTCGTCGTTACCCTCGAAGTTGCGAACTTCGGCCGTCGGCAGAACTGATGTGGTTAGCCTCGCCGGTCTCCAGCGCGGCGATCTGAGTTGCCGCCTCCGGGATCACGCGGATGACCAACTCGTCCGCCAGCGGCGGACCGGTATTCTCGACATACGAGCGGAAGTTGGTGTAGTCGGGGTTCGGCACGAGCGTGATGGCTTCACCCTGAAGCCACTCACTGAACATCCACGGACCAGAGCCAACTGGATTCGTGCCGAAATCGTCGCCGTGCGTCTCGACTCCGGTTGGGGAGAGGATACCGAAGTAGGCGACGGCGATGTTACTCATGAACGGCGCTGACGGCTCGTTGAGCGTCAAGACAACGGTCGAATCGTCGACCAACTCGGAACTGGCGTAGGCGCTGATAAATGAAAGGGCCTGTGACGGCGCGGCGGGATCCGCGGCGCGGTCGAAGGTGAACTTAACCGCCTCGGCCGTGACTGGCGTCCCATCGTGGAACATCAGCCCGTCCCGAATGGTGAAGGTGTAGTTCAGCCCATCGTCTGAGATCTCGAATGTCTCAGCAATCAGCGGCTCAAACTCCAGGTCCGCGTTCTTGCCGACCAGCGTATCGAAGATGTTGGAGAACACAAACCACGAAGCCCCAGCAATCGTGCGCTGGGGGTCGAGGGAGTCGGAGTCCGCCGAGCGGACGTGAATCAGGCTGCCGCCGCTTCCAGTCGCGCCAGAAGCCGGAGCTTCTGTCGGCTCGGTTGATGGTTCTTCGGTCTCGCCTGCTTCGGGAGAGGCTTCATCGCCGGGAGTCGCTTCACCACCGGACTCGGCCGTCGTCGCCGTCGGAGCGGACGCTGCCGGCGTTTCCGTGTCGTCGCCGTCATCGTCGTCGTCGCCACCACAGGCAGCCAGCAGCGGCACGATCGCAGCCGTTCCGGCCGCCAGCGCGGATGCCTTCAGGAACCATCGGCGGCTTCGGGTATTCTCAAGCAGGGCCTCACGCCGGTCGCGCAGACCGTTGGCCAACTCGTCCATGTTGTTCCCACCTTCTACATCCACCAACGTAGACGCCATCCCCACGAAGGCGCCGTCTCATCAGTTGCGCACAGGGCTGCACATCCCCGTTGTTCGCGCAAACCTCTCGATGACTCTCAGATCGCTCCCTTCGGCTTGCTGCCCGCCACTACGCGTTCCCTGATGTCGTCAACCAAACCGACTCAGTCAGTGCGACATCACATTACCTGCGATCGACTATACGTCCGACAGGGACGTTCGACCGTCTCTGATGGACGCGTCCTTCGCGATCGCGGCCATCACCTCGCTGCGTACGTGCTGTCGGTCGATTCAAATCCAGTTGAACGCGTACTGACTGCCGACGATAGCGAACGCGGTGAGTGTTGTCAAGCAGGTCAGCTCCCGGCCCGAGGGTTGGATCGGGACGATTCGACACACACCTACCAGACTGACGGCTACATGAAGATGTCCAACGGCAGGAGCGCACTGACGATGAAATTCGGGACATCGACCACCTGCGAGACGCGAAGGTCAACAGCGACCGAGCAGATCGCGTACGCCTGTTGCCGATCGTAGCCACGGGTGCCGAGATACTCGATCATCGCCAGCAGCGCGTTGCGGGCTGCCAGCGTCAGGTCCTCGGAGCGGTTCTCGCCGTCTTCGGTGACTGAATAGCCGGTCGTCGCGTAGAAGCGCTTCGGTGCAGCCAGTTCCGGCACGTTAAAGTACGTATCGCGGAAGAACTGCAGCGAGCGGATATCGCGCCGCCTGGCCTCACCCTTGTGCAACTTGAACGAGACGTGGACACGGCTGCGCATTTCGATCCCTGTGCCGCAGGCTTCGCAGTCGCCCATCGCGAAGTGGACATCGCCAGTCGAGAAGAGCGCGCCATCGGCGTAAACCGGCATCAGGACGCTTGCGCCGGGGGTGATCTGCTTGATGTCGATGTTGCCGCCGACCTCGCGCGGCGGGACTGTCCGCAGCGCCTCTTCGCCGAGGTTGGCCGGCAGCGCGCCAGCGGCCATCGGCATCAGGACGACGCCTCCGCGTTCCAGTAGTGCGCCTTCGCGGGCCAGAATCTGCTCGCGTAGCGCCTTCGACGGCGCCAGGCCCAATACGCCTGGGTGGGCGCCGTAGCGCATCCTGACGCCTGGTAGTTCTGGAGATTCGGCGTAATCACCAGTTATGTCCCAGTGGACGAGGTACGGATCGGGGAAGACATCGCGCAGGAAACCGAAGCCAGGCACCTGGGCGGTGTAGCCGTGGTTACCCCACGGGTCGGCCTCGATAGCGAGTAGCTGGACTTCGAGCAGATCGCCTGCTTCAGCGCCCTTGACGTAGACCGGGCCGGTCAGCGGGTGGACCGGCCCGAGGTCGAGGTTGCTACAGTCGGCGTGCCGCATCTCCCGCACGACCTGGGTGTCGAAGGCGTCCATCGTGTCGATGACGACGCGATCTCCCTGCTCGACCTCCAGCACCGGCGGAATGTCTTCGTGCCAGCGGTTATGACCGACCCCATCCTGCTGCGCCAGCGGCGTCCACGGGTCGATCTGGATATGATGCGTCCTGGCAGGCATGACCGGCTCCCTTCGTGCTTGCGATGTTCTCGGACTGCGCGCAGTGTAACGCATCGTCACCTGGAGTTCGGAACCATAGTGCTGGTATGGCATACTGTATGGCATGAATAAGACAACCGTGTATCTTCCGGATGAACTCAAGCGCGAACTGGAACGGACGGCCAAGGAGCAAGGGCGCTCTGAGGCAGACATCATCCGGGAAGGAATCCGTCTGGCGCTTGAAAAGTCCACACCTCCGATGCCAACGCTCTGGACCTTCACGGCCAACGAACCGGACTACATCGATCGGATCGATGAATTGCTCGAAGGCTTCGGCGAGCGGTGATTCTGGTCGATACCAACGGCCTGATGGCCGTGCATGAGGCGAACAATCCCTATCGCCAGCGAGCACTCAGCCTCATCTCCATCCCTCAGCCCCGATTGCTGTCACCGTTCGTCCTCGCTGAACTTGACTACCTCATTACAAGAGACGCCGGGGCGCGCCATGCTCGCATACTCCTGACAGACATCGAACGAGGCGTGTACACGCTGGAGCAATTCAGTAGTGAGGACATCGCTCGTGCACGGGCGATCATGGAACGGTACGCGGATCTCGAGATTGGGCTGGCGGACGCTTCGATCGTCGTCCTGGCTGATCGCCACGGCTGCACTGATGTCCTGACGACCGATCAGCGGCACTTCCGAACGGTTACGACCTCCCAAGGGGAACCGTTCCGACTCCTGTTGTTGGACGATCTCTAAACGGCTGTCGTCGTTCCGACGACGTTGCTTCCACGACGGTTCCGTCGCTCCGTGGCACAATGCCCGCCATGGAAAAGGCAGTCACCGAACCAGGCGCATCCCCGATCTCGCGTCCCTCAACCCCGGCCGACGACCGAATTCTGACCCCGGCATTCATCCTGACCTGCTGCGGCGGGTTCGTGCTGTTTTCGTCGTTTCTGCTGATGCTGGCGATCCTGCCGCTGTATGTGAAGGACGATCTGGGCGGCAGCGATTCCGAGGTCGGGCTGATCATCGGTGTCTTCGCCTTCGCGGCACTCTTCCCCCGGCCATTCATCGGCCGTGAGATCGACAAGGGCGGCAGCAAACGCTTCCTGATCGCCGGAGCGATCATCTTCATCATCTCCTCGCTGCTCTACCTCGTCGCAACCAGCGTCCCAATGCTGCTCGGTGTCCGTGTCATCCATGGACTGGGGATGGCCTGCTTCCATACGGCGGCCTTCACCTTCATCGCCGAGTTGGCGCCCCCAACGCGGCGTGGAGAGGCGATGGGACTCTGGGGGATGATGTCGACGATCGCGACGGCGGTCGCGCCGTATGGTGGGCTCCTCTTGCACGATTCGTATGGTGACGATGTCGTGTTCATTGCCGGGGCAGTCTGTGCGGCGGTCGCGCTGGTCCTGATCGCGTTTGTGCGCGAGCCGAAGCGCGAGGTGGCCGCGCCGGGCAGCAACACAGGCGGGCTGATCGAGCCAAGGGTCTTCACACCGGCATCGATCGTCCTGCTGATGACTCTGGTCTACGGCGCCGTCCAGTCATTTGTCCTGCTCTACGCCGACGAACGCGGTATCGCGGGGAAAGGGCTGTACTTCACGGCCTTCGCGATAGCCGTCTTCACGGCGCGGCTTTTCGGGGGTCGACTGGCCGACCAGCGGGGCCGCTGGGCCGTCATCCTGCCGGCGCTGTCGCTCGCGGTTGTCGCGATGGTCATCATGGCCGTCACGACGAACCTTCCGATGCTGCTGCTGGTCGGGGCGCTCTACGGACTCGCGTTTGGCTCAGCCCAGCCGGCACTGACAGCGCTGGCGATCGATCTCGTCCCAGCCGCCCGGCGTGGAGCAGGGATGGCGACCTTCACGTCGGCCTTCGAGGCAGGGATTGGGACCGGCTCGATCGTGATGGGTCTGATCGCTGCCCAAACGAGCTATTCGGCGATGTTCGCCATCTGCGCCATCTTCCCGGCTATCGCCGTCCTGATTGGCCTGCGAAACCAGGCAACTGCTCGGCAGCTGGCATAGCGCGATGGAGATTACCGCCAGGGCGCTGGCCTTCACAGTGATCGACGATGGCTGGCGACGAACGGTCGGTGGCCGTGACCTGTACTTCCGGCGCGTCCGGACTCGCGCCGACTTTGAACAATGCGAGCGGCTGCAGCGCGAAGTGTTCGGGGTCTCGGAACATGATCTGGCTTCGTACTCGATCATGGTCATCATCCCGAAGACGGGCGGCGAGGTACTTGGCGCGTTCGACGGCTCGAGGATGGTCGGCTACATCCAGGGGTACGGCGGCTACGTCAACGGCCAGCCACGTCTGATCTCCGATCTGATGGCCGTCGAGCCGGAGTATCGCGGCGGTCTCGGCTATGCGCTGAAGGTCCTACAGGCGGCGGTAACACTTGATGCAGGATTCGAAGAGATGACGTGGACGGTCGATCCGTTACGGGCCGCCAACGCGCGCCTGAACTTCGAGCGCCTTGGAGCGCATTCCCGCGAGTATGTTGAGAACCTCTACGGAGATGACTTCGCTGAGGGACTCTATGGTGGGATGCCGAGCGACCGGCTGGTCGTCACCTGGCCGCTGACCAGCGAACGAGTTCGCCAGCGCCTGCTCTCGGGTTACCAGCCGCTCAGTGCCGACGCGCTCTCCAGCCGTCCCTGATTACAGCATCCACGCACCGATTCGCACCCGCGTCGCGATCCCGTCAGACATCGACAGGCTGCTGGCTCACGACGCCGAAGATGCGCTCATCTGGCGTTATCGTGTCCGCTCCGCGCTGGAGTCCGCGTTCGCCAACGGCTACACCATCACTGGATTCGCCGGTCATCGCGACAGCGCCACCGGCTATCTGCAACTGGAACGACAGGCCCGCTGACCTGATGATGACCGGCACCGACGTTTCCGCCGTAATCGGCTGGCTGGAAGCGACAGGTGCCATCGTCTGGATCGATGGCGGATGGGGGATCGACGCCCTGCTCGGCGAACAATTTCGCCTGTCAAGACACTGCCGGGAGGCAGTGAGTTTCGCTACTCGCCCGAAGGTCTCGCTGGACGCGGTGCAATCGCCGGCCGGACAGTTCGCTGCATCAACGCCGAACTTCAGGTTGATTGCCACCTCGGCAACGAACCGGACGCCAGCGACTTCCACGACATCTGCCTGCTCCGAGACCGGCTCGGCATCACGCAACCGTCGCCACACTCCTGATTGCAGGCTATCCTGCGCTGGACAAGGCGCTACGCGAATAAGGAAGGAGCGGCGGGATGGATGATCGCGCTTTTACGCTGCACGGTGACGCAGTCGTTGTCGATGCGCATTCGGATGTGTTCTGCGATGTCGTTCGGAGGCGGCTGCTGGGCGAGACGAACGTCCTGTCGCGGCTGCATGTGCCGGCCTGGCGGGCGGGTGGTGTCGATGTCGTCGTGACGACGCTGTATACGGAGGAAGAGCACAAGCCCGACCGCGCGTTGAAGCGGGCAGTCATGATGCTCGGGGCGGCGCTGAACGACATCGCCGAGACGCCGGATGTGCGGCTCTGCCGGACGATGACTGAGGTTGACGCGGCACAGGCGGCAGGGCAGATCGCGTTCGTGCTGGCGATGGAGGGCGGTGAGCCGGTTCAGGACGGGATCGAGTCGCTGCGGACCTTCTACGAACTTGGGGTCAGCGTCTTCGGGTTCATGCTGGAACCAGCGCAACCTGCTGGCTGAGGGCGTCGGCGAGGAACGGGCGGCTGGAGGGCTGACCGAGCTCGGCCGCGAGATGGTGGCCGAGGCGAACCGGCTCGGGATTCTGCTGGATGTCTCGCACCTGTCAGTCAAGTCGTTCTGGGACATGATCGAGGTGTCGGACGCACCGCTCATCGCCTCGCACTCGAACGCGAAGGCGCTCTGCGGCCATCGACGCAACCTGGACGACGACCAGATCCGCGCGCTGGCTGCGAAGGGCGGCGTGATCGGCATCAACGGTGTCGCGGCGTTCATTACCGACGACCCGAAGCAGGCATCTTTCGGCAGGATGCTCGACCATCTGGATTACATCTCGAACCTGGCCGGCGTCGAGCAGGTCGTGCTGGGTCCGGATTTCGTTGACTACTTGCGGGTCGGGCCCGGCTCCGAACGGGAGGAGCCGATCGACTACCCATCCGGCTTCGAGAATATCACGAAGATGCCGGCCGTCACGGCCGCCCTCCTCGAACGTGGCTACGACGAGTCACAGGTGCGCGGCATCCTCGGCGGGAACATGCTGCGGATGTTGGGGACGGTGATGGGTTGAGTCGATCGGGACTCGGCATTTGGGGGCGTTGAATGGAAATGTCCTTTCTGATACCCCCGATCCGAGTCCCGAGTCCCGATCGCTAGTCCGGATGTTGGTCGACCAGCGTCCCGGTGCTATCGTACAGGTAAAAGCGGCCTTGCGGGTATGGCTCAATGCATTCGCCCCAGTAGACGATCGCGTACTTGTTCTCGATGATGTCCTGACCGGCACAGTTCCGGACCTGGATGTAGAAGCCCTCTCGGACCACGACACTCGGGAACGTGTAGACGCGGCCCCCGTCATCGCGAAGTGTCCATCCTGCCATCTGGATGTCGCCGGCAATCTGCATGTTACGGATGTTCACTCCGTCTTCAGTGATGCCCTCGATCTGCATGTCGCCGGTCGTTGTCACGCCATCCGGTAGCGTCGCGGTCGGCTCCGGCGTTGAGGTCTCGGTAGCGACTGGCGTGGTTGGCGTCGCAGTCGGTGCGGTCGTCGTTGGGGTTGGCGTTGTCTCGGACGGAATCTGGACGTAGCGCCAGTGATAGTAGTGCTGGCCGACGTTGCCGGCCTCGACCTTCCAGCCTTCGTCATTGCCGGGTGTGTAGGTCAGGCAGCGGCGCTCGAAGCATTGGAGCAGGACGTTGGTCGGTTCGCCTTCGAGATCAACCGTCGTCCAGTAGGCCTCAATCACCGGATAGCCAGTGGCGTAAAAGGCGTTCTCGAACAGCGCTTCAGTCACGTACTGGCCGCCTTCCCAGACTGTTCCCTGGGAGTTCATGAACGTCCAGAAAACGGACGCGACGGTGTGGTCGGTCTGTGGGACGTACTCGGCTGCCGTCACGTTTTCCGTGATGAGGGTTGGACTGGTGGAGACGTTTCCGAAACGGTCAACGACGGCGTCGATCGCTGAGCCAACTTCGTAGGCGTCGGCATCACGTAGCGCTGCGAGAGCGGCGTAGGTCGGGCCAGTCGAGCCGTCCGGGTCGCCGGCGACGTTGATCGAGGCCGGGAGATGTGGTTCGAAGAGGTTGTTACCAAGCTGGAGCTCGCCGGTCATCAATTCGTTGACGAGCAGGCCGTTGGTGACGAACCAGGGGCTATCGAACGGAATGCTCTGGTCGGTCGTGATCTCCATCCGCGCCTTGTCGTAGTACTGGACAAAGCGACCGCCGTTGTGGCCTTCGACGTATGGCTCGAACCTGCCCTCTGTGTTTGCCTCCGGCCCCCACATCCAGGTTCGGTCGACCTGCAGGTCAGCGACGGGCTTGTCGGTCCGCGCCCAGGTTCGCGCGAACGGCTCTCCGTCCGGCGCGACCGCTCCTGCGTCATTGCGAACAAAGGCCAGCAGCAGCAATATCACCGCCAGCGTCAGCGTCGCTGCCTGAACAACGCGCGAGCGCGTCGTCAGCGTCTGTGCGATTGACATCATCTAACCCCCTGCATTATCAGCACGAGGCCGCCCCGCACAACCACGTGACTCGATACGATTCCGCCGACTACCCGCGCCAATCGTTTCACATCGTGCTAACGATCTAACAGGTGACGTGGATGTCGCTGGTGGCGGCGGGTAGCGTCTGCCATCAGGCGCTTACGCTCATCATTCGCTCGACTGGGTCAACTGGTCACGCACTGCAAGCTACTATTATGAAAAGCATCAGTAATGCGCCGAGACAGACAGCGAAGGGAATCGGTCACGTGTGGATACGTTGCGGTTCAGGTCCTCTTTACGCGCGGACCTGCCTGTCATCATCGGACTTCTGGCGGACGACGTGCTTGGCAGTGAGCGAGAAGCCCTGCGCGAGCCGCTGCCGGCTGCCTACATTGCAGCCTTCGAGGAGATCGAGCGCGACGCCCGCAACGAGCTGGTGGTCGCCGAAGACGCCGGGACGGTCGTTGGGGTGCTGCAACTGACGTTCATCCCCGGCCTGACCTATCAGGGCGGCGAGCGCGCCCAGATCGAGGGCGTCCGAGTCGCCGCCAGTCATCGCGGCAAGGGGGTCGGCCGTCATCTGATCGAGTGGGCGATCGAGCGTGCCAGCAGCCGAGGCTGCCGGCTGGTGCAGCTCACGACCGACAAGCGCCGTCCCGATGCCCACCGTTTCTACGAATCACTCGGCTTCGTCGCATCGCACGAGGGGATGAAGCTGCGGCTATAGCCAACTGCGTGTGTGCGACCAGGCAGCGATGCGCTGCCTCACAGTTTCGTCAACGCGAACGCGCGGGCGAAGCGCTCGTCATCGAGGCGGAATCGGTCGGGGTTAGTGCCTCGTTCGATCGCCAGCCAGTAGGCGAAGAGGTGGAGCGGGATCAGCGCCGTGATGGCGGCGAACGGTTCCGGGACAGGCGGGACCGTGACGATGGTATCTGCCGGGCCGTTATAGGTTCCATCGGAGACGACGATCAAGTCAAGTCCAATTGCTTTCGTCTCGGCCGCCAGGTCGGTCGTTCGCAACTGGGCCGGGCCGGCGGGCGCGACCAGCACCATCAATCCAGCGGGTCGGACGCCTGGAACGGGCCGTGCAGCATCTGTTCGGTTGGGATGCCCTCGGCCATCAGGTAGGCGGCTTCCTTGATCTTGAGCGCAACCTCCATTGCCGTCACACCGGCAGGGCCACCGCCAGAGAGCCAGATGTGGCGGGCATTCACGTGCCGGGATGCCAGTTCACGCATCTGAGCGTCGGTGTCGAGCGCCGCCCGTAACGCTGTCGGGACCTCATCGGTGAGCATCGATTCCTCGAGGGCGGTCGCTCCTGACCGGTGCTCGCCAATCCGGCCAGCGAGATGCGCGAGGACAGCCAAGGCACTCGTGTACGAAAAGGTGTAGGTAGCCGAACCTTCCGGCGGGGTCGTGATGAACAGGTGCTCGACGGCGTCATGTCGTGCCGCACCAGCCTCGCCGGTCACCAGTGCGAATCGGGCACCGCTTGCCTGAACTCGCGACAGCGCCTCTACACTGTAGCTCTTGCCGCCCGTATGTGAGACGACAACGACGGCGTCACGGTCGGTCAGTGGTGGGCCGTAGAGGACGAAGTCAAACGAATGGACGGCCTGGGCCGCCATCCCCCACCGTATTCGCGCATGAAGTGCTTGGCCATCAACGCCGCGTGCCACGACGTGCCGATTCCAACGATGAACAACCGATCGAGGTTGGCAACACTCTGCGCGAAGGCATCGACCGCGTCACGGTTGCGGACGACGGCGTTTGCGAAGGACGCTGGCTGCTGGTGGATATGGGTGTACATGTTGAACGGGTGCTGGGTTGGGCGGTCCGATGTTGACATTGGCTCGTTTCCTTCTTCTATACACAGGCAGCCCCGATTGGGGACACAATCCGTAGGTAGCCGCTTCCAATACGCTCAACCGAACGATGTCAGCTGCCGCTCAATGCTGACGCCCGGCGACGCTTCCTCTAACAGGCGCGTGAGATCATCGCCCGCAGCGATGAGTGCCTCAAGCGTATACGGCGTGACGCTGTCTAGGACGAAGTAGGCGTTGCGGGTCGTCTCGGTCAGTTGGGTACGTCGGCACTGGCGCCAGTTCCAACGCCGGCAGGTGACGCCACTACTGTCCGACCAGACGACCTCACCGGACTCAGGATGTTCGATGACCTCCTCGCCGCCGCTGATGAGCGAGAATGGCTCGTCGCCGGACGCGAACTGAAGCGTCAAGTCGCTGGTGAGTTGGTCAAGATCTTCGCCGCCGACCGGCAGCACGTGCCGGATGCTGACGGCGTTGTAGAGATCGACGACGCGGTTGATGGCCGGAAGATCCTGCCCTTTGAGGACGCGGCCCAGCAGAGCCTCAACCGAGCACGGATACTTGCTCGGCTTCGCGCCAAAGCGGCTGAACGTCTCACGCCAGGCTGCGATGTGCGGGTGCGTCGCGGGTTTGGCGTCTCCAAACGCTGCGCGCGCATCAGCCTCGGCGGCCCGCAGCAACTGAATGCTCGACTCATCACTCGGAGCGTTGGTCAGCCCATAGGCGTAGAGCACCAATACACGGTAATCCGGGAACGTCTCGTAGATTCGCTCGTCGACTCGCAGTTTATGGGTCACTTGTTTCACTCTCATGTCATCGGCAGGCAGGTCCGAAGAGCCATCTTCGCACGTTCTTCAAGTATGATGCTCCCAAAGTGGCTACACTCCCAGAGCCACACATCGGCTATTTTCAGGAACCACTGGAGTCGACCGCTATGCTGGATTTCCCTGTCCGCGTCGAACGCAATGCGCCGACATCGTTACAGATCCAGTTAACCGAGCAGTTGCGGCGCGCGATCCTCGATGGCCGGCTGGCGGCCGGGATGCGCCTGCCGTCGACGCGAACGCTGGCGAGCGAAGCCGGGGTGTCGCGCAATGTCGTGCTGGCGGCCTACGACGAGTTGTTTGCGGAAGGATACGTCGAGGGCCGTCACGGCTCGGGAACGTACGTGACCGGCGACCTGCCGTCGCTTCCGCGTCCGGCGTTGCCGGCACCGAGCGGGTCGCCGCGCTGGCTGCGGCAGCGACCGCTCCCACCGGGAGCCGAGGTCGAGTACCCGGGCGCGATCGAGTTCCGGCTGGGACGACCATTCACGACCCAGCTCCCGGCCGATGTCTGGCGGCGGGTCTGGCACGATGTCTCGGGGCAGCTTCCACCGTCAGACTACGGACCGCCAGCTGGTGATCCCGAGTTGAGGGCAGCGATCGCCGGCTACCTGCGGCGGTCACGTGGTGTCGCGTGTGGCGCCGATGACGTGATCGTGACCGCAGGAGCGATTCAGGCCCTCGACCTGATCGCGCGCGCGACGCTCGCCCCCGGCGATTCAGTCGGCTTCGAGGAGCCGGGCTATCAGCTGGCGCGCCAGGTGCTTCAGGCGCGGGGCGCGACGCTCGTGCCAATACCGGTCGATCAGGATGGCCTGCGGGTTGAGGAACTGCCGGCAGGTGACGACGCGCCGATGTTCGTCTACGTGACGCCGTCACATCAATATCCACTCGGTGCGCGGATGCCGGTCGGCCGACGGGTGGCGCTGATCGAGTGGGCACAGGCCAACGACGGCCTGATTGTCGAGGACGACTACGACAGCGAGTTTCGCTTCGATGCCCCGCCGCTCCCTGCCCTGGCTGGAATCGATGCAGACGGGTCGCGTTGCCTACATCGGTACGTTCTCAAAGGTGCTCTCGCCTGCCCTGCGTGTCGGCTATCTGGTTGCGCCGCAACCGTTACGAGAACGCGTCGAGCGGTTCAAGCGGCTGTCCGACTTCCACACCCCCTGGCCACTCCAGCGGGCGCTGGCCGCGTTCATCACGCAAGGTCATCTCGAACGCCATATCCGACGGATGCGCCGGCACTATGGAGAAAAACGGGCGGCACTACGCGATGCACTCGAACCGGTCAGCCACCTGGCCCAGCTGCGCGGCCTGGAAGCCGGATTGCACGTCTTCCTTGAACTTGACCGGAGCATCGATCCCCGCCAAGTCGAGTTGCGAGCCCGCGCGCACGGCGTCATCGTCTCAACGCTTGACGGGTATTTCATCGGCCCACCGACGCAGTACGGTCTCTTGCTCGGATACGGCGGCCTTGATCTGCCGGACATCGTTCGTGGGGCTGAGGTGCTGGTCGAGGTTCTGAGCGATGAGGCAGGGACCCGCTCTAAGTAGGTGCGGATATCACTCCGGCTACCCCAACGAACAACCGCCGCAACCCTTTCGGGCTGCGGCGGTCTGATTGGCTGCTTTGAGCGGCGGTCCTACTCGTCGACGGTCTCGACGTTGACAGCACGCCGGCGGGATGGGTCGCGCGGATCCGGCTCCTCATCGAAGCTGACGCGCTGGCCTTCCTGCAGCATGTCGAAATCCCCGCTCAGCAGTGCCGACCGGTGGAAGAAGATGTCGTTGCGGCCAGATGTGCCCTCAGGCGTGATGAAGCCGAAGCCCTTGTCGTCACGGAGGGTCTTAATGGTGCCGGTAGCCATGTGACTGGAGTCCCTTCTGTCCGGACCGAGCGTGTCCGGAATCGCAATGGGCCGAATGCCCAATCGGAAGCGTACCAGCCGGGTCAAGCCTCAGCCGGTGATCGATTGCACATCGCAACTCTGGAACCACGAGTTTCCGACAGCGGTGACCTCTGTAAAGTGGTATCGTTCCATCTATCGCCCTTGTCCTCACCAGGGTGATGCAATCAGCGCGCCATTTTCTACGAGCGTGGCAGGAGCAGGGTCCGCTACGTGAAGCCAGCGCGTTTTGTTCCAGCATCGAGGTCCGTGTACGTCTGATATCGAACGTCCTGACAGGTGCGCGGACATCACATGAGCCGGAATGAGATTGAACGCTCGACTGAACAGCCTCGAATCCTTCACACAGGAACCAGGCTGACGAGCATATGGTGAGGAGCGTCGCAATCTGCCCTAGATGGAGAACGCAGTGTCCAAAATCATCAAACACAGCATCCTGATCGTCTTCGTGATCGGTCCGCTGCTGGCGACTGCCTACGCCATGTACCTGCTCTGGCAGGACTGGATCGGCGGGCGCGAACTGGCCCTCTTCTTCGTGTTGTACGTGTTGACGGGGCTTGGGATTACCGTCGGGTTCCACCGGCTGCTGACCCACCGCAGCTTCGAGGCAGTGAAGGCCGTCAATGTCATCTTCCTGATCCTCGGGTCGATGGCAGTCCAGGGCCGCGCGATCGACTGGGCCGCCAACCACCTCAAGCACCACGCCCACGCTGACGAAGATGGCGACCCGCATTCCCCGCTCGAAGGCTTCTTCCATGCCCACATGGGCTGGTTCTTCACGGCTCCGCCAGCCGAGCGCGAGCGCTACTGCAAGCGTCACATGGCCGATCCGGTCATCTCCTTCGTCGATCGCACCTTCCTGCTCTGGGTCGCACTGGGCCTCATCATCCCATTCCTGATCGGCGGCTGGATGGGGCTGCTCTGGGGCGGCTTCGTCCGGATCGCGGTCGTCAACCACGTCACCTGGGCCGTCAACTCGGTCTGCCATACCTTCGGGGACCGGCCGTTCGACATCAAGGACGAGAGCCGCAACAACTGGCTGGTTGGCCTGCTGGCCTTCGGTGAGGGCTGGCACCACAACCATCACGCATTCCCGGCCATGGCCTACCACGGCATGTCGTGGCGCCAATTCGACCTCTCGGCGATCGTGATCCGCACGCTTGAAAAGCTCAAGCTGGTCTGGAACGTCAAGACCCCGTCACCGCAGCTCGTCGAGCGCCGCCGCAAGGGCGCCGTCAAGCCGGAAGGCGCGATCGGGGATTAGCTGTCAGCGAGTCAGCCAATCAGTAATCAGATAGTCAGCCTGTTGGTCGGGATGGATACGTTCATCATTCGACCAACAGGCTGATTGCTGATATCTGATGGCTAACGGCTCAGCGGAACGCGCCGTGAAACGCGCGATCCGGCAGGAAGCCGGAGGCGTTGGCGACGCGGTTGTTGAAGTTGTAGATGGCGGCGGTCTGGATGACGTCGTAGATGTCTTCGTCGGAGAGACCGTGACCGCGCAGTGTCTCGATGTCGGCTTCGCTGCATTCGACTGAATTGCGCGTGATCTTGACGGCGTAGTCCATGATGGCCCGCAGCCGGGCATCGAGGCCGGCACGACGGTAATCCTGGACCATCCGCTCGCTCAGGATCGGGTCACCGGTCAGGCGCCGCAACTCGGCACCGTGGTTGGTGAGTCAGAGCATGCACCTGTTCTCAGCCGAGACAACGACCCCGATCATCTCGCGCTCGATCCGGCTCAGGCCGGAGGGTCCCTTTTGGATGTGCTCATACAGACCAAGCCAGCGCAGCATATGTTCCGGTCGCCAGCTATGGCAGCGAACGACGTTGTTCGGCGCACCGAGCTTCTCGCGCTGCAACGCGACTAATTCTGCGACGCGCGGGTCAAGGTCTTCCTCGGCCGGCACCGGAAACCAGCTGATCTGCTCGGTCGGCGTCCAGTCATCACCTGGCTGCTTACTATCCTGAATGGGATCGTCTGTCATCTCCCACTCCTTTCGTTGCGTACCATCCTACCCGGTCAATCGGTTCCGGTGGCACGATGCAGCTTGCAGCCGTGCTGGTAGTAGGGACACCAGTTGCAAAGCGGTCCCTGCCTTGGAAACCATTCTTCGTCAGTGCAGATACTCGTGGCGAGGTGTTTGATCGTTTCCCAGCCCTCACGCACCTCGGTGCGCGACAATTCGCTACTGTCATCGATCTCGCCGTTGGCAGCCGAGAGGAAGCTGACCGTGCTGACAACGCGTGGCTCCTGAAGTGTTCGGCCCACGCTGAGGCGGGCAGCGACGTTCTGGATTTCGTCAACCCAGCCACGCTTACCGGTTTTCCAATCCACATGCTCGACCGCACCGTCATCAAGCCGCAGGACGAGGTCGACCCGAGCGTTCAGTGTGAATGGTGGTTCGACGACTCTGCCCGGGAACGGGAATGCGTATGACTTCTCGACGGCGAGAACCGACTTGCGCGTATCGAACGATTCGATGGCGTTCTCGACCCAGTCTCCGATGACGCGCACATCCTGCTGCCAATGGTCACGACTGGCGTAATCATCGACGGGCAGTCGCTCGGTAATGCGCTTGTCCAGACCGTCTGGGAATGCGCTGCGGGCGCCAAAGTACCGGAACGCCTGCGCGAGGACGTTGTGCGTTACCTGCCCGCGCTTCATCGCTGAGGTATCGACCAACCGGCCTTTGCGCTTGCGGACGAACTGGAGATAGTAGCGCTGAGGACAGTCCTTGTAGGTCTTGAGATGGTTCGGCCAGAACACCGGCAACCCAGCCTGACGAAGGACTGACATGCCCGCCACACCTTCACGCACGCGCTGCGACAAATTCTGCCGTTACTCCTGAATGACACTACACTCACTATAGAGCGTAGCTCATCGCGCGTCAATCTGGACCGGGGCACTCGAACGTCTCGCTGCTCGGATGCTGGCTAATACACCTCAAGGTAGCGGTCACGCTCCCAGGCGGTGACGTGCTGGCAGAAGGCGCGCCACTCACTGACCTGGAACTCGGTCAGACGGTCGTAAACGTGTTCGCCAAGGGCGTCGCGGATGACATCGTCGGCTCGGAGTGCCACGATCGCCTCGCCAAGCGTGCTGGGGAGGGTCGAGACATTGCGGCGGAGGAGGTCTTCCTCGGTGAAGTGGTAGAGGTTCTCCTCGACCGGCTCCGGCAATGGCAATTCACGCTCGATGCCATCGATCCCGGCGGCCAGCATCGCGGCATACGCGAGGTAGGGGTTGCAGCTTGGGTCCGGGCAGCGCAGCTCGATCCGGGTCGCGGCCGTCCGGCCGGCGCGGACCGATGGGACACGTACCAGCGCCGAGCGATTCTGGCGCGCCCAGGAGATATAGACCGGCGCCTCGTAGCCTGGTACGAGCCGGCGATACGAGTTGACGAGCGGGTTGAGCACCGCCGTCATCCCGCGAGCATGAGCCAGTTGGCCGGCGATGAAGTGTTTGGCCAGTGACGAGAGGCCATAGGCGTCGTCCTGATCGACGAAGGCGTTCCCACCGCCGTCCAGCCAACTGAGCGACTGGTGCGTGTGCATGCCGGAACCAGCGATCCCCTCGACCGGCTTTGGCATGAAGGTCGCGTGCAGGCCGTGCTGCTGGGCAATCGCCTTGAGCGTGAACTTGAAGGTCGTTGCCTGGTCGGCGGTCG
This sequence comes from uncultured Chloroflexia bacterium, assembly GCA_963763325.1. GTDB lineage: Bacteria > Chloroflexota > Chloroflexia > Thermomicrobiales > CFX8 > JBBECJ01. The sequence continues at coordinate 930,840 of CAVXOL010000024.1, forward strand.
TCAACGCGTCGGCGTATTCGAAGTCGATCTCGTGCTGGCCTATCGCGACCTCGTGATGACCCGCCTCGACCTTGATCCCCATCTCCTGCAATGCACGGATCATGTCCTTGCGGACCTCGGCAGCCAGGTCGGTCGAGAGGTCGAAGTACCCGGCGCGGTCGTGCGGGAGGACAGAGATGTCGCCGTCCGTCTTTGCGGAAGAGAAAGAACTCCAACTCCGGGCCGGTATTGAAAGCGTAGCCGAGTTGGGCCAGCCGCTCGATCTGGCGCAGGAGGACGACACGCGGATCGCCCTCGAACAGGTCGCCATTCGGCTTGTGGACCCAGCAGATGACGCGGGCAGTCGTGTTGCGTCCCCGCTCCCAGGGGATGATGTTGAAGGTCGCGAGGTCGGGCATCAGGAACATGTCGCTCTCGGCGATCCGGGCGAAGCCGGCGATCGACGAGCCATCAAACCATTGGCCGTGCTCGATGACATCCTCGAAGAGGTCGATCGGGATCGTCACCAGCTTGGGGATGCCCATCACGTCAGTGAACTGGAGGCTGATGAACTGGACCGCCTCGCGTTGGCAGGTTTCCAACACCTGATCCGCGCTCGGCGCAATTGCCCTCCTGCCGGCTGGTGCTATCTCGACTGCCACCTTCGCGCCTCCCTTGCTGACCACACCCGTATCGGAGCATGCTACCGACTAGCCTACGCTCAACATGCGCTGGGTGTCACGGTGTGAGGCACGAAGGTCGGCGCTTTGAGTTGTGCGCACCGCCCAATCCCCAGACCAACGCGGGCCGGAGCGACGCTCCGGCCCGGCTGGCGAACTGACTGGCTGACAGGCTGATTGCTAACTCGCTGAAGGCTTACTGAGCCGATAGGTTTCGAAGTCGTGCGGCCGGCCCCATTCCTCGTGCTGGACGCGATCCTTCGGGACACTCAGGATGACTCGGTCGTCATCTGGTCGGACCTCGCGGATCATCGTCTCAGCGACAAAGACCTCATCCTGATCGGAGAAGAGCTTCTTCAGTTTGCCCGGATCGACGCGGAAGTAGTGTCCGCCACGCGCCGCCGGCATCGCCGCAGCCGGATGGCAGACTTCCTTGATCGTACCGAGCTTCTCGTTGTCGCTGGAGTAGACATCGAATCCGTTAAGCAGGTCGTACTCATCGTGTGTGGTCGGGTTCCATGTGGTCGTACTCATCTAGGCAGTCCTTTCTGAGTCGTTCCAGAGGGCCGATTCCCTCACGACAGTTCGTCGCAGGTATGATGCCATCGTCGTTCGTTATGCCAAGCAGATCCTGTTCTGAAGGATTTCGTCAACCCTTTACGGAGACCCCGCCTGTACATGATCAGTTCGCCCCGTCAGTTGGCAACTCACGGTACATGGCAGCGTCAAACAGAGCATCCCCTACGACCAACTGAATGTAGGTGATGTAGGAAAGAAAAAAAAGAAAAGGAAGATAGAAGAAGAGGTAGGTGAAAAGGTAAGGAAAGAGGGAAAGGAAAAGTGGCGAGTTAGTGGTCAAGAAGAAGAGAAGAAAGAGATGGAAGAGAAAGGAAGAATAGAAAAAGAAGAGAAAAAAAAGATAGTGGTAGAAAGAAAAGAGATAAAGATGAAAATGATAGGTGAAGAGGAGATAAAAGTAGATAGGATAGGAAAGAAAGATAGACTCGATCGAGGCTGGCAACAACACGTCGCGGCTGGCCGCGCCTCTGGAGACGGCTGCGTGTAATACCAGGGACGACCGGCGCCGAACACCTCACACAGCGGGCGGATCGCTAACTCGGGATGGGCAGCAAGGGCGGTAGAGATCAAGGCGAGTCGCTCCGCGAGCGGGCACCAGAGAGCCCCCTAAAGGAACGCACACACCAGCGCCAACTGGCCACAGAAGCGTACCAGTTCGGTGATGAGTGTTGCCTAACGACTCAGGTTCCAACTGCTCAGAGCGGACGATACTCGCATAGACGTCCTCATATCCGCTCACCATGACATCGGGCGCGAAGAGGCGCTCGACATGCTCACGACAGGCACGGCGATCCAGGTTGCCAACCTTTTCGACTGCCTCAAGCATCTCGCGCATGGAATTACACACGAAGCCGGTTACGCCGTCGATGACAATTTCCGGCGTCGATCCGGCCCGGTAAGCGACGACTGGCGTTCCGGTCGCCATCGACTCCGCCATCGTCAGCCCAAATGGCTCCGGCCAGTCAATCGGGAACAGGTACGCATATGCATTACCGAGTAATTCATCCTTCTGATGCTCGTTGACCTCCCCGATGTAGGTAATGTTCGAGGCGGCCTTAACGAGCGGTTCGATCGCGTGTTCCCAGTACTCCTGGTCAACGGCGTCGACCTTAGCGGCGATGACGAGTGGCATATCAAGGTCACGGGCGATCTCAATCGCACGGTCTGGTCGCTTCTCAGGGCAGATTCTGCCGAGGAAGACGAGATAGTCGCCACCAGCAGGCCGAAAGTGAAAGTGATCGATGTCGATTGAGTTGTAGACGTTGCCGATCCAGTTGAGTTCAGGCACCGGTTCGCGCTGCGCGTAGCTGATTGAAACCAACCGCTGCTCAGGGAACGAACCGAACAGACGCTGGATTTCCGGAAGGTCCAGCCGGCCATGAGCGGTCGTCACAGTTGGCACGGGCGACAGGCGCGCGAATGGGAACGCTAAGTAGTCGACATGGTTGTGGATCACATCAAAGTCATCTGCCCGACGGTAGACCTCGCCGATATGCAGCACCGTGGCGGCTATGTAGTCCTGAATTTCAGGATCGAGCCGCAGGCTCCGCGCGGCGGTCGGAACGAGAGTGGCCGATGTCCGAGAGTCGCCACTGGCAAACAACGTGACATCATGTCCGCGGCGAACCAGTCCTTCCACGACAACCGAGACAACGCGCTCAGAGCCGCCGTAGAGGGTCGGTGGTATGGGTTCAATCAGTGGGGCTGCAATCGCAACTCGCATATCAGTATCTCCCGTTACTATCAATTCACTCAGCGATCATCGCCATCATGTTGAGTATTGCTTTTGGCGAGCTTCCAGCCTCCCAATTGAGCAAGAACAAGACCACACTCTTGCGCTTCGCTGAGTACGGAATCAGCATTCAGGAATCGACTGTCGAGCCCATCACGCCTGTGATTTCCGATGCGCTGTTGGAGGAGGATAAATTCAGCGTCCGGTCGCTTCGAGGACGATACGGCACGAGCCATGCTGTACACCGACAATCTGTAACATCGATGACCGAAGCCAGACGCGAGAGGATGGAAGCGGGCTTGAGCGAGATCATCCAAATTGAAGACCAGTTTTACGTTCGGTCGACATCGTCGTTAGCCGACGCCTGGACGGCCGTCCTCAAGCACGGTGACACCTTCGCGATCTTTGATCGGCATGGTGACATTCAGCCGATAGGTACAGCGGAGCAGGGAATCTACCACCATGGGACACGCTACCTCTCCCAGCGCGTCCTCCGCATCGACGGCGAGCGTCCGTTGCTGCTCAGCTCGACGGTCGATGCCGCCAACATCGTCCTGACGGTCGATCTCACCAATCACGAGATCGCGACGATGGAGCAGCACTCGATTCCACAGGGGACGCTGCACCTCCAACGTTCGACATTTCTCTGGAACGATGCGTGCTACGAGCGAGTCGTAATTACGAACTATGCTGATGTGCCGCAGACAGTGACCCTTAGCATCAGCTTTGGCGCCGATTACGCGGACATCTTCGAGGTGCGCGGCATGACGCGCGACCGGCGCGGTCACCTTAACCCGCCCGCCTTCGACACCGATCGCGTCCACATCACGTACGCGGGACTTGACGGCGTCACCCGCACGACACAGATACGGTTCTCAGTTACACCGGATGATTTGGAAGAGGGGCACGCGCAGTTCAAGTTGGAACTGCCGCAAGGTCATCGCCAGCACGTCGATACGATCGCGTCGTTCGGCAACGACCACAGTTCCGAGCCGGCGCCTTACGAAGCGGCGCTGGATGAGGCACGCCGGTGCCTGGCAACTCAGCGGGAGAGCGATACCACGATCACGACCTCGAACCAGCAATTCAACGTCTGGATCGACCGTGCCCGGACAGACATACGGATGCTGGTCACCGAGCTGGAGGCAGGGCCATACCCATATGCGGGAGTACCGTGGTTCAGCACGGTCTTCGGCAGGGACGGCATCATTACCGCGCTCCAGATGTTGTCAATTGAGCCGCGGATCGCCAGCGGGGTGCTGCGGTATCTCGCAGCGCATCAGGCGACCGAGATCGATCCCGAACGGGAAGCAGAACCGGGCAAGATCCTGCACGAAGTCCGCCAGGGGGAGATGGCGGAACTCGGCGAGATCCCGTTCGGGTGCTACTACGGGAGTGTCGAGGTGACACCGCTGTTCGTGATGCTGGCCGGAGCCTACTACCGGCGGACGGCCGACCGCGAGACGGTCGCGTCGATCTGGCCGAACATTGAGGCGGCGCTTGGCTGGATTGAACGCTTCGGAGATATTGACGGCGATCGGTTCGTCGAATACGCACAACACAACACGAATGGACTCGTTCATCAGGGCTGGAAGGATTCACACGACTCGATCTTTCATGCCGACGGCAGCGACCCGATCGCACCAATCGCGCTCTGCGAAGTGCAGGGGTATGTGTATGCTGCGCTTCGCTCCGCCGCTGAACTCGCTCGCGCGATCGGCAACCAAGATCGTGCCACTGAGTTGGACACCGAGGCTGAACGCTTCTACAAGCACTTCAACGAGACTTTCTGGCTCGACGAACTTGGTAGTTACGCCCTCGCGCTGGATGGCAACAAGCAACCGTGCAAGGTGCGGGCGTCGAACGCAGGCCACTGTCTCTTTACAGGTATCGCCGAGCCTGATCGAGCGATGTCGATCGCGGATATACTGCTGAGTGAGGACATGTTCACCGGCTGGGGCGTGCGGACGCTGGCAGTCGGCGAACCGCGCTACAACCCGATGTCGTACCATAACGGGTCCGTCTGGCCTCATGACAACGCCCTCATCGCGGCAGGTCTCGCGCGATGTGGTTTGAAGGAGCAGGCACTTCAGATTACGAAGGGTCTCTTCGACCTGAGCACGTTCATCGATCTGAGTCGCTTGCCAGAGTTGGTGTGTGGATTCCCGCGCCGTCCGAGCAGTGGTCCGACGCTCTACCCGGTCGCGTGCTCGCCACAGGCCTGGGCTGCTGGAAGCGTCTTCATGCTGCTGGATGCGTGCCTCGGAATGGATATCGACGCGACGAACAACGTTGTCCGGTTCAACCACCCACGGCTGCCGTGCGGCCTGGACGAGGTCGTCATCAACAATCTTCAGGTCAACGATGTGACGCTCGATCTCTCGCTCCATCAGGTCGCCGATGATGCCGGCATCCATATCATTCGCCGCAGCGGGCCGGTTGACGTCATCACTGTGCGTTGACCTGAAGCTGGTGGGGGGCGCGCGGAGTTCGTTTTATCCCCATTTCTCACCTCGCAACCCCGTACAATTCGACCGTGAATCGAACGCCGCGCTTTTGTTACGCAGGGACATACGAGCGAGACTACCCGCGCAACCGGCTGACTGCCCATGCGCTGCGGGATGCTGGAGTACGCATCGAAGCGGCGCACGTTCCGGTCTGGGAGCAGATTCGTGACAAGAGTTCAGCCGGGCCAATGCAACTACTACGCATCGCGGGCAGGCTGGTCCTGGCGTACAGTCGGCTTGTCCCGGAGGTTGCGCTGCGGTTGCTGCGCTGCGATGCGCTGGTGATCGGCTACATCGGACAGTTGGACATGCTGCTGCTTGGGCCGATCGCGAAGCTGGCAGGAAAGCCGGTCATCTTCGATCCGCTCGTGACGCTGACCGACACGATCGTGGAAGATCGAGGAGTCGTCAGACGTCGATCACCACTGGCCTGGGCGATCGCGTGCATCGACCGAATAGCGCTCAGGCTTGCCGATCTGGTGCTGGCCGACACCGTCGACAATGCTCAGTACATGATCGACCACTTCGGTATCGCAGCCGATCGAGTTATTGTCCTTCCAGTTGGGGCTGATGAGTCGATCTTCCACGAGTCCACATGCGCTGACTGGAACGATGCCACGGTCGATCGCCCGCTGGATGTGCTCTTCTATGGAAAGTTCATCCCGCTCCACGGCATCGAGACGATCGTCCGGGCGGCAGGATTCGTCGAGCAACGCGGCTTGCCGGTCCGCCTCGAACTCGTCGGAACCGGGCAGACTTATCGCGAGATGCGCGACCTTGCTGCACAGTTGAACGTCGACAACATCACGTGGACAGACTGGATTCCAGAAGCCGACCTGGGCAACCGTCTCCGCGAGTCCGACGTCGCACTCGGCGTCTTCAGTGGCGGAGCGAAGGCGGGACGGGTCGTGCCGAACAAGGTCTATCAGTCGCTCGCATCGGGCGTCGCGACGGTGACGAGAGAGCGTCCCTCGGTGATGGCGCTTTCCTCGAAACCCCTTCCCAACCGCCACCCAGAGGGTACCCGGCCTGGAAAGGGAGGGGCTTCAGGTACCGTGCGACGAAAAGCCCCTCTCCTCGCAGAGGAGGCGTTGCGGAGGGGTTTGCAGGAGCGTGACGGTGCGATCCGCGTTCAACCAGACAGTCCGGAGGCGCTCGCGGACGCGATCGAACGACTCTGCGATGGTTCTGAACGCGAGCGGATAGCGCGTGGTGGGAGAGCCGCCTACGAGCAGTACGCCGGAGCGAACGAGCGATCACGCATTATTGGAGGAGTTGTCGAGCGGGTGATGGGGGGCCGATGGCAGCGCCAGCCAGTTCGCGGCTGATCGTGCCGGCCGCCTTCTGGGTCGGGCTCGTGGCGGCGCTGCTGACGCTCTGGCTCACGGGCCAGGCCGGGCGGGCCTGGGAGGTCGTTCGCGAAGCGCGACTGGTGGCGTTGCCGCTGGTGATCCTGCTCGGGATCGCGTTACCGATCATCCACGCGATCCGCTGGCGGATCGTGATGCGAACGCTCGGGACCGACGTCTCGCCGCTGCTGGCAGCTGATATGACTGTCTCGGCCTCGCTGGTCAACTATGCTTCGCCGGGATATCTCGGAGCGCCGGCGATGGCGTACATGGCCAATCGGACAGCCGGCGCCCCGTGGTCACGCTCGCTGCTGTCGCTTGCATTCGAGCAGGGACTCGATTTTCTCGTCCTCGTTGTCGGGTCGATCGTCGCGCTGGCGCTGCTCGGGCCGGACAGGATCGGCAACATCCTTCCCGAGCTGGGCCGAACCGCGCAACTCACGCTCGGCGTGCTGCTCGTCGTCTGCGCCGCCGTGTTCGTGCTGATTGGGCGTGACCGGATCGAGCGCGGGACGAAGAGGATTGCAGAGGCATTTAGCGCACTTGGGGGACAGGTGAACTGGAGCATCATCGGCGTGCTGACGCTGGCAAAGTGGCTGGCGCAGGCAGCCGTTGTCGGGCTGCTGCTCTGGGCATTGCGGCTGCCGGCTGACATGACAACGCTGCTCTCGTTGGCGACGATTCCGCTGATGATCGGACAGCTCGTACCACTGCCCGGCGGCGTCGGAGCGCGAGAAGCGGCTATCGTCGCTCTCTCCGGCGCGACCGGCGCGACGGCAACTGGCTTGCTCGGGTTGGCCATCCTGCAACGTGTCCTGCTTGTCGCCGCACTGCCACTCTCACTCGGCTTGTTACGGCTGGTACGGGCGTCGGGATTCGGCCGGCCACTGTGAGAGCGCAAGCACTTCGGCGCGTGCCGATCAGCGAGACGCTAGCGAGCGATTCGGCACGCCGGCTGGCGCTGGTCGTTCTGGCCGGGGTGGCGTTGCGGCTGGCGGTGATGCCATTCACACTCCACTTCGACGCCTACCAGATCTACTCGCGGGCGCATGAGGCTGCGTACCACAACGATTGGTTCGGCTTTACGAGCCAGTTCATCATCCAGTCGGTCCACAACCTCTGGTTGCTGATCGTCCGGCCGCTGTTGCCCGACAGCCACCAGATCTGGTCAGAGTCGGCATCGACGCTCGGCGTTGGCGCGAGTCGCGAGGACTACGAGCGGTTCCTGGCCTACCACCATCTCTACCGGGCGATCTTCCTGATGAAGCTGCCGTATGTCATCGCCGACCTGGCTTGCGCCTGGACGCTGACGAGGCTTGTCCCAAGCGAAAAGCGGCTGGCGGTCGCCGCCTTCTGGCTCCTCAATCCACTCGTGATCTTCTCGTCGGCAATCTACGGGCGGCACGACAGCATGGCGATTCTGCTGGTGCTGCTCTCGGTCGTCGCCGCCCGCCGTGCCACCGACGCCGGTCGGCTGGTCGGGCTGGCGCTGCTGGGGATCGCGACACTGACTCGCTTTTTCCCGGCTATCATCGTCCCACTCTTCCTGCTGGCGTACAGGCGAACCGCCCGCCAGCTCGCGCTCTTCCTCGGGCTGCTGGTCGGGCTGGTCGCCCTGGTCGAGCTGGCCGGACTTGCCACCTCCGGCAAGAGCACGATCCTGACGATCCTCGACACCTACGAGCACTTCCAGTACTGGTTCGACGCCGGCCTCTACCTGCGTTTTGACGACTGGATCTTCCTCTTCCCGGTCGTGTATGTCATCGGGCTGCTGTGGGTCAGCGAGCGCGGGGTGACGCCAGATGAATACCTGCCGTTCAGCGCGGCGGCTTTCCTGTTGCTCTTCAGCGTGACGTTCTTCCACCCGCACTACGCCATCTGGCTCGTTCCCTTCCTGGCGCTGACGATCCCACTGGCCGCCGACGCCAGACGATTGACGATCTACCACGCGATCCAGATTGCCTGCGTGCTGATTTACTCCGCCCAGTGGGGGTCGTGGACGACCTGGGACCTGTTTGAGCCGTTGCTCGGGAATCGCGTTGACTCGCTGCCCGATCCGGTCGAAGCGATCGACAGCCAGATCGAACCGCGCCTCTTCTTCGGTCTCTTCCGCTCGGTGCTGACCGCTGTCTCACTCTGGATGGCGTGGAAGATCCTGCGGCCGGTCGTGAGGGGGAGCGTGGGTAGGTCGTTGCCGGGCTTCGGGTTTGTAGCATTCACCATTCTAACCGTCCTCCTTCTCACAACTGGTTGCACAGCCAGGGTCACCGGTCACACGAGTCCGATTGCGCACGACTACGGCACCGTCGACTGGCATGCATTGCAGCGGACAGTGGTCCAGCAGTTCGTCTACGGACCTGGCCATCAGGCGGCGATTGCGAACGATGGAAAGACGACGCCGGAGCAGTTTCAGGAGCGATTGATGGCGTTGCCAGCGGATGTCCGGGACGGGACACTGCTGGAGATCGCGGTCGGGTTGCGGCTGGAGGATGAACGACAGATCGAGCAGACTGGCGCATGGAACACGGGCGCGCGGCTGCAAGTCGTACGCGGATCCGATGTCGAACCGACGATCGACGTGTCTGTGGACAGCCTTCCACGTGACGGAGACTGGATAGTACTCGACGCGGCGACATCGTTCCGTTCTGGAGAGATCGTCAGCGTCCGGATCATTCCAGGCGACGGTCCAGACGCTGATCGGCTGCACTTTGGCATCACCCCGGATCGCGCCCCGTACGGCGGATGGTACGCGATCGACGAATCAGACAACGCTACCGGCGGGGCGCTACTCGTCCGCACGGTCTACGAGCGCGACGTGGATGCCCGGTCGCTGATGGCCGACAGTCTTGGTGCGCTCGGTGATGCAGTGCGTGACGATGTCGTCTTCAGTGCCGGGTGGCTACTGGTGCTGGGCGGGCTGCTGGGTGCTGCCGGATGGATCTGGCGGCTGAAACCAGCGAAGGACGTCTAACGATGGTTGTCGAACGCTCGCGGCGAGCCTGCCTGCTGTGTGGGAAATCGTTCGAAGGGCGCACATTCCTCTGCCGGTCTTGCTCAGACGAGTGGCGCGGCAAGCCGATACCGGCTGATGTCCGGACGCGCTTTTACGAGGCACTCGACCGCGCGTATCCAGACCGGTCCAATACGTACGGGAACTGGAACGTCCCGGCGATGCTGTTGCGTGAGATCGAGACGTTGCCGCGTGATCTGCGCATCCTGGAGCTTGGGGCGGGGGGTGGGTTCTTTGCCGCCGAACTCTATCGGCGCGGCTTCACAAACCTGACGCTGTCCGACTTCACGGCGACGACGTTGGCTGCCTTACGCAGGCGACTGCCTGACGCCAAGCTCGTTGGCGCAGACGGAGCGCAATTGCCATTCGGTGAAGACAGCTTTGATGTCGTCATCTCGACCGACGTGATCGAGCACATCCCCGAGGCGGACGCTCACATCGCGGAGGTCGCGCGGGTGCTCGCGCCCGAAGGCCGCTATTACGTCAAGACACCGAACCGGCGGCTGGCCGAGATGTTCTACCGGCTGCGGGGAATGCACGATGCCTACTTCTGGCATCCGTCGATGTTTTCAGCCAGCGAACTGCGCGCCGCATTCGCGCGCCACGGCCTCGGGACGCGCATCCTCGCCCAGCCGCGGCTGACGGGAGCCCAACTCGCCAAGCTACCTGGCCCACGCTCGCTACGCGGGGTGGCTGGCAGGCTGCCAATTGGCTGGCTGCCGCCGTCGATGCTGCCGCACCTCGAAGCGGTCGGCGTGAAACGAGACACCACAGGAGGCAAAGCCGTCTTGGGAATGCGCTTTACTGGCGAACGGGTCATCCCGGAGTTGCCCGAACTCCGCGTGACGTACCTTCAGAGTCTGGCTGCCTACGAGTACGCCGAGCAGTATGTTGCCGGCCAACGCGTCGTCGATTGCGGTTGCGGTGAGGGGTACGGGACAGCGTTACTTGCGCAACGGTCGACGTTGGCGATCGGGATCGATCGTGACCCCGAAGTCGTCGCCTACGCGGCGAGCAAATACAGTACGTCGGAACGGTCCACGTTCGTTGCCGCCAACGCCGATGCACTCCCGTTCGCGGATGGGAGCGTCGATGTCGTCGTCTGCTTTCAGGTCCTCGAACACCTGCCGGACCCGCTCGAATTCGTCCAGGAGGTCCGTCGCCTGCTGACTCCCGGCGGGGTCCTGATCCTGACGACTCCCAACCTGCTCGTGACCGGAGCGCGGCCCAACCCGCACCACGTCCACGACTATTCACCGGATGATCTACGGTCGCTGCTGGAGGGTGTCTTCGAGGATGTCGAACTGCGCGGCGTTCTGGCCGGCGAGAAGGTGGCAGCTTACCGCGCGAAGAACGATCGGATCGTTCGGACGATCATGCGGCTCGACCCATTCGGATTGCACCGCAGGATTCCGACACGCCTGGTCGAGTTCGCCCACATCCGCGTGACCCGTCTGATTCGTGGCCGGCTCAACGCAGGTGATCCCGACCTCGTCTCGAACCTGACGACCGCCGACTTCCCGATCACGAGCGACGCCGTCGATCAGGCAATTGACCTGCTGGCGGTCTGCCGGACTGACGCCTGCCGTCAGGGAAATGGAGACGCAGGGATACAGGGATAAGGGACATAGCGATTGGTCTCGCCACTCGATCGGCGGGTCCAACTTCCTTCAAGCTCTACATCCCTACGTCCCTGCTCCGTTCTGCTACCAGACTCGAATGTACTTGTATGCCTCGGCGTACTGCCATTCTTCGGCGCCGGGGAACTTCTTGTAGCGCGCGATGGCGGCTGCGTCGCGTGACCAGTTCTTCAGCATCGTCCGAAAATCCCACTCGCCCATCTGGGAGGCATGGGCGGCCAGCGATTCCAGCTTGGTGTCGATGTGGTCGGTGATGTCGATGTAGTGGTCGCATTTGTCTTCAGACGCTGAGATATAGACCTCGGTGACGTTGTGCGGCTCCAACCCTTCGGCCAGCAGCTCTGGAAACGTGAGCCGGTCGCGAGCAGACGGGAAGAGCGCGGCCAGCGTCGCCTCGCCCATCGCCAGATGGTCGGGATGCTGAATGTAGAATGACCCCTCCCAGCGGGCGGTCGGGTCCTGACAGATGATTGCGTCCGGCTTGTACTGGCGGATGACCCTCGTCAGCGTTCGGCGCATGTTGAGGTCCGGCACGAGCTCGGCATCGGGCATCCGCAGGAAGACGACCTCTTTGACGCCCAACACCTCGCAAGCGGCGCGTTGCTCGGCCTCGCGGATCTCCATCAGCTGCTCGCCGGTCATCGTCAGATCATCACTGCCCTTGTCACCGCTGGTGCCGAGGACATAGATGATCTCCTGGCCTTCAGCAGCCCACTTCGCGACCGTTCCGGCGCAACCGAACTCGGCGTCATCCGGATGTGCGACGGCCACCATCACACGCCGGGGCCGTTGCTGTTCGCTTTCGTTCATCTGGTTCCCTTCTGTATCGATTGGACGCCTTGTCTGTAATGTCCGGGGCGACCTGGCTATTCCCGCGACAGGCTCATCCCGCGTGCAATCCGGCAGACGGTGATCGTATGACTCGGAAGGTGCTCAGCCAGCGACGGGACAGCCTCCCGATCGATGAGCGCAATGGCGGAGCCGCCATCGCCACCACCCATCATCCGCGCCCCATAAACGCCAGGCACGGAACGGGCAGCAGCGGCCACCGCTTCAACCGCTGGATGGCTGATGTCGTAAAGGGTCGCCGATGAGTGTCCGGATGCGTTCATGACCTCGCCTAGCCGGGACAGCTCACCGGATTCCAGCGCCGTTTCCGCATCACCAACCCGCACGACTTCCTCGACGACGTGGCGAACGCGATCGGCGAGGTGAGAAGGTAGTCGCGCAATGGCCGGCTCAAGCTCATTGCGTGGCAGATCTGCCAGCGAGGCGATCTCGTAGCCGCTTGCCCGCAAAAGACCGAGGGCCTCGCGACACTCAGCGACCCGCACGGCGTACCGTGAGCCGGGCATACCGTGCCGGACGCCCGAGTCAACGAGCGCGAACAGCGCTTCGCCTAGGTGTGCGTCGAGAACGCGAACACGACCTGGATTGTTGGAGAAGCGCAGGATGCCACCAACCGCCGACGCGGTGTGGTCCATCAGCCCAACCGGGGTGCCGGTACGGTGCTCCGCATCCATTGCGACTCGCGCGATGTCCAGTGGCGACCGAGCCTCATCAGCCAGTTCTGCGAGTGCGCAAGCCAACGCAACCAACAGGGCCGAGGACGACGAGAGTCCGACCCCTGGCGGAATCGTCCCGCGATAGAACAGATCGGAACCGCCACTTGTGATGCCGGAAGCGTGCAGTGCGGCCACCGTCGCTCGCACGGCATCCGACGATCTGGCAGCGTCGCCCATAACCCTGCTGTCGAAGTCAAGGCAGTCCGCGACCGGGAACGTCTCGCCGGCAGAGCCGAGGTCACCGGACATCACCCGCAGTTGACCATCGCTTCGTCGACGAGCCGCAACGGCGACCCATCGATCGACGGCCGCCGCGAGGACTTCGCCACCGTTGTAGTCGACGTGGTTCCCAACGATCTCGATCCGCCCCGGCACAACGACCAGCAGTTCGGCTGATGCGCCAAACACCGTTCTCGCTCGCCGCCTGACCGACGCCGTCAGATCCGGATCGGCCGGAACGAATCCCGCCTGCAGCCGCGGATCGTCAATAGATTCATGCTGCGTTACCCCACCATCCATCTGCGGATGATACGACAGCATCGGTGCGTGCTGAGTGGAAAGTGCTATGGAAAGGGATCGTACTGAGCGGGAAGCATAGCGAGAACGCCCATTCTCCGTAGCACTTTCTCCTCAGCACTATAATCCTCCCCTGACCACCGGCGGTTCGGTTTTGAGGAGGGACGGCGATGCGCAACCTGTTGGGGCGACTGTTGCAGCGCTCGCCAGCCGAACTGGAGCGGATTGCCGGATTCTGGGCGGTTGAGTTGCGTGGGCACGACCGGCATGGCGATGTCTCGCTGCTGTATCGAACGATGACCGATGTCTGGGCCGTCCGCGACGCCTGGGAGCGCGTTACCGAGCCGGGCAAGCTGCTGGTGCGGACGCTCGACGGTCATGACGGCGCTGCCGTCAGCGTCGCGACACTGGCCGGCGAGACCGGAATTGACGAGCCGGAGGCACGACGAGAAGTCGAGGCACTCAATGCGATCGGGATCGTTGCAACCGAGGAACGCCGGTCCGATGAGGAACGGGCTACCGACACTGCCTACTTCCTGCCGCGCGAGATGGGAATGATGATCGAGCGCGTCGAGGCGGAGCAGATAGCTCCCTCGCCACAGGGGATGCCGATTGACGAGCTGCTGGCCAGCGTTCCATATCCCGAGATCGAGGAAGCAGCCACAGCCTGGGGTGCGCGGGTGATTCCCGCGATGCACGCTCGTGGAGAACTGGTCGGACTGGTCCGCGAGCAGCTCGTTCGCCCCGATCGGGTCGAGCGACAGATCGGCGCGTTGTCGGCGCCGGCCCGTAACGCCTGGGCACGGCTCAAGGCGTCTGGCGGCGTCGTGCCGATCGACGAATTGCTGCCGCCACGCGACGTTCCGCTACTGACGCGCCGCCGGATCCTGCGCGAGCTGGCATCGCCGCTGCTGCTCTGGCACGGCTATGACGGCGACCGGCGTCTGGCGATCGTGCCAACCGCGATCCTGGAGCCCGAGCCGCCAAAGGTCGAGCCGCCACCTGAACTGCGGCTGGTCGATGCAGGCGATGTCGAGGAACCGGAGTGGATCTTTCCCCACGCGGCTGCGTGGGACCTGCTGACGATCCTGCGGGAGGTAACCGTTACCAGCCCGCGTTGGAAGCCGCTTTCGGAAGCCGACCCGACGATCGCCCGCCGCCTGCGCCGCAAACTCTGGCTGGCTGACCGCGAGACCCTCGACATCCCGACCGGTTACATCGAGATGCTGGTCCGGATCGGCGCTCTGATGGGAGTCCTGCGCGAGGACAGCAACGAGAGAGCTGTCCCCAGCGAGATGGCGCAGGGCTGGAGGGACTCGGCCTTTACGACAGCCAGCCAGCGGATGGTGGCCGCCTGGACGAGCGCCGAGGAGTGGGTCGAGGGACGCGAGCGGGTGGACGCGAACCTCTATGGCGCGTCGTGGCCGAAGGTGCGAGAGATCCTGTTGCACGCACTTGGCGATCTGGAGGAGGACCAGTGGTACGACGAACGGCGCTTCGTCGAGCGGCTCCTGCGAGCCGAGCCCGACCTGCTACGCCAGGCACAGGTCGCTGCCGTCGGCTCAACCCGCAGAGCTGCGCTTGATACCGCTGCCGATGCCCAGGAGCGACGTGCGAGGGTGATGTCACTCGTGCTTGGGACGACACTGGAGACGGCGTGTAGCTGGCTGGGCCTGATCGAACGCTCGTACGAGCGGGATGGCAGAGCGCCGGTCCTGCGGGTGACACCGTTTGGCCGCTGGATTGCCGGCAAGCGGGTCGAGCCGCAGCTCGCCCAGTTTGGCAACGCTCCTATTGCTGTGGGGGCGAATTTCCAGATCCTGCTCTACCGGCCAACGCCGCGCCGCGTCTGGGCGTTGTCGGCCTTCGCCGAGCTGCAATCGCTCGACCGCGTCTCGACCTGGACAATGACCGCCGAAGCGCTGATCCGCGCGCTCGCGACAGCGATCGACCTCGACCAGATCACAGCCTTCCTCGAACGCCAGAACGGTGCGCCGCTCCCGCAAAACGTCAGCTATACGCTGGCCGAGTGGGACCGGGGCTACCGGCGCGTCTGGCTGCGACGCTCGGTCGTGCTTGTCCCCGAGGACGGTGAAAAGGCAGAGCCAATCGCGGCCGCACTCAAGGAGGCTGGTCTGGAGCCGGAAGTCCTCGCTGACGGCCGGATCCTGCTGGTGTACGACGAACCGGACGCCGGAGAACGCCTCTACACCGCCGCCACTCGCGCGTTGCGCGAACGCGGCTTCGCCCCACTGGCCGACCCGCAAGCATTGCCGAAGCGGCGGAGGGATGGGGCATGAGGGACGAGGACCGCGGGGGCCCTCCTCAGGTCCTCATCCCTCATGCCCCGAACCGCAACGGTCTCTCCCGCCCGACTCGCAGCGTGAACCCGTCGCCATCGTCGATTCGCCAGTGGTGGATTGGCGGCGCGGCATCGTCGAGGAGGTCGAGGGTGGCCTGGTTGGCGAGCAGGTGGGCGCGGGCAACGCGATCGAGATGTTCGCCTTCGGCGGTCTCGTCGTTGACCTCGGTGACCCAGGAGAGGACGGTCGTCTTCGGGTAGCGGGATGCAAAACCTCGACCGGCTGGATCGGCGGGACCTGAGGCGATGTGCCAGAGCATGTCATCGTGGAACTCGCCGGGAAAGCGGTCGGGAAGCCGGGACTGACCCCAGAAGCGGTAACTCTCGCCGTAGGAGCGGTTCCAGTCGCCAATGTCGGTGTCGCGGACTTTGGAGGAGACGGCATCGCGCAGGGCCAGGGCAGCGCGACTGGTGTTCGGGATACTGCGCGTCGTCGACGTAGCGGACAATGCCGTAGAGCAGCGCCTGGACGATCCAGTAGGAGACGTTGAAGCGCGGCGGCGAACCGAACCCGGCGAACGGCTGGATCCATTCGTGGGACGGGACGCCGTGGTTATCGACGACGACATCGGCCGGCCAGCGGCGCCAGAGGGCCCGCCGCGCACGTGCCTCGCCGAATCGTGTATCGGCGTCAAAGTGCGCCTCGCTGAACTCGAGGCCGAGCGCGTTGTAACGCGCCGGGTGGTGCTTCCAGGTGCGCGCCTCGGGGTACGACGCGAGCCGTGCATGGAGAGCCGCGCCATCAGGGTTCTCGTACGGGAGCAGGAGGACGTTGACGCGGTCGAGGTAGCGCCGCCACTCGGGATCGCTGCTACACAGCCAAGCCAGCCGGAAGGCGGCGTTGGTGCTTGATATCTCGTTGGCGTGGTGGCGGGCGACGATCAGGTGCGTTGGCTTGAAGATGGCCGATTTGGTCGGTGAAACCAGTCGTCCCGGTGTCGGTGCAGCCAGCGCAAGCGCCACCAGCGGCCGTCCCTGATAGGAGAAATCCTCAACCCAGGCCGTGACTTCCGGGAATGCCGACAGCTGGGAGGCAATGTCGACGACCGCGTCGCCGTGGATGTTCTCGTCCATTGGTGGAGATTTCGGGGATGATGCATGGGATGTGAGAAGAGCCGGCATCCGGAGCCGCATCTCGACATCGTCGCCGGCGAGATGGACGATTGCGGCGATAGAAGGGCCGTCAGGTGTGGCGAGGGCGGCTAGTTCAGACAGGCGTTCGATCGTCGATGCGGCATCGCCATCGACCACTGCATCGATCTCGATGACCAGATCATCGCCGGACAGCCCGAGCGCGGAGACACGCAGGTCGGGACGCAGCAACTGGCGACGTGCCAGTGCGGCGCGCAGGGTAACGCGGGCGCGCGGCGCTTTACCGGGAGTCACGTGGACGATCGGGATGACCGCCCCGGGAGCATTGCAGCGCTCGCCGGTTTGCTGCTTTCCATACATCTCGATCGCGTCGAGTGTTGTGAAGTAGATGTCCTCGGCGAGTGCCTCGGCCGCAGAGTCGTTCTCCTCGCGGATGCCGAGCCGCTCATTCGGCGCGCTGATCCAGACTTCGGCCACCAGTTCGCCAAAGAACGGCTGGTCAGCAGCATGCGGTCCGCCCTGCTCTTCGATGTGCGCGAAGACGGCTGGGATCACGTCGTCTTGCCAGAACATCCAGAAGCTGTCGAGATCGGATGGAACGATCACTGACGCATCCAACTCACCATCTACATACCAGGTAGACCCCGAGGTCGTGACACGGACCCGTGCAGAGTACTCAATCGAGCTGACGAACGGAATGAGCTTGCCTGGGACATCCAGTGTCCAGCGTCCGAGGAGCAGATCGTCATCTCCAAACGCTTCGGACTCAAAGGTCGAGGACTGTTCGGTCGATACGTCGAACTCGATCGCATCCGGGGCCAGGCCAGTGGCAGCTGCGATCAACTCGTTTCCAGGGAAGAGTTCCTGGAGCCAGCGAATCGGCAGGTCGAGCGTCTCGACTTCCTCACTATCGAGTGCTGCCGCAACGACGCGTATCCGTGAGACTGGCAGATCCGCGAGATCGGGGATCACCACCTGCTGCAACCACGACAGACCTGACTTGAACGAGGAGAGGACGGTAATCTCGAGGCCCGGATAAGGCGGACGCTGCCACGAGTTCGCGTAGCCGCGCCGCAATCTGCTGTCGCTGCTCAGGCGGCTCACAGGCGAAAACGATGACGCGGTCGTAGACGCCGGCTGCACCGCCTGGATCAGCTCCACCTTCCGGTGTCAGATCCGCGAGTATGTCGCTGACATGCTCGACAAGTGCATCCGCTTCCCAAACATCCGTCCAGTCCCGTTCGTAGACGACTTCGCCCGGCTCGTTGGGTTCAGGGCCGTCGCCAGCCAACCAGCGGCGCAGGGTCGCAAGCGCCGAGGCCGCGCCAGCAGTCTGGGGAGCGCCGATGTGTGGCCAGATTGCCGCCACCCGCTCGACCAGCCGTGCCAGATCATCTGCTGCACCTTCGGCGTGCCAGCCCCCCTCGACCGCGCGCAGTTTGGCTGAGCCTTCCCCGACACGGACGACGAACGGCGCGCCGCCTTCCCGGACGAGCGGAAATGTGATGCCACCCGACTCGAGGCCGATCCGGGCCGCCAGATTCGCGAGCGCGACGCCGAGCGGCGCCGGTAATGACTCCGGAAGATCGAAAGTGATCCGGCTCGCGTCTGGAAGCAGGTCGCCGTCGTGGTCGGTGAGAGCGCCGTCAAGGGTGAACAGCCGCGTCAGACAGGAGGAAGGTGCTGTCGCCACGACTCGCGGCGGCGTTTGTGACGTGAATGTGTCAGTCGCGATCGCTGGAATGTCTTCACGGCGGCGGAACACCACCGGCTCGACGGCGTCCGGGACGGCTGACGTGTCCAGTACCACCAGGGGCAATGGCAGCGCGTGGGTCTCAAGTCCAACCCGAGCCGACAGATCGAGCAACGCGGCCCAGAAGTCGCGATCCGGGCTGTAGCCAGCATCTACGACGAAGCGGACGGAGACGTCGTCCGGATAACCGTCGCCATTACCGTCGACGATCCAGTGTTCCACCTCGTCCACCACACGCCTCCCTCTGCTTGCCACACTCTCCGTAGCGGGCATCTTAGCGCGAGTGACCCCGGCTGCGATAATGCATCGACATCTGATGGAACACTCATCCAGGGGACCACGATCCTATGGCAGCGATTCTACGTCCGGAGGTTGCGTTGTCGATCGTCGTCGAAACCGAACGCCTCGTTCTCCGCGAATTTTCACCCGCCGAGGCGGAGGCGCTCTTCGCGCTGAATGCTGATCCGGCGGTGGTTCGGTATACGGGAGATCGTGCCTTCGTCGATCTCGATGAGGCGCGGCAACTGCTCGCCAACTACGACTCGTACCCGCGGCGGGGCTTTGGACGATGGTCGGTCTATCTGAAGAAAACGAGTGAATACATCGGCTTCTGCGGACTCGCGTACCGAGTGGACACGGATGAGGTCGATCTCGGCTTTCGATTCTTTCAACGTTGCTGGGGCCATGGCTATGCGACCGAGGCGGGTCAAGTGTCACTTGAGCTGGGATTCGAGCGCTATGAGCTTCAGCGCATCGTCGGTCGCGCGATGCAAACCAACCCGGCGTCTCAGCGCGTGCTTCTCAAGCTCGGAATGGTGCCCGTCTCCACGTTCGAACGAGATGGGCAGACATGGGTGCAGCACGAGATCACGGCCGACGGCTTTCGCTCACGGCCGGCAGAACACCACTAGCCGATGTTGGCGACGCGAGCGTGGCTATAATGCGGAGGTCGGACCACACCGCGTCATAGACGACGCGCGAAATGGATGGAGTCTGGACGAGCGATGAGCCAGCGATTCGATCCCCGCCAACACCTGCGCGAGCTGAACGACGGCACGCCATACCTCGACGTGAAGTGGCGCTTGCACTGGCTTCGCAGCGAGCATCCCGAGGCGGTCATCGAGACCCAACTCATCTCACTCGACGGTGAGACTGCGGTCTGCAAGGCGACTGTCCGGATTCCAGATGGCGGGTCGGCGACCGGCCACGCGAGTTCTGCGCGCGGGTCGGGGGGTGGCGCCGATCACATCGAGCACGCTGAAACGCGAGCGATCGGCCGGGCACTGGCCGCGCTGGGTTATGGCACTCAGTTCACTGAGGACGACGCCCTCGAGGACCGGCCAGCAGCGAAGCAGATCGAACGCCCGGTATCGCTGGTGACACCGCCTGTCACGAGCCAGCCGCAACCGCCAACCCGCATGCGCCCGGTCCGTGATGACGAAGACGATCCCGAACCCGAACCACCAACCCCACGTCCGGAACCGCGAGAGCCGGTCGATGTTCGTGATTCACGCGGCCCTCAGACGCGTCCGGTCCGTGAAATGCGTGAGGTGCGTGAGGCACCCGAAGGGGAAGAGGGCGAAGACGAGAAACCCGAGCCAACACCGATGAAACGTGGCTCCGATCTTCGACCGCGTGCCGAGCAAGCCAGCACCGACGCTCCCGCCCGAGAAGACATCTCGTGGACACGCTTCTGGGACTGGGCCAAGCGCCGTGGCTACCGCGATGCCGCCCATTTGCGCGACCTGCTCGGTATCGATGTCAACGCCCTCACCCCAGGTGAAGTCCGCGACCGCATCCGCCGCTACGAGCTGGACAATCCGCCGAACGCGGAAGAATAGCCGTCAGCCATCAGGCTGATAGCTGACGGCTGTTGACTGACGGCTAATTGATCGCTACCCGTGGCGGGCGCAGGGGTTGAACCCAGGGGCCAGTTCCTGAACGGCATTCGAGGGTGGAGTTGAGTTGTTCGTAGCTGTCGCCGGAAATTGATTCGAGCGGCCAGATGGCGGGGTCGAGGGCGATGTTAAACGAGCCATCGCCGGAGGCACGACCATCGCCGAGGCGGTCGTTGTCACGGGTGGAGCGGCAGGTGACACGCGCATCAGCAGGGGCGGCGTCCGGTTGGCCTTCGAGGCTTGCGGTTGGTTCTCCGGTCGTCGGATAGGTCAGCTCAAGCGTCATGCGCGTCGCTTCGAGCTGGGTTTCGTCGCCGCGAGACGTGATGATCAGCCCTATCGTCACGCCTGACGCAACGGCGAGCGCGAGCAAGGCCACGATCAACGGAGGTGTGAAGCGCGGACGCTCCTCATCCGGCTCGGAGCTCGTCGAGGTTCGCGACAGACGCTCAAGCAGCCGGCCAAACCAGTCGCGTCGCGGCTGCCCGCGATCGGACGACACCTCCTCGATCTGCTCAGGGTCGTGTTCGGTCAAATGGTCTCCCACTGTTACATCTCCGTCCGCGCGAAAACGCTACCACAGCAGGTGGGAAAGCCATCACCGGGCACGGAGGTCCCAGAGGCAGATCTGACCGTCGGCAACGCCGGCAGCGATCCGCTCACCATCGGGAGACTACGACACGACCGTCACCAATCCTTCGCAGCCAGGCATGATGGCGACGGATTCCCCTCTAGCAGTGATTACGTGAACGGCACGCCGAGCGACACCGGCTGCCAGTAGCCTGCTATCGGGAGACCATGCAGGAGCATGCTGGATGCCGTTCGCCAAGGCCCGTACGCGCGACCCAATCGGATCATCAGCGGAGAGCACCAGTACCGGCTGGTCCGTCGATACGGCACGAGACTGCTGAGCTCCTGTTCCGGTGCCTGATCGACCTGCGTCGAGTCCAGGTCACGGCTGATGTATCGCAGGCTACGTCGCCGCTGCATGTTGGACTACTGCGCGAATCCGACCGGTGTATCAAACTCAGTCCATGTCACGAACGTAACGCCCCACACAAGCCAGCATCAACCGAATATCCAGCCACCAGGTGTCAGGACTCGAAAGGACATCGCCGTGCCGATTACTCCTTCCGATCGAGCGAATTCCCATGCCTTGGAACCGCTATCGTCGTTCTTCACCGAGCAGGGGGTCGTCCAGATGCTTTCGATACCAAACATCCCTTCGTCGTGGCACTTCTACCTGATCAGTCTTGGGGCGATGCTGGCGCTGGCAGGACTCGACTTCATCGGAGCGGTCTTTGCCAAAGAGTGGACCGAGAGCCACCGGACGGAGTTTCTGCTGGCAGGGTTTGCCTCGTTCGCGGTCCTGTTCGCCGTCTATGCGTTCAGCCTGCAGTATGCAGAGCTCTCGATCGTTACGTTCGGATGGATCGTCTTCCTCCAGGTTGGACTGGTTGTTCTGGACACGGTTCGCTACGGCGTCCAGTTCCCGCGCGGAAAGTGGATCGCAATTGGCGTCATCCTGCTGCTGCAGGCCTACCTCGTGCTGGCACCGAACGGTGAATCGAGCGGAGTCGCCTCGTGACGCTGCAGCTGATCGCGGAACCGGCCAGGACTGCTGGTTACCTGACCACCAGACTCGACCAACATCGTGCGCCGATCCTCGAAGCACTGCGGGCGTATCGTGCGAGTGGGACGGTGCCATTCACGACGCCGGGCCACAAGTTGGGGCGCGGTGCCGATCCTGAACTCGCGGATCTGCTGGGAAGAGATCTGTTTGCCAACGACATCTGGCTCAACACCGGCCACTTCGGCGAGATCCTGCGCGACGCGGAAGACCTGGCGGCCGATGCCTGGGGAGCGGAACGCACGCACTTCCTGGTCAACGGCTCGTCAAGCGGAAATGTAGCGGCGCTACTGGCGCTGGTTCGTCCGGGAGACGAAGTCATCGTCGGGCGAGACATGCACCGCTCGATGCTGGCGGCGCTGATCCTCTCCGGCGCCAGGCCGATCTACGTTGTGCCACGGGTCCACCCTGCATTAGGGGTCAGCCTCGGTCTGGCGCCGGAGGACGCCGCGGCAACACTCGACGCCCATCCCAACGCACGGCTCGTCGCGCTGGTCAGTCCGTCGTACTACGGCATCGCCACGGACGTACCAGCGATTGTTCGCGAGGCGCATGGGCGGGACGTGCCGGTCTACGTCGATGAAGCCTGGGGACCACACTTCGGATTCCACCCGTTGCTGCCGGTATCGGCGATGCAGGCTGGAGCCGACATGGCGGTCATCAGCGCACACAAGCTGCTTGGATGTCTCTCGCAGGGCTCGATGCTTCATGTGCAGGGTACGAGGGTCGACAGCCGGAGGCTGGCGTCGACGGTCGCGATGACGCAGACGACGAGCCCGCTGTTACCGATCCTGGTATCACTCGACACCAGCCGTCGCCAAATGGCACTGGCCGGGGCCGCATTGATCGAGCGTACGGTCAGCCTGGCAAATCAGGCACGCCGTCGCCTGAACGCGCTGCCAGGCATCAGCGTCATCGACACACGCATGCGTGGCGGCTGGACGACGGACGTGACCCGGCTGGTCATCGATGTCACTGGCGCCGGGTTGAGCGGCTACGCCGCCGAACAGTTGCTGCGGGCCAACGGGGTCGCGCCAGAGATGAGCGATCTGCACAGCATCGTCTGCCTGATTACGATTGGTGACGATCACGCGAGCATCGACCGACTGGTTGCCGGAATCGCCGAGGTGTCGCGCGTCGCTCAGGGACGCCCCAGGCTCAATCGATCCGAAGGACGCGCACTTGGCCCGGTTGTCTGCTCGGGTCAGGCTGCTCTCTCACCGACGGACGCGTTTCACGCCCCAGCGCGGAGCGCCGCCGTCGGCGAGGCGATCGGCCAGATATGCGCTGAGATGATCGTGCCGTACCCGCCCGGCATCCCGGTCTTTCTGCCAGGCGAGGTCGTCACGACTGAGAAAGTCGCGTATCTCACTGATGGTCGTGCACGCGGGATGACGCTCAGCGGCGCATGCGATCCGACACTGGAAACGATTCGAGTCGTCGCATAACCGCAGAGCGCTGTACGACGCATCAGCTGGTAGCGTTCAACCGGCTACTGCGCCGCGATCGCGCTGTGGCCGCCACGCAGGACATACTTCTGGATCTTGCCGGTGGCGGTCTTCGGTAGCTCGTCGACGAACTCGTAGCGGGTTGGCACCTTGAAGTGGGCCATCCGGTCGCGCGCGTAGCTGCGTAGCTCGTCGCCGTCGACCGACGCGCCGGGTCGGCAGACGACGAAGGCGCAGGGCGACTCGCCCCAATGCTCGTGCGGCAATCCGACGACGGCGACCTCCTGAATGGCCGGGTGGCCCATCAGGACGCCCTCGACCTCGACCGATGAGATGTTCTCTCCGCCACTGATGATGACGTCCTTGATCCGGTCGCGGATCTCGGCGTAACCATCGGGATGGACGACGGCAGCGTCTCCGCTGTGGAACCAGCCGCCGCGCATCGCCTGCTCGGTCGCGTCCGGGTCGTTGTAGTAGCCGGCCATGACGACGTTGCCGCGAACGACGATCTCGCCCAGCGTCGCGCCGTCGTGTGGGACCTCGTTACCGTCATCATCGACAACCAGCAGTTCTCCAGAGGTCAGTAACTCGACACCCTGACGTGATTTGATCGTCGCCAGTTCGTTTGCGGGGAGGCTGGCGTGATCGGGCAGTGGTTCGCAGATGGTGATGAACGGCGAAACCTCGGTCAGGCCGTACACGTGGGTGATTTCCCAGCCGAGTGAGCCTTCGATCCGGCCGATCGTCGCGGCGGCTGGTGGCGCGCCGGCCGTCAGGACACGGACACCGGGCCGGGCCAGCCGCTGCTGCTCCTCGGGAGCGTTCGCCAGCCCGATCAGGACGGTCGGCGCGGCACAGAGCATCGTCACCCGCTCGTGGTCAACCAGTTCGAAGACCCGCGCCGGCTCGACTCGCCGCAGGCAGACATGGGTGCCACCAACTGCGGTGACGATCCAGACAAACGTCCACCCATTGGCGTGGAACATCGGCAGCGTCCAGAGGTAGCGCTCGGCCGGCGTCATGTGGATGTGGATCAGCGTCCCGATGATGTTCATGTAGGCGTTGCGGTGGGTGATCATCACGCCCTTTGGCCGCGAGGTCGTTCCGCTGGTGTAGTTGAGCGCCAGCAGGTCGGTCTCGGCAATCTCCGGACGGTTGAACTCGCCGGATGCGCCGGCCAGCACCGATTCGTAGTCGAGCCAGCCGATGGGTGCATCTTCCAGCGCGACGAAGTGCTCGACCCCCGACAACTGGTCACGGACCCGATCGACGGCGTCGAGACAATCGACGTGAGCGCAGACGACCTTCGCGCCACTGTGGTTGATGATGTACGCGAAGTCGTCGGCTGTCAGCCGGTAGTTGATCGGAACGACGACAGCACCGATCTGCGGGACAGCGTAGAATGACTCGAGTTGCGCATGCGCGTTGGGCGCGATGTAGGCGACGCGGTCGCCTTTCCCGACACCCAGCTCCTGCAACGCCGACGACCACCGGTCACAGCGGTCGAAGAACTCCCGATAGGTGAACCGTAGATCTCCATCGACGACCGCCTCGCGATCGGCGTAGAGCCGTCGTGATCGTCGCATGAACTCCAATGGAGAGAGCGCCACTTCCATATCTGGTCCCCTTCCGGGCGGGCTGGCTAATGATGCCGGGCATCGTCGCGCAGTCACCGCGAATCGGCAAGACCTTCCGGTGGCGCTGCACCGCGAACCAGATCGATCAGCGCGAGCGGATCGTCAGGCAGCGCATCGCCACGCCAGGCGACGTGCTGGTCCGGGCGGGAGAGGACGAGGGCAGTCGTGTAGACCGGCGCAGGTTCGGCCGGCACGACATCCAGCAGCTCCAGCGGCACGCCGCGCGTCGTCGCTGCCTCCAGGAGCGGATCGACAGCGACCGACGTGTCGAAGCGCAGTAGCGTGTACTCGGGGCCGAGTGCGTCGTAAAGCGAGCGTCCGTCCGCCAGCCAGAGGTGGGGCGTCCGGCAGCCGGGGACAGTAGACGGCGTGAAGTCGCCCATCGAGTATGGCGGGTGCGGCTCGCCGTCGTAGGCGATGAGCGGCGAGTCGTCGTAGTAGTAGCCGAAGTTGAGACCGGCGGCGGCGTACTGCTGGACGTTGAGATCGTAGGCGGCCTGGCCGATCGTCGCTCGGACCGCGTCGCCTTCCGGCGGTGTCGGCTTCGACCTCCGGTGGGACGGCGCGGCGCTGCTTCGCCATCGCGTGGGCGTGGTTCATGGCGAAGTACGACACCTGCTCGGTAATCGGCAGCCGCTCGCGCTCGTAGGCGTCGAGGATGGCCGCCTCGCCCCAGCCGTTGAGGCGGGCAGCCAGCAGCCAGCCGAGGTTGGCGGCGTCGGCCAGCCCAGCGTTCATCCCGTAACCGGCGTACGGCACCCAGAGGTGGGCGGCATCGCCGCAGATGAACGCGCGCCGGTCGCGGAAGTGGTCGGCCACCAGCCGGCGTCCGAACCAGTCCTCGTTCGAGATGACCTCGTACTCGAACGTGTCGTCGACGCCGAGGATGGCGCGGATAGCCCAGTCACGATCGACGGAGTCGAAGTCCGGCTCCTCCTCACGCAGATAGTTGTGGATCAGCCAGGTCTCACGACCGTCGATGGCGTAGACGGTTCCGCTGCGGCGCGGGTTGAGCGAGATATTGCCCCAGGCCGGTTCCGTCGTCAGCAGCGAGAGCAACTTCGGAGCGCGGATGTAGCTCGACTGGACACGCTGGACGACGGCGTCGCCGTGCAGCTTCGCGCCGATCCCGCGTCGCACCTCGGAGCGGCCGCCGTCGCAGCCAACGAGGTAGCGCGCTGTAATCTGCATATCCTCGCCAGTTTCCAGATTGTGTGCATACGCCGTCACGCCATCGTCGTCTTGCGTGAAATGGTCGAACTGAACGCGGTTGTGGATGGTAATGCCTGGCGTCTCCCAGGCGTGCTCGAAGAGGATTGGCTCAAGATAGATCTGGTTGATCCGGGCCGGAGGCTCCGGCGTCGGCCACCAGGTATCCGGTCCACCTGTGTCGGTGTAGCGGTCACGGCGGCATGGGATCGGGATGCGGGTCAACTCACGGCCGGTCATCGTCGTCCGGTAGGCGATATCGTTGGGGTAGTCTTCTGGCAAGCCGGCGTTTCGTATCTGTCTGACGACACCAAGCCGGCGAAAGATCTCCATCGAGCGGGCAGCGACATGGTTGCACTTCACGCTTGGCGGCTCGCCACGCTCGCGCAGCTCCAGGACGGTAACCCGTTGTCCACGACCGGCCAGGTCGAGCGCCAACGTCAGCCCAACCGGCCCAGCGCCGACGATCAGGACGTCGGTATCAATCGTTGATGTCATGTTGCGTCATCCATCCCCAAGTCACCCTCCATCGAGGATGGCAATACCGCGATTTGACGCAGGTTGTCAACCGGCGCACGGCATTCGCGCAATGGTCCGCGTTTCGCCGCCGTGCGGTTATCATCCGCTCGGGCCATTCGGCAGGCATACGGAGGACAGCGGACATGGAAGCATTCGTCTACGTTGGCACCTACACCAACATCGAGCCAGAGCCGAGAGGACGGGGTGAAGGCATCTACGTCTATCGCTTCGATCATGCCAGCGGGTCGCTGGAATTCGTGTCGCTAATGTCAGGCGTGCCGAACCCGTCGTTTCTCGCCACGTCTCCGGACGGGCAGACACTCTACGCCGCCAATGAGACGACGGCACTCGACGGACAGCCGAGCGGGGCGGTCAGCGCGTTCGCGATCGATCGCCGATCGGGCGAGCTATCCTTTCTGAATCGCCAGCCGTCGCATGGGACCGACCCCTGCCACGTCAGCGCCGACGCCAGCGGCCAGCACATCCTCGTCGCGAACTACACGAGTGGGAGTATCGCCGTCCTGCCGGTCGCATCTGACGGGAGGCTGGCACCGGCGTCCGACGTGCGACAACATCGCGGCTCCGGGCCGGACCCGAACCGGCAGGAGGGACCACACGCCCACTTCATCACGCCGGACCCGACCAACCGATTCGTCCTGGCCGCCGACCTCGGGCTGGACCAGGTGCTGGTGTACCAGCCTCGATCCAGGCACGGGAACGCTGATGGCTCACGAGCCACCGGCGGTGTCGCTACCGCCTGGATCGGGGCCGCGTCACCTCGCGTTTCATCCAACGATGCCAGTCATCTACGTCATCAACGAGCTGGCATCGACGATCTCCACCTGTGCATGGGACGCGACTGCTGGAACGCTGCATGTGATCGACACGATCTCAACGCTCCCGAGCAACGTCACCGGGCAGAACTCGTGCGCGGAGGTACGCGTCGCGCCGTCGGGTCGCTTCGTCTACGGCTCGAACCGCGGCCACGACAGCATCGCGATCTTCGCCGTCGATCCGGGGAGCGGCAGGCTGACGCCGATGCGGACACGTCGCCACCGGCGGCGCGAACCCGCGGAGCTTCACGATCGACGATGCCGGCAACTTTCTGCTGGCTGCGAATCAGGACTCTGACACGATTGTGACGTTCGCGATCGACGGCGCGACGGGCGGGCTTTCGGAGACCGGCAATGTCACACATGTCCCATCGCCGGTCTGCGTGACGATCCTGCCGAGCGTGTGACGAGCGAAGATCAGTAGATGCCAAAGACTTCGAGCGTGTCTCGCACTGGTGCTTCGGCGACGCGTCGCTCACGGAACAGCCGCTGGTCGTCGAGCCTGGCAGCGGCGTCGTGGGCGGATAAGGCGGTTCGGGACGACCATAGTTCAAGCGCGAGGATATGCGGGCCGATCTGCGGCGCCAGAAGCAGCGTCGCGAAGCAGGCCGGTGACGAGGACTCGACGCTGGCGAGCCGTCCAGCGTAGACAGCAAGCACCGCGTCCATCTGGTCTGTCGGAGGCATGATAGTCGTCATCCGCATCCACGAGCCAGCCAGGTTGTCTGGTCCAATCTCAGGCACCGCGCCACTCGCGACGGTGAACGACTCGACTTTGAACGGGCCGGCCATCCATTTGGCATAGCCAGCCATCGCCTCGACGACCTGCGGGTTGCCGTTGCTGCGTTCGAGGCCCTCCATCGACTCCCAGAACGAGATCGCGCAGCCGAAGCCGGTTTCCCGGTTTCCGGCCCCGATGATGCCTATCGCACCCTCCTGACCGACGACCAGCGGCACCGACACGTCGCGAAAGTGGTTGAACGCAAGCTCAATTGATTCAGGCTGGAGCATCATGCTGGACATTCGGGCAAGCGGTTGCGACATCTGGCTCATGATCCTCCACCGCGGCATCGGCGGCACACCGACATCGTCGGACAGCACTGCGGGACTCCTGTGAGTATCGCCAAGCCGGAGGTCGTGTCAACCGGCAGGACGGCAGTCTTCAACACGCTCGGACGATTCGGTCAGAGGAAACCATCATACGCTCCATACGACACCCGAGACGAAGCGCCGGTGGGCAGGATCGCCCACCGGCGCTTCGGCGATGTTCGGCCACCGCTGGTTATTCGTATCGCAACGCCTCGGCGATCGGTACCGACGATGCCTTGCGGGCCGGGACCCAGGTCATGACTGCGGCGGCGACGAGCGAGGCGGCGATGAAGAAGACGATCGTGCCCCAGGGGATGACGAACGTCGGCGAACGCCGGTACCGTCGAAGGCGTTGGAGGTGATCAGGTTGTACGAGAGGACGATCGCCAGGAACGTCCCGCTCAGGACACCCAGCGTCGCGACGACGAGCGACTCGATCAGGAACGAGGCCGCGACCATGTTGCGCTGGTAGCCGATGGCGCGCAGCATCCCGATCTGCTGCCGGCGTTCGACGACCGAGCGGAACGAGATCACGCCCAGCGCGGCGATGCCGACGAACAGGCCCATCCCCATGAAGCCCTGCAGCAGCTGGAAGAAGCCGTTTGCGAACGATGCGTCCTCGTCGATCTGCGTCCTGGATCGACTCGGCCTGGACGCCGCTCGTCAGCAATGCCGACTCGATCTCCTTCGCGACCTCCCGGCATCTTCTGCCTGGTGTCGGTCAGGCTGCACGTAGACCCGCTGGATGTCGGGCTGGTCGTAGAGCTCGTCGAAGATCGGCTCTGGCAGGTACAGGCCGGACAGCGTGCTGACCTTCGTGTCGATCACGCCGATGACGGTGACGGTCTCGATCTCGCCGGTTCGGGCGCTGTAGAGCTCGATGTCGAAGGCGGGGATCGACGCACCGTCGAGTTCGACGCCGTCCGGAACGATGTAGCGTTGCCGACTGCCGCCGAAGCCATCACTGCTCGAAGCGCGATGCTGTCAATGACGGCGACATCCTCTCCGGCCTGCAGCGCGTCCCAGACGGCGTCGTCGGTCTCGTAGCCCGGTGCGCGCGCCTCCAGCGGAATCTCGGCGTTCTCGATGAAGGCGGCGTCCATGCGATTGATGGCGGTAGTGCTCCACTCCGTGCTCGCCGGGGTTGCGGACCTGGGAGTTGTGGTAGGTGATCGCTTCGAGCGTACCGACAGCCGCGATCCGTCGAGGTCGACCTCGCTGCCTGCCAGTTGGACGGTGCAGGTCGTCGATCGGGTTGACTGGGCTGGTCTGGACGGTGATATCCCAGCCGGCGTCGGCCTCGTCGGTCGAGAAGAGGTCGATGAAGTTGGCGTTGATCGTCTTGACGGTCACGAGTCGAGAAGATGACCATCGCGAACATCGCGACCGTCATGCCGGTGCGGCCCTTCGAGGCCAGCGGGTAGGCGACGGCGGTCTTGACCGCCGGCAGCCAGCGCGAGAAGCCGAGCGGCCCAGCAACGCGACGCTGCCGACGATCAGGTCGGCGTTCCACATGATGATCAGCGTCGTGTAGGCGACCATGAAGATGCCGGAGAGGAAGAACATCTCCGGCCCGCCGTCACCAACGTTCGGCAGGACGCGGCGCGGTGCCAGTCTGCGGGCAGCAGCCAGAAGAGCAGCATCAACGCCGCGCCGGTCGTGAAGACCAGCCGGGCCGGCAGGAACCGGCGCAGGAAGAGCACCAGCCCAAGCACCAGCACCGACAGGCCGAGCGAGAAGGTGAAGATAGTTCGTGACCGAGACGCCGAGCAGCAGGAACACCGCACCGACCAGCCGATGATCGGCACCCCAGCCGACGGCGTAGGCCAGCAGCCGCAGCAGCCAGATCGAGCAGCTTGACCGGCAACAGAACGACGTTCCAGACCAGTTCCAGCGGGCAGCCAGACGATCATGCGCGACGATACCGGCCAACGCGCGGCAGTCTGCTCCACCAGCGCCAGCGCGGCCGCTCGTCGCGACTCGGGCGCGGCGTCGTCCGGCAGGTCGCGGATGGCGGCGACGATGTTCAGCCGGCTGGAGCGCACCGAGGCGAAGATGATCGTCAGGAACGTCACCGAGACACCGAGCGCGTAGGCGATCGACGAGCGAGCGCCAGGTGGCGTGCGGCGTGATCGTCGACGAACGTCGCCGAACAGGCTGCCCCATGACGCTGGCGATCGCGAACGCGACCAGCACACCCAGCACCGCGCCGATCAGCGCCGCGCCGAGGTCGTAGGCGGTCCCTTCGGCGATGAACATCTGGATCAGATGGCCGCGCTTCATCCCGACGGCACGGGCCATGCCCATCTCGGAGCGCCGCTCGGCCGCCAGCATCATGAAGATCAGGAAGATCAGCAGCATACCGGCCGCGATCGAGAAGAGGCCGAACAGGATGAAGAGGGTCATGAAGGTGTTGCCGAGCCTGCTCGGCGCCGTCGATGCGCGTCCTGCTTGATCGGGTTGACGCCAAGCTGGTCGCCGCCTTCGATCTCGGCCAGTGCGTCGGCTGCAGCTTCGCGACGGCCGCGTCGGTCTGCTCGACGCCGTCTTCGACCCCGCCGGTGTTGGAGACGGCGATGAAGCGCGCCTGACCTTCGAGGCCGGTCAGCTCCTGCAAGCCAGGCCAGCGGCACGGCGATGCCGAGCAGGTCGGCTCCAGCTGTTGGACGCCGGACCGGCCTGGCCCGTCGCTATCCGGTAGCCGGTCAGGATCGAACCGCGTCGCGATCGCGCCGACGGTGATCGTGCAGCGGCTGGTTGCGAAGTAGAGGGTGAGCTGGTCGCCGACCCGAGCGTCGAGTGCTGTCGGCCAGGTCTTCGGAGATGATGACGGTGCCGTCCGGCATCGACGCCAGATCGATCTGACTCGCCGTCCGGTCGCTGTCAGGCCGCCGAAAGCGTCCAGCCGGCGGGATCGAGGCCGGTCATGACGGCCTGCGGTTCGCTCAGCTCGTGTCCCGGGTTCACGACCGGCACGCCGACCGTCAGCACCGGCATGACCGCGTCGATATCCGGGTCGTCGGCGAAGCGTCGTCCAGCGTGTCGGCAATCGACGCGTCGGAATCGGCGGGTTGTTGACCGAGATCTCGCCCTCGTCGCCGGTATCGCCGACAAAGGCGATCGTCTCGTCGACCTGGCCGAGTCCGTCGTAGGTCGACTTGGTCATCGAGTAGTCGAGCGTGTCGCCGGTCGTCAGCGACGCGGCGATGATCAGCGTCGAGAGCATCAGCCCGACCATGATCAGCACCGTCTGCGCCTTGCGGCGCGGGATGTTGCGCATCGCCATCTTGAAGATGACGCGGTTGCGCAGCGCGATCGAACCCCGTCGTCAGCAGGCACACGCCCATGATCGCCAGCGTCACGATCAGGATCGTGTTCATCGAGAGGCCGAAGATGTTGTCCATGTGGTAGCTCCTGTAGCTGTCAGCCGGTCAGTGATTCAGTCGATCAGCCTGTTGATCGGGGTCCTGGAGTCCTTCTCCAGGCGCTGACTGGCTGACCAACGTGAACGGCTGATCGCCTGAACAGCTCGTCGACTCACCATCATGCCGTCCTTCATGCGGATGATGCGGTTGGTCATCGCGCCGATGCGCGGATCGTGGGTGACGATGACGAACGTCTGCTGATGGGTCTGGTTGAGCTCGCGCATCAAGCCCATGATGTCGTCGGCGGTCTCCGAGTCCAGGTCCCCGGTCGGCTCGTCCGCCCAGACGATGGCCGGCTCATTGACCAGCGCCCGCGCGATCGTCACCCGCTGGCGCTGCCCACCGGAGAGCTCGGCCGGCTTGTGGTGCGCCCACTCCCGCAGCCCGACCCGCTCCAGGATCGCCATCGAGCGTTCTCGCGCGGCTCTTCGGCTTGGCGCCGCGAGACCAGCAGCGGCAGCTCGACGTTCTCGACCGCCGAGAGGACCGGGAGCAGGTTGTAGAACTGGAAGACGAAGCCCATGTTCTGGGCGCGGTACTCGGTGCGGGCGTTGTCGGGCAGGACGGCCAGGTCGGTGCCGTCGATCAGGATCTGGCCGTCGTTGATGGTGTCGAGGCCGGAGAGGCAGTTGAGCAGGGTGGTCTTGCCGCAGCCGGAGGGACCCATGATGGCGACCATGTCACCGCGCTCGACCGAGAAGTTGACGCCGCGCAAGCGCGTTGACGGTGATCTTGCCGGTGTTGTAGGTCTTGACGACGTTGGTGGCTGCGATGATCTGGTCGCTCGGCGGCGTCGCGCCGGTCGTCACCCGGTTCTGCTCAATCGTTGCGGTCACGTGGTGTTGCCTTTCTTGTCAGCAGTCAGCGTGTCAGCTGGTCAGCTCGGTCAGTGTGTTCGGCATGAGTTCACTGACCGAGCTGACAGGCTGACTGGCTGACCAGCTACTGAAACTGGCTGAGCCGCTCGCGGTACTCTTCGCCGTCGATTTCGCCGCGTGCGTAGCGTTCGGCGAGAATGCCCTGTGCTCGTTCGATCGGTGTTGGTTCGTGGTGTCGCCATGCGTTGCGGCGCATGAACCAGAAGAACAGCACGAATAGAACGATGAAGAACAGCAGCATGATGAGCCTTCCAATCCACCAGTACTCGTGGTCTCCCCATGGACCATCGTGGTTGAGAAGGACGAGACTGTTCGTAAGCGTCGCGATCGACATTGCGCTTCTCCTTCCTGCCGGATCCCGCTCCGTTGCGGTATGGATCTGATTCTGAGGCAGCAACATCAACGCACTGTTGGGGCAAACCTCAACAGTTGCTCAACAGCCTGTTGCGGCTTCGTCAGATGGCCCGGTTGGGCGTGGCGAGCGGTCTCGAAAGTCGTCCATACTGGATGAGCCGGGCAGGAATGCCGCCCGACTGATGGGATGACGACCGATGGAACAACAACTGACCGTCCTCGTCGTCGACGATGAAGAAGACATCGTCACGCTGATGCGTGACTTCCTGGAGGCAGCCGGCTACAGCGTTCTGACAGCCGCCGATGGTCAGGCCGCGCTCGATCTCCTGCGCCACGAGCCGGTCGATTGCCTGCTGCTGGACGTGATGATGCCGGGCATCAGCGGCTTCGAGGTGCTGCGCCGCATCCGCGAGACCCGTGACGTGCCGGTCCTCTTCCTGAGCGCGAAGCAGGAGGACAGCGACAAGATCCGCGGGCTGGGGCTGGGCGCCGACGACTACATCGTCAAGTCGGCCACGCCCGGTGAAGTGGTCGCGCGAGTCAGGGCCGTCCTGCGGCGCTCGGGACGCGGCGAGGAGCCGGCGCCGGCGCTGCTCGACTTCGGGCGGCTGTTGATCGATGTGCGCGCCCACGAGGTGCGCGTGGATGGCGAGCCGGTCTCGTTCACCGCACGTGAGTTCGAGTTGCTGCAACTGTTAGCCGAGTCACCACGCCAGGTCTTCACTCGCGAGCAGCTCTTCGAGCGACTCTGGGGAGCGTACGGTGACCGCCACACGCTGACGGTCCACATCGGTCGCCTGCGCGAGAAGATCGAGGAAGACCCCACGAACCCGCGCTACATCATCACCGTCTGGGGCGTCGGCTACCGCTTCGAGGGCGAGCGTCGGGCGTGAGCGAACAAGACCGGCCACGCACGCTGCCGATGCGCCGCTGGCTGGCGCTGGCTCTGCTGGTGACCTTTCTCATCCCCGCCTGCGTCATCATCATCTTCGCCGTCGCCTCCGTCCGTGAGAATCCGCACGATGACAAGGAACAGGCGGCTGACCGCCTTCGCGACGACGCTGAACGCTGGCAAGACCCCGCCTGGCAGGAGATGATGCGAGCCGACCTGGCCAAAGACAACGTCACCTTCATCCTGTTCGAGGGTGACAGGGAGATCTACCGGAGCGCTGCCGATCCATTCGCCGGCGACGACGGAGACCGCAGCGAACGCGAGGTCGAACTGGTCGTGATCGCGGATTCCGATCCGGAGCTTATCGGGTACGTCTACGCGGACGAGGACGACGGGCCACCGGACAATGTCCCAGTCCAGTTCATTCCAATCGTCGGCCTGACAACGCTCGGCCTCACACTGACCGGCATCGCGTGGTTTCTGGGACGGACGATCCTCCGGCCACTGGCAGCCACCAGCCAGGCAGCGCGGCAGGTCGCCAGCGGCGATCTCGACGTCGCGCTGCCGCGGTCGCGCGTCCGCGAGGTCGACGAGGTCAACATCGCCTTCGATGCGATGAGTGCGGCGCTACGGACATCGCTGGAGGAGCAGGCCGAGCTGGAGCAGGAGCGTCGGCTCTTCATCGGCGCAGTCGCACACGATCTGCGAACGCCGCTCTTCGCGCTGCGTGGCTACCTCGAAGGGATCGAGTCCGGAGTTGCCAGCACACCTGAGCAGCGAGCACGCTACGTATCCGTCGCGCGCGAGAAGGCAAACGATCTCGAACGGCTGATCAGCGACCTGTTCGCCTACAGCCGGCTGGAGTACCTCGAACAATCTCCACAGCGCGAGCCGCTCGATCTGACGGAGCTACTTCGCAGGCTGGCCGACGAAATGCAGCCGCTGGCCGCGGCGAAAGGTGTCACGATCGTCAATCGACGAGGCCGGGCCATGCTGTATCAGCGGAGACAGCCATCTGCTCACGCGCGCGATCGCGAACCTGCTCGACAACGCCGTGCGCTTCACGCCGGCTGGAGGAGACGTCTGGATCTCCTGCCGGAGCTCCGGATCGGCCGTGACCTTCGCAATCGCGGACTCCGGCCCCGGTATCGCCGATTCCGATCTGGCGAACATCTTCGACCCGCTCTACCGCGGCGAAAGCTCGCGCAACCGGCGTACCGGCGGTGCCGGGCTCGGCCTGACGATCGCCCGCCGCATCCTGCTCGCCCACGGCGGCGACCTGACAGCCGCCAACCGCACCGAAGGTGGAGCAGTCTTCACCGGAACACTCCCAAGCGGCTAACGCCAGCCAGCGCGGTAGACTGCTGGCACGGACTGACGACTTCGGGACTGGGTGGAGGGCGAAAATGAGCCGGGCATATGACAGCGTCGGAGAGGCAGGAGACGCGTACCTGAAGGAATACGCGGAGATGTACCCTCGTGAACGCGCCGCCTATGGATTCTTCCCGTTCGGCGCGGCCTACATGGGAATCCACGACGGTGATGGACGCGTCACCGACTACTCACAGGTCAACGTCGCGAAACGGCTCGCGAGCCTCGATGGCTGGTCTTCGACACTGGATGCGGTCGCTCCGCTGGCAATGACGGATGACGACCAGCAGGACCTGGCAACACTGCGCTGGGTGCATGGAGCCGAGACGTTCGCGTTGCGCGAGTTACAGCCGCACCGCCGCAAGCCGCTGCACTACAACGACACGATCGATGTCTCCGGCTACATCCGCCGCAACTACGCTCCGCTCGACGACCGGCTCGACGGGCTGCTGAGTCATCTGCGCGCCATCCCGGACGCGCTTGGCGTTGCTGCCGGCAACCTCGACGGATCGGAGCCAGTCTCACGGATCGACCTGCGCCAGGCGCGGCAGTCGTTTCGCGGTCACATCGCGTTCATGCAGAAGGATCTGCTCGAAGCAGTCGCGGCGTCCAGCGACCGAGAACTGGTCAGCCAGATCGAGGAGGCTGCCGAGACCGCCATCAACGCCATCGCCGACCTGGTCGATCACCTCGGCACGCTTGAGCCCAATGCGGTCGACGCAGTCGCGATTGGCAGCGATCGGTTCCTGAGCCTGCTGCGCGCGTTTGAGCTGGTCGATCTGCCGCTCGACGCGCTCCGCGCTGCCGGGGAGGCTGACCTGGAGCAAAACAAGGCCCGGCTGACCGAAGTCTGCCGCCAGATCGACCCAACCGCCAGTACTCGCGAGGTCTCCGACCGCCTGCGTGAGAACCACCCGGCGCCGGGCGATCTCCTCGATGCCACCCGCGCCGTCCTCGACAGCCTGCGCAGCTTTACCCGCGAGCGCGGCCTGGTCACGATGCCCTCTCCGGTCGACGCGGCCGTCGCCGAAACACCGGCGTTCCATCGTTGGAGCTTTGCCAGCATGGACTCCCCAGGTGCGTTCGAGGACGCGGCAAGCGGCGCGCACTACTACATCACCTCGCCTGAACCAGACTGGACGAGTGCCCAGCAGGAGCAATGGATGCGCCGCTTCTTCTACGCCTCAATAGCCAACACGTCCGCTCACGAGGCCTACCCCGGCCACTACGTCCAGTCGATGCACAAACGGCTGGCGCCGACCAACGTCCAGAAGGCGTTCGACTCATTCACCCATTGGGAAGCATGGGCACATTATGTCGAACAGATGATACTGGACGAGGGCTATGCCTCCGACGACCCAGCCCAGCGGGTCGCACAGCTTCAGGCTGCCCTGCTACGTGACGCGCGCTACGTCGTCGCGATCGGCCTGCATTGCGACGGGATGACGGTCGACGACGCAACGCGAATCATTATGGACGCAACCTTGATGGACGAGTTACCGGCTCGTCGCGAGGCCGAGCGCGGAACCTTCGACCCCGGCTACGGCAGCTACACACTCGGCAAGCTGATGCTGCTAAAGCTGCGCGATGACGTCCAGCGTGAACAGGGCGACGCCTTCAATCTCGGAGCGTTTCACAACGCATTCCTCGCCCACGGGGCGCCGCCATTTCCGATCGTGCGAGCGCGGATGTTGAAGCAGGACGACGGGGTACTGCTTTGACCGATCATCTGACGCGAATGGGTCATCGACAAGGCGATCAATAAGTGGTCGATAAACGGTGCTGTCCAAGTGAGTTGGATACCAATCGAGGTAGGTTCCGGACGCAAGGTGCTCTTCAATCTGGCGTGACTCTTCCAGAAGTGTCCAGAGGTTATGAATGGCTCGACCCGCGAAACCGTCAACGCCCTTGGCTTGAAGTCCAACCGATTTCGAACGTGTGCAACCCGGACAAGGGCACTCGTGTAGTCTGTGCCACTCTGAAATACTTGGTTGCCTGCCCCGCCAACGACCGAGGTCGGCTACGGTTCGATCACCGGTACCTGGCAATTGAACGATTCCGCGGGCCGCGCGATTTCGCCAACCGCTTGAGTCAACGGAGTCGATCCCTAGCAGGCGAGCGACGTGCAACGTGGCCGTCCCACCAACACCAAACAGATGGATTGACTTGTCCGCGAATTCATCACGAACGCGCCCGATGCTGCGTAGCAGTTCGTCATATGGCCGCGCTCTACTGGTCCTTAGCAGGTTCGGAACTATCCCGCCCAAAGCAAGAGATGGCTTCTTCCGAAGATGGCTGTCTGACTTGATCGCGTCAATGTACTCGGGAAGCAGCGAACTGACATGGGCGACAGGTACGTATCCGTCATGTCGATACGCGCGGTTGAATTCCATCGTCTGCTCAAAGCAAGCACGTTGTTCCTCCGGCGACATTCTTGGAGTCGGAATGATGTCACGAGGAATCGGCTTCCAGTCTGGCCGCGCATCTACTGCAAACGCACTATAGTCATCTGCTGAAAACGGGACTTCTCGGGACAGGAAGTAGTAGGAACCGTTGTCTAGATAGACTTGGGTTGAAGCGGGAACACCGAAGTAGCCTCTTAAGCCAGTGTCTGAAACCTTTCGGCGGACTGACGCCATGCCAGCGATCTCTGCCCACGACACCATGACGGCCCTGAGGTCCGGCAGGTAATCAGGTGACGATGGGTCCCAAACACGTGGCTTTAGATTCTTAAGGCTGATGCCCGCGACTACGAGCACAGGCTATTGCCCACCGATGTCGACGCAGGTCGCAATCGCTCCAGCATCACAAATGAGTCTTCCTCTTCGCGCTCGCCTCGGGACAATGGGGGTTTCATTCGGGCCAACACTGGAAAATTGATCATCTGACCCGACAGAAGCGCCTCTCCAACATCGAGATCTGGGAGCAACCTGACGTCATCTTCCCCAAGCGATTCGATAGCTCGCCGAACGAACCCTTGATCGGCAGGATTGACCATACGCATGATTACGAACGAATTACACTGAGACAACGTCGTCTCGTCAAGTCGCGATGGTCGCTGGCTGATAAGCATGAGTCCTACGTTGAACTTTCGGCCTTCCTGCGCAATCTGCTTGGTCGTTGTAATCGCCCGAGACTCAGCAGGGGTTCTCGCCTGTCCTGGAGCAAACGTATGTGCCTCTTCAAGCACCAAAAGCACTGGAAGTGTCAAATCTCCTCGAACACGCGCGTCGAGCAACCCGTCGGCGATGATGCTGTAGATCGTCGCCTGAAAGTCACCTGTGTAGCCTGCAAGAGACACGACGCTAATCCCGCCGTATTGAACCATTTCAGTTCGGTCGGTTCTCGAAGTGGAACCGCACTACCGGCAATACGCTGGTTGATTCGTTCCATGCGGCCAAGGGATGCCGCAGCGCGATACGCTCGCTTCTTGATGCCTTCGAGCGTCCGTCGATCAGTTCCCAATATCGGTCAAGACCTTGCCAACACCAATCCCGGAGACGCTGAACCTCGTTCTGGTCACCACTTTGCAGCACACGCTCACCTGCTGCACAAATATTTGCAACGAACGACATAGTAGGTTGAACTCCGAACGTAGCAATTCTCGGATCGACCAATTCGGCTAACCATCGTGTTCGCTGATCCATCTCTCGTTTATCGTCGACGATGAACGATTGAGCGGCTCGAAACACATCGTCGAACCGAGTCCGCATTGTGTCGGTAAGTGGGTATCCGAGGTTATTCACGATCTCCGCAACGATTTCACTATCCTCCTCAAAGAGAGGAAAGCGAGCAAAGTATCGTCGGACGCGATCGCGAAGCGATGGTACTTCTGCAAGCCCCGAATAGTCTCCGTGCGGATCAAAGATCACGATTGGATAGTTTCGTTCCTGGAGTGAACCCCATTCACCGAACCAGTCGGCAAAGTCAACCTGCTGCCGGATGCGTAGGCCGCCTCGAACTCGTCGGGCGGCAGATAGCCGAGGCTGGAATGCAACCGCCTGCGGTTGTAGACCACCTCGATGAAACGTTCCAGGTTGGCGTGAGCCTCCTGGAAGGTCTGGTACTCGTTGAGGTACACCTCCTCCACTTGAGCGTTTTGAAGAAGCTCTCGGCCTTGGCGTTCTCATAGGGGTTGCCGCTCGCCGCCATGCTGAGCTGGACACCAGCCTGCTCCAGGCGCGCGACGTAGGCGGCGCTGGCGTACTGCACGCCTTGATCCGAGTGATGGATCAGCCCTGGTCGCTGGCTGGCGCGTCGCGAGCGCCATCTCCAGGGCGGCTAGCGTCAGACCGGTGTCGATCGAGCCGCGACAGCGCCCAGCCGACACAGCGGCGCGAGTAGCTATCCAGGATGCAGGCGAGATAGACGAAGCTGGTCGGCAACCGGATGTAGGTGATATCGGCCTGCCAGACCTGATCAGGTCGCTCGATGACGAGATCCACGATCAGGTTCGGATAGCGGGTCAGCCCATGGCCGGAGTCAGTCGTCACGATGAAGCGCCGTTTGAGCTGGCACAGCAGCGATTCCTCGCGCATGACGCGCAGCACCCGCTTATGGTTGACCGTCCAGCCGTCGCGCTGAAGCTGCTTGGTGACGCGGCGATACCCGTAGCCAGGGAAGGCCAGCACGATCTCCTCAATCGCCGCCCGCAAGGCCACGTCACGCGTGGCCGACTCCTCCGCTGACGGATGGGTGTAGTACCAGGTGCGTCCGACGCCGAACAGGTCACACAGTCGCCGGATCGACAGGTCGGGATGGGCCGCATGCGCAGCACGGATCATGGCGTGTCGCTCCGCGAGCGGGCGGTCGCGAGCCCCTTTTTTAGAACCGCATTCTCCAGCGCCAACTGCCCACAGAAGCGTTCCAACTCGGCGATGCGCTGCTGGAGGGCGTCCGGACCGGTCAGGTCCTTGGGGGTGAAGGCCGCCTCGCCGCGCGCCGCGTACGCGCGCCGCCAGCGCAACACGAGGCTCTCGGTCAGGTCATGTTCGCGACAGACCTGGGCGGGGCGCTTCTCCCCGTTCACGATCTGGCGCACCACCATCAGCTTGAACTCCCGGCTATGGGTCCGTCCATTCCCCATCGGGTCATCCTTTCGGCGTCGCGGTCAGTCTACCGCCACGCTCGAAAGTTGACTCTGATCGTGGTTCGCTCTTTGGGGTGCAGTCCATCCGCAAGCTGCTCGATGATGCGTCGCGATGCCGAACTTTTGCCGGCCCCGGTCATCGCCAGTATCGCAATGTGCCGAGACACGATCGCGTGGCCGTCGACACTCACGTCGACCTCAGGGCGATTGGCCAATTCGGCGATGTCTAGGGCACGGTGCCGAGTTTTGCCCAACTCGCCGACGACAACTCGCCGAATGTCGTCGCTCTCAGGTCGATATGCTCTGGTTGCTGGACTCGCCGGATAGCGAAGTTGTCCCAATTGCCTGCTGCGTTGGATCCTATCGGTTCTGCGCCAAGCACTTGGCAGACAGCGGTGACACCATCTCGCGCGAAAGAGAGAGTACGGTGTCAAGGGGGTCAGCTCGCGTTGCGGCCAACTCATGTCCAGTCTCCCGACGGGAAGAGGGGATTGAGCTGCTCAATACGCTGCACTTTGGCCCAGACACGAAGTCGCTCGATGTCATCAGGTGATTCGGGGTGCTGCAAGTCGGCATCGACCGCAATTATGTCCTGTTCTCGAACCGTCTCGTGGGCTACGGCCAGTCGAAACTCTCGACTGGTACTCTCGCCAACGATCGTCCCAACATACGGGTCGCGCCCGGTCGCGGCATTCCGTGAGATCAACGTCGTCCCCCACTACGCTTCGGGTTGGAACAACCAATCACGATGCGTCATGTAAATCGCCTGCACCAGGATCCGGCGCATCTCGGCATCGCTGATGTCACCCTGCTGAAGGCTGACTCCGAGATGGTGACGGATCATCTTTCCGTAGGCATCGGTCAACCAAGTCGGTACCTTCGCGTACTTGTCAGCAATGTCCAGCCCTACTGGAAAACCGTATCCCGGTAACAGCCGAGCGTAGAGATACGCGCGGTGGGCAGCTCTCTCCAACTGATCGTTGCCTAGATCAGTCAGAACTTCAATTCGTACCGGCTTCGTCGTCTCCGAAACTGCGACGTAGCACCCCATAACACTCGGAAAGCCGAATTTGCTTGGCGGTTGAAGGGCCTTCCAATCAACTGATGTAGAAAACGACTCTCCTGGAAGCATGAGGTCGCCGCGACGAAACGCATCATATTTTCGGATTAGCCACGATTCGGTTGCCTGACCTGGTTGGAGCAGCATTCCGAGTAGTAGACCGTCCGTGTAGCCGAGCCGATTGACCAGTGAAGTTGGGTCAGTCAGATCTGTCCTTCCGAACAAATCGTTGAAGTAGCTTTGGTGCCCCTTCTCCCTCAAGCCCCGGAAGAACCGCTCAAGCAGTACATCCCGACAAAACTCCGTCAGGTTTCCACGTTCAACCACTCCCGCAATGACTGGGGATGGGCGTTCGCTGACGTGCCGTCTCGATCAACTTGCGATAGAGAAACGCTACGAACGACAACGGCTCAAAGAGACGACGATCTACCCACTCATCCGAGCGCGTTGTCATCGTCGTATAGATGTCGAGTCGGTCACAGTTCTCCCGAAGGAACTCATCCTTGATGGCACGTGCCCGCTCTGGATCCGCGGCATACTGGCCAAGGAAGAGATCGATATCGTGCTCAGTAAACGGAGCATGTTCCGTGGTAGAGTCCAACGTTGTAGACGAGCGGTCCGTGGAACATCAGCATGGACAAATCAGGCGTTCGCTGCAAGGCACTCAGGCCACCGAGGAATCGGTGGTGATACGAACGATATCGATGAAATCCTTGCGCTCTCGGCTACCTCCCTCAAGATCACCAAGGATAACTGGGTAGTAGCCGAACTTCTCGCGCTCGGATATCTGCCGCTCCCCAGTTCGAACGCTATACGACCCAACGCGCAACAAGATCGGCACCTGGCTAGAAATCCGAACCTGTCCAACTCCTCCATCGATGAACGTGACTACCTCGTCACGAACATCGTCCAGCCGATGCCGTCGACAGCCGTGCAACGCAGAATCGGATCACCAACCGTCATGCGACGGCGTAGCTGGCTAATAAACGTAGCGGTGTTGGAAAAGTAGTTACTTCGAAGGCTTTCGTAAACTCAACAGAGCGTTTTCTGCCAATCGCATGAACAAATGACGTTGACGTTGAAAATCCTCGTCAACCCC
Organism: uncultured Chloroflexia bacterium; assembly: GCA_963763325.1. Taxonomy (GTDB): domain Bacteria; phylum Chloroflexota; class Chloroflexia; order Thermomicrobiales; family CFX8; genus JBBECJ01. The sequence continues at coordinate 974,035 of CAVXOL010000024.1, forward strand.
TTCACGAGACTGCCATTGGTGCTGACGAATTGGCTCGCTCATCGCCGACGCTCGACGCTCAGCAGGTAGTCGGCTGCATCTGCGGTATGGGATGTAAAATGTTCGGCGCTCGTCCTGTTAATTTGTGTAAGAGCCACTTCACAGGCACTGAATGGCCATCAATCACTGCATACCAGACGCTGATTCGGCTCGCGCCAGCAGGGTCATTCGCGATTGCCTCTCGTCCCCGTTGAAGTACATCGTCGAGCGTTGAACTCATAGTTGCGCGATCACCATGTTGAGTGGCGGGGGCCGATGCAACGGGCTCAGGAGGCCCGAACGCAAATCGGGTTGGTACAGCCAGTGCTTGAGTTGAGACAGTTGGACACCGATCGGCCCGGCGGAAGTGCTAATGTCAGCAGCAACGTCAACGAGCACGCTCCCGAGTGCACCGCGATAGATCGAACCACAGGCAATGAAGATACTCTCGAATTTCGTCGCCCAACGATCACACGCAGCCCATCTTCGACATGATCACGAAGTCTGGTCGCCGTTGCCACGTCATCTTCTGGTCGTACCGTGGAATTAATTGATTGAAGGAATCAGCCCGTACTTCGCTGACAAGATGTATACATCTAGCTGATTGTCATTTAGCTGATTGTCATTGATGGTTCGCAGATAGCCTCTTAGAGGGTGTTATGCACTTCCGGCGAGCAGCAGTTTCGTGACCCGACCGAGCATCAGGACGGAGAAGGCGACCAAGTGGAGCCCCTTCACGGTCTCCTCCAGTCGCTCATAATCCTTGGCCAGCCGCCGAAAGCGGGTGAGCCAGGCAAACGAGCGTTCAACCACCCAGCGGCGTGGCAACAGCACGAAACCCTGGCGTGCTTCGGGCAGCTTGACCACCTCCAGGCGAATCCCCCAGCCCTCGGCATCCAGTGCAGCCTCCGTGCCCGTATAGCCTTGATCGACGTAGGCCAGCTCAACCGTGTCGCCGGTCGCGTCCTGCACCGCTGCCGCCAGTTCCTCGACCTGCGCGCGATCCCCCGCGTCGGCCGGGGTGACGACCAGTGCCAGGAACTCACCCAGCGTATCGACCGCCAGATGCAGCTTCGTACCCTTCTTGCGCTTGTGACCATCGTAGCCGCCTCGGTCACGATTCTCGACCGATCCCGACAGCGTCCGGCTGTCGAAGATGGCGGCGGTTGGCTCGACCGTTTTCCCTTCCCCAAGCCGAATCAGGGCACGCAGATCGGCCACGATCGCCTCGAAACAGCCGGCACGGAACCAGCGCTGGCTCTGCTGGTAGACCGTGTGGTACGGCGGCAGGTCATGCGGCATGTAGCGCCACGGAGATCCCGTCCGCACGATCCAGCGCAGGCCGTTGAGCACTTCACGCAGGTCGTGGTCGCGTTGTGGCGCATCGGGCTTCATCAACGTCAAGTAGGGAGCGACGAAGTCCCATTCCTCGTCGCTGATGTCACTCGGGTAACGGTTCCGTGATGCTGTCGTATCCATGCCAGAAGCGTATCGAGAATGGCACAGAGTTCATAACACCCTTTAGCAGGGAAGGCCTGGCCATCGTATCGATTGACGGCTGGCAGATCGGCATCATCGGTGCGTTTGCGTTGCGAACAAGACAGGATCAGCAATCGGCGCACACAGACCCTGCCGTCCAATTTCTCAGAAGAAAGACTTGCTGGGGCTAATTGTAATCCATTGAAGCCACGTGCGGTAATCGCCTGCTCATCAGTAGGAATAGATAGTCCAACTTGCATCGACGTATTCGCCATGTGTGTCGGACGGTGAATCTAATCGATCCAGGCCAAATGGCGCTATCATCCTCCAGTGAGACAGATAAAAAGGGGGGAGGAACTGACATGCGCGTGGCCATTGGTGGGATTGCCCACGAGAGCAGCACCTTTGCGACGGTGCCAACGACGCTGGATGACTTCGTCCAGCGTGGCTATCAGGAGGACGAAGCACTGATCGAGGAATTGACCGGCACGAAGTCGGGTGGCGGCGGCTTCATCGACGCGGCCAGGACGATGGACTTCGAAGTCGTTCCAACCATCATGGCCGCCGCCCAGCCAGCCGGGCCAGTCACGGCCGAGGCAACCGAGACCCTAACCCAGCGGCTGGTCGACCGGCTACGCAAGGCGCAGGACGACGGCCCGCTGGATGGCGTCCTGCTGGCGCTGCACGGCGCGATGGTGTCGGAGCTGGACGACGATGGCGAGAGCTACATCCTGCGGGCCGTCCGTGAGGCGCTGCCGCCGGAAACGCCGATCCTCGTCACGCTCGACCTGCACGGCAATATCACGCAGGAGATGGTCGACCTCGTCACGATCCCGATCGCCTATGACGAGTACCCACACACCGACCCGTACGAGCGGGCATTCGAGGCCGGTCTGCTGCTGGCGCGGATCGTCCGAGGTGGCGCGAAGCCGACCAGCCATGTCGTCAAGATCCCGATGCTGGCCGGCGGGCAAAGGCAGTACTCGCACGCCGAGCCGATGCTTGGCGTCAAGCACCTCGCGCACGACATCGAGAGCGAGCGTGGAGTCCTGAATGTCTCGTATCTGCCGGGCTTCCCTTGGGCAGACATCGAGCCAACCAACTTCACCGTCATCGTCACGACCGACAACAACCCGCAGCAGGCAGAGGAGGCCGCGAAACGTCTCGCGCGCTACATCTGGGAGCGTCGAGCCGAGTTCGTCGTGACGCCAACGCCGGTCGATGAAGCGGTGCTGCACGCGATATCCGCGCCGGAAGGCCCTATCGTTCTGGCAGACATCGGCGACAACCCAGGTGGCGGCACGCCAGCCGATGGCACTGTCCTCCTCGAAGCGCTGCTGCGGCTCGGCTCGACGAAGACGGTCATCACGCCGATGGCCGATCCCGACGTCGTCCAGCAGGCGATCGCAGCCGGCGAGGGAGCGACATTCCAGACGAAGCTCGGTGGCAAGGTCGATACGTTCCACGGCCCACCGCTGGATGTGACGGCGAAGGTGATTCGACTGACCGACGGTACGTGGATCAACAAGGGGCTGATGGGTACCGGCCTGCGCCAGAACGTTGGACCAACCGCAGTCCTGGAATTGGCGGGGCAGAACGGCGGCAGCGTCGTCGCGATCACAACGACCTACCGCCAGCAGCCGACCGACCTGGAAATGCTCCGCTCACAAGGGGTCGAGCCAACCGAGCAGCAGATCCTCGTCGTCAAATCGTCGGTCCACTACCGCAGCGCCTTCACGCCAATCGCCAAAGAGATCATCGAGGTCGATACTCCTGGCCTGACCAGCCCCCACATCGACAACCTGGAGTTCCACAAGATCAAGCGGCCGATCTATCCGTTTGACGCGAGATATGGAATGGGAGCCGTAAAGAAGGAGCGGAACGGCCGGTGACAGGAGGGGCCGTGCCTTGTGCCGGCCCTGTTCCGATCAAACGCCGTGGGCGGGGAACAGGCCCGGCACAAGGCACGGCCCCTACTTTGCTGCGGTGTGTCGTTCTATCCCACGCGCCGCGCCGTCACGTATCGCGTACTCCAGTACGGATCAGACAGGCTGCTGATACCGACCGAATCGTGCTCGCCGCTGGCGCTGATGAACTGGCCGTCGCCGAGGTAGATGCCGACGTGGGAGAGGCCCCACTGGTAGGTATTCTGGAAGAAGACGAGGTCGCCCGGTGCCAGGTCGCCGGCCGCGACTTCGACGCCGTAGACAACCTGGTCCTCGTTCGGGCGCGGAAAGCTGCCGTCGGCGACGTTGCTGACGATGAACCAGGTGAAGCCGGAGCAATCGAAGCCATCCGGCGTCGTGCCTCCCCAAACGTACGGGACGCCGATGTAGCCGAGAGCTGCCTCAACAATTGCCGCGCCAGTCGTTGACGCGCCGGCCAGTGACCCACCGCTGCTGGCCGCTCCAAGGTACGCGCCGTGCGACCAGCCAACCATTCCATCCGCTTCGATCTGGTACCAGGCATCGCCAGCGACGTCGCTGACCGGCCCATCCAGCAACCAGGCCACGGTTCCTTCGGCCAGCAGCGTCATGCGCTCCGCGGAAACGTCCGGCCCTTCACGCAGGCTGAGTCCGTCCCCGCCGGTTCCGACCACCATCAATAGCCCGTCGTCCAGGCTTGAACTCTCACCGGAGAAGCCACCGAGGTAGGACGCTGCGCTGTAGCCAACGATGCCATCGTAGCGTACCAGCGACCAGGCGATGCCTTCCTCATCGACGATCACCGGCGCCAGTATCTCAACCGGTGCGCCATCGGGAATCGCCGTAACGATATCGGCCGCGAGGGATGGCCCAGTCCGCAGGTTCAGCCATTCACCGCCGCTATTGAGGTAAACCGGCACGCCGCTGGCCGCGCTCTCATCGAAGAACGGCGGCGGGACGACGACTGACTCACCGGCCAGGAAATCGGCGCTTACCCACCCGAAGACATCAGCACCGTCGATGCTGGTCGAGAGGGCATACCAGAACGAACCGTCACTGGCCTCTACCGGACCGTCTTCGATCGTGACGGCGTGACTCTCAGGCAAGCCGGTAAGAACCGCCGCACCCGGATCTGGCGCTTCGCGCACATTGACGCCGTCTCCAGCCGTATAGGCTATCTGGGCGCTATCTCCGGCGATGAGATCAAGATCAGCGGCAGCCGGCAGCGCCAGCGCAACACTCGCCAGGATGACTGCCGCGACGACACTCATCCAACGATGCTTCACAACGAACATACGTCCATCCCCTTCCAACCGTGGCCCCACGCCACGTTACGCCGGGTGACAACACCACGGCGCACAGGACAACCAGGGTGTGCCTGATTGTCATGGGCTGTACGTACAGTCTACTCTGAGTTGCGGAAAATTACCTGAATGAAGTCTGAGAGATCGGATCGCTGCTCGAAACAGCCAATCCACCCGGCCGACCAGGATGTCGACGAGGCGAGAAGGATCCTGCTCAGCATCCGTTGGGGCAGGGATCGACGGATCGCGCGCTGAACCTCAACCGTCGGCAGTCTGAAGCGCGTAGACAACCGCATCATCGAGCGTCATGCCCCCCGTCGGCATACAGCTCGTTGAACGCTTCGTCGCCGAGGGACCGACGAAGGTCGATAGCGTTTCGCGCATCGATGGCTGATCGACGGTGGCAGCGGTGTACCGATCGCCTTCCGAATCGAGCTTCCGGCGCCGAGCAACCTTGATGCCTGAGCGTACTCTCTGCGCGCACAGGCGGCCCGTGCCAGTCCTTCGAGGCAGCAGGGAATGAACCGCTGATCACCTTGTGCGTGGAATCGCTCGGCGCTCTCGCACCAGGCGGCAGTCGCGACCAGATCGTCACCCTGAGCGAGGGCAACCCTCCCGAGCTTGTTCAATGAATTGGCAATGGCCCAATTCCGATTGAAGCTGCGGCTCAACGCTAGCGACTCATCGGCCCAGGCGCGCGCGGTCGCCAGATCGCCGCGCGCGTGGGCGACACTTGTGAGTTCTGCTAACGTCTTCCCACTCAGGTGGACGAGTTTCGGATGCGTCTCACTGATCTTGAGCGCTTCGACAAGCAACGTTTCGGCTCGATCGATGTCGCCCTTCCGAACAAGCGCATCGCCCCAGTCGACCAGTCGTTGGCCAATCTCCTCAACGAATCCGACCTCCCGAATGATAGAGAGGCCGTCCTGATAGTACGCGTTCGCCCAAACGAAGTCGGCTTGCTCACGGGCGATTGCAGCGAGGCCCCAGAGCGTCATCGATTCCTCGAATCGGAGTCCGGTGTCGCGCGCAAGTTCGAGCGCTCGGATATGCATGGCCTCTGCAACGCCAAAGTTCCCTGACCTGCGTGCGTGGAATCCAATCTGGTCGATGACCCGGATCACCATCTGAACTGGAACATCGTAGTGACCTGCCACATCCAGCAGACGCTCAAACCAGTTTCGTGCTTCGATCGTGTGGCCGTCCTGCCAGAGCCAGTGCAGACTTAGCGCCAAGTCGAGCGCCGCGTTGACACCGTCGGTCGTGCGTTGCGATGGGTTCTCGTCGCGAAGCCTCCAGCGCAACGCGGTCCGGAAGTTGTCGATCTCCTGTTCCAGTCGTCCAGCCCAATATCGGATGACCTCGGACGAGATGCCGAAATCGCGTTGGGACGCTTTGGCGAGCGAGTGACACCACTCGGCGTGCCGGTCGCGCGACGACGCTAACTCCCCGGCCACGAACAGTTGCTCAGCCGCGTGCTGCCGGACCGGCTCCAGCAGCCTGTAGCGCGCCTGAGTTCCACCCTCGTCGACCTCGATCAGCGATTTGTCAACCAGATGTGCCAGTAGATCGAGCACAAGCTCTGAAGGGATGTCGGAGTTCGAACAAACAGCCTCGGCGGCGTCAAGCTGACACCCACCGGCAAACACCGACAGCCGTCGCAGAACGATCTGCTCCTGTTCCGTCAGCAGGTCGTAGCTCCAGTCGAGCGTCGCGCGCAGGCTGTGCTGGCGTGCCGGGGCCGTCCGTGCCCCGTCAGTCAGGAGGCGCAATGCATCGTCGAGCCGTTGATCGATCTGTTCGTGAGTCAGCACGCGAACCCGAGTCGCGGCAAGCTCGATTGCGAGCGGCAGTCCGTCGAGCTTCCGGCAAATGTCAGCGACCAGCGCTGCCGAGTCCTGCGTAACGGCGAAGTGAGGCTGTGCGGCCTGGGCGCGTTCGAGAAACAGGCGCGGCGCATCGAGCGTACTCAGCGACTCTGGCGTCACCACCTGCCCGGCAGCAGGAACCGGCATCGGCGGTATCGGCCAGAGCGATTCACCGGGAATCCGCAGCGACTCGCGGCTGGTCGCCAGGATCGTCAGGCTGGGGCAAGTGTGGACGAGTGTTTCAACCAGTCGTGCACAGGCGTCGATCAGGTGCTCGCAATTGTCGAGGACGAGCAGCGCGCGGCGCTCTTGAAACCATCCGATCAGTGCCTCCGTCGCCGTCCGACCTGCTGGCACTTCATGGACTGGCCGGATACCGGCCAGCACATGCAGCGACAGCAACGCCGGATCGTGCAGCGGCGCCAACTCCACCATCCAGACACCGTCAGGGAAGGATCGACTCAGCCGGCCGGCGACTTCAATCGCCAGCCGTGTCTTGCCGCTGCCACCAGGGCCAGTCAGCGTCACGACCGTCCTACGGACACGAGCTGGGTCGTCGAGATCGGGAGGCGTCAGCGCATTTGCGATGTCGGATATCTGTTCATCCCGGCCGATAAAGCTCGTCAGCTGGATCGGAAGATTCGTTGGCGGCTGGTCAGCGCGGCCCGACGCGACCAGCGAGGACTGGACAGATGGCATGCCGACTGGGAGCTGCCCGCGCAGAATCTGTTGATACAGTTGCTGGCTCGACTCGGTCGGTTCGACATCAAGCTCGCGCTGGAGCGCGTCGCGCAAGTGCTGGTACTGGCTGAGCGCGCGGCGGCGCTGGCCTGTTAACGCATAGAGCCGCATCAGCCCGACGTGAGCGTCTTCATGAAGGGGGTCCAGCACGATCAACCGCTGCAGCAGTTCGAGTGCATCCTCGGCATGGCCCGACTCCTCACAGATGGCGGACAGTCGCGCCAGCAGCGCGAGATAGCTGGCACGCAGAGCTGTCCGCCGCTGCTCTGCCCATTCCTCATAGCGATCTTCGGGCAGCAGGTCTCCGGTGTAGAGGTCGATCGCCTGGCGATAGAGCGTGATGTCAACGGTGTCGCGCAGACGCTGGACCGCTGCTTCGAATGCCTCGACGTCGGTCGCGACCAGTTCACGAGGGCCGAGCGAAAGGACATCACCATGGAGCCGCAGCCAGACCGGTGCAGCATCGCTATTCGGCATCAGGATGCGCCGCGCAACATGCAGCGTCCGGCGGAGGTTATTGGCGGCCGCGTCAGAATCAACCTCCGGCCAGAGCAGGTCCATCAGTTGCTCGT
>CAVXOL010000025.1:0-369372 GCA_963763325.1 uncultured Chloroflexia bacterium
CGCTCCACAGGCGATGTTCGACGTGTCCGGCGCATCGACGTCGGTCAGAAACGACGTGGCTGTCGCATATTCGCCGTTGAACGGCTGCAGAAGGCACGCAGTGCTCGGTCGCTTGCTGAGGCAGCGATGACCGCTCCATCGCCGACCTGCATCAGTGCGGCGGTCGTCTCGCCAACAATCGCAGCGACAGCGTTGCGGCGAATCGCGCGCGAGGTCGCCCCGGCCGCGTCGGCCTTCAACGCGATCAGGCGCTGGAATTGGCTAACCCAGCCGCAGAACCACGCTGCGGTGAAATCCGTCACGTTGCCATGGTCGCGTACAGCGATGCAACGGCATCGATGAACACCTCACAGCGTCCTGTGCGCCGGCGCGCGACTGCAGCGCACTCCCGGCCCCGTCGGATGCAACAGCGACGAGCAGTGGCTCACCGGCAGTCGTCGTGAACAGGCGGCAATCGCTGACGTCCTGGCAGGGTATACCGGACGTGCTGTGCGAGACGCCGACGACCGACGCCAATGCGAAGCGCCAGCAGGTCACCCGACGACGGCCCAACCATCGGGGGCGGTGGGATTGTCGAGCGGGACCAGGTCGCCGGGCGTGGAGCGTGATACCGAACTCAACGATTGTGACAACCACTGGAAGAACTCGCGAAACTGTAACCCTCTGAGGTGGAGCGGCTCCCGGACGGAGAGCTGTCGCAAGGTGTTCAGATCGGCACGCTGCACGGCCACGGCAAAGAACATGAATGCATTGGCGTCTTCGCCCTGCCGAATGTCGTCGGCAGCGCGTTTCCATGCGTCGGTCGGCGCACCGTCGGTGATCAGAAACACCCACGGTCTGAAATACGCGATGCCATTGGCGCGGTACGCGTCCTTGCGCGCTCTCAAAAGGCGCAAGCCTTCGGCGATGGCGCCACCGATCGGGGTGTCTCCTGACGCCACCAACGTGGGTGGATCGGACGCGTCAGGACCCGTGAAATCCGACGCGACACGCACCGGCCCAAAGGTGATCACACTGACTTCGACACGCTTGCGGGTCAACTCGTCGTCGAGCAGTTCGTCCTTGAACTGCGCCACCCCGGCGTTGAGTTCATTGATGGGACTGCCGCTCATCGACGCTGACGTATCCAGCAGCAGGACGACCGGACAGCGTGGCTCCGGATTGTCAACGAACATCGCGTCCTGAAACGGTGTCTGCATCACTACCAATGACATCGTCGGCGCTCCCATCCTTGGCTAGGCCTGAGTGGTTGGCACCAACTCGGCCCCATCATGTCCAGCAAGAATCCTGTCCAGCGAACGGGAGTCCAACGCACGCCTGCGTCACCGTTGCGATGACCTGCTGGTCGGACGTCATGGCGAGGCGTTACTCCCACTGCTTCTGCTCTCCGACCGACCGTCTCCAGCATATCCTTGCCGTCGGGCGATGACACTGATCCAGTCGATGCGTTGGACGAATGCCGCCAGTGCCGCGACGACGTAGGTCCAGGCAGCGGCACTGAGCGCATGTACGTCTCTCTCCGTCATGTCGACGCTCCCTTGCTTCCTCATATCTGGATGTGCGGCCTCGAGTCTGCTGGCACCGATGCCGGGTGCCTCAACGGGCAATCCGACCCGCTCATAGCTATCCCGCAGCCAGCCATCGCTGGAGATGTCCAGCCAGTCACAGGAGGAGGCAAGATCCGCGGCCTCTCCCCACCTGCGTCCGGCATCCACGTCCGTGCGCAGGAGTCGCGGCGGCTACGGCATTGCCGCTGAGCGGTCGGAATCCACTGGTGCCCCAAGCTGTGCCCGTAGCGGCGTCCGTTTGACCTGGACACGTCCGCGGCCGAAGGCGTCGATCCGTCCCCAGCGGCCCGGAATGTCGAGCACCTCGAGTCGCCCGATGCCGGTGGGCAGCGCGGGATCGACGACGAGGTGGTCCCCGAGCGGTTCGAGCCCGAGCATCGTCCGGAGGAGCAACAGTGGCGCGCCGGTCGACCAGGCCTGTGGGCTGCACGCCGTCGGATACTGGACCGGGTACTGGGTGAGCTCACGATCGTAGCCGCCGAATGCTTCCGGCAGGCGTCCGTCGAAGAACGCGGCGGCGTCGAGGATGCCCGCAGCAATCGTCGCCGCCTCATTCTTGAAGCCATAGCGCCGCAAGCCCCAGGCAATGAACGAGTTGTCGAACGGCCAGATCGTTCCGACATGGTAGCCGATCGGGTTGTAGCGTGCCTCGCCCTCCGCCAGCGTGCGAACGCCCCAGCCCGAGAAGAGGCGTGGCCCAAGCAGATGTCGCGCGACCGCCTCCGCTCGGGACGCATCGACGATGCCACTCCAGAGCAGGTGGCCGATATTCGAGGTGAGCGCGTCGACCTGCTTCCCGTCCGGATCGAGCGCGAGCGCGTAGTAGTCGCCGTCCTCGACCCAGTAGTCGCGGTTGAAGCGCTGCTTGAGGTCGGCTGCCTCCTGCTCGAGCCGGTCGGCCAACGCCGGATCATCCCAGACGACCCGGGCCAGACGGGCGCCGCGGACCTTGGCGTCATAGGCATAGCCTTGCAACTCACCGGTCGCGCGCGGGAAGCCGGGCAGGCGTCCATCGCGGAAGGAGATCGAGTCCCACGAGTCCTTCCAGCACTGGTTCTCGAGTCCGCTGGCTTCGTTGCGTCGCTGGTACCAGATGTAGCCAGTGTGCTGCAGATCGGCGTACGCGTCGATCCAGTTGAGGGCGGCCCGTGCTTCCTGTTCGAGCTCGCGGACGAGATCCGTGTCACCCGTCCAGCGCTCGTATTCGTCGAGGAGCACCACGTAGAGCGGCGTCGCGTCGACACTCCCGTAGTACGGCGAGTGGGGTCGATCTTCAAAGGCGGTCATCTCCCCGTAGCGCATCTCGTGGAGGATGCGGCCGGGATCTTCGTCACGGAAGTCGTCCCGACGGCTGCCCTGCCACTCACCCAGGACGCGCAGCGTCGTCGCGGCCAGCTCCGGCGTGAACGGCAGCGCCTGCAGGCTGGTGAAGATACTGTCGCGGCCGAACATCGTCATGAACCAGGGCAGGCCGGCTGCCGGGAGGCTCTGACCGCTCGCGATCAGCGGCGAGAACCGCAGCGCCGCGAGATCGATGAGGCTGCGGCGGTAGGTCGCCTGCAACGGTTCCCAGTCACACTCGACGCTGGGCGCAGCGGTCAGCCACTGTTCGAGATTCTCGTCCATGCGCTGTCGGACACGCCTGGTGTCCTCCATCTCCGTCGGCTCGCGGCCCACGGCCCCCAGCAGCGGCAGCGTCGTCGCAACCTGCAGGTCGGTTGACCACTCGCCGTGCGGCGCGATCGACGCGGTGAAGGTCAGGCCCTGCGCATCAATCTCAGCCGGCTGCGTCGCCGTGATGGTCGTTTCGCGCCGGTAGGTGTCGCGTTCGTAGCTGAGCCGGAGACGTCCATCCTCCACCTGCGTGGCGTAGGTTCCCTGCTTCTGGAGGGCGTCCTTGACCTCGAACAGGTCAGCAAAGTCGCTGGCCGCCTCGATCCGGACGGTGGCCGTGACGGGTTGCGTGTCGTGATTCAGGAGCGTCAGTGTTTCGGTGAAGCCGCCGCCGATCGACCGGGAGCGGATGACCGACAGCTTGGCGTCGATGTAGACGGTTCCGGTCCCGGGCACGAGGAAGAAGCGCGTCGCGTAGTACTGGAGGTCATCGGTCGAGAGCGCGGTCAGCCGCTGGCCGTTCACCGTCAATACCCAGTGGGAGAGAAAGCGGGTGTCGTACGAGAACAGGCCGGTCGGATCGGTGAGTGACGCCTCGATGTCACCACGAGCATCGCTGACCACGAAGGTGTTTCCGTCCAGGATCTTCACCAGTTCGGCGCTCATCGTGTCGTCCTCTCTGTCATGGGCTTACTGATGCGGTGCTGCGGGCGGTGCCGCAGATGGAACGGAGAAGAGCCGCTGAACGAGGACGGCCAGGCGTGGATTACCTTCGACGAGTACTGCTCCCCGCAGCAGCGCCGCCATCGCGTTACGCTCGCCGCTGGCGATGGCCTCGAACATCGCTCGATCCATGGCGATGACACACTCGGCTGGTGCTGTCTCGTTGGAGACGCGGAGGTCGCCCTGGTCGATCGTGACCAGGTACTGGTCGGTTCGGTCGCCGTCTGAGATATCGAAGCGCACGCTCCCCTGCGCCTTCGCAAGCAGCGGCAGATGCCCGCGATGCGCGAGGTCGTCGAAGAAGTGGGCTGTAGCGTCCATGATGGATCGTGTCTCCCTTCGTGACGGTCGTGCAATGGTGATCTGTCTGCATCCTCGCAGCGGCCGGTGACCGTTTCATCTCATGCCATGCCTGACGGCGCGAGGCCCTCGAATCAAGCGCTCAAGCGACGTTCGTCTACACCCGCTCAAGGACGGGCGCTTCGGTCACCAACGCGTCAGTCGGCTGCACGAGCTGTCGCACGAGCTGTCGATAGACGCGCTCGTAGCCGTCCGCCATCGCCGCCGGCGAGAAGTGCCGTTCAACGCGTGCCCGGCAGGCGCGTCGGTCGATGCTGCGGGATGCGCTCCACAGCGGCAATCATCTCGCCGATCGAGTCACAGATGAAGCCCGTCACGCCGTCCGCGACGACCTCCGGCGTCGAACCACGGCGCATGGCGATTACCGGCGTCCCGGTCGCCATCGCCTCGGCCATCGTCAAGCCGAACGGCTCGGGAAAGTCGATCGAGTGCAGACTGGCATAGGCACCGCCCAGCACCGCGTCCTTCTCCGCCTCGGTGATCTCGCCGATGTACTCGATCAGGTCGCTGCTGCTCGATGAGTGGCGCGATGGCGTGCTCGTAATACTCCTGGTCGACCGGATCAACCTTGGCGGCGATAACGAGGCCGCATCCCGACCGAGAGCGCCACCTCGATGGCTCGGTCAGGTCGCTTCTCGGGACAGATCCGTCCCAGGTAGACGAGGTAGTCCCCCGGCTCCGGATGCAGACGTGATACGCTCGAGAGTTCGATCGCGTTGTAGACGTTGCCCGCCCAGTCCAGGTGCGGCACCGGTTCGCGTTGGGCATGACTGATCGAGACGAGGTGCTGCTCGGGAAAGCCTCGAACAGGCGCCTGACCTCCGGGCAGATCCAGCCGGCCATGGGTCGTCGTGACGGTCGGAGTCGCGGATAGGCGGGCGAACGGGAAGGCGATGTAGTCGACGTGGTTGTGAATCACATCAAACTGATCGGCCTGCCGATAGACCTCTCCCGCATGGATGAGGGTCGCGGCGACGAAGTCACGCACCTCAGGATCCAGCCGCAAGCCACGCGGACAGGAGGCATGCAACTGGGCGCTGGTCCGTGAGTCGCCGCTGGCGAAGAGGGTCACGTCGTGGCCGCGCTGGACCAGTTCCTCGGTGAGCACTGAGACGACGCGTTCCGTCCCGCCATACAGCGACGGTGGGACGGGTTCAACCAGTGGAGCAAGTATCGCGATGCGCATGGGATGGCCCTCCCCGGCATACGTGTGACGAATCGTAAGTGCAACGGCGTGTCGTGTTGCGCATGCACGTAGAGCGCAGCGTTCAACGTACGCAAGAGTCGCGCCTCCACTGGCGGCAGCGTGGCGTGTCCGTCGTCCGACGAAGACGATCGAGGACGATGCTGGATTGCGGAGCGTCATGCGGTATCTCGCTGGCGAGCGAGGAGCGGCCACAGCGAGACCCACGGCGAACTCCCGCGCCTTCGACGTGTCAGCCGTCCTTGAACCCCTTGAATCCTTCGGTGAGCCGCAGGATGGATGACAGCAAGCCAATGTGCGAAAACGCCTGGGGAAAGTTACCCAGCAACCGCTTCGCGACCGGGTCGTACTCCTCGCTCAGGAGCCCGACGTCGTTCTGCAGCGCGAGCAAGATCTCGAGATTGCGCCACGCTTCCTCCGTCCGTCCTACTGCGGCGAGTGCGTTGACGAGCCAGAACGAACAGATCAGGAACGCGCCCTCACTGCCGGCCAGGCCATCAACCCCCTCTTCGGTCGGGTAGCGCGAGACGAATGGACCGGTCGCGAGTTCGCGCATCACGGCCTCGACCGTCCCGGTCACGCGTGGATCGTCGTCCGGGAGGAAGCCACTCCCCGGAATGAGCAGCAGGCTGGCGTCGAGCGCCTTGCCGCCGTAGGACTGGACGAAGGTATTGCGGTCCGCGTCGTAGCCGTGCTGGCAGATGTCCTCGTGGATCGCCGCTCTGAACGCTCGCCATCGCTCGACCGGCATCTCCCTGAACCACTGGTGGCGCTCGGCAAACGCTCCCTGCTCCACCAGTTCGACGATCTTCAACGCACGGTCGACCGCGTACCAGGCCGAAAACTTCGAGTAGGTGAAGTGCTGGCGCTGGCCTCGAACTTCCCAGATCCCCTCGTCAGGTTCGCGCCAGTTCCGCTCGACGGCATCGATGATGGTTTCAAGGTTGAGCACTGGCGACCGCGCCGCGTCGTCTGGGGGCTGAACGCCGGCCACCGCTGCGTAGTACGCTCCCGCGATCACCTCGCCGTAGACATCGAGTTGAAATTGATCGCTCGCGGCATTGCCAACCCGGACCGGACGTGACCCCTCATACCCGGCCAGCCATGGCAGTTCGAACTCCGTCAGCCGGTGCTCGCCAGCGATCCCGTACATGATCTGCAGTTGTGCCGGATCTCCCGCGACGGCTCGCCGCAGCCAGGCACCGAGGGCGATGGCCTCATCCTTGTATCCGAGTCGAGCCAGGGCCGCGACGGTGAACGCGCCGTCGCGCAACCAGCAGAATCGATAATCCCAATTCCGCACACCGCCGATCTCTTCGGGCAGCGAGGTGGTGGCAGCCGCCACGATTCCCCCGGTCGGCGCGTAGGTGAGTGCCTTCAGGGTGATCAGCGACCGCAGGACCGTCTCACGGTGTGGCCCCTGATACGTACAGCGTCCGGCCCAGTCTCGCCACCAGGCATCGGTCTGGGCAACCGCCGTGGCGGCATCGACCTGATCCGGGATTCCCTGGTACGAGGGAAACCAGACCAATCGGAACCACGCCTGCTCCCCCTCCTCGATCGTGAACTCCGCTGAAGTCGAGGCAGTACTGATGTCGAGATCGACGGACGCATACAGACACAGCGCCTCCGGTCCTGCCAGCATGACCGCGCCGCTCGGAAACGAACTGGCGAGAGGAATGCGGCGGCCATAGTCAAACCGAGGGTTCAGTTGGGACTGCATCGGCACGCGCCCCCGCACGCCCTGGACGATCCGAATCACATCGGGTGATCCCTCACGGGGTGACATACAGTCGATAAGGCGAATCACGCCGTCCGCCGTCTCGAACTCCGTTTCAAGCACCAGCGACTCCGGCCGATACCGACGCGCGACATGTCGAACGTCCGCGGTAGGGGCGATCTGCCAGCGGCCGTTGGACTCGTCACCGAGCAGCGCCGCGAAGCAGGCCGGAGAGTCGAAGCGCGGCAGGCACAGCCAGTCAATTGAGCCGTCATTGCCGATGAGCGCAACGCTCTCGGTGTCTCCCACGATCGCGTAGTCCTCGATGCGGAGCGACACTGGGTTCCTCCTTCACACGCTGGATGGCCGGGCATCGGGCGAGACGTCGCCTCCAGCGTCAGTAGGTTGGCGCCCCATTCGGCGCTGTGCACACCTCGACAGGTGGCCACGACACGGCCTGGCTCACATCGTATGCATATGCGCCTGTCGGGCAGAAGACCCATCGAGTCGCAATTGATGATCGTAGTTCCGATCGGTCATCCGTAGCGTCAAGGCCGCTCCAGACGACACAGCCCAGCCACTCGAGCAGCATCGGCCGACGAGTTGCCAGCATGCGTGGCCATAGAATCGCCTGTGCTGAAGGCAAGGTGCTGGGATACCTGCCAGCAGGGGATCGTCACGCTGATAGACACGGCCTCCTTCATCGTGCATGACACATCTGACGACTTGACACAGTTCGAGTCACTTCTTATGATGTTTCTCGACCTTCCTGGGAGCCACTGCGAGGCTCTGGAGGCATCAGGCGTAGCGGTCACACGCCGCGGTTGACGTTTTCTGGAAGGAGGCACTTCGTATGGCGACTCGTGCCATGTCCATGACCCCATTCGGTGACGTTGCCTATCTGCAGCACCAGCTTGACCGGCTGGCGCAGGAGGCGTTCGGCATGCGCTCGCAGACCAACGTCACGACGCTCCCGGTCGATGTCTATGAGAAGGACGACCAGCTCATCGTGCAGGCGTTCGTCCCCGGCTTGCGGGCTGAGCAGCTCGACATCCAGGTCGAAGACGGTGTCGTCTCGATCAGTGGCCAGTTCCCGCAGCTCTACGACAGCGAGGAGTCAGGTGGCTTCACCTGGTACGCGCGTGAGTTGCGCGGTGGCCCATTCCGACGCAGCATCACGCTGCCGTATGCGGTTGACTGGGACAGCGCCAGCGCGAGCGTTGCTGACGGCGTCCTGTGGCTGCACCTCCCGAAGGCGGCCGAGGCCAAGCCGCGTCGGATCGAGATCCGCGAAGGTGGTCACATCGAAGGTGGTCACCCCCCACCAGTTGAGTGCGACAGGCACCGAGACGGCCTGAGTCGCGTCACCGCGACCGACACCGGGGCGGTACCGAGCGGCCCCGGTGTCTGGCTGTCTCGGCCGCGACCGACCCGACGGCGCACCACCCGGCAGAGTCCACCAGTCGCAACAGGGACCTGCTAGTTCTCAGCCAGTATGAACTGCTCCAGCTGCAGGATCGCGGCGTCAATGCGCATGCTGACGGTATCGATCTCTGCCGTCTGCTCGTCACATGTCGCCAGCTCGTCAGCGTGACGACGGCGATCGGCATCCCGCTGCAGTTGGCGCTCGCGCTGATGACGCCGGAGTTGCGTGATTGCGAGCTTCGCCTCGTCACTGCTCGAAACGCTGATGGTCAGGTGGCCATTCGGTTCGACGGTGATTCCGGAGACTGGCAGCGCTGACGGTTCTATTAGTGCTGATGGTTCGATCGGCTCGGTCGGTGCTGGGGCTGCCGATGTGTGAACCGCTGGTTGCGCTCGTCGTCTGGAAACCGACATGGGGTACCTCCACAGCATCACCAGTGCATCAGAACAATTCACGATCGAGGGCATCAGCATTTGCCGGCGTGCGAGTGATGCCTGCCTCCCCGGTGGCGTTGTACTTGCCGCACGCGGGACAGCGGATGGCAATGCCAGCATCGTGACGGTGCGGATCGTCACCGATGGTCAGGACCGTGTCGCACCAGCCACAGGCGTACTCATCATCTGCATGGACATCATCGCCAGTCCCAAGCTGCAGTGGCGGTTGGTCCGGGGGATCAGCTGGGTCACCAAGGATGCGGTCGGTTGGGCTGAGCATCTCGTCCGGGATGACATTGAGTACAAAGCGCGCCATCGTGGGTCCTCCTCACCAATCGATGACCCCGTCGTTGGTTGCTCAGCATGGTCTGTACCGCGACTCGATGCTCCGAATCAGCTTGGCACCACTGCAGGAGATCATCAGCACGGTTCATCGGGCAACCGGAGAGATCGCGCGTCCCTGCCGGCCGAGGAAGGTCATCAACTGAGGTGGTCCAGAGGCGTTCAGAAGAGGCAGAGGTCCTACGCGAGGTTGTGCCCCGCTTTCAGCACAATACGAGCCACGCCATCATCTTGTGACGTGGATAACACAACGCTGCCAGTGGATCGCGATCAGCGGGCAGGAATGACCAGTCTGGTCACGGCCCGGTCAGTCGTGCCCTCTGCCGCATGACCTCGAGCGTGATGGCCTCGAGTGTCTCTACCACCACCATGAGCTGCAACGGGACCGATGAGCCAGGCGCGAGGCGTGACCTGTCGATCGACACCGATGCGGTGATGGTGACCGGGATTTGGTTGTCCTGGACCGTGCCGCCGTCTCGGAACGTGACGATCGAGCCATGTCCAAAGCCGACATCGTTGAGGACCAGTTGGCGATCGACGCCGGCCGGGACGGTAATCTCGATCACGGTTGGGCCATTGACCAGCCACAGATACTGCAGCGGGATCGCTAGCGAGATGTCGACGACCCGATCGTCGATGGTGACGATTGGATCAACCCGACACCACAACCGCCCAGCGTCAGTGACTGGGGCACCCACAAGCGCGAGTAGCAGGGCGATCGTTGTGACAATGGCAATACGTCGCATGATGCTGACTCCAGTTCGCTGCGGCTCGTCAGGCCGCGGCCGACACAACCCGGGATGCGGGAGCACCGTATCGACCCAGTGGAATCGAGCCATCGGCCATGCACAATCGGCCATGCACATGTGACAGGGATCACATCCCTGTCCGGTAGCCTACCCAAGCGGTGGTGCAGTGCATATCACCCATGCGGGGCATGGCGCCTGAGGTCCCGATCACCAGGCGTCCCCGCCGATGGCTGCCGCCAACACTATATGTCCCTGCTCACGGACCGTCAGTACTCAGGCAGGCCGGCAACCAACCGAACTTGGACCAGGTTGTCCCGATCGACATAGATGCGTCGGAAGTGGCATCGATCTGCGGCAGCGGCGGTGGCAGCGTGAATCGTGACACCGGGGCCAGGTGTCCGTGGGCGTCCAACAGCGCGCTTGCTGAGCGTGACGTCGAGTCGGTTCTGACGGCTGAACACGATCGTCCAGCCGCTCCGCAGGTGGAGGTTGACGCGTGCCCGGAAGCGCGCCGCTACTTCATCATTTCCGTTCATGGTCTGCTTTCAGTCTATCGCGTGCTTCGCCGTGATCAAGGGATCGCTCTATACACGGCCTGTGCCGCACGCCGGTGCGTGCGGCGTCCTGCCGTTCGTCTCATGACGTGCACGGCGCCATCGTGCGGGTGGGACCGCGGGCACGTCGAGAAGAGACAGAGGTCCTGCGCGAGGTTGTGGTCGCTTCTGCATGATGCAGACCATCCGTCAAAAGCACGGACGGTGCAACACAGAAGGAATACCAGCAGCGTAACGACCGACTGGCAAACACGTCATGAAGATTCGTCATGCGAGGTACCAGGACACCTCACACGGCCACTGGGGTGGCTGGCAGCCGTGTGAGGTCGGGCACCGATCGGGCATGGCAGCGCATCGGGCATTCGAATGCAGGCCGAATCACGATGACACCCGCAGTGGTCCGCTGCTTACTGCCCGGTGAGCTTCCCATCTCGGGCGAACGACTCGATCTGGCGGAGCAACTGTCGTGCCGCGTGCTCATCTTGCTGACGCAGCTGCTGCCAGATCGGGTCGTTGGCCTGTCCGTCCTGCTCGTACGTGGTGTAGGCCGCTAAGCCCTCCAGCTTCACCGCCGCCGCTTTGATGACGTTGTAGACCTCATTATCGACGATCGTCGTGTCGTTCCGAGCATGCATGGTCGTACCTCCTCGTGGCGCGTCGACGGTCGATGCCGATGGGACGTGCTCGTGCCGGCCATGGAAGCCCTGCTCCGGACGGAACGGCTGGTCGGCACGGTACTGCGGCGCACCCTGATACGCGCCGGGTGTCTGATACCCCTGGTAGCCCTGATTGCTCCGGTAGCCAGGGTTCGCCTGGTATGGGAAGAAGGATGGTTGCCGAGACGGCTGCGGCTCCTGGTATCGCTGATCGCCGGCGCCGGAACTGGCACGCAGGTAGCCCGCGTTGTTCCGATGACCGCGGTTGCGCCTCATCCGGCCGACGAGCATCCCGCCAGCCGTGGCTGCCGCGACGACCGCCAGCGGGTTGCCGTGAATCGTCTGCATGATCCCGCCCTCTGACGGTCTGGGGTGTGATGGTAGCGTCGCTAATGACCGTGCCTGTGGTGGTGTCGTCTGGTTCCATTGCTCCTCTGACACATTACCAGTGTTGCGAGTCTGACGTGACGAACCCGGGTCGTCGTGTCCGGTTCGCGTGAGAGGTGGTGCGCTCTGTCCAACCATCCCCGGACGGGTGTCATTGTCATCCCCTGGCACGGGTGCATACAGGTCAGCCGCAACGCCCGTCGTCAGATGGTCTGGATCGGTCAGATCCTGGTTGTCGACCGGCCCGGTCCTCGAGAGACTCGTCGTGTTGCTGTCGTCGCGCATCGCACTGGTCCCTTCACTCGTCGGTATTGGTCCGCCGACCGTGGTTGCTCACGGTCACACCCTCAACCGCAACTTCGACACCGTGACTGTCGTGGCACTGGTGCGCTGCTCGTGCTCACGCCACAGACGATGCAGTCTGGCCTGACTGCAGTGGAGATGGACGAGTCGGTCGTGACGGCACAGGGTGTCGACACCCACCACGATAGTCACACGTTCCTTGGTGGTATGGAGATCTTGAGCGCATGGGCACGACACCGCCGCCATTGGGGATGGCAACGGTGCGCAGAAGGGATCGGTTGAAACGGCTGGAGACACGGTAGGGCATCGGCCACGCGTTGGAAATGGGAAAGATGGGCTATGCCAGACTGGCAGCGATACCGGTCGACCGTCTGCGTTCGGCTAGATCGTGATGTGTTGCACCTGACCCAACACACGCTGGATGAATGGCAGCACGTCAATGCCACCCAGCTGATCAACGTCATGCGCTGACACGACGGGTTCACAGCGGCCCAGTTCAGCGGATCCACCACCACCAACGATGACCGTCCCGCCGGTCGACGTATCCACAACGACGGAGGCCAGATCATGACGACCGTTGGCGAAGACGAGGGAGATCGCTTCCGGATCCCACACGACGTGGATGAGCACCCAGTCCATGTCAACCCTCCTGCCTGCCACCACGCATCGCGGCGGCACGCTGATGCGTGTCACGGCGGCGGTGATCCGTCATGAGACGGGTGGGAGCAGTGCATCGTTGCCGTCACTCAGCAGCTCAGCCTCTGATCGAGCACGCTCCTCGTCGGGATATGGCCCGTGGTGCTCGTCGTGTCCAGAGGCGCGGTGCGCCGTGACCCACCAGCCATTGACCCGTTCGGTGAAGGTGATTGACGTGATGGGGTCTTCGTCCATAGCACTGCTCCTACTCCGCATGAGGATCGTGATCTCGAGCCGTGGCTGGCCCGATGCTGCCGACTGTTGCAAGGGGCCTGCCAGACGACATGACGACAGGCACAAGCCACACGGCTGAACCCCGGCCTGATGGGCGGGAGTCGCTCGATGCTGCGTTCCACCTTTCGCCACAACCAGGCGCTTGAGGTGGGACAGCTTCCCCTCTCGAGTGTGGCACGACGACTGCGTATGGACGATGAAGCACAACCACTTCCGCTGGGCGGTGCTCCCTGCAGCCAGTGCACTGTCCGGTCCAGATACACCTCCTAACCCCCACTTCCAAGCAGACAGGGCCGGTGCAAATGCACCGGCCCTGTCTGCGCTTCAGCGATCTGAGCAATCAGGTGGCGGTTTCTCACCGATCCAGGGTCAGGACCAGCGGTGACGGACCAGGCCTATGGACAGGCCGAACTGATCTTGAGCGAGGTTCGGGAGATGACCAGTTGCGCGAAGTCGGCTTCAATGGTCTCACCATCGATTGTCATGGTGGCCAGTGCGTCACGGGCTTCACCACGTCCCATGAAGGTTTCCCGGCAGTGTCCCTGGGAGAAGGAGAATCGATCGCGGAAGCGGATCAGGTCACCGACACCCGTCCAGGTCGCACTGACGGTAATCTCATCAGTTTCCTCGGTGCAATTGCCGTCCGGATCACAGCTGAAGGTGAACACGGGGACGGTCGTTGGCTGCAAGGTGGCCGTCAACAGCTTCTGATCGATCGAGAACGCGTCAGGACCAACGATGGTGCAGCCGAAGCTATCGGTGAAGGATGAGGAGCCATCAGGGAAGAAGCTCGACGTGCTGCGGTAGACACACACCTCCCAGTCGCTCCCGACGGCTCGCACAGTTACCTCGACGTACGTGCACGTCTCGGTCCCCGTCGCGTCGGTCGTGCACTCACTGGCGAGGGCACCGGCGAAGGTGGTGGTCTCACGAATCAATGTTGGTGGGGCAGCCACCGTGCTGCTACTGAGGGCCAACAGGAGTGACAGACTCACGAAGGTGGCGAGCGCCAGGCGAACGACGGCGTGACGTGCAGAGAGCGACGCAGACATCGTGTCCCTCCAGTCTGGGTGAGTTGACAGGTGCGCATCGTGAGACGCGTGATGCGTCATGGCAAGCCATCAACGAGATGTCACGAGGCGACTGGAGGAGCGCGACTCAACCCTGCCATTGGAGGACTCCGCACCAGCGAGAACGATTAGCGTCGGTCAACGGTCGGGCGGGCGAACATGCTGGTAAGGGAGGCACAGCATAGGCGAGAATGACCGCCGTGTCTAGAGGGTGCCAAGCAGTCAGGGCCGGTGCGGTTGCACCGGCCCTGCTGGTCTTCCTCTGTCGCTGACCGGAGCTGCTGACACCGCAGTCCGTGTGCCGCCGATCGGCAGGCAGCCGGAGAGATCGCGCGTCTCAGCCGACAGAGGAAGGTCATCATGGAGGTGGTCCAGAGGAATCGAGAAGAGCGCGCGGTCTTGCGCGAGGTTGTGCTGGCGTCTCCGCACGATGCAGGCCACCCCTCGGTGCGCTTGCGAATTACTGCTTCGTGACAGTGTCCACGACAGTGTCGACCTCGCGACGCCGCGGCTCCTGCTCGAGGGCAGCGATACTGGCTTCAATCGCGTGTGCCATCCGGGTCATTCTCGCCAGATCAGGGGTTGGTTTAATGCTCTCGCGAAGCAGGAGCTGGGTCCAGCCTTTGATGATGGCCAGGTGGCCACGTGCTGCATCGTGCAATCGTCGCTGGTCACCCGCTGGATCCTCGATCACCGTCTCCTCGGTCTTCTCATCAGCGCATGAATCGGGTGACCAGCGCCAGGATGACTGATCCCCAGCCCGCGAGGTTGAGGAGTAATACGGTGGAGAGCATCCGCGTTGACTGCCGTGCGTCGCGTTGGGCCTCGGTCCACCAACTGGTCGGTCGTGCTGATCGATGATCGTGATGGCGGAGTCGGGGATGGTGGCGGGGTCGCGAGGACTGGAGCGTTGCGGTGGTGCGCATGATCGCCTTCTTTGTTGGGACACCCCAACGCAGAGGCCGTACCATCGATCAGATGGCATCGTGTCTGCGTTGGGTCTCGCTACCCGGCACCAGACGGCCGGGTTGACCAAGAGAGGATGGTCCTCGATGCAGACTCCTCACCAGCACACCCCTGACACCACCGACGATGTGCTCTGCGGGCTGGCGGTCTACTCCAGCGACCTGGTGCCCCTCGGCCGCGTCACCGATGTCGTGCCGCCACGACCGCCAGGCCGGGACACGATCGCGGGACGCGCGGTGATGTCGGAGCCGAACCCGACCGTCCGCTACGTGCTCGACGGAGCCGACCTCGTCGTCTCGGAGTCGATGATCTTCCATGCCGAAGCCAACCGAGGATCGCGTCATCCTGAACCTGCCGGCGCGGCGGGTCGTCGGGCAGTACGGTGAGTGACATCGCGCGACGGCTCCGTCGCCCTCGACGGATACGGAGCCTACAGATGACCGGCTCCACGACGCTCGCCGAACGATTCCTCGCCATCGAGAAGGAGGACCGATGGAGGACAGTCTGATGCATGATCCTCGGTTCCGCAGTCTAGCCAGCAGCTGGTGGCGATACGGCCGGCTGATGATGACGAGCCTGGTGCTCGTGGCGCTCATGGTTGCCTGCGGTGGGGAGAGCGATGACGATGACGATGATGACGATGCTGCATCGACTGAGACGGTGCCCCTCTACGAGGGCGCCGAGACCCTCGGCAGTCGTGACTGGACTGATGAGGAGACCGACGCGTTTGCTGCTCAGGTCGCCAACGGTGGTGGGTCGATCGCGGTGACGGATGCGAGTCTCGAGGAGGTCACGGCCTATTACAGTGAAGGTATCGAGGAGGATGGCTGGACTAGTGAGGGCAGCCTCGAGATCGATGACGACTCGGCAATCGCGACCATGTCCAATGACGACCAGGTCGCGGCCGCCTACATCGTGCGGGGTGCGGTGGCGAACGATGGGGCACTGGATGAGGACATCAGCGGGATTGAGATTGATCAGTCACAGATCGACGACGACGATACCGTTATCGTCTTCTCGTACTTCCGCTGTGAAGAAGACGATCTCCAGGTCTGTATTGCTGCGTTAGCCATGGGGAGCTAGCACGCCGGACAATGGTGCGGTGCTCCACATGCGCCGATGGCGGTTAGAAGCGCCCGAAGGTATCGACGGCGATCGGCTGGCTGCGGACGCAATGCCACGAGTCGGCATATGCGTCATATCCCATCCACTCGAACAGCATTGACCGGTGCAGCTCGTTGACCAGCGACGGTAGACGTCACGCGACGAACGGTCGAACGATACGCAACGGACGCCTACCGCCTGATCCCCCTACCGCAAGATCAAGCGCAGCAGGCGAGGCCGCAGGATCGCCTGTACGGAATCGAAGGTGCTGGGTCCCGTGTATGGCCGCTGGATTCGTCTGACGGCCGCCTACGTTTCTGTGTCGTCACGTGAACGGCCAAGCGTACGATGTATTTCGCCGCCTTTGGGCCAGCCAATGACCAGATACACCACCGTCACCAGCAAAGCCCCGAGAACGATGTCCCGCTGCGCACTGGCATCGGTTACCACGCGACCAAGGAGCGTCAACACGACCGGGACCGTGAAGAAGAGGAGATAGAACCGGAGGAGCAACGCCGCGAACTGATCTTCACGCATGTCAATCTCCGGCATAGAGAGAGGGCCTGTGAAGTTCCTGGCCACAGGCCCTCGTCTGCGGCGGCGCAGCAAGGCCATGCCCCGCCGCCGTACCAACACTCTACGCCTGTCTGTCATTCCTCGCACGGTCGTCGGATGCGTCTGGTGGCCGTCGGTGTCGTGTGTGGCACGCCCTGTGCCTACCGTCCCTGTGTGTACCGTCCCTGCAGGGGCTACCGAGTGGAGATGGAATCGATCACCCATGCATGTCAAACGCTGTGTATCGTGTCGTCGCCAGGTTCGTTGGGATCTGGTGGCGTCAACGGGACGCTGTCCCGCCTGTGCCATTGTGCTGGAAGACGCGTACATGCGATCGGGTCGATTCCAGTCCTCAGACCCCGTCCGACACGTCCCACAGTGGCAGCTGCCTCAGGTGGTCGATGAGTACGGTGCACTGGTGATCAAGTCGCGAGATTGCGGATAACACTTCTTACGTTTGGTCTCGTCATGTGGGCGTCCAGGTCTGATGATCGTCTCGAATGAAGAAGAGTGACCTGCCCGCGCCGGGAAGATCCTGCCAAGCGACATTGACCGTGATGCTGGCCGAGTTGCACCAGTCGCACACGATCTGCTCCACATCGGCGTACCAGTCGTCATGCATGTCCGCTGGCTTGCGAACTGAGATCCCCGTTGCACCGTCGTGAAGCAGATGCTCAATCACGTTCGCTGCGGCTTCAGCAGTCCCTCCAACGGGAAACAGCGTGTCACCACTACGCGTGAGGATGCGTTCGTTGGTTACCGGGCGATCATCACTCGACATGCGCAATCACTCCTCTCGATAGCGGTACGAGCGACATACCCCTCAGATGGAGGTCGTGAGGGTCGTGTGGAGGTCACACCATGGGTGGCGACTCGTCGGCTCCGCTACGGCATGCAGGTCAGGGCGGATGGCGGTCGTGGCGTATTCCCAGCTGGCCATCGTGGTCACATCCTCTCGCGTCGCTATCGAACGGCTCCCGGAGCGCGTGAACAGCGGCCATGGGGTCTCACACGATCGGGCCGGGGATTGGTCCCCGACCCGATCAACGGCGTGGATGAACGGTTGCTAGGAGCGACGGAAGGTGTCGAAGTTGGCCGGTCGGCTCCAGTCGGTAGCGGTGATCATCGACTTGGTGACATCAAGGATGACGGCTTGCTCATCCGGGGTCACCATCCGGACCAGCCGCTCCGGCACAAAGACCTCGTCGGCATCGGTGAAGAGCTTCTTGAGCGTGCCAGGGTCAACCCGGAAGTAGTGGCTGCCACGGGCGGCCGGCATGTCGATGGCCGGATGACAGACCTCAGCGATCGTGCCGAGCTTCTCGTCGTCGCTGGTGTAGACGTCGAAGCCCTTCAGCGTCTCGTAGTCGGTGTGGGTGGTCGGGTTCCAGGTCGTCGTGCTCATGAGGGCAGATCCTTTCTGAGCCGGACGGGTGCTGATTCACCCTGCCGATGATCCCGCAGACGGGGTGCCACCGTTCACCGTAGGCGACATATCCCAGCCACTCGAGCTACACCGACAGTTCCGTGCTCTACCATAACGTTGGAGGATCGTCTCAACGGAACGCGAGGTGTGACATGACACCGGTCAACGATGCCGGGTCGGACTGTGTAGGCCACCGTGATGCCGCCTGGTGGCAGCCGTATCTCAATGTCGTCCTCTACCCAGTCCAGTTCACGACCGACCCGTCTGCCCATGTCGATCATGGACTGCAGGTGTTCTTGTCGAGCCGTGCGGACCAGGCAGCTGAGTTCGTGACAGCGATCGAGGCTGCGCTCTCAAGTGGCGCATCGCTGCTGCTCGTCGGACAGCTAGGACCCGTTCCCCATTCCCAGGATCAGGTTCGCGCCTATCTCGCGGGCATGGCGCACGGCATACAGGCGAGGCTGAGCTGCGATCACATCTCAGCAGTACCGGCCGACGAGTTGCCATAACGTGAGGCTCTAGAATCGCCTGTACGGAACGCAAGGTGCTGGGATACCTCGCAATGGGGGATTGTCGCGGCTAACCGGCATTACGACAACGCTGGAACCGCTCAGCCCAGCGCGCGACGCACCAGGTATCCCATTCCTCCAACGAGGATGACGAATGCGACAATCCAGAGCACGATGTCGAGCACCATGAGACCTCGCAGGCTGGGACGCAGATAGCATGTGTGGTCAGTATAGCGTCGAGGGATTTGCGGTTAGTCCCCATTGCCCGCAGACCGTTTCCGCGCCAACTCTCGGCATAATCGGACATCACGCGCGACGTGCTCAAAGGCGAGCAGCCAGTGTCCTGAGATGAGTAAAGCTGGATACCACTTTTGTGACATACAGGCGACATCAGTATTGCGTGTCAGCTGTAATACTGTGACCCACAAGGCACCCTGACCGAGAGTCTCAGTCGGTTCCCGGCGACCCCGGACCGATCGCTCGAGGAAGGGGTGCTTTTTCGGTTAAGGTGCATTATGGACTCAACGCATCATTCGCCGGCTGGCTCCGGTGTAACTCCACTGCCCACGTGAACGAATGGTGCGGCGAGCATGGGCTCGAAGTGTGGCCAGTTACGCGCCAGCGCTGAATCGTCAGCCTCATGTGCCTCAATGGCTGCTTGGTCAGCATAGCGCTCAAATACCAAGAAACGATTCTCGTTCGTTGCGTCCTGAAACCAACGGAACTCCAACGTACCCGGTTCGTTTGCAAGGCATTCAGCAGCATGCTGCGCACTCAACGCGATCCAGTCCGCACGTCGTTCTGGGAGAACGTCAAACGCGTAGATGCGACTGATGATCACTGTTCCTCCTTACATGACCGTGTGGAAATGGCACGGCACCGCACCGCCTCCACGCTAGCACGACAGACTAGCCATGTCGATCATCCAAGCGACATACCCCAGCCGTCTCCCCAGTGTCGCTCTCAGGCTGACACTCGGGATTTTTCGCATAATATTAGTTATTATCAGCATTCACTTTCCGCGCCAATGCGCGGATTTCTCAGGCAACAGGCGCGCGAGGGCGAAATCCGTGAGTCCCTGACGAACGAAAACGCCGATATTGTCTCGTTATATCGGACTGATGACATCACACCGTGGAACCGCTAGACTGTGCCAACCATGGGAGCTTGACGCTGCAAGCCATGGCAACCATGGGAGACGAGGGCTGCAGCCACAATCTGCAGCCCTCGTTCTATGTCGCTTTACGGTACTCGTGGTTGGCGAGCTCCAGCGCGGCCGTCTCGGCATCGTCTACCGTGGCTGACAGCGTATCCCGCTCCAGCACGAACCACTGGGCACCGATCATCACCCCGGCAGCGCTGTACCAGGGAATGGTCCGAACGACCCAGCGTTGCCCGTCGTCTGCCTCGACGGCGTGCAGGGCGCTTCCGTCCGGCTGCTGGCGTCTGCTGGTGACGTTCGTCACTGGACGATCTTCCCAACATAGGGATCCGGGAGATCCATCACTGTGGCAACTCGTGCTGGTTCGGTGTGTCGAAGAGCTCATTCACTTCGATGCGTGACCCATTCGCGACGACCACCACCTGGCGGAATCCCGCCTGGTCGATGACGTCGACGAGATACGCATAGCTTTGCCGGAACTCATCCTCCGGCATCACGAGTGGTTCGGTGTCACCTGGTCGTGGATCGGAGACTGCAAATCGTCGCTCGCTCATTGGCCCCTCCAGCACGCACGATCGTTCCCGGATGCGTCACCATGCAGACGCTGTACCACGGCTGGGAGCGGATCACCGGTGACGGTCGCTTCCAGAACTGCCACCACATGCTCGAACCCGATGTGAACCCCAGGATGGCGGATAGCCGGCGTTCCAGTTCTTGTGCCGCAGACAGTTGGCGAAACGTGAGGTTGATCGGGTCCGTATATCCATACAGGATCATGACATCGGCACCACCGCGCCGGATGTCGGCGATGCCATCCAGCGGAAGACGACGAACGGCCGTGCCCACTGGATCATGGATCTCCACCCAGCCGGGGACAAGCCAAACGGACTGGCCACTCGTCAACACACCGATGAAGGTGCTATCTGCCTTGTCCGACTCAGTCACGAGAACCGCTTCCAAAACGCCCACCACGGCACGTCTGTCGCTGCGTCAGTGGCCGTCTCCGGGGCGCTGGAGGCCTGCACGACGGATGGGCCTGTTGCGTCTCCAGTTGGCTTACACGGGCTTGTAGCGCGTCGACGGCTGTATCGTGCGCCGCAGTCTCGGCCGCATCGAGTTCTTCTGCCATCTGCGTGATCCGCCGATGGCTACTGTCCAATGATTGCCCTCATCTGGCTATCAGTCACGGCGTAGTAGACCATGACACCGATCGCCAACAGCACGCAGGCTGCGATTCCGACAGTGGCTCCGGTAATCTCAATGTCTCGTTGCCCAAACTTCCGTCTCATGGCTCGGCATCATCGCACAAACCCGCGATATGCGGCACACCTGTTCCATAACAGAACCGTCACGACTCCGAGACATCCCTTGCCCAAACTTGCTCTCATGGCGTACCGTAGGATCCTGTCCGACAACAGATAGGGGGACCTCGATGGACGATCCAGCGACGATTCAGCCGCAATCGCGGCCGACAATCGGTGACATGCCACGTACACTCCTAGTCGCTGTCGCCGCCGGTGTTGGCGTGATCATCGGTTCATTTGGTCCGTGGGTATCAGTGGCGACGGCTTTCGGATCGCTTACCGTTGCTGGAACCGAAGGCGATGGACAGATCAGCATGATTGCCGGTGTGATCGCAACTGCCATCGTGGTCATTCGACTCATCAAGCCAAACCAGCACATTGCACTTACCGTGTTGACGGCGATCGCGTTCATCGTCGCGACCGGCGTCGGCGTCTATCACTGGATGAACATTGAGAACTCGATAGGCGATATCGATAACGAGTTCGTTCGTGCAAGTGTCAGTTGGGGAATTCCGCTCCTGACAGCGTCCGGAATCATCGGTGCGATCGTGAGCGCGCTCGATATACAGGAACAGCGCAAGCAGAAGCCGACGGCATATACCGTTTCGTGATACCGCCTTTAGTTGCAACGCAGCCGCTTGCTTGGCCAGCCAATGGCGCATCGATCGATGCGCGGCAACGTCGTGTTTATTCGCGGATGACTCGAGCAACCACATCGCGGGATAATTCGTCCGTATATGGGCCAAACACGGAAACTACGCGGAATCGGCGCTGCGATCCTGGTGAGCGGACAATGAGGTGGTCGCCCTCCTTAATTGGTGTTCCATGCGGGAACCAGATTGGCCAGTACAGCACGTATGACTGTTGTGTGAGCGATCCAACTCCACCCAGTGCCGGCATCGATCGGAATTCCTGGTCAAGGCTTTCCGTTGGGACGCCGACAAAGCACTTTGTCACCAGTCGTACATCCGATTCGTTGGGGAATGCGCCATTATCGGGCCAGGCGAGGATGTCACACATATCCTTCATGCGCACCTCACGCTCCAGCCGCTGATCGTGGATCGTTGGAGGTCGACGGGAACGCCACTCGACAATCGTGTTGACAATTGACAGGACCAGGGCCAGAGCAGCAGTGACAGCGCCAACGACAGCAGTGATCGCAACGATGGCGTCATTGCTCACGACCGCGCGCCTGTGGCCGTGGTTGGGACAGTAACGGAATGATCTAGCCCGGATTATTCACGAATGCCCCGGTCGGTCCGCGAGGAGTTCCCACAGCGGCTGACCGGGGTGGCTGCTGGCCAGATGCAGCCGCACGCGGTCGGCCAGTTCGCGGACCCAGCCACCGATCTTCACTAACCGCAAACGCAGCGTGTCGAGCTGGATGCGCCCCATCCCCGCCGCCATGAGCCAGCGCCGCAGCGTATCGAGTAACCAGTAGGCGCCCGCATGCAGCAGGAGCCGGAACTGGTTGGCCCAGAAGCGATGGTCGCTCAAGCGGTCGGCAAAGCAGTGGTTCTTCAGATCCTTGATCCAGTTCTCCGGCTCGCCCCGGTCGACATAGGCGTCATACACTGCTTGGGCGGAGATGAGCTCCGGCTGGGTGGTCACCACAAAGCGGGTGTTGGGTCCGCGTGCGAGTGCCTCGGCCTTGTAGATCACCCGCCGGGGTTGCTCCCACGTCCCGGCCTGGTACGCCGTCTCCCCGATCAGGCGCACCTTCTCGCCCGTCGCGCCGGCGGCGGTGAGCGCGTCGGCCAGGAGCGGCGCGGCGATGCACTCCAGCCGCGCGTTTGGAATGAGCCCGACGGTGTAGGTGATGCCTTGCTGCTCGCAGTAGGCGTAGAGCGCCGGGATGGCGAAGCCCGAGTCCGCCCGCAGGCTGATCGCCACCCCTGGCCAGCGCGCCCTGATGGCGCCTACGATCCGGCGCAGGATGGCGACGACTCCGTGGCTGGCATGCGCATTGCCAGGGCGCAGCACGGCAGTGATGAGGTGATCGGTGTCCCCGTCGAAGATGAGCAAGGGATGGTACATGTGCTGGCCGAAGTAGCCATGGTAGGCCGTGCCTTCCTGCTGGCCATGGGTCGGGTCAGCCGTGCTGTCCAAGTCGAGCAGGATGCGGGTCGGCTGGCCCAGACGTTCGCGCTCGTGCAGGTAGATCTGGCCGAGTGCGACGGCCAGCCGGTAGCAGGCCTTGGCGTCGACGGCGTTCTCCAGCCGGGAAATCGTGGGCTGGCTGGCTAATGGTGTGCCGCTGACCGGCAGCCGGCCACAGACATGCTTGAGCAGCGGGTCGTGGCGCAGGGTGTCGGCGTCATTCTGGTCTTGGTAGCCGCAGGCAATCTGGTACAGCCGTTGGCGCACCAGGGTGACGAGACGGTGGCGGCCAGGGCGGCGACGCCACTCGGGGATGACGGCCGCGAAAGCCGCGCACAATCCCAGGGCAGCATCGGCTTCCTCAATCCAGACTAGCCCACCGTCACTGGTCAGCGCATCCAGATCGAACCGGGCATCCAGCGGTCGCGGACTACGGAGCAAAGCAGATCGGCGATTGCGTAGACTGCGCCATGAGGCACCTCCCTGGCGTGGTCGGATTCAGCACCCAGACCTGTACCAGTTCGGTGCCTCGTTGTCATCTCATGAATAATCCGGGCTAGCCACAGCGTCGAACATGAAACGAGGGCGACGGCCTGGCCGTCGCCCTCGTTTCATGTTCCTCGTTGTTTGTTGGTCGATTAGCGCAGAATGAATGTCAAAATGACCAGCACGACCGCGAGGACGGCAAGAATCCAGAGTAGCCGCCTCAGGTCGGAACGGATGATCGCATACTCTTCAGCACGGCTCAATGCCTGAACTCGACGAACTGAAGACGCAGGACGAGCGGTAACGACCTCGGTGCCTGCGCCTGTCGAGCCGCGGTTCAAGTCGAGCGTGCGGCGCGCCTCATATGCCTTCAACTGCGCGCGCGTCAACTGTCGTGGGCGAGACTTAGTTGGCTTACTCAACGGTTGACCATCCTGCAACGGTAGAATCTGGAGACCATTCAACGGTCGATTATATCAGTTTCGCACTACTGCTCCGACGAGTCTTCGGTAAAGACGACGACATCGTCTCCACGCCGAATCTCCCACGACTGGGCGGCGCTCCCGCCACGCACCGCGATCTCAAGTCCGCCGTGGCTGCCAAATAGCGCCATCGTCTTACCTACCGGCACGTCACCGTACGTCCGGTGAATTCCCCGAATCGTCACATCGCCGCAGCGGACGTAGATCGCTTTCGGTTCGGCTGTCAGGTGTCGCCGCGCAATCAGCGTTCTGCAATTGCCAAACCGGTCGATCGAGACGACCGGAGCGTGTATGCGAGATGTCGTGTCCTGGATCGGCGCCCATGGCAGGGCGACAAGAGAATCGACCGGGACCGGGCTACCGAGGTCGCGAAGCTGGACGGTACCTGTTGACAGATGACCGGCGACCGGCGCGAAGATGTCACGACCATGAAACGTCGATGAGACATCGTTCAAAAAGTATTCGGGCCGGTCAAGAACGATGACCTCGATGGGAACGACGTTCGCCGTTAGTAGCGTCAGCAGCCCGTTGTCCGGCGTGACGAAGAACTGTCCGCCTGCCTCAACGACAACGGCCCGGCGCTCACCGCCAACGCCGGGATCGACGACGATGACATGAATCGTCCCTGGCGGGAATGCCGACCAGACGGTCGCGATCTGGAACGCTGCTTCGGTGATGTCCTGGGCCGGAATGTGGTGCGTGACGTCCACGATCGTCGCCGACCGGTTGACGCCAAGCAGCGAGCCTTTCATGGCGGCGACGTAACCATCGACGGTCCCGAAGTCGGTCATCAACGTGACAATCCCGTTGGCGGCGGCCATTGGTTGCGGTCCTCTCCGGTCAGTTCGAAGCAGAGGTAGCAGGTCGGCTACTGTTGAGGTTTCCAACCTTCCTGCTCCTGCAGGTCATAGACAGGGTCGAGCAGGTCGGACCAGGCAAGTGGGTCGGACGGGAAGCTCGTAATCAGGTGCTCCTCAAATGCCTCCATCACTTTCCACCATTCCCGGTCGTCCATCTCGGCGGCGACCTCGTCAGCCAGCTCGGCGTAGGTCACGTCTCTGCCTTCCGCAAGAGCCTGCTGCTCAAGCTCCTTGATGTCCCAGAGCCAATAACCCGCCTCGGCGACGGATTCGATGACGTCGCGCCGGCTACGCCAGCGGTTAACCATCTCCACATACACCTTGCGCGGCAACATCTTGACATGCAACCGTGGCCCAGACTCGGCTTCTCGGACAAACTTCGTGTAGTCTCGCTGCGTCACTGTTTCTCCTCCGCGGACTCCAGGGTGCCTTCGAACTGCGCAGTCACCGCGTCCCAATCGCCAGGGCGATTGGCGTTCGTGAACGACACCAGATCGGGATCGAACCGACGAAGCCACGACTCCGGCAACTCCTGAACCGTCAACCCGGTCAATGCCGCCGTAACCTGTAGCTCGCCTAGTTCGATCTTGCGTTCTATCGCAGGCAGACATCCCCGACGATAAATCGCGTGTAGTGTCTGATACGTCGCCGGCCCACCGTTGACACCACTGGCACCGTCTGTCACAGGCAAGAGCACATCATAATCGCGCGGCAGG
Organism: uncultured Chloroflexia bacterium; assembly: GCA_963763325.1. Taxonomy (GTDB): domain Bacteria; phylum Chloroflexota; class Chloroflexia; order Thermomicrobiales; family CFX8; genus JBBECJ01. The sequence continues at coordinate 25,711 of CAVXOL010000025.1, forward strand.
CCGGCCATCGCCGCCAAAAGCGGTAACGAAAGAAACGGCATGTCGCACGCGACGACGAGAACTGCCTCGTATCGAGCCTGTCGCAATGCCGTCGCGATCCCACCGAGCGGTCCAGCTCCCGGGTAGGTGTCCGCGACAACGGGAACACCGTAACGATGGTATGGACTCCGATCACCAATGATCAAGGTTTCGCCCGCAATCCCGGACACGGAGGTGACTGCCCGATCCAGAAGCGTGCGGCCCGCCAGCATCATCAGCGCCTTGTCAGCACCCATTCTCCGGCTCGCTCCGCCTGCGAGGACGGCCGCGCTCATCTCGTGCACTGATGCTTGCGACTGGTAGATCGTCATTTGAGACCCTTGCCGTTCCCCGAGCCGATTGTACCGGAGTTCGGAGTGCGAATTGGCGGCTGTGCGGAGCCGGTGTGATCTGCTACACTGGTTCTTAACAACCGCGTCGCGCGCTGGAAGGTGGCACGAGATGAGCGGCGATCGACATGTTGAAATGGTGACTGACTAAGCACCCGGCTCGCGCCGTGGTGCTTTTTTGTTGTCTATCACGACCGCTACATCCCGTTATCCCATCCGATAGTCAATGCGCAGGACGCCGCCCCGCGGTGTGCGGGATGCGACCAGAACGGCGAGAGGAGAGTTGCCAGTGAACTCCACGATGATCAGCAAGATCGAAAAGGCTCGTCGCTACGCGGAAGAGCCGGAACGTGTGAAGTTCCAGAGCATGGAAGTTCGCTTCCAGGGTACGCACGATGAGTACACCGTGAAAATGGATGGTGCTGACTTTACCTGTAGTTGCCACTTTTTCGAGGTTCAGCTGATGGGAACCTGCTGCCACATCATGGCGCTCCAGCGCATGCTTGAGCCGATGTTGTCCGAAGAACAGCAGACGGCAGGAGCCCCGTTTACGTTTGCTTCCGTCTGACTCGGAAAACTAAAAAACCTGGAACACAGACTGGGCGGTCGAGCAACGGCCGTTAGTTCAACCAGATTGGTGGTTGATCCGACACGCGCTGCGACGACAGCGGCAGCGTGACGACGCTGACTCGACCAGATAGGACGATCGTTTCACGAAGATCGAATCCATCCGATCCGACTGTTTCTGCGGCACGGACGACCGGTGCTTGTGGTTCCGGCGTTTCGAATGGCAGAAACAGCATCGCCGCGCCGGCACTAAGCCGGAGAGCTGTGTAGTACTGAATGAGCGAGCGCGACAACCTCGATATCACCTGTCGATCAACTCCATGTCCTCTCGCCGTCGGACAACCAACGATGACATTGTCTCGTGGGCGACGGACTGCTCCATGAGCGCAACATCCAGCATAACCAACCGACGGATCACCCACATCACTGATAGCCAGGAGGCGACGTGACGAACGATGGGCAGGAAGATCGTCTCGCGAACCTGACATGGACGGAAGCGGACGAACTACTCAAGCGGCGGCCGATCGGACTTCTGCCGATTGGAGCAATTGAGGCTCACGGTCCACATCTCCCACTCGACACTGATGTGATTATCGCCGACGCGACTGCGAAAGCGGCAATTGCCCGTTTGAAAGACGCTGGTACTCTCGCGCTCGTGCTGCCACCAATCGCCTACTCGGTCTCGTTCGTGGGCACATCGTTCCCTGGGACAACTCCGGTGGAAGCTGACTCGTTCGAAGGATATCTGGCCAGTGTCCTGGTTCAGCATGCCCGCCAGGGGTACCGCGCACTCGTCTGCTGCAATGCGCACCTGGAGCCAGCCCACGTCGAGCGAGTGTCGAGCGCCTGCCGAACTGCCACCGAGCGATCTGGCGTTCCAATCCTGTTCCCGGATCAACGCATCGAGCCGTACGTCAACCTGCTCAGCGACGAGTTCAGGGCCGGGGCACGCCATGCCGGTGGCTACGAAACATCGATTGTGATGGCGGCGAGGCCCGATGCAGTCCGTATGCACCTGCTGTCGACGCTTGAACCGGTCTGGATCGACCTTCCGGCGCGACTGAGAGAGGGCGCTCGCACATTTGCCGAGGCTGGAGCGACGCTCGGCTACTTCGGCAACCCCGCGGAGGCGTCGGCGGAAGAAGGCGCGCGGATGCTCGACGCGCTCGCCGAAATCGTGATGATGGCGCTACGTGATACCAGGGTCGACCTGGGTATGTGACCAGAAAACCATCAGCCCCAGGAGCGATGGTCATCGCTACTCCAGAGACGTGTCCGAAGTGCGAGCCAGGTGATGACGCCACGCGTTCAGCGTGTCGATCAGCGACTGGTCAGCTGAGAACAGAGGCTCCCAGCCCGTCGCGTCCCGCAAACGAGACGCATCCCCGATGACAACAGGAATGTCGGAGGGTCGCATCCGCGCCGGGTCCGGACGGACGTCGATCTTCAGCGTAGCCAGCGCGATCAGGCGATCCAATAGGTCGCCAATCCGGTGTGCAACACCCGACGCCACATTGTAGACCTCGCCTGGCTCACCAGACTCGACGAGCATGCAGTAGGCACGCGCGACATCGCGGACATCGAGAAAGTCCCGCCGGGCGTCGAGATTCCCGGTCAGGACGACTGGCTCGATCAACTCACGTTCCGCCTCGGCTATTTGCCTCGCAAACGTCGACAGGACGAAGCGATCGCTCTGGCCGGGACCGAAGTGGTTGAAGGGTCTGACGCGGATGATCTGCATCCCATACGACAATGCGTATTGCAGGCCGAGCATATCCTGAGCGATCTTCGAGACGGCATACGGATTCAACGGCCTGAACGGTTGATCTTCACGAATCGGACCGTCCTCCGGATCAACGAATCCATATTCCTCGCTTGAGCCGACGATCAGGATGGTTGGGTCCAGCGAGGCTGCGCGGCACGCCTCAAGCAGATTCACCTGCCCTGCGACATTGTTGTGGATTGTTTCGGCCGGTGCGGCGATTGCCTGCGGGACATAGCTCTGAGCAGCCAGGTGAAAGATGATATCGGGGCGGTGATGTGCGATCACCCGGCTAACGAGCGTGGCGTCAAGAAGATCGCAGGTGAGTATCCGCTCTCTGCCAATCGGCGAGCCATGACCGCGCGCAAGCCCGACCAGATCCCAGTCGGTCTGACCTTCCAGCTCGGCCAGCAAGTGACGGCCGGCGAAGCCAAGCGCGCCAGTGACCAGCGCCTTGCGAACGCTACCGGCCATTGAAACCGGCTCCGTTAGCGAGCAGCCGGCAGCGCAGAGCCAACCGCGTCGCGGAGTGCCTCGACCTTGTCAGTCGCCTCCCAGGGCAGGTCGATATCTGTCCGGCCGAAGTGACCGTAGGACGCCGTCTGCTGGTAGATCGGACGCAGCAGGTCGAGATCCTCGATGATCGCCCTCGGCCGCAGATCGAAGTGCTTCCAGATCAACTCAATCAGCTGGTCATCATCGATGACGCCGGTCCCGAAGGTCTCAACGTGCAACGACAGCGGATGGGCGACACCGATCGCGTACGACACCTGCAACTCGCAGCGCTTCGCGAGCCCGGCCGCAACGATGTTCCTGGCGACGTGGCGCGCGGCGTAGGCGGCAGAGCGGTCCACCTTGGTCGGATCCTTGCCAGAGAAGGCGCCACCGCCGTGGCGTGCCATCCCGCCGTAGGTATCGACGATGATCTTACGGCCCGTCAGGCCGGCATCGCCCATCGGACCGCCGATGACGAACCGTCCACTCGGATTGATCAGGATCTTGGTGTCGTTGTCAAACATTGATGGTGGGATGATGTGGGCGATCACCTCGTCGCGGATCGCCTCTTCGATCGTCGCGTTGGGCGTGTCCTCATCGTGCTGGGTCGAGATCAGGACGGTCGACACCCGCTTCGGAACGCCGTACTCGTACTCAACCGTCACCTGGCTCTTGCCGTCCGGCCGCAGGAACGGAAGAACATCCGTCTTGCGAGCGTGCGTCAAGCGGCGGCAAAGACCGTGGGCGAGCGAGATTGGCAGCGGCATCAGTTCCGGCGTCTCGTCGCAGGCGTAGCCGATCATCATCCCCTGGTCGCCGGCACCGATCTGATCACGCGGATCGGTATGATGCGCCGACACGCATCTCGTGCGACTCATCGACGCCACCAGCAATGTCCGACGATTGCTCCTTGATCGACGTCACGACACCGCAGGTGTCGGCATCGAAACCGTAGGCGCCGCGCCGGTAGCCGATGTCGCGGATCACGTCGCGGGCGATGGTCGGGATATCGACGTAGGTGGAGGTGCTGATCTCGCCAAAGACCAGAACCAGGCCGGTCGTCGTCGCCGTTTCACAGGCAACGCGCGCATCGGGATCCTCAGCGATGATTGCGTCGAGGACGGCATCCGAAATCTGATCGCAGAGCTTGTCAGGATGACCTTCCGTGACCGACTCCGACGTGAAATGTGTCTGCGCCGAGCGCATGAACGACGTTGGCATCGTCCGGTCGTCTCCAATCAATTCCGTCTCGTCCGACCATCTGGTGGCCTGGACCGATGGCTAGGTGCCCTGTTCCCACGACGTCATGTAGTGCAGTTGCTCGGCGGTCAACTCATCAATCGTGATGCCCATGCTGCGCAACTTGAGCAGCGCGATCTGCTGGTCGATCTCTTGCGGGACGACATAGACCTTCTTTTCGAGGTCCGCGCCCGACGTCACCAGATACGAGCAGGCCAGTGCCTGATTCGCGAACGACATGTCCATCACGCTGGCCGGATGTCCTTCTGCCGCCGCCAGGTTAATCAGCCGCCCCTCACCGAGCACAATGACCTTCTTGTCCCCGCTGACCTTGAACTCCTCGACAAACGGCCGCAGCATCCGGCGGCCCTCGCCACTCATCTCCATCAGGGCCTGCATGTTGATCTCGGAGTTGAAGTGGCCCGAATTCGCAATGATCGCACCGTCTCGCATCGTCTCGAAGTGGCGCTTGTCGATGACGTTGACGTTACCGGTGACGGTGATAAACAGGTCGCCGTGCTGGGTCGCAGCCTCCATCGTCGAGACCTCGAAGCCATCCATGGCGGCCTCAAGGGCGCGGACCGGGTTAATCTCGGTCACGATGACCCGTGCGCCCATGCCCTTGGCGCGCATCGCGATTCCCTTGCCGCACCAGCCGTAGCCAGCGACCACGATGACCTTCCCGGCCAGCAGGATGTTCGTCGCGCGCAGGATGCCGTCGAGGGTCGACTGGCCCGTTCCGTAGCGGTTGTCGAAGAAATGCTTGGTGTCGGCGTCGTTGACGGCGATGACCGGGAAGCCGAGGACGCCGTCCTTCTCCATGGCTCGCATCCGAACGACGCCGGTCGTCGTTTCTTCAGTCGCACCGATCATGCCGTCGATGATGTCACGGCGGGTCTTGTGGACGGTGCTGACGACGTCAGCGCCATCATCGACGATGATCTGCGGCTTGTGATCGAGGGCGGCGTTGATGTGCTTGTAGTAGGTTGCTTCGTCCTCGCCCTTGATCGCGAAGACACCGATGCCCTCGTCAACCAGCGCAGCGGCAACATCGTCCTGCGTCGAGAGCGGATTGCTGGCACACAGGATCGCGTCGGCGCCACCGGCTCGCAGTGTCAGAGCGAGATTGGCCGTTTCAGTCGTGATATGGGCACAGGCAATCAGGCGGATGCCTGCCAGCGGCTTCTCGCGTTCGAACCGCTCGCGGATCAGCGCCAGGACCGGCATCTCTCGCGCCGCCCAGCTGATGCGTCGGTGGCCTGCATCCGCCAACGATCTGTCAGCTATGTCGTACTTAAGCTGTTGCACGTCTGCCATCGTCTTACTCCCCCTGCTGGTCGGCTCGGTCGAGCCGTCTCTCAAACGCACTGAGCGCACCGGCGTGATCCGGAAACTCGATGTCGAATCGATTGGTGAATTCAGTGAACGTGTAATTGTGGCTCTGGGTGCCCTTGACCTCAACAACGAATGTCGCTGCCAGCGAACCCACCCGGCCAGCGACTTCCCAGGGCAACCCCGCCAAACGCGCGGCGACCAGTCCCGCCCGGTAGCCGTCGCCGGCGCCGGTCGGATCAACAACGACGAATGGCGACACCGGTGGGATTTCGTGCCGTGCTCCATCCGCGTAGATATGAGATCCAAGCTCACCAAAGGTCACAACGACGACTGGACAGGCGCTGATCAGATCATCACGAGAAAGTCCGGTCTTCTCGGAGATCATCGCAAACTCATAGTCGTTGCCAATCAGGATCTCGGCGGCCTCAATCCCCTCGCGCAACGATGTCGGCGGCAGAGCGATGATCTGCTGACCGGGATCGAACATGTAGGCCAAACCCGATGCCGCCAACTCGCGTATATGGCGGCGCATTGCGTCAGGGGCGGTCGGCGATACGATCGCGAACTCGGCTCCATCCAACGCATCGGTGATCGGATACTCACCGGCTTTCGACATCGCTCCTGGGTAGAAGCCGGTTATCTGGTTGTCGGCCCTGTCTGTCGTGATAAAGGCGCTGGCCGTCATCTCGTTGTCGATCACGACCACGCCACTGGTGTCAATGCCCAACGCACCGAGATCAGCGCGATACGACTCGAAATCCGTCCCAACCGTAGCTACCACGCGAACGGGCTGCCGCAACAGTCCGAGGCTGTAGGCGATGTTCCCTGCAACACCACCGCGTAGCCGATCAAGCGAATCGACCAGGAATGACACATTGAGGATGTGAATCTTGTCCGGCAGAATATGGTCTTCAAAGTGACCGGGGAAGACCATGATGTGGTCGAAGGCGACTGAGCCTGAAACGACAACTGTCAACGTGCATGTCTCCGGCGTACTCTCGTCGGCGTCGCTTACGGCCACCGCGATCGCGAACAACCGCGCCCAACCGTGACGCGGGAACCTGTCAAACGGTCAAGTCTAGCACGCCCAACCGGCCAACTGGCGAGGTTTAGCTTGCTCCCAAATCCATTAGCGCCGACCGAACCACGTCCAGTGGGACGCCGGTAACCGGTTCAACGATCTCGTCAGGTCGCGGAACTATCCAGTGTAGCGAACCATCAATGTTCTTCTTGTCGTGACTGAGTCGCCCGAGAACGGCATCAGCAGAGCCGACGTACCGAGTGGGCAGGCCCGCTCGATCGATAAGCGACTCGACCCGAGCAGTGTATTCTTCGCCGACGCGATCCAGACGCTGCGCGATTCGGGATGCGACCAGCATTCCCAACGCGACCGCTTCGCCGTGCCGGTAGCGGTAGCCGTCAGCCTCAATCGCGTGCCCCGCCGTGTGCCCGAAGTTGAGGATCATCCTCAGACCGCTCTCACGTTCATCGGCCTGAACGACCGAATGCTTGATAGCAACGTTGCGATCTAGAACGTCGGCAACCACGCCACGAGGCAGTGGATTAAGCGCCGTGCGAGAGAGCAGACTGACCAGATCCCTACCTCCGAACGGCGTCGCTGGCTGGATGAGCGCGTGCTTGATGATCTCGGCCATTCCCGAGCGGTACTCGTCCTCGGGCAACGTGTCGAGCAGCAATGGATCGATCAGGACAACACCGGGCTGGTAGAACGCACCGACCAGATTCTTGCCTGCCGGAAGGTTCACGCCGGTCTTGCCACCGACGCTCGAATCAACCATCGCCAGCAGCGAGGTTGGAACCTGCATCAACGGCAAGCCTCGCAGGCAGATGCTCGCGACGAAACCTGCCAGATCGCCAACGACGCCACCACCCAACGCCACGACCAGATCGCGTCGGGTCACGCCGCCCGAAGTCAATTCGACGCAAAGTCGTTCGACGACACTCAAATCTTTGCTGTTCTCGCCGGCCGCCACCGGCAGCATTTTGACGTCAATTCCCGACTCACTGAGGTTTGCCACAAGCCATTCGCCCCAGAACTGGCTTACGTTGTCGTCGGTAATCAGCCAGGCACGCCGAGCCTTCGGCCAACGGCGCGACGCAATCTCGCCGGCGTGCTCTGCCACTCCACCGCCGACATAGATGTCCGACCGTTCACCAGACGTCGCCAGCGAGAATGACGGGATCATTGCCCGTTCCACCCCTGAACGCATCGACGCCAGGACTTTCTCACAGACCTCCCGAGCATCGACGCCATCAGTGTCGACTATCACGTCAGCCAATTCGTAGAGATGTCCGCGACTCGCAAGCATCGACCGCATTCTGGCTTCCGCATCACCCGCAAGCAACGGACGGTCAGCCAGATCTCCAACCTGCTCTGCCTGATGCCGGACGCGCGCGACCAGCGTCGCTGGTCTGGCTGTCAGTCCGACGATCAGGCTTCCGGGCCGCCAGGCTGCCCAGTTGGCGGGTGACAACACTGCGCCTCCGCCGGTAGCGATCACCACCCTCGACTTTCGGCAGACGTCCGCGACGGCTTGAGCCTCTATCGCTCGAAACGCGGGTTCGCCGAACCGGGAGAAGAACTCCGCAATCGGCATCCCGATTCGCTTGACGATGTCGGCATCAGTGTCAAGGGCAACGTAGCCAAGGTCATCGGCCAGCAGGCGAGCGAGTTCCGACTTACCGGATCCGCTTGGACCGATCAGGACGACACGTTCTGGAGAGCGACGATCGGTCACGCTTCTTCCACCTATTCGCGGGAGTTACCAACGTCAATCGCCGTGAGTATAGCCGCCCGCTTCATCGAGTTTGCTCAAGACAATGGTCTGCTGATCGATCACGAGCATCCGCCCAGCCGACGTTCGCACCGCGATGTTTGGCTGTCGCTTATACTTATGGCACGAGTGTCACATCGACACCGATCCAGATTGCATCTGATCGCACACAGGTGCGACAGCGGCGTCCCGGTGGGGGCCGGCGCCGTTTCCTCGGAGAGGTTGGTCCACTATATGCCGCGAATTCTCGTCGCGGATGACGATACCGGGATTCGCACGCTGCTGCGTGAGCTGTTTGAGGATGAGGGCTACGACGTTGACGAAGCCGTCAACGGCAGTGCCGTTGTCGCCGCATTCCAGAAAGCCGACGCTCTCCCTGAGCTGACGATCATGGATGTCAAAATGCCGGAGATGTCCGGCCTGGACGTGCTGCGCAAGCTAGGTGACAGAGCCGATGGTCCGCTGCCGGTCATCGTGATGACAGCGTTCGGTAGTGCGTCTATCGCGATCGAGGCGATGCAGCTCGGCGCATACGATTACGTCACGAAGCCGTTTGACCTGGATGACGTGCTGCTCCGTGTTCAGCGCTTCTTTGAGCACCAGGAACTTGCCAAAGAGGTTCAGAAGCTTCGCCGGCTGGCTGAGCGCGACCCGAACGAATACATTATCGGCAACAGCCCTGCCATGCAGGACGTCTTCAAGACCATCGGCCGAGTGGCACGAACTGAAGCGACCGTCCTCATCACCGGTGAAACCGGCACCGGCAAAGAGCTTGTTGCGACGACGATCCACCGTAACTCCGGCTACGCACACGGACCGTTGATCAAGGTCAACTGCGCCGCACTACCGGAAACGTTGCTTGAGAGCGAGCTGTTTGGGCATGAGAAAGGCTCGTTTACCGGAGCCATCGCCCAGAAGAAGGGGCACTTTGAGCGGGCCAACCGCGGCACGATCTTCCTCGACGAGATCGGCGAGATGACGCTCTCGACCCAGAAGAAGTTGCTGCGTGTCTTGCAAGAGCGCGAATTCGAACGCGTCGGCGGGACCGTTCCGGTCAAGGTCGATACCCGTGTCGTAACTGCAACGAACAAGAATCTTGCGCAGGAAGTTCGCGAAGGGCAGTTTCGCGAAGACCTCTACTACCGGCTGAACGTCATCGTCGTTCACCTGCCGGCGCTGCGCGAACGTCGCGACGACATCCCGCTGCTGATCGAGCATTTCCTCGATAAGCACCGGATTTCGTCGTCAGCACAGCCGTCGAGGATTTCGACCGGCGCGATGCGGATGCTGCACGACCACGACTGGCCCGGCAACGTTCGAGAACTTGAAAACACGGTCGAACGAGCGATTGTCCTGGCCGGCGGCGGCGTCATCACCGAAGACCACATCTCATTCTCGTCGACCGATCAGGGCCACTTTGTTGACATCTCTGCCAAGGTCCGCAATCGAACGCCGATGCGAGAGGTGCTTCAGGAGGTCGAGCGCCAGATGATCCGCGAGGCACTTCGCCAGGCGAACGGGGATCGAGTCACAGCCTCGTCACTGCTTGGGTACCAGATGGAGGAGTTGAGCGACAAGCTCAGCGACTACGGAATCTCAGGCGAACCGTCCGATCTGTAATCGACGTCAACAATGACTGGTAGCGGCTCATCGTCGCGTCGAAGGCGATTGGGGATCGGCAGCGATTTCAAACATCGGGCCGATCCTTCAGTTCCTGAAGCGCGTTCCGGTAAAACTGCCGCATCCTGCTACCATCAACGCGCTTCCCCTCGTGATAGTAGACGTGGGCCGCCATCCCGGCGGCAAACGTCCCAGCGAATGCGATCGCGACCTTCGGGACAGCACCGGCAGCGAACGGCAACATCGCTGCCAGGTCACGTGCGATCGTCCGCCAGAACAGCCCTGCGCCGACGACCGGGACCATCTCCTGGTAAATCCGAATGCGGTTGTCCAGGTCGCGGTCGTGGATCGCGGCCAGCTTGAAGATCATCATCAACTGATTCTTCGTCAAGACGATCGTATCGGCGCCAGCCGCCAGCAACCCTCCCACGACCGGCACGAGTGCCGGCAGGTTCGACGCCAGCGCAAATTGACCGTTCACGCGTGATGTGACGTTCACGACCTGCATTGCGGCTTGCTGCCTGAGTGCCGGGAATGTCCGACCGAGCGCGAGTTCCATATCGTCGCCGACGCGAACAACGTTTAGTCGGATTCGGTCGACTGGATCGTCAGACGAGAACTCGATGACGAACGAGTAGCCATGGCCTCTGCGGTCGGGCCGTGCGCGACGTTCGATGAGGACGAGGTCAGCAGCATTCGGCCACGGCTCGTCCTCACCTTGCGCGACGATCAGGCCCGGAGCCTCAGCGCCGAATACATCATTCGCAGCTAACCGCGCTTCCTCCACTGTCCGAGCGATGACCGCCACACGAGGAGAGCGGAGCGCAGCATCGCGAAGATCCTCGAACGACATCTCGCGAACGATCGAGAAGATCTCGCGAGCTGTAGAAATCGGGTTAATTACACTCGAAGCCCCTGGTCGTCGCGCCACGAAACTGTGCTCTCCTTACGAACCCATCCGGCGACATCGCCGGACCTCTGGCCGTTCTACGCACGCACCGCGCCACCCGAATCGATCGCCGACCCCACCTTCATCGATGACAGGACTGCCTCTGCCTCGTCAGCCATCCACTCACGCAGGGATCGAGGGCTGATCACCTCGACATCGCGGCCATAACGAAATACCCAACGCTGAAACTCTGGCGTGACCTGGATCGTTACACGGAATTCGACGCGGCCATCGGGAAGGTATGTCACGTGTTGAGTGGCGTGCCAGCGCTCCTCGGCCACCCAGCGTGAAGCTGGCGGGCGGAATCGCAGGACAACCTCCTCGACCGGCAGGTGGAGTCCGCGCATCAATCCCCAGCCGGTGCTCAGGAACTCTTCCAGGTCGAAGTCGGGAGGTCGATCAAAGCTCGACCCAGTTTGCGCCAATGATCTGATACGGTCGACCTTGAACACCCGAACTCCCTCTCGCAGGTGACAATAGCCGACGACGTGCCACGAACGATCGTACGGGAAGATGGCGTACGGGTCGATTCGTCGCTCTGTTTCCTGTCCGTTGGCGGACGCTGCTGCATAGACGACATTGAGCGAATGTTCAGCCGATATCGCTTGCGAGCATCGCGAGAGGATGTCCTCTCGATGCGGATCGCTCTCGCCGACGCCGTCGCTGGCAATCTGCTCCACCATCGCCCGTAGCTCACCAGGGATGACTGACGACAGCCTCGTGATCGCTAACGAAAGATCGCGTTGCGGCACACCGGCGAATTGACGAGCAGCCCGAGCCGCCAGGATCAATGCCAGGGCCTCGGCGACCGAGTACGACACGGACGGCAGCTGCGGCACCTTCGAGAAGTAGTAGCCCTTGCCCCGGTCATTCGCAAGATCGAAGTTCAGTCGGTGCTTGATCAATTCGAGGTCAGACGTGATCGAGCGCTCCGAGACTTCGAACTTGTCCGCCAACCGCTTGCGTGTCCAGTATCGAGGCGCCGCATTGATGTGCCAGACGATGTCGAGCACGCGTGCGATCCGTGTTGTCTCAGGCAGCCGGGCCACGAGTTCCTCCCTTACACGCCGTCGACTGACGCCGTGATGTCGACTGCCGGTAGTCGCCAGGCAACTCGGTCGAGCGCGACGTCCAGTCCAGCCAACAGAATGGTCAGCATCACTGATGCGGCGCCAAACCAGCCGAACCGGGCGGCTGGATGTTCACGCCCAATCGCCGCAAAGGTGGGGACGGATGCGAGCGAGCGCTGCCCAATCTGAGTCTGGTCCGGGGACATCTCCTGCCACCAGTGCGCGACCGAGTGCAGCAGCTGCCCGCTTCCGATCTGAGTCAGAACTGCCAATGGCTCGTCAGTCAGCACGTCGTCCGCGAGGATCGTCGCATCGCGCTGCTGATCACGGCTTAACGACAGATGCCCAGCGGACAGACGGACTGCCGGGTGCAACTCCGCAACCAATCGACTCAAATCCGCTTCCAGTTCCAGACCGCCTGCCAACTCCTGGCGAACGGCGACGCGAGCGCGGCGGCCAGCGCACATGGTCGCCACGTTCAACCCACTCGCGATGGCGGGTACGGCTGCGCTTCGATCGCTGCTGACGATGATAGCGCCACGGTCGAGCATGCTCTCAAACCAACGGTTCTGCTCGTTATCTCCGGCGCCAATGCAACCGACGAGTATCACGCCGGGCCAGGATTCGTTCTCTGGGATCGCGCAAGTTGAGATCGCTGCAATACCCAGCGTGGCGAGCAGCCGGTGGGAATTGTCGAACCGAGTCGTTGCGGCCACAAGGCCAACTGCAGAAAGACGTTGAAGGCGCTGAAGGGGACGACTCAATGCTGCTGAGAGCGGAGCGCTCGCCGCTCTGTAGGCGGCCTCGGCTTCACGGTCGGTCCACGGTGCAGTTCCGTCGAGCGCGACCGCAATCGCTTCGCGAGATACGCCAGATCTGTCGCGACCGTGTCGGTCAGTTCCGTACCTCGACGTTGCCATCTATCGCTCCTGTCACTGAATGGGGCGAAAAGCTCCGCGTGCCACTGAGTCACAGTCTGCGTTGCTATTGGGAAGACACTGCTTCCCGTCTGAGATCGAGGTCATCGGGACATTGGACGAGTCCGGGGAGGTCGCGTACTCACGTGCGTGGTCCACGATCGCGGCCGACCGGGATGTTGAGCACGTGCAGAACAGTGCGGATAATCAGGTACATTGGCAGGAGGCTCGCGAGGATTCCGAAGGCTAGCCAACCCTCACCGTGGCTCATCGTCATTCTCCTTACTGGCTTGCGAATGGAAGTCTGCTGGTATGCTTTCATCCGGTCCCGGCAACGATGATGCATCCAGCCAGGCACTCCCGAACGTATCGACACTCGGGACCTATGATAGACGCCTGCTACGAAACTTGCGACACCGTTTCCACCGGTGAACGACGACCCACTGGCACGAGTACATGCACAAGTCCTGAGAGGACGACGCGGTCGATGAATAGCGCACTCTGGATCATCCCGATTATGCCGCTCGTGCTGGCCTTCTTCACGACCTGGAGCTTCAACGAAGCCATCACCGAGGCCGTCTGGTTCAACGTCACCTATGTCGTCTCGCTCGGAATCATTTATGGGATGGAATTGGCCGGCGTCGGTCTCGTCTCGACCTCTCCAACCGGACTCGGCGGTTTCTTCGCGCTGCTCTTTGCATTCATCGCTCTCGGCATTCGTCGGTACCAATACAAGCAGGAACAGAGACGAAAAGCGATAGCGAGAGCCGAAGCTGAAGCAGAGGCGGCTCGACAGCGCCGTCGTACCGGCAAGACTCAACCTGAAGAGAAGTCGCTGATCGTTAACGCCTTCAGGTACGCGGCTGAAGTCAAGAAATCACGTAGTAACCCGAAGCGGTAACCCACCCCCTTCTCATCCCAGTGAACCTCTGTTGCACTTGCGCATTATGTAACGTGTAGCGGGCGGTCGTGCAGCAGTGGCGCCACAGTTGGCAGCAGATCTCCCGTCATAACCGATTCGCAGAGTGCGGCTTCATCGAACCAGCTCGGAGGTGCGGCGTGTCCCCAGAACGTGGCGCGGCGCGGGTCATCGAGTGTCCAACGGATCGGCTGCCAATCGGGATCAGAAACAAGATAGTCGCTCGCGTAAAGCTCGATCCGGTTACCGTCCGGATCGCGCAGGTAGAGGAAGAATGCGTTCGAGAGGCCGTGTCTGCCGGGTCCGCGCTCGATCGCGGCAACCTCGCCGACAGACGCAAGAATGTCGCACGCTCGCAACACCGAAATCGGATCGGCTAGCCAGTAGCCAAAGTGGTGGACGCGAGGACCAACGCCACTCATGAGCGCGATGTCATGGACAGTCTGCTTGCGTTGCAGCCAGGTAGCCCAGACGCGCTCTCCATCCTCAGCGACTGTGTACTCACTGCAACCGAAGCCGAGGTTACCCGCGTACCACTCGTAGGCGCGAGCGACATCGGGAAGCTGGCAATTGAAGTGGTCAAAACGCATGATGTGAGCGCCCCGATGCTGGTCATAGCGTTGCAGCATTCGCTCGACAAGTTCGACGTCAGCAACGAACTCCAAAGGCAGTCCAAAGGGATCCTGGACACGTAACGCGCGGCCCTGTCCTGGTTCCTGGCCATCCGGCACCCAGCGAGGAATCAGCCCATCCGTCTCGAAGAAACGGTGCAGCAGGTCGAGATCATCGTCTGTCCCGACCCGGAACGACAGGTGGCCGGCGCCCGGCGACGCTGCCCGCCGAAGCACCAGTGAGTGGTGGTCACGCTCTTCAAGCCCACGCAGATAGAGCGCGTCGGCTGTGCGCTCAGTCTCGACAAAGCCGAGCAGATCAACGTAGAACGCCCGCGAGCGCTCAAGGTCGCTGACACGGTATTCGCCGTGCGCTGCCCGGATGATGTTTGCGCCGGACGCCGGTTCCGGTCTTCCTGTCCGCATTATGAATGCTCTCCCCTGCGCGCTTCCCGCCTCGTCACCATGGATGTCGCCAGTCCGGCTGTTCGGACTCGCCGTCGCTCCACTCCTCATGGTAGACGCGGATGGCATCGTTCGACCACGACTCAGTACTCGGACTCCACGCCGGCGCCTGCTCCACCAGTTCCTGATACCGCGAGCGAAAGAAGACCAACGGATCGCGAAGGGGGCCGCCTGGCGGTTCGTGAACACTGACGACGCGACCTACGACGATCCAGTGATCACCACCCTCGTGAATCGCATCGATCGTGCAGGAGACTGCAGCCAGCGAGTCCTCGATCAACGGCGCGACCGGGCCGTGCTGCAACGCAACGGCCCTGTCGAGATCGTCCTTTTTCGAGCCGGCAAACTGGCGTGAGACATCCTGTTGATGCTCGGCGAGAATGTTGATCGCGAAGCCTCGAACGTCCCGAATTAACGCCGCCATCCGTGCTGTCTTCGTGACGCAGAACAGGACGAGTGGTGGGTCAAGCGACACGGAGGTGAACGCGTTCGCGGTCATCCCATGGATGTGATCGCCGTGCTGAACGGTGATAACAGTGACACCGGTCGCGAACTGCCCCATGACGCGCCGAAACGCAGCGGGATCGAATGATGGCGCTGTCTCAGTCATCCCTGGTCGTCCCCAGTCACGCTCCCGGCCATGCCTTCCTGGATGAATTGCTGCACTCGATCCATGTAGGGCTGCTTGTCATAGGTGTTGTAGAGCGCGCCAGCCATCCTGACCGGATCACCGAAGAAGAAACGTTCGTAGAGCACCTGCCGAGACCCAAACGACGAGACTGCCGTGTCCCACGCTAGTCGAAACAACGCGATCCGTTCACGCGAGCCCGCACGCGCGGCCGTAAAGAATCGCTCGATGTCCGGGCCGATCGGTCCATTGATATCGGCAGCAGTCGGGGTGGCCATCAAACCGCTGGCCGAAAGCTGCTGAACAATCTCGACGAAGCGCGGATATAGCTTTGGATACAGGTTGCGCGCGGCGTCGAGTGGGCCGCGTGCGGGAGTCATAATGCCCCAACGATCGATCTGAGCGTCGTGTTCGGCTGCCGAGCGCAGCGCCCGCATCGTCTCCAGGCCAATGATGATCTCGGAGACCTTCTCGTGGACGTGCTGGAACGGTTCGATCGCAATTGTCTCGACGATCAGCGACACGAGTCCCAGCATGAATTCTGTCTTAGCGATGTTCTTTGCCATCACTTGATGCGCCATGTGGATGACGGCGTTCGTCGCCCCGAACGCGCCGTTCGCCAGTTCGGGGTCACCGTAGAGGAAGACGCGCTCCCATGGAACGAGGACGTCGTCGAAGATGACGACAGCATCCATTTCCTCGAAGCGCGATCCAAGCGGATGATCGTGCCGTGTCCGATTAAGGTCGTACGTCTCCCGGCAAACGAATTTCAATCCGGGCGTGTCGCAGGCGATCACGAAGCCGAATGCATATGGCGCGTCTTCTGGCCCGGTCTTGACGACGGTTGACGGGAAGACCTGGATTTCGTCGGCGAGTGGACCCAATGTCGCCAGCATCCGCGCACCGCGAATGATGATGCCGCCATCGGTCTCTTTGACCACGCGCGCCGCCAGAAACGGATCGGCCTGACCCGCCGGACCGACAGTCCGATTTGCCTGTGGATTGATCAGCGTGTGGGTCAGGCAGAGATCGTGTTCGCGCGCGTGACGATAGTAGCGCTCGACGTTCTCGCCAAAGCGTGGGTCGCCAGCGGCGAAGTACTCTTTCGCCGCCGCGAAGGCCATCGTCGCCGACGAGAGATAGTCCGGAGTTCGTCCCATCATCCCGTGGGAGTACTGCGCCCAGTGCGACATCGCCCGGCTGCGTTTGAGAAGATCGTCTTTCGTGCGCGGTTGCATATACGGCGTTCCGACCGCGTCACCACTGTCAGGCGACAAGTAGAGTCATGTCGGACCGGAGTGCCGGATCATGTTGCATGTCGTAGAGATGCGCCAGGCTTCCGAGGACATTTCGGAACGCGCGATGCTCGGTGACATCGCGCACACGTTCTCCCTCGATGTAGACCTCACGAGATGATTCGCGCAATCCGCGCAGGAACTCGTCGCCTGTTCGTGCGCCCATGTCTTCCTCCTGGGTCAGGGATGAAGGATCAGATACGATGTGGAAATGGACGTCGCATCCCTCCTGCGATTACTCCTCGTCCGCGACAATCGTGTTCTCGAGCGCACCAAGTCCGTCAACCTCGACGCGTACGACATCTCCTGGGTAAATGTGACTGAGGCCCTTCGGCGTGCCGGTGAGAATGACGTCCTGCGGCAGGAGTGTCATGAACTCGGTGATGTACTCGATCAGCGCCGGAATGTTTCGGACAAGCATCGAGGTGTTTCCCTGCTGGCGCAATTCGTTGTTGACGAAGGTGCGCAGCTCAAGGTTATGCGGGTCGTCGATCTCATCGGTGACGAGATACGGTCCCATCGGCCCGAACGTATCGAACCCTTTCGCCTTAACCGGCGGGCGGAACATATCATGGACGAAATCGCGCACCGTCACGTCGTTGGCCATCGTGTATCCCAACACGTAGTCCATCGCGTCGGCGGCCTTGACCTTCCGAGCACTACGGCCAATCACGACACATAGCTCTGCCTCATAGTGCATGTACTCGATGTTGGGCGGCGCGATGACCGCCGAGCGATGTCCGATCAATGAGGTGAGCGGCTTGAAGAACAGAGCCGGCTCTGGCGGCTCGCCCAGGCCGAGCTCCTCAGCGTGATCGGCGAAGTTGAGCGCGAGACCGATGACCTTCGTCGGCTCTACCGGTGGCAGAAAGACCACGTCCTCCGGCTTGTACGCTTTTCCTCGATTGCCGAGCAGAACGGTATCGCCCTCGACCGAGACACCACGCTGGATCTGTCCATCGGCTGCGAATCGTACCTGTCGCATCCTCACCCGTTCCCTTCTGACGACTCCCGCGACGCCACCCGCGTCGTGATTGACAGGGCCACGCTGTCCGTTACTCTTGATCTCGCACGACACCGTTCAGATAGAATCCCCGAATGAATGAGAGCGTTTTCGCGATCGAACGATGGAGCGGCGGTTCCAGAACACGCCAGCTGCTTCTACACCAGCGAATCCCATCCCCAACGCGGCACGGCCCCATTGTAGACCACCTTTCCGGCGCCTGGATTGCACGGGATTTCCGATGAGCCGCGGCATCCTGATCGTCGCACCGTATCTTCCGTGGCCGGCTGACTTCGGCGGGGCCATCCGAATCTATGCGTTCGTTCGGAACCTGGCGCGCGAGCATGACGTCATGCTGCTGGCTCCGGCGGCTGCGTCGGAGTTCGCGGCGATCGCACACCTGCGGGACATTTGCGACGTAACAGCCGTACCGGTGGACTGGACATTCCGCCAACCTGCTGGTATCGACAAGCGGCTTGTGCAGGCACGCTCGGTTATCTCGCGCACGTCCTTCGTCGAGCTCGCGTCTCGAGACGAGCGGTTTCAGTTGGTGATGAATCGCCTGTTCATGACCCGGCACATCGACCTGATGCAGTACGAGTTCCCGCAGATGGCGCGCTTCCGGCCGCTCCGACCGTGTCCGACGGTCCTCGACAATCACAACATCGAGCATGAGCTATTATCGCGCGTTGCTCGCTCAACACAGGTACTGCCACAACGCGCGTTCAACAACATCGAATGGCGCAAGGTTCGGCGGCTGGAGCACGATGCGTGGACCCACACGACGCTGAACATCGCGACATCGAGTCGGGACGCGAAACGCATACAGGAGATTACTGGAGCGGTTGTGCCAGTCGTTCCAAACGGCGTCAACGTCCGAGAATACGGCACGATGACGAGTGCAGCACGTGACCCTGCCCGAGTCATCTTTATCGGTGCGATGCGCCATCAGCCAAACGCAAACGCCGCGCGATGGTACGCCGAGGAAGTTCATCCGCTGGTCGTCGAAGCGGTTCCCAACGCAACGTTCGAGATAGTCGGAGCCGACCCGCCACCGAGCGTCATTGCGCTCGCAAGCCGCTCGGTCACTGTAACAGGACGCGTCGAGAGCGTCATCCCGCATCTGGCGCAGGCGGCAGTCGCCGTTGTCCCGCTCAACTCCGGAGGCGGCACACGGCTGAAAGTACTTGAAGCGTTTGCGGCACGCGTTCCGGTCATTTCAACCAGCGTTGGCGTAGAAGGGCTCGACGTAGAGCATGGCAAGCATCTGTTGATCGCCGACACCCCACGCGAGTTCGCTGACGCCGTCATCCGGGTCCTCGGTGGCTCCGAGCTGCCGTCTGGGTACAGCACCGCCAGTGCCCTGCGGCTCGTCGAATCAGATTACGATTGGGAACACGCTGTTGTGCCGGAACTCAGCAAGGCACATGATGAGGCAATCGAGCGGTTTCAGCGAAATGCAGGGTCGACAAAATAATCAGGGAGGGCAGTGTGAAGCAGATCTTTCAGCCGGCAAACGTCTTCGATCCGGATGCGGTCTTTGGAGGGAAAGCGTATCGACAGGCGATCCTGGTGGGTAACACGCTCTATATCGCCGGTCAGGCGGCGATTGACGTCGACGGTCAGATCGTTGGCTCCGGCGATATCGAGGCCCAGGCGGTCAAAGTGATGGAGAACCTGATGGCATGTCTCGACGCAGCCGGTGCTACGGTCAACGACATCGTCAAGGTCACGACCTTCTACCTGCAACGCGAGCATCGCGCAACGATCGCGGATGTCCGACGCCGTTTTCTGGGAGAGGCCGAGTTTGTCCATACCGGACTGATCATCGACGGCCTGGCAGATCCCGAGTTACTGCTGGAAATCGAAGCGGTCGCGGTCATCGGTGCCGGGCGAACCTCGAACATCGCCTGAGCCGTATGGCCGGCGTGTGCTGTACCATGTGTACTGGATTGGTCGCCGATGAGGGCGATGGCGTGAAGCGATTCGAGATGTATCGACAGAACCCGGCTGGTCATGCGCGACGCTGACCGGGCCTCCACATCGGAAAACGTTACGTCGCCGCTGTTACCAGGCGGCAATCTGATCAGTGCTTCGCTCGACCGACAGGTCATGATCTGGAGCGACCGGGGCGGAGCCAGCCGGCACATCGGGGACCGATGGGCGGTCCGCTGTTCGAACGC
This sequence comes from uncultured Chloroflexia bacterium, assembly GCA_963763325.1. GTDB lineage: Bacteria > Chloroflexota > Chloroflexia > Thermomicrobiales > CFX8 > JBBECJ01. The sequence continues at coordinate 45,932 of CAVXOL010000025.1, forward strand.
GCTCGATGAAGCGATCGGGACGTCGTGGCCGGTGCCCAACGATGTTCCGTTCGACCTGATTCACGTCATACGGCTCGATGACGTCCCAGAGGTATCGAGAGAAGCCAATCGGCATCATCTCGAGAACCCGGACTTCCTGTTGATCGGGATACGCTCCGCTACCGAGCAGCCATGCCTCCAGGCCGCCGACGCGAAGTTCGCTGCTGACCGGATCAAGCCCAGTCAGGTCAGTGCCGAGATCGTGAGGAATCTTCTCGCCGTCGATGACGGCGTCACTCGGGCGCTGGTTGATGAGACGATCGCGGACCTCGGCTTGCGCGAACCGGAGATCGTGCGCGGAGTCTTCATTTCACCGTACTCATCACTGACCGACCACCTGTTACGACGCGTAACAACCGGCCGCAACGCCAGCGTCGATGTCCGCGAGGTCGTGACAGTACCACCAGAGCCGGGTGGGATGTTCGCCGGGCTTCCGCAGAGCCGGATCATCGGCTCTTTGGCGCGGATCGACGCACTGCCCGTGACGCCTCGTGACAACCTGATCTCGGCAATCTACTACTTCCGGCTGGCCTGCGCATGCTTCTACCTCTGGAACGAGGGCAACAAGCCGCTCTTCAGCGGCAGCAGCAATCCTGAGCCGGAGCCGGGTGTTATCGCCGCCGAACTGGCTACGCGTTCGACTGCCGTCAGCAGCGCTTTCGGACTGGTCGACGCCTGGGCAGCCGACGTGGAGCCGCAGGTGCAGGCACGACAGGCAATTGCCGACGTCGCGTCGCTAACAGTCCGGATGGGTGACATTCGGCAGGCGCTCGAACGCGTGGGTGCCGGCAACGAACCACGGGCGGTTCGCCGTGTCCGCCGCGATCTTGAGATCGCATTTCGTGCGCGTCTGCACGACGTTACTGGTGACATCCACGCCGATGATCCGCGCCCGCTCACACAAATTCTCACCGATGTCGCAGAGGCGTCGCGCTCATTGGCCGGAGAGATGGACCAACTCCTCAGTCAACTCGTTTCAAGTGCGGCATGGAACGACGATTCAACCCGGCCCGCTGCTTCCTGACGACTGAAACCGCCATCCGTAACCATCAATGATTCACCGTCGCTGCGCCTGTACATCACGAATCCGGCGGCGTAGAGTAACAGCACGCGACATGCGAATTCGAGATCGCTGGCGTCAGACGTGCGATAACGGTAACCGCTGGGGAGCGCAGACGATGGGGTGCGATGCATGCACTCGACTTCCATACGCATGAAAGGACACTGAAATGTCCACCGCTGCAATGATGGTCACTGTCCGCGACATCATGACGGATGACGTCGCCACCGTCCCGCCAGAGATGCCGGTCGAGAACGCAGCCAGGATGCTCTTCTCGCAATCCATCTCCGGAATGCCTGTTGTCGATAGCGACAACAAACTGGTGGGCGTCATCACTGAGTTCGACATCATCGCGAAAGAAGGCTCGACAGTCGCCGACATCATGACGACGGATGTCGTAACGGTCTCGGAAGACACCGACGCCGAGACGGTCGCACAGATCCTGACCAGCCGGCGTGTCCGCCGGGTTCCTGTCGTCCAGGATGGAATCGTTGTCGGGATCGTGTCCCGCTCAGACCTCGTGCGCCTCTTCGCGCTGACACGCTGGTCGTGCGAGACATGTGGATTCTACACGCGCGGGTTCGAGCGGCTCACGCTCTGCCCCAAGTGCGGCAGCACGTCGATCATCCTTGAGCGCGAACCACCAGGAATGTAACCGATGAAGAATCGCTACCCGGGACACCGCTCGTTACTCTTCGTTCCGGGACATCGCGAATCGATGCTCGCGAAGGCGTCGGACCTAGGCGCGGATGCGATCGTCTTCGACCTTGAAGATAGTGTCCCACCGGCCGAAAAGTCAGCGGCGCGCGATCGGGTGGCCGGAACACTAGCGCGTTGGCCCGCGGATGGGCCAGCGCCATTTGTCCGCATCCGCCCTCCATCTACCGGGGGACTGGCCGATGATATCCGCGTCATTCTGACCCATCCGAGCGCGGGGGCGATTGTGCCGAAAGTGGACTGGCCCGACGAGCTCACGCCGGTGGTCGAGATGCTCGGCGACGAACGCGAGGTGATCGTCAACATTGAGACACCTCGCTCACTGTTGCACGCGGAAGCGTTCGCTGACCTGGATGGGATCAGCGGATTGTTTCTCGGCGGTGAGGATTTCACGAATGCGCTCGGAGCACAGCGCACCGTAGAAGGAACCGAACTGGCCTGGCCACGCTACCTCGATCCTCGTCGCGGCACGGGCGGCCGGAATCGCGGCATACGACACAATCTGCCCTGAGTTCAAGGATCTTGGCATCCTCGCCGCCGACTGCCGAACGGCGGCAGCCGCTGGCTATGACGGCAAGTTCGCGATCCATCCGGCGCAGATTTCAACGATCCACCAGGCATTTAACCCTTCCGCCGAAGAGGTGGAACTAGCCCAAAGAGTTGTCGACGCGTTCGATGCGGCGATCGCCAGGGGCGAGGGCGCAGTTGCCGTCGATGGCCAGATGGTCGATCCACCCGTCGCTGAACGAGCTCGCGGCGTCCTGGACCGGGCACGCCGCGCTCGATGACGCATCGTGCAGACGACGCGCGGAGCAGGACGGCATCCGGATCTCGGCAACCCGTCTGTTATGTGTGTTGTCGCCAGGAAGAACGTGCCAGCTGATAGAGGTCCGCACCGTGCACGTCATTGACGACGATCGCAGGAAATTCGCGGATCTCAAGTCGATAGATCGCCTCGGGGCCGAGTTCCGGATAAGCGACAATCTGTGATGAAACTATTCTCCTGCTCAGCAACGCCCCAGAGCCGCCGATCGCTGCGAGATACAGTGCCGAGTATCGGGAGATTGCTTCGACGACGGGTGGAGTTCGATATCCCTTTCCGATCGTTGCTTTCACCCCGGCTGCATACAACGCTGGCGCAAACCGATCCATCCGGCTGCTTGTCGTCGGACCTGCAGAGCCAATTGGCTGCCCGGGTCGCGCAGGCGCTGGTCCGACGTAGTAGATGATCGCGCCGGTCAGATCGATGGGAAGCGGCTGGCCCGCTTCAAGCGCTTCGACAAGCCTCGCATGAGCGGCGTCACGAGCGCCAAACACAATGCCGTCGATCAACACGGCATCCCCGGCATTGAGTCCTTGTATCTGGTCGTCGGTCAACGGGGTTTGCAGCCGCGTCGGCAACTCGGCGGATGCCATCAAATGACCGCCCGTCGCAGCCGAGCAGCCGGACCACACTGGAGATTAACGGCAACCGGCAAGCTGGCGATGTGAGTTGGGGCAAGCACGACGTGGACTGCGAGGGCGGTGACTCGACCCCCAAAACCATGCGGACCGATACCAAGCGCGTTGATGCGCGCCAGGAGTTGCGCCTCGATCTCGCGCACTTCCGGGTCCGGATGCTCGCTCCCAATATCGCGTGTCAGTCCGTGCTTGGCCAACGAGGCAACCGTGTCAAAGGTGCCACCAATACCAACACCGACAATGACCGGCGGGCAGGCGTTTGGTCCGGCGATGTCAACCGTTTCAACCACGAAATCCAACACACCGCTCAGCCCGTCTGCTGGCGTCAGCATCGTCATGCGGGACATGTTCTCGGCGCCGCCGCCTTTGGCCAGCAACGTCAATGTCGCCGAATCCCCAGCCACAAGCTCAAGGTGGAGAACGGCAGGTGTGTTGTCGCGCGTGTTGACGCGCGATCCGACCGGGCGCTCGACAATCGACGGGCGCAGAAAGCCTCCAGTGTATGCGCGGCGGACACCCTCGTTGATGGCGTCGCGAAGCAGGCCACCGGTAAAGTGGACATCCTGGCCGATCTCTGCAAAGAGGACGACGGTGCCCGTATCCTGGCACATTGGCACCCGATCAGTCGCCGCGACGCCCGCGTTCTCCAGCAGCAGGCTGATCGTCTGCTTGCCAATCGGCGACGACTCGCGCAACCTGGCAGCCTCGAGAGCGTTGACGACGTTTTCAGGCAGTTCGTAGTTCGCGTCCAGACACAGTTGCTCGACAGTGTCGCGTACGACTGCAACATCGATCTCACGGACTGACATTGCGCCATCTCCCGGATGTGATCGGACTCAACCCAACGTCCGACCGAGCTTGGTGGCTTGACTCGGCTGGAGACCGGGTACGAGCTTGCGAAGTGCGTTGGATACATCAATGAGCGCCGTTCGATCGGCGGTCTTTGTCTCAAGCTCGACTTCGTCGAATGCGGTTGTACGCCCGTCCCTGAGTCGGGTGCCAACACAGTCGTCGATCGCCAACTCGAGCGTCGAACCTGAAGCGTCACGCAACGACAATGTCACCCGGCGGTTCTGAAGACGGGCCACAGGCAGGAGCTCGGCATCCAGTACGATGGCGCGTGCCCGCGCGAGCGGCGACACGTCACCCAACGCCGGCAGCGCCGCGTCGATCGACACGGTTGACGCCTGATCTGGATCGAGTTGCACCTCATCTTCGAGACGCGAGGCGATGTGCGCTTCGTCCTGTGGGCCGCCGGATTCGCGCTTTCCCTTGAAGGTCATCCTGGCTCCCTTCGGTGTCCGCCGCACACGGAGCGTTGAGCCAGTCGACGCGAGAAGCGCATCACTCGTGTCGAAGTAAATGTCTTCCTGCTCAGCAGCATTGCGGTCCTGAACAACGAACCCGCCGACGGCAGTCGCTGCCAGCAAGATCTCTCGATCCAGCTTGTTTATGTCAAACTTCGCTTCAATCTCGCGTGGCTCACTCATACGTTGCCCTCAGCAGGTCGCGGATTCGCCGCTCAGGATGCGGCATTCCGGACTCGAGGATCCGCAGCGCCGTCGTGCCGTGATCATACTCCGTCCGATGGATTGTGCCGTGCCAACCTGATTCTGGCGACCATTCGAACGATCCCCAGGCCGCGCGTCGATCCCCATCGCGCGGCAATCCACAAGAGGCTACATTGAACAGACACAGCTCGCCGAACCGGCGTCGAAACGGAATATGCAGATGGCCAAAGACCAGGACATCAGCATCAGTGTCGCCGACCAGTTGCTGCAAGTCATCATCAGACATATCGGGGAAGATGTGCTGGTCAAGATTGCGCGGGTTGGCGTGCACGACATGCAGGACGCCGCCGGGCGGCTCGACCCGCTCTTCAAAGGCGAGACTATCGAGCACGGCGATTCGCTCATCTCCAAGCTGCTCGCGGGCCCAGGCGATCGAGGCGCGCTTCTTGTTGCCAAGATCCACGACACTCGCCCCCTCATCAACGATGTCGCGGTCGGTATTGCCCTTGAGGACGACATCAGCATGTTCGCGGATCAGGTCGAACGCCTCCACAGGTTCCGGGCCGTTCAGGCAGTAGTCACCACCAGCGGTCAGCCAGTCATACGGTCCACGACGTCGAACATCGTCCAGGACGGCCCGCAGCGCCTGCAGGTTGCCGTGAACGTCAGTCACGACGGCAACCCGCAGCTCGACACTCATCCGGCAGCCTGCGAAGGCACGGCCTCATCGACCGCGGGCGTCGCTTCCGGCGACGGCTCGCTGTCCTCGGTGGGCAGAATCCCGATGCATCGACGCAATCTCGCCGGAAAGTCTGTCTCCTCCATCGCGCGCCAGGCCGTAATGAACCGCTGATAGGCGCGATCGCGATCGTCGGCGCGTTGGGCAATGAGCGTGTAAAAAGTGATCTCATCGCGAGGCGTCGAGCGGCTTGCCATCGCCGACTTCAGCCGCTGATGGCGCTGGGCGACCGTTCCCCGATCGACGGCCGAAGCGATCTCAAGTAGACGGCTCGTTCGGTTCTGAGAATCGGCATGAACGATCTCAAGCACCCGCTCAATCATCACGTCGGCGTCGTGCATGTCGCCGATGTACTCCTGGATCTCCTTGACCTCGTCGATCAGTTCGCCTGTACCGGAGGGCAGCCCGAAGCGGAACAGTTCGAGCGAGTAGCGCAGCCGCTTGGCAGCGATCCTCAGGTTGTGGATCTCCTCGACGTTGTTCTGATCGGCGACCCACGGAGAGAATGACAGCATCTCTATGAGCCGCGTCTCAATAATGCGCTGCGCATTGTCGAATTACGGGCGCATCACACCGAATCCCTTTGACACGTTTCGCCTTAACCACGGCTATGCTCCGCGAGAAAGCCTCGGAAGCGAACGTCAAAGCGTTCATCGTCCAGGCGCTGGAAGAAGGCCAACATGTCCAGCCTGCGCGCGTCACGTTCATGCCGCAGATTTTGCAGCATGCGATTGACGGCCGGCCGCTCGCTGTCGGGTCGAGTCTCACGATAGGCGACCAGCGTTTCCCGTAGCACGTCGCAGTCGCGCACGCCGCCAAGGACATCGGTCAGTTGCTTGATCGTCTGATGGTAGTAGCGATACTGCTTGGCTGGGAAGCACTCCGTCGCCACATCCATCGCGGCGCGCAATCGGCGGGAGCCGACGCGCATATCGTGCAGTTCTTCTGGATCGCGTCCGAGCAGTGTTCCGGTACGGTGACGCATCATCTCATCAAAACGCGTTTCGATGATCCTGCCGATCGCGACAAGATAGATAGTGTCTCCGTCAAGCCCCTGGATTCGCTGTGCTTTCGCCAACTCGGGTGCCGCCTTTATTCGTAGTGATGGTCGTCACCGACGCCCTCAGTATGCTCGACCGTCTGTTCAACCGGCTCAGACTCGACAGGCACGCTCTCCTGTTGCGTCCCACCGTTCGCGGACGCAGGCTCGTTAGGCGCCTGCAACAAAATTGCCTCGTCGGTCTCCGAGGCGGCCGGCGTCGTGCGTCCGTACCGCTCCATCAATTTCGCGAGGTCGCGCTCCCGCCGCTGTACCTTCACGCGTGCAGCATCGACTTCTGCGAGTGCCTTGGAGAGACGCTGCTCCGCCTGTTTGATCTCGGCACTTCCGTCGTCGGGTTTCTTCGGATCGGCCTTGCTTTTCCTGCTCTTCCCGGACTTGCTCTTCGCCATGGCCCCTCCCGATCGGCGCCAACGATATCAATACGTCGACCAGAGTCGTCTACGCACATTGCTATTGTCGCACGAGCGTGCGGACTATGTCGCGAATCGAGCGGCTGATTGCATCGACCTTGCGCTCCCCATCGAGCACGATAAAGAGATGGTCGAGCGACAGGCGCTCAAATTCGTCGAAGACGCGCTGCTGGTACATCTGAAACGACCGCACTGGGTCCGCGCTGAGGCCGAGGTCCAGCCCTGCTTCATACCGGTCCTGCGCCTTGACCGGCACGCTCGGGACCCGCTGCTGCGTCACGTCCGGCGGCACCCGAAGATAAAAGACGACATCCGGTTGTGGGGCGAAGCGATACAGTGTCGTTAACCAGGAGCGGTCAGCGCCGCGCGCGACATCCCGGGCAAACGCGGTGTAGACGTAGCGGTCCGCCACAACCACCTCTCCACGTTCGAGCGCCGGAAGAATTACATTCGCGACCCGATCGGCGAAATCAGCCGCATAGAACAAGCTGAAAGTTATTGGCCGCAACGCTCCCTCAGCCTTTGCCTTGTGAATCGCTTTCGATATATACGGCGACGTCGACCAGTCAGTCCTGACGGCGTCTATGCCCCGGCCAGCGAGCCACTCGGTCAGCCGATCGATCTGCGTACTGCGGCCAGAACGGTCGACACCCTCAACAACGATCAATGTTCCCGGCATACCGTGCGGCGATATCGAGGCGTTCGCAGACGGGACGACGATGGAGCCGGTCATAGTCCACCCAACCGATCCAACGCGACAGTCGTCAGCTCTCTGACACGCAGTTGCTGGGTCCTCACCGGCAAGTCAGCGTCAATCGGGATCAAGTCAAAGGGCCGGACGAGGCGCTCATATTCATCGACGACCTGCTCCTGAAACTGCCGGAACGAGTCGATCGCGCCTCGTACCGCGGCCTGCTCGATGGCCTCCTCGGCCGTCGCCTCGCCAGCGATCCCCATAACACGCCCAATCGACGTATCGGCGTCGATCCGTAGATATAGAGCAAGATCTGGTCGAAGCGCAAACCCGTACAGGTTAAAGATCCAGTCGCGTTCGACGCCACGAGCGATGTCGCGAGCGAATGCGGTGTACACATAGCGGTCCGCCAGAACAACGTATCCAGCCCGCAATGCAGGGATGATCTCCGTCTCCTGCCGTTCTGCCACGTCAGTGGCGTGCAGGATTGAGTAGGTCAGCGGCGTCAGTGTGTTCTGCCGGCGCGCCTCCGCGATCGTCCTCGCCACCAGCTTCGACGAGTTCCACGAACTGCGGACAACTCCAAATCCATGCATCTGGAGCCAGATGGCCAGGAGGTCGAGCTGGGTCCCTCGGCCTGAGCCATCGACGCCGTCTACGGCGACGAGCAGGCCCGGGAACGGATGGCGTGCCCAGGATGAAGGATCGGCTGGCTCAAGTCGGCTCAAGGGCCAATGAGGAACCATCAGTCTCTCCCTTTTCGACGCTTGTTGCCGCTTTGCATATCAAGCAGCGTGCGAGGCGGGAGGTCGTCCAGAGGGTGAAACGTCACGCAGAACTCGCCCCGGCGAGCGATATCGATCGAGAGCAGGCCGTTCTCCTTGCCGGGTGAACGATCCAATAACGATGGTGCATTCACGATCGCCATCGTCGCCCGGCCGTCTGACAGTTGCCAGGCATGCACCCGGTGCAGATGGGCACACAGGACAAGATCGACATGGGCTGCCAACAGTCGAACGAGGATGTCACCGGCGTTCACCAGAAGGTCGTCCTCTTTGAGCTTTTTTCGCGGCACGGGCAGTAGCGATCGATGTGTGCAAAAGACCCTCGTCAGTTTCGGCGACGATCCCTCTAGAAACGCTATCCCTCGTGCCAGCGATTCGTCTGGAATGACCGGTTCACTGTCGAGTCCGACGAGCGCTACCTGCTTTGTTCGTTCAAAGAAGTCCACATCGTCGAAAAAGTCGAGAAACGGTGTCGATCGACGCTCGTCGGGGTCGGAGGTGCCAGTTCCATCCGTGTCGGGAGCCGTCAGGAAGTAGTTCAGATCGGAATCTCTGGGACGCAGCGGTTCTGGTCCACCGAACAGATAGTCACGATTGCCTGGAATCGCGCGCACCCGCGACATCCCAAACTTTGACAGGTACTCTACGACTGGTACGAATTGCTCGAACAATCCTTCGCGAGTCAGGTCACCACTGACGAGGATCAGGTCAGGGGCAAGCTCATTCACGATGCGGCCAGCGGCTTCAAGCCCCTGGTCGGCTTCCGGTGTTGGAGCGTAATGAAAGTCGGATAGTTGGACAATTCTCAGACAGCGCACTCGCCTTCATACAAGGAGCAGAATGCCCATACAGCACAATGATACTGACCCGCTACCAGACTGGGCCGTAGTATCCTGCGACGAATGCAGTTTGACACAACAAATCGTTAACATGAGCGTCGCCACGGCTGATAGCGTCCAGAGTAGCCGGAAACGGACGGAGATGCGGTAGGATGTTGTGGAATTCGAAAATACTAACCTACAGTCCTGACGACAGCGACGGAATCGACGAGCACAGTCGAGAAGGCATTGAAATGCCCAACAAGGCGAAACGGAACGTAGCGTCGCGCCGAGAACGTTCGGGTCCGAATCCACTCCAGGCACCCGAACTGTATCTGAACCGTGAGTTGAGCTGGCTGGAGTTCAACCGGAGAGTCCTCGAAGAGGCACTCGACGAGCGAAATCCATTGCTTGAACGCGTCAAGTTTCTCTCAATATTTTCGTCCAACCTGGACGAGTTCTTCATGGTGCGGGTTGCAGGAATCGTCGGACAGGTTCGCGCGGGCGACGACACGGCCGGGCGAGACGGATTGCGACCATCTGAACAGATCGCAGCCATCAAGCTGCTCGTCTCCGATCTCTCAGCCCGCCAGCGAGCGTGCTGGAACGACGAGATCATGCCCGCTCTCCGTGACGAAGGAATTGTCATCGAGGACTACGCAGGGTTACCACCACGCGACCGGCGGGCAATGACGCGCTACTTCGAGCGCCAGATCTTTCCGGTTCTGACTCCGCTGGCGGTCGATGCGGGCCACCCATTCCCACATATCTCGAATCTGAGCCTCAACATGCTGATCCTGATAGAAGACGAACGTGGTGAGCACGTCGCGCGGATGAAGATCCCGCCGATTCTGCCGCGTTTCATCCGAATCCCGGACCCAGACGGGTCAACCCCGACCGGCCCGCGTCGCAAGCTGCGCTACGTTCTGCTTGAGGACGTCATCGAGGCAAATGTCGATCAGCTCTTCCCTGGTAAGCGCATAACGGGAACGCATCTGTTCAGAGTGACACGTGATGCGGACATCGAGGTCGTAACCGGCAGCGGTGACAGTCTCTTGAAGACGATCGAAAATGAGCTCGAGCAGCGTCTTTTCGGCTATGTCGTGCGCCTGACAGTTGAGCCTGCGATGCCCGGAGAGACTCGCGCATGGTTGGCAGACAAGCTCAATGCTTCGACGGAAGATGTCTACGTACTCTCACGACCGCACGGGCTGTCCGACCTGATGCAGCTCTACGGGGTCGATCGGCCGAGCCTGAAAGACTCGCCCTTCGTCCCTCGCTATCCGGCCGTCCTGCGCGAAAGCGAATCGATCTTCGACGCGATCCGAGTCCAGGATGTCCTGTTGTACCACCCGTACGACTCGTTTAGCCCAGTCGTGGATTTTGTGCGTCAGGCTGCGTCCGACAGCGACGTCGTCGCCTTCAAGCAGACGCTTTACCGCGTCGGGAGTCATTCACCGATTGTCGACGCACTGCTGGAAGCGCGCGACGACGAAACTCAAATCGCTGTCCTGGTTGAGCTACGGGCGCGCTTCGATGAGGAGAGCAACATCATCTGGGCCCGAGCGCTCGAGAGCGAAGGTGTCCATGTTGCGTACGGCATGGCCGGGATCAAGACCCACTGCAAGATCGCGATGGCAGTTCGACGCGAAGGCGACGTCTTGAGGCGTTATGTCCACCTCGGCACCGGCAATTACAACGTCTCGACATCCCGTATCTACACCGATCTCGGCGTGATGACGAGCGATGAGGACATCGCCGCCGACGTTTCAGATGTCTTCAACTATCTGACCGGCTATTCCGCGCAGTCGGAATACCGCAAGCTGCTCGTCGCGCCCGTCAACCTGCGGTCTGGAATGCTCAACCTGATCGAGCGAGAAATCCAGCACGGAGCGAAGGGGCGCATCATCATGAAGATGAACTCCCTCTCCGACTATCAGATGGCGGAGGCGCTCTACCGCGCCGCCAAAGCCGGCGTGAAGGTCGATCTGATCGTGCGCGGGATCAGCGTCCTTCGTCCTGGCGTCGAGGGCATCAGCGAGAACATTCGCGTCATCAGCATCGTGGGCCGGTTTCTGGAACATGTCCGTCTGTTCTACTTCAAGCATGGCGGCCCCGACAACGGCGAGGCGATGTACGCCGGTAGCGCCGACCTCATGCGCCGCAATCTCGACTACCGCGTCGAAGTCCTCTTCCCGATTGAAGATCCACGCATCCGAACCTGGCTGCGCGACGGCATTCTGGAACTGCAATTGCGAGACAATGTCCGCGCCCGGCTGTTGCAACGAGACGGGTCGTACGTCCGGCTCGCGCCGAAAGACGGACAGGAAGCGATCGATTCGCAGGCCGTTCATCTGAACTACGAGCCGAGCGCCGCTGCACGAGCATTCATCGATGCACGACGGGAGCCGGCATGACTGACGACGCACAGGTCCAGCAATCCCGGCTCGCGCGGCGTGTCGCCGAGCTTTGGGGGGAAGACCGTGCGAATGCTGACGCAGGTCTGATCGAATCCGTATCGCAGGCTTTGGCCCGGATCAACGCGCTGCAACCGGAAGCAACGGTTCAGCTGGACGATTCGAAGGTTAGCGCTCGTGACTGACGCGACGGGAGCAACGCAGCGAGGACTTTCCGAGATCCAGCGCTCGGAGCCATTCGTCAGAGCCTGGGTACATGTCTATGGCGACACTGCCCTTGAGCATGCGGCTGACGTTGACCGCCGCGCGGGTGAATCCGTGCTGCCCCTGGCGGGGCTGACCGTCGGCGTCAAAGACATCGTCGACGTTGCCGGTATGCCGACGGCAGCCGGCTTTCAGCCGTTCGTCAACCGAATCGCAAATCGGGACTCGGCGGTTGCCGCGAGGCTTCGAGCTGAGGGCGCGACAATTCTGGGCAAGACGACCACGACGCAGTTCGCAGTTGCGGACCCGACGGTGACCCGCAATCCATGGAACCTGGAACGAACACCTGCTGGCTCCAGCTCTGGGTCGGCGGCTGCCGTCGCCGCTGGTCACGTCGATCTCGCGATCGGCTCACAGACTGCTGGCTCGACCTTGCGACCAGCCGCATTCTGTGGCGTGGTTGGCTTCAAGCCCTCGTTCGGCTGGACCTCGCGAGCCGGGATGATTCCGCTGGCCGACACACTCGACACTGTCGGCCTGTTTTCACGCAGCGTTCCACATGCCGCGCTGCTGTTCGACGCATTGGCAAATGGTGGCATTGAACGCGCCGGGGCATGTGAACCGGAGGCACCTGGCAGAATCGGCTATTGGGCCGAAGCAGCAGAAATGGCAACTGACGAGGTTCGACACCTGGTCGAGGCAGCGTTGAAGCGCTCGATCCAGGCAGGAGCGGTCGTTGAGGACGCCATCGCTCCGGCGTCGTACCGCGACCTGCTCGCAATCCACCACATCACGATGGTGGTAGACGCTGCCGCCGCGCACGAGAAGCTGTTCCGCCAGCATTCGGAGTTCTACGGTCCCCGCGTGCGCTCGCTGGTTGAAACCGGTGCGGCGGTCTCCGCCCACGCATACGTCCGTGCCCAGATCCTGCGTCGCGAGTACCGCGACCAGGCGCTGGCCGATTGGTCATCCTGTGACATCATCGCCCTTCCGACAGCTGAGACGCCTGCCGTAACGCCGGAGACGACCGGCAGCCCTGCCCTGCAGGCAGTCGTGACGCTCTTCGGCCTGCCGTCGATTTCGCTGCCGGTCGGGCTCTCTCCAGACGGCCTGCCAGTCGGCATTCAACTGGTTGCCACGACCGCAGGCGGAAATGCACGTCTCCTCAGAATTGCCCGGTGGATGGAACACCTGCTCGACCCGCTACCCGTTGTCCCAACCGGAATCAGGTCCGGCGACGACGAATGTCCCGACGAGTAGCGAGGCGCACGGATGTTCTAACCTCTGCTACAATCTCCGATCTGTACTCAAGTGTCCGGACACACTCGGGAAGGCTCGGAGACGATGCTCGAACTGTCGCTCAAAGAGGCCCGCCGACTGAACCTGGGAGCGCAGCTCCTGGCGGGTAAACCGCCAAAACGACCCACCAAACAGATGATGCGTGACACGATCCGTCACCTCGGCGCACTCCAGATCGATTCAATCAGCGTCGTCGCCCGCAGCCATCACATCGTGATGTGGAGCCGGCTCGGGAACCATCCACAGGACTGGCTCTACGAACTGCACGGTCAGGACCGGGCTCTTTTCGAGTACTGGGCGCATGCCGCTGCATTTGTACCGATCGAGCATTACCCACTCTTCCGCCGGATGATGCTTGAACACCACAACGGCACGGGGAGCCGTTGGTCTCAGCGAACCCACCAGTGGATTCAGGACAATCGGCAACTGATCGATAGCGTGATCGAGACGATCCGCGAGAATGGCGCCGTCTCGACCTCCAGCTTCTCCGCACCCGAAGGCGCCGCACGTGCCGCACCGTGGGCCTGGTACGGCAACAAGCCGACGAACCTCGCGCTCGACATTCTCTGGACTGATGGGACGCTGATGATCGATCGGCGTGAGAAGTTCCAGCGCTGGTACGACCTGACCGAGCGTGTTCATCCGACCTGGGACGATCGTCTGCTTCCATCGGTCGAGGAAGAACGGACGACACTCGCTGCACTGGCGGTGACAGCGATGGGCGTGACGACAACACGCTGGCTGCCGGATTACTTCCGCAAGAATCTGAATGACGGCTCCATCCGTACCAAGGTGGCACCCAGCATTCTCGACCATCTCGTCGAAACCGGCTTCGCAACACCAGTCAGGATCAAGGGCATTGAGGACGCTGCCTACGTTCAGACGGCGCTGCTCGACCGGCGCATTCCGATCAGCCGGACGACTCTCCTCTCGCCATTCGACAGCCTGATCTGGGACCGCCGCCGCGCGGCAGAACTGTTTGGCTTCGAGCTGATGTTGGAAGCCTACACGCCCGCTCCGAAGCGCCAGTACGGCTACTTCAGCCTGCCAATCCTCTATCGCGATCAACTGGTCGGCAGGCTCGACCCGAAGGCCGAGCGCAAGTCGCGGACTGTTCATCGTCAAGGCGTTGCATCTGGAACCGTCGTTCGTCGGTAAAGACGACGAACGCTTCTACGTGGAACTCGCGGCGACGATTCGCGATTTCGCGGCATTCAATGGCTGCGAGGAGGTGTCGGTCGAACGGTCGGATCCGGAGCACGGAGCCACGCGGTTGCTCGACGCGCTTGGATATAGCTCGGTCAACGACGAAGCGGCGGGTCGATAACCCGCCGCCTCTTCTAATGCCCTGAGTAGAACTGGTGATTACTCGTCGCGCCGACCCATCCCGGTCACGAGCATGACGTAATACATCAGGTTGAGCAGCGCAGCTGCGAATCCAGCGACGTACGTCAGAGCTGCCGCGTTGAGGACTTTGCGAGCCTGGTCGTACTCGGTCCGATCGACGGCGCCAATGTTGGTCAATTGCGTCATGGCCCGCGACGATGCGTTGAACTCGACTGGCAGTGTCACCAGCGCGAAAGCCGTACCGGCGGCAAAGAAGATCACACCGAGCCACGCAAGGCCGGTCAGGCCGATGATGACGCCGGCAATGACCATGATCGGTCCGAGCATATTACCAGTATTCGCGATCGGCACAATCGCGCTGCGAAGCTTCAGCGGCGCGTAGGACTGCGCGTGCTGGATCGCATGGCCGACCTCGTGAGCAGCAACGCCAACGGCCGCGACAGAGGTTGAGCCATAGACCGGCTCGGACAGCCGCAGCTTCTTCGAGCGCGGGTCGTAGTGATCACTGAGCTGGCCCGGAACCCGTTCGACTTCGACATCGTAGATTCCGTTTGTGCGGAGGATCTCCTGTGCCACCTGCGCGCCAGTCATCCGGCGGTTCGTCGGCACGTTCGAGTACTTCTTGAACGTACTCGTGACCTTCCACTGCGCGAACATGACGAAGGCCATCGCAGGCAGCATGAAGACAAAGTACATCGGATCGAAAATCATCGCACGCTCACTTTCTGAATCGCTGTATCTGCGACGATCCTCCCCAGGGCGTCGACGGCCCCGGCCCACCGGGCAAATTGCGTCTCTACAGCCGGATGTTGAGCATCGAGAGCGTACAGTCTCCAGTGGCAGCGAGAAATCAATTGTTCCCGCCATGCTATAGTATGCCGCAGTACGGATCACGCTTCAATCGGCTGGCAAATGCCTGGCTAACGTACGGAAGGACCGGGCGACGACGCTGGATGCCGATCGAGAACTTCGACGAACAGCTGGACGCAGCGCTCCTCACAACCATTGCAATTGCCGAGCAAAGGGCCGCTCCGGTCGGCCCAAATGACGTCCCAATCTACGCTGTCCTGCGCTACCATCTGGGCTTCCTCAACAACGTATTCGAGGTCGAGCGAGTGAACGCCGGAAAACGCGTTCGACCGCGGCTGAGCGTGCTGACCTGCGCAGCCGCCGGCGGCGACCCTTACAAGGCAATCCCCGCCGCTGCCGCGATCGAGCTGTTACATAACTTCACACTGATCCACGACGACATTCAGGACCAGAGCGTCTTCCGCCGGCATCGACGGACCGTCTGGGATCTCTGGGGCACAGCTCAGGCGATCAACGCTGGTGATGCAATGTTCGCCATCTCTCATCTTGCACTCAACCGATCGATCGAAGCAGGTGTCGATCCAGCCACCGTCCTTGAACTCTCGAACGGACTCCATGACGCAACGCTACGAATTGTCGAAGGGCAGGTGCTTGACCTCGGCTTCGAACAACGAAGCGACGTGTCGCCATCGGATTATTTGACGATGGTCGGTGGAAAAACCGGAGCACTCGCCCGCTGCGCCTGCTGGACCGGCGCTCGAATTGCTGACACACCAAACGAGCGCTCTGAACGACTCGCCGACTTCGGAAGTGCGCTTGGCATCGGGTTCCAGCTTCGGGACGACATTCTCGGAATCTGGGGAGCGACTGGCGACACCGGCAAGAGTGAGGCTGACGACATTCGCAGGAGGAAGAAGTCCCTCCCGATCCTGTTGCTGCGCGAACGGGCAACAGACGACGAATTGACGGTACTCGACGCGATTTACGACGACGACGACGTAACCGACGATGAAATAGCTACCGTCCTGGAGATGATGCGGTTCCATGAGGTCGAACCAGACGTTCAGGCACGGGTGCGAACCTGGCACGACCGCGCACTGAATCTGCTTGAGGACGCCGTACCGCCGTCGACCGCTCGTGACGAGCTGTTCACGCTGGTCGAGTCCCTCGAATCCCGCGCTGGCTAGCCATCCAACCCGACGAGCGTGGTAACCGGGACCTCAAATCCTTCATCGTCAAGCCTCTGAAGCATACCCTCGACCAGCCCGAACGGTCCGGCCAGCATCATATCGCCATGTGGGACAGCGGAATGATAGCCAAGCGGTGCGGCTACACGCCGGTTCGGGCCAGTGATCGCGACGAACGGGAATCTGCCCGCGTCACGATAGCTGGGATCGAAGGCGGCGCCATGGCCACCATTGGCCGTCACTTCCTCGTGCGTCAGTCTGCCGGATTGCAGACGCTCTACGAGGTGCGACAGCACGTCCGGGGTAATTCCTCCAGTGTGGTGCTCGAAGAGGCCGAAGATGCGTCTACCGCGCATCGCGACTCCGAAGGTGTGCATGTTGCCGATGTTAACGAGGATCGCTCCCTCATTGTCAGCAGCCGCAGCGACTACAGGATCCCCGAGCACGCCAAGCACAGCTGCTGCACCGGTGTCCATGACAACCGCACCAGGCATGTCGTCAACGATCGCGCGCATACGGATCATGTAATCGGGAGGATCACGATAGACCATGCTCGCGATCTCGCCGCCGTCTGCAAGCAGGGATTGCAGAAACTCGTACCGGAACTCGCGCCCACCAGCACCTGGCAGGTAACCATGATCCTGCGCGGCAATTGCGAACAGCGACGGCATTTCAACACCAAACCGATCAAGCGTACTTGCGAGGGCAGCGAGGTCGATATCCCGCATCCAGACGATGTCGGAACCGGGAGGCGGCGTGTCGCTCAGGACGACTCCCATTCGCCGGACTCGATCGAGGTCGTTGTGCAGCGAGCGTGCCGCCACAGAGGATGCGCTGACGAACAGTCCGGCCGAAATGTGGTCCTCGACAGCCGACGAGGACGCACCGCCGCCCATAACCGAACCGGTGAGATGGATCGGCCTCCCCGCCGCCGTCGCCCTGCGAATCTGCCTGCCGACGACCTGGGTCTGAGATGGCAGGATGAGCTTGACACAGTTCTCTATCGGACGATCGCTCTCGTAGACCAGAATGTCCTGCGTTCCCGCACCGACATCGACCGCCAGGATTCGGATCGGGTCAAGCCGGCTGCCGGATGTCGGTGTTGCTACGGGAACGACGGGTGAAGCAGAAGCCATGGTCCGCAACTCGATTCGCTAGTGACGAGCATTCACGGTTCGCTGTGGTGAGTATTGCACCGCGTCAGAACGGCGATCGATATCAATCAGGACAGCCATCGTAGCCAGACTGGCTCCGGGTTCAGACGAGTAACGTAACGATCGACACTATCGCAGGCAGGGCCGTCGTCGTCGGCATTCGCCAGCTCTATAAGTACGACTTGTGGACGGGTACGAAACCTCCACGGTAGCTTCGAGACACCGAGTCCATGTGAGACGACGACGACGGTACCTCGCAGCCAGTGAACGCCACGATGGAAGTCTGGATCAGGTCGCGCAGGTGATCCGCGCATCCGTCGGGCCAGTGTCGCAAACGGCACACGTCCGTCAGGAATCAGCCGCACTTGTCCGCCGTGTGTATGTCCGGTCAGCATCAGCCGCACGCGGCCGACCTGGATCGTTCGCGCTGCGACCGGTGAATGTGCAAGATAGAGCAGGGCCTCCGCCGAGGCAGGAAGAGCGCCAAAGGCCGCCGCCTCGTCCATCAACCACGAGAACGGATCATCCACGCCGACAGCCCAGGTCGCGATGCCACGCAGCTCTATCATGACAGCCCGATTGAGCAGGACTTCAACTCCTGACGACATCAGTTCATCCAGCAAACGCTCACGATCCGCGTCGGATGCGCGATGATCGTGGTTCCCCAGGACGGCCAGCACCGGTACGTTTTCCGGCCAGGTGCTGAAGAGGTCATCGACGTCAGATGGGGTACCAGAACTGTAGAAATCCCCTGTCAAAGCGATCACGTCCGGTGACGCCGCAATTGCAACAGCCTTGGCTCGCTGTAACAGATCGAGAGGAACACCTCCTCCGGCATGAAAGTCGGAGAGATGCGCGATCTTCAGACCTGACCATTCAGGTGGCAGAGATGGAATCGCGACACGTAGCCGAACGACTTCGAGCCAGCGCGGAGCGATTCGTACGGTGTACGCCACAATGCCTGCTGCCGACGCAAGCACTGCCAGCAACGCGACAAGTCCACCGGGAGTCCGTGTCCGATTCATGATCCACTTTCAGCGTCGTCGGGGCAGCCTGACGGCCCGTTGTTTCGGTGATCGACGGCAGCACACCGTTAGAGTCGCAGACAGGTCGACTGTCGGACTTGCCACGGATCACTCGTAGAGGATACCGTTAGACGCATCAACTGTCCGTTCACCCCTGAGTGGAGCTTGGGCTGTGGCTGCGATCACCGCTGCGATGGAAGACTATTTGAAGGTGATCTACCGGCTGTCCGAGGACGGCAAGCGCGCCACGACGCAGGCCATTGCCGAGCGGCTGAGTGTGGCGGCGCCCTCAGTAACCGGGATGATCAAGCGCCTGGCAGACCTGAAGCTGGTCGAGCACGAACGCTATCGCTCAGTTACGTTGACGTCCGCCGGAGAGAAGGCCGCACTTGAGATCGTGCGCCACCACCGTCTTCTCGAACTCTATCTGGCCGAGGCACTAGGCTACTCCTGGGACCAGGTCCACGACGAGGCAGAGCGGCTGGAACACACCATCTCAGAGGAGTTCGAGGCTAGGATCGATCGCGCGCTCGGCTACCCGACATCCGACCCACACGGCGACCCGATTCCGTCAGCATCCGGGGCGATCCATGCGGTTCCGGACGACCGGCTCTCGGCGCTCGAGCCGGGCGATCGCGCGACAATCATTCGCGTAGACGACACCAGCCCCGACAAGCTGCGCTACCTTGGCACACTCGGGCTATATCCGGAGACAGAAGTTCAGGTCATCGAGCGACAGCCATTTGGCGGTCCACTGCTGGTCCGAGTCGGAGATTCGGAGCATTACGTCGGGGCAGAACTGGCTGTCACCATCCAC
Organism: uncultured Chloroflexia bacterium; assembly: GCA_963763325.1. Lineage (GTDB taxonomy): Bacteria > Chloroflexota > Chloroflexia > Thermomicrobiales > CFX8 > JBBECJ01. Next base: position 65,489 of record CAVXOL010000025.1, read on the forward strand.
GTTGAGAGATCGCAGTAGAGAGCAGAACGACATTGGTTTCACTCGCTCCCGCTCGTACTCCGAACGTCTGGGTCGAGCCGCCGCCATTGTCCGCCGCCGAGCGTGCGATCACTGATTCCCCACTGCTGAGCGCCATCCTTTGCGCGCGCGGTATCCGTTCAACCGACGCAGCCACGCAGTTCCTGTCGCCTGCAACGATCCCGCTCGGTGATCCGCTGCTCCTGCCAGACATGGAGCGGGCGGTCGCGATCATTCGTGCAGCGATTGCAGCGGGCAGGCGAATCGTCGTGTTCGGCGACTACGACGTCGATGGCCTGACTTCGACGGCGATGGTTGTTCGCGTCCTGCGCCGTCTCGGTGGCGACCCAGCCTGCATCATCCCGCACCGGATGGACGACGGCTACGGATTGACCCCGGAGATGGTTGAACGGCTGCTGGCCCAGGGCGTCGAACTACTGGTGACAGTCGACTGCGGCAGCAGCAATCGTGCCGAGTTCGAGCAGTTGGTCGGTCATGGTGTTGAGGTCGTCGTCGCCGACCACCACCGGTACTCAAGTGCGCTTCCTGACGAAGTCGCGTACGTTTCACCGCGACGGCCGGACAACCAGTATCCGTTCGGGGACCACGCGGCCGTCGGCGTCTGCTTCACCCTCGTTCGGGCGTTGCTCGGCGATGTCGATGCAGAGATGTATCTGCCATATGTCGCGCTCGGTACAGTAGCGGATGTCGTTGAGTTGCGTGACGAGAACCGGGCGCTCGTCACTCGAGGACTGGCAATGCTGCGTCGCTGGAAGCTGCCGGGGCTGAAAGCGCTCTGTGCGGCTGCTGGAATCGATCAACAGGCCGTCGGTGCCTGGGAGATCGGCTACGTCATCGGTCCACGTCTCAACGCCGCCGGACGGATCGATTCGCCGCAGGCTGCGCTCGATCTGCTGCTGGCCGATGACGCGACTACGGCCACACCACTCGCGCTGAGACTCTCCGACCTCAATACGGCCCGCCAGGAGCTAACGCGACGGATTCAATCCGAAGCCGAAGCAACCATAAAGGCGCGTGGAGCCGACGAGATGCCAGCCATCGTCGTCTCGGGCGAATCATGGGGAATAGGCGTCGTCGGGCTGGTCGCTGGGCGGTTGGCAGAAGCGTTCAACCGGCCTGCGATCGTGTTCGAACGTGGGCCAGAATTCAGCCGTGGCTCGGCCCGCTCGGCCGGGGATGTCAACATCGTCGAAGCGATCGCGGCCAGCGCTGGGCTGCTCGACCGCTTCGGCGGCCATCGCAACGCCGCGGGACTGTCACTCGCGACCGCGCACCTGGAACAGTTCGAGCAGGAACTTTGCGCGACTGTCTTCGACATGCTTGGCGGCCAGTTTCCGGTCAAAGCGATCGCCCTCGACGCCGAAGTCAGCCAGGAGGAATTGCACCTGGGAACGGTGTCGCTCCTCAGCCGGCTGGAGCCGTTCGGCCGAGGCAACGAGGAGCCGAACTTGTTGCTGCGTTCCGTCCGGCACCGATACCAGAAGACAAGCCGCGACGGTCGGCACCTGCTGTTCCACGCCATCGACGATCGCGGTCGCGGTCACGGCGCAATCTTCTTCAACGCCGGTCATCGCCTGCGAGAGCTGCTCGACTCGCCAAGGATCGATATTGCCACCAATCTGCGCCGCGACACCTGGGACGGGCGCGAGCGCCTGAAGCTCCACGTCAGCGACTTCCGCCCGACTGGCTAATCACCCTGCACAGCACTGTCATGCGACGGACGGCCGCATCGCGACCGATCTATAATCGCTGCGGCTGGTGTTGGAGCAGAGAATCGGGTGAGACGTGCAGTCGTATATACGCGGTGTCAGGGGCTACGGCCGCGACATCAAACTGTTCCTGCTCTATAACCTCCTGTCGAACGTCGGCATCGGTGTCTTTCAGTTGCTCTACAACCTGTACCTGATCGAGCTCGACTACGATGAGTCATTCATCGGTCAGTTCCAGTCGATCTCTACCCTCTCGATGGCCGGGATCGCGCTATCAATTGGGGTACTTGTCAACCGCTTTGGTGTCTGGCGAACCGTGACCACCGGGCTCGTCTTCTTCCTCGTCACGTCGGTTCTTGCGTCGATCATCACGAACCAGTTCCTCCTGCTGGTTATGGCCGGATTATCAGGCGCAGGAACGGCATTTCTGTTCGTCCCAACCATGCCGTTCATCGTCGAGCTTACGGGCCGCCAGGAGCGGCACGGCGTCGCGGCGCTCGCATTCTCGCTCAATTCCCTCTCGATGACGGTCGGTAGCCTGATCGGCGGCTTCGGCGCGCGTGGGATCGGCGGCGTCTTTGGCCTGGAGGTGCCGAGCGCGGAGGCGTATCGCTACACACTGATTGCAGGCCTGCTGCTGGCTGGATTCGCGATCCTGCCACTGATGGCGATGACGGATGAGCGAAAGCGAGCGCTGCCACAGGACGAACAACCCAGCGGCCCGCCGGGGACAGAACCAGTCGCGCACGCGCCCAGGACCGTCCGGCGGCACATGATCGTATTCATCGCTATAGGTGGGCTGATGAGTCTCGGCGCCGGAGCGGTCTTTCCGTTCTACAACGTCTTCCTGGAATCTCTCGGCGCCAGCTCCGGCCAGATCGGGATCATCTATGCCGCGGCTGGCCTGACCGCCGCCTTTGTAGGGCTGTTCTCACCGTGGGTCGCGCACCGCTTTGGCTCGCTGAAGGCGACGGTTCTGGTCCGCCTCTCGCCGGTGCCGTTCTACCTGCTGTTGATGGCCACGCCGGCCCTGCCGGTCGCGATTGCCGCCCACATCATCAGGACGACATCGATCAACATGGCCTGGCCGATCGATAGCACCTACATCTCGGAGATTCTGCCGGCCAAAGCCCGCGCTTCGGTTTTCTCGTTCCGCTCGGGGGCCTGGAACCTCGGTTGGTCGCTCTCGAGCCTGGTCGCCGGGTACGCTATCGTCCGCTACGGCTACAACGTCGCGTTCGCTGCCTACATCGTCTTCATGTCGCTGGCGATGGTCCTCTTCTACGTCTACTTCTCGCGATCGACCACTGAGAAGCCTCATGTGACCGCTGAAATCATCGAACCGGCAACGGTCGCAAAGTAAGAGCCCTACGCTCTACGCGTCGCCTCCGGTTCCCTCCCTGATCAGGTCGATCGACTCGACCGCATGACGCAGGTGCGGAATCACGATACTGCCACCGACGACCAGTGCGACATTGAGCGCGTCATACAGTTCGTCGTCGGTCAGGCCGACCCCGATGCACTGATCGAGGTGATAGTCGATGCAGTCATTGCAGCGCAGGACTGTTGACGCGACCAGCCCGAGAAGCTCCTTTGTCTTCGGGTCCAGCGCTCCCGGCTCGTAGGCCGCGCTGTCCAGCCGAAAGAAACGCTTGATTCCGAGGTGGTCGATCTCGAAAATGCGCTCGTTGTGACGCTGGCGTCGCTCGCGAAACTCGTCAATCCGGCTCATTCGACACACATCCCCTTCGTCGTCCATGACAACGACAAAGCCCGCACCCCGTGTGCGGGCCGTCAATCCGATTGCTGCGAGAGATTTCTACGTAGCAGACGGCAAACTGCGAAGGTGTTCGAGTGTCGTCTCCGGGTCACCTTCAGCACCAGCCAGCACGAGAACGACGGCCGTCGGAGACGGGTCCGCCTCCGCGATTGCATCAGATGGTTCCGGAATGTAACGCCCGTTTCCCCAGGCGCCATCCTGGGCCGTCTCACAGAGCCACGTCCGCGACGCAACGGCGTTCGAGCCGAGTCGGCGGCGGGTCCGCTCCTGATACCGGTCGATCGAGCCGTCATGCGCAAGGACGAAGACCTCGATCAACTTGCGGCCCTCATGACGTAGTCGCTTGATGACTTGCTGGCCGGATGTTTCATCGATCTCAGCTGCCGGTTCAGTTCGAGATTCCTTCAAGTAGAACTGCACGCGATCCTCCTGTTGCCACGCGCCACGGAGCGCGGGCGGCTGGTGTGTCTCATCCTGATTGTACGCGCCCGCGACGGTTAGTCAGTCGCGTGCCGACAAACCGCTCACGGTCGGCACCGTCGCCGACACCCAGCCGTTCTCCTCGCAGATCCAGCGGGCAGCGTCCTTCGCGTGGTACGTAATGATCTGGCTCGCACCGGCACGCCGGATCGACGTCAACACCTCCATCGTCACGCGCCGCTCATCAATCCAGCCCGCCCGGCCAGCCGCCCGGACCATCGCGTACTCGCCACTCACGTTGTAAGCGGCTATCGGGACATCGAACCGCTGCCGCGCGCTGGCGATGACGTCCAGGTACGGCATTGCGGGCTTGATGATGATGGCGTCGGCGCCCTCAGCGAGATCGGTCTCGATCTCAGCCAACGCTTCACGGGCGTTAGCCGGGTCCATCTGATGGCTACGCCGGTCACCAAACGACGGCGTCGACTCGGCGGCGTCACGGAAGGGGCCATAGAACCCGGAAGCGTATTTCGCGGCGTACGACAGGATTGGCAGATTGGGATGACCGGCGCCGTCAAGTGCCTGCCGCAGGACCAGTACCCGACCGTCCATCATGTCGGACGGAGCGACAATGTCGACGCCAGCTTCGGCCTGAGCCAAGGCCGTCCGTGCCAGCAGCGTGAGCGTCTGGTCGTTGTCGACGACCTCACCAGCCAGAATTCCGCAATGGCCGTGGTCGGTGTACTCACAGCAGCAGACATCACCAATGACGACGAGTGCCGGATCGACGCGCTTCAACTCGCGGATAGCCTGCTGAATGATCCCATCCGGGCTATACGCATCCGACGCATACTCGTCTTTGTGCTCCGGGATGCCAAACAACAGCACCGAACCAATACCCAATGAACGCAGATCCTCCGCCTCGTAAGCGAGCTGATCGACTGACAACTGAAAGACATCCGGCATCGATGGCACTTCACGACGCACGCCATGACCGAACGTCACAAACAGCGGGTAGACGAAGTCAGACGGAAGCAACACTGTCTCGCGGGCGAAGCGTCGCAGCCCCTCGCTGTGCCTCAGGCGGCGGAACCTGCGGAACGGAGGCCATTGCTCATCATGAATGCCTGCCATCGGGCACCTCCTCCTGGGCGCGTTCTACGAGCCTCACAATTGTGTCGATGATTCCTTCAGTTGTGTGGATGTCAGCAACCCCGGCGACCGTCAGCCCAGCCTCGCGAGCGGCGTCTGCTGTCACTGGGCCAATACAGACAATTTGCGCGTCAGAAATCTGACCTCCCGCCATCGTCAGGACGTTTCGTACCGACGATGGCGAGGCAAAGGTGACGACATCGACATCGGCGATCAATCGCCGCACCTCGTCGGGATCATGACCGTCAGGAAGCATCGTACGGTAGGCAACGACAACGTCGACAATCGCTCCCGCTCGCCGGAGTCCATCTGCGACAGTATCGCGTGCGATCTCCGCCTGCGGAAGCAGAATCCGCTGACCACCGATGCCCTCGGACTCGAGATCACGAACGACCGACTCGCCAATGTACCGATTCGGCATCAAATCAACGGTTACACCAGCGTCGAGTAGCGTTTGAGCCGTCGCGTGGCCGATGGCTGTGACTTTGACGCCACACGACACGGCGGCGTTGTCGTGAACAGCGATCAGCCGGTCAATGAAAACCCTCACGGCGTTCGCACTGGTGAACACAATCCAGTCGTAGCTCGTCAGGCGGCGAATCGCGTCGTCCAGCGGAGCCGGGTCTGCCGGCACGATTTCGATCGCCGGGAGTTCAACGACGGTCGCTCCAAGTCGCTGCAACTGCTCCGTCAACGCTCCCGCCTGCGTCCGTGCGCGTGTGACGAGCACCCGGCAACCGGTCAGGGGCATCCTCGTCGACATCGCGAACGTCATTCCTCGACCTCGACCCGATCCTGAAGTGTCCGCGCCAGCCGTTCGCCGAGCGCGTTGCCATCCTCGACGTCGGCCTCGTCCTCGGCCGTCGCAATCCGGTCCATCGTCTCGTCGGCGTACATGCACCACATCCGCAGGATCTCACCTTCGATCCGGGCGTGCGCAGCCAGCGGCGAGCGGCAGCCACCGCCGACCGTCCTCAGAAATGCGCGCTCGGCCTCGACCTCAGCCGTCGCGTTGGCATCAGCGATCTCGGCCAGCAGCGCGCGCGTCGCGCGATCGCTGGTCCGGCAGTCGACGCCGAGTGCCCCCTGACCAGGTGCAGGTGTGAAGAGTTCGACCGGGAGGTACTCGCAAATGCGCTCATCCCAGCCGAGCCGCTCGAGTCCCGCAACCGCGAGAATCGCTGCATCGTACGGTCCATTCGGATCGTCGAGTACCTTCGCCAGCCGAGTATCGACATTGCCCCGCAGTTCGACCGGCTCCAGATCCGGTCGAGCCAGCCGCAATTGAGCAATTCGGCGACGGCTGCTGGTCCCGACCCTGGCTCGATCCGGCAGACCTGTCAGCCCGCCGGGATGCCGCGAGATTAACGCGTCACGAGGATCGGCTCGATCGAGGATCGCGGCAAGCATTAGACCATCCGGAAGCGTTGACGTCAGATCTTTGGCGCTGTGAACACCACAATCAACCTCGCCCGACAGGATCGCCTGTTGAAGATCTTTCGAGAATACTGCCTGCCCGCCAATTTCTGACAGCGGCGACTGCTTGTCGCGGTCACCCTGGGTTGAGATGACGACCGGTTCGCAGACGAGGTCGGGATATCGATCGCGCAGGATGTCGATCACGCGCTCCGTCTGAATCAGTGCGAGCCTGCTGCCGCGCGTGCCGATCCGTAGCGTCGTCGGCGGTGCGTGGTCGATGGTTGATGTCATTTCCTGCTCGGCTCCGGTCAATCGTGGCCCCTCGCGGACAACGAGGTAGGAGGAAGTGATGCTATAAGATTTGAATCCGCGGACCAGAATCCCCAGAAATCTGGGCAAACTTAGCTACATAAAAAGTGTAGAAGTCTTGCCAAAGCGTTGTCAAGGAGTTTGTGAACCTCCTCACGAAGCGTACAATTTCGACGGTGCGGCTGGTTTCGGGCCAGTTCGGCGACGATCTGTCGAGAATTGACGATCGCGAAGTCCTACGATACACTTATGGGCCGGCAGGTCGCGTCTCGGCGCTGACCTGTTTTCATGTTGTGCATAGCATCATCAAACATTGACGGCCTGAACCGGCGAAGGCGTCACGGCCATACAGGGAGGGGACCACGGTGTACGCGGTCATTGAAACAGGCGGTAAGCAGTACCGCGTCGCTGCTGGAGACACAATTGACGTAGAGCGGCTGCCCGACGAGGCAGGCGCCCAGGTTGAGATCGCACGCGTCCTGATGGTTGCCGGAGATGAAGGCATCACGATCGGCGCTCCGGTCGTGGACGGCGCCGCTGTCGTCGCGACGATCACCGAGCATCTGCGCGGACCGAAGATCGTCGTCTTCAAGTTCAAGCCAAAGAAGCGCTATCGCCGCAAGACAGGTCATCGTCAGGAGATGACTCGTCTGAAGATCGATTCGATTCGCACAGCCTGACGGAGCGTGCTCGGCGAGCATTGAAACAGGAGTTTGAGACATGGCACACAAAAAGGGCGTCGGCAGCTCCCGTAACGGTCGCGACAGTCAGTCGAAGCGTCTCGGCGTGAAGCTGTATGACGGAAACGCGGTCCGTGGCGGTGGCATCATTGTCCGGCAGAAGGGGACCAAGTTCTACCCCGGCAACAACGTTGGAATGGGACGCGACTATACGTTGTTCTCATTAGTAGATGGTCTCGTGAAGTTTGAGCGCATTCGACGTGACCGCAAGCAGGTCAGCGTCTATCCGTTCGACACGACCATTGAGGCCGCAGCGTCGGTCGAGGCCGAAGAATTGGCCACCGCCGCGGACTAGTTCCGTCACATTGGCTGTTCATGGCAGACCGCCATTGCGCAGCAGGATCGGGAGATTCATCACCGTGAAGCAGGGCATTCACCCAAATTACCAGGCCGCATCGGTCACCTGTGCCTGCGGCAACACCTGGGAGACCAGGTCCACCAGGCCGACCCTGCGCGTCGATCTGTGCAACAAGTGCCATCCGTTCTACACCGGCGAACAGCGCATCGTTGACACCGCCGGACAGGTCGAGCGCTTCATGCGCCGCCTCGAAGGTGCGCAGGGCGAGCCGCGCCGCAAGAAGGCCGAGCGCCGCCAGGCGAAGCTCGATCAGCGCGCCAGGATCCAGGGGCGCGACGAGCAGCTACTGGTTGCCGGCGTCGATGACGACGAGGCCAACAGCTAGTCCAGCCTGGATACAGCATCAGGTCGGAATCCCGCCTCGGTCCGTAACTGGACTTCAGGGGCGGGATTCTTCTATGCAGACGGCATGAAGATCCGTTCGTCCCGTCACCATCCCCGCCAGACGACCCAGGCGAGCGAACCCTACAACAGCCGATAACAATCCCGTGGCAAGGTGTTTGCATTAAGAGTCGACGAGACGAAATGAGGGCGCGGAACCATCCGCGGGGCGAATCTCGTCGTAGATGGTAGTGAGTGGTGTCCGCAGACACGCGGACTGTTGACCGGCAGAGACGCTGGTCCTGGAAAGAAGGAGCGACCGCAATGAGTGCAGCGCTCTCCCCCCGTACGGTTGAAGTTACAGCAGAAGACTTACTCGAAGCCGGGTTTACCGCCGAGCAGGTCGAGCGGCTCAGCGCCCTGAAGAGCGCCTATCCGTTTATCGAATACGTTGACACTGCCAAGCAATGGCGTCGCCTGGAATTCCTGAAGTGGCGATACAAGCAGGGTGACCTGCAAAGGATGTAATTCCCCTCCAACCTCCTGCAAACAATCCTCGACCGGGTTGACGTATCTCACCTCTTTTCGCTCTGATCCCGTTACACTGAGGCAGCGTGCTCGGCGCGTGCTATCAGCCTGCCTGATGGCGAGTCGATGATGATGGGGCGGAGAAGATGGGGACACGGAACGAGCGGTCGACAGACGTCGTTATCATCGGCGGCGGGATTGTCGGTTGCGCGCTGGCATGGGAACTGACGAAGGCTGGCGTCGCTGTCAGCTTGATCGATCGGCGCGAAATCGCTCGTGAGGCAAGTTGGGCATCGGCCGGGATCATCTCCCCGCCCGGTCCGCGCCACGGTTCAAGGGCCACATTGGCTCTGCATTCGTTTCTGAGATATCCCTCGCTGATTGCCGAAGTCGAGGAATTCACGGGTCAGTCGGTCGGATTCGTTGCGTCAGGCGAAATCGACCTCGCAACCGAGGACACCCTTCCAGCACTCCGCGAAACCCTCGAATGGCAACAGGCGCATGGTCTGTCGGTCGAATCGATCGATAGTCGAGCGATCCGGGAGCGCGAACCTGCGGTTCATCACGACTACGTCCACGGAATCTTCGCGAAGGATGCTGGAAGCCTGATTCTGTCGCGGATGGCGACGGCGTTGGCACGCGCGGCACGGCTGCGTGGCGCGTCGATCGTCGAACACACTCCTGTCACAGGTAGTTGTCACGGATCGGAACCGCGCCACCGCCGTCCGAACCTTCGATGGCGTCGTCCCTGCCGGGACGGTTGTGATTGCTGCGGGAGCCTGGAGCCGGACGTTGGGAGCGTCGATCGACGTCAACATCCCAACCATACCGGTGAAGGGGCAGATGCTCTCGATCGCGGATCCACGCATACCTTTGCGTTCGGTCATCGCCGCCGGAGGTGGTTACCTCGTCCCGCGTGCCGATGGAACAATCGCGGTTGGCGCGACTGAGGAACGCGACGCCGGTTTCGACACCAGCGTGACGCCGGCCGGTGTTGCCTGGCTGACCGACCTCGTTCGACGTGTCGCACCGTCGCTGCTTGACGGCAGGCTGCACGAGACCTGGGCAGGACTCCGGCCAGGGGTGGAGGACGGAGAACCGATCATTGGCCGTGTGCCACATCTGGACAACGTATGGATTGCAACAGGGCATTTCCGATCGGGCGCACTGCTCGCGCCGGCAACGGCTCAGGCGCTCTCAGCGAGCATCATCTCAGGCCAGCCTGATCCACTGCTCGCGCCGTTTGACCCGGCCCGATTATTGTAACGTCGGACACCGATCTACATGACAGACACGTGCAGAGTCGACGGCTGCGGCCACCGACTCTGCACGGGGTACTGTTTACTGCCCGATGCGAGGTCCAGCCTCGCGAATCTCGGCGTCTACCTCATCCGCATACTGCTTGAAGTTCTCGTGGAATCGAGCAGCCAGCTTGCGGGCAGCCTCATCATATGCAGCGCGATCCGACCAGGCATTACTCGGGATGAGCACCTCGTTTGGGACGCCCGGCACCTGTGTGGGCACCTGAATGCCGAAGATCGGATCCTCCTGATACTCAACCTTATTGAGCGCACCACTGAGCGCTGCATCGATGATTGCACGCGTATGTGCAATCGAGATCCGATGACCAACGCCGTATGCGCCACCCGTCCAGCCGGTATTGACCAACCAGACGTCCGGCTGATGCCGGCGAATCTTTTCAGCCAGCAGCCGTCCGTAGACGTTCGGCTGGAGCGTCATGAAGACGGCACCGAAACAGGTTGAGAAGGTCGCCTCCGGCTCGGTCAACCCGCGCTCGGTCCCGGCCACCTTGGCCGTGTATCCCGACAGAAAGTAATACGACGCCTGCTCGGCCGTCAGACGGGCAATCGGCGGCAGGACACCGAATGCGTCAGCCGTCAGGAAGATGATGTTGGTCGGGTGGCCGGCAGTCCCACTCCGCGATGCATTCGGGATGATGTCCAGCGGATAGACCGCGCGCGTGTTCTCGGTAAGCGAGTCGTCCTGATACCGGATCTCGCGCGTGATCTCGTCAAGGACACAGTTTTCGAGAACCGTCCCGAAGCTGCGTGTCGCCCGGTGGATGTCTGGCTCTGCGTCGGCTGAAAGGTTGATGACTTTCGCGTAGCAGCCGCCTTCGAAGTTAAAGATGCCGTCGGGCGTCCAGCCGTGCTCGTCGTCACCGATGAGTGTCCGGCCGGGATCCGATGACAGCGTCGTCTTGCCGGTGCCGGAGAGTCCGAAGAAGAGGGCGACATCGCCGTCCGGCCCGACATTGGCAGAGCAGTGCATCGACATCACATCACGCAGCGGAAGGAGGAAGTTCATGATTGAGAAGATCGACTTCTTAATCTCACCTCCGTACTCGGTGCCTCCGATCAGGATCAGCCCCTTGGAAATGCTGACGATGATGAAGGTTCGCGAGCGTGTCCCGTCCCGTTCCGGGTCGGCGTTCATGTACGGGGCGTGGAGGATCGTGAACTGGGGAACGTGATCTTCGAGTTCGGAGACCGATGGCCGGATGAACATCGTCCGGGCGAAAAGCGCGTGCCACGGACTCTCGCTGATGACCCGCAATGGCATCCGGTACGTCGGGTCGGCGCCGACATTGAGGTCCTGGACGAACAGCTCGCGGCTGCTCAGATACTCGGCGACACGTTCGTGGAGCTGGTCGAATCGGTCTGCGTCGAACGGCTGGTTGATTGCGCCCCACCAGACGTCGTCCTCGCTCGACGATTCACGGACAATGAACTTGTCCTTTGGTGAGCGGCCAGTGTACTCGCCGGTCGTGACTGCAAGTGGTCCACCGAATGCCAGTTGACCATCGCCGCGCTTTATCGCCTCTTCGTACAGCGACGGTGCCGTCTGGTTCCAATGGACGGCACCGCCTGGCCTGACGCCGTGGTTCTCCAACCCGTGCCTGCTCACGCCTCGTTCCGTTGCCTGGACCATCGTTTCCCCCTCCTGGACATCCACGCGCGTCTGCCAGCCCGCTGGGGATCGATTGGTGGTCGAACGCCGGCACGACGAACCCCGTGGGATGAGATCGCTCGGCTCGTACGATCAAGAATCATACCGCCGAATCGGCGGTATCCCATTCCACCGACGTATCAATCGGCCATATTGGGCGTGTCAATTTCGTGAAATTGAGCCGCTGGAGATCTGCGCCAGTGATTCCAGGTCCTTCGACGAGGACGACGCGGGACGCGATCGGCTCAAACGCCGCCCGGAAGTGCCCCTTTCCCTTGAGTGCGACGACGTTCCGATCGGTCGGCTCGATCCCATGCGCTCGAAACACATTAAGGTCAATCGGGGTCTCAGCAAAGGTGGTGACAAGCACCTCGATGCCATCGACGACAAGGACGACAGACGGTCCGAGGTTGACTTCGACGCCCGCATGCATCGGTCCGAGGTTCCGGTAGCGACCATCAGAGATGAGCCGAACGTAGCCCTCGACGGCCAGCGGCTCACCGTGCCGACCATCGACGTGCCCGCCCAGTTCAAGCCGAACGGTCGCGCCGGGACCCGCAGCGATACACCGCTGAACCGCCTGTGGGTCAACGATCGACGCCAAAGCGGCCCGGCTGACACCCTCCGCGAGCAGGAAGCGCAGGAGTTCGGCCGAGTCACCCGGTCCTCCGGTCCACGGATTATCTCCGATATCGACCAGCACCAGCGGGCCGCCAGGGTTGCCACGAATAGCGTCAGCCGCATCCTGCCAGGTCGCGACGCCTCCGAGGAACTGGGAGCGTCGCTCCCAGGCAAACCGCGCCAACTCGTTGGATACTGAAGCTGCCAGGGCCGGGTTGTTGTCTGTCGTCACAAGCACGCTCATTCCGGTGTCGGCGGTATTAGCCGGTGGAAACCCGCCGGCGACCGTGACATTCAGAACGCCACGACGACCTTCGATTTCGTCCGCGAGCGCCATGATCGAAGCCATCGGCTCGTTGCCGGTCGTCATTCGCTGAGATGTCGGCATCATCGGTGGCTTGACCAGCGAAGGCGTTGGCCGAATCTCCTTCCGGATCAGACGGACGATGAGATCGGACGCATCTCGGGCTCGCTCACGCTGGTCGACATGCGGGTAGGTATCGTAACCGATCAGAATGTCTGCGTAATCAACCATTCGCTGGCTGATGTTGGCGTGCAGATCAAGCGTCGCCACGATCGGTACATCCGCCCCAACGGTCTCTCGGACTCGTTGCAGCAACCAGCCGTCAGCATCATCGTCCACCTCGCTGACCATCGCCCCGTGCAACGCCAGCAGGACACCATCAGGTCGGGTCGCGGCGATCGCTGCAACAAGGTCGTCAACCAGTGTTGTCAACGCGTCGGCTGTAACAGTACCGGATGGCGTAGCCCAGACCGCGACAATCGGGACCAGCAGGTAACCGTGCTTTTCGGCTCCGTCGAAGAAGCCAGCGAATGACGTCGCGGCGTCGCGCAATGCGGGCCGAATCTCCGAGCCACGGCGCAAGCCGGATCGTTGAAACGCCGCAAGGTCGGTTGGTACCGATGAGAATGTGTTCGTCTCATGCGACAGCTCGGCAGCCGCAATCGTGATGTCGGAACTCACGCCATCGGTCCAGTTCCGCCGCGCCGGGCAGCGACGCCGATCATCTCTCGTGCCTCATCGGGAGTAGCCAGCTCACGGCCCATCTCATGTGCGAGCCGCGCCAGCCGCTCGACAAGTTGCGGGTTGCCCGTTGCCAGCTCCCGATATCCGTAATAGATGTTGTCCTCCAGCCCGGTGCGGACATGGCCGCCCATCGCCATTGCAATCATGTTCATCGGGAGTTGGTGGCGCCCGATCGCACAGACCGACCAACGCGCGCCCGCCGGCAGCGAATCGACCATGTGGGTAAGTTCCCGAGCCGTGGCTGGCGCACCGCCTCTGACACCGAGCACAAACTGGAACCAGTGTGGCGGCGTCAACAGCCCACGGTCGATCAACTCACGCGCAGTCTCGATCATGCCGGTATCGAAGATCTCGATTTCCGGCGTGACCAGATGCTCGTTCATGTCGTTCGCGAGACTCTCAAGAAAGCTTGGCGAGTTGATGAAGACCCCGGCGCCGAAGTTCGTGGAGCCACAGTCGAAGCTGGCGACCTCCGGTGAGAGGCGGACCGACGACGCTCGTTCTTCATCGGTCGTGACACCTGCGCCTCCGCCGGTCGACCAGTTCATGACGATGTCGCAGCCGGCTGTCCTGACGAGGTCAGTGACCTTTTGATACCGCGCAGGATCACAGGTCACAATCTCGCTGCTCGTTGCGAACGTGGATGTGAGCGATCGCCGCTCCGGCTCGCCACGAATCCACAACCTGCTGGGCTATCTCTTCCTCTGTGATTGGGACATGTGGGGTTTGCGAGCGCATTGTGCCTGATCCGGTCGTCGCGACCGAAATGATGAGCTTGTCCAATCCGTCGGACCCCTTCCCTCGTGAGCCATACTCCAGCGTCCAGATGATAGAGCCCTGTAGCCGTCCCGTGAAGAGTCCGTACAGCGGATCAAGGTGGATCGAGCCTTCTTCGGCCATCATGGGCGGTCGGCTCACCCATTAGTCACAACCACTGTTAAACTTCCGTATAGTGACTTGCACATATCCGCATATACTGATATCATACGGTCAGTAATGTATGACCATCGAAGGAGTCACTCACATGAAACTGATCACTCGCATGTTCCGCTCGATCCAGGAGTCCTCGATTCTCGACCGCGGCTTTGAGAATTACTACGGTGCACTCGTTCGCAGCCAGGACAATGGCGGTCCGACCGCTTCCGAAGCTCGCCGCGATTTCAACGCTGCTCGCCGCCCGATGGACCGCGTCGGCATTCTGTAGTCCGCGCTCCGGTGCGACGGCCCAGCCTGCGCAGCCGCTGAGCCGGGTCGATCGTTCGCGGTCGATCCGGTCTGAACGAGCGAGAGTACGGCTGGTTTGACACCCTGTCGCCGCCGTTGCTATACTCTCGTCCGGTCAAGGATGGCTCGTCGGCGCATTCGTCTAGCGGCCTAGGACACCGCCCTCTCAAGGCGGAGATCAGGGGTTCGAATCCCCTATGCGCTACCAGACGGCCCCTGCTTATGCAGGGGCCGTTCGTTGTCTCCGAGTTGCCGCCGCTTGCGCTTGACGTTCCCGGCGCACTCCTGCACGATGCCGTCCGATGTCTTTCGTATTCGCGAAGTCGGGGGGATGTGTGGCACACGAAGAGCTGAAGCGACGGGTACTTGAAGAGATCGACCGCAACGCCGACCACCTGATCGCGGTGGGCGAGCGCATTTACCGCGATCCCGGAACTCGGGATTCAAGGAGTTTCGGACGGCGAAGATCGTCGCGACCGAGTTCAATCGGCTCAGTCTCGGATACCATGAAGAAATCGCCATCACCGGCCTCAAAACGATGGTCAGCGGTGGCTCGGCCGGGCCGACGGTCGCTGTGCATTGGCGAACTGGATTCCGTCCTGGTGGCCGACCACGAGTTCGCCAACCCGGAAACCGGCGCAGCCCACTGCTGCGGCCACAACGCCCAGATCGATGACGATGCTCGGCGTCGCCAACGGCCTGGTCCGTTCTGGCGTGCATCGACGAACTGGCCGGCAACGTCGCCTTCTTTGCCGTGCCGGCCGAGGAGTACGTCGAGATCGACTACCGTGCCGAGCTCCGGCGCGAGGGTAAGACCGAGTTCCTGGGCGGCAAGAGCGAGATGATCCGACTTGGCGCATTCGACGACATCGATATGGCGATGATGGTCCACGGCGCCAGCAGCCAGAACATGCAGGCCGTCGCTGGCGTCAGCTCATCAAACAACGGCTTCGTCGGCAAGCAGGCGCGCTTCATCGGCAAGGCTGCCCACGCCGGCGGCGCCCCGCACAAGCGGTATCAACGCCCTCTACGCCGCCGAGATCGCGCTGGCCTCGATCAACGCCCAGCGCGAGACGTTCCGCGACGAGGACACCGTCCGCATCCACCCGATCCTGACCCGTGGCGGCGACCTGGTCAACGTCATCCCGAACGATGTCCGGCTGGAGACGATGGTGCGCGGCAAGACCGCCGAGGCGATCGAGGACGCCGAGCCGCAAGGTCGACCGCGCGCTGCGGGCCGGAGCTGTCGCGCTGGGCGCGACAGGTGGAGATCACGACCTTGCCCGGCTACATGCCGCTCTTCAACGACCGCCAGCATGGCTGACCTGTTCAAGAGCCAACTTCCTGGACGATCTACGCCGAGGACGAGTGGGAAGACACCGGCCACCGCACCGGCTCGACCGACATGGGCGATATCGCCCACATCATGCCGGCCCTCCACCCGCACGTCGAACGGATTCTCCGGCACCGGCCACGGCTCTGACTGGGCGATCGAGGACCAGTATCTCGTCTACGTTCTGCCGGCCAAGCTGATGGCGATGACCGTCATCGACCTACTGGCCGGTAACGGCGAGACAGCAAGACAACTACTCGACACGTCCAAGCCCCCAATGACGAAGGACGAGTACCTCTCCTTCATGCGCCGCAACGCCCGCAATGAGCTCTTCGACGGGGCGGCAGTCGGCCCGTCGTAGGTGATCTGCCAGGGGCCATGCCGTCGTGCTGGCCCCTGGCAGTCCAGATCATGACTCGCCATTCATCGCCGCCTCGGCCGGCGCGAGTTGCCTCCTGCGCCACGGGATGATCACTTCCTCGAAGACAACCTGGACCATCGCGGCTGCCGGGACGGCAACGAATGCGCCGGCTGGCCCAAGCAGGGCCGCACCAACCAGAACGGACACGAACACCAGCAGTGGGGGAATGTCGAGTTGGTCTCCTTCAACGAATGGGGAGATCAACAGGCCCTTCAGATTGTCGATGACAACCGCTGCCAGGAGTGTCAGCCCGAATGTTGTCCATCCTTCGAGCAACGCAATCGCAAGCAAGGGTATCCGGGCGATCCACGGCCCGACTCGCGGAATAAGGACGCCGAACGCGACAATGATCGATAGGACGAGGGCATACGGTAGCCCGATCAGCAACAACACGAAGTAGGTGATCGTTCCGATGATGGACATCACGATCAGTTTGGCGCGTAGATAGTGGCCGAGCCGCTGCCACATCTTGACCAGAACATTTCGCGTTGCCGGACGATGTTGTGGATGGACCATCGACAGAATGAACTCCAGCAGCCGCTCTCGCGATGTCACCACCAGCATCGAGATCACGAACACAGCCAGCGTGTCGAGAAACAGTGAAAAGAACTGTGTTGGCAGCCTGAGCAACCGCGATCCGACGCTGTTCGTCAGTCGTCCCTGAATCGCCCCAACCTGCTCATCGAACGATCCCAACGCGGGGTATTCCTCTGCCAGATCGTCGTAGGTAACTCGGATCCGATCGTAGCGTTCGGCGTATTCCGGCGCGTCGTCGGCCAACGTCGCGATCTGGGATACCGTCGGCGGGACGACGAACCATCCGATGCCAACCAGAATCATGAATGACAGCAGATAGACGACGAGAGCAGCGATTCCACGCGGGATACCAACCCGCTCGATGTACGCGCTGGGACGAGAGACGCCGGCAGCGAAGAGTACGCTGATGAACAGGATCAACAGGACATCTCTGAGCCACCAGAGCAACAGAAATCCGCACGCCGACAGGAACGCGAACATCAACCCGTAGTAGATCGGCAGTGCCTGGCGGATAGCTGTCTGGTGTACGACCCGCGGAGGCGTTGGCGCCGGATCGTGCGGGTGCAAAACCCGTGAATCCGAAGAATGAGCCTGCATCGTCACCACTTTCCTGTCCATGCGGTTTCGGTACGTACTTTCCGAGCAACAGGAATCAAGAGACGTGCCGCGAGAAAGCCGCAGCGGAGCGATTCGATGGCCATCACCCGCTCCCATCGTCGTGAAATGGATGGCATATGCCTTGCGCCTTGGCGCCTGAGTAACGAACGGGAGCCGTCATGAAACGGAGACTGAAATGAATATCGACCTGGGAATGGATGTGTTCGGTAGCGACGGAGAAAAAGTCGGGACCGTCGAACGCATCGTCGTTGACTCCAACACGAAGCAGATCCACAAGTTCATCGTCCACCGCGGGTTCTTGAGCAGCAACCACAAGCTGGTCGATCTTGACATGGTCAGCAGTCAGGACGCGGATGGACTTCGACTCGACGTGACGTCCGACCAGGTGAACGAGTTGCCTGACTACGTCGAGAATCGCTTCGTCCAGATCCCCGACCAGGATCGCGATGCATTGCCGTTCATGATGCCGAGTGCGGCGGGCGCAGGTTCCTACCTGTATGGCGCGCCGAACATCGGTCGTGGATATGAGGGTTCGCAGGACAGCTTCTTCGATACAGCGCCATCTGTCGCGCCGGTAATCGAAGAACAGTCCAATATTCCGGAGACTGATGTGATGATTTCCGAAGGTAC
The DNA here is from genome assembly GCA_963763325.1 of uncultured Chloroflexia bacterium. GTDB lineage: Bacteria > Chloroflexota > Chloroflexia > Thermomicrobiales > CFX8 > JBBECJ01. Next base: position 83,666 of record CAVXOL010000025.1, read on the forward strand.
CGACGTGTACGGCGCAGATGGTGACAAGCTCGGCAGTGTTGGCGAGGTTCTGGTCAGCAACGGCGGCGAGATCAGCGGATTCGTCGTCAGCAAGGGGCTGATCTTCAAGAAGGATGTTCGCGTCCCGATCGACTGGGTAGAGTCGGCCAACGGCGACGAGATTCGCCTGAATGTAACATCCACCCAGGCTGAGGCAGCGGCTTTCGACATCGAGGACAGTACGCTTTAGCGATCTGTCGGAGCCTATCCTGATCGATATCTATGCTACTGTGACGATAACCATCCGATGCGGTCGGCGTCCGCCGACCGCATCGGGCCGGTTCTTGTGCAGCGCACTCGTGTCAGGAAGGGAACGTGCATGGACGATCTGATTCAACAGTTGCAGTCGAAAGCTGGGCTATCTCCAGAACAGGCACAGAAAGCTGCCGAAGTTGTCGCAGATTTCCTTGAAAACAAGATGGACGCCGATCAGTTGCGCTCGATCGCGGGCAACATTCCCGGTCTTGGAGCACATTCTGACAAGATCCCGGACAACATCGGCGATACCCTCGGTGGAGCCGCGCGGAGCCTCTTTGGGAAGAAGGACTAGCGCCGAGCGGCGAGCCGTCACTGTGACAGCCGTGAACGTCTGTCCGGGTGGCAGCGGTTCACGGCTGTTCTTCGTCCAATCGCGGTGGGATATCGTCCAGCTCGCGTAACCCCAATGCGCCATCTTCGGCCTGCTGGCCTGCCACAACGGCCATGACCTCCTTTGCAGCCTCCTCGACCGATTTACCGGTCATGTTGACGATCGGCCACGGGTAGCCCCCACGAACGATCCGCCTGAAATATGCTAGCTCCTCCTCGATCTTGTCGGGATCGGTGTATTCGCCGTCAGGCGTCTGACCAAGTGCCTGGAGGCGATTGCGGCGAATCTCACGCAGGTATGGACGGTCGATCGTGACAGCAACAATCCGGCGCTGGTCGATCTCCTGCAACTTGCGTGGCGGCGGGACACCGAGGACGATCGGGATGTTAGCGACCCGCCAGCCTCGCATCGAGAGATAGATCGAGAGCGGCGTCTTCGACGAGCGGGAAACACCGACCAGCACGACATCTGCCTCGTCGAGCGTTGCGATGCTCTGACCGTCGTCGTGCTGAACGGTGAACTGGATCGCGTCGATGCGCTTGAAGTAATCGAGGTCGATCCCACGCGAGGCGCCTGGCCGCAGAATTGGCCGCAGACCCACCTGCTGGGATATGTGTCCGATCAACGGGCCGATCAGGTCGAAGTGCGGGATGATCCGCTGGCGACACTCGCGAACGAGAATATGGCGAATCTCCTGAATGACGATCGTGTGGACGACAATTCCCTGGGCCGCCGACGCCTCTCGGACAACAGCCAGCACCTGCTCGCGAGTTCGGACGCCTGGCCGGCGTATGATCGAGAACGCCACATCCGGGAACTGAACGGTCGCAGCGTCGAGGACAGCCTCGGCCGTCGATCCGCCTCCGTCAGACACCAGGAACAGTGTTGACGTTCGCCCAGGAATCCCGGGTCGATTGTCGGCTGGCGTCGATACAGCGTCCAAAAGATGCCTCCGTCTCAGGCGAAACCCGTAGCCATTTCGGCTGAAGGGCATTGTAACGAGCATTCCGGCGCGTTGCCGGTCAGCATGACGAGGAATTGGGACGCGTGTACACTTCGGCAGGCCGGTTGGCCGGATCGACGGCTCCCGTTGTCGTTGTCCGCAACACCGCTCATTCCTTGACCATGATTCGGACGCTGTTCTTCCGGCCGTCTGCCACGGGGTGATCTGCAAGCGATGAACCATTCTCCGCGACAGCGATCAGATCGGCACGCCAACGATCCTCGCCTGCTGCCACCGGTCAGCGGCGCTGCCGTTGCCGTCGCACCCGGTACGGTGGCATCGGAGGCTCGGTCCTCGACCGCACGGCGCCCGCTGGTCCTGCGAGTCAGCCTCGAAGGTATTCTCTACGCCGTAATCGCTTTTCTGGCTGGGCTCACTCGCTTCTGGGACCTGTCGTCACGCGCCGAGCATCACGACGAAAGCCTGCACGCGTACTTCTCCTGGCTGTTTAGCGGTCGGCGACCGGCTACGTCCACGATCCGCTGATGCACGGGCCGACGCTGTTCCACTCGACCGCGCTGTGCCTACTTCCTGTTCGGCGACAACGACTATCACCTCACGCGTCTTCCCGGCGCTGTGCGGCGTCATCCTCGTCCTGATGCCCTGGTGTGTTGCGCGGGCCGAAGCTGCTTGGTCGCTGGGGCGCGCTGACGTGTCGGCACCTCCTGCTGTTTTCGCCGTCGCTCCTCTACTACACGCGCTTCATCCGCCACGACCCCTACATTCTCGTCGATGACGATCGGCGATCGTCATCGCCTGTCTGCGCTATCTGGAGCGCCCGCAGCGCCGCTGGATCGTGATGGCCGGCGTTCTGACCGGTCTGCTCTTCGCGACGATGGAGGTATCGTTCATCGTCGCATTCGTGCTGGTGACCTTCGTCGTCGGCGTCGTGACCTGGCAGACAGCCAAGGGCGTATTCGCGGCCGCTGACTGCTGACGGAATCGCGCGCCCTCGGCGCGTCTGGACGCTGATGCCGTCGCTCGGCGCCGGCCCGATTGCCGACGATCCCTGGGAGAACCCGACCAATCAGGCAACATCCGCGCAGTTCGCATGGACCTGGTACCAGCATCCGGTCGTCCTGGCATCACTCGGCGTGTTGCTTGCTCGGCGTTGATCGCCGCCCTCGGCGCGTTTCGACAGGGTGCGCGATCCCGAGCAGCCGGCTGGATCGACGGTGTCTTGCGCCCCGGCGCCCGATGCGACACGAGCGGCCCACGCTTTCTATCATCTCGTCCTGAAGGATCGACGTTCGCTCATGCTGGCAATCTCCGGCGGAGCATCGTCTATGTTGTGCTTCTACACGACCTTGTTCACCAACATGCCTGGCCTTGCCAGCGGCACGGTCGGAGCACTCGGCTACTGGCTGGGGCAACACGATGTCCAGCGTGCCGAACAACCGTGGTTCTTCTATCTGCTGATGCTGCCGCAGTACGAGTTCGTCGGCGTCACTGCTCTTCCCGATCGGCATCGCACCTGACGGCCTGGCGGCTGATTCCGCGCATTCGCCGAGGCGTGCCGGTTGGACGACGCACCTACCTGCGCGGCTTCGTCATCTACTGGGCGTCGTGAACCTGGCGATCTTCTCCTGGGCCGGCGAGAAGATGCCCTGGCTCACCGTCCACATGGCGCTGCCCCTGATCGTGCTGGCTGCGTCGCTGATCGGTGGAGGCATCGAGTGGATTGAAGCGCCGTCCGCGCGGCGGCTGCTGCCGCGACGCGATGCTCTCGCGGTAGGTGCTCGGGTGCCGCTGGTCACAGCGCGTCCTGGTTCCTGCTCTGGGCCTGGGGCATCGGCCGGTGCCATGGGTACAGAGCGAATGGTTCCTGCGAACGTCGTCTGCGGCCGGAGATCGCCGACAACCCCTGGCTGCTCTACCTGCCACTGTTGGCGTCGATTGGCCTTATCGGCTTCGCGACTGGAAGCGGCTGGGCATGCGGGTGGCATCTCCGCGTCGCCGGCGTCAGCATGGTCGCCGTCATCCTGCTCGGACAGATCCACGCCGGTTCCGCATGACGTACATCGAGGGCGACACGCCGATCGACATGCTGATCTACGTGCAGACTCGCCCGATGTCACCCGCGTCGTCGAGGAGATGGGCATCCTGTCGCGTGAGACTGACCGGCGGGCTCGACATGACCGATCGCCTACGACTCCGGCACCTCGTGGCCGATGCAATGGTATCTGCGCGACTACACCGATCGACGTTTCTTCGGCTCCACACTCAACGAACCGCCGGACGAGCCGATCGTCCTGATATCGAACCAGGACAATCTTCGACGGCCGACAACCTGGACATGCTGGCGGGCTACACCTACAGGAGTATCCATGCGCTGGTGGTTCCCGGAGGACGAGACCTACCGCCGCTTCGCCATCGCCCCGGAGCTGAACAAGAGGCCGAACGCCAGAACTACCAGAACGACGATCCGCCGCCATACAGCGCATTCGTCGATGTCGCCGCCAGCGTCTGGCGCTCGATCTGGGGCATGCGCGAGCCGCAGGAGCAGGCCAAGATGTTCCGGCTGGTATGCCTTCCGCGAACTCTGGGCGCCGATTGGTTCGTACAACTTCCGCGTCTACATTCGCAACGACCTGCTGCAAACCTGGAACGACATCCGTTACTGACCGCCGATCGAAAGGACACCGTTCAGCTTGAGCCGTGACGCACGCTCGAGAGCCACGATCCATCGGGAGCGGACGAGTGGACGACAATCCCACACGATGCTCGCTCCGCGGCATCGAGATGACTCCCTTGCTGCCGGCCGCTGGATTGTCGGCGACTGCTGCCGTCGTGGTCGCGATCCTGCTGCGCTTCCTCGGCCTCGACGCTTTGCGCTGAGCGTCGCTGAAGCAGAAATCGCGCTGGCAGCCCACAATCTCGTCCACGGCGGGTCGGTACCGGACGACCTGTCTGGGATGCCGTTCGCGATCGACTGGACGGCGTTGTTCTTCTTCTCCGGTGGTTCGGCTGACAGCGTCGGTCGGATCGGCGATGGCGACAGCCGGCGTGCTGGCAGTGCTTGGCATCCTCTGGTCCGGGCACTGGCTCGGTGGTCGAAACGCGACGGCTGCAGCGTTCCTGGCCGCAATGTCGCCAACGCTCGTCGCCGCGTCCCGCAGAATCGACGGCGGCATCCTGCTCGTCGCGCTCTCAGTCGCGATCGTGACGCCCATACTTTACGGACGAGGTCGAGACACCTTGGCCTGGCCTGCGATTGCTGGAGCGGCGACCGGGTTGCTTGTCGTCGCCCACCCGCTTGGCATCCCGGCTGCCGCACTTGCCTGGATCGGGAACTATCTCCTCGATCGACCGCGCAAGGTGGCCAGGCGCGATGCGATGCTCGCCGGGCTGGCGGCAGGCATCGGCGCGGTCGTCCTGAGCACAACGGTGCTGCTATCCAGGCCGGGATCGTTTGCGGCGTCGCTCGGCGAGATGTTCAGCCTGCTCTGGGACGATCACGTCAGTGAGATCGGCTCCAGTTGGTACATGCCAACCTTCAACTTGATTCTCAACGAGCCGATCCTCATCGTCCTTGCCCTGATCGCCGGGTTCGCATCTCACGAGCGCGTCCTCGTCCGTTCAGTCGCCACCTGGTTCTTCACGGCCCTGATCGTCGTTTCGCTGCTCGGGATGTCGGCACGCCCGGCTACGCGATCGTGACGTTGCCGCTGGTTCTGCTGGCGGGAATCGGCGTTTCGCACCTGATCGAACGATTGCCGTGGGGGATGGTTCGGCGTGGTCCGGCGATGCTGTACGTTGGAGCCGTCCTCCTGATGGCGATTGCTGCCGTCAGCCTGCTGGGTCTGATCACAGGAGGCGTATCCGATGACACCGGCGACTGGCTTCTGCGTTTTGCCCTGATCGTCGTCGTCGCGATCCTGCCGCTCTCGTTTGCGATTACGTCAATCGGTTCGCGTGTCGCGGGCGACAGGCTGGTTCTGGTCCTCTCAGCCGTCCTGGTTCTGCTCTCCATCCTCACCATCCGCTCGTCGGTCCTGGCGGCGTCCGAACGACCGGTCGAGCCAGGTGACCCACTCAGCGCCGGATCAACGAGCGAGAGTATCCCGGTGGTCGTGTCGCGAATTGAGAAACTTTCCCGCGATACGACTCTGAGCCAGCGCAGTTCGCTCGACCCGACCGGCGGCCACGGCCTGCGGATCGCACTCGACGAGGAGGTCGAGCAGCCGTTCGCGTGGTACTTCCGCGAGTATCCGAACCTGTCGACCTTCGACCCGGACACCGAGTCGATCCCAATTGATGCAGAGCTCGTCATTCTGTCCGGGACCCGCGACGCACGTACGGTGGCGCCCGGATTCGCCGGGCAGGCATACGAATACACGACCGACATGCCTGAGGCATTCAGATCTCCCGATTGGGGAGGATTGCTAACAGGCGTCGTCCAGCCTGACGAACTTCGCCGGTTCGCCGACTTCCTGCTCAATCGCAACCTCGACGAACAACCAACGGAACACCAGTTCCAGCTACTCGCATCCGCGCCACTGGCGGAAAAGCTCTTCCCGGCCACGGGTCCGTTCGCACTCGCCGATCGTCCGGGTGCTGGTTCCGGTCAGGGTCAGTTCAACCGACCGCGCGGCATTGCGGTTGGCCCTGACGGTTCGATCTACGTCGTCGATTCGCGCAATAGCCGCGTTCAGAAGTTCGCGCCGACGGGTGAGTTCCTGTTGGCGTTCGGCAGCGACGGTTCCGGCCCTGGCCAGCTCGCACGCTTCGCGACATCCGGAGGCGGTGGGCCGAATGGGATTGCGATCGACGAGAACGGCGACATCTACGTCGCCGATACCTGGAACCATCGGATCCAGGTCTTCTCGTCCGATGGTGTCTACCTGCGCGGCTGGGGCAGCTTCTTTGACGCTCAGGATGACCCTGCCCAGGCAGCGGCCAACGAGGGGTTGTTCTACGGCCCACGCGGGCTCGCGTTCCACAACGGCGAGGTGTACGTGACCGACACCGGCAACGAGCGAGTCCAGGTGTTCACGCCGGATGGCACGTTCGTCCGGATGTGGGGAACAGCTGGCAGTGAAGATGGGAACCTGCTGGAGCCAGTCGGTATCGCAGTGACATCCGACGGAACTATTCTCGTCGCGGACTCCCATAATGCTCGGATCGCCCGCTTCAGCAGCGACGGCACGCCATTCGACGCGTGGCCGGTTGAAGAGTGGACGGGCCTGACATTCTTCGAACCATACCTGGCAGTCGGCCCCGACGGCAGCGTTTACGCGTCCAACTCGGCCGCTGGAACGATCCTGACGCTTGGACCGGATGGCGAACCTGGCGCCACACTGGGCGAGGGGTTGGTTCGCCAACCATTTGGGATCGCCATGTCTGCGGATGGTGGCTCACTACTGATCACCGATGGTGCGCTCCACGCGGTGGTCACCGTGCCGATTCCACCGAAGTAACGGCGCGCCATGCGTGAACGTGGGCAACTCGTCGAGGTTGGCTAGTCGATGTGGATCAACTCGGTCGAAACGTCGGCTAGCGAGCCGAAAGCTGCGTTGCTCTCAATGAACTTGACGACCTCGGCGAGCATCCGGTCAGCGTGTGCTCCCGAGTTGGAGACGCAGGTGAAACCGATGCCGGCCACCTGCCACGAATCAAGATGGTCGACCTCCGCGACACTCGCGTTGAACCGCTGCCGCGTCCGTTCCACGAGCGATCGAACCACGCGCCGCTTCTCCTTCAGCGAGTGACTCTCGAAAATGTGTAGCGTGACGTAGCCGACTCCGATCACCATGCATTCACCTACGCAACTGGAACGAGGCACGGGGCATGACGTTGCTTCTCTTACAACTCATGCCCCACCCAGTCCCTCATGTCGCTCAAATGACGTTATGCTCCTGTAACAGCGCACCTTCCTGGAACCGGCTCGGGCGGAACGCGGAGAGATCGACCGTCCGCGTACTGCCGTCAATGACGAGCTCCGCAATGGCCAGCCCGATCGCTGGCCCCTGCATGAAGCCATGGCCGGAGAAGCCTGCCGCGACGATAAAGCCGTCAAGTTCGGGAACGTGGCCGAGAAGCGGATTGTCATCGGGCGTGACTTCGTAGAACCCTGCCCAGCCGCGCAGAACCGATGCGTTCTCGAAAACCGGCGCCCGTTCGATCAATGCCTCAACAGTTGATGCCATCCAGTCCTCGTCGACGGCCTTGTTGTCCGAGGTCGGTTCGTCCTTGTTGCTCATTCCGAACAGGAATCCGCTGCTCTCCGGATGGAAGTAGAGCGAACGAGCGAACTCGATCGTCATCGGAACGGTCGATGGTATTGCGTCGAACGGTTCGGTGATGAATGACATTCTCCGGTAGGGCAGGATTGGAATGTCGAGTCCGGCGAGTTGGCCGACGGCGTTGGTCTGAGGCCCGGCGCAACAGATCACCAACCGGGTCACGATCCGTTGATCACCACAGCGGATACCGCTGACCCGACCTCCGTCGGTATCAATGCCGGTCACCGGCGAATCTTCGAAGATCCGCACGCCGAGGCGCCGCGCGGATTGTGCGAAGCCCATCGTGCTTGTCGATGTGTCGGCCCAGCCGTCCTCTGGGCAAAACGTGCCGCCAACAACGTCGTCCAGGACAACCGCCGGGTTGAGTTCCGCAATCTCCTGCGGCGTCACCCAGCGTGCCGGTACCCCCAACGATTGCTGCAGGGCGAGATTCGTCTTGAAGACGTCAACCTCTGAATCGTCGGTCAGCACGAAGAGATACCCCTGCTGGCGGAAATTGATCGCAGCGTCGAATCGCTCGTCGAACGTCTTCCAGTATTCAAGGCTGATCTGAGAGAGTCGAATGTTCGTCTCGGTCGAGAACTGGAGCCGGATTCCGCCGGCTGCGTCGGCCGTCGCTCCGCGCCCGATAGCGTCTCGTTCGAGGACGACGACATCAGTCACACCCCGCTCGGCAAGATGCCAGGCGATCGAGCAGCCCATGATGCCCGCGCCGATGATAACGACCTCGGCAGTCGCCGGAAGTTGTGTCATGAACCTATCCCAATCAGCGGCTACTGCATCACAATCAGATCGCGGGTCGCGTCGTTGAAGCTCTCAGCCCCATCCTCGGTACAGACGAGAATATCCTCGATCCGGACACCAAACTTACCGGGAATATAGATCCCTGGCTCGTCGGAGAAGACCATTCCCGGCACGAGCGGCAGGCTGTTGCCGCCAACCATGTATGGCTCCTCGTGTCCGTCAAGACCAAGACCATGGCCAACGCGGTGAATGAAGTACTCACCGTAGCCGGCCTCCTCGATCACATCACGAGCGGCTCTGTCGATTGCCTCGCAGGCGACACCGGGTCGAACGGCCGCTCTGGCCGCGCGATTTGCTTGCAATACAACGTCGTAGACCTGCCGGAACTCATCGCTCGGTTCGCCAACATGGACCGTCCGTGTGATGTCGGAGTAGTAGTGCTGGTACGGTGAGCCAAAGTCGAAGACGACCGCCTCACCTTCCTGAATCACGCGGTCGGAGGTCATGTGGTGCGGGGAGGCCGAGTTCGGTCCGCCGCCGACGATCAGGAAGCCACCCGGCTCCAGTCCCTCGTCGGACATCAACGTGCGAATATCGCCCGCGACATCGCGCTCGGTGCGGCCCGCGATTCGGCTGGAAGCGATGAACCGCTCCCAGGCCCGGTCGGCTCGCGAGCCGGCTTCTCGTAGTAGTTCGATCTCCTGAGCGTCCTTCACCATTCGCAGCTCACGCAGCACGTCATTCCCAGAGGTGAACGACGTCTCTGGCAGCGCCCGTTGCAGTCGGATCAGGAAGACGGCCCATGTCTGGTCGCTGACTCCGATTGCCGCGCCTTCCGCGTTCTCAACCAGCCGCGCGACAAGATCCGACGGCGACTCGGTCTCTTCCCATCGATGGACGTCCACGATGTCGCGTCGGCTGTCAAGCCGGTTGGCCTCAAGCGTCGGCGCGACGACGAACGGCTCGCCTTCTCGCGGCACGCAGAGCAGCGTCATCCGTTCGGAGGCGTGCGCCGGGTAGCCGAGCAGGTATGTCAGGTCAGAGGACGGCGTCACGAACAGAAAATCGACGCCCTGCCGCGTCATCTCTGCCTTCGCGCGCTCCATCCTCGCGCGATAGATCGCATTGCCGTTGTCGCTCGTCATCGTCTCCCACCCTCACGTCGTATTCAGCACAACATCCGAGCCATTCTAGCAACCACGCGGCATCGGAAGTCATCGGCGCTCGAAACGAACGTTGCGGACGCGGAAGGAGCTGGCGCGGAATCCTGACACCATCCCAGCCGCATCGCGTTCGAGATCGACGCGGAGGTTGTTGGTCGCATACGTGTCGCCGAAGGCGTGGTGCAGAATGCGGTCATCCAGCCGGTAGTGCTTCATCAGCAGGTTTGCCCCGTGAGCCTCCAGATGGTAGATGGTACCGACCTCGTCGCTGTAGAACGCACCGCCATCGACTTGCGGTACTTCGGGCGGCTCAGGTCCTGCGATCCGCTCGAAGACCGGGTCTGGTGTTGGCGAGTACTGCGCCCCGTTGATGAGGAGCGTCATCTGGCCGCGCTCCTCAAAACGGAGTCGCGTCAACGGTTGGCCGTCGACCCGGTATGCACCTCCGACCAGCCGCTCCAATCGCTGGCTGTCTTCGAAACCAATCGATAATCCTTCGTCGTCACTGTCGATCTTGATGAGGTCACGTGTTGCATTGTTGCGGTAGACACCGGCGAACCGTGCGTCGCCAGATGACGGCTCCGGCGTGTCGTCATTCAGCGGCTCGGTAAATCGGTCGGCCAGAATCAGGTCAGCAACTGCCAGGACAAGGTTTCTCGGCATCATCGTGCTCAAGTTGCAGAGACAGATGACTGCCAGTCGCTCATCCGGAAAGCGCAGATAGTGCGCGCGGTAGCCGGCATCGGCACCCCCGTGCTCGACGATCGGTAATCCGCGGTAAGCATGGGACTGGACGCCGAACCCGTACGACATGAGCCCGCCGTCGTTCAGCGTGCCTGGCGTCAGCATCTGCTCGATCAGCGAATCTCCGCCGATCCGACGATGCGTGAAGTTGTCATCCCAACGCGCCATGTCTTCAACGGTGGTAAAGAGGCTTGTCGTCCCGGCGACGTCGAAAACGGGAATGCTGATTCGGAGGCCACCGCTCTTGCGAGGCTCGTACGCCTGCGTTCTGCCTTCGACGATCTCGGTGTGGTCATCGTGGACGTGTGTCCGCGACATCCCCAACGGCTTGAAAATGCGCTCGTCGGCGTATGCGCGCAACGGCTTCCCACTCACGCGTCGGATAATCAGCGCCAGCAACGCGTAGCCCGTGTTGCTGTACAGGTACTCGTCACCTGGCAGGAAGTTCGGCGCCGTCTGTCGCGTCGCGACCCAGAGCATGTCAGCTTCGTTGATCAGATCGTCATAGCGCCAACCTGCCAGCCGCAGCAGATCCCACATGTCTCGCAATCCGCTGGTGTGATGGACTAGATTCCGAATCGTGATCGTTGCGCCGTACTGCGGGATCTCCGGGACGTGCATTCGTATGTCGTCGTCCAGTGAGAGCAGGCCGTCGGCAGCCAGCAGCCCGATGCACATGGCGGTGAACTGCTTGGAGATCGAAGCGACGTGGAAGATCGAACTCGGCTCGATCGCGACACGATGCTCAAGGTTTGACATACCGTAGCCGCGCGAGTACACGATCTGTCCATCGCGCACGACCGCCAGCGCGCAGCCAGGCGAGTCATCGCGGTCCCATTTCGCGAAGATCGCATCTATCTCACTCGTCGGAATCGTCACACGTACCCTCCTGCCAGAGACGTTCTCTCACTCGCGGCAGGCATCATCGCACATCGCCAAGGTCACCTGGAGGGCCGTATGCAACACGAGAGGCTGGCCCTGTGCCAGCCTCGCGATTCAATCCCAAACCAGAAGATTGTCGCAGATCACAGCAGAACAGTCGGGGGCCTTACGAGCAGCGGCAGGCGATGAACTCCAGCCAACGTGGGATGTCGCGTGGGCGGAGGCCCGATTCGGCGTCTCGCCCGCGATTCGAGGCAAAGATCGTCCCGTATCGGTCGACAATGAAGAGCGCCGGACGGTCAAACGCTCCGAGGCCGCAGCGAGCAGCTAGAGTTCCGTCGTCATCAACGATCGCCGGAAGCCCGTCGGTGTCGGTCGTTCCATCAAGGATGAGGAGAATCTCGCCATTCTCGGCCTGAGCAGCTTTTCGGACAGCAGCCGCGGCCGCAATCCAGTCCGCGCACTCGGTTTGGGCGCAAATAAAGATAACCGCTAGATTACGGCGCATGTAATAGTCACGAGTGGCGATCGCGCCACCATCAGGAGAGACACCTCCGAGGTCCGGCAGCCGGTCGCCTCGGCCCGGTATCGCAACAACAGGTGTCACTACCGGTGTCGGCTCGTGTGAGAGGCTCATCCGGCCCTCCTTCCAGACGGACTCAGTCGAGAGAGAGTATGCGACGATCACGACGCTGGAACGACACGACGCCCGGAACTGCTGCTTCTGCTGCAATAATACTCGCAAACCGCAAGGATTGCGCCACTGATTCGGGCTTGTGCGCATCAGATCCCAGGCTGACTGCGCATCCAGCTCGGCCAGCCGCTCGTGCGAGCGCTTTCACCATCTCGGGCCATCGGCGCGTATCTTCGCCGTTCAGCTCAAGCGCGACACCTGTCCGAGCTGCCGCCTCGGCCACGCCGTCCAGCAAACGTCGATATCTTCTGGAACGTACGGATTCTGAACCATATTCCGGACAGGATGCGAGAGGATATCGAAAGCGCCTGACTCAATCGCGGCGATGCTCAACTCATAATACCGCCGCCAGAGCCGCTGGCCTTCGGTTCTCATCAGGCTGGTACGTACTCGAACAGGTCGATGCCATCTATCTCGTGGATCGAACCAATCAGGTAGTCCCAATCAACGCCGGCCAGCACGTCGGCGACGCGTGCCTCGGTGCCGGGAACGTAATCCACTTCAAGTCCAAGTCGAATACTGATCTGCGAAGAACGGGAACGCTCGCGACACGTCTCAACATACCGCTCGAGCGAGAAACGAATTCCTTCGTCCGGGATCAACGGGAAGATCGGATGACCTTCGTCGAGCATGAAGATGTGCTCTGAGATGCCATACTCACGCACACCATTCTCGACCGCGCTGGCGAGCATGGCATCAATCGTCGATTCACAAATGTGCGTGTGATAGTCGACTCCCGGCCATGCCACTGAGGCACCATCCATTCAGCGCCAGCGGACTATTCCGCAATCGTCGCCACCTTCGCCTGTGTCACTCGCACTATTTCCTGCGGCGTGATCCGCAACAGCGAATCAACCCGTCCTCCTCCGCCAAAGACTACGGAGTAATCCATGACGTCGGTATCGACGATGACGTTCAGCCGCTTCAGATGGCCGACTGGCGGTGTCCCACCGGCTGGGTAACCGGTCTGTTCGAGGACAATCGCCGGAGCGGCCAGATCCAGCCCGCTCAATCCAGATGCCTCACGCAAGCGTTGCCGGCTCACACGTGCAGCTCCGGAAAGAACTGCCAGCACAACCTCACCACGTTTCGAGGCGAAGAGCAGCGACTTGATAATCTGGCGTTGATCGACACCGAGGGCGATCGCAGCCTCCGGCACAGTGGGCGTGGGTACACCTGGTTCGATCATCTCTGCGGCGATCGAACCATCGAGGATCAGTCGTTCAAGCACACTCGTTGGTTCCGTGGTCGTTCGATCAATCATGATGCGCAGTCTAGCACGCGTGCTCATCAGCATCGCATGGGCCCGCACGATGGGAAGCAACGATCGTTCAGATGACACCAAGTTCCCGCAGGAACTCGTCGCGATACTGCCGGACATACTCCGCCCGCCGCTCCGCTTCACGGCGTCCGGAATTGGTGTTCATCGTCTCAGGGAGACGAAGCAGCTTGCGTTCGATGTGGTCGAGGCTGTACGCCCGATCGTCGAGGTCGCGTCGTGTCCCAGCCGGATCGGTGTCATGATGGAGTGCGCCACCCAAGCTGACTCCCGTGACCCACAGCCGGGCGATACCGATGGCGCCGAGTGCATCGAGCCGGTCGGCGTCCTGGACGATGGCCGCTTCGATCGTCGCTGGCGTCAGCCCTCCGGAGTACGAATGCGCTTTGATCGCGTCGGCGATCGCGTTGATCAACGCTGGTTCGACACCACACTCCACCAGAAACGCGCGAGCGACTGATGCGGACTGGCGCGCGGATTCACCGGCTGGTCCGCTTCCCTTCGGGAGTTGCACAATGTCGTGGAGCCAACAGGCAGCCTCGACCACAACCGCATTCAGGTCCGCTCCAGCCGCACGTTCGTTGTCGATCAATAACCGGGCATTCGCTACCACACGGGACAGGTGCAGAGCGTCATGGGCGGTATCGAGTCCTGAACACCGCTCACGCGCGAAAGCCTCAATCTCGTCGAGCGGTACGATGAACGCCACTAGGTGACGGAGATGACGCGCGCCCTCAGGACGGCCGTCGGCGTCTGGATGTTGACGGTCTGGCCGACTTTCGAGCCGAGCAACGCCTGTCCCCATGGAGACTTGTCGGAGATTCGGCCCTCCATCGGGTTTGACTCGACCGAGCCGACGATTGTATACGTCTCTTCAGCGCCATCGATCTCGATCGTGACTGTCGTACCGAGCCGAACGAGCCCTCCTGACTTGGCCGCCGCGTTGGCGTCGATCACCTGGACACGCTTGAGCATGTCCTCCAACTGTCGAATTCGGCCCTCGATCATCGTTTGGTCATGACGAGCGGCATGGTATCCAGAGTTCTCGCGCAGATCACCCTCTTCACGGGCAAGTGCCACCGTTCGGATGATGGCGGGCCGCCGGTTGTTGATCAGATCGTCGTATTCGGCCTGCAGTGCCGCGAGGCCGTCCTGGGTGACATGTACTTTTTCTTCCATCGAACCCTCTTCGTTGAGTCGGGCCAACCCAATCTGCGCCATGCAGCGGTTGACAGGTAGACGACAAACTCCAAGTATAGCCGCCAGACGCGACCACCCGAACAGAAACGTCCGGTTGGGCAGCGACTATACTGGCGACTGAGTATCGATGATACGTCTCACGCCGTCAGGAACGGCCTGGCGCAACGACGGGGAGGACTTATGACGAAGTTCGCGACTGTTTTTCAGTATGGCAATCAGGATCGGATCGCCGACGCTCGGCCGCAACACCGTGAGTACCTGACCGCGCTCAAGGAGCAGGGAAAGCTGTTCGCGTCGGGACCATTCGAGGACGACTCTGGCGCGCTGATCATCTACGAAGCTGACACGCAAGCCGAGGCCGAGGCACTGGTTACTGCTGACCCGTTCCATGACGCGGGGGTCTTCCAGTCCTGGGAGATGAAACCCTGGCGTCAGGTGATGTAGTTGGCGACATCTGGGGAGGAACGGGAAACAGTGACAGCAACTGCACTGGAAACGTACCAACTGTTGATCGACGGGCAGATGGTCGACGCGGCCGGTGGCGAGACGTTTGAGACAGTCTCACCTGCCACGAACCGGCCAATCGGCGCAATCGCGAAGGCAGGTCGCGAAGATGTCGACCGAGCGGTTGCAGCCGCCAGGAAGGCGTTCGATGACGGACGTTGGTCTCGGATGGCTCCAGTCGAGCGAGCGAAACGGATGCGGAAGGCAGCAGACCTGATCCGCGATCGGGTCGATGAACTTGCGCGGCTGGAAACCCTCAATTGCGGCAAGATCATCGTCGAGTCTCGCGCCGATGTCCTCAACACAGCGGCCTGCCTCGACTACTACGCAAGCCTGACCGGCCAGATGTGGGGCGACACGATCCCGATGAACGGCCCGCTGCTGGACTATACCCTGCGCGAGCCGGTCGGCGTCTGCGCACAGATCATTCCGTGGAACTTCCCACTGCTGATGGCAGCCTGGAAGATCGGACCCGCACTGGCGATGGGCAACACAATCGTCCTCAAACCAGCCAGCAACACGCCGATCACTGCCGTTCTTCTGGGGCAGATATGCCTCGAAGCCGGCATTCCTGACGGAGTTCTCAACGTTCTGACCGGCCCGGGTGCGGAGATCGGCTCGGCGCTCTGCGAGCATCAAGGCGTCGACAAGGTCGCATTTACGGGAGAGACGGAGACAGGCCGCAACATCATCCGCCAGTCGGCCGGGACGATCAAGAAGGTGTCGCTCGAGCTTGGCGGCAAGAGCCCGAATATCGTCTTCAACGATGCCGACATCGACGAGGCCGTCAACGGTTCGCTCTTCGCCGTCTTCACGAATGCCGGTCAGCGCTGCACCGCGCGGACAAGGCTCTTCCTCCACGAATCGATCCACGACCGATTCATGGCCGACTTTGTCGCGAAGACGGCAATGATCACGATTGGCGACCCGCTTGAGTGGGAAACCCAGATGGGGCCAGTCATCTCGAAGACACAGTGCGAGCGAGTGCTCTCATACGTCGAGAAGGCACGGCAGGGCGGCGCTGATCTCGCCCATGGTGGCCGGCGGGTGACCGAAGACCCGTTCGCTGAGGGCAACTTCGTCACACCAACTGTGTTCGACCACGTGACGAATGACATGACGATTGCCCAGGAGGAAGTCTTCGGCCCGGTTCTGGCTGTCATTCCGTTCAAGGATGACGCTGACGTAATTGCTATGGCCAATAACACGATTTATGGCCTGGCAGCAACGATCTGGACAAAGGACATCAAGCGGGCGCACACGATGGCGGCAAACATCCAGGCCGGCAATGTCTCAATCAACTACCCGACCGTCAATCCGCCGGAAGCGCCATTCGGCGGCTACAAGCAGTCCGGCACCGGCCGAGAACTGTCACGGCACGCGCTCGACCTCTACACGCAGGTCAAGAACGTCGTCGTCAACCTCAACCCGGAGCCGTTCGATTGGTACGGCAACTGGCCGGCCAAGCCAATGACGTAGGGCCCCGGCTTACGGTGCCGGGTCACATCGCTCACGTAGTGACAGGTCTGAGACCTGTCACTACGTGAGCAATGCTCTATACCTCGACAACTAGACCGTCGTAGGCGACCTGCACGATGTCGGGCAGACGCTCGCTGAGTTCGGCGTGCCCGACATCGTGAGACAGGTGAGTCAGGTAGGCTCGCCGAGGGCCGACCTCTTCGATGATTCCTAGTGCCTCAGGGATCGAGAGATGGACCGGGTGTGGTCGATCTCGGAGCGCATTGATGACGAGCACTTCAGCGCCTCGCATCGCGTCGACGGCTGCCGGCGGGACGACCTTCGCGTCCGTTAGATAGACCAGCGGACCAAATCGAAAGCCGGTGACCGTCCAACGTCCATGCCCCACGTGGAACGGGAGCACGCCAACGCCTGCCGCAGAGAACGGCCCATCGAAGTCATGCAGGTTAAGGTCTGGCTTGCCCCCGAAGAAAGGGAAAGGGTTCTCAAAAGCATATCCGAAGCGATCCCTGATCAACTCACTCGTCAGCCTGTCTGCATGGACATCGAGCGGAGCCTGGCTAATGAAATTGAAACTGCGCAGATCGTCAAATCCTGCGACGTGATCGGCGTGGGCGTGCGTGTAAAGGACCGCGTCAACGTGAGTGAGGTTGTTTGCGATGGCCTGCAACCGCAGTTCCGGCGACGTGTCGATCAGTAGCCGCTTCCCATTGGCATCGATGACCGCCGACGATCGCGTGCGCTTGTCGCGTGGATCGAGCGAGGTACACACCGAACAGGTGCAGCCGATTACGGGGACTCCATTACTCGTGCCCGTTCCGAGAAACGTTATCTGCATAGACTCCTGACAAACGTTGAAATTCCGGGCGGCCACGCGGCATGGCCGGAGACAGACTTCGAAGTATAGATTCGGTTGCGCGGACGATGCAGCAGGCATGATCCCGGCAGGGATGAGAAAGACGGTACCAATTGGGTACTCTCGCGGCATTGTCGCGCGAACCTGTGTCGATATCATGATAGTAGCCATCGCGGGTGGTGACAGAGTCGCAGCCAACGTCACCGGGAACACCCCCATCGAGTCCTGGTGTCGAGAGCCCGCGCGGATGCAGTGGGAACAAACGTCATGAATTCTGATCACTCAAAAATCACGTTCTTGCCGACGGCGGATGCCAGCCGGATCTTCAGCCGGGAAGAGGTGGCCGGTCCATCGCCGTTGCCGTTTTCGACGGCGATCAATCGCGTTGCCAATGCTGTTAGCTCCGACGCATCATTCGAAGTCCTGCTGCAGGAGATCGTGGTATCTGCCAGTCGCGCCATCGACGCTGATATCGGGCTGATCCGCTCACTCACAGCAGACGGCGCCAATTTCGTCGTCACGACCGCGACCGGTCCTGCGCCACTCTCGATCGGAGGGTTGATCGGTTCGTATTCCGTCGTCGCCGAAGACCTCGTCGCGGCGGCGCCCGGCAGCACCATCACGATTGACCTGCGTGCCGAAGCGCAGGCGGCCCGACTTCCATCGAACGAGCGTTGGGATTTCGAGCATATCGGGGGACGATTTCTACTGATCGTTCCGCTCTTTGCCCGCGGAAGGCTGGTTGGCCGGCTGGACCTGGTCCGGACCGGTAACGGACCATTCTCGATGGAGGCGCGAAACCAGGTGCTGCCTTTTGGCGCATATGCCGCGACCGCCCTCCTCGAAGAGCAACACAGCCGTGCCTCGGAAGAGAGTCAGGTCTTTCAGACCGTCATCCGCTTGCACGAGTCGGTTGAGCAACTCGCCGACCCGGAGACAATCCTCCAGGCCGTCGTCGAATTGATCGTTCGTGAACCGGGCTGTGCGCGTTGCTACGCGATGCTCTGGAACACCGAGCGAGGCGAGTTCGTTCCTACAGCTGTTGCCGGACTCGAGCCACATCTGGTCGACATCCTGAAACTCATCTCACTCTCGCCGCAAGTCGTACCAGCGTTCGATCAGATGGTCCATAGCAGCCGTCCACTCGTCATCGCCGACGCGACCAAGTCGACACTCCTGCCTGCCTCGCTCGTTCGTGCGCTCGGTATCCGGGCCGCGATGATCGTCCCGCTCCGCGGAAGACGGCATCAGACGACTGGCGTCCTGCTACTCGACCAGAATGTCGAGGGCGTTCAGTTCAGCGATGCACAGGTGTCGATTATGGCCGGCATGGCACAGCACCTTTCAACACTGATCGAGAATGCGATTCTGTTTGACGAGATCCGTGGCAACTCGGACAGCATGTCGATCATCAACGAAATTGCCATTCAGATGGCGATGCTGACTGACGAAGGAAGCCTCTTTCGCCAACTCTATTACCAGGTCGCCTCGGTCCTCGACGCTGGACGGTTTGGAATGGCGCTGCTCTCCTCAGACCGTCGCTCGATGGACGTACGGACTGCCATTGACGGCATTGTTAGCGACGGTGCGTCGCGGATGCCGCTTGGTGACGACCCGATGTCGAGTGTCGCCGCCAACGGGCGAGTCGAGTTGGTGGGCATTCGCAGCGGAGCCGACACACGCGAATGGCTGCCGGGCGTTGTACCGGAGGAGCCACCGCACTCGCACCTGACCGTGCCGATCACGGTTGGACGTAACGTCATTGGAGCACTCTCGATCCAGTCACCATTCCGCAACGCCTACGGCCCGCGAGACAGGGAGCTTCTTTCGGCCGTCGCGCTCCACACCGGGATCGCCATCGAGAACGCGCGTCTGTATCGAATTGTCCAGTCGCGAGGCGACCGACGCGCTGCTGTTCTTGACGAGGTCATGCATCGTCAGGAACTGGAGCGTAAGGAACTGGTCGACGATATTCACGATCATACGTTGCAGACGCTGGCAGCCTGTCTGTATCGGCTCGACCAGGCACAATCGACGGTTTCACTCCTGAGTGAACATGAAGGCGCGTTGGTCCAGATCAATGGCGTTCGCGAGAGCCTGTCAGAGAACATTGATCGCTTGCGGCGACGAATATTCGAGTTGCGCCCGGCGACATTGGACCGGCTTGGGCTTGAACCGGCGCTACGTGAGCTGTTGAGCGATATCGCCGAGAGCCGCGACCTGATGGCAGACCTCGACACCGATCTCCCGTCACGCCTCGCTCCCGAGCAGGAGACGCTCGTATACCGGCTCGTACAGGAAGCACTCGATTACATCATCGCCCGCGACGGAGTGACGACGATCGACGTGTCGATGCGTGAGCACGGCGATAACGTCATGATCGGGATTCACGACGATGGGACGTACTCGACCGAGCCGGGTACCGATGAGCTCACTGACATTGGGCTGCTCGCACTGATCGAACGGGCCGATCTTGCCGGCGGGCATCTGCGTGTGTCTCGTCGCGCGGCAGGCGGCTCGATGATTGAGATCACCGTGCCTGGCCTCCTCCGGGTCGCTCAGAACGAAGAAGGCCGCCAACAGCAGCGAGACGTTGCGCCGGGCGCGACAATGATCGAAAGGGGCCGTGATGCAGGCGACTAGCCAGCATCCGATATCTCAGATTCCGCGAGGGCGCGGAGAAACCGCCGCACTCGACCGGATGCTGCGGAACTCGCTCGCGAGCTTTCCCTTCGATCTGCAAACGCGGCTAGTCGATGCGCGCACCGTACAGGATATCTACGAGATCGGTGTCGCGATGCTTGCACGCGTCCCCGGTACGGTTGGCGTTCGGATCTTCCAGCGTAGCGATCGCGGCGACTTGATCGTCGTTCACGCCTGGCATTCGCCGCTGGCCAGGTCATCGAGCGTGACTAACGAAGACATCGCGCAGGTGATTCACAAGCGCTGGATCGAGACGCACGGCGTCGGGCGAAGCCTTCACGAGTTCGCGCGACCATTCGCCGACCCGCAACACCCATCGTGGTTGATGGTCCCGATGCTGTTTGGGGACGAGCTGATAGGGGCAATTGCTGCCGAGCGTCGCGATGGCCAATCGTTTACGTTCGCGCCAGAAGACATCGTCGCCTTTGCAGCTGCGGCGGCCGGCATGGGCTGGGGCATCCAGACGATCTTCCTTCGCGACCGGACCGACGCCCTGAGCCAGCAGGAAGCGCGGGAAGACCTAATCTCCCAGGAGCGCCGCGAGGTCGGCCGTGAACTGCACGACAACGTCGTCCAGGACCTGGCCTACGTGAACCTGAAGCTTGAGTTGGCCGAAAGATACAGCAACAGTAACCCGGCGATGGTCCCTGGAGAGCTACAGGCTGCTCGCGAACTACTTGATCGCGCGATTACCGAACTGCGCCGGACGATCGGCGAACTGCGCAGGCCCGCTCCGGCCCGACGTGGTATCACCGGCCAGCTACGCGCGCTCGTCGGACACATGGCGCCGGATGCTCCAGAATTCGAGGTTGATTTCAAGCAGATCTCCGGTGTGCAGCTCGTCCCTGAACTCGAACGGGCCGTCGTTGGGATCGTCCGCGAGGCGATCCAGAATGTCCGCAAACATGCGAATGCACAGTCGGTCCGGCTGGAAGTCCGTCGAGCAGATGATGAGTTGCGGCTATATGTCATTGACGATGGTGTCGGGATGACGAGCGGTAACGGACCCAGCGGCCACTTCGGGATGGAGATCATGCGCGAACTCGCGGAGGATCTTGGCGGTACACTGCACATTGACTCCGAATCGGGCAAGGGGACCAAAATCGAAGCCTATCTTCCGCTGGTGCTTCCTGCCCTTTCGGAATTCAGCGATAGCAGCGGTCTGGCAGCGGCGGAACTTGGCCAACGGCCGACAACAACTATTGGCGCACATGATGCAGAGGCGGCGGTGGGGAACTGATCCCCTCCACCAGAGACACGGTGAGGACACAGACCAGTCATGCTACGTGTGGTCATTGCTGACGATCACGATCTGTTTCGGGAGGGGTTGAAGCAACTCCTGGAGTCTGTCGAAGACATCACCGTCGTCGGTGAGGCCAGCGACGGCAAGCAGGCCGTCTTTCTGGTGGAGAAGCATCGGCCCGACGTCGTGCTGATGGACATCAGCATGCCAGAGATGGATGGTATCCAGGCGACTGAATCGATCCAGGCCCGAGGTCTGGGAACGCCGGTAATCGTCCTGACGATGTATGCAGACGATGAGTACGCCATCCACGCCATCCGTGCCGGCGCCAAAGGCTACCTGCTTAAGAACACACGCTCGGACGAGGTCATCCGCGCGATACGGCTGGCAGCGGCTGGCGGATCTGCGATCGACCCGGCCCTCGGCGCCGTCCTGATGCGGGAATTCCAACGGCTGCTGAATCGGACGCCGGGCGAAGCGCGTCAGCAGCTCTCATCACGAGAGCAGCAATTCCTTGAACTGCTGGTCAAGGGCCACAATAACCGACAGATCGCCCACGAGCTCGACCTGGCCGAGAGCACCGTCAAGAACAATCTAAGCGCCCTCTTTCAGAAGATCGGCGTCCGCGACCGCACTCAGGCCGTTCTCTACGCGATTTCGAACGGGATCGTAGCCCCACCTACGGACGTTGCATCTCGCAGCTAATTCGAACCGACCTGGAAACGCGACGGTGGCGGACGACGTGTCCGCCACCGTCGCGTTTCCAGCCGATGTCTACAGGAGCTTCCCCGTTCGGTCGACCTGCTCCATCCAGTGGCGCTCTTTACCGATTGTCGTTGGCAGGCCATGTCCGGTGTAGACCGTGACGTTGTCCGGCAAGGTCAGCAGGCGACGGATCGTTGCGAGTGTTTCTGCTTCGCTGGCGCCGGGTATGTCGACACGTCCGTAGCCGTTCGGGAAGAGCGTGTCGCCACCGAACATGACGCCGTCGGCTTCGCTGTAGAGCGAAATCTGGCCGGGGCTGTGTCCCGGAGTGTGCATCACGACGAAGCGGTGACTGCCAAGCACGATCTCGTCACCATCGGTCAACGTTCGATCGACCTTCGCCGCTTTGATCGGCATCGGGCCGCCAGTCGGCCGGAGCAGCTGCTCACGCTCGATTTCGTGAACAACGACCGGCACTGCGTAACGATCGGCCAACGCAGCGACATCGCCGATGTGGTCCCAGTGCGTGTGAGTAAGGACCAGTGCGATCGGGCGGACGCCATGCTCGACGACTTCGGCGTCGAGTTCGATTTCCACATCAGGCGGAGCATCGATAATCAATGCTTCTCCTGCATCGAGGTCCATCACGAGAAACGCGTTCGTCTCGATCGGTCCCGCCGGAATCTGAAAAATCTCCAACTCGCCCTTGTCCGCCATCAATCCTCCCGCAGATCGGATCCCGATTCGCAATTCCCGCCCTAGATATCGCGTCGTCTAAAGACCAGCATCGATACAATGACGAGTGTAACGCAGTAAACGACAGCGTAACGTACCGCCAGATCGCTGGGCGGCGCGGCCGTCCCAAAGGGACTCGGACCCAGGAAGTTGACTGCGACATCCGGCTGGAAGACGTAGGACGCCCGCTTCCAGATGCTGTCGCTCGGGACGACGATGCTCGTCAGGATCCCAATCTTTACCATTGTGTCGTTGTCGAGCGCGTTGCCGATCTGCTCGACCAGCCCGCCAGTGAGGGCCATCCCATACAGCATGAAGACGATTACGCCGTTCGCCATTGTCGAGAAGATCGTCGAGCCGAGCATCGTCAGGCTAAGCAGGATACTGGAGACGAGCATCAGCAGGACCATCCCGCGCAGTATGTTCGGCGGCGTGTAATCGCCGATATAGCGCGAGATGAGCACAATGCCGGAGACCATCAACGCGATGTAGACGGCGATCATTGCCAGGAAGCCGAGATACTTTCCGGCGATGATCTCCCAACGTGCCAGCGGCTTCGGGACGATCGCATGTAACGTCCCGGACTCTATCTCGCTGGCGATCGCTCCGACGGCGGCAAAGATCGTCATGACGCCAGCCAGAAAGTTCACGGTGTAGAGGCCGAGCAGCACCATCGCACCGGCCTGAACTTCGTAAGGTATGAATTCGTTTGGGACACCTCCGCGCTCGCGGTCGAACTGTGTAACGTCGTCGTGCAGAAGCTGGAAACCGAACGCGTAGAGGGCGAGGAAGATGGCACTGAGGAACAGGACGGCCCAGATCAACTTGCGACGTAGCGCCTCATCGAATGTCAATCGGGCAATCAGAAACGTGGTCATCGGACCCGCTCCCGCTCGCTCGCTGACACAACCTCAAAGAACAGCTCTTCGAGCGAAAGTCCATGTGGCGTCACGGCATAAACCGGAACTCCTGCCTGAACCAGGCCGTCTACGGCCTGAGCGATCGCGTCGTCGTCATTCACAGCGAGCCTGACCATTGTTCGTCCAGCCCCGACAGACTCAATATCACGAGCCACGCCGTGCTGTTCCAGAATCGACGCAGCCGTCGCGGCATCGGACCCGACCAGAAGATCGACGGTCAGGTCTCGGCGAAGCAGTTCGTGGACGGGACCGATGGCGGCCACCTCTCCGCGATGGATGATCGCTACCCGGTCGCAGACCATCTCAACTTCTGAGAGCAGATGGGAATTCAGAAAGACCGTCTTTCCTGCGTCACGCAGCCCGCGGATGATGTTTCGGACTTCGAGGCGTCCCATTGGATCGAGCGCCGAGGTGGGCTCGTCGAGGAATACGACAGACGGATCGTTCAGTACTGCCTGGGCAAGTCCAGCACGCTGCTGCATCCCCTTTGAGTACGAGCGCACGAGGTCCTTGCGACGATCGGCCAGACCGACCAGTTCCAGCACCTCTGGAATGCGACGACGGCGCTCTGCGGCCGTCATCCCGTACAGCTTGCCGTGGAGGTCAAGCAACTCCTCGCCACTCAACCAGTCATGAAACCGGAACAGCTCCGGCAGAAACCCGATTTTGCGCTTTGCCTCCCGATCGCCAAGCGGGAGCCCGAGCAGTCGCGCCTCGCCGGACGTCGGACGGATCAACCCCATCATCATCTTGACCGAGGTCGTCTTGCCTGCTCCATTCGGTCCAAGAAAGCCAAAGATCTCTCCCTGCCTGACAGACAGGGAGAGATCGGAGACGGCGACTGAGCGACCGTAGATTTTGCGCAATGAACGAGTTTCGACCGCGAGAGGCGCTCCGCGGTCAGTGGCGCGGAGCGTTAGCTTCGTTGAGGTCGTTTCTGCTGTACTCGACGCCGGTTGCCACGATATCTTCCTGCCGAGGCGGACTTTCACCGCAGATGCCAAAACACTTCCGACCATGGACTGGTTACGACAACCGCGGGGCGCCATAAGGGCGACCCGCGGAGGCAGAGCGAGTGTATTAGAGCCGGCGGTTGTGGAGCAGTCCTGCCAGCTCTGGCAGAAACTACTGCATCGAGTCGGCGATGTCACGTACCTCATCGCCAGACACCTGACCGATGACAGCGAAGAGAATGCCGTCCTTTTCCCAGAGAACCGCGCTGCCGAGGTGGTGCTCGATCAACAAGCCGGGCTCACCATTGATCGTGATGTCGTCACTGGACGCGCCCTCTGGAATCGGGATGATCAGCGTCGACTCCCAGTCGTCAATTGCGCGCAACTGGGCGACGAGATCGGCCGGAAGTCCCGGAAACTGCAGAATGTCCTCACGCAGCGCGTCCATGTTGACGCCATCCGGGATGCTCAGTGACGGGCTTGCCATCTGTCCAACAATGACTCGTTTGCCGTCCGCATCCTTGTACTCGAGCAGCGCAGCAGCTGGGACATTCGCCCCGAATTCAAGTGTCGGGTACTGGTCCGGATCCGGCAGCGAGTAGATCGGTAGCCCGAGTGCGTCAATCATCATCTGGGCATTTGCCGTGTCGAGTGCATACGACGCTGATCCGGCTTCGGTGAGATAGGCGCTCGGAGCACTGTCGAATTCATCAGGCAAGTCGCCCGGCTCGTCGATGTCACCGAACTGCGCCTCGGCGTCCTCAAGCGTGATCGGCTCCGGAAGTTCTTCCTCGTCAAACTCAAACGTCGTGTCGAGTGCGCCGAGCTGGCCGAGCGCGTCCTGCAAGCCCTGCTTGTCATCCTCGCCAAGTCCGTCGAGCGCGCTCGACTGCAGCGGCGAGAGCATGTCCATCGGAATCGTGACGGCCGCGAACTTCTGGACCCTGAACTGGTTCAGAAAGTCGTCAGCGACCGTCCGCATAGGTGAGAACGTCACGGCGACAACAACCGCAATGACGGCGATGAACGCCGATGCTGCCCGCATTGAGCGCGCCGCGAATAGCTGCCCCATCCTGGATCCTCCTGCTATATCCCCTGCCGGCTGACCGGCTATTGCTACACGAAATCGGTTGTACGCCAGGTTCACGTCCGGCTCAGCCTGTTCAATAGCCAGACCGGTGAATGCGCTGGCAGACCAGTTGGCATCGTCCCGCAACTCTACGATCCGTGCGTGACAACCTGGACACCCGTCAATATGCTGCTGGATGGTTGACGATACGACGCCATCCGCGTCGAGAGATACCCGCAACTCCCCGTCGGTAGGGCAGCCGAGACGTCGGCGAATGTTCATGTGCTGCCTCCCTCACGACCGATCGTTGATTCATACGATTTCCGAAACGCTTGTTCAGCCCGCGCAAGGATCGTACCGACCGAGTTTGTACTGACCCCGATCGCACCGGCAACCTCAGCATATGACATCCCTGACGACCGCAGAACCAGAGCCGTCCGCTGGCGCTCAGGCAGACGAGCCAGGTGCTCACGAACAGAATCCGCTTCGTCACGCCGCGCGACGTGATCGAGCGGATCGTCATCCGCAAATCGATCGGCGCGTCCAGAAAACCTCCGCAGCCAGCCAAGCCGTCGGCGTCGCGACCGGACACTGTTAAAAGCAGCGTTTGTCGCCACTCGATATAGCCAACCTCGAAGATTCGACTCGTCGTCGTCCGCGATCGGGCGATGGTAGAGCTTCAGGAACGTGTCCTGCGTCACTTCCTCTGCCTCCTCGCGAGTCCCGACGATCCGGATGACGACGCCATAGACACCGGCGTAGTGTCGAGCGAAGAGCGTCTCAAACGCGCGCTCGTCTCCACGCCTGACGCCCTGCAGCAGCATCCGATCAGAAACATCGCTCGTGGCGGTCAACGGACCCGCCTGCACCTGCATCGCGCTCACGCCTGATTGCAGCCCTTCGGTCTGTTCAAGCAGGGCCACATCAGTGACCTTCGATCTATACAACACCAGTAGCTCCCAGTATGTGACAATCAGGGACCGAACGGGGCGAATTGGGATGCCCGGCGGCGATGCCGGTGCTGGAGAGAGATTGATGCCGCGCGATATTCCGGTCGCCAATGGGCGGCTGCTGGTGACATTCGATGGCCGCTACAGACTACGGGATGTCTACTTTCCGCACATCGGCCAGGAGAACCATACTGACGGAAGTCCATGCGCGTTTGGTGTCTGGACACAGGATACCGACAATCCGGCCAACAAGCGCTTCGCCTGGGTTCACGACGATGCCTGGTCACGTTCTCTACGGTACCGCGATGCGTCGCTCGTAACTGACGTACAACTTGCAAACCAGCACCTCGGCGTCTCATTATCTTGTTCGGACGCAGTCGACATCGATCTGGACGCATTCTTACGTAGTGTCGTCGTCACCAACGGGAGTCAGGTCACGAAGCTGGTACGCCTCTTCTTTCACTTTGACGCCCGACTGTGGGGCAACGTGTCGGGCGATACCGCTTTCCTCGATCCCGACTACCGCTCGCTCGTTCATTACAAGGGCAAACGCTACCTCTGGTTATCCGGTTGCACCGATGCCGAATCCGGCCTCAGTTCGTGGGCAATCGGCAACAAGTATGTCGGCACCTCAGAAGGAACCTGGCGCGATGCTGAAGATGGCGTGCTCGGCGAGAACCCTGTCGCGCAGGGGTCGATCGACACAGTTGCCGCACTCGAACTGACGGTTGAGCCGGGAGCAAGCGCGACTGGCTGGTTCTGGCTCGCCGCCGGATACCGCTTCGATGATGTTCGCAAACTCCATGAAGAAATCGTCGATCGGACACCGGCGATGCTCATCGAGCGGACTGCACGGTACTGGTCGTTCTGGTCGCGCAAGCAATCGACAGCACTGGCGGGAGTATCGGCGCCGGTTGCCGAGCTTTATCAGCAGTCCCTTCTGATCCTTCGGACCCAGATCGACGATGGCGGCGCAATTCTGGCCGCCAACGACTCCGATATCTTCCAGTTCGGCCGCGACACCTACTCGTACATGTGGCCGCGTGACGGCGCGCTCGTCTCGATCGCGCTCGACTCAGCAGGCTATTCATCGCTGGCTCGCCGTTTCTACGTCTTCGCCTCCGAACTGATTACGCGCCACGGTTTCTTCCTCCACAAGTACAACCCGGACGGCTCCGCCGGCTCATCGTGGCATCCGTGGGCCAACCCACATGGTGACCTGCAATACCCGATTCAGGAAGACGAGACTGCGCTCGTCCTTTACGGACTCGACATCCACCTGCGGACGACGTTGGACACCGAACTTGTGCGTCGACTGTATGACGACTTTATCGGGCCGGCGACGCGCTTCCTGCTCGCCTACCGCGACCCGATCACCAATCTTCCGCAACCGTCCTACGATCTCTGGGAGGAACGGCGCGGAGTGATGGCTTTCACCGTCGGTTCAGTCTGGGCAGGGCTGCACGCGGGCGCTCGCTTCGCCGATCTGTTCGCCGACGAGCAGCTCGCCGGCGACTGCCGCGACGCCGCTGACCAGATGAGGGACTCACTCAACACCCATTTGTACGACGAGTCGCTGGGTCGCTTCCTGCGCCGGATCGTCACCGACGGCGACGGGATTATCGTCGAACGTGACACGGTACTGGATTCGAGCCTGGCAGGGCTGTTCATGTTCGGGATGCTCGAAGCCGACGACCCTCGCGTCGTCGCGACGATGGAGCAGGTTGAGCGTGACCTCTGGGTCAAGACCGAGATCGGCGGCATCGCTCGCTATACCGATGACTATTACCACCAGACCACCCGCGATACGGCGACAGTCCCTGGCAATCCATGGATCATCTGTACACTATGGCTCGCCGACTGGTACATCGCTAAAGCCTCGTCGCCGTCCGACCTCGAACGGTCAATGGAACTGATCGAATGGGTCGTCGCTCGTGCGCTGCCGAGTGGATCGCTGCCAGAGCAGGTTCATCCCCATACTGGCCAGGCACTCTCCGTCTCCCCCCTGACATGGAGCCACGCAACCTTCATCCAGATCGTGCGAAACTTCATCAAACGCCAGGAACAGTTCGATCGATCGGGCTGGGGGACCTTCTTGACAGTGTGATGACCGTAGCGAAACGCGGGGCTGGTTAACGACGCCACGCCACAAATCGCAACCCAGGTCACAGAATTGAGGTTCATGCGTGCCGACACCGTCCCACAGCCAGATCGGTGATCCGCTGGAAGCCGCGATCGCGTTCATGGAGCCGTTCGTGTTTGACATCGTCGAGCGGATCGACATCGACGAGTTCACGACGGTAGAGTTCGTTGAGGCGATGCAGCTCGATCCGGCATCCCGGAAGGCGTACGAGGACGCAGTCGATCACTGGCCGGAAGGCGACGAGGCAGCCGCCAAGATGGTGATCCATGGTCAGGTGATCCCAACACTGCTCCGGCGAAGCGGGAGGCTGGAATGGATTGGGTTCGCCCACGGCGTCGCCGACGACTATGCTGTCCCTGCCTGGTGGCGCAAGCTGCCGCAAGAGGACGTTAGTCCGCCGGAACCATCTCCCAGCGCATAGCCTCAACATCGGACGGCTCGGCAGGTCGGACGTCGACCAGATTGCTGTGAAACGTCGATTGGTTGCCGAGATCAGCGAGCGCGTCCGGCGTTACGAAGTTGACGTTCCGGCCGCCCGGAGCCAGCCGTGACCACTGCCCCTTCACCGAGACAGCCACGCCTGGAGGCACATCGTCGGTCACGATCGCCCGCAGCCTGCACCAGCCACGTTCGTTCTCGACGACAACGTCCTCGCCGTGGCTGATCCCGCGTTCGGCAGCGTCGATCGGATTGATGTCGATCGATGGTACGCCTTCCAGCCGCATCAATTTAGGGATGTTCGCCAGGCTGCTGGAAACGAAGTGATGGGCTGCCGCAGACATCAGCACCAGCTTCGATCCGCGCTCGACTCCCGCGAACTCGGATGGCGGCGCATAAACTGGGCAACGGGTCCTGTCCCATTTCCGACATTGCCTCGCAGTACAGTTCGACCTTGCCGGATGGCGTCGGGAAGCGCAGATCCTGGAACGGCGTCGGGCTGACGACATCGAAGTTCAACGGCACCGTGCCTTCAGCCATCAACCGCTCGACAGTGATTCCATTCAGCAGCGGGTTGTTTGCTTTCGTTGCCTCGAAGACTTCCTCGACGACCTCCAGCGGCCCCTGTTGCAGCCACCAATCGTCATAGCCCATCGCGGCCGCCAGCGCGCGCATCGTATCCCAGTTGCTTCGCGCTTCTGCTAATGGCTCGATCGCCTGGTGGTTGAATTGCAGGAAGCGGTGGCCATATCCCTTGTGGAGATCGATCTGCTCAAGCTGGGTGGTAGCCGGCAGGACGATGTCTGCGTACTGTGCGGTGTCGGTCATGAAGATGTCGTGGACAACAGTGAACAGGTCGTCGCGCTTCATCCCCTCGATGATCAGCCCGGAGTTCGGTGTCGAGGTGACCGGGTTTGCGTTCAGGACGTAGAGCGAGCGGATCGGCGGGTCACTGATCTCACCAGTCAGTGCGGCGCCGAGGCGGACCATGTTGACGATCCGAGGGACTGGCGGACTGTCGGCGGCGTGGCTGATGGCTTCGCCGTCCCATGCGACCCAGCCGCTGGTGCTGTAGAAGAGTCCACCGCCCTTGACACCATATTGTCCGACGATGGCCGGCAGGCACAGTAAGGCACGAACGGTCTGACCACCGTTACCGTGCCGCTGGATGCCGTCGGCGAACTTCAGCAGGGCGGGCGCCGTCGTAGCGTAGCGTCTCGCCAGATCGACGATCACCTCCGAATCGACGCCGGTTATCGCGGCGACGCGCTCAACCGAATACTCGGCCGCGCGGTCACGAAGCTCGCGCCAGCCGACGCTGTTGGCTTCGAGCCAATCCTCATCGTGGAGGCCTTCGGAAAAGATGACGTTCATCAGTCCGAGCGCCAGCGCGCCATCGGTGGCCGGGTTCGGCTGAATGTGCTGGTCCGCCGAGCGCGCGGTCACGGTTCGACGCGGGTCGATCACGACGACGTAGGCGCCGCTCTTCTGCGCCTGGCGGAGGAACGGCATGAAGTGTGGCCCGGTGCTGGCCGGGTTGTTGCCCCAGATGACGATCAGCTTGCTGTGCTGCAGATCGCGCGAGTCCATAGCCCAGCGTGCGCCAATTGTCGTCTCAACGGCGACACCGGCCGCCGCGTCGCAGATCGTCCGCTCCAGCCCACTGGCGCCCATCCGGTTGAACAGCCGCGAGACGGCGACGAGGTTCTGGACGAGCCCGAGCGTTCCGCTGTAGGAATACGGCAGGATCGCTTCTGGTCCGCTCTCGGCGATGATGCCCTTCCAGCGGTCCGCGATCTCGGCCAGCGCATCGTCCCACGAGATGCGCTGCCACTCGCCCGAACCCTTCGGGCCGACACGGCGCAGCGGATACTGTCAGACGGTCAGGATGGTAGACGCGGTCGAGGTACGGACGCACTTTGGCGCAAAGCCAACCCTGCGTGATTGGGTGTTCGGCATCGCCCTTGAAGCTGACCGCAATTCCATCGCGGACTTCGGTCCACGTGGCGCAGGTATCCGGGCAATCGTGCGGGCAGGCGCCGCGAACCATCGTAATCTCGCCGGTTGTCATCATTTGTCCCGTCGCTGAAACATCTGTCCACGGCATTCTGTCTAGTGTACGCTGCCCCGCGATGTTGGCCAATCGGCTAGACTGGACCCAGCCAAACAACGCTTCTACGGAGGAGGGACATTACCATGGTCACGACGAATCGCCCGGAAGCTGCCGACAACGCGCTGGCGGCCTCGTTCCAGCAGTCACGCTCGCGCGTCTTCGCCCGTCAGGGGATGGTCGCGACCGCCCACCCGCTGGCGACCGCCGCCGGCCTCGACGCCCTCCGGCGCGGCGGCAACGCGATGGACGCTGCCATCGCCGCCGCCCTCGTGACCGGCGTCGTCCTGCCGGCGATGTCGGGGCTGGGCGGTGACGCGTTCTACATCCACGCCGACGGTAAGACCGGCAAGGTCACGCGCTCATGAACAGCTCCGGGATTGCGCCACGAGCGCTTTCGCGTGACTACTTCGTCTCTCGCGGCCACCAGAAGATGCCGTTCTTCGGTCCGCACGCGCCCGGAATTCCCGGAGCAGTCGCCGGTTACTTCGAGGCGATAAACCGACATTGCCGTCTCTCGGTCGATGATCTGTTCAGCACGGCCATCCACTATGCTGAGAACGGCTTCCCGCTCTCGGCTACTGGCTCGCGGACGATCAGCGCCTCACGTGACGAGATGGCCAAGTACCCCACGTCAGCCGCAATCTTCCTGCGCAACGGCGAGGCCCTTCAGCCAGGCGAGATGCTGATCCAGCGCGATGTTGCCCATTCGCTGCGGCTCGTCGCCGAAGGTGGCCCCGATGCGTTCTATCGTGGCGACCTGGCTCGACGGATCGCTGACGCGGTCCGCGATCTCGGTGGCGAAATGACCGCCGACGACTTTGCCGACCACGAGGCTGATGTCTACGAACCGATCTCGACTGACTATCGCGGCTACACCGTCTACCAGACGACGCTGCCGACGCAAGGTCACATCGTTCTCGAAGAGCTCAACATCATCGAGAACGCGGACCTGGCTGGGCTCGGTCACAGCACCGCCGACAGCATCCACCTGCTGATCGAAGCCAAGAAGCGCGCCTTCGCCGACCGCAACGCATACTCCCGCGACCCACGCTTCGGTCCAACGCCACTCGAAACGCTGATCTCGAAGGAGTTTGCCCGCGCTCGATACGAGGACATCGACATGCGGCGGGCCAGCGACGAGGTCGCGCCGGGAGCGATTCCGGAGATGGACGGCGACACGACCTACCTGTGCACGGCGGACGCCGAAGGTAACATGGTCTCGTTCATCCACTCGCTCTCGGCCGGATTCGGCAGCCACGTCGTCGCAGGCGACACCGGCATCATGCTCAATAACCGCGCCGGACGTGGCTTCAGCCTCGAAGAGGGCCACCCGAACGTCATCGAGGGCGGCAAGAAGACGATGCACACCCTCAACTGCTTTGCGCTCGCCAAGGACGGCAAGACGTTCCTCGTTGGCGGAACGCCCGGCGGCGATCAGCAGCCACAGTGGAACATGCAGATCATCTCGAACCTGATCGACTACGGGATGGATGTTCAGGAAGCGGTAGAAGCCCCGCGCTGGCAGGGCTTCCCCGGCAGCGACCCGATCAACCTGCCGAACCCGTTTGAGCTGCGGATCGAGTCGCGCGTCGATGAAGGGGTCATCGAGGAATTGCGACAGCGCGGCCACACGGTCAAGGTACTTGGTCCGTATGCTGCTGGCGGCGCTGCCTTCCTGATCTCGCGCGATCCGGACACCGGCATCCTCCAGGGCGGCGGAGATCCCCGCTCAGAAGGACTCGCGCTCGGTTACTGACCTCTGACGCTGTGAATGCAGCTCGTTCACGATGGGGCGGAGCTTCGGTCCGCCCCATTGTTATCCCTTGTACCGCCCACTCAGCAGGACGGTGATGAGCCGACCAAGTGCCTCGGGCCGATCTTCCTGCAGAAAGTGGTTACTGTGCTCGAAAATCTCAAGGTTTCCTGCCGGCAGGATGCTTGCGATCTTACGGCCGACGTGCGTCTGGAACGTTCGGTCCTTGTCGCCCCAGATGACGAGTGAAGGCCGGTCGAATGCCTCGATGGCATCGCGCCAGCGACAGAACTGCTGGTCGTCCATCTGCTTGGCTCCGGACCGGAAGATCGTCAGCAACACGTCGCTGAATCCATCGGTAAACGGATGCCAGTAGACGTCCATGACATCGTCGGTCAGTCGCTGCCGTTCGGAGACGTAGAGGGCAAACGCTTCACGGAGCATGAACTTCCGCGCGAACCGGAACGCAGTTTCGCCAACGAGAGGTAGTTTGAGGACGCCAAACGGGCTGAGCCCTGAACCTCCCCAGTCATCTTCCCAGAAACTGGTGTTCAGCACGACCAGTTGCGTCACGCGATCAGGATCGCGGCTGAGTAACTCGGCCCCGACCAGCGCTCCGAAGTCGTGGACAACCAGGGCGTACCGATCAACGCCAAGCTCGCCGAGCACCCTCTGGATGAACGTCGCCTGCCCGGTGGGCGAAAGGTCCATGTCAACCGGGCGGTCCGAGAACCCAAAGCCGAGCAGGTCCGGTGCAATCACCCGCCAGCGATGGCTGACGACCTGGGCGACATTACGCCACAGGAACGAATTGGTCGGAATTCCGTGCAGGAAGACGACCGGATCTCCCATCCCGATATCGAGAACGTAGGTTCGAAGGCCATCGATGGCGACCGGCGTGAGTTGTGATTGCCACGCGGCAACCGCATCCGGGACACGATGCACTACGCCAGTTCCTCCACCTGCGGCGGCGTTGTTTGCGACGGCTGCGCCGCGGGCGTCGCCGCCGGACCACCGCTGGCCTCACTCGACGGACGGAAACCTGGCACGACTGCAGCGATGAGGTCCATCGGTAACGGAAAGATAATCGTCGAGTTCTTCTCAACCGAGATCTCTGTCAGCGTCTGAAGGTAACGCAACTGGATTGCAATTGGTTGCTCGGCAATGATCGCGGCCGCGTTCTGGAGCTGTTTCGACGCCTGGAACTCGCCCTCCGCGTGGATGACCTTGGCCCGCTTCTCACGCTCAGCTTCGGCCTGCCGCGCCATCGCTCGCTGCATGGATTGCGGAAGCTCAACGTCCTTGACTTCAACAAGGCTCACCTTGACGCCCCACGGCTCGGTCTGCTCGTCAATGATGGTCTGCAACTGCTGATTGATGTTCTCGCGTTCCGACAGCAGCTGGTCCAACTCGACCTGTCCCAGGACGGATCGCAGCGTCGTCTGCGCGATCTGTGACGTGGCCCGAACGTGGTCGGCGATGTTCACCGTCGCGGCATTTGGGTCGACCACGCGAAAATAGACGACGGCGTTGACGTTGACCGTCACGTTGTCGCGAGTAATGACTTCCTGGCGAGGGACGTCCATCGTCAACGTGCGCAGATCGACCTTCATCATTCGTTCGACAAACGGGATCAGCAGAATCAGGCCGGGTCCTCGAGCGCCCATCAACCGACCAAGCCGGAAGATGACGCCGCGTTCGTACTCCTGCACGATCTTGATAGACGCTGAAAGGACAATCAGGATGAACAGGACGATCGCGCCGAGTGCGATCAAGACTCCGGTATCCAAGTAGCTCCCCTGTCATGGCCCACAAGCGGGCATGTATCGCGACCAACCGGACGCGTAAGATCTCTATACCGACACGCCTCCGAGGGCATCCGGAGGCAGGCTCGCCTCGACTGTCACCGGCGCGACCATCAGGTGCAGACCGTCGACGCTCAGCACCCGAACGAACTCACCGCGTCCGACGTTCCCTCCGCTTGATGTTGCCTGCCAGAGCTCTCCCTGCACGAAAACCATTCCATCCGGATCGAGCGGCCGGCGGACGACCGCGACGGCACCGACGAGCGTGCTCTCACCGGTAGCGGGAGGAAGGCCACGAGAACGCCACATCGTGCCGGCTATGAACAGGAAGAATAGTCCCATCACTGCCGTGACGGTGAAGATCACCGTCTGCGAGATTACCAGCACATCGTCGTTGCGCGTATTGGAGAGCAACAGCCCGCCGAATAGAAACGCGACAATGCCCGAGATCGTCAGGATGCCATGTGTTGGTACAAAGACATCGATGACAAACAGCAGGAACGCCAACCCCATCAATGCCAGGCCCGCCCAATTGGTGTCGAGCGTCCCGAGCGCGTAGAAGCCGGTTACCAGCATGATTGCGCCGACCGCGCCGGGGCCGATTCCGCCCGGATTGGCGAGCTCGAAGACGAGCGCCAGTGTGCCGAGGCTGACGAGGACGAAGGCGATGTTCGGGTCAGTAATGACCTGAAGCAACTGCTCGAAGAACGACATGTCGATCTCGGAGACCGTCGCGCCAGCCGTCTCGACCGCGATCGTCTCACCACGGACGGTGACCTCAAGACCGTCGGCTTGAGCGAGTACATCGTCGACATCGTCTGCCACGAAGTCGATAACATTCAATTCGACTGCCTCACCGGCAGTGATATTCGCGGCGTCACGAACCGCTGATTCGGCCCACTCGGCGTTACGGCCGCGTTGTTCCGCGAGCCCTCGAATCTTGGCCGCGGCATCATTGACGATCTTGCGATCCATCGCGGTCTCTTCGCCGTCCTCTGATTCCTCGCCAAGCTGGACCGGAGTGGCAGAGCCGATGTTGGTCGCTGGAGCCATCGACGCGACGTGGGCGGCATAGGTAATGTAGACACCGGCCGAGCCCGCCCGCGCCCCTTCCGGAGCGACATAGACGATGACGGGGATTGACGACGCGAGGATGTCGCTGACGATGTCGTCCATTGCTGACGACAATCCGCCTGGCGTGTCCATCCGCAGAATAACGGCGCTGTCTCCGCGTTCGGTCGAACGCTCGATTCCACGACCAACGTAGGTCGCCATCACGGGCGTTATCGTGCCGTCAATATCAATCAGGCCGACCTGACGGTTTGACGATTGTGCGCCGGCGCCCGAGACACCCGCGAATATCAGACCAGCCAGCACACACGAGGACAAGAACGCGCGCCAGACAATGTGCAGGCGCCGAGTGCGGGTAGAGCCTGCCCTGTGAGTCGGTGAGGTCATGACTACACTCCTTAACCCCTACCCGGTGCAAGTATATCCAGCCGCGGAGACCGCGGCTGAACCTGCTACTCCCGGTACAATTCCCGCGCCGCCATGCGGCATTGAGAATGACCGGCAAGGCAGGGGTAGCATGTCATCGGCTCTTACAGAGTACCGGCGCGCTGAGCGTTACGTCAACAGCCTCATCATGGGGCCACCATCTCCACCAGCAGGGACTCCTCCCGAAGAGATACGTGCTCGCGCCGTCGAGCGACTTCAACGACTTCGCGCCTTTCTCGCCTTTCTCAACGATCCCCAACGCCAGTACCGGACGGTCCACATTGCGGGGACGTCCGGAAAAGGGTCAACATCCACGTTCACTGCAAGCATCCTCTCGGCGGCTGGATTTCGGACCGGGACCCATGTCTCGCCCTATCTGCAGGTGGCTACCGAAAAGCTCCAGATCGATGGCCAGATCGTTTCGGCTTCACGCTACGCTGCACTGGTCGACTCAATGCGCGAGAGCGTCGAAGCATGGGTAGCTGCCGGTCACGAACGTCCGAACTATGGCGAGTTCTGGGTTGCAATGACCTACCGCTACTTCGCCGAGGAACAGGTCGATGTCGCGGTGATCGAAGTAGGGGCCGGAGGCCGATTCGATGTCACGAACGTGATCGAACCCGATGTCGCCGCCGTCACCAGTATCGGCTTCGACCACACCGTGACACTTGGCTCGACACTACCAGAGATCGCCTGGCACAAGGCCGGCATCATCAAGCCCGGATCGATCGCCGTAACAGCAGTTCGTGATCCTGAGGCGTTGCCTGTCATCGAGGCCGAAGCACGACAGCACGACGTCGAGTTACGGCACGTTCGGCAGGGTATTGAGTATGACGAGGTTGAATCTAACGATCATGGTACGTCGTTCGTCGATCGGCGTTCCGGCCGCCGGTTTCAGGTCGAGTTGCCCGGTACGTTCCAGGCAGCAAACGCGGCAACAGCGATCGCAATTGCCAGAGCATTCAATCCAGCACGCGTGACCAACGACGCACTCTCAGCGGGACTGGCAGCGTCGCGATTTCCGGGCCGGATGGAGACCGTCCAGCGCAATCCGCTCGTGCTGCTGGACGGCGCGCACAACCCCGAAAAGGTCGCATCACTCGTTCGCAACCTGGACACCCTCTACCCTGATCGCCGGAGAATCCTGGTCTTCGGTGCACTCGAATCGAAGAGCTACCAGGAGATGTTGGAGTCGCTTCTTCCAGGCACGGACACTCTAATCGCGACGGCGCCGAAGGTGTTTGCCAAGCCGTCCACGACCGCCGCCGAGATCGCGGCTCTCGCCCCGGCTGACATGAGCGTTGAGGCCATTGATGATCCGATCGCTGCGACCAGTCGCGCCGTCGAGCGTGCTGGCCCGAATGACATTGTCGTCATCACCGGTTCGCTTTACCTCGTCGGCAACGTTCGCGAGCGCTGGTTCCCGACCGAGTGGATTCTGGAGCAGGGGACGTGCTGGCCACGGGTGGGAGATCGCATGAAACACCAGTCACATGTGCCATGATTACGTCGAGTGGCGGCACTGAGTCGCGACACCTACGCTTGCGGCGTCTCTCCGCACTCATCCCTCTTCCTCAGGTATCGCAGCAACCCGTCAACCGCCATGCCGTATGGCGTCGCCAGGGCCGTCTGTTGAGAAACGGAGGTCGTCCCGTCTGATTCCATCTGGGCCGCGACGTGTGCGATCAGTCGATCGACCATCGTATCGCGCTCAATGCCGTCGGTCACGAATGACTCGACGAGCGCAACCCACTCATCGAGCCGTCGATCGAGCCGATCAAGATGCACCTGGACGTCGTTAACGACTCCGAAGTGCGTCAACAGCATCCGTTCAGGAGCGAGATCACGCAACCGTCGGATGCTCTGGTGCCAGAGTGCAATGTCGATGTCGGGCGGCGGCGTCGGTGGAAGGGTATCCGGGGATGGCGGAATTCGGATTCCAGCCACATCACCAGTAAACGCCACGTTGTGGAGCGGGTCGTGGAACGCAACGTGGTGCGACGCGTGGCCAGGGGTGTAGAGGACCGTCAGCGTCCGACCGCCGACCGCGACCGTTTCGCCGTCCGCAACAGCAATGACCCTGTCGGCTGGGACTGGCACAACCTCGCCCCACAGCCGTTCCATCTGGTCGCCGTAAATGCGCGTCGCGCTGCGGACGAGGTTTGTCGGGTCTATCGAATGCGGTGCGCCGATCTCATGGACGTAGAGCCGCGCGTCCGCGTTACGCTGCATCAGGAGTCCAGCAGCCCCAGCGTGGTCGAGATGAACATGGGTGACCAGCAGGTAGCGAATGTCAGCCAGTTCGCGTCCAAGTGCCTTGACACCAGCTTCAAGCGCGGCAAGCGTGCTCGACGGTCCCGTCTCGATCAGCGCCAACCCATCGTCAGTCTCCAGCAAATAGGCGGCGACGACCTTCTGGACACCCTGAAACTGCAGATCGATGATCGCCGTGTCGTTTGTGAGCCAGCGAGTTTCTGTTCCGCTCAACGTGCATCCATTCATCCGTTTGCTCGTTGCACGCCAGGGACGGACGAGACTCAGCGTGAGCCAATTTCAGCCAGTGACTCGATGTGGCTTGAGAGGGCTCGAAGCCGGACCCTGTCGATCGCGTAGTACTTCATGCCATTCGACGGACGAACGGTTACCAGGTCCGCAGATTCAAGCGTGCTCAGGTGGCGGGAGACGGCCGACTGGCTGATGCCAAGCTGCGCGACGATCTCCTGGGCGTAGAGCTCACCCTCACGAAGCATCTCGATGATCCGCATTCGCGACGGATCAGAGATTGCCCGCAAGCCATCAAGCACTTCCGACCTGTCGAGCGACGCATCGTCCGATCGTGAGGCACGTGACTGCGCTGGCCGGTTCTGCAGGACCGACGAGGCATTGAAGTAGAGAATCAGCGTCGGAGCATACAGGATGTACTGGATGAAGCTGCCGACGTGTGAGGACGGACAGAAGACGACGCGCTCGACATCGTCAAACCAGCTGTCGATATTGGGTGGCAGCCGATGACCTGTCAGCTCCTGGAACGTCACCTGGACCGATGGATGCGAGAGCGCCTGGGCGAAGCGGACGGCGCGGTGGAGGTCTGCCTGGTTGCGATCGAACTCTGGCTCGTAACACTGCCGCCAGAACCCCTCAAGCAGCGCCAACGTCCGTTGTTTCAACTGGTCTGGAGAAGTCACCAACGCGGCCGCTTCGTCGATGTTCGCGCGTGTGATGCCCGGTCTCAGGAACATCCGCCACTCGTTGGCATCGTCGCTGGTTGGCGGAGATTCATTCAGCCCACGGTCGCGATAGATGCGGACGAGACAGTTGGCCGCCATGTCCTGATAACGATCCGCCGGCAGATCGCGAAGAAACGCGATGTACTCGTCGAATCCGGCATCCAACCGGTCGGGGCTGAGCGCGTCGAATGCGAACAGCAATTCTTCGACGTAGTAGAGCAGCCGACCCGAGAAACCGAGCAGCAACTCCAGATCATGCCGAAGGCCGGAATCAAGAGACCGCCATGCGTCGACCAGCCAATGGTCGAATCCCGGGTCCGACGCATCGCCATCGACCGAGCCGGCCCGAAAGGTCAGCGAGATCGCCGATGTCAGTTCCAGCGGGGCGGACACGGCGAACAGTTGCTTCGGTGCCGGCCTGCCGACAATGAGATGACCCACTGTCGCTCCTTCTCGTCGATCTCGTGCCGAGCGACCCGGCGTCCATCACGTTATGACGATAGCATGTTCTCACCGTGCCGCCAATTGCCGCACGGCTATTTTGCTGCTGCTCGATAGTCCTCACGTGGCGGACTGAAGATATCAAGGACGAGGCAGCCCTGTGGTCCGGCGATGCCGGCGTGGGGGAGATTGCCGGGGATCGTGTAGGCATTGCCCGGAACGAGCGCCCGTGTTTCGTCGCCGATTGTCATCTGGATCTCGCCTTCGAGGACAAGTCCAATCTGCTCATGCTCGTGCGCATGTGTCGGAACGGCGGCGCCCGGTTCGATTTGAACCCAATTGGCCATCATCGTCCCGCCGACCATGACATTCATGCGAACCCCGGCGACCGGGGCAAGGCTCGGGAGCTTGTCGATCTCGTAGAACGCCGGCTGGAACGCCAGCTCTTCAGATTGCGCAGCCTCTTCCGGCTGCACCCAGAATCCCGCCTCGTGGTGGTGACCCGACTGCGCTGCACCTGCATGATCGTCTGATCGATGTGCCATCGGTTCCAATCCCTTCGTCGTCGTTGCGGATCTCGTGCGGGGATGATAGGCGATTCCAACGCATTGCGCGAATCAGCATGGTCGCGGCTAGTCCGGTCCTATCGGACGTTCAGGACTATCGGCACAGGTAGTCGTCCTACCTCATGCGATAGGATGTGCCTGCTTGGGATATCGCAGAAGCCAGTACACCCGGTATGGCTTGTGCACCGGGAGGTGACGACTGTGAGAATGCGTACATTCCTGGCGGCTGTCTGTGTGACCTCCATTCTGCTGGCCACGCCTGGTCAACGGTC
Source organism: uncultured Chloroflexia bacterium (assembly GCA_963763325.1). Taxonomy (GTDB): domain Bacteria; phylum Chloroflexota; class Chloroflexia; order Thermomicrobiales; family CFX8; genus JBBECJ01. The sequence continues at coordinate 124,620 of CAVXOL010000025.1, forward strand.
TCCTTCCGTAGCCGCGCTCCAGGAAAACGACCCTGAGATCGTCGAGACGCTCTCGATGATCAATACGTATCGCAGCTGGCTGGGAATCCCCCCACTGACGATCGACCCTTCCCTTCAACGCGCAGCTGAAGCACACGTTGAGTACTACCGGCTGAACTTCGGTGATCCGGCGCTGGCCGGCATGGGGTTGCACTACGAAACTCCAGGTCGACCAGGTTTTACCGGCGAAAGTTTCCAGGACCGCGCCCGCGCTGCCGGCTACACCGGTTCGGTCAACGAGAACGCCGGTGTCTCCGGTTCAATGGTCTGGTCGACCAAGTGGTTCATGGCAACCGTCGGCCACCGGTTGACGCTCCTGGATCCGCGCTACAGTCATATCGGCCTGGCCGCAATCGATCAGGGAAACATCAAATTTGAGATCATCGACCTCGGCACGCCGAAGTGGGTCGAAAATGCCACGCCCGAGTGGTCGGCATGGCCACCTCAGGGCACGACCGGCGTCGACCTGCGCTTTGACGGCGAGGCACCAAATCCGTTCCCATCCGCACAGTATCCAATCGGCTATCCGATCTCACTGAAGTACTTCGGCCAGGGAGACCTGACGTTCAGCTCGGCGACGATCTCAACCGGAGGCCAGCTCGTCGACTCGTTCGCCGAAATTGGCACCGGGTGGCTCTCGCGCAAGACCGTCCTCCTCTGCGCAACGGCGCCATTGCAGCTGAACACAACCTACGATGTCCGCATCGAAGGCACAGCAAATGGCCAGCCGTTCGTCAAGCAATGGAGCTTCAAAACGACCAACGGTGACGACGAGCTTGCTCACAATGGCCAGGTAGCCCCGCCGACGCCCACGCCACCTGTCGTTTCCGGCCCACCTGTCGAGCAACTGCCGACCGGTCTCCGGGCAACGCACCCGCTCGTGCAGAACCTCTGGTGGGAGGCCGACGGTCCCGTCTCGCAGCTCAAGACGGAGCGATCGTGGCTCTGGGGACCAGACACCTGGCAGTCGGCAGGCGAGCCGTACGTCGAAGAAGCAGACGGCTCCCGCCAGGTCCACTACTTCGATAAGGCTCGAATGGAAGTCAACGAGCGAACTGGCACATCAACGCTGGTGACGGCCGGCCTGCTGGTGCGTGACATGATTTACGGTAAGGCGCAGATCGGGGACGACCAGTTCACCGATGCTCAGCCTGCCAACGTCCCGCTGACCGGTGATCCGCTCGAGTTCAACCCGGATGCTCCAACGTATGCGAGCCTGAATGGAATCGCCTCGATTGAGACCGACCGCTCGGTCCCAGCTCGTCCCGGCCAGGCGATCGCGGAGGTACTCTGGAAGGACGGTTCGATCGGTACCAACCCGTCGCTCGGCTCGATGGCGCAGTATGGCAGCTATGAGCCAACACTCGGTCACAACATCGCGGCCGTCTTTGATGCTTACCTTCAGTCATTGCCGACCGACTGGAAGATGAGCGTCGGCCTCCCACTGGCGGAGCCGTTCTGGGTTCGTAGTAACCTGGCAGGGGAGCCAACCTGGGTGCTGGTTCAGGCCTTCGAACGCCGCATCCTGACTTACACACCGATCAATCGCCCGGAGTGGCGGGTCGAGATGGGAAACGTCGGCCGGCACTACTTCACCTGGCGATATGGCGAAGAACCGCCGGAGTAGGTCGACGCAGAACCCCCGACGCTGACATTGCGTCGGGGGTTCGTCGTGCAGTCGTGGAGTTCTCAACGCGAAATGGCGATCATCTCAGCGACAGCGCGTCAGGAGTCGCCCTTCGGTCGCCATGGTGTCTGGTCACCCAGGTTGCGACGATGAAGACCAATGAGTGCCGCCAGGTAGCTGATGCCAAGACTGTAGCTGGCAAGCACGTCGGTGAGCCAGTGGTGGCCCAGATAAATGCGTGACGGACCGACGAGGCCGATGAACGAACCAATCCAGGAGACCGGCAACCAGCGCAGCCATCGCCCGCGAATCTCAGTGAAGCACAGGTAAGCAAAGAACCCCCAGAAGGCCGTGTAATGCAGCGTATGACCACTGGGGAAACTGGAATCGCGAAGGTTCGCGAGCTGGACGATGATCCCTTCTCCGGAAGGACGCGGGCGGCGGACGAAGCGCTTGGTCGTGTACGAGATCAGCGAACCAAGCCAGGCAAAAACGAGATAGCGTGCCTCGCGTCGGAAGCCGACCAGCCACGTGCCGGCCACCGCCGTCGCTGGCAGCGCCAACGACTGCGGTCGAAAACCAAACCAGGACACGATACGCATGCTGACAGTCAACAACGGATGCCGCAAGCGCTGGACGCGGATCGTCGCGACGACGTCGCGCTCCATCCGCGGGTTTCGTCGCACAACGAGCAGTAATGAGAAGAATGAAGCAAAGGCGACAAGGGCCACGCGGAGAAATACCTGGCTCCGTCGTCGCGCAGCCCGTGGTGGAACGGTCACCTGCCGCGCCCGTTCCTGAATCTGTCGTGCTAGTGAATCGGCGTCAACCGTGGCTTCGCTCGGTGTCGTTGTCACTTATCCCTCCCCGGCACAGGATTGTACCCGTGCAGGGAGGCTCAGGTCATCTCCCCCTCGAGCCAGCCTCGACGGATCAGGATCTCGCGTGCAAGATGACCGAGCATGACTTCGTCATCCGTTCCCGCGTAATCGGGGTGGTATTCGAAGCGGTTACGTTCGAAATACTGGACGATGTGGATGATCCCGTCCGTCTCCGACCGTTCCTGGAACTCCTCCGAGATCGGGTAGCCGAAGATCTGCAAGCCACCGCGCGCTTCCCAAACGCGTTTGAAGAGGCCGCCCAGGCTATGGCGCGTTTCCGGGAAGTAGAAGCGATCTGGTGTCGAGGCGATCGGCTGGATCGGCTTGAATCCCTGCTCCGTCTGACGGTCTATCGTCGTCTCAACACCAACGAGACCCAACTGAACGTGGTATTCGGTCCCGGCATACTCGGGGTGCAGCTCGAACCGCGCCCGCTCGAAGTACTGCGTCAGGTAGACACCACCATCCGTCTCAGAGACTTCATCGAATGCCTCAGTCAACGGGTATCCGAAGCGTCGCAATCCACCTTCCTCCGACCAGAATCTGTCAAATTCCGGGGGGACGTTGTGGCCCGTCTCCGGGAAGTAGCGGACGCCGGGCTGATTTGACGGCATGGCTCGCGCAGTTGGTGGCGGAAGGACGACGACGTTGCGCGGGTAGCCGTTCTGCATCAAATAGTGGACATACTCCTTGACGACACTGACCGAGAACGTCTGCGTGTGGATATCCTTCATCCGCACATAGCCAACGACATCGCGTACCTCGCCAGGAGTCAGCGTCGTGCCGAAGCCCCAACGAAACGGATTGACGATTCCAGTGTTTCCGTCGAAGTCGAGGGCAAAGCGATACGTGTCCTCAATCTTCGGGAAGCCGGCAGTCTCGTAATCATCGGTCTCGTCATAGATGTAACCAGGCGGGGCGCCTGCGGTCTCCAGCGGAACAGTACCGGCATTCTTGACGGTAAGCCGCACTTCGAGCAGGTTGCCTTGATGAATTGTCGAAGGTCCGATCTGACAATCCAGAAGATCGAGCCACTCCCGTCGTATCGGGGCAGGCAGATCAATCGGCCCGGTGCCGGCGATCTGACCACGGATCGCGGGTAGCAGGGGCCGGCACAAGTCTCCGGGGCACGACGTCACCAGTACGTCGCCATGGCCGCAGAGATTCGCCAGCCCCTTGAGATCGACGAAATCAGCAGCTTTTGTCACATCGACGTGACCGGCTCGCGCACGCACCAGGCGCACGAACGAATCGATCATGGCCTTCGGCGGATTTGCCAGATCGAAGTTGCCGATGAATGAGATTCCGGTCGATCCAGGGTTGTACCGAAGGGAATGGCCGGCGATCACGTTCGGGCCACCAAAACGTCCCTCATAGACGTTCCCAGCGGCATCGATCAGGTAGTTGTAGCCAATGTCGCCCCAACCGCGAGTGATGGCGTGGTAGTAGTAGACCGAGCGTAATGCGGCCTCGGCGTCAGGAGGGTTATTGTCGGTCGCCGTGTGATGAAGAATGATCTTCTCGACCGGCTGATACGCTGGAGGCCAGCGAAGCGGCTTCTTCGGATCACGATCGATGTGGCGCAATGTCTCATCGGCTCCCCAGCCGGCGCGCGGGATGATGAAGCCCTCGATCAAGTCATCGACGGCGGCCGCTTTCGGGACTGAAACGCCGGTCGTGTCGAGCGTCCCGACCGTCACTTCACGCAGGCCGGACATTTCGGCGATTGACACGCGAACCTGGAGCGCGGTGCCGGTTCGAAGAACAGGCGCCACGTATTCTCGCTGGCTGGTGATTTCGCTGCCGTGACCGTCAACGTGCAACCCGGTCCAGTCGGACCAGGAGCCATCCTTGTCGCGGGTACGGACGTCAAACTGCAACCCCTCGCCGCCGGATGAATCCGCCAGCCACGAAAGATCGACCGAATCGAAGCGGGTGTCGGGTGTCAGGACGGGCGTTTCGAAGACACCCGCGTCTGGGATACCGTCGCTGAATGTCCACTCGCTCCGAACTGACTCGCCCGCCAATCCCGGCAGCCGCCAGGATGAAACGTTCAGGACGGCCATCGCCGTCGTCGCACCTGCAAGCTTCAAAAGCGTTCGGCGCGAGACGCGCTGTTGATACACCATCAATAGACCTGCGACGCCAGCAACCAGATTGACCACTCACTGGCAGATTCGCCTCGACAATTTCCTGCGCTGGAAAGGTATCATCCGATGTACGTACGACCAACCCACCCGGAAGTCCTGTTCAGCCCAGCCGATTCGGTCTGTTATAGTCAGGCTCGGAAAGGTCAGGCTGGAAAGCGGTACAGCAGGTCGTGGATACCTCTCTCGAACTACAACAAATGCCCTCGTCAGCGGTCGCTCGCAACGGACGACGGTGGCCGATTGTCTTTGCCATCCTTTGTGGGTTGACGGGCTTCGGCTTCCTGCTACTGCCGGGTTCGATAGAGGGAAAGTCGCTGGCGGCGCTTCACGGCCTCTGCGCCCAGCAACCAACACATAGCTTCTACTTCGGAGACCAGCGTTTGCCATTCGATGCAAGGATGACCGGAATCTACGGCGGATCCGCGCTGACAGCTCTCTACTTACTTGGCCGTGGCCGCTGGCGGAACGGCAACGTGCCGCCGATCGCGGTGACGGCATTGCTGGCGTCATTCATCCTCGCGATGGGTATCGACGGAGGCAACTCGACTCTGCGGGACATGGGTGTCTGGTACGCCTATGAGCCGCGCAACGAGTTGCGGCTGGCAACGGGAATGTTGACCGGCACGGCGCTGGCGGTTTTCATCTGGATGATGACGGCGCAGATCGGATTCAGTAGTCGGGCCAGAATTCGCGAAAGTCCAATCTCTGGACTCCTCGATCTTGGGCTGCTACTGGCGATCGAGACTTCCGCCGCGGCTCTGATCCTGACTGGTTGGACTCTGCTACGACTGCCCTTGACGATCATGCTCTTGGTAGCTGCCGTCGGGGTCGTGAGCGGGCTATCGCTTGCCTTCGTCCTGCTGCTGGGACGACGCGAGGCGCGTGCAGTGACAACGTCCGATCTAGCCGGCCCGGCGACGATCGCTTTACTGGTTGCTCTGGCTCTGATTGGTGGACTCGGCGGTGGGCGCTTTCTGTTGGAGTGGTGGCTCGGGATCGAGCCGGTCGTCAGGAGTGCCGGTTGAACGAGCGCGGTGTTGATTCCGGTAGCCGCTCGCATAGCGAAGCGAGCGAGGAGTGGCCCAATACCCCCGACGGGCTCGTCTACCAGCTCGATGCGGTCCAGATGTTGTTTGGGCGAGTTCAACAGGGCGAACAGGTCGAATTGCTGGATGCGCTACTCGACTGTGTCGATTGGGCCGAGATGTTCGGCAGCACCCAGAGTGGCTTCCTGCACCGCGATCAGGTCAACGAACTCAAACGTCACTACCGGGCGCGCTTCGACGACCTGGATCCGTTCTACCTCGCCGAGCAACTGAGCACCGAACTGATGACCGCCCTGATGGCAAGCGGAGACATGATGTTCTCCGACGAGCTGAAGCAACTCGGCCGCGACAATCCCGCCCTCTGGCGCGAGATTCGGACATTCTTCAGCCGCAAAGAGGTCGCGACCGCGATGCTGATGCTCGCCGCGCGGCCAGACACGCGATAGCGACACAGGTGTATCGTCACCGGCTGCGATCCCCGTTGCGCCTGCTCTCAGCAACGATGAGTGCCCTGATGATTGTCGGCCTGGCTGCGATCGCTGGGACGTGGCTCATCGCTCTTGCGCCGGTCGTTGCCGGACTATTTCTGCTGGCGCCGCCAATCGGCATCTACAAGCATGATGAGACACCCGTTCCCCGCACAGATGTCCGTCTCGAAGCCGAAGCGCTCGATGACGATTCGTCAAACACACTTCGCTTCCGCCTTGTTCTCGTGAATCCCGGCGACGTCGCGGCCAGCGACTTCCGGATCCGACTGCTGATGCCGCAGACGCTCGTCCCGGCACGTTCTGCCAGCAGAGTCCTCGGCGCGATCCTGACTGGCACGCATGGCCGGAACTGGTTCGTCGACTCGTCACATGACGCGATAGCGATCACGTTCCGTGCTGGAGGCTCAGACCAGATCCATTGCCAGGCAGGTGGCCGGCTCGAACTTGCAGACCTGCATCTGCCGGGGCAGTCAGGTCCATTGGACGTCACGTTGGAGTATCAGGTGAGCGGCGGCAGCGCGACGCCGTCGCTGGACAGGTTGCGACTGCGGTCGAGCGAGTAGAGATTGCAACACGCAATGAGACGCGAGGTTCCCCTCACGTCTCATCAAAGGCTATGTAACCTTGGGAGGCGGGCCTAACGGCCAGTGGCCTCCTTGCGGCGGCGCTTGTGCTCTGCCTTGCGGATCTTGGCGCGGCGCTGCTCGCTCTTGCTGACGAATCGACGCTTGCTGCGGAATTCGCGCAGCTTGCCGGACTTCTGCATCTCCTTCGTGAACCTGCGCAGCAGGCCCTCGAAGCTCTCACTCTCGCGAAGCTCTACCTTCATGACGTTACCACCCCCCTTCGGTCGGGATTCGTGCTCGATATCTATATCATCGGGCCGGAAGCCGGCTGGTTGGAACGCACGCAAAGACAGCGGTCATTCCGGACCCACGTATTGTATCGCACCGGCTGTGCACCTGCTGAACGGTGCGAGCAGGCGGTTTGCGGTTGGATATACTCGACGGCGGGGTTCGAGTTGAGACAGGGATGGGAAACAGGTGTCCGAGCGGGTTGGGGTGATCTATTGCGGATCGTGCGGGGCGATGAACCCGCGCACGAACCACTTCTGCTCGGCATGCGGCCATCAGCTCGTCGACGCATACCATGCCTCCGAAGGGCTGCGTGTGTACTTTACCCCTGACCCAGGGGCGCCGCTGGTAGAGATTCTTGAATCCGGGACCGCGATCACCGTCGTTGAGACGGACGAAGAGCTACCAGCCGACTTCGTCAAGATCGCGCTCGATGATGGGCGAATCGGATACGTCAGGTTACGAGAAGTCGAGGCAGCGGTCGGAGGCGACGATTCACCAACTCGGCGCGAGCCTGTCGGCTGCGTCACGCCAACCGCCCTGCTAGCCGTCATTGCGCTGCTGATCCTGACCGCAGTGCTGATGCTCGCTATCGCAGTCCGAGCGTCGAACGACGAGGGAGGGCTGATCGCCGCCTTCGCCTGCTTACTCGTCGTCCCGTTCCTGATCCTCGTCGTCGGATTCTACCTCTACGTCCGCAAGCGTGAGGAAGAGCTGCTGGCTGGTGACGACGATGAGGATGAACAGAGCGGCGTTCAGCAACCGGCATCCGAACCGATGAGTGATTGAGATTCGTCCCAGTGGAGACAGCAGCGACGATCGAGGGAATCCGGCACTACACGATCCACGGCGAGCCATACGCAGTCGTCTACTTCAGTCACGGCGGCGATCGGGAGACGATCACAGCAGGCGCAACTCAGCGCCGACGCCCTCCCGGAGGGACTGCGTCCAGGAGACGCCGTCACGATTACCTTCGTTGGGTCGATCGTCGCCGGGATCCGTCGCGCCTGAACCGGTACGGAAGCGCAGCCGACGCGAGCACAGAAACGGGGAGGGCGGATTGCCCTCCCCGTTTGCGCTCTCAGACGACGGAATTACGACGGTCGATGCTGCTTCGGTAGCGCGCGCAGGAGCGAAGTCAGCGACTCTTTGAGGGCATAGCGCTCGTCGAGAGAGAGCCGTGCAAGTGCCAGAACGGCGCTGTCGCCCTGAGCCGGCATCAGCCGCTCGACCAGATCACGACCGTCATGTGTCAGGTTGTTAAGCACGACGCGTCGGTCGCGCGGATCATTCATTCGGTACGTTATGCGCTGCTTGACAAGCCGGTCAAGGATCCCGGTGATCGTTGGGGTCGACACCCCCAGACGACGCGCGAGATCTGAAACTCGGGTCGGCCCCTCGTGGTAGAGGATCGTCATCACGCGTAACTGCTGCATCGTTACCTGGGCGTCCGACCAGGCCTCGGAAATCTCATGGGCAGAAGGCTGAAGGCGTTGCACGGTCTCGCGCAGCAGGTCGGCCAGGTCGTCCAGCGCGACATAGCTGTCTAGGTTCTGGTAACTCTGTGATGATAGTGTGGACTCGGCCGCCATGCAGTTGCCCTTTCAGCCGGTTCGGATTGCCTGACCGCCGTCTGCGATCGTTACTGTGAGCATAGATATTGGCGCGGCCACCTACCATATGCTGTTGGTCCCGTTTGACCCGATGCGTCGGTACATTTGGATAAGCCGACTGGCTTGGCGCGTACCTGCAATTTTGGTACGGTTGTACGTTGGCCGGCCGGGAATCCAGCGCCGGCGTCACCGCGCGCTATCGGCGCGCCACGTCGTCATTGCGTTATCTCCCAGGAAGGTCGACTGACTGATGGCCGAGCGGCACACGATCCAGGCGAGCGTTCGCACGATTCTGGGCAAGGAAACCAAGCGTCTCCGCAAGGCGGGTCAACTGCCGGGCGTCGTCTACGGACCAATCGTTTCCGATCCCATCTCCGTCACCGTAGACATGAAGGAACTCGACCGGATGTACCATGCGTACGGTTCGAACCTGCTGGTCGATCTCAGTGTCGACGGCGGAACCTACCCGGTCTACATGCGGACGGTCACGATGAACCGGCTTGCCCGATTGCCGGAACACGTCGAGTTTTACGCTCCGAACATGAGAATCGAAATGACGGCCAGCGTGCCCGTCATGCTCATCGGAGAGATAAAGGATGTCGATGGCCTGGTGACACAGGCTCGTGAAACCGTTGAGATTCGGGGCCTGCCGGACGCGCTGCCATCGTCATTCGAGGTCGATATCAGTATCCTGGCCGAGATCGATCAGGCGATTTACGTCAGCGATCTGACTGTTCCAGAAGGCGTCGAACTCCTCACCGACGGTGAAGAAATGATCGTTAAGCTCAGCGCGCCGACACTCCAGCGCGAGCTCGAGGAAGAAGAAGCCGCCGAGGAACTCGAGGCCGCGGATCTGGCCGATGCTGAGGAGACCGCCGACGGCGACGATGACGAGTCCGAGGGTTCAAAGGACGACGATTCGGACGACTAGCCGCGCCTGTCGCGCCGAAACAGCGACCCGAGATCGGGCCGCGTCAGCACTCGCCGTGGCGAGTGCGGCGCGGCCCGTTCCAGTTCCGCCAGCAGTCGGTCCTTTTCGCCGACGACCTGCTCAAGATGTCGGGCGTAGCCTGCTGTTTCGCTATACAGACGTTCGAGTTGGTGCAGATAGGCAGCGGCTTCGCCTTGGCCGCGACTCGTGCCTGGCCTCCACGGGTTGGCGCAGTAGTCGAGGAGCGGTCTGCTGACGATCTCCCAGGTGTAGCGACCGGCCAGCGTCGCCAGGTTGGCACGCATCCCCCGCGCCCGGTCCCGTTCAATCGCACGCTCAATCGCCGCCGCTACAGCAGGCACGTCACCCGGAGGCGCGACCTCACCGATGTCCTGCTCGACGACCAGATCGGCCAGCACATCACCGGCCGTCACGACCGACGGCAATCCACACCAGATGTTGTCCAGCATCCGCGTCCGGTAGGCGAATCGCGCTTCAACGGTCGCGACGTGCAGCGACAGCGCCAAATCGGACTCAAGCAACCAGTTCTGTCGATCCTCGTAGTTGACCCAGTCGTTAAAGAATACGCTGGTATCGAGCAATCCCAACTCGCGTGCCAATTCGCGTGCCGTCGCAGCGATCTCCATCTCGGCGACCTGCGCGCCGGGGCTGCGCGTTCCCATGAAGACCAGCTTGAACCGTGGCTCATTGGCAGAGACGATCGCGGTCGCGCGGATGGCCGTCAGCGGGTCGAGCCAGTTCCAGATTCCGCCGTTCCAGAGCGCGACGATGCTGTCGTCGGCAATACCATCAATGTTCCCCGCGGTCCGGGACCGGTCTGGACGGGCTTCTTCCGCGGCAGTCCGAACGGGACGACATCAATCAGCGTGCGCAGGTCGGGATCGGCCTGTGCGTGGGCAAGGTCCAGCCGGCCCGCCGGCGGCCAGCGCACCGAGCCAGAAGTCACGTTGGCGTTCAGACGCGCAGAGGAAGAAGTCGCCCAGCGCGAGCAGCCGGTTGAGGATCGTCACGTCGTCCTTGCGGTCGGGCTCGCCGCGCTCTGGATCGACCCGCGAATACTCCAGCTTCTCCACGATCCACGGCGCGTAAAGATCGATAACCAGACGCTCGTGACGCCAGCACGTCGGCATCCGCGTACAGGTAGGGCAGATGCTGGGCGACGACGACATCATGAGCGCCGACGAGCGCACCAGCGCTCCGCCACGCTCGTCCTCGCTGCCGGTGTACGGCACCAGCGTCACGCCGGTCGGCGGGTCGATCAATGCCTCATTCGGCGTTGCCAGCGTCACAGGTTGCTGGGTACCGAGAACGCGAGCGATGTTCCAGTAGCGGATGCCGGATCCGGCCATGCGCTCGCCGATCGTGTCGGAGGCGATCAGCAGCACGGTCGGTCGTCGGGCATCCATACTTGTCCCTGTCGTTCGTGACGATCGTTGCGCGTCCGGAGCATGGGAGGTGGCAGCATGGCGGTTGCCGGCTGGACGGCGGTGATCGTCAACTATAACGGCGCGGACTACCTTGGACGCATGTCTGCGGGCCTTGGAACGGACGCGTCCTGCTCCGGCCGGCGATCGTCGTCGTCGACAACGCCTCATCTGATGACTCGCTCGCGGAACTTCGTGGCTTACCCACGCGTGAACGTCTTCGCCCAGCCCCGGAACCTCGGATTCGCCGGAGGCGCCAACGTCGGGCTGGCGGCGGTTGAGACCGAGATCGCCCTGCTGATGAATCCGGATGTCGAAGTAGACGCGGACTTCGGATCGGCGCTCATCAACGAGTTTGCCGGCGATGACCGGCTCGGCGCGGCCGGCGCGCTGCTGCGTTACCCCGACTCTGGTCGCATCCAGCACGCTGGCGGCACGATCGAGCGTCCGCTGATGACAACGTCCCATATCGCCTACGGCCAGCAACTCGGCGAGACCCTGCTCACGTCGAAGGATGTCGAATTCGTGACGGGCGGGGCAATGGGATTGCGGATAAGCGCCGTTCGAGCCGTCAGCGGCTTTGATGAGGCTTTCTCGCCGGTCTATTACGAGGATGTCGACTTGTGCGTCAGGCTGCGAGATGCTGGCTGGCGGGTGCGCTTCTTCCCGACATTGAGAGCCACCCACCACGAAGGCGTCACCCTCGAACGGGGCGACGACTATCACCGTCATCTGCACCGCAACCGCATCCGCTACGCGCTGAAGCACCTGAGTGGCGTCGAATGGCGCGCTCGCTTCGTACCCGCCGAACACGAGCGGCTGCGACACGAGCTACACACACTGGTCGAAGGCGGTTGGGCGGTTCGAAGCGGCGCCGCCGGAGTCGAGTCGCTGCTGCGCGGATTCGCGAACGACGAGGGCTGGGATGCCGCGCCAATGCTGTACGCGCCACCACCAGCAATCCTCGAAGGTCGAATTGACGCGGCACGCGACCTGGCTCGCCCAGCCGACGATCGACCGGACCGGTTGCATTCGATTGCACTACGGGTGCTTGGACTGTTCCGTGATGTCGGGCTACGGCGTCAAGTCGCGATCGTCCAGGAACGGCAACGGCAGTTCAACGACGCGATCGTCCACGCACTCGAAGCGCAGGATGTCATGAATCGCGAGCAGACGGCGATGACACTGCTGATGGCTCTCGATGTCCTCGGTCGGCTTCAGGCTATCGCGTCGGAAACAACCGCGCCGCCAGCGGAGCGATGAGAGGCGGACGGGGATCGCCCCCGCGATACACGCGCCAACCCCAGATGACGCCGGGGAGGAATGGCATGTGGAACAGGACCGGAAACAGACACAAGAGCAGCAATTCGGTCCGAAGCATCCAGATCGCCGCGATGACGACCAGCACGAACGCAAGCAGGAAGAACGGCGCCCAGACCATTGCCTGACCGGCGTGACGCTTCATGAACTGGTCGTGTTTCAGGTCGGATGTCAGGACAATGATCGGCACGATTGGCGTGAAGGCATAGCCGATGGCCGTGATGAGCCGCTGCTGTGATCCTTGCGAATCAGCCAACCTGGTACCGATCGAAGACCTCGCTGAACGTCCCGCCTTCGAGCAGTTCCTGACGCATGTTCGTCTCAGCAACCGCCAATGACTCGACTTCCTTCAGGACCTCCTGCGCCAGTTCAGCGGGGACAATCACGACGCCGTCCGCGTCACCCAGCACGAAGTCGCCAGGTCGAACGACGACACCACCAATCGTGACCGGATGGTCGAAGCCGCTCATTCGCCAACGCCTGATCGAGCTCGCGGGAGATCGATAGCGCACGAATGCCGGGAAATCCATCGCCATCATCTGGGTGACATCGCGGGTCGCGCCATCGATGACAACGCCAGTCGCGCCGCGTCCACGTGCCGCCGTGCTCATTAGCTCCCCCCAGTGGGCGGCGACGGTGTCTCCACTCGTATCAACGACGACGACCGTTCCCGGCGTGACACTATCAAGGAACTGCTTGCGCATCTCCCAATCGTCAGGTTCGAGATCGGTAGCGGGTGCTCCCTTGCAGGTGTAGGCGGGTCCCGCAACGCGCGCGTCGAGCGTCAGCCCCTGTATCGCACCGTCGACGATCTGGTTCCGATAGCCTCGCTTGTCGAGCACATCAGCGACCGCTCCGCTGTAGACCTTGCTGTAGCGTTGTGTCATGTCCTCGACGGCCTGCTCGTCCACCCATCCCCCTTCCCAGTCCGGATCATCCGTCCGCGCGAGTCTACGTGCCGGACCAGCTCTGACGCAAATCCGAGCCGGTTTGCGCTAGTCGAACCGGGCAAACGCGATGCGCAATCGATTGAGAAGTTTATTGACACACTGATAGAATATCGGCACTGCATCACGTCGAATCGCGTGCCACGCTCGCGCTATCGTTATGTCGTGGCAATCGTGGGACTGGAAGGTCTTTCGGTGGCAGGCGACCATCGGTTCAATCCGGCTGGCGACACGCCAGCGGTGCTCGCTGCCGTCTCGCAGCACGCGGCGCGATCGTTCGCGACCGTTCGCGAGGCGATCGATGCGACGCTCGAGGTGATGCGCGACCTACTGAACATGGAAGTACGGATGGTAAACCAGGTCGAAGCCGACCGGCATACCTTCGCGCGGCTCCAGCTGCCATCTGACTTACCTGAACTGGAGGGCGTTTCGACGCCGCTGAACCACAATTTCTGACGACGTGTGATCGGCTCGGTCGAGCCGGTGATCGTCAACGACGTCGATGAGATCGACGACTTCCACGACATCCCAGCCGTCTCGGTCTTCCGCATGCGCGCCTACATTGGCGTGCCGATCGTCCTCGCCGACGGCAGCCTCTACGGGACACTCTGCGCGCTCGACCGAACCCCACAGCAGAAGAGCCGCCGCGACCTCGACATGCTCGTGATCCTTGCGCGCCTCCTTGCATCACAGATCGACCGGCAGGCGACCGGCGCTCTCGAAGAACGGCAACGGATCGCGCGCGAGATGCACGACACACTGGCACAATCGCTGGCCGCGCTGGTGCTGGACATGTCGCTTCACACGATCCAACTCGAACGGCAAGCGCCGGAACTGGTCAGTGAAGCACAACGGATTGAGGACGCCACCAGAGAAGCACTTCAGGAAGTACGCCGCAGCATCTGGAACCTCCAGCCTGGAGTTTTGCAAGGCAAGTCGTTGAGCGAAGCAATCGGCATCGAGTTGCGCGGGGTTCTCCGCGCTGGCATTGACGCGTCGATTGAGTTGCGCGGGCCGTCCGGACCACTCCCGTCGCCGGTGGAGACGGCCCTCATTCGCATCGCACAGGAGGCACTCGCCAACGTCAGGAAGCACAGTCGTGCCACTCAGGTCATCGTCACACTTGAGTACGAACCAGAGGTAGTCCTCCTGCGCATCGACGACGATGGTCAGGGCATCGACGTTGGCAACCTCGCGCCGGCGACAGCCACCGGCGGATTTGGCCTGACAACGATGCGTGAGCGAGCGACGCTGGCTGGCGGTGAACTGCACATCCGGACGCGACCCGGCGGCGGGACATCGCTGCAGTGCAGAGTCCCACGACATGCCGACGGTCTTCCAGTCGCGCGTTCCGCGTCGAGTCATTCTCACAGCCTGGTCGCCCAATCGCTGATTCGCGTCGGTATCGTCGATGACCACTCGATCGTCCGGGAAGGGCTATTACGGCTGATCGGGAGCGCGCCGGGCATCGAGGTCATCTGGAATGCTCCGGATGCCGAAACGGGCCTGCATCGCATTGAAAACGATCCTCCTGATGTCGTCCTGCTCGACCTGCAGATGCCCGGTATAGGTGGGTTGGGTTGCCTCGAACAGTTGTCGAAGGCGGGTGCCAGTACCCGCGTCATCGTCCTGACAACGTTCGCGCAGGACGAAATGGTCTTCCAGGCTATTCGACTTGGCGCACGGGGCTACCTCTTGAAGGACGCAACCGCGGATGCGCTGCTCGACGCAGTTCGCACGGTTGCGGCCGGCGGCATGCTGCTCACGCCTGTCGCCGCCGAGCGACTCGCGGCACGCGTGCATGAGTCTGACGCGCTCACCCCGCGCGAGCGTGAGGTGCTGGAACTGCTGGCCAGCGGGCTGCGGAACAAGGAGATCGCCGCCCGGCTCGGAACCAGCGAAAAGACGGTCCAGTTCCACGTCGCGAATCTGTACGGAAAGCTCGGTGTCAGTAGTCGAACCGAGGCGACACGTGCCGCTCTGGAGCGCGGAATCGTATCGTCGCTGATGCGCTGATTGATCCCAGGGTTTTTCCCAGGTGCAAGCCCAGTCATTTTCCGGTACCCCCGTCGTCGCCGTCAGCCTACGATCAGATCACTGATCGCGAACTGACTCTGCAACTGACCACCCGACCATACGTCCCAGACGGTCACGCAACGACAAGGGGTTGACGGGATGTTGAATGACGCTCTGGCGTTTACAGCCAGGCCAGGCGCAGCGATACGAGAGTTCACCGACGAGGAACTTATGCAACGGTTGTGCGAGCGAGACATGCTGGCACTCGAAACACTGTACGACCGGCATATGACGGCAGCACTGGGCCTCGCCTGCCGGATTCTGCGCGACCGCAACGACGCCGAAGATGTCGTCCAGAACGCGTTCTTGACCGTCTGGCGTAAACCGGATCGATACGACCAATCTCGCGGGAGCGTCCGCTCCTGGCTGCTGACCATTGTCCAATACCGTAGCATCGACAAGATTCGGCAGTCCCGGAAAGCAGGCATCCACGTGGAACTGACGCCGAACATCATCGATCGCAGCGACGTCGATCCGGCCGAGTTGGCCATCGCCGGGCTCGAACGCGAACGTGTGCGGGGCGCGCTGGAGAAGCTCCCTGCCGATCAGCGGCGGGCGATCGAACTCTCGTTCCTCCACGGACGCACCCATACCGAAATCGCCGAGTTGATGAACTGTCCCCTCGGCACCGTCAAGGGGCGCATCCGAATCGGATTGGCAAAGCTTCGGGCGATGATGCCGGCGCCGGAATTCACCGCCGCATGAGCGCATTCGAGCCTGCCGGCACGGCGCAGTTCATGACGCCAGCGATGGTTCGTCTCGCAAGCGTGCCATCGAGTACGCGTCGGCCCAGGCACCATCGCGGTACGCGTAGGCGCGATGAGTACCCTCGATGACGAAGCCGAATCGTTGGTAGAGTCGAATGGCCGGCTCGTTGTCGGTGTAGACCTCGAGTTCAAGGCGGCGCAGGTTGTACCAGTTATCCGCGAGGTCGATCAGCGCCGCCAGCAAGGCGGTTCCAACACCTCGCCCGTGACACTCCTGGTCAACCGACATTCCAATCGACCCAACATGCGCCCTGCGCCGCGCGTACAACGACAGCCCGCCATGTCCGACGAGCCGACCATCGAATTCGACAACCAACATCCGTTGGCTATCGGAGGACGCGAAACGTGCCGCTCGCTCGGCTTCGGTCGTGTACAGGATCTGCATCGTGTTCGCTGCGACGAGACGCTGGTTGTAGATCTCGGTCATTCGCTCCACGTCACCTGGAACCATCGCCCGGACCAGCATGGTACTCACCCACGCACCTCAATCTGTTGCGGCCCGGGCAACGATGATGTTCGCTGCCGCGAGCCCAAGAAAGATGATGGCAAACAGCAGCCGCTGGAGGCCATCACCCGCTCGTGAAAGACTAAAGCTGATCATCGCGACGAAGAGCCCGAAAAGTCCGAACGACACCATCAACAGCCCAAGGATCGCGAACGGTAGCGCGGCAACGGCTCCGTAAACATCGGGCCGCACGCTCTGTTGCCGGGCACGGGCGGCTCTACCGTGGGCCTCGGCGTAGCGAAACCAGAAGAAGATCGCTGCCACGACGATCGCGATGCCGACGATGAAGCTGATCAGGACATACGGCAGGCTCAAAACGCGAGCGACGAGCGAGATCACCCCGATTGCAAGGAGCGCGACGACAAGCCCGATCCCGTTGATCACGGACAGCCGAATGCCGTCGCCCATCGTTCCGCCGCGCGGCGCCATCAACTGGGTAATCTGGTCACGAGTCCCCTGAGGACCACCGGAAAAGTCCGAGTACATCAACGTTCCCTGTCCGCTCTGCCTGGCGACTGGTCGAGTGATTGTACTAATCCTGCCCGTTGGCACTGCGGCATCCGGTGGTGGTTGCTATACTGGCCGGAGAGTGCCCATGCGGACGGCGTACCAGGCCATCGACAACCCGCGCCGTCATCAACAGGACAGGACTGGAGGGACCCAATGAGCGGATCAGAGGCCAACGGTGGGGGTCGCAACGCACTGTTGCTGGTCGTCGCGTTGCTCGTCCTCGGCGGCATCCTGGCGATGCTCTACAAGTCGGCGAGCAATCGTGACCTCCCTGACGACGAGTGGTTCGACTTCGAACACCCGTCGTAGGACACTCCTTCACGGAGACGAGTTCCGCGGCCCCGGCATGATCCGGGGCCGCACTTCGTTCAGTCTGCAACAAAGGGCATCTGCAATCGGTCGAGCGTCACCTGGACTTCTGCCACCACCGATTCCAGCGCGATGGTCGTCGCCGTCTCCGGGCCTTTGTCGCGAAGCTTGATCTCGATACCGCCAGCCTTGATCGAGCGGGGACTGACCGTCAGCCTCAGCGGGATGCCAATCAGGTCGGCGTCCGCGAACTTGACGCCTGCCGACTCATCACGGTCGTCATAGAGGACATCGATCCCCGCATCGTCCAGCATCGAATGGACGTTGTCGGCCAGTTGCCGCGCTACGTCATCCGCGCCAAGAATGACCAAATGGACGTCGAAGGGTGCAACCGTCACCGGCCACACAATACCCCGGTCATCGTGATGCTGCTCGGCGATCGCCGCCAGCGTCCGTGAGACACCGAAGCCGTACGATCCCATGATGATCGGCCGCTCCTGATCGTGCTCGTCGAGATAGTTCGCCCCCATCGGTTCCGAGTAGACGGTTTCAAGCTTGAAGATGTTGCCAACTTCAATCCCGCGTGTCTCGACCAGCGGCGCTCCGCAGACCGGGCAGGCGGCACCCGCCTCGATCAGCGCGATATCTGCCAGATGGGTCGGCCGGTAATCGCGTCCGAGGTTGACGTTACGAAGGTGGAATCCTTCTCGATTCGCTCCAGCGACGAGGTTCAGCGCCTGAGCCGACAGGTCGGCGACGACGATGACGTCCTCCAGGCCAACCGGCGAGGCATAGCCTGGCACGGCTCCGCTGGCGCGGATCAGTTCCTCGCTCGCCGGCTTCAACGTCTTTGCACCGAGAACGCTCGCGAGCTTGACTTCGTTGACCTTGATATCACCACGAATCGTGACGAAGATAAGTTGCCCGTCGGCGTCGTAAAAGACGGCCTTGGCGGTTCGGTCGGTGCCAACGCCCAGGAAGCTTGCGACAGCTTCAATCGTCGCAGCATTCGGCGTCTCAACCTCCTCCAACGGCAACAGCTGTTCGTCGCTGACCGGCCAGCTCGTTATTGCGACTTCGCGGTTCGCGGCATAGTCGGCGTTCGGGCAGACAAGCAGGACATCTTCGCCGGCGGCGGTTTCGAGCATGTACTCGTGCGATCCGCTGCCGCCCATGATCCCGGCCGCCGCTTCGACGACGATGACCGGCAAGCCGCACCGCCGGAACGCGCGCAGATAGGCATGGTGGCAATCATCGTAGAACCGTTGCAGATCTTGGGAATCAGCGTGAAACGAATAGCCATCTTTCATGATGAACTCGCGGCCACGCAGCAGTCCTGCCCGAGGACGCGGCTCGTCACGGAACTTGGTCTGGATCTGAAAGAACTGGATCGGCAACTGGCGGTAGGACCGCACCTCGCGCCGGACTAGATCGGTGGCGACCTCCTCGTGCGTCATCGCCAGGACCATCTGACGATCCGCCACGATCGGTGAACCTCACCAGTTCGTCGCCGATCTTCGACCAGCGCCCAGTCTCCTGCCAGAGGTCGGCCGGCTGGGCCACCGGCATCGACAACTCGTAGCAGTCGATAGCGACCATCTCCTCGCGGATGATCTGCTCGATCTTCGCCAATGAGCGGACCGCCAGCGGCAGGTACGAGTGGATACCCGCCGCTAGCTGCCGGACGAACCCGGCCCGGACCAGGAGCGCCGCGCTGGCAGTCTCGGTTCCGGCCGGCGCGTCGCGCAACGTCTTCCCAAACATCCGGCTGTAGCGCATAGTGTTTCCCCGTTTCCTCACTGCATTCAACGGGGAACTCTAGCAGACGCAGGCGGAGGCACATCCGCCGCATACGCCTATGGTGCCAGGCGGTTGATGT
Source organism: uncultured Chloroflexia bacterium (assembly GCA_963763325.1). Taxonomy (GTDB): domain Bacteria; phylum Chloroflexota; class Chloroflexia; order Thermomicrobiales; family CFX8; genus JBBECJ01. Next base: position 144,007 of record CAVXOL010000025.1, read on the forward strand.
CTCGCGGGAACGTGGTGACTTCCCGAACGTTGGCGACGCCAAGAAGCTGGGCAACGAAGCGCTCCAGTCCAACCGCGCAGCCGCCTTCGGGAGGCATCCCGAAGCGGAAGGCGTCCAGGTAGCCCTCGAACGGCGCCGGATCGACGCCTCGACGCGCCATTACCTCAACCAGCTTCTCGTAGCGATGCTCGCGCTGGCCGCCGGTGATCAGTTCCAGCCCACGGAAAAGCAGGTCAAACGAGTTGGAGACCTCCGGTTCATCAGGGTTTGGCATCGTATAGAAGGGCCGCTTCTCGGTCGGGTAGCCCTCGACAAAGAGGAAGTCGCTGCCGTGCTCCTGCATCGCCCACTCGCCGAGCCAGCGTTCGTGCTGTGGTGCGAGGTCCGGCTCATGGCGGCAATCCTCTCCGTACACGCGCAGGATAATCTCCTGCGCTTCGCGGAATCCGACGATCGGGATTGTTGTGATGGTCGGAATGGTCGCGCCGAACGAAGCGACTTCGTCGCCGCACACCTCGCCGACCTCTGTCATCATCTCGCGCAGCAACGCTTCAACGAGTGCCATCACGTCGCGGTGGTCGCGAATGAAGCCGAACTCCAGGTCGAGCGAGATGTACTCATTGAGGTGGCGCGTCGTCGCGTGCGGCTCGGCCCGGAAGACAGGCCCGACCTCGAAGACACGCTCGTGAACGCCGACCATCATCTGCTTGTAGAGCTGCGGCGATTGCGCCAGGTAGGCTGGTCGGTCGAAGTAGCTGACAGGGAAGACGTTCGCGCCACCCTCGGTCGCTGAACCGACGATCTTCGGCGTGAAGATCTCGACAAAGCCGCGACGAGTCAGCGCGCTCCGGTACGACGCAGCCAGTTGCGCCATGACGCGTGAGGCGGCCTGCTTACTGGCGTGGCGCAGAGACAGCGAGGCGCGGTCGAGCCAGATGTCGAGCGACGGCTTGAGAACCGGCTTATTGATCTCAAACGGCAGCGGCTCGGTGACCGCCGACAGGACTTCGATCTCGCTCGCACGCATCTCAGCGCCGCCACGGGCGCGCTCGTCAGCGACGACCTCGCCAGTCACCGACAGGACTGATTCGACCTGCAGATCCTGAATCGTCGCCGCCAGTTCCGCGTCGTCAATGACGATCTGAGCCGTCCCAGATCGGTCGCGCAGGACGAGGAACATGACACCGCCGAGCCTGCGGCGGTTGAGCAGCCAGCCGGAAAGCGTCGCGGTCTGACCGGTACGGGTTGATAGTTCCGAGGCGAGGACTCGCCCCTCGGTTGGGGAAAGGAACATCTGGCACCTCCCAGAGGATTGCCGGGCACAGGCTGTCAGTTGCGTTCTCGCCTGTGCTTCCGACGCACGGAAAACACAAACGCCCTCCGCCGAAAGGACGGGGGCGTGGTCCGTGGTGCCACCTTTCTTCGCTTCCGGCTCACGCCGGCCGCCTTTTCGAGCCGGCTCTGGAGGAGCCTGCTCGTGCCCGATAACGGGGGCCAATCGTTCACGGCTTGCCAGCGCTTCGCCGGCTCGCCGCAACAGCTAGGGAGTGTCTTCGTCGCCCGCCGTGTCCGCCGCCTTTCACCATCTCGCGGCTCGCTGGGGCCGGTCAGGAGCCTACTCGTCTCCGTCGTCGCCGTTCGCATCTTCAGTTGTTCCTGCAACAATAGCGGCCAACCTGCCATGCCGTCAAGCAGCGCAGCGGCCGGCAGGCAGCAATTCGAGTGTAGCGGGGAATGAGAACACACCTGGCAACGTCGATGTGGCGCACGGGCGTATCAGACTGGGGCAACCGCCTCGCCATCCGTTGGGAGAGGGCACCATCCGTCGTGCGTGACAACGCGCGGATGCTGGCCGGACTCGCGCTGTTGCTCGGTGTCTGGCGGATGAGCATTCTTGCGCTCTCGTTGATCTGGTCGCGGGTCGGTGTCAGATACCCATGGCCGGAGGAGTTCGCCGGGATGCGCCTCTGGCGGTACTCGATCCGCTGGGACGCGGAATGGTATCTCCAGATCGCTCAACACGGCTACGCGAACGTTGATGGCGTCCGGTCATCGGTCGCGTTCTTTCCGGGTTTGCCGCTGGCAATCAGACTCTTCGACGCCCTGCTCCCAAGTGGTCCGGCCTTTGCAGCGCTTGTCGTCGTCCATCTCGCGTTGATCGGTGCCGTCATCTACGTCTACCTGCTTGCGCGCCTCGACTTCGGTGTCCAGACCGCGTGGTGGACGATCGGCTTGATGCTGATGTTTCCAGCCGCGATCTACTTCTCGGCCATCTATCCGCAGTCGATGCTGCTGCTCGGCATCGCCGGGGCGCTCTACCACGCACGACGAGGGCAGTGGTGGCGAGCAGGCGTATTCGGCGTCGTCGCGGGTGCAACGAGCCTGGCCGGGCTACTGCTGGTCGTTCCACTGGCGATGGAGTTGCGACGCTGGAGCGTGGGGCGACCAGTTCAGAAGCTGAATGTTGTCGCCATCGCCCTGTCTCCACTTGGAGGTCTTGCCTACCTGGCATACCTGTGGAGCGCGTTCGGCAGTCCACGGGTATTCAGCGACAGCCTCAAAGCCTGGCAAACCGACACGGCCAGCTCGCTCATCTGGAACGGCTCAGACTATCTCCGAATCGGTAATGCAACTGGAAGCATCCAACTGGGTCGCGACGGCGCGTTGCGAGAGGTGTTTGTCGTCTCAGAAATCACGTTCGTCTGCGCGTTCCTGATCGCTGGAGCATTCCTGTGCTGGAAGGTCAGGCCAAGTTATGGCGTGCTGGTGATTGCCATGACAGTCGTTCCATTGCTGGTCGGCAGCCGGCTCGGCATGGGGGGCTACGTCGTAGTGCTCTTTCCAGTCTTTATCCTGCTGGGCAAGATCTCGCATGAAGGTGCCAGAATGACGTTGAGCATCGTCTTTACACTTGGCCTGACGCTCACAAGCTTTCTGTTTGTGCAGGGATTCTGGGCGGGATGACGCTCGGCCAGCGATCCGAACGTGGGACGGCGTCTGATTCGATCCGTCCCGATCGCTGGCCTGTCAGCATGGGTATTGGCTAGTTGTCGCGCATGCCCGGTCCGCGCACCATCTTGAAATCGGTTAGCTTCGGACCTTTCTTGCCATTCTTTTTGGCGTTCGGATCCTTGATGACCGGGTGGACACCGAGCCAGCGACGATGATCACGTCGGATGCCCCGCGTTGCCAATGCCTTCACAAGCTGGTCATCGGCTATCGCGCGGAACTGCATGTCACGTAGGACGTCAACGCCCGTCAAGCAGAGACACTCCGCGAATTCGAACGCGCGATCGTAGCTGTCGGTCCTGCTGGCCACGACGGCGAACTCAGGGGTGCCTCTGACGACCGAATCGGTTGTGAACGGGAAGTTGAAGATGAAGCTCGGTGCCGAGTACGACACACTGCCCCATCCGCTCGCCGGACCCGGCTCGGTCTTTCTCGTCTTGTCACGCTTGTATCCAAGGGTATCGGCGTAGGTCTTGACGCGGCGGGCGAGGATCCGGCTGACGATAGTATCTTCGAACATGGTTCCGAATGTGACGGCCGCACCCGGCGTCTCATCCACAATCCGCTCAACGTTCGCGCTCAAGTCCATCAGATCGTTAGCTGTCTGACCGGTGAGGTTCAGCTGGACGATTCCGTCAGCGTTGGACGCAACGTCGAGACGATTGGGCGCCTCGACTGTCGACGCTGCCGCATTGACGACATCAACAAACGCCGAGGTATCGCCGTCGATCGTTATCGTCGCGGAGCGAGCTGCCAGCGTCTCCCCGGTAGAGTCGATCGTGTAGCAGAAGCCCTCTCCAGATGTCGCTGGCTGCGCTCCCAGTACCGCGTCGAACTCGTCAAACACACCGGCCCGAGCCATCGCGACCAGCCCGGCGTCTCCAGGATAGCCGACGACGGTGACGGCTCCAAACTCGAGCTCGAGCCCAGCGCCAAGCCCGATTGCCGCCCCGAGCGAGGCAGCCAGGCCAGTCGGATGGCCGTTGATGTGGCCATTCACCTCATCCGCATCGGCACGCACGAGGAACGCCACATGCCCGTGGCGCAAGCCATTGCGCATCGCTTCGATGTCATGATTCTTTTTCGTTGCCCGGAAGGCGGTCGGAAGGCCAGCAACGCCGGCTTCAACTTCGAAGCCCGACTCGACGAGCAATCCACGCAACCGCTCCGACGCACGGTGTTCGTTTCCGGCTGCCTCGGGATCATCATGAATTTCACGGCAGACGCGCTGGATGTCGTTGCGTGCTGCCCGCATGGCCGCGAATGCTGCTTCGCGAGCCGTGTCTTTGACCGGCATGCGGTGTCCTCCCTGGTTCGTCGAACAGGGCCGAATTGTACGCAAACGACACGGCCTGATGTATTTCTCAAAAAGATACAGCCCCTCCCCGATCGGGGAGGGGCTGCTGAACGCCGGATGCGACTAACCTGCGACGAAACGCAGGCGCGCGTTGCCAGCCGCGGCCGGAGAGATGTCGACCGTTTCACCTGCCAGCAGTGAAAGTTCGTAGGCGCTGTCCCCACGTGCCTTCAATTGGTCAGCCAGCGGTCCGCCACCGGTTGGCGTCGCCAGGTCGATCCGATGTGGACCGACCATGAAGTAAACGCCGTCAGCGTTGTCCACGTTTGGCAGGCCTTCGCCTGACGGCGACTCTCGATCCAGGAGCTTGCAGTATCGCTTGACTGCCGCGTCGAGGTCCGCGACGGCGATGACCAGCGACTGAATGCCGCGAACGCCGTTGTCGTGCGTCGATGTCTCGCTTGGTACACGAAGTTCACGGTCGGTGACGTCCTCGATCAGGAACGGCAACGCGCCGACGTTCGGGTCGTCCTTCGCCATCGCGCTCTTCCAGGCGATCTCGACGCCGTCGATCCGTTTGCGTGCGCCGGGCGTCGCGGCTCCGTGTGTGAAGTCGCGCGTGTCGGCGTCAGCAACCAGCCCATCGAGGTTTGGGGTCGCCAGCGCGTAGTCGATAATCCCTCCACCATTGCCAACGTGCTTGAACCAGCGGTGTCCTTCCCCTGGGTTGGTAGATGTTGGGTGCTCATGAAACGCGATCAGCTCGAGATAACTCCCGTCCGCGAACGTGACCAGCGCATTGTGTGTATAGCGAGGGTGCTTGCCACCGGGCGTGACGGTAAAGCCGAGCTTCCGATACTGGTCGATACCCTGTTCGAGATCATCGACGAGAATGATGACATGGTCGATTCCTGTGGGCATCTGGTGAACGTCCTCTCCCTGTTGAGACACGCAGCCGATGAGTGGATCCGCCCGAGTGCGTTACGCGGCACTCGCGACGCAATTGTAAACCCGACGCACGCATCACCGATTCGACGTGAGCGCTCGGCTGGGCTGTTTCCGCGATAGAGACAACTGAACTGCTCAGTTCGTTACAATCAGGATGGAAGATCGATTCAACTGGACAGGGGACCGATGCCGGCAGGCTGGCAGACTACACGACATCCAAGCCGTCTAGCTCGAACACTCGCTGTGGCTATGCTCGCAATTACGACTGCAGCAGCCTGTGCAGGCCCGGAAACCGGCGACGACCGCGATCCCACTCCGACCTCAACTTCCACCGCGACCGCGACCGCGTCACCGACTCCACAACCGCCAACGGCAACGGCGACTGCCTCACCAACTGTCGCCGCGACCGAGACGCCGGCGGCAACGGCGACCAGCGAGGCATCTCCATCAACAGTTGCCTCACCGACCGCCGGAGCAACCTCAACGCCCGAAGAGGTCGCACTTCCCGATCGGCTGCCGCTCCTGGCCGAGATGCCTGCCCAGGGCTATACGATCGCCGAAGAAGGAACGCGGACGGCCGAGGAGTTGGCGAACGCCTACGCCGACCGCGCGGCACACCTGCGGCGCCTGGAGGAGTGGGGATTCCAGCAGCACCTGTTTCGAGCCTTCATGCGGACGACCAGCGACAACGATCAGTTGCCATATTCGATCCTCACGACGATTAACGAGTACGGCAGTGACGAGCAAGCCGAGGCCGCGCTGCAATGGCTGCGACAGCTCGGCACGGCAACCGGCGCGACGGCCGCGGAGGCGCCACGCGTCGGTGACAATGCTGTCGCGCTGACGGTCCCAACATCGGATGGGGTTCCGACAGCATCGATTTACGTTCGCGAAGGACCGATCCTGTTCGTGTATTTCGCTGAAGGTGGGGACCCGCTTCCCGTCATTTCGGAGATCACGGCCACTGTGTTTGACCGCTAGGCCGTCTGCCCGGGTATTCACGATTCGTGACCTTTTCGTGACTAGATTCACTTTCGCTCGACGGTAGTCCCGACGTATACTTTGTGACGAAGATCACAAGGAAGTGAACCGCTCGTGATCGAGCGGACCAGGCAAGGGGTCAGCAACGATGATAGACAATGAACTCTCGTCTAAAGCAGAAGCGACGGAGCTTCGTACCGCGCGGATTCTTCGCACACGCGGCCTGTTGGCTGAGTACACAACCGGCCGGGCCCCATCTGGAGAGTGGTTTGCGCTCGGATCGGTCCGAGGAGAACCTCCGGTGTCCGCACCACCGGCATGGATTCTGGTCGGCACTGGTCCATCGGCTGAAGACGCCGTCGGCGGCCTGCTGATCGAGCTCGAGACGAAGGCACGCCGCATCGTCCGCTAACCGTCAGGTCGAATACCTCCCCGTTTTCCGGCAGGCCGCGTACACTGTTGCTGGACATGGCCTGCCAGGGACGACGGAGGGACCTCGACGATGGATACCACCAGCGCGTACACGATTGACACCTTCATCAGCGATGCCGAGAACACAATCTCGTCGGCAAATGGCGACCGCGAGCGCGTCGTCCGCGAGTTACAACCGCTCGTCGAGCGCGTCGTCTGGGACGACGGGCTCTTCGACGAGCGCTACCGAGCCGAGCCGGAGAACGGCCGCCCACGCTACATGTATCACAGCGCACCGGATGGCTCCTTGCAGATCTATGTCGTCGAGTTTGCACCAGGGATGCCGACGCCGGTCCACGACCATGTCACCTGGGGATTGATCGGTATTGCCGGTGGAGAGCAGCGCACAGCACGCTATTCACGGACCGATGATGGCAGCAACCACGAGCACGCCAACCTCGATCTCATCAGCGATGAAGTGCTGACTCGCGGTGCCGTCTACCCTCTCCTGCCACCTGACGACATCCATCGGATCGAGACCGTTGGCGACAGACCGAGCTATTCACTCCACGTCCTTGGCGTCGATCTCGGTCGACAGAAGCGCAACATCTACGATCCTGAGACCGGAAAGGTCACCCAGGTCGAGGGCCGGGGCATGTAACGCGCTTCGCGGATATCCTGTCCAGAGCGTCGTTCGATGGCGAGTGAGGAGTGAGGGTTCCGATGACGATGGTCGGGCTGGTCTACAGCGGCCGTTACCTGCAACACAATACCAATCCGTACCGGCTGCCCCTTTCAGGCGATCCGCTACCGTTCGTCGAGCAGGTTGACCATCCCTCGAACCCACGACTCGTCGAGCGAACGATCAAGCTGCTCGACATGAGCGACATCGGCCAGCACCTGCAGATGATTTCGCCCTACAGCGCTCCCGAACCGACGATCGGCCTGTATCACACACAGGAGTACATCGAGCGCGTCGCAGCGCTGAGCGAGTCCGGTGGTGGCGACGCGGGTCAGGGAGCGCCCGTCGGACCCGATTCGTACGCGATCGCGCTGCTGGCTGCCGGCGGCGCGATGGCGGCCGTCGATACCGCCCTGGGGGGCGATATGACCCGCGCATTCGCTCTCGTTCGGCCGCCGGGCCATCACGCGATGAGCGACAAGGGGATGGGATTCTGCATCTTCAACAACGTCGTCATTGCCGCCATGCACGCACGACGGACCTACGGCCTCGAACGCATCATGATCTTCGATTGGGACGTCCACCACGGCAATGGGACACAGGATGCGTTCTACGCTGATCCCGACGTCCTGTTCGTTTCGACCCATCAGGATCGACTCTACCCGGAGGAGTTCGGTCACCTCGACCAGACTGGAACCGGAGAGGGCGTTGGTCGAACGATCAATATCCCGCTTCCAGCCGGAAGCGGTGACGCCACCTACCTGGCCGCCGTCGAAGAGATCATCATGCCGATCGCACGTGAGTTCAAGCCGGAGCTGATCCTGATCTCAGCCGGCCAGGATGCATCGGCGTCCGATCCGCTTGGCCGCATGTGCGTGACAGCTGAGGGATACCGCCGGATGACCCAGGCAATGATGACGCTTGCAGGAGAGCTATGTGGCGGACAGCTGGCGGTCGTTCAGGAAGGCGGCTATTCGGAGGTCTACGCCCCATACTGCACGCTCGCGATCCTCGAGGCGCTGACTGAGTACCGCTCGAACCTTGAAGAACCAGTTAATCAGGCACGCGCAGACCGTTGGCCGCAGTCGCAGACAATCGGCCTTGATGCGCGAGCGGCGCTCGAAGCCGCGAAGCAGCGGTACGCTGCGTACTGGAACCTCGACGACGGCGCATAGTGTTCCCATGCTGTGATTGGGAACGTGTGCTATAGCAGCCTCTGCCAGGATGCGGAGGAACACTGCCGCACTGGTTAACCGGTCAATGGACTCTTGTTCGGCACCCCCGTGTTCCGCGGATATGCTGCGGGCGACGGCTTCCGCTTTTCGACCAGCACGAGTGTTGTGCCCTCAATCTCCGTCTCGATGAGTGGTTGGACTCTGCCGCCTAACAACCCGATCGCGTAGCGTGCCTCTTCCAACTCCTCCGACGCGGCGCTCCCCTTTGGCAGGATCGCGCGACCACCGACGGTCAGGAACGGAATTGCCAACTCGACAAGCGTTACGAGCCGGGCGACGGCACGCGCGGTGACGACATCGTATCGCTCGCGATGGTTACGATCCCGCGCCAGTTCCTCGGCGCGGCCCTGGATGGCTGTCACGTGATCGAGGCCGAGCGCGTCGGCAGTCTCAGCCAGAAAGCGCACCTTCTTGGCCGTCGCATCCAGGAGCGTTACGTTCAACTCGGGTCGGGCGATCGCCAGCGCGAGACCCGGCACACCACCACCTGAACCGATGTCAAGCAAGCGTCGGGAATCGCCTGGAACGTATGGCAGCAGCGACAATGAGTCGGCGAAGAGGCGAACCTCGACCTCATGCGGGTCGGTAATGCTGGTCAGGTTGAAGCGCTCGTTCGCTGCCAGCAGCAGATCACGGTACTGCTGAAAACGCTCGACCGCCTGGGCGTCGAGTGTGACGCCGAGGCGGTCTGCATGGTCAATCAGCGCTTGCACGTGCCGCGGATTCGAGAACCAGCTAGGTGAGCGCGACTGCAGCCGGTTGCTGCGTCACTGCTCGCGCCGCCTCGACAACGTGTTCAATCGTCAGGCCCGCCTGCTTGCGCAGCGACGACTGCGATGCGTGGTCAAAGAAGCGATCCGGGATGCCAAGCACCCTGGCCGGCAGTTGCAATCCCTCACGCGCCAGCAGTTCCAGCACCGCCGAACCGAAGCCACCTGCAGCCGAACCCTCTTCAAGCGTGACGACCGCACCGGTGCGCCGGGCCCAGTCCAGGATCAGTTTCTCGTCGAGCGGCTTGACGAAGCGGGCGTTGATGACAGCCGCCGAAATGCCCTCGCGAGCCAGCTGGTCAGCCGCGTGCTCAGCCGTCAGCGCCATCGTCCCAATCGAAACGATCGTCACGTCGGTTCCGTCGCGGAGCAGTTCGCCACGGCCAATTGGAAGGGTGTGAGGCGGAAGGTCAATCGAGATACCGACGCCATTGCCACGCGGATAGCGGACAGCCGAGGGACCCTCGGTTCGCTCGACAGCCGTCAGCAGCATGTTGCGGAGTTCGGACTCGTCCTTCGGCGCCATGACAACCATGTTGGGCAGACAACGCAGGTAGGCGAAATCGAAGATGCCGTGGTGCGTCCGCCCGTCGTCGCCGACCAGCCCGGCGCGGTCCATCGCGAAGACGACCGGCAGATTCTGGATGCAGACATCATGAACAACCTGATCGTAGGCACGCTGGAGGAAGGTCGAGTAGATGGCCGCCACCGGTCGCATCCCTTGCGCTGCCATTCCGGCCGCGAACGTGACCGCATGCTGCTCGGCGATGCCCACATCGAAGAAACGATCCGGGTGCGCTTTCGCGAACGGTAGTAGGCCGGTCCCATCCGGCATAGCGGCCGTGATCGCGACGATCTTGTCGTTCTCATGCGCCAATTCGGTCAGCGTATCGCCGAAGACATCCTGATACTTCGGAGGCTGCGGCGCGGACGGTCCGGACGTCGCGACACGGGCCGCATGGTGCTTGAACGGGTCGGCCTCCGAGAAGTCGAACCCCTTGCCTTTGGCCGTCACGCTGTGGATGAAGACTGGTCCATCGAGATGCCTGGCCTGCTTGAAGGCTTCGATGAGATCGCCGACGCTGTGACCGTCGACAGGGCCAACATAGGTAAAGCCAAGCTCTTCCCAGATCATTGTGTGGTAGACGAACTCCTTGAAGGAGTCCTTCATCCGTTTGCCAAGCTCGACGAATAATTCACCCTGTGGGAGCCGCTGGAGCATCCGCTCGAAGTCTGCCTTGGCGCGGTTGTAGCGCTCATCGGTCCGAACACGCGATAGGTACTTCGAGACAGCGCCAACGTTTGGCGCGATGCTCATTTCGTTGTCATTCAGGACGACGATGAACGGAATTCGCAGGCTGCCAGCGTTGTTGAGCGCCTCGTAGGCCATTCCTCCGGTCAATGCGCCGTCGCCGATGACAGCGATTGCGCGACCCGGATTGCCACTGAGGTGGTTGGCCATCGCCATCCCGAGCGCTGCCGAGACGCTGGTGCTGGCGTGTCCAGCTCCGAAGGCGTCGTGCTCGCTTTCTTCCCGCTGGAGGAAGCCAGATAGTCCACCTTCCTGGCGGATCGACTCAAACCGCTCGCGGCGGCCCGTCACGAGCTTGTGCGGATAGCCCTGGTGGCCAACATCCCATACGATCTTGTCAGTCGGCGAGTCAAAGACGTAGTGCAGTGCCAGCGTTAGTTCCGTCGAGCCGAGGTTCGATGCGAAGTGTCCACCGTTGCGGCTGGTGACGCGATAGATCTCGTCGCGGATCTCCCGTGCCAGCAACTCAAGCTCAGCAACGGACATCTGTTTGAGGTCGGCGGGACCTGAAACTCGCTCGAGGTACATAGTGTTGGTTCCTCCAGGCGCAGTGGATTGCCCATACCCCCACTAGTCACGGGCCGTCTGCACCATCTGGTATCGCGCACGAGGCGTGCCGCGTCGTGCGATAGTAACAATCCCCTGAAACAGGCGTCAAATCCGTGTCCAGGCGCGGAACATACGATTCAGCCAGTACGTCGCATTCTGTCACCGTTGACAAGTCCACCTGACGGGACAGGTTACGACCTCTGACGCGGCAACAGGGCGGCACTGATGCGCCGCCCTGTCGAGTCGTTCAACCGTCGCTGATCTTATCATTCGCCGGCGCGCTCTTTCCTACACTTGCGCACCTACGCGCGATTTTGCAATCGCTGCATACTTGATCTCGGTTACAGGTATACACGGAGTGGGGGCGGGTGCTTGGGAAACATCGAACGGCATCGAGGCACAGGAAAATGGCGCCGTAGCGCCTGGCTCCGTGTCTGGATTGCGATTGCAATCGTCGTCTGCACGCTAGTCACGGGCGTATCCGGATCGTCGACGACATGGGCCCAGGAATCGATTGCACTTGTACCAGTCGTCGGTGGGCTCGACGCGCCAGTCCAGGTTACCAACGCTGGCGACGGCAGCAACCGCCTGTTTGTTGTCGAGCGGCCAGGTCGCCTCCGCGTTATCGTCGATGGCGAATTGCAGGAGACGCTGTTCCTCGACCTGACCGACCGTGTCCTGACTGACGATAGTGAACAGGGTTTGCTATCGCTCGCGTTCCACCCCGACTACGAGAACAACGGCGAGCTGTTCGTCTTCTACACCGCTAACGACTGGTCCAATACCGTCGAACGCTTCGTCGTCTCGGACGACCCGAACATCGCGAACCGCGACAGCGGCGAGATCGTCCTTGAGATACCCGACCGCGAGCGGAACCACAACGGAGGCTCGCTGGTCTTCGGGCCGGACGACATGCTGTATATCAGCACTGGCGACGAGGGGAGCGGAGGCGACCCGTATGGAAACGCGCAGAGCCTGATGTCGCTGTTCGGCAAGATTCTCCGGATCGACATCGACGCAGGGGATCCGTATGCGATCCCGCCCGACAACCCGTTCGTCGATAACGTCGATGCTCGACCGGAAATCTGGGCATACGGTCTCCGCAACCCGTGGCGCATCAGCTTCGACCGCCAGACCAACGACCTGTGGGTCGCCGATGTCGGACAGTCGATGTGGGAAGAGGTCAACCATGTTCCAGCCGGAACAGGCGCTGCCCGTAACTTCGGCTGGAATGCAATGGAGGGACTGCACTGCTACGAAGACGACTGCGACCAGGAAATCTACACACTGCCGGTCGCAGCCTACGACCACGACAACGGCTGCTCGGTCACCGGCGGACACGTTTATCGTGGCAGCGACTATCCGTCACTCGCCGGACGGTACTTCTACGGTGACTACTGCAGCGGACTCATCTGGTCTCTCACACCGGACGGTGACGGCTGGTCGAACGAACTCGAGCTCGACTCCGACTCGTGGATCACATCGTTCGGTGAGGACGAGGCCGGCGAACTCTACCTCGTCGACCTGGCGGGCGTCGTCTACCAGGTAACGACCAGCGGTTCACAGGGGCCGGCGATTGACAACCCAGCCTTCCGGCGTACGTGGGAGCGAACGGACAATCCAGTCTCCAGCCTGGTTGTCGATCGAACCTGGATGTGGGGACCGGGCCCAATCACAGCCGAACGACAGGAGTCGTACGCGGAGTCGCCGGGGGGATCGCGTACCGTCCAATACTTCGACAAGAGCCGCATGGAAGACAACGCCTTTCGAGGCGCTGATCCATGGGATGTGACCAACGGCTTGCTTGTCGTTGAGATGGTGGAAGGCTTCTACCAGACCGGCGACAACCAGCGTGACGACACTCCAACGCCCGCTGAGATCAGCATTGCTGGCGACCTCGGCCAGCACCCGACCTACGCCTACATCGAGCACCAGCGATTGAACGTCGGTTCCCGCTCGGGACGAGGGGGCATTGATCGACCAGTACGCCGACGCCAACGATATCCGAGACGCCGATGAGACCGAACTACCCGAGTTCATCTACGCCACAGAGCGCGTGACGGTCGATGGGATCGACCACACGATCGCGTCTGTCTTCTGGGAATTCATGAACAGCAGCGGCCCAATCGAGGAGAACGGCCAGATCGTGACCGATAACCTGTTCCAGCATGCGGTCTACGCGACCGGCTATCCCATCACTGAAGCCTACTGGACGACCATCCGCGTCGGTGGCGTCGAGCAGAGCGTCCTGTTCCAATGCTTCGAGCGCCGCTGCCTGACCTACACGCCGGGCAATGCCGATGGATGGAAAGTGGAGGCCGGAAACGTCGGCCTCCACTACTACACCTGGCGCTACGGCGAGCAGCCATAACGACGGATTGAGGCATGTGAAACGAGCGAAACGCTCGTGTCGCTTGCCTCAGCCTACATGTCCAACGGCTACTAACCCCTGATGCTCTCGCGGTGGCGTTCGACGGCATCACGGACCGTTTCATCGCCGGTCGCGATGATCTGGGCGGCAAGGATCGCGGCGTTGCGTGCGCCGCCCTTGCCAATCGCAACGGTCGCAACCGGGATCCCAGCCGGCATCTGGACGATCGCAAGCAGCGCGTCCAGCCCGTTCAGGTCGCTGGTCGGCAGGGGAACACCGATGACGGGCAACGTCGTCCAGGCAGCGATCGTGCCTGGCAGTGCTGCGGCCCAGCCGGCGCCGGCGATGATGACTTCAATCCCCTGCTCACGGGCAGTCGACGCCAGTTCCTGGACCTTGGCTGGTGTCCTGTGAGCAGACATTACGACCAGCTTGCTTGGAATTCCCAGTTCGTCCAGCAGCTTTTCTGACTCGCTCATGAACGGGCGGTCGCTCTCGCTACCCATCACGATCGCCACCCGTGGCTTGTTACTGCTACTCATCGTCACCTGATCCTTCCCCATCAACACCAGTTCGTCGTTGGCCGACGAACACCTCACCAATTCGCTGTGCCTCGCCGTAGATCAGCCGCAACGGAGCGCCCGACGCACGCGCGATTGCGACACAATCAGCGTATTCCGGAGCCGCTTCCTGAACACGGCCACGCCAGATCTTCAGCTTGAGGCGCACATCTCCCCAGCGGGTCGTGACCGTCTCCCAGTCGCGCCCTGCCTTCGTCCGCTCGATCGGTAGCGCGCGGATACCGAACGTCGTCGAGTTTTCGATCAGCGTCTGCTCGACACGTCGGCGATCTACCGCAGCGACGATCGTGCTCACCCTGGTTGCTGGACGGCCGCGCTTCATGACAATAGGCGTCAGGAAGACATCCAAAGCGCCAGATTCGAACAGCCGCTCAATCAACAACTCATAGTATTCAGGGTTCATGTCGTCAATGTTAGTCTCGAGGAGCAGTTCCATCGCTGGCTTCGGATCCGTACTGGATTCCACAGCCGTCGCGTCGTCCATCTCGCCGATCCAGAGCCGAAGCGCGTTTGGCCAGAGGAGCTCGCGCCGCCCATAGCCATAGCCGATTGCCGTCGATCGGAACTCGGGCCGCGCGAACTCCGCAAGTGTCGTCAGGATCGCAGCTCCGGTTGGCGTCAGCAGCTCTGCCTCGATGTCGGCATCACGAGATGGCGCCCCAGCGTTCGCCAGCAGTTTCGCGGTCGCGGGCGCGGGAATCGGAATCGTACCGTGCATCGACTTCGCAAATCCTCGTCCAAGGGCAGGCGGCCCGGAGAAGACTCGCTCAACGCCCAGCAGGTGCAGGCCTGCCGCCGCGCCGACGATATCGACGATTGCGTCGATGCCACCAACCTCGTGGAAGTGGACGCTGTCGATGTCAGCACCGTGGACATGCGCTTCGGCGTGGGCAAGCGACTCAAAGATCGCGATCGATGCCTCGCGGACTGGCTCTGGCAACGCAGCATCTGTCAAGATGGCCCGGATCTGACCCCAATCACGCGAGTGGGTACCGTCGTCAGCAGATACATTGACTCGCGTTCCACCGATGCCGTGCTGGCTTACTGGCTCGGTGGTCAGTTCCCAGCCATCAAGCCGCAGCCCCGCCAGTACTCCACGTAAATCGTCGAGCGGCAGTCCACAATCCACCAGCGCGCCGAGCACCATGTCGCCACTCGCGCCAGAGAACGGATCAAAATAGGCGATACGCACGCAGAAATCCTCAGTACACCGAACATTCCGCCACCGAGGATACTACGTCGATGCGACCGGAAGCGCCCTTCGGTCGATCAGCCCGTCGCAGTCGCGGCGGATTCAGCAATGTCGAGCTTCTGCTGCTCGATGTGAAGCTGACCGCAAGCCGCGGCAATCTCAACTCCGCGAGAGTATCGGACCGTCGCCGGGATCCCGGCGTCATTGATTATCTGTGCGAAGCGGTCGATCCGTTCGACGGCTGGCCGCTCGTACGGGAACGCGGGCGTCGGGTTGAGCGGAATCAGGTTGACGTGGCAGCGCAGCCCCTTAAGGAGCTTCGCGAGTTGGCGGGCGTCGTCGTCGCTGTCGTTGATTCCGGCAATCATCGCGTACTCGAACGAGACGCGACGGTGGGTCGTACTGATGTAGCGACGAATGCTGGCGATCAGCTCGTTCAGCGGCCAGCGCCGGTTGAGCGGCACCATCGTCGAACGCAGCTCATCGTTGGCGGCGTGGATCGAGATCGCCAGGTTGACCTGGTACGGCTCGGTCGCCAGCTTGTCGATGAACGGGACCACACCCGACGTTGAGATGGTGATCCGGCGCGACCCGAAGTGCATCCCTTCCGGCTGGTTGAGGATTGCGACCATCTTCATGACGTTGTCGTAGTTGTGGAAAGGCTCACCCATCCCCATCATGACGATGTTAGTCAACGGCCGGCCACGTTCGTGCGAGCGACGTGCCATATCGACGACCTGGGCGACCATCTCGCCAGCGCTCAGGTTGCGCTGCAGCCCCATCAGGCCGGTCGCGCAGAATGAACAGCCGACCGCGCAGCCGACCTGGCACGAGACACAGACGGTCGAACGATCCGGATAGAACATCAGGACCGTTTCAAGCGTCTGCCCGTCGGCCGTGCGATACAACACCTTCAGCGTCTCGCCATCGTCGGTCGCGATCTCGTGAATCGGCGTCAATGCCTGTATCGGCAGATCGCCTGCCAGCCGCTGGCGCATGGCTGCCGGAAGCACCGTCACCTGAGCGTAGTCAGTCGCAAAGTTCCGGAAGACCCAGTTGTAGAGCTGCTTCGCTCGGTAGGCTGGCTCACCCCGCTCGCGGAACCATTCGGTCAATTCATCGAGGGTGTACTCGAAGACGTTGTGGGGCTTGAATCGCGCTCGGCCAGCCGGGCGGGCTATTTCGTCGGTTGTTGTCGTGGCGTCAATCGGCATCGTATTCATTCACCAAGTATATCGTAGTTGACTCTCATTATGTAGAGTATTTGGGCTGTAACTACTGTATGATGGCCTGGATTGGAATCAAACTCGGAAGGGGAGGAATCAGTGTCCACGAACTGGAGCGAACTCGAGAAGATCGTCAAGACTGCCGAAGAGCAGGGGGCCGTCGGAGTCACCGTCGTTGGACCTGATGGTGAGCGCTGGAGTCACAACGGCAGCCGGCAATTCAAGGCCGCAAGCTGCGTCAAGATCCCGCTCATGATCGAGATCTACCGGCAGATCGACCGTGGCGAGCGAAAGCTGGACGACACATTTGTCCTGCGCGACAGTGAGAAGGCAGTAGGCAGTGGCGTCATGCTCCACCTGCACGACGGAATCGAGATGACCGTCAACGATCTGCTGTATCTGATGATCTCGATCTCCGACAACACGGCGACCAATGTGTTGATCGACATGGCCGGCATGGACGACCGTCAATGCCGTCATGCGTGAGCTTGAGATGACCGGCTCGAACCTCGGCCGCAAGATGAAGGGCCGTCCCGCGATCGAGGGCGAGGTAGAGAATCTGGCGACAGCCGACGACTACGTCGCCGTAGTTGAGGCGATTCTCGATGGACGCGCCGCATCTGCGGAATCATGCGAGGCGATGACGGCGATGCTGGAGAAGCAGTCGAGTACGCGCCGGATCTCGCGCTACCTGCCGGAAGATGAGTCGATCCGCTGGGGAACCAAGACCGGCAGTATCAAGGGCGTCACGAACGACGCTGGATTCGTGATGAAGGACGGTCAGCGTCTGGTCATCGCCGTCTTCTGCGAGGGACTACCGGACCAGCACGTTGGCGAAAAAGTGATCGGCGACATCACCAGAGCGGCGCTCAAGGCAACCGGGGTCGTTGAGCCCCTCTACACGAGCTAAGGATGAGCGGACGCTGCCTCACCGGGGCAGCGTCCGGCTCGAAAATCTTCGAGTTCGTCGTTGCCGATCAGCCAGCGCCAGTCACCATCATCCTTGACCATGTCCCACGTCCGATAAAAGGTCTGGCCCCGTTGGGTGAGGTTGACGCCCACTTCGGTGACGTCGATCTCGCCAAGTTCTGTGACAGTGCGAGTCCGCTCAACGTCACCGGTGATCGCGAACTCGTCGACTCGCGCCGAACCGGCACCCTCGGCCTTGCGACCGCAGTCCTCAAACAACTGCTCGTCGACGACTGCCTGATGATCAGGGTGCAGCAGATCATACGCCGTGGCGTAGTCGCTGGCGCTGAGTGCCTCGACCAGTTCGGACACCGTCTCGTCAGCCGGTTCGCTCTTTCCGCAGCCAGCGAGCAGCAGCACCAGTGAAATGCTTACGATCAACATGCGCACGACGCCCACACTCCCGGATTGGTACGAACGATGTCAAAGCGAGCTACGGTCAACGTGGCCCAACCGTCCGATTCTTGCACAGGCGGCCATCTGCGTGCGCTTGCATCTGAAGCCCTGGCAGGCATGCAAACACGGCGACTTTGTGATAGGTTACGCTCTGGTTGGGGGGTCGGAATGCACCTGGTCATATTGAACCAGGTCCATCAGTAGTCGAGACGAGGAAAGAGACGTATGCCGCAGTTCGGAAGGCAGATCAGCGGCCGGCCAGCGAGCCGGCAGATGTACCGTTCGTTGCTGCGTTCACTCTCAACCCTGACACTACTAACACTGATCGCTGTCGCGATTGGCGCCTGCTCGGGCCTGAACGATAGCGGAACTCATCCAGACTTTGTCGAAACCCAGGCAGCCAGCCAGCCTGACGAAGAAGGCGGTCACGGCGGTGAAGGCGGAGATGAAGGCACACCCGAACCGGGCGGCGAGGCAACAGAGCCATCCGGCGGCGGCGGCGAGAATTTGGCAGCGATGGGCGAGGAGTTGGCAACCTCCTACGGCTGTGCCGGTTGCCACTCGGTCGACGGCTCGCAGGCTGTCGGGCCGACCTGGCAGGGTCTGTTTGGAAGCGAGGTCCCGCTCGAGAACGGTCAGACCGTCACCGCAAACGAGGAGTATCTAACCGTTTCGATTCGTGATCCAAGCGCCCAGATCCACGAGGGGTTCCAAGATCTGATGCCCGACACCTACGCGGACCTGCCTGACGAAGACATCGACGCACTCATCGCCTACATCCAGACACTGGAGTAGCCGGCAAACATTCGCAACCGACGAGAGTGACCGAGGGAGCAGCGATCGCTGCTCCCTCGGTCACTCTCGTCGGTTATTCGGATTCGAAGTTGATCGGGTAACCGGCGAAGTGACACTCACTGTGGATCTGTGCGTTCTCTGGCCCGCGATAGCGGCAGCGAGCGCAGTGCGAGAGTGCGAAGAAGTGATCGAAGAGGTTGCGGTCCATTTTCGTTAGCGGGCGATCGACGGCCAGCCGCTTATATTCGGCCAGTACCAGAGCATGAAGCGACGCGTCCAGGACATCCGGGTAGCGCAGTTCGTGTTCGGCCCCGCTCACAACATCGCGGAAGGTGATGACGCGCCCCTCATCGGTCTGCTCGTCTGCCGCCACTGCCATAACACCCCAGTCGACACCGGCCATCGCCGATAGATACTGCAACAGCCGCGCCTTATCGATCGTGCGCGTTGCAAGCTGCTCCAGCAACGGCATCACACGTCGGACGACATCCTGTGTTGCCTTGTACGTCATTGGTATCGCTTCAACATTCTGTTAACACTGGCAAGTGCCACGGGGATTTACCAAAGGATACACTCGGATCTGTCCGTACACCGTACCTGTTTGCAATCGGTGTCCCGCTTGGG
The DNA here is from genome assembly GCA_963763325.1 of uncultured Chloroflexia bacterium. Classification (GTDB taxonomy): domain Bacteria; phylum Chloroflexota; class Chloroflexia; order Thermomicrobiales; family CFX8; genus JBBECJ01. Next base: position 163,355 of record CAVXOL010000025.1, read on the forward strand.
TGATACTCGCATAAGTATGAGCGATACAGGGAGCCGGCCGCTGATCCCGGACGACATTATCAGCATCTCGGACAGTCTCGCCAGTTCGCTACGCGGGCGTGGCTGGAGTTGCTCGACCGCCGAATCCTGCACCGGCGGTGGTATTGCGCTGGGTATTACGAGTATCTCTGGCTCCTCAGATTACATGCAGGGCGGTATCGTCGCCTATTCCAACGAGATCAAGCGTCGGCTCCTTCAGGTCAGCCGGGAGACGCTCGATAGCGTCGGCGCCGTCAGTGAATCCTGCGCGCGGGAGATGGCGCGCGGCGTGCGTCAGGCGATCGGGACGGACGTAGGCATCTCGAGTACTGGCATCGCTGGCCCGGGCGGCGCAACAGCCCGCAAACCAGTGGGACTCGTTTACATCGCCGTTTCGACCCCGAGGCGGATGTCGTCCGGGAACTCCGGCTCAGCGGCGATCGTCAGCACATCATGCGAGAGTCAGCGCGGCTGGCGCTTGAGCTTGCACATTCTGTAATCGATGATGGCGCTCAAGCGCCCGAGACGGAGCAATAAACGCGGTGGCGGCAATCAGGAATCTCAGCGCAGCGGGGCCGGCAAACTTCTTCGACAAGACGACGCTTGCCAACGGCGTGCGGGTCGTGACCAGCCGGATGGATCACGTCCACTCGGCCAGTATTATCTTCAACTACAGCGTCGGCTCGCGTTTCGAGATCGACGAGCAGGCGGGTATCTCCCACGTCCTCGAACACATGCTGTTCAAGGGGACCGAGAAGCGGCCCGACCCGGCCCAGATCTCAAGTGAAATTGAAGGCGTCGGCGGCATCTTCAATGCCGCCACCGGACGGGAGAGCACCAACTACTGGGCCAAGATTCCCAGCACGCACATCGAGCTTGCCTTTGACGTCCTCTCGGACATCCTGCGCAATTCGACCTTCCCGGTTGACGAGCTTGAAAAGGAACGCTTCGTCATCTTCGAGGAAATCCGCGGCATCAACGATACGCCCGACGACCTCGTCCACGATGTCATTGACGAAGTCATCTGGGATAACCAGCCGGTCGGACGCTCGATCATTGGTACCGAAGAGACGGTCGGCGGGATCAGCGCCGACGACCTGCACAGCTTTCTCGACCGGCACTACCGTCCGGAACGGCTCGTTATCGCAGTTGCCGGTAAGGTCGATCACGACCATGTCGTCGAGCTGGCCGAACGCTACTTTGGCGACATGCCGACCGGCGAGGGCGAAGAGTTCGTGGCGGCAGAGTACCGTCAAACCGCGCCGAAGGTCCGGCTCGTCACCCGCCCGACCGAGCAGGCGCACCTCTGCATCGGCCACCCCGCGATTCCATATACCGACGAGCGCCGCTATTCACAGGGGATGCTCGACGCGATTCTGTCGAGCGGCATGAGCTCGCGTCTCTTCCAGGAGATTCGCGAGAAGCGTGGCCTCGTCTACTCCGTCTACGGCTACTTCCGTCAATACGCCGACGCCGGCCAGGGCGTCGTCTATGCCGGCACCGACCTCCAGCGAGTCGATGAGACGATCGAGGCGATCCTGATCGAGCTGGAGAAGCTATGCCGCGAGGAGGTGCCGGAAGAGGAGTTGCAGCGCACGAAGGAGCTCCGCAAGGGACGTATCCTGATGGGGATGGAGGACTCGCGCTCGGTCGCCGGCTGGATCGGGTCGCAGGAGCTGACCTTCGGCGAAATCCTGACCCCGGACGAAGTCATGGAGAAGATCGACGCCGTCCGCGCCGACGAGATGCTGGTCCTGGCACGGGAGCTGATCCGTGAGGACCAACTTTCTCTGGCCCTCGTCGGCCCGTACGATGACGTTGAACATTTCCGCTCGCAGTTGAAGTTCTGACGATGAGTGGGACGTTGAATCGGCAGGCGCGAATCCTCGTCGTTGAGGATGAGCGCAGCATTCTCTCTGCGATCCGGCGCGGGATGGCGTTCGAAGGTTACACGGTCGATGTCGCTGAAACTGGAACCCAGGCGCTCGACATCGTTCGTGACCGCCTCCCAGACCTGATCGTCCTCGACATCATGCTGCCGGGGATCGACGGCATCGAAGTCTGCCGGCGCATCCGCGCAGCCGGCGAAGACGTCCCGATTCTGATGCTGACCGCCCGCGACGAGATTCAGGATCGTGTCGCCGGCCTCGACGCGGGCGCGGATGACTACCTGATCAAACCATTTGCCTTCGAAGAACTGCTGGCGCGCGTGCGCGCTCTCTTGCGCCGCCTCGAACGACACGATGACGACCGGCTGGCCGGCGAGACGCTGCATTTCGACGATCTGACACTCGACTCTACTACCCGCTACGCCCACCGTGGCGAGCGCCGGATTGAGTTGACGACGCGAGAATTTGACCTGCTGATGCTGTTCATGCGCCACCCGAACCAGGTTCTGCCACGCGAGATGATCATGGAGCGTGTCTGGGGGTACGATTTCCCTGGAGAGTCAAACGTCCTCGAGGTCTACGTCAAGAACCTGCGCCGGTTGCTCGAAGCCAGTGGCGAGTCACGGATCGTTCAAACGGTCCGTGGCGCAGGATACGTCCTCCGTCGCGATCACTAGGTCGGGACCGACATGCCAATTCGTCTTCGGATCACCCTCGCCACAACAGTCCTGATGATCATCGCGCTGGCCGCACTCGGCACCGGCATGTACATCACGATGGCAAGCTCCTTACACAACGACATGGATAGTCGCCTTCGCCGCGTTTATCAGAGCTATCTCCAGAACCCTGGTACCTGGTGGTCGGCGCAAGGCGAGTTCCGGCAACTGCGGACAGATCCTGAACGCTTTACGTCAGCAGGATCCTTTCTCCAGATCATGGACGCGACCGGCCAAGTTAAGGTGCGATCTGAGAATCTCGGGACCGAGGAGATACCGGTTAGTGACAGCGTCCTGGAACGCAACGCAAACTTTGACACGGTCTACTACGACACCATCATCGGCGACGTTCCAATGCGGGTATACTCCGGTCGCCTGAACGATCCAGATGGAGATTTTGCCGCGTTTGTGCAGGTTGCCGAGCCTCTGCGGCCGGTCAACTCAACACTGCGAACCTTAAAACGCAACATCATCTGGGGATCGGTTTTCTCAACTCTGATGCTCGCTTGCGGCGCGTATCTGGTCGGCGACGCCATCATGCGTCCGCTGGCCAAGATGAGCAATACTGCTCGCTCAATTGGCCGAACCGGTGACCTCTCGAAGCGTCTTCAACCGCCAAAGACACATGACGAGGCTCAACAGTTGGGCGAGACGTTCAATGAGATGCTCGCCCGTCTCGAAGAAACGTTCAACGCCCAGCGCCGCTTCGTCGCCGACGCGTCGCACGAGTTGCGGACACCTTTAACCGCCTTGCGGGCCAACGCCGATATCATGCTGCGCCAGATCGAGAGCGGCATCTACGATCGCGACGACCTCGCTGAAGGGCTGACTGATGTCCGCGACGAGGTCGATCGGATGACGCGGCTCGTCCAGCACCTGCTGACGCTGGCCCGCGCCGATGTCGGCTGGCGGCCAGAACTGGAAACAATCGATCTTGTCGATGCGGCCCGTGACGCAGCCCGCGTTGCGTCTCCGCTCATTCGGGGACAACGGTTCGAGGTCGATATGCCGCCTCCCGGACCCGACGGAGTTTCGCCAGACGTCGATGTCCGAGGAAACGCCGATCTATTGCGTCAGCTGATGCTGATCCTGCTGGATAACGCCTTCACCTACGCGCCAGCCGGGAGCGACGTCAGGCTCTCGGTTACGCTGGACGATGACGAAGCCGTCCTCTCTGTCCACGACAATGGCCCCGGCATCGCGCCGGACCACCTGCGCCGCATCTTTGAGCGATTCTTTCGGACAGACGACGCTCGCGCGCGATCGTCCGGCGGAACCGGTCTCGGGCTTGCCATCGCTCGTTGGATCGTGACCGTTCACGACGGTCGCATCAGCGGCCAGAAGCACACCGGAAAAAGGCACGACCTTTGAGGTTCGCCTTCCGCTGCTGCCGCCTGACGCCGACTTGTCACGTATTCAACGTGACGCGATGAGGGCGTCGCCTCCGGCCTGAGTGGCATATCTCTGGCACGAACCGCGTTCAATATTGGTCGCTACCAGCGCAACGCCTGGCGCTTCCGTTCAACCAGCGCAAGACTGGGCGCCATCCACGGTGGACACGCGGGATCTGCCAGTATAGCGTCGCTGGTCATCCAGCGTAAATCGGCGACCTCGCCCGGATCCGAGATCGTCGGCGTCCCTGTGACGTAGCGGCAGAGGAAGACGATATCGACGACCGGCGTGCCGTCAGGAGTAGTGAACGAGTGTGCTTCGACGTACTCGATGTTTTCGACCACAACGCCAGTCTCTTCCAGCACCTCTCGCGCCGCTGTCAGTTCAAGGATATCTGGCATGTCGGCATAGTCGAGACCGCCGCCGGGGAAGGCGAGCGCCCCGGCCGCGTGGTCCTCTTCGGCTCCCCGAACGACCATCAGGTAGTTGCCGTCGTGATAGACCGCCGCCTCGACATTAACGAAGACGAGAACCACTACATCACCTCAGGTGCTGCGACTGCGAGCAATGCCAGGCCGTTCGCCAACGCCTGGCGGGTCGCGTCGACCAGCGCAATCCGCATCGACCGGGTCGGCTCCGGGGCGGTCAGGACCGGGCGCTTCTCGATGTCGGCGTAGAAGTCGTTGAATCGGCGCGCGAGTTCGTAGACCTAGGTCGCGATCACCAGCGGCTTGTACTCCGCCGCCGCGCGCTGGACCTCGGAGGGGAAGATGCCGATCTGCTGGATCAGGTCGATCTCCTCCGGCTGCAGGTCGTCGAAGACCAGTTCCCCGGTCGGCAGCTCCTCGACCCGCTCAAGGATGCGACAGGCGCGGGCATGGGCGTACTGGATGTACGGCGCGGCATGGCCGTCGAATGAGAGCGCCTCGTCCATGTCGAAGACGATCACGCGATTGTTGTCGCGCGCCAGCATCGCGTAGATGATGCTGCCGATGCCGACCTGTTCGGCGATCGCGTCCTTCTGCGCATCGGTCAGGTGCGACTGCTTGGTTCTTCTCCTCGATAATGTCCCGCGCACGCGCCTTCGCCTCGCGAGCCAGGTCGTCGTAGAGGATCGACATTGCCCTTGCGGCTCGACATCGCCCCCTCAGGCAGCATTACAACCTCATAGCCGAGGTGGTAGCACTTCTCGGCCTGCTCGAAGCCCCACAGCTCCATGATCTTGAAGATCTGCTGCATGTAGAGCGACTGGCGCACGTCGATGACCCAGACCGATCGATCGATGCCGTAATCCTCGAACTTGCGCTTCGTCAGCGCGAGGTCCTTGGTCGAATACAGCGTCGTGCCGTCGGAGCGCAGGATCGGCAGCGTCCGGTACGTTTCCTTCTCCAGCCCGAGCTTCTCGTCGATCTTGACGACCGGAAGCCCGTCGCTGACCTCGGCGATTCCCCGCTCCAGCAGATCCGGACGATCTCGCGACCTTCCTCCTCGACCTGGCTCTCGAAGAAGTAGACGTCGAACTGAATGCCAAGCTCGTCCCAGATGCGATCGAAGCCATCCAGGCTCCACTGGCGCGTCTCCTGCCAGAGGGTCATGAATTCCGGCTCCTCGCGCTCCCAGCGCTGAAAGTGTCGCGAACCTCCTGCTGCCAGCCGGGTACGTGCGGCCACCAGTCGAGCGTGCTCGCCCAACCGGTGCCAGCGTGCGTAGCGTTCTTCGGTGTCCTCCAGCGTTACGAGCGGCGGAATGACTGGCGGACCACCTGAATGGGACGGCACCGGCGGCGCCTGCTGCGGCCCCTCGCGGCGAATCAGGTCAAGCTCGTCCTCAAGTTGCTCGCCCAACGATCGGCCAGAAGCGCGCGACGTCTTGTCATCGTAGAGCGCGTCGGTCTTGATCTCGCGCTGGTTGGCGATCTGGCCCAGCAGATAGGCGACATCCTCGCCGGGCGCACCGCTCTTGTAGAGCTCTTTCGACATTCGGTCGATCATCGCGGCGAAGCCCGGCGTCCATTTTGGCCAGTTCGTTGAGCAGCCCAACGACCTCGTCACGGTACTCCAATCGCCGAACGGCCTCGGTGTAGAGATTGCCTAGCCACCGCCCGCGCTGCTCCGGCGGAACCTGCTCCGCCTCATCAGCATGAAATGCCGTGTAGCACCACAGCGTCCGGATGACATGCAGGCCGATGTCGCCTGGATAGGTCGCCCGCACCGTCTCGTAGCCGGCGAAGGCGGTGATCCGCGCCAGCGCTTCGCCGAGGCAGGTGTTTCGCAAATGACCGACGTGGAATTCCTTGTGCGTGTTCGGCTGCGAGTATTCGATCATGACCTTGTCGGTCTGCGCTGTACCACGTCCATACGCGGCACCCTGGCTCGATGACGGTTCCGATCACGTGATTTGCTACCTGATGTCGTGTCGAAGTAGATATTGATGTAGCCGTTCACGGCTTCCACCCGCGCGTATTCCGGTCGCTGCTGCAACGCTGCAGCTATCTGCTCAGCCAGCTCGGTCGCCTTCTCCCGGACCCGGTTCTGCTGGAGCGCCTTGCGTTCCTTCTTGGACAGTGATTCGTCCTCGATGTCAGGATCGTCAGCCGTCGCCTCATTTGCGATTGCAAAGGCTATCGATGACGACGTTCCCCACGAGCCGGAGAACGGGATAGAACGCATCTCGAACTCACGTCGACGGAAGCCCATGTCGCTGATGATGTCGTTGATCGTGGCCGCCGCGTGCTGCTCGTAGGTGCGGAACATCGTTTCTCCCCGGTCGTAACGCCTGCAACGCTCTCAAATGAGCGCATCTCGAAGTATTCCACAGCGTGTCAGGCGATCAGCCGTCGACAGTCAGTAACGCTGATCATCGATGACAGCGATACATGCCGACGAGCTTGGGATCGCGCCACGTCCCGCCAATCGACCGCAACCGCGATGCTGCTCCGGTCTCCAGCCACGCGAACATTTCACCGCGCATATCGTCGTCGGTGCCGTCAACGGACGGTAGCAGCGTCGCAACGTACCGGACAATGGGATCTGAAGATTCGAACACAAAGGCGTTGTCGAGGATTGTTTCTTCTACGTGTGGCCAGACGGTACCGAGCGACGCTGCCGCGTTCTCGGTATGGAATTCACCAGCGGCGTGTTGCTTTGGAGGAAGCCCGAACACACGAAGCAAATCGAGATACAGATCATCGATTCTCGGCGTCGATCTGGCCGCGTTCGTTGTCGCCAGGAACAGTCCATCCAGCGCCGTCACTCGCGCCAGTTCACGCAACGCGGAACGGAGGTCGTTGACGTAGTAGAGCATGTGTCGTGCGGAGACCCGTTCGAACTCACCATCCGAGAACGGCAACTGTTCGACGTCGCCGACGACCCATTCGACCGAACGATCACGACCCAACGCTTCGGCGATCATTGCCTCCGACCGATCGAGTCCCACCAAGCGACCATTGACGCCATCGCGACGTAGATGGGACATGAACCAACCGGGGCCACAACCAACATCGAGGACCCCCTGACTGCCACTGAGTGCGAGCGCCTCACGACATACTGCGTCAAGGTCGATCTCTCGTTCAGAGTAGCGCTGATGCGTCTCGATTCGCACCTTGAGCGGATCGGTCGTCAGGTATTGCTGCTCAGCCTCATGTCGCAGGCCCATCGCATCTCCCGTCGTCACTATTGAGCGGTCGACGATACGTTTGGACCGTACCGCAGACACGTCACAAACGCGGAAATACGAGAAGGCCGGGGCGTCTCCACCCCGGCCAACTGGCTGATCGCTGACGACTGACAGTTAGGCCAGATCGATGTAGACGTTCTTGACCTCGGTGTACAGCTCCATGCCGTGCATCGAAAGCTCGCGGCCAAGGCCCGACTTCTTATAGCCGCCGAACGGGCCGAGGACGCCTGGGCCACCGTTTGAGTTGACAGCGACCATCCCGGTTCGGAGGCCCTTCGCGACTCTCAGCGCCTTGTTGATGTCCTGTGTCCAGACTGAAGCAGCCAGGCCGTACTCGTTGGCGTTCGCTTGACGGATGACGTCGTCTTCGTCAGCGAACGGGATGACCGAGAGGACCGGACCGAAGATCTCCTCACGGGCAATCCGCATGTCGTTCGAGACCTGGCCGAAGATGGTCGGCTGGAGGAAGTTGCCCTCGTCGAGCGCAGACGGCCGGGAGCCGCCGAAGACGAGTTCAGCGCCTTCGCCCTTGCCAATGTCGATATAGGAGGCGACACGGTCGTACTGCGCCATCGAGATCATCGGACCCATCAGCGTCGCCGTGTCGAACGGATCGCCAACCTTGTACGACTCAGTCTGGTCGATCAGTTCCTGCATGAAGTTGTCGTACGATGACTGGCCAACGAACAGCCGCGTTCGAGCGGTGCAGGTCTGGCCGGTATTGCCGAAGGCGGCCGGGACAGCAGCCGCAGCGGCCTTCTTCAAGTCAGCATCGGCAAAGACGATGTTCGGGCTCTTGCCACCCAGCTCAAGCGACACTTTCTTGATCGTGTCGGCAGAAGCCTTCAGGATTCGAGCGCCGGTGATCGTCTCGCCGGTGAACGCGATCTTGTCGATCAGCGGATGGGCAGACATGTAGTCGCCAATCTCGCCTCCCGGACCCGGCAGAACGCTGACGACACCCTCCGGCACGCCAGCTTCATAGCAGATCTCTCCCAACAGGACCGCGCTCAGGGGCGTGTTGCTGGCCGGCTTGAGGATCAGGCAGCAGCCGGAGGCCAGCGCCGGGGCAACCTTCCAGGACGCCATCGAGAACGGGAAGTTCCACGGCACGATCTGGGCGACGACGCCAACTGGCTCCCGCAGGGTGAAGTCGAGGATCTTATCCCCCATCGGGATAGTCTCGCCGTAGAACTTGTCACCAGCACCGGCATAGTAATCGAACACCATCGCACTACCGAGGATCTCGCCTTTCGAGCGTGTAATCGGCTTGCCCGTGTTGAGGCTCTCGATCTGGGCAATCTCGTCCGCTCGCTCGCGAATCCGGTCAGCCAGCTTCTGGATAATGCGGCCACGCTCGTACGGGCTCATCCGCGGCCATGGCCCCTCGTCGAACGCTTTCCGAGCGGCGGCAACCGCTCGGTCGACATCCTCCTTGCCAGCCTTGGCGACCTCGGCAACCGCCTGATTGGTTGCAGGATTGTAAGCGGTGAACGTCTCGCCACTGGCGGCGTCCACAGCCTTGCCAGCGATCAGCAACTGATAGCTGCGCGTCTGGGTCTCGGCGACCATGATTCCTCCCTTTGTCGTCCCGTCTTCGGAAACATGCCGAATCGGGCCGATGCATGACGTGTCATGATCGTATTCTACGTCAGAAACGCCTCGCCAACGCGCTGAAGGTCACAGACCCCTCTCCTCAGGGAAGAGGGGTCTGTGAGAAGTGAGGACTCAGTTCGGCGCTGTAAGAAGCTAGAATCGGCGCGACCCGCACGCCACCCGGCGCATTGGGCGACGTTCACAGGCGGCGCGTCGCGACCATGCGGGGGTCGTCCGCTGATTTCGGCGCGGAGCAGTCAATGGGGCGCGAGCCGATCGTGAGGACTTGCCAACGTGCGTTGGGCGGCCGCGGGTCGTCAGGAGCCGCGTCGTCGTCGTGATCCAGCGCGTTGCCATCGAAATGCCTCCACCCAATCCTCTACTTACGAAGAGAGCCCGTTGTTCGACGCAGACAGTGCCCGCTCCTCTTCAGAGAGAAGGCTGGCACGCGGCTCGTTCTGGCCGGCGTACTTGTTGCCGACTTTCTGTCGGTACGGCACCAGCACCGGCGATGAGAGCTGCTGGAAAGTGAAAGAGCAGATCCGCATGCCCGGATAGAGCGCAACTGCCATCCGACCGAGATTCGACAGTTCCATCGTCGCCGTTCCGGTCCAGCCCGGCTCAAAGACAGCCGCCGTTGAGTGGACGGTGATACCGAGCCGCGCGATCGATGAGCGTCCCTCCAGACGGCCAAGCAAATCGTCCGGCAGTTCCAGCGACTCGATGGTCGACGCCAGCGCGAAGTCACCAGCCTGCATGATGAATGGTTCGTCGTCAGTAACGACAATCGTGCGCATTCCCTCACCGATCGACTGCGGCTGGCGCGGATCGATGTACGAGTAGCGCGAGTGCTCGAAGACCATGAAGGTGTTGCCAAGCCGGAAGTCGACCGAGCACGAGCCCATATGCTTGTCGAGGTCGATCTCAGGCGTAATGCGAATGCGCCCGCTTTCGATCTCGCGGCGGATGTCGCGGTCGGAAAGGATCATCGAACGTCCTTTGGCTGTCGAAGTCTCCGATCAGGCACGCGCCGCCTGGTCGTTGACCCCACTCAGATTCGTACGCCGGTCTCGTGACCGTTCGGTAAGATATCGACTTGTCGTTGACATCAGCAACGCTGGTCACCCTCGCGATGACAGAGGGATGACACGGGCGGTGTGTACGTACAGTATCCCTGACCTGTGCCTCGCCGTCAAGTAATTGGCGCTGGTATCTCTCGGGACAAGCAGCGGAGCGACGGTGGCCTGCTATACTCTTCTGATGCGTCCGTACTTGATCTCACGACAGTTGATGAGCCGGCGCCCATTCGGCTTTGAGCGCCAGAGTCCAGGTTCGGTACTGCTCAACCGTTCTCCCGCCCCTCAATGGAGTCCTGGATGTCCGAGCCACGCCGGTTGAGCGTCTCCTCGCCACCGCCACGCAAGCGAGGCACGCCGGCCTATCAGGTGCGGCGAGGCAATCGGCCGGTTCCGGCCGGCCAGAACGATGCTACCCCGCCTGCCGAACCAGTCGCCGACGCTCCCGCCGACAATCTCAACGCGTCAGCGGAAATCGTTCCAGATCCTGAGAGTCAGTCCTCGGCTGAAACCCAGGCGATGTCAGTCGTCGCTGTCGGACCTGACGACGTTGCAGAGGACGTTCGCGAGGAAGATCCAGGAGCGCAGCCAGGCCGAGCCGGATAGTGACGCACTGGCAACAACCGGGGATACACGCTCGTCGGATGCATCAGCGGATGGAGAACCAGATTCGGGAAATCCGGGCGACGATTCGGATTATGCCGACTACGCGCGCTCGGTCGAAGAAGCAGCCGCTCGCAGCCGGCTCGAGATGGCGCCGCAAGCAGCCGCAACCGCTGCGTACCCGGCCGTACCCCCGCGCATCGCCCGGCACCCTGTCGTTCAACGCCCGACTGTTCGACGCGTGCGCGGACGCCCGGTCGTTGGCAGTCGAGTCCGTTCAGACGGAGGTGGTCAGGGCAGAGGCGGTAGCCGGGGTCGAACGGGAGGTGGCGACCGCGAACGCGATCCACGTCCATTGCTGAAACGCCCAAAAACCTGGCTGGTCATACTCGGCATCATCGTCGCCATCGTCGCGATTGCAGCCGTACTCTGGGCGGCCAACATCGCCCGGATCACCTACAACGCCTATAACGATGCCCACGTCGATCCGCCGGCACGAGACATCTACATGGTCAACCCGCAAGGCACGCCCGAAATTGTCCCAACCGAACAAGTCCAGGCATCCTTGCCGGACTGGGACAATCAGGACCCATTCAACGTCCTCCTGATGGGTATCGACGACCGAGAGGGCGACACTGAGCCGCCGCGTTCTGACACGATGATCGTGATGCGCGTCAACCCGGCGACGAACCATGTCGTGATGATGAGCATTCCGCGAGACCTTCTGGTCTACATCCCGATCGCCAATCGATGGGACAAGATCAACGCGGCATACCCGATCGGTGAAGAACAGGAAACCAACGGCGGAGCACCTGCCGTCATGGAGACGATCGAGGCAAATTTCGACGTCCGCGTCCACTACTTCGTGACGGTCGATTTTGAAGGATTCCGGACGATTGTCGATACCGTCGGCGGCGTGATCATTGACGTTACGGCCCCGATCAAGGATGACCAGTACCCGACCGAGACGCTTGGTTTGACGCGCGAGTACTTCCCGACCGGTCTCCAGAAGATGGATGGCGAAACCGCTCTGCGCTACTCACGCACGCGCCACGGCGACAATGACATCGCCCGTGGCGAACGCCAGCAGCAGATGCTGGTTGCCTTGCGAGAGCAGGCGGTCGACCTTGGTCTGATCACCAAAGCAGAAGAACTGATCCGTCAGATGGGAAGCATGGTCAAGACCGACTTCAACTTCAACCAGCTCCTCGCGCTCGCCAACCTCGGTCGCAGCGTCGATCCTAACGGCATCTCCAAGATCAATCTCTGGGATGCGGGTGTCCTGAGCGAGCACGTCCCTGAAGACGAGCTCGATGCGTTCTACTTTGAGGCCGAATGGCCGGCAGTCCACGATCTGATGGATGTGTACTTCTCGAGCACAAGCAGCGATCCGCCGCCCCCTACGCCAACGATTGCCGTTCCAGACACGCCGTCATCAAGCCCGGTTGCGGAAGACAGCGCGGTCGATCTCGAAGTCCCGATCATCGTCCAGAACGATTCCGGCATCAGCGGCCTCGCAACAGCCGTTAGCCAGGCAATGCTCGATGCCGGATTTACGACCGTCTCAGCCGAAGTGGGAACCGACTCAGAGAACGAGACCGTAATCTACGATTACGCCGACAGTCCGGATACCGCTCGCTTTATCGCCAACCAACTCGGCCTCGACGAATCATCAATCGTGTACGGCAACGGTGGCAACGGGATCGTCGTCGCTCTCGGCTCGGATGTGGCCTGGGTGCTCGATTAACAGCGTGGTGCGGGACGCTGGCGCTTCACGGCACGTCCCAATACAGGATCGGCCCCTGCCACGACTGAGAACATCGCGTCGCATTACCGCAAGTGATCTCGCCCACGGGTAATCGCTTCGTAGCGATTCTTGAGGTGCAGCTTCGAATAGATATTGGAGACGTGGTTCTTGACCGTCTTCTCCTCGATGTAGAGCGCCTCGGCAATTTCGCGGTTCGACTTTCCAGCCACGATGTACTCGAGCACCTCGATCTCGCGCGGCGTCAGGATCGACCCCGGCGCCGACCTGCCTCGCTGCCCCTGGGCACTTTCCCGGACAAAGTCGAGCAACGCCGGTGCCAGCATTGGCGTAATCAACGCGCCGCCCTCGTGGACAACGCGGACCGCTTCGGCCAACCGTTCCGGCGAGAACCGACCATGAACGAGGTACCCCTTAGCGCCGGCCAGGACTGCGCTACGAAGGTGCTCCGGGTCTTCCGACCATGTCAGCATCAACACCTTCGAGCTGGGAGCGTCGTCGCTGATGATTTCTGTCGCGGCGATGCCATCGCGCAGCGGCATCCGGATGTCCATCAGGATCACGTCCGGGACCAGGTCCCGGGCACGTTCGACCGCCTCTTCGCCGTTCGCCGCCTCGCCGACCACGACGATCGATGGATCGAGTTCAAGGCTGGATTGGAGGCCACGTCGGACGACGAAATTGTCGTCGACGACCAGGACGCGGATTGACTCCCCGCCATAGCGAGCCTCGCCCGCATGATTCGCGGGCATGTCGTGAATCGAATGAATATCGTTCGTGTCCGTCGCTTCATAGCGTTCATCGAACAACATGGACTGCCCGATCCTCGCGTGCCGTCAGCGGCAAATCGATCGTGACCTCGGTGCCGGAGCCGATGGTCGAGACAACGCGGGAGCGGCCGGCCAGCATCGAAGTCCGCTCGTGAGCCCCGAGCAAGCCGAAATGCCCATCACCCGACCACGGGTCAAGCACTTGTAGATCAAACCCCACGCCGTCATCACGAACCGCAAGCGTCACACCCGCAGACGAGAGCGTGACCCGGACCCAAACCTGGGAAGCACGCGCGTGTCGCTCGACGTTTCGCAATAGCTCCGACAGCATCCGGACGATCTCACCATGGATCAGGACGGGGACGTGAGCATCGTTGCCGTTGAGTTGGAGCTGCGTCCTGACGGCGGGGTGGACCCGAGCCCAATCGTCGACAATCTCTTTCACCGACGGAAACAGTAGCTCGGTTGCTTCTGTCCGACGCAAACCGCGGATGACATCACGGACCTCAATTGCCGCCTTCTCGGAAATACGAGCGACGTATCGCGCACGACGGCTCGCCTCGGCTGGGTCACGATCGATCCAATGCGCCAGCGTCAGCGCTTCCATGCTGATCCCGCCCATCGTCTTGCCAACACCGTCGTGCAGGTCACGGGCAATACGATTGCGCTCACTCTCGGCCGCCATCCGGCGGACGGTGGCGAATGCCCGGGAAGTCAGAGAGATCGCGCCGGCGATCAGGAAGATCATCAACAGTCGGGCTGCAACATCGCCCCCGAATCCATCCGACATTGCGTCGCTGATGCGGTCACCATTCATCAACAGAACCAAGGCGTCAAACGCAGCCACGCTGAGCAGAGCGCCGCGCATCGAAAATCGCCAGGCCGGCCAGAAAACAGCCGAGAGGCTATAGAGCCAGAGTGGACCGCTCCAGCCATGTGCCAGCGTCAGGAGACCAACGCAGACGACGATATCGACTGCGATCACTGCCAGGTTGAAGAGATTCGAGCGTCGGTCGAGCCGTGGCGCGAGAGCCAGTGTGAGACCGACATGGAACGCCGCCAGCAGCAAGAGCCGTGCATCGGCAACGATCGCGCTGTCACGGTGCAGGTTGGAGGCAGAAATGACGATCGCTATCATCAACGCGATCATCCGATAGGCGCTCAGCGGATGGAGTTGTTTCGCTCGCCGCCAGGATGCGATACCCAGCGCAATCGCGGTCTCACGCCAGCGCGCAAGCCACGTTCGCAGACCATCACCCGCCCGGGCGGGCAACGACGGTGACGGTGTAACTCCGCTGGTATCCGCGACGGTCTCTCGTGAAGCCACGGGTTGCGTCCCTGTTCACGCGCGATCGGACATTGCCACATCAGTCTAGCACCCGGCATCGAACAGGACTGATTCCAGCATCGTGGGGCAGGGGGCCCAGACGAAAACTGGGTCCATAGTCCGATGACCGTAACCGGGGGCTGACTATGCTACAGATAGATCGCTGCTGTGACAGGACACATCAGTGGTCAGTCTCACTCACTCCTCCCCTCATTTGGCCGCAGGAAGGACTGGAGCGCAGCCCGCTCCAGTCCTTCTTGCGTCTACCGGCAGGGATGGATCAGCGACGGCGCGGTCGCGCATTCACCAACGTCCATCTCCGATGCATCGCAACGGCGACGGGCAGCGTGGCGCAACCTGCCCTTACCCGGGACCTGCGGGACTGAACGGGTGGACCACCCCGAAACGAAACCGATCGTCCGGCAAATGGAGTGACGCTAGATCGTGATCGTGAAGGCCTGGACCCAGCGGTTTGCGAGATCGGCAATCTGTCCGGAGAAAACACCGAAAACGACTGTCCCAAGCGCCATCGTCAGAACACTGAATCCGAGCATCGGCGTCCGGGATGGCTCGCCCTCACCCTCGGGCGCTTCGGCAAAGTACATCGCGGCAACGACCCGAAGGTAGAAAAAGGCGGAGACAGCGGATGCCAGGACGATCGCGATTGCCAGCCAGATCATGTCGGCCTCGATCGTCGCAAGGATGATGTAGTACTTCGCGTAGAAGCCGACCAGCGGTGGCAGTCCCATCAGCGACAGCATGAAGATCGTCATTGCCAGCGCCGCCAGCGGGGAGCGCGTGCCGAGGCCATTGAAGTCTTCAATGCTCGAGCCATGGCCCTGGTGCTGCAGCCACGTCACGACCGCGAAGGCACCAATGTTCATAATGGCATAGGCAAACAGGTAGTAGAGGACGGCCGATATCGAGCTCTCACCTTCTGGTGTGATCGTTGAGAAGGCCGCGATCCCAGCCAGGATAAAGCCGGTATGACCGATCGAGGAATAGGCCAACATGCGCTTCACATCGCGCTGGGCGATCGCGACGATGTTTCCGAAGAACATCGTCACCACTGCCAGGATCGAGATGATGATGATCCACTCGTCGCTCATTGGTGCCAGCCCCTGGACGAGGACACGGATCATCGCCGCGAAGCCCGCCACCTTTGGAATCACCGACATATAGGCAGACACCGGCGTCGGTGCACCCTGGTAGGCGTCCGGCGTCCACATGTGGAACGGGACGGCAGCCACCTTGAAGCCGAGGCCGACGACCAGGAGGAGCAACGCCAGCAACAGCGACGCCTCGATGTCACCGTCGGTCACCTGGCCAGAGAGGGCGATTGCGATCCCATCGAGGTTGGTCGTCCCGGTCGCGCCATAGACCCAGGCCATGCCATAGACGAGAATTGCCGACGCGAACAGGCCGAGCAGAAAGTACTTGAGCGCGCCTTCAAGCGATGTTGTTCGGTGGCGGGCATAGCCAGTCAGGGCATAGACGGCCAGCGATGACATTTCGATACCGAGGAATACCAGTAGCAGATCACCCGCCGCGCCGGTAATCATCGTCCCAAGGACAGAGAACGATAGCAGAGCATAGTATTCGGCCAGCGGCATCGAGCCTGGGTCCTCCGACTTACCCTGAAGGTAGCTGCCGGAGATCATGACTGAGAGAATGCCGCCGGTCAGGACGACGATGTTGATGAACAGGCTGAATCCATCGGTCAGGAACATGTCGCCGTAACCGGGCGTGTTGAATGTGGATTCGTTCGTGTTGTCGTTGACGTAGTAGAAGGTCGCCACGAGCGCGGCAGCGAAACCTCCCAACGTGATCCACGTCAGGATCCCATGGCGCGCACGAGGAATCACAACGTCGGCCAGCAGCAGCAGCAACGCCAGCCCAAGCACGATCAGCTGTGGGATCGCGAGTGTCAGGTCTGGATTCACCTGCTCGAAGATCTGCGGCACCGAACTTCCCCCCGTATAGCTTTCAGCCGGTCAGCTTTTCAGTCGTCAGCCTGGCGCCACAATCTGGGCGCGAATCAACTTCTAAACTCCCGATCCTCCGAACGGGACGAGAATCGCTTCGAGTGTTGCCTGCATGTAGTCCATGACCGGGCCAGGATAGACACCCAGCGCGATCGTCAGGATCAGGAGCGGGACCAGCGTCAGCAGCTCATTCGTGTTCAGATCCGGCATCGCGATCGCGTGCCCACCGGCGTGGCTGTCTGCGTCATGATCGGCGGCCACAGAATGAGCTTCGCTGTCGTGTCCTTCGGCGTGGACATTCGGCACGTGTTCGCTGGCAAGGTTCTCCTCGCCCTCATCCGGCACACCCGAACCACCGGACACCGCCGGAACTGCGTGTCCGTGCCCATGATCGTGGCCATGCCCGCCGTGGGAAGCCAGCATCGCCCGCTCTTCCTCGGTCAACGAGCCATCGTGAGGATCAGGCAGTTCGCCAGGAGCACGTCCAAAGACGACGCGCTGGAAGAGCCACATCATGTACCAGGCCGAGAAGATGACGACAGTGAACGAGATGATCGCCGCCCAGCGATATTCCCGGAACGCGCCAAGGAACGCCAGGAACTCGCCGATGAATCCCGACAGACCTGGGAGACCGATGGACGCAAACATGAAGACACAGAAGATCGTCGAGTAGATTGGCATCCGCTGGGCCAATCCGCCAAACGCGCTGATCAGGCGCGTATGAGCGCGGTTGTAGACGACGCCGACACACAGGAAGAGCGCGCCGGTGTTCAGACCATGCGCCAGCATGACGATCATCGCGCCGTACAACCCCTGCATGTTGAGCGCGAAGATACCGAGTGTCACGAATCCCATGTGGCTGACCGACGAGTACGCGATCAGTTTCTTCATATCGGGCTGCGGCAACGCCACCAGCGCACCGTAGATAATCGCGATCACCGACATCCCGATGATCCAGGGTGCCCAGTCCTCGGCGGCTTCCTCGAAGAGCGACAGGTTGAAGCGGATCATGCCGTAGCCGCCCATCTTGAGCAGCACCCCGGCCAGGATGACCGATCCCGCTGTTGGCGCTTCGACGTGGGCGTCGGGCAACCAGGTGTGGAACGGCCACATCGGGATCTTGATCGCGAAGGCGATGAAGAACGCGCCAAACACCCAGAGCTGGAACGTGTGCCCGTAATTGCCCTGTTGCAGATCGAGAATGTTCAGCGACCGAATGCCGGTCTGGTCGTAGTACGACTGGTAGGTAGCGACGATGCCGACCAGCATCAGTAGCGAACCAGCCAGCGTGTAGAGGAAGAACTTGATCGCCGCATAGACGCGGTTCGCGCTTCCCCAGACACCAATCAGCAGCGCCATCGGGATCAGGGTCAGCTCGAAGAAGATGTAGAACAGGAACAGATCGAGCGCCATGAAGACGCCGATCATGCCGACTTCGAGCAACAGCAATGCGATGAAGTACTCACGCACACGATGCTGAATCGGGTCGAACGACGCCAGGATCGAGATCGTGCTGAGTAACGTCGTCAGCACGATCAGGAAGACCGAGACGCCGTCGACGCCCATCGTGTAGTTGATGCCAACATCCGGCAGCCAGGTCAGGTGCTCGTTCCACTGCATGCCGGACTTGTCGGGGTCGAACCCGACCAGCATGACGATTGATGCGACCAACGCGGCAATCGACGACCAGAGCGCAACCTGGCGCGTTTGACCCGGCGTCGCCCCCGGCCAGAAGAAGATGATCAGCGCACCGAGCAGCGGCAGGTACGCGATGACACTTAGAATCGGAAAGTCATCCACGCGTAGATCCCTCCGCGCAGGGAACAGGGAACAGGGAACAGGGAACAGAGGCTACGACTCTGCCTGTTCGCAACTGGCTCCCGCGACCCATGATCGCAACCACCCGCATCTCCAACCCCTGTTCCCTACGCAAAGAGATCGCTCTGAAAGACGAAGAACGCCCCGACGATAATGACGGCGCCAAGCGCGATCGCAAGCGCATAGTTGGCGACGAATCCAGTCTGTACTCGCCGCAGACGCGACGAGGTGAAAGCGACGCCACCAGCAACGCCATTGACAGTCGCGTCGATGATCCTCACGTCAACGACCTGCCAGAGGAAGACGGAGAACAGGTAGAGCGGATGGACGATGAACTTTTCATAGAACTCGTCGAACATCCACTTCCGGTAGACGAAGCGGTAGACGCCACCGAAACGCGCCGCCCAGAGTTCAGGGCTGAGTGCCGGCACTTTGCGAGCGTAGGCGCCCCAGGCCAGCAACCAGCCCGAGCCGGCGACCAGCGTCGAGATGACGCCGAACGTCACGATCTGGGTGGTTGAGACGTGGTGACCCTCTTCCTCGGCCTCCGCCTCCTGGGCAGCAGCGAACGTCACCTCCGGGCCAATCGCGACTCGAGCATGCTCTTCGGCGGATTCACTATGGAAGTTCGGTTCAAGGAAGTCGTGGATCCAGCCCTCTTCAGGCGGCCAGCCCATCCCGATCCCAATAACCGCAGAAGGTATCGCCAGCAGGATCAGCGGAATCGTCATCACTCGCGGAGATTCGTGTGGATGGATGTGCGACGTATCGAAGCGTTCCTCACCGTGGAACGTCAGGTAGATGACGCGCGCCATATAGAGCGCAGTGAAGAAGGCGGCGATGAAGCCGATGACAGATACCCACTCATAATGCTCCAGCCACGCCCCAAGCAGGATCTCGTCCTTACTCCAGAAGCCGGCCAGCGGGAAGATTCCGGCGTTGGCGAGCGCAGCAATCAGGAACGTCCAGTACGTGATCGGCATGTACTTCTTGAGGCCGCCCATCCGGCGCATGTCCTGCTCTTCGTGCATGCCGTGGATGACGGAGCCGGAACCGAGGAAGAGCAGACCCTTGAAGAACGCGTGTGTCACGAGGTGGAAGATGGCCGGAATCCAGGCGCCAACACCCAATGCGAAGACCATGTAGCCGAGCTGCGAGACAGTCGAGTAGGCGACGACCCGCTTGATGTCGAACTGGGTGACGCCGATTGTCGCAGCAATGATCGCCGTCGCCGCTCCGACGATGGCAACCACCAGCCGGGCGTCCTCCGACGCGTCATAGATCGGGAACGAGCGCGCCACCATGTAGACGCCGGCTGTGACCATTGTCGCGGCGTGGATCAGCGCCGAAACCGGTGTTGGGCCTTCCATCGCGTCCGGCAGCCAGACAAAGAGCGGCAACTGGGCTGACTTACCACAGGCACCAGTGAACAGCAGGACCGCAATCCAGAAGATGGTCCCGTCGCTGAGATCGGGAATGTGCGCAAACACCTCGCTGAAGACAACCGAGCCAGTCTTGACGAAGATCAGCATTATGCCGATCCCGAAACCAAAGTCACCGATGCGGTTGACGATGAATGCTTTTTTGGCGGCCTGGTTGGCGGAGTGACGCTTGAAGTAATAGCCGATCAGCAGGTAGGAGCAGAGACCGACCGCCTCCCAGAAGATGAACAGGACCAGGAAATTGTCGGCGAGGACGAGCATCAGCATCGAGAAGACGAACAGCGGCAGGTAGGAGAAGAAGCGGTAGAAGCCGGAGTCACCGTGCATGTAGCCGATGGCGTACAGATGGACGAGCGTCGAAACCGTCGTCACGACCATCAGCATCGTCGCCGACAGATGATCGACGTACAGATTCATCGGCACCTGGAAGTCCCCGGCCGGAAGCCAGGTGTACAGATGCTGGGAGAGCGGCTCGTCCGAGTCGAGTTGGTCGATGAAGACCAACAGGCTCAGCACCCACGATCCAAAGACCGCAGCCGTCGCGATCGGCCCGGCCAGGTCGCGGATGTACCAGCGCCCGAAGAGGAAATTGACCAACGCAGCCACCAACGGCAGCAGCGGGATCAATACCAGCAAGTCCTCCATGGTTCCCCTACTCGTCGTGGCATGAGGCATGGAAGATGAGGGATGAGCGCGGAGCGAGCGATTTCGCCCCTGCCTCGTGCCTCATCCCGCGTCCCGCATGCCCCATCCCCTAATCCCGCAGCGTCGTTACGTCGGCGACGTCAACCGAGTCGATCCGGCGCGAGAGCGCCATAATGATGCCGAGGCCGAGGATCGATTCGGCGGCGGCGACAGCGATCACGAACAGCGCGAAGGTCTGGCCGACCATCGAGTCTTGTTCCCAGGCGAATCCGACGAAAGCGACGTTGACGGCATTGATCATCAACTCGACGCTCATGAAGATGATGAGGACGTTGCGCCGGGTCAGGACACCCATCATGCCAATGATGAATAGCGCGCCACTCAGGAGCAGAAAGTGCTCGGCAGTTAACTCGTTCATGACCCGTCCCCTCCTCTGCCGATGCCTTCCCTGCCGATACCGAACCCATCTTCCGCGTAGCTCTTGTCGTCAATGAGCGGTTCAGTGAATTCAAGCTCCCAGGCCGGGTGGTCGCTGTACGACTCTGCATCCTGGACGACGATGATGCCGCCGCGCATTTCACCACGGCGCTCGACCCGTGCGACGCCAGCGCCCACACCGGCTCCAATTGGCAACGGCGCGTGAAATTCACCTTCCGCGCCACGCGGGTGGCCGAGCGAGATCGTACCGGTGTGGCGGGGCCGCGGCCGAGTGACCGGCGCATCGGGCCGGGCGAGAACCAGCGCGCCAATCGTGCCAACCAGCAGGATGACGGCGATCGCCTGAACCGGCAGGACGTAGCCTGAATAGAGGAACTGGCCGAGTACCTGGACGTTCCCGCCGTTCTGCTGGACGAAATCCTCAGTCCACGGCCCCGGCTGGCCGACAACCGTTCGAGTCAGGATCGCGGCGGCAACTTCGCCGAGCAGCATCAGGCCGATGATGAAACCACCCGCTCGCTGGAGCGGCTGGCCACGATGGAACTCCGGCAAGTCCTCCGGATCCACCAGCATGATGACAAATAGCACGAGTACCAGGATGGCTCCGGTGTAGACAATGACCTGCACGACGGCGAGGAACTCGGCCCGCAACATCACGAAGATGCCTGCCAGGTTGATGAACGTCACAACCAGCGAGACAGCGCTATGGACCGGGTTGCGAAGGAGGATAACGCCCAGCCCGGCGATCACGGCCAGCACCGCCAGGATATCGAAGACCAATACCTCAGCCGACATGCGCCTCCTGCTTCCGCGCGCTTGCGAAGTAGACCGCCGCTGCCGCGACGATGATCGCCCCGAACGTGATCAGGAATGCCTGCAACGAGATCTGGTCGTTCCCGCGCAGGCGAATGAGGCCGGTCAGCAGGATGTTGACGAGTGTGAGCGGCAGCAGCACCTTCCAGGCAATTCCCATCAGTTGGTCATAGCGGAAGCGTGGCAAGGTTGCCCGAAGCCAGATGTAGAAGAACAGGAAGATCGACATCTTCAGCAGCAGCCACCAGAACCCATCGGCAATCGGCCCGTCGATGCCGCCCAGGAAGAGCGAAGCCGCCAGCAGCGAGATGACGATCATGCTGATGTATTCGCCGAGGAAGTAGAACGAGAAGCGGAACCCGGAGTATTCAGTGTGGAAACCTGAGATCAACTCGGTCTCGGCTTCCGGGAGGTCGAACGGTGCCCGGTTTGTCTCCGCGACGGCAGCGATCAGGAAGATGATAAACGCAACGGGTTGGGAGAAGATGTACCAGTTGGGAATCGAGAAATCGAGACCGCCAAGGTTAAAGTCGAGCGGCTGGCGCTGTTCGTTGACGATCGTGACGAGTGAGAGTGACGAGGAGAGGATGAAGACGCCGACCAGCGAGAGACCAAGGACGATCTCATACGAGATGACCTGCGCAGCGGCTCGCAACGCGCCAAGCAGCGAATAGCGATTGGCCGATGCATAGCCACCGAGAATGATGCCGTAGACGCCAATCGAGCCAACCGCGAGCATGTAGAGGACGGCCACGTTCATATCGGTGACGAAGAGGTTGATCTCCTGGCCGGCGATCGTCACGCTATCGCCGAATGGGATGACGAGTCCACCCAGAGGCGCACAGACAAACGTGATCAGCGGCGCGATGACAAAGATGCGCTTGTCGGCGAACTTCGGGACGAGGTCTTCTTTCCCAATCAGCTTGATGCCGTCGGCGATCGGCTGGAGCAAGCCCCACGGCCCGGCCCGGTTCGGTCCGAACCGCCCCTGCATGCGCGCAAGGACCTTGCGCTCCAGCCAGGTCATGTAGGCCATGCCGACCAGCAGCAGGTTCAGGACAATGAACCCAACGATGAAGGTAATCCAGAACGGTTGATCGGTCATCCCGACGCGATTCCCCCTCACACGACAGCGGCGGCTTGCGCCGCCTCGCCCGCCGCTTCCCCAAGCGTTACGGACGTTCCCCACCCACCCTGTGGGCTCATGCGACGACTGCCCCAACGCACCATCGTCACATCAATTGAGTGTACCCGATTCAGGACGCGGAGAACGTACTAGGTGCTGAGGAGTAAGACCTTGACCCGACAATCGTCAGTCATTCCTGTCTCCTCGGCACTCAACACGTTCTCCACATCACCGATCGACAGAACCAAGCACGATATCGATCGTGCCGATAAGCGCAACTACATCGGCCAGCATCGAACCCTGCGCCATGTGCGGCAGAATCTGCAGGTTGACGAAGTCCGGTGTCCGGATCCTCAACCGGTACGGCACGGCTGACCCATCTGAGACGATGTAATGGCCGAGCTCGCCTTTCGAATGCTCGATCGGGACGTAGACTTCACCCTTGGGAGCGTTGAATCCCTTAACGACCCAGACGAAATGCCGCTGCATGTCCTCGGCAGTACGCAGGACCGTATCATGCGGCGGGATGCAGTAGTTCGAGTCGTGGCGCATGAGCGGGCCGTCAGTTGGCACCTGGTCAAGACACTGGCGAATGATGCGCAACGCCTGGCGCATCTCCTCCATCCGTACGAGATACCGGTCGTAGACATCTCCATGCGTGCCAATCGGAACGTCAAAGTCGATCCGATCGTAGATCAGGTATGGCTGCGCCTTACGGATGTCATAGTTGATACCGCTACCGCGCAGGCAGGCGCCGGTCAATCCATAGTCAAGCGCGGCCTGCGGCTCGATGACACCGACGCCGCGGGTGCGTGCCAGCCAGATCGGGTTAGCCGACAGCAGATCGACGTACTCCTGCTGCATCTCGGGGAAGATCTTGAGGAACCCTTCGACCATCTCGACCAACCCCGGCGGGATTGGCCGCGAAAAGCCGCCAATCTCCATCATATTGGTCGTCAGCCGGGCGCCGCAGAACTTCTCGAAGATATCGAGGATCAACTCGCGCTCCCGGAAGCAGAAGAGGCTCATCGAGAGCGCGCCAATGTCGAGCGCGTGCGTCCCCAGCCAGACCAGGTGGCTGGCAATCCGCGACAGCTCGGCCATGATCACGCGCCAGTACTGCGCGCGCTCGGTCGCGGTGATGCCGACCAACTTCTCGACTGCCAGGATGTAGCCCAGGTTGTTCAGCGGCGCCGCAACGTAGTCGGTGCGGTCAGTCCAAGGCGTGAACTGCGAGTAGCGGCGCGTCTCACCGATCTTCTCGACGCCACGATGCAGGTAGCCAATGATCGGGTCGGTGCCGACGATCGTTTCGCCTTCGAGCGTGACGACGACACGGAGCACGCCGTGGGTAGAAGGATGCTGCGGCCCCATGTTCAGGACCAGTTGCCTGCGGGAATCGGAAATCTGCTGATCGTCCTCGACGTCCAGCGTTCCATACGACGACCTGATATCGGTATCGATTGCGGACATCGCTACGACCTCCGTGGCTCGCGAATGCGTGGAGCCGGGTTCTCGAATCCTGGCTGGACATACTGCTTGTAGCCGCGAATCGGGTAGTCTTTCCGCAACGGGTGGCCCTCATCCCAGTCTTCGGGAAGGAGCATCCGGCGCAGATCCGGGTGGCCTTCGAAGATGATCCCGAACATGTCGTACGCCTCACGTTCCAGCCAGCCGGTCGCCTTGTACACGCCGGTCAGCGACGGACACGACTGATGCTCGTCAACCGCCGCCTTCAGTCGCAGCCGCTTGCGATGCTTGACTGAATAGAGCGTCACGACAACGTCGAATCGAGGTGACCGGCGGAGTCCGAGCATATCGACAGCCGTCAGGTCGCTGACATGCCGGTAGGCAAGTTCGTCGGCATCGCGTAGCAGTTGCGCAACCTCTGCCAACCGCTCGGCGACAACATGAATCGTCACTTCGTCACGAAAGATCGTGACTTCTTTGACAACTCCAGGCATCGCGGCACGCAGAGCGACAACCGCCGGGTGGACGCGTTCATCGAGCGGTCCCCAGTAGCCGGAATAGACCCAGACAGGATCGATGACCTGAACGCCGGTCATGTCATGCGCCGGTTCGATGACCGGAACTGACGGATCGCTCATCGCCTCGAGCATTGCCCGAGCCTCGCCGCTGTCAGGATTGTCGGCTTCGGAAATGTCGCTGGCCGGCGACGCCTCTGTCTGCCTGCGCTGGTTATCGGTGGTTGGCTGATCCGCCGGATCGTCCTTCGGCCCGACGACCGTGGATTCAGCGCCGGGCGCGACCGCCTCGTCCGGCGTATTTGGTTCTTTCCTGGCGGGGTCCTGAGACATGCCGAATCCGCCTCCTGCCGGCTCAGATGGGCGCTCGACGCCCTCCGACTGCGCGACCCGCGTCGCGCATTACCCGTTCGCTACGACGCGCGCGGGAAGCTGTTATCGCTCGGCTCACTAAAACCGGCAGACTGGCTGACGATCATCGCGTCAGTCCCGGCGATCGCCTGGCGAGCTACCAGCCGGTCCCGATCACGCTCGGCTTCGGCCTCGTCGCGCCCATACTTCTTGGCGAACGTTTCGAACTTGATGACCTTGTTCTGCAGTTCGAGAATGCCGTAGTAGAGACCTTCAGGAATCGGTGGGCAACCCGGCACATAGCAGTCAACCGGCACAACCTGATCGACGCCCTGGACGACCGCGTAGGTGTCGAACGGGCCGCCGACGTTCGCGCACGATCCCATCGACAGCACCCACTTGGGGTCCGACATCTGCTCGTAAAGGGTGCGGACGACCGGAGCCATCTTCTTCGTCACCGTCCCGGCGACGATCATCAGGTCAGCCTGTCGTGGTGTCGCCCGATAGAGCATGCCGAACCGTTCGGAGAGGTCATAGCGTGGCATCGAAGCGGCGATCATTTCGATCGCGCAGCAGGCGAGGCCGAATTGCAGCCACCAGAGGCTGGAGCGGCGTGCCCAGTTGAACACCCAGTCGACCGATGTCGTCAGGACGTTCTTTTCAAAGCGGTTGTCGATTAGACCCATTCGAGCGCTCCCTTTTTCCACTCGTAGGCGAGGCCAGCGAGCAGGAGGCTGATGAAGACGACGGCCTGAATATATCCGTACAGCCCAAGGGCATCGAACGCGACGGCCCATGGGAAGAGGAAGATCGCTTCAATGTCGAAGACGACGAACAGCAGGGCAACGACGTAAAAGCGAGGTGTGTAGCGTGCGCGCGGAGGATCCACATTCGGGATACCTGATTCGTATGGCGCTTCCTTCAGCGGTGTCGGATTGTTGGGCCGAAACAGCCGTCCCAACAGGATCAACGACGAACCCATAACGGTCGCCGTGACCACCATTACCCCGACAATTGCCCAACTCTCAAGCACTCGACGCGCCGTCCTTTCCGCGCCGCGAAGCCCCTGCATTGGCCCCGCCCACTACTTGTGTACTATATCACGATCTTTCTCGTGCTTCAGCCGAAACATGAACGTACGGACGCTGAGCGAACGACTCGTTCGCCGCATGTGCCGTGCCGCGCGTGAGGGTCGTGGAACACGGGAATGAGCGGTCAGTCCTCTTGATCCACGACCCTCATCGAGTGTTACTGTGCGCGGATACCAATGGAGACGGCTGTTCCAGCCGGGACAGGCAGGCCCGGCCCAGGTGTCTGAATCAGTACCTCGCCAACATCGACGATCGTGATGTCGATTCCCGGCGGGAGGTCTGTCTGGTCAAACCAGCCAATCGTTCCGACCGTCAAACCGCTGGACGTGATGGCTGCGATTGCCTGACCCTCGCTCAACCCGAACAGGTTCGGCACGATGACGATCCCCGGAACAGACACACCTGTTCGGGTCGCCGTCACCGATGGCTGAGTCGGCGATGGCGTGTTGGTGGGTCGCGGCGTCGGTGACGGCGTCGGCGTCGGCGTTGGTGTTGGCGTCGGCGTTGGTGTTGGCGTCGGTGTCGGTGTTGGTGTCGGCGTTGGCTCGATCGGGTCGTCGGGGATCCC
Organism: uncultured Chloroflexia bacterium; assembly: GCA_963763325.1. GTDB lineage: Bacteria > Chloroflexota > Chloroflexia > Thermomicrobiales > CFX8 > JBBECJ01. The sequence goes on from CAVXOL010000025.1 coordinate 190,444, forward strand.
GACACCGCCGCCAACTGCCTCCGAATAGCGAAGGAGTGACGCCATTCCGACATCGGTGTAGCGCTCTGCCGTTCAGGGTCAGATCGCTCAAGGCTGCTCGCAGCTCGTCTGCCTCACGCTGGGTGAGCTGGTCGCAACGCGTCCGCGGCACGATCGTCATCTGACGCGATTTCGGTGTAGCTCGTCATCCCCATCACCGGTAACTTCCCGGTCGCGACGCAGGCTTCGACATTGACCACGGAATCCGGCCGAGCGAACGCTACCGGCATTGGTTCACCATCCGGCGCGGCCAGCACCTGCTGGTACTCGTCTGCGTGTGCTTTGACCATAAACTCGTGGAAGATCGGCGCCGCACCGGCGACACCGTCAATCTGCTTCATCGGAGCATTGTCGGTGTTGCCGACCCAGACACCCACAACCAGGTCGCTCGCATAGCCGACGGTCCAGTTGTCGCGCCAGTCGGCGCTCGTTCCGGTCTTGGCAGCGATCGGGCGGTTGTCGAGATCGGGAAACTCCAGCGCATTGCCGGCTCCGTAGGTCTCCCAGCGAGCCTGGTAGTCGCTCAGGATGCTCGTAATTGAATAGGCATCGCCCGCATCGACTCGCCTGCGGCGCACGATCCAGCGCACCGTCGGCATCGAAGCGATAGACGACCTCGCCGTCCGGGCCGGTAATCTCCAGAATAGGGTTGTACCCCACGTAGCGACCATTGTTGGCAAACGTCGCGTAGGAGTTGGTCAACTCAAGCAGCGAGACCTCACCACCACCAAGTGTCAATGCCAGACCATACACACCGACCCCTCGCCAGAGGCCGTCTCGGATGCCGATTCGATGCGCCAGGTCGATCGTGTTCTCGACACCGGCGTAGTCGATCGCCTTCACAGCCGGGATGTTGAGCGATCCGCCCAACGCCTGCCTGGCGGTGACAGCTCCGTGGTAGTTGCGTGTCGTGTTCTCCGGCACATATTCAGGCTCAGGAGCACCGGGAGTCTCCCAGCGCGTCTGATAGTCGATAATCATTGTTCCGGGATACCAGCCCTGCTCGAAGGCAGCGGCATACGTAATCGGCATGAACGCAGACCCCGGCTGGCGCTCCGAGACTGCGACGTTGACCTGACCGAAGATCGAGTCGTCGTCGTAATCGCGCGAGCCAATCATCGCGACAATTTCGCCGGTTCCTGGCAGCATCGCAACGAGCGCGCCGTTTGTGGCGTCATATGGGCCGAGGGTGTCGAGATGATTGCGGACCGACACCTCTGCCTCCTGCTGGAGACCGAGGTCCAGGGTCGTCCGGACGCTCAGACCACCGCGATACACCTTCTCGGCGCCGTAGCGTGCTTCGAGGTGGTCGATGACGAAGTTGACCCAGTGCGGCGTTGGATTAAGTCGATCGTCGCGCGACTGTGGAATCAGGATCTCGGTCCAGGCCTCGTCTGCCTGTTGCTGTGTGATGTAGCCATCCTTCGCCATCCGGTCGAGCACATACCGCTGGCGGGTTTTGGCAGCTTCCATGTTGATCGTCGGGTCATAGTAGCTCGGCGCCTGCGGCAGCCCTGCCAGCATCGACGCCTCGGCCAGCGTCAGCTCGGACGGATGCTTGTTGAAGTACGCCTGGGCAGCCGCATCGATACCGTAGGCCCGGTTCCCGTAGTAGATCGTGTTGAGGTACATCTCAAGGATCTGCTCCTTGGAGTAGGTCTGGGTGAACTGGAAGGCGACGATCGCCTCGCGGACCTTGCGATCGTACGAGCGCTCGAAGCCGATGTTGTCGGGGTAGAGCTGGCGGACCAGCTGCTGGGTGATCGTCGAGCCGCCGGACGATCCGCGGCCAGTGACGTTGATGAACGCCCCACGCAGAATCGCAGCCGGCTCGATCCCGTAGTTCTTCCAGAACGTCTCGTCTTCAGCGGCGACCGTCGCATCGACGATAAATGTATTGCGGTCGTCGCCCGTGATCTCGCGCAGCGGCACGTAGGTGCGCCAGCCGGTCTCAGGGTCGCTGACCTCGTAGAGCAGGTTCATGTTTCGATCGTAGATGCGGGTCGTCTCGAACTGCCGCGCCTCGAAATCGGCAATTGACGGGCAGATCCTCGCTGAAGTAGTTCCAGGCCGCGACGGCCGCACTCGCGCTGGCGATTGCGAAACCGACGAACAGTGTCGCAGCGAAAATCGCGGCAACGCTGGCGATTCGGGCAAACGACGTGACTCGCTGGCCCTGGTCGCGTCGCCGTCGCAAGTCCTGTGACGCAAGGAGACGCGGAGACAAGCGCCGAGCATGCGACGTGTGCCGCGCACCATACGCCAATTGCCCGCGACGCGACGCGCGCATTCGGTTAACTCGTGAAATGTAGCGACGGTGAGACGACATCGTCCTCGGCGTTCAATGTGACAAAAACTACGCCGGAGCTCATCGACGTGCAGAGCCAACAGAAGTGACGAAGGATATCACCGGCATCGATCCAGACATCCGACACCCGCCACTGACCACCCGTAGAGTTGTACTTGCAATCGGAAAGCCGCGCGATCGGAAGGAGTCACGATGGTTGACGAGATCGACGAACCACCGCCCGTTCCAGCTCAACCACTCAGCAACGCAGACGTCGACCGTGCGCTTGCCAGCCTCAGAGGATGGCGCCGCGAGGAGGGCGGCATCCGCAAGCGCGTCCGGCGTGGAAACTTTCGAGACGCCATCACATACGTTAACGCAATTGCCAACCTCGCCGAAGAAGCCGGCCACCATCCAGACATCGACATCCGCTGGCGAAACGTGATCATCTTCCTGACAACCCACGAAGCCGGCGGCGTCACCGATCTGGACATCGATTTGGCGCGTCGCTTGGATGAATTGGAGTGAGTGATTGGTGACTCGAGCTCACCCTCTCGCGAACGTCAACGATCCAGCGATCCCATCGAACGTCGCACTGACCATCGAGACATCAGCGTCGATCGGAGCATAGCCGGTCAGGACGAAGCCTTGACCACCTTCGATGACATAGAGCTGATAGAAGAGTCTTGAACGTTCGCCGACAGTCGCAGTGTAAATCCAGCGGTAGGCTTCCAGCGCACCGATTCTGACCGGCGACAACGAGAACGAATTGACGTTCCTATAAATGCGCCCGACATCATCACGGGCCTCTTCGGCGTATGCCTGGACTCGCGTGTTGTCTCCGACCGACTCCCGGATAACGTTCACTGCCAGTGCGGGATCCTCGGCGACCGTCCGAAAGGAAAGCTCAGCAATCGGATCGTCGTACTCGACCCATTCCCCCGGCACCCGCAATGAAAAGCGGCCATCCTCTGCCTGGGCTTCGCGTCCGGTCGTCAGCGGTTGCAGCACGTTTGGTCCGCCTTGTTGCCCGGCTCCAGCGGGTGTGCTGGTTGGATTGCCGGCGTCGTCACCTCCGCAGGCTGTCAACAGCAGGCAGAGGCAGACGAGACAGGAAACGAGCGACGTGCGATGGGTCACAGGTAGCGGTCCTTTCTGCCAGAATCTAGCCACATAGCGACGCCTCTGGCCATCGAGCGGCCGGTTCGGGCAGGACGCAGGAATGGATGGTGGCCATGGACGATAAGACGACTGTCGTCATTGAGGTTATTGAGGCAGACATCGCCGATGTCGCGGCGATCGGCTGTGAGGCCTATGTCAATGCGGCAAACAACGAACTCTGGATGGGTGCAGGTGTCGCTGGAGCGTTGAAACGCGCCGCCGGCGATGCCGTCGAACGCGAAGCAGTCGAACAAGGTCCGATCGAGGTTGGAGAAGCCGTCATCACCAGCGCCGGGGAGATGCCGGCTCCGGCGCGTGCAATCATTCACGCCGCTGCGATGGGCTTCACCGATCGGACGCAGATCTATGCCTCACGCGAGTCGGTGGCCGCCGCCACTCGCAGCGCGCTCAGGCTCTGCGATCAGCACCAGCTGACGAGCGTTGCTTTACCGGCTCTTGGGACCGGCGTCGGCGGGCTTGAAATCGAGGACTGCGCGTCAGCGATGGTGGAAACGGTCCGTGACTATTTGGCCTCAGACTCTGGTGTCGGGCGGGTTGTCTTTGTCGTACGCGGTTCCCGACTCGCCGGTCAACCATCGCGTGCAGACGTCTTCCGCAACGAGATCATCGCAAGCGGGATAGGGCAGGAAGGATGAGGCACAAATATGACCCTCATCTCTCATGCCTTATCCAGCTCACCCACCCCAGACCTGCTCGAAGATTCGCAGATAGTTTCCCCCCAGCACCTTGAGGATCGTGTCGTCGCTGTGACCGGCTCGAACGAGTGCTTCGGTCAACGCAGGGAGTTGGCCGATGTGCTGAAGGTCGCGGGGCGCGTCGCGGAAACCAAAGAAGTCGGTGCCGAGGCCGACGTGATCCGGGCCTGTTAACTCGAAGATCCGTTCCACCTCGCGCACGAGCTCTCCCGTATCAGCCATGCTCCAGAAGACAACACCGATCAGGCCGCCCTTGCGGGCAATCGCCTCAGCCTTTGACATGCCATAGGTCGCATTGACCTCGTCCCACGGCGCGCGGTAGCCGGGAGTCAGCATCAGGACGCTCGTGTGCGAGCAGAGGATCGGTCCATCGACCATTTCGATCAGGTCCCAGAACCCCTGATCGGAGATGTGGGCCGTGTCGATCACAATCCCGAGTTCCTGGCAGCGCTGGACTGCCTTCCGACCAGTACTCGTCAATCCACCAGTGTTGATGTTGAGTTGTGTTCCGTCAGCGAGCGCATTGCGGCGGCTATGGGTGAGCGTCGTCATCCGCAGACCGAGCCGCCAGAAGATATCGAGCAGATCGATCCGAGAGCCAATCGGCTCGGCTCCTTCCATCGTCAGGATGTAGGCGACCTTGCCCGATTCCTTTGCACTCCGCAGGTCGGCAACCGATCGGGCCAGCATGCAGCGGTCAGCGTTCGCTTCGACCGCGCGGTGGAGTGCTTCGACCATCTCGAGTGCCGTTTCAAGTGCATGGTCGAGCATATTCTCAGGCAGGAACAGCGCGACACATTCGGCGCTCACCCCGCCCGACTCCAATAGCGGCAACTCATACTGCCCGGCAGGTGCGATCGCGAGCGCGAGCGGATCGAGTTCGTAGGGAACATCGCTGGTCCGGTTCGCCGGCTGCTGGTGGGCGGCGATGAACTTCCAACGTTCCATCTCCTCATCGGGAAATGCGTCGATCAACGAGGTCGTGCCGCTCACGACTGGCAGCAGAATGTCACTGTGTCCGTCGATGACGATTGCACGGCGATGCAACGCTGCTGCCCGTTCAGAAATCTCCACCAATCGCCTCCTTCATGAGACCAACAGTGGGTATCCTAACGCGCGACGCTACTGGTAGATGACAACGAGTGCAGGAGGATCGAGCGCAACGATCTCCGCCGGCGTCAGCAGCGGGTCGTCCTGCTTATAGAAGAGCTTGATTCCACCGAACTCGATCAGTTGGTCACGGACGAAGTGGCCGTAGTTACCAACCTTGGCATCGGCGGCGCCGAAACCGTCCATGTCCAGCACAAACTGGACACCCGGAACCGGCGTGATCTGGTCCTTGTTGTAGACCATGTCCTCTTCGAACTGATGCACGATCAGCATCTTCGGCGGAATGCCTGCCTCAGCGACGATCTGCGCAACGAGTTCCATACCTTCCTGGATGTCGAGACCGTTCGACTCGCCAATGAACTCGCCGGGGATACGGTCGCGCGGAACAATCTCGTTGGCCTTCATCGAAAATTCAGGGTCCAGCGCGACATGAACGTTCGGAAGCTCCAGCCAGTGCCGGATCAGATTGATCTGGTTCGGAATCGTGTCATGGCCAATCTGAAGGTCCAGGATAAGGATCATGTTATTGGCGGTCACGTAATCGACGTACTCCTGGATAATCTCGTCGCCGGTGTAGGCGACGTAGGTGCCATCCTCTCCAGGATGCGGCTGAGCGACGGTTGCGATCAGCTCGAAGGCGAGGATGACGGGGTGCGCGGGATCAGCCGCCTCGTATTCCGCAGCCTGCTCGGCGAGCAATCGATGGACTTCTTCCTTCGAGTACTCACCAAGAATGCCCATTGCCGACGAGTTCGGGTGACCGTAGTAAGAGAGAATGCGGTTGTTTGGCAGCAGTGCACCGGTTAAGTCAACCGGCTGGGCAGCGGTCGGCTCCGCAGCCGACGTCGCTGTCGCAACGACATCGCCTGTCAACGTTGCAGTTGGGATGACAGAAGCTGAAGACATTCCTCCCGGCTCGGCTGTCGCACCGGTCGTGTCCGTCGTGGCATCAGTATCAACGCTGGCGGTACCGCCGGCTCCCGCTGCGCTGGTGGCTGTTTCGGAGTCACCCGTTTCCGGGCCACTGCAGCCGACGACGCCCGCTGACAACAGCACAACCACGAACAGGCGGATCAACTTGGTCACGTTCATCGATTCCATCAACCATATGCTACACAAAATGCGACCTCAAGCGCGAAAGTGAACCGGCGCACGACAAGGCAATCCATCGGAGCACAAATGGTCATGCTTCGAAGGATTGGCTGTGTCCTGCCCTCAGGCGAGATCCGCTACAGCTTGTCAAGCGCCTCAATGATCGACACGAATGGTTCCAGATCCTGGACTTTCGTCACCTTCGAGGCGATCTGGATGTGGGTAATACCCTCATCGGCAAACGACGCGAGGGTCACTGCGATTTCTTCCGGCGTTCCACTGACGGGTCCCCGGCTAGATTGAGCAGCACGATCGGTTGGGTCAACGAACACCGTCGCAGTTCGTTCGAGTGTCTCAGGGTCGCGGCCAACGTCCGCGCAGGCAGCGTCGACGTCTGCGCGCAATGGTGGAATCGCTTCCGGACGGTTGTCGCCGCGAGCCAGCCAGCCATTCCAGGCGTCGGCGTGCTTCGCCGTCAGACGCAGCATCTTCTCGCCGCGCGTGCCAATCATGATCGGTGGTCCTGCCGGCCGCGGCCCTCGCGGACGCAACTCGCACTCACGGGCAAAGTAGTATTGCCCCTCGTAGTCGATCTCCCCGTCACGGAGCAGGCCCGCGATGATTTCAAGTGCCTCCTCGAAACGACTGAAGCGGTGATCGTAGGGGAAGCCGAAGGCGTTGTATTCTCGCTCGAAGTAGCCGGCGCCGATCCCGAGGATCAGCCGCCCATCGCTGATCTCGTCAACGGTGTCGGCCATCTTGGCCAGCAGCGCGGGGCTACGGAAGCCGGTGCAGACAACGAGCGTTCCCAGTTCAGGCTTTGTCGTAACAGCGGCCAGTGCGGAGAGTAACGACCAACCCTCCCAGACGCCGCGGACCGGCTCCTCGGTTCCGAACCCGTACAGCAGGTGATCAACGACCCAGAGCGAATCGAACCCCATCTGCTCGCTGACTTCTGCCATCTCACGGATATCCGACCAACGCGGTGTCGTCCCGGCCCGGCGGCCCTCAATCTGCGGCAGGATGAATCCCACTTTGAGCGGTCTTGCCATCCCAGACTCCCCTCTTCCGGCACCATCGACCGATGCCGGGCAGTATGAACGGGCTGAAGAAATCCGGCAACGGGGTGTCGCTAGTTCAGATCGACCCGCCAGATGCTGCCGACACCATCGTCCTGCGCCTCGAACCAGACCTGCGTTCCAACCAGGATTGGATTCGAAGCCTGGACATCACGTGGACTAAGGTATTCGAGATCGCGGCCGTCAGATGAATAGAGCGCGATCCGCCCACGTACGCCGGCAATCAGCCCGCTCCCGGTCGTCGTCCATGCCAGACCCTCGCCGTAGCCGCCACGCTCAATCTCGACGGCATGCCCCAGGTCGTCCGTACCGGCAACGTGCAGAGTGTCGATGCTGTCACCGTCCACCGTCGTGCCTACGTAGTTGCGCAAGCGGTATGCGAGCAGCGTTCGATCCGGACTGAGCGCAAGCTCGACCAGCGACACGCCCGTCGCTCCACGAGTCGAGTCAAAGCGGACGAGGTCGTCCACAACGATGCCACCAGTTGGGGCGATGACGACGCGGACGAGAACCGACGAACCTGGGACGCCATTCTGCCAGTCATCTGGCCGCGCAAACAGCAGCGTATCGGCACTCGCCCAGGTCGCCACGAGTTCCTGATCGGACCCGAGATCGGCCGGAAACGTCCACGATGCGATCGTCGAGGCAGGTCCGCTGTCGTCATCCAACCAGAGCGATACCTGACCGACATCACGATCGACGACGAAGAACGAAACGATCGTTCCAGAAGGCGACACGAGTGGCCGCGCATAGTGCCGATCGGTGGCATCGGCGAGGTTCACCGGGTCAAACAACCGATGGTCAAGATAGGCCACTGAGCGCGAGACGTCGGCAGCGTTGAGGACGATTCGGCTGCCAACTAACCCGTCCTCCCCCGACGTGACTCCGATCGTAGCGGTTCCCTGATTGAACCAGGCGATGTCGGTCGTGCTGGCTGGCAATTGGCGTTGCCGTTGACCAGCCAGATTCCAGATCAGCGGATTGCGGCTGCCGCGATCGTCGGCAACAACATACGATCCACCGCGATCAGCGACGCTGTCGGCCCCGATCGAGATTTTCGAGAACTCCTCCTCGCCAATCTCTACCGCGGCTAGCGATCGACCGTCGGTGCCAGGCACGTCAGGACCCAGGTCGAACGTCTCCGGCTGAAGCCAGCCGTACAGGTCACGGCCACTGCTGTAGATCAACTGTGGCTTCTCACCTGAACGCCAATCTGGATGAAATATCAGCAGGGTCGTCGCGTTCGGACTTGTCGGCTGATCGATTCGGCCGTCAGTCGATAGTGGGAACGCGCGAGCAATCGGAAGAATGAGTGTTGACCCATCCGGGGACCAGGCTGGCTTGAAGATCCGCTCCGGGCTACTGCCGGCCGTCAGCAACATTGGCTCGCCGCCGTCAGCTGATATCCGATAGCAGCGCCAGTCAAAGGCCAGGACACCAGCCGGACTGGTATCCTGCTGTTCGGAACGCATCTGATAGACAATCGACCGGCCAACCGGTGAGACTGAGATCGGAACGATCGTTTCAGAAGACTCTGCTTCCACCAGCGTCGAACGGACGCCGTCGCGCGCGACTCCTTCCAACGCGACACGATCGACGCCGTATTCAGCCAGGCTGCGGCGGCTGGCAGATTCCACCATTGTGACGACATCGTCGGTGATCAGTGTCATCACGTAGCGAGAGCTGTCGGCCAGCCAGAACCCCTCACCAACGACGCGATGCTCGATCTGTGTGACTGGTTGCCCGACGGACCGGCCATCGAACGGGCGTAACTCGACCGTGTTACCCGGCCAGCGACGGTCGACGAGATGGAGGATCGCCAGCATCGTTCCATCAGGTGATGGATAGGCCGCCGCTACGTTGCCAGTCATCAGCACCTGCTCATCGCCGGTGGAAGCATCGAACGCAATCAGACGGCTATCGCGCGTAAGCCTGTCGATGTACTCCGATTCCCTCTCGCCGGGTACGTGCTCTGGCGACTTCACGATCAACAACGTATCGTCGTCGAGCCAGCCGGACGGGTACCAGTACACAAACTGCCGGTTCCACGTCAGTCGAAAATCGATCTGCTCTCCGATGGGTCCAATCGTCAGGACGTCATCGCGTTGACCGTCGGACGGCCGCCACGCCGCGATATGGGTTCGGCTGACGCGGTAGAGCGGCGAGAAGTTGCCAGTGGAATCACCACTATCAAGCCCGCGCTTATGGCCGGTCGCAAGACTGACTGCTTCCAGATAGCCGACAGGAGAGACCTGCAGCAGCCATCCATCGAGCGGCGCAGGCGCTGTCGCCTCCGATGTAAACAGCGGCACCGGCGCGTCGGGTGGCGAAACCATCCGGCCAATTGCCGACACGCCGACCAGAATGGCGAGCACGATGGCAACCGCACCGATGGCAAGTGCAACGGGACCGAGCCTCAGGCTTCTTCGAACGGCCAACGGGCGCGCCACGGGCTCTGGCAGCCGTTCCAGTACCCGTTCGATCTCCGACAACAACACGGCGTCTGCCGACTGCGCCTGTTCGATGGCCACTCGACACACGTCGCAGGTTCTGGCATGTGAGAGCAGCCGCAGCCGCTCGTCAGACGCCAGCCCACGGTCGCGGTATCTTCCGACGATCCAGCCTGTCTCGCGGCAAACTGAGATAGGGTGAGGGCTGAATGCCGAACGAGCACTCAGGAGCTCGATCCCGAGTTCCTGGCTATCAATGGCAAAAGCATCCTCAAGTCGCTCACCGTCTACCTCACAGCCGACGTGCGCGAGCAGCGCGAGAAACGATCGCGTCGAGACCGCGTCGGGCAGATGGTAGTGTGACGTCGACCGGGCGAGTCGATGGCCAAGGGGAAGTCTCCCGGCTACCCGCGATACGAAGCGTTCGCGGGACAGATCATTGGCGAGAGAACTCAGGGCAGACAGGGAATCGTCGGAGTTCAGGATTCGTTCGGCGGCGATGTCTGCTCGCGCGGCTGGGAGGACGAGGCGTAGTGAAGCCCGTAGACGACGCTCGTCGAGCGCGCCGACGCCACCACGCATCGGTGACAGGATCGACATCTTCGCCCACTTCCTGCTGTGGCGGAGGCGACGTCGTAATCAGTACACCGGAACGATCATGCGACGACCGTCGATCGCTTGTCAATCGTGACTCAGGGAAGAAAGCGTGGTCCCAATACATGCTGGACTGAGAGCCTGAGCGTTTCGCGCTCTACGATCGACGCACCAAGCCTGCCGAGCAGGACCGCGAATGGCTCCGGGTTCTCAGGGTGAAATTCGAAGCGAGCTCGCTCGAAGTACTGGATCGTCAGGCCCGTGTCGGGGTCAATGAACTCCTCAGAAATCGGAAAGCCGAACAGCGCAACCGACTCACGGTACGACACGCCATCGTCGCCGAATTCAAGTCCATGCCGCTGCCAGTAGGTTCTGAATCCATCACAGATATTATGTCCAGTTTCTCGAAAGTAGTAGCAGCCCTGATCCGGATCCAGTTCCGCATACTGGAACGGCGCAGTACCAGGTAGTCCTCGTCGTTCGGCGTCAGCCGTCCCAAGCAGACCAAGCAACACCTCGTAGGGCGTGCCGGCGTTGGCCGGATGATGTTCGAACCGCTGACGCTCGAAATACTGCGATGCGTGCTCTCCGTCCTCAGATTGACGCGTCACCGGGTATCCAAACACAGCCAGTCCGCCGCTTCGCTCCCAGAACGACTTGAACTCCCCACGCAAGGTGTAGCCTGTTTCCGGGAAGTAGTATGTGTTGGACATCGATTCGAGCCGGTGATTGCCTGGACCGAGCTCGACGTAGACGTAGCGGCCGTCTGATGTCACTCCGTTGGCCGTCGCGGCGTGACCGTCCCAGACGACACGGCTATTAACGGTCACGACCGTCAGCGGGCCGAGCATTGGCACTCCCGCTCGCGCTCGACTCCCGGACGGAACGACAAGCGATTCGGTGAAGACACCGTTGCCTGCCTGCCATGAGACATCGATGTCTCCAAGTGGCGTCGGTACACGCCCCCGCGCCCAGCTGAGGTCTCCGATTGCCGGGATCGCGTTGAAGGTGGTGTATCGCGGGCCGGTCCGCTGGATCCCAAGCGTGTGCTCGGTCAATGAGGCGGTCACGCCACCCGACCAGGCGTGCGCGAGACTGGCAAATCCGTTCTCTATCGTTCCGTCGGCCAGCATCCACTCCCACATCGTCGAGCCTGGGTCACGACGCAGCATGTGGCCCCACTCACGCCGGATGAGATCGTAGGCGCGGGAATCATCTCCGGCCGCGAAGCGCGCCTCGACCTCGAAGTAGCCCATGAACGGCCAGATACGCTTGTCGTGATAGAGGCCATGGCCATAGGGGACATCGACGTTGGTCGCACCAAATGGTGTCCACATCGTGCGCTGGAGATAATCCAGGATTGTGCGAGCCTGGTCATCTGACGCAATTCCATATAGTACCGCCAGCGCGTTGGCGTCCTGCGGGACGTGGTTGCGGTCCCGGTCCGAATCAACGTAGACGCCGCGCCCTGCGTCCCAGAGCCGCGCATTGATCGCCGACTTGATGCCTTCGGCACGTTCCCGCCAGACCGTTGCATCGTCGGCGAGGCCAAGCGTCTCAGCCATCTCGGCCGCGACGCGCAGCGCGTTGTAGTAGACAGTGTTGATGTAGGTCACTTCGCCGTTGCGACCGAGCGTAAACGCCCACTCAATGCCGGCGTCTTTTACGATCAGCCCGTTCGGCCCGGTCGCTGTCGTAAACCATTCCAGTTGTCGTTGCATATGCGCGTAGTAGTCGCGGGCGAACGCCTCGTCACCGGTATAGAGATAGTATTCGGCAAAGGCCACTACCCACCAGGCGTAGTAGTCGTAGAGGATCAAGGTATGGTCGAGGAATGACGACGGCGGGATCGTGCCATCCGGCCGCTGGAGATCGGCCATTGACGCCAACGAGTCGCGGATGGCAACGGGCTGGTTGTGGGTGGCGTACTCCATACGAGCTGCGACAGCAAGGTCGCCGATCCATACAGCACGGTCGCGCTTAGCGCCATCCAGCACAAGCCACTCACCGCTGTCGGTGCCAACCGTGTTGAGCTCAAGGGTATAGGCTCCGGCATACCAGATCCGGTTCAGCTCATCATCGCTGGACTCAAAGCAGCCGGCATATGTGTCGGATGTACCGTGGAAGGGCAGAAACTCGAGCGCGATTTGATCGATGTCTACCTGACCGTTGCCGGCCAGGTAAAGCATCAAATAGCGAAACGTCAGTTGACCGGATATGAACCGGTCGCCCAGCCGGTCAGGCTGCCAGCCGTAGGCACGCTGCTCACCCCAGGTAATATCTCCGTCCCGCGAGAGAAACTCGAGCGCCTCACTGCCCGCCAGGCGGACGGGCGGCTGGTTCGAGGCGCCGGTTACGACGTGGACACGCCCGCTGACGACCTTGCCAAAGTCAAGGACGATTGACGGGTCGCTACCGTTGACGCGCTCGATGGAGGTGACTGATCCGCCAGCCGCCAGCAATCCATCTGGCTGCTCAATCCGGCCACCGTTGACATCGATCCGCTCTACCGACTCCGGGAAGACCAGCCGATCATCGGGAGCGACGACGTACCGATCGAGCGCGGGACCGCAGATGTCCGTTTGCGCCGCCTGTGAAGTCCGAGGCAAAACCGGCGACAGGTGTAGACCGGCAAGCGCAACCAGACAACCCAGAATCAGACGGCAACTCAACACGTTGTGACAGATCCCCTACTGCTTCGGATGTCCCACACCAACCGGCACGTCTGAACCTCAGAGTGTCGTCAGCCGTTGCCACTACACTCCGATTCGTCGCCGTAGGTGCGACGCGATCAGACGCATCGTTTGTTTGGAACAGCCTACCAGAGAAAATGTCGCCTGGTGCATCCCGAATTGGTCCTGCGTTTTTCTGTCGTACGCACAAACGCTTGAGCGCCGGATCGACCCGGCGCTCGCGGACATCGACAAATTCCGGAGCGGCGTCAGTCCGCGCCGACTGTCTGAGCAATCTGCTCCGGCTCTGGGAATGTACCTGTTGCCTTCTTGGAGAAGATAAGCGTGTCACCGAACGTGATCTCGTAGACACCCCCGCTGCTGGGGATAAGTGTCACGTCCTTGATCTTGTCGTCATGATCGTGGAGGAGTGTTTCCGCCAAACTGGCGGCTTTCTTGAGGTACCCTCAGGAGGTGCAGTATTCGATCGAGAGCGATCGCTTGTCTGCCATAGGTCGTCTCCCATCCAGAAAAGCGGCCAAATTGCCGCGCAAGTTCCTTGTACCGCAATGACCATGCCGTGTCCAGTATTCGCGTCGTCGGGGCGCACATTGCCCGAATCGGTCGGCTTGCCTATCCTTATGCGTGAGGAATAGCAGGAGGGAGCAATAACGACATGGCATCACAGAATTCATTTGACGTCGTTTCCAAGTTCGACACACAGGAACTGCGCAACGCAGTTGATCAGACAATGCGCGAGGTTGGCACGCGCTATGACCTGAAGGATTCCAAGACAGTGGTCGAGCAGGACGACGCACAGCTCGTCATTAACTCTGACAGTGAGATGTCGCTGCGGGCAGTCCGCGATATCCTCGAAAGCAAGCTTGTCAGGCGCAACCTGTCACTGAAGATCCTCGACTATCAAGCCGAAGAACCGGCCAGCGGCGGTCGTGTTCGGCAGATCGTCAAGCTTCGTCAGGGGTTGAACGACGACCTGGCGAAGGAAATCAGCAAGCGCATCCGAACCGAGTTCAAGAAGGTCTCCCCGCAGATCCAGGGGGACCTGATCCGAGTCTCAGCCAAGAACCGTGACGACCTCCAGAGCGTCATCCAGGCGCTGAAGGAGTCCGACTACCCGGTCCCACTCCAGTTCGTGAACTACCGCTAGAGCGGCGTTCACAGGTTTCGCCCTGCGATCGTTGGTGCCATGCGTCGGCAGATGGCTCTAATCCTCGGCGTCGCCGCTGGTTGATGGCAGGGCCGAAATGGTTGTGCTGCTCATCGTCCGGTCCGCAACGACAGGATCGGGTGTGATAGCCCCGTCCGCGGTCGCCTTGCGGGCGGCCGAAGCAGTTGCGAGCCGATCGAGCATCAGTCGCCGTCGCGGACGGTCATCGTCCCAGACGCGCTGGAACATGACCCACTGGTCGGGCGCCATCGCGATCCCACGCTCCAGTACCGCGACCATTTGGGCGATTCCAGCCGCAACATCCGCGTCCTCGTTTGCCGTCCGCTCGATGTAGACCGGATCAAACAAATGGAAGGCGTAGCGTTGGTCCCGGCCACCATCGTCCTCACGAACGGCGAAGACCGGCAGAATCGGCGCGCCGGAAACACGCGCCAGCTTGACGGGGCCAAGCGGCAAGGTGGTTTCAACGCCGAAGAAGGTGGCTGCCATACCGGTGTCAGTGAAATCCCTGTCCGCAACGACGCCGACGAACCCACCTTTCAGCAAAACTCGCAGCATTCTACGGATCGCTGCCGGCGAGATGTCTTCCAGCGGAGCGTTCTGACTATGACGCAGGTACGTGACCGCCGCATAGACAAATTCTCCGACGGTTGGTGACGTCAGGGTGTACGGGTTATACCCACGCACGAACAACGTCTGGCCGACGAAGTCGAACGCACCAAGGTGGGCGGTCATGATGATGCCACCCTTGCCTTCCGCACGAACGCGGTCCAACAGCGTCCAGTCGTTGGCGGGAAGCCGTACGATTCGTTCGAAGTCGGCGACGTTCAGATGCGGTACGCGTGTGAGGTCCCAGAAGTTGCGGGCGGATGTGCGAAAGACGCGCCGTGCCTGGCGGCGCAGGAGCAGTTCACCGATGTCATTCCCGTAGACGTGCCGCAGGTTTTCAATGACATTGACGCGGAACCTCCGCGAACGCCAGTACAGCAGGTCACCGGCCCGATCGCAGAACATATAGCCCGCGCGTAGCGGTACGACGCGCGTGATGTACGACGTTACGCGCGCAGCCGTCCGGCCCATATGCTGGCGCCAGTTGCGCTTCGGCGTCGGAATCTGTGCGCGGGCTGACTCAGGCCGGCTCGCCACGCTCGGTCCGCTCTGTTGACAGGATTGACCCCGCTTCTCGGGCGGCCGTTTGCGATTCGTCGTCCTCGCGCAGGTAATACATCGCGTCCCAAATAACCGGCAGTCCACGAATGACGCAGAGAGCAACCGACGAGTAGACCATCAACCAGCCAAGCGCGCGAACGCCCTGGTAGTCGAGGAACGTGTCCAGGATGCGGCCATCCGCCTCCGGCAATCGCCAGGCGACCATCCAGGCCAGGAAGACGAAGCCGATTGCCTTCGACCATCCGTAGGCGGTCCGGCTGAAGCGTGAGGCAGTCAGAAACCAGGTCACTCGGGAGCGAGCCATCGTCGTGTCACCGAACGCCGTCTTGCCTTCGGTGAGCGCGACCGAGCGCAGGACATCGACGACGAACGAGCGTGTCAGAACGACCAGCGGCGCCCAGACACCGACCATCTGCAACTCGGCGAAGATGACCCAGAGGACGTTTTCGACGACGCGGTCTCCAGCGATATCGAGGACAGCGCCGAGCTTGCTGGAAGAGTTGCGCCGGCGAGCGACCCAGCCGTCGAGGCCATCGCCAGCGAAGATCACTCCGATCATCGCGCCGGCGATGACGATCGCCCAGTAGTTGCCGGAATAGATCATCGCAATTGCGACGAACAGCAACAGGACTCGTCCGACGGTGATGCTATTGGCCATCCGTCTCCGCCGTCATCCCTGCCTCACCCGAACACATGCTATCGCTGCCAGTATCGCCAGTATAGCAGCCTACCTTCTGTCCTGAGCCGCCAACCGTGACCGCGGATCGTGTTGACATCAAGATGACTCCGCGTTCATTGGCCATCAATTGACCGCTCGAATCAGCGCAATAAAGAGAATCGCCTGGGAGAGCGGCACACCAGCCACGAGCAGCCGGGCCAGGTAGCGATCGATCTCGATCACCATCGTCGCCAACGCCGTATTGACGACCAGGATGACGACGGCTATCCGTGGAAACCGCCAGAGGCCGCTCGGTGTCGTCAGCTTTGCGACGTCATTGCTGGCATCCCACAGGATCGGGATCTGGCCCGGTAATCCTTCGTACTGGCTGTAGAGATAGGCAACCATCATCACTGGCAGGACGACGCCGACCGCAACCAGCGCCGACGCAACCTGATCTGCCAGGAACTGGTCACGAAACAAATCGCGGTATGCCAGCAGCCACGTGGTGATCGGGTTGCGCGCGGGTCGCGTCGAACCTCGCTGTCTTCGCGACGGGTCAGGTGACGACGATCGACCTGTTGATCGTTCCGGGGTCAACCGATCCGCCGTCGCCGAGACAGGGGCATCGCTTACTGCCTCATCGGGCGGCATATGCGCCTGCGGACGGGTTGCGACCAGTGGCGACGGCGACTCTTCGATGGCCGGCTTCGTCACGATCGACGAGTATCCAGTGGCGCTGCGGCGGCGCTGGAGTTCTGAAACGAATCGAATCGGACGCTCCGGTGAAATAGCCACGATCCCATTGGCAGTTGAGAGCCGGACACGCCGGTGCGGCTGCTGCGTGGCCCAGCTGTGCCACGTGCCCGACGGGGTCCGAACCGTCGCGACGTAGTATCCCGGCCAGAACGGTTCCCAACCCGGCAGCTTCAACGGCTCGGTCGGCTCGAACGTGATGTCCCTGATTTCTTCCAGCGGAATAACTCGACGCTGACCAAACCACTCGACGACCAACGTGTCGTTCACAAACCGGTAGCGCATTGTTGGCAATGCCCGCAGCAGGACGCCGATACCGATTGTCAGCGCAGTCAGGATGGCGGCAAGGACAATCCACGCGACGCGCTGGCCGCCGCTCGCGGAGGGGACACGGACCAGGAACAAGACGACGCCGGCACACGCCACCAGGAGGAGCAGCGTCCCGATCAACCAGCCAAAGCTCGCCGACGCCCGCCATACCTCACGTCCGGTTGACGTGGAGCGCGATACGGAGTCGCCTGCCTTCGATCGATCGCGGCCCGGTTGCGGGCCGGTGTTGCGCTCGTCGTCGCGAAATCGAGGATCGTGATCCGCCATCGATCGTTCACCATGCCACGACGCTGCCGGAAGCGAACGGGCTTCCGCTCCGTTCGTACCGGACGTGCACGAGATGTCGGCAGGTTGGACCTGCGCCATTCTCGCACGACGCGGGGACGGGCGAAAGCGGCAGCGCGGGGTCAACTAACCCCGCGCTGTCAGGAACTACGGTGTCGATGTCGCGTCCGACGACTCGGTGCCTTCTGCCTCCGGCGTCCCGGTGTCGACCGTCGGGAGCGGCACCGTTGGAGCGATTGTCGCCGTTGGTGGAACCGGAGCTTCGGGCGGCGCCTGGAAGATATCCTGCTGGGTCGTGTCGGTCTCGAACTCGGGAATATCAATGTCCGTATCAATATCCGCCGCGTTGCGCTGCTCGACCAGCCAGTCGGCGAAGACGCCACTCTGGAGCTGTTGGCGGGTTGCGAGAGCAACCGGGCGATCCTGCTCCTTCTCGAGCACCTTAATGATGTGCCAGCCAAACTCGGTCTGGACCGGCGCTGAGACTTCGTCTACCTCAAGGCCGAAAGCGGCCTCCTCAAACGGATCAACCATAACGCCACGCGGGAACCAGCCGAGGTCGCCACCGGTACCAGCTGTCCCGGTGTCGGTGCTGACTTCGCGTGCAACATCAGCGAAGTCCTCACCGCCGTTGATCCGGTCGATGACCTCGTTGGCAGCATCACTCGTGGCGACCAGGATGTGAGCGGCGTGCACCTGCTCGGCGCGCGTTGGAACCTGATCGGCGAGTTGCTCCGAAACCCGCTGGCGCGCCAGGGTTGGCTCGACGATCAGCCGCTTATAGTCGTCGCGGCTCATGTCGGCCGGTTCCAGGTAGTTCGAATCGAACTGCCGGTAGGTGGCTTCACTCGTGGCGAGCGCTTCGTCCGCGCTCGGTGTCTCGGTCGCAGTTGGGCTCGGCGACCCCTCGGCAGTCGGAGATCCTTCTGTGTCCGGCGTACCGTCATCAGCAGTTCCGGTTGCTTCGGACGTCGCCGTCGTCGTCTCCGCTTCCGTCGCCTCCGGTGTACCGGTCGCCTCACTATCAGGCGTGCCAGTGGCTTCCGGAGTGCCGGTTGTCTCAGGCGTCGTGGTCGCTGCAGTCGGCGATCCAGCCGCCGATTCGGTCGCGGCCGCATCTCTTGCTTCAGCCGTCTCAGTTGCCCACGCGGCAGCCGTTGGCTCGGATGTCGGAGTTTGAGTCGGCTCGGTGAGCGGCACCGGAGCGAACTGTTCGTCGATGAAGGCTTCCATCTCAGCGTCGGTGATCGTTATCCCCAGCTCATCGAGGCTCTGGAGAACGACGAGGTCATCGATCATCGTCGCAAGCGTGTCGGACGCGACAGGCGCGCCCTCAACGTCTTCAAGCTCCAACGACGCAGCCTGGATCCGCTCCAGAATTTCCGGTTGCTGGTCGGCTGAGACAAACTGGTATTGCTGCGAGAGCTGAGCAACTTCCTGATTGAGCTGAAGATGACGTACTTTCCAGTAGTCCTGGCGCTCGATCGCCTCACCGTTGACGGTCGCCAGATCCTGACGCGGGAGGAAGTAGTATTGGTATGCCGCGCCGCCGATCAGGATCAGGACAGCAAGCACGCCAACGACACCCGTCCCTATGTAGAGGAGCCGGCGCTGTTGCAGCTCGCGCTCGCGGCGCGAGGTGCGTCGTTGGCGGGCAATGGCGGGCTGGCCGGCGTCGGGCCGGACACGGCTACGGATTCGATCCATCATGGGGCGGTTCTCGCTCCTGTCGGCGTGCCCGCGGACATCAGATGCCGCCTGGAATCATCAGCGACACGTGCGGGCACACGAGAAGCCAGCCTGCCAGAAAGCGGGCTGGCCTCACGGTCTATTCTGGCGAATCAGCGTCAGTGGACGGCGCCTGCGGGGCACGCTGCTCGCCCCGGTCGCTCTCGAAGCGTGGTCGATCGCCACCACGATCGTCGCCGAAGCGCGGCCGGTCGCCGCCGCGATCGCCACCTTCGAAGCGGTCGCGTCCGAACCGGCCACCACCGCGCGGCCCACGATCGCGATCGCCACGGCCACCACGGTCACGCGGCTCGCGCCCACCTTCGGTGAAGGAGAGCAGCGCCAGGTGCCGGGCGCGCTTGATCGCGGTCGTCAGCGAGCGCTGGTGCTTGGCGCAGGTGCCGGTCTTGCGGCGCGGCTCGATCATCCCGCGATCGGAGATGAAACGGCGCATGCGCGGCACGTCCTTGTAATCGACGTGCTTGATGCCATCGACGCAGAAGCCGCAGACCTTGCGACGCGGGAACGAGCGGCTACCGCCGCCACCACCACCGCCGCCGAATCTACGCGGGGGACGCGAGTCGCCACCAGATTGGTCGTTTCGATCTTCAGCCACGTATCTCTAACCCTTCAGTCATCTTCAATGTGCTGTCCCGGGAATCGTTAGAACGGGACATCGTCCAGATCGTCGAAATCATCGGCGTCACGTGGTGCCTGCTGGCGACCGCCCTGCGGTGCCTGGCCACGGTCGACGCCCTGATTCTGTTCACCGTAGCCGCCCTGGCGTCCACCGGGCTGCTGGTAGCTGCCACCCGCCTGTGGCTGGTAACCACCACCGGCCGTCTCGTCGCGAGGAGTCAGGTTCATGAAGTTGTCTGCAAGCACGTCAACCGACGTTCGTTCGATGCCGTCCTGACCAGTATATGTACGGATCTGCAACTGGCCCTCAACGAGTACCTTGCTGCCCTTCTTAAGCCATTCAGCCGCAGTCTCAGCAAGGTTTCGGAACAGCGTCACGCGAAACCAGTCGGTCTCATCGACGTAGTTGCCATCAGCACCGCGCCGGCGACGATTG
Source organism: uncultured Chloroflexia bacterium (assembly GCA_963763325.1). Lineage (GTDB taxonomy): Bacteria > Chloroflexota > Chloroflexia > Thermomicrobiales > CFX8 > JBBECJ01. The sequence continues at coordinate 210,835 of CAVXOL010000025.1, forward strand.
ACGGCAATTGTGAAATTCGTTATCGGCGTGCCGTTCTGGGAGTAGCGCATCTCCGGGTCTCGACCCAGATTGCCAACCAGAACAACACGACTGAATCCACGCGACATGACGCTCTCCTACTCCATACTCCAGCGACTGCAAGCGCAGGTCGTATCGACCGAGCGACGTGCCGCGTTCCGCACCAACTACTCAGTCTCCGGTTCCGTGGCCTCCTCGGCCTCCGCCTCGTCGGTCGCCTCCGATGCCGGGGCCGTCTCGGCTTCGGCTAGCGGAGTCGCGTCCTCGGTCGGAACAACGTCGTCAGCCGGCGCTTCCGCTGTCGCGGTCGCAGCCGGGGCGTCGGTTGCTGCTGAATCCGGCTCAGCTGAAGCGGCCTGGCCCTCAGGGCGCGGTCGTCGGAACGACGGTCCACCTGGACCACCCGGCCCTTCGGCCTGCTGTCGCGGCGCGCGCTCCTCGTGCTCGGTCATCTCATCGTACCGTACCACGAGGTAACGGATAAGGGCTTCATCGAGCTTCATCTCGCGCTCGATCTCAACGATCGCTTCGGGGCGAGCGATGAAGCGGTAGAGGACGTAGAAAGCGTCGCGGTGGTCGTTGATTGGATACGCCAGCCGGCGGCGGCCCCACGGGTTCTCGTTGATCGTCGAGGAGACGGTCCCGCCCTGGCCGGTGATGTAGCCGGAGACACGCTCAATCTCGGCCGGCAGTCCTTCTTCACCGACTGTCGGCGTGATGACGATCATCATTTCGTAGTCTCGGGGTTCAGAGGCGTGCTCGCGCAACGCATGACTCCTTCCATCGGGTTCGCGGCGCTCGAATCGGGCGGGGTTGCGCGACCCACCACTACGGCGACGCAGAAAGGTAAATAAGTTGAACAGGTCGACACGACCCCTGCCGCGCCAACCTGTCATTCTACCAGAGGTGCCGCTGGATGGCGACCGCTATTCGAGCATCACCGGCTCGCCGCAGCCGACCAACTGAATCAGGAATCCCTCATTTTCACCGGCGAGCGATGCGCCTGTACAGGTCGTCATCGTCCAGCCTCCACCGCCGAAACGTGCACCGGTGCTGTCAACGATCTCTTCAACGCTGCCGTCGCCGAACGAGCGGTAGATGGTCGTCACCAGATCGCCCTCGATGGTCTGCCGGTGGCCGACGAACTCCGCTTGAGTTCCCTGATCGAACGCATTGATGAAGCACTGTCTCGCTGCCTGATCTGCTCCGATCGCAAGGTCGCGCGTCGTCTCAATCCGCTGCGCTTCAGTTCCGTACGAGGGCAGACGTTCGAGCCAGGTAGGGGCCGTGCCTTGTGCCGGCCCTGCTTCGGTCTCACGCGCGTCGGGTGGGAATCAGGGCCGGCACAAGGCACGGCCCCTACCTGGCTCGGCTACTCCGACCAACTCCCACGCTCGGGGACCGACAGGATGGTCGTGCTGCCCGAAACACGATGGGCGAGCCCGGCCTCTCCCATCGCCTTGGCGACTGCCTCTGCAACGTCAGGTTGGGCCAGCGCGAGAACCGACGGACCGGCGCCGGAGAGACAGGCCCCATCGGCGCCCGCGTCGAGGGCGGCGGCAATCGTTGGGTCGAGGTGCGGGAAGATCGCGGAGCGGTACGGCTGATGAAGGCGGTCCTGCATCGCTTCGCGAAGGAGTGCAGGTTGCTGCTCGCGAAAGGCCAGCGAGAGCATCGCGGCTCGTCCGACGTTGAAGGCAGCGTCCGCCAGCGGGATCGTCCGGGGCAGGATCCCGCGCGCCTGAGCGGTGAAGGCTGGATTGTCCGGTACGAAGACGACTGCCTGCCAGTTCGAGCTACCGGCCAACTGGCGCGCGACGTAGCCGTTGTTGCCTCGCATAGCAGCCGTCACGCCACCGAGCAGTGAGGCGGCAACGTTGTCGGCGTGGCCTTCCATCTCGCCGCCGATATCGATCGCGTCGTCATCCGAGAGCTCGACTCCGGCCAGCTTTGCTGCCGCCAGGATTCCGCCGATGATGGCCGCGCCAGATGAGCCCAGGCCGCGCGCGACCGGGATCTCGCTCGTGATCTCGACATCGCAGCCTGGCAGGCTGACGCCGAGGCGCGAAGCAGTCGTCAGCATCGCCTCGATGACGAGATTGGCGCCGCCAAGCAGATCGGATGCATTGGTGTCGCGGATCGCACCCGTGTCGTTCGGAGTTACGACAACCCTGAGCCAACTCGATAGCGCAATTGCCAGGCAATCGAAGCCTGGACCGAGATTCGCGCTCGACCCGGCGACATGGACACTAAACGCCTGCATGAATCTGCTCCATCGCACGATCGAGTGAATCCGCGGTCGGGTCGATGACCATCATTCGGGTTGGGCCGGCTCCTCCATCAAGATACTGGGCAGCGTTCGCGTCGCCGTCCTTGAGCAGATGGCCGGTAAGGTAGGTCAACACACGATCGCCCGGCTGGATGACTCCGTCGGTCACGAGCCGCCTGATGCCAGCCAACCCTGCTGCCGAGGCTGGCTCGCAACCAATCCCGACGCCGTCAACAACCGACTTGGCCTTCATGATCGCCGCGTCGTCGACGGCGGTGACGGTTCCTTCTGATTCGAGGATGACACGACGCGCCTTCGTGTAATTGACCGGATCCCCGATCTGGATCGCCGTCGCAACCGTGTTCGCGCTGACCGGCTCGTAGGTTGTGAAACCAGTTCCGTACGCCCGATAGAATGGTGCGGCCCCAGCCGCCTGAGAGACTGCGATCCGTGGCATCGAGTCGATCAGACCGGCAGCCATTGCCTCGCGCAGTGCCTTGCCAAGGGCGCTGGTGTTCCCGAGATTACCGCCAGGAATGACGATCCAATCAGGCATCTGCCATCGAAGCTGCTGCAACGATTCAAGGACGATCGATTTCTGGCCCTCCAGCCGGAACGGGTTGAGCGAGTTCAGCAGGTAGATGCCATGCCGCGCCGTGGCGTCCTGGACCATCCGCATCGCCGCGTCAAAATCGCCCCGCACCTGAATCACCGAAGGCCCGTACGCGAGTGTCTGCCCGAGCTTGGCAGCCGAGATCTTTCCCTCTGGGATGAAGACGATCGAGGGTAGACTGGCCGCAGACGCGTAGGCGGCCACCGATGCGCTCGTGTTTCCGGTCGAAGCACAGGCAACGATCGATGCGCCAACCCATTTGGCGTGACTGACACCGACCGTCATGCCGCGGTCCTTGAACGAGCCGGTCGGATTCTCACCTTCGTGCTTGAACCAGACCTCGACCCCGGCGAAGTCGTTAAGCCGGTTGATCGTGATAGAGGTTCGTGTTACCCTCCGGCTTGGATACGATCACCTCGTCAGGGAAGTCGGGCATCAACTCGCGAAAGCGCCACACTCCCGAACGCAGCGGGTGATCGAGCGCGCCGAGCCGATCGTCGAACGTCTCGCGTGTCAGACTGGCCGGCGCAAGCTCAACCTCCAGCAACCCGCCACATTCGCAGGCCGTCCGCGTGTCACGCGGCTCGTATGTCGTGCCGCATTGGATGCAACGCAGCTTCATCCTCACCCCCATCGTGTCCGTGACGGCCGCGTGACGCGTGATACCAGTTGCGCCATTGTAGTCGCAGATCCTCATCGCGCGTCACGACGCAACGCGACGCGGCACGAAACTACGCACAAAAAAGCCGGGCCACCCGAAGGCGGCCCGGCCAATGGACCTGCTTAGCCAGTCGTCTTGCGCGGGTCGAGCGCGTCGCGAAGGCCGTCACCGACGTAGTTAATCGCGAGTACGGCCAGGAAGATCATCAGCGCCGGGAAGATAACCATGTGTGGCGCGATCTCCATGAAGTTGACTGACGTGTTCAGTAGCTGACCCCAGGTTGGCACGTCCGGCGGGAAGCCGAGGCCGAGGAAGGACAGCGTCGACTCGGTGATGATGGCCGCGCCGACAGCCAGCGTCGCGGCGACGATAACCGGGCCGAGCACATTCGGCATGATGTGCTTGAACATGATCGACGAGCGAGACGCGCCGATGCAATTCGCGGCCTCGATGAACTCCTTCTCCTTGACGGAGAGGAACGATGCCCGGACGAGCCGGGCAACCGGCATCCAGTTCGTCACGCCGATCAGCCCCACGATCAGAAGGAAGGGACCGAGATTAGGTCCGATCTTGTCGCGCAGCGTATCGCGGAACAGGTAGATCGTCAGCAGCAGTAGCGGTAGCGACGGCAGCGAAATGAACATGTCGGTCAGGCGCATCAGCACCGAGTCGGAAAAACCGCCGAAGAAGCCAGCGATCGCGCCGATCATCGTGCCGAGCAGGATCGCGACCGCCATCGCCGCGACGCCGACCGCGAGTGAAATCCGACCGCCCCAGAGGATGCGAGCGAAGATGTCGCGCCCGAGGTCGTCAGTACCCATCGGATGCTCGAGCGACGGACTCTGGGTTGACGCACTAAAGTCGATGAGCGACATGTCCTTCGTCCAGAGCATCGGCCCAATCAGGGTTGCGATCGTCAGGAATCCGAGGACAAAGACGCCAGCCACGGCGAGCTTGTGCTTGCGAAACTGACGCCAGGCGTCGCTCCAGAGCGAGCGCGGCTTCTTCGCTCGCAGGCTGCCAAGTTCCAGCGCTGCCGCGCTCTGTCCTGGCTGAGTTCGAACTTCTGATGCTTCTGCCATTCAGGTTTCCTCTCTTCACGCGTCTCAGGATGCACAGACGATCGCGCGACTAGCTGTACTTGATCCGCGGGTCGAGGATGCCGTAGATGACATCAGCGACCAGGTTGAAGATAACGACCAAGACGGCAAACAGGAATGTGATCGTCATCACGACCGGCGTGTCGTTGTTCCGAATGGATGAGATCAGAAGGTCGCCCATGCCAGGCACCCGGAAGATCTGCTCGGTGACGACCGCGCCGGTAATGACACCCGGCAGCGAGAGGGCAACGATCGTAACGACCGGGATCAACGCGTTTCGCAACGCGTGGCGCGGTGATGACGGTTCGCTCAGCCAGACCCTTGGATCGAGCCGTGCGGACATAGTCCTGATGGACGTTCTCCAAGCATCGACGCACGGACGAAGCGCATCAGCGTCGCGGCCTGGAAGAGTGCGAGAACCGTGATTGGCATGATCGCCTGTCGCAAACGTTCCCACAGCCCGGCGATTCCTTCACCGTCTACCGTCGATCGATAGATCGAGGGTAGCCAGTCGAGTTTGATCGTGAAGAGCAGGATGAATAACAACCCGGTACAGAACGTGGGTAACGAGAAGCCGATAAAGGCGAGTGTCGTTGCCACGTTGTCAAAAACCGAGTACTGCTTCACCGCTGAAAGCACACCAATCGGTATCGCGATCAAGATGCTGAGCAGGAAGGCCAGACCGCTGATATACAGCGTCGTTGGCAGGCGCTGCTTGATCAGGTCGACGACTGGGGCGCGCGTCCGATATGAATAGCCGAACTCACCCGTGAAGAGTGATTTGGCCCAGCGCCCGTACTGAACCGGGATCGGGTCATCGATACCCATGTTCTCGCGGATACGCTGACGAACTTCCGGCGGAACCGAAGGGTTCAACGCCAGATCCGACAGCGGGTCGCCTGGGGCGAGCGCGAGAATCGAGAAGATCACCATTGAAATAAGGACCAACGTGGGGATCGCCGTGATGACACGGCGAAGAATGTATCGACCCATCTTGCCTTTTCCCTACCTCCCATGTCTCGGCTGCCGACGATCGATCCGTTCACCAGATGAGTGACTCGCCACGCTCTGGCTCTCGCGGCAAGATAGGCGTCCCTGCACACCCACGTTCGCGTCCGAGAATGCAGAAGATGATAGCACTACCGGCCCTGACGGCACTAGCCAGTTTGGCCGCTGATTCAAGGACCACTTGCTCATGGCCCCTGAATTGAGTTCTACCGGTCACTGCATTGTCGGTGAATGATCGCCGGTCGCGGACCCCCTGTCGCCGCGACCGGCGAAATGATACTAACTCCAGACCTATTCGTCGCGTATCCAGTTCTTGATGTCGTAGACATCGCTGGCCCAGGTCGTCCCGACGTAGCCAGTCAGATTGTTCGCAACGCAGGTGACATTGTTGCGCCAGACGATGGGAATCTCGACGAAGTCAGTGACAGCCAGATCGTTCATCGCGACGAACAACTCGACCTGCGTATCTGGATCAAGCTCGACCCGCGCCTGATCGTGAAGCTTGTCGAACTCCGGATTGTTGTATCGAGTGATGTTCGTCCCCGACCAAGCGTTCGCCTGCGAGGAGATGTCGTCGACTGCGGTATCGATCCGCCCAGGTGATCGGGTACGGGCTGGACGGCCCGTTGGTGTACATCTCCAGGTCGGCGTAGAAGTGTGGGTAGGTGTCGGGGTTACCTGCGTCGGACGAGAAGAAGACGGCAGCATCGATACTCTTGAGCTCGACACTAAAGCCGAGTGACTCAAGGTCCTGCTTGATGATCTCCTGCGTCTTCTGCCGGACCGAGTTGATCGACGTCTGGTACAGCAACGAGTAGCCCTCGGCGTTCGGAACAGCCCGCCAGCAACTCGGCAGCACGTTCAAGGTCGTACTCCCAACTGGTGTTCGGCGAGATGAATCGGGCCGGCGCATTAGTACGTTCGAGGTCGGCTGCCGCCCGCGCCATACAGCTGCTCGGCGATCACATCGCGCTGAATCGCCAGCGCGATCGCCTCGCGTGCATCCTTGTACTGGAAGAGCGGGTGCTGGGTGCTCGGCTCAGAACGTGCGCCGTCGACCTCCGTATTCGGATCGGCGAAGTTCATCATGAGTCCGCTCGGCGCTCGCGCCCGGCGTCGTCTGGGTCGCGCCAGGACCGCCCTCGCACCTTCCCATCTGCTGAAGGATCTGCGGCTCGACCTGGACGTTCCAGGCCCAGTCGGCTTCACCAGTCACCAGGACCGCCCGCGCTGCGCCGCGGCGCATCGCCGCCGCCCTTCATCTCGACCTGAGTCGAAGAAGGGCTTGCCCGGCGTCCCAGTAGTCCGGGAAGCGTTCGTAGAGCGACAACGTCGCCGGGCCGGAATTCGGTGACCATGAACGGACCGGTGCCGATCGGCATCAGGTTGACCGGCGCGTCGCGCGCTTCGGCGCCGACGCAGTCCGCAAGACATGCTCGGGCAGGATCATCCCATTCGGACCGGTGAAGACGTCGAACCAGGCCGGGTTCGGCTGAGTGAAGTGATCTGGACCGTGTAATCGTCGATCGCCTCGACAGCTTCCACTGTCGCAAAGTTGCCGCATGTCGACGCCGCAGTCGCTTCGTCAGACGCGTAGCGCCAGGTGAAGACGACATCCTCAGCGGTGAAATCCTCGCCGTCGTGCCACTTGACCCCTCACGGAGCTTCCAGGTGACCTGAGTGCCTTCCTCCGTTGACGCCGCCGTTATCGAGCGACGGCATCTCAGCCGCGAGGAACGGGATCCAGTTAGCCTTCGAGATCGAAGTCGGCCAAGCGGCTCCAGACAGACGCGAGAGGCGTCGAAGTCCTTCGTACCGGTTGAGAGGTGCGGGTTGATGATCGTCGGAGCCTGCCACCAGAGGAGCCGCAGCAGACCACCGCCGCCCGCCTCGGCCGGGGCTGGTGTTGTCGCTGTCGGTTCGACAGCCGCTCCACCACCAGTCGTGGCGGTTGGCTCGGCGGCATCGGTGCTTCCGGTCGTGGCTGTTGGCTCCTCAGCATCGGGAGCAGTCGTCTCGGTCGGTTGTGCCGCACCGGCTGTCGTGCTGGTCGCTTCCGGAGCATCGTCGCCATCGTCGTCGTCATCGCCACCGCATGCCGCGAGCAGGCCCGCGATCATCGGCGCACTCAGCCCGAGCAGCGCGCCACGCTTGAGCACACCGCGTCGAGTGATTTGGCCCGCCAACACATCAGATCGAAGCTGTTCCAGACCGTTGATGGAATCGCTCATGGTTGCGTTTCCTTCCCTCATGAACACCCACATGTAATCAGCGCCACGAGTCCAGTCTCAGTTGTCCGACGCATCGCGGTACCATCGCCGCTCGTCAGGAACGGATCGCGGCCACCCCGACCTCGTGTCGAAGTGGCCGCGAGAGCCGTCTTGATTGTTACTCCGACATCGTCCAGTTCTTCAGTTCCCAGACTGGGTTAGACGCCCAGTGAGAACCGACGTAGCCCTGGATCTTGTTCGACTTCGCCGCCAGGCCGGTCCGGTTGACGACCGGCACTTCGACGTAGTCGACAACGGTGACCAGCTCCAGCATGTCCTGGAACAGCTGGACTTGCATATCCTCGTCCATCTCGACGCGGACCTGATCGTGCATCGCATCGAACTCAGGATTGGTGTAGCGGAAGTAATTCGAGCCCGACCAGCCGTTGGACTGCTGCGCAATCTCGTCCGTCCGATAGCGCTCGAACCACGTCGCTGGGTAGATCGTCGGCCCATTGGTGTGCATCTCGAGATCGGCGTAGAACTTGCCGGACGTGTCCGGCGAGCCCTGGTCGGTCGAGAAGTAGACCGCCGAGTCAACGCTCTTGATCTCGACCGAGAAGCCGAGCGTCTCAAGGTCCTGCTTGATGATCTCCTGCGTCTTCTGGCGAACCGTATTGATCGATGTCTGATACAGGATGTCGCCGCCGGTGAAGCCCATCTCATCGAGGAGCGCCTGAGCTGCGTCGAGATCGTGCTCCCAGGTCAGATCCGGATGGATGAACTTGGCCGGCTCGTCGTACTGGTTCGAGGCGGCCACGCCACCCTTGCCGTAGAGTTGCTCGGCGATCGTGTCGCGCTGGATCGAGAGCGCCAGCGCCTGGCGGGCACGGACATCCGACCAGATCGGGTGCTGGGTCGTCGGCTCGGAGAACGCGCCATTGACCTCTTCGCGCGGGTTGGCGAAGTTGATCATGACCCGCTCAGTGCCGCCGCCCGGCGACGCAACGATCTCACCCAGGCCACCGGACTCGATCTCGGCGAGGATGGCCGGCTCGATTTGGAGGTTCCAGGCCCAGTCCGCCTCGTCCGACTGGCAAACGGCACGAGCCGCGCCGGCGGCGTCACCGCCACCCTTCATCTCAACAGTGTCGAGGTGCGGCTTGCCCGGATCCCAGTAGTCCATGAAGATCTCATAGAGGATCGTGTCGCCAGGCCGGAACTCGGTGACCTTGAAGGGGCCGGTTCCGATTGGCTCCAGGTTGGGCGGAGCGTTGCGCGACTCGGCGCCCATGTAGTCGCGGAAGATGTGCTCGGGCAGGATGATGCCCTCACCACCAGAGAACGGGTCATACCAGGCCGGATTCGGCTGGATGAAGTTCAGCTTGACGGTGTAATCGTCGACCTTCTCGATCGTCTCAATCGTCATATAGCGACCGATGGTCGTCGTCGCGGTTGCCTCGTCGGTGATGTACTCGTAGGTAAAGACGACATCGTCGGCGTTGAAGTCCTCGCCGTCGTGCCACTTGACCCCTTCACGCAGCTTCCAGGTGACCGACATACCGTCCTCAGCCAGCAGCCCGTTCTCGACGGTCGGCCACTCGGCGCCGAGGAACAGGACCGGCTCGGCATCGGCGTCGAAGTCGACCAGCGGCTCAAGGCAGACGCGGGAGGCGTGGAAGTCCTTGGTGCCGTTGGCCAGGTGCGGGTTCATGATGACCGGCGCCTGCCAGTAGAGCAGCCGCAGGTGACCACCACCGCCGCGCTCGCCCATCGGTTCCTCAGCTGCCTCGGTTTCTTCCGGCTCTTCTTCCGTAGCCTCAGTTGCTTCCGGCTCTTCTTCCGTGGCCTCGGTCGCCTCTGGCTCTTCCTCTTCTTCTTCGGGAGCCTCAGTAGCCGTCTGACCGCCGGTTGCGGTCGTAGCGGTCGCCTCCGGAGCGTCGTCGCCACCTTCATCATCATCGTCACCGCAAGCGGCCAGCAGGCCAGCAATGACCGGCGCACTCAGACCAAGCAGCGCACCACGCTTCAACACATCTCGGCGACTCAGCCTGCCGCTAAGCACGTCATCGCGAAGGCGATCAAGACCCTGAAAAGAATCGGCCAAACCGGATCTCCTTTCCCTCAACCATCCACGGCGCGGAACCGTTCCGCTGCCGCCACCCGCATCCAGGTCCATCCTGGACTGCGGACATTGCGCCTGACCCTGTCACAGGACGCTGATCTCGTGGCAACGCTCTCGTGCCAACTCGATCGAACCCACGCCCTGCAACCAGATTAGACGCAATCGAGTGTTCCGGCATGCGCTGTTGCGCCAGACCGCCAAACCCGGCAGATGACGACAATCGGGCATCGTCCGCGAGGGACCCCCACACGATCCTCAGACGGACAGCCGGCTAATGTGGCGCGCGTCACCCCGATCAGAAATGACGACGCGACGATGCCGCGCATCAACGCAGTTGGTCGCTCCTCATCGTCCCCACTTCCAATATTAACGCATAGATGCCGCGAACTGGATGCCTTCCGGTGCGACACTTCATGATTCGCCAACGTGAGATCCATGAAGTGCAGATATGCGCATATGCGGCTTCGGTGATGATGTCGTTGGTGTTACCGTCCATCGTCGACAGTCATGCAACACAAAAGCCGGTCGCGACCATCGTCGCGACCGGCTTTTGTCGGGTTACTGAACGAGAGAGGAAGTTAGTCCTCGAGCGTCCAGTTCTTCAGATCGTGAATCGGGTTCGATGCCCACGGTGAACCCGTGTAGTTCTGGATCTTGTTCGACTTCGCCGCCTGGTTGGTCCGGTTGACGACCGGCACTTCGACGTAGTCGATAACGGTAACCAACTCCAGCATGTCCTGGAACAGCTGGACCTGGGTGTCCTCGTCCATCTCGACCCGCACCTGATCGTGCATCGCATCGAACTCAGGGTTCGAGTAGCGGAAGTAGTTCGTGCCAGACCAGCCGTTCGACTGCTGCGCGATCTCGTCCGTCCGATACCGATCGAACCAGGTCGCCGGGTACAGCGTTGGACCGTTGGTGTGCATCTCGAGGTCGGCGTAGAACTTGCCGGAGGTGTCCGGCGAGCCCTGGTCGGTCGAGAAGTAGACGGCCGAGTCAACGCTCTTCAGCTCAACACTGAATCCGAGCGACTCGAGGTCCTGCTTGATGATCTCCTGCGTCTTCTGACGGACGGAGTTAATGGAGGTCTGGTAGAGAATGTCGGCACCCTCGAAGCCCATCTCATCCAGCAGAGCCTTGGCCGCGTCGAGATCGTGCTCCCAGGTGATGTCGGGGTTGATGAACTTGGACGGCTCATCGTACTGGTTCGAGGCGGCCACGCCACCGGAACCGTAGAGCTGCTCGGCGATCGTGTCGCGCTGGATCGAGAGCGCCAGCGCCTGGCGGGCACGGACATCCGACCAGATCGGGTGCTGTCGTCGTTGGCTCGGAGAATGCGCCATTGACCTCTTCACGCGGGTTGGCGAAGTTGATCATGACCCGCTCGGTGCCGCCGCCCGGCAAGGCGTCAATGACGCCCAACCCGCCCGACTCGATCTCTGCGAGCACTTCCGGTTCGACCTGCAGGTTCCAGGCCCAGTCCGCCTCGTCCGACTGAAGGACGGCACGCGCCGCGCTGGTGACATCACCGCCACCCTTCATCTCGATAGTGTCGATGTGCGGCTTGCCCGGGTCCCAGTAGTCCATGAAGATCTCGTAGAGGATCGTGTCGCCAGGCCGGAACTCGGTGACCTTGAAGGGGCCCGTGCCGATCGGAGCAAGGTTGGCTGGCGCGTTGCGTGACTCCGCGCCCATGCTGTCGCGGAAGATGTGCTCAGGCAGGATGATACCTTCGCTGGTGCCGAATGGGTCGTACCAGGCCGGGTTCGGCTGGAGGAAGTTGATCTTGACGGTGTAATCGTCGACCTTCTCGACCGACTCGATCGTCAGGTAACGGCCGATCGTCGTCGTGGCCGTCTCCGGATCGACGATGTACTCGTAGGTGAAGACGACATCGTCGGCGTTGAAGTCCTCGCCGTCGTGCCACTTGACCCCTTCACGCAGCTTCCAGGTGACCGACATACCGTCCTCGGCCAGCAGACCGTTCTCAATGGATGGATATTCGGCGGCCAGGAAGAGGATTGGGTTGGCATCGGCGTCGAAGTCAACCAGTGGCTCAAGGCAGACGCGGGAGGCGTGGAAGTCCTTGGTGCCGTTGGCCAGGTGCGGGTTCATGATGACCGGCGCCTGCCAGTAGAGCAGCCGCAGGTGGCCACCGCCGCCGCGCTCGCCAGCCGGCTCTTCGCCGCTGGTGCCTTCGGTCGCTTCGCCCTCGTCTTCGCCCTCAGTGCCTTCGGTCTCAGTTGCCTCACCCTCTTCGGTGCTGGCGGTTTCCTGCGCGCCACCCGTCCCGGTTGTGCTGGTGGCATCCGAAGTTTCGCTATCGCCCTCTTCGTCGTCACCGCAGGCAGCCAACAGGCTGGCGATGATCGGCGCGCTCAAGCCGAGGACTGCGCCACGCTTCAGGACGTCACGGCGATTGAGTGTTCCGTTCAGAACATCCTCACGCAGCCGTCCAAGACCATTCAGTTCATCACTCACTACTTGGGTTCCTTTCCCCCACCGAAACAGGTCGCGGCTTCAGTGCCGCCGTCGTCGCAGCCGACCGCCGCTTGTTCGTTTTCCTGCCGATTGATGAGGATTCGATGCCCGACAACCGGACGCCATCGTCGCAGGCGGACGCTGTCAGGATGCATGCCGCGTGCTCGCTGATGTGGTGCGGTTGCGGATTTTCGAAGCCTGCCGACCCAATTGCACAGGAGCAGCGGTCGAACAGACACAAACATCCTCAGACCCTCTGTGATGTTTGGCCCACCATATGCGTATACGCTCAAGAATGACACACTGGATGTATATATATCAAGACCGATATTCTGAATACTGGAAGCTGAGGGAGTGATCTGCCTCGCCAGCACACCAGTACCGCCGTCGAGCCAGCGAGAATCGATCGGCTCACAGGAACCGGTCGATCTTCTCCATATCCTGTTCCTGGGGCGCGTATTCCGCAGATAGGCTGTCAATCACACAGCCCGTTCCTGATGGTGAGTTGGTCACCATGATCCTTGCTGGCAACGACGGCACCGCCGGATCAGGCGGGTCGTTACCGCGAGCCTGCTCGGTCGCAGCCCGATCGATGGTCATCGTCTCAGGATCGATCACGATCGCGAACGCATCACGAGCAGCCTCGATTGAGACGAGGCCATCAAGAACGTCGTCGAGAACTGCCTGTGGGTCGCGCTGGTGCGGGTGGCCAAACCCGCCACCGCCAGGCAGATCGAGAGTGAAACGTGTTCCGGGCGGGAACTCGCGCACACCCTTGCGGTCCAGCACTTCGCCGGTGCTGGCTGCGATCCGGGCGAACGCGCCGGGCTTCTCCTCCGGCATAGCCCTGTGCCGCGAACTTCGTCCGGTCGAAGAGCGGCGAGAAGGTGTACGGCCTGCCGCCGCGCACCGAGACGACCAGATCTGGCCCAGCCCGCCACGGAACTCGGCCCGGCCCGCCGGAGTCGGCGCGGTAGCCGCGGTCGTGGATCAGGACCGGCGAGAGGCTCTCGATCACCTCGGCCGGCACCCCGGCAATGCCGCTGGGGAAGGCGGTCGTGCTGATGCCGTCCTTGGTCGGCCGCGCGCCGGTGCCGCCGGTCGAGAACCAGACGTAGGTCCAGAGGTTGTCGCGCTCGTCGCGGCCGGTGAACTGGGTGACCCAGATGTTCGCCGCGCCCTCGGCCATCACCCGGTCGGGGAGCGCCGTCGCCAGCGCGCCGAAGATCGCGCCCGGCAGGAAGTGGCCGATGACGTGCCGCGCGCCGACCGGCGCGGGCGGCAGCGCGTTCAGGATGCAGCCTTCCGGCGCGGTGACGTGTACCGGCCGGAACGAGCCTTCGTTGTTCGGCACCTCCGGCGCGAGGGCGCACTTCAGCGCGTAGGTCGTGTAGGCGTGGGTGTAGTTGAGGACGACGTTGATGCCGCGCTTGCTCTCCGGGCTGGAACCGGCCCAGTCGACCCAGCAGTCTCGTCGCCGCGCTTGTCGATGCGCACCTGCAGGCGCACCGGCTCGTCGTAGCCGTCGGAGTAGACGGCGTTCTCGTAGACGCCGTCCGGCAGTTTCGGCGATCGCGGCGCGCATCGCCCGCTCGGAGCGCGCGATGATCTCGTCGCCAGCGGGTCGATCGAATCCAGCCCGAACTCGCGCATGAACTCGAGCAGCCGCCGCCCGCCGACATCGTTGCCCGCCACCTGGGCGTGGATGTCGCCCAGCACCGGCTCCGGCGTCGCGCACGTTGGCCGCCATGATCTTGATCAGCTCGCCGTTCTCGACTGCCGCCGTCGTACAGCTTGGTGATCGGGACGAACAGCCCTTCCTCGATAGACCGAGCGCGCGTCGGTGCCGAGCCCCCGCCCGCCGATGTCGAGCACGTGGCAGGTGTTGCCGAAGTAGCCGACCAGCCGCTCGCCCTGGAAGATCGGCGTGATGACGGTGAAGTCGTGCAGATGGCCGGAGGTCTTCTGCGGGTCGTTGGTGATCAGCACATCGCCGGGCCGCAGCGTCTCGGGTGGGTAGACGGCGAGGAAGTGGTGGATGCAGGTCGCCATCGCGTTGATGTGGCCGGGCGTGCCGGTGACCGCCTGGGCGATCATGTTGCCGCGCGTGTCGAAGACGCCCGCCGAGAGGTCGCCCGATTCGCGCACGATCGTCGTGAACGAGGTGCGCATCAGCGCCGTCGCCTGCTCGTTGACGACCGCGATCAGCCGGTTCCACATCACTTCCAGCGTGATCGGGTCGATGCCGCTCATCCTGCACCAGCGGCTCCCATTATCACGCAGATCTCGACGACGAGCGTCCATGAACCGGTCGATCGACGCCTCGCGCCGCGGACCCAGACGACAGCGTCGATTCGCGCTCTTCGACGATGGCCGGCCCGTCGAAGTCGCCCCGGCGCCAGCAGGTAGCGGTCGTAGACCGGCACCGTGACGCATCGCGCGATCCTCCGGCAGGTAGATCGCCCGCTCGCCCTTGATCGCGCTCGCCGGCGTCAGCACGAGCGATCGGCCCCTGCTGGCCAGGTGCTCCAGCGGCAGCTCCGGCCGGGGCGCCGAGACGATCACCCGCCAGGAGAGCGCTTCGACCGGATTGCCCGGTGGCGATGCGCTCGTAGAGCCGCCGGTAGACCTGCTCGAACGATGCTCCAGACCCGCGACGGATGCGTCGCTCCAGTTCCCCGTCGGGAACCGGCACCGTCACCTCGTGCCCCTGGCCGACGTAGCGCAGGTCGGCCTGCGCGTGACACGCATGTCGTCGCCTGACGGACACCGGCGCGACGCAGGATCTCGCGACCTTCGCGCTCCATCTCGTCAAAGAGGTGGTTGACGTGCGCCCAGTCGAGGTCATCAACCGGCCGTAGTAGGAGCGCACGAAGTCGAACGCCAGCGGCGCGGCCAGGAACCCGACCGTCGATGTCACACCCGCGCCCAAGCGGCACGATCAGCCGCGGCGCTTGCAGGATCTCGCGCGACGCGATAGGCATGCACCGGCCCGGCGCCGCCGAAGGCGAAGACCGGGTAGCTGCGCGGGTCCTTGCCGCGCTCGATGGCGTGGATGCGTGCCGCGCTGGCCATGTTCTCGTTGACGACCTGATGGATGCCCCAGGCCGCGTCGAGTACAGTCAGTCCCGAGCGGCTCGGCGACCGTCGCGCCGATCGCCTCGCGGCGGCGTCGAGGTCGAGCGCCATCCGGCCGCCGAGGAAGTAGGCCGGGATCGAGATAGCCGAGCACCAGGTCGGCGTCGGTGACGGTCGGCTGGTCCCGCCGCGGCCGTAGCAGGCCGGGCCGGGCATCGCGCCCGGCGGAGTCCGGCCCGACCTTCAGCAGGCCGAGCGTATCGATCCGCGCGATCGAGCCGCCGCCCGCGCCGATCTCGATCATCTCGATGACCGGCACCTTGATCGGCAGGCCGGAGCCCTTCTTGAAGCGGTAGACGCGGCCGACCTCGAAGTCGGACGTCGTCAGCGGCTCGCCGTCGTCGATGATGCAGGCCTTGGCGGTCGTGCCGCCCATGTCGAACGAGAGCAGGTTCGGCGATGCCGGCTCAGCCGCCCATATTCCGACGCGGCCAGCGCGCCGGCCGCCGGGCCGGACTCGATCAGCCGGATCGGGTACGTCCTGCGCCGTCTCGACGGTGCAGACGCCGCCCGACGAGAGCATGATGAACAGGCTGCCGTTGTAACCCCAACGCCGTCAGCGCATTCTTCAAGGTGCGCCGAGATACTTCGCGACGACCGGCCGGACGTAGACGTTGGCGACCGTCGTCGACGTGCGCTCGTACTCGCGGATCTCCGGCACGACATCGGAGGAGATCGAGACCGTCAGATCGGGCGCGTACTCGGCCAGCAGCGCCTCTACCTGCCGCTCGTGCTCCGGGTTGCGCCAGGCGTGGAGCAGCGCGACCGCGACCGCCTCGACCCCCTGCGTCCACCAGCTCATCGACGAGTCTCGCGTACCTGGCGCCGGATCGACCGGGGTCAGGACCGTGCCGTCAGCCAGGATGCGCTCGTCCAGTTCGAGCCGCAGGCGGCGCGGGACGAGCGGCTTCGGCATCTCCAGGAAGATGTCGTAGAGGTCGTAGCGATGCTCGCGGCCGATCTCGACCGCGTCGCGAAAGCCGCGCGTCGTGATCAGCGCGGTCGTTGACGCCCTTGCGCTCGATGATCGCGTTCGTCACCAGCGTCGTGCCGTGGACGATGCCGCTGACGGTCGCCGGGACTGATGCCGGCAGTCGTCCAGGGCGGCCTGCAGACCCGTCATCACTGCCCGGCTCGGATCATCCGGCGTCGTCAGTGTCTTGCCGACGTGAAAGCGGCCAGCGCCTGGCGCATCGAAACGAGCAGATCGGTGAACGTCCCGCCGATGTCGACACCGACCCGCACGCCGAACCGCGATCGATACTCGTCATCCCAGCTCCCCACCCTGCCGCCCCGCCCAGCCGGTCAGTATGCGGCAGTCGGCAGACGAGTCGCAAGACGATCGCACGCATTCAACCGTATGAGTATAGGCTAGCCGCGATCGAGCATCCCAGAGGGCGGCGGCGACCTTGAACGGGTCGCTGGAGACGACGCTGGCGGCATACAGCTCCATCGCGCCGAAGTCGGCAGTGCGGTTGAGCGGGTCGCCCCGGTCGACGATCCGAGCAATGACAGGGAAGTCGCGACCAGTCCTCGGCGAGTCTCGTCCAGCGGGCGGGTGCCAGATGACCAGGTTGAACGAGACGACACTGAGATGATCGGTCAAGCAGTTCAGCGTCTCATACAGCGTGCCGATGAACGCGGCATCCAGCGCCGGCCCGAAGAGGACGCACTCTTTCTCCTTGATCGGCGTGAGGTTGGCCAGGACCCGCACACCGTCGCGCTCGCGGCCAAGCCCGAGCGCCGCATGGATGGCTGATACAGGTCGTCGAAGTAGCTGGCTGCCGTGCTCGCGCCGGTAGTCCTCGGTCACGCGGCGCTGCCGCTCGATCTCGCCGTAGTGCATGCCCTTGGTCAGGCTGACCTGCAGGTGCCCGTGCGGGATCGACGCGCCGCTCTTCCAGAGGCAGTTCCACATGATCAGCGGGTAGACTGCATCAGCATCGATCGGCGTGGCACTGCTCGAACCAGCTGCCTTGGCGACATCGAATGCGTCCTGCGACCGAATCGCGCGTGAACGCCAGCGGATCGTGCTCCTCGAAGATGACGACGCCGTGGAAGCCGTCGTACTTGGCGATGTTGCTGGCGGTAACGAGTGCTTGCCGCGAATCCGGCCAAATGTGTCTTCAGGGGTGTTCAACTCCGGTTCGCAGAACGGGTCCGGCGCGGTCCGGGCGATCTCGTCGGCCAGGTCGGCCGGGATGCGCGCTTCCAGCGGCCGGCGTGCACGCAGCTCGTTGAACAGCGAGCCGTCGAGCGTCCAGCGGTTGGTGATCTTGACGACCTTCTGCTCGGAAACCGCTATCGACCTGACCGAAGTATTTGGTCGATCCAGCGGCGCATGTGCTCCGGCGGATTCAGCCGGCCGACCGTGGACCTGACGTGAAAGAGCGCTCAAAGATCTGCCGCTGGTCGTCCGGCAGTTCGGCGACGATGCGCTCGAGGTCGACGACCTGCCGCTGTTGCAACTCAGATCGGCTGAGACGCACTGATTCGATCACCAATTTCACTCCTCGTTCGGGTGTGGACGCGACCGTACCGCGGCTTCCGACTGCCGGGGTAACGGTGGCCGATCGCCACGAGGTCACGTGGCACGTTTCGGTCGTTATCAGGCGTTGTAGTAGAGATTGTGTGACTATCAGTCAGTAAGACGAGAATGGTCCCACTCCAACCGGGTAGAGAACTGCCCCCGTCTGCCCACTACTCCGGATCACTGCAAGCGTATCAGGTGACTTGACGGCACACGAATAGCCAAGCGGTCGCAGATCGAGTGTCACAACGCTCCTACCAGTGCAACGACTGGCTCCCGTGGCGGTTTCGGTTTCATCGGTGCCACCAGGCAGCGCTTGCAAGTAGCCTAGACACAGATCCAATCCAATGGCTCCCTGGATACGGACAGCCTTAAACACTCACGGACCGATGCCCATCCTGTCGTTCGCTTTGCCAATGTACCATATGTACGTACACGGTGTCGCGATCCAGGCCTACGCCCAGACCGGCACGCGGGGATCGACTGTCTCGCCGCTCGTGATCTCCAGTGACTCGAAGTCGGTTTCGCTTGACATCGCCGCCGATCAGCACGTTTCGGCCGGCGCGTTACCCGCGCTGGAATGCGTGCGCTGCGTCCAACGATAGTCAGGCCGGTATTGATCCGCGATGGTTCGAGCCAGTTGGCCGAATAATCGTCGCCGACGCCGAGTTTGCGACCCGGGCCAACGACGACGTGCTTGTCGATGATGCAGCGGTCGATCTGCGGCGTCATGGACCGATAACGGCGTCGGTCATGATGATCGAATCGCGAACGACGGCGCCCTCGTGAATCGTAACTCCCGGTGAGAGAACCGAGTGGGTGACGGAACCGCGAATGACGATGCAGCCGTGCGAGAGCATCGCCCGTGAGACATGCGACCCGTCCATCACTTTGGCCGGCGGGCGTTCCTCACTGCGGGTATGGATGCGCCAGTCGGGGTCGTACAGGTTCAAGCCCGGCACGTCCTGAAGTTGCTCCATGTTGGCTTCCCAGTAGGACTGCAGCGTCCCAACATCGCGCCAGTAGTTCTCGAAGCGGTAGGCGTAGACGTGTCGTCGCCGATCAGGAACGGGATGACCTCGTGTCCGAAATCGATCATCTGTCCGGCCAGCCGTCCTCGCGTTGGAAGACGCGCGCAGCACATCGGCTTTGAAGACGTAGACGCCCATCGATGCGAGATTGCTGCGCGGAATTGCGGGCTTCTCATCAAAATCGATGACCAGCCCGGCGTTCGTTGACCGACATGACGCCAAAGCGGCTGGCGTCTTCCCACGGCACCGGCTGGACCGCAACCGTGACGTCGGCGTCTTGGATCCGGTGCAACTCGCAGCATCGGCGCGATAGTCCATCGCGTAGACATGGTCGCCTGACAGGATCAGCACGTCGGTCGCGCGCGTCTCCTCGACGTAGAAGAGGTTGTGGTAGATCGCGTCGGCGGTGCCGCGATACCAGTCGGAGCGGGCGCGACCCAGATACGGCTGGAGCACCTCGGACGCCGCCAGTCGCCCGGTCGAGGTCCCACGGGCGGCCGTGGCCGATGTGGTCGTTGAGCGAGTGCGGGCGATACTGGGTCAGGACCGCGACATCGAAGATCCCGGAGTTGACGCAGTTAGAGAGTGCGAAGTCGATGATGCGGTACTTGCCGCCGAACATGACAGCCGGTTTGGCGCGCTGCCGCGACAGCACACTCAGCCGCTCGCCCTGGCCGCCGGCCAGGATCATCGCGACGGTCTTGCTCGCGCTCCACAGCCATCAGTCTTCCTCCAGTACCCTTCGGACCACATCATTGTGGCAGCGTCGCCGCTGACGATCTCCGCAATTGCGATCTGGTCATGCTCGGGTCGATACCACGCAAGATACATGCTGTCGGCATATGGTCAAGTCGGCCGGATGCGCTATGCTATACTGCGCCCGCGCTGTCGCCGCGTCGGCATTGCATGGTGGGATGCATTTCGATATCGCCGGGACGCGGCCCGTCGCAGGACGGCACCGGTACATCGATGAGAGAACTATTCCGCCGCCAACCCAAGTTTACGCCGACGGTCGAGGACGACCAGCGTTCGCTCGTACCCGACGATCTGTGGGTCAAATGCCCGAAGTGCGGAGAGCTGGTCTATACCAAAGAACACATGCGCAGCCTGCGCGTCTGCCAGCGCTGCGGCTACCATTTCCGCCTCTCAGCCAGCGAGCGGATCGAGATGCTGGCGGACGAAGGCGGCATTCGTCGAGTGGGACGCTGAGGTGACAACTTCCGACCCACTCGGCTTCGTTGTCGACGACGAAGCCTATCTGGTCAAGGCGCAGAAGACTGCTACCCGTTCCGGTGTTGGAGAGGCCCTGATCTCCGGCCGGTTGAAGCTTGACGGCAAGCCGGTTGCTGTCGTCGTAACCGACTTCTCCTTCATGGGCGCCAGCATGGGTTCGGTCTACGGAGAAAAGCTCGCCCGAGCCTGCGAGAGAGCGGTCGAGGGCGGACTGCCGTTGCTGACGGTTTCAGCATCCGGCGGCGCGCGGATGCAGGAAGGTCTGTTCTCGCTGATGCAGATGGCGAAGACAACCTCGGCCCTCACCCGGCTAGGCGAAGCTCGGCTACCGCATCTGTCGCTGCTCACGGATCCCTGTTACGGCGGTGTGACGGCCAGCTATGCGACAGTCGCGGACGTGATCCTGGCCGAACCAGAGGCGCTGATCGGTTTTGCTGGGCCTCGCGTCATCGAACAGATCACTCGCCAGAAGCTGCCGCCCGGTTTCCAGACCGCCGAGTTCCTGCTCGACCACGGGATGATCGATCTGGTCACTCCGCGTCACAGTATGATCAAGACTCTGTCGACGCTTCTCGAGCTGTACAGCGGCGTCCGAACCGGTCGCCGACCTCGCCGCCGCCGGGCCGATGTCGTCGAGACAGAAGTCGTCGCGACAGGAGTGATCGATCGTGAGTAGTGCGCCAACGACGAGCCTCTCTCCATGGGACCGCGTTCTTCTCGCGCGACACGCCAGCCGACCTCACGCATTGGCCTACATCGGCGGGCTCTGCGAAGAGTTCGTCGAGTTCCACGGAGACCGAGCCGACAGGCGATGACGCCGCCATGGTCGGAGGCGTAGGCCGCTTCCGGGGCCGGACGGTCATGATCGTCGGTCATCAGAAGGGCGAAACGACCCGCGAGAACATCCAGCGCAACTTCGGGATGCCAAAGCCGGAAGGCTACCGTAAGGCGTTGCGCCTGTTCCGACAGGCCGAGAAGTTCGGGATGCCACTCGTAACCTTCATTGACACTCCCGGCGCTGACCCCGGACTCGACTCGGAAGAGCGAGGGCAGGCATTCGCGATCGCCGCCAACGTCTTCGCGATGGCCGACCTGACAGTCCCATCGATTGCCGTCGTCATCGGCGAGGGTGGTAGCGGCGGCGCGCTCGCGATCGGTGTCGCCGACCGCGTCCTGATGCTCGAGAACGCGATCTATTCGGTCGCGTCCCCGGAAGCCTGCGCAGCTATCATCTGGAAGGATGCGAGCCGCGCTCCTGACGCTGCTGCTGCGATGCGGGTCAACGCCGGCGACCTGCTCGCTTTCGGCCTGATCGACGAAGTCGTGCCAGAGAACCCGCCAGCCCACGAGGACTCGCAGGCGACCATCCGCGCAACAGGCGATGCCATCGAGCGCCACTTGATCGAACTGGACGAGTTGTGGAAGCGTGGGGCAGCCGGCGAACGCGCACTCCTCGAAAACCGATACGCCAAATACCGTGCGATGGGCGATTGGCAGGAAGCCCAGGCTGTCCCAACTGCCGCGGCGATCGGACGCCGGTAACAGCGCAGGGAGCGAGCGCGCCGTGGCCATGCGGCCGTGTGAATCGTCCGTGTCCCTTCCTTACAGATCCAGCACTCGCAACTGGTGATCCGTCGCGTTGAAGTTCTCGCCACCGTCCGGCGTGACCATCACAACGTCCTCGACGCGAATGAACGCGCCATCGGACATGAAGACGCTTGGCTCGATCGTGAAGCACATGCCGGTGCGGAGCAGCGTCTCGTCGCCTTCGAGCAGCCACGGCGGCTCGTGAACATCCTTCCCGATCGAGTGGCCCAGGCGATGGATGAACTGCGGTCCATAGCCTGCGTCGGCAATGATCGAGCGCGCGACGCGGTCGAGGCCGGCAGCCGTGATCTCGCCATCGCGCATGGCATCGATCGCTGCCGCCTGCGCGCGCATGACGAGATCGTAGACGGCGCGGTACTCATCAGTCGGCTCACCAATGAATACGGTGCGGCCAAAATCCGAGCAGTAGCCATCCTTCAACAGGCCAAAGTCAAACGCGAGAACAGTCCCGCGTTCCAGCCGCTGGTCGGTGATCGAGTCATGGATTGATCCGCCTCGGCTGGCAGGGCCCCCGCCGATCCGGATGCCGGTATGGAATGAGACGAACTCGCCGCCGCGCTCGTGGATCTCACGCTCAACGACCCAGGCAATCTCCTGTTCGCCCATTCCAAGCTCAATCCGCGGCAGAATCGCCTCGTATACCTCGTCGGTCAACCTGGCGTTCGCGCGCATGATGTCTCGCTCGCCCTCATCCTTGATCATCCGCATCGGTGAGAGCATGTCGTGGGCGTTGACGATCCTGGCGTCGGGTGCCGCAGCGAGCAGATCGATGACCGTCTTCGCCCAGGTCCGATCTCCGACGGCGATATCGCCGCCACCGCCACGCAGCTCACGGACGATGCCGGCCAGGACGCCGGTGTAATCGTCCGGCTCGCCCAGAACTCGTAGATCAGTGATCCACGGCATATGCTCAACCTGACGCTCCATCCGGTCGCTGCCCATACGTGGCTCGACGACGATCGGGCCGGCCGTCAGTCCGATGTAGACGCCGGATACCCAGTCTCCAGGCCGATTTGTCTCGGTCGGGTCTCCGACATCGCGATGGAGTCCGGTCACGTATTCACGTGAACTGGAGTCCGGAAGAAACAGGACCGCGATTCCGCGCCGATCCATCTCGGCGCGGACGGCGGCAATGCGGCTGGGGTAGTCAAGCATCGAAAAACCTCCACTGGCGAACGGAAAAATGCAGAGTATTTGACACCGTCGTGACGCCTGCCTATAGTACGTCAGGTTGTTCCAACTCGAACTC
Organism: uncultured Chloroflexia bacterium; assembly: GCA_963763325.1. Lineage (GTDB taxonomy): Bacteria > Chloroflexota > Chloroflexia > Thermomicrobiales > CFX8 > JBBECJ01. The sequence continues at coordinate 234,109 of CAVXOL010000025.1, forward strand.
TACACAGCCAGAACCGACAACCTCGGGCATGTGACGTGTCCCGCGCAACGCTGCCGGGATGTCCGCCGCGTGAGCGATCCTTGCGGGGTGTGCTGCAGACAATCGAGCGCGTCGTCACGCGCATCAATGCGTGAACCGGTGATGAAGAAAGGTCCCAACACATGGGGGCGATGAAAAGAATCCCATCACGGTGGCTGCTAACGTTGACGTGCACGATTGCAGTGCTGCTGCTCACTGGGTGTGGTCGAGTCGATCTCGAAGATCTGACGCCGGAAGCTGTCCGAACCCAGGAAGCATTAGACGCCGCAAACCAGCCGACCCCGACCGATGAGCCCGATCCGAATGCCACCGCTGACCCCAACCAGACCACGACCACGGGTGGTGACAACCCACTCGCAGGGGGTGACATTGCGGGCGGTGATTCGCTCTACAACGCGCAGTGTTCTGGATGCCATGAAAGCGACCGCGCGCCGTCGCTCAAAGGGATGGTCTTCGATCCCGCTGTCGAGATACCCAAACTGCGGACCGGTGAAGGATTCGACGCACCGCACCCGGACTATCCGTTGACAGCAATCACACCACTGAGTGACCAGGACTTCATCGACATCTTCGCGTATCTCGCCGACCAGTAGAGGCACGGATGACCGCCAGAAAACCAGCCGACGTTGATCGCCTGTTTGCCGAAGCATTGAGCGCCGCCGACCTCGACGGCGCAGTGGGTATGTATGAGCAGGACGCGATCTACGTCGACGGCCACGGCACCTCCGCACGCGGCCACGAGCAGATTCGTGCCGTACTGGCTGAGTTGATCGAACAGCGACCAACGCTCGATTGCTACGAGATCGACGTCGTCGAGAACGGCGACCTCGCCGTCCTGCGTGCCCGCTGGGTCTTCAGCGGGACCAATCCGGACGGGACACCATTCGAGAACCGCGGACGCAGCATCGAGGTTGTCCGCCGACAAACAGACGGCAGCTGGCTGTTTACGATCGACCTGCCGTCCGGCGGGAACTGAGAGAAGCGCGACCCGGCAGAACTGCTACAATCGCTCGCGGTGCGTGGTTACTGGTCGCTTCAATTCGAACGGTCCTCGATGGTCATCTTCCCGATTATTGGCAACAGTTCTGGCGCTTGGCTGCTGCATTGCCGTCCTACGCGACAATCTCGCTCGCCCCAAGCCAGCCGGCCTCGTCTGGACAATCGCCTTCGCGATCTTCGCTCTTGCTGCACTGGCGGAGGTCATTGGCACGATCGCTGGCTGGACGCCACTTCTCGTTCGTGTCTATTACGTCCTCGGCGCGACGCTGGTTGTCGGCTACCTGGCACTCGGAGAGCTCTATCTGCTGATGCGGCGCGAGTGGGTCGACCGGATCGCCGGTCTGCTGGTTGTCCTCAGCGCACTGGCCGTTTCCCTCGTCAGCAACGCGTCGATCGGTCCGGATGTCGAGCAGGCCGGCTGGGAAGCCCTCGAACGAAGTTCGGGACTGATACTGCTGACCGTCCTGATCAATACGACCGGTACCGTCATCCTCGTTGGCGGTCTGGTCTACAGTGCGATCTCGTTCAGACGTCGAGGCGTCATGCGCAACCGGATGATCGGCTGCCTGCTGATCGCTGCCGGCACACTCTCAGTCGCCAGCGGCGGGACGCTGACTCGCTTCGGTAGTCATCAATACCTCTACATCGCAATGTCGATTGGAATCGCCCTCATCTTCACCGGCTACATTCGGACAAAGAAGCCCGACGCGGTACCTGTTCGACATCCAATCCCCGCTGGAGCCGTTCGGGACGCGACCTGACGTGTGAGGGCGAGGGATGAGGTACTCGTAACTCATCCCCCTTGCCCGCTCCCTCGTTACACTCGCCGGAAGTCCGGCTCGGGTCCAAGCCGCCGAGTAAATCCGGCAATCAGCCGAGCACAGCTGTCGAGGTCGCTCAAGCTGACAATCTCGCTGGGTGAGTGCATATAGCGGTTCGGGATCGAGACGATGCCGGTCGGCACGCCTGCCCGTGCGTAGGCGATCGCATCAGCGTCTGTGCCGGTCGAGCGCGGGGTCGCTTCGAGAATATAAGGGATGCCTTCGTCGACGGCGGCCTCGACCAGACGTCGATTGACATCTGGATGGACAGCCGACCCTCGCGCCAGAGCTGGACCACCGCCCAGCTTGCACAACCCGTTACCACGCACGTCAGCATCCGGATGATCAGTCGCGTGGGTGACATCAATCGCGATCGCGACATCCGGTTCAAGTCCGAATGCGCTCGTCCGCGCTCCACCGAAGGTAATCTCCTCCTGACTCGGTGCGACGGCCCAGACATCAGCCTCTGGCCGGTCACCGAGCGACAGATAGCGCAGGGCTTCGAGCGCGACGAAGGCGCCAACGCGGTTGTCCAAACCACGGCAGGCGATCAGGTCGTCGCCAAGTTCAAGCAACGGCTGCTCGATGACGCCGGGATCGCCGATTGAGACACGCGAGCGAGCATCGTCGCCATCTTTCGCACCGATGTCGATCCAGAGTGTCCGGATCTTCGAGACTTTGTTCATGTCCTCTTCGGTCATCTGGTGGCGCGGCTTCTTTCCGATCACACCGACGATTGGCCCGCCGTCTGCCAGGATCCGAATTCGCTGCCCGACCAGCACTTGATCGTCCCAGCCGCCGATCGCGCTGAACCAGAGATATCCGTCATCATCGATGTGCGTCACCATCACGCCAATTTCGTCGATGTGCCCCTCGATCATGACCGTCGGACCAGCGCCCTTCAAACGGGCGAACGACGTGCCGTTTGAATCGACAGAGACTTCGTCGGCAAACGTCTCGGCTTCGGCACGCCAGACTCGCGCTGCTTCGACCTCAAAACCAGACGGGCTGGCGGTATCGAGCAACCGTCGCAGGAATGACTTCGTGTCGTCGTTCATTCGTCTCCCTCATCACTGCACGGCCAGGATGTCGACCAGAACGGCCGCGGACGGGGATCGTACCACCGGCGCGGCCGAGACGGGGGATGCGCAGCACCGTGAAACCCGCGTCCCGCGTCCGGTACGTTCCTACCCCGCCGCTGCCCGCTCGAACGCGCGGACGATGAGTGCAGCCTGCATCAGGAAGCGGGTCGCTGGGTCGTTAAGATCCCGACCTGTCAATTCGGCGATGCGTCCAAGCCGGTAGGAGAGCGTGTTGCGGTGGATGTTGAGGCGCTCAGCTGCCTGCGCGAGCGCTCCGCCAAGCTGAAGATACGCCTCAAGCGTTGACACGAGATCGCTGCCGCGTCGTACGTCGTGCTGCTCCAACGGCCCGAGCAACGTCGATGCGAAGGTAGCCATTCGCTGGCGCGCCTCGGTGACGTCGATATCAGGCCCGGAGATGAACGGCAGCAACAGGCCGAATGCGCCGACCGTGTCATACGCATCGGCTCGAACGATCGGGCCTTTGACCTCGCCGGTACGCTCCAGCCGAACGAGCAGTCGAGCCTGATCGAGCGCAGCAGGGGCACGTGACGCTCCTGAGAGCAGTTCGCTCAAGACAAGGATCGCGTCGGGGTCGTGAGTAGCAAGCGACCGCTGAGCCGCGCTTAGCTCGTGAAACTCGGCTGCCTGCGCCGGAGGGCCAGTCAACAGGACGGCGAACTCGCCATCTCCGGTTGCTGCCGCAACTCGCCCCCGGTCATCGGCCAGAGACGATCGTAACCGGGAGAGCGCCGCGGGCTGGCTGGTGACGAACAGCGCGAGCCTGGCGGGAAGGGTCGGATCGATCCCAAGCAGTCTGGACCGTGCATCAGCAGCCTCGCGGGAGGCGAGCCTCCCAAGCAACAAATCAGCGATCAGCGTCTCGCGGTTCCAGCGGTCCCGCTGGTTGAAGCCATTTTGTCCTGCCTGGCCGAGCAGCAGCTCGATCGCGTTGGCGGTCTGGGCAAGCGTCAGCCGCTCGATCTCCGTGCTCGCCATCGGCTGGAACTCTATCGCCAGGACGAGGTCACGCGAACCACTCGATCTGGAGCCCGATCCAAGTACCAGCGCAAGCCAGGTCCGTCCATCCGACGTGATCCTGCGCATCCCATCCTCGCGGTCACGCCGCAATCGGACCGTGTCAGCGGTAGTCAGCGCCAGGGCATCAGGTGCCATCGAGGAACGTGAGACCATCGTTCCGTCGGCGTCGAGCAGGACGAGCGGCCTTCGCGCTGCCATCGACGCTGCATCCAGCAGTGCATCGAGTCCGGCCCCGGCCATCGTCGCCGACGACAGTGCCCGGGACAGTGCAGAGCCGATTCCATACAGGTCGGCTCGGCGCTCCGTGAAGAGCCGATTCAGAACCGATTCGGCATCATGCGGGAATACGCCGCTCGTCACCAGCAGCGGCACAGCAACGTCCTCGGACGTATTGTCAACGAACGCTCGGTCGACCATCAACGCGGCAATCGGCTGGTCGGCCAACAATCGCAGAAACCCCGCCCTGTCGAGCCCTTCGGACTGCTCGATCCTTTCCAGCGTCCTCGGCGGTGCGATGATGATTTCGTCGCCACGGAGTGCTGGGATTATTGGCGCTGTCACTCGAATCGCGGCTGCCCAACTCACGTTGCGCGTCAGCCCCGGCTCGCGTTCGCTGCCGACGGGCGGCTGATACATCAACCCCCGTTCCCAATGCAGCAGATCTTCAATCGTGATGTCGGCCATCGCCCGGAATCCCGTTCAGTCACCGCGCATAAGAGATTGAGCTACGCCTGAATGATACGTGGTGACGCTACACCAGATGTTGTGCAACACTGCATAAGATCGATTGCTCGTATCTGGGCGTTTCGTGAGGGGCCGATTCGTGCAACAATCATGATGATTGGCCCATGCCAATCATCGCGTAGTCGGGCATTCATAGAGAAATGCAGGCGGAATCCGATGCATGTGCTGGTCGAGCGCGAGAGTCCGACAGCGATTTACCTTCAAATCGCCCAGCAATTGCGGCAGTCCATATTGGATGGCGAACCACCTGCTGGCGCTAAACTACCGCCCGAACGGCGGCTGGCGAACCTGCTAGGCGTTAATCGGACGACCGTTGTCAATGCCTATCGGGAACTGGCGGCAGACGGGCTCGTATCCGGTCAGGTCGGACGTGGGACGATCGTCATTTACGGCGCGACCGGCGAATCCGACGCCGCCAACGTGACATCCTGGCCGCACATCAACGGCCTCCAGTATCCCGACAACGGGTACTCGAAGTCGGACGCAGACAGCAGCGACTCATCTGGGCGCTCGCGCCATTCGTCGGTGCCGTGGGCTCAGCTATTTACTTCCGTCACCGATGTCATGGACGATCCGCTCCTGCGGGACGCGATGACCGTCTCCGCCCGGCCCGATGTCATCAGGTTCGCGACTGGTATTCCGTCGCCAGAGCTGTATCCGATCGAGGCGATTCGCCAGATCTTTGATGAGGCGCTCGACAACGCCGGCTCAACACTCCTGCAACACACGCCGACTGAAGGGTACCCACCACTGCGCGAACAACTCTCGGCCTGGATGGAGCGCCACGCACTCGCGTCCGGAGCCTCGGTTCAGGTCGAACCAAATCAGGTTGTCGTCGTGGCCGGTTCGCAGCAGGGGCTCTACCTGCTGGCCCGGACGCTGATCGAGCCAGGCGACCTCGTCGCCGTCGAATCCCCGACCTACCTGGGAGCCGCGCATGTCTTCCGGGCAGCTGGTGCCCGACTGATGCCGATCCCAATCGACAACGACGGGATGCAGGTCGATTTGCTCCAGGACTTACTGCCGCGCCGTCGCCCGAAGCTGATCTATACCCTGCCGACGTTCCAGAACCCAAGCGGGACAGTGATGGCGATGGGTCGCCGTCTACGGCTGCTCGACCTGGCAGCGCGCTACCAGATTCCGGTAATCGAGGACGATCCCTACGGTGCGCTACGTTACGATGGCCGGACACTCCCAACACTGGCAACGATCGACCGCGCCGAAGGGCGTGGCAACGTTATCTACCTCAGCACCGTTTCAAAGATGCTCTTCCCCGGCTTCCGAATCGGGTGGATATCGGGCGTCAAGCAGGTCGTCGAGCAGGTCACTCGCATGAAGCAACTGGTCGATCTCGACACGAACGCGCTTGCCCAACGCGCTGTCTGTGCATTCTTCGAACGAGGACTGCTGGACGAGCACCTGCTGCGCGTGAACCGCATCTACCCGCAACGTCGTGACAGGATGCTGGACGCGATACGCCGTCACAGCAGCGGTCTGATCTCCGCGAATCGCCCCGATGGCGGCATTTACCTCTGGTGCCGCCTTAACGAAGGCATCCGGGTCCGCGATCTGCTACCGGAAGCCGCTCGCGAGGGCGTTGCGTTCGCCCCCGGCGAGTCGTTCCACGTTGACGCGGCATCCGGCAGGGGCCGCTTCGACATCCGCCTCAACTTCACATTGCCAAACGACCTGGAAATCGACGAAGGCATCCGCCGCCTCTGCGTCGCGCTCAACCGACTTTCCGACCATCTGGACCCCACAGCCCAGATCAACGTCGCTCGCCCGCTGACCCCGATCGTTTGAGGATTGACACTAGAACGGATGTTCCGCTAGAGTACGCGGGACGATGACCGGCAGGGAGCGCGAATGCTGGACGACAGAACTGCACAGCACGATGAGCGTGAGGTCGAGCCGGGAGGCGATTTCCAGCCGCCTCTGTTCGACGTCAGCAGTCCGGGCACCTACGCGCCTCGCATAAGCGGAGTCTCGGCACTGACACCACAGTCACCATTGCCGGTCGCACGCTACTGGTTCCGGCGCTACCTTGAACAAAGTCGCAACATCCGAAGAACACGATCGAGTCGTACCTGTACGACCTCTCGATCTTCGAGCAGGTCATCGGCCTGAAGACGATCGACACGATCACCGCTCGAGATATCGCTCGTTACCTCGGCGAAGCAAATACGCGATCGACGCGCAAACGCCGGCTGACATCCGTCTCGCAACTCTTCAAGTGGCTGACGAATGGCGCGCGGATGCTCGACGGCGACCCGACCGAGTCGTTCTACCCAGACCATATCCCGCTCAAGACCCCACGCCCACTCTTCGAGAGCGAACAACGAGCCATCCTCGACGCGGCGGTCAATGATTCCAGCCGGACGGCAGCGATGGTCTGGTTGATGCTTCGGCTCGGAATTTCGAGGGGTGAGCTGTTGGCACTACGACGCGATCACCTCGACTTCACCGACGCTGAAGCACCACTTGTGTATGTGTATTATGACAACCCTCGCTGGCGTGGCAAGGAACGAAAGCTCCAGGCAGATACGGAGTTCGCGGCACTCTACGAGGCGTTCGTCAGCGAGTACGTCCCGGTCGATCTGCTGTTCGAGATGCTGCCGCAGTCGGTCAACAAACTGGTTGAGCGCGTCGCGAAAGCAGCCGGTATCAGCCGACACATCTCGCCGCAGACGTTGCGCGATACGTGGGCTGTCGAACGCGCTCGCGACGGCGCCGACGAACACCAGCTGCTTGCCTTGCTAGGTCTGGCCGACGACTCGCGCAACATCCTCAGCGTTCGCCGCTACATCAAGCTGGCTGCCCCGGCGGTCAACACGTCGACGGCGTGACGTGTCACGCATCTCGTAATGACAACTCCAACAACCGATCAGCCAACTCGACCAACTCCTCGCGACCACGAAGCACCTCGAGCCAGCGATCCGGTATCGCGCCGTATCCCCAGCGCGCGCCAGCCAGCGCTCCCGCGACCGCGCCAGTCGTGTCAGCGTCCTGGCCGAGGTTAACGGCGGCGACGATTGCCTCTTCAAGGCTGTCATTCGTCGTCAATGCCCAGAATGACGACTGAAGCGTCGCCAGAACGTAACCGCCGGCATCAAGCGTCTCGGCTGTCTGCTCGTGGACAGACTGAAGCGATTCGCGGACGATCTCGTCGTCGGTCGCATCAATCGCGGCCGACATGGCGTCAGCATCAGGATCAGTCAACAGCACCGCAATACCTGCGTTGAGCGCGACGCAGGCGGCGATGCAGAGCGGATTCGCATGGGTAATCCGCGACGAGTCAGCCGAATACCGCGCATTCGCCTGCTGATCCGTGCGTGCAAACAGGGCAATTGGTGCGCAACGCATGACCGAGCCGTTGGACTTGTCACGAGGGCGCATTTTCTCGTGGGTTTGCTGACCCGCTTCCTGCCACGGAACTCCCGACGCGAGCCGAACCAGCGCGTCACGAGTCGTGTTGCCGATGTCGGGCGGGTTCGAGCGGTACCACGCAACGAACCGATCGGCGATGTCGTTCCCGTCGAACTTCCCGCGCTCGGCAAGCGAACGTGCGATGCAACGTGCCATCTGGGTATCGTCGGTCACCTCACCCCTTGGGAGGTTCAACCAACCGCCCCCAACGATGTCCCGCAACGTCCCGTGTTTCCTCGAAATCTCGTCGCGGGACATGAACTCGACCGTCGCTCCGAGCGCGTCACCAACCGCAGAGCCGACCAGGGCGCCTCGGTACCGGTCGCGCAACGATTCCTGATCGGTCAATGGCCCTCCTGCGTCTCAGCCGGCCGGTGCGGCCTTACCACCGTCGTCGCTCACTGTTTCGGCAATCACGAGCCGCTTGCCGTTCTCGGTAATGAAGTAGGTCGGATTGTCAGGGTCTTGACTACGAACGGAGTCCTGCTCAATTCCCTGGTAGGACATCGTCTGGTCCATCCCCATGCTGTGGACATTGTCGACGTAGCCCTGGGCCTCCAGCAAGGCCAATTCGCGGCGCAGATCCTCCGGCGGCATGCCGAAGTGGGCCGCCAGGTCATTCAGCGGGACGATCCCATCATGCTTTGCCCCATCCATCGTCTGCCAACCTGCCATCAGATGATGCAGGATACCGCGATGCAACTCATTCATCTGGTTTATGTAGCTCGACATCGGTCGGCGCTCCTTCCTGTCACGACGTCACCTGCACGGGCTACGCCACGACGCGCACAAGCCGGCATCTGCGGGTATAGTGTCGCGACCGTATCGAGGACTTTCAACGTAATCGGGAGGGGTAGAGCAGATGAAGGTCAACAAGGCGCTCCAGAAGATGAAGGCAGGCAAGCCAGCCTACGGCTACTCGCTCGGCATCGGTTCGCCATTAGTGGCGGAGATGATCTCCGCCAGCGGGATCGACTTCGTCTTCATTGACACGCAGCACGGCTCGTGGGGGCCGGAGCAGGTTGGACTGGCCTTCATGGCCGTTCACGCCGGTGGGTCAGTACCAATGGCACGAGTAGCACGAAACGACTACACGCTGATCGGCCGCCTGCTGGACGAGGGTGCGATGGGCATCATCGTCCCGATGGTCCATACCGCCGACGACGCGAAAGCCGCCGCTGACGCCTGCCGGATTCCGCCGACCGGCACCCGATCGTGGGGCTGGGGTGCCGCCAGCCGCTACGGTGACAGCTACGCCGACAACATCAACGATCAGCTGTTCGTCGCTGTTCAGATCGAGAGTATTCAGGCGGTCGAGAACGCCGAGGCAATCATGTCGACCCCTGGCGTCGACGGCTGCTGGGTCGGCCCCGCTGACCTCGCACTTTCGCTGGGTATCCACCCGAGCAAGGCCGGCGAGGATGACCGGCACGCGAAGGCTCTCGAACGCGTCGTCGAGGCCTGCCGCAACACCGGCAAGATTCCAGGCTTCGCCGCCTTCGCGCCGGATGACGCTGTCCGCCGTGCTGAGCAGGGATTCATCTACCTGACTGCCGGCAGCGACGTTGGCTTCCTGATGGGCGGCGCCAGGGCTGGTCTCAAGACGCTGGGGCTGGAGGGGTAGCACATCGCACGTCGGTAGCGGCCGATCCGAGGGACCAATCGAGGCATCAATGACCATCGAGAACGGAACACACCGTGCGGCGGCACAGTCGCTGATTGCCGACGTCCCGACCCCGGCAATGCCGGCATGGGCGCCGGACGGCTCTGCCGTTGCCTTTCTGTGGGACGACGGAACCGGCTGGGAAGTCTGGGTCGCCGGATCAGCAGGACACGGTGCGAGGCAGTTGGCGACGGGGGCGTTGCTCTCGGCTATCGACTGGACGGGTGACGGAGCCGAGATCGTCTTCGTCCGGCGAGTCGACGGTGGCAGCGTCATCGCGGCCGTCAACCTGGCCGGCGACGTTCGCCAGATCACGAGCGGACCACGCGATCGCTCACCACAGGTGTCGCCAGATGGCAGCACCATCGCCTTTCTATCGGGAAGATCCGGGGCGTTCGATGTCTGGAAGGCGCCGCTGGCGGGTGGCGCAGCAACCCAGCTGACCGAGCGAACAAACCCGCTCGACGAGCCGCGCTGGACGCCACGCTGGTCGCCGGATGGCGGCTGGCTCTCCTATGTCTCGTCCCGCTCCGGCGAGCGCAACAATGACGACCTCTGGATCGTCTCTTCCGATGGGCGCGAGAACCGGCAACTGACGACGGGCTTGATTGTCGATACAGACCCGATCTGGTCACCCGATGGCAGCAGGCTGGCTGTCGTCGGCAACACGGCCGTCGAGCACTGGTACGGCGACGACCTCGACCTCTGGCTGGTTGATCTGGTTGATGTTCGACCGCGACGGCTGACCAGCGGTGGCGGCGTTACCCGCAAGCTTGACGGAGGCGCGGTCGCGTGGTCGCTCGATGGACGTTGTGTGTACTGCCTCAATCACCTCAACGGCGACACCAATCTGGCCGCCGTGCGGGTCGAGGACGGCCTGCTGACCCGCGTGACAAATCACGATGGCGTCGTCAGTGACTTCACGTTGTCTCCAATCGGGGACGCGTTCGCGATCGTGATCGCAGGACAGACCGCGCCGCCCGAGTTGGCGGTCCTGGCCGATCGACGGCGGCCTGCCGGTTCCGCTGACGAACGGCGGCAGCCGGGTAGATTGCTCCCGTCACTGCCCCGATCCGGATGCCTTTCCAGAGCCACGACGGCATCTACTGCGACGCTTACCTCTACCTTCCTTCGGGGTTCAGTGCCGGTCGCCACTACCCGGCACTCGTCCAGGTACACGGCGGCGGGACGAACTCCTTCGGCAACGGCTGGCACCCGATCGAACAGTTCCTCGCCCAACGTGGCTTCATCGTCTTCGCCGTCGAATACCGCGGTTCAAGCGGCTACGGACGCGATTTCGCGAGCCTCTCGTATGCCGACTGGGGCGGTGGCCAGACACGCGATGCGATCGCGGCGGCAAGGTTCCTGCACCTCGAAGTCATACGTCTCTGGTGTCGGGATCTACGGTGGCTCCTACGGTGGTTACCTCGCATTGCACGCGATCGTCGCCGCGCCGGAGGCGTTCGGCGCAGCCGCAGACCTCTACGGCATCACGAACCGCTTCGATTACTTTGACCGTAGCGACCGGGTTGGCCGGGTCTTCGTTACCCGCGATTATGGTGGCCGTGGCCCTGCGGACGCGCCGGAACACTACCTGCGTGCATCGACCCACCATCGGCTGGGCGAGATCCGAACGCCGCTGCTCGTCCTGCACGGTAGCGAGGACACGCGCGTCCCGCCCGTCCAATCCGAAGCGGTTGTCGAGCAATTGCGCCAGCACGGCATCGAGCACGAATACGTCGTCTACCCTGGTGAGGGGCATGGCTTCCGCAAGCGCGAGCACCGGATTGACGCATACGAGCGCCTGGCAACGTGGTTCGAACGGCACCTCGCCCCCGTTCCACCGCATGGGACTGGAACGGGCGTCGGATAGTCCGTTTGTCACCTATCGACCATCCTGAGAGCATCGATCGTGTGGCACGCAAGAAGGGCAACTGGCTCAGTGAACCGACCGCTGATCATCGTTACGATTCTGGTCCTCTCGGTCGTCTCGATCGTCGGCGCGATCCCCGCAGCAGCCGCGCCGGTCGCCACCAACTTCTTCTTCGCTACCTGGGCGTGGACCGACAAACCGGTGGCCGATCTCGTCGTCAACCGCACCTGGATGTGGGGACCAGAAGCCTATAGCGACGCGTTTCTGGAGCCGTACAGCGACTCGCCGAACGATCTCCGACTCGTCCAGTATTACGACAAGTCACGAATGGAGATCACCCAACCCGGGTGATGAAGCCGGACATCTGGTACATCACCAACGGACTGCTGGTAACTGAGCTCGTCATCGGGACGCCTGCAACTCGGCGACGACGAATTCGTTGAGCTTGAACCTGCCGATGTCAATATTGTCGGCGACGTTGACCAGGATAACCCCGATCACGTATGAGACTGCTCGGAGTCGCTGCTCGGCGCGAGTCCGCCGGCCGTCGGGGCGAACCAGTCCTGGTACCGGGCTGGCGTCACTAATCGACGGAACGCTGGATCTACTTTAGCGACCACGAGACGGCTCCCAGGGTGTCTCCGCCGCATCACTATGTCCCGGACACCAATCACACGATCGCGTCGCCGTTCTGGGACTTCATGAACGCCTCGGGCGTGACCTACGGCTACAGCATCCTGTTCGGACAGGGTGACTTCACCGATGGCAAGCTGTTCGACAATCCGTATCTACGCGACCGGGTTTCCGATCACCGAGGCGTACTGGACCTACGCGAAGGTCGATGGCGCCATCAGAGATGTTCTCTTCCAGTGCTTCCAGCGCCGCTGCCTGACCTACACACCAAGCAACGATCCTGGCTGGCAGGTGGAAGCGGGCAACGTCGGCCAGCACTACTATCGCTGGCGCTATGGCGAGGATACGCCACCAACCTTCGACACTCCCGATGTCGATATCACCGAACTCTGGCCAGGCGAAACATTTAGCAAGCCCGGTCCGGTCGAGGAGTTCATCACGATCCGCAACAATGAGGCGGAACACGTTGAACTCGGCGGCTGGTTCCTGTTGGACCAACAGAACGACTTTCGCTACGAGTTCGATAACATCTCGCTAGCACCCGGCGAGACGCTGACGATCTTCAGTTGTGGTGGCGCGGGTGGTCCAGGAACGATCGACATCGGATACTGCGACTCGTGGTGGGACTGGGGCGACTACGCCCAGCTCTTCGACCCAGCCGGATCACTGATCGACTACCAGTACGTATCATCGCAATGATCCAAGGAGGCGAGGCAGTCTGCGATGGAGATCTATGTCATTCGCCACGGCGATGCAATCGACCGCGAAGATCCGCAAGTGACCAACGACGCGATGCGCTGGCTGACCGAGGTTGGCCGTAACGAGGTCGCTATCAGCGCGCGTCTGCTGGCCAGGCTCGGCGTCGTACCGGACCTTGTTCTGACGAGCCCGATGGTCCGCGCCAGGCAAACGGCGGAGATCGTCACGGATCTGCTCGGACCGAAGCAGGGGCCTGAAGTGAGCGAGCACCTGGTCTACGGTGGGTCACTGGACGGTGTCCTCGAAGATATCCTGCAACGCCAGAGCCACGATCGTGTCGTCCTGGCCGGTCACATGCCGAGCGTCGGAGCGTTGGTTGGCTACCTCGCCTGGGGGAACCCGGAAAACGAAGTCCCATTCCGAACCGGCGAGGTCTGTCGGATCGACCTGCCGGACGACACACCAGGGCCGGGCTACGGAGACCTGCGCTGGCTGATCCCGCCGAAGATCGCGCGGAAGATGTTGAGCAAGGAGTGAGCCGGGCGACAACCAGCGAGGTACCACACGCCGTCGATGCGCCGACCACCGGTTCCAGGTACACCCTCTGGTTGCTGATCGGCGCAATCTTCGTTGTCTCGGTCGACTCGCGTGTCATCACGCCGATCCTGCCGGCAATCGCCGACGACCTGGATGTCAGCATCGGCAGTGCCGGTCTGATCGTGACTGCATACTTGCTGCCGTACGGCCTCTTCCAGCTCGTCTACGGTCCGGTTGCGGACCGAATCGGCCATGTACGGGTCATCTCGTTGACACTTGGCGCGTTCGCGCTGGGAGGCATCCTCTGCGCGCTGGCACCGACACTCCCGACACTGGTGGGCGCGCGTTTCTTCACCGGAATGGTCGCTGCTGCCGTCTTCCCCCTGACGCTTGCGTATATCGGCGAAACGGTTACCTACTCCGAGCGCCAGCATGCCATTGGCTACACCGTGATGGCCTCGTCGATCGGTCAGGTGATTTCCAGCGGCGCAGGTGGCTTTCTGGCGGCGCTGCTCTCGTGGAGAGCAATCTTCGCGCTCGACGGCGCAATCGCGTTGGTCCTGACCGTCGCGATGCTACGCAACCGTGCCATGCCGGCCCGCCCGACCGGGCCACGTCGATCGACGCGAGCCGGATTCGAACTCGTCCTGCGGGACCGCCGACACGCGCTCTTCTACGCGATGATCTTCGTCGAAGGAATCTTCACGCTCGGCGCGTTCTCATTCCTCGGTGCGATGCTGCGTGACCGGGACGGCTTCTCCTACACGGCTATCGGGCTCATCATCTCGCTCTTCGGAGTGACAGCGATCATCGCCGGTCGGATCATCGGGCCACTTGCGCGCCGGATTGGCGAGGCGCGGATGATCCTGTACGGCGGGATTGGCGCCGCCGTCTGCTACGGGTTGACTGTCCTGCAGCCTGCTGTCGTATTCTTCCCGCTGGCGATGGCGCTGCTCGGCATTACCTGGATCATCATGCACACGACGCTCCAGACTCGCGCGACCGAGCTGGCCCCGGCGGCGCGGGCGACCGGGATATCGCTCTTCGCCTTCTCGCTCTTCCTCGGCAGCAGTGCAGGTGCGTTCATCACCGCGCAGTCGATCGATCGATTCGACTACAACGCAACCATGCTCGGAATGGGTCTGCTGACACTGGTCTTCGCGGTAGTAGGGTCAGTCATGATCCCACGCTGGTCACAGCCGGAGCGTGGAGCGCTTGCCGAACCGGTCGTCCGTCGCTAGACTGCGGCAGCCGGATTCGGCTGGTTGGGATGGTCATATGGGAGAACGCACAAGATGGCACAACGGGATATCTACATCGAGCAGGTCCAGGCAATGTCCGATATGCTCGACGGCCAGATCGCCGAACTGGACGATACATTACTCAGATCGCGTCCTGGCCAGTACCTGAACCCGCCCGGATTCATCTACTTTCACATCCTCCGGGTCTGGGACATGGACATCAACGTCCTCGTCGGCGGCAACAAGCCATCCGAAGACGCCTGGCACCGGGGCAGCTACACCGACGCGATGGGCTACGACCCGGACGGCAAAGGCGGGCGCGGTCTCGGAATCGGCTTTGGCTACACCGACGCCGAGGTAGATGACGTGCCATACCAGGGCGAGACACTGAAGCGCTACCACGAGCAACTCCTCGCACAGACGCTGCAGTACCTCAACGACGCGAATGACGAAGAACTTGCCCGAGGGATCACCGCCCTCGGTCAGCCATCCACCACCGGTTCGCGCATCCAGCACATCATCGGCCACTCCTGGAACCACATCGGTGAGTTGCGGATGACGAAGAGCATGCTCGGTTTCCACGACCCGACGACGCCGCCTCGCGGGTGAGTGGGATGAGGGAAGAGGCACGAGATCTGTTCATGCCTCGTCCCTCATGCCCCACGCCTGATCCATCACGGTACACTCCTGTTGGGCGGGAACGGCCGTCACCACCACGACACACTGGAGGACAATGTTGTCGTCTTCGGATGTAGTGCGCGAGGACTGGCGCGAGGCTAACCTGCGTTCGATAGACGAGCTACGGAGCCGGCTCGACCGCGTCGCGCTTGGTGGCGGCGAAGCTCGCAGGAGCGCTCGACGCAAGCGGGGCAAGCTGCCGGTGCGCGAGCGGATCGACCGGGTGCTCGATCCGGGTTCGGCCTTCCTGGAACTCTCGCCGCTGGCGGCCGAAGGGATGTACGACGGGGACGCGCCGGCCGCCGGGATCGTGACCGGGATCGGGCGGGTCGAAGGGCGCGAAGTCGTCGTCGTCGCCAACGACCCGACGGTCAAGGGTGGCACGTATTTCCCGATCACGGTGAAGAAGCACTTGCGCGCGCAGGAGATCGCGTTTGCGAACCGGCTGCCGTGCCTGTATCTTGTCGATTCCGGTGGCGCGTTCCTGCCATTGCAGAGCGAGGTATTCCCCGACCGCGAGCACTTCGGGCGCATCTTCCGCAACCAGGCGCTGCTCTCGGCTGAGGGTATCCGGCAGGTCGCGGTCGTGCTCGGGTCGTGCACGGCCGGAGGGGCATACGTCCCGGCAATGTCGGACGAAGCGGTCATCGTGCGCGGCGCGGGAACGATCTTCCTGGGCGGACCGCCACTGGTGAAGGCGGCTACCGGCGAGGAGATTACCGCCGAGGAGCTGGGTGGGGCGGATGTGCATGGCCGCATCAGCGGCGTCGTCGACTACATCGCCGACGACGAGGAACACGCGCTGCGCCTGGCGCGGCGAGCTGATGAGCGTGCCCGGACGGTCGAGACCGCCGCTGCCCTGGGAACGCCGGCGATCGGCGCCCGTCGAGGATCCCGACGAGATGCTCGGCCTGGTGCCGCCCGACCCACGCACGCCGTCCGACCCCCGGCCGATCCTGCGCCGCATCCTCGACGCCAGCCGGCTTGACGAGTTCAAGCGCGACTATGCCGAGACGATGATCTGCGGCTTCGGGCATCTGTTCGGCATCCCGGTCGGCATCGTCGCCAACAACGGCGTGCTCTTCGCGGACTCAGCGCGCAAGGGGACCCATTTCATCCTGCTCTGCGCGCAGCAGAAGATCCCGTTGCTCTTCGTCCAGAACATCACCGGCTTCCTGGTCGGCCGTGAGGCGGAACACGGCGGCATCGCCCGCGACGGCGCGAAGATGGTGTCGGCGGTGGCTGCTGCGCAGGTTCCGAAGCTGACGCTGATCACCGGCGCATCGTACGGGGCCGGCAACTACGCCATGTGTGGCCGCGGCTACGATCCGCGCTTCCTCTTCACGTGGCCGACGGCCCGCATCGGGGTCATGGGCGGCGAGCAGGCGGCCGGCGTGCTGGCAACGGTCGGCCGTGGGCGCGACCAATCGCGCGACGGCAGTCGAAGACGCCTCGCTGCGCGCCGTCGATCCAGGCCCGCTACGAAGCCGAAACGACCCCCTGGTTCGCAACTGCCCGCCTCTGGGACGACGGCGTCATCGACCCACGCGACACCCGCACCGTCCTCGGGCTGGCGCTGGAAACAACACTCAATGCTCCGATCGAAGAGTTCTCCGATTGGGGTATTGCGGATGTAGGGCTGTCGGGACACGGGACGCGATTGGCGTCAGATCCCCTACGTCCCGCAAGCCCGCAACCCGGCAAAGGGAGATCGAATGTCCGACGAGATCCTGCTGTTCGAGCAGCGTCGGGACGCCATCTGGCTGACGCTGAACCGGCCGGAGGTGCGCAACGCGCTCGCCGCTGAACTGGTCCAGGCGTTGAGCGATGGACTTCGCGCGGGCAGCCACCGACGAATCGGTGCGCGCGGTTGTTATCGCTGGCGCGGGAACCGTCTTCTGTGCCGGGGCCGACGTGAATCAGTATCGCGATGCGTTCGACCGATCGCGTGTCCTCGAAGAAGGTGGGCGGCTTTACGATCTGCTGGACGATATGCGCAACTGCCCCAAGCCGGTAATCGCTCGCGTCCAGCGCGCGGCATTCGGGGGCGCTATCGGCCTCGTCGCGGCAGCCGACCTGGTCGTCGCAGCCGAGGGAACGCGCTTCTCGCTCTCCGAGGCACGACTCGGACTCGTCCCGGCCGCGATCGGCCCGAGTGTCGTCAACGCCGTTGGGCCAAGAATGGCGAAGGCTCTGATGCTGCTGGCCGAGCCTTTCGGTGCCGGAAGAAGCGCGCGAGTATGGCCTGATTCACCGCGTCGTCCCTGAAGGGGAACTCGACGCGGCTGTCGAGGACTGGCTGCGGATGATCCGTGCCAATGCGCCAGGTGCGCTGCGCGATGCAAAGGCGCTCGTCGCCGGTCTGACGTCGAGTGTTCTGACCCATCGCGAAGAGCGCGACCGTGTCGTGTCGCTGGCGGCGAACCGACGCGCCGATCCGGAAGGGCAGGAAGGGCTGGTCGCATTCCTCGAAAAGCGCCGTCCATCATGGAACCCGGAGGAATAATGCCGTACGGACCCGTCCTCGCGATCGCGAACCGTGGCGAGATCGCCATCCGCATCGCCCGAACAGCGCGACGTCTTGGATGGCAGCCGGTCGTCGTTGCTCGGTGATCCGGATACTGGCTCTTTCGCCGCCCGACTCTTGGGGACTATGAGCTGATCGGTCCGGCTGGGTCTGAACTCGAATCCAACTGGTAATCGCTGCTGCAAGAGCTGCCGGCGCCACTGCCCTCCACCCCGGTTACGGTTTTCTCAGTGAACGACCAGAGCTGTCGCAGGCGTGCATCGACGCCGGGATCACCTTCGTCGGGCCATCCCCGGACGCGCTGGCGCTCTGCGGCGACAAGATCGCGACACGACACGCAGCCGAACGAGCTGGTGTCCCGACGCTTCCAGCCAGCGAACCGCTGACGCTAGACAACGCTGAGGCGTGGGCGGAGGCTGCTGCTCAAGTCGGCTTCCCGTTGATCGCGAAGGTCACGTCTGGCGGTGGCGGACGCGGCCTGCGTGTCGCGCAAAGCACCGATACCATCGACGTTGCGATTCGCTCGGCTCTGCGTGAAGCCGGTGCGTCTGCGGCCGGGACGACGTTGTACCTCGAACGTTACGTCGACGGTGCGCGGCACGTCGAGGTCCAGGTCGCGGGGGACGGAGCCGACGCAGTCGCGCTCGGGGACCGCGATTGCTCGATTCAGCGCCGGCACCAGAAGGTCGTCGAGGAAGCGCCTGCCTTTGGTCTATCCGACGCAATGCGCCGCGATCTCCACACGTACGCCGTGGCGACTGGCGCGCGAAGTCGGCCTTCTTGGTGTCGGAACGGTCGAGTTCCTGCTACAGCAGACGACCAGCCGTACTTCATTGAGATCAACCCACGGCTGCAAGTCGAGCACACCGTGACTGAGGAAGTCACCGGCCTCGACCTCGTCGAAGTCCAACTGCGGCTCGCCGAGGGCGGGTCGTTGCCTGAACCAGTCGCGCCGCGTGGTCACGCAATTCAAGCTCGACTCTACGCAGAAGACCCGCTGCATGGCTTCGCACCAAGTCCCGGTGAAATCCGGCTGCTGGATTGGCCTGGCCAACCCTGGCTGCGCGTCGATGCGGGCTATGAATCAGGAGATGTCGTTCCCAGCTTCTACGACGCGCTGATCGGGAAGATGATCGTCCACGCTCCGGATCGCGCAACGGCAATCTCGCGGATGGCCAATGCCTGCGACGAACTCCTGGTTGGCGGAATCGCCACGAATCGTGCCTGGTTGCGCGAACTGATGCGGCTGGATGGATTCGTGAGCGAACAGCACACGCTTGCGACGGCCGAGACCGTGGAGGTTGTTCGTGAGCCGGCCGATTCACTGGTGTCTCTGGCGATGGCGATCCTTCCTGGCGGCGAGGACGGTTCCGCATGGTCGTCTTCAGGACCGTTCCGGATCGTTGCTCCGGCGACGCTTGCTCTGCACGATGCCAACGGATCCTGGGCAGCGCAGGTGGTCTACAAGCGAGCAGAGTCGGATTGGTGCCCGTCAGTCAACGGCGCTGCCGAAAGTGCGATCGAGGCACCCGCCGTCGTCATCGATACGGACGACGGCTACGAAGTGTCCGACGCTTCCGGACGCTGGCTGGTGCGACTTGGGCCGCTTCCCCGGCAGCACGCGGGCGTCGAATCCAGCGATGGCGCGCTGAGAGCGCCGATGCCCGGCACAGTTGTCGCCGTCAACGTCGTTCCAGGGCAGGTGGTGCATGCCGGGGAGGTGCTGGCCGTCATGACCGCGATGAAGATGGAGATGACGCTGGCAGCCCCATTTGACGGAGTCGTCGCGAATGTCGGTTGTCGCGTTGGCGATCTGGTTGGCTCTCGTCAGGTACTGGTGACTGTCACAAAAGATGCCGAGAGCGAGGCGCAGAGTGGTTGAAGACGCACGCCGGCAAGTCACGATCTACGAGGTTGGCCCGCGCGATGGACTTCAGAATGAGGCGACGCCAATACCCACGGCGGCGAAGATCGCGTTCGTCAACGCACTGGCTGACGCCGGATTGACCTGGATCGAGACGACCTCGTTTGTGAATCCGAAAGCCGTTCCTCAGCTGTCCGACGCCACCGAGGTCATGCAGGGGATCGAGCGCCGAGCCAGGCGTCCGCTACCCTGTTCTCGTGCCGAACGAGCGCGGGATGGAACGGGCGCTGGAAGCAGGGATCGACGCCATCGCCCTCTTCGCTGCGGCGTCAGAGGAGTTCTCGCAGGCCAACATCAGGGCAACGATCGACGAATCGTTCGAGCGGTTCAGGCCGGTCGTAGAGATCGCGAAGCGCGAACGCATCTGGATACGTGGCTACGTTTCAACCGCGTTCCATTGTCCGTACTCGGGCCCGGTCACGCCTGAACAGGCCGTCTCCGTCGCTGAGCGGTTGTTCGGACTGGGGTGCGACGAGGTCGCGATTGCCGACACGATTGGCCAGGCGACCCCCGACGACACCAACCAGCTGCTCGAGGTAGCGATCCCAGCGCTGCCGGTCGAGCAGCTCGCCTTCCACCTGCACGACACATCCGGTCTGGCGCTCCAGAACATCCGGCTGGCACTCACGGCTGGAATCACGATTTTCGACGGATCTGCGGGTGGGCTGGGCGGCTGCCCATTCGCGCCGGGCGCGCCAGGCAATCTGGCTACAGAGGCTCTGGTCGAGATGCTCGACGGGATGGGAATCGAAACGGGAGTTGACGCTGACGCCGTCAAACGGGCTGCAACCTCGTTGCGAGCGCTGCTCTAGGAATCCTTCCGGACGGAGTGCTGACCCAACGCAGCGGCAACCGTTTGCCGCAACACGTTACGGTCGATCGGCTTCGAGAGCGTCGCGAACGCGCTGGCCAGACGTGGATCGCGCTCGTCTGCCAGAATCGAGATGATAATCACGGGAATGTCCAGCGTCTCAGGCGTCGTCTTGAGTTGCTGGAGCAGGTCGAGTCCATCGACGTCTGGCAGCCGGAGGTCAAGCGTGATCGCGTCCGGCTGGATAACACGCGCATGTTGGAGGGCGTCGCGTCCGACTGACGTCACCAGGAAGTCGTACTTGGCGCCGGTCAGCACCCTCGCAATCAGGTGGGCGTTGTCGGGATCGTCCTCGACAATCAGGACCAGCGGGCGCGAACGGCTGGAGTCCAGTCGAATGCTTGAGATTGGAACGTGTTCTGCTTCCATGTTCGTCGCGCCTGGTTTCTAATGGAACCGCCTCTGACCTGCTGCCGGTACCGCACAAGCGTAGTGCAAGATCCTGTTCGACAGGGAGTGGTCTGGACTGGTTGTGACGCTTCTGTGACGCCGCAAAGCATCCAGCACAACAACAGCCTCGGCGAGCGGCGGACGGGAACGGATCGAGGTCGTCGCATCCCCGGACAACGATGGTAGGATGGGTATCAGACAGCGAGGGGAAGTCAGGAGGAGATGATGTCCGCGACGGTTGCGAAAGGGCTGCATGTTGTTCCCGTCCGCTACGGCGGCAGCGCGCCCAACACTCCGGATCGCGAGGTGGTAGACAGCTACGCGGCGGCGGCTGACTACGGCGTCTTCGGCGCCGAGGCGACGATCAGCGAGCCGCGCTTTCCTGAAGATCAGCGCGACGAGGAACCGACCATTAACCTCGGACTGATTGGCGGAGAGATCGCGAAGGCAGTCGCTGAGGGCAGGCGTGCCGGCCAGCCGGTCCTCGTCGTCGGCGGAAACTGTGCCATCACGCCCGGCGTCGTCGGCGGCTTGCAGGAAGCCCACGGGCCAGCCGCGAAGATTGGTCTGGTCTGGTTCGACGCCCACGGCGACTTCAACACGCCGCGGACGACGCTCTCCGGGATGCTCGGTGGGATGCCTGTCGCCGTCACTGCTGGACTTGCCTGGCCCCGCTGGCGCGAACTGTCACACCAGCCGGTGCCACTGCCGACCGACCGGATCGTGATGGTCGATGTCCGCAACCTCGATCCTGCCGAGGAAACGCTCGTCCGAGCCACCGACGTTGTCATCGCCGCACCAGCTCCCGGCTTCCCCGGCGAGGATCTGCAACAGGCGGTCGCCGATCTGGCCGATCGCTGCGACATGATCTACCTGCACATCGACTCCGACATCCTCGATGAGCGCTTCGTTCCGAACCACGGTACGAAGGAGCCGAACGGCCCCGATATGCAGCAGGTACTGGCGGCGATCGAGACCGTGATGGCGACCGGGAAGGTCGTCACCTACGCGCTGGTCTCAGTCTGGCCAACCGGCGATGGCGGCGACGTAGCGGTCGCGTCGGGGATCGAGATGCTGCGCGGCGGCCTGGAATCATGGAAGAAGCACGGATTTCCAGAGGTCGCTGCCAATGGGTGAACGAATCGTGATCACCCCGGCATGGGCCGTGTCCTGTACCGGCCCATGCCGGACGAAGACTCGATGACCGGCATCGACCAGCCAATCGTCACGACATCGGCGCTGACAAAGGCGTACGGATCGGTCGTCGCGCTCGACAGCGTCGATCTCTCGATCCCGCGCTCGGCGATCGGCCTGTTAGGGGCAAACGGCGCTGGAAAGTCAACGCTCATAAAGCTGCTGCTGGGGCTGATCTCGCCTACATCCGGTCAGGCAACAATGCTGGGAATGGACATCCGCACCGACGTGATCCGCATTCGCGAGCGGGTTGGCTACATGCCGGAGTCCGATTGTCTCCCGATGGACGTTACCGCCGCCGATTTCGTCGGCCACATGGCCGAGATGAGCGGACTGCCCGGCCGAGCGGCGCGACAACGCGCTAACGACGTGCTGTATCAGGTCGGTGTCGATGAGGAGCGCTACCGCCTCATTCGCGGCTTTTCGACTGGCATGAAGCAGCGCGTCAAGCTGGCGCAGGCGATCGTCCACGACCCGGAGCTCGTCTTCCTCGACGAGCCGACGAACGGCATGGACCCGCAGGGCCGCGACGACATGCTCAATCTGATCAACCGCATCCATCGTCAGCTCGGTATCACGGTCGTCGTTTCCTCACACCTGCTGGAAGACATCGAGCGTGTCTGCGATTACGTTGTGATGGTCGATCGAGGCAAACTGGTCGTCAACGGCTTGATCAACGACCTGATGCAGGGCGGCGGCGATGTCGTCGTCCGCGTCGATGGCGACGCGCACGGCCTGGTGAACCTGCTTGCTGCGCGCAACCTGTCGGCGCGAGTGAGCGGGCAGGAGGTCATCGTGGCGGCCCCGGACGGCGGCGTCAACGATGCTGTCTACGACGCAATCCGCGACGCCGTCGTCGAGTTGGACGCGCCGCTCCGACTGTTGCGCGGCCGCGAACGCTCGCTGGAAGATGTCTACATCCAGACCGTCGGCGGGATGATTGCCGCCGAGGAAGTGGTGGCCGCCAATGGCAAGTAACCAGCCACCGGCTACGACACCGATCCAGCCGTACGGCGAGATCTACGACCTCGGATACAAGCATTACGACGGCAAACGACTTGGCCGGGCACACGCGATCCAGGCGCTGATCATTTACTCAATCAAGCGCGGGCTCGGAATCAAGAAGAAGTGGACTGCCAAGATCATCCCGCTCGTGCTGTACGCAGTCGCGTTCATCCCGGCCTTCATCGTCGCCGGGATCAAGGCGTTCGTCCCGTCCGATGACTTCACCTACAGCTACCACGACCTGAACGACTTCATCTTCCTGACGCTGTTCATCTTCGCCGCTGCGCTCGGACCGGAAATGCTCTCCGACGACCGGCGCGAGAATGTGCTCGGCCTCTACTTTTCGCGGGCGCTGACTCGGCTGGACTATCTGCTGGCGAAGATCGCCGCGATGGGTCTCCTGCTTGGGACGATCGCGTTCGGGCCGCCGCTGCTGCTCTTCGTCGCCAATGTGTTACTGGCCGACAATCCGATCTCGTACTTCTTCGACCACATCGGAGATCTTGGCCGGATCGCTGCCTATGGCACGCTGGCTTCGGCCTACCTTGGAGCGATCGCGCTCGCCATCGCCGCTTATACCAACCGCAAGGGCGTCGCCGGCGCGATCTTCATCGGCGGCACCTTGATGATCGCAGGCATCGCCAACGCGCTCTTCGAGGCGCTTGACTCCGGTATTGGTGACTACATCATTCTCGTCGATCCATTAGATCTCGTCGACGCACTCAGCGCCTGGGTCTGGGGCGAGCCGACCAACATGGACATGGCCGACCTGCCGGGCATCTGGTACGGACTTGCCGTCCTCGCGACGGTCTGCATCTCGGCGCTGTTGATGTATCGCCGCTACCTGGCCGATGAATAACCGATTGGAACAGGGGTTGCGTCTGTGAGTGTCCCGGCCACACCAACGATGCCAATGACCGGAGATATCCGACCGCCGGATTCTGTCTCGCCGCCGATCTCGGATCGCTCGACCGTCGTCGTTCAGGGACTCTCGAAGTGGTACGGCGATGTCGTAGCCGTCTCGGATGTCACGTTTGGAATCGAGCCTGGCGTTACCGCACTACTGGGGCCAAATGGCGCCGGAAAATCGACGACGCTGGAGATGATGACCGGACTTCTGGCGCCCTCGGCTGGCACGATCCGCATACTCGGCAAGCCGGCTCGCGGCGATGTGACGCTCTATCGAGACATCGGGCTCGTTCCGGAGCAGGAAACGCTCTATCCATTCCTGACTGCACGCGAATTCGTCCGGCTTAATGCCGTTCTCCAGAAGCTGCCCGAGCCGGACGTGGCGGCAGAGCGAGCGCTCGGCATCGTTGAGATGCTACCCGACGCCGATCGCGACTTGCGTGGGTTCTCGAAGGGCATGCGCCAGCGGACCAAAGTCGCTGCGGCACTCGTTCATGACCCGACGATCCTGCTGATGGACGAACCGCTCAATGGCACCGACCCACTTCAACGAGCGCGGCTGATCGAGCTGATCACGCGCCTGGGACAACAGGGCAAGACGGTAGTCGTCTCGTCGCATATCCTGCATGAAGTCGAGCGCTTCGCCGACCGTATTCTGGTTATTAATCGCGGCAAGCTGGCCGCCGCAGGCGACTACCACGCGATCCGCGACAAGATCGACGAGCACGCCCGGGCTGTCCGCATCCGCTGCAGCGACCCGCGCAGGCTGGCGAGCGAACTCATCCGCGATACCGCGCTTGTCTCGTTGCGGTTCGAGCCGGCGCCGGACGGTGGGCTGTCATCACTCGTCGCCGAAACTAGTGACGTGCGTGCTTTCTATCGGTCGGTCCCGAGGGCGGCACGTACGCTCGACATTCATCTGTATGAGATCGCGGCGCTGGACGATTCGCTGGCGAGCGTCTTCGCGTATGTTGTGGGGCGCTGATTGATGGCAACCACTCGCTCAATGATGGATCCTGTCCCGATACTGGGTCTGACACTTCGGCAGTTCATCGGTGGCAAGTCGATCCGGATTGTCTTCCTGTTCTCACTCGTGCCAGCCATCTTCTCACTGATCTTCATGCTGGATTCGGGCGACTCGACCGCTCGCGAATTCTTCGCCGGTATCTTTCAGGAGTTCATCGCCCCGACACTGCTGCCGATCGCAACCCTGATCCTGGCGACGAACGCGCTCGGCAATGAGGTCGAAGATCGGACGATGGTCTATCTCGTCCTGAAGCCGATCAGTCGCTCCCGGATCGTCCTTGAGAAGTTCGCCGCTGTCGCGCTGACAGCGACGCTGTTGCTCTGGGAAGGTACCGTGCTGGCCTACCTGCTCGCGATGCGCGGCGACGCAGGTGACAACATCGACCAGCTTCTGGCGGTCTGCTTCGCCCAGATGGTCGGGGTGCTCGGCTATGGTGCGCTCTTCATGGCGATCAGCCTGATTGTCCCACGCGCGCTATTAGCTGGCCTGATCTATGCGCTCCTCTGGGAGAGCCTCTTTGGCCGGTTCATCGCCGGTATCCGGCTCATCAGCGTCCGCCACTACGTGCAGTCGATTTACGTCCGTCTGGTCGACAACCCCGCGATCGACCTCGATGAGGCGATGAGGCTGGTTCCCGCCCTGATGGTAATCGCCCTGCTGGTCTTCGTCGCCCTCGCCGTCGCCACCTGGCGCCTGCGGACGATGAATCTGGAATAGTGCGGAATCGGGTTCACGCTCACAGGCCACGAACCCGTCCTTGATCAGTTTCTACACGTCCTATGAGAGCGACGCGACCGTCTGCATCAGTCCATCGCGCAGGGACACCTGCGGCTGCCAGCCGAGCTGACGAGCGGCCTTGCTGATGTCGAGATAGATGCGGAACGTCTCACCTGCCTTGGCCGGTCCATAGAATGCATCCTGCGTTGAGCCGGTCGCTTCTTTGAGCAGACCATAGATCTGGTTGACCGACGTTCCCTCTCCAGCGCCGATATTGAACGCCTCGCCATCACCAGTCTCCAGCGCGCGAAGGTTCGCGTTCACGACGTCCCCGACAAATACGAAGTCCCGCTCCTGGTCGCCTGTCCCGTTGATTGTCACCGTCTGTCCAGCCAGCATCTGTGCCGTGAAGATGGCGATCACGCCCGCCTCCCCAAATGGGTCCTGCCGGGGACCGTAGACATTGCCGTATCGCAAAACGGTGTAGTTCAGGCCGTGCAGGCGGTGAAAAATGTCGAGGTAGTGCTCGGGTGCGTGCTTCGACGCGCCGTATGGCGAATCAGGAACGATCGGGTGCTCCTCCGGACATGGGAGAGTCGATGGCTCGCCATATATAGCGCCGCCGCTCGAAATGTAGATCAGCTTGCCGGTTCCCGCCTTGTGTGCGGCCTCGATCACATTCAGCGAACCGAGGATGTTGCGGCGGCAGTCGTCAAGAGGATTCCCAACCGAGTGGCGGACGCTCGTTTGAGCAGCGTGATGGTTGATGACATCGGGCTGCTCCGACATGACCAGATCGACGAAACCCGGCGCGGCGATGTCGATCTCGTGCAAGGTTGCGGCCGGATTGACGTTTCCTCGCTTACCTGCCGACAGGTCGTCAGCGACGATAACCTGGTGTCCGGCCGCGATATACGCGTCAACCACATTCGAGCCGATAAATCCGGCCCCGCCAGTCACGAGAATCTTCATTCTGTCTCCTCATTGCAAGGTCTCGATCGGTCGATTCGTAGTTCACTAAGTCCGCAGCCCGGTCAGAGGTATTCGATCTTCCTGCGGATCTGCTCGCGCTAGGTCATGCCTCGCTATTCGTAGATTATGCCGGATGAGAAACGCATTCCGGACGCTACATAGGTCACGCATCGAGCAGAAATCGATCGAAGGACAGTTCCGCAGATTCCTCAGTCCATGTATACTCAACGAATGAATAATCTGACCGCGAACCCGTTGACCGACCAGCTCAATCGACCGTTACGAGATCTTCGCATCTCGGTCACGGATCGCTGCAACTTCCGCTGCGTCTATTGCATGCCGAAGGAGATCTTCGGGGCTGGTTACCCATTCCTGTCACGCGAGGAAACGCTCTCGTTCGAGGAAATCGCCCGGCTGGGACGCATCTTCGCTCAGCATGGTGTCAGAAAGTTCAGGCTCACCGGTGGTGAGCCGCTCGTGCGTCGAAACCTGGAAGAGTTGGTCGGGCTGCTGACCGACATTGACGGCGTCGATGACATTGCGCTGACGACGAACGGCTCGCTGCTGTCACTGAAAAAGGCGCAGGCACTCAAGCAGGCTGGCTTGCGGCGGATCACGATCAGCCTCGACTCGCTTGACAACTCGGTCTTCCAGTCGATGAACGATGTCGGCTTCCCCGTCGAGAAGGTCCTCCATGCGGTCGACAATGCGGTCGCGGCCGGGCTTGAACCGGTCAAGATCGATATGGTCGTCAAGCGCGGTGTCAACCAGGAAAGCATCATCTCGATGGCGGAACGCTTCCGTGGCACGGGAGTCATCCTGCGCTTCATCGAGTTCATGGACGTCGGCTCGACGAATGGCTGGCGCATGGAAGACGTCGTCCCAGCCCAGGAGATCATCGACACTGTCAGCAGCGTCTGGCCGCTCGTACCCATCGATCCAAACTACCCCGGCGAGGTCGCCAACCGCTGGCAGTACCTTGACGGCCGGGGTGAAGTCGGTGTCATCGCCTCAGTGACGATGCCGTTCTGCGGCGACTGCAACCGCGCCCGCCTGTCCTCCGACGGCCAGCTCTACACCTGCCTGTTCGGCATCAAGGGGCACGACTTTCGTGCGATGTTGCGCGACGGCTCCTCAGACGACGAAATCAGCGATCTCGTCCGAACGGTCTGGTCCAACCGAGTTGACCGCTACTCGGAGATCCGCTCCTCCAACACGATCCACCTCAAGAAGATCGAGATGTCACGCATCGGCGGTTGAATTCGACTCTCTACGTCAATCAACTGCCTGGCTTGTTATCGTCGCTGTCCGAGCCTGAACGGTTACCGGTGTTCTGTGCGCCGGGCCGGGTCGGTCCGCTGTGGACTGGTTTCTCGCGGCGCTGGTCGCCCTTCTCCGCTTTCGGCCCGGTTCCCTTCTGGTCGGTGTTGCCAGTATCGCCGCCGCGCTCGCCTTTGCGATCCTCTTCCGGCATCTGGTTTCATCCTCTCACCATCCACTCAGCTTCGTTAAGAGCGCGTTACGCACAATCGATGCCGGTTGCTGGTCACTCACGCTTGACAACGCACCTCGCAGCCAATAGTCTCGCCGTCGGACGAAAATCGAAAGGGATCGGCGATGACGGCGCTCCATGGATCGATTACCGCAGCAACGCTCGCATTCGCCAGCGCGCTCGCAAACAGCTCCGAGACGATTCTCACGCGCGACTGGCCGACCCCCTCGCCGACTGGCGCCTTCTGGCACGGCTACGACGACACAGCTCGCGAGGTAGCGTTCCGCATCTACCAGCAATTACGAGAACTCGCAACGGATATCGAAATCACTCGGCAGCCAGCGACCGAGGCACAGCGCATCCTGGCCCAGCATCAGATCGCCTTTCGGGATCTGACCGGCGCGCTGGCGGGTGTCCACGACAACGAGTTCGATCCTCCACCAGACGTCAACGAGTGGCCGCTTCGAACGGTCATTTACCACATCGCGGTTGCTGAGCGCGGCTTCCATGCATTGATCCACTGGGCCGTCGCTCGGCGTCGCGGCGGCGACACGTTACCAATCGAGATGCCAGACGACCACCGCGACGTTGTCAGCGAGCCGGTCATCGAGAGCGGCAGGATGAGCGACGTGCTGCAACGCTACACTGCGCTCCACAACCGGGTCACTACTGATTTTGCCGGCCTCGACTCGGCAGACCTGGACGCACCGAATATCTGGTGGGAAGGCTACGAGATACCGGTACGCTTCCGACTGCACCGATTCGATGCTCATTTGCGAGAACATACGATCCAGGTTGACAAGACGTTGGCAGGGATTAAC
Source organism: uncultured Chloroflexia bacterium (assembly GCA_963763325.1). Taxonomy (GTDB): domain Bacteria; phylum Chloroflexota; class Chloroflexia; order Thermomicrobiales; family CFX8; genus JBBECJ01. Next base: position 263,434 of record CAVXOL010000025.1, read on the forward strand.
CACCGCCCGACTGAACCGGAGCAACTGGCGCGTCTGATCCATAGAGCGCTCGGTCAGATTGAAGGCGCCCTGCTTGGAGCGCCTGAGGCGTGCCTTGACCGCCAGCAAGCGGTTGCCAGGTCAATCGACGAGGCTCTCGCCGGATTAACCTGACCGCGTCCCGATCGAGCTTCCGATCTTCCAAGCTCGCTCCCTTCGCATGACCTCAGATGAAGACGTTGACGAAATCACGTCTTCGTTGCCATAACTTGGACATCATGTGTTCCTCATCACTCCTTGCCCTCATGTCTCTTTCGTGGTTCAGGCACGCAACTTGCGCCTGTAGGTCACAGATCGCCGCCGCCGTCTCGCGTCGTGACGGGTGACAGCGACGATTCGGATTCATACGTGATCTCGATCGAAAGGATCGTCTAAATGGTGTCACAGGGCACAGGAACTTCATCCGGTACCGAGAACCAGACCCACGGCATGCCAGGTAAGGCTGGGGATAAGACCGAGCAGGTCAAAGAAGCGGCCAGCCAGGTCAAGGAGCAGGCTGGACAGGTGACCGATCAGGTAAAAGAGCAGGCAAGCAAGGTCACTGACAAGGCCAAGGAACAGGCCACGACGCGCGTCGACGACCAGAAAGAGCGGGCTGCGCAGGGAATCGTCGGATTCGCCGATGCGCTCAATCAGGTCAGTGGATCGGTGCGGGAGCAGAACCCGGCCATCGCGAACTTTGCGGAATCAGCCGCCAGCAAGCTCGAGCATTTCGCTGAAACGCTCAACGACAAGGACATCAACGAACTCATGAGCGACGTCGAGCAAATGGCACGACGGCAGCCGGCCCTCTTTGTTGGCGGCGCGTTCCTGGCCGGTGTCTTCGCGGCCCGCTTCCTCAAGAGCTCGAGCGGAATGAGCAGCGGCAGTAGCAACTTCCAGCGCGGCTACGGCTCAAACGACTGGCGCTACAGCCAGGCATCCAGCGGCTACGATACGCGTGGCTACTCATCACAGTACAGTTCCCAATATGGACGGCCAACAGGTGGATCGAGCTATGGCGCGACATATGGCTCCACCAGCGGAACGCCCGGCTATCGCACAACCACGGGTACTCCCAGCAGCTACCAGACGGGTTCGACTCGATCCGGTACGACGAGCGGTCAGGACACGCCAGGCGCCACGCGAACCGGCTCCGGCGACGTTGATGCCGCGGGCCGCGGTATCGGCACGACCGGCAGCACGACCAGTGGTCAGACATATTCCCCTTACGCCAAAGACGAAAAGACCGGCGCGACGACTGATCGGTCAACGACATCGAACGATCGTAACCGCCAGACCGGCGGTTCCTCGTCCAGCTAGCGGATAGAGAAATACTGAGAGGCAGACCATGGAGCAAAGCAGGGACGACCGCTCGCTGGGCGAACTGTTCTCCGAGCTTTCGCGGCAGACGAGCACACTAATCCGTCAGGAGGTCGCGCTCGCCAAGGCCGAAATGAAGCAGAAGGGCACCGAAGTCGGGAAAGACATCGGCATGCTGGCTGCCGGCGGAGCACTCGCCTACGCCGGACTGCTGGCGCTGATCGCTACCGTCATCATCATCCTGGCCGAATTCATCCCCTGGTGGCTATCGGCGCTGATCGTCAGCCTGGTCGTGCTTGGTATCGCCGGACTGCTTGTCCAGCGTGGCATAAGCGCACTGAAGCAGACCAGCCTGGCACCCGAACAGACGATTGAAACCCTGAAGGAGGACAAGGAATGGGCTCAGAAACAACTCGGCTAGACGACGACCAGCACAGGCTCAACACGACCGCCAGCGAGTCGGTCACAAGCGACGATCCAGATGCGATTGAACACGAGATCGAGCAAACGCGTGCCGAGATGAGCGGGACGATCGACGCCATCCAGGAGCGCTTGAGTCCGGAAACCTTGAAGGCTCAGGCCAAGGAAGCCGCCCACGACGCCACGATCGGCAAGGTTGTCGACGCCAAGGATCAGGCTGTTGAGAAGGTGCAGGAACTTGCGTCACAGGCGACCGATAAGTTCCGCGAGATGACCAATGGCAGCGGCAACGGCACAGGCACCTCAGATGGCACGGCCAGCCAATTCACCTCGACCGCTCGCGACACCGGCAGCAACATCGTGGAAACAATTCGCGCAAACCCAATTCCGGCGGCTATCGCCGGCGCGGGACTCGGCTGGTTCCTGACCCGGAGTCAGCATCACACTGAAGGACGGAGTGGATACATGAGCAATTCCCCAGCATCACAGCGTGGCTATCGCGGCCAGTCCATGGACTACCGGACCGGTTATACCAACTGGGACCGACGCCAGCCGGATCCGGGCCACCTGCGCCAGTATGAAGGCGACACATTCATGAGCCAGGTCACCAGCACCGGCGGCGATGTTGTCGGCATGATCCAGCGCAACCCGATCCCAGCCGCGCTTGCCGGCGTTGGTCTCGGCTGGTTCCTGATGCGCCGCTCGAGTGGCGGAGACCACGGCGACCAGCCGTACTACTATCAACCGGGCCGGCATACAACCTATGCAGGCAACTACGGCTACGGTGGCGGTCAGCCGCAGGGCTACGACACGCAGGGCTACGGGTATCAGTCCTACGGAGCCCAGGGCAACTGGCAGGGCGGCCAGCAGGGCTATACCGGCCAGGGCAACTGGCAGGGCGGCTCCGACGGCGAGCAGGGCCGGATGAGCGAGATGGCTGGAACGGTCCAGGAGACAGCCGGAGACGCGATGCACCGCGCTCAGGACGTGGGATCGCAAGCCGTTGAGCACGTCAGCCAGTTTGGTTCCATGGCAATGGATCAGGTCAGTCACCTGCCCCATCAGGCGCAGGACCAATTCCAGAACCTGCGAGGAACCTACCAGCAGAAGATGCAGGACAGCCCATTGATGATGGGTGTCGTCGCGATGGGTGTCGGTCTCGCAGTCGGGATGCTCCTCCCGGAGACACAGAAGGAGAACCAGGTCTTCGGAGAGAAGCGTGATGAGCTGATGGATCGCGCGCAGGACATGGCTGGACAGGCCGTCGAGCAGGTCCAGGAAGTCGCTCAGGACGCGGTCCACGCCGCTCAGGACACGGTCAAGGAAGCCACTCAGAACCAGGGCCAGCCGGCGTCGCAGAGTTCGGCAACGAAGGCGTAACCGTCACTCGAATCATCAGGAACTGACCGTGGCAACGCGCGGCGCGCGTTGCCACGGATTTGTCTTGCGAACCTACTTCATCGCCTCGTCGTAGCGGACCGCAGCATCCGAGACACAGACCTCGATGTCCTCGTCCAGAATGTAACGCTCAGCGGCAAGGATGCGGGCGACCTCCCGAACCCGTTCCAGATACGCATCGCGGCTACTGTAACGCTCCGCAATCGCGGGACGTGGGTCATGGTTCAAGGTCCGTTCCTCGGCGTTCCGGGCAAAGAACAGCGTCATACCCTGCATCGGCATGATCTGCTCGGAAGCACCTGTCTCCGGATCACGCGGGTTCCAGCCGGTATTGGTCCCAAGCGGAACAGCGATCTCTGGCAGACGAATCCCGCCCACCTCATTACCGTCATCATCGAGCGCCGAAACGAGATCCAGACGCTGGTCGCCTTCAACAACCGGGTGGGTCGTGACACCCTCAGCAGCACGAGGCCCGAGATCGACCGCACGCAGCCGCAGGATACGCGATGGATCGGGCAGATGTTCCCCAATCCCAGGCAAGCGTTCGAACTCGTCAAAGACGGCTGCGCGGGTGATCGCTGTGCCATCATCGAGTCTCGGATGGACGCTCGGCGGCGGCTCGACGCCGTCGCTGGTCCACCGATCGAGGTTCACGAGTGCCGCTCGTTGCAACGGCGTGTAGTCGACGACATTGAAATCGAAGCGCCCACGGCCACCGTCGTTTGCGTTGTAGCGCGAACGCGGGAAGCCGCCCGGACCGTGCTGAGTCGACGCGAACAGATAGGTGCGCGTGTCCGGCTCTTCCGGAAGGTCCGCTTCGCCATCAAGGGAGACACGCATCAGCGCGGCATCACCCCGCCAGTATTCTGCGGATGAGTTCGTCTGAACGACTTTCGGTTGACCACCGACCTCGCGGTGTCGACGCAACAGCCCGGCGTCGTCATGCGGCGGGAGGAAGCCGAAGCTGGGTGTCGCCTGGACCGACGGCTGCCCGAAGCGCTGGTTGAATTCGCCCCGTCGGCCACCGCCGACATGCGGGTTCAGGCCGTCGTATGCTATCCGGCCCTCCTCGTCAACGTTCAGCGCGAGGTAAAGGAAATGCCGCAGCATCCGTCCCGTCTGCGACATCCCCCACCCATAGACACGGTCGATCCGGCCAGCAAGCGGGTTTTCGGGAACCTCGCTGTAGCGCAGAAACGAGGCACTGTCACGGACGGCCAGCAGGCCGCAGCCGACGACCGGCGCATGGGCGGTCTCGTAGAAGACCTGATAGATACGGCCCGGCTCGAAGCCTGATGACAGGTAGATATGCTCGGTGCTCGGGACAACGCTTTCGCCTTCCTCGCGGGCAAAGCGCCAGTCCGAGCGTGGAATTTCTCGTGGCACATCGTCGTCGTAGTCGCGGACCGTCAGGACAGCCTCGAGTTGCTCGGTATCCGCGGCTGGGTACGGCTTGTGGACTCGGTCGGCAAGCAGATGCGTGTGGTGCAGGAAGTTGGCCTGAAAGCGAACGCTGGTCGTGCCATGAACAGGCTCGCCGTTCTCGATCGCCAGTGGAGCCTCAAGCCCCATCAGCGCCTCATCCCGAATAACGTCCCACTGCCAACCGATCCAGCCGACCGTCCAGCCATGCCGGAAGAGGAACCCGTCACCCGGCAGGATGTTGGCCGTCGGCGGAACTTCGGTTGCCGCCCGGTTGAACAGACGAGGTGACAACTTGCGTCCCCGGTTCGGCAGTTCCATGAACAGCCGCCGGTTCGATCGGGCCGCATCAACCGGCACCAGCAGGCAAAGATCACTTCCGAAATGAACACGCCCCTGCTCGTCGCGTGGAGCGAGATCGAGATCGACGATCGCCGCGTTCGCAGCGTGCCCGGGATCGACCGCGAACCTTAACCAGCCGTCGATCCGCTCGTAGGCTCCCGCGCTCCCAAATTCCTCCCCTCCCAGGTATGGCTCCCGCTTGCGAACATCAAAGCCGATGACTGCCATCCACCCCGCTCCTTCCGTCTCAATCGCCTACGGCAGTATCGCACCATCTTCAGTGCGCGACCTCTCCACGACGAATCGTCGTGGCGTACGATAGCGAGCGCATCAGCAAGGAGGTGTCGATGAACGCTACTGGTCCTTCAGCAATACGCGTCACCACAGTTGACCCGTTCGCCGAGTCGGCTGACGCACTCGACGCCGCCCATCGACTGGCTCGTGAGTTTGTCGCCGGCCTCGCCACGCGCCCGGTCGGCCACCGCCCGAGTCCGGATGACATGCGCGCCGCACTGGACGAGCCGCTACCAGAGGATGGCTGCGATCCAGCCGCAGCGATCGAGGAGTGGTTTCGACGCGCGGAGCCGGGAATTGTCGCGTCCCCGGGTCCACGGTTCTTCGGCTTCGTCAACGGCGGCTCGACTCCGGCGGCGCTGGCCGGCGACTGGCTGGCGTCGGCCATCGACCAGAACGCAGGGATGTGGCTGTCGAGTCCAGCGGCCGCACAGACTGAGCTGACCGTCCTGCGTTGGCTGAAAGAGCTGTTTGGACTACCCACCGGCTGGGCCGGGTCATTGACGAGCGGCGCAACGATGGCAAACCTGATCGGTCTGGCGGCGGCACGCCAATGGGCCGGCGAACGACTTGGCTTCAATCCTGCCGTCGATGGGTTGGGCGGCAACCGGCCGATTCCAGTTGTCTCCAGCACAGAGATCCACGCCAGCGCCGTCAAGGCGCTCGGCACGCTCGGACTTGGTCGTGCCAGCGTCCGAAAGCTCCCGGCGCCGGGAGGAGCGATAGACATCGCGGAGTTGAGGGACGCGCTTGCAGCGATTGACGGACCGGTCATCATCGTCGCGAATGCCGGCGAAGTGAATACCGGGGCCTTCGACGATCTCGAAGCCGTCTCAGCCGTCTGCGACGAACACCCGGACGGGGTCTGGCTGCACGTCGATGGGGCCTTCGGCCTGTTCGCCAGCGTTTCGCCTCGCTTTGCGCACTACAACGCCGCTATTGAGCGAGCCGACTCCGTCGGCGCTGATGGACACAAGTGGCTGAATGTTCCCTATGACTGCGGCTTCGCATTCATCCGAGACGTCGATGCACTACGGGCCGCCTTCAACGCGACCGGGGCGTACATCGAGCCAACCCCGGACCTCGGCTGGGACCCGCTGGCGCACAGTCCCGAGATGTCACGCCGCTTCCGTGGGCTGGCTGCCTGGGCTGCGCTGCGAGCCTATGGCAGATCCGGCTATCGGGAGATGGTCGAGCGGTGTGTTGACAACGCAGCTGCATTCGCGGATTGGGTCGACCGCACGGAGGGACTTGAACTGATGGCTCCCGTACCTCTCAATATCGTCTGCTTCCGCTACACGGCGGACGGACTTGACGATGCCGCGACCGACGCGTTCAACCGCGCCGCCGTCGCCGCCATCCAGCGCGATGGCCGGGCATTTGTGACCGGCACCGTCTGGGACGGTCGGGCCGCGATCCGCGCCGCTTTCGACAACTGGGCAACGACGCTCCATGATGTCGATATCCTTCAGGACGCCATCCTCGATCAGCGGCCAGCACGGTCGTGAGCACGGTGCGAGCGTTCCCGACCAGCTACTCGGTCCTCAACGACGATGCGCTGGGCAGATGGATATCGACCGCCTATGACCTATCGGCAACTCCAACCTGCAGGCTCATCTCGCTGAGCCTGAATGATGTCTATCAGGTTGTCGCCGGTCATCAGCGATCGTACCTCCGCATCTACCGCCATGGCTGGCGGACACAAGAAGAAATCGACGCCGAGCTTGCGTTGACACGTGACCTCGCCGCAGCGGGTATCTGCGTCTCTGTTCCGATTCCGGGCCGCAACGGAAACGACGTTGCACAACTTGAGGCCGCCGAGGGATCCCGCTTCGTCGTCCTCTGGACAGAGGCGCCAGGTGACGACGTACGTGACATCACCAGCCACCACGCGCGCCGGTACGGCCAGCTTGCGGCAAGAGTTCACCTTGCCGCCAACAATCGTGAAACATGCTATCAGCGAGGCAGTCTTGACTCGGCGCACCTGATCGCTGAGCCGATGGCTGCCATCGGCGCGGCCCTATCCTCCAGCGACGAGCTCGCTGAATTGGAAAGCATCGCTGAGCACGTTCGCGGACGACTCGACGCCTTGCCGCGTGAGCAGCACGACTATGGCCTTTGCCACGGCGATCTGCATCCCGGCAATGTCCGCTTCGACGCTGATGGCACACCGACACTGTTCGACTTCGATTGCTGCGGCTACGGCTCGCGCGGCTACGACCTGTCCGTCTTTCTCTGGAACATCTATGGCGAAGGTCGTCCACGCCGCTGGCGGGAATCGCGTTGGAGAGCGTTCCTGCGCGGCTACGCCGAGGTTCGTCCCGTACCAGCCAGCCTTGACGACCATCTCGTCGATTTCCTGATCGCGCGACAGATCTGGCTAACGGGACTCGACTTCGCCGGAAAGAGTGGCTACCCGCCACAGTGGGTTGGGCAGGGACTATTGCGAACGGCACTGGCATCGATCCACAGCTGGCAGCACGAGTTCAAGCCGCACGTGGTCAGGGCTTGACAACAGCCAAGCGGAATCGTATTTTTACGAACGAGCACGGCACGGTCAGGCGCAGACCTGGACAGCGCCTTCGTTCGCGCAAGGGAACCGTGTAGCTACCAACAGTCAACGGTTAGCTCTCTGAATTGCTGGCATGATCGCGGCGAATGCTATGATCGTGGGCGGAACACATTCAAACCAGCCGTATCGCTGATCGCTGAACACTGACGGCTAAATGCTAGCGGCTGACTGCTGAAAGCAGACGAGACATGAAGACCATCGAAATGCCAACCTCGACCGATGAGCAGCTCGTTGAGATGCTGCGGGCGGTCGCAAATCCAGTCCGCTACCGCATCCTTCAGATCCTGGCAGATCGCGGAGAATGTCAGTGTGGCCCGCTCGGCGACCAGTTGCCGATCGCGGCGTCAACGCTCTCACAACACCTCAAGGTGCTGCGCGAAGCCGGCCTGATCAAGGGAATCGTTGATGGCCCCACCATCTGCTACTGCCGCGACGACCAGGGCATCGACTGGCTCAAACAGCACATCGACCGCCTGTAGCGGCCAGGGTGGCATCGGCCGGCCCGTACCGATGTTGGACGTTGTCTCGCGACTACGGCATCCAGCGGCGTGAGTCGCGCGGCGGCTCGATGTAGTGCGCCTCGAAAATCGGCGACGCGAGAATCGCGAGGACACGCAACGGTGAGACGCCGGCATTCGTAAAGCCATGGACAGCGCCCGCCGGAATTGTGACGGCATCGCCGCGTTCGAGGACAGCTCGCTCATCGCCGACGAAGACTTCAGCGGTACCGTCGATGACGCGCAGTACCTCCTCGACAACATGGACATGGGCAGGAGCGCCGATCCCTGGCGCGCAAACCTGCTCGAAGACCGCCAACTGGCGGCTGCCGCCGATTGCCGAGGCGTAGACTCGAGTCTCAACGCCGGTCCGCCAGAGTTCCGGCTCGCGCTCAGCCTCACGGGCGATGTGCATGCTGTACCTCCTCGAACGGGCTATCCTCGTCACTCAGATCCACACCACGGTCATGCAGCAACGGCTGCGACAACATCTCGTAGAGTCGCGAGCGACAACGCAGGAACTTGCGCTCGAAACCACCGTAGCCGTAGCTGGGCGGGAAGAGTTCGTCCAGCCGGCACTCGATTGACGCCACCAGCGACAATGAGCGGTCGTAGGCTTTGTCGATGAAGTGGACGAAGCGTAGCGCAGTGTCCTGGTCCGGGAGCGTGTCGAGTCCCGCAATCGCCAGTGTCTTGAACGATGCGATCAGCGACGGATACGCGAGCGGTGGCAGCATCGCCAGCCGGTCGGTCAGTTCCCGCCACGACATCGCATCCCACTCATGGTCGATCACTTCAGCCGGCAGAATACGCGGCAGGTCGGCCTCGTGATCATAGTGCCGGTGGCGGTAGTCCTCGCCGTCGAGCCGGATCGACTCAAACGAAGCGGAGAGAGCGCCGATCTCGCGCTGGAATTCTTCGGCACTGAACCTGCCTCGCCCCAGCTCACCAGGCAGCGTGTTGGATGTCACGATCATCCGCGAGCCGCGCTCAATCACGCCGCGCACGAACGATGTCGCCAGCATCGTGTTGCCTGGGTCATCGAGTTCGAACTCGTCGAGGCAGATCAGCCGCGCCTGGCTGAACAGATCCAACGACTGGGCCATGCCGAGTGCTCCGACGGCATATGTCAGCTCCTGGAACGACAAGTACGCTCGTGAGACAGTTGCCGCGTGGTAGGCAGCCGCCAGAAGGTGTGTCTTGCCGACTCCGAACCGTCCATCGAGGTACAGTCCTTGCCAGGAAATCTCGACAGCGTTGCGGCGCAGGCGCGCCATCAATCCGCGCCGCTCGTCTGAGCCGTTCAGTTCCGCGACGGCCTCCTGAAGTCGTTCGACCGCAGCCTGTTGTGACGGAAACTCGTGATCGGGCCGGTAACTGTCGAATGTCGCTTCAGCGAATCGTGGAGCTACCTGGAACTCGGCAAGACTGACCGCAAGCCGCCGTTCGGTACCTGTTGCTGGTATCGGCTCTCTCACTCCGCGGTCACCTCGTGGCCCGGCACTACCTCGATGGCCGCATCAGGACCACCACGCGGCAACGAGAGCGAAAAGGTCGTTCCGTTCCCGACTTCACTTTCAACCCACATCTGACCACCGTGGGCGATAACAATGCCATGGGCGACGTAAAGACCCAGCCCAAGTCCTTCAGTCGCGGACCGTGACGACATCCCTCGGTAATAGCGCTCAAACAGCCGCTTCAGGGAGTCAGCCGGGATGCCCGGTCCCTCATCCGTCACAGCGATGATCACATCATTGTCACCTGCCCGAAGGGTGACCTCGACTGTCGTTCCTTCCGGACTGTACTTAATTGCGTTGTCGAGCAGGTTCGCCAGTACCTGCTCGATCCGAGTCCGGTCGACCGTCGCAACCAGCGATTCCTCGGCGAAGCGCGCCACGACGGTATGCTGCTCGGCGGCCAGCTGCGCCTCGACGGCAGCTCCCCTGACGACCTCAACCATGTCAACCGGCTCGACGTGAAGCTGGAGCCGCTTCTCCTCGATTCGTGAGACGTCAAGCAGCCGGCTAACGAGTGCGGTCATTCGGTTGACCTGGGCATCGATCGTCTGGAGCGGCGTGATCCACTCGGAACCGCCCGGCAACCGCTTCGCGCGACGCAGCAGTAGCTGCGCGAACCCCTTCATCGAGGTCAGCGGGCTGCGAAGCTCGTGGGCTGCGACAGCAAGGAACTGGTCGCGCGCACGGGCTGATTCCTGTGCCTCTTCATACAGCAACGCATTGTCGATCGCGACCGCCGACCGGCGGGCGAGGTGTTGGGCCAGTGCGAGATCACTGTCGTTGTAATGACGTCCTCGTTCGGCAGACACAAGCGTAATGACGCCGAGGACCCGATCTCGTGCGACAAGTGGAAGAATCATCGCCGACGTGAATCCAACCTCACGCAGAATCGCGAGATGCTCGTCATCCTGTGCCACAGCAATCAACATGTCTTCAGGAATGTCGGGATAGACCTCCGGCTGACGGGTGCGAATGACGTTTGGAATCCCGTATTCGGCGTCAGGATTGGATGGGTACCGCTCTTGCAGCTCGCGTGCCCAGGCTACCTTGGCGGGATCGGCATGGGCAACTGCCAGCCGGTCAATCTCGCCCGCAGCATCGACCGCGTGGACGACGCACCAGTCCGCGATAGTTGGGACGGCGAGTTGGGCAACGCTGGCCAGCGTCTCACGAAAGTTCAGCGATGACGCCAGTACTCTCGTGGCTTCGGACAGGAACGCCTGTTCCTCTTCATATCGCTTTCGGTCGGAGATATCGAGGCATGAACCGATGAAGCCCACGAACGTACCGTCAGGGTCGAATCGAGGCACACCTCGATCAACGACCCAACAGTACTCACCATCGTGGCGCCGCAGCTGATATTCCATCTCGAATGGCTGACGCGTCTTGATCGCATTCTCATAAAGGCTCAGAGCGCGTTCCCTGTCGGACGAGAGGATCCCATCAGTCCAGCCGTTGCCGATTTCCTGTTCCATCGTTCGACCGGCGTATTCGAGCCAGCCGTTGTTGAACCAGGTGGCCAGTCCATCTGCTTCAGCGACCCGCAGCAGAACCGGTGCACTGTTCGCCATCGTTCGGAAGCGGTCCTCGCTCTCACGGAGCGCGCTCTCGGAGCGCTTGCGCTCGATGAACTGGCCTACCTGGCTACCGATCGATTCAGCTGTCGCCAGCAGGCCCTGGTCAGGCTCTCGCGCTTCAGTCGCAAAGAACTCGACGACACCGACCACCTGACCTCCCGATCGAACCGGGAGAGCCAGCGCCGCACGGATGCCAATCGATTTGAAGCCATGTTGACGAGCGAAACGGTCTTCGACCTGAAAATCCTTGATCCACTGTGGCCGCTGCTGCTCCCACGCGATTCCCGGCAGTCCGACGCCTCGCTCGAATTGATTGCTGTAGCAGATCGCATCGAAGGCGGTCCCGTCCATGCCGTCGGCATGCCATGTCACCGAGCAGCGCGCGATTCCCGACCGATCGTCGATGATCCAGAATCCGCCAAACTGCCAGTCAAGATTCGCCGCGACCGCGTCGAGCGTTCCGTATAATCCTTCGCGAAGTGACTGGGCATCGGACAGCGTGCGGGCGACCGCATACTGCGCTGCGATCCGTGCTTCGGCCCGTTTGCGTTCACTGATATCGACGACGACCCCAACGATACCGATCGGCGCTCCGTCCGAATCTCGCACCGCCGACGACGACACGAAGACCGGTACGACTGCGCCGTCGCGCCGGAGAACGTCGATTTCGCCTTCCCATGGAAGACCGCTACTAAGCGTCTGGATCAGATCCGCAACGATAGCCTCTGAGCCTGGCCCAACAAGAAGTTCCTGGCCGTCCCTGCCGATGACTTCATCCTGCCGCCAGCCATAGAGGGCTTCGGCGCCGCGATTCCAGTACAGAATTCTGCCGGTCGCGTCGGTCGCGACAACACCCGCCTCTACCTGATCGATCAACGCTGCCTGGAAGCGGATCTGATCCGCGGCCTTCGCGCGCTCCGTCATATCCTTGACTGTGGCGATAAAGGCGATGATGCGATCCTCGCTGTCGCGAAGCGGCGCGTTGGTGACGAGGACCGGAATCTGCTCGCCGCTTCGGCGCTGGTAGATCAGATCGTCTTCAGTGTTCGCTCCGGCGAGGTAGCGAGTGCGAGCAGCCTCGAATCGATCATACTCGCCATCCGGCCACCAGGGGTGCGGGGGCCGAGAGCCGACGATCTCTGCGCGGTCACAGCCAACCATCTTGCAGAACGCATGGTTCACTTCAACAATTGTGCCGTCGATCCCGCGCAGAACGACACCGTCCTGCATCGCGTTGATCAGCGACGGAAAGTAGTCAGGAAGTCGAATCAAAAGCTCAGCGGACATACACCAGCGACACGCCGTTCAACCCCATCCATCATCGTGTGACATCGCTGTCAGTTCGCGAAGCATCCAGATCGCCACAATCGCAACCGATTGCTGGCCGGCCCTTTGCGCTGGCCCCTTCAGCGCGCGCTTGCGTCACACGCAACACGTTGCGTCGCAACCAGCCACTACGGGTGATAATACTCGACAGCACTGATAGCGACGATTGAGGATGGCGGAAACGATGATCGAGCACCTCGACAGCTGGTTCCGGGAACTCGCCGAAGCGGGGATTCGGCTTAGCCAGATCAGCGCACTCGAAGGGACAGCCGGCAACATCTCGCTCTTTCTGCCGGATGAGACGCCGGAAGTGATCGAATACGTCACCTCGATGTACTCCGAGCGCCGCGACTACGAGATGTCGAGCCATGCAGGACTGCCGCCCGGTGTTGTGCTGGTTACGGGCACTGGCCGGCGACTGCGCGACATCGCGACGCGGCCAGGCGCAGTCCTGTGCGCGATTGTGATCGGGGCTGATGGTCGAGCGGTGCTCCACAGAGCACCAGGGCACGGGGTCGAGCCAACCAGTGAGATCGATTCGCACCTGGGCATCCATGCTGGCTGCCTCGGGGGTGTACCGTCCATTCACGCGATTATTCACGCTCAGCCGCCGAAGCTGACCTGGCTGAGTCACATTCCGGCCTACCGGCAGCACGAGCGGCTCAACCGCCAGTTGCTACGCTGGCAACCCGAAACGATCGTGATGCTGCCGGAAGGAATTGGCGTCTTACCGTTTGAGACACCCGGCACCCCGAAACAGGGAGGTGGGACGGCATGGGCGATGCGTCATCAACGCCTGGTGGTCTGGGCCAAGCACGGCGTCGTCGCCCGATCGTCGCGTGGACCGCTGGCGGCCGCCGACCTGATCGACTACGTCGAAGCGGCCGCTGCATACGAAGTCAACGATATCCTTGCTGGACGTCCCGCTGATGGCCTGTCGTTGGCTGAGCTTCGCGCGATCGCCACTCGCTTTGGTGTATCAACCAGCCTGCTCGACAGGCTGCCGGAAGAAGTCCTCGGAGGGAGGTCGATTGGGGCAGATTGGGCGGGCAGAGAGTAATGGTTAACGAGGAACAGTCGATTTTCATCACCGACCTGTTGCTGGAACTGGCGCCAACCGGACAGCGACAATCGCCGTTCGCACCAGCCGTCCACGCCGGCAACCTGCATGTCAGCACGTCTGCCTTCCGGCATATCGTCAGCAATATCCTGACTGAGGAGATCGACATCCCGGTCGGGAAGCTCGTCTTTGTTGATTGCGGCTGGCAGGCGGGCGGCGCGTGGTTAACGATGCGTGTCCGCAGCTTTCTCCAGCAGAACGTGACATTGCGTGCAGGACTCACAGCCGCGCAGAGCGGAAACCTGAGGATTCAGATCCTGGATGTCCGGGCTGGGATGCTACCCCTCAACCGCCTGCTTGACCCGATGCTCGATCAGGTGGTCAAACGACCCGGCTTTACCCGCACTGGCCCGATGGAGATCGAGCTGAATGTCGCCGAGTTGCTCCGCGCGCAGAATGTCCCGCTAACGTGGACCGCCCAGGTGCGCAACGTCCGCGTCGATCCGGAGATGCTGATTCTGGAGATGGGGCAGTAGTCCCTACGGACGGAAACAGGGAACAGGGAACAGGAGTTCGTCAACGATACGCCTTACTCCTGTTCCCACAGGAGAGGCGACAGCTACTCCTCCGCCATCAACCGCTCCAGCTCGGATAGCAGGCCCTCGAACACATCCAGCGCCTTCTCGATTGGCGCTGGTGTCGTCATATCGACGCCCGCGTCCTTGAGCAGATCGAGCGAGTAGTTCGACGAACCAGACGCGAGGAAGCGCAGGTAGCGTTCGCGGGCGGTCGGGCCTTCCTCGATCAGCATCTTCGAGAGTGCCGCTGCTGCCGAGAGGCCGGTCGCGTACTGGTAGACGTAAAAGCCACGATAGAAGTGCGGGATCCTGGCCCACTCGATCGCCGTGTACTCACCGACCGTCACGTCTGGCCCGTAGTAGCGCGAGCAGAGCTCGGCGTACTGCTCGGAGAGCGCGTCCGGCGTCAGCGCATCGCCGGCTTCAACCCGCGCGTGCGCCCAGCGCTCGTATTCGGCGAACATCGTCTGCCGGAAGAGCGTGGCCCGGAAGTCTTCGAGCGCATGGTTGATGAGGTACATCTGTGTCGCCCGGTCATCAGTCTCGCGTCGCATGACGTCGGTCATCAGCAATTCGTTGACGGTCGATGCCACCTCGGCGACGAACAGCGTATAGCGCCCGTAGACATATGGCTGCGTGGCGCTCGTGTACCACGAGTGCATCGCGTGGCCGACTTCGTGGCCAAGCGTGAAGACATCGTCCAGCCGGCCAGACCAGTTGAGCAACATGAATGGATGTACGCCGTAGACTCCCCAGGAGTAGGCGCCGGAGGTCTTGCCCTTGTTCTCGTAGACATCGACCCAGCGCGAGTCGAAACCGGCCGCAAGCGTCTGACGATAATCGTCACCGAGCGGCCCAAGCGCCTTCATCACCAGTTCGACGCCGCGCTCATAGCTGTATTCACCTTCGATTTCGGGCACGATCGGCACATAGAGATCGTAGACCTCCAGTTGGTCGAGACCGAGCACGCGCTTACGAAGGCCAATGTAGCGGTGCAGTAGCTCCAGCCTGCGGTTAACCGTCTCGATCAGATTGTCGTAGACGGCAACCGGGATATTGTTCGACGATAGCGACGCCTCAAGTGCTGAGCCGTAGTTACGCGTCCGAGCCTCAAAGATATCGGTCTTGACACTCGACGCGTATGTCGTCGCCAGTGTGTTGCGGTGGCTCAGGTAGGCGCCGTGCATCCCTTCGAAGGCGGCCTTCCGAACGGCACGATCGCGCGACTCCATCAGGCGCAGGTAGTTGCCCTTCGTCAGCGTGATGGTGTTGCCGTCTTCGTCGTCAACGGTGCCATATTCGAGATCGGCGTTGTTGAGCATCGTGAAGATCTGGCCTGGCGCCATCAGGACCTCGCCGGCACTCGCCAACAGCCGCTCCTGCTCGGCCGACAGAACGTGATCGCGTTGGCGCAGCAGATTCTCAAGTGCGTGGCGATACTCTGCCAGTCCCGGTTCTTCGGCGAGGTACCGCTCGACGGTTCCTTCGGGGAGCGCAAGCAATTCCGGCTCAAAGAACGCCGCTGCCTGTCCCGCTTCGACGCTGAGGCCGAGCGCGCGGTCGTGGTCCGCCACCGCCTGGGCGTTGGTATTGTCCTCGTCCTTTTTCAGTCCGGCGTAGGAGTAGACTCGCATCAGCCGCTCACCGATCGAATCCTCCAGCCGCAAGCCGTCCAGCAGCCTGGTCGGACCGTCGCCGAGTGTGCCCTGCAGCGCCGTCAACTTCGGCAGGTCAGCACGTATCTCGTTGATCGCTGCCTCCCAATCCTCGCGGGTTGGATAGATCGCTGATAGATCCCAGGTATCGTCGACCGGCACATCGGGCCGTGCCCGAAGCTCTTCAACGGCCATGCACTGTCTCTTCCTTGGTAGTGTCGGATAATTCGCATCAGCCTATCATGCGCGATCGGCATGGGTAAGAAGGATGCCATCCCGAACTTCGAGGACGAACCCTGTGCCACCCAGATACATCCCGCCGTCGACATTGACGGCCATGCCACCAGCGTAGACAAGCGCGTCCTCAACTTCCTCAATCGGCTGCTCGCGCATCAATGCGATCGGCGTGTGGCCGTGGACGACCTGCTGGCCACCGTAGATATCCAACACCATCCGCGCTGCGTCGTTGCTGCCACCGTGTCTATCGTCGAATGCAAACCTGGTTGACATCGCGCCGAGCAATCGGTCCCATTCGACGGGGTCGTCTGCGGCCAGGATTGCACTGACGATGCAGTTTACGTCCTCGATCGTCACGCCATAATCCATGTACCAGACCGAGTCGCTATGGACGATCAGCCGGTCAGACACCAGCGCCATTACCGGTCTCCTCGCCAGCCACGCGGTTCGCTCGGCCGACAGACCTGCCAGGTCGGCGCGCTGCCCGCCGCCTTCGAGCCACTCGCCAAGAAAGGTCAGCCCGGTCACGTCGGAAATCGTCCGTTCGCCAAAGCGATGCGCCATCAGCAGTAAGAGGTCATGATTCCCGAGCAGCGCGCCGACCAGCCCGCCCGCTTCGGCTGCCAATCGCTCCAGTTGCATGATCAGATCGATCGCGCCGATCCCATCCGGGCCACGATCCGCGTAGTCGCCGACGAACCAGACCTGAGCATTCCCGGCCACCCAGTTCAGATCGTCATCAACGATCCCGGAAGCGAGCAACAGGCTGATAAGTTCATTGCGCTGGCCATGGATGTCACCGATGACGAAGAGCCTGGGATGACCGGTGCCGGATGGATGACCGCCGCTACTCATCCATCACCCCTCATGCCTGATCCGTTCAAACCGAAGCACCTGATACAGAAGGATGGCCGCGAAGGTCGCCAGCCCGATCGCCTCAAACTTGAAATCGCCGATCTGAACGAAGTATCCACCAGCGCCGATGATGAGTGTGATCCCGACCACAAACAGATTGGTCGCGCGCGTGAAATCGACCCGTCCCTCAACCCAGATTCTCGCCCCGGTCGCCGCGATCAGCCCGAACAAGACCGTCGCAATTCCGCCAAGCACCGGTTCGGGGATCGAGGCGATCAGCGCTCCGAACTTGGGTGACAGCCCGAGCAGGATCGCCACCAGGGATGCGACGATGAAGATCGCCGTCGAGTAAATGCGTGTCATTGCCATGACGCCAATGTTTTCAGCATACGTCGTCACACCGGTCCCGCCGCCAGCGCCGGCAACCATCGTCGCGAGGCCATCACCGATGAAGCCGCGTCCAAGGTATGGCATCAGGTCGCGGTCGGTCATCACGGCCACGGCTTTGATATGTCCCAGGTTCTCAGCGATCAGCACCAGCGCGACTGGCGCGATCAGCGTGATTGCCCTGCCATCGAAGCTGGGCGTCTCGAAGTCCGGCAATCCCAGCCACGCTGCGCTCCGGACGGAGTTGAGACTCACCTCTCCAGCAATCGCCGCGACGGCATAGCCAGCGACCACACCGATCAGGATCGGCAAACGCCGCAGAAACCCAGGCGCCCAGACAGCCGTGACAACGGTGATCGCCAGCGTGATCACGCCGATGATCGGCTCGATTGCCCGGACATCGCCGGTCGTCGGATCTGCACTGCGAATCATGCCGAACGCAACCCCGGCGAGCGTTAACCCGATCACCATCACGACAGCGCCCGTCACCACCGGTGGCATCAGCGCGTCGATCCAGCCGGAGCCAGTCTGGGTGACGATCAGCCCGACGATCGTGTAGATCAGACCGGCGACGACGATCCCACCAAGTGCGGCCGGAATACCACCCTCCTGCTGGGCGGCGATGACCGGCGCGATGAACGCAAAGCTCGATCCGAGGTAACTGGGAATTCGCCCGCCAACGACGAAGAAGAAGATCAACGTCCCGATGCCGGAAAAGAAGATGGCCAGCTGCGGGTCGAATCCCATCAAAAGTGGGGCAAGGAAGGTCGCGCCGAACATTGCCAGAACGTGCTGCATCCCGAGCGCGATCGTGTTCGGCCACGGCAAGCGCTCGTCGGGCGCGATCACCCCGTCACGCTTCTCCCGCCAGGAAAACATGCCCCGCAGCCCGCCGCCGAACCTGTCAGCCACCGTTCGGACCCCCTTCTGCATCCGGAGTCGTCACGAATTCTCGCCTGTACGTGTACGGACACTATTACCGTAGTGTAGCGGGCAGCGAACCGGGTTGTCATCAGATTGCCGAACGAGGGGTGCGAAGCGCAGAAGTGGTCCGAGGATGGGAATGAACACGGACGGAGTAACCGATTGAAGCTGATAAGGGACGAGCAATCGTCGTGGCGATAGTAACTGCCGGATGTTCAGTACAGACTGCACGGGCGCATGCGCCGCTCGTCACATCCGATCCTCCGGCTGACAGGGCAACACGCGTCAGGTGACAGGTATCAGGTGCAACAGGCAGGCGATATCCTCAAGGAACCGACACCTGATACGTGTCACCTGTTTCCTGGCGTGACTTCGCGGGCAGAGCTCGTCTCCGGATCGAAATAGAGGCGCGGAAGGACCATCGTGTTCGCGCCAAAGAGGACGAACTCATAGGCTGCCTCGCCGTCGTGACCCTGCTGAGCATGGATATCCTGTGGCGGTGGGGGCAGGACGACCACTTCACCGGGTCCAAGTACCCGCTCTTCGGTCATCTCGACATCTGCGTGGCCGTCGCCACCGCCACCATCGTTGCGCTTCCAGACCTGGTAGCGATCACGCCCCTTGTAGACACCGATGACACCCCACGAGCCATGCGAGTGGATCGGCGTCATCGCCTCCGGCCCAAACCGCGCGCGAACCAGTGTCAGCCCGCTCTCGTCGCTGTAGAGCGGAGCTGATTGGCGGCCGGTGTGGATGTTGCCGGTGTAGTCCTCGTGCGTCGCCAGCACCTCGGGATCACGGACGAAGGTCTCCATCCGGGCCGCGATTCGCTGCAACCCCTCCTCGGAGGAGCCAACCTCCGCCAGGATCGCCTTCACATCGCCGATGAACGCATCTACTACCGACATTCGATCTCCCATCCTCAACGCGCCGTTGCCTCGTCTTCGTCGTCTGCCTTCGGCCAGCCGTGCGCCAGCTCTTCGGGCGTGTAGCGGGACCGGATCATCTGTCCCGCCGAACGCAATCGCAGCCGCCGTCGATTCGGGTCAATCTCGGCGCTAACCTGCTCGATCGCTACCGGACCATGCCACGGCTCCCAGATGCCACCGTAAGGGCGGAAGCTGATGTAGAGTCCGTCGCCCCAGCTTGCCGCCGCGTCGTATTCCTCAGGCGTGACGGCGATCTCACCGCGCCAGTCATCGAGCGGCTTCGCCGCCCCGACCATCTCATACGTGACCAGGCACCAGCCGCGAGCCAATTCCTCACCGGCTTCGCCGCGTGTAATTGTGCCCGGCAGCGTCTGCGTCTCCACCGGCATCCATCTGCTCCCTTGTCAACCATTTCGCCTCAGCCGACAGCTTGACGCCGCCGGTGCGCCTATCATAGCGCGCCTGCCAGATTGTGCGATTATGCGCGCCAACTCACACAATACTCGGGAGGAGAGTCAGATGGCATTCAATGGGCTTGGTATGCATCTGGGCAATCTGGCGCGGATCAGCGACGCGGAAACGCGCTCGATCAGCGCTGAGAACTTCACCGGCGCGAAGGGCGCTGGCGGGATGGCCGAAGACGGCACTGGCGCTATCGCCGGCCGGGAACTGGGCCGCGGCTGGAAGCTCTCACCGAGCATCAACATCGCCGGTAGCAGCACGGTTACGCTGGCCGAGATCGACGGCCCGGGAGCAATTCAGCATATCTGGCTGACCGTCCACCCGACCGCCTGGCGACGGCTCGTCCTGCGATGCTACTGGGACGGTGAGGAGACTCCGTCAATCGAGACGCCGCTGGGCGACTTCTTCTGTAACGGCTGGGGCGTCCGCTGCAACGTCAGTTCGCTGCCAGTTGCCGTGAATCCCGCCGGCGGCTTCAACTCGTACTGGGAGATGCCGTTTCGGAAGCACGCACGGATCACCGTCGAGAACCTCACACCGGACGAGGTGCGCGGTTTCTATTACCAGATCACGTATGCGCTGACCGAGGTCGAGCCTGACCGTGCCTATCTGCACGCCCAGTGGCGCCGTTCGAACCCATTGCCGTTTCAGCAGGTCCACACATTGCTCGATGGCGTTTCAGGCCAAGGTCATTACGTCGGTACGTACCTCGCCTGGGGCGTCAACAATAACGGCTGGTGGGGTGAGGGCGAGATCAAGTTCTACATGGACGGCGACAAGGACTGGCCGACGATCTGTGGCACCGGCACCGAGGATTACTTCGGCGGCGCCTGGAACTTCGAGCATCCACCCGGCCAGTACGGAACCTACTCCACCCCATGGCTCGGCCTGCCGCAGGTCATTATTCCCGACGGCCTCTATCAGTCGCAGCAACGCTTCGGGATGTACCGCTGGCACGTGCCCGACCCGATCCGCTTCAAGCGAGACCTTCGCGTCACGATCCAGGCACTGGGCTGGCGCTCAGCCGTTGAAGGTGGTCGCCGCTACCTGCCACTCCAGGACGACATCGCCTCGACTGCCTTCTGGTATCAGCTGGAGCCACACGCGCCGTTTCCTGCGCTCCCGGATGCGAATGGACTTGAAGTCATCTAGCGGATGTCGTCGAGCGGCCAGAAGCTGAAGAGGACTTCACCTAGAACGTCGTCCTTATCAACCGGGCCGAAGACGCGTGAGTCGCTTGAGTTAGGGCGGTTGTCGCCAAGGACGTAGATCATGCCGGCGGGAACTGTCAGTGAACAGTGCGGGGCGTGGAAGCAGGTCGTCGAAACCCCGTCAATGTATGGCTCGTCAACGAGTGCCCCGTTGCGGTAGACGGCTCCATCGTGAATCTCGATCGTGTCGCCGGCTAATCCAATGATGCGCTTGATGTAGGGCTTGTCGCTCGTGTACGGCGGATTGAAGACGACGACATCTCCGTACCCAGCTGACTGAAACCGGTAGGCGCCGTTGAGAATGACCCGGCCGCCGTCATGGTAGCTCGGCGACATGCTTTCACCTTCGATGGCATACGACGGCGCAGCCACTCGCAGACCCAGCCAGAGCGCGACACACAGCAGGATGAAGCGGATCGTCGGAAGCCAGTTTCGCCGAAACGAGCCACGCTGATCCTCAGCCACCAATTCAAACTGCGTTGTCTCCGGATTCGTGGAGTTGTCTTGCGCGCCGATCGCGGCCATCGCTGTCATCCTTCGCGCCGATACAATCGCGGCGGTAGGGTCCGTCCTGATTCACCCCGACGCGCAAACGGCAGCATACCGAGTCGGAGGTCGTGTCTGCCAGTTGTGAGGGACATAGTAAACCCGCTGTCCGCGCGTCACGTACCTCTTTGAGTTCCGTATTCATCACCGACGCAATACGCCACGTAGCAGGAACAACACGTTGGCCGGTCGTTCCGCCAGCCGACGCATCAGGTAGAAGTACCATTCTGTGCCATAGGGGGTCGCGACCAGCACCTTGTAGCCACGCTGCGCCAACTCGATCTGATAGCGGGAACGGATACCGTAGAGCATCTGAAACTCAAACCGATCGCGGCCGATTTCGTGGCGAGTCGTGTACTCGATGAGGTGGTTGATGATCCGCTCATCATGGGTGGCGATCGCGGTGTAGCCGGGGCCGGAGAGCATCTTCTCGGCCAGCCGGATGTAGTTCCGGTCAACGTCCGCTTTCTTCGGATAGGCAACCGACTCCGGTTCCAGATACGCCCCCTTGACCAACCGGAGGTTCGGCGCGGACGGCAGCAGCACCTCAAGGTCGTCCGCCGTTCGATACAGCGCCGACTGGAGAACAGTGCCGACATTGTAATGCCCGTTCTCGCGCAACCGTCGGTAGATCCGCAACGTCGGCTCGACGCGCGCAGATTCCTCCATGTCGATCCGAATGAAATTCCGGTGCAACGCTGCGTGGACGACAAGCTGCTCGAGGTTGGAAAAGGCAAGTTCCTCGTCAATATCAAGACCGAGATGCGTGAGCTTGAGCGCGACATTGGTCCGCAGTCCCTCGTCGGCGATCCGGTCCAACAGATTGATGTAGTCCCCAACAACCGACGCTGCCTCAGCCACGTCGCGAACACCCTCGCCCAGCAGCGTCGTGTTGGTCGCCAGTCCCTGCTCGTTGAGCGCGCGCAGGACGGGTATCGCGGCCTCCAACGTTTCACCCGCCACGAAGCGCGAACCACCGAGTCGCAATCCATACCGCCGTACGATGCGGCCAACTGCCCGGTTGTGGGTAGCGAGCAGGATCCCCTTACGAAAGACCGGGTTAAGCGAGAACGAGCGCCGCGAATCGTTGGCAGCGGCGGTGACGTTAAGCGGGGCCACGTCGCAGGTCCTCTCGTGCATCCGGGGGTACTCGTGACACGACACGAGCAATTCGCCCAACACTACCGCAGCAACGCCCGAACGTCAGCAGGCGTCCATCACCGACCGGTGCGAAGTACAATGACGTGACACATGGCGTGATTGCGCTTGAACCGAGCATGGGGAGATTCCGGGGGCATAATGTCCAGCGAACGATCGGTCGAGCCTCGCGAACAAGATGGCGTGCGCTTGCCGCCGCTCGCGACATCGTTCGTCGGTCGCGAGGCCGAGGTTGTAACGGGCCGCGACCTGCTGACCCGTCGAGGAGTCCGATTGCTGACGCTGACCGGACCAGGCGGAGTCGGTAAGACGCGGCTGGCACTGGAGGTCGCACATCGGGCGAGGGAGTCCTTTCCGGATGGCGTCGTCTTTGTTCCACTGGCAGCCATTCGTGATCCAGCACTCGTCATTCCAACCATTTCCAAACGGCTCGATCTACCGGATCAGGCACGCTGGACGCCCCACAGGGGGCTGACGATGTTCCTGCAGGACCGCCAGATTCTCATCATCCTTGATAACTTCGAGCAGGTTGTCGCCGCAGCACCCGAGGTCGACCGGCTCCTGAACGCCTGTCCGGACCTGAGATTGATCGCCACCAGTCGGATACCGTTGCACATCGAAGGCGAACGGGAATTTGCCGTTGGACCGCTGCCGGTTCCGAAGCCGGGACAGGAGAACGCTGACGCCGGCGCACAACTTCCGGCCGTTGCGCTATTCATCGAGCGCGCCCATGCGGCAAACCCGGACCTCGCGATCAGTCCCGATGACTACATCGCCATCGCTGAGATTTGCCGGCAGCTCGACGGACTTCCGCTTGCAATCGAGCTCGCCGCAGCGCGTAGCCGGTCGTTGACACCGGCGGAAATGCTGGAACGGCTGGAACACCGCCTGTCATTGCTCGTCAGTGACGGTCGCGAAGGGCCAATCCGCCAGTTGACGATGCGCGACACAATCGCGTGGAGCTACGACCTGCTGAACCCGGACGAGCAGGCATTATTCCGGCGGCTCGCCGTGTTTAACGGCGGATTCACAGCGGAAACCGCTGAGGCTGTCTGTAGCGATCTGGGCTGCTTCGCCTCGAGTTGCATTGGTTCTCTCATCGACCAGAGCCTCGTCCGGCGCGTCGCACGACCCGGCGAGCCGCAGCGGCTGAGGCTGATGGAGACGATCCGGGAATTCGCGAGCGAGCTGCTCGACGCTCACGGCGAACTTGAAGATGCCCGTCGGTGGCATGCGGACTACTTCGCGAGAATTGCCGCCGAAGCCGAACAGCAACTCCTTGGCAGCGAGCAGGTAGTCTGGCTCGACACGCTCGAACGGGAGCATGACAACCTGCGTACCGCGCTCGCATGGACGCTCGAGCATGGCGCGTCCGCCCAGAGCCTGAAGATCGGTGCCGGCATCTGGCGCTTCTGGGAGCGGCGCGGACATGTCAGCGAAGGTCGCCCGCTGCTGGAACGCATCATCACACAGGCCGGTGAGCCAGAACTAACGCGCGACTACGCGAGTGCCTTCTTTGGCCTGGGCCGGTTACGCTACGTCCAAGGGGATTTCGAAGCAGCCCACCGAGCCTTCTCGAGACTGATTGAAATCGGCCACGAACTGAAGTCAGACCACTGGCTATCGGGCGCCTTCACGCAACTCTCCCACCTGGCAACCCGCGAGGGCGACTACCAGAAAGCACGCCAGTTGGCCGAGGAGGGGCTGGCGCTGCGACGCCGCTCCGGTGACCATTGGGGAGCAGCAGTCTCGCTGCTCGTTCTCGGCCGCAACGCCTACTTTCTCGGTGAGGACAACCGGGCGACCCAGCTCACTGAGGAAGGGATTGCCATCTTCAGCCGCTTTGGCGACCGGCAGGGCCTGGCGGATGGGTACGACGAGTTGGGCCAGTTCGCGCTCAGGCGCGGGTCATTCGCTCGTGCGCGCGGATACATCGAGGAGGCGCTGGCGTTGCACCACGAGCTCGGTGACGACATGGCTGTCGCCGACTCGTTGGCACTGCTTGGCTACGTCGCGATTGGCCAGCGCAATCTATCTGGCGCCCGCACGCTCTTCACGCGCAGCCTGACGCGCCTGATCGACCTCGGCGCCCGCTGGCGAATAGATCCCGCTCTTGAAGGCCTGGCTGAAGTTGCGCTGGCAACCGGCGATGCGGATCGCGCAGTTAGGGTCATGGCCGCTGCCGACCGGATGCGGTCCGAGCTGCGCGGCTCGCTCGCCCCCGATGCGCTCGAGCGCCAGCAGCGCAACCTCGCCGCTGCCCGATCCGCGCTCGGTGATGCGCGATTTGATGCCGCCTGGGAGGCTGGACGCTCTCTGACGATCGATCAAGTCAGTCGAGACGCGCTCGCGATCGGTCATCGCCAGTAGTCGCCCGTGTAACAGGAGACCTCTATGGTGCGTTGTAGAGGACGTGCCAGTCGTGGACTTCGTGGTTCACTTCACAACCGGCAGTGATATCTGGATTGAGACGAGAATACAGGAACAGTTGATGCTCAGATCCCGTCGACGGCTCGGTTCGCAAAAGCACTGCGGCTGGCTCGCCATCAGCCTCGCGTTGACCGTGCTTCTGGCTGCATGTAGCGGCCCCGAATCAGGCGAGGACGTGACCACGACACCGACGATCCCCGCAACAACCGCCAGCGGCGACCCAACCAATACAACTGAAGCGGAAGCAACCAACACGACGCCAACAAACCCAGCCGTCGAAACACCGGGGATCCCAACTGCGACGACCGCGTCGGGAGAGCCAACACCAACGCCAAGCCAACCCGCCCAGCCAAGCGAAACGCCAGCGCCTGGCGAAACGCCAACCGCGCAACCAACGCCTCCGGCGACGCCATACGACCCGAACGCTGTCTCAATCTCCCTTGAACAGGTCGGAGCCGGCTTCGACCAGCCGAACCTGATCACCCATGCTGGCGACGGCAGTGGGCGGATCTTCGTCCTGGAGAAGACCGGTACCGTCCGACTGCTGGATGGCTCGCTATATCTCGACATCCGTGACCGAGTCCTCGCCTATGCCCTGCTGACCCAGGAGCACGAGCTCGGCCTGGTCGGGCTGGCGTTTCACCCCGACTTTGAGACCAACCGCCAATTGTTCATCCACTACACAGACCTCAACCAGGACCATGTCGTCTCACGCTTCACTGAGGGGGCCGATGGTCGGGTCGATCCCAACAGCGAATCGATCCTCCTCACCTATCCCCAGCCCGACGTGAACTTCGTTGGAGGCACGCTCCTGTTTGGTTCAGACGGCTATCTCTACATTGGGATGGGGACCGGCACGTCCGACGATCCGTCGCAGATCGTTTCGCAGGAGCTCGACAACCTGTGGGGCAAGATCCTGCGGATCGATGTCAACAACGGAGTTCCGTACGGCATCCCAGCTGACAACCCGTTCGTCGGCACCGAGGGCGCGCGCGGAGAAATCTGGGCCTACGGTCTCCGCAACCCGTGGCGCTTTGCGTTCGACCGCGCGACAGGTGACCTCTACATTGGCAACCCCGGCGAGTTCCAGCGCGAGTGGATCAATGTCCAGACAGCCGACCGCCCCTCCGGCCTCAACTACGGCTGGCCCATGTTCGAAGGCGGCGAGTGCTGGGAGTTCTGGGACGGCCCCTGCGATCCAGCCGGTCTCGAGATGCCGGTCATGTCCTACCCACGTGGGGACCAGAACTGCGTCATCATCGGCGGCAACATCTATCGTGGCGCAGCCTCACCACTCCTGAATGGCGCCTACTTCTTCGGAGACTACTGTTCCGGCCGCATCTGGACACTCCATAACGACGCCGGCACGTGGACGATGACCGAAGTCATGGACACCAGCATGCTCGTCGGCTCCTTCGGCGAAGACGAGGCCGGCGAAGTCTACGTCGCCGACATCAACGGCGGTGTCATCTACCGGATCGTCGGCGTCCCACGGTAGCGTCGGGAGTCGGGAATCGATACAGCACAATTGCCACGAACCTTGATTCCCGGTTCCCGATTCCCGACGTAACTACGTCCTCCAGCCGCCCAGATTCGCGCTGATCTGATCGACATAGGTTGGGCGACGCAGGAAGTGGACGCTGACCGTGTCGGTCGATCCGTCTGGCCAGGGGCCGTTCATGTGTCGGCTGAAGCCCTGCCAACCGAGGGCAGCGGCCGTGTTGAGGAAGCGCTGGGCGGTCTTGCGGCCCGGTTCTGCCAGCCAAAGCATCCCGTCCGGCGCGAGAATCCGCTCGACGATCGACAGGAGGGGCTCGACATCGCGTCCCTCGTACAGCAGATCGGCCCCCAGGATCAGTGGGTAGCCACCACCCGCCTCTGCCCGCACGAGTGCGTTCGCATCCGGGGTGCGCCAGTTGAAGCGCAATGTTCGTGGGCCACGGCCGGTGTTCTGGAGTGCGTTGTAGCGACAAAACGCGAGCGGCAATGGCGCATAGTCGCTGACCGTCAGGATAGCGCCGGCTTCGATTAGTGCCGTCGCCGTCGTGCCCATCCCACAACCCAGTTCCAGCACCCGTCGCCCTGCCAACTCGTCAGCGCGTTCCAGCGCGACATCGCCAAGCGCCACGCCGCTCGGCCAGATTCGCGCCCAGTAAGGCATCTGCTTGTCCGGATCCTGACGTGCGGCCTCGAACATCCGCTCGCGGGACTCCTCGGTCGGCTTGTGGATCTCCAGCACACGACCTGTCAACGGCAGCCGGACCTGCTCGACCTCGATATCTGCTTCGGACGCGATGTAAGCGTTGAGTGCACGCGCTCGACGAGAGTCAGCCACCGGCAACAGCTCGTCTGTACAATGCCGCACGCTACCTGAAGCTGGCTGGTCGAGTGCCTTATCCACCGATCATCAATCCCGTAACCTGCCCAGTCCTACGAGCGCACCAGCTTCCGCGTCAAGAGCGAGACGCCATCCGCGGCGACGAACAACACCGCCATCAGCAACGCGCAGGCGATCCCAACTGCCAGCATGACGTCAGTGATATCCCAGACTCGTGCAAGCAAGGCTACGGCCAGCGCCGCGACGAGTTGACCTGAGATGACAGCGGCCAGCATCAGCCGACCAGTGCCCGGAAGGTCAGCCTCTGGCGCGATTCTCCGAATCGTTGTCGCCGTCACCATATCGTTGGTAATTGAGATCATTCCGATTCCCAGCAGGACGAGTGCGACGATCTCCATCCTCGTCACAACGCTGATGAGGACGAGCCCAGCTGCGATCCCCATGGCCGAGCCGGTCACGATCAGCGAGACTGGCAGATGACCGAGAAGCCGCGGCACTGACAGCGGCCCAATCAGTGTGCCGACACCGACCAGCGCAAGCAAGAGGCCGAGCATTGCGTCGGAGCGGTCCAGCGGATCAGTTGCTAGCTCTACCAACACCACTTTCAGGCATATCGCAAGTGCCGCGCCCGTGAATAGGCCACCTGCCAGCAGTAGCAACGTTGGCTGGTGACGGATGGTGCTCCAGTTGGGCGCAGGTCGAGCGGTCGAGCCTCGCACAGACGGCTCAGGGAGGGATTCGGGTGGTGTCGCCATCTGCCCAGCAAGCAGCAAGCTCACGCCGCCGAGTGCGACGGCGCTTACGATGAATGCGACATCGACGCTCCAGCCCCACAACATCAGCCCCGCCAGCAGTGGCCCCGCGACGAAGGTAATGCGTTCGATCGCCGCGTTGAGCTGAATGACACTCGCGAGTTGCGGCCTCGGCACGAGATACGGCAACATCTCGGCCCGTACCTGGTTGGAAAGCGCCATCAGCAACCCGTACACCGCAACGACAGCGCCAGCCCAGACAAGATCCGATCGGCTATCAACCAACGCCAGACTGGCGATCAGGGGAGCGCGAGGCAGGCTCAACCAGAACAGGCCACGTAGGCCGATCCGCTGCGCGATCTCGTGAAACCCAAATGCAACGATCCCGCGCGGCACAACACGCAGCAACATGAACACCGCCACGGCTGCGATGTCGGACGTAACCCCGAAAACCGCGACGAACAGCGCGACGATAAACACCCAGTCCGCAAGCAGCTCAGCCGCGCGGCATGTCCAGAACGAGAGCGCGTTGCGATCGCCGGCCAGGAGGCGAAACGGTCGGAACAATCCGAGCAGAGCTGTCGAGTCGAACACGGACAGGCTCCTTACCCAGTACCAGACAGTCGCTTGGATCGCCCCTGGTGCAAAAGGATAGCATTCGACGTAAGACAGGTTCCTGAGAGAATCCTGAGAGCAGATAGCCAGCGAATACCATTGTACGATCGCACATCAGGCCGGTGACAGCAATCTGATATCACGTTACCGTAGCGACGAGCAACAGCGTCTGGTGTATGCGGGAGGCAGGCAGAGATGGCGACTGAATCTATCTTCACAATGGATACATCGAGCATCAAATTCGGCATCGGGGCGACATCCGAAATTGGCTTCGAAATGGCCCGCCTCGGCGCGACACGCGTGATGGTCGTCACCGACCCGAACCTGCGCGACAGCGACGCCGGTTGTCCATGGCACTGCTTCCTTGAAGGCCGAAGGGCTGGACGCAGTCCTGTTCGACAGCGTCGTCGAGTCGAGCCGACCGACGCGTCGTTCCACGAGGCGATCGCGTTCGCGACGGACGGCGGGTTCGACGGCTACGTTGGAATCGGCGGCGGCTCCGCGATCGACACCGCCAAGGCCGCCAACCTCTACGCCACCTACCCTGCCGACTTGCTGGCCTACGTCAACGCCCCGATCGGCAGGCGCAGCCGGTGCCTGGCCCGCTCAAGCCGCTGATCGCGATCCCGACCACCGCCGGTACCGGCAGCGAAACGACCGGCGTCGCCATCTTCGACCTGACCGAGATGCACGCCAAGACCGGCATCGCCCACCGCGCACTGCGGCCGGTGATGGGCATCATCGATCCCAACAACACTCGCACGATGCCGCCGATGGTCGCGGCCTGCTCCGGCTTCGACGTGCTGTGTCACGCGATCGAGTCGATGCACGGCGCTGCCATACTCCGACCGCCCGGCGCCAGATCGTCCGAAGCCGTCCGGCCGTCCTACCAGGGCGCGAATCCCGATCTAGCGATATCTGGGCCGGCCGAGCGCTTGAGATGATGGCCAGCCAACATCTCCGGCGCCGTCGAGGACCCGGACGACGATGATGCCCGCGCGGCAGATGCTGCTCGGCGGCGACCTATCGCCGGGATCGGCTTCGGCAACGCCGGCGTCCACCTGCCGCACGGCATGTCGTACCCGGTCTCCGGGATGGTGCGAGACTTCCGGCCCGGAGGGCTACCCGGTCGACCACGCGATCGTGCCGCACGGCATGTCGGTCATCCTGAACGCCCCGGCCGTCTTCCGATGGACGGCGCCGGCCAACCCCGAGCGGCATCTCTATGCCGCCAGCCTGCTCGGCGCGGACGTCTCCGGCGTCGGAGCCGAGGATGCCGGTGAGCTGCTCGCCGACAGCGATCATCGAGCTGATGCGCGCTACCGGGATGCCGAACGGCCTCGCCGCTGTCGGCTTTGAAGAGCGACGACATCGACGCTCTCGTCGAAGGGCACGATCCCTCAACATCGCGTCACGAAGCTCTCGCCACGTCCTGCCAGCCCCGACGACCTGCGACAGTTGTTCGCTGGCGCGATGCGGTACTGGTGAGCAGCCAGGCATCGGTCGCAATGACGCAGCGCCCCACCTGCCCTATCAGCATTCCCGCCGCCGCAATAGCGGCTCGCTGCGCTCCCGCCCGCCCAGCAACTCAAGAATCGCCAGGTTGTCAGTCGTGATACCGTCAACGCCGAGCCTGACCAGCTCATTCACGCGAACCAGATCATTCACCGTCCACGCGATGATCCGCTGCTCACGAGCCTGGAGTGTGGCCACGATCTCTTCGGTAATGTGGCTGTGGTGCATCGACACACCGTCAAGTTGCGGAGCAAGCTCATGCTGTGCGACGAGCGAGTCAAACGCCTCTCGATTCGGAACGCTGAGATACATGTGAGCACGCGGTAGTCGCTCCTTGAGTCGGATCAGGCTCTCAATGCTACGACTGCTCAGGACGACCTGCGCGTGCGGCCGAGCGGCAAGAAACGCTACCAGCGCATCCTCGTACGCCGGTGAATCGTCCTTGAGGTCAAGGGCAACCGCATCGGCCGTTGCTACGATCTCCCAGGCATCCTCCAGTCGCGGACCACGGAAGAGCCAGGCGCCAATCAGCTTTGGCGGCGTTGAGTGGGCGGCGTACAATCGTCCACCGACCATGATGACGTCGATCTCGACGGCGTCTGCGCTGTGGGCCAGCGCTGCCTGCGCTGTCTCTACGTCGTCGCCTGCATTGTGGGCGATGACGAAGACCAGCTCATAGTCATCCAGCAGGTCGGCATCCAGTTGACCGCGAAACTGGCCGGGCCGCTCCCCATGCGTGTACCGTTGCGTCAGATCGCGCAGGATGACGGTCCAGAGCCAGGTCGCGGCCGTGACGACCGTGATTACCGCTGCAGCTACGTTTGACCACCTCGCTCGCACCTCGTCCGGCTCCCATCTCTACGACCGCGCGACCGACAGAGTATGGCATCTGGCCGCAGGTGTGAGGACGGCGCTGGCTGTGAGCGATTCCCCGCTGGTCGATCTACACACGCATGTGTTACCGGGCGTCGACGATGGCGCACGCGACGAAGACGAGGCGCTGGCAATGCTGGCCACCGCCGCGAATGACGGGATCACGACCGTGATCGCCACTCCTCACGCACATCATGCAAGCGCGGAACAGGTTCGTTGTGGCGTCGATCGACTCAATGCGGCTGCCCGTGACGCAGGGATCAACGTCACTGTCCTGGCGGGTCACGAGGCGAGGATCGGGGCTGACCTCCTCGACCGGTTTCACGACGGCAGGGTTTTGACACTGAACGACACGAACTGGCTGCTGCTGGAGTGCTACCTGTTCGATGATTGGCCGATGCATCTCATCGAGCGTTCGGTCGACCGCCTGCGAGCCGCTGGTCTCCGCCCGCTGCTGGCGCATGCCGAGCGCTACCCGTTCGTCCAGCGAGACCCAGCGACGCTGCTGCCCTTGATCGAACGAGGTATCCCAATTCAGATCAACGCAGGCTCTCTCTTCTACCGCGAGACAGACATCGAGCGGATCACGGCTGAGACGTTGCTTCGCACCCGGACAGCACACGTCATCGCCAGCGACGCACATAACGCTCGCTACCGCCCTCCGACACTACGCGCTGCCCACCAGCGAGCGGCTGAGATCGCAGGAGACGCCTACGCAGGCTGGATGCGCGAGATCTCGCTTCGTGTGTTGAACGGTCAGCACGTCGATGTTCCGACGCCGCCGGAGCCATAGTTTCACCATAGACGGCACGTGTTAGAGAACGGTTAATGCATGCGCGAATTGATGTAGTATCTATTGCGCAAAAGGCGACACTATTGTATTCTGTTCGGGCATCAGGACAACTGTTCGGAGCACTCGTTACCGAGTTGTTAGCCGCAGGTCGCCACCCGCTCCGCCTTGGTACCAGCGAGAGAGTGCGGTGTCTCCAACTCTCGTCGGACGCTCCGGCGGGCGGACTCCAAGTACGTGGTCCGCCCGGGAGCGCAGCACATCGAAGGGAGCAACCTGATGATCGTTCGTGAAGTGATCATGTTCGAGGTCAAGCCTGGACGGTTCGATGAGTTCGTGTCACAGGCGCGGGAACTCAAGGGCATGCTCGAGCGCATCGATGTCGGGCTAACCAGCGTTCGCCTCAGCAGCGCGCTAATCGGCGGAACAAATTCCGGTCGTGTCTCGCTGGTCGCCGAGTATGACAGCATCAACTCGTGGGCGACGAGCGTCGAGAACGAATTCAATGACTCGACGCTGATGGCGTGGGCGAATGAGGCGACCGGCCCGAACGCAACAGCGACTATGGTGAACCGCGTCCTGGTACGGGAGATCGAACTGTAACCAGCACCTGTCGCCGATGTTCGCCGGTTTGGTGGCTCCTGGAGCCACCAAACCGGCGTGCTCACGATCGCGCCCGAAACATCCCGTCGATCCAGCCTCCGGCACGCTCGTCAGCCAACGCCGAGCGGCGGATCTTGCCGGCCTCGTTTCGCGGCAGGCTGGCGACGAACTCGTAC
Source organism: uncultured Chloroflexia bacterium (assembly GCA_963763325.1). Lineage (GTDB taxonomy): Bacteria > Chloroflexota > Chloroflexia > Thermomicrobiales > CFX8 > JBBECJ01. The sequence goes on from CAVXOL010000025.1 coordinate 296,234, forward strand.
GTCTTCGGCACCTTGTAGGATGTCAATCGTTCGCGGACGTAGGCGTCAAGATCGGCCACAGACGGCGGGTTGCCAGGATCCGACGGCTCGATAATAGCGTGGACACGCTTGCCCCAGTCGTCATCTGGGACGCCGATCACCGCCAGATCGCCGATGGCCGGATGGTCGTGCAGGGCTGCCTCGACCTCAGCCGGATAGACATTCGCGCCGCCGCTGACGATCATGTCGGTTCGCCGGTCTGCGATGTAGAGGTAGCCATCGGCATCGACGTACCCGAGGTCACCGATGCTCAGAAACCCATCCCCCGTCTGACTTGATCTTCGCGTCGCCGACGTAGGAGAAGGTTGGGCCACCCTCGCTGAGCGTCCGCATGAAGATCTCGCCGACCTCGCCAGCCGGCAGGTCGTTGCCGTCCTCGTCGAGAATTCGCATCTCACAGTTGACCGGCAGGCCGACGCTGCCCTGGTGATCGAGCCACTCGTCGCCACGGATCATCGTCGCGCCGATCCCTTCCGACGAGCCGTACACCTCGTGCACCTTCTCGGCGCCGATCAGGTCGATCCAGGCCTGCTTGAGCCAGACCGGACACGGTGCCGCCGACGACTGGATCGCCTCAATGCTGGAGAAGTCACGCTCACGGACGCCAGGTAACATCATGATCCGGCGCATGATGATCGGCGGCATGTAGGCGTAGTTGACCCGGTGGCGCTCGATCGCTCCGACCGCCCGCTCGGCGTCGAACTTCTCCATGATGACCAACGTGTGGTCGTCTGCAAGCCCGCCATAGCTGCTCAGGAACGGGGAGTTGTGGTAAAGCGGCGCGCAGATCAGCTGCACCTGTCCCGGCTTCGCGCCGAGCCGTGATGCGCGACGGCCATAGACTGTCGGATTGGCCGTCCGATCGACGATGATCTTGGAGCGCCCCGTCGAGCCACCAGACGCGATTGCCTTCCCAGGATGTGGTGGGTTGCACCCGAGCGGCGCATCATCGAAATTCAGATACCGCGCCATTTCACCGGGCCGCAGCATCGGGTAGGCGACATCCTCCCACTCTGCGCAGACGAGCGACGGCTTGGCCAGTTCGAGGATGCCATCGCGCTCTGGCTTCGGCAGGATCGCCCGCAACGGCAGCATCAGCGCACCTAGCTTCCAGGCTGCCGTCGTCAGCAGAACGTGCTCAGGTGAGTTCCAGAGACCGACGACAACCGTCGTTCCCAGGCGTACGCCGCGCTCAGCAAGCAGCCGCGCATACTGATTGGACTGCCGGTCAAGTTGATTCCATGTCAGCGTCAGTTCATCTCCATCGATCGGCAGGAAGATGATCGCTAGCTTCTCCGGATGCAGTTCAGCCAGTTCCGCGACACGTCGTCCGAACGTCGGCTCCTGTTCGTCGTCCATGCTGTCTCTCACCTGTTCCACTCCTCACCCAACCGGCCATATACTACGCCGACCTGCCGCTGCTGACGACAGACACGCTGCACGAGAAGATCGCCATGGGGAGGGAAATAGATGCTCGAACGATTTCACGTCCCGAAGGAGCACGAGGTCCGCGTTACAGACGCAGCGCTGCGAACGACGATCGCTGACATTTTCGGAGCCTGTGGCGTCCCGGAACAAGACGCAGCCATCGGCGCCGAAGTTCTGACGATGACCGACTTGCGCGGCGTGGAGACGCACGGTGTCTCGAACATGCTGCGCGCGTACGTCGGCTGGTTTCAGGATGGTCAGCTCAACCCGAACCCGCAGTCGCGGGTGATCCGCGAGACGCCCGGCACGGCGACCATCGACGGTGACCGTGGACTCGGCCTCATCCAGGGCACGGCAGCGATGCAGTTGGCGATCGACAAGGCGCGCGAGGTCGGCGTCGGCGTCGTTACGATGCGCAACAGCGGGCATCTCGGCGCGGTCGGTCACTTTTCGATGCAGGCCGCCCAACAGGACATGGTCGGCATCTGTCTGACGGCGATGAGCGTCCTCGTCCTGCCGACGTTCGGCGCCGTCCCGCGACTCGGCACGAACCCGATCTCGATAGCGGCCCCAGCTAACACCGAGCCGTTCCTGCTCTACGACGCCGCTACCTCGACGATCGCCGGTAACAAGATCATGCTGGCCCGCCGCGTCGGCGCCAACATGGAGCCGGGCTGGATCGCCGACCCTGACGGCACACCGATCATGGAGGAACGTCCGGTACCCGAGGGGCTGATGTATGGACTCGGTGCCTACAACCTGTTGCCGCTCGGCGGCACCCGTGAGCAGGGCTCGCACAAGGGCTACGGACTGGGGCTGATGGTCGAGGTGCTCTGCACGTTGCTGAGCGGCGCTGTCCCAAGCATGGTCGAGGAGAAGCCGCCGCTTGCCAGCCACCACTTCGCCGCCTACAACATTGCCGCCTTCGACGATGTCGCGCATTTCAAGGACACGATGGACCGGATGCTCCAGACGCTGACCGAGACACCGCCTGCCCCGGGCAACGAGCGCGTCATCTACCCCGGCCTCTCAGAAGCCGAGTCCGAGTTGGACCGTCGTGCCAACGGCATCCCACTCCACCGCGAAGTGATTGACTGGTTCAACCGAACGACCGACGAGTTAGGTGTTGCCCGTATCGAGACGATGTGAGGGACGAGGGATCAGGGACGTAGGAGTAGGGATGTAGGTGTTGTCATGCTCGAACGGTTTAGCGTACCAGTGGAAGATCAGGTGCTCGTCGATCACGAGGCGTTGCGCCGGACGATTGCCGACCTGTTCGTCGCCTGTGGCGTCGCTGAAGCCGAGTCCATCGCCGGGGCAGATGTCCTGGTTACGGCCGACCTGCGCGGCGTTGAAACCCACGGATGCTCGAACATGCTGCGCCAGTACATCGGCTGGTTCCGGACCGGTGTCCACGACCCTCAACCGAACTGGACGATCGTCCACGAGACACGCGGGACAGCGACGATCGACGGCGACCGAGGGCTCGGCATCCTCCAGGGCGGACCAGCTATGCAACTCGCGATCGACAAGGCACGCGATGTCGGCGTCGGTACGTCACGATGCGCAATAGCGGCCATCTCGGACCAATCGGCCACTTCGCCTATCAGGCCGCAGAACAGGGCATGATCGGGATGTGCATGACGGCCAGCAGCCTGCTGATCGTCCCAACATTTGGCGCACTGCCCCGCTACGGCACGAACCCGATCGCGTTCGCCGCACCAGCCCGCTCCCACCCCTTCATGCTCTTCGATGCCGCAATGTCGTCGGTCGCCAGCAACAAGATCGGTCTGGCCCGGCGCGTCGGCGCCGACATGGAACCAGGCTGGATCGCCGAGCCGGACGGTACGCCAATCATGGACGAGCGGCCTGCCCCTGCCGGAAACTTCAACCTGTTGCCGCTTGGCGGAACCCGTGAACAAGGGTCGCACAAGGGCTATGGCCTCGGCCTGCTGGTCGAAGTCATGACAACGCTGCTGGCCGGCGACATCCCTCGCATGATCGAACGCGACACCAAGCCGCGCCACAGCTTCATCGCCTATAACATCGAAGCCTTCACCGACCTCGAAGCGTTCAAGGACACGATGGATCGCATGCTCCAGACGCTGATCGACACACCAACCGCCCCCGGACACGAACGCGTGCTGTACCCCGGCCTGCCGGAACATGAGTCGGAACAACGCCGCCGCGCACGAGGGCATCCCGCTCCACCGCGAGGTGATCGACTGGTTCAACGGAATCACCGACGAGCTGGCCGTCGAACCACTGGTGACATTGTGACCGGCAACCGCTACACGTTCGACGAGATGCGGAGCTTCCACGCTGAGTGGTCGCTGGCCACCTGGGATAAGGGCGGGCCGCTCATGCGCTACACATTCCGGCGCATGACGGAGTTCTTCCCGCACGCCGTCATCCGTCGCGATGGTCCAGTCGTCACCCTGGCCTCGACGCCACGCGACGACGTTGCAGTCACCCAGGTTCAGACGACCATCGGAGCGATGTCACTCGACGCCTACGTGCGGGCCGGCCCGGTCAACGGTGTCGTCGCCCTTCATCACGGCGACGTCATCTACGAACGCTACCCACGGATGAACGCCGACGATCTGCATCTGACGATGTCCGTCTCCAAGGTCTTCACGAGCACGCTCGTCGCGATGCTGGAAGATCGTGGAGAGCTCAACTCGCGAAACACGGTTGAAGCATACCTGCCTGAGGTACGCGGCTCCGGCTGGGAAGGTGTCAGTGTCCGCGACGTGCTGGATATGGCCTCAGGCATCGACTGTGACCAGACCGGCGCGGACGTTTACACCAACCCGAAGACGCCGTACTACGGCTTCGAAGCGAGCCTCGGCTGGCTCCCACCAACGCCTGAGACGGTTACATCCACCTACGAGTACGTTGCTAAGCTCGGAAGGCTGAAGGAGCCAGGCCAGGCATTCGACTATTCATCAGCCAACACATTCCTGCTGGCCTGGATTGCTGAGCGCATCTCCGGACAGCCGTACGCTGACCTTCTCGGGGAAGAAATCTGGAGCCGGATCGGCGCTGAAGGTGACGCCGTCATCTCGATCGTCCCGGCGTCCGGCGCAACGACCGTCCATGCCGGCCTCTCTGCCCGTCTGCGAGACATCGCCCGCTTCGGCCTGCTGTTCACCCCGAGCCGGGACATTGTTAGCGACTCGCCAATCGTCAGCGACCGTTATCTGCGCGAGATCGTTGCCGGAGGACGCCCAGATGTCTTCGCCAACGGCATCACCGGCCAGTCCATCATCAGCCGGATGCCGGACGATCCACCACGCCACAACAGTCACCAGTGGGATTACGTCATGCCGGATGGCGACTTCTACAAAGGCGGCTACGGCGGCCAGGGACTCTACATCTCCCCGACCCGTGACCTTGTCATCGCCTTCGCCGGAGCGTTCGAGGCAGGCGGCCCCGACAGCGAGATGGCCAGCATCGCCCGCCAGATCGCTCGCTCGGGCCTCTTCGACGACTGACGTTTACAGCGTGGTGTCTGGGGATCCAGCGAAGAAGTCAGCGATGCGCTGGCTGATTGGCAGCGTCGGGGATTCCAGCACGCCGTCCGCTGGAACCAGTCGTGACTGCGCGAAGTCACCGAAGTCCTGCTCCGGTTGCCAGTACACCATGATGTCCCGGGTAGCCGGTCGTACGATCCAGTATTCTGGAACGCCAGCACGCGCGTATGCGGCCCGCTTGATTGTTGTATCTAGACCGGGATGTGAGGGCGAAAGAACCTCTACGATCAGATCTGGGACTCCATTAATCCGGCCGTTCTGGATAATCGATGAGCGTTCCATCCGAACCAGGAGGTAGTCAGGCTGAACCGGGTCACATCCTGGCATGAACACGCCGATTGGTGCGCGTGCGGAATAGGCGATTCCCTGCTGACGAAGCGGCATCCCGACGCACTCGTGGATGATTTCGATCACCCACTGGTGAAAATAGCTCGGCGATGTCGACATATACAGCACTCCGTCGATTACTTCGTACCGATTGCCGTCATACGGCAACTTCTCCCAACGATCGGCGCACCATGTCGCATCGGGAGATTGGAGAAGGAATTCGGTCTGAGCTACTGCCATGACGTGCCTCGCAGTTCAGCAGTTTCGTCAACCATGATCACCGCACACCAAGAATAGCAGTTCGTCCGACAGGATTCAGCGTACTTGCCTCATCCAGGCAGTGGCGCGATGATGCTGCACAACGCAGCTCCAACTACGACTCGACTTAAACACCTGAAAGTGAGCAAGTTGATGAAAATCGGACTGACGCTGCCGAACCGAGGCGTGCTGTTCGGCGTCACGACAGCCGAAGAGATGCTGCGGATGGCGGAGGTCGCCGACCAGTCGGGCGCTTTCGCGTCCGTCTGGGTCGGCGATTCGCTGCTCGGCAAGCCGCGGATGGAGTCGATGACGCTGCTGGCCGGCATCGCGGCACGAACGAAGCAACGTCCGCCTCGGCCCGGCCTGTATGGCCAGCTTCCCTTGCGCGATCCGGTTCTGCTCGCCTACCAGTGGGCCAGCCTCGACCTGCTGGCGGAAGGTCGCACCGTGCTGGTCGCCTGCACCGGGATCGTCCCGCAGGAGGGAGGCCGGATCGAGGGCGAGCTGTATGGCGTCGAGCCTCGCGACCGCGTCAGCCGGCTGATCGAGTGGATCACGCTCGTCAAGCGACTCTGGACCGAGGACAACGTCTCGTTCGAGGGCGAGCACTACCGCTGCGAGGGGATCACGATCGAGCCGAAACCGGCGGCCAGCCACGGCCGCCGATCTGGATCGCCAGCAACGCCGGACGCGGCGTCCAGATGACCAACCCGACGACCGACCGGGCGCTGGTTGAGCGCACGCTGCGCGTGCCGTCGGCCACGCCGATGGCTGGGAGACGTCCCTCTCGAATCCGGACGATCTGCGCTGGCGGCTGGAGTACATCCGCCAGCAGCTCGACAAGGCGGGCCGCGACCCGGCCGCGTTCGAGACCCACCTCTATCACAACATCAACATCAACGAGGATCGGCAGGCAGCGCCTCGACGAATCCAAGCGCTTTCTCGATGTCTACTACACCGAGGACTATGCCCCGGACTTCGTCGCCTCGCTGGACCGCCGCCGGTTCACCGGAGGAGTGCGCCGCCCACCTCAAGCGTCTACGAAGAGATGGGCTTCGACGAGGTCACGGTCCGCGTCACCGGCTGGGATCAGTTCGGACAGCTTGAGCGCGTGATCGATGAGGTTGTGCCGTTGTTGAACGGGAATCGGGAATCGAGGCAGGGGAGTAGCACTTGACCGATGCGACGCGCGCGGATCCCCAGTCCCGATTCCCGAACGCCTACTCCCGCGCCTTTGTCGTGTTTCGGAGGAAGCGGATCCCCGTGATCGGCGTCACCGGCAACCAAACGGGTAGCAACCTGATCCGCGAGTGGCCGCGATTGCAACCGGGAAATCAGGCGACTCGACGAGAGCGGCGGGAGGCGCAGACAGATGCCAGAAGAGCAACGATCCCTGCGAGTTGGGCTGGAGCTACCAGTCGCCGAACGCCGCGCCCGCGACGATATTCCGCGCTGGGACGACATTCGTACGATGGCGCTTCAAGCCGAGCAGGTTGGTTTCGACTCGATCTGGGTCGAAGACCATCTCCTGCTACGTCCAGAAGGGCAGGAGCCACAAGGACTCTGGGAATGCTGGTCGGTCGTCGCGGCGCTGGCGGCCAGTCACGAGCCGGGTCGAGATCGGCACGTACGTCGCCTGTACAGCGTTCCGCAACCCCGCCCTGCTGGCGAAGATGGCCGACACCGTCGATGAGATCAGCGGCGGCCGGTTGATCCTCGGCCTCGGCGCAGGCTGGAACGAGACGGATTTCACTGCCTTCGGCTTCCCGTGTGATCACCTGGTGTCGCGCTTCGAGGAGGCACTGACCATTATTCGAACGCTGCTGCGTGATGGCCAGATCGACTTCGACGGCACCTACTATGCGGCCCGTGACTGCGAGCTTCGTCCTCGCAGTCCTCGCCCGACAGGGCCTCCGATCCTCGTCGGCGCCAGCGGCCCACGGATGCTCGACATCACCGCTCGGCTGGCCGACGCATGGAACGGCGCCTGTAACACCGCCGCTGCCTACGTCCCGCTGCGAGAGCGGGTCGACGCCGCCTGCAACGCCGCCGGACGCGACCCGAGCAGCCTCGATCGGACAGCCGCTGTCCTCGTCGACTTCACCGGCGGCCGTGGCATCCCGACCAGCTTCAACCCGTCCCGGCTACCTCCGCTGTCCGGGACACCGGAGCAGATCGCCGAAACGCTGCGCGAACTTGCGGTTGCTGATGTCACCCACGCCCAGATCACGACGATCCCAATGACCGTCGAGAGCATCGAGAGATTTGCGCCGGTGCTCGAGTTGCTGGACACGTGAGCGATCGCCAATTCGGTACCATGAGGTGCGGAGCGAGAAGCGAGACTGTTGAAAAGATCATACAGGAGCAAACATCGTGACCGTGACCCAGGCCGCCCGAATCGTTCGCAACCCGTATGTCGGCAGGACACCAGTTCGATTAGCCGGATCGTTCGCCACAGGCGTTCCACAGACGCCTGCCCGGCTACGCGGAAACACCACTGTTGAGCGCGCCAGAGATCGCGGACGCGCTCGGCGTCGGATCGGTCCTGCTGAAAGACGAGTCGAGCCGGATCGGGCTACCCGCCTTCAAGATCCTCGGCGCGTCCTGGGCGGTATACCGCGCGCTGGAGGAACGGATCGGAGGATTCGCGCCGTGGGAGAATATCGACGACCTGCGACGTCAGATCGACCCGCTCCGTCCCCTGACGCTCTCAGCCGCGACGGACGGCAACCACGGCCGCGCCGTTGCCCGGATGGCGAAGCTGCTCGGTTTTGACGCGACGGTCTACGTGCCGGACGGAACAGCACAGGCGCGGATAGACGGCATTGCCAGCGAGGGAGCCCACGTCACTGTCGTCGACGGCACCTACGACGAGGCCGTTGCGCGCTCGGCTGAAGACGCCGACGAACGCTGTCTCGTCATTTCGGACACATCATGGCCTGGCTACGAGAACGTCCCCCACTGGGTGATCGACGGCTACTCAACAATCCTCTGGGAGGTCGAGGACCAACTTCGGGAGCGTGGTGAGCCTGCGCCGGACCTCGTCGCTGTCCAGATTGGCGTCGGAGCGCTGGCGTCAGCGGTCGTCACGCACTTTCGCCAGCCGGGACAGCAGCCGAAGATTGTTGGCGTAGAGCCATTGCGCGCCGCCTGCATGCTCAGCAGCATCGAGGCTGGTCAGATCGTCTCCGTCCCCGGCCCGCATGACTCGATCATGGCTGGCCTGAACTGTGGCGAGCCGTCGATGCTCGCCTGGCCGATCGTCTCAACTGGTGTCGATCTGTTTGTCGCCATCGGTGACGAACGCGCCCGCGAGGCGATGCGCCTGCTGGCGACGGCGGGAGTCGTCGCTGGCGAAACTGGTGCCGCCGGCCTCGCGGGACTTCTCGAACTCCTGCACGGCCCGACCCAGTCCGAGATCCGTCAGTCGCTCGGCATCACCCGCCAATCCCGCGTTCTGCTCTTCATCACCGAAGGTGCCACCGACCCGGAGGCGTACGCGCAGATCGTCGGATGAGGGACCCAGGGAGGCAGGGACGTAGGGATTAGAGCAGGAACCGGCGAGTCATCCCCTGAGTCACTACGGCTCTACATCCCTCAACCGTGGGATGACTTCCGCCGCGACCCGCTCCATTACGTTGAATTGGTCGCGGCGCGGCTGGTCGATAATGAACTCGTTGACGCCAGCCTCGCGGTATTCGCCGATCACCTGCTCGAAGGCGTCGACCGAGTCGAACGGGTCGGCTGACATGACAGACGCCCAACCGTAGAGCGAGCGGATAATGCTGTCCGGGTCACGGCCGAGGGCGGCGCAGTGCTCGTCGAGAATCTGGTTACGCTCGCGCATCTCCTCGGCTGAGCCACTGGCGTTCCAGCGTTCGGCATACTCGGCGGCGATCCGCAGCATCCGCGTCTTCTTGGCCCCGATCGTCAGCGGCGGTCGCGGCTTCTGGAGCGGCAATGGCCGCATCGGTGCCTCGTTGACGGTGTAGTACGTCCCACTGAAGCTGGTGTACTCGTTGCGAAGCAGGCTGTCGAGGATCTCAACCGCCTCGCGGAACTGCGAAACCCGCTGGCCGTCCGGAAGATACTCCAGCCCGAACTTCTCGTGCTCCGGCACGTACCAGCCTGCTCCGATCCCGACTTCGAGCCGTCCATTTGAGATGTGGTCGATCGTCATGGACTCCTTGGCCAGGATCGACGGATGCCGGAAGGTATTGCTCCAGACCAGAATGCCGATCCGCACCCGCTCTGTCGCCGTCGCCAGCGCAGCCAGCAGCGTCGATCCCTCGAAGTACGGCCCATCGGGGCGGCTCGGCTGCATCAGGTGGTCACAGAGCCAGATGCTGTCGAACCCCAGCCCCTCCAGATACTTCCAACGCTCGACCGTCTCGGGCCAGTCCATGTTCTGGTCGGTACAGATCCCAAATCGAAGCGGCTGCGGCATCGTCGGCCTCCTCATCGGTGTGCTGAGTGCTGCGTCCAGAGTGCTGTGTAGTGTCACCGCTTGCCACAACTCGCGCAACAGGTTTACGAAATCAGATTTTCAGGATACGGAACCACAGCCGTCGCTTCGATCTCGACCTTTGCGCGGTCTTCCAGCAGGCCTGCAACCTGCACCAGCGTCATCGTCGGGTAGTGGGCACCGATTGCGTCTCGATAGGCCGAACCAACCTCGCGCAGACTGGCCAGGTATTCGGCCTTGTCGGTGATGTACCAGGTCATTCGCGTGATATGCCGGGGTTCCGCGCCCGCTTCGGCCAGGACAGCCACGATGTTCGCCAACGCCTGTCGCACCTGCCCCGCGAAGTCGTCGGTCTCGAACTCGGACTGCCCATTCCAGCCGATCTGGCCAGCGACAAAGATCAGCCGTCCCTCAGCCTCGATCCCGTTCGAATACCCACGCGGTGGCTTCCACCCCGGCGGTTGCAGAACACGCATACGACCTCCACAATCTCTGAGTGCGCCAATGGCGTGTCCAGGGTCTCATCACCGCGTCACGCATGACGGAGGACATCATATGACGTTCACCCCCGAACCGCTCTCCGGGCAGCACGCCGTTATCACCGGTGGCGGGCGCGGGATCGGCGCGGCGATCTCCACCGAACTGGCGCGGCTTGGCGCGAATCTAACACTGATGGGGCGCACGGCGGAGACCCTGGCCGCACAGCGCGACACTCTGCTCCTCGAATACGAGCGCGAGATTGCGACGATCGTCGTTGATGTCACCGACAGATCGGCAGTCGAGCAGGCATTCGCGGCAGCACATGCTGCACTCGGAGCACCGAGCATCCTCGTCAACAACGCCGGGGCCGCTGAGAGCCGCCCGTTCCGCCGCACGACGCCCGAGCAATGGGGCCAGATGCTGGATGTCAACCTGACTGGCCCGGCCCTCTGCACCAGCCAGGTGCTCGACGGAATGCTCGAAGCGAGCTACGGGCGCATCGTCAACATCGCCAGCACGGCTGGCCTGAAGGGCTACGCGTACGTCGTGGCCTACACAGCCGCCAAGCACGGCCTGATTGGACTGACGCGCTCGCTCGCCCTGGAGCTGGCGACCAGCGGCGTGACCGTCAACGCCGTCTGCCCTGGCTTCACTGACACGGACCTGACGGCCGCATCGATCGACACGATTGTCTCGCGCACCGGTCGCAGCCCCGACGACGCACGCGCCGAACTGACTCGCTTCAACCCGCAGAACCGCCTCATCGAACCCTGGGAGGTGGCCCGCACCGTCGCGTGGCTTGCCCTTCCCGAATCCTCCGCCATCACCGGCCAGGCGATTGTCGTCGCTGGCGGAGAAGTGTGAGGCGAGGTGGCACCTGTCACCTCGACGCGTGCTATAAACGCTGCAACACTTCCACCCACTGCGCGAGAAGGGGGCACGTCGAATGCCGTCCACGTCCAGGACAACCAGAAGCGCACATGTCGATACGTTCGCCCGTGACCACCTGCCCCCGGTCGAGGACTGGCCGTCCTTCGACGTCGCCTTTCCGGATGGCAGCAAGCTGACCTATCCGGAGACACTCAACGCCGCCATCGAGTTGCTGGACCGTAACGTCGAGCAGGGCAACGGAGACCGCCCGGCTGTCTGCCTGCGCGGCGAGTCTCCGATCTCGTACCGGACGTTACTGGAGCAGGCTAACCGTATCGCGCATGTTCTGGTCGACGATCTCGGCGTCGTACCCGGCAATCGCGTCCTTCTTCACGGGCCAAACAATCCCGGCATGGTCGCCTGCTGGTTTGCGATCCTGAAGGTGGGCGGTATCGTCGTGACGACGATGCCACTCCTGCGCGCCCGGGAACTGCGCTACACGGTCGAGAAGTCCCGTGTCTCAGTCGCCCTCTGCGACGCGCGGTTCGATGACCCGCTGCGCGAGGCAACCCAGGCCGCGATGGCCGGCGACCCGAGCCTGCATATCCACGTCGCCTGCTTCAATACGCTGGACGATGACCAGTCACTCGAAGCACTGGCAGCGACGAAGCCGCCGAGTTTCAACAACGTCCAGACCGCAAGCGACGACCTGGCGATGATCGCGTTTACGTCCGGGACGACCGGCAGGGCCAAGGGGACGATGCACTTCCATCGCGACATCCTCGCGATCTGCGACACCTTCTCACGACACATCCTTCAACCTGTCGCGGACGACGTCTTCTGCGGCACACCCCCGCTGGCGTTCACCTTCGCGCTCGGCGGTCTGCTGCTGTTTCCGTTCCGGGTTGGCGCATCGACCGTCCTGATCGAGCAACCCAGTCCACAAGCGCTGCTGGAGACAATCCAGCACGACCGCGCGACGATCATGTTCACCGCGCCAACCATGTACCGGACCCTGACGTCAATGGTGAAGGACTGGGACATCTCCAGCCTGCGCAAGTGCGTCTCGGCGGGCGAAGCGTTGCCGGCGGCGACCTCGAACGGCTGGCACGACGCGACTGGAATCCGCATCATCGACGGCATCGGCGCGACCGAGATGCTACACATCTTCATCAGCGCGTCTGGCGATGACATCCGTCCCGGCTCGACCGGCAGGCCCGTTCCCGGATATCAGGCTCAGATCGTTGACGACGATGGCAACGCGGTCGCACCGGGAACTGTTGGACGACTGGCCGTCCGTGGCGTCACCGGCTGTCGCTACCTCGCCGATCCGGAGCGCCAACAGCACTACGTTCAGAACGGCTGGAACATCACCGGCGACGCCTACCTGATGGATAACGACGGCTACTTCTGGTACCAGGCGCGTACCGACGACATGATCATCTCCTCCGGCTACAACATCGCCGGCCCGGAGGTCGAGAACGTCCTGCTGGAGCACCCGCTCGTTCAGGAGTGCGCCGTCGTTGGGACTCCCGACCCACAGCGCACCAACATCGTCACCGCTATCATCGTCCTCAAAGATCCTGCCGCCGCGTCAGCCCGCCTCGTCGAAGAGCTTCAGGACTTCGTCAAGGCCCAGATCGCGCCGTACAAGTACCCGCGCAAGATCGAGTTCGTCGAGGTGCTTCCACGGACGGAGACGGGCAAGTTGCAGCGGTTCAAACTCCGAGACGAGCGGACGTGATGGAACTCGGCATCGGGCTTCCCAACACGATCAAGGGCACACGTGGGATCGATGTCCTTGAGTGGGCACGCTATGCAGACGTCGGCCCATTCGCGAGCGTCGGCGTCTTCGACCGGCTGGTCTACGACAGCCTCGACCCGATGATGACGCTGGCGGCGGTGGCTGGGGCCACCCAGCGGGTACGGCTGGTGACGTCAGTCGTGATCGGTCCGTTGCGGAATCCAGTCGTGCTCGCCAAGGAGGCAGCCACGCTTGATGTCCTCTCTGACGGGCGCTTGACGCTCGGCCTGGCGCTTGGAGCTCGGCGCGACGATTACGAGGCGGCTGGAGTTGACTACGCCGAGCGAGGAAAGCGACTCGACGAGCAATTGCGCATCCTGCGTGACACCTGGGAGGATGGCCGGATCGGCCCGGCGCCCGTCCAGCCGGGTGGGCCGGAACTGATCGTCGGTGGGCTGGACGACGCTGCGTTCGCACGAGCGTCTCGCTACGCCGACGGATTCATCCACAATGGCGGCCCGCCTCGGATCTTCGCCCGTTCGGTCGACAAGGCACGCGCTGCCTGGCTGGATGCCGGTCGCCCCGGTCAGCCGAAGATCTGGGGGATGGCCTACTTCGCGCTCGGTGACGGCGAAGCCGATGCCGGCCGCGACTACCTGCTCGACTACTACGCCTTCACCGGCCCGTTCGCCGAACGGATCGCCGCCGGCCTGCTGACGACCCCACAGGCGGTCATCCAGTACATCCGTGGTTACGCCGAAGCCGGCTGCGACCACCTGATCCTCTTCCCGACCAGCGCCGATATCGCTCAACTGGAGCGATTGGCCGACGTGGTGGGATCCAGCCGGTGAGAATCCAGATCCTCGGCGGCGGCCCTGCCGGGCTGTATGCCGCGCTGCTGTTGAAGAAGTCCCACCCTGACTGGCAGATCGAGCTGACCGAGCGCAACCCGCGCGACGCGACCTACGGCTGGGGCGTCGTCTTCTCCGACCGGACACTCTCCGGTCTGCACGAGGCAGATATTCGTACCTCGATCCCAGATCACCGACAGCTTCGTCCTCTGGGAAGCGATCGACGTCCACTTCCGCGACCAACTCGTGCGCTGCGATGGTCACGCGTTCGCCGGCATCGGGCGTAAGCGGCTGCTCAACATCCTGCAATCGCGCTGCGAGGAGCTTGGCGTCACACTGCGCTTCGAGACGGAGGTCGCCGACCCGGAGCAACTGCGGGCTGACTGCGACCTGCTCATCGCCGCCGACGGCGTGAACTCGCGCACGCGAGCAATACACGCCGGCACCTTCCAGCCGATCGACGAGCGAGGGCAAGGCGCGCTTCGTCTGGTACGGCACTGACAAGCCACTCGATGCCTTCACATTCATCCTGCGAGACACCGAGTACGGACTTTTCACCGTCCACGCCTACCCGTTCGACGCGACGACCAGCACGTTCATCGTCGAATGTCACGAGGAGACGTGGCGCAATGCCGGTCTCGACCAGATGGACGAGGCCGCGAGTATGGCCTTCTGCGAGACGCTGTTCGCCGATCATCTCGGGAACCACCGGCTACTCTCCAATCGCTCGCTCTGGCTCTCATTCACGACGCTCAAATGTCGTCGCTGGGTCCACGAGAACGTCGTCCTGCTCGGCGACGCGGCCCACACCGCCCACTTCTCGATCGGCTCCGGCACGAAGCTGGCGCTGGAGGACTCGATCGCGCTGGCGCAGGCCTTCGAGCAGCACGACGACCTGACGGCAGCGCTCCGCACATATCGAGCAGGCGCGACGCCCGCGCGTCGAAGCCACCCAGCGCGCCGCCGCCGAGAGCCAGCGCTACTTCGAGAACGTCCGCCGCTACCGTGGCTACGAGCCGCTGCAGTTTGCGTTCCATCTGCTGACACGCTCCGGAAGGATCACCTGGGACAACCTGCGCGGCCGTGACCCGTACTTCGTTGCCGATGTCGAACGCTGGTATCAGGCATCAGCACGGCGGACAGAGAGCGACGGCCCCTTACTCATCACGCCACCGCCGATGTTCACGCCGCTCACGCTCCGTGACCTCACGGTTCCGAATCGCGTCGTCATGTCGCCAGTGCCAGCGTTCATGGCCACGGACGGCCTAGCCGAATGAAGATCATTCGACCGAGTTGACAACGTTAGCGATTGGCGGCGCAGGTCTCGTCCTGGCGGGCTCAGTCGCCGTTTCAGCACTGGGCCGGGTCACGCCGGGCGACACCGGCATCTACACCGACGGACAGGCGTCTGCCTGGCAGGAGATCGTCTCAACGCTCCACGCACGATCAGACGCGAAGGTCGGGATCACGCTTGCACACGCCGGCCGGCGCGGCGCGACCAGACCGCGTGACGGCGGCCTCGACCGTCCGCTCCGCGAAGGCAGCTGGCCATTGATCGCTCCGTCCGCAATCCCGTATGGCCCCGGCAATCAGGCGCCCGCCGCAATGACCTGCGACGACATCAGTCGAGTACAGGACGAGTACACGTCCGCCACAATTCGTGCAGCCGACGCTGGCTTTGAGCTCATCCAGATCGACATGGCCCACGGCGGACTGCTGGCCAGCTTTCTCTCGCCGCTCACCAACCAGCGTGACGACGAATACGGCGGCGACCTCTCCCACCGGCTGCGCTTCCCGCTCCAGGTCCTCGAAGCGGTCCAAACCGCCTGGCCCGCCGATCGCCCGATCCTTGTTGCGATTCCGGCTACCGACTGGCAACGTGGCGGACTCCGCCTCAACGATGGCATTGAGATCGTCCGCGCCCTGAAGCAGCATGGTTGCGACCTCGTTACCGTTCACGCCGGCCAGACTACGCCGGAAGCCCAGCAGCGCTACGACTTCGAGACACTCGCCAGCTATGCCGACATCATCCGCAACGAAGCTGGCCTCCCGACCATGTCTACCGCCTACATGACCACCAGCAACCAGGCCAATACCCTCCTCGCCGGCGGACGCTGCGATCTGGTGCTGTATTCACCGCGGGTCGGAACATGAAATCCATGTGCAACGACGACTCAGTCCGGTTGGCGACGGAAATAGAACGGGAACAGTCTCCATGCAGTATGACTTCGGCTACACGGTTCAAGATGGCATCGCAACCATCACATTCAACCGCCCAGACGTCCTCAACGCACTGACGCTCGACATCTATGCACAGGTTCGCGACCTGCTGGAGGACCTGCGCTACGACGAGAGCGTCAAGGTGCTCGTCATCACCGGCGAGGGGCGGGGCTTCTGCTCCGGTGGCGACGTGCACGAGATCATCGGCGCGTTACTGGAGCGGGATATGCGCGCTCATCTGGAGTTCACGCGCATGACCGGAGCGTTGATTGGCAACATGCGGCTGCTCGATAAGCCGATCATCGCCGCTGTCAACGGGACGGCAGCCGGGGCAGGCGCCGTCATCTCACTCGCGGCCGATCTCTGTTTGGCGTCAGAACGGGCCAAGTTCGCGTTCCTCTTCACGAAGGTCGGACTCACCGGCGCCGACATGGGGTCGGCCTACCTGCTGCCGCGTGTCGTCGGCCAACGGCGAGCACTGGAGCTGTTGATGTTCGGCGACGTCATCGACGCCGAGACCGCCGGACAGTACGGCATCGCCAATCGCATCCTGCCCCACGACGAACTGCTTCCGACTGCGTACGAGTGGGCGCGACGACTGGCCGACGGACCGACGCTGGCGCTCTCGATGACGAAGCGGATGGTCAACAACGAGTGGAATATGGACATGGCCTCGGCGCTCGAGGCCGAGGCACAGGCCCAGGCACTACTGATGATGGGCGAGGATCACCGCATCTTCTACGACGCCTTCCGCGAGAAGGCACAGCCAAAGTTCTCCGGGCGTTGAGACCGTTTGATGCCAGCGTGGTCTTGCTCCGGGCAGAACGCATGTAACGATCCAGTTCTGCCAGTTGACAGACAGCGGTTGCCAACATACCGTATCGATGTCCGGACAACCTGAGCACCCGACTCGGGAGAGGAGATCGCTGTGGAACGGCGGAACGTGAACCCGTGGACCTGGCAGGATCAGTTCGGCTTTTCGCAGGCCGTCGAGATCACCGGCCAACAGCGCATTCTGATTTGCGCCGGACAGACGCCGAGCGACGCCGATGGTCAGACGCTCCACGCCGGCGACATGCGCGGTCAGGTCGCGGCGGCGCTCGACAACCTGGAGACAGTGCTCGGCCACGCCGGATACTCGCTTTCCGATGTCGTCCGCCTGAATTACTACACGACCGACATCGAGGCATTCTTCGGAGCAAGCGATATTCTCGGCGAGCGCCTTGGTGCGGCCGGAATCCAGCCAGCTAGCACATTGCTTGGCGTGACACGGCTCGCGTTTCCCGACCTTTTGGTCGAAATCGAAGCCACCGCGGCGAAGTAGTCAGCGATGGAGGACGATCCGCACAATCAGGTTTCTGTCGTTGACTACGATTCGAGTTGGGTCACGACCTATGAGCAGCAGCGGGACGCGATCGTCGCTGCATTGAACGTCGTCGGCCCCCAGGTGTCGGTTGTCGAGCACGTCGGCAGTACTGCCGTGCCGGGGCTGGCCGCTAAACCGATCATCGACATCATGGTCTGCTACGAGCAACTACCGGCGCTCGACACGATCTCGCCGGCACTGGCGATGATCGGCTATACGCACGTCCCCAAGCCAGAATTCACCGAGAGCTACTTCTTCCGTCACGGCGACACCTTCGAAGGATCCATTCACCTCCACATTACCACCCTCGCCAGCCAGTTCGGCCAGCAAATGCTTCGCTTCCGCGATGCCCTGCGCGGCTCGCCAAGCCTGGCTGCCGACTACGCCGTCTTCAAGCGCCAGTTAGCTGAGCAGTTCCCGCACGACCGTCCGTCCTACACTGCGGCAAAGGGTCCGTTCGTGTCCCGCGCCACCGCCCCGGCCAAGTGATACCTCCGCAACGGCAAGGAGATTGCGGTTTGATCTGCTCGCAGGCGCAGACGCGGCTGGAATCGGGTGGTGTATGGCACGCCAGGACTATGCTGAGCAGTACCGGGACGTGGACTTTCGCGCCCGTCCCGATCTCTATCGAATCGGCAAGGGCGAACAGGGCGTCCTGATCGCCGAGCCATACAAGAGCGAAATCCTCCCGCATTGGCGATTCCGAACTCCAGATGTCGCCCATGCGTCCGCTGAAGCAATCTACGCCATGTTTGAGCGCTATCTGGAGGCCGGCGACTTCGCTGGAGCCGACATGGCTCGCAAATTCCTCCAGATGGGCTGGACGCGCGCCCGCCGCTACGCCAACCATGCCGGCGGAAGAAAGTATGATCCCGACACCGGCGCGGAACTGCCACGGACCAGCGATCCGGTCAAAGCCGAGTCCGCCGCCATCTTCTACGAACGGTACGTCCAGGCTCGCGAGCACCCCGGCTACCTCGCGCTCAGGCTCGAACACCAGAAGCACCACGAGACTCCCACCAGCTAGCGGATACCAGCCACCCCAGCCGACCCAGCGACCGACGTCGGACACGTCCGCGCTGCGAACCGATCGCCACTACAATGGCCGGCAGACTCGATCATCCTTCACGAGGGAGACGTAGATGCACTTTGAACTGACCCAGCAGCAGAGCGAGATCCAGGCTCGCGCTCGCGCCTTCGCCCGCGATGAGGTCGCGCCACTCGCGCGCGAGGCCGACGAAACCGGGACGTTCCCGTTACAACTCGTGCCGCGCATGGGAGAGCTGGGATTCCTGGCAGGGCCGCTCTCGACCGAGTACGGTGGCTCCGGGATGGACAACCTCTCGTTCGCGCTCGTCTCGGAGGAGCTTGGCCGGGTCGATTCGTCGGTTCGAGGGTTCGTCTCAGTCCACGCCGGGCTGGTCTCGCTCTGCATCGAGCACTGGGGCAACAACGAGCAGAAGCAACACTACCTGCCGAAGCTGGCGACCGGCGAGATGATTGGCTGCTACTGCCTGACCGAGCCCAACGCCGGCTCCGACGCCGCTGCAATGGAGACGACCTGTCGTGAGGACGGCGACGAGTGGGTGCTGAGCGGCGAGAAGATCTGGATCACGAACGCTCCCGACGCCCAACTCGCGATCGTCTTCGCGACGATGGATCGCACACTGCGCCATCGGGGCATCTGCGCCTTCCTCGTCCCGACCGACACGCCCGGCTTCCGCCTCGAGCCGATGCCCGGCCACGAGCTGGGCCACCGCGCCGCCAGCCACGCGCACATCAACTTCGACGACTGCCGCGTCCCGAAGGGGGCACTCCTCGGCGAGCCGGGGCAGGGCTTCCGGATCGCGATGTCGGCCCTCGACGATGGTCGGCTCGGTGTCGCCGCCGGTGCCGTTGGCGTTGCCCAGGCGTGCCTCGACGCCTCAGTCGACTTCACCCGCGACCGGCATGCCTTCGGCCAGCGGGTCGCCGACTTCCAGATGATCCAGGCAACACTGGCCGACATGGCTGCCGATGTCGAAGCCGCCAGGCTGCTCGTCTATCGCGCGGCCTGGGTCAAGGACCAGGGGCTGCCTTCAACGAAGGAGACCTCGATCGCCAAGCTCTTCGCGACCGAAGCCGCCGTCAAGATCGCCTCCGACGCCGTCCTGCTCCACGGCGGACGTGGCTACTCCAGCGCCTACCCGGTCGAACGTTACTACCGAGACATCAAGGGACTGCAGATCTACGAAGGCACCAGCCACATCCAGCGCATCGTCATCGCCCGAGAGCTCGTCGGACGCCCGGAACGGTGACGCGCGCCCTCGTAAGGACCGATCTAAGATCGGTCCGCGGTCCGCAGGCCGTCGCGTAGACACACGGGGCTTTGAACAGGGCGCAAACGTCTGTGCTCGTGTACCAAGCGCGCATGTATCGAGCCGTCGGCCTGCGGGCCGCGGACCGATCTTAGATCGGTCCCTACGAGAACTACAGCCGCACGTCAGCGCGCCAGCGCGCCCATCGGGTCCCAGGCGGGGAGCACGATCGGCGGCTGTTCGAGCGCGGCCTGCAATTCCTCTGGAAGCATGCTGCGTCGTGCGGCGATCTCGAAGGTGTACTCGCTGAACCAGTTGTCGTTCATGACGAAGAACCCCTTGCTTGCCGTTCTCATCACCCCACGAGTTCTCAACCCGCCAGCGGCGCGAGGTGCCGTCCACGACATCAACGCCGGTGAAGAGCATCGCGTGCGTCATCAGCGTCTCGTGATAATCGAGCCGCTCGGCCTTGTCGAGCGAGAAGCTCGTCTCATACAGCGCGTCGAACTCGAACATCTCACGATCCCAGAGTACCGAGGTCGCGCCGCATCATCTTGCCGACATCGCAGCCGAACCAGACCGGCTCGCCGCCGACGATCGTGTCACGCGCGATCGACTTCATCAGTTCGGCGTCGACATTCAGATACGTCACGATCTCGCCGCCGACGACATTGCCGAGGTACTCGACCGTGTAGGTCCGCCCCAACGGCGATGTCCGGCGCGGGTCGTGGACGAGACAGACATACTCGTCGAGCGGGATCGTGATGTACTTCTCGGCGAACTGCTGCGGCGTCATCACTTCGTCGCGATGGAAGTTGCCGTCCGTGTCGGTCCACTGCCACTGGATCTCAGCCGGCGGTGTCCCGAGGTGGATGCAAAGGATGCGGTGGATGTCGGCCATCATCCCGGCCTTCTCCTCTCGCAGATCCTCGACCGAGCCGCCCATCGCCCGCCGCTCGCGCAGCGTCCGCGCCCCTTCACGCAGCTTGTACCAGAGGATGCTGTTCAGCCGCCGCGTGTTCGACGACGACTCCGTCTCCGGCATGAACGCCTTCGGGACGATCCCGTGCTTGCGGACCAGGTTGACGAACATGTTCCACTGGCCGCCATCCTCCAGCGGACGCTCCAGTAGGAAGGCGACCGTCCGGTCATCCAGCGGCCTGTCGGCCAGCTCGATCATCGCTTCGAGGACATAGTTGGAGCGTTCCAGCTTGTCGTAGAACAGGGTGTACGCCTGCGAGAACTCGAACTCCTTCAGCCCCATCTTCGCCATCGCGCCGACCCGGAACAGGTTCAGCCCGGCGAACATCCAGCAGCGGCCGGTCATCTTCTGGTTCGTGACAGCCCAGTCGTCCAGAACGTGCGAGAAGGTGTGGTCGGTGCTGTTGACGACGCTGCGGTTCAGCGCGACATCATCCGCGCTGACTTGCGAGACGGCGTTCTGCGCGTTCCGCCAGCCGCGATTGGCCGCGAACGCCGCCCGCAGCTCGCCCAATTGCGCGCCGCTGATCGCGCCCGCGCTCTCGGTCGTTCTCGTTCCGGCTCTCGATTCGATCGACATCGCTCCCTCTTTTCTGCTCATGCTCGCTCACCAAGGTCGCAACGATGCGCACCAATCATCGCACGGTTTGCGGCGGTGCGTAGGCAGCGGGCAAGTGCCAGGCACTGACCACTCAGCCAATGTCTTACATCTCGTCCCCCTGGACACCGAGACTCGACGCCGCTATGCTGTACGGACAGAGCGAACAGATGTTCGGAAGTCAGAGGGAGCGCAAATGGGTGAATGGTTGACAATCGACGCCGCCGGGACCGACGTTCGCGGCTACCTGGCCGTACCAAAGGGAGGACACGGACCGGGCGTCCTTGTTTGTCACGCTTGGTGGGGGTTGAGCGAGTTCTTCACCTCGATCTGCGACCGCCTGGCTGACGAAGGGTTTGTCGCACTGGCGGCGGACATGTACAACGGCACCGTCGTAGACACG
Organism: uncultured Chloroflexia bacterium; assembly: GCA_963763325.1. Lineage (GTDB taxonomy): Bacteria > Chloroflexota > Chloroflexia > Thermomicrobiales > CFX8 > JBBECJ01. Next base: position 318,100 of record CAVXOL010000025.1, read on the forward strand.
ATCCCAGACGCCGAAGCGGCTGCCGGCAAGCTGACCAGCGAGCACGCCGAGTCCGTGGCGTTTGCGGCACTCGACACCCTGCTTGCACGACCTGAGGTCACCGGCGATCGCGTCGCCACGCTCGGCTTCTCGCTCGGTGGCTCCTGGGCGATCCACACGTCGATCGAGCGGCCCGAGCAGGTCGCCGCTTCGGTCACCTTCTACGGCGCCGCCGAAGGCGACTTCACATCGTCCACCGCCAGCTACATGGGCCATTTCGCCGTCGGCGACGAGTGGGAGCCTGAACAGTGGGTCCGCGCCCTCGAAACCTCGATCACCGACGCCGGGCGCGACGCTACCTTCCACTGGTACGACGGCGCCGCCCACTGGTTCATGGAGGACAACCGCCCCGACGCCTACAACCCCGAAGCCGCTGCCCTCGCCTGGCAACGCACCATCAGCTTTCTCCGCGCCAACCTCGCCTGACCACCCCGCACACACAACATCCCCGATGAGCGACCAGCTCATCGGGGATGCTGCCGTTGTTGTTCGGTAGCGGATGAACGCGCCCGCCGAGCGCTACGGCGAATCCGTCGCTTCGGTCCCTGAATCGTCCGGCGACACGGGTTCCGACCGTCAGTCGGCGCCGTCATCATCCGTCGACGGTGATTCGGTATCGCCCTCACCTTCAGGCTCGGACGTATCGTCATTCACCACTGGATCATCGTCGGTCGTCTCAGGATCTTCTACCGGTTCGCCACCCGTGGACTCGGAGTCGTCGACGACATCATCGGCGGTCGACTCCGGAGCGTCGGTTTCCTCGCTTACGACGTTGTCATCGTCACTCATGACGCCGATATCGACACTCTCAGGAACCTCATCAGCAACAACCAGGATATACGTAATCGTGTCAGTCCCGACAAACTCGCAACTATTCGGGTCTTCGCCTCGAACCTCAAGCGTTACCTCTCCGCCCGCATAACTGCCGAGTAGGTTGATTACTGCCTGCCGGTCGAATCGCACGATCAGCTTGTTCTTATTGCGTGAGATCTCGTCATTCGCCCAAATAAAGCTGCTGTTACCTTCGATGCGAAGCGTGATGCTGCCAAAGATCATCTCACTCACTGAGCAGCCGTATTCAAGCATCGTAATCTGGGCTTCGAGAGGGCTACCCTCACTGACCGAGTTCAGTGTCTGCGGCGTGATCTTGACATCGGCAGGCACCGGAGGAAATTCGCCAGTCTCGACCGTGCCATCGATCGACAGATCCTCGCTCCAGAGGCTGAAGGTGACCGGCGTCAGCGCGAGACTGAACACGATCGCGACCGAGCCAGCGTGCCGTTGAGTCCCAGCAACGCCAACCTGATCACGCGCGGCCGCTTGATGCGGCACCGCATGCATGTAGCGCGTGCTGGTTGGGACGTTGCTCGTTCGGTTGTTGATCATGTTGCCAGAACACCTGATTGCCTCAACTCCCTGACGCGTGTATCGGACCGATCGCCAAAGGTGCGCTGTTGTCGATTACTGGGCGCTACTAATGGCCTGTTTGGCCCAGATCGGCACCCAGCCAAGCTTGGGAATGTGAGCGACGAGTCGTCCTTCAACGTCCTCAGCCTTCACTGGCTCATCAGGCCGCCCGTTGTTGTCGCCCTGGGTGATGAACACCAGTTCACCGTCGACCTGCTGAATCTCGATCACGCGGTGGAGCACGTCCATCCCGCGCTGGCGGAAACGGATGATGTCGCCAATTTCAACATTTTCCGGGTTGACTTCACGAGTCACCGCCATGTCGCCGGTGTGCATCTTCGGCTCCATCGAGACGCCGGTCGTGATCGCTGGCCGGATGCCGAAGACGCCGGTCTGGAACCAGAAGAGGAAGACGATGAACGCCGCCGCAACGACCCACATTGGAGAGACGAGTGCCTTTTCGTCCGCTGCTTCGTCTGTCGCTGGTTCTTCCAACAGACCCTGAGCGAAGAGAATGCCCAGGACCGGTGCAATAACTCCGACAAACGCTGCCAACATCCAGGTCAGGTCCGGCAGAATCGGAGACATCCACTGAAAGGCGATCAGGATTCCTCGGAAGACAAAGCCCGGCAACGGACCGCCAAGAAGCACGAGGTATGTAGCCAGAGCACTCTCAGTCGCTGCCGGAAGCAGGAAACGACCAGCAAACTCGAAAGCCGAGTCTCCGGATGCCAACTTGCCGTACTGGCCAAGCGGAATCGTGATCAGCGCAAATCCCGCCCAGATCAGCGGGATGCTGATGTACGGTCGTCGCTTGCCAATCGTCAGCAGTAGATACCAACGGGCCATTTCCTGACCAGCAGTCCGGGCCAGAATGAACCAGAGGTTGAGCGTCATCCAGTGCGGAGCACGAGCGTACGGCGAATGCCGAAACCGGCCAGAATGCCGAACAGAATCATCATCGCGACAATGAACAACGCAATCAACGCTGCAACGACAATCATCCAGCTGTCGCGGGGAAACGTTGCGCCGGGCGACTGTCTGCGCCAGAGCCAGATCGACATTGCTCCAACCGACAGCCAGAGGAGGGGTTGGACGACATAGAGCTTCACGTCTGCCGACGTGACGAAGCGCAACCCATACGAGATGATCAGGTAGACAGTCCCAAGCCATGCTGCCACCAACAACCAGCCGAGGTTCGCCACACGGGATGGCAGGCTTGGCCATTGAATCGACTGGCTCAACTGTCTCGACGCATTGATCATTCGGTTCGCCTCCGCCCGTGTTCAACTCCGAGTTCATCTGCTTGATCTACCTAGTTGACCTGTTGAACCTCGACGACAAATCCAATAACTGGCGCGCCGACGATTGCGCCTTTGACGGTGATCCGAAACTGGATTTCCTGTCGACAGTGTCGGCCGGGACATCCCTCGTCTCCGTGCCCTTTCGTCCCTCGTACCAGTCGGGCGTGAATCCACATGGCTGCATGATCTTGTTTGGCTCGGCCTCGACAGCGGTGATCGTCAGCTTGGCCGGGTTGGGATTGAAGACTTTCACATTCGTGATCTCAATTGGAACCGTGCCGTCATTCGCAAAATGCACTTCACAATACAGACTGAAGTTTGGATACCCGTTCTGAATCGTCACCAGCAACCGGTGACGGCTGGAATCGTTTGGGTCCGGCTCGATCAGCCAGGTCGCGGTTTCCTGGCCCTTCGGCTTTTCATCACACGAGCGATAGAACCAGATGCCAGCGACATCAGACGTTGTGATCGTGCCGCCGATCGTGACATTCTCAGACCAGAGCGTTTGCGTTATTCCCAGGAATCCGGTCGCGATCGCCAACGCGATCAGGGTCAGATTGAATGATCGAGTCCGCATCGCCGCTTCCTGTCTGATGCGGGAGCAGGGCAGCATCGCCCTGCTCCACATCTGCTACCGGAACGTTCCGGTCATTCCGTCATCCTGGTTCCTACGGTGCTGCCGCGAAACACTGGCCCGGTGTGGGATCCTCGTTGAACTGTCCAACGCAGATTCCAGCACTGAACGTGTACGTCGCGTTCTCAGCCGCCGGTTGCAAGATCTGAACGAACACATTCGTGTCCGCCCAGCAACTGAACGGCTCTTCCGAACACGGGTGGATCTGGTTCGTGATTCCGTCCGTGATCGTGACGAGCAACTGATCGCAGATCATTGTCAGTGCCGCAGTTCCTGACGGAGACACACCAGCTGGTTGATAGGTGCAGTTCGTCAGGTTGCCGCTGATCGGCGATACGTTGATTCCCTCAATGTGCCAGGGAACCGTTCCACTGTTCTTGTACTTGGCCGCACAGTCGACTGCGTAGTACGGATAGCCGTTCGTGATCGTCAGAATGAGTGTCTGTTTGGTCGGATCGTTCGGGTCAAAGCCAATCGACGTTGAACCGACATTCTTCCCCAGATACTCGCCCTTCCCGACCTGGCCAGGAAAACCCAATGCTGGGTCGTCCGGATCGGTGTGCATTTCTGAACAGAATGCGCCGACCATCCACTCCGCGTCGACTTCGCCGGTGGTGATCGTGCCAGCGACCGAGAGGTCCTCTGCCCACAGCGTGTAGCTGAAACCGAGGCTCGCGAGCGACAGGACAGCGATCAACAGGATGACGGTAAACCGGTGCCGGGTTCCTCGTGCCATATGTATCCCTCCGCCTAGGTGTTCAGCCTGGGCGTAGAAGGCACTGTCAGCTTCGGGTGGTAGAGGCCTTCCGGCCCCTACCACGTAAACTGACCGTTACCGACCGGTTTCCTAGCTTGACGAAACGGACTCGTTGTACTGGTGTGCTTGGATGTCGAGCGAGAACGTGATCGGGGCTCCACCCACACCGCCCAGGTTCTCGGCGACGAGATCGGCATTGGTGAAGTGGATCGTGACGTCGCAGCGGACGTACCCACCTGTATGGATCTGGCCTGTAGCGTCCAGTGCAGCGAGCGACGTGACCAGAGTTTCGGCACCGCCGGACTCGCTCTGATAGCAGACGAGTTCGTTATCAGGCGTGTTCGTATCACTGTCGATATTGTCGACCATCCACGTCGGGAAGTTCATGTTTGAGAACGCGAAGTGCACTGGAACGGTACCGATGTTGTTCACACGGAACTCGAACATGCACTCGTAACTCGGATACGCTCCGCCAACAGTTACCTGAAGTTGGTTGTTGCCGTCGCTGCCGTCATTAGGGTTGCTCAGTGACGTCTGAGCATCGCACGTCGCGGTGTTCTTCGTTGGAATTTCATTATCATGAGCGGGAACGCTGACGGCGATCTCGACATCGACCTCGCCCGTTGAGACGGTTCCGTCGATTGTCTCGGTCTCGGACCAGAGGGTATAGGTGAGGCCCATCCCCGCCAGCGCCAGGACGGCGACCAGCGAGAATAGGGTCATCAGGCGTGTTCGCTTACGAGCCACTGTGGGTAATCCTTCCCGTCCCTGTACAGGACGAATTGGCGATTACAGTGGCTACCCGCTGTCGATAGTATCCCCATTGCACGCAGAGGATAGGCGGGCAGCCTGTCATTGTCTGACGGTAGCCGGCCACCAGGAGCTTCCACCTCCCTGGAGCCTTGGTCACGAGAGCGTCGCGGTCAGCCCAGGCATCTCCCCTCGTTCATCGCCTTGCACCACCCCGTGTGCTCGCCGTAGATGCCACCGCTGCGCAGGATAGTCGCGGTGGCGAGTGGCGAATGGCGTTCACTTGTGAGTACTAGCCCAAAAGTACCATGTGCGTATCTTATATGTCAATAGGATGACGTGTCACAAACGTATCTCAGGGTTACTAGCGAATCTCCTGCGTTTGTGTGATGAATGACTAATAGCTAGTCTGAACAATATGCAGTATTTGCCGACACCGGGCGCCTGGAACGCACAGCAGATCGGCTGGGGAGTGGCGTCTCAATCGGACTGGAGCTGTCGCGGCATCGATGCCTGCGCGCCTGTCCAGGGCTGTTGGCGCCATTCAGTTGCAGGTTGTCGTTCTGTCGAGCCAATCAGCAATCTCATGATTGCTGTCCGGTCACGGGCGAGTAATTCAGGACTCGCCGTCTGCAACCGGTCTGGCCACCGATGCTGAATCTGTGTCCCTCTCACGAGCAATGCGTACCGCGTGGCGACATCACTGTCCCAGATGATTCCCCGCAACCGGCATCAACCCTGCCCGCCCCCCCGGGACAGGTCGTCGCTGACTGGTTCGGGAGGCGTCACGAATATCGCAGTCCCGCGTTATTTGGCTTATCACATTAATACCCCACTTCAGCGCCATCAGTCAAGTCCTGCAGCGTTAAACTTTGCTCCAAGTTGTCCTTGCCTGAACATCGAGTGGTTAGCATTACGCGAATAGTATGACGTGATGTCATGTCTGGCGATTCACAGTATCCGCGTTCGTACGCGAGTCGCTTCTCGCCGATGGACGTTTGCTGACGCGTCGTCCGTGACACCGTGGCATGTATCACAAAAGTGTCACAGGTCCGTTTCTCGTCAGGAAAACGGCTCTTGCTGTAATGGAAGCGAGCGACAGGGTAGCGCAATAGCCGGTCAGCGTGGTAAATGGCAGTGTTGATTTCATTACAATTACTCGTCAGCCGTGCAATAGAACAGGGCAGGGAATCGATGCTGGTCATGAAGTTTGGTGGCACATCCGTTGGCAGCGCCGACGCGATCGCCAATACGGCCGATATTCTGGCGCAACACGCGGCCGACGGCCGGGTCGTTGCGATCGTCTCTGCCATGAGCGGGATCACCAACACGCTCCTGGCGAAGGCCGCTGCTGCAGCCGCCGGAGATAGTGACGGCGTCGATGCCGTCCGCGCTGCACTCCTTGCGCCACATCGCGCCGTTCTGCTGGAACTGGTGACGTCCAACGACCGCCGCCGCGAGACGGAAGCAGCCCTCGGCGCGCTGGCCGACGAAGCCTCGCGCCTGCTCTACAGCGTCTACGTCCTGCGCGAGCTCTCACCCAGAGCCTCAGACAGGATCGTCTCGTTCGGCGAGCGGATGAGCAGCGTCCTCGTCGCGGCCGTTCTCAACGAGCGCGGCATACCGGCCCAGTCCGTCGCGTCCGACAAGCTGATCGTCACCGACGGCGTCTTCGGCAGCGCCTCGCCGCTGCTGGACCGGACGCGAGAGAAGACGGCCGAGACGATGCGACCGATCTTTGCCGCCGGGCTGCTGCCGGTCGTCACCGGCTTCTTCGGCGCCGACGAGCGCGGCATCACGACAACGCTCGGTCGCGGCGGCTCAGACTACTCGGCCTCGATCCTCGGCAACGCGCTCGACGCAGATGAGATCTGGATCTGGACTGACGTGGATGGCGTCCTGACGGCCGACCCACGTCTCGTTCCTGAGGCACACACGCTCGCCTCGATCAGCTACGCCGAGGCGACTGAACTGGCCTACTTCGGCGCGAAAGTCATCCATCCAAAGACAATGCACCCGGCAGTCGAGCGCGACATCCCGATCTGGATCAAGAACACGTTCAACCCGACCGCCCCCGGCACCCGGATCGGGCCCGAAACCGCAAACGGCTCGGTCGCCAAGGCAATCACCTCGATCTCCGGGCTGGCCGCCATCACCGTCGAGGGTCGCGGTCAGATCGGGGTCTCCGATGTCACCGCCCGCATCTTCACCGCCCTCGCGCGCACTTCCGCGAACGTCTACATGATCTCGCAGGCGTCGTCGCAGCACTCGGTCACGTTCGTCGTCGGCGGTGATCAGATCAACGAGACGCTATCGGCGCTGCGAGGCCGAGTTCGAGATCGACCTCAGCCGTGGACGCGTCCTGTCGATCGCGTCCGTCCGCGACCTCGCGATCGTTGCGACTGTTGGCGGCGGTATGCGCGGCACTCCCGGCGTCGCCGGTCGCATCTTTACCGCGATGGGGACGAAGACATCAACATCGTCGCCATCGCGCAGGGCTCCAGCGAGCTCAACATCACCTTTGTCATCGCTGCCGAACAAGTCGGTCGCGCCGTGACCGTCCTGCATCACGTGTTCACGATGGAGGAGTAGAGCCGCGTCAGTGCGTTCTATTCCCCGGCCGACCGTCTTGGCTCACGCCGCTGTCCGGCTCGTGGCCGTGAGCGGGACGGTTCCGAGTCGTGTGGACGCAGCTGTGCAACTCGTCTGGTCGGCCTCCTCGCCGTCGCCGCGGTCACTGGCGGCGGATCGGGAGAGCCTTCGGCTGGTGCAGACGGTTCCGACGCGGCAGCCGGAGCCGTCTCTGTCGCCGGACGTGCGGGTTCATCGAGCGGCACCATCAGCACGCTGGCTGGAACCGCTGACGGCGTATCCAGATTGCCCAGCGTATCAGCGCCCGCAACCGGCTCTGGCTCGTCGGGCGCCGGCGTCGGGTGCTGCTCGTCGCCCGCATCAATGGCGTCCAGCGGCACGACCGCCAACTCCTGCGTCCGCTCGACTGTCGCTGTCACAACCGTTGGAGGCTCCTCCGCCGGGGACTGATACACCTGCGAGGCGGCCGCTGGAGACTCCACCGCACCCACGTCGCCATGAGGTCGCACAGCCGGATCCGTCTCCACAACCGCCGTTGCGTCAGAGGCGACCTGCGCCATGGCGGCTACGGTCCTCGGAGCCGCCGCAGGCTCGACGATCACATGCTCGCCAGTCTCCTCGACCGGGTTCATCTCCGTGAGAGCCGCGTCAGCATCCTCATCAGCAGGATCGACCTCACGGGCTACAACATGTCGTGGCGGGAGCAGCGCACCATTGCGCAGCATGATCAACGCCCAGATGCAGCTCACCAGGACCGCTGTCGGTAGAATGATGAAGGCGAAGATGTAGAGAAGATCGCCCCCGGCCATGAATACTCCCTTCGCGCCACCGCGCTTCCGGCAATTGGTTCCGGAGGCTGAGCCTCCGGTGATCGCCCCGATCAATCATGCCGGGCGGTCAGATGCGGACCGATGCTGTACGTACATGCTCGGCGCAATGATAATCTGTCAGCGGCAGCAATAACGAGGAAAATGGAGTCGCCGCATGGACCGAATGGTGCCAGAATCATTCCACGACATCTGGGAAGGTCGCCACTGGCGCTGGTTGGCGCTGCTGGCCGGTGTCGTTCTGACGGCGATTGCCCTCGTGCTCGCAGTCGCACTCGCAGCTATCTTCGACCAGAATACCGCTCCGCTCGCCTTCCTCCTCGTGACGATCGTTCTCTTCAGCTTCAGCATGATCGGCTCCGGGATGTTCGACGGTCTCGCGTCACGCGCAGTCTCGGGTGGACTCGCCCGTCAGCCAACCCAGGACACTCGCGACAACCGTCCATCCCCTGACGATGCCGACCGCGCCCGCCGTGACCGCCGCACCATTCGCTGCGGGCTGGGTGCCCTGCCGTCGTTCCTCGTCTTTCTGGCGCTCCTGTTCACATGATGAGTCCGTCCGGCTGGTCCGCCTGTTGCTGGAGGGTATGTAACGAAGGAGTCAACGGTGCTCGCCTGGGTGTTGCTGATGCTTGTCATCGCCATCGTGCTGACTGTCGGGATTGAACGAATCATTGCCCGGCTCGGCGTCAAACGCGAAGAACCGGCTCAGAACGTCCTCGCCACATTCGCCGAACGTCTCGAACGCTGGTCCAGCGACCGGATGAGGAAATAAACCCAGCTCCGAGCTGAGCAGCGTATGGTGAAGATGCCCTCCGAAGCGGAGCTTCGGATCACTCCAACGACGACGCCGCACCTCGCAACACCGACTTCGCCTCTGCCACCATCCGCCTGACCACCTCGCCAGCCGGCAGGATCTCATGCACCAGCCCGGCTGACTGGCCGGCGTAGACGAAGAATCGCTCGGCGTCGCCTGCCTGCCAGGCGCGTTCCAGCTCGTCCTTGATGTGCTCCCGATTGGCGACGATCGCCGCATCCCGACCGTGCCAATCGCGCACCGGTCGGTTCGCCAGTACCCGGACGGTCGCCCCCGGCCATCTGTGGTCGTCAAGCACATCCGGCAGATCCGTCTGCCATGCGTCCTCCGGCTGCGCCGCCAGCAAGGCCTGCTTCCAGCTTTCCGGGACCGGCGCTTCGAGAGTCGCCAGGAAGCGCGTCCCGACCAGCACGCCCTCGGCGCCGAGCATCAGCGCCGCCGCCAGCCCGCGTCCATCGGCGATCCCACCGGCCGCGACGACAGGCACTCCACCAGCAGCATCCACGACCGCCGGTACGAGCGCCAACGTCCCGACCCGCCCGACATGACCGCCACCATCCCCACCCTGCGCGACGATGATGTGGACCCCGGCCGCGACCACGCCCGCGACTTCGCCGGCTGTCTCGACCTGGTGGATAACCTGCGCCCCGGCCGATCGTGTTCGTTGGACTATCTCGGCCGGATCGCCCCATGAGGTCGAGATGACCGGCACGCCGAGGTCCAGCAGAATCTCCAGATACGTCTCCCAGGGCTCAGCCAGCACGATGTTCGCGCCGAACGGCCGATCGGTCTGTTCCCGCACCGCCCTCACAACCGAGCGCAGATCGTCCGGATCGCGAAACACGCTCCCGATCAGACCGAGTCCACCCGCGTTTGAGACGGCGGCCACCAGTTCCGGGCTGGTATGAACCGACATTCCGGCCTGAATGATCGGCTCCCTGATGCCCAGGAGCGTTGTCACTCGCGTCGACAGCGTCACGCGCCCGATCCTCTGCAAAAAGCATAGGCGACGTTCGCGAGAATCCGGGTGTACGTCTCGACCGAGTCGATATCGACCCACTCGACGACTGCATGCGCGCCGTCGCCATCCGGCCCGAAGACGACCGCAGGTACGCCGACCTGCGCCAGCAGCGCCGTGTCCATCCAGCCGGCAGCGCCGTCGTATTCGATTTCGCGGCCGGTGTCCTTGCGATACGTCTCGCCCAGAACCTTGACGATCTCTTCATCGCGCTCCACCGCCCACGGCGAGCGGAACAGCCCCATCGTCAATTCAGCCCGGAACTGCTCGTCCTGCGCTGCCAAACCGTCCAGAATCGCTTGTAGCTCGTCACGCACCTGTTTTTCGCTCTCGCCCGGGATCGTCCGCCGCTCGATCTCCAACCGGCAGACATCGGGATACGACGACAGTTCCTGCCCACCGCTGACCAGCGACATGTGCAACGAAGGTGGCCCGACAATCGGGTGCGGCTCGCGGGTCAGTAGTTCGCGCCCGTGCGCCTCCAGCGCACCGATCACTCGCCCCATATGCGCGATCGCGTCGATGCCGACCTCCCACGCGCTGCCATGGGCGGCGAACCCGTGGGTAACGATCTCCGCCCAGGCGAACCCCTTGTGCGCTATCGTCGCGTTCAGCCCGGACGGCTCGACGACCAGCGCCGCATCCGGCTGGAACCGCTCAATCTCGTTACAGACGGCTTGCGTCCCGATGCTCGAATGCTCCTCGTCGGTCACAAACGTCACGACCAGTCGCCCAGGAAAGGCGTCGTCCCGGGCCACCGCCTCCAGCAAAACCAGCGCGCCGCCCATAGCGCCCTTCATGTCGAGCGCGCCGCGACCGTACAGACGGTTCCCCTCGACCTTCCCCGAGTACGGTTCATCCATCCCGGCCACACCGACCGTGTCGATATGCCCGTTGATCATCAAGGTCCGCCCCGACCCACGCCCGGCGATCGCGATCACGTTCGGGCGACCACCACCCGATTCCTGCAGTTCAACCTCGATCCCCGGCGTCCGCCCCAACCGTCCGGCGATCCACTCGGCAACTGCCCGTTCGCCCTCGGCCCCCGGAACCAGTGATGGATTTACAGACGGCACCTGCACCATCCCGGCGATGGCCTCAATCAACACCTCTCGGTCGACCTCAATCACGCGCGTTGTCCTTGTACTCGCCTGCAGCCAGAATCGACCGTACGATGCCGACTCTTCGACACGACGTCAACGTCCATTTGAGCAGAATTGGACTGCAACGTGTGATCCAGCCACCGTTCGGAAGGCGCCGATGCAGGTCAGGCTCCGACCAGTCATCAACGCATGTCAGGATCGTTCGAGAGTGGTCGCGAGTATCTGATAGTGCTCGACCAGTTCATCGAACGTCATCCGGTTCAGCCCCGAGGGCGACGGGACGACGATGTCGCGCACGCCAGGAACCGCTGCATCCGGCTGGAGACCCCATGTCACGGCCGTCGAGCTACGCAGCCATTTGTAGACGCCGATTCCGGTATAGGCGACGGCGTGTGGCTGGAACGCTTCGAGCTTGCCGCGCAACGCGACTGCACCGGAGCGGATCTCGTCCCGCGTCAATTCGTCGGCGCGCCGGGTGGGACGGGCGACGATGTTGGTGAAGCCAATCCCGTGTTCCAGCAGCAAGGCGTCTTCGTCCGGAGCGTAAAGTCGATCTGTGATGCCGGCTGCGTGAAGAACCCGCCAGAACCGGTTTCCAGGATGTGCGTAGTTGTGACCTGTTTGTCCGGAACGAAGCGACGGGTTGTAGCCACAGAACACGAGCCGTAGATCGGGCCGCAGCAGATCCGGGATGCCGCCGTCAAGGTCGGACATCAGTGAGGACGGTCAGTCAGCACGCTCAGACGCTCAGGCGTCGATGGATGAGTATCGAACATCTGCCCCAGGCGTGGGCAGCCGAATGGATGGATCACGAGCAGGTGCGCGAGCGCCGGGTTGACTTGACAGACGATTCGCCCTGCAAGCGACTGCAGCTTTCGCAACGCGCTTGCGAGCGTCGCCGGGTCGCCGATGAGTTCTGCCGCCCGCGCGTCAGCCGCCAACTCGCCGCGCGCCGATGTCGAGAGCCGCACGAGGATCGCAGCCAACGGCGCCATCATGACGGCAATCAGGTCACGAACGGGGTGCAAACGTCGCCCACCCCAGACGCGGACCTGTCCGCGACGATACGGTAGCTCGAAATAGAGGTCGCAACCGGCCGCAGCGGTGATCGCCCCAGGGACAGCGGCGAACAGCGCCGCAATCGTCGCCCCCGAGCGTCCCGGATGGGTCAGATGGGCGACCTCGTGCGCGAGGACTGCCTCCAGTTCGGCGGTAGAGAGCATCCCGATCAAGCCACCAGTCACGCAGATCAACCCGCCTCGCGGCGTCGCGGCTGCCAGCGCATTTGGGATCGGCAGCGACGATATCGCCACCTTCGGCGTCATGATCCCGGCCGACTCCGCCAGTCGTCCGACCGTCGCGACTAGTTCCACATGCTCTCCGGCAGCCACCGGGGTCGCAGCGCAGACCTTCATCAATATCCGTCTCGAGAACGTCCAGACGATCGCGTCGATCGACAGCGAGATGAGCAACCCGATGACCAGCCCTCGGCCACCGGCCAGCAGAAAGCCTCCCAACATGAACGGCACTGCGATAACCAGCACGACCGCGAGCAGATGCTGCATCCCGTTCGCCCACCGCCGCATCAGACCAGCACCTCGTAGGTCGCGAACGGAGCGCCGATAAGGGGTCTCGCCCAGGTTGCGAATCGCGGTGTGACATCGTGGCCGGATTCATCAATCATGTCGTCATCCAGCAGCCGCTCAACGTTTGCGATCCGTTCCAGCGGCGTCGTTCCGTAATCAACGTGGTAGTAGGGCGTGTCGGTGCGGCGCGTGATCGTTACCATCGTTCCGGTCTCACCTGCCAGCGCCCGTCGAACGGCTTCACTGCCCGACTCCGACGCCTCGATGATGTCTATCTCGGATGCAGCATGCATCGCCATCCGCGCGATTGTCCCAGGCTTGTCATAGCGAGCACGCAGATTCAGTCGCGCCGAAAGCTCGCGTGCCAGGGCGCTGCCGACTCCTGGGAAGTACTTGTGTCCGAACGCGTCGATCCAGTCGGGCGTCTCACCGGCGGCCGAGTGACCGTCTGCCCACTTCATCGTCTCAGGCACGATCAATACCACGAACCCATCGCGGCTGACCTGCTTACCAACGAGTGTCGTCAGTCGCTCGATGTTCTCGAATGGCCGTTCCGGCAGGCAGAGGATAGGCCGTGGCAGTTCCGGCTGATCATCGAACGCGAGGCTCCCAGCTGCCGTCAGCCAGCCCGCATTGCGTCCCATCACCTCGACGATCTTGACCGGGTAGAGCTGGCGCATCGCGAGCGTGTCGAATGCGGCGTCGCGGACAGAGAGTGCGATAAAGCGCGCGATTGAGCCGTAGCCGGGGCAGTGGTCCATATCCGGTAGATCGTTGTCGATCGTTTTCGGGATGGCAACGATGCGCAGGTCCTGGCCGCGCGCCTGAGCCCGAGCATTCAAGCGCAGCGCCGTCTCGGCGGTATCGTTGCCGCCGATAGGCGTGAAGATTGTGATACCAAGTTGTTGGAACGTGTCGAGCGTTCGCTCGACCTCATTGTCTGTTTGACGATGACGGCTCGTCCCGAGCGCCGCCGACGGTGTCCGTCGCAGGCGCTCGAGACGATCGCCATCGACTGCGGAAAGATCGACGAATTCGCCAGCGAGAATCCCCTCGACGCCATGTCGCGTCCCAAGGATCGTCCCTACCTGATCTGAACCGCGAGCGGCCTCGATGACGCCAGCCAGGCTGGCGTTGATAACCGCCGTCGGTCCACCCGACTGGGCGACCAGTAGCGTCGTTGATCCGATCTTTCCGCTCCCCTGACTTCCCCACCAAAACGCGAACAGCCCCCCACGGCCAGAACGCGCTCGCAGATTCTAAGCATGTTCAGGTAGTGGGTGCAAGGTTGGGCGAAACCCCTGCCCCTCCTCTGAGTGAAGAGGGAGGGGCAGGGGTTTACCCGTCAGCCACGACAGCAGCGTCGTCAAGCTTGATAACGACTTCGCCATCCTGGCCAAGCGCGCGCGCGTAGAGCAGCAGGATTGGAGTCAGGATCGCGCCAGCGGTCACGATGGCCGCCCTCAGGCCGAAGAGCGAACCGATCGCACCGACCGCCGGGCCGCCAAAGATCTGGCCGAAAGCGTCACCCTGTCCCGTCATTGAGATGACCGTCGCCCGAACCTTCGGATCGAGGCTCTGATTGACCCAGGCGGTCTCAAGTGGATAGATGCAGCTTCGAAGAACTGACGCAACGACCATCGTCACGACCGCCAGCGTGAAGCTGCCTGACAGCCCAAACGCGAGAACGGCCACGATCAGACCACCGTTGATTCCGAACAGCGTCTTCGTCACCGAGTGGTGGCTCGATAGGTCAACATTGCGACGGACGATCTCCAACGAGCAGATGCCCAGGATCTGTCCGACAAAGCTGATGCCACCGATCCAGACGACATCCGAGAACCCACCGATCGCCGGGAAGGTGAAGTTCTCAAGCAGGTGTGGAACCGCGAGACGGTCCCAACCTTCGTTGAACATCCCGAACACAACCGCGATTCCGATGATCGTCAGCAGCACTGGCCGGTTACGGATCATCCGCGTCCCGCCATGGAACGTCTGCTTCATCGACTGCCAGCGGGTGAAGTCCTCGCGGGATGCCCCCGCAAATCCCGTCTCCGTCATCGCCAGGATGAGGAACCCGCCCAGCGCGATGATTGCGAATCCGCCGGCGACGATTGGAAGGGCAAGATTGAGGCTACCCAGGCCGATCGCGATCGGGATACCAGCGAGTGAGCCGATCCGCGCTACCTGCGATCCGCGCACGAACGCGTTCGTCGCCCGAGCTTCTCCAATCTCGTCCGCGATCCACGCTTCCTGCGCGCCACTCAGGAAGGTGAAGCCAATACCGCAGATGACCTGCGAGACCAGCATCACCCAGAACTCCGGCACAGCCCCCATGAGGACGAACCCGGCGCCCAGCATGAAGGTGCCGACGATGACCGACAGCCGGCGGCTGTAGACATCGGCGACGATTCCAGTTGGGACTTCGAACAGGAAATAGGACAGCTCCAGCGCCGTCCCGATCAGCACAATCTGAAATGGGCTCAGCCCAACTCGCTCGACCTGGTAGACGAGGTTGACCGTCCAGACGACCGAGCTGAAAAGCGCAAACCCCGCGCTGAAGATCAGGTAGACCGCGTATGCTCCCAGACGATTACGCAACAAGCGTCATCAACTCCGATTTCGTTGAGACGGCGCTCAGCATCGATACTGAGGCCGCCGGACCAGTTGACGGGGTTGACAGAGAGCTTGGAGATTAACACGGTGGGCCTCCATTACGTCGGGAGTCGGGAATCGAGGACAATGAACGGATTCGTTCACCGTTACCTTCCCGAGTCCCGTCCTATGCTTCGTCTTCAGTTACGACTTCAAACCGCAGATGCCAGACTGACTGGCCCTCATTCGTAGTTGTGCGCCAGCCGGCGCGGGCGATCCAGCCGTTTGCACGTAGCGTTTCGGCCAGTTCAGTGCCTTCACGGGCAATCATGACGCGACGCGTCGACTCGCTGGTATCGTCGTGCAATTCGTTGATCTGTATGAGCGTCGTCATGGGTGCTCATCCCCTTCTGTGCCATGTCCCGACGACGGTTCGGAGGTGGCTGCGCTTCCAACCCTGGATCGCGCACAACCAGTCTCCTCCGTACTAACACCGCCGGCTCCCAGGATGTTGACGCCATTGGCGCCATCCTGGTTCCTATCCAATCGTTATCCGGACCGCTTCAGCTTGCCGGTCCGCTTGGCGTAACGCTCGAAGTAGCCGAAGACAGCCATCCCGAGCGGGATCGTCACGAGTCCAATCAGTAGCATCGGCACCATCGTCGGCAGCAGGTCCACTGTTGATTCGCCGTCGAGGATCGCTCCGCGCATCGCTTCCAGCACGTAGGTCGCCGGAGAGATGTACGAGAACGGTTGCATCCATTCGGGCAGCACCTCGACCGGGTAGTAGACGCCGGAAACGAGCAGGAGCAGCGACGAGATGATGAATGTCATCTGCTCGCCCTTCTCCGGGAAGAGCAATGGGAGGACCGCTCCGACGATCCCGAAGCCGATAAACGAGATGCTCCCGATGATCATTGCCAGCAGCGCTCCCGTCAGGTTCGCGCCGGCGAGGTCGATGTCGAAGAAAATCGCCAGCACGCCCAGCAGCAACGCCGAACGGATCACGCCATAGATGATCGCGAAGATCGACTGCCCGAACATGTGCGTCAGGCGGGAGATCGGCGCCATCATCGTGTACTCGATCGTGCCCTCCCAGCGCTCCCAGGCGATCATCTCGGCCATGTTCATAAAGACCGAGTTCAGGTAGCTCCAGACGAGCGTCCCGATCGCCAGAAAGAGCAGCAGGTCGTTTGCCTGCTCACCCTGGGCCTTGCCGATGTACATGATCGACATCGACGACGCCGCCGAGTAGACCAGGAAAGCCACTTCCCAGCCCCAGTAACGCTTGGTCAGATTCCAGTTGCGCTCGACAAACGCGTACGACGCACGCGCCTCCCGCCCTGCCGATGCCAGCGCGCCGAATCCCCTCGGCGCGCCGGAGCTTTGTATCTGTGCCATGTGTCCCCCTGGTCATCAGATTGTCAGGCGGTCAGCCTGCACGTAGTGATCGGACTGGTCTATCCTGTCATCATTGAGATCAGGCTGACAGACTGACAACCTGATTGGCTGACTTGCTCGTCCTTACGCCGCCTTCTCGCCCTCGACCTCGTCACCTTCGTCATCTCGCAGGTCGCGGCCGGTAAGAGCGATGAAGACGTCCTCCATCGATGGGTTGGGAACTCCGTCGCGTTCGGCGACGAGCCGCTTGAGTTCATCGACTGTGCCGACGGCGATCAACTTGCCGCCGTCCATGATCGCGATCCGATCGCAGAGCGCTTCGGCCTCGTCCATGTCGTGCGAGCAGATGACGATCGTTGCGTCATGGTTGTCGCGCAGATCGTGGACGAACGCCTGGACATCCTTCTTGGATCGCGGGTCGAGGCCGGTCGTTGGCTCGTCGAGCAATAGCAGGACCGGCGAGGTCAGGAACGCGCGCGCGATCGCGACCTTCTGCTGCATCCCGCGCGACATCTGTTCGAGCGGCGCGTTGACGCGGTCCTCCTTGATGCCCAGTTCCACCAGAATCTTCGTGATCTCACCGCGCAGGTCTTTCCCGGTTCGTCCATAGAGCCGGACGGCATAGAGCAGGTTCTCCATAGCTGAGAGCTTCTTGAAGAACGAGGCATCGACCGAAACACGGTTGATGAGCCGCTTGACGCGCATCTCGTCGTCCCGCACGTCGTAGCCAAAGACCTTGATGTTGCCCGAGTCAGGGATCAGCAAGGTCGAGATGACGCGGATCAGCGTTGACTTCCCTGAGCCATTCGCGCCGAGAATGCCGTAGATCTCATTGCGCTTGACCTCCAGCGAGATGTCGTCGAGCGCGAGGACGGGCTTGACCGGCTTGGCGGGTTCTGCCTGCCGCCGAAAGCGCAGAAGCGGTCGCCGCTTGGACTTGATGAACTGCTTCGAGACGTGCCGTATGACAACTGCCTGGCTTCCGTTCGCGATCGACGGCAATCGGCTACGATCGATCGCGGCTGGAAGGGCCGAGTTCGAGGTCTCGTTCGCTGGTTCCTGGACGACTACTGACATGTCACACCTCTCCAAAGATTCAATGTCCGGCGACATGGCTGTCGATCATTATTGATTAGTTCGCGATCTATCGAAGTCATCACCGTTACATCAGTTCCACGCACTCTGGATGATACCTGATCTGAATTATCGAATGTCGCCATCATATTCTCCTGTCGTAATCACAATAATGATGAAATTAATATCTGGACAACGCTGTTCATCATTATTGTCATCATGTTTGCCATCGAGGTGCGGTTCTTATCCGATCGGAGGCAACAAAAAACCGCGGGGTTCGGACCGTTCCCTGGTCCGCCCGCGGTTGTCTGGATCGTCTGACTCAGCTACGTGATGTCAATGACCCCAGAACCGCCCGGAAGGCAGACCATGGCAAGGAGCAACGCCCAATGGAGCGCCGAGCCGTGCCGAGAACGGCGCACGCAGGCGAACGATAGCGATGGTTGCGCTCATCGTCGTACCTCCGTTTCCGTTCACGATGTCTGACATTCCGGTTCCCTGTCGTCATGCAGCGTTCAAGCGCCAATTCAGGCGCGAAGCACATCATAGAGCCAACCAGCCTGAAAGTCAATCTCTTCGAGTGAACGCACATTTCTGAGCGTCTGGTGACACCCCACCGGTGCGGGATACGATTCGGATAGGAGACGGGCTACGCGGAAGGACAGTCGTGGACATTCGAGAAGACCTGCTCGCCGAATCGCGGTCCGAACTGGTCGAAGTGATCCGTGCTGAGATCGAGCGCGACGGCGCGATCACCTTCGCTCGTTTCATGGACCTCGCGCTCGCCCATCCAGATTATGGCTACTATTTGAGCCAGGACGCGCGTGCAGGCTTTGCCGGCGACTTCCTGACCGGTCCGGAGACACACCGTATCTTCGGCCAGACGCTGGCTCGTCAGATCGCCGAGTGCTGGGACCGGCTCGGCCAGCCCGCGTCGTTCGTTGTTCGTGAAGAGGGCGCCGGCAGCGGGACATTGGCACGCGACATACTCGATGGCCTGCGAGAAGAACGCCCCGACGTTCTAGCCGCCATTCGTTATGAACTCAGCGACGTTAACGCTGTTCGCCTCCACACCGGTGTTGAACGCCTTGCCGGGGCAGGATACGACCAACGGGTGTCGACGGCGACCGACGAGCCGTTCAGCGGCGTCCTGCTGGCCAACGAGCTACTGGACGCGTTCGCGGTCCATCGGCTTGTCATTCGCAACGGCGAGCCACACGAGGTCTTTGTCGCATGGCGCGACGGCTGGTTCGCTGACGAGGAACGGCCGCTCTCGAGCGAATCGCTGGCGGCGCCGTTGGCCGGCCTCGATCTGATCGAGGGGCAGCGATTGGAAGTCTCCCCGGTGGCCTGGGAGTGGGCGAAGAGGATTGGCAGAACGCTCGAACGCGGCTATGCGATCCTCATCGACTACGGCTACCCGGCAGAACGGCTCTACTCGCCGAGCGAACGCCCCGAAGGGACGCTCCGCACCTATAGCCGCCACCTCGTCGGCGACGACCCGTACCGCCGAATCGGGTTGCAGGACCTGACGGCACATGTCGACTTCAGCGCAATCTCGCGCGCTGCCAAAGCAGGAGGCTGCACCGTCCTCGGACTAACCTCTCAGGCGTATTTCTTCGCCGGCCTCGGCATCGAGGAGTTGCTGCTCCGGCTCCAGACAACCGGTGCCGACCTGCCTGACTACCTCAACGCCCGGCAGACCATCATGCACCTGCTCGATCCTCGTGCCCTGGGTCGCTTCCATGTGCTGGTGCTTGGCAAGGATGTCCCGACCGAACCGACACTCCGGGGACTATCGTTCGTACTCAAATAGTCAGCCCGCGACGCACTTCTCCCCTGCGAGAAGCGGTATATCGCGTTGCTACTTCCCGATGCAGAAGCGGCTGAAGATCTCATCAAGGACGGCGTCATCGACATGTTCCCCGGTGACTTCGCCGACAGCGTAGAGCGCCGCGCGGACATCGACGGCCAACAGGTCAAGCGGCAGCCCCAGCAGGAGACCTTCCTGCGCAGCATGTACAGCTTCCAGCGATCGACGAAGCGCATCGTGCTGGCGGACGGTGACGAGTGCCGGTTCCGACGCCGCACCGCTTCCGGCCAGTGCGAGGTTGTGCAACGACGCTTCGAGCTCAGAGATTCCGTCGCCGGTTCGGGTAGAGACGTCGACAACAGGAACGCCTGGCAGGAGCGCGAGCACCGGCTCGTGGCCGCCTGAATCCGGCAGGTCACTCTTGTTGCGGGCGATCAAAACGCCGCCATCGCCAAGCCGCTCGGCCAGCAACCTCGCGACCTGGATGTCATCCGGCCCGGTTGGCTGCGATCGATCGATGACGAGCAGCGCGATGCCGCTGGAGACGAGCGCCTGCCGTGATCGGGCAACCCCCATCTGCTCGATGACATCCTCGCTTTCGGCGATCCCAGCGGTGTCGAGCAGCGTTGCCGGCAGACCACCGAGGTTGATGCTCTCGGCGATCACGTCGCGGGTCGTCCCGGCGATGTCAGTCACAATCGCCCGGTCGGCGCGCAGCAGGGCGTTGAGCAGGCTCGACTTCCCGGCGTTCGGCCGGCCGACGATTGCGATCTGGACACCTTCGCGGTAGAGCAGTCCGCTCCGTGCAGAATCAACAACGGCCGCAAGCGCCGAACGGGCCGTCTCAAGCGCCGGTCCAAGCTCAATCGAGGGAATCTCGTCGTCGGGGAAGTCAGCGGCGGCGTCGAGGTAGGCCAGCGTCTCGACCAGGCTATCTCGGGCAGGACGCAGCCGCTCCGTCAGCCGGCCACGCAATTCACCCACGGCGAGGTCGAGCGAACGGGGCGTTCTGGCGCTGACGACTCCTGCCACGGCTTCGGCCTGGCTGAGGTCGATCCGGCCGTTGAGAAAGGCGCGCAGCGTAAACTCTCCCGGTTCGGCTAGCCGTGCTCCAGCCCGCAGGCAAAGCGCGAGCAGCTCACGGACCGGAACAGGTCCGCCGTGGCAACTGATCTCAACGACCTCCTCGCGGGTATACGTTCGTGGCGGCGTCATCCTGACCAGCATCACCTCGTCGATCGTCCGTCCATCATCCGGATCGACGATTGCCCCGTAGTAGAGTCGGTGGCTGTTGAGATCTGACGCCACGATAGCTCGCTGCCGAGAGCCGCGTCTGAAGATTAGCGCCCCGAATCGTACCTGCCTCAGGACCACTGAGTCGAACGATCCCGATCCCGCCTTCTCCGGGTGGAGTTGCGACAGCAACGATTGTGTCATGGTACATTTTTGTACTGTCACCCGATTCAGGTACGAGTGGCTATCTTCCACGGTACCAACCGCTATGCACATCGCGACCTCCCGGTCATGTGCGGCTGTCCATGTGCCAGGAATACTGAATGTCGCAATGTAAGAGTATGCCCAACTCAGGCAATGTGATCGCGCATCAGTGCCGATGCGGAAATGCAGGTTCAATGTTTAGCCCGGGCCAAACGGATAACGACCTACCGATCTCGGTCCTGATAGAGATAGCCCGCGCGACGGCGGGTACCGTCGATCTCAGCGAACTGTTCATGTTCGTTGCAGACAGGATACGACGGGTAGTGCATGTCGATGGCATCGCTATCTGCGTCGTCACCGAACCCGGCCACGTTGAAGGATCGCTGTCCGTTGACGGAGTGACCAACTCCGTCTCGATCGATGATTCAACGCTGGCTGACTGGATCAGATCGATTGAGCAGCCGGCGACATTCTCCGGCACCACGGTGCCAAGCGATTACATCCGTACCATCCTCCGGCGCGCAAACATCACGCGATCACTGCACCTTCCACTCATCTCGGACGGAGAGACGATCGGATTTCTCGCTGTAACGGGTGATGCGAGCCTGGAGTTCGCAAGTAACGAGCGCCAGTTCCTTGAGCGGGTTGGGGATTTCATCGCCGTCGCAGCGCGCAACGCGCTGTTGTATCAGCAGGCAGAACGCGCCCGGAGCGCCGCCGATACACGGCTGGACCAGCTCGAATCACTCAATAGAGTGATCCAGAGGCTCGCAACTCAGGCAAGCCTGGAGCAGGCGTTGGCGGTCATCGGAGATGAACTGTCGCGGCTATTGCCATTTGTCTCGTGCCAGATCTGGGAACTCTCGCCCGACCGCGATCAACTCGTTGCGATCCAGACCTGGGGGGCGCATCTCAGCACCCGCCCACGACCAGTCCTCCAGGCGAGCGAAGGAATCATCGGCGATGTCGTCACGCGGATCGCACCCGCCTTCGTCCCGGATGCAGCCGCCGACCCACGCTCCCGCTACCCGGAGGCATTCGATGAGTTGAAGCGTCAGATCGTCGAGGTCGGAGAATCAGTCATGGCCGCACCACTGGTCGCCGCCGGTGAAGTGCTGGGTGGGATACTGATGTCGCGGCTCGGCCGTGGCCAGTTCAGCGCGGACGACTTTCGCCTGTTCGTCAGCTTTGCCGGACAAATTGCGCTCGCACTCCGTAGCGTCCGGATGGCGGAAGAGAATCGAGAACTCTTTCTCTCAACGATCCGTTCGCTGTCGAGCCTGGTCGATCAGCGCGAAACCGGCGGTCATCCACACAGCGATCGAGTCGCCTTTCTCAGCGCGGCGATTGCAGCCGAACTGCAATTATCACCGCAGGATATCGAGACGGTGCGGCTCGCGGCGCTGTTGCACGATGTCGGCAAGATCGGCATTCCCGAGGATGTGCTGGTCAAGACCGATCCGCTCTCGGACGAAGATCGCGCGCTCCTGATGACCCACCCAGCTTTGGGAGCGTCGATGATTGAGGCGCACGGGACACATCCGGAAATCGTCCCGCTCATTCGCCACCATCACGAGTGGTTTGACGGACGCGGATATCCTGATGGCCTGGCCGGCGATGCCATACCAGTCGGCGCGGCAATCGTCGGCGCCGCTGAAGCGTTCGAGCGCATGACCAGTGATGTTCCGTACCGGGCAGGACGATCGACGGTAACGGCCCAGAAACTTCTCATCGCGGGCAGCGGCCGGCAGTTTCATCCCGAAATCATTGAGGCGGCGTTGCGCGTCATCAAAGCGTATGAGCGGGACTCCGCGCCATACCTGAGCCGAATTTCGGAGGCTGATGCCGCGAGCGGCCCACCGGCGCCGACATTGGCAGAATTGCAGCAACGCGAGACGCAATCACCAGGAACGTTCCGGATCCTGTACGAGATCGCCCATGAAATCGGGGCGATTCCCGAGCTGAACCGCTTTCTGCGCCAGATCGCCCAGATCATCGGCGCCGAGATGCGTGTCGGTAGCTGCACGATCTTTCTCCTCGAGCGCGCCAGCGGTGATCTGGTCGCTGCCGGCACATTCCCGGATGCAGACGAAGTAATCCGATTCAGCCCTGCAGATGGTCCGCTCGTCGCTGCAGTCCGGGCTGGTCAACCGCTCGCGATGCCTGCTGGAGACGGGGAGGGCGGGCGCTACATGGTTCCATTACTCACAGATGGAGAACCGATCGGCGCCATCGTCGTCACCGCGGCTGACGGGCGGCGCTTCCGTGACAGTGAGCGCCGAATTCTTGGCGCGATTGCGGGTCAGATCGCCACCGCGGTCGGCGTTGCGCAGCAACACGATGACGCACGCCGGGGCGCGATCACGGACGGCATGACCGGAGCGCACAATTACCGCTATCTCATGGAACGGCTCCACCTGGCGCTTGAGCGCGACACCCAGGTATCCCTGATGCTCATCGACATCGATTCGCTCAAGCGGCTGAACGATCTGGCTGGACACCTGGCCGGCGACGAATTGCTTCGCGCCGTTGCCAGATCGCTGGCGGGCAGCGTTCGGCGCAGCGATGTTGTCGCACGGTATGGCGGCGATGAGTTCGTCATATTGATGCCGCACACGCCGCCTGACGAGGCATCAATCATTGCCGAGCGACTGGCGGCCGAACTGGACCAGCTTCCCGAAGCGCGCATTCCTGGTGAGCCGCGGATCCATATCGCGTCATACGGTATCAGCACATCTCCCGAGGACGGAACGACCGCCTCCGCGCTGCTGAGAGCTGCCGATGCACGAATGTACGAAATGAAGCGTGGCCGGCAGTACGCAAACTCTGACATTCCCGACACGTGAAAAAGTGTCGCTAGATCAGGAACAGCGCTCCAACCACGATAATAACGGCGACGATTGAAACCATTGCCCAGAGTCCGATATTGAA
Source organism: uncultured Chloroflexia bacterium (assembly GCA_963763325.1). GTDB lineage: Bacteria > Chloroflexota > Chloroflexia > Thermomicrobiales > CFX8 > JBBECJ01. The sequence continues at coordinate 342,185 of CAVXOL010000025.1, forward strand.
CCCCATCATCTCGCGTTCACGGTTCTGCTGTTTTTCGGCCTTCGTCGGCTCTACGTTCTCGCGTGCATGTTCGTCCATGGCTCCCTCTCCTGGCTGGTCCAGCCGTAGATTCGCTGAGTACCTGGAGACGACAGGCGCAGTCTATGTGCCACCGCCCATCTCGATAGCCAACATGCCTCACGGAAGCAGATGCGTCCACGATTCGGTCGCGAACTTGGTCTCGACCAGTTCCTCGGCCTCGGCCCGTTCGGCGGCAGTGACCGCGCCGTTGACTGCGCCCGTACGACGAACAAACGTCTCGGTCATCCGCTCGATGATCGTCTCTCGCGGCAGGTTGGTTTGCTGCCGAAGTGGCCCGACCCGCTTGTCGGCGCTACGCAGCCCTTTGTCGGACAGCTTCTCCTGACCGATCCGCAGCGTCCGCAGCATGGCCGGCATGTTCATGTCATAGGCCATTGTCGTGTGGTGCAGGACACCGCCGAACCGTCGCGCCTGGGCAGCGCCACCGATCTTGCCGCCGGCAGATGTGATGTCGTTGAGTGGCGCATACCAGGCATCGATGCCCAGCTCTCGCAACGCGTCAACGACCCACGAGTCGAAGAACGCGTAGGACTGTGGAAACGACAGCCCCTCGACGAACGCAGGCGGAACGTGGATCGAGTAGGTAATTGCCAGCGGTGGCTCAATGAACATTGCGCCACCGCCGCTGATCCGCCGAACAAGCTGGATGCCGTCCTCGCGTGCGTTGTCGACCTGGACCTCATTGCGGACCGACTGGAAGCGCCCCAGCACGACACACGGCGCGCTCCAAGCCCAGAAGCGAAGCGTCGGCTTTCGTCCACCCCGTCCAACGGTCTTCGTCAGCACTTCGTCAAGGGCCAGATTCATCGGGGGAACTTCAGCGACGGCGGGGATCAACTCCCACTGATACGCATTCCAGCGCTCGTCGACCTCAGCCGGATAGAGCGCCTTATGCTCTGTTGTCGTCATGCCAGCCCCCTTCGCAGCGCGATCGCGACCGCCTCGGGTGAGAAGCCAAGCATTTCGGTCCCCTCCGGGATCGACGCCTCGACGGCCCGCGCTATCTCGCTCTCACCACTCGCAACCTCCAGCCCCTCGACTGCGCCAACAATCGCGTCCAGCGCCTCCTCGGGGTACAGGAAGAAGTCGCCCGAGACGACGACATCGGCGAATCGATTGTCCCGGACGCGGAAGTCTGCGACAACCAGCTTGCCCCCAGGAGTCTTGTACTCACCGTGCATGACAACCACTCCAATTACAACGATACAGTTGCACTCTTCAAAGCCAACCACGCTACAGGCTATTCAATTTCTGCCAGGCTGCCGACGGTTGCGAACAGTTCGACCGTAGCGGGATCCTCACCGACGGCAATCGTCACCTCGGCATGCGCGTCGCCGGTAGCTTCGATCAAATCGATGAACGTGAAGCCGCCTCCGATAATCTGGCCTGCGGTGTTGTAGGCGACGGCATAGACTTCAACATCGCTCAGGTCCCGGTCGAGGCTGTTCCGGATCGTTCCGGTCACGCTCGGGCCGAATTCGTCTGGAACGTAGGCGACGTCAACTGGCGTCAGGAAATCCGCCTGAATGGCCGTCTCGCTGAAGTAGCGACCGAGTATCTCGAACTCAAGCCTTTCCGCTGTTGTTTCAGCGGGAAGATAGAACGAGCCGCCCAATCCGAGCCGCTCGCCCGGCAGCAGCAGTGAGATGAATGACGAATAGACGCCAAGTACCGAGCCATCGGCGGCGTAGGCAGTCGCCTGATAGGCAGTCGTTTCGGCGGCAAGACCGCTGTTGGGGTTCTCGACGACGATGCCCCAACCCAACTCATTCTCGAACGCAGACGGCCCGAACCCGTCGGCAACAATCGCCAGCGGCTCCGCATTCGGGAACGCCGTATCGTTGATGCCGAAGATCGTCAGGCTCGTCACGACGGGGTAGAGCTCGACCGATGCGGGTTCCTCCGACGAGGCGACGGTGACCTCGACGCCGGTCGTCCCGCCGGCCAGAATGAACGACACGAACGTGTAACCACCGCCGATGATCGCTCCCGTCTCATCGTACCCGACAGCGAATACCTCGAAATCCTGCAACGGCACGTCTGATGTCGTGCTGATCACGCCGGTTGCGGATGGAAACAGACTGTCGTGGTAATACCTGATGAGGTCGACAGTGAAGCCAGGATCGAGCTCCTGCTCGACCGCTTCGCCGGCACTCATTTCGACGACGATCGAATCGGCGTCGCGGCCGGATGGGATGAAGATCGAGCCTCCAACGCCGATCCGCTGCCCGGGCAGCACGTAGTCCAGGTAGCCGGTGTCAGTTTCCAGCATATCCGCGCCCTGGTAGACCGTGACTCGATATTCGGAGTTGATAACGGCATTGTCAGCGTCCGGATTCTGGACAATGAATCCGTATGCAACCTCGTCGTATGACTGGACTTCGCCGAATCCCTGCTGTACGACTTCCAGTGTGACAGGAGCGCCATCTTCGCCGGATACCGTCGCAGTCGCTGTCGGTGGCTGAGTCGCGATCGGGCGGATCGGCGCCGTAACGGTCGCACGCGGCGTCGACGTTGGCGTCGCGGCTGGCGTCGCAGGTGAAGCAACGACGCTCGGCCGTGCCGTTGGCGACGCAACACTTGCCAGGCTGGTCGAGGTTACCTCGGCGGTCGCAGTCGATGACACTGCAGAAGTAGAAACGGTTGCCGTCACTCCGTCGTCGTCGCCGTCACCACCCGCACAGGCAACCAGCACCGTGCAGGCCACCAGCCACACCGACAACTGTCGGACCAGACGCATTCATCACACCCGTTTCATCATCCGCCAGCTGAGCCGCACCCCACCCCGACATCAGCCGAAGTCGCGGGCGAGTATATGCCACCTGACCAGCGACGCGCAGATCGTCGGGTACGAATCCAGATGCCACGAATGCGGTTATGATGCGCGCGACGAGCCTGTCGGCCAGGTGAGATGAGGAGAGAGTGATGGCGACCCAGATCGGACGTGATGCGTTTGAGGCAGCCCTCCCGGATGTAACCAGCACGCTGGCGATCCCCGGACTGGAGCAGCCAGTCGAGATCATCCGCGACCACTACGGTATCCCGCACATCAGGGCCGCTTCGGCCCACGACGCCTTCTTCGCGCAGGGTTTCGTCCACGGCCAGGACCGGCTCTGGCAGATGGAGTTCGACCGTCGCCGCGCCGAGGGCCGCTGGGCTGAGTGCGCCGGCTCAGCCGCGATCGACCAGGACCGTTTCATGCGCCGCGCACGGATCGCTGAGTCTGCGAAGGTCGACTACGACGCGTTCGACGACGAGACGAAAGCGATGTGTGACGCGTACACAGCCGGCGTCAACGCGTTTATCAACTCAACCAGCACACTTCCGGTCGAGTACAGCCTGCTCGACCTCCAGCCTCGGGAGTGGGAGCCGTGGATCTCTGGCGCAATCTTCAAGGTCCGGCACATCCTGATGGGCCTCTGGGGGCAGAAGCTATGGCGAGCGCGGATTCTCAACGCGCACGGCCCGGAAGGAGTCGCCAGCATCGGCGTCCGTGGCGCTGATGACGGCATCGTCATTGTCCCGCCCGGCCAGGAGTATCAGGCAGCGCTGGCAGACCTCGATGAGCTGATGCCCGGCGTCGCTGCCCTCTCGGAAACGCCCGAATTCGGCGGCTCCAACAATTGGGCGGTCCACGGCAGCCGGACCCACTCCGGAAAGCCACTTGTCGCTGGCGACCCGCATCGCTTCCTGGACGTTCCCAGCGTCTATTACCAGTCCCACATCGCCTGTCCCGAATGGGATGTCATCGGCTACAACTTCGCCGGAGTCCCAGGCTTCCCGCACTTCGCGCACAACGAGCATGTCGCATGGTGCATCACCCACGCCTCGGCTGACTACCAGGACCTCTACGTCGAGCGGTTCCGGCCAGCAAACGGTGGCTTCGAGTACGAGTTCCAGGGAGAATGGCACGCGGCCGACTGCGCGAACGAGACGATCGAGGTGCGCGGCGGAGAACCAGTAACCTGCCAGGTGGCCGTCACGCGACATGGGCCAGTCATCGTCGGCGAGCCGGCCAGCGGTCACGCGATTGCCCTGCGCTACACGGCGATTGACGGCCCGAATCCTGGCATGACCTGCTATCTCCCGCAACTTCGCGCGACCAACCTCGATGAGCTCGACGCGGCGATGCGCGACTGGGTCGACCCTTGCAACAGCATGACGATGGCTGACGTTGACGGCAACATTGGCTACCTGCACCGCGGCCGGGTTCCGGTCCGTAGCCGCGCCAACGGCTGGCTGCCGGTGCCAGGCTGGACTGGCGAGCACGAGTGGCAGGGTGACATCCCCTTTGAGGAACTGCCACGGCTCCGCAACCCTGACACCGGGTTCGTCGCGACCGCCAATAATCGCGTCGTCGGCGACGATTATCCACACTACCTCTCGCTCGACTACGCGCCACCACACCGCGCGATGCGAGTCGTCGCCCGATTGAGTGAGTTGCAGGATGCGACGATCGACGATATGAGCGCCGTCCACAACGATCGCATCTCGCTCCCCAGCCGTCCGTTCGTGACGGCGCTCGGATCAATCACAACCGATGACGAGCGCGCCGCCGAAGCCCTCCGCCGTCTCCAGGGCTGGGACGGTGACATGGACAAGGGTCAGGTCGCGCCGGCAATCTACGTTGCCACTCGCGAACACCTCGCGCGTCTGGTTGCAACTCGCCCGTTCCTCTCCACTCTGAAGGAGAACCCATACTCCGGAGAGCCGGCGCCGATGGGTGTCGAAGCGCGTCTCTGGGCAGCGATCTCAGGCATGATGAGCGACAATGACACGACGCTGCTCGCCGACGGAGAGAGCTGGCAGGACCTCCTCTCCCAGGCACTCTCGAACGCCGTCGCAATGCTCACCGAGCGTCTCGGCAGCGACATGGACGGTTGGCAGTGGGGCAAGCTCCACACGACCCGCCCGATCCACACACTGTCCGGTATCTTCCCTTATCTGGCAGAGACCCTCAACCCGCCGTCCGTTTCGATTGGGGGTGACGGTGACACTGTCCAGGCCGCTGGAACCTTCCCCGGCCAGAACTTCCACGTCAACGGAACCTCGGTGACCCGCTACGCTTTCGACCTCGGTGACTGGGACAACTCCGCCTGGGTCGTTCCGCTCGGTTCGTCTGGCCACCCAGGTAGCCCGCACTTCGCCGACCAGGCGGTTGACTGGAGCGAGGTCCGCCTCAATCCGATGCTCTACTCCTGGGACAAGATCACGGCCCGCTCTGAAACGACACAGCGCCTGGAACCCGGCAACTGATAGAGAGTAGAGCATGACGCCACAACAGCAGGAGCTGATTGCCAAATACCGCGCGGTGCCGGACATCCTGCACGGGTTGATCGCAGGCATCTCCGACGACGATGGACGCGTCGCCGGAGCGGGAGACGACGCATGGTCGGTCGTCGAGATCGTCTGCCACCTGCGCGATGCCGAGACTCGATCGATCGACCGCACACGGCGCATGCGCGACGAAGCTCATCCGACGCTGCTCGGCTATGACGAACAGGAACTCGCCCGGTTGGGGCAGTACCGGGACCAATCACTTGCCGAAGTGACGGCATCGTTCGTCGCGCTACGCGCCGTGCACGCCAGCGAACTCGAAGCACTCGGCGAACAGGAATGGTCGTCCGGCGCAACCCACAATCAGATGGGCGAGTTGACGATTCAGACCATCACGCACCATATGACGTTCCATGACGCGGTCCATCTGGCACAGATCGGTCGCCGCGTCGCTGAGTTGCGGGAGCAGGCGACCGGCTGAGTCGAATCCTGACCAGAATGGAGACACTGGGGCGGCGTCTGGCCGCCCCGGTGTTCGTCTGCCGTCAGACCCAACCGCTCTGATACCCGCAGGGACGGGATGGCATCATTGGAGTAGGGAATACCGAGCTACGGTGCAGCATGCGCCGGAACATTCCCCGGAGGAACATCGATGGCATCCCTTGAACAACAGGCGTTCGCGGAACATCTACGATCGGTCGCGCAGTGGCGACGCGACAAGATGCAGGAGTTCGATCCTGACCCACGCAACCTTCGATCTGCCGCCGGGCTGGACGAGTTGGCCGACTACTGGCTGTCGTTGCCCGAAGATGACGAACGCGTCGTCGAGATGATTGGCCTGACCTTTCTGGGCCAGATGTTTCGACCAGGCCAGCGGACCGAGTGGGAGATACCACGCTTCCGCTTCTACCACGAGGAATCTACCGTCGAAGGGTTTCTGGCCCGATTGGTCGAGCTCGCCCGTCAGGACGCCGCCGAGACCGATCCTATCGGCCTGCCAATGGTGGCCGGCGACAATCCGTGGGCGAACCGGCCAACACGTGTCTACATCGTCGCGCCTGAAGATGACACACCCGACTCCTCCGACGCGTTCGAAAGGTAACGATCCCGATGGCAAAGCTCCCTGACATCAGCGAGGCGGTTGCGTTTGACGAGAACCTGCGGGAGATTCCCCGCTGGCCGGAACGCATTGCCTACGCGATCAGGCGTGGCCGTAAGCAGTTGCAGCAAGCCCGCGATGATGGAAACGAAACCCAGATTCTGCGGACACTCGGCTACCTGACCGACGCGTGCCGCGTTTATGGGGAACTCGACAGCGCTGTCGCCTACGGCCAGGAGGCGGTCGAACGCTCCCGCACGACAGGCAACCGCAACGCCGAAGTCGCCAACCTCGTTCGCCTTGGTGAGGCATACAAGTATCGTGAAGAACATGCCATCGCGGAGCCGTTGTTCCGTGAGGCGCTCGACCTGACGGCTGATGGAGACGCCGAGATGCTGCGTGACTTTGCCCTCCAGCATCTGGGAAAGTGCCTGCTTGAGATGGGCCGATATGACGAGGCGATCGCACACCTCGAAGAGGCACTCGCACTCCGCCGGGCAAAGACAAACCAACCATTGATCGAGTCGAGTGAGCAGGCGCTTGCGCTGGCCCGGACGCGAATGGCCGCAGAATAAGAAAGCGGGACCGGTATTCAACCGACCCCGCTGCCAGTACGCTGTCAGATCCGACGATCACACACTCAAACTGATACCGGTGACATCCCTGACGCGCTCCATCTTCGGGACGGCGATTTCACGCGCACGATCCCGTCCGCGAGCGAGGATTCGTATCAGTTCGCCCGGGTCAGACGTCAGGTCGGCCAGCCGCTGCTGAATCGGCGCCATGTGCTCGACGAGGGCGTCGCCCATCTCGCGCTTGAAGGTGCCGTACCCGGCTCCGTCGTAACGCCGTTCCAGCTCGGACACCGGAACATCAGTCATCAGCGAGTAGATCGTCAGCAGGTTGGTCAACGCCGGCTTGTCCTCACGCGCGACGATATCGCTGCCAGAATCGGTGACAGCCCGGTTGATCTTGCGCCGGATTTCGTCCGGAGTGTCCTGGAAGGCGATGTAGCTGCCTGGCGTACCAGACTTACTCATTTTCTTCGTCGGGTCATCCAGGCTCATGATTCTGGCGCCCTCGGCCTCGATATCGGCCTCCGGGATAACGAACGTCTCGCCGAAGGTCGCGTTGAAACGGATGGCGACATCGCGTGCCAGCTCGATGTGCTGGCGCTGGTCCTCGCCAACGGGCACCGAGTTGGTGTCGTAGAGCAGGATGTCCGACGCCATCAGGACCGGATAGAACAGTAGCCCGGACCCTGCCCGTTCGTCGCCGCGTCCCTTGTCCTTCCACTGCGTCATCCGGTTCAACTCGCCAAACATCGCCTGGGTCGATAGCGTCCAGGTCAGCTCCGTGTGCTCGGGTACGTCACCCTGCGCGAAGAGGAGCGCGACTTCCGGATCGATCCCACACGCCAGCAGGACCGCCGCCAGGTCGAGCGTCCGTTGGCGCAAGTCCGCCGGGTCATACGGCACTGTCATCGCGTGCAGGTTGACGATCGAGTGGATACTTTGATGCTGGTACTGCTGCTTTGTCCAGCGCTTGATCGCGCCGAGATAGTTTCCCAGCGTTGTCGCCCCACTCGGCTGAATACCCGAAAACACACGACGCTTTGCGGCCGATTCCGTCATCGTTTGTGGCCTTGCTTCAGTCACTACCATCACGGTTCTCCTATCTCAGTACTCACGCTGCGTGGCAGGTTACTCACCGCCAGCACGCCAGCGCGCCCGGCTGAATTCCAGCGGCGTCATACGATGTCGGTTGCTCAACGCAATTGCTACCATCGACGTTGTCATTTCCATTACCACGGACAACAAAAAACCCCCGTCCCTGACAGGGACGAGGGCGCGCTTGCGCTCCCGCGGTACCACCCTGGTTGACGTCCACGTCCCACGCCGAACGCGGGAAGGTCCATCCACCTCGACTCCAGCTAACGGCGGAGTTCCCGGCGCAGTCTACTCAGCTCTCAGCAATCAGTCGTCAGCCATCAGCCTGTCAGTCCGTGAATAACGGGGCGTCCCGTTCCTGACCGTGTGCCTGGCCGAAGACTGATAGCTGACGGCTATCAGCTTTTCAATGCGCAACTCCCGGGTCCATTCCACGACTGCCTGTGTGCCGGTCTCACACCACTCACCGGCTCGCTGGTCACCGCGCTGTCGCGTACTCGTCCCGATCATCATCGAATGACGATTCACTTGCCGCGCATCGTAGCAACTGCAGCCGTATTCTGTCAACGCACGGAAACGAAACGCCGTGAGCCGCAGTCAAAGACCTCTCCGGCTTGACCAACGAGGGGCTACCGCCGGAGAGGTCCTTGACTGCGGCTCACGACGTCGGATGGACGCTAGCCGGTTGCGGTCTGGCCGGTTGCTCGCGGCGCCATCGCGGTCGCCTGGTTGCCGAGCGTCATCGCAATCCGCTGCCAGAACCCGGCGCGACTTTCCGTCGCCTCACGCGCCTTCTCATCGTCCAGCCGAGCACCCGCTCGAAACCGGTCGGCCTCGTGCAACATCTCACGCTGGCGAACCTTCGCGACTTCGCCGAGGTCGATCATGTAGCCCTGGACGTCATCGTCGGTTGTCGTCGTGACGAGTGTGCCGAGCTGCTGCTCGATCATCGTCAGAACCGCTTGCTCGCCAGGTGTCAGCGTCTGGCTGAACGCCTCAAGCTTGGTCGCGAATGTCTGCGTATCCTGCTCCGTAAACGTGCCAGTTGTCATCTCGGGGACTCCCTTCGAAGCCTGCATCTCAATCGGCCGGCAATCGCGCCGCCGCCATGCTCACAGTCTGCGGGATCATGACGTGTGCAGCTGACAAGTGCAATACAGCCGGTGTGTGTCAAGCGTGACACTCCAAACCGCGTAGGATTAACCCAAGTGGAGGAGAAGCCGCGTGTTTGAAATTGAAATCGGGATTGACCCGAACCTGTTGGAGATCGGGCCATACGTGCTGGCGTGGCACGGCATCCTGACCGTCATCGCTATCCTGGTTGGTGCCTGGATTTCGCGGATCGGCTTTCGAGAACGTAAGCTTGATCTGCCGAAGCTGGAGCCGTTCACCTACTGGACGATCGCAGGTGGCATCGCCGGTGCGCGGCTCTTCTACGTCTTCGACCACCTTGACCGCTTTCGCGACGATCCGTTGGAGATCTTCGCGCTCTCGGAGGGAGGACTGGCCGTCTACGGCGCTGTCATCGGCGGCTTTGTCACGGTCGCGATCCTCTGCGCGGTCTACCGCTATCCGTTCCTGAAGATCATCGATTCGATCGCACCGGGCCTGGCAATGGCCCAGGCAATTGGCCGGATCGGCTGCGCGATCAACGGCGATGCCTGGGGATCGCAAACTGACTCACCATTCGCCTTCATCTACACCCACCCGGACGCGATCCTGCCTGAGCGCCTGCACGGTGTCCCAACCCACCCCTACCCGATCTACGACATGCTGATGAACCTCGCCATCTTCGCGATCATCTGGCCACTGCGCAAGAAGCGACTGCCGGACGGAGCGATCTTCGCCATCTTCTCAGCCCTCTACGCGGCGACGCGCCTGGTGATCTCGTCCGTCCGTGAGGAACGGGTCTGGTTCTGGGGTCTGCAGGAAGCCCAGGTCGTCGCGGTCATGATGCTCGTGCTCTCGTTGGCCGCGCTCGCCTGGCTCTGGCGCCAACCGCGTCCGGAAACGCCGGCCGTTGCGTGAGCGTCGGTTCCTGGTTGAGCCGGGAGGGTGTCGCAAACCCCTCCCGGCTTGATAGGAATCGAGCAAAGCGCTCACAGTACACTCGTGTTGAGAACATGGATCGAACCAGACCGTGAGGAACCGATGAACGACGACCAACAGACACCTCCGACTCACAACCCATCGAAGACAATCGCGACTGGTGAGAAGCCGGAAGATGTCACGCCCGAGGAGTGGGGTTACTGGTCAGCGCAGGCATGGGCTGGTTGCGGTGTCGTCGTCGCGCTGATGCTGGCGATGTTCCTGCCATTGGTGATGATTCCGATGCTCGGTGACTTCCAGGGGAAGCTGGTCGGGTTCGGAGTCGCCGGAGCAGTCGGGTTGTTCAGCATCGCCGTCATCTCGCGGCTGACCTATCGCAACCGGCAGGAACGCCGCGAGACGCTGCGGCTGGTTCTGGCCGAGCGACAGCGAGCGCCGGACACTCCAGATGGAAGTTAGCTCGCGATCGTCCCCATAACGGGCTACTGGCAGTCGGCGTTATACTAGTGTGGACGTTCCCCATATCTGACGCGTATTCGCTGTAGCAATAGTGGCCCCGGATCACAAATATGTCACAGCAATCTGCTCCGTACATCCTAAGTGCCTCTCCTGCTCGTATATTGGGATGGTTAGCGTGCTTTGGCCGGCCGCTAACAGGGGAACCATGAGCGAGAAGCCTCGCCGGATCACTCCGGCCCCGCGTGGTGTCGACCACCCGGTCGCGGTCGATTCGACCGACGAGGAGTTGGTGCGCCGTGTGCGTCACGGTGACACTGTCGCGCTCGAAACGCTCTACAGCCGCTACGGTCGCGTCGTATATTCGTTCGCGGTCCGTATCGTCGGCGACGGCCAGACGGCCGAAGAGATCCTCCAGGAAGCCTTCGTGCGCACCTGGCGCCAGGCCGAGACATTCCGGACGGTGCGAGGCAACTACGCAAGTTGGTTGCTGAGCATCACGCATAACCTCGCCATTGACGAATTGCGTCGGCGCCAACGGCGCCCGCAGCGAGTTGACGGTGTGGATATCAGTGAGACGCTTTACGGCCTGGTCGATGAGGCTACGAACGTCGAAGAAGCCGCCGAGGCCAGTGCGTTGCGAGCGCGCGTTGCCGTTGCGCTCGCAACACTCCCCGACGCGCAACGGATCGCCGTCGAGCTCGCCTACTTCAACGGGATGTCGCAGCGCGAGATCGCTGCCCACCTGAAGGAGCCGCTCGGCACGATCAAGACCCGGCTCCGGCTGGGAATTCATAAGCTGAAGGACGCGCTCGCCGCCGAGCGCGATGAATACGATTCGCGATTCTGAGCGATCCCCTGGAAGGTGGTGGGTTCTCGTGAGCACGGAGACAAACGAGTTCCCGGAAGAAGAAGACGTCGACTCATCGGGGCATCCAATTGCCCTGCTGGGTCTCTACGCGCTGGGAACGCTTGATCCTGACGAGGTTGAGACCGTTACCCGACATGTCCAGACTTGTGTGAGTTGCCGTGCCGAACTGGCTGGCTACGACGAGGTCATCGGCCTGCTGCCGTATGCTGCACCGCAGCAGCAAGTCCCAATTCGTGCGCGAGCCGGCTTGCTGGCACGGCTGGACGAGATCGGCACGAGCAACCAGGACCAGATGGTCGTCCTGCCTGCGATCCCTCGCGAAGAGCCACTGCGCCTGCCGTGGCTACGCGTACCGACGTCGTCGAGGAGGGTGCCATTCGCTGTCGTTCCGCTGGTGCTGATCGTCGCCATCGTTAGCATCATGGCCTATGTCATCAGCGATCAGCAGCAGCAGATCGAAACCATCGAATCCGAACAGGCCGCCGAGCAGGAAGCCGTCGACAAAGTGCTGCTTGGCACGGACGGCAGCGAGCAGCCGGCCCAGGCATCCTTCATCGGCTCGCTCTCGGCGTCCGGAGCACGGGCAAAGCTGATCGTGAACCACGAGACGAACAGCGCCCTGATCCTCGCCAGAGACCTGCCGATTTATGACGACGCCAGTTACGTCGCCTGGCTGCGGCTCTCGACGCCGGACGAGTACGCCCGCGCGGGAATCCTCGTAGTCGGCGCGGACGGTCGAGCGAGTCTATCGGTCGAGCCGCACGACGACATCCAGAACTACACCGAGGTCATCGTTACGCTCGAAACCGACGCCGAGGTTCCAATACCAACCGGCCCGCAGATCATGACAGCCGCGGTGATCCCGGAAAGCCAATAACAGGACATCACGTTGAAGCGGAGAGGGCGGCCAGATGGCCGCCCTCTCCGCTTCTCGGCTACTCCCACCGTGGGTTCACACGTGAACGTCGACCTCACAACCACACTCTTGCATTGCATACCCCCTAGGGGTATAATTCTGACATGCAGGCGGTAGTGACGCCGCGTTGGGCGATGATGCCCTCCGAGAGGATCAGGGGATGGCAACCGACACGACGACCACAACGACAGCGACGACAGCCAGCGAGGTCTCATTTCCGGTCGAAGGAATGACCTGTGCGTCGTGCGTGCGCCGCGTCGAACGTGCGTTGGAGAAGACTCCGGGTGTCGCAAGCGCCTCGGTCAATCTCGCCACAGAACGCGCAACCGTCACCTACGACCCCGCCAACGCGACACTCGACTCACTCCGTGGGGCGGTCGAGAAGGCTGGCTATGGCGTCCCGGCCGAAGAAGAGACATTCGACATCGAGGGCATGTTCTGCGCCTCGTGCGTCCGGCGGGTTGAGCGTGCGCTGGAAAAGACCAGCGGCGTCCAATCAGCGTCCGTCAATCTGGCAACCGAGCAGGCCACCGTCCGCTACGTGCGCGGCGTCGCAAGCCGCAACGACCTTGTCAAGGCAGTCGAGAAGGCAGGCTACGCGGTTCGCGAGCGTGCTGACGTCGGCGATGAGATTGACGCCGGCGCCCGTGAGGAAGCCGGGACCCAGCGTGAGCTGACGATCCTCAAAGTGAAGATCATCGCATCGCTGGCCGTCAGCGCGATCATGATGGTGCTGATGTTCTGGCCGGTCTGGCTGCTCGGCGACCGACCGGTCGAGGAGATGGAAGACCTCTTCCTGCCATTCTTCCTGATGGCGACTCCAATCCAGTTCTGGGCTGGCGCCCAGTTCTATCGCGAGGCATGGCGGGCCGGGCGACACTTCCAGGTCAACATGAGCACGCTCGTCGTCATCGGCACGACCGCTGCCTACGGCTACAGCACCTTCGTCACCTTCTGGACCGAGACGATCCACCAATCCGGGCTGATGGCCGAGGTCTACTTCGACAGCGCGACGATCATCATCGGGCTGATCCTGTTCGGGCGCTTCCTCGAAGCGCGTGCCAAGTCGCAGACGACCGGCGCGATCAAGAAGCTGATCGGCCTTGCTCCGAAGACGGCCCGTGTCGTCCGCGGCGAGACCGAGATCGACATCCCGATCGAGCAACTGGTAACCGGCGACATCGTCCGCGTCCGGCCCGGTGAGAAGATCGCCGTCGACGGCATCATCGTCGAGGGCCGATCGACGATTGACGAGAGCATGCTGACTGGCGAGAGCCTGCCGGTCGAAAAGACCAGTGGCGACGAGGTCATCGGCGCGACGATGAACAAGACCGGCTCGTTCACCTTCCGTGCCACGAAGGTCGGCAAGGACACCGCCCTCGCCCAGATTATCAAGATGGTCTCCGACGCACAGGGATCGAAGGCGCCGATCCAGCGAATGGCTGACCAGATCTCAGCCTACTTCGTCCCGGCCGTCATCGTCTTCGCGCTCTTCACGTTCGGGCTCTGGTATCTCGTCGGCCCTGAGCCGTCGTTCAACATGGCCCTGCAGGTCATGATCGCCGTCCTGATCATTGCCTGCCCGTGTGCGATGGGGCTGGCCACGCCAACCGCCATCATGGTCGGCACCGGCAAGGGCGCCGAGAATGGAGTGCTGATTCGAGGCGGCGAGGCGCTCGAACAGGCCCACAAGGTGCGAGCGATCATCCTCGACAAGACCGGAACGATTACCCGCGGTAAGCCGAGCCTGACCGATCTGGTCCCGACCGGCGGCATCGACGAATCAGAGTTGCTACGACTCGCGGCCTCGGCGGAGCAAGGCTCCGAGCATCCCCTCGGTGAGGCAATCGTCAGCGCCGCTCGCGATCGTCAACTCGCGCTGGCCGAAGTGCGCGACTTCGAGGCTATCGCTGGTCATGGCATTCAGGCGACGGTCGATGGTCGCCGTGTCCTGCTCGGCAACCTCAAGCTGATGGCCCGCCACGACATCGACGCGTCCAGCGGTCTCGACGCAGCTCGATCGATGGCCGACGCGGGCCGGACGCCAATGTACGTCGCGGTCGACGACCAGTTCGCTGGCTGTCATCGCTGTTGCCGACACGATCAAGCCGGAGTCACCGGAAGCGATCGCGAAGCTCGAGGCACTCGGACTCGAAGTCTGGATGCTGACCGGCGACAATGAGGCCACAGCCGTCGCTGTCGCTCGCCAGGCCGGAATCAAGCCGGAACGCGTGCTGGCTGAGGTGCTGCCTGGCGAAAAGGCCGACAAGGTTCGTGAACTCCAGGCACGGGGTCTCGCCGTCGCGATGGTCGGAGACGGCATCAACGACGCGCCGGCACTGGCCCAGGCTGACCTCGGCATCGCGATTGGCACCGGAACCGATGTCGCGATGGAAGCCAGCGACATCACGCTGATGGGCGGCGATCTACGCGGCGTCGTCAGCGCGATCGCCCTCTCGAACGCAACCGTCAAGACGATCAAGCAGAACCTGTTCTGGGCCTTCGCCTACAACGTGATCCTGATCCCGGTGGCAGCCGGTGCGCTCTACCCGTTCATCGGACAATTGCTCTCGCCGGCGCTGGCGGCCGGCGCAATGGCGCTCTCAAGCGTCAGCGTCGTCACCAACTCGCTGCGACTACGATCGTTCAGCGTGCCGGAGAACCCACGCGAGATCGCCCACCCGCCGTTGCGCCGGCGCATTGCTGAGGTGTCGTACCTGATCCTGCTGGCGGCGATCGGCCTCGGCATCGGAGCCGGCTACTTCGGCTACCAGTGGTATCAGGACGCAACTGCTGAGGAAATCGTCGTCGTTGGGTCGGAGTTCAATTTCAGCCAGGATGTCATCACGGTCGAGGAGGATGAGCGCTACCGGATCGTCTTCGAAAACGAGGGCGTCATCTTCCACGACTTCATCATCGACGGCGTCTGGGAGGCGCACGCTAACGCCCCGTCCGGCCGCAGCGGCGAATTCACGATCGAGATCGATGAACCGGGCGAGTACACCTTCTACTGCTCGGTCGAGGGCCATGAACAGGCCGGCATGTCGGGCAAACTGGTCGTAACGCCGAAGGGTGGCGCCGCCAGCACGCAGTAGCAGACGCGTCATGACGATCCAACAGGCGGGCCGATGCGGTCCGCCTGTTGTTGTTCTCCAACCCGCTGGTACCAAAGACCGAACCCGGCACGTACTTTTGGACAGTCGCAATCCCCATCGTTGTGGTGATGTCCAGCGTCGCAGGATCCCCTATGCTCGTTGTATCGATCGGGGCAGATGGCGTGATGGTCGCCACCAGAACCCGAACGACACATGTCGGATCGAGGGCAGAGTGACCACCACAACAACGACGATGCCACGCGCCGTAACGTCTACTGACATGGAACTGCTTGGCTTCAGTGCGGAGCAGATCTCGCGGCTCGACCAGCTCCGGGCCTGCTATCCGCACCTCGAGTTCACTGACTCGATCGAAGAATGGCGCCGGCTCAACTTCCTCAAATGGCGGCACCGGACCGGACGAGTCACCGAGTAAGTCCTCGATCCGCTCTTTGCACGAACGACGACAGCACGTCAACAAACGCACCTGGGTGCGAACGATGCGGAACATGACCGGCACCGGAGAACGTGTGGACCTGTCCATTCGGCAGCACCTCAGAGATCTGGCGCACGGTCTGCGCGAAGTAGCTCGGACTGACATCTCCGTACGACAACAGCGCCGGCTGCTCGAAGCCGGACAAGCGCTCCAGGTCGAGCGCAAAGACTCCCGGGTCGCGGTTCTCGTCCAGAAATGTCTCTGCGTGGCGTACCATCGACGCCCGCGCGTCTGCTGAGAAGCTCTCCCAGCTGCCTGCCTGCCCAACGACACTGTCTGCGAAGAGCGCGGCGCCACCTTCCATGTCTCCAGCGGCCAGCCGATCGGTCACCCGCCTGATGCGCTCCCGCGCAGTTTCAACCTCAACCGAGCCTGTTCCCACGAGCACATCAAAGACGGGTGGTTCGTGAACACTGATGCTCCGGAACAGTTCCGGCCTGCGTGCAGCCAGACCGAGTGAGATAGATCCCCCGAACGAGTTGCCGGCGACGTGCGCCGGAGCGAGCCCCAACGCGTCGATCAACCCCGCCAGATCATCCGAGTCCTGCTCGCGTATCCCCTGCCCCGGCAGGTTGCCGCTCTGACCATGCCCGCGCCGGTCCCACGTCACGACTCGGCACACCCGCGCCAACCCCGGCACAACCGCCGCCCAACCGCGCCGGTCTCCCCACGACCCATGCGTCAGCACTAGCGGAGGACCTGCATCTCCATGCACCTCGTACGCCAGGTCCACCCCGTTGACGCGCAACACCGGCATCGATCCGCCCCCTTTCGTTCGGCCCACAGAATACCCACGTCACGAGTCAACAGCGTCAGCGAACAACAGAAAGGGAGGGTATCGTTACCCTCCCTGACATCCAGGCTGATTGCTGATGCACGCTAGACCGGCTAATCCGTCAAGCGCGGGTCGAGCGCATCTCGCAGGCCGTTGCCGAACAGGTTGATCGCAAAGACCGTGATGTAGATGGCGAAGCCAGGCAGGAGCACCATCGCTGTCGAATGGCTCCAGACCTTCTGCGCCGAGGTCAGCATGTTGCCCCAGCTTGGTGTCGGCGGCTGGACGCCGAGTCCGAGGAACGAGAGCGTCGCCTCGGTCAGGATCAGGCCAGGAACAACCAGTGAGGCCCAGACGATGATGACAGGCGCCACGTTGGGAAGAATGTGCCGGAACATGATCCGGCCATTCCCAACACCGACAACCCTCGCTGCATCGACATAGTCGCGGCTCTTGACCGCCATGACCTCGCCTCGGACGAGACGGGACAACGTGACCCAGGCAACGGCTGCAATCACCAGCGCAAGCTTCCACGGTCCCATTCGCCAGAGGGTCGCGACCAGCAGCAGCAGGAACAGGGTTGGGATCGACAGCATGATGTCAACAAAACGCATCAGAACGCTGTCGATCCATCTCCCGTAGTAGCCGGCCAATGTCCCGACGACCGTACCGACCGTCAGGGCCACGACGACCGAGAGTCCGGCCACCCCGAGACTGACCCGCGCGCCGTAGACGAGGCGCGTCAGCGTGTCGCGGCCAAGATCATCGGAGCCGAGGATGTAGCCGCCCTCGTTGATCCCCATGTAGTTGGTTCGCAGCGACTGATCCGAGAGCGATTTGCCGGTGATGTACTCGGAAATCAGCCCCGCGCCAAGCGCGATCAGGATCATCAGGATCATGATCGCCAGACCAATCATCGCCAGCTTGTTGCGCCGGAGGCGTCGCCACGCCATACCAAGATAGGTACGTGGCTTGCCGTTGCGCTCCAACGTCTTGCGGTCTACCGCCGGCCTGGCTCCTGCCGCCGCGCTTCGTTCAGTCTCCTGAACCGAACTCATCCTTTATTCCTTCCCTGCCGGACTCCTCGGCAGCCATCTAACGCGATCGACTAATGCACCGTCGGTCCGGTTTAGTCAAGACGAATACGCGGATCGAGCAGGCTGTAGACCACATCGGCGATCAGGTTGCCGAGGATGACCAGCGTCCCGACCACCAGCGTGATGCCCATGATCAACGGGTAATCCTTGTTGATGGCAGCATTGAAGGTCAGTTGGCCGAGGCCGGGATAGGTGAAGATGTTCTCGATGATAAGCGCGCCGGCGAACAGATCGGGGATCGCGATTCCCAGCAGTGTCACGAGCGGCAACACCGCGTTGCGCAGACCGTGGCGGAAGATGACGACCCGCTCGCGCAGGCCCTTGGAGTTGGCAGTCCGCATGTAGTCCTGGTTGAGGACTTCGAGCATCTGCGAACGGATGTAGCGGGTCCAGGCCGCCGTCTGGACAAATGCCAGCGCGAAGGCCGGCAGGATCAGGTGTTCGATCCTGTCGAAAAGACCTCCGCCTCCCCGCAAGTCATACGCGCCTCCAGCCGGAAAGGCCGGGAGCCCCCATTCGTTAAATTTCACGGCAAATAACAGGATCAGCATCAGCCCGAGCCAGAAGGTCGGCACCGAGAATCCGGCGACCGATGTCGCCATGGTGACGTTGTCGAAGGCTGAGTTTCTACGGACAGCGCCGTAGACGCCAATTGGTATCGAGACGATCAGAGACAGCACAAGCGCCGTGCCGGTCAGGAGCAACGTATTCGGAATCTTTTCAACGATCGTTTCACGGACCGGGCGGAAGTTGCGGAGCGAGATACCCAGATCCCCCTGCGCGACATTGCTGATCCAGATGAAGTAGCGCTTCCAGACCGGTTCGTTCAATCCGAGGTTTTCCTTGATGCGCTCAATGTCTTCGGGGGTGGTGCGCGGATTGAACTCAAGGCCGCTCACTGGGCTGCCTGGGACCAGGTTGGCGAGTGCAAATGTGATGATCGTAATGCCGATCAGGAGTGGAATAACCTGAAGCAGCCGTCGCAGGATGAAGCGACCCATGGATATGGCCTTTCAATTGTCCTGATATGTGGTGTGGACAGGGCGTTCCCTGCCCACATGCTACCTGATTTCTTCCGCAGAGCAAGCCCCGTCGCGAGCGTGTGTAACGTATCCCCACCGCAAGGTGTGCAACGGGGGTGGAGATGGTCCACCCCCGCGATTCCCTCTATTGCTCGACCCACCAGTGATGCATGTTAAACCGGGCATTCACGCCACTCGGGTACACGTTGTGCGCTCGAGTCGATACGCCGGTGAAGCCCTGCGGGAAGTCGAGGATCACATGCGGGAGATCCTCCATGATGATGTTCTGCATCTCGGTGTAGAGCTCGATGCGGGCGTCACGGTCGGTCTCGACCAGTGCCTCCTGCAGCAGCGCGTCTACTTCCTCGTTGCAGTAGTTGACGGTGTTGAAACCGTTGCCCTGCGGTCGCATCGCACGACCACATCGTCGACTGGTCCGGAGCGACGCCCCAGTTGAAGCCGATCAGATACGCCTCGAAGTCGAAGGTCTCGGTGATCCGCTCAACCAGCGCCGGGAACGGTTCGAGTTGCGGCGTCATCTCGACGCCAATCTCAGCCCAGTACTCCTGGAGAACCGTCAGGTACGACTCACGAACGAGATTGCCGGCGTTGGTGTACATCGTGAAGGCCAGCCGCTGGCCATCCTTCTCGCGAACACCGTCCGAACCTTCGACCCAGCCAGCTTCGTCGAGCAGCTGCGCCGCCATCTCCGGATCGTACGGGTAGGTGTTCTCGATCCATCGGGCTGAAGGCCCACGAGAGGACCGGCATCGTGCCGACCGCAACCTCGCCGTAACCGAAGCGGATCGACTCAATCATCGCCTCGCGGTCCAGCGCGTACAGCAGCGCCTGGCGCAGCTCGACGTCCTGGAAGAGGGTCGTCTTCGTCGTGTCGAGGTTCAGGCCGTAGAAGGTGAACGACAGCGTCGGGTAGTCGACAATCGTCACATCTTCGCTGCCCTCGAACTCGGCCAGCGCCGACTCGGGAACGCCCTCGAAGTAGTCAATCTCGCCGGTCTGCAACTGGGCAACACCGGCGGCCTGGTCCGGAACGAACTTGAAGATGTACTCGTCGAGGTACGGAGCGCCGTTCCAATAGTTGTCGTTGCGGACGGCCGTCGCGTGGTCCTCGATCACCCACTCCGAGAAGAGGAACGGGCCGGTACCAACGACACGCTCCGGATCGAGGCCAGTTGCGCCCGGATCCTGAGCCATCGCGGCCGGATCGATGTCAGCCCAGATGTGCTCGGCGACGATGTCGTAGACCATGATGTCAACGGCGAAGTCGACGTAGGTCTCGACCAGGTTGAAGGTCACCGTCAGGTCATCGACGACCTCAATGCTCTCGATCTTGGCAGAGAAGTCGGAGACACGCGGCGAACCGGTGTCCGGGTTCATGTACATATCGTAGGTGAACTTGACATCGTCGGCCGTGAAGGCTTCGCCATCCGACCAGGTTACGCCTTCGCGCAGGTAGAACGTGAAGACGGTGGCGTCCTCGTTCTGCTCCCACGACTCGGCGAGCAAACCAACAGGTTCCAGCGTGTTCGGGTCGACCGTCACCAGCGACTCGAAGATCGAATCGAGGAAGTCGCTCGAAGCGGTGTCCTGAACGACGATCGGGTAGGTGGTTGAGATGTCCGAGATCGAACCCTCGATGAAGGTGCCGCCCTGCTCGCCCTCTTCCATCGTATTTCCGAACAGGACATCTTCGGCAGAGAACGGACCGAACGTCTGAGCGCCGGCCGTGCCTTCGTCTTCGCCCTCGGTCGGCGAGGCAGCAGCCTCGTCTTCCTCGGTCGGCGAAGCAGCAGCCTCGTCCTCCTCGGTCGGCGTCGCGTCTTCCTCTTCCTCGCCCTCGGTCGGCGTCGCGTCGCCGGTTCCAGCCGGCTCGGTGCCGGTCTGCTCGACCGCCGTCGTGTTCGTCGGATCCGCATCGTCATCGTCGTCGCTACCGCAGGCAGCAACGAGCGGAACGATCAAGGCGATCAGCATCACAAAGCCGGCATATTTCAGCCAGTGGGGTACGTGTCTCAAGACACTCCTCCATCCTCACGTCGAAAAGGTCGTGTGTGGTTCCCTGGTCCGGCGTTGCTTCCCATGTGCGTCGACTCTCAATAGCGCACGCAGCATCCCAGCGATGCGTGCGGCGCGGCCGATTCGACTGATTGGTGAGACCAGTTGGGGAAAGCTCTTCGCAACGGCGCCCCTGCAAGTTGCCGCAGCGATCCGCCTGCACCTGGCACAGGTGCTCCGCTTTCTGGGATGAACCACCTCCTCGATGCCCTCGGTGGGCACTGTCTGATGGGCAGAATTCGCCGAGCGCGCCACTCCGTATGACTCGTCGCGGATGGATACTCCTGGCCAATGTGCCCGGACGATCGCAGCCCTGCCTGCGTGATCGCCCAACAGATGATGATACCGCGCACGGCACAGACATCACACATTGATGATGCCAAGCCAATGTAGATCGCATCCTACGTGCCGCGGTCCGCTCTGCCGTCGCGCTACCCCCGTGGCGCGACTCGCCTCTGTATACGCATTTGCACGACATTTGGCCGCATCACACCCTGTCGTGTCGATCGTTTCCGGCACTTCGTCACGCAACGCCTGCACACATGGTGTCATGGCACGCTCGCGGCCAGCCTCCTACTCGTCGAATAGCCAGCGCGACTGGTCTTGCGCATTGTCACGATCACCATATCGAGAGGCACGAACACGCCAGGATGCCTGACATCCGGTTGGTCTTCCCGGCAGTAAGTACCGCCATGGGCTATTCCGAGTACTCGCAAATTATGGCGAAAGTACTCTATGAATAGCCGTAGCAGGACCATACACTCGTGTGTATCGCGGACAGCCACGCGGCTGAAATGCGGACGTTTCCCACGCGCGTTGCGTCCAGGAGTGCACGATGCTGCCACCAATGCTCGACAATTCTCTGTTGCATGACGCCAGTAGCCGAGTGGAGAGTGGTGTACCACCCATCCGTTCCGGTCAGCGGCGTCAAAAGTCGCGCGGCCAGTCGATCGTTGAGTTCGCGGTTCTGCTTCCCGTACTGGTCATGATCCTTGCCCTTGCCGCCGATTTCGGCCGGGCATTCACTGCGTATATCGCGATCAGCGGTGCAGCCCGCGAAGGCGCCGCCGTCGCAATGCAGTCTGGCGAGTTGGCGAACGTTGAGACGGTTGTCAGAAACGACATCGGATCAGGCGGGAGCATCTGGGGTACGAGCGTCGGCGTTACGTCGTCTCTTGCCACTGACGCGCAAGGGTATGAGCAGGTTGTAGTTACTGTCAGCTACACATTTTCTCCGATCATCCCGTTGCCGGCGCTCCCGTCGACAATCGATATGGAACGAACGGTGAGAATGAGGGTGCTCAATTGAAGAATCGCTTCGGTCGTCGCCGCTTTACGGGACAAGGTCTCGTCGAGTTTGCCCTCGTTGTCCCGATCTTCTTCCTGATGTTGATTGGCGTCATGGAGATGGGGCGACTGCTCTGGATGAACCATGAGTTGACCAACGGGACGCGAGAGGCCGCCAGATACGCGATGGTACACGGCTCGGAAGCTTCGACGTGCGTGACGCTCGATGCTCTCACCCAGGAGAATGATCGATCACACAAACGGTCTACAACCTGGCCGGTTGAGCCCAGCAGCCGACAATGGTCCGTTCTCCCCGTGCCCTGCGCCGGGATCGACATTCGTCGTCGAGTATGAATACGACTTCGATCCAATGGTTGGCATCATCCCCGGGCTCGGCAGCCTCAACCTCTCAGCTCGTAGCGAGGTCATCGTCCAACACTAGACGTTGCAGTGCCGCCGCAGCGTAAAGCCGTCACGTCAGCGCGGCCACAGCCGCCGGCGTCCCGCGTCGGGCGTTGAATCGTCCGATGCGCGACTCTTGCGCAGATCTTCAAGCAAGCCCTTATCGCCACAGCATCGATCTGTCGATCGACCGGTGCCTCCTTTAATAGACCCTTGACATGAAACCCGGTCGATGTCTGGATCAGCACGACGTCATGCCAGCCGGTTCGATCGAGGAGCAGACCAATACTCCGCAGCACATCCTCGTAGCGCACACGCTCGCCATCGATTGAGATCGATGGCAACAGCGATTCAACCGGTGTACCGGAGCCTCGCCTTTCGATCGCCTGGTCAAGCAGCGTTTCGAGGTCGTCATCGGTGAACAGAAACGACTCAGGGACGTATCCGGTTCCGGTCTCACCGGTCCGGATCTTCCCTCCCTTGACGATGAACCCTTCCGACGTCTCGACCAGCGTCAGATCACGGAACAACGACGAGTCAAGGAAGTGTCCGACAGCACGGAGGATGTCTCCGTACCGAATGCGATAACGACCAGATGCGTCTAGCACGATGACCTTCCTTCGGCGACATGCAACGTCGCGGCGGGCCACATGGACTTCGAGATCAGCGACGATCGATGAACTGGAATGAGCGACAAGTTTAGCAGAGCATCCCGGGCGAATGGTCAGGCAAATGGCTTGCCCGAACCTACACGATCGACGAACGTCCTGTCACGATCGGGACCCCGTACTGCCCAAAATCATGACTTTCGCGTTACAGAAAATCCCCGCGTTGGCTCCCTACAATCAGCAGATGACATGACATGATGACCGGTCGAGCGAATGAGCAAACGACCACTATACGCGCACCAACTGAGTCCTCAAATCGGCTGAGCATCGACTCTGGACGACTCGTCCGCAACGAAAGATGGCGAATATGCGTTGGATTCGTCTCCTGGGAGCAACCGATCAACGAAAACGGTCCGCATCGAGCGGACAGGTGATGGTCATCTTTGCGGCAGCGACACTCGTCCTGGTCGGGTTCGTAGCCCTCTCCGTGGATGCCGGGTTCCTGATGGCCGAGCGACGCCAGGCGCAGAGTGCCGCCGATGCCGGCGCACTCGCTGCAGCAACGAACGTACTCCGTAACAAATCGCTAGCAATTGTCCAGAGCGCAGGTCAGACGTATGGCGCAGAGAATGCCGACGTTCCGCAGGGCAACGTCACGATCAACTGGCCGCCGCAGTCGGGTACATACGCCGGAAACCCAAAGTATGTCGAAGCGATTGTCACCAAGGATGTCGAAGAATTCTTCGTCGGCGCAGTCTACAGCGGCGATTGGGAGGTCTCCGCGCGTGCCGTGGCAGGAGTCGAGCCATACCCTCGGCCGTACGCTCTCCTCGCCCTCGATCCGCCGGGCATGTACATTAACGGTACGACCTCCGTCTACGTAGAGGGCGGTAGCGCGATGTCCAATAGCGATATCAACTCAAGCGGCGGCGGCAACATCTTCTTCGCTGATGGGTCAATCGACGCAGCCGGAACGATCAGCGGCAACGCCAATTGGAGCGCAGCCGAAGGGATCAATCCGAATCTGACACCGATTCCCGACCCGCTCGTTGGAACACCAATACCACCAAAAGGAACGACGATCACCAGTGCAATGCTGACGGCAGCAGGCTTTACACCTCGGGCCAAAAGTGGGTCTGTGCCGGAACCTGCACCTTGCCAGCTGGGTACTATCACCACACCAACATCACCCCGCATACGATCGAAGCGGGCGGTACCGTGATCCTCGCGCCAGGTATCCACTTCTTTGATGGGGACATTACCCTGAGTGCCAGTAGACCAGTTCGTGGATCCGAGGCACGGATGTGCTGCTCTATTTTACCGGTAACTCGGAGTTCACTCCGAAAAACAGCAACGTCGAACTAACTACGCCGGACAGTTCGCCATATGCAGACGGTGTCGACGGGATGTTACTTTGGATCGCAAACTGCTCGACGTTCGACACCCAGGGAAACGGTGTGTTCAGTGTTGAGGGTGTCATCTACGCTCCATGCTCGCATGTCGAACTCCACGGAACACCGGGTGGGGTCGGCGTCCAGGTTATCGTTGGCGACCTTGTGATCAAAGGGACATCTGAATTCCGCATCCTGTACCGCGAATATGTCAAGATGGACAAGCCCAGGGTCTGGTTGACCGAATAGCCCGATCATCCGCTATTGTACCAACGAGACACATCACCCAGTGGCCGCTCGGCATGAACGCAGAGCGGCCACTGGGTGCTTACCACGAGCAGCAGCTACTGAAGTACCTCGTTCAGTCAGCGGATTCCGTCTCCTGAGCATCCGCACATCGTTGGACTCTGCCGGATAACCCTGTACGTTCCATTACCTATGTCCCTATGAGGTAGCCCCTCGTCCTCGCTATAGTCAGAACAGGCGGTGTCACACTGCCTAATTGCTGTAATGCCGCACGGAGCACTGATTGGCTCCATGCGGGATGTTCTGATAAGCAGAGGACGCTGAACCATGCGGGGGCGAGTCTCGTTTACGCGCCATGTCCCACATCGACCCATTCCTGACCGGGTATCTGCCAGGCGCCGCGCATCCGGCCAGGTGATGATCATCTTCGCGCTGGCATCGCTGGTCCTGGTCGGCTTCGTGGCGCTATCGGTGGACACCGGGTTCCTGATGGCCGAACGCCGACAGGCGCAGAGCGCCGCCGATGCCGCCGCACTGGCCGGCGCCAAGGCACTGTACGATGGGAATACCGGTCAAATCGTCTCATCCGCGCAGGCGTACGGTGCCGAGAACGCCGATGTCCCGGCCGGAAACGTGACAGTAAGCTGGCCCCCGGCTACGGGAACGTATGCGGGCAACAACGAGTATGTCCAGGTCACGATCACGAAGGACGTCGACAAGTTCTTCGTTGGTGCAGTCTATTCGGGAGACTGGGAAGTCGAGGCGACAGCAGTCGCCGGGATCGAGCCAACAGGGGCAAACTACGCGCTGATTACGCTCGACAGGTCCGACGATCCAGGCATTTACATGAACGGGAATACGACCCTCCGGATCGTTGGCGACCACGCCAGTGCATATGGCAGCACAGACGTTGATGGGAATGGAATGCTCCACGTCACCGGGTCGGTCGATAGCCATGGCGAAGTCTCTGGTGTTGGCACGGCTCCTGATGGAATCCATGAGAACATGCCGTACATCGTAGATCCGATGGAAGACGTTCCTGCACCTCCTAAGCCGGTTACCGACCGAGACAGTTGCTCAGGTGACTGTAGTCTTCAACCCGGTTACTACAAGAACGAGTCAATTCACTGCAAGGACGTTTGCAACTTCGCTCCGGGCTTCTATTACTTCGAAGATACAAGTGTCACCGCTCAGAGCACTAAATCCGAAATGAACGGCAACGGCGTGTTCTTTTACTTCACAGGATCGAGCTACTTCGACTCCAAAAATGGTGAGGTCAACCTCACAGCACCTGCGACATCACACTACGGCGCACAGGGCGGCATCGACGGGGTCGTGTTCTGGATGGACACCTGCCAGGATCTGATCGACTTCCAGGGCAATGGAGCCTTCCACATGGTAGGAATCTTCTACGCTCCATGTTCGGAGGTCCGCATGCATGGTAACCCGAGCGGTGAGGCATTCTACGGACAGATCATTGTCGGAACATTCGACGTCCGAGGAACAAGCGACTTCCACTTGACGTATAACTCGTACGTTGATACGGAGCTTCCAAAGGTCTTTCTCGTATCAATAGCCTTCATAGATGGACACGAATCAATGACTGATGGCGCTTTGAAAGCCTGCCGTCGGGTCATCCGTGATTCGTGCGACAATACCATCAAAGCACACAGAATTCGCACCAGGTACTAACCGACAGTCGACAGACTGAGAGCCAGCAGGCTGGACGGCTGAGAAAGGGATGGGCCCATGCAGATCACACGATTCCTGCGGGATGGGCAGGAACAGGTCGGAGTCATCGAGAATGGAATCGTGCGCGAGACGCGCGGCGACATCTTCGGTAAGCTGTCTGTCGGCCCGGAGATCGCGCCGGTCGAGGAAGTGGCTTTGCTGGCGCCGGTTGTCCAAAGCAAGTTGATCGCGATCGGACTCAACTACCAGGACCACATCAGCCAGGACGCTCCCGGCTTCCAGACGCCGGAGAACCCGATCATCTTTCTGAAGCCGCCCACCTCGCTGACCGGCCACGGCGGCGCCATCGTCATCCCGTCCGGTGTCGAGAGAACCGATGCCGAAGCAGAGCTGGGCGATTGTCATTGGCCGAAAGTGTCGGCATGTGAAGGCCGAGCGCGCCTGGGATGTCATTAAGGGCACCCGCCTGTTGAACGACGTCAGCGCCAGGGATTTCCAGTTCAAGGACGGTCAGTGGTCGCGCGCGAAGGGGTTCGACACATTCGCACCACTCGGTCCCGCTATCGTCACAGGCGTAACCTCTGA